>CAVTLG010000001.1:0-13549 GCA_963735495.1 uncultured Chloroflexia bacterium
GAGCATTAAGATGGCTCCGTCGTTGGCCAGGAGCGCGGTTACGGCGGTCGTGAGCAATAACACGAGACCGTAGAGCAACCAGCCTGAGCCGCGTCCCCAACGTGCCAGGCGCAGTGCAGCCCAGGTGAAGAAGCCATTGCTATCCAGCGCTTCTGAGAGTAAGAAGAGCGAGATTAAGGTCGCGCATGCATCCCATGTCGTATTAAATATTGTCGTTAATAAATGCACTGAAAGCAGGCCCAGCACAAGTGACAGGAGCGCCCCGATACCTGCTGACCAGGCGACATGCAAGCCTCTCGGACGCGTAATAATAAGCAGCAGAACGCCGCTTAACAGTATTGCCGCCAGCACGGTCTGCACTGTCATAAATATCTCCTTCCTTGGAAGCATGCCACAAGCATAATAAAACGACCATCGCAGATTTAGCTCCTCTGCGATGGTCGTTTTATTATACGTGAGGATGAACACGAAGATCTATGCAGGATCTCAACGGACGCCCAGAATGTGCTCGACCGTCAGTTGGTCCAATTTCTCATACTGGTAGCCGCGTTGTGCCAGCGCATCGACGTCGAAGACCGTCTCCCTGAGCTTTTGCGCCAGATCTTTACTGTAGCCGTTGTGAACCTGCTCTAGCAAGGACTGGTGTTCCGCATTGCCACCGTTAATCGTCTTCAGCAGTTGTTGCACCTCGGGATCGGCATCAAAGCGCTGCGCCTTGGCCTTGAGGATGTTATAGGTGCGCATACAGCCGGACGCGAAGTCCCATACTCCCTGTACATCTTCAGTGCGATACGCATGGGCGTCGAAGTGACGCGGTCCGTCATAGTGGTTATTTTCCAGCAGGCGTACCAGGAAGAACATACTCTTGATGCTCTCACTGCCAAAACGGAGATCCTGGTCAAAACGAGGACCCTTCTGATCGTTGAGGTCGATATGGAAAAGTTTCCCGGCTTCAAGGGCCTGCGCTACCCCATGCACAAAGTTCAGACCTGACATATGCTCGTGAGCTACTTCAGGATTGACGCCGATCATCTCTGGATGGTCGAGGGTATAGATAAAGGCGAGCATGTGGCCGATGGTCGCAAAATAGGTATCGGAACGTGGCTCGTTGGGTTTTGGCTCTAAGGCCAGGCGCAGATGATAGCCGTTATCAATGACATACTGGCTCAAAAAGTTAAGCGCGTCACGCATGCGCTTGAGGGCTGTGACAGGATCTTTGCTTGCCTCACTATCGACACCCTCGCGTCCGCCCCAGAAGACATAGGTGGATGCACCGAGTTCTACACCGAGATCGATAGCCCGCATCGTTTTCTGGAGCGCGAACGCGCGCACGCTGGGATCGACAGCGGTAAATGCGCCATCCTTGAAGATAGGATGGTAGAAGAGGTTCGTCGTAGCCATCGGCACGATCATGCCGTAATCATGCAAGGCTTGCTTGAACTCACGTACAATGCGGTCGCGCTCGGCAGGTGTGGCATTGAATGGCACGAGATCATTATCGTGAAGATTAATGCCCCACGCACCGAGTTCTGAGAGTTTCTTGACACTCTCCACTGGATTGAGGGCCGGGCGCACAAAATCTCCGAACGGATCACGGCCCTGATTACCAACGGTCCAGAGTCCAAAGCTGAATTTATCAGCTTTTTTGGGTGTATATTGCTCGCTAGTAATTTCCTGGGTCATGTGTGATGGTACTGTCATTATAGCCTTCCTTTTTAGCTGAAAATAGGCGTTGACGCTCTGTCCATTATAGACTCTCGGCAGCCTGTATTGCAAAGGGAGGCGTGGAGCGTGGTAACATCTATTTGCCAGGAGGAGTTGATCCAGGTACAACGTGAATAGACGAAGAGCAAGCTTGACGCTGTCTTCGCCTATTGCTATGACTGGCTGCAGAGAGATCCGTATTGCTCTGCGTATCTATTGGCGCACAGCTTCAATGAGCTTGATCGGTCAGCTTGCCAGTCTGGAATAGCCAGCGGACAAACTCAAGGCGGCGGTGTTCGGTAGGCGTTTGATCCATTTCACCGACGGTAAAATGCCTGCGGAAGCGTGCGATGCGATCAATTTCCGCATGGCTAAAGCCTGCTTTCCGTAACAATTCGAATGCTTCTTTGTGGTCCATATACTGATACATGTCGTCCTCCTTGCCTGAGTCGTCTCGTTACACTATTGGTTGTTGTCTTCAACACGTTTCAATCTGTCTGTTGGTTGTATGAAAATACAGGAAGGAAGAAATATTTACACTGTTTATGATAAATATTCACATTCTCAGATATAACGTTTTTCTCTTAAAAATAGCTAATATACTTACAAAATACTGATACTGCGTTTTAAATAGCCTGCGTGAGGATACTGAAAAGGCAGATAATCCCGAGGAGGGCTGCCGCGACGACGAAAATTCCTGTCGATCCATGGCGTTGTAGTGCCAGTAATACAATGAATGGGAGTATGCTATTTGTGAGGTAATTCAGACTACGACCGATATTTACAACAGGATCGCGTATCTGCTCAGGGAAAAGCTCTAGCTGGTGGATATGGAAGACGTTCGCGAAAACATTGCTGCTCGCGGTCAGCAGGATGCCTGTAATAATGATGAAGGGGAAGGCTGTGGCCAGGCCGAAGAGCAAACAGACGATGATTACTAATAGCGCGCTGCCCAGCAGAAGCCACTGCTGTCTGTAACGCTCTATCAAGAAGACCGAGAGCAGTGATCCGCAAGGATAGCCAACAAAAATCAACGCCGCATAGATGGGGATAGTTGTGCTGCTGAAGCCTTTTTGCAGCAGGATCGCGAAGGCCAGCGATCCAAAGCTGCCATAGCTAATGACCTGTAGCAACTGACCTATCCACTGCATCGCTATGCGTTTCGTATAGACACTGGTGAATATTGCGGCGGAGAGCGAGCTCGTGGGTATTTCAGGCACGACATCAACTGGGGGTGGCAGTTGCTCCAACTCCAGTTCCTGCATGGCCTGGAGTTCAATCTGATTAAGTGCTGCGTGTGCGGCGCTGCTGCGTTGGCGGATTTCGTACCAGCGAGGCGATGCAGGGAGTTTCGTGCGCAAGAACCAGATAAGTGGCGCACCTAATGCGCCAAATGCGAGCAGGAAGCGCCAGCCGGGCAGTGATAGTATATCGAGGTCGAGGGCGAATTGTCCCACGAAGGCAGCTACGGGTGCGCCACAAAAACCGAGCGCGTAGGTCCATGCTAGATAGCGGTTACGCGCATGCTCAGGGAACATTTCACTGATATAGATATCGGTCAGGGATAGAGCCGCTCCCACACCAACTCCAGCTAGCAAACGTAGTAGGATAAACCAGCTATAATTGGGAGCAAACGCCCCGGCGAGATTAGCGCTGGAAGTGATCAAGAGCGTCACAAGGTACATGCTGCGGCGGCTGGTGTAGTGCAAAATCGTGTTGAAAAGAGTGGCACCGCTAAACATACCGATGAAGCCCGCGCTTATGATAAGCGCTGTTTGTATCGTATTCAGCCGGAACAGAGGAGCCAGTGTGATTGCAAGCAAGCCACCAAGAAAAATAGTATAAAAATGAAAGAAAGCACCGATGCCCAATACAAGAGAGAGCTTGCGATGCCAGGAGAGTAGTGGTAAACGGTCGATACGGGATGCCACTGTAATCAGGGGACTCGACTTTTTCATCAGCTCAACCTCCGTTCAAATCCTTGCGCGCCTTTCATGCAGTCAGCGAGCTATGCCAGAACCTGAGAGTGGGAGTAAGAGATGCGCGTGTGTGCTCTGCTGATAAATGACACCTCCGTCGTTGTGTAGGGAATGCGCTATTTTTTGCGCAAAGAGACAGTAAGAAACAGGATTTGCCGCGCTGAAGAGAAGTGTAGCATAAAAATCTCGTAAAAATCAAGGCGCTCGGCCATGTCTAACCTTTCCTGAGTTGGGGCGTAATAAATGGTAGACGCGTGTTTCTTTCAAAGAAGGAGAGTTGCTCTGATGAGTACAAGTCCGAACCAGGGCCAGAACCCTGATCCGTCAAAATATGGTGGGTATACAGGATATACGCCGCCCAATCCGGCTGATGATCCTTATGGATCTTATAGTCAGTCAAGTGGTGCCCAGCAGTCAGGCGCAGGCTATCAAGGCAGTGATCCTAATTATGTCTATGGTCAACAGGGTCAACAGCAACAATATGCTTCAGGTGGTCAGCAGCAGCAGCAATATAACACCTATCAGCCGCCACAGAGCGTTGGAGGCGTGGGCGGGAAAAATGCCGGGGCGAATAGCCCTACCTCTCTAGGCATGACTGCTCGCATGGAAGCGTTATTGAGCTACCTGTTTATCTGTTTTTCAGGCCTGGTGTTTTTCTTTCTGGAGCGGAAGAATAGCTTTGTGCGCTATAACGCGGCGCAATCGATTGTCGTGTTTGGGCCGTTCTTTATCGTCTACACGATATTGAAATTGATTGTTGGTATCACCTCTGGCATCTTTCTCATCGGTGGGCTGTTTGGGTTTGTGTTTGGTACTGTAGCCACGCTGCTCGGCATCGTCTTTGGGCTACTCTGGGTCTACCTGTTGATACAGGCCTATCGTGGAGTCACGGTCAGGTTGCCTTACGCCAGCGTGTATACCGATGCTTTGTTGAAACGCTTTGGTGGAGGAAAGGTATAAATCCCTGCAATCTTTCCTTCCATCGCCTGAAGGCGTATGGATGTGTTGAAAGGATTTTGGATGCCTATGCTCATGCAAGAGAAGACCTGCATTGTGACCGGCTCTAGTTCAGGCATCGGGAAGGAAACCGCCCTGGGACTCGCCAGAATGGGGGCACAGGTCGTCATGATTTGCCGGGATCGTGCCAGCGGCGAGGAGGCTCAACGCGAAATCAAACGCAGCAGTGGGAATGAGCAGATCGATTTGTTTCTGGCTGACCTCTCTTCGCAGCAGGAAGTTCGGCAGGAGGCTCAGGAGATGCAGTCACGCTATGCTCAGATCAATGTGCTGATAAATAATGCGGGGAAGATCTTTCCAGAACGCCAGGTGAGTCGTGACGGAATTGAAATGTCCTTTGCCGTCAATCACCTGGCGGCATTTCTCCTCACCAACCTGCTGCTTAAAACGCTCAAGGCGAGTGCGCCTGCGCGCATTGTCAATGTCTCCTCCTCGGATAGCCAGGCTCGCGGTCTCAACCTGGATGATTTGCAGAGCGAGCAGACCTATGCAAAGAGGCAAGCGTATGCGAAAGCCAAGCTTGCATTGCTGCTTTTTTCCTATGATCTGGCCCGACAACTTGCGGGAACGGGTGTCACAGTGAATTGTTTGCATCCTGACTACGTAGGAACGCAGCAAATCGATAGGGGCATACCATCGTATGCACGAGCACTAACCGGTATCCTCAAACGTTTGTTCAGCACACCGGAGCAAGGAGCACAGACATCGCTCTACCTGGCGACGTCGCCGGACCTGGAGGGCATAACTGGCAAATATTTTGATCAGCGTCGAGAGAAGACAACCGTTCCTCTTTCCTATGACACTGCCTGGCAAGAGCAGATCTGGAAGATAAGTGCAGCATTGACTGGCCTGGATGTAGCAACGGTCTCCCAAAGTCAGGCATAGTATATTTTCTCTTGCTGTTTCTAGAAGTGGGACGAGGATGAATGGAAAACCCTCGTCCTACCGCGATCTCGACCGTTTGCTTTGGTGGGTTGGTGCAGGTAACGGGCGAGATCAGCGATACGGCACCCGAATTTAACTGGGCTATATGTGTTAAACACATTCGAAAAAAATTTGGCTCTCCGTCTATGAGAGGAAAATCGGGTTAGGGCGTGCCCTGGAGGCCACGATACAAGCGCCCAGGGCGCACGCGAGGTGACGCCCCTACCCGGTTCCCCGATGTTTCACCCTCCCGAAATTTATGCCAGCCTCTTGTAAAATATGCGTACTCTGAGTACAATTACCTCTAGCTGTACTTTCGCTAGTATGCCCAGAGGCTATTTTTCTGGGTATTTGTGTCGTATTTATGCTATGAATACGTGCTGCCAATAGGCTATTTTGGGTAGGAGGAGGACTGGTGAAGAGTAATACGCATGATGTGCATGCTAAATCTGCCATCCCAGCATACCGGCCTCAATATGAGATTGTGGCTGAAAAGATTGTCGAATTTATCACGAGCACAGGCATGAAATCTGGTGATCGCTTACCGACCGAGCTGGGACTTGGTGAGCAGCTGGGTGTCAGTCGCAGTATCGTACGCGAGGCAATAAAATATTTGACTGCTACTGGACTGGTAGCGGCACGCAAAGGGGTCGGCGTCTACGTGGCAGGAAAATCGCATGTATTGGCCGGTTCCGCTCTACGCTTCTCTCTGTCCGTTGACCCGGAGCATATGCAGTCTCTCTTTGAGTTCCGCGTGATGCAGGAAATGCTGGCGACGAAATTGGCTGCGGAACAGATTACTCTGCCAGAGCTGCGGGAGTTGGCGAAAATCGTCAGCGCTGGCCGCTCGTATGCTGATACTGAAGCATGGGAAGCATTTCTCGCCAGCGATGATGCATTTCACCTGACGATTGCTCGTGCCACACACAATCCCTTTCTTGTCGAAACCATTGATAGCATCTTGCAGTTACAACGCTGGGCGGTCAAGTTCATGACTGGAGGTGCGCCTGGCTCGTTACGCCTCTCAGCCGAACAGCACGAGGCTGTTTTCGAGGCCATTAGAGACGGGCAATCTGAGGTAGCGGCTCGGGCTGTTCAGGTGCATGTGGAGAGTGCCCTGACTGCGTACCGTCAGGAAGTACGGCGACGCCTGCTCGCCGCTGAAGCGCCAAAAAAGGAGCTATGATGCCAACAACCATTACCCACATCGAGACGTATGATATTCGTTTTCCCACCTCGCGAACGCTGGCTGGCTCGGATGCTATGAATGTCGATCCTGACTATTCGGCGGCCTACGTTATTTTACATACTGATCGTCCAGATGGTCTGGCGGGACATGGCTTGACCTTTACCATTGGGCGCGGCAATGAAGTCTGCGTTGCCGCCATTCAAGCGCTGATCCCGCTGGTTGTTGGGCATACATTGGAGTCCTTCACCGTGGATATGGGAGCTTTCTGGCATGCTATTACCGGCGATAGCCAATTGCGCTGGATTGGCCCGGAAAAAGGCGCGATACACCTGGCGACGGCGGCTGTGGTCAATGCGGTCTGGGATCTGTATGCGAAGGTTGAAGGGAAGCCTATATGGAAGCTGCTGGTCGATATGACGCCGGAGCAACTGGTGAGCTGTGTGGACTTTCGCTACATGCGCGACGTGCTTTCACCGACCGAGGCCCTGGACTTGCTGCACCGGCAGGCACCGACGAAGGCTGCGCGTGAGGCGGAGATGCTGCGCGACGGTTATCCCGCCTATACGACCTCTGCGGGCTGGTTAGGTTATAGTGACGATACCTTGCGCCGCTTGTGCCGGGAAGCGCTTGCTCTGGGCTGGACGCACTTCAAGCTGAAAGTTGGTGCGCATATTGAGGATGATGTACGCCGCGCACAGTTGCTGCGCAGCGAGATTGGACCTGAGCGCAGACTGATGATGGATGCCAATCAGAATTGGGATGTCGACGAGGCTATTGCCAATATGCAGCGATTGACCGTCGTCAATCCGTGGTGGATCGAGGAACCGACCAGTCCTGATGATGTGTTGGGGCATGCCGCTATTGCGCGTGCCGTTGCTCCTGTGCGTGTAGCGACAGGCGAGCATGTGCAGAACCGGATCATCTTCAAGCAACTCTTCCAGTCGCAAGCTATCGGCTTCTGTCAGATCGATGCCTGTCGTCTCGGAGGCGTCAACGAAGTGCTGGCTGTCCTCCTGCTGGCGGCGAAATTTGGCGTGCCCGTCTGTCCCCATGCCGGAGGTGTGGGACTCTGTGAATACGTGCAGCATCTCTCGCTTTTCGATTATATCGCTGTGAGCGCGTCGTTAGAGGATCGTGTGGTCGAGTATGTCGATCATTTGCACGAGTTCTTTCTTGATCCAGTCGTTATTCGCGCTGGACACTATATGCCACCGACGGCACCCGGATACAGTATAACTATGCGCCCGGAGGTCTTCAACGACTATATCTTTCCGACCGGCAGCGTGTGGAGAGTTGTCACATAGATGCAGCCACTTCTACTAACTGCCTCATCAGCTCCACATTGTCAATCCTCTCCAATGGCACTGCTAACCACTTTTCTAGGGGAAACACCGGGAAACTGGGTAGGGGCGTGTCCTGGCGACCGCCCCCAGGGCGCACGCGAGGTGACGCCCCTATCCAGTTTCCCCAATTGCACGTTATGGATCGAGACGCATCGCTCGTGCTATGGTCGCAAGGACACGCCCCTACCCGGGTTCCCCAATGGACGAAGAGCCTCTTTTTAATCTGATGCCACAGAGGTTGATGATCGTTCTTCCACAACGATGTCTGCCTCACCCGTTTCCTGGTCAGGCGTTTGCTGTTTGCCTCGTAGCAGCGAAGTGAGCGCCGCAATCAGGCACATAGCCGCCGAAAGGAAGAAGACCGCGTGCAAGCCCTGCATAAACGGTGTCGAGATCAGGTTCGGGAAGAAGGTATTGCCCACGAGCGCGGCCTGGTTGGCTGACGGCAATGCATTCAGGACCTGCGAGGGCAACAGCGTTTTCATCGGATTGTAGCCCAGGAAGGCCGCAAAGAGCGCCGACGTGGGTGGTAGATGGGCAATCGTGGTGGCGACTGTTGCTGGTACCCCTTGCTTTGTCAGGCCGCCGAAGAGCGTTACAGGCAGAGATGCAGCCAGACCGGCTGTAATCAAACTAAAGAATACACCGATGCTGACCAGCGACCCAGAGTTCTGGAAGGTCGCGCGCATGCCAGATGCCACGCCCCGCTGATCCGCGGGTACGCTACCCATGACGGATGACGTGTTCGGTGAAGAGAACATGCCTTGACCAACACCCAGTATAAACAGCAGGATCGCGAACCAGATATAGTCGAAGTTAGCGGGCAGGATCGTCAACGAGAGAAAACCCACCGTTTGCAGGAGCATGCCGACGGTCGAGAAGAGACGCGCCCCAAAGCGGTCCGAGAGCCAACCACTGGTTGGACCCATCAGCACAAAGCCAACCAACAATGGTAACATGTAGATGCCAGCCCAGAGTGGTGTGATCTCGTAGCTATAGCCGTGCAGCGGGAGCCAGATACCCTGTAACCAGATGATGAGCATGAACTGTAAGCCACCACGGGCGATGCTGGCGAGAAAACTACTTGCATTGCCAGCTGCAAACATACGGATCTTAAAGAGCGCCAAACGGAACATGGGATCTGCTACGTGCAGTTCGATCCAGATGAACGCCGCCAGTAGGATAATGCCAAGCGTTAAGGCGCCAATGACCAGCGGATTGCCCCAGCCGGTTGGTGCACCACCATAAGGCTCAATACCGTAGGTGATACCGAGCAAGAGAATGGTGGAACCGAGCGCAAACGTTATGTTGCCAGGCCAGTCGATTTTGGCGTGCTCACGGACCGTTGATACCTCGCGTAGCATCAGGTAAGCCCATATCGTGCCTATGATGCCTACTGGCACGCTGACCAGGAAGACGAGCCGCCAACTAAAGTACGAGAGAATACCACCCAGGATCAGTCCAATCACCGAGCCGAGAATAGCCGCGATCTGGTTAATGCCCAGCGCGAGACCCCGCTGATGCGCCGGGAACGCGTCGGTGATGATGGCTGCACTATTGGAAAAAAGGAAACCCGCTCCGATACCCTGGACCAGGCGGAAAAGGATCAGCTCCAACGCTCCAGCGTTGCCAGTCCCAGGCGTCAACCAGAGCAGAATACTGCCCACGCTAAAAATGGCGAAGCCCAGGTTGTAGAATCTGACACGCCCGAACATGTCAGAGATGCGCCCAAATGTGACGAGCAACGTTGCCGTTACGACCATGTATCCCATCAGAATCCAGAGAAAATAGTTCGTTTCACCGGGCGCGAGTGGATTAATGCGAATGCCCCGAAAGATTGCCGGTAAAGAAATCAAGACAATACTTGCATCGATACTCGCCATTAAAACGCCAAGAGTGGTATTCGTCAGCGCGATCCATTTATAGTGCGGTCCAACCGGTCTATTAATGCGCGATGTCGTTTGCACTCGTTCATCTTGTGAGGCGGTTTTCATCAAAAATCCTTTCTGGATAACCCATATGCCTTCAGGCTATGGGAGGTGGGTGTCTCCCGGCTCCAGATTCTGGAGGCAGCGTCCTAAGAGATTCGCGAACTGGCTCAGTTCCTGCTGATTTAGCCCGCTCAGCATCTGCTGCTCGATCCTGTGCACGCGTTGATCACACTCCGTCAACACCTCATGTCCGCGCGGCGTCAGAGACACGCTAAGCATGCGACCATTCGTTGGATGTGGTGAGCGTTCAAGTAGTCCCCGTGACTGCAGGTGATCGAGTATCGCGGTCAATGTTTGTGGTCGCACACCACGACGTTGTGCGATTTCAGCGGCAGAGCGTTGTACACCCCCACGCAGCTCGTATAAGACACCATACTGTGCGCCCGTAAGCTCAATATCATGGAGCGCCATATCGACAGCACGGCGTAGAGCCTGTTTAACCCCGTGAATACGCGAGGCCGTGAGGCTCAGCAAAGAGAGAGAACCTCCTGCTAACTGCTCTGTTGCTCCATCTTCTGCACCTGGTCGGCTTTGTGCCGGTGTAGGAGTGGTATCCCCATCCAACTCATGCATATTTTCCCTCGTCACTCTCTGGTCCGTGATGTTTGTGACATGTGAGGTAACATCTGGCGAGACACTTGCGCGCATGCGTTTTGTTCTTTTCAGGTTTCCCTCGCAGAAAGACACCCTCAATCACCCTCTCCCTGAGGATGATTTGCTGGCGCTCTGCCAGTAGTATACCACAAATTATCAGGAACCTGATATCAAGTACCTGATAATAGTGAGCTGCAGTTTCGGTGTGGTTAAAAAACGGCAGGGAAAAAGGGTGGGGGCGAACTTAAGAATGGATGATTTTAGAGGGAGATGTATCAGATGCAAAAAAGGAAATACCGGGAAGATTGCCGCCTTTCCTGGCTCCGTACCACCGAGGACAACTGGGTAGGGGCGTCACCTTGCGTGCACCCCGGGCCTCACGAGAGCCATCCCTTGCTCTCTGAAAACCCGCCAGGGCGGTTGCCAGGACACGCCTCTACCCGGTTGGCGATGTCACTCAGCAGTTCCTAAGTTCGCGCCGATGGGACACGTCCCTACCTGGTTGCCCGACGTTTTCCTCGTGAGGATGGAAACTCTAGCGTCCTACGGCCTTGACGCGCTCGGGTCGCCTGAGAAAGTAGTAGAGCAGAGCACCTACGAGTGGGACAAAGAGGATAATCAGCACCCAGGCAACTTTATCGTTGCCATCTGCAGGTTCTTTGAGCACACAATCTACGAGTACCCAGACCCAGAAGGTGACTGCCAGAATTGTGATGATCGGCGAACCAAACCTGCTAAGCGATAGAAATCCTCCGAATGGACTGAAGATCATGCTTGTCTCCCTTTTAAGCTATAACTGTTTTTGTTTCGCATGTTTTATAGAGATGAGATACATGAGAAAATGATCTCTGCACTTTCTATTACGCTTAGCAAAAAGATAAGTTGCGCTTCTCTCACATCACGAGGAACGCGACGAGCGGGATGCCAGGACCGTTGTCAGCGCGTGATCGAAGATTTCTATGGCGGTATCAATCTCACTTTCAGAGATCGACAGCGGGGGTGCCATGCGGAAATAGTTCTTGCGCGTCGTCATGGAGAGCCCGCAGCGCTGGCATTCATTCCCGACTGCTTTCGCCAGCGCCGTAGCTGGTTGTTTGGTGACACGATCTTCTACCAACTCCACCCCGACAAGCAACCCTTGTCCTCGTACATCACCTATCGACTCATGACGTTGCTGAAGCTCTCGCAAGCGCGCCATCAGGTACTCTCCGCGCTGCCGTGCCTGCTCCACCAGCAACTCTTCCTCAATGACCTCGATGACGGCGAGGCCAACGGCAGCAGGAAGTGGATCGAAGGCATGTGAGGTACTTTGATTGTAGCCTTTGTTATAGCACTCCTCCTCGATGGCTGAAGTCGTGACCGTCGCTGCAAGAGGAATACCGCCACCAAGTGTTTTGGAAAACGAGACAATATCGGGTTCGACTCCATACAATTCGAAGCCAAACCTTCTGCCTAACCTGCCAAAGCCCGTTTGGGCTTCGTCGAGAATCAGGAGCATGTTATGATTATCACACAGTTTGCGTAAGCGCTGGAAGTAATCAGGTGGTGGGACAATGATCCCTCCTGCCGACAACACTGGCTCAGCAATCACCGCACACAGCGCTCCTACCGACTGTTGTTCAACCGTCTCAAAGCCAGCTTCTAAGCACGAGCAGTCGCAGGTGCCGTTGCAATGACGGATAGGGCAGCGGTACGCATAGGGGGCAGGGATGGTGAGGGTACCAGGCATCAACGGACCATAGCCCGCATGACCCTCCACCAGGTTGAGCGAAGCAACCCCAGCCAGTAAGCCATGCCACGCTCTGCTCAACCCAACCACCTCGAACCGTCCTGTGTACATCTTGGCCATACGTAATGCACTCTCGTTGGCCTCTCCTCCGGTATTGAGGAGAAGTACCTTGTTGAGATGGGGTGGCAGAAGCTCGAACGAGCCGTTCTGCCAGGGCAAGCACCGGTTCAGAGAGCATCTTCGAGTTGAGGTGGATCGCATCTTCGAGTGATTGCTGCACGGCACTGCAAATCCGGGGGTGATTATGGCCGATGGTTGAGCAGATTTGTCCAGAGGTGAAGTCGAGAAGACGTTGACCGTCTGTCGTCTCGATCCACGAACCAGAGGCTCGTGCCACGGTGAATGGAGCAAAATCATGCAAATAGCGGATCAGAAAGCGTTCACGTTGATCGTGCATATGCGTTGCCTTTCGAAACTAGTCGCCTTGAAACAATGGACGAGAAGAGGTCGGACCTACGGCGAGACGCCGAGAGCCGCAGGCGGATACAGGATAACTGAAAGTGCCCGTGCCCCGCTCACAGAACTGTAGGTATGGGGGAGATCGGCAGAGAACCAGACAGCGTCTCCCGGCTGCAACTGCACTTCCTGACCTGCCGGCCCCAGGCGCAGATCTCCCACGAGACAGTGCAGGAATTCCAGCGTGCCAGGTAAATGAGCAGGAGAGCGGTAGGTCGTCTGTGCTGGCAGGAGCAACTCCTCGATGGTGGTGCGATGATTGCGACCTTCAATAAGCAGGTGACGGATGGATAGCCCGGAATCGGATGTAACGATCTGTCCCTCACCGCTGTGAATGACATGTAATTGTGGACGATTTTCCTCTGCCAACAGGGCACCGGTCGGTACACTCAAGGCATCGGCAATGCGCCTCAGGATCTCAAGGGAAGGATTGCCCTGTCCGGCTTCAATTTTGGACAGGCTGGCCTTGGAGATGCCAGCCTTTTCAGCCAGGCCCCCTAATGAGAGTCCTCTGCTCTCACGGTGGGCACGCACAACCTGGGCAAGTAGATGACTTGTGTCAT
>CAVTLG010000002.1:0-1847451 GCA_963735495.1 uncultured Chloroflexia bacterium
TCATAGCGATCGTATTGGGCATAGCCGAGCGTCGTTTTCATGCAGGTATGGCCGAGTTGTGCCTGGAGTGCCGCCAGACTCTGCAATTCATACAAGGCACGCGTGACATAGGTGCGTCTCAAGAGGGTGGAGCCGATCCGAAGCGGCGCACCAGATCGTTTCAGCGCATGCCGACGCGCGAACGTTTCCAGGGCAAGTTCAAAACGCTTGTCAGTCATCCGATCCCAACGTCTCATGGAATTTCTCGACCAGAAAGATCTGTCGGGTGCTCAAACGAGCACGGACAGGGGCAGTCATGTGAATATAGTGTTGAAGGTGTTCTGCCACCAATGCCGGAATCACCGCAAGCGATTCTTTGCCAGCCTTCCCATGTCTCCACGCCAAAGCGAAAGCTTGGGAACCAATCTGAGCAAGATCATCGGTTTGCAAGCGAACCAGGCTTTGACACCGTAATCCGGTAAAGGCCATGATGAGAACCAGAAGTCCGATGCCCCAGTGGAGGAACTGGTTCGGCCTGTTCCGCGTGAATAGAGGTGCTTACTTCCCCAACGGCTGTCCCCACGTGCTGAAGATAGGTTAACCCCTGGACAATGTCTTCGAGGCATGCGTCGAGAACCGCATCGAACTCAGTCCCAGACAGAAAGGCTTTTTCCGAGGGAGGCCGACGGAGGCAGATCATTCGTAACCACTGGATAGCGCGTACATATTCCTGACGGCGATGAGAGTCTTCCATGGATTCCTGGAGAAGCTGCTTTTCGAGGATACGAACCAGCATGGTGCATACGCGTCGCCGCACGGGTACTGCTGCCTCATACCTGCACCAAACCTGCTGGATTGATGCCAACGTGAGAGCATGGATGTCCGGAATGGTTTCTCCCAACAAGGTCGCGACAGCGAGCGCGATTTGATAATGATTGACCAGCGTTGCAGCGGCAACATCAGTTGTCAAGGCTTCTTCTTGTAGCAACACCCAGACCGTTGAAGCAATATCTGGTCGAAGACGATCACGCCGCAACGTTTTTCCACGACTTGAAAGCCTCCAGACCGACTCATCAACATTGACCCACTTTCCCTGGATACAGGCGTAGGTTGCATTGGGAACGCGTTGGAGCCGTTGTTGCTCATGATACTGGATGAGCGCTTCGCGACCATCGTGAAACGTCTGCACAACCCTGGCATTGGCTTTCATTGGTCGTTCAGCGGTCTCCGCGTGGACACGCGCCCACGTCAATTCGTGGAGGGGGATACGAGCAGCGACGAGTCGTTGAATTGCCAGCACCATTTGCTCTTGAGAGTCAGGAAGGCTCAACAGGAGCTGCTGTATCTGATGACCAGCCTGGCGGGTCACACATCCGACGTGGCATCCGGCGAGGTCAGCAATGCGTTGAATGGTGACATCCCTCTGTGCATACGCCTGAGCAAACACCACATTGATAGCTTCCTCAATACGCCGATGGAGCCACGCTTGACGAAGGAGCAAAAACTGTTTATCTGGAAAAACCCGATAAAAGGTTTTCAAGCCCACGTCTGATCCTGCCAGTTCCAGAACGCGCGCACGAGTAAATTCCCGAACATGGGTTGCTTCGACTGAGAGTTGCTCAATGGCTCGCTTCAAGCGCTCTGCTTTCTTCTGAAAAACGGTCGTCACGAGGGGAACTCCTTTCCCATCTGCGCATTGTTCAGAAGTTGGAGAACGCGTCTATTTCCCATGGAGAGAATATCCTCAACAAACACTTCAGCCCCTGCAGCGTAGGCTTCCCCGGATTGAAGTGAGGCATGGCGCATGTTGGCGGTCACAAGAGAAGGCCCTCCCATTCGTTGCAATTCATACCCAAAAGCATGACGCAGCATGTGTGGAGTCAGTTGTTCATTCCAGGGAGGATCGAGCGCGCTCCGCAAGGTATCTACGAGTGCGCGAACACTTTCTGCGGTCAAGCCCTGTCCGTAATTGCGCACGCTATGACTCAAGAAAACGCGCTCTTGCGAGCCAGAAGATGCAGCCTCCCAAGGGCGGAAACGGGTCACATAGAGCCAGATCGCCTGTTCGACCGATTGGTACAGGACCACCGGCAAGCGCTTTCCATGATGCCCCTTGGTCACGAGAGAGATGAGATGGCGTTTTCGGTCAACATCTGCAATATGGAGTTGATTGGCTTCTGATCGCCGACTCCCGGCGTAACGAAGAACAAAAAGCAGTGCGACATTTCGGTAAAAGAGCGCACCGCGTTGCTTCTCTGGATCAGCAGCGAAAGCGAGATCGCCTCGTGGAATATGATCCTCCCAGCGCGTTTTTGCGGCTTGAAGGAGCTTCACAAATTGTTCATCAGGCAGTCCAGCAATCTTGGTCTGCTCCCATCGCACCGCATGAACGCGTCGTGACCCCTGTTTGGGAGGAGCATATCCGCTCGTCTGAGGCGGAGGAGAAGGCGAACCTTTGTAACGATACCAGTCGAAGGTTTCTCCATAAACCTCTGCAATATCTGAAGCAATTCCATACAGCAACTGGAGAATATGATCCACTCTTCGAGAGCTTCTTTTCCGTGAACCGCTCAAGTACACGAATTCCCCTCAGCGTCCTTGAATGGTTCACCGAGTAACGCATTTTTAAAGGAGGTGAATTCTTCATGAGCGACATCAAGAAGACCATAACGCCGATGGGCGCAGAATTCGACGTAGTATTGAGCCGCCGACGCAAGAGATGCAAGAGTTGTGTCTGGAGCGAGCAAAAAATCCCTTCTCCTCGTCAAGATGAGATTGATCGGAAGAACAGGGGTCCCCCCTGCCATGAGTTTCGGTACTGAATCCATTTTGAGGATATGGACAGGAGGTTGAAGTGCCATCGTCAGCGAACTCATCGGTTGCATATTCCACACCTTTCCACGTATTCCCAACACTGTTACTTGATAGCATGCATCACTCAATATGACGAATGACCTGCTGTTAATTAACAAAACCAATTACAGAGAACCGCCTTTTGAGGGTACACCGTTGCGGCGTGGTTCACGCTGCTTGCTATTCCGTTTGTCGAGGGAAGCATTGAGCAAGATGTTGATGCAGACACTGGGGATTGGTTCCAATGGTGGGAGCTTCCGCCTGGGATCGACCTGTGCTACGTCCCGCTTGCTTGTGCTTCTTCCCTCTGCTCATCATAAGGAGAGATACGATAAATCTTGCTCCCGTTTCCGCATTCAGTACCCAGACCGATGAGGCTTTGCGTCTGCTTGCCGATCTCTATGCCCGCCGTTTTCAGAGGGGAACACCCTCTTCTGACGACCGCATCAAACTGGCTCGGTGGCACGCGTATGAGCTGGTGCGTGACACACTGTATCAGGCCCAGAATCAGCCAGAAGCACTCTACCAACTGGCCACGCTGGCGAGCCAGGTCGAGGAAGAACATGCCAATCAAGAGGCCGAAGCCACAGCCTGGCACGGTGTCGTCCAGGATGCGCACGCGCTGGTGGAACGGCTTATCGAGGCTGGCGGCAGTGCGCACACCCTGCTCGCTGGCGAAACGGATGGACATCGGCATCTGTGCCTGCATTGTTGCCAGGACGAGCACAATGTGCAGCGGGTGCGATTTTTCAACCTGGCCGCTCGTCGCCCCCTCCTTCTTGCCGAAATACGCACGAGCGGCCAGCGCTCGATGTATGATCGGTGCCAGCTGTGTGGGCAGGCCCTGGCCCCCGTGAAATTTGTGGTCCTGGTCCCTGCTGGGACCGTCAAGCACGACAAAGGCTGTGTTTGCAAGGAGTGTAATCAGGCGAGGTTTGCCTCTGTGGTCGCGTTGTACGAAAGCGACAAAGGCACCCATGCTATCCACCTTCCAGCCCTCCTCCAGGTTGCCGCTCCGAGCCAGCAACAAGCCCGCAAACGGGCCTGCGAGGCGTGTTGGCAGCAAGGGTGGTATCTGCTCTTCGAGCAGCCGACGCCTGCCTGATGGTTCCTCTCTCAATGTTTCTTCTTCAGTGTTTCCCTGCCCAGGCTGGTCGGTCTGGGCAGGCCGCGTTGTGGATGCAACGCAAGCTTGATAGGAGGTCTTTTTCATGACCATTGCTCTTCCTGTTCCCGATTTGTCCTCTATTGCTGGACAATTCCATGCCAAACGTGCGCTCGAAAGTCGCCGCGTGTGGTGGTCACAGCCTTGCGCTCATCGGCGGGCCAGGCTCCGGCAAAACGTTGCTCGCTCGCGCCTTGATGGGTCTCGTGCCTCCGTATGGACAACAGCAGGTTCGTCCCATCGTCGAAGGTCAGGACGCTATGGCCTGGGTGGAAGAGGCGCTTCGCGGCCACAGTGGGTCGCTGGAACGAGCGCGACACGGCATCCTTGTGCTGGATCGTCTCGATTGTTTTGGCTATTCATCCCTGCAGCTTCAACGAATCGCCACGGTCTTCGATCAGGTCTCGGATGTGCAACTGCTGCTCACGCTTCAGCCCTGTCCCTGTGGCTGGTATGGAGATCGTCTCCGCGAATGTCTCTGTAGTGCCCAATTGATCCTCCGCTATCGACAACGCCTGCGTGCTTTGCTGGAACGGATGGCACTCACCGTCGAGCTTCCTCGGCTCGAGTATGAGCACCAGGTCGATACGCGAGCATCGGAAGGATCAGAAATCGTCGCGACGAGGGTACGTGAAGCTGACCAGTGGCAACAGAAGCGGTTCGTCGGGGAATGCGCCTTGCGGAATGCGGCCATGGATCATGCGCAGATTCTCCGGTGGTGCAAGATGGATAGCTCGGCACAGACGCTGTACAAAGCCGCCTACCAGCAATTGCGCCTGTCTTCCCGCTCCTCCGATGCAATGGTGGCCGTTGCCCGAACCATTGCAGATGTGGCGGAGAGTGATCTCATTCATGCGAATCACTTGGCGGAGGCGATCCAGTATCAGCCACGATGAGAAGGTGTGTCTCTGATGCGCGCCATCTGCAGATCAAGCAGATGGCGCGCTTGTTTTTTGAAAGGAGTACCTATGACGGTGCAACAGGAACAAACGTTGCAGGAACACGTCCTGATTCCTCTGTCGCGGCAGGTGGCCGCAGCGATTGAGGCGCAGCCGAATCAGTGTGCGGTCAATGCCTGGCGGACGCTGATCGAATTCCCCGAATTCTTTCGCGAGGGAGGACACCTGGTCGAAGGGTGGTTTGTGATCGAGGAAGTTGCATGGGTGGTCATGGTGGAACATGTCTGGTGCAGTATCATCAATGGCCTGATTGTTGACCCCTCTGTCTTGCTCCTGGTAGATGCGTCTACGCCGGTCTTCTACTTTGCTGGTCTCACACGAACCTATGCAGAAACCGAAGCCCTGGAGGGAGCACTGTTTCCCCATGTCCGCTTTGATGGGGCGCATGGGGCCGATGGCCTGGGACATCCAGGATATAAAGCGGCATGGGTTGCGGCCCGCAGAAAAGCGTATGCACTGGCGATGGCTCGCAAGCCTCCGAAGGCATTGCAATTTCAAGCTGCGCGCAGTCTGGAAGAACCATCGGTCGCTCACACGGATGAGGAAGTTGCTTTCCCTATCATCGAGGGGGACTCTCTGAATCTCCACTGTTCATTGGAGACCAGCCGCCAGATCCAGGCGGTGCCAGGACAATGCTGGTACAATGCACGCCAGGCGTTGCTTGACCTGCCCAGCGCCTTCTTTCCCTCTACGTATGTTGAGGGATGGGTCGTCGGTGTGTGGTCGCAGGCGATCCGTGTGAGCGAACATGGCTGGATCTGGTCATCACGAACCGGCGTTGTCGATCCCTCCATCGTTCTGGAAGGAGTCCCCAAACGGCTGATCTATGTGCCTGGCATCCAACTCTCCTGGTTGGAAATCCAGCAGTATCGTACGACGCTCCTGCCACTGGCCCGTGAGCGGTGGAACAATTCCCTGGAGTATCGGGACGCCTGCCAGAAAGCGCTGGAGCGTGCCGAAGAACTGGCCTGGCAAACCGGACTGCCGATGCTCATCGAACCAGGAGCCACCCGCATCGTTCAATTCGTGGATGGGACCCTTCAGATAACCGAGGTTGCCTGGGATCTCCCAGGGTCTTCAACCACGAAACGGTAGCTGCCGCTCTTCGCGTTCTTGCCGTTATCACACGAAGCGTTCTGTCATTTAAAGCAGCCCAAAGTGGATTTGTCCCGATTGCCTCTCCAATCCACTGTCTTTCTCTCTTCCCTACAGCAATCCTTTCACGAAAGGGAGGTTTCTATGACCACGTACTACTTGTATCATCATCACCCTGATCCACTCCCACTGGAAGACGTGAGCGATCACGTCTGGCTGATCAACAACACGGCAGCCTATAGCGTGGTCGCTGTCATTGACGCGCCGGATGTCCACCTGGCGCTGCACGCAGCTGTCTGCAAGGCACGGAACCAGACGCTGCCACGAAAAACCGCTGTTCGTGCGGGCAATCTCTTGCGCGAGACCTTTCCAGGGGATGTCCTGGTCACAAGCACCGATGCATGGATGGTCGATGAGGGCACCACATCCCACCTGCGCAAGGTGTCCTACGAGTGCTGCCCGACGCTGAGAAGCTTCGGGCAGCACTCGACCGTCAATGGACTGGCCTGGTCGCCCGATGGGAGCCTGGTGGCATCCTGTGAAAAAGAAGACCCGGCGGTTCACCTCTGGAATGCACAGACCGGGGATCGTGTAATGCGTCTCCCTCTTTCCATCTACACGACCAATGAGCCAACGATTCACGCGCTGGCCTGGTCGCCCGATGGAACCCTTCTGGCAGCTGGGTGTGATGATCGGACGATCCAACTCATCGATCCCGCGCATTACCAGCATGTGCAGACCTATTGGACCACGAGAGCCTATCAGGGGCAAACGGTGTATGCGCTGGCCTGGTCGCCCAATGGAGCCTTGCTCGCATCGGGAGGATCAGCTGCTTCCGTCGATGTCTGGCAGGTTCGTCCTGTCGCTCCCGAACGGAGCGAGGAACCCCTTGTTCCCGCTGATCCCATCCTGGCAGGCTCGTGAGAGACCTTCCCGCTTCGCTCTTCCAGGCGCGTGCGCCTCCAGCAGCCCATCTGCCCAAACTTCGTCTCATGCATTGCTCTCGACGAAGTGCATTGCTCTCGACGAAGTGCATTCCTTCTGGGATGCGCTTTTTTCTTTTGAGGAGGAACCTATGAAACACTTGATCATCACGGATACCCGGATCGCCGGGCATTGTACTACCGGCACGAGTAATAAAGTCTGGACGGCCTGTATCGCTGTGGAGTCCAGTGAACCAGAGGAAACGGTCCAGGCAGTGAATCTCGCCGTCTTGTCATCCACCGCAGAAGTGGTCTTTCTCTGCGGTCACGGTCCCTATGGGGCAGCCTTGCGTCTGGAAGAACCAAAGAAAATGTCACGCTCGGCGGCCCAGAATCTGCTGCGCAAAAAATGGCAAGAAAAGGCGGGGAAAGGCTATGCTACGATGGCATTTGAACCCCTTGTCACCTCCTTTGGCAAACCAGGCGGGTTGCCTTTGCTGCTGCCGGGATCAGCCCTCTCTCCCACCAACTCCCCAGAGACACCCACCTTGCAGGGGACACCGGTGGCAAGCACAGGTGAAACAGCATCGTTGTTCCGACACACTGCGGCCCTGGTAAAAGCGGTCACGTTTGACCAGATGATGGTGCTTTTCAGCGAGGAATATACCGTCTCCGAAAAAGCGAACGGCGAGCGCTGTTTGATTGCGTTCGATGGAACAGAGATGCACGCCTACAACCGGCAAGGCCGCAGGGTTTCTGCCCCGCCAGAAGGCGCATTGGTGCTGCGACGACTGGGGCATCCGTTTGTCGTCGATGGCGAACGATTGATGCGCGAACAGGCAGGCCACTATATCCTCTTCGACGTGTTGGAGTGGAGGGGAGAAGATATCACTGCGTGTGCGTACCGTACACGCATGACCCCTCTGGTGCGGGCTCTGCACGGTGCGGGTCTGCTCAAAGAGGCGCGTCTTACGCCAACCATTGCTCAGGCCCAACAAAACAGTCCCATGCCTCAACTCAGTGTCCTGCTGGGTGTTCAGGGAAAAGGATGTGCGTCGTCGGTCCTGCAAGAGATTCAGATCGCAGGCGGAGAGGGGGTGGTTATCCGGTCCCTGGATGCGCCCTATGCAACGGGCGGTTTCAAGTACAAGTTCCTGGAGGATATCGATGCCTTTGTCATCGGCATAGCGCCGGGCGTCGCTGAGGGAAGTCTCATCCTGGGGATGGTTCGTCCCTCCGATCACGCCATTGTCGAGGTCGGGCATGTGCGCTCAGGGCTGACTGGTGCCAACATCCAACAGGTCAGAGAGATGATCCTCCGGGGAGAAAATCCGGTGTTTCGTGTGACCTACCTTCCAGCCTCGACTATCGGGATGACCCTGGTGCAACCAAAGACGAGCATGGATGCGCAGCGTACAGATAAAGCGGCACACGAGTGTACCACCGATCAATTCGGGCCAGAGAAAGCCGCCTTCATTGCGCAAGCCCGACCCCTTGTCGGCATGTATATGCAATAACGGCAGGGAGCATCTGGTAAAGGTTTCTTCCAGATGTTTCCCTTTTCTTTGCGAAAGTGAGAACTATGATGACCCCAACACCTTCTTTTTCCTTGCATGAGATCTACAGACCGTCATTGCGACCAGCGACCACCGCTTTCGGATCAACGGAGCAGGCATCCAGGTCTACAACGCCTCTTCCGATGACGAGATGGAAGAGCGTGAGCCCCAAGCATTACAATTCGCTGAGATTCTGGCACTCGTCGATCATGTGCAAGCACACTATACGGCATTTGTGCAGGCACAAGCCATGCTGGAACACACCTGGCGCACCGTCGCGGATGAGATCATCGATGCATTTGAAGCGCACACACCCGGAAGCGCCGGTGAGGCAACCGGACAAGACATCCAACGGATGCTCCACACGCTTGGTCCCCTGACCTTCAACCGTGTGCTTCCTACGAACAGCTTTGCCGGGCGCTGGCACCAGAACCTCTGGCTCCCAGAGGAAACCGCGACCTTCACCCAGCAATGGGTGCCATTTCTGCGCGTGTTTCAGCAGCGCCGCCTGGAGCGCCTTCCCGACCGAAACCAACCCGTTCCTTTCGAGGAAGAACAGAGATCCGACGAACGACGCTCCCCTGAGAGAGAGGCGCTGGGATGAACACGATCCAATGGGTATATTGCCAGGCAAGAGCACAAAACGATCATTTGGAGACGGGAAGCATTGCGACGGCTCAAGCAGACGGATGCCTACAACACGCTCCCACCTGATTGGGACCGCATTGTGGTGCAATTGAAGAACGCATTGAGCAAGCGCTTGGCCTTCCGGCTTCTCGTTACACGCTCTAGGTGGCGACTGATGCGCTGCTCAACGGGGCGCAGATATGGATCATCCAGCACGGAACAACCGAACAAGCAACGTTTTACAGAAAAGCACTCGACACGTTGTTGCTTTTCTCTCATGAACCCTTTTGGAGGTAGGTATGACCCTTCCAGAGAATCAGGAACCGTCCCCCGTTCCGACGTTCATTCAAGAACTCGCTACCTTTTTTCAACAGCAAGAACACGAGGCAGAGGAAGCCTTGCGTCAGAACTATGCCTTGCACGAATCCCATCTCGCCTTGCTCGAACTGGCGCTCGCTCATATTCAAGCTGATCAAACAGAAGAAGCGACGACAACCTTACTCCGTTTCTACGCACAAGAACAACAACGATTTCGCGAGCAGACCAGGCTCCAGGCTCTGCTTCGTCAAGCAGAGCCATCTCCCCATCGGGAACGATACGATGCAGTATTGCTTCAACTGGCTGAGGCGCTAGAGCAGCACCGCTTCACCGATGGCAGCGAAGAGCACCCATGAGAAGCCCTGACGTTTCACTGGTTTTCACGCTCCGTTCCCGTAGTCCCCCTTCTCTCTTCTTGCCCCTTTGTTCTTGTCTTGAAATCAGATCCAGCATGATCGGTTCCTCGTTGAGAAGCAAACCATGATCACAAGCACTCCAAAAGACATCTCTCCCGAAATAGGCCATGAAGAAGGAGCATGGGCAGGAGAGACTTCGGTGCACAAAAAATGGAGACAAACAATGCCACCTATCTGAGAGAACACGTGGCATTTTTCTCCTCAGAAAGGGAGAACAAGATGGACTTTTTTGAACAACTCTCTTCTTTGCATATGCTTGGCGAGCAACAGGTGCAGCCAGCTTCAGATGGGGTAGGGTTTCGGATGTTGTATCAGTGCCAGGTCTGTGAGCGCATCTGGCTACAGGATGGTCGCTCAGCGATCCTCGACGTGAATGCGGAGCAGCTTCAACGCTTTGCGCAGGAATTGTCAGCAAACCTGACCCACTTACCGCGTGTCATGTGTCGTCTCTGCCTCTGGCGCACCGGAGGCGGCTCAGTGGAGATCGACCAGTATAGCTCTGGCGAAGGCTTCGGCTTCTATTGGGAAGTTCCTCGTCCGATGATTTTGCATGCCTCAAGCGCGATTCTTTCAGCGCAATGCGCGCGAGCCACAGAGACCGTCCCAGAACTGCTCACCCGGCAAGATATCTTGCGCGCCGTGCTCCAAACGATGAAAGGTACACCTTTTCCTCTTCACATGGAGGAATTGCCTGACGCCTATTGCCAACTTCAAGCCCTGGAATTTCGTCCTGGTTTCGGGCAGGCCGGGACCGGGCGCTGGCAATGGCGAGGGTGGGGATTTTTTCTGGCGTGTCCCCCTTTGGCTGGTCAAGCGACAGTGACCTTCTTACTTGCCCTCCCGAAAACAACCCGGCTCTCGAAACCTATGGCCTTTGCCGTCTGGCAATTGCTCCTGGATATGACCCTCCTGGGAAGGATTCCCGAGATGGGAGAGACCTCCCCTGGAGAAACGCACCCCTAAAAGCAGAAGAGCCAGAAGCCGAACGAAGAGACGTTGACGCTTTCGGTTCGCCACAGAGACCACACAAGAGGCTGAGCATCACTGTTGGGCCTCTTTTCTTCAGACAAGATGAAAGGACAATCGTTATGAAAATTCGACGTGCCGTGAAATATCGTTCGTTTATCAAGCTGGCGCTCGCTGGTCTCGCTGGAGCTGGCAAGAGTGTCACCGCGCTCGAAACAGCGAGGTACCTCTCGACGAAGGGGATTGCGGTGATCGATGCTGATTATCCGGGCGCTGTCTCCAAATACGCCAAAGATCCAGGGGAGGAAGGCTTCGGTTTTTCCTTTGAGGTCCTGGAAATGATGCTGGAGGAGAAAAAGAATCCGCAGACCGAGCTGATCGAAGAAATCGAGATCGAAAAACCGTTTCGTCCCGCTCGTTTTCTGGAAGCCGTGCGGATGATCTCTGAGTCTGGTCGTTTCGATGTGCTGGTGATTGATGGGATGAGTAGCGAGTGGGATGGCAAAGGCGGGATGTTGGAATGGGTCGATGAGTTGACAAAACACTTCCAGAATCGCAAGGTCAAAGATGCAACCCGGCGAGCCTGGGCCATTGCCACTCCAGAGCATCGAAAACTCTTTCACTATCTACTGAGCATCCGTATGCATGTCATCATTACGCTCAGGGCAAAAAAGGAAGTGATTACCTTCACGGATGAGTCCGGCGCGAAAAGTCAGAAAATCGCGTTGGACACGATTCAACGAGAAGAAATCCCGTACTTGTTTGATGTCCTGGCCTATCTTGAGGACAAGCAGTGCCGCATTGATACATCCCATTGTCCAGCGCTTCCCGAAGGGCTGCTTCTCAGCCGAGAAGGTCCGTTCCTTGCTTACACGCTGAAGGAGTGGCTCCAGGGGAAGCCCGCACCGGAGCGCCCGGTCTATGATCCTGATCCAACCATGAGAGAGCTGTATACCAGCGGGCTGGAATTGAAGCGGTGGACAGCGGAGACGTTCTACGAACGAGCGGCAGCCATCCTGGGAGTCGCAACCCTTTCCAAAGAGAGTGCTCGACAACTCACAGGAGAACACCGTCGCCGTTTAAAAACAGCCCTTGAAGAGCAAGAACTGCTGCGCACTCCTGCACAAGAAGAGAGCTCTACCTGAAAGCAACAGAGCTGGAGTTTCCCTCCAGATGATGAGAAGTGCAAAAGTCCCATGAGCAGACCTTCCAGAAGGTCTGCTCTTTCTTTGGTGGCGAAAGGTCATCTCTATGAAAACCCGAGAACAACTGAATGCAGAGTATACCGCAGCGCTCAAACAGCTCAAACGCTTTTGTGGGCAGATGATTCGACAAACCGGTCGGGGTGCACCAGAAATGGACACCTTTGTGACGACGATGATCAACATCGGAACGGCCTGGCAACAGTCAAACTGGACGTTAGAGGAGGTGGTGCGCGAACGGATGCAGGAGAGCATCGCCTTTTATCGCGAGCGTTTGGCCGAACTCGACCGCAAGACGCGCAGTCCCCTCTCATGCCGCGTCAAATACACGCGGGAACTGGCCGCGTATGAAGATCTCTGGCAGCGCATGGACAGTGGTGAGTGGACGCTTCCGAAAGCCATCGCACCACTGGTGTTTTGTCTGGTGATTGATCCGCATTTCAGCCCGTTTTCGTTTGATGTGTTTTTCTCTGCGCTCTATCACGCCCATGTCTGTGACCTGCGCGTGGGCTTTGTGTCAGGCTCCTATGGGAAAGGTGCCCTCTACGCGCAGACGTGCCCTGCATCGTATCAACACATCAAGCTTTCCGATCCTAATGGGCTTGCAGCACTGCACCATGCGATGGAGCAAAACGTGGGTGATCCTCTTACTCTCCTCATCGGCCACGAACAGCACGAGATGGGGGTTGTGCTTCGTCAGCAGTTCCCGGACGTGGAGTTTGTCTTTCTGCCAGAACCGCTTCCGGCTGTGCTGCTCTAAGGGGGACCAATAGTCCGGTTTTGTTCAGTGAGCCAACCAGCAGGGAATCTGGTTGGCCACTTTGTAGGAAGAAAAAATTCGGCTATTTGGGAAAATATATAAAATCTCTCTCGATGAAAAGGAGAAGATGAGTGAAAATAACAGTGAGTAGCTATGACCTCTGGAGGATGGGGACGGGCTTAGAAATGATGATAGAGCAGCAGGAGAAGGAGCAGGGGGTCAAGCCTGACCCAGAAGAAGATGAAAACATGATCCTGCTCAGTGCTCTCCTCTCGCTCATAAGTGCACTGACAGTTGAGGGAGGATTTGTTGTATTGGAAACGTGCCCTTTCCCGATCAATTTCAAGACGGAACAAGGCGAGTATCAATTACCAGCCAGAACGCCTGGCTCAACTGGCACCGCCGAATGATCCGGTGCCACGGGTGCTGGGGATCTATTGCGTGCATCTGGAGTTATCGCCTATCCCGGCCTCTATCGGTCAAACGGGGAATCTCCGGCGGCATAGCAATGAGTGAAGTGCAGGGCGTTTGCAGAGGCGATGCCCTTCACAACTCCGCACGTTATGGCCCCTATCACCTGCATGATGAAGGAGGAAAATGATGCGCCATCATGAACGACCTGATATGTCTCGGCCTCCTACAGAGCAGGAAGCCCTTTGGATCAATGAGTGGCTGCACATCGATCCCCACTGGTTTCTCCCCGGTCAACTTCCCTTGAGCGAACAGGAGGCGCGCTGGCTGATTGCCTACATCTCCCGTGTCCATGCCATGTTCCACCCAACCATAGTCCAGGTTGAGCATGGAGAGCATACAGAACGACGCTATCAGATCACCCTTTCCTATCCCTCTCCTGATCCTGCGCTCCCTCCTATGCAAGTGATTGTCCAATCGCTTGAAGACTACACCACGCTGCTTCGTTGGGCCTCTGGCCGCGATTCCTGCTTTGAAAGAGAAACCAACGCATTCCCACCGGAGCGGCAAGCAGCCGAAGAGCAACGGGTATCAGAAACTAGTGTTTGAAAATAGAGCGTTTTATTGATTTTTATAGCGTTTTATGATAGGGGGTTTTGTCCTCAAAACTATCGCCTGGAGAACGTGGAGCCTATGAATGTTACCACTCATACCTTTCTACGTCTAAACTTGATATGGTCAAGGAAGTTGGTTCAGGCATTAACGATGGACGTAAGAAACTGCTTGCTATCCTGGCTGATCCAACGGTCAAGATCATTGTGGTTGAGCATAAGGACCACTTAACCCGCTTCGGGTTCAAGTACATCGAGGCGCTTCTAGCGATGCAAGGCCGCTCTATCGAGGTGGTGAACATCACAGAGAACCCGCTTGAGGACTTGATAGCCGATCTCGTTTCCATAATTTACTCGTTCTCCGCGAGACTTTATGGGCAACGGAGAGCAAAACGGAAGACAGAGCAGATTGTCAAAGAGTTAGAGTTACAAGCACAGACAGAGAAAGGGGGTGAGAAGGATGCAGTTAGTTGAAAAATATGTGATTGACCGGAACGATCCGCGTTATGGAGCGATTGATGAAGCGGCTTTTAAATCGAAGAACCTGTACAACGCTGGTAACTATGAGATACGCCAATCCTACATTCATATCGGAAAGTACCTCAACTACAATGAGATGGACAGGCGTATGCAATCTCATGAGGCGTACAAGGCTCTCCCAGCAAAGGTAAGCCAGCAGGTCTTGAAGCAATTAGATCACGATTGGGATGCCTTCTTCAAGGCACGTGCTGCCTACAGAGAAGACCCATCTCAGTTTCAGGCACGTCCCAGGATACCAGGGTACAAGCAGAAGACAGAAGGCCGCAATATGCTCGTGTACACCATTCAAGCGATTAGTCGAGGCAAGAAGGGTTTGAAGCGCGGCATTATCAAACCTTCGATGCTTGCTATCGAGGTGAAGACGAAACAGAAGCAGATCGATCAAGTACGCATCGTCCCGCGCAAAGGGTTCTACGTAGTGGAGGCCGTTTACGAACAAGAGGAAAAGCAAGCGCCGGTTAATCCCGCTTACTACGCTGGCATAGACATTGGCATGAATAATCTGGTTGCGCTAACATCAAACAAACCCGGCTTCAGGTCGGCACTCGTTAACGGGCGTCCAGTGAAAAGCATCAACCAGTTCTACAACAAGCGGAAGGCAGAACTACAGAGCCAGCTTAGGCGCAAAGGCACAACGAAGCGTATGGAACGCATGACCAACAAACGTAACAGGCGTATCGATCATTATATGCACACTGTGAGTTACCAGATTATTGATCTGTTGGTGAGAGAGGGGATTAGTACATTGTGCATAGGCAAAAATGACGCCTGGAAGCAAGAGGCGAATATGGGCAAGCGCACCAATCAAAACTTTGTCCAAATCCCTCACGCTCGTTTTATTGCCATGTTAACCTACAAGTCTGAACTGGTTGGCATTCGTGTAGAGGTCACAGAAGAGTCTTACACATCAAAATCTTCGTTGTTAGATCTGGACCCGCTACCAGTTCGCAACAATGGCAATGAGAAGCATACATTTAGCGGCAAGAGGATCAAGCGTGGACTCTACCGCACGAAAGATGGACGTAAGCTCAACGCTGATATTAACGGGTCAGGCAACATTATCAGAAAAGTAGCCCCTGATGCTTTCTCGAAAGTGGAGGGGGTAGAGGATGGTAAAGCGGTGCTTGCATCGCTGGTAGTCCATCCAGTGAGGTTCGTCGTTACCCCCTCACGAACCCAAAAGGGAAATCTTTAGCTCATGCGATAAAACGCTAGAAAACGCTAGAGATCGCTATACTTTTTGGAACTATCAAGATATCAGTACCTTTTTAGCAGGGCACAACGGCAACCCGCTCGGTTTTGCTTTTCGTGCGGCGTTACGCCAGGATGCAAATGAACTGCTTTCGTTTTGTGCTCCGCTTCATACGGCACACATCCAGGTGGGAGACTTCGATGAGCATACAGGCGTTTTTCGTGGTGTTCCCTGGAGTCCACTGGAAGACCCAGCATTACAGGCAAGGTATCACGACTATCGTGCGGACCGCTTCTGGAGCTTTCGCATTCCACCGCATTACGAGCATACATTGGTGTTCCAGACCCAGGAGGAGGGCCAGGTGCGCTCCACAGTGATGTATCAGCCATGTATGTGGCAGGGGTCCCTTTTGCCGGGAGTGTTTTTCCCCTATGACCTGACCTATGAGCGTCTCTCATCGCAGTCCATCACAACGCAGGACTTTCTCATCCACAAGCGGCGGCGGGAGGACCCTGGCGGTTATCTGCTGACACTGGGATCGTTTGTGCAGTTTGCGTTGGAGTGTTTTCCAGCACTCTGTCCGCATTACCAGATTCCCTCACCTTCGGAGGGCAGGGAGCATCTCTTAGAACTGTACCTGCGGGCCTGTTATGGCAAACGGTTTCGGGTGGATCAAACCACCTTTCAGGCCGAGGGAGAGATGGGTGTTCGACACAGCCTGCTCCAATGGGCGCAACGGTGGATGCTGTTATGGCGCGATCTTCCAGCTGGGATGCACTTCGGGAAAGAAGAGGTTTTGGCCATGTTGGACTGTTTGTGGAATGGGGTTTGGGATGCGCGAAGCGTGCTGGATGCTGCTGTCGATGCCTGGCTCTATGAGCGGATCTATGGTCCACGTGACGAACCCTCTTCCCACTGATTGCGCACGAGGCACAAGCAACAGGGCTTACCTGCCTCCTCAGACATACACTGCTATTTCTTTCTGCCTCCATTTTTGTGATCGTAGGGTCAAAGAGACACTCGTTTCTCTGGACCTTTTTGTTTCTTATCAGCGCAAGACGGCAGTTTCTGCGCTGATAGAACCGCTATGCATGGGCAGAAACGAGATGTTCGTTCGATATCTACGATGAGGAAGGAGTTTTCTCCATGGTTCATGATATGCCCTCTGATCAGGGAAACCCAACGATTGCTCTGAGTGACACCCACACCGTCGAACTCTTGGATGACGCGCTGATCATCCACGCGCCCGAGGTGACGATCACCCTGGACGATGACGAGCGCTATAAGCTCTACCTCCTTTTGCACCAGCTCTTGACTGCTGGTTGTTAAAGGACCTACCAGTGGGGCTGGTCATCCAGTCCCACTGCTGCCAGAGAAAACGCGACCACACAGATTTTGTCGGGATTATGTGGAAGCATCCCGACCTCTCACACATTGCGTCCTACCTCCGGTGAGACTTATCGAGCATAGAGCCAGTCTCAATGATCGAACTCATCTCGATACCAAGACGGCGCGTTTTCATGCGAGCACGTGAAAACACATTCCGTTAGAGCATATAGACCTTCTCTTGTTTGATGACTTCCAGCGTCTCAAAATCTCGCATAGATAACATTGGTGTTTACGCTAATTTATGACCGGTTCTCCGTCATCTTCTGTACAGGATGAGCTTATCAGGAACCTTCTCTTTTTCACTGTCCGCTTTTAAAGCGGGTCAAGTTTCCCAATGCGCTCTATTGATGGGTTTTTTGCACAGGAGATGATGGAGAATCCAAGTAGTGCATGCGACGCTTCGATGCTCAGCCGCTTCATGCCGTTCGTCTCTTGCTCACGTCTCTGGTCAAAATTAAGTAGCCCTGCGTTTTAGCGCAGCCACGCGAATTGACTCACCATAGATCGGTTCACCACCGCTTTTGGTGAATCGATTCTCCCATGAGGCAATGCGATGGTACTGTCTAATTGACTTTCATCATCAGCCTGGGCAACCTCTGGCTGAGCGGCGTAGAGCGCACCGTGCATAACCTGAGACCAGTACCCTATGTGCATCTTGCGCCATATCGGATAGGTATGCTGGACAGCAGGTATGGCACATTTGTAGCTCGGATGCAACAGGACAAGAAGACAAGAAGACAGCATGAAGTGGGTAACTTTGTGCTGTTCGGTGGAACGACGGAGAGGCCCAAATTCTCCTGAGAAATTCCTTGCGACAGTATTGCTATGAGTGATCAATCGAGCAATACTATGGGGAAATGCCCAATTCTCGCTCTGCATTACTTGCTACTCTCCTCACAATCACTGAGACAAGCAGATTTCTACTTAGGTGCTACTGACGTTCGCATCTCGTTCATGAACATGTTTATCCACGAACACATGGAAGGCATCTAAAACGAGAGGCAATGGTATCTTACTGGATCGAGGATAGAGCTCTGGTTCATACAGAACTTGAATTCCCCACTCTCTCAAAGTTGCGATATTTTTGAAAAAAGCAGGATGACGGCCTAATTCGTCTACAGTGACGCTAGGAGCCGCAAGAATAGGCTTTCCCAATCCAAGATACTCACAGAGCAAACCAAGGGCTAAAGTGTCTGTAATACCTAGCGCCCATTTATTGATGGTGTTGAAGGTAGCTGGATAGACAAGGATAGCATCTGCTCTTGGCAGAATATCAGGCTCATCAGGATGCTTATAATGAGATCTTACTGGATGCCCGGTGAGTTGCTCTAACAAAGGCACATTGAGGAATTTCAGAGATTGGGGAGTTGCGATCAAGCAAACATCCCATCTTGCCTCTTGGGCCAATGTGACAAGGTCTTGTACGTTTCGAGCTGGAGGAGCCGCGCACGCGATAATATACAAGGTACCTCGATGCAGATGTTCGGTTTGGCTCATACGTATCCTTTACTACCAGTAGCTTCATGAAAATAGTGGGGCTAATTGTTCATCTAGTGCCGTTAATTGTCTATCCAAATCTTGGATATCTCGCGTATCTTTCCACGGTTCCATCGCATGCCGGAGAGTAAGGAGGCGCTGCAGGTTCCGCCCCGATTGGAGTTCGGCGATCACTGCTACCGCCTGACTTGCTAAATTACAAGCCTCCCCCACTTCGCCTTGCAGCAAATACGTATCCGCAAGATCCGCCAATGTTGTCGGTCGTCGCTGTGTCAATGTTGGAAGCGATAATGTGGTGAGGAGTGCCTTTCTGGCCTCCTCTAAGAAACCATGCGTTTGTGGATCATCAGGACGGTACAGTCGCCGATAACAAGCACCTTGGAACCCAATCAGTGAAGGACGATCAAAATGAAGCCAATGAGCGTCTTGATCTGACGGCTGTATATTCTCGACACATTCTGCAACATCAAGAGCTTGAAGACAAGCTTCACGATTACCTTGCTTGGCTTGGATCTCCGCCTCTACAGCGGCTAACCAGGCATGAACCCTGAAACTGCTGCTTTGTGTGGCTAGTCGTCGAGCTTCTTGTATACTGATCAAGGCATCTTGCAATCGGTTACCATACATGCATGTCATACTCAGTCTGCCCCATGCAACAGCTTCTAGTTCCTGGTGCTCTGCTTCACGCGCTGCCAGAATCGCCACTTGCCTATACCGTTTTGAATAGGTGTAGTTTCCCATGTCGAAGTAGAGTGCGCCTGCAAATTGGGCTATCCTGCTTGCGCTGGCACAGAGTCGCGTGCGCACTGTTGGTAACAGAGAATTTTCAAGGAGCGATATTACTTTCTGAAACTGACCAAGAGCGTCACTCAGCAAATCAGAAGGAGCAAATATTGCATCATAGTGATCCTTCCAGTAAGCATCTGTACGCGCCTCTATATATCTACAAGTTGTCTCGTTCATTGTAGAAGGCTTTTTCAGTGCTCGTATGAAGCGATCTAGCAATTCGTCGGTACTGCCAAGCGTAGGAGGAAGTAAAGCACTATCAGGTATATCAGAAGGAAGCGAGGAGCATGCCTCTTGCAATTTATGTGGCTCAAGTAAGGACATCAGAGAACGGTGTTTTTTCTGCTCATATACCGATTCTCTTACACGCTGTGCAACAGGAGAGGGGTGCGGTAGCGTGTGAAGGGGTTGAATTCCTTGAGCTGTCACGCGCTCAGCGTGCGTACGGAAATGCGCTTCGAGTGCTTGAAGATGTTCGGCAGGCTGCTTGCCAGACGAAGCCAACGCAGCTTTGCAGCGCTGATAGGACTCACGGGCTTCAGCAGTGCGCTCACTCGAGAGAAGCAATGTGACCAGGCGAAACACGGCATCCTGATCTCCTGGAAAACGGTTCACATGTCCCTGCAACAAGAGTTCGGCCTGGACCAGTTGCCCACGCTGGATAGAGCTATCGGCCAGTGCGCAGATCATGCGACGGCGGGCGGCGTTGAAATCTCGTTGTCGGATCTTGATCCACCGATGGGTGCTCCACTCACTCCCTCTGACATGATCGGCCAGAAACTCTCCACATACCAACACTCTTGCCTGCTCCCAGAGCGCGAGCGCCTCATCCTCGTTGTTGCTTGTGCTAGCTTGCTGTCCTAGAGCTTCAAAGGTGTCGAGATCCACCTCCATCCGGGTCTGATCGGCTAATTGGAGCAAACCACCGGGGAGGGAGTGGAGCAACGCTTCCCTGCTGGCCGGACGCAAGACGGTACGGAGGGCTCTGGTTGCCACGCGCAAGGACTCGATAGCTCGTGGTTCGTCAACCTCCGGCCATAAGGCAGCGGCTAACTGGCTGCGATTGGCGCGTCGCTGAGGAGCACAGAGCAGCAGGCAAAAGAGGGCACACGCTGAGGTTCGACGGTGCCAGGCATCCTCGTCACTCTCCGTTGGGACCAACCAGCACAAGCGCAGCGGCCCGAACAGGGAGACGCGGAGCAACGGTTCCGAGGTGATCTGTTGTCTGTCGGGTGCCTCATTCTGATCGTGGTTCATCACGCTCCTCCTGCATCTCTCATCCGATTCTTCTTGCTCAGGGATACTCACGGAACCGTCTCCGTTCTTTCCGGTAGTATACCATAGCCGCCTTTCAATGGCATCCACGCTTTTTGTCTCGTTCTCTCTGGTCCCCTTCTGGTCCTCTTCTGGTCCGGTCGTAGTTCTCCCTCTCGATTATGCTAGAACGAAGCGAGGAAAGAGTGAACCGTGAGCCATGGTATCGCTTGATAGCACACGTCCTTGCTCGGTTTCCGCAAACGGCGCAGGTACGACCAGGGAAGCGAGGAGCAACGTTCCTGTTTCGATTTGGCAACGCGTTGTCAGGAGAGATATTCTGGAGCTAGTCAGATGAAGCGAAGCATTCCGATAGGAAACGCGTTGTCTCTCTGCTGCTCTCTCTGTCTCGTTGATTCCGTAGATCGAACGGGACGAGAGGTCGGTTATCAGGTTGAGCTGGCGCGTTGGCACTGGTGGGCACTTTTTAAAGAAAGACGATTTTGGACAGTGGGCTCCGGCGTGTCAGAAGCAATGTCAGCTCTCTCTTTCAATCGTTTGAGTTGTAAATGGCCGCCGCCAGAGAATGCTTTGCGTTGACGACGTTTTGTCGTTTTTCCCATCGTGCTGTCGGGCAGGAAAAACTCAGCCTTCTTCTTAGGTCCACACATGAGTTTCAATCCTCTTCTTTGAGAGAACTCTGGTAGAGAGACGATGCAAGAAATGTTGAGAACCTCAGTAGAAATAAGTTTTGGCACATTGCCTCTTTTTACGTTAGCGAATATACTATCATATATAAATGTACTTTTCCAAAGTGAACAGTTATCATGGGAATCTCTCGAAAACTGGCGCAAGTGAAAGAGGAAAGGGTGATCTATGAATATCTCATCTCGCTTTGATCGTTTTATCGCACAGATCAGACCGTCCAGAGAACAACAGGAAGAGACACATCGGCAGGTCGCTTTTCTAAAAAGGCAGTTGACGGAGTGCATAGCAAACGATGGAGACTTTCATCTGGAGAAGATCTTCCTGGCAGGATCAGCAGCCAAGCATACTAACCTTGCTCGCGCTGGCAAAGGGTCCTTTGATATTGACCTTGGGGTATATTATCGTGCCCAGGGGTATACAAAGGAGCAACTGGATCAACTCCTGGCATACACCCGCGCCCGTCTGCGCGAAATATATTCACCAGAGAAGCCAATGCAGGACTTTCATAAAGGCAAAAATGCGGTGAACATGCTGCTTCGTACCAGTGGATTGAAAGTGGATGCTGTCCCTATTATTCGGGATGGTTCTTTGAAACAGAAAAATAGCGGATGGATACCGCGTGAGGATGAATGGCGCTTGACCTCGATTACGGCTCATACTCACTTTATCCACAAACGTACCGCGCGCAGCAAACAGGTACCGGGCCCGGTCAATTTTAATCATCTGGTGCGTCTGATGAAATGGTGGAACAGACAATTGCCTGAGAATATGAAGCAGTGCTCGTACTTTTGCGAACTCATCACCGCAGCAGCTCTGGAAGAAAGCGGCGTAACAGGTGACTGGCAAAGCAGCCTGGCCAGGATTTTTGACTTTCTTTCCCGCCATGCCTTTGCACAGCCTCTTCTGTTCGGCGATTACTATGATCCGAAAACTGTCAAGCGCTGCGATGATCTGGTCGTCGTCCTGGATGCAGTGAATCCCGACAACAATGTAGCACACAAATGGAATGAGAGCATCAAGCAAGGCTATCTCAAACGTATTCGACAGACCTACGAATATATCAAACGAGCGCAGGGATATGAACAAGGAAGGCAAGAAGAAGAAGCTCTGGACGCGTGGTGTCAGGTTTTTGGTGACAAGTTTCGGCGATTGAGCCAGTAACAAGCCGGAAATAGCATACGGAAAAGCTTTCCAGATGATAACGAATGTCCATTAAATACTGCTTGATGTCACAAATATTTTGATCAACGCAGTAAACCATCACTTCTCACCAGATACATGTTTAGAGCGTATGCCTCTTGACCATCTAGTGCAAGTCCATCTTGCCAGTGGCTATTGGCGCAATAGGTGGCTCGTTGATGGGCACAGCGAACTGGTGCCACCGGAAATATTTGATCTCTTTCAAACGCTGGCATCTCGCTGTCACATCAACGGGGTCATTTTTGAGCAGGATAGCAATTTCCCGCCGATTGAAACGTTGCTGCAACAAGTAGCAAAAGCTCGTGATATCATAAGCAAGGCTCATGTTGCTCCATGACGGAGGAGTGGAAAGACCATCTGGAAAGAAAAGAAAGTATGATCAAGAGGGAACACGATCAACGGCGCGGTAGAAGCAGTGTGTTGACGATCGTGAGTTCTAGCAAAGCAGAGAAACAAGCTGAAGCAAGCGAAGATTACGTCCTGGTTGATCGACGCAGGGGTCTAGTCGGCGTCTTTGATGGGATAGGAGGTCGTGGCAATGGACGCCTGGCCGCTCGTGTTGGAGCACAGACGATCCATGCACGTTGGAAAGATCTCGCTGAAACAATCCAAACACAGATCGAGTCTGTGCTCCAGGAGCTGATCAAAGAGGCAGATGAACAGGTGTCGTTGTTAGAAGTGCCTGCCGATCAAAGACGACCAGCAACCACCGTGGCGCTGGCGGTGCTTATTGCTGATCGTGAAGGAACCGTTCTGTCCTCTGCACATGTCGGTGATAGTCGGATCTACCTGTTGCGAGAGGGCCAGGGACTCCAACGATTAACAGAAGATCATGGTTACTTCTCCTTCGCATGCCAAAAAGGCTGGGTAGGTCAAGAAGAGGCTCTGCGTATTGAGCAAGCGACAGAGGAGACACGGTTATCTGAGACGGATCTTGGTCATTTCAGGAAGAGGAACAAGATTACCTGTGGCGTTGGTTGGAAGGATTTCTCGGCAGTGCCAACACATTCTATTGAGCTTGTGCTTGGAGATCGCATCGTGCTGTGCACAGATGGGATTCACGATAATCTAACGGATCAGGAGATCGCGAGCTATTTGGGAACAGGGCAGGTGAGAACGAGCGCGCAGCGGCTGGTGCGTGCAGCGTATCGGCGCTCTCAGCAGGGGCAGAGGCGTTCGAAACCGGATGATATGAGTGCTCTGATCATTGACTATGGAGAGCATGCAGGCATTGCAATGAGAAGATGAAGATGCCCTAGCTAGTGACCTTCGGCCACTTATTGACAAGGAGATCCGTGTCCTCATTGGCGTTAATACGAGTATCTCTAGTACCTTCACACATATTAGCGTGAGTGATTTAGCCACCGCTCTCACCGATGCCAGATGAGCCATGCCGAATTGCCACTGGGCAAGGATCACCAGATCTTCGGACGGTGTCGCAACATACATTTCATCCAGCAGAGTCCTGGCTGCCTCGATATCGTTTCTTTTGAGCGAAAGCAGAGCGCGCTCGTACAAAACCGTCGCGATAAGTTGAGGTCTTCTCGTTAAACGTACATACTCGACAGCGTCCTGCAAATACACTTCTGCCTGAGAATACTGACCCTATTCACGAGCTGCTAAACCCGAATTTCCCAGATGTATGGCTATCCATTCCCGATGACCAATCTGGTGTTCCAGGGTTAACCCTTCTTGAAGATAGTGCTCTGCATGCTCACCTGCTTTTTTCTCAAGCCTGGTGGCCCCAAGATTTATCAGTAACACGCACATATGCTCACGATGGCCCATCTGGTGCCAGTGTTTGACGGTGATTATTTTTGCCCTTTCAACACCATCCAGTCAGTACTCGACGAACTGGCGGCGGGTCGTCCTGAAAAAGTCATCGTGGCTGTGGAGAAAAGGCGCGAGTTCCTCGCGAGGACAAGCTGGTCAATGCTTCAATGCATGACCAGCTTTCAGCATTATGTGAGCGAGTGTGGCTCGCAGCACAGTTTTGTATCCGGGTGAGAGCATAATGAACGGTCGCTCTTAGGCAAGAAGGGGTCTGTTCCTGTGCTTTTTGTCCCTCACTATGGCCTCATTGCGCCATTCGTGGGCTTCAGAGGAACTTTTTGTGTTCGTGGCGTATCCGGCTGTGCCCTGTTTCTGGGAACACTCAAGCTGAAAGAGTTCCATCAGCTTGGCTGGCGGGTAGGCCGGAATATATACCGCCATCGTAACAGCGACATTCCAAAATTCTGGGATATCGCTGGGCGAAAGCGCATGATATTGCAAAAATATCGTCACGAGTTGCGCAAGCATATTTTCTCGTGGAGGACACATACCGAGTTCCCACCGCCCAATGGTCTTAGCATTTATACCCAGAAGTTTGCTCAATTTGTTCTGCGACAAGCCTGCCCGATAGCGAAAAATCATGAGACGATCTCCAAACGTTGGATCCTGTTTGTTTAGCAAATTTGCTATATATGCTTCTTGTTTCGACATAGAACTCCTCTTCTTTTTGCTTACGATGGAAGCGATAGTATGACCCTCGCTCTTCTCCATATCGTGGCTGTACAGACCACCAGAAGTAGCTTTATACTGATGGGCTCGCAATTCTTCTGTAGCATATTCTGGCAGCGCTTCTGCGGATGTCGAAGCAACTTGTAGGCGTGGCATCATCAATTGCCTAATTTTCCTGAAATACTGTTTATACTGTTTTAATTCTACAAAAGATAGTAAGTCGTTTTCGCCAGAATAGTCTACAAATCTCATCATACTTTCTCTTGGTCCTCATGGAAATCTTAGCGCAAACCACGCGGCATTGTTTGCTGCCTAAAAGATACACAAAAATCAAGATATTTTACGTATCAGAAACCTATCAGTTTGCCTATCATCGCCTATCAGTTTCGAATAAGAGGAAGAATACAGAAGGTAACTGGCAGATTAGAGGAGAGAGGGCATCATTTCATAAGATTTATTTGCTAAAAAGAAGAAAAAAATATACTATCGTGTTAAAAATGGCATAGTAGGATATGATATATAAAAGTGTATTAATTAATATAACCATAAATCCACGCTTGATCATAAAAAGGGTTTATATTTTTCACTCGTTCATTGCGGGAAATAAGCACAAAAATGCATGCTCTGAGCTTGCAGAGCCTTGGCTGCCTCTGTTTTTCCGCAATGAGGCAGCGTGATCTTGCCCCGAAACTGGGCAACCTCAACTGCTCAATGCTCCAGATCAGATCAGTACCCACCCGGAAAGTGGCATGACGCGAACCTCTACGATTGTGCCTCCGTTCCCTTGACGCCGGGCTTCCCCGAGATGCGTCTGGTGGTTGCGATCCATCCGGGAACATCCTCCTCTCCCGCCGTGGGCAGCGAGCGCGATGGGGTGGTCTGCGAGCTGTTTGTCAGCACCCTTCCCTCCCCGGCATTTACGGCCTCGGATGTGCTCGATCTGTACCTACATCGTGGGTCATTTGAAACGGTGTTAGCCGATGAAAACGTCGAGCAAAACATGGATCGCTGGTACTCCCATACCCCTGTGGCCAGGAGTTCGCCCAGACCCTCGCTCAGTGGACGTGGAATATTCGGCTGGAGTTGGGCCAACAGCTCTCTCCAACTTACTTGAGCTTAGCTCGTTGCGCAACCCGTGGGCTGTTCCATTGTTCGTGTTCTCAAAAGAACTCTTGATCCCTCTCCCAATTCACCATCAATCCAAATGATAACAATGATACTACAAAGTTATCATTTGTACACTATGACTAAATTATACCCGGTATGTCAACAAATTACAAACAAAGTTAAAAAAATGTTGACAAGAAGCTTTTCACATGCTATGGTATATGCACTTCTTGTGTATTTTTATTGGTTATTTCTCTATAGAGAGGAAAAGTCTCCTTGGTCAGATATGTACACAGAAGAATGCTCTCATGAAACCATATTTCATTTGATAGTAAGACCGAAAGTCCTGATAACCATTCTGCTTATTTCTATCTATCCACTGCGTAGGAGGTAAAAGAAATTGAACCAGAATGAAAAACTCCGTGCTGCCCGTTTGAGCAAGCGATGGACCCAGCAAGACGTAGCCGAGCAACTGGATATTACGATAGCAACCATTAACCGATGGGAAAATGGCAAAACGGCCCCATCGTTATCTTTCCGAAAAAAGCTCACAGAGATCTTTGAGATGACAGAAGAGCAACTTGGATTTTCGACAACCGACCTCATAGGAGTATCTGGCGATCATCTGAAAAATCCAGACCCCAATCACCGACGTATGCTGAGATTGATGCGTTCTACATGGATTGATGGGGTGTTGCAGCATTCCTTGCACCATGCAGCAATGATTGCGCTGGGACTTCAGGAGCAGCCTGAAGCGCTTGCTAATCCCTGGCACTTGGAAGTTCAGGAAACCAATTGGCCTCCAAGAACCTTATCTCATGGAACCACCTTGCTTCAAGTCTACGACTCTGCCGATGGGAAACTGCTGCTTTTAGGAGAGCCTGGTGCAGGAAAGACGACATTGCTGTTAGAGTTAGCTCGTGAACTCCTCAATCGTGCAGAACCCGAAAGCTATCCTCTCCCCGTGATTCTCATCTTATCTTCATGGGCTGTCAAGCAGCTCCCTTTTACTGAGTGGCTCTTGCAGGAACTTTCTACGAAATATCATATGCCTCGCAGTGTCGGGCAAGAGTGGCTTGATACCAATCGCTTCGTACTTCTGCTTGACGGTCTCGATGAAGTAGTGGAAGAAGTACGGGCAACATGTGTGAAAGCGATCAATGTTTACCTATTGGAACATGAATTAGCATCTATGGTGGTTTGTTGCCGTACCGCAGACTACTTTTCGCAGGCAACACGAATAACACTTCAGCAAGCGGTTTCGGTGCAGCCATTGACTACACAGCAAATAGAACTCTATCTATTCAATGCTCGGCAACTTGAGGGAGTGCGGAAAGCCCTCAAAGAAGATGAAGTGTTACAAGAGATAGCGAGAACGCCTCTTATGCTCGACATCCTTACGCTCACGTATCAAGGAGAAGCCCATATCTCCCTGACGACTTCCTCTCTTGAGTCTCGACGAGAACAGTTATTTGCAATCTATATCCGGCGAATGCTTGAGCGGCGGAGAAGGAACTCTCGCTACACAGAGACGCAAACGATACGTTGGTTGTCATGGTTAGCGAGGCAGATGGTGGACCGCAAACAGACCGAATTCTATCTTGAGCGGATGCAGCCAGATTTGCTTTCCGATCGGTTTCGTCAACGTCATCGCAATGTGATGATTCGACTTATCTACTCTGTAGAGAGTTTCGTGGTAGGTAGTGTGTTTGCCTGGATTTTTGGGGGGAAGCCCGAGCCAGGAATGGTTAAAGGTGTTGGAAATGGTTTGCTTGGTTGGCTTGGCAGTGGGCCAGGGAATCGGATTCTTGGATGGATGGCTCCGGGATTGGGCGGAGGGCTAGAGGGTGGGGGCATGTTCGGGCTCATCCTGGGTATGATATTTATCATCGTCACGTTACTGATAGACGCGTCAGATGTCTCTTTCGAAAGATGGGTGCTGACTGCCCCGCGTTTGTTCCGGAGTTGCGCTACCGGATTGCGCAATGGGTTGGTGAGTGGGGGGATGATGGGATGTTTTTGTTTCCTCCTGTTTTCTAGTTTTTTTGCAAGTCGCTATGATCTCTCTTTCGCGCTTTCGCAGGCTCTGGGCTTCGGCGTCTTCACAGGTCAGCTTGTTGGACTGGTGAGTATATTGGTTCTGGAATTACGATCTTCATCAAAGAAGGTTCTCCCTGCACCTGAAGAGGTCCGTACTCGACTTATTGATGGAGGCGTCATCGGATTATGTGGAGGTGGAGGGTTTGGAATGGTGAGTAGTCTCCTGGTTGGGGTAAGCCAGGGAGTGACCTATGGCACAATTGTTGGACTCGCTTTTGCGGCAGCCTTCAGCTTCGGAGGAGGAACACAACTGATTCGTGGGGTCGGAAAAGAAATTAAGACGGCAGAAACCATTGGCTGGAATTGGCGAAACATCAAACAAAATCAGATGTCCATTCTGACAAATGGACTGTCGGTCGGATTGATAATCCTGACAGTGGTCACGCTTATTATTGGCAGTACGAGCTCTTTGCTGCTTGGTTCTCTCTCCTATGGATGGAAATATGGATTGGTCTATGGAGCAATTGTCGGGTTGATTGCTGGTATTGCGAGCATTCTCACAGGTGTCCTCAATAGCGGTTGGACGAATGACACGCTTGAGGAACGCCAGATTCTCAGGCCCAATGAAGGTATACGCCGATCTTTGCTCAATAGCTTTTTTGCTGGAAGTCTCTTCGGAATGCTTGGAGGCATTGCAAGTGGTGCAATTGTTGGATTAGCCTTTGGCCTCATTGGTGGTCTTGCAGGATGGCCAGTTCTGGGAGCGGGATTTGCGATCATTTTGGGAAGCATCTTTGCTCTTGAGTTTGCAATGATCCGTGGAGGCATTGCATTCATTGAACATTTTGTCTTACGTTGGCATCTCTGGCAGTCGAAGTGCCTACCCTGGCGGTATGCGCAATTTTTGGATTATGCAGCTGGTCGCATACTCTTACTGAAGGTTGGTGGAGGCTACATATTCATCCATAGACTTTTGCTAGAGTACTTTGCTGCTTTACATAAGGATGAAGATCTTTCTTTCTGACGACTCTCTGGAAGAAAGCTGAACACGGAGGCTTATACATGCTCTTGCCAGAGACTTTGTCCCACGACCTATCCACAATTGCAAGTATCCTATTCTCTGAGATAGAATAGGGGTAGCTCATGATTATCTGTTTATGGATTTATTGAGGATAAAAAATGGTTCTGCCAGAAAAAACTCCAAAAAGAACTCATGCTCTTGTCATTGGCGGCAGTATCGCTGGCCTGCTCGCTGCACGCGTGCTTGTAGACTACTTTGACCAGATCACGCTCATCGAACGGGATCACTATCCAAATGATCCTGTTTTTCGTCCAGGAGTTCCTCAAGGTCATCATATCCACATCTTGTTGGTACGTGGACAGCGCATTCTGGAAACGTTATTTCCTGGCATCAAAGAGAAGCTCCTTGCACGCGGCGCTATTGAGCGGGATTATGGAGACGAATTCTATTACTATGGCGGAAGATGCCCTCGAATGAGTGTAGAGCACCTTCAAGGATGGAGTTGTTCCCGATTTTTACTAGAGTGGCAGATACGGCAGGACCTTGTATCCTTCCATAATTTGACCATTATGGAAGGATACGAGGTTCTCGGCCTTCTTGGTCACACTGAAGCTGTCCATGGGGTCCAGTTCCGTGCCCGTAATTGTCATGGAGAAAATGAGTTTCAATCACTGGATGCCGACTTGGTTGTTGATGCCAGTGGAAGATCTTCAAGATCGATAAAATGGCTTGAGGATTTGGGGTATCAAGCGCCACAAGAAACGGTCCTATCCACAGGGATAGGATATGCAACGTGCCTCTACGACTCTGTTCATCCAATTCCATTTATTGGAATACAGTCCACACAGCAGCACCGTCGTGGTGGTGTGCTTATGACGGTTGAAGGACGTGTGATGGTGGGACTGACGGGAGATTGCCCACCTCTGGAAAAGGTTCCATTTCTCGAATTTATCAAGAGCTTGCCAGATTCCGCCCTCTATGACGCGGTGAAAGATGCCTCGCCAATCTCGCCCATTTATGGATATCGGCAAACGGAGAATCGTTTGCGCCATTTTGACCGCCTACAACGATATCCAGAGCAATTTCTCGTCATGGGTGATGCCGTCTGTACCTTCAATCCAATCTATGGTCAAGGAATGGCGGTGGCGATGCTTGAAGCCCTGGAGCTTCGTCGTTGTTTGCATTCTTATCGAAAACGGAAAGGTTTTGCTCATACTTTTCAGAAAAGGGTGGCTCGTATTATTGCTCTCCCCTGGCAGTTGGCTACAGCCTCAGAAAAAGAAGGAACGAGTTGGTTTCTCGGTTGGTATCTGGAAAGGCTGATAACTATTTTACCAAGTGATCAGAGGATTTGGCTCACGTTCTTAGCAATTATCCATATGGTGAAGGGGCCGATGGCTTGCTTTCATCCGGTTATTCTTGCGAAAGTAATAGCACATCGGAGGAAACCAGACTGTTCCCTAGAATATTGAATCTATGCTACGACCAATCAAATAGCTCTCCATCTGCATTGTCATGATGAAGGCATGCAAAATACCCTGAACAGTGAATGCATGCTACTGGTATCAATCACAAATGACCATACACTGAAAAGCCGTATGATGGGACACTATCACGTACGGCTTGGGAGTGGCAGTGAAAGGGTCACCCCTTTCACTAACCATACGAGGAGTACAATGTATGTTTACCATTTTTATGCTTATTTGTGGCCTTTTTTGGACACTCACCTATCTTTTAATTATCCGTCGTGATATGCTCGACAAGACCTACGGCATGCCATTCGTTGCCCTGTGCGCGAATATTTCGTGGGAAGGCATCTTTTCTTTTATCTATCCTCCCGGTCCCATCCAGCATGTAGTGAATCTTGTCTGGTTTTTCCTGGATGTGATTATCTTTCTGCAACTTCTTCGCTACGGTCCCCACGAATTTCCAGATCTCCCGAGACCAGTTTTTGATATCATGGTAGGGGTGGCGCTTATCATGAGTTTTGGAATCTTCTTAGGAGCAGTGATTGAACTCAATGATCGAGTCTATGGTGCATTTTGGTCGAATCTCATGATGTCAATTCTCTTCATTCTCATGCTCTACCAGCGCCATTCTTTGCGTGGTCAGTCACTGAGTATCGCGATGAGCAAAATGATCGGAACACTCTTCGCTTCGTTAGCGTTTTGTCTCTACTCTTTGTATTCCCAGTCAATTCTGCTGTGGTTTCTAGCTGTTTTCTGTCTCCTTTTTGATGCCATCTATGTAGGAATGGTGATTATCCTACAAAAAGGTGGAAGTGCCCTTGCCCAAGAGTTGTGGAGAGACGAAGCCACTCTTCAGAAAGAGGAGAACAGGATCATGCAAAAAGTTCAAAAGACTGATCCGAGTATGAAACGACAAGGAAATGATGATAAGTTGTAGAGCCTCTTCTCAAGCCAATTGATAATGAGAGGCCACAGAGCAACGAGTGTAAATTACAAAATTCTGTATCGTCATTTTGTGATCGCTCTCTGTCGTAAAACACCTGTTCTTTTTCCCTTCAATGCTGACCGTAAGCTGGTAGCAGGGCTGTTGCAAGATCGGGAATAGGTTGAGCTTAGCAGAAATGCAGAGGGCGGCGATCTCTCTGCCGGGCACGGGGTGTCCCTTTCAGGTATAGGTTTTTTTGAGAAAAGGAGGGAAAAAGAAGCGGCAAGAGGTCGTCATCTGCTACGATGAGAAAAAACCAAAGAGACTCATCACACGCAGGAGAACGAACATGTCTTGCCCAGATCGATTATCGCAGTGGTCCCAAGAGGTGTCAAGCGCCTTTGTCCACTTGAGCAAACCACAAGTGTGGGGGCTGGTTCTCTGGAGTGCGGGAAGCGCGCTCTCGGGAACAGCCGGGATTGCCCAAATCAGTGCTCTGCTCGCCTTGGTGCTGCACCAGAAGGAACAAACGGTGTTTCAGCGCTTACGTGAGTGGTATCTGGACGGGAAACACAAAAGCGGCAAGAAGCGACAAGAACTAGAGGTGAGCACCTGTTTTGCGCCTTTACTGCGGTGGATCGTGCATTTGTGGGAGGACGGGAATCAGCAGATGGTGTTGGTGCTGGATGCCACAACGCTCGGGGAGCGCTGGACCATTTTGTCAATCAGTGTCGTGGTACGTGCTTGTGCCATTCCGGTAGCCTGGAAGGTGTTGGGAGGGCACGAGAAAGGCTCGTGGCGACCGCATTGGGAAGGGTTGCTAACTGGCCTAGCAGGCTGTATCCCAGCCGATTGGCAGGTGCTGGTGATGGCGGATCGGGGCTTGTATGCTCGCTGGTTATTCCAGACGATTTGTGACTGTGGCTGGCATCCCTTCTTACGCCTCAATCTGGGAGTCAAAGCCCGTGCGGTGGGAGAAGAGACCTTTGACTGGGTCAGTCGCTGGACGCCAGTACCAGGAACCCGTTGGAAAGGAGAGGTGGAGTGCTTTGCTGGGAAAGCTAGCCGAGTCATGGGCACCTTACTGATGCATTGGCAAACAGGCTACGAACATCCCTGGGTCGTGCTCACGGATCTCAAAGCGGAGGAGGCCGAAGTGAGTTGGTATGGCATGCGCACCTGGATCGAAACCGGGTTCAAAGATTTTAAGCGCGGTTTGTGGGGCTGGCATCATAGCAAAATGGGGGAAGCCAGCCGGATCGAACGGATGTGGCTGGCGATGGCGGTGGCTCAGGTTTGGACGGTGAGTGTGGGCTGCCAGGCAGAGGAGATACAGCGGAAGGCTCCTTGTGGCGAACGCTTGCCCGCACAGCATATCGCTCGTCGTCGACGCAAGCGCCCGGCAGGCCAGCCGCCAACTCGCCGACTGAGTTGTGTCGTGCGCGGGCGCTTGAGCTTAGTTGCCGCGCTGTTCAACGCAGAGATCTTGCCTTGTGGCAGACTCCTGACGGAAGCTTGGCCTGAGACCATCACTGCGCCGAGAAAATTGCCTTCGGCCTCTGCCTTGCGCCAGCGGGAACGCAAACGCGAACAGAAACGCCGGGCACGAGCACGGGCGCGGGCTGCTTCTTGACTGCACTCAAAAAACCTATACCTGAAAGACGGGGTGTCCCCGTAAAGACCTCTTTTTCCCTTTTTGCCTGCCGCCACAGACGGCGAGAATGATCTTGCAACAGCCCTGCCCTTTCCCTCAGTAGACCCTTGCATTCTCCTAAGAAAAGTGATATCATATAGATATCACTTTTCTTAGGAGGGCACAATGAGCGAACAAGAGCGGCCTACCTCGGTGGTCGAGCCGGTCGGCCGTCAAGGTGCGAGAGTGGAGATCCAGCAGCGGCAGGCAGCCATGATCACCGGTTGGCTGGGAGTGGCCGTATTGTTCGGGCTGGCGGCAGTGACCTATGCTGCCATTCAGACGCAGGCGGGAGGCTGGGCGATCAGCCTGCCCATCATCGCCTTCTGCCTGGTTGCGAGCACGATCGTGATCGTCCCGCCTGGCCAGAGCCGGGTCGTGCAATTCTTCGGCACCTATGTCGGCACGGTCCGCCGGCCGGGGTTCTGGTGTGTGTGGCCGCTGGCGGTCCGCCGCGCCGTGAGCATCCGGGTGCGTAACTTCGAGACCAACCGCCTCAAGGTCAACGACGCCGACGGTAGCCCGGTCGAGATCGCCGCCATCGTGGTCTGGCAGGTCGCCGACACGGCCAGGGCGGTCTACGGGGTGGACGACTACCCGGCCTTCGTGTCGATCCAATCAGAATCGGCGCTCCGTCATGTCGCCATGGGTCATCCCTACGAGGATACCCAGGGCGGCGGAACCTCACTGCGCGGCTCAACCGACGCAGTCGCTGACCAACTGGCCAGAGAGGTCGCCGAGCGAGTGGCCATAGCGGGCGTCGAGGTGGTGGAGGTTCGGATCAGCCACCTCGCTTACGCCGCCGAGATCGCCCAGGCGATGCTGCGCCGCCAGCAGGCCAACGCCGTGGTTGCCGCGCGGTCGCTGATCGTCGAGGGTGCGGTGGGCATGGTGGAGATGGCCCTCAGCCGGCTGACCGAGAAGGGAGTCGTGGAACTCGACGAGGAGCGCACCGCCAGCATGGTCAGCAACCTGATGGTGGTGCTTTGCGGAGACCAGCCGCCCTCGCCGGTTGTCAATGTGGGAACCCTCTATCCATGAGCAGGGACCGCAAGCCTCTCCTGCTCCGCCTCGATCCGGCCGTGCATGACGCGCTGAGTGGGTGGGCGTCCGATGAGTTCCGCAGCCTCAACGCACAGATCGAGCTGCTGTTGCGGCAAGCCCTGACCGATGCGGGCAGGATGCCCAGGAATGCTGCCCCCTTGCCGCGCCGAGGTCGGCCACTGGCCGCCGATCGCGAGCACTTGGGGGAGGAGGGAGATTCGGCACGATGAACGCAGCGGAAGTTGTGACGGTTCAACACCTCGTCAAGAGGTACGGAAACGTGCTTGTTGTCAACGACGTCTCCTTTTCCATCCGTGAAGGAGAGATTTTCGGCATCATCGGACCCAACAGCGCTGGCAAAACGACCAGTGTGGAGTGCATCTCCGGGCTGCGCGCTCCCGATTCGGGATCAATCAGCGTGTACGGGCTTTCTCCGCAGAAGGACAGAAACAAGGTCAGAGAGGTGGTCGGTGTCCAGTTGCAGGAGAGCGCTCTGCCTCCACGGCTCAGGGTGGGAGAGGCAGTGAGGCTCTTCGCCTCGTTCTACTCGAACCCGCTGGACCCGGACGAGTTGCTCGAGTCACTCGGCATCAAGCAGTTCGAGAACTCCGCGTTCAAAAGCCTTTCTGGCGGCCAGAAACAGAGGCTATCTATCGCGCTGGCTCTGGTGGGCAACCCGAAGCTCGCCATTCTCGACGAGCTGACCACGGGACTTGATCCTGAGGCAAGGCGTGAAACTTGGAGGCTCATCGAACGCATGCGAGACCGTGGCGTGACGGTGATCCTGGTGACTCACTTCATGGATGAAGCAGAGAAACTGTGTGATCGCCTCGCGCTCATAAACCATGGGACGGTCAGGGCGCTCGACACGCCGGAAGCGATCGCGGCGCAAGCGGGAGGGAGCAGAGTCCGCTTCATCTCATCTCGACCGGTTGACGAGCTGACCTTGCGAGCGATACCCGGTGTGAACGCAATCGAGCGGAAGCAGAGGTACGTCACCGTCACCGGTACAGGCAATCTCGCGCCAGCGGTCATCAATGCGCTGGCAGCGCTCGGAGTTCGAGTATCAGATGTGGAGGCCCAGGCTGGGAACCTTGAGGATGCCTTCCTCAAGCTGACGAAAGATGACGCCTCCCTCAACAGTGGAGGTATTGAGACATGACTGGTTCGCGCTTCAGAGAGTCGACGAGTCACAGGTCGGGGGTTCGCTTCGCCGAACTGCTCAAGGTCCAGGCCAGGCTCGCCTTGCGAGAACCCTACGGCCTTCTGGGCGGGATTGCACTCCCAGTAGTCCTGCTGGCCGTGTTCGGGTTCATTGGACGGCAAGTGCCAGGAAACGTTGGCGACACCGGCCTGACGATCATCGATCTTTGGACCCCAACCATCCTGGTTTTCGCGTTCCTCTACATCGCGGTTTCCCTGCCGACCACGCTGGTCAGAGATCGTGAGATCGGCTGGCTGAGAAGGGTTTCCACCACACCGCTGCATCCATCCATGCTGCTTGCGGCGCAGCTGATCATCGACCTGGTGCTTGCGGCGGCGGCAGTCCTGATCATCATCCTGGGTGGTGCGCTCGTGTTCGGCGTATCACTCCACGTGCAGATTCTGCCTTTTGTGATTTCGCTCCTGCTCTCGATCACCGAGATCTTCGCGCTTGGCCTGATGCTGGTGGCCTTGCTGCCATCACAGACGGTCGCGAGTGCCGTCAGCGGGGGAGTGATCTTCGTGTTGATGTTCCTTTCGGGTCTGTGGGTTCAACCGGCACAAGTGGGCGACCCCTTGCGGACGATCATGTATTACTCGCCGAGCGGCGCAGCGGCAAGGGCTCTGCTCGCTGCAGTCTTCACCAGCAGCCCTTCCTATGCGGCGCTGCTCACCATGGCCATCTACACGGTCATGTTCGGATTCATTGCGATTCGCTCTTTCCGCTGGGAGTAGCTCGACTTCCACGCCCAGGGGATATCAAGGACAAGGGCCAGATCTTCCTTCAGCCCTTTCCTTGCAAGGTGCTCTGGCGAAAGGCTATCAGCAGCTAGAGCAAAAGGCTCTCTTACGGACAGAGCAAGAAGATCTCAGGCATCTTCTCAGGAGGAGATGACAATGACACATAATGTAAACTGGAGCTCCTATGCTGGGAATAGCTCCTCTATCCTGGCGGGTGTGTTGCTCCTCGCCACAGTCGTTTTGATGTTTGTTGGGATACGTTTTCGGCAAGGGAAGCCCGGGATCCGACCAGGGAAGTTTCTCGGCGCGCTGCTCATCAGTAGCTTTGTCTGCGCGATTCTGACCTTTCTAACGGCTGCCACGGCCTACGGTCTGGCTGACGTACAGCAGAGGATCAATTTCACGTCCACCAATCCGATTACCCCTGTCACCGTGATTGCAGCCTTCGTGACCTTTTTTGTCATCCTGTACCTGACGCGCAAAAGTGGGGCCAGAGCTGCCATTGGAAGCGCCATCGTTGGCACCATCGCCGCGCCGCTGATCTTTGAGCTGCCCTTCGATCTTATCGTGATGTGGCGGACGTTTCCTCCCTCTCCGCCAACCCTGTACACTCCGCTCTTCTTTTTTCCGCTTTTTCTCGTGGAAATCCTGAGCTTCGCCCTGCTCACCCTTTCCCCGGTCATGAGGTTCTCGAAGGTCACCTTCTTCCTCTTAGCCGGGATGTTCTTCGTCTTTGCCGTCTGGGCTCTGGCTGGCTTTGCCTATCCCTCCACGCCTTTTCCGATTGCCATGAACATGCTCTCCAAGATCGTGGCCTTTGCGGTAGCCATCTCGCTCTTTTTGCGCGACCGGGAGAAGCTTGTTCTTCCAGCTCGTCCTCGCGAGGTCACATTCACGCCACGAGAGAAGTCGAGTGAGGCTGCTCCCATCCCGTCCTAGAGCAGTACCCGGGTTGCTTTTCCAAAAGGGAAACCGACCAGTTAGCCTTCGCGGCCACCAGCGCCCACCTGTGGTACGAGAGTGCCATGCTCAAGGGAGAATCACACGTTGCACCTGAGCAAACAAGAGTCTCCTGCTGGAATGATCACCTTTTGGCGAGCTGGAGCCCTCTTTTGAGATAAGAACATTTGTTTTACGACAGAGAGCGATCACAAAATGATGATACAAAATTTTGTAATTTACACAACGAGAGAGAAAATCTCGCGCGCGTGGCCGCTTCTTTTATTCTTTATTAGGCATGGTTCAAAGGAAGCTCAGATCAATGTGACAACTTTGAACAATCAGGACGGTAAAAAATAAATTCTGAGATGGCTTCCTGAGCAGCTTCAGGGTTTATTTTAGGTTGGCTTGATCGTTCAAAACTGTCACATTCATTTGAACCATGCCTTAGAGAAAAGTTGTTCTTATCTAGAGCTATTGGCGGCTTATCGATCCGTTCACGCTTTGATGCCAATTCTTGACGACTCCTAAGCGATGATGACGGACCTATCCTCAGATCTCTCCCACCAGATCCAATTGCCTGACAAATAGCAAATGATCAGACATTACACAGGACGTTACATAGGACATTTTCCTACTGCATTTTTGCATCTTCTCCAGTACTATTAAGTAGTGTAAAGGATCTCTTTACTTCAATCATCTTTTCAAGAGAGGAAAGAAATCATGTCACATTATGATGTCGTCATCTTAACGTTTGCTTATCATGTCCTCCGCCCGTCTGTACTAACCTATGCAATGCTCCTGGCGCAGCGAGTCCAGCAAAAGCTCCCTACTTTTCTCTAGCGAAAAGCTGAGACGCCTCCTGTTTTCCAGTTCCTCTATGTGAGCCAGTGCCAACTGCAGTTGTTGCAGGACCTGGCTCAATTGAGCCTGTGTCTGGGTGAGCGCTTCTCGCAATGCCTGGTTTTCCGCTCGAAGATGAGTGATTTCTTCCTCTGGGGTCATAACTTGAGTTTACCAGCGTGGTCAGGTCTGAGCACTTTCCTTGAGATTGGATACAGGACTTTTCCGTTTTCGTCATACACGTCTCGCATCATTCCAACTCTTGTCGCTACGTCAGCTCGTCTTTCAACAGGAGGGCAGTAGTATGCAACCCAATCATCGCTTGAAATCCGCTCGTATCAATGCAGGGTGGACCCAGGAAGATGTTGCGGATCTGCTCCATATCAGTGCCATGAGCATTTATCGGTGGGAGCGTGGGGAAACGACTCCCAATGTCTCTTTACGAGATCGTCTTTGCCGCTTGTTTCGACTCTCAGCACAAGAACTCGGATGGCAAGAAGAGGTTGCCCCTCTCAGGCCCAAAGGGCGTGCTCCTTTCCTGGTTGATCCTTCGCTCCCAGGAGGAAATCACCTGTCCCTTCTTGGACAAAAGGTTCTACTGAAAGATATGGTGTCTGCTCAGCACGCTGTCATTGGGGTCGTGGGTTTGCCAGGTTCTGGGAAAACAGCCCTTGTTCGCGCTCTTGCTGAGCAGGCAGACCTCTGCCAGCACGTTGATGGCGTTCTGTGGGCATCTTGTGGTCAGGAAACGGAACCACTCCGCCATCTTCGGAGATGGCTGGCTTTCCTTGGCGAAAAAGAACATGCAGCAACCATCGAAGAAGCGCAAGATCACCTTCGCCTCCTGCTGCGTGGGAGAACCATGCTCATCATCCTTGACGACCTCTGGCGCGCGGAAGATCTGCTGCCTTTTCGGCTTGGGGCGAACTGCCGCTCTGTCCTCACCACGCGGCTTCCGGTCATTGCGAACACGCTTTGTGATCGGATGTTCCATCCTCATCATCTCTCTGAACCGCAAGCCTTTCATCTGTTGAGTAATGGCCTTTCCTCGATGCTGGTCAGAGAACATCGCTCCGTTCTTCGTGCCCTGTGCAAACAGATGGGCAATCTTCCGCTCGCACTCGAACAAAGCGGGAAGTATTTACGTCGAGAAGCGCGAACCCACTCACCGCGACGCTTTCACGACGCTCTTTCCCAACTATTTCAGCCAGAGGTGTACCTGCGCCTCCGCATTCCCCCCGATTCCTGCTCCCTTGATCTTGCGATGAAGCGGAGCGAAGCATGGCTTGAAGCGTCTGCACGACACACATTCTCCCGGCTCGCCTCTTGCTTTCCAGCCGCGCCTGCGACCTTTACGGAACAACAGATCGCGGAGCGTTTTGCGCCGGGATCATTTTTGCGAGATCTGGATCAACTGGTAGATGTTGGACTGCTGAGCATGATCGCAAAAAGCCACTATCAGATGCATCCTGTCATCGCCACGTATGCTCGTTTCGCTGAACAGCTCTCAATAGCTTCTCTGGAGAAAGACCGGTGATGCATCAAGCAGGAAAAAGAGCCCTGTTTAAAGTATAGTAGAACTACCGGCGTAATAACATACGAAAATATAAGACTCTACAGAAGTAAGGGAAGATCAAATTGCTCTGCGCGGTTTCGCAGTGCATTCAGCAATTTTTCAAAACCTCGTTCCTCAAAGAGGTTCAATGCATGATAACGTTGTAACCGTTCGGGAAGATCACACACTTCAATCTTGACAGGGATAATGTAGATATCTCCTTCTAGTTGTTTGTCAGCTTCATCCAAAGCAAACTTGATTTCTTTTTGAACGTATCCACGTTTGGTCGTTGAACCCTGTGAGAGACAAACGACAACAACATGAGTTCTTCCGATTGCTTTACGTATCTCTAGTTCCCAATCTTGCCCTGGTAACAAACTTTCCTCATCAAACCAGGCTTCAACGCCTTTAGCAATCAAACGGTGATAAATATCTCTTACTTGCGGTTTGTCTCCCGATGAGTGACACAGGAACACATGCAATCTCTGATAAGGTGGTAATTCTATCTCTTTGGCGCTTAATACTCTTGATAAATCAACATCCTTTATTGCCCAGTGGATTCTACTGTATTCCCAACCATGCATATCAAGCTCACGACCCATTGCCTCAAACTCAGATTGGGTGAGAAATTTGTCTAAATGAATAATTTTATACTCTATTTTAACTTTCGCTTGTCTTTTTTCTATTTTACGAATGTAACCAAACTTCGGATCTTTATGGCATTGCGTTTCATAAGCAAATATACAAGGAAATTGCATAACCTCATTTATCTGTGCTGGTGAAAGTGCCCCATACTGCTTTGCGATCTCTTCATCTGTCTATTCTCTAACGCTGATGCAACGATCCGGCGCTTCGACATAAGGATCACCTTCCCATTCATTAGAGGTATTTGCTACAAACAGATTGTACATAAATTTCCAACGCCTTTCAGGTTTATGCTTCTATTGACAATAGTATATCAATTTCAATATTTTATTCTCGCTATCCCTATTTGTAAATAACTCATCGAGGGCAGATGAACAAGATAATGGCGTTTCGTTATCATGTGGATACTCACGATCAACCCCCTTTACCACCTGATTTGAAATACATCAATATTCACAATCTGGCACAGGTCATGGCAAACATAGATTCTTTCCTCGATGCAGCATACATGACTATTTCTATTGCTTTAGAACAAAAACAGGAAATGGAAGCAGCCTGCAAAGATCATTATCCATCAGATGAAGATTGGAAGGAGTATTATGATATTTCTGATGAGTGGAGTTAACAAGGAGATATTTTTTGTTCTAGGGACTTCAGAATTATTAACTATCCCACTGATATTCTGCCGTATGATACTTGATATATTTGGCAGTCCTGGCGGCGAAAAAAACGAGAAAGTGGGTCGGGTCGCAGATGAAAGAGAGAGCCAGCAGACCTTCCAGACTCTCTCCACTCACGGTTATCTGAGCAGATCAGTGCAATGACACTTCTCTCCCATCATCGCGAAGAAAAATACCCTTGACAACGTTCAATCACTTTTTCTCTCTTCCTCCTTGTTTTCTGTCTTTGCGAGTTTGAGCCACCCCCTCTGGATCGTTTCATTCCAGGCACGTTCGAGATCAATTTCGTAGGTGGTGCTCAGTTCAATCAGCGCGTACAGCGTGCCAGCAATGTTCTGTGCGAGATGAACAGGCACGCCTTCGCGTGGATGACGTTTTTTCTCCAGGATCATGACGGTTTCAGCGAGAGACCCAACATTGACGCACAACCCCGTCACGAGAGCGCATGGGTCCCACGGCCCTTCCAGTTCATGAACGCGTTTTGAAAGAGCCTTGCTATCGTTGACGATCTTCTCAATCTCCATTCGATGTTCCTTTCTCTTGTTCTCGATCCTGCTGTTAGATGCTATCCAGCGGTTGCTTGACAAAGCCCCCGTCGCTTCCCATACTAGAGCGTAAGCATGTCACAAGCAATACGCAATCGTGCTCATGTGTTGAGTGGTCAACACATAAGAGAAACTGTTGAGAAATGGGAACGACCAGCTGGCACAATGTCGGCAGAAGTTGAGTTGAGACAGGAGGAGAGGCTATGGCAACCCCTTCCAAGCGCGTAGATCGGCGCATGCAGCGCACGCACCAGGTATTACAGCAGGCGTTCATGGAAGTCGCGCACGAAAAGGGTCTTGTGGCGACGACGATCCAGGATATTACCGAGCGAGCCGACGTCAATCGGGGAACCTTTTATCTCCACTTTGCAGATAAATACGTGCTGATGGATACCATCATCCGCCAACAGTTTCAACAACACTTGGCAGGCACGCTTCCTCCCGCATCCCTCTGGGACAGGAGAACTTTGCATCTGCTCATTCAGGCGGTATTGGAGTATTTTGAGGGAAAATATCGCCACCAGCATCACTCGTCACATGTTTTCGTCCCACTGTTTGAGCAGGCGATTCATGAGGAACTGACTGGACTCCTCACCCGCTGGCTCAATGAGGCGCAGCGCGGAAAGATAGGAGGATCCGTACTGCCGGAAACGATGGCCCGCATCATAAGCTCAGCGATCCTTGGAACGGCTGTTCAGTGGAGTCAAGAGGAGACCACGACCTCGTCTGAACGGATGGCTCATGATATCTTCCTGGTAGGCGTAGAGGGGATGGCGCGGCTAGCGCCTTTCGCGAGACTCGTGTAACATCTCCGATCCGCAAGGGTGAGAGAGGTGCGCGACCACGCTCTGCTCCGTCTTGTTTGGAACAGAGCAGGTGCCTGAAAAAGCTTCCAGGCTTTTGTTCGTCGGGTGAGCTATCGTTTCTGATCGCTTCCAAGGTCGGGCTCAAGAATTATTCATTATCCCGGTTTCTGGCAGGGAACATATCGAATATCTACGAACCACTTGTTGAGATCTGGCACTCGCTCAAGCCGGGTTTCCACAACCTTCATCGCCTCCTTGGTCAGCTTGATGCCGCTCTGATACGTCGTGGTCACCAAATTGACCATAGGTTGATGCCCTTTCCAGGTCATTGTACGAGCATACTGGAGCACAGCATCCACCGAATCGAGCAAGGCTCCGTTCCAGTGCTGTTCCAAAATACCCCAACAGCGCTCAATTGGGTTATATTTACTATGATAGGGTGGATAATACGCTAAGCGAACCGTGATATGATAGCGTTGCACAAATTCCACCAGGCGCTGCATAAACTGGGTCCGCCGACTGTGGTTCTCCGGCCCATTGTCCAGATTGATAAGGAGCGTCTCGATGTGAGAAAAGCGTTCTTTGACCGTTTCCCACCAGTCACTCAAGCGATCCAGCAGACAATCGCTGGTTACTTTGGACGTCACCCCGTAAAGAAAGAGCTCATCGGAGGCAGGCAGCAAAATACCCACGGGCGTCACCGTAGCTGCTGGCTGAAAATCGTGGTCGGCGGCCTTAGTGGGCACGCGACTCTTCCCCCCACGTGCAAAGGGACCGACCTTGACCGTCGCCTTGGCATCGATTGAGATCCGTAACACCTGCTCATCGGCATCAGCCTTCTCATTGATCTGCTTCACCTGGGCAAAGATTGCATCGGTTTCGGGCAGTTTTTTTGAGGCTGACTCTTGGCCACTTTTTTCGGATAATAGCCCAGCCCGTTCAGCTTGGTTGCTATCGTCTCGGCAGTGGGCAATTCGTCGTCGCGGTAGCCCTTTTGAACCATCAACTGGCGGCGCACTTCAGCTGCGGTCAGGCGCGTATACAGACGGTTTGTGCGAAACTGCGGATCGGCTTGACTCTGCCCATCCACAATGGCAGTAAGATCGCTTAACAAGGTAGGCAGGTGCTCTTCACTACACTTGCGGCCTCGCGACGAGAAGGCATCAAGACAGACAATTCCACACTCCAATTCATGCAGCCCTTTGCGGATCGTCCCACGATTCCATCCCAACTCTCGTTCTGCCAAGCGCTGACCTCCATCTCCCAAAGCACGTACCGCCCGTGCCATGAACAGGCGGCGTGCACTGCCTTTGAGGTTCTTCGCTGTCTCTATGAGTAACTCTTTCACTTCCTCCACCAGTTCCACCTTTTCGCCTCCCAACGCCATTTTGGCTACAGTATATCATCTCTGGGAATGTCATCCCTGGGATAGTTTAGTTTTCGAGAGTCCCCTATTGCTACGATAAGACTGCTACCTTACAATTGAGCTTGCTCCGTTTTAGACAACTGCTGGCAACCCCTCGTGTCGCCTTGTAGAGCTTCTCAGAAGCCGAAACGCAGGTAGGAGCGAGCGGGTTGCCGTCAAACCAATCGACAATGCGAACCAGATTGATCGCCGTCGCGATGGCCAGGTGTTGCAAATGCGTTTTCGGCAATCCTACATGGCGAGAACGGCGCAGATCAAAGGCGTGCACTCCCTAGAGAAAAAAGCTGCAAAGGTTTGCTCTTGTTCTCGCAAACCCTTGCAACTTTTTCTGCAATATCCTGTCATAAAACTCGCAACCCTTTCCCGCAGTTTTCCCTCTTTCACTGGTATAGTTGGTTTTGACAGAGAAAGAGAAGAGGCTCCCACATGGCATCAGGGTCCTCCATGGCTTCCTTCCTTCCTTTCTTTCTCTGCCTCTTTTCTTTTTTGTATAGAGCTTTGTATCTCGGCAGAGAGAAGGCAAAGAAAGGACATGCCGTATGGGTCTGGTCACACACCTGAGAGCCAGCACACAGAAGAGACTGCCCGCGCGTTGGTGGCTCTCTGGCATGTTGCTCTTCGGTCTTCTCACCTTGGGGATGCTGCGTGGATTCCTTGTCCCATCAACGTTTCAGCTTCCTGTCTCGAATGAAGGTGGTCGAGGTGCCGGAGGAACGGCAACCTCCCCAGATCTTGCGGCGTCCTCCGCTTTCTGCAATCCCTTTGATACGACCTGCCTGACTCAGACTATTGCCGCCTCTGCCGCCTCTGCGATTGAGCAGGCATTTCAACCCATTGGCGACGATATGCTCAAGGATCCAGCGGATATTGTGTACCAGACGCCGCTGCTGACCAATGACAATGATGCGCTCAACCAGGCAATTGTCTCACTCAACACGTTTGGGATCGAGATCGTTGATATCGCTTTTGCTGCATTGCTCTTGATCAGTGGATATAACGTTATCGTTGGCCGTCATCTCGCCATCCCGTCCTCGACGATCATGGAGATTCTCCCGCGTGCGGTGCTCGTCATCCTTGCGGTTCATTTCAATACCTTTTTTCTGGGATTGTTTGTCGATTTTGAGAATGCGTTGAGCCTGGCAGTCATCCACGCTGCTGGATTGAGTATGCTCACTGACCTGATTGCGGGGCTGCTGACCTTTCAGCATGTGAGCCTCCTGACCTTTGTGCTGATCGTGGCCCTGGGAATTATGGCGATCCTGCTCTTGCTGCAAATGATCGTACGTCTGGCCCTGGTCGCGATCGGCCTGGCACTCGCGCCACTGGGCCTGGGCTGTTTTTTCTTACCCCAGACCGTCAGGTGGGGAAGACTCTGGCTCGTGATTCTCTCGACCTCCCTGATGGTGCAATTCATTCAGGTGGTCGCGCTTGGCCTTGGCGGGATCTTTATCACGGCCATTGCCGCAACCTCCTTTCTCCACGTTGACCAGAGTCTGACCAGCGCACTGCTTGCTGTTGGGACGTTGGGCCTGGTGCTCAAAATTCCTGGCATGCTTCAGACCTGGGCGCTTCATCCCATGATGATGGGCTCTTCCGGCGGGAGTGGGTCAAGCGCATCGGGTGACACGACCGCTTCGACGTCCGGGAGTAGCGGCAGCGGGAGTGCAGGCGTTGCTGATGCTGCGGCTCCTGCATCGGGAGGTGGGGGTGGCACGATGGTTGAGGGGACCATGGTGGCCGACGAGAGCGGAGCATTGCTGCTCCTGTTTTAGCACGATGGAGGAACACAGACCATGAAAAACCATCTGTTGACATGGGCTCTTGGCCTCGGTGCTCTGGTCGTGCTCGGCTTTGCGCTGCTCATGGGGATGGTCATCCTGGTGGCTGGAACGGCTGATACGAGCCAGAACACGGACTGTCGCGAGGCTTCGACACCCTCTTCGTCCGCTGTTCCTGCCACGGTAACCGTGACGAGCAGTGAAGCCTCCTGCTATGCGGGCAGCCCCATAGGGGCTGTCGTGGTGAGCTGGGCCAAGAAGATGGCTCACGCCTTGTATGTCAACCCGGCCTGTGGAAGCACACGCGGGGGAGTTTGTAACGATACCTGGTACACCAGTGCCTTTCCGCAGCCAGTTATTGCGTATGGCCAACAGTGGTGTCAGACGTATGGAGGCTGCGTGGATTGGGCAAATGGGTCCTATCAGTGTGTCTCCTTTGTTCGTGGAGCCTACTCACAGGTCTATCCGATGACGTTGACCAACGATGCCTTTGGGCTGTGGGCAACGTATCAGGACGCTCCGGGATGGCAGGAAATTCCGTCGCTGGCAACTGATGACCCATCCCAACGCTTTTTGCCAGAGCCAGGGGATGTGATGGTCTTCAAGGATACGGGGGTAGGTCATGTGTCGATCGTGATGCAGGTTCACCCACCAACAGGCAAGAAAAGCGGATGGATCGAGTTTACGAACGCGAACAGTTCCAGCGCCTATGATCGCATGCCGTTGCGTCCTGATCTCACGGTGGACACGAGCGAATGGGCACCAAGTGGAGGGGACTATCAGGTGTGGGGCTATCTTCGTCCCAAGCTCAGTGCCACGCACAGCCTGGTCCGTCTCAACCAACTCGATCCACGTCACTCTGCATCTAAAGCCGAGTGGCGTACCTGGGCCTCTTCTGCTTGCTCTGCGGCGGCCATGACAGAGGTTCTTGACGTGTATGGGTTTCACGTGCGCATTCACGACATCCTGGAAAGCGCGCGTGGAGATATCGATCCAACGCATGGTCTGACCCATGATGGAGGAGTTGCCGATACCTTGTCTCACTTCGGGTTTCAGACGGATTGGGGAGAGCACTGGAATCTCGAGCACGTCATACAAACCGCCAATGAGGGCTTGCCCGTCATGGTGGGCAGGCCACCAGATCGCTCTGCCGGTGGGCTTGTCGTCGTGGTGACAGGCGGTATCTGACGACCGGGACCATCGAGCTTGCCGATAGCCCCGCAGGAAATCGTCATACCGTGCGTGCCGCCCAATTTTTGCTCTGGTGGGCAGGCTTTGCTGTGGTTGCCCTTCCTCGCTCGTCGGTATGTGTCATCCTTCACCGACGTTGTCGTATGGTCGTTTTGTCTTCTGTCTCTCGGTCATCGAGTGATTTCTGAAGGAGGAGTTCTATGGTTCTTTGGAATGAGGTGTTTTTCACGCTGGGCGCTCTCTTTCTGCGTCTGGTATCTGCACACGTGAGCAGTGATCCGAATGCCACGAGTATCAGTAATTTTTTCGGACGGTTGACCTCTGATCTCACGGTGTTTGCGCTCGCGATGGCTGGGTTCTTCTTCGCCCTTTCGGCGCTGTTTTACATGGCTTCGGGGGCAACTGGCAATGAACGTACTCGCCAGCATGCGATCTCTTCGCTGTATGCGGCGCTTGGAGGGCTTGCACTGGCCTTGCTTGCGGGAACCATTGCGCTCCTCGTCAACAATGCGGTGACGGGAGCTTCTGGCAGTGGGCTGCTGTGAAACGAACCGAAAGGAGTGACCGATGGCTTCGACACCACCGACCCATCACCGGGCCCATCTGGTTCCCACCCATATCAGAACGCCGGAAACGCTTCTGACCATTGCCGGGGTTTCCCTCTCGGTACGTCAATTTTTGCTCGTGCTGGTGGGAATCGCTCTCAGTTACCGGGTCTGGCTCCTGCTTTCGCTGCTTGAGCCACTGCCCGCAGGCCAACTCCTACGAGGCGTGCTGACTGCGCTGCCGCTTGGGATGGCGTTGGCCTTTGCGTTTGTGTCGCTTGCTGGCCGCACACTGGACATCTGGGGTGTGGTCGCCGTGCGCTTTGTCTTGCGCCCACACCTGTTTGTCTGGCAGTCTGTGCGCTTTTCCAAATCCCGTTTGCAGCAGGAAACGCTCTAGGAGGAAGATGATGGCAAAAGTAACCCATCTAGCCAGTGTCCAACGTTCCTTCGTTCACGCCCGCGAGGTCATGAATGAGGTGTTGTGCCTGTACGCACCACGCTCGCCAACCAAACGGACCTATTGCTCGATCCTGGAAATTTCGACGATCAATTTCCTCCTGAAATCGGAGGAAGAACAGGATGCGCTCGTGGAGGGCTATCGACGTCTGCTCAAAGCCTTACCATTCCCGATTCAGATCGTGATCCGCAATCAACCCTTGGACCTGCGTCCGTACCTGACGCAGATCCAGTCGAAGATTCCGAAGGCTCTGGGAGCAGAAGAGCCGTGTCTTGCCCCACAAGGGGAGCGGTCCCTTCCTGTCTCTGTTGCTACGCCAGAGCAGGCTGGAAGCTGGGAGGCACTTGCGCTCGGATTGGAAGCATTCATTGAGCAGATGGGCAGCCAGCGCACCCTGGTCGAGCGTCATTGTTATCTGATTATTCCGGCCCCAGACCCGGTGATCTCCTCACGGCGCTTTGCGTTTCGCAAGCAACGCCGTGTGCGTCAGGAGGAACTGACGGAACGATGTCTCCAGGAGTTGGCGGTTCGCTGCGAAATGCTCCAGCAGCAATTCGCCTCGCTTGGCCTACGGACGCATCGCATCGTTGGGGAACAACTGGCCCGTCTGTACCAGAGCTTTCTCTCTCCCTCGCGGGCATTTTCCCATCCTCTCCAACGGGTCCATCTCGCTGCCGTGGGGCACGTGCCGCAGGTGAAACGGTCGGGGGTCTCACGCACACCCCTGGTTGCTTCGAGCAGTGTTCCGGTAGCATCCCAACGCTCAGACCAGCAGGAGAAGGCGCGCGCACCCTGGTCGCGTGCCCGTCTGTACCGCCACAGCCGTCAGGATACGGCTGGTCGCAGGCTTGCCCCATCCGATCTGCTGCGCCTGGCTGACCTGTTGGCCCCGGCCAGCATCGTGGAAGAACGCGACTGCATCCGTGTGGACAATGACTATCTGCGCGGCATTGCCGTGATCGCCTTTCCGCGTGAAGTCTCCTCGTATGGATGGCTCGCCCCGCTCTTCCTGCGTGATGATATCGTCGAGGTGGTCTTTCATCTGCATCCGCAACATCATCTCGCCATGATGCGGATGCTCAAGCGGCGACGCGTGGGCTACGCGTCCGCGAGAAAATTCAATCAGCAGCAAGGACGATTGGATGATCCTGATGCCAGCGTGGCACACCACGATGTCACCCGGTTGATGTCCGAACTGGCCAGTGGGAACGAGCGCCTGTTTGAAGTCAGCTTTCTGCTGATACTGCGTGCGCCGACGAAGACAGAGCTTGATGAACGAACGGATCGCATGATGGCATTGCTGCACACCATTTTTCTGGATGCGGTTGCCCATACCGTCACCTTCGAGCAGGCCCAGGCGTTTCGGTCGTTTCTGCCCGAATGCCGTGACGAATTGGCACGCACGATCACCCTGGATGCCGCCAGTGTGGCCAGCACGTTTCCGTTTCTGAGCAACGCACTCACGATGCCAGGGGGCACGTTCCTGGGACTCACCGGAACGGGTGAGCCCGTCTTACTTGATCCCTGGAATGCCTCACTGGAAAACCCGCATGCGTTCGTGGGTGGTGTGACTGGCGGTGGCAAAAGTTATCTCGGCAAACTCTGGATGGAACGTTCCCTGCTCATGAACGGCGTCAAGGGGGAACGCTCTGCCGTGATTGACCCGGATGGCGAATATCTCAACGTGGCACAGGCGCTGGGAGGCACGGTCGTGCGCATGGCACCGGGATCGGAGCAGCATCTCAATCCCTTTGATCTCATTCCACCTGGCTGCGATTTCTCCACGTATCTGACCAGCGTCCAGCATGCCGACCGCCTGGCCGAAAAGATCCAGGATCTGCACAGCTTCCTGGATCTTCTGCTGGCCGATACCGGAACCACACTTTCTGTCCGCGAAAAAGCGTTGCTGGATCGTGCCTTGTACGAAGTCTACCGCCACACAAGTATCAGCGCTGATCCCCACACCCATTTCCATCAACCACCGCTCTTGCGCGACCTGGCAGACGTCCTGCGCGCTGGGGTGTGTGGGCCAGACGAATTCGACCTGAGCCTGCGTCTCTCGCGATATACGGAAGGGAGCCTCGCAGGGCTTTTCTCCAACCAGACCAATGTGGCGTTAGAGACGCATCTGCTCGTGTGGGACACGAGAGATATGCGAGGAGATATGCGCCCCATTGGCATTTTCCTCATCGCAGATGCGATCTGGACGCAAGCCATCTATCAGAACCATATTCGGCGTTGCTTGTATATCGACGAGGCGGCCTCGTTGATCGAGCATCCAGAAGGGGGACGCTTTTTGGCCAACCTCTCCCGCCGCGCTCGCAAACGCTACCTGCGTCTGGTGACCATGACGCAGAGTCCAGAAGCCTTTGTCGAGGATCAGTATGGCAGCGTGGTTGCCTCCAATGCCGCGATCAAAATCTTGAAAAAGCAGGACCGAACCAGTATCAAAGCCGTGGCCCAGCGCTTCGGTCTCACAAGTGGGGAGGAGCAACGATTGCTGCTCTTCGGGGTGCAGGAAGCGCTCCTCTTCGCGGGAGACAGACGGGTGTTGCTCTCGGTCCAGGCCAGCCAAGAGGAGCACCAGTTGATGACGACCAACCCCATTGAACTCGCGCAGCAGGCCGAGGAGCGGGACGAAAAGGAACCGCGTTCTCTGCGTGTTTCGGATGCGAGAGAGGAGCACCGCCAATGAAGACACCCCATCTCGTCCTGTATGTCCGTCCATCACGTGCGTCGGGCGCACGTGATCTCCCCGCCCTGGAAACCGCTTTCGCCGGACTGGCCCTTGATGAACACACGGCCCTTGCACTGGAAATTGCTGCGACCTCCACCGAGCGCCAGTTTTTGCTGCGCGCCGAGCAGGCCGCTGCGCTTTCCCACCTGGCACGCCAGATTCAGGGGCGCTACCCCCAGGCGGTCATTGAACCAGCATCTGCTGATCCATTGGTGTGCTTGCCGGGCGAAGCGTGTTCCGTGCTCGAATTACGGCCAGGAGCTGCCGTCTCCCTGCCCCTGCGCTCCTGGAAGACTCGGGAACTCATCCTGGAGGGGACAGACCCGCTCCTGGGGATTCTGGCGGCTTTTGGTGCGCTTCCTCCAGGGACGCGTGCGGTGGCACACCTCGCGTTAGTACCCGCGTCCCCTATCTGGTCAGCATCCTCCCGCCGAGACATGCTGGAGCATCCGTTGCCGCGTGAAGGGGCCCGCACCCATGGTGGAGTGCCGGAGAAAAGCTTCAAAGACGTGCTCCTGCTGTTCCCGTTGGTGCTGGTGCTCTTCTGCTTTTATCTCTTCCATGGATTGCTTCCCGCCTTTCTCCTGCTCGCAGGAGAACGCCTGCTCCGCGGACAAGCGCCGTATCTGACCACGACCGAGACGATCTCGGTGCTGCTTGGTGCAGGCGTGTTGCTCCTGGTGCTCTTTGGTGGCGTGTCCCTGACCATGCTGCTGGTCAGTCGCTTTGGGACTCCTCGCATCGATGATCCTCGCCTGGTGGCAGAAAAAACGGCCCGCCCGGCCTATCGTGTGCGGCTGCGGCTCTTTGTCTTTGCCCCTGCACCACGCGTGAGGAGGATCTGGAAGCGGCTTCCTGCATGGTTCACCCGACGACGCGTGCAACCCTCTGACGTTCGGGCCTTCTGGCGCTATCTTTGCGCCTCCTGGCAGGCTTTCTCTCAGTACAGACAGATCAGTCGGGCACAGCAGAAGGAACGGGAAGCGCTCTTACAGACACTGGCAGCCTCGTATCGCCAGTATCACCTCGCGGCAGGTGGCTATTTTCTCCCGCGCATGCTTTCCCGGCGGCACGTCCGCCGACTGCTCGTCCCTGTGGCACGTCGCTGGCTCCGTCGCTCTGGCTGGGCATCGGATCTATTGCGTTCCACCCATTATCTCAGTGTCGCGGACCTGGCCGCGCTCTGGCATTTGCCACAAGCCCCCGATCTCCTGGATCTGGCGTATGTGGAACATGCCACCATGCGGACGCTGCTTTCCCCATCTGTCCTGACACAGGGGCAGGGATATCACCTGGGAACATCGACCCATGCGGGGCACACGCTGCCGGTCTTTCTTCCGTTTGCCTGTTTACTCCAAAATGTGCTGGCGGTAGCCTCAACCGGAAAGGGCAAAAGCAATCTCCTTTACCATCTCACGCGTGCATTTGCCTTAGGTCGTCTCCTCAAGCGCTCGGATGTGCCTGACGGAGCCATGGTCATTGATTTCCACGGCGACCTCGTGCGCCAGATCTCGGGCTCCCTGCCGCCAGAACTGGTTGATGATATGCTTCTGATCAACCTGGCTGATCGAGCCTATCCCATCGCCCTGAACCCCCTCGATATGTCGACGGGAAAAGATCGCGATAAAATGATCGATAATCTCATTGCAGTGGTAGAGAGCCTCTGGTCAACGTCGTATGGCCCCCGGACCGAAAGTTTTCTGGAATACAGTTGTAAGACGCTGGCTGAGGCCAACCTGCGCCTGATTGCGAATGATCCGGTGAACGGACCAGACCGTCAATATACGCTGCTGGATGTGGTTCCGCTGCTCCGTCGGACCAGCTTTCGGAACACGGTCCTGGAGCACGTAAAAGATCCCTTCCTGGTGAACTGGTGGCACCAGTATTATGAACTGCTGGATGCCCGACAGCAAGCCGATTTTACGAGCTCACTCATCACGAAACTGGCGAAATTTTCGAGTAGTCAGGTCATTCGGCGCATCCTGGGACAGCCTCGCTCGACGATTGATCTGAGCGACCTCATTCGTCAGAACAAGATTATTCTGTTTGATTGCGCCTCTGGGGACATTGGCGTGGACATGGCTGCGTTGTTCGGTAGTCTGTTCGTTGGTTTTTTCCAGACGGCGCTTCAGGAGCAGGCGCAATTGCGCCCGGAGGAGCGGCACCGCTTCCTGGTGGTGATTGATGAGTTTCAAGCGCTGGCAGGGATCAATTATCAGTCCATGCTGGCAGAGTTGCGTAAATATGGCGGCAGTTTCGCACTGGCGACGCAATCCATGGCCTACCTGGATCGCTTTGACAAGACGCTGCGTGCGACGGTCCTCGCCAACATGGAACATCTCTTCGCCTTTGCGATCGCGGATGAGGATGCGCGCCTTCTCCGCTTGCCTGGGGTGGAGCCGGAGGACCTGGTCCACCTGCCCAACTATTCCTGTTATGTTCGGCTTGCCCTGGGCGGCGTGCGTCTTCCGGTGTTCTCTCTGCGGCTGGATGCCCCGGTCCCCGCACATGAGGCCCAGCAGCAAGACATTGTCAATCAGTGTCAACGGCGCTATGGCCGTCCCGTGGGAGAGGTGGATCGTCTCCTGCAAGCGAGCTTAGCTCGCCAGGAAGGAGCCGTGGGCACGGGGAGCGGATGGGATCTGGGCGAGGTGGAAACGGTGGCCGAAGCCCTAGAGCGTCTCAACAAGAAGCGCAAACGAGGCAGTGGAGCCACGAAAAAGGAAGGGAAAGCAACAGACGGAGGCCAGAGCAGCGACGAGGGAACACCACAACACGTGATGTATGACAACCTGGATGATGATCTTCCCCTGTAACCCTCAAGGAATCAGAGAAAGAAGGCTCCTATGCCACAGCGTCTGCAACCCGCACCACCCCTCGTTCTGACCGCAGGAGCAGAACGGTTACTCCATTGGCTCGCGCGCTATCCCTTTCAGCGAGCACAAGATCTCGTCGTGGCCCTCGCGCCCTGGGAACGGAGAACCACCGTCTATGCCCATCTTGCCGACCTCGAACAGGAACACCTCATCGAAGCGCTCCGCGCAGGCATCGCAGGACGAAAGCGTCTCTATGCTCTCAGCCCGCTTGGATCCTATGTGCTCGATGGGCTGGCCTATCAAGGAGATCCGACCAATGGGGAGAAACTCGCACGCTGGCAGCGCTGGGAACACCAGGGCATTGGTCCCTGTGTGCAGGAAGGTCGAGAACGATTGGTCCGGTTGTTCCCACGGTTACCGTTGTTGTTGCTGGTGCAGGAACAGATGAACAGCCTGGTCACGCACGCGGGACGCGCGCTTGCGCGCTCAGGACACCCGGCTAGCATGGTTGGCTGGAGTTGGCTCCGCGATTATGGGTTGACCTTCCGCACTCCTCGCGACCAGGCGCTCCGCTTTCAGGTCGAGGGCGCACTCGCGCTCTGTCTGCGCTTTGCAGAGGATCACGCATCCGCCGTGGAAGCGTGGTATACGCTGTTTGTGCTGTATTGCCCCATTGATGAGGTGAGGCTCATGCGGGTGCGCCTGGATCGCTTGCTTCGGTGGCGTGAATCAGCCGAACGCACCGCTGTCTATAGCCAGATGCCTCCCATCCTCATTTTAGCCACGACCGAACGTCAGGCGGAGTGGTGGCAACAAGCAACAAGACAAGCTGCATCGCAGCTGCGGGTCGATCTCCCCCTTGGGGCGATGACCTGTCTTCCAAGTGGAGAGGAGCCAGTGCCAAACCTGTGGCACGCGACGTTTCGGCGGCTTGGCACTGGGGAGGTATGCCACTTACACGAGCTTTTCCATCCCTGGTCCGCTCCTGCGGTTCCAGAACTCCTCGCGTTGCGTGGGGAAGCCACTGATCACACGGTGGTGGGAGCACACGGGGCGAAGCGCGAACTGCATCTGCTGCTTCCCCCACGCCTGCGCACCCGCTCCTATGCACTATGCGACGCGTCTGCTTATGCACGGCAACCGGAGCCAGCTCAGGAGAATCGTCGCAACCATACGTTGGAGTATCGCCAGGCCAGTGTCACATTGACCCCACGGCAGTGGGACATCCTGCACCTGTGTTTTGCCCATCCATTCCTCTCCCGCGACGACCTTGCTCAGTTGCTGGGGCTAAGCCACACGACGACCAATCAACTCCTGGCTGCACTCGAACATGTGCGCTATCTGGCCTGCGTGGATACCATCGTGGGGAACCGTTGGCAGGTGGCAGAAGCTGGGTTGCGGGCGCTCGCACGTCTTGCTGGCTGTCATGTCCATCGCCTGATCCGTTTTCCAAAGGAAGAGGGCAAGCCCCTGGTACAGCGTGGCGTACCTGGGCTGCTGCATCAAATTCGTCATACCGCTGGTGTCTACGCCTTTTTTGCGCAGTTGACCCAGGCTCTTGCCGCCGTTCCTGATGCTGGTGTGCGCTGGTGGGAGACAGGAGTCATCAGTGAGCGGCATTTTTCTTTCCAGGACAAGACCTATCGATTTCGCCCGGATGCCCTGGCAAGTGTGCAATGTGGCGCACGGACGACACGCTTCTGGTTGGAGTGGGATCGGGGAACCATGACGCTCAAGGATCTGCGGGTGAAATTCACGACGTATGCCATGTATCTCGTGTCTCGCGAGTGGGCAAGCAGTTCCCCCACGCTGCCAGCCTTGCTCTGTGTCGCTCCAGACATGGGGCAGGAACAACGGTTGATCAAAGCCGCACGTCAGTATCTGGTCTCTGTCCCACGTGGTTTTCGCCTGTACACGGCGACGGCCCATCTCCTCATGACGCAAGGGATCCTCAGCCCGATCTGGCGACCACTGGAGAGAGCGCCGCGACCAACTCCAGGTGTGGAGGGCGAGGCAGTTCCTCGTCTGGCGCTTTTCCTGGACACGCAGGAGAAGACACAGTGATGTGGCCCGCAAAAACGACCATATGGAGCCCGGATTCTCGTCCAGGTGTTTGCCCCATCATGGCTGAATTTCTCTTACACTGGAGAGAGAACGAGCAGATACAGTCAGTTCACATGAGAGGCAAGCAACCTATGGAGAACCATCAGGAAGAGAAACGACGCGAAGGGGCTACGAAGCGATTTTGCGCAGGCCCACCCATCCCAGGACACCAGGTCCAGCATGACGAGGTTCGACGTGTCTGGATCATTGATCAGGTACTTCTGCTCTGTTCTGTGGCGGAATATCGCTGTTTGAACGTGCTCCTGGAGTCGGTGGATCGCTGCGTTCCCTTTGCAGCACTGGTAGCCTGTCTGGAATCGGCAGGCAGTGGCGCGAAGCAAGAGCGGATGCGCCTGGCACATATCATGAGTTCCTTGCGCCCGCGATTATGGCCGCTCGGCCTCGATATCGGAAGTGTCATGACCATTGGCTACATCCTCCTATCAGGAACACCAGGACAGACCGCTTCAGAACCTGTGCAGCTCTGCCCTGGTGAGGAGCGTGGGAAAGAAAGAATGCTATGAATCAAGAGCGTGAGCACGTCAGTTTTGTGGGTCTCGGTCCACTCGGGATGCCTCTCGCGTTGCATTTCCTGCAAGGAATCCAGGAAACGATGCAGTGTCACGTCTTCGATCCCCTGCCCGAACGCATGGAGCCGTTGGTGGCACGCGGAGCCTCTGCGGCAGATCGGCTCGAAACCGTTGCGCATCCGGGGTCGATGGTCTTCACCATGATTCCAGATGATCGCGTCTTCCTCCAAATGGCCCTGGGAGAAGATGGCATTCTGAAACAGCTTGGGTCGGGAGGCATCCATATCTCGCTCTCGCCTCTCTCGCCTCATGTTTCAATGCACCTGGAAAAGCGCTATCGAAAGCAGGGGAACACCTATCTGGCAGTAACGGTCCTGGGCTATCCTGAGATGGTCCTGCAGAAAGAGGCCGTGTTGTGTCTTGCAGGAGATACCACCGCAAAAAAACGCGTCTTTCCCCTCCTGATGACCATGAGTAATCATGTCTATGACCTTGGCGAGCCCATCGAACGAGCAACCATTGTCCATGCGTCAGCGACGACCTTCTGCGCGGTTCTCATGGAAGCCCTGGGAGAAATGGTCGCCTTGGGAGAAGTCTGTGGCATGAAACGGAGGCCGTTTTTACGCTGGCTGCTGGCGTCACCGCAGTTTCAGGGATACCTCCCAGCGCACGAGCGAAGCAGCATCGTCAAGCCAACCTCAGAGGAGGTTCGGTACTCGGTTGAAGAGGCACTCAAAGCAGTCGAAATGGCGATTCAGACGGGTCAGGAACACGAGCTGGATCTGCCCTGTGCCGATGTTGTCTATGAACGGCTCCTGTGTGCTCAAGAAGAAGAACATGGCAGTCAGGATTGGACGATGCTCTCAACGTTCGCTCGCTCAGGAAGCACGTCCTCTCTCTTCGACACAGGAGACCATGGGTAGAAGATGGGTTTTCCTGTACTGTCTTTTTCGTTGCCGAATGATCGATCCTCTCTTCGGAGAGAGGAGTAGGGAGGAGTGTCTCTCTTGTTTTGCAACAATGGCTGGATGCAGCCGCCTTTGTCATATTCAGTGCAACGCTGCGTATTTTTCCAGCGTTCCTTGCACTCCTCAGATCATGCTGATCGTGCCAGGTGTTGGGTACACGCAGGTGCATCACCTTGATGAGGAGGGTGAGGAGTCCGAGCACGCGTTGCATCTCGTTGCTTAGTGAAACACAACCGTTATTCTAGACAAGCGGTCGTGCAGATATTTAGTTTCTACAATAAGGAGAATACGATGGCATCAATGCAAGAAGAACACCAAAAAGATCTCTCCGCAGCTTTCCCTTCTCACCACGAGAGAAAGCTATCCTTGCTCTTCTTTCTCTCACTTGGTTTGGTCGCCAGCACAACGGTTGGATTTGGGAGTATCCTGGTGAATATTTTGCTCTTACCGGCAAAGTTGGCCTCATTGCAGACGAGTCCCATGATGATGACCTACTCGCTGATCATTGCTGCTGGGGCGCTTGCTGCGGTCGTCAGTAACCCGCTGACTGGCGCGTTGATCGATCATGCCAGTCCTCGAAGAAAGTTTTTCCTCGCCGTTGGCACTGGCGTCTTTGCTTGTGCCTTTTTGCTTCTTGCGCAGGCAAGGACACTGATAGAGGTTGCCTTTGGCGTCATTCTTGCACAAGCAGCAAGTACGGGAATGCTGTATGCAGCGCTTGCGACCATGCTGCTTCAAGTTCCTCTGCGACAACGAGCGATGGCTTCGGCCATCATTGGCGTGTCCCCGCTGATGGGTGCTGTGGTTGGTCAATTCCTCGCGACTCAGGTGTTACACGGGAATATGGGAGCCGCCACCTATCTCTTCCTTGGCATCACGCTCATGGTTCTTTTACCGTTTGCTCTGTTCAGTGAGTCATTCCTCTCGGCAAGCGCATCATCAGCTCCCAGGGCGAGACGTCTCCCGCTATGGCAATCCCTGGGACACACATTGAGGAATAGGAACTTTTCCTGGACATGGGTCACGCGTTTTCTGGTGTGTTTATCCTACACCACAACGGTGAATTACTCCTCATTCTATCTTGGAACAACACAGCAACAACTCTTCTTCGGTGTCTCAGTTGGCATGCTTGTCATCGCTGCATTTGTCACTGGCAAGCTCTCAGATCATTTCCAGCACCGAAAAATGTTTGTCATCGGTGCGGGCCTTGCCTTCGGTGCGGGTCTCGTGCTGCTTGGATGGGAAAGAAGTGAATCAAGCCTCTTGCTGGCGTCTGCGCTCTTTGGGATAGGGTATGGAGCCTACCAGGCTTCGGATTTAGCGCTTGCCTCCCAGGTGTTGCCTCGTCTTGATGATGGGGGGCGCGATCTCGGGTTCATAAATGCGGCCCTCTTTTTGCCAATGATGTTCGCGCCAGTTCTCGCGCTCGCAGTTCTTGCCCTGTTCCATTCATACGCTGCGCTGTGGATACTCCTGGCCGTAGGAGCATGGCTTGCCTCTGCCTGCATTTGTAACGTGAAAACAGCGTAGTTCAACTGTCTGAAAAGGAGAAAGGGTCATTTCCATGGTAAGCGAGCAAACATTCCAAGAAGGATACTACCGGACAGAAAATGGGGAATGGAAGATTGTCGTCAACCATGAGATCCCCAGCGTATTGCCTCACATGGTTGACTGGTGGTGGGACCATATGGATCGAAACACCTATGTCTTGTGGCATCCGACCGATCACCAGTCGTTTCAATGGATCGTTCCTCCAGAGAAGCATGGGCACGTTGGAGCAGTCCAACGTATCGAGGAGCTTCTCAACGGCATTGGCATTCGACCCGATGTCTTGCCTGTGCCCGCGACACTGTGTATCCGCTGGGAAGATGCAACGAACGTCGATACAGAGTATGCTCATGTTCTTCTCGCGACAGTGACGGGTGACGCCCAGGGAAGGTTGATGCATGAGTACGAGGAGATGACAGGAGGGCTGCGTATGCGCAGCCATTTTACCCTCGCAAAAGACACGCCTGAAATCATCGTTCAGGCACTCGTAGAGCACAACAAGCAGGAAATGAGCAATTTTTCCGCGTTTTTGCCCAGTTTGTATAGCAAAAGTTCGATCCTTTAAGGGGATCAAGTACAAGAAAGGAATGTGTGCATTCCTCTGCTGCCTTTCGGCAGCAGTCTTCTGCGCCAGTGGTTATGAGTCATCAAACAAGCATCTCCATTACTGATTGTAATGGACTTATTGCAACCTATGATCAACGTGGGGGGCACGGGACGATCTACACAAAGGCTCTTGCGGTTCCAGGGCATCTCGGAGCCCCATGGCGTCGCCTGGACTATGTGTCTCTTCCATCGAGGAGTGAGGGCAGCGCCTATGCTGGAATAGAGGATATCCAAGTGCACACGGATGTCCTCTATTACATCATCCGAGGGTCAGGCACACTCACGCTCAATGGGCGTGAGCAGCTCGTTCCTGCGGATAGTCTTGTGGTTGCACCACGCGGGACCCATCACACGATCAGCAACGCTTCACTCGATCAAGCTCTGTCCTTGTTGGCCGTGGAGCTTCTCGCTCCTGAAACTGAATTGCTCAATCCTCCGACGGTCTTCCCCGCACTTCACTCACAGCTTGCTTCCACCAGCAAAAGCTTTCCTGCAAGTAAGGTGCCGTTGAGTACCATTATCGATCTGAAACCCTTGTTTTCGAGTGGAAGTTGGGGAACACTTTCGCTCATCTATCTTCCAGCAGGAGGACGCCTGTATGAACAGACCTTACCAGACGATCACAATCTCTTCGTCCTCAGCGGCTTAGCCGTGATCCGAGCGTCAGGGAAAGCACACTACTCCACCGAAGATGGACTCAATGTGCTCGTCCCCGCTGGACTTCCATGGAGTGTCAAGAACCGATCTAGCGTCGATGTGCTCGCTGTTTTATCGGTGAGAGTCCATCCTCAGTCATGATGCAGCTTGGAGTTCTACGCAGGAACGTATCCAACAGAAAGGAAATCATTCTCTGGATGGCGATCACAGCAGCATCATTCCATGCTCTTGCTATTGACACTCTCAACGACGAGGAGAAAAACGTCGTGATCGTTTCCCCTCTCCCAGACATTTTCAATGGGGGAAGTTCCCTCCGCTCATACTGAAAGGAAACGCTATGCATCATCCCTCACGATCAACCCCGCGCGGCTTTGCACGCATGACGCCAGAACGTCGGAGAGCCTTGGGAAGCAAAGGGGGACGCACATCGCAGGAGCGTGGAACGGCTCACCAATGGACGGTGGAGGAAGCGCGAGATGCGGGGAAGAAAAGCGCTCGCCAGGCACACCATCGACGCTCTCCCCAGTGAAGAACAGGTGCAGCATCGAGATGGTTGGAGGCAGGCAGTGTCGAGTATCTCCCTGATAGAATGTTAGTCCCACTATGACCGTGAAAAAGAGCAACCAGGCTGGCAATCGGGAATCCGTGATCGATTGTTCCTGGCTTGCTCGTCTGTCATTGCAGATTTAGCTTTAAACACCACTTTTATGTTGATTTTCTCTCTCTTCTTCTTACACATCGCAAGACTTCTTTCTCTTTCAACGAGGCTTCAGACTACTCCAAAAGCGTTCATGTGGGAACCACCCCCAGAGCCAGCGAGCTACCAAAGAGAGGCAAGGGATCGCTGAGACGGAAAAAGACAACTCCTTGCCTCTTGATCCTGTAGCACTCCCAAACGAGAACAGATTCAGGAGCGACCAACTACAGGCGACAAGGAACCAACCATACGAGCCGGTTCCCTCTTGTCTGCTATTTGCCCTGAATGCATTGCCGCAGGAATCGCCACCGGGAGCCAGACGAGAGGGAACTGATAACCCGGCCTGTTCCCTCTCATTGCTCTTTTTCTCTGGTTGGCACACTCAAATGCACACGGTTTCTCGTTCCATGATCACACCATCGTAATGTGACATTTTCTGTAATAGGACCCTTCTCCCTATTCACCTAATTTTTTCTCTGCGATCCACGCATCGACGCGGAGTTTTAGGGACTGCCTCAAGAGCTGGAAGCTTGCTCTTTTTTGACCAGAGCGGCAAGGCTCTCATTTTTCGAGAGAGAAAGGCGCTCGCACCGTGTGAATATGAAACGCTGCCGCCTCTAATGCGCGCTGGATACGTTCATATGGGTCCAGGTCTGCTGTCACATACATCACTCCCAATGCAATTTTTGCCCCGGAACCGATGGCATCATACCCATGGGCGACCTCCATCAGATGATAATCGCCTTCTCATTGAAACAATCTCCCCTGAAAACCAATGAGGACATGTCCTCCCAGCTCTTCGTCGTTATACCTGGCTTTCCTGAAACATTGCCTGATGGTTTGCACAAAGACGGTTGCCAGATAGTGTTCTATGTTCATGCGCTTTGGATCATAGGCTGGAGGATGGAACGAGTGGATCAACAGTTGCCTCATTCTGGGGTTTCCTGCACATCCCATGAGCACGTTGTCCTGCTTCCAGACTTTCCTATCTGTGCGCGTATCTATCTGATTGGAATCACAAACTGCACTATCCCCTCCCATATACACGACTCCTTGTTTATCAACACAACCTACAATACAGGTCATAGACGAAATTTCCTTCCCTGTTGATTTCTTGGTTTTTGCTCCACATCATCTGTTGAAAGACCATCACCTCTGCTTCACCCTCGAAAAAGAGATGATTTGATAAGGAGGAACGACAGAAAACGCCCGTTGGATGCAGAGAGCACGAGCGTGAAGGTCAAGAAGGTCTCCTGCTCTCTGCTATCGTCCCCTCTCGCTCCTCCCTACCAAACCATCTCTTTCTTCATTCAATTAGTCATAATGGGACAATTTTTTCTTTTGCTCCTTTTTCTCATATTCCTTTATAGGTGATCCCACTCATCGTGGATATGGATCGTATCGTGTCGGTACGTTCGCAAGAGGATCGCGTAGAGGAGCCCTTTGATCTCACGGACGCATGCTGCGCAGCGCTCATCCATCTCTCCGTGTTTCCCAATCCTCTGCTTGACCTCCTTCATGCGATCAAGCGCCAGCTTCACCGCAGCGATATTCTGCCTCCCCTTCCCATAGCGCAGTGCCGTCTTCAACCATGTGGTGAGGCTCTCTACCAGTTTTCTCGGATGACGTACACCGCGAAAGTCCATGCCGTTATACACCAGCTCCAATTGCTCCTTGAACTGGCCTGTATCCCCCTTGGACCAGGACCATCGATCCGCATCCTCAGCAAGCGTCTTGAGGATGCGCCGAGCTGAGGCAAGATCTCGGGGAAGGTCCTGGCCCAAGACGGGTCTGAGTGCGTAATAATAGTGCTGCTGGTTGGTCTGATAATCAGCCTCAGACGCGCTGCGTACCTTGCAAGCTAGGTAGCAAGAGGGCTTGCTCCTCTGCCTGTGAACAACAAAGATATCGACCTGCCTCCCCCTGATCCTTTTCCCGGCATACCGTTTCGCCGGGTGGGTGTCGTTTGGAGAGGCAAGAGACCACACAGTGACGTTCTTTGGAAACCCAAACATCGCAGCTTATCCTTCTTTGAGAACGACATCAACGGTAGCCAGCGTCAGATCCCATTTGCACTCCAGCAGTTCTGCGAGCGCCGCAAGAACCTGTTCTGCCTCGGCTTTCTCGACAGGCAATCCTCGCAGCATATCGTAGACAACACCATTTCCTACACCGGCCTTTGCTGCCAGCGTTGGGATCTCGAAGGGATACTGCCTTCTGAGTTGCGAGCATGTCGGATTTGGCATCCTCCCGCTCACCTCTTTTCTCTTCTTTCACGCTGAATCAGACATCATTAAGAGTATACGTCTACTTGATCTGTTGAGAACATGCCTCGGGAATTTTCTGAGCTGCTTGTTTCTCCCCAGGAATGCCGATTTCCATGGCCTATTCCTCACATGGGAGTATTGCAAGATCCAACACCTCATGCTCGTGTCATGCTTCCTCCAAGCCAGGTTTCTTCGCCCCTCTTCCTGCTCCTCTATACCCCCACACCGTTAAGCCAAACGAGGTGCAGGTATACTCAGGAAGTTGGAGGTCAATCAAGGTGGAATGATACAGATCGTGAAAGGTTTCCTCTGAGAGGATGCCTTCTTTCAGCAGGGAGGGTTTGAGCAGTGAAAAAGCTAACTCAAGGTCTTTGAACGATTGGTACCACAACGGTTCCCCTGCCGATGAGTCGATCACAAAAGGCCGCTTCCCAATACGCTGAAAGCCTGTTTGCTGCAACAATCTTGCGAGCATGTGCACGATGCCACTCGAACGTCCATCCACGGAAAAAGACTGCCCCATCTTCCTCAACATCTCAAAATACGAGCCGCTGAGCAGTTGCAGGCTCTCACTATTTGAGGTCCACCATTCCAGTTCGCAGAGGCGTACGATCCCTCCTGGCTTGAGCAGACGCGCACATTCCGCTAGGAACGGGGACCAAGCATCCCGATGCAGAACGCTGAACAGCAAACGAGCATTGATGAGATCGAAGGTTCCATCGGCAAAGGGCAACGGTTTCGTGATATCTATCTGCTCAAAGGAGACATTCTTCAACCGCTGAGAGCGGGCAGTTGCATTGGCGTAATCGATCATGGTGCGACTGAGATCCACACCCGCAACGTCCAGATGAGGATAGTGAAAGGCGACATCACAGGCCCATTTGCCAGGGCCACAGGCCATATCGATCACCTTTTCCACATGAGAGAGATCTGGTTCCTCGGGAAAGAGTCCTCCCATGGCCTCCGTAAAGAACATGTCCTGTTCGTTGAGCCGGACGATTTCGATGGGATTTTCTACATTGATTGGATACTTACTTGCCATAGCACCTGCTACCTTTCTTGTCGTGAGTACTTGGTCGTTGAGAGAGCGTCCCGAGATGGGAATGCGCGACCGCAATCAGTTCCTGGGAAGTCCATGGCTTTGTCAGGTAATCCTTTGCGCCCGCAAGACGGCCTTTGAGACGATCAACTGCGCCGTCTCGACGTGACACCATCACAATGACGGTCCTGTTCAACTGTGACTTCGTTTTGAGGCGACGTGCCACTTCATAGCCATCCAATTTGGGTAAGCCAATGTCCAGGAGAACGAGGTCTGGTATCCGCGCTCTGGCTCAGTCAACCAGCGCAGGGCTTCCACGCCATCTGGAAAACCCTTCACCTCAAAGCCCTCTCGACACAGGCACATTTCTACGATGGTACGCACCGTGGGAGAATCGTCAATCACCATAACAAATGCCCCAGATAGGGTCGCGACGTTTCGAGTACCGCTTGTTATCGGCTGATCGTCCGGCCACGGAGAAGCGGTTTCTGCTACTGACAACGCTGTTGCCGGTAGGCAAGATGCCTGCGCCAAGTGAATCTTTCGGAACGTCTTTCCTTCTTGCCGCCCGTTCATTCAACCTCTCTCCCCTCTTTTGGGTTTGACTCTCTGACCGACTCCCTCCTTCTGTCCATAGGCGATATGGAAGGTGTAGGTGGTATGATAGTGTTCCCATTCGGCAATCAGTTGCTCCATGGTCCTCTCAAACAGTTCAGAGGAAAGGTTGAGCCGAGAACAATACAATCCTTTGAAACTGGTTGTCACCGCGTGAAGATCCACAGCCAGCATGTTTCCCTCATGTCCTCCCCATGTTCCTAGCGGAAGGTTCAGTGTGTGCGTCGTGATCTGCCTGAAGCCGATCACCTGCAACAACGCTTCCAGGTGATTCAGCAGTGTGAGATCAAAGCCGATCATGGGGGCCACTTGTTCCCACCAGTTCATCACCTGAGAGGTTGCGGGACCTGGACGCACAAACGAACTCGATTCCACGAGCTCGACCCAACCGTTCACGCTGAGCACGCGCCAGAGTTCTCGCAGATGGTCTGGCCATCTCTGGGCAGGAATCGCCCCAACCAGTAATCGTTGATGCACATACTCAAAGCACTGATCACGAAAAGGAAGACCGTCTAACATATTGCCATGGACGAAATGAACAGTCGCAGGCAGCGGAGTCGCCGCAGAAAAGGTCGGTTCGATATCAATCCCGGTGACGTGTACCCCTGGAAACGCCTCCGCCATGTCCCTTGCCCATTGGCCCGTGCCACACCCCACATCCAGAATCTGGGTGAGAGAAGACGGATCAAGTGGTGCCTGATAGTTTCCTTTCAGCACGGACCGAAGCGCATAGTGCTGAAAGTCGAGTCGACGGATTTCTTGGCGATCCGTCGGGAGCACAGAGGGAACATCCACCCGATGGCGGCGACCAGCGAGGATATTCGTCGTTGGTCGTGCTGGTTCCGTATCTCTCCTGCTCGTTTGTTGGGCATGTCTTCTAGAAATAAAACCCATAGAGGTATCCTTCCTGCTATTTTCTCCGTTTACACACCAGGCTTTGTGCCCCATACAGGTACGCCACAGGTCGTCCCATTGAGCCTGGCTGTTTCGATTGGGAACGCACTATCAATCGGATACCTGTCATTGGTCATGAGAGACCTCTCCTGGCTGTTCCTTCCTGAGAACGGTGTTGTACGTTTCGCAGACTGCATCTAATGCTTGCTCCTCACCGATCAGTGTTGCTAAATGCGTGCGTTGCTGATCCAGGGTCGCGTATTGATGCGTTGTCACGTAGTGTGGTGCTTTTTGGGCGAAGCCATTGAGCGCCAAATTCATCGAAACGCAGGTTGCTTCTATCTCTTCTCGTAGCTTGGCGACGTGACTTTGATTCGTTGACATAACATACATTCCTCTCGGTTGGCATTGCTCTGTTGCTGATGGCGCATTGTTTCACCATTCTTTCTGCTCCTATCCGTCCTTCCCCTGTTTCTCGACGTGATCCCAGAGAAGGCGCTGATGAGCACATCCGCCCCGTACGACCGCACAGATCAAGCACACCAGCACTATGCTCAAGACGGTGCTTGCACTGCGCTGCGAGAGAAGCTCCCATCGCGGGTTGGAAAGACTTTTTGCTTCGTAGTAGGTTCATCAGGAAACAATGCGTCGCATTCTCCCTCGCCTCGGTCCATCGTTGATCTCCTTACCCCTGTTGCTCTTTCTGCGCTCTGTTCTAGCATAGCTAGTGGCAAGAACAGAACCGGGACAGAAGATGGGGACCAGATGGGGACCAGCAAGAGAAAACCCAACAAAGCAGAAATGATGCGGTGAAAAAGAAACTATGGTATACTACGGGAAAAAGGTGGACTGCTCTTCTAAACGCCAAGCAGCAGATGGGAAAGGAAGGCCACAGATGCGTGAGCAATCAGCAGAACGGGAACAGGTGACTTCAGGGCCTTTGCTCCGCGTTTCCCTCTTTGGGCCGCTCCATTTGGAGTGGTTAGTTCCTTCAGCAAGTGATGAGGATGCCTGGCACCGTCGAACCTCAGCGAGGGCGCTCTTTTGTCTCCTGGTGTGTGCGCCTCAACGACGCGCTAGCCGCAGCCAGTTAGCGGGCATCCTCTGGCCGGAGGTAGACGAGCAGCATGCCGTGGAGTCGTTGCGTGTGGCAACAAAGGCGCTACGCACTGTTTTGCGTCCAGCCAACGGAGAGGAACTGCTACACTCTTTGTCAGGTAGCTTGCTTCAATTGGCTGATCAAACCCGGCTGGAGATAGATGTCGATGCCTTTGATGCGCTGGTGCAGCAAGCCAGCACGAGCAGCGGCGAAGATGAGGTTCTGACGCTCTGGGAACAGGCAAAGGATCTCGTGCGTGGAGAGTTCCTGGCGGATCAAGCTAGAGGTGGTGAGTGGAGCCAGCATCGTTGGGTCAAGGTCCGACAACAAGCCTTGCGTGCGGCTCGCCGTCGTATGATCCGCTCACTGACCGATCTCTCCATCCAGCGTGGGCAAGATGCGCAAGCCGAAGCACTGTTACAGGCACATGTGATCCGCTTTCCGTTCGACCAGGATGCACTCTATCGCTTGATGAAGTTGCTCATCAAGGCAGAGTGTTTTGTCGAAGCTCGTGCTGCTTATGAGCGGTGTCGAGCAATCTTCGCCGACTTTGGCAAGGAGCCTGCGGAGCATCTCAAAGCCTTAGAAGAGCGTTTGTCTCCAAAAAGTCAGCATCCGATACCATATGAGTACACCAAGCAGCTTCAACGCGAGCAACCTGAACATTCCTTCCCATCCACTCATATTCAAAGTGGCATTGAGCATAGACACACTGAGATCTTACCTCCTCTTATCATAGAATCCCATCTTGCCATGCCACACGATTCTGAAGGGCCATATAAACAAGCACTCGTGATAAGCTCCCGCACTCATACTATTCATTGGGGAGAGGCACCTTCATCACAGCAGTTTTATGGGCGAGAAAAGGAACTAGATGAGTTGCAATCTTGGGTGATAGGGGGTCATTGTCGTCTCCTTGCGATCTTAGGTATGGGAGGAATTGGCAAAACAAGCCTGGCTGTCGCGTTAGTCAACGTCGTGAAGGACTCGTTTGAGTATATTTTCTGGCGTTCCCTCCAGCAAGCGCCTTCCTTTCACCATATGCTTCACAGTTGCATCAAATTCCTTTCCGATCAGCAGGAGATAGATTTTCCAGATGAAATCGAAGATCTCATTTCACTTCTTCTCTTCTACCTCCGAGAGCATCGCTGTCTCCTTGTATTCGACAATTGTGAGACGGTATTCCAAAGTGGTAAAGGTACCGGTGTCTATCGAGATGGCTATGAAGATTATGGCAGGCTATTCCAACGTGTAGGAGAGGCACAGCATCAAAGTTGTCTGTTGCTCACCAGCCGAGAAAAAACGAGAGAGGTTGCTCTTCTGGAAGGAAAGGATACATCGATCCGCTCCTTCCATTTGTATGGGCTGAAATCTCGTGATGGAGCAAATATTGTTCAAAGGAAGGGGATCGTTGGAGAGGCACAGTCAGTTGAGAAGCTGATAGATCTCTATGCAGGCAACCCATTAGCGTTAAAACTTGTCTCGCAGTTCATTCTTGAAGTGTTCAATGGAGAGATTACGGCATTTCTTCGAGATGGTCAAAGAATTTTCAGTGATATACAGGATGTCTTAGACCAACAAGTCCAACGGCTCTCTCCACTGGAGCAGGAGATTATGTATTGGTTGGCGATTGAACGGGAAACCGTTTCATTTCAGAAAGTGAACGACGATCTTGTGCATCCTGTTCCGAGAAGAATGATTCAGGCTGCCTTTCAATCCTTACGACGACGATATCTCATTGAAACAAGTGCATCGGGTTTTACCTTACAAAACGTCGTCATGGAATATATGACCGAGCGATTTGTCACCTGTATATGTGAGGAACTCCACACAGGAGTACTTTCGCTCTTTAGCAGCCATGCTTTGATGCAAGCATTGGCGAAGGAATATGTGCGAGAGAGCCAGATACGCTTGATCCTTCAACCGGTGGCCCAATACCTCCTCGCTACGTTTGGGAAAGGGGAAAGCGAAAGCACATTAAAGCGCATCCTCACTCTGTTGCAAGAAACGGATACACAAAAGCCGAACTATACAGCAGGCAATAGTTTGAACTTGCTGATCCAATTAGGATACGACCTTCATGGCTATAACTTTTCTCATCTTACCATAAAGCAAGCCTATTTGCGTGGGGTATCGCTTCCAGAAGTAAGTTTTGCCTCATCTCATCTTATAAACTGTGCCTTTACAGAGACATTTGGAGGGGTCCTCAGTGTCGCATTTAGCCCAGATGGAAAACTTGTCGCAGCAGGGACAACAGATGGAGAGATACGCCTCTGGAATATCACACAGAGTATTCCGCTCTTTACGTTTCAAGGCCATACAGATTGGGTTTATGCGGTAGCATTCAGTCCCGACAACAAAACGCTTATAAGTGGAAGTGATGATCAAAGTGTACGGATTTGGGACATAGATACACGACAGACGCTCAAAGTATTGAGAGGACATACCCATTGGATACTCACTGTAGCACTTAGCCCTGATGGAAAAATACTCGTGAGTGGCGGAGAAGATCGTGTGCTCCTACTGTGGGATGTAGAAACGGGGCAGCTTCTGAAAACGTTGCAAGGTCATCGAGAACGCGTCTGGTCAGTGGCCTTTAGCCCGGATGGAAAGTTCATTGCCAGTGGAAGCGAAGATCAGCATGTACACCTCTGGGATGTAGAAACAGGGCAACTTCTGAAGATCTTTCAAGGGCACACTGGATCAGTCTGGTCGGTGGCCTTCAGTCCTGATGGAAAAAGCCTGGTGAGTTGTGGTGAGGATGCTTATCTTATTCTTTGGAACAGAGAGTCTGATCGTCAATATCAGCTTAAATCGCCACGAAATTCTGGACAAGGCTTTTGGTCGGTGGCCTTCAGCCCTAGTGGAAATTTCATCGGGACGGGGTGTGAAGATGGGCACGTGTATCTTTGGCAAGTAGACAGCGAACAGCCCCTTAAAGTTCTCTCGGGGCATGGACGAATACGATCTGTGGTATTTAGTCCTGACGGCAGAATGGTCATGAGTGGTGGACAAGATCCTATCGTGCGATTATGGGACATCCAAACAGGATACTTACTGAAAACATTACAGGGGTACAGTGATCGTATCTGGTCGGTGGCATTCAGCCCTGATGGCAAGCAATTAGTTAGTGGAGGGGAAGATCTTGCCATTCACCTCTGGGATGTCTCTACAGGCCATTTATTGAGAGACATGCAAGGACATCGTAGCCGTATCTGGTCAGTGGTGTTTAGCTCCACAGGCAAAATGCTAGCAAGTAGCAGCAATGATCAGAGTGTGCGACTCTGGGATACAACGATGCAAAAGCCACTGATGGTCCTACGAGAAGCACATCGTTGGATTTACTCGCTCATATTTAGCCCCGATGAGAAGCTCATTATAGGGGGGAGCGGCGACCAGCGTGTGTATCTCTGGGAATGCGCTACGGGTCGATTATGTCGTGTTCTCATAGGACACACAGGTGAAATCTGGTCTGTCGCATGCAGTCCTAATGGTATGATTATAGCGAGTGGGAGTGAGGATAAGACCATACGCCTTTGGGAAACTCAAACCGGATCTGAACTGAAGGTTCTTCAAGGACATGCCAGCGAGGTCTGGTCTCTAGCATTCAGCCCTGATGGACAGATGCTCATAAGTGGAGGTGCAGATCAGTGTCTAAGACTCTGGGAAGTAAAGACTGGGCGCGAGGTCAGCGTTCTCCGGGGCCACTCTGGAGACATCAGGTCAGTTGTCTTCAACCCAAATGGTCAACTGGTAGTAAGCGGCAGTGACGATTTGAGTGTCCGGGTTTGGGATATGAAGACAGGTCAGGTATTGCAATGCCTCCAAGGGCATACTGGTCGCGTGAGGAGTGTCGCATTCAGCTCTGATGGTGAAACAGTCGCAAGCGGGAGCGCAGATGGAACGACAAAACTTTGGGACTGGCAAACAGGGAAATGCCTCAAGACACTCCGATGCAGGAGGCCATACGAGCAAATGAAAATCACAGGTACAACAGGTCTAACAGAGGATCAAAGGAATATCATAAAAGCATTAGGTGCATGTGAATAAGAGACAAAAACTCAGAATACTTTTGTGTCCGACATGTCTGGTAATGTTGTCCAGGGATATCATGATCTACGAGGAGAGGAGATTTTGAAGCATGGAAGATCACTCAGCAGCGCTCTCTGCCGACCTCAATCAACAATTTGAGCGCTTATCGCCGCTAGAACAAGACATTTTGTACTGGCTAGCAATCGAGTGCGAAGAGGTCTCACTACAGACCTTGCATGAGGATCTTATTCATCCACCCTCAAGGAAGGAACTTCAGGAAGCCCTCAGGGCCCTCCAGCAAATGCACCTGACGGAAGGTATGGATCATGGGTTTCTCCTGCAAAATGCGGTGATGGAATATGTAACTGATCGATTCATTCAGCGGATTTGTGAAGAAATCAGTACCGGGACTCTGGTATTGTTTCAGAGTCATGCCTTCATCAAAGCACAGGCAAAAGACGACGTGAGAGAACGTCAGATCCATCGCATTCTCCAACCAATTACGCGATGGCTGCTTGCAGTCTATGGAAAAGATCAGATCGCACAGATCTTCCTCCGTCAACTCACACAACTTCGTGTTCTGTCTTCTTCTCCATCTTGTTATGCCCCAGGCAATATCCTCAACGTGCTCCTCCAAATAGGCGTTGATCTGCGTGGGTATGATTTTTCCAGTCTCGTTCTACAACAGGCATATTTACAAGGAGCGCTGCTCTCTGAAACCAACTTTGCCTTTGCTCGTCTGGTGAATTGCGTTTTCACCGACGTTTTTGGGGAAATTCTCTCAGTCGCATTGAGCCCCGATGGATCACTTGTTGCAGCAGGAACAACGGATGGAGCGATCCGCTTGTGGAATACAACAAGTGGTGTACCCCTCTTAACGTTTCAGGGTCATACTGACTGGGTTCGTGCAGTGACGTTCAGTCCTGATGGCAAATTGCTGATGAGTGGAGGTGATGATCAACGTGTGCGTATTTGGGATGTAGAGACAAGGCAAACGCTCAACATATTGAAGGGGCATACCCATTGGATTTTTACTATTGCACTGAGTCCTGACGGAAAAACCCTGGTAAGTAGTGGAGAAGATCGCGTGCTTCTGCTATGGGATGTAGAGACGGGGCAGTTGCTGAAAACGTTGAAAGGTCATCAAGAACGCGTCTGGTCAGTGGCCTTTAGCCCGGATGGAAAGCTTATTGCCAGTGGGAGTAAAGATAAGAGCATACATATCTGGCATGCTCAAACAGGACAACTACTCAAGACCTTTTATGGGCATACTGGAGCAGTCTGGTCGGTGGCGTTCAGTCCTGACGGAAAAACCCTGGTGAGTAGTGGAGAAGACGCCTCCCTTCTTCTCTGGGAGATCGCGTCTGATGGCCAATGTCAACCCAACATGCTCCAAAAGCAAGAACAAGGCTTTTGGTCGGTGGCCTTTAGCCCGGATGGAAAGAGCATTGCCTGTGGTGGAGAAGACGCCTCTCTCTCTCTCTGGGATGCTCAGTTAGCGCAACTACTCAAGACCTTCCAAGGCAACAACGGTCGCATTCGGTCAGTGGCCTGGAGTCGTGATGGCAAGACGCTGATAAGCGGGGGTGAAGGCATACGATTATGGAATGAGCAGACAGGACAACGCTACAAAACTTGGTTGGGATATAGTAATCAAATCTGTACCCTGGCGTTCAGCCCTGACGGACAACACGTAATGAGTGGAGGTGAGGATCGGGCCATCCATCTTTGGAATGTTGAGAGCGGACAACTGATAAAGAACTTCTATGGGCATACGAGTTGTATCTGGTCAGTGGCGTTTCGTCCTGATGGGAAGATAGCAGTCAGTGGAAGTTCAGATCAAAGTGCAAGACTTTGGGATATCCAAACACAGCGGCAGATCCAGATGTTTCAGGGGCGTCGCTGTTGGATTCTTTCGGTGGCCTTTAGCCCGGATGGAAAGAGCATTGCAGTAGGCGGTGGAGATCGGAAAATTGATCTTTGGAATATTCAGACAGGACAATGGTTGAAGACACTGGCAGGGCCAATGGGAGAAATCTGGAGTCTCGCATTTCGTCCAAATGGCCAGATGATTGCGAGTGGAAGCGAGGATGAGAAAGTCTGTCTTTGGGATATCCAGACAGGCCAGTTGCTCAAAATGTTAGGAGGACACACAGGGGAGGTATGGTCAGTGGCATTTCACCCTGATGGGCAAACACTGATCAGTGGTGGAGCAGACCAGCGTCTTATCCAGTGGTCAACAGAGACGGGGAAGATTATACGGGTATTTCGAGGGCATACGGGTGTGATCAGGTCGGTGGCGTTTAGCCCGGATGGGAAATTTATTGCCAGTGGCAGCGATGACCAGAGCGTGTGCCTTTGGGATCAAGAAACAGGACAGAGAGTTCAGGTATTGCAAGGTCATAACGGCGGGGTCATAGGTGTTGTATTCAGCCCAGATGGAGAGACGCTAGCCAGCGGCAGTAGTGACCGAACAATCAAACTTTGGGAGAGACAAACTGGGCGATGTCTCAAAACATTACGGGGCGATAGACCGTATGAACGTATGAACATCACGCAAGTACAAGGTTTGACAGATGCACAAAAAAACACGCTGAAATTGTTAGGAGCCATCGAAAGTGATGCAGACGCAATTTCATCTGTTTATTAAGGTGAATGTATCGCATCAATAGACAAAGGGAGCATGCTGTTGATTGCCCATCCTCAAATAAGTGAACGTGCTTGCTGCTCCAGTCTCGACTTTGTGGTAGAATAGCGGAAGTAGTATCTATCAGGAGTATTCCATTCATGGAGCCTAAAGAGGCGGCGTCGCTGTCCTTCATCTTACACCCCCTGCTGGAATCATGATCACATCCGTTCATCCCAGTGCCACTGAGCTCGTTGTTTACGTGGCGTGTCAACTTCCACCTGCCTTATCTATTCCATCGGCTGAAGCTACCTTCTGAGGTGCTTCAGCCTCTTTCCAAAACACGCTCTTACAAGCTACGCGCTACAGTTTTTTGGCAATCTCCTGTAACGCGCTGAATATAGCAGTAGAATCACGCAGATCACGCTGGGCCATGCTTTCATAGGCTTGCAGCATCTGTGCTAACTTGCTACTAATAGCCTCTACCTGAATTTGTGACACGGATAGAGCCGACGCTACAGCTTCTCTTACAGTCCAATCCGCGTCCGAGGTAGCTTTCAGCAATGCTTCAACGACCTCAGGCTGGCTGTGCTCAAAAAGCTGTAAGGCACGTGCAGCTTCTTCTCTAACTTCGGGCAAGGAATCTGTAAGCGCAGAGAGCAAAAAGCTTACGACAGCAGGCTGACTGTCAGCAGGTTTATTGAGAGCTTCAATTGCTGCCTCTCCAGCCAGCCAGGAAGGATCTGCAATTTTTGCAAACAAAGCGTCAATGAGCTTATATTGCTTGTTCTGAATACCTGATAATACACGAAGTGTTGAAACTTTAGTCAACAGGTCAGCATGTGAAAAATAGATATATAAGGCTTCAATAACATTGACCTGACCGTTCCAAAGCTGCCCAATCGCAGCCACTACTGAATATCTAGCACGTATAGAAGGTTCAGAGAGAGTCCGCAGCAAAGCTTCGATTATTTGAGTCTGTCCATCATTCAGCAAGCGCAAGGCAATAGCAGCACAACTTCTCACATAACCCGACTCTCTATCAGAGAGCGCTTGAAGAGCCGCCTCGACAACCTGAGACTGTCCCACACCTAGACTCCCAAGAGTATGAATTATCTCACTTCTGACAGCCTCATGATCGCCAGTCCTAGCGCGCAGTAGTGCTTCAATAACACGAGGCTGTCCCTTTCCGCATTGTCTGAGAGCAAGAGCAGCCGACCATCTCACAAAAGTTTCGCTATCAGAAAGAGCAAGTAACAATTTATCAATAACCTGAGGTTTTCCTGCTCCAAATTCCCCAAATGCCTGCATAATGCCTTGTCGTACTTCAGCAGTCGCATCTAGCTGCAGCGACAGCAATCTATTGACAATGGATAGATTCTTTTTGCCCAATCGCCCTAATGTCGCCGCTGCTCGCATTCTCATAGAGTTAGAAACCGACTCCACAGAAGCAGGAGAAAGTAACATGAAGACAAGATCGATCAAGGAAGATTGATTAGTACCTACACATCTCAGCACACCCAGCGCCCGCTCTACGAAAGTTGCAAAGAGATGCTCTTTATATGTTTGGGTTGCCCTATCCACAATCTCATTGTCCACTAAGGGACTCTCAAAAAATAAAGCATCCCAGCAAACAAAGGTAGCTCCCACTAATACTACAGTGGTAAATGTGGTAAAATAGGAGGAAAAAGAAAAGAGAGCCAAGGAACATGGAAGAAGCCTGGTCGGCATCATCACCCGGAGAGCTATGGACGAGCCTGTTCAACGCGATGAGTGAACGCATCGACCCTTGTTTTATCCGCTCGGAGACGCGAGAACGGATACGAGCGTACCTGCGAGGATTACTGAGTCCCATCGAACGCAAGAACGGTTGGCAATTGGCAGAAGAGGCCGGGTTGCCAACGCCGTATGCGATGCAATACCTGCTGAATCGGTCGGTGTGGGACAGCGATGAGGTGCGAGACCGACTGCAAGCCTATGTGCGTGAGATGCTGGCCCATCCTGGTGGGATGTTGGTGATTGATGAAACGGGCTTTCTCAAGAAGGGGAAGAAGTCGGTCGGGGTGCAGCGGCAGTACAGTGGGACCGCAGGACGCATTGAAAACTGTCAAATCGGGGTCTTCTTAACCTACGAAAGCCAGGGAGATCATACGTTGGTGGATCGCGAGTTGTACCTGCCCAAGAGTTGGACCCAAGATCCCGAGCGGCGTCGAGCCGCCGATGTCCCCGAAGCGGTGGTCTTTGCGACCAAACCAGAACTGGCCGCACGCATGCTCTGGCGGAGCTTAGATGCCGGACTGGACGTCGCCTGGGTCACGGGTGATACGGTCTATGGAAGTCATCGTCCACTGCGGGAAGGGCTGGAGGCGCGTAAACAGGCTCACGCGTTGGCAGTCACGTGTCAGGAGCAGGTGAACGTGCAGGGCGGGCAGAAGCGGGTGGATCACCTGGCGGATAGCGTGGCAAGAGACCAGTGGCACCGTCTCTCGGTCGGCCAGGGGAGCAAGGGACCACGTCTCTTTGATTGGGCTCGCCTGGAACTGGCCCAACCCGAGCAAGAAGGGTGGCAGCACTGGCTGGTGATTCGACGGAGCTTGGTTGAAGGAGAAAAACCGGCGAAGCGGGCCTATGTGCTGGTCTTTGCCCCTGCTGGGACCACCCTTGCCCAGATGGCTACCGCCATTGGAACGCGTTGGACGGTGGAGCAATGTTTTGAAGAGAGCAAGGGAGAAGTTGGCTTAGATCACTATGAGGTCCGATCCTGGCAGGGATGGTACCGTCACATTACCTTATGCATGCTGGCTCACGCCTTTCTCGTCGTCTTGCGCACCCAGAGCCAGCAGCTCATACAAGAGCCGGGAGCTGACGAGGAAAAAAAACCGTGGCATCCCTCCCCATCGCATACCCCCTCGAAGACGCTGAGCGCCTTCAAACGCCAGCGGGGGCTGACTTGCCCGTGATGGTCCCCCTCAGCCTCCCGGAAATCCGCCGACTCTTCTTTTTTCTGCTGGAGAAACCTCCCCTCTCTCGTCTCTTCCATCTCCAGTGGTCCTTGTTCCGCCGCGCCCATCAGGCCATCGCTCGTCGCTGTCACTACCTCCGTCGTCTTGCTGCTTCTACATAATTACCACTGTAGTACTAACCTGGAGTCGATATTGGCGTAACGCTCTCAGCCACAATAGGCTTACGAGGACGACCTCGTGGCCGTTTTGGCTGAGTTGGATCAGGAAGCGGCCTTGTGCGAGGACGACCTCGTGGCCGCTTCTGAGACGTTGACTTCTCTTGCAAGGATGGATGATATTGCGGCCCTGTTGGCAGAGAGGAGAGAATATCGACGCACCATTTTTCTAAGGAAGACCATCGCTGGAGGTGGGTTTCCACTCCCTGCATGGCTTCTTTGGTCAGCTTTACTCCAGTCTGATAGGCGTTCGTGACCAATTCAACAACCGGATGCTTCCCTTTCCACGTCATTGTTTGGGCAAAGTGGATGATGGCATCGACGGAATCGAGCAGGGCACCATTCCAGTGCTGTTCTAAAATGCCCCAACAGCGTTCAATTGCATTGTATTTACTATGGTAAGGCGGATAATACGCCAAACGGATGGTGATCTGATAGGTTTGGGTAAATTCGAGCAAACGCTGCATAAACTGGGTACGATGGCTGTGATTCTCTGGTCCATTATCCAAATTGATGACAAGCAGCTTGATCTGGCAAAAACGCTCTTTCACGCTTTCCCACCACTGAATCAGCCGATCAACGAGGCAGTCGCTGCTGACTTTGGATGTGACTCCATACAGAAACAACTCATCCAAAGCCGGAAGGAAAATGCCGACCGGGGTTACGGCGGTTTGTGCCTCAAAATCATGATCGGCCGCTTTGGTCAGTACCCGGTTTTTTCCTCCGCGTGCAAAGGGACCGATTTTGACCACCGCCTTGGCATCCATCGAGATGCGTAAGGTTGAACCTTCTGCATCGGCCTCCGCATTCACCTCTTTTAGGTGGTCGAAGATGGCATCGGTTTCGGGGAGTTTTTTTGGGGTTGCGTCTTTGCCACCTTTTTGAGCGTGTAGCCCTGTTCGTTGAGCTTGGTTGTGATGGTGGCTGTCGTTGGTAATTGCGCATCCGTGTAGTGGTAGGTTGTAACCAACTGGCGACGGACTTCCGCTGCGGTCAGACGGGTGTAGAGCCGAGCACTACGAAACTGCGGATCAGCTTGGCTTTGCCCATCTACGATGGCGGTAATGTCCTTCAGCAAATTTGGCAGATGCTCTTCGCTGCGTTTTCTGCCTCGTTGATTGAAAGCATCCACACACACCACCCCGCTTTTGCGTTCATGTTCGCCTTTTCTAATCAGTCCACGATTCCAACCCAGCTCCTCTTCAGCTCGTCGTTGCCCTCCTTCTCCCAATGCTCGTACCGTTCTTGCCAGAAAAAGACGACGTGCGCTGCCTTTTAACTCTTTTGCTGTCTTGATCAACAACTCTTTCACTTCTTCCGTAAGATCCATCTTCCATCCCCCCAGATCTTTTTCACTTCTAGTCTACCATCTCTACGCAAGGGGATATCTGGGATGATTTAATCTTTTAGCTTCCCTAAAGCCCACAACAATTTCTGTGTAACCTCAGGTTGTGCCTTGATAAGGCTGCCAAGTGCTTGAATTGCTTCTTTTTGCACATCCATGCTCCAATCGATAAGAGCAAGCAAGAACTCCTCGACGACACGTGGCTCTCCGTAGTTAAAATTTCCAAGAACATCTACAACAGCTTCTTTAAGCCAATGGTCTGCAAGTGCAGTGAGCAGCGTATCAAGAATACGAGGCTGTCTTTTATCGAGGGACGTGAGGGCTCTGACTGCTGTCCTTCTGACACTCCAGGAGGCATCTGTTACAGCATTGAGTAACGCATCAATGACACGCAGATCTTTATAGTTCAGTTGCCCAAGAACCTTAATGGCCTCTCTTCTGACTCTCCAGGAAGCATCTGTTACAGCATTGAGTAATGCGTCGATAATCCGTGGTTCGCCAGCATTTAGCTGTCTAAGAACTCTGACAACTTCTCTTCTCAAAGGACTGGAAGGTGACTTGCTGAGTATTGAGAGCAACATATTAATCACGCGGGGCTGTCCCTCACCAAGATACCTTAAGGCTTTCGCCACACCTACTTTGAGCGACCACGATGCGGAGCTAGTGAGGCTTGTGAGTAATACATCGATAGTATGAATTTGCCCCTCACCAAATATTCCCAGCACATTGGCCGCCGCTTCCCTTGCTCTATCAGCATTGGAGAAGGAGCGTAACAGTATCTCTGTAACATACGTAGGATTGCTACTGAGTTGACCGATAGCATTAGCAGCTAGCTCTATAGCATTAGCCGTTGGATCGGTGACTGCAATTAACAGTGTATCAATTGCATCAGCTTTTTTTCGCTCGCAGAGTTTTGCCAGTGCATCAGCCGCTGCTTCTCTCACATCCTCATCACTATCGGCAAGCGCGATCAACAAGGCATCAACAACATACGCCTGTCTCTGACCAACCTTTGCAAGAGCAGTGGCGGCTGCTTCTCTCACCAAATTATCATCTATATCTGTAAGTGCTACCAGGAGCATACTAATAACACGTGGCTGGCTTCTAGCAAACTGACCAAGAGCGCGAACCGCTGCACGTCGAACATAAGCATGCCCATTACATGAAAGCACTTTCTGAAGTGCTTCAATCACACCAGTTCGAGCACCACTATATTGTCCTAGCGCAGCTAAAGCTGCTTCACTTACTTTGTAATTAGTATCAAATACTGCAGCGAGCAGAGCATCCATAACACGTGGCTGCTGTGCCATATCAGATCTTTGTATAGCTATTATAGCATTTTGCCTGATATACTTATCTGGATCAGAGAGCGCAACAAGTAAAGCTTCAGTAATACACATCTGCCTGTCAGCATATTGTGTAAATACATCGCGCATACGCTCCCGGACACGCTCCTCTGATACAATGCCCAACAGGCTCGCACGCCAATCTAGCTTATCAAGGGTCTGCGTATGCGCGAGTAAAACGGTTATATGAAAGCGTAGTTGTTTTATCACTGTCGCTTGATAGGCTGTTGCCGACTGCTCTATATGTTCAGCAAGTACTTTGTCAAAAGGAGAAGTTGCTGAGAATACACGCGGCGAATGTGTTAGCTGCGTCCATTGGCGCAATAGTGGAAAGATAAGCTGACCCGCTTTTTCCGCAATCTTTGTGCTATTCCATTCCGTCAATACAGTTGCACAGCTAGTGCGAAAGCCTTCGAAGGGAGAGGTGAGATACAGGCAGATAATTTCTTCGAGTAGCTCTTTTTCACAGGCAACATTCACACCAACATCATCCGCCAGACAGAGTCCTGCAAAGAGGAGATCGCGGTGCAAATACTGCTCGTAAGGACTTCCCGCGTTGGCAATCACGTCATGTACAAGTTCCGTTACTTCTTCTTCGTCACTTCTCAGAATACCAGTCGTGCCAACGGTTAGTAAGACGACCTCGCGCCAGCGCGGATCATGCAAATGTGCTCGTATAAACGCATGCTTATCTTTGCGCTTCTCCAGTTCGAGTGCAGCGAAATATTCTTCAAAGGTTAAATGCAAAAAACCATAGCGCGCCTTACCACGCTCAACTAAGATACCTGTTTTCCCACGCACCGTTTCTAGAAATTGCTCAGCCATCATTGTCGCTTCATGCTCGCTGATCATCCTACCAACTAATTGACGCACAATTTGATCATGTAGCTCTTCTTCGGGAATCGCACCCACCGCTGGATGCTCATGCATCCAGAAGGCTAATGGACGGAGAATTTTAATCAGACCATTCTTGTCAAACCGTGTCGTATGTCCCCTGCCCTTCGCCTTCACCCAGGTGTCGATTAAGGTAATAGCACACAGCTCAAAAAGTTCGACGCGGTGGCTTGGTAGCTCAATACCTTGCCGTTGAATGAGCGCCAGAATCGTCAGCAGGAGCGGATTTACCGCCAGGCGCTTGACTCCCGGTTTACTCTGGGTGGCATTAAAAAGACTTTCTGCTTCTCTGGTCGCCGCATCTTCAAGATACTGACTTTCCCTCACGTCCTGCACCCAATATTCATAAGCAGGACACCACTGCTGGGCAAATTTCCTGATCTGGTCCTCATTGAAATCCGCCAATGTATAGGCTTGGTACTCAGCGGAAAGCGAGGCCGCTTTATAGCCAACAATCCGACTGGTTACGATGAAACGATTCGTCGTATGCGCCTGCGTAAACATCTCAACGTGCCACGCCACATCCATGCGCAAAGCTGTATCAGGAATCTCATCCAGTCCATCGAACAGTAAGAAAAGGTTGCCCTGTTGGAGTTGCTCCTGGATAAAATCGCCATATGCTCCAAGATAATTATCGCGCAGATAAATCGGCAGAAAGTCCTCCAACGAGCGGCTACCGGGAACGTTGGAGCGCAACACTTCAGCATACATTGCCAATGGCATATAGAGCGGGATAGCCATCGCGACATCTACCATTTCTGGAAATGTTGCAGTAAAGGCAGCAACACCCTCCACAAGCTTCAATAGCAGGTAACGCAAAAGTGTTGATTTGCCTGATCCTGGATCGCCCAGTAATACCAATCGACGATGTTTCGCCAGCGCGCTATGTAGTGCATCTCGTTGCCGTACAGTCTGTTTTATCTTCTGTTGCAAGTATTTTTCGTAGAGAGGAAGTTCACCCTCGCGCTCAAGAGTTTCGTGTTCCGGGATGCCAAGCAACACATCAGGAAAGATAAAGACATCTGTCAGCGGAATGCTGATAGGACGGTTCATATCAACATGCATGATGCCTTTAAAGTCCAGCATCTTCCAACGCTCGTAGAGAGCATGGCGATACTGTTCCTCTAGCATAGCCATCTCTTCGTCAGCTAAAGCATGTGGTTTCGCACTCATTTCTTCGTGAATTTTTTGCAACACCAGCACTGTTTGTTCTGTATTCTGGGCGGTCCTATGCTCATCCAGCAGTGAGACCTCCAGTTGAATGTATTCAATGATCGGTTGGAGCAGTTCGTCAAATTTCTCCAGGATAGGTGTAGCAAGTGACTCAGCAATATGTCTTTTTTGCTCGTGATCATATTCCCATGTGAAGCGTTGCGTAGTGAAAACATCGATAAAGATCTTTTCCACGATATCTCTTGTCAGTACCTGCTGCTCTTGCTGCATGCATTCCTGCATACCTACTAATATTTGCGGCAGATGATTGCCTATCTCCACACAGAGATTTTGCCAAGAACGCTGATCGTGATTACACCAGGGAGGAAGTGGTAATTCAAGATAATTTTCTTTGCGGCCACGTAGCTTAATCATTTCGATGCGCTCACCCAATGCATCAAGCGAGGCAAATCCTGCCGCAGGCAGTGCAGAGATACCAGCATAAAGAGGGTGCCCAGTAGAACCTCCAACTGCAGCAAGTGTGGCAAAAGAAACGCCAGCTATTGCTTTAAAAATGTCAATTCTAGCTATTTTCTTCTTTGGCATATTACACCTTTGCTGTTGTCCGGTGCTCTCTTCTCGCTACAAACATACATAGAAATGTGCTTCTAGCAAACTGCGATTTTATTATACACGACGAAATAATAAAAACCGTATCAAAATAATGAGCAAGCATTGCATCATCGCATGTGAAAGAGGCTGGCAACCTTTGTATAGCGTTGCCACAGGAGTAGAGTGAAAGTAAGAGCAGCATTCTCGTTTTTCTCCGTCAAGAAACAGGTGAGATATCGATTCTCGCCTGTTTCTTGAGAAGGACATGGTTTGTTATGATTTAGGATTGAGTCATATTTCACATAATTACTGGTGGATGGGGCGTTGTTCAGCTTGACTCCCTGCTATGGAATCAAGCGTCGGAGTGATACACGAGAAAGAAGAGGCTCGCGTATGAATGACGTTTTTGCTTGCTTGTACCTTGTTCCTGCTCTAGTACTAGAGTGCCGCTTATCTTGTGAGATGGCTTCCAGAGTGCATTCACCTGTCCGTTGACGTGAATTGGCTATCGGCCTCCCAAGCCTACTTACTTTACTTCACTTATTGTAAACGGCACTCTAGCACTAGAGGGGCTTCGTTTGCACATCCAGCGTGAGGAACATACCGACAAGCTTCCCCCACTGAATGAGAGTTGATTGCAAGCGGAAAATGACTTGTGAGTCATCACCCGATATACATTGGTTTCTCTACCTCTGCTTCGTTTACTATAGTAGATATCTATCAAACTTTATCCTTCCGTGTGTTACTGCGCGAAAGACAACGTCTTGGGAGAGATCTTATGGTATTGCAACTGGCTGCCCAATCCACGAATTTTCTTATATATGCAGAGTTGATTGCTCTGCATCGTAATGGGTACCAGTTATGGTATTCTTCTCCCCACGCTGCTCCCATGCCAACATCGTCTGTACCGGTTTTGGTTCCTGCTACTAGTAGTTGGGACCCGACTATTACTGCTGCTGTCATTGGTGCAACGGCGGCGCTTGTCGCTGCGCTTCTTGCTGTGGGGGTCGCAATCTATCAAACACGACAAAGCCACAAAACAGAGCATGAGAAAGATGAACTCCAACTCCGTCACGATCAGGAGATGGAGCGTTTTCGTCGTGAATTAGATGTGCAGTATCATGAAAAAGAGCAAGAGAAACAGCGGGAGGAAGCTGCACAGCATGAGATGCTCATGGCACAAAATAACCTTGCCAGGGCGGTCGCATATCGCAAAGCGTTACATCTCGATCCACAGATTTCGCACCTTCAGGTTCTTGATATGCAACGCCCTTTGGAAGTTGCAAATATCTATGTACGTGTATATGTTCATGAAGATACCGTCGTGCGTTATGCTATTGATCCGGCTCTTGCCACAGCAGCGCAGCAACGAGACCCCGATAGCTTTTTTCAGGCGAAGCACCATTATCTAGAGCAACGTGTTGTGACCGCAATTGATCCAGATGCAGTTATCCATAAGTATCGTCGATGTGTGATCGTTGGCGATCCTGGGGCTGGGAAGACTACGTTGCTCAAGTATCTTGTGCTGATGCTGGCTGATGGTAAGTATCCAGATCTCGCGGATCTCCCGATCCACGTAGAACTGAATGCTTTTGCCTCTTCCGAAGAGCGGGACGTGCTGGATTATGCAGCGCATCGATGGGAAGAACGCTATGCGTTTCCCCAGACGGAGGCGCGGAGCTATATGAATACGATGCTCAGGGATGGAAAGGCAATTCTGTTGCTCGATGCCTTAGATGAAACTGTTATGGGAGAGCAGCCCGCACAAGCCGATGCGTCGTATCAGAAAGTCTGGGAAGCCATTATGCGTCTCGCTACTCGTTATCCCTCAGCCTGTATCGTTGTGACTGCTCGCAAAGCAGGGTATCAGCAGCATCGACCGCTTGATGGCTTCACTGTTGTAGAAGTGATGGACTTCCAACGTAAGGATATTCGTCAGTTTGTTGATAACTGGTTTCGCAGTATGCAAGAAGGGGCGAGAGTGGCCAGCGCTACCGATCTCATTGCGCGCCTGAATCGTAACCCTCGCATTCAGGCACTTGCTGCCAATCCGCTCCTCCTATCGTTGATTGTCCTTGTCTACGAAGCACAACTGGATTTACCAGATCGACGAGCAGAACTGTACCGCGAGTGTGTCGATGTCTTACTTGCTAAGTGGGATGCCAAACGCAATATTCGGCGACGACGCAGCTTTAACCCTGACCAGAAACGGCAATTGCTGGCAGAAGTAGCCTGGCGTTTTCATCAACAAGGACGACGCTACTTTCCAGAGCAGGACCTCTTTGCAGAAATCGCTTATTTCTTACCGGCATTAGGTCTATCTGCAGAGGACAATCAGCAAGTGCTCCAAGAGATTGCGAGTGAAAACGGATTGCTTAAAGAGCAGGCACATGGCTGGTATGGCTTCTTACACCTGACCCTCCAGGAATATTTTGCCGCCACTGCTGTCAATGATCAGAGCCGATTCGCAACACTGGTCTCGCAGAGTGCTGATCCCTGGTGGGAGGAAGTCTTACTCTTGTATGCTGGACAAACTTCCGATGCCAGTCCCCTCTTGCTCTATTTATTGGGCAAGGATGCTACGAATCCAGGAAAGGACGATCTCTTCCATACAAACCTCCTGATGGCAGGACGCTGTTTGGCGTCTTCTCCTACCATTCGACAAAAGGGCTTGCGCGAGGAAGTAATCGAACGTATTATTGCCCTCTTCCTACAGAATTCTTACTATCGGCTCAGGGAGCAGGTGGTAGATATCTTGGTCATGATTGGCGGTGATATTGTGACCTCTCGATTAGTCGTACTGGTCAAGGATAACCAGATTACTGACTGGCACCGTGATGCTATTGCTAGGGCACTGAAGCGATTGGGTAAGGGGTCGATAGCACAAGATCTAGTGGAATTGCTCAAGGATAGCCAAATTACTGAGCATGGACGTGGCCGCATTGCCTTGGCACTAGGACAGTTAGGGGAGACGTCAGTGGCACAAGATCTAGTGGAATTGCTCAAGGATAGCCAAATTACTGAGCATGGACGTGGCCGCATTGCCTTGGCTTTGGGACTGCTAGGGGAGACGTCAGTGGCACCGGACTTGGTAGAGATGCTCAAAGATAGCCAGATTGCTAATGAGGTAAGTGGCAACATTGCTGGCGCACTGGAGATGCTAAAGGAGAGGTCAGTCGTGCCGGATCTGGTGGAGATGCTCAAAGATAGCCAGATTGATGAGGACGTGCGGAGCAGGATTGCCTTAACCTTGGCACATCTAGAAGAGCGGTCAATAGTGCCGGATTTAGTGGAAATGCTTAAGGATGATCAGATTTCTGATCTAGCATATGGGAATATTGCCTTAGCCTTGGTACATCTAGGGGAGAGATCAGTCGTGCCGGATCTGGTGAAGATGCTTAAGGATGGTCAGGTTTCTAACAAGGCACGTATGATCAGTGCCGAGGCACTGGGGAAACTAGGGGAGAGGTCAGTCGTGCCGGATCTGGTGAAGATGCTCAAAGATAGCCAGATTGATACTAGGACGCGAGGTAGCATTGCTTGGGCATTAGGAATGCTAAGGGAGAGGTCAGTCGTGCCGGATCTGGTGAAGATGCTCAAAGATAGCCAGGTTGATAACAGAACGCGAGACAGCATTGCCTGGGCATTAGGAGAGCTAGGGGAGAGGTCAGTCGTGCCGGATCTGGTGGAGATGCTCAAAGATAGCCAGATTGATACTAGGGCATGCAGTGGGATTGCCAGGGCAATTGGTAATCTCGTAGAGGACGAAGAAACGATGAAAACATGTGTTGTGCTGTTATCCCATACGCCTGCGAGTGTTGCAGATGCCATTTATAACGCATTATGGTATATGAGTCGCAGGGCGGAGGTTACAATTGTTGTGGGTGATGACGGCAGTGGTGAGATGGTGAAATTTGTGCCTTGGCAGGGTGGGATGAAGGGGGGAATATAATTCATGAAAATCCTTTCTGGATGCTCACAGCCTGAAGGCGTGGGAGTGTAAATATTGGAATTAAGTTGTTGGCCTTTCATCAATTATCCTGGCGAGAGCGGTTTCCTCCTCTGGCTTCTCAAGCCAAGTTCCAGGGAACGGGTCAAGGAAGACTCCCCTCTGATCAGCAGAGTAATTGCCAAAAGATCAACAGCTTAATTAGTCTGGCTCACTTTTGGTGATGCTTCGATGCTCTCAACTCAGCCTCGCCTCGTAAGAAGCCGCTTTTCTCATTCGTCCATCTGTATTTCTGTCCCAGTTCTTCTGGCCTTGTTTGAAGCCACTCTCCATCACCAAAAGCGTGCCAGACCCGAGTATAAACCGGCTTTAATAGCGGTCAGTATCTATAGCAAGAAGAGGGTGATATATAGCGTTAACGACCATCCCCGTTCACGATGGAGAAGCCTTTTATGGAAAATCGCGCTTTCAAGAAATTCCAGAGGCGCTCATCGAGCAGGGTCTGACCCGGCACGTACAACGCTACACTAAGCGGCCAAGCGCCCGTTGCCACGGTCTCCTAATTCCATCAAATATCCCTGCCAGATCCCTGCGCCGATCAACCAGGACGCAATCTCCGCCCTGTTCTGCATGTTTGCCAACTTTCCTGGAACTCACGAGGGTGAATGTTTTGCTCACAAGAGGCCATTGATCATACGCTGTCTTGATCATCCCCTCTTTTTTTTCCAGATTGTCTTTCCTATCTTCCATCACGGAGAAACTCTGGCTTTGCTCATGATATCACGTGCTTTTGCTATTTGCTGAAGTACAAGCAGGATAGACGTCTGAAACGCCAACGATCTAAGCACTTACGGCTAAGGCATCAAGTTCATATACCTCAACCATTTCTGCACCAAGAATTTCCTTCAACTTCTTACACACGTCTTCACTATAATACATAGTATCATCGCCAGGAGTTAAGCGCACCGTCCACTCAGCGTTCTCAACCAAAATCTCATAATGGTCGCGTCCGGGTTGCTCTTGCAAGCAGCGATAGACATCTTGTAACTTCATCATATCATTCGAGACGGCAATCTCGTCATTCCCGCTGAGCCTAATTTTCAGCCAGATCTGATAGCGCTTGCGATTCATTTCCTCCTCGACGGCATGCAGTTTTTGCGCGCTATTACAGAGGATACCAGGTTCGTCACGATGCACCTGCACCTCGCCACGCACAATCACCACAGCGTTCTCAACCCATACGTCAGCGGTCTCTTCATAAGTACGAGGAAAGACCGTGACCCCAATCGTCCCATTGATATCCTCCAATTGCACCACGCACATCGTGTCACCCTTTTTCGTGGTGATACGCCGCGCCTCCTTGATGGAACCGCATAAGACAACCTTCTGCTTATCCAACTCGTCCGTAATCTCAGCACTCGTATGGGTGACTTTATCCTTGATGAGTTCGGTCAGATACGATAAGGGGTGCTTGGAGATATAGACCCCCATTAACTCTTTTTCCCATTCCAGCAACTCTTTGCGCGAGATTTCTTTGGCATGCTGGTCCAGAGCGAAATCTAAGGAGGAACTGGTTTCTACCATTTCCTCGAACAGACTAACCATGCCACGTTCTTTGGCCGCGCGCTCATTTTTGCCAAACTGCATCGCACGCTCGACGGAAGCAAGCAACTGGTGCCGTTTGTCTGCCCCAACGAATGAGTCCATCGCCCCAGCTTTGATCAGGGTCTCCATGGCTCCTTTGCCCACGAATTTGGGATCGACCCGCGTACAGAAGTCGGCCAGCGATTTAAATGGTCCCCCTTCACTCCTGACCCGCGTGATTTCCGTGATCGGGCCTTCACCTATGCCTTTGATCGCCAGCAAACCAAAGCGCACCCCTTTATTCTCGACCGTGAACCCTCGGTCGCTCTTATTGACATCTGGCCCCATGATCTCCACGTTCATGCGTTTACACTCGGCAATGGCATTGGCGATCTTTTTGGCATCGGCAGCCTCGGTCGTCATCGTCGCCGCCATGAACTCAGCGGTATAATTGCCTTTGAGATAGGCGGTATAGAAAGCAACCACCGCATAGCTGGCCGCGTGCGCCTTGTTAAACCCATAGCCCCCGAACGGCATCACCAGGGTAAAGAGTTCCTCGGCCACCTCCTGCTTCACGCCATTGTTCACACAACCCTTGACAAAGTCACCTCTGTACGCCTCGACCTCATCCATCTTCTTTTTACTGAGCGCCTTACGGAACTTGTTGACCTTGCCCCAGGAAAAGCCCGCCAGGTTCACTCCAATGAAGAGCACCTGGTCCTGATACACGATAATGCCATACGATTTCGGACAGCCACTCCGAGAGGCGTGGGTCCAGGTAGGTGACTTTCTTTTTGCCATGTTTGGCGGCAATAAAGTCGGGAATACTATCCATCGGACCAGGACGATACAGGGCAATCATCGCCATCACATCTTCGACACGCGTTGGCTTGAGTTGCTTGATATACTCACGCATCTTGGGACCTTCCAACTGGAAGACGCCGGTTGTTTCTCCGCTGGCAAGCAACTCAAACGCTTTGCGGCGCTTCTCATTCTGTACTTCGTCGCCCTCGACCTCGTCGAGGGGCACTTTCTCCAGGATCACCTCTTCCCCGCGCGATTGTTTGATGTACTTGAGCGTATTATCCAGAATAGTCAGGTTGGAGAGACCCAGAAAGTCAAACTTGATCAGGCCCAGTTCTTCGAGGTGCATCTGCTCGTATTGGGTGATACGTCCCTTACTGGGATCTTTGGGGTCGCGTAGCTGGAGCGGGACAAAATGCTCAAGCGCCTCGTTGGCCACGATCACCCCTGCCGCATGCACACCGGTCGTTCGCACCGAGCCTTCCAACTTCAGGGCCTGATCGAGCAGCTCTTGCGCCTGTGAACTTTCTTTGTACAGAGCATTGAGTTCTTTAACGCTATCCAGCGATCCCTGTAAGGTCACTTTTGGACCTGTGGGAATGAGGCGAGTGATACGATCCCCGATGTCCTGCAATCCCATCACCCGCGCAACGTCTTTGACTGCGGCCTTCGCGGCCATCGTGTTAAACGTCACCATTTGCGCCACACAATCAGTGCCATATTTGCTCGCGACGTATTCGATCACCTCTTCACGCCGATTATCTGGGAAATCCATGTCGATATCAGGCATATCAGCGCGCTCGGTGTTAAAAAACCGTTCAAAAGGCAGTTGATAGCGTAGTGGATCGACATTGGTAATACCCAACGAGTACGCCAGAAGACTGCCCGCAGCAGAACCCCTGGCCGAGCAGCGGATATCATGGGAACGGGCATAGTTCACAAAGTCCCACTCAATCAGGAAATACGGCACAAAGCCTTTTTGCGCGATCATATTAAATTCATAGTCGAGCTGCTGGACTGCTCGTTCGGTTACTTCGCCAAAGCGCTCTTGCAGACCTTGCATGCATAGCGCGTGGAGATAGTCATCTGCGCTATTGTACCCGAAAGGAACCGGATAGTTGGGCAGTTGCGCTTTATACGCCAGTGGATCAACGCTGCACTGCTCCGCGATACGCACACTATTCGCCAGAGCGTCAGGCAGCTCCGGGAAGAGCAACGCCATCTCCTCTGGACTCTTGAGGTAATATTCCTCACTATCAAATTTCATCTTTCGTTTCGGAGAATCACGCTGTTGGACCGTTTGCACACAGAGTAATACGTCATGCGATCCAGCATCGCCCGCCTCAATATAATGCAGGTCGTTGGTGGCAACCATCTCAATGCCCAGGTCCTTGTGCATCTGATAGAGCATCTGGTTCAACTTCCCCTGAGGCGAAACCTTGCCATCCCAGAAGCCATGATGCTCTTGAATTTCGAGATAGAAGTTCTCTGGCCCAAAGACATCCTGATACCAGCGAGCCGTTTTGTAGGCTTCTTCTGTTTGTTCTTTGAGCAGCATTTTTGGTATTTCACCAGAAAGACAGGAGGAGGTGACGATTAAACCCTCTGCATATTTTTGCAGAACATGCTTATCGATACGTGGTCGCATGTGCCACCCCTCCGTATGGGCAATGGTCGTCAATTTCATAAGGTTGTAGTAGCCAATATTATTTTTTGCTAATACGAGCAGATGATGATAATCATCACTAAATCGTTTGGAGTGGTCGTGCATGTTTTCAGTCAAATAGGTTTCGATCCCGATGATCGGATTGATCCCGCCCGCTTTGCATACTTTGTAAAATTCAAGTGCTCCATACATCGCGCCGTGATCAGTAATCGCGAGATGGTTCATCCCCAGAGCTTTTGCCTGCTGGACGAGTTTCTTCGTACGACTAAATCCATCCAATAACGAATATTCAGTATGAACATGTAAATGCGCAAAATCTTTCGACACAAACCTACTCCTCCAAAAAATAGAAGAAGAAAAACAGAGAGATAAGCGTTCCGTCTGTCAACACCTCTTCAAAAACGGACAGGGATCACGCCATCTTCTTGAGCATCTCAAGAAGAGTATACACCCAGTACGCCAAGCCATCCCGCATCTTCTGTTTCCAGGCACCATCTCCTCTTAGTATGGTCCTATAGCTCACGATTTGATGCACACATCCCAAGATCTCTGCAAGAAGTACTATTTCTGCAAGTTGTGCGCGCGATGCATAGGCTCTCCACGGAGCAAGATAGGCTTCTTGCAGCGTGGAACGAACATTTCCTTCTTGCAATAACCTTCTCGCACGCGCCCAGAGCGTGATTGCATCAAAGAAGGGATGCGCAATACACCCATCGGACCAGTCGAGAAAAATAGGACGATCCTGTTGAAGGACAATATTATCTGCATGAAGATCTCCATGGACAAGTGTGGCAGGAATTGGCGCATGAGCTAACCGCACACAGAGCCGGTGAAGGAGGGGAATGGATTGACGCAGGACATTCAGCGCAGGTGTCTGTAGCTGTGACCAGATATCTTGCACTGGGAGAAGGTCTCTCAAATCCTGCACAAGATAGTCCAACTGGCGATCAACGCAGCCTTTCTGCAACAGCTCCTCTTTTAATGGAATGGAAGCAATTTGCAGATGTGCGAAGGTGCGAATCGTCTCACTCCATACCGCAAGCATTGGCAGCTTTCGTAACGAGAGAGAACCAACATCTCGCAGAAGCATCCACTGCTGTTCTGGCTCTATCGCCATCACAGGCGGAAGGGACGCAGGAAACAGGGAAGCAAGCGTCTGCGTGAGAGAAGCTTCTGGGGAAAACACGCTTCTTGCCTGGATGGTGTGCGCAGCCAAGCAACGATTTGCTTTGAAGTAGAGCATTCCCCCGTTGGTTGGCATTTTCACAAGGCAGGTAAGGCTGCTCACTTTTTCATACACGAGGGGCCCTACCAGTTGATAGCCAAGCTGCTGTATTTGTGTTCCCATCCAGGCCAGTGCTCTTTTCTCTTCATGAGACCACCATTGTGTCTGTGTCTTCATTGCTGCGCCCCCCTCCATCAATCCAGCGTTATTCCAGGTGGAACATAGCGCGAGAAGCCATTGAAGAGGCGTGAGAGCATCCCCATTGTTTCATCCTCTTGCTCTCGATTTGCCAGCAGCCTATTACAATGCATATGGACCAGGCTAGAGAGCAGACGAGAGCGAGATTGCTGGGGAACCAGCGCAAGTCGTGGACAGAGAAGCTGAAGCTGGCTCCTCGCCTCCTCACCTATCTGCGCGAGCTGTTGACCTCCTGCCTGAATCAGCCAGGAGCTATCACCAACCAGGCGTTGTGCACGTTTCTGATATCGATGGAAGTGTTTTGCATCGTCATACTGTTGTGTGTGTATGGAAGCGATCTGTCTATACAGAGCACAACGTTGTGCCTGATCAAGATGAAGACCTTTCAGGAACGTTTCTATCGAAAGTAAGGCAATATCACCCAGCGAAAAACCTTCTTGCACTGACGGCAGTTTTTCCCATTGCTGATAGAAGCTCAGACAGGCAAGGACAAATTCGCTATCAGTGTGAAAGCACCTTTCGGCAAATGAGAGAGCATCCAGGCCACCATAACGCTCAATCTCCCGCTCGTAACAATCAAAGGTAAAATGAGAAATCCACCCTTGCGTGACGAGGAGTTGCAGCCAGCCAAGCAGCGACGGAAGCACGTCCGTGCACAGGTGCGCAGGATCACAGTGCAAACGCAAGCGGATATGGGGTTGAGGATCGTGGTACCGAACAAAAAACCAGTGAGTGAGAGGACAGGGCTGTTGTTGCATCAGACTGCGGAGATAGAGCTGTAAGGGACCAACGAGCAGCTCTGGCTGGACGATTTCTCGACAATAGAGTTTGGTGTATACCCAACCGCTGCCCAAATGGTGAAAGCGTTGTGCAGGCAACAAGGAATTCCTCCCGCCCAGGTTCAGTGGAATAGGATCATGACGCAAGGGAGCAACAATCTGGCGTTTCAAAGGAATAATCCACTCACAGAGAAAGTGACCGTGTTCTCCTGTTGCCCAGGCATGTTCGAGGCCAGGGAGAACTTCCTGCAAAAAGGGAGGTTCACGCTCTTGATGTTTGCGGCAAAGCGCTAAAAAATCCAGGCAGCTACACGGATTCTCTAGATCAAGAAGGAGTGTCTGATCGTGTGACAGAACATGGACATAGCGAGGGACCTGCCATTTCTCACGCCATTGCTGGAGAAACTGATACCACTGCACAGGCCGATCAAACAGATCGGCCTGTGACCGTGCCTCAATGAGAGGGAAACGCCAACGAGCAGGACTGAGCACGATCCTTCCAGAGCGGAGACGAGGCAGATAGGACAGGGCTTCACTCTTCCCCCACTCAAAAGGGTGGAGATGAGGGGCATGCCTTCCGGCAATAGCTGCAAGAAAGCGAACAATATTGGGAGTACGGTGTGAAAGGTTGAGTAAATGCGTATTACAAATGACCACATCTTTTTCATGGATGCGAGACCAGAGGGAAAACCCTTCTGCGGTGATACTCACCTGAAGGGTCTCAAGTTCAATGATATGGTCGTGCGGAACACTTGCATTCGTGGCAATGATGACTTCATAGGGACGAATGGCTGGGCGCAGGGCAACGTTCGCAGTATGGACGTCTGGAGGAACATAGACCAGTTCTGCAAAGATTTTGTTTGGTTCGTTTTGTTGTTCATCGTTGGCAAGACGCGTGAGCAGAGCAGATGCCTCTTCACCCAGGAGATCGCAAAATCGTCCAAACGCTCTGCCTGCCGGAGCAGCACCAATGCGTGGACCAACACAAAGCAGGTAATCTCCTCTGTCAATAGCTTCTTGAGATGAGGCTGCAATGGAAAAAAAGAAGTCAAGCGAAGCGGGGAGATGAGCTTGCCATTCGGCTGTTCCTTGCAAGCGTGCAAGTTGGTCATCATCCAGGCAAATCTCTCGTTGCCGATCCTGTAGCGCAGTACACGCCAGGTGAAAAAGCAGTTGTTCGCGGTCAGGCGCTTCCCTTTGGAGAGGAAAAAGTGCGGGCGTTGGTTGTACAGGATACTGGTAAGAAGGAGGCGCCCCAAGTCCAACAAAGTCGTCAAGCAGTTCTAACAGAGAAACGCGCCGTGCTACACCGTATTTTTCCAGAAAGAGAGCAGAGTATGCTTGCAATTCAATGGGAAACATGGGAGAGGGAGAAAGACGGAACAAGAGTTGTGCTGCGCGTGCAGCGTCATCGATAACACTGGAAGAGACGGTTGCTGTTGTACAGGGAGCGTGGAGATCCGTAGCCAAACGCAGTGGAGGCAAGAGCGGTATACGGGGATGCTCATGGAGCGCATGGAGCATTGTCTCCCCTTCTCCAGGTGGAAGTTGATCATAGGCCACACATGCTGCGATGATCTCATGGAGCTCAGTAGGAAGGGCAGAGTCAGGTGGGAAGCAGGACACAGGGAGATGTTCAAGCAGATAAGAGAGCGGATCAGCATGCGTCAGGGGAGGGCGTAGCTCGCTCACCAGGATATCAGCTTCACAAAGCTGGTCGATCTGAAGCATGAGACCTGGCTGATCGGGATACCGCGCCAGAAGCTGTTGTTTCAGGGACTGACGAGTTGGGTACGTCTTTGCCAATTCCAGCAAGGCAAGCACCAACGGCGTCACTCGAAGCGAAATCGTCTCTGCCAGTTCGTGTTTGCGTGTATGAGCATAAGGTAGAAAGATTCTGGTTCCAGAGCGCCAAAGCAGAGGATTAGGAGACCAGTGAAGCTGATCAGCACATTCCGGATCGTGCTCTAAGAGACCGATAAGGGTCCAGAGCCATTGCAGGTCGACTCGCGTCCTCGTCGTATACGCGTTCATTGCTTTGAGGTGCACGCGGGTGTGCTGACCACTCTGGCTGGTCGTGACGCCAGCAAAGAGTCCGAAGGGAGTACAACGGGTCGTCATACGTAAAAGATAGCGAAAGACATTCACGGCGATTTTTTGCGTCTGCTTATGCGAGAGATCCTTCCTCCGAAGCCGTGGGAGTGCGTCAAAAAGGTCGGAACTGCTCATGAACAATGCTTCCCGAATGGTGGAAGCAAAAGGAGATCGTTCCACCATGAAGAGAAGCCATTGCTGCATCGTATCCAGATCGTGAGTGAATGCCTGCGCAAGCTCAGTATCATCATGCCAATGTCGTGCGCTTTCCCACGAAGTTGCAAGTATGGGAAGAAGCTCTTCAACTGGCAAGAGCGGTATGCGTATCAAAAGAGGGTTTTCAGCAATAAAGAGTATCTGCTGATTCATGATGACGTCCTCCAGAAAAGATAAGAAGAGTTATTGCAATAATCAAAGTGCCGTTAACAGAAAGTAGGGAAAAAGGAGCCTTCTCTGATCGAAGTACTCTGCCGAGAGAAATGTTAAGCCGATGCCAGCAACCCCTTCTAAAAAGGCACAGTTGGTCAATGGTGTATGGGTTTGTACACGCTCCCACACACCCAACGGGAGGGAAGGATCAAAGCGGCCCAACAGCTTTTTGAGGAGAAACTGCTGGAAATGCACAAAAAAAGGAGCGTCGTTTGTTTGCAAGGCAAAACCATGGACAACCAGCAAAATGCCAGCAAGTCCATGGCACAGCATCGGACTCAGTCGCTCCTCTTTGACAACCAGTTCATGATAGATAGTTTCCATCGTACGAATTCCCAGTTCTTGCCATGCCTGTTCTTGTACAGCCAATCCAGCAAGCCAGAGCGCCCAAGCAACACCCGACGCTCCGTAACACCAGACAACATCACCCAGAACTGTCGGCGCACCGAGAGGAACAATTGACGGCCAGCGAAACTGGTGTGCGGTCTCATCACGATGATCAATGAGCCAACGAGCAAGCTGATGAATGGCTTGAGATAAACCATTGTGCTCAATATGCCGAGAATGACATAACGAAAGAAGCGCCAGGACGCCGGGCAATCCGTGTGCAAACCCACAATCCGTAGCTCCCTGGGGATAGCGTTGAGCATAGGTTTGGTAGGGTGCACGATGGGACGGAATAAACAAGCGCAAATGACCAGGGATGGAGTCACTTGGCTGGCTTAGGAAAATCAAGCGTTCAAGGAGCATATCTAAGGCTGTCGCTGCTTCCGACGACGGGGACGTGATCATCAATGATAAGAGGTAGCTTGCAATCCCCGCAGGACCACTAATCACATCATAATCGCGAAAGGAGACACCATCAGTCAACTGCTCCAATGGGTGGTGCTGACAGAGATTCTGGACCCAGGAACATAAGAGATAGTCGAACTGCTGTTTGAGAGGACCATAATCAGCATGCGTTTGGGCAAAGAAGGAAATCACCTGACAGACGCCTGCCAGACCAGTAAATAATCCACCGTCGCAAGAAGGAAAAGTCTCTGCAACCTGGAGCGCAAATGTTTGGACGAGTGCACGTTCAGCATGGCTCTGCCATGGGCCCGAAACGGTTGACGCAATAGCTTCATAAAAGAACGCCAGGCCAGCCGTCCCAGTGGCAAGATTCCATGAGTCGAAAGCAAGCAATGGTTTTTGTTCTGATGAAATGGCGCGAGCGAGGTGTTCGATGATCGTTCTCATGCTTCTCTTTTCCCGAATATGGCAGCAAGTTTCGTTTAGCCGTCTTGCTGCCACAAATTCATCATGAATGACTGCGTCTACACACGATCACAACAGGTCGAGCCACACGTTGAGCAACTGCAACTGGCTTCCTCGGTAGGGGTCGAAGAGAGAACTGACGAGAACGGGACACGTTGCATATTCAGCTTCGGAGAAGCCGCAACTTGCTCCATCTGCTGCAACAACGATGGGGGAAGTGCCTCAAGAAACGAAAATGGGACAGATGTTTCCTTCCTTATCGAAGATGCATTGGTATCAACAGTACGTAGATGGCTGGTCATAATACGTTCCTCCTTGATGACAAAAGACAAAAACACTTGCGTGTAGAGGCTTGCCACGCCAGAAAAGCGGCAAACTGCGCATCGAGATGCAGGGCACGATTGCCAGGGAGCGTCCATCCGGCGGAAACAACCGCTATAGCGCCGCTCTTTCTGTGCTCTGTTCTAGCATAGCCAGTGGCAAGAACAGAACGGGGACAGAAAATGGGGACCAGATGGGGACCAGCAAGAGAAAATCCAACAATGCGAAACTGTTCAGACTTTGATCTTTCTCATAAACTCAAATGCATGACAGAAGTAGTAGCAGACCAACTGCGGAGAGAAAATGAGAAACTGCGTGAAGCAGAGCTCAGAAGCTGTGTGTAAAGTTCTCCTCGTTCGAGAGGGCGTTTTTGCTCAGCGCCTTTCTAAAAAATGGTCTGAGACCATTTTACACACAACTTCTTACCGAGCCTTGCGCTTCTTTCATTCGGAACCCTCCTGAGTTCATGGACTCTACCCTACCAATTTTATCCTCAACTTGTCAGTCTCCCTATAGTGGCTACTTTCGTCATCCATTCCTGAGTACACAAAAAGTACAGGACTTCAAACACTTGTGTTTGTAGACTATAGTCTGAAGACGTCTTAACATAAAACCGCTACAATGCCTAAAAATTGGTGTCGATAGCGGATTGTATGGAAACACTGTCCTGGCTTAATAAAGTCTTTGGCGAGCAACTCCGAAGTGTCAGAAAAGCAGCACACCTGACACAGGAAGAGCTGGCATTCAGGGCAGGTCTGGATCGCACTTATATTAGTCTCCTTGAGCGCGGCGTCAAGAGTCCCACGCTCATCACTTTTTTCCAGCTTTGTCGCGTCCTTGACCAAAAACCAGATATTTTTATCGCCAAGATCGACGAGCAATTAATGCGGATAGAGCAAGAAAAGCTATAAAAGTAGCTGAGCAAATACACTATGCTTTTGGTGTATATTGCGAACATCCGTGTTCTGTCTGATATATTGTTGCATACAAATGTATTTTGACAATCGAGTATGCCAGGAACCCAATTAGGACTTTATGAGGAAGTGCAGGGTGTATGAGCTTTGAGATTGGCGAGCGGGTCATCTTCCGTAGCCTGTTATGGGAAGTTGAAAACACGTCGTCCGAAACTTCTATCGAACTCTTTGGCCGCTCGTCAGAAAATCAGGGGCGGCGCATGCGCGTTTTGCTCGATCTGGATGACATTACACGTGCGGAAATTCCTGAGCTGAAATGGACAATAGGGGCGAAGGGGTGGGATGCACGGCAGTGGAAAGCACTCCATGATGCGTTTCGTTTTACGCTCTCTCACTCACGGGGAAACCTTGCTTCAGTCGATTGGGGACGTCTGGTCCTTGAACCCTATCAGCTAGAACCACTGCAGCGTATTGAGGAACTTCCATTTCCTCGCCTACTGATCGCGGATGATACTGGCCTGGGGAAAACGGCGGAGGCTGGCCTTATCCTCTTTCGTCTGATGCAAAAGCGACGTGCTGATCGTGTCCTGGTTCTTTGCAAAGCACAACCGGAACCGGAACGCTGGCAGCGTGAATTGACTGAGAAGTTTGGCATCGAAACGGTTGTGATTAATGATAACGACGATTTCAAACGTTTGCGCCGTGAGGTACCGGCTCACCTGAATCTTTTTGGATATTACCCTCGTATCATTATGTCAATGCACTATGCCTCACAATCCCATATCATGGACGATTTACGCCGGGATGTACGCTGGGATATCGCGATTATTGATGAAGCACATCATATGGCCGAGCAAGAAGGAAGTGCCAAACGCCTTGCAGAGTTGGGACACATCGTTGCCGATAAAGCAGAAGCGCTCCTGCTTTTAACCGCAACGCCGCATGACGGCAAGCCTGCAACCTACGCCTCATTGATCCGGCTTCTCGATCCTTACGCGATTGTTGACCCTGATAAGCTTGATGCCACGATGATCAGGCCGCTCGTGGTGCGTCGTCTGAAAAATGAGGTTGAGAAGGCAGATGGAACTCGTTTCCAGCAACGCGACATCCACGTCCTCGAAGTTGATAAATATCGCTCCAAAGCCGAGCGCTCTCTCGATCACGGTATACGTGACTATGCTTCCAAATTGAAAACGTTGTCTCTGCAATTGAAACAGCAAGGACACTACGAACGCGCCTTTGGTGCGGCCTTTCTGGGTACCTTCTTTAAGAAACGTCTGGCATCCAGTGTCTACGCTTGCCGCCAAAGCCTGAAAGAGCGGTTACGTACAATCCAGGGCAGGACCAACAATCAATCAGATAAACCATACTTTACACAGCTTTCACTTGATGAGACCGCAGAAAGTGTCGATAAAATCACCGATGAGACCCCTTCGACAGAAGGACTGGAAGGGTTTGTCTTTGCGGAAGGAAATTCTGAAGAAACCTTGCTCCAGGAACTGTTGGAACGTGCAGAAAAGATTGATGAGGAACGCGAATCGAAGGTACGGGCACTGCTCAAGCTTCTGGAATACTGCATGGAGAAGCCGCAGGAGAAGGTGGTTATTTTCACGGAGTTCCGCGATACGCTTGATCTGTTGGAACGCGTGTTCACAGCACATGGCTACGGCTCGATGATTGTTACTTACCATGGAGGAACGTCGCCCGCAGATCGTGACAATAACCGTCGGGCATTTCTTAGTAACCCGCGCGTACGTATCTTTCTGGCCACTGATGCTGCAAGTGAGGGCATCAATCTGCATAAAAGTTGCAATGCACTCATCCATGTCGAGATCCCCTGGAATCCGAATCGCTATGAGCAGCGCAATGGACGTATCGACCGCTATGGACAGCAGAGTAAACCACAAATCTACCTCCTGATCGCTTCCCGCTCGGTTGAGCAGCGCATGGCCCAGGTGGTTATTTCAAAGCTCGAACGCATCCGCCACGAGCTGGGCAGTGTCTCCAATGTCTTTCCGATGGCTCAAAAGATCAAGATTGAGGATTTTCTGGACCAACTGGATACCGCTTCTATTGACCAGCAAGAGCAACTCCTGGCCGATGATGCCGCCGTAAACCCGGAAATAGAAAAGTTGACGCCCCAGATAGAGCATCTTTTTGACCAGCTACAACAGGAAGGCATGCAGGCCCTGCAAACATCGATTCCTGCCGAGTTGACACAAGGGGAACAGTTTGGTCATCAAGAAATGTTGGCCTTGCAACAACAGCTAGAAACATCGCGTGCGTTTGTTCCTGAATATCAGGATGTGGAAGACTTTCTGCGTATTTTTATGACCCTGCCCGACATTCATGGTGGTCAGCTTCGCCCAACGCGTGAACCGGGCGTCTGGTCTGTGGATGTTCCTGAACGCTTACAACGTGAATTGAAAAATGCCTATGGACAGGTAATTGAACGCTATCCACGTGCAACCTTTCAGCGCCAATTGGCTGTCCAGGAAGCTGAACAGGAAGCAGCACAACGTGTTGAATTTCTCTCTCCCGGGCACCCATTAGTGCAAACCGCCTTGCGTTATATGCGCGGCAACGCCTTCAAAACAGACTTTTCTTCGCGTATTGCCTACAGACGTACAGATCCTGGGAGTAGACCCGGGTTCATCTTTACCTATGCTGTTCGCTTTGTCGATGGACGCGGCGAGACGATTGAAGAACGCTTCGAAGCTCTCTTTGTTGCTCTCGACGGAGCAGCAAGCCAGCAACCTGATGAGGATATGCGACTCTTTACCGAGCGGAAGCCATTTGGGAATCTTTCTGCACACGAGGAAACATCTGTACTCCCCTACTTCAAACACGCCTTCGCCCATGCCAAAGACATAGCCTACCAGGAGATGCTACGCAGGCGTGATGGACGCAGTCTGGAACTTCAGCGCCATCAATCTAAAATTGCGGATGAAGCACTTGTACGCCTGGGTGGGTGGAAGCGGGCCAGCAAAGAACAACTTGACCGACGGTTCACGGATCTTCCGATCTCGGGATATACCGTCCAGTTGCGATTGGAAACGACACCGGAGTTTCGGCGTCGACAAGCGCTTTTCTCTAAGGAAGTAGAGAAATTAGTAAGCAAGGAACAAGAGCGTATGCGCGATGTCCAGGCGATGCGTGAAGTGCGCGGGGAAACCATTGATGCTATTGGTGCGTTAGTCCTCATTCCCGAGGACTATGCTCTCACACAATCTTGAGAGAACTTGCTACCGTAAATTTTGCTGAGGAAGAGAGATCGCAGTGATGATAGAATCGACTACCCCCGATACCACCGCGCCATTATCGGAGAATACGATCAGCCCTGCTCTGGTGAAACGTGCTATCCAGAACGAGGGAGGTTTCCTGACTCCCTATTATCTCTTTGATCTCATGGAACGCCGGCACGCGGAAGAACTTGATCCTCCTGGCCGTGAGGCACACCGATTGCCCCTGAAACGTATTTTCGCACAGGCACAAAAGATCATCACAGGTCTTGCCGGGACTCCTATCAGCCTTGAGCGTACCTGGACATTGTGGTACAAAGAACTTTTCCCTATGCTGGGCTTCACGCAGTTGCAGCGACTTACAGAGCCGGTCGAAACTGCACGCTATGGGCTCGTTCCAATCAGTCATGCCTATTATCTTGACGAACCTACCGACGAAGACCCGCTGATCTTTGTCGACCTGCATCCCTTTGGTACTGACCTGGATCATGCACGCTATCCTAATCCTGAACGTAATCACGAACTGGCCACAGAATCAATCAGCCGAGCACTGGAGTTTGCTCTCGATCATCATCAGACTCGCTGGGCCTTGCTCTCCAATGGGCTGGAGATGCGCCTCTACCGTCGTGGTGGTTCCGTCGCGCGCCAGTATCTCAAGGTAGACTTTGTGACACTCTTTGCGCAAGAGGATGCAAAGGACTGGCTGGTCTTCTGGGGACTCTTCCGGCTGGCGGTGTTCCTCCCCTCTTCCACAGACCAAACTACTGATCATGCTGAAGTAGCACACTGTTTGCTAGATAAATTCATCAATGAAAGCCAGAGCCACGCTACCAAAATCGCCGACGATCTACGAGAGAATATCGTAGGTGCCGTAGAGAACCTGTTGCAAGGGGTAATCGAGACGCCAGCGAATTCCCATTTCTGGAACGGCGAGTTCAATGACAAAAAGGTGCCAGACGAAACGCAGTTGAAAGCGCTTTTTGAAGAGAGCGTGTATTTTCTCTATCGCTTGCTCTTTGTGCTCTATGCGGAAAGCCGCGACTTGCTGCCAATTGGGGAATCACATATCTATAAAGATGCATACAGCCTGGATCATCTGCGCTATATGGCAGAGCGGCAGCTCCGTCCAGAGGATTACGAGAAGACCTATTATATCGAGACGCTGCGTACGCTCTTCAAGATGCTCTATCGCGGCTACCCTTTCCGTAATCCTGCTGCGAGCAGCTCAGAGGGTCCATCACGCGCGAAAGCATCGACCGCATTTCGTATTCCACCATATAATGGACGTCTCTTTGATCCTGAGCGCACTGCATTGCTCAACCAGTGCCAGATTCCCGACCGGGCCATGCGCGAAGTGGTCCGCGAACTTTCTCTCTCGCATCCCAAACGGCGTGGCGACCAGCCGGAACGGTATTCCTATGCCGACCTTGGTGTTGATCAACTCGGTTCTGTCTATGAAGGCTTACTTGTATACGAGCCGTCTATTGCAGAGCAAACGATGGTGGAGGCACACTTGCAAGGAGAGATCCGGCTGATACCTCAGGATCAGGCCGATGAACTGGAACTGCGCTATGATGGAGAAACCAGAAAACCAGCAGGTTCGTTTCTCCTACGCATCTGGGGGGGACGCCGCAAAGGCAGTGGCTCGTATTATACCCCTCAAGAAATTACGGCATTCCTGGTGAAAGATGCCCTTGCACCCCTTGTCGAGCCAATTATTACCGGATGTGCTCAACGTAATGAAGATGGAAAACCTGTGCGCCGGGCAGATGAGATATTGCGTATCAAGGTTTGTGATCCGGCAATGGGGAGTGGCGCGTTTCTAGTACAGGCTTGCCGCTACCTGGGTGAGGCATACGGACGAGCAATTATTGCCGAAGAGCAGCGCGAAAATACACGCGTTAGCACGACTGAACTGGCGAAGTATAAACGTCGTGTGGCCGAGAAGTGTCTGTACGGTGTTGATCTCAATCCGTTAGCGGTTGAGCTGGCAAAAGTTTCGTTGTGGCTCGAAACGCTCGCACAGGATCGACCGCTGACGTTTCTGGATGCACATTTGCGTGTTGGGAACTCACTTATGGGAGCACCTCTTCGGAATGCAGAAGGCAAGTTCAGTATTTCCAATATTAGTATTTTACCAACCGAAGCTTTAGATCTTCTCAGCAAAGATAGCATGAATAGTCAGACAAAACAGATGAATAAACTCAAAGCTGAGAATAAAAAACAGGTTGAAATGTTGAAGGCTGGACAACTTGCGATTTTTACTGGTGGGCAAGAAAAACATGTTTTAGCTGAATATGAGCGTCAAAGACTACTACTAGAAGAGTCCGACGAAAATCTAAGTATTGAAGATGCTGTTGCGCTGGTGCATAGTAAACAAGACTTACTACAATCAGCTTTATTTAGTGATAAAAGTCAGATACGTAGATTTAAAGAACTTTGTGATTTGTGGTGCGCTATTTGGTTCTGGCCTATGGATATGGGAATACTTCCGCCTTCAACTATGCTTTATCGAGACCTTAGTTGGATTATTCTTCAACTCCCGAATCATTATACTCCACATAATGCCGATTTGTATTTTAAGTTAGCGCAGCTAATCGCGCGGGAACAATTATTTTTCCATTGGGAGTTAGAATTCCCTGAAGTGTGGTTTGACGAAGAAGGCAACCTCCTGTTAAATGGAGGCTTTGATGTGTTAGTTGGCAATCCCCCTTGGGATAAAATCAAACCTAATGAAAGAGAATTTTACGCTAATTACAATCCTACAATATGGAATTATCAAGGTACAGCCCGAAAACAATTTATCGCACAGCTTCGTGAAGATGTGGATGTTGTTAATCAATGGCAAATTTATGAAAAAAGAATAAATGCAAGCTTGTCGCTTCTACTAAAAGGTGGATTATATCAACATCAAACAGCCATTGTGGAAAATAAGCAAACAGGCGGAGATCCTGATACGTTTAAGTTCTTCACGGAGAGAGCTTTCCAGTTACTTCGCACTAATGGACGCTCATCTATAATTGTTCCGCACGGAATTCAATCTACATTGGGATGTACAGCTCTGCGGCGGCTGCTTTTAGATCATTGCGATCTACAAGTTCTTTGCCGCCTTGATAATGAGCGCAAGATATTTCCAGGCGTTTTTCACGGACAAAAATTCGATTTGTTAGTATTTGCAAAAAATATTCCAACGCAACGGATAGAAGCCGCTTTTTTTTCTTGGGAGAAAGCAGAAGTACTTAATAGCTTTCGCACTCATTCACGCTATATGCAGATAGAAGCACGCTTATTGCGTGAACTCAATCCTGAAACTTACACATTTATCGAATTTCATAGTTATCACGAAGTAGAGCTTGTTCGTCGTATCAGTGCCAATGTTCCCCGCCTTAATGAGGATATCGAAGACTCTTGGAACATCTCATTTACGAGAGAGATGGACATGACTAATGATAGCCACTGCTTCCGTGAAGGAGGTCGTCTCAAATCATTTGGGGCAGTAGAACAGAAAGGGCAATTATGGAAAATGCCCTCTGAGGAATGGTATCAAAATCGATCAGAACTGTATTCTTTAGGAGAGCGAGTAGTTGCTAGCAATAAGGTGTATTTCCCAATGGAAGTGGACTTAAGTAAAGTAAAATGTACTTATAAGGGCTATCTCTTAAAAGATGAAATACATAAACGTCAAGCATTTCCTGTTATGCCCGATGAAATATATGTCCCTCTATATGAAGGACGCATGGTGCATCAATTCGATCATGCTGCAAAAGCTTATGTGAGTGGTAGTGGACGTAGTGCGAAATGGCGAGAGCTAAATTTTAATGAGAAAGAGATTATTCCTCATTATTTTGTGGCGGGAAGTGATTATTCTTTTATTGGATATAGAGCAGGCTTTTGTGGAGTAACTGGTCAAGGGAATGAGAGAAGTTTATTAACTGCGATGATACCGTCATCGTTTCCTTGCGGTAACTCTGTACCAACTGTTACCGCATATCCCAATGATGTAAATGTTCATTTATTGTGGGTGGCACTGACTAATTCATTGGTAGCAGATTGGCTTTTACGTTTGCGTATATCAAACAATATAAATTTTTTCGTGCTAGAGTCATTGACTATACCAAGACCAGATCTTAAAAGTGATGAGGCAATCTTGCTAATACAAGCCACAATGTTGCTAACATGTACTACATCTGAATTTTCAGATTTATGGCAACAAGTGATGGGTACACAATGGACACCTGAAGTCTCTGCAACCGATCCTCACGAACGTGCTTGCCTACGTGCTCAAATTGATGCTATAGTTGCCGACCTTTATAACTTAACCGAGCACGACTTTGCTTCCATTCTGAACACCTTCCCGCTTCTTGACGGGGGTAAGCCAGCTTTGCCCGATGATGAACGTTCATTTATTACACGCGATATGGCATTACTAGCACTCTTCATACGACGAGGCAAAACACCACCACCTGACATTGTTTCCTTTTTCTCTGAGGCCGGAGTAGACATCCGCCAGCGTACAGGGCCAATAGTCGATCTTGCCGAGCGAGTTCGTATTGCAACACAGGAACTGGGAGCTGTCGCTTACCAACCTAGCCGACGTGAAAAAGAAGACAATAGTGGGCACGAGGAAATACTGGAGCAAGACGAGCTAGACTTCTACGACGAGGAGTAACGCAAGCGATGGCAAGGATGTATCCACAGTGGCTTCCAACTTCTGGCAAAAGTAATGCTGAACGCAAACTGTTTGACCTGCTCAGCGCTTATCTGCCTGATGAGTATACCGTGCTCTGGAGTATCGATTGGACTGTTCCTCGTTCTGCTGCCTATGGCGGCGGAGTGCAGGAAAGTGAAGTGGACTTTCTGATCGTGCATCCAGAGAAGGGTATCCTTGTCCTGGAGGTCAAAGGTGGTGGTGTCGGCTATGATGGCACCCGGCATGAGTGGTATACCATCAATGCGAAAGGTGAACGTCACGCTTTGCATGATCCTTTTGATCAGGGCAGAAACAGCGCACATGCCTTGCGGCGTGAGTTAACACAACGTGTCCCGCAAGTATGGTTACAAAGCGCCAGCCGTCAGAGTATTTTTGGCTATGCCATCGTGGTGCCTGATATTAGCAAAGAGCGTCTGACAAATCGCTCTACGCGTCCCGATGAGATCGTCCTTGATCGTCAGGATATACAGTCTACTACCATCCAGTCGGCAATTGAGCATACCTATGCTCTCTGGACAAGGACCACGACGCAATCGCTTGGACAGCGCGCCGTCGATGAAATTATCAAGATTTATGCTCCGAACTGGTATGTTCGTCCCTTACTCGCTAACGTTTTTGAAGAAGAGCGTACCCGGCTCAAACAATTGACGCAGCAGCAATTCATGGTGCTCGATCTTTTACGCTGGCAAAAACGCGCGGCCATCTCCGGTTGCGCAGGGTGTGGCAAGACGTTTCTGGCATTGGAGCAAGCTCAACGCCTGGCCCGGCGTGGTTTCAGTGTGCTTCTGACATGTTATAACCGCTATCTTGCCAACTGGCTGCGACAACACCTGACGAAGCTGGCTCGTGAAGATGTGGCTCTGCGTAACATCGAGGTGATGAACTTCCACCGTATCGCTTATCGGTTGTGCGAACGCGTCCATATTCCTCTTCCGCAGGACGAAAGTCGAGACTATGACGAAGATTTTGCTGCGGGGCTGATCACGGCCAGCGATCTCGTGGAGGATCGCTATGATGCTATTCTGGCAGATGAGGGACAGGATTTCAACAATAGCTGGTGGGATGCGCTCCTCTCATTGTTGCGCTCCCCAGAAGATGGCCTCTTTTATGTGTTTTATGATGATAATCAGCGTATCTATGGACGCAACTCCGTCTATCCAATTCCCTCGGATCATTACTATCCACTCACCGTCAACTGCCGGACCACGCTCACCATTCATGAAGAGGTCATGAAACATTACCATTCACTTGACCTTCCCACCTGTAGAGGACCTCAAGGACGTGCCGTCGAACATATTCCCGTCGCACCAACAAAAGTGGCTGAGCAGAAAGCTCTCTTTGAGTTATTGAGGCGTCTCACCCAGGAACAAGGCATTGCGATTGAAGATATCGTTCTTCTCAGCCCCGTAGGAAGAAATCGCAGCCATTTCCGAGCAGGGACAATGCTTGGGAGACAATTTCAACTAAGTTGGGAGATGGAGCGCCCGATTGTCTCCAATATGTTAATGTGTTGTACCATCTTTGCATTCAAAGGCATGGAAAGAGACGTTGTAATTTTCGCAGAACCTGATAAGATACAAAGGAACGCTGAGCGTGAACAATTAATCTACGTGGCACTCTCACGAGCCAGATTTCACCTCATTATTCTAGGCAATCTTTCGACATAAGGACCAAGGTATGCAACCATTTGGGGCAGTAGAGAAGATCAAAGAGAGCTATCAACGCTTTGTCGAGACCAGTTTTCCCATCAAAGATCAGGCGTTACAGGACGAATTTCAACGTTTGATACGAGACGAGCATTTATTGTGGCAGGAACCATACGTCTCTTTATCGCGTCCCTATCGCTCTGGTGGAACATTGCAACAACTCGTCGATGACAGATATCTCAGCCAAGAGATTACCTCTGTCCCTTTCTTTCGTGCATCTGAAGAAGCACAAGACTCCAGTTCTCTGCCAGTTTCTGGATCAGCACATGCCCGCTTGTATCACCATCAACGTGAAGCGGTGCAGCGTCTGAGTACTTCTCCAGGTCGTGAACCCCACAATACAATTATTGCCACTGGCACAGGAAGCGGCAAGACAGAAGCATTTCTGATCCCGATCATTAATCACTGCCTGCTCCACCCGGAACCGGGCATTCAGGCGGTCATCGTCTATCCTATGAATGCGCTGGCAAATGATCAGCTTCGTCGTCTCCGTCTCCTGCTAAATGGAACAGGAGTGAGCTTCGGACGCTATACAGGCGATACCGAGTCGAAGCATACCGATATTGACGAAAGAATCCCAGAAGAAGAACGGAGTGATCGAGAGGAGATACAACGTAATCCCCCGCAGATCTTGCTCACCAACTATACCATGCTTGAATATTTGTTGGTACGACAGAAAGATCGGGAGATATTTCTTAAAACGCCACCACGCTTTCTCGTCCTGGATGAAGTTCATACCTACGTTGGCATCCTCGGGGCTGAAGTTGCCTGTCTTATTCGGCGTTTCAAAGAACACGCCAGGATTCCTGCCAGGCAGCTCTGCTGTGTTGGCACAAGTGCTACCCTTATGTCGGATACAGCTGCACTGGACACACACCCGTATGCAAGCTTGATTACCTTTGCCGAATCGCTCTTTGGTGAACCTTTTGATCACTGGGAGCATAGTATTATCGACGAGAAGTATCAAGACCTCCCTGAGATCTCCGATGATATTCCTCTCTGGGAAACACCACATATCAGTGAGGATTTCTTTACGGACTTTAATAGCGATGACGAAGCTCAGGTACGAACATTAGCCGCTCATTTCCATATCTATTTTGCTCAGGGGGCGCGTGGAGATCGCTTCTTTACCGCTCTCTATGAAGCACTCCAGAACTATCCAATCTTTACGAAGTTCGAGGCACTCCTCGGAAAGCCAACCTCGATTACGGTTTTGGTTGATTGGCTTCGCAAGAGGAAAGAACGCGTTCGTGCATCTGAAGAGGATCTCAAGCGAGAGGCAGCGGCAATCTTGCTGCTTGGCTCCATCGCATATCGTATGAATCATGAGACAGGTGAGAAAGAGCCTCGCTACCGACCCAAAGTCCATTTAAGTATTCGCAGCCTGACCCCTCTTACTATGGCGCTCCAGTTGAAAAATGGAGTGGGCAAACTGTTTACGGCTGGTGAAACGGAATATGCCGAGCACGAACAGGGAAACGGCACCACTCGATCACAGAATGGATTATCAGCAACAGAGCAGAAGCAAGCCGCACTTCCCCTGGCCGTATGCCGTTCCTGTGGAGCACACTATCTCAAGGGCTACTATGAATATGACGAAGAGATGGTCATGGCAGCAGCAGCAGCCAATAGCTCCAGGAGAAAAGCGAATGGACGTGGGAAGAGTAGCAGAACAGCAAAAAAAAATAAAAAACAGCTTCCTGATATGCTCACACTCAGCGCGAACCAACCATACAAGAAAACATTCCAGGAGATTTATGTCCACCTCCTTCCAGTTGATCATGAAAACCTCGAACTGTTGCACACCGAGGAAGATGTTCCCGAGGGCGAGGATACAGAGGTCGTGCAAGAGAGCCATCGCACCTATCTTGTCTGTCCATACTGCCTGGTGGCACATGCCAGTGACTCGCTCGATGATCCCGCACTCTTTTTGCACAAAGACCTGGAGTGTCCAGGGCACGATACAGAGCTTCCTACCTTCCTTGGCTTTGGAAAAGCAGTGCAATGCCCTGTCTGCAACGCGCGTGGTTCTGGCCTACGCGAAGTAATCACTTTGATGCGCAGTGGGGCCGCAACTTCGGTCTCGATATTGACAGAGAGCCTCCTTCCGCAGATAAAGAACAAGCAAGAAAAGAAATTACTTATTTTTGCAGACAGTCGCCAGGATACCGCTCACCAGGCAGGCTACTTGCGAGATCGTCACCAGACGTTTGCACAACGACAACTGACGTACAAAACGATTGAGCAATACGAGCAACGTGAAAAAATGCGTATGCCGCTCGATGACCTGAATATTAGCGTCTACAACTACAGCAAAAATACGTGGAACAGTGAAGCCGATGCTCTCAATCTGCTCGCGCTCGACCGCTATCGTTCTGATGCTCCTACTATCGGCTTAAAAAGCCCGGATGAAAACATTTCAGGACCAGAACGAAGAAGGGCGCAGAGACGATTGGAATGGGATCTCTATATCGAGTTTACGGAACGAGCCAACACACGTAATTCACTAGAACGCGAAGGACTGGTCGCAGTCGACTATTCCAATTTAGAGCAGGTTGTCAAACAGAATGCCGATCAATTTGCCGCGTTTGGGATTACCAATGCAGATGTCGATATCCAGTTTCTGACCACGACGTTTCGTGTCATCATGGATTATATGCGCCGCCAGCGAGCCGTCGATTATGATGCATTTCATGACTACTTGAGTAGTGGCTCCGATTTCGTCTCAGAGGGGACAGCACGTCCAAACAAATTTAATCGGACGCCTGCTGGCTTTGATGCCGAACGAAAAAAGGTGCAGGGTGCGTACAACATTTATGGCTGGTATAACCAGACCGATCCAGAACGTTACCGTACAACGATTTATGATGCTATTGCGCGTATGTTTGACGACACGCTCAAGCAGGAAGAGATAGCCGTCTTTATTGACCGTGTTGTGAAGCTGCTACAACTCAAGGGATACATCCGAAAAGTCAGAATTGGGCAGCAGACAGGGGGAAATGCGAGTCTGAAAAAGGATGCATATCAGCTTGTTCCCACCAATATTGAACTAAGCGTACAAGGCGAACGCTTCCGTTGTCAGACCTGTGGAGATGTACGCAGCTATCAGGTAAAGCGATGGAAGAGGCATACCAATCATCGTGGAACTTCAATCTGTGCCAACTATCGTTGCAAAGGAACGACGATTGCTTATCCGATACGAGATCAAAACTTCTATGTCCAGTTTTACCGCGACAGTAAACCAGAGCGTTTATATGCTGTCGAGCACAGTGGTCAGATACGAGGCGAGGACCGTGAACGCATCGAAGAGTATTTTAAAGAAAATAAGATCAACGTCCTCGTCTGTACACAGACGCTCGAACTCGGTGTTGATATTGGAGATCTACCAGCGATCATTTTACGCAATATCCCGCCGACTCCTTCAAGCTATGCACAACGTGCTGGCCGACCAGGTCGAAAGCAGCGCATTGCTCTTATTCTTTCCCACGCAGGTCAGGGACCGCACGACACGTACTACTATAACCGATTGCAAGAGATGATTGCTGGTGCCATTCGTCCTCCCGTTTTTCTCCTGGATAATGAAATTGTCATCATACGTCATATCAATAGCTTGATCCTTGAGAAACTCGTCATGGCAGAACTCCCTCAGCATTGGCAAGAAACGGGAAAGGAAAAGACGCAAAAAGGAGATGATACCAACAAAAGAGACATTCCACAATGGATTGTCAGTGAAGATGGAGAACTGCATCGCGAACGCATCGATGCGCTTATCGCCGTATTCAAAGCAGAAATTGAGGAACGGCATACCCAGATCAGGCAGGCGGTAGACCGTGCTTTTACGCAGGAGCACCAGTCTCCCGGCGTTTCATTATCCTGGATCGATACGGCCTACATCGAGAGGCGATGCAACCGGTTTATCAAAGATTTGCGGCAAGGTCTGGAACACTGGTGTGACCGATACGAAGAAATCTATGCAGAACTGGTGCGCATGAACCGCAAAGTTCTGCTCTCAAAGACTGAGGAGCGGCGGCGTAGTATGTTACTGGGGGGATTGAAAACATTGTTGGAAAGCAGAGAGTACCGACCGCTCAGCTATCTCAGCAAGGTGGGTTTTTTACCACGATATGGTTTTGCTGGAAGTAGTGTCACCGTCCATGACGATAGAGAACGGCAGATATCACAGGTTGCCTCGGTTGGCATCACGGAATATGCGTTAGGAAATATCGTCTATGTCGCGGGAAATAAGCTCAAGGTTAACCGCGTCCACTTCAAAGGTGGTGCCAAAGCGAATCCTTTAGAGCATGCCCGGCCTTACAAGTATTGTCTCACCTGTACCTACATGACTGAGCAACCGACTGCCCAGGAGTGTCCCCATTGCCATCAATTTCTGGTGAGTGCTCAAACGATTGAGTACGAAATGGCGCATGGCTGGTCCAATGAAAGCATCACCCAGGATGATGAATATCGAAGCCACCAGGATTATGACCTCCAAATTTACCTTGCCTCGGATGAAAACGCATCGGAAAATGCACCACCACCGCAGACAAAGAAGCTGGATCAGTGGCCTATCCGTTACACTCGATTACGGGAAATCACCATTTTCAACCGGGGGAAACTAGACCCGAAGACGGGCATGATAGTTCCTTTCAACGTCTGCTTAGAATGTGGAGCCTGGATCAAGCCACGCACGATGAATGTCGAGGAAGCTGAGCGTCTTGGCTTCCGCCCTATTGGAACGGACCATCTGTACACATGTAGTGCCAGGACGGATATCGAATCGCCATTTATCCAACAGGTTGATCTCAAAGTCCACTTGCAGGGAGATGTTGTTGAGATCGACATTCCTTACGAAGTCAGTACCGGGCCAGATTTTGTCCCGTGGGTTGAAACATTGCAGCAGGCATTCAAGTTAGGACTGCAACTCGAACTGTTTGTCAAACCGGGGGAGATAGGGTCGTTTGTGGCAACACGCATGGAGGACGGGAGGGAACGCAAGACGTTGGTGTTCTACGATACCATGCCAGGTGGGACAGGATATTTGCGACGTTTTTATGACTACCTGCCTCAGATTGCACAGAGGGTTCGCAAGCATTTGAGTGACGAAGCGTGTGAGACAGCGTGTTACTCGTGCTTGAAGGAGTTCTGGAATCAGCGTCTTCACACCTTGCTGAATCGGCGATTGGTTGATGGGGTATTGGGGGAGCTGGCGAGTGCTCAAGAAGTGTAAGGCAGAAGAGGGAGGCTCTTGATAATTTGGTCAAGGCGTAAACACACCTTTTCGTTGCTACAGGGTTGGTACTGTGGTAGAAGCGATAGGTGCGTATCATTCTCGCTACTATTCCCATTATACGTCTGGCTTTTTACGACGGTTCACAGCCTGCATCATGATCGTTGCTTGGAAATTAGCTCAACCAACAGAGTGCCCGCTCGCTTCAGTTGCTGAGCAGCTCGCGGCTTTGGAGTTGACCCGATTTGGGAGGGTTGTATTTCCTCATCCCAATGTGTTGTGTTTATACCAGCGAGGGTTGTGGGAGTACTTATTTTACCTTTTGGGTGCGTTGCCCAAAAATATCCAAGTACCGGATAATATGGTATGCATGGTTTCAGCACGTTCTGTCGAGGCATGATTACCTGTGTGGATTTACGTCTCATTTATATCTATAATACGTCAGATGGCCTTTGCAACGGGGTCATATTTTATCTTTATGAACGTAAGATGCCCTATGGCGCTGAGTAGCGCAGAGAAAGGATAGCTGTAATGAATAGCTATACCATCGACTCGCCCGATAGTTGCGGAGGCGATAACACCGAAAGAGCAGCCTGGTCTCTCTTCGCCAAGGAAAAGTTTCCCAATTACGAGTTGTTCTGGCAACGCTTCGTTGTTGCTCGGACAGATCGTCCCACGGATATACACTTCGCGGCAGGGGTTCCTCCTACCGATAGAGAGATCGCTGCTATCCACTACTCAATACTCCATAACTTTTATGTCGTATACGACTGGCTGAACAAAAAACAAGCCGACCCAGCAACAGAGAAGCTGTGGTTTGAGATTGCTTTTGTGAAATTATCGAACGTCTGCGATCTTACTGAGGAATTGCTTTTTAGGCTCCTTATTCTAGTCGGTGTGCTAAGCAGTGACTCACCTCAGATCGTAGAGGCTGTTAGTGAAAACGCAAAAACCACATAATAGCAAAGATTACGGCCCTCACTGCTGATAGCGTTTTCAACGTGATGCTGGAAAGAGGGACATCTTCTATTCCTATCCTCAGTCGAATGGATGTATTGAGCAAAAAGTTTGAATTTAAGCGTTATGCGGCACTTTCAGGGAATATACGAGCATATAGAAATGTCATTGTCCATTCATGGCACTCTTTTCAAATTGACTATAGTGTACCAAAAAGGGACTATGTTAAAAGCTATCGTGATTGGGCGCGGGTGACTGACGTTATAAAAAGCAACAACGATCAAGCAAAACAGGAACTGCTCACGAAGCACTTTGTGCCAATGCGAGAGTTTATCCAGGAAGAAGTCGATCAGCTTATTAAGGTGGTCAACGTATTGTGGTCGGAGATCATCGCTCTTATTCCAGAATGCGCAACTGCTTCGCTAGCCACTATCAACCTCCAGGTGCCTGTTGCTCATCATGCGTTTCCGCATGCAGCCCCTTCTGGTACGATGTTCTCAAGTGACTTTTTAAAAGCGACAAATATAGACATAGCGGAGGCGAATATACAACTGCCCACTAAGCCTGAATAACGCTGCGTTTGCTATAATTGTCAGGACATGCACAGCCCACACATCGAGGAACGTATCGCGACCAGCCTTGTTGCTGCGGCGCTCGACATCGCGCAGCAACTGGATACGAAGCCTAGTAAAACAGTGGTCGTGTGTGAGCACCCCGTAGCGATAGCGTCACTCGTCAGTAAGAAATGGCACCAACGCCTGCGTCCCATATTACGAGACTATGCGAGTACCCTTGATACCCACAAACGCCAGGTGCGAGGGCAACACATAGCTTGGATGCGCTCCCTCGTCTTCTCTGCGACGGGCAAAGCCGACCAACTCGAAACGTCACAGACTGATGTGCTATTTTGTACCGTTGAGACGCTGCTGCGCTATGCGCCAGTCTGCCAGGCGATGTATATAACCTACCCCATGAGCCACAAAGACTTGCACCTGATGACTGCCTGGATACAGCCGGAGGGTACGGTTGTTTGCTACCGCATTGTGCCCAAGCCCAATCGTCAGTTGGTGCGGAGTTTGGAGGATTATCTGGTGAAATACGTACCACGAGATTATTAATAGCTCGCTTAATAAATAAGTGTTGACAATAATGGCAAACCACTTATAATCCCAACATTCCGCAGTTTCAATCTGAAAAAAAATAGAATTGTTGGTAGATCGGCCCAAGCAACGAAAGGATCTTGCGATGCAGCGGCTGCAAGCGAAGGACGAGAGACTCTGTGCTGGTACCCGTACGGATCTGCAACAATTCAATACCCTCAAAGCATTGAAAGACCCAACGCATCGTTGGCCGAGCGGTCGGCTTGTTGACTTGATTGGGGATGGTTTGCTCCGTGGCGGCCAGTTGTTCGCGCAATCGATGCTCTGCCAGCCGATAAACCAGCAGCGCAAGCACCATGATCAAGCTCAGGGCCACGATGCGCTCCGTTTTTTTCACAAAGACCGAGGAGGCCAGAAACAGCGGATCTTTGAGAAACCGAAAGCCTCGTTCCACACTGCCTTGCTCCAGATACAGGCTGATCAGCTCCTCATTGGACACCTCTGTGTCCTCAATCACATTGCTGGCGATCACAAAGCAGGCTTTGCGCTGCGCGTAGGCCAGCAGTTTGCTTTCATTGAGAACGATGGTGGAGATGGCACTCCAGCGCTGTGCGCTCGGTTTGGCATCACGAGATGGGCGGCCTCGCCCTTCAAAGACGTCTTGACTCTTGAGCACCACCGAGACGTCCAACCACTCAGGAAGTCCTTTGAGGCTTTGCTGCCAGGCGGCCTGCGCATCCTGCTGGCAGGCAAATACCTTGGTGCTCACATGCCACAGCTTTTTGCTCCAGGTTTCCAGCTGTTTGTCGGCCTGCTTGCGCGCCATTTGCAATGCTCGTGCCACCCCATCAGCGCTTCGGACGACGATCCAGCGTTCGCGTCCCTGGGTCAACTCCTTGTGCAGCACGACCAGGCTCCGCTTCCCATCGGCACTCTTTTGCCAGGCGTCCTCCGGTTGGATCACGGCAGCTTTGGCCTCGGTGCTGGTTTCGGGAACACGACTCACCCACCGGATCTTGGCCTGATTGAGCGTGAGCATATTCTGAGCGCTGTACAGACCGCTGTCAGCCACGTAGATGGGTTTCTCATCCGGTTCCTTCTGCAGCAATTGCGCCTGCAGATCGGCAATGACCTTGACCATGCTCTCTTTATCGCTCGTATTGCCGGAAAGGGGCTGCAAAAAGAGCGGAATATCTCCCTCATGGGTGGTGGCCAGAGCCAGCATCCACTGTTTAAGATCGTCGCGATGATCGCGCGAGTAGCCATGGGTAATGGCGATCACGTGCTCGTTTGGTGGCTCCGTTTCCTGCTGGTAAGCTCCATTGACCGAAAAGGAGGTCGTATCGACGTGGACATGCCTGGCTTTGACCCCAAAACGCTGGCGAGCCTGATGGGCAATGCCTGCAAACAGGGTCGTCACATCGTGCTCGTAGAGCCAATCAAGCGTGCGGCCCAAACAATCGTCATTGAGCAGATCCGCCGTGATGCCTGCTCCCAAGAGGTGAGCGACCGGTTTGTTCTCAAAAAACTGAGGCACCAGATACAGCTGGCGATTGGAAAAGCCCAATCCGTTGAGGATCATGGCCACCGTGGCCGTTCCATAACTGACTGTACGCTGCTGACCTGGGGCCAATGTATCCAGCCAGTCTGCCAACCCCATTTCCTGGCAGACTCCTGCCACAATGCCCAAATGATCCAACCGTTCGTTGTGGTAATCCTCAGCTCGTTGCATACGCTTTCCGCTCCTTTTTGTACTGAGATTACCTTATCGAATTTCGCTTTTTCTGTCAATTACCCTGCGGAATGTGGGATAATCTGTAAAGATGGACGCGACCCAACAAATCGACACCGCCGCTAAAGCTATCTGGGTACTCGGAGCTTTCGCCCAGTTCCAGCGCATGATTATCCGTAAAGCGCAGCGCGAGGGTATCGCTATTGCTAAGCGCAACGGCGTGTACAAAGGCAGGAAGAAAGCTCTCACGACAGACGAGGTAGCAACCGTCCTCCAACGTATTAGTGTAGGCGACCACAAAGCGCAGATTGCCCGCGACTTGGGTGTGAGTAGAAAGACGCTGTACCAGTATTTGAAGGTGACGTAGAGTGTCGCGGATTGTAATGAAAACAAAACAGTACCAGTTATTGTGGTGATTTGCAGCTATTGGCATGGTACTCACTAGGGTACTTACTAACGAGTGCCCTTTTCATATGGGCATTTTTGATTAACGTATCAATATCACAACCATCTGCCTGCCTTAAAGCGCAAAATTGAAACCATGCTCCTGTCTTCTTCCGGTAAAGCCCCCTTATCCGGTGGTCGAGCATAAGGCCCCCTTGCAAAGACGAACTCGGGGCCTCTCGGATGTGAGTTTGGGTCTGCTGGGATCAAGCAATGGTTTGGTACGAGGGCGATCTCTTCGTTTGGGAATGGACAAGGGAGGGGGAGCGACTTTGTAACTCAATAATTCAAAGAGGCTCCATTGGTGATCGGTTAATCCGCTCGCCATAGCTGGTGTGCATGGCATACCTAAACCTCCTTTCTCGATACTTTTGCTTAACTCCTGATGAAACCAACAAAAATTGTAGGTACATCCGATGAGATACATTCCAGTATGAAATGCATATAATTTCTCTGATGCGTGGCGGCATTTTCGTGTGAGAGAGGCTAAACGCTCGCGCATTGTGCCATTTAAACGCTCGATAAATGACGTATTGAGCATGTTTCCACCATTTGATCTCCTCAGAAGATCGATCGCTTTTTCTAAATTCCCATGGCTCATTTGACGAATTACTTCTTTGAGGTGTTTGTTCACGGTCCGTTTGATGACCGTTCCAATATGCAATCCTGACCATACTTCCAAAGCACATCTTCCTCTTTTTCCCGCTCTTTTAATTTTTTCTCGAAAGGCTCTTCTGATACTGTTTGGGTAGGGGGACCAGCCGTCTGTACAGATTAAGAGATCACACAGCGTTTTACTACACCGTCGCACCTGTTGCAACAAGTGATCAGCGAGTTTCCTATCACGCGTTTGGCTCACCACTCCTGCAACCCATAACCGAGTTGGAACCATAATCGCTAATCCCATCCATGCAATGCTTGCTCTCGCTTTTACCCAAATTTCATCCGCTTGGACATGGATCATGTCCAGCTTCCCTTGTTCAATTTTGTCTTTATGAACCTTTTCACAATGAGATCCTGCACGATCTCGCCAATTGGCTACGGTTCTTTCATCAAGCTCAAATACATGCACAATTGCCTGAAGTGGGCATCCATACGCTAATAACGTTACGACGATGACAATCAACGACGTGGGTTTTCGTAATCCTGCATACATCGTCCCTTCTTTCGCACTAAACGTTCTCCCACATGTTTTGCATTTATAGCGCGGACGTTTTCTTCCATGGATGACCATATTCCCTTGCCCGATTTTCCCTCTTGCAATACACTCTGCATTCCTCTGAAAGAGCCTGGAGAAAGAGACAAAAACGCTCCCCCGTGGGTCAAAGTGACCCCATAGAACCTCATCCGCAAGCTCGTCTGCTGGAAGCAGGGTCAAGCGATCTGAACAGGGGTCAGTGTCACCTGATATCCCAACCGTTCAAGCTGCCGGGTTGCCCGTCGTTCCGCATGATTGCGATCTAATTCCGAAAAGTAGTTCGCTCCTTTTTCCTGATAGGGCTCACCAGTGGTGAGCATATGATAGTAAATCACCAGAATGCTGTGGGCCACCGCCACGACAGCACGCTTGTTGCCACGGCGAGCAGCAATCTGATGATATTGCGCTGAGAGATAGCTGTTCTTGGTTTCGAGCTGCGGCATTAGCTGCCTGAACCAACATGGCCTTGACCCAGCGATTGCCTTTGCGAATGCGTCCACTCTTGCGTTTGCCCCCACTTTCGTTATTGCCAGGACAAATGCCCACCCAGGAGGCGAGGTGAGCGGCATCTGGGAAGGGAGACAGATCCGAGCCAATCTCAGCCAGGAGAACTTCGATGATGCGACGGCTACACCCAGGAATAGCGTTGAGCCGCTCAATCAACGCTTCATCAGGACACAATCGTTCCTCAATCTCCTTATCCAGGCGCGAAATGCCCCGATCATGGTGCTCAATCAGGGAGAGCAGTTCCTGCAAGAGCAAGCGATGATGGTCACGCAGGCGTCCTCGCAGTGCTTGTGCCAGAGCGTCCCGTTTGCTCATCGCACGTCCCAGAGCCAGATCTGCCAACACCATGGGATCTTCCTCTCCGCCAAGCAGAGCAGAGAGAATCTGCTGTCCTGATTTCCCCATGATATCAGTCAGCACGGATGAGAGCTTCAGATTGGTATCTTCCAACGTTTTGTGGAGCCGATTTACCAGCCTGGTTCGCTCCGCGATCAGCGTGGTGCGCAGACGGGTCAGATCACGAAGCTCTCGTTGTTGGGGTGACGGGATAAAACTGGGTTTGAGGAGTCCGAACTGCAAGAGTTCGGCGATCCACTCCGCATCCTTTTTATCAGTTTTGCGACCTGGAACCCGCTTGAGATGTTCGGCATTGACAATCATGACCTGCTCAAAGTGCCCTTCCATGAGATTGAAGGGAGGTCTCCAATAGACCCCGGTTGACTCCATCGCGATGGCCTGACACCGCGCTGCTTTGAGCCAGTCAACGCACGAGAGTAAGTCACTCGTCATCGTCGAAAAGCGGCGCACCTCTCTGGACGACTGTCCTTTCTCATCGACAAAGAGCAAACATGCCACCAGGAATTGTTTGTGGACATCAATCCCACAACAGTTTCGATACAGGACTTCCATCAGGGTTCCTCCTTATGAAACGCGGCGATCAATGGTCAGTGATCAGCGACCAGGAAGTACCCGGCCTGTGAGGTTAGATTCCTCTACGTGCTTCTGAAAAAGAGCGACAACTGGCGGTGCAAACGGGTACCTGGAGACAGCTTCGGGCTCACGCTCATGTTCATAACGGGGACGTCCGTTCTCATCCTGGCCGCGATCTCTCTCCAGTATATCCTCTTTCATCCCTGATGGTGCCCCGGCACGGGGCATGCTGCTTCGGGCAAAATGTCTCCGAAGCATTCATTGGTTCTGTGTTTGTTTTCATATCCACAGATTACTCTGGATGCACTTTTCTTCAAGCCCCCTTTCCACCGTCTAATGTGGCTCTACCCTTCTTCTTTCAAAGAGAGGAATTAACTGTGTTTCTATAAAGCCGATTATTACTGCCATATGATCTGAGTCTCTGACATTTTCTGATTCAAGGTTATCAATTTGGCTTTCACTTGCACCTGCAAGTGGAAAATGAATCATATTTCTTTCTACGCGAAAGTAACGACCTAAACTACAAAACGGTTCACCAAATCCCAGCTCTCTTTCATAACCATTTTCATATAACCATCTATAATCAACTGTTTTGAACTGAAGACTTTCCAGTCCGTTTCTTCCATTATGCTTGTAATCTTGAAAATGGTCATACTGCAGCAAGTCAGTAATTGCTACTGGAGTGGTTTTTTGTTGCTCTGCTAGCCTCTTAATATTAGTGTCTTTGCTCCCTCTATTTACCTCATGAACAATAAATCCTTTATCAAGCAAAAACGCCTTTGCGACTATCTCAAAGAATGTTCCGATAAGAAAACAATCAACGAGCCTCTCCCGTAAGATAGCTATCTGATACGGGGGGAACCGAGGAAAATCTGAATCAGTTATCTGCTTGCCTGCTGCGAGAGCGGCACGTACGCTTTCTACCTCCTGTCGGATCTGAAATCGATACTGAAACATAAGTGTTTTCTCAAACACTTTTTTGGCATTTAATAATCCGTAGCATACTGCGTGATGGCGGTTTATATCGTTTATATAACAAATCTGATCTGCAAAAAATACATCTGAAGCCATGAAGCTTTCCTCCACACCCTGATACTTTCTCGGCAGTATACCATTTCGTGGCAATTGGAAGAAACGGCGTGGGAGAAAAGGTACTTTGCTATACTTTATTTTGCGCGTCAAGACTCATTTTTCCCGAATACCATGTCTCTGTCACCAGAAATATGGCACACTGTTGTAATATCATGTGGCATATACTACACAGTACTTAATCATCCCACAAGACGAGCACAGCGTTTGTGGACTTTTTGTTTGTGACCTTCCCGCAATGAGGGTATAGCCCCGATTCGTCCGTAAATATGTGATAAGCCAAACTGGGCACTTAATGATCCGAAAGTACTAGAAACTTATTGATTTATATTTGAAACAATGCAAAAGTTGTTATACTTGCATCGATGTACTGGACTTAGCTCGCGAGGTAAATAATGCTTATAGATGATTTTATGACTCGTTATGAACGGGAATTTGACTACTATCAAGAAGCTGCCAGGCTGTGTTGGGAACTTTGTGAGGGAGGATTGAGGCAAGAAGGTATTAGGGCAATAGTTACTTTTCGTGCCAAAAACCCTGGCCGATTGAGAGAGAAATTAGAGAAACGTCAAACCGAGAAAAATTACACCTCCGTCGAGGATATCTATCAGGACATTGTAGACTTCGCTGGAGTACGCATTGCTCTATATTTTCCAGGAGATGACAAAGAGGTAGAAAATTTTATAAACTCTACTTTTGATGTTGTTAACGTCAAAAAGGATTTTTCCTTGAAAGGAAACACTAACAAACGCTTCTCAGGATATAAAGCAACACATTATCATGCTCGGTTACGAGAAAAAGATCCTATAGATCGCCAAACACGCTACTCTAAAGTCCGTATAGAAATTCAAGTTGCATCTGTACTCATGCACGCTTGGTCAGAAGTTGAACATGACCTAGCGTATAAGCCCTTGAGTGGTAAACTTTCCGATGATGAGTATGCAATTCTCGATGAGCTTAATGGGCTTGTGTTAACCGGTGAAATAGCCCTCGAAAGGTTACAAAAGGCAGTAACGAGACGAGTAGGAAAACCCGGAAGCAAATTTAATGATCAGTTCGATTTGGCTGCGTATCTTTACGACAATCTTCAGGAAGGGGTACAAAGATCTTCTATCCTTATGGGGAAAGTTGACGTTCTTTTTCGTTTTCTGCAATTGACTAACTTAAATCGTCCAGAAGAGCTTGGCAAGTTTATAACAGACCTCGATCCCTATGATGAACAACGTACTATATCAAATCAAATAATTGACCGCATCATTGATGATTCTCCTGATAAAGAAGAAATGTATAGAAAGTATGAAAGAGCAAAGTCAGATATAGATGCACCTATTGCCAATCAAGCATCTATGAAGTTTCTTTCTTTATGGATTGACTTAGAGGCAATTACACGACTGATAGCTCGTGAAATGGAGCCTCTACCTGAGAACTTGAGACGGGCAAATGTATTACAGCCTAGCGCATCCGTTTTCCAAGCTTTAGGCTTATTTGAGCAGAATAAAGAGGCATTAGGAACCGTCGAACGACTTAGGCGTGTACGAAATCAATTAGTACATGGGATTGAGTCTCCGAGCGGAAACTACCTCAGTGAAATAATAAAATTGCTTGAGAACCTGTTTCTCAACTTAAAAGGCCAATCGTCTGAGAGGGTCCGTGAGGTTATAGGATCATCAGACAGAATACAGGAGATATTAAGCAGAGTAATTGGAAACATTGATCAGCAAAATTGACCCCCCCCATAGGAAGGCGTCGCCCTACTGAGGTGGCGGAACCCACTGTAGCATAAAATCGACATGGAAGTCTTCGGCCTGAAGCCCTTCATGTTTCCATGCAATATTGGCCGCATTTGAGCCGGTATCGATGCCCAGGCTCGAACCGTCCGTGAAATGGAGAATAATGGCCTCGCTCTGGTGAACGCCCTCAATCGGCTGACGAAAGCCAAACTCAACTCGCTCAACGGTCTTGCCTTTAATGGTTGGGATCTGAGCAATCGAATAGTTCGGCTTTGGCGGTCGATCAATGCGAGGCATGAGCCTTTTCGCACTTTGTCGCCGACGAGCTACATCGCCATTCATGCCCAGCACTGACTCTAACGCGGCAAGCAACTCTTTCAGCCCCTGAACCAGTGCTTGCAGGTCGGCAGTGAATTGCTCGAAAAGCTTGAAACGATTGTGCCGCTGGTCGTACTTTGTGTCCTGCTAGCCGTCTTTCGCGGCTTATTGTATCGAGTGCGCGTTCAAAATCTGAGTTCACGAGGGTCGGTAGCACTCTTTTTATAGCGTTGAGGGTGTTATCGTTATTGAGGTTGAGATGTGCACCTGTATACGCCCCGATCAAGCTGATTGTGTCTTTATCCAGCCCATCTATAGCGTAGCCATAGAGTTCTTTATGCGCATTTTGGTAGGCATGCGTGTTTTGTGCGGCTGGAAAATTAAGTATCGGGTTGGTTGAAAACTCAAAGAGCGGCTTGCCGACGACCTCGTTACAGAGGGCGTTAATCACCGCTATGGTGTCTTCTATATAGTAAAGTGGGCCGTTATCAACCTCCCAACTCCCTTCAAGATAACGATCTTTCCACATCTCAAAGCGCGGATCGGGGGCGTCCGCCAGGTCTGAGTCCTGTAAGAGAAAGCCAAGCCAGCGGGACTGGTGGTTTGGCGAAGCTTCGTCTATGTCGGGCAAAAACACTGCCAGAGCCAGGTCGCCATTGGTGCGTGTGCGGTAGCCGAATCGAATATCTAGGCGATCACTAGACTGGTTGGCTTCAGTTTTTTCCAGCCGACCTTCAAAGTGATCTGTTTTGAGTGTGTATTTGTCGGCCTCATTGCGATAAGATGCGAGGGCCTGCTGATCAAAAAAGCCTACTATTGCCTTATAAAAGGCGTCTTTGTCATTCACTATTGTCTATCCCTCAGATATTCAACGTTCCCTGCCATCGCGTGCGGCATATAGAGATGAGTGGAGGGATTATACCGAAATGTGCTCACTCGCGCAACCCCCGACTATTTACATAATTCTTGAGCATCAGCCGGTTCACTTCCAGTATCCAGGGTATCACCCCTTATTCTCCACCTCCACGTACTTATAGAACGTCCCCCTGGATATATGCAGTGTGTCGCAGATGACCTGTATAGTATGTTTCCTACTGTCGTAGAGGGATTGTGCTAAGGCTGCTTGCTTGGGAGTTAGGCTCTTCGGTCTGCCGCCTTTCCTGCCTCTGGCTCTAGCGGCTTGCAGGCCAGCATTAGTGCGTTCCCTGATAATATCGCGCTCAAATTCAGCCAGTGCGCCGAAAATATGGAAGACGAGCTTACCGCCACTTGTTGTTGTATCGATGCTTTCTTGCAGGCTCCTGAAGCCGATGCCTCTGGCATTAAAGTCGTTAATGAGTTCTATGAGCTGCTTGAGGGTTCGGCCCAGGCGGTCTAACCGCCAGACAATCAGGGTGTCACCTGGCCGGAGATGATCGAGGGCAGCGGCCAGTCCTGGGCGTTCGGTATTGGCACCGCTGGCGGTATCGGTGTAGCTGTCCTTTGCATCGCAGCCAGCTTTAACTAACGCATTGATCTGGAGATCGAGGGTCTGGTCGTGGGTGGAGATGCGGGCGTAGCCTATGAGCATGCTTTATTTGCCGTGTTTGTTAGAATAACGCCAACTGCCCCTGCTTCTTCTGGGCTTTACACTTATTGATCTGAGCCAGAAAAAGTAAAGAAAAAAAACGAAGAGCCGATAGAAGGAGGTATGAGCAAGAAATCAACACCTCCACAAAATTGGCGCGAAGCACGACGGATGCGCGCATGGGAATTGCATGAACAAGGATGGAAACAGAAAGACATCGCAGCAGCACTCGGGGTGACGGAGGGCGCAGTGAGCCAGTGGTTCAAAAAGGCGAAGGAGCAAGGAGCGCAAGCGTTGCGACATCAGCCACCACCTGGGGCGAAGCCCAGATTGAGTCCAGAACAGCAGGCGCAGTTGCCGGTCTTGCTGGCCCAGGGCGCGGCATCCTTCGGCTTTCGCGGGGATGTTTGGACCACGGGGCGGGTCGTGGAGATGATCAAGCAACAGTTTGGAGTCAGCTATCATCGAGCCCATGGCAGTCGCCTCCTCCGGCGCATCAAACACAGTCGGCAAAAACCCATCCAAAAAGCGACCCAACGCGATGAGGCAGCCATCCAGACCTGGAAAGAAGAGCGATGGCCCGCACTAAAAAAAAGTCCGAAGAGGAAAAGCGGACGATAGTCTTTGTTGATCAGTCCGCTTTTTATCTGTTGCCGATGGCCGTCCGCACCTATGCACCTGTGGGCAAGACGCCCGTCTTGAAAGTGAAGCTGACCCGTGACCATCTTTCGGCCATGGGCGGGATCACTCGCAGCGCGGAAAGATCATCATGCAGACGCAAGATCATTCGTACAAAGGTCCCGATGTGGTTCGCTTTTTGCAGGTGCTCACCCGTGAGATTGCCGGCAAATTGCTGGTCATCTGGGATGGAGCACCCATTCATCGCTGTCAGGCGGTCAAAGACTTTTTGGCAAAAGGCGGTGCCAAGCGGATTCATCTTGAACGTCTCCCTGCGTATGCCCCAGAACTGAATCCGCAGGAAGGCGTCTGGAATCTGCTCAAACGAGTCGAACTCAAGAACGTTTGCTGTCTTGACGTGCCGCATGTCCAACGGGAGTTGCGTCGTGCCAAAGAACGGTTGAGGCATCGTCGATCGGTCCTTTGCCAGTGTTTCGCCCACGCCGGCTGTTTGCTTTAGTTTTTTCGGTTCAGATCAATAAAAACAGAATGTTGGTTATTGCCCCTAGAGCTATAATAAGTCTGTTTGGCCACAGTGGAGCAGAAACAAAAACTATTCAAAGCAAAAGTAGCCATTGCGCTCTATGAAGTGATTGGTTCGAGCGCCAAAGGACAAGGAGTTGCATCAAGTCGCTTCACTGAGCCGCATGCTCTGCAAAACCGTGCCAGAACTGCACTGACACTCAGCCGCATATGCCTCAAAGCGTAAGAGGCAAGCGGGTAGTAGCCAGAACGCATGAAGCTTTTAGCAGGAGAGAGAAATTAAATCTCCTAGAAGATAACCAGGGATGTTAAAAAATGATGGATTTAACCGAACTCCGTTCTTACCTTACAGAATCAGCCGATGTTCAAGATCCGCTGAAAGCTTTAGCAAAAGAATATCGTAACCGCAACTTAGACCCTGATGCAGATGTCACCACCCGATACAGTAAATTCACTGAGCCAGACCCTTTGGTAGAAAACTACATCCAAATACTTGAAATAGTACATGATAAGATGCAGCAAACTAACTTAACCACGCTTGCAAGTGTGGAAGATGAGGAGTTTTACAATAATACGATCTGGTATGGTGAGAATGAAGACGGCTCCATTCATACCAAACGGGCAGCGAGAATGGTTATCAGCTATCTGCTAAGAATACATATGTTCGATATTGATGAGTACATAACTCACTTAGATGACTATAGTGTGCTAAAAAGTCTTGACATCTTTGTTGACGATGAGGGGTTAGTGACTCTGGACAAAGATATGGAGCTAAAAGACCACGCCCTAATACTACCCGCACAGCAGACCATGCTATATCCACACCAGTTTTTACGGAGATTTTATCACGCGAATTTCGTGAATATGCCTGCTAAGCTTGAACAGTGCAGACAAGAGGGTATGAAGGTAAAGATCCGTATAGACCCTCTGCGCCTGACGCATTCCAAATACTACCTTGGGATCATCGAAGAGGATTATTGGCACGGCCCAAAGTTTGCAGTTTCACTGCTTCTTAGTAAAGACAAGCAACCAATCAGAACGCTCCACGGAACAACAGACGGCGAACATCACTTCATCTACCCTGTAAATTTCACGATCTTTCGCAGTGATATGCTGAGCGACACTGAGAGACAATTCATGGTCGAAGAGTATGTACCATTGACAAACACAGCGCAGCCTGCCCGTCAAATACCTGGAATCGGCAAGGAGTACTGTATTCAAAAATTCGCTCACTTTGTTTACGATCAGGTTCACCAGACCATAAGTCACATAGACGGAGCAGTGAGAGCTTTTACAATAGAGGATTACGTTGAAGTACTGGATATCGTTACCAGGGGTAACGATCCAGCTAGACATGTCGGTACGAGACATAAGCTTTTCAAGGTCGAGGGTAGCATCAGCATAGAGCGGGTACAATCACTCCTCTATGAATTTTTTATGTATAATCCCCACATTGGTGAGTATTTTTCAAATACAACGCCACCTCAAACAACGACACCGAGTGCGTTGGAGCCGCCATCGAGCAAAAACAAAAAACATTTAAAGCGAAGGTAGTCATCGCGCCCTATAGCGTCTTTGCCGACCACCAAAGGCCGAGAAGCTTGATCAAGTTTCTCGGCGATCCCTATACTCTACATACTCTACAGAACAGTGCAATCTTGGCACTGTTCAGAAGTCGCATACGACCTGGCGCTGGTGTCGTCTTCCACTTATTGATCTGAACCGAAAAAACTAAAGCAAACAGCCGGCGTGGGCGAAACACTGGCAAAGGACCGATCGACGATGCCTCAACCGTTCTTTGGCACGACGCAACTCCCGTTGGACATGCGGCACGTCAAGACAGCAAACGTTCTTGAGTTCGACTCGTTTGAGCAGATTCCAGACGCCTTCCTGCGGATTCAGTTCTGGGGCATACGCAGGGAGACGTTCAAGATGAATCCGCTTGGCACCGCCTTTTGCCAAAAAGTCTTTGACCGCCTGACAGCGATGAATGGGTGCTCCATCCCAGATGACCAGCAATTTGCCGGCAATCTCACGGGTGAGCACCTGCAAAAAGCGAACCACATCGGGACCTTTGTACGAATGATCTTGCGTCTGCATGATGATCTTTCCGCGCTGCGAGTGATCCCGCCCATGGCCGAAAGATGGTCACGGGTCAGCTTCACTTTCAAGACGGGCGTCTTGCCCACAGGTGCATAGGTGCGGACGGCCATCGGCAACAGATAAAAAGCGGACTGATCAACAAAGACTATCGTCCGCTTTTCCTCTTCGGACTTTTTTTTAGTGCGGGCCATCGCTCTTCTTTCCAGGTCTGGATGGCTGCCTCATCGCGTTGGGTCGCTTTTTGGATGGGTTTTTGCCGACTGTGTTTGATGCGCCGGAGGAGGCGACTGCCATGGGCTCGATGATAGCTGACTCCAAACTGTTGCTTGATCATCTCCACGACCCGCCCCGTGGTCCAAACATCCCCGCGAAAGCCGAAGGATGCCGCGCCCTGGGCCAGCAAGACCGGCAACTGCGCCTGCTGTTCTGGACTCAATCTGGGCTTCGCCCCAGGTGGTGGCTGATGTCGCAACGCTTGCGCTCCTTGCTCCTTCGCCTTTTTGAACCACTGGCTCACTGCGCCCTCCGTCACCCCGAGTGCTGCTGCGATGTCTTTCTGTTTCCATCCTTGTTCATGCAATTCCCATGCGCGCATCCGTCGTGCTTCGCGCCAATTTTGTGGAGGTGTTGATTTCTTGCTCATACCTCCTTCTATCGGCTCTTCGTTTTTTTCTTTACTTTTTCTGGCTCAGATCAATAATAATGCGACATTAACCATGCTTTGCAAAGCTTCCACTCTCTAAAGTCGTACTCGCAAACAATGACACCCTGACGCGACCAGCACCAATTGCGTCAGCTTGCCAGGCTTGTTACTGGAAGGCCACTTCGCCACTGGCATATACAGCATAAATATAGAGTTGCTACACTGCTGTGTATATGATGATAGATATGATAAACTACAATTTAATCTAGCTCCTAAGCCTGAACCAAGCATCAGCAGAAAGACCTTTGGACGTAAGCCACTTTGAGAATAATGGCAGCTTATATCCAAAGGAACTTTTTATCGTTGTCAGTCTGAGTTGTTCTTTACCCAAGGAGAAGAGCCATGGATTGGATTATGTTTGTTCTTGGCATCGCGCTGCTGATTGGGCTAATCGTGTTCGCTGTGATGAACTTTTTAGCTCCCTTAATCTCACTTATTGCTGGATTTAATGTGTACAATATGCATTCCCCGACTACTGCATGCAGTGCGAACAACCTTCCAGGTATCGTGCTGTTGCTGATCGGACTGTGCATGATGGCAGGGTTCATTTGCCTGATTTTCGGCACGCCCGTTGGCGTGATTGCTTATATCGTTGGTGGGTTTCAAAGGTTGAGAGACAAGCCGACTGGAGCGTTTCGTGTTGGCACGATAGCGCTCGTCTTGGCGGTTGTGGGCTTGCTCGTTGGAGGATTAATCCTGAGAGTGTTTCACGATCTGGGATGCCTATAACGCAAGTTAGCCTTGCTACAGGGAAGTATTCTTATTCTTCCTGATAGATGGACGTATACTATCTTCTACGTAACCTTCTCTTATTGTGCCCATATTGGGGATAGACCATATAATCTGTAGGAATAGTGACAATGGCACTCAAGGTCTTTTATTGTTATGCCCATGAGGATCAGGCACTCCGTGATGAACTGGAAAAGCACCTCAGCCCGCTCAAGCGATTAGGCGGGATTATCGACTGGTGTGATCGGGAAATTAAGCCTGGCACAAATTGGAAGCAAGAAATCGATACACACCTGAACGATGCTGACGTGATTCTTCTACTCGTCAGCCCTGGTTTTATCGCCTCAGATTATTGTTATAGCGTCGAAATGCAGCAAGCCATTACAAGGCATCAGACAGAAGATGCCTATGTGCTGCCGATTATTCTGCGGCCTGTGCATTGGGAGGAAACGATCTTAGGAAGCCTCCAGGCACTGCCGACAGGAGCAAAGCCAATCACCAAATGGCGACGTCGGGATGACGCCTATTGGGATATCGTCAATGGCATCACGAAAATTGTCAAACCGCTGCTGGCTCAACAATGTAGAGACGAAGGACACGAATACTTTCTTGCCCATACCTATGAAAAAGCGTTAGAAGCATATAACCAAGCAATTCAACTGGAGCCGGATGACGCAGATACCTATTATTGGGAAGGAAGTGTCTTATTTGCGCTCAAACAGTTTGATGAAGCGCGGGTGGATTATGAGCAGGCGATCCATTATAACCCTGAAGAAGCAGTGTATTATGAAGCAAAGGCGCTCGCGCTTTTTCGCCTTGAACAGCATACCGAAGCACTCACGACCATTGACGTAGCTCTTCAGCTTGATCCTGGATACGTAGAGATATATGGCAGCAAGCGGGACATGCTCTTGCGCCTGGGAAGAAGTGACGAGGCCACAAAGCTGTCTATAAAGATCGACCAATTGGAAAAAGAAATGAATAGTAAGACAGTCAGTGAATTGCTTGATATGTGAGGCTTCTAGCTGATGCTCGATGTGCAAGGTGTGCTCCTGCTCACTGCAACCTCTTATGAAGCTCTACTATATGGAGCACTTTCAGCACATCGCAGGACTGATTAGAACTGAGAGACGAGGAGTGATTGTAGGCCATGAATAAGAAATTATCGGTTACTGCCGACAGTGGAGCAAACCTGAAATTGCTAAGAAAGCTTGAGCGGCAGGGTTTCATAATGATAACGGCAGTTAATCTAGAGAACGGCAAGCAGAACAGGGTGAGCGATAAAATCGGGCCAGTTGGTGTGTGGGGAAAGTCTAAATGGGGTGATGGGAGTGTTTATGCGAGTGAAGATAATATATACGCAAGGGTATTGAGCGTAGTCGGAAAAGATAATTATCAGGATGCCCGCCATTTGGAGGCGCACTACCGGAGCGGCAATGACATTTTTGTTACTGAAGATGCTGGTGACATATTAAGCAAAAAGGATGCTCTATTTGAACGATTTGGCATACGAGTTATGTCGCCAGAGGATTTAAAGTCTCTCTTCGCTCAAGAGCCAACGCTCGCAGAACAATCCGATTAATTTCTACCTATGCCACCTTCACATACTGATACAGCGTCTTCCGACTCACACCCAAGTCGCGGGCAATCTGCGCTTTGTGGTCGCCTGCGCTGATGCGCTGCAATATAGTCGCCACGTCCTCAGTGCTCAGTGCTTTCTTCCGGCCTTTGTACACGCCGTTACGTTTGGCGATAGCGATACCCTCTCTTTGGGCTTCACGGATAATCATGCGCTGGAATTGGGCGAAAGCTCCAAGCACCTGGAGCAATAAGACGGAGAGCGGGCTATCATCACCAGTGAAGGTAAGGTTTTCAGTCACAAATGTCACTGAGGCTTTCTTGTCAGTGATGGTTTTGACAATATCGTGCAGGTCAACAAGATTGCGGGCCAGGCGATCAAGACTATGCACGAGTACCGTGTCACCCTCCCGTATATATTCCAGCATCTCTTGCAGGTGTGGCCGGTCGGTATTCTTGCCGGATACTTTATCCGTGAAGGTACGGTCTACTGTGACACCTTCCAGTTGTCGCGCAGGATTCTGGTCGATAGTGCTGACTCGTTTGTAGCCGACTCGTTGCCCATTCATCGTCTCCTCCTCTTCATAGATAGTATTTCGTGTAGTTAGGTTCTTAGACTCATGGTATCATGTGTATACTAAATAACAAAATTAACTCCAAAGTGACACATAGTAGACTAATGGCTGTTTGTGTAGTTGGGGTATACTCCAAGGTGACATCATGGCTCCGATAATAAGTACTTATCGGAAGTTAGTCAATGCTGCTGGATAGCGCGTATACCAGCACCGCAATGACGATCAAAAAGGTACTCTGGTTAAGTGGCTTTATTTTCTGCTTGTACCTCTTCTGTTAAGTCGTTAGACATTTCGTGCTTTTATATAGCTACAACTATTAATACACTCATTTTACTTTTTGTGTACGATAGTCAAAGATATCCATAATGCGGTATTGTGGCCTCGACGCCTCTAAGGCACGCCATTCTCCGATGCCTTATCACAGATCATGACACCCTACCGTATCCGGCGCTCGTTGCGTCAACTAGGCTTGGTTTTCTTCGCTGTCCACCAAAGTATCCCACAAAGCAACCCAGTCGGTTGAAACATGCCTGGCAGCGACTATGTTGTTTTATAGTTAAAAACACAATTAGTAATGCGTTACTTATTTCTAGGTAATTCGTCAATAGATCTAGATAATTGAGAGGAGTCAAAAAATCATTGATTCCAACTAATGAGGGGAGGGGAAGGGAAACAGGAAAAGGGTCCGAAATCCATCGCCTCAAATAGGTCGGGTACTGGTAGAACACGTACGATTAGGATAGATAGTTTTACGCTCGTAGACACTCAAAACAAAGATATCGATCTAAAAATTGACAAAACACCATGCACCATCTCTTTTCTCGATAGGTGAGTAAAAACATTTAAAAAACGTAGAAAACTAGAAATTTCTTTTTACACCTTTTTTCTGACTATGCGGAGGCAACAAACGGCTGAAGAAACGTCCAAGGTGGGAGCCCACTGCTAGGATGTGGGTGGACAGCAGTTTGGGAACGCACCACGATCCGACGAGCAGAAACCGTGGTTGCCTCGGTGGTGATGGGCAAACGCTTTGACTTTGCAGGAGGCTTCTCCCTGGCTTGCTGCATCGTGGCTTTGAGTCGTGCCTCCCGTTGCATGAGGATCGCCACAATCTGGTCGCGCTGAGGGTGAACCTCGATGTCAGGATGTGTTTGTCTGTTTGTGTTGCTCTGCTGGTCTGCCAGGATTGGTGTCTTTGTGCGGTTCTTCCCAGAGCCGTGAGGCTGTCGACAAAGCGGCGTGTTCCCAGGTACAGGGACCAGTAGGTCCTCTGAGATCTCTGGGGCGTGGATGCGCAGGCGTGTCGAAGGTCGAACCCACGGGTTGCGCAACGAGCTTTAACTCATCAGCAAGATAGCTTTTCGTCCGACCGCAGGAAGGAAAGAGGACCGAGGCTTTCGAGCTACTCTGACAGGATTTGGGCTCGTCGTCGTGTTGCACATCGAGAACCAGCCAGCTTTTTCTCGCCATGGCTCGCTTCCTTTCTTCAAGACCTTGACATCTCTGAGCCAGACAGGTATACTGTTCAATAAATGAATATATCATTCATTTATTGAACAAGAAGGAGTGCCATGGCTCGAACAGCACAGGTCAATCAACGGTTGCGTGAGGCCACACGCGCGAAGCTTCTGGAGAGCGGTAGGCGCGTGTTTGCGCGCCTGGGCCGAGGAGCCACGATGGCTGATGTTGCTGCTGAGGCCGAGGTGAGTCAAGGATTAGCCTATCGCTACTTTGCCAGCAAAGAAGTTCTCTTTCAAACGGTCATCGAACAGGTCGTGCAAGCCGACTGGCTTCTCCCGCAAGCCTTGGAGATGCCGGGGACGCCAGGGGAGCGCCTTGATTTTCTCGTGACCACCATCATTGAATCTCGGCGTGACCAGCCCGAATTCTACCAGATGTTCTATCGGTTGCTCATCGATGAAACGCTGCCCAATGAGCTGCGCGAACTGGTCGCCAGGCAAGGCCAGGCGTTTCAACGTCTGGTGCGGCAATTGATTGTCGAGGGACAAGCAACCGGAGAGATTGCACCAGACGATCCAGAACAATTGATGGCTGCCCTTTTTGCCTGCCTTCAAGGTCTCTGGAGCGGGATGGCTTTCCGTGATCCCGAACGCCTCACAAAGCACATGCCAGATGCTAGGATTGTCTTGCGCATGCTCAGGCCAGATTCAAAACAGAAAGAAAGCCATTCGTGAAACGAAAAGGGATCAATTACGACGTAGGAGTCGGCTACGATATTGGAAATGAGCGTGGGGGCTTGGTCGTCACCCGCCCGACTTTTGACCAGCGTCTGGTGCATCGTGAGCTGGAGATTATCCAGCAGGATCTGCACTGCAACGCGGTCAGAATCTCTGGTCACTCGATCGAGCGGCTGATGCTGGCCACGGAAGCCGCTCTCAAGCAGGGCCTGGAAGTCTGGCTATCTCCGCTGGTATACGATCGAAGCCAACAAGAGACGCTCGATTACATCAGAGCATGTGCCACTGAGGCTGAACGGTTGCGCAGTGCCTTCTCACACCTCATCTTTGTTCTGGGATGTGAACTGACGATCTTCATGCAAGGCATTGTGGAGGGAAAAAACGTCATCGAGCGCCTCCCTGCACTCAAGGATGCGGTCAAAACGGGTGCCCATAACAAGCCGCTGAATGCCTTTTTAGCCCGGGCGAACGAGGCTGTTCGGCAGGTCTTCCGTGGAGCCGTGACCTATGCGTCTGCTCCGCTCGAACAGGTCGAGTGGTCTCGGTTTGACTTCGTGTGTGTGGATGTGTATCGAGAAGCACGCATCAAAGAGGTCTACGGGAACCTGGTTACGTCGTACTTTGCCTACCACAAGCCAGTGATCATCACAGAATTCGGATGTTGTACCTACCAGGGTGCCGAGGATGCAGGCGGCATGGGATGGGCCATCCTGGATGAGACCATCATGCCAGCGCGACAGCTCAAGGGTGACTATGTGCGCGACGAGCGTTTGCAGGCACGCGAACTCACGGATCTGCTGAGGATACTCGACGGCGCAGGGGTCAACGGCGCGTTCATCTACATCTTTAACCTCGCAGCCCTGGTTCATCGCGAAGACGACCCTCGGCGCGATCTCGACATGGCTAGCTACAGCCTCGTGAAGAACTCTGCTGATGGCAGGCATGGAACGACCTATCCAGAGATGCCTTGGGAGCCAAAGGAGTCATTTCAAGCGGTGGCTGATTACTACGCGGCCGACTAGAGTACAGGTGCGAGAGGAGGTCTATTTTGGATACACCACCGGCTCAGGTCACGATCCAGGTCACCCCGGACTCGAAGCCCGCCGTGCCATCTTGGATGGGAGAAGCGGCAGCCTTTGCTCAGGTACTCACCCACCAGCACCTCCTGAAAACCATTCAGGAGCAGGTGCGTTTCGCACGCGCCCGCTTCGGGCAGTACGATCTCATCGATTTTGTCGTTGTGCTGATCGGTTATGTGATGTCTGGTGAACCGACGTTGTTGGCCTTTTACGAACGGCTCGCTCCGTGGGCCTCGCCGTTCATGGCCCTGTTTGGCCGAGATCGGTTGCCTCATCGCTCGACCTTGTCCCGGTTTCTTGCCGTCCTCGATCTGGGAACGGTGGAAGCCCTGCGGGCGCTCTTTCAGAAGGATGTGCTTGCGCACAACCCCTTTCCTTCCCCTGGTGGCTTGTTTGACCGAACAGGCAAGCAGTGGCTCGTCGTCGATGTGGATGGAACCCGACAGGCAGCCCGCCAACGCGCGTTGCCGCAAACGGACGCCTTGCCTGCTCCCCATCGCCGGTTTGATCAGGTCTGCGCGCCGGGCTATCAAGGGAGGAAGCGAGGAGAAGTCGTTCGTACCCGTACTGTTGTGCTTCAGACACATACCCATCAGTTCCTCGGCACGTTTGGCGGACCTGGCAACGGGGATTACCGAGGCGAACTGCAACGAGCGATCGGGGTGAGCCGCAGCTACGCCACACAACTTGGGCTTTCCCCCGCTTCCATCCTCGTGCGGTTAGACGGGTTGTACGGCGACGCCGCACCCCTGCTTGATGTGCTCTCGGCGAACCTGACGGTGATCGTGAGAAGTCGGGCCTATCATCTGCTGGATCTGGACGTGGTGAAACGTCGCCTGGTACATGCCCCTGACGACGTGAGCACTCACGCGGAAAGCGGGATGACGCGAGCCCTCTACGATTGTGCGTCCGTTCCCTTAACTCCAACTGGCCCCGATGTGCGTCTGGTGGTCGCGACCCATGCGGGAACCTCCTCGTCTCCCGCCGTTGGCACCGAGCGCGACGGGATGATCTACGAGCTCTTTGTCAGCACGCTTCCTTCCCCATCGTTTACTGCCTCGGATGTGCTTGATCTCTACCTGCATCGTGGCTCGTTTGAAACGGTCCTGGCCGACGAAGACGAGGAGCAAGAGATGGATCGCTGGTACTCCCATACCTCATGTGGCCAGGAATTTGCTCAGATCATCGCTCAGTGGACATGGAATATCCGACTGGAGTTGGGCCAACAGCTCTCCCCAGCCAAGCTGCGCACCACCGAATTTGCCCTCGCGTGCGACGCCGAAACTCCTTCGACCAACGCGCCAACACCAGAGGCTGCACCAACACCTCTGGTTGTGTACGGCCCACCGCAATGGTCCCGCCCATCCTTTACTCATGGCTTTCCCGGCTCTGCGTTTACTCCGCAACCTGATGGCACGCTGCGCTGTCCTGCTGACCATCCGCTGTATCCCCAGGAACGGCGTCCTGAGCGTGATGGCTCCCTACGGATCTTGTATGCCGCCCGCATCGGCCATTGCCGCTCCTGTCCTCTGCGGGCACAGTGTCAAGAGAGCACGGCCATGATCAAGCCTCGGCGGGTGAGTGCAGTACTCTGGCCGCTCAAATCCTCATCTCCAGCTCTCTCAAGAGCACCCACCAACATGTCTGCCGCACCACCTCGCGCTCCAGTTCTCTGGAAAGACTGGCCCCGATGTGCCCTCCGGAGAAGATGGCTGAAGGTGGTCCGCAGCGAAACGGTGAGCTTGACGGAAAGCTTTCCCTCTCCCACGCAACCATCCACCACGGTGCTCTCTGAGACTGTTTTGACCCGGGCCGAGCGTGCGCATTGGCGTCTCTCCTGGGAACAGCGTCTGGCGCGCAATGCGCGTCCATCGGACTCTCCCCGACTTTTCGTGACGCTTCATGGGCTGCCAGCCACCTTTGCTTCCGCCTTTGGCTTTGATCTCCTCGCCACTGCCTAACCTGTCACCACAGGCTTTATTTCTTGCCTCGACGCGGGTTCTTCTCTGCCCACTTTTCTTGAATGGTTACGCTTCGATGATCAGTTCTTTTCTCAGCTTTTGTTCTGAGGCCAGGTCAGGGGTAGTTTTCTGTACCTATCTTTACCTGAGCTTATCTCGTTGCGTAACTCGTGGGTCGAAGAATGCCAAGGCGACGGCCCTGGCGAACACATTCCACGATCCCATCACGTCCCTGCGAGTCAAACTGAGGAAAGGCTTCAATCAACAGGGGCAACGACACGTCAAAAGGATCGACGGCTGCCTGCAAGGCCACTTCCATGCGGATGGCCTGCAGGATTTGTGCGATGATCAGGCAAGCCCACACCTGAGCCAGCACGACCACCGATTTGCTGCTCCAAATCAAATGCAACCCCAGTTCTCGCTTCAAGGTCAAGAACGCCAATTCAATATCCCATCGACGAGCATACAAGCGCGCAATCTCCGGCAACGGCAACACCATCGGATTACAGACATTGGTGACATATTGCCTCAAGGTTCCTCCCTGGCAAAATTGAACCTGTCGCACCGCATACGTCCCGAGCGTATTCCAGGCCCCAAGCCAGATGAGCCGATCAAAGGTGTCTCCGGCTTCATAATAGGTATGCAGCACCACGACGCTGGTATTTCCTTTCACGCGCGAAATCCAGCTGTAGCCTTGTTGGGTGAGGTCATCAAACCAGCGGTAGCCAAAGTAGCCCAGATCGGCCAATACCAGGGTGCCCGGTTTCACACACGCCAGCAGGGCTTTTGCTTGTTCCAACCCGTTCTCTTTTGCCTGAGCAATATATTGCAGTGTGCGCCATTGTTGCAAACGCACATCAAAAAGGGCCACCATCTTGCCAGGTAACAACTCCACCGCTCCTTTTTTGAACGGTCTCAAGAAAGGCAAGCGCCTGCTCACTTGATCGAGATACATCTCATCGAGGGCGACCACATCACTTGCAAAGGGAGCGAGCATGCGGTGCTGTTGCCCAGAGGCGTGCAAAACGGGCTGCAACCACTCAGCTAACAGCATGCTCACGCGCTCAAAAAGTTCGGCGAGTGGTTTCCATCCTTCCTGCTCAAGTCGCTTGTAGACGGCTTGATCTCCCACATCATAACAAGGCAGATCCCACCAGCCACCAGCAGCTACCAATCGCCAGATCGCCCGTTGCGATTTGAAGCCTCGCAGAACACCGACCAGGACCGCCATCCATAAACTCAGGCTGGGCAAACTCACGGGACGGCCTGCCTTCTCTGCCATTTTTTCTTGATCCTGGTTTCTTCCCATCCCTTGCATGGCTGTCTGGAGAAAATGTTCGATCTGCTTGTGCACTCCGCTACTTGTGTCTCGCTCAGAAGATGTGGTAGGATTCTTCATGGGATTTTCCTTTCCTTGCAACATTTTGTGTGTTTGCAAGGATTATCCCTTCTTTTTCCCTCTTTGGCAATCCCCTTTCCTATTAGTTGGGGTAGAGCCACACTAGACGGTGGAAGGAGGGCTTGAAGAAAAACGCATCCAGAGTAATCTGTGGATATGCAAACAAACACAGAACCAATGAATGCCTCGGAGACATTTTGCCCGAAGCAGCATGCCCCGTGCCGGGGCACCATCAGGGATGAAAGAGGATATACTGGAGAGAGATCGCGGCCAGGATGAGAACGGACGTCCCCGTTATGAACATGAGCGTGAGCCCGAAGCTGTCTCCAGGTACCCGTTTGCACCGCCAGTTGTCGCTCTTTTTCAGAAGCACGTAGAGGAATTTAACCTCACAGGCCGGGTACTTCCTGGTCGCTGATCACTGACCATTGATCGCCGCGTTTCATAAGGAGGAACCCTGATGGAAGTCCTGTATCGAAACTGTTGTGGGATTGATGTCCACAAACAATTCCTGGTGGCATGTTTGCTCTTTGTCGATGAGAAAGGACAGTCGTCCAGAGAGGTGCGCCGCTTTTCGACGATGACGAGTGACTTACTCTCGTGCGTTGACTGGCTCAAAGCAGCGCGGTGTCAGGCCATCGCGATGGAGTCAACCGGGGTCTATTGGAGACCTCCCTTCAATCTCATGGAAGGGCACTTTGAGCAGGTCATGATTGTCAATGCCGAACATCTCAAGCGGGTTCCAGGTCGCAAAACTGATAAAAAGGATGCGGAGTGGATCGCCGAACTCTTGCAGTTCGGACTCCTCAAACCCAGTTTTATCCCGTCACCCCAACAACGAGAGCTTCGTGATCTGACCCGTCTGCGCACCACGCTGATCGCGGAGCGAACCAGGCTGGTGAATTGGCTCCACAAAACGTTGGAAGATACCAATCTGAAGCTCTCATCCGTGCTGACTGATATCATGGGGAAATCAGGACAGCAGATTCTCTCTGCTCTGCTTGGCGGAGAGGAAGATCCCATGGTGTTGGCAGATCTGGCTCTGGGACGTGCGATGAGCAAACGGGACGCTCTGGCACAAGCACTGCGAGGACGCCTGCGTGACCATCATCGCTTGCTCTTGCAGGAACTGCTCTCCCTGATTGAGCACCATGATCGGGGCATTTCGCGCCTGGATAAGGAGATTGAGGAACGATTGTGTCCTGATGAAGCGTTGATTGAGCGGCTCGACGCTATTCCTGGGTGTAGCCGTCGCATCATCGAAGTTCTCCTGGCTGAGATTGGCTCGGATCTGTCTCCCTTCCCAGATGCCGCTCACCTCGCCTCCTGGGTGGGCATTTGTCCTGGCAATAACGAAAGTGGGGGCAAACGCAAGAGTGGACGCATTCGCAAAGGCAATCGCTGGGTCAAGGCCATGTTGGTTCAGGCAGCTAATGCCGCAGCTCGAACCAAGAACAGCTATCTCTCAGCGCAATATCATCAGATTGCTGCTCGCCGTGGCAACAAGCGTGCTGTCGTGGCGGTGGCCCACAGCATTCTGGTGATTTACTATCATATGCTCACCACTGGTGAGCCCTATCAGGAAAAAGGAGCGAACTACTTTTCGGAATTAGATCGCAATCATGCGGAACGACGGGCAACCCGGCAGCTTGAACGGTTGGGATATCAGGTGACACTGACCCCTGTTCAGATCGCTTGACCCTGCTTCCAGCAGACGAGCTTGCGGATGAGGTTCTATGGGGTCACTTTGACCCACGGGGGAGCGTTTTTGTCTCTTTCTCCAGGCTCTTTCAGAGGAATGCAGAGTGTATTGCAAGAGGGAAAATCGGGCAAGGGAATATGGTCATCCATGGAAGAAAACGTCCGCGCTATAAATGCAAAACATGTGGGAGAACATTTAGTGCGAAAGAAGGGACGATGTTTGCGGGATTGCGAAAACCCACGTCGTTGATTGTCATCGTCGTAACGTTATTAGCGTATGGATGCCCACTTCAGGCGATTGTGCATGCATTTGATCTCGATGAAAGAACCGTAGCCAATTGGCGAGATCGTGCGGGATCTCATTGTGAAAAGGTTCATAAAGACAAAATAGAACAAGGAAAGCTGGATATGATCCATGTCCAAGCAGATGAAATCTGGGTAAAAGCACGAGGAAGCATTGCATGGATGGGATTGGCGATGATCGTTCCAACACGGTTATGGATAGCAGGAGTGGTAAGCCAGACGCGTGATAGGAAACTTGCCGATCAATTATTACAACAGGTGCGACGGTGTAGCAAAACGCTGTGCGATCTCTTGATCTGTACTGATGGTTGGTCACCCTATCCAAACAGTATAAAGAGGGCCTTTCGAGAGAAAATCAAAAGAGCGGGAAAAAGAGGGCGATGCTCTTTTGAAGTATGGCCGGATTTACACATTGGAACGGTGATCAAGCACACCGTGAACAAACATTTAAAAGAGGTCATTCGAAAAATGAGTCATGGAAGTCTGGAAAAAGCGACGGAGCTTCTCAAGATCTCAAATGGTGGAACCATGCTCAATACGTCATTTATTGAGCGACTGAATGGGACGTTGCGGGAACGCTTAGCAGCTCTCACGCGAAAATGCCGCCATGCCTCTTCGAAACTATTCGCATTTCATACCGGAATGTATCTTATTGGATGCACTTATAATTTTTGCTGGTATCATCAGGAATTAAGTAAAAGCAGTGAAAAAGGAGGTTTAGGCATTCCTTGCACACCTGCTATGGCCAGCGGATTAACTGATCATCAATGGAGCATCTTTGAACTGTTGAGCTATAAAGTCGTCCCGCCTCCCTTACTCATTCCTAAACGAAGAGGTCGTCCTCGTACCAAATCGTTGCTTGACCCGAGCAAATCCAAACCCAAATCTCAGAAGGCTCGAGTTCGTCTTCGCAAGGGGGCCTTATGCTCGACCACCGTCTAGTGTGGCTCTACCTTAGTTGGAATCAATGGTCAAAAAATGAAGCGACTGTCGTTTATTATGTTACTCGTTTTCGTCATGTTTACCGCATTTGTGATGTTACCAAAGATTCCTGTAAAGGCCGCTGGCTATGACTATGGCTACGTATCGTCCAACTCAGGTGGTGCTACTGTCCGTGCTCAACCCAACGTCAACTCTGCCGCCTATGCATGGGCACCCAACGGCTACCGTCTCACAATGTACTGCTGGGTCGATGGCGGATGGGCAGATGGCAACTACTGGACTAATCGCTGGTTCCAAGTTTCGGTTCCATATTGGCGGTATGGCGGCGTTGGCTATATCAATGCCTCGCTTGTCGCTCAGCAGCCCACGCTTCCTCATTGTTAGAGCAAGTGATATCAAGAAGGAAGTAGCTCCTCAGAGAAACGGGAAAGGTTCGCCTCTGGGGAGCAACGGAATGAAAAAAGACGTTAAACTACGAAAAGCTTTCGGGGGCAATCGACGGCAGTAGGAAGATTGGCGCAGAGCAAAATAGTCTGATCAATGCTATAAGACCTTGCCCCTCTGTTTGGGCACAAGCCATCTCTACAATGCCATCCTGACGGGACTATGTGTAAGTTCCTTAGCAAGAAAAGGATGACTTATGTCAAATGATGTGTATGCTAGCACCCCCACCAAAGGGAGCGCTGTAAGGGTACGAATTTTCTATTCATACTCCACGGCAGATCAAACTCATCAGGAAGCACTTGAAAAGCACCTAGCTATTCTCCGACAGACTGGAAGTATTGAAGAGTGGCATAAGAGGAAAATTTCTGTCGGGGAGCACCGAGATCGCAGAATCAAGAAAGAACTTGTTAAGGCTGATATCATCTTACTCTTACTTACTCCCGATTTTATCGCCTCCGAGTATTGTTATTCAACAGAAATGAAATTTGCCATTAAGGCATATGAGGAAGGGCTAGCGATAGTAATTCCTCTTCTTATACGCGCATCAAGCTGGCAAGAGACCCCATTGGCCGAACTCCAAGCTCTCCCCAGAAAGGGAGCGAATATCTACGAGAAGGCCACTGCTGCGACGTCGGAATCTCACTTCGATACATTGGTTGGCTTAGAATGGCAGAAGATCGCTGAGGAGATTGCTGAGAAGGTAAAGCTGTTGCTTGAATCACCTGACGATCTCCTCGAAAACAGGCAAAAGAGGCTTGATCTGCAGAAGGAAGAGAGAGATGAAGTAAGGCAGGGCAACCTTCCAGAAGCTACGAGAATTCCTCGACTTGAAAAGAAGAAAACGCTACCACTTTTACTGATAGCGTTGGTAGTATTGCTTATGATGGGCTTCGGAGGTGTCTTTCTTGAATTCCATTCGATGTTAGGGGGCACACATGTCGCACACGGATCAGTTCCGAATGTAGGGGCTGGTGAGACCGCTTCTCCCTCTGCTGGTCTAACGGCTATCACCACGATGGGAGTAACGCCAACAGCGACTGATACTCCGACATCAGTACCAGCAACACCAACGGCAACGACCGCAACTGGCGGGCTGACATCGGTCCCCACCAAAACGCCCACCCCCCAACGCACATTCCCTGAAACGCCTGACGGCAACGCGAGTACGTGGACCAATTATTCCAATGCTGGTGGCAATCCAGGTCTAGTAATACGGTCTAATACAACGGTGCAGATTACCTGTAAGGTCACTGGGTTCAAAGTACAAGATGGCGATACATGGTGGTACCGCATTGCTTCTAGCCCCTGGAATAATGCCTATTATGCATCCGCTGATGCTTTCTACAACAACGGGAAAACTACAGGGCCTCTTACGAATACACCATTCGTAGACAATAAGGTGCCTAACTGCTAGTCCGACTCCCGATAATAGAACGTTATCGGAAGCTAGTCAATGTGAGCGTGGGGCACTTGTACCAACACGACAATTACGGCCAAAGAGCCTACTTACTAACAGAGGTAGGCAAAAACGCCACCTCTGTTAGCCTGGGCTTCTTTTGAGCACCTTTTATGGAGACTTGTTTTGAGGGGATAAGTGCCGTCCGTACTGCACCCATAAGCCTTCTGTGAGGAAGGTCTACTCACCATCCATGCTCCGAACCTCTTCAGACCATTGTTGTTCGGCATATAAAAGCGAGGTAGCCAGCATCAGAGACAGGAGAGCATTCTCCGGAGAAAAATGCTGCCGGGTTGACTGATGAGCGACAACATGCCGGGATAAGCTATTTGGAGGTTCAATCCCGCTCTCAGGAAACCAAGGTGTGAAGAAGAGAGGAATTGGAGCAATCAAGGCTTTATACTGCCAATCGTGAGGAAGTGAAAGGTTAGCTCTCGTATCGCTCAGTTCAAGGGTCGCCCACGTATACTTACTTCTTCCCTCGCGCTGACGGTATTTCTCCCACTGCTCATGTGCAGCCTCAGACCTGAAAGACTGGACACGGGGTACGGACGCCCAGATCGCAAGCGGCTCACTGACGCTGACAGCAAGCGCGATTGCAGCCTCATGATGTCCAGCTTCATATGCAGCAATCGCTGCTCCAGTGAGCGCACACGCATCAGCTATCCAGGGGTCATCACAGTCGTCAAGGATTGCCTTACAACCATCGAGAATCTCCTGTTTTCGGAGCAGGAGCACAGCCATCCTCGCATTATGATCGGGAGCGTCAGCAAGTTCGAGAAGGACTATAGACGGAGAGACCCACATCACTGGAATGCCGTCATCTCTGGCAATTTCAAACAGCTTTTCTGGGTTCAAACCCGTCCCCCACCAGTTCTTAGGCCGTGTCATCAGAAGCGCATCATACAGAGCAGGATTAGTCTTCATGCGCTCCAAGACATCGGAGTCATCAACGTGGTCAAACTCGTCCATAATGTCGCCGAAATTCATTATCTTTCACCACCTAAATGGCTATTTTCAGGCATCACACCCAAAACAACAGTGAGTGCTTGTGCAATCATAATAGCACTCTCTGCAACGTCAATGCCTGCCACGTTGTAGCCTCGATGCCAGAGTTCCCTGGTCAATTGGCCGGTACCACAGCCAACATCTAAAGCTGTGTTGGGCGAAGCAGGATCTGCGTATTGCAGAAAGCTGCTCATTTCCTGAGAGCTTATAAGCATATACTCGCGGCCTTGATTGTAAAGGCGGCTCCAGAACAGATCAAGAGGCGCAATAACGCCTATTCCTTAGCTACATCCTCAGTAACAGCGACAGGCGCTCTATACTGCTCTTTCGCTTGTTCGCGTTGTTTGACAAAATCCTCTCGGTTAATTATTTCAAGAACCTTTGTCGCTGGAACAACAATACCAATACCCATATTGACACTTCTGCCAACCGTGTCCATACTTTGGCCATCGATACGACTTTCATCAATATCCCAATGACCGTGCATGACGCCGAGCCAATAGAATCGCTGCGAGCCAAGGACAACACGACCGTCCTTCGCCCGTGTAGGACTCATATATAGGAAGACCGGCGAACCGCTCAATCCTCCAATCGAGCGTGCTTCAATCAGGTATGCGTCAATGTCGCCCAGGCTATCTGTATGCACTTTTTCTTCTGGCATTAACGCAATATGGCCAGTACGAATGATCGGTAAGTTCTTTTTTGTACCATAGTGGTTGCTAAATAAACCAGTGAGGAATATTTCATCACCCGCATCAATGTGCTCCGTATCTCTTACTTCATCGGTTACAGCCATTGCAATTGGTATGTACTTGTAATCCACGACGCTATGATCAGGTGCCCACACCAGTACGGCAGCGTCAACCGAGTTGTCGGTTGGGTGATACTGCCATCCATCCAACTTACTCACAGCTACGCCAATCGCTTTATTTGTTGTGTTTATCCTTATATAGACATTCCCATCGGCAGTTTTGCTTTCTATACCTCTGATGACGTGTCGAGCCGTGACAAGATAAATGGCATATTGTTTTCCTTCTATGATAGGAACACTGATAAAGAAGCCAGTGCCTGCGAGCCGCTCACTATTACTGAAGTCTTTATAATAGAGAAAAACGACACACTTCTTGACTTCATCGGGCACCACTTGCATGGTTCGTCCCTCTTTTTCTCGCTAGATTAGTACCGTGTGTTGCGGTGTAACAATATAAGAATTTTACAATTCAGCAGAGTTTAAACCTCCTTATACCCACTGTCAAGTGGAACCTGCTACCCTTCTCAAAGGTACCGGAAAATCCCGTACCGTACTACCATCACGCTTGCCCTCCTCACCACTTCGAACTACTCTCGGAGTATCGTAGGGAAGCCTTACGATGTACCATCAGATAGAAAGCAGGTGGCGTGATTGCCTCAAGACGACTCTCCGGAGATTAAAGAACTCCGCAAGAAAATGCGTGAGGGACGTGCTCCCTTGTTGCAAGCAATCCGTGAAGCATACCCCAGCTATCTCCTCGCCCGTAAGGGACTGGAGCGCAAGAACAGCGAAGTCCGCGAACAGCTCGGCCTTCTGAACAACACGTTCTCCGGCAGTATTAAAAAGCTGCGCGAGTCGGCTAAAAATACCGACGACAGTGGCGAGGGTGTTATCCTTCTCTACCAGGAGATGAGTAAACAAGCCAAAGCCGTCGCTGACTTCATCGACAAAGAGATGCCTGGCCTTCAAAAGCTATTCAAACCTGTCAGTGAAAAATACGCTGGCTATGCAGGAGCACTGGAAGCGTACAACCACTATATGCAACAATATGTTGGCAAACTGCCCGAATCTGATACATCAGGGAGAGCTTTAGAGCTTGTCAAACAAGAAATAGAGAAATCTCTCCGATAACATTCTGCCTCACCGGACGAAGACGTTACAGTCTCGCTCCGGTGGGGCTTTAACTCTATAGAAAAGACTGGAGATCAGCTTTATCCGGTAATCGGCTCTTGCGGCACTTTGCAACAAGCGCTAGACTCGCCTAGTGAGAAAAGCCAATGTACTCAACGACTTTACCTTTTTCCTGCACTTTTTTGATCGCTGGCAGAGGATGAGACAACGTTCTTGTATCACGCTCTCAAGTGCAGCAAAGATGTAACAAAAATCCCACAAACATCTTTCGGTCTTGTGGGAGGTTTAAGTGCTTTTCATTATACATGAGCAAAACAGCGTGCCAATATATGAACTTAACTGAGTCAAGATGTGGCTTCATGCTTAAACAGGCGGTAGCCCCAAAAACCGCTTCACCTCAGCCATAACCACCATTGTCGTCACAGCCCCGGCAAGCTGTACTGCTCCGGTTCCTACTTTAGTTGCTAGCCGCCCGAACCAGCCATTGACATGTGGGCCGGGCTGTTGCTCAGAGTCAGCATCTTTGGTTAGCGCGGTATCAAGATCGTTGAGGAGCACATCTGGCACACCGAACTCCGCAAGCTTTTCTTTGAGGCCCTGCAAATCGCCCGGCTGGACTTGAATTGCTTGCTGGTTGGTGGTGCCACTGTTGCCAAGAGCAAAATTGCTACCACCGTTGATGGTCGTGTTGAATATCTGACCGGCTTTCTCTTGAGCCGATGCATCCAAAGGCTTTTTCTTGCTATCGTAGTTCATAATATCGATACCGAGTTCCTCTTCAATAACTAACACGAATTCAAGCACTCTGGATCGTATGGTCTCCAGGATGCCGACAATGCTGGTCGTCGTTAATATTTGCTGAGCCTCGACTAAGACGTAACCTTGATAGATAACTTTTCGTTGGTACAGCAAGATTACATCCGCTGACCAGGGAATACCTAAGCTATTCGTATCTGCTCTTCCGCGAGCAAGCTGCTCTAGCTCTCCAACAGACTCCATCAGGTAAGCTTTGCACAGCATATCTCGATGCGCTTCTTCTACCAAAAAATGAGGTATCGGCGCGTTCTCGATTCTGCCAGCTATGCCCGAAAAGGTGCCCTTTACTTCGGTTTCAAAAATCCGATACTCTGGCAAGCTGGCTCTGGATGTATACCCTCCACCCTCCACCTTCGCCCAATCGCTCAACTCTTTGTTACCAAGCAGCCTGCCCAGGCGCAGACAGAGACGCATTACCTCGCCTAACGGTGTGCTATTCGTTGCGCCTTCGTTGATGCGGTGCAGTAGCTCACCAATTCCAGGCTTCGTCGTAATGGCCATTGAACTCTCCAATAGTTCCTCGCATCCATCCGTCAAATTAATCACCAGGCGCTCAATTTTCTGTATTGTCTGGCCTATCGCCCGTTGGCCGTTGCTTCCTCGCCTCTACCCACGCATCCAGATCAACTTTAGATACTCTATAGCCGCGCTTGCCAATCGGGAAAGCGGGTAATCCTTCTTTTTCTATCCAGTTACGCACCGTGCGCTCGCTGACTTTCATTTGTTGGGCGACTTCCTGAACCGTATATATTTCATCAGCCATTGGCTCTGCTCCTCAGTTTGTGCTTATTTTACCAGATAGTGTCAATCAGCATCAGTTTCAGCATGGTTCCGTATCAGGCGTAAATAGCGGCACTGAATTGAAATTTGGGAAAATTTGTGGTAAACTTCGCACAAGTCCAAGTTGGGCCACGAAAAAGGCATCGCCCGATTGAACGCCGTACGATGCCTTTTTGAGAACCATCTTCCGGCTCCTGTGCTCATTAGGTCACAGTGAGCCTTACCTGTCAAGAAGGAGAGAATCTATGGTATCTCACGACCAGCACATGCTAGCCTTCCCGACGGATACCGCTAGCCCTATCACACCTGTTCCTATCTTTTACCTGCACGAAGGCGGTCGTCCGTTTTGCCTGACACCCGGATGTATCTGCCATGCCAACGAAGGCCAACTCAGAGCGTTACTCAGCGGTGTTAACAACGGAAGCCTCAAATTGCGCACCGTGTATAACGGCATGATTGTCGGTAAAGGGATACGCTAATGCCACCCAAAGAACAAACAGCATGGGGGCCGCCCGTAACGTTACGGGCCAGCCGCCCACACGTGCAGGCACGCCAGAGCGTTGGGCACCAGGCAGGGCTGCATCCAGAGGACACGCCGTACCACACGACGCAACCCCAAACCCGAAAGCCCGCTCGCGTTGTCCACACCGATGACCAAGACGCCGATGTGTATACTGAATACCGGATGCCTACCGTTATTAGGCAGTACAACCGGTCTCCGGTTCCAGTGCAAACCCGCATCCAAGAAGAACCGTACCACGTCAGAGTAACCCCTCTGCGTTTTTTTATTATCGCACTGGGAGTGATCATGCTCGCCTTTGTACTGGCACTGCTGATTATCTCCTTCCTTATGCCTGCGCTCAATAGGTGGAACGATGACCGCACCTACGGCTATCCGCGCACCACTCATGCACGGGCAATTGTCGGGCATGGCACGAAGAACCAGCCCGATATTGTCAACTTGTTCGTAGAAGCGAAGCATATTGCTGAGTTATAAGGAGAAAAAAGCTGGAGAGCAAGAAATGACTGGGGGCGAATGGTGATTATGCCGCTTGCTTCACCCTGGTTACCTCGTTCCATACCCGGAAGCGGCTCTGTAAAAGAGCACGGTATTCCCAGCACGCAAGCGGTGACGTCGCGGTTGAAAATGCCCTGAAATGGGACCAAAGGCGGAGAGAAAACGTTGTGCTTGTTTTGCTGATTTGAAGCGACGCATTTTCTTCTCTCGTAGTCGCGTGGGTTGGTGGGAGTTCTCTGCTCGATTATTCAACCCTTTGTGCTGCCGATGCTCTACCCCAGGCAAAATTTCGCGTTTTGCTGCCCCATAACTCCTTAACTTATCAGTAATAATCACGCGTGGGACGTATTGCAGCCCTTTGAGAAGCTTCCGAAAAAATCTTTTGGCCGCCTTTTTGTTGCGTTGGCTCTGCACCAAAATATCCAGCACGTTGCCATCTTGATCCACCGCTCGCCAGAGGTAGTGTCTTTCACCACGGATGGTCAGGAAGACCTCATCCAGATGCCACTTGTCTCCACAGCGAGGTCGACGGCAGCGCAATTCGTTGGCATAGGTCTGTCCAAACTTCAAACACCATTGCCGAACCGTTTCATAGGTGACGACGATCCCGCGCTCGGCCAGAAGCTCTTCCACATCACGAAAACTGAGCGAGAAACGGAAATACAACCACACGGCATGGCTGATGATTTCAGGCGGAAAACGAAAACCTTTGTAATCAGGGGCAATGCTCTTTATTTTCATGAACCTATGTTAGCATATTGTTCAGCTCTATTGCCAAGTTGACAATACCGTCAGCAGCTCATCCGCCAAGTCATCTCTCCCCCTTTACTTAAAATCATTAGATTATATTCCTTGTCTGTTTCTGGGTCAATAGATTATATAATATGACAGCATATCATAAGTCTTGACAAAATACTATAAAAATTGTATTATTTGATTATACTTAATTTTTGGCACTGAAAATGCATCGTGCTGGGTTACAAGCCGTGCGATGCCTTTCCTGAAGCTGTATAAGCAAGCTCCTATGGGTATAACATGCCAGGAGCCTTGCATAGAACAGGGAGGAGCGTTATGAGTATGAAACGCTACGGCGACAACTTCATCCCCGTAGTCCCAACCAACCGCCTCGTCCACACTGACAAAAACCCGAGGCGTCATAACGAGGAATGCCTCTGCCATGACGACCTGAATGCCCAGTTGAACCAGTACTACCAAGACTCTGTTGACGAATGAAAGAAATACTGAAATGGTAGAATAGGAGGAAAAAGTCGGCGGAGAAGACAGCCAGAAGGAGCGAAACGATGTCAATGTACCCTCAAGAAATGGGAAGCATTCCCCAGGAAACGATGCGCATAGCGCGAGCTGCTTGTCCCAAAGGAACACTGGCGATGCGCCTGCGAGATGCGTTGGGAGACCTCTACCAGGATGAGCAATTTGTCGACCTCTACCCAGTGAACGGGCAACCAGGATATGCGCCGTGGAGACTGGCAGTGGTGACGGTGTTGCAATACACCGAGAATCTCACGGATCGACAAGCTGCCAACGCGGTGCGCGAACGGATTGATTGGAAATATGCCCTGGGGCTGGACCTCAGCGATGCAGGCTTTGATTTCTCCTTGCTGTCGGCGTTTCGTACCCGCCTGGTGGAGCAACAGGCCGAGACCCTCTTGCTGGACCAGCTGCTTTCGGTGTGCAAGCAGCATGGCTGGCTCAAAGCGGGAGGCAAGCAACGCACCGACTCCACCCATGTAGTGGCACGGGTCCGTTCGCTCTCGAATCTGGAATGTGTGGGAGAAACGCTCCGCGCAGCGTTGGACGATCTGGCGGCTCTTTCTCCCGATTGGTTGGCCAAGCAGGTCACCCCTGACTGGTTTGAGCGCTACAGCCATCGCGTGGAGAATTATCGCTTGCCCAAAGCCGAAAGCCAACGCACGGCCCTCGCTCAGCAGATCGGAGCCGATGGAATGCATCTGCTGGTGGCTCTTACCCACGCCGATGCACCGGCTTCTGGAAAAGACCTGGAGAGTGTGCAAGTGCTCCAACAGGTCTGGTCTCAGTATTACGAGCTTTCCGAAGGAAAAGCGAAATGGCGAGCAGGTCCGTCCGAAGCAGACGGAGAGGGCGTGATCCGTTCGCCTTATGATCCCGAGGCCCAAACAGGCAAAAAGCGGGAAACGACCTGGCTGGGGTACAAAGTCCACCTGACGGAAACCTGCGCACAGCCGGTGGAGCCAATGCGTCCTCAGTTGATTGTGCAGGTGCAAACGACGGTGGCACCCATTGCAGATGCAGCCATGACGGTCTCCATTCAGGAGCAGTTGGTGAAAGCAGCACTCAGACCGGAGGAGCAGATCGTGGATACGGGCTATGTCGATGCCGACCTGCTGGTCAGCAGTCAGCAAAAAGGGATTACCCTGCTCGGTCCGACGATGCCTGACAGCAGTTGGCAGGCCAAAGCGGGCAAGGGCTTCGATCTGGGGCACTTTTCCATCGATTGGAGCAAGCAGCAAGCTACCTGTCCCCAAGGGCAGACCAGTGCTCGGATGAGTCAGGCTGGTGAGCGCATGGAGATTGTGTTTGCCTCTGAGACCTGTGCTGCCTGTCCCGTGCACCAAGACTGCACGCGCTCCCAGACAACTGGACGGGTCCTGCATCTGCGCCCACAAGCGGCTCATGAAGCCTTACAGGCGCGACGGCTGGCAGAGCAAACACCCGAGTTTCGGAAGCTTTATGCCTTGCGTTCGGGCATTGAGGGCACCCTTTCGCAGGGAGTGCGGGCCATGGGTTTGCGACGATCTCGCTATGATGGACTGGCCAGAACCCACGTCCAACACGTCTTGACGGCTGTGGCCGTCAATCTGGTACGTATTGATGCTGTCCTGACGAACATCCCTCGCGGCAAGACCCGCCGGTCCCACTTTGCCCAGTTGGCATCAATAGCGGCTTTCCCAGTTGGGGTCTGACGCTCATTCGATTTGGTGTGTCATTCGTCAACAGAGTCTACCAAGGGCTAGTTTCGGACAACGATGCTACACGCATCCTGAGAGGGAAACAAATATGGCAGTAAACAACAATATCCCTCAGCGCGCCAGCCGTCTGTATGAGCCTGATATCGCCTCGCAGTCTGTCATGTACGGCAGGAATACCACCGAGGACTATACCATCAGGCACAGCTCCAGAGGATGGGTTATCATCAGCGGATCGATGGCGGTAACACTCTGCGTTATCCTTATCTGGATACGCCTGGTCATACCGTGGTGGCAGGGCATCCAAGACCAATGGAACGATGGCGACAGTCGCATCACCCAGTTCGCAGAGCACGGGTGAGCGACTGTTTCAGCGCAAAGTATACGACAAGGATACACAGCCATATTGCGTCTTTCTGGGATGCACGGGTCTACCCGCGCTCCATTGAAGGCTCCAGCTATATCTTTAGAAATCACTCCCAACCAAGGTGAATGAGGACGACGCTTCTGATGATGGCTGCGTTACTTTTGTATTATGTTACTTTTATTGCTTCTTGACAGTTTGTTGTAGAAAAAGGTGGATACTGGCCACCCCCAGTTACGAAGAAAGGAAATGCCCTCATGGTACTTACTGACAAAGGCCGTTCCTCTGCCATCCGCAGCGTTATAAAAAAGCAGGAAACCTACGATACCAGACGCGACTTCCCTAAAGACAAGCCTGGGGTTATCTATGTCAGGCAGTCAACGGTGGTGCAGATCCAACGGAACTTGCATAGTTTTGAGATGCAGACGAATGAGTTCTTGGAGCACTTCAGGAACAGAGGGGTCACTGGAAAAATAGAAATCATCACGGACGATGAGGGTAAAAGCGGCACGTTAGACATCCACAAACGAAGCGGATTGAGCCGCACCGTGCGGCTCATAGAGGGAGAGGAACTGCTGGAAGGCGAACGCATCGGCTGGGTGGCAGCTGTGAATGTGAGCCGACTCACCCGCGATGAATGGCTCATCGTGCCTGGCGAACTTATGCGGGCGTGTTATGGGCATGACGTATGGATCAGTACGCTGCGGATGGACTTCAACTTTAAGGATGAGTATTGCCGCCGCATATTCATGATGGAAGCGGAAGAGGCTGCCAGGCACCTGAAATGGATGAAAGAGGTATTAGGGGGTGGATTGCAAGCCGCCAGCAATAAGGGCGTCTATGACGGCAGGGAAATGTCCCCAGGCTACATTATTGACTACCGGGAGTACCTTGATGGGTATGCTATAAACCCGAACTATAAAAAGTTCCGTATCTATGAGCCGCATGCCGAAAAGACTGAGTGGCTGTTTCAAAGATACCTTGAGCTTGACGGCAACTTTCCGGCACTCTGCCGCGAAGTTGAAGCTATGCACCCGTTGTATCCGCCCTTCGACAGGGCACAGGTTCACAGCAAAAACATAAGTGCGTTCACCGGACGCAAGACTATGACGGAGCAAGGCTACACGCCAACGGTACATGGGATACTCGGCATACTCACGAATCCCGTGTACATCGGGTGGTGGCTTCCCCGCAATGGCGGCTTGGTAGAACACCACCATGATGCAATCGTCTCGGAAGAACTGTTTACCTTCGCCCACAAACGGTTAAGCTCCCATGACCTGAATGGCAATAGAGTCAAGCCAGCGGGAAAGGCACGCAACGGCAAAGCCCAGGCGCTGCTCAAGAAGATCATCGAAACGCCGGATGGCAGCTCGTTCTACCCGTTCATGGCGAGTCGGGGGTACTTGGTATACCGAGCCAGGATATATAGGAAACTGACCCGCGAAGAATACCTGTCAGTGGAAGTATCGTACCTTGACTGCCTATTTTTGGATAAGTTTTTTGAGCGGCTGCAAGAATGGAGCAGACGCGGCGAGTTAGCTGCGTGGCGGGAGCGGAAAAAACAGGCGCAGGATAGCCACGAGGAACATAACAAGGGCATCAGAAGGTCTATAAAGCAGGCTGAGGCCAGGCGGCAAGAGATGATGGACATCCTCTCCGACCCCGACGTCCCGAAAACGAAACAGATGAGGATTGACTACGCTACCCAAATCGCAGGACTGGAGGGAAAGATAGCGGAGCTTGAACGAGAGTTAAAGGTCATTCCTGAAGAGGAAGAGAATGCCACGCTGTATAGAATCTGGGACTTGATACCCGCGCTGCAACAGCATTGGGGTAAGTTGCCGTTTGAGGACAGGATGATGGTGGTTGGCGCATTTACGCGCAGAGTGATCACCAGCACCCCTAGCCTGGGATGGTTAAAAATGGAGGTCGAATGGAAAATTGGTGAAAAAGATAGTATGCACCAAAGGCGTATAACGAATGGGAAAACCTGGACGGACGACGAGGATGCCATTATCCGCGAGCTGTGGCCTACAGGCGATGGTGGGGAGATTTTGAACCGGTTGCCGAGTCGGTCGTATGGTGCCATAAAGAAACGAGCGCGAGACTTGGAGGTACGCAGAGAAAAGAAGGGCGGCAGTGTCCGGTTGGATGAATACTTCAACATTTCCGTTCAGGACATGCAATACGCGCAGGAACGCGGGCTGGATACGGTGAGCAAAAAACCGCAATGGTTAGCGCGGCAGTGTGGGCAACAGTATCGACACCCAATGCCAGCCCGCTTACGATTGTTACCTTGCCTCTGGCTAGTTCGCTGGTAAGCTGTTCGGTAGCCTGGCGACCGTATGCGCTCATTTTCCGTGTTCCAACGACGCCTATTGTATAGTAGTTGTCGTCTTCAGTCAGGTTGCCGCATACATAAAGTACTGGGGGAGCATACTCTATTTTTCGCAGTAGCGGTGGATAGGCCTCGTCTTTCCACGTGATCACGCGCACACGCAAGCGTTCCAGACGCTCTAACTCTTGTTGCGGGATAATATTTGCGCGTTGTTTCAAAAAACTGGCGCAGATCTTCTGATCCAGTCCGGCTGCTGTGAGTTCCCTGGAGCTGGCTTGCCAGGCCGCCGCGACATCATCATGAAAAAAATCCAGCAATGCCTTGAAACGTGCAGCTCCAATGCCAGAGACGCGGCTGAATGCGATCCAATAAGCAAGCGTCTCTAACGATAATGAGTCAGACTGGTAATAGCGGGCATCAAACACTCCCATCCTCCTCTGGCCCATCTTTACAATAAATCTCTTCATAGTAAATGATGATCGTCAAATCTTATTATACACGCTCTGGCAATATGCTACTGATCCCTATAGGACTCCATGGGTAGCTAGCAAGCATGCCGATTGTATCATAGCAATCACCTAAATGGGTAACTGCGTTAAAGTGTGTCATTCTATGCGTTCATGTAAGTAGAATTTACCCCTATCACAGCATGATATGTAAAGTGTGGAGCCTTGGTGAATGGGATGCTGTATGGTGAGTGAAATGCTATTTTACTGTTTTTCCGAAAATGGTCCCGACTCCTCGTTCTTTTGCCGAAAAAAGAAGAGCGATGAGGGGCAGTGACCGGGAGAATTATTTTTAGGAAATAGGGAGTAGCACAATTACCGTCATCAGAGAATTTGCCCGTGCAGGAAGGAACAATTCTCTGCGTAAAACAAGAGGAAGATCATTATGAATAATGCAAATCAACCGCCTGCGAATAATCAGCCAGACGAAACGAACGGTCCTTCACGAACGGGAGGACTGCTAAGTAATTATGCTCAAAAACAGCCAATTAAGTCAGATTCTCCTATTTCTCAGCTTCCACCAGGCGCACCAACTCAATCATCTACGCCGCCAGGGCGTTCTTTCCCTTCGCAATCGGGGTTACTTTCGCAGGCCGGGATGCAACCTGCGAAATCGGGGTTACTTTCACAGGCCGGGATGCAACCTGCGAAATCAGGATTACTTTCGCAGGCCGGGATGCAACCCGCGAAATCAGGGTTACTTTCGGCCCATCAGCAAAACATTATTGCCAACACTTTGCAAACGGTGCGCGGTTGGTCGGGCAAAATTGCCGCCATGGCAGGTCATCGTGTTCTGCCCCCGGAGCCACCGCTTGAACGCTATCGTCCTTACGCAGAAGTGGTTGAGGCACCCCTCCTATCCACACAGACAAAAGCGCAACCCTGGAAGCGTTCACGCACAGTGCGTATCGTCAAGCAGATCCGCAATCGCCGTGAGCGCTGGGGACAGACGCAGTTGGGTGTCGGACGTGTCTGGCGTACCATCGGGATCATAGTTGCACTGCTAGCTGTTATCATGAGCGTTTCGGGTTCAGCGTACGGTTACACCTACTATCAAAATGAATTGCCCGAGGTACAACGTCTTGCCAGCCTGCAAGTACCTCAGACGACACGCATCTACGACCGTAATTACAATTTGCTCTACAGTGCCTATGATACGAGCGTCAATTCTGGGGGACGTAGCACTCCTGTTACCTACACGGAAATCCCCAAAGTCTTGCAAAATGCCTTGATTGCGACCGAGGACCATACCTTCTGGACAAATATTGGTATCGATCCGACTGGTATCGTGCGCGCGGCTTCAGAGTCCTACGGCGGTGCCAGTGGTATTACCCAGCAGGTAGTCAAAAACTTGACGCACGATACGCAGGACACGATGAGTCGTAAGATCTCCGAAGCAGCGCTAGCCATTGGCTTGACGCAAGAGTATCCGAAGTGGAAGATCCTGGAGATGTACTTCGACATCGCACCCTTTGGGGCACAGGATATTGGGGTTGAAGCCGCAATTGAAGACGATTTCCATCTCATGCCTACATGCAGCGCGAACTTCAAATGCACACCTGGGATAGAGCGTCTGGGGTATGTATCCGCGAAAGATCCCAATGATGCAACGATGGCCCTGGCGCGTGCCTCGCTGCTGGCAGGTATCCCCAATAATCCCACACTCTATGATCCGACGCTCGGCACAACAGAACAAGACAATATCCTGGCGCGTCAAAAACACGTGTTAGACCTGATGGTAGAGTTTGGTGAGTCCTACGGACCGGGTCCCGTTACAGCACAAGTAGCGCAAAAGGCCGAAGCCCTGAGCGCCAAAATGACCTTTTCACCTTACGCGCAAATTAAACATGCTCCACACTTTGTGGACTGGATTATCACCCAGCTAGAGACAGAACTGGGCAATGGCGATCCTGCTGCCGGAGTGGACGCTTTCGTTACAGGTGGTTTCAATATTCGCACCACCATCGATGTCAAGTTAGAAAACTATGTGGAAGCTGCGGTGACACGCCACCTGACGCAGTCCGAGTTGCAGGCGTTTACGGGAGGCTATGGACCCCTAAACGTAACGAACAATGTGAACGATGCAGCGGCGGTTGTCATGAATGCGAAGACGGGCGAAGTCCTGGCAATGGATGGCAGTGCCAACTACAACAGCACGAATCCTGAGGTAGGAGGGACAGTCAATGCGACTATTTCGCAGGATGGGACACTGGGACGACAACCAGGTTCATCATTTAAGCCGATTGTCTACGCGACCGCGCTCGAGATGGGTTGGTATCCTGGTATAGTCTTGCCAGACGCAAAGACATACTTTCCGAATGACAATCCTGCTGGTACTTCTGTCACTGACGTCTATACTCCCTCCGATTATTCAACCGGGTCGGCAGCCTCATATCATCCTGATATCAGTCCCATGACGCTACGCACGGCTGTGGCGAATTCATTTAACGTTCCAGCTGTCAAAACGTTGCAATATGTCGGTACGGAGAATGCTGTCGTCACCGCTGAGCGTATGGGACTGGGCGGCGCTCTTGACCAGGATGCTACGAAGTTGGGATGTAAAGATCAGACCGCTGCCGAACTGGGTGGTTGTTTTGGCATGTCTCTTGTGCTTGGCACCGCCGAAGTTCCATTACTACAAATGACCAATGCGTATCAAGTCTTTGCAGATAATGGGACCTTTGTTCACTACCAGAGTATCCTGGATATCTGGGATAATTATGGAGACCATCTGTACCATTACAATACCAGTAATGTAACCGGAAGCCGCGTCTTTAGCCCACAGGTTTCGTTCGAAATGACTTCGATTTTAGAGGATGAACCCGCACGTGTGTATGAATTCTATCCTGACAACGCGCTATCGTTCGCCGATAAGAGTTCTGCCTGTGGATACTATGTCAACTATCTCGATTGTCCTTACCAGGTAGCAGCAAAAACCGGCACTACATCTGGTTTCGTGGATAATCTCACGATGGGTTATACACCCAACATAGTTGTTGGCGTGTGGGCAGGCAACGCGAATGGCTTTCCCATGCAAAACGTCATTGGTATTACCGGAGCCGCTCCCATCTGGCACAGCGTCATGGAGTTCGCAGATGAGGGCTGGTGTAACGTTGAAACTGATCAGGTTCCTTGTACAAACTATAGCCCCACGAAGGATGGTGTGGGAACACAACAGCAATTCACTGAGCCTTCTGGTTTAGTACAGCAATGTGTTTCTAGCACAAACGGTCTTGCGGGTAGTAGTAGCAATTGTGATTTTATGATTGCAGGCGAGGAGCCACAACAAGCAGGCGCTGCACCTGTTACCACCACTACGACAACCAATAATAACGGGAACAACAACAACGGGAATAACGGGTGAGGAGGACACTAACCACGCAACTCGTCCGCAGTAGAGACATCGTCTCTGCCAGCTAGCAGGTGTAGGATGCAGGATAATCCCTTGTGGATAACCTGCATCCTCTGTTTTTTAGCATACACGCGCCGAGAAAAAAATCAGCAGTCCCGGCACCCTTGACAATCGGCCCCTGAGAGTGCTATTCTGTACTTGCACTCTCCATGAGAGAGTGCTAGCAATCATCGTTGACAGATGTTGTATCATCCGAGCATAGTCAAAGCTCTGTGCTCAGAAGGTGCATCAGGACAATCGAGGTAAGCAAGCATATGACATCACTTAGCCCGCGTAAACAGCAGATCTTGCGTGCGCTGGTTGAAGAATATATCCATAATGCTTCCCCTGTAGCGTCTGAAGCGCTGGTGCGCAAGTATGGATTGCCATTTAGCTCTGCTACCGTGCGCAATGAGCTGGCGGGCTTAGAGGAAGCAAACCTTATTCACCAGCCGCATACCTCTGCTGGCCGTGTACCGACTGACCTGGGTTATCGTTTCTTTGTCGAACATCTTATGCAAGAGTCGGCTTTATCGCTCGATGAGCAGCGTCTGATCCGTCATATGTTTTACCAGGTGCAAGATCAATTGGACCAATGGGTACGTCTTACGGCTTCGGTTATGGCGCGTTTGCTCCATAGTGCTGCCGTGATGACGCCGCCGCGTTCCAGTGAAGGACATTTCAAGCATGCTGAGGTGCTCTCTGTTACTGATCTCTCTGCACATCTCGTTGTCGTGCTCATGGATGGCACGGTCACGCAGCAACGGCTGCTCTTAGAGGCTCCCACGCAGCAAGAGGAACTCAGCGCGATTACTGCACGACTCAATCCATTATTCCAGAGTAAAGATGCTGTTGAAATCAATGCTGTGCTCATTGCCCTCGACCCTACTCCTGTAGAGCGCCTGATAGGCAACACTATCGTGCGTATCTTAGAGTTGCATGGTAGCATGCAAGGAAACGATGCCTACAGTGAAGATATGGTCAATATCCTGGACCCGCTGGTCTTCCAGGCGTCTTTACATGTCAACCCAGAAGATGAGCGTGGTGAGCGCGTGCGCAAGGTGATGGAGGAGATGGAGCATCGACGTTTGCAACAGGTGATGGAGGAGATGGAGCAGAAGCGTATCTTACCAGCGCTGGCCTCACATTTATCTTCAACGGACGGGGTGCAGGTGATTATTGGCGGCGAAAATCAGTGGGATGAAATGAAAGATGTGAGCCTGGTGCTAGCACGCTATGGACAGCAAAGCAAGGTGGGAGGTTTGTTGGGCGTAATTGGGCCGACGCGCATGCAATATGGTCGTGCCGTTGCCGTTGTGCGCTACATGGCGCAGGTGATGGACGAACTTCTAGCCGATGTTTACGGATATGATGAGGAACGGTGAGGATTGCAAGGACGCTCGCATAGAGCACTATGCTCTTCAATCCATCCGCACATCTACGGTCGTGTTGTCTGGAGGCCAATCATATGGCTCTGGAAGCGCCAGCGTAGCCAAGCCAACGCAAATGTGTTTCCTTACATTCCTGGTGATGCGTTTCTACATGCATATTGGGTATGAAATAATGAAACTGCGTAGTAAATAGATATATTAGGAGGCAACTGTGCCAAAAGTTATTGGTATTGATCTAGGAACCACAAACTCGTGTGTTGCTGTGATGGAGGGCGGCGAACCTGTCGTTATCCCTAACGCGGAAGGCGCACGCACGACGCCGTCAATTGTCGCCATCAATAAAAGCGGCGAACGTCTCGTTGGTGAAGTAGCCAAGCGCCAGGCGATCACCAATCCAGAGAACACCATTTCTTCGATCAAGCGCTTTATGGGACGCAAATTTGATGATCCTGAAGTAGATCGCGACAAGCGGCTCTCAGCCTACAAGGTCGTGCGTTCGAATAATGGCGACGCCTGGGTCGAAGTGCAGGGCAAATCCTATAGCCCACCAGAAATCTCAGCGATGATCTTGCAGAAGCTCAAGGCCGACGCTGAAGCCTACCTGGGCGAGCGCGTGACGCAGGCTGTGATCACCGTTCCGGCCTACTTTAATGACGCTCAGCGTCAGGCAACCAGAGATTCTGGTCGTATCGCGGGTCTGGAAGTGCTGCGTATTATTAACGAGCCAACGGCTGCTTCATTGGCCTATGGACTGGATAAGAAAAAAGACGAGCGCATCGCTGTCTATGACCTGGGTGGTGGTACCTTTGATATCTCGATCCTGGAGCTAGGCGATGGTGTTTTCGAAGTAAAAAGTACCAATGGTGACACACACCTGGGTGGCGATGACTTTGACCAGCGTATTATTACCTGGCTGGCCGACGAGTTCCGCAAGGAGCAGGGTATCGACCTGCGCCAGGATCGTATGGCACTGCAACGCTTGAAGGAAGCCGCTGAGAAGGCAAAGAAAGAGCTGTCCAGCTCGATGCAGACAGAGGTCAATCTGCCCTTCATTACAGCCGATGCCAGTGGTCCAAAACACTTGACCATGACGCTCTCACGCTCGAAATTAGAGCAACTGGTCGAGGATCTGGTGGAGAGGTCCCGTGGTCCGGTGACAAAAGCGCTCTCGGATGCCAGTGTGCGCGCCGGTGATATCAACGAGGTAGTACTGGTTGGTGGTCAGACACGTATGCCTGCCGTACAGACATTGGTGCGCCGCGTTTTTGAGCGCGAACCCAACCGTGGCGTGAATCCTGACGAGGTTGTTGCCGTTGGAGCAGCTATCCAGGCTGGCGTCTTGACCGGTGACGTGAAGGACGTGCTCCTGCTCGACGTGACCCCCCTCTCTCTGGGTATCGAAACGCTTGGCGGTGTCTCAACACGCTTGATTGAGCGCAACACGACGATCCCGACGCAGAAAAGCCAGGTCTTCTCTACTGCCAGTGACAACCAGCCCAGTGTCGAGATCAACATTTTACAGGGTGAGCGTGAGTTTGCCAAAGATAACCGCTCGTTGGGCAGTTTTATCCTGGATGGTATTCCACCTGCTCCACGTGGAGTTCCGCAGGTTGAAGTCATTTTCGATATTGACGCGAATGGTATCGTAAATGTGTCGGCACGCGATAAAGGCACCGGTCGCGAGCAGAAGATCACCATTATCCCATCCAGCGGCCTCTCGAAAGAGCAGATTGATCGTATGGTGAACGACGCCGAGACGCACGCCTCTGATGACAAGCGCCGTAAGGAAGAAGTTGAAGAGCGCAACCTGGCTGATAGCGCCGCGTATCGCTCTGAGAAGAGCCTGACCGAGATCGGCGATAAGATTCCTTCGGATCAGAAAGGCGAACTCGAGTCCAAGATCGCTGATGTGCGCGCAGCTCTCTCGACCGATGATGTTCCTCGCATCAAAGCAGCACGTGAGGCTCTGGAGCAGGCTTTCTACAAGATTAGTGAGTCAATCTATCGCCAGGCTCCCGCTGGTGCTCCTGGCTCCGACTTCGGTGGTGAAGCCCAGCCCGGTGCTGAACAGGGACAATCTGGCTCCGATGATACCATCGAGGGCGAATATAAAGAAATGTAGTGAGTGGTGGGAGGTGACGATGGTGGAAGATCCACGAAGCTCGATCACCTCCCACACGCGGGTGCCAGCCAGATCTGGTACCCGTTTCATCTATCTTCAGGCTCTAGCAGAGAATGGACGTTATTGACTATGCGGGTATGCGAGCAATCACGAAAAATACCCCAAACCTGGGCTATAAACATTGCGTCCATGCGGTGTAATGGTGTAATCTTGTTGAATGACATAGCATACGCCATACTTACATTTCCTTATATTCAATTAAGGGTACAGTAATAAGCTATGCTAGTGACATTTCTGGATGTATATGAGTAATAGTAGCGAAAAGTGTTTTTCAATCCAGTAGCGCGGATCAATTCGCGCCCTGTTTCTGATGGTAAAGGACCAGCAAATGGCCGCGAACAAACGAGATTATTATGAAGTACTGGGGGTATCGCGCAACGCCAGCGATGATGATGTAAAGAAGTCCTTCCGTCGCCTGGCCAAGCAATATCACCCTGACGCAAATAAAGAGCAGGGAGCGGAAGCCCGCTTTATCGAAATCAATGAAGCATATGAAGTCTTGAGCGATCCGCAAAAGCGTGCCACCTATGATCGCTATGGTCATGCTGGCGTTGGTGGAGGCGTTGGCGCTGGAGCGGGTTTCAGTGACTTCGGAAACTTTAGCAGTATCAATGATCTTTTCGAGACGTTCTTCGCTGGCACAGCCGGTACGCAGCGTCGTGCTGGCACACAGCGTGGAGCGGACCTGCGCCATGAGTTAACGATTAGTTTTGAGGACGCGGTTTTCGGTTGCCAGAAGGAGATCGAACTCCCACGCTGGGAGACCTGCTCTACCTGCCGTGGGAGTGGCGCGCAGCCTGGCACATCGACGACGCGTTGTTCTGCCTGTCAGGGTTCAGGTGAAATTCGGCGTGTGCAGCAGTCCATTTTTGGTCAATTTGTCAATGTGACAATGTGTGAGCGCTGCCATGGTGAGGGTCGTGTGATCACTACACCCTGTGAGAAATGCCGTGGTCAGGGCCGTGTACGCAACAATCGCCGCGTGGTGGTGAATATTCCCGCCGGCGTCGATGATGGTATCAATGTGCGTGTAACCGGTGAAGGCGAAGTAAGCGCGCGTGGTGGTACACCGGGCAACCTTTACGTCGTGCTGACGGTGAAGCCGCATCAGTACTTTAAGCGCCAGGGGAACGATATTCTGTATGAACTGCCGATCAGCTTTACCCAGGCGACACTGGGCGATGAGGTCGAGGTCCCGACGGTTGATGGCAAAGCGACGATGCTGAAAATACCGGCTGGCACGCAAAGTAATCGCTCTTTCCGTCTCAAGGGTATGGGTGTACCCGTCGTGCACAGCAGTGCACGTGGTGATCAGCATGTCATCGTGAAAGTCGTGACACCGACGAGCCTGACTCCTGAGCAGAAGCGTTTGCTGGAAGAGTTCGCGCGCATTGAACGTGAACAAAACGAACAAAACGGTAAAAACATCTTCCGCGACCTCTTCGAGAAGACCAAAGACGTGTTCCAATAAGCCCACAATTGTGCTTGCTTATACAAAGAGGAGGTAGAGCAGATCCTTTGATGATCGCCCTACCTCCTCTTTGCACGTAACTCTTCAGGCCGACTGGACAGCAGCGGGGGCAAACGCGAACGAAGGAGTGATTCGTCTCTATCCGCGTAGCGACAAGCCCTTGCGGTTGTCGTTCCCAACCTGAAGAGTTACCCATTACTAGAGTTGTTTGCGATGTCCCAGCTTGATGCAGGGCCTTTCGATGAGGAAATAAGACAGGGTTGCGATAGGTACAACAATGAGTGCCACCCAGCCCCAATAGGCGATGTAGGCGTGTTTGCTATCCAATGAGAGTGCAGGTCGAATGTACTGGGTGAAAAAGTCAACCCAGGGTTTGTGCCACATGTATAAGCCATAAGAGATCAGACTAATCCTGCGCAAAGGGGCTATCCCAAACGGCCATTTCAGGAAGCGATACCCGAAGAGTAGCGCCCACATAGCCGAGCCATATGCCAGAGCTATCACCGTCTCATTCAGCCAATTGAAATAGGGGTCCAGCCATTTGAGCTGTGTGAATGTGCCCGCTCCCAGACTGGTCATGCGAAAATGCCAGACGGCGGTAAAGAGGAAAAGCAACAGACCAATAAGTGCGACACACGGACTGAGTCGTTTGCCCCATATCTGCAAAGCATGGCCGACTTCAGGCCGTTGTGCAAAGACATAACAGAAACTAATCGCCATGCCTACTGCAAAATTTTCCAGGTATTTGCCCCCGGCTCCATACACGAAGAAAAGCACGATTTTTAGTATCAGCGGAGTGTCTGGCTTCCCAGCATACTGAATTCCGATGTAGCGCATACTGAGACCCCAGATAACGACAAGAAGGCAACAACCAAGCATCGCGAAGAGTCGACGTTGTGGTGAGGCTGACAGACGTCTGGTGATAGCGTAAAAGCCCCAGGCGATCAGTGGTAAAAGCATATAAAACTGCCATTCAACCGCCAATGTCCAGAACGGGCCATTCAGTTGGCGAAATGTCTGCTGTGTTGAGTCCATAAAGAAAGTTACAAATAACAGCAGTTGTTTCCAGTGGTCAGGTTGGAGATACTGTCGCTGAAATAGTATGATAATCACAAAAAGTGCCACATAATATGCTGGTATGATACGTAACGCACGCCGCGTATAGAATTGACGGATTGAAGGCCATTTCTCTTGCAACAGCAAGGCTTTTGCATAAGGCATAAAGAGCAAGAAGCCAGAGAGCACAAAAAAGAGCGTCACGCCAGAGCCGCCAAAGGACCAGACCGCGCTTAGCCAGCGATACTGCCTGGGGTCCCAGAAGAATGCCACTTGCTGAATATGAAAAGAGATGACCATCAGTGTGGCGATAGCACGCAGACCTTCCAGTACGACGATGTTATTTTTGCCACCTTTCTCATTCGGAAGTCTATCCTCCTTTTTTACCGCGTCTATCTTTTTGAGCGGTGCGCTTATCCGAGGTAGCGTTAATGATTTTGTCAATTGCAATATGAACCTCTTATTCAGGAATATTAAGCTGACGTCTCGCTATCCATATCTGCTGTAGGCAGTGCAACCGACAGAGACAATTGCTACAAGGAGATCAAAAACGTAGGATCTCTCGTTGAGAGGTCTTCTGGCCCGCTTTTTGTACAGGTAACTACTGGTAATACCAAAAAGCGCATATTTTTCTACGTTATTAGGTTGACATAACTATAACGAAAACAAGCTCGCTATAGTATCAGGAAATGGAGCATATAGGACAGAAAACCTCTGCATGGAGATAGTGATATTCATGCTGGAGAGAAGTTATTTAGCGCCGTCATCTGGCGATATTCTCTTCTGTCGTTTCGTTCGTGATCAGCGCGTAGAACTGTGCCACTGATGATTCCCCTACATCTTTCCTAAAACCTGAAAAGCCCTGGAGTAATAGCGTGCTTTGAGTTGCACGAGAGAGCATTCACCTGTACAATGTCATAGGTGCTTTCCAGATAATCCAGCTGAGATAGTATCTTCTCTTCTGCTAGAGAGCATATCATGTAGGGTAAAGATGCATGAAGTATTGCCTTGCATGAGCCAGCTTTTATTGTTTGCTACCTTACGTCAGGAACCCCATGGCTGAATGCCTGATTCTTACCCACATTTTACAAATCGATGTTGTGAAATGGCCTCGGAAGCTTGATGCCATCGTTGACCGTTTCAGGAACTCATCTACGGAGATCGGCGTATCAAGCCTCTCCCAAAAAGATGTGGGTAAGAATCAGGGCTGAATGCCAGGGGTATCCAAGAAAGAGGTTCTGATGACAACAATCGATCACCGGGGCCGTGACCTCATTATCAGTCCCGACGAGGAGATGCAGCGTCTGCCGACGCCAGAACTACTTCAGGCACTGTTTGGAGCACACTTACCAGCAGGCGTTCGTGCCACGATGGGGCGTGATAAGCGGCATGCTTTCCTGCGCACTCAGCCAATACATTTCCAGGCAGTGAAACGGGCCTTGCAGGCACAACACACCCCGTTTAGTGTTGCCTTCGAGGAACGACCCGCCCTGCCCTTTACGACAACCCTACAAGTTGAACCGCGCCCTTATCAGGATGAGGCTCTGGCAAACTGGCTGGCCGAGGGTAGCGCTGGTGTAGTTGTTCTGCCTACCGGTGCCGGCAAGACACTGGTAGCAGCGATGGCTATCCATGAGACTGGATTATGGACGCTGGCAGTGGTGCCTACACTTGATCTCTTGCAACAATGGCAGGCTGCTCTGGCCTCCACACTTTCTTTGGATGCAGACAAAATTGGCACATTTGGAGGTGGAGAGAAAGAACTAAAACCCATTACCATTATTACGTATGACTCTGCTGCCCTCTATCCACGCGAACTCACACGGTTTGGCCTACTCATTTTCGATGAGTGCCACCATTTGCCCGCACCAACCTATCGCTTGATTGCCGAGAGTGCTTTTACCCCTTTGCGCTTAGGGTTGAGCGCGACTCCCGAGCGCAGTGATATGACACACCTCGATCTAGAACAACTGATTGGACCAGAAGTCTATCGACGTTCTCCCGCAGAACTGACCGAGGGGCGTTATCTAGCACAATACAAAGAGATATGCATCGATATCACATTGTCGAGCGAGGATGAAGCTCGTTACGCAGAACAGAGGCGCATCTATCGCTCGTTTTTACAGCGTCGACATATCGTCATACGTTCCCCAGAGGATTTTCAGCAGAAGATTATTTTTCTCAGCGCACGTGATCCAGAAGCGCGTAAAGCTATGCTCGCCTGGCGAGAGGCACGCAATATTGCGATGAATACACCGGCCAAATATGCCGAAATCGAGCGCCTGCTAAAGTTGCATGCAACTGATCAGGTCATTCTCTTCTCAGAGCACAACCAGGTGGTAGATGAGATTAGCCGTCGTTTCTGCCTACCCCAAATTACCTACAAGACTCCGACTGAAGAACGTCGCGCCATCCTCGAACGCTTTCGATCAGGTCAGTATACCAAACTGGCCACAGGTCGCGTACTCAATGAAGGCGTAGATGTCCCTGATTGTCGGGTCGCCATCATCGTAAGCGGCAATAGTACGAAGCGTGAATATATTCAACGACTGGGACGCGTATTGCGCCCTAAAGCTGGTCAGGCATTGTTGTATGAGTTGGTGACGAGCAGCACGACTGAAGAGGATATGGCGAAGCGTAGGAAGTAAACGGAAGAACCAAAACTCGACATGGTCTCCCTTGAGGTTGTCTTATCAGCAACTGCCACATTATGCCGCATAGCCCAAAAATCTGAGAGACACCATTTGCCTTTCAGACTGAGATCTTCCCCACTACTGCTAATAATATAGACTATCTTCTATATTATATACTCTTCGCCAAGATGCCAATTTTATAAATTTCAATATTTTCATCTTATTGTAATAATTTATGGCTTGAATTTCAGCGAAATGTCAATATTTTCATTTTGTAGATAAACTGCTATAATAAGTATATAAAGTATTGAATTTACAAATATGCAGTGATACAATATAAGAAGTCATGAACCCCTGATTTAAACCAGGGGCTTGCAAGTAGGCCGGCTTCTGCCCGTCTCTTGCAAGCCTGAGACATGACCAGACTCAGGTAACGTCTATCGCCTGGATACAATCAGTCGAGCGTTAGCTCCCTTACTGACGAAATAGGTACTTTTGGATGCGAGGCCAGTCTGAAGCTCTACGGTTGCAGGTTAAATCTGTGGATGTTTTTTAGGTAGAAGGAGGAATGTTGCAATGGCGGAGTTACATCTTTTCCCTGAGCATACCATACAGCGTGTGGCCATTGTTGATGGCAAGGATTTTGAGAAGCAAATCCCCTACTGGTACCCAGAAATAGCGGGATTTAAAACAGTGAATGTCCCGCGCGTGCTCAGAGAGATAGAAGAAATCGTCAGTTTTATTCGCTCAAATGCTGATGCGGTTGTGTGTGTGCATCGCCTGGGGCGTCCCGATTTTAGGGCGTTTCATGGGGCAGAGCTGGTTGCAGCTTTGTATGACGCGAAAATTCCCGCTTTGCTCGTTACGCAGTATTTGGATATAGATCAACATGGCTCATTGCGCCAATGGCGGGATAAAGTACCGGTCGTTCTGCACCTGCGCGAGTTTGATCCGGCCAGCATCAAAGAATGCCTGGAGTTTTGCCAGGCAGAAATACGCGGCCATATCCCTGAGACACGCGTGCCATACCGCGTGATGGTCAATATAAATAACGTCGAGGGCGTATTGGGTGAGCGGTACGTGGACGGTACCATCGATTGCTGGGATCATTATCAGGTCGTGCGTTTTCCTTTGTCGCTGATCCCGCAGCATCTCCACGATCAGGTCATACCGGGGGCATGGTTCTTCGCCCATGTCAATGTGAAGGCGGATGTTGCGCATGAACTCTATTTTCGTGAGTTTGCGTTAGCTCCAGAGCCGGAATATGAAGAGAATCTGACCTACTGCGTAAATATGCTTGACGGTACAGGCGATGCAGGCTTCGGAGAAGAAGATGCACAGAAACGCTTTGCACGATAGCATGCCTGATTTTTAGCAAATCTGGTGTTTTCTCGTGCTGTCTAGCATTTTTTCAAGAGCGCATCGTCTGTCTATGGCAAAGGAGGAGATTCCCTTAGTGCTCTGACTGCCTTCTGAGAGAAGCGAGGATGCAAGGCGTGGCAAAGCTTTTTTCCCCGAGCTTCAGCACACAGCGCTTTTAGCTGAGGACAGTCAGACTACTAATGCATGTTTACTAGACTTCTCAGGATTTCGTGCGCTACTTTCATTCTGGAGAGGGTGGCAAGAACCTATGCCCTTTCACGACCCGCTTGAGGGGATTGCAACAACAACATAATCGTGCGCAATGCTGTAGGGATCGCGCTTCCCTTGCATGACGTCTTCGATCATCGCTTGCCATTCTTCTTCGCTGACCAGCGTTTTGAGCGTTCTGGCGATGGTTTGCAGAATGAGGTCTTCGATTTCTCTGCGTACCTGGCGCTGTGTGAGTTGCGTCAACATACCGCTCTCTTGCAGGTAGGCATAGTGTTGTTGTAGCGCGTTGACCAGTTCGGTGATGCCTTGTGATTTGAGTGAAGATGTTTTGATGATGGGTATGCGCCACGCTGCCTTGCGCCTGTTGGAGGAGAGGCTTAAGAGCATTGCTAGCTCTGCTGCGGTTTGATCGGCTTCTGGCTTATCGGCTTTGCTGACCACGAAGATATCGGCAATTTCGAGAATACCAGCCTTGATCGCTTGAATATCATCACCCATACCAGGAGCAACAACGACCAGCACCGTCTGCGCGGCACTCATAATCTCAACTTCGGCCTGTCCTGTACCAACGGTCTCGATGATAATAGGATTGTAACCTGCGGCATCCATGGCTCGCACGACATCCCGGGTCGCGCTAGCCAGGCCCCCCAGGTTGCCTCGGCTCGCCATGCTGCGAATAAATACCTGAGGATCACCGGTCAGTTCCATCATGCGGATGCGGTCCCCGAGGATCGCGCCTCCGCTGAAAGGACTGGTGGGATCAATGGCGATGACCCCGACTTTGTGGTCTCGGCTGCGAAACTCTCGTACCAGACGTGTGGTAAGCGTGCTCTTTCCTGCACCTGGCGCACCTGTGATGCCGATAATGTGGGCGTTGTTGCTGTGCTGATACAATTCTGCCAGGTAACTGCGAGCCGCTGGAGCTTCACTTTCTATCAGTGTTACCATGCGAGCTAACGCGCGGCGATCTCCGCTGAGCAGGCGCTCAACGATATTTTGCAATGCAGTATGACCTATACTTCTACGCTCAGGCGATTGGCCTGCACGTTCTCGCGGACGAATTGAATAATCTGTGTGGTGGATGTGCCAGGACCAAAACAGCCCTTGATACCCATGGCGGCAATGGCGGGAATATCTTCGTCTGGTAGAATGCCACCAGCAGCTACCAGTACATCATTCACGTTGTCTTTTTGCAGGAGTTCCATTACACGCGGGAAAATAGCCATATGCGCACCGGAGAGGATACTCATCAGGATAGCATCTACATCTTCCTGCAGTGCAGTTTCAACGATCATCTCGGGAGTCTGGCGGATACCGGTATAGATGACTTCCATACCAGCATCGCGCAAGGCACGAGCAATGACTTTTGCACCACGATCATGCCCATCCAGTCCGGGCTTGGCAACCAGGACACGAATCGGGCGGATTGCGTTTGGCTCAGGCATAGGGATTGACTCCTTCGTCAAAAACTTGTCGGGGCGGCAGCCTTCCCTAAAGCGCTGCTGCGTAGAGCGCGCAAATCGCGCGTTCTTGTTCTGCATAGAGTTCTGTACTTTGTGCTTTCAATTTTACAACGGAGGAGGATGCACTGCAAGCGCGCATTAAATGGCGGGCACGTTGAACAATTTGTGTTTTTTCTGGAGAAGTTGCCACAATAGGAATAGGAAGATGCGCCAATATATGCTGCTCTATCTGCGGCTGTACCCATTTGTAGGCCGTATGAAAAGTATAGATGTAATCGCTTAATACCTGTGAATTGAGTAGCGCCAGTAAAAAATAGAGTTCATCTTCCTCGTGTTGAGAAGCACAGCCGCAGTCCTGCGTTGGAGGTCCAGGCGTGCGCAAGTGGAGCTGGTAGAGAGTTTGTAAGATTACATGGCCCTGGAGGTCTAATGTAGCCTGTAAGCGACCCATACTCTTTACAACGAGTAGCTTTGGAGCCAGGTAGCGCTCTAATTGTTTTTTGAGGTCCATCTGTGCGATCCAGTGCTGCGCCGTCGGGATAGTGTACGGTCGTATGTCTGTTCCACCGCATAATACAGGATACCACTCATTGCTGATGCCTGGTTGTATGCGACAGAGGAGAGGGCTGGCTTTACCCAGTTCTTCTCCACGTCTAATACAGACGTAGTTGTCCAGGAAGGCCAGTGTGCGTTGTGCATCGTGCTGTGCAGGCGCATAGAGATGGGCATGGAGACGTTCTATCAATGTTTCCTGCGCATTACTTAGCAAGTAACGTAACTCGGCTTTCGGTTGACTACGTAAAAGTGTTTGAGCAACAGTTTGCGCCGCGCTGTGTTGCATGGCGACATGCTCATGCTCTGCATTGTGCGGCGCAGGTTTGTCTACATCTGCCAATGGAGTACGTATCCAGCGCTCTCGCTTCCAGGATACCTGGTGTATGCTGCTGGGCGGACGCTTTTGAGCGATAATGACGACTGCTCCTACGTATGCTGCAAAGACATCCGCCAGGTGCCAGAGATGGTGAACCGTCGTTTCCGCTAGTAAGCGCTGGCGTTCTTGCGCCGCATTGGCACGAGCTAACAGCGGATCAGGTACCACCATGCCGATCCAACCATTGGGGCGCACGACCTGCAAGGCGAGATTTAAAAAAAGGAGATAACTATCGGATTGTCCACGTTGTTGTGCACCGCGATATCCGCTGAGGTCATTGTTCTTGGCGGCCAGATAGGGAGGGTTGGCAAGAAACAAGTCGATATTCTGACTTTGTCCCCATGGTATAGCTAAGCCATCGGCCTGGTGAATGTGCAGAGCGAGACGCTGCTTCTGTGGTGTCCGTCTGCTTGCGAGTACAGCAGGCTCCTCTGCGTTCAATTGCTGATGCTGCTCACCAAGTACCTCACGTAGCTGCATTTCAGCAAGGAAACAGGCAATGGGGTCTGGATCGAAGCCCCAGATATTGCGTTGTACGAGCGCGGCGGCTGAGGCGTCTGTGTACGTTGTCCGCTGCGCAAAAGCACTGAGACGACGTGCTGCGCTTGTTAGGAAGTTACCACTACCACAGGCTGGATCAAGCACGCGAAGGTGGGAAAGATCGTGGTCTGCTGTGTAGCCACAGGCATCCAAAATTTGCTCCACAAGGCGCGGCGGTGTAGAGAAGTGACCACGCATCTTGCGTTCGCGCGGTGGCAACGTTGTTTCATACCAACCCAAAAGATCTTTTGCTATCATGGGCGGATCAAAATATATCTTTCTTGCGCAGAAGTTCTAGCGCTTCACGAGCCGCCAAGCGGCCTGCTTCTTTGATATTGGAAGCTTGTCCGACGCCCAGAAGATCCTCGTGTTCGAACACGCCGACCAGGAAGACACGATCATTGTGACTACCGCCTTGCTCCAGTACGCGGTAATGGGGCAGAGTTCCCGAATGCTGTAAGATAATCTTCTGTAAGTGACCCTTGGGATTCACCTCGGTAACTTGCGTACTCACCTGCTCGATCATAGGAATAACGGTGCGCGCAACGAAGGCTTTGGCAGTTTCTGTCCCCTGATCGATATGGATAGCACCAACCAGCGCCTCTAGCACATCGGCGCACAGGGAGTCCCGCGAACGCTCATTGAAGGTACGCAGGTTAGCGATGTCAACACGAATGAAAGGGAAAAGTCCAAGTTGTTGTCCGACCCCGGCTAAAACACGACGGCTGACAACCTCAGATTTCAACGCAGTCATTTCACCTTCCGATGCGTTGGGAAGTGCACGATAAATATACTCAACAACGTGCGCACTGATAATAGCATCGCCCAGAAACTCGAGCGTGTCATACGAATCGCGCACAGCTGTCTCGGGGCAGCACGAATGATGAGTCACCGCCCGCCACAACAATGCACGATCATTGAAAGTGACCTGGAGCAGTGTTTCTAAAGCTATCAGGTTGTCTGCTGTATGTATGTCTTCCATATACAAATATTATAGAGCACCGGTTGTATTATTTGCCGTACCCCAAAATAGGTTGAGGCATTGAAACACATTGGCATCGCATCGCTTGTGCAGTACAACAAATCCAATGGGCATGCCTTTCCCGGGGTAGTTCAGTATGTCAATTTCGTCGTACATCTTCCTTTTATTGTACGCACAAGGCACAGTTTTTCGCAAATCGCCAAGAGAATTCGTCCTTATTCACACAGTGACCAACAGCATAGGCTCGTCGTTTCGGGGATATGGTATGATCACATTAGCATACTACTTCAGAAGATGTAGGGATTAATATGGAGATTTAGCATTTGTCGTGGCGGCGCCACAAGTGGACAGCCGCGACTATTCATGGCATAAACAGATGCTGGCAGCTAAAGTCAGCGCTCTTTAGCGCCTTGCTTATGGCACTCTGTCTGTCTGCCTGTACCGTGCCTGGAGTGAACATGGGCACAGCAGCAACGCCAACGCCGGTACGCGTCAATGGTTTTGGGACAGCTGCGAATCACACGCACTCATTGCTGGCCCTACCTGATGGCGTTTTGTTACTGGCAACGCACTACGGCTTGTTCCGCTCTGTGAATGATGGAGAAACCTGGCAAATTGTTGCCTCTGGCCCCAATCAGCAGATGCAAGACCTGATGTCGTTCTCACTGGTGGATAGCTCACTGAATACGCAACGCCTGTATGTACTGGGAATACCGGTCATTAGCAACCCGCAAGGTGCACCTGGCCTCTATACGAGCACTAACCAGGGCATAACATGGTCGCTGGTCAACACAATGGCGGCATTAGGAAATATGTATTTTGTCGCTGCCGGTAACGACACCCCTGATCAAATGTATCTCTACCTGAACGAGCTGGGGGCAAACGGACTGAAAGTGAGCATGGATGGAGGAGAGCATTTTAGCGCCACCGGAACACTCCCCTTCGGCAGTCTCAGTGGCTTGCTAGCCGTCCCTGGCGCACCGGGACAACTCTTAGCCTACGGAGATAGCGGTGTGGCACGCAGTACGGATAGTGGGGCACACTGGCAGGTTCTTTCCAGCATCAATGGGGCAGTATTTCAAATGACGACAGCAGGTGCACATGCTCCTATCTATGGATCTGGTGATGCCGGCATTTATGTATCGCAAAATGGTGGCAAGAGCTTTGCCTTAGTGTACACACAATATTCCTACAATGCGCTCACGTCTTCACCTACACAGCCACAGGTCGTCTACGGGAAATTAGCGACCGGGGTCTTTAAGAGCATAGATGGAGGTCGCAGTTGGAGCAGTTTGCCTCCCATAAGAACGGACCTGCAAGTACTGGCGGTTGATCCGACAGATCCGACACAACTCTATGCTGCGCTCAACTATCCAACACAAGTGTATCGCTATGACCAAAGCGATGGAGCGTGGTTATCACTCACGCCAAGGGCATGAGCGATATGGATAAGGGTATTATTATGTGCTTAAAAATATGCCGCTGGTTGACGGCTCTCGTCCTGCTTTCTGCCCTGTTCACCTTACTCGCGCCAGTAGCCCAGGCGGATGGCGGTGCACCCAACCTGGCCTATGTCGCAGGCGGTGGAAAAGGCGTCAGCGTCATTGATGTATCGCAACAGAGAGTAGTCAATACGATCAATGCCGGTGGCGATCCTCATTTGCTGGCGTTAAGTACCGATGGGCGCTTCCTGTATGTGGCAGAGCCACAGGCTGGACGTCTGGCTGCTATTGCGGCGAAGACAGGTACGACTTTTTGCAGCACGAAAGTGCCAGGACAACCAAATCTACTGGTTATGGATGTCAACAACACCACACTGTATATGGCCGGGCAAGGAGCTTCTGGCGTCACGGTCATCGATGCAGATACGTGCGCGATTAAGCGTACATTGCACACAAACGGACCTGTGTATGGCCTTGCCGTAGCAGCCATCGGCGCGGCACTATCGGCAAACAATGGCGATCAGCTCTGGGTGGCGACTGCGCAGACGCTGACGATTTTCGACGATAACAGTGGGCGTCAACTGGGCCAGGTAAGCGTGCCAGAAGGACCACGCTATCTCACCATCCCCGCTGGTGGAACTGTGTATGTGACCACGCAGCAGAGCAGCGTTGAAGCAGTAGATCTCAATACCCACCGTGTTACGCCTCTGGTCACAGGTGGGGTCTATGGCCCGATGGACTACGACGCAACCACTGGAGAAGTATATGTACCGGATCAGAAAAACAAGCAACTGCTTGTGCTGGCTCCAGTGAATAGTGGCTTCGCACCGCCCAAAGAACCGACGCGCGTAATTAAGCTCCAGGCAAGTCCTGTCTCCATTGCGATTACCAGCGATGGTCAACTAGGGTTTGCTGCGCTGGCAGGCGGAAATGTAGCCATGCTCGACATTCCGGCACGTGGGCAGTTAATCACCACGATTCCAGTTGGCGGAGACCCACGTTTTATTATTACTGGACTCTATCCTCCCGCCTTTGGAACGACACCGCAGCAAGCGGCCTTCCAGGGAACAATCATTAGTATCGTCGCCTATACACTAGTGCTGCTCTTATTGATTGTGCCGATAATGCTATTTATACGCTACTCTAGGAAACGTAAAGCGAGCCAGGCAACGACAACACCAACGCAGGAAGTCGTAAAGAAATAGGAGTCTGCCAGAGGCGGTAGATGTTCCCGACAAAGAGCAATTCTTGTCGGGAACTCACGCGTTATTCTTTCACTATCAGGCCCAGAATTTCGGGGGCCCTCTTGAGGATACGCGGAGCAACCAGGATCGTGGTCACGCTATAGATGGTCAGCCCATAGAGCAATGAAGCGGGAAGCGTAATGGCCCAGATCCATAATGCGCCATGTATGTAAGGTAATACCAGTCCTAAGCCGACCGGGGCCATAACGAAGAGTGTTCCGTAGACAGATAGTGCCGACATAAAACCGCGCAAGCACCCTCCCTCTACGCTCATATTTGACGTAGTGCGGAAGCCTCGAATGCCGACGCGCATCTGTTGAGGCATAAACGTAGAGGTGACGTTGCCAATGCCAACGATAACGCAGATGCTGGTGAGACCAACGACAATACCGGGCAAGACGAATGCCCAGGCGTGAGTGAGCGCTGCTGATAAGAGCACCAGCATCAGAACTTCAACCACACCAAGCAACATCGCGGTGATATTCTTGGCCCAGAGGATATATCTAGGCGGAATAGGAAACAAAAAGAGCGTCGTCAGGCTCTGCCGTTCAAGACCCAGGACGTTATAGCTCAATGTGAAAAGTGAGAAGAGAACAATGACTGGAGCAAGCATAACAAGCCAGGGGCCAGCACTCGCCAGTGATGCTTTATCGCTGAAGTCAAAGAAGAAAATGACGACGAGGACGCCAATGGATATGAACGATTGCAGCAATAGTGCTTTGAGTTGCGGATCACGCCAGAGATACTTCACATCTTTACTCACCAGCGCCAGGACCTGATCAGGCAGCAGCCTTCCCAATATGCCAGTTTGAGTTTGCATGCCTGACGCGATGGGAGCGCTAGCCGACGCTGAACTGGCGCGCCGCTGACTTACACTGCGTACAGTTCCGCCACTTTCCACGCTCGTCAAGCCATGTTCGACCAACAATAGCCAGAGGTAAAGTACGATGATGCTGATAAGAGCGAGCGCAATGAGCCAGACAAAGCCTATCCCCCAGTTACCCACTGCCGCCTGTTGAATAGCACGTGCAGCCATACCAGGTGGTAGCCACTGCAAATAAGGCGAGAAAACTGCATGGGTCAAAAGCGTCAAGAAGTTGGTGGTAATCAGCGCGTGTAGGGCAATCTGGTAGAGGACGTAAATGCAGGATATCAAAAGAACCGTCAGAATGATAGACAGATCGCGGAAACGACGGCTCTGTAAGACCGGCTGGAGGAGTGCCAGGACAAGTTGACAGATACCGACCAACTGAACATAAAAAATGAGCATAGCCAGGAACGCGAATAAGGCCAGTGGAAGAGAAGTTGCCCAACCAGCCACAACAGCGGTAAGCACAAAGAAGAGTCCTAATGTCGGAATATCGAGCAACGTAGAGATGATCAAGCTCACCATCAATTCGCCACGCGTGAGAGGAAAGAGGGCCAATTTTGAGAGATCCAGGCCCTCGTTCGCACTGACTTCAAACAGTGGCAGGAAAATCCACAGTACGTACAGCCCTGTTAGAACGAGAAAGAGCAGCTCTGTATTCGCTGGCGTGCTGAGCAAGCGGTACCCAAAGAATGTACCAACAGCCGTAGCACCAGAGGCGCCGACGACGAAGAGGAGCGTAATAGCAGTCCCTGCAATACGTGCAGTCGCATTGCGCGTAAAACTACGCACAAACAATTTCCAGCGTAACCAGAACAGCCAGCGCAGTTTATCTCCATGGATAACCATGATATCCCCCTACTCTGTTTCTAGCCAACTTAGATTGTGATTTTCGTTACGCACACCAATAACGTTAAGGAAGATATCCTCCAGAGTAGCGTCTTTGTTGTCTCCACTGGTACTTGCACGCTCGCGCAACTCCTGTAAAGTACCTTCAGCGACCAGTACACCTTGATTAATGATACCCACACGCGTACACAGGCGCTCCACGACTTCCATAATGTGCGACGAGAAAAAGATGGTTGTGCCGTTGCGTGTCAGCTCCTGCAGGATGTCACGTACCGCACGAGAACTGACCGGATCAATGCCCTCGAATGGCTCATCGAGGAAAAGGACCTGTGGACGATGGATGATGGCCGCCGCCAACGCCACTTTTTTGCGCATGCCGACCAAGTAGTCCACAATCAACTTATTAGCATCGTTTGTAAGATCGAGCACACGCAGTAGCTCCTCCGTACGCCGCTGGATGTCAGCTGCCGCTACCCCATACATGTGAGCAGAAAAGACAATAAATTCGCGACCGCTCAGGCGCTCATACAGGTTCAGGTATTCCGGGAGCACACCCATAAGCGCACGCGCACGCAGTGGATCTGCCCACACATCAACACCGCCAACCCATATACTTCCAGCGCTAGGACGCAATTGGCCAACAATCATCTTAATTGTCGTACTTTTACCGGCTCCATTAGGACCCAGGAAGCCATAAAACTCACCAGGCCGTATCGTCAGATTCAGCTGATTGACTGCCAGCTTTTGTCCAAATGCACGTACAAGGCCGCGCGTGACAATAGCATACGATTCCTGATGCTGCGCGGCGTTTTCATCCTGTGCCGCTGTAGCCGATGTCGTCGATGTGTGCGGGTCAGGGAACGTTGTCATGCTTACAATCCTTTACTTACTGCGACGATTTTTTGCATTGTATTGCTATATGTTATAAACAATATAGCAGAGAGCTAACTCACTGTCAAGTTATACAACCTGTTAGACGCTATAAATAGCTCTCAATCCAATGTTTCACACTCAGTGTTGGTGATGCATGCTTGTGTCTGGTGATACGAGAAAGAGGAGCAAAAAGTTTAAGTGACGATGAGCAAAAGTGAGAAGCACCAAAGGATCGTATATGTGGTTATGATATACGTACAATTGATGCTCTGCACCTGGGGAAAGCAGCGCATAGGTATCTTTTGCCCGCTGAGTGCTAGTTCATCCACTCATTGGGCGAACCCTTGCGCACCTGGACGGCGGCTTCACGATCCTTCAAGACCTTTGCGTCTTCTGCCATACGTTTCGGCAACTCAGAGAGATTGATGCTATGCCAGTAGGCAGCAGGGAACAGGCCAATGCCAATAGCCAGCGCAGCACCAATTTCTCCCTGATTGACCTGTAAGTTCGGCGGCAGATGAAAGGGCGCAGAAACGACCCCAAAAGAGAAGAGCAATACAAACGTAAAAATAGCCAGTTCAACAACACACGCCACATAATACGACGCGACTTCTCGCCACTGCCGCCGCCGATAGAGCAGAGCTAAAGCGATATTCAGCAGGCACAGAAAGCCAGTAATCCAGAGTGTGATAAGAACTATGGTATGCAATCTGACAGTAGGAAGCACGCCATAAGCCAGATGAACCGCAAGAGCGGCAGTAATCAGCGTAATTGTCAATTTAAACCTCCACCTGGGTAAGATGACTGTCAGGGCTAACAATACTGTGTTTTTAATTCTGTGTCAACATGAGATTAGAAAAGGCAACCTCCGTCCCCTGTAAGTTCACCATCATACCTATTTGGCCGCCTTTAAGCTGGGTATCCTGGGCTGTACCCAGATGTTTGCCATTGACTGTAAAGGTAAATTTTGATCCCTTTACAGCAACTGAAACAGTATTGTCGTCGACAGTTCCCAATCCAGAATGATATTCTTTGCCCACAGCGTCATGCCAGATTGTATTCCAATTCGATGTAACAACGCCATTATTGAGCGTATCATCATACTTACGAAACTCGTAGAGAGCACCACTCTTGGTATGCAATATCTGAAAGCTGTAGAAAGAACTCAAGGCGTGACCGCCTTGTTGGGTTGTATTGTAACGTAGAATTATCCCATATAAGTTGTACTGACTACCGTCATTGCCTTTAACTTCATTCATCGTCAACGTATAAACAAAGTTCGTGAGTGTAGTGTCAGGCAAAAGCGAGTCAGCAATCTTATTAGGATCAGCCGCCGTGATATGATATGCACCATTTTTGAAAATGGCATTCTGCGATGTGAACCAGTCATGGGTATTGACAGCCAATGGGTCACTCACAATAATGTTTGCCTGCGCAGTAGCGGTAGCCTGTACCCCAACAGTAGCAGCCGGGTTAACCCCGGAGGACACATTTGTCTGCGTTGTCTGGCTCACAGGCAAGTGCGTGAACAAAAAGATCATCGAGCCAAGCAGTATAATAACCGCGGCGCTAAGCAGGGCCGTCTTCTTTTTATTTTCCTTCACTGTACCTGGCAACGCAGCCACGCGGTCTCTGAACGGCAGTGGCTCCGGTTCCGGTTCTGGTGGCAACATAGGCAATATACCAGTCAAGTATTGACCAGGTTGACCCGCGACTGGGACCTTGACAACCTTGACGGGTTGCGCCAACTTGAGCATGCCAGTCTCGCCATTGTACTCGCCAGTGGGTACGGAAAGAGCCCCTGTAGTCCCTGGCGATAACGTTGAGCCAGGTAACATGCCAGTCGTTGTAAGTGCTGCCGTTGGCTCAAGTTTTCTGGTAGCACCTGCGCCTGCCCAGTTCTGAGCAGGAGGCACAAACGCAGCAGGTTGTTCCATAGCAACATCCAGCGCAGCGTCATTAGAGGCTAAAGGAGACATCTGCGAAACTTGAAATGGCAGTTGCTCTGAATACGAAGAGGTCAATGTACGGGTAACAGTGCCTTGCTGCGACAAGCCGCGTAAACTGGTTTTATGACCGAAAGGCAGCCGCGTAGCGGAGAACGCGGACTGATTCGTTGTATTGAATGAGGTAGGTAACGCCTCTGCGGAAGATGCAGGCGAGAATGGTGTCTGCGCAGTTTGTGCTTGTTGTAAAGGTGGCGTAGGAGCAGTGTCCTGAGTTAAGATACCAGAAAGTGAAGGCATCTCCATACTGGTCTGCGCCACAATATCCGTGCGTAACATTCTACTTTTCAGCTGCGAGAAAGGTACGTGTGCCATGGAGCTAGCCACAGGACTTTGCTCTTTTGGCGTCATGGCTGGTGTTTGCTCATTTGCTTGCATAGGTGAGAAAGGTACGTGTGCCATAGGGCTAGCCGCAGGACTTTGCTCTTTTGGCGTCATGGCTGGTGTTTGCCCATTTGCTTGCGTGCGCCAGACAGGATCAAGCAGGCTACGACGACGATTAGGAGCACTAGCAACGGGAGCATTGAACGCGGGTGATGCGTTCTGCATCACGTTCGTAAGCAGGCCAGCAGTCTCCAGGACCAGGCGGAAAGAGCTAGCAAGATCCTGAGCGCGCTCATAGCGATCTGAAGAGCGTTTAGCCAGGGCCCGCAGCACAACCTGCTCACCTGCCACTGGCAAATCTGGACGGAAAGCGCGTAGAGCGGGAGGTGGGGTATGCATATGGTGCATGGCCACTTTCATAGGCATTTCGCCCTTAAATGGCACAGTGCCTGTCAACATCTGGTAGAGAATGATACCAAGTGCATAAAGATCGGCGCGGCCATCAATCTCGCTACCAATAACCTGCTCAGGAGCCATGTAGTCGGGAGTGCCCATAGGCATACCGATCTCCGAGAGAGGATTTTGTCCTTTTTGCTCTTCAGAAATAATCTTCACCAGGCCGAAGTCAGTAAGCAACAAACGCTTTTCAGGAGTTAACAAAATATTAGCGGGTTTGACATCGCGGTGAATGACACCACGCGCGTGGGCGAAATCGAGAGCGGCAGCTATTTGCTCCAGATAATTCACAATCGTAGGAAAAGGAAGCTGCCCTTTGTGGTCTAGCTCATCGCGTAGCGTCCCACCACTGACATAGGGCATAACCAGATAAGCCAGACCATCGCGCTCTCCATACTCATGGACAAGCAAAATATTAGGATGTTCTAGCGATGCAGCGGCATCCGTTTCGCGCCGAAAACGCTCCAGGAACGCGGCCCTTTGACTGGGTTGCAGTGCAGTTATAGGTAAAAGCACCTTGACAGCGACCTGACGTCGAGGCCGGGACTGCTGAGCCAGGAATACCGCCCCTGTACCTCCTCGGCCAATCAACTTCTCTAGCGTACAGGTGCCTAACACCGTTCCATTTAATGCATCTGCGTTCATGAAAAATCCCCTTTTTGCCATCTGTGTTGTCCACTATTGGCGCGACTGATCTGCATGCATTCCTCCCTGAGCGCCTCTCTCCATATATCATAATGAATTCTCTGCATAAATTCCATAAGCGCCGTGGCAAAATCGCTAAGCAAGTGCCCGAGGAGCACCCCATTTGCGCGGCCTGCAAGTTACCTCCAAGCGCCTTTTGAGCAATAGAAGCTTACTTGTGAGTAAGCAGCAGATCTTTAAAAGCGACCTGAGTGCCTCGCTGGTTGACGATCATGCCAACAGTGCCATTCTGGAATGAATTGTCCTGAAAGGTTTTTGAGAGCCTAGTACCATTGACTGTAATAGTAAACGTGCCACCTTGCATAAATATCGAGAACGTGTTGATGGCTTGCGCTCCTTTGCCTTGATGATACTCTTTGCCGAAGGGAAGTTTTCCATTCTGGATCTGTTTCCAGGGATTCTGCTGGTTGGTATCATCGTACTTCCAGAACTGATAATAGCCAGCTTTGATGTTTACAATCTCAAAGCTATAAAAGGTAGTAATGGGAGCACCACCGCCCGGACGAGCACGCTGGCTACAACGAAAGAGCATGCCAAAAGAATCCGTAGACGAGGCATCATTCCCGTTTGTCTGCTCCATCGTAAGCGTATAATTCAGCGTTGACGGCAACGAATTGACACCCAAAACCGTCGCACGACCTTTACTTTGATCATCAGTGACGTAGTAAGCACCATTTTTAAACGCGAAGGCACTCGTTGGCTGTTGAGCCCAGCCATGAATGTTCCGATCTAAAGGATCAGATAAAACAATATTGGCAGCCGTGGCTGTAGCAGCAGCATTGGCGACACTGGTAGCTTGCAATGCAGAAGCGCTCAGTACTTTTTGTCCAGTCGTTGTATGCGACAATTGCGCAAGATGGTTATGCTCAAACAAGAAAATGCCGATAGAGCCGAGAAGAATCACCACAATGACGAAGATCAGTATAACCTTCATCATGGTCATACTAGAACTTTTGGGGGGGCTTGCCTTGCCCCCCACCGGTGATGATACAGATGGTAACAAACCAGTCATATACTGTCCAGGCTGACCGGCGACCGGAACTTTGACCACCTTGACGGGACCAGATAACTGCCGCGTACTTTTCGGTACTTGAGGTCCTGGTAATGCGAGCGATCCGGTCGTATTTCTGAGTGTCGTAGCAGACTGCTCAAATACTGGTGGTGGCTGGTTTTTGGCTTGCACCGCCGAGACGAGGCCAGTACCGACCATCGGAAACTTGCCGGTGCGAGAGAGCAAACCACTACCAGTAGGTGCAGGAGGCGCAGGCACCTCGGCATTAACCATGGGAAGTGCTCCAGTACCGACCATCGGAAACTTGCCAGTGCGAGAGAGCAAGCCACCTGCCGGGCGTGTGGGCCTGCCAGCGTTAACCGGTTGCGCAAGCTGCTGCGTAACAGACGGCAATTGTCCATGGGTACTTACTTGCCCTGCGCCCCGCTGCTCAGCAACCGGAAGTTGGGCACTCAAGGTAGCCTGTCGCGCAAGAGCAGCCTGACTTTGCGCCATAGCAGCAGCGGGAAAGCGCGATGAGGTCATGAGCATACCACTACGGGTATAGCTATCCTCTAAAGCTACGCCTGATCCGTTGAGCGCAGAACGAAAGGCATCAGCGAGATCTCTCGCATATCTATAACGGTCAGTCGGGCGCTTTGCCAGCGCGCGCAGAATGACCTGTTCAGCCGCGATAGGCAAATCTGGTCGCAACAGTTGTGGGGACGGGGGCGGAATTTGCAAATGTTGCGCAGCTATCTGCATAGGAGTTTCACCCTGGAATGGCGTAGTACCAGTCACCAACTGATACAGAATAATGCCCAGCGAATATAAATCTGCGCGAGTATCTATCTCTTCACCAATGACCTGTTCAGGGGCCATGTAATCAGGAGTACCAACCGGAGCGCCCGCACCAGTCAAGCGCATCTGAACTTGAGCCGCCCCGGCACCACTGATAATTTTCACCAGGCCAAAATCTGTCAGCAGCAAGCGCTTGTCAGTTGTGACCATGATGTTAGCAGGTTTGATATCACGGTGAATAACGCCATGTTCGTGAGCGAAATCGAGCGCAGCAGCCACCTGCTCCAAATAATTGACAACCGTAGGCAGCGGTAAAGGCCCCTCGCGTTCCAACTCATCGCGCAACGTGCCTCCGCTGATATAAGGCATAACCAGGTAGGCGATGCCATCATTTTCACCGTATTCATAGACGGGCATGATGTGTGGATGCTCTAAAGAAGCGGCTGCATCCGTCTCACGTCGGAAACGCTCCAGGAAAGCAGCAAGCTGATTAGGGCTTAAAGGTGTCATCGGCAAGAGCACTTTGATAGCAACCTGGCGTCGAGGACGGGATTGCTGAGCAAGATAAACAGCCCCCATACCACCTTGCCCGACTAACTTTTGCAATGTGCAACTGCCCAATACAGTCCCTATCAATGCTTCTGCGTTCATTGGAACTCTACCCCTTTTTTGTTCCAGCACCTGGTGATGCCAGTCTGTACTTCTGCATATTCCCGCCTCGCCCAGCCTCCCATGAGATTTCTGTACCCTTGTACATATTAGTCAACTTCCATGCTCCTGACAATGTATTAGCACTATAGGCATGACCAAAGTAATGTTTTTGCTGCGTCAAATTGTGCATTCCTGTTACCCATTGAATAAACGAGATATTATTTGGAGTAAGGAAGAAGTAAGGTGAAATAAGACACTGTCGTTACATAAATCAATTGATACCATAGCCCAAAAAAGATAATCATAGTAGAAATTTAAATACGGTAAAGAGTGCTATATCTACCACAAGGCACTTATTCCAGCAAAGAGAGGCATTGCAGTAGACCAGGTAAGTGGCAGACCAGCTTCTCGCTATGTGTACCATTTCTCTCCACACTGTATGCTGGCCTGGTACTTCATAGCAAATCCATAGTACTTAATTACCCATAAGTTGGGCTACCTCAATACATTCAATTATAATAAGGGGAGGAAAGGCGGACATTTCTCATCCGCGCATAAGAAATCTTTGTTTTAGCTGTATCTCAATATATTCTTGTTTACAGCATTTAGAAAATTTAAACGTTTGAAGGGAATACGTCTATATGGACATCACAGGTAGTCAGAAGATTAAAGCTGCACAACAACAAGTGTTTCAAGCATTGCTCAATCCAGAAGTGCTCAAAAACAGCATTCCAGGCTGCGAAGAGGCAGCAGTATCAGATGCAGGGAGCCAGGAGATCAGGCTGGTCCTCACAACCGGCATCCCTGGCTTTAAAGGCCCATACACCATATTTCTGCAGATCAGCGAGGTAGAGCCTCCTAACCATGTCGTATTGACCACAGAACCAAATAGCTCGGTTGGGAGTGTGAAAGCAAGATGCGTCGTTAATCTAGCGACAGAGGGAGAATACACGCAACTCAGTTACGAAGCACATGCCGACATCCATGGCAAAATCGCCGCAACACCGGAATTTATCCTCAAAAGTGGGGTGAAATCAGCACTGGATGGCTTCTTCAAGCACTTCGAGAAACAAGTGCTCTCTATTCCTGCGTAATATTTTCTGCACATATAGCAGACGGAGCGTCGCCACTTAGAGGGGTCGCTCCGTCATTACGGCTGGTCATCTCTCTATCCAGATTGCCAGAGTGGACACAAAAATACAGGGTACCTCTTAAAAAGCACCCTGTTTAGCACACATCTCGCTTTAAGAAACGAGATCGAACGTTGTCACTTCAAGCACGTATGCGAGCACACGTAAGTGATACGGTTGAGGTTCCTCGCGGCCAGCTTCGAGGTGAGTAATGGTATCTCTGCGCAGACCACTCAGATCTGCCAGTTGCCCCAGACTCAAGCCTTTCCGTTGACGAAGGAAGCGCAGATTAGGTAAGCCACGAGGCTTTCCCAACCTCTCTTTAGCAGTCATAGTTTTCATGTTCCTCTCCTTCGAGGTGTCAAATTTGCAGTTTCTCAAGCAACATTGCGGGAGAAATTGCCTGATGACAGCCCTGTTACTACAGGTACTCTACCAATAGCATACCAGATAAAACAAGCCATCGTCTAGAGATGATCTATAAGGCTCACCACAGCGCGCTCACGCTGAAGATATGCTCTACAATCAGGCAGACACTTATGGAACGCAACAAGCAGCCCAACGGATACAATGAGAAATCAACATATGCGGGCGAATGAGATACCGGTATACAATTTGGGAACAGGCACAAGCCGAGACATCTGAAATCCACCTGAAATTCGCTATCTACTTACGAGCCACGTGAGTTGCTCTACCCGCATCAGGAGTGCATAGGAGATGACGCGTTCGTCTGTTCAGCTCCTACCAGCTTAAAAGACGGCCCATCTGGGTTACTCGGGTTATTCAAATAGATAACATCATCCGTCAGGAGCGCAGGAACATCATCTTCATCCGCCTCAGTGAACCTATTCACATGGCCTTTCCCAGACGAGCTGTATGCTCCGTTGAGGGCCGCTAGAGAGGATGTAATTTCAGACAACTGATTGTAATCAATGCCATCTCGTTTATCGCCTACAATCCAAAAGACGACACCATCTTTTTCAGAAATGAGCTGGCTACGATCACTATAGACCCATGTCGAAGGAGACGAAGCGCTTGCTTGCGTCCACTGTCCTTGCACATAGATAGCTGAATAAAGGTCATTGTGACCAATTGTCACTTCGTGCGCTGCCCCATCTTGCACCACCTGGAGCACAGTCCCTTGCGGTTTGAACTCACAAATTGAAATTTGCCGAGGGGTTATGCCAGGCTGCGTATCGTAGAAGTTCAGCACCAGGATAGGACCATCAGCCCAGCTCTCCTGATAAAGATAAGCATCACCTGGAGACTCCGTATAATTAGCAGGGAGATAGTGCGGCTCGTATATATTGAAGTGGAGTAAGTGTTGCGCCTCATACAAATCCATAGGGGCAGAATCTCTTACACGTGGCGTCTCCCGGGCACGTGAAGACTGAGAAATACTAGGATACTTGTCAACTAGTAATACACCGCTATGTGCCCCAGACCATAAGTAGCTCAAACCAGATGCAAATGAAGTACTGTTGAAAACCGCCGTTACTAACATAAAGAGCATACAGGCAACGCCTATAGCTGCCAATGGACGCGGCAGAGCAAACCCACGCAGTAACATACTAGCAGAAGGTCGAGTAGAACGAAAAAGGCGACGCTCCAGTTTCAAGCGACGGAAGACACGAGCATAGGTCTTCTTTTCGAAGCAAGACTCTAACGGCTGAAAACGCATGTCATCAGCCTCCAACAACGTTTGCACAAAGAGCGGTGGCACATCCTCTTCTTCTAAAGAAAAAAACGCATCTAGTTCCTGTGCAAAGGTGACATCTACTTCAGAAAAATCTTCGGGAAACTCCCGACGATCGTCCATTGAAAGACTGAATGGATCAACATCTGATCCAGACGGCCAGTTTTCAAATTCGCTCGTACTCATGTGCATGCTCCTTGAGCGCTTCGCGTAAGCTTTTCCGCGCTCGCCAGAGTCGCGTGTCTACAGCGTGGCGAGTAAGGCCTGTTTTCGCCGCAAGTTCTTCAGTGCTAGCAAACTTAAAATAACGTTGATAGATAAGAAAACGGTCTAATTCAGGCAACGTCGCCAACGCCAGGCGCAATTCCTCACGCCTTTCACTTTGCTCCAGCAAGTGTTCCATACTTGTTTCTGGGTGAGGCGGCAAAGTCGCTCGATATTCGTGCTCATAGCCCCAACCAGCGCCATTCCGACTCGCGCCAGTATCTGCTGTATTCCATTGACGAATCTCATCCGCAGATTGTACATTGTGTGCCTGACGACGACACAACTGGCGTCTGCGATCCAACGCAATATACTTCGCGCGCATCGTCAACCACGTGCGTAAAGTCCCGCGAGTAGCATCGAAGGTCTGAATTTCTTGCCAGACGGCAACAAATAAATCATTGACGCATTCTTCTGCATCCTGCGCGACGCCAACGCCGTCCAATACCAGGCGCACAAAATAAAATAATTCACGAGAATACCGGGAGATAAGTGTCTCCAATGCCTCAGGGTCCTGTACATACAACCGCTGAGCAAGGGCCTCATCAGACCAGTCATGTCTCACCATCATCGCTCCTTGCAGACCTGCGCATACCTCTCCATAATAGAAAGCCGCCGGCACCTGCCATTGTATTGCAGCAAAACGACTTTGTGAGGGAGAAGAGATATACCTGATCGGTGGTACACTCGCCATTCTTCATACTGGATATACGCTCACAGGTACGTATATCTCTCATGAATATGGCTTTCTCCCATAATTTTGCGCAATGCAACGTGAAAAGTCAAGTGTTTTCTTTAACATGCAATTAAAGTACCAGCGAGCACGAAGGCCATCAGCATACAACTATTTACAAAGTCACCAGGCTATTGTAACCTTTGCAATGGTGAAACATTTATTCCAGTTGTCAGGATACCATAAACCAGAGCCGTTGACCATTAAACAGGTGTTAATTCTCCTTCAAATTTTCGCGTTTACGCATCAATGAAGAGAACACTATTCCTTATGTGAGAAGAGCGATAGAAAACTACCAGCAGGAGCGTTGGTTCGACAGCTTCGGTTGGTCCTGAGTGGAGGCAGAGGCATTTAACAAGCAGCCCCTGCCTACAACAGGCTACTTGATATTTAAGACCGGGATCTTGGAGACAGTCCAGCGGGAATTCGGGCTGGCAACCTCGAACTGTACCATCGAGATAGCATCTGTGGGACAGCGTACGATACACAGGCCACAACGAATACACTTTTCTTCGTCGATGATCATGTCTGCCCCACCACGCCAGCGTTCGGCATCCTGGTGCAGCGGATCACTTTTGACCACGCGCGAAAGCCCCTCCATGCTGATACAGTCATACGGGCAGATATCTACACAGCCAGAACACAGAATACAGATTGAGGGGTCAATCATAATATTCAACTGACATTGCAGACAGCGACGAGCCTGGATGACAGCCTGCTCCGCAGTATAGCCAGTCTCGGTTTCACGGGTATTACTATAGCGATCCTGCAAGGGCAGAGACGGGATCATCTGGTGCGCGATGGACTCATAATTGTCGACCATGCCGCGCCGGTAGTCCGGCAATTCTATCTCTTCCGCCGGCTCAGCAGGATTATCAACGCCACCCAGGTAGCGATTGATGGCGGCAGCAGCATCCCGTCCGTCACCAATAGCAGAGATCAAGTTGCGCGAACCCTGCGTAAAATCTCCACCAGCGAAGAGTCCTGGATGGCTTGTCATCCAGCTATCGAGGTCGATCAGGGGTACGCCCCACTTGTTCACTTCCAGACCCAGCTCCTCAGCAGGTATCCAGGAGGTATCGCTGTACTGACCAAAAGCGGAGATCACCGAATCGACCTCGATTTCGAATTCAGTACCAGGGATCGGGACTGGTCGGCGGCGCCCACCGGCGTCAGGATCACCAAGTTTGTTGCGAATGAAGCGCACACTGCTGGCGTGGATACCATCCTGGCTGAGAACCTCCAACTGGTAAACGAGGTAGTTAAACTCGACCTTCTCAAAGACCGCCTCGTCAACTTCATATTCATCCGAGCCAGCCTCTTCGCGTGAACGTCGGTACATCACGTAAACCTTCTCGGCTCCGAAGCGGATCGCGGTACGACAGCAGTCCATCGCCGTGAAACCAGAACCCAGCACGGCTACACGCTTGCCGATAAACGCAGGCTCACCATAGTTCGTCTTCTCCAGCAGACGAATGCCATCCTCAACACCCTTCAGGTTTGCACCAGGAATCACTTTATTATCCGGCCCAATGATTGAGTTCGGGATATAGCAGCCAGCAGCCAGATACACTGCATCATACTCTTTCAGCAGGTCCGCGACCTGGATATCACGTCCGACGCGCGCGTTATACTTCACATCGACGCCGATATCTTCCATGTACTCGTCACATTCTTCTGTAGTGACATAACGTGGAAGACGCCAGACGGGGATACCGTTCACCATGACACCGCCAGCAGTGGGATACTGCTCATACAGAGTGACCGGATAGCCCATCTCGCGCAAGTCACGTGCACAGGCCATACCAGCGGAACCAGCACCCACAATCGCCACTTTTTTCTCTTTCGTTACCGGCGGACGTACAGCGTGATGGCGGTATGCACGATTATCGGCGGCGGCACGTTTGAGCCAGCAGATGGCGATAGGTTTGCCATCAACTTTATTACGGCGGCAGACTGGCTCACACGGTCGTGCGCAGGTACGACCTAGCACACCGGGCACAACGTTCGCTTTGCGGTTGAGCAAATACGCCTCATCGAAACGCGCTTGTGAAATTAAACCAATGTAGGTAGAGACATCTGTGTGAGCAGGACAACCTACCTGGCAAGGAATATTTGTTTGATACCAGTCTGGAGTCACCCCCACCGAGCGGTATCGAGCATCCAATTCTCTATCGGGATCAATCATCTTACAAAGTCCTTTCCTAGTACCGGAAGACTCTCCCAATGCAGAGGTATATAAGCAACCGGAACAGGGGGAGACAATTCTAGCTTTCGTGACGAAAGACTGGGTGGTCTATGCCTGATAAAATAATACTCCTGCTAAGCCCCAGACCACTGCTTAGAGGAAAATATACTCGCTTTTTGCAGTACCGCGTATTTTAAGGATAATTTTCCTTGTCAGATTATAGCATAAGGCGAGACACAGGAACAAGATGAGCACTGCCCGCAACCACTTCTCTGAGGCGGCACAGAGGACTCACCTGCTCCAGGCAGAGCAGCTCAACTCGTGATCAGTGAGATAGAGGCATCAACCAGCTTGTCCAGACGCTGTCTGCAAACTGGTAATCTTCCAGCTACCATCGCTCTCTTTGCCAAGTACAGCCTCTGCGACCCCATTAGCAGCAGCGTCGTCAGCAAAGTCCAGTGTCACATTCGCCGTAGCAGTACTGCCATTCACGTTCAGTGAGGTATAATCGCACGTTGACACTTTATGGCCAGCCAGCGTGCCGGTCCAGGCCGACTCAGGCAATTCACTTTGATAGCTGGCAGAGAATTCGTTATAAGCCCCTTGATAGTCGCCACCCTTCATATCACTACAAAACGTATCGAGCGTTTTTGTGGGCGAAGAAGCATCGACAACAAACACCAGCACTGCACAAAGAGCAATACCCAGAACCAGCACACCGCCTATAATACCAAGCGTAATCCATAACCAACGCAAACTGCGCCTTGGAGCAGCAACAGGGTATGCGCCCGCAGGTCCGTAGCCAGCAGGAAAGTAGCCGGGTTGCGATGGCACAGGGAACGCTGGTTGTTCAGCATATTGTGATGGCATAGGGGGATATGCTTGATGGATCTGTTGGTTTTGTACAGCTTGCGGTTGTTGATAGGCTGGATATGACGACCCTGAAGCCGACGCTGGCAGAGTAGCCCGGTATGCGTTATCTTCTGGCTGAGGATCAGCTCGCATAGTTGGGTCAATAGCCTGAGCGCCACTGACCGTATAAGAGAAAACCGTATCGCCAATGCGGATAACGTCGCCATTAGAGAGGGGACGTGGCACCTCACGCTCGACACGCTGTTCATTCACAAACGTCCCATTCGTGCTTCCGAGTTCGAGCAGATTATAGCCTTGACCGGTAAAGTCAATACGGGCATGATGAGACGAAGCTTTCGTATCGTTAATGATCAACTGATTATCCGGGCCACGTCCAATAGTAATCCCGCTTGTGCTGAGAGAGACCTGCCCAAATGGCCCATTGAGCATTGCATCCATGATAAAACCCCCTCTACCAGATTCTGGTTTGCAAGTCATATTATGGTAATCTTCGTGAGTCTATCATAGATAGACGAAGATTGTCTACGACCTCGTGCGAGAACGTCCAGCCATCTGCATCGTCTGTTTCTACTGATCACTGCGTATTGCAAAAGATGAGAAAAACGTGCATACTACCCATGTTGCAACCTGACTACATAAAAACAAGTATAGTAATTAGCACAAAGACTTTATAGAGTCTGCATTTTTTTAAAAAGGAGTCGCCTGTGAGCGATAACTTACCTCAGTACGATGACGCCACCGTCATCAGCACCAGCCGGTTGACCAAAGCATTTGGCAAACTGGTCGCGGTCAATGATTTAAATCTGCAGGTGATGCGTGGTGATGTCTTCGGCTTTCTGGGACCAAATGGATCGGGCAAAACGACGACTATTCGCATGCTATTAGGTCTGATCCGTCCCAGTGCCGGACGCGCTGTCATCTTCGGTATGGACAATGCCTATCAATTACCACTCATTCTACAACGCATAGGTGCTATCGTAGAGACTCCCATTTTCTATCCCTACCTATCAGGCATCGATAATCTGCGCGTCATTGCCGCAAATTCAGGCATGGTGATTGGCCAAGCCAATGACCACCGACTCGCAGAGGTGCTCGAACATCGTGGAGTTGCGTGCGTTTGAGAAACTCGCGTATCGTAAGTATTCGTTGGGTATGAAACAGCGCCTGGGCATCGCCGCTGCCTTACTTAATGATCCTGAAATAGTGATGCTGGATGAACCCACGAATGGCCTGGACCCTTCGGGCGTCATTGAAATTCGCCAACTCATTCAGCGCCTATCCGCATTGGGCAAAACCGTTTTTCTCTCCAGCCATATCCTCTCTGAAGTACAACAGGTCTGCAATCGTGTCGCCTTTTTACGCAAAGGAAACCTGGTTAAACAGGGTAATGTGAAAGATCTCCTCAGCGAAAAAGAGCAAATCGAGGTGCGTATGGGTCAGGAAGATCAGACCCAGAATGCCTTTGGTGTATTGCAACGTGCTCAAGAGTATGAAGCCCATTGGATTAGCGATATCAAAATAGAGAAAAATAAGCAGAACCTGTCAATATTAACGCTTGATGCACCTGCTGCCCATTCTGCTGATGTGAATATGTTGCTTGCGCAACATAGTCTCTTCGCCGCCGAAATCCACCCGCGCGAAGGTACCCTGGAAGAGATCTTTTTAGAGGTTGTCGGCACACCCACGCCCGGACAAGGACCGCTCGCCGGATCAAGCATTGGAGGCACACTGGTCACTGCATATACATCAACAGCAGAAGGCAAGGGAGGGACACGATGAGCACGATACCACAGGCCACAGCGAAACAACCAGTCTCTGCACCCAGGCGTAGCGCCAGTGTCGTGATGGGTAGCCAGGGCTTCTTGAGTGTCCTCTTCCGCTCAATCAGTGCAGAATTGTACAAAATTCAGCGCCGCCTGATGTCAAAAATACTCTTGATAGTCGCCATCCCTATCATGATCATCATCTTCTGTTTTATTGCATTGCCCACCATCATCACGATCGGAGCACCGGCCACAACATACCTGCAATCTTGCTCTAACACGAGCAGTTTCAGCATAAGTGGAGGTACACCGCCCTGCGAAAAATCCAGCACACCAACACAAGCAGAGATCAACCAGGCACAGCAATATAAACAAAATCTCATCACCCAATACTCAGCCCCACTCCGCTTGCCGAGTTTCTCTGACAGAGTCTGTTGGCGTTATCAACTATGTTGGTTTGATCATCCTTATCATCCTGGCAGCAACTATCGTTGGTGGCGAATATAGTGTTGGCACAATTCGCTTGCTGCTGACCCGTGGTCCCACGCGCACACAGTACTTTCTAGCCAAGATTGGTGCTATCCTGATCAGCATTGTTGCGGTCTTGCTGGCGTTGGCAATCGTAGGCATCGTAACAGGTACATTACTTAACTTTATAACAGGCATAGCCATCAGCAGCAGTTTCCTCACAGGAACATGGATACTGCATGCCGTACTCTACTTACTCACGGCAACGCTTGGTTTGTTTGTCTATACGATGCTCGCACTTTGTTTGTGTACCTTGGGCAGAGCGACGGCGGCAGGTCTGGCCGGCGCGCTAGTCTGGTGGTTCCTCGAAGGTGTTATTGGCACAGTTCTCACCTTGATAGGGACATTGAACAAAGGCACGCTTGCTGATATACTGAAGGCAGTCCCTAATTACTTTATCGGCAATAACGTCACTGCCTTACTAGACAATCAGACTCAATACCTGACAGGCGGCCAGGGATCAGCAATCTCAAATGTGCATGCACTCCTCGTGCTAGCAGCTTACCTGATCGTATTCATCGGTGGAGCATGGTGGGTTCATCACAGTCGAGACGTCACGAATTAATCTTGAATAGGCACAAGTCATCCCGCATCTCTACACGAGAAAAATGCGGGATGGCTTCTAGCAGGCAATAGCATGCTCAACACACATACGATCAAAGAGTACGCATACTCGCTCGGCTTTGACGCAGTACGTATTACGACAGCAGCAGAGTTCCCCACTACTGAGCATATCATCAAAGAGCGCATTGCTCAGGGCCTTATGGAAGGTCTTCCCTGGTTCACTGCGGAACGGGCAGCCGTATCTTGTCACCCGGATGCATTGCTACCAGACGCACAATCCATTATCGCCCTGGCACAGTGTTATTTAACACAACAACCCGAACCGCCCAACGGTAGCCAACCACAAGGACTCATCTCACGCTATGCCTGGGGAAATGATTATCACGATAGTATTAAACCAAAGCTGCAACAATTCGCAGCCTGGCTGCATGAAAACGCCCGCGATGAGCAGGGTGACACATTGGAGACGCGCCTTTTTGTGGATACAGGACGCATGGTGGATCGCGCAGTAGCACAACGTGCGGGACTTGGTTGGTATGGCAAAAATACCAATATCTTAACGAAGAGCTGGGGGTCCTGGGTCTTCCTGGCAGAGATTGTAACAAACCTGCCACTTGCCCCCGACGAGCCGTTACAAGCCAGTTGCGGTCATTGCGAGATCTGTTTACATGCCTGCCCAACTGGAGCGCTTCCCAACCCCTATGAACTGGATAGTACGCGCTGTATTTCGTTTCTGACCATTGAATTGCGTGGCAGTATTCCACTAGAGCTACGCCCTTTGATGGGTAATCTCATCTTTGGCTGTGATATCTGCCAGGAAGTTTGCCCGGTCAATAAGGTAGCAGAGAAGCGACTGGGATTGCGAGACAAAGCCACAGGAGCACCACTCATTGCACTTCAGGATGTAAAAAAAAGAGCACATTTCCAGGTCCACGAGGAGTTTCGTCCGCGACCAACCGTAAATAGTACTCCTGAGCTTATTCCATTGCTTTCCCTCACTGAGGAACAATTTCGCGAACGCTTCAAAGGCAGCCCTATCAAACGTGCAAAGCGTAGAGGGCTCCTACGCAATGTCTGTGTTGCGCTAGGCAATAGTGGAGATCAACAAGCTGTACCCGCTCTCATCGACGCCTTACATGACAACGAAGCACTTGTGCGCGGCCACGCCGCATGGGCACTCGGTCGTTTAGGAGGCGCACAGGCACTGGACGCTCTCCATACCGCATTGGAGATGGAACAGAATACAGAAGTACAACAAGAAATACGTTGTGCACTGGCCGACACATAATTGAAAATTATCTCACCTCTACTGAAATACTAAAAATCTTACCATGCTACGTTCTAAGATAGGAAAACTAAAAAGTACGTGTTGGAAATTTATAGCAGATAAAGAATAAAATTATGACAGATACTATCTTATCTTAGAATCTAGATCGTATTGAGTAATAGATGAGGTAATACGTATGAAAGGAAGGGCCTGTCTTCCTCGTCTCAATTAGCCGTTTTTACCTTCTCCAGCGGCTGACACTTGACCCATCGCTAGCTATGGAGATCATGGATGATATCTTGGAGTTTTTGTTATCGTAAAACAAACTTTTCGCTGTAAAGGATGGATCTTCGATGAAGCAAAGGTATACCCCCCGATTACGCCATGAGCGGGAACGACGTGGTTGGTCTCGCAATTACATTGCTGAACGGATTGAGGTTGATATGGTCACAGTGGGACGCTGGGAACGCGGAGAACGGCTCCCGCATCCCCTGTATAGACAGCAACTATGTGACCTTTTTGAAATGAGTGCAGAGGATCTCGGTCTGCTCTCAGAACCTCAAGAGCCAGAGGAAGTGACGCCCACAGCTAACGCATCTCTTGAAATCTCGCACACTACGAACGGAGTGGCAGAACGTTCATCAGAACCACTCGTTCCTAGTGCGCTGACCATAGTTACCAGCCCTGCTCGGCAGATGCTCTTAACAGAGGAGAAAATGACGCCAGCCTCTTCGTTGCAATTCCAGCGTCGACGTGCACTTTTGATTGGACTCGGCGGACTCGGAGTCGCGGCCATAACTGGAGCTAGCTTCTTTTTCACCTCACATACATCATCGCTATCTACATCTCCAACGATACCACCGAGCAAACCGTCTCAGCAGTTGCTTGATGCCAGTTCATATAACTGGGTCAACCGTTTAACCTGGCCCCCAAGTGGTAACGAGATTGCGGCAGCAACAGGCGCAAATATAGTTTCCATTTGGGACATGCAGAAAGCAGCGCTCATTTACAACATTCCCACGTTAGACCAATGGGTCAACGATATCTCCTGGTCAAAAACTGGCTGGATCGTATCTGCCAATGCTGGTAGCCTTCATAGCGGCTCCATTCAGGCATGGAAATATCCTGAAGTAACGCCTGTAGTAACCTTGCAGCGTGACTATGCGCTTCGCACAGTATCCTGGTCGCCGAACGGAACATACCTGGCATTTGCAGGTCATACGACAACTGTCGAGGTCTGGAATCCCTTCACACTTCGTCAGGTGAGTCACTACGCATATCCAGCCCTTGGTTTACTAGGCATCAATCGCGTCAAATGGTCTGCAACAGGGACCCTGCTGGCATGCGCCACTGATGACGGCACCGTTCATGTATGGGAAGCACTCACAGGTAAGCGAAAAACCATCTATCATGGACACCAGCTTAGAGCAATTGACATAGCCTGGTCTCCAGATGAGCGATACATCACATCGGCCAGTGCCGACAAAACAGTCCAGGTCTGGGAGGCATTGACTGGTCGAACCATACAAATCTATGAAGGACACACAGGCGAGGTAGAAGCTGTTGACTGGTCCCTACAGGGTAAATATATCGCTTCAGGAGGGGCAGATTACACACTCCAGGTCTGGGAAGCACTCACAGGCAAGCTAGTTGCCAAATATACGGGGATCGACAGTACAATAGAAGCCGTACTCTGGTCAAGTGACAGCACAAGGATTGCGATTGGCACAAACAAGCAAGGAATCGAAATCTGGCCTGCTCCCCGCTAGAAGGACTGACAGAGCAAAACTCGTCACAGGCTTCCTAATAGAGGATACCATACCAGATCAGGCAATCAGGTTACTTCTGATCTGGTGTGATTTCTAAGACAAATGGAGCCAACGAAAGAGAGGAGTCAAGAATTAAAAACCGCCAGCAAAAGTTTCTTATGCTGGCGGTTGAGTATATACAATCATAAAGAGCAATAACAATGCAAGAGATATCATTTCCTCAATTTTGCCGAGCGCGCGACGCACAAGAGCGAAGCAGCGCATCATCTCATCCCCCACAGAACCTCCACGCACGAGGGTGAGACAAGCCGTACGATCATTAGGGCGGCTTCGCTGCATCCGTTACCGGACTTCCACGCGCCGTCTATCTACCAGGTCTTCTTCCTGGGATCTTGATCTTCCGCAGAAGATGGGAAGACTCGTCTTGGGTTCGGCTTCGCGCTTAGATGCTTTCAGCGCTTATCCCTTCTTGACATAGCTATCCAGCTGTGGCCCGGGCAGGCCAACTGGCTCACCAGCGGTCAAGCCATCTCGGTCCTCTCGTACTGGAGATGACTCCCCTCAATCTTCCTACGCCCACGACGGATAGAGACCGAACTGTCTCGCGACGTTCTGAACCCAGCTCGCGTGCCGCTTTCATGGGCGAACAGCCCAACCCTTGGGACCTACTCCAGCCCCAGGATGCGACGAGCCGACATCGAGGTGCCAAACCTTGCCGTCGATGTGAACTCTTGGGCAAGATAAGCCTGTTATCCCCGGGGTAGCTTTTATCCGTTGAGCCACACTCCTTCCACTCGGGAATGTGGGATCACTAAGTCCGACTTTCGTCCCTGCTCGGCGCGTCTGCCTCGCAGTCAAGCTCTCTTGTGCCTTTACACTCTAGACGGGTGATGTCCATCCACCCTGAGAGAACCTTTGAGCGCCTCCGTTACTCTTTGGGAGGCGACCGCCCCAGTCAAACTACCCGCCTGGTCCTGTCTGGCTGCCTGCTTCAAGGTCAGCCATGAGAAACAAACCACAAGGAAAGTGGTATTTCACTCTTGCCTCCCGCACCCCCACAAGGATGCGTTCAAAGGCTCCCACCTATCCTACGTACCTTCTGCCTCATTTCCAGGCCAGGGTGTAGTAAAGCTCCACGGGGTCTTTTTGTCCTGTCGTGGGTAACCCGTATCTTCACGGGTACTTCAATTTCGCCGAGTCCTCTGTCGAGACAGTGCTCAACTCGTTACTCCTTTCGTGCGGGTCGGAACTTACCCGACAAGGAATTTCGCTACCTTAGGACCGTTATAGTTACGGCCGCCGTTCACCGGGGCTTAGATTCGCAGCTACGATCACCGCTCCTCGTAACCTTCCGGCACTGGGCAGGAGTCAGCCCCTATACTTCCGCTTTCGCGTTCGCAGAGACCTGTGTTTTTGGTAAACAGTCGGTTGAGCCATTTTCTTGCAACCCCCTCACGCTCCCTGTTTCACCAGGGTTCGCTACTAGGGCACCCCTTCTTCCGAAGGTACGGGGTCAATTTGCCGAGTTCCTTAACAGAGGGTCGCTCGTTCACCTGCGGGGTGTTCCCCTTGCCTACCAGTGTCGGTTTGCGGTACGGGCGGAGATCGTTCTGGCGAGAGGCTTTTCTTGGCGGCCTGGGGATCGATGACTTCCGCCCGATTACTCGGACTCGGTGCTGCCGTCATGCACAGGCGACCGGGATTTTCCTCGGTCACACACTTCGGTCAACACGCCCATCCTGTCCATTTGATGGGTTCACCTTCCCTACCGCGTCCCCCCATTGCTCATAGCGAGCGTCTCCGGTGCAGGAATATCTAACCTGCTTTCCATCGCCTACGACTATAACGTCCTCGGCTTAGGACCCGACTCACCCTGGGTCGTTTGACGGTGCCCAGGAACCCTCAGGCTTGCGGTGTCGCTGGTTTGCACAGCGATTGCGCTACTCATTCCGGCATTCTCACTTCCGCGCGCTCCACCAGTCCTTGCGATCTGGCTTCTCGGCGGCGCGGAACGCTCCCCTACCATTCCTTTCTTCAAGAGAAAGAAATCCACGGCTTCGGTACGATGCTTGAGCCTCGCTACGTTGTCGGTGCCACTCCACTCGACCAGTGAGCTATTACGCACTCTTTCAATGATGGCTGCTTCTAAGCCAACATCCTGGCTGTTTGGGCGGGATGACTCCCTTTGACACTGAGCATCGATTTGGAGACCTTAGCCGATGGTCTGGGCTGTTTCCCTTTTGACGACGAAGCTTAGCCCCCGCCGTCTCACTCACACGGACCACTGTCCTGGCATTCGCAGTTTGGTTGGGGTTGGTAACCAGCACTTGGCCCCTAGCCCATCCAGCTCTCTACCTCCAGGATATTTCCCGTGTGGCTGTACCTCAATACATTTCGGGGAGAACCAGCTATCTCCACGTTCGATTGGAATTTCTCCCCTATCCACAGTTCATCCCCCAGTTTTGCAACACTGGTGGGTTCGAGCCTCGACGGACTGTCACATCCGCTTCACTCTGACCATGGATAGCTCACGTGGTTTCGGGTCGCATCGCCGCAACCTGCGCGCTCTTCACACTCGGTTGCCCTCTGGCTCCCCAGCTTTAGCGCTGGTTAACCTGCTACGACGATGCACTCGCCGGATCATTCTACAAAAGGCACGCCATCAGTCCTTAGTAGCTCGTGCTACAGTGACCTCTGACTGCTGGTGAGTACGTGGTTTCAGGGTCTCTTTCATCCCCCTCTCGGGGTGCTTTTCACCTTTCCCTCACGGTACTTGTTCACTATCGGTCGCAAAAGATGTTGAGCCTTGGAGGGTGGTCCCCCCGGCTTCCCACAAGCTTTCTCGTGGCTCGTGGTACTCAGGATCCCAGGCCAGTCGATGGCGACGTCCACTACGGGACTCTCACCCACTACGGTCGCGCGTTCCAACGCGTTCGTGTGTCGCCTTCTCCCTTTTTCCTGGTCCTACAACCCCAGAAGTTCCGAAGAACCTCTGGTTTGGGCTCGTCCCGTTTCGCTCGCCACTACTCCGGGAATCTCGGTTGATTTCTTCTCGTCGGGCTACTGAGATGTTTCAGTTCGCCCACTGCCCCCCGTCACTGCCTATGTGTTCAGCAGGCGGTCTCCAGACATCACTCTGGAGGGGTTGCCCCATTCGGAATCTCAGGGTTCATCGCTTGCATGCAGCTCCCCCTGAACGTTTCGCCGGTCTCCGCGTCCTTCTTCGGTCTTTTGCGCCTAGGCATCCACCTCGTACTCTGTGTAGCTTGTTCGTTTCTCACCTAATCTCTTGGTGATTTGGTTCTGCCTGGTCTTTTTGATGACTCTCTGCTTCAACTCTTGCTTGCAACAAACGCTCAGCAAAATTGAAGAAATGATAATCTTTAGTTGGTAAAGTACTATGCTCTTGCAGTTTGCGCCACTCGCGGCGGCGCTCAGATAATATGCCATACTTCGCGCAACTTGTCAACACTTTTTAGACCAATTTGTTGGGCATTGCGAAAGTCGCTTCAGCCCAGAGGAATGCGCCACTGTTCGCTCTTTATGACCCTTGAACATTTGAAGAGGGATCTGACAAATCGAGCGATGCAGGGCTTAGCGGCAAAAATAGCCCAATAGTACCAGACGGGATTGACGCATGCCCATTTAACAGATACGCTTAAAGCGTTCAGTGTCCGGGGAGTTTTATAAGCGGAGGGTAAAACTCACAAAATGAAATATTTCTTTTGGATAGCGTTTGCCGTATTTTTAGCGGCCTCAATTCCCCATGTAGCCTATTTTTTCGCATCTTTTGAGCCTTCATCTGGGTCAGAAGGCGTCTGGTGGTGGGCAGTAAGTTATGCCATAGCAATAAGTATTGATGTAACAGTCTATCTTCTCTCCTGGACAGCATTTCAAAGATATCGTAAATATCGTAGCGCAAAAGCAGTCTGGCAGCACTGGCTACTGATTGTCATGTGTACAGTTTTCTCATGGGCTGTCAATTGGGCATATGCCAAACAGTTTCACAGCCTGACGATGCTCAGTGCAGCTGAGACGGCAGCCCCCTGGCTGACCAATATCTTTCCATTTATGGCGAGTGCGTTTCCTCTGCTTGGTATAGTCTATACAATGATGGCTGAGACACTCTCAGAAACAAGCGAAGAGGATAAACACAAATCGGACCAGCAGTTGCAGGTGCTGAGCGAATTGGCGAAACAAACGCAGCTACCAATCGCCAGCTTGCGCCGCGCGTTGACCAGCGGAACCCGCTTCAGTACGGGAAATCTCGTGACAGCAGCCAACAACGGCACAACCAGCGAGGCTGCGCCAGAGACAAAGAACGACAGCAATCAGCCTATTACAGGGCAGTTTGTCGCATTACAAGGTGAAACATCCGGCGCTGATACACGGAAGTCCAATCCAACACTGGCAGCCGTGCCAGGGGATGGTAATCCTGACAAGTTGCAAATGACCATTGAGGCTCTGAAGAAGAACCCCACTATGACCGATGAGGCATTGGCAGAATACCTTTCGTTGAAGCGTCCAGCCAGTGCACGTTTCTGGCGTCTGAAGGCGATTGAGATTCTCAATACAGCAGATAATAAAGGCGTCAGCGAAGCTAGCACCACGATACGTAGCTCATGGCCCACAACCGGAGCACTGGTCAATGGCGCTAGCGCGAAACGCTAACTTGACGTTTAAGGTTTGTTATGCTAAAATTGTCGAAGTGTAGTATGCAGGCTGACAAGCCACCTGTTTCAGATGGTGTGTTGCAGTTTGACGAGGCAGTCCTACTAGTAACTGTTTAAAGATAAGAAGAAAGTATTCTCCAATTATTTAGGGAGGGAGCAATGCCGGCCACGTTTAGTTATGCGAGCATCTTGCATGCAGTCGGTCAGGTTTTAGATCAGATTGGTGCGAAAAGCATCGCGATCCATGAAGAAGAGGATGGACTCTTCGTTGAAGGGTTTAATAGTGACGGCCAGTTGCAAGTACAGATGCGCTACGATATCGCCAGTCTGTATGATCTTGTGAGCAGAACAGAAAATCAGCTGGAAGAAAGCGCCAGCGAGCAAACGACAGGCGTGCTTCGTCGATTCCTGACTGATCATGATCGTGAATTGGTCGGGGCATCACTTTAATATGTTCCTGTATGCAGAAAGAACCGGGGAGTTCCTCCGGTTCTTCTCTCATCCTTCTTAATCAAGTCGAAGGGGAGGGGATAGGCGACCACGCACAGAGCAGATCTGGTTTTTGCCTTCTACTCGCTACAAAGCCAACGTTTCCCGTAGTTGCGCATACTCTCGATCACTTCGAGCAGGTCATGTCCTTTCTCCGTGAGTGAGTATTCTACACGAGGAGGTACTTCTGCGAAAGTGTGACGAACGACAATCCCTTCTTCTTCAAGAGAGCGCAGTCGTTCGGAAAGCGTTTTGGGGCTGATACCCTGAAGAGAGCGTTCTAACTGGTGAAAACGCTTGATCCCCGTAGTTAAGTCACGAATAATAAGTATTGTCCACTTGCCACTGATAATCTGGGCTGTGCGGGCAACGGGGCATATCATTTCATCTACTAGCTGAGACTGTGTTAGCTCCATGACTTGTTACTCTTTGTATGTCTTGTTTTTTCAACTACAGAATATACCATAGTAGGTACGCAAAGTAAAGCGCAGACCTCTCGACTTTACCAATAAAGTATGATATGCTCATAGCTAGAGGATACACTACTAGGTAATCCGAGCACCTGAACAATTGTAAATCTTGGCCTGCGCGGTTTCTCCCTATATTGAGAGGAGAAGGTTGTGCCCGAAGATATTGCTTTATTCATCGATTTTGAGAACATACGTTACAGTATGCTGAATATACAACGGCGGGAGCCCGACCCACAGGAACTTATTGCTGTGGCCCGTCGCTATGGCACTGTTATGGTGGCCCGCGCCTATGCGGACTGGTCTCGCCAGCCTGAGCCGTTTAAAGGTAGCCTGACAGCGGCGATGATCGACCGCGTCGATTGTCCCGCCAAGCAGCGAGACCGTATCCGTATGGGCACGATCCATTATGCTGCAGGGAATACCCCGACTGGCTCTCTTGGCTCTCCTAATGCAAATTATGTTGCTGAACAAGGTACAGGTGCATTTCCACGACAGTGGCCCTCTAGCGTCACAGGGAGTTCTGGTTCGCTACCAGCGATTCAGTCTCCAGGCGTGAACAATGGATGGACAGCTGATCAAGATGCAACGCTACCCTTAGCCAATGATCTAGATGATGACAATCTTCTCCCAGAAGATGAACAATCTAACGAAGAAGAGTATAATGGTCCAGATTATCAGCAGCGTGAGCCCTACCGACAGCAGTTCCCTTATCAGAACTCCTACGGTCAGTCCAGTCCCACAGGGCCTCTTGGACAGAGCAGTACTGGTCCCTTAGGATATCCAGTTCCCGCTAATCAGCATACTGGCAACACAGGTCACATGCCTGCGGTCAACCAGGGAAATAGTACTATAGTACAGAGTACAGTTGTCCAAAGCACAGTTGACTTAAATATGTTGATGGATATTATTGAAACCGTTTTTGATCGTCCTACTATCTCAACCTTTGTGTTGATGACAGGGGATAAAGATTTCACTCGTATTAGCGCTCGTTTAAAGTTACGTCTAAACAAAACTGTTATTGTTGTTGGTATTCCAGGAACCGTCAGCCGAGATTTGATAAGTAGTGCAAATCAGTTTGTTCCTCTTGTTCCAGGTGGAGTGACCGGCAATACCGGTGCGTTGCCCGTACCTGGTATTGTGCAAATGTCTCCTAGTAGTGGTACTCTTGGTTCTAGTACAGGCTCTATGCCTGCCATCAATTTTGCGAATACGGCTGCGCAATTCCAGTTACCGTATGGGAACCCACCAATAGATGTTCTGGACCCACCATTTGTGCAATTTCTTGATTATATAGATCGCAGTTGGTCCTGGCGCACAATTATTGGAGTCTCTAATTTCATTGGCGACCCGGTCAATCCGAAGAACCGCTTCCGCGGACGGCTTACCCGTGAATCTGCGCGCGAACTTTTGAATAAGTGTGTGCAGCAGAATATCTTAATCGTGCAGACTGACTCTACCGGTGCCGAAGACCTACGCTTGAACCGTATGCATCCTGGCGTCGATGAGGTGCTCAAACAGTTCGTACGCTGAGTTGCCCGGTTATGCTTAGGCTTTCAGGCCAGGTCAAAACTTGCTACTTGTGAAATGGTGCAGTTTTGACCTGGCCTTGCTGTTTCTCTATAACGAGCAAGGAGCTTCTTATGGATACGTCCCGCGTCGATTTTTTACGGCACATGATTGCCAGCCCAAGTCCTTCTGGCTTCGAACAACCAGTGCAGCAGGTCATCCGTGAGGAAATACAGCGCTATACAGACGAGGTGCACACTGATGTCCATGGGAACGTGATAGCGTCCTTGCACGCAACTGGTAATCCACGAGTCATGCTTACGGCCCACTGCGATGAATTAGGCTTGCTCATTCGCTACATTGACGAGCAGGGGTTCCTGTATTTTGGCACCATGGGCGGATTTGATCCGTCAACGCTACCGGGCAGTCGCGTCCATATTTCGACACCAGATGGACCAGTATTGGGTGTCATTGGCCGCCCCCCCATTCACACTCTCAGTAGTGAGGAACGTGGCAATGCTCCGAAACTCTCATCATTATGGATCGATATCGGGGCGTCCAGTAAAGAGGAAGCACAGGCAGTAGTTCCACTGGGTAGCGTGGCAACACGAGCCGCCCAATTGGAGACGCTCAGAGGCGATCTCGTCGTCTCGCGCGCACTGGATGACAAGTCCGGGGTCTTTACTGTTGTGGAAGCTGTACGCCGTATCCACGAAAAACGGACTGCCTTAAAGGCCGGGGTCTTCTTCGTATCTGCGGTACAGGAAGAGACAGGACTACGCGGCTCGCGCACCGGTGCCTATGGCGTCGATCCGCTTATTGCTATCGCTGTTGATATCACGTTTACATCAGACCATCCAGGTACTTCAAAGCATGAGCTTGGTGACATCAAAATAAATGGCGGCCCGGTGATCACCATAGGCGGCCATATCAATCCACGCGTTTATCAATTGCTCGTCACAGCAGCTTGCGAGGCTGGCATTCCCTGGCAAATCGACCCACAGGCAGCAGGCACAGGAACGGACACGGACGCTATTCAGGTAGTACGTGCAGGCGTAGCCACGGGCCTGGTGAGTATTCCTTGCCGCTATCTCCATACTGGATCAGAGACAGCCTCACTGCAAGATATGGACGCAGTAGCTGAAGTGCTCGCACGCTTCGTATTGGCACTTGACGAAGCAACCAACGTGATTCCGTAGCAGCAGGTCTTTTTTCAAGTCTTTTATAGATAGAGCAATTCTTGTGGAATTGTTCGGGTAATAAATATATGGTATGATGAAAGCAAATGTGGAGGAGGGGAGAGTGTGATGAATGGATGACGAGGTGACATTATCACAACAAATTGTGTGGATGGAAATTCTGTTAGCGCGTACCGACACCATTTCTTTACAGGAAAAAGATAAGATACAGGAGCGGCTAAATATGTACGATAGATTGTGGGAAGATAATCCCAAGATACAAAGGATGCGTGCCGAAAGTAAAGCTGAAGGGATAGCCGAAGGGATAGCCGAAGGTGAAGTGCAAACCTTACGGCGGGTGCTTGTGAATATTGTGAGTGCTCGTTTCCCTGAACTTATTGAACTTGCCCAACAAAGAGCGGATAAGTTGGATGGGCCAGATGCGCTTGAGATGCTCATCCAACAAATATCTACAGCACCCGACAAGAACGTAGCGCGTTGGATGCTTAATCCGACAGTCGCCTAGCCGGGGTTTTGATCTCCCGGACATTTCCACTTTCTCGGGCATGTGTTAACGATGGTGGACCTCACATACAGTGACGTGCTACACTAATGAAAGAGACGTAGCGCCTGGCTGGTTCTTTTGCTCATGCGCTCAGCCAGGTCATGATTTTGAGCTGCGTCTTCCGATATTTTCTCCTAGAGTACCTCATTTTCGGTTTCATTGGCCAGAAGTAGACGGCGCAATTTCTTGCGCGACATAGACAGAGAGGCTTTCAGGAGTTGCATCTCCGCTTTCTGTTCCGGCCAATGCTCTGCTGCAATATCTAGCTTTTGCGCTTTAAATATTGCCAGCAACGGTAATACATTATCCAAATTGTCCAGCAGCGTGCATAGTATAGCGCGTTGCTGGCGTGGAGGCAGTGTTTGAATGGCCTGCGCGGCCTGTGCGGCTCGCTCAGCTAACTGTTCTGCTTGCTCAACGATGTAAGCGGGGTCACGCAGAGCTTCATTTTCATACATCAATAGCTTGCCACCGGATAACTCTCCGTCGTTCGCGCCGAATAATGACAGTTTCGGCTTATTGCTACGTACCATGTTGATGGCTTCATGATACACAATGCTGCGTACATAGGCCCTGGCATTGAGAATCTGGTCCTTTTGCAGAGCTTGCCAGAGCTTGATGCGTGCGTTTTGTGCGATTTCATCTACATCCAGATCCCGTGTCTCCGGTGCTGAAATCTGCTGTGGCACATTTCTCTGGGCCATCGCCACAATATATTTGTCCAATTGTTCGAGTATAGTGTTGACATCTAACGGCTCACATCCTGTCTGGATTTCAGCAGGATGAAGTGGGGGACTATCTGCCAGGTTAGACATGCTATACCTCCTGTGCATACGTACGTACGGCGATCATGTCGTGTAGACGCCTGGAATTCCTGCGAAAGAAGACCAGAGCTTAGCAAATTCGTTTTTAGCGAGCCTTTGGAACGTCTAAAATGAGCTGACTCCAGGCGAAAATAATGCCTTCTCATCTAAAACTCACGCTAAGAGTGCTCTATACCTGCATCTAAGTATAAGCCGCCTCCTGGCATAGGGAAATTTAGCCCTCTTCTTTTGACTGCATCTCCTTCTGGAGCAAAAGGTTAAGCAGTTCTTTTACTGCTCTTTGGCGCTCGCGGAAGAAGTGTCGACTACTGATAGCCAGGCGTGCGGCTATCTCCTCATTTTTCATACGCTCTTTATGACGCAAACTGAGAATTTGATACAACCGTGACTGTGCCTCCGCTTTTTTATGGTGAGCATCGGGACGTAGTTCCTCTATTGTATTGAGCAATAGCCTTTGGACGGTTGCGCCTCTTTCAAGTGGGAGCAGTACTGTTTCTCCAGCTTGCGTATAGACCATGTTCAGGTGGGCAAGAGGACTTTCTCCCAGGAACCTGACATCATCGATCTTGTCCAGAATCTTGTCCAGATCTTCGACGGTAATCGCCGCAAGTTCTATGCTACATTCTTCGTAGACAAATTTGCGGAAAAGACGACTTTCACTCAATTCGGGCAGCTTGCGCAGAGTGGTATCGTGGCGTCGTGCCTCCCAGGCCATTTGTTCTTGTTGTTGCCCACTCAGGTGCGCCCATGCGTGTTTGAAGTGAGGCCACAATTCAACATAAACCTGCTCAGCAATATCTGGCATGTCCGCTGCCGTTACCGCAGACTGACATTTCGCTTCGAAGAGAAAATAGCAGGCTCGCTGAATAAAAAATGGATGCCGTCCTGCGATTTCCTGCACCCATACTCTTTCCGTTGGCGTAAATGCAGATCCTGCCAGCTCGGCAGGCGTTGTAATCAGTTCTATGGCTTCACTCGGCGTCAGTGGACCCAGCTTATGAGCACTAAAAATGTTAAAAAATGGTGAACCTATCAGGTCCTGGTGACAGATCTTATCTAATGTCGCTTTAGAGGCCGTGATATAGGAAATTTTTCCCGCATTAGCTTGTGCACGTAGAAAGAAAAAGAAACTTTGATCGAAGTTTGGTTTACTGGCAATGTGCTCAAATTCGTCTAGCAGCACAACGGGATGCAATCCCCTGGCTTTTATCTGCTCCAGAAAATGGCGAAACTCACTGCTCTCACCTCCTGTCGGCCTGGGAAGTGAGGCAAGTTGCTCCTGATTTTGCGCTATCAGTTGTTCGCAAATAAAGTACAGGAAATCTTCGTGCGTTTTCTCTGGTTGCTCCCCCGAATCTATCAGCGCCAGCACATAGTTACTCAAATCATAGCCAGAGCGTTTTTGCATTTCTACGGCGCAGGCCGCATGGAGTAGCGATGACTTGCCAACGCGCCTGGGACCAACAATGGAGAGACACTGTTGGTTCCGTATAGCGGTATAAAGACGCCTTAAGGCGTCGCTGCGACCAAAAAACATCGCGAGATCCCGCACCATTGCCAGGTGATAATAAGGATTACGCGGTTCCGCTTCCCAATCTGTTGACTCCATCACATACCTCTTGCATCTCTGTAGTCTTTCTTGCCGCTACAGAAGAAGCTCTACTATCTTCTTAAAGCTACCACAATGCCGCTCCATCTTTTTCATGCCGACACAGTCAGTATACAGCTTATAACGGTCAATATACACCAGATCTGTCCTCTTTTGTAATACAGTGGGCAAATCTCCTAATAGTCTGTTGTAGGGCGGCTCAGTGATACCCCTAGAACCAGTCCCATCATGAAGGATAGTAATGCAATGATGATGATCGTATCGATACCCATCCCTTGCTCTCCTTTCACCTGCTTTTCGTCGTCTCATGTTCTCTTCGAGATCATTCCTTGCACTCCATTTATAGCTGAAATTGTTTGCCAATGTGTTGCCGCACAGTGACAATTTGGTGCCATGTCGCCTATTATGGAACAATTGCCACTATAATGCGTTAAAGCCAGTCTAGATCTAGCTGCAGAACCTTTATGCACCATTCCACATGCCCTTCACAGCATTGTTCTGTATTATCAGGAAGTTATGGCACTTTCTTGTCACCTGAAAATGTGCTTTCAAGAAAATGGAAGTGCTATAGTGAGTGCATAAGAACGGTGTGCGGTAAAGCAAGGCGTGAACGGCTCAGGAGGGGTTATGCGGACAGATTCCGAGACAAGACAACTGCAAAGCGGTGAGCAAAATTTACAAGAAGCATTGAGACTTGGACTAGCTGTTGTGACTGAATTGTGGTCTTACTCGACGAAGGATTGGGTTACAAGCGTTCACGCCGCCGATATCGATGGGGATGGCGACATTGAAGTGGTGATCGGTTCACGTGATCACCAGGTCTGTGCGCTGACCACATTCGGTGATCTTAAATGGAGTTTTTCTTTCGGCAATGAGTGGCTGGGCACAGTCTATGGCATCAACGATACCAAAACGTTGGATGCCGCAGTGCGTGTTGTGGTTGGTTCGCGTGACGATGCTGTGTTCGGCCTTGATAAAGCGGGGCAGCTCCTCTGGACGTACCCAACAGAGCTTGTGGTGCGCCAGGTGATTGTCACTGACATTAATGGGGATGGCAGTAACGAGGTCGTCGTAGGCTCTGAAGATCGCAATATTCATGTGCTCGATTGCGCGAGCGGCACGCTACTCTGGAAGTACCCGACGAATGGTTGGATTCGTGCGGTCTTTACAGCTGATGTCGATAATGACGGAGAAATCGAAATCCTGGGCGGTTCCGGCGATAATTACTTGCACATATTAGACAGTCAGGGGCATTTAAAATGGATGTATAACGTCAGGGGCAAAATATATTCCATCTTTGTTGCTGACATAGACGGGGATGGCTCCAAAGAAATTCTGATTAGTTCTGATGCTAAGGATTTGTATGCTCTGACTCCTGATGGGCAAAGAAAATGGCACGTGCAGCTCGAAAACAGGCTGCTCTCGCTGTATGTTGCCGATCTGAATAAAGACGGCCATCAGGAAATCATCGCCGGTTCTGAGGATAAACATCTGTATTTCTTCAATGGTCACGGCGATTTTCTCTGGAAATACGCCGTTGACTCCCGCGTGTTCAGTGTATACGCCATCGATTTTGATCGAGATGGTCTACTTGAAGTGCTCATGGGTGTCGAGAATAATACAGTACACGCATTGCGCGTTGAGCTGACAGGGAACGTGCGAGAACGCATCCTCCACAGTTACGCTACGTTGGGGCGACCTTTTATTACTGACTTGCACTTATCGCCAACAGAGAGCGCTCTGCTCTCTGTGGTAATCGATGATCCTACGCTTACAGCTCCTGTGCTTCTGCGGCAGTTCTACGAGGCTCAACAACAGCATGATCATTTACACACGCTCTCCCTTTTACTGACACTGGAGCAGCAAAGGGCTGAACCACTCTGGGAGCGCAATTTTGGTTACGTGCGCACGGTCGAGTTGGGCGACATTATCGGGGACGCAAAGCTCGAAATTGTGGTTGGTACAAACGAGGGCAACGTGCACGTGTTCAACCCGGATGGCAGCATACTCTGGATGTATCCTCTGGGCAGTAATCGTATCAGATCGGTGCAGATTGGTGACATTGATCATGATGGCAATGTTGAAGTGATCGCAGGCTCCATTGATGGTCACGTGTCTATACTCAGCGGCTTTGGCGACAGCGTGAAACAGGATTTGAAGTTAGATGACTGGGTTACGAGCATTTATGTCTCGCACACAACTCATCCTGATCGTACCGAGATGGTGATGGGATCTGAGGAAAGGCACATCTATATTTACGACGACCATCTCTCGCAGAGCATTGCGCCGATTATTGTGCCTCGTGGCATCTATGTAGTCTGGGCCGATGATATTAATCATGATGGCCTTGCTGAGCTGATTGCTGGAACCGTGGATGATACGATTTATGCCTATACAAGAGAAGGCGAGGTCTTATGGGAGTATGAGACAGAGGATCGTATTCGTGCTATCTTCGTGAAAGATATCGATGCCGATAACCAGAAAGAAGTGATTGTTGGCTCCGACGACCGCTCTGTCTATGTACTGGACCACAAGGGAGCATTGAAGTGGCGCTATGCCTCTGACCACCGCGTACTTGATATCCATGCAGAAGATATTGATCATGATGGCAATATAGAGGTCCTGCTCGGCTGTGGTGATGGTCATGTCTATGTGCTGACAGCCGAGGGTGATTTCCTCTGGCGTTATCGCGTGAATGATCGTGTGCGTATTGTACGCGCAGCTGATGTGAATCGGGATGGCACGACGGAGATTGTTGTTTGCTCCGAAGATCGCATGTATCTCTTGCAAATGCTCAACAGCCAGTTCATTCAGCAGCAGATTAGCGAGATCTGGTCTACGATCCAACTTGGCCGTTCGTTAAGTACAGTATTTGACGAGTTACTGCACTCTTCTTATGCCGCATGTCGGGCTTTCGTGCTCAAAATGTGGGCCTCGCAGCCTCATTTGTTGTTGGAAAAAATCGCTATGCTGCAACAATTGGCCTATGATATCTCTCCCGATGTACGACGGGCTTTCGCACAAGCCATCCCGGCATTTTATCGCGCGTATCCTGAACAGATACGGCGCTTCCTGGATGTCTTAGCTGGAGATCGTGATCGCTTTGTGCGTCTCGCCTTCGTTGAAAGCTTGCCCGCTATCATCGATTATAACCGTGATACTGGCCTTGCTTACCTGGAGCGCCTCACACGCAGTATTGATATATGGGTCAGGCGTGCCGTGGTACGCAAGCTGCACGGTCTGGTTGGGGCTTTTCCACAAACGGTATTCCGTATGCTGCTCTTTACTGTAAAGGATGAAAACACCTGGATTCGCCAGGAATCGGCGCGTACACTGGCCCATTACTTCGATCTCCATATTGACTATTTGATTGAAGGAACCCGTTTGCTGCTGGGGAATGATGTGGGGCTTAATGAGTATAAACTCATCGCTCGAACGTGCGACCGAGCCGGTTATCCAAAAGGTCTTTAATGTGATCATCGGACTCTTCTCTAATATAAGCGAAGCAACTTTACAGCAAAGTTTAGGGGATGCCGTCGACGCCTTCGAGGGGACGAAGGATTTAAAATATGGCAAGGAAATCTGGCAGGTCTATGATGAGTTGTCGCGCCTGGCACGCATGCGCAACATTGATGAGATCGCTCGTTACAGGAACGCTATTGATACCACAACCTCAGAGGACTGGGAACTCTTTGATGACTCGCTCCAGATCTTTCGTCGGCTTGATCGCGTAACGACTGCTCTCAGTACGTATTTGAAGCGCGAGGGTCTGGGTGATCGTCTGGCAAGTTTACTTGAGGCCAATACAGTGTTAGATGCAGTCTCCGCCGATGTGCAGGGGCCATTGTTGTCTGATCGCGTCATTTTTGCCTTGCTCTTGACACATTGGCGTGCTCTTGTCGCTGCCGAGTTGAGCCGCCTGGTTGGCAAGGCAGAACTGCGACCAGAACTGCGCACCAAATCTCTCCTGTACGAAGAATCGGTGAGTGTCTGGCTGAACATTCATAACGACGGCGATAGCCCTGCAGATGATATTATGGTGACACTTTTGCCGTGTAGCGATTATGCGTTACTCAGCGCGAATGACGCGTCTTTAGAAACAATTTCTTCCGGTAAGTCTGCGCGAGTCAAGTTCACGATTAAAGCACACCATAAGACACCACATCTAACCTTTGAATTGCACTACAGTGATGCTGGCTCCAGAAGTATGACGCTTTCCTTCGGCGATTGGCTGGAACTGAGCGAAACCAAGCGCACGTTCCAGGATATCCCCAATCCTTACTCTGTGGGCATGCCCATTCGCAATAGCGAGATGTTTTATGGACGTCATGAGGATCTGCAGTTCTTGAAGACAAAGCTGACAAATACGAAGACCAATGTAACAGTTGTGCTCTACGGTCAGCGTCGTTCGGGCAAAACCAGTTTGCTCAACCAGCTCGTGAATACTACCTACCTGGAGCCACACATTCCTGTCTTCATCGACATGCAAAATGAGACCATGGATATCAACGTCTCCAAATTCCTCAGGAACATAGCGCATGCAATTCAGCAAGAGTTGAAAAAAGGCGGCATCTCTGTCCTTCCTCCTGGCTTAAAGGAGTTCGATGAAGACCCCACCTTTGTCTTTAACCAGTTTCTCAATGCTGTTGAGGAGCATTTGCACAGGCGCAGGCTGATTATCTTGATCGATGAGTTTGAAATCCTGGAAAATAAGGTAAAGGAGGGTGCATTACCCAAAGATATTTTTGAGTACTTGCGGAGTTTAATGCAGCGACGACAAGGCATGAGTTTCCTTTTCGCAGGCACTCATTCCCTTAAAGAGCTTGCCACCGATTACTGGTCTGTTTTCTTCAATATCGCTACTCCCCATCGACTTACCCTCAAACTGGACGCGGAGGATGCTCGCAAACTGATCGTTGAACCAGTCAATACATTTCTGGAATATGACGATTTCGCCATCCAAAAAATCCAACAATTGACTGCGGATCAACCCTATCTCATCCAGCTTGTGTGTAGTGCCCTCGTCGATCATTGCAATACGGTGGAGAAGAGCTATGTCACCATTAATGACGTCAATACGGTCCTTCCCGACGTCATGGAGACAGGAGAGGGGCATTTCAAATGGATATGGGATCAAGCAGACCAGCAAGAACGCATTGTACTCTCTATTCTGGCTCAGGCAGGCGGCGATGAGAGTAGTCTCTTGTCACTGCACGATATTGAGCAAGTTTACCACGATCACGGTTTACCATTCAACCACGTAGAGGTATTGCAAGCATTGCAACGTCTGACTGGCAAAGATATCGTCAAATGTAGTGTCGACAACACGTGTTTTAGGATATTTTTAGGGCTCTTGCAAAAATGGCTGCGAGATGCTAAAGCACTGCGACGGGTGATGTTAGAAGAGAATTTGCTTGCTTACTAAAATAATCGACTTTATCACAAGGAGTATGTTATCATGAATCTTCCAGTTCTTACTATTACCAAGCCCACCTCTGTCCATGAGAGAATTCAGCAGTTGCAATCTTATGCACAAGACTATATAGAGGAGCGAGATAAGATTCAAACGGGTTTTACGGCTGCTGCGCGCATTGAACGCATGCGAGCACGTATTCTGCGCGTTCTGGGTGGGACGGAAGATGACTGGAATAATTGGAAATGGCAAATGCAACACCGCCATTTCAAGCTCGAAACGCTTGAACAGATTATTCCCCTCACTGATCTGGAACGCGAGACGTACCAGAAGGCGCGCATTGAGAGCCTGGTGTCCATAAGCCCCTATTTTTTATCTCTAATCGATGTTGAAAATCCGCAGTGTCCAATCCGCATGCAAGTCATGCCGCAGCCCGCTGAGGAGGCGGATCTGGGAGGAGACCTGGACCCATCAGGTGAGGCGTCTTCTTCGCCGGTACCAGGTTGGGTACAGCGTTATCCCGACCGTGGGATTATTCTGGTCAATGATATTGGTGCATGTGCTGTAGCATGCCGTTTCTGTCAACGCCGCAATAATTTATCTCCTAAGGATCTTGATCATCACAGCACTATTAACATCTGGTCCGCCATTGACTATATTCGTGCCACGCCTTCTATCCGTGACGTTCTGTTGACGGGCGGAGACGCGCTGGCACTGGCCGATGGTGTTCTGGAAAGGATTCTCCGCGAACTGCGCACGATCCCTCACGTCGAAATTATTCGCCTGGCCAGTCGTCTCCCTATCACCTTACCACAACGTATTACGCCCGAATTATGTGAAATGCTGGGCAAATATGGTTTACCAGGCGGATATGGCGCGCTCTGGGTCGTGACGCATTGCAATCATCCAATTGAGATTACACGCGATGTCGCAAAAGCTACCCTGGCGCTCATGGGCCAGGGTATGCCCATCATCAATCAATCGGTACTGCTGGCCGGCATCAACGATACGCCTGAGACGATGATGTGCTTGAATCAGGAAATGTTGCGTGTCGGCATTAAACCATACTATTTGTTCCATGGAAAGAGTGTCGATGGCGCGATGCACTTCCGTACGCCCCTCAAGACCGGTATGGATATCATACAATATATGAATGGTCGTACATCTGGTATCGCTATTCCCGCCTATGTCATTAGTGCGCATGATGGCAAAGGCAAGATACGCATTGTCACGCCCGAACAACTCCACCCCACCGACACTGAGGGCGTCTGGCGCGTTACTACCTGGGAGGGCGATGAGGTTCTCTACGATGAGCGCTAATTTTTCATTCTGATACGCATGTGCCATCCTGACGCGTTTGCCAGACTTGCAGCAATGTCGCTTCTCGTTCTGGCAGTACACGCTTTACCTGTAAGGAGGATTGCCCTGACCTCATGCAGCACGCCACTATCCTACCATCTATTCATAGCTATCTTCCAGTTGTTTCTGTAGGAGCATATCGAGTGGACGTTCTCTGAGCAACCACCTACGGATAAGTCCAATCGGTATAATGTAGCGCTTGCCTGCGGCGTCAAATTCCTGGAATTCACGCTCAATGCACTCTACGACATCAATTTTACACAGCGTTTTCAACATCGCAGGCAACTGCTCGCGATCATAAAACAGATGGTAATCACGGTAGCCCTCTTCAATCTCGTAGAGGGATAATGCGCGACCCTCTTGCCTGCTGAGAGTTGCCATCATGGCAAGCATGATCTGCTCTGTTCTTGAAAGCATATTCCAGATCGTTTCGATATGAAATTGCCCGGTTTGCATCACTTCGCGCGTCACCATATTGACATCGTTGATGGTGACATAGGTCTTCTGCATTTCATTGCATTGCTCGATCAGCATATGGCAGAAGAGATGGATCAAGTATGGTTGATTCCCGGTCAGGTTGCGGACTTTTTTAACGGCTAATGCGTCGTAATCCAGATACTCTATGACAGGACCGGTAATAAGTTCCGTTGCAGCTTTCTCACTCAGTTTCGATAGCTGATAATGGTATGCAATGTTGAAGAAGACGGCCCAGTATTCTCGCGTGAGTTCCTCAATGGTATGCATGCCGGAGAGCAAGAAATTGACCTTGGGACGATGCTGCATCAAGCTGCGTAAGTATTGAAATAGCTCAGGTTGGAGTGCGCCTCTTTTTACTTGCTCTTCTATGACTTCAAATTCATCGATCAGGATAATGATCTTTTGTGCACCTATTTGCACCTCGGCCTCGTCAAGAAACCGGTTAAAACCTGGCGTTGGATCACCCACAAAGTCTTGCGCGACTGGCTTCTTGATCTGGAAGCCCTTCCTCTGCATTTTTGTGTAAATCGCACAGGCTATTTCAAGGAAGAGCTTGCTATCGCTAATATTATAGGCCAATCCTTGCATATCGATAAAGACAGGAATATGCTCCTGCAATACGGCAGTCTTCTCCATATACAGCAACAGTGTCGTTTTCCCAGAGCGTCGTTGCCCATACAGTATAACTGTTTTGGCTGAAGTACGCGTCAAGCAATCCTTTAAATGGGCAATATCTTTCTCTCGTCCATAGAACATCTTACTATCCTGTATCGGTGTCCCAAACGAGTATGGATTGATATCGATATACTTAAAGTCGCGGGCAGCTTTATTGAGGGACAACCTCTCGCAGTATTTCAGGCTTCCCAGCAATGCCTCATTGTCAGGATCGTCGTAGTTGATGTCAAAGCAGAGTTCTAACGTGTTTACGGCTGGTTGCGTCTTGATACTAAATTCGAACTCGATCTCTTCATTGCCGGCGATGGCCTCTGTTTCAAATGATTGCTCGTTTACGATACTGAAGCAGGTGCTATGGAGCAGTGAGACCTTGACGTTATGGGCCGTACTGCGTCCACGATTGTTGACACGCAACAGGACACCTATCTGATCTTCATAGTGGACACTTCTTGTTTGCAGTTCTGCTTGCAGCTCAGGTTTCCCGCGCAGCTCGGTAATTTCTTTTTTGATCATCTCTTCCCAGCGTGTGAGCAGCATAGCAAAGAGACGTTTGTCTGGCAAATTGCATAGAAACTCTTCAGAGAATATTGAGATATACATATTATCTATGAACTTGCGCATTTTCTGTATTGAGTCGTTGGCCTCCAGCAGACTGGATAAGCGATCATTGAGTATATCTCGCCTCAGGTAGATCTTGATATTACGCGTAATAGAGCCAAGCCGCTCAAATACTTTCGGTAGAGCGAAGATATACTGGTGTGCAGCCATAGCCTGCGTTCTTGTTACGGATGTAAATTGATCCGGGCTTAATGTACAGCGATAATGGGCCATCTCCGGGATCGTGCGTATTTTGAAGAGATGATAGAATTCCTGATATACCAGCATGTAATCTGTACCATACTTCAGTTCTTTGGTTTCCGACAACGCCTGTAATCCCTGCAATACTCTCTGCTGTACATTATCATCATTCAAGTCTTCATCCAATAATGCCACAATGGCCTGGAGGGTATGTTGTACAATCGGTGTGCTGGCATTGTGCGCCATATGCAGCAAAATAGCCGGCGCTACACCTTTACTGATCAAGATATACAGATAGATAATCAGCCGTTCATAGTGCTGATCAAGGTAGTATGCTAGCGTGCGTGCCGCTTCTTGTCGTGACCACGCGGCTTCCGTATTGCACGCGATAGTCAGGAGTATCGAGAAGATAGCTGCATTTACTTTCTCCTGGCGCCCATTCAGCAAAACATACTGCTCGTCGGAAAATTCTTGTTCGTCTATAATCTGATACAGTTTTCGTGCCACGGCACGGCGGATAAATTTATCATTGTTGCGCGAGAGACGCTCAAGATAGTAAAATCCCATTTCTCGATCATGTCGAACCAGGGTATGCAAATGCTCTATAAAACTCAACTGTACCTCAAGGTCATTATCCGTTGCTAGCTTCTCCAGGATAACAGAGACTGATGCCTCTGCTGGCATGTGTGGATAGATGGTGATGATGCTGGCGATGAGCGCCTGGCGGACTTCAATAGCGTCATCTTTCTGCATTTCACACAGAGATACGCAATCTTCCAGGCAAAGATCAGCTTGCTCTCCATACTTTCTCACGGCGAATGCTCGCAGCACAGCCTGCTCGGCATGTAAAAAATCCCGCAGCCACTCGCGCGCGGTCTTTTCGTTCTGCAACTCGCGCCAGCATTGTTCAATCAGCGGTGCTAGTATTTGCGGACGCACTATCTGTAAGAGTTCCAGCTTGTCTTCCGATCCTAGCGCGATTTCTCGCTCGCGATCCTGATTCACATCTGCGCTACAGACAGAGCGAATGCGGTCATTTGACCTGTATTTCCAGAGCAAGTCACCGGAGCTACTAAATACATAGAGATAACTATCTGCACACCCGGCCAGAATTTCGCTCTTCCCGTCCTGATTAATATCCGTTGTGCTCACCGCCAGCACATCATGAGGCAAGAAATAGCGCCACTTGAGGGTACCCTTACTACTGAGTACATAGACATTGCGATCTTCGGAGCCAACGAGAATTTCTACATCGTTATCGCCGTCAATATCTTGCATACAGAGGGCTCGTATGCGGTCGTAGACCTGGTATGTCCAGAGCAGCAAACCATCCTGTGTATAGGCATAGACACAATTGTCGAGACAGCCAGCGATAATTTCTGGCGCACCCTCTTCAGCCAGCTCACAGGCTTGAATGATTTTGATGCCTTGTGCTGTTTCAATAATCTGCTCGGGTTCACCCAGATCCGTGCCATAGATAAGGATTTTTTTGTCTTCTGTACCCACAAGAATTTTTGTATCTTCCACCCTGCTTGTTACTTTGAGGCAGACGCTCAATATCCAACCATCGACACGCGTGTGACGTAGGCGGGTTGGCTGAGGCAGGTCAGCCTCATCTACGCCGCTGATGATCGAAGTGTATTGATCGACCGTGCAGGCCACAATCTCTTTTCTTTTGCCTCTATCAAGATAGCCTGTCTGGGTAGCTATAATTTGGCCCTCCAATGAAAATTTCCATAGCAGCGTTCCTGTGTTGGTAAACACTTCGAGTGAGCCATTAGATGTACCCACGATGATCTCATGCCGGGGATCACCGGAAATATCGCCGAGGCTGACTGTACGAATGTATCCACTGGTTTCTCTGACCCAGAGTCGTTGCACTTTGCGTTGCTCCAGATACAGGAGATTCAGCAGGGCTGCCAGATAGTTCCCCTCCTTGAGCGATTTTCTGGCCTGACTTAGCCTCACTGGCTTTTTATCTGAGTCATCCAGTTTTAGTATGTCTTGCAAGAGTGCTTGCTCCGCTTTTGAGAGCCTGCTAAGTGAACTGTCTGGACTACTGAAAGCTTGTACATAGTTCTGTCGAATCGTCTTCTCTAGATTTTTATGGATGGTGAAGCGCAATGCATGGACTTTCTTGTCTTCAGCGCCAGCGAATACTTCCATGATACCGTCGTTATCAATATCTTGCGCATAGAGGCTAAAGACGCGCGACGCGAGATTGTGCCGCCAGATAAGTTTGCCGTGTTCATCGAGTACGTAAATATGCTGATCTTCGGAGCCGACGAGGATCTCGCTCTTGCCATCTCCGTCGATATCGGCGATGATGAGCGTGAGTGGCCGATTATCTAGCCGATAGGACCAGCGGGTCTGTTTTGCTTTCGCGTGTATGCTTATACACTTATCGCCTGCAAAATCAGGGGTAAAGGCATAGAGTTCCTTACCATCTGTACCAACGAGGATTTCGACGCTGCCATCATGGTTAATGTCAGCAGCTCCCAGCGTATGGAGCGCCTGGTCAAAACTATAAATCTGGCTGAGTTTGCCCTGTGGTGTGAATATGTACAGGTTTTTATCAACCGAGCCAACAAGAATTTCATCCTGACCATCCTTATTAATGTCGTAGGCCAGCACATTGCGCACCCAGCCACTGGTCTCATATTTCCAGCGCAGCTCGCCTGTCTTATAATCTAGCACATAGACGTGCCTGTCCTCGGAGCCGACGAGGATGGTGTTGTGTCTTTTGCTATCGACGTAGACCTGACATATCGCTTGTTGCGTATCGAGCCAATAGGGTTCTGTGGCGTGCCCTTGCGTGGATAGGCTATTTTGCGGAGCATAAGGCCAGCGCTTCCCGTATTTGTCGATGGCATTGTTGTCTTTATCTAGCACATACACTTTTCCATCGCGGTCGCCGACCAGAATGCGTGCCTGCATGTTGCGCTCTTTGATGGCTGGCACGCTCATGACGCTGCCGATCCATGCCTTATTGCCCACAATGCGCTCCCACTTTAACGCACCACGTTTCGTCAAGATGTACACACGACCTTCACGTGAGGCAGCGGCAATTTCGTAATCTCCGTCGTTATCGATATCAGCGCCATGAATGCCGGTGATCCAATTCCTTGCCGTGTAGTACCATAGTTCTTGCACCACAGCTAAGCCTCTTCCCAGGCTGCCTTGCAAATCTTCCAGCGGTGATGTTCCCATTGCTCTTGCTTGCCCTTCTGTTGCTTTTGCCTACTCCGTGCTCCTTCTGTTTTAGCGTACCACAAAAAATGTGCCAGATTATGCCAACCTGCTCAAAATACGTGCATACGCAAGCTGTTTTTCTGCATTGCTACACTTTTGGCACTAAATGGCAGAGACCAGACATTACAATTATACTGCCTATGTTTTTATGTCAATTTACGACGCTTCAGATCAGGCTCAAGCAACATCCGGCATTGCATAGCCTGTCAGATAATTGGGAACGCAGGTCACATTTCGTCCTAGTAATTGAGTGAGAATAGGATGACTGAAGGTAACTACGCAGGTGAAGCAACTTTTCGGGAACCGTGGAAGCTCGCGTAGGGGCCGAGCGGAGCGACCCTTGCGGCGGCCCGTCTTGCACCGACCCTGGACAACTGCAAGGGATGGTCCCTACGCGATCTCCCTTTACTAGCCAACCTGAGTAGTTACAGCTTAAGTTTATCGTCCGGTGAGAAGGAACCCGGGATGCCGGCAATTGAGTGCACAGCATGTGCGTTCCGCGTGAATGGAGACTGCCATGGAGGTTCAAAGCGTTAATATGGCGTATTCGTATGAGAATCCTTACTATAACATGGCGACGGTGCGTGATAGCAGTATGTTTTTTGGCCGCAAGCACGTACTCAGACGCTTGTATGCTGCTGTTGCCAACAAGCAATCGTTTTCTGTGGTAGGATCGCTGCATATTGGGAAGTCCTCTGTCTTGCAGTATGCCTGTCGCCAGGAGATCCAGCGCACTTTTGAGTATGATCTCAGTCGCCATATCTTTGTCTTTGTCGATTTACGCGAGTATCTGCAAAAGACCCACATCGACTTTTTTGAGGCCGTAAGCAAGCAAATCCGCGCGCGCTATCCCGGCGAGCTGGATCTTGTATCAGATGCAGATCATGGCGAAGATGAGTTTAGTCATCTCCTGGGACAGATCGGGGAGCAGGGGTTTCATGTTGTGCTCCTCATGGATGCATTTGACAATATTACACGCAATCAGCAGTTTTCGCCGGATTTCTTTACTTTTCTGCGCGCCCTGGCGACGATTGGCAAGGTGTCATATGTGACGGCATCTATTGCGCCGCTCTATGATGTTTGTCATTACGCCATTAAATCTTCCCCTTTCTTTAACATCTTCCTGAATTACCAGCTCGGACCGCTCACCGCTGAGGAGGCACGCGAACTAATCACGGTCCCGGCGCACAGAGCAGGTATTACGTTCTCAGAACAAGATACGCGTTGGCTGCTCGCCCAGGCTGGCCGTCATCCTTTTTTCATCCAGCGCGCCTGCCACGCACTCTTTGAGGCCAGGAGCGCTGAGCATGCTCCCACGGTCGATTTCAATACTGTCAAACTCCAGACGTACAAGGATTTGTTGCCACATTTCGAGTATACCTGGAAGCAATTGAGCGAGTCACAACAAGATACGCTCAAATATGAGATACAGAGCCAGACAATACAGTCAGCAGATCTCCCAGAGCTACTTGAAAGTGCACTGTTCCGTCGCTTTGTACGTAGCCACGCACACCTGCAGACCTTTCACCTGGACAGCGAATGTGTAGAGAAAGCGCTGAATAAGATCAATGATAGTCGCATCCTTGCTGAATGCGAGCTGAAACATTTGCACGTTGTCTCCATGCGCTTAAATCGTGCTATTGTGCAACCCACTCCTAACGATTGGTCCAGAGTCATTCGCGAGGTGCTTACAGAGGCATTTGAGCGTATGCGCTCTAACGGAGTGCGCCGCGACGGTGCGCCTGAATGGAAGCTATATAATATCCTGTACTATCGTCACTTCAAAAATCACTTAAATCATGAGCAGATTGCTGCCCGTGTCGAGTGTAGTTTACGCCAGTACTTCCGTGAGCGCAAAAAAGCCATTGAGATGTTATGTAATGAGCTGCTAGAAATGGAGGCCATTGCCACATTAGGGGATGAAGACGTACGCTAATATCTCTGCCAACTTTTGCATGCGACCATAAAACATGCTTGTTTTTTCGTACCCTTTTACACGATACTGATGTATAATCTGTCTATCGTGTCGTACGGCTAATCTGGTATGCATACGGATTGGTTGGATGAAAAAGCATAGCGTGCATGTACCCCTTTTAGTCTTAATGGCGGGCTTGCCTGGTACGGGCAAGACAACACTGGCAGCCAGACTGGGTAATATTTTGCGCTGGCCTGTCCTTGACAAGGATGTGATTAAGTCGTCCCTGATGGAGGTAGGTCTGGCTGAGGAGGCGGCTGGCTGGGCTGCTTTCGATAATCTTTTTATGCTTGCACAGGATGTGCTGGTCAAGCAACGGATTTCTGTTATCCTCGACAGTTCGGCGATGCATCCCTTTATTGTAGAACGTGCCAGTGAGATTGCGCAGGCGGCTGGCGTGCCGCTAAAAGTCATCCTCTGCACCGCTGAAACCTCGACGCGGCAACGGCGCTTGCGCGCAAGAGATGACCGCAACTGGCGGGCCAGGGTCTACCACCTGGTCATCGACGATGAAGAGAACCGCTTCGTGCATCTCCCTCCTGACACGCTGATCGTCTCGACGCAGGTCCCCTTTGAAGAGTACCTGGAGCAGGCGGTTGTATATTTAACCATGTAAATACTTACAATTCTCTATTCACAAACAACCAAAAGTGCGCTACAATCAGCGCGAATGGGTATACTTATACTAGCGCGTAGCAATTAGATGACAATCTGATATCTATAAGGAGCGTCACTCCATCTTTTTATTGCTAAACAATCACAAACAGGGGACACAACAATGCTGAAATCCTGGTGCATACAAAACTTCAAGCCCATCCTCGATTCGGGTGAACTGAAACTGGCCCCTGTCACCGTGCTTGCAGGTCGCAATAGTTCTGGTAAGAGTAGCCTCATCCAATCAATCTTGATGATTGAACAGACACTAAGCAACAGAGTACTAGATCGAGCTTTACTGCCAAATGGCCCTATCGTTCAACTGGGAACCTTTGAAGACATATTGAGCGAGCAGACAGACCTACGCACCCTCGTAGTCGGCTTTGAACTGGAAATTGAAAAAGAAAAATTAAAAGCGTCTGCTGGTACTAGAGTCAGGCTGGTGGATGGAAGGCCCGTTGCAGTAGCAGGGACAAATATTAAATCTATTAAAGTCATCTCTCAGTTCCGTAGCGCAAGCAGCGATAGTACAAGTACTTCTGCCATTGAAGCGTCGAAGGTTAGTGTAGAAAGCGTTTCATTAGATCTGGTTGCTCTTCGTTATAATAAACAGCGGCTGCCAGTATCCTCAGAAGAAGAAATTGGGACATTGTTCGAGTTTGGCATAGATATTAAATTATTATCACCCATGGAATTTGATGTATTTCTTAAAGATGTTCTGCCTGAATACTTAAGACTTGTAACCTACAGTGCTAAAGAGTCAAATTATCTAGGTGCATTTAGATTGAAAGAGGCATTAAACAATATCCGAATTCCCACACCATCTCTAGTAACATTTTCCCATTTTCTCCCTGCGCGCCTCATTGGGAAATATGTTGTTGAGGAACGCCGCTGGTCACGCTTAAGACGCACATTAAGTATGGCTTTTGAGTATTCTGATGATAGGTTTGTGGCATCATCTGAAATTGGGAGTCCAGAGTTTCTATTGCCAGATAGTTTGAGAGATGCAGTAGTCAGTCTTTGTCGAGCTGAAAATATCTCAGACGTATTTTCAGGCCGAACTTTTCTTGAGTTGATACGCTGGTATAACAGGTTATTAATACGAGGGCAAAAAAGGAAGATAGTTGGAAATAAGCTTAAAGAGGTAGTAGACCAAAACAATTTAGCAAAAATGCTACAAGCAGATATGAGCAACAGCGAAAGAACTGAAGCACTGGAAACAGTCACTAATAATGCTTTCGTAGAAAATCTCGAAGATGGAGTGGAGCAAATCATTCAGTTTTTCACCAGCAAAATACGATACTTAGGTCCACTGCGAGCAGATCCGCAAGCCGCTCAAAAGTTTGCACCCAGCAGCGAGTTAGATGATATTGGTGCAAAAGGAGAATATGCAGCAGCAGTTTATGAGGCCAATCAAAATGCGGGCATACGCTGGTATAATCCTTCTAGCAGTGAAATTGAACGAAGTACGTTAAAAATAGCATTAAATACATGGGCTAGCTATTTAGGTGTGGCAAACGAAATCAACATTCAAATGGCGGGTCAAAGTGGCGTAAGCTGGCAAATAGTGCATATCGAGGGGCATAAAGCGTTGCCGCTCACAGCCGTAGGTGTAGGAGTCAGCCAGATATTGCCTATTCTGGTGATGGGCTTGCTATCGCCTGCTAATACACTATTGCTTGTTGAACAACCAGAACTGCACCTGCATCCTCGCGTACAGGCTCGCTTGGGCGATTTCTTCATGGGGTTGGCACAGTGTGGCAAACAATGTCTGATCGAGACGCACAGCGAGAACCTGATCAGTCAATTGCGCTATCATATTGTGCAAGCAGGTGGACAAGAAAAGAGCGACTGCCTGATCTATTTTGTCGATCAGGACGAGCAGGGCGCAGCCCAATTTAACCCTATCGAAATCTCAGCAGACGGTAATATTCTCAACTGGCCGGATGGCTTCTTTGACGAAACAATGTTGCAGGAAGATAGAATCACTGCCGCGAGCTTGAAGAAAAGGGCGCAAAAAACAAAAAATGGCTAATATCGTGATTGACCCTGTAATCGTCATGATGCCCCCTACCACTGCAACACGAGCGGAAGTGGAAATCTGGCTAAAGAATTTGACTGTCTGGTTAACCGAAGCTCTGACTGCGCCTTTCACCTGGCTGCATGATCAGGAGGCAACATATCTTCTGGAAGCTAATAGACAATTTCCCAGCTTTGAACAGTTGAGGCAATTGCAGAGTAAGTATCATCTGGACATCAATGTTAGTCATATTGCAAAAAAGGTAAATGCGTTCTTTCGCGATGACATGCTTGACATTGCCAATCATTTGCAAAATTTAGCATATAATGTAGAACCAGAAGCAGCTACAATCACTATCGAACCAGGACACTTTATCAGCCGTCTACCCACATACCTGTATGCAGGTTTGCAAATGCTGCTAGCCAGTTGCTGTGCGTGTAAGCATATAGAACATCCCTTTGGGCAAGGACTTTCTATTGCGACGCTGGCATTAGAGCATGGTTTACGGAAGATCGTCGTCTCATTCGTGGTTCTGGATGCCCTCCCTGATTTTGCCCGTCCAGCGGATAACAAAATCGCTCAAACATTCCCATTATTAATTACTCCTGATGATCTACAATCCCTCATAGACATCATCGATGTATGGACTCAAGGCGAGCGTGGCATTGTCTACGCTATCAAACAACAATCCCAAAGAGATCAATCTGGCACTAGCGCTGTTCCATTCTCATTTCGTCTGGGGCCACGCTTTATCGAGTCTGTAAATAAGCATGGATTAGATACAAATGAGACTCTTTTGAAGAGCTTTATGCGTGCGGCCTCTGCCGTAATTATGGACCAGGCAAAGGATGGAGCTGGCTACCGTTTGCACCCTTTTAGAAGCAGCGAAGCAGCAGACAGTCCACAGCTCATTCGTGATAGTGATCAGGCCAGAGCATGGCGTCTCATACTCCAATTGCGCAGAGCTGGCTGGCGCTTGCACTACTGGCAAATCCCCACGCCTGAGGGCTGTATAATCGAGTTTGCCAATGTTGGCAGAGAATCTGAACGAGAGATATATTAGCCCTCCAATAGACCTCAATTAGACCCCGAATAGACCCCCACTGGCATACATTTGGCAGCTTTTTTGCAGCGATGACACTTTTTTGGCAGTAGAATTGCACTAACTTCAAGAGAATTAATCAATTTAAATCCACGGCTTGACACTTTGCTGGATAGCCTTTACATTCTGATGAATATGCACAGAGCCAACGCCTGTGAGCAGATAGAGATATCATGATGCTAAATACTATGGATGCTACCCTCCAACGAGGAGAGCAGCACTGGAGAGGTACGAAGATGCCGACTGTCTGGTTTATCCGACACGGCGAGAGTGAGGCGAATGCAGGATTGCCTACCACCGATCCTGTACAGGTGAAACTGACTGCCAGGGGACGTAAACAGGCGGACCGTGTGGCCGGGTCGTTCCACAGGCCACCATCTTTGATCGTGACATCATCGTATGAGCGCGCAAAAGAGACGGCAGAACCAACACGCAGACGCTTCCCACATGTATGTTATGAAGAGTGGGAGACGCTGCGTGAATTTACCTATCTCGCGCTGACTAAAAAGCAACAGACCACGAAACAAGACCGTCAACCACGCGTTGATGCCTATTGGGAACGCCTTGATCCTTACTATACTGACGGCGCAGATGTGGAGTCTTTTCGCCAATTTATAGGACGTGTGCACGGCGCGCTGGAATCCCTCAAGCATTGTCATACCGACTTCATTGCGGTATTCAGCCACGAGCAATTTATCATGGCAGCTTGCTGGCTACTTATGACCCAACCTGAACAGCTTAATGCGCTGCATATGCAGCATTTCAGATATTTGTTGCGCGATCACCCATTACCAAATGGCGCAATTATGCAAGTGGAATTTCGGGAGAATGAAAAGACGCCATATATCAGCATGCTGGATGATTATGTGTACTAGCTGATCTTGCCTTGCTCTAACGCACATATTTTCAATGCTTTATTTTTCTCCTTCCCAAATTGAGGTGAGAGCATTGGTCGTATCTGTTCCACTAATGAGATCGTTGCTGCTAGCAGTACAACCTGATTCGCCTGGCTCCAAAGAGTGTATCTGTACCCTGTATCCGCTACGTGAGTGGTATCAAGGTACACTGAAAAGGTACATACGTAGTTGTACGTTGAGTAGTTATGACCGTACAAGTGTTTAACAGAGAGAAAAGCTATGACACAAATTCCTGAAAACTTTCGCGATCTTCTAGGCGCTAAGGCTCTTGCGCATATTGCAACCATTGGACCAGAAGGAGAACCACAAAGCAACCCGGTGTGGTTCGGTTGGGATGGCACGCATGTTCTCTTCAGTCAGACGAAGACACGCCAGAAATATCGCAATGTTCAGCGTGATCCTCGTATTGCGCTATCCATCACTGACCCGCAAAATCCTTATCGCTATCTTGAGATACGTGGCAGAGTTGCGCGCATCGAGGATGACCAGGATCTGAGCTTCATTAACTCAATGGCCAAGAAGTATCTGGGCAAGGACAAATATCCCTGGCATCAACCTGGCGATGAGCGCGTGGTCATCCACGTCCAGCCTGAACGCACCACCCATCAAGGGTAAACGCGTCGAACCGGTTTGTCAATTGCTCAATCATACACAATGTGATTGGGCATTTATTCAGGATGTCTTTTGTGTCTGCTCCCGCGTGGCAATGTTCCGATTGTACTCCAGCAGTATTGGATCAAGCGCGGTACCTGTCGCTGGCAATGGCTCAGGCACTTCACCTGCGCGCCTCGTGCGCTGCAAATGGCGGGTCACTTGATTGATGGCATTACTTATTTGATCAAACTGTATGACTTTATCATTGAGTGCTTTTATTCTATTTAAAAGATTATTGAGCGGTACTGCGACCTGCCATAGGACGTTATCTGCATTGAGTGGTACTCGCGCGTTCAAATCTCCATTCGCGACACGCGCGTGTATCTGCGCAATGGCTTCTATACCCTCTTCCAGTTGCTCTTGCTCATTTGCACGATCCAGCGCTTGCTTCATGAGTTCTTGCCGCAAGTCTGCGATCTCCTCGGCTCTATCGGCTCTGCGAATGGTCTGCAGCAGATTGCGCATAATCACATACACGACCACCGCAACCACAATTTGAATGCATATCGGCAGTATTAAGAAAAGGATGGTGGCACCCTGTTTTATCATCTGAGTATAGGCCGCTGTGTGCGGTTGAAATGTGGCAATGCATGCCACATCTATACAAGCGAGCGCACCTGTAATCAGCGCAGCTACTGGAGGCAGCAAGGCGCCAGCGATGATAATTGCAATGACCAGCGCGTCATATAATGGTATTAAGGATGGGTCGAGCGGACTGGTGACAAGAGGGCTAGTCACCAGAAAAAAACAATACACAACAATACAGGTGGCCGATAACACCTGGCGACCAGCTCGAACCAAATATCCACGAGATACTCAGGAGACAGAGCATACTGATGGCAATTGGCGATGCTGCAGGTTTCTGTGGAAAGTCAAAGATCACCACTGGCACGAATGGTACAAATGCTACAATCAAAAGCAGTAAAAAGCCACTTGTTAGCTTTGCATAGCGTGTGTGTTCTCTTTGCTCTGGCGTTGTGTCTGGCCCCTTTTGAGGTGGTAACGAGATACGATACCACCATGTAAGTAGAAGTGTCATCCTGGCTTTCCGCCTTTCATAATTATTAAATACAGCAAGGAGTTCTACGGCTTATCACGTTTGCGCACGCGGATAATTTCACCCTGGATGAGTATAGCAAGAGCACGCTCCACAGCATCTGCCGGAAGCGCCAGTTGTGCCTTGATCTCTGTAACACTTCTCGATCCGTCTATCTGCACCAAAACCATCTGTACCAGCATGCGGTCTTTTCGCTGCAAGGCATTGAACTGTGTCGTACTCACCGGGGCAACATGATAAGGAACCAATAACTCTTCATTAGATGGAGGAGCGAAAGATGGGGATGTCCCCGTCTGCATTCCTGTTTGGCGTGGAGAAAACTCTTGTGGTTGAGGCGAAAGAGGTTTTTTCGGAGCGACATTGAAGGTCACATCCCAATTTTCCAGTGTGTAGAGTACCGGTAGGAGATTACGGGCGTCAAACAACTGCCCACTGTTTCCAGTCAGCATACAACGCGTAATCTGCCCGCGTTCAATGTATACGGAGCATAGGAATGGCTCTTTCAAATTCGCCACCCCTTTCGGAATCTCCCGTTTTAGTACACCCGATTGTCCTTCGAAGGTCTCAATTAAGGTTTTCAAATCGAGGTGATAAATCTTCCCCATCTTACTCCATAAACAGATAATAACAAATACTGCTTTATCATACCATGCTATACATGAAAATGTGTAAAGAAAAGATAAAAATCTTCTCTCCTTTTAACACATATTTCTTAGTAAGCAGTATATACATGAGCTATAGGCAATCAATTGAAATACCCATAAACTGAGCAGTACTTGATTATGTTTGGCTGTCTATGGATGTGAGCGCGGTGCGACGAGTGGGTAGAGTCCTGGCAGGCTAACAGGCAGATGTCCCTGCGCAGGCAATTCACCAAAGAGCACGCGTACCGCTGTTGTCAGGGCCGGTTGTGTATATTCATACGTCACCATGTACGTGCCGAGTTGGGGAAATGCTAACAGATCGTACGGATTAAGTACCGCAAGGCCGATAACCGCCCGTTTTATCTGTAATAGCTTTTTCATTATCTCCTGCTGGTGAACGTCCATATGTGCATTCACCGTCATTACAATAATCAGGTCAGACTCACTTGCCAGTCGTTGTATCTCTGCGTCTTCGCTAGCCGTTGCATAAGTAGCAAGTGTTAGCGTCTTTATATGCTGATGACGCTGCCGCAACTGCGCGACAAAAAGGTCATCAGGGCGTACCTTGTCGGTATCCATCGCCATTGTATAGGTACTCGTTTGCGAGAGCAGTACCAGGATCTGCTGCTCTGGTTCCAGATGGAGTGGTATCAGGCCATCATCATTTCTGACCAGGGTCGTCGAAAGCTCGTATGCCTGCACCTGGAGCTGTTGGTGGGCCGCGCAACCAACCCACGCCATTGCATCAGCAGGCTCATCCCATGAGAGCATACGCGCCTTTAGTTGCAGCACGCGCTCGGCGGCCTGCCTTACCTGTTCTGCCGTGACCGTACCAGATGCCAGGGCCGCGCGTATGGCCTTAATACTGTCTACTTGCAGAGCATACTGATGGGAGACGAGGATCAAATCATTGCCAGCCTGTAGCGCCATGACCGCTCCTTGCGCGGTACCAATCATCTGAGCAACAGCGTTCATTTCCAGACAATCGGACATCACCACACCATCGTAGCCGAGTTTCTCGCGCAATAAGCCCTGTATGATCTCTGGTGACACGGTAGCTGGCAATGTGCTCTGCGACATAAGAGCTGGCAGGTAGAGATGTGCGATCATAACGCTGTCAGCTCCGGCCTCAATACCACGCAGAAAAGGGATAAATTCAATCTTTTCTAGTCGTTCCAGCGTATAGGGAATGGTCGGCAGTGCCAGGTGTGAGTCTACGGCGGTATCGCCATGACCGGGGAAATGTTTGAGATTCGTGATTACGCCTGCTGCTCGATAGCCTTTCACCATTGCAGCGGTGAGGCGTGCAACTTGCTGTGGATCTTCGCCGAAGGAGCGCACGCCGATCACGGGATTGGCTGGATTATTATTCACGTCTGCCACTGGTGCCAGGTTCATATTGATGCCCAGCGCTTTGAGTTCACGTCCGCTTGCCAGAGCAATGGCATAAGCCATATCTTCCGACCCGATGGCCCCCATGGTCATGTTGCCAGGAAACAGTGTCGCATCTTCGCCCAGGCGTCGAACCATACCATTTTCCTGATCAGTACAGATCAATAGTGGCAAAGGTTGTCCAGCCTCTTTCGCGACTGCTTGCAAGCTGCGTGTTAGTTCGCGTACCTGCTGGGCATTTTGAATATTGCGCGAAAAGAAAATAATATTTCCTACGTGATAGTGCTGAATCAGCTCAACGATCTCTTCTGGGACGCTCGTTTCCTGGAAGCCTACGACGAGTAACTGACCAATTTGCTCCTCTAAAGTCATATCCGTGGTATAGCGCAGCATCGTGTCTGCCCCTTTCAGTAAACGTCATAACGTAATCACTGTGCGTGCGGCATCCAGTGCTGGTTCTTCGCTATGAGCAATTTGTCCAAGCACCTGGTGCTGGCGGATCATATCCAGTACCAATGAGCGAAAGTCGTGCTCATGCAATAGCAAGCCCCCACCCAGTGCCAGTGGGAGTGGCTGTTGCCTGAAATCAAGTTTCTCGCTCACCGTTTTCACTGCCAGAGCCAGTTCATCCGCGGCCCCTTGTACGATGGCATGTGCGACTACATCACCCTGCCGGGCAGCTTGAAAGACGCAGGTCGAGAGCTGAGCGATCCCAGCTTTATCGTGATCGGCGTAGACGCGTCCGATGATATCATCAGCTCGCTGTAAGTTCCAATGCTGCATAATACTAGCCAATAGCAACGTCTGTTGGCCGCGTCCATCGGCAGCACGTACGGCGGCTTGTAATCCCTGACGTCCGATATCGTAGCCACTACCCTCATCTCCGATGAGATATCCCCACCCACCTGTACGCAGCGTCGTCCCGTGCGCATTCCGTCCCAGCGCGATTGAGCCGGTGCCAGCGATTAGTGCAACGCCAACGGCATTATCGACTGCGCTCAGAGCGAGATCGGCATCATTCGTCAGGTGCACAAACTCGGCCAGTGAGCAAAGGCGAGGAAAAAGCGCCTCATAATCAGCGGGACGATCAAGACCAGCCAGGCCCAGCCATGCTTTGCGCACCGGCAGATGACCATGAGCTGCGGATAGCGCCAGTTGTACAGCAGCAGAGATATTTTGCACGGCCACTTCAAGTCCCACGGCTTCATAATTAGCGCCGCCAGCCAGTCCGCGTCCCCGTTCCTGTCCCTGCGCATCAACGATTACCGCCAGCGTTTTGCTGCCACCGCCATCAACTCCCAGATAAAGGGGAGACGCTATGTGTTCCTGGTTGTATTGGGCACTTTGAGCAATAGACATTACTGAATCGCTTCCAATGTTATACGCAGTACACCGTTATGTGCGGCAAGTTGCATCCTTGCCTCACGCGGTGTCACGTGGGTCCGTCCTACAACAATAGCCGTCTTTGTCTCGTTGTCACAGACCTGTAACAATCTTTCTGCACTTTCCTTATCCAGGCCAGTAGCCAGTTGAACAATTTTTAGGGCGCGCAGATGTAACTTCTCATTTGTGGCCTGTACATCTACCATCAGATTGCCAAAGGTTTTGCCCAGGAGCACCATCGCGCCTGTGCTCAACATGTTCAAGACCATTTTTTGCGCCGTTCCCGCCTTCAGGCGCGTTGAGCCTGTGATTACCTCTGGTCCCACGACTGGCGCAATCATAATGGCAACCTCTTCGGCGAGGAGTGTTTGTTTGTTGCAGGCGACGCCAATGGTCAGTGCTTTTTGGGTCCTGGCGTAGGTCACAGCACCCAACGCATATGGCGTGCGTCCGCTAGCAGCCAATGCCACGAGCGCATCTTTTTCGGTGATCTTGAGCTGCGCGGCATCACTGCTTCCGGCTGCGAAGCTATCCTCGACCTCCTCACTGGCATGTGCGACTGCTTCTTGTCCGCCTGCCAGGCAGCCTATAACCACGTCCGGCGCCAGATTAAACGTGGGTGGACATTCCGAGGCATCCAGTACCCCTAACCGACCGGAGGTCCCGGCTCCCATATAGATTAAGCGCCCGCCATTGCGCAACCTGCCAGCAATCTCCTCGATGGCCCTGGCGATCTGCGGCAATTCCTTTTCAACAGCTCCGGCTACTTTTGCATCTTCCGCATTCATCACGCGTGCAATCTCCAAAGGACTCATGCGGTCGATTTCGGTCGTCGCTGGGTTGACCTTTTCGGTTTCTAATACGCCAATGGCCGGTTCATTGTTTGTGTTCGCGGGTAGTTCGGCTGACATATCTGACTCCTACGGGATGCACTAGCGTTCTTTTTGTGCGGGACTATGGCATGAGCTGCTCACGCCTCATATTTGTATAGAATGTGTACTTACTGCCACAATAGACAGATTTTGCGTACTCAATAGGTTGATCGCGTTCGGTATAGGTGGTGCGGCGAATAAAGAGCGCGGGACCACCGATGGATACGTTGAGTAAGGACGCTTCTTCGTTTCCTATCAAACCGGCTTCCAACTCTTGTTCGGCTTCCATCAGTGGCTGACCATATTTTGTCTCAAGCAGCCGGTAGAGCGAATTTTGCCCCAGATCATCTTCTAATAGTCGCTCGCAGCCTATGAAATTGATATGGGACTTTTCAATGGCGAGCGGTTCGGCGTCCGCCAGGCGCAGACGTTGTACGCAAAAGATGAGTTGTCCCGGATTGATGCGCAGACGCTCTGCTACCACTTCATCGGCAGGGTCCATCGATGCTGAAAGCACCTTTGTGCCGGGACGCTGCCCGCGCGCTCGGATATCTTCGGTGAAGCCGGTTAGATGTATCAATTGCTGAGTGATCTTATGCCGACTTACAAAGGTACCTTTGCCCTGCTCGCGGTAAAACAATCCCTCGTTGACCAGCTCTGTGATCGCTTGTCGCGCGGTCATACGACTGATACCATATTGTTCGCCTAATTCTCGTTCCGATGGAATGAGATCTCCCGGTTTCCACTCGCCGATGCGGATTTTCTCGCGCATTATCTCTTTCAGTTGATAATAGCGAGGCAATGGACTCTTTCTAAAAACTGTGCTCATATCTTTTGGTTCCAGTCTCTTCTATAGCTATGTGCCGTGTACTACTGCTGACGACATGGGAAAGCTACCGTCTAGTATACACATTGCACATGCTATATTTCCAGACTGAGCCGTATTTTTCCCTCTCTTTGTTCTGCCACTAGTATTTCAGGTGGTATAATTGGTATATTGTATATACCACTTTGTACTTGAATGATGACATATTTTTTGACATGCGTCAAGTAGGGAGTGGGTGAGGATCTTCATCCTTCTGGGACGGAGAGCCGCAGGTGAATTGTTACATTAAGATGATGTGGGGGACGTTGGCAGAGGAGAACGCGCAGCGTTGCTTATACTATAGATGGGCTTGCCTGTTTGTAGTAGGAGCATGATGAGCTTCCCTGGCTATTTTAAGGCGTCTTATTGGTACGTTACAAAGGAGAGAAACTCAATGCGGTTTACGTTACACGGCGCTCGTTTGGTCGATGCCACAATGGATATTGGCGACAAGGATATCACTATTGATGGTGCGCACATCCAGGCAATTGAACACACACAGAGTTCACAGGATCATGTCATCGATGCAACGGATACCATTGTTATGCCAGGGTTTATTGAGGTGCATACTCACGGAGGTGGCGGATTTAATCTGCATACAACTGATGCAGAAGAGATTCGATCTTACGCACGCTGGATACCGGCAACGGGTGTAACCTCCTTTCTTGTGGCTGTCGTTGGCATCCCTGACGCCATTCCTGAGGAGCAGTTGTGTGCTGCGGTCGAAGCCATCGATAGCTATCAACTGGGCACCGCTGAGCCTTGCGCTGAACCTTTAGGCATCTTTCTTGAGGGACCTTATATTAGTGCCCGGCGGCGTGGTGCTCACCCAGTCGTCTGGTTACGTACACCTCTGGCAGCGGAGACTGAACGGGTGTTGGCGCTGACCAGGGGCCATCTGCGCCTGATTACGCTGGCTCCTGAGTTGCCTGGCGCGCCAGCTATGATTCGTCGCCTGGTTGAGGAGGGCATTACCGTCAGCCTGGGTCACACGGATGCTACGTATGAGCAGACCCTGGACGCGATCAAGCTGGGAGCAACACATATGACGCATTGTTTCAATGCAATGCCACCTCTCTTGCATCGCGCTCCTGGCCCGCTGGCCGCGCTTGCACAATCGGAGCAGGTACGTGGCGAGCTGATTGCTGATGGCGTGCATGTGCATCCGTCGGTGGCAGATATTCTGGTAAAGATGATAGGGCCACAGCGCACAGTCATCGTGACAGATGCGCTCGCAGGGGCAGGTATTCCCAATGCTACCTTTGAGTTCGCCGGTCAGTCCGCGCATGTGAGTTGCGGAGCTGCTCACCTGAGCGATGGGACGCTGACTGGAAGCGTTTTAACGATGGATCAAGCCCTGCGCAATATGCTCACATTCACACATTGCTCATTGTCTGAGGTTGTAGCTATGCTGACGCTGAATCCCGCAGCAGCGGCAAAGGCCGCGGAGCACAAGGGCCGCTTACAGGCTGGCTACGATGCCGATCTTCTCATCTTTGATACCTCGCTCACGCTCCAGGCAACTATTTGCCGTGGGAATGTTACTTTTGCTACTGATCAGTGGCATGATCGCTTCCCACAGTGGTAAGTGTGCTCGTCCGCTCCGTCTCCGATTGGCTAACTGCGAAGCTGTAGGCACTTCTATTCTGACTGCCTGACCTCCGGTAGAAGCGACAGCTTCGTTGGCAGTCAGAATAAGATGTACGGCAGCGTCATCGCAAGACGAAATAGGCATGGGTGGGATTTTGCCTCATAGGGTGCGCGTCACCTTGTGCAGACCACGTGGCACATCAGGGTCCAGACCTTTGCTCAATGCCAGGTAGAGTCCCAGCAGTTGACCAGGAATAATGCTTGTCATGGGACTCAGCCATTCTGGCACAGCGGCAGTTACGGCTAACTTCGCCTGTACTAATGGCTGAACGGCATCGGATATGATCAGCAGGTCAGCCCGCCGTTGTTGGAGTTCAACGGCCAGTTCCTGCATGTCGTTGCCTGTTGCTCCCGTTGGCATGATCAGAATGGCCGGAAATCCAGTATCGATGGTTGCGATGGGACCGTGACGAAAATCTGCCGAAGAGTATGCCATGGCCATCACATAGGTTAATTCTTTCAGTTTCAGGGCCAACTCGAAGGCGGTGGCATAATTATAGCCGCGTCCTATCACAACGCATTGCTCCATAAAGCGGAAGCGTTCTGCGCGTAGCGCTATCTCCTCTGCCCCTTGCAGTGTTGCCTCGATTGCTTCTGGCAAGCGTTGTAGCTCTTGCCGGTGTTGATGATCGTTGCTCCAGCTCGCAGCGAAGAGCATCATAACAGCCAACTGAGCCGTATATGTCTTTGTTGCCGCAATGCTGCGTTCAAGACCCGCATGCAGCTCGACAACATGGTCTGCCGCCGCCGCCAGAGGCGACGTTCCGTCGTTGGTAATCGCGATAGTTGGACGGCCCTGGCGTCTACCTTCTTCCAGCACGGCCACAATATCTGGCGATTGTCCTGATTGTGAAATACCCACCACGAGCGCATTTTTCAGGCGCGGCGCTTGCTGATACAGCGTCTGTAGCGAGGGAGCTGCCAGCGCTACCGGATAGCCCGCGAGGGCCGCCCACGCGTATTTTGCATAGGTCGCTGCATGATCTGATGACCCCCGCGCTGCGATGACGATGTAATCAAATGCGGGCAATTGGGCCACGATCTGTGCTACGTGCTCTGTCTCGCGTGCTAACAGACGCGCAACTACTTCCGGCTGACTACGAATTTCCTGTTCGAGTAATGAAGACATGTTCCCTCCGTTAATAATATCGGTTCTCCGTCCACTCGGGGGAAATGGGGTAGGGGTGCCACCTCGCGTGCGCCCAGGGGCGGTCGCCAGGACCACCTACTCCAACTAAATGACCCCAGGCTCCTGTTTGGCCTTTTTAGACGTACGAGAACGGGTCTCATTGGTTTTATGGGCATACCGAGGTTCTCGTATCCAGACCAGATCGACGGGAAGAGGAGTCATCTCTTGCCAGTCAATGTCGGGAACCTCTCGCCGGATGCGCGTACTAGGTCGGATCAGCTTGAGAGCGACTCCGACCTGCTTGATGACTTCAAGCAAGGGGGTGGCTTGCTTGGCCGAAAGTTGGGACAATGCGGGCAGATAGCGCCAGAGCAACTCCACTGAGACATCAAAGGTCTCCACCCCAGACTCGACGGCCACCTGGACCTGCAAGGCATGCAAGAGCTGAGCCAGGATCACGGTGGCCCAGAGTTGGGCTCCAATGACCTGCATCTTCGCACTCCAGAGCAAGTTGAGTCCCAAGTGATCTTTCAAGAGGCGGAAGCCGAGCTCAATATCCCAGCGGCGTGCATACAACGCCACGATCTGCGCCCCACTCAATTGGCACGGATCGGTGACGTTGCTGATGTAGCTGTACCATTGTCCCCGATAGCGCACGCGCACCAGTCGCATCAGATAGGCCGTCCGATCCGCACGGTACGCTCCCAGAAAAATCAGAGCCTCAAAGTAGCCATCACGCTGCACCAGGCAATGCTCGATGACGTAGGACCCATTGCTTCTCAGACGTGCTACCCACCAGATCCCTCGTTGCGTCAAGCTATCAAACCACTCAAAATTGTAATACCCCAAGTCAAAGAGCAACAGGGCTCCCGCTTCCACCGTGCTCAGCATGTCTTGGGCGTGCGCCTGACAATTGGCAATCGCATCGGGAAGCCAGTCGATGCGCACCCACTGTTGCCGACGAAGGTCAAAGAGCCCAACCAGCCGTCCTGCCAATAAGGCGAGATCTCCTAGAGGGACATCACGCAGTTCCTCAAGCCAGCGTTTGACGGCTCGCATGGTACTTTCATCGAGCGCATAAATCCGTGTGGCAAAAGGAGCCAACTGACGCTCTTCATAAGGAGCCATCCACTGCCACAACCATCGACTGATCTGAGCACAGAGCCGCTGCATCACCTCCGTTCCCTGCTTGCCCAGTCGGTTGTAAATCGCCTGATCACACACCGGAACCGGAGTCAGGTTGCCCACCCCAAAGACGCTGATCCGTCGCCACAAGTCCCATTGGGAGACCCATCCATGCAGCAAACACCACAGGATGCCTGCTGCCAAGAGATGATTGCTCATCCGTGCTGGCCGTCCTGGCTTTTTGAGCACGGCTCTTTCCTGCGGCTGCTCGATAGCTTGCATCATCATCGTTTCCATCAACTCTATCGGCTTCTCTATTAATGGCAATTCTCGCTGTCCTGGGGTATCATACGGCATAGAGAGGTCTCCTTTTTCTCTTTCAAACTATTCTTTTTGAAAAAGATTGTCCTCTCTTTTTTTCGTTTTTGCAACCCCTTTCTTGAATTAGTTGGAGTAGGTGTCGCCAGGACACGCCCCTACCCCATTTCCCAACGTTTTCCCCCAGAAGGATGAAGATCCATAATATCCTTGCACTGGACGAGCAGCCAACTAAACAGTTACACTATAGCATACATTTTCGGTCTAGTGGTCTAGATGTCTTGATGAATGCTATGTGCAGAACCAACACAACTTTCTTTCTTCATGGTCTAGTGGTCTAGATGTCTTGACAAATCGTAGCAGAACAGGTACAGTATTTACAAGATCTAATCCATTGACATGTAGTGCGCTCTACCAATGACTTTCGCAGCTTACCAGATGGTCCTTTTGCGCGGCGTTTTTTTATGAATGTTAGGAGGTCTCTCGTGACGCCCAACCATCGCTCATCGCTATTTCAAGGCAAGGGCAAGACTGCTCTCATTCTGATCAGTCTGCTGTTCATCATTGGCTGTTTCCTATCCGCATGTGGTGGTAACACTGCCACGACGAGTAACAAAAAGCACATCCTCACGATTGGTGATCACGTGGGTAGTGATTTCACCAAGCTGCTCAGCCCTTACAACCTGACCGCTGTCAATGAAGGCATTCAGGGTATGGTTTATGAGCCCCTGTACTTCTTCAATGTCAACAACGGTGCAGAAACACCCTGGCTAGCTACTGGCTACAGTTGGAGTAGCGATTATCTGCACCTGACGTTCACTATTCGTCAAAACGTGAAGTGGTCAGACGGCAAGTCCTTCACAGCGAACGATGTGGCATTCACCTTCAATATGCTCAAACAGTATCCGGCGGCTGATATCAATGGACTGTGGACGAATTACCTCAGTAGTGTGACGGCTCCTGACACCAATACGGTTGTGGTGACATTCCAGAAGCCTTATCCACCTGCTATCTGGTACATCGCGGGTCAGACGTACATTGTCCCACAGCACATTTTCGCCAATGTCAATCCCACAACGTTTGCCAACGACAATCCTATTGGTACCGGCCCATTTACCTTGACGAAGTTCTCACCTGAGCTGCTGGTCTATAGCAAAAATCCTAATTACTGGCAGGCGGATAAGGTGAAGGTCGATCAGTTGGATTATCCAGCGGTGAAAGATAACACAACATTGCAGCTTGAACTGGCAAAGGGTCAGATTGACTGGGGCAGCTTCTTTGCTCCCGATCTGAACACCACGTTTGTGGCTCTGGACCCGGCGCATAATCATTATTGGATGGCTCCGACGAACCTGTTTGCACTCTACCTGAATCTGTCGAAAGCTCCATTCAATGATGTCAATGTACGCCAGGCTATCAGTGCCGCGCTCAACCGTTCACAGATGGCAAATCAAGCTGAGAGTGGCTATGTTGCCCCCGCCAGCACGACCGGTTTAATCTTGCCCAACGAAAATTCCTACCTGGACCCCAGCTACGCTACGGTGCAGGAGAATGCCGATACGCAGAAGGCCATTCAGCTCCTACAGACAGACGGTTATACGAAGGGATCGGATGGTATCTACCAGAAGAATGGTGTACGTCTGGCCTTTCATCTCGACGTCGTGAGTGGTTGGACCGACTGGGAGGCGATGGCGCGCGTGATTATCCAGAATCTCAAGTCTGTGGGCATGGCAGTGACACTGAATGATATTCAGGATACCGCTTACTACAATGCACGTGACAATGGTAGCTATGACGCGTTGATTGGCGGTATGTTCGCCGGTCCCACGCCGTTTTACCTGTACAATACGCATCTGAACAGCGCGAATCTGTCACCTAAGGGGTATGACTGGAGCAAGTGGCAGGACCCAACGACGAACAGGCTGCTCCAAGAGTATGCCTCGACAACGAATGTCACCGTACAGAAACAGGCTATCCAGGGCCTTGAGAAGATCTTTGTCACCGAGTTGCCGACTATTCCGCTGGTCAACGCGGCTTCCTGGTACGAGTACAGCACAAAGAACTTCACTGGCTGGCCTGATCAGAACAATCCCTATGCAGTTGGTTCTGCATACCAGGTCCCTGACGATGAAGTCGTTGTGACTCACCTCATACCTGCCAACTAAATGGGGGCCTGTACCTGGCGACCTCTCGACGCCGGGAACATGGTGGGGGATGGCTAGCTAGCCATCCCCCTTTGTAGCGCATTAGGAACACATTCGTTGCAGTTCAGTTGTCTGTCAGCGGGCGCTTCCGTTCTGCCCACCTCCCGACAAGGAATATGTTACGTTATAAGGAGTCAACAGATGCGTCACCTCATCCGTCGCATTCTATTCTACCTCGTTGCCATCTGGATCTCTGTTTCTTTGAATTTTCTGATCCCGCGCTTAGCGCCTGGTAATCCTGCGGAAGCCTTGATTGGACGCATGCAGAGACAAGGTATACAGATCACGCCCAGCATGCTGAAACCACTGGAGGCGGCCTTCGGCATCGATACCACCGATCCATTGTGGTTGCAATACTTTAAGTACCTCAATAATTTGCTGCATGGCAACCTCGGTACGTCGATCAGTTCTCTGCCGGTTATCGATATTATTGCGCAAAATATTCAGTGGACACTGATCCTGGGCGCTGTTTCTGTGCTGATTAGTTTTACACTAGGCTGTCTGATCGGCATCTTCATGGCCTGGTGGCGTGGTTCTGCTCTGGATACCATTCTCTCACCTGCGATGACTTTCCTCTCGGCTATCCCTTACTTCTGGCTGGCGTTGATCATCCTCTACGTCTTTGGTTTCACGCTTGGCTGGTTCCCATTCGCGGACGGCTATGATACCACACTTAATCCCGGTTGGTCGTTTGACTTTATCTCCAGTGCGATCTATCATGCCATTCTCCCGGCACTCACCATTGTGCTTTCTTCGCTTTCAGGCTGGATGCTGGTGATGCGCAATTCGATGATTACCACGCTCTCTGAAGATTATGTGCTGATGGCGAATGCAAAAGGTCTCAAAAAGCGTCGTGTGATTTTCGCGTATGCGGCTCGTAACGCTATTCTGCCAAATGTGACCGGCTTCGCGCTCGCGCTCGGTTTTGTGGTCGGAGGTCAGTTGCTGACGGAGATGGTTTTCTCCTATCCCGGTATCGGATTTGCTTTGTTGCAGGCCGTCGAGGACAAGGATTACGCGCTGGTGCAGGGCATCTTTCTGTTTATCGCTCTGGGCGTGCTTGGAGCAAACTTCCTGGCCGATCTCTTGTACGTTGTACTTGATCCTCGGGTGCGTCAGGAGAGGAGTGCCTAGTTTATGAATCACCTTTCATCCTCGCAACGCTCTTCGTCTCCTGACGCTACGAGCCAGCCCTTAGACAGTGCTACTGAGCAGAAGAGCAGGCAAGATCTTAGCTCTGTTCCTGCCGCCATACTTATGCTCAACCAGCCTGTGCATGTACGTTTTCTCAATGGACTGGGTAGCGTGTGGAAAGAGCTGACGAAGAGTAAGAAGGTCGCATTGGGATCGGCGATTGTCGCTTTCTTCGTGCTGGTTGCGCTTTTCGGGCCCATGATTTTCAACCAGGACCCCGAACAGTTGTCGACGCTGGCCGATGCGCCGCCCTCTGCCCAGCACTGGCTGGGGACAACGACGTTGGGACAGGACATTTTCACGCAATTAGTGGTGGGGACGCGCTCTTCCATCTTCTGGGGCATCCTGACGGGTGTGCTCGTTTCGCTGCTCTCTATCGTGATTGGCCTGGTTGGTGGCTACTTCGGAGGGGTTATAGATGACGCGCTCTCATTGTTGACCAACGTTTTCCTGGTATTGCCTGCGCTACCTCTGGCAATCGTGCTAGCTTCGTATTTCCCTCCAGGACAATTGACGATAGCTATCGTGATCACCGTTACCAGTTGGGCCTGGGGGGCGCGCGTGTTGCGTGCACAGACGCTTTCGATGCGCAGTCGCGAATTTGTCACGGCGGCACGCGCCTGTGGTGAAAGTACGTGGCGTATCATTTTCTTTGAGATTTTCCCCAACGAGATCTCTATTGTCGCAGCTAACTTTGTAAGCACCACGTTATACGTTATCCTGGCTTCGGCTTCGCTGGAATTTCTGGGCCTAGGTGATATGAACTCAGTCACCTGGGGCACGATGTTTTATGATGCGCAGCACGCCAACGCCTTACTTTTGCGATTGTGGTGGTGGTTTATCCCTCCTGGTCTCTGTATTGCCTTCCTGGGAGCCGGTCTCTCGCTGATCAACTTTGGTATCGACGAGCTTGCTAATCCCCGTCTGCGCAATGAACGCCTGCCGAAATTTCTGCGCAAAAAGCGCCTACCCGCAGCGCAACACCCGTCGCTGGCAGTTGATCCGGTGAGATAAGCAGAGCATTTGTTCCGAGGGAGATGTCTTTATGGCTATTGAAGTGCAAACTGAATCATTACTTGAGGTGGATCACCTCAGCGTCGATTACTATGCCGCAAGCGGTACCGTACATGCGGTACGCGATGTCAGCTTTACGTTAGCACGCGGCGAAATTCTGGGCCTGGCTGGCGAGAGTGGTTGTGGCAAATCAACGCTTGCCTATGCGATTGCTCGTCTGTTAAATCCTCCTGCCTTTATCGCTGGTGGCGAGGTACTTTATTATCCACGTAAAGAGGATACTGCGCCGGAGACCAACTCCACCAGACGTAGTCGCCGGGTGCAGACAGAAGCAGTTGACATATTGCAACTTTCATCTGAGCATCTGCGTGTTTTTCGCTGGAAAGAGATGTCCATTGTTTTCCAGAGCGCGATGAACGCGCTGAATCCCGTTATGAACATCGGCACGCAAATCATGGACGTCCTTGAGACGCACCGTCCTGAAATGACTGCGACGGCGCGCAAGAAGCGTGCTGCCGAGCTACTGGAGATCGTGGGCATCTCGCCGGAGCGCTTGAAAAGCTATCCCCATGAATTGAGCGGTGGCATGCGCCAGCGTGCGATCATCGCTATTGCCCTGGCCCTACAGCCCGAGTTGATTATTATGGATGAGCCGACGACGGCGCTCAACGTGGTTGTGCAGCGTGAGATCCTGCAACTGGTGAGTTCATTATGTAAAGAGTCTGCCACGGCTCTGATTTTCATCACGCATGATCTCTCGCTCTTGATCGAACTGGCGGATAAGATCGCCATCATGTACGCGGGAAAAATCATCGAGAAGGCGAGCAGCAGTGACATCTATGCACATCCGCGCCATCCCTACAGTTATGGCTTGCTCAATTCCTTCCCCAAGTTGCACGGACCGCGTCGTACAATGGTCGGTATCCCTGGTTTGCCGCCTGATCTACGGGCAGTACCGGCTGGTTGTGCCTTCCATGATCGCTGCCCCCTTACTTTCGAAACATGCACGACAGTGGTGCCAGAGCTGCAATCTTCCGCGCCTCCATCATCTGGTCAGTTCGTGGCATGTCACCTCTATGATCCACATTTTAAGGATGTAGCACCAGAAACCGCGCAACTGGCTCAGGGCTACGAGACGCTGGCGGAAGGGAGAAAAGCTCGATGAATACGCTGAACCAGACAACCTCAACGGGTGCGGTACAAGATCCTACTCAGGCCGTGCTGACTGCTGAGCACTTGCACAAAGCATTTCCAGTGCACCAGTTTAATCCTTTTTCTACAAAGCAAGCGGTACAGGCTGTGGAGGATACGTCGCTGGCCTTGTACCCTGGTCGTGCGACTGCTCTCGTCGGAGAAAGTGGTAGCGGCAAAACAACGGTTGCGCGCATGCTGGCGCGCATATACAATCCCACGTCAGGCAGCATCCGTTTTCGTGATCAGCCGGTTCAACTGACCAATCGCCCGGCAGATATGCGCGCCTATCGTCGCCATGTCCAGCTCATCTTTCAGGACCCATTCTCTTCTCTCAATCCAGTACACGATGTGCGTTATCACTTGAGCCGTCCTCTACGCGTCTACGGACACGCGCGCAATGATCAAGAAGTAACCGAGCAGGTTCTGGCCTTGCTCAACCGCGTCAGCTTGAGCCCTGCGGAGCAATTTATTCAGAAATATCCGCACCAACTGAGTGGTGGACAACGTCAGCGTGTTGCTATTGCTCGCTCGCTTGCTGTCAGTCCTGAAGTATTGCTGGCCGATGAGCCTGTCTCAATGCTGGATGTCTCGATCCGCCTGGACATCCTCAACCTGCTCTTGCGTTTGAAGGATGAGGAGCGGCTGGCGGTGCTCTTTATCACACATGACATTGCCAGTGCGCGTTACTTTGCTGAAGACACGCTTGTCATGTACGCGGGCCAGCTGGTCGAGGGTGGTCCCAGCGATACAGTAATCCAGGCACCGAAGCATCCATACACGCAATTACTGCTCTCGGCTGCTCCTGATCCCGACCGCATCAAGAAACAGGGCGTCGGTATTACGCCTGTGCCGGCGCGTGGTGAGATTCCCAGCTTGATCAACCCACCGACCGGCTGTCGTTTCCATCCGCGTTGCCCACACGCGATGCCAGTATGTAAAGAGCGCTTCCCCCAGCGCACAGAGCTGGGCAACGGCCATTGGACCAACTGTTTCCTGTATGCTAACGACCATACAGCCCCCACGAAAAACACGGCACAAAAAGTAGTAGAGTAGCTCCTGATATTTAAATGTATCTTTTACACTTTCTATGGAGGAGTCCAAAGTGCAACATAGGCTACTTATGTTGCACTTTGGACTCCTCTATAAGTAAAGTATAAATGACGTGCTTTATCGCGAGGTCAATTGACCGATGGCTGATGATTTGAATGAGAGCTCTTTAGCAATCCCTCACACTCCTATAGCGTCATACCCAATCCGTTCCGGCAATGTCATGCGACCTCTCATCGACGGGGAGCCTGCGTTCCGCCACGTTTGCGAGGCGATTGAAGCTGCAAAGCACAGCGTTTGGGCGACGGTAACATTCCTGTGGGCAGCGTGCCAGATGCCAGACGGAAGAGGCACACCGCTCGATGTCCTGAAGCGAGTTGCCGAAAGAGGTTTAGATGTTCGCATCATCTTCTGGCGCCCTGACCCTGAAACGGAAGCGCTGAAAACAAATGCTTTCTGGGGGGCACCCGAACATGTTGATCTGTTAAGAAAAAGCACTTCGTCCATTCTCATCCGCTGGGATCGAGCCCAGCCAGGATACTGTCAGCATCAGAAAAGTTGGCTGATTGATGCAGGTACTGAAGCGGAGACGGTGTTTCTTGGAGGGATCAATCTCAACCCCCATTCCATGGTTGCTCCCGGCCATCGTGGGAAAGGTCAAAACCATGATGTGTATGTAGAGCTCGCGGGACCTTCAGCGGTCGACGTCCATCATAACTTTGTCCAGCGCTGGAACGAAGCTAGCGAGCGACATCTGACCGCTGGTCGATGGGGCGTGGGCAGCGAATCCGATCTCCCGTTTCCGACAAGAGTACCCGACCGAAAAGGAAACGCCAGCGTTCAAATTCAACGCACGATCCCTGGCGGTCGGTATTCAAACGGGCATGCCACGCCCCTGGGAGCCATCTATCATATTGAAGCAGGCGAGCTCTCGAATTTCGATCAGTATCGTGCGGCAATACGTGCGGCCCGCCGCTCAATCTATATAGAGAATCAGTATGTCGCCGTTGCGGAGATTATCGAGTGTTTGCGCCAGGCTTTGCTGCGTGGAGTGGAAGTGGTAGCAGTGGTGCCAGCAGAAGAAAAAATCCCTGAAGAATTGGCGAAGCTTGCTGCCTTCGACAGATTCACCTTAGCGGGTATCGCTGGATTAGGCGACGATGGCAAGCGGAACCCGGTCTGGATTCACTCAAAACTCATGCTTGTCGATGGAGAATGGGGCACCGTTGGCTCGTGCAACCTGCATCGCTTTTCGCTTTTCGGGAACTGCGAAATGAACGCGGCTTTTTGGGATCACGAGACAGCTCGCATACTACTGTCCAAACTGCTCTATGAACATCTCGCTAGTGATATTTCCGGCCTGGATGATCGTGCTGCACTGCAACTCTTCGGTAAGATCGCCAGAAACAATCGCCAACTCTTTGAAAATGGTGACAGCAGGTGGCAAGGTCTCGCCTTTAGCCTGCTTCCACTCTAGATTACCAGAGCTGAAACATTTATTCCAAAGTGTGCTCGATTTCTCCCTTGTGGCCCCTTATTGACAGCTCCCTTATTATGCTTATGGATGGAAAAACAGCAACAAACCATAATGGATAGAGGAGCCGCAATGACGCCTAAAGAGCTTTTACAAGAATGCGAAACACTCACTCATCATGACCGGATGCGCCGCATGGTTGAACTGGGACAGCTAGCTGCCAGCGATCCAAGTATCAGCGGAACACTGACAGTGCTTGCACAAGGTGATGTCTATCAGCGCATCCTGGCAACGCAGACCTGCTATGGGAGTCATGATACTGCTCAGATAGCGCAGGCACTCTCCGATCCTTCGCGTAGTGTGCGTGCACTTGCGCTCGATCTGGCGGCGTTGGTTTGTAGCGATGCCGAATTACAAGATATGCTCGCGCTGATTTCAGCCGAGCTCCAAATGGTTCTGATGCGCAAGCTCTATCGACGGCGCAGACAAGCTCCCATCGATCTCTATCTGGAAACGCTGGCCAGGAGGAACGATGCAAACCTGGGAGTGTTGCTGCCATACGGCTCGTCGTCGCTTGTTGCGCATTATTTTGAGCAGATCAGCGAGAAGCTCAATCTCGTGAGCCTGAACCGTTTGGCACGTCGGCACCCTACGCTCGTTGTCAACCGCTTCCGCTTGCTGGCAGGTGCACGCACAGCGTTTGACCCCCAGCTTGTCTTCCAGGTCAATGCTGTATTACCCACACTCTCCAAGAGCGCTCCTGACCTTGCGCTTGATCTGGTGAAAACGCTGCTACCAGTCGTGTCGCTGGCAGGCTTGAATCTTCAGCCTCTGGTGCGCAAGCGCCCGCATGAACTGGTCGATCTCGTGCTCGCGACAAACGAACAGAGTACGCTGCGTTTTGATGCAGTCGCGCATCGTCTGGACACAGAGCGTCTTCTCGCTCTCGCTACGCGCTACCCTGGTACTCTCAACACCCAGTGCTTTGGCAAGCTCCGCCCAGCACAGCGTCTCGCGCTCTATACCGCTTGCGAACGCGGGTGGCGCAATGATAACGGTGTGCTGGCGTACCAGATTGTCGCAGCTCTCTCAACGGAGCAACGCATCAGGGAAGGACGGCGTCACCTGGAGTTGCCTGCATTGGCGACGCGCCCGCTGGAGCAATTTCCCTATGCCGCGTTCCTTCCCTGGGATGAAGTGCGCTCCCTACTGGATACGCCTCTACGTTCGCCTGACGCCGATCTCCGTGGTGTTGCCCTCAAAACGTTGGTGAGCGCAGCTCGTTATCAACGCGACCATCTCGCAGACGCGCTCCAGCTTGTACGTAACCGGCGCAATGAGCAAGATCCAGTGCGGCGCGACATGCTCACCGCCCTAGCCGCGCTTCCCCATGGTATCTGGCAGATTGAGCATCTGGATGATCTGGCACAAATTATCCACGATGCACTCAACGCGACAGATCTCTCGCACCCCACTGCACAGTCCATAGAACAGCTGGTGGTGCATACTTTCCCATTCCACCCAGAGTGGTCTGCGCATCAACTCGCCACCATCTATCATGCGCGAGGTCACGTTAGCGTCTATCGTCTCGACAGGTATCTCTCCGACGCCCATATTCGCAGCATTGCGCCAATACTCACGCCTATCCTACAATCGTGGCAGAACCGCGAAAATGAGAGACTGCTACTGACACTGGCAATTGCGTTGGGCAAACGCTTGAGCGCTTTCGATGAGCTAGCAGATCTCCTCGAAATCACCCTTAACCAGACACTGACGAGCTTCATTGCTGACTCCATTCTGCGCCTTTTCCTGGAACATTGCCGCGCTCGTGTCTCCCTACTCATTCCCAGACTCTTGGGAAACGACAAAAGTGCGATCACCCTCTCATCCGTCTCTACCTACCTGCATCGCCAGCGCCAGGATCTGCTGACTTCATTTCTGGGCCAGCATGCCTACAAAGGTCGTTTCAGTACTGGCCATACGCGCTTTGTGTTGCCACTGAACGACCATTTCTATCGTTGGACTCCAATACAGCAGGAGATTTTTGCAGGCACGCTGTTGGAGGTGGTGCGGGCAAAAGATCAGCATCGTGCTACCTACGAGTGGCTTGCAACAATCAAGCGTCTGGCAGCCATGCCAGCCCTCGATTTCACACCGCTCATTGAGCTTGCCAGCGACGAGCGTCCCCCTGTACGCGAGGCGGCGTTGCGCTCCCTCGGCAGGCTGGACGCGGGCCAGGGTATCCCAACGCTACTTGAAGCGCTCAACGACGAGCGTGCGCGTATTGCAATCTACGCCTTGCGCAGCGCGCTGCTCTCCATGCCTCAGGCTGAAGCACTCACCCTGCTGCGTAAGGCTCCGCTGGCTCAGGTGACAGTAGCCAAGGAGGTGATTCGCTTGATCGGCGCACTCTCTTCTGAAGTGGCCTATCGCGAAATACTCTCCTGGGAAACGCGCGAACTACACCGCAATGTGCACGTAGCCCTGCTCCGCGCGCTCTGGGATTACCTGGAAGAACCGGAGACCTGGGAGGTCTTCTCCCGCGCTGCTCAATCACCAGATACAGCACTGGCCCGTGGCGTAGTGCATATCCCAACTGACAGCATGTCGCCGCTCATCCAGCAGCGCCTGGCAACGCTGACCACGACCCTGCTGGCCCATCCTGTCACAGAAGTGCGTATGGCGACCTTGGAATGGCGTAGTCAGCATCCCATAAGTGATCACGAGCACATACTATTTACGCGCCTCCTCGCCTTGCTGAACTCAGCATTCCCGGATGAATGCGCACTGGCGGCAAAGGCGATCTTTTCCCTCTATACAGGCAATGATGCGGCGCTTGTGGGTGACGCCATCAAGAGCTTATTGAGCAATCGGCGCGCATTACAGACGATTTGCCAAACATTTTTGTCAACGGTTGCCAACAATCGGCAGCACCTCCAGCCCACAGCACGAACTATGCTGGCCGCCCTATCCCAGGATAAGCTGACGGTCTCCTTGCGCATCGAGATTAGTATCGCAGGCCTTCCCTGGGAAGAGATTGCGCCTGAATTAGTCAGACTTACCAACACACTACACGCTGCTGCACTGAGCAAAGCATGGCGGGGCATTCAACAGGCCTCTACCCGCCCAGATGCACAACTGCTCGCTCTGGAAATGGCCCTGGCAGCCAGTTCTGACGAACGTCTGCGCTGGCTTGCTCTCAGTGCTTTGATCGCGCAATCCGCACAAGCGAGTGGATGGAGCGACGAAGCAATTGCACGCCTGGAAACATATCAGAATGATCCATCGCCGCTCGTCGCAGAGGCAGCACAGTTTACGTTTGTTTCGTAGAAGGAGCACAGCAGAGGCTCCACTCTGCTGTACTTTCGATGTTTCAATCGTGTCAAGTGACTCCAAAGAGTTCACCATTGTTTCTCTTGCACCTTTATTTTTTTTCGTGCGTATCAGTATGAGCATCATTAAGCGAGCCAGATGCCAGGAAGCCGAAGCGTCCCAAGCGAGGAGTCAGCCACTGGTCTAGCCCATAGTAGCATCCGGCAGAGGTGAAAAACAGTACGGCGAAGAGGATTGCATACGGCAAAGCCGTTCCCACGTCCGTGCTTTGACCCGGCACATAAGGTCCGCCAAAACCCTCTCCAACCGACCAGATGCCCAGTGATAGTAGCAGGCCCACGAGCGCCGTCAGATTGTTGAAGAGACCCAGGATCAAGCAAAGCGCAATAGCGGTCTCTGCCGTAGCTTCAGCACGCGCAAAGAGCAGTGAATTAATGTTGACAAGATGTATCCAGAACGTAATCCATGCTTGAATTACCTCTGGTTGTCCATCTCTGGCTTTCGCAACTTGCGCGGCAAAACTACTTTGAAACTGCGGTTGCCACTTCAACCAGGCTGCAACAAGCCATACAAGACCAAAGGCGCTACGTAAAAGACCAATCCCGCTCTGTTGCCAGCTTTTTAAGGGGCGCTGACGTGACTCGCGTGTGGCGAGCCGTACAGAGGATGTCGGTGAATTGCCGATCATACCCATACTCCTTTTTCACACTTATGCTTCCACCACATGCGTAATCTGGCACCTTGCCAGTACATTGAAATTCCTTTTTCATTATACTAATACGATGAAATACATCGCGTTAGATGGAGAGATTACCTGTATCATATCTATATCTGCTATAGCACAGATAATCTATAAAACCGTTTATCTCACTAATACAGTAAATTGAGAGTATTGCTACAATCATCCACAAAGAAGACCCCTGGAAAACCTGCGGGCACGGTGAGAGCAGAGAAAATGTCCCAAATGAAGTGATGACATGACGTGTGTCCGCTTCTCTGCCCGGTAGCGTTGGTAGAGAAGCGGATGCGCAGGCTTCGTGTCTCTATACGATGAACTCTTGCGCGAAACGCCGAAGCGTATCCAGTCGCTCAACCTCCGGGAACCTGAGGATCAACTCCTGCACACCAGCGTCCTCGTAGGCTGCGATCCGCTCGCGAATCGTCGCAGGACTGCCAACCAGCGCAGCATTACCGAAAAGGGCTCTCGTTGCCTCAGGAACTTTCGCCTGAGCTTGCTCGTCAGTATCCTCAATGATACAGCTTGTTCCAGTTGTGCGATGAATACTCTGGTAGTCACGTCCAATTGCCTCACAATGCTGTTTGAGCACCGCGAACTTGTGAGCAATCGTAGCAAGATCGCCAAACACATTACAGGCAGCACCGTACTGCGCGACAAGTTTGAGCGTGACCTGCTCACCGTTACCAGCAATCAGCAAGGGAATATGGGGTTGCTGCACCCCCTTGGGCTGATTGATCGCGCCACGCACCTGATAATACTTGCCTTCAAACGTGGCCTCTTCCTGCGTCCACATAGCGAGCAGAATCTGGACCGCCTCGCGTAATTGCCCTGTGAGCACTGAAATATCGGGATAGTCGTAGCCATAAGCGCGAATCTGCGGCGCAATGATAGGAGAACCTGACCCAATACCCAGGGTGAGTCGGCCATGGCTCATTACATCAACGCTACTCGCCATTTTTGCTAGTAGCGCGGGATGGCGGAGTGGATTGCAGGTGACAGACTGGCCGATACGCACGCGTTTGGTGTCACGCGCCAATGCCGCCGTCGTGGTCCAGCACTCGAAGAGGATTTCTTGCTCCCACACCTGAAGAGATCGAGCAACAAATTGACGCCAGCATCACATTTTTCCTCGCAGCCCATCAAGTTACGCATTAGAGGTACCATCCATGTGAGACTTGTGCACGCTTCATCCTGACACGAAAATTCTGCCCAACGTGTTAAGCATAGGAGGATCTTGATTAGCACTCAGCAAGTTGTACTGCTCTTCCTTGAAATATATGGAAGGACATTGCCATGTCTACATTACTGGCTGCGCGAGCACAAATGGGCACATCGCTCGTGTTTCATATCATCTTTTCGGTCCTGGGAGTCGGTCTGCCTTTACTGCTATGCATCGCCGAGGGCATCGCTATCAAGCAGAAAGATCCTGTTTGGATGACATTGGCGCGTCGTTGGGCCAAAGCTGCCGTCATTATCTTTGCCATTGGCGCTGTCTCTGGCACCATTGTCGAGTTTGAATTGGGTCTTTTATGGCCGACCTACATTAAATTTATCGGTGCGGTCATCGGTCCCTTGTTTGCCTTTGAGGGCTTTGCCTTTTTCCTGGAGGCCATCTTCTTCGGTATCTACCTCTATTCCTGGGACTCGTTGCCGCCGCGTCTGCACTGGCTGTGTTCATTCCCTATCTGGATCGGCGGGCTGGCCTCAGCCTGGTTTATCGTGACGACGAACTCCTGGATGAACACGCCAACCGGCTTTGTATTCACCAATGGCAAGCTGACAGGCATCGACTCTATTCACGCCATCTTCAATCCCAGTACGCCCTATGAGACGGTGCATATGATCCTGGCATGCTATGTGACCTGTGGCTTCGCGGTAGCGGCAGTCTACGCCTTTTCTATGTTGCGCGGCAAGCGCGACGACTATCGACGCAAGGGCCTGCTGCTAGGGTTGGCGATGGGCCTGATCGCCACACCATTGCAGATCATCAGCGGGGATGCCAATGCGCGCTTTCTGGCGCGTGCACAACCGATTAAGCTGGCGGCTATGGAGGGCGTATTTCAAACCGCCAGTCATGTACCGTTGCACATTGGAGGCATTCCCGATGCGCAGACACAGAAATATTATCTCTCCATCAACATCCCCGATGGTCTGAGTCTGTTGGTAGGCTACAGCCCTGATACGGTGATCACAGGACTGGACTCCGTTCCGAGCAATGAGCGTCCCAATCCGCTCCCGGTGCACCTCTCTTTTGACGGTATGGTTGGTAGTGGCTTCTTTATGCTGTTCATTGCGCTACTCTTCTGGTTGCTCTACTTCTGGCGCAGGCGTGTGGTTCCAGAATATCGGTTGCTGCTGTGGGGCATTGTATTGTCCGGGATACTAGGATTTCTCGCCGTCGAGCTTGGCTGGCTAGTCACTGAGGAAGGGAGACAGCCGTGGATTATCAATGGCTATCTGCTTGTCGCTCAGGCAGTGACGACGGCACCATTCTTGAACATCAGCTTTCTGGTCTTCTCGTTCATCTACATCATCCTGACAATCACGATGATCGTTCTACTGTTACGCCTGGCGCGTCAGCCATTGCCGGAGATGGCCTGGTCCACAGAGGTAGTTGAGCCGCAGCGCCACCATCAGGAAGAGCAACATGACAAGAACTTAAAGGTTGGTCTTTAAGAAAGGATGATGCATATAGTATGAGTTTGCCATACCTGTTGCTCACTATTATCTGGTTCGCCCTTATTGCCTATGCCTGCTCCGGTGGAGCTGATTTTGGTGCCGGTGTCTGGGATCTACTGGCCTTTGGTCCTGAGGGCGAGCAGCAGCGAGCATTGATCAATCATGCATTGGGACCAATCTGGGAAGCCAATCATGTCTGGTTAGTTTTCCTGGTCGTCGGTCTTTTCTCCGCCTTTCCAGCACCATTCTCGATTATTGCGACAGTGCTCTTTTTTCCGTTAGTGTTCGCATTAATCGGTATAGTCCTACGCGGTTCAGCATTTGTCTTCCGTACGCATGGATTGCGGGCGGGCAGGGCCCCGATAAAGATATGGACACGTGTCTTCAGCTCGGCCAGCGTTCTGACCCCTTTGTGTCTGGGATTTTCTGCCGCCGCCGTAGCTAGCGGCCAGATTCATGTGAACAGTGGTAATGTACAGGCCAACCTGGGATCGCTCTGGCTCACGCCATTTGCGCTGACGATTGGCTTCATGGCAGTTGCTCTTTGTGCCACACTGGCCGCCATCTATTTAACGCTAGAGGCGACAAACAACGAGCAGGCACATATGGCCGCAGCATTTCGTCTACGCGGTCTGATAGCAGGAGCAATTACTGCGCTTCTTGGTGCTCTTGGCTTGTTGCAAGCTTCATCTGCGGCACCAATTTTGTGGCATGGCATGTTAGATCACGCGCGGCTGCTTGTTATTGCTACCATGCTGATTGGTGCTGTAGCGGCTGGGGCTTTGTTTTTCAAGTATTACCGTATTGCGCGCATCTTTATTGTTGCTGAGACGGCTTTTCTGCTTGGCACATGGGGCGTCTCGCAGATCCCTTACCTGGTACCACCAGATATAACCGTGAATGCTGGTGCGGGTCCGACAAGCACGCTCCTCCTCTTACTCATCGGAGTAATCATTGGCCTGATCATTGTGCTACCATCCATGTGGCTGCTATTTCACATCTTCAAACTCAAAAACAGAGTCGGCATCTTAGAGCAATGTCCCGCATAAGCAGACGCGCGTTCCTGACCTTTTATGGCACAAAGCGCGTAAAGATTGCTTATACGCAATTAGGAGAGATCTCCATCCTTCCGGGGGAAAATGTTGGGAAATGGGGTAGGGGCGTCACCTCGCGTGCGCCCCAGGGCGGTCGCAAGGACACGCCCCTACCCCATTTCCCCCCGCATGGACGGAGAGGCATTTAGGAGGCGGTATGGAAGCTCTATTCTTATACGGATTGGTAATACTATTCTTCGTAGCGCTCTTTCTCTTCGTGATGCTTGTCCTGGTAGCGCACCCCTACCGTGAAATGCCGCAATCCCCGGTAGTCAGGGCATCGAAAAAAGCCAGTATAATTGCCTACGGCATCTTTTCGCTGCTGTTTATTGGTCTATTCGCCTTCACGTGGCTAAGCGAGAGCAAACATACAAAAGGCAAATAACGTGACCGGGCAATCCTCGTCCTCACAGCAGGTCACCTTTAGTCTTTCTCGGCTTCCACGATGCGGCTGGTTACTGGGGAAGACAGTACAATAGATGTCGTAGAATGGCCATACTGGGCGAGATGGTCGATGAGTATCTCTAGATGGTGCATCGAGGAAACGGCCACTTTCATCAGGAAGGAATCTTCACCCGCCACACGATGGCATTCTAGAATTTCAGGAATGCCCTGTAATTGCTTCCCAACATACCCGCTTCGCTCTCTCGGGGTGCTCATGCGTATAAAAGCTATGATTGACAGACCGACCCTCGCCAAGTCAATCTGCGCCCGATAACCAACAAGAATCCCGGCCCCCTCCATTTTGCGAATGCGCTCAATCACAGCGGGAGCGGTGAGTCCAACACGCAGTCCTAGTTCTCTGAAGGATTGTCGGGCGTTTTCCTGCAACGCATGGAGGAGTTGCCATCCAATGTCATCCAGGAGAGAATCATCATATTGTAAAGTCATAGAACTTTTTTTCTTTATGTTTCTTGCTTCTTACAAAGAAATACCTGTCATTTCTCCTGTATTATTGCACATTCGCCTTCTATACTTAGCATATACAAGCGAATCACCGAGGAAATAGTTCTTTTGTCAAGAAGAGAGATGTTTCTTCCAATGTTTTTGGGTAGAATCTCTCCTTTTCGCAAACAATCAGAGCAAATAAAGGAGACCATGATGAGTACCACCCACGGAAGAGAGACACATGCAGATACAACTCCTGCACACACGCTGCTCAGCGGGTTCAGTGTTCAATGAAGAGCCACTCACCCTCCATCTTCGCTTATCCACGAGTCTCCTCTGTGAACCTGAGCATGTTCCCTCTCAAGAGGAACGTCAAGCAGCTCTCTGCCACATACTCGACCAGGCAGAGACGTTGCAATCGCCTGGTGGGAAGGGACAGCTATTCCCTGCGCTTGAACGCGCCAAAGCACGATGGGCCGCAGTGATTCATGATTTGGCAACGCACAGGGTGTCTCATCAAATACAGAGCTGAGATAGTGAGTAAATAAAGACTCTGGGCAATCACCTCCTATTCGTGCTATTTTTATGTACAGGAACCTATCGCGTTTATCATAGTGGAGATCGCATGTTGTGTGAGGTGCCAAATTGCCAACTCGCGCGTATATTACACAGCAGCACTATTTTATCTTCACTATGTAAGGAAGGAGTGGGGAATGAGTGACGAATTGAGTGAGCCTGTGCAGGTAGAATTGTTTGCGGCATCGTTGCGGGCTGACTCTACTGATCTGAAAGCATTTATGGAAGCCCTGGCGGCCAAGCTAGAGGGAGCGTTACCTGACCGTACGCAAGTGACACGCCGGAATAGCCTTTTCGCGCGCGAGCATCCGGTCAGGGAGATTGTTGTTACGCTAGGAGACAGCCAGTATCGTATCGTGCGTGAGCGTCAGGGACCAGTAATAGCTTCGCGGGCCAAGGTCATACGCGGTATCGTGCTCAAGACCGATCAACTACCCATGGAGCAGTGGATCGAGGAACTGGCTACGAGCCTGGCCTACGAGTCCACACAAAGCGCACAGGCGCACGCGGCTTTACAGCGCTTCCTTTTGTAGCGTGTTAATCGCTAGTACGACCATAGAAGCCGTGTTCCGAGATCGAAGGAGGTTTCTATGCCTTTTTGGCAACGCATCCCGCCCGAGGAAAAAGAGCGGCGACTCCGTGAGCAAGAGGCCGCCGAGGTGAGTCGTCAGGCGTTGGAGGCTGGTGGGCTACCTACCAGAGCCAGTCAACGTTTGCGCGAAGAGCAAGAGGCCGGTCATCCGCTTTTTACCAGTGACTTGAGCGCCAATGAGCTCTTGTTAACGCGCAACCACAACTACCAACCGTTAAGTCAGGTTATGGGTAGCTCCATCTACCAGGTTGGTTGGCAGTACACGCGCCGCTACACCTGGAATACCAGCGCAGAAGAACTGGCCACCGTCTCCGAGGCGCACCGTCACGCCTCATTACTCGCGCTTGGCCGATTGGAGCAAGAGGCCACGCTGCTCAAAGCACATGGCGTGATTGGTGTACGCTTCTCACGTCAGCGCTATGATTGGGCCAGTTCCTTGATTGAATATACAGCCATTGGTACCGCAGTGCGACTCCCCAATACACCATTAGGAGCACATCCATTTCTCAGCGACCTTTCCGGTCAAGAATTCTGGACCTTGTTGCAGGCAGGTTACACACCTACCGGGGTTGTCACCGGCTACTGTTCATACTACGTTTCGTTAGGCAGTCGCATGACGCAGCAAGTGCAAGGCTGGTGGGGCACAGGCGGCAACAATCAGGAGATTGTGCCTTTTGCGCAGGCCATCTATACTGCACGTCACCTGGCACAGACGCGCGCGAATGCGATGGCGCAGAAGCAGGGCGCGCAAGGTATTGTGGGCATGCATATTGACAATCAGCGGCAGATCATCGAGTACGAAACTGAGCAACCATCAGCCAAATATCTTGACCTGCTGGTACACTTTGCCGTTGTTGGTACGGCTATTACCGCTGTGAAAAAAGATCACACGATTCCCTCGCCGCAGCCGACGCTCACATTCACCGATCTGCGTCCGGGACGTTATGGGCAAAACAGTGAGTTGACATTCAGAGATTAACATGTCGTAGCATCACCATGCTGCTGCTACCAGTATAAAGCAAGTAAGGAGCACTTATTGTATGTCTCAACAGACACCGCCTCAGAATAACGACTTGCCTGTCCATGCACGTGAGCGCCTGACCGCAATGCGCAATGATGCAACGCATAAGGGGCTTTTCACCAGTGATCTCAGCGTCAACGAGTTTCTCCTGGTACGCGAAGCTGGTTTTGATCCTGTGGGCCTGGTAGTCGGCAGCTCCATCTATCATATTGGCTATCAGTGGGCCAACTGGAACCAGAATCAGGAAATGACTGTGCTGACTCAGGCCATGTATCATGCACGTGAACTCGCTATGACACGTATGGAAGAGGAGGCCAGTGCATTAGGTGCTGACGGTATTGTTGGCGTACGCCTTGAGGTCACGCGTCACGAGTGGGGAGAAGCGCTGGCCGAATTTGTTGCTATAGGTACAGCTATTCGTTCGCGCAGTGGTCAGCATTTCCGCAATTTGCATAATATGCCTTTCACCTCGGACCTCTCGGGACAAGATTTCTGGACCTTGTTGCGCGCCGGTTATCGGCCAGTTGGCATGGTTATGGGCAATTGCGTCTATCACGTCTCGCGCCAGGGCCTGGGCCAGTGGATGAACCGCGTTGGTCGTAACGTCGAGATGACGAACTATACGCAAGCCCTGTACGATGCACGCGAACTATCGATGGAGCGCATGCAATCCGAAGCCGTAGCCTTAAAGGCGCAAGGTGTCGTTGGAGCACAGATAGTTGAACGCAACCATGGCTGGGGTTCACACGTCATCGAGTTCTTCGCCGTCGGCACAGCGGTCATCAGCGTCTCCGACGACCATGAAATCCCGGCTCCTACGCTCTCTCTTCTGCTCAACGACTGAGCGCGCATGGGCATCCTGAAATCTCCAACTCCCACAACGCATAGATTCGCATGGATAGGGGCGTCACCTCGCGTGCGCCCTGGTTCCTTAGAGCATAGCCCGCTCATCCATAAAAAACTGGCGTTGTCCCCATAGCACCTGCCAGATATTGAACTTCGAGTACAATAATACGATGCTTCACGTTTCAAGCAGTTAAATCTATTATTTACAAAAAATATGGTGCTCTATAGAAGTTATAAGTAATAATTTTTTTGTCTTTAATATATTTCTATAGACGCGGTTAGTTTACCAATCCTATGAGAAATTAGTAGCAGAAAGTTTCTTACAGTTGATTTTTTCCTACTGCACTATGTTATACTACTCAAGGTAGTGTTTGAAATCAGCTTGAAATCGAAGATTGTGCTCATCCCAAACACGCTCTACAACAATTGAACAATTCTTGCTGCTTGATAGAGGAACCCTCGTAGTTTTTCGAGATGCTATATAGGCATATGTCGATGTGGATAGGCTCTACTTTTGGGAAAGGGACCTCGTACTATGTACAGCCTCGCATATGAGATGCTGGTCCAGGCCTTGCGACAATTTCGCTATTCAGGAGAGGTTCATGCCAACGTGTCCACCCAGACACCGCTAAAAGGTGGGGGACGCGTTGTGCTCGCCGTACAGGATGGCACTGTGACCGCTTGCTTCATTTTTGATAAAAATGGACACAAGGTATATGAAAATGCCAATGCGCTACCCATACTGGCCCGGCTAGGTGTATTGGATTGGCGGCTCATGCCTTCCTCTTCTCCTGAGGTCATGGGGACTACACATACGCCAGGCACAAGAGCTGCCTTTTATCCTGATCGCCTGACCGTTCCTCAGTCACAAATACGCAACTGGTCGGCGCTCCACCGCTCCGTCTACATTTTAGCAGATGGTACGCACAGTGTTGAGCAGATAGCGCATCTCCTGTCGCGTTCTCAACAAATAGTAGAACAGACTATTGGAGATTTACAGAGTATTGGTGGCATTAAGAAACAGCAATAAGGCTCGCTTGAACTGTTATGAGGTCATTACTGCTATCTATTACCAGTGTCGCGTCAAATCGCGGAGGTCTTTGATGCGCTTGTCCCCGGGCCAGAGCGCTTCCATTACTCTTGTAAGAGCATACTTTGCTCCTACTACATACGAAAGTGATAATGCCTCTATTAGGAAAAGAGCAGATTTTCTGCTGCATCGTGAATAATACCATTGCTGTAGATAGATAATGTCCCGTTGTTGTGTTTTTGCTTTGTTGTGACTTTTCCACCAGCTTCTATTAGAAGCAATTTTCCAGCTTCGATATCCCATGGGCCTTCTGTATGGTTTATGAGCATATCAGCTCTTCCACATGCTACGTATGCTAAGTCGGTTGCGGCTGTTCCTATCATCCTTATTCTACGTGATTGCATAAATAACTTAGATATATCTTTTATACGTTCTTTTGTGATATCTTGCCTTCCTTCTTTCATAATGTCACCTGCGTGGATAATGGCCTCTTCAAGATGAGCAACTTGAGAAACTTTAATGGGGGTTCCATTAAGGGTTGCTCCTTGATGTTGGATAACAGTAAACATTTCTCCTCTTGTAGGAAGGTAGATAATACCTCCTATTGTCTCCGGCTTGGTTACTAGAGCAATGGCTACAGCGAATGTAGGGTTTCCGTGTTGGAAGTTTGCAGATCCGTCAAGAGGATCAATGATCCAATATTGATCCTGGCTTCCCTCAACTCCAGCCTCTTCCGATAATATCCCAATGTTTGGGGTATTTTTGCGGAGTTTTGTGAGTATTATGTTTTCGGCTTCTAGGTCAACATCTAAAAGATCGTCTCGTAGGGATTTTCGACCTTTAATCTGTGCCTGGCCTAGTTTTCTGACTAAATAATCTCCTGCTTCATATGCGGCAGATTCGGCTATTTGTAGTATTCTAGGTACATCTGATTTGATAGCAGTGTCTATGTTCATATAATTTTTTCTCTTTCCTCTACTAATGTGTCGTCAATATCCCTTGAATTTTCCAGAATATGTCTTGCTATTGCAATATAGAAGTCGAAGAGACCTCCATTAGTTTTTCGTTCTAAGACAAGGGTGGGTGTTTCTTCTCCTCGTCCATAGGCGTAGCTCTGTACTGTCATTAATGTATCATCTACGATATAGATATTAAAGCGGGGGATCATGCTATATACCCTGATTTCTAGTTGCCTGCTTTTTTGGGCATTCGCTTTAGCAATTTGTTTTCGTAACCCACCTATCACAGTAAGGTTAGCATTTGTGAGACTTTTTAAGACACCGGGTTCATAGCCTTCTTCGTCGTTTCGTTCTGCACATTTGTCACCATGGGGGTCTAAGAAACACAGTTGCAGATGACAGCCATCTTCAAGAATCGCTTTTTTGATTAAATCTCTGTCATAGTTCATGGCTATAGCGTTTAAGCTAATTCCTGCGGCAAGGAATAAGACCACTTTTGCGACATTTCCTCTTGGCTCCATCCCATGTTTTTTCGGTACGTTCTTAGTAGTGTTGCAAAATCTGCCTCCATATTATTACTCCTTTGCTTTCAATTTCCTTCGTTTTTTTTGCTCAATTGGTCGTACATAAAATCGTACGTACATATATATCGTACTACAACTTGTGTGCGATTTCAAGTACGATTTGTATCTGTAATAGCTATTCTATCTATGGCAATCTATAGCTGTTGGGAAGGTGGTGGTAGTGAGGAGGACTGTTATCGTGACGGTTAAACATTCGGTTTTCTATGGCTTATCATTGTTGGAAAGGAAGGGTTTTTGTGATGGGCTCCTCTTCAAATGATCTCCTGAGCGCCTACTGCGCCGACCTGGCCTCTCTGGAATATCTCACAGAAGAGCAACAACAGGCACTGCTTGAGGCAACACAACATGCTCCGTGTCTGGATCGTGAGGTACGCAACCGGCTAGTGGAAGCGTATCTCACACTGGCGAAAGGTCTCGCTATCAAGCGCTGTCCCTACATGTATCGTCACCTGCTGCCGGATATTATTGGGGAGGTCAATCTAGCTCTCGTTCTGGCGATGGAGCGCTATACGGTTCTCCCAGAGAGCAAACTCAGCAACTATATGATCACCTACATTGAAAAGAACATCAAAGCCGCACTGCATCAGCGCCACATCATCCGTATCCCCGTAACCACCTGGCAGAAGGCGACCCAGGAAGGCGCACAGTTGCTCTCCGAACTACAGCCAGTCAGTATTGAGGCCCATCTGCAATGGCTGGAGATGGACGGAGAAAAAATCTCCATGCAGCACGTGCAGCCAACCGAGGCCGCTCCTGAGCGCAACGCGGAGCAACAGGCGCAGGTCGATGACTGGCTATCCCACCTGCCGGCCCGCGACGAAAGCATCGTGCGCATGTATTACGGACTGCGTGATGAAGATGAACGCACCTACACCGTCACCGAAATCGCCCACATGCTGGGACTGGCTTTCGATACGACGCATGCAGCACTCGAACGCTCGCTCCTACGACTCAAGAAGTTGGCCGAGGGAACGGCACGCTTGCGTAAGAAGGATGGACGACTGGTGGTCAAAGGCATTACCCCGCTGCGGTCCCTACCAACTCTGACGCCAGAGCAGGTACAGCAATTGCAACAGACCGCTGGACATCTCTCTGCGCAAGGCAAGCTCGTTACCATGTACGCTTTGAGCAAAGCCAGTGGACTCAGTGAATTGCACACACGTGCCTTCTTGAAGCAGTATCGCCAGGAGCTGCCACAGGAATTGGTGGCAGGCACAGCGGAATTTCTTGAGAAGCGTGAACAAGAACGCGTGCAGCGTATTCAGCAGATCTATGAGCAACTGCTGGCGAAAGGTAAGCCCATACGCCAGAAGCCATTAGCCAGAGCCGCCCATGTGGCTCCAACGGTAGTGCGAAACTTTCTGCGCGCACGTGAACCGTTTCTTGCGGGATCACCAGCATATCATGAGAGGCGCGAACAGGAGCGTCTCCAGCGTGAGCAAGAGCGTCAATTGCGCATTCAGCAAGCCTATGAGCAACTGCTGGCGAAAGGCAAGCCCGTCCGTCAGCAACATCTGGCTCAGGTCGCTCACGTGACACATGTTGTCGCGCGAGACTTCCTGCGCGCGCGCGAGCAAGCAGAGGCGCAGGCAGCAAACAAGGAAGGTACCCAATGAAAGACAACATCAGCGCCGTCGCACAAATACGACAGGAAATAGAAGCCACCTGTTCTTCCATGAACCAGCTTTTCCATGGCTTTGCCCAAAAAGCGCCCCATTGGGTCGTAAGGATGCAATATCAGACCCTTGACAATAATCGCGACCGTCTCGCCCAACTCGTCGGAGACCAGGAGGCCACCGAGACCTTATGCGAAACATACAACAAAATCATTCAGTAGCCAGCCTGGTAGCATAACATGCGTTAAAAACACGGACAAATATGTACGTTTATTTCCAGATCTGTAGCCACTTTCTATGAAAAATGTAACTAAACAGGATATAACATACCCTCATGCTATTTTGATAGCATGGGATATGGGCAAGTGGAGGAGTATATCGTACAAAACCACTTGACATCCTCGGCTTCGTTCCACTAGAATGACTCGTGTCAGAGGGTGTGGCGGACGGTGCCGGTTTTTTCCTTTTTCTTTGATCCGTACGAGGATACTGCACTTGTTGGCTACCAGAGCGGTCCTCTTACATCACCAGAAACGACTCACAAACCTTTGCCCATAACCGTCTTACAAGAGGCATAGATGACGGAAACTCGTGGAAGCTCACTTGTTTCTGTTGACAGAAGTCGAGCGAGATCGGAGCAACCAGAATGAAACAGAAGCACCAGCGTGGAAAGAAAACCGTCAAACCGCACACCATTACCAAAGCGGTGACGCATATCCGCCTGCTTGAAACCAATCCAGGCAAGCTTGCTGCCCTCGATGCTCTGGCTCCGATTTTTCTTTCGCTTTGTCAAGAGTACGTCACCGCGTTTTGCACTCACGAACCACCCAATGCCTTTCGTGACACACTCTTTGTAACCCCTCTTTCCCAACGCTGGCACCGCGTCGCTATTCAACAGGCCGCAGGCATCGCCCAATCGTGGCACACCAATCGGGAACAGGCGTATCAGAGTTATGGAGATGAGCTTGCAGAATACCGAGAGCAACAAGCCAATGGCACGCTTGAAGAAGGGACAGGAGAACCCGAATGGCGAGAATGGAACGTTCCCATCTTGCACGAGATCTGTATCCAGGGGAACTGCAACGTGCTCAAGTTAGAGCCATCCGCCGACTCGACGTTTGATTACTGGCTCAAAGTGAGCACGCTTGACAGAGGTTCTCCCCTCCTAGTTCCCGTGAAGCTTGCTTCCTATCATGTTGAGGCCCTCACCGATCCAAAAACAGGCCAGCGCCGCACGATCAACAGCAGCGTGGCGCTCAAGAAACGAGATGGAGCATGGTGGCTCACCCTCTCATCATATGAGAGGGTGACGGTTCAGACTCCTGCCGATGCGCCCGTCGTTGGCATTGATGTGGGCATGGCGAATTTCATCACAACCTCTGATGGTCAGCACTATGGCACCTTCAGCGGGAAACTGCGTGAGCGGCAAAAACGAGACTGGGAGAAACGCCGCCGGAAAGCCAAACTCAGAACATGCCTGGAAAAGAAGGGCATGCCAAAGGAGAAGTTGCCTTCGACTTCAAGCACAACAGGCCAGCGCCTTATCCGTCATGTGAAACAGGAGATTAATCGGGCGGTCAATCTCTGCTTTGAGGAGCATGAAGGGTGTCAGTTCGCCTATGAACAGCTTTCGGTTGCGACCATGCGTCACAAAGCGAGAGCCATGAATGCCTCCATGCGAGCGTCAAACCTGGGTCACATCCCTGAGCAAATCACCTGGAACGCTACCAAACGAGGGGTAGCTGCTACCCGCGTCAAGAGTGCCTATTCTTCTCAGCAGTGTCATGAGTGCTGCTACACAGATCGCAAGAACCGACCCAATCAGCAAACGTTTTGCTGTCAAGTCTGTGGTTATACCACCCATGCGGATCTTAATGCCTCCAACAATATTGCCGCTCGCCTGTATGACGAGGAATTACGCACTTGCACGAGTCGAGCCGAGGTCAAAGCGTTGCTCATGCATCGTCATGAGCACTGGAAGCAGAACTTGAGGATCGCCGTAGTCGATCCTCCCATCCAGTTGGGCCTCTGGGTTCGCTCAGAGACTTCAACGGATGTAGGTTAACGTTGATTTTGTGGGCAATGGAAGAGTTGTCCATAAAATTGGCAACTATTGGGCGACTATGCCATCAACGGAAGGATGGGATTTCCACATGACAACAGCCAGTGGTTCTGATAATGCAATGTATGCGTACCGTTCTCGTATCGGCTTTGTTGCCGATTTTCCCAATTTCCCCGGTCAATGGGATCAAATCGTCGAAAAAGTGAAAATTGCCGATGAGCTGGGCTTTGACTCCATCTGGCTTGGCGAATCGTGGGGCTATGAACTCTTTACCTCGTTAGCAGATCTTGTGCGTGTCACGAAACGCATCAAGCTTGGAGCCGGCATCGCCAATGTCTACTCGCGCACGCCTGCTCTGCTTGCCAGCACAGTGGCCACACTCGATGAACGCTCGGGCGGTCGTATTATCCTTGGACTTGGCCCATCCGGTGCCAATGTCATCGAGCACTGGCACGGTGTTCCTTTCGAGAAACCTGTCACACGCACACGCGAGTACGTGGAGATTATTCGCACGATCCTGCGTGGTGACAAGCTTGTCTATCACGGTGAATTTTTCAATCTCGAACGTGGCTTTAAACTACGTTTTACGCCTTCGCGCGCCAACCTCCCTATTTATATAGCTGCCATGGGACCCAAAAACGTCACGCAGACAGGTGAGATTGCGGATGGCATATTGCCGGTCTACTGGCCTGCAACGAAGTGGCATGAACTACGCGAACAGCTCGACGAGGGAGCGCGTAGCGTTGGACGAGCGCCGCATAGCGCTGCCATCGCCCCCTATATTACCAGCGTTCTGCTGCGCGAGGACGCCGATGAAGAGGAGCGTCAGGCGGCTTACTCCCATGCAGCGGCACCGCTTGCCTATTACATTGGCAAAATGGGCACCTTTTATGCGCAGATGCTCAGGCGCAACGGCTTTGAAGAAGAAGTTCAGGCTGTACTGGCAGGCTGGCAACAAGGCATGAAGGCGGCAATTGCTGCGGTCAGCCCTCGTATGCTTGATACCGTTTCCATCGTTGGCACACCAACCGAGGTCGTTGCCCGCCTTGACCAGTGGGCCGCTGCCGGTGTGGATGAGCCACTCCTTTCCATGCCTGAAGGTCCGCTTGAAGATGTGGCAGCACAGCTTTCAGCATTCAAAGCTGCTTTAGCTTTCTAGCATATTTACAACCTGCTCTACCATATGTGCTAGCGATCCCACGACGCAACGCAGGACCTTTCGCAAGTTGTGCAGAGAGATGAAACTTTGCCCTGCATAGAGCTATCTGGCTCCCGGATTGTGGCGGCCCTACGCGTTGAATGTATGCTGCATTGCTCCATGAGCACAACTTGTACCAGGCCATGCAACGAAGCGACTCGCAGCCTCTGCGTTTAGCGAGCCGCTTCGCTATGCTGGCTATGCTTCATCTTTCCTATGAGCGAGCAGACGTGTCACCTTTGTGACCAGCCTCGCGGGCCTCTTCGCCGCTGAGTTCGCGAGCAGTTCCCTTCTCGTGAACAGCATCTCCACCCTTACGACCAGCCGCACGGGCCTCTTTACTCCCTGACTCGTGAGCAGCCCCCTTCCCTTGAGCGATCTCTCCGCCTTTGCGTCCAGCCGCCTGAGCCTCCTCACCGCCTAAATCGTGAGAGTTTCCCTTCTCGTGGGCGACCTCGCCGCCTTTGCGTCCAGCATTGCGTGTCATTTTTGCGGCTTTATTTTTCTTCTCCGGCATAACTCTCTCCTTATTTCCACGACAACCAACATACGAAGTTCACTGTCTGCTCCTACCCTCTATTGGGTACGTAGATAGACATAGGTAATACGCAAGTGCGCAAAAAAACGATACTCATGCTGAAGCTATTATGTACACACGCAGCAGCACACCCCGACACTCAGCAGACTGTATCCATTCTCTTGCGCTCGTACGTATTAAGGATGTGATATAGCAAAAGTTGAGATTTCCTACCAGACGGAAGCAACATGTACACGCCCTTCGAATTGGCCTTAAAAATCGCCGCGTCCGTCTCTGTTGGCCTCTTTATCGGCCTGGAGCGTCAATGGGCACACAAGGAGGCGGGCGAGCGCACCTTTGCCATCGCTACGCTGCTCGGTACTATCGCCTGGCTGGTCACTCCAGTCATGGCCTACGTGCAGTTTAGTGTTGTGTTGCTAGCGATTATCATCATCAATCTCTATAGTATATGGAAAACGAACTCGCTGCTGATCACCACCTCGTTCGCTCTCGCAGCTGCGAATGTACTGGGTATACTCATTGGCATAGGCGACTACTTTCTGGCCTTTGCCTGCGCAATCCTGATTATGGCCTTGCTTTCCTGGAAAACGGAGCTGGTCACTTTTACCAGTAAACTGACTGAGGCTGAAATCAGCGGCACACTGCTGCTCGCCTTTATTGCCGTCGTGGTCTACCCCCTGCTACCCAATCGGACCATCGATCCCTGGCACATAGTAAATCCGCGCGAGGTCTGGCTGACAGTGGTGCTGGTCTCCGGCTTGAACTTCCTGAATTACGTTCTGCTTCGTCAGTTTGGTACCCGTGGTATCCGCTATAGCGCGCTACTGGGTGGCCTGGTGAATAGTGCCGCGACCGCTCTTTTCCTGGGACAGGAAACCAGGGATAACATAGACACCACAGTTGACGCGTCGGTCAATATCCTGCTTTCCGACGTGGCGATGATCCTGCGCAACTGGGCGCTGGTCCTGATCTTTGTCCTACCCCGTGGCATCCAGCCCGCACTCGCAACCATCGTTACACTCGTACCAATGATGCTAGTTGCTGCTATTATTGCATTTACCTGTCTGCATTTTACCCACAAAAACAGACGTGCGTCTGCCACAGCTGCTCCGCAGACATCTCCCAATGACTGGCGACCTACAGACGAGCAACGTGATCGGAAACCCACAACAGCCACAAAGCAGACCTCAGAGCACGATGATGAGCAGCAACACAAGCAAGCAGGTGTTTCACCACAGCCAGCGCACAATACCCAGCAATCTCCAGAGGAACAGCGGCAATTGTTACGTTCACCACTCTCATTGCGCTCCGTTCTCACTTTTGGCCTGCTCTTTTTGCTCCTGACGGTCCTCAGTGGCCTGGCAAAAATCATCTTTGGTACGCTCGGTTTTCTGGTCGTCATTGTAGTGGGCGCACTGGCTAGCGCAGCCTCCTCGTCCGTACTGGTTGGACAGGAACTGGCCCAAGGCGCAGTGAGCAGTACACCAGCCGCAGTCACTATGCTCCTGGCCACCATCGTCGGCTTGCTAGAAAACGTGGTGATTTTCTGGGCGCTGTCACGCAAATCTGGCCTCCGCCTGCTCCTGCTCACGCTCCCTATTATTGCAACTGGCGTACTGGCAATCTTTCTGGAAAGGCTATTGGGCCTCTGAGAAGAAAAAAGGTTGTTACTCCTTATGCCTACTAGCTGAGGCAATCGTGTCGGGACAATTCCCAGAGGCGCGAACGGAAGAACTGCTGAGTTTCTTCAGCAACTGGGTAGGGGCGTGTCCTGGCGACCGACCCCAGGCGCACGCGAGGTGACGCCCCTACCCGGTTGTCCTCGTGGATGCAGAGCCAGCATCTGAATGCGCGCGGGTAAAAGCTGGGCGCGTGGCAAATTCATCCGCGTGCTTCAGGCGTTTGCTGATCGACGGGTGTGAGTAAAAGAGAAATTCGACCAGCGGCGCTGGCTCAAGTTCTGCCAGATTCTGATTAGCGAGCCGTGTCATGGCGCCCTTGAACGCTTCAATCATGCTGGTTGCCTGCAATGCATACTCGTCTGCCTGGTACTCGATCATCCGACTATAGCCATTACTGAGTGGCATGACGATTAATCCGAAGGCGCCGATCAGCAGAAAGAGCAATGGCAGGGTTGCTGGATCGGTCAGGGCCTGGTAATAGTGCTGCACATCGATCACCCAATGCAGTAGTAAGCTTGCTACATACAATCCTACCAGTGTCAGCACCGCTTGGCTAATGATCAGCTTCCAGATGTCATGATGGACATGGTGCCCAAGCTCATGTGCCAATACCACCTCAACCTCATCTATTGTATAGCGATCTGCCATAGTATCCCCCATGACGATGCGCCGTGTATTGCCTAAGCCCATCAGAGCAGCATTGGTGGCTGTAGTCTTATTACTCATTTTCATTAGAAATACACCCTGCACCCGCGTATGTGCGCGCGCCGCCAGGGCGAGCAGCCGTTGTTTCATCTCACCATCAGGCAGCGGTGTTACCTTATAGAAGATGGGAAAGATGAGTACAGGCGCGAGATTTGCCATCAATACTGAGAAGAAGAGAATAATGATGGCGGCCCATAGCCACCACAGTTGCGGCTGCAAGGCAAGCAGGGCGTAGATCAGGGTAACGAAGGCCGCCTCCAGGACTACATTCAGGGCGAAGCCTTTGCCCAGGTCGGCTAACCAGGACTTGAGGCTCATAACAGAAATTCCATAGCGATGCGGCAGCACAAATCCGCTATAATAGGTCAGTGGTGATGTCAGGAGTTCATAGGCAACCATGATCAGCAAAAAGTAGACGATTATCTGTAGCGGAAACCAGTCTGTGCGCGGTTGCCAGCCCAGTAGTGGCAACCAGCTTGTGGCACCCCGCACAACGTTGCGCAACCACTTATCCCAACCCGCTCCCAGGACCACCGCAATACAGATGGCTGCAATGCCCATACTTATAAATGAGATACGGCGGCGAATACGGGCATACTCGCGGGCTTTTTGTTGCCGTTCGCTATCAATCTCCATACTTTTCTCCTTGTTCGCCAGTGCATCTTCACCTGGCCTCTACGGGTTTTGTGTGATACTTCCTCCCTGAAGGAGTGACAAAAACTCGTGCCCTTTTACGGCCCGCTTAAAGGGATGAAATAAACTAATAGATCACCAGCGAGAATCCATGCTTTATATTTACGGCGCGCTTCGTCTTAAATGAGCGCCAGGCATACTTACTCATGCCAGCATTTTTGCGCAATAGATTGAGCTTCTCTTCGGGAAAATGCTCGGAGGCGGCCAGCACAACGCTTCTGAGTTCGCAGCGTACAGCATTGATGTGTGCCTCTAGTTCAGCTAATCTTCGCTCATCATGAGGTAGACCCTGAACGGCGAGTCGGGCGAGGTCAGCCCATTGCCTGGAGGGCGTGCGTAATTGATCGACTCGCTCTTTGATAAAAGCCATCGTTTCATCAAAGTCTGGCACAGATGTGAGATCAGTCATGCTAAGGTCTCTTCTTTCTATCTTCACGTATATCTAACGTGTTATGTGGGACTATACGACGCTAGAATGATAGAAAATAACACACTATCCAAATAATCCATACATGCAAACCCGAGCATGCAGGGCCACTCCTCAGCGCTGAGCCAACCCTTGGGGTACCTGGTACCTACAAACATGGATGGTCGATGGGGACCTGCGCATGCTGGATGTTCTGTGCCTCCTGATGCGATGCGCAGAGTACCCTGTTTATTGCAGGATCTGCTGGACATACTCAAAGGAGCGTCGGGCGCTCTCCAGCGAAGGAAGCGTCGGCTGATCATTTTCAACAATGAAAATCTGTATGCCTTCCTGCCGTGCAGCCTCAACGTAACTTGCGATGTTGAGCGTGCCGTAGCCCACTTCGGTAAATGTGCGCTCAGCCGTCATATCTTTGAGGTGGAGAGAGGCGATGCGTCCGGGATGGTTTCTTATAAAGGCCACTGGATCATTGTGTGCAAATGCTGCCCAATACGTATCCAGTTCTAGTTTGACCAATGTGGGATCAGTTGCGGCTACCAGATGTTCCAGGAGCGTTTGATCGCCCTCGCGTTGGAACTCGAAATTGTGGTTATGATAGCCAATGGTCACGCCTCGTTCCTGGCTACGCAGACCAAACTTGTTCAAGCGCTCGGCCAACCTCTTGAAGCCTTCCGCATTGCGCCATTCTGGAGCAAGCCAGGGGAGCACTAGAAAGGTACAACCAATATCGAGACAATAATTTATTTCGCGTTCGAAATCCGCTTCCAGTGCTGCCAGTCCTATATGTGTACCGACAGCGCGCAACCCACTATCCGCGAGTAGAGCCGCCATCTCTTTTGACGGAAGATCCCCATAGCCAGCAAACTCCACTCCCGCATAGCCAATCTCGGCAGCTTGATACAGCGTCTGTTTGAAGTCTTTCGCGGTCTGATCCCGCACAGTGTACAACTGTAGTGCTATGATCTCAGTCATGACAACGTTCCTACTCTCTAAAAATAGTATCGACAGGTCATTTCTTCAAGGCCCGGCCTTTCTTAAGTATACCATCTTTAGCACGTCTGAACACTTCAGATGGGCGCACTTTTTTGCTCAACTACGACCAACCCACACTCTCGCACCAGGTACCTTGACAATAAGCAGCAGCTATTTCTCCTGCTTGCATGCTCATGCCAACAAAAAAACCGCCTATAAAGGCGGGTGAGACGGCAACTTCCTATTTTCCCGTGCAGTTGCCCACACAGTATCGTCGGGGCTGAAGAGCTTAACTTCCGTGTTCGGGATGGGAACGGGTGTGCCCTCTTCGCTATAGTCACCAGCTCACCTGCATCTACAGGCGATTTCTCTTGACGGGACTTATAATACTGCGAATACTCTCTCTTGTCAAGCCCTTTTAGCAGCAGTTTTTGCGCTTTTGCCACTGTTATAGCGAGCTAGCTTTTACCAGGCTGATCGAAAAACAAATCTCCTGTACGCCTGATGCGTGGAAGTTGTATCTTTTGCGGTGACCTCTGGCGCAGTGCTTCGGGATATTTACGCGCTAAACGTGCCTGCTGCCGGCGCTCTTTCAGCTCCCTGAACTCGGCTGCCAGGCGACGATAAAGCTCCTCCCACTGATCAAGCACCTTGACGCGATCATGTGCAGCGACAATATGCAGACTCTGCGCCCCCATGCGTTCACGCAGCTCCTCATCGGACAGCAGTTGATCCAGGTAGTAAGCCAATTCCCCACTATTCCCTGGTTGAAACAAGTATCCGTTCTCACCATGATGCGTCAATTCAGGCAATGCATATGCATTCGCAGCAACCACAGGCAAGCCACAGGCCATAGCCTCCATAGTGGATAGGCTCTGCAAATCGGCTTCAGAGGGGATCACAAATATATCCGCCGCGCGGCGCAGTTGCAACAAATCAGCATCGCGCACAAAACCCAGAAAGCTGACGCGATCCGCAATCCGCAAGCGCTCCACCTGAGCACGCAAATCGGCCTCAGCAGGACCAGAGCCAACCAGCGCCACATGTGCCTTGCCCTGTAGACTGACCATGGCATCCAGGAGCACATCGATGCGCTTCTCCTCGCTCAGCCGGTTCACATGGATGATCAGTGGACGATCTTCAGGCAGCCCAAAACGGCGTAGCACCTCTGGATCACGTTTGCCAGGAGAAAACTTCGTCAAATCGATGCCATTGGAGATAGCTGCCGCAGGGGCACGCAAACCGTGTTCATAGAGCAAATTCAGGGCCGTGCTCGTCGGTGCCGTCACATATTCGCAGTGATTACAGAAATGCACCAGATACGAATAGGTAATAGTGCTGAATGGCTTGCCAAGCAGTGGATCGACCATCAGCGAGCGACTCATATTAATCGGGAGATAGTGATTTGTCGCAATGATTGGTTTGCGCAAACCACCGGCCATGATCTGCGCAATATTGCCCAGCACAACAGGTGAGTGAATATGAATAATATCAGGGTCACTGCGCTTAATTAAATTACGCACCGGCATAAATGGCAAAAACGGGATACGCATATCTTTATATGTAGGCCACTCAAAAGAAGAATAGCGATAGACATGCACTTTGTGTTCCACGCGATGCACATCACGCACCCCATAACTCGGTGCCGCAACCCATACCTGGTGTCCTCGCTCTGCAAAGTCAACTGCCAGACCATACGTGACGGTGGGAACACCACCCACCATCGGTGGATACTGGTCAGTTACAATCATTATGCGCATGTCTCTCGTCTTTCTATCCAGCGTACAGCCCAACTCGTGTATGATCCTGGACAGTTACAATCTGCTCTTACTTCTTCTTACGTGAAAGAAGGCCCGTAACGCTGCAAAATCCATGGTGTTGAGCACATCAGAGGCACGTAACCAACCTTTGCGTGCAATGCCTATACCATAGCGCATATCATCTATTCCAGCAAGCGCATGAGCATCAGGGTCCACTGGAATTTTGATGCCCTTATCACGGGCCTTATGCACCAGCCGCCAGTCCAGATCCAGCCGCGATGGATGCGCATTAATCTCTATGCATACACCATGGTGCGCAGCGGCTTCAATGACAGCATCCATATCCAGCGCATAGCCTGCTCTACCTAACAGGATACGGCCAGTTGGGTGCCCGATAATGTCCACGTAGGGATTGGCAAGCGCGCGTAGCATACGTTGCGTCTGCTCCTCGGACGATAACGTGAAGTTGCTATGGATTGAAGCCACCACAAAATCCAGTCGAGCCAGTACTTCATCCGCGAAATCCAGTGCACCATCGCGCAAAATATCGCACTCGGTACCCTTGAGGATATGGAAACGACCGGCAAACTCAGCATTCAGCTGATCAATCTCCTCTCCCTGACGCAACAGATCGTCTTCGCTCAATCCATGTGCATACGCCGCGACCTTGCTGTGATCGGTGATACCGAGATAGGAGTAACCACGCGCGATACAGGCCTGCGCCATTTCGCGAATAGTATTATGGCCATCGCTCCAGGTCGAGTGAGCATGCAAGACACCACGCAAATCGCTCTCCTGTACCAGCACAGGCAGATTATGCTGAACAGCAGCTTCAATCTCGCCCATATCTTCGCGCAGTTCAGGCTCGACATAATCCATACCAAGCGCAGCATAGATATCGGCCTCCGTTTGGCAGGGAATTAACACTTCCAGCTCACCGCCGGTCTTAAACAAGCCATAATCATTGATTGTCATGCCCATACTCAGCGCCCGCCGTCGTAGCGGAATATGGTGCTCGCGCGAACCGCTAAAATGGTGCAAGGTATAAGGAAACTGACTATCTCCCACCAGGCGCAGATCCATGGCGATACCGCTGCTCAAAATCACACTCGATTTCGTCTCACCTTTGCCGGTAATCGCTTTTACGGATGGCTGGCTGGTGAAAAAATCCATGATTGAGCGACGCACCTCGTCGCTGGCATCGTCTGCAACGCTTGCCACCATATCAATATCTTTTACCGTCTCACGTCGCCGCCGCAGACTCCCCGCGACCTGCAAACGCACAAGCTCGGGCAATGTTGAGAGTGCCGCGTGAATACGCTCAGCCTCTTGCTCAGCGACAGGATAGAGAAAACGGTCGGCGTGTTGCTGGAGAAATGCAATGCCCTGCACAATCTTATCCTGGGTCTTCTTGCCAAATCCCGCCAGCTGCGCAACACGATCATCTTTGCATGCTTGCTCTAATTCAGCAATACTCGTCACGTGCAGTTGATCATAAATAGTATTAATACGCTTGGGACCGAGTCCCGCGATGTGCAGCATATCCAGCTTGACGGCGGGTGTGTTAGCCACCAGTTCATCATAGAAGGCAATATGCTCTGTTGCGACGGCTTCCTCGATACGCTTGATGATCGTCGGACCCAGGCCGCCGGTTCCTTTTAGCTTCCCCTCTCTCGCCAACTGGACAAGATCTCCATCCAGGGCGTTCACCGTACGAGCTGCGTTCTCATACGCCCGTACCTCGAAGGTATTGCTGCCTTCCTTGAGCGCCAGCAGAGTACCAATACCCTCCAATAACTGGACAACTTGATTTTTATCCATGCTTCCAACCTTCATAAATACAGAGAAATATGCAAAACACGCGTTGTGCAGACAGATGCTACGCTAAACGCAGATCAAAAAATTCAGGCTGATACGCCGTCACTTCGAAAGGATTACGCCCCTTGAGATCGCGGTTGAGGTAGCGTTTACAGTCGAAGTGCACCAGTAGCCAGCAGTAAAGCTCGGTTGTGACAAAAACAGCATCCCAGGGTTTCTCTTCGCCCATATCCAGCAGTTGATTACACACGAAACAGCGCCCCATAGCAGCCTCGACGGCCTTCTCCAGCCACGCGAAGACAAACTGGTGCATATCATCCATGACCATCATATCCAGAGACGCCTCGGGGTAGCCGAACACGACCGGATCTGGGCACTCACGGAAATCATGGCTGGCTCGGCTGAGTGCCACAATGGGAGCCTTGATGGCTATTTTAATTTCATCATGCGCTGGATCATCCGACGCCAGCGTGGCAGTGCTCAGAACCAGCCCTTCCCGCATAAACCAGGACAGTAACTCATTGCGCATACCCTATTTTACAACATCGTGCTCTGAAAGTTACATTACTTCCCTTGTAACTTTGTAACTTTGTAACTTTTGGATAGCTACAGTTCTCTATTCTATTCTAATATATAGAAATATTATAATATATTTAAAAGAGACAGAAAAGAATACAAAAGTTACAATTCCTGGCAATGTAACTTTGTAACTTTCTCTGAAATGGCTTCTGGAGCGCTTTTAGCATAGCAAAAGTTACAAAGTTACAAAGTTACATTGGCACAGTGGAGAAATGTTGGCTAACTAAGAATGCGCTGGTTCGTTTGCAGCCTTGACAGAACGTATTGTATAAAAAAGGAGAGAAAATAATGTTACTTGTCCCCGATTTACGCAAAGGCTTCACACAATGCAAACGCTACAGCAAGATCTCAGGCCCGGTACATGGCGATTGTTCTGTATATGGGCAGGTATTGGACTACAATCCTTCGGCGGTGGCGCGTCTACCACCTTCCTGATCCAGCGCACATTCATCGAAAAATACCACTGGTTAAGCATGGAAGAATTTCTGCATCTCTGGAATTTGTGCCTCTTTGCTCCCGGTATTAATCTGATTGCAATCACAATCCTCATTGGGCGCAAACTGGGTGGTACATGGGGAGTTATCAGCTCATTGGCTGGTATGTTGCTACCAAGCGCGACGATCACCTGTCTGCTCACCGCTGGCTTTACCCATATACAGCACCAGCCAGCAGTACAGGCAATCCTGCATGGCATCATCCCGGCAACAGCTGGCATTATGTTCCTGGTCGCGCTGCGCTTTGTGCAGCCGCAGATCAAAATTGCGCGCCAGGAAGGACCAGTTAGCCTGGCTAGCAGTATCATTGTCATTCTGGCCTGTACGCTAGCCATCCTGTGGCTCCAGATGCCCGTATTCGTCATCTTGCCAGTAGTAGCGCTGCTCGGTATTGTCCTCTTCACACGCCTACTCAGAGTTAAACGGGAAGAGGGCCAACAGCATGATTGATCCCTTGATCTATTTCCTGCTCTTCCTCAAAGCTACCTTATTCTCATCGGGTGGCTTTAGCAATTTTGCCAGTTTGCACCAGGACCTGATCGGCAATGGCTGGGCTACTGAAACAGATTTCGGCCAGTCTCTCGCCATCGGACAGATCAGTCCCGGTCCCAATGGCTTATGGGTCATTTGCCTGGGCTACCTGACTTATGGTTATTTAGGCGCATTCCTTGTTTTAATAGCGATTACCATCCCCCCGCTGCTCGTGCTGGTCATATCCGCTATATATAGCAACATCGAACACCAGCGCTGGGTGCCTGGTCTCATGCGTGGCATCTCGCTGGCGGTCGTTGGCATCTCGCTGACCGTGGTATGGACGATTATCAGCCGTTCCGCGACAGACTGGAAAAGCTGGCTCATCGCCGCCACGGCCTGTGCTCTGGGACTGAATCGCCACATCAACATTCTCGTTATACTGGGATTAGCGGCCATAGCAGGCTATTTGCTTTATCGCTGACTTTTCCTTATCCCCCCTCAACCTGCATGCTGAATGATGCAGGTTGAGTATTCCCACACAAAACACAAATAGACCCTGAAATCGACTATTCAAATAGCCTCTGCTCTTGCATACTTCTTTATGAGGACTATTTTGACCAACTCGGTCACATCCTGCGTGGCGAGCACACGCGTCATTCCCTCGACAACGCCTGGGAAAAAGGAGGTAGCACACAATTTTTCCGTCCCGCTAACGGCGTCGAGAAATTTGTGTCGTACGCACATGAAGGAAATTCAAAACAGCCTGACCAAACTGATGAGGCAATCGCGTATCGCTAATATAACCTTGCTGGTTGTATGTCTCAGTTGCATTTTCGCGTTCCTCATAAGTCCACTTTCTCCCCTCCACGCTACATCTTCTGCTGCCGCATGGAACGGCAACTTCGTCTCTTACAACGTGGGTGACACTGTCACCTATAACGGCAACACGTATGTATGCATCCAGGCTCATACGTCCGAGCCTAACTGGGACCCGGCTGACACCGCTGATTTATGGCAATTACAGACCAGTGGTACAGTCTCTGAAAGTCAGGTGGTTGAGCCACAGAAGAATATAATAACCACAGACGCAGCTTCATCGACTAACGGGCTGACTGCTGTTTCAGTGACTTTCTATACGGACATCGGCCTGATGGCAGATGGTAATGAGACTCACCTTGGAGCTTGCGCGGTCTGGGTTACACAATTTCCATTTGGCACCACGTTCAACCTCTACTATCCCGATAATCTCAATCAAGTGGCATATAGCTGTACAGCCGAGGATACAGGTACCCATATCTGCGAAAATGATGTTGACGTCGCACTGCCCGGCCAGGATCAAGTAGCAGTACAACTCGGCGTCCAGTCCATGCTGCTGCAAGTCACGGGACTTGACCAGACGGTGGCTCAAGAAGCTGCGGCGAACCATGCGACCAGCCAGGGATGTGAGCTAGGCGCGACACATTGAAGCATATCTACGCAGCTCTTGAGAAGTGGAAATATCAGATCTTTTTAAGGCATTGTACTATGGCATCACAGATCTTTTCGGGCGGAACACGATTAATGATAGCGGTGTTACCCCAGGTCACAGCGCCTGCCAGTTGCTGATAACTAAAGGGATTGGGTTCCACTGTCACCCCGTGGTGCCATAGGCTCGATGACCAGATAGGCAGCGCGTAAATATTGCCGGGCAGGTAGACAGCTATGGTGGGTATGCCCAGCGCACCAGCGATATGGCCTCCACCGGTATCATCGGAGAGCGCCAGGGCCGCACAACTGGTCAATAACGCCAGGTCTCGCAGGGAAGGCGTACTGCGCACCAGGACACGCGCGTTGCCATTGACGCCCGTGAAATCTTGTAACCACTCTGCCATATCCGCTTTTTTGAAACCCTCCGGCAGATCAGCATCAGGACCACAGGCGAGCAAGAAATCGATTTTTCGGTCAGGATAGTGCGTAGCAAAGTGGGTACAGAGCAACTGCATGACCTCGTCCCAGCGCTCATAGCATTTCGCCAATACGACTGATTGGAAGAAACAGATGATCTGCAAAGCGCCTGGATCAAGGGCGAAATCGTGTGCTAAGAGCTGATAACGCGCGTTTTCTTCGTCCGCTAGCAAGATACATGGCTGTACCAATTGACCATTTAGGCTAGCAGCAGGCAAGGCAAACAGGTCTTCGATGAAGTCCGCATACCTGCGCACGGGACCACGTTGAGCATAATCGCGCACAGCTACGCGAAATAGTTGAGTGACGGTGGTAATTTTGCTCATATCCTGTGCCGTAGAGGAAGTACCCGCCTCTTCAATCTGGAGTGCAGGTGGACCATCGTTTGCGCCATGAAAATCCAGCACCAGTATATGTTTATCTACAGCCTCTCCTACACGAGTTGCCTGGATACTTGAAGACTGGTCTGAGGATGTAATCGTAATCTCAGGCCAATATTTCTTTTGATAGAGTCGCTCATCAAACAGTGCAGCCAGCCCTGCATCAATAATGATATGGACGGAAGTTCCCACCTTGCCGACAGAGCTGAGTGCTTGCAGCGTACCCTCCAGTAGAGCAGTGCTTACCACGCCTTCACCCAGGCGACCAGCCTTGCCTCCTAGATGAACAACAACGCAGTCAGCCTGCAACAGAGCTTCGTGGATGATATGGGTTGTGAGCAACTCGTGCTCTGCTCTGCGATGACGACCGGATGCCCAATCCAGCAAAAAGGACAGTGTCGTACGAGTTGAATGCTGTGCTTCCACGTATGCCTTCCATTTATTTCTAACATATCATTATCTGGCAAGAAATGGGGTAGGGACGTGTCCTGGCGACCACCCCAGGGCGCACGCGAGGTGACGCCCCTACCCCATTTCTCAACGTTTCCCCCAGAAGGATGGAGAGCCCAGACAACGTATCATTGGAGCCTGTATGATCTTTGCCGGCATCATCGCCCTGGCACTTTGAGCATACAAAGTGGCCAGGAAAAAGCAAACCAGAGCGACCAGCTTGATCGCTCTGGTTTGCTTTATCAATACAGTGATGATTATCTGTGCGCGCGGGCATAGCGTTTGGCGACCTCGTCCCAGTTCACAACATTCCACCAGGCAGCGAGATACTTGGGGCGACGATTCTGATATTTCAGATAATAGGCGTGCTCCCATACATCGTTGCCTAGCACCGGGAAGCTACCATCGCTGAGTGGGCTATCCTGGTTAGCCGTCGAGACAACCGCCAATTGACCACTCCTATCAACAATCAGCCAGGCCCAACCAGAGCCAAAGCGCTTGACACCGGCATCATTAAACGCCGTCTTGAAGGCATCAAATGAGCCAAACTTGGCATCGATAGCGCTGGCCAGTTCGCCAGTAGGCTGTTTGCTACCACCAGGAGTCATAATTTCCCAGAACATCGTATGGTTAGAATGACCACCACCATTGTTGCGAACAGCCGTACGGGCGCTCTCTGGCACCTCATTGAGGCGGCGGAGCACCTCATCCACGGGCAGATTGGCAAAAGCATGTCCCTGCAAAGCGTTATTCAAGTTAGTAACATAGGCTTGATGATGTTTGTCATGGTGCAAATGCATCGTCTCAGTATCGATGTACGGCTCAAGCGCAGCGTAGTCGTAAGGCAATTTCGGAACTTCAAAAGCCATCGTAAATACTCCTTCATAACTCATATTCTAGCGGATTGTCTCCCTTACGTCTTATCTGGGGAGGAGCAACCTCACTATGATCGAAACATCTTCAGGCATAGCGCTCTTCAGTGGACACTATCCCCACGATTAGTTGTATGCGATGAAGCATGACAATGTCAAGCAGAAGCGTATATCCGTATCGAAAAGGCTGGACAGTTGCTTGTTTTCGCCGCTCCATGTAGTCAGTATAGCTCAATGGAGAAAAGTATGGCCTGTCCTTTGTGCCAGATTACTCCAGGCTATTGATAGCTATCTTTCTAGCCAGAAACGTGGTATAGTCAGAATATAATTTCGTTAGCTGACGAAATTGCCGAGATTAAGGATAGCTAACTATACACGGATTATTGGAGCAATCGATGGTCCAGGATACAGAACAGGCATCAGCAGAGGCACATGCCAGTGTCAAAACAGTGCTGTTAGTAGAAGATGATATCCATATTGGCGAAGTTCTCGTACAAGCAATCGAGCAGGAAACAGCATTTCTAGCAATATTAGCTTCCGATGGGTTCGAAGCATTGAAATCCGTCAAAAGTATTAAGCCGCACCTATTTATTCTCGATTATCAATTACCACGCATGGATGGCATCGAACTCTATGACCAATTACACGCCAGTGAGGAATTTACCCATATTCCCGCCATTATGATGAGTGCCCGTTTACCGCATAAAGAGCTTGAAAAACGCGCTATTCTGGGTATGAACAAGCCGCTGGACCTCAATGAGTTTCTCCAAACTATCGAGGAATTACTCGCCTAGTGTTACGCGATGTTATCTTTGCAGCAGCAATGATTTGCTACAAAGATGCTGTATAAAGGTAAAACAGGAAATTCTGTCCCCAAACAAAAGATGTAGCCAGATCAACCGCAATAAGGTATAATAGACGACATCAAATCAGAAACTGAAGGAGGAACTCAGCAATGAGTACATACCCACGCATAGAAGCAAGAATAAGCGCCCTGGAACGCCGACAAACCCAACTAGATGCACGGATTGAAGAAGTAGTCGAGGACACGACAGTCAGCTTTAAGCAACTCTCTGACGACATGACAGCCAGCTTTAAGCAACTCTCTGAATACCTCGTCAAAACCGAAGAAAGCACTGAAGAGCGTTTTAACAAAATCGAAGCGGATATCACCAATGTCAAAGAAGATATATCTGACGTTAAAACAACACTCAAGCAACACACGGTACTGCTTACCCAAATCCTGGAACACCTACTCAAATGAAGCATCATCAACATGCCTGTAATCAAATAATGCCACCTATGCCCCCCAAAAACTGAGAAAAAGCGTACAATCTCCCCCCCATCTAACGCACCTATATCCTCAATACCTGCACGAGCACGCAACCTATTAAAAAGGCTTAGAAAAAGCTTCCAGACTGCGTACAATCAACAAGGGCGTAGACAAAACGGTAAGCTATAGTTATCATAGTAGTAAGAGGCAAAAACAATGCCTTTAAAGATCAGAAAACTTAAAGCAGCTCTCGCTAATGCTGGCTTTCGCTGGCGACCTGGCAAAGGTAGTCATACGTTTTGGGCACACCAGGACTTACCAGGAGACGAAGTTACCATTTCTGGTAAAGATGGAGATGATGCCAAACCCTATCAAATTAAAGATGTGCGAAATGCACTAAGAAAGCTAGGAAAGAGCCTATGAAGACAGAACAGCGCTACACAATCATCATTCAATGGAGTGAAGAAGACCAAGTATATCTCGCGATTGTCCCTGAACTCCCAGGATGCAAGACGCATGGAAAAACATACGAAGAGGCACTTAAACAAGCTCAGTATGCAATTGAGGGATGGATAGAGTTTGCAAAGGAATTGGGACGACCTATTCCACCTCCAAAGGTCGTAGTAGCATAAACAAAAGTCCTAGAAAAATAACGGACAAACCTACTGGAGAACCAGAGTGTTATAACAACAAAAACGCCTAACAAAGCATCTTAAAATGCTGGCGGGCGTTTTTTCATACCTCGATGATCAAATAATGCCGCCTACGCCCACAAAAAACGAGGAAAAAACGCGCTACTCACCTACTTTCTCCATCGATAGTACCTGTCTGAACTGGCCTCTGAAGCTCATTCCAACTACACACGACGAAAAAAGCAAGAACAATCACACGAAAAGCTAAATCTGTGTTATAATGCCGCCAAACCATTTGTTCTAAAATCGTTGTCTATTGCACTAGCGCCACAAGCTCTGCCAGCCATGTTTTGGTACAAGCAGCAGCAACAGATGGAGAGGCCACAACTCGCAGTACCCGGAGAGGTTACGAGATGTTTATCGGGAAGATCGTCAAATCAGATTCACATATTACCTATGTTTGCCAGATTTATGGCCCACGCGAGGTTGAGACCGAGCCGGGTCCGGCGGACTATGCCTTTGGTCGCTTCGTGCGAGTCGCGGTGCGCTCCGGGCAGGCCGATGACCCTGACGCGACCCTGGACTATGCATTGGGTCTCAGCCAGGAACCTGTGACCTACGCAGTCGGCGTCATCTATGACACCATCCTGCTTAATCCCGCCTTTGGCGCGCTGGGACCGCGTCTCTCCAACGAGACGCAGGTCGAACTTTTCTCCCCAGACTATATCTCTGAAAAAGCTGTCTTGATCTATATTATGGTTCTGGGTATGATGGAACAGCGTCAGTCGCCAGAGGGACAACTCGAATTTCTCTCCACGATGCACGGGGTGCCGCTGCTGGCTCTGGAGCTGGGTAGCGAGATTGAGACGATGACCGACGCAGAAGTCTGCGCCTTCCACTACTTTAAGGATAGCGTTGAACCAGATAGCCAGCGTCCCTACCTGCACATGGGATATCTGCCACATATCATCGCACAGCGCAGCAGTTTGCTACCAATGGTAACGCTACGTATCATTGACCAGTTGGAGCGTCTATTTCCACAGAATCTCGCCTTACTCTCCATCGTCAAACGCAACTTCGCCTGGCGACTCAAAGTGGAAACAACAGGCTAGCGGAGGAGCCATCTCATGATCGATCAAAACGCTATGTCGCTTACTCCAGAGCAGCCTGCGCGCAAACCTGTTGGTATTACCAAAGGACCAGGCGAATCTACGCATGAATATACGTTTGTCTCGCGCGACGATAATCAGGTACTCAAAAACGGCGAGTATGTCTACTACGAACTGGCCGATCCCGAGCAAGCCGCGTTAAATGGCAGCGCAGCACCCATACGCCGCGTGCTGGGACGTATCCTCAAGCGCGTGCCACTGCAACTCTATCCCGATACGTTTCTAGGCGAACCAGAAATCGCCCCAACCGAAGTTGCCGCGATGGTTGGCTACAACACCCGCACCAGCGAACTCTTTGAATTACACGTGGCCATTATGGGTTATTATGAACAGGCGACCGGCTCTTTCATCAATCCCTGGATTCCACCCCAGTCGGGCAAACAGATCTTTCTCGCAGATAACTTGATGCTGGCCGAAATTCTCAGCCGCAAGCAACATATGCAGCCGGGTTCCGCAACGGTTGGCTCACTGCTCACACGCGCACCCAATGCCGTACCAATTGTGCTTTCCGTGAAAGATATTGTCAGCACGCACCTGGCAATCATCGCCAGCACAGGCGCGGGAAAAAGCTATTTAGCCAGCGTCATTATCGAAGAACTGATGCAGCCACGCAATAAAGCCTGCGTCCTCATCATCGACCCACACGGCGAATATGGCACACTGGATCAGATTGCCAATGCACCAGACTTCAGCGAATCCGGCGATGGTCATGGCAATGGCTATCAGGCGCAGGTGCAGGTGTATAAACCAGACCAGGTCAAGGTGCGCATCTCGACACTGAATATCGGCGACATGCGTCAACTTTTGCCCGAGATGACGGAGAAGCAACAGTATCTTTTGAGTCGCGCCCTGCGCAAAGTCCAGGAGAATAAACATGGGCATCCCTGGGGCGCAGCGGACCTCAAACAGGCCATCAAAGCCGTTTCGCGGCAGAAGAATGACGAGGATAGCGAGGGAGCCGACGACTCCAGCACCGTCCACGCGTTGACCTGGCGCGTGGAGCAGCGCTTTGAGAACAGCTTTACCTTCGACGATACGCAGCACCTGGATCTATCGGAGATCTTTCAACCCGGTCAATGCACGGTCCTACAACTCAATGAGATCGACGAACGCGATCAACAAGTCATTGTTGCCACCTTACTACGTCGTCTTAACCAGGCGCGTATGGCTACCGAGCGCGGCAAGGTCCACTCCGGCGAGTCTTATCTTCCCTATCCAGTCTTCGTACTCATTGAGGAGGCTCACCATTTTGCACCTGGCGGGACCGAAGTTGTTTCGACCGCCATCCTCAAGCAAGTACTGGCTGAAGGTCGCAAATTCGGTATTGGTATTGGGCTTATCAGCCAACGTCCAGGCAAGCTTGACTCGGATGTACTCAGCCAGTGTCAGACGCAGTGCATCATGCGTATCGTCAATGAAATCGATCAGAAAAGCGTTGCCGCTGCTATCGAAGGCGTCGGACGCGACCTGCTAGACAATTTGCCTGCGCTCTCTAAGGGCCAGGTAATCGTCGCGGGCGCAGCCGTCAACACACCGGTCATCTGTCGTGTACGCACACGCATTACGCAGCATGGCGGTGAAAGTAAGGATGCACCCGACATGTGGCGGAACTATCTCAGCCGTGATACGCAGGAGAGTCGGCGGCGCATCGAGGCACCTCTGAACGGCAATAAAGGCTTTAACTTGCTGAGGTGATAGGTAGATATGTCCAGGCGTACATCACTCTATACATTGGCACTCAGCGCGCTAGTTGCGTGGGGAGGGTTGCTAGTATTCACACGCTTTGTATACCCCGGCACGACGCTTGATTTTGCCGTCTTCTTCGCGCTACTCTGCGTCGCATTAACCTGCACATGCGGATCTATTATCTACATGTCTGGTCACTATATATTTGCCGGGCGACTCTACCGCGCCACCATACGTCCGGCCATACGACAGGGTGCATTGTTATCACTGATCATTGTCCTGAATTTGATGCTGCACGCACTGCATAGCTGGAATATATTTACCGCCATCGTTATTTGCCTGGTAGCTATTGTAGTTGAAATATTAGCATTAGCGAGGAAGTAGTCATCGTGCGTGTGCTCATAATCCGTCCGGGAGCTATCGGCGACACGCTGCTGACCTTTCCGCTGCTACAGGCATTAAAAGTCCAATATAGCGATCTTTTCATCACCTTTGTGGGCAACGCGGCTGTTCTACCGTTGGCCCTGGCCTGCAATCTTGTAAACGCCGTATCCAGCTATGAAGATGCTAAGTGGAGCAAGCTTTTCCAGCCCGACGCACCGGCAGAGCAACTATCTGAGCTTTTGGGAAAGGTAGATATGGTGGTCTGCTGGTTGCGTGATCCCCAGGGCATTGTGGCCAATAATCTGCGCAAGACCGCTATCCAACGGATCTTTGTCGCCCCAGGCCGACCCACAACCGACGAGCGTATGCCTATCGTTGCTTACTTGGCGGGAACGCTGGGTATGCCGTGGACAGCACAAAATGCTGTGTCCTGCAGGCTGCCAGCTACACCAAGTGCGCCCATACGGCTGCCAGCGGGATGCATCGCCATTCATCCGGGCAGCGGCGGCGCTTATAAGTGCTGGCCGGTTGCTCATTTCACCGCTGTTATTGCAGCTTTATGGCAACAGGCTATTCCCGTGCTATTGCTAGCAGGACCAGCCGACCACCAGCGCCTGGATGATCTGCGTCACCAACTCCCGACACCCCCACATGTTAGCTTGCTCAATTTGCTGGTAGATGCTCCGCTGCTCACGGTTGCCCGACACCTGCAATGCTGCCGGGCATATCTTGGCAATGACTCAGGCATCACGCACCTTGCAGCACAGCTTGGTCTACCAACACTTGCTCTTTTTGGTGCGAGCGATCCAGTTATCTGGCGACCGTCTGGCCCCGCAGTTAGCATCATCTCCGCACCCACGCTAGAAAAAATCCAGGTCAGTACAGTCCTTTCACAGCTTAAATTGGACATATTATGAACACGCTTGAATATGTATGACATCAACTTCACATAGCACTTTTAGCGCATAATTTTACAGAGGCAATCTTATAACATATACTCGTCTTAAGAATGTGTTCGGGAAGAGCACTATTTTCTCAATTTCAGGCAAAACATTCTTTCCAGGGCATTATGTATTTGATTTGATTTGATTTGAGAGGAGGACGTAATGAGTGAGAACCTTTATAGCACAGAGGAACCAACTGAGCCTATACCTCAGAGCAAACTTATCTTGCCTGCCGCGCCAGAGGAGACGTATAGGCCGCCACAGACATATACACAAAAGAGACCGATCCGGCCCGAGCAGCTGATTCGTCCATCAGCTGCTCCGTTACCCAAAAATCCAGTGGCCAGGCTTACCTTCTTATGGCGCTCCGATCCAGCCTTTAAGGTGCTGATCATCGCAGTCGCAACGATCATCCTTTCTGGTATTGTTGGTGTAGCCCTGGCAACCAGCTTTGTTGCTAACCAAACAGCGCCACAGTCTTCTGCATCACAGGCCGCCAGCGCAGCAAAACCAACCACCGCCACATCAGCAGCACCCACATCCGTCCCTACAGCAGTGCCAACGACAGTACCTGCTGCAACGCCCATACCGACACAAGCAAGCAACGCAAATGTGCCAACGACGGTACAACCAACCGCCACGCCGACAACAGCAACAGTTAACATGACAGGCCCATTAACCTTACAAATTACCAGTGTTCCCGGTCAGGTACAAAATGATACCACCGTCGCAGTGACTGTTCAGGCCTCCCAACCTGGCATCAGTGTCAAATTGACCGGTATTTATACAGCTGCGCCAGGTTTCTTCACCACCGGCTCACATACGACAGACGCCAACGGTACAGTCACCATCAGTTGGCATGTCAAAGTGCAGGACTTTGGTTTTGGAGGCAACACCATCGTAGCGCGTATAACAGCCGTAGCTCAGACGCAAACCCAGGTGGTGTCATCTCAGACCGTCACCGTGCAAATCAATCCCAAGGGCTAAGCGAACGTCTGAGATAAGAGGCATTTTCTCTTATTTTTATGCCGATTTTAGAACATATTCTTAACAGGACAGCCTGGTAGTTTATTAAGATGGAGCAAACTACCAGGCCACCATTTGCGTGTTATCCACAGAGACAACGTCTCCCCATAGCACCGTTGTGAGCTTCCTTCAATATATTACGTACGATTCGTGTATACTAGTGGTCTGTCAATCTTCATTTGACAGGTAGTCCATAGCCATGAAACGAGGTGAAAAGCCGCCTCAGGTCATTTGGCAACTACTCAAATGAAGCTTGACGAAGCACTAGAGAATGTCAGTCGCGTACTGCGCTATCCAACAGCGCCATGCATATTTACACAGGTACATGAGCCAGCAGCGTGATCGCTATGCATTCACGGGCTTCTCTCTGTATTTACTTTTCGGCAGAAGCTTATACATTGATTATTAACTGTAGCGAGGACAACATATGGCCCAAACAGAAGAAATCCAGCAGGTCCAGCGAACAGCGACGGAGCTACGACAAAATGCGAATCGGGTGATTGTTGGTAAAGCAGAGGTCATTGACCAGTTGATCGTAGCCGTGCTGTGCGAAGGACACGTGCTCTTTGAAGATGTACCAGGCATTGGCAAAACTACGTTGGCAAAAACGCTGGCCAGATCGCTTGGATGCTCTTTTCAACGCATTCAGTTTACACCCGACCTGTTGCCCTCGGATATCACCGGCATCACGTTCTATAATCAGAAAAAAGGCGAGTTTGAATTTCGACCGGGTCCACTGCTGACCCAGATCGTGCTTGCTGATGAGATTAATCGCGCTACGCCCCGTACACAATCCGCGCTGCTGGAGGCGATGGAAGAGCGGCAGATCAGTATTGAGCGCGAGACGTTCGCACTCCCCCGACCGTTTCTTGTCATTGCTACACAGAATCCAGTAGAATTGGAGGGTACCTTCCCTCTACCGGAGGCACAACTTGATCGCTTCCTGATGCGCTTGCGCCTGGACTATCCAAGCAAGGCGGAAGAGCGGCAAATCGTGCAACGCTTCAAAGAGGAGCAACCATTAGCGGATTTGCAGACAGTAGTAGCAGCAGAACAATTAGTGCAACTGCAAATGGTGATTCGCAAAGTGCATATTGGGGACGGCGTCGAAGAATATATCGTCGATTTAGTTCGAGCAACACGTGAACATCATGGCATTGAACTGGGAGTAAGTCCACGTGGGACGATGGCACTCTATCGCGCCAGTCAGGCTCATGCGGCCATTCACGGGCGCAGCTATGTCATCCCTGACGACGTCAAACGCCTGGCCATACCCATTCTCTCTCACCGCATGATCGCCACCAGCCAATCACATTTACATGGTCATGTTATGGAAAAAATCGTAGAGGAGATCTTGCAGACGGTAGCGGTACCTGTCGAATGAGCAACAACGCGCGGCAAGCCGCCTCAGTTTCATTGCTCAGGCCACCACAAAAGCGCGGAAATTTGCGCGCATCCAGCGGCGAAGGACTGGATAAGCGCTTGTATATTGTGAGCATCGGCCTGATTCTCGCCAGCATTCTATTACACCAGCCACTATTCCTGGTGGGCGGCATCATCTTGCTCTTAATCCTGGCAATAACTGACATCTGGGCGCGCTACTGCTTGCAAAACGTCACCTATCAGCGCCATCTCAGCGAGCAGCGCCTATTCTTCGGGGAGGAAATCGTACTGGCAATCTCTATCGAGAATACCAAACTGCTGCCGCTCCCATGGTTAGAACTCGAAGAAACATTTCCCCTTACCTTGACAATCAAAGGGCACAAGCCGCAACACCGCCTACGCAATAACCTGGTTACGCTTGAGTGTCTTTTCAGCTTGCGCTGGTACGACCGGGTCACACGACGCTACACCATACAAGGTCACAAGCGCGGTATCCATAAGATTGGCCCGGCAACCCTGTATAGTGGTGATATCTTTGGCTTCCTCAGACGAGCAGCGCAGGTCCCTCGTGCAGACTATATCCTGGTCTACCCGCTGGTTGTGCCACTTAGCAGTTTTCAGCTCCCGGCACGCCATCCTTTCGGCGACCATCGCGCGCCACGTCGTGTGCTGGAAGATCCGACACGCGTGATTGGCATGCGTGATTATGTCTACGGTGATAGCTTACGCCGCGTTGATTGGAAGGCCACGGCACGGACGATGCAACTACAGAGCAAAATCTATGAAGCGACAACGACCTATACACTCAGCATCTTCCTCAACGCCGCGACACAACTGGATGCACACTATGGCATTCACCCAGGCTTACTCGAATTGTCTATTTGTGCGGCGGCTTCAGTGACCGATTGGGCATTTGACCAGGGCTATGCAGTCGGCTTGTATGCCAATACCATCATGCATATACCTGACGAAGAAGTGCACGCAGGCATGTTAAAAGAGCAGGACATACAAGCGGTAGTCGCGGAGCAATTGAAACGCCGTCGTATTCGCTTACCTGCATCCAGTAGCCAGGAGCAGCGTAAGCGCATTATGGAAGCGCTGGCGCGCACCCAGGACCATCTTGGCACCAGTATCGAAGAAGTATTACGCGGTGAACGAGCACATCTTACCGTAGGATCGACGGTCATCGTGATTACCAGCGTCATCAACGAAGTGCTCACAGACGCGCTCATTCTCTTACGCAGGAGTGGCAACGCTGTGACAATCCTTTTCGTGGGTAATAATCCCCCGCCCACAAAACTGGCAGGTATCACAATCTACCATCTGGGCGGTGAAGAGGTCTGGGAAGCCATGGAAGCCGCTGCTACGCATGCGATGAACGACAAAACACGCATTGTACCCGCCAGCTTCCCGCTATAAGCTGTCCTATAGAGAGCTCAAACCACACTACACGTTGGGGACCCAATCGGTCGCGTGCGGAAGCTCTATGACCTCTTGCGTTGGCTCCAAGGGGACGGAGGGGACGTCGACATTACTGGGTCGTAGCTGCAACAGCGCCTCCAGCTCGGTTTGTTTATACAGTCGCTGCCGCTTAATACCCTGCTTATAGCTTCTCAGCACCCCTCGACTCACATACGTATAGAGGGTTGACAGTTTCACTCCTAGCAGGTCTGAGGCTTCATGACCGTCAAGATAATTTTCTCCGTTGAGTTCTATCATAGCATGACCCTCCTTTCATCGCGGTATTGCTGGGCTGTTCACCATCATAAGAAAATAGATTACATTTGTCAAATATGGCTTATCGGGTACTTCTTTCGTCTCTATCATGTCATGTTTCACGCCAAAAATCAAGTGGGCTCGATTATTGTCAACCTATATTGAGCAGTATCGAGTTCCATTGACATTTATCGACATTAATGATACAACATAGAAGAGTCGAACATTTTGAAACGTGGTCACAAACGAACATGCAAAGGAGCCATAGACTATGTCGATGACGATACCAGACACAGGTAACACCCCTTCTAAGGACAACAATATGTCTGCTACTCCCGCTACCAAACCAAACAAGGGTGGGTTAGAGGGAGTCGTAGCAGCGACAACCGCGATAAGCAAGGTAGATGGCACGGCTGGTCGCCTGATCTACCGGGGCTATGATATTCACAGCCTGGCGCGCACCAGCACCTACGAGGAAATCGCCCACTTACTCTGGTTCGGACATCTGCCCACGCAAAAAGAGCTAGCCAGTCTACACGAGAAGTTTGTTGCTGAAAGCACTATCCCGGAACAGGTGCTGCAAGTCATCCGAGCTCTTCCCACGCGGACAGAGCCGATGGATGCACTACGTACGGCTGTTTCTGCCTGGGGCGCAATTGCTATCTCTGGCAAACCAACTGTTGAGCAGGCCATCGCCAGTACCGCGCGTTTTCCCCTCTTCCTTGCCGCCTTTGATCGCTTACGGCGCGGCCTGGAACCGTTGGAAGCACGACCAGAATTAGGTCATGCCGCAAACTATCTCTACCTGCTGAGCGGGCAAATACCGAAAGATGAGCATGTCAGAGGCTTAAATTCGTACCTGGTGCTCCTGGCAGACCATGGTATGAACGCTTCAACATTCACAGCACGTATCGTAGCCAGCACCGAATCAGATATTGTCTCGTCGCTAGCTGCGGCACTAGGAGCACTTAAAGGACCGCTGCACGGCGGAGCCCCATCGAAAGTGCAGGATATGCTGAATGAGATTGGCACGGTGGAAAATGCCGAGCGCTGGCTGCGTCAGGCGATTACGCACGGCGGTAAGCTGATGGGCTTTGGGCATCGTGTCTATAAGACGGTTGATCCACGCGCTGAAGAATTGCGTGATATGGCGCGTGTTGCTGATCCAGAGAGTTTCCGGTTCTCACGGCGTATAGAAGAGCTGGCCCTGGCTTTGCTGGATGAGTTGAAGCCGGGACGCCGCCTGTATACCAACGTTGAGTACTATTCCGCCGCGTTGATGGCCTCGGTTGGTTTAAGTGGTGATCTCTTTACGCCAACGTTTGCCGTGAGTCGCTGTGCTGGCTGGACCGCTCATATCCTGGAGCAGGTAAGCAACAATCGCTTGATTCGTCCTGAAGCCGAGTACACTGGACCGATGGATATCCCATTCGTCCCGCTGAGCGAACGCTAAAGCAGCACAATGTCCACAAGTTGTGGTAATCATCGTGGACATACAACGGAGCGGCGAAGCACGTTGCATGTCCACGATGATAGTGACCTATCGTGCACAGTGATACAGGTAACAGTGAGCACTACATTGAGCGAGATCGCCCTTTTCATCCGTATATTCAAGGAGCCGACGAAACACTTTTCCAGCGATTATTATCTCCTCTTGTAAAAAACGACCACCAGGCTATTGGTTCTTAAGTTATGATATATCAGTAACATGTCATATAAAGATGTAGAGAAGCATAAAGGAGAACCATGAGCGGAAAACGCCAGATCACGACAATGTGCCCCATGAATTGTTTGCCTACCCAATGCGGCATGACAGTTGAAGTCGAGGAGAACAAACTCTTGTCGCTCAAGGGTGATCCGAACAACCCGGATAGCCGGGGCTTTCTCTGCATCAGGGGTCGGGCAACCAACGAGATCTTTGATAATCCCAAACGATTGTTACGTCCACTACGCCGAGTGGGCAAGCGAGAAGATAATAGATGGGAACCATGCTCATGGGATGATGCCTATGCGATGATCGTTGATGCGATCCAGCAGACGCAGCCAGAGCGTGTGGGACTCTGGCGTGGACATGGCACAGGTACAACAGGACCTACAGGAAATACATTGGTTAGTCGCTTTGGCTTGCTGGGCGGTTTTCAACAGTGGACAACCTCGATGGTATGTTGGGCCATGGGTGGCTATGGATTGGGGTTAACTGGAACGCTGAAGACGAATACGAAAGAAGATATGGCGTTCAACTCGCGCACCATTCTGCTCTGGGGCGCTACTCTGGCCAGCCAACCTGACCTCGCACCGCACCTTGTCGAGGCACGCAAGCGCGGTGCCTATGTTATTCACATCGATACTCGTCGTACGGAAGCTTCGCGCCACGCTGATGAAGTGCTTCTGCTTCCCCCCGGCACCGATGCCGCGCTCGCGCTCGCGCTTGCTCATATAATTGTGCAAGAAAAGCTCTACGATCAGACCTTCATCGACCGCTACACGCTTGGCTTCGCGGAATTCGCGACCCACATACAGCAGTACACACCAGAATGGGCGACCACCATTACCGGCATCGAGCCTGAACGCATTCGTGATCTTGCCCGGCGCTACGCCACACAACCCCCTGCCATGATCGTTCTGGGGGGAAGCTCCATGTTTAAACATCAACATGGCTGGGAACCTGCCCGCGCTATCTCCTGTCTCCCGGCTCTCACCGGACAACTGGGAATCGCGGGTGGTGGGTTGGGACCACGTCACGGAGCCTCTCCAGAGGGTACTGGTTACGCCGATGTTTTGGCAGATGTCACCAAGAAAATGCCAGACGAGGCGGCTATCCCCAGTCATATGACAACCATCACAGAGGCATTCACTCGCGGTCAGCTTGATGTGCTTCTCTTACTCGGCAGCAATATGCTCTCAATGTTTGCTGACGCGAACGCACTCGCTCACGGGCTAGCCCAGATCAAACTCATTGTTTCGTATGACCTTTTTATGAATGCAACAGCCCGTGGTTACGCTGATCTTGTGTTGCCTGCCACTGCCTGGTTGGAAGATATCGGACTAAAGCAGACGGCTACTCACATCTACTTGATGGAGCGCGCGCTCGCACCAGCAGGTGAGTGCCGTTCCCTCATCACCCTTCTGCGCGAACTTGCACAGAGGCTTAACATAGCCAATATCTTTCCCTGGCAAGATGAGCAAGATTATGTCAACGCTTTCCTGATGGCGCAAAAAACGGAAACGGGCGAACCTCTGACGGTAGATGCACTCCGCCAGCATAGCGGATACTGGCAGAAGAATGATCTCTCCCATATTGCCTACCAGGAACACAGCTTCCCGACTCCATCCAAAAAGATCGAGTTCTGGAGCGAAAGTGCTCGGCAGGCTGAGCTCTCTCCTCTGCCATCCTACACGGTACCTGAGGGAGATGAGTATCCGCTACGTTTCTGTCAGGGGCGCTCGCTCACAGCCTTCCACTCCTTCTTTGATGAGGGACAGGCCCTCCCGACGCTTGCAAAAGCCAACGCGGGACCGCAACTCTGGATACATCCCCAGGACGCACAAAAACGACATGTCGTAAGCGGAGCATCCATTATTATCGCCAATAAACGTGGTTTCTTTGAGGCCAATGCCTATGTCACCGACGACATCTTACCAGGCGTTGTCTGGATGCGCGACGGCTGGATCGGTGTCAATCGCGTCACCAGCGGAGCCCCCATCGTTTCCCTCGCCGCTAACAACATTGTTCCCGGTATCCCCGGAGGACAAGCTGCCTACGATGCCTGGGTTGAAGTGAGTATAAAAGAAGCAGAAGAGGACATTCCATAACAGCGCTACTCCTCAGCATTGCAGAGAGCACTCTTTGCCCGTTTCCACAGCTCACGCCACTCATGCTTATCGTAGGAAGTAAGAGCACGGCCTTCGTTGCGCGCAAACTGCTCCATGTGCTGGAAACGCTGGCGAAACTTGCGGTTAGCATGGCGCAATGCTTCTTCCGCGTCAATCTTGAGAAAGCGTGCCAGCTTAGCAACGATAAATAGCACATCGCCCATTTCCTCGCGCTGCTCTTCGGGCGTGGCAGCATCTTGTAATTCTTGCATCTCTTCAGCGATTTTCGCGTAGACACCTTGTATGTCAGCAAACTCGAAGCCCACTTTCGCCGCCCGTTTCTGGTACTCCTGAGTGATCACCAGCGCAGGAGCAGCTTGCGGTACCCGGTCCAACACACTCTCCAGAGCAACATCGGTACCCGCGTGCGCGCGCTCCTGGCGCTTGATTTCCTCCCAGTTCTGCACCACCTGTCCCGCACTACTGACCTCAGCGTTACCAAAGACATGTGGATGACGACGCAACATTTTCGCGCTGATGTGCTCATAGACATCCCCAAGCGAAAAATCTCCCTCCTGGCGCGCGATCTCGGCATGCAGGTAGACCTGAAGTAAAAGATCACCTAACTCTTCCGCCAGATGCGGCATATCATGTTCTTCCAGAGCCTCGATGACCTCGTAGGTTTCTTCGAGCACATAGCGTGCGAGGCTCTGATGCGTCTGCTGGCGGTCCCACGGACAACCATCAGGATCACGACGCAGGCGCATAATGAGGTAGCGTAAGGTTTCAGGAAGACGTAACGCCGTCAGCTCGTCCAGCGGCGGCACATATAGCGTACTCAGATGGTTGGCATAGGTATTGCGATCAAGTTCATACAACGGCAGCTCGATCAGCGTTTCGTCCGTGCCCACACCAGCTGCGCGCACCAGCTTGACCGGCCATTCATCAGGATAAAACTCGCTCAGCGCCAATTTGACGGCGCTCGCCAGGCGACGATTATATACTTGCACCAGCAAAAGTGGCATCGTAGGAATGATCTTGCCAGCCAATTCATCGATCCCCAATGCGGCAAGACTGGTGGCGTCGATGATCTGCGCCCCGGCGTCAAACGGATCGAGATGCAGCAGCGTACAGACCGGTTCCAAAAACGAGAGACCAGCCACGACTAGCGTGGACAAATTGCGCTCATGTGCCAGGCGCAACAAAATCTGCACCGAGGTTTCACCGAAAAAGGGATGCCCGGGGACCGCATAGATCAGTGGCTGCTCAGAGGCAAGCGTACAGACCTCTGCCGCGATCTGCTGATAAAGCGTACTCCAGTCTTCCGACTCATCATAGAATCTATCGAAGGACTCTATACGTAAAGCAGGTAACGCTTGTTTTAATGGCTCAACTGTGGGATGAATTAGCGTACGAAAATAAACAGTCCGGTGATCAGCCGCCGCCTGGGCCAGGAGCGTATGAGCTTCTATAGTAAGATCATTGATACTGCCCGGTCCAAGCCCTATAATAGTGATTGCAGCACCCGTCATAGATAAAAAAATCCTCTCTCTTGCAGCGCTTTGCTGGTGATAGTGTACTGTTTAGGGGGAGAGCATGTCAAACAAAAGACAGAGTATTGCCGGGAATGCAAAATCCTGGCATTGTCGAATAGACGACAACGTGCTATGCTATTTTTGCAAAGAAAATAGCGCTCACGTATCCGTTGAGCGATATTAAGGAGGTTCTTTATGGCATCCGCTGACACTTCAAAGCCAACCTGCCCGGTATGCCACCAGGCAGATCAAGTAAAAACAACGGAAAGTGCTTATAGTACAGGCATTGCACGTTGTGCTCCGCCTGATATGCCCGTCAGGAAAGTTCCCATGCTATCTTATATCACGGCCTGTATCATTCTGATCGGTATTTGTGTTTTTCTCATCATTGTGTTTATAGGTGGCGCTGAGTACAGCTTCCCATGGCAGGCTCAAGCTGTACTGCTTGGTGTGACGATCATCAGTATTATCACCGTGCTGTCTATTTCTTACTATGCCTTCCAACGTGTAGTACGCGGAGATAATGAAGCAACGGTCCTTTTTCCCGCGTGGGACAAAGCCATGGCTACCTGGAAAAGTCTCTACTACTGCTCGCGTGACAACGTGATCTTTGATCCTAGGGCAGACAGCGTCGTGACTGACGACCAGCTCACTCAATTGCGTGAATTCAACGAGCAATCACAGCCAGTAGCATCTGCACTTGCCAGTCATTAAAGGGTTCGCGCAGGGAACCTTAGCTGGTTCCCTGCACTTATGGGCGTCTGGTTTTCTGTAACACTGCGCGCCCACGCAAAGACAAACGTCTACGAGCACGTCTATCGAGAAGTAAACGTAAACGCATATGCCTCTCCTTGTCCCCTTTTCTCGGCGCATAGAGCCGCTGTTTGCGCCGACTGAACGGAGCAACAAGCTTGCCTTCAAGCAGAAAAGGCAGCACCACTTCCGCCACCCTGGCAGCAGCAAGCATGGGTGCACTATGATTAGCATTGATCATCACATCATTCGGGCGTGGACGCCGTGGACGGTCCGTAAGGGCATCTTGTCTCCCCCAGATGAACAGTGTAGAGATCGGGGGCAGTTCAAAAGGAGCACGACCGTTGCCAGGCAACTCAGATAACGAACGGACAAGAATATCCAGCGGTTGGAGTTCAAGTTCATGCATCCACACTTTGGTATAGTCATGACGATGTCCATTAAAGCCCAGCGCCAGCACTAAACTATAAAGACGCCACTTCGAAAAGACCCAGCGGCGCAACTTTAGTGGATGAGGGGTATCCAGAAGACGTAAAATCAATGACCATAGTTCAGGTAGATAGATGGGACAGAGGAAGATGACCCTCTGAATAGTAGCAGAGTAGCGCTGTACATACGCTTCGGCAGCTCGTGTGCCAGAAGAATACGACAGGATAGACCATCTTTCAATACCCAATGCTTGACGCACTTCTTCAATCGCCTCAGCGCATGCTATATAGTAGGGTTTACCAGCATCAACTTGTGGTGATCCACCAATGCCAGGCAACTCGATCATCACAAGCTGAAAATATGGTCTAAGTAACGGTGCAAGATTTTGCCAAACTGCGTAGGTCACGCCCCAACCGTGAATGAGAAGAAGCGGTGATCCACTGCCCTCAAGTCGGTAACGCAGCATAAGTACTCTTCTTTCACTTCCGTGGATGTGCGCATCATCAACACTTTTCAGGGCCATGCCATCACCTATCAGTAACAGCCTGAACCAACCCCCATCAGCAGCTTATAGGGAAGTCCCTCTATTCAGAGAAACACTCGCGTAACCTCTGGAACAAGTAGAGAAAGACGATTAACTCCCCAGGTGATATGATAGTTACGGCTCACACATAGTACTGCATAAGTAAACACTCGCCATTGCTGGTATTTTATCATAGAGCGTACTGTATAACAATATAACAAATAGTGAAAATTACACATTCATTAGCAAATAATGTTGGTGAAATTGTGGAATTTCATAAGTATATGTTTTGCAATATGATAGCTGTAGTAGAGGAATAAATGCATGTTTGACCGGCGCACAATTCTTATTTTGACTTCAAAGACCGGTGGTGGTCACGTTAGCCTGGCTGAAGCGTTACGTGACTTGCTGGCTCAGGACTATAACATAGAGATTGTGGACCCACAGGCACGCTTTTTTCACTGGCATTATCGAATCGTCAGCCGCTATGCGCTCTGGCTGTGGTCGGCTGAGTTTCAATTCACCGACACCTCCCAACGAGCACTGTTCGCCCATCGTGTCTTTACCCGCCTCACCGCCAGATCCCTAAGTCAGGTGCTGAAACGCGTACAACCTGATCTGATTATTACAACGTATCCGTTTCTCACCTACGAGGTGACACAACTCTTGCGGAGCAACGGCATGAGTATCCCTTTTGTCATACTCTTTACTGATCCCAACAATATTCATGCCACCTGGCTGACTGAACGCCAGGCAGATGCCACGCTCGCACCAACACGAGAGACCTACGAGCAAGCACGAGCCGCCGATTTTGCCCCCGAATGCCTGCACGCCGTCGGCTGGCCCGTGCGAGAACAGTTTTACCAGGCACGCAGTCTCTCACGGACAGAGATGCTCACAAAACTTGCACTAGATCCCGCTGGCTTCACCGTCTTCCTGCAAGGTGGGGGCGAAGGTGCCGCGCAATTTAGTCAGACCGTAGAACGGATCTTAGCTATTGACCCTAACCTCCAGGTCATCCTGGCGACCGGGACGAATCGCGCATTATTAACACGCTTCAACGCAGTGAAAAATCTCTATGCGTTGCCCTTCACCAAAGAAATCGCGCCGTTTATGGTTGCCTCCGATGTTATTATGGGCAAAGCGGGACCAAATATGCTCTTCGAGGCGGTGACACTGGGCAAACCATTCATCGCCACAGCATACATACCGGGACAGGAAGAAGAGAACCTAGAGTTTATTCAACGTCATCAACTAGGTTGGGTAGCCCTCACAGCCGCACAGCAAACTGCACTGCTCACACAGCTCGTTACAGATCAGACCGAGCTACACGTTATGTCTGCATCAGTCGATGCTTACTGCCAATGGAACGCCAGCGCAACCGCAGCGATTGCGCCAGTTATCGAAGGACTGCTAAAGAGAGAACATGAGAAAACCTGATACGCACAGCAAGGATATAAGCGCCGTAGACCAGCAAGGAGCACATACTGCAGATCTCCACAATGTACCTCGCCAGCCATGGCAGCTCTTTACACACAGTACTAGACGACGCGTAATCATGGTCAGCCTTGTACTTACCATCATCTTGCTTGTCCTGGACAACACGTTTACCATATCCGACAAAATCATCTCCGTTGTCTTCCCGATCAACGAGAATGGGGCAGCTACCAACCTCTTTTACTTTCAGACGTTGGCAGATTGGGGAACGGTCTGGGTCGATGGACACGAACTTACCGATCTACCTACAGTGCAAGTAGACCCTCCCATCCAGCTTGCGCGCGGCATACACCAGATCGTATGGCGCACAGCACCTTTTCGCACCATGACCTGCCAATTAGCTGTCCCAACCACCAACAGTACACCACAAAGCTGTCCTACCAGCCTGGAGCAAAGTCCTAACACATTTAACCAGACAGCACTGCTGGTCAGTCCTCCCACATCATTCTCGCTGAAGCTCCTACCTGTAGTACAACAGCAAGCACTTATACGCGCAGTCCAGCAGCAATTGGATACCTTGCAAGCGGCGGATACTATTCAACCGGGAGAACACTATCTCCTGAAGCAGACAGTCGTTGAAGCGACACAAAACCAGCGAGCCACCCTGCGTTTTTTGCTCGTTACAGATACAAGCACGCCTGGACAGTGCCAGGGGATTACGCTAGGGAGCGTCAAGGATGCATCCTGCTTTATCTCAGGCCACGATTGCCGCCTCTTCTGTACGCTGCAATGGCCCGCTGATGGTCCGCTAGCCAACCAGCCACACTGGGATATTGCGGCGATTGTGCGTCCCACCTGGACCTATACGCCTCTTGCTCCAGGGCAAAAGCAGCAGGGAATGCAAGAGACGAGCGAACAGGAGCAGTTTGTCACCTTGCGTATAAGCTGGCAGCATGGCGCTTGGCAGGTCGCATCCCATCGCCAGGGGGATAGTTCGTTTGATGATCCCAATTGCACCACGACCATCAGTAGCATCGACCAGGGATCAGGCTACCAGCTCTCAGGGCAGTCCCACTGGGCCTATATCTCTGGTAGCAACCGGGCACAGGGCTGTGTCGCCGTGACGCAACCCGATGCTTCCACACAAAAGACAGCTTTCGTAGCGGCTATACTATTCCGCCACTTCGGAGTGCTACTAGCGGCCAACGCCACAGCCAGCAAGCAGTGGCCACAGTTGCCCAAGGCATCGCCAGTCGAGCAGCACCTGGCCCAGCAGATCATCAAGCAGCCGGCCTTCACATCCTGAGCAGGCTACTTTACTGCACGAAGCGAGTTTATCCATACCTGGAGCGTCAAAAGCTTAGAAGATTACTTGACGTTAAGAGATTTGTTCAGTATAGTGTTTCCAATGTACAATAGTGGTAAGTAGCGGTCTTGAGGGACGACGCACAACAAGAAAGCGAGCACACTGAAATGCCGCAAGCTGAAACGAGCGAAACAAAGCGCATACGACAAATATCAGTGACGAACCTGTTTGGCATTTTCAATCACACAATTCCTCTAAAGATGGACGAGCGCATCACAATTATTCATGGACCAAATGGGTTTGGCAAAACGATGATGCTCAAATTACTGCATACCCTCTTTAGTCAAAGCAATCAGCTCCTCCGAAGCATACCATTTGATGAATTTAGAGTCGATTTTGAAGATAAAACCAGCTTTCGGGTTAGCAAGAGTCCTCAAACGCATCAACTAATAGGAGAAGAGAATACCATTGAACGCGAAATCACTTTTCACGCTACCGGGAGAAAACCGTATCCATTACGCTCGAAGCTTTTGTCAAAGGAAAGCACCTCCCTCCAGTTGCGCCTAATAGATCGTTTAGTTCCCTATCTTGATCGCATCGGGCCTGACACCTGGCGAAACTTGAACACATCTGAAACTCTTTCACTTGAGGATATTGTAGAACGTTACGGAGATCAATTATCAGCAGAGCTTACAGGTGATAGAATAGGAATGCCCGAGTGGCTAGTAAATATAAGAGAATCTGTCCCAATGCGCCTCATTGAGACTCAGCGGCTGGTAAGTTCTCCCAAATCCCCTAAACTCAGCAAGTATAATAAAACAACAAGATCGGAATACGCAGTCACAGAAGATTCCGAGCACCTCGTTGGAGAAATTAAGAAGATACTTGTTGAGTCAGGAGCGTTAGCACAGTCACTTGATAGAACTTTCCCGGTGCGAGTACTTCGCCCAACTGCCCAGCAATCACAAGTTACCGAAGACGAACTGCTTGATAAACTAAAAAAGTTAGAGCAAAAACGCTCAAGATTGATGAAACTCGGCCTGCTTGATCAGGAAACTGGCACCGCTCCCCCTATAGACTCTGAACAAGGCATAAATGATAGCACAAAAGCAGTACTAGCAGTCTATGCAGAGGATACTGAGCAAAAACTAGGCATTTTTGACGAAGTAGCCCGGAAGATAGCTTTACTAACCACGATTATCAATAACCGCTTTCTCTACAAAACAATGGCTATTGATAAGGAGAAAGGCTTTGTATTCACAACAAAGAACGGCACCGTTCTCCCTCTAGAAAACCTATCATCTGGGGAGCAACATGAATTAGTGCTATTTTACGAACTATTGTTTAGAGTTGACCCCGGTTCACTTATTTTGATCGACGAGCCTGAATTGTCGCTTCACGTCGTATGGCAAAATCAGTTCCTGCACGACGTACAGCAGGTAACACAACTTACAGATATCGATATCATCCTTGCAACACATTCACCGGATATCATTAACGACAGACGAGACTTATTAGTTGAGCTGAGGGGAAATTGAGGGTGGAAGATTATAGTGAGTATGCGTATGGAAACATGCGCAGTCCTGACGGCATTGCGAACAGCATTATCTTAACACGACAACATCCTGGCTATGAGTTTCTCTCTTTTCTCATCGTAGAAGGTGACACCGACAGAACTTTCTATAAAACATTCGTCGATAAGGATAAATGCCAGATCAACAGCGTAGGCAATAAATCCACAGCATTGCAAGTGTTATCAATCCTTGAAAACGAGGAAATTCCTGGCGTTCTTGTTATCGTTGATGCTGACTTTGATGTCCTCGATGGTAAGCTGCTAGCCAGCCAAAATGTGTTGCTCACAGACACTCACGATCTTGAAACCATGATCATCAAATCTCCTGCGCTTGAAAAAGTACTTGGCGAGCTTGGTTCTGAAGAGAAAATCGCACGAATTACGAGAGATAATGGGAAAGATATACGAGCAATACTGCTGGCGTGTAGTATACCTATCGGCTACTTGCGCTGGATTTCTCTGCGTGAAGGACTATCCCTGAAATTCGAAGGTTTAAATTTCTCGAAATTTATAGATGCGATGATCTTAACTATAAACCCACCAGAACTTATCCGGGCAGTCAAAAATAACTCACAGGGGCTTAATATCACAGATCCACAGTTCAAAGCCAGTCTGCAAGCGCTAAAAAACGACGCACACGACTACTGGTACGTTTGCTGTGGTCATGATCTGGTGCATATTTTATCTATAGGGTTACATAAAGCAATTGGCACGCATAATAACAATGATTGCAAACCAGAGATCATTGAAAGAAGTTTGCGGCTGGCCTTTGAGCGTTCTCATTTCCGCAAGACACAATTGTATACGTCCATTCAACAATGGGAGCAACTCAATAGACCGTTTGTAATTTTAGCAGCAGAGTAATCACCTGCTACGGCTACGAGGAGCGCAGACGCCCCAGCAGAGCGCGCGCAATCACAATGCGCTGGATCTGATTGGTGCCCTCGAAGATCTGTGCCACTTTGACGTCACGCATGTAGCGTTCAACCGGATAATCGCGCACATAGCCAGCACCGCCTAGCACCTGCACGGCGTTCGTGGTAACTTCCATCGCCATGTCCGTGGCAAAGCATTTCGCCATCGCAGCATGCATACCCGCTGGCTGTCCCGCGTCGAGCTTATAGGCCGCTTCATATACCAGCAAACGAGCTGCTTCGATCTTTATCGCCATATCGGCCAGCATAAACTGTATACCCTGAAATGCACCTATCGGCTGACCAAATTGCTCGCGCTCACGCGCATAGTTGCACGCGGTCTCAAACGCAGCCTGCGCGACGCCAACAACCACAGCTCCGATGTTGATACGCCCACCATCCAGGGAGGAAAGCGCAATCTTGAAGCCCTGCCCCTCTTCTCCAATCCGATCAGCGACAGGAATAGCGCAGTTGTTGAAGATAAGTTCACGCGTCGGCGAGGAGTGCAGGCCCATTTTACGCTCGGTTTTGCCAAAGCTAAAGCCTGCTGTACCCTTTTCAACCACAAAACTAGAAACTCCTGCCGATCCACTATCACCAGTGCTACGTGCCATTAAGAGATAGATATCAGCCTCGCCCCCATTAGTCACCCACAATTTGGAGCCATTGATGAGATAGACGTCGCCCTGACGTTCCGCCCGACACTGCACATTAGCGGCATCCGAACCCGCCTCAGCCTCACTTAATGAGAAAGCTCCGAGCAACTCGCCCGTCGCTAAGCGTGATACCCAGCGCCGCTGCTGCTGCTCATTGCCAAAACGTGCCAACGAGCCAGTCACCATATTATGTACCGAGAGACCGCCAGCCGTCGCCATCTCGCCCTTTGCCAGCTCTTCGTAGACAATCGCAGCAGTCAAACGGCTGAGTGGATTACCAGCATATTCTTCAGGGGTAGTCATGCCCATGAGTCCGATTTCTGCCATCTTTGTATACACATCGCGGGGGAAGTAGCTCTGCTCATCCCACTCACTGGCATACGGCGTAATTGTGTATGTCGTAAAACGGCGCACCATGTCACGGATCTGCAGTTGCTCCTCATCAAGATCAAACTTCATCAGCAAGCTCCTTTTTGTCCACTCCAGCATAACTACTAGCGGTTGCCACATTATGAACATATGCCACAATGCTAGCATAGCAGCCAGGGCATAGAGGTGCAAGAGCAAATACAGGTCTCGATGGTTATGATCCGTCCTGGCTCAGGCTAACCTACCAGGCGCGGGTATTACGCTGCTCTATTTTAGAGGAGATGAGCAGCAAGATAGGCAGTAACAGCGCTTGAATGATGTTGGTCAACGCGAGAGAGAGATAAAAAGATAAAGCGATGTAGAGCCAGCCTTGATAGAATTGATGAGAAGAGATGGTATTGCCTACAACCACAATAATCACACTAATGGCCCCCGCTATGAAACTTGCAACCGATGCCAGCACTAGAGAGCTTCCTTTACTATAGTGTCCTTGCGTTCGCAGGAATACTAATCCTGTAAGGAAACCGGATAGCCCGAAACTGACATAGAAAAACCAGGGAAAAAGAACTATTGATCGGGAAAGCGCAGAGCCAATTAACGCTCCGAACGTGGTACACACAAATCCAACCCAGGGGCCAAACTTTGCGGCGAAAAAGAAGGGTATAGTCAAGCCTAAAGCCAACAAAATCAAATAGGGAGATATCTGTAAAATGAGAGGACTCAGGACAGAACCCCCGAAGGGCGCATACATAAGGTTGCCGGAAACTAATATGCCATCAATCAGGTAAGTAACTATGCTATATAATGAAGTCCCTATGAGCATGGCAATGAACTGCCGTTTCCCAATAGTCCAGGCGTTCATTTTCCTCTGGGGATCATTAAATGCAACGGGATACTGCCGAGCCATAGGATATTCATCCACATTAAGTAGTTTATTCGGCAATAGCTTCTTTGCAGGATTTTTGGCTAGCACAGCAGATGCTGTTTTTGCATGTATTGCCTGTTCAAGAGCGTCAGCAAATGCTTGTACACTACTAAAACGCAGCTTTGGATCTTTGGCTAGCGCCATCAAGACCACTTGCTCGACCTGTGGCGAGATATGACGGTTTTTTTTGCTCAAGGATGGCACAGGAGCAAACATATGCTGAGTGCACAACTCGGTGAACGTACCCCGAAAAGGATGCTCTCCCGTTAGCCATTCATAGACAACGACTCCTAGCGAATACTGATCACTGGCGGGTTGCGGCTTACCCTGGATTTGTTCAGGGGACATGTAGGCAACAGTACCCACAACATCCCGCGCACTGTGACGCGAACTCTGGACAACACAGGCGAGACCGAAATCGCTGAGCAAGACCTCGTCATGTCGTCCCAACAGCATGTTTTCTGGTTTGACATCACGATGCACAAGACGCTCATCATGAGCATATTGCAGAGCGGTCGCGACATGTTTGACATAGGGTAGAATAGTGACGAGCGGCAAACGCATACCATAGGGATGACGCTGACGTAGAGTGCCATTAGGTGCATAATCCATGACCAGGAAAGGGACATCACCATCAACGCCAAAATCCATAATGCGCACAATATTGGAATCTACGAGATGTGCAATCAACTGAGCTTCGCGCAAAAAGTCGTCCATATCATTCCGCCCTGACAGCCTTGTGTGCAATACCTTTACGGCAGCCTGCGTCTTGAGATAGATATGCTCTCCCAGATAAACTGCCGCAAAGCCCCCCTGCCCCAAGAGTCGGATAATATAGTAGTTGCCTAGACGCCGTCCTACGTGCTCGGTCATAGACGCACCTTATCCAATCTGCAATCATATATTTTACCTCTATACAGTTATCGTAAAGTATGTACAAAAAATTGTCAAGGAAATCCGTGCAGACGCAGAGGAAAGTAATTCTCTTCCTGGTTCAAATGGAGAAGTTATTCAAATAGCCTGCCATACCTGTATGGTACGGTCAACGCCCGCTGAGGCTATGCGTGAGCCATCAGGTGCCCAGGCAGCCGCCATCACATAGTTTGTATGCCCGTGATAGGTAAAGGTTTCTTTTTTACTGGCCACGTTCCAGATATGCACGAGCTTATCGTTGCCTCCAACAGCAAGATGCTTGCCAGTCGGCGACCAGGACACCGCGTTTTTCAAGGTCGCTTTATCTATGGCAAGCGTAGAGGCAAAACCTGCAATGATATCGCGTATGCGTATACAATGACTGCTGGCAGCGGCAATACGCCGACCATCAGGCGACCACGTCAGCCCATAAATGTGTCCATCATACCCACTCAGCGTCTTTTCCACGCGTTGGGGTCCCAGGAGAGTATTCCAAAATGAGCGCCTTTGCTGCATTTTGACCGGCTCCCAGACCTTCACCACGCCATCTTTGCCAGCCGAGGCCAGGAACTTCCCATCAGGCGACCAGCTTACTGCCATGACCTTGTCGGTGTGATCGTCATATATCTTTAACAGCGTATGGGTCTGAGCATGCCAAACCTGTACGGTCTTATCGTCCCCAGCTGAGGCAATATAGGTGCCATTGGGCGACCAGGCTACCGTGTTAACCGGTCCATTATGCTTATTATAGAAGAAAATGGTGTCGCCTGTCTCTGCATCCCAGATATGGACGCTCCTATCATCGCTCGCCGAGGCAATATGCTTGCCGTCCGGCGACCAGGCAAGCGCATTCACGCGGGCGCTATGCGCTTTATAGGTCAGAATATTACTGCCGCTTACCCCATCCCACAACTGCACGGTCTTGTCATAGCTCGCCGAGGCCAGACGCTTGCCATCAGACGACCAGGCTACTGCCGTCACACGACCGGAGTGGCCAAGGCAGATGTAGAGTGTGTTAGCCTGCGGATAGACCTGAGGCTGAACCGGCTGCTTTGGCGCGCGCTTGTGCGTCTGTGGTGGTTGATATGACTGAGGAAGCGTCCTGGCCGACACTGGAGGCAAAGTAACCGACAGCATATCGGTCTCCCGTAATTTCACCTGCACAGCGATACGCTGTAATGTTTGTTGGACAATCGTGATAGTCGCCGGACGCTTATCGACGCTTACATCCACCATGCACATTACCAGCGTATCCAGGCCTGCTAACGCCGGGTCGCTGAGATGCAGCGGTACAAAGTGGAATGGCGATAGCGACGGGTCATCGCCTGTGAGCAACTGGTGCAACGTAGCACCCAGACTATAGATGTCGGCGCGCAACGTCGTTTGTGACTTGCCATATTGCTCCGGTGGAGCATAGCCAGAAGAGCCGAGTGCCGCAGTGTCTTTCTCCTGTCCCGGCTTAAAGAGGCGCGCAATGCCGAAATCAATCAGGTAGAGAGGCCCGGTCGGAGTGAGCATGATATTGGCAGGCTTCAAGTCGCGAAAAATAATCGGCGGCTGACGCGTGTGCAAGTATTCCAGCACAGCACAGAGCTGAAGAGCAATGTCCAGTACTTTCTCAATCGGCAACTTCTTCCCATCCAACTTGTTAAGATGGTCCTCTAACGTTTCACCCTCGATGAAGTCCATCACCAGATAGGAACGTCCATTCTCCACAAATTGTTCGTAGATGCGTGGCAAATTAGGATGGGTCAGACCCGCCAACAATAGCGCTTCATGCTTAAAGGACGCGGTCGCCTCCACAAGGTCCTGGGACGACAGATTGCTCTGACTCATCTCCTTGATAGCTACAAGCCGCTGCCCAAAGCGCGTATCAGAAGCTTTGTAAACCGCACCGAAGCCGCCACGACCAGCCGGTCCATAAATAATATAGCGCTGCTTCAGCATGATCTGAGGAGTTAATAGGCCGGTGAGCGTGGTACTGGATGAGTCACTTTCTGCAAGCAAAGGCTGACCACAAGCACGACAAAATCGCGCCTGGGTCCGGTTGGCTGCGCCACATGTATCACAAAAGAATGGAACAGAAGACATGCAATCCATTGCCCATACATCTAAGCATCCAGAAACACAGTCGCGAAGCTCTATCCCGCTACAGAACTGAATGCAGGGAAACATACAAAGTCTATTAAAAACATAACGGTACATTAGTACAAATGTCTGCTATTGTCAAGGGTGTCCCGGCGACAGCCTATTAACCATGCTAAATAGCCAGGTAATCATCTGGTTGACGAAGCAGAAAAAGGATAAATTGATATAAGGCAAATAATTCGACGGCAAAGGGTAGATAGCCACTATAGCCGAGTAGAGGCATCTCAAAAATTTTCCAGAAGCCAATAAAGGGGATCGTGTAATACCATTTGGGGAGTGCGTAAAAGTTCCACATTTCCCACAGCAAGCCGCACCACAGTCCTGCCAGCGGCAGCACGCAGAAGCGCCAATCTCCCACCGCAATATGTGCGAGAGCCGACTTACGCCCGACAAAGTTATTGATAGGCTCCAGCAACAAAGCCAGGCAGAGCCAGACCAGCACAAAAGCGTAGTGCGGAAAAAAGATGGGCAGCAGCAAACTTACCACACCAAGTAAGGCTATGATTATCAATAGATACAGCGGCAAACGCGGACCAGGCGTATCAGCCGAGAGCCGGGGGTGCAGTAGATCAAAGGTTGAGAGAAATTCAGCGGTCTCCATGACCGCCGGTAAGACCGTGCTGAAGTTGAGGCTGGCAAGCAAGAAGTAGGCGAATGGACTATAAGGACGATCCACGATGTAATGCCAGTTTTGTACCGGGACATTAAATGCCTCGAAGAGCCACCAGAACAAGCTAGAAAAGAGAAACAATTGCAAATAACGCATACGCATGCGCTTGAGCAACGAGGTACCACATCGTGCTACTACTAAAGCATCCATGAAGAGGATGTAGCCAAGCCACAGCGGAAAGAAACTATAGCTGGAAAAAGGCTCTATACGCAACCAGGAACACATCCAGGAAAATAGACATAAAGCCAGCGCGCAAAGACCGTATAACGGAAAACGCTTTTTGAACACGTCTCTCTTTAATTTCTAGTATGGTCCTGAACCATACAGTGTAACTTCATGGTAGCCTTTTGCAAATTATCTTCTATGTAAATGCCGGGAACCTGCGCGATCAGTTCTGCATGCCGCGCAAAGACCTGTCCACCAAAGACGAAAGCGGGACGTGGAGCGGGTATATTTTGTATCAGTCGCCCCACTTGTACCAGATCTGGTACGTAAGCAGGCAACGTTGCAGATAGACAGATTATGGCAGGTTGAAGCTTCCTGATCATCTGTAGCAGTCCTGTTGTTTCAATATTCTGGCCAAGATAGGCCACACGCAAACCACTGCGACGCAGGAACAGCGCCAGCATAAGCGCCGCCAATTCGTGCACTTCACGAGGAGCACAGCCGATAATCACCAGCGGCCCACTGAGCGGACCAGGCGTGACGTAGAAGCGATTGGCCAATAAGGCTCGAAAAAAAATTGCTGGCAAAATGTTCCACATAGGTCGTAAGTTCTCCGGCTACCCTGCGTTCACCAATCAACTGCAACGTCGGCGTAATAATCTCGCTACAGACCTGCTCCAATGGATACAGCGAAAACAAGGAATCCATCATAATATGCGCCGTCTGCTCGTCCAAATTGCAGAATATCTCTATCAGGTGATTTTGCACCATACGCATATTGCGTAAAGTGGCATGCTTTCTCTGTGCAATGTCAAAGCTTGAACGCTCCCCATCCTGCGGAATGATGGGATCAATAGCGAAGTTGACGGTTTCATGATACGCTGACAGCGGAGCAGCCCTATCAGAAGGTTCGACGCTCACCGCGAAAGCGGATAATGCCTTATCTTGCAGCACTTCTGCCTGGTCGTATGGTAGCGATATTTCAGTCAGATGACGAAAAAGCATAACAGCCCGACTGATCGAGATACCGGCATCAACACGATCCTTGAGCCAACGGATCAAACAGATATCGCGCTCCGAATAGAGACGATAGGTGTTATCTGCGCGTTCAGGCGAGAGCAATGCATAGCGCCGCTCCCAGGCGCGCAATGTTGGAGCGGATACGCCTGTTTGCAGTACGACAGCTTTCGTATTAAATACAGGAGTATTTGAATACTGCTCGATATGGGGCAACTCTATTGACCCATCATGCGTCGTCATGCTTCTCTCCGATTATACTGGCACAATGAAGATAACAAGAATAGCCAGATTGCCAATTCTTGTGCACACTTGTGCATACATTAGCACACAGACGCGCACAAAGTCTAGATAGCGTTTGGCATGTGTCTACTTTTGCCAGCAGTGATACCCATAGGCATTCAGAAACGCCACTGTCGTCCCTCTTAGACCGTCAGAAACGAAGCTGACGCTTCACCCTCTTAAACGGTCAGAAACGAGGCTACCGCCTCTAGCCTTCGGCTCATCTGACCGAGATGAGGTACCCTTCGGCTCATCTGACGGAAAGGAGGTGGCTAGCCTTCGGCTCATCTGAATGGAAGGCAATATGAGCCGAAACCAGACACTCTCGCTAGTTTGCACCGCTTTTATCGCAGCCCAGGGTTTTCGCAAGCGGTCACATACGTCTAAGACGTGCTTGACAGAAAAAGTGGGTAATACAGGCAAACAAATAAGGCACAGGACATGGCGGGATAGGCATTGTGCGCCATAGCAGTAGCACGCTTCTTCGTGAAAAAAAGTGGATCATCAGCCATAAAGTACTAAAAATTCGTAACTACTCAGCCTCCAAGAGGGGAGGGTAGAGCAGATCACCAACACAGGTAGAAGCCAGGGCGGTCAAGAGATGAACGCCCTGCTTCTGCATGGCGGAGAGATAACTGCGCAAGGCACAAAAGATGGCCGAGCCTTCGACGGTGCGAAAGCAGCCGGAAATTTTCTGACGCAACTTCATCATGCGCAGATCCGTTTCGGCCTGATTGTTTATGATTTGTGTAGGCGGAGGCGATAGAGCTTGTTAGTGTTGATGTGGTGGGCTTGTTCCATGAGGGTGTCCAGGTTATCGTAAACGGAGATGAGGGTGCCTGAGAGAGAGTTAGCTTCGCCACTAATGAGACGTGTAATCAGGTGAGCGACTTGTGAGGCGGGGACTTGGGTTTCGGCATAGATGGTGCGAAATTCAGGGACCCAGCGTTGGCCGACGGATGAGTTGATGAGGTGATCAGCCATCTCGGTGCGTACAGAACCGGGATGGAGAGCGAAGGTGGAGATGCCGGTGTCCTGCAGGGAGAGCATCAGGCTTTCGGTAAAGCGGGTCACGGCAGCTTTGGAACTGCTGTAGGCGGAGGAGTAGGGGCGTGGTTCGTTGCCGGCGTTGCTTGAGATGTTGATGATATAGCCATACTTTTGAGCGAGCATAGTGGGTAGGACGGCGCGCGAGCAGAGGAAGGTACTGCGGAGATTGGTTTCGATATCGCTCCACCAGAGATCGGGATCAATCTCCCAGATAGGGCCGATGGCGAGGTGGCTCCCGGCATTGTTGATCAGAATGGAAACGGGGCCGAATTGGGTTGAGATGGTCTGGAGCAGGCTGAATACGGCCTGCTGGTCGGTAACGTCGGCGGTGATGGGGAGGGCCGTGCCACCGTTTTGAGCGATCAGATCGGCTGTTTTCTGTAGGTCTGGAAGTGAGCGGGCAACGAGGGCGACCTGGATGCCTTGCTGGGCAAGTTCGAGTGCAACGGCGCGACCGATGCCACGGCTGGCACCGGTGATGAGTGCGGTTTGGGGGGTAGGGTGCATGGCTGGGTTGTCTCATTTCTTTATGGATTGGGTATAAAGATAGTATGCCATGCTTTTCGTGGTTTGGCGAGGGAACACCATCTGAGAAACAGAGTTTCTCGACTTTTGAGAAACCCTGGACTTTTGTCCAAGGAGGCTGAGTAGTTACAAAAATTCTGCCATGAGGGTGATAGGACAATTCCCTGTATGCCAGGATTGCCAAAAAGTCTGCCGCTTCGCCGCTTTGGGGCGCTTGACAAGCCGCAAGATCACTGCTATCATATGGTCGCACTGTTTGGGTATACTTTCACTATGCCAAAAAGTGCGCGATATGCCCTCAAGAGCCACAAAAACTCTTGATTTGGGTCAACCCCCTACGTCCTGAAGGCCAGCCACACGGTACCATGCACATGGATGCACGCTGAAGCTGAAATTGTCACGGGATCTAAGGAACAGTGCTGGATGGCGCTCCACCCATGCCTCCCACGTATCCTCCCGCGCGCACGTAGGGTCTGATGAAGGAGAACAAGAAAAAGATGTTTGCAGTGATCAAAAGTGGTGGACGACAATATAAAGTTTCCGTAGGTCAGAGGCTTGAGGTAAACAGGCTTCCAGTCGAAGATGGCACACAATTGCACATTGGCGAAGTGTTGCTCATCTCCGATGCTGACCGTTCGCTGGTTGGTGCACCGTTTGTGGAGAACGCAGAGGTGCTGGCAACCGTCGAGGGACAGGCTCGCGGAGAAAAATTGATCGTTTTCAAGTACAAATCGAAGAAACGCTACCGCCATCGGCGCGGTCATCGCCAGGAACTTACCGTGCTGACAATCGATGATATTGTCGCCGAAGGGATAAGTCTGGTGACTGGCGAAGCTCCTAGAGCAAAAGAGGAAGCCGAAATCGAGGCCGAAAGCTCGGACGCAGAGGTAGCGACAACAGACGAGGCAACAACTCCTGATACTACTACGAGGACGCACCGCCGCCGCACGGGTAGGACAGAAGAAGCCGAGAGTAGTGCAGAGGAGTAATCGAGCATGGCACATAAAAAAGGTATGGGTAGCTCGCGCAATGGGCGCGATAGCAAGCCTAAGATGCTGGGCGTAAAACGCTACGATGGTCAGCTCGTCACAGCCGGCAGTATCATCGTACGCCAGCGTGGTACCAAGATCAAGCCAGGCGAACACATTGGCGTTGGTCGCGACCATACGCTGTTCGCTTTAATCGATGGCTATGTCAAGTTCGGCCATGCTTCACGCGAACGCCGTTCTGTCAGCATCGTCACCGAATTCCCCGACCGCCCTTCAGTAGCAGAATTGCTTGCCGCTGCAGAGGACCTCGTGCAGGTCATAGAGGCGTAGCCAACCATTCTCAGCAATAGAGCAAAAGCAGCACAGGCACCTGATTATGTTCAGCGCCTGTGCTGCTTTTGCTCCATTCCTTCCAAACAGCGTTTACGCCTCTCTTTCTCATGCAGATAGAGTAGCAGCATTCCACGCTTTTTTTGGAGCAACCCAAGGTGGTGAGACGATCAGTACGACCAATCCGCCCCGCATCTCTCTTTTGGCTACGCTTACAGAATTAGCCCGAATACATCGCTGGTCCAATGGCAGCAGCGCATCCTTCTTGTATACTTGCAATAGTTTCACATGCATGCTCACAGTGAGCACAAGTCAAAAGAGAAACGTTGCATTATAGTGCAGCATAGAAGGAAAAGCCGGTGCAGGCTGTCATACAAGCAAGGATGATCGCACCCAATCTCTTCTGTCTCGTCCTTGCTATGCTGGGATTATATCTCTTCTTGAAAGGATTAAGTCAGCTTTTCCGTAACCCCGAAAAGTATGCACTACTGCTCTTTTCGGGGCTGCTGCTTTTCATCACAGGTGGGATGATATTTATCCTGCATCAACTTTACTGATCGCATATCATCCCACCTAATAGAAGAGACATACATGGACATTCGCGCTCCCTTGCACATACATCATCGGTGTGAAGGAAGCTACTCCATACGCTGCATCAGACCCTGTTGCCAGGCCAGCACTGCTGCCTGCGTACGATCCATCAACTGCAATTTGCTTAAAATATTGCTCACATGAACCTTCACGGTTTTTTCGCTAATGGTAAGCTGCTGCCCAATCTCACTGTTTGAGCGACCGACCGCGACATGTCGTAAAACTTCCAATTCGCGTTCACTCAGTTCAGCAAACAGATTGGGCGTGTTATCCTGCTCGCCGCGCCAATCACGCACCAAACGAGAGGCGACACGTGAGTTAAGGACCGTCTCGCTCCTCATGGCTTTGCGAATAACATCCGCCAGTTCACCAGGCTTGATATCCTTCAGGATATACGAAAGCGCACCAACCCTCAGGGCGGGAAAGATATATTCATCGTTATGATGCGAGGTGAGCACGATAATGTGTGAGAGCGGAGAGATCAATTTTATGCGACGCGTTGCTTCAATCCCACCCATTCCTGGCATCGACAAATCCATTAGCACAACATCTGGATGGAGATCGGCAACCATATCGACGGCCTCTTCTCCTGAACCCGCCTCTCCAACAATCTGAAAATCGGGCTGTATTTCGAGAAAGGCGCGCACTCCCTGCCGCACCAACGCATGATCGTCCACCACCAAAATCGTAATATGTTCTGGCATCAAGCTTTTTCCTTTTCCTCGTCTCTGGTATCCAGCAGGCACACTATTTGTATCGTTGTACCATTACCTGGTGAACTTTCAACGTTCATATGACCATTCACCGCCTCTATACGCTCCTGCATTGAGAGTAAACCAACACTCTTGCCCCGCTCAGCGTCAATAGTAAAGCCCTGTCCATTATCAACAATAGTCATCACAAGCTGCTTTTGCGCACAACGCAATGACACCTGAGCACGGGTTGCCTCGCTATGACGCGCAACATTGGAGAGAGCTTCCTGCGCAATGCGATAATAGGCATCCTCTATCAGCGGCGGAATACCCTGTATCATCTCGATCTGGATGGTGAGTTGGATACTTCTTTGCTGAGCCCAATCCTTCACATGTTCCTGAAGAGCCTGCGCCAGTCCTTTGCTTTCAAGGACCGCAGGGCGCATCGCGTGGATCATCGTAGTCAATTCCTGCTGAGTTTGCTGCACCTGTTGCTCAATCAATTCCAAGCGTTTTTTAGCAGCATTCGCATTGATGTCCACTAATTCTTTCGCTGTCGATACTTGCAAAGAGAGAGCAAAGACCTGCTGCTTCACACTATCGTGCAGTTCACGTGCCAGACGATTGCGTTCCTCCAACATCACTAGCTGCTGCTGTGCCTGAAAAAACTGCTGTAATTGTCCAGCCATGCCATTGAGTTGCAGCGACACCTGGCTTATTTCATCAGCGCTCGTATCTTTAATTGCCACTGTAAAATTACCCTGGCTCCATTGATTGATAACCTCGCTAAGCTTGCTGAAGCGACTGGTGAAGCCGCGTGCGGTAAAAAAGCCAAAAATGGTGCTTACAATGCCCAAAATGACAGAGAAAATAAGAGCGACAACGAGTACATCAATGAACGTTGCCAATCCAAAGTTCCCCAGTCCAGCGATTTGAGGATGATCTGCTTTCCAGACCAGTGCTCCGACGACACTGGCATCCTTCGCACGAATCGGCTCAACATCCACAAAGCCCTCATTCACCTTGACGCTCGTGTTTGTGACTTTTCCTCCTGTCAGTGTTGCCTGTAACAGGGCATTGGCAGAGGCGGGCAGATGGGTAGCAAGTGTCTCACCAATATGCACAGACTCATCGCCCTGGGAAGCTTCCACCTTTCCTTGCCGATCAACCGCCACCAGAAAGCCATGGCTGCCCAGAGACGTTGAGGATTGGAAAGACTGCAATAAACTTTGCATACCCTGGCGATCAAATTGGTGGTTCGGTACATACAACGCCGCGTTTACAGCAAGTTGCTGGAACTGATACTCATACCCAAGTGATGAGTTAAAGATAGTATTCATTACCCACAAGCTGAATGCCGCCAGGGAGAGCATTACCACCAGAAACGTTGCAATGGTAATGAGTGTATAGGATAGCGTAAGCTTCCACGTAAATTTCCTCCATGGGTGGTGCCTGCGCGTCCCTGGTTTCATCATAAGTCCTCTCAATCTATAACCTCATCGCCAGCAACGATGTGCTGTCAATTTTTTTCTGTGTGATGTGCCGAATACAACACCTATGCTCCATCCTACTACATCGAACGAATTAGCTGCAATACAACGTCAGCCTCATGACAGTCACTGGCCCGAAAGAACCGATGGTCAAATTACAGTAGCAAAAAGTATGCGCTATCTCTGCACATAGACACAACGTAAAAAGGGCGACCTATAAGCTACGCAGGTTTACAATGGGGGCAGACTGAGATATACTACGCAGGAAATATTCTCTCTCTATGCGTATTGGATGTGTCTGGAGGAACCTGTTAGTGAAAATTACATGTAAGCAGCAGGATTTGAGCCGTGGGCTTTCAGTGGTAGGCCACGCCGTCTCTAATCGTAGCACGCTCCCTATTCTGGCAAATATTTTAATGGCAACCGACCAGGGTCGTTTGAAATTGTCCGCCACAAACCTGGAAATTGGTATTAATTGTTGGATCGATGCGGAGATCACGGAAGACGGCGCAACGACAGTGCCCGCCAAGACATTTATTGATCTGGTCAGCAGCCTGACACAGGGACAGGTAAGTCTCATCGTGCCAGAAGATTCGCATACGGTCAATGTGAAGAGCGAGAAGAGCAACGCGACCATTAAAGGTATGGACCCATCTGAATTCCCACTCATTCCCAGTGCCGAAGGGGATGAGGCACCTATTATTCTGGATACAGCGCAACTGAAGGAAATGATCGCACAGGTTGTATTCGCTGCCGCTGATGAGGACTCCAGGCCAGTCCTGACAGGCATACTGGTCGAGGTCAATAACGAGAAAGTATCATTTGCCGCCGCCGACTCGTTCCGCCTGGCGCTACGCGTCACAGCACTGAGTGGGCATGATGATACGCATAGCTCAATTTTGATCCCCAGTCGCACGCTGTCAGAACTGGGTCGCATCTTGCCGTCAGAAGGCTCCGTGCAAATGGTGGTGACACCTAACCGCAGCCAGGTGCTCTTCCATACCGATCAGATTGACCTGGTTTCGCGCTTGATAGAAGGCACCTTCCCGAATATCCGCGCGGCCATTCCTAAAGAGTACACAACGCGCGCAGTCGTCGAGACGAAAGAACTCGCCGCCGCAGTGAAAACAGTCACGCCATTTGCCCGCGATAACTCAAACATCACGCGCGTCAAGATCAGCGGCGGCGATGGCACAGAACCAGGCTCGTTGACCATTGAGGCAACGGCTGAAGACGTCGGCAGCAATATTACCACGATCAATGCAGCGGTAGATGGTCCCGAACAGCAGATTATCTTTAATGTGAAATATCTGGCAGATATTTTGCAGGTCATGGATACACCGGAAGTTGCGCTGGAGTTGACTTCGGCTGCGCGTCCTGGTGTGGTAAAACCGGTCAGCGCCGCTGATTACACTTATGTGATTATGCCAATGAGCAGTAATCGCTAACGATAAGCAAAAGGACCTGCGGCCTCTTTTTTGAGAGGATAATATGTATCTTTCGCAGCTTACGCTGAGCAATTTTCGCAATTACAAGCAGCTAGAACTGCAGTTGGGACCAGGACTCTTCTTGCTCCACGGCGATAATGCTCAAGGTAAGACGAATCTGCTCGAAAGCTGTAGGCATGCTGGCAACAGCAACCTCCTTCCACGCATCTAATGACCGTGAGGTGGTCAACTGGTTTGCTCCTGAGCACATTGCACACCTCACGGGAACGGTCAAGCGGCACGACGATGATGTGCAAATAGACATGACGATCTTTGACCCGACTCCTCCAACGATCACCTATGGCAACGTCCCGGCTCCCTCGTCACCTGCCTTTGAATTACCAGCGAATGCACCGCGCAAACGCTTCAAAATCAATGGCGCGCCGAAAAGGACCATAGATTTGATTGGTCAAATGAAGGTCGTGCAATTTGCTCCCACTGACTTGCATCTCGTTGACGGGCCACCCGAAGAACGTCGGCGCTTTCTGGATCGCGCACTCTGCCAGCTTAATCCACGCTACTGCCAGGCCCTGACGAAATACCGCAAGGTCGTCACGCAAAGATCAGCACTGCTCAAACGCATCCGCGATAATCAGGAAGGTCCTGACATGCTGCACTACGTAGATGAGCAATTGACGGCGCTCGCCAGCCAGGTCGTTTATGAGCGCGTACAGATGATAGATGCGTTAAATCAGCCAGCTAACGAGTTTCAACAAACGATCAGCGGAGGACGCGAACAACTGCACATTGTCTATCGGCCTTCGTTCAAGGTGGATGCACAGTGGACAACGCAGGAAGCAAGTCAACATTACCAGACTCAGTTGCACGAAGCGCGTAAAAGAGAGCTTCAGTTAGGTGTCTGCCTGCTGGGTCCACACCGCGACGACCTCGAATTTATGGTAAATGGCGTGAATATGCTCACCTATGGCTCACGCGGCCAGCAACGGACTGCAGCGCTGGCCACAAAATTGGCGGAATTGGCCTTCATGCGCAATAGTATCGGAGACGAACCAGTTTTGCTACTCGATGATGTGTTTAGTGAGCTGGATCATGCCAGGCGGGAATATTTATTACAGCAGGTGGCACAGCACGAGCAGGTGATGCTGACAGGTGCTGACCTGACAGGCTTTCCCGCTACAATTATGCAGCAAGCCCACATTTATCAGGTCGTAGATGGCACACTAGCAATGCATAGGTAAGCTCGCCATAGACTCCAATCACGTGGAGTCATGCTGCGCTTTTTGCTGCAATGCCAGCCAGTTCTGCTGCATACGCAGCACTTCAGCCTCATCAGGAAGAGTATCACCATAACGCATAGTAGAGTATACCTCTGTTATAGCCTGCAATTCTGGCTCGGCATGCGCAAAGGGTTTGTCTAAGCGCTGCTCAAACTCATAAGGTGTCTCATACTTTCTGCGTGCATAACCACGATTGGCTGACCACTTGAGGAATGCCTGATACATTTCACGAATACTGCGAGCCAGTGGTGAAATTGCCATATCACTGGCTCTATCAATAGTCTTAGAGCGTTGAGGGGTCGTGCGGCGCAAAATACGCTGCCATAAAGCGAACCAGAACGCTTTCAGTTGTGTCCAGAAAAGGTCACGCGACCACAAACTCTCATGCGTATCTTCAGCAGGACTATCCAGGAGTGTCCGTCGCAGTTGGCGCTTACGCAGGTACGACCAGATCAAGTAGGTAAACAAGGCAATCAGGAAGAGGGGTAAGGCAAATTTCAGCACAGATTCAATAGAGGTGATAGCTGGTGAAATAGCATTGGATGAGGGTTTAAGATTGGCCTTTGGAATGTTGGGAGTTTTTGTCTTCGTTGGTTGCCGTTGAGCATATAACGCAGCGAATAACGAGAAAATTGGTGCGAGTAAAAAGGCCAGCACAGCAGCCAGGATTTGCATAAACCAGTCATAAGCCTGACCAATAGGCGTTAAAGCACGTAACAGCAACGCCAGAAAGGCCGGGTTGGCAATGAGCGCTAACAGCAACGTTACCAGGATCAGGAAAATACACAACGTGCCCAGCGCGATGAAAAGCGAGGTTTCCTGAGCACGGATATCAAATTGCTGTCCTCTCAGGTGCGTCTGCCGCAGCAATGATAGATGCGCCAGCGCGCGGGTGCAGAGCGCTAGAGCAAAGAAAAGCGGAATGAGGACCAGAACTTGTAAAACGTAAACGTGTGCGACCGACACAACCGTTTGCAGCAAACTAACGGCTATAAATATGCCCAGGCCAAGCAACATGACCCGCGAGACATTGCTCGGCTCTATAGCATTGCGCGCGATGCGTAACCCGCGCCAACAAAAATAGACAGCAAGCAGCACAATAGCCATGATATGATACGCATCAGGTGCCAGCAATAGCAAGCTATTGAGCATTGATACAAGCCAGAGCGGATTGAAAAGTGACAGTGTTGGCGCGTACATAGTAGACCAGATGATAAACAATATGACACATGCCAGCGCAATGAACAGGCTTGAAGAGCGAGCTTTCGCAGTCGAAGTACTGGCCCTCTGAAGAGATGACATGCCTGGCTGACGCATTGCCAGCCAGCAACTACCAACCATCAAGAGTAATGGTGCCCAGAGTGGGAACAATAATCCACTCAGCGGGAAAAAGTGGACGCTTGCCAGAGCAATCAATATAGCATCTACCCAGCACGTCTCCAGAGCCGCGAAAAAAATAGGTAGCAGGCGCTCGCTCCTACTCCGCACCGCAGATGGCTGAACAGTATTTGAAGGCGATGGTCCGGGTGAGGTGTCCATACCTGCAACCTTTCTTGCACGCACAGGACGACAACGTTAACTGCGTAAATTGTATGTCTGCCCATTGCGCTTGTCAACAGAGCAGCATTGCTTATATGTTTCTATACTTGCCTGGCGCAGAGGTAGGATTGATACGCTCTCCTACAAGCAGGACCGTCATCGATCTGTCCCTGAAGAGGGATAGCTTCTTGCACCTACTTCTGGTAATATCATGAAGGGAATTGCTATTTTTTCTGATGGGGACGGTTTCCCACTGATCGATTTATCCTGGACGGTACCCCTTGTTCGGTCGGATCGACGAGCTATCTATTTGCCCATTCAGATCGGAGTGATGGCTCTCACTTTTCCGCACCGTGGCCTTTTATGCAACGTAATGAAAGTAATAATGGCCAAATGAACAACTATATAGGCAAGAAGCTAGGCAACTATCGGATCTGCCGCTTGTTGGGACAAGGAGGCTTCGCCGAAGTCTATTTAGGTGAACACCTCTACCTTAAAACGCTAGCCGCAGTCAAAGTATTACACGCTCGTCTGTCAGACACAGCGCGCGACCACTTCCTTACAGAGGCTCGTACTATCGCGCATATCGAGCATCTTAATATCGTCCCTGTATTGGAGTTCGGGATGGAGGGTGATACACCCTACATCGTAATGAGCTATATATCAGATGGCACAGTAAAAACGCGCTATCCAGACGGTACACAAGTACAACTGCCAATCGTCATAAACCATACCAAGCAACTTGCAAGCGCATTACAGCATGCCCACACGAATAACCTGCTGCATCGAGATGTAAAGCCTGAAAATATTTTGTTGAGATATAATGGACAAGTGCTATTGAGCGATTTTGGACTGACAAGCATATCCCAAACGCCTCACAAGCAGAGGCAGCACAAAGATGGAACCACACGCTACATGGCACCCGAACAGCTTCAAGGAAAACCTGACAAAGCAAGCGATCAATATGCGCTTGGCATTATCGTTTATGAATGGCTATGCGGACAACAACCTTTTAACGGCAATGACCAGGAGGTCGCTCAACAACACTTAGATACACCTCCACCATCCTTGCGTAAATTACTACCTGCATTGCCCATTACACTCGAGCAAGCTGTGATGAAAGCGCTTGCCAAAGATCCACAGCAACGTTTTCCATCTGTACAGGATTTTGCCCAGACCCTGGAACAGGTATATTATGTAAACGAAAGACTTGTACCTACTGTTATTCCCGCACCTCAGAACAGCTTCGTAAAGATAACGCCAGGTCCAGTCAACAACGCTGCCCCAGTGCTAGCGTCGTCTGCTGCCCACGACAGTATTGCAGCCATGAGTCTTAACAGCAAAGAGAACATTCATATACCAGCAAATCAGACAACTCATACGCCAGTGACTATTATAGAGGAAATTCCAGTTATAGATAAAGCAATAAAGAAACAATCTATTATTGCCATAGACAAGGACAGCAATACTGAGCAAGAGATGCACCAGGAGGTACAAAAAGAGCGCGACACAGCTGCTCTTCTATCAGCAGACGCGCCAGGACGCCACACAACAGCACAACTTCCCGCAGCGACACGCCAGAACGCCATGTATCCCCCCTTAACCAGCAGACGCAGCATGGAAACACCGGCAGTGAGTATAGCGGCGCTAAAGGGATCATTAGACAATGATGAAACACACATCTCAAGACGCACCATGGCAGCCAGTATGCTTGGTATGGCAGTGCTTGGCGGCGGCATATTCTGGTTTCTCCACGAGCAGTTTAGCACACCATCCCCGTCGGCTATAGCAGGACAAGCACAGGGTACAACAGCCGGCTTCAAAGCCGCGCGTCCAACAGCAACACCCACAGCGCGAGCGACCAGCGTCCCCAAAAAGTCAACGAAAACTCCATCACATGCATCCTCCGTCACCGCACAAAAGCCGCACAATACAACTTCAGTACCAGAAACAGTACCGACACCACAACCAACAGCCGCCCCCCCCAAGGCTCAGCCAACTCCTACGGCGACCAGCCAGCCTACGCCTCAACCTACGGCACCGCCAGCACCTTTACAAGTAAACATTGTGGCCGCCCCTGCCCTGGTCATAAACCAGGCCAGTTATAACGTGACAGTTTCCACCGGGAGAGTCGGGGTAACGGTCGCGCTTACGGTCAACTATACAGGGACACAGCATGCACAAACAGTAGGACCACTGCTGACTGACAACAACGGAGGGGCAAATTTTAACTGGTACGTCAATACGGGCAGAACATTCAGCCGGAATATTACCGCAGAACTGGTTGCTACAGCGACTGCTCAGCAACAGCATGCCAGTTCAACAACGCTTTCAATACCCGTGCTCACACGGTTCGGAGGGTAACAGGTAGCTGGGAGGGAGACTTATCCACATATATCCATAGTTCTCCACAATATATGTGGATAAGTCAAGGAGATTGGGGAAAAGTACTATGAATTGCTAGCCGGGCCGCTTCGCCTTAACATCTGGTAAAAAAGGCAGCGCCTGAGCTACTTACGCTAGCACGGTCCAGATGCTCCTATCACCTTTTTTGAGATCCTAATCCTGTATCACGCGATGGGAATTTTCCAACTTCTCGTGCCCGGCAGCTTCCAACTCGTTGTCAGTTCGGAAACCACATTTCTGGCAATGATAGCTACGACGCGACCCAGTTAAGAGCACGAAAATGAGAAAGATGCCTCCGAACACTGCGACGACATAGAATACTTCCATGATTTCCTCCTTCATACAGAAAATGCACTCCGAGTACTATCTCTATAGACGGAATAGAATGGATGTAATAAAAAATTTTGAGAGAAGTACTAGGGAGGGAGAGATATAAAGGGAAGAGTTGTTTTTGGCTGATTGCTTAGAAGCAAAGAAACAACGACATAAAAGATATTTCCAGGCGAAGAAAACATCCTTTATGCCGGATTATAAGTAGCAAAAGAGTTCGCGGCCCAGGCTTGTGGAGATCTCCCAGGCACGGTCACGTCTCTAACCAATCGTCGATTATAGGCGTTCATGACGACGACGAGAAAGTGTCAGTGCGACAGCCAGTATCACGCATACAATCATGGAGAGCACGACGACCGCCGCGAGAAGCCAGCCAGTTCCAGTGTTAAGTACGATCACTCTTTATTCCTTTCGTTCCACTATATTGAAACACAATGCAATTATAACGCATCCTGGTCTACAGCGAAACTGCCAAGCGGATGCGCTGCAAAGCCCTACGGTTTCTGTTCTCGCCGCTTCTCCAACCACTTCTTAATACTGGCCTCTTTTCCCTGCTGGCCTGGTTCGTAGTAACGTTTCCCTTTCAGGCTCTCAGGGAGATACTCCTGAAGCTGGATGGCGGGCGGGCGCTCAGGATCTTCGATCTGCATCTCTTTGTAGTAGTCGTGCGCGTACTTATAGTCTTTGCCGTAATCGAGGTCTTTCATCAACTGCGTGGGCGCGTTGCGAATCTGGAGGGGAATGGGTTCGTTACGAGTCTTCTGCACGTCAGCCTGCACACGGCTGTAGGCTTCATAGAGGGCATTGCTCTTGGGCGCAGTTGCCAGGTACACCACTGCCTGGGCAAGCGCAAGATTTGCCTCTGGCAGGCCCACAAAATGCACCGCTTGCTGCGCAGCAACGCAGACAACTAAGGCCTGGGAATCCGCCACTCCAACGTCTTCAGAGGCGAAGCGGATGAGACGGCGCATAATATATAGAGGGTCTTCACCTGCTTCGAGCATCCTCCCCAACCAATATAAACTTGCATCTGGATCAGATCCTCGCAGGGCCTTATGCAGAGCTGAAATGGCGTCATAGTGCTGGTCACCGCTCTTGTCATAGAGCAAGGCGCGATGCTGGACGATATCCTCAATGGTCGCCACGGTAATAGGCGTGTCTGCTCTAGCCTGGGCGGCCACCTCCAGGATATTCAGAGCCGTGCGGGCATCGCCGTTGGCCATCAGAGCAATCTGGGCCAGCACCTCGTCGGCAATGCCGAGCTGAAGCGTCCCCAGGCCTCGCTCACGATCCTCCAAGGCGTGGCGCAGAATACGGGCCACCTGCCCATCGCTCAGAGCCTTGAGCGGAAAGACACGGGTGCGCGAGAGCAGGGCGCTGTTGACTTCAAAGCTGGGATTTTCCGTCGTTGCCCCGATCAGCGTAATCACCCCGCGCTCGACATGTGGCAGCACGGCGTCCTGCTGGGCCTTGTTAAAGCGATGGATCTCATCAATAAACAGGATCGTCCGCTGCTTGCTGAACTGGCTCAGCTTGCGCGCATCCTCGACCACCTTGCGCAGATCGGCCACGCCCGCTGAGACGGCACTGAGGGTCACAAAGCGTGCTCTGGTCTGTCTGGCGATCACTTCAGCCAGGGTCGTCTTGCCGCTGCCAGGTGGCCCCCAGAGGATCATCGAGGGGATACGGTCGCCTTCAATGCTGCGGCGTAAAACTCTATCAGGCCCAAGCAGATGCTCTTGCCCGAGTATCTCGTCCAATGTGCGAGGACGCATGCGTGCCGCCAGCGGCTCCCCTGTCGCAGTAGGTGGTGAATTCTTTTGAAGGGATTGACTATTATCCGACTCAAAGAGCGATGCTTGATCTGCCATTCAGCCTGCCTCTTAACTAAACACGGTTGTTGATTTCTGTGTTCTACAGCGTATCACATTTCTTCTACTACCTGTGCTGGCAATTTGGCTAACTCAACTTCTTGCCGGAGAAAGCGCTACAATACGACTCCGATTCTGTGCGTCGCCCAAGTAGATAATACCAACCATCCATACAGTCCCTGCTCGTGAATCAATCGCTATGCCAAAAACATTTAACGCCTTGTTCGGATTGCGCTATAAGATCGCTGACGACGACTTCACGTCGTTGACGCTTCGCCGCCTCAACTTTCTTCCGTTTGATGATATTGACAGCAACAGCTAAAAACCACGCACGCGGCGAAGAAGTAGCAGTAAAGCGGTCAGGATGCTTCAGAGCCTCAAAGACCGTATCCTGCGTAATCTCGGTCGCGATAGCGCTCACTGCTTCACCCTGACCCTGCGCCAGGCCCATGCGAATCACATAGCTACGTACAATGCCGTGGAGGTAAGGGAGGTGTTCTTGCAGAAACTGGTCAAGACGTTGCTGGCTGTCCCCATCCTCCATGTTCCTATGTATGTCAGACATAAGCGTGACTCTTGATGACAGATGTAGGTGAAGCGACAAAAGTTTGATCCCTCCAACGCACTATAATTTTCCTTTCAGACAAAAGAACGTTCTTAGCAGATAATCAATTTTGATGTCCAGAATATTACAGTGACAAAACAACAGAAAGAAGGGGCATGCTTGATAATAGGAAACACGATATCCTCCCCACGTAGAGGCAATACATTGGGGTAGCTAGCAACAGACTCAGCAGGGGCAGTCAGCCAGGGAGGACCGGTTATGCCTGCTGTCTCGCGTAATATTGTGCGTCCTCTAAGAAGAACCTGGACGATGGCAAAGCATACAAATACGCACACGACTACTACAAAGACATGCCATCCGACGATCCCGACCGCCTGCCAGCGGAGTGCCGCCAGGCATATTTGCCTGAGAGCTTGCAGGACCAGCGCTACTATGAATCAGGCGTGCAAGGCAAAGAAGCCAGCATCGAAAAATGGCTAGAGAAAAGACGCGCATAAGACGGCTCCAGCTTATACGCTGCCGAGGAGAGTCGCTACCTCGTCAGCGGTCGGTAAGGCCACAATAGCTCCTTTGCGTGTAGCGGTAATAGCCCCGGCAGCGCTGGCTTGTTGTAGAGCAGACTCAATGGGTACTCCACTGGCTAAGCTAGCCGCTAAGGCACCGCAAAAAGCATCACCAGCCGCAGTGGCATCAACAGCTTTGACAGCAAAAGCTGGTATTAGCTGGTGGACAGGCGCAGGCAATGGACCTTGCCACTGTCCTCGCGTGGTCCAGAGACAACCCTGTGAGCCAAGTGTGATAATGACATGCTGAGGTCCACGCGCCTGCAAGATGCCACCAGCCTCCCTGGCGGCTTCTAACGAGTTGACCGGAACCTGGGCCAGTGCGGCAGCTTCGACCTCGTTGACAATCAGTATATCGACGAGCGCAAACAATTCATCGCTCAACGGCTCGCGGGGAATGGGCGCCGCGTTCAGGATCGTTGTCAAGCCCAACTCGTGAGCGCGTTGTAAACCAGTCATATATGATGCTCGGCTGGTTTCACACTGTGCAAGAAATATCGCTATCTCATGTGGCTGCTTGCGCTCTGTCAGAGCTGCCTGGATGGCACGCTCCACGGTCTCAGCGGGTACCGCTAGATTAGCGCGAGGAACAGCAACAATCACATTTTGCCCACTATCCTCAGCAATCACAATTACAGATGCACCAGTACCAATAGTTGAGTCACGCTCAACGTACAAACTATTGATACCTTCCGCGTCAAGCACAGGAAAAAAGGCATCACCAAAAGTATCACTCCCAACACGGCCAACGAGCGTCACCTGTGCACCAAGGCGCTTCGCAGCTATGGCCTGGTTGATACCTTTACCACCAAGAAAGGTCGCAAAATCATTGCCAATTAAAGACTCACCTACATAGGGTAAGCGCGGCGCGCGCGCGACTAGATCGGTAATCAAGCTGCCAAGCACAACAACAATGCCCATCACAATACCTCCTCTTGAGCAAAATCGAGCACCATAAAAGGTGCCACAGTTGCAGGTACATCGCATACATAAAAGTATAGTAATTTTCAAACTTTTGGACGGCAGACACGCACACCAAACAAACGGCAATGCTGCAATGACTCTATATATTGACCAGAGCAATACCTAGAAAGATAACGACAAGGCCCAACCACTGCAACCTCTGCAATTTCTCACGCAGAAAAATCCACGCTAACAGTACAGTTACAGCACTATATAGCGAAGAGAGCATAGTAACGATGGAGATCTGGCCTTGCAGTAAACCAGCAGTATAGGCCATGTACCCAAGCGTCTCGAAGACGCCGACCCCGATAAGCAGCCACCAGAGGTTGCCAGATGGCCAGACTAAAGATCGCCGCGTGAAAGGCATACAGATAGCTAGTGCACAAGGCGTTGTGCCACGAATGAGCCAGACTGGTACAACAATACCGAGCAGAGGTGTCACATGAAAAGCTAGTATCCAGAACGTTATGCCATACCCAACAGAGGCAGCTAACGCCCAACCAACGCCTCGCAGTGAACTAGCATGCCATGGGAACGATAGTGTGACCTTTCCTGCGTAGGAGGCGACTGGCGTCAGTGGCGTAGATGCAACCACGATACCACACAAAACTAGCCAGAGCGCGATACATTGTACGTACGTTAATACCTCGCCGCTCAGGAATGCCAGCAACGCAGTAACTGCTGCATAACTTGAGGCAATTGGAGAGACAAGTGTCAATGTACCAATCTCAAAGGCACGATATAGGGCCAGAGAACCGGCGATATTCAGTAAACTTGCGCATAATGCCCACAGCCAGGGTTGCCAGGATGTACTGGTCAGTAAGTGCTGCAATTGGCCCGTTGCTACTAAATAGATACTCAGGCCAATAAAGCCGACGAATTGCATAAAAAATAGCGTTTGATGCGCACCAATACGTTGAGTAGCGTAACGCGCCCAGAAATCGCCAGCACCCCAAAGGAAGGCTGCCACCAGTCCTAAAAGAATTCCCATAGCTACTATTCTATCATAGATGGCGTAGAGGCAATCGCCTGCTGGCAATTCATCATCAAGCGAGAGAAGATATGTACAGAATAGCATAACCTGCCAGCCGGAAAAATCTCAAAAAGATACAACTTTTCTATAACCACTCTGTATTATTATATAGATAGGTTTAGCGGTTGTGGACATCGGAACGAATATAAAGGCGACGTATGAAACTGAGACAATTAGTGGCTGCCATCGTTTTTGCAGCAACAACCACTAGTGCCATAAAATACATCCGGGCCTATAAAGCATGGAAACGTAGAGAACTGGCTCACCTGGAGAGTACCAGCCAGATCATTGAAACCGCGTTGGGTCCTGTGGAATATCAGCAGATCGGACAGGGACCAGCGGTGCTGATCGTGCATGGCACCCCCGGCGGTTATGATCAAGGGCACGCATTCGCCAGATTAATCGGGAGCCAACAACTTACCTTTATTGCGCTATCACGGCCCGGCTATTTGCGCACTCCATTGACGACAGGCAAAACGCCGCTAGAGCAAGCAGATCTCTATGCAGCACTCCTGGATGCCCTCGCTATCCAGCAAACAACGATCATCGGTATTTCCGGCGGCGGTCCATCAGCTTTACAATTTGCCCTGCGCTATCCGCAACGCTGCCGCAAATTAGTCATGATCAGCGGCGTCGTACAACGCTACTCAGAACAAGCCTGGCATCCCATCAAACGTGTATATAGAAGCATCTATAATTATATAGTGGCATTTGACCCTCTCTTATATCTTATTTTCCCACTCGCCCGCCTCGCTCCCAATGCATCGATCGCTACAGACTTTTTGCGCTCCCAAACGCTGAATAAGCTGCGAAAAGCTGGCTATGACAATGATATCAATGAATTTGCAATTATATATTTATACCCTCTGGAGAAGATTACTACACCCACATTGGCGATCCATGGTACAGCCGATGCTGATGTGCCGTTTGCCGACGCCAGGTTGCTCGTCAGTAAAGTTCCCAACGCACAGCTGCTCGCGATCAAAGGTGGTACGCACACTGCTTTTTACACCCATGCAGCTACTGTGATGCCAGTGCTGCGCGATTTCATAGATGCGTAGGTTGAAGCGGTGGTTCACAGCGTACTCACAGGGTCAATGTCGATCTCCCAACCAGGAGCATCAATCACGCGCAACAGACGGTGTAGATCAGGACCGCGCACAATCATTTGCCAGTGATATTTACCCCGCAGGCGCTCCATAAGCGCGGGAGCCGGTCCCACAATGTCTGTATCGACCATAGCCAGGCGGTCTATCCAATCATAGAGACGCTCATAAAGCAGCAGAGCTTCGTTCTGGCAACGATGACGGTTCTCATGACTATAAGTAAACTTGACAAAACGCCGGAATGGCGGATAGCCGTAACGACGGCGTGTCTCAATCTCTGTGGCATAGAATTCGTGATAATCATGGCGCGAAGCGCTATCTATGCAAAAATGTTGCGGACTAAAGGTCTGCACAATGACACGACCCGGTTCCGCACCACGACCAGCACGCCCGGCAACCTGCGTTAACAAAGTAAATGTGCGTTCAGGAGCAGAATAATCTGGCAGATTGAGCGCAATGTCCGCAGAAACGACGCCCACGAGCGTGACTCCCGGCAGGTCCAATCCCTTCGCGATCATTTGTGTGCCGATCAGTATATCGGCCTCGCGGTTGGCGAAACGATCTAATAGTTGCTCATGGGCACGGCGATTGCGCGCAGTATCACGATCCCAGCGCAAGAGGCGCGCAGCAGGGAAACTGCGCTGAATAGTATCCTGCACCTTCTCAGTCCCCAAACCAAAGTAGCGCATACCCGAACTTTTACAATTGGGACAAAAATGCAGCACTTTGCTCTGCTGCCCACAATAATGACAGAGCAGAATACGCTCGGTCGAATGGTAGGTAAAGGGGATATCACAGCGATCACACATAGCTACATAGCCACAATCGCGACAGAGCACACAACTTGCAGCTCCACGCCGGTTGAGAAATAAGATGGCCTGCTGCTTCTGCTGTAAAACGTGCTCAAGTTCCGCGAATAAACGACGACTGATAATACTGGTATTACCCTCGTGCAGTTCGGTGCGCAGATCCACAATCTCTACCGGTGGCAAAGATGCACCGATGCGACCTGGCAATTCGACAATACGGTAGTCGTTCTGCATCGCCCGATAGAAGCTTTCGACGGCTGGCGTAGCACTTCCTAGCACGACTGGAATATGTAAGATCGCGCCCAGCACGAGCGCCGCATCACGAGCATGATAGGTTGGCTTGCGCTCATTTTGTTTATAAGCCGGCTCATGCTCTTCATCAACAATAATAATACCCAGATCAGGTATAGGCGCGAAGAGAGCAGAACGCGAACCAATCACCACATCGATCTCGCCGGCACGAATACGTCGCCATTCATCATAACGCTCGCCAGTTCCCAGCTCTCCATGCATGATAGCCACACGATTAGGAAAACGTCCCGCGACACGCAATACGGCCTGGGTAGTGAGGGCAATCTCCGGTACCAGGACAATACCACGCTTGCCCTGCGCAATAATTTTCGCCAGTGCCTGAAGATAGACCTCCGTTTTACCACTACCAGTCACACCGTGCAAGAGTATAGGTTGCGGTTGATAGTCATCCCCCACAATACAATCGAGCGCCCATTGCTGGTCCGCTGTGAGGTGAAGCGGGACACTGGCCAGCGGATTACGTCCCGCTAACGGATCTCGCCGCACTTCTGACTCCTCAATAGAGATAATATTGTCCCGCACCAGCTGCTGTAATTGTGTAGCGGTCAGCCCACTGGCACGACAGAGCGCATGTGGCGTCCAGGGTGTGTCTGTGCTGGCACTCTGCTGTAATAGATCGACAGCCGCCAGCCTGCGCTGTGCCAGGAGACTCTCCTTATCCTGCGTTGTCAGTGTCAGAGCCGCAGAGCTAGTCCACGGGCTAGTAAGCTCGTGACCTTTTTTAGCTTGCGCAGGCCGCCGCCGCACGTTATCAGGAGCCAGGCTCACAGGTTCAGCAGCCAGCAGAGCACGTTGTACTACAGCCTCGTGCTTTTGTCGCCACACCTCCAGTGTTTCCCCGGATGCGACGAGGCGCACAACACGTTTCACCCGAGCTTTTGCACGCGGATTATCCAGAACAGCTTCATGCAGAATAAGCTCATGTGCACGCGCCTCTTTAACTATCTCCCTGGCGCGCTTTTCTCCTAGCATCTCTTTCAGGCGCTCAACGTTGATTTCACCTTCTGAGAGCAACAGACCAATCAACGCGCGCAACTGCAAAGAGGTGTCTTGCACGGCTGCATCTACCACCTGTGGATCACTTTCGGTCAGACGCAAGACGAAACGCGAACGCTGTACAAGACCCGGTGGCAGCATCATCAAAGCGACCTGGGCCAGAGGTGTCACGTAATACTCGGCAACCCATTGCGCCAGCGCCATTTGATGAGGCAACAAAGCAGGCTCAAGATCCAGAATAGAACGTAGAGGACGCAATCCCTCATCGGCATTTTCAATTTCAAGCAGCAAAGCAGTCACTTCGCGCTCAGCAGGCATACCCCAGATAATGCCCTCAACAAGACGCTCTCCATAAGGGACAGCCACGAGCTGCCCAATGCGTACTTCCGCCTCTAACTCGTTCGGTACAAGATAGGTGAGCAGAGGATGCTCGCTATGCCAGCGAGCGGCAGAAGTCAGCACAGTCACAAGCATGGGTTAACGCCTCTCAAACGCATGTGCCAATGTAGATAAGTCAAAATGGACCATCGTGGGGCGACCATGGCAACAACTATACGGCGCCCTGGTCTGCTCCAACTGTTCGAGCATCTCGCGCATTTCACTGACGGTCAAAAAGTAATTGGCTTTGATCGCAGCCTTACAAGCAACATTAGCCAGCGCCCGCTCCTCCCAGGTTTCCGTATGGCCCAGACTCTCCTCAGCCGTCAGATCCAGCAACAGCTCGTGCAGCGAACGCACATTCATCTGTTTGACCAGCACGCTGGGTACTGCTTTCACGTCCAGCGCACCATCATCAGCAACCTCCAGGGCAAAGCCAATATGCTCAAGCTGTGGCAAGTGCTCCTCAATAGCTTCCAGTTCGCTGGGAGCCAGTTCAAGTTTGATCGGCGTCAGCAGGAGCTGGGACATAGGCGTGCGGGCTTTCAACGTTTCCACCATGCGCTCCAACAGAATACGCTCATGAGCGGCATGCTGGTCGATCAGATACATACCATCATTACTCTCAGTCACAATATAACTCTGAGCAACCTGCCCAACTACGCGTAAACGTGGCAGATGATGATTTTGCTGCGCATCAACCTGTTCTCCACGTGGTGCTTCACTCGCCCCACCGATGGGCTCCGGCTGAGATGTATTCTGCCTGCGTGGCAAGCCATCAGACCCTGCCAATGGAAGAGCAGCATCTTGCGGCACGGCTTCAGCCTGAGATAACCGCGTGGTATCCTGCACGTCCCGCTGCTGATGGTCAGGAGCGTCCTCTGGCGCGCGACGCTGTGCTCGTGAAAATGGCGACAGGTCAGAGCGATCATCACGGCTACGCTCAGAAGTACGTATATGACTCTGCCACAGACGAGATGACAAAGGGGGTTTTGTGCCCGTTTCTTCCTCGGTCACAGTAATCCAGGGACTGTCCATGGGAAATGACTGCTGCGTCTCAGCACGAGATGCTGTCGTCGCTGAAACCTCTGTCTGCTGATCGGTTTCGTCATCGGCAAAGATATCTTCATCAAGACGCTCTTCAGCATGCGCAGCAGATGTTGCTGAAGTCGCAGGGGCAAAGCGCACCGTTTGCTCCTGCTTTGGTCGCCACTGAGGGATCTCAGGCTCTTCTAACAGGGCAGCACGCGTAGCACGCAGCACAGCAGCAAATACACGCCGCTCTTTGAGAAAACGAATCTCTGTCTTGGCGGGATGCACGTTAACATCCAGCAATGCCGGATCAAGTTCAATGTTGACAACCGCAATAGGGTGTCGCCCGGTTAGCAAGAGCGAATGATATGCGCCCTCTACGGCAGCCGTGAGCATCCGACTCAAGACCCAGCGCCGATTGACAAAGAAGGAGATGTACTGCCGTGTACTCTTGTAGCAACTCGGACGACTGACATAGCCGTTGACAAGCGGATATTCATTATTCGCAGAACGCTCACCACTACTGATGGGTACCATCTGCTCAACAACTGGTAAGCCATACACTTCGATCAGCACACTCGCAAGCTGCCCATCACCGGGCGTCGCAAAGATCTGACGGTTCTCACTGAAAACGCTAAAACGGATTTCTGGATAGGCTAATGCGTATTGTTCGAGCAGATGATGGCAGTGACTCACTTCGGTATTGCGGCTCTTGAGGAACTTGAGGCGCGCCGGCACCGAGCTAAAAAGATCGCGCACAGTGATAGTCGTTCCCTCTGGAGAAGCGGCGGGCGTTATCGCGGAGAGTTGCCCGCCGCTAGCACTAATCTGCGCACATTGAGCTGTACCGCGTAGCCGACTCAGCAAGCTGACTTCCGCCACAGCCGCGATACTGGCAAGAGCTTCACCACGAAAACCAAGCGAGCGTATATGCTCCAGATCATCGATTTGTGTCACCTTACTGGTAGCATGACGAGCCAGAGCCAACGTAAGTTCTTCGACAGGAATGCCGGAACCATTGTCGGTGATACGAATCAGTTGCAGACCGCCGTGAACCAGGTCCACGCGAATCTGCGTCGCACCAGCATCGATACTATTTTCTATCAATTCTTTGACCACAGAAGCCGGTCGCTCGACCACTTCACCAGCGGCAATTTTAGCGGCCACATCGGGTGCAAGTTGGCGTATGGACATAAAGTAGCTACTCCCCCCATCCACGCAGGCGGTTTACGGCGATACAACAAGGTTCAATCAATAAGAACGAGTGTTCCTGGTGCATTATAACACAGTTCAGCGCCGATGAGCTAGCATATATTTTTTCAGCATGGTCACTAGCACATCTGGCCGATTTTAATTGTAGCAGAAAAAAAGCGTTTACCAGTCAGCCATTTCAAGCAGCATAGTCGTTATTTTATGCAGACAGATAAGATATAGATAGAGACCAGATACTACCGAGGCAAACGTTTAGCACCTTTAGACTCGACTACATATATGTGAGAGCCAGCCAATAATTTATACAAAATCTTCAAATGTTCCATTACTAAGTTCAAAAGAGGTATGCAAAAAAACACTCAAAGATACGTAAATACTATATATATGTTATTCTATTGAGTCACTCTTCAGGTTGGTGTGCGTCAGCGCGTAGGGACCATCCCTTGCTGATCCACCTGGCTGATCCACCTGGCTGACTGCGAAGCAGGAGAAGCGAGAGCTTCGTTGGCAGTCAGAATAAGAGATACGCGAGCATCGTTGCCAGGCGGAACAAGGACGCGGCTGTCCAGGCCAGGCTGATGCCAGGGGCTGGGCCGCCGCAGTACCTGAAGAGTTACTCTATTGGTATAGCAAAGAGCACAATTACGTATAGCACTGAGTAGTTACGTCGATTAAGGAGATGAAGCGGTCATGAGTACAGTTTTTGTATATGAGTTGTTAAGTAAGATACGCGCCCAGGAAGCAAAACAAGGTGCGTTTCACGATGTTGAACGCCCATGTTATTCTACATATAGTTCTTTTATAGATCAATCATGCAAAGCTTACAGGAAAAGCGATAGCTCCTTTTATCCCAACAATGATACTATCTGTGACCTCAATAGTGGTGATAGTGGTCCCTACGATGACGATGGTGAGCCGGATCAGACCAAATAAGCCGCCATGTTAACATAGCGGCTGGCATTTGTGTGCTAGTTATCCCTGGTACAGGGTCTCCGGCAATTTCCAACCAGGAGCGGTGATTGGTGCTCAAAATGCATGCTACCTTCAAAGTTTTGATAGGCAAGAAAGAATGCCGGTAAACCAATTGGATCGGTTGGAGTCACGACGCTCAAGAAGAAGGAACTGATAGATGCGATCAGCAATCAAGGTATAACCCTGATCGGTCGGATGGATGTTAGCAGCGGTACAGATCCAGGTTGTCTGACACAGATTCGCGTCAGTAAAGAGGTCATCGGTGGGGACAAAGAACGCGAAGCCTCTTGCATCCTGCTCTAAGTGCTGGTTGAATGTCTTAAGATAAGCGACGGTATTGGGACAAAGTTGCTTGACCGGATTGTAATACCCAATCAGAGCCAGCTGGGCCTGATGATCAGGTGCAGCACTGAGAGCTTGCTTTAGTTGCGGCAAGATCGTTTTCGTCAGATCCTGATCCACTACGGCCAGTTGTGTATTAAATACACTTGTATTGATGGCACAACTGGTAGCGTTGATCGCGCCATTGTTCAAAAAATTGTCAATGCCAATCTGTAATGTCACAAGCCCTGTCTCGCTGGCATGTTGCTGTATATAGGCTACAGCGGCAGAGAGTTGACTAGAACTTTGCACTTGTGGAACTAAACAAGCACGCAGGGGATTAAGAGATTGTGGATCGCCATTGATAAAGGTTGTCGTGGAATCATCAGTACAACTCAGGTTAACGAGAGTACTATAATTATCATGGGGTTGAAGAGTCTGGAAGAGATCATTCGCGTAGCCATGGGTAAAGTCATTATTTGGTTGATAGCCAAAGGGCAATGAGTCTCCCAGCGCGATGTATTGCAATGGCGTGCTAGCTCCATGGGCTGATACGATTCCCGTAAATGTGATCGAGAGCACGACTAACAGCAGTGAACTTAATAAGACAAAAGGCTTAGGGCTTCTCTTTTGCATATTTTCCTCCTTGACTTGCAATTGATGTTACTTCCCATACAGGGAATAAATATTAATCATATGAGCTATATCTTATAGTATCAAGCCCATATCTGTATATTTGCTCTTTCATCTATTGAAACTTATCAAAGAACAAATATGCATTTTGCGTTATTATTATAGAGGTTGGGGGACGCTTGTGATAGGGGAAGCGAGGGACAAAAGGCCATAGCACCTGATGCAGGTACATTATTTTAGTAACACATTGTATCTTTCCATGCTGATATCCACTAGACATTCCTCATTTCTCCTGCTACCATAACCCACAATGACACAGCAAAGAAAGGACCACATATGACCCGACAAGAGACATACATTGTAGAAAATCAACAACGCTTCCTCGACGAACTCAAAGACTGGCTACGTATTCCCAGTATCAGCACGCAGCCAGAGCATACAAGAGATGTAAAGAGGGCAGCAGAATACGCCGTTGAGCAACTAACCCATATAGGCTTCGAGCAGGCCGCATTGATCCAGACAGCCAGGCACCCACTGGTCTATGCAGAGTGGCTTAAGGCCAACGGCAAAGCCACGTTACTGGTCTATGGGCACTATGACGTCCAGCCCGTCGATCCCATTGAGCTATGGGAATCGCCTCCATTCGAACCAACGGAGCGCAATGGCAACCTCTACAGCCGTGGCGCGGCAGACGATAAGGGGCAGGTGATGGTCATCCTCAAAGCGCTCGAAACGCTCATCAACGTTGACGGAGCATTGCCCATCAATGTCAAAGTGCTGCTCGAAGGAGAAGAGGAAGATGGCGGCGTGTCAATCGAGCAATACGTCAAGGAGCATCCAGAGCGTCTGGGCTGCGACGCCGCTTTTATCTGCGACACCCATATGCCAGCGAAAGATATGCCAGCCCTGATCTATGGCCTGCGCGGCATCATCTATACAGAAGTCGAAGTACAAGGCGCCAGACAAGACCTCCACTCAGGCACATATGGAGGAGTCGCACCCAATCCACTGCATGCCCTCGCGATTATTATCAGCCGCCTAAAAGACGCTGACGGACATATACACATTCCCGGCCTCTATGACAAACTGCGCAAACCAACACGTGCAGAGGAACAGTTCTGGCGCGACGATCCACTGCATATAAGCAAGGCGCTACGGGATGAAATGGGCGTCTCTCAGCTATCAGGGGAGCAGGAATATCCAGCGCTAGAACGCGCCTCAGCGCGGCCAACCTTAGAGGTCCACGGGATCAGCGGAGGCTTTGTAGGTGAAGGCGTAAAAACGGTCATTCCAGCCTCCGCCAAAGCCAAGATCAGCCTGCGCCTCCCACCAGATTTGCAATCAGCAGAGGTGTTTAAACTATTCGAGCAAGCCGTACATGCAGCCGCACCGGCAGACGTAACCGTGAAAGTCCTGCCCGTCCATGGCGGCGAGGGCGCGCTGGTCTCGCCCGATACTCCACCTATGCAAGCGGCAGCCGCAGCATTGGAAGCAGTCTATGGAAAACCTCCTGTCTTCTTGCGAGAAGGTGGCTCGATCCCCATAGCGGCACTGTTTCATGAGGTCTTACAGGTACCGGTCGTGCTGATGGGTTTTGGTCTGCCCGACGATAATCTGCATGCGCCAAATGAGAAATATTCTCTCGATCAATTCTATAACGGTATTCGGACGGTCGTACTCTTCTTGCAAAAATTGGCATAAGGAGTTTTACTATGTCTGGGATTTCAGAGCCAGCCAAAGCTTATTTGGCTGTACATGCAGATGAAGCACAAGCCTTGTTGGGGCAACTATGCCAGCAACCAAGCGTGGCCGCACAAAATCTGGGCATCGCGGCCATGGCCGAGCTGATAGAAACACTTTTAGGCGCTGCAGGCTTCGCGACGCAGCGCCTCACTGTAGCAGGTGCTCCGCCGGTTATCTATGGCGAGCTGCCAGGACGAAGTCCCTATACACTGTTACTCTATAACCATTACGACGTACAACCAGCCGAACCACTAGAACTATGGCAATCACCTCCCTACGAGCCAGGCATACGAGATGGCAAGCTATACGCGCGCGGCGCGGTTGATAATAAAGGCGAAATAGCGGCTCGGCTGGCAGCTATTCGCGCGCTACGGGCTACCTATGGGGAACTACCCATCACGCTACGCTGGATCATTGAGGGAGAAGAAGAGATTGGCAGTCCTCATTTTGCCGCTATTGCCGCAAAATATGCAAGCTTGCTCCAGGCGGATGGCTGCTTATGGGAGGGCGCAAATTTCGCTGAGGATGGGAGACCTGAGCTGAACCTGGGCACCAAAGGCTTACTCTATGTACAATTGGAGGTGCAGAGCATCGGATCTGATGCCCACTCGGGCCGTGCCGCGATACTTCCCAGCGCGGCCTGGCAACTGGTACAGGCTCTCGCGACGCTGCGTACACCGGCAGGGCAGGTGCTTATTCCCGGCTTCTATGACGCTGTCAAACAGCCCACACAGGCAGAATTGGACGCCCTGGCTCAGAAAACTGGCTCAGAGGAGCAGATGATGGCTATCTATCGGATAGAGCAATTTATCGATGGACTGACCGGCATTGCACTGCGCGAGCGCGGAGCATTCAGTCCCACGTGTAATATTGCTGGTCTGGTGAGTGGCTACACAGGAGAGGGCGTTAAAACGGTGCTACCAGCTAAGGCCACGGCAAAACTTGATTTTCGCCTGGTACCAGACCAGCAGCCTCAGGATATCCTGGCAAAACTGCAAGCACACCTCCAGGCTCAGGGCTACACAGATATTCAGGTAACGCAACTAGGCTCGGCTGAACCGGTCGTCACGCCTATCGATGCTCCATTCGTACAAAAAATCGCGGCACTCGCGGAAACGTTTGCGGGCAAGCCTGCATCAATTACGCCTATCGTAGGAGGAACGCTACCACTACTGGGGGCCTTGCGTCGTTATGTAGGTATGCCGGGTTTAAGCGCGCCTGGCAACGTAGGCTACTGGGGCAGTGGAGCACACGCGCCCAACGAACATATCCGACTCAGCGATCTGGAGCGAGCTGTGCGCTATAATTGCTATATGTTCCAGGAGCTTCGCGGCTAGGATTTTGTAGTGCAGAGCATTTGTCGAGAGTAGCAATACGGTGAACACATATGTAAAGGAGCAGCATGAAAGATTACCAGTACATCCTCGTCGAGCAGAACGAGCGCGTGGGAATTGTGACGCTGAACCGACCAAAAGAGCTAAACGCGCTCAATTTTCAGCTCGTCGGCGAATTAGCCGACGCACTGGAGGAGTTTGATCGCAATGAGGCGATTGGCTGTATCATCATCACCGGAGCTGGCGAGAAGGCGTTCGCCGCTGGCGCAGATATTAAAGAGATGGCGGATAAGTCGCCTATCGACATGCTCACTGGCGGCTTCGAGTCCTGGGAGCGTATTCGACGCATTCGTACCCCCATGATTGCAGCCGTCAACGGCTATGCCCTGGGCGGCGGCTGCGAACTGGCCATGCACTGCGACATGATTATTGCGTCCGAGAATGCCCGCTTTGGCCAGCCAGAGATCAACATCGGCATCATACCAGGCGCGGGCGGCACACAACGCCTGGCTCGCACATTAGGCAAATATCGGACCATGGAGATGGTACTCACAGGTATACCGGTGAGCGCGCAGGAACTGGCAAGCCTGGGATTAGTGAATCACGTCGTACCCAAAGGTGAGCATCTCACCGAAGCACTCAAGCTGGCGAAGACGGTGGTCGCACAGGCTCCTATCGCTACTCGCCTGGCGAAAGAAGCAGTACTGGCCGCGTTCGAGACCACATTAAGCCAGGGACTGGACAGCGAGCGCAAGAATTTCTTCTTGCTCTTTGCGACAGAAGATATGCGCGAAGGCATGCAGGCATTTATTGAGAAGCGTCAAGCTCAGTTTAAAGGCAAGTAAAAGCAGCACGAGTACGGGGGCACAATCGAGCCACAGATTACTGCCCCCGACTCTTTTCCCGCTTGCGTCAGAGCTTAAGCAATTGACTCGCCAGATAGGGCAGAAACATATGCTTCTTGCAATTTAGGTACCGTTGTATAATCGTGCAAGGAAGTGGGATCAATCCAGCGCATCTCAGTAGCTTCCCAATCAGTCTGAATGCGTTCGGGAGTCAATACCTCGAAGAGATAGGGATGGACATAAAAGTGCCTCCCCAACCCCTCATCAACGTGCTCAATAATCTTTCCTCGCTTGAGCATACGTACCTGATCACGCTGTAAGCCAGTCTCCTCACGAATTTCTGTAAACGCCTGCTCATCTGGCGTCACATATTGTTCTACAAAACCGCTTATGCCAGCCCAATGTCCATGATAGCTTCCCACACGCTGACTACGCCGAACCAGTAGTATTGCAGGCGTTTTTTCATCAGTGCGCTCTAGAAAACTGGTAACGACATGCGTCGGACGCAGTGGAACGTTCGATAAACTCACAACTATTCCTCCTTTACATTTCAAGTGCTAGTAAGCTAAATTTCCTGCATACATTTTCATGTTCGGCCATTGCTAATACACAGCATACGCTATTTTACATATGAGCGTACCCTGGTGCATAACCAATTGACCATTCCTGCTTCTTCCTGTATACTCTGCCTCACAAGGAAGAGAGAGGCAAGGCAACTAGTATGCAAACACACGATCAATCGCTCGCGCCGACAGAAGAGACCACACCTCTTAATGGAATATTACAGGATTGGTACAACACTGTTGAGCCCTGGTGGAAAACAACACGAGCAGTCCTGCCGATATTTCTTATCACGCGTCTGCTCATGCTCATGCTGACATATTTGGGGGGAGTTCTTTTCAACGTCCCCAATTATTCATCTTTCGCCTTGACATTTAAGAGCGTATTGTATAGCTGGTACCACTGGGACGCCGCTCACTACCTGACTATCGCCACACAAAGCTATCTGGACCAGAGCGATACGGGCTTCTTTCCGCTGTATCCAGCGGTTGTACATACGGTCAGTGCGCTCACACACCAGGATGTACTGCTGGTAGGCATGCTCATCGCAAATCTGGCATTCCTCGGTACATTGACTGTTTTCTTTCGCTTGGCCGAGCAAGAATTTGATACAGAAATAGCGCGACGGAGTATCCTCTACCTGGCAATTTTTCCCACTTCGCTGTTCTTCTTTGCAGCGTATGACGTCTCCCTGTTCCTCCTCTTCATTTTGCTTTGCTTCTATATGCTCCGACAAGGCTCATGGTGGCTGGCGGGCCTTTTGGGGGGACTGGCAGCCCTGACACATGCATCAGGTATTCTGCTCTTTGTCGTCTTCTTGTGCGAATTCCTGCGTCAGAATTTAGCCGAACTGCGCTTGACATGGCGGGCTAAGCAGACGAAACAGACACTACGCTCACTCATACCCACGCTGGCTGCATTACTGATTCCGCTGGGTCTTGGCATCTATATGTATACCCTGGCAAAGAAATTTCATGATGCACTGGCCTTCTTTCATCCGCAAGGAGGCGCGCTCTTGAGCACCCCCTGGAGCGCAGTGTTCACAGCAATCCATAATATACTGAGTGGAGGGATATATACTTTCGCAACCACCCATAGTCTTGTTGAGCTATTGATCCTTGCGCTCTTCTGCGTGGCGCTCGCACTTTGCTACATCGGACCACTGAAATTGGACAAAAGTCAATGGACGTTCCCCTTATTTGGTCTCCTCGTCCTTGTCTACACGTTATTATTTCCCAACTTACCCGCAGGACTCTATTCTGCGTATGATCCCTTACCTGCTATACAGTACAACATTTTACTCGTTTTTATCGTTTTCATACTCCTGGCGAAGATCGGACGACGTTCCTGGTTCCACTACAACTATCTACTGATTACACTGCCCATACTCTCATTTCTCGTAATCCAGCTATTCACAGACCACTGGAGCGTTTAGCCGGGCTACAATGCGCATGCCGACAACTTGATGGATCACGTCCTCCCCGTACAAAATAGACAGGCAAAAACCTCGCCAGGTAAACATTCCTGGCCTATATTTTGTGCTCTCCCCATTTTTCTTCTTGACGTATTGTTAACACTCTTATATAGTATGCTTGGCACATAGTACACTTTTGCACATTGCCCACCGGGTGCAAACATATATAATTCATATGTTGTCATTTGTTGTCATTTTCGAGCCTTTATCAGGCCTGTTCGCCTTACATTGGAGGTAAGTCGACGTGTCAAATACCATCGTCGTCGTAGCCCTCATTATCGCAATACCCCTGGGAGCTATTATCGCTCTTTTCGCCGGATATTACATAGGGTCGACGCGCAATAAAGTACGCTTTGAGGAGAACCTGCGCACACAAAAGGATGCCAGCGAGCAACGTCTCTTGCTCGTCCAGGAACAACAAAACGAAGCATTACGTGATGCCTATGACGAAACTGCTCGCTTTCGCGCGAGTATAGAGCACGAGAACGCCGAACGCCGCACGGAATTGCAACGTCAGGAACGCCGCATACAACAGAAGGAGGAAAACCTCGAAAGAAAGATTGATGCCCTGGAACAGCGTGAACGCAAGCTGAATAACAAAGAGCGCGCCTTAGAGCAGGCACACGATGAAATTGAAGCCATCAAGCAGCAGCAGCTCAGTGAGCTTGAGCACATCGCTCAGCTCACCGAGGAGCAAGCGAAAGATCTGCTGTTAGAGCACATCGAAAGCCAGGTACGCAAAGAGGCCGCACAACGTATACGCAGGATCGAAGAGCAAGCGCGAGAAGAGGCCGACGCGCGTGCACGCGAGATCATCACCCTGGCGATTCAGCGCTGCGCATCCGATCAAGTAGCCGAAGCCGTTGTTTCAGTTGTGCCGCTACCTAACGACGAGATGAAAGGGCGCATCATTGGTCGTGAAGGTCGGAACATCCGCGCACTAGAAGCTGCCACAGGTGTTGACCTGATCATCGATGATACGCCAGAAGCCGTGATTTTATCAGGCTTCGATCCAGTACGGCGCGAAGTCGCTCGCGTTGCATTGACAAAGTTAATCCTGGATGGGCGTATTCATCCAGCGCGCATTGAAGATGTCGTCGCCAAAGCACGTCAGGAGGTTGACATCATCGTACGCGAAGCAGGCGAAAATGCTGCACTAGAAGCGAATGTCCATGGCTTTCAACCCGAATTGCTCAAGATCCTTGGGCGATTACATTTTCGTACAAGTTATGGACAGAATGTGCTGGCCCATTCCGTCGAAGTATCTATTCTGGCCGCCACAATCGCACACGAACTAGGCGCAGATGTCAACGTCTGCAAAACTGCAGCACTGCTCCATGATATGGGCAAAGCCATTGACCAGGAGGTCGAAGGTCCCCACGCGATCATCGGTGGAGAAGTGGCACGCAGATTTGGCAAATCACCCAGGATTATCCATGCCATCGTCGCGCATCATGCGTCCGAAACTGAACCTCAATCATTGGAATCAGCTATCGTACAGGCAGCAGATGCGATCTCAGCAGCCAGACCCGGAGCCAGGCGCGAAACGATAGACCTCTACATTAAACGTTTAGAGGCACTGGAACATATCGCGAACTCGTTTACTGGCGTCGAGAAATCCTTCGCCATCCAGGCTGGACGCGAGGTGCGCATTATCGTCAAGCCAGAGGAGATCGACGAGTACACGGCCTCGCGACTGGCGAGCGATATAGCGCATAAGATCGAGGAGAGCCTCGATTATCCAGGGCAGATCAAGGTTTGCGTTGTGCGCGAAACGCGAGCTGTTGATTACGCTCGCTAGCTATACAAACCAGGTGAACGCAATGCATAATTAGGAAGTCACGAATTCCGTTATGCATCGCGTTCATCTGGTTCGTCTCAAGGGGAACATAGCAGAACATGGCTAATTTTGTTGATCTTCACACGCATTCTACCGCTTCCGATGGTATCTACTCACCTACCAGACTGTTGCAACTCGCCCACGAGGCAGGCTTACAAGTACTGGCGTTGACCGATCATGATACGACTGAGGGCATCGAGGAAGCAGCGGCAGCAGCGCAACCACTGAGTATCGATTTCATGCCAGGCGTCGAGTTAAACACTGACGTAGGTAAAGACGAAATCCACGTACTGGGCTACTGTGTTGAATATCAACGTCCAGAGTTTCAAAGCATTTTACAGGTGCTACGAGATGCAAGGATTCTGCGCGGACAACGCATGGTGGAACGACTCAACGAGGAGGGCGTTCATATCTCATGGGAGCACGTGCGCGAGATAGCACAGGGAGCAGTAGGTCGTCCACATATCGCTAAAGCGCTGATGGAAGCAGGCTACGTACAGAGTAACGGAGAAGCTTTTGACAAATATATCGGTACAGGCTGCCCTGCCTACGTGCCGCGCTATAAGCTTACGCCAGAAGATGCTGTTCGTCTGATTGCCAGCGCGAACGGCTTGCCAGTCATTGCTCACCCCATCGGATTACCAGGTCTGGTAGCACTGCGCAACTGGCTACCTGGATTACGTGCCGCTGGTCTGGTTGGCGTAGAAACGTACTATGGTTCTTATACGACTGAAGAAGAACAGCAGATTCGCAGCCTGGCCGACGAGTATCAACTCATCGCGACCGGTGGCAGCGACTTCCACGGACCAGGCATCCATCCAACGCCATTGGGTGGTCGCTACGTCCCCTACGAGGCTGTTGAGCGCCTGAAAGCTGAAGCAGCCAGACGAAAAGGGAAAACTCCGCCGACGTTTACATTGCCCGCACCTGTTGAGGAAAAATAACCGCCAGCGGGCGAGCAGAAGCAAACGTGGGATGCCACTCTCTCGTCCCGACTGCACAATCAATCAACATAGCTATTGGGAGGAACGGAACGTGAACCAGGAAGTGCATGCTATGCGACGACGCTCATTACTACGCCAAATTTCAGCAGCAATCATGCTGATACTTATACTGCTCCTGCTTATACAGATACCATTCCAGGATTTTCATATCCTGGGCCATAGCATGGAACCAACGCTCCATGACCAGGAATTCATTATGGTCAATAAAGCTGCATACCTCTTTCAACCGCCCGCCCATGGAGACGTGATTGTCTTTCAGAACCCTTTGAACCGACGAGAAAATTTTGTCAAGCGCATTATCGCTATTCCAGGTGACATCATCAGCATTATCGGTCAGGCAGTGATTGTCGATGGCGTTATCTTGCACGAAACATACGTCAACAAAGATGATGCAAATAACCCTTATATGCCAATTATCAAGCATATTATAGGCCCAAACCAGTATTTCGTGATGGGAGATAATCGAGGTAATAGCTCAGACTCGCGCGCGTGGGGCCTGGTACCCCGCAGCAACATCCTCGGCAAGGCCATTGTTATCTACTGGCCCTCCAACATGAATAACCTGGGCTTCCTTCCCGACGCAAGTAGTGTCTTCGCACAAGTTCATCAGTAAATGCCGTCATGTACAACAGCAGTGGATGAGTGAAGCATTCATGACGCCTCCAGCAACATCTTCTTTATACGCAGAACATCATCGTTATATCTTGACGAAACCTCATGCTAAACCACCCATCAAGGAATTCTATTTCGCGTATACAACACAAATATATGCTATACTATTCTGTGAAGAGATCATTTTTGTTACCACCAAGGAATCATCAAGGATCAGCACAATGTCTCATAAACCGAGCATGGACCCGCGACTTTTTAGAAGAATCAGCGAGAAAAAGCAGAAGCTTGATGCATATCGCCCCTTGAATCCAGATACCGTACGACGACTACATGAAGATTTCCGCGTCCGCTTCACCTACAATTCGAATGCTATCGAAGGAAATACCCTGTCGCTGGCCGAGACGCGTATGATCATCCAGGATGGTCTGACCGTTGAGGGACATACTATCCGTGAGCTACTCGAAGCGACCAACCACGCCGAAGCCTATGACGCATTGGACACGCTGGTCAAGCATGACATCACACTCGAAACAATCTTACAGCTTCATGGTTTGATCATGGACAAACTTTTACAAAAACCGGGAGCATTGCGCACTGAACCGGTGTACATTACTGGATCGTCATATACACCACCACCAGCACGCGATGTGCCAGGATATATGATGCAGTGGGTCCGTTGGCTGACCAGCACCGAGGCATATCTTTATGATACAATCACCCGTACAGCCATTGCGCATCACGGTTTCGAGGCCGTCCATCCATTCACAGACGGCAATGGCCGCACCGGACGCCTCTTGATGAATCTCATGCTCATCCGTGACGGCTATCCACCGGCTCTCATCTTGCGAGAGTGGCGCGGTCGCTACATCGCAGCCCTGCAAAATGCCCACCAGGGAGACTATAACCCACTTATCAATATTGTTGGTGTTGGCGTCGAGTATAGCCTGGATATCTATCTGGAGGCATGCGAATCCAGTACGACGGATCTGATTCCACTCAAGGCGTTAGCCGAGATCTACGAGATGGACAACAACTATCTTGGGCAGCTCGCACGCATGGGCAAGCTCGACGCTATCAAACGGGGAACGTTCTGGTATGCTACCCGCGAAGCTATCGAAACCTATCTCCACGAAGTCCAGGTACAACCACGAGGTCGTCGTAAAATGCAATAAGTAGCAATAAACACTGATCAAAGGGAGAGGAACACCATGATCCGCATCCATGCAATTCAAACAGGAACCGTTGGCGTCAAAACCGCCCAGATCGAAGGTCGGGGCCAGGGATATCAACGCCTCCTCAACGTTCTTACCGATAAAGAATGGGTCGAGCCACTTCCCATCTACGCCTGGGTCATCGAGCACCCTGAAGGCATCGTCGTCGTCGATACAGGCGAAACAGCCCGCACCGCCGAGAAAAGCTACTTTCCTCGTTGGCATCCCTTCTATCGACTCTCAACACGCTTCTACGTCTGTCCAGATGATGAAATAGGTCCGCAACTTCGTCGCCTCGGCATCGCGCCCCGCGACGTCCATTGGGTCGTTCTCACCCACATGCATACCGATCACGCAGGCGGCCTTGCCCATTTCCCCGCCTCAGAAATCCTCATCACCCGTGGCGAATATCTGGCCGCCAAAGGCATCGCAGGCCGCATCAACGGCTGCCTACCTGACCGCTGGCCCAGATGGCTTCAGCCACGCCTCATTGATTTCGCCCAGCAGTCCGTAGGTCCATTCACTGCCAGTCTCCCTCTTACTCGCAGCGAAGACATTATCCTGATCTCAACACCCGGCCACACCCCTCATCATATGTCCGTCCTCGTCCGAGATGGTGACCTCTCCTATATCCTCGCCGGTGACACCTCCTACACCGAGCCACTTATGCTCAAGCAAGTAGCAGACGGCGTCTCACCCAACCCGGCCATCGCCCGACAAACGCTGAGCCAGCTTCTATCCTATGCCCAGAGCACCCCAACCGTCTACCTGCCCAGCCACGACCCCAACTCAGCCAAACGTCTGGTGGCCCGCACAACTGTCGCTCTCCCCGCATCTGCTACGAGTTGAGCACAATACGCTTCACATATACAGGGAGAGCCAGGCTTCAAATGACCTACCACAGGACATTCAGGCTACTTACAACGCACGATACTTAAATCAAGAGAAAACGAGGTATACTGAATATGGATTGTCTATTGAATAGCCTTGAGCAGATCAATAGATGTTGCTCCGCGTGGATACGTAGTGGTGGTTTTAACGGGTGCCTGAGGAGGAGCCGCAGTACCAATGCTCAAATTTGTAACACATATTCAGATCTCGCGTCGTCTTTTACTGGCTTTTCTGCTGGCCGCAGTTATTCCCGGCATCGTCATCTCGATACTTGGCCTCACCTTCACAAAAGAGCAGAATACGCGCAGTCGAGCGATGCAGATAGATATTCAGGCATTTAAGACATGTACGCTCGCAGCCACCTATCTTCCCACGCTCAATAAGTTACTCAGTGACGCCTACCAGGAACAGTATGGATCACCTGATCCCACACTATCCAGGCAGGCGCAGGCAAAGCAACTCCAGACTACCCTTACCCAGTTACAGCATGTCGCTGCACTTTTCAAGGCCACAGCCAGTACCTATCAACAGAACTACCAGCTTAACACCTCTCGGCGTATGAGAAGTGTCCGCGAAATTTTATTCAACAATGCCGCTGACACCTATCTGGCAAATCAACAACAGGCCACGCTTAACCAGATATTTCATACACAGTGGCCCGCTTATATAACCGCCCAGGAACAAGCCATAGCTGCACTTAAGGCAAAGGCACCACGTCTATATGTTAAGCAATTACGCATACAAGCTCAGAGTAAAAGCACGCTGCTGGAAAACGCCTGGAATCAGGTTACGCAAATGACGGAGGAGATGAGCGATCATACTGCACAGATCTGTCAAGCCAGGACGAATCCCTTTCTAGTAGCGACGCTGATCGCCTTCTTGAGCACAATTATCGTCGTCACAGCGATTGGCTACGTCGTGCATCTTACCATCACGCGTCCGTTACATCAACTGACAATGCTGACCAGGCGCATCGCGCGAGGAGATACAAACGCGCGCGCGACGATCAGCGGTAAAGATGAGATCTACCTCGTCGCACAGTCCATGAACAATATGTTGGATAATATTGTTCACCTTATTCAGGAAACACAGTGGCAACGCGACACCCTGCAAGCACAGGTGGAAAAACTGGTGAGCGAGGTCAGCGGCGTTGGCGAAGGAGATCTACGCGTACAGGCGGAAGTGACCTCCAATACACTAGGAGTGCTGGCCGATTCCTTCAATTATATGGTGGAAGAGCTGGGAAGCCTGGTCGTACGCGTGAAAAAAGTCTCTCACGAGGTCGATAATTCCACTGTTGCTATCCTGGATCGCATGACACAATTGGTAGAAACTGGTAATCGACAACTTCAGCAGATTAGCGAAGCAGATACCGAAGTGGGGCGTCTGACAATTTCCAGTCGCCAGGTCGCAGAACGCTCACAGATTCTCTATAGCGTAGCACGCACAGCACGGCAGAATGCTCAACTGGGGCGCGAGTCAGTCTTACATGCAGTTGAGGGTATGGGACATATTAACGAAAATGTACAGACAACAGCCAGCAAAGTACAAACATTGGAAGAACGCTCCCGTGAGATCGATGAGATCGTAGAGGCAATTTCGGGCATTGCCTATCAAACAAATCGCCTGGCACTGGATGCGGCCATTCAAGCGGCAATGGCTGGCGAGAATGGCAAGGGATTTGGTGCAGTCGCCGCCGATATCCGCCGCCTGGCTGAACGCTCCAAAGATCAAGCCAACATGATCACAGCTATCGTACGTAACGTGCGTGAAGAGATCAATGCAGTAGCAATCTCTATGTTGGATACTGAACGCGAGACAGCCACAGGTACACGGCTCACACAAGACGCCGGAACTGCCCTGGAATCCATCTTTGCAGCGGTAGAACATCAGGCGCGCGAGATTGAAAACATCAACCAGGTTGCCATGCAACAATTACAGTCCTCAACTGCCGTCGCCCATATTATGAAAGGCATATCAGAGTTGATCCGTTTTGGGAGCAACAGTACGCGCAATGCATCCCAATACATGGAACACCTGGTCAGACTGGTTGAACAACTGCGTGCATCTGTAGAAGCCTTCAAATTGCGCGAGAATCAGTACTACGCGATCCCTAACACGGGAGCGCTACCTCCGCTGGATGACGAACCAGAGAAACCATTGACCGTAAGTGGCGTCTTCCGCAAAGTTAACGCGAACGCTCAACCCACGCACATCTCCGGGATGGGAATCCCAGTCGATACACGCACACCGGCTCCCGAAACAGTTAATCATGCTGGTCAATTCGACACCATACCCTCTACTCAACAGCCAGCGTGTCAGAACAGCCAACACCTGGAGCACAATGGAGAGTAACGCTACAGGCGTACCTTAGCTTGCCTCACAGCTTCATAGAGGATAATACCGGTCGCCATGGCTACATTTAGTGATTCAACCTCATTCGCTAAGGGGATACTCACGGACAGCGTAGCCAATGCCCGCGCTTCACGAGAAGGTCCATGTGCCTCATTGCCAACAACGAGCATGCAAGGCAGCGTGAAATCCTGCTCATAGTACATCTGCGCACTACCGGCTTCTGCCAGCAACACGCGTGGAACGCCCGAACAATGCCTGCTCACGCGATCAGCAATAGCAGTCCAGGACACAACGGTTTCTACCGGCAACGCAATATGCGCACCAGCCGCCGCACGTACAACTTTGGGGCTAAAATAATCGACGCAGTCAGGAGTCAGCAGGACCATCTCAACATCAGCAGCCAGCGCCGTACGCAGGATCGTCCCCATATTACCAGGATCGGCAATAGCATCCAGGAGCAATAGCACAGGACGTTGCCGCAACGCGCGCCGTCGTTGTATGCTGGCAGGCTTGAAGATATCGAGCGGCAGCACACAAACCACCCCTTGTGATGTTTGTGCGTCGCTAATAGCTGCGCTGACGTGCTCACTCACCTCTACCAGGCGATCAGCGGGCAAAATAGCGGAGTTTCGTAGACGGTCGAGCAGCGCAGTACCTGACGGAGTACGCGACAACAGGGCAGGCTGATAATATACTTCATAAGGCAGCAGATCCGCTTCCAGCAAAGCTGCCAGCAGGTGAGGACCCTCCATGAAAAAGAGACCGCTCTTTTTGCGACCCCGCGTTGTGTGCAAGGTCTGCAATTTACTGATACGTGGATTCGCTGTGCTCGTGATAAGTGTCATGTATTTCACCAAACAGAGAGACCCGCTGCACCATTGGTGATACAGCGGGTCCTACAAAGCCTGTTATTGTTACGCCTTTGCGGCCTCCAGAGCCGTTTTGACGAGCGCGCCAAAAGCTGCCTGGTCGTTTACTGCCATCTCCGCGAGAATCTTACGATCTACTTCGATATTGGCAACGTGCAGAGCATGCATTAAATTACTATAAGAAACGCCATACATGCGAGCTGCGGCATTGATACGCGTAATCCAGAGACTGCGCATATCACGCTTGCGATTACGACGGTCGCGGTACATATACGCCATTGAGCGCATGACCGACTCACGAGCGGGACGAATCAAATTGCGCCGCGTACCACGATGGCCTTCTGCCATCTGCAATAACTTTTTATGCTTCTTGTGAGCGGGAACTCCGCGTTTTACCCTTGGCATACTACTTCTTTATCCTCCATTAATCTCATGACACTAAAAAGCGTAGGGCAGTAGACGTTTCAAACGGCGCCTATCGGCTGTTGCCAATGGAAAATTCTTGTCCATCGAACGGACTGCCTCAGGAGATTTATGGCGGCGCAAGTGGTTAATGGCAACTTTACGACGCAAAAATTTGCCAGATGCGGTCACTTTGACGCGCTTGGCCATGGCCTTGTGTGTTTTCAGTTTCTGCTTCATAACTCTTTCTTTCTATGCTTGCACGGGGCACGATTTTGTACATGTCTCGACTACATATCTATCTAGTGGAGTGCAAAGAACACCAGCACACCGGGAGAGAAGTCGACGAGAGGGAATTTTTGAACCCTGCTATCTCATAAATGCTCAATCAAAGGCGCAGAGAAGCCTTTTTCACGAGCCAGCCCCGCTTGCGTGACGATTATAGCATACTCAACTGCTGTATGCAAGATATGTCAAACCATTGAAAAGCAGTTGCGAATGCCACTATTTTGTAGATGTGGACGAGCCACGATACTTCTCTGTAACTCCCTCACGTATATGTAGTCAGAAGACCTGCGCAGGATATCATGAAGAGCAATAGAAACATGAATCCTCTATTCCAGAACAATAACATCAATATAGCTTCCCACACGCCGACTCGGTATTTGGAACAGCGCGCAGAGCTTCCTTTTACCGTCAGGTCCAATTTATAGAAATATCTGCTGAGACAGTGTACAATAACAAAACACGCTATTCTATAATTATTCTAGCTTATTATTGATTATAATGTTCAGACTAAGATGAGAATTCAAATGAGTGACACAAGTTTAACGATTGGTAACTACCATACTATTGCTACTATCGCTACAGGTTCGTTTGGACGCGTCTATCTGGCACGGCACAGCGTGCTCACAACTCGTGTTGTCGCGCTTAAATTAATGCATACCATTCCATTCTTATCCGCACGCGAACGCGCACAATTTCTTGAAGAGGCCCAGATTCTTGAACAGCTACAGCATCCTTATATTCTCCCTATTTTAGATGTTGGCCTGCATGAAGATATTCCATATATCGTTTCAGCATATGCTGCCGGTGGCTCATTGCGGCAACGCCTCAATAATCAACAACGACCACCATTATCGTACTCAGAGTCGCTGACCATTCTTGCCCAGATTGGTCAGGCCCTACAATATGCTCATGATCAGCATATTATTCATCGCGACATCAAGCCAGAAAATATCCTTTTTCACGAGAATGGTCAGGCATTGCTGGCTGATTTTGGCCTTGCGACAACTCTTGGGACTGCCAGCGTAAAGGAAGTGAGCCAATCTGGTACGCCACGCTACATGGCCCCAGAGCAATTTCAAGGTCAGGTCTCCAAGGAAAGTGATCAATACTCGCTGAGTTGTGTGGCTTACGAACTATTCGCCGGTAATGCACCATTTCAAGCAATGGGTACAATTGCGCTTATGTATCAGCACGTCAATACTCCACCCGTACCACCCAGGCAACACAATATTGACATACCACCACATATTGATGAGGCTGTTCTTAAAGCACTACAGAAACATCGCAGCCAACGCCATCACAATGTCGCGGCTTTTATTGCTGCTTTGCAAGCCCAGCTTCCCCTTGAGCTAACTTCTTCAGACCCATCTTCCGCATCATCTCCTCCAAGCGAGACCATATTAACCACACCAGCAAACTCGCCCGACTCTGCGGATGCGACTGGAGATGACAACAAAACCATTGTCAAATTCAGGGAAGACAAAATGGTTAGCACTGAACCCCCCGCAAATGATGGGGCAGTAACCAAAGAGCCTGCGATCTTCCCTTCGAATGATCAGGTCTCTGATCTCACATTTGATACCCAGCCACCTCGTAACAATATTACGCTACTTACACCAACTCCAGATTTGCACAATCGAGCCAAGAATCGTTCTCTCGTGATGAGCAAACGCCAGCTGACATGGTTGCTTGCCGCTGTTGCTTGTCTCACGTTTCTTAGCACTATTTTTGGCTCTCTCTTCCTGAATCTACCAGTTAGCGCACTCATGTTTGGTAGCAACCCAAAGCTCAGTAGATCTCCATCAGCAGTCATCCTGTTATCCCCTACCGCAACCCGGCACCCACAACAAATGCCATCCAGGACCGTCACAGCCAAACCGCAACTCACGCCTGGATTGTCCCCCACTGCTGTATTGCCAGCTATTCCGGCGTCACAACCCACCACCGTACCCGTTTCTACTCCTACCCCCACAGCCAAACCGCGTGTCTCCGTGAGCTATTACGCCTGTGGTAGTCAGGCAACATTGACCGGCGGTCCCTGGAATACGGTCCAACCAGGTACCACTGTCAACAATGCGAACTATAGTGGTCCTGTAAATAGCTATACAGGCGGAAGTGGTATCAATGCGGCTTCCAGTTACTGCTCTGGCCTTTATCATTGGGCATGGAATCAATATTCGTCTCAGGCTACGTGGGTATGGTCCAATGCCTATCTCCCCAGTGGACGATGTTCAGTCGTAGTTCATATCCCTTCCTGGTATGCAGGAGCATCAGCAGCCATATATACACTCTACATCTCCTCAAGTAATGGAAATGTGAGTTACTCTTTTGATCCTACAGATCAAAATCAAATAGCCACAACGTGGCTCTCTCTTCTCATCAATGGGCAGATACCTTCAATTGCTCTGCCTAAAGGTTCGAGCGACACATACACACTGACCCTATCTCTACAGAATGGAGGCGCAAGCAATTTATATTTAGGTGCCGATGCTATTAAGTTCGTCTGCTCCTCTATATCCTAAAATTCCCTTCACCTGATTCCACGACGGCTGGGACGAGAAGGCATGGATGGGCGCGAAAGCCACGGAGGACGCACCAGATGCATAGGCCTACTATCCGGTGCATTGGATGTGTTGTCAGTATATGCCCTCCGCCAGGTTGAATGTAAGAAGACGATCCATCCCCAGAGCAAACAAGGTACGCCAATCGTAATCAGTCCTTGCCCAACCCATACAGGACGTACCAACCAGAAATAATAGCCAGGCAGAGCACCAATTACCAACAATAGAGCTAGCTGGATACTATACCGATGGGCAGAACACAGCGCCAGAGGCAGTGGTAAAATGACATACCAGGGCCAGTACACAGGTTGCAGTACGATCAACAACAAAAGCAATCCACTGCCGCATAAAAGCACGAGTTCGATTGTATCAGCCAGCCAGAGGGCAAAAAGCAGCACGCCCACCACCAGTAGCAACATAAAGGCAGTCCAATGTCGCGGCATAAACGGCCATATGACGCGAGCGGGAAAGCGGATAGGTAAGTTGAGGATCGCCGCATCAAAAGAATTTACGGCTTTATTCTGCCAGAAAGCCTGGAACAGACTCGACTCCAGGCCGCTCAGGCCCCAACCTTGCCAATAAGGAATGTACGACAGGGCAATGACCAGTCCAGAGATGACAATCAGTCCCAACCACCACCAGAAACGCTGCCACCACGACAGAAAGCGGATTTTATGAGCCACCATACGCAAAAATAAAGGCAAGAGGAGCAGACAAGATAAATTAACGAGCGCAGCGAGTAGCACTAAAACCCAGCTCAAGATCAATGAATCTCGCTGAAAAAAATGCACTGCTAGTAATATAAAGAAAACAAGTACAATCTCAAGATGCACCTGCGAGACTCCTAGTACGAGTACAAGCGGGTTCCAGGCATAGAACAATGTAGCGGAGAGACGGATCTCTGGCTTTAATTTTGCCAGGATAAACCAGATGAGGATCACATTGCCCAGATGCGCACCCAGTCCTATCAAGCGAAAACCCAGTAGGACAGCGGGGATACTATTACGGGCCGCGAGCGTTACCAAAATACTCAAATCCGTCCATACCGGGCCAAAAGATACCGCAGGAACATCTGCCGACGTTGCGCGAATACTGGCAAGCAACTGCTGTAAAGCATCCAGCGGCAAGGCAGGCGCAGTCGTGGCATATGGATTGACATGATAGTAAACAACCATACGACCATAAAGACCCGCTAAAAGCATGTCTTGTGAGGTTACACTCAAGCTAACAGGTGCATAGAGCATGATAGCAGCAAATAGTGCAGTGAACAGAAACAGGGTCCAGAAAATAGCGCGTGTTTGTGCCGGAGTGAGAGATGCAAACGCTTTACGCCTCCCCGGCAAAGCTGCCAATAGAACGCATAGCATCGCCAGGCTCAATAAGCAGAGAAACAGATTCGCGTGGCCCACACTAGACACAGGATCGAGCCAGGGAACATATGCCCACCATGACGTTGGTACAAGCGCCTCCCAGTGAATTACGGGTAGCCACGGCACCAGCACAATCTGTTGCGTCAGACCAGTAGTCAATCCGTTACTTGCCAGGAGCGGATCAAGCGCAAGGTATAAAAACGCCAGGAATACACCCAGACAAAGCAACAAGAAGAGCGTACGCGGTGGCCTGGCAGGTACAGTTACAGCAGGATCGGTGGTCAGTAGCGTACTCAGAGAAGTAGTGGATACATTTCGTGTTCTGCGCGATCTTGCAGCACTTGTTGCTCGATAATTAGGGCGTTGCTGCATAGATTCTCCGTCAAGCAAAAGATATGCCTCCATGCAGAGTATATTCTCAACTAAGTAGTAACCAATCACCGGAGCCAGTACAGAGAGATCCATTGCTGGTTATCAGAGCGCAACCTCATGCTCCAGTTCAGTAGTTATCTATTAGTATGAGCCATGGCATCTGTAACTGTCAATAAACAGATCTAAAAAAAATCCATGGCAACGCAGAACAATGGATCTTTGTATTTGCACATTACCACTTTTCATAGGCATAAAAAAGAATAGAAAGTTGAAAATTTGTCTATCCCTATTCCCTTGCCAGATATGGTGAACAATGGTATAATGCGCGGTATTGACGCCCTTCAAAAGCATGTCGGGCCGCTTAAAAAGCCCGGTCACATATGTGACATATGTCAAGAAGGGAGACGTCGTCACCCACGTTTCGCGTGGGGAGATTTTTGCTGAGGCCGCGCATCAACGAGCGGCATCTGAAGTTCAGCATCAACCTGGCGTTGGTGCTCCACCTGCTCTGGCTGCTGAAACGCAGACCAGAAGCATACCCAGAGGAAGGAGGTGGCTTCGTGAGGCGAGATTACGAACTAGCATTCATTCTCAACCCCGAAGTCAGCGAAGAGGAGACACGTTCCATCCTGGAGCGTATCGACCAGATCGTCGCTAATCATGGCGGTCAAGTAGTAAAAGTAAATCAATGGGGGCGTCGTCGCCTGGCTTATCCAATCGAGCGCCATCGCGATGGATTCTACGTTTTCATTGACATGATTTTGACTGCTGAGACTGTGATCGAACTCGAACGTACACTCAAAGTTTCTGAAGTCGTTCTTCGGCACATGGTCAAGAGACGCGATCCCAAAGCTGTTCAGAAGGAACGCGAGGAGCGCGAGGCACGTGCAGCCGCTGCCGCTGCCGCCGCAGAAGCTGCTGCTGTTAATGCAGCTAATGCCGCCGCCGCTGCCACAGCGGAAAGTGCATCAGTACCAGCTGAAGTCACGGAAGCAGAGCCTGCGCTGGCAACTGAGGAGCAACCAGCTGAAGTAGCGGAAGAGACACCCGTTCTCACTGCCGAAGAGTTGGAAAGCGCCCCTCCTGCTACCGAGGAAACCGAAACTGTCGAAGCTTAGTAGAAATACGTTTGGGTATGGTCATCCAATTATTAAACAAGGGGTTAGGGTGGTATAACACGTCGAAAGGATTTGCTCAATGAACAAAATCATGCTGATCGGGAACCTCGGAAGAGACCCCGATATGAGTTACACAACTAGCGGTACTGCCGTTACAAAATTCACGATGGCAGTCAATCGCGTTTCCCGGGCTGGTGGTGAACGCAAAGAAGAGACCGAATGGTTTAATATCGTTGCCTGGAATCAACTGGCTGAAACGTGTAATACTTACCTGAAAAAGGGCCAGAAGGTTTTTGTTGAGGGACGCTTACAGCAACGCAAATATACCGATAAAAACGGTGTTGAGCGCACCGCAGTGGACGTTGTCATCAACGACATGGAAATGCTTACGCCAAAGGATCGGCAATCTGGCCCGGCAGCCTCTGGTGCGGATAACTTCTTGAGCGATAACGACGACCTTGGAGATTTGGATGACCATCCCTTCTAGATTGAAGGAGAAAGTCTGTGCAAAGACGTAGTGAAGGGGGCGCGGGCAGCGCCTCCGGCCCACGCCGCGAGAGGCGTGAGGGTGGACGTGGCGAGCGCTCATCGCGCCGCAAAGTATGTCAGTTCTGTCATGATCATGTCCGTGAAATTGACTACAAAGATGCCGGTCGCTTCATGAGAAAATATATCTCTGATCGCGGCAAGATCGAGCCTCGCCGTAAGACGGGCACGTGTGCTAAGCATCAGCGTGGTTTAAGCACATCTATTAAACAGGCACGCTTTATGGCCTTGCTCCCCTACACAGCAGAACATATGCGTGGAATGTAATCATTGTTACATCCCTTGCCAGGAACAAAGGGTAGTGTATACTGGTAACAGTATTACTAGATACACTACCTGGATCTGGTTCGCCATGACGTAGCGCAGCACGGGAGATGTAGAGCCAACTAGCCTATGAGCAAGAAATAGCAGCCTGCGCTTCACCCCGTGTCAGGGAAATGGTTTTCCGCGTGGTTCACACCAGGGATATCCACCGTTGGAGGTCTTGATGAAAAGTCAAACGGAGCGTCGGCCTGATACGAAACGACCTGCGCGTTCCGCCCAAACCAGAAAGTACACCAAACAGACAGCACACGTCTCAGCACGTCGTGATGGCAAACCACTTATTTTTGGCTGGGGAGGCCACCTCTCACGTCACGAAAAAACGCGCATCCAGAACCGCGCTGTCTGGTCTCTCATCGTCCTTATTACCTTACTCGTTATAGGAGTTGTCGCCGGTTTCTGGATCGACAACTACGTTGTGGTTCCCAACCAGCCCATCACTTCCGTCAATGGTCAGGGCATTCCACAATCGGACTACCACAAACTCGTGGCCCTCAAAGCCCAAATTGAAGTCAACAAGATCCAGGGACGGAACGGTCTCGATGCTCAGAGCAGTGCTTTGAGTAAGAAGATTACCAATGAGCAAAACATCGTTACCGCAGCGAAAAACCAGGTCACGCAGCTAAACAAAGAGATCAAAGCGCTGCCAGCCGGTCCAAGTACGCAGCGTACCAGCCTGGAACAACAACTCACCGCAGCTCAGACAAAACAGAGTGCAGCACAGAAACTACACGATACCTACCAGACTCAGTATCAGACCTTGCAAAGCACGACCATCCCGAATGAGGATGTGTTCTATACACAGGAGCAGATCGGCACGGAGAGCGCAACCTGGCTACAGGATGATATCATCATTCGCAACTGGCTAGCGAAACAAAGTAGCAGCGTTCAGACCAGTATTCAGCCGAGTACAGCCGCCATCAATAGCGCGATCAACGAATTTAAAGCAAACCTGCCCACGAACACAAGCTACAGTAAGTTCCTCAGCAGTGACAGCGTGAGCGATAGTGACGTCCATACGATGATGGCCGTGGTATTGCGCCGTGATAACATGCAGAACTACCTGTACGCCCAGGTCACATCGCCTACACTCCAGTACAGAGTGCGTGGCATTACACTGAGCACGCAAAGCGATGCCAAGACCATACTCAAACAACTACAGGCCAATAACAGTGCGACGTTCGCCGCGCTGGCGAAAAGCAAATCCGTTGATGACAACACCAAAGCTTCTGGCGGCGAGATTGGCTGGCTGGCCCACGGGCAGTATACCAGGGAAATCAGCGAAGACGTAGCCGATAGTGGAGTCATCGACAACTGGCTGTTCAACTCCAGCCATAAGGTCGGCGACCTCAGCCCGGTTCTGTTAGAAAATGGCACCTACCATATCTTACAAATTGAGCAGGTCGACCCGTCACGCGCAATCACAGCAACCATCTTGAGTGACTTACGCGGTACCACAACAAATAACAGTGTCGTTGGTAATTATACCAACGCCTATGCACTCACGAACTGGCTTCTGATGCAAAGAGCGCTGCCGGGCGTAACCATCACCACGCCTGACGCAACTATGCTCACGAGTGCAACGAACATGCCACAAAGCGTGCCAGCTTCATCGTCGGCAACGCCCACGGCAACCACTAGCACAACTGGCTAGTGAGAAGTATACAGTAGCGCTGGAGCAGCATTCTGCACAGAGACGTGACAGGATGCCGCTCCCGCGTTACATACAAGCACAAGGAACCAACGTAATACTCATGACCGTAATCGCAACAGGAACAACGCCCACAGCTCAAACGCTCTTACAGCCCACAGAATCGATACAACAGCTTCTGGAGACGGTTTCTCTCTATCTGCACATTCCTTTTTGCCACACGCGTTGCCATTATTGTGATTTCAACACCTATGCTGGTCTATTGCCTCTACGCGAACCATACGTACGTGCGCTACTCACTGAAATAGCCCTGGCGGGAGAAATGGTACAGCCGCATGACAGGACGCCACGGCGCTCACGTACCATTTTTTTTGGCGGCGGTACTCCCAGTCTACTTACAGTAGAGCAAGTTACGCACCTGCTCAACGCCTGCTCACGTGCATTTGTCGTCGATCAGGATGCAGAAATCACGCTGGAGGCCAATCCCGGTACTCTCGACCGAGAACAATTGCAGGGCCTGCGTGCGGCGGGCATCAATCGCCTCAGCATGGGAGCGCAAAGCTTCGACGAGGAATTGCTCAAAACGCTGGGACGTATCCACTCGCCAGTTGAGATCACACAGGCAGTTCAGTACGCACGAGCTGCCGGTTTCACATCCATTAATCTTGATTTTATGTTTGGTCTACCGGGACAAACAATGCAGCATTGGCGCGATACGCTGGATAAAGCGCTTGCTCTGCGTCCAGAACATTTTTCGCTCTACTCATTAATTGTCGAAGAAGGCACGCCCTTTCACACCTGGGTCCACGAAGGTCGCATTACACCTGGGGACGAAGATCTGTGCGCGGATATGTATGAGTACGCCGACGAGAAACTACGTGCGGCGGGCTATATCAACTATGAGATCTCAAACTGGGCGCTACCCGGCCACCATAGTCGCCATAATCTGACTTACTGGCAAAATCTGCCCTATATTGGCATGGGAGCAGGAGCCTATTCCAGCTTCGCAGGTAGGCGCTTCTCTAATGAGCGTGAGCCTGCCACTTATATTAAGCGCCTCAAAACTCAGCAGCTACCAGAGGTCGCAAGCGAGAACATTGAACGTGCACAAGCAATGTCTGAAACAGCATTTCTTGCACTACGTACAGCTCCGGGACTGCACCTTGCCACTTTTGAGCAGCGCTTTGAGGAACCATTTTCTCACTTTGTCGGCGAGCGTTTACGCGTCGTGGAAGCCGCCGGACTCCTGGAACAAGCAGATGGCTGGTTGCGCTTGAGTCAACGAGGACGCCTGCTCGGCAACGAAGTCTTTCTACGCCTGTTACCCGATTAGTATAAGGAAACGCCAGTGGAAGCACCATCTCAACCAACAGAAACGTGGGAGGTTTACCCTCAACTCTCAAACGAAGATTTTCGGCGCACACGAGACGCTGGCATTGAGCCGATACTCGCTCAATTGCTCTACAATCGTGGTATCAAATCACCCACCGAGATGAAGTCTTTCATCCAGGCAGACTATACAGAGACACGCGATCCACTTACCCTCATCGATATGCCACACGCCGTGGCACGCATTCAGCAAGCATTGGCAACGCGCGAACACATTACTGTCTACGGCGACTACGACGCGGATGGCGTGACTTCTTCCGCATTGCTTTTTCGCGCTTTGCGCACGCTAAAACAGCCTACAGCCAGCCTCGACTATCATATTCCCCACCGACAACGCGATGGCTGTGGACTCAACATATCCGCGCTCGATCTCTTAAAAGCGCGCGGCACCACGCTCATCATCACTACCGACTGTGCCAGTTCAGACGTGGAGCAGGTAGCATACGCAAAAACATTGGGCATCGACATCATTATCACAGACCACCACCATCCACCAGTCGAACGTCCCGCAGCCTACGCCATGATCAATCCCTGGCGTCCAGACTGCACCTACGGCGAGCGTTACTTATGTGGAGTAGGTATAGCCTTCAAGCTGACACAAGCCCTCTATCGCGCTTACAATCGCACACAGGAGGAGGAAATGGATCTCCTGGACCTGGTCGCGATTGGCACCATCGCGGACATTGCACCGCTGCTAGGCGAGAATCACACGTTGGTACGTCTGGGCTTGCAGCGCCTGAATACTACACATAAGCCTGGCTTGCAGGCGCTCATACACAATACGAAGGTGCAAGCGGGGAAACTACGCGAGCGGGATATCTCCTATGCCCTGGCACCACGTATTAATGCCGCCGGTCGCATGCAAGAAGCCAGCATCGCCTTCGAACTGCTCACAACCGATAACGAGCAAGAGGCCACAGCATTAGCCGCGCAGTTGGAACAGTTAAACATCTTGCGCCAGCAGCAGACAGAAGAGTTAGTGCGTAATGCGCGCGAGCAGGCACAGCTTCAACCAGAAAGAGCAGTAGTCCTGGTCAGTGGTGACGACTGGCACGAAGGGATTATTGGCCTGGTCGCAGGCAAGCTAGCCGAAGAGCTTAGCAAACCCGTCCTGGTGCTCAGCAACGACAAACAGACCAACCTCAGCCGAGGATCGGCACGCAGCCAGAAAGACTTCAACATCATCGAGGCCCTGCGTGACTTTGGTGAGCAACTAGAGCGCTATGGCGGCCATGCACAAGCAGCAGGCTTCACCATCCGCTGCGAACGCATCGAGCAGTTGAGAGAACATCTATTGAAGTGGAAAGAAAACAAAGGACCAGCCACGCCAGCGCTAATCGAAGGCACAGAACTCCCCGACCAGACCGGCGTTGTCACCGAGCAAGAGAATAGCGAAAGTGCTGCGCCACTCAAGGTGATTGACCTTATATTCACCAAATTAGAATTGCTGAACTACAATCAATACAAAACGCTACGGCGCTTGAGTCCCTTTGGAGCAGGAAATCCCGAGCCAGTTTTCAAGATGGAGAAACTGCGCCTGCTGGACAAATGGCTTAGTGGCCTGCATAAGCAAAACCTGAGTCTGCGCCTGGGTGCCACGAGCGGCGGCAGTGTCCAACACAAGGGAACGTACACACGCGGAGCCTCTGAGCAAACGAAACTGGCGAAAGCATCACATGTCAACGTCATTTTCCGGCTTGAGTCAGCCGAAGACGACAGCAAACCAGAAGTATGGCTCAAGATCCTAGACGTGGAGCCAGTGCGTACAGATAACTAGACGGAACCAGGTTCTTCTCCGCATGGACAAATGATGGCTTAAATATTATAATGGAAAGAAATGTCATGCCATTCAGTTCCATAAACGAAGCTAGCCGCATCCAAGCGGCGTTTGGAACTGCATTTTAAGGGCATAGCGTTCGCAGGCGAACAGAGGGTTCACAAAATATATGCGTATCCGTATTATTGGCGCACCTATGGATTTAGGTGCAGATCGGCGTGGTGTTGATATTGGAGCGAGTGCGATGCGGTACGCCGGTCTAAGTGATCATCTGCATCGCCTCGGCCACAGCGTCCACGACATAGGAAACATCCCTATCCCTCAACCGGAAAGCCAGCCCATAGGTAATCAGCGTTTAAAATATCTTGAGCCAATCGTACAAACGGCAGAAGAGCTGGCTCGGCAAGTCACGGATGCGCTTGAAAACGAGGAATTTCCACTCATTCTGGGAGGAGATCACAGCATCGCCCTTGGCTCAATTAGTGGCGTCGCGCGCGTGTACAAGCCACTGGGAGTGCTATGGGTCGATGCCCATGGCGATTTCAATACCGAGGACACAACGCCCTCAGGCAATATTCACGGCATGGTTTTAGCGGCACTGGCTGGATTGGGCAACGCAAGCCTGCAAAATATTGGCGGATGGTCCCCCAAAATCGAAGCCGAGAGAATCGCTATCGTCGCAGCACGAGACCTTGATCCAGGCGAGCAAGCTCTCCTACGCACACATAATATTCACGTCTTCACCATGTCTGATATCGACCAACATGGTATTTCCAGTGTTATGCAACAGGCGCTGGCCATTGTTGGGCACAACGACACACCAATCCATCTCAGCCTCGACCTGGATTCACTGGACCCTCGTGATGCCCCGGGAGTAGGAACTCCGGTACGAGGTGGACTCAGTTATCGAGAAGCCCACCTGGCCATGGAAATGGTCGCCGCATCCAATCACCTGGTTTCCATGGATGTTGTCGAAGTCAACTCCATCCTTGATCGCGAGAATGCAACGGCGCTGCTTGCCGTCGAACTCACCCTTTCAGCACTTGGCAAAAAGATTCTATAATCTTCTAACCAGGATCGCCTGTTTTCTGAATTTTACCCTCTTACGTCTTAAGTAGTTTATGTATAACAACCAGGAAAAGAAGGAGGAGACGATAAGTAGCAAACAGACTACTTATCCACACACACGATGGACGCAAAAATTCTCTATATGCATGGCGATTTTATCCCCGCTGAACGTGGCGTTATCTCTGTACGCACCCACGCTTTTGCTTATGGAACGGGATGCTTCGAAGGCATTCGTGGTTACTGGAACGAGGAAACTCAGCAGGTCTATCTGTTCCGTCCACGCGAACACTACGAACGCCTACTTCGTTCATGCAAGATTCTACGTATGGAAATTCCCTACACAGTAGACAAGCTGGTTGACATCAGCTTAGAACTGGTCAGGCGCAACGACCAGCACCAGGATGTCTACCTACGCCCGGTCGTTTACAAAAGTGATGAGCTCATCGGCGTGCGCCTCCACAACCTCACAGACGAGTTTCTCCTGACATCCGAGCCAATGGGCGACTATGTCGATATCGGCGGCCTGCGCTGCGGCGTCTCATCCTGGCGGCGTATCGACGACAATGCCATGCCCGCGCGTGCGAAGATTTGCGGTAGCTACGTTAACGCCGCCTTTGCCAAGACCGAAGCCTTGCAAAACGGTTTCGACGAGGCCATCATGCTCACCCACGAAGGTAACGTCTCGGAGGGGAGCGCGGAGAACATCTTCCTGCTCATCAATGGAGAACTGGTCACGCCTGCACCAACCGAGAATATCCTGCTCGGCATCACGCGTGACACGTTGATCAAACTCGCACAGCGCGAACTGGGCCTCGTCACACGCGAGCGCCAGGTTGACCGCACGGAACTCTATACAGCGGATGAAGTTTTCCTATGTGGCACTGGAGCGCAAATAGCACCGGTCATCGAGATAGACCACGCACCCGTGGGTACAGGCAAGGTTGGACCCGTTGGACAGAAGTTGCAGGACCTCTACTTCGACGTAGTACGCGGTCGCCATGCTGAGTACGGCGAGCAGTGGTGCACCCCGGTTTATAGCCAGGTCACACAGCCCCAGCATTAGTATTCGTACAAATAACAAAACCTCTGCCAGAACATAATATTCTGGCAGAGGTTCTTTTCTACTAGATACAGCCGTTGAACAACAAAGTACAAAAAGCGATTGGATTAGCGCTTCGTGTACTGTGGTGCCTTACGAGCACGCTTCAAACCTGGCTTCTTGCGCTCCTTCATGCGTGGATCACGTGTCAGGTAGCCAGCCTTACGCAGGGCCGCCTTGAAATCAGGATTCATGCGTACCAGGGCACGCGCCAGACCATGGCGAATAGCGCCCGCCTGACCACTCGTACCACCGCCGACAACACGGACGGTCAACGAATACGTGTTGCTCAGATCGAGTAAGCGCAATGGAGCCGCCACAGCAACCGTCAAGGTATCACGCTGCCCAAAATAAGTCTGGGAGCTTTTGCCGTTTACTGTAATCGTACCATCGCCATTGGGGAAGAGGCGCACGCGAGCAACCGCCGTCTTGCGCCGTCCCATGCCGTAGTAATAATCACCTCTGGTCGTATCTGCCAAGGTAGGTTCTCCTCTTCTTTACTTTGCCGCTGTAGCCTGCTTCAACAACGCCTCAGGACCTGTCCAGACGACTGGGCGCTGAGCCTTGTGGGGATGCTCTGGTCCGGTATACACCTTCAAGTGCCCCATTATATCTGCACCCAGGCGATTGTGCATCACCATACCGCGTACCGCGTGCTCCAGAGCGCGCTCTGGATGCTTGCCTTCGAGGGTCTGGCGCAATGTCGTCTTCTTCAAGCCACCCGGATATTGCGTGTGGTGATAGTACACTTTCTGCTCCAGGCGATTGCCAGTGACCGCAATTTTATCGGCATTGATTACAATCACAAAATCGCCGCTCTGCAGATGCGGCGTAAATGTAGGTTTATGCTTGCCACGTAAGATCTGCGCGATCTGAGACGCCAAGCGACCCAATACCTGTCCCTCGGCGTCGATGACATACCATTGCGGTTGCAGATCAGCGGCCTTGGCGCTATATGTCTTCATCATCGTTCGTTACTCCAAACTGCTCAGAAAGTGCTTGAGAAGCGCCTCCGTGCTCTTGCTGCAAACCACTTTCAAACACTTTCTCAGGATATTCAACCCGTACCAGACACAGCCCATGCGGTGGGGCCGCTGAACCAGGATGCGTCTTCTCCGCACGTTGCACAATAATAGCAAAATCTCCCAGACCCAGACGCCCCTGCCCTACCAGCAGTAGCGTCCCAACCATCCTACGAACCTGTCCTGTAAGAAAGGCATCCGCTGTAAAATCACAATAGATAAGTGCTTCCGACTCTGAACGAACGCAACGTGCTTCGAGCATTGTACGAACACAGTGATGCGGTCCTGGCTTCAACGGATTGCTATCATTGGGACTATGCCCAAAGGCCCCAAAATCCTTGCGCCCCAACAATAACTGACAGGCAGCGCTCATCACATTCACATCCAACGGGCGCGCACAGTGATAACTATAGCGCGCGTGCAATGCCGTCGGAGCGGGGTCGTTCCAGATCGTATAACGATAGGAGCGACTCAATGCACTAAAGCGAGCATGGAACCGTTCAGGGACTACGCGCACCCAGCGCACAACGACGGTTTTAGGTAAGACAGCATTCAAAGCGCGTTGCCAGACCTCGGGACTCAAGCCAGAGCGGGTAAGAAAATGTATCACCTGACCACTGGCATGGACTCCCGCGTCCGTACGACCCGCGCCGTTGACTACCGCCGCTTCACCAGAGATACGCGTAATCGCCGTCTCTAAAGCGCCCTGCACCGTTGGCCCATGGGCCTCGAGTTGACGCTGGAAACCGTGATAATCGGTACCATCATACTCAATACCGCATGCAATGTTTACTCTACTGTTCATGTACCAGCAAACCAGGCACTCACCAGCGTGGTTCGTAAATCATCAGGGACAGGCGTTACACGAGAGCGATCTGCGCGATCTCAGCAGCATCACCTTTGCGGCGACCCAGCTTCGTAATACGCGTATAGCCACCTGGACGATTGACGTAGCGAGGAGCCAGCTCCTCAAACATCTTCTTCACAACCAGCTCATCAGGCAATGCACTCAAGATCTGGCGACGAGCCTGTAACTCGATCACCATAGCCTCATAGGCTGTATTCAAAGCTCCCTCAGCATCTTCCTCATTCGAAAAGATGCGTAAGAGTTCTTCACGGCGAGCCTTTAGCTTATCTTCCAGGAACTTGCGGCCTTTATCGGTCAAGGGAGCCTTCAATTGGTTTGCACGCTCTTCATTCGAGTCCACACTGGCGTCCAGTGAGAAACGACCCTGACGAGCGAACTCCAGGATACGTGTAGCCTTCTCCTCATCGTGCACAACAGAAGCCAGGTGCAGGCGAGCGGCCTCACGTCCCTTGACGGCTACATCGATCAATTTTTCAACTTCAGCGCGAATAGCACGTGCGCGTGCTTCAGTTGTTTGAATACGGTCATAGCGGATAAGCCCGGCCATCAAATTGCGACGTGCAGAACGACGACGCGGCTCAGGCATATTCATCCGATTACCGGCAATACGGTGCCTCAACTCATTCCTCCAATTCGTGGTCGCCGTCCAAATCGGCTCCAACGCTGCTGGTACGCGGATTGGGCAAGAAGTTGCGCGCCAATAAACGCTCACGCAGTTCCTGCAAGCTCTTCTCGCCGAAGTTCCTGACGCCCAGCAGATCTTCCTCGTTCATCGAGAGGACCTGACCCACCTTCGTAATATTGCTACGCTTCAAGCAATTGTAAGCGCGCACCGAGAGGTCAAGCTCCTCAATAGGCGTGTCGTAGATCTTCTGTGGAATAGGCAAGCTGCTCAGCGGTGCCTTCTCAATTTCAGGCACCTGAGCGCGGTAATTGGCGAGTAACGTGAAGTGCCGTACCAGGATATCCGCGCTCTGGCGCAGCGCCTCATCAGGCGTAATCGTGCCATCCGTCGTGATCTCAAGCACAATTTTATCGAAGTTTGTCATTTGCCCCACACGCGTATGCTCAACCGTGTAGTTGACTTTCTGCACAGGCGTATAGATAGCATCGACCGGGATAACCCCAATAGGCTGATCCTCTTTAGAGTCGGCAGGAACATAGCCTCTACCGGTCTCCACGACCAGCTCCATATCCAGGCGGGCGTTCTCATTATCAAGAGTAGCAATATAAAGTTCGGGATTAACAATCTCTATCGTGCTAGGAGCAATGATATCGGCTGCCGTTACCTCGCGCTCACCGCTCACTTCCAGACGCATCGATACAGGATGGTCTGAGAAGCTGCGCAGGCGCAATTTCTTCACGTTCAGCACAATATCGGTGACATCTTCCTTCACGTTAGGGACGTCCTGGAACTCGTGTTGCACACCCTCGATCCGAATAGAGGTAACAGCCGCACCAGGCAACGATGACAGCAAAACACGCCGCAACGAGTTGCCCAGGGTCATCCCATAGCCCGCCTCTAACGGTTCTATATCATAGCTCGCATAATTCCCTTGGGTCTTGGTATTTTTAATGCGAGGCAGTGCAATATCTAGCAAGGTTCTAACCCGCCTTTCTTTTTCTACCATGCTCTGCTTCAGGCACTGAGTTGCTCACATGACCACAACAGCCAGGGAGACAAAGACCAGAAACGCTGGCAGTCCAAGAGTTCTTCGCCCCAGAGCAACCCACAAAGGGATCACCCAGGCACGGACCTAACCCTTCTCATACACACACGCCTTAAAAAACAGGGCGGCGTGTGTCATGAAGTCTCCGCCGACTCAATCCACTATCGCTGATAATACTCAACCACCATTTGCTCATCGAAGGGCAGTTCGAGGTCCGTTCGAGAGGGGATGGTTATGACACGGCCTGTCATCTCGTTGGTATTCAGGCTCAGCCAGTTCGGCACACCCTTTTGAGCCAGCAGCAACGCCCGCGTCTTGAAGTACTCAAGGCCCTTGCTACGCTCACGAACGGAGATCACATCGTTAGGTTTGGCAATAAAAGAAGGAATATCCGTCTTGCGGCCATTCACCGCGAAGTGACCATGGTTCACCAACTGACGAGCCTGCGCACGTGAATCGGCCAGGCCAAGGCGATACACCAGGTTATCCAGGCGCATCTCCAGGATCTGTAAGAAATTTTCGCTCGTCTTACCAGGACGCTGGGCGGCAACATAGAAATGTTTGCTGAACTGACGCTCCAGGATGCCATAGGTACGACGAACCTTCTGTTTTTCGCGTAACTGCTTCGCGTATCCAGACTCTTTGTTACGGCGGTTGGTGCCATGTTGTCCAGGGCGAGTATTGCGACGCTCCAGAGTGCACTTTGTCATGCACTTGTCGCCCTTCAAGAAAAGTTTTACCCCCTCACGCCTGCACAGCTTGCAGACGGGGCCGGTATAACGCGCCATCTAAATCAATCCTCCTCACACGCACAGCGTGTCTCTACCTGGCTATACACGACGCCGTTTGGGCGGCCTGCAACCGTTGTGCGGAATAGGTGTAACATCGGTAATCGAAGTGACCGCGAGACCTGCGTTCTGCAAAGAACGAATAGCCGCCTCACGACCGGAACCGGGACCCTTTACAAAGACGTCAATCTGGCGCAGGCCATGATCCATCGCCTTGCGCGCTGCCGTCTCAGCAGTCACCTGCGCGGCATAAGGAGTACTCTTGCGCGAACCCTTGAAGCCCTGGCCACCGGCACTACCCCAGGAAAGTACATTCCCGTTCGGATCGGTAAGGGTCACAATTGTATTATTAAACGTTGCTTGTATATGCGCCTGACCACGCGGCACCGATTTACGCTCACGCCGCCTGACCTTGCCTGCCGTTGGTTTCTTTTTGTCTGCCATTTCTGTGATCTCTCTCCTGCGCTACTTCTTGGCTGCTGCCTTCTTCTTCCCGGCAACCGTTCTCTTCGGTCCACGACGGGTGCGTGCATTTGTGCGAGTACGCTGACCACGCACTGGCAGATTGCGGCGATGGCGTAGTCCACGATAGCAGCCAATCTCGATTAGCCGCTTAATATTCATGTCTACTTCACGGCGCAGATCGCCTTCAACCTTAAACTCGCGGTCGATCACTTCACGTAGACGATTGACCTCTTCTTCGGTCAGATTCTTCACACGGGTATCCGGGTTAATGCGTGTGCGATCCAGGATCTTACGGCTTGTGGTCAGGCCAATCCCATAGATATAGCACAGCGAAATCTCCACACGCTTATCTCGTGGAATATCAACACCGGCAATTCTTGCCATCTTTCCCTCCAGAACCGAGTTGCAAAGTTACCCAGACGGGAAACCCGCAACTCGCAACAGCTGACTAGCCTTGTTTCTGCTTATGCTTTGGATCTTTGCTACAGATCACCATTACAACGCGGTTGCGGCGAATGATTTTGCAGCTATCACAACGCGGTTTCACTGAGGCGCGCACTTTCATGGCTTGCCCTCCTCATAATTACTTAGAAAAAAATTTAGGACAAAGACAAAAGGAGACTCACGGACGGCTCGGACAGCAACTCCTTCATACCTGGCCTGTTTCATTAAAAAAAAGCTACCGATAGGAGAAAAGGAACAATGCAAGATGGTTAGTTAGATACACCTCATCATCTCGCACGCCATGTTATGCGCCCTCGCGTCAGATCATAGGGGGACAGCACAACTCGCACCCTATCACCCGGCACGATACGAATAAAGTTCATACGCATTCGTCCTGAGAGGACAGCCAGGATCTGGTGGGTCTCATCAATTTCAACTTTAAACATGGCATTGGGGAGGGACTCTAACACCTTACCCTCAACCTCAATTTCATCCTTTTTTGGCATAACATCCTTTCCCTAGCGGCGGATCTACATTTCATTATTTCCTGTACTTATTTCCTGCATCTCTGGATACGGTGAAAAGACTTGCGCGGCAGCCTTCACACAAGCACTCACAGCGCCGTATTGCAGTTTCGTTCGTCGCGCTTGAAAGTACAAAAGGGCAGCAGTTGACACTGCTGCAGCCAACTATGAATTATAGCATACTTTCTGCTACCTGTCGAGAGGGAATTTTTTATGCATGCGCACTTCCCACTCTCGCCTCGCCGAGTGTCAAGATATCCGCGTCACCCTCAGTAATCGCTACCGTATGCTCAAAATGAGCCGCATAAGTCCCATCGACCGAAACGACCGTCCAGTCATCATCGAGCACGCGTGTCTCCTTTGCGCCCATGATCACCATCGGCTCGATAGCAATTACCATCCCCGGTTTAAGTACATAATTAGGATAGTTCGGCTCTATATAGTTGAGCACCTGTGGATCTTCGTGCATATTCCGACCCACGCCATGCCCACCATAATGACGCACCACCGCAAAGCCTGCGGCCTCTACATACTGCTGCACTGCACGACCGATATCTTGCAAACGCCTACCGGCCTGAGCAACAGCAATACCACGATAGAGAGCCGCCTCCGTTACCTGTAAGAGACGCTGTACATCCGGCGCAACCGTCCCCACAGGCACAGTAATCGCCGAATCAGCATGCCAGCCCTGATAGCTAGCCGCAAAGTCGAGGGTGACAACATCGCCCTCTTTAAGCATACGCGTACCAGGAATGCCATGTACGACTTCTTCGTTTACAGACGTACAGAGCGAAGCAGGGTAACCATGATAGCCCAAAGAGCTTGATTTCGCGGTATAACGCAACAGCCCTTGCGCGCACAATACATCCAGCTCAGCGGTTGTTATCCCTGGCTTGACTGCATCCCGCAATTCTGCCAACAATGTAGCAACGATGCGACCTGCTGCGCGTATTTTCTCACGCTCTCCTGGCGATTTTAGAATAGGTGCCATATGACTTTCTCTCAGAGAAAAGGCAACATGCCGACAATTACCGGACATCCCGACTTTTACTCCGTATATAGACTTCTGACAGCTTCCAACAGGCTCTCTTGTACCTGATCGATACGTTGATTACCGTTCACCTCAACCAGTTTTTGCTGGTCGCGATAATAATCAAGCAAACGAATAGTCGCGTTAAAAAAAATGTCCAGGCGTTTCTGTACTGCCGGCCCCGTATCATCCGCACGCTGGTAAAGCGAACTCCCATCCAGATCACACACACCCCGAACCTTCGGAGGATTCGTTTCGATATTGTACACGTGCTGATGAGCACGGCAGATATATCTCCCCGATAGTCTGCGCAGGAGTACCTCACGAGGAACATTCAAGTAAACGGCACCGTCGATATGCCGACCAGCGCTCGCCAACCCTTCATCTAGCGCCTGCGCCTGTGCGATGGTACGTGGGAAGCCATCCAGCAATACGCCATCACATACACAATCAGACTGCGCAATGCGCTTGAGGAGCATGGACACCGTCAGATCATCAGGTACTAACTCGCCACGATCCAGATATGCCTTGATGCGCTCACCCACTGCCGTCTTTTCTTCAGACGCCGCACGGAAGAGATCACCACTAGAAATGTGGTGAATCCCGAGAGTAGTTGCAAGCTTTTCCGCCTGCGTCCCCTTCCCCGATCCCTGTGCACCGATCAGGATAATGTTCAAGTTTTTCCTCCGTTGGAAAGGCGAGGAGGGGCTTCATTGCACCCCCAACCGCATACTGCACACCCACAGGAGTACAATGAAACAGACATCGATTAGCCAGCCCCTTGACTAGAAAGTGTTTGGAACACACACACTTTTTGTCAGTATTGAGATGAAACCAGACACTCTCTAAGACAGAAAACCAGAGTAATTGCGCATGACCATCTGCGCTTCCAATTGCCGGATGGTATCGAGCACCACCCCGACGACAATCAGCAGCGAGGCCGCACTCAGCAATTGTTGCCCACCAATACGCGCGAGATAGGGAAGCACTGTGGCAAGACCCAGGAATAGCGCGCCTGCCAGTGTGATACGGTTCAGAATAGTCCCCAGATACCTGGACGTTGGCTCACCAGGACGGTAGCCTGGAATAAAGGCGCCCTGCTTTTGCAAGTTTTCTGGGATATTCTGCTGCTGCCACAATACATAGGCATAGAAGTAGGTGAACGCGAATACAAGAGCGAAATTTATCAGCCAGTACCACCAGGTCGTTGGATTGACAACCCAGGTGGAGACCCAGGTAGCGGCATTCTTTAACCAGGGAGTACTACTGGCCGTGAGATACTGCGCAATCACCGATGGGAAAAGCAGCATCGAGGATGCGAAGATCAACGGGATCATACCAGCGCTATTTACCTGCATTGGAATGTAGGTCGTCTGGGCCGAGCCAACCAGCATACCACGTCCAACCGTACGTTTTGTTGGGTACTGTACCGGCACACGACGCTGTCCCAGGTAGAGATAGACCATGCCGATCAGTGTTAACAAACCAATCAACATAAAGACGCCGATGCTGACAATACCACTACCAGTGCCACCGCTGCCGGTTGCCGCGGTATAGCCTGACTGAATGGTTGATGGAAGACTCGTGACAATACCTGCAAAAATGATCAGTGAGATACCGTTGCCAATACCTTTTTCGGTGATCAGTTCACCAAGCCAGACCAGGATCATTACACCCGCAGTCAGCGTGACCAGGATGGAAAAGGTCTCCAACATATACTGAGGATCGATGAGGCTGAAGTTTGTCAGGACGCCTTTCTGATAATACAGAGCACAGGAACCCAGCGCCTGCAAGAAGGCAATCGGCACAGCGACGATACGGGTAATCTGACTAAAACGTAAACGGCCAGCCTCACCCTGCGTCGCCAGATTTTGCAGCGCCGGAATAATTGGTTGCAAAAGCTGCATCACAATAGTAGCGGTGATATAGGGGTAGACTGACAGCGCGACAATCGAGAACGTCTTTAAGGAACCGCCCGAAAATACATCGAGCAGGCCAAACAACTGACCAAAGCTATTATCGCCATTTGAACCACTAAATAATGAGCGCAGATTGCTCTCTTCAGTAGCATTCAGTGGCACGGTAATATGCGCGAGGATGCGGTAGACTACCAGTATCCCCAGCGTAAAGAGAATTTTGTTGCGCAGATCAGGAATGGTCCAGATACTACGCACACGTTCCCACATAAGAGGCCTCCTTGTACACCAGAGTGAAACACCAATACATCACCGATACTACGAACGGAGAGCCAGGGAGGTTATATTGCCCTGCATTCAGATGAGAAATGTGCCGCAGCACATTTCTAGCCACGACAGTGGCGTTTCTGAATGTTTATGGGTATTACTCCCCGGCATTCTGTACTGGCTGTTCAGCAGCCGGCGTTTCTGTTTTGTTGTCCTTACGTCGCTTGGTCTGTTCGTAGACCTTGACCGGAATAATCTCGACGCTCCCACCTGCGGCCTCAATCTTCGCGCGGGCACTCGCCGAAAACTTGTGAGCGCGCACCGTCACCGCATGGTCGATCTCGCCGTTCCCCAGCACTTTGATCAAACCATGCCCTTCGGCAGCAGTCATCAGACCTTGCTCGATCAGAGCTTCAGGAGTAACCTGTGACTCAAACGAGCCGAGATCCACGACATTAATAATAGTATAGTCGTCGCGGAAAGCTGTATTGCTATTGCCCAGACCGCGTAAGAATGGCAGACGTTTCGACAGGCGTGTCTGACCACCGTTAAATGCCCGATGGATCTTACCGCCGGTACGCGCCTTCTGGCCCTTTGTACCGCGTCCTGCAGTCTTGCCTCGACCAGAACCATGTCCGCGCCCAAGGCGTTTCTCAGCCTTGTGTGAACCAGGAGCTGGCTGCAAATCAGAGAGCTTCACTGATGACCTCCTCTACCTGCACCAGGTGACTTACCTTGCGAATCATACCACGCACTGCCGGCTGATCGTTATGTTCAACCGTTTGCTGAAGCTTACGAAAGCCCAACGCCTGTATTGTTGCTTTTTGATCCTTTGGGTGGCCAATAGCGCTCTTCACCCATTTTACACGCAGTTTTGCCATTATTTACTCCTATCGACGGCGGTCGCCACTACCACCACCGCGACGGTCGCCACCGCGATCACCACCACCGCGACGGTCGCCACCACGGCCACCACGATCACCACGACCGGAGGTTGCCCTGGTCTCACGGGCCTCTTCTTCACGAGCACTGGCGAGCGGCGGCAGCCTGTTCAGCGGCAGCAGCAGCAGCGATGGTGAGCTGCTCTGCACGTTTCTTCCCCAGAATATCGACGACGGTTTTGCCACGACGTAACGCCTCAGCCTCGGGCGAACGTAGCTCCCGCAGGCCTTTCACGCAAGCCTGCACCGTATTCGCTTTGTTGGTGCTACCAAGCGTCTTGGTCAGGATATCACGCACACCGGCTGCTTCCATGACCGCGCGCACCGCGCCACCAGCGATCACGCCAGTACCAGGAGCAGCGGGCTTCAGCAGCACCTCGGAAGCACCAAAGGTCGTTTTCACAAGATAAGGGATGGTCGTACCAGATAGTGGCACTTCGACCAGGTGCTTCTTAGCATCCTCTACCCCTTTGCGGATGGCCTCTGTATATTCACCGGCCTTACCAAAACCAAAACCGACATGCCCGTTGCGATCACCGACAACCACCAGAGCACGAATGCTGAAGCGTCGACCGCCTTTCACCACCTTGGAGACGCGGCTGACTTGCACCACTGTCTCTTCCAGGTTTAGTTTTGAAGCATCTATTCTTGCCATATCTTCTGTCTCTACTCCTCAATATCAGAGTTGCCTCGGGGGCCTAAAAATCTAAACCTACTTCACGAGCGCCTTCAGCAAGTGCTGCGACACGTCCATGATAGGCATAGCCACCACGATCAAAGACAACCTGAGTCACACCTTTTTCTTTCGCGCGCTGGGCCACAAGTTTCCCGACCTCGCGTGCTAATGCGACCTTGCGATTACTGGAGATAGCAGCTAGCGCTTCAACTGGTGTCTTCGCAGCAGCTTTTTGTGCGGCTGGAAGGACCGTCTTCGCCTGCGGAGCATTCTTACCACCCTTCGCAGGAGCACCCTTTGCCTGAGGTTTCTCAGCTTTTGCGCTTTTGCCGCGCGCCGCTGGCTGCGCTTCAGTAGCAACAGCTTCTACAGGAAGCTCTGCTGCCACAGACGAAGCATGCTGCTCTTGCGCAGATGCCGCCGGCTGCGGTGGAGCAAAATTGTTCAAGCTCTCATCCAATGATGATGCAGCAGCTAACGTACGGCCAGTAGTATCATCGATAACCTGAGCGTAGATATGATGTCCACTACGGAATATATTCAAACGTGGACGCGACGTTGTCCCATCTAAATGGCGTCGTATACGCTGGTGCCGCCGCAGCCGAGCCTTATTAGCCTCAAATCGTTTAATCATAGCTTCATCGCAAAAGACCTGCTGCACTTTTCAGCACGTCGTCTTTTGCAATTCCCCTTTCTTCGGATACGCGCAATGCGAGGAATGTGCGAGCCACGTGGTCGGCACTACGTCTCTCATAAGTAACCAGCCCCCACATACGCCTGTCTGTACTATGCGCAATAGAATTAGTATAACACGCATATGCTTCATTATAGCGCGTACTTCTTTATCATGCACACGCTATACAGCATATTTATTTCTTCTTGCCGCCGACTTTACCAGCCTTACCAGCCTTACGTCTGACCTTCTCATCCGCGTAGCGAATGCCTTTGCCCTTGTAGGGTTCTGGCTTGCGTATGCGACGGATAGATGCCGCAACCTCGCCAACGAGTTGCTTATCGATGCCGCTGACACTTAGTTTCGTCGCTTTCGTCGCAGCATCAACGCCATCAACCGATAGGGTGACGCCAGCGGGTGGCTGTACCTCGACCGGGTGAGAGTAACCTACGATAACTACCAGATTATTGCCAACTTTCGCTGCACGATAGCCGACGCCATGGATCTCCAACTGTCGGGTGAAACCGGTTGTTACACCCACCACCATGTTGTTGATCAGGGTGCGGTAAAGACCATGCATCGAGCGATGCTCATTGCTGTCCGAGGGACGCGTAACCAGCAAAGAACCATTTTCAAGCTTCAGCGTCAGAGCAGGATTAATCTTCTGGCTCAGCTCGCCCTTTGGTCCCTTCACCGTAACCACGTTATCCTCAGTCCAGTTCACCTGCACCTTTGGCGGCACAACGATTGGAGCACGTCCAATACGAGACATTTGTTACCTCCTTTACCAAACGTAGCAGATGACTTCGCCACCAAGACCCTGTCTATAGGCGTTCGAACCGGTCATCAAGCCTTTCGGGGTCGAAAGAATCGCGACACCCAGTCCTCCACGGACGCGTGGAATACTTGCCTGCTTTGTATATACACGCAGACCTGGCTTGCTCACGCGCTTCAATTGTGTGACCACGGGCTTTTTATCTACATAGCGTAGTGTCAGTCGAAGCGTGCCCTGCGGATTGTCTTTCAGGATCTCGATATCCTTTACGTAACCTTCTTCTTTCAGCACACGCGCGATCCCCAGCTTCATTTTCGAAGCCGGAATCAATACGCAAGTGTGCCGAGCTGTAGCCGCATTTCGAATACGCGTGAGCATATCCGCAATGGGATCAGTCATATTCATGGATTATCCTCCACTATTCACGTAGGAGTTCAAACACACCGGTTTACTTCCCTACGCGTCCTTTCATCAGCGCGCTTCTACCAGCTTGATTTCGTTACACCAGGCAGCTCGCCGCGCAACGCACGTTCGCGGAAGCAGATACGACATAGGCCAAATTTGCGCATATATGCGCGGGGTCGCCCGCAAATCTTACAGCGATTATGCTGCTGTACCTTGAAACGAGGCTTGCGCTGCGACTTCACGATCATTGAAGTTTTTGCCATTCCGCCCTCCAGCGTTACTTCTTAAAGGGCATGCCCAACAATGTGAGCAGCCGCCGTCCTTCCTGATCAGTATGCGCCGTTGTGACGATACTGATTTCCATGCCACGCAGCTTGTCAATCTTGTCGTAGTCGATCTCAGGAAAGACCAGTTGTTCACGCAAACCCAACGTGTAGTTACCACGACCATCAAAGGCATCGGGAGAGATACCCTGGAAGTCACGGATGCGCGGTAGGGCTACGTTAATGACTTTTTCGAGGAAGTAGTACATGTGATCACCACGTAAAGTGACCATACAGCCAATCTGCATCCCTTCGCGCAACTTGAAGGCTGCTACCGACTTCTTGGCGCGTGTGATCACGGGACGCTGTCCGGTAATCACCGATAGGTCAGCAACTGCCGCATCCATGGCCTTGGCATTCTGGATGACCTCGCCCATACCGATATTCACGACGACCTTGTTGAGCGTCGGAACCTGCATCGGGTTCTTGTAATCAAACTCCTTGCGCAGGGCAGGAGCGACTTCCTGACGATATTTTTCTTTTAACTGTGCTGCCATATTAATTACTCCTCGTGCGGTCTTCAATAATCTTATGGCACTTCTTACATACGCGCACGGGACGCAATTTTTGCGCGACCCCGAGAGGACGCCGCTCGCGTGAGACACGCGTATGCTCGCCGCACTCGGTGCACTTCAGCATAACGTTTGAGACATGTATCGGCATGGCTTTCTCAATGACGCCGCCTTGCCGCGTCTGACCCTGCGGACGCACATGCTTTTTCACAACGTTCAGACCTTCAACGATAACCTTGCTGGTCTGTGGCAACGCCCGTGAAACGGTTCCTTCCTTGCCTCGATCTTTGCCGGTAATGATCAAAACGGTATCACCCTTTTTGATATTCATTTTATTGGCAAGGTGCAGAGGCTTCTTGTCTTTTTGTTGTATTGCCATCTTCTTCCCCGTTAGAGCACTTCAGGTGCGAGCGAAACGAGTCGTGCAAAGTTCTTTTCGCGCAATTCACGGGCAACAGGTCCGAAGATACGCGTGCCGCGCGGATTGTTACCAGCGGCGATGATGACGGCGGCGTTCTCGTCAAAGCGAATATGGGAACCATCGGGGCGTGAGTACTCTTTTGCCACACGCACCACGACTGCATTCACCACTTCACCTTTTTTGACCTGCCCATTAGGCGCGGCCACTTTGACGGAAGCCTTGATCACATCCCCCACTCCAGCATAACGCTTAGAAGAACCACTCATCACACGAATACACATAATTTCTTTTGCGCCGGTATTATCGGCGACCTTCAGGCGGGTTTGCGGCTGAATCATCTGTTCTTTCTCCCTATTCCGCCGACTCTGCTGCGGTCCGGTCAGGTTCAGCCTCGGTCTGAAGTTGCGCCACTGGAACAATGCCGCTGCCAGGCTTCACAATCTCGACTAAGCGCCAGCGTTTCAATTTGCTCAGTGGACGACTCTCCTCGATACGCACCAGGTCGCCGACCTGACAGGTATTTTCCTCATCGTGCGCATAGAAGCGCTTCGTCTGTTTATACGTGCGCTTGTAGATACGATGCTTTTTCAAAGATTCGACAATGACGATGATCGTCTTGTCCATTTTATTGCTCACCACGCGACCAACTTTTTGCAGGCGACGGGTCGTCTGCTGCTCTGGCGTGGCGGTAACGTGTTGCTGTGTCATGCCTCATTCTCCAACACGGTGATGCGATGCAGCACACGAGCAATATCTTTGCGCGTCTGTGCAAACACACGACTGTTCTTTACTTCACCACGCTGCTGTTGCAAGCGGAGGTTGAACATCTTCAGTCGGAGCTCCTCTAGCAAACGCTGAGCCATGCCATAGGGCATTTCCTGGATCTCTTTACGACGTTCATTAAGCTTCGACACTCTCTGCCTCCCCTCGTGTGATAAAGCGGGTCTTAACAGGTAGTTTATGTCCGGCCAGGCGTACAGCTTCTTTAGCGATCTCCTCGCTAACGCCACCGATCTCAAAAATGATACGTCCAGGCTTCACAACTGCTACCCAGTGATCGACAGCGCCCTTACCACTACCCATACGGGTTTCGGCAGGTTTGGCTGTGATCGGCTTGTCAGGGAACACGCGTATCCACACTTTGCCACCACGCTTCATAAAGCGAGTGAGCGCGATACGAGCTGATTCAATCTGACGAGCCTCCATCCAACAAGCCTCCAACGCTTGCAGGCCAAATTCACCAAAGGCGAGTGTGCTGCCGCGCTGGGCCTCACCTTTCATGCGCCCGCGATGCTGTCGGCGATATTTTGTACGTGATGGTGCCAATAACATGGCTTCGCTCTCCTCTATTCGCTCTGAGTGGTCCCAGTAGCAGCGTTATCTGTTGTTGGTGCCGCTGGCGGCGTTGGCGGTGTCACTGGTGGTGTTGGCGGTGTCACCTGCGCCTGCACGACTGGAGTCGTATTGGCTGCATTCTCAGCGCCTGTACTCCCAGCGTTTGCCGGTGCCGGTGCCTGCTCAGCACGTGGCCGTCGTGGTGGTCGCTCACCCTGTGGACGATCTCCCTGCTGCCGTGGCGGACGTGGTGGGCGATCTCCCTGCGGACGATCTCCCTGTGGGCGATCACCTTGTGGTCGGTCTCCCTGCGGTCGGTCTCCGCTGCGTGGCGGACGCGGACCGCGTTCCCCTTGTGGCCGTGGTGGGCGATCACCTTGTGGTCGGTCTCCGCTGCGTGGCGGACGCGGACCACGATCTCCCTGTGGGCGATCCCCACGTGGAGCACCTCGATCTCCTCCACGACGATCCCCGCGATCTCCACCGCGACGGTCTCCACGCTCTGTTCTTTCGCGTGGCGCAAAAGTTTGTTGAGCAGCCTCTGGCTGGGCCTCACCTGGCTCGCGGCGTTTGCTGGGCAGAATATCGCCCCGATAAATCCATACTTTAATACCGATAACACCAAACGTCGTATGCGCCTCAGCCTGACCATAATCGATGTCGGCGCGCAGAGTTTGCAGAGGAACGCTCCCCTCAACCTCTTTTTCTGAGCGCGCGATTTCCGCACCACCCAGGCGACCGCCTACAATGATCTTAATGCCCTTCGCATTGGCGCGCATCGACTTCTGGACAGCCTGCTTCATCGCACGACGGAATGAAACACGCTTCTCCAACTGCTCCGCGATACTGCGTCCAACCAGAGTCGCATCCAACTCTGGCTGACGGATCTCAATGATATCCATACGTACGCGGCGCTTCTTGGTCTTTGTCTCTAGCAGGTTACGTAGCCGATCAACTTTTTCCCCGCTTTTGCCAATCACGATACCAGGTTTCGCGGTATGAACTTTTACCAATACCTGGTCAGCGGCGGCGCGCTCAATCTCGATGCGCGAGACAGAAGCATTGGACAGCTCTTTGCTGATGATACGCCGAATCTGCACATCTTCTGCATAGATATTACTATACTCACGCTCGGCAAACCAGCGAGACTGCCAGCCCTTTACGACGCCGAGTCTGAACCCATTGGGATGTACTTTATGTCCCAAAAGTGTCCCTCCTTCTTAGCGGCCTTAACGACCAGCGTCTGCCGGATCATCCGATACAATCACAGTAACATGACAATAACGCCGCAAAATACGCGCCGCGCGACCATGTGACCGTGGTTTTACACGTTTAATCCGAAACGAGTCATCCGCCACAATATTGAGAATATACAGGTCATCTGGATCGAGATTGTAGTTATTCTCCGCATTTGCTGCCGCCGATGACACCACTTTGCTCACAGGTGTCGCTCCCGCATTAGGCAAGAACTGGAGAATAGCCAGAGCCTCATTTACGCGAAGCCCTTTCACCGCGTTCGTAACCAGACGCATTTTGCGCGGCGGAATGCCAATATCCTTTGCAATAGCCCTGACTTGCATCTCATACCTCTTCAAGGGCCTATCAATTGGACCCCTACACATTGTTCCTCAGGACGCCGCTGACACGTTGTATGCCGCTGTGACATCCTGAGGGGCTCGGTTTCGCGAGCCCAACACTGACCACTAACGAACTGAAGTGGTTTTCTCATTCTTGCCGCCCGCGTGACCCCGGAAATGCCGGGTTGGAGCGAACTCGCCTAACTTATGGCCGACCATGTTTTCGCTGATATAGATAGGAACATGCGTCTTCCCATTATGTACACCGATGGTCATACCGACCATTTCGGGGAAGATCATCGAAGCGCGGGACCACGTTTTGATCAAACGACGGTCGCCGCTGCGCCGCATTACCAGCACTTTCTTTCTGAGCGATTCATGAATGTATGGCCCTTTTTTCCTTGAGCGCGACATGGCTACTTCCTCCTCCTACCAGCGTTACGGCGTCGGACTATGAAGCGGTCGGTCCGCTTATTACTGCGCGTCTTGTAACCCATGGCCGGTTTGCCCCAGGGGGTCTGTGGCTGCCCACCAATTGGTGCGCGACCCTCACCACCACCATGTGGGTGATCGGTAGGATTCATCGCGGAACCACGTACGGTTGGGCGGCGACCAAGATGACGAGATTTGCCAGCTTTGCCGATGCTGCGGTTCTCGTGGTCCACATTGCCGACCTGTCCAATGGTCGCCATGCAGAGAATGTGGACGTTGCGCTGCTCACCTGATGGCAGACGTAGGAGCGCGTAGTCACCTTCTTTGGCCATTAACTGTGCGCCAACGCCTGCACCACGCACTAACTGACCACCACGACCACGCTCTAGTTCGACGTTATGCACAGTCGTGCCTGTCGGGATATTCTTCAGTGGCAGCGCGTTGCCGACCCTGATGTCGGCTTCTGGACCAGCCTCTACACGATCTCCAACTTTGAGGCCAACGGGAGCGATAATGTAGCGCTTCTCGCCGTCCAGATAGTGCAATAGCGCGATGCGAGCCGAACGGTTCGGATCATATTCAATGGCCGCTACCTTGGCCGGTACGCCCAGCTTATTGCGCTTAAAGTCAATGATACGATAAGCCCGTTTTGCCCCACCACCACGATGGCGGGTCGTAATCTTGCCCTGGTTATTTCGTCCAGCATGCTTGTTGAGCTTGACGGTCAGAGATTTCTCTGGCCTTGTCTTGGTGATCTCCTCGAATGTTGAGACCGACATGCCGCGCCGTCCAGGAGATGTTGGTCGATACTGTCTAGTTGGCATCTCTCAATCCCCTATGCCTTCAATGCATCGATTGTCTGTCCCTCTTGAATGGTGACAATCGCCTTTTTCCACTCGCGGGCCTCTACAGGTCGAGGAGCAGCTCCCTTACGACGGATAAACTTCGGTTTGCCAGGCATACGCATAACATTCACCGAAACCACCTTCACTTTGAAGAGCGTCTCTACCGCACGACGGATATCAATTTTATTGGCACCTAACGCCACTTTGAAGGTATACTGATTTCGCTCTTGCAGTTTGACCGATTTCTCAGTCACTATACCCTGGCGCAGTATTTCTGTGATTTCCACAACTGTTCTCCTCCTGGCCTACGCTTCGCTCGTCGGCTCTTCGTCCTCTGCGAGGTCTTCAGAGGCCGCGTCTTCAGCTTCCACAAGCTCGTCCGCATCTTCAGAAGCCGTAGCGCTTATCGCGTCTGTCTCGGTTGCTTCATCGTCGGCGATTCTCAGGCTTGCCTCCTCAGCGCTTATGCCTTCGCCGAAGACCAGTTCGATCCAACGCACTGTTTGCACTGGCATGATCACGTAATCGTGCTTGAGCAACTCCACAACGTTGATCGAGGAGACATGCTGCACTTTGGCGCTGGGAATGTTGCGTGTTGATAACACGACACTTTCATCGCGCCGTGGTAACACCACCAATACTCGCTTGCCTGCGCTGGAGGGCAAGTTACTCAGGATTTCTAACATGTCCTTGGTGCGTGGAGTGACCAACGACAGCTTATTGACGACGATTAAACTCTCGTTCGCTACTTTGTCAGACAAAGCTGAACGAATAGCCAGGCGGCGCATCTTCTTGGGCACGTCATGATGATAAGGATGCGGTCGCGGACCGAATGCAATACCACCGTGGCGGAACTGGGGAGCACGGGTACTACCCTGACGGGCGTTACCTGTTCCCTTCTGCCTGTATGGCTTTTTGTTACCACCCGATACTTCACTACGAGTCTTGGTTGAGGCGTTTCCCTGGCGGCGATTCACCAGTTGCGCGGTAACAACCTGGTGGAGAACCGCCACGTTAGGGGTAACTCCGAACACCTGCTCGCTCAGTTCGAGCTGTTCTACGGCCTCGCCGGCCTGATTATATACTGTAGTCGAGGGCATTTCGGTTTACCTCATCACATGCTTTTTAATCATGAGCAAGCCGCCATTGGCACCAGGCACCGAACCCTTAACCACCAGCAGGTTACGCTCAGGATCAGCTTGAATTACTTCCAACTTCTTGGCTGTCACGCGTACATTCCCCATACGGCCTGCCATACGGGTGCCTTTGAGCACACGACCGGGCGTCGTACCAGAACCAATGGAACCGGGTGCACGCGTGCGATCCGACTGACCATGAGTCTTGGGTCCACCACGGAAGCCATGACGCTTGACACCGCCCTGGAAGCCTTTACCTTTGGTCGTGCCTACGATATCCACTGACTCACCATCAGTAAATAGGCTGACATCAAATGCTGCGCCGAGTTCCACATTCTCTGTGGTTGTACCATCCTGTAGACCAACTTCGCGAATGAACTTGAATGGTCCGAGGCTGGGTCCAGGACGACGCTGGCGGTTCGACTGCACTTTCAGCAATTTCCTGATTTGTTTGGTTGTCTTTTCCGGTGCTGCTGACTCGCTCTCACCTTGCTCAGCATCAGTAGCGCCTTCTTCTGATGACTTTGTTTTCGCGCGCTGCTCTTGTTGATATGTTTGTAAGCTCTTGCGCTGTGCCTTCAATAATGGCAGGCTTTGTCCAAGATGTCCCAACTCCGGGCGTGTCACATTTTTGGTTGTCGTCTGCTCAAAACCAATCTGGACTGCCTCGTAGCCATCGCGCGTCACAGTCTTTACCTGCGTCACCACGCAGGGACCGGCTTCAATAACCGTCACCGGAATGACTATGCCGTTGGGTCCAAACACCTGGGTCATACCGACCTTCCTGCCCAACAATGCATTCAGCATATTCTTCACCTCTCTACTCACTCAGGAGCGCCGCGCTACCACGCCTGACGTCACCTGAATGCAAAGTAGCTCTCCTCAACTCCAGGGATCCAGGCATCAACTTCTGACACCTACGCTCTGAAACCAGAGATTACCCTAGAGTTTTACTTCGATATCCACGCCTGCGGGCAGATTCAAACGTGTCAGGGCTTCTACCGTCTTGTTCGTCGGATCAATGATATCAATCAAACGCTTATGTGTACGAATTTCGAATTGTTCACGAGCATCCTTGTCGATAAACGGTGATCGCATAACTGTGTATTTTTCGATCTCCGTCGGCAGCGGCACTGGCCCTGAAACGCGTGCCCCTGTCTGTTGCGCGGTATCCACGATCTGAAGCGCTGACTGATCAAGAATGCGATGATCGAACGCTTTGAGGCGAATACGGATACGCTGTTTTACTCCCGTAGCCATGTTTCTCTCCTGATACGGATAAGGGTCAGAGGGCTCTCTTGCTCACGATGAGCGTGTCCATGACCCTGTGACGCCCTAGCTGATGACCTGTGTGCAGATACCAGCACCAACGGTCCGACCACCTTCGCGAATGGCGAACTTCACGCCTTCTTCCATCGCCACCGGTTGGATCAATTCGACCGTCATCTCAATGTTATCGCCTGGGATCACCATCTCCACTCCCTCCGGCAGCTTGATCGCTCCCGTCACGTCGGTCGTCCGCACATAGAACTGGGGACGATAGCCGTTAAAGAATGGCGTGTGGCGTCCACCCTCCTCTTTGGAGAGCACATATACCTGCGCCTTGAAGTTCATATGGGGTTTGATCGAACCCGGCTTGGCCAGCACCTGTCCGCGTTCGATGTCCGCACGCTCAATGCCGCGCAGCAGGCACCCAACGTTGTCGCCGGCCAGACCCTGATCCAGCGTCTTCTGGAACATTTCCACCCCAGTGACCACCACATTGCGGGTCAGTTCCTGCATACCCACGATCTCGACGTTGTCGCCCACTTTGACGATACCGCGCTCGATACGGCCCGTCGCCACCGTGCCGCGTCCCTTAATACCGAAGACATCTTCAATCGGCATCAAGAATGGCTGATCGGTCGCGCGTGGGGGCGTGGGGATATACTCGTCCACCTGGTCCATCAGCTCCCAGATGCACTTGGCGGCGGGATCATTGCGCGAGAGGTCGCCTTTGCTTTCCAGAGCCTGCAAGGCCGAGCCACGAATCACCGGCACATCGTCGCCGGGGAAGTGGTACTTGGAGAGCAGTTCGCGGACTTCCAGCTCGACCAGTTCCAGCAACTCTTCGTCTTCCATCATATCGACTTTGTTGAGGAAGATGACCATGGCCGGCACTTCGACCTGCTCGGCCAGCAGCACGTGCTCACGGGTCTGGGGCATCGGACCATCAGGAGCGCTCACCACCAGGATGGCTCCGTCCATCTGGGCGGCTCCGGTGATCATGTTCTTGATATAGTCAGCGTGGCCGGGGCAGTCGACGTGCGCGTAGTGGCGCTTCTCGGTCTCGTACTCCAGGTGGGCAATCGCGATGGTGATACCACGCTCGCGCTCTTCGGGCGCTTTGTCGATCTGGTCAAATGCGGTATATTTAGCAAGCTGAGCGGAAGCTAATACCTTCGTGATAGCTGCCGTCAGGGTCGTCTTGCCGTGGTCAATATGACCAATGGTGCCAACGTTCACATGCGGTTTTGTCCGCTCGAACTTCTTCTTCGCCATTTCTATATCCTCGTTTGTTTTAATTTCATGCAACAGCCATGCAGGCATGAGTAAAAAAGATGCAGTTAACGCGGTAGGCCTGTTCCCTGAATTCGGCACCGCGTCCGCATGATTACAACAGATGATTGCACTTAACAGTAAGGTGACGGGGACAAAAATAAGCGTCCCAGTTTATCACTGATTGCAAGTAGTGGGGCATCGTCTTGCAGATGCCCCAGGGTTTGGTACTAACGCATTAATGAGATGCACGCTTAGCGACAATCTCTTCTGCGACATTTCTCGGAACGGGATCGTAATGCGCGAACTCCATAGCGTAGCTCGCGCGTCCGCTAGTCATCGAACGGAGGTCGTTCACGTAACCGAACATTTCGGCAAGAGGAACAAGGCCCCGCACCACACACATTGTCCCACGGTTCTCCATACCTTGAATTGATCCACGGCGGCGGTTCAGATCACCAATCACATCACCGTAGAATTCTTCGGAGGTGGTTACTTCAACCTTCATGATAGGTTCGAGTAAAATTGGAGCAGCCTTGCCTACGGCATTTTTGATACCAATCGAGCCAGCAGTCTTAAAGGCCATTTCACTAGAGTCGACGTCATGGTAGGAACCATCGTACAGCGTAACCTTGACATCGATCATCGGGAAACCAGCAATGATGCCGTTCTCCAGCGTCTCTCTGACGCCGTTTTCAACAGGTTTGATATATTCTTTGGGGACGACGCCACCCACAATCCCGTTGACAAACTCAAAGCCTTTACCACGCTCGTTAGGCTCAACTTTTAGCCAGACATCACCATACTGACCATGGCCACCTGTCTGCCGTACGTGTTTGCCTTGAGCCTGGGCAGCGCGTGTGATAGTCTCACGGTAGGACACCTGCGGACGACCAACATTCGCATCAACCTTGAACTCGCGGAACAGGCGATCTCGAATGACATCCAGGTGTAACTCACCCATACCACTGATGATCGTCTGACCACTATCCTCGTCAGTATGCACGCGGAACGTGGGATCTTCCTCAGCCAGCTTATTCAAAGCGACGCCCATTTTTTCCTGGTCTGCACGCGTCTTTGGCTCAACCGCAATGTGTATGACCGGCTCGGGAAATTGAATTGACTCCAGAACAATTGGCTTCTGTGGATCGGCCAGCGTATCGCCAGTAAAGGTATTACGTAGACCGACAGCGGCGCAGATATCGCCAGCGCGGATCTCGTCGATATCTTCACGGTGGTTGGCATGCATACGCAGGAGGCGACCAATACGTTCGGTTTTGTCTTTGGTCGTATTCTGCATCGAGCCACCCTTGGTCATCGTACCAGAGTAGACACGCAAGTACGAAAGACGTCCCACAAATGGATCGGAAACAATCTTGAAGACCAGGGCACTGAAAGGTGCGTCGTCTTCAACCTTACGCGTCTCCGTCTCATTGGTATCGGGATTGATGCCGCTAGGCGCTGGAATATCCAATGGCGAGGGCAAGAAGGCAATAACCGCATCCAGCATCGCCTGCACACCCTTGTTTTTCAAGGAACTTCCGCACAATACAGGTACCAGAGCATTCGAGATCGTGGCTCTACGCAGAGCAGCCGTCAACTCTTCCTTGGTGATTTCCTCACCCTCAAGATATTTCAGGGTTAGTTCTTCATCGGATTCGGCGACGCGCTCAAGCAACGCATCGCGATGTTCACGGAATTGCGGCTCCAATTCAGCCGGGATTCCGACATGCTCTGACGTCGTGCCAAGATCGTCGGTAAAGATCACTGCCGTCTGCTCTATCAGGTCTATAAAGCCCTTGAAGTCAGATTTCACGACCAACGGGGATCTGGATGGGAACCGGTACAGCTCCCAGGCGCTCACGGATCATATCGATGGTGCGCCAGAAGTCGGCACCAATGCGGTCCATTTTATTGACAAAACAGATACGAGGAACTTCATACTTATTGGCTTGACGCCAGACAGTTTCAGACTGCGGCTCTACACCGGCAACTGCGTCGAAGACCACAACACCGCCGTCCAGAACGCGCAATGAGCGTTCGACTTCGGCAGTAAAGTCAACGTGGCCGGGAGTATCAATGATATTGATACGATGATCCTGCCAGAAACAGGTTGTTGCAGCAGAGGTAATCGTGATACCGCGCTCTTGCTCCTGAGGCATCCAGTCCATCGTCGCGGCCCCTTCATGCACCTCACCGATACGGTGAATTTTTTTGGTGTAGAAAAGGATACGCTCGGTGGTCGTTGTCTTACCGGCGTCGATATGAGCGATAATACCAATATTTCTTGTTTTTGGGAGTGGGAAGTCTCTTGCCATGATATCTTTTTACCAGCGATAATGAGCGAAGGCTTTATTAGACTCCGCCATCTTATGGGTCTCCTCACGTTTTTTAATAGTTGCACCTTGACCCGCAGCTGCATCCATTAACTCGCTGGCCAGTTTCTCCGACATCGATTTCCCTGTCCGTGAACGAGCGGATTTGATTAGCCAACGCATGGCAAGTGCATTGCCACGGTCTCTGCGCACATCGATGGGCACTTGATAAGTTGAGCCGCCGACACGACGGGGCTTCACCTCGATGCTGGGCGTCGCATTTTTCAGCGCCTGCTCAAATACATCCAGCGGTGGACGCTTCTGTCTGATTTCAATCGCCTCAAACGCATCATAAATGATACGTTCAGCCAGGCTGCGCTTGCCATCGATCATCAATTTACTGATAAAGCGGGCCACATTTCTACTTCTAAATTTTGCATCCGGTACGTCCGGCCTTCGCACCACTTTCGTACGTCTTGGCATATTTTGCTCCTCAGCGTATCTTTCGGATCTGCTTGCTTCTCGTCATACCAACTTGCGTTCACTGGTACAAATCTCACATGGGCAATTCCGCTCTGTGCTTCATGGGAGAATTATCTCTCTGAATGCAGACTGGTATCAATCGTCCGCGCCCCTGGGGCCAGGACGTCTCTATTCTCTGGCTTTCGCGTGTTTCCCTTTGGTCAAGCGCCCAACGCCTGGGTGGGGTCCTTTGCGGGCACCAGAAAAGGCGTCGATTCGATTAAGGGATGAACACCCTCAATCTCCTTCGGACGCCTACACGCGGATGCCTTTCCGTTATGCAGGTCAGATGAGCGGCGACATCTTGCTTGCCGCGCATGACATACCCTTGTCCTATCCCATCTAAGGGAATTACGAAGGTTAGCTGACCCCGGAGAACACCCGACAACCATCGTGCACGAGCCACGATGGACGTGTGATTTACCGACCTACCTTGCAGTATCTACTGTGCTATTGCTAAGCGTGGTATCTGGTCGAGATGAAGCAGGAAGGTGAATGCTATCCTCTACTGCTCCCTGCATCCATTTATAAACGATGAGTTTTTTATCTCTTACCCTTGGTTGGAGCCGCTGCCTGACCAGGCTTAGGACGTTTAGCTCCGTACTTTGAGCGACCACGACGGCGTTTGGAAACGCCCTCACTATCCAGTGTACCACGAATGATATGATAGCGCACGCTAGGCAGGTCTTTTACGCGACCGCCACGGATGAGCACCACCGAGTGCTCCTGTAAATTATGTCCCTCACCAGGAATGTAAGCCGTGACTTCCATCTGGTTTGACAACCGAACACGTGCGATCTTACGCATGGCCGAATTCGGCTTCTTGGGGTTCATCGTACGAACCTGAGTGCAGACGCCACGCTTTTGCGGCGACCCACGCAGGCGGGAAGTCCTGTTCTTCAGCGCGTTGTACGAATATAACAGCGCAGGAGCCTTCACCTTTTTCTGTTTCTGCGAGCGGCCCTTGCGGACCAGCTGATTAATCGTCGGCAAGGAACAATCCTCCCCTGTCCTCTTCTTAACTAATTACAAGCGAACCACAGGCGGATAGCATGACTATCCGCCTTGTAATTTTCATACATATGCGATTGCATATACTATCACTCATCGTCTCCGCTGTCAAGTGTCAGGCCAAGTGGAGCACTGCTGCTCCCAACGGTACTACCAGCCATGGCACCTACAACGACGGGCGGAGCGGCAACACGTGCAGCGGCAGCTTGCTGACGAGCAATCTGATCGCGGCGGCGTTGCGCAATACCGGAGCCTGCCGGTATCAGCTTACCAATGATGACGTTCTCTTTGAGGCCCACCAGATGATCTGTTTGCGCCTCGATAGCCGCCTCCGTTAGCACGCGGGTCGTCTCCTGGAAGGAGGCTGCCGCCAGGAAGCTGTCGGTGTTCAGTGAGGCTTTGGTGACACCAAGCAGGACCGTCTGAGCAGTGGCCGGTTCGCCGCCCTCCGCCAGAACTTTTGCATTGGTATCTGCATACACAAAACGGTCGACCAGGTCATTCGGCAACATTTCTGTATCACCAGGCTCATCAACTTTGACGCGGCGCAACATCTGTCGGATGATGACCTCAATGTGCTTGTCATGGATATAGACACCAGTGTTGCGATACACGCGCTGCACTTCCTGCACCAGGTACAACTGTACAGCGTCACGTCCCTGGATGCGTAGCACATCCTGTGGGTCACGCTGACCAGAGGTAATGGGTGTACCGGCCTGGATCTTCTGGCCCTGCGTTACCGCAATATTGCGCGCTGCGGGGACAGAGTATGAACGCTCATCGCGCTCCTCGAAGCGTATGGAGAGCATACCATCATCGTTAATGATGATTTCACCCTCGTTACGCGCCAGTACCGGCGTAGGCTCGGCGTCCTTCTCACTAATGAGAGCAATGATCTGTTCCTTCTGGACATGATCATGGTCGTTTACCACTACCTTGCTCTCTGTATCCCTGGGCAACGGATACTCGTCAAAGAAGACGTTGGTTGAGACAACACGTACAGTACGTGCACCAGTGGTCTCGTCTTTGGCGATTTCGACAATACCATCGATCTCGCTGATCTCAGACTTATCCTTTGGTACGCGCGCTTCAAACAGTTCCTCAATACGCGGCAAGCCTTGCGTGATGTCACCAGACGCTCCCGCAATACCACCTGTATGGAAGGTACGCATGGTGAGCTGCGTGCCAGGCTCACCGATTGACTGGGCAGCCACGATACCGACGGCAGCACCAATACGCGCCAGTGCATTCGCTGCCAGGTCACGTCCATAGCACTTACGACAGATACCACGGTGCGCCAGACATGACAGCACAGAGCGTACGCGAACCGCCTTGACGCCTGCGCGGATGATCTCATCCACCATATCGTCGGCCAGTTCTTCGTTCGCCTCCAGATGTGGCAGTTCAGGTATAGCCTCTGCCAGCACACGACCAACCAGGCGGGAGCGGCTGTTCTCCAGTCCCATCTGCTTCGAGTCGAATTCTGTAATCAACACACCATCGACAGTGCCACAATCCTCTTCAGTGACGATGACATCCTGCGACACATCGATCAGACGGCGGGTGAGATAGCCCGACTCTGCGGTACGTAGCGCGGTATCAGCCAGACCTTTACGCGCGCCATGGGTGCTGATAAAGTACTCCAACACGCTCAGTCCTTCACGGAAGTTTCCGCGAATTGGAATTGGAATGATCTTACCAGACGGATTGGTCATCAAGCCACGCATGCCCGACAACTGACGGATCTGCTGGAACTTCGCTTTCGTCGCACCAGAGTTAGCAATCGTGTAGATTGAACCGTAGGGGTCAAGGCTGGTCTTCACCATATTGGTGACGTTGTCAGTCGCCTCACTCCATATATCGACCGTCTGCTGATATTTCTCATTCTCAGTAATCAGACCATCATGGTACTGCTCTTCGAGTTCAGCGATCTTCGCATCAGCTTTTGCCAGTTCGTCCTGTTTGCCCAACGGCACTTTGACATCACTGATGGCGATAGTTGCGCCTGCTTTGGTTGCATAGTGGAAACCAAGGCGCTTCATCTCATCAGCCAGTTCCGTTGTCTGCGTACGACCATACTCCCTGAAACAATCGGTAATGATTTGTCTCAAGTATTCTTTTTTCATGGCATAGTTTCTATAACGCAACCGCTCTGGTAGCGCCTCATTGAAAATGATGCGGCCAACGGTTGTGCTCACCAACTTGCCATCAGAATGCATGGTAGGCTTTTCTGGGGGTGGCTGATCATAGATATCTACCTCGCCCAGTCTCACCTTAATGGACGCCTGTAATTCAATCACACCATGCTGGAAGGCCAACATAGCCTCGCCAATATCGGTGAAGGAACGCCCCTGGCCCTTCTTGTCTGGACGCTCCTGCGTCAGATAGAAGCAGCCAAGCACCATATCCTGGCTAGCGCCAATCGATGGATCACCTTGCTGCGGTGAGAGCAGATTGCGCGTCGACATCATGAACTGCCGCGCCTCATCCTGTGCCTTCTCGGACAATGGCACATGGACCGCCATCTGGTCGCCGTCAAAGTCAGCATTGAAGGCCGAACAGACCAGCGGGTGCAACTGAATAGCGCTCCCCTCGACCAGTACAGCTTCAAAAGCCTGAATGCCCAGGCGGTGCAGAGTTGGAGCACGATTTAATAATACCGGATGATTTTTGATGACCTCTTCCAGCACATCCCACACTTCAGGTTTGACGCGTTCAACAAAGCGCTTGGCGCTCTTAATATTGTGAGCGAAGTTCTGCTCCACCAGTTTACGCATGACAAAGGGCTTGAACAGTTCCAGAGCCATACGTTTTGGCAAACCACACTGGTGCAATTTCAGATCAGGTCCCACGACGATTACGGAACGACCAGAGTAGTCAACACGCTTTCCAAGCAGATTCTGGCGGAAACGACCCTGTTTGCCTTTGAGCATATCGGACAGGCTCTTGAGCTTATGATTACCAGAACCGGCGACGGCACGACCACGGCGTCCATTGTCAATCAAGGCGTCACATGCCTCTTGCAACATACGTTTCTCATTGCGAATGATGATTTCTGGCGCGCCCAGCTCCAACAAACGCTTGAGCCGGTTGTTGCGGTTGATCACGCGGCGATACAGATCATTCAGGTCTGACGTCGCGAAACGACCACCATCCAATTGCACCATCGGACGCAGATCCGGTGGCAGCACAGGCAACACCGTCAGTATCATCCACTCAGGAGACGTATGCGACTTGCGGAAAGCCTCGACTACCTTCAAGCGCTTGGTCGCTTTCTTGCGACGCTGACCCATAGTCGAACTGATCTCATGACGCAGATCAGCGGACAACTTATCCAGGTCAATATTTGAGATTAACTCGCGTACAGCTTCCGCACCCATACCGGCATGGAAGACGTCGCTAAAGTTATCTTTCAACTCGCGATAGCGGTTCTCCTGGAGCAGGTCCATCTTCTTGAGACCTTCCAGATCGCGGCGCAATTGTTCAATGCGCTGCTTGGTCTCGTTGCGCTCTTTCTCCAGTTGCGACTGCGCCGAATTCGATCTGGCCCTGGTACTCCAGGCCCAGGCGGTCGGCTTCGCGTTTGCCTTCTGACTGAGTGGATTCCAGTTCACGACGCGCCTGCTCAGCAATTGCGTTGCGGGCAGCCTCCGCGACACGCTCCAATACATCCAGGTGTTTTGACGTGACGGCATCGCCTTCTTTGACAATAGTCTGGTCAGTTGGCGCAAAGACGATATTCTCTTCAGCGGGACCACCAATGGCATCACGCAAAACAGCCAGAGTTTCACTCTCAGCTTGCAGGGCGGCTTCGCGTTCCTGCTCACGTCGCTCTTCGATTTCCTGACGATTCGTCTGCGAGAACCGCTGCTCGGTATCCAGGATGGCCGTGTCGCGTTGGGAACGCAGACTGTTGATACGCTCAACAATCTTCTCATCCAGATTCTGCTCCAGGGCAGCCGTTTCCTCGTCCAGACGCATCAGTTCGCGCTGGCGCGCCTCCTCATCGACGTCCGTGACAACATAGAGAGCAAAGTACAGGATACGCTCCAGGTTACGCGGTGAGAGATCAAGCAACAAACCAATGCGGCTCGGCGTGCCCTTGAAGTACCAGATATGGCTTACCGGGGATGCCAGTTCGATATGGCCCATGCGCTCACGGCGCACTTTTGAGCGTGCCACTTCGACGCCGCATTTATCGCAAACAATTCCCTTAAAGCGAACTCTTTTATATTTACCGCAATAACACTCCCAGTCTTTCGTTGGTCCAAAGATACGCTCACAGAACAGACCATCTTTTTCAGGCTTGAGTGTACGATAGTTAATAGTTTCCGGCTTCGTTACCTCGCCATAACTCCAACTGCGAATCTGCTCCGGGCTGGCAAGGCTAATACGGATAGCGTTAAAATCATTTACTTCGAGCATGCTACCTCTCCTGGGGATAGGGGCTGGCGGCACCATTCCTGATGCCGCTGTGCGCATTACAATGTTCTTTTTTTACTGTGACTACGCCCCTATATTATTGGTCTCCTTCGAAACCGGACAGATTAATACCCAGTTCTGGCATCACATCGTTAGAGGTATCCTCGACAAACTGAATCTTCTGTTCGTCTTCGTTCAATACCTCGACGTTGATGCCCAGGCTTTGCAATTCTTTTACGAGGACTTTGAAGGACTCAGGAACCCCCGGCTCCATGATATTTTCGCCCTTCACGATGGCTTCGTAGGTCTTGACACGACCGACGACATCATCCGACTTCACCGTCAGGATCTCTTGCAGGATATGCGCCGCACCGTAGGCTTCCAACGCCCACACTTCCATTTCGCCAAAGCGCTGTCCACCAAACTGCGCTTTTCCACCTAGCGGCTGCTGCGTGATCAAGCTGTATGGACCAGTTGAGCGCGCGTGCACTTTATCCTCCACAAGGTGCGCCAGCTTGAGCATATAGTTATAACCGACCGTGACCGGATGATCAAACGGCTCACCTGTACGACCATCAAACAACTGTACTTTGCCTGACTCCGGTAGATTGGCACGACGCAAGAACTCTTCGATGTCGTCCTCAGTTGCTCCATCAAAGACCGGCGTCGCAATCTTAAAGCCAAGCGCTTCCGCGGCCCAGCCCAGATGCGTCTCCATGATCTGTCCAATGTTCATGCGGTGAGGCACACCCAACGGATTCAGGATAATGTCAACCGGCGTGCCATCGGGTAGGAATGGCATGTCCTCAATCGGCAACACCCGCGAGATAACGCCTTTGTTGCCGTGACGCCCCGCCATCTTGTCGCCCGCACCGATCTTACGCTTCTGAGCAATACTCACACGCACTAACTGGTTCACACCAGGAGGCAGTTCGTCGCCAGCTTCGCGCGAGAATACTTTGACCTCAACGATCTTACCCCGTTCACCATGCGGTACACGTAGCGAGGTATCCTTGACTTCACGAGCCTTCTCACCAAAGATAGCGCGCAGCAGTTTCTCTTCCGCCGTCAGCTCGGTCTCACCTTTCGGCGTGATCTTGCCAACCAGGATATCCTGCGGCCCGACCTCTGCTCCCACATAGATGATGCCACGCTCGTCGAGGTTACGCAGTCCATCATCACCGACGTTCGGAATATCACGCGTAATTTCTTCTGGACCCAGTTTTGTATCGCGTGCATCGATCTCGTACTTCTCAATATGGATCGAGGTGAAGAGATCCTCATGCACGATATGTTCACTAATCAGAATAGCATCCTCGAAGTTGCCACCCTCCCAACTCATGAAAGCCACCAGAATGTTCTGCCCCAGAGCCAGTTCACCATTTTCAGTTGAAGAGCTATCAGCAATCACCTGACCGGCAGTGACGTAATCGCCTTTGCGCACTATCGGACGCTGGTTGATACACGTGCCCGCGTTGGAGCGCACAAACTTGCGCAAACGATGCGAATGGACCTCGCCCTGCTCGTCAACCACTTCGATGCGCCGTGCAGTCGAGGAAACAATCTCTCCATTCGCCTGGCTGACAACAACTTGACCGGAGTCAATCGCAATCTGCCGCTCGATACCAGTACCACAGATGGGCGATTGTGGACGCAACAGTGGCACGGCCTGGCGCTGCATGTTTGCTCCCATCAACGCGCGGTTGACGTCGTCATGTTCCAGGAACGGAATAAGTGCCGTAGCAACACTGACAGTTTGCCGTGGAGAGACGTCCATATAGTCGATATTGTCGGCGCTTTCCATAAAGAATTCGCCCTGGTAGCGGGCCAGCACGCGATCTTCCGCGAACTCACTGTTCTCGCTCAGTTTGGCATTTGCCTGCGCGATCCAGTAGTTCTCTTCATCGTCGGCGGTATGATAATCAACCTCATCCGTGACAAAGGGTTTCACACGTATGGAGGCATCGCCGAGAAACTGTAATTGATTGAACAGCGCATCATCAATACGTACACGTGTCCGCGCCTTGACGAGTACCTGCCCTTCAGGTGTCTTAATATCTTCACGCTCACGCCCAAAGACACCACGGAACTCGCGTCCAATCAAACGCCGATCATTGATGGGCAGGCGCTTGTAGACTTTACGATAAGGTGTCTCGATGAAGCCGTAAGGGTTAATTTGTGCATAGGTTGCCAGGTTGCCGATCAAACCAATATTTGGCCCTTCAGGTGTCTCAATCGGGCAGATACGACCATAGTGCGACTCGTGAACGTCGCGCACATCAAAGCCTGCACGGTCACGCGAGAGACCTCCAGGACCGAGAGCCGACAGACGACGTTTATGTCCGATCTCTGCCAGAGCATTGGTCTGGTCCATGAACTGTGAGAGCTGGCTACCACCAAAGAACTCTTTCATGGCCGCTACCACCGGGCGGATATTAATCAAGGCATTGGGAGTGGCCTGTCCCGGCTCCTGGATGCTCATGCGCTCCTTGACTACCCGCTCCATACGCAGCAGGCCAACGCGGAACTGCGTCTGAATTAATTCACCAACACAGCGCACACGCCGATTACCCAGGTGGTCAATATCGTCTTTACGCCCGTGCCCGTTGTTGAGAGAAACCAGACGGCGCATGATGTTTACCAGATCGTCCTGCGTCAGAATGCGCTGGCTCTGTGGCACCGCCAGATCGAGCTTCCGATTGAGCTTGTAGCGACCAACGCTACCCAGATCATAACGACGCGCATTAAAGAACAAATTCTTGACCAGGGAGCGCGCATTATCTAAGGTAGCAGGATCACCAGGGCGCAGTTTCTTGTACAGTTCAAGCAGCGCCTCATCCTCTCTCTTCACCGGGTCGCGATCCAGGGTCGCCTGGATATAGCGGATAGTGGCATCATTATCCACGCCAGCAAAGGCATCGATAATGCCCTGATCCGTTGAGAGATCCATGTTCTCTGAATGCCAGGCTTCTTTCGCCATGGTGGAGATAGCACGTAGGAGTGTCGTCACCGGGATTTTACGTTTACGGTCGATTTTGACAGTCAGCAGATTTTTATTACTTGTCTCAAATTTCGAGCCAGGCGCCACGCCCAGGAATGAGCTTGGCCGCATACAATTTCTTGCCCGTCGTGGCATCTTCATCTACCGTGAAGTAGACGCCGGGAGAGCGCACTAGCTGGCTCACGACAACACGCTCAGCACCGTTAATAATGAACGTACCATCTTTCGTCATCAACGGGAAATCACCCATGAAAACATCTTTCTCGATGATTTCACCGGTCTCTTTATTGATCAGGCGAGCTTTCACATTGAGAGGTGCGGCGAATGTGGCGTCACGATCACGGCATTCGTCCTCTGAATATTTTGGCTTGCCAAACGGCTCAGGTGGTACAATAAATTCCAGGCTCAGGTTTTTGCCTGTAAAGTCTTCAATCGGAGAGATTTCTTCAAAGAGTTCGCGTAAGCCCTCTTTCTTAAACCATTCAAAGGAGTCTAATTGAATTTGAATAAGCCCTGGCATTGGCCGTATGTCAGGAATACGTGCAAATGACACGCGTTCGGGAAGTGCAACGGCCCTTGTGCTTACTGCCATACGTGATATTCTCCTCTCACCTAATCGCCCATAGAGGAAGTCGAGAGACACGGCCAACCCGCACCTCTCAGTGCAACAGAAACGGAAAAAAATGAGATAATACCTTATTATGCCTGTGTTGTGAAACGGTCTATGACAAGAAAAGTAACCGCTTGCCTACATGATGAGCGGTTACTCCTATACCTCAACAGCTACCGGGTTGTTTGCCAAACGTCCACACAACAGTCCCCTCCACTGGAGATTCACAAGCGAGCAAAGATCAGATCAGAACAGAACACTAACGGAAACAGCAAAAAACGCCACACCGGACCTTCTACCCAGAAGTTATGCCTGCTTCTGAACCTCGCGGCTCGCGGCGATGGGTTGAAAGATCACACCTCATGTGGTTTGTAATAGTATCCTCATATGGTCTGGGGAGTGCTGCGTCGTTTTTCGTTCTCTGTCTCGTCTCTTGGCCTCTATTTGCCACCTGTGTTATGAATGCCTTATAACACTACTGTTACTAGTATACATACACTGGCAAGGTATGATTGTACACCCGCCATCAAAACATGTCAATACTTTTTATTGGCAGTTTTTGATGCAAGGTAAAACTGCTAGATGCCAACCTGCTCACGAAATCTATCCCCCGTCATGTCAAACACAAAGTTACTCGCTAATGAAAACGCAGAGGGCGACGTTTTTATTCCCAGTTCCCTATCCCTTTTGCAAAACACGCCGCACCTGCTATACAAGCGCAGCATGGAGTCCATTGGACGCGAGCGCCACCACAATCTCCTCTCCCAACGCGGGATTCCATACCTGCTCAGCAGCCATCCAGCTCTTATGCAAAAGCGATAGCAGTTGACGCTGATCACTGGGAGTCAACAAGTCGAGATCAACCATCGATTCTGGCCGACCTGGATACATGATCGTTAGCACAAAGCTATCGATCCTTATGACAGCCTGACCACTTAACTGGTAGGTATGCGAAGAACCAAGTTTGCGACCCAACGAGATACCGCCAATACAGCCAATAATGATGAAGGAGGCAGCGATTACGCTCCCGATCAGCCCCGCCAGTCCCAGTACGCCCGCGATGGCAGTTGTGAGTACCATGAGCAGCGGGTTTGCCAGGTGCACAGTCCAACCAATGAGCATAGCTGGCACGACTCCGACCAGCACCACGAGGAAACACCACAACGCACTATTCATCAGCCAGAAAATACTCTTCAAGTTTTCGGGCGAGAGGTCACGCACGGTCAGCAACGCATCATCAACCAGCATCACCATATCCTGTGTATAGCCGGCATGCAGCACATAGAGGAAGCGTACGATGAGCGCACTGCCACCACATGCGGTAAAGGCAATGAACCACGCGAGAGCAATCAGGATATCCTGCCATTTCAGATAAAAGGTAAAGCTGTGAACATACGTCATCCACAATAAGATGCCTGCACTAACGGCTAGCGTGGCGCATACGATGAGTCCGACCAGAAGAAGCCATGCTAGCAACCTGATACGCAGATATTTTGCACGCCCTAAATGAAAGTGGTAGGCACTCTGTGCGGATTGTATCATAGCCACCTCGTACCAGAAAGCATATCTCTCTATCCATATGCTTAGAAAGAAAGAGTTTGAAAACAGCTCAAATATGATGAGATTACTCACCACACTACTTTAGAAACGTTGCAAACACAGTCAGAGTTACAAATTACGCGGCTGGACTTTTTTTTCTCACGCATAAGGCAGGGGAAACTACCGAGCAGTGCCTCTAAGATCATCAAAGAGGATAGTTTGTAGGTAGCGCTCGGCGGCGCTGGGAAAGACAGAGACAATCACTTTGCCACGATTCTGCTCTTTGCATGCCTCTTGCTGCGCAGCCCAGGCCACGGCACCACTGCTAATGCCAACCGATAGTCCTTCTTCTTTCATAATGTTGATGGCGGTTTCAACTGCATCACGGTCAGTAACAGGTATGACACGATCTAGCAGATCCACACGTAGCGTGTCAGGGATAAAACCGGTACCCAGTCCCTCAATCCGGTGAGGGCCAGGCTTCCCACCTGAAAGTATAGCGCACGTGGCTGGCTCGACCGCCACAACCTCGATACTGGGCTTGTGTGCACGTAGCCCTTCAGCGACACCGGTTAGTGTACCACCGGTACCTACGCCAATCACGACGATGTCCACCAGACCAGACGTCTGTTCCCAGATTTCGCTCGCAGTACCCTCGCGGTGCGACCGGGGATTGGCCTGATTATAAAATTGTTGGGGATACCATGTATTGGGGAGGGTTGTGCGCAGTTCTATGACCTTATTAATCGCGCCTCGCATGCCCTGCACGGCAGGTGTCAGGAGCACTTGCGCGCCAAAACGTTGCAGGAGGAGACGACGTTCCAGGCTCACGGTATCCGGCATGGTCAGTATACAATGGTAGCTACGTGCAGCCGCTATATAGGCCAACGAGATACCCATATTGCCACTTGTCGGTTCAACAATCGTACTGCCGGAGCGCAACAGACCCTGCGACTCGGCCTCACAGATCATTTGCAGCGCGACACGATCCTTCGAACTTCCTCCCGGGCTGAGCATTTCAAGCTTGGCAAGCATGGTGGCAACACAGCCTTCAGTAGTAGCGGCAAAACGCTTTAACTCAACAAGAGGCGTGCGACCAACCAGTTCAGTCACATCTTTTGCCCAGTGGACCATAATTTTTACTAGCCTTCTTTCTCCTCAGGCAACAAAGCATGAATAATGCTCACCAGTTCTTGCATGCTAAACGGTTTGCGCAAGAGGAGTCCTGCCTGCAGACCCATACGATGAAGCTCCCAATCATGACTCCCCGTAATCACGATGATCGGCGTGTTCTTCGTATTACTATGCCCGTGCAGTATTTTGTAGAGCGACCCACCATCCAGGCCCGGCAACCCGACGTCTAACAAGATCAGGTCCGCGCCAATACCTGGCAATTGATCTCTTGCCGTCTGCCCATCAGAAAAAAACTGCAGCCGCCAATTGCCAAAGAAATCGAGCATATCATAAAACATTTCTACCAATCGTGGGTCATCCTCGACGATAGCAATTAATTTGCGCCTATCCGATGCTTCAGCCACGTGCTACCATCCCCCTTTACAGACTCGTCACACAGCCGCTTCCCCACTCCTCTTTGCGATCATTCAATTCGTAAGAGTACATCCAGTGCGTAATTCCTTGAGCTTCATGCTTTCATATCTGTTCATTTGCGACATGCGACGCGTTGGGGATACTACTCTGGAGATACGCTTTTTTCCATTTTTCAGGAACATACTGTACTAAATATAATACATTGTCTCTTCCGCACTTCCTGTCCGATGACGTTGTGCTAACTCCTCTATGGTAGTAGAGTTCAGTATCTGCTGAGTCATGGCATCTATCTTCTGCCAGACCTCACGCAAAGCGCAGCCGGGCGATAGCTTGCAAAAATCCGGGTTGGGCAAGCACTCCATAGGTGGCACATATCCCTCAAGGGCCTGCATTACCTCAGCCATCGTAATCTGGCTCGGCGTCTTCGCCAGCATATGACCACCCTTTGGCCCGCGGACGCTTTTCACCAACCCCTCTTTACGTAACACCATGAGGATTTGATCCAGATACTGCTCGGGAATGTGTTGGCGCATCGCAATATCTGCACTTTCCAGTGGCCCTTGCCCGTAATACGCAGCCATATCGAGCATGGCTCTCAGGCCATAGTCTCCCTTCATTGTTAACTTCATTAGCAGGGACCTTTCCAATATAGGGCAAAGCGAGTGAATCTAGAAACTTTTCTTCCTAATGTTAGGATATATCAGCAGTGAATGCATGTCAATGGGTTTCGTTTAGCACGACCATAGCTTCTTTAGCATTCCTACTGCTCTGTAATATTACGCTCATGCTTAATTTCTGCTGAGAATCCTCGTAAACACAAGTAACGACCTTGCAGGTAAGGGAGTGGGTAACTATAATGAAACAGAGAGACAAAGCCACTTTTTATCACGCAGTATTTACTATGCAGCTGCGTAATGGTGGGTCATCAGGGGAGGTAAGGTCATGCAACAAGATCCTACCTGGCAGACAAACCAGGAGAAACAGCAATTAAAAGTGCTCGTGGTAGATGATGAGGATAATATTATAGAACTCATTCGCCTCGGACTCCGTTATGAAGGCTTCCAGGTAGAAGTTGCCTCAGACGGCGAACAGGGCATCACGATGGCGCAGCGCATTAATCCAGATTTAGTCATTCTCGATGTGATGATGCCGGGCATCGATGGCTTAGAGGTATGCCGGCGCTTGCGCGCTAACCCCACTACGCAGGATGTACCTATTCTCATGCTTACAGCGAAAGACGAAGTGGGAGATCGTATCCTTGGTCTGCAAACTGGTGCCGATGATTATTTGACCAAACCATTCGATTTCTACGAACTCCTGGAACGCATTAAGGCTATTTTACGCCGTCAGAGCCGCGCGAAGTCCGTGCAAGCAGGCATCGCACATGATGAAGCAGGTCAGGTTCTGCAATTTGGGGATCTGCACATGAATACGGCGACACGCGAGGTGACACGCGGCAGCCGCCAGATCGAACTGACGGCTACCGAGTATAACCTCTTGCATCTGTTTATGAGCCATCCGCGCCAGGTGCTCGACCGCCAAACTATTCTCAACCGTGTCTGGGGCTACGATTTTTTGGGTGAAACGAATATCATCGAAGTTTATGTACGCTATCTACGCGAGAAAATTGAGGACTCACCCAGTTCTCCGCGTCTGATCGTGACCGTCCGTGGTGTCGGTTATGTCTTGAAGGGATAGCGTGTCAGAACTCTACTCATTTTAGTAGTCAGTTGGAGTTGCATTACTATGTCAGAGCCATATCATCCTACAGGAGGTGCAAAGGAGCAACTGGACCCCATGCACGCTACCACTGCACACACAGAGCTTTCAGCTTATGGCTATCCCCAGAGTCCTGAAGACAAGGAGCAACGAACACAGCCATTATCTTCTCGTACCCCCAACAAGGCTCCGTGCTGGCTGCGACCTTTCTTCAGTATGCGCATACAACTCACCTGCGCTTATAGCCTGATATTGCTCTTGATGATTGTTTTCATGTGCCTGCTGGCCTACCAACAGCCTTCTCCGCTCTATGTCTCACTGGCAGCTATCATCGTTAGCGCAGTTGGCAGCGCGATGGCTTTCATTTTGACGACGTTATTGCTGCGCCCACTGATGCGCGTTACCGATGCAGCACAGGCCATCGCCGTGGGAGATCTGGAGCAGCGCGAGCGCCTGCCTCTACGCCTGCCTCCACAAGATGAAATCGACCGCTTAGCCGGTAGCATCGATGTCATGGTGACACGCCTTGAACATGCCTCGGAAACGCAGCGCGCCTCTGAGGAAAACTTCAGGCGCTTCTTTTCTGATGCTTCGCACCAATTGCGTACGCCACTTACGTCGATTCGTGGCTTTACCGAGTTATTGATGCGTGGAGCCAGAGATGACCCGGAGACGGCACAACGCATACTGATGCGCATGAAAAATGAAGGTGAGCGTATGACCAATCTCATTAATGATCTACTCACCCTGGCACGTCTGGATAACAAGCATCCACTCAAACTACAGTATATCGATCTGGTGGACCTGGCGGTCGCCAGCATTGAGCAGACCAGAGCACGCGCGAATGATGAGCGCAAAATCACCCTGACCATTGCAACCCAGGAACGCCTGGGCCTACAGGCAGATCAAGAACGTATGAAGCAAATGCTCTTTATCTTGCTCGATAACGCGCTCAAATATGGTCGCAGCACACCCGATGGCCTTATTATCTTAAAACTAGACAAGCAAAAAGAGAACTGTATTATCACTGTTACAGACAATGGTGAAGGCATTGCCAAAGAGGACCTTGAACACATCTTTGAAGCCTTCTATCGTGGACATTATCGTACTGCGAACAGCGGTAGCACAACCATTGGCGCCGGACTAGGACTCACCATCGCTTACGAAGTTGCACATGCCCATCATGGAACTATTACTGTATACAGCGAGTTGGGTAAAGGCACCGAGTTTAAAGTCATCCTGCCCTGCGTAGCCTGAGGGAAAAGACAGGATAACCACCTATTTTTTCCCGGTACATTAGTACACCCGTTGACATGCAATTGGACAGTCCTGGTTGCTTCATGTATACTCGCACTGACGATAGTTAATAACGTTTTTGAACGACTGTGGATGCTTACAAAGGTAAATGTAGCCATGTGGACCTCAACATTAGACTTCGATCCTAAGCGAGTTCTGTTTACCCAATTGATCGGGCATTTTTACCCTGATATCTATTACTCTGCTATTTCGCCTCTACAAGTGCAAAACTTGCCACGTCAACCCTTACCCGCCAGCGATTGGGTGCGTGTGCGCAACCGCCTGGCTGGCATCTGCGGAAGTGATTTACAACTTATTTATGGCAATGGAGATGTGCGTGTTGCACCATCTGCCGCCCCTGCCCATAAATACATCTATCCAGGTCACGAACTGGTCGGTGAAATTATTGAAATAGGCAATGATGTTCAGCATCTAAATGTTGGTGATCGCGTCGCATTGCGTTATGGACCAAATTGTCTCTCAGCTGGCATACAGCCTCTATGCCGTTCCTGTGCTATCGGAAACTATAACCTTTGTGAAAACAGCGTGCGCTCAGGTGTCTATGCTATCGGTGGTGGTTGGAGTGAAGAAATATTGCTTCACGAGCAACAGCTTTTTCCTTTACCTGCAGCTATCAGCGACGAGCAGGCAGTGATGCTGGAACCAGCGGCAGTCGCACTACATGCGATCATGCGTCATATGCCTCAGGCCAACGAACGCGTCCTGATCATCGGAGCTGGCACGGTTGGTCTGCTCACGCTCCAGCTCTTACATGCCCTCGCACCTCAGGCTGAAGTGAGCGTACTGGCGCGTCATCCTTTCCAGGTTGAACAGGCTACACGCCTGGGCGCAACGCACATCATCTATCCCCAGAACGCCTATGCCAGCGTACAACGCGCGACCGGAGCCAGGATTTATCATGGCATGCTCGGCAATCAGATGCTCTATGGCGGTTATGATGTGATTTTTGATACGGTAGGACAGCGCAAGACACTCCACCATGCGTTGCGCTGGACGCGCGCGCAAGCCACAGTTGTACTGGCTGGCCTCAATTTGCATATGATGCGCATCGACCTGACACCCATCTGGTACCAGGAAATTAATTTGATTGGTTCTACCTCACATGGCATAGAAATCTGGCCGCCAGGCACAAATCAGCACCGCTCAACCTTCAGCGTAGTCGCCGAGATGATCGAGCGTGGCCTCATCCATCCCGAGCAACTCATCACCCACCATTTCGCACTGAACAATTATAAACATGCTCTGGCCACCGCGAAAAACAAAGGCAGTAGTCGTGCTATCAAGGTCGTTTTTGACTACTCGTTACAGCCTGCATCTGTCGTACCAACGGTACGCGCATCCGCACGTCAACACTATCCCGCGATTACACGCAAAATACAGGAAAGTGATATCACGCCAGTACCTGCGGAGCAGGAACCTGCACTGCACAATCACGTCCCGACTGCTCCATACGCCGCTACCGTTCAGACAACGCCACCGGTCGCGCCCATTGATGAAGATGCCTTGCTGCAAGCTATGTCCTATACCGACGAGGATGATGCAGACACAGCGACAGCTCTGCCGGCTATAAGCAAATATATGCACAGCGCCCCCAAAAAACCGGCGGTGACGCGTAGACCACCCCAGGACAGTGCTGCTGCCAGCATATCCCCGGAGCATAGACGCGATACAGCACCCGTTATCAATGCCATACACGCTGCTAATAGCGCGGCTCAGCAGATCTCGCCAGTGGAGTCGTCAGCACCTACAGTTCCACAAGAATCTGCTCAAGTACCTTTTGCAGTCAATGCAGCACAACATGCAAACGAACCACCAGCGTCCTCAGATGAGCAAGCTGAAGCATCTTCTACCATGCAGAACGCGACAGCAACTCCTGAAGCAGGCAAACTTGTGCTATCAGAGCAAGCGGAGCACACAGCCGATGAACTCGCCAGCATAACGTCCACAGCACAAGATACCGAGCAGTCCACTGCGACGTCTGCCGAAAACGTCGCTGAATACAGCCCAACCACCAGCGTCTTTAACGCTCTCACCGAGTCGGTGCCTGCCGCCGACAAACCTACCGTCATCGTTCCCATTCCCGCTACCGACAAACCCACCGAACCAGATATCAGCATCTTTAACGACCTCACCGAAGCTATTCCTGCTGCTGACAAGCCTACCGAACTCGTTTCTGCAGTTAGCCCATCTGCATCAGATATCAGTCCCTTTAATGCTCTTACTGAAGCTGTTCCTGCTGCTGACAAACCCACCGAACTCGTTTCCGTAGTTAGCCCATCTGCATCAGATATCAGTCCCTTTAATGCTCTTACTGAAGCTGTTCCTGCTGCTGACAAGCCCGCCGAACTCGTTTCTGCGATCAACCCATCTGAATCAGATGTCAGTCCCTTTAACGCTCTCACCGAACCTGTTCCCGTCGCTGACAAGCCCACTGAGCCTATCCCTACCACAGACAATGGAGCGCAAGCACCTGAGGAAGCTATTGCTATGCCCGAAGCCGCTCCGACTCCAGACCAGGTCTTTTCATCTGCTGAAACTGAGCCGGAGGTTGATGTCCCGGTATCCGTTGCAGAGGCCACTCCCACCGCAGGTAGAACGTCTGATGCCACAGCATCTCAGGCTCCTGAAGCCGCCGAGCCAGCATCTGTATCACAGCAAGAAGAGCAACCGGTAACTCCCACAAACAAAAGGAGGAAGCAAGAGACAAAGAGCACAGTCAGCTCGTCAGCCTACGTAGATGAAACACCTACCGTGCAAGTAGCGCCTCGTCCACATAGCCGCAAGAAAAAGCGTACTTCATAGTATGCAAAGGCAGGCACAAAAAACCCGCTATTCATAACAGAGTAGCGGGTTTTTCTTTATTTACAATGAGCCACGTTGCAAGCGCTCAATGATTTCCTTCAAACGTCGTGTTTCCAAGGCATGCTGGTCGCGCAGACGCTCCATCTCCGACTCCAGATCACCCTGCAATTGTTCCATACGGTCCTTCATATGCAAGATGGCCTCCACTCCTGCCAGGTTTACACCCAGGTCACGCATCAAGCCGCGGATATGCACCACGCGCTCGATATCGTGGTCAGAGTAAAGTCGCGGACTATGTGGGCTATTGCCCTTTCGTGCCGGTGAGATCAATCCTAAGCGCTCGTAATGACGCAGCGTCTGCTCATGCACTTCCGCTTTCTCAGCAGCCACGCTAATAATGTACCACGCGCCATCACTTTTCTCAGGCATGCTCAAATGCTCCTTTCGCTCATCTATGAACGAGCCTCGACGCCTCGACTACGCGCCAACTGCTCAAACAGTTCGCGCTCGTGCGCCGAGAGGTTCATCGGCAATAAGACCTTCACATGCGCATAAAGATTGCCACTACCATCACCGCGTAAACGCGGCATGCCTTTGCCGGTCAGACGAAATGGGCGATCATTCTGCGTCTCTGGCGGAATCGTCAGCAGCAGTTTGCGACCATCGGGCGTGGGCACGGCGACCTCGCCACCCAGCATAGCCTTGACCAGGTCAACCTCGACGTCCACCGAGAGATCGTCGCCCTTGCGCTCAAATTTCGCATCTGGTTTAACGCTGATCACCAGGAAGAGATCCCCACGCGGGCCTCCACCAATACCAGGCTGTCCCTCACCGGCCACGCGAATGCGCGATCCGTTATCAACGCCTGCCGGGATCTTCACCTGAATGCGCTTGTTGCGCGGCACCGTACCCTGACCCATACAGGTCGTGCAGGGTCGGTTGCCGACCTCGCCAGTCCCGCGACAAGTTGTGCATACCTCTGTTGATTGGATGTTAAAGGTGCGCGTTCCCCCAACATAGGCTTCTTGCAAGGTTACTTCTACCGGCTGCTCGATATTATCACCGGCACGCCTGCGCAGGTCCTCCCCACGCGTCGTCGTACGACCACCGCTAGCAGCACCGCTAGCAGCACCGCTGGCAGCTGAATTGCGGCCAAAGAGCGCCTCGAAGAAATCAGAGAAACCTGCCGCACTGCTCGGGTCGAAGTCGAAGGGAGTACGTGAGTATTGCTGGGAGGTGCGCCGTGTACCAGGGCCAAATTGCTCCTGCCAGTTAGGGCCAAGCGTATCATATCTGCTGCGCTTTTCCGCATCCGAGAGCACCTCGTAGGCTTCGTTGATCTCTTTAAACTTCTCCTCTGCCTTCTTGTCGCCGGGATTTACGTCGGGATGGTATTTGCGAGCCAGCTTGCGAAAAGCTTTCTTGATCTCATCCGCGCTTGCTCCGCGCGCAACACCCAGTATTTTATAATAGTCTTTGTAATCCATGTCCCAGCTCTCTTCTACTGCTCCAAAGGTGTCTTACATCCATATGCACCCAGAAAAACATGCTATCAGCAATAGACCAATATCTGGATGAAAGGAGTAGTAACAGCTTTTCCTGTGGGGCTACTTATTTCCTACGCTCACTTTCACGCGGGCAGGACGCAGTGTTTCTTCGCCGAGCGTATACCCTTTGCGCAGCTCTTCGAGAATAGTTCCCTCTGGCTGGTCGCTATCAGAGACGGCTTCTACTGCTTCATGCACGTATGGATTAAAGGTCTCGCCAACGGTTGTCACCGGACTGAGTCCCTCACCACGCAATACTTCGCTCATTTGCCATTGCAGCATACGTAAGATGTGTTGGAGCTGCTCTTTATCCATCGTTTCCTGGAAGACCAGCGCCCGCTCTACATTGTCCATCACTTCAAGTAAATTATTGAAAAGCGCTTTTTTCTGCTGCAATATGCGGTCGGAGGTCAAACGCTCCTGGCGCTTGCGAAAATTATCCCAATCAGCACGCTCGCGCAGGTATTTATTCCAGTTTTCGGTTGCCTCTTTGCGCACCTGGGCCAACTGTGCCTCTAACTCAGCAACACGCGTATCTTCCGCCATAGATTGCGCTGTTGCATTTTTAGCTTTCTTGTTGGCTTGCTCAGCATCGTTCACAGACTGTTCTACCGATTTATCCTGAGGGTCTTCTTTCACAGTGCTATCACTCCTTATTCCTATGCTCTATCTCACACCTATAAGCATTCAGTAGGGTACCATAAGCCTATTCATCTGAATACAGGGAAATAGTTGCGTCGGGCATAAACTTTATCGTCAGTACAGTATAAAACTTGAGCCACTTGCTGTCAAGTTTTGGCTAAACACAGGTCTCCATCCTCACGGCGGAAACGTTGGCAAATCCCACATGGACGGAGAGCGCACTCAATCCTCTACAGCTTCCTGGATCTCCTCAGCCCAGCGCGCGCCACGCTCTAGCACAATCGGTCCCATCAATTCGTCTTGCCGCACGTTGATACGCTCCCACTTCCACATCTCCAAAACGGCAATGAACGTCACAATAATCACGAGGCGCGAGTGCTCATTTTCCAGTACTTCGGCCAGCAAGATGGTGGGACGCTCCTGCAAGCGACTGGCAATCTCAGCCATGCGCTCACTGACGCGTACGCGTGCAGTGGGCATCAATGTAGCATGATGCTCTTCGTCTTTGACCTGCAATTCAAGCAAACGTTGAAACGCATTTGCCAGCGCGTTTGCCTCCATAGCCACCAGTGTCGGCGGCGTCCAGGCCAGTTGCGCCTCGATGCCCGCCAGCAAGCCTGAACGACCATGCGTTTGTAGGCCAGCTTCCTCACGCTGGCGCAGGACAGTAGCAATCTCCTTCGCCAGTTTATACTCTATCAGGTGGCGTTGTAAATCTTCCGCCATGCTCGCCGCGCTCTCTAGCTCGCTATTCTCCTCCTCTTTCGCCGTATGCGGTAGCAAACTCTGTGATTTAATGTAGAGCAAACGCGCGGCGATGGCTACAAATGAGGCCATATTTGCCAGTGGGAGTGACTCGGCCTCCCATTGCTGCAAATAGGCCAGGTACTGATCAGTCACCGCCATCAGCGAAATGGTGGTGATCTCCATTTGCCGCTTCTCAATCAGGTGCAACAGCAGATCCAGAGGGCCTTCAAAAATGGGAAGATGCACAACATAGCGCTCTTGCCGATCTTGCACCTCGCCCAATGTTTCTGTATTCGCCTGTTCTAACATAGGCTATGACACCTCATCCACACGGTGTAACGCAGCGGCTGGACCCCATGACTGATGATGGGTACGAATATAGAGCACCGCGCGCTCCGATAAACCAGCCGTCGCCGCCAGTTCCGCTCCGATCTCAGCATGCCACCAGGCCGAGCTAAGCGCACGTTGCCAGCGCGGCAGGGCTCTTGTACTGAGTATCTGTGGTGCAACCACCAGGCGCTTGAGGAGTCCCGGGAGCAATGCTTTGCCGAGCACAATAGCTGGGCGAGTCCAAAAAGGGACGCGTCCCTGCGACTTCCCTATATCATGTAACAATGCCGCAGCCAGCATATCTTCCTCCGTACATCCCTGCGCCTGTAAACCGCGACAGACACGTAGACTATGCTGTTGATCTACCTGCGACATCGTGCGAAAGAGCTGGCAGCCCGCCAGAGGTAGCCAGCGTTCCACCTCTGCATAATCCTCTAGAGTAAGCGGAGCAACACAGCCAAAGTGTTGCAATCCCTGCCCTATGCGATAGCGTACGACGCTTCCCCAATGTCTGTTACTCATCATATTTTGCGTGACGATTGATCAATAGATATAAAAACTGGCTACGGTGTTAAAACTATTTGAGAAAGGCGCGCCAAAGACTAAAGAAATCAGACTGATAGCTCCTAGCCTGATGTACTCAGCCAGTGCAAACAATGGAAACGAGCTAGCACCAGCCAACTGACCGATAAACGGCAGAAAGAAGAACAGGATCAGGATGATAAATGGTCCATAGGGAGCCGAACGGGAAAATTGCACCGCATGTTTGCTTGGAAGCAGCGTGTACAGGATCTGGTAGCCGTCCAGCGGATAAAAAGGCAGGATATTGAGCAGCGTAATGCCAATATTAACGGTCGCAAACACGATTAAAAATTGCAGGACACGCTCAAGCAACACCAGCAGCAGCCCCTGATCTGCCACGCTACGCAACACGAAAATCAGGAACAGGTGAGCGACCAGAGCAGTCACCAGGCCAACAATCAGGCTAAAGATGGGTCCTGCACAGGCAACGACAAAAACGCCCCTATCTGTACCCAGACGCAATTTCCAGGGATCGGGTTTGACTGGCTTCCCCCAGCCAAAGCCTACGGCTGACTGAAAAGCCAGCACGACACAGAGCAGCGTACCGATAGGATCAATATGCGCCCGCAGACTGAGCGTCTGCCGCCCCTCTGCACGCGGCGTCTGATCCCCTAACCAGGAGGCCATTATGACATGCGCCCACTCATGGAGTGGTATCGCCGCCAGAAACGAGACGATAATCATCAAGGCCAACAGAACATTTATGCCTTCCCTCATGTGTCTTCACTCAGTCCTTCAAGCTAAAAGATCAATCTCCATGCCTTCGCATGCAGAGCGGGTACGCGCAAAACGTGCACGCGCTCCCGCTTCCATTGTATCTAATTGGTTATCATCATAGGTTGGCTCATGATGAAAGAGGATCAATTCCCCTACATGAGCCGCGATAGCTGCTTCCGTCGCCATTTCGACGCTGCTATGTCCATAGCCGTGCTTTAGTCGCCGGTAATCATCACTAGTATATTGTGCATCATGGATCAAGACGTCTGCACCGGCGACAAAATCCAGGAATGTGCGCTCACAGCCATGCTGCCATTCTACATCAGTAGCATACACTATGCGTCGTCCAGCATAGGCTATCTGGTAAACGACCGCACCATTCAGGGGATGACTACTGGTAAATCTTGCTGAGACGCACAGGTCGTCCTCGCCTATTTGCGCGGCCTGTCTGTCAGCATAGACGGAGATAGCAGGCTCAGCGTTATGCCAGACGATGCATTGCTCATCGGTAATAGTATGAAATGTACGCTGCGATGGGAGCTTACGTATGTCTACAGGAAAATACGGTGGAGACATTAGCGGGGTGACAAGTTCTTCAATGGCCTTATCCGCCAGTTGAGGACCGAAGAGATGGATGTTCGCGTGGGGATCAAAGAGCGGCGCAAAGAACGGGAAGCCAACGAGGTGATCTCCATGACCATGCGTAATAAAGAGTGCAAGGTCAAGCGTGGCCTGTCCCTTTCTATGCTGCAATAGTTCCTCGCCTAAGCGGATAATGCCGCTACCAGCGTCGAAAATGAGCGTATGAGCACCCGCCTGCACTTCGACACAGGACGTATTACCACCATGACGCAGGGTATGTGATCCAGGAGTGGGATAACTCCCTCGCACACCCCAAAAACGCAGAAGAAAACGCGACGCCTGTGCCATAACTATGTTGCTCCTACCACAACCTACAAGAGGTGATCAACAGTTCTTCTTGCAAGCCCTGGTTTAAACCAGGGGTTCATGACATTATAGCGTGCAGTGAAAACAAATGAAAGACTTCTCCTCCTTATCAAAGGATAAAGGTGATCCACTGAAAACAGCAAAGGTGATCCTGCAGGCGGTACAAATTGCCTATGTGTGCCCGGTACATTTTCCCCTCATGCCAAAAAAACAGTATACTTGTGACAGACAGCTAACCACGGTTAACTGCTGCCATTTTAGGATTTGCTATTGGAGGGAACTTTGAGCATCACCACTAAATATATTCTTGCAGGCATCTTTCTCCTGGCATCGGTGATTATTATCGCCGTTATCAATATCCACCTGGATATGCCCAAACTGCTCATACCTGCAATCTTCATCGTCCTTACTTTCTTCGCCTTCAAATTTGCTGGCAGCCCATCAAAGTAAGGGAAAATATATAGGCAAGCACGGAGCAGATGCTTGCTTATACTTCTGAGGTTATTACTGCCCAACCAAAAAATCACGCAAGGTCGGCATCACCATTTTTCTATAGGTATAAAATGCCGAATGGTCTCCCTCCAGTGCTAGCAGCTTTACATCGGGGATCGTACGAGCGAGTAGTTGTGCATCGGCAAAAGGGGCATCTTCATCCCCAGTACCATGTATGACAAGTGTGGGCACACTAATCTTCTCCAGCGGCAGTTGCTCCGCTATAGCCGCAAATTGCGCCAGATCATTCTCGTAACCTGCCTTGCGCAGTTGATAAGCGGCACCAGAGAGCAACATGCCTGCAACGGCTGCTCCATAAGGTATCAAGCGGGCAATGGGATAAGCAAAATAGAGGCAGAGGTCAGAAACGAGCAAACGTTCGACCAGATCGGCGGACAAACGCTCCAGCAGTGGCAATGCCTGCCTGCGCGCTAGCAGATCGTTGCGCAATATGACACCTCCCATCATGACCAATCCGCGACAACGCTCAGGATGTCGTAGGGCAAATCGCAGCGCAGAGGGACCTCCACCCGAGAAGCCGATAATACTGGCCTGCTGAATATCCAGTGCATCTAGCAAGGCAACATAAAGATCTGCCTGCTCCTCTGGAGAAGCACCCGACGTGAGAGGAGTACGCAAGTAGCCAGGGCGCGAAGGCGAAATATACATACACTGATCACTGCCTGTGAAATGCGAAAATGCGATCCCCTGATCATAGCCTCCAGGAGTACCGTGAGCGTACAATACAGCCGGGCCACTGCCAATTACCTGATACTCGACCGGACCACAGGCAGTTTCGATCACCATACCACCTCCCTGTATGCGCTCCAGCTCTTTCCGCTGCCACGAGCGATAGGACTTTTTTCCCTGGACAACAGCGCTAACCAGCGCTAGCAGTCCGCCGAGGAGGAAAAGCAGCCAATTCGTCTTTTCCTTTTTTGCAGCAGCAGTTTCTTTGACGCTCACAGTATCCTCAGCCATTGACCTGGTGGGAGAAGATAGGTCTGAGTTCGGTGAGAATGAACGCTTCATACAAAAGATTCCTTCCTTGTCACTCACACACGTATAGCAGTGAAGCTGGCCCAACACAATCCCAGCGACACGAGCAGGTACGGGGACCAGAGGACAGCTCGCAGCATTGCGCTGCTCCATTATCGCATTTATTTTTCTCTATTTATACCAGCGGATTATGTGGGAAATGCCTGTGGTTGTCAAGCATTAGCCCTCCCTGTCAGGGTCTCTATACATGAGGTCATAAAGGGGTGGTTGCCTGCATTGTGTTTAGAACATCCTATTGCTTCTCTGGAACATATGCGCTATGATACAGGTGTCTGATTCTTAGTCCACGGAGGGAACCAGCGATGGCAGGTAGCGGTCAAAAAAAAGAGCCCAGGCGTCAAGAAGAGCGTGTCGTGCCACGTGTGAAGCAAGGCGTTTCGCGCATCAGCCAGGCTGAAGGCAGCCAGAGTCTAACGCGCATCCAGAGTACGCGGGTTGAACAGCGTTCTAATGTGCCTGCAACGCGGCCAAAGACGCGCAACGCGTCCTCTCCAAAGCAAGCTCCGCGCGGCAAACGCAAGGCGGGAACTGCCACGAAAAGCCCATCACCCGGTTCCAGCCGTGCTACTCCCTTTACTCCTCCCGCCGCTAACCCACGTGATACACAATTCATCCAGTGGGCACATGGCAAGTGGAAGGCCCTGGAACCCACCCACCAGCAGCGTATCTTCGCCTCAGCATTGCTCTGCCTGGCACTACTGTTATTTGCATCGCTCACAGTATTACGAACTGTACCTGTATGGAGTGCAATTGATCAGTTTTTTCTGACTTTCTTTGGCTGGTCAGCCTATCTGCTGGCTCTCGGTCTGATCGCTTTTGCGCTCACACACCTGGTTGAAGGTACGCGCAATGAACATATCCTGCGCTGGTCTATGGTCTTTGGACTCATCGTCATCTGGCTGCTACTACTGATCGAAAGTCGCTTGATCCTGGGACATTTACAGGCCGGAGTGCTGGCAGAGGTATTGGTTTTGCCTTTTCTTGGCTGGCCGCCTGCCGTCGGACACATTACTGTGCTGGGCCTGTTGCTGATTGTCATTATCATGACCTTCCGCATCACCTTCGGCCAGATCCTCATGGCCGCACAATTTATCTCGCATCTTTTTGCAGCCAACCGCTCAACACTTTCTGGCGCGGACGCCGTGGCAACGCCTTCACCATTTCTTGGACAGCGCCCAAAGTACAGTCGATACGCAGCCGGCAACACCACTTCCATACCTGACAGACAAGCAGCAGCGGGTCAGACAGGCAGAGTAGTTCGCCCTGCGCGCAGATCCATCGAAGATCTTATGGCTGATGATGATGACGACGATGATGCTGATGCAGACGGTATCGCCTTTGAAGCTGATTTCGACGCTGATGTTGCCGATGATGATGATCCTCTCAATGATATTAATATTCATCAGCAACAGGTTGGTCGTGTGCCACGCGGAGGCCGCGTACCCGCGCCACTCGACGCTGAAGAGCATGCCAGCGCCGTAAGAGGCGTGCGGCAGCAGAAACTTCCTATCGATCAAGCGGCAGGCGATGCTGACAGGTTAATACTGAAGTCGCCAGATGCACAGCCAGTTGATATGGAACCCTTAGCGCCCAATCCGCGCCTTGCGAAGCAGCAAAAAGCGCGGGCAGCCGCCAACCCTCCGCTACCACAAATTACGTCGCCCTGGAAGGTTCCGAGCACGAATCTCCTCAACAGCCCGGAAGAGGTGAAGGTCCTCATGCAGAGCGACGACACAGCAGCTCTGGCCAAGCTGATCCAGGATACGCTGCGCAGCTTCCGCGTGGATGCCGAGGTGAAAGAGGAAGATATCAGCATTGGCCCGACTATTATTCGTTTCGGCATTCGACCAACTGGCAAGCCTGAGATGATGAAGGATGAGAAAACGGGCAAAATGCTGCCGGTTCGCGATGCAAACGGGCAGATCGTCTATGAGACACGCACACGTGTGAGCCGTATCATGGCCCTCCAGAACGACCTCGCGCTGGTGCTGGAAGCTAAAACCATTCGCATGGAGGCACCAGTACCGGGTCGGCCCTACGTTGGCGTCGAGATCCCCAATAAAAACAGCCGCCTTGTCACCTTGCGCGAGGTTCTGGTGAGCAAAGAATACCAGGCTATCAAGAGCAAGTCGAAACTGACCATAGGTCTGGGCAAAGACGTAGCCGGGCAGGTGCGCATCGGGGATCTGGCGCGCATGCCACATTTGCTTATCGCTGGTGCAACTGGCGCTGGCAAATCCGTTTGTATCAATACTATTATTGCCAGCATTTTGACGCAAGCTACCCCTGATGACGTACGCCTGCTCATGGTCGATCCCAAGATGGTCGAACTGAACATGTACAACGGCATTCCCCATCTGCTCTCGCCGGTCGTGATTGAAGTCGATAAAGTTGTTTCGCTGCTCAAGAACGCCATCAATGAAATGGAGCGACGCTACCGCCTCTTCTCGCAACTGGGTGTGCGCAACCTGGATAGCTACCGGAAATTGCGCCTGGAAAAGCTCGGCAAGGGTGATACCTCGCTGAACAATCTGCCAGCCATTGTGATCATCATTGACGAGTTAGCGGACCTGATGATGGCCGCCCCGGAAGAGGTCGAGGGTATGATCTGCCGCCTGGCACAATTGGCCCGTGCGACCGGTATTCACCTGGTAGTAGCCACACAGCGACCATCCGTCGATGTCATCACCGGACTGATTAAAGCCAACATCCCCACACGTATCTCTTTCATGGTCAGTTCCGCCGTAGATTCGCGTACCATCATCGATATGGGCGGTGCTGAACGTCTGCTTGGGCGTGGTGACATGCTCTACCTACCAGCCGATGCGGGACGTCCTGAGCGCATCCAGGGTGCCTTCCTGACGGATGACGAGGCACAGGCGTTAGCGGATTACTGGCGTCAGCAGGCCGCTGAGCATATGGCAGCCAGCAGTACTGATCCCATGCTCGTGGCGTCAGCGCCGGCAGCCGTAGAGCCGGGCTGGGAACTCAAAGAAGAAGCCTCTGAGGATTTCGAGTTGGAGGATGACCTGCTTGACAAAGCTGAGGAGGTCGTACAAGAGTACGGACGCGCCTCAATTTCCCTGCTACAGCGCCGCTTACGCGTTGGCTATTCCCGTGCTGCGCGCTTGATTGATCTGCTAGAAGAGCGCGGCGTTATTGGACGCTCAGAGGCTGGTGGACGCGCCCGCGAGGTCTACGATCATGGCAGTGATAACGGCTATGATCGACATGGCGCTGAGGGTCATTCCATGGCAGACGAGGTGGCAGACATTGTGGCCGAAGAGAAGGCTCGCAACGAGTTTCTACGCAACCAGGCGGCGAAGTTTCAACAGCCACATGGTCATAGTGCTCCGCCACCACCAGCATCTAACGAGGATGACGAAGACGATAGGTGATTACTGCGCAAAGCAGCCACCAGCAAACCTGCCTCATCCTCAACCGCAGCCAGGTAGGTGTGGTTGTAAAACGCTCAGGAGACTTCTTGATAGCGAGGCCAAGTCCCAGTGGCAAATTGTTCAGCACCTCGTGCTGTCCCAGGACTGGTTGAACCGCCTTTAAAAAATCATCTGCGCTTCTATACGTTCTGATCAGCATCTTTATTTTCCCCTATACATCACCTGTATCACTGGCAAGTGTTGTCTCCATCTCCAGTTCTTTCAGCAGTTTCTGATCCAATTTACTACTCAGATCTAACTTTGCAAACAGGTCAGGACGCCGCTGCCTCGTACGCCGTAGCGCCTCTTTTCTGCGCCAGCGGGCGATATTTTCATGATGACCTGATAGCAGTATATCGGGGATACGCCAGCCTCTAAACTCAGGTGGTCGCGTATATTGTGGATATTCCAGCAGATGATTACTGTGCGACTCCTCGTCCGCCGAGCCTTCAGCCAGTATCCCTGGCACCAACCTGCTCACTGCGTCAACGACGATCATGGCCGCCAGTTCGCCTCCGGTAAGTACATAATCGCCGATTGAGATTTCATCTGTGACGAGATGCTGGCAGACACGTTCATCGATGCCCTCATAATGCCCACATAAGAGGGTAATGCGCGGTTCCAGTGCGAGAGTGCGCGCAATCTGCTGATTGAAAAGACGTCCCTGGGGCGTCAGGAGGATAATTGGACCACCCTGGTGGACCGCCTCTATCGCGGTGAAAATTGGCTCGGGCTTCATGACCATACCCGCACCACCACCATAGGGATAATCGTCAACGACGTGATGCTTGTCCGTCGTCACATCGCGTATGTTATGGAGTGCGATACTGAGGAGTTGCTGCTCCTGTGCTCGCTTCAAGATACTTTCGCTCAGTGGTCCCTGGAACATAGGGGGGAACAGGGTAAAAATGTCAAAATGCATGTGTCTACTCACCTCTTCGTATATGTGTTACAATAACACCGTTGCCTCTTACTGGCAAGTCTATTGCTCTGAGTGCCATTCCATGGCACTATCAACCCACAGCGGAGCCTATGAGTTATGTCCTGGTCCCAACCACAGCCACCAGAGGACCCGTATGATCAAATGACCATCCTCGTTGGCAGTGCGATTCAATTGCTACGTGGTGAATCTGGTGTATTTGTGGTATCAAATGAAGCATTTGATCCACAGAGCAGCGCTGAATATACGCTTTATCGCATTAATCGGACAGCTTTACCGCTGCTGTTAACATATGTTCAAGAGGGTATGCAGCCTAATTCGCTGCATCCTCTCGTCGTCGAGACCCTTCCGCCGCAGATCGCGTCGCAACTGGGCATCGCCGAAGAGGTTATCGAGCAGCAAGGCATTGACTGCTGCTCCTGTGCACTCTACGACCAGGGAGGACCATTAGGTACATTGCACTTTTTGCGTCGGCAGACGGTGCGCTCATGCTTTGAACGTCATAGCGAGAGCGCTGGTAGTAAAGATCTAGAGGGCACGGATGAAGCATTGCACCTGTTCGTGGTCCAACTGGCAGTGAGCTTACGCTTCGCGCTCAGATCACAGGCACTCGTGAAAGAGCAGGGGCGGCTGGCAGCGATCTTTGAGCATAGTACAGAGGGCATTCTGACCGTTGATCATGCCTTGCGCATCATCGACTTTAACCCGGCCATGGAACGCCTGACCGGTTGGCGCGAGAGCGAGGTGCTAGGACGCTTCTATTTCAAGGTCCTGCATCCCCAGGACCGTCAGGGCCATGATCTGGGCTTACAAGATTCAGCTATCTTGCAAGCATTTGCGGGTCAGGAGGTAGTAAACCGCGAAATGATCATCTGCGCGCGCGATGGACAACGTTTTGTCGTGTCTGTTACGGCCTCATGTGTGCGTTCAGCCAGTGGAGAGCCGATGAACGGCATTCTCAACGTGCATGATCTGACGCGAGAACGCCAGCAAGAGGAACAGCGTTCGACGTTTATTTCAGTCATCTCGCATGAGTTGCAAACACCCATTGCTATCATTAAGGGCTATGCTGCCACGCTGGCCCGCAGTGATACACAGCTAGAACCCGAGGCATTGCGGGCACGACTGGTAGCGATAGAGGAAGAGGCGGATCGTTTGAATAAGTTGGTGGGGAACTTACTTTACGCTTCACGTATTCAAGCCAACGGTTTACAAATGGATGTTGCGCCCTTAGATCTAGGGCATCTGGTGCGTAGAGTCGTACGCCGCCTGCGTGCTAAAGCAGCGGTAGAGGTCAAGCTGGCTATTCCAGAGCAGCTACCTACCGTGATGGCAGATCGCGACCGCATTGAAGAAGTCCTGCAAAATCTGCTGGATAATGCCGTGAAATATTCGCCGCGTCACCCGGTTATCAGTGTCGCCTGCCACGCAACCGGGGAAGAGGTGATCGTCAGTGTCAGTGATAATGGCATGGGCATTTCATTGCGCGAGCAGGAGCAGATCTTTGGTCGTTTCCAGCGTGTTGGCGAAGCGATGACACAGTCCATTCCAGGCGCGGGCCTGGGATTATACATCAGTCGCGCCATCATTGAGGCTCATGGAGGACGTATCTGGGTCGAGAGTACCCTGCGTGAAGGTTCGACGTTTGCATTTAGTTTACCGCGTGAGGAGAAAGCGCCATTACCAATGGTGATTTTTTGATGATGGAACAGGAAGCATTTGATCAACGAGATATGACTATCTTGATCGTGGATGATGAGCCGCGCATCCGCGATTTTATCCGCATGAACCTGGAGTTAGAACATTACCGCGTGATTGAAGCCAGCAACGGTATCGAAGCATTGGAAGAACTGCGTGAAAATCTTCCTGATCTTGTTGTTTTAGATGTCATGATGCCAGAGATGGATGGTTTCGAAACGCTACGCGCGCTACGTGAAGTATCCACGGTGCCGGTAATTATGCTCACCGTACGCCAGAGTGAGCAGGATAAGATTCATGGTCTGGACCTGGGAGCAGACGACTACCTCGCCAAACCATTTAGTCCGCGCGAACTGCTTTCGCGTATTCACGCGTTGCTGCGGCGCTCACTGATGGCACCACCTTCGCGTAAGACAGTCATCGTCGTGGACCCTGATTTAAAGATTGACTTCACGCGCCGCGAAGTGATTGTGCGCGGCCACAAGGTCGTATTGCGGCCTACCGAATACCGTCTTCTGTATCACCTGGTGAGTAATGCAGGACATCTATTGACACACGAAACCCTCCTCTCCAAGGTCTGGGGACGTGAATATCGCGACGAAGCTCATTATCTACGACTCTATATTACCTATTTACGGCAAAAACTGGAAAAAGATCCGGCGCACCCACAGTATATAATCACGGAACGAGGTGTGGGATATCGCTTCAAGGAACTAGATGAGCAACAGAGTGATTAATAAAGAAGAGAAAGGATAGGCATGAATAAGAAAGAACGGGTTGATGCTGCCTTACATGGAGAGAAAGTGGATCGTGTCCCGGCCAGCCTGTGGGGACATGACTATGAGCGCAAGTGGGGCGTCCAGTCTTTGACTGAGGCTCTGGTGGAAAACTTTACCCGCTATGATTGGGATTTCATGAAGGTCAATCCTCGCGTGAGTTACCTGGTTGAAGGCTGGAAGGCGAAATATCGTCCCTCCGGCGAGAAATACCAGCCACCCGTCTGCGAAGCCACACCGATCAAGGGCGCATCTGACTGGAAACGTATTCGCCCCCTGGAACCAGATCAAGGCACTCTCGGCGAACAACTACGCGTCTTACAACTCATTAACCACTCAGTTGGCTATGACGCTTACTTTGTACAGACCATTTTTTGCCCGCTGGGCATCGCAAAATATCTCGTAGGCGATAACGCCGATCCCGTACTGATTACGATGCGTGAAGATCGCTCCGCGCTGCATGCAGCCCTGCGTACGATCACAGAAACCTTGATTAATTACGCCATTGCCAGCTTAGAACAGGGTGCGAGCGGTATCTTCTATACCACAAACGGCTGGGCCAGCGAAAGTCTGCTGACGCAGGATCAGTATCGCGAGTTTGGCGAACAGTACGACCTGGAATTTTTAGACGCCATCAAGAGTCGCAGCAAATTCAACATTCTGCACAACTGTGGCTCTCACATCTACTTCGACCTGCTCGCCTCCTATCCAGTGCAGGCAATTAGCTGGGCGGCAACATTGCAGGGCAATCCTGACTTAGGTGAAGGTAAACGACGTTCGGGTAAGGCTGTGATGGGAGGACTCAGTGAAAATACGACGCTGAAGAGTGGCGCAACGGGCCAGGTGCAAGAAGAGGTTGCCAAAGCGCTTGAGCTGACCAACGCACAGCATTTTCTGCTGGCACCCGGCTGCGCGATACCACCAGAGACGCCAGCACGTAACATTGAAGCTATCAGGCGTATGTTATCTTGACAGCAACTAAGGCATTCGTTATACTCTCACATAATTCTCTGAAGACACACAACGCATTGCGCTCAGTTCCCACACAATTCTCTGGAGATCCATCGCATAGCAACAGGACTGACCCCGCAAGGGTTTTGGCATCTGGCACGCTTTGCACAATCGTGTCGGTGGATCATACAGGTATGTCCTATTGTCCAGATCAATAAGGTCCAGCCACGAAGCGCTAAAATGTTGTATAGTATATGCTGACGTTAGAGGAGAAGACTGGCATTTCGCCTTCGGGCGCCGTTGTTTCCTCCTTCATGGCTGAATGCCAGGGGTATCCACAATTGGTGAAGAGATGAATAATTAGTGACCAGGGTGCAATATCCTCAGTAGCGGAGGATTGTCATAGAGGCACGAGTGCCGCACTTTCGGTGGTATTAGAGAGGGTCTATCGCGAGCAATGGAGCGGTATCGAACTATGAGAGCCTACTCAGCGGGCGGCGTTGTCTTTCGCCTGACTCCAATGAGTTCTCCTGAGCATGACTTCATGATCAGCCAGTACAAGCAGGATGCGAGTGCACCTACTTCCGAACCCACTATGTACACAGAAGTAGTACTGGTGGGACGAAGCCGCGCTGGTATCTGGTCCTTACCAAAGGGTACACCTCAGCCGGGTGAAACCATAGAGCAGGTAGCAGTGCGTGAGGCACAGGAAGAAACAGGCTTACAGGTGCATTTAATTGGGTACGTTGGCAGCATCTCGTATTCTTTCGTGCGAGAGCAGATACGTTACCACAAGCAAGTACGCCACTTTTTGCTAGAGGCGGTGGGTGGTAATACAGCGCTCCATGATCACGAATATGATCTGGTGGAGTGGTTCCCTCTGCCCGAAGCCTGCCGTCGCCTCACCTATCAAAATGAAGTCAACATTCTATACCAGGCTGAAGAGATACTCCAACGCTGGTTGCAGTACCAGCAACAGGAAGGGCGGCAGTAGTTGCATGCAAAAGCAACCGCATTATTCATTTATGCGTCGCCTGCTTTTCCCTTATAGTGGAAAAGAGGTGCTCACGCGCGAGCAAGGCACGCGCGTGATTATTACATGGGCGGCGTTTTTTGCGCTCGTCTACTTAATCGGCACACTGCCAATCGTGGTAATATTACGGGTGACGTCTCTACAGAAATTTGTATTGATGCTCTTGATTGCCTTTTTCATTGGAGCTGTCATCTTTGGCTTGTTTGCCTGGTTTGTCGTGATTATGAATAACCAATCTGCTCGGGTGAGTCAGAAACTAAAAGCACAAAATGCTGCAAAGACGAGCAGCAACAGCGGAGGTAGATATGGATCTTAGTGTTGAAGGTAAATCAGAGCGTATTCCCCCTGGCTCGCATATCTGCCAGCTTTACAGTAAAGTCACCGAGATCCCTGGTGTGACAGCGCGTCTCATGCGCGTAGGCTTCTCGTTATCTGAAAAGTGTCTCTTTGCCGCGTCACCCGCTCAAATCAAAGAGATCCGCGAGGAGTTTCGCAAGTTGCAGCTCGATGTGGATGAATTGATCGCTTCAGGACAACTGGTACTCTTTGAAGAGCGCGAGCCGTTTCTGGCGAATGGCAAACGCTTCGACCCTTACTTTTTACTTTCGGCACACCAGACGTTTATTGCCCAGGCCCTCAGAGAAGGCTGGCAGGCTGTACGTATCTCCATTGATATGACCTGGTTAGCAAAAGATATCGCTACGCCTGAGCAAATCCTTAAATACGAAGCCGCCTCTGATGCCGTCTTCACCTTCCAGAATGCCCCCATCATCGCCTTGATGCACTATGATCATAGTAAATTATTGCCAAGTCTGGTGGTAGAGATGCTCAAATTGCATCCAATTTCGGTTGTTGGCAAGTATATCAAACGCAATCCATACTATCTGAACTCAGAACAGTATATGCTCAAAATCTTACGTATCAATAAAGAGAAGGGCAACAATCCACCAGCACTGTAAAAATCCCCTGCCATCTCGTAGGTGGCAGGGGTCATTCCGCAAGCACGGCGTCAGGAGAAGAGGTTGCCCAGATTGAGGTTGTTCTGCCCGCCAGCCTGTTGTGCACCCTCAGACACAGGTGGGTGGTACGTCATCGATTGGATACCGACTCTGCCAGGACCAATAAAACGATTGAGCGTAATAGAGGCACCAGCCACCAGGCCGCCAATCGCGCCCAGGATGCCTCCTCCACTGCGCTGAGAAGTTGCGACTGTCGTCGTTTGCATCTGCACCGAGGGATCTTTCCATAGCCACGCGCCTGGTTCTACATCCAGTGCTTCGCCTGGAGCCAGCACCTTCTCAAACACATTCCCGTAGCCATGCAACAGCACCATGCCTTCGCTGCCCTGAGCTGTAAATTGATCGATAAATACACCGGTGCGGCTGAAGAGTATATTTGCTATACCCTGCACGAAGGCGTAATTATAGTCAACGTTACCCGTAGCCATCAGAAATTGATGCTCACGTACTTCAACCGTCTGACCAGGCTGCAACCGTAACGCGACAACCTGACCCACCGAGTCACGGGACAGCGCGATATTGCCCGGTCCTTGCGCCTCCGTAATAAAGATTTGCATGCCAGCAAAGTAGCGTTGCGCCAGGCCACGGTTAGACCTCCTAAAGCCAATCTGCACGCCCGGATGCTTCCAGAGTAGAATGTGGTGCTCAAAGTAGATAGGCAACCGATTCCCCATCATCACATCCACCACAGGCACCAACTGCCCATCAACCGTCACCGTCATGTCAGCTATGCGCAATGGTCCTTCAGGATTATGGTACTCAGACTTCGGCACAGCATTACCAAACATGCTGTTATTCGAGTATTCTTCATATTGATTGGTTGGCACAGACGGGCCTTGCGAAGGCGCACTATAAGGGGCATTGCCTTGCGGAGACTGAGTTGCAGCGTAAGTGGGTCCCTGTGGCGCTGACGCTCCATAAGGCGGAGGAGTGGGTGTTACCTGGATCGGCGACCCACAGTTTCCACAAAACTTAATGCCATCAGCGACCTGACTGTTACAGCGCGGGCAGATCATTGCATACTCCTTATTATTTATGGACTAGATGTCCCTACTGGCAAATTACACGACAAACCATGCTACTATATACGCAACAAACAGCCTCTTTTTGCGACCTGAAGCGTTTGGCTGGCCTGATCATAGCAGTGTTTTTATGAATATACAAGTAGTACGGAGCACCAACAATATAAAGCAAAACCAACCAAGCGAGCCTGCCTGCCTCGCTTCAATTTTCCTTCCATCCGCCTTGCAAAGTCGTTCCCTATTAGCTATACTTTTTGAAAGCATCCAAGCATTCTATCAAGAAAGAAGTGGCGAGCATGAAAGACAATGGTACACCAAAAGAAGTAAGCGAGGACAAGTCAAACAAAGGAAGTCCATCAGAAAGGCACAATGTAATTCAACAGGCAATTCAAGATAAAAAAGAAAAAAGAAAAAGGCAAGAAACTGACGATATTCAACGGTCTCCAAAGCATATAGGACATTCATATCAAGAGCTGCCATTATTGTTAAAGCAGCTTTCTCAGGAAATATATATTTTAGAAGTAGCAAGAGATACTGCCATAAAAGTAAATAAAGGCAATGAAACCATTTTAATACCATATCCTGAGCAATTAGCAGATACATTAAAACAAGATGAATCAATACTATATTTGAAACAATTAGCAGATAAAGTAAAGGAAACCGAGCAAAAGATTCAACACATCATTACTGAGAGAGATCACCCATACCAGCAAGAGCTACAAATATTAACCGCCCAGTTGCTTCGGGAAAGAGAGGTCGTTAAATATGCTGAAGCTGCACCTTTAGCAGATAATCCAAACGCAAATTCACAAGATCTAAAAGGCTTACAAGCTCAAGCACATCACACCGAACGCTTGCTCCACCACCTCATTGGTGAAGGAGATCACCCATACCAGCAAGAGCTACAAATATTAACCGTCCAGTTGGTTCGAGAACAACAAACCATTAAAGAGGCTTTTGCTGCTTTTACAGATCCGCACATACAAAAGGGAACTTTACAAGATCTAAAAGGCTTACGAGCTCAAGCTAAACATACTGAACAAAGGCTTCAACACCTTAGTGGTGAAGGAGATCACCCATACCAGCAAGAGCTGCAAATATTAACCGTCCAGTTGGTTCGAGAACAACAAACCATTAAAGAGGCTTTTGCTGCTTTTACAGATCCGCACATACAAAAGGGAACTTTACAAGATCTAAAAGGCTTACGAGCTCAAGCTAAACATACTGAGCGCATGCTCCAACACCTTAGTGGTGAAGGAGATTACCCACACAAGCAGGAGATGCAGGCATTAACCGCCCAGTTGGTTCGAGAACAACAAACCGTTAAAGAGGCTTTTGCTGCTTTTACAGATCCGCACATACAAAAAGGAACTTCACAAGATCTAGAAGGCTTACAAGCTCAAGCTAAAAATACTGAACGCATGCTCCAACACCTTAGTGGTGAAGGAGATCACTCATACCAGCAAGAGCGGCAAATATTAACCGCCCAGTTGGTTCGAGAACAACAAACCATTAAAGAGGTTTTTGCTGCTTTTGCAGATTTGCACATACAAGAAGGAACTTCACAAGATCTAAAAGGCTTACAAGCTCAAGCTAAAAATACTGAACAAAGGCTTCAACATCTTGCCCGTACGAAAACAGACGTTTCACCTCTCAATACACAGAATGGGGAAAACATGTCCAACTCTCCACAGCCAGACGAGAGCGACGTTGACTACTATCTTAATCTCCACTCAGAGTCACAGTAAGGTCGTTAGTTATGATACAAGGAACAGGTTCTGTAGCCCAAACATTGTCAAGCGAAGACGTACAGCAGGTGCTGGCACAGGCGCTCGGAGCATTGCAGCTCGACCACAAACGCGTGCTGGTGATCATCCCCGATGGTACACGTAGCGCTCCTATCCCGCTGATGTTCCGTTTACTGTACGAGCAGTTGGGACAGCGTGTCGCGCGCCTGGATTATCTGATTGCGCTGGGTACCCATCAGCCGATGGCGGAAGAAGCTATCGCGCACCTGGTCGGAGTCCCGGCAGCCGAGCGCGCACAACGTTACCCCAATGTCCAGATCTTCAATCACCACTGGTCCGATCCGGCGGCGTTGGAGACTATTGGCGTCATCTCAGCCGAGGAGTCCAGACAACTCACAGCAGGTTTACTGGCCGAAGAAGTTCCGGTGACGCTCAATCGCAAGATCGCGGAGTATGACCAGTTGATCATCTGTGGTCCGGTTTTTCCGCATGAGGTCGCGGGCTTTTCCGGTGGAGCAAAGTACTTATTCCCAGGTATCGCGGGTCCCGACATCATCAATTTTACCCACTGGTTAGGCGCGCGCGTCACCAGTATGGGCACCATTGGCGTCCAGGATACCCTGGTACGGCGCGTTATTCACCGGGCCGCGCAGTTCGTACCACAGCCCATGCTCTACCTGACGATGGTCATGAAAGGGCAAGAGTTTCATGGCCTCTATTTCGGCACCTACACCGAAGCCTTCAGCCTGGCGGCTGACCTATCTGCACAACTCAATATCTGCTTCAAGCCCCATCCCTTCCAGCGCGTCCTTTCGCAGCCATCAACCATGTACGACGATTTGTGGACGGCGGCCAAAGCCATGTATAAAACCGAGCCGGTGATTGCTGACGGTGGTGAAGTCATTATCTACGCTCCGCAGATCACGGAAGTCTCCTATACGCACGGCCAGCTCATCGACCAGGTCGGCTACCATGTGCGAGACTACTTCCTCAAACAGTGGGAGCGCTTTAAAGATGTGCCTGGCAGCATTCTTGCTCATAGTACGCACGTCAAAGGCGCCGGGACGTACGATAGTACGACGGGCATCGAGACACCGCGCATCCAGGTGACGCTGGCCACTGGTATCCCTGAGGAGCGCTGCCGCCGCATCAACCTGGGCTACGCAGACTATCACACGATCCATCCGCAAGAATGGGCGGGACGCGAAGATGAGGGCATTTTGTATGTACCGCATGCCGGTGAAACACTCTTTCGCCTGTCTTGATCCTCTCAAGCGAATCGTGAAAGAACAGAGGCTTCCTGCCTGAATAGTGCTAAGGGTTTAAGTCAAGATACACTAGATATGGAAGAAACGCACATGCGCACGATTACCATTGAAGAACATTTTCTGTCCGCCGGGTTCAGAGAAACAATAAATAGAGTTACCTCCACACCGGGAAGAGGTGCGAGCGATGCATCCATCAGCGAACTGAGAGCAAAACTAAGTGATCTTGGCTCTACGCGCTTGCGGGATATGGATGCGGGAGATATTGATCTTCAGGTGATTTCTCATACAGCAGAAGGCAGCGGTTTAGTTACTGATGACGAAAACGTGCGCTTGACACGAGAGGCAAATGATCAATTGGCCACCGCTGTTGCCGCTCACCCGGATCGTTTCGCGGGCTTTGCTCACCTGCCGATGAGCAGGCCGGAGGTCGCAGCCGCTGAGTTGGAGCGAGCAGTGCGTACGCTGGGCTTTAAAGGTGCCATGATCAATGGGACAACCAATGGACGATTTCTGGATGATCCAGCTTTCCTGCCAATTCTGGAGCGGGCAGTGGCCCTGGACGTGCCGCTTTATGTACATCCGGGGGTACCGCCTGCGAATGTGCGGGAAGCCTACTATTCAGGCTTTGCTCCAGATGTGGCCTTCTCTTTGGCAACATCTGGTTGGGGTTGGCACTCCGAGGCGGCCATCCACGCGCTACGACTGGTCCTGGCCGGCGTATTTGACCGCCTGCCAACCTTGCAGATCATTATTGGGCATATGGGGGAGATGCTTCCTTTCATGCTCGCGCGTATCAATGACAGACTCACACCCGTTTCCACCCATTTGCAGCGCACAGTGCCCGCATACTTTTTAGAAAACTTCTTTATTACGACCAGCGGCTTTTTCACCGATCCACCACTATTACTCGCCTTGCAGACCATTGGTGCGGATCGCATCATCTTCTCGGTCGATTATCCCTATAGTACGAACGAACAAGGGCGAGCATTCCTGGATCACGCGTCCATCAGTCCGGCGGATAAGGAAAAAATCAGCCATCTGAACGTAGAGCGGCTCTTGAAGCTCACGTAGCATAAATAATCAATACGCTCGTGCTTTCATGCACTTTCAGCCTACTTGACTATGGAGGGCTTTTTAATACGGCCATTTCCTTCTCACTCGTCATCACACATCATTGCGTTTTTTGCTTCTTCCGTCTATACTTTTCCTAATTGATGTTTAGACAAAGGAGCCCTTTGAACTGGCCAAAGAAGTTCAGTTAGAAAGGAAAAACGCTCAGAATGATGCCTCAGATTGGCTCATCCACGTGGATTAAAAGACTTTTTTTGGCTTGTTAGGCCCAGGGATGTGCTAATGAACGATGACATTTCGCAGCAACTGGTCGGCGCGAGCAAAGCCGATCTGCTCGCAGGTGCCAGGCTCTGCTACGAGAAAGGCGAAGCCGGGAAGCTGGTGCAAATTCAGGCAGAGCTAAAGCTCCAATATAGATTACATTTCAACGAGAGCACCGGCCAGCTGGAGCCCATCAGCAGCCAGGAGCCTCGTTGAATATCCTTCCCGGCAACATGTAAAGGCGATCACCGGGAACTGATACCCACATGCGTTTGTTTCTGAACGCATGTGGGTATCAGCAAGCCACTCAGCCGACACGCCAGGTTGCTCTATCTGGGCAACAATTGCACTAGCGGCTGGATATTTGCCAGCCAGAAAGGTAATATTTAACAGAAAATTAGAAAATTGCATAACTACCTGTGCATGTACTCTTATGATATACTTCTCCCAAGTCATTGGCGATGATCACAGCCAGAGAGAAAACAAGCCACCTCCCTGGAGATTCTTTCATGAATATCGGCACCTAACACTGTTATGCTTGAGCCAAATGAGGCAAGCCCAAGAGGTGATATTCAGGCCGAAACAGGGCCAGAAAGAATAGACATCATCATGCATCAATGACTACACAAAAAAGAGAGATATTAGGAGATTATTATGGCTCAATATCCACCACCAGGTGGCTATCCAGTCCCCCCCATGCAGGGAAGCTATCCACCTCAAACACCCAACGGCTATCCTGGCCAAGCAGGCGGCTATCCACCACCTCAAATACCCGGCGGCAATCAGGCCCTATCAACGCCCCCAGAAATCGCTCAACAAGCCGCCACCTATCAGCTTGGCGCACTTACACAGCGCTATCAGGCGAATTACTCCAAGCTCATTTCCTTTGTTGGCCTCTCACTTGTAGCAACACTTATATGTATTCCTGCGCTGGAATCCGGTGGTGCAGGCATCCTTGCGTTTCTGCTGCTGCTCGCAGCAACCGCATATGCCGTGTGGTATCTTGTCACAAGCATCAACGTGAAAGCGTATGTCTTCACCGAAGGGCTCATAAGAACCCAGGGAAGCAAGCATGATGTCATGCGCTGGGAACATATAGAATCGGTGTTGGAAAAAGCTGTCAGGCACCGTTATCGCGGCCTCATAACGCTCTATACTTCATATAACTACACGGTGCGTCGAGGTGATGGAGTTCTGTTCAAGTTCAGTAGCGCTTTAAAAAATACCAAACAACTGGGTCAGGTCATGCAACAGGAGGTTACGCGCCGTCAGCTCCCTAAAGCCATCGCAGCTTACGATAGTGGCAGCCCTGTGAACTTTGGACCCCTTAGTGTCAGCATGCAAGGCATCAGCAAAAATGGTGTGCCTGTGCCCTGGAATCAGATCGGGCCGGTGAACATCAGGAGAGGATGGATGATTATCTCCAGGCAAGGCAGCCTGCTAGCAGCAAGCAGAACCAGATGTTCGGTTATACCAAATTTACAGGTATTCTTACAACTGTTTGAACACGCACGCCGCCGAGCAAACGGTGGCTATTAATCCTCATGCGTTTGTCAAACAACAAAGATGTTCGCAGCTCCCACCCTTCCTGGGAAACATCAGGGAATCGGGTGGGGGCAGCACATTATAGGCAATCCAGGGGCGGTCGCCAGGACACGCCCCCGGCTTCCCCTACTTGAGCAACAGTTGAGCCGCCTGTTGTATGTTAGCTAGCCAGAAGGGTAATACTACCCCTAGCACGAGCGTACCAACGGCAGCCAGCCCCAGACCAATCCAGGTGATCCAGGCTAACTCGCTACCTGGCTCTACCTGCTCACTCACTGACTCAACAGGCACAGCGACAGGCGTTTTCGCGGGTGGTGCTTTCACAGCCAGAGCGGTCGCCGCACCACCCGCAGCGAGAGGACCACTGACCTCGCGCCTGCCATTGGCCGTAACCTCCCGTGCGGCGGTACGTCCGGGGGTCAGCGGTACACTCGGGGCGGGCGTTGCCGGTACAGTCGCCAGCACTGGTGCGCCTTCACGCTGCTCCATGAACATGGTAGCCACGAAGCGCAGATAGTAGTAAATACCAAGCACACTGGCCAGTACGCCGATAATAAGCAGTTCTGGATGACCACCCTGTAAGGCCGCATAGAAGATATAGTACTTGGCCGCAAAGCCGGCCATTGGCGGGAAACCGGCCAGCGAGAGCAGGAAAAAGGCCAGCAGACCGGCTAACAGCGGACGGCGATACCACAGTCCCCGCAGATCGTCAGCGCTGAGTCCGCTATTGTCAACATGCTCCAGTACCGAGACCACACCAAATGCGCCCAGGTTCATAAACAGGTAGCAACTCAGGTAGAACAGGATGGCTGATGCCCCGAGATGACCCGGATCACTGACAGCCACACCGACCAGCAAATAGCCACCATGGGCAATACTGGAATAGGCCAGCATGCGCTTCACATTATTCTGCACTAGCGCCATGATATTACCACCAACCATGGTCAGTACGGCCAGCGCCCAGATGACCGGGAACCATTCGTTGTGCACAGGTGCCAGCACAAAACCGAAGACGCGTACAAAAGCCAGCAAGGCCGCTACCTTGGTACCCACCGACATAAAAGCTGTCACGGGAGCCGGTGCGCCTTGATAGACATCCGGCGTCCAGGATTGGAAGGGCACAGCCGAGACTTTGAAGGCAAAGCCAACTGAGAGCAGTCCCATACCAATCAGCAACAGCGTCGGCGCATGACCCAGATTCTGCACAAACGACGCGATTTTGACTAACGATGTACTACCGGTCGCGGCATAGGTCAACGCAATACCATACAGCAAAAAGGCCGAGGCAAACGAGCTAAGCAAGAAATACTTCATACCCGCTTCTTGCGAAGCCTTGCGCCGCTCCACAAAGCTACACAGAATGTACAGGGCCAGGGAGAACATCTCCAGCCCCACAAAGACGATCAGGAAGTTCAAGGCCGCAGCCATGAGCATCATGCCCGTCATCGCAAACAGTAACAGGGCATAGTACTCGCCTTGATGCACGAGTTGCAAGCGCTTCAGATAAGCAGGTGCGAAGAACACGCTCAGCCCGCCCGCCGTCAGGATCACGAGGTAGGCATAGAGCGTACCTGGATCTGCGCTCACCATATTATTGAACGCTTGTAGCGGATGATCCACCAGGAAGAGCACAATAGTCGCTGCAATAGCTCCTAGCGCGCCAAGCAATGCCAGGCCAGGCAATATCACAAAGTTAGCAGGGCCAGTATGCTTTGACTTCTCTCCCGCGTGCGGTAGCGCCAGGTCCACCAGCATAATAATTAATGCCAGTGCCACCAGCACTATCACCGGCGCGATGGATATCCAATCCGGGGAAGTAACCTTATACGTAAATGTCATGAACGATACCTCTGGCTAAAGTGCAACTGTCCCTATCATCTAATGAACGCATTGCCCAGCGTCGACATCAGGTTCGGCACCGCCGGTTCCAGTATCCAGATCAGCGGAGCAGGCAACACACCAATCACAAAAATCAACGCGAGCAATGGAGCAACCGTCCAGAACTCGGCGAAACTGATATCCCGCAACGTACCCTTGCGTATGAGCGCACCTACTACGCCTTCTTTTTGCGTTGGCCCCTGCAAGACGCCCTGGAAGAAGCGCAACATGTACCAGGCAGCCGGTATTACCACCGCCGTACCCAGTATACCTAACAAGACATTGGAGTGAAAGACGCCCAGCAGCGCCATAAATTCGCCGACAAAGCTATTGAGTCCAGGCAAGCCAAGCGAGGAGAGCGAGGCAATGATCATCACCGTCGCCAGCACAGGCAGATTTTTCGCCAGACCACCAAAGTCGCCCAGCCGTCGTGTGCCGGTGCGCTCCTCCAGGAAACCAGCCAGCAGGAAGAGGGCGGCAATCGTGATGCCGTGATTGACCATCTGCAATACCGAACCCTCGACGCCCTGCGTGTTGAACGCGAACATACCCAGGATAATGATGCCTAGATGACTGATACTGGAATATCCCAGCAGGCGTTTCAGGTCTTGCTGTACCAGGGCCATCAGCGCGCAGTAGAGAATACCGACAACTGCCAGCGTGCTAAACAGCGGAGCCAGGTTCTGCGCGGCCAGCGGGAAGAGCGGAATGACGAAGCGCAGGAAGCCATAGGCACCGGTCTTCGACATCGCACCAGCCAGCAGAGCTGTAACGGGCGCAGGCGCTTCACTATACGCATCGGGCAACCAGCTATGAAATGGTACCAGTGGCACTTTTACCACAAAAGCTGCCGCGAAGGCCAGTAGCAACCATGTTTGCGCATTCGTACTGATGGCACAGGACTTTGTCGTCGCCAGCAACGTGCCCAAATCCAGCGTAAAGCCACAACCACTGCCCGCCTGCTGATGGAAGTAACCCAGCGCAATAATGCCCGCCAGCATCAAGAAACTACCCACCGATGTGTAGATCACAAACTTGAACGCGGCGTAAATGCGGCGCTCACCACCCCAGCTCCCAACCAGGAAATAGGCCGGGATCAACATCACTTCCCAGAAAATGTAGAACAGGAAGAGGTTGTAGGAGAGAAAAACGCCCAGCATGCCGCTTTCCAGTAAGAGCATGAAGGCCATGTAGTTCTTGACCTTCTTGTCGATACGGAACGAAGCTGCGATACAGATGAGTGTTAGCAGCGCAGTCAGTATCACCAGCAGCAGACTAATACCATCTACGTTCAGATTATAGTTGACGCCGAGCGCGGCGATCCATGGTATATCAACGCTGAGAGATGAGGTCGTAGCAACTACGCTGGTGGCCGACGGCAAGAAGAGTAGCGCCAGGACCAGCGTTACGACAAGTTCGACCGCCGCAATACCCAGTGCCGTCCAACGGATCGCTACGAGACGATCCTTGGGGAAGAACAGGAGCACTATTGCTCCCAGCAGCGGGAAAAATATGGTGCCAGTTAAAAACATAGCCGCTACCCCCTCACCGCGTAATAAACGATAATCACAACGACACCGAACAGGATCGCCAGCGCATAGTTGCGCATATATCCAGTTTGTAGCTTACGTACTCCATTGCTTGTACCGCGCAGTAGCCAGGCAATACCACGGCTGCCACCATCCAGCGCATCACCCTCCAGGAAGCGGTTAAGCCCGCGACCCAGCCCGATGAGCGGCTTGATCAGTACAAATGACAGTGCTTCATCAACATAATATTTATGCAGCAGCAACTGATAGAACGGATTGCTGTTCTCTTTATAAGCGAAGCCCTCTTCCCTGCCGTAGAGACGCCAGGCCGCGAGGATACCCAGTCCGCCCAGAACCACACTCAGTCCCGTCGAGAGCCAGGTCAGACCAAACGAAGCCTCGGGAGCATGGCTGCCAGCAAATACCGGTGCTAAGAAGTTCGTCAGCGGCGACCAGCGCGCACCAATGGGTCCGATGAGTGACCACGAGGCAAGCACGGCACCGCCGATGACGGATAGCGCTCCCAGGATTACCAATGGCGTCGTCATAACATTGGGCACTTCGTAGATATCGTAATAACCCAACCTGCCAGCACCGTGATGTCCTGTGGCATCAGCCTCTTCATCCTCTTCCGCATCTTCTTCTTTGTGTACGGGAGCGACCGACTCGCCACGGTAGTAGCCAGCGAAGATACCGAAGAATAGTCTGAACATATAGAAGGCAGTCAAGCCAGCAGTCAACAGGCCAACAATCCAGAGCGCATAGAACCAGGGATTACTGGTCGTAGTGGCCTGGGCCAGTAACGAGCTAAGGATATCATCCTTACTCCAGAAGCCCGCGAACGGCGGAATACCACTGATCGCCAGTGCAGCCGCAAGAAACGTCCAGGCAGTTATGGGTAAGCGACTCCACAGACCGCCCATTTTGCGTATATCTTGCTGACCCTCCAGGGCATGAATGACTGCGCCTGCACCCAGGAAGAGCAAGGCTTTGAAAAATGCATGCGTCACCAAGTGGAAGATGCCAGCCGTATAATTATGCACGCCCTCGGCCATAAACATGTAGCCCAATTGGCTGATTGTCGAATAGGCCAGCACACGCTTGATATCCAGTTGGAAGAGCGCGATAGAGGCCGCAAAAAGCGCCGTCGCTCCACCAACACCCGCCACCACATTTAGAGCCACCGGAGCCTGTTGAAACAGTGGATGCGTACGAGCAACAAGATAGACACCTGCAGTGACCATTGTTGCCGCGTGGATCAGCGCGCTAACTGGAGTTGGACCCTCCATGGCGTCCGGCAACCACATGTAGAGCGGCAACTGCGCCGATTTCGCAGCACAGGCCACGAAGAGTAGCAGACAGATAGCGGTTATTGTAGCACCGCCTGCGGGCAACGCGCTGGTCTGCGAAAAGACATCCTGGAAGTTCAGCGTGCCATTACTCAACGTGTGATAATTGGTGAAAATTAGGAAGATAGCAAGCATCAGACCGAAATCACCGATGACATTGATGACGAAGGCTTTGCGTGCCGCCGCAACTGCCGCGCGCCGCTGATACCAGAACCCAATCAACAAGAAAGAGGCCAGGCCAACCAGTCCCCAACCGACAAGCAAGAACAAGAAATTATCGGCTGAAACCAGTAAGACCATCGCAAAGATGAAAAAGTTCAGATAGGCGAAGAAACGCCAGAAGCCCGGATCATCCTCCATGTAGCCCGCCGAGTAGATGTGGATCAGCAAGCCCACACCCGTCACCACCAGCAGCATGACCATTGAGAGTGGATCAAGCAACTGACCAAAGCTAATGGTAAGCGGCATGGTACTCACTCCATTGCTGGTAGATGAGACCCAGGTATAGATCAACTGGTCGCTCAAACGATGAGCGGCAGGAGTACCCAGCATCGAAAAGAAATTGGCGACGGCAAACAGAAAGGCCAGGCCGCAAGCACCCCAGGCTATCGTCAAGATCGTTCCACGCGAGAAGAACCTGCCCAGCAAGCCCAGGATAATAAAGCCTAGCAGGGGAAACAGGAGCACCCATAGACTTAGATTTGTCATAGCTAGCCTCGCAATATATTCATCTCGTCAACATCGATGTTGCGGCGCGAGCGGAAGATGGATACGATCAATGCCAGCCCTACTACGACCTCGGCGGCGGCAACCGTCAGGACCATAAAGACAAACATCTGCCCATCAGCGGAGTCGAGATAGCTGGATAAAGCCACAAACGATAAATTGACGGCATTTAGCATTAATTCAATAGACATAAAAATAATGAGCGGATTGCGCCGGATCAGTACGCCGACGACCCCAATGCTAAACAAAAGAGCGCTCATTATTAGATAGGCCGATAACGGCACTGTATGGCTCATAGTTCTGCCTCCTAAGCCCGTCGTCCAAAGATCAACGCACCGAGAATCGCCACCACAATCAGCAGGCTCGTCACCTCGAACGGGAAGAGGTAGCCGTGAAAGAGCGCCAGCCCAAAAGCCTGGATGTTTCCATTGGCGACGACCATGCTTTGCAAACTCTCCGTGCCGGTTGCTTTTGCGCCCGTGGCTGGCGACCCCGTAAAGATCAGGTAGCTCAAACCGCCTACCAGTACCAGACCCAATAGACCAGCTACCGCACGCTGCCAGGGTATACGATCCTGGAGATCCACACCACTCTGATCAGGCACCAGCATTGTCACCACGAAAAGGAAAAGTACCATAATAGCCCCGGCATAGATCAGAATTTGCACGACCGCAATAAACATCGCACCCAACAGCAAATAAAACATCGCCAGCAAGAGCAGTGTCAGGATCAAGCTCAAGGCGCTATATACAGCATTCCTAAAGAAGATCACGCCGAGAGCAGAGGCCGTACTAGCAATCGCCAGCACGATAAACGATACTAATTCAGGAGTCATATCTGTTCCTCTTTACATTCCATCAAGCTTGTAACTATGCAGATCGACTGGACAACTCCGCGTAGCGACAATCCCTTGCGGTTGTCGTTCCCACAATGGTGCGTTCCACCTGCCTCCACCCCGCGTAGCGACAATCCCTTGCGGTTGTCGTTCCCACAATGGTGCGTCCCACCTGCCTCCACCCCGCGTAGCGACAATCCCTTGCGGTTGTCGTTCCCGACCTGCATAGTTACTAAAGCTTTCTTCTATCCTCATCCTGCTCCTCATTGACCAGCAGCACTGGGAGCTCCGTGCTCATGTTGCCCAGACCAACCGCAGCGGCGCTGGCCTGTGCTCCATCGAACAACTGCGACTCTTGTGGAATTGGCTGTGCAGCCTCGCTCGGCGCAGGCTCAGCCCAGACCGCATTGGAACCCACGGTAGCCTGTCCCTGTGCTTCGAGCAGTTGTTCCTTGTGATAAACCAGGTCCTCTGGATAATAAGAGGCCAGTTTATAATTTTTCTCTAGCGTGATAGCACCTGTCGGACAAGCAGCCTGACAGTAGCCACAAAAAATGCAGCGCAGCATATTTACATCGAAAACCTGTGCATAACGCTCACCGGGCGAGACACGCTTCTCCTCGGTATTCTCCTGCGCCTCAATATAAATCGCGTCCGCCGGGCAGGCTCCCGCGCAGAGATAGCAACCGACACAGCGCTCCATACCATTGTCATAACGGTGCAGCACATGCCGTCCACGGAAGCGGTCTGGCAGCTCGCGTTCTTCCTCTGGATAAGAGACGGTGGTTGGCTTCCTACCCATGTTCTTGAAGGTAGTAGCCATACCTTTGATAATATCGAAAGACATTATGAACTCCTTAGTTCGTTTAACACCAATACTTGTAATTGAGCCGTTGAAGGTAAACGCACATCATTCGTTAGAAAACATAGCGCATCAGACTTAATAGCTGTGGCCATCTGAATAGCATCAGGCGTCCGAATATTATGTAAAGCACGTAACTGCGCAGCTTCTTCAGCGATTTCTTGAGAAAGTAAGATGGTTGTCAAGCCCTTAGTGTAGAGCAATATATCACGGTACTGCTTCGCCAGGTTAGCATCGCCATTCCGTAATGGGTGAACCAACGTTTCAAGCAGTGTCACAACTGACGTCACTATCGAGATCTCACCTCTATCTACAGCTTGAAAAAAAGGGGCTACTGTATCTATATAGATAGGGTTCTTCTCAATATAGTAAATGAGCGGTGACGTGTCCAGACCAACCACTTGCCCACGCAGATCTTCTACCCATCCCATGAACTTCTCTCCTGCTCTATATACTGGTCTATATCAACATCTTTCCAGGTCTCTTTACCCAATCCTTCTAACTCTAAGATACTATGAAGAGGCTTGACAACGGTTTGACGACGCAGTAACTTAGCTATATCCTCCAACAACTGAAGCTGTTCATCAACTGAAAGGTGCTGAATCTGGTTAAGTACTTCGCGATAGCTGTAGGTTGACATATACTCCCTCCTCAAAATACCTGGTAAGATCATTATGCTAATGAGCGATAGTGCTCCCGCATCATACCAAAGTATAAAACCGTTGTCACTTACAACTTCATAACTTACACCTGGACCGTCTCTACATTTTGCTCTTCCACAGCAGCAGCAGGTGCAGGTGCAGTCGGACTTTCAAACTTCACCATGCGTACAGAAGCCGGTAACAACTGAGCGCTTTTGTCTGTCTCTTCTACGAAGCGCGTACCCTCGGTAAAGCTCTTGCCACGCAGCGCGAAGAGTAGCACGACGATCACAGCCAGACCAAGCAGGCCATTGACCCACCAGTACCAGTTTAGCGCGACACAGACTGCCGTGATGACAACGTTGAGCACAGCCAGCGGCAAAAGCAACTGCCAGCCCAGCCGCATCAGGCGATCATAGCGGATACGTGGTAACGTAGCGCGCAGCCAGATGAAGAGAAACAGGAACATGGCCACCTTGATCAGGAAAAACACAATTGTCAGCACCGGGATGTTGTCGGCCAGTCCAAAGACACTCCAGCCACCCAGAAAAAGGGTCGAAGCTATCGCGCTCACCGTGATCATATTAATGTACTCAGCCATCTGATAGAGGCTCCAGCGCAGTCCACTGTACTCGGTCAGGTAGCCAGCAGTCAACTCCTGCTCGGCCTCGGGTAGATCAAACGGCGCTCGGTTCACTTCAGCCACGCCTGCAATCAGGTAAATCACAAAGCCGAGAGGTTGCGCAAACAAGAACCAGATATGCTGGCTTAATTGCGCGTGCACGATACCTACCATACTCAGTGTACCAGCCCACATCAGCGTCCCACTGAGCGCCAGTCCCAGGCTTGTCTCATAAGAGACCATCTGGGCCGCACTACGCAGTGAACCAAGCAACGAGTAACGGTTGCCCGAGGCCCAACCACCCAGTACAATACCGTAGACCGCGAGCGAGGACATGGCCAGTATCCACAGGATGCCGATATTGACATCGCCAATAAACGGGTCCCAGGGACTATGCACATTGGGATTGCCGCTCCAGTTATTGCCAATCGGCACAACCGCGAAGGCGCACAGCGCAACAACCACTGAGATCACCGGAGCCACCAGATAGATAGCTTTCTTGGCCTGAGTCGGTATAATCTGCTCCTTGAAAGCCATCTTCAAAGCGTCGGCGAGTGGCTGAAATAGACCCAATGGACCCGCACGGTTCGGACCCAGGCGACCCTGCATCCTGGCAATAACGACGCGCTCAATCAACGTCATATAAGCGAATGCGGTCAACAATGCGACAATGATAATAGCGCTTTTAATGATATCCGCGACGAGCGGCATATTGAGAAATTCAAGCACGAGCCACCTCCTGCTCTGCAGTGCGCACGCCTTGCTGGCCCAGGTCCTCCCAGGTAAGACCGGCGTAGAAAGGATTGCTCTCGGCAATCTCTAGCAAGATATCTTGTGGGCTGCTGTAGTTCCAGTGCAAGCCCATATAGCGCACCAGAGCCATCAGGATCTCCCAATCTGCCCTGGTACCGGGCAATGGACGCAACGCCTGCCGAATAGCCTGGACATGATGATCAACATTGGTCATACTGCCCTCTTTTTCCGCGAACGTTACGGCAGGAAGTACGACATCGGCCTGCTGGGCCGTCTCGGTCAGCAGAATATCTTGCACGATGACAAAATCCAGCGTGGACGGCAACGTGGTCCCGGCTAGATGGCGTACGGGATTCGCGCCCATGACATACAACGCTTTAATCTGTGGACTACTCAATATTTCGGCGTAAGGCATACCAATTTCTGCGGCAGCCTGATAACCAGGCAACGCATCTGGTAGCAATCCCATGTCGCGTGCGCCAAGCGAGTTGGCATCCTCGAAGAGCGGACCAACACCCGCGCCAGGACGTCCAATATTGTCGCTGACCAGCGCCAGTGCATGCAGATCAGGCGCGAGGTCAGCACCGCCAGGCTCCAACGTAGCCATCTCGTCATAGAGAATAACCGCCCCCTGCGCAGTGATAAGCTCGTCGGCCAGACTCTGTAGCTGATTTGTCACGCGCGCACCAAAGCTATCTGCAAGTGCGCGGATCGCTTGATCCTCCTGCTTTATCTTTGCACGGATCTCCTCGTAGCCATCAATCTTCACCGCCGCATTGTTCAATGCCTGCTTGAGCAACACTTTGGCGGCTGCACCGGCAGTATTTTCAGGTATGGTAATTTTAAGCGTCGCCAGGCGATCCAGCTCGGTGGGACCTGCATTGACGATAAAGATCTTTGCGCCTTGCTTCAGCGCCTTCTTGATACGCAAATTAAGAATGGGCTGGCGCGTATAAGGATCAGAGGCAATCAGGACAATATGTGATGCCTTTTCAATGTCCGCGATACTATTGGTCAGCATCCAGGGCTTGTTCGTGAACTGATCCCGTGGACCTGGGAAAGAACCGTGGTGGTGGTCAATGTTTGGTGTACCAATAACGTCGCGTAGAAACTTCTGGAAGAGGTAGGTTTCTTCATTCGTGGTGCGCGTCGAGCCGATGCCCGCCACTGCTTGCGCGCCATGTTTGGCAATAATATCCCTCAGGCGAGTCGATATATAGGAGAACGCCTCGTCCCAGCTTGCTTCAACGAGATTACCGTTGCGCCGAATCAGTGGTGTGCGCAAACGTTGCGGGCTATTGACGAAGTCAAAGCCCCAACGCCCCCGATTACACAGCCAGCCATCATCGATCTCATCGTTATTGCGCGACATCAAACGCATAATCTTGTCCACCCGCACATCTACCCGCGCATTACAGCCCACACTACAATTATTGCAGACGCTTGGTACCTTCTTTAATTCCCACGGTCGCGCCTTAAAGCGGTACGTGGACGCGGTTAAGGCCCCAACCGGGCAGATCTCGACGGTGTTGCCGGAGAAAACAGAGTCGAATGCATGATCTGGAGCGGTGCCCACCTCCATACGGTAGCCACGTGAGATCATGACGAGTCCGTTATCCATGGATATTTCAGAGCTGAAGCGCGTGCAGCGCTGGCAGAGCACGCAGCGTTCACGGTCCAGCATGATATCGTTGCTCACCGGAACAGGCTTGGGATAATGACGTTTATGCTGGTCGAAACGTGTCCCGCCAGGACCATGACGCAGCGTAAAATCTTGCAGATCGCACTCACCGGCCTTGTCACAGATTGGACAATCGAGCGGATGGTTGATCAGCAAAAACTCCAGCGTACCGCGCCGCGCCTTCAGTACCTTCTCGGTATCTGTACGCACCACCATGCCTTCGGCGACAGGTGTGGTACAGGCCGTCTGCGGGGGCTTGGGCATTTTCTCTATCTCGACAAAGCACATACGGCAAGCACCTAGCGGGGGCATTTTCTGATGATAGCAATAAATCGGAACCTCTATGCCCGCCTGTTTTGCCGCCGCCCACACCAGCGTTCCCGGTGGAACGGCGACGGGATTGCCGTCGATGGTGAGGTGCACAAGTTCATCTTTTTTCTCTTCTGGCATCGGAATTTCCTCTCATTCGGCGGCATGCAGAGCACGAGACGCGCTAGCGCCGTTGCCGAATGGTCTATCAATAATATTCTCAGTTCTCAGATAGTGTTTGGAACGCACACACGTTGGTCAATAGTGAACTGAAACCAAACACAGTCTAACGTACGGCGGCCTGGAGCGCCGCTGCTTCTGGCTTGTGCTGCTGACGGCCTGATCCTACCATACACTGCCCGTGCTGGACATGATACACAAATTCATCAAAGAAGAGCCTGACACCGCTCGTAATCGAACTGGTAGCGGCATCACCCAACGGACAGAACGATTTCCCGCTGATGTTATCACAAATATCGCGCAGCAGGTCGATATCCTTCTGAGTGCCGTGTCCATGCTCAAGGCGTTCCAGAATCTCGGTAAGCCAGTAGGTACCCTCACGGCAAGGCGTACACTTACCGCACGACTCGTCGCGATAAAACTCGGTCATGCGCAGAATAGCGGCTACGATACAGGTATCCTCGTCAAGGATGATCATACCGCCTGAGGCAAGCATCGAACCGGCAGCAGCCACAGCCTCAAAATCCAGCGGAGTATCAACTTTGTCTGGAGCAAGTATGGGAGCGGAAGAGCCACCCGGAATAATTGCTTTTAATTGCTTGTCGCCCAGTATACCACCACCGTAGTTTTCATCGTAGATCAGCGTGCGCATCGGCGTGCCCAGCGGCAATTCGTAGACGCCCGGCTGCTTGACGTGTCCACTCAGGCAGAAAAGACGCGTGCCCTTACTCTTCTCGGTCCCTAAAGCGGCGAATTGCTCGATGCCAGCCATCAGCATTGGCGGGATGGTGGCGAGTGTCTCGCAGTTATTGATCACGGTAGGACCGCCATAGACGCCAATCGCCGCCGGAAAAGGTGGTTTGAGGCGTGGGTAGCCGCGCTTGCCTTCCAACGATTCCATCAAAGCACTCTCTTCGCCGCAGATGTAGGCACCTGCGCCGCGATGCACAATGATGTCCAGGTTGAAACCGGTACCAAGGATATTCTGACCAACAAGGCCCGCGTCATAGGCTTCCTGTACAGCCTTCTCGACCTGGCGTCCCGCCTTTGCCAGTTCGCCACGCACATAGATGAAAGCCGTATGCACATTACAGGCATAGCTGGTGATGATGACCCCTTCCACCAAGCGATGCGGAATCTTCTCCATCAACTGACGGTCTTTGCAGGTGCCCGGCTCGCTCTCATCGCAGTTGCAGCAAAGATAGCGCGGCTTGTCGTTTTTCGCCAGGAAGCTCCACTTCATGCCTGTGGGAAAACCGGCCCCACCACGTCCACGCAGTCCCGACGCCTTCATCAGATCTATAAAGGCATCCGGCTGATATTCACGCAGCACCTTCTCTAATGCTGCATAGCCGCCATACTGACGATAGACATCCAGTGCATCTATACCAGGAACATCGATATCCTTTGTAACAAATAATTCTGGCATATGTATAATTCCTTTTGTGGGTATCGTAGCTATTGTATGAGGTACGCTAGCGGCGTATCTCGGACCTGGTCTCAGATTTTCGCGTATCCAGTTCTTTATCTAACGCATCTACGAGCGCATCAGCACTCTCGAAGGTAACATTTTCTACAAATTCGTCATTCACCTGTAAAACCGGTGCCGTACTACAAGAAGCCAGGCATTCAGCCGTCATCAAGGTATAGCGACCGTCAGCCGTCGTTTCGCCGCGCTTGACGCCCAGGCGCTGCTCCAGATGCTCTACCAGGGCATCGCAGTTGCGCAGATAGCAGGAGATGCTATTGCACACTTTGATTACCTTCTGCCCCTGCGGACGCTGGTAGTACATTGTATAGAAGGTAGCTACGCTCTCTACATCAGCGACGGTTAAATTGATAGCTTCCGCGACCGCCTGTAAGCCTTCAGGGGTAATATAGCCTTCTTCTTGTTGCGCAATATGCAGCGCAGGCATGACAGCCGAGCGGGCTACGGGATAGCGCGCGGCCAGGTCACGCATGCGCTGTTTGGCCTGTTCTGAAATCATCGATCAACCTCTCCTAGCACGATATCAATACTCCCGATGCCCGCCACGACGTCCGATAGAAAACCGCCTTCGATCATGCGCGGCAACGCTTGCAGGTTCGCGAACGAGCCACCACGCACGTGCATACGATAGGGCTTGGCGCTCCCATCGCTGACGATGTAGTAAGCAAGTTCACCCTTGGGCGACTCGGTACGTACGAATACCTCACCTTTCGGTGGACGATAACCCTCGGTAAATAGTTTGAAGTGATGGATTAGCGCTTCCATGCTACCGGTGATCTGCCACTTTGGCGGCGGTGTGATCTTAGGATTGTTGACGCGATGCGCTCCAGTGGGCAAACCCTCCAGCGCCTGATTGACGATCCTCAGACTCTGCTCCATCTCCAGCATACGTACCAGGTAGCGATCAAAAACGTCGCCGTTCGAGCCAACAGGGATATCGAAGTCAAAGCGCTCATAGCCGCTGTAAGGGAACACTTTACGCAGATCCCATACCACGCCACTTCCGCGCAAGACTGGACCGGTCGCGCCATAGGCAATGGCGTCTTCCTGACTCAGCACAGAAACGCCCTTGGTACGCTCCAGCCATAACTGGTTATTGGTCAGCAGATCATGATATTCCTGTAAGCGCTGCGGGAAAACATCCGTGAACTTGCGCACCTGCTCGTCAAAGTGTGGAGGCAGATCAGCCTGTAGTCCACCGGGACAAATATAGCTGGTCATCATACGCACGCCCGAAACATACTCAAACACATCCAGGATCTGCTCACGCTCACGGAAGCAGTACAGGAACATGCTCTGTGCGCCCAGGTCGAGCGCATGGGTCCCTAACCAGACAAGGTGGCTGGCGATACGCTGCAACTCGGCCAGGATGACTCGCGTATATTTGATCTTATCGTTGATCTCGTCTTCGATCCCCAGCAAGCGCTCAACGGCCAGTGCGTAGCCCAGGTTATTGCAGAGTGGGGCCAGGTAATCCATGCGATCAGTCAGTACCAGCGCCTGGTGATAGGTCTTCGCTTCGGCAGTCTTCTCGATACCGGTATGCAAGAAACCAATATCGGGTATGGCCTTGATAACCGTTTCGCCTTCAATTGTCAGGAGGAGACGCAGCACACCATGGGTGCTTGGATGCTGCGGCCCCATGTTGATCGTCATCGTATCGGAACGCTGCCCATCCTCCGATGGCTGGCCCTCCTCAACGCTATAGCTGTTTTCTATCTCTTGCTGTTGCATACGTTATCCCTCGTTCTCTCTGGGCCGACTCGGCGTACCAGGTTCCTGGTTCGGGTTCACTTTGCTGCGGCTCTCATTCAGTTCGCGACTTTCAGGCGTGCGCAAAGTCTGCTGATAATACTTACCCACACCAGGATCGCTATCATAAGGGACCTGACCGCCCCAGTGCGGCTCGGGCAGATCAAAGCCGGAGAGAGGATAGTCCTTACGCAAAGGATGGGTCGTCCAATCACTCGGCATAAGAATACGGCGCAGATCGGGATGCTCGCTAAAGACAATACCGAAGAGATCGTATACTTCGCGCTCGTACCAGTTTGCCCCCATCCAGATACCGGTCACACTGGGCACGGCTGGATGTTCTTCTCTGCGCTGCCCCACGCGCACTTTGAGGCGCAGGTACGTCTGGTGCGGGATGGAGAGAAGTTGATACACGACATCGAAACGTGGAGTGCGCTCCGGCCAGTCAACCGCTGTAACGGTTTCGAGGAAATTATATTGCAGCTGCTTTTTGAGATAAGAACAGACTTCGATCAGGCTCTCTGGATAGAGAATAAGCGTCTGCTCATCACGAAACTCGACCGTTTCAACGACTGCCTGTGGGAACTTGCTCCGCACGGTTTCGACCGTCGATGCTGCTGTTATGGACATACTATTATTACGTTCCTTCATTGACCCCAGAGGATATCCCTCCAGCAGTAACTCACGTCGTCATTAAAAAAAAGACATCAAGGGCACCCCAAGGAGGTGCCCCACATGCACAGATATCCTGTTGCTAATTATGCTTCGTCGCCGACTGGACCAACCAGTTTTAAACCACTGGCCTTCAAGGGATCAGGTGGATTAGGAACGCCTTCGCGGATCTTGCGCTGGAGTTCGTTGAAGCCAAATAGCAGCATATCAGGTGTTGGTGGGCAGCCAGGGATAAAGACGTCGACCGGCACGATCTTGTCCACGCCTTGCACAATCGCATAGTTGTTGAAGACGCCGCCACAGGAGGCACAGGCTCCCATCGAGATGACCCATTTCGGTTCCGGCATCTGATCATAGATCTGACGCAGCACCGGAGCCATCTTAATGGAGCAGCGACCGGCGACGATCATCAGATCTGCCTGGCGTGGTGAGGCTCGATAGACCTCCGCTCCGAAACGCGAGATGTCAAAGCGGTCGCCGCTGGTTGACATCATTTCAATGGCACAGCAGGCCAGCCCAAACAACGCAGGCCACAACGAGGAACTGCGTCCCCAACCAATCAATTTGTTAACCTGGGTAGTCAAGATCCCCAATTCAGCATCTTTTTGATGCACAGACAACTCGCGACGCAAGCGCGGAGTCTGGGTATTCGAATACGTCTGTACCGGCTCCCAGGGATTTTTTACTCCCATGTGAATGCTCCCTTCCGCCAGACATAGAGATACCCCACCGCCAGAACGAGCAGAAAGGTGAGCAACTCAAAGAGCCCAAACGCCCCCAATTGATGCAACAAAACGGCGAGAGGATAAAAAGAGACAATTTCGATATCGAAGGCGATAAAAAGCATACCGGTCAAAAGATACTTGACAGGGAAACGCCGCCGGGGCGCTTCTATTTCTTGAATACCGCATTCATAGGGGGCAAGCTTCTCCGGCGTTGGCTTTTTAGGGCCAATGATTGCAGTCAAGGCCATTACGACAATGCCGAAGAGGACTGCCAGAGCAACCAGGATAAAAATGGGGAGTGTATTTCCCATATGAGCGGAACCTTCATTTCTTTATAAAATAGGCATGCAAAGACACATATAAGCTAGTGTCCAAGGTACACTTCCTCATCAAATATCGTAGCATAGAGCAGGTGCTAAAGTCAAATTAGAAGAACAGAACTTGCGCACAATCGAAGCATAGATATATTGTATGTATGCACTAACCATCTATAGGAAAGATAGACGAGGTTTCGCGCTGACACATCTAGCCGTCGCGCTGTAAAATATGCATAAGATCTATTCATCCGAAAGAGGAATGGGTAGGGTGCTATTTTTATACATGTGTGATGCCACTGTTGAGAATTTTACTGGCAAATCAGAAGAAGGAGCAGATATGGCTCAGAAACAAAAGCTGCAAGTCGCAGCCATCCCTGAAGTGCAACCTGCACAAACAACGCTACCAGCAAGTGCGCCAGCCACAGAGCGAGCAATCCAACCGGGCGTCCAGCCACACTATCCAGAGTGGCCGACCTCGAAACCCGGTCCTCGCGCGAAGCTACCACCATCCGGCATGCGACCCGTCAACGCGTTCCGGCCCGAGCAGGTGGCCGAGATTGGTTATGACCAGGCCACAGGCGAGCCCGGCAATGACAGCGCACTCTATTCACAATCCGCAGATAAGCTCAGCCAGCCAGCAACCGCGCAGGATGCATTAGGGAAGTACAAGCAACGGCTATAAGCTGCTTTTTCCTGAGGCCTCTCTCTGCGAGGCCACCTTTGTGCGAACAGAACAACAGAGCCGTGATAGCTCTGTTTGCACGTATCGCTCAGGTGGCCTATCTCTGCTTGCGAGCGAGCCGATAACGCACGGAAAGTAGTTATTCGGCTCTCTGTCCACAAAGGGAAAATTTACCCGTAATCGGGGGATGCTTCCGTAACGCTTTGCGATGACACATTGTCAGGGGTCAATTAACTGACAGGTTCTTCTGGCGTCGAGATCAGGATGCGCAAGAAGCGTCTAACGGCCCAGAAAAGCAGCCAGTAAATAGCCATAGCGATCAAGGTAGACCACTCAAACCACTGGTTAGGCTCGCGAATCGCTGCCGAGTGCACAATATTGGCAAAAGGGAAAAGGACGATAGCAGTTAACGCGTAGAGAAAACCAGCAAACAAGTTGGATGGATCAGCTCCAATCAACATCAATAAGAAGCGGATAGCTAAGGTTGCTTCCAGCACAGCAATAAACCACTGCACGAAGTCAGTGAGCTTGCCAATAGCATACCTGACAGTGCGTGCCTCTTCCTGGCGTATCTCGGCGCTCTCAACTTCTTGCATCGATTCCGCAGGTGGCTGCAGAGGGAGTTGCGGTTGTACTGGCTTGGGTGGTAAATCCTCCATACGTTCCCGCTGAGGCAGTACGTCAGTCGGTGGTACGCGAGTAGTAGGTTCATCTGGATAAGGATTATTGCGCATCCGGCCTTCCTCTCAATACGATTAGCCAAGCACGTGTGAACACGTAAGGTCAGTATTTATTGCTCTGATTGGATTATAACATGATTTGCGGCTGGTGCGCTACGTGTTATCCCTCATTAATAAGATAACCCCGTCAGCCTCCGCTATCTGGCGAAACTGGCGCGAACGTCGTAATTGATTTAATACCATTAAAAAATTAGCAGAACGTGATGTGTCCTCAGGTGAAACGGCATCCAGATCAACTACTACATATTCGACAGTACGATCAACACCAGATGAAGATGTTTCATAAGTGAGCTGTGGGAAGACAGTAATATAGCGACGATCCGTCAAATGAGGGTTGAGGTTGCCGCCAGCCGAAACAGAAGCGTCAGGAGGGATGAGATCGAGCACCTGTTGGATCTGTTGTTCCCGGTAGCCGGTGAAGAGCTGACCGGGCCAGAAGTAGTCCAGAAAAGGCATCATAACCGCGAAGTTGAGTGCGAACATCGCTATAATCCACAGGGCAACGTAGCGCTGAAAGCGCGGGACAGACGCGCGCCTGGCAAGATCTAACAGTTGTGAGTTGCCACGTTGTCCCTGCCGGATACTCCATTTCCGCAGCACGGAAAGATATGTACGTAGTCGCGTAACAAGTGGGTGTTTGATGCTGCTATGCACTATATATGCTACTGACGCTATTGTATTACGCATGATGCGACAACCAACAGTATAGATTGCGACAAGCACAGGTATACGCGCCCCGCGCCGACTGGCTTTTTGATCAAGGCTAGTTTCGTTGATCATGCCGTCTATTGCTTCATCACGCCAATGATACCAGCGTAGCAGCAGACGACGCGTGCCATAAATAGCGGCAATACTGATAAAAGGGATGATGGCTGCGTTATAGTGGTAAACTCCACTATGATAAGCAGCGCCAGAAGCGAGCAGGTTGATAGCCAGACTGGGTAACGTCGGCAGCAGCCACTCCGGCGCAAGCAAGGCCAGGAAACCCGTGCTACGCAGCAAATTGATCAGATAGTAGACACGGTCCAGCGTGAGGAAGACGGCGAAAAGCAGCCAGGGATGCAGTAAGACATTCACAACTGCTGCGGAGGGCGTACTTCCTAGCGCGGCATAGCGATACCAGTAGTTGTTATGCTGTGCACCGGGAAAGAAATGCGGCATGACAATAAAGAACGCGCAGGCACTCCACAGGATACCTCCTATGAAGAGCGCGATCCCCAGGCGCGGTAAGGCATACTTCCAGATCACCAGGATGCCTAGCATGGCTACGGCCAAGGGCATATCTTCTTTACATGCGCACGCAAGAATGCAAGCAACTACAAACCAGCCATAACGTCGGCAGTCAAGGGCTAATACGGCGTAGAGCAGCAAGGGAGTTGCCAGGCTAACAGGATGGAAATCATAGAGATTCATGCCCAGCAGGGACGGCGAGGCCAGGTAAGCAGCGGCCATAACAGGTGCGAGGAGAGGAAATGGTGGTAATTGTCTGCGCATCAGGAGGAAAACGGGCAGCGCTCCAGCCGCCAGAGCGATAGTTTGGAAAATGAGTAGAATACGCGGATCAGCATGGAAGGCGTAGAGTAGCGAGAGGAGCAGGAGAATTGGCTCAACATGTGTGGCCAGGCGTGTTGGTGGGCCATAATTGTCAGAGCCCTGATTGGTAAATTGAAATGGGCGTCCATGAATAGTATTCCAGATCGCCTGGTCCATGTTGCCAAGATCAAATGCATCCGCCTTGAACGTGGTATAGCGCAGCACAGCCTGATCACTGACCAGGATGGCATAAGCCAGCATGAGCAGCACCAGGATAATCCAGGCAAGACGCAGTTGTGCAAGGTATGTGAAGTCGGAACGCGGACGCCAGCGTTTTATCATCAATAATGAGCCTCTCCCTATATAGGGCCTGTTCTCAATCTAGCAGCGAATTTAAATGATAATCACACCGTACCAGATGCCAATAACAACGAGTAGCATAAAGGACCAGACAACCACTCCCTCAGGCCACGTGCCAGTACGAAAACGCCAATGCGAGTTGGGGGGAAATCCATAGCGCTTAGGATTAGGCCAGAAGAGCGGGACCCCACCAAATGTGAGTGCGTCGGCTGCGATATGCATGACACACCCGAATAGTATGCCAATGAAAACCAGGTGCGAACCGGCAACGAGTGATGCAGGAAAGGCCAGACCGCGTTGACTCAATAAATAGACGACGAGCTGTTCCAGTCCAATCGCCAATAATGATCCCAGAGCCAGCCCCAGCAGGCTATGAAACAAGGTGCGATGACCTGCCAGATGCTGAATTTCTTTGCTGATAGGACCAAGGCGACGTCCCATCATGCTGCGCGCATTATCGATATCGGGCAAGAGGGCACCAAAGCCGACCGCGAGATAATAGGTAGCCTTTTTCACAAGCAGCGCAAGGGGGACTGATGCGGCCAGAGTCAGAGGCGTACCGGTTAAATGGAGCGCGCTGTCCAGGACGACGCCAGCGGTGAGACCAACTAATAGATGTGATTTCCCTTGCATGTGAACCCTCTCGGCAAAAGTATAGTCGTTTCAAAAGCATAGGTTGCCAGGTAATTGTAGGGGCTTATGGAACAAATGTCAACAGATCCGATCGCCTGGCGCACGCTGCCTCTTATATCGACACAAACGTGGCTACCCGGTTTCCTCTCATGGACTGAGAGCTGACCCCGGATGCATTCACCCTGGCAGGAACGTACTAAAAGCAGCGAGTATGAGCAACTTTTTGTATAATAGGGAAGGCCCTGGTTTTGCTGTCAAGCGGTCGACAATTGCTGTGCTGTTATGTTATTTTAAAGTAAGAGACAACGTACGCAAGTGCGATCTACGAAGAGTAAAGAAAAAGATTGGTTTGGAAAAAATATGCGGGACCGATTGCAGGAACTTCAACACGTGCTTCATACGGAAATTCCGATCACGAAATATATTCAGTTAAGCGTAGATAGCTATAATGATCGGGGTATCAAGTTGGGTGCTCCTTTGGCCGAGAACATGAATCACTTTGGAGCTGTCTTCGCTGGAAGCCTGAGTACCGTGGCAACACTGTCTGGTTGGAGTATGCTATGGTATCTGCTACGAGAACTGGACATGGATGGTACTATTGTCATCCAAAATAGTCATTGCGACTACCTGGTGCCTGTCACAAAAGACTTCTCGGCCTATTGCTACAAACCCGCCGGGTTAGAGCTAAGTAGATTTGAACAAACACTGCGCAGAAGAGGAAGAGCGCGCATGGAACTCTATGCAGAAATAATGGAAGAGGATGTGACGGCAGTGACGTTTAAGGGTCGCTACGTGGTCTCCCTAAAGTAGTTGGTAGACATATCTAATACCCATAGGCATCCAGAAACGCGGCTACCGCCTCCTTTTGAGGGACCGCCACAAATGCGGCTGGCTCCTCTCGGTCAGATGAGCCAAAGGCTAGAAGCGCTAGCTTCGTTTCTGACCGTTTCAGAGGATGCGCCGCTAGCTCCGCTCATGTGGCGCAGCGGAGTGCGCCTGGAGGCTCATCTGCATGCAAGGCAATATAAAGCAGACTGCTGATCTGCCATTGGCACAAAATCCCTTTATTTTCAGCGTCGCGGGCTTTTATGCCAATGCTGTGGCGACACTATTCTTCGGGGGGCAGGCTGATGAAGATGGAGCCATCCTGAATGCTTACCGGGTAAGTGTAGAGTTCTTGACGTGCGGGTCCGCGTAAGACTTGGCCTGTACGCACATCGAAACGTGCGCCATGCCAGGGACATGTCACAGTACAACCGTCAAGACCACCTTCATTGAGTGGTCCACTGATATGCGTACAATTGTCAGTGAACGCGTACACCTGTCCCTCGACCTGCGCCAGGCAGATAGGTTCATCATCCACCATGAGCGATAAGAGTTGCCCCTCCGCCAGTTCTGCCAACTCTGCTACCTTGATAAAGCCCTGCATGTCAGATCCTATCTCCACCTTATTCGTCATCATCGTCATCGGCGGGGTGCTCAAATCCCGCGATGGCCAGCCCGCGATGAAGTACGCGTAGCGAAAGAAAGGCACATTTTGTACGCGCCGGACTGATCGGGATACCTAATGCGTCCAACACATCATCCTTGCCCAGCGCAGTAACTTCCGCTAACGTGTGGCCCTCGATCATTTCAGAGAGCATGGAAGCAGTAGCCTGACTGATAGCACAACCACGCCCCTGAAAACGGACAGCGGTCACACGGTCTCCCTCGACCTGGAGGTCCATAGCCAACTGATCTCCGCAGAGCGGATTCACATCCTCACTATGGACGTCAGGAGCTTCCAGCTTTCCATAATTGCGCGGATCACGATAATGATCCAGTATATATTCGCGATAATCCATTGACATAAGAAAAACCCTCAAGAGCAGAATAGGAGACACCTACAAACTGAAAATTTGTTGCGCCTTGTGAAGTCCTTGCACCAATATATCAACTTCTGCTGGCAGTGTATAGACATAAAAGCTGGCGCGTGCCGTCGCCGCCAGGCCGAAGCGGTCCATGAGAGGCTGTGCACAGTGATGACCAGCACGGATAGCCACTCCTACCTCTTGATCAAGGATGGAAGCCAGGTCATGCGGGTGGATGTCTCCGAGCGTGAAGGAGATGACGCCGCCGCGCCGACTGGCATCTGGACCATAGATCTTGAGGTCAGGGACCGTTGACAGTTGCTCCATCGCGTATGTCGTGATCTCGCGTTCGTGCTGCGCGATGGCGTCCATACCTAACGCGTTCAGATAATCAATGGCAGCTCCGAAGCCAATGGCTTCAGCGATAGCTGGTGTGCCAGCCTCGAATTTCCACGGGAGATCACTCCAGGTTGACTCGCGCAGATGCACGCTGCGAATCATATCCCCACCACCCATGAATGGTGGCATCGCCTCTAGCAGAGCACGTCGACCATACAGTGCGCCAATACCTGTCGGTCCCAGCATTTTGTGCGCGCTAAAGCAGAGAAAATCAACGTCCAGCGCCTGCACATCGACCGGCAGATGCGGGACACTTTGAGCCGCATCGAGGAGCACAATGGCTCCAACCGCATGCGCCTGCGCAATCATCTCCTGCGCCGGATTGATGGTACCTAATACGTTGGACATGTGCGTGAAGGCTACCAGTTTGGGGTGCTGCTGCAAGAGTTGCGTGTAAATATCCAGGCGCAAAAGACCATCATCGTCGACTGGCACGAACTCCAGACGCGCTCCCGTACGCTGTGCCAACAATTGCCAGGGGACAAGATTGCTATGGTGCTCCATCTCGGTCAACACGATCAAATCGTCCGCGTGGATATTTGCGCCCCCCCAGCTGTAGGCGACCAGGTTGATGCTCTCGGTCGTGTTGCGCGTGAAGATAACTTGTTTGCTTTGACGCGCGTTGATAAAACGCGCAATCTTGATACGCGCCTGATCCATAGCCGCCGTGGCCTCTTCGCTGATCTGGTAGACGCCACGATGAATGTTCGCATGATAGTTCCGATAGTAGAAGTCCATGGCTTCGATCACGGACTCGGGCTTCTGCGAACTCGCTGTGCTGTCCAGGTAAACAAGCGGCTTACCATGAACCTCGCGCGCGAGGATCGGGAAGTCTTTGCGTATATCCTGTACCGTACGTGTCTGAGCTACCGGAGTTCTGTTATCAGGTGTTGTAAACGTTTCTAAGAAAGGATACCGAAGGTGATTATTTGTTGACATGTGTTCCGTTTCTTTCTCTTTGACCATTCTGAACACCTGTGCTATACTGCTCTTGCAGTGAGCATGGTTCCCCTCGAAATCGCTGAGGGGGTAAAATCAGCGTGGGTGTTCTTCCTCTTCGCAAGCGTTCCGACTCTCGGGATAAGCCTTTCAGCGAGGCAGAGAAACGCGCTTCAAGTAGCTCCGACCCTTTGCAATTGGGGCGAGGAGTAGTGGGTACCGCAGTTTCCCCTGGACGGCAAGCCGTCCGAACGGATGGCCGATGGGCACATTTGTCATCACTTTAAGATACTGTTATCATACCATCCCTGTTTTCTGTTAATATAATCAATTGACAATGCTCGCAGGTTAGAGGACAACGCAAGGGATTGTGATTGTCCCAACGCGATCACCCATGCCTGCAAGCCCACAGTGGACAACTGCAAGGAATTATTCCTACACACGGCGAACATTGTCCTGTACGTTAGTACTCGCTCAATTGGATCTCTTCGTCTTTGGGGTTGCCATCAAGGTGGATAGCTCCCTCGTCAACGCCTTCGATCTCCCAGCGCTCCTGAGCATCAACCCAGGTGTCCGCTTCGGTCTCGTAGGCTCCGCGCATGCGGCGCACAATGCTACGGCGCAAGCGCACGCGCAAGTGCTCCAATGGGATACGCTGCAATACCGGCTCAAAGAAGCCCTGTACGATGATACGCTCGGCCTCTTCGCGCGCAATACCGCGCACCATCAGATAGAAGAGCTGCTCCTCGTCGATCTGTCCGGTGGTTGCGCCGTGACTGGCGCTGACCTGGTTCGCGCCAATTTCCAGACCAGGAATAAATTCGCCGCGCGCCTTCTTGCTGAGCAATAAGCCATGCGCCGAGAGGAACGATGCCGTCTGCTGAGCTCCAGGATGCACGCGGATCATACCGTCGAATTCGACGCGTGACTGATCAGTAAGCACACCCTTCACCAGCGTCTCCGCGTTTGTGGAAAGCGCATCATGGTCCGAAAGGGTATTGATGGCAAAACGCTGTTCATGGTCAGTGAAGAACACCCCCACCAGCTCAGCAGCACTGCCATTGCCCTTGAGTCCGGCACCGATGGTCTCCAGGTTGACCCGGCTGCCCAGGTCCGCCATCACGAAGGTCACACTGCCATCATTCTCATAGAGCGCGTTTTTGTTCGTGATGTTCCAGACGTTCTGGCCAAGGTCTTGCAGATTGCTGAACTCGACACGAGCCTCGCGTTTGGTAATCACCTCTACGACATCGCTCAACAAAGCGGGATCTTCACCCGCGAAAGTCGAATTGTATTCTTCGACTACGCGCACACTACTCTGCTCGTCAGCAATCACCAGCGTGTGAGAGAAGACCGCCGCCAGAGGATGATCTAACCAGACCTGCGCGAGCAATGGGGCCTCGATCTCGACGCCTTTAGGGACGTAGAGGAAGAAACCACCACTCCAGAATGCCGCGTGCAGGGCCGTGTACTTGCTAGTCGCCACAGGTACACAGCGCGTCATGAAGTGTTCTCGTACCAGCTCGGGATACTCACGTACAGCGCTATCAAGGTCAGTCAGGATGACACCTTGCCGCTTTAGTTCCTCATTCAACTCACTATGTACAACTGTAGAATTCAGTTGTACGATCAACCCGGCACGCTCGTTGACCAGCGCTTGCTGTAATGCTTGCTCAATGTTAGCAGGTAAGATAGCAGGCTGCTGCGCGGGCGTAAATGGGCTGAGCTGTTGAAAGTTGAAATCGGCAAATGTGCGCAATGTACCCAGATCGCCACGGCGACCGAGCGATGCAGGCGTCTTTTCATAGGTTTCCCAGGCTTGCAGACGCAACTGTAGCATCCATTCCGGTTCGCCCTTCTGGCGCGATAGTTCCTCTAGCGCCTCACGAGTGAACCCGGGGGCCAGAGCTTTAAGCATCAGCAGTCACCTCGTTCTCTTCGTCGGCGGGTTTGAGCCACTCATAGCCCTTCTCTTCAAGCTCTAAGGCCAGTTCTTTACCGCCTGACTTGACAATACGACCATTGAACATGACATGCACAAAGTCAGGTGTGATGTAGTTCAACATGCGCTGGTAGTGCGTGATGAGCAGAATACCTAGATTAGGACCGGTCAGCGCGTTCACGCTTTCAGAAACGATTCTGAGGGCGTCGATGTCCAGACCAGAGTCGGTCTCGTCCATCAGGGCAATCTCAGGCTCAAGCAGCGCCATTTGCAGAATCTCAGCGCGCTTCTTCTCACCACCGGAGAAGCCGTCGTTGATCGAGCGATTGATGAAGCTATTGTCAACTTTGAGCAGGCGCATCTTCGCTTGCAGAAGAGTGCGGAACTCGCGTGGGGGAATAGTCTTCGCCTTGGTCATGGTGCCGGTCGGGTGCTCACCTTCCTCAAGCGGCTTGTTACCCTGGCGTACAGCTTCCAGTGAACGGCGCAGGAAGTTGGCGACGCTCACACCAGGGATGGACATGGGATACTGGAACGCCAGGAAGAGACGCATGCGTGCCCGTCGATCAGGTGAATACTCGAGAATGTTCTCACCCTTAAACCAGATCTCACCATCGGTGACTTCGTATTTGGGGTTGCCCATGACGACGTTGGCGAGCGTGCTCTTACCCGAGCCGTTAGGGCCCATCAAGGCGTGGATTTCCCCTTGCTTCACGGTGAGATCGACACCACGCAAAATCGGTTTGCCTTCAATGTTGGCATGGAGATTTTTGATAATAAGTTCTGATGCCATAGACCTAAAAACACCTTCCGTTTATGGTAAAGGACGAACTTCAGCTTCGCCTTCTTGTGTAGGTAGATAGAACTCTTTAGGGGTTATACCCACCTGGATATCTGAGAGAGCAATAAAATGTGCAGAACCGTCTGGCTCAGCGGAAATCGTAGCCAGCTCCGCGAGGGTCATCGAATCGAGCGTCTGGGCCACAGCGTCACGCACACGCGCCCAAAGATATTTTGTTTTGCATGAGTCAAGGAAGTTACAGATCTGGCTCATCTCACCTTCGGTCGCGCAAATCATCGGGGCAATAGGTCCCTCAAGCACGCGTACAATTTCACCCATCGTAATCTGCGTGGGCGGGCGGGTCAACTTATAACCACCGTGCGCACCGCGCGTACTCACAACAAGCGGCGGATCAGATTCGCGCAGCAGCTTTACCAGTTGCTCCAGATATGCCAGAGGTAAGGTTTCTGCCAGCGAAATATCGGTAAGTGAGCGGGCGCGGCCATCGTAATGTCGCGCCAGATCTACCATGATCCGTACACCATATTCGCCTTTTGTAGATACTCGTAACATCATGGCCGCTCCCTTCTTATTGTGTTGCCTGGTAATACTTCAATTCTCAGCGTTATGTGCAGTACAAATTAATCCGACCTCTTAACTAGGATATATTTTAACACTTGACGATGGTAAGCGTCAACCATCTCAACATAGGATCTCTGCCCATGAGTGTCTGCCCTCCTTGCTGGTCTAAATGCTCAACACTGTTAACCAGCGCCCTGGCCCATTCCCACATTGGTCAGGGAGCAGAGGGATAGTGTTCGATAAATACGTTGGGGAAATCGGCATATCAGAGGCGTTCGGCCTTCTCCAAATATTGCGCGTATAATGTGTTATAAGCTGAGACGCGTTGGGAGTTGGGCGCTGCGGCGACATACGAGCGAGGCGCGAGTGCTGCTGTTGCTGCCGCGTCGGGCCAGATGCCACTGGCGATGCCTGCGAGCAAAGCGGCCCCGCGCGCGGAGGCGTCCGCTGTGTCAACTGTTACTAACTCCCGATCCAGGATATCAGCCAGCATTTGACGCCAGGCTGCATGCACGCTACCACCTCCGGCCAGGCGCAATGTTGACGTTGTACGCGCTCCAGGTAGCGCTTCAAAGGCTGCACGAATGCCAAATGCTACCCCTTCAAGCGCCGCGTGCAGCAGGTGCTCACGCTGGTGATGGATACGCATGCCCAGAAACGCTGCCTGGTCAGGGAGATTACGCTGATGGGCGCGCTCGCGGGTCAGGTAGGGCAGAAATGTGACGCCTTCAGCTCCGGGCGCTACTGAAGCCGCACTGGCGTAGAGTGTATCCCAATCGGTATTCAGCATGTCACGCACCCAGTCCAGCGCTAGCCCCGCATTTTGTACGGCTGCCATGCTATACCAACCAGCCTCATCAGCAGTACGATAGAGGTGCGTGCGTCCTGTCGGGTCGGCCTCAGGTTTTGCGGAGAGCTGTATCAGTTGTGCGCCGGTACCCAGTGTCAGTTGGATTGGACCGGGTGCAAGCAAGCCTGTACCGAGCGCAGCGGCGGCAGTATCTGCGGCCCCCGTGGCTACCGGTATACCGGATGGCAAGCCAAGTGCTTGCGCCGCACGCACTGAAAGTGTCCCGGCAGATGCGCCAGATGGAGAGATGCGCGCAAACAATGTACGCCGCAGACCAAGTGCGGCAATCACATCATCCGCCCAACGATCAGCCGTAAGGTCATAAAGCAAGGTAGCAGAGGCATCACTGGCATCCGTAGCAATCGCGTCAGTTAAGCATAGCCTCAGCCAGTCCTTGGGCTGTAGCGCCCAGCGTGTTGCCTGGTAGGACGATACCTCATGCTGTGCCAACCAGCAGAGAAGTGGTCCGGCCATGCCTGGTACAAGCGGGTTCGCCAGGCGCTGTAGGGTGGCGGCAGGTAGCACCTGATAGGCTGCCAGCTCCGCCTCAGCACGGGTATCTGCCCAGAGGAGCGCGGGTCGCACAGGTTGTCGCTCTTTGTCGGTAGGGACAACACCGTGCATCTGGCCAGAGAGGCCGATGGCCGTGATGTTGACCTGTGGGGCTTGCGTCAATGCCGTTTGTACTGCCGCTATCGTCGCGCTCCACCACTCAGTAGGATCGCTCTCCGCCCACCCGGGGTGCGGCGCGTGCACGGCATAATCGGCTTTGACCTGGCTCAGCGTATGTCCACGCGTATCCAGCACAAGGGCTTTAACTGAGCTGGTGCCCAGATCTATGCCCAGTAACGTATCAGCTGACCCTGGCAACTTATACATGTCGTTGACAACCTATCATTGATAAACCTCTATGTCTTTCATCAGTTTATTGTATACCAGCAGAGATCTTTCTGGCGGTAGTCGTAGATCATAGATACTCCATTAAGTGAAAGTGAGAGACTTCAGGAGTTCTTACAGTTCTTTTACATTTTTCGTCATCTTTTTTGATGACTCTGGACTATCTTATCTATAGGGAAACGGGGCGAGGGGGAGTATAAAGTGTAAATAGAATGATAAACATGTATGATAGAGAGAATAAATTAGGAGAGAAAAATGCATCACCATCATATGCACGGAGGCTTTGGAGGCTTCGGTTATCCTGTATTCGGAGGTTTTGGCATGGGCCTGGGTGGTGGATTACTCGGGGATCTGCTCGCAGGCGGAGTCGGCTATTACTTAGGGAGTCGTGTGGGTGCGCAGCAGAATCAGCAATATGCGGCAGCTTACCAGCAGAATCAGCAGGCATCAGCAGGTGGTTCATCGAACAATATGCTGGCTCAACTCAGGCAGTTGGGGCAACTACGCGAGTCAGGCATCTTGACTGAGGAGGAATTTCAAGAGCAAAAGCAGAAACTTCTGCATGGCTTTTAAGCGAGACAGCGTCCTCTGGATAGTGGGAGGCGATGCCGAACCGAGGTTTGATTTGGCATCGCCTTCACTTAGTTTTTGGGCTTGCGTCCAACGACGATCTGGCGCGTGCCTTTGCCGAAGGGCTTCCATAAATAATCTCCATAGATAGCTTCAACGCCAAAACCGGTCGCCAGGAAGAGCAATTGCAGTTCGCGCGGAAAGAAAAGGTGCATGTCTAACCTGGTCAGATAGCGCTCGTTTTCGCCTGTCAGGAAGAATTTCTCATGTGTCCACGTAATATGCTGCACCTGCTCGAATAGGTCATATTTACGAGTTGTGTATAATAACATGGTAAACTCGTTGTCGGGCGCGGCGATCTCGTCTTCCAGATAGACGCGTGAGGGACGGTTGAGCGCGTCACTCAGGTAGTCGATATCGGGAAGGAAGGTGTCGACGACAAAACGACCGCCCGGTGCCAGGTGCTCAAAGGTATGGCGAAAGGTGTCCAACTGCTGCTCGATCTCATACAGGTGGGCTATCGAATTAAAAGGGAGCAGGATCAGGTCGAAAGCGCCTTTGTGCTCAAGCTGATAATCAGACATATCCCCCTGGTGTAAGGTAACACGTTGCCGCGCTTCCAGCGGCTCGCGCTCCAGCTTGCGTCGATACGCGGCGAGCATGTCCGGCTCGATATCCAGTCCCTCAAGCAAGAAACTACCTGGACCGCGCAGTAACTCGAGTCCGATACGACCACTGCCACAGGCTAGCTCCAGTACACGCTGCGGCGTGTAGCGCATCAATAGTTCACGCCAGAAAGGTATATCCTGCTCGGATTGGCTCTGATACTCCAGGTCGTAGTCATCGACCCGTTCGTAATATTCACCCATATGGTAGGGCATGTTGTTATAACCTCGCGAAAAATGCATAACAAAAAATGAGGAAGGAAGCCTAAGTGATTTCTTCTAGTGGCAAGAGTAGCATAACCGCTGTGCTTATGCAAGCGAAGCCGGAGGGTGTCGCCGCGTGCTTGAGCGCTGGCTCTCGCGGCCCGATGCGCATAGAGGTGCGGAGGAAAGGTTGAGATGCTTGTATGCCAGGAGCGGTGTCCCTACGCCTGTTGCGTAGATAAAATACAGTATGTACCTGATGACAGGTAGGCACACTTTACTATAGTATAGAGAAAAGATGCATTGTTGGCAGGCATTGGTTCCGTTATGACGGCAGAGGAGAAGAGTCAATGTATGACGTAGCGCCAGAGGTAGTGTCAATTGCAGATGCTTGCCTTGGTGGTCTGCAAGGTCGCTCAGCATTGTTAATAGGACCAGAAGCGAACCGTTCACCGTATGTACAACTGCTACGGCGCGCGAGGATGAAATTTATCTATCAGGAAGATACACCCTCACGGTTGCCGTCTATCTTACCTTATGTGCAATTGATGATTAGCATGCCCGCAGTGCTCAATAAAAACGAAAACCAGGACCCTATCCCCGTATTGACGGCGGCCAACATAGCGAAGGGCTGTGAAGGACGACGTACTCCACTGCTCATCTTTGATCTAGCACATACCTCCTCCGTTGATGAACTGGCAGGTTTGCTACCAGCAGTCTGTCTCTATACCCCAGAAGATCTGCGCCATATCTTGTTAAAGGCTGAGATGAAAGCCTCTTGATCAGTCGTGGTACACTCAATGCAGAGGGCGCGAATGCGGCTGCGACGCGATAATTGCATATCTGTGATGTGAGACGACTGGCGTTTTTATTATTCTTAAGCCCTCGTGCATCAGATAGTGCAGGTACAGTGAGAGTGAAGCGATGGAAGTTATCAAAATATCACCGCGTGGTTATTGTTATGGCGTTGTGGATGCGTTAACGATAGCGCGAAAAGCGGCAAAAGATATGACACTACCACGTCCAATTCATATTGTGGGACAAATTATTCATAACCGCCATGCTATCGATGAATTGACCGCATTGGGTGTAGTGACACTGGATGGGCAGAATCGTGCGGAAATTCTGGCACAGGTCCAGGCTGGCACGGTCATTTTTACCGCGCATGGCGTTTCTCCTGCCGTCAAGCGTGTGGCACAGGAGCGCGGCCTGCACTGTATCGATGCCACTTGCCCCGATGTAACGAAAACGCATGAATTAGTCATCGATCTGGTGGATAAAGGCTACTACATCCTCTATATAGGCAAAAAAGGGCACCCGGAGCCAGAAGGCGTCATGGGCGAAATTCCTGGACACGTTAGCTTGATTGAAACAGAGGCAGACGTCGATGCGCTCCAGTTGAGCGCCGAGCAGGCACAGAAAATTGCGATCTCTACCCAGACAACACTCTCACAATGGGATACCAGGCGCGTTATTCAGTATATCAAGCAACGCTATCCACAGGCCGAAATCCATATCGATATTTGTGCAGCAACCCAGACGCGACAGGAAGCAGTCGCCGAGCAGGCAAAAGGCGCGGACCTGACCGTCGTGGTGGGAGACCCACGCAGCAATAATACGAATCGCCTGGTCCAGGTATCCGAGGAGAAAGCTGGCGTGCCAGCAGTACGCATAGAAGATCTCTCACAACTGCAAACAGCATGGCTTAAAGGCAAGAAACGCGTCGCAGTGACCGCAGGAGCATCAACACCAAGTCAGTTGACGCGCGAAGTTATTCGCTACCTTGAACAGTATCAGGCAGAGGAGTAAGAACGATGGCGGCGATAGGCGATATAACTCCCACGGCTATACTACCAGCCGAAAACGCGGCGGTCTACGATATAGCGACGTTGATCAACACAATTTATCAGCAGAATATAGAACCAACACAGGCGGGGCGTGTGCCTAAGCGACTGGCAAATAAGATCTATCCCCTGCTCAAAGGGCAACCACGCGTCAATTATGATAACACAAATGATTATCTGGAAATGTTACTGCTGGTGATGAACGCGCTCGATATTACGCGACTGAGCAAGCCACCATTTCCAGATATGAAAGCATGCATCGAACCGGGCACACAACTGGCAAGATGGTCACAGCTCGACCTGTTTCAACAGACAAAACGCTTGCTCGAACAATGGACGACGAACAGCCGCTGGCTGGATGCGGCAGGCATCAATTATGATCCCTGGGCGATGCAATTGACGTATTACATCAATACGTTGCAAGGTCGGCAAACGCTGCTGAAACAACTGCGCTCGTGTTCTCCTGGACAGTGGTATAGCATGGAACCACTCCTGGACCAGTTGAGAGAGGAACAGCCACTGGCCTTCCACAATGTGAATGCCTACGTAAGCAAAACAGAGCTACGCAAAATCAAGGGGAACGCAGCCGCATGGATGGCAAGCGATGGAGAACTCTATATCGGTATGCTTGAGAGCTCATTGCATGACCTGGGACTCGTCGAGTTGGGTTACGCTGCCACAACACAGGAAGAAGTGGCAGAAAGTAATCCATCCGCCTTCAAGCTCACTGAACTGGGTGCCAGCGTCCTATCAGAGGATACGCAGGTCTACGCGGATGTGGTTGCTAGCTATAAGCAAACTAGCAACCAGAAATCGCTCATTGTGCAGCCAAACTTTGAGCTGTTACTGCTACAGCCTGATCTGCCCACCCTGTATAGCATCTTGCCGTTCACACAGGCCAGCAATATTGGCATCGCCAGTAAATTGAAACTGACAGCTACCTCGTTGCTGCGCGGACTGAGCGCCGGTAAAAGCATTGAGCAGATTGTGCAAACGCTAACCGAACATAGCCAGAAAGAGCTACCACAAAATGTGCTGTATACGCTCTACGACTGGGCAAAGCAGTATAAGGAAGTACGCGTCACACAAGTTTTACTGCTCGAAGTGCCAGACGAAGCTGCTGCCAATCAACTATGCGCATCTACGAAACTGCAAAAGTTTGGTGTACGGCAGATTGGTCCAGCGCTGCTTGTCGTCAACGGCGATATGAACCTGGGCGACTTGCGAAATGCCCTGGAAAAAGAGGGCATTAAAGCTCGTCTGGCCGGTAACTTTAGTAACAAAGCGGTCTGAATATTAAGCATATTCTGGATGTTGTGCTTGATCACGGCACGCTGCAATCAGTTGAAGGGCCTGTACGCGTGCCCCCAGTGCTACAAGGCTCAAGACCTGCTGGAAAATGGCATGCTGAAGCAGCGTGCGGCGGAACGCATAGGCTTTCTCGTCTTCGCTGGCGCTGCTAAGGTCATAGCCCTGTTCGAGTTTGCGCAATTTCAAAGCAAAAAAAGCCAGGCGCAAGAGTTCAAAGCCGCGTATTTGTTCATTCGTCGCTAAACGACTACAATGCGGAAATGCGGAAATCGTCACCAGGTCCATGGCGGGATCATCGAACATGGCCTGATAACCGGAGCTGGATGTCATATATTCCTCCTCCTCACTACACAGTATTCAAACAATTGAGAGAGTGTCTGGTTTCAGCTCGCTCTTGACCAAAGTGTGCGCGTCCCAAACACTCTCTGAGATCTTCTGAAAAAACAAACCTCCAGGAAAGACTCTACTCTCTCAGGGAGTAAGCCTGGTTGAGAAGAGGTAGGTGCATAGTTAAGAATAAAACAAGTTCAGTTGTAATTTTCTATCGGCTGTCGTAGTACATATACATATACATACATAGTAGAGTGTCGTTTTCTGGCACACGGCAAAATAGTAGTGATTGCCTGGCTCGTAGTACACGGCTAACTTGTCAGGTTGATACCGCTGATACCGCTTCCATGTCATCTTGTCCATGACAGTTGGGGGATAAAGTGGAAAGGATGAGAGAAATGCGCTACAATGCCTGTTAAGGTGATGAGAGAGAAAAAAATTGAAACGAGTAGGGCATTCCTCTGCTAGCCATATTGTACCAGCATATGAAACAAAGAGAGGATTTCCATGGCAGGAGACTGTTCATTTGACATAGTATCGGAATTCGATGAGCAAGAGTTGGTCAATGCCATCGACCAGACCAGGCGCGATGTGCAAACGCGTTACGATCTGAAAGATACAAAAACAGAGATTGCACATAGTAAGGACAGTATTACGATTGTGACAGATAGCACGCTTTCGCTGAAAAACGTGCGCGATATCCTGGAAAGCAAAGCTGTACGTCGCAAGTTATCGCTCAAGATCTTTAAGGCTGGGAAAGAAGAAGATGCAGCAAATAGCCGTGTACGCCAGGTTATTCAACTGCAACAGGGCATCTCGCAGGACCAGGCCAAAGAGCTGAGCAAGTTTATTCGTGAGAACTATCCAAAGGTGCGCACACAAATACAAGGTGACGCCGTACGCGTCCTGGCTAAGAATCGAGACGATCTACAAGCAGTGATTGCCTTGCTCAAGCAAAAGGATTATCCGTTGCCATTGCAGTATATCAATTACCGTGGGTAACGCCGAGTTATAGGCACATTCACCATACAAAGGATCGGGAAGCAGTACAAAAAAGGTACTTTAGTACCAAAAGAAGTGTCTTGAACCAAGAATTGTAGTACCCTTAAAGACAACTAGGCCACGTCTACTAGCACGGTTGGTAGAGACGTAATGAACAAGCGTCCTGCCGGTGTGCACACATGGGAGAAAGTGAATCATTCATGCCTGGGAACAAACAAGTTTTTAGTGCAGCGATGAATGCAGCCGACCGCCACCGTTGGGATGATAAATGGACGGAGGCGGAACAAGAGTATCAGCGAGCACTCGCCGAGTTCCCAGAAGATGCGGCGGCGCGGAGTGGTCTAGGGTTTTGTTACATGCAAACAAAGCGCTGGCAAATGGCGCTTGGTGAGTACGAATATATATTGCAGCGAGATCCGGGTAATGTCATCGCGCTGAGCAAAACAGCGGAAATCTATGGCATACTGAGCAGGCGTAATGATGCATATGGAGCATATATGCATCTGGCGGATCTCTATGCACAAGCAGGACAAAGCGCGCGAGCGGAAGCGGCATGGCAGAAAGCTGTTCAGTTGTCCCCCGGTCAGCCGGAGCCGCATGAGCGGCTCGCGGGCTACTATTTCGAGAAGAAAGATATCACCCAGATGATTCAGCATCGCCTGACAGCGGCGCAATGTTATCTGCGGTGGAATGAGCGCGCAGCAGCGCAAGCGCAGTGTGAAGAGGTATTACGTGCGGATAGGACAAACAGCCAGGCGCAACAGTTGCTCGTGCAGATCCAGGGACAGCATAGTGGCGCGCTGGGCGCGCCAGTTTCTGGCGGCGGAGTAACATCATCAATAAGTCCAGATAACGGTGCAGGGTCTCTTGTGAATACAACGGCAGCAGGAACGAATGCAGATCCAACGGCGTTCACTGATGAGACAGAAACATCGGGAAAAAAAAGCGGAGGGAATACTGGCATCATGGTTAACATGGGTAGCGCGGGCAACTACGGTGGGGTAAGCAATCCAGGATCATCTGCGGCAACAGCCGCGAATGGTGGAGGAATGCAATCAGCTCCTCGCAATCAGATGACTGCTGGTCAGGTCACAGGAGTGCTGCAGCAGGCGCAAACATACCAGACCCAGGGTCGTTTCAATGATGCTATCGACCTCTGTGAGCAGATCCTGGCAAATGGTTTTGACCGTGCCGATGCGCGATACTTCTTAGGTTGGCTCTATCAGGAGCAGCAACGCTGGGACGACGCAATCCAACAGTTCCAGTTGCTATTAAATGACCCGGATTATGCGCTCTCTTGCTACTATGCATTAGGGCAATGCTATCGAGCACGCGGAGATCTACGCACCGCGACCGTGCATTTTGACGAGGCCGTTGATCGCGTCAATCTGGATGCATTAACGGAAGAAGAGTCCGATCAGCTGGTGCAGTTATGTCAGGAAGCAGCGGAGGCACATCGCCTGCTGGGAGAGCAGGAGCAAGCATTAACAGTATATAATGCGTTGCTTGGTTTCCTACGCAGTCGGGGCTGGAGCGAGAAAGTCGCGCAGGTCGAGTTTATGCTCCAGCAAGCACAAAATGCTGGAGCGCAACCGAATGGCATGGCACAACAGCAAGCGCAAATGCAGCAAGCGCCATCAGCGCAAATGCAGCCACCATCGTCGGTGGTTCCTGACGCGCCTACTATGGCGTTTAATGCCGCTAATATGGCAAATGCGTCACAAATGGCCGCGCCACCGCCACCACAACAAAAGGGCGGCACAACTCCATCTGGTGAATTGCCCGACTGGCTGACAGGCATTCTGAGCGATGCAGACAAAAATGCAGCGCTTAATAAGCAAGAGACGATGCCGCCTATGCCGGAGCAACGTCAGCCTGTGAAACAGGCCAATACGCCGCCGCCTCCGATAGATCCGGCCTCGGCGGCGCCGGCTGTACCATCCTGGCTAACGGATGACCCACGGCCAAATGCGACGCGCTCATTGCCACAAGAGCCACCTGTTACCGAGGCTCCTCCGCCTATGCCACCAATGCCGGCTGTACCAGATCCGGTGCAGTATTCGCCAATGGCATACCAGGTGTTGGACCAGTCGCAGATGGTTATGCCACCTCCGTCGCGTAAAACTCCGCAGGGTGCGAACGCGGAACTGGAGGATCTGCTCAGTCAGATTTCCGGTTCAAAGGATGACGGCTTAAAATACGCCGGGGATGATGTGCTGACGAGTACCGCGTCCTTGCCCGAAAACGTCCGGCTGCAGGTCGTGCGCTCGATGCAGGATATCCAGAAATACATCAATCATGGATTGCTGAACTCGGCTACCGAGGAATGCCTGCGTGTGATCGATATCGCGCCGCAGTACCTGGATGTACATCAGGTGCTGTGCGAGATCTATGTACGACAAGGGAAAATCGAGCAGGCAATCACCAAGTATGGCATTCTGGTGGATACATACGTTGTCAATGGGCGTATGGATGATGCCGTTGCGACCTACCGGCGTATCTTGCAGTTGGAGCCGAACAATCTCACATATCGCATGCGCTTGATTAACTTGCTCTCTTCACAGGGAAACAAAGAAGATCTGCTGCGTGAACGTACGCTGGCCGCCGAGTCCTATCTGCGTCTGGGCTATATGGATCGTGCGATGACGGAGCTGGAGCAAGCACTACAGGAAAGCCCAACCAGCGTGCCTACGCGCCTGAACTATGCCCTGGCACTGCAGAAATTGGGACGTACGTCCCAGGCGGTGGTGGAATATCAGCGCGTCTTGCAGGTTGATCCGCGTAACCTCACCGCGCTGATACGCTGGCACGTGGCGATGATTACGAGCCTGGGCACGGCACGCTCCACGTCCTTCGAGGTGCTCTCGCGTATTCGCTGGCAACTGCGCGGCGAAGGACAGAAAAACGCTGAGGCCGTGGTCCGCGAGTATACGCAGGCACTTGAGACCTATCCGAATAACGCCGATGTACATTTTTCGCTGGGACAAATCTATCAACAGTCTGGTCGCTTCGATCAGGCTATCGATGAGTATATGCTGGCTGTGCGTGATAGTTCTGTCGAGGTGATCGCGCGAGCAAGCGCCGCTCAGGTGCTGTTAGCGCAGGGTAAACCCGAAGCAGCGATTCAGCAGTTTGAAAATGCCTTGCAGCATGCACGGCAGGCGCGCAATGCGATGGACCCGGCCACCTGGGCGGCACGTCCACGCGAGGAGGGCGAGGAACATCAGGCTCCCGAGGTAGAGATATCGTTGCAGTTGGCTAAAGCGTATGGACGCATTGGCAAGCAGGAGCAAATGCAGGCCATCTTGCGCCAGGTCAAGCAAGGCAAGCCCATGCTAAACGAAGTAACCTCGCTGGCTGAGATCTCCGCGCGTCCAGGGGATATAGATGGCGCGTTGCAAGAATATATGGACATGGTGAAGCATTATCGCAATAATCGCCAGATCGAGAATGCGATGAATGTGCTCAATGAGATGGTACGCCTGGCTCCGCAGGATGCACGGCCACATAGTGAACTGGCGGATCTCTATATTGCGCGTGGGATGCTGGATGAAGGGATCGCGGAACTGCGTCTGCTGGCCGATATTTATTTGCGGCGCGGTGATTTGCAAGAGGCAGGTATGGCCATCCAACGTATCGGTAGTATTTATGCTGATATGGGCAATAATGAAGAAGCGCTGTCTAATCTGTTCCGCGCTGCCGACCTGAATACAAACTCGATAGATTTGCAACGGGAGGTTGTTGGCTTCTGCTTACAGCTGGGACACAACCAGGATGCGGCGAAGTATCAGGTGAACATTGCACGCTACTACTTCGAGACCAATCAGGTCAAGGAAGCTGTGGCCGCCTTACAGCAGTTGATTACGATTGACCGCTCGAATTACGAGGCATACGATATGTTGGGGCAGACCTATCAGTCAGTGGGCGAATATGAGCAGGCCAGCCGCGTCTATCGCAACCTCGCCAAGATGAATCCCGGTAGCTCGGTAGCACGTGAGCGCCTGGCAACACTGCAGGAGTTGCGCGCTTCGCGCTAAATAGCAAGGCAAATTAAGCCGCAAAACGAGAAAGAGGCTACCACAATATGTTGACGTGGTAGCCTCTTTCTCGTGTGGAAAGATTGCTCTCTTGTAGAGAAAGTAACTGTTGACTTTGACTACCATTTACTTTTTGTAACTGCAACGTTTCTTTGTACGAGAGGAAAAAATGAGAAAATAGACAGGGTGGACAAAAAATGTTGCTTTGCCTGAATAGCGCAAATGGAAGGATAAATAACGATGACAGAAAAGCCAGCCTCAACTCCTCCTCAACATCATACACGCGTGCTTTTTAAGTACACACCTCACCTGCATATGCCACAGAATGTCAATATGCTCTTCGCGGCAGAGCAAGCCGCCGCCAACTTCAATCAGCGAGTAGCGGTGGCAATGACGAAATTGTTTTCGGCGATGTCGACTTTCTGGGCGATAACCGCGTGGATAGTGCTCTGGATAGCGGCAAATGCGACGATTGTCCATTTTGATCCGCTGCCCTGGCCTCTGTTACTCTGTCTGGCGTCTGTACCTCAATTACCACTCATGGTGGTCATTATGGTGGGACAGAGCTTGCTGGGCCGGAGGCAGGAGTTACAGGCAGAAGAGCAGTATAATACGACAATGCATGCAGTATGCTCATCTATACCCAGTAGAACAGTCTCCGGGGCTAGCTTTGTGAGCATTTCTTCAAAGCGCACCTTTCCCATGTAACAGAAACGTGTATCGAGTGTTGAAACCTCGGGCAGCTCTAACTTATGATTGCTTGCTGTAAGGGTAGTGGGATGCCTCGTGTTGTATAATAGGCGGGGCTGATCCTGTATTAGGGGTCAATACGGTCCCTTGTGAGAAGTAAAAAAAGAAGTAGGAGAACATTCGCAATGTTTATTGCAACGAATAAGATTGAGGTTCCAGCAGCTCATCAAGAACACCTGGCGGCTGCCTTTGAACGGTCTGTACCGGACTTAAAGCAGTTCCACGGTTTCCTGGGCTTTGAGCTATGGTTCGCTGAGGATAATACGGTGCTGTCCGTGTCTCGCTGGGAGGCAAAAGAAGATTTTGAAGCCTATGTGAATAGTGAGACATTTCGACAACACCACGGTGGCGCTAGCCGCGAGCTGGCTAGCGGTAGCTCCGGGGTTGCCTCCTATACTGCAAGAGTTTACGCAAGTAAATAAGGCGATCAATCCCCTTGAGAGCGAGCTTCTGCATGCCTGGATGTTGGCAGAGGCTTGCTTGCTTTATGTTAAGAGAAAGCGATGGGCTTGCTGCTGATGAATTGGCGCACCTTTACCCACATTTCTGCTCTGGTCTTGGTCAGTTGCGTACAGCTGGGCGCTCTTTTGCTGTGGATAACTGCGCCCGTCGCCGCTCACGCAAGGACAGCAGCCGTGAGCGCGGCTGGAGCACAGGATACGCCAACTGTAGATGCGACTGTCACCGCTTTACAGAAAGAGCAGCTTGCTCAGCAGGTAGAACAACTCAAGGAGCAGAATTTCTGGGCGGCGTGGACGAATCTCGCTACACCACTCTCGATTCTTGTCGGTCTGCTGACAGTGCTGGGCGGCGTGTGGCGCTATTTGCGAGATCAACGCGCCGAACGTGAGAAGCAGCATGAGGTGGAGAGACAGCGGTTGGCGGATCGTCAGGCCGAGCGTGAGAAGCAAGCCGAAGAGCGTTTTCAAAAGGTCGTCGAAGGACTGGGCAATGCCAGCGAAGCCTCGCAGGTCGGAGCCGCCATTCTGTTGCGCACGTTTTTGCGCAAGAACGAGGGCTATGAGCAGTTTTATAGCCAGGCTTTTGATCTAGCGGTTGCTCACTTGCGACTACGCAACGTAGATGCAACGACACCTGAACCTCTTACGTCGCTCAGCCAGGCGCTGGTAACGGTGTTGAAAGAGTCGTATCCACTGGCGCGCGATTGGCTAGGTCAGCATCCTCGCTACTTTGATGCCGCGCGTATTCAGTTGGATCACGCCTATCTTTCTGGCGCTGACCTGCGGCGCATCTGGATACCAAAGGCGCATTTACGTAAAGCAACCCTGCGCTCCACAGATCTGAGTCGAGCAAACCTGAATGGCGTCGATCTCTATGGCGCAAACCTCTGCGGCGCGAACCTGAATGGCGCTGATCTCTATGGCGCGAGTCTCGCCGAGGCCGATCTCAACGCCGCTGACCTGTCCAATGTCAATGTGACGACAGTGAAAATCTGGACCAATGCACGCTTACATAATGTGAAGGGCTTGACGAAAGCACAACTGGAGCTGTGTAAGGCCAAAGGTGCCATCACTGATGCTCCAGATGCTGCGCCGCACGCAAGGTGCATGCGTTGATACTAAATAGGAAATGAGCGAGAAAAGACCTCCTACCAGATCGTGCATGTCTTCGTGCAGCAAGGCACGACCTTGGATGCGCTTATCTGGCTGGGAGCCTACAACGCGGATAAAGCCAGGCATCTGGTGCGCTTGATCCAGTTTGAGCATGCTGGGGTCTGCTATCGCTACGTGACCAATGTGCGAGACCCTGCGCTGCTGAGCATGAGTGATGCCGCCCGCTTGTATGCTCGCCGATGGGATATCGAGCTGGCCTTCAAAACGCTCAAAGGGGAGTTGGGCCTGCATCTGTGGTGGTCGAGCTTTCCCATCCTGGTGCTGCAACAACTCTTGTGCGCCTTCATCCTGGCTCAGGTCCTGCATGCCTTGCACCTGCGGGTGGCCGCAGAGGCGGGCGTCGAGCTCTTTGCCGTCTCCTTGCCGGTGCTGGTCAAGCTGCTGGCTCACGCCCCGGCACGAGCGATGGGAGAGAGCCTGTGCAGCTTGTTGGTGCGCAAAGGAAAGGCCACGAGCAGGGACTCATCCGCCCTTCTCGACGCTATCAACCTATCGTCCCGGCCTTGCTTGAGCCCTACGTGCCTGCTCCCCCTGACCTGGTGTACGTCAGGAAGGAGCGCTATGGCAGGCGCAAATGCGAGGCTCGTTCCCATCGTCCGTGTTTTCAACCGCGTTTTTTCTCTTTCTTTTTGATTTAGTATCAACGCATGCACCTCGCGTGCGCCCGGTGGCTCCCAGGGCGGTCGCAAGGACACGCCCCTACCCGTTTGTCCTCGTGGGTGCGGAGCCAGGAAAGGTTGCCTTTTTTCAACGGTACAGACCGGCAGTCAAAAAAGGTCTTCGCTTGGCCTCTACGCGCGTTAGCACTGGACCTATGCTTCATACCATGGGACAATCATCCCCCGACCCAGGGTGTGACTGAAGAGGTTGAAGCCCAGAAATGCTGGTGTCGCGCTCTTGTCGATACCAAGTGACTCAACGTCAACGGCATGCACAACGACATAGTAGTGATGTTTTCCATGACCAGCAGGCGGTGCGGCACCGATATACCCAGCCAGTCCACCATCATTGCGGAGCTGGAATGCGCCCAGTGGAAGGCGTGATCCGCTCTCGTCTCCGGCCCCACGGGGAAGTTCAGTGATGTTTGCAGGGATGCCTACGACCGCCCAGTGCCAGAAGCCGCTGGCCGTGGGTGCATCAGGATCGTACATGGTCACGACAAAGCTTTTCGTACCATCTGGAAAGCCACGCCATGACAACTGGGGTGAAATATCCTCACCGCCTGCGCCGAAGATCCCGCTGACTTGCGGCCGGGGCATCTTCTCGCCGTCTCGTACATCCTCGCTCGTCACTGCAAATGAGGCGACCTGTGGCAAGCTTTTGTAAGGGTTATACGTCATGTAAAGTCTCCTTTCTTAATAATGGACGAGTTCGTAACTCTTCAGGTCGGGAACGACAACCGCAAGGGATTGTCGCTACGCGGGTCTCGATCCCGTGGAACTCACTCGGTGCTGGGAAGAGACGCATGAGCCAGCAATCTTTCTATGGTGTCAAATTCGCACGTAAGCGCATGACCTCTTGCTCTGCTTCGCGAGCCTCCCTACGGCGGTGCAATTTCTTCAGCGCCTCCGCTTTGCGCTGCCAGTTATCTGGATCGTTGGGATCGGCGTGAATCGCCTTTTCAGCAGCCAGTAGCGCCTCGTCGTAGCGTTGTAGCTGCTTGAGGACCAGCGACTGGTTGTGCAGGGCTGAGACCATATTGGGATTGAGACGCGTAGCCTGCTTATATGCTTCAAGGGCCAGATCATAGTCACCCAGGTGGTAGAGTGCGTTGCCTTTGCCGTTCCAGGCAGCCGACACGTTTGGATTGATTTTTAGTGCCTGGTTGTAGGCGTCGAGGGCCTGGCCATAGCGTTCTAGTTGACAGAGTGCGCTAGCCTTGCCATTCCAGGCTGGCGTATAGCGTGGGTCAAGTCTCAATGCTTCATCATATGAGTCAAGCGCCTTAGCATAGCGATTCATATCGGTCAGCACAATGGCCCGGTGTTCCCATGCCTTCACAAAGCGCGGGTCATAACTAAGCGCCCGATCATAAGCATCTAATGCGCCCAGCAAGTTGTTCTGCTGCACGAGTATTTCACCGATACCGAACCACGCAGGCGCATATTTGTTGTGACGACTCAGCGCTTCCTGATAGGCGCTCATGGCTTCTTTGAAGCGTTTCATCTCGCTCAGCACCATGCCTTTGCCATTCCAGTAGACGACTGCGTTACGGTCTAACTTCAATGCTTCGTCGAAGGCACGCAGGGCTTCCGAGTAGCGCTTTAATTGCCGCAATACCAGGCCCTTATTGCCCCAGGTCTGGACCTGGTATGGATCAAAGTGGAGTGCGAACTCAAAGGCCGCTAATGCTTGCTTCGGCTGTCCCAGTGCATTCAAGACTGCGCCTTTGCCATTCCACGCGTTGGCATTATCTTTTTCCAGACTGATCGCACGCTCAAATGCGTCAAGGGCTTCCTGGTTACGGCGCAGAATGCTGAGCGCTGTGCCTTTACCCGTAAGGGAAGTAACCAGGTTAGGATCTAGCTTTAATGCATGTTCAAACGAGGCCAGAGCGTCTCTATGTTGTCCGTTAAGCGCCTGGGCCAGACCACGACCCTGCCAGGCGAGCGAGTTCTGATCATCGCTCTGTAGTGCGCGATCATAAGATGTGATGGCATCCTTGAGTCGTCGATCTGTGTAAAGTCGGTACGCTTCTTGTAAATGTGGATTGCCGGCGGCTCGTTTCGGTACGGGTATGCTGCTCGTGGTTGGTGTGAGTGGCAACGTGCCGCTGATGCGCTGTTGTTCTACATGACGCAGTACCAGGGCAACGTCCTGGACGCTGGCTGGTCGCTGTATCGTGTTCATCTCTAACATATGTTGGAGCAACTGCTCTAATTCTTGCGGGACAACGGGATTTAATTGCGACGCTGGCCGGAAGAAGAATGGCTGCTCGCTGGGATCAACTCCGGTGAGCAGACAGTGCAGTAAGGCCCCCAGACTGTAGATATCGGAGCGCGGAGTACTTTGTGCCTTCCCATATTGTTCGGGGGCTGCATAACCAGGTGAACCGAGTGCGACGGTATCGTGCGATTGACCAGGCTTGAAGACGCGGGCGATGCCAAAGTCTATCAGGTAGATGTGTCCACTTTCACTGATCATGACATTCGAAGGTTTGAGATCCCGGAAGATGATCGGTGGTTGATGACCATGCAGATAGCTCAGCACGTCGCAGAGCTGTTTGCCCCAATCGAGCACCTGGTCCAGGGACAAGGGATCTCCTCCCGCCTTCTCCAGATAATCTTCCAGCGTCTGTCCTTCGATGAAATCCATCACGAGGTAGGAGCGTTCGCCCTCTGTGAAGTGATCATAGATGCGCGGTAAATTTGGGTGGAGCATATCCGCGAGGAGATGTGACTCCCGCTCAAATGCAGCTTCCGCTTCCTGTATCTGGCTAGCTGAGAGGCCAGTCCGGCTCATTTCTTTAATGGCGATTGGACGATTATTGAAGCGCGTATCGCTGGCTTTATAGACAGCACCCATCCCCCCCTGACCAATGCGCGTCTCCAATTGATAACGCCCACTGAGCAGGGTTTGCTCGGGCAACGTACCCGTTATATGTGTAAATGGCAGTGGTGCAGCGCAATACTGACAGAAGCGTGCCGTCGTTGTATTGGCTGCTCCACAATTCTCACAGAACTGCTCCTGCGTTGTCATCGATCTTACATTTCCTTACATTCAGATGTGTATGCTGTATGAGCTACAATAGTGGCATTATCACATCTGTATGAATATTTCTCGTTTCCGGTTTCGTACCCATATACATTCAGAAACGCCACTCTCGTCCCTCTTGGACTGTCAGAAACGAAGCTATCGCTTCTAGCCTTCGGCTCATCTGACAGAGAGGAGGTTGCTAGAAATATGCGGCCGCATATTTCTCATCTGAATGCAAGGCAATATCAGTTTGAGAATACTTCACTTATCATAGCACATCCTGGCATGTGCTGCGTTTCTTTACGTTGGGTGCCTGGCCGTGTCTACAATGCGCCAGAGACGGAGCCACTCCTCTATACTGAGCGTCTCTGCCCGGCGACTGGCGTCGATCTGCGCGGCGGCAAGCCAGGAGCGTATATCCTCGTTCTTCTGGTGCAGACCGTGCGTGAGCGAGTTGTGCACTTGCTTACGCTTCTCAGAGAAACCCGCCTGCACGACGCGAAAGAAACCGTCCCGCTCTGCCGGTAAAAGTGGTGCCTGTGCATTCACATCCACACACAATATCGCAGAATCGACCTTCGGCGCAGGATAAAAAGCTCGCGCTGGCACACGCGCAACGATGCGTGGTTGTCCATAAAATTGCACACTTATAGCAAGCAAGCTAAGATCGCCAGGATCAGCAATGATGCGTTGCGCCACCTCCTGTTGGACCATTACTACCAGCAAACGAGGTGGATTTGCACTCTCCAAGAAATGCCGAAAGGTGGGCGCAGTAATATAATAAGGCAGGTTGGCAACTAGCTTATATGGTTGTTGGCCGAATACTTCGACTGGATTGAGAAAGAGGAGGTTGCGCGCCACCAATTCTACATTTGCGTACATGCCGGTTGTTTGTGCCAGCAGTGCGAGCATATCTCGTTCTAGTTCAACTGCGACAACACGACGAGCGTACTGCGCTAACTCGCGCGTCAGAACGCCGGTTCCTGCGCCCACTTCCAGAATAGTGTCATTTGGGTTTATCTCTGCTGCCGCGACGATTTGCTGCAATACCGACCGATCAATGAGAAAATTTTGTCCGAAGGACTTATTCGGGCGCATATTGTGTGCGGCAAGTAAACCTCGTAGCTCACGGATGTTCGTTAGATCTATATCATCGTAAACACTTGTCATATGCTATTTTTGTTATGACCTCTCTATGATAGTGTTTGGAACGCGCACACTTTTCATCAGGAGTGAACTGAAACTAAACACTATCAATCACACTTTGTTCTGCTCTGCCCCGTTCATCTCCACCACGACACGTTACCTGCTCCGCGCTGTCTGCGTCTGCCAACGCCCAAAAATATCAATACGCGCAGCACTATATAAGTGACAACCAGCGCAAGGACAATGAGTAGAGGCAACAAGATTATTATAGCTACTATACTGACCAGAAAGATAGCCACTTGTAGCAAAAATGCTATGATGGCGAGCACGAGTATCACTTTTATGATACTGCGCATGTATCTACGCGGTCCTGCCCGACGTGATGTTTGTGGTTGTGTTCTATATTGAGTATAAGGGCGATAGTGTGTTTCGAATGCGTCCCCATCGGGACTGAAATGCCGCCCAGGCAATTTGCGCCTGGATTGAGACCCCGTTGTTTTGTTAGCGGGCGTCACATTGTCCTGAGCGTGATAACTATAAGGAGGCTCTGGCTCACTGTAAGCCGATGGATGCTCGCTTTTAGGCATGGCACGAGCGCGCGACTTCGTAGACCTGCTATGAGATTGAGTCGAGCTCGTATCATGGTCCTGGTATTGTGCGCTTTTATCCTGTGACTGCGGCATAAATTCCTGCTGGCTCATGGTTTGCTCTCCTTATACGCGCGGAACCATCAATTAGAATCTACGTGTTGTTAATGCTAAGGGTTGCACCCCTTGCAGGTGCTCTGAGAGAAACAATGCTAGCTAGTTGTACGTTATAGAAAGGGCTGGCCGCTGTAAGTGGAGTGTGTGCTTTTTCTTTTAAGGAGCTGTTAGGAAGGACGCAGCATGTCAACATACGAACCTGGTAATGGTCAGGATAAAGATGCTCAAACGGAAGAGCATCGTAATCATGGACAGGATCAGATAAATAAGCAAAATCGGGATCAGGCGTCAGCTATTCCTAATGGAGCGAGAAATAGTTTTAATGGATATAATACTTCCATTACCGTAAATACCGATAAAGTGCCTGGCTTGCTTTCTTCGTCAACGGGGCGCAATATCGCAGTACAAGATGATATTGCCAGCCGCCGTGCACGGGTGAATCGGATTCTTCTGCGCAAGCGTCGCCACCATCGCGTGGGCGGTTACGTTGGTAAGCGTCTTATGGCCGCTGGGGCGGTTTTATTTCTGGCCTTTATGCTCTTTGCCGCCAGCAGCGTCGGTGGTTCTTATGCCTACTATCAGGCTCAGTTGCCCTTTCTCAAGGACATCGCGCGACATTCGCTGTTCCAAACGACGCATATTTATGATCGCAATGGCAAACTGCTGTATGCGCTTTACAATAATAAGCAGGCTGGGAGCGGTCGACGTACCTATATCGGGTACAATGAAATCTCGCCGCTGCTCGTGAATGCTACGATAGCAGCAGAGGACCACACGTTCTGGACAAATAGTGGCGTTGATTATCTAGGTATTGTACGTGCGGCTCTCTCCGATGCTCAAAGTCGGGGTGTTGTTGAGGGTGGTAGCACCATCACCCAGCAATTGATTAAAAAGCAGTTTTTCGATGGTCAACCACGTACGGTCGCGCTCAAAGGTGAGGAAGCGCTGCTGGCCACAGGTTTGACTCAGCAATATCCCAAATGGGAAATCATGGAGATGTATCTCAACACCGTTTTCTATGGCAGCAATGACTACGGCGCTGAAGCTGCGGCGCAAGATTATTTTGGCTTGCAGCCACAGTGCGTACATATAAAACAGTGCGAGCCAGCGATAGCGCAGTTGGACCTGGCTCAATCCTCGTTGCTGGCAGGTCTGCCACAAAGTCCTACGAACTATAATCCCATTGTGTACAAGAGCAGTGCTCTGCAACGGCAAAAGGTCGTTCTGGATGCAATGATCGGCCTGAATATGATCACCAATGAGCAAGCGTTCGCCGCTGAACGCGAAATGGCGAACTACGCATTTGTATCGCATAGCGCGCAACAGCCAGAGCTTGCGCCTCACTTTGTGAACTACGTTATTGATACGTTGACGCAGATCCTGGGGGCGCAAAATCTCTACGCTGGTGGCTACAGCGTCTATACCACGCTGGACTATAGTCTGGAGCAAAAGGTCGAGCAGAGTGTCTACAATCACATCTACCAACCACAAGCAGATAATTATCTGGGATACTATGGTCCATTGGATCAGACGAATAATGTCAATAATGCAGCCGCTGTCGTCATGAGTCCGAAAACAGGTGAAATTCTTGCTATGGATGGAAGTGCTAACTACAATATAGACACTCCCGGTTTACAGGGGCAGGATAATGTGGCGACATCCTCAAATCGGCAGCCTGGTTCTTCCTTCAAGCCTATTGTCTACGCGACAGCTTTTGAGATGGGTTGGTATCCCGCCATGGTCATCCCTGATCACGCGACCTATTTTCCTTATCCGACCGGTGGAGAGCCTTATTATGCCCCACAAAACTACGACCGACAATATCATACAGGTTTTCCCATGACCGTGCGTGAGGCGATAGGCAACTCCTACAATATCCCGGCTGTGAATGCGATGGAATTTGCGGGCCATGCTAATGTGCAGAACACAGCCGCGCGCCTGGGTCTGACGGAGATAGCGAACCTGCCAACTGACCAGGTTGTAGCTTCTGCGGCACTGGGGGCAATTCCGGTTTCGCTCTTGCATCTGACCGGAGCGTATGCTACATTTGCTAATCAGGGTGTACGCATGCCAACTACTGCGATCTTGCAGATTGACGACAATGAAGGAAAAACAATCTATACTTACAATCCTGCTCAAGTCAATGGAGTACAGGCTATACGTCCAGATGTCGCTTTTTTGATGAGTAGTATCTTATCTGATAAAATGGCTCGTTATCACGAGTTTAGTCCGGGCAATCCGCTCGAACTGCCTTTCCCGGCAGCCGCCAAAACGGGTACATCGGAGAATTTCCGTGATAACTGGACACTTGGTTATACGCCAAATCTGGCTGTCGGTGTCTGGGCTGGTAATAGCGATAATTCGGCTATGAACAATAGTATTGGTATCACTGGCGCTGGACCTATCTGGAAGGATATCATGTCATTTGCTACGCAGGGCTATCAATTTCCGCCAGATACTTTTATCAAACCTGCCGATGTGCAACAGGGTACTGTCTCTGCGTTGACTGGTCTGGCCCCTGTAAGAGGTCTGCCGACAACAACTGACTGGTTCATTAAGGGTACGTTGCCCACTATTGCTGGCGTCTATTTTTATGCACCGATCATGCCGACGCCAACAATGCCAACAATGCCAATGCCAACAGTGATGCCGCCGACAGCAATGCCGCCGACAGTGATGCCGACGCCGACGAATAACCGGAGGCCATAACCCCGGTGGAGATCTTATAAAAGAGCATGCTTGTGGAGATTTTGCTGCTCTATGGCATGCCATTCAGTGGCGTGAGTGACCCCGTCTGCCCAGCCATCCAGCTTCGCCCACAAAGGGAAACCTCGCAAAGCTCAACGATGGCGGGGTTACTAGCTGCAAGTGAGCAGCGTTCGCCACTGCTTTTTACCGCATCAGCATAAAATAAAGAGGAGCAGGAAAACGCCGAGCAGACGTTTGGTGATGGAGGGTTTTGCCCGTTGACACGTGCTGAACGACGGGTTATCTGGCTCAATGCATACGATGAGCAGGATATTGTGAAACAGAAAGGGAGTCGCTATGGCGAAGAAGAAACAACGTAATACGTCTGCATCGACCACACAGGCGCGTGTGTCGGCGCAAGCGGAGCGTCAGCAACGTCTAAATGCTGAGCGTACAACTAGTACAACTACTACGCGATCCAGTCAGCGGACGCGTCGGAGCGTCGTGCGTCGTAATACTGCCTGGTGGTGGGTTGGCGGTATTGTATTGGCCTGTGTGGTGGTGGTGATCGCTTTCGTAGTAATCGCCAACAACCAGAAGCCCTCTGGCGTTGTCAGTACAACTACCAGTAGCAGTATTTTGCAAGCTGTAACCACTGTTAGCCCCAGTGTGTCCAGAACAGTGGGTACAGGTGGGTTGCAAAGTAAGATCGTGACGCCCATTACTAAGCAGCCGGCGCTGAACGGACCAAATGGCAAGCCGCAGTTCTTTTATTATGGTGCTGAATGGTGCCCATATTGTGCCGCCACTCGCTGGTCAGTCGTTGTCGCCTTGAGTCGCTTCGGTACTTTCACCAAGTTACCAGAAACGCTTTCTAGCAGCTCGGATGTCTATCCTAATACGGCTACATTCTCCTTCGATGGCAGCGCATACACCAGCTCTTTTATCGATTTCGTGCCGTTGGAGGCGCAAGATCGTACTCATAATACGTTGCAAACGCCGACAGCCGCTGAACAGCAGTTGTTGAAGACATTCAATGTGTCATCTTATCCGTTTATCGATATTGCGAATAAATATCGGATAAACTCATCCTACGATCCGTCTGTACTGGCTGGTCTCTCGCAGGCACAGATTGCTAGTAAACTCTCGAATCCTAATGATACCGTGACACAAAATATAGTCGGTGAAGCGAACTATCTGACCGCCGCTATCTGTGCCACCACGCAGAACCAGCCGGCCAATGTTTGCAGTGCGGAACCTATTCCGACCATTATGCAGTCGCTCACGCTGGACCAGCATAATTCACTGCCCATCAATAATCAGGCGGATATCATGCAGAATCAACTTGTATTTGTGGACAGGAGGCGGGTTTAGCTCAGGTCTGCAGGCAGAGATGATCGCGTAGGGGCAATCCCTTGCGGTTGTCCACGGTGGGCCGCCGCCAGGGTCGCCAAGACCTTTTTTCTGTGCTTCACGCAGGAGACCAGCCGCGAAAAAGGTCTTGGCTCGGCCCCTACGCGCGTTTCCGAGGTACCTGAGTAGTTATGCAAAAAAGACTTTTTTGCAATAATAAGAGCTGCATCGGTGCCGATGCAGCTCTTATTGTATTGACTGTATGCAAAAAGGCTGCTATAATATTCTTACGTACGGGAAATACCGAACGTTCTGAATACGTAAGCTGAACGATGAAAAACGTACGCAAGAATGGAGCGCAATGACAATACTACCAGTTCCAGGTGCCGAGACCGTGTTGCCTGGTGATATCCCTGTAGTTCTACCTGAGTTACCTGCCACGCTGGTCGTCAATACAGCGCAACAATTTAAAGCGGTAGGCGACTCCACACGCACGCGCATTCTCGACATCATTAAGCACGAACCGGCTACAGCCAGCCAGATTGGCGATAGGCTAAAGATTCCCCCGGGCACCATTGGTCATCATTTGCAGGTTCTCGAAGCGGCTGGATTGGCCCAGGTCGTCGCGCGCCGTCTTGTCCACGGCATTGTGGCCAGGTACTATGCACGTACGGCGCGTCTTTTCCTGTTTGACTTTCCGCCGGAGGTCGATCCTGGAACGGAGAAGTCGCTTAACTTTTTGACGGAGGCGCGTGCCCAGTTTATGGATACGCTGGTTGCTGGAACCGATGACACGCTCTGTAAGACAGGCTTCCCGCATACTCGACTCTCGCGGGAACGCGCTGAAGACTTTGCCAGACGTTTGCATGATCTGGTCTATGAGTTCGCCACAACGACCCCTGATGCTGACGGTCAGGTCTATGCGCTCAGTACGGCGTTCTTTTTGGCACCCCCTTATCTGCAACGGAATACTTCATCTGACGTGATCACTCCTCCTACCGAGGAAGAGTGAATTGTACAGGAGGTTTTTATGGCGTCCCAACGGAATGAGATGCTGGCAACTCCACGGAAGTTCAATCTCAACTTCTGGAAATATTGGACCGGTCAGACGATCTCGAATCTCGGTAGCTCTATTACGATTTTTGCTTTGCCATTGCTTGTCTACAAGTTGTCTGGTTCTGCACTCAACCTGGGTATTTCTTCGGCGGCGGATATGCTGCCCTACCTGCTTTTTGGCTTAATCCTTGGTGCGTGGACCGACCGTGTAGATCGCAAACGCATGATGATTTTTACCGATATTGGTCGCACCGTGGTAATTGCTCTCATTCCCTTGCTCGCTTTTCTCGGCATACTCTCTGTCTGGTGGATTTATGCCGTGGGTTTCATCCAATCCACGCTCACCATCTGTTTCTCGGCTGGCGAGTTCGCCGCCATTCCTAACCTTGTGGATCAGGACGACCTGGTGACGGCAAACGGGCGTATTCAAGCCAGTTACTCGGCGGCCAGTATCGTAGGTCCGGTGCTAGCTGGTGTGCTGGTAGCTTTTGTGCCGCTTGCAACTCTAATGCTACTTGATGCGCTATCATTCCTACTTTCGGCCATCTCTATAGCGCTCGTCACCATCAGTTTTAATACGGACAAAAATGAGCAGAGAGGGAGTAAACATATCCTGCAAGATGTCACCGAGGGCTTGCGTTATGTCTGGAGCCATCCAGTACTGCGCAACATTTCGCTGATGATGGCACTGGTCAATTTCGTCTCGGCGACTGAAGGTGCGCAGCTTGTTCTGTTTGCCAAGCAGCGTCTGCAGGCCAGTGATACCCAGGTTGGTTTGCTCTACATGGCTGGGAGCGCGGGGATCGTGGTGCTTTCCTTGCTTGCTGGTCCACTGCGGAAACGTTGGACTTTCAGCAAGGTTGCGCTGAGTGCGCTCATGCTCACGGGACTTTTCATCCTGGGCTTGTCTTTCACTCGCGGGTATTGGCCTGCACTGATCCTGGTAGCGCTCGCGCAGGGTTGTGGCATCCTCTTTAATATTAACACTGGTAGCTTGCGTCAAGCCATTGTACCTAATCATCTGCTGGGGCGAGTTGTGAGTATTGCCAGTGTTCTGGCCTGGTCGGCTATTCCGTTGGGTGCATTGCTTGGAGGCTTACTCATTAACCAGACGCATAACGTGGCACTGGTGTATAGCCTGATCGGCGTATTGGTCATACTTATTCCTGTGGGTTTCTCCTTCACGCCGCTTGGGCACGCGGAGCGCTATCTGCCCAAAAAGGATAAGGAAAAACTGGAGACTGCGCTTGCGGATACTCTATAGCGTATGATCTACAAAAAATCCTCTGTATGATCATCAGCATACAGAGGATAGGTATCAAGCCTTAAAACAGGGATAACTGCTCTGGAGGTTCTTCTTGTTTCTGCGTAGGTGCGACAACTTTTTTCGGCCCTTCGCTTGCCATGCGTTCTGCTTCAGCAATGACCAAAGGAATCTTTTTGAAGTCCTCGCGAATAACATCTTTGAGGCTGGACTGATGGAGTCCAGCAGCCGGGTGATACATCGCGATGCAAATATAGCCATCTTTTTTACGTGCGCGACCGTGAATAGCACTGATCTTCTCATTACCAAAGAACTTTGCCATTGAGAAGCGACCGAGTGTCACTACCACGCGTGGCTGTATGGCAGCAATTTGTCGATCCAGGTAATCGTTACAAGCAGAGATTTCTTCTGGCTCTGGATCACGATTATTCGGTGGACGGCACTTGACGACATTGGTAATGAATACATCTGAGCGCTTAAGATTAATGCTAGCCAGTAGTTCATCGAGGAATTGTCCCGCCGGGCCTACGAACGGTCGTCCCTGTTGATCTTCATGGTAGCCAGGACCTTCGCCAATAAACAGTATTTTTGCTGTGGGGATACCTTCTCCCGGCACTGCTTTGGTGCGGCCTTTACAGAGTTTACACTTTGAGCAGGTAGAAACCTCTATTGCTACCTCTCTGAGTATCTCCTCTGACGACATAACATCTATACCCCTTTTCAAAAAAATAGATGAGGCGCTTTATTGAGAGAAGGTCAAGGAGCTACCCTGACCTTCTGTCGTTACTTGCTGAGATTTACCAGCGGCGATCAGTAGAGGGACGTTGTCCAAAGCCACCTTCACGCCGTGGGCCGCTTGGATTAGGATTAGGATTAGGATTACGATTAGGCGGAGGACCCATCGGACGGCGCTGGCCGAAGCCGCTGCTATTGCGATCCCCGTAGCCACCGCGATTGGGTGCACTATTATCACGATCCCCGTAGCCACCGCGATCTCGCCCTCCGAGTCCGCCGCCGTAGCTGCCGCGATCCCCGTAGCCGCCACGATTGGGGGCACCATTATCGCGACTCGGGCCATAGCTCCCAGGACCCCGGCTTGGACCGCGACCCGGGCCACCTCGGCTGGGACCTCGGTCATGATCCAACTCGGCCTGTGAGGGCATCTCGCCACTCAGTGCCGCGCGACGTGACAGATTGACGCGTCCCTGTGCATCGACTTCGATAACCATAACGGTAATCTCATCGCCAACAGAGACCACATCCTCGGGGCGCATAACCTGGTAGTCTGCCAGTTGTGACGTGCGTACCAGCCCTTCCTTGCCGGGCAAGATTTCAACGAAACAGCCGAAGTCTACTATGCGGCGTACGGTGCCGGTGTAGATATGACCGACCTCTACCTCTTCAGTTAGCGCGCGTACCGCATCAAATGCTCGTTGCATAGATTCGCCGGAGACCGCTGAAATGTTCACTGAACCATCGTCTTCAATATCCAGTTTGGCTCCGCTCTCCTCCTGGATTTTGCGGATGGTTTTGCCGCCTGGTCCGATGACCGCGCCAATCTTATCAGGGTTGATCTTGATCGTTTGGATACGCGGCGCAAAGGCTGAGAGTTCCTCGCGTGGCGCATCGATGGCATCCAGCATCTTCTCCATGATATACATGCGGCCTTCGTGTGCCTGCTCCAGTGCCCTGGCCATGATCTCGTAGGTGATGCCCTTGACCTTGATATCCATTTGCAGAGCGGTCACGCCATCGGCTGTGCCAGCAACTTTAAAGTCCATATCGCCGAGCGCATCCTCGATGCCCTGGATATCAGTGAGCACAGCCCACTTACCTTCGCGCTCGCCTTCGCCCGTTACCAGGCCCATCGCCACACCGGCAACCGGTGCATGAATGGGTACGCCTGCGTCCATCAGCGCCAACGTTGTACCACACACGGAACCCATCGACGTTGAGCCATTGGAGGAAAGCACATCGGAAACAGCACGAATCGTGTATGGAAACTCCGACTGTGCGGGGATCACTGCGGCCACCGCTCGTTCAGCCAGTGCGCCGTGTCCAATCTCGCGGCGACCCGGTCCGCGTAGTGGTTTACTCTCGCCTGTTGAATAAGGAGGGAAGTTGTAGTGGTGCATAAAGCGCTTGGTTCTACTCCCACCCAGACCATCCAGGATCTGTTCATCGCCTGGCGAGCCAAGCGTGATCGCGCTCAACACCTGCGTTTGTCCCCGTGTGAAGATCGCCGAGCCATGTGTGCGTGGCAGCAAGCCAACTTCACATGAAATTGGTCGAATTGTTTTAAGATCGCGGCCATCGGGGCGTGCTCCATTATCCAGGATATTATTACGTACGTAGGATTTCAATTCCTTCTCGTAGAAGTTAATAATATCCTTCAATTGGTCCGGGTATTGCGTACCCAATTCTGTGACCAGCTCTTCCTGCACCAGGCTCAAGGCTGCGCCCCGTGCCGTCTTGTCAGGATTATTGACGGCTGCATCAAAGCGCGGGCGCACAAATTCGGCAACCTTAGCGCGCAGCTCTTCATCAACTGGAGCGGGAGTAAAGGAGCGTTTCGGGCGGTTGACTGCCTGTACCAGCTTCTCCTGCATCTTGATAATATCTTGCAGGCTCTCCTGGCCAAAGCGTACTGCCTCAAGCATCAGCTCTTCTGGGAGTTCTTTTGCGCCCGCTTCGACCATCATGACCGCATCTGCTGTACCTGCAATCGCCAGGTCCAGCCTGCTCTGCTCTGCTTGTGACTCAAGCGGGTTGATCACAAACTGCTCGTTGACATAGCCAACGCGTACAGCTCCCACGGGACCAGAGAAAGGAATATCTGAGATACTCAGCGCTGCTGAGGCACCAACGATACCCAGGGCATCATAATCATTTTCCTGATCTACTGAGAGAACGGTGATTACAACTTGCACATCGTTGCGATAACCTTTGGGGAAGAGTGGACGAAGCGGACGGTCGGCCAGTCGGCAAGAGAGGATAGCGTGTTCTGTTGCGCGACCTTCACGTTTGGGAAAACTACCAGGGATTTTGCCTGCGGCGTACATGCGCTCTTCTACATCGACAGTGAGTGGGAAAAAATCAATGCCTTCTCGTGGTACTTCGCTGCCAACCACAGTTGCCAGGATCACGGTGTCTCCGTAGCGCACTAACACTGCGCCACTGCTCTGCTCTGCTACGCGGCCGGTTTCAATGCTCATAACCCTGCCACCGATAACAGCTTCTTGACGGTGAATCATATTTCCTCCGATTATTGGCACCCTTATTCGTAATTCATAACATTGGTCCTTGTTGAGAGCCTCTCACTTCCCATCCTGCGTCAAAATCGGGTGCAATTCTTCTTACTAAGGTACTACTTTTTCGTGTGCGACCGTATATCTCTCGTTGCGGACTCACCCTTGTGCGCTGAGTAACTTTTACCTGTTGTGTAGGAGCTTCCCTCGGATCTAGCCTCTTCTCTCGTTCGTCTCGTCTCTCTTCAACAATTGCAATTGTCTCGGTATGGGTCAAATGGAGAATAATGGAGCGGCGGTCGGGCAGAATGTACGGCGCTCGTCATGGTGCGCCGACCGCATCCACAGTAACCCCTGATCTCGTTAACGACCTGCGCCAAGCCTTACGCGCAAGTTTAATCTGGCAATCAATGCTCGATAGCGATCTGGGCTTTTCTTACTCAGATATGCAAGCAGACGTCGGCGCTGCCCAACTAGCATCCTCAGGCCCCGACGTGAATGGAGGTCATGCTTATGGATTTTAAGATGCTCTGTAAGTTCGTTGATACGCTGTGTCAGGAGCGAAATCTGGACCTCAGGCGATCCGGTATCTGTTTCGTGAACACGCGCGTTTGCGATAATATCGGCTTTTTCTTCTACAGTCAATGCCACGCTTCTAAATCACCTCCCGTGTATTCAGGTGGGAAAAGACAAGTATCCTGCTGCCATTTAGCAACGGCATGACGTATTTACGCTATGCAGTATTTTCAGGCAAGGATTCATTACACTTTCGCATTATAACATGGATAACTCAAGGGCGCAATGAATTGTCGCTACCTGTGCTTATTCCCGTGAACTCTCTGTGAACAGGGTACCCACCAGGGTACCCTTTTTATGCCTGGATAAGCTCCATTATTTAACGGTGACTTTGGCTCCCACCTCGGTCAATCGTGCGGCGATCTTGTCAGCTTCTTCTCGTGATACAGCTTCTTTGACCGGTTTTGGTGCTTCGTCAACGACAGCCTTCGCCTCTTTCAGACCCAGGCCAGTGAGCTCACGCACTACTTTGATGACGTTGATCTTGTTCGGGCCAACTTCGGTCAGGATGGCGTCGAATTCAGTCTGTTCTTCGACAGGAGCGGCAGCCTCGGTGGTTGCTGCGGCGGCGACAGGAGCGGCTGCGGCGGCGACAGGGGCCGCGCTGACACCCCATTTATCCTGGAGGGTTTTGGTGAGTTCGACGAGTTCCAGGACGTTCAGTTTTTCAATTTCTGCGATAATGGTATCTAATGCCATGATGGTTTTCTCCTTTTATATTGCCTTGCATTCAGATGAGCGCGGAGCGCTAGCCACGCAGTGGCGTTTCTGAATGGCCATGGGTATTATGCTTCGGCGGATGTTCCGCTGTTCAATTGTTCTGCACGTGCCTGTAGTACATAGCACAAGTCACGTAATGGTGCGGTCAATAAACTGTAGGTCGTTGCTAATGGTCCTTGTAGAACACCAACAACTTGCGCTTTGGGTCCTGTTTTCCCACCGGGAATCTTACTCAGACCCTCTACCTGGTCAGCACTTAATGCGCGGCCACCTAGAATAGCGGATTTGATGACGGCGACGCGTGAGGTGCGCATGTAATCAGTAACGGCTTTAGCCGCTGCTACTTCATCATCGAAACCAAAGGCCACGGTGGTTTGACCATGGAAAATGTTGGTGTCCAGCTCGGTCATATTGTTGCGCTCGGACGCGATGCGTAAAAGCGTATTTTTGGCGACCTGGAGTTCCAACTTCGCGTCGCGCATCTTACTGCGCAGCTCGCTCATGTCTTTTACGCTGAGCCCCTGCGTCTGTACCAGGATGGTAACGGAGGCGCGACCTAGCTTCTCTGTCAGTTCCTCGATTTTCTCTGCTTTCGCCTGTGTAGGCATAACAACTCTTCCTCCTTCCCTGTGTAGATAGAAAAAACCTTCAGTTTGCTCAACTGAAGGTCTGAGAGAATTCCTATTTGCTGGACCCGGACTCTTTGTTGCCATCACAAGGCAAAAGTGCCACTGGCTCCTTATAATAGTCATCCCCTCGGCAAGTCGATCAGATCAATATATCGCTTAGACGCCCACTGGCGTACTTGCTGTCTTCGGTTGATGATAGTGCGTTTACTATTCAGTTGTGTAAGATCGTGTCTGGCTCGTGTAGAGCCGGACAACGGGTTATGCTTTGAGCGCTAACGCTGTCGATACATCCAGCCGTACGCTGGGAGACATCGTGGAAGAAAGCACGACGCTCTTGACATAGATGCCCTTCGCGCCAGAAGGCCGAGCGCGCACAACTGCGTCAACAACGGATGTGATATTCGATAGCAGCGACGTTTCGCTGAACGAGAGCTTGCCCGCTGGTACGTGTATAAGCGCGCTCTTATCGACTTTAAACTCGACGCGACCGGCTTTTACTTCACGAATAGTCGTGGTGAGATCGAACGTAATCGTACCAGCTTTTGGGCTCGGCATCAAGCCCCTGGGTCCCAATTTTTTACCGAGGCGACCGACTTTCCCCATCACATCAGGGGTGGCAATGGCTACATCAAAGCCGAGCCAATCACCTTCAATCTGCTTAATCAGATCATCGAGGCCGACAAAATCTGCGCCTGCCGCCTCGGCTTCAGTGGCTTTCTCGCCTTGTGCGAAGACCAGTACTTTTACTTCTTTTCCGGTCCCGGCTGGTAGCATTGCTACGCCGCGTACCTGCTGGTCGGCATGGCGTGGATCGACGCCAAGCTTCATATGTACTTCGACCGTTGGATCAAACTTGGTAAAGCTAATCTTTTTGAGGAGTGAAACGGCTTCTTGAGGCTCGTAGAGCTTCGTCTCATCGACGAGCTTGGCAGCCTCTTGATATTTCTTTCCGTGCGTATTTTTTGTCATGTTCTTTGTGCCCTCCTTGAGGCCATTACCGCAGTGACTTTCGGGCAATGCTTATTCAGTTTCAACCGTGATACCCATGCTGCGTGCTGTACCGGCTACCGTGCGCTCGGCGGCCTCAATGTTAATTGCATTGAGATCCTTCAGCTTCAGCTCTGCGATTTCGCGCAGCTTTGCCTGTGTGATAGTGCCAACCTTTGTTTTATTCGGTGTGGCTGAGCCTTTAGCTACGCTAGCGGCAGCTTTAAGCAGATCAGGCACAGGCGGCGTTTTTGTCACAAAGGTGAATGAGCGATCTTCATAGATAGTAATTTCAGCAGGAATGACCATACCTGCCTGGTCTGCGGTGCGTGCATTATATTCCTTACAGAACATCATCAAGTTGATGCCGTGAGGTCCCAGCGCGGTACCAATCGGGGGAGCCGGTGTAGCTTTCCCGGCTGAGATTTGCAGCTTGACGACCGCTTTAATACGTTTTCCCATCTTCTTTCAAACTCCTCATACCCATAAACATTCAGAAACGCCACTGTCGTGGCCCCTCTTAGACCGTCAGAAACGCCACTGTCGTGGCTAGCTTCGCTCATCTGACGGAGAGGAGGTAGCTTCGCTCATCTGAATGCAAGGCAATAGCAAATGGATAGGCTAGATTTTCTCCACCTGGAGAAAATCCAGGACTACCGGGGTCTCGCGACCGAAAAAAGAAACCAGCACAGTGACTTTATTGCGATCCATATTAATATCACTAACCGTGCCGATAAACTCGGTGAATGGACCATCGATGACGCGTACACTTTGTCCTTTAGAGAAACTGACTTTCGCCTTGGGTTTCTCGGTCTCTTTGGTGACTTGCTTCAGGATTGTTTTCACCTCGTGCTCTTGCAATGGCACGGGACGCGTCCCCGAGCCTACAAAGCTGGTAACACCAGGTGTGTTGCGCACGACGTACCAGGCTTCATCACTCATGACCATCTCTACCAGCACATAGCCGGGAAAGACTTTGCGCTGGACTGTGCGTCGTTGACCCTGCTTTATTTCCACCTCTTCTTCCATTGGCACGATAACACGGAAAATTTTGTTTCGCATGTCCATCGAGGCAATACGCGCTTCGAGATGGCTTTTGACTTTATTTTCGTAACCCGAATAGGTATGAATAGCATACCAGGCGCGTTTTTCTTCAGGCTTTTCTTTGTCGCTGGTACGTTCAGTAACCACGGCTTTTCCTCTTATGCTTCCAGGTGACGAAGCCTAACTCCCGCCGGTAATCAGCAGGAAGAGATGCAACAGTCCGAGGTCGATTAACGACAGAATTATTCCAATAACAGCGGAAATGAGAATGACTGCAATTGTCATATTCCTGGCTTCTATAAAGGTAGGCCATGTCACCTTATGCCGGAGTTCATAGTAAGCCTCAATGAAAAAACGGCCTGCTTTACTATTGCGTACCCGTGCGAAGACAGAAGGGCTAGTGGCCCTGCTATCGTGTCGTGCTCTCGTCTTGCTTTCTTGTCGTGCTTCTGTCTTGCTCTCTTGCCTGGCTGGTGAGCGACGAGCTTCGCGGGCTGGTGTCTTGACTGCTGCACTGCTTTCCTGAACCTTGGCGTCTGGCTTCGGCTCAGTCAACTGACTCCGGCTCGTATTTTTCTTTTTGTCGGTCATGTTCTTTGCCACGTTCAACCTTTCTGACCAGTAATAAGTGATCGGACCTAGTTCAACGTACTGGTATGCTCTATTGTACTACCTACCTGGTCTCACGGTGAAGTGCGGGTTCCCGACATGCGCTGCAATATTTCCTGAGTTCCATACGCTGTGGATTGTTCTTTTTGTTCTTCGAGGTCGTGTAATTGCGGCTTTTGCAGACCGTGCAAGCCAGCGTTACCACAATGCGATTCTCTTTGCCTTTACTTGCCATAGCTTTACTCCGTTCATGTTTTGTGTCTGGCTTGCTGCTTACTCAGGTTGTCCATGTGATCTTTGCGATGGTGGGCGCAAAATCCATTGCGCCCACGCAAATGTCAACAGTTTAGCTGATGACCTGTGTGCAGATACCAGCACCAACGGTGCGACCACCTTCGCGAATGGCGAACTTCACGCCCTCTTCCATCGCCACCGGTTGGATCAATTCGACCGTCATCTCAATGTTATCGCCTGGGATCACCATCTCCACTCCCTCCGGCAGCTTGATCGCTCCCGTCACGTCGGTCGTCCGCACATAGAACTGAGGACGATAGCCGTTGAAGAATGGTGTGTGGCGTCCACCCTCCTCTTTGGAGAGCACATATACCTGCGCCTTGAAGTTCATATGGGGTTTGATCGAACCCGGCTTGGCCAGCACCTGTCCACGCTCGATGTCCGCGCGCTCAATGCCGCGCAGCAAGCACCCTACGTTATCACCGGCCAGACCCTGATCCAGCGTCTTCTGGAACATTTCCACTCCAGTGACCACCACATTGCGGGTCAGTTCCTGCATGCCCACGATCTCGACGTTGTCGCCCACTTTGACGATGCCGCGCTCGATACGGCCCGTCGCCACCGTGCCGCGTCCCTTAATGCCGAAGACATCTTCAATCGGCATCAAGAATGGCTGATCGGTTGCGCGTGGGGGCGTGGGGATATACTCGTCCACCTGGTCCATCAGCTCCCAGATGCACTTGGCAGCTGGATCGTTGCGCGAGAGGTCGCCTTTGCTTTCCAGGGCCTGCAAGGCCGAGCCACGAATGACCGGCACATCGTCGCCGGGGAAGTGGTACTTGGAGAGCAGTTCGCGGACTTCCAGCTCGACCAGTTCCAGTAACTCTTCGTCTTCCATCATATCGACTTTGTTGAGGAAGACCACCATGGCCGGCACTTCGACCTGTCGGCCAGCAGCACGTGCTCTCGGGTCTGAGGCATCGGACCATCAGGAGCGCTCACCACCAGGATCGCTCCGTCCATCTGGGCGGCTCCGGTGATCATGTTCTTAATATAGTCAGCGTGACCGGGGCAGTCGACGTGCGCGTAGTGGCGCTTCTCGGTCTCGTACTCCAGGTGGGCAATCGCGATAGTGATACCACGCTCGCGCTCTTCAGGCGCTTTGTCAATCTGGTCAAATGCGGTATATTTAGCAAGCTGAGCGGAAGCTAATACTTTCGTGATAGCTGCCGTCAGGGTCGTCTTGCCATGGTCAATATGACCAATGGTGCCAACGTTCACATGCGGCTTTGTCCGCTCGAACTTCTTCTTCGCCATTTCCTACTGTGGCTCCTTCTGCAATCCTGCTTATGATCAGATAGCTATTGGGTACAGACATGCAGCAGCCGCCCCCTGATAGTCTGATCGCCTAACAACGTGAAAACCTGCCTACGTATGTCTGGAACAAACGGGAGGTGACGATCAGATCAGAAGACGGCAGAAGTATTCTTAGTACATCCTACGCGGAGTTTCCTGAAGATGTGCCTGGGGGATGTAGAGCACTAAGACCCAGGCATCATTCAGAAACTACGGGAGCCCGTGATGGGAATCGAACCCATGACCCCAGTCTTACCAAGACTGTGCGCTACCGCTGCGCCACACGGGCCAACCTTACCATATACCTGTCTGTATTGGTGGGCAGTGGAGGATTCGAACCTCCGAAGCTCTCGCAACTGATTTACAGTCAGTCCCATTTGACCACTTTGGTAACTGCCCGGGTTGAGGAACACGCCAGTTCGTTCTGAGTGATCAACGGACACATTATAGCCGACTCTTGAAGCTCTGTCAAGCACTTTTTTCGGCTTTCTAACGGTGTTCTGATCGTCCCATACTTTTTGCCGTCTTTAGCTGACCTTGCTAAAGTGGGTACTAAAAGCATTGCGTCTTGCCCAAATTGCTGGTATAATCTCCAACGTTGGAGAAATTTAGTGACCCTCATGCCAATGTCTCATGTATGAGAATCTGGATTTTTTAGGAATGTTAAGAGGTAAGCTTCTATGGCGACGAATTGTGACTTCAGCCGTTCTTCCTTGCTTAGCGAGCAATACCAGCGTGAAATGGAACTCATAGCTGTTGCCCTTCAAGAGGAGAGTCAGGACGAACGTGAAGATCGTCTCAGTCTCGTTGCACGCTCCTGGGCACTGACTACGGCTTGTTTCCAATCTCAGCTTGAAACAAGTGATGCGCCTGCGTACGCGCCAGTTGCGCTTGTACGTCCCTAGTGCATCTTCACCTGGCCTCTTGGAGTTTGTGTTTGTGTCTCTGCTTTCTCCTTGAAGGGGCATCTGGAGTGCTTTTTTACTTAACCCCGCTTAAGGGTACTAAAACTAGTTTGATAGTAGATTTCATAAGTTTGCCATGCCTCACCCACCTGAACTTGCATCGGATGCTCTGACCTATCAAACACCCGTGCAATTTGGCATGGTGTATTGGGTAAATTTTGGATATCCTTCTCTCCCTCCCGGGATTGAAGAGAAGCGTATCCTGGATTGGCATCCCGCTCTTGTCGTTTCTGGAGAGCCATTCTGTCGCCACGCTGGCGCAGTCAATGTTGTGGCCCTCACGTCTTATCGTGGGAAACTCCGCCCTTATCACCATTTGCTTCTCAAACGTGATTATCCTCTGCTTGATACTGATAGTCTGGTCAAGACTGAGTTGATGTATCCGATCCTGCGTAGCTTGCTGGCTGACCAGTTCGCGATCTGTAAGCTGAATGATGCTGATCTGCGTGCGGTGATGGGGAAGGTGGCGAATAGCCTGGCGATCACTATGTTCTATTCCTTACACTAGTAGGATGTATATATGACGATGGATCATAGCCTGTTTCGTTCCTTACCTTCTGTCAACGCCTTGCTGCACACTCCCGATGGTCAACGACTGGCGACCCAATTCTCCCACATGCTGACTGTTCGTGCTCTACGTTCCAGCCTTGAGCAGGCTCGCCTGGCTATGCACGCTGGTGAAGCATGTCCGTCGTCAGATACTCTTCTTGCTACCGCACAGGCATGGCTGGAACGTCAACAGCAGCCGCAATTACATGCAGTCATTAATGCAACCGGTGTGATTATTAATACAAATCTTGGGCGTGCACCTCTGAGTAAGGAAGCTTTACTGGCCGTACAGGAAGTTTCCAGCGGCTATTCTAATCTGGAGTATGATCTGAATGCTGGAGCACGTGGTTCTCGTCACATCCATGTCACAGAGCTATTACGCGAGTTAACGGGAGCTGAAGCGGCTATTGTGACCAATAACAATGCGGCGGCAGTACTTTTGGGTTTAAGTACCCTGGCCGCAGGGCGTGAAGTGATTATCTCTCGTGGACAACTGGTAGAGATCGGTGGGGGATTTCGTGTTCCTGACGTGATGCGTCAGAGCGGTTGCCAGTTGGTTGAGGTTGGAACCACGAATCGCACGCGTATCAGTGATTATGAAGCAGCATTGACTGAGCGCACATCTTTGTTGCTGACGGTCCATCCCAGTAATTTCTTGATTACTGGCTTTACAGAAACAACCTCTGTCAGTGCACTGGCCGAACTGGCGCAGCGCCATGGATTGCTTGTCATGGATGATCTGGGTAGTGGTTGTCTGCTTAACTGCGAGCGCTACGGGCTGGCGCATGAACCTACCCCTCAGGAAAGCATTGCGGCAGGCGCAGATATTGTCTGTTTCTCCGGTGATAAGCTGCTCGGTGGACCGCAGGCCGGTATTATCGTGGGGAAAGAGCATGTGGTTAGCCGCCTTGCCAGACAGCCTTTGATGCGCGCTCTGCGTATTGATAAGATGACCCTGGCCGCTCTGGAGGCGACGCTGCGGCACTATCAACGTGACCAGGCGGAGACGCATATCCCGGTATGGCGGATGATCTCTGCGCCCCTTGAACGCATTACTACGCGTGCCACACAGTGGTCCACCAGACTCAATGCACAGGGAATTATTGCACGCGTCCAGCGTGGAGAATCCACTATTGGTGGAGGCTCTCTGCCCGGCGAAATGCTGCCTACCACGCTCCTTGCCATTGATGCAGCTCGTACTTCCCACTCTCTCGATGTACTGGCGCAACGCCTACGTTTGCGCACCACTCCGGTGATCGCACGTATCCTGCATAATATATTGCTACTTGATCCTCGTACTGTATTTGAAGAGCAGGATGAAGAGGTGGTACAGGCTCTTATAGAAGTAATGAACAGCAGTGTGTAACATGATTGATGGATAATGCTCGTTTTTTAGCCATGATTTGCGTCTGTAACGAAGTGATATTGCTTTGACAGTGGTGTCCACCCTTACTTGTCAGCACTGGTGGACACCACTGTCAGTTGAGTGCGAGTAGCTCTTGTACTCAGGTAGCTAGCGTTCATCTCCCTCGTGCATACTCACATAGCTTTTGTACCTGTGCTCATCGATCAGTTGATCTGCAACTGCCTGTCTGATGGCACAGCCGTCTTCATCGATGTGGACGCAGTCGCTATACAGGCATTCACCCAGGTAGGGACGAAATTCTACGAAGCACCAGGCCAACTCCTCTTCAGCAATATTCCAGGCGGCTAGCGCGCGAATACCCGCCGAGTCAGCCAGCCAGCCACCTTCTGATAAAGGATAGAGCTGTGAACCTGTGGTGGTATGTTTGCCTTTGCCAGTGGCATCGCTGACCAGGCCGGTGCGTATCGCCATGCCGGGTTCAATGGCATTTACCAATGATGACTTGCCCACGCCCGATGGACCGGTAAAAAGCGACGTATGGTCTTTGAGCAGTATGCGCAGTTGATCGATCCCCTCGTCTGTTTGCGTACTTGTGCGGATGACTTTGTAGCCTAACCGCTTGTAAAGTTCTGCATACTTCTCCACATACTCCTCATGGGACAGGTCAAGCTTGTTGATACAGATCAGGGCGGTCAATTGTGCCAATTCACAGATCGTCAAGTAACGATCAAGTAGGCCAAAGTGAGGTGCGGGTTGAGCCGCTGCGAAGACCGTCACCACCTGGTCAAGATTTGCCAGCAGCGTTTGCTGGATAGATTTTTTTTGCGTCGAACCTGCATCCTTGCGTGATAGTTCACTCTGTCGTGGCAAGATTTCTTCTATCAAGCCTGTCTGTTCGTCAAGTTTACGAATTTTCACATAATCACCGACGGTAAGCCGCGTGGGTAGCGGATTTTCGCTACTATCGCGCTTGCCTATACGTTCGGTGCGCTGGGAGGCTGCTTCTGTCGCTTTATTGGTACGCTGCTGTACCGGGTGCGTCTTGCTGATGGGTCTGGCGGACTGTGCCTGTGCAAAGGCTTTTTTCAGTTTTCCACGCAATGTGCAGCGCAACATGCCGTTGGCCGTGTGAACGTCATAGATGCCATGCGCGCCATTGAGTACGACGCCTGTGAGCATAACTGGATGTACTGGGTCATTAATCAAATTTGTGTTCCCTCCACGGAGCATCAAAAAAACACGGGTCAAACTATCACTGTGATATTGTCTACCGTGTCGGAGGGAGTGAGCGGACAAGCCATTCCTTCGTTACCTGGAGTCGGTCAGGCTCGCTTGCTTTGGTTGGAGTATCACTGACCTGACCAGGTGCGTTCGCCCTTTACCTTCGTATTGGTAGACGTGGTGCATGCAGGCACAATGGGTGTATATGTTTTTTCTGCCATAAGACTGCACCTCCTTGACTGGACGAGCCAGAATTTGAATAAACAGTATTCCTGGTTAGAGCATACTAGACCATACCTGCGTTTGTCAATGCGCCAGCTAGCAATCTTCTGACTAGCCATATTTTTGCCTGTTCGTGAAAGAGCTTGACAAGGCGCAAATATTGTAGTATTCTAGGGACGTTGACGCGGGGTGGAGCAGCGGTTAGCTCGTTGGGCTCATAACCCAAAGGTCGGAGGTTCAAATCCTCCCCCCGCTACCAGGTAGCGTTTTCGCATGCTATACTGAACCTTTACTCTTAGTGATATGACGCGGGATGGGGCAGCGGTTAGCCCGTCGGGCTCATAACCCGGAGGTCGCAGGTTCGAATCCTGTTCCCGCAATCTACAAAAGTTTTGCAATGTCTCAGACCAATAGAGAACAAGTCTGAGACATTTGTTTGGGTCCTTTTTCCTACTGTGTCAAGAACTATACATCGACCTGCACTTCATTCTCGGTCACTGTATTGCTAAGTGTATATAGTGGCTTATAAAACGCAGATTGGGCAAATGCATTAAAACCACGCTGATTGATACTTCCCAGAATACTATATATTTTTTGAGCCACCTGCTGTGCTTGACTGATAAATGTTGGGTCAGGAACTCTACCATAGACGATAGTCAGTCCTACCTGCTTCCTATGTAATATTGCAGCGTTCTCTACTGAATGTCCAAACTCTTTGAAAAACTTGCGGCTCTCCTGCAGTAAAATTTGTGTTGCTACAAGCAGCCGTTCCTGGTACTGGTACTGAAGATCGGTCTGCGGGGTCAAGAGCTTGAATAACAAATCACGCCTATTGTATTGTACAGGAAGCCGGGGTAAACCATTCTACGAGCGAGCATATTAGCCAGAGCTGGCATCTGTTGGCATTCCTGGAGATAGCGTTTGCCGTATTGTTCCAGTAACCTGAATTGCTCGTTATCATCCAGTGGCGTATGCTGTAAAAGTTGTAGCAGCATTTTTTCCTCAAGAGACGCATCGAGTAGGACGAAGAGGCGGTCCGGCATTCCGACTACAGGCAAGGTGCGCAGGAGTTTCTCGTAAAGGGAGAGCTGCGCCTGCGTGTGATCTGCGAGCGGCCAGCGTGAGCAGCGACGTCTCTAAGGTTCGTAAGTATTCGTAAGCACCATTACGAGAAGATTTTTCAACCACTATGATCATTTCTTAACTACTTCGTAGTACTATCCACCTAAAAGACGGACGTATATGGGCAAGCTGTTTTCTCGAATGTTAATATAGCCAGCGGAAGCATGTATAGCTTTAAATGCCGGTAAGGATATGGCATTTTTAATTACATGTTCGGATCTCTTTTGCTGTCTTTTTCTTATTTGTGCTACGTTTATGATGATCGTAGAGAAGGAAAGTTAATGCAAGTGAAGCAAGGAAAGTCCTCAGATAGGCATGACAGAAAATGGGGATGGTTGCGCTCGCCCTTGTTGCTCGCGGTACTGGGCCTGATAATTGTCGCTGGCGGCACGGTCGGCGTTTTCGTGGTTCACGCCGATAGTACTCCAAGTGCCCAGGTGACGATTAACACGAATTCGTCGCTGGGCACGGTTCCCAGCACCGCGTTTGGGATAAATACCGCTGTCTGGGATTCAAATCTGGCAGCCGGCGCACCCTATTTGCAAAATATGGGTGTCAAAGTCCTGCGTTATCCTGGTGGTTCGTCAGCCGACGTATACAACTGGGAGAACAATACCGATACCCAAAACGGGAACAATGCCGGTGGCACTTCATTCAGCACATTTATGCAAACGGTTCAGACCACGGGAGCGCAGCCGCTGATTACTGTGAACTACGGCTCGGGCACGCCCGCGCTGGCTGCGGCCTGGGTGCAGAATGCGAATGTCACTAATCATTATGGCATTAAATACTGGGAAATTGGGAATGAGATCTACGGGAACGGCACCTATGGCGCTGACTGGGAATACGATACGCATCAGAAGGGCGCGACGGCCTATGCCAACAATGCCCTGCAATATATTAATGCTATGAAGGCGGTTGATCCGACCATTAAGATCGGTGTGGTGCTCACCGCGCCGGGCGACTGGCCTGACGGTCAGATCGCGACGAGTTATGGCGATACCATGGACTGGAATCAGACGGTTCTCTCTATCCTGGGTTCCAAAATTGATTTTGCCGATGTCCACTGGTACACCGATTCGAATGGAGACCCTAGCAATGTTTCGGATGCCGGTCTACTCTCAGATCCCGCCAACATTGCCAGCAAGATGCAAACGTTGCACTCGCTGATCAATGAATACGCAGGCTCAAATGCCAGCAATGTGCAAATATTGGTCACGGAAAGCAATTCTGTGGCCTCCAATCCCGGCAAACAAACGGTGAGCTTGGTCAACGCTCTTTTCCTGGATGAGGACTATATGGGCTGGCTGGAGAATGGGGTTGCGAATGTCGATTGGTGGGCTCTTTATAACGGGATTGTCACAACGGGAGATAATTCCTCTTCACTGTATGGGTCCACGAACTATGGTGACTATGGTGTGCTCTCCAGCGGTGCGTCTGCCAATGGACAGAGCGAACCAGCAATGAATACTCCTTTTCCGGCATATTATGGCTATGAAATGCTCGCTAAATTCACTGCTCCCGGTGATACCATGCTTTCTGCCTCGTCGAGTCAACGTCTGGTCTCGGCTTACGCCGTCAAGCATAGTGACGGTAGCGTCGCTGTTTTGCTGGTTAATGCAGATCCCAGCAACTCCTATAATGTCTCGTTCTCGTACAACGGCTTTACGCCGTCATCGACCGTGACCAGCTACTTCTACGGCAAAGGAAGCACTTCCATCACATCGCAGAGTCTGAACGGGTTCTCGACGGGAACGCTCCCGCCCTACTCGCTGACTGTCTACAATGTGCCAGCCGGGGCGAGCGGCAGTGGTAGTAGCAGTACGATCGGAGTCCTGCGGGGTGTGGGTTCCAACCGTTGCCTGGACGTGCCACGGCTGGCTACGACCGACGGTACGCTACTGCAGATCTGGGACTGCAATGGCGGTAGCAACCAGCAGTGGACCTACCTGTCCAATGGGGAACTGCAGGTGTATGGCAACAAGTGCCTCGACGTGCCAAACTTCGCCAAGACGGCGGGCACCAGAGTGCAGATCTGGGACTGCAACGGTGGCAGCAACCAGCAGTGGAACCTCAATGCTGACGGCACCATCGTTGGTCGCGGGTCCAATCTCTGCCTCGACGTGACTGGGGGCGCCACCGCCGACGGCACCGTCGTGCAGATCTGGTACTGCGACGGTGGCGGTAGCACCAATCAGATGTGGGTCCGGAAATAATCTCAGCATTTGCCAGCAGAAGCTGGTCACGGACCGGGTGCCGCAGACGCGGTACCCGGTCCATTGGCTCCAAAGTGACCCTGGGCTTTACAGCCACGTCGAGTACGACCTATAATGCTCCAGTCTCATTTACAGTCAATGGCACTGCTTGTAGCGGCTAATTACGCAAATAGCAGAGATCACAATGCAGCCAGGCCGACGCACGAAATCGAGTTGGTCTGGCTGCATTCGTCTTGCCTCAGATGCCACAACCTTGCATCTAAACAAAGAGACTATTGACAGGCTATGATAATATAGGTGTTAGATAAAGGGTACAGGCGGTTCGGGCAAAGGCACCTCTCAAGAAAAAGGGCTTTCACGCACGGGGAAAATGGCCTGTAATGCCACAGTAAGGCGGCGTAGCTCAGTCGGTAGAGCAAGGGACTCATAAGCCCTGTGTCACAGGTTCGATTCCTGTCGCCGCTACCAATATCCTCAACCTGCTCTCCATGCGGGTTGAGGTTTTCTTGTCTATCCTCGCGCCTCGACTTGTTGTGCTGGAGTTCCTACTGCAATACAGACTGTCCCGAAAAAAAAGGAGATTGTTTCTTTCGATGTATGCAACGTATAATTAAGAGTGACACAGCTTCTAACGTGCGTGTATCTCGCCTGGCATAAGGAGAAAGAGGTTTTATACGATGGAAAATCCAAGAACAAACCTCGTTGAGCAAACTGAAATCTTAGATAAGGCAGTCTGGAAAAAGTGGAACAAGTATACCAGGAGTGGCCTCATCGTCATCGGTATCGGCTTAATCCTGATAGCTGTTGGTATTGTACTTAACACAGGAACTCGTTCAATCGCAGGACTCTTGATCGGCATTGGAGGAATTATCGTATTGATCGGTATTATCAGGGCTCTTATCGGTTTGATAAATCCTCTGGCTCCCAGCGATTTGCATCCAGAATCTGGCGTGGATGTAGAGGAGCCTCCTGTTACTGAGATAACACCTGATCAAATCTAAGCTTGTGTACAGTCAATGAAGCGTAAGGCGACGATGCAGTACCGTTGTCACCTGATGTATTCGGAGAAAATCTCTGGATGCAGACTGCAAGCAAACAGGCTCTACAATTATTGTAGGGCTTGTTTGTTTTATGATGACTACGGGGCTATAACTTGTTGACGAGCTTCTTCTTCAATACTTGCTGTTGCCGATTTGATTTTGTTAGCGATGCTACGTCTATTACTATTTGGGTGAAAAAAGCCTGCATTGCATGCTAGCCATAAGTAGAACGCAATTGAGGAGCGTTGCTATGATTGATTTTTTAAGCGCTATTGGTGGAATTCTTTTCCTGGATATTGTTTTAAGTGGCGATAACGCACTTGTGATTGGTGCGGCAGCAGCTGGACTCCCAAGGGGGAAGCGTTGGTGGGCGATCGCTACGGGGGGGTTGGGAGCAATTATTTTGCGCATTGGTTTTACCTCTCTTGCCAGTACTATCCTTAATCTCCTTTGGATTCAAACCGTAGGTGCGCTTGTACTCCTATTTCTTGCTGCTCGCCTGCTTATAGATCGGCATACAGGAGCACATCAGGGGAACAGCGATAACCGTATGGCGAAAAGCAAGCAGACAGATCAACAGAGCTTCTTTACGGCCATGCTTACCATTATCATTGCCGATGTGACTATGAGCCTGGATAATATTCTGGCTGTGGGAGCGCTGGCGAATGGCAATTTCATCGTGCTTGCTATCGGAGTGTTTCTCAGCATTATACTACTCATGCTTGGAAGTGCATTTGTGGCAGAACTGATTGAGCGTTTCACCTGGATACTGGATGGGGCTGCACTCATCCTGGCCTGGACAAGTGCAACGATGATCCTGGCTGATCTCCGTCAGAGTGGTATTCTCGATATTATTCCGTGGGTGCGTTTCGCTCTACCCACTCTGTTATTAAGCCTGGTCATTGCCATTGATCTCTTTGCGCGTTACAATACCGACCGCACATAATACCTCTCCCAATCTCCACTGTAGCCCTATGGTCCTATCTATGGCAGAATCTTTTAACAACGATGTTTCTGCCCTCCCTTCGTTGCATGTGCCCTGGCATGCTGTGCAAAAAAGGTCTGCCCTCTGTCTACGCGCAGCCCAATGTGTTTACGTATATCTATTTTTAGCTACATATTATTGTGTATGAAATACAGGCATTGGCAATACTGCCAGACGAGCAAGGCGGTAATTTAAGTATGAATACCGCTTATAATGAAGAAAGATATATAAGTGTGAAATTCTATTCAATAATTTAAAATGTAAAGATGGTAATAGAGACTTTAAAGGAAATCAAAGCGGTAATAACATTAGCACTTGACATACAAGGATTTTGTATGTAAAATATCAAATTGAGAGGCAAAAGTAAAAATACATGTTTGGTAGTGCTGGTGAAGCAAGCTGTCGAACATGGCTCTCTCGCTGTATGAAGCAATCTGGTGGAAGGGTGGAGGCTATGCTATGAATTGCAAATCTTATAGGAGTTCATTCCAAACACTATCTGCCTACCTGTTCGGCTGATCGTCTGCAGACGCGACTGCACTGTAGCCGAGCGGAATTAAGAGCGTCTGTGAGCAACGTTGTTTTCTCCCATTGCCTGAAGGCATATGGGTCTCCACAATGGAGGTTTTATGAATTTTAGGAGCAACAATACCGTGAAAGGGTCAAAATATCTTTCAGTCATTGTGCCTGTTTATAACGAAGAAGAGAATATTCCTCTCCTTCACGAGAGTATCCAGCGTGTCTTATCTCAGCAGGAGTTTTCTTATGAGGTGATCTATGTCGATGATGGTAGTACTGATGGAACGTTTGCTAAGTTGCGTATCCTGGTTGATAACGATCAGCATACGCAGGTCGTACGCTTACGTCGCAACTTTGGACAAACGGCTGCGCTGGCGGCTGGTGTAGCTCAAAGCCAGGGTGCAATCTTCGTATTCATGGATGGCGACTTACAGAATGATCCTATTGACATTACGCGCTTGCTAGCCAAGTTGGAAGAAGGCTATGACGTTGTCAGTGGTTGGCGCAAACAGCGCCAGGATGCTCAACTGAGTCGTAAGTTCCCTTCAATGCTGGCGAATAAATTGATTTCAAAGGTCACTGGGGTCCATTTGCATGATTATGGCTGTACTTTAAAGGCGTATCGCAGAACTGTTTTTCAGCATGTTCGCCTCTATGGCGAGATGCACCGTTTTCTGCCCGCTTATGCAGCCCTCGCTGGTGCTGCCATCACAGAAATCGAGGTCAATCATCACGCCAGGCGCTTTGGTAAATCTAAATACGGAATCTCGCGCACTGTCCGTGTCATTTTGGATCTCATGACCTTGAAATTTCTAGGTAGCTATGGGACTAAGCCGCTCTATGCCTTTGGTATACCAGGTCTCTCGGCGGTAAGTCTTGGTGGCCTGTTATTAGCTTTAGGGCTTGGTCGTAAGGTCTTCCCGTCGCGTGTACAAGAGCAACGCCGTACGTCCCTGCCTCTATCCGTGCTTTTCACAGGCTTTGGTTTGCAGAGTATTCTGCTGGGATTACTGGCAGAGCTCGTAATGCGCACGTACTACGAGTCGCAGGGCAAGGTAACATACGTCGTACGAGATGTGATTACACCTCGTCCGCTTGATAAAAAGAGTGAAGTCGCTGCTTTAGCATAAATCATTATGACTGTTCAAAAGAAATAGGATAAAAATAGCATATGCGTATTCTCATGATTTCACCGCAGCCTTTTTTTGAGCCACGTGGCGCTCCATTCTGTGTATTTCAGCATATTAAGGCGCTGGTTGCCTTAGGGTATGAGGTGGATCTGGTGACTTATCATGTGGGAAAGGATGTAAGGCTCCCTGGTCTGCGTATCTATCGAGCGCCAACGCTGCCTTTCATTCGTTCCGTGAAGCCTGGGCCGTCGCGTGCCAAGGTGCTGCTGGATGTGCTTTTATTTTTGACGGCGTTGTGGCGGCTGAGTATCAGACGTTATCGCTATTTGCATACGCATGAGGAAGGCGCGTTTATGGGGATTTTGCTGGCGGGCCTTTTTCGTTGCAAGCATCTCTATTATATGCACTGCGATCTGCCTCAACTGATTGCTGGTTCTGGTTTCACCAGAAATCCGTTGTTGCTGCGTATTGCTGATTTTGCGCAGCAGCTTATGGTGCGTCAAGCCAATGCCGTGATCACTTTTTACCCCGAACTGGCAGTAACAGCGCGACGCCTGGCACCTGGTAAAGCTATACATATGATTTTGCCGCCCGCCGTCGATGAGGGCTTACCTCCAGCCGCTGAGGAAGACGTTGCCCGTTTACGCCGTCATTGGCAGCTTATGGATGGTCCGGTGTTGCTCTACACTGGCACGCTCGAGAACTATCAGGGACTCGATCTCCTGCTGTACAGTGTGAAGATAGTTTGTCAGAAGTTCCCCAACGCACAGTATGTGATTGTGGGAGGAAACCCGGAGCAGGTAGCTGCGTTACAGACACTGGCTCAGGAACTGGGTGTGGCTGATCATGTGCGCTTTGTCGGACAGCGTCCACTTGAAGAGATGCCTGCCTATATGGCGATGGCTGATGTGCTTTTAAGCCCTCGTAGCAAGGGTACACATACGCCTCTCAAGTTATATACCTATTTGCGTTCTGGTAAGCCTATCCTGGCTACCTCTATCCTTTCACATACTCAGATTCTTACACCGGATGTCGCTCTGTTGGTGCCTCCTACTCCAGATGGGCTAGCTGAAGGTGCTTTGACTTTATTGCAAGATCGCGAGCGCATGCAGAAACTGGGTGCGTGCGCACAACAGGTGGCGGATCAGCAGTATAGCTGGCCCGCCTTTTTAGAGAAGAACCGTAAAGCTTATAGTGATTTTCACCTTTTAACCAGGTAGGGTTTTGTGTGGTGTTCTATGGAGGAAGTATATATGCGCTGTTTCGTGACTGGGGTTGCTGGTTTCGTTGGTTCACATCTGGCAGAGCGTTTGCTTGCCGATGGGCATGAGGTATGTGGCGTTGATAGTTTTATTGACTATTATCCACGATATATAAAAGAGCGTAATCTTGAAGGATTATATGCATGGAACCGTTTTACATTTTTGGAGGGAAATTTACTGCATCTGCCTCTCTCTTCACTGCTGGATGGAGTTGACTGGGTTTTTCATCAGGCCGCTCAGGCTGGTGTGCGTGCCAGTTGGGGACACGAGTTTGGGGTCTACGTTGATTGTAATGTGCTGGCGACGCAGCGTTTGTTGGATGCGGTGCTCCTTTCTGGTAATCGTATACGACGTTTTGTCTATGCCTCCTCTTCGTCGGTCTATGGGGATACAGTGACTCTGCCGGTAGATGAAACTGTCACGCCCCATCCGATCTCTCCTTACGGTGTCACAAAACTGGCGGCAGAACACCTCTGCACGCTTTATCATCATAACTTCGCTGTGCCAACGGTCTCGTTGCGTTATTTTACTGTCTATGGTCCACGCCAGCGACCCGATATGGCCTTCCATCGCTTCTGCAAAAGTATTGCTCAGCGCCTGCCTGTGCATATCTATGATGATGGAGAACAGACACGTGATTTCACTTACATCTCCGATGTTGTGGAGGCAAATATTCAGGCGGCTATGATGGCTCGGCCTGGGGCAGTGCTGAATATTGCGGGAGGGTCTCGTGTCACTATTCGTCATGTGGTAGATGTGCTGCAAGAGATCAGTGGTTTGCGCGCCCAGATAACCTTCGAGCAGAGACAACAGGGTGATGTACGTGACACTTTTGCTGATATTAGCATAGCAAAGCAACTTATGGGTTATCAGCCCTCTGTTGCCTTGCATGAAGGGTTAGCAAATGAGTTCGAGTCTATTGTCGCTCTCTATGGATATAAACAACGTAATGTTGCCTGAGATGCAAGCTGCTCTTTTCTTGCATTGGACAAAGAAGCATGATTATGAAAAAATCTCAACTCGTAGACGTAAAGTCAGCAACTCAGCGTGTAGAGAATGAACCTCGTGGTCCGCAACAATCGCCGATACCGAAGCCACAAAAGCGGAAATGGTCAGGTCTTGCCATTCGTTGTCTTGTGACGGTTGGCCTGTTTACATTTCTGTTCAAATCCTTGTCCTGGGCTACCATCTGGTCGACGCTGCTGCATATTCATCGTTCAGTGGCTATGGCAGCTCTGGTTATTGGGGTATATACGCTGGTAGTGAGTGCTTATCAGTGGCAGAGCCTGTTGCGTACCGAGCGTATCCAGATTGATCTGACGAAGCTAATCAATCTCTATATGCTAGGTATTGCCTTCAGCCATTTTCTCCCCACGAGTATGGGAGGCGATGTGGCCAAGGCTTACTATGTTGGGCGTGACACAAACAATGCTGCTGGCTCGGCCAGTGCAATCGTGATGGCACGTATCACGGGCTTCTTTGGCATGCTGCTGGTAGCCATTCCTGCGCTTTTGCTCTGGCATGTCCACTTTAGTTCGAAGATTGTCCTTTTGCTGCTGCTGCTTAGCCTCGTTGTGCTCTCTATGATCGTTGGAACCTTTCTTTTTGCCACCATCTTTGTGCGTGCCTTGCAGGTAAAGCGGACGCAGAAGCGCATTGCCGCGCTTTTGCCGCGCATCGTACGCGCAAAGTTAAGCCAGAGTGGTATTTTTACGAAAGCTAGTGATATTGGCAATACACTGGTGGTGAGTGCCAGACAACCGCGTTCGTTGATTATGGCCACTTTGTTTGGCGTCATGTTCCATATTGTTGCCTGCTTAAACTACTTTAGCTATGGGCTGGCGCTGCGTATGGATGTGCCCTTCTACTTTTACCTTGTAGCCATTCCCCTGGTTTCACTTGTAGCATTCCTTCCAGTGTCCGTGAATGGTTTTGGTTTGCGTGAAAGTACACTCGTGTACATTTTCTCGACTATTCATGTGCCTGCCGCGACATCATTGCTGCTGGCCTTTGTGATGGATTTGCAGATGCTCTTTTTTGGTGTGCTAGGTGGATGTGTTTACCTTTTTATGGGCAAACGAAAAAAGCTATTGCGGAACGTCGCATAACGTTTACGCTATCTATCCTCAGGTTGCGGCCAGTGCTGCAATCTGAGGCCGACGCGGCCAGGATCGCTCAGGTGATCTGGCGCGGTGTGTGGAGTATTCACCGCCATTACCATACTTGAACACATTTTGAAAGGCAGGCTTACGATGAGCAATCATACTACGAAGGATGATAAAAATCGGCAGCATCCCTCTGAGACCAGGACGATGCTGCTCGCTACCATGTCTTCCTTACCTACTAAGGAGCAAGCAGGGAAAGCAACTCCAGTGCAAAAACTATCTCATCCTAAAAAAGGAGATTCGCCACACGCATCTCGGCCAAAATATAAACGTCCAGGCGTTGCTGTCTCTGCGCTTTGTCTTGCTGTGCTTCTGGCTGCTGGTTTCTTTGCCTGGCTACGTCTTACTCAGGCTGCACTGGATGTCACATTATATCAAGTGCATCCAGAGAATGTGGACCGCTATATTGGAGGAAGTGGGACAATTTTTCCTCAGCAGCAGTTGAATATCGCTTATCCTGCGGTTGAGCGTGTCATTGCTGTCTATGTGCAACCGGGGGATCAAGTTTCTCCCAATCAACCACTGATTCAACTCGATCTTTCTCAATTAAATGCTCAAATTAAACAGGCATCTGAGAATGTGGCTGCTGCACAAAATTATCTCAATTCTGTTACTCTGGATAATCAATTGGTTGTGGATCAGGCGCAACGCGCTTATGATATGGCTGTTGCTACGTATAATTCACTTGTTGCTCAGTCTGCATCGCCTACGTTCCATGGTGGTACCCTTGTTTCTCCTTTCAAGGGTGTCGTCACACAGGTCAACATCAGCCCTGGTGATGTTGTGGGACCCAACAGATCTTTGATGACACTGGTTGTTGAATCAACGGTGATTGCTCGTGTCCAGATACCTCTGGCGAATATCAATCAGGTCTATGTGGGTCAATCGGCGCTAGTCACCCCTTCGGCACTGCCAGATCTCAATATACAGGGCAAGGTCAGCTCTGTGATACCGCAAGCTTCCGCCGATGGAGATACCTTTGAGGTATGGGTAAATATTACCAATATGAACAATACGCTTTTGCCGGGCATGAATACCTTTGTGCGCCTGGCGGAGCCTATACATGCTATTGTGGTGCCGCGTCTTGCTGTTCTGAATCCTGATCAAGGCCCGACTGTCTACGTTGTACGACAAGGGCATGCATATCTGCAACTCATACAGATCGGAGGATATACCGATGATTTTATCATCGTTGATGCTGGTCTATCTGCTGGAGATACGGTTGTGTTGTCCGGCGTGGATGCGCTACAAAATGGTCGAGCCGTCCATGTCATATCTACCGAACGCCCTTAAAGCATGGGCCAGGAAAATGTTATGTTTATTATAGAGCGATGCTGGCGACTTTACTCAAAAGAGTCTTTTGTGCGTTCGATCTTTCCGGCTCTTGCTGGGTGTATACTCGTCTATGCTAGTTGTGTACCCTGGCTAAAAGATCCCAATGGTAAAATCTATGCCGCCTGGGATATTCCTATTACTATTGGTTGGCAGTTTCATACACCTATCTTCTCCTATGGATTACTCTGCTTCTGTTGTGCAATCTACGTGTTCCTGGTTGCTTGCGCAAACTGGCTTGCATGTGGATGCATGGGTGGGTCATTTGCGCGCAGGCCTCTCAAAGATGGCTATGTAGCATCGGCTTTGTGTTGTTTTTTGCTGGTGATATTGTTCCTCGCGCAATTTCTCATGTTTGATGTGTTGTGGATTGACCAATTAATACAACACGAGAATCAGACGCTCTTAATAAATCTTCATCTTGGCTATAATATATATGCATTGCATATTCGTATCACTCCGTTCAGTTTAGATCCATTAAATCTACAAGATCGTGTTAAATTGCTAGTAGATCAAATGTCCTTTGGCCCATTACTGGTTTGTCTGAGTGCTGGTATTTTATTGAGTTACAGATATTCACGCCTGTTTAAGCTCCACAGAAGCAATCCTGCACCAAAGAAGCGGCATGGTCTGATTTGGAGGAGTGGCATAACACTGGCGGTAGTTGTATGTCTGGGTTTGCTTGGACGTGTGCCTGCTGCGATGGTGTGTGAAGCTGAAGCTTCTGCATCTTTGACGCAAGCTGATTATGCTCAGGCAAGTCTCTGGCTAGATAGAGCGCTTTTTTTTAATCCGGTGTTAGATCAGCTCTCTTCCTATCATATGCAGCGGGGACAAATTCGCTATTTTTTGTATCGTGATGATCAGAGTGATGATAGCCATGCCTATCTTGCGTCGATTGCTGCCCAGCAGTCTCATTATCCTGATGCATATCAAGAGTTGTTGGGTGTGTGGAAATTACACCGTGATATTCCCTGGATTACATCTGAGATGGATACTATTCTGGAACAATCTGCTGAATCTCATGGTGCACTGGTCAATACTATTGGTAAAACGCCGACCCTGGTCGAACAAAAAGATGACAAGGCGTTACCGCAATTGCAGTATCTCTTGCAGATAGATCCAGCAAATATCTATGTGCACTATGCTCTGGGTCGTATTGAGTATGACAAGCATGATTATATCGACTGTATCAGGCAAATGCTGTTTGTCAGCCATTTGAGCATGAATCAGGAAATCCAGTCTTCAGCTTATACTTATATTGGTGTAAGTGAAGCCGGACAAGGTGATTACACAGCTTCACGTCTCTTCTTATTCAAAGCTGTGGCCCTTGATCCACATTATTATAACAACACTGCCCGTGAGGAAACTCTCGGGATTACGTTAGGCTGCACGTATAGGTAATGTAACCCTGGCTATTACCAGGCAAGCAAGGAGGATACTATCATGATCTTTGCAGATACACGAACCAACTCAGACGGCATGCTACAGAGAGAAGGCACGGCGCATATGTCGCAACAAAAGGACGACCTGTCGAGCAGACGTGCGAGTCTATCGTGGTTCCTGATGGTGATTTGCCTTTTACTCGCTTGTATTGGAACCAGTTGGTTTGCCTATCAGTATTTTTTTGTCTCACAAGCAAAAAGTTTTGAGCCGGACTGGAAGAACTCGCAATGGATACAAGCGACGGATGGTATAGCTCCGGTGGCCTATTTCCGCTCGGTAAAGCAAATCGAGGCGATACCGGATGGTGCCTTCTTGACCGTTGCTGCTAATCAGACCTTTCGTGTCTATGTAAACGAAACATTTATTGGCTCAAACGAGGGGGACTTCTTTCAGGGAGATGCCTCGCGTCCCTATATCTTTGATATTGCTTCTGCCTTGCAACGTGGATCAAACGTCATTGTGATCCGCGTGGTGAACCTAAATCAACACACGCCTGCTGTCAGGGCAGCGCTTCACCTCGTCATTGGCGCATTCAGTCAGGACTATGGAACAGACAATTCATGGAGAGCGACGACGCAAAGCCATGACGTGTTTCCTGGCTATGTTACCAACTTGCAGTCGTGGGGTGATACGCGCTTTGATGCTACTGCCTGGCCTCTAGCTCGGGCTGTGCGCAATGCCCCTGCATTATCAACGTTGACTGTGGACCCTCGTCTCTATGAGCAACCTGTACCCAGGCTCTGGTTGAGTGCTGGAGCGGGCTCTCAGGCATATTTTGTGCGTCAGATCGTACTGTCCACGCCTGTTTCTAACGTCTGGCTGCGTTTTGCCGCCACGAGTCCGGCAAATATTTTTGTCAATGGTCATCTTTTTGTCAACTGGACCGGGAAGCCTCCCGCAAAAAATGTTGTTGGCTCGCTTGACTATCTTGAACCGGGTATGCACATCCGCCGCTCGTTCATTGTCGGCATTTATGATATGGCTCCGTATTTGCATCGCGGTACAAACACGTTGGCAATGTATGTATCATCCCCGAATACAAATGGGTTACTTGACCGTTTGAGCGCGTCTGTAGCGGTTGATATGCTGATCAGCACTACTTCAGGCCATGATACCTGGGATGAAGCCATGGGTAATTGGCGCGCCTCTGCCAACTTTGTAGCGCAATGGCAACAGGCCAGCGCCGCAACACAACGCTGGCAATCTGCTACTCCTATTGCCAGGCCGCTTCTAGCGCAACAGTCTTATCTCCCTGATAGTGGTGCGATCTTGCAACGAAGTGATGCGCTCCAGAATGCAGAGGTTATTTCGCTGACTGCGCTTGGTAAGACCATACTTTTTAGTATCGTTATGGTTATCGGACTCTGGCTGGCGATGACGTTGCTGTTGGGGAAACGTTACTATGGCACCACGCGTAATGCACTTATGGTGATGAGTGTTGCTTATATTCCTGCTATTGCCTGCGAAATGCTGCTCATGATACTGGCGCGCGAACCGATGATACCACACCCATTCCCTTATAATACGGTGGATGGTAGTGTGCTGATAGCATTAGTAGTCGTGGCATATCTATTGCTCTGGCTCCAGGGTATAGTGTGGGCAAAGGCTATGCTGAAACATCGTCGTCCCTTTTCGGCTTATGCTCAGGATATGCTTTTCGCCAAGGGCCGTATGATCTTTTCTTCCTCTGAAATCTCTTGCAGGCTGACCAGGGGGTTCAAATACATTGTCCCTTCTATATATGTAGGGTCAGATACTGGTAGAGCAAGAAGATGGCTTAGCTCTTTATGCAAGCGGATCTTGGCGTATCTTCGTGTGCATTGGACTATGCTGCCGTTGCTCTGTATTGCTACGTGGTTGATTTTCTCTACATTGGGCTATGAGCCTTACTGGCAAGATGAATTAGTCAGTTATTATGTTGCCAAGAATAGCATTGCGCATGGTTTCCCGATGATGCCTTCGGGTTTTGTCTATCCCAAAGCTGAATTATTTGAGTATATGTTGGGGCTATTTATGCTCGTCTTTGGAGATCAAGGCATTACACCTCGTTTGCTGAGCGCACTGGAATTTATTGTCAGCATTCCTCTGCTGTACAGTATCGGCTGCTACTTTTTTGGACGTCGTGTTAGCTGGTTAGCGACGGCAATGCTGGCCGTTTCACCTTTCGCATTGGTGTGGGGTGCCCAGTTGCGCATGTATGAGCAAGCGCAGGTATGTGTCCTCGTTGTCGTGTACATTTTCTACAAAGCTGCTCGTTACCCTCGTAATACATGTCTACCCTATATTGCTATTTTCTGCCTCATCATTACCTATTTGAGCCACGAGGAGACCTTTATTATTTTGCCTGGCCTTGTTCTGTGTGTCTTTATCATCAGTAAGGAGCACGGACGTCCATTACCTGCGGTGTTCTACCAAAAACATTGGTGGCTTGCTGCTCTCCTGGGAGCGAGCGCTCTTGGTATACAACTGCTGAATGTGCGTTTCAGTCACCCGCCGGTACTCGGTACTGATCAGAGTATGCGTCCAGATGTGCAATTAAATGAAAACGGTGTGCCGTTCTATCTTACTCTGCTCTTCAATCCAAAGAGTACGAACACATGGCTTCCCCTCAATTCAGTTCTGGCGGCCCTGGGATGTTTCTGGGCGTTGCGCAGTAAAAATAGCCGCTTACGTTATTGCGCATTGCTGGTGGTCAGCTCGCTCGCTGTGCTGGCCTTTGTCTTTACGTTAGAGGCGGATCGCTATTTCTATCCACTTTTGCCGGTCTACTATTTAATAGGGGCGTATGTCATACAGAAAACGCTGCGCTGCGTATGGCGCTTTGCCTGTACCCATATAGCTTCTGGACTCCAGGCGCAGAAAAGGTCTGCGCTGCGTGTGTTGTTTCAACCTATAAAACTTATGGCATTAGTAACCGCCTGTATGGTATATACAAGCGTTCTCATTGCCCCGATGCTGCCTCTTAGCAACTACAATGTTGGCGTCAGCCAGTTACTGGGCTTACCATACCACCGTCATTTTGCTGATTACGATCTGGCCGGACAATATGTGAGGCAACATTGGCGCAGCGGGGATATCATGATCTCGATTAGCCCGGATATCGAAATGTATTATTACATCGGTCGCTCGGACTACTATTTTTCAATTGATAGAGCACTCTTCCTTATTGAACATCATGGGCATATTGTAAATACATCTACTGCTGCGATAGCCATACTCAGTCAGGCTGATTTTCAGTCTGTCCTGGAGCAGCATGCACGCATCTGGTTAGTATCAGATCATAGCCAATATGAATCGGTGATGTTGAAACGCTTTGCATTCCCAACGGACTTTCACATTGTTTATGAAGGAGCGCGCGATGTTGTGTACTTGCGCGGGGGCTGATTATGCGCAAAATACAGCGCATCCCTCTTCACCAGACGCCTTTTTTTATATTCATGTGGAAGTGTGCCTGTCACGAGCGTCGCCGTTTTTGAACGCAGAGAGTGTAAGGGTGGAAAGTGTATGATCAAGAAAGGCAAGGAAACTATGCATCATTTCAAGTTTCGGGGACACAAGTATGATGAGGTAGCGTTCTTATTGCTCACGCTGCATACTCATCTGTGGGCGCGGAGATATCTGTACCGCTTTCTGTTTGTGATAACGCTTTGCGCTGTGCTTGTCACCAGTTGTTCGTTTTTTGGATGGGGTACGCAGACGGCACCAATAGTAACTCATCGTGGTACTTCCGTGACTAAGATCGATCCTGCTATCCATGCTGTCGAAGTAGATATACTCAATAACATAAAAACGTACGGATTTAATAGTGATCCTGGCATCAATAATGGCCTGGGAGGACTATGGATCAACTGGCGCTACGGAACCAATCCATTGCAAACAAATGTCAATGGGACCGGTGAGACCGATGCCGCCAGTGGGAAACCTGTGCGCCATGATGATCTGACTGATCTGCGCTATATGCACAATTTATGGTCGTATAAGGTGCAGAATCCTGATGATAGCAGTTTTGATAGCGAGATTGCGCGCTATACGCCAATTATTAAGCATGAGTTTGCGCTCTCTCATAATGAAAGAGGCTGGTTATATGACGAGTTTATGGATATATATAGCCTTTCACACGATGCTTTCTATCAAGACACAGCTCTGAGTTTAGTAAAGAGTTACGCGCGTGCCTTTGACCCTAAAGTCGGGTCTATTTATAAAGTCAGTAGCGCTCATCCCCAGGGATCGTATCGCGTGGATCTCACGTTGGAAAGAGGCTGCGCTCTTATGCAAGCTGGCACTCTATTCAACAATACTCAATGGTTGCAGGAGGGGACGAGCATCGTCAATTTTGTCTACGCACATGCATATATCGCGCAATACCATACTTTTCCCGCTCAGGTCGATAACGTGTTACTGTCAGATGGTTCTACCAATCCACAGGAACCGTTTTTTCTTGGTCGCCTCAAGAACTACACTGTCAATGGACGCCTGCTACAGATGGGCGATATCAGCCAGATGATCATTTCGTTGCTGGATACGTATCAAGTTACCCATAAGCAGGACACGCTCAATAAGGCCATTGATTTACTTGATCCGCTCGCTCTCCCAGCTAACGCCCTGGGCATGTGGGATACCACGTATGGGGGATACTATTTTTCGGCGAATTTTATGGGAAACTCTTCTACTCAGCCGGGTACAGTCTCCATTGATAAAAAACGGAAAGAGGCGGGCCGTCAGTCGATTATGTTAGAGGCTTTTCACCTGGCAGACAAATTTACCAATAACAGGTACAAGGATATGGAGGATCGTATGCTTGATGTCGCGCTCCACTACATCTACAATCCGGCGGTACATGGTGTGTTATACCTCGTCAATGCCGACTGGACGCCCCCACGGTTTCACAATGGTACGTTGAATAATATGACCACGACGGAAGCGATGGGTGCGGAATTGGAGAGCTTGTTCTCCCTGGCGAATGCATAGTTTTGGGAAAGGTAGGTAGGCTTATATCATGCTCAGTACTACACCGTTTGATGATATCCCTGATGAAGCGCCTGTACTCAGTATCGTCCCGGTGGAAGAATATCATGCCACAGTCCACGATATACCGACCGACGAACGTCCCCGCGAGCGATTGCAAAAGCATGGGGCAGATTCTTTAAATCTTTCTGAATTGCTGGCGATTATACTGCGTACCGGTACACAACGTGATAATGTTCTAGAACTATCCGCCAGGTTGCTTGTAAAATATGGTGGCCTGGCTGGTCTGGCGAGCGCTGATTTCCATGAACTGTGTACAGAACATGGCCTTGGTCTGGCCAAAACTGCTCAGTTAAAAGCCGCGTTGGAGATAGGGAAACGACTGAGCATATTGCAACCAGATAAGCGCTATCAAATTAGATCAGCTGATGACGCTGCACGTGTTGTCAAATTGGAACTTATGTATCTTGATCATGAAGAAATGCATATATTGCTCCTGGATACAAAGAATCAACTGGTGGAGCATATCAAACGTTACAAAGGTACTGTAAACAGCTCTGTATTGCGTATCGCCGAGATATTCCGTCCCGCTATTGTGCGGAATTGTCCGCATATCATCATTTGTCACAATCACCCGAGTGGAGATCCTACACCATCGCCTGAAGATTTGGAGGTAACAAAGCAATTAATCGCTGCTGGCAAGCTCCTGGATATTGATGTACTCGACCATTTGATTATTGGTAATCCGCGCCATGTGAGCCTGAAGGAAAAAATGCAGTGGTAAGGAGAGATCACAAGGAGCTGTTGATACCATGAGATCAAACAGGGAACACCGGAATGTTCCCTGTTTGATCTCATGGTTTATGGTGGTGCTGTTCTATGCCTTAGCTGCTGCCTTCTCGCTCTTCCGCTTACGTGGTGGTCGCTCTGCGCCGTCTGATGCGGCCTTTTCACCATGGACGGTTGAAGGCTCAAGCGCGGCATCAAGTACCTGGCGGATATCGATGGCATAGACAAAGTGCATCTGTTCCCGCAGTTCTTTCGGCAGGTCCTCTAACAGGTCTGCTTTATTCTTTTCTGGCAGTATAATGGTGCGAATGCCAGAGCGATAGGCAGCCAGAACTTTCTCCTTGATGCCTCCAATGGGCATGACTTTGCCGCGCAAGGTGATTTCGCCTGTCATCGCTACGTCTGAGCGCACCTTGCGTCCGCTGGCGAGTGATGTCAGTACGGTGACCATGGTCACGCCTGCTGAAGGTCCATCTTTCGGAATCGCCCCTGCTGGAACGTGAACATGTACGTTCTGTCCCGCGAAAACGTTCTTGGGTAGACCAAGCGCTACCGCGTTGGAGCGTACATAGCTGAGCGCTGCCATGGCTGACTCTTTCATCACGTCTCCCAACTGTCCTGTCAGGATCAAGCGCTCTTCCTTACTGGCCATGGTGGCGGCTTCAATGAAGATGATTTCGCCTCCTACCGGTGTCCATACCATACCTGTGGCAATACCTGGACGGTCGATACGTTCGGCAGCTTCTTCGAAGAAGCGTTGACGACCCAGGTAATCCGTTACCTGATCTGCTACCAGGTGGATAGGCGTCGCCCGTCCCTCTGATATTTGTCTGGCGACCTTGCGACAGAGCGAGCCAATCTGACGTTCCAGGTTACGGACGCCTGCCTCACGTGTGTAATCACGTGTGACGCGGCGTAGCACATCATCGTCCAGTGTCAATTCATCCTTGTTCAGACCGTTCGCTTCGATCTGTTTGGGGAGCAGATAGTTGCGGGCGATATGCAGCTTCTGTTCTTCGGTATAGCCCGAGAGTTCAAGGATCTCCATACGATCTCGCAATGGTGCGGGGATCGGCTCCAGGGCGTTAGCTGTGGCGATGAACATGACTTTGGACAGATCAAAAGGCAGATCCAGGTAGTTATCGCGGAAATTATAGTTTTGCTCAGGATCAAGCACTTCAAGCAGGGCGGACGAAGGGTCGCCACGCCAGTCTGCTCCCACCTTATCAACTTCGTCGAGCATAATAACAGGATCGTTGGCTTCTACGCGACGTAGTGTCTGGATGATCCGTCCTGGCATGGCTCCGATATAGGTGCGGCGGTGCCCGCGAATCTCCGCTTCGTCCCGAATGCCACCCAGAGACATACGCGCAAACTTGCGGCCAAGTGCACGCGCAATAGATTGGCCCAACGAGGTTTTACCGACTCCCGGAGGACCAACAAAACAGAGGATCGGCTCACGGTTGACCGCGTGGGCTATCTCCAGCGCTTGCAGCGGCTGCGTTGGTTGAAGCTCTGCGACTTCAACGCCGTCCTCGATAGTATCTATCTCATGATTCCGCTCGATCTGCTCTGCTAAGCGGTCTTCTTTTAAGCGACGCACTGCCAGGTACTCCAGGACGCGCTCTTTGATCTTTTCGAGATCATAGTGATCCTGGTCAAGCACCTCGCGCGCATGTGGCACATCGATTTTAGCCCCGGTAGCCTTGCTCCAGGGGAGTGAAGCCAGTAATTCAACATAGGTGCGAATAATGCTGTACTCGGGTGAGACCGTCGGCAATTTCTCCAGGCGCGCGAGTTCTCTGTTAGCTTCTTTCAACGCCTCTTCAGGAAGTTTCGCCTCGTCAATCTTGCGGCGCAGCTCGTTGATCGTTGCCTGCTCTTCGCTCTCCTCGCCCAACTCGCGTTGAATGGCTTTGAGCTGTTCACGCAGCAAGTACTCACGCTGCATCTTGCCCATTTCTTCTTGCGCGTTGTTCTGAATCTTTTTGCCCAACTCGAGAATCTCGAGCTCGTGTGTCAAGAAGTTACTTAACTGAACCAGCTTCTCGCGCACAGAATCAATTTCAAGCAAACTTTGGCGCAGCTCCATGTCCATCTGCACGAAGGTGGCGATGACATACACAACCCGGCGTGGCTCTTCTAAATTCAACGTCACGGCTGCAACTTGCTCAGGGACACTCTGGACAAGTGCTACCAGGCGTTGGAAGTAGCTGATCACGTTGCGCTTGATCGCTTCTGTCTCAGTGTCGGCCTCTTGCGTGTCGGGCTTTGCTGTGACATGAGCCATCAGGTAGGGCTTCTCTTGCGTAAAATCGTCGATGCTGACACGTTCCAGGCCCTGGACGGCGATTTGCACTGTCCCATCGGGCAAGCGGAACATACGACCGACGACTGAGACTGTGCCAACACGGAAGACATCATCCGGTCCTGCATGATCAATATCAGGTGATTTCTGGGCCACGAGTACGACAAGCCTGTTGTCGCGCATGACGTCGTCAATTAAGCGAATATAACGCTCCTGCCCAACCGCAAATGATTGCACAGAATACGGATAGATCACTGTGTCTTTGAGTGGCAGGATGGGTAGGACATCAGGAATGTTCAGGTGGTCTTCATCTTCCTGCCTGGCTTCACTTTCATCTGTCTCATTGGCAACAGAAGAGGGTGCGGACGTGTCTTGTAATAAATCGGGATCGGCATCGGAGTCCAATGTGGGTATATCCTGGTTTGCTTCTGTGGGGATCTCCATCTCCTCAGTATCATCAGTCACTGGCTCCTGCTCATGCAGCTCTTCATTACTTGTATCTACAGGAACCAATCCTTGCTCATGTAACTCTTCATTACTTGTATGCATTGATGCTAGCTCCTGCTCACGCAATTCTTCGTGTTGTGCCTCGTGATGTGTATAATTTTTCTCCATAAAATCTTCTCTACATATCGCGCATATTTTTACTCTTTTGATGTGGCACGTTGGATGTGCACGCGTTCAGGTGTGTTTGCAGGTAGTTTTGGCAAGTCTACCGAAAGCATGCCATTCTCATAACGGGCGCTAATTGTATCTCGCTCAATGGAAGCGGAAATAAAAACCTCGATGCGAAAAGGACCATAGCTAATTTGCGCCTCGTGATAACTTAAACCTGCCTGATGTTCATGATCGTCGCGCCGCTCCCCACTGATGACCAGGGCGTCCTCGTACAGAGTTACTTCAATATCTTCTTCCTTCATGCCAGCAAGCTCAACTTTGACTCTGATCATCTCCGCCGATTCGCGAATATCTGCCAGCGGTCGCCATGTGGTAGATCGATGGAGTATCGATTGTTGGCTTTGGCGTAATGCATCATTCAATAGTTGACGATAATGCAGCTCCAGTTGCTTTGGTGTACCGTCGCTGTAGCGACAGGTCACATACCGATAGCGCATTCGCATAGCTTGTTCCCTCTGCAATAGTCATAGAGACACGGTTGGTTGTGCCACATACTCAAAGACAGCAAATGTACTCTCAGTGTGATCTGGTATCGTACATGCTGCTTTCTCGTATTTTTTTATGAAAAAAGGCAAAAGCTCTCAAAAATATCTTCCTGGAGGGTCGATACCTGACTTCCTAATACTAATTTAGAAAGAGGTTAAAACATGAGATGTTTCATCGTTGAGAGCATATAGAACGTCTGCTACAGAACTCATCATATGCCTATTTCCAGGGCCTGACATTCTTGATTATGGCACGCACGCTCTAAAATTGCAAGTGCGTTTGACGAGTGCCCGTTGATATGCTACTATGTGTCTATATATTCCTCTTTGTGCTGTCAGGTGTTTTAGTTTGTAGCGCGACTTGAACTACGGGACGATAGTGCTAGTCATCCCTACAACAACGAGGGCGAGAAACAACATGATCACGCAAACGATGAAACGTTGGCTAGGCAAGCTGTTCGCGTGGTGGCCCTGGAAGCCGTCCTTTGAGAGCGATTATACGCAGACGGTAGGCAATGTAAATAAGGGCACAACGCAAGAAACGATGTGGAGGACGACGATGGATGGGCCGGTGCCACAGCCAGGTATTACATCTGTAGCCGTTGAACAAGGGATCGATGAAATGCCTCAGGAGACGAAGCAGTTGAGCTTCGAGGAACGACCTGAACGTATGCTGCCCTTATCACTGGACCCTGGCGAGTATAGTGCTCCTCGCATTGTTCCAATTGAAGTCGTAAAAGACGCAAGTACGTTTTCACAGCATGAGGCTGTGCCTTCTCCAGAACAACAATTGGCTTTTCTACAGTATTTGGTCAGGCGCGGAACCTTTAATGAGGGTTTTAGCGATGGAAATATACCGGAGCAGTATCAACAGAGGCTGTGATCACTGGCAGGAATGCGGGACACTGCTCTGATGTGCCCCGCATGCTATTTGTACTAACACGATTTCTGATGAGCGCTTTCACTCTGGCTCTGCTTCAGCCAAAAATCCCTGTGCCCTGGCCTCTTCCTCAGAAGCGAAGTAGATGACATCTAGCGGTTTATTGGCTGCTGTTGGAAGTTGGTCAAGCGGCGTTTTGATCGGGTAATAGCGCCTGGTATTGACAATGCCAACGAGCGTTGCATCCATGGGAATGGCTGGCTTGGAGATGATCTTTGTGTTGTTGGCAAGCGCGACAGGCGAAATCCCGGCTGTTTGCGGGATATGTGCCCCATCAGTAGTTGATGCTGGTGTATTGGGCACTCTATCGTTATACACTAACTGTATGGACGTCTCTTCTGTCTGTTGCCAGAAGCGGCGGCGTAATAATAGGAACGTGGCAATGCTGGCGCTGCTTAAGCCTACGGCGAAGCCGAGCACTATCCAGATACGTCGCTTTTGTGTCGCCTGTTCTGGTTGTGCAATGAGACTCCGTTTACCAAAGTCTTGTGTCGCTTTATCTCCGCGCCGCGCCAGTTCTTGAGACATTTCACGTTCGGTTGAGGTGCTTGAGAGGCTCTCCCAGCGCTCTTTCAGCTCTTCTATCAAATGCTCGCCGTGTCTGAGCAATTCTTTGCTATAGGGACTTTTTTGTGACTGGGCCAGGAGATCGGCAAGGGTTGCATCCACAGCTTGCGCTTTTTCCTGCACATCTGTATGCGTTGTGTCTGAGACACTCCTATGCTTAGCCTGCTTCAATGCATCGGCAATTTCAGCGGCCTCCATGCGTTCACGAAGTCGGGCCAAGAGCAGGTTGATGACTGGTCCCAGCGTGGTGATGGTGAGTGTGCCTACACGTACCCAGCGACCTGCTTCCTGTATACGTTTCTTCTTATTCTTTGCAGTCATAGAAACTCCTCCTGAAAAGCCAATACTACCTATTGGGATACGATTGTGTGTGTCCTTGGGACACACCTGTTACATCCATAGAGGGAACTCGATGCTAGAAGCGGACGAAGCTGTTTGAGCGATGTCACTGCTATAGCCCTTGCTACAAGCAAGGAAATGTGCATGTGAAAACCTACCGTATCCCATAAAGCGGTGGACGCAAGTAACTTCTACAGCATCAAATTCTAGGAGATCGAGTCATGGCTGGATGCATATGCTAAAGTATGTCAGGTTATTTCTTGCTCTGTCAAGCAACGGACGTACAAACGGCTGGGGTTATCTTTGGCGGCGTTGAGGCATGTGCACAAGCTATGTATAGCAGTACGTACGGAAGAAAAGCCTGGAACTACAGCGTGCCAGGACAAGTTTTGTGAGAAATACTATGAAATCTATGCGGACACCACTATGAGAAGCCTAAAAGTCTTCGGTGGCAAATTCGCTTAATTGTAACACGAGACGACAAAAATGTAAAAGCGCTGAAGCAGACTCCAGATATGCTTCATCATCTATTGATGATGGTTGGGCAGTTGGTACATGGCGACGTAATGCGCGTAATACGACCATCACATCTTCTTTGAGGGAAGGATCGAGATCACCACGCTGCATAAGTAGGACTACCTGGCTGACAATGGTATCAACTTCATGACGCATCGTATCAAGATCGTCCATCCATATATCGTCATCATCTACTTCGTCATCATCATTCCATAGGAGCGCGTCTGCACATTGCTCCCGTCGTTTAACATCGCTGCGCATGGGTTTACGTGTCTGCCGGAGGCGAGCCTGGGGTTCTTCTTGTTTAACGCCGAGCTCACGCAGTAGCACGGTTAGTTCCTCTTCCCAGCGAGCCATAAGAGCACCTCCTTGTGAAGCACCTGAAAACAGTGATCTGAGCCGGACTCTCAAGACCGCAAAGCTTCTGGCTGCGGAAGCACTATTATGACTAGCGAAGCGTCTCCCAGGCATGCTCAAAAACCTTAACGGAAGTGTAACATAGTGTTTTCATGTTGTAAATGGCCCGAATGGCTATACCTGATGTAATGATGCATAGGACTTTTGCACCACCAGTGTGGGGCGAAATTTTAACGTCTGAATAATGTCATTTTAATATGTGACTGTTAGAATACAAATAATAGCAAAAGCACCCATAGAACTGAGATAGTGTTTGGTTTCGGCTCGATTCTGACAAAAAGTGCGCGTGTTTCAAACACTATCTTAGGGAAAATGAAGTGGTAGGTGGCTTACGCAGAATTCATGCCTACCCCACATGATCCTCTGTTTTACCGCACACTCTATGATCGTTATTGATAGCCAATGGCGATCATACTGCTAGTGTACGACATCTGACTTGTGAGAGTTGGCTGCTCGTCAAGCGGGCGAGAGGTATACTCCGAGTCTCTCGCCCTCTGGGAATTGAAGGCGACCGATTTTTGTGTCTATTGTGGGCTATCATGTTGCATCTTCGTTGCTTATATGTAGTTAGCCCAGGTTAGCTGTGCCTGTCAGGATTAAGCTATCATTGGCTGCACAAGGAACATGGGTGTTGCCGCCAATGGCTACGCCTGTGACGTTGAATTTGTTAGTGAGTAGATTGCCGAGCTTACTATTGAGTAACTGCTGTATTTGTGTATTGTATGTGTCATCCTGGAAATTGAAGATGAGAACGGTAAGGGTGGTATGCAAGATATGCAGTACCAGGTCGCCGTTTGAGGCGGTGGGCTGAATGATGGTAGTAGCAGTCGCGAGTTTAATGGAGGAGCCTGTGAGCACAATATCGGATGTGACTGCGAGATTGTGGCCCTGTACAGCCAGTTGGATGTTTTGTGCTGTAAAGGTGCCATTGATCGGGATGCTGTCAATGCTCAGATTTGCTAATGAGGAAACCGGTATCTCGATGTAGGAGTTCGTAGTAGTGCTGTTTGCTTGTGTCGTCTGGTTCTCTTGTATGTCAGCTAGCGTAATCGCTGAGTTTGTTATACTCGATTGACTGTATGCCGTTGACGTTGTGCCTTGATTGAGTGAGATCGGGAATTGTAAGCTGAGCGCTAAGGCTGCATCTCCACAGGTTGGTGTCGTGACGATATTTTTGAGCTGACCAAATGGAACATGCAAGGTAGTGAGCGGCCCGTTGACTAATGTCGGGCTACCATTCATAGGTTGAGCGCTTACTTGAATAGTAGATGCGTCGAGGACGCTGAATTGAACAAGCATACTGATATTTGTAGGGTTGGGATCACCTGGATAGAGACTCAAACGCAGCGTCGTGGCGAGACCATTCTTTTGTGGTGTCAGCCCTGTTACTGTGGCGGATGGTTGTATCAGCGTCGTTGCCATCTGCTTTGCCCAGCCTTGATTGGTGGCTGATAGTTTGTTCACCAGCGCCGAAATTGCATTACTGACTGCTCCAGGCACCTGCTGGTTGATGCTATCCTGAAAAAGTGGCTGTAAGGTTGCTGTCGTCAGATAAACGGTAGCGTCGAGTGAGGTCGAACCTGGACGTGTCGGGTGCTGAGGTTGCTGTCCCGCTGCGCTCACTGGTCCTACAATCATGCCCAGGATCAGCATGATCAGCAAAAACAGGCTTCCGCTGATTGATAAAGATCGTCCATGTTTCATGTATTTTCCTCCGCGTGCCTCGACATGCGTGTGTCTATAGTTAGAGACGTTTCCAGGCTCTATTATTATGGTACCAATTTAGCAAGATTAATCTGGCCGCTAAAGCAGAATGGAATAGGTGTGGGTTGAGCGGCAATGCCCTGAATAGGTGGAGCTTCGATTTGTAATACCAGCATTTCTGCTCCTTTGTCACAGGCTATGCTGGTGCTTGTATGTGCTGAGATGAACTTGACGCCTTTAAGCTGGTTGTGCAACGCTGGCATGATTGCGTTGGCTAGCATCTGGTTGATCGCTGTTTGCATGTTGGCTGCCACTGCTGGTCCTGCATCTAATCCATCACGTCTGACATGCAGAATGCGCAGTTGAAGATTTTGTTGTTGATCCAGACCGATGACGCCGTCTAATTCGACGGGGAGGACGCGGTGATAGGTGTTGAGATCAATATGCAGGTTTAGACTGAGCTGCAAGCCGTCATTTGGCAGAGGAACAACGCTCAAGTCAGTGAGCGTACCCTGCTGTATATTAAGTTGCTGCGTGAAGATGGAAGTCAGTGCGCCCTTGTCGAGTGCCAGTTGGATCATGCGTGGTCCTGCGATGGGTGTCGCTGTTCCGCTATTCGTCGTAGCATTACCATTCGTTATGCTACTGCTATCAGGTGAACTGCTTCCTCCAAACATGAAAGCTGCGAGGATACCTCCGCTAATGAGTAGTACAATCAGGCCGATGCAAGCAAGCATGAGCAGTCGGCGCCTGGGTGAGCGCCGCCGGTTGCTACTGCCGTGCTGTCTGGTGTCGTCCTCTGACGGTATGGTCGATAACGTGGGTGCTGAGCTTTCCTGCTCTGCTAGCGCTATTGAGCGGCTTTCATCAGCGATGATAGCGATGGTTGGAGCATCATTTAACGCTGGATCAGGCGCTGGTTCTTCTACTGCTAACTGGTGTCCCCACAGGAAAAGCGCGGGAACGATGGCGATGAGGCAGAGTACCATGGAGATAAGAAAGACGTTACTATAAACTATATGCTCCGATTGGATGAGGTGGGCCGCATACCCTTTTGACCAACTGGCAAATTGTGCTGCGGTGGCAGTGAGCGGAAGCGTTGGAAAGGTTGCCGCCAGTTGTTTGAAATAGGCCAGCGCCCACGATGTTAATGCGGCCAGGCCAAGCATCATGCCTACCATGCGTAACGCCGTAACAATGGCTGAACTCATACCCGCCTGTGTAGGTCGTACAGAGTTCATGGCGGTGGTACCGATGGGGGCAATAACCAGTCCAAAACCGAAGCCAGCGGTCATGGTACTGATGGTAATCTGCGTCCACACAACATGAATAGGCCAGCGGCTCATCAGGAAAAAGCCGGTTGCGGTGAAGAGTAGGCCCAGGATAGCTGTCACGCGACAGGAGATGCGGCTACATAACCAGCCTCCGAGCAGTGCGCCAAAGGGGATCATCACGGTGAGACGCAATAGCGCCAGGCCACTATCTAACACTGGTAGCTGTAAAACGGTATCCACAAAAATGGGGATATCGGTCATCGCTATAATTAAGGCTGCGCCGACAAATAGGCTGACCAGTGAGGTGGCGCTGAAGGTGAGACGTTTGAACGTGGATAGCTCAACGACCGGCCAGCGCACTTTGCGTTCAACAAAGATGAAGGCGAGTAGGAAGATGGCAGCCAATACGAGCGCTATGGGATTGTTTTGTAGCGTTTGTGCGCTGGCCGTTGTCGGACTAAGCGACGTGCCTTGCTGTGCCAGACCTAAGCTGAGACAGGTCAGTGCCAGGGCCAGCAAGATAGCTCCCAGCCAGTCGATGCCTGCATGCAGTCGTTTGCCCCTGGGAATGAACAGCCAGACGCCTACGAGTAGTGCAATGACCAGCGGGATATTCAGGTAGAAGATATATTGCCAGCCCAGGTGCTCGACAACAAGCGCGCCGTAGAGAGGACCGAGTGCTCCGCCCGCCTCAGTCACTGCGCCAATGATGCCAAGTACCAGGCTGCGCTGCCCTTTGCCGTAAAAGTCTCCAGCAACGGCCATGGCGATGGGTACAATTGCACCACCTCCGATGGCCTGCAAGAGACGCGCTGCAATCAGCCAGATAAGTCCGGGTGAGGACGTGTCTATATGTAGATGTATGGCATCGAAGCTGCTGAGAAAGCTCAAGTCGATGTTCTGGCCTAACCATGGCGCGAGGGCGCAGAAGAGAGATCCGGTACCAAAAATGGTGAGGCAGAGTAGAAAGATGCGACGACGTCCATAGATGTCGGAGACGCGTCCCATCAAGGGCATGGCGACAATAAATCCAAGCAGGTATGCGCTGATAATCCAGGCTGCGTGATCGAGTTGCGTGAAGGGAATCTGCAGGTCGGTAATGATTTGTGGCAATGCGGTGACAACAACCGTCTGGTCTAGCGCTGTGAAAAAGACGGCGATACAGGCAATCGTCAGCGCCGCCAGCGCGCCTTTTTGACTGCCTGTTCCTGAAATGGTCGGCGTCGTGAGCCGTCTAAAAGAGCTATCCAACTGTCGCGGTAAGAAACGCCATCGGAGTACAGAATGCGCTGGAGCTGGCTGCGTTCGTGCAGATGTGTCAGCGGCCTGGGCGTTGCTAGATGTGTCCGGTGATGTATTGACTATATCACGTTTATAGCGTGAGGACGTTTCGTTATCGTCTTCTAATGTGTACATCCAGGATCTCTCTGTTCTCATTACAACTGTGGTGCACTAATAGAGACCTTCTCATTATAGTTTGATATATTAAACGTACGAGTGGTCTGTGTGGTATCACCTGCTGCTGCCTGGCCAGTTATGCTAATGCGGTAGGGCAATGAGTCGGATTGACCAATACAGGCGCTCGTTTGCAATAGGGTACCAGCCGGAACGCCACCTCCGGTGATAAATGCGAGATATTTGGCGTCGAGTTGACCAGAGACCTGCCAGCAAGGAGTGTTATTGACGTTGTTTGCCGTTGGCTGACTGAGATGCTGGACTTTGCTGATAAGCGAAATGACGCCTGTGTTGGGGTTAGTGAGCGTGCGCGGATCGAGGACGCCTTTGATGACGCGCCACTGTCCGGTGATGGGGTCGGTGATGAATTGTGATTCGCCTATGCTAATCAGGTTGACCTGTACTGCCTGCCCCGATAATATGATCGTTGCCTGTGCTTTGACTTCGTCTGGCATGACGACGTCTCCATTGGCTGTACGAATCTGCACCTGTCCAGCGGGAGCGGTGCCTGCGTTCTGGACTTGCATCAAGACGTGGAATGACTTTACGTTACGAAAGTTCTTTTGCATGGCTTGAATGAGACTTTGTGCTGTTGGCCGGGGTCCACTGGCAAGCGTATTGCTCTGATGGAGCGCACAACTGGCGAATAATAACATACTAACGATGCACAATGCTGGAAGCGCTGCTCTGCGCTGTGTTGAGCTAAGCGTTGAAAACATAGATACTATCTCCTAATGTATCTCCACTTGACCTCTTTGGGTTTCGTGTATACACCTTCTTTCTGAAGGTGTGGCAGGTGTCCATGCTCTATCACGATCCGTTTGAGGGTACTGAAACTAAATCATATGAGGAGCATTATGTATCCCCTTTAAAAAATCAACGCCATGGGTAGGAAGTTTTGCTAAGGGTAGGACTAGTGGGGGGGGGTGCTACAGGTGTCTTGTATGTGTGGAGATGTCAATGATGCCTGGCTTCCATCTATCGACCACGCTAACAGGTGGAAGCCATAGTCGAGCTACGTGAGCAGCCTATCGACTACAGGCGTAAGCCTAATATATGCGCTAGCCGCAGTACCTCAGTACCGAGATTATGGTTCTGGTCTTGTAATGCTTGTTGGGCGGCGTGCCTGAGCAATAGGACAGCTTCTGGGGTATTCAAATCCGTATCCATGGCTGCTATGAAACGATTGCGTAACATAATGTCCTCACCCGTCGGTTCTCCGCCGACGAGTGTACTCACTTGTTGCAGACGTTCTGCGGTTTCGGCGGCGATAGCGAGGTCTTCGGGGAAACACTCCCAGGGGAAACGGTAGTGGTGACTTTGTAGCAGAATGCGGATGGTATTGGCGCTATAGTCTTTCAGGAGATTACTGACCAGCGTCAGGTTGCCCAGCGATTTACTCATCTTTTCGCCATCCTGGTATACCATGCCAATGTGCATCCATGTGCGCGAGAAAGGCACCTTATTTGTATAATGTTCAGATTGCGCGATTTCGCAGGTATGGTGGGGAAAAGCCAGGTCTGCACCTCCACCATGAATATCTATCTGCTGTCCGAGATAGCGCATAGACATACTACTACATTCAATGTGCCAGCCAGGGCGACCTGGTCCCCAGGGACTGGGCCAGGCCGGTTCACCAGGCGCTTGCGCCTGCCAGAGCACAAAATCAAGTGGGTCTTTCTTACGCGGGTCTTCAGGATGGTTGCCTCGCTCGTTGGCAATAGTAAGCATGGCATGATAATCTTTCAGGCCGATGGCGCGCGCTAATACGCCAAATTCATGATCATGTTTGACGCTGTAATAGACACAGCCTGCGTTCTCATAGGCATAGCCGCGTTCTAGCAGACCTTGCACAATCTCGATGATATAAGGAATTTCGTCGGTAGCTCGCGAATAGACATCTGGACGGCGTATGTTGAGGGCATCCATGTCTGAAAGGAAGCGTTCGACCTCACGATGGCCTAATTCGTCCCAGGCTATACCCAGCTTATGGGCTTTGCGCAAAACGTCATCGTCAATGTCAGTGACGTTCTGGACGTACTTGACCTTATAGCCTGTGTATTCTAAATAGCGTATGAGTGTATCGAAGGTCATATAGGTAAATGCATGGCCGAGATGCGTTGTGTCATATGGCGTAATGCCACATACATAAAGGCGAACTGTCGTGTCAATAGGCACAAAATCTTCGATAGATTGTGTGAGGGTATTAAATAATTTCATGCGTCTCTCCAAGGCCAAACAGACGAACGGCGTTTGCTGATGTAACCTGTGCAATTTCTTCCAGCGTCATATCACGGATTTCGGCCAACCTGGCAGCAGTGTGCTTGACGAAGAGAGGCTCATTGCGCCTGGCTCGTAGCGGTTTAGGTACTAGATATGGGCTGTCTGTCTCGACCAGAAGGCGATCTAATGGAACCATGCGGGCGACTTCTGGTAGTGCATTGCCTTGCTTTGTGAGTGGGCCTGCGAATGAGAGCATGAAACCTGCGCACGCCAGGCACTCTTCGGCCTGGGCAACATCTCCAGAAAAGCAGTGAAAGACGCCGCGCAAACCCTGACCGTGGCTACGCAGTAACTCAATCACATCATCGTGCGCATCGCGTACATGAATGATGCAGGGCAAATCACACGCGCGAGCAAGTTGAAGATGGGTACAAAAGACAGCTCGTTGTACATCACGTGGCGAGAGCATGCGAAAATAATCGAGTCCAAATTCCCCAATGGCCACGACCTCTGGTTCGCGTGCCAGTGTGCGCAGTTGTACGCCCACTTCGTCTGAGTAGGTGGTTGCGTCGTGTGGATGCACACCGACACCCGCAAAGATGGTACCTGGGTAGGCTTTCGCTAAAATGAGCGCATCCCGACTCGAAGCAAGGTCACAGCCAGGATCAACTATACGGGTCACACCGCCAGCGACTGCTGCTTCAATGACTGCCGCGCGATCATCTTGAAAACGAGCGGTATCAATGTGAGCGTGACTATCAATGAGCACCAGGCCTATCCTTTCCAGGCTGTAAGCGAGCACAATAAAAGGAGCAACAGCTATCTCACTGCTCTCCCAGATTACTTTCTTCCCTTGCAGTATAGCACATAAGCCAGAGTATCCGTACAAATCCCCAATTTTTTAAAACATTCACCGAGATAGGACAGAAGCCTGCTCAATGCACGTAGCTATTAAAGGTTTTTACTCCTCAATATGATTGTATTTAAAATTATTGATGTTTTAAACGATTCATAGATAAGTATTGGAATCTTGGTAAAATAGTGATAAAATTGAAGTGTAACAGTATTATCTCACAGAGATGCAGTAAAATACCTATCAGCAAGAAATGCGGTAGAAGTACCCAAAATGTCAGCATTTACATTCATGCTTGACATATACCACCGCCCTAATCCATAACGCATAGCCCGAAGTTTTCAATGCTGCGTCAAGTCAAAGATGCCAAAGCAATAATGTAGTATAATTAGGAGGAGGTGAGGAGGCAAAACGTAGAAAATGAACCCACAACATTATTCGATGCTCATCCAATGGGATGATGAAGACAACATCTTCGTTGTCACCGTTCCAGAACTCAAATTAAAAACGCACGGAAAAACATACGAAGAGGCCATCAAAAACGCCCTGGAAGTGATCGAACTATGGTTAGAAGTCGCTACTCAGGATGGAAGGCCCATACCCCCACCTCAAAAGTATGCCGCATAGACGAGCGCATACTTACACCTGGACAATGCTAGTTAACTGCATCCAGGTTTTTTTCGTCCGACTACCAGGCTTGAGGTGCGCGTAGACCAGGAGCTGCGGGAGTAAGAGCGGCATGCACAAGCAATGCCGCTCTTTCCCTCAATAATGCATAGAGATAGTGAGCTAGAAAGGTAGTATGTGGGTTGGTATGCCTGGCAGCAGTGGGATGAGCGTATTGGCCGCCAGCGCGATGACCAGGAAAATGGTGAATAATGTCATCAACTTGAGCGTCTGGCGCATAATCTGGTGAAAGCCTGCCGGGGCGTTTGTGCGCACTATACCTGAGAGCATAACAACGATCAGAGGAAATGTCCATAACGTAAGCAGTATCAGGTGAGGCGCACCATGCGGCACACCGAGCGCGATGATAATGGCGTACGCCGCTAGTATCAGTATCAGGAAGATGGCTCTGCTCCAGCGTAGCCCGGTCAATGTGACCAGCGTGTATTTGCTGACGTGCATGTCGCTTTCAATATCGCGCATGTTGTTCGCGTGGATCACTGCCGCTGCCAGTAAGCCAAGGGGGAGACTATAGATGAACGGTGTAGAGGAAAACTTTCCTCCTGTCTGCACCATATAAGCTCCCAGGGTAATCAATGGGCCGTAAATGATGAAACCTACGACTTCGCCCAGTCCCAGCGAGGAAAGTGGACGCGCCGTCGCACTGTAGAAGTAAGCTCCAACTACACCCAGCAGACCAAAAAGATAGACCAGAGGACCTCCCGCCTGGGCTACAATAAGACCAAGGACCGCACCCAGAATCAATAACATAAGTCCGCAGTAAAGGATACGGCTAGGTTTGATCATGCCTTGCTGGATTAAACCGCCGGGACCAAATGCATTACTGGTATCGATTCCATGCATATAATCATAGTAATCATTGACAAGATTTGCCCCCAGTTGTAGCAAAATAATGGCCGCAAGCATCAGCAAAAAGTGGGGAACGTTGAAATGGCCGACGAGCGTCCGTTTAGAAACTGTTGGTAGCCATGCCAGTACGCTACCTAGAAGCACAGGCATCAGTGATAAAGGGAGATAGCCAGTACGCATGCCATCCCTCCAGATCTGTAGCCACTCGCCCAGACTACGGCGATATTCTTCTGGCTGTACAACTAATGGTGTCGGTATGTTGACTGAGCGTGTTGCCCTGACTGCACGAACAGAGATCTCTGGTTGTAATGTGCTGATGGTTTCAAGCGATCCAATTGGGATGGTTGGCACCTCTTCTGCTTGTACTGAATCAGCAGTAACGATATGGGTGGAAGTAGCAGGTACCGGTTTCGCCACTTCCTGTTCAACATCGGTGTTTTTTAGGTCTTCGCTTTTCATACGCTCCCCTCTCGGCGTGTGATGAGCAACTATCGTGTTTCTCTTGTCATGTGTAGCATGGCCTGCTTGTATACAGCGATAAGACGCCCTACGATAAAAATTAGTTTCTGTCGTTAAACACACGTCTGGCTACTGCTGATAGTATACAGGGACAAGGAAGCAAGATGTTCCCGCTTCAATAGATTATAGCTATAGATATGCAGAAATGCCACTCTTTTGATAAACGTGGCATCCCCTGCTATTCCACATGCCCGTACAGTGAAGCGCCTGAACGAGATGAACACGTCATCGAGAGACGCTTCTAGCAAATTCTGGCTGCTATCGTGCCCAATAGAGCGATCCCCACATTTTCCCTCTCTATAAAGAGATCGTTTTCAAACGCATTTATTAACATCTGCATGGAGAAACTATGATTTTGTGCCATTGTTGGATCGGTATTGCTGTAAATCCACTTGTAATGCAAGCATAGAACGCTGCAATTGGGCCTGAATAACGGCGGCTGTAAGATCGCCACGTGTCTTCTCCAAGATGCCGCGTGCTGCATCGGTGGTGCGTCTCAGGCCGCTTGTGATAGCGTCAGGGAAGTCAATAGTGATTAAAAGGGCATAGATGTCGTCCATATCATTTAAAAAGACTTCGCATTGGTCGATGTTACCACGGCGCAATTGGTCCAGGAGATAACGGCGTAATTCTCCAATGGCTTCGCCCAGTCCGTTAAGATAGGCTGCATATCCAATAGAGAGTTCTTCCAAGAGCGGCAGAGGCCGCCGCCGGGCCAGTGCCGTAAAGGTACAGGCTTCAGCGTATTCTTTGTGCGCGTCTTGCACGAAACCCGCGTAATAGATATCCTGGTGGTCGCGTAAATCTATGCGCATCTCCTCGATTAAGCTCGCGGCCTGTGCAATCAGGCCGTCGGCAGTTTGAAACTCTTGCCGATGGGTAGCACGGATACTATTTGCGCAGTAGCGAATGGCTGTACGCGCTTTAGGCAATGCCCGTTCACGCGCGCTGTGCTTGAGCGAAAAATACGAGATGGCATCGCGTCCAATAGTATCTATTTGATCAGGCATGAGAACACGTTCCTTTCTATATCTATAGTCTACCATAGATCAAGGAACAGGATAAGATAGTTTCAATCCCTCAAGCGGGTGGTGAAAGAAGGTAGCAGGAGCCACCTTCTCTGAAAGAAACCTGAAATTCTGAAGACCTGCTATGTTATAGTATGGCACTCTACGGGAGTCCGGGTCAACTGGCCCGGACTCCCGTAGAGCTTAACGTGATCTTTTTTTTCTCGTCCACTGGCTATCATGAAAGTGTAGTGGATAGACATCAATTTCTGGTGGGAAGGCCATAAGTTGCAGATCTCCCGACCAGAAAAGTTGTTTCATCATCTCTGCGACTGCGTAGAGCAGGTGTTGCAAAGAGGATTCACGTGCCTGCTCGTATGCAACGCTTCCCTGATAGACAGACATTTCCATAAAGCAAGCATTGAGCGGTGTGCGCTCGGTGAGCCGTACAAGGTAGATATTCATTTTTGTGTCACCTTGATCGACAGGAACCATGATACGCAGTTCAGGCCGCTGGTCAATGATGTCCAGGCGATAGAAGACACCGTAATGATCACGCGATGCCTGGAAAATGGAGATCTCTGGAATGGCGTCTCCACTGTCGTAGCGCTCGGCTGGATGTTCCATTTCAACTCCTAACTCTGCCAGAAAGTCTTCAAACTGCTCATCGATGTTCATTATTATCCTCTCTATTGCTCCCATCATTATGGTACCAGGAAGTACCTAAGTCTCTTGGGCTATGCCACGGTTGTAGCTTGTACTGTCAGCACTCATCTGCATGCAGAATGTGGCAATGCAGGAAATAGCCATGTGATTTCGCTATACTATTCTGACCAGATGCCAATAAAACGGTAATGTTCTATGTGTTACCGAGTAATCTGGGCATGTTTTCTCTTTCCGTTTGATCTGTTTTCATCAAAAAGCACCGCCAGATCACACGAATGTGCTGGCAAGAAAGAGTGAGCAACTTCACATGCTGGAGGGAACCCCCAAAGCGATGGCTGGCGTTTTTCCACTATTGAGAGGCGATGCTCTCAAAAATGGTGAGAAGGAGAGACCAGGTCGGTCTATAGCTACCTTTTGCTGTGTAGCTATAGACTTCTCTGCTATTTGGTTAAGTACCAGTCGGTTGATGTAATTCCAGGATAGTGGACAGTTTTTTGCACGACCCCGCTGGGTGGAGGAGCAAAATTGCTGATAGGATGTCCCTGCTCAACCATCAGCATAGTGTCATGCCAGATGGGACCTGCGCCATCGACACCAGTCACGTCGACCATCGGGGTATTGTCGTTATTACCGGCCCAGACGCCGACGACATAATCAGTCGTGTAGCCAACTGTCCAGTTATCGCGGAAGTCAGTCGATGTGCCTGTCTTCGCGGCAGATGGACGAATTGGACCGGGCTTGCCTGAGTAACATTGGTTCATGCTATTGGTGTACAAAAAGAGAGAACTGCACTTGCCGAATTCATAGGTACGTGCATTATTGTCACTGAGGACGTTTGTCATAATAAAGGCAACTTGCTTACTTATCACTTGTGTACCAACAGGCTGGAACGTGTAAATGATACGTCCTCGTGTGTTCATGACGGTATTGATCGCATGATCCTGTACGCGCACGCCCCCATTGCCAAAGGCACCATAGGCAGATGTTTCATCCAGCAGGTGTACACCGAGTGAACCCAGTACCATGGTGTAGTTAGGGATGCCGTTGTAACTGCGAATGCCCATGATCTGTGCCGTATGCAGTGCGGGTTCGACACCCGTCTTCAAGAGCACCTTGACGGCTGGAATGTTAAACGAGTTTTGCAGGGCGTAGCGATACGTGACCAGTCCGTGGTATTGCATATCGTAGTTGGTGGGCGTGTATGGTGGTAAGCCACAACACAGCCGTACCACTAAAGGCCCATCCACAACAGGTTGACCTGGACTCATCCCTTGCGCAAATGCGGTCGCATAGATGAATGGTTTGAATGAAGAACCTGGTTGGCGATAGCCTTCGGTGGCTACGTTGAATTGGCCATTCACCGGATTATGCGGGTCGATATTTCCTACAATGGCTAGAATATCACCATTGTGGTAGTTAATGACACTGACTGCTGCATTCGTCATATTATGTGCCCTGGCCATTTCGGCAATATGTGTCTGTGCATCCTTCAGTATCTTCTTCTGGAGGTTGAGATTCAACGTTGTCGAGACGATCACCCCGGAGCGGGAAAGATCTGTGGTCCTCACATGCAAATCTTGCGCTAGCTCACCCAATGCGTAGGTGGTGAATTGGAAGGCAGGGGCATTTGTAATGTATCCATGGTGCAGGAAACCTGGTCGTTGCACCTCATTGAGCGCTGCCTGTTTTTGTTGGGCTGAGATATATCCCTGGATATACATCTCTTGTAGTACATGCTGCACACGATTGAGTGCGGCTTTGGGAAAGAGGTAGGGGTCGCGTGCTATTGGCGAGCTAGGTATACCGGCCAACATAGCAGCTTGTGCAAGATCCAGTTGTTGTGCTGCTGTCTGCTTAGGTGTATCCTTCAAATTGAAGTAAGCCAGTGCTGCCGCTTCGGCTCCGTATGATTGCTCTCCATAATATGTTGTATTGAGATACATATCAAGTATTTGTTGTTTGGTATAATAGCGTGTCACGGAAGGAGCTAAACTAATCTCTTCTAGTTTGCGTACGACGGTTGTGCGGTTTCCTACTATCGCATTTTTAATTAACTGTTGTGTAATTGTACTCCCCCCTGAGACCACGCCATGATTGGTCAAATCCTCAATGGTGGCGCGCACAATACCAGTAATATCATAGCCAGGATTTTGCCAGAAAGTCTGGTCCTCGATAGCAATTTCCGCATCAGCCAACCAGGGTGAGATCTTATTGAGTGGCTCACTCGTTTGTAGACCCTGGTCAGTCGCTTGATATATGAGTTGACCGTTGGCGTCGTACATTCTCAAGCTGTCCTGGGGGATAATATCTTGCAACGTGGTGACGTCCTGACCGTAGCGTCGCTGGGTTGCCTGCACAAAGCTTGCCAGTGTCACAAAGATAACCATCGTGGCAAGGAAGATACCGAAGGCGCTAAAGGCCATTGGCAGCATGGTCCTGGTCCCTATACGGTCGGTGGCGGCATAGCGCTGGTTGCTGTGGCGCAGATGCTTCCGTTTGACGTAACGTTTGGTGCGCCAGCCAATGGGGTGGGAGCGCCTGTGTGCAACTGCATAATAATAGCCAGGTACTGCTTGCAATGGTATGTCATTCAAGCGTTGCGCAACGGCAGCCTGGCTGTCTATTGGTAATTTAGCCGTGATTGACGGGTGTTGTGCTGCTGGCACACCCTCGGCATTTGTTGATGGGGCTGGTATTGCTGAGACTGTTTTCTGTGCTAAAGATGTCTCGCCGGGACGCTTTTCTATCTGCATTGCCTATTACCTCTTCCAACATTTCAACTTTCCAAAACAGGAGCGACGAGAAAGAAAAACATACGTATGAATGGAGCGTCTTTGCTCTTACCCTTCTTCTCCCACTACACTATACTTATATTATTCTAATGAGGGCCTGGATAGAAATTTCGTCAGAATACGCATCAAAAGATCAATGAATATCAACTATTCATTGATACATGGGGCAATCTATTCCCTCGATACACATATCCTGGCTGCTTGTTGCATGAAATACAGCGTACAATATACATTAATTGCATATGATATGAGGTAGGTACCTTTTTATATGCTTTCGGCGAGAAAAGCACGAAGTCTTCAGCTTCGTGGATAAATCGCCGTCTGTCTCCTTGTTCTGAGAGCAAGGGGACAGACAGTGATCCAAAAACTCCGCTTGCACGGGTGGTGCGTATCTCCATCCTGTTACCAGATGGAGAATCCGACTTCACCTCGACACAGATAAAGAGGCTTGTTCAACCTGAAGCACAGGGCTTTACCCAATGACCCAACTTACCCTCAGATGACAGATGCAAGAGCCTGGTGCGTCAGCTCAAGGTGTCCTGACCTCTCTAACGTAGCCTCTGTTTCTAGAGACTGAGTCTGGTGAACCTGGGCTTCTCAAGAAAACAAGCAGAAGTCTCCCTCTCTTGAGAAGCCGCTAAGTCTTCAGCCTAGCGGTGATTCACCTATTGTGATAAGGTACCTATTTACGGGATGCTCTGTGTTTCACAGAACTCTCCTACATGTAGTAACGCCACAGATAAAGGGATGGTAACTAATATCTCTATGACGCAAGCTGCTACCTGCTCTCTATAAATAGTTATGTTAAGTTCAGATCTCCCCTTGGTAGCGCGATGCCTCCGCTTTGACCTTATGAGGAGGGACATCACGCCAGCGAAATTTGGGGAGCCAGCGGTTCGGTTTTCCTTCAATCGCATCTGCGATAAGTCCACCCAGGATCGGTGCAAACTTGAAGCCATGTCCGCTGTCACCTGTAGCCACAGTGAGACCTGCATAGTGAGGGTGACGATCAATCCAGAAGTCTCCATCGAGAGTGTCAACGTAGAGACAACGGCGTGTGGCGACAATGGGCGCAGTGGAGAGTGCCGGAACAGTTGCAGCGAGGAACGTGCGCAGTTGTTCTATATCCTCGCTGGTCACCACCCGCTCATCGTGCTCGGGGTGGAGTACCTGTCCTACTCCGTGGTTGCCAATTTTGACCACTTGCTCACGTGGATGAAAAGGGAAACCATACCAGCCAGAATGGGTGACATCCGCTGTAAAGACTGGAAAAAGAGGAGGCGTAAAGAGATCAGGATTGGCTGGTTTAAGGTGGAATACAGGATGTCCGGTAGCTTTCAAAAGAGGGGCAAGATCATGTACAAGGAGTGTCGTCCAGGCACCGGCTGCAACAACGACGTGTTCGGCATGAAAAGTATTGCCATCGCGAGTACGTACCCCCGTCACCTGATGGTTTTCTTCGATCAAGGCGTCGACCATTTGATCAGCATAGAGCATGATGCCTTTGGCCTGAGCCTGCCGAACGAGGGCCGCAACCACGCGGCCACTTTCTACGTAGCCTCCTTGTGCATGAAAGAAGCCGTCAACGAAGATCCCCGGTTTCCAGGCAGGGAACTGTCGGGAGATCGTCTCCTCTGTGAGGCGCTCTGGAGTGTGTCCTCGTTTGCGGAGCAAGTGATAACTTTCATACTCGTAGCCGCCTGGAGCCATAGGCATGCGAGCAAGCATGGTTACTCCTACACCATGGAAAAGCGCGTCGCCAGGTTCCTCATTCCATTGGAGCCAGCCCAGATACGCTTGTTCTCCCAGTGCCATATACTCTTCATCCGAGCCATATTCCATGCGCACTATCTTGCTAATATCGGTAGAAGCCGCTAAGGGATGCGGCAAAGGGCCAGGATCAAGCACTGCAATATGATAACCCCGCGCCTTCATTTTCGAGCGCAGTCGTGATCCCAAAAATACCGGCGCCGACCACAAGAATATCATAGACCTGCGTTTTAAGCATCTCCACATCCTATCTGTATCGAATGGGAACGCGTTCTCCAACGTGCTCCTGTTGTCTCCCTACTCCGAAAGTATAGCACAGAAGAGCCGGGATATAGCGCGTCGCCCAATCCTTACGCAGGCTGCTCCAGGTACTTACCACCAACCAGGATTGGGGGAGCTGCCATTGAGATAGTCGTTCGCCGATGGCGGAAATGCGTAGCTGAAATCGCTGCAATACGGTGTCGTTACCGTAGCCGTTGTAGTCGTGGCTGTTTTTGTTGCTGTGGCTGGTGTCGCCGAGCGTGTAGCGCCTGTTTGTGTGAAGCTTGGCACCTTGCCTGGCAGGTACAGATCGGTGGATCGCACGCCATCGGGATAGGTGACGGTTGCCGTCTGGAGGCCGCCAGGATCGGTGAAATCACGGATAGGCTGTCCTTGTTCAGCGAGCAGCATGGAGTCATGCCAGATGGGCGCGGCTCCCTGAACGCCTGTTACATTTTTCATCGGCGTATTATTGTCATTACCCGCCCAGACACCCATCACAAAATCTGTGGTGTAGCCTATCGTCCAGTTATCACGAAAATCGTTGGTCGTGCCGGTCTTGACCGCGGCTGGCCGCACGGCTCCGCGATTGCCGTAGTAACAGGCTGTTTGCGAGTTCGCGTAGAGCTGTAGCACATTACAATCGTAGAATTCTGGGAGACGATCAGTATTGTCGCTTAGCACGTTGGTCATCATGTAGGCGAGCTGTGGACTGATCACGCGCTGCCCGGCATTGGCGGCATGCCCAAATGTTTGCTGTGTATTGGAAAATACGACTTTCTGGATTGCATAGTATGGAACGTGCACACCTCCGTTAGCGAAGGTACCAAATGCCGAGGTATGATCAATCAGGTGCACGCCCAATCCTCCTAGCACGAGCGATAGGCCGGGTGTGCCATTATAGCTGCTAATACCCATCTCCTGGGCTGTCTTCATGGCTGCATCGATACCAACATGCTGTAACACTTTAACGGCTGGTACATTCAGTGAGTTCTGCAATGCGCAGCGCAACGTCATATGTCCATGGTAGTGCAAATCGTAGTTTGTGGGGGCAAAGTTTGGACCACTCTGCTGGGGCACACTGAGAGGACTATCATCGATGGCCTGCCCCGGCGATGCTCCATTCTCAAAGGCGGTAACATAGACGTATGGTTTAAACGAGGAGCCTGGCTGCCGGTAGCCCTGTGTTGCTACGTCGAATGCTCCATCGATGCTCTTATCGTAGTAGTTAATGCTGCCAAGCAGTGAACGAATGGCTCCAGTGTGGAAGTCAATCAGCACTTCGGCGGCGTTCGTCACATTATTGCTCTTCAATTCCGCGATATGCTCTTGCATAATTTTCTGTATCTTGTCCTGCAAGGTAATGTCAAGCGTGGTATAGACGCTCATGCCGGAACGCGATAACTGCGCGCGCGTCTTGTGATAGGTCTGTTCCAATTGCTCCAGTACAAACTCTTCGAAGTGAGGTGCTCTGTTGACGCCATAGTCGGATGGCAGCTTATAGAAACCTGGGCGTTGGGTTTCGGCCAGAGCCTCCCGGGCCTGGGCGGCAGTGATATAGTCATTTTTGACCATCAGGTCGAGTACCTCTGCACAACGGTTATATGCTGCCTGGGGATGGAGCAGTGGATCGTAGGTGGAGGGCGCGCTCGGAATACCGGCGAGCATGGCGGATTGTGCGAGGTCGAGCTGTGATGCTGCCGATTTGCCGGGTCGGTCGTTTAAGCCAAAGTAGATATGGGCTGCTGCATCAATACCATCGGTCTGCTCACCATATGGAATACTATTCAGGTACATCTGCATAATATCTTTTTTCGAGTAATAACTGTTGACTGATGGTGTGAGAACGATCTCCTGAAGTTTGCGTAACAATGTCTGATCCTGGTTTTGCAGCACCAGATTCTTGATAAGCTGCTGCGTGATTGTGCTTGCGCCTGAGATCACCTGACCGTGCTCTAGATTATCGATAGCTGCCTGAACAATGCGCGTTATATCAACACCTGGATTGGTCCAGAATGTTTTGTCTTCGGTCGCTACGGTGGCGTTGATCAGATTGGGCGAGATCTGATTCAGCGGTACGCTGGTCTGTAGTCCCCGGTCCGTTAATTGCGTGAGGAGGATACCATGACTATCGTACATTTTTAAATTATCGAGTGGCAAAAGGTCGTGCAGCGTTATCACGCGTGAGGCAAACTGGTTCTGCGTCTGGTTGTAAAACGTGTAAGAAACAAAGGCGCTGCTGCCTGCAACGGTGAGAAAGATCAGTAAAGACGCCACTGAAGTGCTGATCAGCACTGTCCAGAGACGGGTGAAGGAGCGTTTCTCGTCGAGACGATTCTGTCGCCAATGCTTACGCGAGAGATGGCGTAGCCAGAGCTTTTTCTTGTGTTGTAAGACCTGCACTTGCCTGTGCGACTGTCTATGCTCCTGAGACGTACCCCCGATATCTTGCCTATATAGCCCTACATCCCGCCCTGTATGTTGTACAGACAGCGTGAACCCATGTCTATCTGAGGTGACGGTAGTATCAGCAGGTATGCTATATCTGTTTGTTTGTATGGCCGGTGTGGGGGCCGTGATATGCTCCTGGCGTGCCTGTTTGCGCTGCAGGTATTGCCTGGCTTTCTCCTGGCGTGAGTCAGTTGTCTGTTGGGGATGGGATGGTGAGGGAGGGCGAACGGCGGGTCTTTTGACAGTTTCGTCATCGTCTATATGGAGATCATGTGCATCAGCAGGCTGTTCTGGCGTAGATAGTGGTATACCTGAATTCGTTGTCTGTATAGATGTCTTGTCAATAGAGGGCATAGGCGCGTCCCGTTCATCCGAGGGATGATGTTTATGCGTTTCGGGTTCTTGATGATTACTCGACATAGAGGCTCCTCTTTGTATGCGATGAATCTCAATAAAAAACGTGATACAAATACAGAGTGAGTAATATGAGCAAGATGAAAATAGGGACGTTACTGCTCATCGGCGTGGAAACGCGTAGCTAAAAAAGCTACCGGTCTCCATAGGAAGGATAGGTAAGCGCTGTTGTTTCTGCTGCGTGGTCTCTGTATGATGTTGCTTCCTTACACTATTGAACGCAATGCTAAGCAAGCACTACGACAAAACTCCTTAAAAAGTTGCCGTGTTACTCTAATGGAGCAGGTGAGCTACCGTGATTTAACGCTGCATCGATTAATGCGGGCAGAATTTCGTTCGTAATAGCCTGTATCTGGTGAAGGCTCTCTAGCCAGAGAACATCGTGATCACGTGAGCCACGCACTTCTGCTAATTGTAGCAAACCTTCGTCAATCAATGTACGAAAGTAGAGAAATGCCCGCACGGCATCTGCGACAGGCACATCCGATTGACGCGTGATCGAGCCATATTCTCTTCCAAGCTGTATAGCCTCCTGTCGCAGTTGATCCTTGTGTGTTCCGTCATTCAATACCCGTAGGAGCAGATCCAGCAAGCGGCGACCCAACTGCCGATAGGCATCACGCGCTACATCATTAAAATGCTGATACCATGGAAAGGTATTCAGCGTACCGTCCGTAAACGCGAAGCGCACGCGTCCTAGAACGCTTTGGATGAGTAATTGTGCCGCAGGATCAGCTTTGGGTTCTGTCTCCTGGCGCAGACGTGCCTCGATATCCGCGCGCCGGAAGCGTCGGTGTCCACCACTGGTGCGGCGTGAGGGCAATTCATTACGATCTGCCCACAGGCGTACCGTTGCTGGATGTATCCCCAATATCTCTGCCGCCTCACGTAAACTCAACCACTCTTCTCCTGTTTGTGATGACGCCATTGCTCCTCCTGAAGAATCGCGGTCCCTGAGGACTAGTAGAAATGCTCAATATGTAGGTTGATTTTAGAGAATTCTCCCCTTGCCGTCAAGTGCAAAAGATCTCCCCAAAACATGGCTCAAGTTTGCTTGTCCATGTGGACTATGTGGGTGATGTGTGGCGGGAGTGCCAGTAATGCTTGCTTTAAGAATTGTGGCTGGACAGGTAGCTCTGCCATTTGGGCCAGAGGCAGCCAGTCGAAGATCATGGGCCGACCGGCTTCCTCTGCATACACAAACGGTCCAGGCTCTTGTAAGAGATGAGAAGTCGTAGGCAGTGTCATCAGAAAGTATAATCCCAGCTCATGGTGGAACAGCGCATGCTCTTGAAAGAAATTTTCATTGACGTATAACAGGCGTTCGATCTGGATCTCCTCGGCTAGCTCCTCGCGCATTTCGCGTCTGAGTGTTTCCTCCGCGCTCTCATTTAACTCGGCGCGCCCACCGGGTAGAAACCAGAATGTGTCGGCCAGATCCTCCATGACACCTCTCTGGAAGAGTACCTGCTCATTATGGACGACTATGCCACCAACGCGATACGTAAATTTGGTATCATGAGTTTTAAAGGTAATCATTGTCCTATCGGAATTCATAGAGACTCTCTTTCTTTGGTATACAGCCAACGCGATACGATAAGTTGAGCTTCTCCTCTTGTTTATAAACAATCAGACGTGCTTTCGTCAATGCGCATTGTGCTGCTGCGGCTTTTTAGGTTGCTTTAGACTATGCCATTTTTATCCAAAATGACTATTGCTTTGCCTTTTACCCTCCTTATTATCTACAATTAGGATGGGGCTATAGCATCGTGTCTATTTGCAAGAAGGAGCAGATATGTCAGGCAGCGTTGCGCAGATTGGACAGCAGGTGGGCAATTATCGCCTTGTCCGCTTGCTTGGAACAGGTGGTTTTGCCGAAGTGTATCTCGGCCAGCATCTTCATCTCCATACGGAAGCTGCGGTGAAGGTGCTCTATGCGCGACTGGCGCATGAAGACATCGAGAATTTTCGGCACGAGGCTCAGACCATTGCGCGTTTGCTCCATCCGCATATTGTCCGTGTGCTCGACTTTGGCACCGACGACACTGCTCCTTACCTGATCATGGATTATGCTCCTAATGGCACTTTACGCCATCATCATCCCAAAAATGTTTGCCTGCCACTGCCAACGGTTGTTTCCTATGTAAAGCAGGTTGCCGCTGCGTTACAGTATGCCCATGACCAGCGTTTGATCCATCGTGATATCAAACCGGAAAATATGCTCTTAGGGCGTAATAATGAAGTGTTGTTGAGCGATTTCGGGATTGCGCTGGTTGCGCAAAGCTCTTATACGCAGAATACCCAGAATATCGCAGGTACCATTGCTTATATGGCCCCGGAGCAGATCCAGGCCCATCCTCGGCCTGCGAGCGATCAGTACTCTCTGGCTATTGTGGCCTATGAATGGCTGAGTGGTCAGCGACCTTTTCATGGCACGTATACGGAGATTGCTGTGAAGCAGAGCATCGTATCTCCACCACCACTTTTAGAGGCGCGACCAGATCTGGCGCCTGCCGTCGAGCAGGTAATTATGAAGGCTTTGCATAAGGACCCGCATCAACGCTTTGCCACGATACGGGCTTTCGCCAATGCTTTAGAGGAAGCTTATATAAGTAACGGTCAGATGCTTTCTCTCTACGCAAGCCCACCAAATCTGGGGCGCGGTGCTCCTATTAAGGCTGTTGACTGGTCGCCTGACGCAACTTATCTTGCCGCAGGTGGGAATGATAAGAGCGTGCGTGTCTATCAAGCTACTACTGGCAGAGTCGTGACTACTTATAACCAACATACCGATTTTGTGACGACGCTCGCCTGGTCACATGATAGCAAGTATATTGCCTCGGGATCAGCCGACGGCACGGTAAAGGTGTGGGACCCGTTGGGCGGAAAGACGGTGCTCAATTACACCAATCACACTGCTGGTGTGCGCTCTGTTGATTGGTCTCACGATGATACGCGCATCGTATCGGGAGCTATGGATGGCACTGCACAGATATGGGATGCTACTTCAGGTGATACGTTGATTACATATAAGAAGCATATGGGGAGTGAGGTGAATGCGGTAGCCTGGTCTCATAATAGTAAATATATTGCTTCTGGTGGCAATGACGCAAATACACATATCTGGGAGACGGTTACGGAAAATATCGTTACTATGTGTGCCTCGTCCTCGATATTTGGTGTGTCCTGGTCGCCTGATGATCAACGTATTGTGACGGCAGGTGCTATCAACAAACTCGCCCAGGTGTGGCGCGCATTGTAGTTCTGTCAGGAGAGAGGCAGTGTGACCATGAAAGTCGCACCTTCGCCGTCTATACCGCTGCTTTCCATCCATATATGTCCGCCCATGGCCTCAGTCAATTGTCGGCAGAGGTAAAGGCCCAGACCCGCTCCGCGCTGTGGACTGTTGATCGCATCATTGAGGCGCATGAACTTGGTAAACAAGAGTGGTTGATCCTCTGGTGCCACGCCTGGTCCTTTGTCTTGCACCGTAATCACCACGTAGCGTTTTTTGTTGGAGAGCGTGCTGATCTCCCGTAGCGCCTGAAAGCGCTGGCATAGCCTGGCATAGGTCATTGACGCAGCGCGGATAGCTATACTGGTAGGGGCAGGTGTATATTTCAATGCATTCCCTACCAGGTTGAGCAGAATCTGGCGTAAGCGCAGATCATCCGCCCAGGCGTAGAGTTGGTCTGGTACCTGGATCTCGATGGGACGTCGTTCTTTTGTAATAATCGGGTCGAGGATCTCTATGATCGTGCGCACTGCTTCGATTATATGCAGTGAACCGGGTTTTAGCTCAACCTTATCTTGATCAATGCGGCTGGCATCCATAACATTGCCAAGGAGCAGTACCAGCTCTTCACAGGCACGGCGTGCGTTACTGATAAAACGCTCTTTTAACTCGCCCGGTAGCGTCTGGCTAAAATTTTCCAGCAATTCTAGATAGCCCTGGATGGCCGTCAATGGTGTACGTAATTCATGCGATGCGGTCATCAAGAAGTGATTTTTGAGGCGTTCGGATTCTTGCGCTTGCCGCAGTGCATCTCGTAGCTCGCTATACATATGGGTACTCTTGATGGCAAGCGCGGCCTGCATACCAATTTCTCTGAGCATATTAAGATGTTCTTGCCGATAACAATGCGTCTGGTTGCTTTGTACTATGAGCAGCCCTACCGGTTCTTCCCCATATTTCAGGGTGAGCAACATCACCGATTGGACGTTTTGGTGTAGAGCCTGCCCCCAGAAATGCTTACTGGTATCTCTTATGTCGGCCAGCTCATTTTGTTGGTATGCGGCAAACTCCTGGGCTGTTGAAAATACCCTGGAGTATTTCTCTTCCCAGAGGAAGCGATTGACAAAAGGTGGGACGTATCTGTCATCAGGTGGTGCGTAAATGACGCCATTTTCGACGAGGTAATCTTTTGATAGTATGCCTTGCGCACTATAGTAACGATCAATAAGAAACGCATCTACCGGCATCAGGCGCTGCACCTGTTCATAAATAGTGTGGTAGACCGTTTGCAGGTCACGTAGTGCTTCGGGGGCTGAGAGTGCATGGCTCACTTCGATCAACGCTACGCGTTCTTCGCTAATTCTGCGTATCTCTTCATGTAAATGTGTGCGTTCCATAATGATAGCAATCTGGTTCGCGAAGATTGTGAGCAGAGGTATCGCCTCTCGGTATGCTGTTGTTTCACTCTTTGGACCTGCGAAGATTAAGAAACCAAGCAGCGAACTGGTATCTCCGTGCAGTGGCACAATAATGACATCTCCCATCTGCTCGGGAGTTAGTGCTAAACTTTTTTTTATGTTAATGGATGTGAGTAGCTGCTTGACCGGTGCGTATTCGTACAAGGGTGCATCGGCTGGAATACGGTATGCTTGCCCCATACGGTATGCCTCATGCATGCACTCTGCCACAACTAATGCCGGAAGCGCGCACTCCTGAGGATAAGAAATTTGTGGCGGTTTATTGCCTGGTATGACCTGTATCTGGCAAAAGTCTTGCTTGTCATCCAGGTAGAGCGCACTGAAATGAAAGCCTGGAATATCTTGCACGACAATGGCGATCTGCACCAATAGTGCATCAATCTCGGTATAGGAGCGCAATGAGGCACTTGCGTGTGTGATATAGGCCAGCAACGTTTCCTGGTAAGAGCGATGTGCTGCTGCGTCCCCTATTTCATGTGGTGCGATTTCTTGAACGTCTGAAACTTGTGCGCTATGGGCAAGAGTATGACGTTCATCGTAATCGGAGTCTCGTATCACCGGACAACATCCTTGTATGGTAGAGATTGCTGCTGTACTCGCGCTTCATTAAGTTTATTTTTGTCTATGCATTCGGAACAAACTACTATCTTATTATACTATTTTGTGTCCTCCATAGAAAGCTCTCACCATAAATATAGTTCGATCATCCCATTGTGATGCTTTTCTCTGCGTGTATTATGCATGATTCCTGCGGGTTTTGCCAGTGTGTGCCAGGTGTTCTCAGGGCAAGCGCACCGTTTCCATATCTCTAGCAATTATGCTACACTACGAGCAGCAGCCTTATGCAGAGAGAAGAAGGAGATATTGCCCAGTGACCACTACGCAATCGTTGCCACATTGGAATATGAGCGTTGTCTATCCCGGTCTAGACTCGCCCGAGTTTGCTCAGGGTTTTGCTCAAGTTGTGCAAGATATTCTGCAGCTTGCACAACTTTTCGATGCTCAGCAGATTATGCAGCCTGCGATGCCACTTGACATTGATGATGCTGTCATCCAGACCTTCGAAACGGTTATCTCACGCTATAACGTGGTGCTGGCTAATACAAGGACGTTATCCGTCTACATTAGCTGTTTTGTCAATACGAATTCTCAGGATGACCTTGCTCAGGCGCGTCAGAGCGAATTGAAGAAGTCCCAGGTGCAGTTGTTACAACTGGGGACGCGCTTTATCGCCTGGATTGGCGCCTTAGATGTGGAAATGTTGATCCAACGCTCAACACTCGCGCTTGAGCATGCATATGCCTTGCGTAAGGCGAAAGTGCAAGCGACACACCTCATGTCGCCCGCTGAAGAAGTTCTGGCTACTGAATTGAACATGACTAGTGGATCGGCCTGGGCCAACTTACATGGCAATATCACTTCACAGTTAACGGTGGAGCTGGAACTAGATGGCGAGCATCAGACCTTGCCGATGAGTGTGGTGCGTAATCTAGCTTATGCTGCCGACCGTGACGTGCGCCGTTGAGCCTATGAGGCCGAACTGCTTGGCTTCCAACGTGTCGCGCTCCCTCTCGCTGCGGCATTGAATAGCATTAAGGGTGAGGTCAACGTACTGACGCGTCACCGTGCCTGGGATTTGCCACTGGCAGCTGCTCTTTTTATCAATAGCATCGACCGTCAAACCTTTGATGCTATGCTCAGTGCTGCACGAGCCGCCTTTCCAGACTTCCGGCGTTACATGCATGCCAAGGCTCGTGTGCTTCATCTTCCGCGTCTCACCTGGTATGATCTCTTTGCTCCACTGGGGACAGAGGATAAAGTATGGAAGTTCGACGACGCTGCCGCCTTCATTGTTGAACAGTTCGGTGCGTATTCACCCAGGTTAGCTGATTTTGCCGCGCGTGCTTTTCGTGAGCAGTGGATTGACGCGGAGCCACATGCTGGTAAGCGCGATGGCGCGTACTGTACGCTCTTGCGCGGAGAGGAATCGCGTGTGCTCACCAATTTTAAGCCTGCCTTTGGTGGGGTGAGTACGCTGGCTCATGAGTTAGGGCATGGCTATCACAACTTGAACCTGGCTCAGCGTACCCAGCTACAGCGTGCCATGCCCATGACCCTGGCGGAAACAGCCAGTATCTTCTGTGAGACGATTATTCGCCATGCCGCGTTGCAGAAAGCTGATAAGCAGGAGGGTATGGCGATTTTAGAGGCATCCATTCAAGGCTCGTGCCAGGTTGTCGTTGATATTATGAGCCGTTTCCTCTTTGAGCAGAACGTCTTCACAAAGCGCCAGCAGCGTGAACTGTCAGTTGATGAGCTGAATGAGCTGATGCTGGATGCGCAGCGAGAGACCTATGGTGATGGACTTGATCAGCATGTGCTGCATCCCTATATGTGGGCAGTCAAGCCGCACTATTACAGTACCGGACTCTCGTTTTACAACTATCCTTATATGTTCGGATTGCTCTTCGGATTGGGTCTGTATGCGCGCTATCAACAAGATCCTGAGACCTTCAGGCGCGGTTATGATGATCTGCTTTCCTCGACCGGCCTGGCTGATGCTGCGACGTTGGCGTCCCGCTTTGGCATTGATCTGCGTACAGAAGCTTTCTGGCATGCCAGCCTGGATATTGTGCGCGCTGATATCGATAACTTTATCGCCTTGACGCAGTCGGAGTAGTCATGGCCCTGTGAAAATAAAGTACTCTATGAGCGTGTTTATCAAAGAGAGTGTTGTAACGAGTAAAGGGCATCCGCATGGTTGCCCTTTACTCGTTTTTGCTGCCGTTGCTGTGATTTCGTTGCCTTTTGCGCATAAAATGAGTGGAAGAGATCTGGCTATTCAGACCGGGTGATATTGTTCAAATACTTGCTGACATATATAATGAGATGAGATGAGATGTGACGTGGCAAACCTCGCCAGGCGTCCAATATTGCTCTCGCACCGCACACGTTGCTTGCAAGACGACAGTGTATAGCGGTAAAAATGGGTTGAAAAGGATTATGTCTATGCTACATGGGTTCCAAAAACGGGGTCATATCTTTCTCCGTGGATTCTCTGTCTTCATAATTATCGCGGTTGCTATGGGGTTGCGCCTGGCCTTGATCGCCCAGGGTTGGCCGATTACGAATAGCGATGAAGGTACATGGGGGTTGGAGGCTATGCATATAGCTTTCCGAGGAGAGTGGCCTATCTTTATGTATGGTCAAAGCTATATGGGAGCCATAGTGGCTTATCTTGCTGCGATTGTATTCCACTTTTGGGGTATCTCGTTATTCTCCTTACGCTTGAGTATGGTTTTCATGTTTGGCCTCTTTCTCCTTGCCGTGTATCTTTTTACACGCCTGCTCTTTACCAAAAGTGTCGCATTCATTACCATTGCATTACTTAGCTTTGGCTCTAATGAGTTGTTTACGCGCGATCTCAAGGAAATCGGTGGCTATATGGAGACGATGCTGTTCGGCGCTTTACTGTTTCTGCTTGCTACCCATCTGGTGCTTAGCTGGCGCGCCGATCTGCAGCCGCTGGAGCGCAAAAAACGCTTTGTGACCTATGCTTGCCTGGGCCTGGTAACGGGTCTGAGCATCTGGAGCAATATGTTAATCATGCCCTTCGTGGTGATGGTTATTGTGCTTTTAGGCTTGTTTTGTCGCTCTGAATTGCGCACTCCAAATACAATCTGGTTAGCGGGCGGACTAATCATTGGTGCGTTGCCGCTGCTTATCTACAATGTGCAAAACCCTGCTCAAAATTCTATTGTCACCTTCTGGCTAACTCATAGCACTGGTGGTACCTCAACTGCCGTACCCTTTACTGTGTGGGACACCATACGCGGGACCTTCCTGGTCAGTTTACCTCAGGCTACAGGTGCGTTTCCCCTCTGTAGCCTATCAACGACGCCAGGTGTATGGCGGTCCCAGATTTCACCCTGTATGCTGTTCCAGGGAGCATGGGGCGTAGGATTTTTCCTGCTCTGGGTTATTGCTGTCTTTCTCACACTCAGAGAACTGCGTGGCTGGCGTCAGGCACTTAGTCCGACCTGTACTCCTGAGGAGCGGCAGCTCTTGATACGCCGGGCGGCCCGTCTCTGCTTGCTCGGTGCTGCAGGGTTAACCTTACTGGCTTACATTGCCAGTCCCGCTCCTGCGCTGGTTCCCGTCACCTCGGCTCGCTATCTGGTTGGTTTGGTCGTGGTTTTTCCTGCCCTTATCGCCCCTCTTTGCCCCTGGTTGTCCGTGCTACCACGCAAGCTAACCTTGTGGCCTCTTGTTACGGGTATCTTACGTGTGAGTATCCTGCTTCTGGCCTTTACCATTTTTATCAATGGCACCTTCAATATCTTTTATCAGCAGGTCCCTGCTGTCAATCTCGCGAATCAACAACGGCAAGCGCTCATTAATGATCTGCTACGCATCCATGCTGTGCACATCTATTCTGAATACTGGACCTGTAGTAATCTTATGTTCCAGAGCGATGAGCGTATTATTTGTAGTGTGCTCGCCGATGATCTCCAACCAGGGCAAAACAGGTATCTTCCCTATCAAACAATCGTACAAAGCGATAGCAACGCTAGCTATGTACTTCCGCTCGGTTCGCCTCAAGATCAGACGTTCAAGCAGATCATAGCGATGACGCACACATACTATCGACATTTCACTTTTGAGGGCTACGATGTCTACCAACCTGCTAACAACAATCCGGGATGAAAGCAGGTCATTAAACGCTATCGAGGAACGCGTTAGTTATAGCAATAATCTAAATCACGTTCCTTCAACCAGTTTACCTGGGTAGGGGCCATGAGATTTCTGTAGGTACAGATATGTGCTGTATGCGTATCAGAAACAGCCGGGAACCAGGCTTCGCCGAGTTGTAGCGGAAATTCGTGCATGAGGTCTTTAATGTTCAGCGTGGAACGGCAGGCTACTTTCACCAGATTTGTGGCCTCAAATTGAAACGAGAGAATGCGGTGTTCTCGTAGCGCAAGGGTCAGAAACTGCATGAGTTTGCCAGGATAAAAGTTATGTTGTAAGCGGATAACGTGTAAAATTTCACTGTTGTGGTCGCTGCGGCTGATGAGCTGCGTGCCTTCTGTCTCAGCACAATAGCGCTCGATCTCGACCTGTACAGTGTTGTTATACGTCGGCGTGACCGCAACGTAGAGTAAATGTACCACCGTAAGTACTCCTTCTATTGCATCAAATTATGCCATCAAACAACCTATCGCTAAAAACGCTGGCCCTCTATGTCCCGAGCATGCAAACTCTCCAAAGGTGCTTGCTTCTCTCTACTAAAGGAGACATAAATGCAAGGTATTAGCTTTCTTTTACTGTGTTGAGAGATAGTATAATGGGTGGGATACAAACATACATCACTAAAATTACGTAATAGGACTACGTAGGACACAAAGAGGTTTTCAAGGAGCAAGATTGCATTTCGTTTGCCTATATCGTCCTTATTGCAAAACCATTTGACATCTTCGGCATCGTTCGCGTAGCATACCTTCCGTTGGGAGGCGGCATCTGACCTTTCTCCATGCCATTGATCCGTCTGAGGATACTGCAATTATCATGTTGAGCTGAGGCCATGTTTGAGCGCCAAGCGTGTAGCTGCACTTCTTGAGTTGATATTGAGCTTGGTGTAAATTGACTGCATATGCTTCCCAACAGTTTGTGCACTGAGTAACAGATGCTCGGCAATTTGTGCGTTTGTGAGGCCACTGGCGACCAGTGAGAGGATTTCGCGTTCTCGGCGGCTCAATTGCGTAAATGCATCTGCTGCATTTGCAGTACCTGTATCTGCCGAAGATGCAGTTTGCAGTACGGCTGCTGCTTCTGCCAGCATCTCTTCGAGAGGGCATCGCTGTCCTGCTGAGTAGTGAGCGGTGAATTGTTCTTTGCCCAGCGCGGTGCGGACCGTAAGGACCATGCGTTCTTGCAGTGCTCGTCCCGTTGGTGGATGGGGAGTTTGTATGCGCTCTTGCAATGCGTGTGCGGCTCCAAAGAGTCGCGCAGCTTGCACCGGTTGTTCTGCGTGTCCAGCGATGCCCGCAATCAGTCCAAGGCAAGAGGCAAGACCATACATGTGTTGTAATTGCTGGGCCAGATCCAGTGCTTCTCGACAAGCTGTGCGAGACCGTTCGGTATCTCCCTGGAGGATAGTTGCCTGCGCTAACGTGAACAGACCATAAAGCAGGTGGGTATGATTGCCTGTTTCACGCAGTAGCTGGCAGTTTTCCTCACTTAATGTGATGGCATGCAGATATTTTCCCTGGCTAAGAGCAATAAATGCGAGCGTTGTGAGTGCGGCAGTTCTGCCTCTACTCTTTTTTGTGCTATCAAGATACTGTGCGCTATGGTAGAAATCGAGACTTGTCTGACAAAGCTGCTTCGCCAACTCATAGTTTCCTTGCAATCCTAAGACTGTACCGAGATAGCCCTGACCCTCTGCAAGACCAAATGCGTCGTTAAGCTGCTGACAAAGCGCGATCTGCTCTTCGAGCAAGACACACGTGCGGCCATATGCACCCTGGTAGCGTGCAAACTCGGCAGCTCCAAAGAGCACTTGTGTGCGACGCGCAGGTGAAAGCTGCTCGCTATCTTGCTCTATTGTGAGCAGCGTTTCGAACCAGTGACGTCCTTCACTGAAGTGGTTGTGTATGACCCAGAAACTACACAATGCTACTGCGAGTTGGGCGGCGGCATCGATGTGTCCTGTCGCCAGGGCGCGGGTGAGTGCTGCACGCATATTGGGCATTTCTATTTCCATGCGATGTAGCCAGACCAGTTGTTCGGCCCCATATAAATGCTGATCGGCCTGTTCTGCCAGGTGAAGATACCAGGTATGGTGTCTCTCGCATACCAGTGACCAGTCTGCTGTCTGCTGGAGCTTTTCCAGTGCGTACTGCTGCATTGTATCAAACAAGCGGTAACGGACTCCTCTCGCTTCTGTCTCCTGCTCCCCTTGTTCTTCAGCTATAACCAGAGATTTATGGACCAGTTGGGTCAGTGTGTTAGCGGTTGTATCTGCTTCAGGGCTAACTGTACTCACGATCTGTTCAGCTGCCGCAAGGTCCCAGCTTCCCGCAAAGGCGGCCAGACGTTGGAACAGTGTTTGCTCAGTGGAGGTGAGAAGTGCGTAGCTCCAATCAAGCGTAGCTTGCAGCGTACGTTGCTTCGTGTCAGTGGTACGTCCTCCGTCTGTTAGCAGTACAAAGCGTTCGCTCAGGCGGTCGGCGAGCTGATCAACTGACAGCGTTGCGAGACGCGCTGCTGCCAGTTCCAACGCCAGTGGAAGACCATCAAGGTGCTGGCAGATGCGTATAATGGCTGGAGCATTCTGCGCTGTGAGACGGAAGTCTGGGTCAATATCTGCCGCTCGTTCACAAAAGAGCTGGCAAGCCTCGTAGCGAGCGAGTTGTTCCAGCGTCGGATGCTGCTCGGCGTAGGGTGACGATAAGGCTGCTACGTGCCAGATCGTTTCCTCGGCTGCATGGAGAGGTTCTCGACTCGTGGCAAGAATGTGTAGGTGAGGGCAGGAGCTCAGCAGTGTTTCGACAAGGGACGTGCATGCCGTGAGGACATGTTCGCAGTTGTCGAGGATCAGCAGACAGTGGCGTTCTTGTAGCGCAAGTAGGAGCAGTGCATGAATAGAGGTATCTTGATTGCTGCGAATATTGAGCACAGAAGCCAGCGCCTGAGGAACCAGTCGAGGTTCAGTGAGAGGGGCTAATTCGATCAAATAAACGCCATCTGGAAAAGACTCACCCGCTTCTGTGGCAATATGCAGAGCCAGGCGTGTTTTGCCAATGCCTCCTGCACCCGTCAGTGTAAGCAGCCGTTTCTGCAACAGGAGTTTGCTGAGTGTCACCTGTTCGCTCTCGCGACCAACTAATCTGGTCAGGTACGAAGGCAGAGACGTCGTTAGTGGAGAGCGTTTGAGCGATTGTTTTGTTGTTTGCATGTGGTTACTCTGTTCCTTGCTAGTATCGATCTCTATGCTCTGCTATAATTTGCGTAGTGGATAATTTCTTCTTTATCTACTAATTTACTTGCATGGGCAAATCTCTCATAAGACCAGATGCAATCTTCTTCGCTGCGAATATATCATTTAATAATGTATGCTGTCAATAGGAGTAGTTAAGTCAGTAAAATAAAGGAAAAATCAGGACTTATCTGAAAAAGCAGGCTTATAGCTAGCAATAAACCAATTAACCAGACATGAGGCATGTGAAAGTGGTTTATTTTTCTGGTCGCTCGCTTTGTTCTCATTTTGCTGGATGCAGGTCATTCTATTGACGCAAAAACGTCTATATGTATTATAAGGGCAATTTTGTAAAGGTGAGAGCCGTATGCAGGCATGATCAGAGGCTATTGTCTTATCTGGTAAGGTAGAGAGGGTGATAGAACGCACTTTTATTGCCCACAAGGAGATATTTATGACTACTCATCTTCCTTTTTACTTGACTGATTTTGTGGGACATGAAGACGATATTGTGGCTCTTAAACAATTGATGATAACTCGCCGCCTCGTAACACTCATCGGTACTGGCGGGATTGGAAAAACACGGTTGGCGCTACAGGTGGCTGCTGCGGTAGAGTCACAGTTTGCTGATGGTGTATACATGGTCCAGTTTGCCTCTCTGTCTGATCCTGCGCTGGTTCCACAGCTTGTCGCCTCCACCCTTGGTATCCGTGAGCAGATGGGACGCACTGCGCAGCAAACGTTGCTTGAGGCATTGCAGTCTAAGCATGTATTGCTCGTTTTTGACAATTGTGAACATATGATTACTGCCTGCGCTACGCTTGCCCTGTTTCTCTTACAGCACTGTTTGCATTTGCATGTGCTAGCTACCAGTCGTGAAGGACTGCGCGTAACCGGGGAAATTCTCTGGCGTGTCGCTCCATTGACCTATCCTGCTCTCACGGTTCCTATCTCCATTGAGCAATTTATGCGCTACGACGCTGTCCAGCTCTTTTGTGATCGGGCGGTCCTGGTCGAGCCTCAGTTTGCCATTACTCCTCAGAATATGGAGGCTGTGGCCCATATCTGCCAACACCTGGATGGGATTCCTCTGGCGCTTGAATTGGCTGCTGCGCGCATGCAGATACTTTCGGCTGAACAACTGGAGGCGCGCCTGGATGAGCGCTTTCAGGTACTCACAGATGGCAATAGAGCAGCTCCACCACGGCATCAAACTTTGCAGGCAGTTCTTGACTGGAGCTATGCATTACTCTCAACATTTGAGCAAGCCATCCTTCAGCGTTTAGCGGTTTTTGGTGGAAGTTGGACTTTAGAGGCGATGATGGATATCTGTGCCGATGAGCAGTCTGCTTCCTATCAAATGATCGATATCATTACACAGTTAGTACATAAATCATGGGTTATTGCCGAGGAAAACAGAGAAGAAAAAGTGATGCGCTACCGTTTGCTGGAAACGATCCAGCAGTATGCGCGCCAACGTTTACCCACACTAGAAGACTTCCAGCATCTTTGTGTCCGGCATTGGGAATGGTATCTGCACTTTGCCGAAGAGGCGGCGCAGCATCTGCATGGTGCCGAGCAAGCAAAGTGGTTTCAGCATGTAGCATGTGAAATTGATAATCTCCGCCTGGCGTTAGAACGCTCTCTAGCCGCCAGACAGGTTGAGGTCACTGCGCGCATCGCGGCTGCCATGGGTGCTTTTTGGGTCACACGCAGTCGTTTGAGCGAAGGAGGCTATTGGTATGAAGTCATTCTGGGTCTAGCGGACCTGTCGACGGAGCTGCGCATCGTTATTTTACAACAGGCAGTGGAAATTCTGCGCTTTCAGGGTGAGTATGACCGCGTCCGCTCTCTACTGGAGGAACGCGTGGCGCTGCTGAGAACTTCCTCCGCATCTGCTGGGCTGGCAGAGACCTGCTGTTCATTGGGATGGAACGCCTTTTACCAGGGTGAGTGTGATGAGGCCATCAAGTATTGTACCGAAGGGTTGAAGTTGTTTACCGCAGCCGGAGACCAACGCGGTCGGGCTGAGTGTCTGTCTGTGCTGGCCCTGGTCGCTGTGCTCCAACAGAAGTATCCACGCGCTAGAGCGCACCTACAGGAGGTTATTTTCATCCGGCGCGAACTGCATGATCATGCCTTGCTGGCCTATGCGTTGAACGCGCAGGCCAGAGTCGCTGTCTTACAAGGGGAGAAGATATTGGCAAGCAACTCGTGTCGAGAGGCGCTACAGCTTGTCTCCACGCTAAAGCAACCCTTTGGGAGCGCCTATTGTTTTGAAGCGGTAGCTGCATTGGCTGGTGCTTGTGCTGATACCACGCGTGCTGTCCAACTTTTTGGCGCTGCACATGCTCTGCGTACCGCCATTGGCATACCTTTTCCGCCATCTTTGCGTGCCTGGCATGAGCGAGAAATCCTGCCTTTGCGCGTTCAACAGGGTGAGGATCTTTTTGCCGCACAATGGGCGCAAGGACAGGCGTTCTCTTTAGATCAAGCGTATGCTGAAGCCGCGTTGGCGATTGAGCAGGCTCGAATATCTTCAGATGCAGCTCCCAGTGCCCTGGCTGGACTGAGCCAACGCGAGATTGATGTGCTGCGCCTGGTAGGAACCGGGCTGACAGATGCTCAGGTGGCGCAAGAACTTGCACTCAGCACAAGAACGGTCAGTACACATCTACGCTCAATTTATCAAAAACTGGGCGTTACCTCTCGCAGTGCGGCGACGAGTTTAGCTGTTGAGCACCATCTGCTCTAAATATATTCACTAAATGCTATTATTTGTAAAATACTATTTTACTTTTATTATGATACAGTGCCTTTCGCGCGAAAGTTTGTCCACCTGCGGCGAAAGGCACTGCGCCGATTATGGCAAGATGACTTACCTCATCTTCAAGCATACATATATATTGGGAATTGTTGACACTTCCCCGCTTGAAAGACGGAGAATACTTCCTTCAACCAGGAGACGTGCCCAATGAGTAGTGATACTCAGAAAGTAGTGGCCCACCTGTCCAGAAGCGTTCAGAGGGATTGCTCCCTCTCGGTTTCCGTGTGCCCCACGGTACCGGCCATTGTATTGACAAGAAAGACATCCGACCGTGAGGTGGGAATGGCGCCCCCATCGCGCCACCAAAAGGAGGAGCCATTCATCCCCTGGATAAATCGCAGAGGCTTTCTGGCTCGTTCGCTGTAAGCTGACGCACTACATGGCTTGCTCTTGAACTGGCGAAAGAGCTTTCTTCAGAGGGTATTTGAATGATCCACTTCCTGACTTTTTGCGAGCTGCTGCTTCAGCATCTGCTCTTAGAAATTATTCATTGTAAGGCGTTCTCGCCCAGGACTCTATCCAGAGTTTCCCGTTTAATGCGGTAGACCTGTCTGCTGTTGACATGGGGTAAAACCACAGCTTCGAGCACTCCTTGCTTGACCCAACGACGTACAGTGGCATCATCCACACGGAGAATACGCGCTACTTCAGATACGGTTAACAAATTACCACTCATGAGATGTTTCCTCCTACCTTTCAGGTAATATTTTATACCAGGGAAAGTCCGTATACGGAAAAAGAGGGAAGAGAATCTTCACCAAGAAACATTATGTAAATATTGTATAGCACTAGCATATGTTTGTAAAGCATAACAAAGAAGAATTTTAAAAGAAAACTTTCAACTGCCTGAATAGTCCATCGGATTGGTCTCCTCTATCTGGTGGATGGCGCTATGCAGACTCCTCTCCTCGTGAATCGTCCTTTTGGAGGATGACAATTTCCTCAACAATCCGCTACACTTCTGAGCATACAAACATGGAGGAAGACCAGGCAGACATAAATTATAAAGTTGGTTTGTGTAGAGGAAAGGTGGTTTCATGCAACAAAAAGAACGTATCCCAGCACGATGTATAGATACCTCTGATGGTATCCTTGTACAGCAAGTGCTGGCAGGAAATCAAGGCGCATTTGAAGCATTAGTGAATCGTTATCATCCTATGCTGTACCGTTTTATTTATCAGCATCTCGGCGAATACGACCAGTCGTGTGATGTGGCGCAACAGGTTTTCCTCAAATTGTTCATTGCGCTTCCCACTTTACCGAATGGCGATATGCTGAAACCCTGGTTGTTCCGTGTCGCACAGAATTGTTGCCGGGATGAATTGCGCAAGCAGAAACGCAGACGCGTGACGCTCTTCTCTACCCTGGAGTGGCAGGCTGATGAAGATGAGCTGTCTCCGCTCATTGCCATACCCGACGCATGCCCTTCGCCAGAGGAGATTGCTGAGGATAACGAGATGCAGCAAGCTTTACTGCGCGCTATTCAGGCGCTCCCCGCAAAGTTCCGTTCTGTTGTCATTTTGCGTTATCTCTATCAATGTAGTTTCGCTGAGATTGGGCAGACGCTTGAGATGCCAATGACGACCGCCAAGACGTATTACTACCGTGCCTGCCTGCGGCTGCGTGCCGCACTTATTGCCTGGTAATAGAGCATCGTAATAGCATATATCAGGTACTTTCTCTATTGTATCCCGTCTATCCGCAATAATTCCTCTATGTTTCAGCCAGCATGTATGCAGTATTTATAGCTGAGTGTAGCTAGTTGGACAAGGATGTATCCTTGCCCAACTAATCGGCATCTGAGCTAGTGCATCTTCACTTGACCTTTGCGGGTTCAATGCTATACTTACCTCTGAAGATGTGGCAGAAAACCATGTTCTTTCACGACCCGCTTGAAGGGATTGAAACTAGGCCGGTAGCGCTGGCTGACTCAGTAAATGGTCAATCGTTGCACGACGTACACGGTAAGCTTGCCGTTTGCCTGTGTGAGGCAACGAAACTGCATCCAGGGTCCCATGCTTGATCCAGCGGCGTACGGTGGTGTCATCAACGCGCAGACGGCGTGCCACCTCGCGCACCGTTAGCAATTCTTCTGGACCCTTTTCTGCATCCGCTTGTGCCGCCATATCTTGACGTGCCATAGAGAGAACCTCCTGATAAAATATCTCGATTTTCAACGTGGCTGAGTTATAGTGCTCAGTCAATCTTTACATAGTCGATGCTGCTAGTCGCATGGTGTAGTTTCCTGTGTTGACACATGCATAATTACGACAAACTACCCGGCGACAGCAGATGGACGCAATAGACTGCTGCACCTGCTGGGCGCACTGTTTATCGGTGTGTGCAGCGCACACGAACATAGACTGTCCATCTGCCAGAAGTACCTTTGGATAAGAACTTGAACTTCCATCCAGGAAGCACCTGATAGAATGCATACTCTTGTTCCTGTAGTATTCTCCTGTATTGTTATTATAATAACGCCACGAAAAGTATAATATTGAATTGCCTTCGATCATATGCTGGATTAAGATATGTATTTATAGATGCCCAGGTATAGACTGTTTATGAATTTTAATGTATAATTTTATTAATGGTTTTCAGTATACTGCGGCAATGAGGCGTTCAGAAGTAGAAGGGGTCAGAGAATGCTGCCAGGATTGAGCGATCAAGGCTTGCTTTCCACAAAACTTACGCTGCCTCGCTGCTGTGTAAGAACTCTCATACCTCGTCAATACCTCTATAGCAAGCTAGAAATGGGTGTGCGCTACCCATTTCTACTGATCTCAGCTCTCGCTGGCAGTGGTAAAACAACCCTGATCAGTGAATGGTTACGGCAGCGGCAGTCGGCTGCCGCGTGGGTGTCTCTGGAACCGGATGATAATGATCCGCTGCGTTTCTGGCGCTATGTGCTGGCGGCATTCGGTAACGTCTACGCAGATGACACTGAAAAAATCGATTTATGTCTATCAAATGTCTATAGAGCACAAATTGAGGACATGTTGACAGAGCTACTCAATATCTTGCTGCTGGTGCCGCAAGATATCTTGCTCGTACTGGATGATTATCATCATATTACCAATGCTACTATTCATCATACATTAGAATTCTTTCTGGAACATTTACCACCTCATGTTCACTTGATCATGATTACACGTAGCGATCCACCGCTGGCGTTAGCGCGGCTACGTGTTCGCTGTCAGATCAGTGAGCTACACATGTCTGATCTGCGCTTGACTATGGAAGAAACCACGCAATTACTCGAACGTGGTCTTGGCGTCACACCGCCAGCCGAGGCTCTCCTTGCAATCGATAAGCTCACAGAAGGTTGGGTGGCTGGACTCCAACTGATGATGCTCTCGCTTAAAGAGCAAGATGATATCATCGCACTTCCTGATGCTATCAAGACGTTCAGCGGCGCGCAGCGCCATGTCTCAGCCTATCTGACAGAAGAGATTCTGACCTATCTGCCTGACGATGTGCGAGAATTTTTACTCCTGACGTCCATTGTAACGACTATGAATGTATCACTCTGTGAGGCCATAACGAGGCAGAAACAGGGTGCTGTGCTGTTGGAGTGGCTCGATCAGTCTAACCTTTTACAATCTACGACAGATGAGCAGGGAAACTGTTATCGCTGCCACGGCCTGTTGTCAGAATTGCTGTATGCGTGTCTAAAACAAGAGTATGCTGAACGCCTACCCGAACTTCATCTGCGCGCCAGTAAGTGGTATGAGCAGCATGATATGCTGCTGGATGCCATACACCATGCGCTGGCGGCTTCTGCTCCTGAGCAGGCTACTTGTTTGATTGAGAAATGCGCATGGTCGTTGCTAGAACAAGGACAGGCGGGCAAAATTTGTACACGGCTCAAGAAATTGCCCGGCTCGTTGTCACTGGTAAAACGACCATGGCTCGCGCTGTTGTACGCTGGATACTATATATATACAGGGCAGCTAGAGAACTATGAGCAAACACTTTTACTTGTTGAGCAAGCTTGTACGAAAAACGCTGTGGTCTCTATCCTCCCCCGTTTCCCCCTCAAGGACGGAGAACCAAACGCTGTGGAATTGCGACTCAAGTGGCTACTGCTGCGAGCCTATGGCGCGCTATTTTATACTGATGGCGCAAAAGTAGTGCAATATGCGCAACAGGCGCAAGAGCTAGCCCCTATGTCAACCATAAGTTCTGACTATGCATCCGTCCTCCAGGGAGCGGGCTATCTCGCCATGGGGGAGTTGGAGCAAGCACATAGAGCTTTAGCACGGGGACAATCTATCTCGCGGCCTGCATCTGCAAGACTAATACATGCGTTTGTTTACCTGGGTGATCTGCGTATACAGCGTGGATGTTTGCATGAAGCCCTGGAACTTTACACGCAAGGTATTGCAGAAATAGCGGGAAGTGTGGCGTGGGATGCTGTTTTAGCGCATTGTCATGTTGGATCTCTCTATTATGAGTGGAACGATAGGCGTAATGCTGAGTATCATTTAGCGCAGGCATGGCAGATGGCGGAACAACATACTCCTGGCTGTATTTTTAGCGCAGGACCGATATTGGCTGCACGCCTGGCCTGGCTACGCGGCGAAAAAGCAAAGACCATGAGCTTGCTCGATAAAGCAGAGGAGCAGCAACGGGGGCGGCAGGATTTGCTACGCATCACCGTCCTGCGTGTACAATATTTACTGGCAGAAGGGAATATTGATGCTGCCCATCTCGCGCTGCAACGTTCCATGCCAGCTACTGAGGAGGCGCTGCTCGCCTGTGAAAAGGAAATCTGGTATCAAGCCAAAGTACGCTTGCTAATGGCTCAGCAACGGGCGGCAGAAGCGATTGGTTTGCTTGAAGCTGTACTCCAGACGGCTAGAACTCAGGGACGTACACACAATGAGATAGCATTGCAAGTGCTATTGGTACGAGCATATTACGCAACTGGTGATGTCCACAGTACGAAGCAGACACTTGAACAGGCTGTTATGTTGGCCCAGACAGGGGGATATTGCCGCGTATTTTTGGACGAGGGTGAGGAGCTGGCTATACTCCTGGCGGAACTCTATCATCGTCAGCGTAAGAAGAACGCCAGCAGCAGACAAAAAAGTATGGGTGAGTATATACAGACGCTGCTGAGCGCATGTGGGTTAGCTGCTGAGGTCCATGCCTGGAAACAGTGGCGCAGGAGAACACAGTCACCTTTGGATCAACTGAGCGAGCGTGAACAAGCTGTACTCAAACTCGTGGCAGAAGGCTATTCTAATCAACAGATTGCGCATGTCCTGGTGGTAGCCGAGAGCACCATTAAGACGCATTTGAATAATATTTACACCAAGCTGCATGTAAATTCCCGTTTGCAAGCGTTGACGAAAGCTCACGCGTACGGACTCCTGGACCGCTGATGTATAACAACGTCAATACCAGCTTTTTATTGAGCACGCGGTGGTATGCAGTCCTCGGCCTCGCTTCCCGGTAATAGACCAAGCGCATAAGCCTTGTTGACAGCTTGCAGGCGTGTATGCACATTGAGCTTGCTGTAGATGTTGTTCAGATGCGTCTTAATGGTACTGACTGTGACTACGAGCTGTTGTGCAATCTGCTGGTTAGAAAGGCCGTCTGCGATGAGCTTGAGCACCGTCTGCTCGCGTTCACTCAGCCTGGCGCACTGCATAACGTCACTGACATGGGGTACAAGCCAGATGGGCGACGGGACGTCTTTGCCAAAGGCAATAAGCAAATTGTGTAGGTAAGAGAGCGAGATGCCTTGTTGTTCGTTAGAGCGATGTCTACGGCACTTGCTGTAGAGCGCGGAGAGTAGTTCTGCCACCACGGTTCCCTCATCAACAAAAGAACGTATGTAACTATGTGACTCCCCTAGTCTAAGAACGCGCTCAAGCGTTTGTTGCATGTTCTGCTTGTTTCCTGCGGCATGGTAGGCCAGCGTCAGCAGGAGCAGTAAAGAGATCTCGTCGCCGACACGTCCCTTTACTTGAGCAAGCACCTCTTCAAGAAGCACGATTGCGGACAGGGCATGCCCTTGCGCGAGATGGATGCGTACTTGAAGCTGGTACCAGGCTACTTTTTCGTACGGTGACATGGCTGCTATGAGTGTGGGTTTATAGTGCTCCTGCCATGACAATGCAGTCGCCACATCTCCTTGCTCTAAGCAAAACTGGACGCGCAGGGCCGTAATACGAGCAAGTGCGGGAGCATTTTCTCCAAAGCGGTGCGCATACTGCTCTGCCTGATCCAACCATGCTATAACCTGGTCAGCATCTCCTTGCACCCGGGCCAGGCGAGCTGCCAGCATATAACGCTCTAGCAGAAAAAAGCTTGTATATGGTGAGATTTCGGCCATGTCTTGTTGCCAATGATCCCGGACTGCACTAAGGTTGTTCCATTCATAATAGATGTGGGCGAGGCGTATATGCGCAACGGCGCTATGCAATTTGTGTATGTCAATAGCTAAAAGTATTTCGTGGAGTGCATGCGCAACACTCTGTAAGCAACCTTGTATTGTCTGTATCTCATACAGATAAAGGCGTGCAACTACTTTACAGTCAAAATCATAGGCGTGGATCTGTGACACCTCAAGGAGCAGAGCCTGCGCTCTTGTCAGTTCTCCATGCAAGAGATAGCCTGCTGCAAGACTAACTTGTGCACGACTACGTAGCCGTATGTCGTCTTCAGACGTTTGTTGCAGTGCCTGCTGTGCCCAGGTGATGGCCGACGGTCCATCGCTACATAAAAGCGCCTTATAAGCACGCAGAGCGCAAATCCAACCCGTTAGCTCTGTGTGTTGATCACTTTTGCTGTGTTCTGCTAGCTGGAGCGCCTGTTCATAGGCCTGACTATTTCCCGCCATTAAAAAGGTCCAGGCGCGCAGACAGGAAAGCGTGGGATGCTCGGCATAGCTGCTCTGCGGTAATTGTTCTAGCCAGGATTGCAGTAGTGGAAAATCTCCCTGTTGTATGAAAGACCACACGTTCTGCTCAACGATCATCGCTATGTGCTCACTATCTTCAGAGGCGAAAGCATATTTCACTGCATCAATGAGCAGATTGTGCTGCTCAAGCCACACACTGGCACGTCTATAGAATTGTGGTACAAGATCTGGATGCCGCTGCCGTAGACGCTGCTGAAGCATATCGGCAAATAAGTGATAATAGCGATACCAGCGTTTCTGCTTATCCAGCGTAATGAGAAAGAGATTGGCCTGATCCAGCTGCTCTAACATTGTCCATCCGTTCGTCTGTCCAGTGACTGCGTCACACAGAGATCCGTTCATACGCTCAAGAATGGAGGTCGCTAGCAGAAAACGTTGTGTATCTACAGGAAGTTGCAGCAAGACTTCATCTGTCAGATAATGCAGAACGTTGCGCTCTGTACCATTAAAGGTGCAAATGAAGTGATATGGTATTTCAGGGTATTTTTGTAATGACGTAGCCGCTAATTGTAGCCCGGCAATCCAGCCTTCAGTGCGCCTATGGAGCTCTTTTATATCCGCGTTGCTCAGGGTAAGTTCCATGCCTTGCAGAAGAAACGCGGACGCTTCATCGAGAGTAAAGCGTAGATCAGCGCTATCAAGTTCGGTCAACCGGCCCTGCACACGCAGGCGAGCTAATGGGAATGGTGGTTTAATACGTGAAGCAAGGATGATATGCATCTGCGGTGGTAGGTGTCCAAGCAGACAGGCGAAACTGCGTTGCAGTGCAGACGAAGTGATCGCGTCGTAGTTATCAAGAACCAGGATACTCTCGTCGGACAGCGTTGCCAGGGCGTTGCTGAGTGTGATGAGCAGGATTTCTTGTGCGGTATCTGCCGGTTGTGGAGTGGGTTGCCAGGTAGTAAATTGTTCTGCAACGCGCGATGATAGTGTACTCAGTGCAGCAATGAGATAGTGCCAGAAACGCTCGTTGTCGTTGCTATCAAGCGAGAGCCAGGTCCAGCTTGCCTTTGCTGTACGCTGACGCAACCATGCGCCAAGCAGCGTCGTTTTACCGAAACCGGCGGGAGCAGTGATCACGGTCAATGGAGCCTGTACCGCTTGATCGAGCTGTGCGTACAGGCGAGCGCGTGGGATAATGCTTTTGAGATAGGCCTGTGGAGGTGTCAGTTTGGTCGTTAGCAAGCCACAACGGCTTCGTGCTTGTTCCATCGGCATTTCCCTTCCGCTACGTACACTTCATCAATGAATTATCTGTATACTATCGAAAATATTGTATAGTTAGTAATACCATTTTTATACTGAGAAATATACTAAAAATATCTTTCTCAGACAGATGCGATGAAAACACGAAGAAATTTCAGCGCTCTATCTAGTGGACGCAGGTGAGGTGGCTTATAGGGTAATGGTGTCAATCGCACACCGCACCTTCGTCTGGCATCATTTTTGTAACTCCCAAAATTCAGTGCCTTGCCATCACAAGTGGTGATGCATCTATCTGCACAATATTTTAGAGTTCAAAGCGTGTCCCAACACTGCTTTGGATGAAAGCATCGGGGAGGCGGGCTGCAAGTTGATGGATAGCACCAAAGCCGGTACAGTGTGTGGGAACCATCTGTGCCTCATTCTTTGGTGCAGAACATCCTAAAACAAGAAAATCACGGAGCTGCTATGTCTAACAGCTCCGTGAGAGTGAAAAAAGCAACCTTGTGCCGTGCAGTGGTGTGAGTGGCGTTCGCTACTGCATTTCAATGGATGCTATGCGACTATCGTATACATTATGGTAAGAGTGGGACAGAGCGACCAGGATCGGTAGCAGCGTAGAGACACGAGGCGAACCCCAGCCAGTAACCGGGTCCCAGCCGACATGTGCATGATAGCCCTGGATTGTCACGGGCGCGCTATTGGTGCCAGAAAGGGTGATGGTATTTGTGCCAGTGACAATATCATGGAAGGCCTTATCCATCGCGGTATGACCCATCGTATACAGCAATGGGTTGATGAAGCCCAGGCGCTTATGGCTTAGCTGAACTCCTAGCGCAATGATCGCTGCCCATTGAGGTGCGCCTGCGCTGGTACCACCAAATGTGTAAAAGGCCAGGGGTCCACGTTTTCCCTCGGACCAGGCTGTAAGCACACCGCCGTTAACGGCTGCATTATATGCAACATCGGGCACGGCACGGTAAGCGCCAATACCGGGCATACCGTATTGATAAAATGGCTTGTGGAAGCTGCCACTAAAGCCACCTCCGCTGGCAACCGCATAGTTACTTTCGTTCCAGCCGACTTCACTTTGGTAGGCACCAGTGGTCTTATCGGCCATAAGTTGTGTACCACCAACAGCCGTCACCAGAGGATCGACCGCCGGTTCAGCGATAGAGTGCTCAAAAGATGCGCCATCACACGTAGGTTGAGCAGCCCCCGTATCACCTGAAGCGGCAATAAGCGTCGTGCCCTGGCGTTTTGCACGTAAAAATGCCTGATGCCATATATGCTCATTAGCAGCGCTCAGACAAGAAGCATTTTCGGCAAAACTCATGCTAATGACATCACCCAGATTCTTGTCAACGACATAATTTAAGACGCTACCTAAATCGGTATCCTGGCTACTCTTTGCAAGCACAAGATCAATGGTGGCGGCAGGCGCAATAGCGTGTGCCCACTCAACGTCCAGCGAGATTTCAGCGGACCAGTTGACCTGTCCGGCGTCCAGGGTATTGAAGGGCGTCAAACCCTCTGGTGCGATAATGTTGAGCACAGGATCAGCAAGTGCAAAAAGAGTGTCGAAGCGTTTGAGGTCTTGCTGAAGGTGCGGAGCCTGATAAGGGTCCAGGATCACAATAGTACTACCTTTACCGCTAATGCCAGTGTCAAGTAAGGGTTGGATGTTATAGGCATTGCGCATCTGTGTCGGACTATAACAGCGTAGAGAAGCCGTATTAGCTTGACAGGTAAATCCTCCGCTCGCTGGTTGCCCGGCATAGCTATAGTGAAGGCGTAAAGAGGAGTATCCGCTATCGGCGCTGTACGCTCCGTGGATAACTGTAGTTTGGATAGCGCGTATGCCTGCTGAAATAATCAACAAGACTATGCACAAAGTAATCAGAATTGAGAGGCGATGAGAAAATATATGTCCCCGCATCAACACACCATCTTCCTCGTAATCAATGACAGCATTTCAAGCACAAGCGATTTGTGCAAAGAGAATATGAGCACTGATTACAGTGTAGCAAAAAAAACTGTTTTTGCGCGGATTTTTTGTTATGATCTAGTGATGATCTGGTTATAACATGGTGAAGATATCCAGTTGTTTAAGAAGGAAACAATAGAAAAACCGTATATATTGCTTAATTTCCATATTTTAAATGAGATGTTTGTTATTCCTGGTTGTATGTATGCAAGCGCTGCTCAACCATAGCCAGGGTGGGGATGCCTTCTGTGCCAGGCTGTTCGATAGAGAATGCCGCAGTACAGTTAGCGAAATCGATAGCGTGCTCTGCATTGCCATGGCGATAGAGATGAGACAGAAATGCAGCCGCGAAAACGTCGCCCGCACCTGTTGGATCAACTTCGTGCGTGGCATAGGCCGGGAATTGTTGTTGCATACCATGTTGGAAAAGGGTGGCCCCGTGACGGCCATCGGTAGCCACGAGCATAGGTACGAACTGGCTCCAACGGGTCAATATTGCATCTGCCTCTGTGCGATTGCCGTCTGCAAAAGGGAGGAGATCATCGTGGCTGAGGATCAACACATCGAGGGCGGGCAGAACTTGCTCGGCCTCATGCCAGGGAGTAGGCTGCACACGACCATCGGCGTCCCAGCGACGCAGCCAGCCCTGCGGGGTAGCGGCCAGGATCTGTTTAGCGTGACGTGAAAAGAGCTTGATCAGCTGTGGACTCATTTCTTGTGCCACGGGTCCGAACAAAACAATGCCCGCGTGCTGCCAGGATGGTGGTATATCGGTGGCCTGGATAGGCTCACTTCTCGCGTGCAGGTATTGCGTCCGAAAACCATCTTGATAATAGTTGGCGAAGGTGGTTGTATCGTGCGATGGATGCACATGTAAGGTGACAGCAGGCAGCACAGTGGGCAATAAAGCACTCACCTCAGGATCAGCACTGGTGATAATGCCAGCCGCTAATCCTAAATGATAGGCGGTGAGTGCCGCAAAAGTAACCGTACCGCCGACTGAAAAAGTACCATCTGTCTGGATATCGCGTGTAACATGTCCAATAGCCAGAAATTCGGGGAGCGGAAGCACGAAATGTACACTCCTTCTTTTGCAGTGCAGAGCCAAAAAGCATCCGTGTACTTTCATTTTCTCGCGCAGCCCTTACGCGAGCGGTTGCTTCCGTTCAAGTATACTTATGTTGACCTATGGGCTACGAGGTTAGCGACCTGGACGCTTTAACGAGATAACCACACGGCGCTCTTCGCCCTCACCAATGCTCTCTGTGCTGATATCTTTACTATCGGATAAGGCTATGTGCACGATACGGCGTTCATAAGGCGGCATCGCCTCAAGAGCGATGGCCCGATGATAGCTACGTACCTGCTGTGCCACACGTAAAGCCAACGAGCGCAGATTTTCCTCGCGGCGTTCGCGATAGTTCTCGGCGTCCACGACAATGCGCATGCGGTGCTTGGTGCGATGGCTGACAATCAAACTTACCAGCAGTTGTAATGCGGCCAACGTCTCGCCGCGTCGTCCAATCAGTAGACCCAGGTTCTCATTGATACCACGAATATTGAGCGTCAAAGGATTTGTAGAGCGGACCTGCACGGTAGCATGAATGTTCATATAGCGCAAAATATGTTGCAACACGTCAACCGTAATCTCAACATCCTCGCGTGAAGGATGCTCAACATCCTGGAACTCTTGTGCTTCCGTAGTGGGAGCAAGCGGCATAGATGGCGTCGGAGAACTGGGACTCAGCGCCGGAATGAATGGCACAGACTCATCATCCTCGTCTTCTTCATCGTCCTCCACAAATTCCTCGTCGTCCTCGTCAATATATTCGTCGCCATCCTCCTCGTCGTCCTCGTCGAATAGTTCCTCTTCGTCTTCAGGGACCTCGATATCGCCAGGACCAAGGAGCGCATCAGCCATTTCAGGGGTAATCACAGCGCTTTTACCTGTGCTTATAGCAGGGTGTACGGTCACACGCACGCGAGCATCTTTGCTGCCCAGACCAAAGGTACCGCGACTAGGTTCTTGTAATACCGCGACATCTACTTCGTCACGACGCTTACCCAGGCGCACCAGGGCCTGTGAGATGGCTTCTTCAACACTTTTGCCACTAGCCTCTATGCTTTCCACTTTTGTTACCTTGCCTCCCTGTTAAAACTATCATGTGATTGCCCTGTAAACGTACAGGCGACAATCCAAATTAGCGCCGTGCTCGTTGCGCACTGCTACGACGCCGGGCTGACGCACTACCACCACGCTGACGTCGCGTGTATTGTGAAGGGCCATTGCCAGACGGTCGGGGCGAAGTCGAAGTGCGCACGTTTTCTGTTGCGTCATCATCACTATCCACCACAGTATCAACGGCTTCTTCTGTCTCCACAGCGGTATCACTATCCTGCTTCCCATTGCCATTCATGCTGCTTTTGACAACGGCCAGGCCATTTCTGGGAGTACTGCGCTTCGCTGTACCATTGCTACTGCTCAAGGCGCTTGTAGAAACATTGCCTGCCAGGGCCACATTCGACTTTGGTGTGACTAATAGCGATCCCCAGCCAGTGACGAAGTATTGCTGAGTTGCCTGAAAGAGAGCCGAAACCGTCCAGTAAAGAGCCAGGCCAGCGGGGAACGTCAAACCCAGGAAGAATGTGAAGAATGGCATAATATATTGCATCGTCTTCATCATCTGCTGCGAGGGATCTGGTGGGCCAGCTTTGCCGTTGGCGGGAGCAGGGGCAGTCTTTGGCTGAGACATACGCAATTGCACAAAGGTAGCTAAACCAGCGATAACCGGCAATATATGCGTTGGATCGGGAGAACCAAGCGAGAATGCCCACGACCAGTTTACATGCAAGATGGGATTCAAGAACTGCAGCCATGAAAACCATTTGAAACTAATGTCTGGGAACTGCTGATAGCGTGCAACGAACGCGTAAAGGGGTGCGTTAACTAGCGCTAAACTATGCGACGCATTGCGTAATACGGTATTCAAGGCAAAATAAAGCCCATAGAGTACCGGTAACTGAATCAAGAGCGGTAGACAACCGGCTAGCGGGTTGACACCGTACTCCTTGTAGAGCGCCTGCATCGCCAGCGCTTTTGCTTGCTGATCGTTGGCATGCTTTTTGTTGATCTCTTGCATCTTTGGCTGTAAGGCCTGATTAGCCTTCATGGATTTAAGCTGCTGTACAGTTAAAGGAAAAAGGACCAACTTGATGACCAACGTCAAAACCACAATCGACAAGCCAAAATCACCAAAGAGATGATAAAGCAGCGTGAGAGCGTTGAAAATGGGGAACGTAAAGATTAAATTAAAAACATAACCAATCTGACCCACGAGAAAATTCCTGCCTTCCTTGATCTAGTGGCCCCAGACTTCGGGGACTGGATCATAGAGGTCACCGTGATAAAAGGGATGACAGCGGCCAATGCGTTTAATGGTCAACCATCCGCCGCGCAAAAAGCCAAAGCGTTCAATGGCCTCATATCCATAATGAGAACATGAGGGAGTAAACCGACACGATGGAGGCAGGATCACCGACAGCGTGTGCTGATAAAGACGGATTAAACCAAGTGCGATGTATTTCATGTTCTGAACCCCTGCGGATATTCAACCACTCGTTTCCGCGCCATGGGAGAATGCGATCAGACGAGCACGACGTAAGAGCATTGCTACTTCCTGCGTAAGTGCAGGTAAGCGAACACCAACAATCGGGTTTTTTGCACTAAGCACCAGGTCCCATCCTGGCGGAATATCAGCGAGAATAGGCCGGATCGCCTCAGAAAGTAACCGCTTAATATAATTACGCTCAACTGCATGTTTTGAGACGCGTTTACTCACCACAAAACCAATGCGCACTGACGCCTGATCATTTGGTGCATATGCGAGGATAAGCAGCCGGGATGTACTAAAACGTCCCCGCTGCCTTACTCGCTGAAAATCACTACTTTTACGCAAGCGCAATGCACGAGAGAGAGCCATAATAAATTCACGGTCTACTAGACCGTTAAGCTCCAGCGCCCTTTTGCGCGGCGAGCCTTGAGCACGCGTCGTCCGTTGCGGGTTGACATGCGCTTCATAAAACCATGTTCACGTTTGCGCGGTATGCGCTTTGGTTGCCAGGTGCGTTTCATAAAATCCTCTTAGAGCCTCCACTTAAGATATCCCGTAGATTATAACGAGTATAATGCTCGCTGTCAATTCTCACTCAGGGACAGAGTACTCTATGGCGTTTTGAAACGCAGTAGTACACGGCCAAGCCTGACCTCGTCGTTATCGTTCAGCGGTGTGGGCGTCTTGGGTGCCAGGCGCTGACGATTGAGAAACGTGAAGTTTGTACTGTTATCATCTTCCAGGTAGTACTGTCCATTTTCAGCGAAGATGCGCGCGTGTAAGCGTGAAACGCCACCTTCTTCGCCACCATGTGGCACCAGGTCCACATCCGGGAAACTCTGGCTCAAGGCATCCTCGCGACCAATGGTGATATTATCCTTGCCTGACAGATCGAACTCCTGATTATCTGCTTCGACGATAAGTCGGGCCTGTAAATTGGGAGCTGCAACTGCGACTGGTGTGGGCGCAGGCGCCACGGGCGTTGCCGCAGACAGATCTGGTACGGGCATAGGTGTGGGAGCAGGCGTAGGCGCGGGAGCACCCAGCAGACTGACACCACAGTTCGAACAAAATGCCTCTCCAGCCGGGTTGACAGCACCACAAGATGGGCAAACCTGCGTCCCTGTGGGAGCAGCAGGAGCAGCAGCGGCGGCTGCCGGAGCGGCGGTCTGGACAGCAGGAGCAGCGCTGTTTAGTGGTTCGCCGCACTCATCACAAAACGCTGATCCATCAGGATTTCCATGACCTAAAGAACATTGTACTGACATAAGAATCTATCCTTCCTCTGTCGCAAGTTATTGACGATTTTTCTCTATCTCTATAAGAGTGTGTCTGAGTAGAACACTCGGCCCTCTTATTTCGCGCGTATTTCCAGGACAAGACGTTCCGCGACTTTTTGCCCATCGCCATACTTATAAGGGGATACTTATAAGACCTTCTAGCAAGCAGGTTGACTGTGAAACCACTTAAGGTAACAAATCGTCCAGGCGCTGAGTCAACTTGCGTGTTTTGTTGCCGATTGATTTTACCTGTTCTTGCGAAATCTGCTGACCCTGGTTGATCTGGTCGATAGCATCCAGCGTTTCCGAGTCCAGAACGCGGGTGACGTTCGGTGCCAGGCGCGTCGTAGCCTTGCCTGTACGTTTGTATTCATCCAGGATGCGCGTCACCAGGCGTTGGGCATTGGACTTTTCAGCGAAGTTCATTACCAACGCATTGACCTGCGCGGTCTGATTGGCATCAGTGCTAAACGTGACTTTAATATCTTCGCGCACTTTTTCACTTGTCAGGCCGACCAGTGGCACGTCATAGGATAACTCAGCCTGTGCGATACGAAAAAGGCCAGCGGGTCGTGGGTCAATCATCAGCTCAACCAGCACTGACTGTGCTGTATCCTTTTCCAGATCTCCCAGCGAGATGACCACCTGGCGGTCAGATAGTGCGGACCCATCGACGTCGCGAATAATCGGCAAGACTTTTACCGCTTTCCTCGGCGTAACGCCTGCGGGCAGGCGTAAAGTCAGTAGCGTATTACGCACCGCAACCGCGACGGCACTTTGTATCTGCTGCTCAAAAATGGTCATCGCATCAGCAGGTGAGCGGATAAATTCGGCGGGCGTGCCACCGCTAAGCTGGCCGATATCGTCCAGCAAACCCTCATCCCAGTCGGAGCCAATACCCAGTGGGTGGATCGAAATGCCTGTTTCGATAGCGTCGCGTGCAAGTTGGCGGCAGCGATCAGTATCGCCATAAGTGACGCCATCGGTCAGCAGGATCATACGGTTGACCGCGTTAGGAATATTCCAGCGGCGCAACTCGCCTAAACCGTGCATCATACCAAGCGACATGGTTGTACCGCCAGCGTCCTGGATACGATCAATCGCAGCCTTCATGCCTGGCTTATCATTCGCAGGCATAGATGGAATAATCACCTGGGCGGTATCGTCGAAAATGACAACGGAAATGTAGTCGGTCGGCTCCAGACGGTCTATGACCATCTTGACTGCTTCACGTACATTTCTCAGCTTGGCACCTTTCATCGAGCCAGAATGGTCAATCACGAGAGCAAAATTTAAGGGCATCCGTACCTGCGCCATCAATGCAGTCGGTTTTGCTTCCAATAAAACATATGCAAGCTGGCTTCCACCGGTCACAGGCATAAAATCTTTACCTAGCTGGTGTGCCAGAGTTACTTCTCCGGGCATATTCGATCAGCTCCTTTCGCATTCGGCTGGCCCTAGTATATCATATCAGCGCACAAAAACGACAACGGCACTTACATTATCTTCTCCACCATTATTATTAGCGGCCTCGATTAGCTGTGTACATGCCGTCTGTGGATCAGGCGCATTATTCAGAATATCAGTAATTTGAGGATCTCGAACCATTTCCCATAGGCCGTCGGAGCAGCTTAACAGGACATCGCCCGGGTGAACCTGTTGTTTGAATACATCAATTTGCACATTAAGCTTATCACCTATACTACGATAGATCTGGCTGCGCTGCGGATGCGTATAGACATCATCCGGCTCAATCAAGCCTCCAGCGACTAATTGTCCGACAAGCGAGTGATCGTTTGTCAATTGGTATATTTTTTGATCCCGTAATATGTACGTACGACTGTCGCCTACGTTGAAGATGTATGCAAGATCCCCCACCAGCATAAAGCCGGTGAGCGTGGAACCCATATCGGACTTCTCACGCTGGTTGAATTGGCAAAGCGCCGTATTGGCATCTTCAACCGCACCCTGGACAAGCGTGAGCAGACCTTCATCGTTCGAGCGCTTTCACAGCCTCACCGGTCTTTTCTGCGCTCAGCGGAGGCATGAGCAATTCCCGCACAATACGCTCGGCAATCGTATTCACGGTCATGCGGCTGGCTCCCTGTCCATTGGCGTGTCCTCCCATGCCGTCTGCCACAATAAACACGCCCGCAGGAGATGCCACCAATTCGTGGACGCGCTCAAACAGCAAAACAAAGGTGCTATCCTCATTTGGATCGGCGCGACGTAACATTCCGGCATCAGAGCTACAGGAGGCAATCACGTGGACACCGTTGGGAAACTCGCTTTGCGTAGCCTGGGGCTGTTCAATTACATAGGTTAATCCATGTTCGACTAATGTATTGATAATCACGCCATGTAAAACGTGCTCATCTTGCGTAGATGCTGTGGCAGGTGAATATTCGTGCATAACATAGGTGGCATCCAGCAGTTCTGCGCCGCAATCATTACAAAACGCATCACCCTCACCGTTTTCTTCTGAGCCACAATTCCAGCAATGCAGGTATCCCTTGTGGTCGGTCACAGCGTAGACGTGCTCCTCACCGGTATCGCTGATGGCCTGTGTGATTTCATAACGTTCCCCGATAATTGTGCCGGTAGCTAGCACTGGGAAACTCGTTGTCGTCTGGTCTGGCGTTGTACTACCTGTTACTTGCTCCACATGATCCCCCTCAACGGCTATGGAAATGTCTTCTGCGGATGTCGTTGCAGATTCCGCTGTCGCAGCAGGAGTAACCTCCTGTCTATCTGGACTATCGTTCTCTTGATCGGCTGGGCCAGATACATTTACGGGCGTCTCAGTCGCCTCTTCTTCTGCGTCGGCAGGCAGTTGCGCAGCTTCCTGGGTACCTGCATCCTGTGGAGGTGCAAGTATCGTAGGTTGATCTGCTGCGTCATAATCCGGCACTACTTGCTCATGAGGATCAGGAACGGACGCAGTTGTAAAAAGCACCGTAGGTTGATTGGTGATATCATACCCCTGCGACTGTTGCTCCTCGTGGCTGAGTTCTTCTTGCCAACGACGTGTATGATAAGCAAGCATCTGCTGCGGCGAAAGAATCTGCGTTGGTGCCAGGCTGATGTCATCGATAGTATTGTCAGCCGGTCCGGGCACCTGGGCCTGGTTTTCTGTTGCCTGAGCCGCAGCGTTGTGCGTATCCGGTACCTGTACCGGCTCCTGCACAGGCTGTGAGACTTCTTGCGCCTGCTCAGTAGCGACTGGCTCTTCCATCTGCTCAGACTCGTTCGTCAGGAGGCGTCCACAGCCTTTACAGAATTTAGCATTGTCGCGATTTGGCGTATGACACAACGGACAGAGCATCACTGCCCTCCTTTTAAAGTTGCTTTTTTAACCTGATGGCCTCGGCATTTTTTGGATCACGCTGCAAAACCTCGTTCACCATTTGTCGGGCTTCAACTTTTCGATTCAATTTGAGATAGCACGTAGCCATGGCTGTAAAGACCTCGGGAGCGTAGAGCACCTCCTTGCGCGCTCGTTCCAATGCGCTTAAGGCGAACGTCCATTCTTTCTCGCGCATGTGAGCACGTCCTAACTCGTACCAGCCTTCCCATAGCAATGGGTCGATGGCCGTTGCCTGACGCAACACTTTGACGGCGGACAAGGCCTGTTTCTGCTCAAGGTAGAGGCGACCTTGCGCCACCAGGATGAGCACATGGTCGGGATTGATGCGTAAGCCATCTTGAAAATGTACTTCTGCTTCTCGCATGTTTCCCTGCTCTAACGCCACAAGTCCTAATTGATAATGAATCGCGGGATCTCGCGGAGTCAGAGCAAGCGCCTTTTTGAAGGCAGATGTCGCCTGGGCATATAATGTCAGGTCACGATAACACATGCCTAACTGGAAATGAGCGTCTAGCGCGTCCGGCTTGAGGCGTAGTGCCTCGTTAAAGTATTGCGCTGCCTGCGTCATCTGCTCTTTGAATGCCTGCCTATCAGTTTCGCGCACAGCCTGTCCATACTGCCGATAAGCCCGACCAAGATTGTAAAGGATATCGTAAGATGGTCCTCCCCGGTTTTGCGCGAGCTTGAACTGGTTGATCGCATCGGTATATTTTTTATTGCTCAAGTTCTGCAAACCCAGGCGGTAGGCTGCGGTGGGATCACTGCTCGCTGGCGTACCGGGCGGTCGCGCTTGAAGCGCATTCGATGGTACTGGTCGTGCTTGAAGCGTATTAGCTTGTACTGGTCGCGCTCGGATTGGCTGTGGTACTGGCCGCGCCTGTATGGCTCCGCGCGCTACTTGCGTACGAATTTGTGGGGGCGCAATCGCTGCTCCTTGGACAAGCGGTTGCCCATCACGCTTACAGAATTTGGCACCCGGGCGATTTTGAAAACCGCACTTGGGACAAATCATGCCAGCCGCTGTACTGCTGGCATAATAGCCATTGCTGGGTACAATGATGGTGGCGCTCGGCGACATCGCAGGGATCTGTATCGTGCTCGAACGCGGGTAAACACTGCTGCAAGGCTACGCGCATGGCTTCAGCGCTCTGGAAACGTTGTGCCGGACTCTGCTGCATCGCTTTGCTGATCACTTGCTCCACAGGGCATACAACTTTCCCGCCCACTATCACTGTACGCAAACGCGGATTCTTCGCCAGGATAGCTCCTGGTGCCGGTGTCTGAATCGGGTCTGGCTCATAATTGGTGAGCAAGTGATACATGGTGGCACCCAGTGAGTAAATGTCGGAACGCGCGTCCGTTTGCACCAATTGTCCCGGGTTTTGTACCGAACGACGCTGGCCAGGAGCGGTAATTGATCCCAGGTGCTCTGGTGAGGCGTAGGAGATGGTACCCAGGTTCTCAGTGTTTGTACGCTTGTTAGGATCAAAGCGGCGCGCGATGCCGAAATCGATCAGTTGGACCTCGTTATCCGCCGTAATCATGATATTGCCCGGCTTCAAGTCGCGCAAGATGATCGGCGGATTGCGCGTATGAATATAGGTCAACGCTTCGCAAACCTGCATCATCCAGCGCACCACCTGCTCCTCGGGTAATGGTCCCTTCGACTGCTCCAGGATCTTCTCTAAGCTGCGTCCCGTCACAAACTCCATGACGAAGTAGTAGTTTCCGCGATCCTGAAATGGCAGCGTAAGAGCCGCGATACGCGGATGCTTGAGACCACGGAGCAGGGCAATCTCCTTGTTGAAACGATCAATCGCGGAGCGGCGATCTTCTTCGCTGGTGTTGGGGTTGATCAGTAGCTCTTTTACCGCATAATAGTACGGAGGCGAGCCAGGAGGGGTACCTACCTGCTCTACTTTGTAGACCGTGCCCATACCACCTTCGCCGAGAATCTGCACAATTTTGAATTTTCCGTCAAGAACAGTACCTACTGGGAGAGCCATAATACTATCATCTTCTCCAAATGCGCTCAACGAACTCAGTGAATCTGGTGCATACCTGACTGACTGTTATTGCTCGCTTATCACTATGTTGCCCGCACGTGCTGCGGAGACGCAAGTCTGCCTGCTTTGCTGGTTTATACACAGGATAGTGACAACTAGTGAGCACTGACCTGGACGACGATGGCTGTAATGTTATCCTCGCCGCCGTTTTCATTTGCCAGATCAATCAACTTGTTGCAAATGATCTGTGGACTTATCTGCTCATTGAGCGAGTTGAGCAGGTCTTGCTGGTGCACCATTTCCCATAGTCCATCAGAGCAGAGCAAAAGTTTGTCACCGGGTTGCAATACCTCGTGGAAAATGTCAACTTCAAGGTTTTTGTGACCAGCCCCCAGTGAACGATAAATCAGGTTACGTTGTGGATGGGTGTAGATATCTTCAGGCGCGATCTGTTTCGACTCTACAAGCTTGGCGACGAGCGAATGATCCTTCGTCACTGGCATCAATTGCTGCTCACGTAAAAGATACGTGCGACTGTCCCCAACGTTGGCAATATACGCCTGATCGTTCTGCACTAAAACCGTTGTCACCGTGCTGCCAAGTCCTCGTGCCGCTGATTGTTGCTCTCCATAGCGTAAGATGGCCCGGTTGGCCTGTTGGATGGCGACCGTCAAACGATCTTCGATAGCTGCCACAATCGTTGTCTCGGATAATTTTTTTGTCTTATTTGCGCTGGCATCGACTGGTAGTTTGAGCGTTTTTTCCGGGTCCAGGGTGGCGGCTTCAAGCTTGATGGTAGGTTGATCGGCGATAGACTTAAAAAAACTATCCAGCGCCTGGCTAATAGTATCGACGGCTAGTTTACTGGCAACTTCTCCTGCCTTGTAACCACCCATACCGTCAGCGACAATAAACAGTCCACGATCACCATCATCTGAAGATTCAACACGCTTATAGACACTGTCTTCGTTTTGCTCACGCTGTTGCCCAACATCAGTTTTATCAGCAGCAATTAGTTTTAAATGCATAGTATTACCTCACCAAAGCAGGAGTCTTCTACGTCCGTTTCATGACCACTATAACATATAGCAGTATTCGTGACAATTGCAGCATCCCAATACCCGTAGACGGCCAGAAAAGCTACTGCCATGGCAGTGTTCCACCTCTATCTGAATGAAAGGTAATGCGAATTCTATAGATATATAACTATAGCATGTCAATGTTACATATTGCTGTGGCTTATACACTGTATACGTAGAGCGGCGAAACAAAGTTGTGAAATGTTGTATTCCTACATGCTAACAGGGGCGCTTAGCGTTTCTCCCTATCCTCTTTGGAACGAGGCCGGAATTGCAGGCGAATAGCCGTGCCGCGAAAGCTGAAAGCTTCACGCAAGCGATTTTCCAGGTAGCGTTCATAGGAAAAGTGCACGCCCTCGGTATTGTTGACAAAAAAGACAAACGTCGGCGGGTTGACACGAGCCTGCGTGGCGTAATAAATCTTTAAGGGCTTATTGCGAATAACCGTGGGATCGTGGCGTTGGACTGCTTCGCGCAGCACTTCGTTTAGACGCGCAGTAGGCACGCGCAGGTAGCGCATCTCTGCGACCTTGAGCGCCGCTTCGAGCAGCGATTTCACATGGTAGCCTGTCTTTGCCGAAGCGAAGATGATCGGTGCATAGGGGATAAATTTCAAGCCTTCGGCCAGAATATCACGGTACGCGTCCGCGCTCTGAATCTCGTCATTGGGGTGCGCGAAAGTGCCTTCACGCTCTTCGCGGCGCTGTTCCTGCGCCAGGTCCCATTTATTGACCACGACGATAACGCCTTTGGCCTGTGCCTGGATCTCGCCTGCGATATGGGTGTCCTGAGCTGTCAGCCCTTCGCTGGCATCAACGAGCAGGATGGCGACGTCGCAGCGCTCGATTGCACGCGTCGAGCGTAGCACACTATATTTCTCGACGCCAGGACCAACGCGTCCACGGCGGCGGATGCCTGCTGTATCAACAAGCCGTAATTTGTGGTCGTTGAATACCATCTCAGTATCAATGGAGTCTCGTGTCGTACCTGGCTCTGCGCTCACTATCGAGCGCGGCACGCCAAGGATCGAGTTGAGCAGTGACGACTTGCCCACGTTTGGACGTCCGACGATAGCGATACGCGTAATGTCTTCATCCTCTGCTTCGGCCTCGTCATCCTGGGGTGGTAGTTCCTCAACGATGCGATCCAGCAAGTCACCTGTGCCGGTACCCTGGATGGAGGAGATGACGATAGGTTCGCCCAGGCCCAGCGCGTAGAATTCGACGGCGTCCATACGACGCGCTGCGTTATCCGCTTTGTTGGCTGCAATAATAACGGGCTTCTGTGCGCGGCGCAACAGGTCGGCCACCTCGTCATCGGCGGCGGTGATGCCGGAACGCGCATCAACCATAAAGACAATCACATCTGCCTCTTCAATGGCTAATTGCGCCTGCGACATTACATGGTCCATAAGGTCGCCGGATTGTCCTGTCAAACCTACCTGACCGACGGGAATACCCGGGCCAAGCTCAAGTCCGCCCGTATCGATGAGCGTAAAATCACGACCATTCCAGTCTGTGTCGCCATACAGGCGATCACGCGTCGTACCTGGCATATCCTCGACAATCGCGATACGTTCGCCAAGCATGCGATTAAAAAACGTGGATTTGCCAACATTTGGTCGGCCCACGATAGCAACGAGTGGTTTCATGAATGTATTGCCCCCTCCACCCTTTCCTGGTGCTGAGTATTGAAGCAGTTTCGTTTCGATAATAGTGGTGGCTATTATAGCATAAAAGTGAGCAAGAAGTATGCACATACGGTGCATCGTATAACTATAAGAATAGCTCGGAGACCGAACGGCCATCGTGAATGCGACTGATAATATCTGCGAAAAGTTCCGCGACTGAGAGGACGACTAAGTTTGGGAGGCTCTTATGATCAGGAGAGGGGATGGTGTCGGTGATGACCAGTTCTTTGATCGGTTCATTTTTGAGGCGCTCGATGGCTGAACCTGAAAAGATCCCGTGTGTCGCGCAGCAGTAGATGTCAAGCGCTCCCTGCTGGTGGACCACGCGTACAGCCTGGGTAAGCGAGCCTGCGGTGTCAATTTCGTCATCGACGATCAGCGCGTTGCGTCCGGCGACGTTGCCGATGATGCCCATCGCCTCGGACAAACCTTTGTTGCCCAGGCGACGTTTTTCCACAATGGCCAGCGGAGCATTCAGACGTTCCGCGAGCTTACGGGCTTTTTTGGCAAAACCCTCATCTGCGGCCACAATTGTGAAATCGCCGAGATCTTTGTGGGCGAAGTAACGTGACTGGATAATTTCCGCTGTGAGTTCATCAACGGGCATATTAAAAAAGCCCTGGATCTGTCCCGCGTGCATATCCATGGTTAAAACGCGATGGGCACCAGCAACCGTGATGCAGTCGGCAATCAAACGAGCTGTGATGGGAACGCGTGGCTGATCCTTCTTATCCGTACGACCGTAGGCGTAGTAAGGGATCACGGCAGTAATCCGCGCGGCGGATGCACGTTTTAGTGCATCGATCATAATCAGTAGTTCCATGATGGAACGATTCACCGGAGAGCTAAAGGGTTGTATTACAAATACATCATTGCCGCGCACGTTTTCATTGATTTTGACAAAGATATTTTCGTTGCTGAACTGGAAGACATCTGCATCGCCAAGTGGAATATGCAGATGCCGACAAATGGCCGCCGCCAGCGGACGGTTTGCGTTCCCTGTAAAGATTCTCAAGTCGTCCAAATTGCACCTCCTGGCTGCCAAAAGTATATCACATGGTTACTGCTCTCGGCAGCTAGGACCTGGAATCAGCAGCCTCTAACACGTATGCATACCGTAACATGTATATGCCTATAAATATGAAGACTCGGTCTTGCATAGATGCTTAAAATTGCGCTAGAGGGCATAGGACTAGTAAGCTGGTTGCTCTTTTCGTGGGTCTTCATCCTTCTAGTTTGGTAATTCGATCTCATGAGCACGTTCCTTCGGCTTTCCCAACGGTCTCCTCTTTTAGGCCAGCGGATGCAAGATCACTACGGGAATCTTGCGAGTTGTGTGTCTGGCATACGCTTCCCATGGGGGATTCTGGGCAATCAGCCGAGGCCACAACTGAGCGTATTCCTCCGGTCCGGCCACAGTAGCCAGTGCGTTCTGCTGACGGCGTCCGACCTGGATGCGCACATGAGGATTGCTAAGCACGTTGTGATACCAGCCTGGATGACGATCTTGACCATTATTACTGGCCACGATCACATAATTGGCTCCATCAGGCATATACTGCAAGGTGTGACTGCGCTTCTCGCCGCTTTTGCGCCCGGTTGTAGAGAGAACCAGCATGCCCATTTTCCCCAGGCGACTGCCGAGCCGCCCGTCGCTCTTTTCATACACCCAGGTCATCGTACGATCAACCAGGGTCACAACAAAGTGAGATAAAGCCATCAGAATGAAAACCTTCCTTAGATATTTTTAGCCGATCTCTGGGACCTTTCCCCAGATGCTTGTTGAATGCCAGATGGCGGTGAATTGTGCAGCACGCATCTCTTGGAGCATTTGCTGGTAAAGCTCATCAAACTTTTCAGTGGTGAACTGTCCTGAGTTGATGAGAAATGGTTTCGTTTGGAGTACCGCTATTTCGCCATTGTGATAGAAGTCAGCCCATCCTGCTGAGTCCACCGAATAGTCAGCGGCTGACGCGGTGATGTGCAGATCGCGAAGATTGGCCTCTTTGAATAATCTCAGTAATCCTTGAGACATGCCAAAGGTATGCCCGCCGGGAGTAAATCCGTAGCCAGCTCGTTGCAGCGCTTGTATGTTGAGGATACTGAATTGCTCGTAGGCCGCACTTGAAGTGACACCGAAGTCGTCAACCTCGGTAAGGCGCAGGATACCTCCTGGACGCAACAGGCGTTTGCACTCGGCGATGAGGGTCGGCCATTCGTCACGCTTGAGCGCAACATAGAGAAAGCGTGCGTTGATCAGGTCGAAAGAAGCAGCGGTAAAATCGAGTGGCTGACGAATATCCATCACGCCAAAGGTGGCGTTGACGATCTGTTGTGATTGAGCGCGAGCGTTAGCATAATCGATCATGATACGACTGACGTCTACGCCACACACCTGTATATCAGGCTGCTCGTAAGCTACATCAAGGACCCATCCGCCGGGGCCGCAGGCAAGATCCAGCACCTGGGCATCTGGTGGCAGTTCAGGCAGGCCAGCAAGCGCTCCTCCCATACGCTGTGTGGTGAAGCGGTCCTGGTCAATCAGCCGGACCATTTCCTGGGCGCTTTCTGTGTCAAAAATATAGGTATTCTCATTGGGGGAAGTTGTATCCATCCCTGTGCTCCCTCTTGTCCCATTGCTAGCGAGCAATGATCGATACGTAGATGATGCTTGCCCCCGATTATGCCATAGGCTGTATTTATATGCAAGGTTACATACTGTGTGTACATAACTTCATCTAAGAAAACCACCGTTGTAGTGAAGCTCATAGACCACTTTCTGCTTGCAGGTGATCACTTCGTGTCCCCAAAACGCATCAGGCTCACCCCCCGGATCGCTGTCCAACTCACGCGCATAGTCGGCAATGGTCGGGTGCAGCGTGTAGCGACCCGGCCCACAGCTCTCCAGCAGACCAGCATCCCACAAGGTATCCAGGCGCTCGACCGGTCCTCCGCTCACGGCCAGGGCGTCCTCCTCGGAAAAACTGTGGGGCTTGGCCGGGAAGTGCGCCAGGGCCGAGAGGGCGGCTTGCTCCTGCGGACTGAGCCGCTCCACACTCAGGGCAATTGTCGTGTGCAGCGAGAGGGAGGACTGTCGTGCTACTCCCAGAGGATGCCCGGGCAGACGCAGGTGCAAGCGGTGCTGCCGCTCTAATAAAGTCGAGAGCGCGGTCCTCACCCGTCGTGGCTGTCTCGTGAACGCCTGCATGGCCAGGTGCTTGCCCAGCAGGTTGAGCGCCAGGGGCAACCCTCCTACCAGACGGACCAGCGTCCGCGCGGTCTCCAGATCTTGCTCAACCACCTGGGGCACAAAGCGCCTCAACACGGCCAGGCTATCGGCCTCGACCAGTTCTGGCACGGTGATAGTTGTCTCCTGGGCGAAGGCAAAAGCCACCTGTGGCAAGCGCGTGGTCAGCAGGTGCACACATTGTGGCCCTCCTACTTGCAAGGCCAGGGCGGCCTCGATGTTCCACGCATCGTCGATCACGACCAGCATGCGCCGCTGCCCAATGCGCTCCCGCAGGATCTGTCCCCAGGTTGACCGCGAGAAGGAACCGCCGTGCTCGGTCTCCTGGTAGCCGAGCAGCGAAGCCCAACGGGTGAGTACCTTCAACACATCAGCTCGCGGTCCCAATTCGGCCCAGAGGATGCCATCGGGGAAATGGGCTTGCACCTGTTCATCAGTGACGACCGCCGCGGCCAGGGCTGTTTTGCCTACGCCCGGTAAGCCTTGCAGGGCGGTGAGGGTCTGGCGCTTTTCGGCCAGCACGCGCAGCTTTATCTGGTGCAACAGGTCCCCACGCCCCTGCAAGTGGTTGTCCTGCCCCAGCAGGTTCGGGATCATAGGATCATGCACCGCTGGTGCTGCTGGCAACAGGTGGGAGATGGGAGGAGCCAGTTCATCCTCCTCGGCCTGGTCGGTCATATCCCGTTCTGGGAGCAGACCCAACGTATGGCAATCTAGATCCAGCAGACGACACAGGTGTTCACGATAGATGGGATAGGGCAAGGCTCGGCCCGCTTCCCAGCGCATCACCGTTCTGGTCGAAACGCCTACCAATTCGGCCAGATGTGCTTGCGACCAGCCATGAGCGAGGCGAGCACTTGTCAATGAGTCTGTTTGCATGAGATGGCGCACGTGGGCGAGAGCGCTCACGGTCCTTTCGTATGCGTTGAGTTCTTTTCCCTGAAAAAGGAGAATGAGTGTCCTGTCTCCTCGAACCTTTCTCCTGGTGATCCCTCCCACCGCGCTGCATATAAGCACTGTACGGCCTTTGAAGCTGGAAAGCGATATCATGGAGTTATCACCGACTAGGCAAGTCCTGACTGACGGTTGCTCCATGACTGGTGCCTGGATGGAAGTCATTTCCTTATCTGAGCGTAAGTCTGAAAGTCATTGGCTGGGTCAGGCAAAAGAGAAGATCGAGAGTTTGAGCAGGATCATTTATATGGAGGCTTTTAGGGAGAAAACCTGCTGCAAATCAGATGCATAGGTTTTTTCTTTTAGCGTGACTCCCTGGTAATGCCTATGATATGATTTCCCAGGGGCTTGAGTGCCATATATTACAATATTACAGCAGGTCGAGAGAGATGGAGATGGTAGAAGGGTTTGCCGCGAGATGCTCAGGTGTGGCAGAGCTGAGCTCAACCTCTCGCCCGGCGCTGGGAGCGGATGTAAGTCGATAGGATATAAATATAGCCTTATTCTTTGCCCAAAAACAGTGCCCTCAAAAGAGCTCCTCGCAAACTCTATCATTATCCGGCCTCTCATGCTATACTAGAGTAGCCGGGTGGGAAAGAGGGTTTGCCCGATTGCGGGATTGCAACTCAATCCATCGATTCATCATTGTAGTGCCTGCCTTGGTGGGAAAGAGGGTTTGCCCGATTGCGGGATTGCAACCAGGAACGCCACACGTCCGCTCAGGCTCTCCGTCGTATGTGGGAAAGAGGGTTTGCCCGATTGCGGGATTGCAACAAGCTGATCGCAAAGCAAGAGCTAAAGCCATCCTATATGTGGGAAAGAGGGTTTGCCCGATTGCGGGATTGCAACTCGCGATTTCAGGGGCAATGCTGAAATCATCAAGGGTGGGAAAGAGGGTTTGCCCGATTGCGGGATTGCAACATATTAAGTTTGCAAAATGCTGTGCTCGGTCAGCCTGGTGGGAAAGAGGGTTTGCCCGATTGCGGGATTGCAACGTAATGCTGTCCCTGCAGCTGCAAGGCCGACCGGAAAGTGGGAAAGAGGGTTTGCCCGATTGCGGGATTGCAACAATTGCTGTAGTACATGTAAATCACAGTATCGCTAGTAGTGGGAAAGAGGGTTTGCCCGATTGCGGGATTGCAACGCCAGTGGCCTGCCTGGCAACGCATGCAATCATCCAGTGGGAAAGAGGGTTTGCCCGATTGCGGGATTGCAACATCAACCTGGCAATACATAATAATACGTTCTAATGCAGTGGGAAAGAGGGTTTGCCCGATTGCGGGATTGCAACCAATCCCAATCCCTAGCTGTAGGATTGCAACCTCAAGGTGGGAAAGAGGGTTTGCCCGATTGCGGGATTGCAACAAAATCCAGCGAATGAGGCCCGTTGAGATCGCCCTCATGTGGGAAAGAGGGTTTGCCCGATTGCGGGATTGCAACACGTTTTCACCTCCTTTCTACAAAATGGGCACTAGGAGTGGGAAAGAGGGTTTGCCCGATTGCGGGATTGCAACCGTAACATAGTCAAACCTCCTCTCTACCCCTTGCAAGGTGGGAAAGAGGGTTTGCCCGATTGCGGGATTGCAACCCCAGGAATGCTGCACTCGTTGATATCCTTGAGTGGAGTGGGAAAGAGGGTTTGCCCGATTGCGGGATTGCAACATGCCAGCGTAGCGATATCCTGGATAGAGATGGAGTGGGAAAGAGGGTTTGCCCGATTGCGGGATTGCAACACGGATAAGCTCATATGTTTGCCATCCCTCCCCCTTGGTGGGAAAGAGGGTTTGCCCGATTGCGGGATTGCAACTCTGTTGTTCCATCATTCCACTTAATTTGCTTCCCTTGTGGGAAAGAGGGTTTGCCCGATTGCGGGATTGCAACACCTTTGTGGCATTTGTATTGGGCCTGATTATTATGAAGTGGGAAAGAGGGTTTGCCCGATTGCGGGATTGCAACTTGCAGATCCACTATTCCCTAGCCCTGCTGAGCCAGTGTGGGAAAGAGGGTTTGCCCGATTGCGGGATTGCAACTCAAAACCCACTACCCTATCAATAATCGACACATGAAGTGGGAAAGAGGGTTTGCCCGATTGCGGGATTGCAACGGCCACATTCCCTTGCGCGTCATCATAGCCAACGTCGTGGGAAAGAGGGTTTGCCCGATTGCGGGATTGCAACGCAAATGTCTTCAGCCCAACGTCAATTCCCACTTGCGTGGGAAAGAGGGTTTGCCCGATTGCGGGATTGCAACATATTCATGAATACGGCTCAGACGATCATGCTCTGTCGTGGGAAAGAGGGTTTGCCCGATTGCGGGATTGCAACAAGTATGCTCTCCTCCACCACTTGCTACCGATCCATTAACGTGGGAAAGAGGGTTTGCCCGATTGCGGGATTGCAACACGTCCAGGGCCAACGTCTTCACGTATTGGAATATCCCGTGGGAAAGAGGATACGCCCGAAAGCGGGATTGCAACGACAAAAAGAAAGTGCCGGGACTTGAATGGAAGCTCAGATCATCACAGATCGTCAGAAGTGGAACGACTTTATCGCAGCGTCGCCCTGCTGTAATATTACCCAATCGTACGAGTGGGCCGAACTCGCACCGCTCAGAGAAGTGGGAAGTGAGGCATTATGCATAGGCGTAGTAGATGATGCCGGGCAACTATGCGCGGCCATGGTACTGGTCATCGCGCGCGTACCCGTACTCCACAGAACCTTTTTCTACGCGCCGCGCGGTCCGGTCATCGAGGACCCGGACTCGCCTGCCATGACCATCCTGCTCAACTTTGTGCGCGCCGAAGCCCATAGGCGTCACGCCTTCATGCTCAAGATCGAACCCAGCGTCCTCGACGGAGACACGCGCTGGCTGCTCGCGCTCAAGCGGCGCGGCTTCCAGACAAACCCGTACGCCGCGCATGTCCGCCACGAATGGGTGCTGGACATCCGCCCGGACGAGAAAACTCTCCAGGCGCAGATGAAAGAGAAATGGCGCTATAACATCCGTCTGGCCGCGCGTAAAGGCATCACCGTACGGCGTGGAGAGAGTCAGGCCGACCTGGACACCTTCTATCGCCTCTACGAAACCACCAGCGAGCGCGACCAGTTTGTCATCCAAAACAAAGCGTACTACATGGAACTCATGCGCCTCTATGCCGAATGCAACCGCGCCGCACTCTTCCTGGCTGAATACGAGGGTCAGGCCATTGCCGGTACCATCATTACGACGCTGGGACATTGGAGCTGGTACATGTTTGGAGCCTCATCGAACGAGCATCGTGAGCGCATGCCCAATCATCTCTTACAGTGGACCAGCATGCAGTGGGCCAGAGAGCAGGGCTGCTGGTACTACAACTTCCGAGGCATCCCCGACATCTTAGAGGAGGGCCAGGAACTGTGGGGCGTGTACCTCTTCAAGCGCGGTTTTGGTGGATACCCATTGCGCTTCCTGGAAACGCACGACCTCGTTTACCAGCCGCTCGTCTACGAAACCTATCGCCGTTTGCTCAACGTCAAGCGCTGGCGCGACGAGCGACGCTACAAAAAAGCAGCCGAGCGGGCACTCAGTCCAGCCAAACACTGAGGCATCTTTTATCGGCCTTCATCCTTCCAGCAAAAATGTCGGAAACCGGGTAGGGGCGTCACCTTGCGTGCATGCGTTGATACTAAATCAAAAAAAAAGAGAAAAAACGCGGTTGAAAACACGGACGATGGGAACGAGCCTCGCATTTGCGCCTGCCATAGCGCTCCTTCCTGACGTACACCAGGTCAGGGGGAGCAGGCACGTAGGGCTCAAGCAAGGCCGGGACGATAGGTTGATAGCGTCGAGAAGGGCGGATGAGTCCCTGCTCGTGGCCTTTCCTTTCCGCACCAACAAGCTGCACAGGCTCTCTCCCATCGCTCGTGCCGGGGCGTGAGCCAAGCAGCTTGACCAGCACCGGCAAGGAGACGGCAAAGAGCTCGAACGCCCGCCTCTGCGGCCACCCGCAGGTGCAAGGCATGCAGGACTTGAGCCAGGATGAAGGCGCACAAGAGTCGTTGCAGCACCAGGATGGGAAAGCTCGACCACCACAGATGCAGGCCCAACTCCCCTTTGAGCGTTTTGAAGGCCAGCTCGATATCCCAGCGGCGAGCATACAAGCGGGCGGCATCACTCATGCTCAGCAGCGCAGGGTCTCGCACATTGGTCACGTAGCGATAGCAGACCCCAGCATGCTCAAACTGGATCAAGCGCACCAGATGCCTGGCTTTATCCGCGTTGTAGGCTCCCAGCCAGATAAGCGCATCCAAGATATTTAGCAGACAGCTCCAGCGCTGGCAGCACACAGTCACATATACTATATACGCTCCACCATGATATATTGCAGCAAATTGTGTTTCGCGGTAGCTAATTCAGGGTAACAGTTTGGTCCTATCGCGCGGTATCATTCCTGGGACTTTGCTCCTGGAATGGCATCTCCGGCGGCTTTGCGCACTGGCTCAATGATCTCTTCGCTCAACCAGTGTGCGATGCCGTCCTCTAATATGGGGGCGCGGGAGGCCAGCACCAGATGCGTTGCCCCTGCTGCAATGAAACTCTGGATGATCTGGTGGGTCGTTGCGGGATTCACTTGGGGATCGAAGATGATTTGTGTGGAGCGCGCAATCGTTGCCGGATCGCGTCCAATTTCAGCACAGTAGCCATCGATGATGCGATTCCTGCGTTGAAACTCTTCGGCAGTCGTATGCGGGAAGCCCGGACCATTCCACACATCAGCATAGCGGGCGACCACGCGCAAGGTGAGTTGCTCACCCCAACCACCAATGATGAAGGGGGGGTGTGGCTTTTGCAGCGGTTTCGGTTCACAAGAGGTTCCTGTGAAGTGGTAGGAGCGTCCCTCAAAATTGACTACTGGCTCGGTCCACATGCGACGAATGATCTCACAGGCTTCACCCAGACGTCGGATACGTTCCGCAGCGCTGAAGAAATCGGTTCCATAGGCTGCATGCTCTCGCTCGTCACCACCAGCTCCCAGACCAAATTCCAGCCGCCCATGCGAGATGATATCCACGGTAGCCGCCCGTTTCGCCAGCCAGGGCGGGGTCTGGTTGACATTGCTAGCAACTAGCAAGCCGAGACGTAACCGCCTGGTCTGTGCAGCCAATGCCGCCAGCAACGTCCAGCCATCCAGGCACGGACCAGCCGGATCAGCGCGACCAATGGGCATGGGGTGATCGAACAGCCAGGCATGTTCAATTGAGGGGAGCGTATCGGCTTCCTGCCAGACACGCAGAATATCCTCGTAGGGAAAGTACTGTGTCGTTTTGATCCCGAAATGGAGGGTGTGGCCGTCTGTCATGGTTTGTGTCCACCTTTCCTTGACGTAATGGAGTGTTCTTTGCTAGGCTGCAACAGCTTCTTTGTGCGTCCTCTAGTTGAGAACTCTCGCGAGATCCGGGAGCCAAAACCTTCTCATTCTCTGGGAATGACTCTCTTGTTCTCCTGCTTCTGTTTACCCGTCATAGGCTAGTTCAACTATATGGCGAATAAACAGGCAAGTGAAAGGCGAGGAAGAGATCTGAGTTAGCGCAAAGCTTTAGCTGTATGGTCGTAGACAATCACAGTATTGCTGTCATCATCGTAGTGCGCAACGCCGTCTGCGGTAAAGATACGAGCGCGGTTGGAGTTGCCACGCATTACTTCATACCCAACTACGCGCAAGGTGCCAGGCGGATCAATAGCCAATAGCACCTCTTTTATGACTCCCAGCTCATTGCCACCTTCACCGACGACCTTACGCTCCAGCAGGCTCGTGCCACGCGTAAATGGTGGAGTGGCTCGTAGCAACATTTGCGCATTAGGTAAAGTGATACGATCTACCTCAATGCTCTTAATACCGCTCACCGGCAAAGAGAAATCCCCATCTAGGCGCGTCCCCACGCTCAGCGCGTAGATCGCATTCGTACCTTCCTGGAAATAGAAATCCTCAACCTGGCCCAGCGTTTTCCCCTCGCTGGGAACGGTAACATCTAGCTTATACACGTCTGACCACTTACGCGTGGTTTTATGGTTGTCCATATATTTGCTCCTCAATGAAATTGATAATGCAGAGATCATGCAGAAGTATCGCGTATTTCTCTATTGCTCTCTCTTTTTGTGTATACGTATGGCCCAATGTATGAGTAACAATGGGCGTCACCCGCTATTGGTACCACTGTCTTTATTGGCAAAAGCGTTGCTGCCCCTACGAGACCTTGACAAGCACAGCCTGCGTATGCTATTGTTGGTTATGATGAGTATCGCTCATTAACGTTTATTCTACATCATCTATGAGGTGATCAGAGAAAACAGGATCTCTACACACACAAAACTTCTCGCACGCGTTCATTCCTTTCTTCTCGATCATCTCCCTCAACCAGCGTTTTTCTCCAGCCATTCAGCACAGTCCTCCAGGCGCGTCGTATCGCCCCCTGAATGCAGCGAAAAACAGAAAGGCTCCAGCATGAACATCCAACCATCGTCCTCCAATCCATCTGACAGCTACATGGCTCTGTTCGCCTCGACCGCCCGCCAGTCCAGCGGCAAGAAACACGTTCCCAACAAACACGAAATGCAGTTCATCTACACGCTCCACGACATCCAGGCCGGGAAAATCGTCGCGCCGACCCAGTTTTCCAGCGATCTCAAGGGGAAGTGGCACGAGTACGCCTACGAGCTGCTCGAACTCACACAGCAGCATGGCATGGGCGTCTTCTGGACCGGCTACGAAACGCTCTGTCGTCTGGACGCTCGCTTGATCGACTGGCGACCGCTGATCGATAGGGAACCGCCGACGCCCGGCACCTCGACGCCTGTCGTACCCGCATGTGGCACCCTGTTGTCCGAGGTGGCAGCCGAGCCGGTGCAGTGGCTGTGGCGGCAACGGCTGGCTCTGGGCAAGATGACCACCCTGGATGGCGATCCCGGTCTGGGCAAGTCGAGCATCACGCTGGACATCGCCGCGCGCGTCTCCAGTGGACAGCCCATGCCCGATGGGTCGGCGGGCATCACAGGCGGTGTCGTGCTGATCACGCCCGAAGACGGACTCAGCGATACCATCCAACCTCGCCTGGCGCGTGTCGGTGCGACGCTCTCCCGGATCGTCTCGCTCAGCAACATTGAAACCATCGATCCTGCCACCGGTTATGTCTATCAGCGCGCCTTTACGCTGCCAGAGGACCTGGAATCCCTGGAAAAGGCCATGCTGCGCGTGGATGCTCGTCTGGTGATTATGGACCCGATTATGGCGCTTCTGGGCAGTAAGGACACCTACAAGGATAGCGAGGTGCGCTCCTTGCTGGTGCCGATCCAGATGCTGATGGAGCGCCACCGGGCGGCCTGCATCATGGTGCGGCACCTGACCAAGAATGGCGGGGAGAATATGCTCTACCGGGGAGGTGGCTCCATCGCCTTCATCGGGCTAGCGCGCACCGGGCTGGCGGTGGTCAAAGATCCTTTCGACGAGACGCAATGCGTGTTTGCGCATATCAAGTCCAATCTCGGCAAATACGCGCCCGCGCTCAATTACTGCATCAGCAGCGACGAGGAGGAAGGCGACGAACGCCCGTACGTGGTGTGGGGGACGGAAAACAGCCTGAGCACCAGCAGCTTACTCGCTCCCTCACCCACGCGCAAGCCATCCAGCACGCGTCAGGATATTCTGCGCATCCTCAAGGAGCATTCTCCAGGGTCTCTCTCTGTGCAGCTTCTCGGAAAGGAATTGCCAGAACTCTCCATGAACACACTGCGAAGTCGCGCTTTCACGGATGGTCGATGAGGGACACATCGAGAAGTCGGCGTGGGGTCTCTATTCTCTGCCACCCACCGCCTGAATACAAGGCAATTGAGGCCATGGCTCTTGCATGGCGACAGGCTGTTGCAGGCAGAAAAGGAAGGAGCAAGGGACAGGCACGTAGCGGCAATGCCAGGAGCTTTTGAGTCCCACGATCAACGCTCAACGAGGCAGAAAAGGTCCTGGCGTGGCCCCATCGCATCATGACCATGCTTTTAGTGATGGAACGGTGAGAGGACGAGTGCAAAGACAGGAATATGCTAAATCAGTAAGATGGTGACACCTTCGTGTAATGTAATATTGTAATATTTTTGCTCTCCATCAGCCTGGGAAGCCAGTTTACCGAATATTACACAGAAGGCACTGTAATATTGTAATAATGTGAACGATAGTATATATAACATATTATAATATAATAATATATAATAATAAATATTATGATGGGGAAATATTACAGAGACATATAGGTAATATTTGGTAAATTGGCTTCCCAGGCTGGTCGATGGCATAAATATTACAATATTACATTACAGTAGGGAGAGATAGAGAAAGCAGCATCTGAGAAAGGTGATGGCTCTAGAGTACGATAGCATTTCTGTTATTTTTGCAGTAATATAGTAGGAGGTCAGAAGTACGAGGGATGTCTGTACTAAAAAATATTACAGAGAAATATGGGTAATATTTGGTAAAATGGCTTCTCATGCTGATCGATGGCATAAATATTACAATATTACATTACAGCAGGGAGCAAGAGGAAATATAGGGAGGAAGATATGATCAATGTGCTGGATCTGGCGGAGCAGGATACGCGCCTGCAGAAAGTGTCTGTCTATGAGTTGGCGGGTCCGTGCCCCAACCCTGGCTGTGCTCGTCAGACCGATGGCTTCCGGGTGCGTCCCGACAAGAACCAGTTTGGGCAGGTCGATCCCAGGGGTGGGTTCATGTGTCGTGGCTGCTGGGACCCGCATCAACCGCCCATCCGCCCGGAACAGCCTCGCTGGGGTGATGCTATCGATTATCTGATGCACGTGCGCAAGCTATCGTTCACGGCAGCCAGAGCCTTCCTGGAGGTGCAGGAGGGTCTCGCGGTACCACGTCCCGTCGTGCAGACGAGTCAACGCCTGGACTATCACTCGCCGCAGTGGCAAGCGCGTACACATGCGGCGATGCTGGAGGCTCGTGCGCGGCTGTGGTCCCCTGATGATACGCTGGCCCTGGACTATGCGCGTGGTCGCGGACTACTCGACGTGACGATTCAGCAGGCGCGACTGGGTTACTCGCGGCATGCTGGCATTCCTCGCTTGCTGATCCCGCTCTACAACCGGGGGTTCTATGGTGCGGTCTACCGGCGCGATCTGCGACCGGATGTTGCACCCGAGCAGCGTTGGCGGGATGCGCCTGGTGGTGGCAAGAGCGAGCTGTACCTGGCGGATGTGTTGCAGCGTCACGTGCCGACGGTGCTGACCGAGGCGGCTCTGGACGGGCTCTCGCTGGCGCAGGAGTGTGGGGACTTTGTTAACGTCGTGGCGACCGGAGGTGCCAGTAGTAGCAAGCTGGTGCACTGGTTGCTTGTGTTGTCTGTGCTGCCGCTGGTGCTGGTGGCCTTTGACGAGGATGCGAGTGGCGAGAAGGAGGCGCAGTGGTGGGTTGAGCACCTGCCGAACGCGCGACGTCTGAAGCCGCTGGAGCACGATGTAAACGATATGCTGGTCTGCGGGTGGAATCTGCGGGAGTGGATCACGCAAGCGGTGATGGAGGACATTGCGGAGTTGGTGGACGCGGGTGAGGGGGTGATGGACGTGTGCTGGTCCTGTCGTCTGCCGTTGAGTGTCGAGGATCGGGTGTTTTCGTACAGCGAGACGGGGGTGTGTTACTGTGAGCGGCACCCGTACCCGCCTGCGCCGACGCGGGTGCGGAAGGTTGCCAGTGTCCCGCTGAGTGCGCCTGAGCCAGTACAAACGCCTGAACGTCGGAGTGTCAGCTCGTACGAGTTGCCGCACGTATCTGCGACGCAGCGCGCGCATGTTTTCTGTTGTGTGCCGACGCCGGAGCATTTCAGGACGTGACTGGCGAGGATGAGGACGATGCTTGCTAGCGGATCTTGCTATAGGAGTCTGTGCAGTGCCAGACGCTATGCCGCGAGGGGCTCGGCTGTGGCAGTGCTGAGCTCGGCCTCTCGCATGGCTTGAGAGGCGCGTCGAACGGGTAACAGGACACACATGGCCCTGATGAAATGAGGAAAAATACGGGCAAAAATCTCGCCTCTCGCAAAGTGTTGCTTTTGGCCGCTCCACAGGCTATACTAGAGGGGTACCGTGTGAATGGAGGTTTCCCCGATTGCGGGATTGCAACTTGTTTGCCATGTCCACCACATGCAACAGACCTTGAGTGTGAATGGAGGTTTCCCCGATTGCGGGATTGCAACCGGGTAACTTGAAAGCTTTAAAGAGATCGTTGACAACGTGTGAATGGAGGTTTCCCCGATTGCGGGATTGCAACTCCAGCGGCTGGCCTGGCCAGTGATGATCAGCCAGGCCGTGTGAATGGAGGTTTCCCCGATTGCGGGATTGCAACCCTCCGACCCTGTATATCTGTGCAATTTCTCTCAGGTGTGAATGGAGGTTTCCCCGATTGCGGGATTGCAACAACCGATCACCTGGCCTTTCAGCTTTCCCCCTATCTTGTGTGAATGGAGGTTTCCCCGATTGCGGGATTGCAACCACAATTCAAATGCAAGACAAAACGCAGAAACCGAAGGTGTGAATGGAGGTTTCCCCGATTGCGGGATTGCAACATGAGGTGAACTTCTTTCCTAATGAGGATAGCACCGGCTGTGTGAATGGAGGTTTCCCCGATTGCGGGATTGCAACCTTGCTCCTGAGTTGTCTCGCGGCGCGTGCCCTGAGCTGTGTGAATGGAGGTTTCCCCGATTGCGGGATTGCAACTCGCAGGGGAGATCGCCATTCTCAAGCAATACATGGCAGTGTGAATGGAGGTTTCCCCGATTGCGGGATTGCAACCGCGCTTTCTGCAGGCGGTCGCTCATACCCAGTCGGGTGTGAATGGAGGTTTCCCCGATTGCGGGATTGCAACATTGCCGCTTGCTATTGGCTGACTAGCGTTAGCCGTCGTGTGAATGGAGGTTTCCCCGATTGCGGGATTGCAACAGCCAATTCACCATCTTTTTATCTTGTAACACCGCATCCTGTGTGAATGGAGGTTTCCCCGATTGCGGGATTGCAACCAAATATGAAGGATACATCATCATTGATCAGGAAGTAGTGTGAATGGAGGTTTCCCCGATTGCGGGATTGCAACTGATACCAGAAACCGCGCCAGTCGCTGCAACCTGGTATGGTGTGAATGGAGGTTTCCCCGATTGCGGGATTGCAACAATGTAGTGCTAGTTGCCTCTAAATCACCACGTAGCGTGTGAATGGAGGTTTCCCCGATTGCGGGATTGCAACCCTTCTGATTAAATCGAGAGATTATCTCACTGTACCGTGTGAATGGAGGTTTCCCCGATTGCGGGATTGCAACGCGCTTGAACAACGTCTGCTCGTCCTCAAACGTCAGCGTGTGAATGGAGGTTTCCCCGATTGCGGGATTGCAACTTTCTCTGTCCCTATGGGGATAGCTGGCTAGTGAGTGTGTGAATGGAGGTTTCCCCGATTGCGGGATTGCAACTGGGATTGCCAGATCTTATTTGCTCGATTTTTTCCTTAGTGTGAATGGAGGTTTCCCCGATTGCGGGATTGCAACTTTCTCTGTCCCTATGGGGATAGCTGGCTAGTGAGTGTGTGAATGGAGGTTTCCCCGATTGCGGGATTGCAACTGGGATTGCCAGATCTTATTTGCTCGATTTTTTCCTTAGTGTGAATGGAGGTTTCCCCGATTGCGGGATTGCAACTTATTGTTCCGTCGCCTCCGGGCGGCACACCGCTTGGTGTGAATGGAGGTTTCCCCGATTGCGGGATTGCAACAATGGCAAAACCAATCGAACGCACAGAAACAAGATAAGTGTGAATGGAGGTTTCCCCGATTGCGGGATTGCAACAAAACTAATGTGTAGTGATGCGGGATATCAATACAGTGTGTGAATGGAGGTTTCCCCGATTGCGGGATTGCAACTTTCTCTCATGTCCCTATGGGGATAGCTGGCTAGTGTGTGAATGGAGGTTTCCCCGATTGCGGGATTGCAACCTTCCCGAAGCATGGCAATGGTCACTCGTGGAGGAAGTGTGAATGGAGGTTTCCCCGATTGCGGGATTGCAACGCATCGACACCCTTGCCTGCCGTGAGCGTGCCGCTGGAGTGTGAATGGAGGTTTCCCCGATTGCGGGATTGCAACTGAACTGGCTGCCTGTGGTCGGTGCTGTTTGTGTGATCGTGTGAATGGAGGTTTCCCCGATTGCGGGATTGCAACAGCATCTCCTGAATTCCGGTATTGCTATACACTTGCGTGTGAATGGAGGTTTCCCCGATTGCGGGATTGCAACGAAAACGCCTTGTGGGAGATCGTACTTGAGTTGTTTGTGTGAATGGAGGTTTCCCCGATTGCGGGATTGCAACAGGCCAGCCATTGTGGCGTTACCTACTCCGGTTCCGTGTGAATGGAGGTTTCCCCGATTGCGGGATTGCAACTTTGAAGAGTCACACCAATTACTACGACCGTGGGCGGAGTGTGAATGGAGGTTTCCCCGATTGCGGGATTGCAACACACAAGTATTACAACTCGCCGGAGACCTGGCGCGCAGCGTGTGAATGGAGGTTTCCCCGATTGCGGGATTGCAACGGTAACTTGCTGCACGAGGGCAATACGACTAGGGAGTGTGTGAATGGAGGTTTCCCCGATTGCGGGATTGCAACTTGTGTGTATGAAACTACGATGAGCTAGGTTTCCAGTGTGAATGGAGGTTTCCCCGATTGCGGGATTGCAACCTAGTTTTGTTTGGAGACGACACTAGCACACCAGACGTGTGAATGGAGGTTTCCCCGATTGCGGGATTGCAACCAATAATGTGTCCATGCATAAAATGTTTCAGTATCGAATGTGTGAATGGAGGTTTCCCCGATTGCGGGATTGCAACGAGTCGTTAAGCACCCCGAACTCAAACGTATCGTGGTGTGTGAATGGAGGTTTCCCCGATTGCGGGATTGCAACCCCGCTCAACAAGTACTAGCCCTACTTGCTCTTGCGCTAAGTGTGAATGGAGGTTTCCCCGATTGCGGGATTGCAACCTCACTGGCTATCACGTGCCCATGCCTGCCAGGTAGTGTGAATGGAGGTTTCCCCGATTGCGGGATTGCAACCTTTCGGACCGGTACCTGTCCCTACTTCAGTGCACTCATGTGTGAATGGAGGTTTCCCCGATTGCGGGATTGCAACTTGCGGAACTTACAGAGTCAAGGCTTGATCGAAATACGTGTGAATGGAGGTTTCCCCGATTGCGGGATTGCAACACTGGAAACCAGACAGTACTTCCCGTAGTGCTGCCAGGGGTGTGAATGGAGGTTTCCCCGATTGCGGGATTGCAACTGTAGTTCTTGTACTTGTCGTGCATCAGAGGCAAGAGTGTGAATGGAGGTTTCCCCGATTGCGGGATTGCAACTCAGCCAGACGAAACGTGAAGTGGAACGTAGGAAAGTGTGAATGGAGGTTTCCCCGATTGCGGGATTGCAACACACCTAAAAGGACATTGAGCGCGATAGACCAACGGAAGTGTGAATGGAGGTTTCCCCGATTGCGGGATTGCAACTTGTCTGTGGATCTTTGCTCACTTTGTCACCTCCGAGTGTGAATGGAGGTTTCCCCGATTGCGGGATTGCAACCGCAATGAAGACCTGGCTCACTGGAAAGCAGGCGACGTTGTGTGAATGGAGGTTTCCCCGATTGCGGGATTGCAACAATGACGCAACAGCTTCATTGATGACTATGCATAGCGTGTGAATGGAGGTTTCCCCGATTGCGGGATTGCAACCTTGCTGGATGCGTGGAGAGAGATAGTACAGCAAACCATGTGTGAATGGAGGTTTCCCCGATTGCGGGATTGCAACTAACTAAACGCCACATTATTGGTATAGGTCTGATTAGGTGTGAATGGAGGTTTCCCCGATTGCGGGATTGCAACCTGGCGATACATCTGGCGTATCACACGCTCGCCGACGTGTGAATGGAGGTTTCCCCGATTGCGGGATTGCAACGTGCCGCAAAGCGTACGAAACGACTCAATCGCCCTTGTGTGAATGGAGGTTTCCCCGATTGCGGGATTGCAACTTGTGAAGTGATGGTTTGTTGCATGATTGTTCCTCCTGTGTGAATGGAGGTTTCCCCGATTGCGGGATTGCAACATCGTGTCAATGGTCGATGCCTCAAGATAAAAGTCCGTGTGAATGGAGGTTTCCCCGATTGCGGGATTGCAACTGTCCGCCTGCTGACACGTCGTTAGATAGTCCTGATGGTGTGAATGGAGGTTTCCCCGATTGCGGGATTGCAACTTCGGCGAAAGGGAGGCTTTCACCGTCCTCCTCGTCCTCGTGTGAATGGAGGTTTCCCCGATTGCGGGATTGCAACAAGATAGGCGCGAACTGAAAAGGCCACGTGATCGGCGTGTGAATGGAGGTTTCCCCGATTGCGGGATTGCAACCCAGCGGCCAGGCGAGTCACACCTTTTCTTAGGGAAGTGTGAATGGAGGTTTCCCCGATTGCGGGATTGCAACCCTGGTGATCTGCTTGACCAGAGTTCGCTGTATGCAGCGTGTGAATGGAGGTTTCCCCGATTGCGGGATTGCAACCCAGCGGCCAGGCGAGTCACACCTTTTCTTAGGGAAGTGTGAATGGAGGTTTCCCCGATTGCGGGATTGCAACTTTCTGCTGATCACAGAAAGTGTAGAGTGTTTCGTAGTGTGAATGGAGGTTTCCCCGATTGCGGGATTGCAACTTGGTAAGACGTGCTCGCTTGTACTACGTTCACATCTCGGTGTGAATGGAGGTTTCCCCGATTGCGGGATTGCAACATATACGTGTGATAGCGTCCACCTACGTTCTTATTGTGTGAATGGAGGTTTCCCCGATTGCGGGATTGCAACCCAGTATGCTCATGTTGGCGCACTCAATGCTTGCTCAAGTGTGAATGGAGGTTTCCCCGATTGCGGGATTGCAACCCGTTTGTTGGCGGCTATGTGGTAGATGCACTTGCAGGTGTGAATGGAGGTTTCCCCGATTGCGGGATTGCAACTCGCCGTCTTGAAGTGGTGATCACGGCGTTGACGATGTGTGAATGGAGGTTTCCCCGATTGCGGGATTGCAACTTGTAGGCCTTATCCAACCGAGTGAGCACATCCTGTAGGTGTGAATGGAGGTTTCCCCGATTGCGGGATTGCAACGTTTCCTTACTCTTCTTGATTATCTCCTGTGTACTTGGGTGTGAATGGAGGTTTCCCCGATTGCGGGATTGCAACCTTCTTAATTGCCGCAAGGATGCTCTTTGCCATGCTGTGTGAATGGAGGTTTCCCCGATTGCGGGATTGCAACGAACGCATGCGGAGGAAGAAGCATTGATGTACATTCGGTGTGAATGGAGGTTTCCCCGATTGCGGGATTGCAACATGTATGTAACAGCGCAACACAACAAGAAGTCCCGGAGTGTGAATGGAGGTTTCCCCGATTGCGGGATTGCAACATGCATGGCTGTGATCAAGCAGTCCCCTTGCCCAAGGTGTGTGAATGGAGGTTTCCCCGATTGCGGGATTGCAACACGCTTGACCATGTATCGCTTCCAGCGTTGTAGTATTGCGTGTGAATGGAGGTTTCCCCGATTGCGGGATTGCAACGCGAGCTGACCACCTAGAAGCGTCGCGAGCTGACCAAAGTGTGAATGGAGGTTTCCCCGATTGCGGGATTGCAACACACCGATCTCCATCACATACCCGCCGATGCCGCCGTGTGTGAATGGAGGTTTCCCCGATTGCGGGATTGCTACTTTTCCTCTTTCACTGTCTCCGGCTCCGTTGTCTGAGTGTGAATGGAGGTTTCCCCGATTGCGGGATTGCTACTTGCCAGGCTATGCCTTTACCGGCATCAGGACCACCGTGTGAATGGAGGTTTCCCCGATTGCGGGATTGCTACTGTATAAGTTGCTGGTGTACGAACCACATGCAGAAGTGTGAATGGAGGTTTCCCCGATTGCGGGATTGCTACAAAGAAGACGTCGCCGCTGAACTGGCATTCCTCGACGTGTGAATGGAGGTTTCCCCGATTGCGGGATTGCTACAGTAAACTGATACTCCATCATAGAGTACAGACTCAGGTGTGAATGGAGGTTTCCCCGATTGCGGGATTGCTACTCGTCATTGCCAGATCGCGCGACGGTGTCATGGTGGGTGTGAATGGAGGTTTCCCCGATTGCGGGATTGCTACACCTGGAGATCATTGATGTAGCCGCTGAAGAAACGTAGTGTGAATGGAGGTTTCCCCGATTGCGGGATTGCTACAAGCATCTGGCGTACGACGAGTGGCCGTAGGAATTGTGTGAATGGAGGTTTCCCCGATTGCGGGATTGCTACCAACGTGGTTTGCGCAGAAGCGCGCCGAGCAGACACCGTGTGAATGGAGGTTTCCCCGATTGCGGGATTGCTACCACACTGTGTCAAGGGGTTTCACGGTGAATATTGCGTGTGAATGGAGGTTTCCCCGATTGCGGGATTGCTACACTATCAACCTCACTTGCTGGTACGATCTCAGCACCACAGGTGTGAATGGAGGTTTCCCCGATTGCGGGATTGCTACCACACTGTGTCAAGGGGTTTCACGGTGAATATTGCGTGTGAATGGAGGTTTCCCCGATTGCGGGATTGCTACACTATCAACCTCACTTGCTGGTACGATCTCAGCACCACAGGTGTGAATGGAGGTTTCCCCGATTGCGGGATTGCTACCTTGAGCTGTTGTCCGTAATGTCCAGCAACACAGCGGTGTGAATGGAGGTTTCCCCGATTGCGGGATTGCTACACCTCACAGTCATGGTGCAGGTACTCACGGCGTAAAGTGTGAATGGCTCTTTGCCCGCCTGCGGGATTGCTACGCGTTGACTTTCTCGAAGCAATACAAGTACTGCCGGTGTGAATGGCCTTTTTCCCGCCTGCGGGATTGCTACTGTCATAGCGCTCTTTGCCATTGCGCCAGATGACAAAGTGTGGATGGGGTTTTTCCCGCCTGCGGGATTGCTACGTACTCAACTTACGGTGGAAGTTCACATTAGACAGAGTGTGAATGGCTTTTTTCCCGCTTCCGGGATTGCTACTGCGAGTGGCCTTTGTACGTCTCCTGCAACGCTCCTGGTGTGAATGGCTTTTTTCCCGCCTGCGGGATTGCTACGTTTCGGGAGATAACATTCTGAACATGTTGCAGCTAAAGTTATAAATGGCCTTTTTCCCAAGTGCGGGATTGCTACTTATACCAGTTACCGGTGCCATCAGCAACCTTGATGAGGTGTGAATGGGGTTTTGCCCGCCTGCGGGATTGCTACTCCCCAAACTTGACCGGATACATATTGCACTGTCGCCTGTTTGAATGGCTTTTTTCCCGATTGCGGGATTGCTACGTCATAGATCGTTTTTCTAAATGCTGGTTATACTTTCGCAGGTTTGAATGGCCTTTTTCCCGCTTGCGGGATTGCTACTTCGCGTTCTGGTGGTTCAACTGGTGCATCTGCGTTGAGTGTGAATGGCTTTTTTCCCGCCTGCGGGATTGCTACCAATGTTGGCTATAGTTATTCAGAAGTTGGTAAATTAACGGGAGGGTGGAACTTGACGCTTCGATGCCAGGGCAAACCGCTCCCCACCCAGGGTATCAGCAGAGAAAGTTGTAAATACATGGGTAAATTGGGTCAAATATGGGTTGAACAACCTTCTTGGCGAAAACGATCGGAATGTGCAACACACGAGCAGGTGCATACGTAAGTTAGGATGAAAAGGAGCAAGATTCTCATGACATCCTTCCTGCATTCCTTCATTGGACAAACATTGGTCTGGCTTCCCAACCACGACCATCTTTTGCAGCCGCGTTACGTTCTTACTGCACCGGACGGAACCACACTGGCAACATATGAGAGCGACAAAGGTCTTGTCCCAGAAGGGACACTCTGGATACGGCAAGAGAAGCATAGTCTCAAGCGTGTTCTCAACCTGGGTGAGCAAGGGCCGCTTCTTGCCTCCTATCAACCCAAAAGATGGACCGGACCAACCGGATCACACGGACAGCTCTTTTTCCCTGATGGACGTGAACTCCGGTGGGGCAAGGTCAACTTTTGGGGAAGCCAGAAAGCCTGGACAGACCCAACGAGCCAGACTGCCTATGTCCAATTCTCGGCTATGAGGATCTTCTCGTACAAATCGACCGTTCAGATCCACCCACAGGCCGTAGAGATCCCTGAACTTTCTTTACTCCTGGTTCTTGGCTTCTATAATATTCTTGATGATAAACGCCAGAATCAGGATTGATGGGTAAAGATTGGGAAGGGGAATGCAAAAAACGCAGAGAAGTCACTACTGCGGTGCGAGCTGCACGAAAGACTGTGCCCAATTTATTGCGCCCGTTTCGCCCGCATAGCTCGAAACATAGAGGCATATGCTATTTATAACCCAGCTTGTGCGCTTGCTCCTCAGCAACCTGCGCTTCTTCCAGGCGACCCAGCACTTTCAACACATCAGCCTTACGATGCACGAAAAAGCCATTCCTGGGCTCCAGCATAATGGACTGCTCGTAAGCAGCCAGGGCCTCTTCGTAACGTTGGAAGTGGTATAGGACGTTGCCTTTGCCTTCGTAGGACGAGGCCATCTGCGGATCTAATTGGAAGGCATGCTCATAGGTTTCCAGAGCTTCCTCCAGGCGCTTCGTCTGGTAGAGCGAGTCGGCCTTGTAATCGTAAATCTGGGCCAGCAGAGGATCGAGCTGGATAGCCAGGTCAAAGGAGACCAGCGATTCTTCATAGCGCTGCAAGCGGAAGAGCGCCCGACCCTTGCCCATATGGTACGAGGCATTTTGTGGATCAAGCTGGATAGCTTTTTCTGAGAAGGTCAACGCCTCCGTAAAGCGCTGGAGCTGGCGCAACGTCCAGGCTTCACCATCATAAGCCAGGCTATTGGCAGGATCGAGCTGAATGGCCTGCTCATAGGCGTCAAGCGCTTCCTGATAACGGCGTTGTGCACATAATGTCGTAGCACGCCCCAGGTAGGCATCAACTAGCTGCGGATCTAGTTGGAGCGCGCGATCATAATAGCCCAGCGCATCATCGTAACATTGGAACTCGTAGAGAATGTTGCCCTTATCAGCATAGGATATCGCGTACTCAGGAGCGAGTTTTAAGGCGATCTCCACCGAAGTGAGAGCCTCCTGATAGCGCTCCAGGGCGTATAGAGCGCTCGTTTTCCCTTCATGAGCGTAGGCAAACGTGGGATCTTTCTGAATGGCGTGCTCAAAAGCGCTCAGTGCTTCCTCATAGCGACCACGGTTATAGAGATCATTGCCTTCATCCGCCCATTGCTCTTTTGTCCTGGTGATAATCTCCGCGTTGGGCGTGAAAATGCTCAATGGAATACTATTGGCGTGAGCAATCGCGCTGGCCTCTAAGGCATCATCGGCTTTATCGACCACACGCGTAGGCACATTGAGCAGGGCTGCCAGAAAGGCTGGAATGTCGGGATAACGCTCCTCGCGCTTCTTGGACAGTGCTTTCAATAGGGCGTTCTCGATGTGCACAGGAATGGCCGGATTCAGTTGCCGGGGTGGAGTTGGCGGTTCCGTCTGATGGCGCACACCAATAATCACGGCATGCTGTCCCACGATTGGTGGGCGTCCCGTCAGCAGCTCGTAGGCGATGCAGGCCAGCGCATACTGGTCGCTGCGACGGCTGGCAAAGCCTTCAAATTGCTCGGGAGCCATATAGAGCGGTGAACCAATAATATCTACATATGCTGTCTTTGTCGTCTCAAGAAAAACAGCAATGCCGAAATCAGCGATCAGAGCATCACCGCGAGCGTCAAAGAGGATATTCTCGGGCTTCAGGTCCCGGTGCACAAAATTCTGCTGGTGCACATAATCAAGCGCCTGCCCAACCTGTGAGAGGATCGTCAGAACTTCCTCCTGGGACAACAATGCGGGACGCCGTGCCTTGATCAGGTCGCGCAGTGATCCATTCGGCGCAAACTCGGCAATGATATAGGGGGTACCTTCATCGATACCCACATCGTAAATTGGCAGAATGTGAGGATGCTTGAGCACTTCGAGAAATTGTGCTTCCTGCAGAAAACTCTCACGCTCATGTTCTGAAGCGAGATGTGTACGATGCATCAATTTGATGGCGACTTCACGGTTGGCAAGATAGATGTGAACACCACGGTAAACTGTGCCAAATGCGCCAGCATCAAGTGATGCCGTGATACGGTAGTTACCAATTTGCTTACCGATGTACCCGTTTTCAGTTTCCATGGCTTTTCCCTCCGGTAAAATCGTCCACACCGCATAAGTTCGCGACACATGAGATTTTAGTAAACCACAGAACGTCAGCACTGTCAACATTGATATTAGGCGGGCTCTCCGTCCATGCGGAGGAAATAGGGTAGGGGCGTGTCCTCTAGGCACGAACGGAGGAACGGCTGAGTTTTGTCGGCAAACGGGTAGGGGCGTGTCCTGGCAACCGCCGCGGGGCGCACGCGAGGTGACGCCCCTACCCGTTTGTCTGCGTGGATGCGGAGCCAGGACGGAATGAGTTTTGCCCTTTTACTGACGAGCAATGGCAGATGAGCGGCCAAGTAAGAAACGTACCAGAAGCCAGTAGCCACACGAGGCAAGCGAGAGAAGCAAAAAGCCAGCTGCACTTGCGTACGCAGTCACAGGATTCACCGTATCAGAAAAAAGGATAAAAAAAGCAATAGTCGTCATCAAGAAAAGCAAGCAGAGAGCGTAAAAAGGCAAACCGCTCAAGATGGCCATACGTCTTTGGACCCGCAATTCTTTTGACCCAAAGGAACGACGAAGAAGGCGGGCGGACAAGTAGGTAAAGGCAACTCCAAGCATGATATAGAGGATGAAAAGCGACAGCCACGCTATTCCGATGAGAGTATTCAGCCACGTTGGAGCAGCGATTTGATCTATCAGTAGCAAAACCGAGTCAAAAGCCAGGAAAATGCCCATACACAAACCAATAAACACGATTGCGGGCAACCAAAGACGTATTAACAGGAGCATACCTGAGAAAATCTGTGCCATAGTAATCTTCATAGCAAAATCCTTCCTGCATGTTTTCAATCTATTATCTATCTTCAGAAAATTTTTCATCAGGCTGATATCCAGGCGAAACCCTTCTTTTGAGCATAAACCAGATCAGTCGTCCCACTCTATGTATGCAGCGATATTGGACAACCTGATTCCTTGATAAAACCATATTACCTTCATATAGGGCGCATAAGCAAGGCCGCGAGTGCCCTCAAGCACGCACCCACGACCTCTTCTTACGAAAGTACAAGAGCATACAACAGGTTTGTGTTGATGGCCGATAAATGCAAAATAATCACAACCGGCATAGAAATCTTGTCTTTTGCCGCAGAAATCCGCTACAATTTATATTGTCGAGATACATAGAACAGAGAGAAAAACAGAAAGGAGACGACGCATGCTTATACAACCGCTGGCAGTGGCGCTATCGATGGGCCTGGGAGGCATTGGAGCAGGCATCGCCATTGGTGTCGCCACCGCGCAGGCCTATGCAGCGATTGGTCGCAATCCCAGTGCCGAACCGCTGATTCGCAGCAACTTTATCCTGGGGCTGGTCTTTGGCGAAACAATTGCCATCTACTCATTGTTAGTCGCATTCCTCATCCTCTACCACACCTTTTAACTGTTACCACCATTAGCCTCTCTACTGGCAAGAGTCTCCTGACTTCTTGTCGGTAAGTCACCAACCCACGCGCTTTTCATCCTTCATCCCAACTGTCCATGTCCCTTTGCTACCAACGCACAAACAAAACGTACGGCATGCATTGCCAATTATGCGATTTTGATCGATGCCAAAGGTAGCAGTTCCAGATTAAGTGCATTTCGCCTGTACCACACAATCTCAATTGCAGCAGCATTCCATAATTGATCGTAATCGTGGCGGATATAAGCAGTATCGTAAGAGGTAATCTCCATACAGGTGCATTCACTCCTCAGTGGCTAGAAGTTTTTAATAGATGTTCGGGCAGAGAAAGGCGTACCCTGCCCGAACACATTCTCAATGGACCGGTGTGGGATGGCGTGAGGAAATGAAGCTCAGAACATGCTGCCAGGCATCCGTAGAGGCTTCAGCATAGTCAAGAGAGCGGCGGTCAAAGAAACTATGCGGAGCGCCAGGATAGATGATGATATTGTGCTCAACACCGGCCTTATCCAGGTTCTCGTCCAATTGGTGAACATCGGAGACCGGAATACCCTGGTCCGCTCCACCAAACAAACCAAGCACAGGATATTTGCTGCCAGCGGCTAGCGCTAAAACGCTCGCGTCTGTACCAGCAAAAGTCCTGCTCAATCCAGCATAAAAACCGATGACACCGGCCAGCGCGAAGTCCGGCTGCGTACCCGCTAACAGGGAAAAGCTGCCTCCCAGGCAGAAACCTACAGTAAAGGTCGGCTGATTGGCACCAGCCCCCGTGCGCAGATAGGCCAGCGTAGCCGTCACATCCTGGAAGAAGTTGGGTGCCAGTAGCTTCTGGACGTGTGGCATGAACTCAAAAGAGTCATCGCGGGTACCGGTACCAGCCGTGCGACCAAAATAATCAATCGCCACAGCGCGCGTACCAGATTCAGCAAAACGCAGGGCCAGTTCTTTATAGAACTGGTGTAGCCCTCGTATATCGGGAAAAATGACGATCTGCGCACCCGTAGGGTGGTCAGGCTGCGCTACGTAGGCCGAAAAACGGTTGCCATCAGCAGCAGTCAATATAATATCTTCACCATGGGCCGTGCCGCCAGCGCCAGGGAGATCTGGTGGACGTGCATCGTTGTCATAACACATAAAGTGAACTCCTTTATCTTGCGTCTGTTCTGTCTGCCCTGCATGCCGGCAGTCCTGCTCAGCACAAAAGCCGAGCAGTTAGATGCATAGAGGGCATTGGATGCGCTAACGATAGCTTCCTCACTAAGTATAGTCTTAAAAAGAGGGCATTGTATAGATCTCAAAACGCCGGGGTCTTCATCCTTTCGGGGAAACGTTGGGAAATGGGGTAGGGGCGTCACCCATAGGCGCAAACTTAAGAAAAGATGAGTTTCTCGTGTGGTGCACCAGATGCAAAAAGGGAAAATACAGGGGAGTTGCCACCTTTGCGGGTTCCGCTCCCACGAGGATAACCGGGGTAGGGGCGTCACCTTGCGTGCGCCCTGGGCCTCACGCGAGCTATCCCCTGCTCTCTGAAGACCCACCAGGGCGGTCGCAAGGACACGCCCCTACCCGCTTGCCGATGAAACTCGGCGGTTTTTACGTTTGCGCCAATGGGCACCTCGCGTGCGCCCCGGGGGCGGTCGCAAGGACACGCCCCTACCCCATTTCCGCCTCATAGCGAGTACGGCCTGGCGACAGCAGGAGAGATCGAAGCAGGCAGTCTGATCACTTATGCAGCTTTGCGTTTGCGCGCACTATCCCTGTGCAGTATAATACACATACAATGTCAACCACTCAGGTGTGCACGATGGGGTGCGAAAAGACAAATAGTCAATGCAGAAGGTTCAAGCAGAGCGATCCATGTGCTGTTCGATCCACTGTGTAGCGCTTTTTCGAGCAATATGCAAATTGAAACAGGGCTGATCAGCTTTTTTGCCAGTCCAGAAGCATGGCACCCCGGGGGGATGTCAAAATGGGCGAGAGCAAGAGCCAGGAGGCCGATGCAACATATAGGGCAACCGCTAAACCTGTGTGAGGAAAATTGGTACGCCCCTTTACCGCTATTTCATTTCACTGCCTCATGCCCCCACCTCCCGCCTGCAGAAACGAGGGAAAGATGTATAAAGGTCAATCTGGCATGTGGTCCTGGCTATTACACCGCATTACAGGACTGGGCGTGCTACTCTTTTTAATGATCCACATCGTCGATGTCTCTATGATCGGTTTTGGTCCCACGATTTATGATGAAAGCGTTGTGCTCTTCGATAGCTGGATCGTGCGGCTGCTGTCATTAGCGTTGATAGCGGCGGTCCTCTACCATGCCTTCAACGGCGTGCGTATCATGGTCATCGACTTCTGGCGTAAGGGATCACGCTATCAAAGATTGATGTTTGGGATCGTGCTGGCTGTCACTATTATTGTATTCATCCCTATCGCTTATAAGGTCATTGCACCAGTTGTGCCATGGTTTGTACTGCCAGTAGCGCAGGTTTTTCACTAAGCATCGATGGCTAATCAACAGCTACGGCAAGTGAGTAAGCACATCCTTTGAAGGAGTATTATTTTATGATGCGTGTCTCAAGTGGTCGCGGCCCGCGTCCGACAGCGGGGGGATTTGAAACATTTTCCTGGTATTTCTTCCGCATTTCGGGTGTCGTCCTGATTTTTCTGGTCATCATCCACCTGATCATTATGCATGTGAGCAACGATGTTGCCTGTACCACCTACGCATTTGTGGCCTACCGTTACGCCAACCCGTTCTGGCGACTGTTTGACTGGCTGCTACTTACACTCGCGTTGACCCATGGCATGAATGGTTTGCGCGTAGTAGTTGACGACTATGTGCGCAATCGCGCGGCGCGTGTGTGGGCGCTGTCTTTTGTCGGTCTACTACTGCTGGTCTTCTTTATGCTCGGCACGATCACGTTAATTACGTTCCAACCAGTCACAACGGGCCTGGGAGCAACATGCATTCCCCATTAGAGAGTGAGTAAGGACATACTATGTACCATAAGTTTGACGTTATCATCGTTGGCTCTGGCGGCGCAGGGTTAATGGCAGCCATGCAGTTGCCAAATGCCAGCGTTGCCGTGCTAACCAAGGTCTATCCAACACGTTCACACACGGGCGCAGCGCAGGGAGGTGTAGCGGCGGCACTGGGCAACCGGGAAGAAGATCACTGGAAATGGCACATGTACGATACCATTAAGGGCGGCGATTACCTGGTTGATCAGCCCGCAGCGGAGAATCCTGGCCCGCGAGGCCATCGACGCCGTGTATGAATTGGAACATCGTGGTCTGCCCTTCAACCGTACGGAGGATGGTCGCATCGATCAACGGCGATTTGGCGGACATACGCGCAACTTTGGTGAGGGACCTGTGCGCCGCGCCTGCTACGCGGCTGACCGCACCGGACACATGATTCTACAAACGATGTATCAGAGTGCCATCAAAAATCAGGTGAACTTCTTCAATGAGTACCTGGTACTCGATCTGCTGCTGAACGATGGCACAGCATGTGGTGTCATTGCCCTCGAAATTCGCACGGGCGAGATCCATACCTTCCATGCCAAAGCCGTGATGTTCGCTACCGGCGGCTATGGACGCGCCTGGCGCGTGACGAGCAACGCTTTTGCCTGTATGGGAGATGGCATGTCGATAGCCTACCGACGTGGCATTCCCTTGCAGGACATGGAGATGTACCAGTTCCATCCCACGGGACTCTACAAGGTCGGCGTCTTGCTCAGCGAAGGAGCACGCGGCGAAGGGGCGAAGTTGCTGAATGGCAAGGGTGAGTACTTCATGGAGCGCTATATGCCAACGCTCAAAGATCTGGCTCCCCGTGACATCGTTTCGCGCTGCATCATACAAGAGGTCAAAGATGGCAACGGCGTGGATGGCAAAGATTATGTCTACCTCGATCTACGCCACCTGGGAGCGAAGGTCATCACCGAGAAATTACCAGACGTGACCGATTTCGCCCGCAACTACCTGGGAGTCGAGCCGATCACCGAGCCGGTGCCGATCCAGCCTACCGCCCACTATGCGATGGGCGGTATCCCGACCGATACGGATGCGCGCGTGGTCATCGATGCCCAGTGGACACCCTTGCCTGGCTTCTATGCAGCCGGTGAGGTTGCCTGTGTCTCGGTACACGGCTCAAACCGCCTGGGAACGAACTCCCTGGTGGACCTGATCGTGTTCGGACGACGCGCAGGCAAACATATGGCAAAGTTTATCGCAGAAAATGATCACGCTCCGTTGCCCGATCACGCCGAGGAGTTCGCCAAAGAACAGGTTGAGCGTCTCTACAGCTCAACTGGCGGTGAGGCCGCAGCCCGCATTCGCAGCGAGTTGCAGAACGAGATGATCGATAATGTCTTCGTTGAACGCACCGATAGTGGTATGCGCCATGCCCTCGATGTCCTTGCGGGCCTGAAGGACGCGTATAGCAATGTGCAGTTGCAGGATAAGGGCCGACGTTTCAATACGGAGATGGTAGAAGCTGTCGAACTCGGCTTCTTGCTCGATTGTGCTGAAGCCACCATTCACGGCGCGCTGGCGCGTACAGAGAGTCGCGGCGGCCACTATCGTCTTGACTATCTGAAACGCGATGATGTCAACTGGCTGAAACACACGCTGGCCTACCAGGGTAGCAAAACTCATGACGTGCGCTTAGAGTATAAAGATGTGATCTTGATCGATGATCCCATATTCAAACCAAAAGAGCGCAAGTATTAGGATCTCCCTCCTTGAGAGGGAAATGGGGTAGGGGCGTGTCCTGGCGACCGCCCCAGGGCGCACGCGAGGTGGCGCCCCTACCCCATTTCTCAAATTTTTCCCCTGGAATGATGGAGACCTAAGTATTAAGTAAGCGTGTAGGAGCAAGAGATGAACGTATTGATACGCATTAAGCGTTATGACCCTGAGCGTGAGACCAAACCATATTGGGATGAGTTTCGTGTTGAGGCTGATCCTATTGACCGCCTGCTCGATGCCTTGAATACTATCAAGTGGACCATGGATGGCACGTTGACATACCGCCGTTCCTGTGCCCATGGTGTATGCGGCTCCGATGCCATGCGCATTAATGGGCGCAACCGCCTGGCCTGCAAGGTGCTGATACGCGATGTGGGTAACAAAGTGACGATTGAGCCGATGTTGGGCTATCCCGTGATCAAAGATCTGGTGGTCGATATGGATAATTTCTTCGACAAGTACAAGTCGGTCAAGCCATACCTGATCAATTATGACAATGCGCCGGGCACAGAACGCCTACAATCGCCGGAGCAGCGTGAAATTTTCGACGAGGGCACCAAATGTATCCTCTGCGGAGCCTGCACGGGTTCCTGCCCATCGATCTGGGGCAACCCCGATTGGGTTGGTCCGGCATCAATTGTCAACGCGCACCGCTTTATCTTTGATAGCCGCGATCAGGGAGCAGCCGAGCGCTTGCAGGTCTTAAGTCGCAAAGAGGGCGTGTGGCGCTGCCGCACCATCTTTAACTGCGCAGACGCCTGCCCGCGCGGTATCCCGGTCACAGATCTGATTGAGCAGGTGAAGCGCACGATTGTCTATGGTGGCCCAGAAGAATAGTCGTACCCATAGGCACTCAGAAACGAGCATAAGGGTGGTCTCGATGGCTACCCTTATGTGTAATCCAAACGTTATCTTCAGGATGGCGTCCAAATGGCACGCATAGAATTAATACATAGAATTAATACAGCATTCAGTTTTGATGCTATCTTCTCAGGCGAGAAAACAGGAAGGCACAGAAAACAGAGATCAAGGGGACAAAAGAAACCATGCTTCAACTTCAGTGCTCGTGGGAACAGTTACTTCAGACGTTTGGTATTGAACATCAGTGGTATTCTCGCACTGCTTGCGGCTATGAGTTCTGGCAAATCGTCAATTAATGGCTCTGCAATCTTCATCTTGACCTTGGACAGCACCGCTCACCCTCTCCAAAGCAAAAATGCGTAAAATGAACTTATTAACAAAGGTTCCCTTTGGATCGAGTTCTTGCATTACCTCCAGAAAATCTTTATGTTGTGGGTAAGACTTTAAAATTTCGTTACTTGAGGCAAAGAACTTACGTGACCAGGAAACCCTCCCCTCAATATTTAAAAGGTCTTTCTCAATTTGTTTATAGAAAGTGATTTCGCTTGCGTCCGCAGTTTGAAACAATATATCGACATAACATGTATCCCGATGATGCGTCGGTGATAAAAAACCTAATCTATCGGCACCTACAGGCCTGAGAATAAAGGGTAAACATCTCGTATAAACCCCAGATTGATAGTAGTTTCGAGTAGTTTGGCATATTTTTTCTAAGGCTTCTTCTATTCTGCAGATAGGAATAGCATATTCCATGTTAAAAAATCGACTCTTATGATGAGATAGTTCTCCGTCTGACCAATTCGTCACAATTTGAGAACTATAAGAAAGTTTTAAAAGTTGTAGAAAAACCTTACTGTTAAAGGCTCTTTGAAGCAGCTTTGCTAGTAATCTCCAGCGTTTTGGCTTAAACATCCAGAGAACTACCTCAAATGCTAATACACTCTTTGAGGACTGCTTGGTGTAAGGCTGCAAACCTCGTTTAATTTTATCCTGGGTTTTAATGAAGGCCAAATCTTGCAAAGGAAAAAGCATGAATTGTACACCGTCATATGTCCGTGCTAGTGTTTCTATTTCTCCACGGATATCATTTAGAGAAGATGAATACCTCTGTACGATAATATCGTAGCTTTCCTCAAGTTGCAGGGTGATGGAATAAAAGATTCCTAGCGATCCAAAACTCGCTAATGCAGCTTCAAACCGCTGTAAATCCTTAGCATTCTTCGTATCATATGTAAGATAAAGTAATTCACCATATCCAGTTACCAGTTTTATCTCTCGTACCAAAGATGAATAGGTACCATTGAATAGGTTAGTACCATGTGTTGCATTGGAGATCGCGCCGCCCAAAGTAATTTCATCGATATTTGGGATACTTGGTAATGCAACATTGTTTTCGTCAAAATATCGATAGAGGTCTTTTAACCTAATACCTGCTTGTACTTCGATTTTCTTAGAAATCGCATCATACGAGAGAACTTTATTTAAATATTTAAGATCGAGTTGAACACCTTCAGTAGCTGCACAGTCAGAGAAAGAATGTCCGGCACCGATAACTTTTACTTTTTTATTATTCTCATCTACCCAACGTACATAGTCTTGCAACTCCTTCAAAGAAGTAGGAAACAACATTATTTCAGGGCTCCAGTTTTCATTACCAGCCCAATTTGTTTTTCTTTCAAGATAATCATTTGATCTAGATCCCATGGCTAATTCCATTTATCCTTCCTTATAGATAGACAGAGATAATTATGAGAGCTACCAGTGCTATAGCAGCAAATGTATCTCAGTCCTCTCGTTACTTACGTTGAGTCCTCCTGCTATATTATCTATGCTAACAGGAAGCTGCGAGCTTTCCTAGGGGGAGAAAGGGAACGTTTCCTTCCGCTCGGGGTGAAATCTTTCTGAATACTGCTGGAGCTTCCTTTTCTCTGCTTTCCTTGCTCGTCTGTTGTCCCTCTTTCCTCACCGCAAGATGGGCAATTCCCTGCGTTGCCAATCGGTTAGTTGTTGATACGCATGTGCCAGGCGCAAGACGGTTGCCTCCTCGAAAGGCTTCCCGGCTATCTGCAAACCGATAGGCAAGCCATCCGTCGTAAAACCACACGGAAACGAGATGGCGGGCAGTCCTGAGAGATTAAAAGGCATGGTCAGACGCAAGAGAGCCGTGGTGGCATTTTCAATCGTGCCATCAATTGCAATATCCTGTCCGGCCTGCTCCATAGCCACAGCGGGTATAGGGATGGTCGGCAGCACAAACGCGTCCACGCGCTGCATGATTGTACGCAGGCTGCTTGAGAATACACGCCGCTCATGTAATGCACGCAAATAATCAACCGCAAGCACCTGCTGCCCCTCGCGCAACCGCGTTTGTAGTAGTTCCCCATACAAATCGATCTTTTCAGGAAACCATCCTTGCTGCATATGTGCAAGTGATGCCTCTGGCTTCTGGATAGCACGGTACAGCTCCATCGTCGGACGCGGTAGCTCCACGTCAATGATTTCGACGCCTTCTTCCTCAAATACACGCAAGGCAGATCGCCAGGCAGCACGTACCTCCGGGTGCAACGGGTCAACAAAGGCATCCTGTGGCACACCTAGCTTGAGTCCTTGCAGAGAAAGTGGACCACGCCCTTCAGCGCCACCGATCAAAGTAGCAGTATAGCGGCTTGGTGCGGTGGGAGGACCGGGCACACTATTGGGGTCACGCGGATCATATTTGGCGATGGCGTCAAAAATGATGGCACAGTCCTCGGCGCTACGACCCAGCGGCCCCACATGATCCAGCGACCAGCTGAGAGGAAGAACTCCGTAGCAACTGACACGTCCATAGGTTGGCTTGAGTCCGGTAATGCCGCAGCACGCAGAGGGAATACGGATAGAACCACCCGTATCAGTACCAATTGCTCCCAGGCACATACCAGCTGCCACCGCCGCCGCAGAGCCACCACTGGAACCGCCCGCCGTATGCGTATGCTTCCAGGGATTGCGTGTCGGTGGCGAGTAGGGACCATAGGCGAATTCAAAGGTGTTTGTTTTGCCTAGGATAATCGCTCCGCTCTTGCGCAACTGCTCAACGACCATGGCGTCTTCTGGCGATACATAATCAGCCAGCACGCGCGAACTCGCCGTCGTGCGCACATCTTTGACGGCGATGAGATCCTTAATCGCGATAGGGATACCATGCAACTGACTACGATAGAGTCCGGTACGCATTTCACGTTCGGCCTGCTCAGCGTCAACGAGCGCCTGCTCACGCAACACAGAAATAAAGGCCTGGATCTCACCATCTACCTCGTCAATGCGCTCAAATAGCTCCAGGACCAATTCAGTCGGAGTAATAATACCTGAGTGGATCTCCTCAGCGGCTTCGCGGATGGAAGTGTAAGGCATAGTTGTCTACTCTCTTCTCACATTGCTCTCGATTTCAGACGACCTATCCGACGCAGTACGCTCTAAAAAAGCAGTGGCGAACGCCGCTCACTCGCGGCTAGTGAACCCGCCACCGTTGAGCTTTGCAAGCTCCCACGTTCTGGCGCAAGCTGGGTAGTCTGTCAGGCTGGTTCACTCACGCCACTGAACGGCATGCCAGCAGATTACGAAAGGCGTCATGCACTCATTGTATCAGGTCGAGTACCCACCCCGTAAAGGAGTAGCAGACACGACTAAGCATGCACCGACCCATCGGGCATGGTTGCCCCTTTAAGAGAACTGGCTTTCGCGAGCTGGCCATTGCCAATACCGGTAGCATCGCGCAAATTTGCTCCCGTCAGATTGGCACCCGTCACATTGACATTTTGCATATTTGTCCCACGCAGATCTGCTCCCGCCAGGTTGGCATGCGCAAAACTGGTAAACACAAGCGTCGCGTAGCTTAAATTAGCACCCCTCAGATCTGCTCCCGCCAGATTTGCCCCTACAAGATAGGTGTCGCGCAAATCGATGTTGCTCAGGTGAGCATTTTGTAAAGGAGCGTCGGCCAGGCTGATAATATGATAGTCATTATCGATAAGTTTTGTTTCATACAGGAAACGCAGCAGGATAGCCTTGCGATCAGGATCGAGCGCGCGCAACGCTTCTAATGTCTGTGCCTGTGCGACAGTTCTTACTATATCTGTTGGCTGCGACTGCAAGAGTTTATCGTGGATAAGCATATCCGAAATAGTATTCATGTAATTCACTAATATAGTCTCACGCTGCTGGTCGCCAGCCAGCGAACTGGCAGTCTGACTCTGCTCCTGACCTAACGTGAGTGTCCGTTGATCCTGTTGCATGTTGAACCAGAGTAGCGCTCCAATCATGATTATAACCAGCAAAGGAAACTGCAATACTTTCCAGTACATCTGAAAATCTGGTCGTCCAGGTGCTACGATTTGTGCAGGCGTGGGAGCCTCCGTCACGGTACGTATCCTTTCTCCTCAAAATAATGCTTCGAGACAGGCCAGTCTTTCCCGGCTATCGTTTTCATGTTCCATTTGTATGTATAGTTCCCGATCAAGAGACACGTATGCCCATTGGTCATTTACACCGCAAGCGATGATGGGTGAACTACACGACACCCACTATCCCCTTGCCCGAAAGCGTCGGGGACTACTTTTCGCAGGATATTGTACGATCCATTCACGTCGGCATTGAGGCGTTTGCCTGATGCAGCACGAAACAGTCCACGCTTCACCCGTTTGCCCACGTACTGCTCATGCTTGCCAATGGACTCATCGTCCAGAAAACTACATTTGCTGGTGTAACTCTCTTCTGTCAGGATCACGTATATGCCAACCAATTGGCACTTGTAGGTGAGCAGATCGATGAAACGAGCATGAGGGATCTGCACAAAGTTCTGATTGGTCCTCTTGCCCATATTCGCCTCTTGCTTCCAGTTGTCATTCTTTCCGATGACCAGCGTCCCTATGTGCTCCTGGATGAGCAGGTCAACAATGCGACGGGATGCGGTATGCAGATAGGAGGTGATACGACGGTTGCGTTTCGCCGTAAGACGGTCAATGGCACGAGAGGTGAACTGTTTCTGAGGCAAGAGCGATTGCCGTCGTGCACGCTCCTTGTTATAGAACTGATTGACACTCTTGAGCGGACGCCCGTTAACAATTCTCGGAAGAAACCCGATCTTGTTTGAGGTTAGCGTTGCCAGATTGTTTAATCCAATGTCTATGGAAGCGTACCAGGATGGGTCTATTGGCGCTGGTTGTATCTCTTGCTCATAGATAACTTCCACCACGTAGCAATCGATACGTGGTACAATGCGCACCTGATCGACGTTTGTCTGTTTGGTTGGTATCTTGATAGGTAAGCCTGATGGAGCAATGATTCCACGTTCAAGAGCAGGCTTACTGATTGCCTGAAGAGTGTAGACGAGAACATTGCGTCCATTGGCTTTGTGTTTGTACTTCGGAAGTTTGGGACGCCCTAAGAACTGAGAAGGGTCTTTCTCGTAGGCTTTTGTTGCCTCAAAGAAGGCTTTCCAGTTCTTATCGAGCAACTTGAGCACTTGTTGAGACACCTTCGCTGGTAAGGCCTTATATGCTTCATGGGACTTCATGCGATGATACGACTCTTCATAGCGTAACCAGACCTGCCCGAAGAACCAACTTCATTGACCACCTTCGCAACGTGGTAGCCTCTTGCCATGCAGTAGGCAACTACCCTCTCAGCTTGACTATCCAGATTTGGTTTGTTCTCAGCAGACGAGACGCGGGCATAGACTGCCACCTTCTCAGCAGATGAAGAAGGAGATGGCTCCTCATCCTCGAATATGAGGATAGTCCCTGTATCCATCTGTTTGCCCTGTATTTTCCCTGCTTTGTACCAACGCCAGGCAGTCTTGTAACTAATGCCCATCTTGTGAGCGTAGTCGATTAACTTCATCGAGAGAGTATAGCATACCTGTCTATCAGTGTCAGTAGGTGTCTATGCTTTACACGAACGGTTCTCATACCAGTGTAGAAGCAAAATAGCAAATATGTCACTGTCCTCGATCAATAACATCGCCATATATAGCAATCTACTGTGGTAAAATGAAAGTGCCATCACAAAAATAACGTACTGGAGTACACAATGACAATAGATGTGCATGCAATTTCTGCTTCACATGTAGCAACACTCTATTTGTTACGCGATCACGATATCCTCCACGTTGGTTGGACTGGCCTTGATGGACCATCTGGCAATGCCGCGCTTCCCCTCACTAAAAGCATACTGGGGGTAAAGATACCACCGCATGGCATGCACTAAAAAAGAATACTATGCAGTCAGATAGAAATATATAGATGCAGATGATCTCAGCTTAGCATCATAAGGAGGAACGTATGTGCGGTCGTTTTACACTCATATACGATATAGACACAGTGGCCAGAGTTATTATGAGTCCTGGAAGCATTGCAGTTCAGCCAGCACTTCAAACACAGCCGCGCTACAACATTGCTCCTACGCAGGACGTGCTTACCGTGATGCAAAACGGCGCTTTACATCTGGAGATGGTGCGCTGGGGATTAGTTCCCTCATGGGCGAAAGAGGAGAACATAGGCGCAAAAATGATCAATGCGCGTGCTGAAACGCTGGCGGAGAAGCCTAGTTTTAAGCGGCTCCTGAACGCCAGACGTTGCCTTGTCGTCGCGGATGGCTTTTACGAGTGGACACATGAACCAAATGCACCGAAGACACCCATGTATATCACGCTGAAAGAGCATGAGCCATTTGCTTTTGCTGGCCTCTGGGATACCTGGAAGAGTCCTACAGGTCAACACATACGCACCTGCACCATTATTACGACGGAGCCAAATGAGCTCATGCAGCCTATTCATAATCGCATGCCTGCTATTTTGTCGCGAGAAGCGCGTGAGGCATGGCTCGATCCAACGGTACACGATAGTCAGGTACTTTTACCCTTGCTCAGGGCGTATCCATCTGCTCAGATGCTAGCACGGCCAGTTTCACGACGCGTCAATGATCCCCGGCACGATAGCGCAGAACTGATCGCGTAGCCAGGTCCTGTCCTGGACGCTTAGTGGGCATCGCCAGCTCGGCCCGCGTTCCCGCGCACAAGCAATTGGTTGTATAATGACGGCTGTAACTTATAGATGATATTGCATCCAATCTTGTTCAGTAAGGAGTAAGTACCTCATGGCAATTGCCCCTGGCACAACACTTATCGATCATCTTGTTCCAGCTCGTTCATCTCGTAGCAGCAATTTGCTTAAAGATGCGTTGCTTGTGATCGGTTCCAGTGGACTTATGGCATTATCGGCGCATGTGAGCATTCCGCTATCATTTACGCCTGTCCCGATTACCCTCCAGACCCTGGTGGTCTTGCTGGTAGCAGCCTCCCTTGGCAGTCGGCGCGGCGCGCTGGCAATGTTACTCTATCTCGCCGAAGGTGCCGCCGGGCTACCAGTATTCGCCTACGGTGGTGGCATCGCTTATTTGCTCATCTCACCAACTGCCGGCTATCTGTGGTCTTACCCCGTTGCGGCATTTGTGGTAGGTTTCTTGTGCGAGCGCGGACTGGATCGTAGCTTTCTCACTTCGACGCTCGCCATGCTGCCAGGCTCACTGATCATCTATGCCATAGGTGTTCCCTGGCTGGCAGTTATCACCCACAGTAGTCTCTCTACCGCTCTGACACTGGGTATGCTGCCCTTCATTCCAGGTGACCTGATCAAACTGGTCATCGCCGCTGCTTTGCTACCCGGCACATGGACCATTGTACGATCAGTTAAATCTAACGAGACAAAGCAGAGCTAGCAGCCATCGCGATCAATATATGCAGAAGTAGTGTCTGGAACGTAACTATTCAGGTTGAGAACGACAACCGCGTCCTTATTCCGATTGGCAACGAAGCTAGCGCTTCTACTGCTACGCAGTCAGCCCATCGGATCAGCAAGGGATTGTCGCTACGCGGGGTGGAGGCCGCAGCATACACGTTCGCGTAGTGGCGGGGATTATCGCTACGCGGGGTGGAGGCCGCAGCATGCACGTTCGTTCGCGTCGCGGCTCGCCCCCGCCGCTGTCCAGCCAACCTGAATAGTTACGTCTGGAACACGCACACTTTTTACTAATATTGAGCTGAAGCCAGATAATCCCTGACGCAGAAGCATGAGTTAGTAAGCATAAAACTTCAGTCGTCCAGTTCTATACCGCAACAACTGGTTTCCTGCATCTCATTCTGTAGCCGGTACGTCAGGATTCACAGTCTCCCAGCGACTACTTTCCCAGGAGCGCATAATCGCTTGCTGAACATGCGCCACAGCCAGGGCTTCACTGAAGCCTGGTTCTCCCTGCTGACCGGACACGACGGAGCGCAGGAAGTTGTAGGCTTCAATTACTTTGAGATCATCATAGCCCAGGTTGAGTCCCCAGGCGGGATTGAAATGGCGATGACTGGCATGGCTCGATAGGAGCGGCTGTGCACTTCGCCCATCCAACCCATCCCGATTACGCCAATACCAATTGTACGTGTCATGGTGTTCCTCCCAATCATATTAGTCGCGATTACAGAAGTTTTTTTGTCACACAGCTACAGTTACTGACTCTTGCTCTACAGAATCCAGCTTATCTCTGTTCCTCTTATTTTGTACAGGCCGCACCAGGCGCACACTGAGCAAGAAAAAGAGCAGCGCTGCGCATACGCTCAACGTAATATAGACTAACCAGATGGGGATATGGAGCCAGAAAGGGGGCAATGCATTCAGGTCCGGCGACATACTCATAATAGCAATGAATGGATTCCAGGCAAACAAGAGGACATCTTGACCGTTAGAAGGATATTGTGCAGTAAGGGCAGGCCAGAGAAATGCCGTGATAAAGATCGGCAGTGTGAGCCAGAACAGACAGGATACATAGGTCGCCATGGTAGATATGGCTGGTCGGCGTATGACCGTTGAGTAAAAGAGTCCGAGGGACGCGATCAGCAACACCGTAACGCCATAAATCAGAAATGCACCCATAAACTGGATCAGCGAAATCCCTCCAAAGAAAAAGACCAGGCTAAAAACAGGCATAGTGGCAATGACCAATAATAAGGCATTGGCGATGCCAGCAACGAGTTTGCCTAGAATCAGTGAAAAGGCCGAGAGCTGTGAGCATAAAAGAAGATCAAAGGTCTGGCGCTCTTTTTCACCATTAATAGAGGTTGACGTATAGGCCGGCGTGGTGCAGAGAATAAACAAGAGCTGCAATAGGATAAGCGCGTAATAGAGTATAATACCTGTTTCACTACTGCCGCTATATGCAGCAAGGTTGCCATAAACCTCAAAGATTAACCAACCAAGCAGGCTCATGATAATAATGTAGGCTACCAGCACCCAGGCAATATGTTCACTGCGTAAACGCAGGCGCAATTCTTTAGTCAGGAGGGCCTGAAACATAGCGACAGCGACTTTCTTCCATCTCTCACGAAACTGTAAATACACTTTATATAACAATCCACAGTCTCGTATTATAGTGACAAGCTCGCCTATTTACAAGCGAGATTGTACACGTACCGTCCTGCGTCCTGCACTGGTGACAACTCCAGCCAGAGTACGAACGGCATCGATGGTTTCTTGAGCGTTGCGCACAAACTCAACACGAGCCGGTAACAGTTTTTCTTTGAACTCCTCAACCGTCACATCGTCCAGAAAGCGCACACCTTCATTATCTAGCATGACGCGCGGCAACAAAATGAGATCTGCCGAGTCGCTATGCTCTTGCAGTGCCTCCAGTAAATCCTGGCCGCATAACAACCCGGCTACCGTGACTTCCGCGCCAAAGAATTTATTCACCACTGGGAGCAGTTGCACATCCAGGTTGCTAACCTTGCGCATATCCTCCGCCAACGTGGCGATTACAGGCGAAGCCATAGTACTTGTGACGATGGTGACACGTCGCGGCTCCGGCATAGCTGCCGGCAGTCGGCGTTTGCTATGCTCCCACTGATCAACGAGGAAACGGGTCATACCCACGCCATTCTCAATTTGCGAGTAGAAACCATAGTGGCTGGCAGGTGGAAAATCGCGCTGCGTCAGATAGTACCATTCATCGGAGAGAAAGACGAACGGGGCACCATCCAGATCATTGGCGGCAAACTGACGTTGATACACTTCAACCTGTGCCATGATCACCTCAGCCTCTTCTCGTGTATAGTGGCGCAACGGCGGCAGATCACCTGTTTTGATCATGTTGTTATATTTTGTCAGGCCGATGGGCACAACCGAGATCGATTCGACAATCGGGCGTAGAGCAGCTAAATCATGAATACTGCGCTCCAGTTGCGCACCATCATTGATCGTCGGACACATCACAAGCTGGGTATGGCAGCTAATATGCATATCACCTAGGCGCTGAATATGACCGATGATGTCGCCAGCCCTGGGACCATCCACCATTTGACGGCGCAGATCAGGATCGGTCGCGTGCACAGATACATATAATGGCGTCAGCTTCTGCTCGTCGAGGCGCTGCCAGTCCTGATCTTTTAAATTTGTCAGCGTAATAAAATTGCCAAAGAGGAAAGAGTAACGATAGTCATCATCTTTAATGTACAGCGAAGAGCGCATACCATGTGGCAAACCAGGCTGTGACGAGAAACGCTCAGGCAAACCTTTAATAAAGCAAAAAACACATTTATTAGCACATTGGCGAATAAATGGGGTAGGTTCCTCACCAAAAAGCACACCCAGGTTCTCGTCGATGCTCTTGACAACGCGCACCTCATGCGCATCCTGCTGACGGTCAAAACCAATCATCAGTTCTTCATCAGCGACGTAGAAACGATAATCCACAAGATCCCGAATCATGTGGCCGTTAATCGTACGAACAAGATCACCCGGCTGTAGGCCCGCGCGGTCGGCAGGACTCTCAGGTACAACCTCACGCACCCATCCATACATTTTTGGCATTTGTCATATTTCCTTAAGGCACAAAACGGGGGAAACTATGGACAGGCCGACCAGATGCCTCCCTCATACAAAGTTAATTGACCTTTTCGACAAGATTATAGAAACTATCTTCGGCAGGGACGCGCCTGGGAGCGCTATCCTTTTTGATCCACGCTGAGGATACTACGAGTGTGATTATAGCCCCTCCACATGCGCGCGTCAAATTGAACCACTTCTGGGTTGAGAAAATGTGCTTGTTTGCTTGCTTTTCAATATATTCGTATAGTATAACTGGTATAATTGCTATTTCTGTATACATTGGGGTCCAATCCATACAATGGTTCTGTTTTTGTATACATGTTCAATGTATCTCACTCAAAGAAGGTCGCACATTCTCTGCTAGCTTGTGATTGCAGCTATTTGCACCATAGTAATTCGCAAGGAGTTGGCTATGTCGAAATCTGGGGAACATAGCAACGATACAGGACACAACAGCGAGGCTGAAGACCACAATATTCCAACTATCGACGTAACACAACTAACCCGAAACGATAACCGTGAGAGATCAACAAGCGAAAGTTCGCAATCGACAGAAAGAGAAAACCCAGCAAGACCGCTTAGGAGACGATCAAGCGAGGGCGATGTAAGAGAACTTCATCTTAGGAGACAGGCAGGAAACAGCAATCTAAGAGGACTTTACGATAATCCGGCAGGCACTAGTCAGCCAGAGCAGTCAAGTGTGAGCGATACGAGTAGACTTCACCCTGATGATCAGATCAGAGGAAGATTACTTAGGCGGGAAGGATCACGCGAGCTAAGGGATCTGTCAGCGGATCATGAGCGCAATGCACGTGGCTGGGCAGAACTGCGACAAAGACTGTCAGAACGTCCAGCATCGTCAGGTGGGCAACAACAGGAAAGATCTGATCTGCTGTCACCTTACAACCGGACAGCACCAGGAGAAAGCACGCATATGAGATCGTTAAGCGAGAGCGGCCTGGGAAGATCTAGCGCTCGTAATCCAGAAGGACAGCCGCCTGGGAGACCGTTCCGCGAGAGCGATTTAAGAGAGCCGTCTGTGCAAGACTCGATGCAGGAAGAACATCCAGCATCCCCTGGTGAGCAACAACCTGAAGCGCCACCAACTTATCTCCAGGCAACATCAGCAGAAAGACGGTTAAACGAGAGCGATCTAGCACAATATGATTACTATTCGCAAGAAAAGTCTGCAAACTCGGCGCAGGGAGAACATCCTAAAGCGTCCAGTGAGCCACAACTGCCACTAGTGGTCTGTCAATCTTCATTTGACAGGTAGTCCATAGCCATGAAACGAGGTGAAAAGCCGCCTCAGGTCATTTGGCAACTACTCAAATGAAGCTTGACGAAGCACTAGACTACCAGTCAGCCCAAGCAGAAAGGGCGCCTCGGAGACGATTAAGCGAGAGCGATCTGGGAAGACCTCACGCTAGTAACCCGGAAGAGCAGCCTCGGAGACGGGCAAGCGAGAACGATCTAAGAGAGTTGTTAGCACAATATAATCGCGCTGCGAAAAAAAATTTGGCAGACCTGAAGCAGGGAGAACATCCTGAAGCGTCCGGTGAACCAGAACCAGCGCCAGACTACCAGCCGCAGCAACATAGCAAGCTAGAGGCAGAGCAACTGCGAGACCTAGCGCAACAGCTAGATCAACAAGGACTTGAAAATATGGTATCGGGAGAAAATCCAGCACTCTCCGGTCTCCCAGAGAACATACTTGAATCAGAACCGCTACCAGACTACCAGCCAGCGCAAGGAGAAAGGACACTTAGGAGACTGGTAAGCGAGAGCGATCTGGGAAGCCTTCTCCCACGTAACCCAGAACAGCAGCCCAGGAGACCGTCCAGCGAGAACGACCTAAGAGAGCTGTTAGCACAATATAATCGCGCTGCGAAAAAAAAGGGGGCAGACCTGAAGCAGGGAAAACGTCCTGAAGCGTCCGGTGAGCAAGCAGAGAAAAGACCTGAACTACTATCCTCCGAGCAGCCCGTACAAGAAGGGCTGCCCAGGATACGGTTAAGCGAGAGCGGGCAAAGTGGGCCGTCAGCACCACATGATCGCGATGCACAACTTGGACAAGCACCGCCGCCATCCTACGATGACTTATACGATGCAGAAGAAGAACTTGAAAGCAGGCTGCGGAGATCACAGTCAGGACCGTCCAATGAGCAACGACAACAACCGGAAAGACGAGAAGAGACTCCACCTCCTCCATCTCCTCAATAGGATGCAAGGAGTGCAAAGACTTTTTTCCCCATGCCAACGAAGCTAGCGGGCGACCCCAAAAAAGGTCTTTGCTCCGCTCCTGTGTGTGTTTGCACTGAATGCAAAGTTATGTACTAGATTGCGGGACCTCGACATAAACCTGACCATCTTCAATTTTCGTCTTCAGGCGTGGCAGAGGTTGCAGGTTATAGGCGTAGTTAGTGTAAGCCTGCGCACCATTTTCGTCAAATGCGGCCCCATGGCAGGGACAATAGAATTGGCGGTCGGAACCCTCCCACTTGACAAGACATCCCATATGCGTGCAGGCCGCGCTGAGTGCAATAACCGTTTCCTGGCCTGACTGATTGGCGGTGTCATGTGCAGCACGCATGACATAGCCAACGATGGCGTCGGACACAAAACGGACCGCGTCACTGCCCAGATCGGCCAGTGGGATAACGGAGTGCCAGGTGGTTTTTGTGCTGATCTCCAGCGTCTGGCTAGCAACAGGAGGGCTAACAGGTACACGCGTTGGCTCCCGCAAATGCTCGATACCAACCCCCATCACGAATGACGCGGCGGCAACGCTTCCTCCCGTGAGAAGACCACGCCGTGAGAAGAAACGTAGCGGCTTGACGTTTTTTTTAGGCGCTGCTGGCGGCTCTGGCGACGTGGGAGCAGGCGGATGTACAACCTCATGTGGCAGCGTGGCCCTCTCAGATATCGGCAACGGTGGTAGCTCGCTCAAAGCCAGCAGTTGCGCCTTCAAGTCCTCGACGAATGCGGGACGTGGCTCGACTTGTTCAGGTGCTATGGAGCGGAAGAGTGCCGCCATTTGATAGATACGCACTTGTTCTGGCGTCAGGTCAGCAGGAGGATGTGCTACTTCTCCGGCTTGCAATGCCTCGATATAGCGTTCCAGCTCCAAATAATCCTCAAATCGTTCCTGTTCTCCGTCTGCCATAATTTCTCTCCACCGGATTGATAGAAAACCCGCTCATGCCTTTACCGCCGATCTGTGATGACTGACTCAAGCTCTGCCGCTCGCTTAAGTGCACGAAACTGCACAACCTTGACATTTGCCTCTGTCAGACCCGTACGCAAAGCAGTTTCTTTAATCGAAAGATTAAGCAAAAAACGACATTTTAATACTTCCTGAGCCTGCTCAGAGAGTAAGTGCAGGAGCGCTTGCACCTTCTCCCCAGGTGTCATGTTTTCCGCTACAGGTTCTTCTGCTACAGGGCCTTCCCAGCCAGCATCAAGCAGCGCTTCCAGAGAACTGGTCGTAGTGCGGTAATACTGACGCCAGTAGTCAGCAACCGTCGTACGCGCAACTTGAAAAAGCCATTTTTGCATAGGCTGTTGTCCGCGCTCGACATCGATGTTCCGCGCGGCCTTGATAAATATTTGCGACGTCAGGTCTTCCGCCTCTTCCCGATTACCTACCTTACTATAGACAAAGCGATAAATCACGGCAAGATGTTCTTGATAGAACGTCTGAAATACCTGTTGCGCTCGTCGGTCTGGATTACCCGATGTACTCACGTAGTCTCCCCGACCATCCATATCGTAACATTCTTCTCTCACTAATTACTACGTAGCAAGGTTACAGACAGCAAGATTACAAGGTGCAACACTGCTTATGTAACCAGCCTACGTAGATATAAATACTTTGATCGAACGACTTAATGGTGAAAGGAATAAGATACACCATGCGACTTATACGAACCACATTGCTACCTGGATTGTTTATCCTGCTCACGTTTGTACTCGCAGCTTGCGTAACCCAAAACTCCAATGGCGCTTATGGTAATACCACGGCTCCAACCGCAACGTCTAATACGAACACTGCGGGTAATGGCTATGGCAGCACAACATCTACACCTACGCCTACACCAGGCACCGCCGCTTCTACTACCGTCAAAACAGCTACGGTTACAGTCAGCGGCAAAGCCACAACGGTTTTGACAGATTCCCAGGGCTTCACCCTCTACTACTTCACGCCCGATACCAGTACGACCTCAAATTGTACAGGTGGATGCATTGGTACCTGGCCGCCGTTGCTCGCAACAGGATCTAGCGCTCCCACGAGCACAGGGACGTTACCGGGCAAACTGACTGCATTGGCAGATGCCAATGGAACACAGGTGCAATATAATGGTCACTTCCTCTATACCTACGTTGGCGATACAGTGGCCGGACAAACAAATGGTGAGGGACTAGCGGGCAAATGGTTCGTCGCCACACCCAGTCTCACATAGGTCAACTGATTATTGCAGCATTTGGGCCTGAAACAACCATCCAGATAGTGAAAGCTACCTGGATGGTCTATTAAGTGAGGTCCGGTTACACATAGGAAACCAGGCTTACAGACAAATCTTAGAAAGAAGACTACACAGACTTTTTATCTTCCTCAGGCTCCAGGTGGGTGACGCCACTATCCTGATGGAACTCGTAATCGCGCATGGTTTTGCAAACCTGGATGTGGTAAGATTTCGTAGAAGGTGCTTCGCCCGAGTTGCTGAGCTTGCTGATGGTCCGGTTGCGTGCGCCAGGACTGCAATGCTTCCTCAGAGGTAAAACGCGCAATCGTCAATTCTCCTCTATCGCCATCGGGGTAACTCGTGACTGAAATGAAACCAGGGATTTGCTGAACAAGTTCATACATGCGTCCTCCCCAGCGTTCGTACTCTTCAAGATTGGCATCGGCCCTCAGCCTGGCACTGAAAATGACCACGATCATATCTTGCCTCCATACTTGTTTAAAATAGCTGAAACTCTGATAATATTACCCTGTTTTTCACTACATGTAAAGTGTATTTAAATTTGGTGAACCGATTGAGGCTTGATTAGCACAATACCAAATTCTTCATTTTTCTTTGAGAATATATCATTACAATAGATATCCTACTACGACACCAATTAATAATATCGTAGCAAGCATACAAGAATCGGCAATAAAGAACATGGGAGGGAAATGAGTGCAAAAAAGGACTTGATAGGAAAGTATATACTATGTTATATTAAAGATGGTTATTAAAGCTCTGCATAAAGGATTGGTCTCATGAGTAGAAGATATGAAGCTGCGCCAATAGTTGAAGCTATCTGTGAGTTTCAATTTGAACCGGGTCCTCCCTGGGACCTTGCTATTCCTGGTCTTATCTATGAGCAGCTAAAAGATGTTTTTCCACTACGCAAGCAGATCGCCCAGATTGGTACTGTTATTGTAGGGAATATTAGCCCGACGCAATTTGGTGCTATCCCTCTTATACAGTTCCTCAACGAAAATAAAAACACACTTGTCCAAGTTGGCCAGAATCTTCTAACTGTTAACCAATTATATCCATATACTTCCTGGGAGGAGTTTCAGCCACAAATCGGCCAGGGGCTTCAAGCGTATGTAACTGTCGCCAAACCAAAACGAGTTGATACTGTTACTTTGCGCTATATCAACCGTATTACATTTAGACATGCTATTGAGCTGGAAGATTACTTTAATATTCGTCCAGTTCTTGATCATACTTTTTCTGGAGATTTCCGTTCGTTTATCGTAGGTATCCAATTACCTGTTAAAAACACCCAGAATACAATAAATATCCAGTTAGGCACTATTGAAGTTGATGAACCAGATGCAATGACTATTGTCCTGGATATTCATTATGTTTTATCACACCTAGAAAGTTTTGAGTTTGGAGCAGTTCTTGCAGAGATAGACACAGGACATACAAAAGTTGAAGAGATTTTTGAGGCATGCATAACGGATAGATTAAGACAAAAATTCAAGGAGGTAGAAAAGTAAATGGCATCACTCACATTACCTCTACAATCATTTTCTTCACTTTCAGGAAGCTCAATCCGTTACTCGTTCCCGCAAAAACAACCACTTGTAAGGCAAGGTTCAGGTAAGCCACCGTTTTCGCAAATTGAGCAATTTACCTCAAAAATCTTTGCTTTTCATCCCGTGTGGTCATTCTGTAAATCAATCACTACAGCTAGTGCCGAACCGAACACGCAGATACGACAAGAAACAGTAAGCAATTTTCAAGAGGTATCTTCAACATTTTTCGCGTTTGAGACCTGGCTTCATTACATTCTATCAGCCTATTCTCTGCAGCATATAGGAAAAGTTCAACGGTTCTTAGAAGATAACCAATTTATTCTGCCGCTTTTACTGCTATCTCGTCTTTACATAGAAAGATACTTTCCAGGAGCAGAAGTCCTTCTTGACATCGAAACAGATGCAGACGAGGGAAAAGACCAACAATTAGTCGCACTGATAGTAACGAGCCTATCACCCGATGAGGCATTTCAGCACTTGCAAGAATTTGATGAGCAATGGTGGTTAGATGTGATAGATCAAACACAAATGAAACTTTCCATCAGCCTGGAGTTCAAATGAATTTTGATTGGTCTGATTATCTTGATTTCGCACAAACACTTGTTGCATCGAAGGCTACTTATCCAAGTCAAGAAGCAGCATTGCGCACTGCAATCAGTAGAGCTTACTATTCCGCCTTCTGCAAATCACGCAATTATCTCCGGGATATCGATAATATTCAAAATTCGCGTACTGCGGAGATACATAAATTGGTTCAAGAGACGCTCAAGAATAGTGAAAACAAAAATAGAAAAAAGATAGGCACTAATCTAGAGCGTTTACGTAGAATACGGAACAAAGCAGATTATGAAGATAATTTCTCCGATTTACAACAGCAGGCTACTCTTGCTCTAAAGTGGGCGAAAGAAATAAATACGGACCTCAATAAGCTATAATAGATCTGCTTTTTGTCGCTGAGCTAGTGCAAAACCTCCCTAACCACAACCTCCCTCCCAGTCAGTAATATCTATTGCTTCATGCTTTCATGGGTAGCACATATAAGATATATATCAATCAATGTTTCCATAAATCACAGTCACTCGAAGAATAGGCAAAGAGCGCAAAAACCGACCACAAGGTGTCAGGAAACATATGCTACACTGAGAAGCGCAGTAGAAGTTGTGCACAAACACACTGATTTCCTGATCATCGCCAGATGCAGCCTGGCACAACTGTGCTCATTTGTGGTCCAACTTCTGATTGAGGAGGTTAGCTCTTTGTTATCCAAACGCAAGTTTACGGTTCCGGGTGAGTACAACTACCAGCGCTCCAGTCCTGTGCGCTGGATCGCCTCTCACCTCTTACGCTATAAGCGCTTTCTCTTTGGCTTCATGCTCCTGTCAATCACCACGAATACGCTCTACTCGTGCATTCCCGTGCTGACAGGTGCGGCCTTCAATGTCGTCTCAGGTCGCCATCCCAGTAGCGGCCCACTGCTGACGATTGCCTTGACGCTGCTGGCAGTGATTGTGGTAGAAGGTTGCACTGACATGGGCGCACGCCTTGCAGCCGAGGTTTTGGGCAAGCGCTTCGAGCGTGACGCCCGTGAAGAGCTGTATATTAGCCTGCTCGGAAAAAGTCAGACCTTTCATAATCGCCAACGTGTTGGAGATATCATGGCGCGTATCTCTAACGATATGCAACAGTTGAGCAGTATGGTCGTACCGGGCTTCGATATCATCTTTGACTCGTTTAGCAGCCTGACAGTAATTCTCATCTTCATCGGTTTTCTCAACCCACAACTCTTACTGGTACCGCTCCTCTTCACGGTGGCCTTTTTCCTGGCACTACGCCGCTATTCCCACGAACTCGGCCCCGTCTCTGACCAGATGCGCGCAGAGTTCGGCAACACAAACGCGGTCCTCAACGAGGCGGTTGCCGGCGTTGAGGTTGTCAAAGCGACCGCTCAGGAAGCACAGGAGATGCACAAGTTTAACGAGCGGGCCAGTCGCTACCGGGACTTCTATGTCCGCAACGGTCAGATCCAGGGAAGATATCTGCCAACGCTGCTCCTGGGTATCGCGCTGGCGCTGGCCTTCTTACAAGGGTTGTTCCTATGGTCCCACCAGCAACTGACCATTGGTGGTCTGATCACCTTTATGGGATTGATGGTGAACCTGCGCTTCGTGACCTTTATCTCGACCTGGAGCTTCAGCCTGGTCCAATTGGGCATCGCCGGAGCTACACGTATCCTCAATTTGCTCCAGGAAGAGACGGAGTTAGATGAGAATGAAGGTGGCTATAGCTCAGACATGCGGGGCGATATCGTCTTTGAGCATGTGACTTTCAGCTATGGCACAACTCCCATCCTCAAAGATATCTCTTTCCACGCTCAACCCGGCCAGACCATCGCCATCGTGGGACAAACCGGCGCGGGGAAGAGTACGTTAACCAAACTGATCAACCGTATCTATGATGTTAATGAGGGACGCGTCCTCATCGACGGCGTGGATGTGCGTGACTGGAAGCTCAATACCTTACGCTCACAAATCTCCACCATAGAACAAGATGTCTTCCTTTTCTCGCGTACGATAGCTGAGAATATTGCCTATGGTCTGGGACAGCGAGCCGATCAGGCTACCATTGAGGCCGCCGCACGTGACGCGCAAGCCCACGAATTTATTCAGAGCTTCCCAGAAGGCTACCAGACGGAGATCGGTGAGCGTGGCGTGACCCTCTCAGGTGGACAACGCCAGCGTCTTGCCATTGCCCGCGCCCTGCTGACTGATCCGCGCATCCTGATTCTGGATGATTCTACCAGCGCCATCGATAGCGCAACCGAAGATGAGATTCAGAAAGCAATTCGCCGTATCTTGCAAGGGCGCACGACGCTGCTGATCACACATCGACTCTCACAGATTCGCTGGGCCGATACGATTCTCGTATTGCAGCAAGGCACCCTACTGGACCAGGGGACCCATGCAGAATTGCTAGAGCGCTGCGAAACTTATCGTCGCATCTTCTCACACTATGATGCAACTACATCCGTATCTGCTACGGGTGGCAAGTGAAGGAGAGAGAGTAACAGCATGGGCTTTATCATGGATGGTCTGGACGCCGAGGCATACGACCGCATCTATCAGGACCGTCAACTCATCGGACGCATTGTGCGCTATTTCAAACCCAAATTGCACCTTATGAGCATAGTCACACTACTGGTCGTATTTAATGCGGTACTGGACACCGCATTTCCGCTGCTGATAGCAAATAGCCTCGATACGCTGGCCGCTTCACACGTACTACAGACTGCGCTCTGGCTGGTCGGGATTATTCTCAGCGCAGCCGTGCTCTCCTGGACCTGCAATTTGTTCCGGCAACGCTTTACCGCGCGTGCCGTCGGTGACGTCGTCCTACAATTACGTAAAGATGCCTTCTCAGCAGTCATGGAGCGCGACCTGTCATTCTTCGACGAGTTTTCGTCTGGCAAAATTGTCAGTCGTGTGACTTCAGATACCGATAACTTCGCCACAGTGATCACACTCACTCTCAATCTCCTTAGCCAGGCGCTCTTATTTGTCATCATCATAGTGGTGCTCTGCTTTAAAAATGTCCAATTAGCCTTGCTTACACTGATCATTATGCCCGCCATCATTGCCGTTGCACTGGGCTTTCGGGGCCTGGCCCGTCTCTTGACACGCCGCGCCCAACGCTCATTGGCTCGCGTGAATGCCAACGTGCAAGAAGTCGTGAGCGGCATCACTATCGCCAAAAACTTCCGTCAGGAACAAAATATGTATGATGAGTTTAAGAAGATCAACAAACAGTCGTACATCGTCAATTTCCGCTCAGGCTTCCTGTACAATGGCGTCTTTCCGATCTTGCTCTTCATCACCAACATTGGTACGACCATCGTCGTCTACTTCGGCGGTCTCGACACACTCAACGGGCATATCTCGCTCGGGGACTGGTTCCTCTTTTTACAAGGTCTGAGCCTGCTCTGGCAGCCGTTAACCAGCATCGCTTCGTTCTGGAGCCAATTTCAGCTCGGCCTGGCTGCCAGCGAGCGTGTCTTTGCCTTACTCGACGCCGAACCACGCGTACACCAGCACACCGAGCAACCCGTACCACCTCTGAGCGGCAAGATCGAGTTCCAGCATCTGTTCTTTAGCTACGATCAGCGTCAGAGTGTACTGACAGATTTCAATCTTACCATTCAGCCTGGAGAGACAGTCGCGTTTGTTGGACACACGGGAGCTGGCAAGTCCAGCCTGGGCAAACTGATTGCGCGCTTCTACGAATTCCAGGGCGGACAACTGCTGATTGATGGACACGATATTCGCGGCTTCGATCTACACGCCTATCATCGGCAGCTTGGCGTTGTCCCACAGGTGCCATTTCTCTTCTCTGGCAGCGTGGCGGATAATATTCGCTACGGCCAGCCAGATGCTAGCGATGAAGAGGTGCTAGCGGTGGCCCGGCATATTGGCGGTGGTGACTGGCTAGCGGGACTCCCACAGGGTCTAGAGACACGCGTAGGTGAAACCGGCAAAGCTCTCTCCATGGGACAGCGACAACTCGTTGCTCTGGCCCGCGTCTTACTGCAAAAGCCGGCGATTATCATTATGGATGAGGCGACAGCCAGTGTAGATCCCCTTACCGAAGCTCAGATTCAGGAGGGACTGGATATGCTACTGGAAGGGCGCACAGCTATTGTCATCGCTCATCGTCTTTCCACGATCAGACACGCCGACCGTATCATTGTATTGGACCGTGGACGCATCGTTGAGGAAGGTAGCCACGAGGATTTGATACGTTATGCCGGCCACTACGCCCAGCTCTACAATACCTACTTTCGTCACCAATCACCCGATTACAAACCAGGGGAGGGATTTATTCCTGTACAACAACCATCTTGATACCGTACTGATAGTATTAATTTGTACCATCACAGGCCAGAGGTGTTGACAGCCAATTGCAGAGTGTTTTATCATTACTCACAAAGCCTTATGATATGTTAAAGAAGAAGAGCTTACAAGCGTCGCTGATAAAAACAGAAACTTATTGCCATTGGATAGTCCTATTTTTGTCATCATAACGCCTTGTGAAACGTTGTAATTTCAGTGCAATGTAAATCTAATAAACAGAGTAGACGCAACTAGTTGCGTTTTGTAAAGAAGTGGCTTATTTTCTATGCTGAAAGGGGCGTTTGTCCTGTGGAAGTAAATGCACTCGTTCTATTAGCAACCGGCGGTGGATCTTCTAGTTCTAATATACTGAGCACACTATCCGGGTTAGTGGGACCTCTCATAGCGTGTACCGTCGCGTTTTTTGTTATCTTCTGTCTGAGTCTGGTCATCTGGACGTTTCGCGATATTCGTTCACGTACGCAAGATTTCTTAACGCAGATCCTGGCAACCGTACTCGTCTTTGTTTTCCCTATCGCGGGTCTGTTTATCTATATGATCCTCCGCCCACGTCAAACGCTCGCGGAAATCTATGAGCGACAGTTGGAAGAGGAGTCGTTGCTCGCAGAGATGACTGAGCGCCAGACGTGCAACAACTGTCATGCCCGTGTTGAAGGTGATTTCCAGGTGTGTCCATCCTGCGGCCAGAAGCTGAAGCGCTCCTGCCCCAAGTGCGAACGCTTAATGGAGCTGCGCTGGATGTTCTGTCCCTATTGCGCTACCAACGTCGCCGGTTCGTCCATGCCACCGAGCATGCCAGGTATTCCGCAAATGCAGGGTCAAATGCCTTCTATGTCAGGTATACCCGGTGCCTCTATGCCTGGTAATCCTGGAGTTCCTCTGGGTGGAAATCGCTATTAAGCAGATAAATTGATAATACCAATTTAAAAAAATCTATGCCTACAAGAGTTGAACAGTGGAGATCGCATAAACAGTATCCTCACTGTTCATATCTTTTTTCACGTTAGCCCCTTGCGGTTGTCCGTTCAACCTATCTGCTTTGTTTATCGCGCACAATGTGATATAATGAGGTAACGAAAAATGGCCGGATGCGGCACTATTGCCACAATCTAGCGATCCAGCCAGAATGATATACATGGATATAGGCCACAGGGAATCACTTCCAAACACGGGTGCGCTAGCGCCCGTGTGCACCCCAAGTGGAGAGAGATTTCGCGTCGAGCCTATTACGTCCCTGTAAGAGGATGCTGATTTAAGAGCGAGACGATCCCTGCCGCTTCCTGTGTCGTAGCATGGTAGTGGCTCCTAGATGCAATGGATGTCATGTTCTGTCCGGTGCTCCACATTGCACGGATGCGCATGCTAATGAGGATGCTTGTCCTTAATGTTGTGACCCCTGCCACGCTGGCATGGGTACCCATATTGGAGTTTTTTTGATGGCAAAGACGAGAGAATCGATAATGTCAGAGCAACTCCCCGATGACTATAATGCTCTACTCACAGATACTGAAAATGGCGGTGGCAATGGTGATGGCAAGGTAAACGACAATGACGGTAATAATGGTTATAGCGGACAGAATATCCAGATTCTCGAAGGCTTAGAGGCTGTTCGTGTGCGCCCTGGCATGTATATTGGCGCGACTGATCAGCGTGGACTGCATCACCTCATTCAAGAAGTTGTCGATAATAGCGTCGATGAAGTCATGGCCGGCTATGCCAATCTCGTGAAGATCACAATCCACCAGGACGATTCAGTGACGATTGAGGATAATGGACGTGGTATTCCTCTGGACGAGCACCATCAGCGACCAGGCATGTCGACGTTGGAAGTAGTCATGACCGTCCTGCATGCAGGGGGAAAATTCGGCGGTGGTGGTTACAAGATTAGTAGCGGACTGCATGGTGTTGGCGTTTCCGTCGTCAATGCTCTTGCGGAATGGTGCCAGGTTGATGTCAAGCATGACGGACAGGTCTACCGTCAGCGCTATGAAAAAGGTATCCCTGTCACACCGCTCACGGTTGTAGGACCTGCTGAAGGTACCGGTACCACGACGACGTTTTTGCCAGATCTCAGCATTATGGAGACGCGTGACTATAACTTCGATATTCTCGCGCAACGCTTCCGCGAAATGGCGTATCTCAATCGTGGCCTGACGATCAGCTTGCGAGATGAGCGCAGCGACCGCGATGCTACTTTCTACTTCGAGGGTGGTTTGACTTCCTTTGTGCGCTATCTGAACAAGAATCGCAACAAGCTACAGGCACGTCCAGTCAGCACGGTGCGCGAGGTGGATAACGTCAAGGTTGAAGTGGCGCTGCAATACAACGATAGCTGGACCTGCACCGAGTTCTCTTTTGCGAACGGCATCAATACGGTTGATGGCGGTATGCATATTACTGGTTTCCGCAGTGCCCTGACACGTACACTGAACGACTATGCACGCAAGGCCAATCTGCTGAAAGAGAAAGATGGCAACCTTTCGGGCGACGATGTGCGCCTGGGTTTGACGATTGTGCTCAGCGTCAAGATACCGAATCCACAATTTGAGGCGCAAACAAAATCCAAGCTCAACAATGCCGAAGTGCGTCCAATCGTGGAAGCGATCACGGCTGAGATGCTCACACAGTACCTGGAGGAAACGCCCAGCGAAGCCAAGGTGATCATCGATAAATGTCTGACCTCGGCGCGAGCGCGTGAGGCTGCTCGTGCGGCGCGTGATCTCATCCAACGCAAAAACGCTTTAGATACTACCTTGCCCGGTAAGCTGGCCGATTGTAGCGAACGGCGCGCGGACCACTGTGAACTCTACTTAGTCGAGGGAGATTCTGCAGGCGGGTCTGCGAAGCAAGGGCGCGACCGTCACTTCCAGGCTATCCTGCCGTTGCGTGGGAAGATCCTGAACGTTGAGCGTGTGGGACTGGATAAGGTGCTCAAGAGCGAGGAAGTCAAGAACATCATTACGGCCCTTGGCGCAGGCATCGACGAGCATTTCAACCTGGCGAAGTTGCGCTATGGTCGCATTGTGATCATGTGCGACGCTGACGTTGATGGTGCACATATTCGCACGTTGTTGCTCACTTTCTTCTTCCGACATATGCCACTACTGATCGACGGTGGACATCTCTTTATCGCGCAGCCGCCGCTCTTCCACATCAAGATCGGCAAGCAGGTACGCTACGTGTACACCGACGAAGAGCGAGACACCCTGGTTGATGAGTACAAGACAACGCACAACGGCAAGGAGCCGGAGGTTGGACGCTACAAAGGTCTGGGCGAAATGAATCCTGAGACACTCTGGGATACGACAATGGACCCGGCCAAGCGTACCATCTTACGCGTAAATGTCGAAGAAGCGGTAGAAGCCGACAAAATCTTCAGTATGCTCATGGGCGACGATGTGTTACCTCGCAAGCGTTTCATCGAGAGCCATGCCAAAAACGCCAACCTGGACATTTAAGGGCTTTGTTTGTAAATTATCACAAATATTTGGCCCGCTATCATAAATATTTGGCCGATTTTATCACAAATATTTGGCGGGGCCAATATTTGATCGATCTATAATTGTAGGATTTCGTAAATGCTGAAACTGTGATCATAAATCTTGGGAACAGAACGTTTTGTAGATGTTGAGACTGACCTATGGAAGGTTGGCCTCGACTCCTCGACCTGACAAATCTTTATTTTTAGAGACACTGGTTATTTATTTCGAGAGCAGTACCTGTAGGAAGTGGGAACAGATTAATGTCAGAAGATGTTGTTGTGGCAAACGATGATAACACGGAGGAAACGGCAAATACAGATAGCGAATCCGCGCTAAGCGAAGGCCGTATTATTGACCATATCACGGGCGAAAAAGAGTTAAAAGACACACCTAAAGAGCAGGTGCGTCAGTTTATCGCACAAGCATTGAACAATCAATACAATATACCATATGAAGATATGCAGGCTGATTTCGTAATCGGCGGCGGAAAAAAGCGCAAAGTCATTGATATAGCTATTTTTCATCATGGGAAAGATCATGATGTTATCAACCTGAGCCGCGCCGTCATCTGTCGTCCCATGCCCACGAGTGGCAGAAATGCCCGCCTCCGCGACCCACAGGAGGCACAAAAGGAGTGGAATGTCCTTCAGGAGATCATAGAGCAGGTAGAGTCGTGTGAATATGGTCTGTGGACAAACCAACTAGATATTTTCTATTTCAAAAGAGCACAATCCCGCTTTGATGTCCGACTAGAGTCGATTACAAGTTGGCCTCTCGCAGGCGAGTCAGAGCATTCAACAGGTCCAATCTCCGGCGATTCGTTCTATAAAGCTGATAAAGAGATGCTGCGCGTAGCCTTTCGTCGCTGCCACAATTTTATTCATGGCAACGAAGGTATGCCTAAAGATGCTGCATTCAGGCAATTTCTCTACCTAATCTTCTGCAAAATGTACAACGAGGAGAACCCCAACGAACGCCTCTTCTGGGTAGGGATGAACGAAGAGTTTACCCCCGAGGGCCGTAAAAAAATCAGGGAGCGTATCGACAAACTTTTTGCTAAGGTCAAAGAGCGTTACGAGGAAATTTTCAGCAGCAATGACGAGATTTCACTTTCTGATCGCGCCCTGGCCTTCATTGTCTCAGAACTGTACCGCTATGACTTTACTAATTCAGAGATCGATGCCAAGGGTGTTGCCTACCAGGAGATTGTAGGCACAAACCTGCGAGGTGATCGCGGACAATATTTTACACCACGTGGCGTTGTCAAGCTAGCGGTAAGCATTCTTGCCCCGAAAGAAGGCGAACGCATCCTTGATCCCGCCTGCGGTACCGGAGGCTTCCTTATCGCAACACTAGACTATATGTTGAACAAGTTTTGCGCTGAGAAGGGCATAAAACATCATGACGCGAGCCATCCAGAGTTTCCCGCTGCGCGTGCAAAACTAAAAGCCTTTGCGGAAAACGATATCTTTGGAGCTGATTTCGATCAGTTTCTGATCAGAGCTTCACAAATGAATATGGTGATGGCTGGTGATGGACGAGGACACCTCTACCACCTCAACTCGCTCGAATTTCCCAATGGGCACTTCTCCGGTGTCAGACGTGCCAAGAATGATATTGCGCTGGGAAGCATTGATGTAATTATGACTAATCCACCATTCGGTTCTGATATTCCCATTAGTGAGAGCCACATCTTGGATCAGTTTGATTTCGCTCGTACCTGGGACAAGGATGCCGAGGGACACTACCGCATCAGCACCGACCCGACAAAGAAACGTAACAAGGGAAAGGTTGCGCCTGAAATCTTGTTTATCGAGCGCTGTATGCAATGGTTACGACCTGGGGGACGCATGGGCATTGTATTGCCAAATAGCATCCTGAGCAACCCTGCCGATGAATATATTCGACAATGGATACTGAAAAATGCCTGGATACTGGCGAGCATTGATATTCCCATCGAAGCGTTTGTGGTTGAAGCCGACGTCGGTATTTTAACCAGTCTGCTCTTTCTTAAAAAGAAGACCAACGAAGAGATCCGTGCGGAGGCATTAGGAGAAGTTCAAAAGTATCCTGTCTTTATGGCGGTAGCAGAAAAAGTCGGTGTTGACCGGCGCGGCAATACATTATATAAGCGCAATCCCGACGGCGAAGAACTGAGGGTTATAGTGGACTGGCGCGAGAAAGATGAACTGAAAGATGGTCGCATAGTGAAGAAACGTTACCCTGTGCGCGACAGAGTTGTTGATGATGATCTGCCAGTGATCGCTGAAAAATATCATGAGTTCCGTCAACGCTACCAAGAGCCAGGAGAGTAGTAGCGATGAAACTGATCAACTTTGACAATCCCGTCATGTCCTCCTTGCTTGACATCAAAGGTGCTCGCCTTGACAGCAAATACTACTTCTCCGGTGCACTAGAAACCAGGGTATTACTCGAAAAGCTACATGTGGAGACACAGCCTCTTGAAGAGCTAACTTTAGGTGGCATAGAAGGTATAATCAATGCTGGTAGGATCACTCGAACATGGGTAAATGCTCCTGAGCATGGTGTACCTTTCCTATCTAGCGTAGACATTTTACAGGCTGATTTAAGTAGTGTAAGCCTTATTGCTCGTAAAGCTGTTCTACTAAACCCGAAATTGCTTATTCATGAAGGGTGGATATTAATTACACGCTCAGGCTCTATCGGTAGAATGGCATACTGCCGCTCAGATATGTCTGGAATGGCTTGCACCGAAGACGTATTGCGTGTCTTACCTGATCCTGATAAAATCTTCCCTGGCTATCTCTACGCTTATCTGAGCAGCAAGTTCGGTGTTCCTCAGGTGGCAGAGGGAACGTATGGGGCAATTATTCAACATCTTGAACCAACACATATTGCAGGTCTGCCCGTGCCTCGACTAGGAAGCGATCTAGAAAACGCTGCACATCAGAATATCACTAAGGCGGCTCACTTGCGCAGTGAATATCAGACACAGGTGAAACTGGCAACGGAGAGGTTGTTTAGTTCAGTAGGCTTGCGGGACATCACGGAGCAAGAATGGCATGCAATGGAACGCGATCTTGGTTTTGCCCACACTCTTACATCTGATGAATCCCTGCGAGCGCTTAACTTTAATCCTCGGCTGGAAACTTTCCTCACAAAGTTAGCTCAGGTTCCTCATATGCTGCTAGGTGATATTTGTAGGAGAGGGAAATTAAGAAGTGGTTTAAGATTTAAGCGTATTGGTTGTGAGCCAGAGTTTGGAGTTAAACTTATTGGTCAAAAAGAGTTGTTCTGGCTGGAACCAGAAGGTCGCTGGATTTCTGCTGAGCATGCTCCTAGTGATATCTTTGTAGAAGATGAAACGATATTAATAGCTTCGCAGGGCACGTTAGGAGAGCATGAAGTTTTCTGTAGAGGAGAATTTATTACTGGTCCGTGGTTGCAATATGCATATACTCAGCATCTCCTAAGGGTCCAATCAGGGAATGCTTCAATCTCTGGAGCATTCCTTTTCGCCTTTTTACGTTCAGAAACAGTATTCAGATGCCTCAGATCCATGAGTGTAGGTACAAAACAGCAAGACTTGCATCGTTCTATGCTGGCACGATTTCCTGTACCGATGCCGGAGGAGGCAGCGCGGAGCGAGATAGAAACGCTGGTTAGAAGCGCATTTGAAAAACGTCATCAAGCCTCGCAACTAGAGAAGGAAGCTGTAGCGATGGTGGAGACAGCAATTCAAGAAGGAGTAAGTACATCATCACGTGCACTCTCAGCACTGCAGAAGCAACCAGACAAGATATAATAATCTAGTATGATATGATGAAGAAGCAAGATTTCAACCATAAGGAGCATGTGTTATATAGGAGGGAGCCAGGAGATGGCAACTGTTATCCAGGTAGGGCCACCACGTAACGACTCGGAGCGTCAGGCTATTACCCATTTACGCGACAATCTACCCGCTAATTGTACCGTCATACACAACTTTGAGCTCGCGCAGGGCAAGGAGATCCTTGAAATCGATTTGGCTGTCCTTACCCCGCATTGCGTCTATGTTGTGGATGTGAAGGGTGTGCGTGGCCTCATTGATATTCACGGAACAAAATGGTATCCAGAGGGGCGCCAGCCCTATAATTCGCCCTTGATGAAAGGACGCCTGAACGCCAAACTGCTCAAGGCGTTTATCACTGATCACTATCCCGCACAATTAGAGATGCAGAAGGTGTATGTCCGTGCCGCAGTGCTGTTAACCGCTCCAGACGCGGTCATTGACGATCATACCGGCATCGATGGCGATGATATCGTACGACTCAATAAGAGCCTGCTCTATTTTCAAAGCAAAACCAATCTGCCTGCTTATGCATCTTCTGATATACGCAACCTGTTGCCTCTGATTACAAAGGTCATCACAGGTAATGCCAAGAGGCCACAAACACATCTCTATCGTGATTGGCAAGTGGAAGAGCGGCTGGGTGGCAACGAACGCTTCACTGAGTATCGAGCGCGACACCTCTTTGCGGGCAAACGTGGTACAGCACGCTTGCGTGTCTACTCCGTTGACCCATATCAAGATGAGGCGACACGCAAGCGCGAGCAGAAGCTGATTAGTAATGCCTTCCGCTCGATTGTTGATGTGCCTGGACACCCCAATATTCTGAATGTTCGTGATTTCTTCGATAGTGAAGATGGCTCATATTTTGTCCTCGTCACCGAAGATGTGCTTGGTCACGCGCTGCGCCAGCACATCAAAAAAGTATCGTTGGCCCTCACCTTTGATCAGAAGCTACGTATAATGCGTGATGTCCTCGCCGCTCTCGAACATGCTCATGCCTATCAAGTTGTGCATCGTAATTTAACCCCTGATGCCATTATCGTTGGAGACGACGGTCATGCTCGCCTCGCCTCGTTTGAATATGCACGAGCCGGAGCCGCTGGAACGAGCAGTATCGCCAAAGACATCGTAGAGGATGTGGACCAGACCTATCAAGCTCCCGAATGTTATCACGATCCCTCACAAGCGAGCATCGTCTCCGACCTTTTTTCGGCTGGTCTTGTCTTCTATGAACTACTAACAGGGGAGACTGCATTCAGCAGCCCCACGCAAATATTTGACCAGGAAGCTATCTTTCCCGTTAAACCGACAGACCTAAAGCCGGATCTTCCTCCTGGACTTGATGCATGGCTCCAAAAGCTCTGCGCCTTTGAAGCTCTGCAGCGTTTTACCAGTGCAACTGAGGCACTTAGAGCGCTACAACAGGTTATTCTCCCTTCAATAGCACAACAAGCAAGCGACCGCTTCACGCCTCCCTCACAACCACAAGATAAGCGCAATCTGCCCAGAGAGTATGTGCTTGGTGAACGCTTCGTCGTACAAGAGCGGCTGGGGCAGGGCGGTTTCGGCGTCGCATACAAAGTATTTGATACACTCGGAGAAGTGATGCGCGTTCTTAAACTAGTGCTGACAGATCGCCTCTCTGTCTATGGACGCCTGGGGCAGGAGTACAAAGTGCTGGCCTCCATCCCCGAACATCCCTATGTGGTCAAAGTGATCTGGGCTGATTTGCTAGCAGATCGCACACCTTATATCGTCTTTGAATACATTGACGGCTTAAATGTTGAAACACTGGTGGACGAAAAAGCCCTCTCGCTAGAAGACGCGGTAAAAATTGCCAGGCAGGTTGCAGAGGGTCTCATCTTCTTACACGAACATGGTATCTATCACCAGGACATCAAGCCATCGAATCTGCTCTGGACCGAACATGGAGTACGCATCATCGATTTCAACGTTGCTATCTCTGACCAGGCCAGCAACAACATGGCAGGGGGTACAGGTCGCTATATCCCTCCTGACATGAATGCAGTGGGCAACCTGAATACCAGCCAGAAGATCGAGCGTGATGTCTATGCATTAGGGATTACCTTATATGAATGTGTTACGGGGCACTATCCCTTTGAGGATACGCATCTGCGCCAGATCGCTACAGACCCATGCGTCTATGAAGGTGGGGCAAATCTGCATCTTGCCTTTGTCGCGCTTCTCTTCAAAGCCATCTCACCCACTGCAACTGAGCGTTTTACTTCTGCCCCAGCTCTCCTCTTAGCTCTCACCTCGCTCCCTGCTCTACGCAAACCTATCGAGCCGCCACCGCTTGGCGCTTTTTTTCAGCACAGCAGCGAAAAGCCGAACTATAACCCCTACGTGCAGCACCTGCTGACGCTCTACAGTCAGAGCCAACATACAAATGCTGGCACACGCGGTTTAGATGCCTTTGGTGAGCAAACGTATGTAGATACCTTGCTCGATAAGCAACTGCGACCAGCCATTCTTGAGGGAGATTTTCAACTGGTGATTATCTCTGGCAATGCAGGAGATGGCAAAACAGCCTTCATTCAACAGATGGCGAAAGACGCGGAGCGTATGGGGGCGACGATACAGCACCAGACGAATGGCTATACCTTTACCCTGTCCGGGCATACTTTTTTGAGCAACTACGACGGTAGCCAGGATGAAGGTGAGAAGACCAATGATGAGGTATTATTCACTTTCCTTGAACCGTTTCGAGGCACGGAAGAGAGTCAATGGCCCAGCAATGAAACACACTTGATCGCCATTAATGAGGGAAGGCTGATAGATTTCCTGACTGAGCATCAGCAACTCTTTCCACTGCTCACTACGTTAGTCCGGAACGGCCTGAATGGATTGGCAACATCAAATAGTATTGCTGTTATCAATCTCAATCTGCGCTCCATCGTCGCTGATCAGGGCGAGAAGAATAATTCGGTCTTTGACCGCTTGCTCCGCCGTATGACCCACAAACAGTTCTGGGATGTCTGTGAGACCTGCGACCTCAAGCAACAGTGCTACATCTACCACAATGCTCGCACCTTCATGGACCCGATAGCAGGAGCCAAGTCGATAGAACGCCTCAAGACATTGTATACCATTACGCATCTACGCGGACAATTGCACGTCACCTTGCGTGATCTGCGCTCGGCCCTGGCCTATATGCTGGTGGGAGTAAGAGACTGTGATGATGTGCATAAGCTCTATCAAGAGGGTACTCCTGGCGCAGCACAACAGATACTTGATGGCTTCTATTTCAATGCCTGGACGGGTGGAACATACCCTTCAAAAGACCGTTTGATCTCGCTGCTAAGGGAGATTGATATCGGCGAGGTAAGTAATCCCGACCTGGATAGAGGCTTTGACTTTCTCAAACCAACGTCGCGCGAGATGGCTCGCTTCTCCTATGCCGAACGCAGCAACTACGATGATACATTACTTACAAAGATCTTTGAGCAGCTTCCACGTGAGTATATAGAGCGAACTCGTGCAAAAAATATTGAGCGACACAAAAACTATGTTGCGATGTTGCGGCGGCGTCAGTACTTTGAGTGCCGTGATGAGAGTTGGGAGGCCATGTTACCCTATCGCCACTATAAAACCTTCTCAGCCTTGATTACGCAAGCCATCGACTCAACTGCGGAAGTTCCCAAACTTTTGCTCGCCATTAACCGAGGCGAAGGGTTGGTGGATGTAACCAAACTGACAGAGACACTCGCACTACGCGTACGACGCGTCGAGCGTGGCACTATCCAGAGTTATCGTCTCTTCAATGGCAAGTATTTTACACTGATGCAGCGCGAGACGAAAGAGAGTACGCGCTTTATCGAGTACCTCTCCCAATCGCTCTACCTGCACTATGAGACCGAGACAGGCCATAAAGCCGAGCTACGCATCAATCTCGATATCTATGAAATGCTGATGCGACTCAATAATGGCTATCGTCCCAGTCCAGAAGAGCTACAAGGCTTTTATTTGAGCATGATGATATTCAAGAATATCCTGGCCTCTGCTCCCTATCAAGAAGTATTGCTCACAGAAACAGGACACGAGTTTTACAAGGTAAGTCGAGGCAAGGATGGTACATTATCACTTGCCGCACAGCAGTAAGGAAAGAGAGTTGCGTTGTGGTAACACGAGGACGAGACAGAGAATTTCGCTTTCCCCAGGTGAGTTACGTCGACTACAAGCAGATCGAGATAGATCGTACCTTGCTCAATCTCTTTCCGCGTTTAAAGTTTGGAGGCTATCTAGGGCGAGTCAAAAAACTGTCTTTTCAGTTGAACATAGAATCGTTCCTGGCAGAGTTAATTGACGATAAAAACAAGGACACGTTTGTAGGCTTCGCAGAGTACCCAGAGATTGTGCGTAAATGGCTGGAAACAGACCTGCTTGATCTTGTCCATCGTGGACGTCCCAAACAAGCCTTCGTCTCCCCGCGTCCCCTACATGGAAATATTTACAAATTCCGTAACGCCGATCATGCACGCGACTATAATACCTCAGAACACGTCTACTGGATGCTCTATCACGCACAAAAGGGGCCAGATGTACTCAATGAACTAAAAAAGTTTCTCTTCCCAGATATGGATTGGAACAATGATAGGGTACAAGAGATAACCACAAGAATAGATGTAGAAACACAGGTTATTCTCCACTTTGATGCTCAGGTGAAAGGAGATCTTGTAGATCACTCAAAACCTCTGGAAAGTTATCCGTCTCTTTGTATGCAACAGGCAAACCTCTTTGCGGAGGATATTCTGCGTTTGCTCGCTTACGAAAACTATATTCCGCGTTCGGTTCTCGTGGACTACCTGAAAACGCTTTTTGCCTTCCATCTAGCACTCTATCATCTACATATCTTCAAGCTTCTGCCAGCATTAGTCAAACAACAAAAAGGAAATCTCTCGTGCCAGGTCAAGGGTTGTCCTCTTGCGCATACAAAAATAGCACAACAAATGGGTTGTCAGCATACAACAGGGCTAGTAGTCGAGATGGGTGACGCTACTAATACGCATATGTTGGAGCTTTCTCGCCGTAGTACCGATGCACATTACAGGCGCATATCACCCTTTATTCAGGCACAGTACATCGTCAAAAACCTGGATGATATGGTGAAATATCTGATCAAGGTGAAAAAACTCTCTGCGCCAACGCGGGGCTATTTCTCTGTCCCAGAGCTGCTGCAATTTTTAGATGATCGCTACAAAGCAGAGCGCGAGAAGTTCTTTGGGCAGCGCCTCAAAGAGCATATTGAGAAGAATGAAAGCGAAAGCCCGGATGGTGTGATGTCGCCGGAGGTGAAGCGGATCACTGAGCTGGGGTTAGACGATTTTGAAGCCTGTATCGAGATTATCATGGTCAATCGTGTACAATTCCATCGCCGCTACATCACCGAATGTATTGATTCGCTGTTACTCAAAAATCGTGATGCGGGCCTCCTGCGTCATGCTCGTACTAGAGAGAGTCCACGACACTTTATGCTTGGGAGCCGCCTACTTGAGGTTCTTTTACAAATGGCTGTCCTCAGGCCACAAGGAACGGGATTTGCCACGCAAGAGATGCGTATTGACGATCTTCTAGCCTTCTTGCGAGATCGCTATGGTTTATACATTGATTGTTTGCCCAACGGTGATGGCTTTGACAAGCCCAGTATTACTGATCTACAAGCGTTAAAATATAACAAAGAGGCATTTAAAATGCGCCTGCGTGAGATAGGATTTTTCCAGGATCTTTCTGATGCCTATGTCACCCAGACCGTTACACCACGCTATACCATCACAAAGGCGACAACGAGTGATAAAAAGCCTGTTGGAAGGGAATAAATGGGTACAAGTATTGCTTTTCAGGAATTAAGTGAATCGGATATTACACAGGCACTCTGTGATGTACTCGCCCCTCGGCTAAAAGAAACTATCAGTGCACGTGCGCCAGGCCATTGCATGCGCGTGGCAAACCTCGACCTTGACCTGATGGTCTCGCTGAGCCGTGTACTCCATATAGCCTGTCCCGATGCTCAGATATACATTTTGCAAGAAAATGGCGCTTCCTCATACACTAGCGGAGAAGCGCACCTGTTCATCTCCTCGACGAAACTCTGTCGAGTTACGCAATCCACTCCCAGGCGGGGAACTACGCCCGCCGCTGCTCATCTTCTTGCCAGCAAATCTACAAGCGAGCGCCGAAGATTCATTTGGCATTGCTACTTTTGAAGACATCCCAGTTAACGATATTTATAGTAGTTTGCGAGCACAACTGCTACAAGAAGTTCCAGCCCCTTTGCAGGGGTATGTTGACGATCTCCTGATGATACCTCAGAGTGAGTGGTGGCCTTGGGCCGATCCGGTAGCTCAGGTGCGTTTCCTGCTCACAACAGTGAAAAATAAGGTTGATGGTGAGTCACTAGGAGCGTCATTATACGAACTGGGCCTCGTACCAGACCTGCGCCTTTTCGATGATCCCGCGTTGATGCAGAACCGTATCCGTAGAAATCTGGAATTGGTGCGCAAGCTGACCTATTCTGATGCCTCAATTCGTGGACGTGTGTTAGAACTCAGTCTGAGTGAGAAGGCAACACAATTGCGGCTGATTACCTTTCTTACGGAAGTGGGTATTGTCGATCCGCATACCTGGACCCGTCAAATTATTATTAACAAAGCCAATACAGCGCTCTCTTTTGATAAGTGGCAATTTATCGACGAGATTAATAGCGATAAAATTGCGCTACAAGTGGTAGATATCGCGCTGCAAAAAGTGGGTGAGCAAGAAGAAGACGAGCGCTTAGAAGATCTAAGCGGACAAAAGGTCCTCAACCCTAACCTGCAAACGAAGTTTACTATCATCTTCAAGGTTGACCCTCATCCTACTCGTGTCCCTAGTCTGGACCATTTCACTGTACAAATACTGACGAAAGATAACGAACCCGTAGGTGGAGCGAAGCGAGTAAAAACATGGACAAGCAAGAAAATCGAACAGAACGTAGTGTTAGATAAGCTCAATAAGCTCGATTTTGAAGATGGTTGGCATTTTGTACGCGTCCTGCCCTGGACAAAAGAGGACGAACCTATTCCACTGGATGAGCCGTCGCGCGATTTCCAGGATAATCGTGTCAGGTCCAATGATAGCGAGCCGTTCTATGTCCTGCGCGAAGGCGAAATTGTTGATCCTCCACCAAGGACAGTTCCGCAAGAGTACAGTTTTGAGCATGCGAAAATTCGCGCACAGTTTAAGGCATTAACTGAACAGCGGGATCCAGCTTTATTAACAAAGATACAGATAGAATGGATCGACAAGGCCAGTAAGAGCCGTCATTCACAACAAGAGACACTCGAAGTGCGCTTTGAGCATGGAAGCAGATTTCATATCCCTATCTCGCGTCATCTCAAAACCCTGGAGCGGACCATACTTACTGAGCCACGTGGGGCAATGCACTGGTCCTGGCATGTAAATATGAGAGCAACGCATAGTGATGGTCCTGTTGCTGATAGTACACCCTGGCCTAAATCTGCGGCAGTCGAAAGTTTTCTGGATGCGAGAACACGCTACTTCGAGGCCATCTGCTCCAACCTGCCAGGGAAAGAACCTATCGTACAAGCCATTGATCTCGTCCAAGTCTACGATCAGAGCGTTGAGTACGTAGAGGCTTATCGAGACCTGCTGACTGATCTCGCACGAAAAATTGAACAGAGCCGAGGGACAGATCAGCAAAAGACTATTCTTGCCCTGCGAACTATCATCGCTATAGACACCGTGCGTATCACCTTAACGGACTTTCGTGGTCGCACAAAGGAAGCCGTATTAGTAGGACCAACGCACCCATTACGCGCACTCTGGTTTACCACATGGGCCAATGTCGCTCAACAGTGGCTCGAAGCGACAATGAATGTTTCAGAGGAGTACATTATACCCGTTCGTGATGGGCTACTCCATCGCCTCGTACCACTAAATATTCCAGCGACGCTGCCTAATACTGATGGCAAAATCTTCATCATGGTTGACAACGTCAACCCGTTCTGGTCATTATATGCGCCTTCGATGGAGGAGGACACGCGTGGACTACTAGGTGAAGTCTGCACCTTCCTGGGTCTTCCTGAACCCGCTATTGGTGGAGAGACGATCTCGGTAGATAGTATCGCGGCACGTATCGCCCGCTATTTAGTGCAACATCCCTACATTCGGACACTCATCATCAATGCTTTCAATCCTGGTAGGGCAGAGGTCTTGGCACGAGCATTGGTGCACTTACAAAAACAAGAGGCATTCTCGCTACTACACTACGATGTACGTCTATTTGTCCCTGATCCTGCCGCGCCATACGTGGGAGAGGCCATAGAAGCCCTCCTGGCTCCTGGCTCAGGCGTGAGCACAGAGGCAACGGATATCTTTGCCACCCCAGGTAACAGTCATCTCTTTCCCAAACTGAGTCTGGCTATCCATGCACTCGACGACTTTTACCACAAACCACAGACCTATCGCTCACATCTGAGTATGCTTTTTGATCTTTTCCCTGCCGAAGAAGTTGGAGCTGGACCAGCGTTCAGTACGTTAGAGACAATGCCTTTGTATGGGCTAATCCAAGATTTCACGACGCGTTTCCAGGATAGCGAGGTTGGTACCTTCTGGCAACGCCAACCACAACACGGGCAGGCACATGCCCTTCCTGGTACGGAAGAGTCTGTGGAACTACTAGCAGGTGTCTCAAATATGCTTTCAGGGATGGTTGCAACAATAGCGACAGGGAATGCAGCCTTCGAGCTACGCCCCATTGTCACACTGAGTTTAACGACGGCACAACGTGAACTCATTCACTATGCGCATGAGGTAAGTGACTGGGTCTTCACGATTGATCGCAATATCGGTATTGAATTTTTCGATCACGGCTGGCAAGACGAGCGTCCTGAATATCTGATTGACTACATTCCAGATAGCTCAACTGGCTCTGGTCATCGGCTCATTACCACCTCGCGTGTCTTGTTGGAACTGAAATCAACCTTACAACCAGTACTGGCACGACATCTTCTCAGTGCAGGCAATCGTGAAACAGTGCTCATTCTTAACCAGTTACGCGCCCTCTCTGGCCGTTTAGCTCTCAAGCTTATTGGATCATCGACACATCAGACTGAAGCGCTGGGACTTGCCTTGGCGCGCCTCTTTTTACTTCAGCAGGGTGCATTATCAAATCAGATTATTCTGCCGCTCGATACGCATTTGGACCTTTTTTACGCGGCGAAGCGTGCCATTGAAGAGATTGGTGAGGCCGTAACACTACAACGTACTGACCTTGCTCTCTTTGATTTGGATGCCGCTACACGCACGATCCGCTGTAACCTTGTTGAGGTCAAGTGTTACTCCGATGTAGGTAGCGTGAGCGCATATGCTCAACTCAAGGAGCATATAGCCGAACAGCTTGAGAAAAGCCAGGAGGTATTATGCTATCATTTCGATCCACACTTGAAGCAGCCAGATCGCCCAGATCGTCTTTTGAAGACGCGCGAACTGGCAATACTCCTCGCATTCTACTTGGGACGTTCGCAGCGCTACAAATTGATGCGGAAGGACATCGATACTGAGGCTCAGTTCTTCCTATCGACCCTTGAGCAGGGATACACACTGCACTTTACACGCAGTGCACTTATCTTCGACTTTGAAAAAATGGGGGTGGAGCTTGTCGATAACGAACGCAACATCGAGTTTTATCGTATTGGTAAAGATCAGATCGATACGCTGATTGCTGATTATTCGTCTCAGTCTTTCGCAGAAGAAATGGACAGGATGCCTACCTACAATTCCAGTTCCTCTCTCTCTTCACTTCCATATGCCTCCTTTCTGGCCCCAGAGCGAGATCATTCTGTTACCTGGGAGCGCAAAGCATATGCGGAGCTTGATAACAGTGAAATTTTGGCAGGTCAGACAGCTATCCCGCAACCGCACGATCAATCTTCGCTGGTAGACGATGATGTGCCAGCGAATGATAGAGACCTATTAGTTCTTGATGCTCCTGAGCCTCACCATGTTCCAGAACAAGAAAGCATAGTACGAGAAGAGAATATACACTATCAAGATAATTATATCCAACCGAGCAAACTGGATCCGCTCATATCCCAGGTAAAAATGCCAGCAGAGAACGCGCCAGGCTACGATGTGATGTTGGGTGCGCAAGGTACTACTCCCCAATACGGCATCTTTGGGGAAATCGCTGGTAGAAAAATAGCGCTCGATCTTAATCAAACGCACACAATTAGCCTATTCGGTGTACAGGGTAGTGGGAAAAGCTATACACTAGGGAGCATTGTAGAGATGGCCTGTCTGCCTATTCCTGCTATCAACGTGCTCCCCAGTCCACTAGCTACCGTCATCTTCCACTACAGTCCAACGCAGGACTATCAGCCAGAGTTTACCTCGATGGTTGCTCCAAACGCAGATACTAAGCAGATCGCTCAGTTACACGAACGCTATGGAGCTGCACCACGAGCATTACAAGATATGCTTTTGCTTGTACCAACGGCAAAGGTCGTAGAACGTCAAAGTGAGTATCCAGGCATTGAAGTGCTACCTATTACCTTTGCTGCCTCTGAATTAAAAGCTGTTCACTGGAAATTTCTCATGAACGCGGTGGGCAGTCAGAGTGGATATATTAAGCAGATCAATCTTATCATGAAAAAATTGCGTGAGAAGCTGACCTTAGAGGGCTTACGCCAAGAGATAGCCAATTCTTTCATGACAGATCATCTCAAAGAATTAGCACAAATGCGCCTGGAATTTGCCGCAGAGTACATCGACGATAGCAGAAGATTGACCGATGTTATCCGTCCTGGCCGCCTTGTCATTGTCGATATACGTGATGAATTTATCGAAAAGGATGAGGCCTTAGGCTTGTTTGTCGTGCTCCTACAAATCTTCTCCGAGGCAACCTACCAGGGAAAAACATTTAACAAACTGGTGGTTTTTGATGAGGCACACAAGTATGTGGAAAATCAGGATCTTGTCTCCGGGCTAATTGAAGTGGTCCGTGAAATGCGTCATAAGGGGACAAGTATTATGGTTGCATCGCAAGATCCTCCTTCTGTACCAGTATCGTTGATAGAACTCTCATCGCAGATTATACTGCATAGATGTAATTCACCTGCATGGTTGAAACATATTCAAAAGGCGAATGCATCGCTCAATAGTCTCACACCTGAGAAGATGAGCCATCTTGGTTCAGGTGAAGCCTACATCTGGTCTGCAAAAGCCACAGACGATGGCTTTACCAGAGGTGCAATCAAGGTGAAATGTCGTCCAAGAGTAACACAACATGGTGGAGACACAAAAACAGCAGTTGTTAAGGGCGAATAGAGGTAACTCACTCATGATGAGTACAGGAAAACCTATTCCAGATGGTTTCACACTACATAGTACCCTACGCGGGCACACATCTGAAATCAACCGCATAGCCTGGTCGCCAAATGGCCGTATGCTTGCCTCATCGTCCTTTGACAAAACCATTAAGCTTTGGAGTCCTCAGGCAGGGCAAGCAGAATACTTGACTGTAAGCCATACAGGTGCAACATACGGTGTGGCTTGGTCACCAGATGGACAGGCTTTTGCTTCATGTTCTCAAGACAAACGCGTTGTTGTCTGGAATATGCAAAAGCAGACTCTTCTTTTTACTATGAGAGAGCAAACTCTTCTCTCTGTGGGAGAGCATAGCGGGAATGTATACGATATAGCATGGGTGTTAGACAATGCTTGCCTGGCATCTTGCTCTGCGGATCAGACGATTAAGCTCTGGGACATGGACATGGACATGGGCATGTATTATCTACATCCGAAGAGTAGGAGACCTATTCAGCTAAAAGGACATGCTAGTGAGATTTTCTGCCTAGCTCACGCGCCTAAGAGGGGTATATTGGCCTCCGGCTCTTCTAAAGGCCCTATACGCACTTGGGACGTGTCTTTGACGTACAAGGGATATCCTCTACTTTCCCTGAGAGGTCACACTGCCGCAGTCTATAGTCTAGCCTGGTCACCCGATGGTGTCTTACTTGCCTCTTGTTCTGAAGATCATACAGTGCGTCTCTGGAAGCCAGAAACAGAGCAGCAACTGCATATCTTAGAGGGTCATACTGATGCCGTTACCAGCGTCTCATTCTCCTTTGATGGTCGTCTTCTGGCCTCGAAATCTCGCGATGGCACCATTCGCCTCTGGCATACCGATACATGGGAAGTGGTTGCTGTTCTCAAAGAGTCTGCTTCTAATGGTTTGTTCGCAGGAGTTGCCTTCCACCCAAACGCACCTATGCTGGCAACAGTGGGAGATGACGATAGGGTACTCCACATATGGGAACTCGACATCCCTTATCTGCTTGGAATTGCTCCTACGCAGCCTTCTGTATATTATCGGAACGCAAAGGTCGTGCTGATGGGCGAGAGCGGAGTAGGAAAATCGGGCCTCGCCCTTGTATTAGCAAATCAACCTTATATGCCTACAGACTCTACTCATGGACGCTATGTCTGGAATTTTGACGACCACGAGGAGATATTGGATGCCAAACGGAGAGAAATACATGAGACACTACTCTGGGACTTGGCAGGGCAGCCTGGCTATCGTCTCATTCACCAGCTGCACCTAAGTGAGGTTGCGGTTGCACTGGTGGTCTTCGACGCTCATAGTACAACCGATCCATTTGCGGGTATTCCGCATTGGGTGCGTGCTCTGCGCATGGCGCAGCGTGTTCAGGGCAACACCGGTTTTCCGCTGAAGAAATTGTTAGTGGCAGCACGCACGGATCGTGGACATGTAAAGGTGAGTCGGGAGCGTATCGAGGCTTTCATGAAAAAATGGGGCTTTGATGGCTACATTGAGACGAGTGCCTTGGAAGGGCTGAATATTTCTGCACTCACAGAGGCAATCAAACAAGCAATAGCATGGGACATGTTACCAATGGTTACCTCGACCGATCTCTTTCAGCAGATTAAAACGTTCCTCGTTAAGCAAAAAGCAGAGCAGCGGGTACTCTCTACACTTGATGACTTATACCGAGGATTTTTACTTGTACGGGAGACGACCTCTGTAGAAGAAACTTTGCAAGGGAGCCTGCGAGCGGAGTTTGAGACTTGTATTGGTCTTGTGGAGTCACAGGGTCTTATTCGTAGACTCACCTTTGGCGATCTCATTTTGTTACAGCCTGAGCTTCTCGACGCTTATGCATCGGCACTTATCAATGCAGCTAGGAATGAGCCAGACGAACTGGGAAGTATTCCTGAGTATAAAGTAAAAGCCGGCAACTTTTTTATACCCGAAAGTGGGCGCATACCCAACTGGGAAGCCAATCGAGAGCAAGAGAAACTGTTGTTGATTGCTATGGTTGAAGATCTGCTACGCCACGAGATCGCTCTAAGAGAAGAGCAAGGCGTAGACAAGGTATATCTTGTTTTCCCATCAGAAGCTGTGCGAGAGAACCCAGATATGCCCGATCCCGAAGGGAAGTCAGTGATCTTTAGTTTTGAAGGGCCTATACAAAATATCTATACTACACTGGCAGTGCGGCTCTCACACAGCGGTCTATTTGCCAGGAAAGAGCTATGGAAAGATGCCATTACCTACAAAGCGAGGGTGGGTGGTACATGTGGTATGTTCTTGCAAGAGACCGAAGAAGGACGTGGCCAGTTGACACTGTTCTTTGATAAAGCTGCAGAGTGAGGAGACACGCTTTCAGTTCGAGCAATATGTAAAGACGCATTTAGAATTGCGTGCGTTGCCAGAAACAATACAGCGACAGCGCATTTTTATCTGTCCAGAATGTAAACTCCCTCTTGATAGTGAGCGGGTGAGACTAAGACGAGAGAGAGGAGCTACCTGGATGTTATGCGGTCTCTGTGATGATGTGAGGATCTCGTTACTAGATGGAGAAGAGCGTCTTCCAGCAGCTAGCGTGGCACAGGCTTCTCTTGCTTTAGAAATCGAGCGCACAGAACATCTTGTCGAGATGGACCGTGCGGCTGATAATGGTGTGAAGCATGAAGCAGATATGTTGATGATACAAGGTAAACAAGCGATGAGTGATTTTGATGTATTTCTCTGCCATCACAATGTTGATAAAGCAGAGGTGAAGAAGATTGGACAACAACTAAAGACACAAGGAATTCTCCCTTGGCTCGACGAATGGGAGTTACAGCCTGGTCTTCCCTGGCAACGCTTACTAGAACGACAGATTGGACAGATCAAGTCAGCAGCAGTGTTTGTTGGTAAGGATGGCATTGGACCTTGGGAACTGATGGAATTGGAGGCGTTCTTACGGGAGTTTGTTCATCGAGGATGTCCTGTTATTCCTGTAATTTTGTCTGATGCGCCAGCAGAACCTCTGCTTCCCCTCTTTTTACGAGGCATGACATGGGTCGATTTTCGTAAGCACGATCCTGACCCAATGAAACAATTACTCTGGGGTATTACAGGAAAGAGGATATTATAAGTTTATATGCATCTTGTTTAGAAAATATCATAACAGCAGAAAATTATCAATGCACATGTTTTGTTTCATTCAATTCTAGAACTGCTTGCCTTAAGAACCATCTTTGTTTCCCTCCCATATTGGCTAGTGGCTCTATCCTTTTCTCTTCTATCCATCGGTGAAGTGTAGCATTACTAACAGCAAGTGATTTCACGGCTTCACCGAAGGTAAGCCTCTCTTGTCGCCATTGCATTAGCTTTTCTTTATGAAAGAGATATGAATGATGTCCATCGATATGAGGACCACTTACGCAGACTTGAGATAGCCTTCCCTGTCGTGCCCACTTTTGAACTGCCAGATTCCCAATCCCAAGTATCTCCGCAGCTTTGTCCGTAGTGATATGCTCAGTCACGAACAGTCTCACAATTTCTTGATCAAAATACTGAGCATTTCCACAGATCACAGCAATAGGAATAAGTCCAGTATGTACCCATCGCGCTAAGGTATGATCCTTGACCTGCAATAGCTGGACTAGCTCATCTCTGCTCATCCATCCATTTTCTGATTTGACAGCATTCACGCACTGTTGGATATCAGTATAGTCAAATTGCAACGATCCCAGTTCCACTCCTCGATCTGCTGGATAATATACGTGTAGCTTACCTGCCGCTACTCGGGCCAATATAAATGCGGCATCCATGCCTACTACAGAGAGTAACCGAGATGCTGCTGTGAGATCTAGAAGAGAAATAGCCCTGTTATTCTCTTCTAGATAAGTTTCTATGTGCCTCAATATCTGCTCCATACAGTTAACCAACGACAATTTACTGAACGCCCAGCGTGGATATCCATCTGCTGGGCTCCTTTGCGCTGCCAGTAAGCCTATCTCAACGAGATCCAGGACCATCTTTTCTGTCACCCCTAAGTACTTGGCGGCCTCTGCACGGCTTACAGCTTCATTCCACTTATCTCGCAGTGCTAATACTTCTTCTCGGCCCAAAAAGCGATACTTTTGTTTACCTGCTCGATCTACCTTGCAAGTCAGTTCTCCTGCTTGAAGCAGCGAATCGACTGTTCTAGGAGTTACTCCGAGGAGCCTTGCTGCTTCTGCTACACTCACATATGAGATTTCCTCTGCAATCTCTGCACTCTTTCGGCAAAGATCTGTACGCATCACGGCGCTGCTTAACGAATACGTGCGAATAAAGAAATCCCTGAAAGCATTGTGAACGAACTCAAATGCAGGATGCTGCCAATACTCCTGTATCCATTGGCTGTAAAGATTTCCCAGATCGGCCTTTGGCCCACCACTAGCCGGTTTTATTGCTCCCATATGAGTACGATATGCCTGCAGGAAGTCCCAAAGGCCATGCGGCCAGCGAATTATTCCTTTGCACGCTGTTGCGTAGAGGCTATAGCTCTCCTGTGGAGTAATATTTCTCGTCTCATTCTTTTGATGCTGTTCTGTATCTGGATGTTTTGATTTAACATAATGTAGGTAGGACCAATCTGTTCTTACCAGCATCCTTGTTGCCCACTGCAATCCATCTACCACGCGGTACAGTACCCTTGGTGTCTCCGTAGGTATAAGAGTACCCATAGAGCCTGGAAGAGCCTCTCGCATGAGCCAGGTCTGTATTAGACATTGGGAGAACATACCCCATTTGTCATCATACAAAACGACAGACTCTGCAAGTGAAAGATTTGCACTGCATTTACTGCACTGAGCTTCTACGATGTTTTGTATAGTAACGTTACTCTGACAAATGGGACAATGGGCTACAAGGAGGCAACCATGTTGCAAACATGCTGAAACTGCTATTGGCATCCATATCGCTCGATGATATGCAGACTCATTCAAACACTTCGGACAAAATTGGCTTGCATATAAAGGCCGCAGCTGCTTTGCAGCATATGATTGGGAGAGAAGAGGAAAAGCATGTTCGTTTACGTTCAGACAGTTGATGGCACTATCGGGCGGCGTAAGTACCTCTGCAAAACAGTGAGCTGACGATGTATATATCTCTGAAATAGGGATACATGTAAGTTCTGCTATCTCTTGATAGGTCACAGCCTGGCGTGGAAATTCAACCTTGTCTTTACTATGGCTTCTTTCTTTAATTAGTTGAGTTAACACGCTGTAAGGAGCATAACAGTTCAGATCTGCTAAACGTCTGAGAAGAGAAGGTAAAGATTCATTTTCCATAATCGATGTGCGCCTTATTAAGGTATTTTCTTGGTCATTCACTACCATCGCCTCCATGTAGCTATATATACGCCTACTTGCTTCTGCGAAGTTTTACGCCGTCTCTGAGATACTGAATCAGAAAATGTCTTTCATCCTTTCCTCTGGAGGTTCGTCAGGGTTGCGAGGTTTGCTACGCCGGTTTGTGCCTCTTTTATTGTGCTTGTCTGGCTGCTGCTTCGGTCTGGTCTTTTTGATCTCCTCAAGGTTAGGTAAGTCACCAATGAACGGATTTGGAATACCACGCCTCTCGCCAGCAAGCCGTTGAGTAAAGGCTTTGGCTAAAAAATCAAGATCGAGATGTTCGCATTCTTTCTCTAGTGCCAGATATGTGGCTCTTCGAATAAGCGCCATGAGGTAGCTAATGATGCCATCACAGGCTGCAAAGCAGCGCAAGGCTGTTTCATAGTTAGTAAGGTAAGAGGGTTCTTTGAGTGGTAAAAGTTTTTCCAATTCGCTTAAAAAAATGCGAAATTTATCGCTTGTGTCTTTTGGCTTGGTTTCATCCCACTCAAATGGTGCCAATACATATGGATCACTAAACAAACGTGCTAGCTGTGGGTTAGCATCGACAACATCTTCGGCCTCGCCTTGGAGACCCACAAGGATACAGGAAACTCTAGTTTCTTTTACAAAAGTTTTCAGCCAATTGCTGGCAGCGAGCAATATTTTCTGGTTGTCGCGATCCACGAAATGCTGAAGCTCGTCCAGGATAAGCAGTTCTACAGTACACATCTCTTTAAAGTATCTGGTGAGACGATATTCCCTTGCACCTATCGTACCTTTCGCCGCAGCAGGATCCCCTAATGCACTGAGAAGGGCTATCTCTAAGTTGCTGATACTAGCCTGAGAAGGTATGGTGGCCATAACAACGGGTCTAAGTGTCACTTTGTCTGTGATAATTGCTGGGTACCGTTTAGCATAAGAGCCAACAAGTGTGCTTTTCCCCGCTCCTGAAGGTCCCACAAGTAGCATACATTGTGGTTCTGCTGCTATTGCTTTCATCTGGTGGCATCTTTGGATCTCCTCAAAAATCTCTCTCCATAGAGGATAGAAGATCCGCATTTGCTCTACCCAACGTAAACGCTCAGGCTTAGAAAGGTTACACATCTCCTCACGTGAAAATTTCTTCTCTGTATTGTCGGGTTTAGAATCATCTTCGCTCATTGGATACCTCCATAAATCGTTTCTCTACAATGGTAATCCATAATCTCCTCCCCACCCCTCCTCACTCAAATCTTCCTGAAATGTTACCTGACTGGGAGCACTATTATTTATTTGAGGAGTATTCTTTTTCCCTCTTTTCTGACGAGCTTTACCTTCTTTTTGAACAGAAGACGGGCTAGTAGAGCCGTCGGCGGATGACACAGCTTCCACAGGTTTATTAGAGGCATCCTCTTGCACATTGCTCGCCTTTACGTCCTCAGACTCTTTAACCTCTGGTATAGCGAGTGCAGAAGACGGGCTAGTAGAGCCATCGGCGGATGGCACAGCTTCCAAAAGTTTATTAGAGACACCTTCTTGCACATTGCTCGCCTTTACGTCCTCAGACTCTTTAACCTCTGGTATAGCGGGTTGGGAATTTTCCAAAGAGGTAGTAGACGTGATCATTGTATCAATTCCGAGGAAACGTGCACCCTTTTTACGCCCTCGGCTCTTGCGAGTGAGCGCATACTCACGCTCTACAATTTCCTGCATGTGCTGTTTCGCAGCAGCAAGCTCGTAAATGTTTACCGCTTTTTTTCTCTGTAGCAGATATTTTCGAATAATTCGGTGTTTCCAAATCGACAGTTCTTTGGCATATTCCGGATCTACAGCAGGAATATCCAACCAAGTATGCTTCTCGTCGTCATAGACATATATGGTGCCTATATCTGCAGGATTGTATTTGATATGGACTAAATTTTCTTCTGATTGCTCGTTTCCTTCATCGTCTTTTTCCCCTTTGGATCTTTTCTGTTTCTTTTTCAAACGGCTGCGAATTGAGGCTAAGCTAGGATGTTGATAGCGGAGTGACTCAAAATCTATACCAGTATTCTGGATAGTGCGGTATTCTCCTGGGTAAAGAATGAAACGTAGTTCCCGAGCATCTTCATGCAGGCAGGGAATAAAACCACTCTGTAAGCTCTCTTCCCAAAGTTTGGCCGGAATGCCACCCGATCCTCCTATCCCATCATGCCATTCTTGAGTATATTTATCGAGCAAGAAGACATGAAGCAATTCCATGAAAGCAGTAAGGGAAATACATGCATATTTTTGGGAGTCATAATCGCCACGTTCGATAATATTTGAGAAAGTTGTACCCGGTAAACTATGTATGAGTCCAGTATTATTAGTTCGGAAAAAACGCTCGATGCGCCCTTTGAACCAAGGTGTCCTTACTGGCATCTCTTCTACATTAATACCCAACTGGCCGCATGCATTCTCCAAGTGACGGCAAATGTAGTGCTTTCCGTTATCTACGATGAGTGTTTCAGGAAGACCATAAACTAGCCAGGAGTGCTTTGTTCCATAGATTTGTTGACAATCTTGCTTAGGGAGAATGCAGTGAAGAAGGCAGTTTTGGACTGCCAAGTAACTTGGTGGCTCAAATCCCACATATAAACCACAAGGGAAGCCACTGTAGGCATCAATCGCGTACATCAACGTTGGGCGACCAATAGGTAGCCGATCTTCCAAGTCAACGACGATAAGATCCAGTGTAGTATCATCAATCTCTACACGTTCCAATATTCTCGTAGGTTTAGGACCTGGATATACTGGATTATCGGCTTGCGCTTCAAGGCGGCTTGCTCGACGCCGTAGAATAGACGCCTTTCCTTCTGCATTTATACGTCGATAGGTCGTTGCTATACCTGGCGGTGCCAGTTTTTGACCTGAGGGAAGAAATTTATTTTCATCAGCTATACGATTGACTATTGCCAGGTGGACATCTTCTACAGTACGCTGCTTAGGGTGCAATTTACACTCTTCCAGGACACTTTTAATAATTCTATCTATTTCAGCGTTAATCCTCGCTTTACCCTTACCTCCATGTCGATCAGTTTCTGGGACAAGAGATCGAATGTCATATCCACTTTCTATAAAAGCTTCTAGTGGGCTGTCAATCTTGATTTGAAGGAAGGAGAAAGGATGAGGTATCCTTGAAAGTGAAATTTCAAAACAAGCACACGAACAAGGAGACCTCTATGGAAAAGATTATCATCAAGTTGAGCCAAGAGCAACGTGCCAGCTTACAACAACTGATAACAGCAGGAACTGCACCAGCTCGCAAAGTGATGCATGCACATATCTTGCTCAAAACCGACAGCAGCGAGCAAGGAGTCAACTGGTCCGATGAACAAATTCATGAAGCCTTTGGGGTCGGAATGGCAACCATTTGGCGGGTGCGTCGACGGTTTGTAGAGCATGGGTTAGACGATGCGCTCAACCGACGTCCACAGCCCGAACGGCCCGAGAAGCGCATCTTCGACGGAGAGAAGGAAGCGCACCTCATTGCACTGACCTGTGGAGAGAAGCCAGAGGGAGAGGGGGAGTGGAGCTTGCGTTTCCTCTCCGAACGGTTGGTCAAATTGGGTCACGTAGAGCAGGTGAGTCATGAAACGGTACGCCAAGTGCTAAAAAAAACAAACTCAAACCATGGCTAAAGGAGCAATGGTGCATTCCTGCAAAGAAAAATGCAGACTTTGTGTATCATATGGAAGATGTGCTTCGCGTTTATATGCGTGCTTATGACCCACGTTTTCCGCAGGTGTGTCTGGATGAGATCAGCAAACAACTGCTCAAAGACAGCCGAGAAGGCTTACCCGCACGACCAGGAGATGTGGAAAAGTATGATTACGAATATGAGCGGCAGGGGGTGTGTAACCTGTTCTTGGCCTGCGAGCCATTGGCTGGCAGGCGATATGTCAAGGTCACTGAGCACAGGACCAAAGTCGACTTTGCTCACTTTGTCCGCGAATTGATCGATAGGCATTACCCAACTGCCGAGAAGATTGTCCTGGTTATGGATAACTTAAATACTCACACGCTTGCGTCGTTTTACGAAGCATTTGAGCCTTCGGAGGCTGAACGCTTGTGTGAGAAACTGGAGATCCATTCTACCCCCAAGCATGGAAGTTGGTTAAATATGGCAGAGATCGAACTCTCGGTCCTTTCTGGACATCCCTTGAGGGGCCGTATTGGCACTCAGGCAGAGTTAGAGAGAGAAGTGATGACGTGGCAAACCACACGCAATCGGAAGGCGATCAAGGTCGACTGGCGCTTTACGACCGCTGATGCCCGCATCAAGCTCAAGTATCTCTACCCTTCTATTGAACCTTGACAGTCCACTAGTGCTTCGTCAAGCTTCATTTGAGTAGTTGCCAAATGACCTGAGGCGGCTTTTCACCTCGTTTCATGGCTATGGACTACCTGTCAAATGAAGATTGACAGACCACTAGAACGACCAACAGCTTGACCAATATGCTTGTCTTTACGCCGGGGATTTTTAGGTGAACCGAGAGGAAGTGATTGAGCCTTCTGAGTTAATGCTAACGTTCTTGCATATTCCTTTAGGTACTCTCTAGTGCGCTCTTCAGGTGGAAGATCTAGAAGAGGGCGAATAATCTCATATCTGCGCCGTGCCTCATCTCGGCGGCTCGACGGCAGTTGTTGAAAATCTGCAATTGTATACTCTACAGAGAGCGGAGTATTAGGCTCTGCCTTTACATAACGCCCATATACTTCGAAACGTATTTCCCCTCGTGCCCAGAGTTCTGTTAATTCCTCCTGGGTCAGTGTAACTGAACCGCCAAAACTCTCATTCTTTGCAAGGAATTTATTGCCGAGCAGCAATTCATTAATGATGTAGACCTGATTGTTGTGTAGATAGCGAGTTCCCACGGTAAAACGCAGACGTGCCATAATTCCCTCCTCTACATGGTGGAGCCACGAATCAAAGAACTTATGATACTAGGACTTGGCGTAGCAGGAACCAACCGAACAGTAGAGTCAAGCGTGATTGGGCTATCCAGATCTACTTGTAGAATATGCCGAAAGAGCATGCTATAAATAAATGGTATCTGGGTAAATGATTGTGAATTTTCTTGTTCGTTTGGTATATTAGATAGAAAAGATGCCAGTTTCTCAAAAGGAACCCCTTGAGAATGTGCTTTCAGATAGGTGATACAACGGTTTAAGAGTATTGTCGGTATTGTCAAACGGCTGTAACGCCATAGCAGTTTCAAGTTGGCCAAAACATGATCATTACGGAGATCTTCATCCGTAATAAGGACAAAGTTATGCTCATTAGCTTTTGCCCATGTTGTGCCTCGTTTTATTTGCTTCTGGGTATGCTCGCCATTTATCAGTGCTTTTGGCTTACACTCAACAATTTCCTTCTTATCGGTTCGTATTACCTGGAAGTCTGGAGTGTAGCGGTAGCTCTCTCCTACGGTATCAGTGATAGTAAATGGCTGAGGATAATACTCTAACACTGTAGGGTCATATTCTAAAAAGTAGGGCAGGTCGCCTTCTATTGTAGATTCGCATCGTATACTACGCTTCATCTTGATTGACTGAAAAACTACAATAATGTTTTTATCATGATGACGGACTTTTCTAACTGGCTCAGCCATCTTCCTACCTCGCTTTCGAAACATTCATAGCTGTTATGATTAGCGCTTCAAATTTAGTACTGCCTGTTTAAGAAACCAGTATTGATTGCCGTTAACAATGTCTAAAGGTCTTAGCTTTCCTTCTTTGACCCATCGGTAGAGGGTAGCCTTAGTTACTCCTAGAGCTTGCACGGCTTCATTGGAGGTAAAACGATCGTTTCTCCACTGTGATAATCGCTCTTTGTCAAAAATATGTGCATTCTCTCCCTCTATATCGGGATCACCTACGAGCAGTTCTGACATATGATTAGTGCGTATCCAGTGTTTTAATGTAGGAATGCCTACCATAAGAAGATCAGCCGCCTCTTTCTGAGTAACATACATTGAACATAACCTGTAAACTTCTGCTGCTTTAAAGTACTTATCCAGCCTATACATTACGATAGGTAAAATGCGTCCATTCCTTATCCATTGTGTCAATGTGAAATCTTTGATCCCTAAGAGCCTTAGCACCTCTTGGTGTTCTAACCACATAGATTGATCCCTTAAAAATGCTATACATTCTTGAAACTCATGAGGATCAAACAGAAGAGACTTGAGTCGAAAATTACTTTCTGATGGATGATAAGCTGTTAAATTTCCCTCCATTATTTGCAAAAGTATAGTTATAGCTTGGAGAGATTCTTTGTAAGTGAAAATATTATCAGCCTTGGCAAAATCAACCCATGGACCCTTTTTGGTTAGTTCTTGAGAGGAGTAGCTTTTTACGTACCTTGAGAACTTCTCTAGAAATATCATCACTTCTGATAACTTATAATGCATTCCATAATTGCGCCTTAATATTTTTTCTTTATTGATGATACCAAAACTAGATAATTCTTCTATTACTCTGTTTGGTACACCCATAAGCAAACCAGCTTTTTCTGAGGAAACAAGGCTATCCCATGCTTTTGAATAGCGAAGTACCTCTTGTTTATCTATTAATTCATTTTCATCATCTGTTATTTGAGTCAATATCTTATTTCTCAGTAAAAGTTTAATAACTCCATCAGAAGTATGAAGAATATTCGCAGCACTCTCAATGCTTACATATTTGGCATATTCAAGAAGATCTGGCCTTCTTTTATAAAAATATGTGTGCATAGAAGAGTCATCTAACCAGTAGTTTTTAGCGATATAGCAATCAAGCGCTTCTTGAAGAAACTTAAATTCTGGATATGCCCATTGTTGTTTAATCCATCGAGAATAAAGAACCCCCAAATGATCTTGAGGTCTACCTTTTAAAATCTCCTCTTTATTAATTCCTTCGTAATGTATGTTTTGTGACTCAGGCTCCGTCTCATTGGTATACTTGCGGAGAAAATCGAAAAAGCTTTCTGGCCAATTCATAATTACTTTACAAGAAGTTGCATATATACAGTAATTTTCGTAAGGAGTTAGCACCAGCTCTCCTTTTCGGCAGGTTAAAGTGCGCCCATCTGGATAAGAAGAGAGAGAATGAAAATAAGACCAACTCTGATGTTTTCTCATTTGTATAGAGTTTTGTATGCCCTCAATGATTTTATAAAGTACTGCTGGAGACTGTAGTGGCAAATTAGAGATCTCATGCTCAGGAGTAATATATTCCATAAACCATGATTGGAGTATTCTCTGAGTACGTAATCCAACTTCATCATTGGCTATGGAGATGACTTCTGCTCTTGTTAGATCACTTTTGCATTTATCGCATTTCGCCATAATAACTGCGTATTGTGAAACCTTCTTATAACAATTGGGACATTGATCTACAAGTAGACATTCATGCTTGAGACAAGCTGATAAGGCCACTGGCATCCAGTTTAATGGATAGTAAGGGGTCTCTTGCAAGCACTTAGGACAAAACTGGCTACTAATACTCAAGGGGCGTATTTGTGATTGCTCTTGGCCATTGGAGAGACAGGGGACTAACGTTTTATCAGGCAATTCTAGGTAGTTTACAGAGCGAGGAGGAGACGTAATCACTAGAGCAAAGCGATGATAGGTACTTCTATATAATGTGAAAGGATCGATCATCGTCAAAGCGGCAATCCTACTATAGGTCTCAGCTTTAAAAGGCAAATCCAAGCGATCTTTTACATATTTGTGATGTTTCCGTGGATCCAGTTTGCCCAATACCAGATCCCATAGAATACTTGGAGAAACATAAGAGTTCGCCTGAGAACTCCGCACTAAAAAAGAAAATAGTGACTCTTCAGGTAATATCGATAGACGTGCTAGTAATGGTTGTAATGTTGCTTGCATTTATGCCAAAATCCTGTTGTGAAAACTTGGTCAACTTCCCTAATGTAAGGATACACCTATAAACCTAATCATCAACTCTTATGCAATTAGATTGATCTCCTGAAACCACTGTTAATCAGCATTATTTATCCTCTTGATACTCTTCTGTGAAATATTGTCTCCAAGCCTGCATGTATCCATTGATAAACCAGGCTTGAAGCGCAGAACTGCTCGGATATATGGTTTGGGCCGCAGCGTAAGCGTAGCAATCTATCGCGAAATCAACCGCAGATAAGTACTCCATCTCCTCCTGGCTAGATTTTGCCCGTACTAAATCATTCTGAAAATAGGTTTGTCCTTTCTCCCAGGCTATTTTTATCTGGGGAATGCGTCCATGAAGAGAGTGCCATTCCTGCTCAAAACGTCTGGTCTGTTGAGCTGTTTCAACCGCATGAGCAAGAAATGTTTGAAGATGGAGCGGATATAGTGAGCAATCACAGTCAGGTTGTCCAACTTCACTTCCGCCGTTGGCAATTAATGCGCTTATATAGTTTACAGATAGAGCGACTCCGAATACCTCTGGATCAATATCGTCTCTACGAAGATCGAGGTAATACTGAAGATTGCTACCGCTCATGATATTGCCTTCTCGTCATACTATCTTTCAAAATGATTTAGATACTAGTAATAGCCTTAGTCCTTTTCTAAAACGACCTTATGCTCCTCCAAAAACGCAATGAAGTTTTGATGCCATTGTGACATTTGCGAGATATATTCAAAAAACTTTGTGCTGCTTTCCTGCAAGAAGACTGGAAATAAAGGTAAAGATAGCTGCTCGCGTATCTGGCCATTCTCATCAAGCCTTACGGCGTCAATGATAGGATCGGTTGCTTGTTCTTGTACCATTTGACGAGCGTGATCTGTCGCTCCTCGCATCAAATCTTTGCCTTGAGTGATTAGCCCTTCCAATTGGATACAAAAGTCAAAATGGCCTAAAGTTGGGTAAATACGATTAGCTAATTGTGAAAGTTTGGCATCAGTATCCCTGTATGCTACAAGAAACTTAAAAAGGAGACTGCTCATTTGCCTGTAGTTGCTCAGCATTTCCACATGAGTTTTCTTTAGAGCCTCACACCATGATTCTGTCGCTAGATGAAGCTGCTCTTGATGTTTCGGGGGAAGCAGTGACCAGTCGAAGCAATTGCACCAAAGTGGGATAGCACCTATGTGGAGACACCAGACGATACGCTTCCGCCCAGTTGCTGTACGGAGTGGCAATTTGCGTGCATTCATCCAGAGAACCAGTTTACGCCACCGAGGAATGTACGAGTTGGCATGTAATCCAAGCATCTCACAGAGAGCAATTACAGGAACGTAGCGAGTTCCATCTGCCACATATAGAACGGGAACTTCATAATCAAAGTAGGGAAGTGTGATTACCGTTTGATAAATATCATGCATCTTCTCTTCCATCATCAACCTCTCCACGATTCCATATCACTCCAAATAGGGTCAAAGCGTACCGATAAGAATTATAACAGATAATTCTAGGCTTGTAAATAAACCTAGATAGTAAGTAAGTGATTGATGAAGAATATCTAATTAGTTAAATTTACAGCGAAGTATAGCTACTAATACACTTCTCTCATGATAGATGGCGTCAATATCCCTAATCTTCCAGGCTATATCTCAATCAAAGAAGCAGCCGATATGTTAGGAGTCTCAGATAAGAGGGTCTACCAGTACGTTATGTCTGGTCGTCTACCAGCCCAAAGAGTCGGTCATATTTTGATTCTTCCAATAGAAGAGGTCAAGCGTTTCAAACCAGGTCCTTCTGGACGCATAAGGACCAAAGCACCTTCTTGGCGAGCCTATCGCAGTCGAGGAAAGTTACTTGCAACAGACATTCATGTGCAGGTACGAGCAGGCCAACAGGAAAAGCTTGTGGAGAAATTAAAGACAATTCAAAAGGCTGGTCAGCACACTTTCCCTGGAACAGTGGCACGCTATGTCATTAAGGGGAACAACGCGCTAACTACACTTCAGATATTGCTTATCTGGAAAGATACGGAGATGCCTGAAGAACCTATGCGTCAACAAGATCTTGCAGCATTCCAAGAGGAATTGGCCGATGTGTTGGATTGGGAGACGGCACAGTATGATACTAACGAAGCAATTATTCACACATAGGAGAAGTTCTCTTTCCCCAATTTGTCCAATGTCTAATATATTGAACTTCACTGATCTTATCTTTTGATTGGCATGTATGTCATTTCTCACACATATATGAGAGAAATATTTCCCACTATCTTTTTTACCAATTACGCTAGCCTACATCCTACTCCGTTTGAGCCTAACTCGACGCTTAAACGGCGCAAAGTGGAGCAAGAAATATTCATGTCTCGCTGTTTGAGAGCAACGAGAGTTCATGTAAAAGAATTCATCCTTTCCATCGTTCCATTTTATTGTTCAGCGTGAGCTACATTTTAAGGTTAGCGTCAATAAAGCTACCATTTGCCATTACACCAGGGTTTCACGGTACGGAATCGCAGACGCATCTAAAATGTATCCGTGCTTTTTTGAGGTGAAAGGTCTTTCAGATGCGTAGCGGTTGGGAATCCTCGTCTTTCTGGACAATAATGCAAACCTCGCGGCCCTCGGTGAGTGGATCTATGGGTGGGGACAACAGCACTTCCTGTACCTCTCCTCAGTCCAGGGATCGGGGTAGGCATTATTGTGGATGGATAGCTCTTGTGAGGATACTGGAACAGTGCTCTGCAGGCCGGACACACGATCGTGGAGCCCGGAGGCCGCTGTGTGGCATGTTGCAAATGAGGACACCTAGAAGTGCTGGCCTCGAGAACGGCGATTGGCACCCAGGCTGCAGCCCGAGCCAAAGGGCAACAGAGCCTAATCTGGCAAAAAGGCGAACGCTCAAACGCGATTATCCCAGCGAACGTCGAGGAGGCCATAAGCTATGGAGATATGCTCACTCGTGAGTTGCGGACACAAGCATAGCGCTATCTTGGGGTTGCAGTGATCAACTTGGTTCACCTCTTCAATCCGCATACCGTCGCAATTGGAAAGTCTCTCAGGGCGAAGCAAGCCTTTTATCAGTTTTGTCCCGCTCTTGTCTGTCTGCTTCCGAATAGTACCAAAATGAGTATTGCCGCGTCCTGAAACAACTGGTTTGTTGTATTATTGGCGAATTGTCTGTAGGTGTTTGTCTGAACGTACCGTTCGTAAACGCCCATCTGCATTGCGTGGCGATTGCTACACATACCACTACTCTTTCCCATATCAGCATTCCTCCTTTCCATGAAGACTGCGCATTTTGGAATTTTGGCATTGCACTGGACAATGCGGATTGATTGGGATAGGTCGGGGCCAGTATGATCGTGCTAGGTCCAGACGAAGCGGCGTACACCAGATGCTCTGGTCATTTCCCATCTGAGCATGACCCAAGCTGTGCCGCAGTAGTCGAATTGCAAGCAGGAGTCCGGCCCAATATGAGACAAAAGAAACAGTTGGAATGAGCCCACCTCCAAAATCATCCTCTGGATGCAAGCATCCTGCGCATGCCTGACCAGCAGTATGCGAAGATGTGACCGTGAAGAAGTGAGAAGTTGCCCCTACACCTAGCCATGCTGGGCACGCGCGCTGCACAGCCCAGCGTGCAGGAATATCATCAGTGCCAACAATTACCTGAGAGGCAAAGGGCTGTAGATGCTCACTGGTTGCCTCAGTATACGCCTGCGCTACACCAGCCAGTGTGACGCCGGGACGGCACCAGGAACTCAGTGTATCAATTTTACGAAGTTCGCATTCAGAGCGGCGTAAGAGCATATAGCGATTTAAGTTCGAGAGATCATAGCGCTCTGGCTCAATAACACGTATTGCAGTGGTTACCTCAGGGAGGTGAAGCAATGTGTATAGCGTCGCATGGGCAATGGCACCTCCACTGACAAAATCGAGCATACCTAGTGCAAAGGGACCAGTTACAGTGTCAGGCGGAGCTACACACACTCGTGCCGCATCGACCGGCATCAGGAATCGGGAGATCACAGGGTGGGGTAAAGTACAGCCGAGAGTACGCAGCGCATATTTGAAAACCTCTGGAGCTGCAATGCCAGCAGCGGTGAGCCCCCCAATGGGAAACGAATCCACCCAACGCCGAGCATTTTGGCTCGCGGGAACAGTCCAACCTGACCACGTATCGCCGCAGAGCCGAAGAGCAATATCAGCTTGCCCTTCCCAAGCCGAGTCGCCAAGGATGAAGACTATATCAGCCGGTTCCTTAACGTCACTGACCGTGACCAGACAGCCAGAGAGGAGATCGCTTCCCAGTTCTAGCAAGCCCGCACGGAAGTCCTTTCCGCGGAGTGGCGGCTGGAATCCCAAGATGGGAAGCTCAGGAAGCGCTAGTCTGATCTCTGCTCCAAGGCGCGCGATGAGATCAAAGAGGGTCACGAGTGCATGCTGACCAGATGGCACACTGAGGTTTGCTTCGTCAGCTACCAAAAGAACGCGGGTTCTCATGAATGCTTTGATGATTTGCTCATCCGATAGTGTATTGGCCCCCATTAAATCGCTATCCCGTGCTACCAGGAGCGTCCGACTCAATGCCTCGCAGAGACTCATCAGTATATACCTGAAGGGATATCTAAGTGTGTGGAAACAGCGACCTCCCGCCACTCTCTTCCTACGCGCTTAGCTAGATAGGCATTGTCAAGCCCCTCAGGGCCAAGCCCGTACTGAGGAATCACTAGCGAGAGAAAGCCAGGTGTATCGATCAGTGCCCATGCATCATCTGTTAGAGAATGGAAAGCTTCGCGCGGGTGTGTATGGACCTGAACCCTGACACTCCTCCGTCTGCGCGCGAGCGAGAACCAGAAGGTGGTCAGCCACTGATCATCAATTTGATACCCGCCGCCTATCGAAGTGTGTTTAGGATGGATCACCTCGTCCACCTTCTCGGAGGTATCTGCGGGACCCAGCCAGTAGGTAACGCACTCCCGCCGCCCACCTCCGCAATCTCGAAAGATTGCAAAGGTGTCGGCGACCAGTTGAGCCGGTACTGCGATCATTCGTTTCCACCCTTTACCTTACTGGGCCGCAGGGCTAATGCGGTCCCAGGTGTAATATGTGCATCTGCGAGCGAGAGGTTCTCCGGCGTCACCTCAGAACCATCGCTCTCACGATAGAAGGCCATAATATGTCGCTGGTTCTGGATGCTGAAGAGATTCATCGCCTGCTCGAGAGCCGCCTGAACCGTTTCGTGTGGTTGAACTGTGAGAGGTTCAGTCACGCCATTATACGTAACTTCGATAGTGAACGTATGGGTCTGTGGCTGTATCTGGATATCATGTGCCATAATAAAATCCTTACAGACTAACAATACAATACAAGTCGACGTTATTACGTCGCACACCGTCATTATAACGACAATCCTGCAGCCTGTCAAGTTTAGGCCGTCTGCTGGGAAGAAGAGAGGGTTCCTATGCGTGCTGAGCGAACAAATATAGGCAAACGTGTCCACTCCTACCGTGAGGCACGAGGATATTCGTTGAGTGACCTCGCACGGTTATCTGGCGTATCACGCAGCTACCTCTATCAAGTGGAGAGCGGCGAAAGCTCCCCCACGGAAGAAAAACTGCAAGCCCTGGCAGACGCTCTCGAGATCTCAATTGGCGACCTCTTAGGTATTGACGAGGATACAGCACAGATTCCTGAATCTCTCCGCCAGTTTGCCGAGCAGGAACGCTTGACTCCTGCAGATGTAAGAATGCTTGCACGCATCAGCTACCGGGGAAAGCAACCCGATACGATCGCTAAATGGCAGTTGCTCTATCTCGCAATTAAAACCACTACCAATCCTGAGGATCGTTAATGTTGTCATCACACTACACTGGGAATCCTGCCGTTGATTTTCTCAAAAAGCCATGCACTGGTAGCCCAGAGCGGCTCATACAACTGTACGCGAGGTTCCTGTTACACACGTCAGGGGCTTATCAGCTTCCAGTCCCGCTTGAGCGTGTCCATGGTTATTTCGGCTTTTCCGTTCAAGATAATACCTCGCTGGAGCAGCATGGCCTCACAACTGAGGACCTGCGTATCTTTCTCAATGCAGATGACAGACCGACGGTGCAGAAGTTTACCTTGGCACATGAGCTTATTGAGATCTTCTTTTTTGCCCTTAAGGATGGAGCTGCCGATGAGTGGATGAGCGACGAAATGTTCACGGTGCTCTGCGACAACAAGGAACGATTTTGCGACCGGGGTGCAGCCGAGCTTGTCATGCCTTTACCTCACTTCCAACAGCTTGTAATAAAACAGCCACTATCTCTCCAGTGGGCCGAGGAGGTTGCAACACACTGTAAGGTCTCCCTATCTGCCACCCTCTGTCGCATTATTGAAACACAACTTGCACCAGCAGTGTTCATTACCTGGCGCTATAAGCACAGCCCTAAAGAGTTTATACCCTCGAAAATTGGGCAGGGGAATCTCTTTGGCTCTCCTGAGGAGATGGACCCACCAAAGAAGATGCGTGTTGAGACGGTTTACTCCCCACCTGACTCTCCGTTCATCCCTGTTAACAAGTCAGTATCTGAAGAATCTTCTATTCATCAGGCTTTTCGCAGAGAAAAGCCTACAGCTGCCTTCGAGGACCTTGACCTCGTTGGTATTCGTGGGTGCTTCTTCGTGGAATCCCGCCCGTTCACTGTAGATGGAGAGCGGCGGGTTATGTCTCTGCTCCACCTCGATACGTAGTAAAGCCCATGACGATAATGGCACATTTGGCCTGTCAGTGCAATCGTCACGCAGTTTTGGGCACATTTCCACGAATTATCGAAAGATACCTGTCCCAGAAGAGAAGCACGGGAGCTAGCATAACAGTGCTACAAGTAGTTTGTTGACTTGGGAAAGAGCGCTTCCTTGCAGTTCTGCTGGTACTTGGTCCTGCTTGAAATTCTTCTTGCTACACTAGCGGCACCCAATTGCTCTCGTTTGAAGAAATTTTCGCTGTCAACAAACTGCCAGTAGTAATAGTTGCAACGTTGCCCATTTGCCCAACGGGTGGAGCCCGTCAGAAGCGGGTTATCGATAATCGTCTAGCCCGTGAGTACCGGACGGTTACTCGGAATTGCCTCGTCCGTTCGAATTAGCAGCATCCATGGAGAGAGCAGAGCTATGTCAGACATCACTTTCCGGCCATCTGGTCGATAGACGCAAGTTATATATCGGTGGCTTCAGTTTTACTGATATCACCCAATATGAGGCCGTGGGTAAAGTGATGCTCACTCCTGTTTTTGGCTGATTCAAATGGCCGAGTGCATTGGCTTCTCAATCTTTTACCCACAGCCCCTGATTAAGTATTGGAACAGTTGACGTGACGTCTGCGAGGAGAACATGAATACCGAACAAGACGAAAGGCCCATCCATATGGTCAGCCAACGTATTTTGAGCCTTTGTTACCACAGAAAGACTGTCGTACTATCAATCCAGTGCGCTGTGGTGTGTGGAGCGTTGTTCTCAGACCACCCTGGTTAAGATCTTCTGCAACGGATTGAGTGTTAACATTTAGTGGTTATGTTGAGGGTCGTAGTGAAGAAGAAAATTCTACCTGTTACATCGAAAGAGCCTGGACGTCAACACATACTCTACATTCCGTCATGCTTCTCAAAAGAGATAGTGATCGATGGTAACCGTGCTCGCCAGCTCTTGGCACCCGAAGAACGAGCGTCGCTATTCACGAGTTCAGGTACAACGAAAGTAACTACAGGTCAGCACCACTTTCGGGTCCTTCGGCGGAATGCTCCAGTTGAGAAAGGTGAACGAGCGTTGATCGTCCCTCCAGAACTGGACCTCAACATGCTATCTGATCTCCGCAATGTACCTGGCGTACGTTGGTTTGGGCATCTCGTTCCACATACCCCGTGTGACGTACTAGAGTCGCTCAAAGGGGCATTTCACTTCCAGGTTGACAACCCTGACGATGGTACCCGTGGTCTGCGGGTTCCCCAGTTAGGAGCGCTTCATTCCGTACTTGGTTACTGGACGATACGGGCATCGATGCCTGCAACAGTGGTGATGCCCACGGGTACGGGCAAGACTGAGACAATGCTTGCGCTCTTCGCCTGGGAACGCCTGCCCCGGCTGCTGGTAGTCGTTCCCTCAGATGCTCTGCGTGACCAAATTGCCAGCAAGTTTGAGACGCTTGGCATCTTGCAGGATTTCAGTATAGTGGCAATGAGCGCCTTCTGTCCCATCGTCGGGCGCATTCGACATGGCTTCTCCTCAGAGTACAGAGCGAGCGAATTCGCCGAAGCTTGCAACGTCATTGTTGCCACCCCAAGTTCTCTCAATGCGTCGCCTCCGGACGTACTGACTGCTTTGTTCGCCACCTGCTCGCATCTCTTTGTCGACGAGGCCCATCACGTTGCTGCAGCTACCTGGCAGGCTATACGCGACGCCTTTGATGGCCGTCCGGTTGTACAGTTCACTGCTACACCTTTCCGAGAGGACGGTAAGCATCTCGGAGGACGTCTCCTGTATGCCTTCCCGCTGCGAGAGGCTCAGCGGCAGGGCTACTTCTCCCAAATTAATTACGTCTCGGTTGTGGATTTTGATGATCCTGACCGTGCCATCGCTCAACGTGCAGCCGACCAACTCCGCAGCGACCTTGTAGCTGGGTTCGACCATCTGATTATGGCGCGCGTATGCAGAATTGGCCGAGCACACGAGATTCTAGACCTCTACTCCTCCATCGCCAGTGATCTCCATCCGGTCATTGTACACAGCAACGCTTCGCAGAAATCCCGTCAGGCGGCTCTCGCAGCTATCAAGTCTCGGAGCAGCCGGATCATCGTCTGTGTCGATATGCTCGGCGAAGGCTTCGATCTGCCCTCTCTCAAGATCGCTGCGATCCACGATCCACACAAGAGCCTGGGTGTAACACTCCAATTCATCGGTCGCTTCGCACGAACCACTGATGCATCGATCGGTGACGCCACAGTTGTCGTCGGGCGACCAGACGGTGAATACGACAATACCCTTCGCAAGCTCTATGCTGAGGATGCGGATTGGAACCTGTTGATTCGTGACATCTCCGAAGCAGTTGTTGGATACCAACAAGAGATCAGTGATTTTGAAACTGCCTTCACCGAACTCCCCGAGGCGATCACTTTGCGAAGTCTGCTCCCGAAGATGAGCGCAGTTGTCTATCGCTCACACAGTTCTGACTGGAAACCTGAGGCGATTCTCGACGTCTATCCAGAGGAATGCCTTGTGACTGTCCCAATCGGCCTTAACCTTCGGGATGGCATTGCTTGGTTCGTTACAGAGGAGCGAACAGAAGTTCCTTGGGGCGACGTCAAGACGCTCGAGGACATCAGCCACAACCTCTACATCCTGTACTGGGATGCAGCGGCTCGGCTGCTCTACATTCATAGTTCAAACAACGGCACCTTGCACGAAGATCTCGCAACTGCCGTATGTGGGAAGGATGCCGAATGCATCAAGGGTGAGAACGTCTACCGGGTCATGGCAAAAGCCAAGCGGCTGGTGCCCACGAATGTGGGCGTCGTCGACGTTCGCAATCGAGCACGTCGCTTCTCGATGCATGTTGGGGCCGACGTCTCCGAGGGTTTTCCGGTTGCCGAGGCTCAGACGAAGACCAAGACGAATATCTTTGCGTATGGCTTCGAAGAGGGCAACCGTATCAGCATTGGGGCTTCACTGAAAGGAAGAGTATGGAGCCACCGAGTGGCCGGGTCAATCAAGGAATGGATGACCTGGTGTGACGACATTGGCCGCAAATTGACGGATAGCGCCATCAGCGTCGACGAAGTGCTGGCCCACTTTATCCGCCCACAGGTCGTCGAAGCTCGGCCGCCACTTGTGCCATTGGGACTCGAGTGGCCTTGGGAGTTGTTTCAAAGTACCACGGAAGAGGTACGTATCGAGCAGGACGGTGCAACGTGGCCATTAGTGGATGTTGCGCTTGAGCTAACAGCCCACAGCACTCTTGGACCCATCGCGTTCAAGGTATCCACGCCTATTGCGAGCTGCGCCTACGAACTCGACATCGCGAGAGGTGCAATGCAATTCCGAGCATGCGGACCGGAGGCTTACGTCCGCATCCGACAAAGCAGCAGACCTCTCAGTGAATTTCTCGGCCAGCGGGGTTTGATTATCCATTTCGAGAAGGAAGCCATAGTTGAACCACCCGGGATACTCCTCCAGTCAAACCGCAACCTCCCACCGTACGATCCCACACACATGGAGGTACTCGACTGGAGTGGCGTCAACCTGCGGAAGGAGTCACAAGGACCGGCCAGGGATGCCGATTCGATCCAAGCGAGGGTCATCAGGTATCTCCAGACCATCGGTAATTGGGATCTCCTAATTGACGACGATGGATCTGGTGAGATCGCCGATATAGTCGCCATGCGCTTAGAAGAGGATGTGTTGCACATCCGGCTCGTACACTGCAAGTTCTCCAGTGAGGCGTCTCCGGGCGCTCGCATTGGGGATCTTTATGAGGTGTGCGGCCAAGCGCAGAAATCTGCGCGGTGGAAGCGTAATCTGGCATTGATGTTCGATCATCTCATACGAAGGGAGAAGAGCCGCAGAAATCGCTATGGCCGCACTGGCATCATCCTTGGGGATGGGAACAAGTTGTACGCACTCGAGGATAAGTCTCGTTATGTCCGAGCCCAGTTCTCAATAGTGATCGCACAACCTGGTCTCGCGAAGAAGATCATCTCAGCTCCCTCGCTCGAACTCCTTGCCTCGACAGAGGTCTATCTCCACGAGACAGCATGTGCAACCCTTGAAATCTACTGCAGCCCTTGACTGGGATAACCCAAATATTTATCGCTCAACCCGAATATTTGTGGAATAGACGGCCAACTATATTAGGAATAAGAACATACAGCTCATTTATGCTTGAGCTAATGCTAGATATTCGCGGAAAATGACAGAGTTCCATTGTCCCCTTAATATCTCGCGGTACTCCTGTATCGGTTTAACTAGTATCCACAGTGCACCCATCCTATTCGTTCGCGAGATTTTTCCTTTTATTCCATATTTACCTTCGAGCATTTCAAGCGTATGATAAATATTGCCGAGCTATAGCAAGAGATCTTACAGATTGGAGAAGAATATGACGCAAGATAAACCACAATGGAATGGATTCCGAGGCGTGAGCGTTCTATTAAGTAGAAAGAACCATCTGTAAGAGTTGAGCTATCTGGACTGTGAGACACCCCATAAAATGATGTACAGATGGAATTCGGTCTCCTCAAGAAGACCGGTTGCAAGCCGACCTGATGACGATTTCCTCAGATCTGTATAGCGTTGTTTGACCATGATGCCTCACTCGATACATTGATCAAGATTCCCGTACAGCAGGGAAAGCGCGTACCAGACGAAAAATATCTGAGAACGAACAGCAGAAATAACAGATGAACCGAGAAGATGGCAGAGAAATGGGACGGAGGGAAACAACTATGGCAAAGATCCAAACTGGAGCTGATAGGAAAAGCCAATTCAAGCTGCTGCCGGAGGCTGCTATTCAAGCTTTCACTGATGATGCGAGCTTTCAAAAAGGGTATGACTACTACCTCAGTCATGCTATCGTCGAGCCAACCCTGAGTGAGTCAGTTCTCAGAGCGTTTTGCCACGGTTCGAGCGGGAACTCCTACTGCGTCGAGGCAACCTTGCTGCCAGCAGGCGAAAGAAGTGCGCCCACACTGGCTTCCGCTGACTGTGGTTGCCCTCGGGGAGGCTTCTGCAAGCATCTGGTGGCCTTGCTACTTACCTGGCTCTATCAGCCAGAACGTTTTGTAGTATGCTCGGGTCTCATAGGGCGGCTGAGCACGAAGCGTCGTGAAGAGTTACTAGCCCTGCTGGAACAACTGATGCAGCGGCAGCCTGATATAGAATCGCTGATTGAGATGCTGATAGAACTTCCTCTGACACCTACAGAGCAAGAGCAAAAGCGGCCAGGGAAGGGACGAGAGCGCACGCTTGATCCTTCCGCTATTCAAAGCCAGGTGGCTTTGGCTTTCTACAACGCGGGAGAAGGATGGGGTGCAGCCAGTCGCATTGCCGCTGAGTTAGACCATCTGTGTGACATCGGCAAGAGCTTTACTGAGGCGGAGCAGTGGGCCAACGCACAGGTAGTCTATGCGACTATCGCAGAGGAAACCGAGGCTCAATATGAGAGGCTACGCGACGAGGGTCAGATCAGTTGGATCCTGGATAAATGCGCTACTGGTCTGGTAGCGTGCCTAAATGCTCAGTCTACCCTCCCACAAGATGAACGGTTGGACGCTGCAGAACGCGAAGCTCTGCTCACGACGCTGTTCAGCCTCTGGCAATTTGGGCACCATTACGGCGGGATCGCAGTGGATATTCCGGCAGCCATTGCCGGGAAGGCGACAAAGCACGAACGGAAAAAGGTTGAGGCATGGTTACGCCAGGAGATGAGACCGGGACAAGATTCCTCAAGCACATGGTACAATCCCGGAATCGTCGATTTTGTGGTGACACTCAAACAAGCAGGGCACAGCAGCGATGAGGACATGCTTGAGGAGTATCGCAACGCCGGTCTCTCCAAGGAATTGACAGAGAAATTCCTACAGCTTGGCCGCACAAACGAAGCTCTGGCCGTCGCCCAAGCAAGCTTGGTCGAGCCCACGGACGTGACCTGGTTCGCAGAACAACTGCTGAAATTGGGTGAAGCATGGCGAGAACAGGCTCTGGCATTTGTGAAAACGAGGCTGGACGAGGTCGAACCTGCTCTGCAGAGCAAGCCCCAGGATTTCACCAGCGCACGCACAGCAGATACCTACCGGCGCTGGCTGAGCGAAAAATATCTCTTGTATGGCAAGGCAAAGCAAGCTCTGGATATGGAGTTTGCTCGCTTCCAGATCAAGCCGGATGAAACCATCTATCACTCCGTTCGATCGGCAGCCCAGGCTGCTGGTCAGCCAGCAGCGTTGTGGGCCGGACTGCGACCACGATTGATACAGACGTTAGAGCAGCAAAGCCATTGGGGAGCGCTCGTCAGTATCTATCTGGATGAGGGAGAAATCCGCCAAGCATTAGCAGCTCTGACAAAGATAGAACACCAATCACGCCCATCGCTCTACGGATATGGATACGGCTATCCTTCCACTCCCAGTCACTATCAAATTCAAGTGGCAAAAGCAGCAGAAGAGCTCTATCCAGATGAGGCAATTCGGCTGTATGAGCGTGTTGTGGAAGAGTTTATCGCTGGACGTGGGCGTGAAAATTACCAGCAAGCGGTAGGTTACTTGACCCGAGTCAAACAGCTCTACCAAAAGCAAAGGCGTGAGCCAGAGTGGCATGCATATATTACCAACCTGCGCAATAGCAACAAGAGTCTACGGGCATTGAAAGAAGAACTGGATAAAAGAAAGATGTAGTGAGGTACTGAAGCTTTGCTCGATCGCTGCATACGTGAGAATGTCACACGAGGAGAAATATGTCAAGAAAATCAAAGCCATCAAAACAGAAAAAAAGTGTCATCACCAGCTCGCCGCCAGTTGACAAGTATCTCGACCTCATCGGACAGCAAATCTTTCAAGGGAACTACGCTGAGGCCGTTACTCACTGCGAACGTCTGTTAAACTACCTTCCACGACATGCGCCACAGCGCGTTGATGTACTGGCGCAACTTGGAACTGCACAAGCCATGCTTCAGAACTTTCCGCAAAGCTATAAAGCGTTGACCCAGGCGCTTGCTCTCGATCCGAAGAATGCTGAACTCTGGTACAACCGGAGCACAGCGAGCTGCTTTACATCGCGCTTTGGTCAGGCGTTATGGGACATTGAGCGTGCTATCGAACTGAATACGAGCAGTGAACTGACTGAGAGGCTCAATCAGGAATTGCAGTTTAGTCGGAAGCTAGCAGAAGAGTCGAGAAAACTGCGTGGACCAGACTTTACGCTTGATCAACTTGTTCGAGCAAGAAAACCTCTTTCAGCAGGGTTTGACATTGATGGAGGCCGGGAAGGGAGAGGAAGCACAACAGGCTTTTCAAGCATCAATTGCTATGGGTGATTGCTTGCCCCAGCCCTGGGGCAACCTGGGAATATGCTTGATAATGCAGGAACGCTACGACGAAGCCGAAGCGGCATTGAGACGTGCGCTTGTTATCGACCCGAAATATACACTCGCAAAAAACAATCTGGCAGCGCTTCCCGAATTCCGGCGAACAGGCCCACCAACTATGGTTGCGCTGAACGAACCTTTCAAGCACAGCAAACTCAAGCAATCAATTACTTTTATCAAGGAGTAGCATATAGCACACTCTGGTCAACACCGCTGCAGGAGTATATTGTGCTGTTGGCACAAGAGCAAATCACTTCTATCAGTATCTTTGGGGCAAAGCAGATCCTTCACCCGGTAAATGGGCGGATTACACTTAAGCTCTCCGCTGAACCAGTGTACATCCTGGGAGATATCACCAGCGTGCTAGCTTGATTGTCTTTGGCAATCAGCAGGAAAACGCTGCTTTTTCATCTCCTCTGTGAGAATTGGCAAGCCCTGCTTTTAATAAAGAAGCATTGACATATTTCACACAAGTAGTCTATGCTTGGGTTAAATGCAAATAAAAGAAGATTAAAGAAGGAAGTACATAACATACTACTTCTTGAAGAGGAGAAAAGAACTGCCAATGCCCTCACATGCTTCTCACCCACCGGCTAACCCGGATATCAAACATGAACTCAAGCAACAATTGCTTTCGATGTCCGCAAGAAGCTTCGAGTTCTTCGCTGGTGAGTTTTTAGTTTATGTAGGGCTAGAAGCTGTATCTGTCACACGTTACATTGGTGATGGAGGGATTGATGCGCTGGGAAATTTGATCGCTGGAAGCTTTCGCATTCCGATTGGCATACAGGTTAAACGGCATCGTCATAATGTCCAGCGTCCAGATGTTGATAAATTTGTCGGGGCATTGTCAGGACGCTTTTCTGAGGGCATGTTCATGACCACAGCAAATTATGCGCCAGGCGCGCTACAAAAAGCGGCAACATCTATCCCTCGTGTGCTGACATTAAATGGTGATCAAGTTATCTCGATCATGATGGAGCACGGTCTAGGCTTGAAACCCTCCGCGCTAAACTCTCAGAGGCTAGATATCGATCCTGACTACTTCAACTCTTTTGAAGCTATGAAGAACCTTCTTACATATCATGTGAGAGAAGATTCCCAGCATTACAGCACAAATACAACTACCACAACACCCGATGATCAAAGCATTGACCTCACGCCAGCAGAAGACCTCATTTCACTTAGCGCGCTGGGCTATACACTGCGCGTTGACCCAACGCGAGTACGGCGCTGGATTGAGAACGGAACACTCTCTCCAGATGCATCGCAGATGATAGGAAATCGTACAAGCTACTACTTTCGACGGGATCGCATCGAGCTGATAAGAAGTAGCCTCGGGCTGGAGAACATTCCGACATCAAGCGATGGATGGAAGCAGGAGTTTCTCGATTTTGCGAAGAGCCGGAGTTTGTCGAAATCTTACAAGCCAGTGATGATCAAGGCATTTTTCAAACTCGTTGATCGTGAAGGAAAGGTGAAGATAGATGACCTGGTGAGGGAGTTTAGAGACTACTATATACAGCAAGCGAGCATCGGTCAACCATTAGAGCAGAGTAGTTCTCTCATGACACACCCAACAGAAGCAAACTATCAAGCAATAAAGCGGCTCATCATTACTAATCCGCTTGAGCGCTTCCTTATCAAAAATTTCATTGAATATTTTCCCAAAGAAGGTATTTTGCGGATTGCTCCACAACTATGGCAAGAATTGTTTTACTATGAAGTGATGGATGCACTCAAGAGTGCGGATGAACAAATTAACTATTATGTCTCCCGCCACAACAAGAAAAGCAGGCTTCCTTCCACGTAGAATTGCAAGCTATCGTTTCTAGCTCTGCTGGAGATTATTGTACAAAATTGGATTGTATTCTATAATACACGATAGCTTGGCAGGCTAAGCTAAACTTCTTACTCGACTGTTAATTCTATAAGATAGCATTTAGGACACAAGCCCAACGGCGAGGTATTTTTCATGAGTGACTCCAGTCTACAGGACTACGATGCACAGGTACGGGCGATTAAAGCCTACAACCAACCCATCCTTGACGCATTCCAGGCCTGGCTTGAGCAATCAGGACTCTCCGCTCAAACAGTTAGCAGACGAGTTCGCGACATCGATTTTTTTACTGAATATCTCGTATACGAAGATCCGTTGAAAAGACTCGATGAGGCCCATAGTGGCGATGTATGGGCATTTTTAGCACATTGGTACCTGCGCAAAGCAATATGGTCCTCCGTCGCTGGCGTAAAGTCATATCTAGTAGCATTCAAGAAATTCTTTCTATGGATGGGCGAGACAGATCGCGTTTCACATGAAACTGTCACAGCTGTACTAGATACGTTGAAAAAAGATCGCAACGAATTTCTCGCAGCAGCAGCCAAGGATGCAGCAGCAACTGAGTCATACCGAGCAGATGCAATGGACTCCCTACGAGGATATCTTTCTGATCTTTATGGCATCAAAAATCTTTAGGCGCTATTCGCATATCGAGGCATTTGTGGTACCAACTGGTGGCAAATAGCAACGAAAAGTGCTATTATTTGCATCGCCAGAACGCAAATAAACATATCTAAGACAAAGATAAATAGAGGAGAGAGACAGGTAGCGTTATGTCAAGAAAACCGCAAGCGGCGAAGCGGAAGCAGACCTCAATAACGAATCATGCGCGTGTTGAGGAGTGGCTCACTCGCATTGACAATCAGATACACGAAGGAAATATTGCTGAGGCGATTCCCAATTGTCAGCGTTTGTTGCATTCTCTGCCATCACAGGGTAAACAAAGGATGGAAGCCCTACACCTTCTTAGCCTGGCTCACTTTGTCGCTCGCAACCATCCTGAAGCCTATAAGGCTGCATCCGAAGCGCTAGCGCTTGACCCTGATAATGTCGGATTATTGTACAATCGAGGCGTGATGAGTCGCACTACTTCACGTTTTGGACAGTTCTTCCACGATCTTCAACGCGCAGACGAACTGAACACAGACAAAGAGTTTGCTAAATACATCGCAAAGGATCTGAAATTAAGTCGGAAATTAGCGGAAGGCTCTATCAAACGACGTGGACGAGGCTTCACATTGGACCAACTCATTGAGCAAGAAGACCTGATGCAGCAGGCAAATGATCTCATAGTGTCAGGAGATTGGGCCGCAGCGGAGCAAACTATTCGCAGAGTGATCGCGATGGGCGATTGCTTACCACAACCCTGGGGCAATCTTGCTATCTGCATGATGATGCAAGAGCGCTATGATGAGGCTGAAGCTGCATTAAAACGTGCCCTCAAGATTGATCCTAGATACACTATCGCGAAAAGAAACCTGAAGTTACTGCCAGAAACTCGGCGCTACGGCCCTCCAAAAATGATTGCGACACGTGATCCCTTCGCCGCAGGATAAGCCAATCCTTTCATTACATTTTTTCGCGAGTAGTTTGTGATGGACATGAACTAGCCATAACTAGCTATTAACGCAATACCTCCAGCAATGGTACTAACCTGTATTTGCGTCGATTGTTGATGAGCAACCCACCCAGATACTCTTTCCACTCGCCCGCCAATCCCAACGCATAAAAGGCCAGGCGGGCCTTAGCGAGCCACTGCACAGCGGCCTCATAATGCTGTGCCTGGTTTTTATTGATGATCGTTTCAGCCTGCCGTCGGCATACTTCGATTACCCACTCGGGACGTAGCTTCTGAGCCGCGTCGATGACTTTTTCCAGTAGATTAGCATCTATAGAATTCTCTACAGCGGCAATAACATCATCGACAAGTCCCTCGTGCAAAAACACGTCTACACGCCCCCGCTCTAATAGTACTGGCGCGTGACGTATATCATCCAGCAGTTCAGAAGAAAAAAGAAAAATGTGTCATTAACACTCACAGTGCTTACTCAACTAGCTTTTGTGGCTCTTCATGGCTCTCCAGTATGAAATCTTCCAGCGTCTCCAGCTTCCAGTACCTTGTTTTCTGGTCGCCGGTTCCTATGCTGGGAACACGATATGCGGGTGGCACAGTAAAAGATTTGAGTGTAGCCTTCGATTTTCCCAACACCCACGCTACTTGACCAATCGTCAAATCCTGCTCTTTATGCAATTGTCGCCAGTGCTCAAGACGTAACGTGCCAACAGCTTCCACTGCATATTTACAAAGCGGACATTTTGTGCGTACCCTCGTAGTAGCACGATGCTTACGCTTACTCTTCTTAGGCCTATAAGGTTCATCCATCACAAAATCATCATCTTCGTCATCGTCATCTCCGTCATCACTATAATTATTGGCCGGGAGCGAGCGTACATGTTGCTCTTTATTAATCAGCCCATGCGGACAAATGGTAGAGATATCGACAAGTAGTTCGTCTAAGATATCTTTGATAGCATACTGTTGACTCTCCATTTCGGTGATGGGCCTTCCATAATAGAGGCCATATTCACGACTATGACCGGGATGCTTTTTCAGTTCCTGTACAAGCTCGGTTGGTAGAAACGTCTCAGCTACGCGTAAAGGCAGGTGAAAGACATAATGAGCGGTCGGACTATGATATAAAAACGCAACCAGGCTCAGACCCTCCGGGTCCAGCTTGCGCAGATCACCCTCGTCCAGATCCTCCCAGTTTACCCACATACCGTTGCGCCTGCCAGGGATATCGAGTAGGTCAGCAGGTTCGATGAACAGCGCGGCTATTTCAGCAGGTTCAATGGGCTGGCGCGTGGAACGCGCACGCTCCACCAGCTCCAGGAGATACTCGCTGATACACAGCGAGACATGCTTTTCATCCAGTTCGGCAACGTCAGAAGGTACTAACGCCTCGCGTCCCGTGATACGCAGAAAGAGTTGCCGGGCGGATTGATCCAGTGCATCATCAACATCTACAGTACTCTGTTTACGCGCAAGCACGTCCGCCAGCCGCTCGCAAAAAACCTCTGCGGCGATGATTGCTGCCATAGTAATGTCATAATCACAGGCAAAAGCTTGTGAACCGTCAATATAGATCACACTCTGAATCACTCCAACCGCGTGCGCCTGTTGCAGGATAACCGCTTTTACCTGGTACAATCCCTGCCGGTCGGCGTACAAAAGCAGCTCACGCGCTTTCGCCCAATGATTGAGATAGTAAACGAGCAGCAGAGTGTGCTCTATGTGTGCCGGTTGACAGAGCCAGGCCAATCTGGATGGTAATAGACCACCAGGAGCAGAGGTAGGAGGACAGCACAGAGGATAGATGACGTCTTGCCCGGACAGGTTCATTTCTTTAGCAGACTGCGTATGCCAGGACGCGTCTACCTGCTCTAACAAGCGAGTAGCCAGTACTAAAAGCTCCTCACGAAAAAGCAGATTATCGCCCGTCGAACGCAGCACCGATCCCAGCGCAAAGTTACAGGGGATACGCGCAGTTGTGATATGCGGATAGGCAGGTAGCAATGCCACCAGAGCATCGTGTGCAGCCACGCCTAATGTAGCAAAAGATACATAGGCATATTCTTCATGCGGCGAAACGACCAGCAGATCATGCTCTTGAAACTGCACCTTTCCCGATACCCCCTGGCATGAGAAGCGCGTTGTGACGCCGGGAATCTGCTTGAATATCTCAACAGCCGACCGAATGTCGGGATCAATACTCGCGCCTGGCTGAAAGGCACCATCCAGCTCCTGCAAACGCTGATACTCGGGTAGCGCCAGAATCGCTTCGAGATGCGTGTCGAGCCAGTGAAAGAAATCCCGCGCCAGGTGATCGTAGCTCCCATCGTTCGAGAGCAAGGCATTTTCGCCAACCACCGACAGGAGATTGCGCACAAAGAGAGCATTGCGTCGCGACCAGCGTGTTTTTCCCGTGAGCACTTCCTCCCGAGAAACCTCATCAACCGCAAATCGCTGGCAGAATGTGCGGATATTGCGCTCGTCAGCTTCCTCAAAATAGAAGTCACGTAAGCTCTGCCACGCAGCATCAGCGGCCCCTTTTTCACGAAACCAGAGAGTAAGTTGCTGTGCTCCCGTCTCCGCGCCCGTATCGAGTTCTACCGTAAACTTATAATTCCCATAATCTAATTTATAGCATTCCAAACGCATAGTATCCTCCCAGGCACACCACACCTAAGCACTCAAGTGAATAACCACAATATGGACATATCTCTCATTACAGGACGCCATAGTATGGCGTCTCCTGGTCAGTAATCGCATACGAGGAAGCACATTAACAGTCAGAAACAGCTTTCTGATGGTCAGGGGATAGTTATAGCTCGTATGTCTTTCATGCAGAGTCAAACCATGTTGAATGCGCCTGACCAGTTCTCTCGTATACGGAGCAGGCTCTATCTGCTCCTCACGCAGCACATCGACGACATACTGGTAGAGATTGAGCGCCTCCTGCCTCCTCTCACGCTCGGCCAAAAGCAGCATCAAACGGTAGAGCGCATCTTCATCGGTCGGATGCTCTTCAAGGAAAGCAAACAGCATTTCTTCAGCCAGGTCTACACGCCTATCTCTGAGGTAGAGGTCCACCAATTTATAGAGCACACGACGGCTAGCTCCATTGATCGTATTCCGCCGCCCTTGCGACCATTTATAGTGCAGATCGTTTTCCAGAAACTGGCCCTGTACCAGGGCATGCGCCTGCTCCAAAAATGGCAGCGGATTTTCTCCCTGGGCCTCGTAGCGTATGGCCTGTGCGGCGAGAGAGAGAAAGGCATCCGCATCGACCCAGATGCGATGTTGGGCCGATAATCTAAAACTTATCTCGCTATCCCCACGAATTGTCAGCAGGAGCGCATCTTCGTCGCGTGTGCGCAGGACGTGACGCCGCAAGACAGATGCCGCCGAATCAAGCGCGTGCCCCGCATTGATGCGCGCAGGCTCTGACCAGATCGCCCGCACAAGGTCGGCGCGGGACGCCCGGCGACCCTCTGAGCAGAGCAGAACTTTTAAGAGCGTCATGGCTGGTCCGCGATTGCCCCATTCCTCCCAGGACATCCGGGCATAGCGCGCCGGGTACGAGGATAGAGCGGAAGAAGGTACCAGTCGCTCAATAGCAAACTCGCCGAAAGTAATGATCCGAATTAAAGGATGTGAAGGGTGTTCTTGCCTGCCGATATCGTCCATAATCGCACCTCTCTCCTATCCACCACCGATGTAACGCTGAAATTTAGCGCTTTTCTAGCCACACACATTGACTCAATGCTCCCACATCACCAATACGACACTTTCAACTGCATGAAAAAAGGACTATGATCAGCTGCACTTCCGCCTGGAGGCACTTGCAGATCATCATGGCTCCGATTATAGCATAGCGCCTCCTGTCTTTTATGAGGTTCTCGTGAATTTTCGTGAGGTTCTCGTGAAGCAGGCATGATTATCTTTTCAAGCTCAGGAGCGCCAGAAGCCCGAAGATCGTAATGATAGCGCCCGAAATCCGATTGATCCAGAGTAGCCATCTGGGCGTAAATTTTTCTCGCAGCAGACTAATCCCACCAGTTAATAGACACCACCAGGTTGCCGAGCCGAGAAATACTCCACATACAACGAGTAGCGCAGTGAGAGGACTATTCTTTCCGCCTCCTACACCGAGCCCGGCAAAGATTGCAGCAAACGAAAGGATGGTCAGCGGATTGGTCAATGTAAGCAAAAGGGTGGACACATACGCACCTATAAAGTTCGTCGTTTTTGCGACAGTCGCTGCTCGTTCGGCAGGTTTTGTGAGCAGAGTTTTACAACCCAGATAGACCAAAAATAGGCCGCCAATCCCGCGAATCCACTCCTGCTGGTTTACGAGGAACAGAGCCGCGACAGTCAATCCAAAGCCCGCAATACAGCCATAGAGGCCGTCCACCGTAGCCACTCCCAGTCCCGAGATTACCCCGTAGAGGAAGCCTCTGCGGAGAGTACGTTGGATACACAATACACTCATCGGACCAACAGTGGCAGCAACAGAGAGACCAATGAGCAAACCCCGCATGAAGAAACTCATGTTCGTGTCCTTTCCCTCTCAAAACAATGCTATCTGACAACATAAAAAAAGTCGCCAGACCTTCAATTGAAGATCTGGCGACAGCGACTGCTTTTGTCAGGGAGTAGCAGGCATGCGAAGCGGACCAAATCTCCAGCTAGTCTGGTTGGCCTGCTGCTGTTGAGTCATGACGGAAACGAGATCATCGTAACGGTCCACTAAACTGCTCCCTTGTGCCTGTCTGGTTTCATCATGTGAAACCAGACAAGCTGAGTATAGCACAATCGCCTTTACGCTTGCACTACTGGTTTGGTGGTAGCTAGCACCAGTTTGCCAGCGTGAACATCGATATCCACCGTATCGCCATCACGGATTGAGCCGTCCAGGATACCACGCGCAATGCGGTTCTCGACTTCGCGTTGGATGACGCGCTTGAGTGGACGCGCGCCAAATTGCGGATCGTAGCCCTCCTCAGCCAGGTAATCTTTGGCCGCATCGCTCACATGTAGCGCAATATGGCGATCTTCCAGGCGCGGACGCAGACGATTGAGCTGGATGTCAACGATATTCTTCACTTGCTCACGACCAATCTGGTGGAAGATGATCACTTCGTCGATACGGTTCACAAACTCAGGGCGAAAACCCTCTTCACGCAGGCGCTGCCGAATATTGCGCTGAATTTCATCTTCGTCCAGGCCATCGTATTCATGCAGCCAGCGATCACCAATGTTGCTCGTCATAATGATGACGGTATTCTTGAAGTCCACCGTACGGCCCTGACCATCAGTGAGGCGACCATCATCGAGCAGTTGTAGCAGGATATTAAAGACCTCAGCAGCCGCCTTCTCAATTTCGTCGAGCAGCACAACACAGTAGGGATGGCGGCGTACAGCCTCGGTCAACTGACCACCCTCATCGTAGCCAACATATCCCGGAGGCGCACCAATCAGGCGCGAGACCGTATGTTTCTCCATGTACTCGGACATATCAATGCGCACGATGGCCTGTTCATTATCGAAGAGAAACTCAGCCAGCGCGCGCGCCAGCTCTGTTTTACCCACACCGGTCGGTCCCAGGAAAAGGAAACTGGCTAAAGGCCGATTGGGATCTTGCAGGCCAGCACGCGAACGGCGGACCGCGTCAGAGACAACCTGCAAAGCATTATCCTGTCCCACCACACGCTCACGCAGGCGACTCTCCATATTGAGCAACTTCTGTACTTCGGCCTCCATCAACCGAGACAGGGGAATATGCGTCCACTTCGAGACGATCTCCGCGATATCTTCCGCGTCCACTTCTTCTTTGAGCATGCGCGTGCTTTGCAAGTTCGCCAGCTTGGCTTCCTGATCTTTGATGCGCTGCTCAAGAACCGGGATTTCGCCATGTTTTAGACGCGCCATGGCTTCATAATCTAAGACGCGCTCCGCCTTTTCATAGGTAACTTGAGCATCTTCAAGCTGCTGCTTGAGCTTACGTATCTCTTCCACCGGTTCCCGCTCACCCTCCAGCGTCAGGCGCAACGTATGCAATTGCTCATTCAGATTAGCCAGCTCACGTTCAACTTTCTCGCGACGCTCACGGCTAGCCACATCGGTCTCCTTCTTCAACGCTTCCTGCTCAACCTGCAATTGACGAATACGACGATCCAAAGCATCAATCTCGCTCGGCGTACTGTCCAGCTCAACGCGACGATGGCTGGCAGCTTCATCAACCAGATCAATAGCTTTATCCGGTAAGAAGCGGTCCGTGATGTAACGACTGGAGAGCATAGCCGCCGCCACCAGAGCACTATCTTGAATACGCACCCCATGATGCACCTCGTAGCGAGGTTTCAGTCCACGCAGAATACTGATAGTGTCCTCGACCGAGGGTTGATCGACAATAACCGGCTGAAAACGACGCTCCAGGGCCGCATCTTTCTCAATATGCTTGCGGTACTCGTCGAGCGTCGTGGCCCCAATACAGTGTAACTCACCGCGCGCCAGCATAGGTTTGAGCATGTTCGAGGCATCCATGGCACCCTCGGCGGCGCCTGCCCCGACCAACGTATGCAACTCATCGATAAAGAGGATAATGCCTCCCTCGGCACCGGTTACTTCTTTTAAAACGGCCTTCAAACGCTCCTCAAACTCACCACGATACTTAGCGCCAGCCACCAACGCACCCAGATCCAGCGTGACTACCTGCTTATGCGCCAGCGTCTTTGGCACGTCGCCGCGTACAATCCTCTGAGCCAGACCTTCCACAATAGCCGTCTTGCCTACACCGGGCTCGCCGATCAGCACCGGATTGTTCTTGGTACGACGGCTCAGAACCTGGATGACACGGCGGATCTCTTCGTCACGCCCAATGACTGGATCGAGTTTGCCCAACTGAGCCAGTTCCGTGAGATTGCGACCGTATTTCTCCAGCGCCTGATACTTGCCCTCAGGATTTTGATCAGTGACACGTTGTGCACCTCGAATGGAAGTCAGCGCCTTTAGTACCAGATCTCGCGTCAGGCCAGCCGCTTTGAGCGCACGCGACGCAGCACTATCACCCTCCAGGAGAGCCAGCAGCAAGTGCTCTACGCTCAAGTACTCATCTTTAAAGTTACTCATTTCATTCCAGGCGTGTTCCAGAACTCCGCGCAAGCGCGCCGAGATGCCCGGTTCACTGCCACCGTAGACCCGTGGCATACGCTCCAATTCGCGCTCAACCATGCTTTTGGCAGTGATGCTATTCCCTCCGGCCTTCTGGATTACCTGTTGCACCACCCCATTCTCCTGTGTCAGCAAAGCATCCAGCAAATGCTCAGGTTCAACATAACTATGATTATGCTCTCTTGCCGTTTCTGCCGCTTCCTGGATAGCTTCACGTGCTTTATCAGTAAATCTCTCGATCTTCATTAGCTCTCCTCCTAGCCTCTGCTAAGAATATTTTCACTGTTACTATAGCACATTGATATGCCCATTGCAAATATTTTGAGTGTTATACTATCAAGTTTTCTAAAATTAATGGTATCAAACATGGCTGTGCAACCTGGCAAATCCCACATATGCACCAAAACGTCAGGCTGTAGCGCTCACTCGCCGAGCAACAGATGCGATTAATTTGATAAATTGGCACAGAAATGCACAGTCGATTGGTGCATAAGCAAATTTGGCTATTGGGCATATCACGTGGAATCTCATGTCTATGGAAAGCCTAGAAGAAGCCTAGAAGAAGCCTAACAAGTTTGTTCAGTTCGCTTGTATACTCCTTCATAGTGAAAGGCTATTCAACGCTTTTTCCACGTGATATGCCCAATAGCCGCAAATTTATATGTTGCTTAGATCGGATGTGTCCAGACTGGCTGACCTTCAGATGGATATCTTCCGATGGCTAAGGGAAGTACCCTGGCCATTTTTCCTGTGACAGAAGCACCTGCTTCTCCACGTTTAAGCAGTACAGAGGAAACTTGATGAAAAAAAGTATTGTGAAACGTCTGTTTTGGGTAGCACTTTGTGTTTGCATCTCTTGCACGCTGCTTGCTACCTTCACTCCGACAAATGCTGCCCACGCTGCAACTTCTAAAGCAGCAAGTTGCCTACACGGTTCTAGTGAGGCCTGGTCCCCCAATTCAAGTAACCAAGTCTGGGCTCAACAACCTGATGTGCCATTTCTATGGGCAAGTACTTGTTCAGGGAGGCAACTTGCTCTCGTCTATCAAAACGACGGCAATTTAGTCTTGTATATTGATTACGTTACTGAAGGAGATGTAGGATCTGCTATATGGGCAACTGGTACCGATTCTGGTATTGACCCACCACAAGTGACGCCTGGATATGTTGTTTTTCAAAACGATGGCAACTTTGTCATCTACAATCAGATTTACTTCTTTAGTTACTCATACCAAGCTGATTGGGCGACTGACACTGGTGGTAAAGGTGCTACCTCTTTGCGTCTGCAAGCCGACGGCAATCTGGTGATTTATAAAAACGGCAATTACTTACCGTCAAGTGCTCTCTGGGCATCAAACACATCTGGTTATGCTTAAAGGATGACTTTCTTGCATTTCTGTGAGTAGCCTTTATCAATCAAGCTGCTCGTGTGCCAGAGGCAATAGCGGTAGGTGAGGTGCGCGCGGGAATTTTTCCACGCGCACCTCACCTATGTAATAACACTCCGCAAATCTAGAACGCGACCTCACCGCTCGCCTTCAGCACAATCTGTAAGCAGGACCGGACTACAGATCATCCCCTGTCATGGGGCGGACAAATAGGACATGCGGACCAACACCCGGGACATTAAAAATATCACCCTGCTGGACAAAACCAAAACGCACGTAAAAGCCTTTGACAGTAACACGACCATTGCACCAGACCTCACCGGGTAGGCCATGAGAGGCGGCATAGGAGATGAGTTCCTGCAAGATCTCCCCACCAACGCCTTTACCCCTGACATGTTCGGAGACCGCCATGCCGCGTATTCTCCATGAATTCAGTTGTTTCGTATCATACAAAGGCTCGTACATAACCGAGCCAACTCCGATCAGCTCTCGATTGAGATAGTAGCCTACGTGATAACTATCAGGCGCTTCATCTAAAGGGTAGGCACACTCTTCAAAAGTCTGATGTGGCCGCAATATACGATGACGAACAGGATAGGTCTCCGCTGCTGAGATAATGTGCATGCCCTCTACGTATTTTGACATGTGCTTCAAACCTCTTCAAAGATGCTAACTTGACAGTATCTTTCGTTGTTTTACTGACGCATGCAAGAATAGTTGCAACAGATAGTAGTAATATGTGTCAGACGTCTGATATATGTCAAGCATCATCTCTTCCCATTTAGCTCTGACCCGGCTATAACAGCAAGCCTATACTGAGTCGAGAACAGCGCGTCATTCACATAACCATCAGGAAAAAGACGTCGAGTTATCTCAACTATACACAGCGTATAGCTGATAATCCCATGTACTGAAGACGATGGAGCATCAAGAAATCTTAAAAACGTTGTATCTTCACTTTACCCATACTGCATCCACTGCTTCTCAACAGCAGAAATTACAGCTAGAGACAAAGCTGATCTGGTACTAGCGCCGAAAATGGACGAAAGAAGGTCCAAAAGATGGTATAATGGGGGCCAAAACCAATAGTATTACACCTGAAAGTGTAATATACTAATGGCTACGATTGCGCATGCGATTGGCGGAGAGAGGAAAACAACAGTATGGCGATGTTTGAGAGCTTATCAAAACGCCTTGAGGGCATATTCAATAATCTTAGTGGGCAGGGAAAACTAACCGAAGACGATGTCAATGCAGCACTACGCGAGGTACGCCTGGCGCTGATTGAAGCGGATGTTAACCTGAAAGTAGCACGACAATTTGTCGAGCGCGTGAAGCAAAAAGCGATAGGCGCAGATCTCATGGGGAGCCTCTCCCCGGCTCAGCAGGTTCTTTCAATTGTGAACGAGGAACTGGTGGAAGTCCTGGGCGGCGCTGAGGGCAAAAATAGACTTGATCTCGGAGGTCCGCCACCGCAGGTCATCCTGCTCGTAGGCTTGCAAGGTTCAGGTAAAACAACATCGGCGGCTAAGCTTGCCAACTATTTACGCAAGCAAGGTCAGCGTCCACTGCTGGTGGCCGCCGACATGTACCGTCCAGCAGCGGTCAACCAGTTGAAGTCCCTGGGGAAACAATTGACCATTCCGGTCTATGCAGAACCACAGGGGGCAGATCCCGTCGATATCTGCGTCAACTCGCTTGACTATGCACGAGAGCAAGCCTGCTCTGTGGTGATTCTCGATACCGCCGGACGCTTGAATATTGACGAGCGCATGATGCACGAAGTCATAAACATCCGCAGTCGCGTTAACCCGCGTGAGGTGCTGCTGGTCGCCGATGCAATGACCGGTCAGGAAGCCGTACGCGTAGCTGATGACTTCAACCAGGCAGTCTCACTGACCGGCATGGTCCTGACAAAGATGGACGGTGACGCTCGCGGCGGCGCAGCGCTCTCCATTCGCTCAGTGACCGGTGTGCCGATCAAGTTTATGGGCGTGGGCGAAAAAACAGACGCATTGGAGCCATTCTATCCAGATCGCCTGGCCTCGCGTATACTAGGAATGGGAGATGTGCTTTCCTTAATCGAACGCGCACAGGAAAGCATCGATCAAGAAGAGGCGTTGAAGACTCAGGCGAAATTGCAGCAGGGAAAGTTCGACCTGGAAGATTTTCTCAACGCGATGCGCCAGTTGAAACGCATGGGACCATTGCGGCAGGTCATGGAGATGATGCCGGGCCTCAATAAGCTGACGTCAATGCCAGAGATGGAAGAGGCCCTGGAAGGCGATCAGCTCAAGTACATTGAGGCGATGATTCTCTCCATGACGAAAGAAGAACGGCGCAATCCCGATATTATTAATGGGAGCCGGCGCAAGCGTATCTCACGTGGTAGCGGTACGACCGTACAGGAACTCAACCAGCTCCTGGACCAGTTTGGCGAGATGCGCACGATGATTCGCCAGATGAGCGCCGGCAAAGGTCCCTGGGCACAGTTGGCTCGCCAGTATGGTGGAGCAGGAGGCGCGGGCATACCCGCACTGGCAGGCGCAAAAGCCAACGGTAGGACCGGCGGCAAGAAAACAGGCAAGGCCGCACGCAAAGAAAAACGCAAGCATCGTGGAAAGAGGTAATTTTTATGCACATGTCGCACGCTGTCAGGCTCCAGGCAATCACAGCGCGGACAGTGCTTGTACTGCTGCTATCAGGTATGGCGCTGCTCGCCACCGCCTGCGGCAGCTCGGCCCAGGTGCGACAACAAACCCAACATAGCCAGGCACATCTTGATCGCTTGCTACAGCAGGCATTGCAGATCGGTGTGCCTGTGTCTTTTTTGCAGCCGGTGCTGCGGCAAGAGCAACTCCTGAGCAGTACAAGTGTCCCCTTCAATCCTTTCAGTGACCAGTCAGCAAACGACTATTATCGTAATCTCAGCACACAGTATGCGCAACTAGCCGTAAAATTTCAGCGTATTGTAGCGCTAAGTAAGATCCAGGTGCGCGCACAGGCGCAACAGGATGTGCATAGTTTCCAGCTCGCACTCGCGCAGAAATATCAGCATTTCCCCATACAGAGCTTTAAACGGCAACTTAGCCAGATGCAGGCAGCTATTCCGCGCGCTCAGTATCCTAAAGATTACGTTTCTATCAGCAACATGGCACACTCGGCGCTCCAGGCCCTGGCGTTACTACCAACCACGCTAGGACAAATAAGCGTGTTACACGGTGCCATTGAGAGCTTGCAAGCAGCACAGCTAGACGTAACAATGCTGCAAATGAGTTATCAACAGGATCAACAGGTGCTAGCCAGCGCTACCACGCTACCCGCATTCCAGCAATTAGCCGGTTTTATCAACGCGCAATGCTGGCAGGCGGTGACAAGCATGAGCGCGGCTATTCCCTATTCCAGCGCAGACAGGATACGCGTATTCGAGCAACAGCTCCACTTGCTCAATGCCGCAGGGCTTGCCAGCAGTCCTTATCAGCAGAAGCTGATGGCGGATCAAGCGCTGATAAGCAAGCCCATGAGTATTCAGGATTACCAGATGTTCGTCAAGCATATAGATGCGGATATCATTGCAGCCCGTATTACCTGGTTGCGCGGCAGTTTGCTCGAACCCTTTCATCGAGATGCGGACGTCTGGGGAAGCAGTCATCTTTACTATGATACATTTAACAGGCAAAGTTATTCTCTGGACAATGGTTATCAGCTACAGGGGATTGGCTCGCTGCTAGATGCAGAACTAGCGCAGATAAAGACGCTGCAAGACGCCGAGGACGCCACGAGTGACATAAACAATACCCTGTTTGATCTACAGATGATGGAGGCAAATGCCCAGGATACAACACCATATAACCAGGTCCATGCTACTGATCTACATATACTGCATCATTATGGGCTGCAAAAAGGTCTGGTGCTCCTGGTTTCGCTGACAGAGCAAACGATGCGCGTTTACCGGAATGGACAGCTCGTCCGTGCATTCCTGGTGACAACAGGTCGCCCAGAGTTGCCGTCTTTACCTGGGACCTGGCCGACGCTGAGCCGTATGTCACCCACCATCTTTAAATCGGGAGAACCCATCGGTTCACCTTACTGGTACCCCGACACGTTTATCCACTATGCTATTCTCTATCATGCAGGCGGCTACTTTGTCCACGACTCATGGTGGCGTGCCAGCTATGGTCCCGGGACACAGTTTCCCCACGCCGACGCCACGGGCAACCAGAGTTTCGCAGGCGACGGTAGCCATGGTTGTATCAATATGGAGGAAGGCGATGCAGCCTGGGTCTACGACAATACCGATTGGAATACTACCATTGTAATCTACTAATACACAAAGGATGATCGTAACTCCTCAGGTCGGCGAGCAGAGGGGGATCGCGTAGGGACAAGCCCTTGCGGTTGTCCACGGTGGGTGCAAGACCGGATGGGCCGCCGCCAGGGACGCCAAGACCTTTTTTCTACGTCCAAGGGAGCAGACAGGCCATCAAAAAGGTCTTGGCTCGGCCCCTACGCGAGCTTCCACGTTTCCTGAAACGTTGCCTCACCTGAGGAGTTACGAATGGTCAAGAAAACGGCTGCTTTCTTGACCACTCTTTGTACTTTTTACTAATTACTGCTACTGATACGATTGATAGTGTCAAACTCTTCCTGAGAGAGTTTAATCGTCGCGCCCAATGCGTTCTCTTCCAGATGCTTCACCGAAGAAGTTCCAGGAATCGGCAACATCGTGCTGGAACGCCGCAGGAGCCAGGCAAGCGCAATCTGACTGGGTTGCGCGTTATGCTGTTTGGCAATCTGATCGAGTGGTCCGCCGGGACGCGCGAGGTCGCCAGTAGACAGAGGATTCCAGGGGATAAAGCCGATACCCTGACGCGCACAGATGTCGATCATCTCTTCGGACTGCTGAACCGTCATACGCTCGGCCTGGCGCAGCGCCAGATTATAGTGATTCTGCACAGTCACAATCGCTACGATCTTCTGCGCACGTGCCAGTTCCTCGCTCGTCACATTTGAAAGTCCAACATGACGAATCTTCCCCTCCGACTTCATCTTCGCAATCTCACCAACTGAATCCTCGAATGGAACCCGGGGATCTGGCCGATGGAATTGATATATGTCGATACGATCAAGACGCAGACGGCGCAAACTGCCCTCCAGTGCCTCACGCAGATGCCTGGGACTACCATCCATTGGCCACTGGCCCGGCCCGGTACGCAACAACCCGCCTTTGGTGGCAATAACCAGGCCGCGTGGATACGGATAGAGCGCTTCCGCGATAAGCGACTCACTAACCTCTGGTCCATAGGAATCAGCAGTATCAATCAGGTTAATCCCCAGTTCGAGGGCACGATGCAGAACAGCTAGAGCTTCTTGTTTATTCGCTGGCGGTCCCCAGATGCCCTCACCAGTGATACGCATGGCCCCAAATCCCAAGCGGTAAACTGTCAGGTCCCCACCAAGAGTCAGTGTTCCACTGGCCTCCACAGGTCGCTGCACGATATTTTGCATGATCGTCTCCTCTTTCTCTTGTTTATTTACTTTTTTCGCGCTTAGTATTTTCAACTCCATGCAGAGTTTACATGAGTCTATGCACCACAACAATGATACAGGAATATCAGGATGGTCAAAACCATGCCAGAAACCTGCATTGTCAGGACGCGATGCTCATTGCCTCTCAATAATAACACGATCCCGGATTAGTTTGTGTGACGGGTAATTATGTTATACTCATATATACAAATACAAAATCAGGATAGTGTAATGAGTACAAACAATACGTCCATGCAAGACAAGATCTGTCTGGTAACTGGCGCTACTTCTGGCATCGGTAAGGCCACCGCACTGGGGTTAGCTCAACAGGGTGCAACAGTAATCATCGTAGCACGCGATATCAGCCGTGGACAGGTGGCACAACACGAGATTCAGACGAAAAGTGATAATAGTGAGATTCACCTTCTACAGGCAGATCTGTCATCACAGGCATCTATACGACAACTCGCTGAGACCTTCCAACAACGCTACAGCCAACTCCATGTACTGATCAATAACGCGGGCACAACACAATTGAAACGGCAAGAAACTGTGGATGGCATGGAGATGACGTTTGCCGTAAATCATCTCGCTCCGTTCCTGTTGACAAACTTGCTCCTCGACGTGCTCAAAGCTAGCGCACCAGCACGTATTATCAATGTCGCATCTGACGCATATAAAACAGGCAGCGTTCCTTTGGATGACCTACAAACACAGCACGATTATAATTTTTGGCGCGCATATGCCCGCTCAAAACTTGCGCTGGTGCTGTGCACTTACGAGTTGGCACGAAAGCTACAAGGAACCGGAGTCACAGCCAATTGTGTGCATCCAGGCTTTGTGGGTACAAACATGGGGAAGAATAATGTCGGACCAAAAGCTGGCAAGGTCTTAACATTCATCCTATCCCGCCTGGGAGCAAGTCCAGAAGATGGTGCGAAGACATCGCTCTATCTGGCGACGTCACCTGACGTCGAGGGCGTCACAGGTAAATATTTCGCGCGGAGCGCACTCAGGCAGTCAACTCCACTTACCTATGATCAGACACTCCAACGCCAGATCTGGACTGAAAGCGCACGGTTGGTGAACTTAACAGCCGGGCTATCCTGACCACAAAACGGACGCAAGTGCATGTGTTATAATGCTCTTAGAGATCCTCAGGACCATGCATTGCCATTGGCAAGCATAGATCTGTGTCCTGCCAGAGTGTTGTATATCCACTTACAAGCAAGCATGGGCACGAACAAAATGGAGCCTGACAATGCGCCTGACAGCGGCAAAGCAGATACCGGCGAAAGTACAAAAGCGCACGGATACGCATCAACTCGGCACACCGCGTATTCTCTACGAGCCTGCCAATACGTCGCGCGTGTACCTCTTTATCGGGCCGCTGGCAATCATCATCGGCATATTGATTATAGGTGCCTACTATCTCCTCTACAACGAAACTTTTAGCTGGTGGCCCATAGCACAGGCCTATTTCGTCCAACTTATCGGTATAGCCTGGCTCTGTGTAGGTCTATGGGTTACCTTGCCAGCCATTATTGCACCGAAAACCCGCATCTTTCTGTGCCCAAAAGGGCTTGTTTACCGCAAGCGCCAGATGACGGTTATTCGTTGGGATGCCATCGACGAGTTCTGGCGGACGATCAGCCTGGACAGGCGAACCGGTACAACCTGTACATACGTGATCCGCCGCAACGATGGAAAAGTCTTTGACCTCAAGCCGGATTTGCCCTACGTTGATCGCCTGGCCGGTTTTATAGAGCGCGAAGTTACCCGCCAATTGCTGCCACGCACGATTGCAGCTTACAATAATGGAGCTGCACTGGATTTTGCAGATATCCGTGTTACATCTACAGGAATCACCACCCAACACGACCACAACCATCTTGTATGGGCTGCAATAGCGAGCATCAGCACCGACGAAACAACTCTCAGCATCCGTCGCAAAAATGATACCTGGGACTGGGCGACCCTCAGCATCTCAGGCATACCCAATGTAGGTGTCCTCAAAGGACTGGTGACACATATCATTGATAAACCAGTGCTTGCACCACAGATTTTAGCCTATGACGCCGGTTTTCCCGTCTTTCTGGGCAGCTTGCTCATAAGTAAGACAGGAGTAAGCATCAATAGCAGCGAGGAGCTACTGCCCTGGAGCGAGATTGCCAGCTTCGGCATCGGAGCCAGTGAAGTGATTATCCGCAGAAAAGGCCAGGTGAGAGAGTGGCATACGCTACCGCTGTGGATGATTTCTGACATCGCGGCACTCAAAACATTGCTCGACCATATTTTGTACGAGCAGGAATTTAATGACGCGGATCTCTGATCTGCTAGCAAAAATAGTCGCGCAGGCTACTCACAGTAAAAAGCGATCAACTCACTTCTGCGCTGCATGCGCGGCATTTCTGCCTTCGTCGCCACGTACAAGCGAGGCCAAAATACCAACAGCAGCCACAGCGGCACAGACCAGGAAGGTAATATGAAAGGCGTATACAAACGTCTGCTGTAAAGCGGCAACCTGATCACTGGCAGGATGTTGTGTAGATAAGATCAAGCCAGCCGTAGCACCACCAAAAGCGGTAAAGACAGCACCAGATAGAGCGATGCTTAAGCTTTGCCCCATCACGCGTCCCGTAGCCAGGAAACCAGAGGCGCTCCCTTGCAACTCGCGTGGCGCAGAACCTAACAGAGCGCTGTTATTGGGAGACTGGAAGATAGCCTGACCAACCCCGGTGAATAATAAGGGCCAGATGATCGCAAAGATCGAGCTGTGTGCGTTCAACTGGCTGATAAATACCAGCCCAATACACGCAATTGCCATGCCAGCAGCCGCCAGCCAGCGTGTGCCAATACGATCAGCCAACGCACCACTGATAGGCGCAATCACGGCAATAGCTAGAGGCAACGGAGTAAGCAAAAGGCCAGCCTCTTGCGTAGGAAATTGACGGAGTTCCTCCAGATAAAATGGCAGCATAAAGCTCACAGCGAAAAGAGCGAGAAAGCTTAATATCAGACTCAAAATTGATGAGGTGAAGACACGACGCTTCAATAAGGATAATACAATGATCGGATTAGGGACGCGCATTTCCACAAAAGGCAGAGCTAGCATAGCCACAATACCAACGATAAACAGTGTAAGAATGACTACCGAGGTCCAACCCAACTCCTCCCCAAAGGAGAGCGCAGCCGTGATGCAAGCCAGCCCAACAGCTAACAGCAATGCACCCTGCGGATCAAAGCGTCCTGGATTGCGTCGCATACGCTCAGTCAGTATCCGCAAAGTAGCAATGACGCCGAGAATACCCAGAGGAACATTTACATAAAAGATCCAGCGCCAGGAGAAATAAGCGGTGATGAATCCACCAAGCGTCGGACCAACACTGACACCGAGCGCGACGATGACGGCATTCAAACCAAGAGCACGGCCACGCTCATTAGCAGGAAATGCATTGGTCAGCATAGCCGGGCTGACAGCCATAATCAGGGCACCACCCAATCCCTGCAAGGCACGCGAGGCAATCAAAACACCCAGGCTGGGAGCAGCACCACAGATCGCAGAACCACCGGTAAAGACAATCAAGCCAGCCGTCCATACAACCTTGCGCCCAACCATATCCGCCAGGCGTCCAGCCGTCAGCAAGATAGCAGCAGTCGCGACGAGATAGGCAATAATCACCCATTCGACAGCTCCGCTCAAAGGCACACCAAAGTAGCTAGCAATGGCAGGCAAACTGATATTGACAATCGACGAATCAAGAGTAGCCATGAAGACCCCAATCGCCACAATCACCATGGTTGGCCATTTGCCCGCACGTTCCCTGTTCTCTTCCTGCTGCCCGGCATTTGGAGCAGTTGGCTGCCGTCTTTGATCCCGGGCTATATTCGTGGTCGATGACTGTAATTGTTGTTCTGGTTGTTCCATGTCACATCCATTACATTTAAGGACGAACTCGTGTATACAGCTCTATACACAAATATTTGCTACAGGCAGATTAGCAGTCAGCATGACCAGGAAGTGCACGCAGAAAGTACTTGCAGTCCACACATACTGCTCTTCTCAAACGCATGCTCAGCAGCTCCTAACCATATACTACAAAGAAGTAGATTGTCAGAGTACAACCAACGACAATCACAAACAGACGAATCCACTTCTGATCAATTTTACGTGCATAGTAGGCCCCACCATACCCACCGATAATTGCACCAACGATCATTAAAAGCGCCTGCGGCCACACAATTTTGCCTGTAACGATAAAGACAATCACAGCCACACCATTAATACAGCTTGCCAATACCGTCTTCAAAGCATTCATAGCATGGATATCATCCATACCCATCAACGCCAGGGTTGCCAGCATTAAGATACCAATGCCCCCACCAAAATAGCCTCCATACGTGGAAATGATGAGTTGAGCAAGAGCAATCACTATAAATACGGGCGGTGATAAACGTACTTTCCCGCTGCTATACCTGCGCAAGCGCGTGGTAACAGGCCCACTAAAGGCAAAAAGCAGCGTTGCGAGCAAGAGCAAATACGGGAGCAGATGCACAAAAGTTGACTGCGAGGTCTTAATTAAGAGTATCGCTCCAAGAATACCACCAATCAGGCTGGTACCAACAAGTAAAATTACGAGGCCACGCTGCTGCTCGGCCAGCTCCCGGCGATAGGCTCCCACACTCGCCACTGAACCGGGCCAGAGAGCAATCGTACTGGTAGTATTGGCCTGGATAGGCAGCATACCTGTAAAGATCAACGATGGAACGGTAAAGAAACTTCCACCGCCGGCCACCGCATTCAGCGTCCCGCCAAGCACAGAAGAGACAAAGAGCAGTAGAATTTGTGGGAATGTCATGAATGAAACCCCTGATCGTTGTTGCTACATTTATTATAGTGTTGATTATACCCTCTGCAACTGACAAGAAGCTACCTCCAACATCCCAATCAATATGGACAGAGAAATTCTTTTTAATCAGCGACGAGTTGATTTTGCATCAGATGAGCGTAATAGCCACACAGAGCCAGGAGTTGCTGGTGTGTGCCGCGTTCCACTATCTTCCCTTGATCGAGGACAAGAATAACGTCGGCATGCTCTATAGTACTGAGGCGGTGCGCAATTATAATCTGGGTACAGGCAAGCGTTCTCAAGTTTTGCTCGATAATACGCTCTGTAACAACGTCGAGAGCACTGGTCGCCTCGTCGAGCAGAAGTATAGCTGGTGCGTGCACCAGGGCACGAGCAATGGCCAGGCGCTGGCGTTGTCCACCCGACAATGCGTTACCACCCTCGGCGACAAACGTTTCATACCCCATTGGCATATCCATGATATCGTCATGCAATGCAGCGAGTTGAGCCGCCTGCATAATCCTTTCCATAGTGACCGCAGCAGCATGAAAAGCGATGTTTTGGCGCAATGAGCCACTGAAGATCCGCGCATCTTGCATGACTGTTCCAAACTGAGCACGTACAGCTTGATAATCTAAACGCCGCAGCGGAATACCGTCATAGCTGATACTACCCTCCGTAGGGAGACAGAGACCCAACAATAGTTTGCCCAGGGTGGTTTTGCCTGATCCCGTGCGTCCTACCAGAGCAACTTTCTGACCAGGTTCGACGTGCAACACGATATCTGTTAACACAACCGGTGAGTGCGCATCATATTGAAAACTAACGTGATCAAGCGCAATACGACCAGTAAGACGAGGTGGCTGTCGGATACATCGCACATCCTGCTCTGGTTCAGCCGTCAGCACGTCAGCAATACGATCCAGGTGAGACTGCACAAGCTGGAGCTGCATAGCGCTCTCGACCAACGATGAGAGTGGTGCCAGGAAGATACCGGCCAGCGCATTCAGGGCCAGCATCACTCCCAGTTGCATGCTTCCATTCAGTACGGCCTCCGCACCAATCAAGAGAAAAACCAGCGGCGACAGTGAACTCAAAGTAGCAATAAAAGCAGCAATAGCCGACGAGAAATAACTGCGACGCCGCGAGATATTCAATTGATTGAAAAATAAGTTTGACCAGCGCTGAAAAGCCCGCTGCTCCGCTCCGGCAGCTTTCAGCGTTTCTATACCGGCCAACATCTCTGCCACATAGCCCTGAGATGTCCCCTCAGCCTCTAACTCACGACTGGCGAGTCGACGCATAGGAGCATTCGTCACGAGCAATACCGTGATCTGAAGCAATCCAGCAAACATGACAATAAGACCAAAAACCAGTGATTGCTGCAATAAAATACAGAGGTAGATAACCACAAGACTGCCATCCAACAGGGTCGAGACGAGCTGGGAACTTACAAGGTCCCGAATCACCTCGTTACTGGCAACGCGTGTTAATATATCCCCACTAGAACGCTGCTGAAAGAAGCTGGTCGGTAATTGTAGCATATGTTCAAAGAAGTTCGATGAGATGGCAATATCGATGCGATTTTGCAAATAGACCAGTAGTGCTGTCCGTAGTAGCATAATAAAGAGTTGAGCAAGCAGTAAAATAAGCATACCCAGTCCTAAAATGGGCAAGAGTGACCGCATACCAAAGGGAATGATGTGATCCACGACAAACGCGGTCAGCAGAGGGAAGGATAGAGCACATACTTGTAGCAACAAAGAGGCAACGATGATTTGTAAAAAGCGCCAGGGTGCCTGTTTAACATACAGCTTGATGTACGACCATAAAGTGATGCGTGACGTCGTTGTGCGGCGCACAAACTGCACACCCGGTTCGAGCATAATCACCACGCCGGTGAAGCCTGCACCAAACTCTTCAGCAGTCAAACGCCTGCGCCCTACAGCAGGATCGACAACATCTATCCAGCGCGACGACCAGTGCTCGACAACGATAAAATGGTTGAATTCCCAATGGATAATTGCAGGTAAAGCGACAAAGCGCAAATCGTCGTCTTGTAGCGAAATTGCGCGCACACGCAGACCATAATTACGCGCCGCCTGCGCAATATCACGTGCCGAGAGTCCGTCTCGGCCAATGTTACAATGATCACAGATTTCTGAAATGCTGATCTTATGCCCATAATAGCTGAGGATCATGGCTAAACAGGCAGCCCCACATTCAACGACAGACATCTGTAAGAGTACCGGAACCTGATGATGCAGCCATTCCTGTATGCACAGCACAGTGTTTTGCCAGTAGGAATATTTTGGCACCTGTCCCCGCGTAGGCTTCATCTCCTCGCTACGCGTATGGGCTGACCGTTCATGACACTTACGGAAGAGAAACCACACATAAGGGAAAAACGCAGGAGAGATAAAACGCGGCAATATATCTTTTTCCTGTCGCAATTTATATTGCTTTAACGCTTGCTCACGAAAAAGTGGACGCCGAGAAGGCCCCATATTTACCACCTTTGCAGATACAAATCACGCCGTTAAGAAAAAGAGGCCGGGATGATCTGTTTTCTGGCTTCTCATATGAAGAGAAGCACAGAAAACAGCTAACTCCATTCGCATATTTTGTGTTTAGAATATGCGAATGGAGTAGTATCAATGGTGATGATGATGATGATGTTGGTGATGATGATGGTGGGGACCTCCGTGGTTTCCCCAGGCACCAGTCACTCGCGCCATCTCCTCATCAGTCAAGTCAATTGCACCAACCAGGCTCTTTGACAGCTCTCGCGTTGGTCTGTTGAGAGGTTTACGATCAAACGTCTGTTGTAGCGTACGAAGCACAGCAATCATAAACATATCCCCTTTCTTTTCGTATCGACGAGTAAACACCGGATCACTCTACTCAGAATCCCGTCTGATAGATAACATTTTACATATAAAAAGCAATCTATGCAAGCACATCATATACTATTGATGAAATAATATATGTAAAACACGAAGTATTATATGTAAAACAGGGGATGTTTTTTGTTTTACTACAGCATATACCGTAACTATTCAGATCGACGAGGGGGGGTGATCGCGTAGGGACAATCCCTTGCGGTTGTCCAGGATGTGCTGAAACCTGGAGCGAGCCGCCGCCTGACAATGGTACACAACTTTAGTGTATCCTCTAGCCCTGCCTGACAGGCAGATTTCTAAGGCTCAGTTACAACACTGCCATAGAATGGACTAGAATTTTGCTCGGCTTGTCATCCTGTTTCGCACTGATGACCTGCAAAGATGTGTACCATTGTCAGGGCCGCCGCAAGGGCCGCAAAGACCTTTTTTTCTTCGCCCCACGCCGCAGATCGGCCACCAAAAAAGGTCTTCGCTCGGCCCCTACGCGAGGTTACGTTGCACCTGAATAGTTACAGTAAAACAAAAAATAGGAACGATACAGTAAACGATAGAAATACTGTAAAGAAAGGAGACAGTACTGGCCCTCTAAGCCCTTTTTCTCTTACGTCGATAATCTTTAGACATATCCTCGGATCGAGTCCCCCCAGCGCGTAATCTCCTGGGTTCCGATACGCAGACCATTGTAGTCACCGGAAAACTGGGGTAGCGGTAAGCCGATATCTGATCATTATACCGACCCATATACTACCTTTCCTCCCAGAATTGTCGCCTGCACAGTATTCTCGGCGATGGCCTCTTGTGGATTGCCGAGGACATCTTCGCGTAGAATAACAGCATCACCCAATTTGCCAACGCTCAAAGAGCCTTTGAGTGCTTCCTCTCCACCAGCATAGGCTGCACCTGCGGTATAGCCCCAGAGCGCATCGACCACCGACAGCGCCTGGTCAGGTAGCCACGGTGGTCGCCTGGTCGCAGGATCACGACGCACTGTAGCGGCATAGAGAATACGCAATGGATCAAAGTTTTCAACTGGAGAATCAGAACCAAATGCCAGGGGAATACCGAGATCATGCATCGTACGATAGGCAAAGGCGCGACGATGACGCTTGCCCCAATAACGCTCAGCAATATCGCGGTCAGCGACAGCATGAAATGGTTGGATAGAGGCAACCACGCCCAGGCGGCGCATACGCTCCAGGTCTTCAGGAGTAATCAACTGCACATGCTCCAGACGATAACGTGGGTGCGGAAGAACTTCAGATGGGTGCCGCGTAGCAGCAAGCAACTGTTGCGCCCGCTCAATAGAATTGAGCGCAACATGTGCAGCACGATCACCAATGGCATGAATAGCGATTGTCAGTCCAAGCGCGCTGGCATCTCTGACCACATCCATCATCTCCTGCTCAGGGATAGCAAGGATACCATAATTGCCAGGATTCCCCTCGAAGCTCTCCAACATCGCAGCAGTCTGTGAACCAAGCGTGCCGTCAGCAAATATCTTGATACCGCCCACACGTAGTAGATCATTTTCGGCATTGTCAATGCTAAGTTTATGCAATTGTGGCAGTAATTGACGTGGCAGAATCATTTGTACGCGTACACCCAGTTTCGCCTCGTCGCGCAGCTCACGAAACAGATTCAGTGACAGATCACCTTCAATGTCATGAATAGTCGTAATACCCCTACTCTGTAATTGTAGCAGTGCTTGCTCTAACATACCACGACTCGCCACAGGATCGGGAGGCTCAATCACCGCAAAGACCAGGCCAGTAGCGGCATCCTCCTGCAAAATGCCGGTTGGTTCACCACTGCCATCGCGTAGAATTGCGCCGGTAGCGGGATCAGGCGTCTCAGCGGTAACGCCTGCGCGTTGCAATGCTAGCGAATTGACCCACAGGAGGTGATAATCTTTACTGGCCAGAGCCACAGGATGAGTAGGCGCAGCGGCATCGAGCACGGCTTTCGTCGGGAAATTACCTCCAGGCCAGAGATTCTTATCCCAGCGTCCACCGAGTATCCATTGTCCAGGAGGCGTCTGAGCAGCACGCGCACGGACCAGTTCGGCAACGTCATCCTCGCTCATACAATCAGAGGCATTGACACGCTGTGCAAGGTAAGCGGTCTCCAGCAGATGAATATGTGCGTCGATGAAGCCTGGCAGCACAGTTCTGCCACGCAGATCCACTATTTCCGCATACTGATCACCAAAACGATGCACCTCATCATTGGTGCCAACAGCCAGCACGCGTCCACTGCCAGTATCAATGGCTATGGCTTGCGCTCGTGGCAGAGTCGCATCCATAGTATAAATATTGCCGTTCAAGTAGAGTACCCTGCTCACTGTTTCTCTCCTTTGTACTATTCCTGCAAAAAACCTGCCATAGCTCTCGCAAGGACCTGCGGACGCTGCAACTGAATATCATGCACAGTGTTCGGCATCCATAAGACAGCACAACGTTGAATTGCACGCGCCACTTGAGCGGCCATTTGCCCCTTGGCAGCAGCAAACTCATCAGCCTGCTCCAGGCGCTCCGGTGGCTCCTCACCTGGATTTGGTTGTGCGGCGGCAGGTACCAGCAAGACAGGACAGGTCAGCTTGCTATAGTATGATAAGGCACGATCATCCCAGAGCGACGCGCGGATTTGCCGCTGATGCTCCCTACCCAGGCGCTCCTCCAAACGCCCATCAGGCAGCTCCCGCACATACGTCAGCAGAATAGACTCTACTTCAGGCGACCAGAAATCCGACATTTCATGCCGCAGAGTCTGTAGATAGCCAGCACGCGATGCATACATCTCAGCAGAAGACTGCTCGCGGATGAAGCGCTCTCGCGTCATACCAGGCCAGTGCCGAGGCTCAACATGAGGGCAATCAACCAGGATGAGATGACTGACTAGCGCCGGATGACGAGCGGCCAGCACTAAGGCGATACGAGCGCCCCAACCATGCCCGACAATAGCTACCTGGCCCAGACCCAGATTTGCCATGCCACTAATTATATCCTCTGCCATTGTTACGAGATCATAGCCACTTTCGGGTTGATCACTTAAGCCATGACCACGTTGATCAAACGCGAGCACAGGATTCTGCTGGCAAAGATGCTCCGCAACACAACGCCAGGTGTCAGCAGTAGCTCCTAAACCATGCAACAGCACGAGTGGTATATTATCGTTGTTCTCTGGCTCTAAAAAGTGTTCCCCAGACGGTACAGAAGCCGTTTTAGACAGGTCTACAGGGTCCCATTCAAGGTAATGTAAACGGATATTGTCAGCATCGACAAAGGAGCTACGGGGCTCAATCATAAACATACCTCTCTTCCTTCTATTCTGATGACTAATTACCAGATATGTTGCCACTATTCTTTGCTAGCGACATCAGATGCCAGTAAAACTTTGTACCGCGTGTCGCCACCAACCTCCACGACATTTTTAAAGCAGGCCAACAGCGCAGGCTCATACTTTAAAAAGCGGTTTGCCACGATATAAAAGCGTCCCCGTGGATGCAGAACGTGTGCGGCATCGCGGATGAAACGCAGCGCAATCTCCGTCGTCTGTATACCTCCCTGATGAAAAGGTGGATTGGTGGCTACCAGGTCGAAGCGCTGCCCAAGAACGGCTTGTGCACCATCACTCGGCAGAACATCTACCTGCGTAAAACCACTCTGCTCCAGTGCCAGTTTGCTCACAGCAACCGCTGCCAGACTGGCATCAACCATTGTAACATGCCCCTGAGTTGCCAGGCGCGCAATATGTAAACCAATAAAGCCCGCACCACAACCAAGATCCAACGCATGATCAGTAGTATATACCTGCAAGGAGTTCAATAAAAGCTGCGTTCCATCATCCAGTTTATTCTGCGCAAAAATAGTGATGGGCGGTATTTGCATATGTTCACGAGCAACTTCAGTACGCTTGTATGCGCTGAGCACCCGCTGCCCCTTACTAATTGTGAGCGTCTCAACATTGCCAAATTGCTCCTGCATGCGCTTCGCAAACGACAAAATACCACGATCCTTCGCGCCCACAACGTAGAGACGCCCACCTACACGCAAAGCGTAGAGCGCAAGCTGCAAAGCATACTGCATCCAGATATTCCCAGGTTGATACAAGAGATTCATGACCGCAACATCCATGCTATGCGCGGGATGATGGAGAATATAGTCATGAAAAGCCACATGCCGCAACTGCACGGCTGGCGTCTGCGTGAGTGTAGCGATATTGTCTTCAGCTAAGGTGATCGTACCCGTATGCAGACGTTGTACCGCGTATGACACGAATGGATCAGCCGCTGAATTGAGCATCAGTATATGATCAGTAGCAGCAAACTGCACTGTATCCGTTAAGAGCTGAGATTGGAGCATGACATATGTCCCTCTACATTGATAGTGCTTACCTCGATGATATCACAGAGGTGGCTCGCATTGTACCCTTAGCGGGCGTTACCACAAATCCGACAATCCTTCTCAACGCCTATCAGCACGGACAGAGGCTTACAGTGCCCGCGCATGTACTCCTAGAGATGGTGACAGATCCCAATAGCGAGCAGGCCATAGCCAAATTTGAACAAGATTGGCACAAGATGAACATATCGTAATCTAACTCAGGAAGTCTAGTGCCTTGTTTTATGAATAAATTTTCATATAAATGGACATTTGATTCATGGCTTCGTCATCACAGCATGGTATATTACGCATGTAAACGGAAAAGAGATCAAGACCCGGCGTATGAAGAGGGAGTGAAGTGGGGAAGATGAAAGTGCACGATTTTTGCCAAGGGGGGCAGTAGTGGATGTGGGGAGCGGGCAGCAATCGCGTACAACGGGGCTATAGTTTCTTATCCAGTCATACCTGGTACTAATTCATGCGAAAGAACAGCTAAATGTGCGATGTGGGGTGGGTCACAGTGGTGGATGTAGCGTGGTGAGACGGTGGCTGGGCGTGGGGTGGAGTGGGCACTATGTTCTGAGCGTGTATGCCGTGGGGGTGGTGGATAGTGAGGTTAAGTAGCGAAGGGCAGAAGCCTGAAGAGTATGTTCCTTCAGGCTTCCTTCCACTTTTTACATAACTACGCCAATCCGCCTCCCCCTCTATTCTCTTCTCAGCCATATATCTGTTAACCGTGAGCTATTTCTGAATCGTGCATAAGTTCATCGAGTGCGTCTGCAATACTGGCAATACTTGAGAAAACTGAACGGCGCAGGAAACGAGCGGGAAACTCTACAGCGAACTCATCCTCTAGTGCCAGCATCACATTGACAGAAGCGTGCGAAGACATGCCAGCATCGTAGAGATTGCTTTCATCGCTCAAGGTATCCGCGTCAATTGGCAGCCGCGCATTCTCTTTGAGAATAGTACGAATTTTCTCCTTCATTTTACTCTCCCTTCCTCTTACCAAAGATAAAAGTATTAAAATAGCCTATAATGATAATTCAATGTATTGTCTGCATTTAGGAAGCAAATAGCCATAGATTATGGCATTGTTATTCAAAGTCAGCAATAACAACTGCCGTCGCGTATTCCTTTTCATGACTCATGCTTACTGAAAACGCCGTGATTCCTCTGCGCAAAGCGAGATCCACGGCCAGCTCATAGAGAGCAATATCACACCAGCCATCTGGAGATCTGCGCACTTCGATTGAACGCCAATCAAGCATAAAAACATCTGGCCTGAGAACCTTGATCGTTGCTTCTTTAGCAGCGAAACGTGCGGCCAGACTTTGCGCAGTCATCACAGAGCTTGAGAGACTCTGGCAATAGAGCTGCTCCTCGCGGGTAAAGATGCGATTTAGGAAGCGATCTCCGAAGCGGTCAATTGAGTCCTGAATGTGACGAACCTCTACAAGATCAATACCAACCTTATATGGCAATGCTTTCATCACAACGTGGCACGCTGGCTCATTTATAGCTTATTCGCGCTATGAGAGGAAATGCCACGGCTCCTTCTGATTACTGGTTGCCCCTTAAGGGATGCACGGTTCCCGGAATAGCTGCACTATTCTGACCATGGCTACTGTGCGGTTATTATAGTTGGAGCACGTAGGTATGTCAAATTTTTTTATGTGCACATTTGTCCATTTATAGGGCCAGTTTTTTCTCTTTGCCCGCTTTTTCGAGCAAGAGCCTGACCCATAAAGCTTAAAAAGTTGACTATCCGCATACACTGTATTATATTACTCTCAATAAGCATGATAAAATTTTACTTATTATTTTTTTGTCTGGCCCACCCAACAATATGAGAAGCTGAAAATTAGAGCACCCCGTCATGGATTAAGGAGCTGATTCTATTCATGAAAATAATGGATTCCCACGCCAATGCTACAACCGTTGACACCCCGCTACTTCAGAAGATCCATCGTATCGGCGAAGAGGTACTTCAGCCTGCTGCTGCCAGTGTTGATCATAATGCACGTTTCCCTCATGAAGCTATCGAGGCTTTGCGTCAGGAGCAATTACTCTCGGCTTATGTTCCACAAGCATATGGCGGACAAGCTCGCACGATCATAGAAATCGCAGAGATCGCGCAAATTCTTGCTCAGTATTGCGCTTCCAGCGCGATGATCTGGGTTATGCACCAGATTCAGATTGCCTGTATTGTCAATCATGAGCAATCGTCACCCTTCTTTCAGCACTATTTACAGGAGACGGTCGCCGAGCAACGGCTCCTTGCCTCTATAACATCAGAGGTTGGCGTCGGCGGAGATATCCGCAGCAGCATTGCCTACGTCGAGCAGAATGATAATGGCTGCCGACTTGAAAAGAAATCTACCGCTATCTCCTATGGAGCCTACGCTGATGGCTTTCTGGCTACGGCACGTCGTTCCGCCACAGCAGGATCAAACGATCAGGTACTTGTATTCCTGCGCAATACAGATACACAGCTCACGCCAACCAGCCAGTGGAACTCCCTCGGCATGCGTGGAACATGCAGTCCGGGTTTTACCGTCTCTGCTCATTTTCCCGCTGAACATGTGCTTACCACCCCTTTCACGGACATCTCGACACAAACGATGGTCCCCTTCTCTCACTTACTCTGGTCGTCCTGCTGGTTAGGCATTGCGACAAATGCGCTCGCGCGTGCGCGCAAATTTTTACAGGCCAAAGCGCGTCAAATGCGTGCGACCAGCGTCGTCGGAGACACACACCTGGTTGAAGCAACTGCTCTGTTACAATTAATGCATGCCAATCTGCACGCGGTGCTGGAAGAATATGCGCACCTGTTGCTCCTGCAAGAGAATAGAGAAGATGCTTTATCCAATATTGGTTTTACTATCAGATTGAATAATGTAAAAATACGCTCGTCACAACTGGTGGTACAAATTGTGCAGCAAGCATTACAAATTTGTGGTATGGCTGGTTATGCAGAGGATACGCCATTTAGCGTTGCACGCCACTTGCGTGACGCATATTCAGCCAGCCTGATGATCAGCAATGACCGCCTTGCGATGACCAATTCAGCGTTGCTTCTTGTATATAAAGACCTTTAGAAAGAAAGAGCTATGCCACAAGAATCATTTGTAGGAGAAAAGACTTTCCTTGAGCAATTATTTCAGCATGGTCTGCTCATCCCTTCACCTACCCCTGGTGTCTATGGCAGAGATGGCGTGCTGGAAGATATTATTTACCGGCTAGAGGACGCTATCACGGCTTTCGGTCGTGATAGCGGCACTGAAGTTATGCGTTTCCCTCCGGTCATCAGTCGCGAGACGATTGAGCAGAGCGGATACATGGCATCATTTCCTCAGTTCCTTGGCTCCGTCCATGCATTTACCGGCACACAACGTGAACACGGACCATTGTTACAAGACATCACTGACGATCATGACTGGGGACATCATTTATCCTCAACGCAGGTTGTGATGACTCCAGCGGCTTGCTATCCCGTCTATGCGGTAGCCGCAGGAATATTGCCAGCCGGAGGACGACTTGTTGATGTCTCTTCCTACTGTTTCCGTCACGAGCCATCTGCTGATCCCGCCCGCATGCAAGCATTCCGCCAACGTGAGTTCGTGCGTATCGCTGATCCCGCTACTGTTCAGCAATGGCGCGAGCAATGGATTGAGCGAGGATTGGTCTTCTTACGTTCTCTCGATTTAGCGCCAGTGCAGGCTCCAGCGAACGATCCGTTCTTCGGTACAGGTGGTCGTCTATTGGCAGCGAGTCAGCAAGAACAAGAACTCAAATATGAATTGCTCCTCCCGGTCAGTTCAGAGCTGGCAACTACAGCGGTGATATCGGTCAATTATCACCAGGAGCATTTTGCACACAAATTCGCTATTCACACTGCTGACGGCAACATTGCCCATACCGCCTGCATAGGCTTTGGTCTGGAGCGCATTGCGTTAGCCTTATTCCGTGCTCACGGTTTTGACATTGCAGCATGGCCTATGGCAGTCCATAGAAAGTTATGGTCATGAGCTACACTATCGAAAACATCAGCATAAACACCTACCAGGCGCATTGGCTGCATCACGGCGATAGCACCTGGGCTCTTTCCAACTGCTATGTTGATCTATGGATTGAAGCGCTACATAGCCTGTCGCTCAATCCCATCCCCTGCCTTGCGTTCACGCCGCTAGTAGATTTTGAAGGGGACCAGTGGACATTTTTTAAAGTTCCGTTGCATGACCTGCTTTTGCTGTATGGTATCGATGTCCAGGAATTAAACATCTGGCAATCGTTACTGGAGCATATTGTTGTCCAGATCAGCAGAAACAGGCTGGTGCTAATGGAGGTTGACGCATTCTATTTGCCAGATGTAAGCGATACAAATTATCATCAGGAGCATGAAAAAACGACCATTGGCGTGCAAATGATCGATACAGAACACCGCCTCCTGGGTTACTTTCACAATGGTGGCTATTATACGCTGTGTGATACCGATTTCGACGGTGTTTTCCGCGTAGAAAACCTACCTCCGTATGTAGAATACGCGAAATTGGATGCGTTAATCAGGAGAAGCGACGACGAAATGGCAGCATTAGCCAGCCAGCTACTGAAGGAGCATCTGTCTCGTCGCCCACAGGTGAATCCGTTTCTAGCGTATAGCCAACAATTTCAGCAGCATACCACGTCGCTGCAAGATCTCGCATCTTTTCATAAATACGCATTCGCCACTATTCGTCAATATGGTTCATGCTATCAATATGCAGCCCTCTTTTTGCGCTGGCTGATGGATTACCAGGGAAGTTACCTGGGAGAGGCAGCGGAACACTTTACATTCATCGCTAACACAGCGCAGGTGCTCCTGCTGCAGACAGCCAGAGCTGTCAAAACAAAGAAACCATTTGCATATCCTCAGCTACTTTATGCGATGCAGGAACACTGGGAACAGGCCATGGACATACTGGTTTCCATGCATTAAAGGTTGAGGAGTCGGGCAACTATGGCAAAGCTTTACAATATGACTGCCTACCAACAAATTCCCTTACAGGACGGCTGGGAACTCCTCTCAACCACTCCCGGATGCTATCAATACCCGGAACAGTTGGAGCAATTGGAGCACACGTGGCTTGCAGCATCAGTGCCGGGTACGGTGATCGAAACATTACAAAAAAACCAGCAGTGGGATCTTGCCCATCCCTACCCTATTGATACGCTGGATTGGTGGTACCGCTGCTCGTTTGAACTGCCTGGCACGGAAAACGGTACACAGATTGTGCTCAAGTTCGCCGGATTAGCTACTGTTGCCGAGGTATGGCTCAATGCGCGCTTAATCCTCACCACCGATAATATGTTTCGCGCCTATGAAGTTGATATCACAGCCGAGTTGCACGAGCGCAATACACTCTATATACGTTTTTGCGCGTTAGAACCTTTATTAGCACAGAAGAGACCTCGCCCACGTTGGCGCACCCAACTTGTCGCTCACCAACAATTGCGCTGGTTGCGCACAACATTGTTAGGTAGGATGCCTGGCTGGTCTCCTCCAGTACAGACCGTAGGCCCCTGGCGCTCAATCTGCATAGAAGAGCGTCGTATGCTCGCCCTGGAACAACTCACGCTACAAACGCGTGTGCAGGGTGATGATGGATATGTCGCCATCTCGCTCCAGGCCCAGAACCTGGCCGCTCATGCCCCAACACAGGCCACGTTCGTCATCGACGATAGAGTATTGCCATTAGATATACAGTACAAAGAGCATGGCACCTTTGTACTGCATGGTGACGTGTGTATTCCCACAGTGCAACGCTGGTGGCCCCATACGCATGGCAATCAACACCTCTATACAGCAAAAATAGTGCTCCAGTATGCAGAAACAGTTGTAGAGCTTGCATGTGGTCGACTGGCATTTCGGCATATTGAATTACTGGACGCAACTGGGAAGAATTTTGGTCTTCGCGTCAACGGCATAGCCATTTTTTGCCGTGGTGCCTGCTGGACCCCGCTGGATATATTCAGCCTTTCTGGTACGTCTTCAGCATACGCCGCAAATTTACGTATGGCCCAACGTGCGGGCATCAATATGCTCAGGGTGGGAGGGACGATGGTCTATGAAAACGATTGTTTCTACGATCTCTGCGACGAATTGGGCATTCTTGTCTGGCAAGATTTTATGTTTGCGAATATGGATTATCCGACCTCTGATAGAGCCTTTCGCGCAAATTGCCGCCTGGAATGTGAACAACAGCTGGAACGCCTGCAAACCCACGCCTGTTTAGCCATACTCTGTGGCAATAGTGAGGTCCAGCAGCAGGCAGCGATGTTAGGTCTAGCGCAGGAAACATGGGAAAATGAGTATTTTGAGCAGAGCTTGCCAGAAATCTGCCAACACTATGTCGATATCCCTTATTGGATCTCCAGTCCTGGAGGCGGCGCACTGCCGTTCCAGGTCAATGCAGGCAATGCCCATTATCAAGGCATTGGTGCTTTTCTCAGGCCGCTGGAAGACGCTCGGCGCAGCGAAGTACGCTTTGCGACGGAATGCCTGGCGTTTGCTCATATTCCCGAAGACCGCACTATTGATCTCTTTATCAAGGCCGGAGAACTGGCTGTGCATCATCCCAAATGGAAGGCACGAGTACCACGTGACGTAGGCGCAGCATGGGATTTCGACGATATCCGAGATTATTATCTGAAACTGCTATTTGATGTTGATCCGCTGAAATTGCGCTATAGTGACATGGAACGGTATCTTGCGCTCAGTCGTGTGACAACTGGAGAAGTGGTAGCGGCAGTCTTTGCAGAATGGCGACGCCAACGCTCGGTCTGTAACGGCGGACTGATCTGGTTCTATCGTGATCTCTGGGCTGGAGCTGGCTGGGGTATTATAGATGCCACGGGCTATCCAAAGGCGGCCTACTACTATCTCAAAAGAGTGTCTCTGCCGCAAACTTGTTTTTTTTCAGATGAGGGACTCAACGGTCTCTGGCTACATGTCATCAATGACCGGGCGACAGAACTCTCCGCCGAAGTCCAGATTGCCCTCTATCGTTCTACGGGGACGCCTACGGCCACTGTGACACAAGCTGTTACGTTGTCCCCGCATGATACAATAGAGCTACATGTCGATGCTCTTTTTGCACAGTTTCTTGATCTGACGTATGCCTACCGTTTCGGCCCTCCGGGATACGATTTTGCTGTGGCAATACTGCACAATGAGCAAAGTACTCAGCCGATAAGCGAGGCTTTCTATTTTCCACACGGCCTCCCATCTACGCGAGAGAGAGATCTTGGACTCACAGCTTCCGCGACAGCTCAACTAGATGGAACCTATCAGCTCACGTTGAGGACCGAAAAGTTTGCTCAAGCAGTGGCCATTAATATACATAATCTTCTTCCTGAAGAGAATTATTTTCATATGCAGCCACTGAGTGAAAGAGTAGTAACGCTCTTTCCCCAGAAAAAGGAGGAGACATACCGAGGCTCTGTAACTGCACTCAATATGCATAATCAAATTGTTGTACGCCTATAATGATCTATCTAATACTATTGTAATTGCAACCTTTTTTACCTGGCCTTTTAATAAGGAGACCTGATGATATGCTGAAGAACAGTCGGTTTTTTGCGCTAAAACCAGCCTGGTTGACAAAGCATGTGGAGCAAGGGAGTATCCAGCAAACAGGAGCACCAACGTTCCAGAAAACTCACGCGTTACCTACCTCTGTACAACACGCTACACAGGCAGCGATACACACGATTCAAGCCAGAGAACACGCGCGTCCTTTTTTCTTGCTGCATGGGAATTGGACCGGCGGAGTGCCATTCTACTGTTACACACTAGCACGTACGATTGGACGCAAACAGCCATTTTATGCCCTTGATCCCTATATTTTCCATGGTCCTTGCAAGCCAATGAGCATAGAGGAAATGGCCATAGAACACCTCAAATCTTTGCGCGCAATTCAGCCTGAAGGTCCTTATTTGCTGGGTGGATTTTGTAACGGCTCACTCATCGCCTACGAAATGGCGCGTCAACTGCAAGAACAAGGACAAGCCGTCGACTTCCTGATACTGATTACGCCAACACATGTCCCACGTACACGCCAGGTAGTTGTGCGCACGATACGCTTCGTCTCTGCAACATTGCAGATCCAGCCTGTCCAGCAACTCAGTTGGTTCTTACGTCTGCGCCATGCGATCCGGCACGTGTACAGAATGCTTCATACAGCCGATACCTTAAAAATACAAGACTTTCCCAAATTAGTAGCCATTGATCCGCGATTAGATACCATGTTTCCGCCCACAGAGGCGCTCTTCAACGATTACGTTGGCATCTTCACCTGGATGGCAGCTCTCTATAAAAAGCGTTTTATGCCAGAAAATATCTCTTTTATCTGGGCGAGCGAGGAGCTAGCGAATCGAAAAGCGTGGGCAGCGATAGAGAAAGAGACGGATTCACCTATCATTACGGGACACCATATGCAGTGCGTCACTGAGCATACTGAGGTATTAGCAGAAGAGCTAAAAATGCAACTACAAAAATATATGCAGGTACAGTAAATGCTATATGCTTCAATCTCCTTAAAGGTGGTGGTGGATGAACATGGGTTTCTGCCACCACTCAGAAGAAAGGATCACACAAAACCCTGAGGTGCCAGGTGATTATGTACTAGAGCGAAGTTTACTCATTCATGGTGAGCGACCAATTGAGCGCGTAATAACGCTCGCTCTACCAGTGAAGTGGTTTGATCTATGAATGTCTGGAAGAAGTCGCTATCGATCTCACCCTGTGCCGCTTGCAATCGCGCCAGGCGAGCATACCACACAGCTTCATTTTGAATACGCAGGCAAAGGACGCCAAGCACCTGGTTTCTGGCCTTGAGCGGAAGCAAGCGTAGCAGCGTGTCCGGCTCAGTAACGACACCGACGATTTCACCGCCAGTCATTGCCATTTTTGCAGCCCGTAACTCTTCTGCTGAAAGCGTAAAACCATCTATACTGATAGGGGCTTCTGCGCGAACGGCAAGCGTACCATCAGCAGCAGGCAGCAAGAGCGCACAAGCATGCAAACCCCACGAAGCAAAAACGCGCACAATCGCCAGCACAATCGCATCCAACTGATCATCCAACTGGTCTGCATCATTCGTGACACGCATTAACGCATAGAGAATGCGCGCTTCCCGTTCCCGCAAGCGAGCTTCTTCGGCGCTACGGCGCACCTGTGCAGCCAGTAAGCTGATGAGCAAAGCCGTGAGCAGGAAGATAAAGAGACCAAGCCATTCTTCCCAACGTCCTACGGTCAAGGTATACAAAGGAGGCACGAGAAAAAAGTCGAAAGAGAGCGAGGCAACAATAGCCGCGACGATAGCCGCGTAACTACCGCGCCAGATAGCCAGGGGAAGGATTACTAAGAGATAGATAATCGCAATATCTGGAATAGTTGGGTACAGGTGAGCAGTATACATAACACCAGTTAGCAACAGCGTACTGACGACAGCAAAAGCCGTGTCGAGCAGATAGTGCGGCCATGAGCGCTCAAACGCTGTCGGAATTTGCGGAATACGCTCAATCGCTTCCATATGATTCTCCTCTCAACCTATATATTGAGCACGCATACAGAAATTCTTCTCTCTCATGCTGTAGCATAGTTGAAACGATATCAAGAAGCAATCAAAAAGATGCCACAGATGCTCAAAAATTCCTCAATACAACAAGCGCAAAATCCCAGCAATTCGGCAGAAGCAGTAGCGGAAAGTGTATAGAGCAAAATCAATTGACATTTCATAAAAAATACCTTAGGATTGTTATAGTTAGTGTATATCTCAAGTAAACGGTAATACCGCCAATGAAGTATAGGCATTATCAATAGCGCGGCATAAATGTGCGTTCCTTTTCTTGTCAGGAACTCGCGTTTTGTGTTCGAGATTGCACTTACCGTTGCACGGTAATCAACCCTTCATACGGTGTTGTCTGTTTGGGAAACGCTATCTCCGCCTATTAGAGAACAAAGGAGAACACGCATGATTACTCAACCTGAAAAGAACCAGCGGCGCTGGTTCTTGCTCTTGCTGCTCATCCCCTTCATTGTCCTACTCTGGCCGCCATTCTACGACTTCAGACAGCCAGCGCTCTTCGGCATACCGTTTTTTTATTGGTTCCAGATGTTGTGGATTATTATTACTGCCATCATTACAGCCCTGGTCTACTTCATTGGAGCATAAAATCATAGTCATCAACATGCAATGCTGCATGCGAGGTCTGTGTGTATACCACAGGCAGCATTGCTAGCTTCTTCTAAGGAAGGGAGAGCACACCATGAAATGGGATGCCATCGCAGTCTTTATCTTTTTTTTCCTGCTCGTTACTGTGCTCGGCTTTGTCGCAGCCCGCTGGCGTAAAGGTGATCTGGATCTTTTGCACGAATGGGGTCTGGCCGGTCGACGTTTCGGCACGGTCATCACCTGGTTCCTGCTCGGCGGCGACCTCTACACGGCCTATACTTTTATAGCCGTGCCAAGCGCCCTCTATGGGGTCGGCGCTGTTAGTGGCTTCTTCGCGGTACCCTACACCATCCTCATTTATCCACTGGTCTTTCTTCTAATGCCCAAGTTCTGGAGTGTTTGCAAACGACACGGCTATGTAACTGCGGCTGACTTTGTCAAAGATCGCTTTGGCAGTAGAGGATTGGCCCTGGCTGTTGCTTTCACTGGTATCCTGGCAACGATGCCGTATATCGCCCTACAGATGTTTGGTATCCAGGTATCACTCGCGGCACTGGGTATACCAGAATATATCCCGATCTTCGGCATCAACATCGAAATACCACTGCTCATCGCATTTATCATCCTGGCCGCCTACACATACACCAGCGGACTTCGTGCACCTGCCATGATTGCCCTGGTTAAAGATGTAATGATCTTCATTGTGCTCTTCGCTGCACTGATTATTATTCCTATCCACCTGGGAGGCTTTGGGGCCATCTTTGCCGCCGCGCACAGTAAAGCTATTGCCCATCCTACGACATTCTCTGATATCATCCCCACCAAGCAATTAGCTGCATATTCCACGCTGGCGCTCGGCTCTGCCCTGGCGCTTTTCCTCTATCCCCACTCGCTAACAGGAATTTTAAGCAGTAACAGCCCCAAAGTGGTCAAGCGCAATGCCGCGCTCCTACCCATTTATTCTTTAATGCTTGGCTTGCTGGCACTCCTGGGCTATATGGCGATAGCGGCAAAAGTGACGCCGCTGAAAGGTTTTGGCAACAACGGTGCTATACCTGCATTGATCAATGCCTCGTTCGCGCCCTGGTTTGCAGGCTTTGCCTTTGCCGCAATCTCGATTGGTGCTCTGGTTCCCGCAGCCGTTATGTCCATTGCTGCCGCGAATTTGTTTACAAGAAATATCTATAAAGAGTACATCAAAAAGGACGCCTCCGAGCGCGAAGAAGCACGAATGGCTAAGCTTGTCTCGCTCGTCGTCAAATTTGGCGCCTTGCTCTTTATCATCTTTGTCAACACCAGCGAGGTGATCAATTTTCAGCTGCTCGGCGGCATCTGGATACTCCAGACCTTGCCAGCGGTCTTCCTTGGCCTTTACACCCGCTGGTTCAATCGCTGGGCGCTGCTGGCTGGCTGGCTCGTCTCGATGATTGTCGGAACATGGCTGTTTATTGCAGCAGGCAACAAGTCAACTGCGCCGCTACCGCTCCTGGGCACACCACTGTATATTGCGATTACCGCACTGGTGATCAATCTCGTTTTAGCGCTGATTCTCACGCCGATCTGTGAAGCACTCGGAGCGAAGCGCGGACAGGACGCAACTTCGCCTGCCGATTATGTGGAGGAGCTCGCTCCCGTCGAGAAGGTTGAAGTCGGACGCAAAGCGCTCGGCTAAAGACCTTTGTCAGCATTATCAGGGTGCCTTCGTGAAGACGATGAGCACCCTGATAAACTTTCGATATTCAGTTCAAGGAGATTTGCGATGCCAAGTGATATCTTACAGCAATCCTGGGTTTACCAGGCAATCAAACAAGAAGGAGTTGTAGAGGGGCTGGCAAAGGGACGTGCAGAGGGGCGCGCCGAAGGACAAGAAAAAGAACGTCAGATGTGGTTGGAATCGCAACGTGAGGCACTTGTGAATGCAGTAAAAGCTCGTTTTCCAGATCTGCTACCTCTCGCATGGCAAAAAGCCAGTTCGGCTAATGATCCACTCGTTCTACAAGATGCCATAGTCAAGCTTTTTGTCACGCAGTCTCTTGAAGAAGCACAGGCCATACTGGATGCTAATACATAAGTTAAGAGTAAGCGCATTGGACTGAAAAGCTCGCTGTGCTTACTCTTACTTACACCCGGTTTAAGACTTGTGGCTCACCTACAGGCTGCGATTGAGCATCTACTGGTTCCGGCGTTCTGTTCATGCCCCTCAGCTTTCCTGTGACATACAGGAAAAAGGACAGCATAAGTGCCGACTCGACAACATAAACCAGCACAAAGGCGGATAAGGGGTAAGAGCCAATCATGATTACGCCGCTTTCAAGGTAAGGGCCAACCGGCTTTGGGAGCAACTGGAGCAGGAATGAGCCATTCCAGATAGCATGCTGCAATACAGCATAGACTCCACATCCCAGACCCAACAGAATATGTCTCCGCGCGGATTTTTTATGCGTCAGGAAGTACCAGCCAAGCGCCACCATACCAGCACCAAAGCCATGTAACAATCCCGCCGTACTACGCTCAAGCGCGACATCCAACCAGTCATGATAGCCCTGGCTGATGTATCCAGAAGTCTCGATCAGGTCAAAGCCAATACCACACGACATACCCAGCACAAATGCTTCTGCCGCACTATTGATACGTCCAATCAGCACGACCACCGCTAATGGCTTGACACCCTCTTCGACGAGTGGCGCAATTACCGAAGCGACCAGGAGCATGTAGAGAATCAAACGCGGATCATGAGGCGTTGGCATGTCAGGATTATCCAGTACCGCAGCATTGATATGCAACTCCAAAGTCACCAGAAACGTTAAGATCAGTTCAAAGATGGACGCGAAGAGAATTGCCGCCGTTGCACCACTGAGAATTGCCATGGTAAAACGCCGCCAGGTTGTGGGCCATGGCGCGTCGTGCGGATAATGCAAACGGCGTACGGCCAGCGCAAACACACTGAAGGCTGGAAGAATACCGGCCAGCGCAATGAAGAAGATAGTTAAAGGTTCATTCGTGGAAACCTGAGCATTATTGCGGAAGACAAACCCGACAACGATCAACACAACATAGAGACCTAAAAAGATCCAGAAGTTCGGCAGCTTGAGTTGCGCAGATGGCCTGTTTTTAAAGAATACCGCTACGATACTATGGTATAAGCCAAATCCACCACCCACAATACCCGCCAGAGCCAGCGCAGTCAGCAAAACAATGGCGCTAAAATTCGCGCTTGCACTCGTTCTATTCGCCGTGGTCGAGAGTACGGTAACGAAAAAGATCATGAAGAAAAGGCTGACAAAGCCACCCAGGAAAACCAGGCCAGATCCAACCAGCGACGTAATGGCTACCGCAAGTATATATCCATCCCGCTTTGGTTGTTGAGGATACTGGTCATAGGGGTAATAGTAAGGCGTATAATAATTGCCAGCATAGGGCATGCCATACTGCATATTGTGATGATAGCCCTGTGGATCATACCCAGGGTATTGCCCATACTGAGGAAGCGCAGCATTGGGAGGATATGGCGGCCCATAGGATGGCTCTGGTTGCTGATAAAACTGCTGCCTCTGTCCATAACCATAAGGTTGCTGCGAAGGTACAGGCGGTCGAAACGGTGGGTATCCTCCCTGACCATTGTAAGGCGGCTGTCCCGGTTGTGGATAGCCAGGGTAAGCGCCCGCATGCATCACAAGTGGTCCCGAGACATGCTCACGGTAGCTGGGTTCGATTGTCTGCTCCGCATCTTGCGGATTACTATCCCCAGGCGTTCTACTGTCAGGAAGCGGTCTGGTTGGCACCGGTGGTGGTTGCTTATCGGGATCTGGCACAGGCCCTATATATTCGAAACCCACAAATATTAAACCTTCTTTTATTTTAAGCAATCAATTTACTGACTATAGTGATTATACGAGTAGGCTAAGGTCAGGGTTTCCTTACAGGATAACGATAGCGAGACGCATTGTCAATGTCATTAGAGACGCAACCAGAAAAGTAAAAAAGGATATGCTTTTGACGCATATCCTCTCTTTTTTCCGAAGGAAATGCTTAAATGCTATTACATGCTCGTTTCAATTACTTCTACGGTACCTGGACCCAGCGCATCTTCAATCCTGGCATGTAATTCAGGGGAATAGTGCATGGTATTATCACCAGGTGACAGGCGCACCTGCCATTCACCATTGGCAACCAGAATCTCGAAGTGATCACGTCCTGGACGCTCGCTAAGGTAGCGCTGGACATCTTGTAACTTCATAATGTCATTGGAGACAGCTAGATCATCGTTGCCTGTAAGTTGCAGCTTAAGCCAGACCTGATAGGATTTGCGGTTCATTTCCTCCTCGACAGCATGCAGTTTTTGCGCGCTATTACAGAGAATACCAGGTTCGTCACGACGCACCTGCACCTCGCCACGCACAATCACCACAGAGTCCTCAACCCATAAGTCAGCGGTCTCCTCATAGGTGCGCGGGAAGACCGTCACCCCAATCGTCCCATCGATATCCTCCAATTGCACCACGCACATCGTATCGCCCTTCTTCGTGGTGATGCGCCGCGCCTCCTTGATGGAACCACATAAGACAACCTTCTGCTTATCCAACTCGTCCGTAATCTCAGCACTCGTATGGGTGACTTTATCCTTGATGAGTTCGGTCAGATACGATAAGGGATGCTTGGAGATATAGACCCCGATCAACTCTTTTTCCCATTCGAGCAACTCCTTGCGCGAGATTTCTTTGGCATGCTGATCCAGCGCAAAATCCAAGGAGGAACTGGTCTCCAACATTTCCTCGAACAGGCTAACCATGCCACTTTCTTTGGCGGCACGCTCATTTTTGCCAAACTGCATCGCACGCTCGACCGAAGCGAGCAACTGGTGCCGTTTGCCAGTCCCCACGAATGAGTCCATCGCCCCGGCTTTGATCAGGGTTTCCATGGCACCTTTGCCCACGAACTTGGGATCAACACGCGTACAGAAGTCGGCCAGCGATTTAAATGCTCCCCCTTCACTCCTGACGCGAGTGATTTCCGTGATCGGGCCTTCACCTATGCCTTTGATCGCCAGCAAACCAAAGCGCACCCCTTTATTCTCGACAGTGAACCCTCGGTCGCTCTTATTGACATCCGGCCCCATAATCTCCACGTTCATACGTTTACACTCGGCAATAGCGTTAGCGATCTTTTTGGCATCGGCGGCCTCAGTCGTCATCGTCGCCGCCATGAACTCAGCGGTATAATTGCCTTTGAGATACGCAGTATAGAAGGCCACCACCGCATAGCTGGCCGCGTGCGCCTTGTTAAAACCATAGCCCCCGAACGGCATCACCAGGGTAAAGAGTTCCTCGGCAACCTCCTGCTTCACACCATTGTTCATACAGCCCTTGACAAAATCACCTCTGTACGCCTCGACCTCATCCATCTTCTTTTTACTGAGCGCCTTACGGAACTTGTTGACCTTGCCCCAGGAAAAGCCCGCCAGGTTCACTCCAATGAAGAGCACCTGGTCCTGGTATACGATAATGCCATACGATTTGGACAGCCACTCCGAGAGGCGTGGGTCCAGGTAAGTCACTTTCTTTTTGCCATGTTTGGCGGCAATAAAGTCGGGAATACTATCCATAGGGCCAGGACGATACAGAGCAATCATCGCCATCACATCCTCGACACGCGTTGGCTTGAGTTGCTTGATATACTCACGCATCTTGGGACCTTCCAACTGGAAGACACCGGTTGTTTCACCGCTGGCAAGCAACTCAAACGCTTTGCGGCGCTTCTCATTCTGTACTTCGTCACCCTCTACCTCGTCGAGGGGCACTTTCTCCAGGACCACGTCTTCCCCGCGCGATTGTTTGATGTACTTGAGCGTATTATCCAGAATGGTCAGGTTGGAGAGACCCAGAAAGTCAAACTTGATCAGGCCCAGTTCTTCGAGATGCATCTGCTCATATTGGGTGATACGTCCCTTACTGGGATCTTTCGGGTCGCGTAACTGCAACGGGACAAAATGCTCAAGCGCCTCGTTGGCCACGATCACACCAGCTGCGTGCACACCGGTCGTCCGCACCGAACCTTCCAATTTCAGGGCCTGATCGAGCAGTTCTTGCGCCTGTGAACTTTCTCTATACAGAGCGTTGAGTTCTTTGACGCTATCCAGCGATCCCTGTAAGGTCACTTTCGGCCCCGTGGGAATGAGGCGGGTGATACGATCTCCGATGTCCTGCAATCCCATCACCCGCGCAACGTCTTTGACTGCGGCCTTCGCGGCCATCGTGTTAAACGTCACCATTTGCGCCACACAATCAGTGCCATATTTGCTCGCGACATATTCGATCACATCTTCACGCCGATCATCAGGGAAATCCATGTCGATATCAGGCATATCAGCGCGCTCGGTGTTAAAAAACCGTTCAAAAGGCAGCTGATAGCGCAGCGGATCGACGTTGGTAATACCCAGTGAGTACGCCAGGATACTGCCCGCAGCAGAACCCCTGGCCGAGCAGCGAATACCGTTGGAACGAGCATAGTTCACAAAGTCCCACTCGATCAGGAAATACGGCACAAAGCCCTTTTGCGCGATCATATTGAATTCATAGTCGAGCTGTTGGACGGCTCGCTCGGTCACTTCGCCGAAGCGCTCTTGCAGACCTTGCATACACAGCGCGTGGAGATAGTCATCCGCGCTGGTGTACCCACCAGGGACCGGATAGTTGGGGAGTTGCGCTTTATACGCCAGTGGATCAACGCTGCACTGCTCCGCGATGCGCACACTATTCGCCAGAGCATCGGGCAACTCGGGGAAAAGCAGCGCCATCTCTTGCGGACTTTTCAAATAATATTCGTGGCTATCAAAGCGCATCCGCTTTGGAGTATCAAGCTGTTTGCCAGTCTGGACGCAGAGCAATACATCGTGCGAGCCATGGTCATCTGCCTCAATATAATGCAAATCGTTTGTGGCGACCAGTGGTATCTGTTTCTCCTTGTGCATACGGTAGAGCATCTGGTTGAGCCGCGCCTGTGGCGAGGGCTGTCCATCATCAAAGATACCGTGATGCTCTTGAATTTCGAGGTAAAAGTTCTCAGGCCCAAATACATCCCGATACCAATCAGCCATTTTGTAAGCTTCGTCCACTTTTTCCTTCAGCAGCGTCTTTGGTATCTCACCAGAGAGGCACGAAGAGGTCACAATTAAACCTTCCGCATACTTTGCCAGGACTTTCTTATCGATACGCGGTCGGAGATGCCAGCCCTCGGTATGCGCGATAGTAGTCAACTTCAGCAGATTATAGTAGCCGGTATTATTTTTCGCCAGCAGCAGCAAGTGATGATAGTCATCACTGAAGCGTTTTGAGTGATCATACATATCCTCGGTCAAATAGGCTTCAATGCCAATAATGGGATTAATACCACCCGCTTTACATGCCTTGTAAAATTCAATGACACCATACATGGCACCATGATCAGTTATAGCCAGGTGCTGCATACCTTGAGATTTCGCCTGCTGCACAATTTTTTTGATGCGACTAAAGCCGTCTAGCAGCGAATATTCTGTATGCACATGAAGATGAGCAAAATCCATCTAAAAATCCTCCGCCTACGCTGTAAATAGTTGCAAAAAATATGGACAACTATTCCATGCCCATATTTTCTGCTTTAACCTACGTCCGTTGACGCTTGTGAGCTTGTCCACAAACCCAACTGGACGGGAGGCGTCACTACGAGACGCCTGAATTTCTGCTGCCACTGCTCATGTCGTTTTAAAAGCAGTGTTTTCACTTCCTGCCGGTTCTGGCAGGCGCGTAATTCCTGATCACTGAGCCTGGACGCGATATTCTCAGCAGCATTTTTGTCAGCGTGTGCTGTGTGACCGCAAACTCTACAGTGGAACGTCCCCTGATTTGGTCTGTTTTTCCGGTCTACGTAATGGCACCTATGACATTCCTGAGAGGAATAGGCACTCTTCACGCGTGTTGCCAGTACACCGCGCTTCGTCGCGTTCCACGTGATTTTATCGGGAACATGCGCTAAATTTGCTGCTCGCAGGAAGGCGTTCATCGCACGCGCTTTGTGGCGCATCGAGACGACCGAAAGCTGTTCGTACGCGAATTGACAGCCTTCATGGTCCTCAAAACAGAGGTTGACCGCTCGGTTGATCGATTGTTTGATGTGGCGCATGAGCCGCTGTCCTGTCGCACTAGATGGGGAAGGCAGATGGTCCTTTGGTATGCCCCTCTTTTCCAGGCACGACCTGAGCTTGGCCTTTCTGCGGCGTTTTTCGCGGTCCCGCTTCTGGCGCTCCCTCAGACGCCCGTTAAACGTGCCGTACTGCTTGCCATCAGAGGTGGTCACGAAATTGGCTATTCCCACATCAATGCCGATCACAGGAGCATCTGCGGGCGTCTGAACCGCAATGGTCTCATCGTAGGTGAGGGTCAACCACCAGACTTCCTCTCGTTTGTTGAGCGTGACACTGCTGTTGATCTTGCGACGTTTGCCCGTTTCGGGATCGGTGAGTCGCTCTTGGTGGTAGTCAGAAAGCACAACCGGGATCAGCAGCGGGCTGCCCTTGTCCAGCGTGCTCAGTTTCAGCCAGTAGTCAACGGTGGAATTGATTGCTTCCTCTAGCTTGATGACATTGCTGTTGGCTTGAATACAGGGCTGGTGCAAGGTTGGGACATTCCACTCCTGCCACACTGGCTCTTTGGTCCCTTCTTCCAGGGTTCCCCCTGCCTTTTGCTCCTGGTGCTCAGCCACCGCATCGAGGTAGTCTTGATAGGCATTGGCGCGATTGGAGCGCCACGATTTGGCAATGCCTGCGCCGTGTTGAATTGACACACGATGCCATCGCTCTGAGAGGGGAGTCAGAAAGCAGGGAGCACGAAAGCCATTTGGCACCTCGTTGGTACAAAAGAAGATGACGTACTGTTGAGTAAGCGCAAGATACACCTCGGCAAGCTGGTCCAGAGCACTGAGCTTGCCTGCATTGGTCGCTTCCAGGCGAATATGCGTGACCGCCTTTGTGATGGTCTGCGGTTCGCTTTTTTTTGCTCGTTTCTTGCGCTTCTTCATGGCTTTTATGACTCCCTGCTTTTCTCTCTCGATACCCTACTATTTCACCAGATCATTATACCTCATCCAATCGTTGCCTACCAGGATGAACTTCATCAAGGGAGTCCTTGCCAGATGAATGCCTTCGGAAATACCCCTGAAAATGGGGAATAAAAGTTCCTACTTCTCTCTATTTGTCCATGTTTTCAAAAACTAGTTTCGATACTTCCCCAATGATATAGTACGTACGTTCTATTTGTCAAGATGTATTGTATCTATCATCTATAATAAACAGTCTTCCGTCAGTAGAGCGTTAGCGAGAGGACTTTTGGGTGCAGGGCATGCTCAAGCAGAGCGAAGGGATTTTTCTCAGAAAGAGGATACACAGCAAAGACACCTATCCTTCATTTTAGGATCGTTACATGTAGATATTCATCGACGTCGTAGGAAAAGGGTCATACCCGACAGGACAATATTGACCAATAGCATGTATTCTCTGCTATGATTGCAGTGAATACTGTCGCAAGTTATTTCAGAGTGGTACTACGTGCTTTGAAATGGTGAAAGTTGTGTAAGGATGAGGTTAGATTGGCCAGTTCTAAGACAAGGGTATCCACATCAGTAGTAGACATAAGAACTTAGTACGCACTATCACACGTGGTGAGAAAGGTCTGGGGGCGCATGCATACCATGTATGATCGCCTGAAGAATAAACATGGCAGAGCAAATGGACTATTTGATCATTGGCAACGGCATCGCTGGCGTTACAGCCGCCGAAATTTTACGTACCGAAAACTCTGCCGCCGCAATTGGTGTGATTGCTAACGATGCCGTTCCTGTCTACTATCGTCCGGCCTTGAAGGATTACCTGGGCGGACATGTGGCTGAAGATAAATTATGGGCACGACCGGCAAATTTCTACCAGGCCCAGAAAATGCTTTTTCTCTCTGAGCAGGTTGTCGGCATACAGGTGGCACAGCATTGTCTGCAATTGCAGAACAACAAACAGGTAGGTTATCAGAAGTTACTGCTAGCAAACGGAGCTAGCGCGGCACGCCTGGGGTGTCCCGGAGAGAACTTACAAGGCGTCTCTACATTGCGCACGGTTGCTGACTACCAGGCAGTGATGGACAGCTTGAAGACCGTGAGCCGTGTTGTAGTCGTTGGGAGTGGCACACTGGCACTGGAGACAGTAGAGACATTATGTCAACGCGATTTTCAGGTGACACACCTGATTCGCCATCATACGCTCTGGTCAGAGGTGCTTGACGCTACAGCGTCCGATCTTGTACTGCAACAGGAACAACGCGCAGGCGTGGATGTGCATCTCGAAGAAGAGATCGTCGAAATTACTGGCACAAAGGGCAAAGTCAACGCCGTCATTACCAATAAGGGGACACGCATTCCCTGCGAAATAGTGCTCATCGCCATTGGCATTGAACCTAACGTTGATTTCATTCGCTCAAGTAACATCGCTTGTGGACGTGGAGTGAGAGTCGATGGGCAGATGCGTACGAATGCCCCTGACATCTACGCCGCCGGTGACGTCGTAGAAACAAGCGACGAGCTAACAGGACGCACGCGCGTCATCGGGCAATGGTATCCAGCGATCCAGCAAGCCCGTGCAGCAGCATACAGCATGCTCGGCCTGTTAGACAACCAGCGCCCATTCCGTGCCAGTACTTTCTATAATGCTTCGTTTCTGTATGGACTCGATTTCGCTTCGGTCGGTATCACCAGTGGCAAAGGCTACCAGGAAATTGTCGCTGAACCTAAACCACTCAGCTATCGCAAGGTTCTGCTCAAAGATGGCATACCAGTTGGCATGCTCTCACTGGGGAATCGCCAACAGGCTCTCGCCTTTAAACGGGCCATCGACCATCGCGTAAACCTGCTACCGGTTGCCGCGCGTTTATTTGCAGATGATTTTAAACTACATGCATGGCTTGATAAGCAAGGAGTTCCACCGCCGTTCCTCAGCGTACGACGGTTAGATAACATAGTTGCCAGGCCGTTAGTCTACACTGATGCAAACGAGAAAATAGAGCTGGAGGAGGGTACAATGCAAACGCCACTCTCAGGTGCTGTTGAAGCATTGTTGGTGCATGTGATTGAGTCAACAGATCTACGTATACCAGAAACCGTACTCAGTCAGACCGAGACGACGACGATAGGACGCCAGGCTGGCGTTTATCTGCTGATCGACGAACCAACGATCTCACGTCTGCATGCCGAAATCAACTATGCCAACGGCCACTTTATGCTGCGCGACGTCGGTAGCTCCAATGGCACATTCGTGAACGACATGCGCCTGGAGCCCGAGCGCCTTTATCAGCTCAAAACAAACGACCAGGTTCGCATTGGCAAGCACGCCAAGTTCAAGTTTCTGCAACGGACAATCAATCCAAATAGACAACAAGCACAACCGGCCCCAAATAACCCGAACAATGGCAGATCACAGCCACGCAATGCAGAGGCAACACGTACCATTCAGCGACAACCAGTGCTCAATCCAGATGGCTCGTTGTATCCTCCAGGCGCAACGCAATCGGTACCGGCTGATGTTGTTGCTACATTTAAGGAAATACCAGCGCTTGTTATTCTCCCACAGGGATCGGATGGCGAGGCGAATGCTACACCACGTGTTTACCTGCTCAGACCAGGCAAACAAGTCAGAATAGGACGTGAAAAAGGCAATGATGTCGAGCTATTGGATGTCGTGGCCTCACGCCGTCACGCCGAAATCCTTTCCGATGCGAGTTCTGGCGCTTTTTACATTCGTGACCTGGGTAGCAGCAACGGCGTACAGATTAATCAGACCACCATCAATGGGCCGTATCGGCTCTCACATGGCGACCGCATTCAATTGGGAAGCACCACTATTTTCTATGTGGATCTGCAGACAGGGAATACGAAAACAAGCTACCTGGAATCGACGCCATCACCAGCCAAACGGCCCGCAGAGGAGATGCAGACGACTAACCGCTCAGCCGCTCCGATGATGCAAACAGCGCGCTTAGCAGCACCAGGACAAAAACTACAAATGCTGATCTGCCCACGCTGTGGGCTCGCAAATATGTCAACAGCACGTTTTTGTGCCAGTTGCAGCGCATTATTAGAATAATCGCTATGCAGAGCCACCATGCGTGTAGCGAGAGTTCCAGGTGCAGCTGACCGTAAGGATAGCAGAGAAAAAGCAGGAAGGTTTTATGCAGGTACAAACTTCGAAACAACCATTTTCTGTAGGTATTACACACAGGACAGATATACAGCCTTTGACGGAGGAAGAAGTACAATTTGAAATCGATATGTGCATCGGCTGTGACCGCTGTATGCGCGCCTGCCCGGTTCCTCTGTCAACACAGGTCTCTATCGCGGATCTAAACCGCGCCACCATCTCTGCCGACGTTGCAGCACACGTCGCACGCTTCACTGACGAATGCGTGATGTGTGGCTCGTGCGTCCCTGTCTGTCCAGTCGATAATCACCGCGACCTGTTGATGCTTTCGCTCAAGCAACGCCTGGGTGTACCCTGGGACGGCAAAGTCGATATGAGCCGCATATTAAACTATCTGCCCGCAGGCTGGAATATGCCCATGCTCCTCGGTCGTCTGCGTGAGCAACCAATGTTCAAAAATCAGCAGCTCATCCTGGATAACTACCTGCTGCATTTCGTCGCCACCTCGAAGCTGCAACTTCTACAACCTGGCTCGGTGGTGATGCAAGAAGGCGAATTTGGACGGACCACCTATTTCATCCTGGATGGACGCTGTGAACTTTCTTCAAAGGGACCGGATGGGAAGCAGTTACCGGTAGCTATCTTGCAACGCGGCGAATATATGGGTGAGCAGGGTATGCTGACCGGACAGGTGCGCAATGTACAAGCACGTGCGCAAACTTCGATGGTGGTGCTCGAAGTACCAGAGCAGGTTATGCAGCGTCTGATGGAGATTGTACCGGCAGTGCAGCAGTTCTTTGAGCAGTTGAATGCAACACGCTCTATCGAAGCTATCCTCAAACGCATGCCCCTGTTTCAGGACGTATTGAGCGAAGATATACACCGGCTCGCGAGCCAGACACAGATTAAGCGCTATGATCGGGATGAGCGACTCTTTAGCGAGGATAGCCTGGCGCAACCACTGCGTGAATCACTGCATATATTGTTGGATGGTTTCGTGAAGGTCGCACGGCACACCGTAGCAGGCACAGGTCACAATAAGAGCAATGAACGCATCATAGCATATCGCCAGGGAGGAGATTATTTTGCCGGTGGGCTGGACATGCTAGGAGATCGACGTGCCGTCACCGCAACGGCGATTACCCGTACCTCCGTCGCAGAACTGGCGCGCTCCGTCCTGCTCTCTTTCTTTAAGCGCTACCCCAACGTCGAACAACGCTTTCAGGAACGACTACAGCTCTATCGTGATACAACGGTCGCCGCATATAGTGGTGTCTTTGAACCCATGATGAATGTTCCACGCACGGGACCGCTTAATGAGTTTTCTGACGCTGCCGCGCGCGCCGGGCTGCATTCGCTGGTCGAGGGCGGCGTGGTCGAGGGCACAGAAGTGCTCGTCATCGATCTCGATAAATGCATCCATTGCAATGAATGCGAAGAGGCATGCGAGCGACGACATGGGCACTCGCGCATGAACCGCAAAGGCATGGTTGTCGGCAATATCAGTATCGCGACAGCCTGTCGGCAATGCCAGGACCCTGTGTGTATGCTTTGTAGTCGTGCTGGCATCGCTCGCATGCCCAGTGGTGAAGTGTATATTACCGAAAGCTGCATCGGCTGTGGTATTTGTGCCGAACGTTGTCCCTACGACAATATCTCGATTGTGACCCTGACGGAAGACGCTCTGCCGACAGACGCCAGTTGGCAGAAATTTAGCAACTTCTTCCGCAAAGGCTCTGGTAAAGAAGCCGGCCACAAGGTTTTACCAATGGCAAACACAGCCCTCACTTCCGGCCCCTTGAATGTGCAGCAACCACCTGACGCCATCAACGAGATCCGCAAGAAGCTCGCCATCAAGTGCGATTTGTGCGCAGGCTATAATAATCAGGCATGTGTACAGGCATGCCCGACCGGGGCGGCAATCCGCGTCAATCCCATCACGTTTTTTGGCTCAACTGAAGAAATTTTGCGCAAGCGAGCAAAATAACCGCAGATATAAGGAATGAACGTATGTCCGTCACAACGAAACAACCACAAACAGCACAAAAACTACGCCGTATCTGGAAAGCGCCAACAACCACTGGCCGTTGGTACTGGCTTGCGGCCAGCCTGGTATTTTACGGCGCAATTGTTGCCTGGTTCTACTATGCAGCGAAGCAGCAAGACCCTGATCCAAGCGTCGACCCGTTCAGACTTTTCGGCATTATTGCCTATGTGTTGGTACTTGCTACGGCTGCGTATTCCCTGCGTCGACGCTTTGTGCGTGGCCTGCCGGGGAAAGTGCAAAGCTGGCTATGGATGCATACCTGGATAGGGATTATCACCATCCTGATTGCCATGTTGCATGAAGATTTCGCATTCATTACGAACAGTTACTGCACGAATCTGAGTTGCCTGACAGATACCTACGACGCAGGTGCAGCGCTCTTTGCGCTCATCTTGCTGGTCATCAGTGGCATTGTTGGTCGCCTGATCGACGTATGGCAAACGCATGTGATTGCGCGTAACGCCAGTACGAATGGTGTCGGCATTGTGGGCGCACTCGAAGAACGCCTGCTAGAGCTGGAATACACAATTGAGCGTCTGTGTGCAGGCAAATCCGAAGTTTTCAAACAGTTTTGCTTGCAGACCCTGGGGTCAAATGCCATACCGACTATACGCAACAGCACTACTGCTGCGCTTCCAGTACAGGAACGCACGGATTTTCAGCGCGCCTGTGAGACGTTGACAACACGAGCAGATCTTGCCCGATCACTACGCGTACAGAAACGGGCCCGTTTAACTATGCGCATCTGGCGTTACACGCATATCACGCTGGCATGTATTGCGTTGCTTGTCATCAGCTATCATGGTATCATGGAGATCCTGACAAACATACTTCACCTGATTACTCCTGCGTCATAACAGGATATGCGCGCAAATTTACTGGAAGGAAAAGATCATGCAGTGCAAACATTGTAATGCGCACAACGATGAAGATGCCGCCTTTTGTGGTCATTGTGGCAAACAATTGGCTCCAGCCGATATACGCGACGCAGCAGTGGCGTATGCCACCCGGCAGGTACGAGCGGATAAACAATGGCCGCATGCCGAACAAAGCCAGCTCGCGGCCCGCGAGATTTCTTTCCAGGTAGCGCAGCCGATGCCATCGCTTAAAACACCTGCTCCTCCAGCAAAGGAGTTGCAACAAACTCAACCAACATTTCCATTTAATATCCATGATCTACAGGCAAAAACATTTAAGCGGAGCAATGCCAGGAACATCGCCTTCCTCACCATCATGCTGGCTTTATTGAGTGTGGGTATTCTGGCCGGGGCCATCACATTGATACAGAATGCCCATGCCCAACACAATACCGCATCTGGCGGTATTTCCGGTACGAGCGGGACTATTTCTTTCAGCGATAGTCAGAACGGCCAGGGGGATACAGATAGCCTCACAATGAGCGTGAGCGGACTCGGCACACCCCCTGCTGGCTCGCACTACGCAGCATGGCTGCTGAATGAACAAAAGGAGCATATACTGGCGCTCGGCATGCTATCTGCGCAACCTCCCCGGCAAGCGGGTCAAACGTTTGCCATGAGCTTCATGGATCAGGGCACAAACCTGCTTGGAGCAGGCAATAAAGTGGAGATCACGCAGGAGACCATCAATACGACGCTGCCAACAGGAAAAGTACTGCTGGTAGCCCAATTTCCGCCACTGGCCTTCATCCATATTAAACACTTGCTGGTGGCTTTTCCTACCACGCCGGGAAACATAGGGTTACTGGTTGGACTACGTGAACAGTCTCAACAATTGCTGGCACAGGCGCAGGCCTTGCAAAATACCACGCAGCAAACAAAAATACAATGTATGGCCCAAAATATCATTAACTTGATCGAAGGCAAGAACGGCGAACAGACTCAACCGCTGGCCAAAGTTTGTACAACACTACAGGTGATGGCCGTTGGTGATGGCTTTGGCCTATTGGGACCAAACGACAATGGCTATATCGCCAATGTCGCCACGCACGCATCGCTGGCAGCTACCCAGCCCGACACAACGGCTGTCATTAGAAAGTATGCGCAGCAGGTCATACTCGCAACGAACACGATCAAAGTCTGGCTAGCTACGCTGGATCAAGAGGCGCGCAGGCTTCTGGCAAATCCCGCTAATACCACAAATATCCCTGATATCCTTACGCTTTCAACGGAAGTGCTCAAAGGGAGCAAAGATAAAACGGCGGCAGGAGTTCTACAAGCATATGCAGACGGACAATCAATGGCCACACTTACCCTGGCACCTTAGTTGAAGAAAGAGATCCAGGCATGCGCTTCTTATTGACAGGCACATATGTCAATTTCAGTTGCGCACGCCAAGGGCGGGAAGAACGACCCGATCAACGATAGCAGCAAGTTCGGCGTCGTCAGGCGGAGCACCACGTACGAGGTGGTGCACAATCATGAGGGCCCGACCCGCCTGGCACACTTGAGGCGTAATCACATCCCGCGAGATCTCACCACGAGCGACGCCGCGTTCAAGGATCAGCAGAAGCTGGGAGTGAGGTTCGAGCACCTGGGAGCGCATAGCAGCAAGGAAGTCAGGATGGCGAGGACGTTCTCCAATAATAGCGCTCATCGCTGCCCCGACCGGACCATTCATAATCTCCCTGTTGCCCTGGAACTCAGCAATAAGGTCTGCACGGAGATTTCCGGTATCTGGCGTGCTCGTTGTGCACTCTTCAAGAGCGTTGGTCAGGGCATCCAGAACTAACTCCTGGAGGGAAGACCAGCGGCGATACAACGACATCTTGCCTGTGCGCGCTCGCTCAGCGATGCCTTCCATCGTCAGACGTCTAAAGCCAACGTCAGCCAACTCGGCCAATGCAGCATCATAGATTGCCTGTAAAAGAGCATCACCGCGTCGTCGTTGTGGCACCAGTTGCCCGTTGCTTGCTCGCCGCATCCACTTCCTCCTGTTATCAATCTCCTGTCAAAAAAGAGCGCCTATCCGCCGGCAGGACCACCATCCAGACCGGGCTTGGTCATACTCGCCGGGTCCAGAATGCGATCCAGGTCCTCTTCGGAGAGGTTGGTCTTCTCGCGCGCCATTTCGCGCACCGTTTTGCCCGTCTTATGAGCTTCCTTAGAGATATTGGCGGCTGCATCATAGCCAATCACGGGAGCCAGCGAAGTACAGATAGCCAGGCCGCGCTCAACCATCTCTGGTCCCCTGGTGGTCGCCTTCAAACCCTTGACACACTGTACGGTGAAGTTGTGCACGACTTCCGCTAGCAAGCGTATCGATTGCAACAGATTGTAGGCGCTCACTGGCATCATCACATTGATCTCGAAGTTGCCCGCTTGTCCAGCCACAGTGATGGTCGTATGGTTGCCCATGATCTGCGCGCAGACCATGCAGACCGACTCGGCAATCACGGGATTGACCTTGCCAGGCATAATCGAGCTACCAGGTTGTACGGCGGGCAACTCGATCTCGCCAAAACCTGCGCGTGGACCAGAACCAAGCCAGCGTATATCGTTGGCGATCTTCATTAAGCTGACCGCCAGTGTATTGAGTGCGCCACTGGCAGCCACAACGTTATCCAGCGTACTTTGCGCCTGAAAGTGGCTATCCGTTTCGTGCACCGGCACAGCATTCAGGGCAGATAAACGCTGACAGACGCGCGCGGCAAAATCTGGATGGGTGTTAATACCTGTGCCAACAGCGGTACCACCAAGCGCGACTTCGGAGAGCTCGCTTTGCGCGCCGCGTACCCGTTTGATGCCACGCTCGATCTGTCCCGCGTAGCCCAGAAATTCCTGTCCAAGTCGCACGGGTGTGGCATCTTGCAGATGTGTACGCCCGGTCTTGATTACCGGCATAAACTCCTCAGCCTTTTCCTCCAGCGCCCCCTGCAACTCCTGCAAAGCCGGGAGCAGGCTCCGTTCGCTACTGACCAACGCCGCCAGATGGATCGCCGTAGGAATCACATCGTTCGAGGATTGTCCAAAGTTCACATGGTCATTGGGATGTACTTTACGCGAGCCACGCGAACCGCCCAATATCTCGCTGGCGCGATTCGCGATCACCTCGTTCGCATTCATGTTCGTCGAAGTGCCTGAGCCGGTCTGGAAAATATCGAGGACAAAATGGTCATCCAGCTTGCCAGCAATGACCTCTTGAGCTGCCTGTACGATTGCATCGGCAATATGTGCATCGATATTTCCTAGCTCAGCGTTGACCTGTGCAGCCGCTTGTTTGATCTGTCCAAGAGCACGAATAAACTCGCGCGGGAAACGCAGGTCGCTGATGGGAAAATTCAGCACGGCGCGCTGAGTACTGGCGCCATAATAGGCATCTATCGGTACCCGCATCTCACCCATAGAATCACGTTCGACGCGGGTCTCTTCGGTACTATTCAGCATATATCCTCCTCCTCTTTGAGCATGTAATTTACCTGTGATATTATACCATCTGATCAGGCTGCCAGCGTTTTGCGTCACGCCGACGATACTTTGCCATCACCGCGTCAAAAGCGCTATCCAGGTCTATATCCAGGGAGTTAGCCAGAGATGCCACAATGTAGAGGATATCTCCCAGTTCTTTCTCGACGCTTCCCTCTGCCTCGCTGGCCTTCTTCGGCTTTTCTCCATAGCTATGATTAATCTCACGAGCCAGTTCGCCCACCTCTTCAGTCAGCCGCGCCAGGCTAGAGAGCGGTGCCCAGTAGTGACCATGCCACTCATTTTTAATAAGATCATCTATCTCTTGCTGTACGTCACGCAATGTTCTCATTATGTTATACCCCTGTCACTGGTTTCAGTAGAGCATCATCGATATAGCTATAAGACATATACTGGCTATTCCTGGCAAAGCCAGTATTACCCATGTGGTCCACAACGATCAAACCGCCGGTTCCCATAGCATGTTTGCCCAGAAAAGCGATGGCAGCTTCCGCCGCCTCATGCGCGCTGGCTCCTTGCGCGACAAAATCGGCGGCCCGTTTCGCGATTAGCAGCCGAATGAAATCCTCACCATAGCCGGTACAGGCGACAGCAGCATGTGTGTCTGCGTAGAAACCGCAACCCACTAGAGGCGCGTCTCCGACACGACCAACAACCTTATTGACGATGCCACCTGTAGAGCTTGCAGCAACCAGATGACCGGCACTATCCAGAGCAACAGCGCCGACAGTGCCATGTTTTTGCGTCATCGGTTGATCCCCAGTCTCCTTAACCTGTTGCCATTTGGTATACTGGCGTTCGGTCAACAGATCTTCGAACTTACAGCGTGTCATCCCTTGTCGTATGGCGAACTCCTGCGCTCCACGGCCACTGAGTAGCACGTGGGGACTCTCTAACACCTTGCGGGCCAGCAGAATAGGATTTTTGATCAGTTCAACGCTAGCTACAGCTCCTACATTCAATGTATGCCCTTCCATCAAGCCAGCATCCATCTCGATGTGACCTTCTGCAGTGAGGCAAGAACCCGTACCGGCATTAAATGCTGGATTATCTTCCAGGCTACAAACAGCAGCTTCTACGGCATCGAGCGCGGAACCAGCTGCTTGCAAGATGCGCCATCCCTGTAATACTGCCTGTTTACACCCAGACTGAGCACTTTCTATACGTGTAGGATCAGTAAGACCAGCTCCACCATGCACGATGAGAGCTATCGACATATCACGGTTCTCCTCCATGTTGGTTTGCATAAATTGTATCATGAATGTCTGGCATATGAGCGATTGCCACTTTGCAATGTCAGCCAGATTTCATAGGGGAGAGCTTGACGCAAGAGCAACGAGGGGTGATTTTTGCACTGTAAATAGGGATTTTTCGATGGGTCTCCATCCTTCCGGGGAAACGTTGGGAACGTGGGTAGGGGCGTCACCTCGCGTGCGCCCAGGGGCGGTCGCAAGGACACGCCCCTACCCACGTTCCTCCTCAAGGGCGGAGAACCTTTTCGATTAGCGCGTGGAGCGGGTCCCGCCAGGAGCGACAAGCAGAGCTGACAGAACCTGCGTTTTTCCTTGCTAACTCTTTGACACAATCCCGCTGAAGTAGACACGCCCCAGATACTTTGCCAGGTCCTCGGGCGAGATTTCGTGGTACATGAGGAGACGGTCATAGCTACGCGGAGCAAAAAGATGAAAAAAGGCTCCGGCCATCACAGATGTTGGAATAGAGGCGTCGAACTCACCAGCGGCCTTGCCATCTTCCAATAGTTGGGTGACACGGGCAGCCATCGTTTGCCACAGCTCATAGAAACAACTGCCTTTTTCGACTAATAAACGCTTCATATCCACCGCATTATAGAGAGATGAGAGAAGTTGTGTATGCTTACTAAAAAAACCTGTATACATAAAGTGAAGGAGCGCTTCAAGCTTTGCGCGCGGGGTCGGCATTGACGCAATTTCGTTATCAATACCCTGTAGAAAGGCATGCATATCACGTTGAAAGATAGCCACTACCAATTCTTCTTTGCCAGGAAAATGTAGATAAATCGTTCCCTTGGCAATACCAACGCGTGCAGCAATTTCATCCATTGAGGCCTCATAATAGCCTTTTTCCAGAAACACTTCTTCAGCAACAGCTAAAATGAGAGCCTCACGCTCTTGACGGTGTTTTTCCTTCAAAGAAGGAGAAGAATGCGACGATTGCATCACTGCACCTCTCAAACTGAGCAGTTTCCTTGAGAGTACTACGGAAGAGCAACATTTTCTCTCCCCGTTTGAGACACTCTCACTGCGTGCCATGCTTTTACACGGCCTGTGTTTTCCACGAACACAAGATAAATTGATGACTTTTCAGTCATAATTTTACGATAAAGTCACGGTTTTGTCAAGGGAGCAAGCATTCCATATAGGATAGAGCTGGCATTGACAATAGCTGTCTGCGCCTGATACCCTACAAGTGCTACGGTGAGTGTAGCCGACTATAGCCAAAGAGATGCTGGGGGGCGCTTTCGACGAGAGCGATATCAAATGAGAGCAGCAGTTCTAAAGATAAAAGGATAACGAAATGCAGAAACATCACGTTGTTGCGCGTGCAGAACAGCGTATAGAGCCACTGCTTACTGATTTAGAGGCTATTGTAAATATCGACTCGGGCACATACACGAAGGCAGGCGTGGATCTGGTGGGAACCTACTTGCAGAAACGTTTTCGCGACTTTGGTTTCTCTACCTATTTTGATCCACAGCAAGAATATGGCAATCACCTGGTCGCTATCCACAAAGGCAACGCAGCGCACGGGCCGCGCATACTGCTTGTGGGACACATGGATACCGTCTTTCCCGAGGGGGAGGCACAGCGCCGTCCGTTTTCACTGGCCCAACATAATGGTCAGCGTACAGCCAAAGGACCAGGCATCCTGGACATGAAGTCTGGCTTGTTGCTCGGTATGTATGGGCTACATCTACTGGTCGAGAGCGCACAGACCAATTACCAGAGCGCAACCTTCGTTTTCAACAGCGACGAGGAAGTTGGTTCGTTCTCCAGCCGAGCACTGATTCAAGAGCTGGCGCAGCACTCGGACGCGGTGATCGTGCTAGAGCCTGGACGCAAAGTCAATACAGTCGTCTCTGCCCGCAAAGGCATCGGTCATTACCGCGTTGAGGTACATGGCGTCGCCGCACATGCAGGAGCCGATCCGCAGCATGGACGCAATGCCATTCTGGAACTGGCTCACCAAGTAGTAGCACTCCAGGCAATTAATGGCACGATTCCTGGCGTCACCCTCAATGTTGGCATCATTCATGGTGGGGAGCGTATGAATATTGTCCCCGACTTCGCTTACTGTGATATTGACGTACGTGTTAAAGATCAAGCAGGTATACAGGCAGTCGAAGCGGCACTGCACCACGTAACGACCCGGACCGTGCTGGATGGCACAACCGTTACGTTAAAGGGCGCGATTCGCAGTATGCCTTTTGAACGGGACGAACGTAGCGCAAAACTGGTGCAACTGGTAAAAGAGGCTGGCAGTGAGTTAGGGCTGAATATTATGGATGTCAGCAGCGGAGGAGCCTCGGACGCGAATGGCACAGCTTCGTTAGGCATTCCAACCATCGATGGACTGGGCGCAGGCGGCGCGCTCGCGCACAATCCCGATGAATATATTGAGATCGATACGCTCCCAACACGCATCGCGCTCCTCGCGGGCTTCGTGGAGAAGATTGGCAATTATTACGAGAGCGGACAGAGGCTATGAGAATATTGCTAGGGCCATGCTAACATGGTAAGATGCAGCTAACGAAACGAAACAGCGCAACATATAGATGCTGCCTTGCATTTATTAGGTCAGGGAACCCATGCCTGAAGTCAGGGGTATCCGCAGATCGGGTTGGATGAGCGTTCATACATACACAGATGACTCTGGCTAAGAGAAGGGTAGCACTTCTGTACACATATGGTTGCGAGAGCATACTGCTGAAGGGACATGAGCAGCACAGTTCAATAACAGGAAAGAGATAACATTTACTATGGCCCTGACAATCGGAATTATCGGTCTTCCTCAGAGCGGGAAAACGACCTTGTTTAACGCCCTCACACAGGCCGGCGCGCCTGTGGGCGGCTACGCAACCAGCACGGTACAGGCGAATGTTGCAGTCGTACAAGTGCCAGATGCACGCCTCCAGCCACTGGCAGATATCTTCAGCCCCAAAAAGGTCACTCCAACGACGGTCGAATTTGTCGATGTGGCAGGTATGGGACAGGCAGCCCAGGCAGGGAAAGAAAAGCAAGGATTGAGCGCCGAATTCCTGGGCCATATTCGGAACGCCGATGCCCTGGCCATTGTGCTCCGTACCTTTACGAACGATAACGTCCCGCATATCTACAATAGCATCGATCCCATGCGCGACCTGGATAGCCTCAACGCCGAACTGACGCTCACCGATCTGGCCTCGGTCGAACGACGTATTGAGCGTACGACGAAAGCAGCTAAGTCCGGGGATAAGAAATATCAGCAAGAACTGGAGATCCTGCGTCGTTTTCAGGATGTGCTCAATGAATTGAAGCTGGTTAGTGACCTTGAGCTATCACAACAGGACCATGCGCTGCTCAAAGAACTCTTTCTGCTGACCGTCAAGCCGCGCATGTATGTTTTGAATGTCAGCGAAGATGTCCTTGGGGATGCGAACACACTCTTAGCACAGCTCGCTACCACGGAAGATGTGTCAGAGACCGGTTTGAGTCAGGAGTTGCAAGGCATCGCGCGCGTAGCCCGACGTGCCAGGAGCGAGGGCGCAGAGGTTGTCGCAGTATCCGCCCGTCTGGAGGCTGAGCTAGCGGAACTCCCAGAAGATGATGCGCGTGAATACCTCGAAGCGCTGGGGCTACCGCAATTGGGAGCCGACCGTGTTATCCAGGTTGGCTACCGCTTGCTCAATCTGATCACCTTTCTGACAGCAGGCGAGGATGAAGTACGCGCCTGGACTGTCACAAAAGGCGCAAAAGCTCCTGAGGCCGCAGGCAAGATCCATTCGGACATCGAGCGAGGCTTCATACGCGCCGAAGTGACCAGCTTCGACGATTTTATGGCGAGTGGAGGCTCTTTTGCTGCCGCCACGAAAAAAGGCGTGCTACGCCTCGAAGGCAAGGACTATGTCGTGCAGGATGGCGATATCGCCCATTTCCGTTTCAACGTTGGCAAATAAGCCCCGCTAAGTCAGCATACTACCTGGTTTTCCCTGGCGGCCTCGCAAGCAAAGGAGGCCGCTTTGAACTATCGAAAATTTGCATTTATGTTTCCACTCCAAAATTGACCTTATATACCCCTTTCAGAGACTTTTTCTTTCCTGTATATTTTTGTAGGCAGTAAAGAAATGCTCGTTTGGATATTTGAAGATCCAAAGGGATAGGAAGTTCCTCATCACATAAAGGAGAAGGATTTCATGAAGAACCTTGTTATTCGTACGGTAATTGCTCTCGCCTTACTGCTCACTCTCGGAGCCTTTTTTGGAGGGGTTAGTCCCACAGCAGCCATCCCAGCTCACGCGACTTCTTTCACACCTGACACCGCTCGCGTAGACTGTAGCGCACCCAGTAACAGTGCAGAATTAGTGGTAGATTCCGACTATGGTGGCGATATCGACTGTTTTGCTGGCAGCGGAGCACAGGGTGGTCTCGCCATTTACAATGTTGGCTGGGTCTGCACAGAAGGCGACTCTGGTTATGTCGTGTATCATGATGATGGGGCGAGTTATTATGTCCAATATGACATACCAGACAATCAGTGCCTCTGGGTTAGTGGGACCGACGGAGTCTACGTCAATGTGGTGGTCACTGTAGAGCTTGACTAAACACCATGAGTTCCCCTAGATTTCCTGAGCGCACGTTCGAGCAAGAGGAAAAAGGGGGCACATACAAACAGATCCTTGCTCTGCAGTGCCCAGATGTGCTCACCTGGTTGCACTTGCAGAGAGGATCTGCATCATTGCATTTTTCCGGCACAGAAGCATTATCAAATACCGTGACTCCCTGACTAAATACCAGCAGAAGATGCGAAAGAAACTTGCACCTATTCGTATTGCTTGATCAACTTATCGATTAAGCTGCCTATCTCATGCCACACGTGATGCTGATAATCCAGCATACGCGACTGATTGAGATCAAACTCGCGATTAGAAGCATCTTTCCTGGCATTTTCTGCGAATTTCTGCGAGAGCGCCAGCGTTTTCTCACCGCGACCATGCAGGTAAACTTCTAGCTCGTGCAAATCTTTGAGCAGCGCCGCCAGCTTCTCCTCATTATTTGGCATAATGTTCGTTTCCCTTATCTCTAGCTTGTTTGCCTATGCTCTCCATCACCGCCAGGTAACACGCGTTACGCTTCATTCAGCTTGAGCGCATCCGCAAAGCGATTGAAAAAATTGAACAGACCAATAACCGTTGTGATCTCTACTAACTCACCATCATCAAATTGCGCCTGCAACTCGTCCCAGAGATCCTCGCCCACATCCTGGGCGCTTGTTGTCATAATTTCGGCATAACGCAACGCCACCAGCTCGCGTGCGGAGAAGAGATGGCGGTGTTCATCAATGCGATAGAGCGCATCCAGTAGCGCTTCACTGACACCCAGCTGCCTTGCCAAGGCAGTATGAGCGGCTATTCAGTAGTAGCAATGATTCACCTGCGAAACACGGATCGCCAGCAACTCTTTCAACTTTGGTTCAACCGTCCCACCACGCATTGCAGCTTCCAACAGTTCCATCGCGTGCTGCATAAGAGCTGGACGATGTCCCAGCGTGCGAAAGAGTGTCGACATAGTCGCGAAACTTGCGCTATCTACGGCAGGTAACTGCACCGAATCGTCAGGAGGGATACGTGGCATATCTCTATTTCCTCATCTATTTATTGATGTTGACCTATTTATACTTTTTGTAGGAGAACAATGCTCCTCACCTCACTATTATAGCAGGTGCTGAACAGTGCGCCATCCAGCCCTTGTTATGAAAACAGAACTGTTCCGAGAGCGGGAACACCCATGGGATGCGCAACGAGCTTTTTTAACTGAATAAGAAAAGAGAAAAACTGGCGAAGGGCCGAAGAAATGTGGCTCCTTGTAAGAAAGAGATCTGTAGTGATTTTCGCACAAGGAGGACACCAACCAGTATGACGCATTCCAATGTCAGATTTCAAGTGGACCCCACGTCCGCCCCTTCCCTTCCCCCTTGGATGGAGGAAGTGGCCGCAGTGGCTCACATTCTCACGCAAACCGGGTTCATCTCGGCGCTCGAAGAGCACGTGCGATTTGCCCGTGCCCGCTTCGGCACCTTCGGAGGGCCAGGCAATGGGGATCTGCGTGGAGAACTCCAGCGTGCTTGCCAGGTAGCCACCACCTATGCGACGAACCATCAGCTTCTTCCATCCCAGATCCTGCTCCGCCTGGATGGCGGGTAACGACTTCCAATAGGGGTCCCGACATTTATCTCTTTCCTCTCTTGCTTAGCGGGAAAAAATGTCGGGACCCCAAGATAGCGCACGCAAGGGAGACCGACTAGGAAAATCTTGCGGTTTTTAGGCTTGTGATAGATTTTTGCACAAATCCTAGTCATCCCTCTACAAGAGCACTCCCTGCTAAGCAGGCCTATTTGATGCCGACGACCATGGACTCCGGGCCAGTGAGATGCTCAACAGAGGTGTGACGAAAGCCGACCTCTCGCATCCACGAAGCACAATCAGCCCCGGTATAATCGAACCCTCCCCGTGTTTGAATCAACATATTCAGACTCATCAACAAACCGGCGGCGTTTTCACGGCGATCATCATCAATGATGGCATCGTAAACAATGAGCGCTCCGTTGCTTGGCAGGGCTTCAGGGGTGGTGCCAAACAACGCGCACATCTTCTCACGAAAGTAGAGGCTTGGTTCAGCGCCTCCGGTTTCCCAGCGCGACACCTCCACATCACTGGTCCCGATCATCGTCGCCACGTACACCTGAGTCCAGTTCTTCTTGAGCCGTTGCGCCTTCAATTGCTCGTTGGGTCTTCGCTCTGGTTTCATTCTGCTGTGCTTTGGTGCCTGCTGCGCGTTGCTCATATTTTCCTCGTTCGCAAACTTCATCGACATGCAACCGCTTGCTCTCTTTGCGAAAAGGCAGAGCAAGGGTATAAAGAGATGTTAAGTGTTTGATAAGTTGCTAATCCTGCTTTCAAGTATACTTCTTACACATGGGTTGTGCAATGTGTAAATCCCGTTGCGCATCCCGTGGGAGCAGGGGCACTCGGAACACTTAGAAGCAGTGTGACAAGGAATGAAGGCAGAGCAGGACCACACGTAACTCGATAAAATATCCTCCAAAAGAGACTCGCGGAACCCCTGCCTAAAAAGGCCGTGGCCCTGCTTGCAGGTTTGAAAAATTACCTGGTAGTAATGTTCGAGAAGAAAGCCAAGCCATTTATAGTTATATAGAACATTAAAAATGCGTAAATTGCGGCGCAGTAAAAGATGTCGTCAATTTTGCCGTGTCATAATATGCCTGTTTCACTGGATTGACAGCGCTCCTGGCTCATGTTTACAATGGAGTAGCAAGCCATAAAGGAGTACCCATTGACAGTAAATACAACAGATAGCAATCAGGAAGCACAGATTATCGCGACCACGCGTATCGGCATCATCGGTGGTGGTCAGCTTGGACTTATGCTTAGCGAAGCCGCACGTGCGATGGGCTACGCAGCAGTCACTGTGCTTGATCCTACGCCACAGAGTCCAGCCGCCAGCGTGGCAGACCAGATCGTTGGCAGCTTGAAAGATCCCGTGGCACTACATCAGTTAGCCGCACGTGCTGATATTCTCACCTACGAGATTGAACATATCAACACACAGGCGCTTCAGGCACTACAAGCCACAGGAGCAAAGATCTATCCTTCACCTGAGCTACTCAGCATTATTCAGAATAAATATCGGCAGAAAGAGTTTCTTGCGCAGCATGGTATAGCGGTTGCTCCCTCTCTGTCGCTTGCTCAACCTGCTGATCTCGAACAGGCGGTACAAAACTGGGGCTATCCGCTTGTCTTGAAGGCCAAAAAAGATGCCTACGACGGTCGCGGCAATGCCCGCATTAATCGGCAGCAGGATATTGCAGAGGCCCTGACGAAACTGGGTGATCGTGACCTGTATGTAGAGCGCTGTCTGGATCTTGACAAGGAATTAGGCGTTATGATTGCTCGCAACGAGCGCGGTGAGCTGGCAAGCTATCCAGTAGTCGAAATGATCCATGCGCGCGACATCTGTCAAACAGTGATCGCGCCCGCTGCTATCCCGCTTGAACGCCAACAAGAGGCTCAACAGATCGCACGCCAGAGCATTGAGGTACTCAACGGTATTGGTATCTTCGGCGTAGAGATGTTCCTGGATAAAGCAGGCAAAATCTGGCTCAACGAAATCGCGCCACGTCCGCATAATCTCGGACACTATACTATTGAAGCTTGCCAGACTTCACAATATACACAACTGTTACGCGCCATTACGAATTTGTCGCTCACATCGACAGCGATGCATTACCCGCTAGCAGTGATGGAAAACATTCTCGGCACACGCAACGGACCAGCCGAACCGCGCTGGTCTAAAGACTTCGATCCAGCCCATGTTTTCGTTCACCTGTATGGGAAACGAGAGACCAGGGTTGATCGCAAAATGGGCCATATCACCGTTGTTGGTGAAGATCTAACCAGTGTCTACGCACAAGCAAAGGAGGCGAGAGCCGCGCTCTCGATATAATAGTCAGGCATGTCAACAGATGAAAAAGCGCTACGCACAGCATTAACACAGGAACATGGTATCCTTGTCTCAGCCGAGGGCGTCGGTGAGGCGGCCAGGGGCCTGCCCAAAGTGCTTATCACGATGGGCAGCGACTCAGATCTTCCCCTTATGATGAAGGCCATTGATACGCTCAGACATGAATTCGGTATTCCCTGCCTGGTACAGATCAACTCTGTACATCGCGACTTGCGCACCGTCGTGCAGCACATAGACAATCTGCCAGACTCAGTACAAGTCGTCATCGCCTGCGCAGGCGGGGCGGCGCATCTGCCCGGTAATATTGCCGACTTACGAGCAGACTTGCCAGTCATCGGCGTCCCGCGCGATCTGGGCGCACTCAAAGGTATTGACGCGCTACTCTCCATGGTGCAGATGCCAGAAGGAGCACCTGTTGCGGTCATGGCCATCGGTGAAGCTGGCGCAGTAAACGCGGCGATCCACGCGGCTAAAGAGCTGGCTATCGCTGATACGCGTATCAAAGAGCGCTTGCTAACGTATGCCGAGAAGCGCAAGGCACGCGTGCATGGACAAAACACAACCCTGGAGCAAAAGCTTATCAATTACGCGAAAAAATCCTGAATACTAGTATCGCCATACCTTTACGCGAAAAAATCCTGAATACTAGTATCGCCATACCTTTACGCGAAAAAATCCTGAATACTAGTATCGCCATACCTTTACGCGAAAAAATCCTGAATACTAGTATCGCCATACCTTTACGCGAAAAAATCCTGAATACTAGTATCGCCATACCTTTACGCGAAAAAATCCTGAATACTAGTATCGCCATACCTTTACGCGAAAAAATCCTGAATACTAGTATCGCCATACCTTTACGCGAAAAAATCCTGAATACTAGTATCGCCATACCTTTACGCGAAAAAATCCTGAATACTAGTATCGCCATACCTTTATCGACTGATAGGCGACATCCGTCGGACTGCCATTACTCTGTGCGACCAACGCCAACTGGCCCTGAGCGGGCAGTTGAACATCATCGATACTGAAAATGGGTTGTAAATTTACATAAAATGTGAGCTTTTTGTTATTGGCAACTACCGCCAACAAATTTGAGACTTGCGACCCTGTCCCCTTGTTAATGGCATCGCTCTGTCCTTTACCGGTCGAAAATGGCACACCGTTTAGCCCAATTTCGTATTGACCCAATTGATTAATATAGAAATAACAGAATGACTTGCCATGTATGCCAAACGCTACGCCGCCAACATCACCATCGATAATAGTCATCTGCGTCTGCAATACAAAGGTTGGGCCAGTAGAAACAGTACCCTGTGAACCAGTTGTTTGACAGAATAGGGGTGTACTGCCACTTGAGGGCATTTGGGCATGATAAAATTTATCCGTGGTCTCAACAAAGCCACAAGATTGACCAGTGGCAGGTTTCTGCGCAGTCCACTGTCCTATGTTGGATTGAGCAGTCAAATCGTTGAAAATAAGGATCGAGGTACTGCCCGTACTTGTTACAGCATACTGTTGAGGTATCAGTTGAGCATCAGCTGCCGCTTGTAGTGCCACTGTCTGTTTAGCTGTCGCCGTTGCCTGCGCAACAACCGTTGCCGTGGCAAGAGCATTAGTATGTGCACTGGCTGTCGCGGTCATATGTTCATCGGTTGTGGTTATGAGCGCAATATTGCCAGACCCGTTGCCAACAATGTCCCCTTTTAGCGTAGTACACAGTAGACAATTGCCACAAATGACGACCAGGAGCAACACGCTGAGAGCAACAGCAATGCCGGGAGGGATATGCTTAGAGATATAGCGTGGTATATCTTGCAGACCACGAAACTTCACTTCATCCTCTTCCGGTTCCAGGGCGCTCATGACTTTCCGATCAAGCGCTTGCATCTGCTGCCCTAGCTCCATCGGCTGCACTTGTAGAGTCTGAATGCTCTCAGAGAGATGCTCGAGTTGTTCTATGAGCCGCAGGTTCTCGTTCGGATCAGGCCGCACAGCCAGCGTCACAACCAGTTGTCCTCGTGGACCACCAAATTGCGAGGCCTGTCCTGCATTTGGGATGCGCAAGATCTGTCCCGCATGCACATTCGGCGGAACGTTGACCGTTACCAGGCGTTTATCGGCCATGGCTAGAGGGTAGGAAACACCAGACAGCGCTTCCGCTTCACTAATTCCTAGCATGACATAGATATGCTCACCATGCTCTCCCTGACGCATGGCATGCTCAAATGCTTCAGCGAACTCTGTAATTGATGCATAGCGAGCAGTGGGATCTAGTAAAAGCGCCCGTTGCAGCACCTGAGACACCACAGGAGAGAGTTTAGCAGCTTGCTCTTCAGGTGAGAACAACGCAGGGGCACCCCGGCCACCTTTCCCATCCTGCGTATAGACATGCCCTGTGAGCAACTCATAGACCAACGCGGCCAGCTCATACTGATCCGTGGCTGCCACAGGGTGCCCTCTCAATAGCTCTGGCGCTAGCGCATAAGACGCCCCCTGACCGCTTGCAAGGTTAGCAGGAAGGGCCGTGAAACGAGCGATACTAAAGTCTGCCAATTCTAAATGCGGAAAACGCTTGCCATCGGTTTGATAACGCACCAGGAAATTTGTCTGTTTGATGCCTAGATGCAGTATATTTTTATCATGCGCATGCTGTAAACTCTCTGCGGCCTGACTGACAAATTGCTGTATATCCTGTGGCGCAAGCTGTGTCGAAAGACTTTTCTGCTGCTGCCAATAGTTACTCAGCCAGATATCAAGAGAGCGTTCTGTGGCTAACGGCATCACAGTATACGCATAGCCGTATTCCCGTTCGCCTTGACCGTTCGTCATCTCCCCAAAATCGAGGACAGGCAAGATGTGCGGATGGTCTAATGTAGTCACTTCCTCCATAATGTTTCTGAAATGTTGGAAGCGTTGTTGCTTTTCTTCCTGTCCCTGATCCAGGCGCACAAGTTTGAGCGCGACAGGTCTTGCCGTATGTATATCAACGGCCTGATAGACTGACTTATTCTCACCACGACTCAGGAAATGCAGCAGGCGATAACGGTCAATGGTCGGTTTATTGGGTGTGTCCTTTGGCGGTTTATGAAGCATGGCCTCACCTAAATACTGTCTGTATGTATTCCGTCAAGAGATGGCTTACAAATAAAATCTTCCACAGCCTGACGGGATTGTAGCCGAGCACAGGCTCAAGCCTGGATAGTCTAACCATCCCATATTACAAATACCAAGTATAAATGTCATCGTAGCACGAGAAAAGAGATAAATAGGGACAGTTTTCATATTTCTTTTATGTAAATGCCCAGAGGGTAGCGCGTCGGCTCTGTTGGCTCTTGTAAAAGGCTAGAAAAGTGTTATGCAGCGCACCGGATTTATGCTATTATAGCAATATGTAGAAAGAAGCGCAAAGGAAGGGGTTTGTATATGACAACAATATCGGAGCAGCACACGGTGGTAACTCCCGCAGATTGGGTAGCAGGACCAAAACAAGGATACTGGACTTACAATCACTATGCAGCCCTACCAGATGATGGGCAGCGCTATCAGATTGTGGAGGGGGTATTGTTTATGACGCCTGCGCCAGGTATATTCCACCAGAAAGTCGCACAAAAACTTTTCAGATATTTAGCAGTCCAGATTGAGGATGCTGGTTTAGGACAGGTATTTATGGCTCCTGTCGATGTCGAGTTAGCAGCGAACATGGTAGTACAGCCAGACGTGATCGTGATCCTGAACGCAAGCAGCGACAAAATTACTCCTTCGCGCATCGTAGGAGCGCCTGATCTGGTGATTGAAGTTTCTTCACCCTCTACCGTGGGATTTGATCGGCGCGAAAAGCAGGATGCCTATGCACGAGCGGGAATCCCTGAATACTGGATCGCTGACCCTATTGCTCATACTATTGAAGTATTCTTTCTGGAAAGTGGCGCGTATCATTCGCAAGGTTTCTTCACCGAGCAGGCCCGGTTAGTCTCGACCGTGGTACCAACGATGGCTGAAGTGCCAGTCGAAAAGTTTTTTGCATAGCAATAAGCGAAAGTAGATTGATCCGATGGTGCAACTACAGCGTTTACAGCCGCGTTCACAAGAGGAAATTTTCGCCTCTTATGGATGGCATGACAAGCATAACCTGCTCAATCTGATAACCGCTGAACGTTGCGATTATATTGAGTCTCGTGTGGAACGCATTCTCGGCAAGGGAGCACTACTTCAGCAAGATGTATTGGAGGTGGGCTGCGGAGGTGGCTTGATCTGTGAAGGTCTGGCGCGGCGCGGTGCAATTACCGTCGGCGTCGATCCCTCTCACATGGCGCTGGCAGATGCCCGTACACATATCCAACATGGTGGCCTGGGACAGAACGTCCATTTCGATCATGCTTACGCGGAGTCGTTGCCCTACGGGGACGGCAGTTTTTCGGTGATAGTCTGCCTGGATGTCCTGGAACATGTGCAGGATTTGCCAGCCACCATACAAGAGATCGCGCGGGTACTGGCTCCAGGTGGAGTCTTCGTCTTTGACACGATCAATCGCACACTGCTAGCACGCCTGGCTTTGATCTGGATCGGCGAACGCTTCTTTCGCAAAGGTGGCCTGGTACCTGGATTGCATAACTACCACGCTTTTATCAAACCCGCCGAATTGAAAACACTATTGACACAAAATGATCTGCAGATCTGTGAAATGACGGGCTTCATGCCCCGCTTCAACAAAGGTCGGCTCTCGCTGGGTCCCGGCTGGTTTAAGGGCGTCTCCTACGTGGGCTACGCGACAAAAGAGCGCTAAAAGCGATGACTCCAGGCCCAATTGTGGGATTGCCAAAAAATTAAGGTTCCAACCAGAATTGCTTGTCCTCTTTTGACATCGTGCTACGTGTAATCGCTGCGGCAAAACTTTGAGCCTGTGGTCCTTGCTGCTGCTGGCGGGCCGCAGCGTGTGTCTTACGCCAGTTGAGGGTTGCAGCCGGCTGGCTGTTATTTAATAAGGCGCTGAATTGCTCAATGCTCACTTGAAAGAATTGGGCCAGACGCTCTAATTGACGTCGCTGCAGGCTGGCCAGCTCAATAGCTCCCGTTTCAAATTTATTCCACACATCGACACTCAGGCGCAATCCCTTCGCAACATCGACCTTGCCCAGGCTACGGCTTTTACGCAGCTCACTTAAGCTAGCAAAGGCCAGTTGTGGCTCAGGTGCAAAAACGCGATCCAGCACTGACAGATAAGCACGTTGGGTTAATGGCAACAGAGGTACATCTAGTTCCACATGTGCATCTCCCCCGGTAGCGTGATAGGCGGCGATAAAGTCAGTTAAGGCTCCCAGCTCACTCGGATGGTCCTGCAAGAGACGCGTCTGCGCCTGGACATCGCCAGCTTCCCTGGCTGCTAACCAGGCCATCTTCAATTGCTGCAATTCAGATGTATTCATAAGTGTACGCCTTTCTGTTTCTCCCGCTAGTATTGCTTGTGGACCATGGAAGCAGGTGCATCATATTGTTCTTGCACGACGCAATCACGTAGATAACGACGAGCGCGCTCATAACGTAGTCGTACTGTACGCTCGGTACGCTTGCACACGACTGCAATGTCATCCCATTTCATCCCTTGAATAGCACGCAGGACCATAATCGTGCGATCTAAAGGATCGTTAAGATAGGCCAGAATACGCTGACTCTCGTCCTCGGCATGTAATTCTGCGTACTGGTCGTGCGGGTCCGCTACGTCTGACGCGGGCAGTCCCTCATCATCCGCAGGCGCAGGCCGCAGAGATTCGACTAACGCACGTGGTACATGCTGTGGACGCCCGGCTGGACGTCCCTCGTTATCGCGCCGGTAATACAGGCCCTCCTGACGCAGGACGCGATTGAACTCGTCGGCGCACAGACAGCGTAAATAGTGAATAAAGTTTTGCGTCATAAATATTTCATCAGGATTCTGGGCCTCGCGCAACAAATGCTCAGCCATATTGGCAATAGCCTCCTCGCGCAGCTCTGGCCGGTGTTGCAATCCCTGGGTATGGCGCTGAAACAGCGGTGCACAGCGCTGTAACAGTACCTCGGCGAGACGACGTACGCCACCCATATTGCCCTGGACACGCAACTCACGTATAGTCGTGATCAACTCGCGCTCTGCTATCTCATAACGCCCCTCCACGGTGCGACGGCGCAATTGCTCATCAAGCTTAGGATCACTTAGATCGATCATACAGTCCCCCAAAAGTAGTACTGGCTTCCGGTGGTTTCTTGTTTGTGACTCACATAAACCCTATTCCATCTGTCAGAAAAAAAACGGAAATTTTGTACACTGTCGTCTAGCATAGCAGAAAATTTGGGGGCTGAAAAGCTCTGAAATTTGCTATCTCCCGTTTTTCAGCAGCAAACTGCGCCGCCCCTCATTTACCAGGAACCAGGAGTAACGGTGGAGAGAGCAGAGCTTAAGCGTTCGCTCAATAACCCTGCTCTTTGCTGACAGTGTTGTAGAGAGGTTCGCCTGCCAGGTAACGCCGCAGGTTTTCCTCGAAGATCGCGAAAGAACGTTCTGGATAGCGTATCGTACCACCAGAAATATGCGGACTGATAATGACATTCGGCAACTGCCACAACGGGTGATCGGGTGGCAATGGCTCTGGATCATGCACATCTAACGCAGCTCCGCCAATGCGTTTTTCCTGTAAAGCTTGAATTAAGTCCTGCTCATTGCATACTTCACCACGCGCGATATTGATCAGAAATGCATCAGACTTCATCGCGCTGAATGCAGCAGCATCGAACAGATGAGTGGTCTGTGGAGTCAAGGGCACAGCAATCACGACGACATCACTCTCCTGGAGCAAGCTATGGAGCTGGTCAAGCTTGTAATAGCGATCAGGTAGTATGCCGTCAGGATCACCAACATCGGGGAAGACGAAGCCGTGATCGCGGTGGTCGTCGCTATACTGCTGCGCGACTATACGCATGCCAAAGGCTTTGGCCAGATGAGCGACACCACGGCCAATACTCCCATAGCCCACAATACCTATCGTCTTGCCACGCAGTTCTGGCACACTAAAAAATGAGAGCCAATCCTTACCAACAGGCCATTGAGCTTTCTGCTGTAGCTCTAAGATGAACGGCAAATGATGGAACCAGGCTAGCATCATCATCATGACGTATTCGGGGATACTGACAACATGCACTCCACTGGATGTGGTGATGATAACTTGCGCATCTATCAGAGGGTGCTTGAATATGCGATCAGCACCAGCGGAGTAGAGATGCACCCAACGGAGATTAGGCGCTTGTTGAGGTGTCGGTAAGATCTCAAGCGTATAAAGGACTTCTACATTTTGCCACAGTTCACCGGGTATGTCTTCCAGACGCCGTATAGGACGAGCCTCTATCTGCCAGTCAGGCGCAAGTTGCTGTAGACGCGCTAGCCAATCTGGTTCGATTGGTACGGTAATCAAAATATGATGTTTTGCAGTGTTACTCATATGCAAACCTTTAACTCCCTTACTTTTCGCTTTGCCTATAAATAGCACGTCGTAAGCGCAATTCCCGTTATAAAAGCAGCATGGCGTCGCCAAAACTGAAGAAACGATAGCGCTCACGAATGGCTTCTTGATAAGCATACTCCATGAGGTCCTTGCCTGTGAAGGCGCTGACAAGCAAAAGTAGGGTAGAACGAGGCAGATGGAAGTTCGTGATCATTGCATCTACCATCTGGTAACGATAACCAGGTGTAATAAAGAGACGTGTATGTCCATGATAGGGTTCAATATGCCCCTCGTGCATACTGGCAACGCTTTCCAGCACACGGACAGAAGTCGTACCAACAGCGACGACGCGCCCACCAGCTTTGCGTGTTGCATTGATCAGCTCAGCAGTCGGAGCATCCAGTTCGATCTCTTCGCTGTGAATTTTATGCTCAATGACATACTCGCTCTCGACAGGTCGGAAGGTATCAAGTCCGACATGGAGCGTCACGAAGCCGATCTGTATGCCCTGCCCGCGTAATTGCTCTAATAGATGAGGCGTGAAGTGCAATCCCGCCGTGGGCGCAGCCGCTGAGCCACGGATACGCGCATAAACAGTCTGATAACGCTCAGCATCGCTCAATGTTTCGTGGATATAGGGCGGCAATGGCATACGACCCAGTTCGTCAATACGCTGGCGCACGCTGAGTAAATTGTATGCATCTGCGCTGGCATTGGCAGCATGATTGGGGATGGATAGCTGTACGATACGGCCACCTGCGGCGGTACGCTGCTGAATTTCAGCCTGTAGGCCAGCTTCCTGACCCTCGTGGCCAAAGAGGATCAGCGCTCCCTCACGCAAGCGTCGGCCAGGACGCACCAGTGCCTCCCAGCAATCTGGTCCCAGGTCGGGACGCTCGGCTAGCAAGAGGACTTCGACGGCGCCACCGGTTTGCGCGCGCCGTCCCAGGAGTCGCGCAGGTATGACGCGACTCTGGTTCGCAATCAGCAAGTCACCTGGTCGCAGATAATCACCAATATCACGAAAATGGCGGTGCTCTAACGCGTTAGTGCCTCGCCGCACAACCAGAAGACGCGAAGCATCGCGCGGCTCGATAGGTGTCTGCGCGATGAACTCCGCTGGCAGGTTATAGTCAAAATCGCTGATCTTCAAATCAGCAATTTTTGCCAGGTTAGTATTCAGGATATTCCCGTCCACAGTGTTGGTCCACCTTCCCCCTGGGGTGGCATGACGCCGAGATGTTGATAGGCCGCACGCATAACAACGCGCCCACGCGGTGTACGAGCGATAAAGCCCAGTTGCAAGAGATATGGCTCGTAGACGTCCTCAATGGTATCCGCATCTTCGCTTGTGCTAGCGGCGAGTGTATCCAGTCCAACGGGGCCACCGTTGAACTTCTGGATGATGGTAAGCAACATATTACGGTCGGTTTGATCAAGGCCAATCTTGTCAACCTCCATCGCGTCCAGTGCTGCTTGCGCAACCTCTTGTGAGATCACGCCGTCGGCTTTGACCTGAGCATAGTCACGCACACGCTTGAGTAACCGATTGACGATACGTGGCGTGCCACGCGCCCGACTGGCAATCTCTTCGACGCCAGTCGCTTCGGCTGGCACCTTGAGAATACGCGCGGAACGTGTCAGGATCTGCCTGAGCGCATCTACTTCATAATACTCCATACGGTAAATAGCACCAAAGCGATCACGTAAGGGAGCAGTCAGAGAACCAACGCGCGTTGTAGCGCCAACAACAGTGAATGGAGGGAGGGTGAGTCGCAAAGATTTGGCGCTGGGTCCTTTGCCAATCATCACATCGAGGGCAAAGTCTTCCATCGCCGAATAAAGACGCTCCTCGACAGCACGCGCCAGGCGATGAATCTCGTCGATAAACAGAACCTCTCCGGGCTGGAGCGAAGTCAGAATCGAAGCCAGATCGCCCGCATGTTCGATGGCAGGTCCTGAGGTGGTACGCAGGTTCGTGCCCATTTCGGCGGCAATGATATTACAAAGGGTAGTTTTGCCCAGTCCTGGTGGTCCATAGAGCAGGATATGGTCAACAGCTTCATTACGACGACGAGCAGCTTCCAGTAAAATACTGAGATTGTCTTTGATTTTGTCCTGTCCGATGTATTCGGCCAGGCGTCGAGGACGCAAGCTACCTTCGATAATCTGTTCCTCTTCGCTCATCTGTGGCGAAACGAGGCGCTCCCTCATGGCTCACTCCCGCATGAAACTAGTGTTCTACAACTTACGCTTTCATTATATCAAAGTTAGAAGGCTGCGTCGAGTCACTACGACACATTTTCAGCCGTCTCCTCCCGGCTTAGAATTTAATAAGTGATAGATAAGAAAGTGATAAGTAATCGAATTATTAACGCTTCCTAAGCTATATCCAAGATAGTATTAATCTAGTAAGTTTACGCTTAAAGTGTTATAAGGCAGAGCTTATTGACTAGAAAAATGCTTGAAAATGCTCGTTAAGTAAGCTATGCTTTAAGGGATATAAGAAAGGAAGGTTATTAAAGATGCAAATACAAGAACGTCCAAAAATTAATACTGCTGAAATTACTGATGGCCTGTTGGTTCGGCAAACATTAGCGGGCAGCCAGCAAGCTTTTGAGACATTAGTTCATCGCTATCACACAGCTCTTTTTAACTTTATCTGCCATTGCCTGGGCGATTACGACCTGGCCTGCGATATCTTACAACAAGTTTTCTTACAGCTCTATATCTCTATGCCCACACTGCACACTGATGGAACGCTTAAGGCATGGCTCTTCCAGGTGGCCAGGAATCGTTGCCTGGACGAACTACGTCGCAAGCGCTCTATTCACTTTTCGGAACTTGAAGCGTCCAACGACGATGAGGAGCTGTCTCCGCTGGCTATTATGCCTGATAAGCAGCCCCTGCCCGATGAAATGGCCGAGCGCCACGATCTCCAACAAGCGTTACACGCGGCGATTGATGCATTGCCACCGAAATTCCGCTCGGTAGTACTACTACGTTACGTAGGTCAGCTCAGTTTCTCTGAGATCGGTAAAACGCTCAAAATGCCGGAAGCCACGGCCAAAACCTATTTCCAGCGTGCTCGTCCTTTGTTACGCGCCTCACTCGCGGAACGCTGGAAGCCAGAGCAAGAGACTCCCACCTCTTAATGTTCTCAAAGTACCCCCCAGATTTGGATAAGAAACCTTGGGAAAAGTGAAACTCTCCTCTTATGTGATTCGTGCTAATAGCAGACAATAGCTAGGAACTACATAAGAGGTGCAGATATGAGAAACGTACCAGTGATCTTTTTAGCCGATGAATTTGAGTTGGATAGTGATATCGACGAACTCTTCTGTCAGTTAGAGCAGGTTCGAGCCGCCATTTGACATGGTTGGGCGCATTATGGACGCGGTTTCATGTCTGTCACTACCGACGTGCAAGCCACGTTGGCATCATCTAGAAGAACTTGTCGTAATCTGTGACTCACTGCAATTATCCTGAAATCTCACCTGTGTCTCTATTCTTCTGTCTCGCAATAAGGGCCTTTAGTTTGCCAATGGCACAACTAAAGGCCCTTTCGCATGGAATCCAGCGCATATACCGGCAGTTATCCACATAGTAGAACTCTTGTCCACATAGTTATCCACAGATAACAGCAGAAGGATCTTCCTGTTTGAGCTGAGATATATCTTTTCCATACTATCAGACATCAGAAGGACCAGGAAACCATCCGGTCTGCTGCGCCCAAACATCTGCTTGAGCTATGACTTTCCAAATAAATGGCGCCTTCGCATTTGTGTACAACTCACGCTCTTCCACCAGCAGATAGCGCAGTGCCAGTCCAATCTTCACCTCCGCATACTCAGCGGCAACGTCAGGGTGCATCCGCAAGTAATCTCGAAAGAGGAGTGCAAACTGTTCACCGAAACTTCCCGCTGGCATCACATGGATATGTACGCGCGGATGACCAGGGGATTCACGGAAGTAGCGTTGTGTCCGATTAGGATTGTCAGCGCGAAAGAGGTATCCGAGACCCTCCAATGGCAATTGGTAAGCATCGAGTGGCTCGAAATCAACCACAGAGATTTGGATATCAATGATTGGCTTTGCCGCCAGTTGGAGAATTGAGGTTGATCCAATGTGATCAATGCGCAGCGCAACAGATCCCAGAGCGATGCGTAGCGGCAGTGCGAGCCGTTGAAACTGCTCAGGCCAGGTCACATCATAGGGAATAATCCACACCGGATCGCCTGCTTTCATGAACTGAGACACGAGAACAACCTCCTGAGGACAATTTGAGAAAAGCTTGTTCTTTCGCGAGCTCTTTTTCTCATGGAGATGTCAGTTTTTCTATAAATAGTGTAATTAATGTTGCATCTACCCTGAGAGAGATCTCTCTTCTCATTTTAATTGTATCACAATCGTCAATAGCTCGACATCGTCCAAAAGCACGATGTTTTCATGTCTCGCCTCTGGGTATACTTTCCATCTAAACTGTCCAATAGAACAGAAAGGAAAACGTACTCGATGACGACCGAAGACATCTCTCAGCCAACGGTCATGCATGAAGAACCGCCGAAAAAAGGTCGCGCCTTTACCTCACTACGCCATCGCAATTATCGTCTCTACTGGTTTGGTCAGATGATCTCGCTGATGGGCACCTATATGCAACGCATCGGGCAAGCCTGGCTGGTGCTACAACTGACCCACAGCGCCTGGCAGCTCGGCCTAGTGGGCGCGCTACAATTTCTGCCGGTGCTGCTCTTCTCGCTCTTCGGGGGAATCTTCGCCGACCGCTGGCCCAAACGGCGCGTCTTGCTCCTGACTCAATCGGCGGCCATGAGCCAGGCTTTTCTGCTCTGGATACTGGTTGCAACTGGTACTATTCAGGTCTGGCAGATCTATGCCCTGGCGTTGCTGTTAGGGTTCACCAACAGCCTGAATCAGCCGACAAGTTCGGCATTTGTGGTCGAGATGGTCGGACGTGAGGACCTGCCCAACGCCGTGGCCCTGAACTCCTCACTCGTGAATCTGGCGCGTATTGTGGGTCCCGGCCTTGGGGGTATCGTTATTGCCACCAGCGGCGTAACCATGCTCTTTCTCCTCAATGCGCTCAGCTTTCTCGCAGTGATTGTAGGGCTGGCGCTGATCAACAGTCACGAACTACATACCCAGGTACTTCAACACTCCGACGCTGGCAAGCGTCAGAGCACCTGGCAGAGTCTGCGTGAAGGCGTAGGCTACGTCTGGAAAACGCCTGTGGTTGTGTGGATGATCCTTGTGATTGGCCTGGTTTTGCTCTTCGGCTCGAACTTCGACGTCGTACTCCCCCTCTTTGCTACCGACGTGCTGCATGTAGGAGCAGCGGGCTTTGGCTTTCTCTCTACCGCTATCGGCGTCGGCGCATTGATCTCGGCGCTGTGGCTGGCCTGGAGCAACCAGAAACCGACGATGCGCAGCGTGCTCCTCAGCACACTGATCTTTGGTGTGTTAGAGGCAGGTTTTGCGATCTCGCACATCTACCTCTTATCATTGGTACTGGTTGCCAGTGTTGGTGGTGCAGAGACCATCTTCGGAGCTCTGGCCATTACCACGCTCCAGACGGTCGTCCCGGACCACCTGCGCGGGCGCGTCGTGAGCGTGTATATACTTTTCTTCACCGGAAGCATCCCGCTAGGATCTCTGTTGACTGGCTGGCTGTCAAGTCTCTGTGGGGCATCTAGCGGCCTGCTTATCTGCGCACTTCTCAGCCTGCTGGTCGTGGGAGCCGGATGGATGTGGCGAAAGTCAGCAGAGAAGGATCTTGCAGCAGCATCGCCTATTTAAATCTCTTCATGTTTGCCAGGCAGCAAACTTCTAGCGCCCACCACGCCAGTGCGATATCAAACTGCCAGGCTTACTTTATTCCTACAACAGCCACCAGATTCGTAGCTTTGCTTGACTTTACCAACCTCTTCCGCTACAAATTACTATAAGATCGGCTTTTATGGAATATAGTGAAACAAGAGTCTCTCAAATAATACCCATGGTTCGAGACTTTGAAGTGAGATTTACGGATGAGAAAAGCGAAAATCGTAGTGCCCGCAAGCATTTTTTCCCTCTTGTTACTTGTGGTTCTAGCGTTTAGTTTAACGAAGATCTATGCCGCTACCGGCACAAACAGCAAGGCACTGACCCGTAGCACGCAGGGAACCACGCAACACATAAACTCTAGCCTGATAGTAGCAGCACAACCGACAAGAGCCGTCACGCCACAAGCCACGCTAAAAAAGCCAACAACAGTCACACAATCCACTACAGCCCAACCGACAGCAACGCAAGCAGTAACGACAACTTCGTCGAGCGGCGGCAGTGATCGCTATTTTCCGGCCAGCATGTCTGCTGCCGCGATGAAAGCTGCCGCCGCCAATTTGACGAAGCAACAGGTGAAGGCACTTATCGAGCTACAGGTCAACAAAAACTGGAGTGTTATTCAAAGTAAACTTGGTTTCACCACTGAAGCGCAGGCATATGCATTCTTCCTGGGTATGGCTACGCGTGAATCGACCTTAGACGCTGGACTGGAGACTGGTAGCGGAGCTGGCCATTCTTATGGCCCAATTCAGGCGTCAGAAGACGCTTATATCAGTACGCTTTATCCAACAGAAACCGATGTACCCCAGATGTCTCTTTATAGTCTCACGCCACAAAACTACTACGATCCTGGCATTGCGGTTCACATGGGTATCCGCCATCTGCTCCACTTTGCGAACCAGGCGCAGGCTGCCGGCTATACGGGCGTACAGCTCCTCAGACACGCATTGATTGGCTACAATACCGGCTACATACAGACAACTGATCAGAGCCTGCTACAGCAATACTCCGATGAAATCGGCGCTCTCGCGGGCTGGTACCTGGACAACGGCCATCTCTACGATAGCGCCTTTACCTGGACTGGTAGTTCTGCTGTTGATCGCAGCCAACCCTGGGGCTGGTATTAATCTATGTAAAAGGTCTCGAATAGAAAGGCTAGCAGGTCGCTTTCCTCCTCGATCACCTTTGCAGTAGGTTTGCCCATACCATGACCGGCCTTCATCTCAACGCGCAGCAGCACAGGAGCAGGACCAACATGAGCAGCCTGCAATGTAGCCGCAAACTTGCGCGCATGAGCAGGCACAACACGATCATCGGTATCGGCTGTCATGATTAGCGTGGGCGGATAAGCCTGCGCTTTTTTGACGTTATGTAAAGGGGAATAGGCATAAAGAAAGTTGAAATCGTCGGCACTCTGCTCGGCATTGCCATACTCAGGTATCCAGTAGCGGCCAACGGTAAATTTGTGGTAGCGCAGCATATCAATCACAGGTACGCGGCAAATGACGGCTCCATAGAGATCTGGACGCTGCACCAGGCTAGCACCAACCAGCAGACCACCATTACTACCGCCCATAATAGCTAGCCGGGCTGAACTGGTATACTTCTGCTCAATAAGCCACTCTCCAGCGCTAATAAAGTCATCAAAGACATTTTGTTTCTTCTCCAGCATGCCGGCCTGGTGCCATTCCTCACCATATTCGCCGCCACCGCGCAAATTTGCAACGGCGTAGATACCACCGTGCTCGACCCACAGCAGAGGAGTAATGCCGAAAGATGGGGTGAGATTGATGTCAAAACCGCCGTAACCATACAGCAGAACGGGATTATTGCCGTCGCGTACCAGTCCTTTTTTATACGTCAGAAACATAGGCACGCGTGTGCCGTCTTTTGACGTATAAAATATCTGTGTCGTCTCATAGCGACTGGTATCGAATTTGCTCTCCGACGCGCGAAAAGGCTCAAGGGTCGCAGTAGCAAAATCATAACGATAGATTGTGGGAGGATAGAGGTAGGAAGTAAAACTAATGAACAGCTCATAGTCAGCAGGCTTACCAGCAGCACCGACAATAGAGCCAAAGGTAGGCAGGGCAATCTCGGAGACGAAACCTCCATCTTTATGGTAGATTTTGATTTGATGATACGCGTCATGGAGATAGCCGATGACAAATTGCTGGTTGACGATAAAAGCGAAGTCTATGACATCTTCTTGTTCTGCTACCAGTTGCTGCCAGCGTGTTCGTTCAGGATGAGCAGTGTCGATAGCGACAATGCGTCCATGCGGTGCGTTGAGGTTTGTGCGGATATAAAAGAGAGGACCATCGTTGCCGATCAGTGCATAGCTCGCGTCGGCTTCATCCAGCAAACGAATAAAAGGCGTAGCATTCGTTGCTTCGTTGTCAGTATTACTGAGCATACTACGGTAGTAGATGCGATTGCGCGCGTCGGTGCCGTGCCAGACGTTGAGCACGACATACCGCCCATCGTCCGTAGTAAAGGGGGAGAAGCTCAGTTCCTTCGCCTCGGGACGTTCAAAGACCAGCCGGTCGGCAGATTGTGGAGTTCCCAGCGTATGCCAATAGACTCTGGAATAGTTACTCTGATCCTCTTCCGGGACGCCGCCAGGCTCAGGCAAGCGATCATAGTAAAAGCCGCTGTTATCGTGTCGCCACGCGATCCCACTGAACTTGCACCATTTAATTACTTCGGGATAGTCAGTTCCGGCATCAACGTTGCAAATCTTGATCTCTTGCCAATCGCTTCCGCTGGCAGACGTGCCATACGCTAACAACGTACCATCGGCGCTAAACACGGTATTGGTCAAGGCAATCGTCCCATCAGAGCTGAAGCTATTAGGATCAAGCGCAACTTCTGGCTCTGCGTGGAGATCTTTTTGCATATAGAGGACAGCCTGGTTTTGCAGGCCACTATTTTTAGAGAAATAGTAACGCCCACCTTCTTTATGCGGCACCGAATATTTGGGATAGTCCCATAGTTCCGTGTAGCGTACCTTGATACGCTCCCGCACAGGAATACGGTCCAGGTAGGCACGTGTGACGGCATGTTGAGCTGCCACCCAGTTCTGCGTCTCCTCTGACGCGACATCTTCTAGCCAGCGGTAAGGATCGGCAACTTTTGTGCCATGATAGTCCTCAATGGTATCGCCGCGACGTGTTACAGGTATATCCAACAGTTCTACTCCTATCTACTGAGCGCCCTCAAGCGTACGCATAAACTCAACAATGATACTCTGCACCTCATCCAGACGTCCCTGGAAAAAGTGATCTGCCCCCTGGATGGCCATCAAATTTTTCGGAGCAGGCACTTGCTCAAACCACTGTTGTGTGAAATCATAAGGAGCCTGTTCGTCTTCTGTACCATGAACGAAAAGTTTGGGCTTATGGCAGTCTTGCAATGTATCCTCACCAAACATACGAGCAGGTACACCCAGACCAATCAGGACCTGGGCACGATCATCGGCAGCAGCAACGCGTAGTCCGACATAAGCCCCAAAGGAGAAGCCACTAATGATCGCCGGGACACCAGGGTAGCGACGGCTGAGAAATTCCAGGGCATAACGTACATCGTCCATCTCACCACGTCCCTCGTCGTAGCTGCCTGTGCTACGTCCGACGCCACGAAAGTTGAAACGCAATGCTGGAATATTGATTGCTTGAAAGGTCTGTGCTACTTTAAAAACAACCTTATTATGCATACTGCCACCATACAACGGATGTGGATGGCAGACGAGGCCAACATAGCGGAGCGGCACGCCTTCGCTGACAGGCTTAAGAATCCCTTCCAGATGCCCCTGAGGAGTGGGAATATTAATCTGCAATACTTGATTGCTCACCATCGCATTTTCCTGTTCTAAAACTTCTACTGCTTTTTCCATCTTTCTATTGCCTCACCTCACTATATATCCAGATTCACACTGGACATCCACGACAAAAGCAGCATACCTGGCACGTACAGCATAAAGTATAGTCCATCTCTATGCTCTTGCAAACTATGCTATCATCAAATGCCTGCCTTTGATATCCCTACAACTAGAAACAATGGGAGAAAGCCGCTCATTCCTTGTTGGCACGACGTTCTCGGAAATCTCTCGCCGCCTGTGACGCAGAGGTAATGGTACGCGTCACAAGCAAAATACTAAATAATAGCGTTAAAACAATTAATACCAGTAAAGCATACTTTACAACGCTGTTGGCAAAGAGGAACAAGCCCGCACCCCATACAAGTAATACGGCAAACACAATATTGTTGAGCCCAAACAAAATACCCGGTTGCTTATGCCAGCCAGTATATTGCCCAGACGTTGCCGAGCCCGACAACGAACGCAACCCCCCACGTATATTGACAACGCCCACCAGAGCGAGTCCAATTGCAATGATCACCAGCAGCAGCATACCAGCAAGCGAAGCTACGGTCAGGTTAGCCATACGACCCTCCTCTTAATAAGGCACCCTCAGGGAATTTCCAGCGACGCTATCATCATACAATAAAACACAGGCTCGTTTATTGGTCGATCATTCGCAACACATACTTATAGGCTATTTAGCTGTGCGATGCTCAAGAGAGTATCACAACGCTTTCTGCGTCCAGGCACAAGGAAATATAAACTATTTGGGTGACTCTGCCGATAATGTTAAAGAGAGTAGGCATATATAAATTGTTGACTACCAATGAGTTATTCATCTATCTTCTGCCAGACTTATCCAGAGAATGGCCTGGAGCATCACCTGGTCAATAGGTGCATAATTGCGTCTCCCTATTGCATAATGCCAGATTTGAGGGTATATATTAGTGTATAGATAACCATGGTCGGCTATTCTCCAACGCAAGGCATAGATGAGCCACATTCCGCTATGTTATCCTGCCGACGCTGCAAGCACCAACGAAGAAGGCTTATCCATGATTTTTTGGCACTCTAACCACTATTACATGACAAGAGATTGTGATATTGAGTGAAGAGATGATCCATGTATACATAGGCGTACAGTGTGCTATTTGGATAGGCGAACTATGTATAATGAGCGCGGAGGAGAAAGATAATAGCTACTCACTGCATTGAAATGCAGTGCCAAACGCCACCTGAGCGCGGTCAGCCAGGGTTCACGCAACTGCATGGAATGCTAGAGCATTTTCAACCCTTAATAGGTAGCTCCTCGCGCTCTTGTCACATCTATCATCAGTAGAAGGATTTCGTATGGAAATATACGGGCGACACCACTATCCGGGGCGTCTTTTTGTGGTGGAGGGTGTGGATGGTTCGGGGAAGAGTACGCAAATTGCCTTGCTACGGCAATGGTTGATCAGTGAAGGCTATACTGTTTTCTTCAGTGAGTGGAATTCGTCTCCACTGGTAAAAAAGACGACCAGTCGTGGAAAAAAGAAGCAACTGCTTACACCGACGACATTTAGTTTGATTCATGCTACAGATTTCGCTGATCGCACTGAACATGATATCATCCCTCCGCTCAAAGCTGGCGCGATTGTACTCGCAGATCGTTATATCTATACCGCATTTGCTCGCGATGTAGCACGCGGCGTAGATCAACAATGGGTGCGTGAGTTGTATCAATTTGCAGTTAAACCAACACGAGCCTTCTATTTCCGTGTCCCATTGGATGTTTCGCTTAGCCGCATTCTCTCGGCGCGCAGCGAATTAAAATACTACGAGGCCGGTATGGACCTGGGTTTAAGCAGTGATCCACGCGAAAGCTTCAAGCTGTTTCAAAAGCGTATCGTCAACGAATATGAAAAGATGGTGGACGAATTCGCTTTGACGGTCATGGATGCAACCTTGCCTATCCCAGAGCAACAACGCTTAATGCGCAAGCTGGTGCTCCCACAACTGGAGGGTATACGACGCACACGCCCAGCACAGGAAGAAGCCTGGCAGGGTCTCACTTATGCCAGACAGCCACTGGTAGCGCAGGGCATCAAAGGTACGGAATGAGAGACCAGCAGCAACAACAGATTGAGGAAGAAAGCGGAACAGTACCCATAATTGCACATAGAGAGAGGATTTTCATGACGGGTCTGGAATTTTATGGTGTTGATGCCATCGGCCTACAAGATCAGGATGAGGTGTTGCCCGGTCGATTGATTGTAATTGAGGGAACAGATGGCGTTGGACGCACAACCCAGATGAGCTTGCTGCGTCCCTGGCTGGAAAGTAGTGGTTACGCGGTCGTTGACAGCGAGATGACACACTCAGAGTTGGCTGGCAATGGCCTCAAACAGGCCAAGGAAGGCAATACACTGGGTCCCATTACCCTCAATCTCTTCTATGCAACCGATCTTGTAGACCGCTTTGAAAACCAGATTTTACCAGCACTGCGCGCGGGTTTTATCGTCCTGACTGATCGCTATATTTATGCCTTGATCGCCCGCGCACTCATACGCGGTGCTGATCCGCACTGGCTGCGCTCTATTTATGGCCTTGCGCTGAAGCCGGACGCTATCTTCTATCTCAAAATTGGGTTAGAAGATCTCATTCCGCGCGTCTTGCAGGGCGGCGGCTTTGATTACTGGGAAGCCGGTATGGACGTACATCTGGGTTCTGATCTTTTTGAGAGCTTTGTTCACTACCAGACATTGATGCTGGCAGAGTATGAAAAAATGGCTGATGAATATCACTTTCAGGTCATTGATGCCACACAACGCGTCGAACAGATCGCAGAACAACTCAAACAGAGGATTTTGCCGCTTTTGCCGCAGGGCGAATGAGCTAGCAAGATCGCCATTTTCTCTTTTGAGAAAATTTCAGAAAAAGTCAGGCAAAAGGTATTGACGAATTCTCGCATTTAGGCTATACTGCAAATGTTCCTGAGACGAACGTTACTGGTTCGTTAAGAGCAATCTTCCTCGATAGCTCAACGGTAGAGCAATCGGCTGTTAACCGATGGGTTACAGGTTCGAATCCTGTTCGAGGAGTTACCCATTGAGGGCCGCCTGGCAGGGTGGCCCTTTTTTACATACGCAATGAGCCTCACCTATGACGATTTTACGATGACAAAGATGTGCCAACGTTCCATGGTGAGGAAGAGATGTAGCGTAGATGCGCAAGAAGAGCAATTTGTGTTCCTCTCATAAGACACACTCTGAGATAGTGTTTGGTTTCTGCTCAATAGCGACCAATGTGCGCGTTCCAAACACTATCTCAGATGGTGTTTGTGTTCTGCTGGTCGGCGAAGAAATTGCTACGCTAGCCAAACACATGCTGAGGAGGTTTCGAGCTTGAATAAAAAGCCGGCGATTAACTACAAGTACATTTCTGAGAGCTTCCTTGAGGCACTGGCCTTACCCGTATTCATCGTGAATCGTACATTGACAATCCACTATTGTAACCAGTCTGCGTTGCGCCTCTATAACGTAACAGAGCGCTCACAAGCGAAGCAATTGGAACAGCTCATACACGATACCGCCATTCTACAACTCGTCCAGCAAAGCATCCACACCAACAGTCCGCACAATGGCAGCTATGAGGAAGGGCAGTCAGATGTTCGATGGCAGATCTCTGTCGCGCCACTTGCTCATCAGTCACGCCGAACCATGCAGCAAGCCACTGGCGATGCTCTCCCTTATTACTATTTTGCAGTCATTATTGAGGATATGACAGGCACACGGCGACTAGAGCGTATGCAGCGTGACTTTTTAGCCAACATCTCACATGAACTCCGCACGCCGCTGACCGCCGTACGTCTCCTCGCGGAGACTTTAGAGGATACGATTGACACCAATCCAGATAAAGCGCAAGAGTTTGTAGAAAAGATCGAAGCAGAGGTACAGTATCTGGATGAACTCGTTACCGAGCTACTTGAATTGACACGCATCGAAGCAGGCCAGATGCTGATGACGATTGAGCCCATAGAGGCGCAACGCCTGGTACTTGAAGTCATGGCGCGTATGCTGCCACTGGCGCAGCGTCACCGCGTCAAGCTGTCCACCGATATACAGCAGGGCCTCACCCTGGTTGTCGCTGACAGTAAACAGATCATGCGTGTACTCGTCAACCTGGTACACAATGCGATCAAATTTACACCATCGGGTGGGCACATTGTCATTGGGACAGCACCCAAAGGAGACCAACACACACAGTGTTTCTTCGTACGCGATAGCGGGGTTGGTATACGTCAAGAAGAACTCCCACGTGTTTTTGAGCGTTTTTATAAAACAGATCGAGCGCGAGCGAAGGCGGGTTTTACTGGTCCAGGTGGCGGCGGCACAGGACTGGGACTGGCTATCGCGCGCCATGTCGTCGAAGCTCATGGTGGCCGCATCAGCGCAGAGAGTGCGGTCGGCGTAGGTAGTACCTTTACGTTTACCCTTCCAGTAGCAACCCAGGCAGATACGCAAGATGCGCAGAAACCATCTACCGCGTAGGTCCCTCCTCAACTTGCGCCAACTGAGGATCGCGCGTGTGGTTGTCCCTGCTCACTCCCACATCTGTTTGGAAAATACAGGAAACAGGTCAACATACATCAGGAGAAATTTGCCATGGGGTCCGAATTGTCACACTATCTCTACACACTGAGTAAAGAACAACTGATACTCCTGTTACAAGAGCTTGTAGAGCGTCATGCTACCCTTGGTGAGGAGATAGCAGAGATACTGTCAAAGCAGCTTGCTACAGATCATCCTCATTTTGATGCAGATGCATTGGTGCTGCGACGATCCTTTCCACAATCGCTGCAGTTGCCACAGGATTATCATGCCAGCCTGCAACGCGTTGCCAGCTATAGTCTTCAGTTACAACAAGGCGTGTCTCCACAAACGCTCTTCGATGACCTGGTCACGCTGCTACAAGAGGCAGAGGTACGCGCCAGCCAGTATGATTATCAGCAAGCACTGGATATCTATGCTACGATCATCGATGCGCGGCTGACCACTGAATCTCCTGTGCTCAATGCCATGTTTGATCGCACGATCAACGAGTTTATACCGACGTTCGATGCTTTGCTCACAGAGGTAAGTAGTACACTTATGTCCAGTGGCACAACGCCTATTACACCTTTGTTGCCACAGGATCAGCGTCAAGGCTGGTTGCAACGGCTTTTCATGCTCTGGCTCAAGCGCATGGATATGCATCAAAGCGCAGAACAACTGCCCGAAATAGTACTTGAAATCGCCTGGGGCGAGGATGCTAAGCAATTACAGCAACTTGTACACAACGCACTATCACAGCCAGGCGATGGTGAACACTCGAACATTGTTGATTTCTCCCGCCAGAGCCGTACACGCGCGCTGGAGAAATTCCTGCACGACATTTCACGTGCTGACTAGACACTGGTCTTTGGACAGGCTATGCTTAGCGTAACCGTGATAAGCAGCCAGTATCTTCAGGGAATCATTGATGCGTAGCTCTTTTCACAAAATTAAGGCGATTTTTACGCCAAAGACATTGCCAGCTAGCTCTGATATATGGTACCATTGCGTGGCAGGAGTGCGCATTTCCATATACACTAAAGACTGGGATCACCTTTCCCTTGCATTTGGATCAGCAATGTGCTGTCACACGTTCTAGGAGCGTGTTTCTGCATACCTATGGATAGCAGCAAAATCTCGTATGTTGTCGATGGAAAGCGAACTCGTCGGAGAGGATTACCATGGCTCTACTTTTTGGGCACATAATCCTGTAAAAACCGGCATGTTTTTATGCGGTTTGGGAAAACCTGGATTATGATGACACTTGCTCTTGTGTATAGACATAATGTCAGGTACAATGGGATGGTAGTGGGACGAGAAAGGGGACACTATATGAGCAAACTAGTAATGGTTATCGATGATTCTGCAACAGTGCGCAAAATTGTAGAAACTTGTCTGGGCCGAGAAGGCTTTGAGGTGAAGGGCTTTCCAGATGGCGTGGAAGCTATGCGCTGGCTTACTGAGCCATACGCACGGATACCAGATCTCGTTATACTGGATATCGGCTTGCCCAAAATGGATGGCTATGAAGTGGCACGTCGCCTCAAAACGAAGCCGCAGTTCAGCAATACGGTAATCGTGATGCTGTCACGTCGCGATGGTGTAATTGATCGTCTCAAAGGCCGTCTTGCCGGTGCTAAGGACTACCTCACCAAGCCATTTAAGACACAAGAGATCATTTCGGTTATCGAATCGCACCTGGGTATACCTGCTCCCAATTGATGCTTTAAACATTCAGAGTATGTCTGACACCAACGCCTGCTGAGAGCTCATGTGTGTGTATTTCATCAGCCAGACTCTCAAAAGCGTTTCGTGACGCTCTGGATGGCAGAAAATAAAGGCGATAAGGTTGGATGAGTGGTATGAGTGAGTATCCGCTTCACGTTTCAGAACTATTTCGCGGTTCCCACGGGCTGTTCCTGGAACAACTGAGCGATGAGGATTTCTGGCGCTATGCGCGCGCAAGGGCTTTTGCAGCTCCTGCTGCAGAAACTACAGCAGAAGAAGTTCTTGTCTGCAAATTGGAACAGGGACATTGTTTGTTGCCTCTTGCTGTTTTGCGTGAGGTGATACCCCCCCCACATCAGTTCGCATTGCTTCCCGCAGCTCCTTTATGGATGTCTGGCGTGGTATCATGGCATGGAGAAACGATCCCCGTCATTGATCTCGCTGCATACCTGGCACAGAAAACGCCACAGGCCTGCACAAAGGGCACATTGCTGATTGTGCAATGCCAGGAAGAAAGCAATCTGACTATTGGCCTCTACGTCTTTGCAGTTACTTCGATCATCGCCTTTGAGGCTGAACAACTCTCACCATTGGCAGACATAACCTTACCTTATCTTAGCCAAGATACACAGGCCATCAAAGGACTCTATCAAGCATACCCGGTGCTGGATACGCCAGTACTTCTCACGGATGTGGTACAACAAATTAAAGTGACAACCTCGTATGAATGAACCATCACCCCCTTTTGAGCAACAAGAACTCTCACCGGATGACCTGGCGGTGCTACGAGCCTTTACAGCGAAAGAGTATTGGCAAGAGGAACATGCCCATCTAGCAGAATCATCGACAATAGCTGCATCAAATACTACACAGCAAGCCGACGATGATGAAATGCTGGCTATTTTTATTGCTGAGGCCACTGAAGATATTCACAAAATGCAGCAATGTTTGCTACATTGGAGACGGGACGAGCAGTCCCACCCGGCACATTTTGTGACATTACAACGCGCAGGGCACAAGCTGCGCGGGACCGCAGGCGCGGTCAATTTTCCTACGATGTCTGTTATTTCACATCATGTAGAGATGATTGCTGAACAAATCATGCTCGGGACGCTCACGCCAACAATTGGAGTTGAGGCCCTTTCACAGGCAATCACCGTCCTTGAATACAGCCTGCAAAATCTACGCAGAGTTTGGGCAAGCGCTGGAGGACGTAGCACTGATAACAGAGCTAGAGGCCCTGTACCAAAGCCTGGGCATGCATCTCCCTACGGATGCACAGGCAACCAACCAAAAGCACAAACAATTTATGGCGGCTGGAGTACAGTCGCCGGAAACCGGCGAACTGGACAATAGCGCGGCCACTGCTGCTGAAGAGGAAATGATCGCTATCCGTATTCCTTCACAGCGCTTGCATGATAGCTCAACTACGGCTCCTTTTATGCGTGTTGATGCGCGACGTTTCGCGAAATTAGAACAGCATACAGAACCACTGGTCGAACAAAGCGTTCAACTGGAGCACGCGCAAAAACAGGTTGACAAGGCATTACAGGAATTGCACGCCGCTCAAACTCGCCTGCAACAACTGGAGCAAGAGCTGTCGATTTTGCAGCTCAATGATCCACAGCCAGCGTCAGAGCAACAGCCGTCCTCTTCACTGGTCGCGCGTATACTGCACGAGGCAGGCACGCAAAGCGATACCCAGAGTCCTCATAGGTTTAAGCTGCGTCAGCATCTCACGCTGCGGGCAAGCAAACCTGCATGGGATGAACTAGAGATAGAACGCTTCTCGGCAAAAAGTCTGTTGATACACTCTCTGCGTGAAGCTATTGCGGCTGTGACTACGGCAGCAGCGCAGGTCAATACCGCCTATATGCAGCTGCATGTACTTCAGCAAGCCTATATGGCACGCATCTCCCTGGTGCGCAATGATACACTTTTATTGCGCCTGGCACCGCTAAGTATCCTGGTGCCACGTTTACAGCGCGTTGTAGCAATGAGCGCCCTGGCCCAGGAGCAAACGGTCCAGTTTGAGGTCAGTGGAGAAGCAACGGAGGTTGACCAGGATATTCTGGAATCATTGTCGATGCCACTCTTACAATTGCTGCGCTCCTGTATCTCTGATCCGTTTACGACTGAGAACGAGTTACCGGGTCCACATCGTATCTGGCTGGACGCAGACAGCGTCGGGAACGAGATTAGCATTGAAGTAGGCTTCTCGATGATGGTACACGGGGGAGCGGTGAATGTGATCCGTGAGCCGATACAGCGCATTAATGGGACGATTTCATTACAGCGCAACACGACAGGTGGTATCAGCTTCTTGCTGCATTTTCCGCGCTCACATGGCGCTGCGCGCTATTTATTGGTCCGTGCCAGCAACCAATATCTTCTTGTGCCGTTCTCACAAGTGCAGCGTATAGGTGAACGCAAAAGAGAGAAACTGGATGTGCTCTATCATTTGAGCAAGCTCCTGGATTTTCCGGTTGCGCCCGGTGTAGAATACCACTCCCAGCCTATCCTGGTGTTGCCCATGCGGAACTCGCAGATAACGATAGGTATTGTCGTAGATGAAGTGGTCGATGAGATCGAGCTTGTTGTCAAGCCTCTGCCGTCCTATTTGCGACGTCCAGGTATCGGGGGATCAGCCGTAGATGGGAAAGGCAATGTCTTGCTCATGCTTGATCTCTCCGAACTCGTGAGCCGTTACACCTACCATGGGCAGCACATAGCGCAGAGAAGTGACGTCACCGATGAACAGCCTGAACATGGGCCAGCAGCGCGCAAAGAGCAGGCTACAGTTTTAATCGCTGATGACTCTGCATACCTGCGCCATTCTTTATTGCAAGTGTTAGAGCACGCACACTATAACGTGATCGAAGCCAGTGATGGTTTACAGGCGTTGGAGCTCCTGCAGAAAACGACGCCCGAGCTGTGCTTGCTGGATATCGAGATGCCCAATCTTGATGGGTATGATGTGCTCAACATGATACGCTACTCGCCCCAACTCGCACATATGAAAGTCGTTATGCTGACCTCACGCAACTCAGAGAAGCACGTTCAGCGCGCTTTTGCCCTGGGCGCTTCTGACTATCTGACCAAGCCATGCCCACAGGAAAAGTTATTGGAGACGCTACAAAAGTTGCTCGTGCACTAGAGGAAATTGCGCTCTCACCGTGGTCCCTATACCGGGTTGACTTTGTATCTCCCATACGCCGCCTGCCTCCTGCACACGCTCACGCATTGTACGCAAACCGAGATGGCTGTTCATCCACATATCTTCGCGGGTCAGTAGCTGCATAGGTTGAAAGCCAACGCCGTTATCCTGTATTTCTACGAGCAGCATCTCGGTTTGCACACGTATAACCACAGCTATATGTGTCGCTTGCGCATGCTTACTGATATTCGTCAGAGCCTCCTGCACAACGTGAAAAACTGTGAGCGCCAGGCGCTCAGGAATGCGCCATAGTTCATCCAGTGCGCTTACTATTTCAATAGCGGGATGATCGGTAGTATAATCCTGCAAGAACGTGTGTAGAGCCTGCGGCAGTTCCTGTTTTTCCAATTGTGCCGGTATAGCCGAGTAGATACTGGCACGGATGTCTTGCAAGCTTGTATGTAAAGTACTGACGACACGTTTCACTTCAGGTAACGCCTGATGGTGGTGGTGGTGTTCCAACAGGTATTGGATCAACTCCAGCTTACGCAGAGCATAGGCAATCTGTTGCAGCCCTCCATCGTGGAGATCCCGCGCAATACGCTTCCTTTCCTGCTCTACCGCAGCGTTGCGTTCACTATTACGTATAGCATAATTATGCAAAATGAGCGCCGCGACATTTCCCAGATACGTCAATAAGAGACCCCTTTCGTCTTTTAGTGGATCTCCCTCTGCCACTGCCAGGACCACAATTCCCAGCAACACGCGATTATGGCTGAGCGTTACGAGTAAGAGACGTTGCTCATTCAGTTGCAGCGTAGCAAGAGTCTCTCCAGGACCACGCGCCGCCAGTTGTTGCATTTCGCATCCATCAATGGCTTGTACAAGCTGCCTTGAGCAGAGCTTTTCTCCCTGGCTGGCGACTGAAACGAATTGTTGCTGAGTTGCGTGATAAAGGAGAAGGCAGGCGCTCTGCGCGCGTATTGTCCGCCGTATGTGGGTCAGGATAGACTGACGCATTTCCTGAATTTCTAGCTCTGGGCCAATCCCTAAGCCTATTTCATAGAGATCAGAGAGGCAGGAGAGGCTATACATCACTTCTGGCAGGCTCTTTTGGTGCTGAGCCGCTCCTGCTACAACTACATATGGTGTGACCAATATATTCTCCCTGGATGATGTAATCAGTGCTGTCTTTTCTATTTCTATCATACAGGGTGAGCAAATATGTTGCCTCTCTTATGTCACGCAAGTTGGACTGAGCTGGTATAAAGTGACGCAATTTATTTGACAGTGATACCTATCTAATAGTATGATGGCTGTCGATACAGTCCTAAGGCCTAATCTGACCAGACTTCCGGTACTTATAGCAGGAAGTGCAGAGCAGCAAGAGAAAGGGAGAGCCATGGCGCAAGATGGTGAGCCTCAGATCAAGCGACGTACGAAAAATATGGGGAGGCCAGGACCCACTAACGCAGTCCACAAAAGGAGCGACTAAGTCTGTTCCCCTGCCACACACGGATGCTTACCGCATGGACGAAGGAGTGGATATCCCGCGTTCAAGTAGCACGGTTATCCGCTATGACCAGCCTTCCAGCACACAATCTCAACGCCTGACAAATCCACAACCTGTTACCAAAGCTGTTCCACCACGACGTCAGAGCATGACCAGAGATCTTCCCCCCGCCCGTCTTCCGCGCCCTACGACACAGCCAACACCCAAAACTGACAAGGCTTCCATGTTAAAAAATGGACGCGTGCACTGGCTTTTTCTTGTCGGCATCGGTATGCTTGCGGCCCTGGTGTTGTGGATGCTAGCCTCATCGGTGTTGGCATGGGGTATACAGCGTTACGATGACGTACGCTACGGGACACCACGTACCTATCAGACAGATCATGTCGTAGGTCAGGGTGGTGACAGCCCGGCTCATCCTAGCCACTTCATCGCCATTAATGAGAATCGCCAGGCGATTGTGATTGAATTTATGGCGGGCGATCCATCCAAGTCTGAGATCTATGTTGCTCCTGTGACGATTGTGGGCGCTGGTGGCGATCTTGCTCCTGTTACTTTACAATTTCGGGATGTTACGGGAGACGGCAAGGTAGATATGATTATCGATATTCATCTGCCCACTAATCAAGATGAGCTTTCCGTCTTTATCAATACAGGCACCAAATTCAGGCCATCGAATGGAAACGATAAGATTAGCATGTGATACAAACTCAATCAATGCGTGAGCAAGCAGCAGTACTCTTACTGCTCATGGGACAAGAGCTAGAAAACTCCGCGCGCCTGCGTTGGGGACTTCTAGCGTCTCTGACAGCGTACGCTGGCAAGGCGCTGTATAGACGCAGACCAGCATCTTGCTCACGTAGAGAGGCGTCATAATTCGCTATACCTTGAAAATGTTTCTATAATGCTCTGAGACCATCTCCGGGGGAAAGAAACGCAGCAAACTCACCACGGTTAAAGCGAACGCGATCCAGTCGAAACCCGCGTCAATCGGTACTCCCAGTACAGTGCCGACGAGCGGCAACAAGGCGCTCAATGCTACCTCCCCAATAGCATCAGGAAAGAATAGCACGATGACAAATATACCAACTGATAGCACAAACAATAGTTTGCGTATAATCGATACACGCCTATCTATCAACAACGAGCCAATCAATTTCCCGGTTTTGATAAGATGAAAAAAAACCTCAAAGCGTCCGGGGCGCGCCAATTTCTGGGAAGTCTGTTGTAACATATTTACAGTCCCTTCTGCTACTACATTGCATAGGTAATACGCATCAAAGAGCATACTGGTTGTATGCAGCCTCCCTGGTACCCATAGGCATTCAGAAACGCAACTCTCGTTGCTAGAAATGTGCTGTGGCACATTTCTCATCTGAATGTAAGGAAAAAGCACAAAAAATCGCCCCCTGACACAATTATCGGGGGGGTGCGAAAATGTTAGCCTTTATGCAATCTGTCTGCAAAAATATTTCTCTGGTACAGGAACAAACTGCATGTGTTGCCACAAAATTGCTATCTAGAGCATGAACGCTCTGCTAAAGCGCTCAAAATAGCTGCTCTTAATGGTGAAAGAATGTTGGGATCAGCAATTCTGCCGCAAATTCAAGGTGCCAGAGTACCAGACCAATCGTGACGACGGTCAGGCTGACATGGAAAAGGCGCCAATAGCAAATCATGGTGCGATAAAATTGTTCACGTTGTAATGCCCGCTGTACATTCTGTAGTTCGGTCATATGCTCTTGCACGCCAGGTACCAGTGCTCCAGGTCGGGTGAGAGAACTTCTGCGGTCTGGCACAAAACGATACTGTGTGGCATCACGATTGGCTTCCTGAGGCGTTTCATCCAGCGTAATGTAGGCCAGGTCCCAGGAATTTGGCAAGACGGAATCATCGCGTCGGGGTCTCGCTGATGCCGCTTGCATTGCCGGTTGCTGATTCGGCTGGAAGCTACGTACTTGCTGACTGTTATAGTTCACAATCGATTGCAAGGATCTCGTAATATGCTCAATGCGATCCTCACCCTGTTCAGTGATGGCTTTGCGCACCTCCTGTGCAATCAATCTGGGCGCTAAGCGGTCAATGGCACGTCCTATCGCACCACTAATAGCCAGAGCGATAAACCCATAGAGCGCATAGGTGCCACTACGTGGATTGAAGTTACCGAACGAATGGAGAAAGATCATGGTTAGTCCGATAACTGCGAAGCTAATGTGCCAGTGTAGCGCGCCATTGAGCGCTCCCACACCGCGTTTACGGGAACTCTTTAATAAGGTATAGGAGACTGCCGCCATGACGAGACAAATAGTACCTATCGTTGCATACGTATAGCCGGCAATGCTATCGGGAGAAATATCGCCACTGATATGGTTGTATACAACAAAGCTGGCTATTCCCACGCCAATACTCAACACAGTCACCAGAAGACTAGTGCGCCAGGGACGGCTGGAGTCGATAAAGTTCAACGGGTACCCTTTGATGTCTAACTTCATGCCTACCATCTTTCTTCGTTCGCACTTAATAAACCGACTTTGAGCCACATCATCATTGCGTCACGATGTAACCCCACCGGACATGGGGCAACACAGGCACCGCATTGATAGCAGGCTCGTGCAAAACGCGCTACCGTTTCCGAGACTTCCCCAGAAATGGTCTCACGATTGAGTCTATCTATAGTAATCGGCTCTGCCACTGCTGGACAGGCGAGTAAACATTCACTGCAGCCAATACATGCCTGGACCTCTTGCCTTACCTGGGGTCCAGGCTTATGCAGAATAACAGGCTGTGGTTTCAGCATCTTTAGCATTTAGCGACTTATCCTCTCTATCTAATCAGCCATGCCTGACTGGTTCGCCTCGGCATACATCCATATGCTGCGCTTAGGTTGCCGAGTACCTGCCGCAACTGGTTGCCACGTAGACTCGACGACCTGTGCCGGCACTGCTTCAACTGGAGCTTGCCTGAAGCCTCCCGTAGCAGGATCAGGTTGGCCGAGTGCCGGTAAATTTCCTGAAAATGGGCTTAGTTCCTCACCATATTGATCCATCTGCCCATACATAGGTGCATTGCCTGGTAACTGATTGCTCGCGCCGCTGGCCCTTCCCACTGGTGTCACTACTGGCAAATTTCCTGAAAACGGACTGACTTCTTCTTCGTAGGCCATCATCCCGGGTTGCATTTGCTGTCCCATCATCGGTGCTTGATTGGCTGCAACCACCATCCCGGGTTGCATTTGCTGTCCCATCATCGGTGCTTGATTGGCTGCAACCACCATTCCAGGTTGCATTTGCTGCGGCTGCACGTTCCCTTGATAGGCCATCATCCCGGGTTGCATTTGCTGTCCCATCATCCCGGGCTGCATCTGTTGTCCCATCATCCCAGACTGCATTTGCTGCGGCTGCATGTTCCCTTGATAGGCCATCATCCCGGGCTGCATCTGTTGTCCCATCATCCCAGACTGCATTTGCTGCGGCTGCATGTTCCCTTGATAGGCCATCATCCCGGGTTGCATCTGTTGTCCCATCATCGGTGCCTGGTTGGCTGCAACAAGCATCCCTGCATCTGGGGCTGCCGCAGCGGATGCCCGTTGTGCGGGCATAGGGAGCGCGAGATCTGGCAACTTCCCGCTGAGTATCTTTTGAGCCGTATATGAGCGCTGGCTGGAGAAGTATTCACGCGCGTCAAAGCTGCCCTTGAGCAGTTCTCGTGTGATAGCACGCACAGAAAGACCTTCATCAATAATGCGCTTGATCGCCAGACTATCAGGTTGGGCGGTACTGAGCGAGAGATAACCTATTAGACGATCATCTACGACGGCCAGACGTCGATAACCACCCTGGCTCGTATCGGTCAGGGTTATAACTTTGTTATTTTCGGTTAAGGGCGAGCCGACGTTCAGCATATACAGCGCGCCCAGATATGTCGCATGCCATTGGGCTCCGAATGGCTTCGGCCTTTCCGTCTGTCCCGCCATCATTGCGCCCGCGTTGCGTCCCTGTGCCACGGCTGCATACCAGAGCGCACGAGGCTCGTAGTTTCCGGTTTGTGGATTTTTGATCGCGGCTACATCGCCAGCCGCATAAATATCACGCACAGTGGTGCGCATCTTGTCGTCGACCAGGATACCATTTTTATATTGTATCGGGACGCTAGACTTCTTTGCCAGGTTCAGCGCCGGTTGAGTCCCAGTGCAACAGAGGACGAGCTGGCAAGGAATCATCTCTTGATGATTGGTAATGACGCCTGCGACAGCGCCAATACGTCCTACGATGCCCGCCACTTCCGTTTGTGTATGGATGACCACACCTGCCCGGCGAATATTGCTCAGGACGAGCGATGATGCGCTTGGGTCCAGCATTTTCCCTAGCAAGGTCGCGCCACGGATGAGCCAATGTACCCGAATACCCCAGTGGTGCAGACCCATCACTGTCTCAATGGCATGCACGCCGCCACCAATAACGACGGCCTCTTCAACCTCACCCATGCGTCGACGAAAATCCAAATAATCGTTCAAGCGATGGAGACATAATACCCCATCGAAGTCGCGCCCAGGAATGTTCTCCGGTAAGCTCGTTGGATGACTTCCGGTGGCGACCAGCAGCGATTCATAGCCGAGGTTACGCCCTCCTCGCAAGCTCACATACTTGCTCTGTGCGTGGATTGTCTCTACACGACCGGAGACGACGTGTATGCGTTCTGTGCGCTCAGTTCCTGCCGGGTAGGCCAACAGTTGCTCACGGGTCAACTTATCAATGGCAAACTGCTTCAGTGCAGGTGTATTGATGGTTGGATGAAGCTGGTCGGTGATCATCACGATGCGTTTATCTGGAGCCAGGTGACGAGCCTCCACGGCTGCCGTTAGACCGGCGATGCCGTTACCAATGATCACGATATCACCCTTATCCAGAGATGGCTTACCACTGCCAGTATTCAGTTGTACAAGCGATCTCTCTTGACTGCTACTCATCTCATCTTTACCTTACTACCAGCGAGGAGAATCTTGTGTGCTGGATAGCGAATCACAGCCTGGAAGCGACTAGTCCACATCTACCGCCTCCAGGGTATTGTTGGATAGATGTATATAATAGATGTCGGTGGGGGCATGCTCATTGACGTGGCGTCCCATATGGCTCAAGGACGTAAGGCACTTAGCACTACACGCAAGGTTCAGGACTTGACCCTCTTCCGTCTTGAATGTAAAACTTTTGTTGCCATCAATGCTTTCGATGAAGCCATGGCTATACTGTACCGTATAGGTCAGGCCACCGTTGCTTGCCGTGCTGCCATGCATAAGTTTCGAGCCCACCATTGCGGTGCCCTCAATCCCTACGATGGACAGGACTGCGATGAACAAAAACACGAAGATGACTGCTGTGGAACGCGAATATAACACGTTTATCCCCCCCAAAGTGTTTTTCGTTCCTACTCACTCAGGCAAGGGCGTTTCTCGCCTCATCCTGTATCCATCCCACGTCCACCATGGAACGATGTATCTGCATATCCGTCAATTCATATATGGTATTGTATATCAAGCCATTCCAACCTACGGTAACTGTTGAGAAAACTAGCCTAAATGTCTCACTGTCTGGTTTCTTTCTGGTTCTTTCCGAAACTGTACCGCAGTAGGACAAGATCTTTCTATACCTACCTCTTCATTTTCGCCTGCTACATTCTTCACGCGCGTCCTTCGCCGTTTTGACAGAGTAGCACGCTAGTACTAAAACGTGCGTCCCTCCGCGATACACGAGGCTTAAAGGCAAGTATAGCTGTGCTGGCTGGCGAGCATGGGTGATCACGTGGTGGAGTTGTATAGCGACGAGCGTTCTTCATATTCCTGGCCCTTCAGCGCTAAAATTTATCCATCTGGCTGTTCCCTTGCACACTAGAGCTTGCATTTTGCTTATGACCCATTTCACGAGTCAAATTGTTGGGAGATTTTCTTGTAAGCGCAGACATTCTTCGGCTGATGTCCATTGTACGAGGGGTTAGCATCTGGCTCGATCTGCAGTGTGAGCAAAGCAGAAACTGTTGAGGAGTTCCCGCCAACTCAAGAAGTTGTGCTGGTCATCTAAACTCTACAATTTGCGCGGGTCGCAGTGATGAGATCGCTGAGCAGAGACCCGCGCACCGCTCTAGAGGCTCCCTGACCAATAAAATAGGGTGGATACCCCCCATTTATTTCTTCACAAAAAGCCGCAAAAAAGTGACCCGCGCAAACCCTTGCCTAAAACGGCTTCTTATGCTATGCTAAAAGTACCACCGTTTAAAAGGTGATCCCCCTGCTTGCAGGTTTGAACAAGAAAGAACACCGAGAAACAACGTATTATTTGCGCGGCTGCTCGGTGTTTTATTTGTGGGAGAGAGTTCTCTTGCTTTACCTACGAAATGGGTCAAACCGTTGGGGGTACCGATCATGTTCGAGAGTCTGCTGAAAAGGTTCAGGCAGACCTTATCGGTAAAAAGAAACCAGGGAGCGATACACGAGAACAAAGTCGAGATTTTTTCAGTTCCCAAGCATACGAGCAGCAAACTTTCCTGTGGTTGGCTTTGCCTCGGACGAGAACAAGACCTTCTACCATGCCCGATTTTGATCGGCACCTTCCATCAGGATTGGATGCCACGCATGTCAACTAGCTCTGAGTAGTGGCGGAATGAGGTTTCCAGCAGTAAGCATCGAGAGTACAGTAGGGAGTAAAGCCGAGACGGCGGTAGACAGGTTCGCCCATTGGGGAGGCCTGTAGCACAGCGATACGGTACCCCATTGCGCGGGCGTTGAGCAGGGGAGCCAAGGTGATGGCGGCACCAATTCCTTGTCGCCGGGCGGATGGGATAGTGCAAACTTCGCAGAGACCTGCTACGCGATGGTCGCCATATAAAGCGGAGGCAGCTACTGGCTCTCTATCGAGTTCGAGCGAGATAAAACGGGCCAATGGGGTGCTGACGTGGAGGCAGACTGGTCACAAGCTTGCTGTAACTGGCGAACGTGGACTCATCCAGTTCGAAGCCCAGACCAAAGGTGTAGAGCCAGTCTCGCATGGTTTCCTCGTCTTCTACGCACTCGATGGTGAGACCAACAGGTGTGGAGAGCGTCTCATTGATGTTCTGGAGGTCGATGGCCATGCCTACATCTTGCCACCCATGTGTGAATCCGTGAGTTTCGAGGCGCTGGACAAGATCTCGTGGGTAAGTCGATGGAGTGACCCACCAAATCATAGGCAACTGACGGGTTTGAAAGTAAGCCAGGGTGGCCCTGATGGCTGCGTCAGGGTCAGAGGTCGTGATGGAAGTGCGGATCACACCATTGTAGTAGCTAAGAGGGGTGCTGGTGGAGAGCCAGGTGAGTTCAAGTTCTTCATGAACGTTTCCCCCAAAGGCACGTACATAGGCAGAGGTGAAACCAATGAAGTTGTATTCGATGGCCGAAATGACAGCGAAAGGAGTGAAGTCTTGCAGGATGTGCTCTGCCATGGATTTCTCCTTATAGTCGGATCTAACTGGCTGCGTAGCGCGATCCAACGCTTCCCTTTTGTGAGCACTCTTACCCACCAGACCGCTTGACCTTGTATCCCAGAGCGGTCAATTTCGTCATCACCTTATCACAGTGATCGCCCTGGATCTCGATGCTCCTATCCTTGACAGTGCCGCCAGAGCCGCACAACTTCTTGAGCTGTTGTGCCAGTGTGGCCAGTTCCGCCTCGCTCCCCATCACCCCATCGATCACTGTCACGGTTTTTCCTCCCCGCTGTTTGCGGTCGCGCATCACACGCACAATCCCATCGCTTTTGCGCGTCGGTTGCGCAGATTGAGAGCAGCGGCAGTTTTTCAATGGCAACCCGCAAGTAGGACAGGTCGTCACGCGCCCGCTCTCTGTTGAATAAACCAGACGATCTGGCTGCATGTGGTCTTCCTCTCATCCTTCGATTGCAGTATTCTCTAGCGGACCATCCTCAAGCCACAGCCAGGCTACCCGCGCCTTGAGGCATAACACAGAGAAAAGGTCAGGAGTCTTCGCATCAGATTACGCTCTGTATTGTATCATAAAGGTCAGGCTACACTGGTCACAAGCTCGCTTTGACATCTTAACATGGTGGCAGAGGTTTCTCCTTGCTCAAAGCCCGCATTTTCACGACATTTGAGTTGAAACATTCTCTCTCGGGTAACACATGTACAATTCCTCACGGCTCGCTTGCTATTCGTCTGTGATATAATAAAAGTGTAAGTGATACCAGCTTCTCGACCGAGATGCGTATTTTTCAATGCCGAAGATGCGACTATTACTGTTCAGCGTTGAAATACTGGCGATTGCCTGATTGAGATTGTAACACCTTCTTTCTGTTACAATGGATACTCTCTAAATACCAGCGGAATGATAGCCGCTATTCACCGGAATGGATACTCCTCGACGTCAAGGATATGTGATCGTTCCTCTTCAGCGCTGAAATAAGAGCGTCTCCCCGCCAGAGACACTATCATCCATGCATGATGCAACATATGAACAGACCGTCATTATTGATATATAGCTTATGATAAGGAAAAATACAATGTTTAAAAAAAAAGTAAAAGCAAACCTGGGCAACTACGTCAAGGCCCGAACAAAACAAGGCGAAGTGAAAGGTGTACTGGTCCGATTCAGAGGGAAGAAGGTGGTTGAGACCAGATCTGGCATGCAGGACATTCAGGAAGTCACAGATGTTACTCCCACACAAAACCTCGGAGACGATACACTGCATTTCTTGAAGGCGGTTCGCCGCAGACACGATCTATCTTAACCAGCAAAGCAACACGCAATACCCAGGATAGTTATTTATGCTGCTAACTATCCTGGGTATTGTGCTACAATACAGATCCTTTTATCGTCATAAGAGGGTAGAAGACAAATTGACAGAGTATAGTAACTCTGTTATAAATGATTGTGCTTCAGTTATAAAATAGATATATGCAAATTAATAATCATAAGATATTACACCTCGCCCTACTGAAGGACTAGCAGAAGGAGTACAACGCGATGCCAGATATTCGCTACGTTTGCCTATCAGACATGCACCTGGGAGCTGACAACAGCGTGCTTACGACCATCAAGCCGGGTAGCATCGAGATTGATACCTCACAGCCGAGCGCGGTTCTGAGTCAGCTCGTTCTCTGTCTGAGAGAGCTTATTGCACACAACACTGGCCCGGAAAAGCCTACGCTGGTGCTCAACGGCGATATCCTCGAAATGGCTTTATGCGATACCAATAAGGCAGCGATGGTCTTTGAGCGCTTCATCGAACTCGTCTTCCCACCAAACGGCGAGGCACTTTTTAACCAGCACATCCTCTATATCCCTGGCAACCATGACCACCACATCTGGGAAAGCGCCCGTGAGACCCAGTATACAGAGTTTCTCTCCACCATTCAGCCCGGCACTGAACTTGCGCCTCCCTGGCACACCACAAAAATGTTTACTTCCGACCTTGTACGTGAATACTTTTTAACCAGCTTGCTGCGACGCCATCCGCAGTTGCAGGATGCGACAGTCAATGTCGCCTATCTCAACTACGCCATCACAAGTGATGATAGACAGAAATGCATCATCTTCAGCCACGGCCACTATATCGAGTCCATCTATTCGCTGATGAGCACCCTCAACACCATGTTTTTCCCTGACCGCAAAAAACCACAGGTCGTATGGGAGTTGGAGGCAGAAAACTTTGCCTGGATCGACTTTTTCTGGTCATCTATGGGGCGCTCGGGCGATGCTGGCCAGAATATCGGTTTATTTTATGCAAAGTTGCGATTGTTACGCAACTTTGCTGATCGGCTATGTGGTATACTAGAGAGTTGAACATTTTTTCTTCCCACAAACGTTTTCGAGGACGACTATTCTCCTATGATCATTTTTCCCGACCTTCCAGACGTCGAAGTGGAAGGGATAGAGGTTGCAGAAGAGATCACGCTGACCCTGCGTACGGTCTCTCCAACAGCGTTGTGTCCTTCCTGTGGAACCGCATCATCCCGCATCCAGAGCCGCTATACACGAACGTTGCGCGATCTTCCCTCCGTCGGGCGTCCCATTCGCCTTGTCATGCAGGTGCGTCGTTTTTTCTGTAAGAAGAGGACTTGTGCGCAAAAAATCTTTGTCGAACGGCTCCCAGAACTCTGCTATCCACACGCTCAACGCACCAAGCGACTGCAAAAAGCGCTCTGTCAGCTAGGACTGACCACAGGGGGTCAAGCAGGGGCAGACCTGGGCAGCGAGTTGGGCATGAGTGGCAGTCGCGATACCATCTTGCGGCTGCTTCGCCAATCGGAACAGCCTGCCCAACAAGAGCCACGTGTCATTGGTCTCGACGATTGGGCGTGGAAACGTAGGCAGCGTTATGGCACCCTGATCTGTGATCTAGAGCGAGGTCGGCCCATTGACGTCCTTGCCGACCGCACCGTGGAGACCGTCTCGGCTTGGTTAAAGAAGCATCCCTCCATTGACACCATCAGCCGCGATGGCTCCTCAGAGTATGCCTCAGCGATGAAGAAAGGCGCTCCCCAAGCCAGAGAAGTGAGCGATCGGTGGCATCTCGTGAAGAACCTAGCCGGATGTGTCTCGGTTCTGCTTACCTCCTGTCTTGCCGAGCTTCTTCGTGCAGAAACAGCGAAAGAGGCTAAAGAAGGGCGAGAGGAGCCATGCCCACACAAGCAACAGGGACATCCAAGGACGAGAGCCGAAAGACAGGCGCAGCAGGCTCGTCAAGCCGAGCGCCAAGCTCGTTATCAGCAGATCACGGCTTTGTGCCAGCAAGGGATGAAGAGCGCTGAGATTGCTGCAGCGCTCGGCATGGCGGAGCGAACCGTTCGTCACTGGCTCAGTCAGAGAGGCATCCCCTATTCTGGTGCACGTAAACCTCGCTCCAGTCCCCTTGACCCGTACAAGACCTATCTCCTTGAGCGTTGGCACCAGGGTTGTCGGTCGGGAGCGCAATTGGAAAGAGAATTGAGGGCCAAAGGCTACAAAGGGTCACAAAAGGCGATCTATCGCTGTTTGGCGAGCCTGGAGCTCTTTGTGAGTTCTCCTTCCAGGCGCTCTGGCGCACAAAGTCGGGAGGCGACCAAGAGCCAGCCCAATCCCCTCCTGGCTCTCTCTGCTTCCCAAGCCATCTGGCTCTTTTTCCGCAAAGAGAAAGATTTGAAAGCAAAGGAACAGGAGAACCTCCGGCTGTTAAGGCAGGCAAGCCCGGATTTAGAAACAGCCTATCAGCTGGTCAAAGAGTTTCTGCACATGGTGCGTGAGCTCACCGGAGAACGACTTGAGGAGTGGCTTGGCAACGTGGAAGCAAGTCATCTCCAAGCCTTCCAGCCCTTCGTGACCGGTGTGCAACAAGACAAAGATGCTGTTCTTGCAGGATTAACTTTGCCTTGGAGCAATGGACCTTTAGAGGGCAATGTAAACCGTTTAAAGCTCATTAAACGAAGTATGTATGGTCAAGCCGATCTCAATCTTCTCAAGCTTCGCGTGCTTCACCAGAGTCCGAAGAGTCTGGAAAGAAAGAAGAAGAAGCAAACACAACAGAAAGATCCTCTCGAAATATCTAGGGGAAGGAAAAAGAACACAAACTCTCAGGTTACCACACATGGGATCAGCAAAGTTGCGTAACAATCAAGTTGCAGGATAAGCCTCAACTTGAAAAGCTGTTTACAAACTTCATCACGAGCTGGGTGACACAGAGAAATCACTCAAAGTTGGTCGAAGAAATAGAGTTGAGGGGACTGGAATGGGCGCGAGACGCGATTTTCAGCAGAGTATCTCCTCTCGAAAAACACCGCATAGACCACATATTAAGCCCTGACGCCCAACGTGGACTACAGTGGTATATAGAAAGTCCATTACTCTCGCAGATACACATAGAAAATGGACCACATTTACCAGCAGATATGACCTTTCTCTTCGGCCATACGCACAAGCCTTTCCAGCAAGTAATGAACTTCGCTGGCTATCCCACAACGCTCAAAGTGTTCAACAGCGGAGGCTGGGTGGTAGATACCGTGCAGGTCTCACCACTTCACGGCGCAGCAGTCATCCTTATCGATGAAGCGCTCAATGCACTGACCGTGCGCATGTACAACCAGGCCAGCAATCCAGCAGAATACGCGGTCCATGTCGAGGCTCTCACGCACGCACAAGGAACAGGCAGCGCCTTCTATGATCATATCAATGCCCAGGTGAATAACGCCAAAGATCCCTGGAAAGCTTTTTCGGCAGCGGCAGCCGAAGCAGTACGCATCCACGCTCAGGTTTTGCAGACCAAGATTAATTTGTAAGGAGCAGACAGCTATTTAAGTCCCAACAAGCCCAGCAGTACAGGTCTACAACCTTTGCGCTCAGCGCCGTCCAGCAGTGTTGTGTCCGGGACCTTGATCATCTGCCTCCGCTGCTCGCCGGAAGTGCCAGACGCCGTTGGGATCAATTGCACGCGCAAGTTCTGTTTAGGGCGCAGCGTAATCGCCGGATTGAGGCCGGGCTTATAGCCGGAGAACGTCTGCGGTATGTAGCGCTGGAGCAGCATGGCGAGAATAAGTTTAGCCTCCATCTGCGCCAGCGGCATACCAATACACATGCGCGGTCCACCGCCAAAGGGAAAGTACGCGCCGGGTGGAACCTGCTGCCCCTGCGCGGGGTCCCAGCGCTCCGGTCGGAACACATCAGGATCGCCCCAGATCTCCGGTAGACGATGTATTACCCATTGACTCAACATCGTGAGCGTACCCACAGGCAGCCTTACACCATCGAGTTCAAACTCCTCGGCCACGAAACGCAACTGCATCCACGCGGGCGGATAGAGGCGCATCGACTCGTTCAAAACCCAATCAGTATAGGTAAGTTTGCCAAGATCCTCCAGCGTGGGCGTACGTCCATCAAGCACCGTACGGATCTCGTCCAGCAGCTTCTCACGGATGTCGGGATGTTCCGCGAGCAGATAGCACGTCCACACCAGGGAGATGGCCGTCGTTTCATGTCCGGCGGCGATGAAGGTCAGGATATGGTCGTGAATTTGTTTATCCGTCAGTTTCGTTGCCTGCTCATCGCCACTTTGCGCGGACATGAGCATCGCGAGGACATCGTCGTGCTCGCTCTGATCGTCACGACGTTGCGCTATCAGCGTATAGATGAGTATATTTAGCTGGCGCATAGCCGCCATACGCTTGCCATAGCCAGTGATCGGATTATCAATGCGGATATTCAGCAGATCTTCGGCGGTGCTCGTAGAGCTGCCAATCATACCATTAAAGGCTCCGCTGAGCGCCTGGAGCTGGTTCGACAGATCGATACTGAAGAGACACTTACTGATGATGCGCAGCGTTAATTGTTGCATTGCCTGTGACAGATCGACGGTATCGCCGGCATGCCATGTCTGCAAAAGCTCTGCCGTATATTGCTCGATAATCGTAGCATAGCCCTCGACGCGTTTCTTATGAAAAGCCGGTTGGACTGCACGGCGCTGCTGGCGATGCTTTTCGCCATCAATCGTCAATAATCCCTCGTTGGCAACGCTTTCATCACCATCCTGGACCGCGCTCCGATTTGAAAAAGCGCGCGGGTGCTCTATGAGCAGATAACGTACATGTTCCGGTCGAAACAGCAATACTACGGGCATTTTTCCCATGTGGATGGTTGCCATGTTGCCATAAGTACGCTGCAATTGCTGGATATAGCCGAGCGGGTCCTGCCGCATTGAGAGCAGATTGCCGATGTAGGGCAACTTTCTCGGACCAGGAGGAAGCGCAGTTTGTGTTATTTGTGGATCTTCAGCGGTTGTTGTCATAGTTTTTCCGTCTCTCTTCGGATACTCTGTTCACACACTCTCTATTTGTATGATAGAACAGATAAGCTAGCAAAACAACCATTCCGACTGCAGATTTAAACATGCACATTTTCTCCATAACGCTTCAGGTCCGGTGCTACCTCGCGTAGGGGCCGAGCGAAGACCTTTTTTGGCGGCAGGTCGACGGCGTTAAAACGGAAAAAAAAGGTCTTTGCGTCCCTGGCGGCGGCCCATCCCTGGTTGTAGCCCAACCCGGACAACCGCAAGGGATTGTCCCTACGCGAAAGGCTCATACTCGACGTGCGTAGTTACTTTTCTCTGCTCTACTCCTGACATTTCTATTGTCGTAACACATTGCTGTTGCCACATATGCCAGTATATGCCCTCGGCCTGCAACAATTCATACTGTTTCCCACGTTCCACAATATAGCCCGCTTGCATTACCAGGATCTCATCGGCCATATCTAACTCTACCAACCGATGCGTGATCATCAGTGTTGTACGTCCCTGGCAGAGCTTGCGCAACGCCTGCAATACAGTTCGTTCGCTAATAGCATCCAGGTTGACGGTCGGTTCATCCAGGATCAATAGTGGCGCATCTTTCAGGAACGCCCGCGCAAGGGCTACGCGCTGCCGCTCGCCTCCGCTCAAACGCAAACCCTGCTCACCCACCTGCGTATCATAGCCAGCCGGGAGAGTCCGCACAAAAGCATCCAATTGCGCTTGTGTGGCCGCCTGTACTATTTCTGCATCAGCAGCACCGGGTCGGGCTAACAGCAGATTCTCGCGAATAGTTGTGTTGAAGAGATGCGTATCCTGCTCCACCACGCTGACCAGCTGATAGAGATCTTCCTGCCGATAGCTCTGTAACTCGTGGCCTCCCAACAGTATGTGCCCTTCCTCGTAATCGCGAAAACGCAGCAATAGTTGAGCCAGGGTGGATTTACCAGAGCCACTGGGTCCAACGATAACGATGCATTGACCTTGAGAGAGGGTCAAGTTGATATCCTTTAGCACATATGCTTCTGCCGGAGCATAGCGAAAATGCAACTGCTGTACGGAAACAGTATAATCCTGCACGACTGGCGAGGGACTGACAGGATTGGTCACTGCTGGCTGCGCATCCACAATCTCGAACAACCGGCGCGCTGCCGCCAGGCTGGCACCCATCTGCTGAAATGCCGCAGGCAATGGCAAGACGATCTCAAAACTGGCCAGCGTGGCTAATACAAGCAGCGCCAGCAAGAGACCATGCAGTTGTCCGGCACGCACCAGCGGAATTGCCACCAGCAACATCGTCCACATAGTCATGTTCATCAACAAATTGCTCAACGCGCCCTGCAATCCACTAATATGCGCCATCAGTATCTGTAGCACATTGAGCCTGCGATTCAACTCCTCGATCCGTCTGGATTGTTGCTCTTCCTGCCCAAAGGCAACGAGATCGGCAATACCCTGGATGCTATCGACCAGTTGTGTATGCAGCTCAGCACGCGTTGTGACCATGCGCTGACCGACGTTATTGCTCAGCAGATGCGCCATGAGCGGAACGCCTACACTGGAAAGCAGGAAAAACACCAGGAATGTAAGTGCAAATACACTGCCAAATGCCCCTAAAAAGAACCACATTACACCACCAACGATCACGGCAACGACTGGTGGAGCAATAATACGGATATAGAAATTCTGTAACGTATCGATATCAGCAACGACGCAGCGCAGCAGATCCCCGCTACGTAGCATGCGCCCATGCTGAAATGCTTGCACGCGAGCTGGCATCAAAGGCTCCAGTGCCGCATAAAACCAGGTACGCAGGTTAGTAAGTAGGCGGAAGGTAGCTCGGTGTGAGACTAAACGCTCCAGGTAGCGGAAAACGCCGCGCGCGATGCCAAAGAAACGTACTCCGACCATAGCTATCCCTAGCGCCGCAACCGAAGGATGCAGAGCAGCCGCTGAGATCAGATAGGCAGCCGTCGCCATCAAGCCAACACCGCTGAGTACCGTAATACTGCCTAGCAGCGCTGCCAGCAGCATCCACTGTTTGATTGGCGATGCCAGCTTTAGCAAACGTCCAAACGTGCTTTTCATATGACTGCCCCCTCGTCTGTAAAAGCTTTCAACAGCGTTTGATAGAGTGCAAAATCGCGTTGCAGCGACTGGTGAGTACCGCAACCGACCACATGCCCGGCTTGCATCACCACAACCTTGTCAGCAGCACTGATCGTGTTGAGGCGATGAGCGATGACCAACACGATACGATCTTTCATCACGTTGTCGATAGCCTTGAGCACTTGCGCCTCGCTCTCCGGGTCCAGGGTAGAGGTAGCTTCGTCCAGGATCAGCAATGGTGCCCGCTTGAGAAACGCGCGCGCCAGGCTCAAGCGTTGTGCCTGTCCGCCGCTCAGCCTTGTACCACGTTCCCCTATCTGCGTATCATAGCCCTCGGGTAAGCTCTGAATAAACTCGTGGATATTCGCTTGCTGTGCTGCCTGCATAACCTCCTCCAGTGTTGCCGTCGAGCAACCCAGGCGGATATTTTCGGCGACAGTCGCATCGAACAGGTACGGACGTTGCGGCTGCCAGGCCACAAGCTTACGCCAATCCTGCGCGCTAAACGCGGTGATGGGAACACCATCGGCGGTAATTTCGCCCTGTTCAGGCTCGATAAAGCGCAACAACAAGTGCGCGAGCGTACTCTTGCCCGCCCCAACTGGTCCCACCAGAGCAATCTTTTGTCCCATCTGCATGCTGAATGAAACATCCTGCAAGGCAGGACGGTTAGCACTATCAGGTACGCTATAGCTGTAGTGAACAGCGTTTACACGAAGTTCGTGTTGCACTTTTGCTTCAGTCTCGCGCGGTGTGGCTGTCTGTTGTAACGACACTGGAGTTTCCAGTATAGCAAAAATGCGTTCTGCGCCAGCCGAACTATTCATGCTGGCGTGAAACTGCGTGCCCAGCGAGCGCAAAGGCTGATAAAATTCTGGCGTCAGCAACAGGATAAAAAAAGCCTGCTCAAATGGCATTGTGCCGTAGAGCAGCCGCAAACCTATCTCGACGGCAATCAGGGCGGTACTGATCGTCGCACCCATCTCCATTACCAGTGACGAGAGGAACGCGATACTCAGTACCTTCAGCGTCATAGCGCCGAAGCGCTCACTGACCTGGCGTATCGTCGCTTGTTGTGCCTGCGTACGCCCGAACAGCTTGAGCGTCGTGAGACCCTGCAAGACATCCAGAAAATGCGCGCTCATCTGACCGAGCTGGTTCCAGCGCTTTCTGGTCATGGCATCGGCATACTTACCAATCAGTACCATAAAAAAAGGCAATATTGGTAGTGTAACCAGCAGAATGATGCCTGAGAGCGGATCTATACTGAAAACTACAACTAAAATGATGACCGGGATCAAGATAGTCGCGCACAACTGTGGAAAAAACAGACTAAAGTAGGCATCAAGCGCCTCCACGCCTTCGGTTACTGTATTGACAATCTCACCGCTACGCTCCCCTTTTACATACAGCGGACCCAGTTTGAGCAGCTGCGCGAACAGGCGTTGACGCAGGTCACTTTTGACATGGCAGGCAGCAAAATTCGTTGTCGCCTCGCCACACCATACCAGCACGGCACGCCCGATGATGACGAGTAAGAGCACGATCAATAGTGCCATCACCTGTGGCAGCGTTTGCTTCACCAGGAACACAGCATTGATCACCTGAGCAATTGCGCCAGCTTGCAGCACCGTCAGCAACCCAGTGAGCAAGCTCAACCCTACGACGACCAGCATATAGATGCGCATCGAGCGCACATATTGCAGCAAACGTTTATTTATACCCATTATTTCTTGCCTGAATGCATGAGCAGTATGCTACGACTAATAATGGCCTATCGCGTGAGGCGCAAGCCTCTTCCTGAAAACCCAGTAGTTCCACCCTTGATAGAGCAAGACAAATGGGACGCATGTCAGGCCGACCCAACTGATGACCATAAGTGTGTATGGACTCGACGAGGCATTCTCGATGTTCAGACTCCAGGCTGGATTCAGGCTGGAAATCATCACATGCGGGAAGATACCCATGCCCAGGATCAGCGCAGATAAGATGATCGTCAGTGAGGTCATCGCGAAGGCCCAGCCACTGCGCCTTTTAGCCAGTAGCCACGGCACAGAGATAAGTACCAGCAGTAGTAGATGGCCCAGCGGAATCATTCTGAGATCCAGGATCAGGTGGTGAAAGACGTTTGACACCATGTAGCCACTGGCAACCAACAACAGGACGAGCAGGAACGTGGGCAACCACAAGCGCTGTGCCGTCCGCAACGCGCGTTCCGTCAGGTGATTATCGACACGCAAGCTCAGGAAAATCGCGCCATGTAGCGTAAAGAGGACCACAAAGGTCACGCCACACAGCAAGGCAAATGGATTCAACAGATTCCACACGCCACCCACATAGTTCAGCTTCGCGTCAATCGGCACGCCTTCTATGATGTTCCCTATCGCCACACCGCAGAATAGTCCGGGAAGCAGGCTACCAACGCAGATTACCCAGTCCCATACAGCGCGCCAACGTCTATGCTCATGCAGACTGCGGAACTCGAAGGCCGTTCCGCGCAAAATCAACGCTAAGAGGATAAAGAACACCAGCGGATAAAAACCACTAAATAGCGCGGCATACCAGTTGGGAAAAGCGGCAAACATAGCTCCACCAGCCGTCACCAGCCAGACTTCATTACCATCCCAGAAAGGACCAATGCTGTTGAGAATCATGCGGCGTTCAGTATCGTTTTTGCCGAGCAATGGCAAGAGGATACCCACGCCATAGTCGAAGCCTTCCAGCACGAAAAAGCCGGTAAACAATAGACCAATCAAGCCAAACCATAGTATCTGTAAGTTCATAGCAGGCAACTCTCTTGCTAGTACGTGATAACGAGCTGCTCTTCTGGCTCTTCTACCATCTCATGCACGATCTGGGTGCCTGACTTTGCGTACTTGCAGAGCAGGAAGGCATCGACAACAGCCAGGACAGCATACAGTAAGACAAAGGCGATCAAGGTGAAGAGCACCATACCAGAACTGACGGAGGGCGAGACGCCAGCAGATGTTTTTAAGACGCCAAATACCAACCAGGGCTGACGTCCCATCTCGGTCAAAATCCAGCCGCCGGTATTAGCGATATACGGCAAGGCAATAGCCCCGACCAATACCCATAAAAACCAGCGCGTCTGGGCCAGACGCTTCTTGAGCATGAGCCAGAGTCCAATCATTGCCAGTAAGGCCATGAGCATGCCTGTACCTACCATCGAGCGAAAGCCCCAATAAGTCACAGCCACCGGGGGAATATAGTTGCCGGGACCATATTCTTTGACCGATTCAGCTTGTAGCTGCTTGATACCCTGTACCTGACTGGTAAAGCTGTCGTCAGACAGAAAGCTCAGCAGATTGGGGACCCTGATGTCAAAGAGATTCTTGCCGGCCTGCTGGTCAGGGATAGCAAAGAGTGACAACGAAGCTGGCTGCTCCGTATCCCACAACGCCTCCGCCGCAGCCATGGTCATCGGCTGGTTCTGCACCACATGTTGGCCCTGCACATGCCCGATCAGCGCAACTGCCAGACTACCAATCAGCACGGCAACCATGCCAATCTGCATAGAGCGCCGGAAAAATTCCTGATCGGGCGTCTTTTTGAGAAAATGGTAGGCACTGATACCGACCACAAAAAACGCTCCCGTAACCAGGCCACCAGCCGCCACATGCGGAAACTGGTACAAGAGATCAGGGTTGGTCAGCAGCGCGAAGAAGTTGGTCATCTCAGCGCGACCGTTGCGCACAATGAAGCCAATCGGCTCCTGCATAAACGAGTTCGCGACCATAATCCAGAAGGCCGAGAGATACGAGCCCAAGGCGACCAGCCAGATCGCCGCCAGGTGCACTTTTTTCGGCAGTTGTTCCCAGCCAAAGATCCAGATACCGAGAAAGGTCGACTCCATAAAGAACGAGACCAGCGCTTCGATAGCCAGTGGCGCACCAAATACATCGCCGATAAAACGCGAGTAGGCCGACCAGTTCATGCCAAACTGGAACTCCTGCACAATGCCTGTCACTACGCCCAGCGCGAAGTTAATCAGGAACAGCTTGCCCCAAAACTGGGCCATGCGCTTATAGACAATATTGCCACTACTGACATAGAGTGTTTCCATAATAGCAATCAGCAGCACCAGGCCCATCGTCAACGGGACAAACAGGAAATGATAGACAATCGTGCTGCCAAATTGTAGACGCGACAGTGTTAATGCATCCAATGTGATGCTCTCCTTGTAACCTCTAGCACAAAATCACGGAGCTTTTTGGTAAACCGTGTTTCCTAAAGAGAGAGGCAGTCGTTTGCGAGACGAGCCAGCTCTTTAGATCCGCTTTTAGGGTACTGCAACAATACTAAACATTCAGAGACGCAACTGTGATTGTTGTTCATCCTCGTCCCACGCAAACACTGGTCTGAATGCTCGGAAATGGCTCTGAGTCCATGTAATGTTCCTCCTTTCAGTCAGATGAGCCGTAGGCTAGCCACGACAGTGGCGTTTCTGACTGTCTAAGAGGGTTCACCTGAACCGAGAGGAGCCATTTCCGCATGCAGTATCTGTGGTCGTTGGCAGAAAGTACAGCGTTTCTGCGCGAGGGCTACTTCATCGTGCCATAACTTCTTTTTTCTTCTGTATGAAGTATGACAGCTTTATGAGGGCACAACATCGGTGCTTCACCCGATTTATGAACCTGATTTAAAGTCAAGGTTTTTCGCAGCTATACAGGGTATATAATGAGTTAAAAAGGCTTCAGGTCAGTCTTCATCTCAGGTCTATACCTGAATTGCCCTGATCATACTGCGCGGAGTCCACCATAAATGTATGCTATGAGGTTGTACTGCCTTTAGGTCTGGTAGCGCGTACAAACTGTGCGTCCGTCAAAGTTACCACATCCTGCACACGTAGTTGTAGATCCACGCCGCGTTGTCCGCCGCTCAGCGCAATCTGCTCAAAACGGGTGGCACTCTCGTCAAGATAGATATCAAATGGACGATTGAGTAGGGCCAGGGCAGAAATACCGCCGACCTTCAACCCCGTCAACTGCTCCGCCTGCTCCTGGCTGGCCATACGCACAGCTTTGACACCGATCACCTGCGCAAATTGCCGTAGGTCGATTTCCTGATCGGCAGGCACCATCACCAGTAAAGGACGCACATTTGCCACATCCTCCCGCAACACGACGAGCGTCTTGAAAACTTGCGCGGGCGGTAAGCCTATTTCAGCCGCTACCTGCACTGCATCACGGATCGTGTCAGGAAAGACATGCAGCGTATAAGCGATCTTATGCGCATCTAATACACGCATGGCTTGCGTGCGTACTTTTTTCGCCATATCTACCTTCTCCTATTACTGTCACCTCAACCAGGCTTATATTTCTCTGTGGCATTGATGTATATGAGCCAAATGTTGTTTGCTCGCCTCTCTCGATTAATGTTATACTACTCTCAAAGTATCTCAGCGAACCATAGGATGCAAGAGGCCAGGACATCTGTTTGTCGAAGCGTTGTGAAAGGATTGCTATCTATGCCATCGCATACAGGAGGAGACATCCCTACAGATGATTCAGGTAAACATCCTAAAGAAGGGGATGCTCTGGGCACACAGGGAAAAGGTCCATCGAAGTTTTTTGATGTCATTAGATCCATAAAAAACAGCCTGACAAACAGCTTGACAAGCAGAAGCCTCCGAGGAGACATCATCACCAGTGATGTTTCAAGCGGTGATAAACCAGGAGATTTTGATGTTATTAGATCCGCAAAAAATAGCCTGACAAGCAGAAGCCTCAGAGGAGACGCCATCACCGATTCAGGCACTCCTGAGGTTAGTAGATTCACGAAAAGCAGTCGAAGAAGAGATACCATCCGCCAGATGATTTCAGAGAATAAAAACCGTGAAACTTATGATATACCCACGCGTCAAGACCTGCAAGCAGTTCGATCACGCCTCTCACCAGAGGGAAAGATGGTAGTTGATGTATTGATGCGATGGCCAAAACCAATAGATGGACTCTTATCCCTTAACCAAGTTGATGACCAAAAAGCAGAAGCTCAAGTAAAGCCAAATCCAGCAGATGCTAAAGCACCTATTGAAACTTATAAAATATCACGAGCAGATCGTTACCAAATCGATATCGTACAAGATAAAGCTTACAGGAGACAGCAAAGAGATTCAGGCCGTAAAAAAGGTACTGAGACTGAGCCGATAGAGAAACTCCCTTGGGAGTAACCCATAGTCCTCCCGGTGAAACAACAGAAAATCTTCCTGCGCAATACAGCAGACGCCTTTCTGTGTATTGTTTCGCTCTATTTTTCTACTATTTTTTGGTTGACCTCAGGTGCAATCGTAGTCAGGAGAGGCGGCTGGCAGGGTCATCTTGCCAGCCGCCTCTCCTCTAATGCTCCAGTAACAGGCCCTGCCGTTGTGCCAGGGCTATCGCTTCCGCGCGCGACTGCACTCCCAACTTACCATACAGGCTGGTCAGATGCGTCTCAACCGTCTTGACTGAAACGTTCAGACGCTGGCTAATCTCATTGTTACGCAGACCTTGCACCACCAGGCCCAATACCTCAAGTTCGCGGCTGGTCAGCGGCTGAACCGGCGTGGTGGGTGTATCTCCCTCCTCTGACAGCAATTGACGCACCTCTGGCGCAATGCTGCGTCTGCCAGCGGCAAGCTCGTGAATCGCCTGGCGAATATCACTGCCACGCGCACTTTTGAGCCAGTACCCCTTCACTCCCAGCTTGAGCATCGTCTGTACATAGGCGATCTGATCATAGGCCGTCAGCACCAGGATCGCGGGTGGATGGTCAAACTGTGTTACCAACGCCTGGGCCGCCCCAAAGCCATTCATGCCTTTCATCGCAATATCCAGCACAACAACATCTGGTCGTACCCTTTGGCAAAATGCGACTACCTCTGCACCATCCTGCGCTTCTCCAATAACTTCCAATGCTGGATCTTCCTCTAATAGTCGCTTTGTTCCCTCACGCATCATTGCGTGATCGTCTGCCAACAAGATAGTCACGGTTTTCGGCGTATTCATCTGATCAATTCCTTCTGCTGATTGCGATCCAGGCGGCCAGAGCCAACATCGCGGTTGAGCGCTAACTTTACAGTTTTCGCGGTACTTATATCCATTTCCACATTCATTTGTGTATATATGGCGCGCACAATCACACCGCGATAGGGCCGTGCGCGCAGTTGTATATATCCACCAATAGCATCCATCCTTTCATACATCCCCACAAAACCCAGACTCTCCTCCGGCAGCCGTCCCATCCTGAACCCACGACCATTGTCGGCGATCACGAGCGAGATCTGCCCATGGCGACTATAGTGTAGACGTACAATCACTTTGCTCGCCTGGGCATGTTTCATGACGTTCGCCAACGCCTCCTGCGCCACGCGGTACAAAGCCAGCTCGACCATCCCTGAGAAACGTTGCGTAGTGACACCAACGCAACGCAATTCCAATCGCAGCTTGCCAGCGCTCAACTGTTCGGTCTGCTTTACCAACCAGCGTAACGCCTCAGCCAGCCCTAACTCATCCAGCAACGATGGACGCAACGCCAGGCAGGTACGACGCAGATTAGTAACGACCGAGCGAGCCAACGGCATGGCATCCGCAATATCGCTGATAGAGCTGGCATCCGAGAGCTGTCGCACCAACAACATAGCCCCTTGCAGCACATCATCGTGCAGATCCAGCGCGAGGTGCTTGCGCTCATCCTCCTGGGCAGAGATGACACGATGGTTGAGCGCCGTCACTTTTTGTGCATCCGCCTGCGCCTGCACCAGGTAACGATTATTCACCTCCAAAACCGAGAGTTGAGCCACCAGAGTCGCCAGAAAACTCTTATCCTGTCGGCCATATGGCTCCAGATTCTTCTTTGGTCCCAGGCAGAGGAAGCCAGTCACCTGATCCCCATCATAGAGAGCTAACAGCAATACATCATCAAGGAAATGCGGAGCATACGAGCGCCGGGTGAAATGGCGCAGGGCCTGGTCAGCTATCTTGCTCAGTCGCTCGCTGGACAGATCGCCTTGCGGCGTTGAGCGATAGAGGTGCCAGGCACGCGTGGTACTATTGATATCATCGGTGCTGTAGCGCATTTCGTCCTGCGATATCGCACGCACCAATAGGATCACATCTGGCGCATTGAGCAGTTGAGAGAGACGCGGCAGAAGAAAAGCGCTGATCTGATCAAGTCCGTGTAACCGCGTCATCGCCGTGCTCAGGTCGCTTAATGAGCGGTTGTACTGATAGAAGTCGTGATAAAATACCAGGTCCCCGGCATCGCGCAATTTGTTCCAGAGCAGCGGAAAGAGCCACAGGCACAGCACCAGGAGCGCGGCATAGACATAATCACGCAGATCCTGTACTATTTTGAGTGTACTACTATCTAAAGCGCGCAACAGGATAATGCCTGGAAAAATAAACAGGCTCGCCAACAATATCCATAAGAAGACGCGCATTACTTTGCGACTGAGCAGGCTAGTAGCACCCACAAGCTCGTGACGGAACAGCGCATAGTCACAAATGATTGGCAGCACGACCAGCGGGAAAGGTATCAGGTGCAGCAGACCGGGCTGAGAAAAGGGGCCAGACGGAATGAGGCTGTGTTGAGCCAGAGCATTCTGTGGCATAATCCCCTGGCTCAGTGCCATAATGACCAGTAAAAAGGCCACACTGATTATCATGATGCGCGCAAGCTGCCGCTCACTGTTATCAATATTGCGCATGCCCCATAATAATACACAGATGACGATGATCAGGCAGACAATATTATAGCCAAAGTTGAGAAATAGCGGAATAACAGGCACATTAGATATATATCGCGCAATGGGTAGACTTAATAGGGCAATGATAATGCCAACCCCTAAGGGAACATAAGGCAGGAATGACGCTCTTTTTCTATGGAACTGCTGACTACGTGGGTGAGGAAACAGACACACGAAGGTGGTGGAAAATCCATTGATCAGTATCTGCAAAATGGGAAAAATTATATCCAACAAATGGATATGGAGGCTTTGTAATCTCAGTCCACAGCAATATAAGGAAACGCTATAAAATAAGGCATAGGCGATGCGCGCCGTAGGACGAGCCTGCGCGCGCAGGAAGATGGCGATGCCCGCAACATCGAAGATGATCGCCAGCATGACCACAAGGACTGTATCGGCAAGATCAGACGAGAGTGATTCCACCGTAAATTGAGAGCCCGGTTGCTGATGACCACCGGTAGCGCTGAACATGACCGAACCATTTGTAGGTTGGCAAGGGTGCGCATTGCCCGCATTGCCAGGACCAGACTGTGGTCGTACCAATGTTCCTGGATGGATACCCTGTCTTGCCGGGTCCGAAAAGGGGGCCACGCCCGTCACCTGACATACTCCAGGATGACCTTGCACCGGAGTCAGCGCGATATTAAAGAAGCCTGGCTGATTAGCAGACAGAAAAAGCAGTAAGATGATGCCCAACTGCACAGCCAATCCGAGCAGCACTATCAGCCAGCGCCTTGTCAGCCGGCGTTTTTTCGTATGTTGAAGGAGCATCTGTCCCATCATGCCACCTGTTATTCTTTAGCAATCTACCGTTCTACCCGTTCCAGTCTAACAGAGTACGAATGAAACGACCGAACTTCTCTATACTTCGATGATAGTATACCGCATACCACGTTGGATCATTCCATAATTGTCATATTAGTAAAAGGGTAGCTGTGTATCAGTTTAGTGCAATATATACGATTAAACATCAGGGATTCCTCTGAAGACATTCTCTTCTGGGCACTCTATGCTATATATGGTTCATTGAAGCTATACCAGCAAAGCATAAAGGATACATTTGATGCAGACTGAAGACATATCAATACACCATACGGACTACAGGACATTACCCCCCGTGGATAGCGGTAATGGTCCTGCCGCACAAAAAACAAAAAATTGGCATTGGATTGCGCTCGGCATAATAGTTATACTATCAGCTTTCCTCAATCTCTTCCAAATACAAGAGGAAGGCTATGGCAATGAATATTATGCAGCAGCCATCAAGAGCATGCTCACCAGTTGGCACAACTTTTTCTTTGTATCGTTTGATCCAGGTGGGTTCGTGACCGTTGATAAGCCACCTCTCGCACTCTGGGTACAGGCCGCTAGCGCCAAAATATTTGGTTTTTCTGGGTTCAGTATACTACTGCCCCAGGCGGTTGCCGGTGTGCTCTCCGTAATCCTCCTCTATCACCTGGTACGCCGCACATTTGGACCCGGCGCGGGATTACTGGCCGCGCTGGCCCTGGCGATCACGCCCATCAACGTCGTGATGAATCGTGATAACAATATCGACCCCCAGTTGGTGCTCATGATGCTGCTAGCAACCTGGGCCGTCTGCATTGCTACCGAAAAAGGTAGCTTGCGCTGGCTTGTGCTGGGTGCAGTATTGATAGGACTGGCATTCAACATCAAAACACTGGAGGCATACCTGGTCGTTCCTGCGCTTGGTCTGCTGTACCTCCTCGGTTCACCCCGGAGCTGGCGTGTACGTATCCTCCATCTCGTTGTTGTCACCGTGGTTATGCTAATCGTCTCGTTTGCCTGGATTGAAGCGGTTGATCTCACACCGGCAGCAGATCGCCCATATGTCGGTTCGAGCCAGACCAATTCAGAATTCGAATTGACCGTGGGCTATAATGGTATAGAGCGGCTACTAGGCCAGTTCGGCAGTGGCTTCGGCGGTGGTAGCCGAAGTGGAGGCAGTGCTCCCCAGAGAACTACCTCTTCCAATAGCCAGAGTACCTCCTCGACAGCAACTACATCCAAAACATCTTCGAGCACCTCCTCGACAGAGACAGCCTCCGCAGCGCCTTCCGGGTCCCAGGCTGGCCCAAGCAGCTCCTCGACTGGAGCACCTTCTGGTGCTGGTGGTGGTAGCAATACGACAGGCTTCTTCGGATTACCAGCAGCCGGTATAGCGCGCATGTTTACGGTGGATCTGGGTGGACAGGTAAGCTGGTTACTTCCTCTTGCCATCATCGGCATGCTGGCGCTAGCCTGGCAGACACGCATACGTTTTCCACTGAATCGTCAGTTGCAGGCACTCATACTATGGGGCATGTGGTTGCTCACCATGGGCATATTCTTTAGCGTTGCCAGTTTCATTCATACCTACTACCTGGTGATCATCGCGCCAGCCATCAGCGCATTGGCCGGCATCGGACTGGTCCTGCTGTGGCAGGATTATCGCGAGCGTCCGTTGACTGATTGGCGCAGTTGGATGTTACCGGTGGCCCTGCTACTGACCGCTGCGGAGCAAGTCTTCCTGCTTACATCCTACACTGGATGGGGCTGGCTCAGCCCGCTGATCATCAGCCTCTGTCTCCTGGCAGCCATTGTGCTGGTCATCGCACGCCTGCCATTCAGCGCACGCTTACGGCCAAATCCCCAGTCATGGGCGCGTCCCGCAGTGGCTGCCGCCATGCTGGCGCTCTTACTCACACCGCTGGTCTGGTCGGGCTACGCTGTCGCCACCGCTGAAGGCGGTGCTGTACCAACGGCAGGTCCTACGGCCTCAGGTGGTAGCGGAGGATTTGGTGGTGGTGGTGCACCCAGTGGCATTACACGCACGCGCGAGGGCGGGGAAAATGGTACATTCGGAGCCGACGGTGGCTTCCCTGGCGGTGGTGATCTCCCCAGTGGTGGAGGCTTCCCCGGTAACGGTAGCACAACGAGCAGAGGTGAGGCACCCAATGGTAGTGGCACATCGACAGGTAATAGCACCCCTACTAACGGTGGTAGCCTCTCTGGCGGAGGCGCTGGCGGAGGCGCTGGCGTCGATAGTCAATTGCTAAGCTACCTGGAGGCGCATCAGGGCAAGGCGCGTTTCATCCTGGCAGTGCCCAGCGCGGGATCAGCCGAGTCGATCATTATCGAGACAGGCAAGGCAGTGATGGCAATGGGTGGATTTTCCGGCAGTGATCCTATTCTCACGGTCAGCTCGTTGAAACAGCTTGTAAAGAATGGCACCGTACGTTTCTTCATGCTCAGCGGTGGCATAGGCGGTGGTGGATCATCCACCGTCACAAGTTGGGTCACGACGAACTGTAAAACAGTTTCAAGTTCAGCATGGGAAACGAGTAGTCAAAGCTCTAGCACGACAAGCAGCCAGAGTAGTGGACTGTACGATTGCTTGAACATGGCTTAATAACCTAAAAGAGTCACGCGCAAGCACTTGCGCGGGTCTCCATCCTTCCGGGGAAAACGTTGGGAAATGGGGTAGGGGCGTCACCTTGCGTGCGCCCGGGGCGGTCGCCAGGACACGCCCCTACCCCATTTCCCCCGCATGGACGGAGATCCACTTGCGCGTGACTCTTTTGATAGATAAGGCATAATAGTCATCGTTTAAACACATATTCGCCTCTCACATACTACAAACAGCAAAAGCATACGATGCTCTCAAGCGGTATTTGCATCCAGTTCAGCAGCAGAGCAAAGAATGCTCTTCCCAAACACATGCGCAGAAAAGCCAGGAAGCTTTGCGTTGGATTTTCTCCCTGTATTGGTATAGGCATTGCTAGCTCACTCTGGTAAACTTTGTAGAGACGAGTACAGTGAGCTTCAGTCCCCAGTAAAATGATAGTATTACCACTCCACTGGAAAAGCGGATACAATAGAGGACGAGATGATACTTAACGCGTTCAATCAGGATAAGAAAAATCCATGTGAGGAGATGCATATATTATGATCGAGACAAACGAGAGTGCGTTACCGTTACCTGAAGCGGTTGTGCCTGTCACCTATTCGATAGTAGCACCTGTGTTTAATGAGGAGGAGACCTTACCCCACTTCTATAAGCGCATTGTTGCCATCATGGAGCCGCTTGGTGAGCCTTTTGAACTGGTGCTGGTCAACGACGGCAGTCGCGATGGTTCATTTCGCATTATGCAAGAGCTGCATGCGCACGATTCACGCGTGCGTGTGATTGATTTCTCGCGAAACTTCGGCCACCAGATCGCCATTTCTGCCGGCCTGGATTACGCTCAGGGACAGGCGGTCGTGGTGATCGATTCAGATTTGCAGGACCCGCCAGAGGTGATCCTACAGTTTATTGAACGCTGGAAGCAGGGCGCAGAGGTGGTATATGGGCAGCGCGCATCCCGTGAAGGCGAAACGAAGTTTAAATTGATTACAGCTTCGGCCTTCTACCGCTTGATCGACCGTATCACGTCGATCAATATCCCACGCAACGCAGGAGATTTCCGCCTCATGGATCGTGCGGTCGTTGATGCACTGATCAAAATGCATGAACATCATCGCTTTATGCGTGGCCTCTCGGTCTGGGTTGGTTTTCGGCAGGAATCAGTCCTCTACGACCGCCAGGAGCGCTTCGCCGGTACTACCAAATATCCGCTGATGAAAATGATCCAATTCTCGCTGGATGCCATTACCAGTTTTAGCCACCTGCCCTTGCAATTGGCGACGAGCTTTGGCTTTATTCTGGCTGGTATTAGCTTGATAGGCATTCTCGTGGCGATCATCTTGCGTCTCTTTACCGGCGCAATTGTGGGACAGGCTTCGACCTTGATCCTGGTACTTTTCCTCGGTGGTATCCAACTCATATTCCTGGGGATCATTGGTGAGTACCTTGGGCGCATCTACGACGAGGTGCGAGCGCGTCCCCTCTATATCGTCCACCGCGCACTGGGTTTCCAGCAATCTGCACAGGAAGCGCAAAAAACCAGGCGCTAACCTCAGCGAGCACGGATGCCAGCGCGGGAAGGATTGTTTCGGGAACCGGGTAGGGGCGTCACCTTGCGTGCGCCCCCCGGGCCTCACGAGAACCATTCCCTGCTCTCTGAAGGCCCACCAGGGCGGTCGCCAGGACACGCCCCTACCCGGTTCCCGACGAAAATCAGCTGTTCTCTCGTTTGCGCTGATGGATGACGCCCCTACCCGTTCGAAGCCAGCAGTATTAGTTTGCGCTCGCCCGCCGAGCCTGTGACAGAGCAGAGCGGCAGTTAGCACAACAGCCAAAGAGCGAAAGCGCATGACCCTCAATGGCAAAATCTGTTTGATAACCGATAGCGTTAAGCTGGTCCTGGGGCAGACAAATGTCTATTTCGACAACGCGGTGGCAGTGGGTACAGGTCAGATGGTGGTGATGACCGTTGCCACACACACGATAATGGTGGGTACTATCAGCGAACTCGATACGGTCCAGCAGGCCCATGTTGACGAGCATCTCCACTGAGCGGTAGACGGTCGCACGTCCCAGGCGTGGCTCCAATTGGCGTATACCCTGCCAGAGATCATCAACCGTGAAATCAGCTCCGCTCGTTGCAAGCTCGATCAGGCGATCTTCAATCAGTTGGCGCGGACGCGTATGCCGCTGGCTGATCTCATCAAATGCAGCGCGGATCTTCTCAGCTATCTCATTCGCCTCGATCACGGTGCTCGTTCCCTTTCTGCTCATCAGGATATACAGCGACACTACAAAACCCACCCTCAGTCTATCATACCTGGCACCCACCTTACAAACAGGGCGATGCAGAGACACTCCCTCCACGAGGAAGAAACTGGGTAGGGGCGTGTCCTGGCGACCGCCCTGGGGGCGCATGCAAGATGACGCCCCTACCCGATCTCCTGACGTCTCCCCCACAAGGATGGAGAGCCTCTGCGGCGCAATAAGCCAGGCGATGCGCTATTACCATACCAACACATGCTCGCGTAACTCAGGCCAGAAATTCCTCCGCGCTGAGCGGCCCCAACGCCGTCAGAACTTGCTTGTCACGCACTGGGAAGCGGTGCAATGCGCGCATGATATCCACGGTGGTTATCTTTTCAATACGTGCAATTTCCTCTTCAATGCTGACCAACCGGCCCTCAGTTACCCAGTCATTCGCTAACGCGCGCATGCGCGAAAAGGTCGATTCACCACTCAGCACAATGCCACTGATCCATTTATCCTTGGCCCGGCGCAATTCATCTTCGTAGACACCATCGTTCAGTAAGCTCTCCAGCTCTGAACGCAGCAATTTCAGCACGCGCGGCGCATTCTCAGGTGTCGAATTCGCCTCCATCAGCAGGATACCAGTCCCCTCCATAGCCCAGATACCCGCGCTGGCCGATTCTGCCAGGCCGCGCTGATAGATATTCCAGTAGAGGCGCGAACCATCATTGTCACCCAGAATGCTGCCCCCTAATATGGCCGCATAATAATCAGGGTCCCTGATGTCAACGGCTGGCATAGCCAGAATCATGATCTGCTGCTTCAGCTTCTTATCAACTACAATATCATTAAGCGGCTGAGCAGGTTCGTAATGCGTGACATCTCGTCCGCTATCGCCAGTACGCCAGGCGCGACAATGCTGCTCTGCCAGCTCAATGATATGCTCCCAATCGAACTTACCGGCCACCGAAAGAATCAAGTTGTTGGCCGCATAACGGCGCTGCCAATACTCACGCATCTGCTCGATGCGCATGCCCCGAATGCTTTCACGCGAGCCAAGCACATCATGTCCCAGCGAATGATCGCCGAAGTACTTCTGCATCATGCGGCGATAAGTGAGGTTGTAAGGCTGGTCCTCCGAACGAGCAATCTCATTCACGATGACTTCTTTTTCGGTCTCAAAATCGCTCTCAGCCAGGCGTGGATACATCATATCGCTCAAGAGAGAGACCGCGCGATCCAGGTACTCACCCAGCACGCGAGCATAAAAAACGGTTGACTCATGCGAAGTGAAGGCATTGAGTTCAGCGCCGATTTTGTTGAATTCCAGCGTAATCTGCTGCCAGTCGAGCGTCTGCGTACCTTTAAACACCATATGCTCTAAGAAGTGAGAGACACCTGCGATCCGGGAATCGTACTCATCACGTGAGCCAGTGCGCACGTAATATGAGACGGCCACCGACTCGAAATCGGGCATCGGCTGACCAACAATTTGTAAGCCATTGCTGAGTGTATGGGTATGAAACACAGCGGCATTGGCGGTGGTTTCTGACATGGACTGCTCCTCTGGTGTGCAAGGCGTAAATAGTAAATAGCCTGCTTGCTACATGTTTCTGGCACATTGTTTGTCTGCGCAGGCATAGTACTTATAAGTAGCATGATAGCCCCACAGCAACGGGCTTGTCAAATCGATGCTCAGACCAACACTTCAGATCTCCACCCACAACTGTGCCTCCTTCAGTTGATCAACGCTAGCTGAAAAGCATTGCTACTCAAGTAGCGGCAGACCAAGCAGCTTCGCACCAGCGCGCGCGCGCTCTTGATCACGATCAGGCACCAGTACCAGTCCTCCGGTGTTAGCAGAAAAAACGCGACAGGCAATGCGAAAGCCAGCTTTAGCAATACCTTTCTTTGAGGCAGTATTGACAAAGCGGTGAATAATCCAGAAGCGCTCGTAGGTATTTGCTGTGCGCTGCACAATATCGCGCAATAAGCGTGGATAGAAGCCGTGCCCACGCCATGGCAGTAAAGTCACAAAATGGTAAAGATACAGATTATGCATAGGCACAAAAAAATGGACCGAGGGCGAGCCAAAAGCGGCAGCGTTTATTGCCGACCAACCATAAGCAACCAGTGTGGTTTCCAGATAGGCCATATAAGGACGATGCCCGGCCTGAAGCCGCTCACGCACACTCTCACGCGAAATAACTGAGAGACGGGCCAAAAAATTGATGTCATCTGAAGTTTCCACATGCCAGCCAGACAATAACGGTTGCAAGGGTTGCGCATCATTTTTCCACCAGGTCCAGAGATAACCCTCTTGTTTCCCAGGGATAAGCGCGACACGATCAACTTGCATAAATCTTAGATACTCCTTATAATGTATTAAAGGTACGATCACAACAACAATTTTAGCGGCGCAAAGTATCAGTATAGCATACGCCTCCTCCACCCTGATGTAGAGTACAATTTCTCTTTGTCATGCAGCAATTTTTGGGACGCTCTAAAAATGAGATATATACCTGTGCTAGAAGCGTATATGTAATGTCCCATACAGTTAGCAAGTGCAGGATAGTGAGACAAATGGGGTAATTAATCGACAAATTTTGATCATATGTTTATAATCGTTGCGCGCGAGCGTCTGTTCTGTGACGGACAACACACTCATACTATATATTTGGAAACAGCATTACGCGAGCAGAAAAGCTACAATTGAACTCATCGTAGCAGGTAAATATACTTTAGCTCATAGCATGGTAAAGAGGAGCAAAACCTTGTCACAAACACCACCGAGAGTTTGTCCAACATGCCAGACACCAATTGGTGCAGGTCAACGCTTCTGTGCAAACTGTGGCTCTGCTGTAGCTGAGCAGAGCCCGACCATTGCTCCCACAGTTGCCTCATCCCTCTCTAATTCAGGCATGCAACCGCCGCCGCCTGCTAATGCGGGCTATCAGCCAACTACGCTGGCTCAGGATGCACGCAATACGCCTTCCAGTCCCAATTATAACCCAACAGAGCGTGCATCAGAACCACAGATACCATCCAGCGGCCAGGGCTACCAGACGTACAACACGCCTCCGCCGCCACCAAGTGATCCCTACGGCGCAAAACCTGCCGCTGGCGAATACTACGCCAGCTACACACAGCCACCGGTTCAGGCCAAAAAACGCTCGCCCTGGCCTCTCATCATTATCGGCATTATCGTATTTGTGCTACTTGTAGGTGGAGGGGGAGTTTATGCGATTACAAGTGCTCTAAACAACGCCGCCCAAAGGGAGAATCAAGGCACGACTGGCATAAACAGTAACACGAGCAGTGGCGGTGGCGGAACCTACACGGCGACACAGAAATTAAACTTAAGCGCGGTCTACGCCAGTGATCAGCTCACTTTTACAGGACTACAACAGCAAGCGAAATTCAGCGATGACGATCTGGCAAACGACTATGGATTATCCTCGCATCCAAATTATGTCCGCCTGAGTTTCCAGGAGCAACAGACTGCGAAAGATGGTTCATTCTTCGCGTATACCTCAGCGTTTCATTTAATCCTGCCCGATAAGTCTGTCGCCAACACCATCAACTCTGAACAGGATATAGCACCAGATCAGGATGTGACACGTAATAACTGGGTAGATTTCGATACGTCGTCTGAGGGAGAAGTTGACCTGAGTAAATTACAACTAGAGCTGGGTGCGTCCGATGAACACCAGATGACGTTTGCGCTGGCAAACAATGCTAATCTGACACAGTATGCGCCCAAGACCATCACGCTCAATAAACAGACGACCTATGCAGGCGCGAACTGGACCATCAAGGATGCCACACAGAGCCTGTACTTCGATGGGCAACAGGCCAAAACTGGTCAGGTTTATATCACGTTCGACCTAGTTGCTAGCAACAATAGTGATAATGATGTCAGCCTCTATGACTTTTTACGCCTGAAAGCGGGAGCTTCCACCATTTCACCTGATGACAACTCGAATCTAGACAATTTTATCAGTCTGAATGCACAGACCACAAATGTTCAAGGCTCGGCTGCATTTCAGGTTCAGCCCACATCCACAAACACGTATACCCTGGATTTCCTGGCTGGTACAGATATTAGCGCACAGACCGTCAATGTTCAGTTCTCTTAATGCCTCTGCGCTGCTCTTTCAAGTCAGGTAGAGATGAAAAGATCTGGCGCAACAAAACAAAACGAGGGGAGAACCACTCCTGCTGCTTCACAGCATGCAGGTGCGGTTCTCCCCTCTTGCTTCACCCTGATTATACAGCACTGACAGTGATAGTATTTACCGCCACATCGTTAGCGGAGTTGCTATTAATTGGTGCACTCACTACCGCAATTGTAGTCAGCGTAGGAACTGCCTGTGCGGGCAAAACGCCACTGATGACGAGCCGGGGTAAAACTGCATCGGGAGGTATTGGATATTTCCCGTCATAAACGGCCCTGATGACAAGCGGACCAACGGGACTGCTGGTGAGCTTATAACGCCAACCATCACGCCGCCCGCGTATGACAAGATGGCTCAGGTTAACCGGAATAATAGCGGTAACGCAGACCGAACCGCGCTGCGTCACGCTACCAACCGGCGATTGGTTGGCAACTGTCAGCACGTAGCTGACGGTATCTCCTACCATAAAGCTGCTACCTCCCTGCGTCGTGTTAGTGATAGAGAGAGCCGGCGGCAGAGATTGTGTCAGTAGCACTGTAACAGTATGGCTGTACGTGCTGGCAACCGCTAGATCGGGCAAACCATCCACGTTAAAGTCATCTACAGCGAGCGCGTAGAGTTCAGAGTCAACAGGGTAGAGAGGTCCTGGCGCAAAGGTGCCATCGCCCTTATTGAGGAGTAGTTCGACCGTGTTACTGCCCACATTCGTCACGGCCAGATCAGTAAAACCGTCCATGTTGAAGTCCCCCATGCCAATGGCAGCAGGAGCTTTACCAACCATATAGTCGACACCTGGCGCAAAGGTGCCATCGCCCTTATTGAGGAGTATCTTGACCGTGCCGTTGGATTGAGCCGTCGCGCCAGCACTGGCAACAGCGATATCAGGATAGCCATTATCGGTGAAATCGCCTACCGCCAGGGCAGTCGGCTTTGCATTGACTGCATAGCTGACGCCAGGCGCAAACGTACCATCACCTCGATTCATGAGTACGGTAATGGTGGCATCCAGTGTATTTAGCGTCACGAGATCAGGATAGCCGTCGTGGTTGAGATCGCCGATCGCTACCCGATAGGGATTTTTACCTACAGTGTAGGTTGGTCCTTTGGTAAAGGTACCATCACCGTTGCCAAACAGGATAGTGGCGTGATTCCAACCATTTAACACCACGAGATCAAGATGTCCATTCCCGTTCAAGTCTCCTACCGCCAGGGCAGAAGGTGTATAATTAACCTGATAGGCTTGAGGTGGGCCGAAGGTACCATCACCCTTATTGAGCAAGATGCTGACCGTCCTATCCTTGCAGCCGTTGGCGACGACAATATCGGGATGCCCATCGCCGTTAAAATCGCCGATCACGACCGATCCTGGCAGCGAACCAGCCTGGTAGTTGACGCCAGCAGCAAAAGTGCCATTGCCATTATTCATCAAAACCGTTACAGTAGTGCTGTCCCGATTGGCCGTGACAATGTCGGGATACCCATCACCATTGAGATCACCAGTAGCCACAGCATGCGGGCCAGCATCAGTGGGATAAGCCGTCCCTGGTCCAATCGGCGGCGTAGCACGCACAGTGCCAACAGTAAACAGCGCGAGGAAACAGAAGGTTAGCAACATTATAAAGGGGATACGCACTAAGAAAGATTTATCTAATAAACGTAATTCCATAACAACCGCCTCCCAAAACACCCATCAATTCACTATAGAAGAGGAGCTTCCTTACTTCAGTATAACTCGCATCCAAATCGATAAGCAGCATTACGGCCTTACGATCTCTTCTACGATAAGCATTGTAGAAAGATACCCGCGACAAGGCACCTTTTGCGCTCCTAGAGCCACTGACACGACATACCTCGTATATGGGATATGTCATGTCTCATATGGCAAGATCGTTACAGTAGAATTTATGGTACGAGTCGATGTATGTCGCGTGGGAACGTCGTTGTCAGCTTCACATTCGGTACAGCGAGTAGCTGCATGAGCAGTCGTTCCGAGCCGATGGCAAAACCTCCATGCGGCGGCATACCGTATTTGAAGGCTTCCAGGTAGGATGCGAACGGTTCCAGCGGCAGATGCGCTTGCTCTAACGCGGCAATATACTCCTCATAGCGATGCAGGCGCTGTCCACCCGTTACCAGTTCAGTACCACGGAAGAGCAGATCAAACGAGTTTGAGTATGCAGGTCGCTGTGGATCAGGATGCGTATAAAACGGACGCTTACGCATGGGATATCCCGTGACAAGCAGAAAATCACAGCCGAACTCCTGCTGCGCCCACGCACCTAGCCAGCGTTCATCTTGCGGTGAGAGGTCTGGTTCACCTCGTACATCGACATGGTGCAACTGCAAGATAAGTTCTTGAGCTTCCGCAAAATGGATATGGGGAATCTGCGCAGGCACATGCGGCATCTGTACACCTAACACAGTCAGTTCGGCAGCATAGTCTGTGCTAAGTGTACTCAAAATGTTTGCGATGACATCACGCAACAGCGCCATGATAGTAAAATGGTTCTCGATAAAACCCATCTCGGCATCCAGACTCACATATTCGTTGATGTGACGAGTACTATCATGCGGCTCGGCACGGAAAACCGGTCCGACCTCAAAGACACGTTCGAAGACACCAAGCATGACTTGTTTATAAAACTGTGGGCTTTGCGCTAGATAGGCTGGACGTCCAAAGTAGTCAAGTTGGAAGACGTTGGCACCACTCTCGGTTGCCGCCGCGACGATCTTAGGTGTCTGGATCTCGGTGAAACCACGCTCCGTCAACAGGCTGCGGAAGCCAGACATCACGCCAGCAGCCAGGCGTAGCGTAGCACGACGACTGGGATGACGGTTGGTAACTACCGCCTGGTCGAGCAGAGTGTGTATATTGGCAGTTAGTTTGCGTTTGTTGAGCGGGACAACAGGCGCGACAGTGACCGGTACGATAACTTCTATACTGAGAGCGTGAAGTTCTACGCCGCCTGGTGCCTGAATCTCGTCGACAACCATTCCCTCGATAGCGATGATACTCTCAACACCGCACTGACTTTCAAGCAGTGGAGCAATTTCATGCTCCACCTCAGTAACAGCTTGCACCTGTCCCCAGCCATCGCGTATAACCAGGAAGGTCACACCACCCAACTGGCGCAATGAGTGCAGCCAGCCGGCAACACGAATACGCTCGCCAACATGAGATACCACCTCCGTAGTACGCATACGTTCCATAAAAAAGTTCCTTTCCATCTCTTGTTACATGCAGCAGGTTCGTCAATGACAAGCAGAGGAAGGACACCCGACAAACCTGCTGACCAATCAACAGAGATAGTTTGTGCCTTCCTCAAGATCGTTAGCGTCTCCGGCGCTATCCATACAAACATCCTTTCTGTACTCGCTACTGCGCACATCCATTGCGCTAAGAGACAACAAAAAGCCCCGGTCCCTATCAGGAGGACGAGGGCTTAGTCGCCTGTCGTGGTACCACCACCATTTATCCTGGCACGTTGTACAAAACCAGGACCTTAATCAGTTCTTGATCATGACCTCTATAGCAACCTTCTCAACCAGAGATCTGACGAAAACTGTCACGCGTTAACGGGCGTATCCCGAAAAACAGCTACTACAACATATATATTTCACTGTTTAGCTCAGGGGTGTCATTGAGTAGAGCCAACAACGACGTTTTCAGCCACAACATCGCTCTCTGTCTGCCCGCAAAGCTACTCAATCAGGTCCCCTTCACAGCTTTTAGCCTATTGCGCTTAGTTTGCTTAGTACAGTGTACTCTGCCAGATCAGGCAAGTCAAGATATAGATTTGGCATAGACAACAAGACGCAGTGTTGTCTGATGCTGCGCTGGAATCCAGGTTCCGGCGCAGGTAATTAAGTTCAGATAGGTACCGGAAGTATCAGCAAAAATCTCCTGTGTCGGTGCATTACCAGGTGGGTAAGTTGCCATTTTTGTCACTTGAAATCTCTGCATATGTCCCTTAGCATCGGCTATCACAACCAGATCCCCGATATGCATATAGCGCAAGTTCCAGAAGACCGCAGCCGACCCACCAGGACGATCCAGGTGCCCATCAATAACGGCACTACCTCGATCACCCGGCAATGGCCCATTCTTGTACCAACCAACATCAGTCCACTGATGAAGCGTTGGCACTGCCATAGCACCATCAGACGACACACCCACAGGCTCAATAGGCGCATTTACTTTGATTGAGGGGATAATAAGGGAAGCTCCACTCATATTCATGATTTTATTTGCATCAGACTGCATTACACTTGTATGCTTTATTACGTGATTGCCGGAAGGACCATGTGTCTGTTGGGCGAATTGCCAGCGCTCCCACGCCCAGCCACCCAATACAAAACTCAGCAGCAGAAACAGTAAGCCACCGATGGCCCAGGCGTATTGCCTGCCATACATAAGTTATCCACTCCTCTCCATAAATAAGATGTTTATGCTTCTCAATTAACTACGCTCGCTACGTCTTCTACAGGAACAAGTATACGATAGCCTAAGACAAATGCCCGCTTATACAAATTGCTCACAGAGAGAGGTGGGAGTGGCAGTTTTGACGCAACCACCCCAACCTTCAACTAAGGCTCCTTTCCAATTGGAAGCGAGCCTGGACGTTCACGCCCGACTAAGCGTTAGGATCACTTCCAGTAAAGGGTAAGCCAGGGCGACCCTGGACACTCGGACTAGCCGGGCTAGCCGGGCTAGCCGGACTACAATTACTGTTGTTGTTCTGGTTGTTGTTGTTGTTGTTGTTGTTGTTCTGATTACAACAATTATTATTGTTGTTGTTGTTGTTGTTGTTCTGGTTGTTGTTGTTGTTGTTGTTGTTCACGTTACAACAATCGTTGTTGTTGTTGTTGTTGTTGTTGTTCACGTTACAACAATCGTTGTTGTTGTTGTTGTTGTTGTTGTTCACGTTACAACAATCGTTGTTGTTGTTGTTGTTGTTGTTCACGTTACAACAATCGTTGTTGTTGTTGTTGTTGTTGTTCACGTTACAACAATCGTTGTTGTTGTTGTTGTTCACGTTACAACAATCGTTGTTGTTGTTGTTGTTGTTGTTGTTGTTGTTGTTGTTGTTCACGTTACAACAATCGTTGTTGTTGTTGTTGTTGTTGTTGTTGTTCACGTTACAACAATCGTTGTTGTTGTTGTTGTTGTTGTTATTGTTCACGTTACAACAATCATTGTTGTTGTTGTTGTTGTTGTTGTTGTTGTTGTTGTTCACGTTACAACAATCGTTATCGTCATCATCATCGACACAATTGTTGTTATTATTACAATTGTTGTCGTCATTGCTACAACCGTTGCTGTTACTCGGGTTACTTGGGTTGCTCGGGTTGCTGCCGTTATTCTGGTTCTGGTTGTTGTTGTTGTTCGACTGAACGTAGACCGTATCAGAGGACTGACAACTCGTACAGAGATTGTACGGGGCATTCACTGTTGCGGTATCTGTGATATGAGGCACAGCATCGTTGGTTAATGTCGCGTTAATGGTAATCGGCGATAGGGTTGTACCTGGCCCCACAGGGTATGCCCCTACATATGTAGCAACAATCAGAGCCGGACTCACAGTTGAGTTAATGGTGAAGGCCCAATTATTGCCCACGGCAGTCAAATTCTTTTCACCAACAGGAATAACGTCCGAGACAGTGACGGAATTAGGCCAGTAAACTGGACCCGCATTCGGCAAAGCGGTGACAGTCAGTACATAGGTTACCTGGTCCCCTACCTGGTAATTGTTGCTATTCAGGTGCGTTTTGATAATCGACAGGTCTGGTGATGGGTAATAGTATGTGCCTCCTGTTGGCGCTCCTCCTGTTGGCGCTCCGCCTGTTGGAAATCCTCCTGTTGGTGCTCCTCCTGTTGGTGCTCCTCCTGTTGGTGCTCCGCCTGTTGGTGCTCCTGGTGTTCCTGGGAATGCTCCTGGTGTTCCTGGGAATGCTCCTGGTGTTCCTGGGAATGCTCCTGGTGTTCCTGGGAATGCTCCTGGTGTTCCTGGGAATGCTCCTGGTGTTCCTGGGAATGCTCCTGGTGTTCCTGGGAATGCTCCTGGCGTTCCTGGGAATGCTCCTGGCGTTCCTGGGAATGCTCCTGGTGTTCCTGGGAATGCTCCTGGCGTCCCTGGTGTTGGGAATGCTCCCGGCGTCCCTGGTGTTGGAAATGCTCCTGGTGTTCCTGGGAATGCTCCTGGTGTTCCTGGGAATGCTCCCGGCGTCCCTGGAAATGCTCCCGGCGTCCCTGGTGTTGGAAATGCTACTGGTGTTCCTGGGAATGCTCCCGGTGTTCCTGGGAATGCTCCCGGTGTTCCTGGTGTTGGAAATGCTCCCGGTGTTCCTGGGAATGCTCCCGGCGTCCCTGGAAATGCTCCCGGCGTCCCTGGTGTTGGAAATGCTACTGGTGTTCCTGGGAATGCTCCCGGTGTTCCTGGGAATGCTCCCGGTGTTCCTGCAGCCAGATTGACGTAAATGGTATTACTGGAAATATCACTGAAGGTCTCGTCGGGATCATCCGGCGATGTTACTGCTGCTGTATTGGTATATACAGGCTCTGCTGCGGCTGTCAATGTTCCGGTCAGCGTGATGACGGGTAATGCTGTCCCAGCTGCCACCGGGTACGTTCCCGTATAGACCGCTGTAAGCACTGCTGGGCTGATTGTTGAGCTCAGGTGTATGCTCCAGTTAGCTCCAGTTGCGCTTATGTTAACCAGGCCCGCTGGCATAATGTCTGTTACTGTGATCGATTGCGTCTCTGCTACCGATGAGGGGTCGCTGGCCATTAATGTAAAAGGTACCGAGTCACCCACGTAGAAGCTGTTTCCACCAGTATTCGTATTGCTAATCGCCAGCCCTGGCGCTGCTGCTGGTGCCGCGACTGGCGTTCCTGACGTTACACTTGGTGTCGCGGCTGGCGTCCCTGGCGTTGGGAATGCTCCTGGCGTCCCTGGCGTTGGGAATGCTCCTGGCGTCCCTGGCGTTGGGAATGCTCCTGGCGTCCCTGGCGTTACACTTGGTGTCGCGGCTGGCGTCCCTGGCGTTGGGAATGCTCCTGGCGTCCCTGGCGTTACACTTGGCGTCGCGGCTGGCGCTCCTGGCGTTACACTTGGTACCGCTCCTGGTGTCACCACCGTCACACCAGCCGTCGCTGTCAGATTTACGCCTGCATTACCATCAGCCACATCTGCGACGGTATTAGAATCCGTAAGAGTGCCAGTTGCCGAAGGAGCTACTACGTCTGATATTGTGAATACCGCCATCCCTCCTGGTGCGATGGCAGAATTATAGGTACCTATAATTACAGGGGTACCTACCCCAACAAAGGTCCAGCCGGCACCTGTAGCCCCAGTGTTTACCAGGCCCACTGGAACAGTGTCTGTCACAGTCACAGATCCCGGCGTTGTTGCCGCAGCACCCACGGCATTGGTTACAGTTACAGTGGAGACCACTGGATTACTTGGATTGGCAATTGTCGGATTAGCCGTTTCGCTGATACTCAGGTTAGCGAGTGCTGCCGCCTTTGTATGTTTGGGACCATTCTTCGCACCGTTTTGGCCGGGTAGCATTTTAGGTGCTTGTTTTGTCGTGTATAGTTTTTTGCTGTGAGCTGCCGCAGCGTAAGGCTGTGTGGCAACAATCTGCTTGCTCACCTTCGACAAGCCATGGGCATATGCATGGCCCTCTGCGTTCCTAGCGAAGGCGGAGAGCGCACTGCCCACAATCATCAGACAGATGAAAAGGACTGTCAGTGCTGGACCAAAACGCGCTAAACGTTTTTTTCCACTCTTGGACTGATACATCATTACATTCCTTCTTTTTCACTAGTGTTTCTGTAAAAGAAAGCAGGTTCGTGAAGACCATAATCAGAGTGACAAACGACTTTCTACTCGTAGTCAACCATATTATGTCGTCATTGAAAGTATACAAAGACGATAAATAAGTAAATATAAATGATTTGGAGAATTTTATTTATCCAATAACTAGAAAGTGCCACCAGGCATAACTTTTTAGAAGAGCGGCTGAGTGTCATCGGCAACCGGGTAGGGGCGTGTCCTGGTGACCGCCCTGGTGGGTCTTCAGAGAGCAGGGGATGGCTCGCGTGAGGCCCAGGGCGCACGCAAGGTGACGCCCCTACCCGGTTGACCCCCGGATGGACAGAGACTTGTTTTTTGAGGCAGATTGACCGCAGTGGCGCAATCAACTACAATAGGTAACAGCTATTACAATGACGGTAAACAGGCACCTCTCACGAGCCTGCATGTATATATTAGGAGGATCAATGCACATTCGTAAGGCTGTGTTACCAGTTGCTGGTCTGGGAACACGCGTATTACCAGCCAGCAAGGTTGTTCCAAAGGAGATGCTTCCGATTGTCGATAAGCCAACGTTGCAGTATATCGTGGAAGAGGCGGTCGCAGCAGGTATAGAAGAGATTATTCTCGTTACCAGTCGCAGCAAACGCAGCATTGAGGATCATTTTGATGCCTTCCCGGAGTTAGAGCAAACGCTGGAACGGAAAGGCAAACACAAAGAGCTAACCGAGTTACGCCATGTGCAAGGGCTAGCAAAGTATGTCACGGTGCGACAGATAGAACCACTGGGATTGGGGCACGCAGTCCTGACGGCGCGCGAGCTGGTGGGCGATGAGCCGTTCATCATTATGCTGGGCGACGAAATTTTTGCGCCTGAAACGCCACCGCTGCCACGTATGCTGGAAGTCTATGAACGCTATCAAGCTTCCGTACTCGCGCTCTTTAGCGTGCCACGCGCACAAATTTCCTCTTACGGCATTGCCTCAGTGCAAGATCTAGGCACAGGCATCTTACGAATTACCGATATGGTCGAGAAACCCCCTATAGAGGAAGCACCATCCGACCTGGCTGTCGCTGGTCGCTATATCGTCACCCCCGATATCTTCCCCTTGATCGAGAAACTTCCCCCAGGCAGGGGTGGCGAGATCCAGCTTACGGATGCCTTGCTACAACAGGCGCAGGCCGGACGTTGTTACGGTATTCGCATCAGCGGTCGCTATGATATGGGTACGCCGCTTGGTCTCCTGACAACATCTATCGCCTGGGGACTACGCCACCCAGACCTGGCTCCCGCTTTGCGCGCATATATGCACAAGGCATTGCAAGAAGATTAGCGGCAGCATGAGCTAGTCGCGGCTCAAAGGCTGGACCGAACGCCACTGACTTGGGGAGGCAGTGAGTACAGCAGAAGTCCAGCCAGGCTCACCGAAGAGGACATTTCCATTCCATGTAGGGCTTTTGCTATAGTAATTATAGCGTATCTGCCAATGTTGACCGACTCTTTTTTTCTCATAACAGGCTGTTTCTATACCCAGACGAAAAGCAAGCAACTGCGCATAATAGGGTTGGAGTTGGTATTCTATCGCATCTGTGTCAAGTTCATGTTCAGTAAAAGACATCTCTAAGACAAATATATAGGGATAATTCTTCACTTCTGGATCGCGTTCCTCTTCTTCCGCTTGCTGGATGAGCGCTGACATACCAAACATTTCAAACTGGTAATATGGTTCACTAGCACACGCGTCCAGCTTAAATGAGGGTAACGAAAGAAGGTCGCGTACCTCCGTTGCCAGTTGTAGCAACGTTTTTTCTGTTTTCATACAGACCTGAAATGACATGTGAAACCCCTCCTTGCGGGTACGGGAGGTTTGTGTAAAAATCTAACTTCCATCTTAACGCTTGATAATGATAGGTGTCAAGCTATATCAATATGAGATAATGCTCGGACTGGCCTTTCTTTATGAAACGCCAACTATCGCCATAGCAGAGCACAGAAAATACCTGGAAATACTACTGCCGCAAGTTGACAGGAAAAACGCTGTGTGGCATAAGCATGGCGTGTGAAAAGAGCATAAACCAACAAACCATAGCTCTTCTTTACACACTCATTTCACACTCATTTCACACTCATTTCACACGACCGATACGTCAGCCCGCCCAACGCGCAGTTACAAAAAAGAGCAAGTGCATGGTAAAGAAAACAAAGGTAAAAGCGAGGAGTGCTTTCTCCCAGCGTGGATTCTTGCTCCAGATGGCGAGAACGACAGTGGTAGGAAATGCGACCATCGCAAAGCGCGGCGCAGACGATAACGTGCCAGGTACCAGACCTCCGGGCGTTAAGAGAATAAGCGCAACGGTCGCCAGGGTGAACATATTATAGTGCAAAGGCACGCGCTTCCAACCGGCGATCAGCACAATAATGGGAATATAGGTAAAGCTAAAATCAAAAATGTTTTGCGCCGACCACGTTGAGGCACTAAAGATATAGCGTAACGTATTTACAGTACCGACCCAGGGCCAATCCAGATGCCGGTGCCATATGACGCGTTCTTCGACACTGAAGAGCAAAGGATTACCTTTGGTGATGCCAAGATAGGCCATATACAACAAGATACCTGCGGGAATGAGCAGCATCGGTAGCGCGGCATTCAGGATGTGTCCCCAATGCATCTTCTTCTCCCAGGAGCCTTTCCACAGTGGCCAATAATGCTGTACCAGGACCACAACATAGGGCGCGAGCAGCACAATACCGGGGGCACGTGTCAGGGTTGCACCCAAACCACACAGGCCCGCTAACCACCAGGCAAGCGCAGAACCACGTACCGCTCTTTGTAGGCTGTAAAACAAGAGCACGATCAATAGTAAGAAGAGCGATTCACTATAGCCCGTGAAATAGAAGAGGCCAAGTGGCGAAAAAGCCAGGAAAAACAACGTCATCCTGGCAATTGATGGCTCAAAATCCTCGTCGATGACGTTATAGAGCACCACCAGAGCTGCAAAGAAACAGGCATTGGACAGCAGGGTAACACCTATATAAGCCACAGTGACGCTATGACCAAATAGCACATCAAACAGGCTGATCATGAGCGGCCAGAGAGGGAAAAAAGCCGTCAAATGAGGATCTTTATACCCATACAAAGCAACCTGGATAAAGTTTGCCACGTCCCATTGATTCCAGGACATCAAGCAAAGGTTTATGTTCAGCGAGCAATCAATCTTCTGCGCCTGTCCATTGACGGGAAAGCGCGAAACGCCGATATAGGTCAATATTAGAATGATCACCCGACTCAGCACAAACACCCACGTTGCTTCTTTCCACGCAGCTCCAGAACGCTTTATATTGCACTTCCACTGAGCATACTTGTCTACCATGCCATCTCCCTTTAACTTTGTACAACTACCACCAGAACATCCAATGAGCAATACTTATGCGTGACAGATTTATTACACGCAAGCGAAACGTACTCTATAGTATACCTCTACCAATTATAGCGAACTATTGCCGGGCCTAAAAGACTAACATGATCATAGCCTGGCTCCTACGCCATAGTTCCCAGAGTGTAATAAGGTCTCCATCCTTTCCCAGGAGAACCGCCAGGAAACGGGGTAGGGGCGTCACCTCGCGTGCGCCCCGAGGGCTTGCATCATGGCCTCCTGGGCGGTCGCAAGGACACGCCCCTACCCCGTTTCCCCGTCATGGACGGAAAGCCTGTGATCAAGCTAGACTGACGGAGCAAGCACAAAAAGAACTCACTGCTTATAGATAGAACTGAGGGTCTATAGCGGTGAGTTCTTTTTAGCGCAACAAAGCAACGGCTAGAGCATTACATCATGCCGCCCATGCCACCCATACCAGGCATACCGCCCATACCGGCAGCACCAGCACCAGCGCCAGCCTCTTCAGGAGTATCGGTAATCAGTGTATCCGTCGAGAGCACCATGCTGGCAATACTGACAGCATTCTGCAATGCTGAGCGCGTCACCTTGACCGGATCGATGATGCCAGCCTTCAGCATGTCAACATATTCGCCAGTCAGTGCGTCAAAGCCATAACCGCGTGGACTATTGCGCACATTATTGACAACGACAGCTCCATCCCGGCCTGCATTGAAAGCAATCTGGCGCAATGGCTCTTCCAGGGCGCGACGCAGGATATTGAGACCCGTCGCCTCGTCGCCCGCCTGAGTCTGGACACCGTCGAGCGCGGAGAGCGCAGTCACCAGCACAGAGCCACCACCAGGAACGATACCCTCTTCGATGGCCGCGCGGGTAGCAGAGAGCGCATCCTCAACACGATGCTTCTTCTCTTTCATCTCCACCTCAGTCGCAGCACCAACGCGGATCACGCCGACGCCACCAGCCAGCTTTGCCAGGCGCTCCTGCAACTTTTCGCGATCATAATCGCTGGTCGTCTCACCAATCAAGATGCGGATCTGATTGACGCGCGCCTTGATCTCTTGCGCAGAGCCAGCCCCCTCAACGATGGTCGTGAAGTCCTTCGTAGAAGTCACCGTGCGCGCATGACCCAGATCCTGCAGGGTAGCGTTCTCCAGCTTCAAGCCCTTCTTCTCAGTGATCACCGTTGCGCCCGTCAGGATAGCGATATCTTCCAGCATGGCATCGCGGCGATCCCCAAAACCAGGAGCCTTGACGCCCAGCACATTGAAAGCGCCGCGCATCTTGTTCACTATTAAGGTAGCCAGGGCCTCGCCGTCCACATCTTCGGCGATAATCACCAATTCTTTGCGGCCACTTTGCAGTACACCTTCCAGGATGGGCAAGATATCCGCAATGGCGCTGATCTTCTTATCAGTTACCAGAATAAAGGGATCACTCAACTCGGCGACAGTGCGATCTTGATTGGTTGCCATGTAGAGCGAGATAAAGCCACGGTCGAACTGCATACCCTCGGTGTACTCTTTTTCAGTCGTGATACCGCGACCCTCTTCAACAGTGATGACGCCATCTTTGCCGACTTTATCCATGACCTCAGCAATCAGATTGCCAATCTCGGCATCGCCCGCTGAAATGGAGGCGACCTGAGCGATCTCCTCGTGCGTCTCAACCGGCTTGCTCAAGGACTTGATCTCTTCGATAACAGCCGCGACACCCAGCTCCAGCCCGCGACGCAGGATCATCGGATTGGCACCGGCAGCCAGATTCTTCAGGCCCTCATTGACCACCGCATGAGCCAGCACGGTGGCAGTCGTTGTGCCATCACCAGCCACATCATTGGTCTTCGTGGCAGCCTCTTTGAGCAACTGCGCGCCCATGTTCTCAAAAGGATCGGGTAAATCGATCTCGCGCGCAATGGTTACTCCATCATTGGTAATCGTCGGTGAACCGAACTTCTTGTCCAGCACAACGTTGCGGCCCTTAGGTCCAATTGTTACACGGACCGCGTTAGCCAGCGTGTCCATCCCTCTCTTAAGGGAGTAGCGCGCATTCTCATCAAATTGCAATTGCTTCGCCACAAACGTACTCCTCTAGTTAACAAACAAAACGCTCAGAATGTGTTTGGGAAGAACATCATTTTCTCTTCCAAACGAGCGGATCTCAAACACGTTCTCAGATAAACGACCTACTCCACGATGATACCTACAACATCACTCTCGCGGAGGATTAAATACTCTTCGCCGTCAATTTTGACTTCGCTACCCGCGTATTTCGCGAAGAGTATGCGCTGACCAACCTGTAACTCTAGCGCCGCCAGTTTCCCGTTGTCCAGGACCTTGCCTGGGCCAACCGCCAGAATCTCGCCCTCCTGGGGCTTTTCTTTTGCAGTATCTGGTAGGACAATCCCGCTCTTTGTGACGGTTTCGCGAGCCAGACCCCTGACCACCAAGCGGTCCCCCAGTGGCCGCAGCTTGAATGACATACGCCAATCCCTCCCTGTTTTGTGTGTGTATGTGCAAAAAGGCAAGGTAGATCTCGCCTCCAGAAATTAGCACTCTAATAGCGAGAGTGCGAACCGGCTATATAATACACCATAGCCGAGCGATACGCAAGAGTTGAAGCGCCAAAACAACCACAAAAACGACACTCCGCCTATCCACCTGGAGTACCACCTCTCTGCCCGTAAGTTGTAGCAAATGAACTATACATGTTATACTGCAAACAGGCTATAGCTTGTGTCAAATTTCTTCAGGGTGTGCGAGTATCGTTATAATTTGATCTATCTACCAATTTGTACGTCTTTGTATAAGTAGAATATGTATGTAGGCTGCGCAGAGACGAAGATGACGAAATTAAACCCATGAAAGAACAATACGGTTTTATGCATGAGCAATATGGTTCCGGTCAGCCTGGATCAGGCGTACAGTTTGGCAATTATGACCTGATTCGTCGCATCGATGTGGGAGGTATGGGCGAGGTTTACCTGGCCCATCAGCGTTCCGCCTTTGGCCGCGAGGTGGCTGTAAAGATCATCCGCGCTGACCTGGTGCACGATATCACGGCTCGCAAACGCTTCCTACGCGAGGCAGAGGTGAGCGCTTACCTTAAGCACGACCACATTCTCCCTCTGTTCGAATTTGGCGAAGAACAGGGACGACTCTTTCTGGTGACGCCCTATATTAAAGGAGGTACGCTCGGCACACGCCTGCAGCATGGTGCAATCTCCCTCTCAGAGGTGCATCAACTCTTCAGTGCACTGCTGCAAGCTGTCTCCTACCTGCATAAGCGCGGAGTGATTCACCGTGACCTGAAGCCAAGTAACATCTTGCTCGATCACGAGGAGGACAACGAGCGCATTTATGTGCGCCTCATCGACTTTGGCATCGCCACCCTCCAGGGTATGGAGGCCAGTCCGCCACTCACTACGGCTGGCTGGGAAGTAGGTACCGCTGCCTATATGGCACCTGAGCGCCTGGATGGTATCGCCGCTCCCAGCAATGATATCTACTCGCTTGGCATCATCCTCTATCAGATGCTGACCGGCCAATTCCCCGAGTCACGCAACAAAGTTTCGCTCCCATTGCCATTGGAACAAATTGTACACCACTCCACCGCACCCGATCCAGAACAGCGCTATGGCAACGCCGATGAGCTTTTACAGGACTTCGAGCGGGCATATAAAGCGCTAACCGGCTCTCGGCTACCAGTCGTGACGCCAAAACCGCAACCCATACCCAATGCAGAAGAGGCCGCCGCCACAGTAGTCACACCGAGAAGTGAAGCTCCATTGTTAGCAACCAGCCATAAGCCCTGGGAGAGTACGTTGGGTCTGAGCAAAAAGAGCACCCTTCATTCACCACAATCACTAAAGGCACCAGAATGGAAATTGTCAGCGTTCCCCAGCTCTGCAACAGCCTTCAGTAGCGAAGATTACAATGCACCTACCTCATATGGAGACCCCACACAGCAAAAAGTGCAAACACTCACCAATACAGCTGCACTCCCACAGAAGATTATACGCACACGACAGCAGTCAAAGCATTCAGTGATCGCCATCATCTCTGTATGCATTGTCATCATAACGGCAGCGATTGGGGGTCTGGGCTTTCTCGCATTTGAGTCTGCGCTCTCCGCAAATATCACCATCAGTCCACGTGTGCAGCCCATCAGTGGCCTGTTCACACTTAGCGCCCAGCCCGGGAATACTAACACGACAAGCGCAACCACAATTGCAGCTTATGTCTATAGTAGTACGCAGAGCGCTACGCAGCAGGGTCAAACAAGCGGCATAGCACATTGTATCTTAGGTATCCTGGACTGCAAACAGGCGGTTTCCTTCAATGATGTTGACACATTAGCGCAACAGGCCCGGGCAACAGCCAGGTCTCAAATTCAACAGGATTTGAGTAAGCAGGCCAGTGCCGCTGGAGCAACGCTGGTTGGCACGATTGTTTACCAGGACACCAATGTGACGGCAAATCCGTCTATAGGAACAGTCAGTAAGACCGTCTCGGTCACAGTGACGGAACAGGGTAATGTTGAGGGCATCAAGACACAAGATGTGCATAACCGTGCAATAACATTGCTACAAGGCAAACTGTCCGCCAACTATCAGCTGATCAGCCAATATACACAGGTCAGTCAGCCAGTTGTGCAGAGCGTCAGTGCCACGGGCGATGTGCAAATTGCAGTCGCAGCCGCAGGCGTGGAGGGCTACCAGATCACATCCACCACCGTGACGGACATTCAGAACCACATTAAAGGCATGAGCTCACAAGCAGCACATACCTACATGAGTCACTACACAGGTATTGACCCACAAAACGTCCTCATACATATCAGTTATGGCGACAACATCCCCAGCAATACTCGGCAGATTAAGCTCACTATCGCCGGTCCAGCGACCGTCCCGACAGTGCAACTGCCTATACTACCTACGCCAATGGCAACATCTACAACGTAAAGTCTCTCAGGCATATCTTGATATATTGTATACTTAAGGAAATTCTGGCAAGAAGTATATGCACATATTTTCTTGCAGGCAGATTTTCGTAACGTTTCACGTGAAATCTCTCGAACTCATAGCATTTTTAAGGAGAACTACGTATGTCAGCCAATCAGCCAACTACCACACAAAGCCGGGCCAGTAAAGTAGGCAGAACCTTACAACACATCTTCACGCAAGGGCACGTCTCGCTCTATCGCCTGACCGACGGTTCACTGGGTGGCAAAACTACTACAATCCTCACCACCGTTGGCCGCAAGAGCGGTCAGGAGCGTGACACGCCCCTGTTCCACTTCAGAGATGGGGACCATTATATCGTGATCGCATCTAATGGTGGAGCAGTCAAACATCCCACGTGGTGGTTGAATCTACAGGCCAATCCACAAGCAAAGATCCAGATCGGCAAGCAGATTATTGCTGTTACCGCTCAACAGGCCACTGGTGATGAGCGCAAACGACTCTGGTCAATCATAGAAGAAAAATATAAGAACTTCGTAGAATATCAAAAACGTACCGAGCGCGAAATCCCTATCATGATTCTCACACCCAACGCCTAAGAAAGATCAATGCTGGCTTTTTTACTCACAGTAAGCACAGCATTGGCTCTCATTTGTCAATGTGTCCCAGAGAAGGCATATCGTTGGGTTGGCGAGATGGAAGAAATCGCACGTACATTTGCCGATCTGGGCCTACCACCACAGCTATTGGAGGGTGCGGCAGCGATGTACCGCTTTGTGGAGCAGACGGAATTGGGTACAGAAACCCCGGAAGAGCGACTGCACGGTCAGACGCTTGAGGATATTACCAGTATCCTGGCCGCCACACTACAAAAAAACAAGCATCAAGCTTAATAACACAGAGACCATCTCGTCTGCGGTAGTATCCTGCCAACATCGGGGATGGTGTCGCCTATTCTTCGCTATCTTCAGTTTCCTCTTTTAGCTCCTGCCAGAGTGCGCGTACAGCATGCGTAACCGCCTCGTAGCCAAAACCTCGGCGCTGCAAAAAAGGGCTGAGGCGCATGCGAAAAGTCTTGTAATCGATAGCCGGTTGCCGTATCAACACGAGGGCTTTCTTACGTCCCGCCACCAAAGCTCGTTCCTCGTCCTGCTCGTCGTTGACCAGCTCATCCACGATCTCACGCTGCACACCCTTCATGCGTAGCTCACTTTTGAGCGCCTGCGCACCTTTAGGATTCGCATGCTCACGCGAATCCAACCAGAACGAAGTAAAAGAGCGATCATTGATCAGGTCCAACTGGTCCAGCCGCTCTAAAACACTGTCGATCAGTCCTGGCGGCGTCTCCTTACGGCGCAAGTAGCGGCGCACCTCTTCTCGGCTACGCGGACGAAATGAGAGATAATTTAAAGCCCGATCAGTAGCTTGCTGTAACGCCTCTTCCTCGTGCAACTGCGCCAATTGGGTCGCAGTCAGTTCCTGTCCGATCTTCAGGCCCATCTTGAGCACAATCAGCGCACTGACGCCCAGCAAAAAACTCCCATCAACAAAGATATTGATGCGATCAGCATTCGTCGCCTGTGGTTGTAATGAAGTAATACGCATAGAAACAATTATAACATATACGCTCTCCTTCTCGAACCCATAGTAAAGCGAAATTACGGGATGCATGCAGCACAAGCAGTCACCATTGCAGGGATTTCTTCGCAGAAAGAAGGGAGACTTACTAACGTTTGTTAGGGAGGTGGGTAAGTCGTAATTCACTCAACCATCTGGCCGAATGAACACACTACTTGAAGCTACTCAGGAGAAGACAGCTTCAACTTCTGGGGCAAATTGCTCGTCAAGCTCTGGCAACATTTCGATTAATGGAACGTCTTTTTTCTCAGTTATGCGATTATTTTCGTCGACAAAAACGATCTGCGGTACCAGACGACGAATTTCTTCTTCGTTAAACATGCCATAATTAATAATAATAACAACATCGCCCTCGGAAGTCAGCCGAGCAGCAGCTCCGTTCAGGCAGATTACGCCGGAACCGCGCGCTCCCGCGATGGTATATGTTTCCAGGCGCGAGCCATTATTGAGATTCACTACCTGGACCTTCTCGTAGGGATAAATGTCTGCAGCCTCCAGTAGGTCCTGGTCAATGGTGATACTACCAATGTAGTTCAAATTGGCCTGGGTAACTGTAGCACGATGAATTTTCCCCTTACACATGGTGCGTAGCATAACTTTAATGGGTCCTTTCACATAATAACTAGTAGAGTAATAGATCAGGTTTTCCCCCAGGGCATTCTACCCCGTTCACCTATAATAACGTCGGAGGGTGGGGATTGGAAACAATTTAGGAGCAAGGTACCAATGATTGTGAACTATTACCATTGATATATCCATCCTTATTTTAGCGTATTTCGCTATCGGCTGTCAGAAGCAGGAGGTTTAGATGGCTGCGGCAAGACGGCGAGCAGGGCCAACGCGTACGCCTCGGGCACATTCTGAGCATCATGCATAGCCTCGCCGTGCATCAGCCGATAACGGCACTTCCAGCGCCGTGCGGGCCAGTCTGCCAGCTTGATGAGTGTATAGGTGGGAATATGCGCCTCCAGCGCCTGGCGCAAAGCAACCTCGTCAAAATCCGTAATGCCATAGATAGCAAGTTGCGCCTGTAATTCCACCGAGAGAACAACCATACAGTATACCTACCAACCAAGCAAATAGAGCGTATATATACGCTCACCTCACCAATCTGCTTTCATTTTCTTGAGCAAACTTTGAGCACTTTGAGCACATTCAAGAACTCACCTTGATATCTCTCGTCCTATACTCAAAAAAGGGAAAGGAGGCATGTGCGATGAGTATACCTGAATATATACCCTTCATCAACATCAACAAGATGACGCGCTGGCAACAGTATTTGCTGGACAGTCTGCTAGCGACAATAGGCACACTGTGCGTAACAGGTCTTATTTTTGTGCTTCAGCTTTACCCGCGCATTCACAACATTTCGATTGTTTATTTGCTAGTGATTCTGTGGTTAGCAAGCACACGTGGACGCTATGCCGCCATCCTGGCCTCGCTGGTAGCCTTCCTTTCTTTTGATTTCTTTATCATACCGCCGCTCTATACATTTGTCATCTATCAGCCAGAGGAGTGGATAGCGCTCTTTGTTTTTCTCGTCGCCGCCATTCTGACCAGTCAGTTGGCAGTCGCGCTGCGCGAACGTGCGGAACAAGCAGCACAGCGTGAGCGCGAGACGCGTATCCTCTATGACCTGGTGCGCGAAACAAATCGCGAGGAGAACACGGGATGGCAACTGCAAGCCATCGTGCAGACAATTATCGGCGCATTTTCCGCGTGGGGTGTCTATGACTGCACCATACTGCAACCGGATGCACAGGGAGTTCTGCAAATGCAGGGCACAATTCAGCAGTCAGCAGCACAGGCGATGCTTTCAGCCGACGAGCAGGCAGGGGCGGCGTGGGTCATGGACTGCGGTCGCGCCATAAGTATAGATAATGACGCGCCTCATGTGCAGGCTACAACGGCACATTCCTGGCACCATCTCCTGCTACCTCACAACAATCGGCGACGGTCTAGCCAGCGTTCTTTGCATCTCATACCCTTGAAAATAGGTCAGCAGGTCATAGGTGTGCTGCTGCTGCGCGTGCAGGGTGCTGCTGATTCCCTGGTCCAGGAAGAACAGTTACAGATCGAGATTGAAAAGCCCGCAGGCAGAACGACCTTCTTCTGGACCTTCCTCGATCAGGTTGCATTTCTGGTCGAGCGAGCACGTTTGCGCGATGAGCATCTCAGAATTGATATTTTACAGCGCACCGATGCACTACGTGCCGCATTGCTCTCCTCGGTCTCGCATGACCTGCGCACCCCACTAACGACCATCAAAGCAGCCGCAAGTTCGTTATTGCAGGATGATGTGCGCTGGGATGACGAGATGCGACGCGGTTTTGCCACTTCCATCGAGCGCGAAACAGATCGCCTCAACCGACTCGTTGGAAACTTGCTTGACATGTCACGCATTGAGGGAGGTGCGCTCAAATTAGAGAAAGAGTGGTATTCCCCTCAGGCATTGATACAAGATGTGTTGGATCGTTTACGGCCACTCCTGCGAGGACGCACCGTCAACATTCAGCTCCCAGCAGATCTGCCACCCATCGAGCTAGACTATCTGCTGATGGACCAGGTTTTAACCAATCTGCTGGAGAACGCGGTACGCTATACACCCACGGACTCAGCACTCGAGGTCAGCGCGCAACGTCAGGGAGAACAGATTATTATCAGCGTAGCGGATCATGGACCAGGCATACCGGCAAGTGAGCTTGAGCGTATCTTCGATAAGTTTTACCGCGTCCTGGGCAATCAACGTACAACAGGCATCCCATCCGGCACAGGTCTGGGCCTGGCCGTCTGCCGAGGTTTTGTTGAGGCACATGGAGGACAAATCTGGGCAGAAGCGGGACCCACAGGTGGCGCGATCTTCCATGTAGCATTGCCAGTTGGCGTATTCGAAAGGAGCCTCACATGAGTAAAAGTGGCGCACATATCCTGGTAGTTGATGATGAAGTAGAGATTATCCGTGCGCTACAGCGCAGCCTTGTTGCTCACGGTTACAAAGTCTTCACCGCCAGAAGCGGAGAAGAAGCGGTCGCGGCAACCTTCCAGCACCGACCGGATCTCGTTTTGCTGGATTTAGGCTTGCCCCAGATGAGCGGATTGGAGGTCTGTCGACGCGTGCGAGCCGATTCTAATGTCCCGATTATCGTGCTATCAGTCAAAGGGGCCGAGCATGACAAAGTAGAGGCGCTCAACCTGGGCGCGGACGACTACATCGCCAAACCCTTTGGGATGGACGAGGTTCTGGCGCGCATTCGTGTCGCACTGCGACACGTAGCACAGATTAACGCAGGATCACAACCACACTTTCAGCTTGGTCCCTTGCATGTCGATTTCGCGCTGCGGCGGGTGCGTCTCAATGAGAAAGAAATCCAACTCACGCCTACCGAGTACGACTTGCTCAAGGTCTTTATCACCAATCGAGGCAAAATCTTGACGCGGCAAATGCTAGTCACGTTCGTATGGGGTGCTGACGCGCAAAGTCGCATGCACAGTTTGCACGTCTACGTTGCCCAACTGCGGCAAAAAATTGAGCCAGCGCCAGAGCATCCACGTTTCATCTTGACCATCCCTGGCGTCGGATATCGCTTCAACGATGAAATAGAAGCAGCGGAAAGCGTCTGAAACCAAACACTCTCCGCATCAGTCATCACTTCATGAGCAGATTTTGAGGAAACTTCTATGAGTCCAGACAGCACATTTAGCATCCTTGTCCTATACTCTAAATGGAGGGTGAGGACAAAAGTGCCAGTGTTAGAAAAGAGTAGTCCGACCAAACCACTGTTATCTCCTTACCTGATAACGCGTAGACAACGCAGCACTCCACCTCTCTCATGCTCATCCGCTTGCCAGTACAAGCAGAGCATCGGGAAGTACTCAGGCTGCCAGTGTCATTTAGATTACGGCTCCAACCATCGCGCTGGCGAGAGGTTATGCGCCAGACTCAGAAGCAAGCAGAGATACAGAGCAGATCTCCGTATGCAAGCACAGCACTCTCGCCGAGCAGGAAGGAATGCAATTCATGTCTGAAGCAAGGATCTTATTGATCGAAGATGATGAGGTGTTGAGCGATCTGGTGACGCGCAATCTCCTGGCCCGCCATCATGAAGTCAGCGTGGCTGGTGACGCGCAAACGGCGCTGGCGTATCTGCGTCGATCCGCCTTTGACCTCATCATCCTGGACATTAATCTCCCTGATCAGACCGGGTGGGAAGTGTTGCGTATCGCGCAACGTGAGGCTTGTTTGCACAGTCTGAAGACCGCCGCAGGGAACGAAGTTTTACCGGTCGTCGTGCTTTCTGCCGTCCGTGTCAGTCCGCACCGGCTGGCCGAGTTTCACCCTCTGGCCTACTTGCCCAAGCCATTTCCCATGGATGCGCTCTTACGCCTCGCTGCGGAGGCAGGCCAACGCCGGAATGAGGGGACGAAGACATTCACCGACCATAACGCTGCTGTACAGCGACCACCATCTTCCGAGGAGGAGCTACATGCTTGATGTAATTATCATAATTGTGACCATTGTGTCATTTGCCGTGCTCATCGCCTTTACTGAAGGCTGTGAACAACTCTAGCAAAGGAGAACGTGATGAATTCACCTATTGAATACATCCTGGTAGGTATTGTCACGCTCGCAGTGCTGGTCTATCTCGTAGTCGCACTGCTCGCACCGGAAAAATTTTAACGTCCAGCGCATTCAAATGAAGAATGTGACGTCATTTTACAATTAGTGAGGGTAAACTATGCCTGTCACGCTCAATAGTGTCCTACAGATACTTATCTATCTTGTCGTGATCCTGTTACTTACGAAACCAATCGGGATCTACATGACAAAGGTCTTTGCCAATGAGCGCACCTGGCTCACGCCAGTATGCGCGCCCATCGAACGGCTGTTTTACAAACTCTCAGGGGTTGATCCCGAAGAGGAGCAGAAATGGACGGGCTATGTCATCGCCATGCTGGTCTTCAGCGTCGCGGGGATGCTGCTCACATACATCGTCCTGCGCACACAGCAATGGCTGCCATTTAATCCCCAGGGCTTCGGTCCGGTTGAGCAGCGCCTGGCCTTCAATGTAGCAGCTAGCTTTACGACTAACACCAACTGGCAGAACTACTCGGGCGAGCAGACGATGAGCTACTTCTCTCAGATGTTCGGCCTGACGTTTCATATGTTCGCCTCCGCTGCCACTGGTATCGTGCTGGCCGTAGCGCTGGTGCGTGGGTTGGCACGGCGTAGTGCGCAGACGCTGGGCAACTTCTGGGTAGATATGACGCGCTCGATCCTGTACATTTTATTGCCCATCTCGATTGTGGGTGCACTCGTCTTCGTCTCACAAGGCATGATTCAAAATTTCGATCCCTACACCGTAGTGCATACCCTCGACGGACAGGTACAGACAATCGCGCAAGGGCCAGTAGCCTCGATGGAGATCATCAAGAACCTGGGTACCAACGGCGGTGGCTTCTTCAACGCCAACTCAGCTCATCCCTTTGAGAATCCCAATGCCTTCACTAACCTGCTGATCATGCTCTCGATCCTGGCCATCCCGGCTGGTCTATTCTACATGTTCGGCAAAATGGTGGGAGATACACGCCAGGGCTGGGTGCTGTGGGCGGTCTCGGCGATCCTCCTGATCATCGGCGTATCCGTAGCACTTAGCGCTGAGCAGAGCGGCAATCCGCTGTTCAATCAGTACAACGTCGATCAGCACGCTTCCGCTCTACAATCTGGAGGCAACATGGAGGGGAAGGAGGTACGTTACGGCATCGCCGACTCGGCCCTCTTTGCTACGCTCACCAGCGATACGTCTTGCGGCTGTGTCAATAGTATGCATGACAGCTTTACCCCACTTGGAGGTCTCGTACCGCTAGCCAACATTGGACTGGGTGAGATTGTCTTCGGAGGCGTTGGCGCGGGTCTCTACGGTATGTTGATGTTCGCCATCCTGGCCGTCTTTATCGCGGGCTTGATGGTCGGACGCACGCCAGAGTACCTGGGTAAGAAGATCGAACGCAAGGAGATTATGATGGCCGCACTGGCCTTGCTAATCCTACCAGCCTCGATCCTGGGCTTTGCCGCAGTCGCCAGTGTCCTTCCAGCGGGAGTCAGCTCCATCGCTAATCCTGGACCGCATGGCCTCTCGGAGATCCTGTACGCCTACACATCGGCCAACGGCAATAACGGCTCCGCCTTTGCCGGACTGAGTGGCAACACGCCTTACTATAACTGGACCATGGGAATCGCCTACCTGATTGGCCGCTTCGCATTCCTGATCCCGATCATGGCCTTTGGCGGATCTCTGGTCAAGAAGCGCGTCGTGCCGGCTGGACTGGGTACGTTCCCAACTACCGGGCCACTGTTCGTAGGCTTACTGATCGGCGTCATTCTGATTGTAGGGGCGCTCACCTACTTCCCTGCCTATTCACTGGGACCGATTGTTGAGCATTTGTTAATGCTTCAAGGAAAGACCTTCTGATACCCATATTCATTCAGAAACGCAACTTTCGTTGCTAGAAATGTGCTGTAGCACATTTCTCATCTGAATGCAAGGAAATATAAGATGACGACAGAAATGCAAACTCAGTCAACACCGCAGCCACAAGAGCCGGACGAGATGCGGCCCTCGCGCCGCAAAGGGGATCTGTCTATCTTTGATGGCAAGATCATCCGGCAAGCCATTGGAGATTCGTTTAAGAAGCTTGACCCTCGCATCCAGGCGAAAAATCCTGTCATGTTCGTGGTGGAAATCGGTAGCGTGGTCACGACTATCGAATTCGTACGCTTGTGGCTGTTTACTCAACCAACGTCAGCGTTCCCACGCACTGCTTTAACATATGAAACGATCTTCGTGCTCGCCGTCACGATCTGGCTCTGGTTCACCGTACTCTTCGCCAACTTCGCTGAGGCCATGGCCGAGGGACGCGGCAAGGCGCAAGCTGAGACGCTGCGCCAGGCCCGCACGAGCACTCTCGCCAAGCGCTTAGTCGGCAAGGACCGCAATGGCAAATATACGGAAGTCGCGGCCCCAGAACTACGCAAGGGCGACCTGGTGCTCGTAGAGGCCGGGGATGCGATCCCTGGCGATGGTGAGGTCGTCGAGGGCGTAGCCTCGGTAGACGAATCAGCGATCACTGGCGAGTCTGCTCCTGTCATTCGTGAGAGCGGCGGCGACCGTAGCGCCGTGACCGGCGGCACACGCGTCCTCTCTGACTGGATTGTGGTACAAATCACGGCCAATCCTGGCGAGACATTCCTTGATCGTATGATCGCTCTGGTTGAGGGAGCCAATCGACAGAAGACGCCGAACGAGATCGCGCTGAATATTCTGTTGGCGAGCCTGACCATCATCTTCCTGCTGGTAGTGGTTTCGCTAGAACCGTTCGCGATCTATTCTGGCTCCGCCGTCTCGATTACGACGCTGATTGCTCTGCTCGTATGCTTGATCCCAACCACGATTGGCGGTCTGCTCTCGTCCATTGGTATCGCGGGCATGGATCGCATGGTGCAGCGCAACGTGCTGGCAATGAGTGGTCGCGCGGTGGAGGCTGCTGGCGACGTAGACGTGCTCTTGCTCGATAAAACGGGCACGATCACCATCGGTAATCGTCAGGCCAGCCGCTTCGTCCCCTTGAAAGGTGTGGAGGAGCGGGACCTGGCCCACGCGGCACTGCTCTCCAGCCTCGCTGACGAGACACCTGAAGGGCGTTCGATTGTCGCACTGGCGAAGGAGCACTATAGCCTCTCTGAGGAGACACCGGCAACTGCCACCTTTATCCCCTTCTCGGCGACAACCCGCATGAGCGGTGTAGACCTCGATGGCACAGCCGCAGGCAGCATTCACTCGGTGCGCAAAGGAGCGGGTGACTCGGTCCTGGCCTACGTGACAGAGCATCACGGACAGAGCAGCGAAGAGCTACGCAGCATCGTTGATGACATCGCGCGCGCTGGCAGCACGCCCCTGGCCGTGGCAGAGACCATCAGCAGTCCGAACGGCAAAGATGAGCAGGCGCGCCTGCTAGGCGTAATTGAACTCAAGGACATCGTCAAGCACGGCATGCGCTCACGCTTCGATCAGTTGCGTAAGATGGGCATTCGCACGATCATGATTACCGGCGACAATCCACTGACCGCTGCCGCGATAGCCAAAGAGGCAGGCGTGGATGATTTCCTGGCGCAGGCTACTCCTGAAACAAAGATGAAGTTGATCAAGGAGCAGCAGAGCGGCGGACGGCTGGTCGCGATGACCGGAGACGGTACCAACGATGCCCCTGCGCTGGCGCAAGCAGACGTCGGTGTAGCCATGAATACGGGTACGCAGGCGGCTAAAGAGGCGGCCAACATGGTCGATCTCGACTCCAACCCGACCAAGCTGATCGAGGTGGTGGAAGTCGGCAAGCAGCTCTTGATCACGCGCGGAGCACTGACAACGTTTAGCATCGCGAACGATGTCGCCAAGTACTTTGCGATCATCCCGGCAGCTTTTGCCGCAACCTATCCACAGTTGAACGCGTTGAATGTCATGCACCTGGCGACCCCGCATAGCGCAGTACTCTCGGCGGTGATCTTCAATGCGCTGATTATCATTGCACTGGTGCCGCTGGCACTACGAGGTGTGAAGTATCGTCCGATTGGCGCAGGTCCCTTGCTGCGCAACAACCTGCTGATCTACGGCCTGGGTGGGATTATCATCCCCTTCATCGGTATTAAGGCTATCGACTTTATTCTGCAGGTTTTACACCTGACCCTCTAAGTAAGAGCAGGAGGAGCGTTCCTGAGCGTATCTATCTATAGCGGCACAACCGCCAGAGATGCCTCAGGGACGCGCAGCACAAGAAAGAGAGCACGCAATTATGAGTGTAACGCAGATACCACCCGTCCAGACGGACGGACCGGCTCCCGCGCCACGTCGCCGCAACTTTTTAACAGCTCATCTGCGGCCAGCAATTGTCATGACGCTATTGTTTGCGATCCTTACAGGCTTGATCTATCCCGGCGTCATCACCGGAATAGCACAGTTGATCTTCCCCAGCCAGGCCAATGGAAGCCTGCTCACCGTTAACGGGAAGGTCATCGGTTCCGCACTGATCGGGCAGTATTGGACCTCGTCTAAGTACTTTCATGGCCGACCATCGGCAACGTTGAGTCCGAGCGGAACACCTTCGCCCTACGAGGCCGACAACTCAGGCGGATCAAACCTGGGACCAACCAACAGTAAACTTATCAAGAATGTGGCGGACTATGCCGCCGAGTTCCGTAAGGAAAATAACCTGGCAGCAAATGTACCGTTACCCTCCGACATCGTGACGGCTTCGGCCTCAGGACTGGACCCGGATATCTCGCCAGAAGCTGCGCTCCTACAAGTGAACCGCGTCGCCAGAGTACGTGGGCTGAGTATAAGCCAGGTGCATCAGCTCGTCAGCGACCATATCCAGGGGCGTTTCCTGTGGATCTTTGGTGAGCCTTTTGTCAACGTATTGCAGTTGAATATAGCCCTTGACGCCTTGCAAAAGTAGCCTCCAGGCAAATTGGGTAGGGGCGTCACCTCGCGTGCGCCCTGGGGGCAGTCGCCAGGACACGCCCCCTACCCGGTCGATTGCGCAGGTTACAAGCCAGGCATACATACGACAGGTAGCGATGGGAGAAAGACATGCCGCCAACCACCTATCGAGCAGGGCAGAAAATTGATCATTATGAAATTATCCAAAGACTGGGACAGGGCCTGACCAGTCATGTCTACCTGGCATGCGACCTACACACACAGCAGCAGGTTGTGCTCAAGCTCGTGATCGACGATCTGATTGGAGGAGCAGCCATCTATGCGCGTTTCTTGCGCGAGAAAGAGATTGGGCAGCGCCTCTCGCACCTCAACATCCAACGTCAACTCAACATCAGCGAGCAAAGAAGTCAGGACTATCTCATAGCGGAATATTTACCCGGTCACACAGTACGTGAAGCAATAAAGCAGTCTGCGCCAGAGCTTTTACCTGTAGACAAAGTACTGGCTATCCTTTTGCCCGTATGCGCAGCCTTAGCGTACGCGCATGCGCACGGCGTCATTCATAGAGACATCAAGCCAGACAATATCATCTTACTGGACAACGGAGAGGTCAAAGTTATCGACTTTGGCATTGCTCTATTAGACAATAAGCGCCGACGGCCATTGTTTGGCTCAGCCCCCTTGATTGGGACACCGGATTATATGCCACCAGAACGTCTATTCGGCGAGTACGGCGACGAGCGTACCGACGTCTACGCCATTGGCGTCACGCTCTACGAACTTCTCTGTGGTCGAACGCCATTTCAAGAGACCGACGGTTTCGATTTCGTCAGTGAACATTATGCCTACGACGCACCAGATATTCTCCAATTTAATCCTCAGTTGCCACTTGAGCTGGCGACTGTTGTCATGCGCGCCATTCGACGCGATCTCGATCAGCGTTATGCCTCAATGCAAAGCCTGCTTGATGATCTCTGCCACCTGGACAAGGTGACAGCGGTCAAGTATGTACCGGCGCGGCCAAAGTTCGGCGGACGCTTTCGGCAGATCATGCGCATAGCCCTGATCGTGCTGGTGGTCTGTCTCATCATCATTGCGCTTGGTCTGCTCGCACAATGGCTCCATCCAGCAACCATACACCATTAATTTATACATGTATATTCTTAATATTATACAGAACAGAACGAGCAGAACACATCGTCCAAATGACCGATGTATGTGCGTCGGCAAGCTGGTATACTCGGAACGGATAGTCAGACGCGAGTCTCCAGGTCTATCCAGCTATGCGAGCTTTGTACTATTTTAGGAGGATCTGATGCACATCCGACGTTTTAGTGCTGATTTGAAAACCAAAGTACCAGGTGGTCATCCCGGCCTCTATGCCGTCCCTATCCAACGAGATCGCGGCCAGATCCCCACAGAGAAGCTGGAGGACTATGCCCAACGCGTGAATGGTCTGCCGCTCCTCCTGGATACGCCGGTCACGGTTGTAGCCATGTACTTCGAGCCTCATGCGACGCTGGAAGAGCATAGTGCTGATCACCCTATCCTATTTCTCGTCACTGCTGGACAGGGGACAGTACGCATTGACGGCCCTCAGGGTGAAACCCATTGCGTGTGTGCAGGTGAGGCCATTCTCTGGCCTGCCAATAAGGACCATATGGTCTGGACCGATGAGGAACCACTGCAAGCCATCACGATTCACACCCCTCAAGAAAGAACAGCATAATAATCTACAGTTGGGGTCACTGGTACCCCGTTGAGTGTGTGGCTATTGAAGTGAAGTTGGTAATAAAACGAGCTCGATGGCGGAACAGCCATCGAGCCTATGATTGATGGAAATGACGTGCACTGATAAGATTTACATTTCTGGGTGACTCATGTTGCAGGACTACACGAAGCGCCTGGAAAAACGACGCCCTGGTTTGGTCATCCCGTCAGGACCCTCCTGGATCAGTTAGATGTGCACGCACCTGTTGGAGCTACCAGATTCGAGGTATAGGCATTAGGAGTTGTTACCATAACGCCCCCAGGTCCAGGAACCGTATTAGAACTGTCTAACGAACCAGACCAGCTAAAGGTATAGACATACTTTGTTTGACCAGGGTTGACGACAAAGGTCGCTGGACTACTAGATCGTCCATTATTCGTGGTATAGTCAAAATGTATGGAACCACCCGTATTATTGGCGGGAAAAGAAAAGGTCGCCGTGTAGGTCTCCTTGATCGTTTTGCCACAGGTGTATGCGCTGACACTGGGAATACTAAGCGTGATAGCTACTTTTGTTACTTGTAATGGGACCGATGCAGTGCCACTCTTACATGCACCTGTTGGAGCTACCAGATTCGAGGTATAGGCATTAGGAGTTGTTACCATAACGCCTCCAGGTCCAGGAACCGTATTAGAATTGTCTGTCAGGCCAGACCAGCTAAAGGTATAGGCATACGTTGTTTGACCGGGGTTGACGACAAAGGTCGCTGGACTACTAGATCGTCCATTATTCGTGGTATAGTCAAAATGTACGGAACCACCCGTATTATTGGCGGGAAAAGAAAAGGTCGCCGTATAGGTCTCCTTGATCGTCGTACCACAGGTGTATGCGCTGACGCTGGGAACACTAAGCGTGATATCCGCTTTTGTTACTTGTAATGGGACCGATGTAGTGCCACTCTTCGTAGAGGGCGTACTTTTAGTTGTCGTTCCATTGGAAGGGGTACTTCCAGTAGTTGTCGTTCCATTGGAAGAGGTACTTCCAGTTATCGTGCTTGGAGGATTCCCACATGCAGCCAGCAGGCTCATCAGGGCAAGCGCAACGAATAGGCTCAAAGGTAATAACCGATTATATCTTTGCATTGAATTCTCCTAATATTTGATATATGACGATGTATATACTTATTATAGACTGGGCAGAGATCTCCTGACTGTGAGCTATTTCACAATTTGTAGGCAATTAGTCCATCGGGGAGGCACAGGCCATAGAAATTCTTCAGCAAGAGGCAAAAAGTATTCTCACGCCTCAACGCGCAGGCTTCCTTGCAGCGGGTCCTCATCCATTTACGCACGCGCTCTCAGCATACACAGGCTGCGGCTTTGGACAGACCACCTGTGGCTTATATTGCTATGCCCAATTCCTACCTAACTGGCAGATGCGGACGACTCCAGCCGCCTGGGGTCAGGCGGTACAGGTAAAAACGAATGCGGCACAACTGCTGGAGCACGCACTCCAGAGCATGCGGCCAGAGCAACGTCAAACGTTACGCATCTTCATGAGCAGCACCACAGATCCCTATCAGCCCATTGAGCGTCGATATGAGATCACACGACAATGCCTCGAAGTCTTCGCATGCTATCACGATCTTGACCTTCTCGTGATCCAAACCCGTTCCCCACTGGCAGCACGCGATCTCACCTTGCTCCAGCAGATCCCCTACGCCTGGTTATCTGTCACTATTGAGACCGACGAGCAAGCATATCTCAGGCAACTCAAAGGCGGACCTCCGTTGGAAAAACGCTGGGAGCTGGTGCGTAGCGCACACGCCCACGGAGTACACACACAAATTACGGTGAGTCCATGCCTCCCCTATAGCCATAAAGAAACATTCGGCCAACGCTTGCTGGACAGCACAGCGCAGCGCCTGGTCATCGATACCGTGATAGACGGTGATGGCTCAGGAGGCAAACGCACAGCACGCAGTATGTTCGCACAGACCACCTCAGACTGGCACGAGACAACCCGCGCCCACCAGCTTTATGACTATCTACTTGAGAGAGCCGATAAGCTGGATCTCGCGGTAGGTTGGAGTAATGCGGGCTTTTGTGGCATTGCGCCACATCGTCCTACTATTAACCACGTGTCAAAGTAAATCAAAACTTTTCCCTCTTTTATATAGCAGTTAAGAAACTTGCACCATATTGACCATCAATGACATATTCGTTACCAGATCTCAACAGAAATCCCTTTTCATACATTTATTTCCCCACTTATAATAGTATTCGAAAGATATGCTATTTATATTTATAGCATTATAAGCTTGCTTTGCTTGCTTCTTTATCTTTCATCTGTATATAGGGAAGGATTTTTACGGAAAAGGTTTGCAATAAATGGATGTACGACGTTCTCATACTCCTGTCTCCCTGGTTGCTTTTTTATGGGACTGGGGTACCTGCGACAAGCGCTGGCGCGTGGGCCTGGGTGCGCTTATCGTATTACTCCCGCTGATGACGACGGTGATTGCTTTTAGCCTCACAGCCAGGTCCGCCAGGGCCAGTGTGACGGCTAATTCCGATGACCCACTACAGACAGGATGGCACCCCGACCAGCCAGGTCTTGCTCCTGGTATCGTGAGCGGGGGCACTTTTGGCAAGTTGTTTAGTACTGCTGTCGATGGGCAGATCTATGCCCAACCGCTTGTCTCACAAGGGACAGTATTTGTGGCCACCGAGACGAACAACGTTTATGGTCTGGATGCGGTGACGGGCACGCGCAAATGGCAACGATCCCTGGGCACGCCGTTTAACCCGGCGGATGTTGATTGCTCTGATATCACACCAGCGGTTGGCGTCACGAGCACACCAGTGATTGACTCTAGCACAAACATAGCATACCTGACGTCGAAAAGTTATGTTGGTGGCATAGCTGCCTGGTATATGCATGCCATCAATGTTGCGACTGGCGCAGAACAGCCAGGTTTCCCTGTCCAGCTAGCGGGCCGGGCCGCCAATGACCCTCATCACGTCTTTAATGCAAAAACGCAACTACAGCGTCCTGGCTTACTTTTACTCAACGGCGTGGTTTATGCCAGCTTTGGTGCCCACTGTGATCGCACGCCTTACGAGGGCTGGATCATTGGTATCTCTACCGCAGGCAAAGTGACCACGCTCTGGACCGATGAAGCCGGTCAAAACCGGGCCAGCCCTGATGGTGGCATCTGGATGGTTGGTAGTAGATTAGTTTCTGACGGTCCTGGTCAAATTATCTTCGCCAGCGGAAACGGCATAGTTCCTCCGGCTCATACGCGAGGGACTACTCCACCTAAAACACTGGCTCAGTCGGTCGTCCGCGTGGCTGTCCAAACTAATGGTTCACTCAAAGCGACTGATTTCTTCTCGCCCTATGACTCAGCATTACTGAATAAGACAGACTCAGACGTTGGTTCAGGAGCGCCCATAGAACTACCCACACCATACTTTGGCACGAAGACCTATCGACATATCATGCTTATGGCTGGTAAACAGGGTTACATCTTTGTGCTGAATGCTAACAATCTTGGTGGACGCAGTCGAGGTCCTGGCGGATCGGACGCGATCATTAACCGTGTTGGTCCAAATGGTGGCTTGTGGAGTAAGCCGAGCGTCTGGCCCGGCGAAGGTGGGTATATCTACACGACAACAGCTCAAGGCGGTGGTGGCGCGGGCAAACTCAAAGCCTACAAGTATGAGCTGGATGGCTCTGGCAAACCAACATTGGCGCTGGTGGGCATGACAACCGACGCTTTTGGTTTTAGCTCCAGCTCACCAGTCATCACTTCCAGCGGAACGACGTCTGGCAGTGGCCTGGTGTGGGTTATCTGGTCTCCTGATGGCTCTGGCGTTGGGGCACAGTTACGTGCTTACGACCCTATTCCGGTCAATGGCACGCTGAAAATGCTCTATAGTGCTTCAATTGGCATTGCCAGCAAGTTTAATACCCCTGATATTGCCAATAATCGTGTGTATGTCGGTACCCGTGATGGTCACGTGCTGGGCTTCGGCGCACCGGTAAATACCGCGCTGACGGCACCCACGTTGGATTTTGGCCATGTTATTGTTGGCAAACAAGCGCAAGCGACATTGACGCTCACAGCACACCAGCGCCTGACCATCTCGCATGTATCCATCAACGCGCAAGCATTTGTGCTGGGAACGCCTGGAACAGCATTGCCAGCAACACTCTCTGTCGGGCAAACACTCACCATCCCGATAACGTTTCGTCCCACAGCTCCAGGTCTGGTAGGCGCGAATGTGGCCGTAGTCACCTCAAATGGCACGCCAGATTTTACGGTCATGGGGAATGGTGAGGCCGCCACCGGGCTGATTAGTGTCGCACCGGCTTCCGTCAGCTTTGGTGAAACAGCTGCCGGTGGATCGCCTATCGTAGTGTCAGCGACATTTACAAATGTTGGCGCAACACCCATTAGCGTCACCAGCGAGACACTGCCCGACACTCCCTTTAAAGTCTCCAACCGGCCCGCCATCAAATCGCAAATCGCACCCAATGCCAGCGTAGCCGTTACACTGACGTTTGCGCCGCGCAAGATAGGCTCGTTCACCGGTACCTTTGTGCTCAAGACCACCGGAGGCGTGGCACAGGTGCCCTTATCAGGCACGGCGGGTGCCCCTGGCAAGCTTACGATCAGCCCCCTCAAAGTCAACGTAGGGCTTGTGCCCGTCGGATCGAAGAAAGTAGGCACATTTACCGTAAGTAATACTGGAGGCAGCCCAATCACGCTTACGCGCTCGAAATTCCCAGTTGGGGGCGTGGGCTTCACCGCCACCAGCGCGTTGCCCGAGGGAACAACGCTGCAACCAGGCACAACCCTTACGGAGAGCGTGGTCTTTGCACCTATCAGACCAGGGAAAGCTACAGATAACTGGTCTCTTAATAGCGATGATGGGCACGGCCTGGAAAACGTCAGCTTCACCGGGATTGGTGTTGCTCATGGCGCAAAATAAAATGCATCCTTGCCCTGTCCCTTTCGAAATATGCATATAGAGTAGAAACAGCAAGAGGATACCGCTGCACAGGTGAGCGCGGTATCCTCTTTATTTACTTATGGACGCATGGCTCTCCGTCATTACGGGGGAACCAGGATAGGGGCGTGTCCTGGCGACCGCCCCCGGGGCGCACGCGAGGTCTGTCTTTTACCCACAATTTTCTATTCGAGTGAGAGTTGAGAGGCTAGGTGAACCCCTTCGATGAGAGTTTGGATGTATAACCATCCTTTCCAAAGGGTTTTCCAACCTGGCTCTCCATCTCCCTTGCGTCCCAAATACCCACCCGCCTGAGCGATGCGGTGCCAGCATCGTTGCGTGGTCAACCGTTGAGCAGAAACGTGGGCCAGATGCGCCACGACTTTGACCACATCCGCTGGCAGGACTTCCTGGGCAGGCCGCTCGGGCTCCTGGCGGGCCACGTCTCGTAATTGTAAGAGGCGCACGGCTAAGGGAGCCAGAAACCCCAACAAGGTGCGCAATCCCTCATAGGTTTGCACCTGACGTGCCTCAATCTGACAGCCCGTTTTGAGACATTGGTGATAATCCTCCACGATCCAGCGCATGCGATACCATTCGACCCGCTCCCAGGCGTCCTCTTCGTTCTGGACTGCCACCGAGGTTACCAGCAGCCATTCGAGCGCCTCTTGCCCTTCTGGTGGGTTGGCTTCCCAGGTTCTGACCACGGTGACCACCAGTGGCACCTCTCCTTTGCCTGCTGGCCCATCGGGAGGCCAGAGCCGGAGCGTTCCCCAACTGATGCTCAGGTGGGCTGCTCGTTGCTTGCGCTTGTGATTGCCATCCAACTGGATCGTGTCTTGCCCCATCGATGGCCAACTTCTCACCTCCTCGAAGAGATGCTGGGTGGGCTCTTGTCCGGCTGGTCGCTTCTTTCCATGACGAAGCGCTCCGGGGGAAAGCGGGGTCTCGGCTTGATCCACCCGCAGATCCACTCTCCGATCATGCTGCACGCGCACCTCAAAGCCACCGTTCTGCTTGAGACACGCTCGCAAAAACGCAAAGATATCACTGCCTCGGTCCCCCACATGAATATATTCACATCCTGTTGGTGCCTCCCCGATCTGCTGTGCTTGTCGTTGCCAGACCTCCGCTTCTTTCTGTTTGCGCTTGCCTCGCTGGTGACTCGTTTCTCCGGCTGGAGCGGGCTGTCGCAAAAACGCTTCCTGGGTGGCTATGCCCAGCACTTGCCTATTGCTCGGGTCCACCGCCAGCACCGTTTGCAGCAGGTAGCCCTGATGGCTCCCATTGCCGATGGGGCCCAATCCACTCGTTTTGGGATGGTGCGCATAATCCACTTCCGTCATATCTTGGATCAGCAAGACCCGCTTGCGTTGCTGCATCCGCTCTTTCGTCTGCTGCTCATGTGGCTCCATCAGTTGTTCATAGCTCGTCTTCGCACTCTCCAAGAAGCGGTACCCTGCTTTCGTCGCTGCTTGCCCTCCCAATTGTTTGGGCAATGAACCCATCGGATCTCGTGCCAGTGCACTTGCCATCTTCACGGCTCGTTGCGTTCGCCGTTCATCTTCCAGCCGCACCGATCCATACGTCATCACTGCCCATTCCGTTGCACTTTCCCTTCCACTCCATTCCATCTTTTCTCGCCTTTCCTCTTTCTTTCTCTTCTTTCCCTCCTCTCATTCTACCATTCTTTGTACTTGAACGTTGTGGGTAAAAGACAGCGCGAGGTGACGCCCCTACCCCATTTGCCAACGTTTTCCAGGACTCTGGCGCGCGATTATTGCGCAATATCAACGCGATCAACCGTATTATAATCATCACTGCTGAGTGCATCCTTTGTCCCGGTTACGCGTAGTTCCAGTGTATGCGTACCTGAGGAGAGCGGAGGACTTTTCCACAATAACTGATTACCCACATCACTGGCCGCATAGAAATCGATAGGCACTGCGCTACCACCATCGATAGAAAGCATTCCGATACCGTTAGAGGGTCTTTCTACACCGTAGAAGCTGACAGCAGTGCCTGTGAAGGTAAAGGTCATATAATCGTTCGCTGTATTATCCCAACTATTAGTGGTATCGTACATACCCTCATTGACAAAGTTGCAGTTGATACAGTGGCCCCAGTTTCCCACATAGTTGAACTGGTCCAGTCCAGTACCTTGCACACTATCGTCAACGCTGATAGTTCCCTGCGATGGTGTGTTGAGTAAGCCAAAAATGCTCAGGCTGGTCTGCGTGCCCACGAAGACTTCACCATTGGCTACAGTTGGCAGACTGAACTTCATGTAGCTATCCAGCTGGTCGCGAACTGGGTTTTGTGCGCTATTATAAAGTTCCTGGCTAATATTTGTCGCATCGTATGCGCGCAACGTGGCGGGACCGTTGGGTACACAGCCAGGTCCATTGCAGATTGAAGGACCAATGACCCAGACAATCCCTGTCCCGCTGGCATTTCCATTGCTCGAAACCGATGGGATTGTGCCTGAGAAGGCAAACGTTTCAGGCGTATTGATCGTGGTGGGCGAAAGTGTCCCATTTGTCAATGGAAAAGCTCTCAGAGGAGAGTTGAAGCCGCCACTATAGATAAATTGTCCGCTGTTGGCGGTTCCTCCCCAATAAGCCGAGATGCCAAAGACATCATCGCCCCCTGCTGGTACGAACTCTTGTACGATCTTATCGACGTCAGTACGGTGTTCTTCTGCGCCGCCGCACTGCAATTGGGGATCACTGGTATAGCCACCCATATGATCTCGATTGATCACATAGACGCGCTCTCCCTTCCCTATACCCACTAACAAATGCGGGTAAGGACCCGGCTGGTCAGGCAACAGTAATGCACCGCCTGATCCCAGATCAGAATCCCGGCCATCCATGCAGAGCTGGTCGAACGGCGTGAAGTAATCGGCCACACTCAAACCATTGGCTGTACTGAGCTTGACAAAGCTGTCGCCCAGATCAGGGATATTCGTGTTGAGATCAAAGGAGCCATTGCCGGTGACAACATAGATATTGCCATTCTCATCCACTGATGGTCCAGCGCCGCTCATCCAGATACCGCCTTCCTGACCATCCGGTGTGTCGTCATACACTGCCGCCTGGAGCTGCTGCAACGTTTTCCCATCGTAGTGATAGCCGATGACCCAGCCATGGTAGGGATCGGTATCCCCATACGCCGCCCAGGAGACGTACACGTTCCCATGTGATAGGAGCAGAGCCGGTCGCTGGTTGCCTGTTTTCGCATTAAAGCTGATGACGCCGTTGACACTGTCGTAGCCCGTCCCCGGTGCAGAGGCTTGAATTTGCAACGGGCTCCCAGGCTTATCCTGGCCCGTTTGTATATCCAACGCGTGCAGCCGCTGCACATATGTCCCATTTTCTTTGGTCAGAGCGACGACATAGAGCGTACCGGTGTTGCTGTCAATCACTGGCGTCCCTGTAATACCAACCTGAGGCTTAATATCAGAGCCTGGATATTTCCCATACACCTCACTGGCGGGAACCGTGGTAACTGCTGGTGGATCGATAAAGCTAGTGTACCATAGGGATGCAGTAACACTTGTTTGATCGGCATCGAAGGCATACACGCTATCATTTTCTGTGGCCACATACACCACGTTATGGCTACTCCCGTTGATGACAACGTTGGGCATAAAAAGCGGCTGCGCATAGACCTGACCATCGACTGGATACGAGACACGTTTCCCAAATTGAGCCGCATTCACATTGCTTGTATTAAGAATGGTCTCGTGGAGATTCTGACCTGTACGTAGATTATCGTTGTGATACGTTGTTACTGCCGTATTAGCTGGAGTCCTAACATTTCTAAAGCGGCTTGCCACTACTAAATGGGCCGTCGAGAAGAGAGCACTACCGCACGTCATACATAGCAGCATTACACCTAACGCGCATAGTATGCTGCGCCTGAGAGCAAAACGAATAACTGTCATCTTAATATCTTTCTTATGTGTATGGTTAAAAAGTCCAAAATTAGTTGTAGCCTTTAATATATTTATTCGTATATCTATTATCAAAGCTAGCAACTTACACCTTTATATTATACATATGATATTTTACAACACAACTACCATTTTTATACATACTAATATAGACAACAAAAATAATCGTATAACTGCTATTACTTGTAAATCCCAAAATTAAAATGGTCAGATGACTAGGATTTTTGTCGGTGAGAAGCCGCAATACGGCGAAGTATGGTAAACTATGATCGCAAGCGGAAACAACTATTCGATGCGGTGAAAAGTTTTGACGCCTCTACGCAAATGATGGACATGTTCCAAGACGGTCTGGAAGATATCCATCCCTCTTAGAAGATCAGCCATTGCGGGAAGGTGATCGCTCTTCCGGTTGAAATAGCCTCGAAAGAAGGAATGGAGAGATGCCTATCTCGAACCCCTATTTGAAACGTGAGCGGCAACTCAAAGGCTGGTCCCAGGTTTATCTTGCCAAGCAGATCGAAGTTCCTAACTATTATATTAGCCGTTGGGAACGTGGTGAGGTGACGCCAAGTTCCTATTATCAACAAAAACTGTGTGATCTCTTTGGGAAAACTGCGGAAGAGTTGGGCTTCCTGCAACCAAAAGAGTCCAGTTCCTCTGCCTCTCTATCTGAGGATGATGCTCCCGCTAAGCACAGTTCCTCTACCTCTCTGCCTGAGGATGATGCTCCCGCCGAGTCCAGTTCCTCTACCTCTCTGCCTGAGGATGATGCTCTCGTTCTTGCACTAAATACCAGAGAGCAGACACGAGATATCCTCGATCCTCCTCATGGGCCTGCTCCGATTGTTGACTTCCCCCTTTCGCCTCATGGTTCCTTCTCGTCGATGAAGAAGCTCACTCAGAGCCTGGAAGACAACACCGCATCGTCACTGAAACCTCTCGATGCTTCACTATCCCAGACGGCTTTTCTTGACCTGTTCCAGGATTTGCAAGATGACTATGCTCTGCCACCAGCCTCTCCTCCTTCTGCTTTCAGCAGTCAGGCCAACACGCAGTTCTGGCATCGCAAGCGAAATATCTATGAGCTGCTCTTACTAGCACTCATCAGTATCGTCGTCGTTGCCTTGCTCTTCTCCCCTTTGCATCTGGCTATCGCGGGCATGATCTGGCATACTCCATCCGCGACCCCTTCAATTGCGCAAAACAAACCGACGGCAACGTCCACAGCGACGGCAACATCCACTCCCACACCAACGCCGAAACCAACATCCACTCCCATACTGAGCCATACCATCAATCCGGCACCGCCAGCCCAATCAATATCCACACCCACGCCAACGCCAATACTGAGCCATACCATCACTTCGACACCAGCCGCCCAACCAAAACCTACACCCACGCCAAAACCCGCTGCTACTGGCAGTGTGCAGATTGATGCGGGAGGAACAGGTGCCGCTCCCTACATCGCTGATACGGACTTTACGGGTGGTGCAGCATCGAATATTGGCGATAGCGTGGATACCAGTGGCGTGAGTGACCCAGCACCTGAGAGCGTGTACCTGACCTGTCGTTACGGTTACAGCTTTAGCTATATCATTCCTAACCTGACACCTGGGGATGCTTACACGGTGCGCTTGCATTTCGCTGAGACGTACTGGACAAAGGTCGGGCAGCGCATTTTCAATGTCGCGATCAACGACCAATCTGTGCTACCTGATTTTGACATTATTGCGGCTGCTGGAGGGCCGAACAAAGCAGTAGCCGAAACATTCACGGTGACAGCGGAGAGTAGCGGAACGATCACCATCCAGTTCACGACGGACAAGGACAATGCGCAGATCAATGCTATTCAGGTACTGGCAGACTGAGGCACCCTCCAATCTGCATGTAGATTGGCCTTACATGGGCAATTAGTGAGATATTAAGGGATGAGTGCATTTGAGATAAAATACCCTACGCCAAAAAAAACAGCGAACAATACCAACCCGATGAGCAACAGTAAGAGGACGTTAACATGTCGGGGCGGTTCTTCAGGAAGCGGTGGATAAGCAGGTAGCTGAGCACTGGCTAATTTCATAGGCATATCAGCCACCGTAAAAGCATCTCCAGGGTCTATCGCAGCCACACGCGCGTTCGTTTCCCCACGCAGAGGCGTCCTTACTTCCGCCGTAGTATGCGGGTACGAGGAACCCAATGGGCCGGATTGTATGGGCGCAGATGTATACTGCGCAACCCGCGTAGCATCATCTTGATACGCGGGAGCAGGATTGGTCACTGTACTCGGCACCACAGGTTCAAGAGCTTCCGTGATAGCCTTTAATTGCGCATAGAGGACGTCAGGAGTACTAATATGTTCTGGATGCTGGCGCACCACAGCTTTCGCGATCACGTCACATAACTCAGGAGGTACGTTGCGCATAAAACGCAAGCGTCCATCGGGAGGCGGCTCAATGCTCGTGGCATCTGGACTGCGACCGGACAGCAGTTGATAGAGCAATAGTCCAACAGCGCGCGTATCATCGTCCCGCCGTCCATCGCTTAATTGACCAATGGGCAGTTCTCGATCAGAAATAGCCACACCATTGCCTCCAACCACGCTCCAGGCAGTAAAATAGTACATATCGGCTGGCAGGACAAAATTATTGATACGCACCTGCCCACGACGGTCACGTATAATTGACGCGGGCGTTAAATCCCCGTGGCATACCTTGCGCGAAGATGTACTGGCATAGAGCAACGCCTGGCAAATTTGCACACCCATATCAGCTACGTAATACGGAGCGAGTTGGGATTGGAGCAGCGTGCCGAAATCGTCACCATCCACAAATTCCTGCACGATACAAATTCTATCAGGATCAATTACCACATCGTAAACGCCAATGATATTTGGATGCGAAATTTGCGATGTAGCCCGGATAGCCACCCGATACTCGGCAATATGCTCAACAGGGACAACTTTGACCGCAACGGTACGCTGCAATACCTGGTCAAAGCCCTGATAAACAGCACAGGCATTCCCCCGCTTCACCAGGCGTTGGAGCAGGTAGCGCCTATGAATGACCTGGCCTGTTTCCACTGTAAGCCTCTCAAGATTACGCACTTATACATCCTGTAGTGCTAAAGTAACTGCACCGACCAGGCTCGCCTCTGATCCAAGACTCCCTGGCACAATGCGTAACGACTGACTGGCTGCAGGTAGGCATAATTCCTGTATACGCTCGCGCAGTGGAGCAAGCAGTAGCTCACCTGCCTGTGCTACCGGCCCCCCCAGGATGATCATACTGGGATTAATGAGATGAATGATATTCGCCAGTGCTGTGCCCAGATAGGTATGGACATCACTGACGACGTGCTGCGCAATAGTATCCCCCTCTACCGCCAGGCGAAACACCTGTTCGGCGGTGATGCGCTCCGCCCTGCCTCCGGTGACGCGCTTGATCGCTGCCTCAGTTTCAGGATACTCGACTGACAGGCCAATCATTGTACGCACTATAGCTTGCGCCGATGCAATTGCTTCGAGGTGTCCAAAGCCACCACAAGAGCACTTAGGCCCATGCTCCTTGACCAGCATATGCCCAATCTCACCTGCTGTACAGGTCGTACCATGAAAAATACGCCCGTTGATCACTAATCCTCCCCCGATACCACGTCCCAGGCCAACATACAACACCAATCGCTCTCCCTGTCCTGCACCACATACCACCTCCGCCAGAGCGGCGGCGTTCGCATTATTATCTACGATACACGGGACATCCAGTTTCTCCGCGAAATAGTCCTGTAGGGGAAAATCATCCCAGCCATGAGCATGATGAAGCGTGCGCACGATACCTCGCTTCGCATCTACCAGCCCTCCAACCGCAACGCCTACGCGCAAAATACGCCCATCGCGCAAGCGCTCAGGCTGCGTTGCTTCACCTAGCATGGCATCTAACAATGATAGAACAGTAGCAGTATCGGGCACATATTCCAAAGGACGACGGACACGGTACAGGATATTCCCATCAAGATCCGCTAGAGCCACGGCCTGACGCGCGCCACTCCCACTGATCTCGATGCCTAAAACGTAGCCCTGTGTCGCTAGCAACTTACCAGTGATCCTCTGTGATCCAAGTTGTCCTGAAATACTGGTCTCAGTGACATTACTTGCTTTGGGCTGTGTAGACACTCTCGTTCTCCCTTTTCCGCTTCACACCTTTTAACGGATTCCCTATTTCCTTGCATTCAGAAAGAGTACCAGGCATAACACCACCATAATGGCGTTTCTGCATACGTCTGGGTGCCAATTCCGCAGCTAAACAGTCTTGGAAAAAGCCCATTTCTCTCATTTAGAACAAGCTTTGGACACTTCCTTCTGACATATATAGGATTGAGCACTACTGGGACAACGGGTTTAGTATATCATACAGAGCCAGTAACGCAAAGTTCGCTAGGATGCCTGTCCCATTGTTTGCCAAAAATGACGAGTTTTGGCGGCTACAGACAGTATAATTGCTGGTCATAGAGGTACTTAAAACGGTCCCTGCATATTTTTTTTATGGGAAACATTCGTGAGGAGGAAACAGGGTAGAGACGTCACCTAGTGTGCGCCCCTGGGCGGGGGCAAGCGCCGTCCCTACCCTGTTTCCCGACGTTTTCCTCGGAAGGATGAAGATCCAATCTACTCTTCCTGGGTGACAATGTGCGGATAAGCTTCTACTATAGAATTGTGCCATCAGATGCTGATGCACCTGTAGATGCGCCCTCGTGGCCATCCAGATGCTCAAATGCTGTATCCAGTTGGCTTATATGTTGCTCGATCTCTCTGACCTGCTGCTGAAGCGCCAGCACTTGCACCGCCAGTTCATACAATTGTCCATGTTCCTTACCCGGTCTCTCACCGGTTAGCGCACTGGCGTCAGTAGTATCCCTGGGAGACGTGAGAGAAATATTTACAGGCTCTTGCGCTGTTTGCATAGCAGGTATATGCGCTTGTTGCTGTGGCGTCTGATTGGTATCGCGAGCCAGTAAAAAGGCCAGTAGCAGAGCGACAATACCCACCGCAACGAGTGCTGCAATAGTCAGCATAATTTTCCTCCCCTATACATTAAACGAAGCACAAATGCTCTTGCTTTAAATATGTGCCAAACATTTGACAGCGAGGGCCTTTGCTACCGGCTGCACAGGTTAGTACAGATACATAATTACTTCTATGTCCACATAAGATTATTTACTGGTCTCATCCGTGTCTTTACAGGCCGCAATACCCCTGAAATAGATACATCCGACGTACCGAATGAGATCCTCTGGCGACATCTTTCCTCCCAGCACCATGCGTTTGTACGCCTGCGGAGAAAGCACGCTCAAAAAAGTACTGACCATCACATCAGTCGGCAATGTCGGATCGAATTCTCCATTGCGTTTGCCCTCTTCATGCAGTGCTCTGATCTGGTTCGCAATCTCCGTCATGATGTCGCTGTGCCGCTCTTTCATGATAGCAACCAGATCGGTCGTATTAATCAGTGTATATAAAAGCTGTCCCAGCTTGCCGAAGAGTCCCACATACATAGAGCGTAAAACAAAAGCCAGACGCTCCTGGGCCGTTCCTGACATTGTCTGTGTCTGAGCTATCATCTGCTGAATACTCTGTAATTGGCGTTTGAGCAAAGCAAATACGAGATCTTCCTTCCTGGCAAAATGCAGATAGAGCGTACCTTTCGCGATGCCTACACGAGCGGCAATTTCGTCCATTGAAGCATCCCGATAGCCCTTCTCTAGCAACACTTCTTCAGTCACCTGAAGAATAAGGTCTTCGCGTTCCTGACGCTGCTTCTCTTTAAGCGAGCGGGAGGGAGTTACCTCGTGCATGCATTCTCCTTTGGAAGAGCATATGGCCAGATCGTTAGCATATGATCCTGCGACACCACTTTTGACTTACGTAGTTGAATAATGACCTGACAGTCATTAGCTTATCAGTAAGTCATGTTACTGTCAAGAATTGATTAGAGCATTTTATCTGTTTCTACAGGTAGGGACGTGTCCTGGCGACCGCCCCGAGAGGCACGCGAGGTGACGCCCCTACCCAGTTCTCCTGAGATCCTACGAGAGGTTACGTGCATTTTACGACTAACTGCATAGGTATCGATCATCAACGTTCACCTTGCTCAGAGTGTCTCTCGTGGACATCAGGCTGTTGGCTTTCTGCGCGGTAATGTGGGCACACCAACCAACGTGGGTTCGCCTTGCTCTAAATGCTCCGCCAATGCATCCATACGACTTAAGTGCAGCTCAATATCCCTGATGCGCTGTTGAAGACCCTGAATTTGCGCTACCAGTTCGGGCATCTGCGCACGCTCTGGCAGCACATAGTCATCTTCGTCCTCTTCCAGCAACAGAGGCTGAGCGTTTTCAGACTCCTCGACCTGTATTACAGAAGATCTTTGTATCTCTTGCTGCGCACCAGCATCCTGCTTGTCGTTTCCACCACGCGACACGAGAAACGCGAGCAGGAAAGCGACGATTCCCAATGCAACAAGTCCACCAATAATCAGCATAGTCCTCCCCTTTCAGATAGTGTTTGGTTTCAGCTTATATTGCCTTCCATTCAGATGAGCCGAAGGGTACCTCATCTCGGTCAGATGAGCCGAAGGCTAGAGGCGGTAGCCTCGTTTCTGACCGTTTAAGAGGGTGAAGCGTCAGCTTCGTTTCTGACGGTCTCAGAGGAACGGCAGTGGCGTTTCTGAATGCCTATGGGTATCACTCCTGACGAAAAGCGTGCGCGTTCCAAACACTATCTCAGAAGCCGACTGTATACGCTGGACGCATACGGTCTGCCTCGTCAGCAAAAATCTGTCCATGAAGATATCTCTGTGCTCTTTACAGAGATTGACGCTACTTGCACGCACGATCTGCGCGGTGATACGGTCGTTAGTGCAAATGAATCGTCACTTCTGCGCTCAAACCCGGTACAAGATCATTGCCACTGGTACTATCCAGCGCCACAATCACCGGCACACGCTGACTGACTTTGGTAAAGTTGCCGCTAGTATTGTCTGTCGTCGGCAGCAGCGAGAACGTCCCAGCCGTCGCCTGCACGATGCTCTGCACGTGTCCATTATAAGAAGTACCACCATATGCGTCGATATGAATATCCACGCTCTGGTTGACTTTCACATTACTAATGTCACTCTCGTCGACGTAAGCGGTGACGGTTAAAGCATGCAGATCGGCAATCTGGAACATTTCCAGGCCCGGAGTTACAGCCTGCCCCTGCACCGCCGTAGACTCGACGACCGTACCGGCGATTGGACTGGTTATATTCACGGTAGACTTCGCACCGGTTGCACTCACCGTGCTAATCGTTGCGAGCGTCTCACCAACTGTCGTGGTATCACCCAGTTGTGCGCTGAATTTTGTGAGCTGGCCCGACGCCGGGCTGCTGATATTCACGATGGGCCCAGTTACCTGGGCATCATCTGTCGTGTAGTAGGTGTAGTTATTGTAGACCCAGTATGAGATCCCACCAGCAATCGCTAGCACACCAATGACGATTAATAACGGAACTAAAATCAAACGGCGCATAGCTCGTTTTCTCCCTTCAAAATAGATCATTTCACAGATAGATACACAGTAATTTCCATTGAGCTGCAAAACATTTACCTGCAATGTATTTAAACAGATAAATCAGTTACACAGCCATCATAGCTTCCTCGCGCAGCTTTGCCTCTTCATCGTCCGCCGCATCCATAGGCGGTTGTGGACCATCAGAACCTGGCTTCTTGCGAGCATTGACAAAGAACGCAGCCACTATCGCCACGATGGTCAGACCTACGCTTACCCGGAAGGCATCTTGTATCGCCAGGGTATACGATTGGAGCTGCAATTCTCCGCTAATCAGTTGTAAGGCTGCGGAGTAGGCTGGTCCCGTTGATGCACCTTGCGTCATGAAGAGCGCTTGCAGGCGCGGCACCAGTTGCCCAAGTGGCGAAGTGGGCGTGACAAGTGCAGCCAGGTGATAGTAGTGGATAGTATTCTGTGTCTGTACCAATGTGGCGATTACGGCCACAGCTAGCGAACTACCAACAAAACGCAGCGTTGTATTGACCGAAGATGCCTGTGCCAGTTGTTGTGGCTTGATCTGGGCCAGCGCCGAGACGATCAACGACTGCATACACAGACCAATGCCAAAGCTACGTAAAATCAGCACAAGTTGGAGCTGCCCATAGGGTATATAGAGATTGAGCGAAGTCAGCAGCCAGAGCGCGACGGCCAGAATAACCAGACCGGGAATCACGACAGCACGCACGCTAAACTTGTCCACCAAACGTCCACCAATGAGAGCTGCGACCATTGAGCCGAAAGCCTGAGGCAATAACAACAGCCCCGCCTGAAATGCACTTAACCCGCGCAAATCTTGCAGGTAGACCGGGAGGAGGAACAGACCTCCGTAGAGTGCGAAGACGACGAGCAGACTGGCGATATTGCTCGTCGTGAAAAGAGCATTCCTAAAGACCCGTAGATCCAGTAATGGTTGCTTCTCGCGACGGGCTAGATCCAGTTCGACAAACGTGAATATTGTCAGGAGCAGGCCACCAGCGATTAAAAAACTCAGTACCTTTGCCGATCCCCAACCGTCAGTACTGGCATCCGATAAGCCATACAGTAAAATGCCCAGGCCCGCCGCTGAAAGTAGAAATCCCAGGAGATCGAAGCTGACATGCGCCTCTGGTTGCTCTGGGCGTAGGAATAACCAGGCCAGGATGATACCGACAATACCGATGGGCAAATTAATGTAGAAGATCAGTTGCCAGCTACCAAAGGTCACAATATAGCCACCCAGCGTAGGGCCAAGAGCAGGAGCCAGTAAGATCGGCACGCCCAGGAAGCCGGTTGCCGTACCGCGCTCCTCCGGGGGAAATACCTGGTACAACAGCGTGATCGACAATGGCATGAGAAACGCACCCGTTGCTCCCTGGAGTACACGGAAGAGGATCAGCACAGGTAAGCTCCAGGATACTCCGCATAGGGCTGAACCCAGCGTAAAACAAGCCAGAGCCAGCAGGTAGAGACGCTTGAGGCCCAGACGATTAGCAAGAAAGGCCGTTGATGGTGTAGCCACCCCCTGAGCCAGCGTATAACCAGTTAAGACCCATTGGACGCTGTCGAGATTTGCCCCAAAGGCGTTTTGCAAGCGCGGAATAGCGATGTTGACAATCGTCGTATCGAGAATGGTCATAAAAATGCCGAAAACAACAACACAAGCAACTATCCACTTATATGGAAGTCCCCCTCCTCGTTGTGCGGCAGGTGCAGGAATTTGCATAATTCAAGAAACTCCTTGAAATCAAGCACTATAGTCCCTTACATTTAGATGAGAAGAGCAATATTCTCTCTCCTTTTCGGGTTTATTTCAGTTACTTTCCGAGCTATAATGCAACGGAAGTGGAAACATCTTACTGTATTTGAGCGATCACTGACTTGACCATCTACACTTTGACTTCATAGTCATATATTTACCAGAAAGTCAGCCCATTTGTCAAGAGGGGGGTGGGACCAAATAGCAAAAACAGAGGATGAGCTTGATAATTCATCCTCTGTTTTTGCTACGTGCAGCACGCAAAGCGGACTCGACAGAACGCAAGATAGGGTCTGGTTTCAGCGCGCTACTGACAAACAGTGCGCGCGTCCCAAAACACTATCTTAGTAGCGTCGGCTGCGATAATCGTTGTCATTGTTGTTTGGACGCCGCTCACGGTTTTGGAAATTCCGGTTTCCGGGTGCCTGCCGCTCGCGTGCCTCGTTGACGGTGATCGTCCGATTACCCAACAGAGTACCGTTCAGCCGCTCAATAGCATATTGACCATCCTGATCGTTGGCAAATTCTACGAAGCCGAAGCCTTTGCTGCGCCCCGTCTCGCGGTCAGTGATAACCGTGGCAAAAGTTACCTCGCCGACTTGCTGGAATAGATCAATCAGGTCCTGTTCGGTTGTTTGGTAGGGAAGACCCCCGACGTAAAGTCTCATTCTGGTATGCTCCTGTGATGACATCGCTAATCTCATTGACGCTCGTTAGAAACAGTTTCTCACAGAAGCGATCCAACTACTATCTGATGTCATGCTATTGTAGCAAACACGCGGTGACAGCATTTTATTCCAGAACAGAGCAAGATTGTAGGCATGTTTCCGTATCAACGGCGACGGAGCACCAGGCACAGACATTCTACCGCCGTTTCTATCTCCTCCATGTGCTCAATAGCCTGCCGTATCTCATCCGACATATGCCAATAGTTGGGGGACATCATCACTACCTGGGAAATCTCCTCGCGTTGCAAGCACAAGGGATAGGCCACCATCGTCGTCGTTACAAAGGAAAATTGCTCCGCGAACTGCTCCATCACATGTTGTTCTTTGTTTTCCTCGATGTTCAGCAGATGCAACGCTGAGCGCAGTTCCAACAAATGACCCGGCCCAGGAATAATGACCAGTAACAGACCTTGAGGAGCCAGCACACGCGCATATTCAGCAGCATTGCGTGGCGCAAAGATATTCAGCATCACTTGCAGCGCATGATCCTTGATCACTAATGACTCTTTGAGGTTTGCCACGATAAACAATGCTTCTTTGTAACGCCGCGCAGCCATGCGTACCGCCTCTTTTGAGATATCGAGTCCGATACAATGCGCTGCATACCCTGACTCCGCCAGAAACGTGTGCAAGCGTCCAAGATAGTAGCCCTCACCGCATCCGGCATCCAGTATATGCAGAGGTAGCGCGCTCCGTTCACGAAACTCTTCTGGCAGATGCACACGCACAAGCTCGTTCAGCGCATCGGATAACGGCTGATAATAGCCATGCTCAAAAAAGTTGCGCCGCATCTGCAGCATCTCTCTGTTGTCGCCCGGCTGTTTTTTCAGCAGTAAATTCACATACCCTTCTTTGGCAACATCAAAGGTATGCGCGTTGGCGCATGAGAGCACCATGCCAGCTTGCACATACGGCGTACCACACACAGGACAGATGAGTAAATCGATATCTCGCATAGCCAGACACAACTCTCTATGGCCTTTCGGGTCGTATACAGCCATCTTTACTATCCATAGACACGCGGAAACGCTCCTCCACACAATGCGAGCGGGCAGTTTCATGCGCATGCCAGGAACTCTTCATTTAAGACGTCTCTTGTCACAAAAAAGAAATATATCCTCTGTGTCATTGTATCAGAACAACCAATGCTCCGCCTTTCCCACGTCTGTCACCAGAGGATGAAGTTGTTGCTCAGCGAGCGATTCTTGCTCAAGCAGGGTATGCACGTGCGGCTCCAGTGCTCCCTGGCGCTACGAGAGCAGGTCGCGGACAGATTGATAGCCCGGCTCTTTCTTTGTGAGCATATAGGCGCTTGTTGTGACGACATTGTGAGAGAAGAACAAAACCAGGGTCCCTGTTTGTTCGTGCTATAAAGTGCCATGTCCTTACTGCTTTTCTCTGAAGCCGGACCGGAAGGGCACACGTTGATCAAATAATTAGTACATTTTTCAATGTACAGGCGATACGGGTATTGCGGTGGCTATATATGGCACCGATTGTCAGTACAATAGGCACTGATAGTCCTCTGACGCACATGATCCCGCGTGCTCCTGCCCTGCTATTAGTGCAGCATAAGAAGAAGAATCATGCTAAAACCATTTTTTGATCGCATAGAGGCAGGGAAACTGCTCGCAGCACAATTGGCTGCATACAGGAATCGTCCAGATGTCGTGGTACTGGCATTGCCCCGAGGTGGTGTTCCAGTGGCCTTTGAGGTCGCCCATACGCTCCACGCACCGCTGGATGTTCTGATTGTTCACAAGCTTGGTGTTCCCGGACAGGAGGAACTTGCGCTTGGTGCTCTTGCCTCCAGGGGAGTGCGTATACTCAACAACGATATTGTGTCAATGCAAAGAATTCCCGATACCGTGATTGATGAGATTACAGCACGTGAACAACGCGAGTTAGAGCGGCGCGAACGCCTCTATCGGGGAAATCGCCCTCCCTGCGCTGTCCATGGGCGCACGGTCATCCTGGTGGACGATGGCATAGCCACCGGGGCCACCATGCATGCCGCTGCAGCGGCAGTGAAACAGCAACAGCCGGCTCATCTTGTCATTGCTGTTCCTGTTGCTGCTGCCGCAACCTGCGACGAATTTGCGGCCCAGGGGGACGAGGTGATCTGTGTTCTTCAGCCAGAGATATTCTACGCGGTTGGCCTCTGGTATGAGCATTTCTCGCAAACCACTGATGAGATGGTACAAGACCTGCTTACGCGAGCCAAACACGAGCAATCCGCCTGGTTACAGAAGCGGAAATAGCGCGCTTGTTTTTCTTAGAAGGAGAGAGCATGATGGATGTACCTTATCCTGAGAGGACTGTACAGATACCTGTTGATTCTGTCCTGATTGAAGGAGCATTTGCTCTGCCAGAGCAGGCTGAGAGCCTGGTAGTATTCGCTCATGGCAGTGGAAGTAGTCGCTTCAGTCCTAGAAACAATTTTGTCGCTCGGATACTGCGTCGGGCAGGCATCGGTACGCTCCTCATGGATTTGCTCACTGAGAAGGAAGATGCTCGCTATGAAACACGCTTTGATATTGATCTTTTGACTGATCGCTTGTTACAGGTTACGCGCTGGCTACAAGGGCAACCAGGCACAACATCTCTGGGAATAGGCTACTTTGGAGCCAGCACAGGAGCCGCCGCTGCACTCAAGGCTGCTGCATCCCCTGGCACTGTCATCGAGGCCGTTGTTTCTCGTGGTGGGCGTCCCGATCTAGCAGGAGAAGCACTGGTACATGTTCAGTCTCCTACGTTGTTGATTGTGGGGGGCGATGACCATACGGTCATACAACTAAATCGTGCGGCATTGGCAAAACTCACAGCCACGAAAGAACTCGTCGTTGTGCCAGGTGCAACGCATTTGTTTGAAGAACCCGGCACGTTGGAAGAAGTGGCGCGACTCGCCACGCAGTGGTTCAAACGATACCAGCACAGAGTACCAGATCACCAGATCTGATTCCTATCGAAATACCTGGAAAGGCATACGAGAATAGCTTACCAGATTTCGATCTGGCTCATGTGAAGAGCTGGTTGCATGCAAGTTCATCAGTAGGGTGAATAGCGATAGACCGCTGCCAGCAAAGCCTGATCAGGCATATTCTCTCGCTCCACGGCATAGACGGAGCCACCGTGCAAGATCGTCTGTGTTGCAGCGAGATCCAGCAGATCGTCATCACCGGCTTCAGCGGTCTAAAGATTCAGTTGCACCTTCAGTTGCGGTCCCGCAACCCTTGTGCTCCTTCTTTGGTTGCACAATTTGCACAACAGTAGAAGGTTCCATTCACTTCTACTCCATGACCAATAATGCGACAACCACAGCGATGACAAGTAGGGGCCAGGGTAGCAATCGCACATTCAAAGCTGTCGAAGACATGTGCCTTCCCACTCATGACAACCTCAAAGGCTTTATCATATTCGTTGTTACATCGTTCACACTGTGCCATACTTATGACTCCTTTTCACTAGAGAGAGTAGATTAGCGTTGTCCCATGGGTGCTGTGTATTTGGGAAAAACAGAGATCTATGAGGCTCTCTTCCACTTCAAAAACCCCTGATGATGTTCATCGACCCTTGTTATTCCACGAAATAGCACATACCTATGTTACTCATCACTTGTTATGGTATTATGGGTATCATTGATGTAGGTAAATTCATCATCTGAAAGACTTCTGATCGATGTACCTGTAGATAGAGGAGCAATTTACATGGAGGAACAAATTTCCTCACCGAGTTCTGAGGCCAATCCAGGTAGAAGCTCATCCAATGAGATGAATGCGTCCTCCGTGGACACAGTACAGCCTGACACGCTAACCGAGGCAGTATACGAGCAGGAAACTGCCACAGAAGACGAAGCGCCAGTTACAACGACGCGTGTAGCAGATGCCGGCGAGTCTGTCGAGGAAGAGGAGATAGGTGAGAAGCTTCCCGAAGATCCATGGCCGGTCCAGCGCGGCTCCCGTTGGCCCACACGTGCACAGCTCACAGCGTGGGCACCATTCTGGGCGGTCATGCTGTTGGGTGGTATCCTGCGCTTCTGGAACCTGGGAGCCAGACCGCTGCACTTCGATGAGAGCGAGCACGCTTATTTCTCGTTAGGACTGCTGCACAATCTCCAGCACTGGGCCTGGTGTTATGGTCTGGACAATGCTCCAGCGGGCTACACCTGCTACCAGTACAATCCCCTGTTACATGGTCCATTCCAGTTCCACGCGATAGCGCTGGTCTACCAACTGAGCCAGTGGCTGGGCGCACCGGATAATGGCATCAATTCGACCACCGTACGTATTGCGGCAGCGCTGCTGGGTACAGTGATTATCATCTTGCCCTACTTCCTACGTGACTTTCTGGGCAAGTTCACAGCCTGGGTAGCCAGTCTCCTCCTGGCTATCTCTCCTAGTATGGTTTATTTCTCGCGCTTCGCTCGCGAGGATATCTATATGGCCTGCTTTACCCTGTTGCTCGTCGTAGCCACTGCTCGCTATATACGTGAACGCAAGATGCGCTGGATCGTTCTTGCCGCCGCAGGCTTTTCGCTGTCCTACGCCACGAACGAAGCGACATTTCTGACCATAGCAGTCTTTGGTAGTTTCCTGATCGGATTAATCTTATGGGAAGCCGGTTCACTCTTCCCGCTACGAGCCACCTTTGCGCAACGGCCAGCGGCGAGGTTTCTGCCACGCACGTTTGCTCCTGTCGCAGTACTCGTTGTCGCTATCGTCGGAGCCATTGCCGCCAAGATCTTCTTCGGCATATTAGGGCATCTCTCAACCTACATCAATAGCCATACCAACGCCAGCAATACCGGCGCTGCCGACATAGACCTGGCACACCTGGAGTCGCTCACGGTCAGCATTATCCCCTGGTTGGGCATACTGCTTGGTTTCTATGTCTTGAGCATCCTGCTCCGCGAGATTTATGGCAAACTGCCGGCACCGGATCGGCGCGGCCTGGCCCGCTTCGTTGATCAACGCCAGTCGATACTCGATACAATTCTCACCATGCCATGGACACACTGGTTCTTCGCACTGATCGTTGGTTGGGCTATCTTTCTGCTCCTCTTTACCGTCGTTTTCACGAATATCGCTGGTGGCATCGGAGATGGCATCTGGAGGGGCCTCTACTACTGGCTTCAGCAGCAGAACGTCGCGCGTGGCGGTCAGCCCTGGTATTACTATCTTCTGCTGATCCCGCTCTACGAACAAATCGGCGTCGTCTTCGGCATAGTTGGTATTATTCGTTGCCTGTGCAGACCCAATCGTTTCCGCCTTTTCCTGGTCTACTGGTTCATCGGCAATTTCGGCATCTACTCCTGGGCCGGCGAGAAGATGCCCTGGCTGATGATCAACATGACGCTGCCACTGATGCTGCTCGCCGCCATCGGCCTCGAACCTGGCCTATTGATCTGCTATCATTTCGTTAAAGAGCGTTTCTTCTCGCGCTCTACACAGCCACAGGTAGCTGCAACAGATGATGTCGCTACGCTGTCAGCCAAAAATCCCTGGGCGCGCCCACATAGCAAAGCAGTCATCGGATTCAGTATCTTTGGCGTCATTATGGCTATACTCTCGTTACTGCCGACCCTGCAAAATATGTACCAGGTCAACTACGTGCACGATGCTGATGGTCCATACGAGATGATGATCTATGTCCAGACTCCCAACGATATCAACACTGTCATGAGCCACATCGCCGCAGTGGACCAAAAAGAATCCGCTGGCAAGCACGAGATAGACATTGGAGTAACAGCGGATGCCGAATGGCCTTTTGCCTGGTATCTACGTGACTACCCTAACGTTTGCTATGATTTTCCAACGGCTTGTCCCAGCTGGAAAAATACGGCAGCCGTGATTATTAGCGGCGGCGATGACCCGGCTGGGGATATCGCCGCCTATGCTCCGACGCATGGGAACTACCTCTACCATGTGTACAACTTGCGTACATGGTGGGATGAAGGCTATAAAATGCCGCCCTGCCCGACGGGACAGCCTTCTTCGGCGACCTGCGCTGATCCTGAAGATGGCACTGGTGTCGGTCCCGGCCTGTGGCTCAGCTACGGGGATGATCCACCAGCCAATGCGCAATTCAATCTTGGCCTGACTATTGAGCGTATCTGGAACTGGTGGTGGTATCGTCAGCCTTTTGGGGCTACCACCGGGGCCTATAACATGGAGTTGTTTATCCAGAAAAGTGCTGGCGTCAATCCCTAGCGGAGTTGGCGCTGCGAGGACATTGACTCCAACAAATGCATTACTTCGAACGAGTTGGAGCGTGTCCTCGCAGCCTTCCTAACTGTTTATCACAAGTCTCGTGCACTTGCAGGATTATACAAGCAGCCTCTCACCATCACTAACACCTGAAGCCAAAATGGCTGTATCACTATTTAGAATGTAAAATCCACCCTTCTGCCTCTTCGCCACAATCAATGTCTCATATTGCATATTCGCTGTTCCAACTGTATTATGTACAACCGCAAAGAGGTTATTATTAGCAAGATCTCCGTTATTCGCCAGGAAGGCTACCCGATATTGGCGGCCCTCTATAGTCTCTACGCTCCAGTTCGGCAGTGCCTTGAGGGCAAAACCATCCAGAGCAGACATCACACTTGCACTGATATGACCCACATGGATATGCAATTGGTTTTGCGTACGGGTTGGCGTTCCACTTTTCGTATGCTGCGCATTAATCGCCATCGCAGCTCTGGACCCCTGAGATGAGGCAAGATGCACCCATGCAAGGTTCCAGTAATTGGGAGTATTGTTCAACCAGACCGTAGAGCACTCTATGCCTGTAGTACACTTTGTGGCAACTAAAAGATTCGGGGCATTCGCAGGCGACAGAGCATATCCCTGTTGAAGATCAATATTGCTGCAGTGGCTTTTGTTGTTGTGACAGTCCGCAGCTCTAGCGTTAATTCTTTGCCAAAGCGAATCACTTGTGTCACAGCAGGACGCAGGGTCAGCGGTATGCGAAGTGGCTGGAAGCGCTAAACTGCTGCTACTTCCCCCCAACGCCAATGCGCCCCCCACGATGCCTGCCACAATGGTTTTCAGAGTCTGCCGCCGAGTAGTGTTAGTTGCGATGCTTTTGGTTAATTCATCAAACGTACGTGAATCCATCTTTCTTTCCCCTTTCACGAGGCAAGTAACATGAATAAACAACAGCGTAGAATAAACCCCGTGTTTGTCTTCTCTCTTCAACGCGTCAAAGGGCTCTGAGAGAGAGGGCAGAACACACAAGAATGCTAACATCCAGGTTTCGCACTGTCAAAGTGATCTTTCCTCCGTTTGATAGAGTCGGGAAAGATGGCAGAGACGAGACCCAACCATAGGGGAAGGAACATGGCGAAAGCACAAAAAAACCTGCACAAAAGCAGGCAAATTTTTCTCCCTGCTTTTTCCTCAGCGTACAAATTTCGTGGAAGCAGGTGTCCCTTGCAGCTATCAGCCCCAACGCAGCGACTCTACGCCTACGGTTCTAAGCGGCGACTGGCTGAGGGTGCAGGTGCAGGCTCGCCACAGATACTACAGAAGCGCGCACTTGAGCGATTCATATGACCACACGGCCAGGCCTTTAACGTCAGCGTACTTTGCGTATTGGTCAGCGCAGACGCAGATGGCGACTGAGCGGTTGGTGATGATGGTCGTCGTTGTATGGGTACGATCTTGCTCTTACTATCGCTCAAAGGCGCAGAGATTGTGGTCGAACGTCCAGCAGGTGTAGTAGAGGACCTGGCAGTTGGCTTGCGCCGTCGGACGGCAGTTACACAGAAGAGCGAGACGAGTAACAGCAACAACATGACAACAGCAATTGTCCAGGCCACGGCTGAAAATGTGGTCAGATGATTTCCTGTGGCTGATGTTCCGCTGGTAGAAGATGCCCCGCTGGTAGTCGTAGGTGTAGACGATACTGCGGTCTGAGACTCGTGCTGAGCCTGAGTTTGAGCATAATTCAGATAGGGCTGTACAGCCTTAAAAGCCGGATAGGCGCTGGCAATTTGCTTAAAATCATTGAATGCAGTATGCCAGTGTCCAGGCGTACTGGCCGCATAAGCAGTAAAAGCCTGGTTCCACGCGGTCTGAAATTTGCCCGGTGTTGTGTTCAACTTCAGAGCGCTCACCAAGCTCCGAGCGCTATTACTGGCCTGTAAGAAGCTAGTGCCACCCGACGAGCCGTTACTAGTAAGACCAAAGCTGACAATGCCGACGACATTACCACTGCTATCTAACGCCGGTCCTCCACTATCACCATGCTCCACATTGCCCCCAACCTGGATAAGTGGGGCACCACTCGCACTGGTCTTTATCGAGCTTACATAAATCTGATTGACCGAGGAAGAAAGAAAATCCGTCGGGGTATCGCTCACATCAGCATTCCCAGGAAAGCCAATAATCGTGAGCGTATCTTGCGGGCTTACGTTGCTAGAATTGCCAAGCTGCACATCTGGTGTATCACTCAGCGCAACGTGTACGATGGCTGTATCTTGCTGATCTGGCGGACTCTCTTTCTCAACCTTATCAACCGCAGTAGCCACTCCAGCCGGTAAATCGCTTAAGCTCGATGTAGACAGTGGCCCTGTATAAGAAGTGCTCAATAAAGCCAGGCTGCTTGGTGTACCGTAGGCGATGGTGGACTTCAGTTGTCCGCTGATCAGTTCTTGATCAACCTGGCTGCTGCTCAGTTGCGCGGAGCCTTGCGCAGCATGCTGGTTAATATAACTCGCGATATCCGCAGCCGACGTACTATAGACATCCTGCTCCAGCGAACTATCTTCAGGTGGATTGATCACGTGATCAGCAGTCAGAATATCTCCCTGCGAAGTAATAAATGTGCCAGTGCCTGATACTTGTAGCTCATAACCATTGGCATTGCTCGATGCTGTTTGCGGAAATGTGACGCTACTCGCCGACGGAATCTGTACTGTGATATGCGCATAGATAGTGGTGATCATGCGTACAACTGCGGGCTGCGCAATATCCACCGCGCGCACACTGGCATCCGCGACGTTGCCCCCTGGCATACTATCTGCATAGACCACCGTATTACTAGGCAGAAGAGCACACACGATCCCCGCCAGTAGCAGTGCACTGAACAATTGAAAGCGAGAGCGTAATGATATCCTGTACATAGTCAGTATCCGATCCCTGATACACATCTTCACTTGACCTCTTAGGGTTTGTATACTTTTTTCCTGCACGGGCGGCAGAAGTCCTTTTTTTACTCCTCTCAGTCAGATGAGCCGAAGGCTAGAAGCGGCAGCTTCGTTTCCTCCGCTCCGACACATGAGCCGAAGGCTAGAAGCGCTAGCTTCGTTTGTGTCGGTCTAAGAGGTTCTGACTGTTTAAGATGGTTCCTTGACCCGCTTGAGGGTACTGCAACAAACACGCAAAAACTGTCTACAGGAAAAGATACGTTCTGAAGGTAGCCAGGTTGCATGAACGCTCATCTTCTTCGCTCTGCGTGGCATACAACCAGGGAAGCTATTGCCGTAAATGTGCCCGCTTCTGGTCGATCAAGCGAAAGAGTTCCGGTGCATCACTCTCGGACAACAGGTGCAGCTCCATGCTAGCATCAATGTTGATACATGCAGGACGCATCAGCATAGATAAAATTCCCTTTCCCTTTATCATATCACAAAAAAAGACCACCTGAACGTTCCCATTGTAGAAGAAAATCAGCCAAAGCGAGACGTTTTATGGCACTGGTACGTATCATATTTAGTACTGTGATGCGTCTAATAAAGGGAATGGTTTAAAAACAGGAGAGTTTCTTACATGACGATACAGAAAAATTATGGCATGTTGTTGTTAGCACTGGGAATGGTGGCATTACTTATCAGCGCATGTAGCCAGACAACCGCGAGCACTCCGACAAGCAACTACACACCATTGCAGGTGCTCCAGAAGAGTGAGCACGCGATGAAGCAAGTAACCTCATCGCATATCGTGATCCAATCCAACGATAATGTACAGGCCAGCGGCACACCAACGACAACCACCAGCGGGACCTCACTCCCGGACAACGTGAACCTCTCCATAAGTGGCACCGGAGATCAGTCCCAGCAAGGGGGTCAGCAATTAGCACTGGAGATCAATACACTCAAGCTCTCTGAGGTGGTACAGGGCAATAACATCTACGTGGAAAATCCGCAAGGCAAATGGTACGTCCTGAATAAGAGCAACTTCCAGGGCCTCGCCAGCCCGTTCAGTGGTGTCACTATTGATCAGAATACGCTGCTCGGCATTATTCAAAACGTTCAGATCACTGATCACGGTATACAGTCATTGAATGGACAGAACCTGCGTCATATCACCGGCTCACTCGATAAGACAGCCCTGGCACAACTCATCAATGAGAATGCACAGTTGAAGAGTCAGTTCGGCCAGCAGGATATTACGACGTTGCTGAACAATACGAAGTCTTTTCAAGCCAGCGTCGATCTCTGGATTGATGAGAGTCAGTTCCACCTGCACCGTACCCAATTGGTCGTCAACTTGACGGCAGATACGAGCGCCATCACGCATAGCGCAGTATCTACTACCAGCGTGCAAATCAATACGACGCTCGATCTGAGCAAATTCAATGAGCCCGTAACAATCACCATTCCGACCAACGCAACACCCACCAATAATCCAGCAACAATCCTTGGCATAGGCGACCTGGCGAGTGTACTGTAGGGGATAGCATATGCTAAAGAAGTTCATCACACAGGAACAATCTTATGGTTGTTCCTGTGTAGGAACACCGTCACCATTCCTGGTCCTCCAAACTGCAGTTGACTGCCGATAGTCGCACGCGAAGAACGAGCACAACAACTCTTCTGCGCGTACGCCATTTGCAGGTATGCGGCTTTCTTCCCGAAAACCTACTTTCTGCAACACACGCAGCGATGCCCGATTTTGCTCAAATACATGAGCATCGATACGGCTGAGCTGGTAGCGCTCGAACCCAAAGGACAAGAGCGCACGCAGAACTTCGGTCATGATACCTTTATTCCAATAGGGCTGGGCGAGGATATAACTGATTTCAGCGACAGAACTATGCCAGTTACATAAAAAGCCGCAGCTACCAATGACGCGATCCTCTCCTTTGAGCGCAATAGCCCAGCGTATGCCTTCATTGCGTACAAAGCGAGCGTGGTGACGCTCGATCATCAGCAATACATCCTGAGTATGCATATAAGGGGCCATATCGTAGTAGCGCAATGTCTCAGCGTCACCCAAAAATGAGAGCAGATCCCCTGCATCCAGTATACTCATTTCACGCAACATTAACCGTTTTGTCTCTAACTGCGGAAACACCAGAAATAAGGGTTTCTTGCTCACCTTACTGCTCTCCTATGCACGAGATAATGATATTCAGGGTATTCAATATTATATCATTCGAACGTTATTCTTTACAGCAAAGTCACAGGTACAAGCCAAATTCTCCGTAACGACTCAGGTGTAGCAACGTTTCAGGAATCGTAGAAGCTCGCGTAGGGGCCGAGCCAAGACCTTTTTCGTGGCCCTTTGGCTCGGTTGGAAAGGAAAAAAAGGTCCCTTGCGGCGGCCCGTCTCTGGTGGAAGCCCAACCTGGACAACCGCAAGGGATGGTCCCTACGCGACCATCTCTGCGAACCGTGGAAGCTCGCGTAGTTACCATTCTCCCTTAGAAGTGGCCGCTGATAGTATTAGTCGTGCCACCACTGGTAGTAGTAATCGACCACAGATCACCCGTCGTCGCGTGAACAGTGCCATTACCACCAAACTGTGCGGCTGCCAACTGGTTCGTGCCAGACGCGATGGTTTGACCGGACTTCAGCGTATAGGTGTAGATAATCGTCGTGCCATTGTCTACATACGTTGTGGTTATATTGCCAACAGTCGTGTACATCCCGCTATACGTGACACCGGTTGTCTTCTGAACAGTGATCGTGATCGTCAGAGCGGTAATCGACGACGTGTTGCTGAACTTCACGTCCTCTTCCGAGTACCATGCACTCGAACTAGCTACCACGCCAGTGGCGGTCACGCCATTGCTACCACCGGTCGGTGTCGAAGTTGCCGTCGGTGCTGGCGTTGGCGTCGTGCCTGTTGTCGGTGTTGGAGTTGGCGTTGGTGCTGACCCTGCGCTGTCACCGTAGACAATACCCAGACCATTTGTGCCCAGATAGACACGCCCGTAGATGCGCGGATCTCCCGTGATGCATGTGTGTGTTGCGTACTGGTGCAGGCTGTCACTAATCTGTATCCAGATATTTCCCCCATCGTCAGAGCGAAACAGACCCTGGATGCCTCCGATAATACCGCTGGTAAACAGCGCCATATAGCTTTGTCCAGGAGCCGCCATGCCGAAACCGATTAAATCGGCAGCGGTCACACCCGAGAGCTGCGTAAAGGTACTGCCGCTGTTCGTCGAGTGCCAGAGGCCATAGGCGTTCCCGGTACTGCCACCCGCAATCCAGATATCGCCCTCGATGCCCGGCATCGCCTTGACGACCACCGGATCACCCGCCTGGGGCAGTCCGGTCGCGGCGGTCGCGGTAAACGTAGCCCCGCCATCCGTACTGATCCAGAACTTACCCTGTCCGTAGCCATAGAACTTCTTTGGATTCACGCGATCCGAGGCCACCACCGCGCTTTGCGGAATACTGGCCGCAGCAGTCCAACTGTTACCGTTATCGGTCGAATACGATATCTGTGCATTCTTCGGTGCCCATAGCACACGACTGGCATCCGCTGCCGCTGCAACGGTACCGCCATTTGTGGAAATACCAGAGATATCAGTATTGCCTGCGAACCAACTGGCACCACCGTCGTAACTGAAGGCGGTACTCGTGACCACCGGGCTGGCGCTGGGATTGCCATAGCCAACACGGACGATGAAGCTGGAACTGAGTTCGGCATAATCGATAGCGGCATACGAACCCGCGTAGGGGATAGAGTACATCACGGCAGGCGATGTGGCCAGATCGTCGTGACGCCAGCCGCTGACATCGCCCACTACACTGTATAGGTGCGCATTGGCTGGTGGACTGATCAAGCCATTGACGGCAGCTTCTTCAATGCCGACTGCTGTGCTCTTGATGGCAACCTGGCCTGCGCTATCCCACGCGGTGAGGTTACTCGTCGCAAAGAGCGTTGCACCCGTGCCATACATCATGCGGTCCGAGTTGAAGGGATCGATATTCATGCCCTCGATCATCCAGCCCAACTTAACTGCCGGAACGGGAGCAACGGGGTTTGTGTTGCCAAAGTTCAGCCAGGGTGCATTGGACACATCGATTGTGTAGTACAGCGTGCGGTCAGGATAGCTCGCCCACTCCCAGATACGCTCCCAGGTGGTGCCGCCATCGGTGGTGCGGAACAGGAGCGCGTCCGGCCACCATGAGTTCACGCTGGCCACCACGAGGGTGCCGGGATGCTGCATATCGACGGCCAGGCCGCCATAGCCAAAGTAGTCGTCCGCACTATCAGAACCAGCAATAGGGCTGATCTTGGTCCACGTTGCTGTGCTGGGTACGAACTTCCAGACATCACCATGACCACCATTATAAGGACCATCCCAATCGCTGTAGGTCACGTAGAGTGTGCCCGCCGAGTCCAGTTTCCCCTGGTGTGGCAGGAAGCCCGTCGTCGCATTGCTACTAGTACTCCAGGTCGCGCCACCAGTCATCGTCACCGTAGTGCCACTTACCGTGCTGACCGGTTGACCAGGGATCGCCGCCCACGTCGCACCACCATTGGTACTACGGTAAATATTACTCGCGCCACTGCTATTATCTCCAACACCCACATAAATGGTCTGCGTTGGATTGCCGGCGGTGCCTGTTGCGGGATCAAACGTAACCCAGACGATACCCAGAGGATCGCCCTGATAGGCGTCACCCGCCACTTCAACGAAGGGGCCAGTATCCGGGAAGTTGCTCACCTTACTCCAGGTAACACCGTAATCGCCACTCTTCCACAGACCATTCCCGCTGCGCGCGCCAAAGTAGAGAATAGCATTGTCGTTAGGATCAATCGCCAACCGCTCACTCATGCCGCGTCCCGGCATATTGCCGCCCATTTTGAAGGGCATGGCGGTCTGCTGGAACGTGTTGCCCTGGTCGGTCGAGCGCAGAATGACACCATTCATGCTCGTCCATGCGTTCGTGTACGTTCCGGCAGCGATGTACAGACGCGTGGGATCGACCGGATCGGTAGCCAGGCTCTCAACGCCGGTCATATTCCACTGAGCGGGACTGACCCAGTTGAGCAATTGTGTCCAGGTGCTCGTGCTGGGATTCCAGCGATAGGCACCGCCAATATCGGTCTGCGCGTAGATCAGATCCTTCTGTTTCTGATTGAAGATGATATTGACGATAAAGCCACCGCCGCCACCCGTGACGACGCTTTGCCAGGTATACGCCTGGGCTGCGGCTGACGCGTCGTGGACAGTCAGCAGCGTCTTCTCGGCAAGGACAGCCGCTCCGACAGGAAGAGCGAACAATAGGTTGCATGACTGTCTGAGTAACGTACGACGAGATAGAAGGGGGACCATCGTTCAGTTCCTTTCATCAACTTTGATGTACAAATTAAACTGAAAGTGTAATCAGCATATTCCAACCTGGAGATAGCAGCAGGCCATTTTCCCCGGCGCAAAAGAGTGTCAACTCTTCTTTCGCTCCATAAGGCACCACTTGCATATAGTATATATATATGGAACCGCTCCCAAAAGTCAACGCTAATTGGCATTTGACCAAAAACTGAATACATACCGGCATCTCCCGGATGCCATCAGCAGTGCAGTAGGGGAGTCAAAAGCGGGATAGAGATCACCTGATCTTCAGCGTGGCAGCGAAATTTCAGCGTCGTGAGACAGCATTTCGTCAACCTGCTTGAGCAGCGTGTGCGTATTCGCAAAGCCATAATTAACTGCGCGCGCTTTGCCATGTGCATCCAGAAGCACGGTCGTCGGTACCGTGAGCACCTGGTAACGCCGCGTCAGTTCAGGGGAGCCAGGGGCATCGATATCAACAACGGAGACCAGGTCTCCGCGCGCCTCCAGCAGACGACGCAGTGCTGGCGACTGTAATCGGTGACACTGCTGACAATCCTCACTACTAAAAGCCAGGATGCGCACACGCGACGCCCCTGCCTCGTCAAGGCTGGCCTCTTCAGCAGGTGCCACCGGATCAGCGGAGAGCACCTGCAAACGACGCCACGCGACAAAATAACGTCCCACCCATACTACGGCCAGTGCCAGGACGAGCACTGCCAGTAGTATGGACAGTCGCACGATTGTTTCAGGCATGGCACTCAGACTCCCCTCCAACGGAAACTGCCCGTGTAACGTACCCGTGGCAATATGCCCAGGCGTCCCAGATGGTAGTACACAAAGCAAGCAGCACAGAAACCAACGAACAAATTAATCGCCGGCAAGGCCACCATCAGCAGCACAAGTATCCAGCCGACAGTTTTCGCTGGCGTCAGAAAAAGTAAGAGCGTTGCTACAATCAAGAAGACCGATCCTACAGCCTGGGCGAAGCGATGTGGAGCAGGATCGTCCTCGACGACGCGTGGTCGCCACAGGTGCAGCGGCAACACCACATACTTATAGAGCAGCCGGAACGGTCCAATTTCAGGTACAAGTGCAGTTAGTGTCACTGCTAGCGCAGCGATCAAAACAATAACGGGCTGGTTGAAAATAAAAGCTGACGCCGCCAGTAAGATCGTCCATGCCTGCGAGAACTTAATCAGGTGCGTATCCACACGCAGCGTGCTCCCTGTGGTAACTGTTGTTTGTCCCATCCGACAGACTCCTTTATAAGACAAAAATGCACGGAATAGAAGATTGCTAAACTTACTACATGTAACAATCGTTACAATATTGTGCTTGTAGAAGGAAACGTGTAAGCCATGGCTTTTTATTCCCAACTACAACACCTGTCGCCATGCAGCGAGACAACGGTCAGACCCTGGTTAAAATCAGGACATGTCCGACGTTTCCTTCCGATGGAAGGATGGAGACCCAAAATCAGGCATTACTTGACGGGAGGCAGACGAGACACTACAATACCTGTGGATATATCGCGTTATAAACTGAGTGGAGGTAACCTCTATGCCGTTGTACGAGTATTATTGCTCGGATTGCAAGTCAAAGTTTGAATTACTCGTAAGCCGCCATCTGGCGGATGATGTCGTGTGTATGAAGTGTCGTAGCGAGAAAGTACGTCGCCTGCTCTCTGTTTTCGCGACAGCCCGTGGCAACGGCGATGATGCATCTTATGATACACCACCCTCGGTCGGAAGCGGCTGTGGTTGTGGCGGAGGCGGTTGCGGCTGCCATTAGTAGTGTCGTATCCTCTAAAGATTGCAGTATCCTCAAAGCGGATCGTCAGGAGAAGGCTCGTCCCGCAAGTACCTGCCTCTCTCTCGTAGATATGATTTATCATCAAGGCTTTGTGGTTTTCTACGCGAAAACGCAGATCAGAGGCAGGCAGTAACGGTCAAAAGTACTGCGCTGCTGCTTTGTGGTTTTCTACGTATAGCACCACACGCTCTGTTACTGACAAGACGAAATCAGGTCTATTCTTATGTTCAATAAAGTGAGCTATCGGCGCGGGTTAATAGAAGGAGTCGGCATCTACACGCTGGGTCGGCTTGGTGCCTTGATTACCCCTGCTGTCTTTCCCAACTGGACCTTCGTCGCCGTACCGTTACTCTTCCTGGCATGCGAGTATCTTATTCCAGCATTCTGGGCCACACGCCGGATCACTTCTACCAAACGGGAGCGCTTGAGCAAACGTTTCTGGCTGTTGGGGTTGCGCATGGCGGCTATCTGTCTGACGATTGACGTGCTGATTAGTCTGCTCTGTGGTCTGCCCGCGGGCCAATTTGGCAGCCAACTTGGACCAGCACTGTTGCGTTTGAGCGTTCATGGGAGTAACCATCTCAGCCTCCTCTCATTCGGCTTCTACGAGCTAACATCCGCCGCGCTGCTGACTACCTTTTTCATGATGGGTGTGATATGCACCAGGCTAGCAGGAGGCGGTTTTCTGCGTTTCACGATGCCAGCGGGAGAGAATCGCGTTACTTTATAGTCAGGCAGGCGAGCGAAAAGATAGAGGCGCATGCATATCTCTCTCCTCATTCATCAGCAACATGATCACAAGCAGCGTATATCATGGATAGAATAACGCGGCTCGTATAGACAGTAGAATAGGCTTGCGCTGAAGCGTAGAAAATAGCAGATTTCAGTATGTTGCTTCTCAGTTCTACATTTGTTACAATGACGTTTAGGGCAAGCCTGCATTATTTAGGTATGGAGAAAGGTACGGTAGCAGCCTGTGTCAAAAGTATATACCATTGCAAATCAGAAGGGAGGCGTTGGCAAAACGACCACAGCCATCAACTTAGCATCATACCTGGCAGCCGCCGGGCGCAAGGTGCTGCTCGTTGATATGGACCCACAGGCAAATGCTTCAAGTGGTATAGGTGTATTAAAGCAGAGGCGGGCACATACTATTTATGATTTGCTCGTCCAGCAAGATGATGAGGCCACCATTTTTGATGTGATCGTGCCCTCACAGCGACGCGAGTTGGTAGTGGCACCGTGTACAGTAGACCTCGCCGCCGCCGAAGTAGAACTGGTGGGAGCGCTGGCACGTGAGCACCGGCTGCGCCAGGCGTTAGAGCCGATCCGTGATCGTTGTGACTATATTATCATCGACTGCCCTCCTTCGCTTGGTCTGTTGACGATCAATGCCCTGGTGGCTGCCGATGGCGTACTGATTCCTGTACAGTGTGAATACCTGGCCCTGGAAGGCTTAAGTCAATTGCTCAATACGATTAACCTGGTCAAGAACAAGCTCAATCCTGCCCTGTATATCGTGGGCGTTTTGATGACCATGTTTGACCCGCGCACGCGCCTGGCCGGCGATATTGTGCGCGAGGTGCGCAATCATTTTCCCAATGAAGCGTTCAAAACCATCATCAACCGCAACGTTCGTTTAAGTGAAGCGCCCAGTTTTGGGCAACCCATACTGGACTATGATCCCACATCCCCTGGCGGATTGGCCTACCGTGCACTTGCCGAGGAGGTAATAGCTCGTGGCTAAGCAAAAATTCGGTGGTGCGGGGCGCGGCCTGGACGCATTGTTGCCGGGCGCTTCGGCTGTGATGTCAGCACAACAGTCCGCACAGCCAGCTAATATCGACCCACCACAGGTCCCACTTTCCAGCATCATACCCAATCCACGTCAACCCAGACGCGCATTCCCGGAGGATGATCCCAGATTACAGGAGTTGAGCGCTTCGATCAAAGAACACGGCCTGCTGCAACCGATTGTGGTCAAACGCCTGGAGCCTGTCGATGACGCGCAGAGCGCGCAAAAAGTAGCCAGCGCGTGGTTTGGCGAAACTGAGCCATTGCAGGTAAACGAACAGCCAGCAGAATACGTTGCGCACTATCAGATTATCGCCGGCGAACGACGCTGGCGAGCCTCTCAGATGGCCGGGCTGACAGAAGTGCCGGTTGTCATCAAGGACGTGACACCACAACAGATGCTTGAGCTAGCATTGATCGAGAATATCCAGCGCGCTGACCTCAACCCGATTGAAGAGGCACTGGCATATCAAGCACTCAAACAGGAGTTCGGCCTGACACAGGAGATGATCGCGCAACAGGTGGGCAAGGATCGCTCAACCATCGCCAATACGATGCGGCTACTCGAACTGGCCCCTAAAGTACGCGAAGCCCTGATTACCATGCCAGACGTGTTTACAGAAGGTCACGCACGAGCCTTACTGGGCATCACCAACGCAGACGCACAGGTCCATGCCATGCAACAGATCGTCGCGCAACACTTGAATGTGCGACAAACAGAAGAGCTGGCAAAACGCAATAAGGCGGCGGAGAACAGCGAGGCCACAGCGCAAACAGTCACGACCACGCCCCGCCACTCAGCCGACCTGGAGCATTTAGAAGGCCATTTTCGCAACGCGTTGATGGTGAAGGTGGATCTGAAGTACAACGCAAAGGGCAAAGGGACACTTGTCTTACATTTTAATAATCAGGATGAGTTAGAAAATTTGTATAGTCGCCTGGTAAAAGAGCAAGAATAGCCGGCAAACTCAGGTTGGGAGGGATACATGACGGATGAGGAAAGCTATTTTGAGAAAGTACAGCGCAAGCTCATAGCAGCACGCATCGCCTTTATGAGCCAGTTAGCAACCGTTCGTGCGGATGACCTGCTGAAACCAGCAGGCACAAACGCGTGGTCCCCTTTACAAATCACGCAGCATCTCTGTGTGGTAGATGAGGTAGTGCTGGAGCAGATGCGGCGCGTGCAGCAAGAAGATAATCCTTTCATTGAGAGCATCTCGGAACAAGTTCCCCCTTTGACGATAACGGCTGAGCCTCCTGTTGCACTGGCCACCATGCTTACGAGGATGCAGACCTGGCGTATGCAGCTCTTCTCGTACCTGGCCAGTGTCCCTACAGAGCACTGGCAACGCCCGCTCCGCCACCAACAATGGGGGCAATTCACTTTTTATCAGTTCGCCGCCAGTCTAGCGCTGCACGATCAGCAACATACCCGGCAATTTCTCGCCATAAATAACAGCACAAGATCTACGAGTACAGCGAGTGAAGATGTTTAGATTGCCTACGCAAAACGCGCAATAGACTTGACATATTCTTAGGTTTACTTCTATCATAAAGAGAGAAATCTAATGGGGGGAATATGATGAGAAGTGATGGCGAAGCGACTCCCGAAGATATCACCTGGCGTAGCTTGCTAGGTGACATCATACAAGTTCCTCAGGAGAAACAACGGATCATTACGGCTACAGGGGTATCTACGATTACTTTGATGCGCTGGGTGAAAGGACTGGCTGATCCACGTTCTGCTGCGCTTAGTCGCTTACTTGCAGCACTTCCAGAGCAACGCGCCCAACTCCAACAGTTGATTCAGAAAGAATTTCCAACCTTCGCGATTACGACAAGCGAAGCAGCAGGCGAAGTAGAGCCGGAGATTCCTTCGGCACTGTATGCAAAAGTGCTGCATGAATTGATCTATCTCGCATCGCCAAAATTACACTGGTCGCTACGTCAGCGTATCCTTCAACAGGCCCTGGAGCAACTTGATCCAGGGCAGATCCATCTGAGCCTCATGCTGGTACTGTGTACCCCTCCCGCCCCAAACGCTGTCGTGCGCAGTCAGCGAGAAGTCATGGGAGCAGGAACGCCTCCCTGGGGTGGAGCGTTTGGGATACACAGCATCCTCCTGGGAGCAGAAGTCACAGCCGGGGAAGCATTAGCAACCGGTCGACCCATTGTAGTTCAAGGAGGCAACCAATCCGGCATACGCACGCCACACTTACCAAAGAGCTGGTTCGGAGGTATCAGTAGTATCCCCCTGTTGAGGGATCATCGCGTCGCGGGAACGTTGATAGCCTTTAGTAGCCAGACCGGAGCTTTTTTTCCTGCTCGCCAGGCGCTACTGGAGCAATACGGTGCACTCCTGAATCTCACCTTGAGCGATGATATCTTCTACCCATTAGAACAAATTCGACTGCTGGTCATGCCTTCAGCCTCCATACAAGGGCAATATCTGGCGCAATTTAGAGCACGCGTGAAGCGCCTCTTGCTGGAAGCACAAATAAACCAGCACATGCTGACGGTGCTGCAAGCGGAACAAATCATCTGGCAACAATTGGAAGATGAGCTGGCCCAGGCGGCCTATACATCTCAGCAAACAGGCGAGAGTCAGTAAATGAGCTCTTGCCTGAGTTCATCGAGGTATGCGCGCATAAAAGCCACACGCGGTGTGGCTAATTGGCGTCCTGTCTCAGTCGCCATATCGTCACCGATGCGCAACAATTTCTGGTAGAAATGATCAACCAGATACACCCGATCATCGGGAGTACGCTGCTCAGCGAAAGGATCATCGGGATGATAGATGCGCGTTTGCAAGGTGCTACGCCCGGCTCCAACGACAGCCCAGCGCATAATCCCGATAGCACCCAGTCCGTCCAGTCGATCAGCATCGCGTACGACACAGGCTTCCAGCGTACGCGGCTCTTCTCCACGACTGAAGCTGTGCGCAACAATAGCGTGCTCAATAGCCTGTTGCTGTACGGCAGGTACCTGGTAACGCTGCATAAGTTGGCTAGCAAGAGCCACTGAAGCATCCGCATGATGCTGCTGGCCGTGTTGTTGCACAGTGTGACCAAGATCATGCATCAGCGCAGCCATACCAACAATAAAAAGATCCGCGCGTTCCCGTTCAGCCAGGTGCTGTGCGAGTTTATAGACTCGGCTCACATGTTCCCAACCATGGGCGAGATCAACGCTTCTTGTAAAAAGCTGCTGTATTTCTGCATACACTTGTGAAAGCGCCTGCGACTGGTTATAGACAGATTCCATATGCTATGTGCATCCTTCTCGCAACAGTTACTACAGATTCCTTAGAGAAAAAATGGTCTTATCTCTGAAAGAGCCTGGCCAATCCTCTGACACGCGGCTCCTGGCCCCAGATAGCGAGCATGTGCTCATAAAGAGCATAGACATCGCCGAATAACAGATCACTATGGATTGTTTGCGCAGCTTTAGCGGCTGCTTCTAAATAGATGCAGCACTGGATCATGTTGCCGAGCATCAGCGAAGTGTAAGCCCGCTGCTTCAGGAACTCGGCCCGTACGCGTTCAGGTGGTGCTGGTTTCAGTTCGTCAATCTGCGCAAAGGCATCCCAGGCCAGCTTTGGTTGGCCCAGACGTAGCAGCACCAGGCCCTGGTAGAAATAGAGCATGGAACGATCACATTGCGCATAAGCAATGCAGCTATCACTCTCTGGCGCTTCAGGAAAGACCGCAAAGGCCAGCTTTAAGAATTGCAGCGCCTCGCTCTCGCGTCCCATCGTGGCTTGAATTTCAGCCAGGCCAGCAAAGATCCAACTGTGTAGAATGGGCGAGATATTATCGTTATCGGCGTTGACACGCCGTAGTGCGTCGTTATAGGCGATCAAGGCTGAACCAACGCGTTTGCGTGCCGAGAAAATCGTAGCCAGACGTATCTGTGCAGCCACATAGATATTCCAGTCTTTAGCCAGTTGACTATACACGAGAGCCTGCGTCCCATTCGCCTGGGCGGAGAGAAAATCTCCGCGCTGCAAATCGAGCAAGGCGAGCAGTTGATACACCTGAGAAGTGAGGCCCGCTGCCGTCTTCTGCTCAGATCCCGGGTAAAGAGTAGGTTTATTCAATCTTGTCAGATAGGTAGGTACCAGACGTTCAAGCTCAGATTGCCCACCCGACATATACCACTGCCAGCATGAAGTGATCCCCATTGTCCACATGCTCAAGGCTTCCTGCAACGCCTGTTGCTCAAAGGCATCCGTAGTGGGTTCAGCCGCCGCTTGTGACGACATCGGCTCCTGCGCGGTCTCGGATGCACCATTCTCGGACAAGACGCGATGATCAAAGCCTAACTCTGCCGGTGACATTTCAAAGATTTTACAGAGAGCATCAAGCGATGCCAGACGCGGCATCTGTGCACCTGCTTCCCAACGCTGATAGGTGCCCAGACTCACACCAACTCGTCCGCTAACAAATTTAGGTGTCCACGATTTCTTCATACGCGCAAATCTTAACAAACTGTTGCGCTTTTCCATACATCACCCTCATCAAGCACGGAATACCGGCCCATCGCCCTGGATAGATCCAGAAATGCCGTACCCACGACTCGTGCTGACCGTCGCTGTGCACGCATACATCCCTGAATGCAAGGAAATATAAGCCCATTTGCGTCGAACGTCAAGTAGAAAATGCATTAAAATTTGGGAATTTGCCAGGATACGCTCATAAAGTGATATGTAATAAAGCAGTTTCAGTCACTTCTGAACATGATGAATTGCCGGCACCAGCCAACCAGAGCATAGAGAAGGCGAGCTATCCTAGTCCTTTTGTACTATATACCATGCCATTTCATGCTGTTTCGCATAAGAATGTGCCAATATATCCATGAGTTCCATTTATTGAATTCGTAGGAACTATGTCTGTAATATTTTATCTGTAGGAGAGGAGCCTGACTTGTTTCAGCTATGGAAGCAACGCGCCTGGCAGTATATGCGCCAGCATCGGGTCGTAAGTATTATCGTAGGGCATGTCGTCGTGATGACGGTCTTTAGCGTGGTGTTACTGAATAATGCATTCGGTATCCCATTGTTTGGAGCATTCGCTCAAAGTTCATGTGCAAGCGGGAACCAACTCTACACGGTTGCAGCCGGTGACACGCTGGGAAGCATTGCAGCTCGCTACAACACGAGCTGGGAAAGCCTGGCGAGCTACAATAATATCGCTAACCCAAATATCATTTACATCAACCAGCATATCTGCATCCCCAGCCACACAGCCAGCACGAGCGCCACGTCATCCCTGGCAGCCTCAGCAAACGCAGTCAGAGGACTGGCGGACTTATTTCCCTACGGACAATGTACCTGGTGGGCAAGTGAGCGCTACTATCAGTTACACGGTGTTTTTGTGCCCTGGACCAGCAATTCAGACGCCTGGGAATGGACGGCACGTGCATCCGACTTCCACTGGAACATATCAAGTCAACCATCTGTGGGATCAATTATCGACTTACAACCGTGGGTTGAGGGTGCCTATGGCCTGGGGCACGTGGCAGTCGTAGAGCAGGTGCTAAGTAACGGCGATGTGATTGCCAGTAATATGAACTGGGGTGGTTCCGGCTCACAGGTTGTCGATATGGAATTTACTCCTGGCCCTGGCGTGACCTTTATCCGCCTTTAGCACTATCACCCGGTGCTGGCGATAAGAGCAGCCTGAAACTGGGGTTATAATGCTTGTCACAACTGCTGCACGAGACCGCTTGCGAATATTTTCTCGTACGCGGATAGGTCTTGCCGCAGTTGGGGCATGCATAGAGATAGCGAATTGGTCGCCGTTCGCGCCGCGCGTGCTCTCGATGGAGGCTCTCTTCATGCAGCAGGACGCGCAGATCTTCTAGTGCGTAGCCTGTAATAGCAGCCTCATCGGCAGCAATTGAGTCATATCCATGATGGCGATGACGGCGCGGCGTGCCATGCACACGGTCAGATAGGTGGATTAATTCATGCGCGACGGTGACTTCTATCGATTTAGCTTGCATAGTAGCTTCAATAAAGATCAGATGCCGATGCGGTATCTGTTCCGCCATACCCGGTGACTTGCGCAGGCGTGCAGGCACAATCGGGGCCGGGATGTAACAATAACATCCGAGCGCCATTGTATTCAGCCGTTTCCCTGTCCAATACATAAATTCCTGGCGCTCCTGCGTGATAGCCAGCAGATTTAACTCCGCGAGCGGAAGATGCAAGCGCTGCCAGTAATGCATTAACCAGTGCCGCAAGGTAGCCTGATCGCCGTGAATAAGCGGCCCCGTCTGTATTGGCGGCGGATCAGGCGCTTTTGCGCGTACCAGGCGCGTGGGCTTACCCGCGATAGCCATGATCGCAATCTCTACTTCTAGCAGGCGACCATTGAAGCCAACCTGATAAACGCTAACGTTACGATACGCAGGGAAATCACTGCTATAGCCAGGTGCCATCTATTGTAGAGGCACACCCACAGTATATCAAGCGAGAAACATGACTGCAAGAGGCTCTATAAATTTTCTATCTCTAGCGGCTCTACAGGTTCGGCCAGTGCGAACTTGAAGACCTTTGAGTAGAAGTACAGCTCACCCTCTAGCGCGCGCTTAATGTTCTCCGCACGACGGAAACCATGCTGCTCACCCTCAAATGCCAGATATGCCACAGGCAGCTTCTTCGTCCGTAATACCTCTACCATCAGTTCAGCCTGGTTTGGTGGCACTATTTTATCATCCAGGCCCTGTAAGAAGATAATCGGACATGACAGCTGATCAACAAAATTGATGGGCGAACGCTGGCGGTACAGTTCACGCTGCTCCGGTAATGGACCAATCAGGCTGTAAAGATAGCGTGACTCGAACTTATGCGTCTCATCAAACAGTTCCAGGTCGCTCAATCCGAAGTGGCTGGCACCGGCTTGAAAGAAATCATGGAAAGTCAGCGCACACAGCGTCGTGTAACCACCTGCGCTCCCACCGCGAATCGCCATACGATTGCGGTCAGCTAAGCCACGTGAGACAAGATACTTCGCAGCATTAATACAATCTTCAACGTCAACAATGCCCCACTGACCCTTGAGGCGCTCACGATACACACGACCATAGCCCGAGCTACCACCATAATCCACGTCAACCACTGCGAAGCCACGGCTCGTCCAGAATTGTATATCGAGCGCCAGCGAACTGGATGCGGCTGACGTAGGACCACCATGGCTGATGACCAGCAAAGGCGGCAACTCACCCACGGGAGCAGTAAAGTCGGCATTGTGAGGAGCATAGAAGTAAGCGTACGCAGTCAATCCCTGCTCAGTCGGAAACTCAATGCTTTGCGGAACAGAGAGATATGCCAGGTCCAGCGAAACCGTGGTAGCCAGGCGCAGCACCTCAATCTTTGCAGTTGCCAGATCCAGTTGTAATATCGCGCGCGGGACCGTAGGAGATGCGGCGAGCAACAAAACACGCTCCGGCGTAGCACAGACGGTACTCACCGCCGTATAGGGTATCTCAATCGGCGTTATCGTACCACTGGCAGTATCCAGATCGGCCAGGTGTCCTCCATGCTGGTTATGAGACCAGTAGACGATATGCTGCGGCGAGATAAAGCCGTAAAGAGACATGCCAAAAACCCACTGCGGCTGACCCAGGTCCGACTCCTGCGGATGCAGCGCTTCGACCTTGCCATCCCGCAAACGGTACAGATTCCACCAGCCGGTGCGATCAGAGATAAAGTGCAAGACACCATCAGGAGACCATTCTGGCTGGAAAATGGACTCGCCTGGACCACCAGCGATACGCTCAGCACTGCTGATAAAGCCCTGTGTGTCAAGTTGGGCTACCCACAGCTCACAGCCATCCCACGGCATATTGGGATGATTCCAGGTCAACCAGGCCAGACGCGAACCGTCAGGGCTGAGACGCGGCGACGAGTAGAAATCATTCCCCGCGTGTAGAATATGCATACCATCATGGCCATCGTTATCCAGCGAGAGGCCGATTAACATATTCAGCGCCTCACGCTCTGTGTTGCTATGATCCTCACACACACAGATCAAGCTGCGGCGTTGACGATCCACGATCAGATCCGCATAGCGCATATCGACAGCAGGTGTCATTGCGACAGGTTCGCCACCAGGCACCTGGCGATACAGGCGCTGATCATCAAAGTTCGTGAAGTAGACTATACCCTCGCTCACAGTATAGTCCCCCCCACCGTACTCGTGCACACGCGTCCTGGCGTTAAAAAGGGGGGGCGTCAGATCAGTCACAGTACCATCCACTGTACGACGCACAATGACGTTACGTCCACCTTCAGATGGACGACCTTCAATCCAATACGTATCACTACCATCCAGGGCCACGTGACCGAAACGAATCGTCTCGGAGACAATCAAATCAGAGGTAATCGGAGATTTCCAGGAACCATAAGGAGCTGTTTGTGATGCCTGTTTTTTCGCCACATCATTTCCTTTCCTAAGTTTTATGCTATTGAAAGCTGGATGTTTCACAAATATCCAGACTATATGTAAGTCATGAAAAAAGCAGCAACGACATAGTATGTGATGATCTTCAAGGTACACAAAATGAGACTTGCCAGGAAGTTTGTGAAATATCGGTAAGTTATTATGGCACCCGCTAAGACCAGATACGTTTATTATATCACCAGATATCGCCAGCAGACATGGTATTTGTGCCTTCCTGCTACAATCTCCAGAACAGGCCGGCACATTAGCAACATTGCTCATGCCACAGAGCATAAGAGGTAATCAGGAAACGCACCTACACATCAACTACGCAGATCACTTGTTTATGCTCTACGCTAGCTTCCACACGCGCGCATTGCTAAACACGGCTTCAGTCGTCGCATTGATGCCACCAGCAGCAAATACGCCGATCATACCCTGTGTGGAGATGACTTTTGTAGCAGTGAATGGGGCAAAGGCGAGCTGATCATTTACATAAATGGCAAAGGTATTGTTCCTGACAACAACAGCCAGCGTATTAAGCGGGTAAATTCCACCAGTACTGACCTTGAATGAGGGCAGTGGTGCACCCGTCTCGCCATCTACCACGATGGTGCATACTTTGTTCACGCATCTATCCAGGCTATATCGCCCACTGGCATAGACACCGAAGCGGTAATATTGCCCTGTTTGCTGATTAGCACGAAATATAATACCAGCACTACTATATTGTGTAGCGGTCTTGACAAAACGCAGCGATATTTCGTAGGTAAAGTTAGTATATGCAGTATTTGTAGCCAGGCAGTTATTGGCAACATTGGTTGGCGCAGCTACATAATAGCCATCCTGCATGAATTGACAAAGCATACCAGCCGCCGGACCTACCACCTCACTCCACCGGTTGTCGTGATTATTGCGCAGCGGATCGTTCAAAGCAAGCACTCCGTTATAGGGAGCATAAGGATCTTTAAGATTGCTGGCTGCCGTCGCTGAAGCAGCAGCTGCCGCTTGCGTTGGATGCCTGGCATTGCCTGCTGCATTGGTAGTAACCATTGAGCCTGAAGCAGTACCTTTGTTTATGATATACAGCAGGCCCACACTACTAACCACCACGATCAGCAAGACGGCTATCAGCATGACATTAACACGAGACAAGCTATGGCGTGCTTTTGCATACGGTGGAGAAGCATCCTGCACTTGCGGCGCAGTAGGCAAGAACTGGCCTGGATTGAACGATGACAGGTTGGACAGCGCAGACCGCTCTTTGAAAGCTTTCTGCTCGGCTGGTACTGGCCGAAAAGGTGATAGCTTCCCAGCGGGAGGCTGCGGGAAGCTGACGGAGGGTGGCAGGTCTGTCTGAGCAGGCAAGGCAGAGGCAGACAGGTCGGAAAACACAGATTGTTCCTCAGGTGCTAGCTGTTTGGTCCGCGAGGACTGGGAGGCGGGAAATGCGCGCGACCTGAAAGATGTCATCCCTGCATTATTTTGAGCAGCCTGCTGCATCGATTGATCGTCATATGGCGCTTCAGAGTTGGGCCCAGATAATTGGGCAGTCAAGGCCGGTCGAGCTCCAGTATCAAAAGAGGCTGCAAAATCTACAGGTGGCAGAGCAGAGGTAGCAATTTTATCCGCCGGCGGAGGAATGCTGGGCAAATCGAAATCGTACTGCCGTGCTAACAGACAGGCATCTTCCAGAGCCAGCGCAAAGTCACGCACATGCGCAAAGCGCTTCTGCGGGTCCTTGGCCAGGGCAGTCATTACCACACTTTCGACTTCCCGTGCAATCGTCGGCACCTTCTCATGTAAAAGTGGAGGCTGCGCCAGCATCTGCTGGCTGGCGATCTCGATAAAAGATCCCTCAAAAGGACGGCTACCACACAGCCATTCATACGCAATAATGCCCAGCGCATACTGATCGCTGGCAGGACGAGATTTTCCCTGCAGTTGCTCGGGCGCCATATAGGTAGCAGTACCGGCGGCCTCCTCAGACAACGCGTGAGAGGGTGCGCTTTGCGCCATCAGGGCAAAGCCAAAATCAGTTAATAATACCTCATCATTAGGACCCATGAGCATATTCTCCGGCTTCACATCCCGGTGAATCAGTTTGTGATCATGGGCATATTGCAATGCAGCGGCGGTTTGACGCATGTAGGAAACAAGAGGAGCTGGCGGTAGGGGCTTGCCCAGTTGCAGGAAACGCTGGCGAAAAGTCCCTTTCGGCGCATAATCCATCACCAGGAAAGGTATACTGTTGTGAACACCGAAGTCCAGCACCCGGATAATATAAGGATGTACCAGATGAGCAATCGTACGAGCTTCATTGAGGAAGTTCTGTACATTATTTTCAACCAGGCGCACCTGAAGCACCTTGATAGCAGCCTGGGTACCTAGATGAATATGTTCACCAAGGTAAACATCCGCGAAACTCCCTTGCCCCAATAGACGACGCAAACGATAGTTCCCTAACTGCTGACCTACCAGGTCTCCCATGCCTCAACTCCTTTAGTGCACGCAATCAAGATAGAAAGATTCCTTTCTATCCTACGGTAGGACGAGAGAGTAGTCAAGTTAGTAGTATTTGAGATGGTGTGCAGTACGTAAGGGCTATTGCAGCAATGTTTATGCTTTGTATAGGTAGAGAAAGAGCAGACGTCAGTATTGCGTTGCTCAGGCTTCTCCCAAATTCCCGTTTTTTGCAACAACACTAAAGCATGATACATTTCCCGTAAGAGAGCGGTGTTGACAGCAGGTACCCTTCTCTCGTAAACTTCACATAGTGGGGAACGTTTGCCTAGAGTAAGTGAAGGGGGAGTAAGTCGTGAAAACAATACAGTGTCCCAACTGTGACGAAGCATTGTCACGGAAGGCAAAGTACTGTCCACGATGTGGAGAGTCACCTACTTCACTAGGAAAAACCTTGAGCCGTTTGTCAATCCAGCAGGATGAAACGGGAAATAGCGCATACCTCTCGCAAGCGCACAACGCAGAGCATCCGGTTGAGCGCAATAGAGCGCGCCATTTTTTGCCCGGAGGCCGCAGACAAAGAACATCAACGCCTATGGATGGAGACACATGGCAGCGCATCCATCCCGGACTCATCACATCATCGCTAGCAACAGAATTACAAGATGAGCCGCAGAGCATAGCAGTGAACGATGTTGAAACACCATTAACCCAGCAAGAGACCTGGCAAAAAGTAGTAGAAACGCCCTCAAATCATACACCTGCTTCCTACCCACCACGGCCACCGCAATCTCACGCGCCCTGGCGCTTCATACCCTATGCCAGACGCTTATCGCCGGTCGTACTATTTTGGATCAGCATCATTGTGCTGCTGCTTTTCGTAGGCGGCGGAGTCTTCGGCATCAGCAAAACGTTGGGACACCCATCAACGAACCACAATCTCTCATTGCAGGTAAATCCGCATACGGCAGCCATTGGGGCCATCATCACACTGCGAGGCGCGAACTTTACTCCCTCAGGTCACGTCGGTTTGACACGCGACAATGCGATTCCTCTTGTAGATAGCGGTGGGGCCGTGATTATCCAGGCCGATAAACAGGGAAATTTCACTGATACCGTCCTCGTGACCGCAGATTGGGGCGATGGTTCACATACAATCAATGCAGAAGACGCATTTACTCATAAAACGATCTCGTTTCCCATTATCGTGGTAGGTCATGGTAGCGCACTGCGTCCAGCACACCTGGCACTTACAGCCAGCAGCCTGAATTTAGGTTCAGGCGATCAAGCAACCAACACGATGAAAACACTGACGTTGACCAATGATGGTAGCGGGCAAATCATCTGGAGCAGCAGCACCTCACAATCCTGGCTCTTGATCAGTCCACAAAGTGGGACGCTGGCCAGTGGCATGCACGAACAGATAGCCATAGCGGCAGATCGGGCCGGCCTACCAGTAGGATCATATACAGCCCACGTGCTTTTCTCGTCCAATGTAGGGAACATCACTCTGCCGATCAACATGCAGGTAACAGCCTTACAAGCGGGTAATTACGCGGTACTAGAACTGGCACCAGCGGTACTCTCGTTCAATGGCAGCGATGACGGTCCAACACCCACGGCACAAACGATCACCATCAGCGATCCAGGCGTGTTTCCGCTCAGTTGGCAAGCGACATCAAACGCGTCCTGGCTGACAGTCTCGCCAGGCTCCGGGTCAATAGAGGCAGCAGGCGATGAGACAGCAACGGTCAGTGTCAACACCAGTACACTATTACCAGGAACATACCATAGCGTACTCACGTTTCAGGCACAAAGCTCAGATGGTGTGCTACATAGTATACAAAGTATTTACGTTAGCATCACTATCGTCCCGCGCTGCTCTTTGCAAGTCACACCGGCTATCCTGGCCTTTACCGCAGCATCTCAGCAAGCTACGCCAGCGAGCAAAACGGTGAGCCTGAGTGCATCAGCGAGCTGCGCAGCTACCCTCAAGTGGACCGCAACAAAGAATGCGAGCTGGCTTACCTTAAGTTCCACAAGCGGGACAACGCCTACCTCGCTGACAATTGGTATTGCCAGTGCCGGTTTACAGACCGGTGTGTACAATAGCTCGATTACTTTCAGCTCAGCATCGGGTACACAAATTGTCCTCGTGAGCTTTGCGCCAGGACAGACAACAGCGCCCGAAACAGGCACGACACCAACTGCTGGTACATCACCGCCCTGCACATTGCAATCACCATCTGTTGCAGAGCAGGATTTTGCGGCACAAGTTGGTACAAATCCGGCAACACAATCCTTTACAGCGAAAGTTGGTGGATCGTGCAATGGCAATGTGACCATTACTCCCACAGTACCCGCTGCAGACAGTGGTTGGCTGAGTGTGACCAATACTTCTGGGCCAGTCCTGGCGGGAGCAACAGCCTCCTTTACAGTACAGGTCACATCGGCAAATCTCACGGCTAATAATTATAGTTCGACAATCACACTGACAGGGAGCAACGGCGGACAAACCATCACAGGTAGTCCACAAACTGTCAGCGTGCATTTGGAGGTAGATCCCGCTCCCACGCTGACAGTGAACACGCCATCGCTCAATTTTGACGTCACGGGCGGATCAACGTCCCAATCCGTTACGATTGGTAGTGCAAGCACGCAGCAGTTAAACTGGACAGCCGCCCTGTCAGCAGATGCACCGGCCTTTGTCTCGCTGACCACTTCCTCGGGCAATACCAGCAGTACAAATAACACACTTACGGTGACAGTCAATGCAACCAACGCTACTCCTGGGACATATAGTGCGACGATTACAATTAGTGGCACTAATGCAAGCAGTGGTGCGACCGCGCAAGGCACGGCGGTCGCAGTAACTATCACTGTTGCGCAGCCTGCCCTCCAATTAAGTAGCACAAACCTGACAATTTCTACGGCTGGCGTTGCCTCACAGCCAATCGTGCTGAGCAACGCAGGAGGGGGCATATTAACATGGTCAGTTGGAGTTGGCTCGTTGCCAGGCTGGCTATCCGTCGATCTATCCGGCGGTAGCAACGTAGCAGGGGCAAGCACACAGGTCACATTTAGCGCAGATGCAACAGGATTAACGACCAGCCCTGCGCCCGCCGAGGTAACAATTATCCCATCAGTTGGTCCTGCGCAGATCGTGACTGTGACACTGATAGTAGCAAGCGCAACGCCAACTGACACGTCAACAGTAGTTGTTAGCTTATCAACGACGCCAACACCTTCAGCAGAGCCAACAGCTGCAGCTACGAACAGTTAGACCAGGAAAACAGCCACGCAGAAGGCAATAGCGCACATATGAGCACGCCAGTTATCGACCTGCTAGCGTCTTCGCCAGCGCAATTTGCCCTGCGTCGTGGACCCAGTCTTCTTTGTCGTCCTCATTGGTCTGAATAGGGGTCTCCATCAGCACCGCACAATGCTCCAGGCGGGGATCGCGCAAGAGCGTGCACAGCCCTTCACTACCAATAATCCCCTCACCCAGGCGCTTATGGACATCGCGATGACTTCCCAGTAGCATAGCGGTATCGTTCAAGTGCAGTACTTTGAGGCGTGCCAGACCAAAAGTCTCGTCACAATGCTGCAACACCTGCAACGTGGACACACTGCTGGCAATATCATGACCCGCGCCCCAGAGGTGAGCAGTATCCAGGCAGATACCCAGGCGGTCCTGATATTGAGGTAACAACGCGAGAACAGCCGCCAGTTGCTCAAAATTCTGTCCCAACGAGTTGCCCGCGCCAACATCATTCTCCAACAATAAAGCCACCTCGCCAGGAGTTTCCGGTAAGATGCGCGCAATGCCCTGCGCAATACGCGCGATACCAGCCTCGACGCCCGCACCACGATGGCTACCGGTGTGGAAGACAACGTAGCGTGCACCAAGCAACGCCGCACGCTGCAACGTCCAGGTCAGCAAAGCGACCGACTTCTCCCAGTTAGCAGCGTCAGATGTGCCAAGATTAATTAAGTAAGGCGCATGGAGCACAACTGGATCAAGCGCATACATCTGCGCCGCCTGCGCGAATGCCGTACACAACTCAGCATTATCGGCGGGAGGTCGCCAGCCAGTTGGATTGCTGGCAAAGATCTGGATCGTCTCACAACCGATCTCATGGGCAATTTCTGCTGCCTTTAGAGGCTTCGAGCTGGTGGGCATGTGGCGACCAATGCGCATATCTTACACTTCCTCACTTTGCGGATTTTCAGGATGTGTGTCAGCAGTCTCTCCCACCGACGTCTCAGCAACCTTCTTGACAGAAACACCTGGCAATTGCTCCAGAGAGGTCAGGCCAAATTGTTGCAGAAACTCAGGGGTTGTGGCAAAGAGAGCCGGACGTCCAACCGTCTGAGCGCGTCCCACTTCTGTAACCAGTCCATGCTGAAGCAAGCTTGCCAGCGCACGGTCGCTATTCACACCCCGCACCGCCTCTAGCTGGCCGCGCGTCATAGGTTGACGATAAGCGATGACAGCCAGCGTCTCCAGGGCGGCAGACGTTAACTTAGCAGTCATGGGCAGACCAAGCAAGGCAGCAATATAGGCTGCATTCTCAGGCGCAGTCACCAATTGCACCTGCTCACCCAGACGCTGCAGACGAATACCACGCTCCTGGCTTGTTAGCTCATAGGCCAATAGCTGAAGCGCACTCTCTATATGCTCGTCGTTATTATTGAGCAATTTACGCAGCTCACTGCGCTCTAAAGGGCGGCCAGAGACAAAAAGCAGGCTCTCAATAGCCGCACCTAACTGTTTAGCAGTAGGCTGACTATGCGATAGGTTCTGTTCCATAGTGACAAAAGTATATCACGGACGGGCAAGAACAACTCATGACATACTCCATTCGTACTGTAAAAAGACGCAGTATACAGCGTGTAAGAGCTGACGACATAAGACTGATATATTTCATAGCTCTTAAAAGAGGCTCTGTTATGGACACCATCTTCTCTTCAAAGAAACAACGCTTTAGCCTTGGCTTCACCGCCGGTTTGGGAGCAGGCGTACTGGCAACAGCCTTAATGCTCCTATTGAGCCTGTTCCTGGGTGGCATTTCCTTGCCGCAAGCACTGGGATCAACCATCGTCAAGGCCATGCCACCGCAACTTTTCGCCTATCTTCATAGCGTTATCGGCGATGATGCAAAGTATTACCTGTTCTATATCATCCTGGTCGGACAATGCCTCGTCTTTGCCCTCAGCGGCGGTCTGTGCAACCTGATAGCCAGTTCAGCAAGATTCAGCAAAGCCAGCAATGCACAAGGCCAACTGCGCTGGGTAGTCGGCATCATCCTGGCCGTGACCCTCTGGTTACTCACCGGCCTCATCTTCCTACCACTCACTGGCGCAGGTCTCTTTGGAGCACTCTTAACCATTGGCGTTGGCAATACCATGTTGAGCCTGGCCATCGTGGGAGCTTTTTTCAGCCTGTTGTTCATCTTTATCCAGAACTGGCTGGCATTTCGCTATCTACGCAAGCACGATCCAGCAGCGAGTGACCGGGTTGAGCAGCAGTATACACTACAACGGCGCGGTATATTACGCAACGGGCTATTCATCCTGGGCATAGGAGCTCTGGGTGTAGCCGCCTGGCGCTTTATTACAGGTAGCACGAGTTTCGAGCTCATTGACCCCATCCGAACAAAGCTATCTGGAAGAGCACTATATCAGCAAAATAACACCGGCTCCCATACCCAACTACGGTACCATTCAATCGGTCGAGAACCTCTCATCCGAAATTACGCCCAACGATCAATACTACATCGTCTCCAAAAATCTCGGTGGCGACCCCGTGGTAGATGGCGCAACCTGGCATTTGACTATTGGTGGACTGGTGACATCGCCTTATACCATTACCTACCAGGAACTGCTAGCAATGCCCATGAAACAACAATACGAGTCGATGATGTGCATCAGCAACGGGGTCGGCGGCAATTACATGAGCAATGCCCTCTGGGAAGGCGTACCACTCCAAGACCTGCTGCAACGTGCAGGAAGCATCAAACCAGGAGCCACAAAGGTCGTCATATACGCGTATGATGATTACAGCGATAGCATCCAACTGGCGAAGGCTCTGGAACCCACAACGCTGGTTGCCGTACGCATGAACGGCGTGACACTACCAGATGGGCATGGCTATCCGGCCCGCCTGCTCGTTCCCGGCATCTACGGCATGAAACATGTCAAATGGATGACCCATATCCAGATCGTCAATACCGATTACCAGGGATACTGGCAACAAGAAGGTTGGAGTGACCCAGCGCCTATCCGCATGACCTCGCGTATCGATACGCCTCTCTCAGCGGCAAACTTAACAGCCGGGAAAAAGACCTACGTAGCGGGCGTAGCATTTTCTGGCAATAAAGGCATAAGCGAAGTAGACGTGAGCTTTGACGCAGGGCATACCTGGCAGCGCGCGACACTACAGCGGCCACCCTCGGAGCTCACATGGGTCCTGTGGGAAATAGCGTGGCAGCCAAAACCTGGCGATTACAATATCACCGTACGAGCTATAGACCTGGCAGGCAATGTCCAGGACCCACACCTGGCAGATCCCGCACCTAATGGCGCATCAGGCTATCATACTATTTCGGTTACAGCTTCATAATATACGTGTCCGCCTTTCTACACACAAGGAGAAAAACTCATTACATGTATGCTATAATAGTGTTTGTAAGGGGAATGAAATAGCTATCGTAAAGCATACAGCGAAAGAGCAGCAAGTGTATGCCTCTTTTTCGTCTTCTCCTAAAAAGATGCGTCCGTTTTAAGCCTCCATATTGATTTTAATAGATCAGGAGATTAATTGCGCGACAATAACGCAGCATAGTATTGAAATGCAGTTGCCATACGCCGCTTGCATGCGGCAAGCTCATGTTCGTTCACGGGGCAGCATGGCAAACTATGATCGTAGATAAGACCAAATGGGCATGGAAGTTCAGGTGGTAGAGGTAGCCTCCTTTTTTGAGGAAGGTTCAGCGTAGAAAGGATGGGGATTATGGTGCGTCAGTGTGCATGGTGTCTGCGCTTAATAGATAACATGGGTGAACGTCTCTCTTCAGCGCCACAACCAAAATTATATGATGCAAGTCACGGTATTTGCGCTATCTGTGGTACACATTGGATGGAACAGTTTCTGGCATCACCAGAAAAACAGGGCATTCTTTACGAAAAAGAATGCGATTATATATACACAAGCACATATTTAGAGGATACGCAGAGTGAGAAGGTAGCACAATGGGAAACAGTCAGCAAGCTTAGCATATAACTATAACATTTGCGCCATTTGCGCATAACAGTGGACGACTTCCGGCGACTTTCTCGTAGATAACCAGATAGCCAGAGGAGCCTGCCCGACATCATTAGGCAGGCTCCTCTGGCTATCTGGTTAAATTTTTGCGCCAGCAACAAACTCTTTGTGCTACTCCTCGTCACCACTACACAGTGCGACGGCCACCACCAATAGCCCGAATAATCCAAATGAAGAGGCACGCGCCAATGAAGGATACGACAATGCTACCGATCAGTCCGAAGCTAGCTCCAGGAATCAGCAAGTTAGCCAGTATACCGCCGATAAAGGCACCTACAAGACCCATGACAATGTCTCCAATCACGCCATAACCACCACCACTCATAATCTTACCAGCTAACCAGCCAGCAATCAGGCCAATCACCAGCCAGATAATCAAGCCATAAGGGCTAAAAGCAGCACCTAACACTAAAGCAGCAACAGTCATGAGAATACTCCTCCTATGCAAACAAGTAAAACATTTATAGCAAGATAAATGTAGGTCACAAAGAAAATGCTTGCTTTTTTTAACAAGCGGGCAATCTACACTTACTTTCTATAACACGATTGACACAGCATAGCGGATGCAAAATTAGCTTGTTTCTCCATGGAGTCACATCTCGTCATGACAAAAACTCGGCGAGAAAAGCATTTACCTGCTCAGGCTGCTCCTGCTGTACCCAGTGACCGCTATCAGGAATATACTTCACCTGGATATCAGATACCCACTGTTCCAGTCCAACAGTAAGTGCGCGATCAAGTGCAACATCCTGCTCACCCCAGATGAGCAACGTCGGCACCGTAATCTTCGTCCGCGAGCCACTACTGGCCGCCATGCCAGATGGTCTACGAAACAAGGAACGATAGTAGTTGATACTCGCTCGCAATGCGCCCGGTTTACTCATAGCCTCACGATAACGGTCTAACACTTCTGCTGGAAAGGCTGCTTTTTGTACAGCAGAGGCATAAATCATGCGCCCAATGGTCTGCGCATGATGGCGACCCAGCATGTATTCCGGCAGCCAGGGAAGCTGAAAGACAAAAATATACCAGCTCTTGCGCAGTTGCTTAGCCGTAAATAGGTCACGTTGGAAAGCCGCCGGATGAGGTGCATTCATAACAACCAGACGCTCAGTCATTTGAGGATAGCTCATTGCGAACGCCCAGGCAAGAGCGCCACCCCAGTCATGACCAATAATGATAGTCTTTTCTCGACCAAGCCCTTTGATCAGGCCAACAATATCTTTCAGTAGCTGCGAGACCTGATAACCGCTATGCGGTTTTTCCGTATCATTGTAGCCTCTCAAATCGGGAGCGACAACGGTATAACCTAGCTGAGCAAGAAAGGGAATTTGCATACGCCAGGAATACCAGAATTCGGGGAAGCCATGCAATAGCACAACCAATGGACCCTCGCCTTGCGTGACATAATGCATACGAATACCGTTAGTGATGATATCACGATGCTGCCATGTTTCTTCCATTATTGTCATATACACCTGCCTTTATTTGACGCTTTACTACTCCTGCTAGCCAATGAAATACGTTCATGAGCTGTCACCAAGTAACATTGCCGTCATGCTTACAAACAAAACCGTACAGCCTTTCAACAATCATACAAGCAACAAAGATAGTTAGCACAACCTATGTTTAGTCTACCTCTGTGGGAAGGTTTGCGCAAACTCATGAGGAATGCGAGCTTTGCGCCTGTTGCCTGTCTTTGGCTTAGGATTAAGACCAGCGGTTATGTGAAAAATGCACTGCTGCGAGGGTTATTGGTAAATTGCTCCAGTGATAGTGCGTTTAGCTTTTCATGGGGGTTGACAACTGCTCTGGCGGATAGTATAGTATGGGCAATTGGCCGGTGTAGCTCAGCGGTAGAGCAGCGGTTTTGTAAACCGCTGGCCGGGGGTTCGATTCCCTTCACCGGCTCCCACCCCTCCCCACAGCCCTACAAGCAGATTTAGAGTATATCTAGTGGCTGAAAAATCTAGCGTAGTTCTTGTGTCAGAGCGTACGTAACTTTAGGTCGGAGGCTCAATAAACCTCTCGTGGGAAAGCATAGCACGCTCTTGATTTATCTGCCAATACCCGATCAGCATTTTTCTCTGCAACACATTATTGCTCTACTCGCTGAAACTGACGCCTTTCAGCTACACCAGCTTGTATGTTTGTATTTTGTTTCTGTCGCCTAATAGTCCCACCTCGCCCGATACCACCCCATATCATGCGTGAGAAGCCTGTGTTGCGCGCGTGCACGGCTCGAGGTGCGATGGTGCGGGATGTAGTCTCTCAAAATGTAGCACCCTTCTGAGTTCATACCCGTATTGTTTGTGTCATTCCTTCTGCATACTAGGGATGTATTGGGTTAGTTCACTGGAATTAAGCAGCGTCCCAAATGATGCCAGGGGAATTAATTTTACTAGAGATGAAAATGCATAAATAGTATTCATAAAGTATTATATAGTATCCATCCTCAATTTCCAGAAAAGCGTGTTCTTGCCCCTTGTAAGAGTATGGCAATTGCATATTATACTGTGCTCGTTCCTCTGTTGTGGAGCAATGGCTGAGCGCGTTGGTGTTGTATATACAAACGGCCTTACGCACCAGCAAAGCTGTGAGTATTTCGTAGCAAAATCCACGCAGCGAAACTGGTAACGCATTGTTACGATATTCATGTCAACCACAGATACATTTTCCCCTTTCTTTTCTTCCTCTTTCCGATTCGTATCTTTGCTTCATATATTGCACAATAATTACACAGGATTTAATTATATATTTGAGCTTTTATGTTACCCACTTGCTTCTTTTACGTCATACTGAATAGAAGTTCGTCAATAATAAGAGAGAAGTAGGGAGGAATGTTGCTGTGAATACAATCCATGGCCTCTTTTTGCCGAAATCATACTTTCCCACTACCCCTGGCCGCAAAACACAGCCACTTGGTCGTAAACAGGGCTATACGTCGCTCATTCTTTCTGACATAGTGGTACATAAAGGCCTATCTTTTGCAAGCATTACCTTGTTTATCATCGTACTGATTGCAAGCGTGACTGCACTTGTACTCAATGCGTGGTTCTGGTTCTATCTTGGCTCAATGATTGGATTAGTTGGAACGGAATCCATGATAGCTGTTATATGCTCCAGTGCACTTGCTCTATGGGTAAAAACGTATCGTGCTCAGTCGGTACATGACGCTTTTTCCGATACTGCCACCATGCCTGGTGTTCATGCGAAAAAACACACGCCAAACGCAGCGCAATTTCAGCTTTTGAAGCAAGATACGTTCTCCTGTCTTGCGGCATTACAGATAAAGCGAGATAGCAAATGAAGCGAGCTATATATGCGACGTGTTATCTTGCGACCATCTATGTGCTAACTGTCTCGGTGTTCTTCCCAAAGCATCGCGATGCCTTACAGATAGTGTTCTACGTGGTCATTAGCCTCTCTCTAACGTTGCTGTCGAGCACAGCGACGATCAAGAGTATGCTCTATCTCTTTTTGTCGCCCTGGCATTTATGGTATACATCCAGGCGTATCAATCACCAGCAAAAGTCAACAGCGCGAATGGAAACATTGCCGCTCGTGTCAGTTATAATCCCGGCCTATAACGAAGCAGTTGGCTTGATCCCCACGATTAAAACCGTCCTGAACAGCTCTTATGACAACTTTGAAATAGTGATCATCAATGATGGCTCAACTGATAATAGTGACGCGTTAATGTGTGTTTTCCTGCAAAAATACGAGTATGCAATGTGTGGGCATGTCCACGTACCAATCACCTATCACTATCAGCAGAATGGCGGCAAAGGATCAGCGCTCAATGCTGGTATCCGACTCTCGCATGGAGACATCATTGTGAGTATTGACTCGGACTGCGTCATGCATCAGGAATGTCTCGCAAACTTTGTGCAGGCATTCTTTGATCCCGAGGTGATGGGCGTCGCTGGCAATATCAAGATTGGCAATACTGACACGGTTTTAGGCGAGACGCAAGCCATTGAGTATGCGCTAGGGTTGTATGGCAGAAAAGCCGATGCGATCCTCAACACCATCTATATCGTTGGAGGTGCATCAGGCGCGTTTCGTCGGGAGGTCTTTACAAAGATTGGCTACTACGCCACCGATCACATTACGGAAGATCTGGACCTCTCTTTTCGTATGCAGCAGGCCGGGATGCGTATCGCATATGCGCCAGGCGCGGTTGTCTACACAGAATGTCCAACGACCTGGCAAGGCTTGCTAAAGCAACGCTTACGCTGGACACGTGGCCGTTTCGATACACTGAAGAAACAAGATGGATTCTTCTTTAGTCGCAAGCAAGAGCATAGTAAGTGGCTCACCTGGTTTCTACTTCCACTCGTCGTGGTCAATGACTGGCTCTACGTCTTAAAGATAGCGATGAAACTAGCGCTATACATTTACTGCATTGTGACCAACGACATGGAAATGCTCGGCGTGGCTGTAGTCATGAATACGCTCATTATGACGCTCGCTCTTTGGGATGACCGGGAGCACCTGAAATATCTCTACCTTGCGCCGATATCCTGGTTGCTCTTTAACATTCCAGCAGTTATTGAAGTCCATAGTGTTATCTTCTCAGTATGGGGGATGCTGCGCAAAAAAGAAGTCAAATGGCAAAAATGGCAGAGGCAAGGAGCCATAAGCAAGTAGCGCTAAAACAGCAAATTCTTAAATCTAATAGCCTGGAATGCCTGGCCCTGGCACCCCAATCTCCTGAGATGAGCGCCCAATGTTTTCTGAGGAACCACAAATCTCTGACAGAATTTGAAACGCACCAAAGAGGGCCGATTAAGGCCAATCTCACTGTATTGAAAACAGCAAAGATATGGTAGAATAACAATGTTTTATGAACTTCGCTTGGAAGCAAGGAGAGAGAGCCATGGACGCAGAAACCAACGAAAATACCTATATTCTTGACACCGAAAACCCCGTCGAGATGGCGCGACTTATTGACCTGGACCGTGTGATCACAAAAGCGATGAGCGGCCCACTCTCAGGCGTGCCAGATCTGCCCCTCCAAGCCAAGCTCCTCGATCTTGGCTGCGGCCCCGGCGGATGGGTCCTGGACACAGCCTATGCCAGCCCCGATAGCGAAGTGGCAGGCGTGGATATCAGCCGCATCATGATTGACTACGCCAATGCCCGTGCTCGCACGCAAGGACTGACCAACGCCACCTTTGGCGTAATGGACATTTCGCAACCACTGGACTTCTCCGACGCTACATTCGACCTGGTCAATGCGCGTCTACTCGTTGGCGTACTCAAGCGCGAATACTGGGAGTCCTTCATCGCTGAATGCCAGCGTATCTTGAAACCTGGTGGGCTTCTCCGTCTCACCGAACCAATTGACGGACTGGGAGTAACGAACAGCATAGCCTTTGACAAGCTCAATCAGCTTGCCTACCAATTGTTCTGGAAGGCTGGTTATGGTTTCTCTACCGACGGCCATAGCCTGGGCATGAGTACGACGCTCCCCTGGATGCTGCGTAAGGCAGGCTATCAAGGTGTGCATATTCAAGGCCATGTATTTGAATTTTCGTCCGATACTGAGGGATATCATGACATAAGAAAGAACCTCGAAGCACTTGCGTCCCAGGCGAAGATCTCAGTAGCAAAATTGCAGGGGCAGGGCGAAGCCCAACTTCTTGACCAGCTCTACCAGCAAGCGTTGCATGAAGCGTACTCCGATGAATTTCGTGGCGTATGGCACCTGGCAACGATGTTCGGTACAAAGCAGTAGGAGATATCACCACAGCTACTCTACGATCTCAGATCAAATCAGACGCAATGAAGAAGGCAGCCAGCATGGCGCAACAGCTTAGCTATCTTCGCAAGAAGATGCGCGAATGGTCATTAGTACCACCTTTTGCTTTTTTGAGCCCAGCTTGACGATTAGCACCCAATCGAGTACAATGCAACAGTTATGACTGTTTGCATGGCATAGAACAGGCTGCTAGCATATCCTGTTCCTCAGTAAAGACACTAAAGAGTTCTGAGCAATCCTCTGTAGAGTAATCTCTTCCTGCATACAAGTTCGTACCTGATATCAGCTAGCAGCATTGCTCCCGTACCCCTACGGCCTGCTCCTGGTATTCCTTGTGGGCAGTGTGCCTTCAAGGAGTTGTACCGTACCCGCAAGGGACGCATTGGCCGAAAGGATTTTTCATGCCATCTTTTAACGACTTCCGTTTGCAACCAGCGACACGCGCGGTGCTGGCAAATATGGAGATTACAGAGCCAACGCCTATTCAGGCCGAGGCCATTCCGGCGCTGTTAGCCGGCAAAGACCTGGTGGGACAATCAGCTACTGGCTCGGGCAAGACGCTCGCCTATGGCATCCCTCTGGTGGAAAGGTTAGCCAGAGACAAACGTATCGTACAGGCGCTGGTACTCGTGCCAACACGCGAGCTGGCCGTCCAGGTAAACGCTGTACTGAGCAAGTTTGCTAGCAGCAGACGACTTTCAACGGCCCTGCTGGTAGGAGGACGGCCCTATGGCAGTCAAATTTCAGCGCTGCGCTATGGATCGCAGATCGTCGTAGGCACGCCTGGACGCGTGAAGGATCATCTTGAGCGCGGCACGTTAGTGCTGAGCCAACTACGGATCTGCATACTTGACGAGGCGGACCAGATGCTGGACAGCGGTTTCGCGCCAGTCATTGAAGAGATACTGGCAACCACACCTGACACGCGGCAAATGGCGCTCTTTTCAGCCACCATGCCGGACTGGGTTGCAACACTACAGAAAAAATTCCTCAAAGATCCAGTCAATATTGATATTACACCAGCCGCAGGTGCGGAAAGTACCATCGAGCAGATTGCTTACCAGGTACCGCAGGCCCAGAAAATGGCTGCGCTCTGTACCCTCTTGAACTCTACGGAGGGAGAAAGCAGTCTCATCTTCGGCAAGACGAAATTTGGCGTCGAGAAGCTAGGGAAACAACTCAGCGGGCTCGGCTTTACCGTGGGAACATTACACGGCAATAAGAGCCAGCGTGCGCGTGAAGAGGTGCTTACCGCGTTTCGCCACGGGCAGGTACACACCCTGCTTGCCACCAATGTAGCCGCGCGCGGGCTAGATATCCAGGGGATCTACCAGGTCATCAATTACGAGTTGCCAGAATCGAGCGAGCTTTTTACGCACCGCATTGGCCGTACGGGCCGCATGGGACGACAGGGTAAGGCGATTACGCTGCTGGTACCATCCGATGTACCCAAGTGGCGGCGGATGGCGCGCAATTTAGGGCAGACAGTCATATTGCAACGCCTGGCAATTGATGAGGAAGCCGCCACTGCTCCCATAAAGCTTGCTATACCAGAGGCTCCAGTGGCGCCAGAGCACGAGCAAAACGCCGAACAGCGACCTGTACGTGATCGCAGACGCCAGGGGCAGGAGCACAACAGGCAGGCACAGCCCAGACACGATAGCCATACGACCTCCAACATGAGAAGGCGGCAGAGAGAGAGTGTCACCAACGAAGCATTCGAGGGTACACCTACATGGCAGCCAGAAGGCATTACCTTGCCAGAACGCCCATCTTCCGGGAGGGATAGCAGAAGAGGAACTGGTAAACAGTACAGCTCTGATAGAACTGTGGGACAGCATAGAGCACATTCTATGGCAGCTACGGAGCCGCAGCATCAATCAGCCAGACGAAAGCCACGCGCGACACCGACAGCACGTGGACGGCAGACGACTGCTGCAAATCGTTCTGCTAGCCGCTAGCATTTTTCTCAGCATCAGAAGAGAGCAGGCCCCGGAAGACGAGATTACAGAACATGTTTTCGACTTTCCGCGACCTGAATCTCTTCCCCGCTTGCAGCCATTGACAGACACCAGACACCTCTCCAGATGACGCAAAACCTGGAGCAGGATTATGTAAAAGTGAACGCCAACAGCAGAGCCATCGCAGCTATAGTTTTTAATAACTTTCATTCTACTGTAGAATGGCATCTCTACTCTTTTATCCTATCCACGCCATCGTTAACGCAACAATGCAAATTTCCCCTGCAAAAGACTCCTGGTTTACCCAGGGCATTCTCTCTATGTTTTAACAAACTCTAACACTTCTTTTTTGCAATATGAGTAGATGAATTAGTACTTGACCAAGCAAGCGTATAATAGAAAGCAATAGTCGATGGCATGTTTGAAATATGGCACAAAGTTCGAAGGGGCATTTCCCCTACGGTGACAAGTGTAAACGTAGAAATTTATAGGAATGAGGAAAGCAATATGGCAAAAAAGCCGAAGAGGTCTTCCCTCTTCATTTGGATTAGTGTCGCAGGCATTATTATCTCATTGCTATTGTCTGTTATCCCCCTTTTTTTCAATCAAAGCGTAGCAATTGCCTTACTCATCGCCCTTGTAGGTTTAGGGGCAACATTTCTTTTCGACTTAAGTGTCAGCTCACGGGAGCATGAGATTCTTTTGTTTAGTAAAATCGATGATCTTCAATCTGACATCGCAACGTTAGTAGAAAACGAGGGAGAAGAAATCAAGCGAGCGATTAAGCTTGGAGAATACTTAGCGCGAGATAACGAGCTGCGAGGTACAATAGAATCAATTGTAGACACATGTGAAAGAGTTAAAAGTTTAAATGTTGACGTTTTTACAAGAAAAGTAGATGATTATCTGAAAGATTGTAATAAGCGTATTGATGATCTTTCTGATGGAAAAGAGGTATTGAAAAGCGACTTCAGTTTCCTCCCTTCAGAGCATTGTCCTCAGAAAAGTGTGGCCAAAATTGTTATGTCTACTGAACCACTGTATCTAGATACAAGTTATGGTAGAAAAACCCTCGAAGAACAAAAAAAATGCATTCAGCTTAACAGAAATATTACTTTTATCTGGGTATTAGAGAAAAGTGTCCTGGCAAATCCAAAATTTCAGCACTTAGTTCAGGAACAAAAGAAAATTGGTGTAGAAACACTTGTTGCTAATAAAGAGGATGTTCCAGATCACTTGCAAAAAAATTATGGTATTGTCGACAATAAATACTTTTATGTTTCCAGCTTTATTAACGGTAAGCTGGATAGAGATGATGTCTCGAACGAACAAGATAAACTACGGCGTCTTGAAGAGGGATTTTCACAACTCAGGAAGAAGTTCGCTGAGTCAGCAGATATATATTACGCTTAACCAAATCAAGTTTAAGCAAACGCCTGGCGACTCAGATTACAGGAAATCCAGAGGTGGCTCACGAGCTGGTACAGAACGCAATTTTCAGATTATGATAAATTTTCCCTTGTTCATCCAGGCTAGCTTTAACCATGTCATATGTGCTTCCCAGGCCGATCCAGGTCAAAATTTTGTTTCAACAAGTGACATAGTTACATTTGAGATGTTAAACTTGATAACAAGCGAGGAAGCTCTTTATCAGGGGAAGGGGATGATGTGATAATGCGTTGCACATACTCCAACCAGCCTAGTGGTCTGTCAATCTTCATTTGACAGGTAGTCCATAGCCATGAAACGAGGTGAAAAGCCGCCTCAGGTCATTTGGCAACTACTCAAATGAAGCTTGACGAAGCACTAGCGGTTTTTACCAAACAGGAATATTAGCAGACCAAGCACGATAGCAATAAGTATAGCCAGCACAAAACCTATGTAACCCCCAATGAAGAAGCCAAGGGCTACCAGCAGACCACAGAAGAAATAAAAACCGATTAATATTCCCGGCCTATCAGGAAGCTCAAAAGGCTCTCTCCTCCTCTCACTCTCATCATACTTACTCTCGGCATGACGCCTCTGTCGTTTCACATTCTTCTCTCTGGGTAGTCGTAGAGGTCTAGTGTAGCGAAAATACCCCCTAATAAATGTACATTTACACACTAAGATGTTAGAATATCACTGTTATCATATTGCTTATCATTGTGGCGAATCTCGTCACAACTTGCAGTCCCTGGCCCAGAGGTAGCTACTGAATGTGCCATCTTGCGACCAGGGAAATATTTACGTCACCGAGGTGTCCTTTTCACGGTTTTTCATGCGACCTGTCACCTATTACGAGCTGGTTATTTTTTACTGTTACAGCAGACATGCGCCTGGTTTTTGCACACAAAATTATTTCAGGAGTGAACCGAGAGTATGGGGAAACCGAACGAACTGTTGAGAGCCGCGCGAGAATATCAAGGCTGGACCCAGGCGCAAGTTGCGGAAATGATTGGTTGCCCAAATAGTGTCAATATTAGCCGTTGGGAGAGCGGTATCACGTTTCCCAACCGTCACTACCGTGCGAAACTCTGTGACCTCTTCGGCAAAAAAGCGCGCGAACTAGGGCTAGTCCAGAACGATGAAGAGGAAGACATTGCCAATCAGGTAAAATCCGTCTTCCCCTATAACGAACCCCTCTTAGTGACAGGTGAGTTATATGGCAGAAGACGCGAAAGAGAAACGCTGCTGAAACGAACGCTTTACAAAGCCTCGACCTCGATTATTGGCCCTCGCAGGATCGGCAAGACCTGGCTTATACAGTATCTCCGGCTCATTGCGCCTGAACAACTAGGCACACGCTTCCGCATCGGCTACCTGGATGGTATGTCCTCACGCTGCAAAACGGTGGAAGGATTTGCCATCGAAGCATTGCTACAACTGGGACTACCCGCACCCAAAGAGAACGAAGGGCTGATGAGCCTTGAGAAAGGCTTACAGGAACTCGTCGCCAAAAAACTCGTCCCAGTGCTCTGCATCGACGAATTTGAGCGTCTCAGCAGCCGAGCCGAGTTTGACCTCGACTTCTATGAGGGATTACGCGCCATGACCCAAACTTCAGACCTGGTCCTGGTGATCGCCAGCAAGACACCGCTGCACCTCATAGTCAATAAGAGCGCTCAAGGCAGTCCTTTTTTCAATATATTCGAGCAACTGGTGCTCAAACCCTTCTCATATACGGACGCGGAACAATTTATTCAGGAAAAAGGCAGAGCAGCCGGCTTTATGCCCCAGGAACGCGATTATCTCTGGAAATATGGCCGGGTAAGTGCACATGACGCAGCCTGGTTTCCACTGCTGCTGCAACTGGCCGGTAAGATCCTCTTTGATGACCTGGAACAGGCGAGAAGAGACCCAAACTACCGCCAGAGCTTCGAGGAAGTCTTCAATATGAACTACGAAACTGTGATGTACTAGAGCGAAAGATAAAGATGCATGCGACGCTATCTGATTTCTGAACCATACCACTGGCTGCAACGTTGTTTCTTCCAACCGACAAAGTTCCGGCAAGAAATCGAAACCAGCATAGTAGCTCAGCGCCTCATCATGATGCTGAGATTAGTGCCGCTGCTCTTTCTCTATGCCTATACACCTGCCATTATCACGCGCATCATCCTCTACAGTCTACGTCCCTCTCTGTTTGACTATTATGCAGTCAAGGCCTTCGTGCCATTCAATCCTGGCATCGGCTGGTTTTTGCTCAATGCAACCTGGGCAGCCGCGTTGGGGTGCTTAGCCGCCGCCCTGATTGGTGGCATATTTAGTCTGCGCCTCGGTATTGCTGCCGCTCTAGCCCTCACATTGGCCAACGGTATTGTGGTCAACACATCAAGTGACACTGTAACAGGCACCATTTTCGGCATTGCTTTCGGCTTGATGTTAGGTATTACCTTTAATAGCGCCAACACGATGAGGCAAGAAAAATTTGAGCATATTACCACTGCCAGCACGTTAGGCGTTATTGGAGGGCTTATCATTGGTCTGCTAGCGGGCATCACCGGGGGATACCTGGCAGGTTATACATTTGGTACATTCTATCAGTCGCTGGCACAGCAGCTAAACTTTGCGGGAAGCGGAGTAGGCTTTCTCGGAGGCGGCATAGCCAGCTGCGCAATAGCCTCCTTACTTGGTCTGGTGGTCATAAAGAGCACCAGCCGCAGCAAAAAAGCAGTAGCCAACGGAGTCAGAAGCGGCATAGTTGTAGCGACCATTTTTGGCTTAATAGTGGGTATCCCGGTTGGCGATAAGGGAAGTCTGCTCCATTCGTTCACCTACGCCATGAGCTTAGGCATCAGCGCAGGGAGCATCATAGGGAGCATGTTTCTGCTATGCTACTTGCTTAGCTACTACCGCCTCCCATTCTATCCTATTAGCGCCTATTCGACGTTTCAGGCCTATCTTGCCAGCCGCAACAAGCTTCAACTGTCCCTGTACTGTTTGCAACATTCCTCTTTACATTGGGACGAATGCGTCTTTCTGCCATTGCCTTACCTTAAAGAGATGCTACTCCTTGCCGCAGAACAAAGCCTGGCGGGCACATTGGAAGAGATCAACTTTATCATCCAAGAGAGACCACAGCAGCGCTGGGCAGCCCAGGCAACGGCCTATGAGCTAGCATTGCGCGACTTGCAAGGCCGCACGATCTTGCGCGACATTGCTCTTGCACACCGACAACTGGCGGTGCTCATCCCCCAACAGATCAGAGACCTGAGTTTGAATGCCGGCATGGCATTTCGTCATTTAGATGATGCCAGCCGCGAGGCAGCCAGTTATCATGCGCAGATCAACAAAAGAGATCGGCAAGAAGCGCTTGCACGCATGAGTGACTACCTAAAAAACATCCATACGCAAAATGCCTTTAGAAGTGATGAACTGAATCAACACCTCACCGTGGTAGTCAACCAATGGAGCATGCTGGCGGAACAGGGAAAAGAGACATTAGGCAGTACAGCCGAGCATACATTTATTGACAATCCCTACGCGCCAGGCAATCCCCTGGAATTACGCGATCCGCTCTTTGTTGGTCGAGATGACATAGCGCAGAGACTAGGCCAGGCGCTGCATAAAAGAAACCGTCCCACATTTCTCCTCACAGGCGAGAGAAGAATGGGGAAAAGCAGTATCATTAAACAGCTACCGATCCTGCTTGGCCCAAGTTACGTGCCTGCATTCTACGATCTCCAAAGCGTGAGTATGCTCTCTAGCACCACAGCCTTGCTTGGCACGCTAGCCAAAGGCATCACCAGGCAACTCAGAGAGCGCGGGATGCTGATAGCAGCACTGCAACCTGCACAGCTCGCAGAGGCACAGCAACAGAGCGAGCTGGCCGTCTACGCACAATTCTCCGGCTGGCTAGCAGGCGTAGAGCAGATACTTGAGCAGAGAGATCGCACACTGATCCTGGCCTTCGATGAGTTTGAAAAGCTCGAAGACGCGGAGCGCAGAGGACATATTGACCTCAACCTCCTCTTTGACTTCTTCCGTAACATCATACAAAACCATTCACGTCTGGCGTTGCTCTTCAGCGGAGCAAAAATGGTAGGTGACATGGGGCAAAGCTGGGTGGGCTATTTCGTCAATGTAGAGCACATCAAGGTCAGCTTTTTACGCGAGCCAGAAGCATATGACCTGATCATACGCCCGGTTCCCCAGGTTTTCAGCGAAGAAGTCGTCCGAGGCATCATGGACATCACCAGATGCCATCCATTCCTCATTCAAGCCGTCTGCAAAGCTATCATCGAGCAGTTGAACGATAGCAATCGCAGCCAGGCAACCCTCCAGGATGTAACAAGCGCCATCATACCCGTCTTTGACAGTTGGACGGGCTACTTTTGGGATCAATGGAATCGCAGTGATACAGACCAGAGTACCTGCCTGAAGGCCTTACATGTATTGAAACGTGGCGATATCGTCCAAATCATACAGCAAAGCGGACTAAATAAACAGCAGGTGCTGGTCGCCCTGGAAAAGTTGCAATGGCGCGACATCGTTACACGCCAGCAAGATATCTATCAGTTTGCAGTACCCATCTTCGCAGAATGGATTGCGTACCGCTATGATCTCCTCGACGCCGTAGAGAAATAGCTAACGAGTATAGATGCGGAGCGAAGCAGGCTCGACAGAACACATGAAATCAAAAAGAGGGCGTGGTCGCCCTCTTAGCAAAGATCAGATTATTTATAGTTCACCAGTTTTCGCTTTATTGTAGCGGTCAGTCAGCTCGACTTTAGTACGGGAATACAGCTCGCGGCCCTGCGCTAACGCGTCCTGCGCACGAGCACGAACCTGATCATTCAAGACCCCCGTACGCAACAAAATCCCCTGCTCGCCAAGTTGAGCACGCGTTTCTTCACCTGACTGCGGAGCGATGAGCAACCCCAGGGCAACACCTAAACCCAGACCAAGCAATAGACCTATCAGGAACTTCATGGCACGATTCCTTTCTTTTCCCCCAGTATAACGCACAGCGAAAGCATCAGCAAGAGCAAAGACAGCAGTAGCCATGAAAAGACCATAGCGATCCGTCAATGTCCAGGATTATCCAGCAGCTCCTCAACTTTATCCAGTAACGTCGTGAGTTCGAAAGGCTTGCGCAATAGATGGACGCCATTATAAAACAGCGGACGACTTTCGATAGACCGCGTTACTTCTTCAGCCTCAAGGACAGCCGCCGTGTAGACGATAACCGGGACGTCAGCAGTGGCAGTGTCACTCTTCAACTGCTTGAGGATCTCTTGCCCAGACATATCACCTAACTTCAGGTCGAGAATGAGCAGGTCAGGTAACATGGTTTTCACACGCGTAAAGGCATCTTTACCGTCCTGCAAGATTGAAACCTGATACTGCTCGTCTTCCAGAACACGGCGCATCAGGTGGAGAAGCTCATTTCTGTCGTCGACAACAAGTATACGTTTTGTCACATCCTATCAGTGCCACAATCAGCGCAACTACGCATGATGGCACCGCCTCCTGTTATTACTGCCGTATCCCTGCATACCACGTATGATGTGCTTGAACGACGGAACAGCATATCTTCATAAGTACCGACAGTAGTGTATCACGCAACAAGGTCATCCTACAAGGTGAAGCCGCACTCGATCGCTGAATATTGGTCACTATCATCGTATTCTATCACGTATCAAAATAAAGTCTGATATCAGGCGCTCGTCGCCCCACCCAATACAAAAACGCTCTCCTCACATACCACCCCTTCCCAAATTAATGCAGAATGAACAAAGAGATATATTTCATGCCAGATATCCACGTGGGTAAGATAGAAGGGAGGTTGCGCCTCACAGCAATTAACAAGTATCAGGAGGGACGCCTGCGCCGGGCGCAACACTACAAATTATAATGTCGGTGGGGGGACTCGAACCCCCGACTCTCGCATTAAAAGTGCGGTACTCTACCAGCTGAGTTACACCGACGCGCGATTGAACGAAGCCATTGTATCGTATTTTTGCTCTTGATGCAAGGGGTGATAGGACTAAATCACCCCTTTTTTTGTAGTATACAAAAAAAGACAGTAAAAGATAGTACATATATCACGGACAGACCCCGTAATAGTGAGATGGATAGCTCAAACCTGAAGCGAATGAATTTCTGTGGAACTTTTAGAAAATTGCCAAAAAGTATTGACAAGTCAGGCCGGGAATGGTATTATAAGCCACGTCAAACAAGAACGCCTGTATGTGCAGGTGAACCGGTGATTATAGCGAAGAGGGTACACCCGTTCCCGTCCCGAACACGGAAGTTAAGCTCTTCAGCCCTGATGATACTGTGTGGGCAACTGCATGGGAAAATAAGAAGTCGCCGTTTCGCCCGCCCATGACGGGCGTTTTTCGTTTCTATCAGAAATCTATAAAAAGTCTATGCTACCCAATTGCGCATGGAGAAAAGGGAGTAGCTCTAGTTTTTAGCTACTCCCCTTGCGCCTGGCTTTATATCCCCATTGGGTATTACGCGCTATACAACACCCTGGTTGGCATATCTTTCGGCATAGTCGCCAATGATCGGCAGTTTGAAGTATTTGCCCTGAAAGGCGTTCACAAGACAAACGATCCAGACCACAAAAGCCGCAATGCCAGCCAATGCCAGGACACAGCCCAGGACAAGCCCAAGTACAGGTATCACAGTCGCTACGAGCCTGACAACTATCAAGAGAACAGTATAACCTCCCGAAAAGATGATAGACTGCATAGCATGGAAGCGTACAAAGCGATTCCTTTTCTCCGATAGGAAGAAAATAAGCCCTGTTATCCAACCCAGAATATAGCTCAAGCCAGCCGCCACATTAGGTTCTATATTCATAGAACTGGGACCGGAAGGCGGTGTGCCATATGGCGCCTGTTGTTGTCCGTACGGTGCCTGATAGCCACCTTGTGGCTGGCCATACTGCTGGCCGCTGTAAGGATCGGTTGGCTGTGGTTGTGGCGGAACATAGCCACCACCATACTGTCCCGAACCAGGATACTGACCTTGCTGATTAGGTGGATACTGACCTTGCTGATTGGGGTCCTGTCCTTGATAACTCATAATAACATTCCTCTCTTTAACGAATGTAATAAGCACAATCACTCAGAAACGCCACATTTATGGCTCGTGTTATCCGCACATTTGCACACACACGCATCTGAATGTAATTACCCATGCACATTCAGAAACGTCACTTCACACCTCTTGTTCCAATGGATCATGAAACAATGCTGCTCATCCATGCGGCATTGGCGGAAAGAAAGTGTCCAGGAATGTGCAGCGCTTATCTGAATGCAATGGCATGTCAAATCATTTAGTAACAAGCGTACAGCTTTTCACTCAGTAAACGTCAGAGAAGACTTTTTTTGTACCAGGCTGTTCGGCACAGCCAACCAGGAATAGATAGAAAACAATGAGGCCGTTCTGTCGCATATCTTACGCTCGGCGTCTTCCCGGTGAAAGCATGTATAGAAAAGGGCATAAATTTCCCTGCGAGCAATCCTCCTTTACATAAAAACTATGACTAATAAAGTAATCAATCAAGCCTCTATTAGTATAACGGATCAGCAGGGAAATTATCCAGTGTGATTATCATCATGTTCAGCCCGAGCCGAAGGAAAAACATCGTGAGAAGTATGATCTGAAGGTGGGATCAGAAAAGAAGGGGGATCATCCAGATCAGCCTCGTCAGGATTATGCTCGTCAGTTGCCATGCCGGAACGGCGGCGCTGCTCTGGAGAAACATCCAGACGCAACGGGAGAGGATCACCCGCGCGTTCGTCCTCAGAGACAGGCACCTCGGGCAACAATGCCTTTTCAAGTACCTGGTCCATATTATCGACAAACGTAAAGTCGATCTGCTGACGAATCTTCAGCGGGATCTCATTCAGATCTTTCTTACTCGCCAGCGGAATGATCAAATGGTGAATATTCGATTGTTGTGCAGCTAGAACTTTCTCCTTGAGGCCGCCAATACCCAGCACACTACCGAGCAGCGTAATCTCGCCGGTCATAGCCAGGTCAGTACGGACAGGCCGCCGCGTGAGCGCCGATACAATCGCTGTAGCAATAGTGATACCAGCCGAAGGTCCATCTTTAGAAATGGCATTTTCGGGCAGGTGGATATGTAGATCAGTGGCATCCTGGAAGCTGGGGTCGATGTGCAGTTCTTCAGCTCGCGTACGAATATAAGAAAGCGCAGCCTGCACAGACTCACGCATCACATCACCCAGCTGACCCGTCACCTGCAGATCACCCTTTCCCACCATAGTGACAACTTCCACAGGTAACAGGATACCGCCCATCTCCGTCCAGGCCAGACCCATAGCTGAGCCGATCTGCGTCCTCTGCAGCGGGGGGGCATTCGTATAACGTGGAGCACCCAGGTACTGCTCCAGATTCTTCACCGTAATACGCGTCACGGTATTGGGCTTTTCCAGCACTCGACGCGCCACTTTGCGGCAAATGGTAGCAAGTTGCCGTTCGAGATTACGTACACCGGCTTCCCGCGTATAATCAGTGACCACACGTTCCATCACTGACTGCGGGATCTTGAGTTGAGTAGCCGTCAAGCCATGCTCATCAAGTACTTTAGGCAAGAGATGGCGCAGGCCAATATAGACCTTTTCCTCCAGAATATAGCCGGGCAAATCAATGATATCCATGCGATCAGCCAGGGCGCGTGGAATCTGAAATTTGACGTTGCCAGTGCAGATAAAAAACACCTCGGAGAGATCGAAGGGCACTTCCAGATAATGATCTGTAAAGGTATTATTTTGCTCTGGATCAAGTACCTCCAGCAGCGCAGCCGCAGGATCACCACGATATTCAGAAGAGAGCTTATCAATTTCGTCTAACAGAAAGACCGGGTTACGTACACCCACAGTGCGCATACTTTGAATGATACGACCAGGTAACGCCCCCACATACGTACGGCGATGACCACGAATCTCAGCCTCGTCGTGCACGCCACCCAACGAAATGCGCGCGAATTTGCGGCCCAGCGACTCAGCGATAGATTGACCAAGCGAAGTTTTACCAACTCCCGGAGGGCCAATAAAGCACAGAATCTGCCCCTGGCTGCTACTTTTCGCCTGTCCCGTACGGCTGGCAGCCTGTAAACGCAACTGGCGTACCGCCAGGAACTCGATAATACGCTCCTTGATACCCTCTAGCCCATAGTGATCCCGATCAAGAATATGGCGCGCCTCCTCGATGTCGAAGCTATCATCGGTCCGCTCAGACCAGGGTAAAGCAAGCATCCAGTCGATATAAGAGCGATTAACGGCCAGCTCAGCAGATTGTGGAGGAGTACGCTCCAGGCGATCAATCTCTTTGCGAACTTTCGTAGCGGCCACGGACGGCAACGCCTTCTCCTTGAGCCTGGATCGCAGCTCGTCGGCCTCCGAAGAGGTCTCCATACCCAGTTCTTCCTGGATAGCCCGCAACTGCTCACGCAGATAAAATTCCTTCTGCGAACGATCTACCTGCGAACGCACACGGCTACGGATAGTTGTTTCCAGCTCAAGAATTTCAATCTCGTTACCCATGATAACGCAGATTTTCTCCAGGCGCTCCAGCGAGTCAAATGTTTGCAAGAGGTCCTGCTGTTGCTCCATATCGGTCACGAGATGGGCAGCGAGCGTATCAGCGAGGCGTGGAGCTGTTTTGAGCGCCACAATCGAATTAATATCTTCAACGGAGAAACGGCGATTGAGCTGAGCATAGCGCTCAAAGAGATTTGTGGCATGACGAACCAGGGCATCCGCCTGTGCACCTTTCGGCTGTGACTCTGCCACAATGGTTACACTTACGCGCATAAAAGGTTCGGAGTCAGGGAAATCCTCGATAGTCACACGGCTAATACCACGTACCAGCACCTGTAAGCTACCATCTTGCTGACGATGCATCGTTACCACTTCGACAAGCGTTCCCACAGCATACATGTCTTTCGGCTGTGGATCGTCAATATCGGCATCACGTTGTGTACCAGCAACAAGGACATGGTCAGGGCGCATCATCGCTTCTTCAATCGCACGCACCGTTTTTTCACGCGCGACGGGCAGTGCGAGACGATTGTGAGGAAACGCAACGATGCTCTTTAACGCCGCGAGAGGATACTCTTCACTTGCATCTGGAACTACATCCTGGCGCTCTACTTCATTCATTGCTTTCCGCCTGTCCCTCCTGATTAAACAACCCTGGTAAGATTTTTGCTTCCAACGATGGACGACCCTCTACGCGGGGTGCGGGTGAGCACTTTGACAGGTAATCACAGAAACTTATCCATAAACGTTTCTAAAAACGGATGAGCCTGCATTAAGCAGACTCATCTTCAGAATAAGCACTGTTACGCTCGCCTCGCGTCACCAGTAAAGGTTTATGATGCGAAACCATCACATCACCGTTAATCACGACTTTCTTCACATCAGAACGAGATGGTATATCGTACATTATTTCTAGCAAGACATCTTCAATAATAGTGCGTAAACCACGCGCTCCGGTACGCTGCTTGAGCGCACCCTCCGCAGCCGCCTCCAACGCATCATTGGTGAAGACCAGTTCAACACGATCAAGCTGCAAGAGCTTTTGATACTGCTTGATAATCGCATTTTTGGGCTCGGTCAAAATGCGGATCAGCGCCGCCTTGTCCAGGCTATCAAGAGAGACATTAACCGGCAAGCGGCCCACAAACTCAGGAATCAGACCATATTTGAGCAAATCATCAGGGATAAGATGGGTCAAAATAGATTCCTCGGGGCTGGCAGCGTCCTTCTCCTGACCAGCATTGGCCCGGAAACCCATCATCTTGTTACTGCCCATACGCTGCTCGACAATCTTTTCGAGTCCCTCAAAAGCGCCACCGCAGATAAACAGGATATTGGCTGTATTAATCTGAATGAAATCCTGGTGTGGATGCTTGCGCCCACCCTGCGGCGGTACATTAGCAACAGTGCCCTCAATAATCTTCAACAAAGCCTGCTGCACACCCTCACCGGAGACATCGCGTGTAATCGACGGGTTATCGGACTTACGAGCAATCTTATCGATTTCATCAATATAGACAATACCGCGCTCAGCACGTGCCACATCAAAATCTGCCGTCTGGATCAAGCGCAGGAGAATATTTTCTACATCCTCACCGACATAACCAGCCTCGGTCAAAGCCGTTGCGTCAGCGATGCAGAAAGGCACATCTAACACCTTTGCCAGGGTCTGGGCGAGCAACGTTTTCCCACTCCCTGTAGGGCCGATCATCAAGATATTACTCTTGCCTAGCTCAACCTCGTCGATCTGCATACCGACGCCAATACGCTTGTAATGATTGTAAACAGCCACCGCCAACGTCTTCTTAGCACGCTCCTGCCCGATTACATACTGACTCAACTGCTCATAAATCTTTTTCGGCGTCGGCAACTTACCAATCTGCGAGCGAGGCTTGGAGACAGTGGCTTGCTCCTCTTCGATAATCTCGCGACAGAGGTCGATGCACTCATCGCAGATATAGACACCACCAGGTCCAGCAATCAGTCGTTGTACCTGATCCTGACTCTTGCCGCAAAATGAGCAACGATACGTCGTACGCATATTCTTTGAGTTTGCCACGTCTGTCACCTTTCCTGCATTGACAACACAGCACCAAATGGTTGCATAGCTCTACTCTACAGTCTCCGTATCCTGGTCGGCTGGTAGAGATGTTGCTGTTACAGACTCCTCAGATTGAACATCCTCATTGTGAGCTGCATCCGCAGCAAGAGCAGCAGCTTCGGCATTCGCAACCGCAGCTTCCTCAATAACGTCCTCAGAAACCTGAGCCTCTAGTTCCTCATCAGGATCAGGATCAGTCGTTACTTCGATCAGGCGAGACAGAGTTTTCTCACGGCGATAACTCAGCATCAGGGAGCGGATCTGCTCCTCAGTGCGCGGCAACTCCTGTCCCATCTGGGCATAGGCATTAAAAAGGGCCTCAAGTTCTTCGGGCAGCACCGTGATCTGCTCCTGGACGGCAATCTCCTCTAAGACGAGCTGGCGTTTGACACGCTGCTCAGCCTCGGGTCGCGTCTCCTCCAGGTACTCATCGCGGCTCTTGTTCACCATCTTGAGATATTGATCCATCGAAAGATGCTGTCGCTCCAACATATGGCCAAACTGATGGGCCATTTCTTCGGACTCTTCTTCAATCAGCAACGGATGGATCGAAAACGTCGACTGCTCGATGACAGCGTTAATCGCCTGCTCGCGCAGCTCCTCAGTGATCTGGCGTTTCTTGCGCTCCAGAATATTGTCACTTAACGCCTTGCTGAGATCTTCTAACGTCTCATACTGGCCATCGCTTATCTGCAAGGCGAAAGCATCATCCAACGCGGGAACCTGCTTTACTTCCACCGTATGCAACGTCACCTCGTAATCGGCCTGTTTGCCTGCCAGCTTTTCATTAGTATAGTCAGCAGGGATGGTGGTCGAGAACGTTTTGCTCTCACCCGCGCGCACACCAAGCAAATGCTCATCCATGCCCGAGAACAGACCATGCCGCTCATCGGTGATCTCGAAGGCATTCTCCTTCAAATCGGAGACCGTCTTCTCCTCAACAGTCAGCTTGAGATCGGCGTTAATACGATCACCGTATTCGACGGGACGATCAACGACCGCCCAGGTGGCTGAGCGATTTTGCAAAGTAGCAATCTCTTGATCGACTTCCTCAGAGGTCACACTGGCCTCTGGACGCTCAAAATGCAACGCGTGGTAATCGCCCAACTCAACCGGCGTAATTACAGGAATCGTCAAACTAAAATGATAAGGCTGCCCCATCTCAAAGACAGGGGCATCTAACTTAGGCTGGCTGATGGGGGTAAGCTCGTGTTCTTTCAAGGCATCGCGATAGGTCTCTGAGATAAGCTCGTCAAGACCCTCCTGGTAAATGTATTCTTTGCCTAGCTTGCGTTCTAAGATAGAACGAGGAGCTTTACCGCGTCGGAAGCCCTGTACATCGACCTTCTGAACCAGCTTACGATATGCCTTATCGGAGGCTTGCTGTACGTCGTCCCAGCTTATGTCTACTTGCAGGACTGCCTCACTCGATGGCAACTTTTCAACAGAGACCTTCACATTTCCTCCAACAAAATGTTCTTACTTTATTATAGGTAGTATACTCACCTGTATGCAAGATGGAAGCGATACGTGTACATGTATAAAAGGTGGGGAAGCGCAGAGTGGCAACAATCATCATGAACCACCCTCCTAACAACGAAGCTAAACATTGACCAACAGTTCCGCGCTTGTTACTGAAGCGTTGTGATCGATGTACGGCATAGGATACCTAAGCGCTTACCCACAAGAGAGCAACCAGGTTAGATTGTCCTCAAATCCAGATAGCTCGGAGCGGGAGACGGGGATCGAACCCGCGACTTTCTCCTTGGCAAGGAGATGCTCTACCACTGAGCCACTCCCGCAAAACTGCGTACCTATCCATGCAAATAGTGTTTGGGGCCCGCACACTTTTTCTCAATCGTGAGCTGAAACCAAATACTACCTCAGGCAAGTGGGCGGTGAGAGACTCGAACTCTCATGGCTCATCACCAACAGATCCTAAGTCTGCCCTGTCTACCAGTTTCAGCAACCGCCCGGATGTTAAGTGGAAGTTATACGCTCCCACTTGTGGATGATACATCAGCAACGGGACCGATGTCAAGAAGCTTTTAGGGTTGCACCATTCGGGCTATGTGTACCAGGAAAGGGGCAAGCCATGCGCATCTGGTGTGTAACACATTTAACTTGTTTTGTGTTTTAATATAAAGTAAGAGCCAAAGAGCAATGCGGAGGCAAGTCATGAACCTGGATGACGAAGAGCTAACGGCCTTACTAGCAGATGAACTGAATCAACATTACGTGCTTCTCTGGCAGAAGTACCAGAAATTGCTATATGCTTACGCGTTTCGACAGACAGGGAACCTGGATGATACGGAAGACGTCATACAAGATACATCGTTACGCGTGTATACAGCCCTGAAGAGGTATCCTGAGCAGAAAATACGCAATATGGGGCCGTGGTTACGAGCCTGGTTGTATAAAGTCACACGTAGTGCTTACCTGACGTATGTCGCGAAGCGTCAGCAGCATCCTGGGCAGACCTCCATTGAGGACTTAGAGGAAGGTGTGCTTGAAAATCTTGTAGATACTCAAGCACAGCAACCAGAACAATTACTGGAGAGCCAGGAGAGCAGAAACGAGTTAGCATCTATAGTAGCAACACTTCCAGAGAAATATCGTGAAGTGATTGGCCTACGCTACTTTGATGGCTTTAAAGCACATGAAGTTGCAGATATTTTGCAAGAGCACGATGTGACGATTCGGCAAAGGGAACGGCGGGCATTAACTCTGTTGCGTAAGACACTCAGCAGGGAGAAGGATGAGGTATAAGTGTATGCTGTCGGATGATAGGGAGCAACAATCATCTACAGATGAGGCTCTGCGTTTCCATGCTAGCGCCCCCGATGATCTTTTGCCAAAGTTGCTACGCCGGCTGGGCCTGGAACAACAGACGCCACCCGATGAGTTGGCAGGCCAACCCGAGCAGTTGTTAGAAGGTCTGCACAGTGCTGATTGGTCATTCCGCGTGGCTGCACTACAAAAATTGAGCAAGCCTGGACGCCGCATTACACTGCAACCCGTGGTGGAGGCACTGCAAGATGAACAGGCAGATGTAAGATCTGCAGCAGTACGAGCAATGGGAGCAATGGGCGAGCATATACCGGTCACAGCACTACAAGCAGTGCTCCATGATCCGGCCTGGACGGTACGAGAAGCCGCAGTGCGCGCCCTGGCTCTGAGCAAAAGTCACATACCTCTGGCACAGTTGACAGACATCTTACATAGTGACGCAGACGAGTCCGTACGCGCGGCTGCTGCGCAGACGCTGGGCACGATGAAAGAGCGCGCTGGCATTGCAGCTCTTGTAGAGGCCACACACGATCCAGCCTGGATAGTACGGGAAGCTGCTGTGATGGCGCTAGGGGAGCTGGGACCACCGCTACCGGCTGCGCCATTGAAAGCTGCGTTGGATGATGTGGATATGTCCGTACGCATGGTCGCACAGGAAGTACTGTATCAGGCACATCCTGAACTCATTTCCGCCCCGATAGTCGAAGAAGCAGACGAAGCGCCGCAAGAAGCAAGCCCGCACGAGGATCAGCGACCTGAACCAGCAGCGCACAGTACAGAGAACGTTCATGATCAATTGATACAACCAACTGATCAGCATGTTCCCACCACTACCCGAGAAAACTTCCTGGCTATATTCGATACCGTGCCATTGTCTCCGGCAACAGAGCGCCGGGAACAACCCGGCATTCAGCCAGTTCCACAGCATGAGCCAGAAGCGACGGATCGCATTACCTATCTGCCATTGCCTGCTGACATAGCAAGACGTTCAGGACAGCGAGGTACGGGTAGGCGGCACCCAGTCACACGTTGGCTGACCGCAGGCATCAGCGGCCTCGTGGCAGCCAGCCTGATTATTGCCTCGCTGCTGATTTTTCATACACTCAGGCCAACCACCACAGGCAGTAACAATGGACTCTGCCCGGCAAACATGGCTACAGGAACCATTGGCTGTGCATACTTTGCGGATAGCATCCAACCATCTAGCATGCAGAACAATGGACAGGGCATCAACGATGAGCTCTCAATCGCGTTAAGCAACGTGCCCAATCCTCCCACCGGCAAAAGTTATTATGCCTGGTTGCTAAGCGATGCCAGTAGCCCTGAAGCTGCGGCGACACTGCTTGGCAAATTATCTGTTCAGCATGGGAATATACGCTTCTCCTACCAGGACCCACAGCACATGAATTTGCTGACACAGGCCAGCGCGTTCCTCATTACAGTAGAAGATAACAGCGTCCCGCCAGTGACGCCCTCGCTAGAGGCGGGCGCGAAACGTTACGCAGCACAGTTCTCAACCGTACCAGTGCGTGACGCGGAAAATAATAACTACAGTCTACTCGACCATTTGCGCCATCTACTGGCGACTGATCCCAAGTTACAGGTACTCGGACTACAGGGTGGGCTGGATGGCTGGCTCTTGCGCAATACGAACGATCTGGTCCAATGGGCGCAGGCAGCAAAAGCGGCGGAAGCAAAAAATGACGCACAGAGCGTGCATAATCTCCTGGTAGAAATGCTCTATTACCTGGATGGCAACCAGTATGTCCAGACGGATGTTCCAGCAGGCACACCACTTTCAACAGATCCTGCCGCAAAAGTAGCCCTGCTCAGCATTGGAGGACTCAACCAAAACCCACCCGGCTATCTGTCACATATCGACTATCACCTGACAGCGATAGTCGCCAATCCCTACGCGACGGCCTACCAGAAAGCCCTGGCAGTCCAGATTCAGAGCAACATCAATGTCGTCAATGCTGACCTGGTACAGGTACATAACACTGCGCGCACGCTGGTACAGATGAATCACACACAACTGCTTCAGCCAGCGGCACGTGCGCAGTTAGATGATCTGCTAACATCTGTGGAGTATGCATATAACGGTCACACAGACAGCAATGGGCAGACCCAGGCAGGAGTAGTAAAGATCTATAAAGATATCCAAAATCTGGCAGTCTTTGAGATACAGCCACAATGATTGCCAGGGACAAGATCTTCTAGTACACTGCATCTATGGTGGTTATCCATCGGCTCTCCGTCCGTTCGCAATTGGGTAGGGGCGTGTCCTTGCGACCGCCCTGGGGGCCACAATGCGGTGGTAGTCCAGGGCGCACGCAAGGTGACGCCCCTACCCAGTTTCCCCCAGAAGCATGGAGACCCCTGGCCATCTACGCTTGATTGGCAATCGGCTCAAGCTGCCAAAGACCCCAATCGCCAGTAGATTGATTACTACTAGCATAGTAGCCATCGAAACTTCCCACGATGTCTCCAACGTTGAAATTGCCATCAAAAACGAGAATCTCTTTCTCTTGCAAGGCGTTGAGATAGACCAGAAAGGTTATTTTGCCACTTGTTGTGACGGTGCCCTTGAAAGGACCGGTCTGCTGCAGGCCAGTAAAAGTGCCGGAGATGTGGTTTTGTTGCTGCATCACGGCACTGAGAAAGATGTATGTTTTCTCCTTCGTCACACCACTATCGTTGAGTGTACCACCGTAGCAACGCGCTAATTGAGGATAAGGGGACGGAGATGGGACAGCGTTCGCAGACATGGCACACATATTCGTAGTCACGGTAGCTTTCCGAGCGACAACAGCAGTAGGCGTTGTAGCTGTATGCATAGGGGTAGTGGTTTTGGCTTTGAGCACTAGTAGAAAAGTACTGTCTATAGCCGCAGCCAGCAGGATGATAACAGCGATAATAACGAGCCATGTCTTTTGCTTGCGTGATAGACTTCTGCGTTGCGGCATTGGCGCATGATTTGGGGCTGTTGGTATTAAAAGTATAGCAGGAGCAGCACTTGGAGCAGCCACATGTTGCTGTGTTGCGGCGACATAGAGTGCTTGCCAGAACTCATCGACACTGGAAAAGCGGTCTTCATTACGCAAGCTCATAGCACGCTCAATGACGATAGCAATAGCCTCGGGGATAGCAGGGCATACTTCGTGCACGCGCTTGAGTGGGTCATCCCCCGGCGGGTTGATACTGCGCGTGAGCGCATCAACCGGCACCACTCCGGCCAGCAGCGTATAGAGAGTAGCAGCCAGCGCATAAATATCCGTGCGCAGGTTGGTACCACGACCGTATTGTTCGGGAGCGGCATAACCTGGCGTCCCATAACGAAAGACGCCGGTTGTCTTATCTTCCACAAACTCCTTAGCCAGACCAAAATCGACCAGGAATGCATCACTCCCCCCCATTGGCACAATAATGTTGGCAGGCTTAATGTCGCGATGCACAACAGGTCGTTGCTGCTTGTGCAGATAACTCACGGCCTCAATAATAGGAGCCATCAGCATCAAGGCCAGAGTTAGTGAGAAACGCAACTCCGGCTGTTCCCTACGCAACGTCTCCAGGTCCTTACCTTCAATGTAATCCATGAGCGTGAAAATACGATTGAGTTTGACGTTCTCGAAAACCTGGTAGACGTGTGGAAGTGAACGATGATCGAGGCGCATGAGCAATTCTGCCTCGAAAGCGAGATTACGACGCTCCTGAGGTTTCGGGTCAATAATCTCTTTGAGCGCAAAAACGCGCTGTTTCGTGCGCCGATCCCTGACCCGATACACAGCGCTAAAGCCCCCTTGACCCAGGAGAGCTTCAACAACATAACGTTCACCCTGGCGATCCTGTATGATGGCTCCATTGGGGAGTGTTGTTTGTTCTTGCAGCACGCTGTACCTCGCAAATAAGTGATGCGTACTCTTTCCAGTAGTTACCGCTTACCCAAACAGGTTAAAATAGAAGTTCTATAACTATTTTACCCTAAAGTCGTGTAAACTACCATACGTAAAGTTGTTTGATGCTGGCTAGGAATCCAATCACCCGCACAAGTAATCAAATTCAGGTAGTCCCCGCTGCTATCACCAAAGATACCTTGCAAGGGAGCACCCTGTGGAGGGTAGAAAGCGATACGCGTCACATGAAAATGCAACGTCTTGCCAGAAGTCATAACAACCGTAACCTCATCACCTACACGCATGTCACTCAAGAACCAGAAAACAGCCGGAAACCCTCCTGGACGATCCAGGTGCCCATCAATGACTGCACTACCACGTTCACCCGGTAGAGTACCCGTGTCGTACCAGCCCACATCAGTCCAGGGGTTCCGCTGCGGCGTGTTTAAATCCCCACTCGCCAGAATGCCAACTTGCTCAACGGAGGCATTCACCTGAATAGCCGGAACAATCAGGCGAGCAGGTACATCTACAGGCACGGTTGGCGTTGGTGTAACGAGTGCCGTGTTATCGTCCACCATTTTGTTAGCCTCCTTGCTCTTCTGAGGAATGACCTGACCACAACCAGCAACCACACACGTCAGGCAGAGAAGGATCAAGCAAAACATCCAACGCAATGTATAGAAATTGAATTTCAAAATCTCTTCCTGAGATCTCACGATTTAGAGACGTTCCAGGCGCTGACGACGTACAACGACGCTGAGACAAACCAGAGCCAGAACGCCAGCCAGCAAGAGCCAGCCCATGAATGGATCGGCGGTGACTTCATCCATGGTGTGCAGATTGGGATCACTTCCAGTACCGGGCATGCCTGGCACACCAGCCGTCTGCGCGGATACCAGTCGCACATTGGGATTCCCCTGGAAGAGGCCGACCGCAAAAACGCTCGTGACCATGTTAGAATCAAGGGTGGTCGCCAGCGGTAAGGTCATACCAAACTGTGGATCAGTAAGATCGAGCGTGTATGAACCTGCATCCATCACTATATAATTACTGACATCTTGATAGGTCATGTCATCGAGCATGGTATCATTGCCAATAGTAACATTGACTGCGCCCGCATCAGGTGCGAGCGGGTAGATACGTAGCTTGGCCTGGCCTGGCACAACCTGATTGTTATCCACAAAGACCTTTAAGCCGAGCGTATCGGCGGTGGCACCAACGGCAGCCACAGTGTAGGTAACACCTGCCTGGACAGTAAGATCCTGCGTGAGGGCTGCTGCGTCCATACCCTTACCAACCAGAGCAATCTGCACTTTATGCACCCCTTGAGGTACAGGCACATAATTTGTCACTGAGGCAAACTGAAAACTACTGAGTAGTTTCGTACCATCCACGAACACATCTGCAGCACCAACAAAAGGCGAAGCATGGATTACACGAATATAGGCTGTGCCCTGGGCCGAGGCAAATTGGGTCGGTAGCGCGTAAAGACCAAAGAATGTACAGATAATACCCGCAATAATAAGACGACGGAACACATGCATAGCAAAAAAATTACACTTCATACATCACACCCTTCTTCATACATCACACTACAAATGTATCAGTGACAGCGATTATTAGTCCCACACGCATAACAACAACCCCGCTATCGTCCAGATTGAGTATTGCAATTTGAGGCGATACAGCAAAAACACGTGAAATGACGTCTATTTGCATTCAGACATACTCGTCTCATCTAGTTATCTAAATGCAATTTAGTCTATAAATATTATGTGATGGATGGAGGAACAAAAGATAGGTAAAAAAGGTGATAATATGGTTAAGATGAGGTGACTATTAAGCTACTATTATGACCATATCTTAACAGCAAGCCAACCGCAGCACAAAGTACCTGGCGGTTGGCGTCTTGCGCAAAAAGACCGTCAGTTCTATGCACGCTATGAATCTCCGCCGTTTCCCGGCAAGGATGGAGACCCAATTTACTTCATTGTCAGCGCGTCCTGTGCAGCTTCAACCAGGGCTACCTGCACCCGCGTAGCAGGATGCTTGCGGCGCACGAGCGTACCTCGGCCCGGCGGTAAGGGCATAGCCGGTTGGTCGTGCAATAATTTTCCTTCCTGGCGCTCGCCACTCATAATCAATCCGGGACTACCCATCTCGCGCAGGCATTTGATGATAGCCTCAAAAGAGGAACTGCCCATGCCGCCAACACTACGCGTGAGGATGAGATGAAAACCAATATCGCGCGCCTGCAAGAGAAAATCGCGCAGGGGTGTCAACGGGCTGCCAGATGGCGTCGCCATGGCCTCGTAGTCATCCACAAACAAGAAGTAATGCGGTCCCGTCCAGTTCTGCTCTTTGCCCAGATCCTGGATTGAGGTGAAAGAAGTTGGCAAGGCTCGCTCTTTGAGTTTACGTCCCAGAGCGTCGATAGCTTCCTTGACTGATACAGGCATACGCATGGTCGCATAAGTAAAGCAATGTTCACGCTGCGCGATCTCGAAAAAGTTGATGGTCGTGCGACTTTCAATCACGGCAATTTGCACCTGCTCAGGCGTATAACGAGCCATAAGGGAACGCATCCAGAGGCGCAGCAAGTTCGTTTTCCCACACTCACTATCGCCCAGAATGAGAAAATGTGGTCCCATCGAGAAGAGATCCACATAGATAGGCTCCAAACGGAACTCTTCAAGGCCCAGTAAAATCCCATCCGACTCGCTCACCTGTGGGCGACGAATGTCGCGGATAGGTATCTGCGCAGGCAGCATGAGTACAGGTGATGCAGCAGAACCACGCCAGGTCTGCAAGTGACGGAGCAGGGCATCCAGCGAGGCAGCCTGGCTATCAGGCGGAACATCATTGCCACTGAGCCAGGGTAAACAGGCCTGGAACTGTAATTTCTCTCTCGTCAGGCCGCGTCCAGGGATACCAACCGACAATTCCGTAGCCTTCCTACGGTCGATTTCCGATTCGGAGGGTTCATTCAAGCGCAACTCCAGGCGCGTCCCGATGTTATCCCGCACCTTAGGACGGATCTCCTGCCAGCGATTGGTCGCCAGAACAACGTGGACACCAAAAGTAAGACCAACCATCACCAGGTTGACCAGGTCCGCATCCAGTTGTTCAAAGTCATTAAGAAATTGCGCCACATTATCGATGATCAGGAAAACGTCCCCGAAAGCAGCGTCGGCAAACTCTCCAGCCTGGCGGCGCTGCCGATAGGTCGCCATACTATCGATATTATACTGGTTAAAGAACATCTCACGGTCGGCAATAACCTTCTGCATCAGTCGGAAGAGCAAACGTATCTTCTCACGATCCCCTTTGCTACAGACAGCGCCGACATGTGGCGCAGCCTCGAAGAGACGCAATTGTCCTCCACCCAGGTCAATACAGTACAACTGCACATCACGTGGCGAGTGAGTGACCATGAAAGAAGTGATCAAGGTCCGTAATAACGTGCTCTTGCCCGACTGCGGCGCACCGACCAGCGCAAGATGGCCACCCGCGCCAGAGAAATCCAGTAACAAGGGCTTTTGCGACTGCTCCAACGGGGCGTCAAATAGTCCGATAGGCACATTAAGTGTACCGAAGGACGGCGTCTTCTGCCAGATACTCTCCAACGAGCCTGCATTATTGCGCAGGCTTGCTGGCACGAACAAACCCAGCGGTATATTCTTTTCCAGAGGCGGCAACCAGACCTGATGCACACGATACTGCTTCCTGGCCGTTACCGCTGCGGCAAGACTGGCAATCACAATGTCCATTTCCGTACGATCTTCATTGACAACCTGTCCATTAGTTTGTTGGAGGGGTGAGCGCGACATAAGTTGGCCGGTGGCATTGAAATCATCGATCAGGTCAACAACCGTAATCTGCTGCGTTGCAGGTACATAGGGCGACGAGATAAGCGCCGTTTTGAAACGCTCAGGCGTGTTGGCGTCAACCTTGATGTAGCCAACGCCAGGAGCAGAGGGCAGATAATAAGCGTCCGGCCTTCCCAACACCGCTGAACTCTCTGAAGCACTAAACGTGCGTAAGCAGATGCGATAACGCAGGTAGCTTTCCAGTCCCTTGAGACGGCCCTCCTCAAGGCGCTGGGTCGCCAGCAGGAGATGCATCCCCAGGCTGCGCCCAACACGACCAATCGTGATAAACAGGTCCAGGAAATCTGAACGATTGGCTAATAGCTCGGCAAATTCGTCGACGATGAGCAAGAGATGCGGCATGGGTTCCAATGTAGGAGTGCCACGCCATTTAAGCTGGTATTGCTGGATATTGTCCAGATTGCCAGCCTCACGCAGCATCGTCTGACGGCGCTTCAATTCTCCCAGCAACGAAGCATACATACGATCAACAAGCGCGGGTTCATTCTCCAGATTGGTAATCATGCCAGCAACATGGGGTAAGGCCGCCAGGTCCGCGAAAGAGGCACCGCCCTTGAAATCGACGAAGACGAAATTGACGGTGTATGGATCATGCATGATCGCCTGGCTGATGACCAGCGTACGCAAGAGTTCACTCTTACCAGAGCCAGTGGCCCCGATAACCAGGCCATGCGGTCCATCACCTTTTTCTGCGGCCTCTTTCAGATCAAGCACAAGCGAGCGGCCCTTTTCACGGCGACCGATGGGTACACGCAAGATGGTTTCTCGTTCCCGAGAGCGCCATGTCACAGAGGTTTGCAACTGATCGGCAGCCGGGAGATCCAGCAAGTCAAGCAGACGAACATCCTGAGCAAGATCTTCACTTGAGTTTTCACCTGCCAGAGTCAGAGGTGCCAGGCTACGCGCTATCTCCTCACAGACGGAGACATCGGCCACAGCCGGAATAATACTTTTCATGCGACGACCGCCATATGAAGCGACCTCGAAGGAGAGCCATTCAGTGCCGGTCACGTTGATACGCGCCTGCGTCTCGGATGGTTCCTGGCTCTGTTCCGTCACAATACAGATAATGGTGACTCCCAGACGCGGCGCATCGCGGAAAAGTTCATCCAGCTCAGGAATCTGCGCCAGCGGCCCACGTAAAGTATAGCCATCGATGACCAGGACCAGGTGTGGAAACAAGAACTTAGCGGAATCCTCACGCTTATCTTCACTCAGCTTGCGCCGCAATTCGAGTTCCGGCTTGACCTGGTTCAGTAATATATCGTAGCAATCATCGGGATTATCGGCTAGCAGACAAAGGGGCTCGGTCGGCCTTTGCTTATCAGGCTTCACATGGCGCAGACGCTGTACATGGGGCAACCACTTCAACCAGCTCCACTCGCGAGCCGTGTGCTGCGGAAAGAAAGCCAGGCAACGCACGTCTTTGGGCGAATGGAAGGCGACAATCTGACAAAGTATGGCGCGCACCAGAGCGCGTGTAGCACGATAATTGCCAGAAACAGTCAACGTGCCAATATTGCGCAATGGAATTACGGCAGGCTCATCCTCAAGATGATGATACTCGGCAACCAGGGCCTCCGCCTGTAAGCGCAATTCAGGCTCGTAGCGAGTCATCGGATCAGTCTTGAGATCCAGACGAATTTGCTGACACAATGGACTGGGGCCGCGTCCGATAGCAACATCCAGAAAGTCCCGGTCCTCGGGTCGGCGCTCCCATAAGTAGGTGCGCTGCCTCACAAAAACCGTCAGCGCGTCCAGCTCTGGATAGAAACGCTGACTCACCAGCCTTTGCTTATCCGCGATATCGCGTAAGCGTGTGCGCCATGAGGTAAGATATTCTATAAAAGCATTGCGTACAAAGGCTTGCTGCTTTTTCTGCAACCAGCGTTGCACAAAGTTAGTGGCAAAGGAGGTACCAATAGTAAGAACAGGGATACCAATGGCAATAATAAGCATCAGAGTGCGGTTAGATTGACCACCATCAAACAGATAAGAGAGCATGAAGAGTGAGCCACCTAAACAACCAACCACGGGCAATAAAAATTGCAGCCAGGAGGCCGCGCCGCCCTGGTTCTGTGGTAGGGCAGGAGGTGCCGCAATCACAATATCCTCGCTCGGCAAGCGTGGCAGATAGTCGCGCGCGGGTACATGGAAGGTTGTAGCATGGCCGGCAACCTCACGCGATTGCCCCGGCGATAATACAGCAGTCAAACCTCCTTCTTCGTGCTTATGCGGCCAGAAGCGCAACTCGCGCATGATGACGACGGCTCCATTGAGTACACCAGCGTCAATAAGGGACAGATGTAGAGCGAAGGAAGCGCTGCTGTCTTTGTGGCCCAGGCCCCACTGCTCCGGGTCGGTTGGTAAGGCATCACGCGACTGCGGTTTGCAGGTAGCAAGTAATGCGGGCAGAAGTTCACGCAGTGGAACTTCGCCTGGTACTTTCAAATCATAACTCTGTTCGGATAGAATGAGAGTAATCAGTAGCGTGCGCATAGGCAATCCAACCTTTTCCGATAGATATTCGTTATAATAGATTAAACCAGAAAAAATTGAAAAGCGTTACATAGAAAGTCAGGGCAATTATGTGTAACACTTTTGGGCTATGCGCTGTTTTACTTGAAGGAAACAGTTAGCGATCTCGTATAGCAGTACAATTCTAGTGGGGGATTTAGCTATGATGAAGGCGAGAGATGGTATGAATGTTTCAGCAAACATAGGCAATCGACAGGGAAGAAATGAGCCTCGCCTGCATGTATTGTTGAGTTATTGCAGCGATGGTCTAACACCACCAATGCTGCACTGTATCCAGTTGTTGATCAATGATCTGCAAAGTGCTGGCATAGAGGTAGTAGCAGATATCGTCAGTGAACCAGAACGCACAATGATGACAGGCATCAATATGCAAAACATTCAATGGATCATTTTGGTACAGACGCCGACAGCGGTAGAATCTACGTATATGAGTTCTATTGTGCAAAACGCGCTGGCAGGAGTGAAACAGCAACACTTGCAAGGCATACTACGCATACTTGTGTCAGAGTCTAATTATTATGAGGTGCCCCAACCCTGGGCCGAGATGCCAGGTTTCGACATCAGCCAGGATTATGAGCGCGCCCTGGCAGGCATTCTATTGACCTTGCATGCTCAGCAACCCGAAAACATCCTTGGGCTGACAACCAACAAAGCGCCCGATTTCGGCAGTGCACCCAGGTCAAAGCCACCAAAACAGCTCATACCAACACGTAGTCCAAAACGTATTTCCTGGCCCATTGTGCTGACATTTCTTATTATCGGTGGTATTATTCTAGCCAGTTTCGCCACAACACTCTATAAGTCATGGGCAATAGCTATTTATCCAGTCAACCAGAAGACTACGGGCAACATAAGTACAAAGACCGCAACAACAACGCTATCATCAATGCAAAAATTATATGCACAGACAACCAGCGGCACGCCTGTGATTAACGACCCATTGCAAAACCAGGATGGATATACCTGGCAAACGGGCATATCCAGGACGCAGCAAGAGCTGTGCGCGTTCACCAATGGAGCATATCATGTCCAGGTGACACCAAAGCAAGGGGTAGCTGTGCGTGTCACCTGCGTAGCCGGTACACCTAAGTTTGCGAGATCTGGCCCTCCAGGTCGATATGAAGTTTATCAAGAACGATGTGGCGGGGATCGCGTTTCGTTTCAATCCAACAACCAATGCGTACTACTGGTTCTCGCTGGACGCGGCTGGTTGTTACGAATTCTACCGCGCGACCGGTAAATATACCCAGCAAGCTATAATACCAACGACCTGTAATAAGCCTGCAAATATGCAGCAGACTACCAATCAACTAACTGTGATTGCGCGCGGCAGCACGTTTGATTTCTATATCAACGGACAATTTGTCCAGCAGGCAGCCGATAGCCAACTTACGACAGGTCAAATAGGGATGATGGCCATCAATCGCTTCCAGGACAATCAAGCCTACACCAGCGATGTGCAGTTTAGCAATCTCAAGGTATGGCAACTTTAGCACCCATCTGAGTCAGATTTTCTCTCAGCCTCCATCCTTTCTGAACGTCTATGGGTATTCGTAAAAATGGGCAGGAGAAACATGCATCGATGAGCACGGCAACATATACACAACCGGCAACAACGCTTACGCCAGCCCTGGTGATCTACCTGATCGATACCAGCAATTCAATGAACGATACATGTGGTGGCACCACGAAGATAGAACTGGTGAATGCAGCATTACGCGAATCCGTACGGCATATGATGCGGCGCTCTATGCGGGATGGAGTACCATTGCCCCAATACCAGGTCGCCATGATCAGTTATAATACACGTATACAGGACATATTGCATGGTATACGCAGCCTGACGGAGTTAGCTGAGACCGGCATACCAAAGCTGCAAGCGCAGGGTGAAACAGATACCACAGCAGCGTTTGCCGCAGTCGAAAAGCTGTTACAAACATACCTGGAAGCACAGGCAAAAAGTAACACGCTACGCAGTCCAGCACCACTGGTATGCCATCTGACCGACGCTCATTTCACGACCGACGACCCGGCACCCATTGTCAAACGCATTCGCGCCATGCAGGTCAGCGATGGTGCAGTCCTGGTCGAGAATGTCTACGTAGCCGATGATATGTTACAGCAAGCGGTAGGGGACTGGTCAGAATGGAAAGGTCTCATGCGCGAGTCAGAGCTACGCAACGAGCATGCCAAACGTTTGTTCAATATGTCGTCACCACTGCCCGAAATCTACCGGCAGAACATCAATAATTATGGGTATCACCTGCAAAAAGGGGCTGTCCTCTTCTTTCCTGGCTTGCACCATGAACTGGTCAAACTTGCCTTTGCAGTCTCTGCTGGTACACAATTAAAGTAGAAGACGCACAAAGGATGGATCAGAGCGTATGACAAAGTTTCAGCCATATCCCGGTATGCAGCTAAGGATCAGCCAGAGCAAGACCAGGTATGAGTTTCTGTCATACCAATACCTTCCAGATGATGAGCCGGGCGTGTGTATGATCGAGGGGCAGGAAGGGTTTATTTACGCGCTGCGCAACCCGGATGACGAGACATTCTGGACGCTCAAGGTCTTTAAACCAGCCTACCGAGATGCGCATATTGCCTACGTGACGGAGGCGCTGCTGCGCTATAAAAGTATAGCTGGCTTTTATCTGGGTCATCGTATCTGCTTCACTCGTGCGCAATATGCATCACTGCTGGACGAATATCCAGAGTTAGAGTACGCTGTGATTATGCCCTGGTTAGCGTGGAAAACGTGGTTGGGATTGCTGCGTTCACCACAATTGAGCGCAAGCTATACACGCATCCAGGCCATGAAGCTAGCACTGGCCAGCGCAAAGGTGCTGGAGGTGTTGGAGCGCAATGGGCTGGCGCATACAGATCTTGCAGGCGGCAATATCATGTATACAGCGGATTTTACACGCATGGAGTTGCTGGATATCGAAGGTCTCTATCTCCCTGACATAGCCGCGCCAAAACGCCTGAGTTATGGCTCACCAGGCTATCAGCATAGACGCCTGGGACGCAACGGACAATATACAGCACCAGGAGATCGCTTTGCTGGAGCAATCTTGCTAACAGAGATGCTTACCTGGTGGAATCCTCTCATACGCGCCCAGACAGCGCAGAACGCCATGTCTCTGTTCGCCCCCGAGGAGTTACAGAAGACGACCAATACACTCTGGCTGACCGTACGCGATGTCTTATGGTCCCTCAATCCCGAACTGTTGTCGCTGTTTGACCAGGCATGGGCCTCAGCAAATCTCTCACAATGTCCCCCTCTTAGCGCCTGGTTGACCGTGATTGAAAATAGCCGCATCCCATAAGGAGGTCAAGAGTGGCCATGGGCCGGTGACTTCTGAAGAATAGCTGAAGAATAACTGACGCATAAGCGCATTGCGATGCTGTATTTACATAGCTAGACTTAAGTAGTAGTTCCAGGAAGGAACTATAACAAAAAGGAGTCTCCATCCTTTCGGGTGAAACATTGGAAATGGGGTAGGAGCGTGTCCTGGCGACCGCCCCGGGACGCACGCGAGGTGACGCCCCTACCCCATTTCCCCCTCAAGGACGGAGAACCGCAAAAAGATACTCATAGGTAAGCTCAACAGGGAAGGAGAGCATACTGTGAAGAAAAAACGACTCGTGCTTCTGCCGTTAGTGGCTATGGTGCTCTTTATTAGCGCAGGCTTTTTATGGCGTGCACCAGCAGCCGCACAGGCAACGGCAGTATCAATCAGCGGCCTGCATGTTGCCGGTAATCAGCTTGAAAATGCTGCCGGCCAGGCAATCCGCCCACTGGGCGTGGACCGCTCTGGCAGCGAGTATATGTGCGACGCCGCTAGCGATACGACCGTATTTGATGGTCCCAGCGATGCTACCTCTATCAGCACCATGGCAAGCTGGAATATCAATGCCGTACGCGTACCCCTCAACGAAGACTGCTGGCTGGGTCTCAACGGCTATCCAGCCGCCAGCTACACAGCCACACAATACCAGCAGGCCATCGTCAACTACGTCAATCTGCTCAACGCGAATAACCTGATTGCCATCCTGGATCTGCACTGGAGCGCGCCAGGCACGCAGCAATCTAAAGGACAACTGGCGATGCCCGATCTCGACCACGCACCCACATTCTGGACCTCAGTGGCCAACACGTTCAAAGGTAACTCCTCGGTTATCTTCGACCTCTACAATGAACCCTTCACCACCAGCTGGTCCTGCTGGCTCAATGGCAGCACAGCAGCCAGTGCCAGTCCATGCACCGATGTCACCTTCGCCGTGGCTGGCATGCAAACACTGGTGAACACCGTACGAGCAACAGGAGCTACAAACGTGCTTATGCTGGGTGGTCTGGCCTACTCCAACGACTTATCTGGCTGGCTAGCGAATAAGCCCACTGATCCCTTGAACAACCTGGCAGCTTCGTTCCATTTATACAACTTCAACACGTGCGATTACGCCAATTGTTGGGTCGTCAACGTCGCGCCGGTAGCTGCTCAGGTGCCCGTCATCGCTGGCGAAATAGGCGAAAACGACTGCGCGCACAGCTTCATCGATACCGCGATGAACTGGTTAGATCAACATAATATCGGCTATCTCGCCTGGGCCTGGGATACCTATAACTGCGGGAACTTTCCATCCCTGATCAGTAGCTACGATGGCACGCCCACCGCGTACGGTGAAGGTCTCAAAGAGCATCTGTATGACCTGGCTAACGGCATTACCCCCACGCCAACTCCGACGCCTGTTCCCGGTCAGTATTGCAGCGTGAGCTACTCACCGAACTCGTGGACGGGAGCATTTACGGTGAACATCGTCATCAACAACATTAGCGCGACACCGATTACTGGTTGGACGCTGGTCTTCACATTCCCCAGCACCCAGATGGTCCAGGCAGGTTGGAATGCGACCTGGACACAACAGGGTGCGGTTGTGACAGCTCGGGATGTGGGCTATAACGATATCATCCCGGCAGGCGGCTCGGCCTCCCTTGGCTTCAACGGCACATGGACTACGAGCAATCCCTCGCCAACTTCGTTTACCCTCAATGGTGTCACATGTAATACGTAGTAAACATGTAATTAGATAGTATGGAGAAATTTCTTCATACATAGTATTTTTCTTGGCCTGGAAACATTACCAACAAAACATTTCCGGGTCAAGAAAAATCACCGGCAGAGTTTCCCGTTTTTGCGGTTTCAGCCTGAGTCCTGCGTATCTCTACGGATTATCCAAAGTCTTCACGAACTCTGAACCTGTTGGAGCGCACGCCACCCCTCACGCAGCAGCACTGCGGTAATCAGCAGTGCTGCCAGTGGGTCAGCCCACCACCAACCCAGGAGAGTGTTGACGAGAAGGCCAAGGAGGGTAACGGTAGCGAGGCAAGCTCCAACGGCTGTCAAAACGCCATCGCCTCGCAGCGCTCCGCGCCCTCACTGGACATAAAACGCAGCCAGCGCTCCAGGTAGATCTCGAAGAGATCGAGTTGTGTCTGGCGACCAATGAAGATGCTATTTAGATCAAGGGTCCCAGCGCCATCGTCCGCAGAACTAAAATCCATTGCCATTTACGCGCCACCTCTCTACGTGCACTTGTTTCGTATCTTTCATCTATCATAAACGATAGAGAGACGATTATCTATACTATTACGCTCATTTTGCGGTATCATAGTATTGGTTGGTTGGATTATTCCTTTGCATGCTGGCAGAGGGATTATTGAAACAGGAATAATAGCCATATGAGCACAATACAAGCCGCCACAAAGACGCCAGATGACAGGATGCTCTTGCCCCCTGGCCCAAAACCACTGCCAATTGTGGGCAACTTATTGGATTTTCGCCGCGACCAGCTTGGGTATATACGCGCACTAGAACGCCGCTATGGCAAGATGGCAACGCTCCGTTTTGGCAATTTCACACTTGTGATGCTGTTTCGACCAGAGCATGTGCGTTACGTTTTGACGGAGCATCCGCGCAATTTTACCAATAGCGAGTTCGCCAAAGAAGTGCAGGAGATAGTTGGCAATGGGCTGCTATCAATCGATGGCGAGGCCCACCGACAACAGCGGCGCTTAGTACAGCCAGCATTTCATAAGAAACGCATCGAGGGCTATGCCAATGTCATGACACAACATACGAATGAGATGTTAGAACATTGGCACTCAGGCGATCACCTGGACATGCACCAGGAGATGCAAGCGTTGACATTGCGCATTGTGGCAAAATGCCTCTTCAATGTCGATATGGCCAGCGAGGTTGCAGATATCGGACATGCCTTTACGGATATGCTTGAGAACGGCGTTACCCTGCTAGAAGGTTTACTTGGTCTCAAGATTGATCTGCCAATTACAGCATATGGACGACGCATGGCAGCCAAGCACAAAGTTGATGCGTTTGTCTATAAGCTGATCGAGCAGCGCAGAGCTGAAGGGGGAGATACTGGAGATGTGCTCTCGATGCTGTTGGAAGCAGAGGAAGCGGACGGAGTGCTGGATAATACGCAGGTGCATGATCACATTCTGACGTTTGTGGCGGCAGGCCATGAGACAACTGCAAATGCGCTGACCTGGACATGCTATCTGCTCTCCCAATATCCACAGGTACGCGAGAAGTTGCAGACTGAACTCCAAACAGTCCTGGCCGGTCGTACTCCAACACCAGATGATATGGCCAAACTACCCTATACCGAGTGGGTGATAAACGAGTCTCTACGCATGTATCCGCCTGCCTGGGCACAGGGTAGGCGCTCAATCGAGCCCTTTGATCTGGATGGCTACCACTTTCCAGCCGGTACAAACCTTATGTTTAGCCAATGGGTCATCCATTATCTGCCTGATGTCTGGGGTGATCCTGAGACATTTCGGCCAGAACGCTGGGACCCTGAGCATGACCAGAAAATACCAGCCTGGTCCTACTTTCCCTTCGGAGGTGGTCCACGCATCTGCATTGGCATGCCGTTTGCTCAGCTAGAAGCAAAATTACTGCTGGCAACGATCATCCAGCGCTTCACGCCCGAGCTGGCTCCTGACGCTAAAGTGGTGCTGGCACCGCGCATCACGCTGCGTCCAAAATATGGCATGCGGATGATACTTCACGAGAAATAGTTAAGATGACGAAGCCGCAGATATTCCTGATCGGTCCAACCATTAGACCGTGGTGAAATGCATCATTCCTCGTCGCCAGAGTGGAGTATCTTCACCATGGTAAAAAGCGGTGTTCCAAACAACTCGTGAGGACCTTCATCACTGGCGCGGAAACCACATTGCTCATACAAGGCAATGGCACGGACAAGAAACGCTATCGTGCTTAAGAAGACTCGCTCACAATACTGAGAGGAGGCAAACGCTTCAACTTGCTCCAGGAGGAGCATTCCCAGGCGTTGTCCTCGTGCGGCAGGAATGATCGCCATACCGCGTAGATAGACCGCCTTGTCCTTCAGCACGGCAGAGACAGTCCCGACAATGGTGCCATGCTGGAGTACGACCCAAACCGGGCCTTCGTTCATGCGCAACTGGACCTGTTCACTGGTAGGTGCCGCTACCGCGAATGCTTCTGGGGTGTAGGAAGCTTTGTATTCTGCGAAGGATGCAAGCAAAACCGATGCTATCGATAGGGCATCGTGTACGGTAGCTCTTCGTACCATGATGCCTGGCTCATATTCGTTCATAGCCAATTTTCCTCCTGCTTTGGCCTCTCCCGCGTAGCAATAAGCCCTTGCGGTTGTCGTCCCCACATCGGATGCTTCCGCGTAGCGACAAGCCCTTGCGGTTGTCGTTTCCGACCTGCATAGCAACCAAACATTTTAAAGGCGCGTTACACATGGTAACGCGCCTCACTTTTTGCTAGCTACGCACCCATAATATTGTAACCAGCATCGACAAACATAATCTCACCCGTGATGCCACGGGCATAATGGCTGCTCAAGAAGAGCGCAGTATCCCCAACTTCGCTTTGCTCAATGTTGCGGCGCAGTGGAGCAACACTCGATACCTGATCACGAAAACCGGTAAAGCCTGAAATACCACGCGCCGCTAACGTGTTGAGCGGGCCAGCAGAAATAGCATTGACACGGATGTTATGTTCACCTAGCTCATAGGCCAGGTAACGCACACTGCACTCTAAAGCAGCTTTAGCGACAGCCATCACGTTGTACTTCGGCATCACACGCTCGCTAGCCATATAAGTGAGAGCAAGTATGCTACCACCCTTAGCCTGCATCAACGGCTTCGCGCGTTTCCCCATCGCAATGAGCGAATAGGCGCTGATATCTAAAGCCGTCTGGAAGCCTACGCGCGTGGTCTCTACGAAGGGATTTTCTAGCTCAGTACGAGGAGCAAAGGCCACACAATGAATGAGGATATCCAACTCACCCGCGAAGACCTCACTGGCATAGTCAAAGGCAGCATCAAGCTGAGCATCATCCTGTACATCGCAGAGTACGACCTGCGTACCAGGCACTTTGGCCGCCAGATTGCGCACATCTCTCTCCATGCGCTCCTGATACGCTAAGATAAGCTGCGCTCCCTCACCAGCAAGAGCCTGCGCTATCGCCCAGGCGATAGAACGGTGATTAGCAACGCCAAAGATCAGGGCTTTTTTGCCCTCTAATAAAGGCATGACTCACTCCTCTCACACAAATACATAGTACAGTAAGCAAATAAGGCTAGCGTTCGACGGGATAGCCACGATTAACCCAACCGTTCATGCCGTTCGCCAGATTATAGACCTTATTCAAGCCAACCAGGCGTGCAATCTCAGAAGCCATAGAGCTACGCTGTCCCGAGGCGCACACAAAAATAACGTCTTCGTCAGCCGACAATTGACGCTCTTTAAGGGCTTGCCCAAAGGTGTAGACACCACTGATTGTGAGCAGATCCGCCTCGGCGATATGCCCACGGTTCCACTCTTCGGGACGCCGCACATCGATAACCGTTACGCCAGCCTCGACCAGGCGCTTTGCCTCGTCAGTGCCAATCGTTGTATAAGGTAATACTTCATCATCGTAATCATTAGCCATCGTTCTGTCCTCCAGACTCGTATTGCTCTAGCCAGAGCCGACCTAGTAAGGTGGGGGTAATCATGTACTCGTCACCGACAAAAGCCATGGTGAGTAAGCCCTGTTCCTCCATCTCGCGAAAATCATCAGTAACGAGAAAGTAGTCGTGCATCATACGTACGACATCGCTCTCGGGCAATTGTTGCCAGATTTGTAGGACACGAAGCACGGCAGCATATTTAGAACTGCTATCGTCAACCGCTCGCATGGAAGTACCTCATTTCGCCCTACTAATACAATGGGATCTTTTTTTGAGTCTCCATGCTTCTGGGGAAACGTCGGGAAACAGGGTAGGGGCGTCACCTTCCTCCTTTCCGACACATGAGCCGAAGGCTAGCGGCGACAGCCGCGTTTCCTCCGCTCCGTCAGATGAGCGAAGCTAGAAGCGACAGCTTCGTTTCTGACGGTCTTAGAGGTTGTGTCGGTTAAGAGGCTGCGTGCGCCCGGGCGGTCGCAAGGACACGCCCCTACCCAATTGCGTGCGCCCGGCTACCCTGGTTCTTCCTCATGGACGGAGAGCCTCATTTTTCTAGTCCCCCACAGTGTAACAAATTCGCCTGTATACAGCAAGGGGAAAGTAAGAAGCCGAATATTCTCTTTTACACAGCAGCAAAGGCAGTATGTTTCACGTGAAACAATTTATCAGTGCGCTTATGAGGAGCGCTATTCCGGCTTCCCCGTAACGCAGCGGATAACCAGTTGTTGCCACCACTCGACAAGCGATGGGCATGCGGCAAGAGCCAGCGCTGTCTGCACATCCTTATTGTTGGTATGGACAAAGCTGTTTGTGAGCGCAATTGTCCAGCGAGGATAGGGACGCTCAACAAGCAAAATGGGCGCACCTGGCTCGATCATACCCTCCCGAAGCACACTACAATACCAGCCAGTGCGCCCGGTTTTCGCCGCGCGTGCAGTGAGTCCCGTACAATTCCAGCGCTGCTCGATCTTCCAGCAGGGATAGCGTGGTCCAGAGACCTGAATGCGCGCTGCACCGATAGCATAGATATCGCCGATACATGCCGTTTCCTCGGTCTGCCCATCAATGGTAAAGTTCTCACCGAAGCCGCCAGGGCCAATCTCCAGCAAGCCCAGTTCGGCCCGCCAGAGAGGATAATGCGCGCTCGCATATAAAAGCACAGCCTGCCCAGGTTGACCATGATTCTTTGTGTCAGCCTGCTGATTACCGGCGAGATGTGTTGTATAAAGCCAGCGTGGTTGTGCGCTCGGCGCACGAAAGAACGACGTTTCCCATTGGCGCTTCTTTGCATCTTTTGTGTTATAGCAGTGCGGTGTGCCTACCTGTATGGACTGAAGTACTCCAACCTGTGTCATCGTCTCACTCCTGGTATTAAGATTCGCTATTATTACACCTATACCACGTTATATCATTACAGCAACCCACATGACCAGCACACAATATTAGTAGCCAGGTCTTCAAATGTTTCACGTGAAACATTTGAAAAAGGTGCAACCCTCTACAATTAAGAAGTGCTACGCCCACACCTAGAAGAATGTTTCACGTGAAACAATCACGCCTAACAAAGTCATCACCAACCAATGGCAAATAGGAAGTGCCCTTCTGGCACCATTATAGGGGCCTTCTACAAAAATTTGGTAAGAATATGTTGCATGGTTTCGACGCTTCCACTGGCAATAGCTGTTGCACGACCATCTCTATAAGCCCTGGCAATTTGGGTCCCTTCCATGTACCCATAGCCTCCCAACATTTGCAAACACTCATCTGTGACAAGACGAAGGAGTTTACCTGCTTTCAGCTTTATCATTGCTATCTCTCTTGTACATTCATAGCCCTTTATGAACAAATCAGTGCAATAATAAGCCATCTGCTGTAAAAACTCCAACTCTGTCTCCATATTCACTAAAGAAAATGCAATGCTTTGATGATCAATCAGACGCTGGCCGAACACCATTCGATCTTTAGTGTATTCTTTTGCTTTATCCAAAACTTTTTTTGCTTGAGTGCATGCCAGTATCCCTTCAATAAGCCTTTCATGTTGAAATTGCTCCATTTGTATATCAAAACCCATGTCTTTCATGCCAATAATATTTTCTTTCGGGACTTTAACATTCTGGAAGGTCAACTCTGCATGATCGCAGCAAAAATTGCCGAGTTTCCTGTATTTTTGAACAGCAGTAAACCCTTCACTATCTGCAGGCACAACAATCAATGACATACCTCTGGAACCTTGAGTTGGAGAGGTTTTGCACAAAGTTACAATGAAATCAGCGACAGACCCGTTTGTAATATAGCTTTTTCGGCCATTAATAATATAGTAGCTGTTATGCTCTTCAGCAACAGCACTGATAGCAGTTACATCAGAGCCAGCTTCCGGCTCAGTAACTGCGAGGGCCCCAATAAAATCACCAAAAATAGCCGGTTGTAAATATCGTTCTTTCAGATCTTGAGAACCATACTTCGCAATTGCAGGTGTGGATATTTCCGTTTGAACGGTGATAGACATTGGCACACCACCTGCTTCTATGCCACCAAGTTCTTCGATCCAAATAACTGTATACCAAAAATTCGAGCTCTAAGCCTCCAAATTGCATTGGATACGTCAGGCCAAGAAAGCCTTCATTTCCCATCTTCTTATAGAGCTCATGAGCCGGAAATCTCCCCTCGGCTTCCCATTGATCAATAAAAGGGTTAATTTCTCTAGCGATAAAACCTCTTACAGACTCCCGAAACATTTTATGTTCTTCGTTAAAAATTACCATTGTTTGGTATCTCCTCTTTCTTTTCTGAAAATTTTGTCTGGAATTTCCGATGAGCTACATAAATTCTAAATATTGAGCAAATGTGTAAGGTGGTGGGTAAACCGAAATTTCTGGATCCATTATAGTGAGCGGCTCTATTGATCTGCTTGCCTAAATCTCTCACAAATTGTCAGATAAAGCCTTGCCCAGGCGTTGATGGTATCTCTCCTAAAGAATCCTGTCGCATACTCAAACTTGAATACAAGATAATTCTCGTTATTCATATAACTCACAACAGTCAGTGGGAAACCATTACTTTCGTTTGCTTCAATATTGAGAACATCGAAACTTGAAAAAGATTTTGTCTCACCAAGATCTACTAAGGTTGGATAATTTTCGAGATCTACTAAGGTTGGGTAGTCTTCGAATAGAAAGAGGGTTTGTATAAGCGACCTACTAGTGCCTTGAGAAACTAATGCAGCAATATTCGCCAGCCCAACAAATTCATAGGTTTGTGCTTCAAAAAGGCTTTTTTTAACCAGGCTTATGATCTCTTTAACAGTATCAGCTTCGTGCGTATTAACTCTGAGAGGAATAGTGTTGATTAAATTCCCAATAACATTGATTACTTCCTGAACACCTTCAGAGCGTGCGGAGGACACAATGCCAATAGTCAGGTCATCTTGTTGGCAAATTTTTTTTAAGAGCAAAAAATAAATTGCCAGACAGACCATATTTAGTGTCGCATTATTTTGCTGCGCAAGATTTTTTAAGTCTCTTGTGTGCTCTTCGTCAAGAGATACAATGACTTCCTCTACTTGTCCCCACTCATTCTCTGAAAGCGAGTCCTTAGGTATCTCCATTAGTACCATATCAGCAAGATATCTCTGCCAAAAGACTTTGGCTCTTTCAAAATCTTGATTCAGATAATGCATTAGATAATCGCTGAAGTTGCTCTTCTGTTGCGGTAGCGGGTGGAATTTCTGCGTTACAAGAGCTGAATAGACGCGGCTAAGCTCCTTGTAAAATATTGAAGTTGACCAATCATCAATGATAATATGATGTGTTGTCCACAGAATATCATACTTCGTTTCTGACCTTTTATACACCGTAAAATGGAAAAGAGGCCACTTTCCTAGTTCAAAGCCTTGTTCACGTTCTTTTTTTGCTTCTTGATTGATATAATCGTCCTGCTCTTGCCATAATTGATACGAGATATCTTTGTAGGGCAATCGATAATTCATGTTAGAAAGAACAATCTGCAACGGTTGAGGGGTTATATCTGTATTAAATATAATACGGAATACTTCATGCCTCTCTATAAGCACATTTATGGCCCTTTCAAAAGCGCTAATATTCATATTCCCTTCGTAATGATGTAGAAGCTGAGGCACATAGATTGCACGATTGTACGTAACCTTTTCATAAAGCATTTCATGCTGGTGTGGGAGCAACGGTAATACAACACCTGCGTTGGGAGGGAGGAGCTTGTGCTGTTCAGATGAAAGCATAACTGCTGGCTTGTTTTGTGAGGGGGAATCAGCACTACGAAATTGTAACTCAGGCAAGTGCTCGTCAATATAGCGGGCTAACGTCTTAATGGTTATATATTGAAAAATATCAATTGACTTTAGACGAATTCCTTCTAACTCACATCTGTGACGGATCATAATGCTCAGTATTAAATCGCCCCCCACTGCAAAGAAATTGTCATGTATACTAATTTTTTCAATATGAATTGTTTCCCTCCATATTTTTGCTAAGAGTTTCTCTGTTCTCGTGGTGGGTTCTTGATAAATTTCATTTTGTCTTAAATTCTCATCACTCGCGAATTGGAAAAGAGCGGCCTTATCAACTTTACCATTAGCAGTGAGTGGTATTTCTGTTAATTTTATCAAATGATTAGGAATAAAATAGTTAGGAATTCTCTTTTTTAAATCCTCGCGAACTTCATTCGCAGAAATAGCTTCATTTACACAGGTAAAATAGGCAATAATTTTTCTGTTGTCTACTTCATCTTTAACCAGCACAACAACGTCATCCACACCGAAGCAGTTCCGCAGAGCGATCTCGATTTCTGCAAGCTCAATTCGATAGCCTCTTACCTTTACCTGCTCATCTCGGCGACCAACAAATTCCAGGTTTCCATCAGGGAGGAGTTTTCCAATATCTCCAGTTTTATAAAGCCGTTGCTTACCTTTACCAACCACATCTACAAAGATAAAGGAGGAGTGAGTTAACTCATCTGCATTCAGGTAGCCCTTCGCAAGACCTATTCCCCCAATACATATTTCCCCCTCCGTGTCTGGCATACATTGATGGAGATCTTCGCCCAAGATATAAACTTCCGCATTATGCACCGGTTGCCCAATAGCAACAGAGTTTCGTTTTTCGTCAGGCAAAATCAGATAGTAAGTAGTGGTCACTGTAGCTTCTGTAGGACCATATACATTGTATATTTTGTGTGTATGGTTAACGAACTTAACCCAATCATTAATTTTATCTGCACGTAGCACTTCACCACCAAGAACAAGTACCTCGAGATGAGGGAAAGCGATCCCCTTTTCAGAAGGCTGAGTGGCGACAAAATTAACAATCTGATACCAAAGAGAAGGAATGGTATCCCAATAGGAAATAGCATTCTCTCTTAGCCACGGTACAAAAAGGGATGGAGTGAGTTGTATGTCCTCAGGAACAGGATATAAGGTAGCACCACTCATCCAGGCGGAAAATATTTCCTGCACAGAAGCATCAAAAGCTATAGAATAGTTCTGCGTTATGTGGGATTGATGGGTCAGGCCAAACGTTTCCTGAGCCCAATATGCCAGGTTAACTACACTTCGATGTTCAACCATCACACCTTTAGGCACACCTGTTGATCCAGATGTGTAAATTATATAAGCTAAATCAGTAGCACTACTCTTTAAAGGAAGGTTCGTATCAGGACAGAGGGCAATATCCTCTCTATCAAATATTTTTCCGCTTCTTTTCTTTGCTTTTTGAAACTGTTTCAATCTATCTAGTGTAACTATAAAATTTGTGCCCTGACTATCGAATTGCGGCAAAAATTGGCTTTGAGTTAAGATTGTATGAACATTACTGTGAGTTAGAATATATTGCACTCTTTCTTGGTGATTGCCAGTATCCACTGGCAAATATGCGGCACCCGATTTCAAAATTCCAAGTATGGCAACATAGGCCTCAATGCCGCGATCCATAAAAATCGTCACAACATGACCTGGCTGGACACCGATCTGACAAAGTAAATAGGCAACCTGGTTGGACAGCCTGTTAAGCTCATCATAGGTTATTTCTTCGCCTTTAAATGAGATTGCTGTTCGCTTTCCATGATTTGTAGCTTGTTCATAAAAAATGCTGGCCAAAGTATCTTGATCAGGAAAAGAAATACGTGTTTGATTAAACATATGTATAAGACCCTTCTGATGTAAGCTCATGAAATCCAAGGTATTAAAATCTTTATTCATTTTCCCTCCTATAAATGGATATATAATAAATATCCATTCATACCTAACAATTTCACAAAAACTAATGGCGCTGGAGCAAAGCAAAATGCAGTCTCTCTAGATTGATGTTTAGACCACCTGATTTTTGCCTCAAGTAACGGTAATGCGTAAGGGTATCAGCAAGACCTGCAAAGGGCAGAGAAACGAGTAAGTCAAGTCAGCCCCCTGGTTCAACAAGGCTTTTCGGTTTACCCGTTTTTCCTTGAAAGCTCGCCAAGCAATAATTGTCAGGCTTCCCGTGCCCATCACCTCCAGAAGGATCGCCATATAAACCAAGCATACACTATAAAAGCGTACCGCATATTTTGCCCAAGGTCAAGAGATAGTGTCTGAAATCCACTTATAACTTTCATTCGATTTCATTAAAGCTAGCCAAGAGGCTGCATGGGACCTCAACGCTGCTTTCTCTCGGATTGGCCTGTCAAGTCACCTCTCTGATTTATGAGTAGATCTCAGATAGTGTCACGTAAGATGCTACCTGCCACAAAGTAGCAGGTGTCTGGAACCAATGAAGTTCCGCTTTCCTTGCTGGAAATGGAACATGGCCCGTTTTTGGCCTTCATCGACCGAGAGAAGGGGCCACATTTCAGCAGATTTTCCTCAGAAAGGGCCGACTCTCAGCAAATCAGGAACTTGATGCTTCATCTGTAATCTGAAACCGCCTCTTACCTCACGACTCATAGCAACTATGGCTAGCGCATCACCTCGCCACCATTTACCAGGATTACCTGGCCAGTAATAAATGAAGCAGCCGGAGAGGTAAGAAAAAGAGCCGTACCCAGTATATCCTCCGGCATGCCCCAACGCTTCAGCGGTACCTCCTGGGCCGCGCTTTGTCGCGTAGCGGAGGACAGCCGTTGCGACCACTCATTCTCAATACGACCAGGAGCGATGCAGTTGACGCGGACACGTGGTGCAAACTCCAACGCCAGGCAACGCGTGAGTGACATAATCGCACCTTTGCTGATCGCATACATCTGGTTAGGAAAACCAGGAGCGCCATCGAGCGCGCGATCCCAACCGGTTGTCAAAATACAGCCACCTTCGCGCATATATGGCTCAACCTCACGACAGCAACGCCATGTTCCCATAATATCCACACCAACCATGCGCTCAAATACCTCTATCTCGCTCATGCCCCGCGTCTCGGTTGAATTAGCACTGGCACCAGCATTATTAATCCAGACATCAATGGAACCCAGCAAATCATGCGCCTCTTTGACCAGGCGGGTAGCCTCTTCCGGCTTACGCAGATCTGCTTGCGCCAGCATAGCCCGCCCACCCTGCGCCTTGATTTGTGCAACAACCTCCTCAGCCTCCTGCCGAGCATGGGCATAATGGACCAGTACCGTTGCTCCCTGTGCAGCAAAACCCAGCGCCAGAACGCGACCAATGCTTCGTCCAGCACCCGTGATGGCAACCTTTTTATCCTGAAACATATGGCATCTCCCTCGTAATGTTTCACGTGAAACGTTTCTGTGTTTGATAACAACATCATTATTAACGATTACGATGACGAGAAAAGTACTTGCTCTGCGTAGGGCTTGATGCAGGCAAGCCCTACGCAAGAAGTCGCTCCTACTTGCTGATCGAAGGAGACACGGTATCGTCAGTGGCGAGGGTTTCACCCAGCTGGCGCATGAGGCGCAGCCAGCCGCCACTCATGATCTGATAAGAGAGTTGCAGCAGCGGATGAGCGGGATCGAACCCACCATGCTCTAGGAACAGGTGCGTGCCCTGCCCTTCCGGCTCTAGACGCCAGGTGACGGTTGAGTACAGATCGTTTTCTCCAGAGTGATCGGACCAACTGTAGCAGAGCTTGCGCTCGACCTCGAAGGTGAGAACTTCACATTGGACGATGCCGCTAAATTTCACTTTGGGCATAGGTGTGCCTTTGAAAGTAAAATGATGGCCCACTTTCAGTTGAAAATCATTTGGCATGAGCCAGCGAGCCAGCAGATCAGAGTCAGTTAATGCCCGCCAGATGCGCGCTGGCCGGTACGGAAAAAACTGATCGATGGCAATAGTAGGAGAACTAGTCATGATGTTCCTCAAACTCCTCTGCAAGTAATGTTTCCAGGTTTGTCAGACGGTCCAGCCAGAACTGTTCGTAGGGCGCCAACCAGTGGTGGATCGCTTGCAATGGCGCTCCTTGCAGACGATAGTAGCGGTGCCGTCCCTGCTTCTGTTCGCTGACTAGGCCGACCTCGCGGAGCACTTTCAGGTGCTCCGAGATAGTGGGACGCTGCATGGTGAAATGATCCGCGAGATATTGGACAGGCTGCTCTCCCTCGTCACGAAGCAAACGCAGGAGTTCGCGCCGTGTCGGGTTGGCTAGGGCAGCAAAGACGGGGTCAATCGAATCAAGCATCCGGTAGCTCCTTCTTCTGCCTCCTAATCCGTAGGAAATATCCTACTGACGAAGCTTGGTCATATTATACGTAGGAAATTCCCTACCTGTCAAGAATAACCATCAGAGTAGGGACCAGACGCAAGACTATCGGTCTATGCCGCACGAAAGAAACGCAGAGAGACCAACCATTATGCCATGAATTTACAAACATCACATTCTGTGATCAGCCCTCGTCATGAATTCGTACGTATCATGAAGCGATACAATGGCTGCCGCAACCGGAGAAGAAGGTGAGCAGAGAAACATGACGAAGGGACAACAGCTCGAACATGTGCTCGAATCTACAGGAAGATAATCTACTTCATAGTAAGAGACGCCGGCAACTGCCAGCGTCTCTACATGGGGGGACTAATAGTGCGAATAGGTGTATACAATTGCGTGACTCGTTACCGGCTGGCTAAAACCACCCGTACTAACGACATCCCAGGTAACAGCCTACCAACGACTCATGAAAGCGGCCTCATAAGCTCTTCAGGCCAGCGGCCAGCAACCTCCCACGTGCCATCGGCATTGACAAAGAGACCCGCCAGTTGATGTCTGACAAAAAAGGCTTTACCATCCTCTGAACCAAGAATGAAGGCAACCTTAGCGGAGATTTCCGCCTGGATACAACGTCCGGCCACGGCGCTGACAGACCAGAGTCCGTTGCTGACCGGTAATCCTGTACGCGGATCAAGCAAATGATGGCGCTGCTCGCCCCCTTGCAGCCAGTGACGCCTGGCGATGCCCGAGGTTGCAATAGCCCCATGGTGTAAAGGTAGCGCCCAGGATATATCTTTTCCAGCTATCGCGATAGACCAGTGATCAGCCTCCGGTGGCAATCCCCTGACAGCCAGGTCCCCACCAGCATTCACCAGAGCAGTCTGGATACCAATCTCCTGCAAGCGCTCAAGCGCAGCGTCCACGGCCATCCCTTTGGCGATGCCCCCAAAATCCAGGTGCACACCAGCGGGCAGTGCCACACAACGTATCTCAGGTTGAACGTGAATAGAGCGCCACGCACCTCCGGCCAGCCCATGATAGGTTGTCTCAGGCTGTACAGACGGCAAGGCATCAAAAGTACGATCATAGCCAAGCTGCGTAAGCTGTTGCAATAGCGTCGGATCATAAAGGCCATCAGTTGCCTCAGCGGCAGCCAGAGCTTCCATAATCACGTCAAAAAGCAACTTGCTCACAATCACCAGTCCGCCAGCGTGCTGATTCAACTGGGAAAGCTCACTCTCCGGTCGAAAGCGACTGAGCGTTTGTTCCCACTCTGCGAAGAGTTCTTTAACAGCAGCGCTTCCTGCCGTCTGTTGAGCTTCTGGTAAAAGCAAAGTAATGGTGGTACCCATAGCCCGAAATTGTTCCCGGCTCATCCCTGACGGTACGACGAACTCGGTGCTAGGAGACACTGGAGCCGGTACTGGGGGATTGGATTGAGCCTCCATTTCCGTTTCCGAAGCCATATCCTCCTCCTTGCTGGTTTCCACTTTGCTGATCCCCTCTCCGATGGTGAAAGAAACCACCATCATCATTTGTATTCTGATTCGCATTTGAGTTCGATGGCGTATTTGGGGATGCTGACGAAGACGTGGATTGGCTCGCAGCCGTGGCCTGCAAATGAGTAGCGACCAACACGCTAAGCGCTACAAAGCCTGCGATTGACGAAACAGCAATGCCTCTTTTTAAACTCTGAGCCATCTCAACCGCCTGCGCCTTTGACATACGGGCAGGAGGACGTGGAGCCGCCTGTGTCAGCTTTGCCCCTCGTTCTCTCTGTGACGAGGATTGAGCATAAGCATGATCACCTGTATAGTAAGCCTGCGTTTGTGGCTGATAGAGGGTGCCATATGTTTGATCAGGACGAAATTTGCCAACCGTATGCTCTTGTCCTGGCGACCAGGCAAATCTTTCATCATATGGATTATAATTTTCCATAAGTCCCTCTTTCAAGATCGTAACTCTGTTGCAATTTAGTATATATACTTACCAGTTAGTTGACAAGGGCAAATTCCGCCGCGCTACATCCGCCATACAAAACCTTGCGGTACACACTACGTTCACCACTTGAGGATACTATAAAGCAAGACTTTGAGAAAACATACACAAATATGTAAAAGGTTTGTAAATATTTTCTTTATAGCTGTTTTATCCATAGGGCGATAACTACATCCATTCGCCTTTGCCAGCATATTTGCTCACGGAACATCTTGCTAGTTCCATCATCTGGTGATATTGTAAGTGAAGAAGTGCTTGTCGCTGACAGCGTCTACTCAATAAACATGCAGCCGAATGCAAGGCAAACGTATTTTTCACAGCCAGATCACATCTTGGATCTCGGATGAAGACGCAGCAGTTTTCATCTCTGCAAAGGTTGAAGGCATAGCGCACGCAGAACACGTTTGGTAAGACACAAGCGAAGCTGCTTCATGAGAAGAGCAATGACGATGACGGTCATCAATGCGTGAGATTGACAGCCTATGCTACAACAATACAGCATACAGGAATTCCATACGTGGGTAGCACAAAAGCAAATCTGCCTCTATGGATAGCTTGTACACTGGATCACTATACACAAAAGGAGAAAATGACACATGGCAACCCGCGTAGGTATCAATGGTTTCGGACGTATCGGGCGTCAATCTCTCAAGGCAATGCTGGAACGGCATCCAAACGACCTGGAGATCGTAGCGGTCAATGATCTTACGGATACAAACACCAACGCACACTTACTCAAATATGACTCGACCTACGGGCACTTTCCCGGTGAAGTCTCAGCCACGGCTGACTCCCTTATTGTAAACGGTCGCGAGATTAAGGTCATCTCTCAGCGCGATCCAGCGCAGATTCCCTGGGGCGACCTGGGTGTGGAGCTAGTCATCGAATCAACTGGCTTTTTCACTGACGCCGACAAGGCCGCAGCTCACTTGAAGGGTGGCGCCAAAAAAGTCATTATTTCCGCTCCCGCCAAAGGTGAAGATTTGACGATAGTGTTGGGCGTCAATGAAAACGTCTATGATCCGGCGAAACACACTATTATTTCGAACGCATCCTGTACGACCAACTGTCTTGCACCGACAGCCAAAGTGCTCAATGATGTCTTCGGCATTGAGCGCGGCTTGATGAACACTATTCACTCCTACACAAACGATCAGAAGATCCTGGACCAGGTGCACAAAGACCTGCGCCGCGCGCGTTCGGCTGCCGTGAATATTATTCCCACGACGACTGGTGCTGCACGCGCCCTGGCTCTGGTCATTCCAGAGCTGAAAGGTCGTTTCGACGGCATGTCCTTGCGCGTCCCAACCGTCACGGGTTCTGTGGTCGACTTTGTCATTACGACCCGCAAAGAGGCCTCGGTTGACACCGTAAACCAGGCTTTTAAGGACGCCGCAGCCGGTTCACTGAAGGGCATCCTGGGCTATACTGAGGAGCCTCTGGTATCCTCGGATTTCCGTGGCGACTCGCGCTCCTCTATCGTCGACGGGCTTTCCACGATGGTACTCGGTGGCAACATGATCAAGGTTATCGCCTGGTATGACAACGAGTGGGGCTACTCCAGCCGTATCGCGGACCTGACGCATTTCATCGGACAGAAAGGCTTCTAATTAATGGTATCGCAGGGGATGTTTCACGTGGAACATCCCCTGTGCCAATAACGGTAGGAAATAAAGACGATGAACAAAAAGACGATACGCGATATCGTTGTCGCAGGCAAACACGTATTAGTGCGCGTAGATTTCAACGTCCCACTCGACGCGGAACAACATATCACCGACGACACCCGCATTGTCGCCGCACTCCCAACCATCGAATATCTGCTGAATGCAGGCGCAGCGGTTATCCTTATGTCGCACCTGGGACGTCCCGCAGGCAAAGTAGTGGACAACCTCAGCCTGGCTCCCATCGCACAATGTCTAAGTGAATTGCTCAAACGTCCCGTAGCAATTGCGCGGGATAGCGTTGGTCCAGACGTCGAGGCCCAGGCCCATGCATTACAGCCAGGACAGATCTTGTTGCTAGAAAATCTGCGCTTCCATGCGGAAGAAGAAAAGAATAATCCTGAATTTGCACGTCAGCTAGCAGCTCTCGGCGACCTCTATGTCAATGACGCATTTGGTACGGCTCATCGCGCACATGCCTCAACCGAGGGCGTGACACATTATTTACCAGGCGTGGCCGGTTTCCTGATGGAAAAGGAAATCAATTTCCTGGGCGCAACATTGGAGCATCCACAGCGTCCCTTCGCGGCAGTCGTCGGCGGTGCCAAAGTATCCGACAAGATTGCCGTATTAGAGCGACTCATCAGCATCGCCGATACCATCCTGATTGGCGGCGGTATGGCAAATACGTTTCTTAAAGCGCAGGGATACGAAATTGGCGATTCGCTTTACGAGGCAGCGAAGCTCGATGTGGCACGCAACCTGATCACCACAGCGCAGCAGCAGCAAAAAGACCTTATGCTACCCACAGATGCAGTGATCGCCGACCGCTTCGCCGCCGATGCCGAGCATAAGGTAGTCGCAGTAACACAGGTTCCGTCTGGCTGGCGCATCCTCGATATTGGACCAGAGACGGTTGAGCTGTTTGGTCGTATACTTGCAAACGCGCGTACAATTATATGGAATGGTACATTAGGCGTGGCTGAGATGCCTGCATTCGCACAGGGTACCAATGGCGTCGTAGAGATACTGGCGGAACGCACAAAAGCTGGCGCGCAGACAATCATCGGTGGCGGCGACTCAGCGGCAGCCGTAGAACAGGCTGGTGCGGCGGATAAAATGACACACGTCTCAACAGGTGGTGGGGCTTCATTGGAGTTCCTCGAAGGGCGTACGCTACCTGGCGTGGCAGCGCTGCAGGATAAGTAATACCCATAGACATTCAGAAACACAAAACTCGTTGCTAGCAATGTGCTGCGGCACCTTTCTCATCTGAATGCCAGGAAATATAAAAGCTGTCATCTCTCAGCATTTGAATAGAGATTATTCACCGCTACAGGTAACTACTCAGATGAGGCAACGTTTCAGGAGCCAGGGAAGCTCGCGTAGGGGCCGAGCCAAGACCTTTTTTTCTTTGCCCCACGCCGCAGATCGGCCACGAAAAAGGTCTTGGCATCCCTTGCGGCGGCCCGTCCCGTCTTGCACCCACCCTGGACAACCGCAAGGGATTGTCCCTACGCGATCCCTCCTCTGCTAGCCGACCTGAGGAGTTACCGCTACTGCATAAATAACAAGGAGTACCGTATGGCCATCCCTCGTACCGCAATAATTGCAGGCAACTGGAAAATGAACTATGGGCCAAAGCAGGCATCAAGCTTTGCGATGGAGATTATGCCAGCGCTTGGTCAGGTGATACGTAGCCATCCACGTATCCTGAGTATTCTCTGCCCACCAGCTATCTCACTCAGTGCGGTGCGCGAGGTTATGGATGCGACTCCCACAGCGCGCATCGAACTGGGGGCGCAGAATATGTACTTTGAGGAAAAGGGGGCATTCACTGGCGAAATTGCCCCGGATATGGTGAAAGAACTCTGCACAACGGTCATTCTCGGCCACTCTGAGCGCCGGACCTACTTTGGTGAAACCGACGCGCTGGTCAACAAGAAAACCCTGGCCGCGTTTAAACATCACTTGCGCCCCATTGTGTGCATTGGTGAAAACGCTGCACAATATGAAGCGGGACACACTGAGTCGATTATTCGTATGCAGGTGCAGCACAGCCTGGCAAATTTTCATGGTGAGCAGGCACACCAACTCGTCATCGCCTATGAGCCAATCTGGGCCATTGGCACAGGTAAGGCCGCCACACTAGAAGACGCAGGCAAGGTCATTAGTCTGATACGCCAGCTCTATCACGACATGTATGGCGCGGAAGCGGCGGAAGCGGTGCGTATTCTCTATGGCGGTAGCGTCACAGGAGAGAATATCAGTAACTTTATCGCACATCCAGATATCGATGGCGCCCTCGTTGGTGGTGCCAGTATCAAGCCTGATTTTGTACAGCTCGTTCGCAAGAGTGCAGAAGCAATGTAACAGTGCGAATGTTACATTGCTTCTGGCACACTAAACATTGAAATAGCCAACTTTGCGTTCCTCGTATGCTGATGGAGTGAAGGATTTTTTGATCGCCAGGGATGACACCGAATAACTAGCGACATGTGCAGAAACAGATGTCGTAAGAAAAGGTGAAACACATGAACATAAACCAGGATCAAATTACAGAGGTTCTGAACAAGCTCCCCTACCCTATCAGCAAGGATGAACTCGTCAACCAGGCTCGACAGCATGGAGTTAGTAATCAGGTTGCGGGTGTACTGGACAAATTGCCAAACAAAACATTTAATTCTGCCAAAGATGTTCAGAACGCCTTTGGTAATCTTGGCAATTTAGGAAACCTCAAAAGCTAAGCACAGTTAGCGCTTTATTGGCAGCATAACAGTAGCAAGCCAGCCTTTTTCAGCAGGTGAAAAGGGCTGACTTTCCACTCCTAATAAGTAAGAGCACATTTATATGGCCTTAGTGACGATGACAGAACCGCCATCCTCAATGCGCGCCGTTATCTGGGCACGGGGAGCAGCGCCGACAGTGGCAGCGCCAAATTCGTTCTGGATCGAGCCAGAGCCAGTACTGGCGCTGATTTGAAAGGTTGCATTATCTGGTAAAGTAAGGTCGACATCCCCACGACTCGTCTCCAATGTGTAATTCCCCTGTGGGTTAAGAGAACCAAACAGACGTACAGAGCCATTCGTCGTCTTTAAGATCGACTGACTACTAAGCGCTGCATTTTTTACGATGACATCTCCATTTTGCGTGATCGCTTTTAACTGCCCATTGATACCATCCATACGAATCGAGCCACTGCTCGTCTCCACAGTTGTCTGCCCTGTAATATTGTGCGTGGTGATATCACCACTGTCAGTTTGCACATTCACTGGACCTTGCACATCCTCTATATCCAGATTACCACTGCTCGTATCTACGGTAACGCCACTTCCCCCATCAACCGCTACCGAACCTGTATCTACCTGCACCTGTATCTGGGCTGTGGCAGGCATTGTCAGAGTGTAATCAATGTCGCTCAACGCTGGCCCCTGGACATTAATGCGGTCTTGCCCAGATCCGCTCTGCGACTGATTGTACTGGACGTTCGTGCCAGTGTAGTCTGATCCGCTACCTGGATTTTTCGGTGTTATCATCACAGTACCAGCACTTCCGGTCTGCACATTTACGTTACCGGCATGTCCCTGTATCACAATAAACGCATGGGCTCCAACTTGAAAGCTCCTGCTGCCTGATCCTCCATTTCCAACTGCATTGTTGGCATTGTTATTACCCACCATGTTGTTATTATTAGCAGCTATATTATGCACGTCACCCTGCGTTGGAGCAGGTGTCCTCGGCGACGCTAAAGTAGGATAGATATAGGCAAAGGAGACAGACACAATGACGGCAAGCAGCGCGACAATCAGCAACAGACGCAAGCCTTTTGCTGATGCCTTCGCCTGATCGTCAGCTCTCAGTAGCGGAGGCAGAGTTGTGGAGCGTGGACCAGACCCGCCTGGTCCCCTCACTGACGTAGCGAGCGGTCTACCAGCATTGACAGGAGACGTCTGAGACAAGGGGTGTGAGCTTGCGCTTGCAGTGGGAGCACGCAAAATTAATTTCTGTTCACCGACAAATAACGGGGATAGCTGAGACGTATTTTCTTGCACAGTAGGAACATCAGGAGGTATTTCCGGTACTATCGATGGAATTTTTTTTTGCTCCTGTGATGGTATGGAAGATGATTGAGAAACATTTTCCTGCACAATAGAGGTAGGCGCAGGCTGTTCTACAGACGCTGGAACTGCTACTGTTGTGGGTTGATCAAAGCCACTCAGAGAAGGTAACGTCATACTTGTCAGACCAACAATATCGTTTCTACGCGCATGCTTGCCCACTTTCCCGGCAGATGGTGGAGCCGCCGCAGGCTCTTCTTCCTGCTCGCTGGCGACTGGATCAGCGGTGTTGACGGAAGCCGCGAACCGTATATCAGAAGGCATAGCATAGGCAAATACAGAGCCAAAATCCACCACAGGAATGCCAGAAACAATGAGGGCTTGTCGAAAAGAGTTGGCAAAATCCAGCACACGCACATAGCGATCCACCGGACGTTTAGCCAGCGCCTGCAATATCACCTGTTCGGCAGCAGCCGGAAGGTCCGGGCGCAACTCGCGAGGTGGCTGGAGCAGTATTTGTAGACGCTGCCTCGTACCGCCTTTAAACGGAAGCGAATCTGTCACCATCTGGTAGAGCAGTACACCCAGAGCATAAATGTCCGTACGCGTATCAATGGCACGGCCAGTAACTTGCTCTGGAGCCATATAATCATATGATCCAGACGATAATTTACTTCCGCCAGCGCTTGCAGGGGCGTTGCCAGATGCCGGGAGCATCTGCATCAGCCCGAAGTCAGTCAGCCAGAGTTGTCCCTCACGCCGCAGCAAAATGTTCGTTGGCTTGATATTATGGTGGATTACCCCATGTTCGTGCGCATAGGTCAATGCAGCCGCCAGTTGCTCTATATAAAAAGCAACCTTGGTTAGCAGTAATGGTCCCTCCCGCTCCATCTCGTCAGAGAGCGTACCTCCATTAATGTACGGCATCACCAGATAAGGTAAGCCATTGTGCTCTCCATATTCATGGAGCGGTATAATGTTAGGATGCTCCAATGATGCAATTACATCGGCTCTGCGGCTGAAGTGCTCCAGGTAAGCTGCACGCTGGTTTGGCGAGAGAGGCAGCAGTGGCAAGAGCACTTTAACAGCGACCTGGCGATTGGGACGTGATTGCTGGGCCAGGAAGACCGCCCCGACACTTCCTTGTCCAATCAACTTCTGCAGTGTACATGTGCCTAGCACAGTTCCAACCAGAGTTTCTGCATTCATCAAAACATCCTTTTCTTGTTGTCGATAGATATCACTCGGGCTAGCGTATTCGCACTCCAATAAACGTTGTCTAGAGCCTCACTATCTCGCTGAATCTCACCACGTTTCACATCAATTATTTTGGCAACATGCACCTAAAAAGCATACAAGCTAAACGAGAATTTGACAATACAGCTTCCTTAGCGGGTCAACCCTGATGAGACTTCATATAGCGACCAGGCTTGTCCCCACCGATATCCGACTTATTTGATGATATTTGTTCCTGGCGTACTTGTGGCTAGCTGATCCGAAGAGTTACAATCAGCATAATAATTGAGAGAACAGGGAGAACTTGTATGACTGGCGAGCATTTTGTTACGCCGCTTGCAAGATATGTAGGAACAGCCCCTAAAGCCGAGTTACATATACATCTGGAAGGCACGCTACAGCCAGCAACAATCCTGGCCCTGGCACAGCGCAACAAACTTCCACTGCAAGGTAGAGAATAAGCAGGAGTTGCATCAGTTGTGCTCTTATCGCAATTTTGAGCACTTCATCGAGATCTTTATGCTGGCTACACGCAGTCTGAAGACACGTGAGGACTATGAACAGATCGTTTCACCTACGCACAAACGGTGCCATTCAATGTGAACCGTGTTGGCGCAGCATTAGATCCGTGATACGCAGCGAGGAAGCCTACATAAATGCTCTTACCAGGACCCAGCGTTGCGTCCCACGACTCCGCTTGTAACGTCACCGAGGAACCAGACTGGTGGTATGTTGATCCCCAGGACTCTGTCACCTGCTGATTACCACTAAAACTCCAGGCGAGTACCCAGGTGGTTATGGTGATGTGTCCCGTATTCTGAATGACAAACAGACCTTCAAATCCTGTATTCCAATCTGCAGCAACGCTATAGCTAATCTTACATGTCATCTGAGCATTCTTCGTTGCCGTCGGCGTCATACCAACATGCGGCAGAGGCAGCACGGACGATGGCATGGGCAGTGGGGCAAGTGAAGTCAGTGGCGTACTGGTAGCCAAAGAACCAGTCAGAGCCGTTCTTCCCGCCACACCAATTGACCCGGAAGCTATCAGTTGCTGCTCTGTATTGCTCCTTCTCCAAAGGGTACCCGTCAGACTGCTAACGAATAACAATAGACAGGCGACAAGCACTGATAAAACAAGCACACGATACTTTTTTTGCCGCATTAACATCGGCGTTTGTGGAAAATGTATCGTTTGAGCCGCCGTTATATAGAGTCGTCCAGGCAGATTGGCCACCAATGGGGTCAATTGCGGAAAAGGTAGTTGGTCACACGTATGCTCTGGCTCTAGTGCAACTTCATCAATAGTTAATTGCTCTTCATCTATATTCACATCGACGGTTGCGACGATCCGTGGTGATAACTGTACGGAACTTAACGCATTCAGAAAAGCCTGCATATCGGGATAGCGTTGTTGCGGATCAGTAGAGAGCGCCTTGTGCAGTATCTGGATAAGAATAGGGGGCAGAATGTCTTCACTCTGCTCAATTTCAGCAATAGCTAATGCACCTGTCTGCCGTTGCATAGCAAACTTCTGTCCCGTTAACATGTCATAGGCAATACAGGCCAGCGAATACTGGTCGCTTGCAGCAGTAATCACACCAGAGGTTGCCTCGGGTGCCCGGTAGTCAGGATCATCCGAGGTACACATGACTACGCCATCGTCGATAAATAGCGTTGAGCGAAGCTGAAAATCTGCAATGAGAGGCTCACCTTGAGACGAAAACAAAATATTATTTGGCTTAAGCTGCCCATGAACAACATGTTGCTGATGTGCGTACAGTAAGGCTTGCCCGATCTGCTGGACTATCGTCAAAGCTTGATGGATAGGCATTTTTCGCTTTTTTTGACGCAGCAGATGGCCTCGCAACGATCCTTGCGGCGCGTAGGCAGTCATGATATAAGGCTGATCCTTATCAATGCCAACATCGACTACCGGTATGATACATGGATGATGGAGGAGTTGCAGAGCACGTGCCTCTCGCAAAAACTGCTCATGTGCCTGCGGACTGCTCATAAAAGGCGCACAAAAGCGTTTTACTACGACAAAACGCGTAGGAGAAGTCATGCTTTCACCCAGGAATACATCGATCATTGCATGAGAGGTAAATTCCACAATGAGTCGATAATTCCCTAAGCATGAACCTAACAAACTGTCGCCATTATACATGATAACCTCATTGAAATAACATGCAGTCTAGTGGCATCTCATACTGAAAATAGAAATTAGCAAGGACAAGTACAATTACAGTATTCAGATTAGCAAGAATATACCATTTTGTCAATCTTAAAAAGCCAGGCCAGTGCTTTGTCGAATATATCTTGACGTTTTTTTAACAGAAGCACAAAAATACACAAAAACAGGAGAACAAAAAAGCGCCCGGCATACGCGATTCATTCTTGCGTATAGTATCCGGGCGCATCTTTGTTCTCATCACGTCCGCCACATCTCCCACCGTCCCAGCTAGCTAACGAACATTCAACTATCTGTGTTTTATCAGTCCAGGTAGTCTTTCAGTTTGCGACTGCGGCTAGGATGACGTAACTTACGCAACGCCTTGGCTTCAATCTGTCGAATACGCTCACGTGTGACATGGAACTCTTTGCCCACTTCTTCAAGTGTGCGGCTACGGCCATCATCCAGACCAAAGCGCAACTGTAACACTTTCCGCTCGCGCTCCGTCAAGCTATCCAGTACGTCCTCGACCTGCTCCTTGAGCAACTGATGGCTGGCGGCCTCTGCGGGAGCTAGAGCCGTCTGATCTTCGAGGAAGTCGCCCAGGTGGCTATCATCTTCCTCGCCTATCGGCGTCTCCAGACTGACCGGCTCCTGACTGACCTTAATGATCTCACGAACCTTCTCAGCGCTGATCTCCATCTGCTCGGCAATCTCTTCCGAGGTAGGCTCGCGTCCCAGATCCTGTAGCAAACGGCGGCTGATACGAATCAAACGATTAATCGTCTCCACCATGTGCACCGGAATGCGGATAGTGCGTGCCTGGTCGGCTATCGCACGCGTGATGGCCTGGCGAATCCACCAGGTTGCATACGTGCTAAACTTATAGCCTTTGGTGTAGTCAAACTTCTCGACAGCACGAATCAAGCCGATATTTCCCTCCTGGATCAGGTCCAGCAGGTTCATGCCGCGTCCAATATACTTCTTTGCAACGCTGACAACAAGACGCAGATTTGCCTCTGTAAGGCGGCGCTGGGCCTCCTCGCCATCCAGGATATAGCGGCGGGTAGGTGCCACCTTCAAGCGTTCGGCCCGGAGGCGCTCAGCCTTCCCACGCTCCATAATCTGCGCCAGGCGGACCTCTTCTTCTGCTGTCAACAGAGGAACACGCCCAATCTCACGGAGATACATGCGCACAGGATCGTCCAGGCTACTCTCCAGGTCAGCGACGACAATACCAAGGCCATCTTGCAGATCGTCCCACTTCGGAAGGATCTCAGCGTCTACTTCTACAACGTCATCAGGGCCGGGCTCCCAATCAGCTGGCGGCTCCTTGGTTGGATCAAGGGCATCCATAGGCTCTTCGTCCTGCAACTTAAACAGGTCAAAATCGCCAGAGCCATCAGCAGGAGTCAGCCGACTTCCACCAGTAGCCTGAACATCATGACCGACGGCATCAATATGAAAAACATCATCAGTAGTATTTAACATGGACTCATCGAATGGTTCAAGCGTAAAAACGTCACTTAATGGCCCTGTACTAACATTTACATGTGCGCTTTGCACTCGATCAATTACTTCTTGGTCCTGATTCACCATACTGGCATCCCCCTTCAGAAAACAGGCTCACGATTATAAAACGAAAAATGAGGAAAAAATCCTGTTCCTGATCCGTTTTGGTAAAAATGATTGCGAAATTATTGGTTGCCTCCGCTCAGCACACAGTTGGCTGCACGGATGCGGCACAACTACAGTTCCTCATTTAGCCCTGTAACCGCGTCGCAGTGTTAATAGTGCGCAGCAAGCGCTGAATTTCCAGCCCTCGCTGATAGAGCTGACGCGTAGCTGGCATGTCACCAGCCTCGTCAGCATCCTGTATGAGAAATTTTAGGTCTTTATTCAATTGTAACAGTCGTGTACGCCTGAGCCGAGTAGCACACTGGACGGCGCTCTTAACCAGCTCTCCACCATCTAGCAGAGACCCCGACTCAACGCTTTTAAGCGCCCTGGCAACTGCAGATAGCAGTACAGCAGGCACAAACTGTTCAAAGGGTTGAAGTGAAGGGGAAGGATCACGTTGATACACAGAGTTGAGTATATTGTACAACTCCCGCGTGTCTGTCCCGGTGAAGTCACCATCGTTTATTATACCACAAACATGGAGATACAAGCCCGGATTTTGCAGGAGTAGCCCAATTAGGTAGTCCTCCCATTTTAGCGTATCAACCTGACTTCTGTCAAGCTTGATGCCCTGAGAACTTTGCGCAACTTGCTGTGCATGTGCCGTTGCATCCGTCTCCTCCATGAAATCGCTGATCTCAGGAGCTGCTCCACCCTTGTACGACACTGCTTTTCGCTCACTCATAGCACGATCAGAGAACTCAGCATTAACACCAGTCACCTTTTGTTCTCGCAACACCCGCTGCAGTTCTATGTGCAGATCGCGCTCGTCAACTCTGATCATACGAGTTAGCCTCTGTACATAGCTGTCACGCTTAATGCGATCCCTGATCATACCTATCACAGGCAATAAACGCCTGGCGGCTTCAGTTTTGCCTCCTGGCTCGCGTAGGTTGAGATCAGCAGTCTTGACCACAAAGTAATAGTCGATGAGGGGCATCGGATGAGAAACTGCATAGAACCAGGTCGAGAAATCACGTCGGATCACTTCATCTGGATCTTCGCCGGCAGGCAATTGCAGCACATTGATCTCCGCGTCAGTTTGCTCCTCAAGGCGTATAATGCCACGTGGTTGAGATTGCTTCTCGCGTCCATATTGCCCTTGTGCCTTCCTCGCAGGACCTTCTGTGGCGGGTAATGGCACAGGTACCATCCGGTGGTCAAAGGTTCTGAGCGCCTCCTGAATACCATGCTCGGTAGCAGCGCTACCAGCGGCATCAGGGTCCAGGGCGAGCGTCACCTGTTTCGTTAGCTTTTTTAGTTGTTGAATGTGCTTCTCAGTAATTGCACTCCCAATACAGGCCACTGTTTGCTTTGTCCCATACTGATGTGCGATAACAGCATCTACATACCCTTCCACTATAACCACCTGACCAATCTGCTTAATTGCGTCTTTCGCCATATCAATGGCATACAATACCGTATTTTTTTCGAAGAGCGGTCTGCGGCGAGTTCAAGTACTTAGGCTTCCCATCACCCAATGCTCGTCCACCAAAACCGATCACTCGCCCACGGATATCGCGAATAGGAAAGATAAGTCTGTTTCTAAAGTAATCATATACCCCACCACCTACTCCCTCCTGATTCGCTTTCTCGCTCATCGCGCCAGGCCACCAGAGACAAGCTCCTGCTCCGTGTAACCCTGAGAAAGCAGGTACCGTGTCAGACCATCCCGTCGATCACTGGCGTAGCCAAGAGCAAATGAGATCACAGTATCAGACGAGATACCGCGACTTTGTACATACGCGCGTGCCTGTTCAGCCTCCCTTGCATGCAGTAGTATCTGGTGAAACCAGAGTAAAGCATCTGCGTTAAGCTTGCGCAAACGCTCGCGCGCCGCGCTTGTTTCACGCTCCTCCTCCGTACGAGGACCGCCATACTCCTCGGTCGAAACACCAGCTTTCTCAGCCAGATACAGTAGGGCCTCGTGGAAGTCGCAACTGCGCTGTTTCTGCACAAAGGTGAAGATATCCCCACCTTCGTGGCAGCCGAAGCAATACCACGTCTGATTCTGCGGATGCACATAAAACGAAGGCGTACGCTCATTGTGAAAGGGGCAGAGACCTTTAAGAGATTTTCCCGCTTTCTGCAAGGCAACCACCAGACCGATTTCATCCGCGACATCAACTTTGGCCTTAATTGTTTCAATGATAGATGTCATGCAGTGTCCTTCAACGCAGCAACTCAGCTCTGCCGCCAAGCAAGAGGTTTGACCCGTCTAACAGCATATAACGAGCCACCATACTGAAAGTCGCGTCAGCAAGCTCAAACCTAAAAACTTATTGAGAGTGATATACCTATTGTACTACTTGCTACAGAAGAATACGGGCAACGGTAGGATATCTGGGTCTCATAGCAAATTCTTGTATGTATATTGCATAAACCATCTACGTAAGAAACGCTATTGCAGTTCCAAAAAGAGGTCATCCTCTTCAAGAGGTAATGGGGCCTGACATCTTAGTGGAAAAATGTCATGCTTGTATTCTACAACGTTTTTCTATGCGTAAAAGTGACGTTTAGAGATCTTCTGCATCTGAATAACTCCAATACGCCAAAGCTCATGGTTGGCGTAATCGCACGCAGAAAAAAGTATCCCGTTGTCTCCCAGAAAGTTATCCACAAATTCACAACGACTAACTACTATTTTCTATATTTATATTTTTATAAAAAAATAAAACTAGTAGTAGTAGGGGCTGTGGATAAGTGGATAACTTTTCAAAAAGGCCATTTTTTGCTGTGAGACAGATCGCCTCTTGAGCCGCCTGTAGAGCCATTGTGTGGCTTATAAAAAAACGAACTCCGGTAGGCATCCTGGCAAGCAAAAAGAAGTGGATAAGTTGGGGATAAGTTGGGGATAAGTTATCCACGTTTACATAATAAATGAATAAATGTTCACTAAAAATGCAGGTTTATCCACAGGTTATCCACAGGTTATCCACAAACATGCATGACCATCGATGCTTTTATGTAAATGTGGATAAGTTATCCACATTTACATAAAAGTGAGCTCTTTTTCGCTGTTTTCTGACTATTTTTACAGAATTCAGCGAATTTTTCAGCGAATTTAAGGGAGATATATCCGATTATTGTGAAGTAGATGTAGTATGGCTGCCTGTTTGCCCGTAAAAAATTACCAAAAAGTGGAAAAAATTACCAGATTGATATAGCCAGCGATATAGCCAGCGATAGTAAATGTGGATAATGTGGATAAGTTATCCACCGAAATTGTGGATAAGTCAGCATTATGTTAATAGAAATATAGCCAGCGATATAGCCAAAACACAGATTGTGGATAATGTGGATAAGTTATCCACCACTCATGTGGATAAGCTGGAATTATGTCACGTTGATATAGCCAGCGATATAGCCAGCGATAGTAAATGTGGATAATGTGGATAAGTTATCCACCGAAATTGTGGATAAGTCAGCGTTATGTAGCGGTGATATGAGTGCGCTCAACATAAGTTATATTGCGGCAATATAGCTAGTGGATAATGTGGATAAGTTATCCACCGAAATTGTGGATAAGTCAGCGTTATGTAGCATATTGATTTGCCATGTTCTATGCAGTTATACGCAGCGATATAACTGCATAGAACATTTTGGTGTTGACAATAAAATTGTGGATAATGTGGATAAGTTATCCACCGAAATTGTGGATAAGTCAGCGTTATGTTAACAAAATTATAGCCAGCGATATAGCCAGCGATAGTAAATGTGGATAATGTGGATAAGTTATCCACCGAAATTGTGGATAAGTTTCTCGGGCGGTCAGGAGTTACGAAATCGTGTGAAATCATGTGAAAAAGATGTGAAATCGTGTGAAATCATGTGAAAAAAATATCCACATGAATGTCCCTCAAGAAAACTGGCAGAGCAATGTGAAGCATAGTTCAGAATCATACACAATGAAACGAGATAGAGACAGATAAGGATGAATGGATGAAAAAGAACAAAGCCAATAAAGTTATCCACAATGTCTGTGGATAACTTGGGAAAAAATGTGCAGAACTTGGATTCTTCCACTCATATACAAGCAGGATAACTGCCGATTTATAGCACTACAAACGAGCGACAGAGTAAGCATCCGTGGCTTATAACGTTCCCATCTTGGTTCAACACAGTCCTCGTCGGGCGTCGCCAGTGCAAAACCTACGACAACGACTGGCAATCACGCTCAGACAATCGTTATGCCAACACCGTCACCAACGCCAGAACGGACCTGGCAAACTATCCAGACGGTAACTGGTAAGGATACTGGCAATCGGACGGAGAAGACGAAGCTGTTTAAGGTTCCCGCCGACTGGCAACTAACCTGGAATTGTCAGGGCATAGACGGCGTTGACGACTGGCTATATATCGCTATCTATCATGCCAACGGGAAACTTTATAACGCCGGTGCACAGATTACATGTATAGCTGCTAAACGTGTCATCGGTTCTGTGGAAGAGCTTCAAAGCGGCACTATCTATTTTTCTATTGATGCAAATACAAATTGGACAATCGCCATCCAGAAACCAGTTTAGCATGCTTCTGCTGCCAATGTGTGAGATATACATTGACTTTTTCATCTTGTTTGCTTATAATTGATATTAATTAACTGGCTAATTAAAAATTGCTGCAGAGGTAAGGATGATGGCAAGAACGCCAAAAGTAGTTGAAGATCGCCGTGAACAGATTATCGACGCCGCTATGCAGGTCTTTGCACAGAAAGGCTACTTGCGTGCGACAAATAAAGATATTGCGCACGAGGCTGGGATCACACCAGGCTTGATCTACCACTATTTCGAGAGTAAAGAGGCTGTCCTCAAAGCCATCATTGAGAGTCGTTCGCCCGCTCGCGTCGTGCGTACACTGTCCCGTGAGATGCTTGAACAGCCTCCGGCTGTCTTTCTGCCTTTCCTGCTGCGGCAAGTGTTAAGTGTGGTTGAAGATGAAAAATTTGTGCAGTTGTTGCATGTGCTGATACCAGAACTTGTGCATCATTCAGAGATTGCAACGGGGGTGACACAAGTTATGCTCCAGCACATGAATTTTCTGAGCGATTACCTGCAGGCGCAGATGGACCACGGCGAATTACGCCAGGCCGATGCTGTATCAACTATTCAAGTACTAATTGGGTGCTTGATGGGCTTTGTGTTCCGTCGCCAGATTCTGCATGATCCGGTCGCTCTAGCCTACACACATGCGCAAATTGTTGAGACTATTGTTGACACCGTTCTGAGCGGACTGCTTCCGCGCTGATCTCTTAGGCTGTAGAATTAATTATCTGATCAATTAGTAAAGGTAGGTATACGAGCTATGCAACAATCAACGGATGCTCAGAGCCATCCAGGACCGATGCCGCAAGTCATACAAACGACCTGTTGTATTGTTGGTGGAGGTCCTGCCGGTGCAATGCTGGCGTTCTTGCTGGCGCGACAAGGGATTCCTGTCATGCTTTTAGAGGCTCACGCGGACTTCGACCGTGATTTCCGTGGCGATACTATCCATCCTGCTGTGCTTACGATCCTGGATGAACTTGGCCTTGTTGATCGCCTGCTCCAGATTCATCACGCTGAAATACATACGGCGACATTGCAATTGCCGGGTGGCCGGATGGCTTTCGGCGATTTCTCACAGCTCAAGACAAAGTATCCCTTTATTGCTTTGATCCCCCAGGTAGATTTCTTGCACTTTATCACTGGCGAGGCGGCGCGTTATCCCTCGTTCCAACTGGTTATGGGTGCGCAGGTGGATGCGCTACTGGAGGAACAAGGACGAGTCAGTGGCGTACGTTATCGAGGCCAGGATGGTTATTACGAAGTGCATGCCGTATTGACTGTCGGAACGGATGGCCGTTTCTCGCGCGTGCGCAAACTGGCAGGTTTTGAACCGCTGAAAATGTCTCCACCCATGGATGTTCTATGGTTTCGCCTATCGCGGAAAGCTGACGATGCTGAGCAACCGCTTGGGCGCTTTGCTGGAGGACATGGTCTGGTAACATTTGATCGCCACGATTATTGGCAACTCGGGCTGATCATCCTCAAAGGCACGTATCAGCAGATACGGGCGGCTGGTTTGGAGCAGTTCCGCCACCTGGTCGCCGAAGCTGCTCCTGTGTTTGCTGATCGTGTGGACGAGTTGCAAGAGTGGAAGCAGGTTTCCATCCTCTCGGTTGAAGCGAGTCGTATCCCCCGTTGGTATCGTCCCGGCCTGCTACTGATAGGGGATGCTGCTCACGTTATGTCGCCTGTAGGTGGCGTCGGCATCAACTATGCGATTCAAGATGCTGTGGTCACGGCGAATATACTGGCTGGCAAACTTAAGTACGGCGTAGTCCGCGTGCAGGACCTGGCAAAGATCCAGCGCCAGCGTGAATTGCCAACGCGCATCGTGCAGACTTTCCAGGATCTTCTGCAGCGGCGCGTGTTGGCTCCTGTGCTCAATACGCAGCAGTTCTCTTCTGTCCCGCTACTGGCACGTTTCCTGTTGCGTATTCCACTGGTCAGAGCTATCCCACCTCGTTTGATTGCTCTTGGTATCAATCCGGCGCATGTACGGCCAGATGCCAGGCAAGCATTGGAGCCTTGATCTTACTCACACCCATACGCATTCAGAAACGCCACTGCCGTCCCTCTTAGACCGTCAGAAACGAAGCGACGCTTCTAGCCTTCGGCTCATCTGAATGCAAGGCAATATCACACGTATCCCAGAGACCACCCGTGAAGCGCGTCTGATGTGGTCTCTGGTGACGTAGATCCTTGCGCCGCAGATACTCCTGACAGAGATTCCGATCCTGCCGAGAAGCTGACCGGTTCTATCTGACGGAGCTGTGCTGCTAATGGTTCAGCACTTACCGCAACGGTGAGCGTGCTATCCTCGTCTACGGGCAGCGTGGCTCGAATGACACCTGGGAGATAGAGATCGCTGGTGACTGGATGGCCCTCCACTGTATGTTGCTGATGCACGAAGTGCCAGTACCAGACGCCCGTGGGAATAAACGTGGCGCGCTGCTCACTATGGCTGAGCGCTAGAATGTGATAAGGAAGCGCGTGGTCATGTGCTTGAATGGTGCAGCCAACTGCGCCAGGTGGTAAATGCCATGCAGACGAGCATGTTGCTGCGCTATTCTGCTCTGCCGCCTCGTGCACCTGAATCTGGAAATGCTGATCGTTGTTCCCACATTGAGGTTGATTATAAGGGCGATAGGCCACAAACGGTAAAAGGGTAAGCGTCAGGCAATGCGGCATCGGCGATAATAAGCGCTTGTCGATAACCGCCTGCTTCGTGATATCCGCACTGATAGCACCGGTGATCCCGCTTCTTCGATGGCCAGCTTCATCGGTCGTAGTTGTACGTAAAATACGGTATTGTATGTACGTCGTATTGTACCCCTGGGCCATCCAGATACGTTTTTCAAGAATGATACCATCTGCGCCGCCCAGGCGATAGGTGAAGATAGGAAGACCTTCTTCAATGCGAAATGACTCAAGATGAACGAAGCCCGCCGGGCTAAACACACCATCCGGGTACTCATTCGTGCCGAGATAATAGGTGCGTTCGTCAAAAAAGACCTCTTCGTCAATTTTTGCCAGTAAGAGCTGTGGTGTTTCTGCATACGGCGACATTGCCACAAGCAAACCGTGCTGTAGACGAGTAAGCACGCCTGCAACTGTCCCTGCTGCATATCCTCCCAGCCCGTTTGTCACGAGCCATTCACGTGAGCTAGTCTCATGGAGATCGCAGCAGATACTGCGATCAAAGCTGATGGTCATAGTAGACCCCCCAGGCTTCTTAATGCGAGTAGCATAACTACGTGTGGACAATAGATATGAGATACGCTGTGCAACTGTTATTCCTGCTCAGCATTCAGAAAGAGCACGGTCACAGTCAAAGAACTCATACTAGAGATAAGTGAATGCATAAGAATAACAAATCTATTGCATAGTGTAGCATATTTATGTCTCCGAAGCAGCACTTCTGTGTTGTTTTTCACCACTTTTTCCTACAAATGGAAAAACTTTTCATTTTGCACGTTATACAAAGTTTGTCGTATGTGAAATAAAACGCAAACAGTACGTAAATATAAAGGCTCTATCGAGGAGTGACGCTATGGGTAGTTTGTGTAATGGTGCGTCAGTGCATGTTTTTTAGCACAAAATTTATCAGCAGTACTTAAGAATGTGTCTGCTCGAAATAAGGATAAGTTGTGCTTATCTGAGACACATCCTGCGATGAAATAACCTGAGAGGGTATTATGCATAGGAGAGAGATAAGCCTCGATGTTGTCGTATATAGTTCATGCTGTATAGTTGTGATACTGTACCAGTGAGAGGAGTTTACATTATTGATGCGGTTTCAACACCTCAAGGCTCAATGGCGATATCTTATTCCAGGTGTCATCGTTACCGTATTGTTGCTATTATGTGCGTGCAGCAGTGCTTCAAGTGGAACTGCTCCGACGAGTAAAAGGATGCAGCCATCTAGCAATAATGCAACCGAGGCGACCCAATCTCTTAATTTGTTAGTGCCTCATGTATTAACCGTTGGTAGCTACACGAATTATCCTCCTCAGGAGTATATAGATACGGCAACTGCGCAACCGGCAGGCTTTGACATCGACTTAATCACAGATATTGCCCGCAGTTTGAACTTGCGCGTAAACATTATTTCGGAAGACTTTCAAATGCTGGTTGACGGTTTACTGAACCGGCAGTTTGATGTAGTGATCTCCGCGCTAAGTATTACACCGGAGTTACAACAAAAGGTCAATTTTATCCCTTATCTGCAAGGAGGAGAAGCCTTGCTTGTGGCGAAAGGCAACCCACAAGATATTCAGGATCTGGCTGATCTCTGTGGGAAAACGGTTGGAGTGAAAGCGACAACGTTTGAGCAAAGTGACTTGCAGGCGGCCAGTAATACCTGTAAAAGTACGGGCAAAGCCGTTATCACCATCGTTGTTTCGCAACAGAATGCCGGTGTGCTTCAACTGCTGGCGACAAAGCGCGTAGTAGCTATATATCAGGATTCAGCAGTGGCCGATTATTTTGTCAAACAGCATCCTGGACAGTTTCAAAGGGCTGGTTCCACAGTGGATGCAAATCAGGAAGGGATCGCCGTACGCAAAGACAATACTGCCCTCTTTGATGCCATCAAGCGAGCTTTTGCCGCCAGCGAGTCGAATGGAACCTATCGGACTTTGATCAATAAATGGGGCCTGGTCAATGGCGCTATCATACGTATAACCTCCATAGACACAGGGGACGAGGTGAGGCTGCGTGCGTTGGCATAAGATTGGCGCAAAAGGGCTGATCTACGCCTGGTAAATCAGCCCTTTTGTGGTTATATTTTTAGACCGCACATTTGCGAGACGGAGCCGGCATTATGAACCAGCTATGAGCGCGTTGTAGAGGACCACTTCGGCGTCCTGTATATTGGTTGCCGCCGTGGGCCGCGCTGTCTGTGGCAAGGTAAATGCAGGATTGTGATCAATGAGATGCAAGAATGCCTGCAAAATGAGCGGATCAAAACTTGTGCCAGATCCTTTCAGCAGGCGCTCTCGTGCTGTACCTATAGATAAAGGTGCCTTGTAAGGACGCTGAGAAGTTAAAACGTCATAGACATCGGCAACGGCGAGAATGCGTGCACTCAACGGGATCTCTTCTCCTTTAAGCCCATCTGGATACCCTCGACCGTTCCATGCTTCATGATGGTGTAACACCGTTTCGACATAAAAAGGATGTATCTCATATCCCACAAGGATACGGGCACCAAAGACAGGATGGCGTTCCATCTTGAGCCGTTCCTCAACAGAAAGCGCCTCAGATTTATTTAAAATATCGTTAGCAATCCATGTTTTGCCGAGATCGTGCACCAGAGCTGCCAGGGAAAGGTCCCGTGCCTCATGTCTGGTCCAACCAAGTGTGCTCGCCAGGCGTTGCACATATGTGGCAACCCGACGAGAATGCTCATAGGTAACGATATCTCGTTCTTGAATACTTTTTGCTAACGAGAGAAGAACTTTATGTGTTTCTTGCTCTTTTGCATGCTGTGCATGATACGTTGCTCCCACCACGCTGCTCTCCCACTTCAACTGTTTGGAACTGGTAACTCGGAGTTACCGTGACTGAATACGAATGGACTATGCTACAAAATGAGTATGACATATAAAAGAGACTGTACGACTCGCAGAAACAGAAATACGCTAGAGATAATAACACTGACTTGCTCGTAAGACCATTTATATGGGACCATAATATATTAATATTTCGTTTTTCCTACGTCCATGCTTGTGATTCAATAGGTACTTTTGTGTTAGCCATTGAAGTATACGCAGGAAAGGTCACATTCTCGTTTATCGCTTTAACTTGTTGTGGCCATAGAGCAAAAAAAACGCTGGTAGGGCCGACTTCGTGCGCGATAACTACACCCTACCAATTCCTCTATTCCCCAAATAGTCCCTCTGCCTATCAAGAATCGTTTTTAATCGGCACCATTTGTGATAGACTCACCTTGAGAAAAGAGTACTACTAGCAAAAAAAGTACGTTAGCAACAGACGGAAGTGGTCCCGACGGGAGAAAAAATTGTGAACAATGAACAGGAAGCGGATACAGACGCTATTACAACAGGACCAGAGCAGCGTAAGGATGTGGTCACGCTGGTGTTGACCGCTGATAACCATCTTGGATATACAGGCTCTGGACAGCAGCCGCGTAAACGCGAAGAGCGTCAGAAGCGCTTGCGACAGGCCTTTCAACAGGCAACGAACTTCGCTCTGATGCAAGGCGTTGACCTGTTTATTCAAGTTGGCGATTTGTTTGACACAACGACACCCGATGAGCGGGATCGCAGTTTTGTAGCAGAACGCCTTGCCCAGCTAAAGCAAGCAGGGATACGCGCTTTTGCTCTTGGCGGCGTCCGTGATACGCCGACGGAAACCCCATCGGCGCTGGATGAGACAACGCCCGCGCCACAAATGAGCTATGCGCGCCTGGGTGCTCTGCACTACTTTCAGCCAACGCAGAAAAATACGGGGCAAGAACTGGAGCCAGTTATTGTCGATATACGGGGGATACAGGTAGGTCTCTGTGGCCTTGGAGTGTTGCCCGGTCAGGATAGAGATCCTCTGGAACGCTTGCGCGTGCAAAGCGAGATCGGGCGCGCCGCTATCCCCATTTTATTGTTGCATGCTCCCATTGAGGGTCTGGTCGCGGATTCATCGTCGTTGGATACCCATGCTCTTGTCTATCGTGATAGTATAGTAAAACAGTCAATATTCCGCTATATTCTGGCTGGCTATCATCATAATTACGAACATTTCCGTCTGGGCCAAAGCGACGTCATCGTCGCCGGAGCCACACAACATGTCGATTTTAGTACGCTTGGTCATGCTCCTGGTTTTGTCTTTCTCGGCCTGGCTGCTGACGGCATACGCTGGTGCAACCATGTCAATGTTGATGCTTTATCCTTACAGCGATTGACCATCCATACGAAAGATTTGTGGACTGCTGACTCTGCGGTACAACCGACAGAACGCATTCTGGAGCAGTTGCGTCCGCTGTGTAGCGAGAATGCGATGATCCAACTGCGACTTGAGGGGGAATTGACGCGCAGTGCCTACCATCAACTCGATCTGAACGAGATACGGCGTTATGGGGAAGAGCATTGTTTTGCCCTGGCCATCGATGATAGTGCGTTGTCTCTTCTGGGGGAGCAGGATGTAGCCTCAGCCGAAACCGGCGAACGTTTCTCGCCACGCGAAGAACTCATGGCACTGGCCGATGAATGGATCACTGCTACAGAGGATGAGCAAGAGAAGAAAGCGCTGCAACTGACAAAAGAAGAATTATTATTGGCAATGGAAGAGATAAAAAGAGGTAACATAGCTGGCATTGTCGAACGGAGTAGACCATGATAATTCTAAAACATGTGACAATCGAGCGTTTCAGACTGTTGCGTGCGATGAACTTGCATTTCCCTCAGCGGGGCAGCATCCTGATTCAGGGACCAAACGAGGCTGGCAAATCGGCGCTCATCGAAAGTCTTTATTTTGCGTTGTACGGCGAACCCCTGTTTGTCAAGCGCGGTAAGCGTTCGCTTGACGATCTGATATTTTATGGTGCGGCCACCGCGCATGTAACGCTCGTTCTCTCTATTGGCGCAACGGAGTTGACTATTGCCCGTACGCTTGAACGTGGGAAAGGGCAACGTGTGGTGCTGCAAGTGCGTCGTCTGGGCCTTCCTGACGAGGAACCCATCAGCGGGCTGCAGGCCGCCAATGCGCGCATTATCGCGGAACTGGGGCAGATGGACGGCGAGTCGTTGCGCAATGCATGCCTGATTGAGCAGAAGGGCTTGAATCGTCTGGAGACTGTATCTGGCAAAACACGCGAAGCCACGGTGCGCAAACTCCTGGGATTAGAGAAACTGGAACAACTAACCGCACAGCGCTTCAATCTGCTACCGGAGGATGAGCGGTTGCTCAAGGAGAGCGCAGCGCGTTTGCAACTGGCTGAAATTCAAGCGCGCATTCCTCAGCTTAGTGCCCAACTGGATAGCTTTGAAGCGGCTCTGGACGCAGTCAAAGTTAGCGAGCTCTTGCGCGATATCGACGAGCAGGATGCCGAGATTGCCGAGTTGGAGCAGAATCTTGAGCAGATCCAGCGGCGGCGCGTTGAACTTAAAAGTCATCAGGGGCGTGTTCAGCATCTCAAGAGGGCCGATGCTACATTGGCGGAAATCATCGCATCCTATGAGGATATGGCCGAGGCACGCCGCGAAATACCTGAGCTAGAAAGGCAGATCGCCGAGTTGGAACGCCGTGAACGCGAGGAGCTACCGAGCCTGGAGAAGCGCGTCAATGAGTTGGCGGAGCTTACACGCTCATTTGGGACATTGCAGCGTATGTCTAACGACCTTCTGACAGCGGTTGATGCGATCAAAGAACTCGAGCAAGAGCTTAAGCACTATAATATCGCCCAGCAGGACCTGAAGGTATTAGACGAGCAGATGGCGCATGTCCAGTCGCGTCTGGCCCAGGTGAAGCAGTCATGGCAAGACCTGGAGGAGCGGCGGCGTACCGGGCGTCCCCAACTGGAGGCGCGACTCCTGCGTTTGAACAATCTGGTAGATCGCCTGGGTGTACTGAAGCAATTAGAGACGCGTTATACCCAGCGCCTGGCCAGTCGCACGCTAGAAGAAGAGAATGCCGGTCAGTTGAAGAAGGTGCAGAAGGATCTGCGCGAGACCGAACAAGAGCTGGCGCTCGTCGAGCGAGAGGCGAAGCAGGTACAGCAGCAGGCCGATGCCCAGGATAAGATCTGGCGGCAAATCAGTATTCGCCGCCAGCTAGAGGAGTGGCAGCGCCTGAAAAGTTTATCCCTGGGGTTAGCTCAGGCGGAACAGCATGTGCGTGTGGCGCATCAACATCAATCGAAACTCAATCAAGCAGCCATGGATGCTCGCAGTACGGTTCACCGTTACATGATTATTCTAGGGCTCTGTGGTGTTGGTGCGCTGATTTGTCTCCTGGTGGCTATTTTCACCTTCCAGCAGCTCTTACTGCTCGCTGTTGTGGCGTTGATCGTATTATTTGCCGTTATTGCAATAGGTTTCGTGAATTACCAGAACTATCGTAAGGCTGTTGAAGAGGAAAAATCAGCGGATCATGTGCTGCAAGATGCTATCAGTCGTGTCGGTATGATGGTTGCTGCGCGCGAGACGGCTGTACGTATGGCTGGCAGTAGCGATGCGTTGCTGCAAGTTGAGAATGAAATTCGTTCGCTGGGTGGTAGCATTCCACGTGCGCCCGAAGAAGCACAGCAGATTCTGGAGCAAACGAAAGACCAGGGTGATCTGGGTGAAGTGCAGAGGCAGATGAAGGAGAAGATCGAGGCGGCCAACGCTGCTCGTAACCAGGTGAATGTGACGATGGAAGCTGTCGCGGCGCTACGTAAGGAGCGCGCTCGAACTGGAAGAACAGCGCAAGAAAGAGCGCTGGGAAGAAATTGAAGATAATCTGCGCATCGATCAGGCCTCGATTGAGCGTATGCAGCAGGAAATTCTTTTGCTGGCAGGGCAAGAGGGCTTACCCATTTCCAGCATCAATACACGTCTGCAATCCGGTCCGCTGGCTGGTGGCAATTCGTATGTGTCGGGATCACTTATTCCCGTGACCGAGGATGAGGCTGCGAATGTCCCTGTGCTGGACGATCTTGTTGATAGTACGATTAAGGCTACAGAGCATGAAATTGCCTCGCTCGATGGTAAGCTGGATGTCGCAAAAGATCTATCAGCGCAAATGCAAACGTACAAGGATGACCTTGATAAATTGCTCGTGGAGCGAGATGCCATTGAGGAGCGCCTGGCACCTTATCAGCAGAGCAGTCCTGAGGAGCAGATTGAAAATGCGCGCGAGCAGCAATTGGTCTTACGCAGCGCGTTACAGTCACTGCAAGATTCATTGCGCCAGCGCGTAAAGCCACTGGGCGTGAACTTTGGGCAAGCGGCGATCAGCAACGCGGAAACCGTGGCACGCAGGCAATTGGAAGAAATGCATATTACGCTGGGGAACAGGCTCATGCTCCAGCAGCAGCATGCACATTATGGGGATGTGCTCAAAGAACGCCAGGAGTCCCTTGCTGAGCTGTATAAGCAACTAGCAAAATTTAGCAACACATTGGGCAGTTGGATTGTACCGCTCAATCCTTTTGCTGAGGCGCTCGTTGCTCTACGGACACGTTGCCAGAATGAGCTTGAGGAGGCACGTGAGGAGCATATCCTGAAAGAGCTGGACACACTGCAAGAGCAAGAGGGTGCATCGAAAGTAAAGATCGAGCTGTGTCAGCAAGAAATTGCGCAATTGCAGGAGTCGATCAGCTTAGTACTTGTACAGCGCAATCGTCCGAAGTCCAGCAGTTATACCCATGCAGATCTGGCTGCCGTCTGGCCGCTCCTGAACGAGTATAGCGTCGAGGATCGTCAGAGCCTGCAAGACAAGGTCCGCTCTGTTGAACAGGAACTGGATCACCTGGAGAAACAGGAACTGGAGTGGAGCACACGGCTGGGTCTGGAAAATACTCCGCTTGACCTGGAGCAGGTCCAGGCACATATGGAGCAGCAAGAGCGTTCCTATCAAACAAAGAAACGTGGCAATCAGCTGGTGCGGGCGGTTGACCAGCGTCTCTTACGCAAGCTCGTGCCGCGCACAGAATACTATATGCAGCAGATATTACCCCTCCTGACAGGTGGCCGCTATCACGACGTGCACCTGATCACGGAAGCTGAGGAGGGAACGATCAGCGGAGGACCATTTCAGGTTCAGGTATGGGATACGGCGGCGGGTGAATATGTGCATACCTCTGCACTGTCTGGAGGGGCAGCCGATCAGCTCTCGCTGGCGTTGCGCCTGGCATTTGCCATCGCGACCTTGCCGCGTGACTTGAATGCAGCGCCCGGTTTTGTGTTGTTAGATGAGCCACTCAGCTCCTTTGATCGTGGTAGAACGCAGGCCCTGGTCAATGTGGTAACGGGTGACGTGTTGAGTCAGCACTTCGAGCAGGTTATCCTGGTTTCACACAGCAGTGCCTTTGACCCGGCCATGTTCCCTTATCACCTGTACATGGATAATGGCTTGATGGTAGAGAGCAACTTGCCAGTTGTGTCCAACGTGCCAGCCGTGGAACTGAATGGCAAGAGCGAGAGTCTCTCTCCTGTAGGGGTAGGGCTGACATCTGCTGAATAAATAGAGAGCCCTCTTCAGGTCAGCATGCTGATCCTGAAGAGGGCTTGTTTTGTACATATCTGCAACTTGCGCGACTGCTGCCAGTTTTCACCTATTGTGGAGCGATTGTAGCGTTTGGCCTCGCAAGTTGTCTTTATCCTCCTCAAAACTAAACGCGTGAACTGCCTTAGAGAGTGTTTGCAACGCGCACGCTTTGGTCAGGAGTGAGCTGAAACCAAACGCTCTCTAAGAGATTCTATCACAGGCCTAGTAGAGAGGCGCGCTTCTCGCGCAGATAGTGTGCGATGGCGGCTGGATCATCCTTGCGCAAGGCTGACTGTTTGAGTTCGCTGACAACAGCGCTCCATTGCTCTTTAGCGGGTAGGTAGCGAGTATCCATGCCAATCAGCTCTTCAAAGATACGTCGCTCCAGCTCATGCCAGGCTGAGCGGTCGCGTCCATCAATGTCGCCATCATCGGGTACGTAGTCCTGGTCATTGGTATTGTTGTCGATGCGCACGTGCAGAGGCTGGAAATAGCGGTGTACAAGCTCCTCCATCTGTGGCTGATCCAGCGATCCGGCGTCAAAACCGAGCGTACCCAGCAAATGAATTTGCACGATAGGACGCCTCAAGTTTTTGTCCTCATACTTGGGGCCTTCACGACGACAATAGTCTTCGAGGCGATTGTAGAGCGTTTGTGGTTCATTCAGTCCGTCCACGCGCAGATCGTAGCGTACAAAGGGACGGCGTGTGCTTCTACGATGCTCAGCGTGATGTTTGCGCTCTTTCTTGCCTGCATCAACGATACGCTCGGGCGTATCGGTATCGATCTGCACATAGTAGTAGCCACGGTCATCCCACTGTGTCTCTTCAGCGCTACACGTCTCGGTAGAACCTGGATTGTACATCCAACCATCAAACTCGTAAGGTTTATGTACATGGCCGAGTGCCAGGTAGTCGATACACTCGTGTAGAGGCTGGAACTGTGCCATCGTCGGTAGTCCTTGTACGCGTGCTACAATACCGTCCACGCCTGTATGCATAGTGAGGAGACGGTACTTAATACCGTAGGCGTCCTCTTCCACGCGCGCCGACTTCAAGGCATTTGTCATACCTTCCAGGCCGCGTGCGGTTGCGGCTCCCAGCCAGGGCAGGCCATAAACACGCAGGCTCCCATCCAGCAGATCAACATAGGCACCCAGCATCGTTTCAGGCTGCCAGGCTGCAAGTTGTGGTGCACCCTCCTGCATCACAGGAGCCAGCAGCATAATATAGCCCTGATAGCAGAGAAATTGCAGCCAGGAAAGGCCATCCCGATAATAGCTACGGTCATGGTTGCCCTCGATAGCAATCACCGGGATATTGTGTGCTTTGAGCTTCTTTAAGCCTTCGATGGCATGGATCAGCGTTTGTGCATCGATGGCGCGCTTGTTAAACAGATCACCAGCGATGACCATAAAATCGACATTCCGTTCCAGCGCATCATCGACGACATCCCAGAACGCGCGACTGAAATCGTTGAAACGCTCACGTACGCCATATTGCTCATAGCCCAAATGTATATCAGCAACATGGATAAAAGAAGCTCGCATACATTCTCCCCACTCTCGAAGCACTATTTATGCGTATCAGGCCATCCCGAGACCTGTCATCAGGGCGCGCACGGCTGCTGCTACCATAATCAGTGTAGCGATACTATAGAACAGGACCACGCGTCGCTGATTCTTTTCGTCCGAGGTGAAACTGAGCCATACAAATGGGATACCCAGGGCAACGATTCCACCATAAACGTAGTGTAGATAGTAGAGACCTGTGCCTCCGCCTGGTTTGAGTCCCATCAGGACCATCGTGACGCCAAAAAGCCCTTGCAACAGACCGAGCACCAGCACAACAATGAGCATAATGCGCCAGGGCTTAATCATCTCGCGCTTGCGAAAATAGAGAATAAGCCCCCACACACCGGCAGTCAAGGCGGCAACCAGTATCAAGAAGGCGTTAAAAAGGTGCAAGGTAGGAATAATTTGTGACAATAGAAGACTCCCCTTATGCACAACATATATTGCCTTGCATTCAGGTGAGCCGAAGGCGCACTCCGCTCCGCCACATGAGCGCGGAGCGCTAGCCACGACCGTGGCGTTTTCTCCTTGCAGTCAGATGACCCGAAGGGTAGAGGCGCTACTCTTACTACTGACACAAACGAGGCTATCGCCTCTAGCGCTAGCGCGCTCATGTGTCAGAAAGGAGATCGCCTCGTTTCTGACTGTCTCAGAGGTTGTGGCGGCCTATCAAGCGGCGGCGGTAGCCGCGTTTCTGAATGCATATGGGTAATAGTAGATGTCTATGTGCCTGTTTCTTTTTTGTGACGAAATAAAAGGAATGCACCAGACCTACTATAGCGCGAGTGCGCCCGAATAGCAAGAGAAGTATGACTTAGTGGAGTGACTTGGACGCGTTCACCTGTTGTCAAACGTTTGCTCATCACACTGGAGCAGGGGCACAGGCATCGCTTTACCTGTCCACATCGCCGGAGGTGGCGGGCGTAACTGGCAAGTATTTTGATTAGCTGAGGGAGAAGACAACTGTTCCTCTTTCCTATGACACTGCTTTACAAGAACAGCTCTGGAAGACGAGTGCAGCATTGACTGGTTTGGATGTGTCAAATGTCTCCCCAGGCCATGCATCGTAAATTTTATCCTTTTGGGTGCAACGTATAATAGAGTCCTACTGCTGATATTGCTAGTGATACTATTCCGGTAGGTGTGCCCAGATACCCACCAACATAACTAGCGTATAGGTTTCCTTTTGTGAAGTGCCAGTCCCAATCCCGGTACCAGGGGCGACCTGCGCTGTCACCTGCGTTGTTACTTCTGTTGTCACCTGCGTTTTCCTGTATATTGCGCAAGTCTCGTAACAAGCTGCGTAGCGAACCATCCTTGATAGCCTTATCGAAAGCTTGTAGCTCTATATCAGTAAGCGGACGATGTTCTGTATGAGTATCTTCATCTTGAGCAGGGCAAATGGAGTCGCTGCCGCCAGCCATAGAGTCCGTGGGTACGTTCGGTCTGTTGCGCGACCGCCACTCCCGTATCATGTCTCCCAGGCTACCATCCTCGAGAGCACGCTCGATAAAACTTAGCTGTTCATTGTTCAAGCTAAGCGTATAGTGTTCTGGAAGGGGCACCTCCCTTGGAGCAGGGCGGACGTCTTGGCTGGAGGTTTCAATTTCATGTGATCTGCGTGCTATGCTGTGGATGCGCTCGATAGCTCTCCTACCCGCTTCTTCGGGGCTGTTTGGATGTGTCCTGCCCCGATGTGATTCTTGTGACTGTCGGAAAAGGGGGTCGCGAGTAACATCGAGGTATTGACCTTCCGTGGTTGGAGGACTTAAGTGTGACAGCTCGTGAACGTCGCCTTGTTGCGGTATTGTCATTATTTGACCTGCTTTACATACGATAATGTTTTGAAAACGACAAAAACATATCTAGCAACAGAAAAATTAGTTGGAATGCGAAAATTTCCTTTGCGTTGATCTCTATAAGGAGTATACTACAAAGGATATCAATGCATGATCTGAGAAGGCGCTAAATCGCTCAAAAGTTTCTCAAAGTTTTTTCCAGCGTAATTCTCAGTGCGTGTTTGGGAATGCTGTCAGATTTGGGATCTCTCGCGCTACGCTCTATCGATATGTCAAAAGAGGTAGAAGCAACAGTTTAATCTCAAAATTCACACATTTCAGCTCAAAATCTGTCCACATTTGAGCTAATTTACCAGTTGCCCTTATGTCTACTTGTACCGTTTACAACGTTTTTAGCATATAGGTATCGATGATGCGTATCACATCATCGACGACAAATGGCTTGGGCATCGTGGCATCAATATGCAGCGCTGCTGCCTGTGCTAGCTGGTCTAGCGCGGACATGATCACAATCACGTGACGACGACGGTGCTCTGGCTCAGTATTAAGTTGCTGGCAAAGTTCACGACCATTCATGACGGGCATAAGCAGATCGAGGAAAACGAGATAATTTTGCGCTGTATGCAATTTTTCAAGCGCTTCACGTCCGTTGCGTGCGATTTCTACACTGTAGCCTTCCATGTCCAGGATATCTACCATCATATCGCGGATGACCGGCTCGTCATCAACGATCAGAATCTTTTGCGGCTTGCTATTCACTTCTATTCCTTGCTAGCTACTCTCCAGCTTCAACCGGGACTTCTGCCCGGGGAAGATAGAAGCTGAAGGTCGATCCTTCATTGGGAACGCTGCATTCCAGCCATAGCTTACCACCCATGGCCTCGACAAAGCGACGGCAGATGTATAAGCCCAGTCCAGTACCGCGCACTGGCGTGGTAAGCGAACGTGGTGCGCGTACAAACTTCTCAAAGATCTTCAACTGATCCTCAGGCTGAATGCCTTCGCCTTTATCCTGGACACGCACTAGCACTACGGGACGGTCCCCTTGCTCCAACAGTAAGGTCGGATCAGCCTGGTCCTCGGATAATAAGCTCTCGACCTTTGAGAGTGACATGTCAGTCGCGGATACATTGATGGGGCTTTCTGGTGGCGAATATTTTGCCGCGTTTTCCAGGAGATTCGTCAAAACCTGGCGTACACTAGATGCATCGCCATAAATCCACTGTCTAGCGGAGATGTCCAACGTGACATGTTGCTCGTTGCTAAACGTCAGCATGTTTTGTGCGATCTCGGTAGCCAGCAGCAGGTGGACTGGTTCGATCAGCATCTTTTTGTCCACCATACCCATCTGGGCAGCCTCAGTCATATTCGCAACCAGATTATTGAGCTGCTGAGCTGCCACTGAGATCTTGGTGGTGAAACGCAAGATTTGTTGCGGATTCGCGCGTGCTCCTTGCCGCTTGAGTTGACTGGTGTAACCGCTGATAGCGGTCAATGGTGTGCGTAGTTCATGTGAGGCTGTCACCAGAAACTCGTCTTTGAGCTTATCCATTCTTTCTAACTCGGCATATGCCTCAGTTCTTTGCTCAAAAAGCTGTGCATTGCGCACCGCACTGGCTGTCTGTGCGCAGATGGCGAGTAATGTACCAATATCCTGAGGGCTTAAAGCAAGATATTCGTTAGTGATCGGGACGGCGAGGAAGCCAATGAACTCTTTCTGATACGACATGGGTATCATGAGCATATAACGGATGTTGGTTTCACGCAGAAAAATCGCGCCGCCCTCATTGCATCTTTGTGCCAACTCTTCCAACATGGCTGGATTCAGGTAGAAGAAGCCTTCGTCTATTTTGTGCTCCAGAAATGTGTCCTGAAAAGGGAGACGGATCATGTTGATCAGTTGATCATGCTCGCCCTTTTTAGGCGGTTGTATGCTTGGCAAGCCGCTGCCATCATCGACCATGTGTACACTGGATAGGCCATAAAGAGCGAGCGCAATCAGTTCTTCCCGTGTCGCGGTTGGCTGAAAAAATACGCACATCTCAACCTTCACTAATGTGGCTACCGATTTAACCAGGTTATTGAGGAGTTCTGTCACATTGAGCACCGAGCTGATAGATTGTAGCGCGTTGTTGATAGCTGCGAGTTGAGCTTCGCGCTGGCGCGCCTCGTTTAAAAGATGATGGTCACGCTCAAGAATACGCCGATCCCGCTCGTAGAGCTTCGCATTTTCAATGCCCACCGTAACAATCTGCACCATGGTCTCCAGGACCTGTATCTCTTCTGGATGATATGCGTGCGGACGCATACTGGTGAGACAGAGGGAGCCGATGACCCGATTAAACATCTTCATCGGCAGTAAGAGAAAAGACTCTGCCTGTTGCTGGTCGCCCCATGCTCCCGTGAGCAATTCCTGATAATCATAGAACTTTTGCAAGTCCTGGGCTGGCGAAAAGTGCAGTGTGCGCTTCTCTTGCTGCGTAGCATTCCACCAGACAGGGCGTTCTTCTTTGCGCATAATGCGTGGTTGGTCAGCAAGCTCCTCAACACGTACTCCATCTCGTAGGGCGAAGACATCATAGATCCGCTCCTGATCGCGATCATAAAGCGTGAGCAGCATACTGGAGACATCGACGACGCGCGTGACAAACTGGTGCATGTTTTCCACCAGATCTGAGAGTTTGACGGAGGTAGGAAAGGTATTGCTGATATCCTGTAACAGTTGCAAATACTCGCTTGTGCGGCGCTGCGTTCGTTGTAGCTTATCATTTTGCAAGTAGAGGGCAATGCGTTCGACATAGTCAATGGCCTCGGCGCGCTGCTTCTGAAAGCTATTGCCATTCGCGTTGAGCTGATACAGCACGATAATCCCTAGTATGTTGGTCTGTTGTGCATGGAGGCTATCGTTATAGTCAGGCAACGCTTCACGAATAGGTACGGCCAGGTAAGAGAGCGGTACCATGTCGCTCTGCCAGGGAAACGCGCGGCCTGTCTGGAAGAGCGTAATGTAGTCTTCATGGCGCATCGCGTATGCCTCGTTTGTGTGCCAGGTGTAGCCAATCAGATCCTGGCTCATGGGATAGGTGGTACCAACGGCGAAGAGGTCGCTTTGCTGGGGTGTCACATCGACGAACTCTTCAGTCTGTGATAACGCCGCCCCCTTGCGTTCAGTTGGTGACGAGGTCGGGTGTGGATCATAAAAGAGCTTCATCGTAGCGCGGCGACCAGATACTTTTCCGTTATCGGAACCTGGATTTATGGTAATGCCAGCGAAACGGGAGGTTTTCCCATTGAGCAAGCGTAAGTGAGCATGGATCTTCATCAGCCCGAGGCTCTCGTCATAGAGCGCAATACAACCGCCCTGGGCCGCAAACTGAGCCATCATCTGTTTCAAGAGATATTTAAGCAAAGCCAACGGATAGCCTTCATCGACGTTGGGTTCAGGGCCTCTCCAAATAGAGGTAGACATCCACAACTCCTCAGTTTTCTAGCCACGAGCACAAAAAGCTGATAGCGGGCACAGCACAAACCACTTTGATGTACTCTAGCATATCATACGTCTGAACTATAATCAACATGAGACGTAGAATAACGCTATTGATGGGAAACTGACGAATGACCATAAATGTATGTCAGCATACTCCATTGTATGTATGAGCCTGCCAGGCCGCTACTTGCGAAGCCTGGCAGGTTACAATGATCATCTTTTTTATGTTATGTCATAAGTTTGCCCTTGTGTGCAACTGGTAAAAAATCACGGCTGTTGGGTGTGACGAATAGAGGCGTATGAGGAACGATTTCGCCTTGTGAATATCTGACGCTACATCTGCTATCATAGAGCCTGGTGCCAGCGCTATTCTGATCACCAACTGGCATTCCGTCAGATAAGCGTCCAGGATCGTTGCGATCTCCACTTCGTAGCCCTGCGCCTGCAAAAAAGGAGCGAAGTCGGCGAAATGTCGCACGAGGCAGAACGCACCCGTTACAGTGTACACCCCAACGTGAAACCGGGCGTTCTGGCAAAGCAGATGTGGCTCGTTTCACGTTGGAATGTACACGCAGGCCTCGCGCTTTGCCGCTTTAGCTCCTGTTGATCGCGCTAGCTAAGAAGACTCGCGCCAATAACCTGACCAACTTTTGCCACCATCTGCTTGTACCGTGTGGCACGCGAGCGTTCCACCAGTCAGGTTATAGACGTGAGAGCCCTAATCGAGGGGGACAATCGCAATCTCGGGGAATAGATCAGAAACTATACTAGTCTCGGCAGCGGCGGCAGCCACTGTTCCTGATGCCATCTCAACTCCCGTAGCCTCTGCTGCTAACGCACCTCCCGCAGCTGCGGTTGCTGCTCTGGAGGCAATAAGCCAGCCACTGATACTTGCACCAGAGACGATGAGACAGCCTGTTCCTATTGCGGCCATAATACCACCGACAATAGCCCAGGTAGTAGAGTTATTTCCGCATTTACCATGACCACAGACAGAGGTAATGACACCTCCTCCAACTGTCAGTAAGAAACCCGCAGCAGCCAGAAGAACAACGCTCGCGGGGAGGGCCCATACGAAGCCAGGATGTGTAGGCTGTTGAAAAGAAAGCGGCTGAAAGCGTGAACTTGCCATGGCAAATGTGCCGTTTCCAGTATCCGACTGTGCTTGATAAACATCTTCTGCATCTATATAATTCTGCTCCTCCTGTGTAGTCAGGTTGGCCATATTGTGGAACATCTCAGGTCCTAATGTCGAATCTCCAGTGCTGAGATCAACATTACCTGTCTGACCCTCATTAGTATCAATCTCCCACGCCGGGTTCCCTGCTGTGTCGGTATCCGCCATAGCGCCCTGACCGAATACTGATCGGTAGTCATTCGGACCGGTCTCTGGAATGGCCTCGGTGCTACTCCCACTCAGAAGACTTGCGATCCCAGGAATTGTTGAGGTGGTGTTTACCGTATAGGAGGTCACTCCACTTGTTGGGTCGTTATTTACTATGACATTAGTGTTAACCGTGCCCAGATCAGTAGAGCCTTCCTGTACATCCCAGGTGCCTGAGTTAAGGTTTCCTAAGTTTTTGTTTTCAAGGGCAGAATACGCGCCCCCCTCGTACTTCCAGCTGTAGGCAGAACCGCTACCTACGTCTTCCGCGAACGAAGCGGGCATGTTTGTGATCTCATCAGCATGGGCTCCGACAAGTTGCGACAAGGTCGACGCGCCACCCGCCACGAGTGCGATCAAGATGACAAGCATCATGCTTAGCTTGCCTATGCTTTTAGGCCTGGTTAGTTGCATACATGTTCTCCTTCTTCGAGCATTTTTTGCCTTAAAAATGCAGAAAAATCTGCAATACAAGCCTGGCACAAAATGAAGTATGTGCACTACACTGCTTGTATAGGCTAAGTATAGAGAAGGAACCTGAGTGCCATAACCCCATCGCCTGGACAATTTGTACCCATCTTCTGACATGACCGTTTTGGACATACAATAGTAAGGAACTGTTCCCAAATGTCAACAAAATCGGTTATCGGTCCAGGGCAATCGCATCTAATTAACCCCATCGAGAACGCGCAAAAGATACTGGTTGTCCCAGTCAGCTTTGAGGCGCTTGGCATGGATGCCAACACGGGAAGAATGTTCCTGGCGCAACAAATTCAAGCTGAATAATCTGATGTTGCAATAAACCTATGAATGCACTACAGTATGGAGAGGTTATTCCCTATCCTCAGCTGTCTGATGCTGCGGACAGACATTCTCGCAAGAAAGCCGGTGACATTTACTATGAGTTCACGCAATACTACCGCCCAGGAGCAGGTACGCCGTCGAGCTAGTTGGCCCGGCCCTCTCCTTATCTTGTTGCTTGCTGCGCTGATCACCTTTGTCGTCCTGGTCAGGAGCAAGCGGATTCCCTACAACCAGCGCGAGATCAATAAGCGTTATGTAAACCCGTTAATGTTGAAGTTTGCCGGGAGTCGTTACTTTCCACAGGCCGTTGTTTACCATACTGGACGCAAATCGGGGAACACCTACGCGACGCCCATTACGGTACAGCCGGTTTCCGCTGGTTTTATTGTCGCGCTACCCTATGGCGCTAATGTTGACTGGTGCCGTAACATCCTCGCCGCTGGTCACTGTAGCCTGCAGTGGCATGGGAGCACCTATGATATTGTAAAAGCAGAGTTGATCGATGCTGATACAGCCATCGCAGAGCTGCCACCGATGCAACAGAATGTGTTTCGCTTGCTAAATGTTGAGTATGCTCTCAAATTATACAACTCTACCGCTGTTCCAGCACAAGAGTCATCTACTGTAGTATAGCGGTAATCAGTGCTGTTTCCAGAAGTATGTGTTGCGTGCCAGATACAAAGTTGATCTTGATCGCAGGTATATCTGGTTTCGTCAGGAAATATCCTGGCGCATTTTGTGACACATTATGTCCTTATGCACCAGGGTATTTCCTGCATGTTTTTATGGGGCGATACTTGTTTCCGATGGTTCTATATCTTCTTCGACCTTCTGCTCTACTAATGGTTGTGTCTGACTGTTGCTAATCGTAGCGATTTCATGCTCGAAAGATACGGCGTACGATAGCGACAGTGCTGGCATAGGTTGAATCCATCCCAAAGTATGAGAGACTGCCGGCTCCCAGATTTTTGCCGCGTGTATAAGGTGTATCCGACGCATAATGTAAGATGCCCAACTCATAAGGCAGGCGAGCGAAGTTGATATTTTCACCTTCTGGATAGCGTGTCAGATACTGGTCCTCATAGACGGCGTTGAGGTAGGGTCCGCTCTCCATCTCGACGACGGTATAGTTGGCCTGGTAGTAGAAGTCCAGGTACTGGCGATTTTGCAGGTAGGTGCCCTTAGATGAGACGGCTTTCTGGTTATCCAGTACCGATCCGTAGATTAAGTATGGTTGTACATCATGGACCCGAAACGCGTTATCTAACCAAAAGACATTCTGGCTATGTTCGTCCATCACGACATTGGAGATCATCACATCACCGATGCTGCCATTGAGCGTAGCTGCCTTGCCCAGGATGTAGATACCACGAATCTGCGCGAGATTTTCCATCATTTCGCGCATCATATGATATGCGGCCATACCCAGCGGATAATCGATATTCAGGATAATGGCGTTGCCCTTGGACAGAAGATCCAGGTGTGGCATGCGACAGCGTGGATCAATCTCCGTTGGATGTAGTTTTGCCAGTTCACAGATTTGCGCGTCGATTTCTAGGCCGTGACGTGCTCCAACATGCCAGATACCACGTCTCTGAGACTCCTGTAAACGGCTACGACTTGCCTCCTTGCCTTCTGGTGTACGTGCCCACTCGCGCGCCACAAAGTAGAGGAAGTTCTGCCAGTTGCCCGGTACCCGGCCCTCGCGCAATTTACGATACTCGGTTGCCAGGTAGGGATCACTACTGCTCTGCGCGAATTGTATGAGTTCATGCTCATGGTTGAGTACGAAACCCGAGAGCAGATTGACCAGGCTGTGCGTGTTGCTGGAAACAAAGTAGGTCGGACGATTACTCAGGTTAAGCTCGTCGAGCAGATTTTTGACCGGTACCCACCACTTACGGGTTGCCTTGACATAACCTACATGAGATCCACCCAGCATGCGCATATTAAAGCTTTTGTGGCCCATACCTATTTCATGGAGCTTCGACCACAGTTTATCACCCCAGATGACCTCCAGGCGCTGCCAATCGTCAGGCGCGATACGCAGGCGATGGCGCAGGACTTTGCTGATTTCGGCAAAGACCGGCGAGGAGCGATCCATGGGTGTCTCTAACAACTGCATCGTAGTCGGGTCCTGGTTGAGCAGGTAATATATTTTGTTCCATTCGATCTGGAAGGCTACCAGGATGGGCACGATATCGTCGATATCGCTTACACTGGCGACGTAAACGGCCAGTGTTTCTTTGCCATTATAGAACCACTTGCGGCGACGAGCTGAAGCCGTGACGCTTTCCCAGCTATCAACGTGGAAGCCATTTTGTAGAAAGACCTCTTCTGACTGGCCCAGCAAGATCAGGTTACAGTGGATTGCTGCGGCAGGCAACCTCAGCACGCTATAGATAAACGCAGACATGTCAGGATAGCTTTTGCGTGCGTCAGGGTGCAGGCTGGAATCGATATTGTAATGCGCTTGTACCAGCGCCTTCAGGCTCACTTCGCCAGAGCTACGTAATAACGTATTGTATGTGCGGATGTACAGTTCAACATCTCGCTTTCCCGCCTCATGGTATTTTTCGCCATGTTCTAGTGACGGTGTAATGGCGGTCTTTTCGGCCAGTTCAGGATTGAGCAGCTCGTCATCAACCTCTGGCGATGGTCGCCGCAGAGCTTCCTGACGTTCTGTCGCGTTGGGCTGCTCATTATTATTGTACTGGTTGTCGAATGGGTTGTTGTTTTTGTGTTTGCGTGGCATAGTAGACCCTCTTTTCGAGGTAGGCGTTTGCATTCGCTTGCTATTTTCTGTCTATTATAACCCATAGTTCAATTTTTTAGAAATATGCGAGTTAATTTTCCTCGGGCCATTTAAGCAGCTTGTTTGCTGTAGATTAACAAAAATCACGGCCTATTTGCTGCTCTGCGAGCGTCTGCATCGGAAAATTGGTGATGATCAGGTGCTCGGACTCCCGCTTGTTGCGATCCTGAAAGCTCACGAGATATTTTTTATCAAAGGCTTGAATATGCAATCCTTTTTTACTATAGAGCTTGTAGATCATCGGTGTATTTTTGATCACAAGCATGAATTTTGCCTGGCAGTGGTGTAGCAGGTAATAGGCCAGGCGTTCCTGATCCTGCCGACTAAAGGCGTTCTGCGTATATGTGCTAAATTCGCTATCGTAGGGAGGATCAAGAAAGATAAAATCGTGCTCCCCAGGCGCATGTTTGTGCAGAAATGCTTCAAAGTCCAGATTTTCTATCGTGGCAGCTGCAAGATGTTGCTGCACCTGTGTCGACTGCAGGTAGGCAATCTTGCGCGCTAGATCTTTTCTGTTATAAGAAATGCCTCCATAGGGAACATTGAATTCGCCTCGATTGTTATAGCGAAACATTGCGGCGTAAGCGTTCTCGCGCACAAAGAAGAAGATGGCCGTGGCAGATCCCGCAGGAATACCATACGCGCTAATCTTGTTATAGAGATGTCTAAAGTACATATAATATGCACTTTTCAGTGCACTTTCCATATTGGCTACGATATCACGTTCAACTAGCAGCCCTTTTTTGCTTTCTAGCTGCTTCATACGCGTCATTTTATGCGTGAGGTTGCGCTCTATTTCCCAATAAAAATGCTCAAAATATGCAGCAAAAGGCTCTGCCAGCATCGACCCAAATTCTGCCTGGTGAGTATCAACAAAGGTCGCGACGCTTTCTTTGAGCGGCGGCATTGCTTCCTTATTTCTTGCGTAAGCTTTATACATGGTGGCGAGATCTACAGCATAAATATCTACAAACTGGCTTATACGTTGCCATTGCCGAAGAATAGTATGCAGCGTCTGGAAGAACTCGCTGTTGTTTTCAGCAACCATCCTATATAGATGGATAAGTTCAGAAGATTTGTCATTGATGCATTTTTTTTCTGCTTGCACTGAGAAGAAGACCGCTCCTCCGCCAACGAAAGGCTCATAATAGTGCTGAAAAGGTGGCAATAGAGGCAGAATATGCCTTAACTCCTGCTCTTTACCTCCAGCCCATTTTAAAATAGATGGTGATCTTACCAGCGGAATATGCCATGCTGTAGTGATAGTTTGTGTTCCCTGAATAGCTTTGAGCAAATTCTCTTCCGCCGCATGCTCCGAAAATGTATCTGCCATATAGTATGCCTCCACACCTTTACATCCTAACCTTTGCAGAGATGCCTTTAGTATTTCATCAAAAATTGCCTTAAAAATACGTACTCTATAGGAAAGATCGTATCAATCCAAAATGTTGCTCCTGACTAGAGCTTTTCTAGCTCCGATTTTCTAGCTCCCGCTTTTTTAGGACGCACTTTTTAAAGAAAAATCGTCACCAAATATGCGCATTTTAGAGTACACTATGGGTAGGAGGTATTACTAAATTGTCAGGTGTCCCCATGCCTGACATTTCCCCCTGGTAATACCTCCTACCTTTATCTCCACACCAGGGTATCTTCGTTGCCTGGTACGCGTTCTGTTTCAGCAGCGGTGCCTGTTTGTCTCCATGCACAATCTACCTCCCTACTGGCTAGTAGCTGTCGTATGAGCATATCATACTCATATTGAGTGAAATCGCCAAAATTACCAAGCAGTAGTTGCTGGCGTAGATCAGGCCAGCGTCGTGCTCGCTGTGCTATTCCTTGTTGTCGTATACGTTGAGCGAGCTGTTGCAATGCCTGCTCTAAATGTTCGTGTTGCTGGGCTACAAACCACTCTTCGCCCAGTACTCCGCGATAACTCTGTTCCTCGCTGCGACGGCGGTAGATGCAAATTGCATCGTTCATACTGACCAGGCTATCCTGCCGCCGTGTGGCGAAAAGCAGCGTAAATGGTGCCGCTGTTAGATTGGCTGGACCTGCTGGGACTGGAAACGCGATGGGCTGTATGGGTAACTGGAAATGGCGTTGCATGGCAGCTATCAGCAGATCAATGAAGCCTGTAATAGCCTGGCGCTCCTCGTCGCGCGGTAGTGTTTTCCAGCGGTCGGAGCGCAACAATGCTGTCAACGACGCTGTATGTTGACCTGCGCGTAAGTAGACCTCTACCTGCTTGTGAGGAACAAACAGACACAACTCTGTTGGCACTGCGCGTTGATAGAGCTGTGCCAGGTCATCCTGGTTGAAGAGTGTCGGTCCCAGCGGATTGAGCAAAAAGATGGCTGGTGTTTGCTCGATTGCTTTGAGCAAGATTGGTGCTGCTTCCAGCCAGCTCGCGGCTATGCTGCCACTCTCTTTGGGTAGAGAAACTGCGTGCGCGATGGCTGAAGAGCCGTCCTGACCGATGCGAGTTTCCTTGCGCTTGCTGCTGCCAGCTTCGAGCAGCAGACCAAATAGCGTAATCGGCTTGCTCTCCCGTGCGAGTTCTTGTGAGAGCGCAACAAGCGGTGCCAGGGCCGCAGGCATCGGCGCATTTTTTTTGCGCCCTTTACTGCCTGCTATTGATTGTGTGCTTGCCTGTTCTGTGCTATGCGCTGGTGTTCGGGTGGTGATGCCAAGAGCGTCAATCCAGTAGCAGCGGCGGAATATACGTGTTGCACCGAGCGAGCGAGCGTAGGCTGCAACATAGTCCTGGAGCAGCCAGTCGCGTAGCAATGACAACATAGCAGCGTCCGAGAGGCGGCGCTTGCTCTGAAATGTGTACGTATGTCCCTGTTCTGCTACTTCGGCTACTCCCTGAGGCTGTTGCGCGAAGTTTGTCCAGAGATTCAATGTATCAGGTTGCGAGTCTTTATCTCTCTGCAATGGCATCCTGGCCCTGTTCTCTGCAAACGAAGGCGTGAAAAAGCATCATGTTACTGTGTAAAGCTGGCATCATACATATAGTACTATGCGCAGCCCCGTTCTGTACAGTAGTATAGACTGTATAAGACTGTTTCATCTGGCAATGCTAAGCGGATATGTGGTACATTGCTATTTCATATGCAATTGTAGCTACAATGATAGAGGGAAACACGTATGTATATGCTGCTCATGCTCGGTTCGGGCATCTTTTGGACGATTACCTATATCTTGATCATCCAAAGAGGCTTGCGCGATCATACCTATGGGATGCCGTTAGTTGCCTTATGCGCTAATATTTCCTGGGAGTTTATTTTCTCCTTCATTTTGCCACCCTATTTGGTTCAACATATCGTCACTCGGCATTGCACTCTGTAAGTTGATTGGTACTGCTTTTGCCTCATTGGCTTTCTATCTTTATAGTCCGCTCTCACATCATTCTGTGCTGTTGCCATTTCTTTATATCGCTATTCTGGTTTATGATGTGATCTATGTTGCATTGGTATATGTGAATATGCAGAGGCAAACGAAAGCACCCTCTGAACTGGCAAACATGCCAGCTCAACAGGAAATGTCTATGCAGGGAGAGTAGTTGCTTACTGCTATTGCTCTCCCTGCTAGCAGATTGCGGGCTTTGTTCTATGGATACTGGCTCAGTGTAGAAAATCCAGGCTGGCACGTGTCAGCACTTCGACTCCAACCGGCAGCGCATCCTCATCGATGTTGAAGCGTGGATGGTGGTGTGGATAATGGGTCCCTTTTGCTTCGTTGTGCGTGCCCACTATGAAGTAGCAGCCAGGTGTGGACTGTAAGAAATAGCTCATATCATCGCTGCCAGTTGACATCACGGTCTCGCTCTCATCGACATCCTGCGCGCCAACGGTAGCCGTGGCCGCGCGGCGCACCAGCTCTACCATACCCTCGTCATTCACGCAAGGCGGACATCCATCGGCTATCTCTACTTCACAGGAGCCACCCATGGCTGTGGCAATGCCACTGGCTAGCTCTTGTATACGTCGGTTCAGATAGGCGCGGTGTTCTGCTGTAAATGCGCGCATCGTACCCAGGATCTGTGCCGTTTCTGGAATGATATTGAAGGCCGAGCCTGCCTGGATTTGGCCAACTGTAATCACGGCTGGATCAAACGGTGAAGTCTCGCGGCTAATCAATGTCTGTAACGCGACAACAATATGGGCTGCGATGACAATCGGATCAACAGAGAAGTGGGGCATCGCTGCGTGCCCGCCTTTACCTCTCACCGTGATAGAGAGCTTATCCGCGCTGGCAAAGATGGTCCCGGAGCGTACTCCTACGCGTCCCAGGGGAAAATTGCTGATCAGGTGCAGGCCAATTACGCCGTCGACACCCTGCATCGCGCCTTCCTGCACCATTACACGTGCTCCACCGACGTTCTCTTCGGCGGGCTGGAAGAGGAACTTGACTGTACCCTTTAACTCATCGCGGCGTTTGCTCAAAATATCGGCCACGGCCAGTGCGATAGATACATGTCCATCATGTCCACAGGCATGCATCTTGCCGACAACCTGCGAGCGATACTCTACCTCATTTAACTCCTCTATCGGTAATGCATCCATATCCGCGCGAATCGCCAACGTTTTTGCCGTACTCTCTTTACCGTGCAAGGTGCCGACGACGCCCGTTTTTGCCACACCTGTTTGCACATCTAGCCCGAGCGCGCGCAAGCGCTGAGCGACAATCGTAGAGGTACGCACCTCCTCGAAGGCCAATTCTGGATGTTCATGCAGGTCGCGACGTGTTGCAATCAGATCGGGTACAAGTTCATCGATCTCTGCTTTCAAATTATCGATCATGTTTTCTCCTGCCAGTAGTAGGCCATGTCCATTGAACGCAAGAAGTAGATAGTGTTCAGAAGCGCACTAGCTTATTATCGTACCATATACAGCAGCTTCCTGCTCACGAATGGAGCTAGCACGAACGGGAAGAGCGCGTAATAATGGGGTCCGATACCCATCGGAAAAACCTATGTGAGGAGATTGCACGGGAATCTGGTGAGTGTGTGCTATCATCAACATCTGTGCCGGTAATACGGAGATGTGGGGCTGCCTTGCCATTGTGTTGTGCGTGGAAACGGGGTTGCAGATGGCTACCAGCGGGAAGCTACCCGCAACCCCGTTTCCTGAACATAAGAGCAAGCGGCGTTACCTATGATTGTAAGTGGAATGTTGTTCCATCATTAAGAAACACGATTTGCTGATTTTGTACATGTAATATGAGGTCATAGTGACCATGATCATCGCGAATTGTGCCCGTGACTGGCGGTAGATCGGCATTGCTACCAAAGAGCGTCGGGCCGCTGAATGCGCGTGTAAGTGCTGGATTTCCACCCGGAATTTCAATAACTTCTATATGCCCATGAAGATTAAGAAAGATAAAATGGGTAGGACTGCTAGTACTATCATCATGCCCAACTACAGCATCAAGTTGTGATGTACGTGGATAACCATAATGCAGATCATTCTGATAATTTTGCCACCAGGGTATCAATGCGCTTAGACTTATCAATAATACAACGGTAATAGCCATACCGGCCAGAATAGCTATCAGGGCAACATGCTTGCCGCGAGCGTGAGGCGCGGGCAGTGGCTCGGTCCTGGTAGGTGCTACGGCATTTGATGTGATACCATGAGTACTATGCGTAGCCAGGCTAGAGCGTCGTCGTTGAATCAATGTCCCTTTCATCAGCGTGGGATCATCGGCTGTATTATAGGTTTTATAACGTCGTGTGCTACTGGGCATGCGGGTAGTATAAATGTCGTCGGCATGCTCAACGTCATCGTAGACTGGTTGAGGTCGTTTGCGTGTAGAAGCTGTTTCCATCTCTACAGTTTCCTCCTTCTAGTAAAAATTTCATGTGCGCATTCCCTTGAATGCCTATGGGTTTTAGAACATATTTTCTTTTCATTAGTATAACAGAATAGATGTTCTAGTCAAGTGGTTTTGGACTCAAAAACTCCCTTCGGCTATGAGCGGGAGATAAACTCGTGCGGTAGAGACACATATATAATCCAATATGAGGACGGTCCTATCTGCATAAGTAGGGCTTTAGGATAATAGAAAAAATGCGAATATGCAAGTGATCCATCCATAAGTACTATTTGGGCTGGCTATTAGCCCCTGCGATTCTATGTGAGGGCGACAACCGCAAGGGCTTGTCGCTACGCGGGATCAAGGCCCCATGGAACACTCCTTCGCGTAGCGGCGGGGCTTGCCCTCGTTGACGGTCCGGCTGGTTATCGGTATGGCTTGCTAGGTTGATTGCTGCACTGTCATCATCTGTCAACAGGTCTCAGCAAAGGTACTTTGCAATTCATGCAGCCATTCTAGGAGCGCACGTGTCTGGTGTATGCGACTACTCAACACGACCTCTTCGAAGAAAGTGGCATCCGCTAGCCTGTTTGCGTCATGGTGTTTCGCGTCCAGATGAGCGAGGAATTGCTGTCCGGCGTCTATTTGTTGTGCGACAAGATTAGCAGTTTGTGCGGGAAAGAAGCGCTGTACAAAATACAGTTTGATGAGGAAGAGGATGCGGATATCCTGTGGTTTCGGCACAGGTTTCTTGAGCCATGCTAAAAACAGCTCGTGGCCGCTTTGGGTCAGGCGAAAGATCTTGCGTGGGGGACGTATGCCTTGCGGTTCCAGATGCGCCTCGATATATCCCATGCGTTCTAGTTTTTTCAGGAACGCATACATCTGGCTCATTTCGAGATGCACAATCTGGCCTACAATCCCGTTTTCAAAGTGTTGAAACATCTCGTAGCCATGCATGGGTCGTGTCTTGAGTAGACCCAGGATTACATATTCGGCTGGTTCGCTGATCTGCATGCTTCGACCTCATATTTCCTTGCCTTCGCTTCCATGCTATTATAGCGGACTGTTGGCATTGGAGCAAGCCAGGTGGAATAATGATGGAGGGGTATGCTGGGATTGGATATCCCTACCCATTATCTTTGCAAGGAGGTTGGATGCATGCTATGAATACCTATCCTCATGAGCAGCTTTTACAAACGCTCAGTGCAATGTTGATCGGGCTGAATACATTACAGATGCAGGTTGACTCTCCGAGCGAAGACGTTTCACGTGATGTGGCTGCATTGCATGGAGGTCTGGATAATCTAACGCAGATGACGCGGGAGCTGTTGCACGTGGTGCGCATGTTCAGCGAGGAGCTGCCTTTGCCCGAGCTAGATGGTGTCTCACTAGCTGATGCATTGTCGCTGATGATCGATGAAACGGCTGAACGCCTGGGACTCTCCAGTCGCGTGGCTTTTTCTGGTACCGCCCAGCCGGGTGCGTTATCTCCTACTGCTGAACGTCTCCTTTTCCTGGTGGCACGCGAAGCATTGTACCAGATTGCGCAACATGCGGGAGCGCGCAAAGTGCGTCTGGTCTTGTACTACAGCCTAGAAGATGTGCAACTGAGTATCGAGGATGATGGGAACAATGCTATTCAGCATACTGAGCGGCAAGATGCAGATCTCGCGCCTCCCTTTGACGGCGTCACAACCCAGAATCGTGCTGAGCAAGTCATGCAGTCAGCTACATCTATTATGGACGATCTACGCTGTCGTCTGGAATATCTTGGAGGCGCGTTAGAGATAACTTTCCTGGATGGACGAGGAACGCGCGTGCAGGCTCACCTGCCCTACGCGGGCCACGTGCAGCAGGAGGTTGTCGCAGCACCTGCTGGATCGCTGCAAGTTGTGCCTGGTAGTGGTGTCGCTGATCATGCCGCATCGATAGTTGATACTGTACGTATTCTACTCGTGGACAGCCATGCGGTAACTCGTGCGGGACTGCATCGGCTGCTTGAATCCTATGCTGGTTTGCTGGTTGTTGGGGAAGCGGCTGACGGCATTCAGGCGGTGAGTGAGACATTAGAGCTGGGTCCACAAGTTGTGCTCATGGACACGCAGCTCCCTGGCGGTCAGAGTCTGGAGGCCTTGCAGCAGATCAAGCAGCTCAATATGGATGCCAGAGTTTTACTGCTCGCGGCGCAAGATCGTGAGGAATATTTCTACGAAGCGCTGCGCATGGGTGCTGACGGATACGTATTGAAGGATATCGCGCCTGATGAACTGGCGCAGTCTGTGCGCATGGTCGCGCGTGGTCAAGTCGTGATCCAACCCCAGCTTGCGGACAGGCTACTCTCACGTATTGGTCGGCAGGGACGTAACATGCAGCGCAATGATACGTTAACCGTGCGTGAACTGGAGGTGTTGCGTTTGCTTGCGCGGGGTCTGCGTAACAAAGAGATAGCTGCGCGCCTCTTCGTAAGCGAGCGCACGGTAAACTTCCACCTGGCAAATATCTATCAAAAGCTCAACGTCTCTGGCCGTACTGAAGCCTTAAGCAAGGCGCTTGAACAGGGACTTGTCGGTGCATAAACCATCCTGGTTGGTTTTGCTGATCTCTTAGCGGACCACGTCTATCTTTGCTCCATGGGACGACCGTGGCGTTTGTGTCAGTCTAAGGGGCAGCGAGCGCCCCGGTTCCTTGTATCGTGGCTCCCAGGGCGCTCGCAAGGGCTTGAACTTATGAATTGTTGGGATTGGGTGAATGAAATCCCTAAATAACTTGTTACTGGACGATAACCTGACCGGCGTGCCAGGTATCAATCGACAGCTTGAGCGAGCTGATATAGGCGTTATCGTTGTTATTATCCGCGGGCGGCGCATAGCGTGGAATAATCTGATCGATGGTCGTGAGATCCCACTGTGCCACATATAAATTGCGAATCAGCTCGTACCATGCCTGGAAGCCTGCTTCCCACGAAGAAAACCACGCGTAGTCATCGATGCATTGAGCATTCGGAATGCAGCGTAAGTTCCCCAATGAGAGACTCGACTTAGCCTCGCCTTCGGTACCAAACGTGCTTTCGTGCATAAAGAACGCCAGGGCAAATACCGGGTCGATATTATATTGCACGCCCAGATTATACAATGACTGACCCATTCCGGCGGCTGGCGAGTGGTACGCTGCCAGGATGTGATTAATCATTGCCACGCTAATCGTCGGTTTCCCCAACACCGTGTAAGGGCTATTAGATACTTTGATCTGCGTCTTAGACGTTATTGGCTTACTTGCTTGCCAGGTTGAGGCCAGATTGCCACCTACCTGTAAGTCGTACACCCTCCCCCCGGTATAGTTGAGCAGAGCTGAACTCTGAGGCCGCTGAAATATGCCTGCCGAGAGCACGATCAACAGGCAGGCCACTGCACCTACCATGCACACGACGAGGGGAGTCAGCCAGGGTTTATGCCGTTCCAGGGGATGTGGACGAAATTGTTCAACGACGATACTGGGACGCAAAGGGAGCGCCACGTGGACTGCAGGGCGTATGCTCTCTGTCGTTTTACTCACAGCCCGAAACGGTATTGGTTCCGTTTCGCTTTTCGTTTGCACCTCCGTGAGCGACGTTTCGGGCAACTGCCGTGTCCTACGTGCCGGAATGGGAGATGAAATCAGCAACGGTTGCTGTGGTAAAGGCTTTCTGGCATAGCTACCGCTTGCCATAGGTGACCTCCTTCAACATACGAGAACTTTTGTTCTATTATAACACAACGTACAACCCTCGTAAATGTCGGCTGCGCAGGCAATCTTGACACATGAAAGTACAGCTAGCTACAAGGTATCATACCACCGCTAAAACGACTAAAGAATGAGAAAATAGTACTATTTTCTTTTATTTTTTTCGCAACTGTTATTAATAAAAACATCGCTATCAACAAAAACGTGACAGAAATTTCGATTCGTTGACTCCTGTCGTGCCTGAATAAAATTACTTTCTCCACAGAAAAACTAATTTGGGCAATGATGAAGGCTCAATGTTACGCAAATACGCAGTTGAGATCCTGCTATACAACAGAAACATTCAAGAAAAAGTGTGGGTATTATCCCTTGCGGCGGCCCATCCCGTTGGACTGCTTGTGGTAATCCTGATTTGCGCGCACACAGGTGATTTTCTATACTATACTTAAGTGCACCTGTACTCATTCCGCCTATATCAACGAGTGAAAGAAGGCATCAGCCTGCTATGTCACAAAAAATAGCCTATCTTGACTGTCAATCCGGTATCAGTGGTGATATGTTGCTTGCTTCCCTGCTTGACGCGGGACTCCCATTAGAAACGCTGCGCGACACCCTGGCAACCTTGCCTATCGAGGGCTACGAACTCAAATTGTCGCCGTACATCGATCAAGGCATCAGTGGATCGCGTTTCGAGGTTGTGCTGGCCAACCGTGAGCAGCCCACGCGTAGCTTTACAGATATCGCCATGCTGCTGCAATCCTCGACGTTGCCACAGAGCGTACGTGAGCGCGCGCTAGCAATTTTTCGCGTCTTGGGTGAAGCAGAAGCAGCCATTCATGCTGTCACATTAGAGGAGATCCACTTCCACGAAGTGGGAGCGCTGGACTCGATCATTGACATCGTGGGAGCTGCTATCGCGCTTGAGGTGTTAGGTATCGAGCAACTATACGCCTCGCCTTTACCGTGGTCGCGCGGACACGTGCGTATGGCGCACGGTCTCATGCCCATACCAGCGCCAGCCACCTTAAAAATCCTCAGCCGCGTCAAAGCGCCCTGGCTGCCCAGTCCCATCGAAGGCGAACTCGTGACCCCGACGGGAGCGGCCATCCTGGCAACCTTAGCCCGCTTCGAGATGCCGCCCATCGCCATCGAGCGGGTAGGCTATGGCTTTGGTAAGAAGCGTCTTGCCTGGCCCAACTGCCTGCGCACCTGCATCGGCGATGCTTATGGACAGATGACACCTGTCGATCCGCTTCAGCACGAGCATCGGCATAATCATGTACATCACCACGAATAATTATTTGTGCTACCAAATTATATGTTAGAGGAGATGAAACACATACAGGTTTTTGTCATCAGAGCCGATATAGACAACACCATTAGCGACGGTTGGTGAGGAGTAAATTCGGCCAGCAGTCCGATAGGCCCACTTCTTCTTGCCGGAGGAGGCATCGAGAACATATAACGTGTGATCATGAGAGCCAACGTAGACGACGCCATTAGCAATGGCTGGTGAGGAGCGGATTAGCCCAGTAGTCCGGTGGGTCCATTTCTCTTTTAGAGCCGAGACCGTTGTTGGACTCAGGATTTGCTCATACGGATTCATACGTGTATGATTTGCATTGAAGCCATACACCGTGCCGTTGGTTGCCGCAAGAGCAGGCGCAGCCTCGTTTTCCTGCTGCAAGGGGGGAGCAGATTGTGGAGGATGCTGTAAAATATAGGCTGAGCACTATATGCTGCTGGTTGTACCGCTCCTTCCTTGTGCTGGCTCGCGATTGTTAGTGCTGTAGCAAACGCCTGGACGTGCGCAAAGCGCTGTTTCGGATCTTTCGCCAATGCCGTCAATACTACCTGTTCCACTTCGGCGGTGAGAGCTGGCACCTGTGTGCGGAGCAGTGGCGGATCTGCCATATTATGTTGTGTGGCCAGCTCAATCGGTATTCCATGGATTGGTCGCACCCCACAAAGCCACTCATAGACCACCACGGCCAATGCATATTGATCGCTAGCCGGTCGAGGCTTGCCCAGGATCTGCTCTGGAGCCATGTACGGCAACGTTCCAACAATCCCTTCGTTCGTCATCAGCGAGTACGAGCCATGGGCCACTGCGGCAATGCCAAAATCGCTCAGCAAAATCTGCTGATCCTGTCCAACCAGCAGATTCTCTGGCTTGACATCCCGGTGGATGATGTGTTGATCGTGGGCATACTGCAACGCGGCTGCGACAGGCGTCACATAGGAGACAACCGTCGCCAGGGACAGCCGTGATCCTCTGGCATGGCGATCCCGCAGCGATCCATAAGGAGCACACTCCATCACTAAAAACGGTACATCATCGTCACCAACGCCAAAGTCCAGGAGAGACACAATATGGGCATGCTTCAAACGCATCGTCCGTGCCTCATTAATAAATTCTTTCAAATCCTCGCTGCGTGTAAGGCGCGCCTGGAGCACCTTGACTGCTGCCTGTGAGTGATCGCGTACATGTTCAGCCAGATAGACATCGCCAAAGCCTCCCTTGCCCAGCCCTCTTAGCAAGCGATAGTCCCCCATGACCTGACCGGCGCGCTCAAAGCGATTTGCCATCAAAACATCCCCTTCAGTGTGAAAGGTCGTTACCGCATTTCTAATAGAGAAAGTGTAGAGGAAACGCTGCACAGGCGTCAAGCTTACTTACAGAAGTACTTCCCTCAGCCACATTTCCTTAAAGAAAGGGCGATGCAAGCTGCAACATTTCTTGACCTGCCGTAAGATGAACATCCCTTCTTCGCTCTATTGCTATACTGAATACATGGATAGTATTGATTGGAGCCAATAATGAGTGCTTGCCAGGCCAGCATGTTTCTGTAAATACTAGAAGGAGTCTTTATGCGCTACCCGCGTACCGATGGGCGACAACCCGCAACGGTCGTTACTGACACAACGACCCTACCTATGCCAAACACGCCTATGCAGGATACACATCCCGCTATCGACAGCACAGGTGATGATGAGCATCATAGAGAAAGCGCGCAGCATATTGCTGTTATCAACGTACTTATTGTAGACGACCATGTGCTGATGCGTGAAGGTCTGCGTCAACTCTTTATGCTGGAGCAAGACATCCAGGTCGTTGGCGAGGCGGCAGATGGCTTTGAGGCCATGGAAAAGATCCCTCAATTGCATCCTGATATCGTATTAATGGATATTCATCTCCCGGTTGTTGACGGCATTGCCATCACGCGTCAGATCACGCGTCAATTCCCGGACATATCTGTACTCATGTTGACCATGCACCAGCAGCACCAGCAGATCGTGGATGCCATGAAAAGTGGTGCGAAGGGTTATCTCCTCAAGAGTGCGTCTGCGCGTGAGGTAGCGCAGGCCATCAGAGCCATTCATGCTGGTGAGATCGTTGTTGCGCCTGCCTTGACTGGTGTGATCGTCAACGAATTGCGTCGGCAACCTGACGCCGTGCCTGGTGGACAAAGCATCGCCCAACTGTCAGAAAAAGAAGTTGAAATTATCCGTTACCTGGCCTCTGGCATGAGCAACAAAGAGATTGCCGAGCACCTGGCCTACTCCGAGAAGACGGTAAAGAACTATCTCTCAATCATTTTTCAGAAGTTGCATCTGCGTGATCGTACGCAAGTGGCCATTTTCGCCTTGCGTCAGGGTTTGCTGCCAGACGAGGAACCATAATAACGCGGGAGCCATGGGCCTCCACCCCGCGTAGCGGCAATCCCTTGCAGTTGTCGTTCTCAACTGTTGATCGGCTGATACACCCCATAGCCATCAAACTCATAGTAGCGATAGGTGCCAGGTGCTGCCCGGGCGACCATCCGTTTGACCGCTGGTAAGCAATTATTTCCTGCCGGCAGGTTGCTGGCGTCGATTGGGCAGACGTAGGCCGCAGAGCGATCAGCGTGTACCAGCGCGTAATAGCCGGGAACGCGATTATGCGAAGGTTGGAGGTTATCATCGACTACTGCGCAGATAATGCGTTCATTGCTCGCAAACGCCAGATCATTGCATGCCCAATACTCTGTATAGATACGGTTCGCTCCAATGCGCAAAAGACTGCTGATCAGCTGATTGCGTTGTTGTGTTGCGCCTTGCGCCTCGGGTACCTCGCTAAAAGCCACCACGGTACCTCCCAGCAGGATACACCACACCGTGACCAGTAGTATGCGCGAGCCATACATTTTTGTACGTTCAATCCACTGCGACGACATTTTACGACTGCTGGCGGCGCGCCACACTGGCTCAATCAGGGCGGGTGTCGTGATGAGCAGACCAATCAGGTAGCGAGCATGGAAGCTGGGCCAACTCACCGGTCCTGAACTCAGTGTGTACACGCTAATTGTCAGCAGGGCCGCGCCCACTAGCAGCAACTGAGACACGCGTTGCACCTGAGCATACCTTCCCTCTGCCCCACTTAGCTGCTTATTATTACGGTACTGTATGCGCCACAGCGTTGCCATAGTTGTTAGCAAGGCAATAGTCAGTAGCAGCAGGTAGCCGCCGCCCCAACTCGCGTGCGCGATAGTACATGGTAAGCTATGTGGCGAATTATCCCCCAGATTAGGCAACTCTATTACCGGACAAAAGGAGCTGCCCGTCGCTGTTGGAATGCTTACCAGTACGGTCGCTTTTATATTATGCAAAATACCGTGCAGCGTTGTTGGAGCAGTTGACGTGCTGCCATGAGCGAGTTCCAGTAAGATCTGCCAGGCATTGAGGCCCTGGGCATGGTCATAGCGCAGTAGAGGCTGTAAACCGAGCAAGGCCAGAGCGAGCAGTGCAATCGCGCCCCAGGTGAACAATTCGCGCCAACAAAAGAGTATCAAGAGCAGGCCCGCCATCGCAAAAACGGGCACTACCACCATATCGCTCCACAGACCGAGGCCGACTACCAATCCCAGGCCGGCGTAAGCTGCCAGGCGTTTGAGTATCATGCGCCGTGTAGTGTCACGCCGATAGGTCAGTGCCAGCCAGCTCACGAGCAGAAAGGCTACAGATCCAAAGAGCAAAGTTTGTGAGGAGCCTCCAGTGGCGATAGTCTGACGTGTCAGGAATGGAATTGAGCCGACACTCAAAAACGCTATCGTCACAAAGGCCAATTTCGGCGTGAAGAGCAAGCATGTCTGCAGATAGGTACTCACCAGGAAGAGTGTCACCATCAGTACAACGCCCAGACGTAGAGCGAAGAGGGACGGACTGGCGAAAAGGTGAAAGATGCCCGCGCCCAGATACGCCTCTATCACGCCCATATAATTCTGTCCGTAGTACATTGAGGGATGGGCACCGCGATAAGCAATATTACGCGCCATAATCGCCATCGTGCCCTCATCGCTATTCGTAGGAGGCCAACCCAGCGCAATCAGCACAACGCGCAGTGCCAGCGCCAGCACAATCATACCTATCGCGCCAAACCTGGAGCCACAAAAAGCACTAATGTTCGTCTTTAGATGCTTTATCGACACACTTACAACATTGCCTCTGCTTATTTTTTTGTCTCCTAAACTACTGTCCCCCAGGCCGTTGTAAGCGTGTTTGCCGCCTCAAAGTCTGGCTGCTGTGTCTCATACACCAGCTGCTGATAGATATCCTGATAATCGGGTGGGAGCTTTATCCACTTGCGCATAAAGGGGATCGTTGTCTGATAGAGGCGTTGCACATCATCTGCATATGCCTGTTTTGTCTCTGGAGTCTTATGGTACACGATGCGATAGGCTATTGTTTGCACTTGCTGGATGCCATTTTTACGCATCAGATCGGCGAGGTGACGTGTCACGCCTGCGCCTTCCAGCGTAAAGAAGTGTCCGGCCTGATACAGCGCATGGATCAACAGGTCTGTGAGACGTGTCAGGGCGGGACTATTCGTATCTGGCATCAGCGCATTCTCAGTAATGCGAATGACGCCTTCCGCTTTGCAGACGCGCTGATACTCGCTCAAGAGTTTAGGCCAATCCCACTGCCGCAAATAGCTCATGCCCAGGCGTTGATTGACCAGGTCAAAGTAGCCCACTGGAAATTCGAGCATACGCAGGACATCGCCCGTCTGAAACTGCACTCGGTCGCTTAGCTGTGCGGCTTGTGCCTGTGCGCGAGCACACGTGACCATGCGATCACTGACATCTATCCCGACTAACGTGGATATGCTCGGATACGTTCTGGCTGTTTCGAGCAGCCACCAACCGGGACCACATCCGACATCAAGCACGCGCTCAAAGCTGCCTGCATCTGCTTGCTCTGTCAGCACACCCTCCATAAGTTCTGTTACCATACGGTCTTGCTCATCCAACCGGATGAGTTCTTCTTCATTGGAGCGATCCTGTACGACATACGTACTGGGATGCTCTGGTTTTTCCTGGCGGGAGTTTGGGGGTATGGCCATCGTTTGCCTCTCCTGATTGCACTAACGGCATCAACTTCATAGTAAGTATAGCAAGCACCAGCTCGTCTGTCCAGGGAAAAACCCTTCTGGGTCAGAAAAAGTCCCTGCCGTCCACAGAGACGACAGGGATTTCCGTAAAACTCTTCTCTCTTGTTGCGCTTAGCGGTATGAAGCTGGCGCGGCATCAATGGCGCCCGTTTCCACCAGGATCTCGCGCAATTGTTTGGCATCGATGGTCTCATACAGGCGCAGCGCCTTCGCGACGCGATCAAGGGTCGTGCGATGCTCCGTCAGCAGTCCAACGGCTCGGTTGTATGCCCACTTCACAATGCGATCAACCTCTTCATCAATCACGGTCGCTGTTTTCTCGCTATATTCGCGCGTATTACTGGCTAATGCGGTACCGGCATAAGGATCGTCGCGCTCACTATACGAGATCGTGCCGAGACGTTCACTCATACCCCAGCGTGCCACCATTTGGCGCGCGATAGCTGTGACGCGTTGCAGATCGTTCTCTGCGCCAGTCGTGATGCGTCCGATGGCGACCTCTTCAGCCGCTCGCCCACCCAGGGCCGTGACGAGCTGAGCCTCCAGATAATCCTGTGAGTAGTTGTAACGATCATCCAATGGTGTATATTGCGTCACGCCCAAGGCTTGACCGCGTGGTACAATCGTCACCTTCGTCACTGGATCAACATGTTCGGTGAGCAGTCCGGTCAGCGCGTGGCCGCCTTCATGGTAAGCAATAACATTCAGATCTTCTTCGCTCAGCACCAGAGGACGCTCAGCGCCGATCAGAATCTTATCCATTGCCTCATTGAAGCAGGCCTGGTTGACTGCGTCCAGATTGCGTCGTGCGGCCAACAAGGCGGCTTCATTCACCAGATTCGCCAGATCTGCGCCTACCATACCAGGAGTTGCGCGTGCGATAGTGATCAGGTCTACGTCGCCGGCCAGCGGTACTGCGTGTGTATGAATCTTAAGAATGGCCAGGCGACCATTCCAGTCGGGACGATCTACTGTCACGCGACGATCAAAGCGTCCTGGTCGTAGCAATGCCTTATCCAATCCATCGGGACGGTTCGTCGCGGCGATCACCACCACTGCCTGTCGTGTGTCAAAGCCATCCATCTCGACTAGTAGCTGATTAAGCGTCTGTTCTCGCTCATCATTGCTATTGATGCTAGAGCCGCGCTGACGACCGACGGCATCAATTTCATCAATGAAGATAATACTCGGGGCCGCTTTTTTCGCCTGGTCAAACAGGTCTCGTACGCGACTGGCGCCAACGCCTACCAGTACCTCGACGAACTCTGAGCCGCTTATCGAGAAGAACGGCACGCTTGCCTCGCCGGCCACGGCGCGCGCGAGCAGTGTTTTACCAGTTCCTGGAGGTCCTACCAGCAGGACGCCGCGTGGAATCTTCCCACCCAGGCGCTGAAACTTTTGTGGCGTTTTCAGGAACTCGACAACCTCTACCAGGTCACTTTTGGCCTCGTCGACCCCTGCGACATCTGCGAATGTTGTTGACGGTCTATCTTCCAGCACCATCTTTGCGCGGCTTTTGCCAAAGCTAAAAATGTTCTGTTGGCTCTGCGTCGCCCTGCGAGCGATAAAGAAGAAGACTCCAAATACCAGTAGCCAGGGCACAAAATTAATCAGGATCGTCAGCAGCGTATCATTATTCGATGCTGGCTTGGCTTGAAATGCCACATGATATTGTACCAGCAAATCGGTCAGTGTTTGATCACCATTGGGTAGCGTCGTAAACTGGAAATCTTTAGACGTTTTGCCACCGACGGTGATCGCGTTTTTGAACGAGCCGCTGGCTGTCTGTCCCTGGAAGATCACATTTTCCACGTTGCCTGCTTTGATTTGCTGGTAAAATGTGCTGTAGGGGACCGCTACGGCGTCCGAGTTGCTACTGCTGCTGTTCTGTGTGAAGATCTGAAAGAGGTATAATCCAACGATTACTACCACTATGAGCACGATGATACGAAAAAGTAAGGAGGAACCACCTTCACGCGGGCCGCCTGCGTTATTGCCGTTGCCTCCATTATCGGGTCGCTGCGGACCCCGTGAACCCTGATCATTCGGGTTCTGGTACATATATGTAGCCTGAGCATCCATCAGTTCAGACCTGCTTTCTTCATCTGTTGAGACATCTCAAGAGGACACTCCTATTATAGCGTCTGGAATGGTACATACAATAGAATCTCCTCTCCATATTACACGTACAAAACGCTTTCGTCTATATGTATCTCTCTACACCTGGCGTATCTATGCCCTTGCAGGCACGCTCGCCTGGACGCCCCGGCGCGCAGATCGAGCGGTCGTACGTTCTTTCTTCTAAGGAGCGGGATGGACCAGAGATATGCAATACATACGTTTCAAGATACGTTCAGGTTACAGTGCTCGCTGCTCCCATGTCATCGCGCCCACCTGCTATTAGTATAAAACAATAGCCCACAGAACATTACAAAGAAGCGGGCAAATTTATTCCTGAGATGGTCTTCGCAGCATAGTACTATTAGGAGGGGGCAGCTAAGCTGGCCCAAAAACGCAAATGGCACGTCTGCTATGACGTGCTCTCGACTAGACTGGCAAGCAGGAGCCGCAACGCTCCTTATAGGATGGTGAGGAAAAGGATACTGTTTATTTCCTACTTTAACTAACGTTCGTAATATAAAATGCGTCCACAGTTACTACATGTTTGAAGTTCCGAGCTGATACGCACCTGTTGCAACTCGCTGGGAGTCAGGATCACGCGGCACCATTGGCACGAGCTTTGCTCAATTTTAGAAATTGCCCTTCCTTGTTTGGTCCGCCGCATCGTATTGTAGCGTGCCAACAATTCTTCATCGAGCTCGTTCGTCAAGCTTCCACGTTTCGCCTGTTGCTCCTGCTTCTTCTCCTCTATGTGCTCACGCCTTTTGAGCAGCCCATCCGCTTCCTGCTGCCAGGAGTCTTCAGCTTGTTTCAACAGGGTCAATTTTTGTTTCACTGCCTCTTCCAATGCCTCTGTCGCGTCTATCACCTGTAAGAGTGTATCCTCCTGACGACTTTGTTGGGCGCGTAGGCGTTGTACCTCTTGTTGCAGTGTCTGTAGTTCCTTCGCATTCGTGACAGTGCCATTATAAAGACGCAATTCCTGCTCTTTAATGCGATGATCCAGGTCTTCAAAGGTCCATTCAGCTTCTTTCTGCGCCTGTTGGCCAGATTGCAATTGTTGTTGGGCGTTTTCGTACTCTGTCCGTAATTTGCGTAGCTTCGTGCTTCCTTGCAATGAAGTAGAGATCGTTTGTTGTTCGGCGGTCAGACGATCTAGCTCCAGATCGAGCTGTTGCAACTGGAAAAGTAACGCAGTCACCCGTGTTGTGCTCATGGACACATGGCTCCTTTCCGAGGATACGGCAAGCAAAAAGGTCTGCCTTCCATTGTACAGCTAGAAAACGCTTACTGCAAGAGCTAACATAGCTATAAACCTTGTTTCTTTAACACACATTTTGCGACAATTTTGTACAATATTTACACAACAGAGGTATACTAAGAAGAAAATTTGCGCTGTTGTCGCAGCGTCATAGATATAAAGAGGTATTTTATGCAAATAGTGCGTTGGCAGGAGCAGTCTTTGCCACAGGAACAAGAGCTACGTAAGCGTATGCAGCAAGCTGGACTATCACCTTACGCCTGGTCAAATGACCCGGGCGATTACTATGCCGCTCATACTCATAAATACGAAAAAGTCTTATACTGTGTGCGCGGCTCCATTCGTTTTATATTGCATAATTATGCTGACGAGTCGGGTTCTGATACATGCGTTGACCTGGCTGCGGGCGATTGTATGTACTTGCCTATGGGCATACAGCATAGTGCCCGTGTAGGTCCTCAGGGTGTCACTTGCCTGGAAGCCTCACGAACTTAGGCTTCACTATATCGCTATGCAGCCTCACCTTCCTGGCAGCGGTAACGACGCGTATCGGCCCTTCTCAGAAATGGGCTAGCAGAATTTTGCGGTGTCATCTGATGTCATTGTGTTTTGCCCCTGGCTCGTATATACTTTTCGAAGGAAAGAGCGAAAACAAGCAGTATTTCTCCCACTTATCATGCTTTCTGCATATTTTCATGACGATAGGAGAAATATGTCTCTAGCGCATTTGCTTACAAGAAGGGTACAAAGGAATATGAATCAACACATTATCCAGCAAACATCCGTTGCTGACGAGCGATCCAAGTTCAGCAGGCCATTGGAATTGGCCTCCGCCAGTTCCAATATGGGTTCATCGGCGACCCTGGCGATGGGTGAGGCTGTAGCTAGAAGAAGTGCTGAGGGTAAGGAGACGTTGGATCTAGGCTTTGGCGAGGCGATATTTCCCCTGCACCCCGTGCTGCGCCAGGCATTGACTGAGTCAATTGAGAGTGCACGCTATGCACCAATCGCTGGAATATTGAAATTGCGCCAGGCTATTGCAGGCTATATAGAGCGCACGCGTGGCATAAGCTGTAGCGCGCAACAAGTAATTGTGGGACCGGGAAGCAAACCTTTGCTCTACGCTCTCCTTCAGGTGTTGAAAGGGGATGTGCTTGTACCTAGACCATCGTGGGTGAGCTATGGTCCGCAGGTCAAACTCGCCGGGCGGCAGGTGGTCCGGGTCGAGACTGATCCGCTGGACCATCATCGTCTCACTTCTGAGGCGCTGAGTAATGCTATGACTGCTGCTCAGGTATCAGGAGCGAAGCCGCGTGTGCTGATCGTGAATTCGCCTTGTAATCCGACCGGTGGGATGCTAGCAGAAGAGGATGTTGCCTTACTGGGAACCTGGGCGCGTACACATAATATGACTATCATCAGCGATGAGATCTATTCCGAGCTGGCATATGGCTCGCGCCCTCATGTCTCGCTTGCGCGTTTCTATCCCGAGGGTAGCATTATTACTGGGGGACTTTCAAAAGCGTTCTCCGCAGGAGGCTGGCGACTCGGCTACGTTATATTGCCTGCAGGAGAGCGCGGCGCGCAGCTTGGCAAGGCATTGTGCTCGCTCGCTGGTGAGATCTGGACCTCCGCAACCACGCCAATCGAAAAAGCTGCCGTTGCAGCCTTCACTCCAAACGCTGATCTAGAGACCTATGTGCGGCGCTCGGCACGTATTCATGGCTATATCACGCGTTCACTCTATCAGACGCTGATCGAATTAGGCGTCCTGTGTCCCAAACCGGACGCCGGGTTCTATATCTATCCCGATTTTGCTCCCTGGCGTGATATGCTGGCGACACTGGGGGTCACGAACAGTCAGCAACTGGCGCAGTACCTGCTCGATAAATGGGCCATTGCGACTGTGCCCGGCCTTGCTTTCGGCGAGGAGCCTGATGCGCTCCGCCTGCGATTGTCTACCGGTTATCTCAGCCGCGTTTCTGCCACCTTAGCACCGGAGGAACAGACTGCAGAACTCTGGCAACTGCTCTCTGTGGCTGATGCCCTATCTATTCCAGGAGAGGCGAAACCATCGGTCGGGCCCGATCTGCCGGAACTGGCGAAGGCTCAACGGCGCTGGAGAGATGTAATTGCATATTTCAAATCTCTTCTATAAGAGCATAGAAGGAGAGTACAATGAATGAGTTTCCCGCCTGGCTCACAGCTACACTTGCATCTGATGCGGCTGAAGGGCAGGGTGTTCTTCCAAACACTATTCTTCCCTTACAATCTGCCTTATGCGTTGTTGGTCCAGCGCGTGTCGTATTGATAAGTCAGGACGACAATCTGGCTGTGCGAGAAGCGCTGAAAGCATCACCTGCTCCAGGTTCTGTGCTGGTTGTTGCGGGAGGGAGTACATCGCGTGCCGCGACTATTGGCGGCTTGATGGCCCTCGAAATGCGCAACGCGGGCATCGTCGGGCTTGTGACGGATGGCCTGGTTCGAGACTCACGCGAAATTCGCGAGTCAGGGTTTGGTGTATGGTGCCGGGGAGTAACTCCCCTGGCTCCCCATAAGGTTGGACCGGTCTACGTCGGTGGCTCGATCTCTCTTGGTGGCACGATTATCCGCGATGGTGATCTGGTCATTGCGGATGATGATGGGGCCGTGATCTGGCCGCAAGAGCGCATTGGTGAATTGATGACTAAGGCTGAAGCTAGACTTCAGCAAGACAATGCGCGGTTGGCGCTGCTGCTAGGGAAAAAATGAGCATACTCCAACCCTGAAGCGCGTGTGCTCACTCTAGCGCTTCAGGGTTGGAGTACCGGTTGGGCGAGGACTAACTGCAGGGGTGCTAGTCCAGGATGGACCTGGTACGGCGGTCCATTTTGGACTGGGTACCGTTATAGGCGTATTGACTGGCTGACTGTTATGCTTCCCGTTCTGGGGGGTATTGCTGTGATTTGTCTTCGAGGCCGCAAACGTAATCGCAGTTGTCTGGGCGACGGTGCCATCAGGATTCAGGATACCTATAGTCTCGGGATGCTGCTGGCTTGACCCGTTTAGCACGGATACATAGGTATTATGTTGCAAGAACAGCGTGCTTTCAGTCAACTGATCGTTTATGAGTAGGCGGGCACCGGGCTGTATATTTTCGCCGGTCAACTGAACTATTGTCTGTGTGCCAAAGCTCATTGAGCTTGTGACCGTCGCGCTATCGATGTGCGGGATAGTATCGCCCAGGCGTCCCAGCTCGGTCGTGGTACTTTGCTTTTCTGTCAGTGAGAGCTGTGGTAATAGTCCACGTAACGTCTGCCGAGCGTTGGCTTTCAGCGTGACCAGTTTTGCCTGGAAACTATCCCGTTCCGCTCCGGCAGGCAATGTTGCGACGGATTGGGCAAAGGTATTGATTTGCTGGTCGAAGTTGGCAAGTGCCTGCTGGTATGTCGAAGCATGTGTGGGATCGCCAGACTTTGCCAGTGTATTCAGTTGCTCCTGTGCGATTTGCTCATTCAGCCTGGCACGATCTGTGGCGGAGACTGTGAGTGTACGCTGCACGCCTTGCTCCCAGCGCTTGACGCTATACAATGGATTGCCACTATCTGTAACCTGGGCCGCAGCCGTTAACACACTCGTTGTCCCTATCAGCAACAAAACCAGCGATGTGATGACAAATACAAATTGTGGTCGCAGCAGGAGTAAGAACAGCGCGTATGTCCTGTTCTGCGTTGTTTGCATACGGGACTGTCGGGACTGTGCCACGCTGTGAGCCAGCATGCGTGCCTCCAGCCGTGCCGCAAAGCCAGGCTCTACTTGTAGTTGAGGTGCCATTTGCAGATGTTGCGCTAACTTCGCCAGCTCATCTACTTCCGGTATGCTGTCATGGGCAGGGCTAGACCCTTGCCACTGCTGATTTTTGCCATGCCGAAGCCGATTCTGGTTCTCAAGCTGCTCATTGAGACGGTCAGGAAGTGATTTCATTGTATTTCCTCCTGATGCTGAACTGCATAATAAGGCATTTCCTCTGCTCTATTTGTTTGCTGTAACAGGCCATGCAGGCTTTTAAGTGCGCGAAATTGTAATGCTTTGATCGCATTAGCTTTCTTGCCCAGCATTTGTGCTACTGTTGCTACGTCGTATCCGAGAATTAAGCGACCAACCAGTACCTGGCGCTGTTCCTCAGTCAGTGTATTGATGGCTTGCACAACGGTATTCCATTCATCCCGAGCCTCTGACCAGCGTACCGGGTCGGTGTCAGGGTGATTTTCTGGAAGTACTTCTTGCGGATCTTCCGGCAAGGTTGGTTCTAAAGAAATAGATGCTGGTATGTGCTCATGCTTGCGATAATAGCCAGCCACGGTGAGGCGAGCGATGCGGAACAACCAGGCCGCGAATTGTGGCATATCATTAGCTTTCACCTTAGCGATCCCTTCAACCATTTCTAAAAAGACTTCAGAGGTCAGATCTTCCGCTATGAAACGGTCCGGCACACGTGCCGCAATATATCCGAAAACTCCGGGCATAAATTGACGATAGAGCGCACTTAATGCTTCAGCTTCGCCACGTCGTGCATGATCTATAAGCAGGTGAAACGTGGGCTGTCGCCGATCCTGATCAGCCATGGTACTGTCAGGAGGCCGCCGCAATGAAAACATTAACGCTACCTCAGTTCTTAAAATAGAAATATATTGAATAAATGAAAAGACATGCCTCTCTGCAAATATAGTTGGATTTTACCTCAATTTGGTTACGGGTAGCTGAAAAATTTCCAGATATAACTATTTTGTCGTCCAGGCCGTAACCAATTGCCATCTTTAGACAACTAAACCAGAGAAAGCGATGTATGCTATTTGGCGGCATAAAGCAATAATTAGCTGCCAATGATCATTATGTGTTATTCAGTCCATTGCGGGAAACAGAGTAGAGGTGCGTCCTTCCTCCTCTCCGTCAGATGAGCGAAGCTAGAAGCGATAGCATCGTTTCTGACGGTCTTAGAGGTTGTGTCGGTCTAAGAGGCAGCGACCGCCCAGGAGGCTTGTTTCCAGGATTTTCCCTCATCATGACGGAGAATTCGTATGCTTAATGAAGAAAGGGAATTGATACTTATGAGATTTAGCAGTCTATTAACTACAGGATTAAAAGGCAAGCTAGTACTGGCGGCTCTTGTTGGAACGACGGTGGTTGGTGGAACGACTGCCGCTATGGCTGCGACCCCGACGGGGCAGCAAATTGTTCATCAAATTACGCGCAGTGGGGACTTTCTGCCTTTTAGTACTCCTGACAAGGCGTATGCACCGCTCCCAGGCAAAGCAACGAGCACGCCTGGAGCGACAGTAGCGGACAAAAATTGCCCCACCTCGGCAGAGGTAAAACAGTTGACCAGCAAATACGCGCTCAGTAATACTAGCAGTAGTGCTGCTGTCAAGGCGATCTGTTCACTGAACAACGGTACGTTTACAGGCAAGACGACGAAGGGTGTGGTCGTTAAGAGTAGCAGACCTTTGAGTTATGATCAGATTGATCAGTTGCTCGCGTATGCAAAGCGTCTGGCGACGCAGAATAAAGTGAAATTGACCGCTAGCAACATAAGCACCTACCTGGCTGATGCGCTCCAGAGTCTGGGGAAGAAGTGGCCTGATCACTTTGGTCCTAACAAAGGCATGCCAGGCAAGGGTTTTCATGCTAAACCAACGGGCACACCAGGAGCCTGGCCAACAGGTACTCCCAGGGTCTGGCCGACGGGTACTCCGAAAGCGTGGCCGACAGGTACACCAGTAGCCCGACCGACGGGTACTCCGAAAGCGTGGCCGACTCCGATTCTCAAACCAACCACCACTTCTACCGTAACACACTAATCCACTGGGCCGTCGAGTGCCCACTAAGTTCAATGCTCTCGCTTGTTACAAGCGAGAGCATCTCGAATATGGTATTGCGGCGATTACAGCTATGTGTGATTTAACATCTGCCTTGTATTCACCTCTACTATAATAATAATGTGTCGTACACTTATTCCTCTAGTAGCTCCTGATTTCCAAATAGCTCTCCCTGCGTCGCAGACGGAAGCTGCTTCTTCTCACGCTTCGGCGGTAAAAAGTTCTCCGATTTACTAACGGTAAAATATAGTTATGCTCTTCAAGCATATTCAGCCTTTTCCACAGGAAATAACTCTGTCAAAATTACAGAGTTATTTCATCCTGTAAGACCTTGTGACAACCCTTTCGTTGGTTTGCATACATCTCTATCGTTTTACCCACCTTTCAACGCTGCCAATGAACCCGGCCAGGGCTGTGTGATATACTCTAGCAATATAACGCAAAACAACTATGCTTGTTGGCATATCATAGAGATAGGGGAGATATCTGACGCCCCGGTTAGGAAGGAAACGCATGCATGCACTGGAGCGCCGCCAGGCGATCATCGTGCTCGATTTTGGTTCCCAATACAGTCGACTCATCACGCGTCGTGTGCGCGAGTGCCACGTCTACAGTGAACTTGTGTCTGCCGCGACGACACTGGCGCAGCTTCAGCAGAGGCAAGACCTTGATATCAAAGGCTTCATACTTTCGGGCGGCCCTGCCAGCGTCTACGACGAAAACGCGCCCACCTGTGATCCTGCCATTCTGCACAGTGGCTTACCGATCCTGGGTATTTGTTATGGCATGCAACTATTAGCCTTGCAGCTAGGTGGACACGTCGCGCTCGCCCACGGACTGCGCGAATACGGACCTGCCACCATCGACGTCTTGCCTGTTGCCGAGCAAGACCCACGCAATTTTCGCATCTTTGCGGGCATCACCGCATCCCCAGAGCAGACCGAGCGCCTGGACCAGTCTGAGCCTATACTGCGCTTACCTGTCTGGATGAGCCATGGTGATAGCGTAGACGAGTTGCCTGCCGACTTCCACGTGCTTGCCTGTACCGAAAGCAACCCGGTGGCCGCGATAGCCAATCCGCAAGGCATCGTTGGGCTCCAATTCCACCCGGAGGTGACGCATACGCCGCAAGGCAAAGAGATCATCCGTAATTTTCTGTTTCGGATCTGTGCTTGCGATGCCAGTTGGACATCCAGCAAGGTCATCGAAGACGCGCTCGCACAGATCCGTCAGCGTGTAGGCGACGAGCGTGTCATTTGTGGTCTCTCGGGTGGTGTAGATTCGGCGGTCGCTGCATTATTGATCCACAAAGCTATCGGGGACCAGCTCACCTGTGTCTTCGTAGATACAGGTTTACTGCGAGCGGGCGAACGCGAGCAAGTTGTAGACACTTTTAGCACTCACATGCACATTCCGCTTATAGTCGTAGACGCGCGCCAGCGTTTCCTGAGTCGTCTTGCTGACGTAATCGACCCTGAGCAAAAGCGCAAGCTGATAGGCGAGGAATTCATACGCGTTTTCGAAGCGGAAGCCGAGCGCCTTGAACTGCAACAAGGTCATATTGCCTACCTGGCGCAAGGCACCCTCTACCCGGACGTCATTGAGAGCACCAGCCACGATACCGCATCCACGGCCAAGCGTATCAAGACGCACCACAACGTTGGGGGTTTGCCGGATGTCATGGTGCTCAAGCTATTAGAGCCATTGCGCACCTTGTTTAAAGATGAAGTACGTGAGATCGGTCAGGCGCTTGGCTTACCGGAAGAGTGGGTCTGGCGTCATCCATTCCCGGGACCCGGTTTAGCTATCCGTGTCATCGGAGCGGTAGACGAGCAGCGTCTGGAGACCTTGCGGGCCGCCGATGCCATTGTCATCGACGAAATTCGCCGCGCGGGCATTTATCGTCAATTGGGTCAGGCATTCGCCGTATTGACGCCTTTACAGAGTGTTGGCGTCATGGGTGATGGTCGTACGTATGCCAACGTTGTTGCGCTGCGAGCCGTAACAACCGGAGATTTTATGACAGCCGACTGGGCGCGCCTCTCGCCAGATCTACTGGGGCGTATTGCCAATCGCATAGTCAACGAGATCCCGACCATCAACCGCGTTGTCTACGATATCACCTCCAAGCCACCCGCCACCATCGAATGGGAATAATAAATGTAGTAGGCATGGCGCTTACTCCACATCGTGCCCTTGCTGGATAAGCCAGTAGAGGGCATTAGCATTGTTTCAGGTAGAAATGCTATTGGGTAGCCGGGCGATCATGATGTTGTTAGATACTACATCATTTACCAATAATGATCTTCCCAATTGACAATGCTAAGATGCGTAGTTTCTGATTAGTTGTTCAAACACTCCTCAAAAAGGGTATGCACCTTCACTAAACTGTGCTATAATTTATGATAGTATTTGTTCAAGATCAGGAAATTATCCTGGATATATCAGCTCCAGTGCATGGTGGGGAGCACCTTGAGCACTTCCCAATTAAAGAGGATACATGGAGGATTACCCTGGACATTAGCACTGCTCCTGGCTTAACGCGTAAACCTCAGAGATGTTGGCAATAGACCGATACGATTGAGCAAGTTATTTGTTAATTTAAGATACCTGGTGTTGTTGAGAAATGGTAGAGGGGAGAATAATAGTCGCTGATATTTCTTCACTCTGATATTTCTTCATGTTGCAAAGGGAAAGGAGGCGCGATGTCTTTTCTTCCAGAGAGACATCGTCTTGGTAACACATGCAAATATCTTCATCACAGCAAAACGTTGTAGATCGTCTATTTAGTTGGTGGTACGCTATCGCTGCTGCTCCAGAAGTGTCAGAAGACGCTCCTTTACACGAACGAACATTCATGCGCAGGAGCAGATTTACCAGCATTATCTTGCTGATTGAGATTGTTTATCATATCCTTTATCTCTACATTGTTGTCTTCGTCGTAAACACTCCAGCGGCGATCCCTCCCATTTCAGTGACCATTGTCTGTTTCGTGATTGGTATCGCTTTAAACCGTCTCGGAAAACTGCGCACTGCTAATGTTATCGCCTTTGTGGCTATCGAACTCAGCATGTGTTTATACTTTATCACCCAGAGCTTTGGAACGGGAGGATTTTCTCTCAACAATTTTGCAGTTCTTTCGATACTGGTTTCGCCCGATATCATCGCCGTTTCACTATTTCCGATCTGGGTAGCTCTGTCACTAGGCACACTCAATTGTTTGTTTGTCATTGTTCTCCTCACATTTTTTCCTAAAGCACCTGATTTGGCACAATCACTTGCTACAATCGGTCCTATAGATTATTACCAGACGGTGTCTGTTCAGGCCGTTGCTATATTAGTGAGCCTGTTCTGGGTAAGTAACACTATTGGGGAGATGACGCGAGCTAACCAGGCGGAAGAAGTGAACAAACTTACTCAATCGCTGGCTGTTCAGCAACAAACTGCCCTACAAGAAAAGCAACAGCTGGAAGAGAGTATTCAACAAATCGTGTCTGTACATGTGCAGGTTGCCAACGGCAATCTCAATGCGCGCGTGTCCTTTGATCAGAGGAATGTTCTCTGGTCGATAGCGGGTTCGCTCAATAACTTGCTCGCTCGTCTCCAACGCTGGCGTCAAGAGGCGCAACAATTGCAATATGTAGAGAGGTCCATACAGCAAACGCTCCAGGATATTCGACAGGCGAAGGCACAGGGAACTCCTCTCACGTATCGCAGAACAGGCACGATACTCGATCCTCTGCTGGCTGAAGTTATTGGAGGTGTAGCTCCTGATCGCCTGCCCCATCCGCAACAAAACCAGATGACACCAATACCTGGCCAACTTTTCTATCCGCAACAAGACCAGATGACACCAATACCCAGCCAACATCTGCGACAAGGTCAAATGAAGTCACCGCCAAAGGACTGAAAGTTGCCGATGAGCAGATGAAGCAGCTTACTATTGAACACCTTATCTAGCAGATTGAGGAAACAATGCTATTATGCTTGAATTTGAGCTGCTAGCGCAAGGTTTTTACCGCGCTGACCAGTTAATCATCACCTATGACCCTTCGCAGCGTATAGCATACACCCCTGACGAGGGAGCCTGGATGGACGCATACTGGCGTGAACAATTGCAGCAAGCGCAAGAGCGAGGCGCGCGACTTTTTGACGCCCCGCTTTTTCGTTTGGTTGCCATCCAGGCGCATAGTGCTGAAAAACTGCACATACTCGTGGGAGATACCGGTTATAAGGAATACGTAACGACGCGGCATCCCTCTTTTGCGCGTAGTCATGCGCGTCAAGCGTTAGGCAATGCGCTTGCCGTATGCTCCGTAATCGAGACGAGCGATAACTTTATCCTCCTCGACAAGCGCCAGGGTGTAGACGTCTACGCAGGACGTTATCACGTTATTGGTGGCTTCTTTGAGCGTCATCTAGATATGGCGACGCAGCCGGATGCATTTGCGGCCATCCGTCGTGAGATACGCGAGGAGACCGGCATCCAGGCTGATGATATCCAGGAGCAACGCTGTCTTTGTATCGTCTACGATCTGGCGACGCCTCACGCGGAACTGTGTTTTCTCACCCGCTTGCGTATCCCTTTGTCAGAAGTCCTCACCCGCACAGCCGAGGATGATGAGGTCAAGCAATTGTACCCTCTGCGCGTGACGGCTGAGAGCCTGCGTACATTTCTTCTCCACCAGCACGGGAACATATCGGCCACAGGCGAACCAAATTTACTGCGTTATGGAGCATGGAAATTTGGTGAAGCGTGGTATCGTGAACTAATGCAGATGCTCACGTAATTTGCTATGCGTCAAAGAAAGGTGCTACAATGAACCCGTCCCATTAGATGAGCCAGCAATGTTGCACACTATTATAGATATACACGCGTAGGGCCATGCTTGCACGGGAGCCAGATTGGGATACGCGTAGTAGGGCCGAGCGTAGCGACCCTTGTGGTTGCCACCCGGCTTGCCCTATTGACGGACTATAGCTTGTTCACCGATACAAACATATAGCCAGCCAGGACCAGGAAAGTGACAACATATCAAATCGAAATTCGGGCGCGAACTGAGCTGCATGACGTCCATGCTCACCAGCTAGCGCGCGAGATATTGCAGTTACCCACGAAGCATCTACCAACGCTAGCCGAAATTTCCGCCAGCACTTCTCAACTCACCTTACGTACAGCCCAACTATACCGCCTCTCAGGAACACTCAGCGTCACCCAACTAGACCAACTGATAGGGCAGTTGCTGACAGATCCCATCGTCCAGCAGGCCACTGCGACCTCTCATGTCCGCGAGGAGCCGCCTGCCACGGAGCATATCGTCGATGTATTCTTTCACGCGGGCGTCACCGATACGCTAGCCGAGAGCGTCCTGACGGGTGCGCAGATGATTGGTATGAGTGGGTTATCGCACGTAGAGACCGGACGCCGCTACCTGCTCGATAGTCGCCTGAGTGAAGCTGAAGCCCATTGTATCGCACAAGCGTTGCTCTACAACCCGGTCATTCAGACCTATACCATGCGTGTTGCTGGCGAGCAGCCATCGGACGGCATAAGGGCAGAGATACAGTCGAGCGAAGAACTATTGCTAGCGTCTGTTGCTCGTACCATCCCCATTTTACATATGGACGACGAGCAGCTCCTCGCAGTCAGTAAGGCGGGTCTTTTATCGCTCAACCTCGACGAGATGCGCGCTATCCAGCAGCATTACCGGGGACAGCAGCGCGAACCCACAGACGTTGAACTGGAGACGCTGGCCCAGACCTGGTCGGAGCATTGTTCACATAAAACATTTAAAGCCACGATCCGCTACCGTGAGCTGGATCATCAGGGCAACGAGCTGGCGACGGAAACCATTCATGGACTGCTCAAACGCTACATCATGCGTGCGACTGACGAAGTGAAGCCCGCGTGGCTCGTCTCGGCCTTCAGTGACAATGCCGGTATCATTCGCCTGACGGCCAGCCATGATATCGCATTTAAAGTCGAGACGCACAACCACCCCTCAGCGATTGAACCATTTGGCGGAGCAAACACCGGAGTGGGTGGAGTTATCCGGGACGTCGTTGGTGTCTCGGCGCAGCCCATCGCCTGTACAGACGTGCTCTGTTTTGGGCCACTTGATACATCTTCAGAGGACCTGCCATCCGGTATCTTATCGCCGCGTCGTATCGCCAGTGGAGTTGTGGGCGGCGTGCGAGATTATGGTAACAAGATGGGCATTCCTACCGTAAATGGAGCCATCCTCTATCATCCGGGCTATATTTATAACCCGCTTGTTTTCTGTGGTTGTCTGGGCATATTGCCACACGGCAGCCATCCCAGCGGCGCACAGCCGGGCGACCTGATCGTCTCGCTAGGCGGACGTACGGGTCGTGACGGTATACACGGGGCGACCTTTTCATCGGGCGAGATGAGTCTGGAGATTAACACGCGGGCTGGTACCGCCGTCCAGATCGGTGCACCAATCACCGAGAAGAAGGTCACAGACGCTATCTTGCAGGCCCGTGACCGCCAGCTCTATCACGCGATTACCGATTGTGGAGCTGGCGGTTTTTCTTCGGCTATTGGTGAGATGGCCGAGCAGACGGGCGCGCGTGTAGAACTGGCGCATGCGCCACTCAAGTACCAGGGCCTGGCACCGTGGGAAATCTGGCTCTCAGAGGCGCAGGAACGTATGATCCTGGCTGTTCCCCCCGAACATCTCCAGGAACTGCTAGAAATTTGCGCTATCGAGGAGGTCGAAGCGACCGTCCTGGGGACATTCACTGCTGACCGCCGTTTGACCTTAACCTATCATGATCAGCTCGTTGCTGATATCGATATGGCATTTCTGCATCACGGCCAGCCGGATCGTACATTAGACGCTCTATGGACGCGCGCGGCTCCTCCTATACATGAGGAACTCCTGAAGTTGGAGTTGGAGCTGGAAAGCTTTACACAGGCCATCAACCATTCATTAGCACCTACGCTGCTGGCATTATTGCGTCATCCTTCTATCGCCTCCAAAGAAGAAGTTGTGCGGCGTTATGATCACGAAGTGCTGGGCGCGACGGTGCTCAAGCCTCTCGTCGGACGAGCAAACAACGGTCCAGGTGATGCTGCGGTTCTGCAACCATACATTGAGGATCAGCCATCCCTGGCGGGAGTCGTACTCTCCAACGGTATCAATCCGCTTTATGGCAAGATCGACCCATATCATATGGCCGTGAACGCAGTCGACGAAGCCCTGCGCAACCTGACCGCTGTAGGTGGGGATGTGACGCGGGCGGCGCTCCTGGACAATTTCTGCTGGGGCAATCCGACCGATCCCGAGCAGCTTGGCGCGCTGGTACGAGCAGTGCAGGGTTGTTATGCGGCGGCGCGGGCTTTCGGCACGCCATTTATCTCTGGCAAAGACAGTCTGAACAACGAGTATCGTACAGATGGTCGGCGCATACCGGTTATCGCCTCTTTACTTATATCGGCGGTCGGCGTCATTGATGATGTGACGCCAACCATTGACATGTCACTCAAGACGCCGGGAAACCTGCTCTACCAGGTTGGCGCGACGCGGAACGAGCTGGCCGGTTCTCATTACGCTGAAGTGATCGATCCTGATTCTTTCGCGCAGTTGTTTACACATACAGAGGTGCCCCAGGTTGATCTGAAGCGTGCACGTACCACAATGCAAGCGCTTGGTGCCGCTATTCGCCATGGTCTGGTGCGAGCCTGCCATGACTTATCGGAGGGTGGTTTAGTGCTTGCGGCAGCCGAGATGTCACTGGCCGGTCTGCTTGGAGTAACCTTGCATGCGGAACATATTACCGTGAAAAGCGCGACTGCGTTGAGTCCTAGTGCAGAGACGGTCGTGCGGCTCTTCAGCGAATCTGCCTCGCGTTTTCTGGTCGAGGTCACGCCTGAGCAGTTAGGAGCCTTTGAGCAGCATATGCGCGCCAGTGGGGTTGAGGACATAACGTATGTCGGAACTGTCACAAATACAACGCGTTTCATCGTGCATAGTGGTGAGGTAGAACTGATTAACCTCAGCGTCGATGAACTACAAACAGCCTGGAAGGGAGGTCTGGCATGATGCGTGCACTGGTGCTACGAGCGCCTGGTATCAATCGTGATCAGGATGCTGCTCTTGCTTGCCGCCGGGTTGGTTTTGCGACCGACCGTGTGCACATCAACCAGCTCATCAAGCAGCCTGAAACGTTACTGGCCTATCAATTTCTCGTCATCCCTGGTGGTTTCTCTTACGGTGATGACCTGGGAGCTGGCACATTGCTGGCGAAGAATCTGACGATCCATCTGGGGCCTCAATTGCGGCAATTTATTGACGAGGGATGGCCGGTGCTTGGTATCTGCAATGGCTTTCAGACGCTAGTACGTGCTGGTCTGCTTCCGGCGCTTGAGAACCGCTCTGCGCTGGCGACCCTCACAGACAATACCCAGGCCCAATTCGAGTGCCGTTGGGTGACAATGGCGGTGCAGACCAGTCCTTGCATCTTCACGCGTGGCATAGATCGACTGATAGAAGCGCCGGTAGCGCATGGCGAGGGACAATTTGTGTTCGCTGGAGACCTTGCGCAACTGCGGGCGCAAGGACAAATCCCGCTGGTCTATGCCTCTGCCAGTGGTTATACGGAGCAGCAGGTTGCTTATCCTGAAAATCCCAATGGCTCGCGTGATAATGTTGCGGGCGTATGCAATGTGCGTGGCAACGTCTTTGGTTTAATGCCGCACCCAGAAAACTACATCTCCGCGTTACAGCATCCACAGCGGCGTGGTACTGCGGATGGTCAGGGTGATGGCCTGCTCCTCTTCAAAAACGCGTATACCTATGCGCTCCAATTAAGTGCAGGGGACAACCAGGCCAGTTCAACGCAAGCTTCGGCATCTGTTGACAACCCGATACCGTCTCTGACGTATGCTGAAAGTGGCGTTGATGTCGAGGCGGGTGAGCATGCCGTGCAGCTTATGCGCGACGCGGTCCGAGCTTCGCAGGGACCCGAGGTGCTGGAGGGTATTGGCGCTTTCGCGGGAGTCTTTAGCGCGCAGAAGTTACAAAAGATGCTCCAGCCTGCGCTTGTCTCCTCTACCGATAGTGTGGGTACAAAAACGTTGCTTGCCGCGCAGGCCGGTCGTTATGATACTATCGGCTATGATATCGTCAATCATTCGCTCAACGATCTGATCACGCAGGGAGCAAAGCCGCTCTTCTTCATGGACTATGTTGCCGTCCATAAACTTGATCCTGTTCAAGTTGCCACTATTGTCCAGGGTGTCGCGCAGGCTTGCCGCGAGGCTGGTTGTGCGCTATTGGGAGGTGAAACGGCGGAAATGCCGGATATCTACCAGCCGGGAACCTTTGATCTGGCTGGCACTATTGTAGGCGTTGTAGAAGAGCAAGAAGCGCAGAATGGGGCAACCATCTCCGTGGGTGACGTTATCCTGGGTCTGCCTTCTCATGGTTTGCACACCAATGGCTACTCGCTTGCGCGGCGTATCTTCGCGCCTTACGCGCTGGATACCGTCTTTCCTGAACTGGGAGAGCCGCTGGTCGACGTGTTGCTACGTCCTCATCGCAGCTATCTCCGTGAGATCAGTGTCTTACGCGAATATCTGGCTGACCGGGGACGCTATATCAAAGGTATCGCGCATATCACTGGCGGAGGTTTCAAGGGCAACATCTCGCGTATTCTCCCCACGGGCATGCAGGCTGTTATAGACACGCGCGCGTGGAGTGTGCCGCCACTTTTTCAATTATTGGCAAGCTTATTGCAATATCCTCAGACGGATCAAAGAGATGGAGAAAATCTGCCTGACGTGAGCAACTCTACAGGAGCACAGCCAAACGCGTCGAGTGATTTCGCGCCGGGACATGGGCAGCAAGAAGAGTTATATCGCACGTTCAATATGGGTATAGGCATGGTCATCGTACTTTCGCCAAAAAGTGCATTGGAAGCGCGCTGTGTGCTGCCTGAACTATTGACCATAGGTACAATTGCTGAGGGTGCCGGTGTGGTTTTGCACTATTAAGAAGGATGCCTGCTAGCATTGTAGACTCTGGGTTCAAGAAAGGATAACCAGTCTATGACCGATCAACGTCCTGTATTTGGCCCCCTTTTAGCCGAGGGGAAGACAAAACAAATCTACGCCTATCCTGGCGATGATACCCTGGTCTACATAGTCAGCAAGAACCAGATCACCGCCGGAGATGGCGCGCGGCGCAATGAGATCGTCGGTAAATCGCGTTGGAGCACCATTACCACTGCCAATGTCTTTCGCCTATTGAATGCTGCGCATATTGCCACCCACTTCATCAAGCAAGTGGACGAGACCACGCTGTTAGTACGGCATTGTACGATGTTGCCTATTGAGCATGTACAGCGGCGCATCGCCACGGGATCTTACTTGAAGCGTCATCCTGAAGTCAGCGAGGGCACACGCTTCGATCCCGTCCTGGTCGAGACATTCCTGAAAGATGATATGCGGCACGATCCACAGATCTGGCCTGCTGATATCATTGCATCAGGTCTGGCTACTGAAGACGAGATCACCTGGATGGTGCAAGAGGGTCATCGTGTCTTCGAGGTGCTGGAGCGAGCCTGGGCCAACCTGGACATCACGCTTATCGATCTCAAAATCGAATTTGGGCGTGATCCGCAGGGACGCCTACTGGTTGCGGACGTCATCGACAATGACAGTTGGCGTTTATGGCCTGAAGGTGATAAAAACCGCATGTTAGATAAGCAAGTCTATCGAAATTTGCAGGATATCACCCCATCTGCTCTGCACGACATCGCTGATCGCTATGCCATCGTCGCAGATCTGACAGGAAAATTGCAGACGGCCTAAATCACAGCCTGACATGCGTTGCATTCAGGTCTGGGAGGATTGCGTAGGGACAATCCCTTGCAGTTGTCCAGGTCTGGCTGACTGCGCGATAGAAGATGCGACTGCATGATTCCATTTGAAATGCAGCAGGCTAAGCGGAATGGTGTACATATAGAAACGTGTTTCTATATGTATTTGAGTATCAGGGAAACAACACGAACAACATACACGCAGTATTACTGCTGAAGACTTCTGGGAGGAGCCGACTATGGAGCGACTACACGACGCTTGTGGGATTGTAGGGATCTACGTACCAAAAGGCGACGCGAGTCTGGACGTACGACGTTACATCACCCTGGCGCTTACCGCCTTGCAGCATCGTGGTCAGGAAAGTGCTGGCATGGCTGTATACGATGGCGAAGGCAATATCGCTCACCGTGTAGCTATGGGCAAAGTGCGCGACGTATTCCAGGATTCAGGTACGAGCCTGCCTTATACGCATTGTGGTATTGGTCATGTGCGTTATTCTACCACTGGCTCCAGTTGTGTAGAAAATGCCGGGCCGTTTGTCGTTGGTACGCGTAGTGGACTGTATGACACCATTGCTTTAGCGCATAATGGCAATATCGTGAATAATGATACGCTGCATACGCTCTTTCCCGCTGACATCTTCAGCTCAACAACTGAAAGTGAAGTCATTGCCCAGTTGCTCTTATATGCGGAGGGCAAGACGCTACGTGAGCGCATGATTGCCACTTTTCCATTGTTGCGCGGTTCATATAGTCTTGTGATGCTGGCTGAAGGCAAGTTATATGCGGCACGCGACCCCTGGGGCATGAGACCACTCTGTCTTGGCCGTATCGGTGCTTGTTGGATTGCGGCCTCTGAATCCTGTGCCCTGGATCGCCTGGGAGCCACGTTTGTACGCGAAGTCGAACCTGGTGAGTTCATCACCATTGACGAAGACGGTTTGCATGCTGAGAAGTTGGTCCAGTTGCCGCAGCACTCGCTGTGTGTTTTCGAGCATATTTACTTCTCGGACGCGACCAGTCAGCTCAACGATACTTACGTCTACAACGTACGTGAAGCGCTTGGTCGGGAGCTGGCAAAAGAGCATCCGGTCGATGCGGATCTCGTTGTGCCCGTGCCTGATTCATCTATTCCGGCTACGTTGGGCTATGCGACGGCTTCGGGGATTCCTTATGGGCAGGCCATCATTAAAAATCGCTATAGTGATCGCACCTTTATCAAGCCCGATCAGCGGCTCCGTGAACTAGAAGTTGACTTGAAATTTAACATGGTGCAACCCAAAATTACCGGTGCGCGCCTGGTCATTGTGGATGATTCGATTGTACGTGGTAACACGATGAAGCGGCTGGTGTCGGCCTTACGGCATCGCGGTGTGAAGGAAATACATCTCCGTTCCAGTGCGCCGCCGCTGCGACATCCCTGCTACTTCGGTATCGACATCCCGCAAGAAGAAGAACTTGTTGCCGCTGGTCGTAGCACGCAGCAGATCGCGGACTATATTGGCGTGGATAGTCTGGGCTATCTCAGTCTGGCGGGACTGGGACGTGCGCTGCTGTCCGCCAAGCAAAATTCAACTGTGCCAGTGGACGATAAGAGCGGACTCAATCTGCTCCACCAGGAATTCTGCTATGGCTGTATGCAGAAAGATGGTTGGCCCTTTGATCCGCTGGTGGCCGCGCGTCACGGTGCGCAGCATGCTACGTTCTTTCCCCGCGATGCAGCCGTGAAAAGTCAAAAATAGCCACCAGGAGGTCTGGCCATGCGCATATTCGTGATTGGATCAGGAGCGCGTGAACACGCTCTTGTCTGGAAGCTAGCACAAAGTCCGCGTGTTACGAAGATCTATGTAGCACCGGGTAATCCGGGCATGCAGGCATATGCAGAACGCATCTCGTTGAGCGTGAGCCAGCTTGATGCGTTAGCGGCTTTCGCCGAAGAGCAGCATATTGATCTCACAGTAGTTGGACCGGAGGCACCGCTGATTGATGGTATCGTTGACCTGTTTCGACAGCGGGGCCTGCGCGTCTTTGGTCCGACAAAAGCCGCCGCGGCGCTTGAGGGCAGTAAAGCCTTTGCGAAAGAGTTATTGACAACCGCAGGTATCCCCACGGCCCAGCATCGTACCTTTAGCGACTACGCTCAGGCCGCGCGCTACCTGGAGCAGCATGGCGCACCCGTGGTTATCAAGGCCGATGGCAGTGCAGCAGGCAAGGGTGCTATCGTCGCACTGGATAGCGCCACAGCCCATGAAGCCCTCAAGCAGATGATGGTAGAGCGTATCTTTGGTTCCGCTGGTGATATCGTGGTCATCGAGGACTATCTAAGCGGTGATGAAATTGGCTCGACCGCTATCTGCCGTGGCACAAACTATTTACCTCTGACGCTCACGCAGGACCACAAGCGCGTATTTGACAACGACCAGGGCTTAAATACTGGAGGCATGGGTGTTTTTACGCCCTTGCCGTTTGTCAATCAGTCACAAGAGACGAACGTTTATCAACAAATAGTGGGACCTACGCTGCAAGCCCTGCAAGATCGTGGTATCGACTTCAGTGGTGTGTTGTACTCAAACATCATGCTCACCGAGCGTGGTCCGATGGTCATTGAGCACAACACACGTTTCGGCGATCCCGAGGCGCAAGCTTTTATGTTGCTCTTACGTGAGGATGTGCTCAATGTGTTGGAATACGTCGAGGGTTGCACCGTCGATGTTGAGCAACTGTGGTATCCTGGTTACGCGGTCAGCCTATCGTTAGCTTCAGGTGGGTATCCTGGTGAATATCGTTCAGGTATTCCCATTACAGGTATAGAGGAAGCGCAGCGCGTCGCAGGCGTTCAGGTATTCCATGCCGGGACGGCGTTGAAGGACGGGCAACTGGTCACTGCCGGTGGGCGCGTCCTCAGCGTCGTTGCGCGTGCCGAGACGCTCCAGGACGCGGTTAGTCGTGTGTATGCTGCCGCCGCGTGCATCTCCTTTGCGGGCGTGCACTACCGCAAAGACATCGCGCACCGTGGCCTGGAAACTCTCCAGAGAGCATAGATCCAGGCACTTGTACTACAGCACATGCATTTGACACGTAAGATCATGTGCTGTATCATCACCATTATTCACACGCACGAATATCATATTGGATAATGGTGGTAGAGACGCATGGAAGATTTTCAATCCGCATATATGGAACGTCACAAAGATTTTAGTGCGTTAGATACAGCGAAAAGACGCACTGCTGCAATGCACTTCGGAGGTATTACCATTGAATGTCTCCTTAAAACTATCATAAAGGACTCCTTGCCCACAAACGCGGATGGAGAGAAAGAATGGAAAAATGAGACCAATAACCCGGGTCATACCTGCTACAATCCTGGACATAACTACGATGCCGCAATACGCTTGCATAACAAATTGAAAGCTCGTATAGAACATGTGCCATATGTGCGCAAATGGTTAAACGACGTAGAGAATTATGGGTGCCACTTCATAAATATGCGCTATGTAGGAGACGAGCCAGATGATGAGAAATATAAAAAATGGAAGCAATCGTATACTAGTCTTAGAGCATGGTTACAAAAGCAGGCTACGCAACTCTGAAGAGGCACTATTATGAAACAGACATGGCGAACGGCGCTAAAAAACTATCTCCAGGAATATTATGTGCAAGGACCAGAAGAGTGGTCAGACATGATCATTTCCACATCTGGCGTATTGAACATTACTATTGTGAGTAAGCGCTTTAGTGAGCCATTAGCGCGGCGGCGTGAGCAGATTCAAGAACTCATGCAATCCTTCGAGGTTCCTGTATCGCTCGGCTATCTTGGTTTATATACTCCTGAGGAAGCCGCTGCACTCGAGCTTTCACGTCCACCTGATACGGAGGAGAACCCACTGTACAGTTGGTTTGACCTGGCTACAAGGGCAGCGAATGTGCCAGAAGCGCAAAAAAGTCTTAGACGTAAACCTCGCATTCCGGTTACTGTTACTTTCTATTCATTTAAAGGCGGCGTTGGGCGTACGACGGCACTTGTGCAAACAGCCACCATTCTTGCCAGGCGAGGTCGCAAAGTAGTCATTGTTGATCTGGATCTAGAAGCTCCAGGTCTCAGTTCGGCATTAGCCATGAAACCATTACAACATGGTATCGTGGACTACTTTTATGAAAGATCGTATGCCCCTAAAGAAGTTGATCTTACTATTTCAGTAGCTGATATTTTTAGTGAAGTATATATTACAAATGCGACCGGACGACTTTTTGTTGTGCCTGCGGGCCAGCTAGATCTTGACTATATTGCCAAAGTCGACGACCTACGAGCAAATGCTATTACTGAGCGTGGCGAGGATCTCTGGTCAACTTTCTATCGAGATATTACTGAGCAGCTAGCGCCTGATGTCATTCTCGTTGACTCACGGACAGGACTCAATGAGTGGGGGGCATTTTCGTTGCTACGCGTCGCAGATAAAGCCATCATATTTTTGTATCCCAATGACCAGAATTGCAATGGCATTGATCTAATCACAAAAACGATTTCAGCTATAGTACCAACCTATTTTGTCTTCTCACCAGTTCCTGCTGTAGGAGAGATAGGAACAGAAATGGTAAAAAAGCAGTGGGAACTTTTGCAGACGATTGAGGAGGAGGAGGAGGAAGAAACTGTAGGTGAAGATCTGCAGAACGAGGAGCTACTGAATGAGGTTGCAGATCCGATAGTAATACCATATCTTACAGGAATTGCGTTGGCTGATAGCTATCCGGTAGAGGAGCTATCATCGTATTATACACGTATTGCGAATATCATTGAGGAAGATACCAATGCTGCCCGCGTTGAAACTCTATTGATGGATACTAGCAGCCGCAGAAGAATTATAGAGAGTTTGGAGTTCCCCCAGGTAGATGCTATGCAAAATCAAAACCTGGAAGTATTTCAGCGCACTGCTGATTTCGACCGCTTTCTCGATGGTACCACTTGTCTCATTTGTGGAAAAAAAGGGACAGGTAAAACCGAGTTGTATAAGCTACTGCTCAAATACAGTGAAGAGGCACGACGCTTATCGCGTAAACGACTGGATTCAGTAACATGTATTTCTGGGCATGGCTCTTTTCGTAAGCATCCTGATAAGGACGAATTTCAGCAAATAGGCCGCTCTATAGTACACGCAGGTACTTCCTGGGAAGCGTTCTGGCGTGCTTACCTGTTTTTGCGCCTGCGTCAGGAAGATCAGCTCCAAACATTGCTCAAAAACAATAAAGATTCCAAATTTCAAAAGCTACGTTCTTCTTTACAACGGGTTCCAAAAGGTGTCGATGATTGGCGCAAAGAATATACCGATCTGTTAATAGAGATGGCTACAGATGTGGAACTGAATCTCCTATTGAAAGATGCTCTTGATGTTATTAATAGTCAGCTTACAAAGAGCACACAGAGAGAAGTGCTCTGGTTTCTCTATGACGATCTTGATGTAGATTTCCGTGAGGAAAACGAATTGCGTAGCAGTGCACTAACTGGCTTATTTCAACTCGTACAAGCTTGTGACGTGCGTCAACTCAAATCCATTGGATTCAAAATATTTTTGCGTGAGGATATCTGGCGCAGGCTCATTTTCGATAACAAAAGTCACTTTAATGGTCGTGATATCGTTTTGCGCTGGACACGAGCGGATTTCTTAAAGTTAGCGTTACGACAGGCACAACAGTCGAGGGAGTTTAGCGATCTGGTTGAGCGCTTTTCTCCAGTGGAAAATATCGATCAAGCGGACGAAGAAAGTGTGGAAAGAGCACTCCAATTGCTATGGGGTAGCCGTCGTGAGCGTAACCCGAAGTCAAAACAAATGTCCAGGTGGGTCTATGAACGATTGACTGACTCTAGTGGTACAACCTTTCCCCGCAGTCTGAGCATCTTACTAAAGACGGCAAAGGAATATGAGTTGACCGCATATAGAGGACAACAATCGATGATGGATGCCCGGCTGCTACGACCCCAATCATTAATTCAAGGGTTAAAAGAGGCATCTGAAAAGCGCTGTGATGAGCTACGCAACGAGTATGCAGAACTCATTCCTTTCTTTGATACGTTAGTTGGTTTCAACATTGTCACTGAGAAAAAAGAATTGGAGAGCGTCTGGCAAAAAACTGTCGAGGCGAGATTGCCAGAGTTCAAAGACTTCGAGAAATTCGTCGAATTTTTGCTGACAATTGGACTCATTGGTTTAGCGAAGCGTAGACAAGAGCAAGGCTATCGTTTCGCGGAAATTTATACTCATGGCTTTCGCATCAATCGCGGTACGAGAAAATATTAGGAGCGTTATTTCATGACCGAATGCATTGCCATTTCTGCGCATAGATTACCGAAAGAGGAGAGATAGAACGATGAGCGATAGTAAACAGAGCATAAGCGATGTACAACAGCAGAAGCCATTGCGTGTTGCGGTGCTTGTTTCTGGTAGTGGTAGCAACTTGCAGGCGCTCATCGATGCCGTTGAAAACAAGCAGCTCCCAGGTGTTGAGATCGTGCTCGTCATCAGTAACAAGGCGAGTGCCTACGGCTTGCAGCGGGCGCTCAAGCACAAACTAGCGGCGATATTTGTACCGTGGAAGCAGCGCGAAGAAGCTGAGGCGCGTATCGCCGCGCTTTTGCGCCTCTTTCAGGCTGACCTGATCGTGCTGGCTGGCTGGCTGCGTATTTTCAGTTCCAGTTTCATTCTGCAATTTCCGCAGCGTATCATCAATCTGCATCCGGCACTGTTGCCGGATGATAGTGGTGAGACGTATACAACCAGTGATGGTAGCGTTATCCCTGCATTGCGTGGATTGCATGTCGTACAGCGAGCACTGGAAGCAGGGCTGAAAGTCACTGGTAACACTATTCACTATGTTATCCCAGAGGTTGATGCTGGACCGGTCATTTGCCGGGCCGAAGTACAGATTCTGCCAGACGATACTGTAGAGATACTACAGGAACGTATAAAATCTGTGGAGCATGGGTTGCTAGTGGAAGCGGTGCGGAAACTACAAGCTGATGCCCCAAAGGTACTATCATTTGTGCCAGCAATACCCTGAAGAATTCGCAGTTCCAATTTGCAGTGACAGCATCTAAATTGGCTACAATTGAGAAAAAAATAGCCCACTTTGGATGGCATATGTGGTATAGTAGGACAATGCTGTAAAGTACGATGTTGCTCAGAATAGACTGTCTATTGTAGCCGTGCGATACAGAAAAGTCTTTGGGTCTGAGGCCCTGGAATTGAGAAAGAGATTATGTCATTAGCGGATCAGACATTGTATTGTCGCGACTGCAATCAGGAATTCACATTTACTGTCGGTGAGCAAGAGTTTTACGCAAGCCGTGGATTTACCAATTCACCGACGCGTTGTCCTTCGTGCCGTGCTGCTCACAAGGCACAATCTGGCGGTCGCTCCCGCTCTCCCCGTGGTGGCGGCTATGGCGATAGTGGTGGCTATCGCGAGGCGCGCCAGATGTACACTGCTACCTGCGCGAGCTGTGGAAATGAGGCTCAGGTCCCATTCCAGCCACGAGAAGATAGGCCCGTGTACTGCAGCGATTGTTATCAGCCCCAAGGTTCCGGTCGTGGTAGTGACCGTCGATCGCGCTGGTAACTATTATGAGCGAAATCGTAGTAAATCCTGGAGATTCGTTTGAGCTGGCCCTGAAGCGCTTCAATCGTAAAGTGCAGAATGCAGGTATCCTGGCAGAGGCACGCCGTCGTAGATATTATGAGAGCCCTCAGGCTCGCCGTAAGCGTAAAGCGGAAGCTCAACAGCGTAGGCGACGTCGCACGCGATAAGTGGAGATGAGCTGTTCAAAGCGTCTCTGCCTATTGCATAGCACGAGAGGAGCCTGGGTGTGAAGTGTCCCTCTCTCGCGTCAGCTCAATACGAACAGTCAAGCTTGGAAATTGTGTGCAGGTAAACTGGCATGGAGTCATGTCATTTTGTCTGCGCACATTGTATGTTGAAGTGGTGTGGTTTTCACTCTATGGTCTCTTGCTTTGCCGTCTCAACTTTCTTTCCCCAACTTTCTACTAATCTCCTAAAAAGATTCTCCGACAAGAATTTGCCGCCAACTGCGGCATTTGACGGAAAGCCCATGCAGTTCATCTCTGCCTCGAAGTTTCTTTTCGGTGCCGGAAGAATGGCTCTGTAGCAGGCCGTGTGCGAGACCATTCAAATTCTGGCGCTGAACTTTAGCCATGCAACAGATCTTCTATTACTATCGATAGGTATTGCGCTTCTGAGGAGGAAATACCCGGCTTACCGCCACCCGAATTTGGATGTCTTTTTGGGGCACAACAAGCCTGATTATGCAGTGATATTAATGCCCACGCGTTCTAGCAGGCGGCGACTGATCTCAGCACGATGTTTGATTGGCATACGACTGGGAATGCCATGCGAATCTGAGCCAGTGCTATAGAGCAGATTGTGTTCGTATACGTAGTTCAAGTAGATTTCAATTATCTCTTGACTGTGATAGGGATGATATATCTCAATGCCATCGATAGGTACTTCTGCACGCAGTTGGTCGAGCAGAGCTACATCGTAGAAGGTGAAGCTCGTCTCACGGCGTCCCGGATGTGCAATAAGGCAAACTGCATCACTACGGTGAACCGCATCAACCGTCTCGGCCATATCGGCCAGAATCGAGTGAAAACCAGCAGCACGCATCATTTGTATAGCGGTGTGTTGGTCAGGTGCGTGGCCGTGCTCGACTAAGAGTCGCGCGTTATCTATGGGACGGCGCAATTTTCCATCGTTCGCGGCTAGAAATTGCTCCTGGCGTGGAAAATCGTAGCCCTGGCGGCGCAAGGTTTCGTTGACCTCGTAGGTGTTTTCTAATTGCAGACGTACCACTTTTTCTGTGAGTGCTGTAAGCTCATTCTGTTCAGGATCGAAGCCATAACAGAGCATATGACCCATTTTGCCATGCCACTGTGTACTGATTTCGACTCCCGCCAGTACGGGTAGTTGTTTCTCAGCCGCCAGGGCCTGAATCTCAGCAACCTTATCAACTCTATCGTGATCGGTTACTGCGACCAGCGCGAACTGCTCAGCGGCCAGGTAGTCGATAAGTTGTTGAGCAGGCCAGCGACCATCGCTATAGGTTGTATGCATGTGGAGATCAATAGCAGCGTTGGGTTGAAGTGTCAGGTTCGTAGTCAAGCGCGTCAAGGTGAACTCCTTTAGGATAAACTCCTCTCATCAAGAGAAAAATCGACATTGTCCACTTTTATGGTACCACATTGTACCAACCAGTAATTAATGGCCGCTTAATCCGAAATCTAGCGGAATCCTCAGTATATTGAGCAGCGCAACCAGCAGTGGGGCAATCAGCAGTGCGGGGAGCATATTGGCGATTTTGATACGCTTGATATCCAGAATATTGAGTGCCAGACCGATCAGAATTACGCCGCCGACCGCTGACAATTCGATCACGCGCGGTTGCATCGACATTGGCGCATTTGGTATCGTGACGAGCAAAGGTTTGACCAGTCCTGCCAGCAGTGAGATACTTCCCTGCACCAGAAGAATCGTCGCTCCCGCAAAGAGTGTACCGATACCTAAGGTGCTAGCAAAAATAATCGCCGAGAAACCATCCAGTACAGCTTTAATGGCGAGCAGACTATAGTTACCCGTCAAGCCATCATTGATTGCTCCCAGAATTGTCAGTGGTCCGACGCAAAATTGTAAGCTAGCGAGCACGAAAGCTAGCGTGAAATTTTGTTCGCTGCCAGGACGCTCAAAGCGTTTTTTCAACCAGTCGCCGAGCCAATTAATACCCTTATCAATGTTGATCGATTCACCGATCACTGAACCGATCACCAATGAGAGCAAGGGAATGAGCAGATTTTCTGTCTTGATGGCTGAAGTAACACCGATGACAAGCGTCATGAGACCAATTGAAGCCAGAACGATAGTTTTAATGCGTTCCGATAAGCGTTCACCAATAGCCAGACCACAAAAGCCTCCAATCATGACGGTAGCGAAGTTGATCAGCGTGCCAAACATACAAATTCCTCCATTCCTGTCTATCTCTGTATGCAAGAAATAAGCATCGAATGCATGTACCAAAGGTCATCCAGGTCTCTATTATCGCATTAGAGGACATCATCTGTGGTACAATAGCGTCGATTTAGCATGCAGGGAAAAGTTTATCGCATGTTGTGCTTGCTCTTTTTCCTCTGACCAATGACTAGATGGAGTGTGATGATGTTGGAACAAACAGATTTATTGGCAGGCCTCAATGAACCGCAGCGTCAGGCCGTGACTACAACGCAAGGCCCCGTCCTGATCCTGGCAGGACCCGGTAGTGGTAAAACGCGCGTCATCACGCATCGCATTGCATACCTGACCCGCCAGGAACGGGTATCTCCCTGGAAGGTGCTCGCCGTAACCTTCACCAACAAAGCCGCTCGCGAGATGCGCGAACGTCTGGAGAAACTGGTTGGGGTCAATGAAGCCAAAGAAATGACCATTGGTACCTTTCATGCCATCTGCGCCCGCGTGTTGCGCACTGAAGCCGATTCGTTAGCACCGCTGGGACTGACGAAATCGTTCGTTATTCTGGATACCGATGATCAGACAGCTATACTGAAGCAAGCAATCAAGGAATTAGAACTTGATGAGAAGCAATACAGGCCGAATCTGGTACAGTCGCTCATCTCGCGGGCAAAAAATGAGATGTATGGACCTGACCAGATGGCTGAGCAAGCGACAAAATATACAGAAGAGGTAGCGGCACGCGTCTATAAGGTCTATCAAAAGCTGCTACGTAAAAATAATAGTGTCGATTTCGATGATCTACTCATGCTGACTGAACAGTTGTGGCGGCGTGAGCCGGAAACCCTGCAACGCTACCAGCGGCGCTGGCAGTATGTGCATGTTGACGAATTCCAGGACTGCAATCTCCCTCAATATAAGCTCATTCGGCTGCTGGGTTACGGTACCGACGAGCGACACGATGCCCTGGGCAACGTCTGCGTAGTCGGTGACGATGATCAGATGATTTATACATGGCGTGGTGCCAGTGCCGAGAATGTGGTGCGCTTTGAGCGAGATTTTCCGCAGACGCAGATTATTTTGCTGGAACAGAACTATCGTTCCACGCAGACTATCCTGGATGCCGCTCAGGGCGTGGTAAAACGCAATCGGTTACGCAAAAATAAGAAGTTATGGACCGCACAGGGAACCGGCGAGAGGATTGTCTTCCACGAAGCTTTCGATGAAGCGCAGGAGGGACTCTATACTGCTCATGAAATCGTACGTTTGCAGGCGCGTGGTGACATTGAGCGTCGTAGCGACGTAGCGGTTATGTATCGTACCAACGCGCAATCCCGTGCATTGGAAGAACAATTCTTGCGCCTGAACATTCCTTATAAAGTTATCGGCAGCCGCAAGTTCTACGAACGCAAAGAAATCAAAGATATGCTGGCCTATATGCGCTTGCTTGCCAATCCGCATGATGAGCTAAGTTTGCAGCGTGTTATCAACGTGCCCAATCGTAAAATTGGCCCTAAGACGCTGGGCGAATTGCAGCGTTGGGCGGGCGAGCAGCGTATCTCGCTCTACACCGCAATTGAGCGGGTTGCCGAGCATCCCACGCTGGGCAAGGCCGCGAAAACAGCTCTGGGAACCTTCTACCACCTGATCACGGATCTGGCCGGGTCGATTGACGAACTGCACTTGCCTGAATTGTTGGATAGGATTGCCGAGCGGAGTGGTTACGGACCCGAGTTGCGGGCGACGGGCCAGAATGAAGAACTGGATCGCTGGGGCAATGTGCTCGAACTGCGCCGTGTGGCCGAAGACTACTCGGAGATTGAGACGCCCGCCGCGCTGGATCTCTTTCTGGAGAACGTTGCGTTGGTAGGTGGAGCAGATACAGCGCAAACAGGTGAAGATGGTAAACTGCTGCAAGAGGAAAACACTGACGCTGTCACCTTAATTACGCTACATGCCGCGAAGGGTCTGGAGTTTCCTGTCGTCTTTATTGTCGGTATGGATGAGGGATCACTGCCGCACTCGCGCTCTGTGAGCAAGCCCGAGCAGGTGGAAGAGGAGCGCCGCCTGGCGTACGTCGGCTTTACACGAGCAATGAAGTTGCTTTATCTGGTGCGTGCGCGTCGTCGTTCACTCTTCGGTGAAACGCAATACACGGAGCCATCGCGTTTTCTGGAGGATATTCCTGAAAATCTGATCAAAAGTAAAACGAGCGATAGCCCGAAAACAGGGAGCGGCGCAGGGTCATCGCAAAGCAATAGAAACCGCCAGGCAAATTGGGAAGACGACTACAATCAGGACCCCTATGGTAGCCAGGAAAGCGGCAGAGTGTTTGGACGCGGTACATCACAAAAGGCTAATACAACCTCAAGAACATCTTCGGCAAAATCCTACCCATCACCGAGCGTCCCGCCATCGATTCCCTCTTTCTCTGGAAGTAAAGGCGATGCCTCATCTGTGAAACCTGCTAAAGCAAAGGGACAACAATTTAAGCCCGGAGACCGTGTACAGCATCACATCTTCGGTGAAGGCATTATTCTCAAGAGTGAGATGGAAGCGGACACCGAGTTCGTAGAAGTGCAATTTCAGGGCAAGTATGGCAAGAAGCGTTTGAGTATGGACTTTGCGAAGCTGGAGAAATTTTAAGTCATGCAGCCACTTCCTTCCATTGAGCAGCCCCAGTTTACCACGCTTTCCGCATTCGCCTTCCGCCTGGTACAAGCATATACATCCTGGCGAGATCCCCGGTCAGGTGAAGATGTCTTTGCTTATTTTCAGCATAGTCCAGGACATAGGGGCGACGAACACAGTCTCAGAGCCACGCTTATTCGCGAGCACATCCTGCCGGCGTTTAATTATATGCCTACGCAAATTGAATATGAGAGCCAGGAACGCGTTGATCTCGTGCTATGGAGCCAGAATCAGTATGATCGACGGAGGATTGCGCTTATAGAGACCAAAAGCTCCTCTCAGCGAAATCTGGCAGTTGTCAAACGGAGAAGTGAGACACCCAGTGAGCAACTGGAGCGCTATCTCTCACAGGCAGGTCTTTACCTGGGAGTATTGACCAACGGAGATGAATGGCACCTTTTGGACTTCGCTGTGGGGCGTGAGCCATTAGCGTCGTTGAGTCTTATCGAGCTGGCTACGCTCCTACAAGGTATATCTAACCAGGGGATGGTTGAACAGCGACTCACCGAACGACCGTCGTTGCGCCAGGCGCTGGCTGTCATTCTCTACTACCTCGATGCCCGGCGCTGGGAACAAACCGATGTATTTCGTCGACAACTGGCAAATCTATCTTACTATCATGCTGTTTCCTTACAAACATCACAACAGATAAAAACACTGGTACAGCAGATCAAGCAGGTCTTAGGTTCGCTACGCGAGACAATTCAGGCTCAATTTGCCTTGCTCTACCAACGCTATGCTGAATATCAGCAGCGGCGAACTCTGGTAAGTAGTACTGATCAGCGTTCTTTTACGGAACGTCTAAGCAGCTCTATAGAAAAAGTGGGGGAGTTCGACCTGGCCTTTCGTCTGCACGAAGATAGCCAGTTGCACACAGAAATTAGCGTACTGTTATCAGAGTTAGCCGAGCAATTCTTCATTGATGGGGATATTTCAGCGTTTGAGAGCGAGTATCTACAGCGGGCGAAAACATTACTCACAAAATATCAACTGGAGCAGGCATCACTGCTAGAAGTAAATACTATACGTGCAGTACAGTTACTGCCACCTACCAATGGTCTTGATACGTTGAAGGCCCTTCTGCAAACGCACTATGCCTATTTGCAGGTCCTTGATGAGGAATATGATCTGAGCAAAAAAACCATCGAGGCATATCTCGCCTGGCGATCAAGCGTACATGGGATTTTTCGCAATCCGCAAGATGAATTCTGTTTGCAAACAGCGTACATTCATTTCGTACGAATCTTTTTTGTGCGTGTCTGCGAAGATCATAACCTGATCCCACGCCGCATCTCTGATGGGCCATTCACACGTTTTGAAGCATACCGCAAAGAATTACTTGTAGGCATTAAAGATACCTATCTGCGATTACTTGAAGAAACATACCAGCGTGCACGCTCGGTTTATCATAATTTCTTCGGCCACAAAGAGTTCTATGACTGGTTTACCCTGGATGAGTATACCATCCTGGCTATCTTTGATCTGCTCAATCGCTATAATTTTCACGACATTAGTGGAGATGTACTGGGGCAAGTTTACAACGAAGGCTATATCGAAGCGAAGGATAGAAGTGAACGAGGTCAATTCTATACCCCGCCACAAGTGGTGGATTATATGCTTGACGCACTTGGCATTCCTGGTGCTAATGAACCTGACGAGCGAACTGCGCGCAAGTTTCTCTATAAAAGTGTCGGTGATCTTTCCTGTGGTAGTGGGACATTTCTCGTGACTGCTGCTGCCCGCAAATGTGCTCTTTTACAACGACTCGTCGCAGCAGATGAAATTTCGTCCGAATATGCCTTGCAACTGATCACAGAAACCTTCCTGGGATTTGATCTCAACCCTTTCGCATGCTATCTTGCAGAGATCAATCTTTTGATCCAATGTTTACCGCTGCTCCTCGACAAAGAAGGGAAGCTGAGTCGGAGCGTTGAGCGTTTTCATATTTACTGCACAGATACACTAGAGCCAACCGTTGCCGAGCAGGTACGAGCATTGCTCGGTGGTACCGCGACAGATCGATTGACATTACCTCCTTCATACTCCAGCAAACGCATCATTTCAGATGATGAGCGGGCTGTCCTGAGCATAAAGGAAACACGAGGACTGCCTTCAACTCTGACGCAGTTAGAGGATCTCGATCCACATGGCATTGACTACCTTCTAGGCAATCCTCCCTATGTGAGTGCTGGTGAGAGCTCTGAGAACCTGGACTATCGCAATAAAATCTGGAACTTCGGTACCTATCATTTTCTCCATCAACGCTGGGACCTCTTTGTGCCTTTCTTCGAGCGCAATCTGCAATTTCTCCGCTCCGGTAGCGGACGTTTAGCCTTAATCGTCTCTAAAGGTATTGAGACAGAAGGCTATGCAGAAAAATTGCGGCAACAGCTCAACGCGCATTGCCGTGTTCTACAGATCGACTTTTTCCCCAGATTACGTCTCTTTCAGGATGCCGCTATCGAAAACACGATTGTTTTCGTAGAAAACCATCCACCTGATGAAACAGATCAGGTCATACGTCGCCAACACTTGCAGCCAGATTGCAGACACTTCGAGACATTACCAGCTGTTCAACAACTCACGGCTAAGGAGCACCTCTTCCGCTGGCGCTATGATCCTGCACTTGATCAACATCTAACTGTCGGTAGTATTCCTCTCTGTGCCATTGTTTATATCGGTACAGGAGTAGAAGCACAGAGTAAGGAAGCCTTTGATCCAATTGTTAACGGAAGACGGGAAAAACTCTTCACCCTGGATAAGGTCTTCCTACTACCATCAGCCAGTACTAGCCGTCCAGCCGATTATACTGATGAAGGAGTACTCGGCGATGACGTGGATCGCTACTATCTACGACGGAAACGCTATGTCGCGTATGATAAATATCAACCCAGGATGCGCCGACCACGCCATCGCGCACTCTTCCGTACTGCCGAAAAGTTACTCTTAGGCGAAACATCGGGAGGTTTTTATGATCGTGCCGGGTTATTCGCAAACCATAGTGTACAGGTTGTTGTGCCCTGGCATGCTTTAGATCAGGCGGGTGCTATCGAAGAAAAAGGCATCAGAGCAGTCTTACGTGAGTCCAGGCAAATTGCAGGCATTAAGGATAATCTCGCACCCGTTGCAGCTTTATTTGATCTACGTTACCTGCTAGGCATCATTAATAGTCACTTTATACGCCAATATATTGCATCTAACCGACAGGAAGGAACACGCGAGGGACGTATCTATCCTGATGTGTGGAAACATCTCCCTATCAAAGTGGCTTCTACTGAACGCCAGCAACAGGTAGCCACGCTTGTTGACCAGCTTCAGGTTCATTACCAGCAATTGGCAGCATTACCCACTCCTGCCGAACTAGTAATCAGCAAGATGCATCAGTATCGCGATATTCAGGGCTTCTTAGTGCGACAGGATTTGCGCTTCTCTGGTGATGCTCAAGACACAATTGCAGAGAGGCCCAGTATACACAATGGTCGCTTGATCTTACGTCGTCAGCCACTTACCTATCTTGAGGCTCCCGATACTCCTGAACTGCTGCGTTACATTGAACTTTATTTGACACAATTACATCCCGAACTTCAGGGTCATACCTGGGCAGAGGTTCGCATGCGTATTCAAGCTCCACCGACGCTGGCAGATGTTTGTGCTCTCACGGCTGCTATTGATGATCTGCACACACAAAAGATACACATTCACACCTCTATTGAAGCACTTTTAGCGCAAGTCGAAACGCTTATAGAGACCATTTATGATGAGCCAGCAGATGCTGACTTGATGGAGATAATTAGCAAGCAACGTGAGAACAATAGCAACAATGGGCTGTTCTAATCACTCCTGATGATCGGGTAAAGGATCTTTGCTGTAAATGGCGACTCGACATTCTCATCGCAGCGGTGATATACTGGCTGTACTGAAGCAAACACAACTGTACAATTATAGGTATAAGAGCAGTAGCAGCAGAAAAACATGCAATCACAGGATGCTGAGCAGCCGCACGCAACAACATCTCTTTTTTATAAAAACCGTGATCTAGCCGTCCTCTACGCTATCGCGGGATATCTCAATCACCAGGTCGATGTGCACGAAGCTTTGCAAGAGGTGCTGGCCCAGGTGACCGAATTACTCGGGCTGGAAACCGGCTGGGTGTGGGTGTTTAATGAAATGGGTGTACCGCAGGTCGCAGCTGCGCAAAATCTGCCTCCCTATCTTGGAGATTATCCTGAGCGTATGACCGGCTCATGTCTCTGTCTCGATACATTTATGGCCGGCACGATGGAAAGAGCATCAAATGTAGATGTCTTGCGTTGTAGTCGCCTCAAGAATGCCGAACGGGATAGTGACCCTTCTGCGCTAGGATTACGCTTTCATGCCAGTGTCCCGATTTACGCGGGTGATGCATTATTGGGTGTGATGAATGTGGCTAGCGAAGATTGGCGCGAGATGCAGGCCGACGAGTTGCAGTTGCTACACATCATTAGCGACCAGATCGGATTGGCGATGCAGCGTGCGCGCCTCTCCGCCGACCATACGCGCGCTGCCACACGTCTCGCGACCATCGAGGAACGGAATCGGCTGGCGCGCGAGATTCACGATACGCTGGCTCAGGGGCTGGCAGCGATCACACTGCAACTCGAAACGGCAGATGCCCTTGCCGAGCAGCGTCCCAAACGTGCGCATGAAGCAATCAGACGAGCCTTGACACTGGCGCGCAATAACCTTGAAGAGGCACGGCGTTCTGTCATGGACCTGCGTGCCGCTCCTTTGCAGGAGCATACCTTGCCCGAAGCACTGGCCCTGCTGGCGAGCGCAGAAGCGTCACCGGTAGTGCACTATCAATACACACCCACGCAAGATTTCCCGGCGCTGCCTGCGCGTATAGAGACTGGCTTGTATCGTGTGGCGCAAGAAGCCTTGACGAATGCTCGTAAACACGCGGCTGCGCAACACATTGAAATGCTGCTTATAGCGGAAGATCAATGGATCAGCCTGATGATTCAGGACGATGGGCACGGCTTTGATCCCGAAACTGTGGAACAGCATGCTGGCTCAGGTTCAGGACACTTTGGACTGGCTGGTATGGGAGAGCGCGTGAAGTTATTGGCAGGCAGTATTTGTATCTTCAGCGAACCCGGAGCTGGTACCTGTATTGAAATCTCTGTACCGTATTAAGAGACCTGGTTTTATGCATAGTAGCAGCAACTCTCCCCTTTATTTATAGATAGAGAGAAAGGTGCAGACAATGGTTCGTATAATGCTCGCAGACGATCATCCTATTGTGCGTGAGGGATTACGTGCATTGCTAGAAACGCAGCCCGATTTCGAGGTCATAGCGGAGAGTGCGAATGGCGATGAAACAGTACGTCTGGTGCTGAAATTGCAGCCAGATATGCTCCTGCTCGACCTTGAAATGCCTGTCATGGATGGAGTCGAAACTATCCGTCGCCTGTGCCAGTTCTCGCACCATCCGCGCATCATCGTATTTACCGCATTTGATGATGATGAACGCATTATTCATGCCATTCAGGCGGGAGCAGATGGCTATTTATTGAAGGATAGACCCCGCGAAGAGATTTTCAAAGCCATTCGTGTCACCATAGAAGGCGGGTCGATACTCCAGCCAGTGGTCGCCTCGAAGCTGCTGCGTCACGTTGGTCTCCAGCAGAAAGAGCAGGAGGCACAACAGTTTCCGCTAGAGGAACTGACGGAACGCGAGCTTGAGGTCTTACTGCTACTGGCAAAAGGCATGCCAAATAAAGAGATCGCGGCACAACTCGTCATCAGCGAGCGTACAGCAAAATTCCACGTCAGCTCCATCATGAGCAAGCTGGGTGCAACCAACCGTACAGAAGCCGTTGCACGGGCGGCACAGCGCGGCCTGATCAGGTTGCGCGCGTAATATTCTCCTGCAGACCCTCTAGTGAGAGGCGCGTTGTAGATCGCTTTCTCTAGCTACCATCCACAAGTATAATGTAAAAGGGACTCTATGACGATGCGGACGGAGTTCACGAGGTTTTTGCTTTGTGTGGTGGAGAAGTAGAAAGGGAGGTCTGATGAGTTGTGCTGATGTTGCGGCAAAGACGGGGCAGCACCTGTTATTTTGTGGAACAAGTACTGCTTCCTGGACACTTGCTCAATTTGAGCAAGCTGCGGTATTTGCGCATAATCATGGTGTTGATAGCTTATTGCTGAAAGTTGCAGACGGTGCAGAGCGTTGGTATGGTCCTGATATCAAGGGATATCAGGCAATTCGCGATGCGATAAGAGCCAGGAGTGTTGGCGTCGTTCCATACACGTATTGTTATGGCAATGCGCTCAGTGGTTTCTCGACGGAGATTGCCTATCTCAAAGAATACATGGCATCCGATGGGGTAGTCTGCGCGGACTTAGAAAGTCAATGGAATGGCCAGGCCGCATGGGCTAGAACGCTCTGCAATGCCCTATCTCCGTTGCCTGGCAAGTTTCTCGTCACGACCTTTGCTGATCCAGACGAGCAGAACTGGCAGGCTGTACTGAGCGCACTTAATCCCTGTGTTGCCAGTTATCTGGCGCAACAATACTCCAATTATCTCGCCTCAACCTGGTCACAGTTCGCGGAAAATGGCGCGGCATGCCTGTTTCCGACGCTCAGTCTGGATCAGAGCTTTGGACCGAATGATCCGGTTGCCAATGCCAGGGCTGCCTATGTAGAAGGGCATGCCGCACTTGTTGTCTGGTATTATGACGAAGCCGTCAATAATCCGGGTCTTTTGGACAATGTGCTGGCCGCATTTCCGAAAAGGAAAGAAGGGGACGACATGGTTACTATCAATCTCAATACGACCGGTGTATCGCAATACTTTGAGCCGGCTCCCGGTAACAACTGGCATTGCAAGCAAACGCATTACACGATTGGCGGGGGCATCCTGAGTTTTTATCAGCAGTTTGGCGGAAATGCACTGTGTGGACTGACCTATTTGGGCTTGCCTCTCAGCAGCGAGACCAGTATAGGTGAGGGGCGAACGTATCAACGGTTTCAGCGCGGAGTTGCGTTCTACGATCCGACACACACAAATGACAATCCACCTGGCTCTGGTCCTGTCTATCTGGGACATATCGACGAAGGACCGGGACAAGATCCAAGAATTGCCGCATTACAGGTGCAGATCGCTACTCTGCAAAAAGAATTGGCCACAGAGCAACCACCCATATTGCAGCAACAACTGACTACGTTGGAGAGCAAGCTCAAGCAAATCAACCAGATGTCTCAGGTATGATGCCGTTCAGCTCGCTGTGTCGGCATTGCTCGTGGTGGTAGCTCTGGTCGCTTGCGTAATGATTCGTAGCCAGGGGTACAAACAGAGAAAAAAGTAATTGAATGCTCTGTGCAATGTAACTTATAATGAGAGTCGGGCGTAATAGTATATACGTATGTTTTTCTATATCCTCATATACGGACGGACAAGAAAATTGCTATCACAAGTTCTTACGCGGGTAGTGGCATTTCTCACAGAGGAATGAGTATACGCTGTCTGACGGCTGTGCTATAAGTATCGCTGCCACACCGTAGTCGCACTTTTTATGCGCAAGGGACCAATAGAAATTATGCCCGGACTAGAAGGCATGACACTTGGTGTCTATCAACTCAAAAGGCTATTAGGTCAAGGTGGTATGTCGGAAGTTTACCTGGCCTATGATGGGTTGAGGGAACGTGATGTGGCGATCAAGGTGATTGGTGGCAATGGCGCTGATTATCTTGAGCGTTTCCGTCGCGAAGCCGAGGCAATAGATAAATTACAGCATGAGCATATTTTGCCAGCATTTGATTATGATGATCAAGATCCATGGCATTATCTGGTAATGCTCTATGCGCCCGGAGAAACATTGCGTGAGCGCCTGGCAGGGGGAGCTTTGACTGTAGAAGATGCCGGTGAGATGCTGGAGCAGATCGCCAGTGCGCTCCAGCATGCACATGATCACGGTATCCTGCATCGTGATATCAAACCCTCGAATATTCTTTTGCGGGACGATCACTATGCATATCTAGCGGACTTTGGTCTAGCCAAGATGCTGCTGGACGAACGCGAAATTACCAAAACAGGGATATTGATGGGGACGCCTGAATATATGGCCCCGGAACTGTCCTCAGGTCCCGCCACGAAGAGCAGCGATATCTACGCGCTCGGCATTCTGCTCTACCAGATGGTGGCAGGTCGCGTACCATTCAAAGGAGACACGCCGTTTTCGACCTACTGGAAACATCTGCACGAACAACCTCTACCACCATCGCAGTTGAATCCAACGCTTCCACCCATCCTGAATGATGTCATTCTCTGCGCCTTAGAGAAAGATCCAGCCTTGCGCTTTCAGTCAGTAGCGCAGTTGGCAGATGCCTATAATCAGGCACTAGAGCGGTATAGGGAGGCACAAAAAGCTGATGTTTCTGCATATGCAGTGGTAACATTAAATGATGAAGCCAGCCTGGCAGACATGCCATGTGTAGAGACGCCTGTTCCGCTTGTCGCTGACCTGCGTGAGACTTCCGTTGCCGGGGAAGTTGTACGGATTGACGGACGTCAGATACGTTCGCCTGGACAGGTACAACAGCGTATGATGGCGGAGAGGCCGTCGTCTAAGGATAAGCGAGAGAAATATGCTGTGGAGCCTGTAGCGCCGCTTCCCCCTTTGCCGCTGCGGGTGAATTATTCCTTGCCAGATCAGCTGCAAACACCTGTTACACCATATCCGACATCATTGCAACAAAGGAGTGCAGGTCGTGCGGCTGTTCGGGTGCGTCATGCTAAGCGAAACGCAAAAATTGCTGCCAGCATTATAATTTTTGGCCTGCTGATCTTAATTGTGCTTCCAATGGCCTATATTACTTATATATATGAGACGCAGCATACGTCGGAAGAGATATCTCAAAGCATGGCGAATTTGGAACAGCATCAAGTGACGCAGATAATGCCTTTGGCACCGGATATCGTGCATGGCGCGCCGATATTGCTGGATAGTCTTGTTGGCAACACAGATAAGCGCTGGGCAGAAGACCCAACGCATTGCGTTTTTGCCAATGGCGCATATCATGTAACTAGCAGCGATTTCGTACAGTCATGTCCATTGCGTGCTCCCACCATTGCTGATGGGATAGTACAGGTAGCTGTGTCCCTCCTCTCGGGCAATAGTGCAGGTATGTTGCTGCGTGTGAACGGGGAGCGCTTTTATGATTTTGAAATTAATAACCGTGGTCAGTTCTTCTTTCGTCGCCACGATGCAGGTGCCGCGCAATCGAGTTATGTCATGCTCATCAACGCTACCTCCAGTCACGCAATCATGCCCGGGACAGCGGAAAATACGCTGCTGATCATTGCTCATCGGGATGATTTCATGCTATACATTAACGGTAGCTTCGTGGGTGAGACCCATGATAGTACTTATGCCAGCGGGCAAGTTGCCCTGACTTCCAGTACCCAGTCCCCTACAACGCTCTGCGAGGGTAGCTTTAGCGACCTTGAAATGTATAGGCTCGCTTTGACGCAATAAATGTGCCATGAATAGTAAATTTTTATAGAAATCTCTGCAATTTGTTCTATTATTACAGATTTCTATAGATTTACTGTTGCTATCTGGCTGGTGCCACGCTATGATATGTAATATTTCCTTGCATTCAGATGAGTGCATATCATAAACCATCATTGTGGCGTTTCCTGGATGCGCATAGGCCTATGCCAGTGCTCGGCTTCCAGAGATACACAGTTATGAAAAAGGAATATACATGCAGCAAAATAGATCATCCACTTTTATGCCACCGCAGACAGGGGCCACGCGCTTCCTTGATGCTTGCGATCATCGACAACCTGACGCAACGCCCATCTGGTTTATGCGTCAGGGTGGTCGTACGCTTTCCAGCCATCGCGATTTGCGCAAAAAATACGACGTTGTTACGATAACAAAGACACCTGATTTGTGTGCGGCTGCTACTCTGTTGCCTGTTGAGGCATTTGGCGTCGATGGAGCAGTCATGTACGCGGACATCATGCTACCTTTGGAGGGCATGGGGATTTCGCTGGAGATCCAGGATAGTGGTCCCGTGATACACAATCCGATACGGACCGGCAAGGACATTGAGGCCCTGCGCGTCGTTGATGCCGAGGAGTCAGTTTCCTACCTCATGGATGCCATCAAGATTGTGCGCCGTGAGCTGGCAGGGAAACAGGCTGTCATCGGCTTTTCCGGTGCGCCATTTACTCTGGCTTGCTACCTTATCGAGGGACGACCGTCGCGGGACTATGCAACTGCTAAGGCATTGATGTATAGTGAGCCGGAATTGTGGGACGCGCTTATGAGTAAGCTTACCGATATGGTATGCGGCTATCTTGTGGCGCAGATCAAAGCTGGAGCCGATGTTGTGCAGTTGTTTGATAGCTGGGTGGGAGCATTGAGTCCCAGTGTCTATAGACGCTCTGTCTTTCCTTTTATGCAGCGCATTTTTGACGTCGTCAAGCAGACGGGGAAGCCTGCAATCCATTTTGCTGCGGGTGGTGCCGCTTTGTTAGAAGTCATGGCAGAAGCCGGTGGTGATATCATCAGTGTCGATTGGCGCGTAGACCTTGATGTCGCCTGGCAGCGTATTGGCTATGAGCGTGGTATTCAGGGAAATCTTGATCCCACATTGCTTCTCACCTCGTGGCCGGTGATTGAAGCTGCTATGCGCGACGTGTTGCTCCGTGCGAATAATCGTCCAGGGCATATTTTTAATCTAGGGCATGGCATACCGGCGGCAGCCGATCCCGCTCTGCTGCGTCAACTGGTAGATGCGGTCCACGCAGTGTCAAGAAGAGAAGGAAAGTGAATTATGGCAAATAAACATATAGGCGTAATGCTCATGACCTATGGGTCCCCAGACGCGCTTGATGATATTCCTGTCTATATTAAGCATGTCTATGGTGGTCGCGAGCCATCGTCCGAGGTCATCACTGAGTTTCGTCGGCGCTACAGTCTGATTGGTGGCTCGCCACTCATACGCATTACACGTGAGCAAGCCGATGCTCTACAAGAGGAACTCAACCGTACGAGTGCTGATGGCACGACATATCATGTCACGGCTGGCATGCGTTTCTCTCAGCCCTTTATCGCTGATGTAACGTCCGAAGCAGCCGCAGGCGCGCAAACGCTGGTGGGTATTATTATGTCACCACAGTACTCACCGATCATCATGAGCGGATATGTACGTACATTGGAGGATGCTGTAGAGGAACTGCACGATGCAGGATTGCAGCTCAAGATCGCGCATGATTGGCATATGCAGTCCTACTTCTTGCAGGCGCTGGCCGAGCGTATACAGCAGGCCCTTGACCGCTTCCCAGAGGATGTGAGGGAGAGTGTACCGGTCTTATTGACAGCGCATAGTATGCCTAAGCGCGTCATTGAGAAGGAGCCGGGCTATATTGATGATCTCAAAGAGACAGCCGCTGCCGTGGCGAAAATGCTGGATCTGGCGGATGAGCGCTGGATGTTCTGTTATCAGAGCGCGGGCCATACACCGGAAGAGTGGCTCAAGCCAGATTTCGCGGATGTCATGCCTGAACTGCAACAGGCAGGGCAGACGCATGTGTTGATTGCTCCCGTACAGTTCCTGGCAGACCATCTTGAGATTCTTTACGATATCGAGATTGGTGCTCGTGAGCAGGCGGAAGAGCATGGCATACAGTTTGCGCGCACCGAATCGCTGAATACCTCGCCCTTGTTTATCAAGGCATTAGCGGCGGTCGTGCGTGATACGCTGGCTCGCGACTAGACGCTAAAGATTTGCTCAGACCTCATGGTATCGTGAGGTCTGAGCCTTTATTTCGCTGTCACCGTAAACACGGCATGCTGTGTTTGTGCGCCTGGCACGTTAATGATCACACTCACCTGCCAGGGTCCACTCATGACGAATTGTGCCTGTGCTAGATACACGCCATCTGGTTGTGCCTGAGCGTTGACGTGCTCGGTACCCATGTCCATGGTCTCCATACTGCTGTCGATGGCGACATGCGCGTTCGTAATAGGCTGCTGACTATTCTTGGGGAAGACCTGGAACGAGAGGTTGGCTGGTTGCGTGACGGGTGGAGGGTTTGGTGCTACCTGTAATGTGACCTGGTAAGGACCGGCCTGGACGGTTTGCTTTTGCGGCGTGGCCTGGCGCGGGAAGACGGTATCCGCTATGCTGGCGGCTGCCGTCATGACGATAAGGAAGCCAACGCCCAGCAAAACAATAAGCAAGTTACGCCGCAGATGATGGGTACTCTTTTCCATGGTGAAACGTGGCTCCTTAATACATAGCTTCCCTTTTTGATTATCTCGTATCCTAAGTTTACAAGAGATTCCAAATGATGTACAGTTGCTACCTGTAAGTTCTCGTATGCCAAATGAAACTACTTACTATAGTCGGCTCGTTGTTGGCTCATCAATAGCTAGCAAATATCCAGATTGGCTTATAGTGGCTATAATAAGATGCAGGTCGAAGCCTACGCTGTGAGCTGGTTATTGAAACCCATGGATGCCTCCCTAAAAATTATGTATAATGCTAGCATACAGCAATCATGAAAGAGGAATATATGGATAAAGAAAGAAAAGCCAGGAGAAAGGATATCACTGCACTTATATTGATGTTTTTGGTGATCTGTGATATTGTATTCTTTGTAGTATTTGGCAATATATTTGTCACAATTGTGTGTATCATTCTCTTGATAGTACTGTGTTTTTTACTATGGAGAAGTCTGCGCGGTCAGTAGCGTGCCGGAAGCTAACCAACTTCAGCATGATATACTATAGGACAAGATAAGGAGTAAACAAAAGCGCAAAATTGTCGTATGCTATTTTTATAGCCAGGGAAAGCACAATGGCACAACGAGAATACCCAACAATTGATAGAGATGACTACCTGCTGTTAGATCGGAACAGTCAGAATGCCCGCTACGAATATCTAGAAGGCGAACTAAGGATGCTGGCTGGTGGAAGCGCCGATCATTCAACCATCACGACAAACTTGACCGGTATCCTGTATCGATTGCTAGAGGATGGACTCTGCAAAGTGTACAACTCAGATATGCAGCTACAACTCTCTGAGTCGCGCTACGTCTACCCTGACATTACTGTTACCTGCGATCCACGCGATGAAGTACCAGATGACAATAGAACTCATTACCCCTCGATGGTTGTTGAAGTGCTCTCTCCAACGACTGAGGCTGTTGATAGAGGAAAGAAACTGCTGTACTACCAGGCACATCCTACCATACAGGAATATATGCTTGTAGACTCGCAAAGTATGCTCATAGAAGTCTATTACCGCGAGAAAGGGCGATGGTCATTTTCGGTTCATGGGTCGGGTGACAGCGTGCAATTAGAAGCTATTGGTGTCCAGTTTTCCGTCAATGATGCTTATAAGAGAACAAGCCTCGTTAAAAACTATAGGGTATGAATTTCAATCTCTTTGGCCGAGAAAATGTTGTTATGCTTATTTGCGCTCACAGTTTTTTGTTCGTTTAAACAGATAAGTGAAGAATTATGTCAAGATAACTTAGGAAAAACAAACTTTTAGGAGCAAATTTATGCTAGATCAAAATACTACTACGCTACTATCAACGCTGCTTGGCGGGCTACTAACTTCTATGGGCGGTTTTTTGGCAAACTTTTATGCACAATCGAATTTACGAAAAACCGATAAGCAAAAAGCCATAAGAAACATGCTTGAACAAATTTATCGTGAGATGAAAATAATCGAAGTGACATGCTTTGAACTTGATAAGTTTTCTGAGAGAGCGTGGATTGAAGCTGAAGCAAGTAGACTTGAAGAAATTGATGCAGATGCCGCTGCGTCAATCTCACGTGGAATTACAAACTCAATAGAAGAAAAAAAACGCAAAATCAATGATAGCCTTAGTAAGATTGAATTGCTTGTAACCCTTTACCTTCCACCTTTATTTGACAATTTTACTGAGTATCAAGCAAAAATAAACGATATTATTAAGAAAGAGGCATACGAGTCAGAACAATTCAGTGAAGATCCTAGAGAAATAAGCAAACAGCTTCAAAGGTCAATCCTGTCACTCTCTCAAAAAAGAGGATATCGTTATTTTTACTAGTAATATTCTCTTTATATTAAAGAGGTTTAAAATTTATGAAGTTAGTTTAAATCCATAATGACTCATGGTTCGCTCATTTTCCAGACGGAAATTAAGAATCATCCGCCAATTGAGAATAGATGACAGGCGTAAAGCCTAATAATGTTAAAATTTCTTGCTGAAGCGAAGAAAGCGGCGTGATATGGCGTTGTATGAAACCAGAAGCACGAACGATGGTAAGCGTCACTTCATGGAAGGCTTCCAATAAGCGTTCCGCAGTCGGTTGATTCGTGCGACGTTTGGGATTTCCTGCGTAGAGTCCAGCAAGCTCTCCTTTCAGCTCTTGTAAACGTTGACGAACGACCCCTTCCAACAGCGTTAAAACACGCAAAGCAATCGTCAACAAGCGCACTAATCCTACTCGATGATCATCACGTTGCACATAGAGAGGAGCCAATGAGAAAGGATGTCCTTTGAGGCGCCCGAAGCACCGCTCGACAAGATATTCATCATAATATGCCTCTACAGCTTGTTCTAAAGAAAGATATTCTTTTTCCTGATTCGTCACATACACACGCCAGCTCAGATGGCTTATCGTATACTCGAGGGATTTTTCCACTCGTGTACTCTTAATCGTAAAAAGGCTCTCTTGACGTGCTGAGGAGATTTTTCCTCTATAAGCACGAACCGGTATTTCCCGCTTTTCTTCATAAATAGCAATCTCTAATAAATCTTCCACGCGAAATATCTTTAACACCTCTTATATGGCTCTCTCTACTTCCACACGTGTTTTTAGGCGCTGCTTTCCTTGCTTTCTCACCAATAGCTCCTGTATAGCTTGCTCTGCTTTTTCTAAGCGTTCTAGTAAAGAACGCTTCGCTCCTTCTGCTCCACTTGTTGATTGGATCAGCAATCGGCGTTCCGTCCATGCAGATATCTGCCCATCTCTCTCGCTCTCCAGCTCCTGGCCCATTTCATAGCCTTGAGCAATACAAATATGCTCATTTCTCTCATTCATGCGTTCAACCTTTATGAGCGGCTCTCCGTTCTTTCTCAAGGTATCTACTTCTTGCTGGAGTTGCTGTGATGAGATGTGTATGGCTGAAAGAGGGCATAAATAAAAGTCTTTCGAGGATTGAATGGTAGCACGCGTTTGAAATGCTGCCATCTTGCAATCTCCTATATACAACAGTCCTTCCCTTTTGAGTCCTTCACGCACCCGCTTTATGATCGGCAGGTATACCGGGTCATCTGCCTTTTCACCCGAAATCACTTCGGTCGCCAATGGCATTCCCAAAGGATCCAAACTGGCGAGCACCAGTTTGAGTTGTGGCAGGTCAGGTCGATGGTCTTTGCTGTGCCCGAATTGCAGTAATCCCTGCTCATTCACTTCAGCATAACTCATGACGCTCGTTGTATCAACACGTATGCGTGCTTTTTGTATATCATACACCCGCACCAGGCTTCCCATCAAATCCTGTTCAAATGCCGTCCAATTGATATCACTGCTTAGAGCATGTAAAACATCTGCAAGACGATCATCTGTCATATCTCGTGGTTCAAGCGTCTTCAATCCGCAGCCACGTAGTATTTCTTTTCGTCGCATTGCCCACTCTTGTACATGGTGCATTTTATGATCCGCTTCTGAAAGGATATGGGAGAGCCAGACCATCGTCACGTTTCCTACGCTTAATCCCTTCCGATTGCCATGAACTGGGATATGCTTATCTAGCAGCTCAGATATATTCATGCGCTGCATGTGTGCTAGTAATAGCGCAATATCATCTACACGTTCAGTTTCAATGTTCAATGTCTCTTTCATGCTTGTAGTGTATTACAATTTTGAAATCTCGTCAAAATTTGAGCGAACCATGAGTAATGAGCAAGCGGATTTTATATAAAAGATGAAAAATTGAATCTCTGTGCTATCAAGAAGCATAGGGAAGCCCTGAAGGAGTCAGGTAAGGCCACTGCTAATTAAATAAAGCGTCCAGGCACTTAAACACCTGGACGCTCATTTATCTTATTCTGATCTATTCGTTAGCCAAGAAAGCATTTTTAGCACCTGTTCAAGTTTACTATCTAAAGCCTCAAGACGCTTATCTTGAGGCTCAAGATGCTTACCCTGAGTCTCAAAGAGGTCATTCATATTCTGCTGGATATCTGCCACCTGCTCTTTAACAGTGCCAAGTTCAATTTGCATTGCCCTAATATGCTTGTCCTGGTCTATCGCCATGTCTAGAAGCATAGTAAGGTTGTGATCAATATCCCTACCACTTAGCTCTTGAGTTGTCATCACCTTATTCAGCGACGCGATCTGTCGGTTACTCTCACTCAAATGTACGAGGAACTCGTTCTGAACACCTCTTAGACCCTGCTCTAAAGCCACAATTCGCTGCTCTTCTGTAGACATAAAATCCCCCTCTTCCCGATTCCACACGAAACAACAATTCTTACGAGGAGTATACCATATCTGATCAGCCGAATCACCGTTCTAAACCATTGTCTCTCTTTCTTTGCTTGATTGCTTAATTCAAGCGCTCTCTTAGTTCTGGCAGTGCCATATTCTCTCAAGAGTCTTGCTGCACCTTTCAGGCCCACAACTAATCGTCACCACCGCCATCGTCATCACTACCATCATCACCGCCATCATCGTCACCGCCATCGTCATCATCACTACCATCATCGTTACTACTATTATTTGAGCCGCTGTTGCTATTGCTACTGCCGCTATCATTACTGTTGTTGCCAGAACTGGGGGTTGGTGTATCGTTCGAACTACCGCTGTCCCCGTTGCTACACGCTGCCACCATCAACGCAATGCCTCCTGCCATCCCTACCAGGACAGTGTGCCTGAAAAGGGAACGGCGCGAAATCCTCTGCGTTGTGAACTCTCTGTCACTCAGTTCTTCCTTGGACCGAACCTGAGCGCCCAGATTGGCTGAAATGCTGGCCAGGAACGTTTTTATCTGAAACATCGGAATTGGTTCCCCCTCCTGCTTGGTAGAAATGATCACAGGCTTTTTACTGCTAGCCAGAGTATAGCATGATCGGAGAAGCTAGCGCTGTTAAAAGACTTACTGCGAGTTTGTGAACTCGCTTACAATGGCTGTGTTGTGAAGCAGGCTGTGAGAAATGATTCTATTGATAGAATCTCCCTCGCCACTTTATACAGATGAGAGGTAAAACGGGCAGTGTAGTAGGGCTAGTAGATATGAATAAACCCGCCTGCGAAGCGGGTTTGTGATGGGCGATACAGGATTCGAACCTGTGACCTACTGCGTGTAAAAAAGCTGTTAAGTAACACCCCATAAACCGGCATCTGGAGCCATTCCAACGGCTTAGAACCACTGCTTTCTAATGGAACTAAGCCGTTTTGCTATTTGTAAACTACTCATCCCAATAACCTGAGCCATAGGAAGCGTTTTGTTCATCACCTCCTTCCCTCCAGATCGAATATTTCTCATGCGACTTCTTTATCTGCTTAACAGACAGAGACGCATAATGATCAGTCATCTTCAACGACGTATGGCCTAATTGACGCTTAACATCCAAGGGACTACGACCATTAGCTAATTGAGTTGTAGCCATATAGCGCCTACAATTATGGGCTGAAACCCTCTTTCCATCTATACCAGTACGCTGTTTTAATCGTTTAAACAACATAGACACTCCCCAATGGGTTAATGGCTTGCCATCATCAGCCAGGAAAACAGCATCATCTCTCTGAGGCTTATAGTCATCACTGTCACCACCTGCTAGCACAACCCGATACTTAGACAGGTAAGTATGCAACGCCTTAAACCCATCATTAGATACTGGCACCTGTTGCCACTTGTTACCCTTACGGTGTACTAACAAAAGCTTCTCTTGCTTATCAATATCACCTAACCGCAAGCTGGACAACTCACTAAGACGAATACCAGTATCTACAAACAACGTAACAATAGCACGGTTACGAGCGGTTAAGGCCCTACGCAGAGCAGAGTTATGAATATCACCATCCTCACACGCATCTAGCAACCGCCCAATATCTTCAGATGCATAGGTAGGAACAAACTTCTTCTCGACTTTAGGAAGCTTAAAACGAGGTGTTATAGGTTTCTCAATATATTCCTCACGCTCTAGCCAGTGACAAAAGGCAAGCAGAGACTGACCATAGCTATGTATAGAGTCATCACTGAGAGCTTTACCTCTATATGTAGGAGTCTTTTTCAGATAAGCCATCCATCCCCTAAGATGCTCCAGTTTCAGACCTTCGACATCCTCAACACTACAAGAGGTCAGTAACCAGGTTGAGAAGTAACGTAGCCGCTGCTCATAGGTTCTAAGAGTCTTAGGCGAACAGTTATCTAGCTCATGAAGCTCTAAAAACTGTTGTATAGCTTCTTGCAACTTCATAATTCACCTCCTTCTAAAATGTGGATAAAGGCCCTAAAAATGTGGACAACCTAGCAATAATGTGTATAAACCGACTGCAAACTATCCTCATAGAACACCCCCTTCTAACGCCGTGTGCGATGTGATGAACGCTTCGCCCTGGACGAGCTGGCATGTTGCCCAACAGAGGCAGACGCAAGAGGAGCAACCAGAGCAGCCAGGACAACAAGGGCCGCTTGTGCGTCGTCTGGTTGTGAGATCGACAGGCCAGAGAGCCAGCCGACCGAGAAGCCCACCCGCCAGGACAACGGCAACAACACCGCTAGCAGACGGTCAGACGGGCAGATATCAGCGTTGACTATCTCTAGCACCTCTGCACGTGTGTAGGACAATGGGACACGCTCCAGGCCACTAGAGGTATCGCTATCATGCATAGACTCTCGATAGAAGACGCGACCGTGAGGCAGAGCCGCCAGGTACAACGGATCAGTTGCCAAAGAGGCAATGAGCGGAGGAAGTGCCAGGTATACCGGATTGCTTTCCTCCATTGCAGCAACCGATGCTTTCAGGCTAGCTATATTTTCAGGTGAAAAGGACGGCAATACCGTACGGATATCAAGGGATACATGGTCCAATGGAACCAGATGAGAAGCTGGATGAACCGGTTTTTTGTGCTTCATAGTTGACCTCCAGGTGTGTACATGGAATATAACTGAAAAAAGAGAATGGAAGAGCTTATGTATTTTGAGCGGTGCGCTTTACTTATTGCACCGCTCAAGGTACCTTGCCACCGTTCGAGAAATGCGAGAAAGAGGCACTTACATAGCTGATGCTGAGAGAACAACCACACTTTTTTTGTAGGATATTTTTGTTGTGGTTGACGCTGGACCGGATCAGCAAGCATTGAGCCTGTCACTACAGAGACACAGCTTTTGTAGGACATTTTTGTTGTGGTCCTCTCTGTCAACAACCGCTTTTTTGAAGGACATTTTTGTTGTTGAGGAGTAGAGAGAGAGTACAGCAATAGTGTACCGCTACCACTAGGAGACGAGAAAACGGGACTGTTTGAGCAGGTAGAGAGGACATGCAGAGGACAAAACGTCCAGATTTGCCCCTCAATGCGATTTAGAGCCTGTTTTGAGGTCTGAGTACTACCATATGGAAAAGAGCTTGAATAGCCTCTCTTGCCTCTCTCAGAGAGTGGGCATAAGTCCGCTTGTAGAGCCATTCTACAGGGTACGAGGTACAAAAGGTACGAGGTACGGCCCATAGGCGTATCGATGGGCGCGTGGCGCGTGGCGCGAAAAGAGAAACGATACTCTACTATACCTGCAATGAGAACACTACGAGGGTACGAGGTACGTACTTCACTTAAGCGATCAGCGAAGGAGACCAGGCGTACCAGATGAGAGAACGGCGTCAGAGAAAGCGAGTTGTGGCGTGTGACACGTGGCGTACAGAGCGACAGGGAAGGCGCAATAGTTATATTGCCAGTTATATAACTAGGCGGTAGAGAGGGAGTACAGGCGAAGCAGTGACCAGGCACATCACGCGCTTGACCTGGCGAGCTGGCACGTTGCCCAACAGCAGGAAGCAGAAAGCGCACGGCACTCTTTATTGAGCACTGGACACCTGGACAGTGGCACAGGATGGTAGGCGCTAAAAAGGCGGTTAGCATGAAGCGTATACCTTCTCTTCCTCGTAGAGAGAAGCCAACGACTGACGCAACCGCTTGTTTCCTTGACAAAGCGTCACGCTTGCAGCGCTTCGTGATATTCCAAGTTCGCTTGCAATCACATACGACGAGCACAGGCGAACACCACCTTCAAAGATATGCGTTGTGCGAAGAGGAAGCCCGCCATCAAACCCATAGCGCAAACGTGCTACCTCACGTTGACGAGTCGGCAACGCATCAAGGGCCGTCTGGACACGATCTCGCACGACTTCTCCCCGCTCACTCTCTGCATCAACCATTGACTGAAACAACGAAACAAACGTATGACGATCTTCCGCATCGTCCTCTCGTAACATCCCTTGAAGACTCTCTGCCTTTTTTCGACGCAGGAAGGTCTGAAGATCGAGCACATCCCACTCACTCACCTTCATCTCCTTTGCTATCTCAGCAGGAGACGGCTCATACCCAAGGACTTGACGCAACGCTCCCTCCGCTTTTTTCAACGCATTAATCTGCACACGCACATAGGAAGGAACACGAAAGGTTGCGTTCCCATCATGATAGGCTTGTAAGATTGCTCCTCTGATACAAACAGCCGCATAGGAAGCGAACGAGGTACACCCTCTGTCCCAGCAGCGATCTATGGCCCGCAACAGGCCAATATTTCCCTCCTGAACCAGATCAAGAAACTCTAAAGCATGAAGCCGCCCAGCATAGCGACGAGCAAGGGAAATCACCAACGGCTGATATGCTTCTACCAATCGGTCACGCGCATGTTTTGCCAACTGAGCGAGCCATGCATTGTCAGGCTCACGCTTTGCACGCGCAATCCGTCCCAGCAATTTCAACTCTTCCTCATCTGTCAATGGCTCCATCCAAGCCAACTCACGTTTATACTGATCTTCAGCCAGGAGCGAAACAGAATGGGTATCCTCATAGCGATCATTGAGCACTTTAGACATAGAACCTACCTCCTTGAGTTGACAGGCTAGACCCTATGCTGCATACTTACAGAGAGCCTAGCCAATTTTTGCAAAGAAAGCGCTAATCTCAACCTGCTGGCCTGAGTCGGCAAACCCAGGCTAGCGACCCCTACACGCACGACACAACAACACGACGGTTAAATTGCCGGAACTGTCCCGAAACGTCACCACCTTACAATGCGCCCGCTTATGGCAGTAGTGACACCAGGTGTAAAGCACATCCACGAAATAGCCCTCCAGGTACCAGGCACCCGCCAGCTGGACCACTGGCAGCAGTACCACTTATCCTAAACAAACGGAATTTTCTAAATGTCCAAATTGTTATGATAATAGTAACACAGACATTTCCCAAATGTCAATACTCATCAAGGCAATTTCTTAGACATTTAGAAAGCAAAATCTGACCTTTCCAGAATGTCTAAAATATCCTATAATAGACAGGAGGGAACACATTTTGAAGAGGAAAAACAGATGGAGAAACAGCTATATACGTCATCTGAGGCAAGAGCAAAATTAGGAGCATCTACAAGCACTTTTAAAAGGTACATCGACACTGGTAAAATACGTAAAATAACACCTCCCAATAAGAAGCAGGGAATGTATGTAAAAGAGGATGTCGATAAACTAGTAGAAGAAATGCGACCTTTTGCTAATATAACAAGACAGAAGAGAACAGTTGAAGATAGAAAAATACCTACCTCTGTAGACTGGCAAAAGATATCTGATTTACCTGCTATACTAAAATTAGACCTAATAGTCTACAAAGAAAATATAGTGGGTGATATTGCTCTTTACATCTCATGGGAAAAGAAAAATCCGAAGATAACCCTATTCTCATTTGAGCGCAATAACCGTGAAAATGTACTAGCTTATATCAGCCTAGTACCTCTCCCTGAACAAACCATATTATCGCTTTTAAAGGAGGGAGAAAGAGCAGAACTTTCTATAAGTGCTAGTGAGATCGAAACTTACGAACGCAAGGGAGGATATACGCTATTAGCTGAAAGTGTAGTAACTCACCCCGACCATCCAGAACAACTCTTCAACCTTTTTAAAGAGGTTCTCGATTATTGGTATGAGCAATACCCAGACAGATACATAGAGAAAATATACGCAAATGCTGTTAGCGATCATGGGGACATCCTAGCCCGCAAACTATTCTTTTCACCGCTATACGATGTATCAGACACCGCATACGTCCTAGACCTAAAGAAGCCTGGAATAACCAAAGTTGTCAGAAACTTTCAAGAAAGCCTGAAACAAAAGGAGTTAAGTATCAAAAAACAAGCCGCTCCCTAACATCCAGGGAACGGCTTTTCACACTGTAACGAAACACCTACACCTACTACCCCAACTTTGTAGCAAGAGCGGCAATCTGCTGCGATATTTGCTGTATACCCTGCTCAACATTGCTCAAACGCTGATCCATGCTATCAAGACGAACCTCTACACGTCCCAAACGCTGATCCATGCTATCAAGACGAACCTCTACACGTTCCACACGTTCCTTTACAATGCCCAAATCGCCCTTGATTGCACTGATATCCTTGCCTTGACTCGTTGCCATCCCTAGAAGCATGGTAAGGTTGTGATCAATATCCCTACCATTTAGCTCCTGAGCTGTCATCACCTTATTAATCGACGCGATCTGTCGGTTACTCTCACTCAAATGTACGAGGAACTCACTCTGAACACCTCTTAGGCCCTGCTCAAGTGCTATAATCCGTTCTTCAGTAGACATATAGGAACCCTCTCACTATAAAACTGTCTAAAAAGTACTAAGCAAGCAAGGTGACTTTTAGCCGAGGAATGGAAATCAGCCGTTCTCAAAGCCACTTTACCTTAAAAAAGCCCATCCATATGCTTGTCTTTGACATGCCATGAAAGGGCCTCCAGAGTGGGTTTATAAGTGGGCGATACAGGATTCGAACCTGTGACCTACTGCGTGTAAAGCAGCCGCTCTAACCAGCTGAGCTAATCGCCCTTAATTTGTATGTATACGCTTAGCGTATGCTCAAAAACTTGGCACCCGATCCGCTGCTCTTCGCGACTCGGATGCCTTGCGGTGCCCTCGAGTGGAGTCGAACCACCACGCCTCTCGGCACAGGCCCTCAACCTGCTGCGTATACCATTCCGCCACGAGGGCAAATCATTAGTCCAGGGACTACGCGAAGTATATTACACCTGGACTATCCTTTTGTCAACAGTTTTCAGGCTACTTTTTGTCAGACATATCTCCAAAGCGTCTTAACAATCCCCCCGATGACGCTTCTACCCTCTCAGGTACACGTCCAGGTAACGACATACCTGCACGGTACGGCGACAATCCCTCTGTATTGCGTTCAGCGCTCACTGCGTGCCTGGCCGGTGGCTGCTCGGACTGTGCCGGGCGCAAGAGGACGCGCCGTGGCCGAACTGCATCTGTCTGGCTATAACGCGTCAGTAAACCTGTGCCAGTTGACACCGGGACCGCTCTAGATGGCACGAGCACCGGATCGAGTTCAGGCGCGAATGCTGGCAGCGGAGCAGTAGTCGGTCCACTGATTGGTGAATACTCATTGACATAAAGCGGAGGCAGCATGCTGAAATTGAATGCCCCGGTTGCCAACGGCGCGGTTGCTGGAGCCAGTGCCGGTGTGAACAGCGGTGCACGGCGTCTGACTAACACAGCAGCGAGGGCAATGACGAGTGCTGCAAGCAATGCCAGAGTGGTGAGATAGAGTTCACTTTTTGGCGAGAGTGCCGCTGTTGTGCTGGCCTGTTGTAGCTGCTGCTGAACTGTAGCTCGCTCTGGTTCCTGGTACGTATCTGGTACCGGGTGCGCGGCGCTATTGTCTATGGCATCGATCTGCGCATGGTGTCGTATGTAGCTCGATGGAATGGGTGTAGGTGATGGTGTGGGCGTCGGTGCGGGTGCCTCCGCGTGGTAGATGTCCATCAGGTTGACAACTTTACCGGCCCACAGTAGCGCTGAGGATGTGCCCACATAGGGATGGCAGATTGTGTAGACTGAAGTATAGCCTTCACTGACATATCTCTCATGCAATACATTGAACCAGTCAGTGATTGCAGCCGTGTAAGAAGGATAAATGGTATAGCCATCATAAGCTGCGGGATAGCCAGCGCTGCCACGGACACTGCCGGGATTGAGGTCGTTCAGTCCCACACCAGCAGCACCGTCATTTGTCTCTACGTACCAAACACCGAGCGCGAATGCATCGTCTATATGGGCATTGCTGGCTGCCTGTGCTATCACCTGACCTGTGCCAGCCATCGGAGTATCCGCCAGTATTTGATTGACGGTAGCCGCAGGCAGCGTAGGAGAACCAACGATGTCTCCCGCGTCTGCCCTGGTCGTTGCGCGATGCTGCATCTGCCAGAGTACTGTTAGCGTCCCTGCCGTCAAGATAATAAACGTACTGATCACTAAAAATACGGAGGAGCGCCTTCGCTTAAGCTTGCTCGTCATAGCCAAATACCAACCTGACTCTCTCTACTAACTTTTATATGCTGGCAACCAGCGGAACTTGACCAAAGACACCGATCCGTAGAGGGCCAATATTTCATCTCTCCAGTCGTATCTTAGCGGAGACTGCTGATCGTCTGCTAGTCCTAGTATAAACAGACATCTGAAATGAATTAATTTACATCAATATAGTGTCTAGCTGTACCAGGCGTATAAAGTTCTTGAAACGGCGATAGTGCTGAGAGCATATCTGAAAGCAATACACAATCAGAGACAAATCTGCTCTCTATAAGGACCATGCTAGATGCTAAGTGGTCCTGCATATACCAGTAATCCGCTATGAGAACGTTTTACATAGTGAATGTTTTTTACGTCAAATTATGTAGACGGTCCCTCAGGAACACCGTAGACATTTTTCTAATTGTACCACGGCATGTGATACTGGAGCATGAAACATATTTCCCATAGGTAGTATGTCCCACAGGGGTATGCTATACTGAGGTGCATGTATCGTATCCAGGACAGAAGCAGAGAAAAGATGGGGGGTTCACAATCGGCGATCGATGGCAAACGAAAAATTACCAAACCGGTCAGCTCGGTCGGCACACTCTGCTCCATAAGCGCTATCATATTCAGCGCATCATTGGGCAAGGAGGTATGGGGGCAGTCTACCAGGCGAAGGACATAAAGCGTCAGGGAACGATCTGTGCTATCAAAGAGATGAGTCTTTCAATGGTGCCACCTGAAGAGCGGGTTCAGGCCATTGAGAACTTTAAGATAGAAGCGAAGATCCTCTGGGATTTGAAGCATCCCAATCTTCCCGAACTCTTCGGTTTTTTTTCTGAGAACCAGCGCTACTTTCTGGTGATGGAGTTTATCGATGGTTTGACCCTGGAAGAACTGCTTGAACGCAACGATGCGCCCTTCTCGGAGCGGCGTGTGCTGGGTTGGGCGAGGCAGCTCTGTGATGTGCTGGAGTATTTGCATAGTCAGAGTCCGCCCATTATCTTTCGCGATATGAAGCCGGGCAATATTATGCTGACGCGCAATGGGCAGATCAAGCTCATCGACTTTGGCATCGCACGTTTCTTCCGTTCGACGGATGCCCATGATACGCAATTGCTTGGGACGCCGGGCTATGCCCCACCTGAGCAGTATGGCAAAGCACAGACCGATGAGCGCTCGGATATCTATGCGTTGGGCATGACGCTGTTCCAGCTGTTGACCAATACACTCTCAGAGAAGGGCTTCGGCTTACAGGATGTACGTGCTGTCAACCCGCAGATCTCGCCTACGGTGGCGCATGCCCTCGAAAAGGCCACTGCGCTGGAGCTTGATGATCGTTACGAAAACGTAGCGACCTTTCGTCGCGCGCTCTTTGATGAAGGCTCCTTCATGTTTGAGAATGGAGATGTTGCCTCGACACCCGAAGAGCTGGCAGAACTCTGTATGCATTTTCCCGAGGAGGCTGCGGATTACCTGTCGGCAGGCGAGATCGAACTCTGGTTACACGAGATTGGCGAAGAGAAGCTCTCACGGACGGCTGTGTATATTCGCACGACTATCCCAGATCCCCAACTCTCCGTGAAGCAGTTCCTGCATGCCGTGTTAGGTCAGAATCTGCACGCGCGGAGCTACAGCGCGAATGGGGCCACTGTGACCGTTGATGTGAATGCTGCTGTAGCAAAAGAGATGGTGCAGCAAACTACTAGACCACGTACACAGGTGCCGCGCTGGCTAACACGCAAACAAACCACTCTGCTGAAGGTAAGCCCGCGTAAGCTCGATTTTGGTCAGGTGTATCCGGGAGTCTCTGCACCGTTGCTCATCACGATTAGTGGTTATCAAGGCATACGTGGTAGTATTCGGGTCTCTGAGTCGTGTATTAAGGTTGACCGTACCCAGTTTGATGGAGCATACACTGCAATCAATGTACGCATCAATAGCATGCTTTTGCAGAGTAATACATCTTATGCTGGGGAAGTCGTTGTTGTGCCGGATGATGCATCGTTAGCAAATGTTGCCGTGAAGGTTGAGGCTAATATCATGAGCTATGCGGCGCATGCGCATCGCGGTAAAACGGTCGTACCGGATCTGGACGATGAGGAAGATGAAGAAGATGTTCCGTCTGGTCAACTAGCCTTTAGCCAGAAGGGACCAGTTGCAGTACAACAAGTGCCTGCTCACACGTATAATGGGAAATATGCCCAGGCGGGCTTGAATGGCACGCAGCAGTGGGACCCGGGGTTATTAACGTCTGCACAACATATGTGGCAACTGCGTGGTCTAACCTTTGTAGCTGCTTTTATGCTTGCCAGTTTATTTTACACTTTATTCATCAGACCCACTTCATTGCCACTTCCCCCTGATCCGCGCTTCATCGCTGTGTTAACCGGGATGATTCTGACCGCTCCGCTGGGTGCGCTACTGGTCAACTGGAGGCATTCCTGGTCATTACAGGAGACAACGAATCGTGCTCTGACGGGCATGGGCAGTGTTTTGCTGCTATTAGCATTGGCACGTGTCATCTGGCAACTGCTTCTGCACATTAACCTGGGAGCATTGCAATTATGTATCATGCTGCTCTGCGCGGCGGCTGGCGCATGTGCTGGTGTAGACGCAAGGGTAAGCAAGTATATTATTGACAATATGCGCTGGATGTTGCAGTATGCAAGCTGGTTTATGAAACCCACTGCCGTAATCCTCGGTGCTGGCCTGGGCTACTTGTTGACGGTTGGTTTGGCGCTGGGAAGTTTTACGATATTTGGTATGCTTGTAGGCATAGCTGTGCTTGCGGCGTTAGTGTGGCAGGTCGATCATTTACTGAAACTCAACCGTCCATAGAAGGTTTATTGTGGAAGAACACACGCCAGCGCTCCCTGATTTAGTCGTCGTCCTTGGTCCAACGGCATCTGGCAAGAGTGCTCTGGGTATTGCGCTCGCTCAATCTTTTCAGGGCGAAATCGTTTCTGCGGACTCACGGCAGGTCTATCGTGGTCTTGATATTGGCACTGCTAAGGTAACAGCCGAGGAGTGTGCGCTGGTTCCCCATTATATGTTGGACGTCGTGGACCTTGAGCAGGTTTATAGCGTTGCGCAATTCCAACAAGATGCGCAGGCTGCCATCAAGACCATCCAGGAGCATGGTCATCAACCCTTCCTCGTCGGTGGATCTCCGCACTATATCCAGGCGCTCGTTGACCATCTCGCCATCCCCCATATTCCGCCGCAGCCAGAACTACGCGCGCAGCTTGAAACTCGTCCTCTGCCGGAACTGCTGGCGCAGCTAGCATTGCTGGACCCACAAAGCGCTGCCAATATTGATCGTCATAATCTCCGGCGCATCATTCGTGCCTTAGAGGTCTGTCTTATTTCGGGCCAGCCCTTTTCGCAGCAGCGAGGTAGTACGGAAGCGCTTTATCGTTGTTTGTTGCTTGGCATACACTGGCCGCGTGCAGTGCTCTACCAGCGTATTGATATGCGCGTTGATGAGCGGATGCAGCAAGGTATGGTACAAGAAGTGCGTGGCCTGTTGGCACGGGGGGTGAGCCATGAGCGCCTGGAAGCATTGGGCCTGGAGTATCGTTTTATCAGTCGCTGGCTGCGTGGAGCATTCAGCAGCGAAGAGGAAATGGTACAGCGCTTGAAGTATGCCATCCATGATTTTACGCGCCGACAATTGAGCTGGTTCCGTCGTGATGGACGTATTCACTGGATTGATGGTGGTGCGACCATGCTGGATGAGGCCAGCGTGCAAGTACAAGCGTTTCTGCGACAAGAGGTAGGCAAACAATAGCGTGTGAGCAATGCTGTACGCGCTCATACGTAATTTCTCGTAATCACTGGTGTGGTATAGAATGTGTGTAGTTTTTATGCTATCGTATAGACGTACGAATAGAAAGGCAAATGGGTATACTTCTAAGCTTGTGTTTGAAATGTGCACACTTTTTATCGGTAGAGGGTTGAAATCAAACACTATCTAAAACACATTCCATGGCAGGGATAGTGGGAAAAGGCAATAGTTAGAATTTGTAGGTATACATGATTCTTACGACGAAACGCTTGCTTTTACGTGAATTTACGGAGAGTGATTGGCATGCGGTCCTGCCATATCAAAACGATCCAGCGTTCCTGCGTTACAACCCCTGGACCTATAGAACAGAACTAGATGTAAAAGCCTTTGTGCAGATGTTTATAGAATGGAGCCAGGAGCAACCACGCAAGAAGTTTCAGGTGGCGATTATCTTGCAAGAGAACGGACAACTGATCGGCAATTGTGGTGTTCGTATGCAGAGTCCCTATGCCCACATGGCTGAAATTGGCTATGAGTTAGACCGGCAGTATTGGGGACATGGCTATGCCACTGAAGCTGCTCAGGAACTCCTCGCATTTGGTTTTCAGGAGCTGAGATTACACCGTATCTGGGCGCATTGTATTGTGGAAAATGTGGGGTCCGCCCATGTATTAGAAAAAATTGGCATGCGCTATGAAGGATGTTTGTGCGAGAGTGAATGGATGAAAAATCACTGGTGGGATACCTCGCTCTATGCTATTCTTGATCATGAGTGGCAGGAGCGGCAGCAACGGCTCCGTAGCTCTTTGTAGATGTATTATGCCCTATTATGAGCATGCAAAAAAGAGCATGGCAGAAATTGAGGTCAGATAGTATGTCATTGTAATGATTGAAGGTAGATGGCACGTGAGCGTGATGGGTATCGTCACGCAGGCAAAGATTTGTACAGCTTTAGTGCAGCAGGCTCTATTGACAAATTCTTTTTTGCGAATTATGATCTTTGCAGGTTTTATACTATGTACGTCGTGTTAATCAAACAGCAATGATCAGTATACGATTGGATGGCGGCCATGCCAGTTTTGAGTCAGAAACTCCTTGAGATAGTATTTGGGTTCAGCTCACTCCTGACCAGAAGTGTGCGCGTTGCAAACACTATCTGAGATGAGTTCGGAAGAAGCAATAAAGCGTTTTGCTCACATGCCCAGGCGAGCTAATTTGAACCGTACTGAACTATGTACCCCGTTTAAATAAACAAGATGGCTACTCACGATACGAATAAGACAGATAAGCGTTCTCTAGTTTAGAGTAGCAGTGTTTCTGTATCATTGTTTACAGATCATAATCTTTGAGGAGGAGATCAGTGTAAGGGGCCTGGTTCACAGAGTGCAGAGAAGATAGTCTGCCCGCTGGCGCTCCTATCGTGCATCTAAATATGCGATAACTTAATCCTCTGGCTTCACCTCCTCCTATGAAAATAAGAGGCCTCCATGCTGTATGGGCCTGGCTGCTAGAGGCCATATGATCGATTCTATGCCTAATTCTATAGGAGATAAAGCACTTGCGTTCCCTCTACAAAAAACGAGATTGGAGTATTGGTCGGGATAGCAGCCAGTCTACGGCAATTCTATCCGCGCCCGTTGACTCCACTGCTGACGAAGCAGAAATACTAGATGAATCGTCTGATAGACCTGACCCCATCAGGCTATTTCTGAAGAGTAAACGGGGTCGTATCATTCTTTGGATGATTGCTTTGCTGGCTGTGGTGCTGCGCATGCTCTTACTGCCAATTGGTCATCCCTGGGACCTGACTGTAGACTACAATGTTTTTATGGATCTTGCGCGCAACCATTCGCCTTATGATACCTTTAACTACCTCTCGCGTATTGCTGTGGCATCGCAATGGGGCAGAGACTATGAATACTATGCCTACCCGCCAGTGCCGTTGTATATTTACTATCCGCTGGCAAAGCTTTACTTGCTGTTGCATCCGCATGCTCAGTATGTAATCTCACTGCCTGGATCATTGTACGCGGTACCCTCTGTAAACCTGGATTTCTTTTTTCTGCTCAAATCCCCCATCTGGGTTGCTGATTTTCTGATCGCTGCACTGCTTGCTCGCATGTCTGGGACAATCAGAGGCTTCCGAGATTATCTGCTGAATCCATACGTGCTGCTGATCAGTGGAGCCTGGACCTTCGATGCTATTATGGTGGTCGGGTTAGTGGCCGGGGTATATGCGATCTATAAATCAAAATTTTTATATGCGGGTATCGCACTGGCGTTTGGCACGATGGTGAAGTTTTTCCCGGTGCTTGCTATTCCGGCTATTCTTATCTATATGGTAAAGAAAAATCGCCCGATGCGTGATATCGTCGTGTTTCTGGTCTCGTATGCTATTGCGTGTGTTGTGATGCTTGGACCATTTGCTAGCGGAGTGCTCGAGGTTATTCTCTTTCACGGTTCTCGTCAGGGTGGAGGTATGACCTGGGAAAACATCTGGAACTCTGGTCCTTTATTCCCTCCGGGTACAGATCTGTGGGCGTTGCTGACTACCATTGGAGCTTTCGGTACTATAACGCTGATCATCGTATTTATGCTTGTTGTCTGGTATATGTGGAAGACAGAAATGTCTTTAAATCGTATGATCATTGTGTCGCTACTGGCTTTCTTCATTGGTTCGAAGCTGGTCAATGAACAATATGCCTTGATGATATTTCCCTTTGCCTGGCTCGAAGCTCACGAAGTGAAAGGCGCGTGGCGCTGGTTCTATCGCTTGCTCTGGATCGTGCCGCTTACGTTTACTGTGTTCCATGTGCCGATTGACCACTTTTTCTTGTTGCTCTATCACCTGGTCTTCCGCAACCATGCCAATATCAATCTCACGATTACCGAGGGCATCACAGGCTTCGAATGGACAATGATTCCCTGGAAGCATCCTTTCTATGATCAGGTTATCGTAAACATACTCGGTTGTGGTTTCTTTGCCCTCTCAATTGTGGCCATCTTATGGCCTGTACGTCGCTCCACCGAGCTTCTGCATAAGCGGTTGCACGCCAGGGCACTGGCAAACATGGCTGTTACGCATAACGCAACGGCACCCGTGGAGACCACTGATGGAGCGGATCGTAGCACAGTTCTTTCAGATGTGGAATAGTGTTTCTTGCGGCTTGCTCATGCCGCAAAAGAAGCAAATGAATAAAAATGTAATCGTACGACATAAAAAGATATTTGTCGGATATATGGAGTGCTAGCCAACATGCAACATAGTCATAAGACAACGTTTACGCCGACCCTGCGTACCTTTATTTCAAAGGTGATTACGCCCGTCGTCTTAGTCACAGGGGTGCTGCTCCTGATTATCTTCAATTTTGATTCGACGTTAAGAGAACAGCAGGCTTCAGAGAACGATTTTCGTAGCCTCGTGACGTACAATCAGGGGGTATTTCAGCTTGATTACGACCAGGCATCGGGTCTGAATCGGCCAGAGATTTATTATGGCAGCCAGCAACTGTTGAGTTTTGCAGAGTGGAATTCGACCATGTCGGTTGATGGTCAGGTAGTCAATCTCTGGGACAATAACCAGGGCTACGATATTGATGATGCACATCGTACGATCTATAGTACGGTGTCCGGCCCGGATGGTACGCAGTTAAATCAGGTTACGACCCTGGTAAACGATCACACTGTGACTGTGAGCTTCAACTTTTCCTTGCGCCCGCAGTCGGCGACGCCGCCCACTCACTACACCGTCAGCATTGCTCACGTCAATACGGCGAACTACTGGTATGATCCGCTGATCAAGAGTGGGACGTTTAGCGCATATGTGATGCGGCAGGTAGGAGGTTTGTCGTCAAGTGATGCCTCGAATATTGCCGCTTCGCTGGGCAAGATCACGGTGACAACTGGTGGCGGCGATCTTGCCGGACCCAACGTCACCTATGGCTCTGTTAGCAACACGACGACTTCGGCTGGGGGACTGCCATGGACGCAGAGCTTTGGGACACAGTACACGATCAACAATCCAACCCCGGCGCGCCTGATTTATCTAGGCACCGAGACGATCACCTTTCAGCCGACAGCCGCCAAGGTTGGTGCTGCTCTGCCGTAGCCCATTTCAATATCTATACCTGTGTCAGGTAGTTGGGCTTTTTCAATTGAGCTGAAATATATAAATGAGTAAGCGTATTAGCACGCTTGCTCATTTTCTTTGTATAAAATGTGTCTGGTGCATTTATGACTACTCAACCGCTAGAAATTGCTCTCTAAACCGCTAAGGAGGCATATTGTTATACCGATGTGCTACTGGTCACACTCGTTGCGCAACCCGTGGGTATTACAGCAGCTATCCCAATACAGCAGCATCAGACCAGGTCATGCGGTGGCTGAGTACACAGCTTCCACCAGGGAACGGCCCATGCTCATGGAGCGAGATTTCAGCATCTCTCCCTCCGCACGCTCTATAGAACGCCAGTGCTGCTGTATTCTGATCAATCACCCAAAGAGAGAACCGAGTATCTGTTGGTCGGCACCGTATTAACTCACGCGCTGCTGCGGTCAGCAAACGGCGACCAATCCCATACCGCTTGAGCTGGTAGGCCACGTGCAAGTTGTCCAAGAGTGCGCCCCAATCTAGATCCTCGTCCAGAATCATGTGAACGAAACCAACCACCTCACCGTTGCGGTCAGCGACAATCGTGAAGTGCTTCGCGTTGGTGGCCGTCAGCCGTTCGCTCCAGATCATCCTGCGCTCAGCAACCACCTCACCATCAAGAAATGCATCACTGAACGCTCCCCGATAGTGCCGTCGCCAACTATCAGCATGGAGGGCGGCAATAGCCTCGATATCATTGGAGGAAGCATTCCGCAAGATGATCTCCCGTTGTAAAAAGCCCTGCGTCGTATCGTCTTCTGCCATGCTCACACGTTGCTCCATTCTTCTGCTTCAATTCAGACCTTATAGCTCTGGCGTTCTTTTTTCATCTTCCTCTTTCTCCAGCAAGTAGCTCAAGCAACCTGGAGGACTCGCTATCGCAACAGAGGCAGCTTGGCGCGATCATACATAATCGAGCCTGCGGGAGAACCGATTTATCCCCTGTACGCGAACCTGTCACTGCCCTTTTCTCCTGTCATGAACGACGAGAGCGCACAGGCGTCTCTTGCAACCAGGATGGCCCCAAGAGCACTCCCGCCTGGCTTTCCCGCCCCTGTGGGGGGACCCTGCCTTTCTCCAGTCCAGCTTTTCTTGCACGTACCTCCTAGCATAGCTTCTCTCTCTTCTCAGTGCAAGAGGGACAGAGGGACAGGGGCGTAAATATTGGGGAGGCAGTGAATCCGAAGGATGGAGAAACACTCAGGCAGGCCATGACAGAAACAGAAATGGGACGATGCTGTCTGGAGGGAGCACTCCAAGAAAAGGGCCTCTGGTCCACTTAGAGCGCTTGATCTCCGAGCGTCTCATCCATGTTAGAAAAGCTGAGTCTTTAATCCATAGCTTGACTATTGATTGTGCAATGGCTGCGCCTAATTCAATCGTGACAGCTTCTATAAGTGGCATTGTCTACAAATCCTCTCCAGCAACAAAAATCCTACTTCCTCTGTCCATCTCCGCAAGCCCGTCCCGTTCTACAGGATAGGGTTACAGACGTATAGTATGTCACTGATATAAACGCGTCAACAGCACAGTATTACAATTTCGGCCCCTTGAAAAGTGTTCACGAGCAAGATAAGCTAGCATCTACCGTAAGCCGTGAATGATTTGGTTAGACCCAGAAATTTCTCCTTATAGATCATAGCTCCCGGAAACAGATCGCGCAGCTCTTTTTCGTTGAGTAGCCGTATCTCGCGCACATAGCGTATCGCCTCGCGCTGGCTGCCGATCTTCCAGCCCCAGGGACTTCTGAAATGCGCGAGGATGAAGACCTGCAAATTGAACGGCAAGAACTGGAAAAAAGGTAGCAGTACATGCGGCTCAATCGGGAAATAACGGTTAGGTGTCTGAACACAGTAGCACTTGCCTACGCGCTGCACCTCTTGCGCCATCAAATGCTGCTGGTGGTAACTGCCAACGTGCTCAATGACCGAGTTAGAAAAGACAATATCGAACTGGTGATCGTGGAAGTCATACATATCACGCGCATCACCGGCTATACTGATGATGCCGGGATAGAAGATATCAGCTTTGGTACGATTGTAGGCGATAATCTTTACATCCTCGTCGTGAAACGCCATGCTCTGCCAGAACTCCTGCGTGCCTCCTACATCAAGAATACACAGTGGTCGCGGCAATATGGCAATCAGCGAGATGAAGAAATTGAAGCGCCTGCGACGTATGCGTGTTTGTAGCGTGCGCCAGAGCGTATCTGCATCTTTTCCTGAGCAACTCTCTTGTTGCAGCGGTATTTTTTGTGTAGTCATATACTTATGCACTTTCACCAACTCTTGCACCCTTTACGTAAATTTATGTAGATGCCAAACTCGTATGCCAGTTTCCCCAATAGAATAAAGGGCGCGTAAAGCCACACACGTTTGTGATCAGCGCTGTTCAACACAACGATATGCAGGGTCGCTACCGTGGCGATGATGGGGAAAAGCAGTAGAAAAATGCATGGAGAACGTACAAGATAGAGCAATCGGTGCTTAACAGTACTATCTCGATAGCGTATTTTTGTGGTCAAACCAGCAGCCAGTCCATGAGCATAATTATGGTGGAGCAGCTTACCCAGCGTGTTGTATGCGTGATCATGCATGACAACGATATCCGGTTGGTAGAGCGTACGATAGCCGAGCTGCCGCACGCGATAACACAGATCTATATCCTCATTTGCACATAAGACTTCGTCGAAGCCACCCGCAGCCGCAAAGACTGTTGCACGTATGCCCATGCTGCCTGCACCCAATGGCTCATCCGTAGCCTGGCTGTGCTGGTAATAGCCGCAGTTGGTAAAATCGGCGCAGCGAGCAAAGAACGTATGTGCTTTTCCTGGCATGCGTGCGCCTACTATGCCGACTTGTGGTTTTTGCAATGCGGCCACATTGAGCGCAATCCAGTTTTTTGCCACCAGCATATCGTCATCCACAAAGAGCAATATCGTACCGGTGGCATGGATAAAGCCAAGGTTACGTGCTCTGCCTGGTTCGCGTATCGGTCCCGGATTCACTGCAATAATGGACCAGCGCTGAGCCAACTGTGTAGCTGGAGGTCCCACGACAATGATTTCGATCTTGCCTGCGTAGCTTTGTTGACTGAGTGCCTGCAATGCTTGTTCTGCCAGCGTTGGTCTGGTCGCGGGCATAATGATACTGACTGACGGGTAAGTCGCTGGCGGTTGTATCCATGCTTTGCTATTGTCGCTAATCATAAATATACCTATCCTCCGAGCTCTAATACATCCTGATAAATCTGGAGCATGGCTGTCGCGCTGGCTTTATTAGCTACCGTGTGCACGCGTGTCTGTTCAATGGGCCAGCGACCGAGTAGCTCTGTGCGTATCTGCTCAGTGCTGGTGATGATGCAGTGTGCTCGTTGCATACTCTCATGCAGCAGATAGTGCCAATAGAGCTGAGCGTGAAAGGGTGAGGACTGATACTGCTCATCTAAAAAGGCAAGATTATGGATGGCTATGACCAGCTTCCCTTGCCAGCCGATAGGCGCTGCACTGTTTGGCACATGCACAATATCGGGCTTGATGCGTTGCAATGCCGTGGGCAGAAGTAACTGATGTTGCATTAACATACCTCGCCACATGCGCGTTTTTAACGCATAAAGAGAGATACATGGTAGCATAGACTGCATGTAATACTCTCGTGGGCGTCCCGTCACCACAATATACTCATTTTGCTGGTCAGCATGGGCCAGTTTATCCAGTAGAATTTGTGTGGAGAAGAATGCTTCATTACGTTCTTGTTCCACAATAAACATATCAAAAGCTATACGCATAACACCTCTTATATCTGTATTTGTGGTAGAATGAGCGTTGGATCATCGGCGATGCGTCGTTGGGACGCTAATTCTGCACTATGCATGTCATAATTGTTGGTCACTGATCTCTGTTGCTGTCTGCTGAATAGCATATGGCTGATCATCGCTACATCTTTCACTGTCAACATGCGCGTTATCACGTAACAGAACACCGTCAGGAGCAAGGCTGTGGGCATTGTGAAGAGTAATGATGCTGTATGTTGCCAGAGCAAAAATGCGAGTGCTGGTAAATTATCCATGAGGAGCAGAAGCAATACGCCGATTGTCGCGGATAAACGTATATGTGGTCCGAGTAATGCGAAAAGCACGCATAATCCGGCACATTCGCTTAATAAGGCGGCTACACCAGCTCCTACGATCTGCCAGTGTGGGATAAGTAGCAGATTAGCCAGGATATTTATGCAGACTGAGATAATAGCTGCGCTGGGGACACGGCGCTCCATATTGGCAGCCGTACATGCCTGTTGCCCTAGCTGATTAAAAAAAGTCGCCACCATAGCCCACATTAAGAGCTGTACTGCGGTGCTGGCCGCTGCGAAATGCTGACCACCCAGAACGCGCACAATATTGTTGGCTGTCGCGCATACACAGACTGCTAAGGGGATGACGACGAGTCCGAGTATACGCAGCGCTTCGTAGTAGGTTTGTGCGAACTGCTGTTGACCTTGCGCGAATTTAGTACAGAGCAATGGATAGAATCCATTAACGTATGCGACGGCGATGGCGCTGAGTGGATCGATGACGCGTGAGGCCAGGGCATATATACCTACGTTGAGCGGTCCGGTCACTAGCATCAACACGAAGAGATCAAATTGGCCGCACAGTAGCGTAAGTACATTCTGTCCGACCAGCGGAAAGCCGCCTGACATGTGCTCACGGAAACGCTGCAAGCTAAAACGTATACGTATGCCGAAACGTTTACTGGCAACGTATGCCAGGAGCAGGAATGCTGGCAGATCCGAATAAACCAGCAGTACATAGGCCCACAATAGCGAAAGATGCAGGAGAACCGCTAGCGCTACCAGAAGCGCTGTGCATACACGGTTCACGGTTTCCAGGAGAGAGAGTATGCCTATCTGCTGTTCAGCGCGGAAACCATGTGCATAAATAATACGCAAACCATTAAATGAGAAACTGAACAGCAGCGAAACACTACCGAGCAGGAACAGGTTCCGCTCTTCGCTGCTAATGGGCACTATTACTGCCACAACGGCGGCCAGAAAGGTGCTGAGGAGCGTAGAGAGCAGGCGTGTCCCTGTGGCGTAACTAAGAATAGCACTCCATTCGTCGCGTGCCTGGCAACTCAATTGGCGGATAAGCAAGACGTCCATGCCACTACCGCTTAAGAGTGCAAAGATGGTCAGGAATGGAAAGGTTAAACTGTACTCACCATATTGCACAGGGCCAAGGTAACGTGTGAGCATGGCTGTCATCGGGAAGATGAGAGGAAGCGGTATGGCCCATGCTAGCAATTGAAGCACAATTGAACGACCAGTTTTGCGTGTATCAGGGGTCTTAGTGCTAATCGGGCTTGCTCTTTTAGGTAGGACTGCGCGAATATTGTACTCAGGGGCAGCTAGAGGTGCAGCCCTGGGGATTGGTAGCCGTGAGGAACGCCGCGCCTGACTGCTACGTGAGTCAGGATGGTCTATGCAGCCGGATGCCAGGCCAGCGAGCATAAGCAGGAAAATCGGTCCCTCTAACTGATCCAATGGAGCATCAAAGAAGCCAATGATGCTGTTCGCAAGGATGGCTAATGCTGCCGCCAGTAAGAGCATTTGTTGCCCGCGTTGAGCCGTATGATAGGCATGCCAGCAGGTAAACATAATACTAACGAGCAGTAAAATGCCAACAATGCACCAGAGGATACCACTCTCCATCGCCCATTCCAGGTACTGTTGATGTGGATGGATGCCTTCTGGTCCTAATTGGGTAGCGCGGCTCACGATCAGTTGTGCATAATAGCGCGGGAACTGTTGCAAGCCAATACCGATCCAGGGATGTGTAGTAATCAGCACGAGCGCTTCATGCCAGATGAACAGGCGGTTGTCGGTCGAGGTCTCATCATGGGAAAAAAGGGAGAGTAGCTGAGCGAAAAAGGGTATGCACATGCCTGCTGATAGGGCTATCATGCTGAATAACAACTTCACATGTCTGGTGACGACAAAAGAGAGAATCAGTATCACTCCAGCCGCAATGGCCACACTGCGCGTCCCGCAACCGATAATTTCTAGTGCTGTAGCGAGCGTCATTACGCAGCCAATCAGACGATCATAGCGGTGTGTCCCAAGCAGCCAGCAAACCAGGGCAACAGCAAAAAGATTCACGAGATACATACCGAAATTGACTGACCAGGGAAAAGGTCCCCACAAGCGTCCCTGTGACAGTTTCAGATCATATGCACCAGGAGCCTCCAACTGTGCAGGGAGACGTAAACCTACACTCTGGGCTAGTCCGACCAGATAAAGTGGCAAACTGACCAGGAGTACGGTTGTAAGAAATGAGGATATATTGCCAATATACTGCGCGAGGAATGTGCTACTGAAGAAGACACTAAAAACTATGCAGAGTGCTAATAGTTGCTTGTCAGATGAGTAGCTATTCGACGCACTGGCAAACTGTGGGACATGGATAAAAGAGATCACGGCAATTGCCAGGAAGACAAATGCCAGCAGATGTGCGAGACGTAGATATCCTGGAGGGTGTCGTATGAGCACAATACACAGACAGAGTAGCGATACCGGTTCGACCAGGTGCATATTATGTCCCGGCAATGGGAGCACGAAGGCTGGCAATCCTGCACAGGCAACCAGCAGCAGCAGCGCAATGCGTGGACGTAATAGAGCTAGCACGCTTACCCCAGGTACTGCCAGCAGCGCGATAGCTACAAGTGGTGCAGGGATCATAGCGCAACCGAGACTGATTACTAGAAGCAGTATGCCAAACGCCGCCAGTAGTAGACGTTGTGGTTCTGCCAGACGTCCACTCTTCCATCTGTCCATAAAGATAGCCTTCCAGCATGAATTTCTTTGCGTACTTAATTCCTCACTACTCATGCTTTGCGCTCAACTTTTTTGTCGACTTCACGTGTGCGCAGAAGCGGGCTAAACTGCGATTTGATTGGACGTATCTTTAGGGGTTCATTTGTTGATTTGTAAGCTTGCATAGGCGTGGTTGTGGTATTTAGTAGAGACGACGGTACGGGAGTTTCTGGTACGGCTCTTTGCTCCTTTTGCACTAAGTGCATGGGCGGTGTAGAGGTAGGTGATAGCTCTTTAGCTACAGAGGGTTGCAGACCTGTGTAGAAATAACTTCTATGGTTGGTCTTTTGTCGATTGACCACGACACCCAGGATAGGCACCCCCAGTCTATCCAGCAGAGAGCGTACGCTACCGAGCGTCTCTTTGGATACTTTGCCGGCCTCGATAACAAGCACCGTCGCATCTGCTGCGGCTGCTAATGCCTGTGTATCTCCTCCTTCATTGAGTGTCGCCGTATCGAAGATAATGATATCGACAAGGCGTGTGGGCATCTGCTGAGGGAGTGCTGTATATTGTCCCTGTAGCCATTCTTTAAGCAAGCGTATTTCTGGCATACGCAAGATGGCCGCTGGATGGGTTGGCGATGGACCAGTAGGTAGCACCCAGAGATTAGGGACAGTGGTTTTCCATTGATTGAGCCATAACAAGGGGAACTTGTCAGGTTGTTCCTGGAAACGGTGAACGTCGCCCAGGTGATTGACTAAACCGTGAACGTTAGTACGCTGAAAAACCTTATGCAGTATCGGTCGTCTCAGGTTTGCATCAACGAGCAAGACGCGTGTTCCTGAGCGAGCTAGCGAGATAGCTAAATGAGTAGCTGTTGTCGATGTACCGCTGCTCGTCTGTAGACCAGTAACGAGGATGGCCTGGTACCCCTTGTTGAGTATACGAAATTGGGTTCCCAACATAGCAAACCCCTCTCTCACTGTGTCGGTACTCTCAACAGAGAAGTCGAGCAAATGAGCGGAGTAATCTATAGCAATGCGTGCCGGTATAGTTCCCAGCGGTTCCAGATTGGCGAGTTGAGCCACATCATCAGCTGTTTTGATGGTGACATCCATCCAGTCCAGTAGTAAAGCTAGTAACATCATGATGAGCAAGCTCATGCAGGCGGCTAGCAATGTATTGAGTGCCACCTGGGGACTGCTCGCCTTGTTCGGTGGTATAGCAAGCTGAGCAATGCTTAACATGGTGGCTGCTTGCAACTGCTGAGTCTGGAACTGCTTATAGGTAGTTAGGGCCGTAGTATAGTTTGATTGGTAGGTATCAACGATACTTTTTTGCCGCGTGACGCTTGCATCATCGGCATGCGTATGTTGTAACAGGATCAATTTTTGCTGTGCCGCGTCGATTAAGAGTCCAGTTTGTGTGATATTCTGCATAAGCTGACTGGCTGAATTTTGTAGACGCGCGATATCTTCGGTCGTCTGGATAGTAACAAAGGCGTGTGCCACCGCGTTGGCAATATCCGCTGCCTTTTGTGGGTCGTTTGCCTGTGCACGTACTTCGATAATTTCTGTATTGTCGAGTGGAGAGGCGCTGATTGCTCTTTTGATCTGATCAACAGTCATCCCGGGCATGGCTTTGGCTGCTCCTTGGATGACCTCAGGGTCGGTGACAAGTAATGCGTAAGCTACGGCCAGCGCCTGATCACTAAACACATCATTTGTCGTAGAGGCTGTTGATCCGTTGACCTTTACGAGTGCGCTGGCCTGATAAACGGAGGGCAGGGTCAGGCTAATGACCGCCGTCAAAAAAGAACTGAGCGTCACACCTAGCAGGATAAATCCGACATGCTGTCGCATAACCCAGGCATAGTGGCGTAGTGTATCACGCACTTGCATATACTCTCATCCTTTGCAAAACTAACAGGCACCTTTACCGCGTACGACTACGGGGACAGTCTTTAGCAGGATAGCTATATCGGCCAGCAGTGAGCATTCCATAACGTATGTGCAGTCGAGAATACAACGCTGCTCATAATTCGTCTGTGAACGTCCACTGATCTGCCAGAGGCCAGTTATACCAGGCTTCATTTGTTGGCGTAGCGCGCCAAGTTCTCCGAAAGCAGCGTTTTCCGTGTATTGTATGGCTCGTGGTCCAACGAGGCTCATCTCGCCACGCAGTACATTGAACATTTGTGGCAATTCATCAAGGCTGCTATGGCGTAGAAATTTTCCCACACGTGTGATACGAGGGTCATCTGGCAGCTTGCCATGCTGTTGCCAGATCTCTAATAGGGCCGGACGTTGCAGGAGGAAGATGTCTGCCTGCTCGAACATACTACGCAACTTATAAGCGCAAAAGGGTTGACCATAGAGACCAACACGTATCTGCTTGTAGAAGATAGGACCGCAATCCTCACAATAGATGAACAAGGCAATAATGGGAAGCAGCAAGAGGAGCAAAAGCAGTCCTAGCAATGCCCCACAAATATCCAGCCCGCGCTTGCTGATACGATAAAAGCCGGATAGCTGTAACGCGTGGATCTCGTAGATTGACTGCGCCTTTGGCGTTGGTTGGGCCTGGAGGGACTGGCCCACCGTTTCTAGTTGAATTTCATGTAATTCATGTATGCTGTTCACAAACCCTGCCTTTCAAGCTGTGTTCAAACATGGTAATGCTAGTGAATGTTGTGCATACTGTGCGAGATTGCCCGTATATGGTTTCCGGGCTACCGATAGGCGATGAAGGATCGGAGGTGACAAAGCAGAGAAAAGGCACTTACCACCACCACCACCATCTGGATTTACATAAAATATTACTATATGTGAGGTATTTTATCGCCTCATTAGTTGAAACGTATATTGGATAGAAATGTAACAATTCCAGATGTGTAGATAGAACGTATCGCTTCTGGTGGAAATTTCGCTAATTCCGCATATTTTTAAGCTTAAATCCTTTTGGCGTCCTATTCTATAGGGTGCTTCAGCACCATGATGGTCGGGACGAGAAGATGGCATGCGGGTAGAGAACACTGTTGACAAGCAGTAAGAGGCCACTTAGAATCCATAACAGATGCGTCGAGTTTTTATGTAGGAGTTTCTACTCAGGCGTTTTGATACATGCGGCAATATATAGCAAGAGACCTGCCCTCTTATAACTGGCCGGATTGTATGCTAAATGAATGATGACGCGAGACATGAAGCTGCTGATGCGCAGTACGCACTTGGCAGCACGTATAGTGCTACTCAAGATGGAGATCGACAGGCCAATCTGAAAAAGGCTGTTGCTTGTTTTCAAGCGGCTTTAGAACTCTATTCCCTTAATACTTCCCCTATGGAGTGGGCGCAAACACAACAACAATTAGGCATTGCATATAGTCACTTCTCTGGCGCTGATCGACCTCTGCATCTGAGAAAATCACTCGTGGCTCTACAGGCATCCATGGAAGTCTACACCCGCGATACGTTTCCTCTGGCCTGGGCGGGGACACAATACCAGCTTGGTATCACATATATGGGTCTCCTTGATAGTGATAAACAGCATGCTCTGCAGAAGGCTCTGGCGTGTTTCCAGGGGGCGTTAGAAGTCTATACGCCAGAGACATTTCCTCGTGAGTGGGCCAGGACGCAGAATAGCCTGGGCGATCTCTACTGCCTATTATCAAATGATGAACGCTATAGTACTTTGCAAAGAGCCGTGGCCTGCTATGAGGCGGCACTTACCGTCTATACACGCATGTCTTTTCCGCAAGATTGGGCGCTCACGCAGCATAATCTTGGCAACGTGTATGCTTTCTTACCCGGTGGCGACCGTAGAGCCAACCTGGAACGGGCTATTAAACATTACCAAGCTGCCTTACAAGTCAACACGTATGAAGCTCATCCCGATCATTGGGCTGATACGATGCATTGCCTGGGCAATGCTTACCGGAGTATTTCAGATGGAGATAGCGAGTCTTATCTGAGGCAGGCCCTGGCCTGTTATGAAGCGGCCTTGCGTGTTTATACCATCGAACGTGCTCCCATGGATTGGGCCACCGTACAGAACAATCTGGGTATTACTTATAATCTGATGCAAGAAGGTGACGAGCGAACACGCCTGGCCAGAGCTGCGCATTGTTTCCGCGCCGCCTTACAAGTCTATACGCGTGAAGCTCAACCTGTGGAATGGGCCAGGACGCAGAACATGCTCGGTCTCACCTATCTTGATATGCCAGGCAGCCATGCTCAGGATCATCTGCAGTATGCTATCGATAGTTTCGAGGCTGCCTTGCAAGTATACACGCGCACGAACTTCCCGATTGGCTGGGCAAATGTGCAAACTAATCTGGGCAATGCCTACTCTAATCTGACAACTGGGAAGCGGCAAGAGCATATACGGAAGGCTATTACTTGCTACGAAGCTGCCTTGTTAGTGTATAATCGCAAAGCCTTTCCGCTCGATTGGGCCAAAACGCAGAATAGCCTGGGCAATGCCTATTGCTCGCTTACCTATGGTGATCGGAAAGCTGCTGTACAAAAAGCTATTACCTGTTATCGTGCAGCGCTGCTTGTTTATGCAAGAGATGATATGCGGATCGCGTGGGCAGCGACTCAGAGCAGTCTCGGTAATGCCTATTGTTGTATTGTGGGGGACGAGCGGCAGGACTGTCTGGAAAAGGCTATTGCGTGTTACGAGGTGGCTCTGGAGGTGCAGACATATGCAGATACGCCGGTAGATTCGGCCAAAACACAGAGTAATCTCGGTACAGCCTACGCGGATTTGCTGACTGGAGATCGACAAGACAACCTCCAGCGCGCTATTGCTTGCTATAATGCTGCTTTACGGGTATGTACACATACATCTGCATCACTGGATTGGGCTGCCATCCAATTCAATCTGGGTAATGCTTCCTATGCGCTGCTAACAGGTGATCGCCGGGCAAATCTGGAAGTTGCTATCCAATACTATCAAGCCTCAATGCTTGTCTATACCCGCGTTGACTTCCCATTTGAGTGGGCTGCCAGCCAGAATAACTGTGGCAATGCTTACCGCGAACTCTTTGATGGGAAGCGTCGCGCCGACCTGGAGGCTGCCATTGAGTGTTACGAGGCGGCGTTACAGCTATTTCTCGCGTTCCATAAGGACAATCTGGCACAGGGCGTCCGTGAAAACCTGGAAAAGGCGCGTGCAACCTTGCAGGTGAGCAGCTAAAAATAGTGCAGGTAGGTCATTCCGAGATTACAATAATTGTAAATGCTAATTTTTCTAAGTAATGGTCATTTGTTCATTGACAATTCCCGGCAACCTCTGTAAAATAAAGAGAGAAAGCGTTGTGTTATGACTAGGAGGCAACTTCATGGCTGTTGTACATACAGATCTCTATCGTCATGAGAACCTCGTCCGTAAGTCCATTCAGATTCCATCGACCCAGCACAAAGAACTGAAAGCGCTGGCGGTGGAACTGGAAGCCTCATTAGGGGACGTAGTGGAGACAATCATGGACCTCATGAGACAAGACAATTACCAACAGTTAAAGTCAGCAATCATTGAAAAGCGCCAGCTCAAACTTTCCTCTCTCAACCAATCTCTCGACGATGCATATGCCTATCTTGGTTCAATCCCTGACACTCTTGAAGACGCGCGCTTTTTTTTGGCGCCGGGCGTGAAGGTATCTTTGCATGAGTGAAGAGGCCAGGCAGACTCTGCCCAGCCTGAAACAGTCACAGGATGCGCATGCGGTGGTCGCGAGTCCCCGCCGTGGAGAGATTTGGGATGTGAATTGGTCGCCTGGTCGTGGTGCAGAACAACAAGGGATGCGCCCGGCTTTGATTATCCAAAATGACCGTGGCAATTCCTCGTCGTCCTATCCTTTGACTATTGTTGCTTCGATGAGTCGCACTGAACGAGAGCTACCTCTGCACGTACGCATTACGCCGAATCCAGAGAATGGTTTGACTGATAACACGGATGTGAAGTGCGAGCAGGTGATGACGATAGAAAAATCTCGCCTGATACGCAAACGCGGCTCCATCAGCCTTGAAGAGTTGCACCGTGTCGATGCTGCTTTACGCTTGAGCTTGAATTTACGAGAGTAAATTTAGCTATCGGTCGAGCAGTGTGCTAGGCAGAGCATTTTTGTTAATCAAGCGAAAAGTTGCTGTACCTGCACGGGAAAATCTAGCACGACGCGTGAGCGCAATAATTCATTCCCTCCAAAGATTCCCACCAAGTGATAGATATTCTGCTCTAACACCAGTACTTCGATGGTCTGTAAATGAGGATCGGCGATCCAGTATTCTGTCACTCCCGAGCGCGCGTATACTGAGTATTTGACGTTGCGGTCGTAACTTGTCGTCGCCGGAGAAGCAATTTCGACGATCAGGTCAGGTGCACCTATAATGTGCAAGTGTGTAATTTTATAGCTACTTGCGTTGAGCAGAACAAGCACATCAGGTTGAACCACGATGTTTGGAGCAAGCTCGACATCGAACGGCGCGGCATAGACTCTGCCAAGGCCAGCAAGTTCAATGTGATTGAACAGGTAATGCGAAAACCGTACTGAGGCTTTCTGATGCCATTCAGAAGGAGACGGTGGGGCCATATACAACACTCCATCGATGATTTCATAGTGTTTTTCATCTGTAGGGAGCGCTGCGTAGTGGTCGTAGGTCCACTGTCCCTGCTGTGGACCAGGAGTGTGATCAGCGGGAATGATTTGATGAGATGTTGTTGCCATTGTCACCACAGCCTTTCATGAAAATGCTACTTATGCTCTTGCCACTTCGCCACACGTCCCCTTTTTGATAATCAAGAGAAAAGGTATTGAACCTGCACGGGAAAATCTGGCACGATGCGTGAGCGCAATTGTGCTTTCCCTTCAAAGACTCCCACTGAGTGATAGGTATCTTGCTCCAGAACCAATACTTCGATAGTCTGTAAATGAGGATCAGCGATCCAATATTCTTTCACTCCAGCTCGCGCATATGCTGTGTATTTTGTGCTGCGGTCGTAGTTTGCTGTGCCAGGGGAGACAACTTCGACAACAAGGTCAGGTGCGCCAATGATACGTGAAGGGGTAAATTTATCACTACTTTCGTTTAAGAGCACGCATACATCTGGCTGAACAACCATATGAGGTGTGAGTTCAACATCAAAAGGGGCACCGAAAACTCGGCCAAGACCAGCAAATTTGATATGCATCATTAAGTACGTGGCAATCAAATAGACGGCCTCCTGATGAAAGCCACTGGGAGAAGGCGGGGCCATATACAACACTCCATCGATGATTTCGTAACGTTTTCCATCTGAAGGAAGCGCTGCATAATGGCTATAGGTCCACCGGCCCTGGTGCGGACCTGGGACATGATCGGCAGGAATAACCTGCTGAGACGCTGTTGTCATTGTCGCACAGCCTTTCACTATAACATGCTACAAGCCGTTCTTTCTACGTCGCCACAACCCTCTTCAGTGCAACTACAACATACATTTTGTTAATCTGTATCTATTAGACCATAGTTTCTCTACACGGTCAATCCTTATAAATGAGTATATATTTATGTAAGGATAGCTGGCTTGCGTGTACTGGTGATCCTCACTCCTGCATATTTAGAGCAAGGTAGACAGCCAATGGCGATGGCTGGTCTGATTTGTCGCTATTGGCTGTAGCAGTGCTATATTTCTATGTGATAGAATCGTAGTATAAATATTATACCCACATGTCAGGAGAGAAGCGTTATGCAGAAGCTAACAGGATCAATACAGGTTAAGCGCAGTTTTCCAGAAATGCTCAAAGGTGGAGTTATCTGTGACGTTGTTAATGCAGAACAGGCGAAAATAGCAGAAGATGCGGGAGCGTCTGCTGTGATGGCCCTGGAGCGCGTGCCAGCCGATATTCGTGCGCAGGGTGGTGTCGCTCGGATGAGCGATCCTGAATTGATTATGCAGATCAAAGAGGCGGTGACTATTCCAGTTATGGCGAAATGCCGCATCGGCCATTTCGTCGAGGCAGAGATTTTACAGGCGATAGGCGTAGATTGTATTGATGAATCAGAGGTGCTGACGCCAGTAGATGAGCGCTTTCATGTCAACAAGCATCTATTCTCAGTTCCCTTTGTGTGCGGTGCGCGCGATCTAGGCGAGGCGCTGCGGCGTATCGGAGAAGGTGCGGCCATGATGCGTACGAAAGGTGAAGCTGGCACGGGTAACGTCGTTGAAGCGGTCCGTCATATGCGAGCCATTATGGATGGCATTCGTCGTCTCCAGGGTTTGCCGGAAGAAGAGCTGATGACCGAGGCCAAAGATCTGGGAGCACCCTATGAGCTCGTGCGTGAGGTTGCGCGGAGTGGCAAGCTGCCAGTCGTAAACTTCTCTGCTGGCGGCGTAGCAACGCCGGCTGATGCCGCACTGATGATGAGACTTGGTGCTGAAGGCATCTTCGTTGGTTCGGGGATTTTCAAGTCAGGCGATCCATTGGCTCGCGCCAAAGCCATTGTGCGTGCTACCACACACTTTCAGGATGCGGCCATCGTCGCAGAAGTCTCCAGAAACCTGGGAGAGCCAATGGTAGGCATTAATCTTGATACCTTGCCAGAGCAAGAATTAATGGCGCGTCGCGGTTGGTAACGGGCATGGAGACATACAACTTTCCCTTGCGCATCGGCGTATTAGCATTACAAGGTGATTTTGCGGCTCACCTGAAGATGTTAGCTGATCTCGGAGTAGAAGGAAAAGCTATTCGACTCCCTGAGCAACTGGAACAAATAAATGGTATAATAATACCAGGTGGTGAGAGCACCACCATTGGAAAACTGATGGTCATCTATGGCCTTCATGAAGCATTGCAGAAAAAGATACGTGCGGGTGTCCCCGTATGGGGCACCTGCGCAGGCTTGATTTTATTAGCGAAGGAGACGGATAACACTCTTGCTGGTCAGCCATTGCTGGCTAGTATGGATATTCGGGTCCGCCGTAACGCGTTTGGCAGTCAGCGGGAAAGTTTTGAGACTGATCTGTCGGTGCCCGCATTAGGTGAAGCGCCATTCCACGCGTTCTTCATCCGAGGACCTGCTATCGAAGCAGTCGGTCCGCAGGTGGAGGTGCTGGCAACGCTCGACGATGGAACCATCGTCGCTGTCCGAGAAGGAACCTTTTTAGGCACTGCATTTCATCCTGAAATAGCAGGAGACCCACGTTTTCATCAATACTTTCTCCGCATAGTACAGAGCGTCACTGGCTAGAGGCTACCCTCAGGCTGTAGACCCCTAGAAGGCGCGGGAGCACTAGATGATACGACCGGTGTTATACGTTGATCTGCCGGGAATCATCTACGCAATTGACCACCGGGCTCGCAGCAAACGGCACGAGTTCGCCAACTTTGTGTGCTCATTAGAACCGGCTGAGAACGTCTCGTCTCCGCCTCCTCTTCTCAAAAATATATTACCACTGGATACCGCTGCACGTACCTGGATCTGTGAGGATCATTGGCGTATGCTGGGATTTGCTCAGGTGCGTGAACGACCAGCGCGAACCGCATGGGAGCTATCTTACCTGGCTTCAATGGCGCAGCCCTCACTTCCCAGCGAAGACATTCTGGCCGCTCTCTTAGAGTACATGCTGGAGATGGCAGCGACTCACGGGATACTGCGCATTTTTGCGAAAGTGACGGATGAAATCCCCGAGTTGGAGTTATTCCAACGTTCAGGTTTTCAACGCTACGCTCGTGAGTTGACCTATGTCTACCATCCCACACAGCATGCGCGCGAGTCAACGTTCGCGCCAGCCGAGTCAGACCTGCCTTCACTGCGGCGCTGGAATCGTCACCACGTGTGGGGATTATACCAGCTCTACCGCGCGGTAACTCCGCAGCGGGTACAGATGGCAGAGATGCTGGAGAACAGTGAAGAGTACGCAAAACTCCGCGTCGGGTCACTGCAACCTCTCCTACCCTTTTTTGCGAAGGGCAGTGAGAATTATGTATGTGACGTAGGCGTGCGTTTAGGAGCGTGGTTGCGGCTCTATCGGGGTCATGGCTCAACGCCGCATCGCGTTTCTTTAATTGTCCATCCTGAGCATACGGACCTGGCGGAACCGCTCCTACGCTTCGCCATCAGTAAGCTTTTGGGTGTAGACGTACGACCCATCTATTGCCTGGTGCGGGAGTACGATGCTTTTGTTATCACCGCTCTGTGTAACAGTGGATTTGAGCAAGTCGCAACCAAGGTCTTGCTCGTGCGACACATCGCGTTATTCGCGACGAGGCAAAGCACAGTCTCCCTACTGGAGCAACGAGCGGTCTATGGCTTGAAGGGCCTGGGGACGGTCAATTCGCGCCAAAAAATAATGAGGTGATAAAACTGCCTATGCAACATGTGATCACTGACGATCTGGAGGCTCTGCTGGCTACTCTACCGCCAGATATCCACGATGCGGTTAATCGGCTGGATAACCGAAGCGAACTGCTGGAGATCGTAATGGACCTTGGGCGTTGTGCCGAAGGCCGGTTCCCGGAAGGGGAGGTGATCCTAAGTACGACACCGGTAAGCTACGCCGATCTGGAATATGTGGTTGAACGTATTGGGGAGTTCGGCGATGATAACCGTGCAGGTATAGAGCGAACGCTCCATCGTATCAGTGCGATGCGTAATCGAAAGGGGAGAATCGTTGGCTTAACCTGCCGCATAGGTCGAGCTGTGCTTGGCAGTATTGCCCTGATCCGTGATATTGTCGAACAGGGCCAATCCATCTTGATTCTTGGTCGCCCAGGTGTGGGAAAAACCACGTTGCTGCGTGAGATCGCGCGCGTCCTCGCCGACGAAGCGAATAAGCGTGTTGTGGTGGTTGATACCTCGAACGAGATTGCTGGCGATGGGGATATCCCTCATCCTGGTATTGGCCGTGCACGTCGTATGCAAGTGGCGCGAACTGCTGAACAACATGCAGTGATGATCGAGGCGGTGGAAAATCATATGCCTCAGGTGATTGTCATCGATGAGATTGGCACTGAGTTAGAGGCAGCAGCGGCGCGTACAATCGCGGAACGTGGCGTACAATTAGTCGCAACAGCACACGGCAATTCGCTCGGAAATTTGCTGGTGAACCCAACACTGGCAGATCTGGTAGGAGGTATTCAAACTGTTACCCTCGGTGATGAAGAGGCGCGACGACGCCATACGCAAAAGAGTATTCTGGAGCGCAAGGCGCCTCCCACGTTTGATGTTGTCGTCGAGCAGCAAAGTTGGGAAGAGGTTGTTGTGCACCGCGATGTCGCCGACACCGTAGATGGTATGCTGCGTGGTCAGCCGATTGCTGCTGAAGAGCGTACCCGGGATGAGGAGACCGGCCACGTTGCCATGCGGCGCGTAGCAACTGGTGGTATGGATGTACCAACCTGGGGAGCTGGCGGTCTGGCAGGCCCTAATTTGAGCGGACGTCAGGGTCAGGGCTTTACAACCAGCATGTTCGAACGCTCAGATCGTAACAATAACGCGAATTTCGGACAATTTCGCCAGGTGGGGACCGGGTCCCAGGGGCCGCGTGGTCCCAATGAGCGCGTGCGCAGTCGCAGCCAGACCTCCGCGCAGTTGACGCCGCAGGTACAGGCGCTGGCACCTACTGGTACCTCACCTGCGGATGTTGATACTCAAGGTACTGTAATCACTGCTAGTCGCCCGGCGACTACGATTACGGAAGGGATCTACCAGGCAAATGAACCGGCTACGGACTTCTCGGCACTCAAGACGCTGCGTGTCTATCCGTTTGGCGTAAATCGTGACCGCTTGACAAAATCAGCACGTCAACTGCGCGTCCCGATCATTGTGACGAATAATGAGAAGGAAGCTGACGCCGTCATTACGCTGAAAAACTACTACCGTCGCCAGCCTGAGCGCTTGCAACAAGCGGAGCAAGAGCGCAAGCTGATCATTATTCTGAAAAATAATACGATCTCACAAATGCAGCATGCGTTGGCTCGTATCTTTGATATCCCAGAGATACCTGCCGATGATGAGAGCGAGGAGGCGGACGAAAAAGAAGGGCAACTTGAATTTGATGATCCGACCAAGCGAGCTTTGTTGGAGACGGAGGACGCCATCCACCAGGTTTTGAACAAGGGCCTGACGACGGCTGAACTCGCACCTGCTAACGCGTACATCCGACGCTTGCAGCATCAGATGGCGACACGCTATAACTTGCTGTCGCGTAGCCGAGGGAAAGAACCTCATCGCCGCGTAAAGATTTTTCGTTCGCATGATGCTTAAGTGCTAAATATGCCGACAGGGACAGGGACGCACACAACGCGTCCCTGTTTTTTCGTGCGCTGTAGTTGTGGGTAGTTGTAGGTAGGAATGGATAAAAAAAAGAATGGCGCATGCATGACTGCGTCACTCTTTTTCTTGATGTTGCGAGATGCGTTTAGGGATTGCATAGCATCGGCATACATAAAAATAAGACTGTATTTGCCGTGATTTTTTAAAATCTCTGGAGATGATCACCTCAGCGACTTTTTAAAACCTCTAGAGATTGTCACCTTAGCCCATGTGCGTTATAATCCTTTGCATGACATCAGACCGCGTTGTCTGAATTGAAAGCCATGATGGCTGGGGGTGTCCGCGGAGGATTGAAAAGGAGTCGTACAGAGCATGCATCTTATAGAAAATGATACAACGGGCGATACTACAGGTGAAACGCATCCAGCGGTAACGATTGCTGATGTCTGGCAAGCACATAAGTTCCTCAAACCAATTATTCATCATACTCCTCTCAGTCCGTCTCGTACGCTGAGCCAGATGACGGGGGCGGATGTGTATCTGAAATGTGAGCATATGCAGCGCTCGGGCGCTTTTAAGGTGCGTGGAGCCGGTTATAAGATTTCTCGGCTCACACCTGAGCAGCGCAACGCCGGGGTCATAGCGGCTTCAGCCGGTAATCACGCGCAGGGAGTCGCGATTGCTGCGGCTCAGTATGGTATTCCCTGTACAATCGTGATGCCCGAAAACGCACCTCTGGCAAAGGTAACTGCGACACAGGGCTATGGAGCGCAGGTTGTGCTACACGGGGTGACTTACGATGACGCGTATCAACATTGCTGCGATCTGCAGCAGGCGTCGGGGGCTACGTATATTCATGCCTTCGACGATCCTGACATCATCGCGGGACAGGGGACATTGGGTTTAGAGATGCTCACTGATCTGCCCGATGCTGATGCGATTCTGGTACCAGTCGGCGGCGGTGGTCTTATTTCTGGCATTGCTATTGCGGCGCGTGCGCTTAAGCCCGATATTACGATCATTGGCGTGCAGGCGGCAGGCTCAGCGAGCTGTCGTGTCTCTCTCGATATGGGCGCGCCGGAGACGCTGTCCACAGCCGTGACAATTGCCGACGGTATCGCTGTGAAGCGTCCAGGGGCGCTGACGTTTGCGATTATTCAACGCCTGGTTGATGATGTGGTCCTGGTCAATGATGAGGCGATTATCAACGCTGTACTGTTGCTGATGGAACGCTGTAAGATGATGGTCGAAGGCGCTGGTGCGGCGGGTCTGGCGGCTTTGTTGAGCGGTGCGGTTAATCTGAAGGGGAAAAAAGTGCTTGTGCCGCTGACCGGTGGCAACATTGATATCAACCTCGTTGGACGTTTTATAGAGCATGGTCTGGCGACTGCGGGTCGCTCCTTTGTGATCCATACGCGTCTGACAGATCGTCCAGGCGAGCTGATGCGTATGCTGGCGATTATTGCTGAGATGCGCATCAATGTGATTGACGTGCGCCACCAGCGTATCTCTAGTCGCTTGCCTATTATGCAGCGTGAAGAGACGATTACATTGGAAACACGTGATCGCGCGCAATGCGATGAACTGTTGCAGCATCTGCATGAAGCTGGCTATATGGTGGAAGAGGCGCAGTCGTTTGACTGATAAAAAAGATTGCTAACCTGAGCACAGGTAGAGAGGTCATATCTCGACAGCAGGTGCTATCGCTTGCCACATTAACAGTACCGGCTTTATGACTCCGCCTCTACCTGTGGCTTTGTGCCCCACACACTCATATAATGCCACATACCACAGAAATCCTCTTGTTGTAGTTCGATCAGTATTTGCTGGTGGAGTTGCTGGAAATCGCTTGCGCTTATCACTCCAGCACCGGTAAGCAACCGAGGTGCCAACGAGCCAAGGGCAAGGGCATTTTGATAAAAATCTTGCCAGGCATGTGTGCCAGCAGATACTTCGATGGCGTATGCGGCGTGCTGGACCTGCTGATAACCCGCCTGGCGCAGGAAGTGCGGTAGCACCTGAGATACGTCAAAGGTGCGTCCATCAACCGAGAAGCCATAGCCCTGTTGATAGAGACCTTGCGCGGTGAGTGCCATAAAGCGTTCATAGGCTGGACTGGTCGTGACGCCGTAGTCTTGCAGTTCCGTCAGACGTAAAATCCCGCCAGGATGCAGCAAACGAGTACATTCCTGGAGAAAGGGTTGCCATTTGTGCCGCTGTAGGGCTGCGACAAGAAAACGTGCATTGACCAGGTCGAAGCTTGCATCAGCGAAGTCGAGGGGGTTAAGAATATTCATGATGCCAAATGATGCGTTGGAGAGTTGCTGTGAGCGTGCTCGTGCGTTGGCGTAGTCGATCATAATCTGGCTAATATCGATGCCAGCCACCTCTGTGTCAGGTAAAGCAAAGGCGACATCAAGTACCCAACTGCCCGGTCCACAGGCGACATCGAGTACATTATGTAATGTCTTGGTGGGCAATCCGGCTAAGGGACCACCCATGCCCTGCGTGATCAGGCGATCCAGATCGATTAAGCGGGCCATCTCTACAGGACTTTCGGTATCCACAACATAGGTATTATCTTCAGACTTCTCCATCGCCGTTTGCTCCGCGTTGGTGTTGTATCGTTAAAAAGTGCAAAAACCTTAAATATCGCAGGTTGGTGTTCTGCATTGAGTCGAACACACTTCTCGGTTACAGAGGTATCGCCAAAAATTGGTAGAGTCGCAATTGCATGTATAATACATGTTTTTATGCAAGCTGGCAAGCGTTTTCGACAGAGAAAGGATGCTACCCATGTTTGCTCGTTCAGCTCTGGCGCTGAAGGCGATAGACACAGGCCACTAATATGGAGATGCCGCTAACAACCTCGTGATCACCACTGGTGATGCGGCCAGCATTGCGCAAGGCTGCAAGATGTTTATGGAGTTCATCGCGTAGCTCGCGATCTTTTATCAGCATAGCAGTAAAGGAGTTCGATGGGTTGCAACGACTGCTCTTCCATTGCATACATCCTTGTCCGATAAATGTAATGCGACATGCTGCCTGTTCGCCGCTTACACCTGAATTGAGGATTATTACATCATGCTTTACTTCAGAGAGTCATATCGAAAAAGAGCGCGGGCACCCTGCACCAGATGCCCTTGCTCTCCTTTATTCTTTAATATTGCCTCTTATTTATAAGAACTCAGATAGCTTCGATACGTAACAATACGTCACCCTTTTGTACAACTGTGCCGCTGGTGGCGCTGAGTTTGGTGACGCGACCAGTGACATCGGCTGTCACCTCGTTGAAGACCTTCATGGCTTCAACTAACGCCACGACCTGGCCCGTCTGGACGACGTCTCCAATCGCGACAAAAGGCGGAGAGGTCGGCGTGGGGGCCGCGTAATAGACGCCGGTTAACGGCGCGACAATGGGAACGCTTGTATCGGCTTTGGTAGCGCGAGCTGCTGCAGAAATTTTACCTGCAGCGGATGTACTGGATGCGCCGGGTAGTGAGGTCAGCACCATACCGGGACTACGTCGGATGATGATTTCGGTGTCACCTTCGCTCAACTCAAACTCACCAACACTGCTGCCCTCAAGCACATTGATGATGTCCTCGACGCGTTCTAACCACGAGGATGTTTTTTTCTTGTCTTTATCCATCACGTACTACTCTTCGTACCGCTTGAATACCAAGCTGGTGTTGTGGCCTCCGAAGCCCATTACGTTTGAAACTGCGACATTGACGCGCGCCTGTCGTGCTTCATTTGGCACATAATCCAGGTCACAGTCAGGATCGGGATGATGCAGATTAATTGTCGGTGGGATAATGCCTGTCAGGATGCTCTGAATGGAAACGACAGACTCGACAGCTCCTGCCGCACCGAGCGTGTGACCAGTCATTGACTTGGTAGAGCTTACGGCGACATGATAAGCGTGCTCGCCCAGGCATGCCTTGATCGCAGCCGTCTCCGCGCGATCATTGGGGCCGGTGGAGGTCCCATGAGCGTTAATGTAGTCAATCTCCTCTGGTTGTAAGTCTGCTTTCTGTAGAGCGCGGCGCATGGCACGTAACAGACCGGTGCCGCCCGGAGCTGGCTCTGTCACATGATGAGCATCACTGGTACAACCATAGCCAACCAGTTCAGCCAGAATTCTGGCCCCGCGTGCTTTCGCGAACTCCAGATCCTCCAGGATAAGGGTCGCAGAGCCTTCACCCATCACAAAGCCATCGCGTGTGGCATCAAATGGTCTGCTCGCGCCCTGGGGATCATCATTGCGGCGTGACAGGGCGTGCATATTATCAAAGGCCGCCATCGCAATAGGGGTAATGGCCTTTTCAGAGCCACCGGCAATCATCACTTTCGCATCGCCTCGGCGGATAGTTTCCCAGGCCTCGCCGATGGTATTGCCGCTGGTAGCGCAGGCTGAAACAGCCGCCCAGTTTGGTCCCTGGGCTCCAGTCAGGATGGAGACGATACCAGGGGCCCCATCAATGATCATCATATTGATGAAAAAGGGACTGATGCGATCTGGTCCTTTCTCATGCAAGATTTTGAATTGTTCATGTTGTGTAACCAGGCCACCGATACCACTGCCAATATAGACGCCCACATCTTCCGCATTATCAGGTGTGATCTGTAAATCTGCCTGCTGTAGCGCTTGTTTTGCCGTAGCAATAGCCAGTTGTTCGTAAGGATCGTTACGCCTGGCTTCCTTGCGATCCATATAGAGAGAGGGATCAAAGTTGTTAATCTGTCCCCCAAAATGGACCCGGTGCCGGCTGGTATCGTAGTTTGTGATCTCGCCAATGCCAGATCGTCCGTGGATCAGCCCTTCCCACGAAGATGTCAGGTCGTTGCCCAACGAGGTAACCAGTCCCAGGCCGGTTACAACTACGCGAGACATAAAGTCACCTCCCGTATGTGTATAGCGACATCGACAAGCAATGTCCCTGTGTTCAGTTCCAAGTTCCATGCGGCATCGTATGCCTGAAATCAACGCAAAATAAGCGCTCAGACACACTTTTTGCTATCTATATACCAAGCGCGTCAGCCTCTTCCTGAATAAGACGTGTATACGTATCACCACTCAGGAAGTTTTCGTGCTTGAGCAGACGCTGATGGAACGGTATGGTTGTTGTAATGCCCTCGATGACATACTCTTCGAGCGCGCGCTGCATACGAGCGATGGCCTCTTCGCGCGTTTCCGCCCAGACGATCAACTTTGAGAGCAACGAATCATAATGCGGTGGAATTTCGTAGCCTGCAAAGAGATGGCTATCAACGCGTACACCAGGACCTCCAGGTGTGAGGTACTTCTCAACCACGCCCGTTTGTGGTCGGAAGTCAAGACTGGCGTCCTCTGCAGTAATACGGCATTCGATGGCGTGCCCTCGTAACTGGATATCCTGTTGCGTAAAGCGCAATGGTTGACCGGAAGCGATGAGTATCTGCTCTTTGACCAGGTCTATGCCTGTTACCAGCTCAGTAACCGGATGCTCGACCTGCAGGCGCGTATTCATTTCCATAAAATAGTAACGGTTCTGCTCATCAACCAGAAACTCGAGCGTGCCTGCGTTACGGTATCCCACCTGTTGTACCGCGCGCAAAGACCGCTCTCCAATCTCCTCGCAAACAGAGCGCGGGAGGAGTGGACTGGGCGATTCTTCTATGACCTTCTGATTACGGCGCTGGCAAGAGCAGTTGCGTTCTCCAAGATACACGCCATGGCCATAGTGATCGAGCAACACCTGGATTTCAACATGACGGGCGCGTGCTAGATAGCGTTCGAGATAGATCCCGTCGTCATTGAAAGCCTCGCGAACCTCGTTTTGTGCGATAGTAAAAACGCGCTCAAACTCATCTGCATGCTTGATCAGACGAATACCACGTCCACCTCCGCCCGCGACCGCTTTGAGCATAAGAGGAAAACCGATATCTTGAGCCACATCCTGAGCTTCAGCCAGCGTATGTAAAACAGGTGTACCGGGAAGCAGAGGGAGTCCAGCCTCGATCATCGCCTGGCGTGCGGATACTTTATCACCCATGACCGACATAACCTCAGACGAAGGACCAATAAACATGATATTGACGTCCTTACAAATCTGCGCAAAACTGGTGTTCTCAGAGAGAAAACCATAGCCGGGATGAATGGCCTCCGCATTCGAGATGAGGGCTGCGCTAATAATATTCGGTATATTTAAATAACTTTTTCCACTTGCTCCCGGACCGATACAGATACGCTCGTCTGCCATTTGTACAGGGAGGGAGTGACGGTCGGCCTCGGAGTGGGCGATGACGCTACGTATGCCCATTTCGCGACAAGCACGAATGATACGCAGGGCAATTTCACCACGATTTGCAATCAAAATTTTATGAAACATAGATGTTCGATGAAACACTCATTTTCGGTGAGTTTCATCAAGCTCCTCTCACTATAAGCCCTGGTGAGGGATGATGTGGCAATTATATCATGCCTGTACGTGTGAGGCTAGAGCAAAATGCCTGGTTGCCTCTGATCCTTTAGCATAGCACTCCAGCATTTTCTTGACAAGCATGATCACAAGTCGGATACTGGAAACGCGTTTGCCGTATACGCCAATAACTGCCAGATTCTATGCTTATAGATAAAGGAGCGTCTGAATGTTCGATAAAAGCAAGCTTGGGTATAGCTTTCCCCCGTTTACGCTAGAGGTTGAACGGGGCAAAATCCATGAGCTGACCCTGGCATTGGGTGATAAGAATACTATCTATCATAGTTGAGCTGCGGCTGTGGCCGCTGGCTATCAGGATGTACCCTTATCGCCAACTATGCCTATCCTTTTTACTTTTTGGGGTAATACACAGCTCTGGGAGCAACTGACTGGTGTTGGTATCAATGTACAACGTGTTCTGCACGGCGAGGAGGAGTATGAGTACCTGGCCGCGATTTATCCCAATGATACCATTACTGGTGTGACGACCATCATTGACGGAAAAACGCGCCGTGGCAAGGATGGTTCCTCGATGGATATTGTGGTCACAGAAACACGCTATAGCAATCAGCATAATGAACCTGTGTCGCGCGCCAAAACGCTTTTTGTGGTACAAGAATAATTGCTCCGCTGCACCGCTCGCTACAATGTAGTAGAGAGGCTGGCTAATAATGAGGGGAATACAGATATGACGACGAATGCTCACACTCCGACGCGACCCTATTTTGAGGATGTACAGGTTGGCGATGCGTTGCCAACCCTGGTGAAGGACCCGGTAACACAGTTACAACTGGTGCGTTACGCGGGGGCCTCGGGCGACTTTAATCCACTGCATCTCGATCCTGCCGTTGGTGAAGCCATTGGCACTGGCGGCGTTATCGCTCATGGTATGCTCGTTATGGGCTTCGTGGGACAAATGCTGAGTGATTATGTGGGACCAACTGCACTGCGCAAGTTTGGTGTACGCTTTAAAGGTATGACACACATCGACGATATCATTACCTGCAGCGGAACCGTAACTGGCAAGTCAGAAGTCGAGGGAGAAGCGCGTATTACCGGTAAGGTCCAGGCAGTCGATCAGCATGGCGATGTGAAGGTTGCAGGAACGTTTGTGGCAGCATTACCACGTAAAATGGAGAGCTAAATGGTACTTGCGTAACCTGAGCAGCCCTCTATCTATTAATTTGATGAGACGCATGGTAAAATAGGAAATCATGGGAAATAAGGCATTGATGTAATCAGTATTCTGTAGGAAAATTTTCGTGTGCGCCTGAGCATTTAATGTGTGTACAATGACAAACAGGGGTCCTGTACAAATGCTGCTCTACGTAGAGAAGGGAGAAGAGGCATGCTCGATTCTGCCAGTTTGCCACATTTCCTACTACGCTTGTCCTGGCACATTCGTCTTACGGTCGCGATCATCGTGGATGTACTCTGTCTCGTCCTATTTGTAGATGCTCCAATGATTGCTCACAATCCGCTTGTTCTGGCGGCTTCTATTAGCCTGACAACCTGGATGTTCAGGAGGCTAGGCTTATATTTCTGCATCTGCACTCAGTTCATCGTGTTGTGGATATACTCTAGTATACAGTATAAGACCTGGTTCCTGCCAACGATGATCGTATGGGGTTTTCTGATCGATACGCTTTTATTGCTAATCGTAGGTCTTTTTGTGTACGGCCAGCGTCGCGCCTTTGATGTAACTCAGGAAGCCCAGGAAGAAGTGGAACTGGCTTATGAGGAGCAGCAAAAATTTTACCATGTCAAAGACCAGTTTCTCCAAAATGTAAACCACGAACTTAGAACGCCTCTCACTGCGATCTATGGCTATCTCGAATTGTTGTTGGTCCATGATAGCCAGCTTGATGCCACCGTACGCGCAACCTTCCTGGAACATGCTATGCAGAGCTGCGATGAATTGCAACTCCTTATTAATAATGTGCTGGATAGTATGGGTATGGATAGTGAGAGAAAGCGCCTGCAGATGAACGAATTGGCAGTCATAGATATTGTCAATGAAGTGTTAGAGCGCTTTGATCCCAAGACCCTTCAGGAACATAGTCTGTATATAGATGTTCCTGACTACATCGTCGTACGGGCTAATCCTCAGCATACGCGGCAGGTACTACGTAATCTACTCTCGAATGCCTTCAAATATGCGCCACCTGCAACGCCTATTACGATAAGTGCGACGCTGCATGGTATGATTGTGGACCAATCTCATCCGGTGCCGGAAATACGTATCAGTGTGAAAGATGCCGGACCTGGTATCCCGAAAGCTGAAATATCGCAACTATTCGGTCAATTTGTACGTCTGCAGCGCGATACGTCGGGACGTGTACATGGCTCGGGATTGGGGTTGTTTCTGAGCAAGCAATTTGTGGAAATGATGGGCGGCAAGATCTGGGTGGAAAGTGAGGGTATTCCAGGTGAAGGCAGCACCTTCAGCTTCACGTTACAATGTGTGCCCAGACCGACGATACAGGCTCAAACGAAGAACATCACGCTCTATCAGGTACCCCTATCGGTTGAAATACGACCATCCTGAAGCGCCTCTGCTGGCTGTAGATAGAACTATGCCTGGTATTGATATGCCAAATTTGGGAACTCTTCAGATCGGCTCGCGCAGGGACAATCCCTGATGTGAAAAGAAATACCCATTTGAATGAAGGTGACGGCTGAAACTGTCGCGTGCTATACTGCCAGGAAAAAGAAGCCATGTGCCGGCTAGCACATACTGTCCATCTGTGCGAAAGGGAAGAGAAGAGATGTTACAAAAGAGAGCGTTGCATGCATTGAGAACATTGCTGACGTCAAAGCAAGTGCTCAGTGATCAAGCAACTCTCGTGGCCTATGAGGTTGATGCGGGCATGGATACCGGGATAGCAGATGCAGTAGTATTTCCTTATAGTACTGAGGAGGTTGCCCGCATCGTACGCTGGGCGGTAGAAAATCAGGTCGCATTAATTGCACGTGGTGCTGGTACCGGGCTATCAGGTGGCGCTGTAGCTGCATGCGGCGGAGTCATTGTCGAATTCGCGCATATGCAGCGTGTATTGGCTGTGGATACGCAGGGACGCAGCGCCCTGGTGGAACCGGCCTTAATAAATTTGCGCCTGGATGAACGTGTGAAAGCAGAAGGTCTGTACTTCCCACCAGATCCTGCCAGTCAGCGGGCATCGACGATAGGCGGCAATGTAGCTGAAAATTCTGGTGGACCGCATTGCTTTAAGTATGGCGTGACAACGAACTATGTTGCGGGGATGCGTGTCGTGCTGGCCGATGGAAGCTGTGTGCAATTGGGTGGAAGTGCTCAGGATTATCCTGAGTATGATCTGTGTGGCTTGATGACTGGTAGCGAAGGCATGCTGGGGCTGATGACAGAGATCAGGGTGCGGCTGCTGCGCAATCCTCCTGGCGTGAAGACCTTGCTGGCTGTTTTTGATACGGTGGAGCAGGCTGGCAAGGCTGTTTCGGCAGTTATCGCGGCAGGACTCGTACCCGCTACTCTGGAGATGATGGATCAGAAAATCATAGGCATCATTGAGCCGTTTGCGCATGCTCATCTCCCCCTGGATGCTGCGGCGGCGTTGATCATCGATGTTGATGGCTACCCACAGAGTCTTGATGCGCAAATGGCAGAGATAGTACATATTCTAGGGCTGCACGGCGGTTACAATATGCGCGTAGCTCACGACGAAGAGGAACGCTATAAAATCTGGCTGGCGCGTAAGAGCGCAGGTGGTGCGATTACGCGTGAAGCTCCAGCTTATCTGACGATAGATATCACGGTGCCGCGTAGCCGTCTGGCCGAGATACTGACAAAGGTCAATCAGATATGTGAGCATTACCATTTACGCGTGGGACATCTGCTGCACGCTGGTGATGGCAATTTGCATCCGATGGTGCTTATTCCAGAGCCAGATGATCCAGAACTGCTCGCTCGTGTGCATGCTGCGGGCAGGGAGATGGTGCAGTGCTGCGTTGAGGTGGGCGGAAGTTTGACGGGCGAGCATGGTGTAGGCTTGGAGAAGCGGCAGCTTATGACGCTCATGCATAACGCCGATGAACTCAGGGCGATGTGGGACGTAAAACAGGCATTTGACCCTGCTGGCCTGCTCAATCCTGGTAAGATGTTGCCGATAGCGCATAAAGATGAAATGGGACCTTTTGCCGATTCCTCGCGCCATAAACACGAGGAGCTAAAGGGTATGCAAGCGGCTATGGGTGCGCTGTGGTCGCCTGCAACGGCCCTGGAAGCTGCGCAAGGTCTCTTGTCCCTGGCTCAAGCTGGCAAGAAGATTCTGCTGAGTGGCACCGGACCTGCACAACACCTTCAGGCATCCTGGCAGCAGGTGAGCTGTGCTGCTTTGCAGGGGATGAAAACATATGCGCCTGACGATCTGTATATTACCGTAGGAGCGGGTACGCCGCTAGCAGAGGTGCAAGCTTTTTTAGCACGTGATGGCAAGCAACTGGCGTTGGCCGCGCCATGGCCAACAGTCACTGTAGGTGGACTGGTGGCTGCAAACGTGAATGCGCCATTGCACATGCGTTATGGTGCGCTGCGAGATCAGGTATTATGCGCGACTGTGGCATTGGCAGATGGTCGCGTAATACGCACAGGGCGTCCCATTGTCAAAAATGTGGCAGGTTTCGATATGACCAGGATCTTCGTTGGCTCGTATGGTACGCTGGGGCTACTCATCGACGTCTCGCTCAAGATTAGCGTGCAACCGCGCGTAAGACGGACGCTGCTGGTAGCAGTGAATGAGCTATATGATGGTTTGAGATGGGGCCAGGCCATGCTCAGGCTGGCGTTGAATGCCTCGGCGATTGTGCTGGCTAGAGGATATCAGGTAGCTGGTCTGACCGCAAGTAAATATCTCCTGGCTTATAGCGTGGAAGGTATGCTAGAGGATGTGCAAGCTGAGCTTGAGCAGGTACGTCAGGTGCTGCATGCGACGGATATGCCTGAAGCACTGGAGGTTGAAGATCTGAGCGGAACTGCTATCTGGGTCTCCATGTTGGGACAGGCGACTGAGACGTCTGTGTTAGTGCGCATGGGTGTACCTATCAAGGATGTACCTGCTTATATACTGGCGCAGGAGGCATTGTTGCATACAGAGGATTTTATCGTGGATATCGGGAATGGCTTCGTGTATACGAGGCGGCGGTTCGAGATAGTAGAGGAGGCTAATACGTGGTTAGAGGCTGTACGTATCCCGGCACGCGCGCTTGATGGTTATGCAGTTGTGATGGATATGCCTCTGGCGTGGCAAGGCAAACTGGATCGCTGGGGATATCAACCGGCGGCGTTAGCTCTCATGCAGCGCTTGAAGATGCAATGGGATGCTTCTGATGCATTGAATCCAGGAGTGTTTGTTGTCTAATGATAAAAAACAAACACGGAGAGAAGCTTGCAAAATTAGCATGTTGGCTTCAAAGCACACTGTACACTACTCAGTGCTTTTAGTCATTTGAAGGTCTAATAGTACTAATACTTCTCTTTCTTACTAGACAATATTTAGGACAATATCGTAAGCTATTGCCAGTATCCAGCCTGTAGATATGCATGAAATATGTGTAATTTAAGGCACACACTGTGATTAGGAGATAGATGTAGTAGTGGTACCCCAACAAAAAACGCTTCTTTTGATCGATGATCAACTGATTTTCAGCAAAATTATCACCAATATGATCACCCGCTGTACGCCGCATCGGGTGATATACCAGGCCGATGGTTCGCATATATTGGATGTCATACGCGAAAATAGGCCGCACCTCCTTATCCTGGATTATGAGTTGCCAGGCATGAATGGTATAGAACTCTATGATCTGGTGCATGCGACCAGCGGACTGGAAACGCTTCCTGCTATTATGATGAGCGCGGATCTGCCGCAAAGAGAGATTGCCCAACGCAACATTCCTGGTTTGAGTAAGCCCTGCCCTATGCAAGACTTTCTGTATGCTGTGGAGATGGCCTTATTGCTGCCTGTTGGACCCTGACTTGAGTTCTTCTGCGACTGCCCGAATACTCTCAACGATATTGAGAAAGGCGCTATCTAGATCACTCCAACGTGTAACAGGCTTACCGTTGGCGGGAAGTGCTACTAAATCCCCGAATGGTGCGCTTTTCCAATCTACCGGGCGCATAAGGATAGGAATGACGCGTGCTTGCCCCATCTCTTGCAACTCCATAGCACGCGTCATTTCAACACTGTAAATATAATCGGAAGCCAGAAAACTAGAACTGACGAGCAGTAGAATAATAGCAGCGTTATTGAGATGAACGTTGATCTCAGCAGAGCGGGGCAGACCCGCTCCAATTTTACGGCTGTGCCACTCGCTGACAAGTTTTTCATGTTTTAACAAGGCCATATGCTCGACAAACCTGGTGAGCAGGCGTTCATCTCTGGCAGCATAGGATACATAGATTTTTATAGACCCTTCTGCTGTAGGCGTTGTTGAAGCAAAAGTATGCTCAGATAATGTGGAAGTAGATTGATTATCTGCAGAGAGTTTGTTATCTATGGGGAGTAGCGGTCTCATATCTTCTTGTAGTTTTCGCTCTTCTTTGAAGGGGACACTGCTCATACTGTGGGAAAATGCTTCTGACTCAGAAAAATGCCGGTACAAATCTTTGATAAAATAATTGTAGCTGCCTTTATCTTTATCTCCAACATATTCGATATGCCTGGTATTACTAATATCAGGCAATACAGGATGTTCATGCATCTCATCCTCGTTGACGAACCAGATGAAATCACCCTGTGGGTGGAAAGCTCGATAAAGCTCTGCATCCCACAGCGGATCAAGACCGATAGCCAGGATGTCCCTCTTCAGCAACGCCTCCAGTTGCTTCTCCACGTGCTGATACTGCTTCCAGTAAGCATTGCGCCGGATCGTATAATTGCCCGTTGTATGTTGTCCAAAGACTTTGAACACGCGACAAGGAACCCGCTGCTCATAGCGAAGTATGCTTTTCTCGGTGTCGATAGATGGATTATAGATATCAAAATCGCGCAACTCGCGCATGCCAACGCTCTTGAGTGCTTGCTCCAATAGATCGTCAACGTTGGTGGAAACGATGAGGTCAAAAAAGCCAAACTTGATAATTTCTGCGAGATAAAGGTCTACGTCAGTCACAGCGGTCTCTGCCAGCGATTGCGTTAAGATTGTATCGATCTCAGATATGCTAAAAAGGTTGTGGTTAGTTAAGGTGCGATAGCATGCGCCAAATTTTCTGGTCAGAGAAAGCTCAGCGAAGCTGGGGTCGCTGTAGAGCAGGAGCGTCTCATACAGCTTCTGACTACGAAATAATCCTCCCGTACGTGCTCCCAGGACAAGCACCGTACTATAATTTACACTTTTTCGTGCCGTTAGCTGCCTGATCATTTGTGGAATATCGAATTGATCGCTTGTTTTTGCCATCGAGCGTGACCCTTTGCCTGCTAGACTTTATACCTCTCCATCTGTAGAGGCATGGGCGCGTATAAATGCAAGCACAACAGAAAAATCTTCTTTGAGAGCATTACGAAATGCATTATCTTGCCCCAGTTCCTCATAGAGTTGTAGTACGTGTGCCGGGTCTTCTTGCTCTAATAGTTGGCTGAAACGTGCTTGTAGTAACGCGGGCAAATCAGAAAGCGTGGACATACGCACGGTATAGTAAAAGAAGTCATAGAGAGCACGCATGCGCCTGTCCTGGTTACGTTCCTGTTGAGCAGAACGAGCCATTTTTTGTGCCAGGTCTTGATAAAGCAGATCAATCACGGTCGTTGTCAGTGGACCTAAAGCTCCTTTGAGTTCAGTATCTTGCGTGAACTCTTCACTAAATTGTATGAGCTGATCGGGTGTATCTTCGGCATTGCTAATGATTTGCTGAATAGTTTCCTCGATGATCTGCGGCAGCTGCTCTGTATCAGCGCTTTTGGCACTATGGTACAAATATTCACGCTGATAGCGGATGCGGTCGGAGCCGGTCACATCAGCCGCATTCCGCCAATTTGTCTCGGCCAGGAAGCGGTTTATAGCGTAATAGCGTTCGGAAGAGCGTATCTTTAAGGCAAGCAGCAAAATATTGCGTACCGGATCATCAAGCGCATAACCAGCTTTAGCGAGGTTCCAGCCCAGTACTCCAGTAGGAGCAATTCTTTTGGGGAGTGCCATATATGCCAGGCTGTTTGACAGTTTGAGATCGGGTTCAAAGCGTTCGATGAGTTCTTGCATGATCACGAGATTAAATCTTCTGGGTACAGCAAGAACGTTTAAGATAGTATGAAACCATAGGAGATCCTGCTGTTTCACATTTTTCAGGATACTGGCGGTAATGACACGTTCTACGATGATAGCGATCAGGTCTTGTTTGCCTTGCTCAAGAAGCGGATCGATACCCAGCTGTGTGATAGCATGAACCATCACATCCATTGCCAGGGGATAACCACGTGTCCATTCAAATATGAGATCGCGCATTTCCAGGGAAAATGAGTAGCCGGTGTACTCTAAATATAATTCACTGTGCTCACGGTCGAAAGGTTGTAGTGGACGAGACGTTAATTTACGTGCAACTGATCTTTCATGCTCAAAAGAAATATTGGTCCGGCTTGTCAGGATCACAAAAAATTTATTGTGGACAATTAAAGCACTGAGCATCTTTTCAATCAGCTCTAGCTGGGCTTCATTTGTCACATCAACGGCATCAAGCAGCATCACCAGCGGTCCCTGCTCAAGCAAAGTTCTTGTCGATTGCACCAATTGTACAAATGTGTCGGAGCCTCCAGGTTGAGGAAGAGGTAGCATATGATAGCGTGCCGTTTGTTGGATAATGTGCTGTGTGAATGCCGGCTGATCATGGCTGGCATCTGCTTGTATACAGGGCACCAACTGCGCAGTACATTTTTGCACCACCTCTGAAAGAATACTCGTTTTACCTATACCCTCGACGCCATAAAAATCGATGATAGGCGTGCGCAAGAGACGCTCTTTATTTATCAAGTCTCCAAGTGCATCATCAATAAGCCTGAGTTCAGGCTCACGATTAATGAAGCCTTCCATGTGTTTTCACTCCAATCAAAAATATCGCTAAATACCATTGCCGCCAGGATGAAGATAGCGTTTGGTTTCAGCTCGCTCCTGACAAAAAGGGCGCGTGTTCCAAACACTATCTAAGAAGGTTTACGGAAATTATGGATTTCCTCTTGTAATCTGCGAATATCTTCCCGTAGTTCTCGTATTTCATTAAAAAGAATACTACTCATACTATGGGTAAATGGTATTGACTCAGAAAAATGCCAGTACAATGCCTTCATAAAATGATTATAACTCCCCTTTTCTTCATCTACAAAATGTCTGGCGTTTCTGGTATGAACAACATCCTGCAATAGAGGATGCTCATGTATCTCATCTTCGTTAATAAACCAGATGGAGTCGCCTTGTGGATGAAAAGCTTGATAAAGCTCTGCATCCCATAGCGGATCAAGGCCAATAACCATGATATCCCTCTTCATCTGTGTCTCCAGTTGTTTCTCCACGTGCTGATACTGCTTCCAATAAGCATTGCGCCGGATGGTATAACTGCCCGTTGTATGTTGTCCAAAGACTTTGAACACGCGACAAGGAACCCTTTTCTCATGGCGAAGTGTACCTTTTTCGGCATCGATAGATGGACTATAGATATCAAAATCGCGCGTCTCTCGCATGCCAACACTCTTTAGTGCCTGCTCCAATATATCATCAACGTTGGTAGAGATGATGAGGTCAAAAAAGCCAAATTTTACGATTTCTGCGAGATAAAGGTCCACGTCAGTTACGACGGTTTCTGCCAGCGATTGCGTCAGGATGGTATCGATCTCGGATATGCTAAAGAGGTTATGATTGGTTAAGGTGCGGTAGCATGCGCCAAATTGCTTGGTAGGGGAAAGCTCTGCGAAGCTAGGATCACTATAGAGCAGGAGCGTCTCATACAGCTTCTCGCTACGAAATAAGCCACTCGTACGCGCTCCCAGGACAAGCACGGTGCTGTAATTCATACTCTTCCGTGCTGTTAGCTGCCTGATCATATCTGGAATGTCGAAATGCTCATTCACATCAGACATATGGAATTTACGCTTTCTCCAATGATGCATTAACGTGGCTATCCAGTAATAGATTTTATACAGTGTATTTCAATGTAGCGTTGTTTCTACTAGCATTATCTCAAACGCGAACTCGCATGTTCACTGTCAGGAGCAGAAGCAAGCTTGCAGTAAGAAACAATTTTGCTGTATTTTTCATTATATCCGTACAAGATAGACAGATCAAGTGAAAGTATGGCACTGATGCTACTCTTCTCTTCTCTCTCCGTTGAATGCAAGAAAAAGGTCCTATCATTTCTGTCATTTTTGGCATATTTGCAAGCAAACGCTGATTCTCCCATATTAGGCAACGCAAAATATATCTTGCCAGGCTGGTCAGGGCTGGAGAGGTGACATAGTGATATGAGATGTACTATTGCGTAATAAGAGTGTAGTATAGTATACTAATCTAACATTGCTGTGTACCTAGTTGCCAGATAAGGGTGATATTGGGCCATGAGATAGAGAAAAGGGGATATGTAGAGAATAAAATCACTATAAAATAATAGACATAGTGTACGTTAATATATGATGTATATGAATGTATTTATTCTGCCGGAATGGATTATAGCATATTTGTAAGAGATTCTATGCAACCGCATGTAGCAGGTGTATAACATAAATAGGCAGTATACTTAGCAAGGGCGAAAGAAAGAAAGCACTGCATATATTCGAGTAATCTGCTATTGCATTTTAAATTGCGAAAAATTAAGAAATATGAAGGAATTTACAAAGGAGACTGGTAATATATTGCAGCGATGGAACAGCCCTGTCGGTCTCATGTGGAGAGTGACATGGAAAATTTTGTGAATAGGGAAAGTGAGCTACAACTCATAGACGAATCCTTCCAATGTTTATTGGAGAGGAAGCGTCTTTTAAACAATCCTATTATTGAGGTGCAGGGCATTCGAGGAATTGGGAAGACCTCTTTGCTCAAGCAGGTTGAGCAGCGCTGCCATAATACGGATTTACCATATATATGGGTAGATGTAAGTCAAAATACGACAGATGTTGCACACGAGATCATCGCACAAATACAGAGATATACCCAGGAGAACGAATTCTTTTTGGAGCAATCTCCTGTACAGGCAATGAAGATCCTGTTGCAACGCGGGCCGGTGGTGCTGCTTTTTGATGCTGTTGAGACAGCTGATGAAGAGCAATTGAGCACCATTGCGACCCTGTTACGGGATCTGATCGATGATGAAAAGCTTTTTGTGGTTTTGACCAGTAAGAAGCTGCTATCCTTTGGACAGGAGCGCACCGTGGCGCGCAAACTAACGACGCTGCCCTTAAAGCCGCTTGATCGTAAAAACTGCGAATTCTATCTGACCAATCTGGAACATGAGATTGAGCCGCAGATACGTGAGATTATTTTTGAATGGACTCGTGGCTATCCTCTGGCGATGCAGGTTATGGCTCAAGCGGTCAGTCGTGGTCTGGACCCCAGGAGTCGACAGGACCAGCGAACGCTGCTCGCGTTGCTTACTGAGCAGGTGATTAATCAGGCTGTATTGGCAGGTATTAAGCCCGAGGTGCGTGCCCGTTACCTCGCTGCATTACAGCTCTTTGCGGTGCCGCGCCGCTTCAATCTGGTGATTATGCAGGATCTTATTGAGACGTTTAATCCTGAGCTGAAACGAGAGAGTAGTATGGCCTACTTTGGCTTGCCGAAAGAGATCAGTGAAGCAACTGATGTGTTGAGTTGGAGTATGCTGCGAGCAGGCTTCTCAGTTGTAGAACCCGTACGCCATATTTTCCTTTTACTCTTAAAGACCGAACAACCGCTGCGCTATTTTGCTATTCATGATTTTCTGGCCCAGACGAATCTGCGCCTGGCTAGAGAATTTGTCGGCACCGACCGTGTGCGTTGCCTACGCGAGTGTCTGTACCATACAGTCAGTCATGCTAGCTCTCCGCTACTGGCGGAACTCCTATCGCAGACGCTCCAGATGATCTTACAGGAACCGCCTGAGACCTTGCAGCAATTTCTGGAGGAGTTTTCACAGGATCAGGAACTCAAGGAAACGCTAGGAGAGCGTGTCGGGAGCATACACGCAAGCATTTCTGCCCAACTGGCAAAAGTTAATACGGATGTATCGGCGGAGGGATCGCTATGATGGAAGAGCAACAATACACCGATCATTTCATTGGCCGTGACGAAGAAGTAGGCACGTTGATCCGCTGGTTGGACGATCCAAATGCCTCCAGAATCCTCTATATTCATGATGCAGCCGAAGAGATTGACAAGAAAGGCGGCGTAGGTAAAACCTGGTTGCTGCGTAAATTCGCAGATTCTGTCAGGAAAACGCACCCGGACACGGCAGTTGTTATGGTTGATTTTTTTAGCATCGCTGACCGTGATCGTGTCTTCCTGACGGAAAAAATCGTTGCGGGTTTGCAGGGACTTTATCCCGCCTGGTCTCCAAATGCGTTTACTGACGCTATTCAACAGTATCGAGGGAAGGAACGTCTGTTAGTATCTACCAGCGAAAGCGACAATGCAAAAATGCATGATGTAGTAGCCGCCGCATTAGTAGATGATTTGCAGCGTCTGAATACGTATCTGGCTCAGGAGCAAAAGACTTTGCTTGTATGTTTCGATACCTTTGAGGTCATAGAACAAAGTCCGAATATTGCAGTTCTGCGTCAGCTACAGACTTTTCCAGATGACTATCAGTTTAAGTATATGCGCAGTATTATAGCGGGACGTAATGAACTGGACTGGTCGCATGCAAACTGGCGCGGGCGTGAGCAGGATGTGCAAGTAATGACGCTTGCGCCATTTAGCCAACAAGAGATGCAAGAATACGTTGATGCTGAATCTATTTATTCCATAGCAGCGCAGAGTGAGCAGGCAAGCGCATTCTATGAACGTACTGAAGGACGTCCAATTATTATTGGCCTGGCTATTGATGTGCTGAACCATCACATATTGAAAGTGGAAGATTTGATCGCTGTCTCCAGAACGGATTTTGAGAGCTATCTTGTCCCGCAGGTCAATAAACTCGAGGACCCACTCAACTGGGTGATTCTTTTCATGGCTCATGTCTATCATCGCTTCAACATGCCCATTTTGGAGTGGATATTGCGTGGTCTAGCCCTGGACGAACCTGTGCGCTCAATCAGCCCTGAGAATTTGTCAAAGTTATTGCCAAAACTCTCATTTGTCCGGCAAGCCGGTTTAGGGGATGATTTTGTCTTACATGATGAAATGCGACGACTTGTAACGAAGTACTGTTGGGAACCACAAGATACCGATATGCGTTTTCGTAAAGATATCAGCCGCAGCGTCATTAGCTATTATGAGCAGGCAATGGCGCACCAGCTGAGCGAACAGGAACGGCAAGGCTATATCGTAGAGATGCTCTATCATCAGCTTTTTGTGGATCTGGACGATGGTCTGCGTTACTTCCTGGAACAATTTCAGATCACTTTGCGTTTCTCGCAGACAGCACTGGGACGGCTCTTATTACAGGAAATACAAAAATTTTCCTCCGCGTTTTTGCTCGCCCAACGCAACGCCATACAACTAGCAGAGGTAAAGCTTTACCGCTCTGACGAAAACCCAGTCCTGGCATTAGAAGCGTTGCAGAGGCTGAAGCAGGAAATCGACCCACAGTGGTACGAAGAGAAGCGGATTGACGTTCTGCTGGAGGAAGCGCGTTGCTATATGCTGCAAGGCAGATTACTAGATGCTGCCGATTGCTATACACAATGCTTGGCGCTCAGTCAAGCTCAAGGCGATGAGTTGTTCAGTGCGTATATTCTTAACAGTCTGGGTCGGCTCTATCGACGTAGAGGTCAGTTCTCTACTGCATTGGATTATTATGAGCGCAGTATCGCAATTTATAAGGCCGCTGGGCGACAGAGTGATTATGCCAGCGTGTTGACGAATATAAGCATGGTCTATCGTCAACAAGGCAGACTTGAAGAAGCCTTGCGTCGTTGTAAATTCGCCTGGCGTTTACGACTCGAATTATTTCAAGCTGGTGAAGTGACTGAATTGCCGCTTGGGGCGAGTACGCACGCGCTAGGTCAGATCTATATAGATGCCGGAAACGTTATTGAGGCGGAACTGCGTTTCTATGATGCATTTGGCATCTATCAGCGTATGAACTATAAAGCAGGAATTGCTGTTATATACAATCGTTTTGGGCAGGTGCAATTGTTGAAAGGGGATTTGGAGGTCGCACAGGGATGGTTTGTAAAGGCGCAAGAAGCTGCACGTGAGATTGACAAAGAACAGTATATCAACAGTTTGAATAAGCAAGGTCGCATTTGTATGCAACAGCAAAAGTGGGAAGAAGCAGCAACATTTTTTGAACAGGCTATCGGGGTGGCAGAGTTAGTTCCTGATTATTATCAGCAGACTGAAAGCTTGATCGATCTGGCTCACGTCCAAATTAATTTAGAGCAGCATGAACGGGTACCGAGTCTCTTGCAAGAAGCGGAGGGGATAGCTAGCAGAGAGAATTATTTATCTCTGCTGGGATCGATTGAGCAGATGCGAGGAGACATAGATTATAGAGCAGGTAACTATACACGAGCATTTCACCATTTTGCTCTCTACTGTCACCGTATGGCGGAGTATAACTCTACTGGGTTCAATCGTGCGGTACAAAATGTTGTTGATGCATTGCTTGATGTACCTAAGCATGAGATACCAGCAATTGTAGATGGGCTTCTCACCTACTGGAGGGATCATCAACTAGACAGAGATTATCCTGAGTTAATGCATGCGTTTGAGGAAATAGATTATGTTATGATATTATGAGGACACTCGCTTTATAGCATGAGCTGGTTGGAAAATTTTTAAAGAGGAATTTCGGAGTTGCATGTCATTCATTATGGCTATCTCTTTGCAGCCATATATCCAACATAGTGTGCTGACTTGTTTTATTGCAACCATTATCGAATACCTATTTATGAAGGTAGTGTTCAATGTAATGTAGCGACTATTGCATAGGAATTGCTCAATGGATATTTGGTGTGACACAACTCAGCTTTCTCCATGCTTATCCTATGGGGACATTAGTAGCTGTAGGCCGGATGATTGTCGACCGGACACCGATCCCTATGCTAATATGGGAGACATGTGTCTCAGTGTCTCTGTGGCTTTGACATCAATAGAAGAAGGCGCATTTCATCTATCTATGCACACGTTTGTCCGCGCTGAAACGCTGTATACCCAAAAGTGCGGTGATGCACACTGGCTTATTTGCAATCCAGTTGGTGCGGGTAAGGTTGCTGTACTGGATATTGAGGCATATACATTGCTCACATGTTTTAGTGCTCCGCAAATGCTGCAAGATGTCATAGAAGATGGTCATACCAGCGCCGCGAGTGTGGCAAGGGCGGTAGCTATTTTTGCGCGCTTAGATTTTTTGCGGGATCTTGACGAACCGACTCCTGCCCCCGGGCAAGGGCAGTCGCAAATATTATCGGCCTGGATGCATGTCACCAATGCTTGCAACTTGCGTTGTCATTATTGCTATGTAAATAAAACTTCAGAAGCTATGGCTGACGATACCGCCAGGCGTGCAGTGGATGCGATTATCCGCTCGGCAATGAGCTATCACTACCAGGGTATGCACTTGACCTATGCTGGTGGTGAGGCTACATTGAATTTGCCCCAGGTGCTTATTATGCACGATTACGCGCTGCAACAGGCTCAAGAACATGCATTGAGCTTCTCTGCTAATATCATCAGTAACGGTGCGGCTCTGCCACAACGTGCTATCGAACAGCTCAAGCAACGTCAGATCGGCATGATGATCTCACTTGATGGTGTCGGTGCCTATCATGATCAGCAGCGTCCCTTAATCAATGGTCAGGGCTCGTTCACTCTGGTGGATCGTACCATCACGCGACTGCTGGCACATGGCCTGGTACCCAGCATCAATGTCACCGTTACTCAGCGCAATCTGGCTGAACTGCCTGGATTGTTAGCATATATTCTTGAACGTGAATTGCCGTTTGGCCTGAGTTACTATCGGGACAACGAGTGCTCCACTCATCTATCCGATTTGCAATTTACCGACACACAAATGATTGATGGTATGCGCAACGCTTTTGCCTATATTGAAGAGCATCTACCGCGCAGGAGATTGCTAGGTGCGCTTGTGGATAAGGCCAATACGCGTGCGCCGCATCAGTATGCCTGTGGTGTGGGACGGAACTATATGGTCATCGACCAGCGCGGAGGCGTGGCAAAATGCCAGGTAGATATTGCCCATACGATCACAACAATAGACGACGCTAATCCGCTACGCATGGTCAGAGCAGACCGCCAGGGTGTCCAGGCGCTGCCCGTTGAAGAAAAGGAAGGTTGCCGTAGCTGTGATTGGCGCTACTGGTGCAGCGGAGGCTGTCCTATGCTGACCTACCGACTCACAGGCCGGAGTGACATCAAATCCCCTAATTGCGCTATTTATAAGGCGCTCTTCCCCGAGGCTTTGCGTCTTGAAGCGCTGCGTTTACTCAAGTACGAAGAGCCTATTCTCTGTTAATGGACAGAGACATAGGGAAATGCTGGCGCAACGCTATCTACCTGGATACGAGAGAAACAGGCAAGTCCATATGCTGTTCTTCTGCGGCACTGGCGGCAAACATGGCGTTAGTCCGTGTGGAAGACCTCGGCCATCCTCGCCCACCAATCGCCTGGATTGCGATCCTCTAACGGCTCCTGGAGAGGATCAGTGTAGGTCCACCATTCCTGGGTCTTTGGGTCGGCGGCCATTTTTTGCATATCAGCCGCGAAATCATCACCGATGTACTCAAAATAAGCAAAAAGCCGGTCCTGGTAACGAAAAATCGAGTAGTTGCGTATGTTACAGTTGTGGATCGTTGCTAACACTTCAGGCCATACTGCCGTGTGCAAACGCTCATATTCGACGATATGCTCGGGTTTTACTTTGATAACCTGACCAAAACGGCGCATGATAGAACCCTCCTCATTGGTGGTCTCTCTCAGCATGTTTAGTTTGCATCGATGATCGGTGCGAGCGTGCTCCACAGTGTCTCGGGAAGAGGATACTGGGCCAGTTCCAGCGTTTCGTCGAGACGCTCAGGTCGACTGACGCCGACTACTGTCGAGACAATGCGTGGGTCACGCAGCGAAAATTGCAAGGCAACTGCCGCCAGCGGTACCGAGAACTGGCGGCAGATGTCTTCTATGTGCCGGGTTCTGGCAAGCATTGTCTCGGATGCTTCTGCATACATATAACGTGGATAGGCGATGGAACCCTTTGCCAGTATACCACTGCCATAGGGAGCTGCGTTGATGGTTGCGACGCTGCGCTGTGAACAGGTATCCCAGAATGGATCAGCCTCTGTATTGAGCAATGTATAGCGGTTGTGCGAGATCGCCGCGCTGAAAAGTCCTGTTTCCACAAAACGGGTCATCAGATCAATCGGTCCTCCGGCAACCCCTAGATGGAGGATAAGACCCTCTTCCTGACAACGCTGTAGGGTCTCGACAGGGCCACCGGGAGCCATGGCTTGTGCGAATGAAATATGTTCGGGATCATGCAGGTAAAGCAATGGCAGTTGATCCAACCCTAAGAGACGCAGACTGCGTTCGACGCTGCGGCGCATCTGCTGACCACTGAAATCGCCGGTCTGCAAATTCCGGTCTGCCTTGGTTGCCAGCACGAAACCCTCTGGCACTCCACCTAGCTCGCGTAGCACAATCCCCAGACGGCGCTCACTCTCGCCATCCCCATAAGAAGCGGCGGTATCCAAAAAATTGATGGGACCCTGGAAAATCTGGCGTATCGTCGCGAGTGCCTGCTCTTCCTCAACAGAATAGGCAAAGGTCTCAGGCATATTGCCAAGGGATGCACAGCCGATGCAGAGTGGGGAAACTTCCAACCCGGTGTTCCCGAGTGGACGGCGTAGGAGCGGTAGAGAACTGGTCATCGATGTCTCCTCTGAAGTCGTGCATGTTCTACGGTCTGCGAGACTTTAAGAAAGCGCTTTCTAACAAGCATAAATGAATACGGCTGCTTTGTCAAGAGGGAGCTAGCTGGACTTGACAAAGTCCTTACGTGTACTTTGAAATTTAAGAAAACGATTTCCCAAATGAAACTATGATCGATACGTTTCCCCACTGGTTCGACCGCGATAGCGGTGTCATCAAGGCGCCGGTCGAATTCTAGTTTGCAACATGTTATAGTTAAGAGAGGAGCTTGTTGCAGCACCCCTTCGCTGCAAGTGAAAGGAAACGTTATGAGTACGAATTATGACGACCTGGCTAGCATGAAACAAGCGGGATGGCAGGTGTACGCACCCTCTGTGGTACAACATGAGGGGATACAATATTTTCTTATCGAAACAACTGCTGGACAGCGTCAACTGGCTGTTAAGGCGCCCGCCGGATCTGCACAACTCACTGCCTTTGCTGGTGTTTCCAGTATCGCCAACGAAGACGTTTTGCTGCTCTGCCCACTTAACGCACAGAACGCTGCGGCTTTGCGCAAACACCTGTCCTGGCTGCGACCATCGGTCCAGGGATTACAGACGGGGGTAGGACTCGGTGATCGTCTGGGTCTGGCAACACCTGGTCATCTGCGAGCGGTAAAAGCGGCTGGTGGACATCTGGTACCCTTCCCTGCTCAACAGTCGATTCGTGAAATGAGCCGCACCGGTCGCACTCCGCAGCAGGTGATGGATGATGCCATGTGGGGTGTGTTCGCCGAAGGCTGGCGTTCAGGCTTTGGTGCCGATGCTGACCATCTCAAGACACCAACAGATATCGATGGCTGCCTGGCGGCTGGCTACACTTTCTATACCTTTGATCCTAGCGAGTATGTGGATAGTGAGGCGGACTACCTGGCTCCCGCCGAACTGCGCAGTCGCCTGGCTGCATTGCCATGGGAGCAATTAGGTGATAGTCATGCGGCCCTCGCTGCTCGTTATCTTACCGGCCCTATACGCTGCGAGGAGTATGTGATCCAAATTGATGAACTCGCTCTGCAGCGTGCCGCTGTTAAGTATGGCCGTGCTATTGCCCACGTTGCGACGCTCTACAGACACCTGGCTCAGGCCGGGACTGATCGTCCATGGGAAGTCGAGGTCTCCGTTGATGAGACGGCAACACCGACGACGCATGCAGAACATGTCTATATTGTAACTGAACTGCGACGGCTGGGTGTGCAATGGGTAAGCCTGGCTCCTCGCTATATTGGACAGTTTGAGAAGGGTGTCGACTATATCGGTGATGTCAACGCGTTTGAAGAGGATATACGCGTCCACGCCGCGATAGCGCGTACACTTGGCCCTTACAAGTTGAGTCTGCACTCGGGTTCGGATAAGTTTAGCGTCTACGAGGCTGCTGCTCGCCAGACACGCGGTCAGGTGCACCTGAAGACGGCTGGCACGAGTTATCTGGAGGCGTTGCGCACGCTTGCGGTACTTGATCCACCGCTGCTGCGTTCGATCTATACGTTTGCCCGCGAACATTACATGGTAGATCGCGCGAGCTACCACGTATCGGCCCAACTTGAGCGTGCTCCATTGCCATCTGCCGTGACCGATGCAGATCTACCCACGTTGTTGGATCAGTTTGATGCACGCGAGATCTTGCATGTCACCTTCGGCTCAGTCCTGACTGCGCGCGACGCTAGTGGGCAATGGCTCTTTTATGAGCGCATTATGCAGGATCTGCGAACTCACCCGGAGGCGTATGCCGATAACCTGGAGGCACATTTTCTGCGTCATCTGCGTCCATTTGCGTCATGGAGTGAGCGCTAAGCTACTGGCAGGCAGGTGAGCGTACAAACTATGGTGACGTTGAGGAGCAGTTTGGTAGGGTCGTTTTTAGAAGATCTGAGGAGCTGTACATGGCTCCTCCAATCTAGTTGTATGCTGGTGACAGAGTTCTATCCGTCTCTCATAGTTTTTAGAGAGACGGTTTCTTTTTATCTGGGGGTGTTTAGGAGTTTTTGTAGACCTGGGTGCTAGTGCTTCGTCAAGCTTCATTTGAGTAGTTGCCAAATGACCTGAGGCGGCTTTTCACCTCGTTTCATGGCTATGGACTACCTGTCAAATGAAGATTGACAGACCACTAGTGCTTCGTCAAGCTTCATTTGAGTAGTTGCCAAATGACCTGAGGCGGCTTTTCACCTCGTTTCATGGCTATGGACTACCTGTCAAATGAAGATTGACAGACCACTAGTGGTTGTGGCTGTTTCTCTTGTAGTGTTAGGAGAAGGATTGAAGAGCGATTGACCGGTATGATATTATTTATTAGGATATCCCATGAAGACATCTTAATGGGGCTGTAGCTCAGTGGATAGAGCGTCGGTTTCCTAAACCGTGCGTCGGAGGTTCGAGTCCTCTCAGCCCCACTAACCATTCTCAACCTGCTCCAAATGCCACAAATGCCCTGACAAATACTGACGGTCAAGTACCCACTTTGAGGCATTTTTTACCAGATATTACTGCTGGAACACGAAGTCTCCGTCAGGACAATATAGTTACTGTGTTAGGTATTAATCTCTCACTCCGAAAGTTACCTTATCCTTAATCGCACGTCTATAATAACAGACCAAAGAGCTGTCCTGTTAGGGTTTGAAACAAATGCTTCCAATCTCAAATTCTTCTCCGCATCATTTTTAAGTTTTCTGAAATGTTTCAGAGGTTAAAATGATTGGAGTAGAATGTGAGAAGGAAAACTCTGGCTCTTCTTGGTTCATTGGGTCTATTAAGCCCAATAGTTTTGAAACCTGTAGCAATGTCACTGGCAATAGTAATCGTCTGGTTAACAATGTCAGCGACTATGATCGTCTTTATTGCTTTGTTTAATCAAGAGGTGAATAATCGCTTAATTAAACTTATTGCCGCTATACCTTCTCATCGGAGACAAAAAAGTCTAAACAAGAAGAACCAGGGCCATTAGCGGAAAAGACGATTAATCAAGGCCGATGTGTAGAGGGAACTTTATACATCGGTTTTGTTTAACTATTGGCCACGATGACCAATGCAGATATGGCAAATGGTATTTTTATAGTGGTGAAATTATGAGGAGTGATAATGACACCTTTACACCATCCCGATGCACTTGCCATCTCAACTCGACTCGCAAAGGAGCGGATAACTGCTTTGTATCATTTTACTTCTATAGAAAATCTACCATATATCTGTAGAAGACAAGCGTTATGCTCTAAACAAATGCAAGAAAGCGAAGGGCTTTGGCCGCCTCCCATGCCAGGTGGTAATACTTTGTCGCATGGCCTGGATCGCTATAATGGGAATTGGGATAAAGTATCATTAAGCTTCACGCCGTTCACTCCAATGGTGTACCATAAGAAGAGGCAAGATCATCTTTGCTTCTTTGTTGTAGAGCCTGAAGTAGCTACGTGGTTGAACGTTATTTTTACAGATTCAAATGCTGTGAGAACAATGCAAAAGCGTGATGAAGGGCTTAAGGGAATCGATCTAGTCAAATTTGAGGCAATACGTTCTATGCCTCGACCTTGGGATAGAGAAGGTTGGGTACAACCAGTACAGGCAGAAATTCTTGTCCCTAATTTTATCCCGCTTTCCTATATAACAAAAGTTATTTTTATCAGTGAGGCTAGCCTAATGCATGCAGAGCGGCTCTGTGACTCAACACTGCATCCACCTTTTGTTGTAGAAGGAACGTTATTCACAGATTCTCCAAAGGCACCTTTAGAGGCTATCGGTTTTTCTTTTATTGATCAACTTGCTCTGAGTAATACAAAGATCGACTCAAATATGTTATATTTAATGTATGCCCAAAAGAACATTTATTCCAAGGCTTCTCATAGGGAGATATATCTGACAGTAGCAGTAAGAGCGATGGTTAGAACACAAGCTAATATCTATTTGCATCCAGTCGATAGACCTAAAAAAGCGCAAGATTGTATTGGAACTACTGAGTTTAGTGCCGCATCTCGGTATTTGATGCGAACAGATATTGTACTCAATTCTTTGCCTGAATCAAACTACCTTATAGAGATACTTCTTGATAATGTGTGTCGTGCCTCAATTGCGTTTGAGCTACACCTGTAACAATGGGAGACGGGAATCGTGACGCAGCTATTTCTTTTTGATGAATTTCACGAACAACAGCGATCATCAATGCCCAATGACTCGCCATCCCTTGATCGTTTTGAGGGAGCTATGCTTTGTAGCACGATTGGTGATGCATTAGGGTGGCCGACTGAGTTTCTTAAGCCCGGAGGGAGATATAAACCTCCTTTTAGTTTACCTGTGCAAGGCTTTGTTGCCTGGCAAAAAGTTGTTGGAGGTAAATGGTGGGGATATGAAGATAAAATTGGCGCTGGTCAGTATTCTGATGATACACAGTTGGCCCTAGCAATTGCTCGTTGCATTACGGAAATGGGCGAGTTTGAGCCGGAACATTTTGCCTATGAAGAGCTTCCTCTCTGGCTCCAGTATGAGCGTGGTGGTGGTAAATCAGTGAAAACTGCTGCTCGCAAATTGATTGGTAAGCAGGCAAACTGGCAGAGAAATTTCTATAAACAAGGAGACTTATCGTATAAGCATGCCGGCGCAAATGGAGCTGCTATGCGTAATTTGCCTATTGCCCTTGCGAATATTCATGACAAACCACAACTTATCAGAGATTCTTTCTATAACTCAATTATTACGCATGGACATCCACGTGCTATCGTAGGTGCTATTCTCTTTGCCTTGGCTGTAAATTGTGCTATCACAAATTCAGGAGTACTAAAACCGGAACAGCTTATTAATTGCATATTGGATGGTTTAAGACAGGTAAGAAAAGTTATTAAGGATGATGAATATTTAATTGGGTGGGTGAATCACTGGAATGAGGATCGGAAAGGTAATGATCTCTCCTTTGGAGAATTGCTGAAACAAACTCTCCAAGAAACTGCAATGTACCTCAGAGATATTCCTGATTATCTCCAAAAAGAAGTGATAACCTATTACACTTTTGTTGGTGCCCTCGATCCTGTAACAAAAGGATCGGGAATTGGAACTGTTTGTGTCGCTATTTATCTCTTTTTGAAGTATCTTGAACGGCCTGAGGAAGCTCTGATAACAGCAGTTAATACTTTTGGTAGTGATACCGATACAATTTCGGTGTTTTTAGGAAGTTTATTAGGAGCTTATCATGGCTCAAAGGCCGTACCTGACTACCTTATCGATCATGTTCAGGATCGTAATTATCTACTGAAAACCGCTGATCGTCTGCATTCTATAGCTACAGGTACGGGTAAAACGCAAGCAATTATTACTGTCAATCGCCGTAAGCAGCGGCAGGAAGAGGCGTATTTTCGTATTTTGGCCTGGGAAATTGGCTTGCATGAGATGTTCTGGGACCAGACCTGCGAAGGCGACGACCTTGTTCATCCAACACTGGGGCATGGCATTATCACGAAACAAGAAGAGAAATCCATCAATCGTGAGGGGTATGTTGCCAAATTAATCCATGTCAACTTTGATTGTGGTCAATCGTGTGTCTTTCATTCTCGTGTGGAAAATAACGAGCGGGTTGCGGAAAGCCTTGCTCATGAGGTTGCAAACGCTTTGGCATAAAAGACTTGCCAGATCACCCTTTGACCAACAAGACCCGCGAGCATCTGTGTATGGGGTTTGCTGAGGTGAATCAGACGGACCTGACTGGCTAGCACAATGAGATGTGGCAAGCAAATACCTGTGTACACGACGAATAGGGCATCCCCAGGACGCCCTTTATAAGACCGATAAAGCAGAACAAAGCATAGGTAAAGCTTATAGCACAAAACTATCGGCGAGTGGGCTACGTGCGTTATTGTCGCGCTTATCACCGTTCAAGTTAACCTGAGGCTGCCCATTCGTAGAGCGGCCATTCTGCGTGTTGTTGTTATAACCACCCTGTGGACCAGTCGGCGACATGACAGGTGGCGTATTCTGCATCGTCTGCAAGCTTTGCAGAGCCGCCTGCGCCTGTGGAGTATTCGGGATACCTGGTCCAATATCGTTCGCAAGTTGAATTGTCTTGCCCTCAATCACCACAGCTATACCAATACCGCGCCGGAGATCAGCAAGCTGACGTCGCAACTCACGATTCTCGGACTCTAATGCATCCATCAATTTTTTTTGCTCAAGTAGCATCTGAGCGATGCCCTCAAAGCCAGCGCTAGCAGTACGATCCATACTGGACTCCTCCCGCGTACTTCGTGTACCCAATAACTCTAGAACAAAATCTCCCATCACAGCGCCACGTCCTCCCAACTACGTTGTGCTCAACAAAGGCACAACACGGTCCAAAACTGCCGCCGCAACGCCCGACTTGGGCATTACAGGTAAGTCTTCCACTGCGCCACTCGCATGAAAGATGAACACCTTATTGGTATCCGTGCCAAAACCACTATCTGAACGTGTCACATCGTTGGCAATCAGCAAGTCAAGCTGTTTGCGTTGCAGCTTGTCCTGCGCATGAGCAATGATCTGTTCGGTTTCAGCAGCAAAGCCAACGCGGACGAGACGTTGGCGTGTCGGCTTATTGCCATCAGGACCATCCAGTGTATGCACGAGTTCCCCTAAAATATCTGGATTGTGTACCAGGTGTAAGGAAAACGCGCCATCTTCATCATGCTCCCTTGCCACACTACTGCTTTTCTTAATCTTTTGTTCCATCTGTCGTATGGGACGGAAGTCACCGACAGCGGCACTCATGATGAGAGCATCAGTATGTGTAATGAAGCTACTCACAGCGTCACGCATCTGTATCGCAGTAGTCACCTCGTGCAACTCTACACCGTAAGGTGGTGGAAGTGCAACAGGTCCTGCTATTAATATAACGTGTGCTCCGCGATCTCGCGCCTCTGCTGCCAGAGCATAGCCCATTTTTCCTGATGAGCGATTACCTATATAACGTACAGGATCAATGGGCTCCTGTGTGCCACCAGCCGTAATCAGGATGCGGCGGCCTGCGAGATCTCCGTGCTGCCCCAGAGCCATACCTATCGCACCAAGCAGTGTATGCGTCTCGGGCAAACGGCCAGGACCGACTGCACCGGAGGCCAGACGGCCTACCTCTGGTTCCACGATCAGCGCCCCACGTTCACGGAGGAGCGTCAGGTTCGCCTGCGTGGCGGGATGGGTATACATCTGCTTATACATTGCTGGAGCCAGTAGCAAAGGCGCTTGAGTAGCCAGGGCGACAGCAGTCAGCATATTGTCTGCCATACCGTGAGCAAGCCTGGCGATAGTATTGGCCGTCGCAGGTATAATAGCCAACAGTTCAGCCGCTTCCGCCAATGCAATATGCAGCTCTGCGGCCTTTCCCGAGGGTTCCCAGAGGTCGCTATGCACGGGCCGATGGCTCATGGTGGCGAATGTGAGCGGGCGGACAAAATCTTCCGCGTGCTCAGTCATAATTACATCGACCAGAGCGCCCGCCTGTTGCAATTGACTGACAAGCTCTACGGCCTTATATGACGCAATTCCCCCACAAATACCGACGATGATTCGCCTGTTGAGTAACATGGCTAGCCTACTTGTTCCTGCGCCTATAACCATTATAGACTGGGACGTTCATTACAATAGCATATGATGATACTTCGAGGCAACAGATATGCCAGGAAGTACCACCGCAGCTATTTCTTCTGTAAACATCTGCGGCTTCCTTACATAGAGCAATTACACGCGCACGTCCTTGCGCTTCAAGAACCAGGCAATAGCAACGCCCTGGACGACAATCATTAGTGCCAGCATGCCCCAACAGAGTAGTAAGTGTAGGGTTGCTGTTGTCTGCGCCTGCGCGGTGTGTGTGACACTGACAAACAGCGTGCCAGCGAACGAAAAGCTATCTGCATTTACTTTATCACCATGCAAACCAATCGTCGAGCCCATGGCAGCCATCGCCCAGCGCGCAGCGAAAAATGCTCCTGGTATTTGCAGCGCTTTAGGACTGTCGAGCGAGAAGATCACGCCGGCAAAGATGACCTGTGGAATGAGCGGCAATGGGATTAAGCTCATCGCGCGATCATTATTGGGCACGATAGCCGATATGAGCAGCCCGGTCATCAGTCCCGCGAGTGCGGCCAGCGCCATCGAGATATAAATCTCCAGAAATGGCGGCAGGAAAGTGCTGTGCACGAATGGCGACTTCAGATTCACCACAAAGACGAGTATAAAGCTTTGCACCAGGCTAAAGATCCCTAATACCACTATCTTGGAAAAAAGGTAAGGCACGATACCCAGATTGACAGTGCGCTCACGCTTATAGATGGCTGCCTCCTTGACGATCTCGCGAGCACCATTGATGGACCCAAACATGATCGCCGCGAAAATCATGATAAACAGCGTCTTCTGTGCATCGCCACCTGAGCCGAACTCGATGGCATTATTGAGCACCTGGTCCACCGTTTCACCTTGCTGAGCCGCAAACTGCACGCCCTGCGGCGTATTGAGGAAGTCAACCACCCTCTGACAGTTATCCGAGACAATGCGTCCAGTGGTAGCAGTAGGGTCCTGTCGTGTAAGACAGGTAGCGACGCTGGTCAGCGAGAATGTCGCAGGTGCCGTCAAAAAGTACAGAATGAGTGCGATGATGGGAGCCTGCAAGATCAGGATCGCCAGGTTGCCCTTGTCATTAAAGATTAATTCCAGGTAGCGCAGTGAGAGCAGGAAGAACTGTTTCCAGGGATTGCCACGCTTTGGTTGCTTGATCGCAACCGTCTCGGCCTGTGCATTGACCTTGCCTGCTGGTCCCTGATTTAGCAGTGTAATCACGTTGCGCATAAAATCAGGTGATTGCTTGAAGCGCGCTTCTGCTTCAGCAGGGATTTGCGGATTCTCGTCAGTTGGCTCCAATGCGCTATAGATTTCGGCGAAGTCGGTTTTGCCAAAATAAGTTTTTGCATCGTTCGGTGGACCAAAGTATGCCAGTCGTCCACCCTGACAGAGAAAGCAGATATAGTCACACGCGTTGATATTGTTGGTAGCATGCGTCACCAGTACGATAGTATGGCCTTTATCGGCCAGTTTACGCAGCAGCAACATCATTTTGCGGTCGAGGCCGGGATCGAGTCCCGAGGTTGGCTCGTCCAGAAAGAAGACGCTGGGATTTGCCAGCAGTTCCAACGCGATAGAGACACGCTTGCGCTGACCACCAGAAAGCTTGCTTACCAACAAATTACGGCGATGCTTCATTTCCACGTCATCCAGGGCCTCGTCGATGCGCTCTTTGATTTGTTTCTCTGTAAAGTCTTCCGGCAAGCGTAGTTTCGCGGCATAGTACAGTGCGCGCCCGACCGTCAGGTCACGGTGGATAATGTCCTCCTGGGGTACATAGCCGAGCTGTGTGCTAAAAGCGGCCAGGTGGCGATAGTAATCCTGCCCATTATAGAGGACTGCCCCTTGTTGAGCTGGCCGTAGTCCGTTGAGTGCATCCATCAATGTTGATTTACCGGCGCCAGAGCCACCCACCAGGGCCACAAATTTACGTGGAGGAATGACGATTGAGATATCATCGATCAAAACAACGTGGCGATTACCTTCTTTTTTCAGGTGTAAGGCATCAATGCGGACACCATTACTCTCATCTTGCTGGGTTAGCTGCGTCCCGGTGAATGTCAGGCGGAATGGGCCGATACGGATTTCATCGCCGGGTTTGAGCAACTGATTTGTTACACGTTGCGCATTCACATAGACGTGATTTGTACTATTGGTGTCTATGATACGGTAGCTACCGCGATCCAATTCCAGACGTGCGTGGTTGCCAGAAACCTGTGGGTGATCAAGAACAACCATATTACTCGGCGCGCGGCCAAGCGTGATGAGCGGCGCACCCAACGGAATTGGACGGATCTCAGGCAGAGCTTCCTGGGTCTGACCACTGCCATCATTATAGGCAATGGAGACGAAGGTGCCATTTTCATCGCTAATACGGAAAACATCGCCCCGCTGGAGCACCTTGCGAAATGGCTCATTGCCCTGGATAGTGTGCCCCTGGTAAGTCAGTCCATTCAGAGTCTGGCCACGCTTAGGATGGGGATGCACGAGGACGAGCTGATTCCCTTCGCGTACAATCTGTGCATGGAAGCTAGAGACAGTCGGTCTATTGATCACAATCGTATTGCTGGGATCGCGTCCGATGTCAAAGACAGGTTGGTTTGCCGTGAGCTGGTAGACCTGTCTCTCATGATCGGTATTGGTGCTCACTTCGAGCGATGGTATGCCTGTGGCTAAGCCAGAAGCAGGACCGGCCATATTGATATCCATCGTAGGTGCACGCATCGTTGCATCAGGAGAACGGCTATCTGGTACCGTTGCCATCTCGGGTCTGGACTGTGCGGATGGGGGAGAGGACCAATGTGCTCCAGGCTGCGGAGGCTGGCTCTGCGGACCTGATTGGGGCCTGGCATTGGGATAGGACGGAGCCGGTACTGGCTGGACCTGGGCGGCTGGACCATTTGGAGTGGCAACCTGTGGCTGCTGGATAGGTATGGATGCCTGCGATGGCTGTCCAGCACTCGCCAGGAAGAGAAAGGTTGTTCCCTGTCCCAGTCCAACCGTATCGCGGTCGTTCAGTGGAGATTGCTGCACTTCGCGCTGATTGATGCTCAGTGTATTTTGAGTAGCAAGCTTTCTAATTGTCCATATACCACTGTTCCAGAGGATTTGCACGTGTTGACGGGAAACAGAGGGATCAGAAACGACAATATCATTGATGGGTTCTCGTCCAATTGTGGTCATAGGTTTCGTAATACTGCGGGTTTCACCTGCCAGTGAACCCGTCAGGAACTTGATCGAACCGAGAACTGGATGTTCATTCACCATATCTGTCGAGAAAACGCCGTACATAGGTACCGCCTTGGATGGATTAATGGCGGAGATGCTACGGCTCCTCCTTTCTGTGTGCCCATGTATACCCATGCATATACCATATATACATGGTTCGCCATCCAAGCTTCACACAGTTACATATGCGAACCTGGCATGTATGCGGATGATATCTGCCAACAGGCATAAGCATGCAAGTCTCCTGGGAAATCACAGGCGATCTTCCTGGGCAATTATACTGTACAGAATGAACGCTGGCAAGGACACTTTTTTACGTTATTCATGCTTGTTTGTGGATATTTACGTTGCCGGTACCTACATCGAGTACAAGCACTGCTGCTGGTTTTGTCCCGCTGGCGGGATTAAGCGGGCCATAATAGCTTGGTTGATTTTTGTCCGTTGCACTGCTATCGAAGGCATTTGTGACCACGCCAGTACCCTGGTTGGTATTGGCGTCTAGCGTGACGTTGGTATTCGCTGGTAACGTAACGTCTATGCCGTATTCTCCCTGCAGCGTATATTGAGCTGTTTGGCTGGGATCACTGGGAGCTTCCAGATAGCCGTTGAAGGTGATCTTGCCCTGAGAGGTCTGGAGCTGCGAACCGGCTGCCAGCGCAGCGTTCTGGACATTTACGTTCAAGCCTCCATTGACATCTAGCAGACCGCTTACCCCACTTATATTGACGGTACCCAGAGGTGCTTCTATATCTACCGGTGTCAGCAGCGCATTGTTCTGTATCGCCGCTGGTGGCAGCGTAATCGTGATATCAACCGTATCAGTAGGGTTTTCGTTAGTAGGGAAGGCGACATTAACGGTCAGAGCATTAGCTGTGTCGCTCGTAGCTGATGTATTGGTGGAAGTGATAGCCGCTGGCGTGCTCGATACAGCGGTGGACTGCGGTTTGGCGCAGGTGAGAGCTGTGGTGAGCGTTGTGGGAGGTTGTACCTGCGCGGCAATACGCTGAAATTCCTGGTTCGCAGCTGCCTGGCTTGCCGCATGAACCGTCTTAAGCGTCGTCACTGTCGTCTGACTGACGCTGGGATCAACCTTCATCGTCACATTACCCATGCTGTCGCAGACCTGCACCTGGGAAATAGTGGTCAGCGGAACGGTGACGGTCTCCGATCTGGTCATCGTTTTCATACCTCCACCAACGATGCGCGTAATTGATGTCGGCATGTTGCCTGTTTGCAACGAGCGCAGCGTGAAAAGCACAACGGCAGCGGCGGCCAGGACCGTGAAAATAACACCAAGCGCGCAGCCAGTGAGGAGAATCGGCCACACACGACGCTTACGGTGGAGACGGCGGCGTGATGGCGTCTGAGGTGACGGTGCGCGCGTTGTCCGTGGCGGCGTTTGAGCAGTATAGGACGCGCGTGTTGCCCGTAAAGGTGGTTGCCGTCTCCTGGGACGATCATCCCGATAGGCACCCTCGTCCTCATAATCTGCATCGTTTCCGTAACGAGCCTCATCTCGTCTACGCCAGCGCTCGTCGGAGCTATTTCTCTCTCTGTCCATGTGCCTCACATTTCAGCGGGAATACCCATTCAAACCAGGCATGTAGATATTGCCATCACTATTACGAACGAGATAGCCTGTGGGTTTTTCCAAGCAGAAAACGAAGAAAGCCAAAAGCCACCAGGATCTTGTACTCCTCCACCAGTTTAATTTTGGGATTTACAGCGCTGAGAGGATAAATGTCCCTCTTTCCCCATTTTTTTTCCATCCTTCCAGCTTTATACTTTTCTAGATTTGTTGTCTCTTCCATATTCTGAAAGGACAAGCAGGTATGTCAGGAGATGGAGGCAAGGAGATAAATTGGCTACCGGAGGCCGGACAACATTCTACAGCTGATGCACTACGTTTGCAATCACAACAAAAACCACGATTTGGTTCTTCTAGTGAAAAGGAGATGAATAACAGAAAAAGTGCCTCAAGTGCTTTCGAAGGAGAAGAAAATGAAGAAGAAAATAAATATGCATCTGATAATCGGAAACGCTTTAAATCCACCGATGCGTCAAAGCATGGAGAATTTAAAGAGCTGCCTTACGGACTTGACAATTGGGAAAAAGACAGGGATAAACTATTAGAGAGACAAAGCAAAGAAATTGAGGCATTCAAACCGGAGGATCAACTTAAGAAGATAGCAATGATACAAGTGCATAACCGAGAGCTAGAAGAACTATTGCAGAAGAGACCAGGAGAAACGTCATATGATGAAGACCATCCTATGTCTGGCGTCGATTGATAGTTTGGGTGAAACTTCTGTTTGTAGATTTTCCGCATCATTTGTACTGTAAATCCCAAAACTCAGAGGTTCTCCCATGCTCTGCGTGAAAGCTCTTACAGAGTGTGGAAGTGAGCAGACACGAGCTGGCACTCCCGAATGTCTTCATTTCTGTGCCCATTCTCCAGTACCTCGGAATCGCGCAAAGCGAAACGTCATGCGTCGCAGGTGCACCACTCCGCATGAAAGCGAGGCGATCAGCATATACTGTTAGCGAACCATTTTTTAGTTCAAACAACACACGCTCACTTTGATTGGAGGATTATGCCAATATTGCCTGTATTTGAAACCGACCGGCTTATTTTACGTGGCATCACCGAAAAAGATGCCCCAGCCTACGAAAGGCATTTTGTGGACTATGCAGTGATAGGTGCTATGAGTCATATTGTGCCGTGGCCTTATCCGGAAAATGGGGTACTTGAGTATATCCGCACTACCGTCATTCCGAACCAGGGCCTGAATCAGTGGGTTTGGGGTATATGCCTGAAATCTGCACCGGATGAATTAATCGGCGCGATATGGCTGAAGCGAAAAGGCACACCGACCAATAGAGGATTCTGGCTTGGGAAAAATTTCTGGCGACAGGGGATAATGACGGAAGCGGTGAAGCCAGTCATGGATTACGCATTCGATGTCCTTGGATTTGAAATCCTGGTTCTTGGCAATGCGATTGGCAATTCTGCATCTCGGCGGTTCAAGGAAAAAATCGGCGCGGTTTTTCTGAGGACGGAGCCTGCAATCTTCGTGAACCCCGCTTATACTGAGCGCGAAGTTTGGGAACTTACCAAAGAACAATGGAAAAGAGGCTAACTTTTCCGACACCATAAGGAAGCATGAGTTCCTGGTGCCGGGAAAGTTATAAGGCAATATCACTTCCAGATCCATAAATGGGTATAGTCCGTCATGGTAATTGCGGCAAAGGTTGTAAAAAGGCAGAGCAAAACGAGTGTAAAAGAGATCAGTTTCCGTAGCATTCCCAATTGCCTCACTTCATCATCTTTCTGTATGCATCATCCCCACATATCTAAGTAAGTAGGAGTGGCTATATAGAGCAGTGTATTACCATCCTATTATAGCGCTGCCGCTGTGTTTGAGAAGTAGCTGTTACTTTTTTCTTACAGGGAGATTTTGTTATTTGAAGATCCACAAAAAGAGGCAAGGCACCCAATGATGGGTGCCTCTATGCGCCTTTCAGAGATGGGAGCGTTGCTAGATCTCCATGACGACAGGTATGATCATTGGACGGCGGCGAGTCTGTTCGTAGAGGAACTCGCTCAGCGTGTGTTTGATCTTATCTTTGACAAAAGACCAGTCAGAGCCACCGCGAACAGCATGTCCATCCATATTCGCAAATGATGCCAGAATGCGTTCGCGTGCACTCTCCAACAACTCCTCGGCATCGCGCATGTAGACAAAACCGCGTGATACGATATCAGGACCAGCGACTAGTTCGCCAGTCTCTTTATCAATGGTCAACACGGCCAGGAGAATGCCATCCTGAGACAGTACTTTGCGGTCGCGTAACACAATCTGTCCCACATCACCAACGCTCAGCCCATCGACAAAGACATTGCCAGAGGTAATATGACCGACTGTACTAATGCGCTCGGTGGTGACTTCGAGGATGTCGCCATCCTCTGCCACCTGGATATGCTCTTGCGCTATACCAAGTGAGTAGGCAAGCTTGGCATGGAGCACCAATTGACGGTATTCACCATGCAGCGGTACAAAGAATTTCGGTCGCAGCAGACTCAGCATGAGCTTCAACTCTTCCTGTGCCGCGTGCCCAGAGACGTGGACATTTGAGATGCCCTGGTAGAATACCTCGGCTCCCTGGCGGAACAAGCTGTTGATTGTGCGATGGACCGATTTCTCGTTGCCAGGCACTGGCGTGGCCGATAAGATGACCGTATCACCAGGCTCGATGCTGATCAAACGGTGATCCTGGTTGGCGATACGCGTCAATGCCGACGTAGGCTCTCCCTGGCTCCCAGTACAGATGACGGTAATCTGGTTGGGACGGAACTTGTTGATATCCTCAGCTCGTATCAGCATGCCCTTAGGCACGTTCAGGTAGCCTAACTCGATAGCCATCTGAACGTTATTTTGCATACTACGGCCAACAAGTGCCACAAAACGCTCGTAACGAGCGGCAGTATCAACGACCTGCTGCACGCGTGAGATCAGCGAGGCAAATGTCGCAATCAGGATACGTCCAGGCGCGTTGGCGAAGATTTTGTCCAGCGATTCGTTGATCACGCGCTCAGATGGCGTATAGCCAGGTGTTTCTACACGCGTGCTATCACCCATCATCACCAGCACGCCGTCATTGCCAAGTTCACCCAGCGTGCCGAGATCAGCAGGTTTCCCATCGACCGGTGTATAGTCAAATTTGTAATCGCCCGTGTGTACCACAGCCCCAATTGGCGTATGGATTACAACGCCCACTGCATCTGGTATACTGTGATTGACACGGAAAAACTCGGCGAAACAACTACCGAGATCTACCTGGTCCCCCGGAGCGATGACGTTGACAACTGCCTTATCAAGCAACTTGTGCTCTTTTAATTTGACATTGATCAGACCTTGTGTCAGGCGTGTTGCGTAGATTGGTGGAAAATCAAGCATTGGCAAAACATAAGGCAGACCACCAACATGATCTTCATGACCATGTGTAATCAGGATACCGCGTATGCGCTGTTTCTTATCGGCGAGGTAACTCGTGTCGGGAATAACCAGATCGACGCCAAACATTTCCTCATCGGGGAACATCACTCCGACATCCACGATAATAATGTCGTCACCATACTCGACGACCATCATATTCTTTCCAACTTCTCCCAGTCCACCAAGCGGGATCAGTCGAATTTTTTCATCTGTCAAGGTATAAACAACCTCCTAACCACACACCATATGTGTAGCCCAAACTATAAAACATTCATTTTATCTATCTATCTTCACTCCTGCCTCTACCACAGGAGTAAAAGCCAAAATAAGTTATATAATTCCATTTAAAAGTGTACCACATGAGATGGAAAAACACAAGCTACTCTCCGGCATGGGCCAGGATTGTTGCTTCATCTGTAACAACAAAGTTAGCGGCTCCTTTATGCCTGACCCATGACAGAGAGCATATTGGAGCCAGTGTGTATGCCTTTACCGTGTGTTCTCATGACGTAGATGAGACTCTTTGGGCATCCAGTCAGAGTACATAGGTCCTGCTTTGTATCGATCTCGTAGAAAGCTGAGCGTTATTGTGTAATATATCAATAGAGGCTAATAGCCTTGAAAAATGTAGTGCTGGCTAGAATATACTGCCTTAAAAAATGAAGGGATATGGGTACATTATCATATATTGCCGCTCTGTTTCCCCACCTGCTGCATATGCCTGGTAAAGATAGGTAGCTATCTCACATTGAAAAATTGCATAGAGAGCAAATTTCCCTTTTTCTAGTATCAGCACAGATAGACGCATTTGTATTTTTTTATCGTATTGCTAGCGGTTCAATGAGGAAGAAATCGTATGGATGCATTTCGCCGCAGAGAAGGTAGTAAGAGCAGTGCTTCTTCTCCACTTATGAAACCTATCTCTCTGGTGACAATTGGTTGTTTCATTACCCTGGTTATTGTTTTTACCTGGAACTTCGCACCGTTTAGTGCACTATTTAACGCGCATGCGAGTACCGTGGTCAAGTTGCCCGGACAAATACCAGCCCTTGTCAAAACGAGTCAGATCACTACATCCACAAACACAGATACGCCAATTAATGTGACTATTGGTCTACGTCTACGTAACCAGGATGGCCTGGCCAGCTACGTGAAGAGCGTGAGTCAGGCGAAAAACGCGACGAAGCGCACGCTGAGCGCGCAGCAGTTAACCATGGCCTACAGCCCGTTGCCTTCCAGCCAGCAAGCTGTTATCGATTATATGCAGAAATATGGATTTAGTGCCACGAAGACCTTCGAGAACCATATACTGATTGGTTTTCAAGGCACTATTGGTGAGGCTGAGCAAGCCTTTGGCGTGCAGATCAGCAACTATCGCTCACGCAGTGGTGAGACATTCTACGCTCCCACCACGGATCTGAACGTGCCAGCAGCGCTTGCGCCTTTGATTCAGAGCGTCAGTGGTCTGGATACAGCTAGCCACCTGACTCACACGCCCATTAACAAGCCAGTGAGCAAGCCTCTAACAAAGTCGGCCACGGCCTCTGTAGCAGCGGCGACGAATTATTGCCAGGTAACAGGTAATAACTATTATACGCCATCACAGATCGCCGGTGGCTATAATCTAAGCAGCCTGTACAGTCAGGGTTTCCATGGCGAAGGGCAAACGATTGGCCTGGTCGAATTTTCCGATTATAAGAGTAGCGATATCAGTGCCTACACGGCAGCCTGCGGCGGGGGTTCAGTCCCGATCACACGCGTCGTACCGCAAGGCACCACCACTCCACCCCAGGATGATGGAGCATTCGAGGCAGACCTGGATATCGAATTAGTGGCCAGCGCAGCTCCACACCTGGCGGGTATCAGAGTTTATGAAGCGCAGAATACTGACGCGAGCAACCTGTTAATATGGGGGCAGATCGTCAGTGACGCGACACCTGTTGTGAGTACCAGTTGGGGAGATTGTGAAGCCGACCTTTCGTTCGAGCATCGCGCAGTCAGAGAACAGCTTACTGTTGGTTGCAGCCGCTCAGGGTCAGAGTATTTTCGCGGCAGCGGACGACACTGGCAGTGATGCTTATTGCTCCAATACTGGTACAACCCAGACCGGTGTGCAGGACCCTACCTCGCAACCCTATGTTACGAGTGTAGGAGGTACGACTCTCACATTAAGTGGCAGCAGCTATAGCTCCGAAACTGCCTGGAATAATCCTTCCACTGCATGGTTTTATCCAGCCGCTGGTGGTGGTGGTATCAGCAGTCTCTGGACTATACCAAGCTGGCAACAAGCTCCAGGTGTACCAGGTACCAGCAGTTCCGCCAGCCCATGTGCAGCGAATACTGGCAATACCGGGGCAAATTGCCGTGAGGTCCCTGATGTCTCCCTTTTCGCAGGGGGCGGGGGTGCCAATCAAAATTACCTGGCCTATTGTACCGTCGCACTTGCTGACTGTGATACCGCTGGTGGTACCGCTAGTTGGGTTGTTGTACAAGGAACCTCAGCAGCCACACCAATGTGGGCGGCTATGACGGCACTGGCCAATCAAAAGTCGCTGAGCGAAGGCTACTTCAACCTCGGCTTTTTAAATCCCATGCTCTACCAGATCGCGCAAAACAGCTCAGAGTACAGTACCGCATTCCATGATGTGACTTCTGGCAATAACAACATCAATGGTGGCACGACCTATACGGCTGGGACTGGCTATGATATGGCCACCGGACTGGGCAGTTATAACGCTGCGAACATGGCCAATGACCTGATCAGCCTCGCGTCAACCAGTACGGGAGCGCGCAGCGTGCCTGCCAGCACCACCTGGTACTTCGCCGAGGGCGCTATCGGTGGCAGTTTCCAGGAATACCTGACGGTGCTCGATCCCAGTCCCACACAGAAGGCGACGGTCACAATTCAATACCTGTTCGAGGGTCAGCCAGAGCGCACGATTACGCATGTTGAGCCGGCTAACGCTCGCTCTACCATCAACGTCAATACCGATCTCGGTGTTACCCCGACCTCAGCGACTGTTGTATCGGTCTCAGCTATTGTGACATCGAGCATCCCGGTAGTCGTTGAGCGTCCTATGTACTTCAAATTTGATAAGGGCCTCGTTCCCAGCGGCACCGACGTCTTTGGTGCCACCAATGACAACCAGCAGACCTTCTACTTTGCGGAAGGTGACGAGCGCCAGAATAGTACACAAAACTATTCAACATACATCACGATCCTGAATCCGAGTGCGACGCAGACAGCCAATGTGACGGTGAACTACTATGCTCAGGGAGCTCTGGTCGGCAGCAAGGTGGTGCAGGTAGGACCCTTGCAGCGTGGCACCACCACGCCCAGTGAAGCCGGTGTCACCACACAGGCAGCCATCGAAGCAACCTCTGATATTGGCGTGGTCATTGAGCGCCCGATGTACTTTAAGGACAATATTGCCACTGCTGGTGGTGTGACGACAGGCGCAGCCAGCGCTGTAGGAGCCACGTCGTTAGGTGGTTCCGCTGGCAGCGACTGGCTCTTTGCGGAGGGCTACACCGCGACGGATTTCCAGGAATATCTGGTCTTGGCGAACTTCACCAGTAGCGACACTACTGCCAGCGTCAAGCTCGAATATTCCAATGGGCAACAACAGGTAGTGCCCGTAATCGTCCCGGCCTATAGTCAATACTACTTTGATGTCAACAATGCATACAGCCATCCAGTGAGCGGTTGCGGTTGTACACCAACCTATGATGTCTCGGCTGAGGTGACGGCTCCCACCGCCTCAATCGTCGCTGAACGTTTGATGTACTTCCACTATCTCACCAAGATCATTGGGGGTACGGATGTTGTAGGTCAAGCTGGACCATCCAGTCAGGCCAACTATAGCTTTGCAGAAGGCTATACCGCGACGAACTTCTACGATTTTATCACGCTACAAAATCCTAACACCACTGCGGTAAATGTCGTCGTCACGCTCTATGCCAACGGTACAGTCGTCCAGAAGACGCTCAAATTGGCGGCACAGAGTCGTTCAACGGTCAATGTGGATAGTCTGGTCGTGCCCATGGCGGCGGCCTATTCCCCACACGATTACAATGTATCCGCAACCGTACAGGCACTCAATGGTACGGTAGTGGCTGAACGTCCGCTGTACTTCATATATAGCAACAATGGTGCTACTGGAGCTTCGGCTGTCTTAGGTTACACGGGAGGCTAAAGGCAGCGTTTCATCTTTGTTGCTCATAGCGTTCCTGAATACGTGGCATGCATTCCTCCGTCTTCGGAGTTGTGCATGCCACTATTTTTCTCTCTTTTGGCGGCTCTATTAGATGTAGTGCAATTGTCTCAGCAGCGCAAAGATGACAAGCGCGACAATGATCACCACTACCCCTATAAGGAAGTAGATATTTCTCCGACCAAGCGAGATTTTTCCGCCGTTGGGGAGCGAACGACGGATTTCTGCCCGGCGTGCATCGAGACGCTCTTTGCGACGTTCAATACGCTTGCGACGCTTATTCTGCATGGTTTTCGCCTGCTCGCTCTCGTCTCCGTTCAGATTTTGCATGCGGCGGCGCATGGTGCGGTTGTAGCCCTCAAGCTGTTGTTGCTGCGGATTATTGCTTGTTGGAGGGGGTTTCGGTATGGTTGATTTGGCACCCGGTACCGCTGTACCCCCCACCTGCCGTTTATTACTCTTAACACTTTTTCTGACTGCCGTTGAAGCTGGCGTGGATGAGGCGGGGGTCGCTACAGGCTCGCTGTCGCTAACAGCATTGGGGTCTACAGGTTGTTGCTTCTTACCTGGTGTGTTCGCTTTTGCCACAATAAAACCTCTTTCTTCGCGTGGGCCTTCCTCTTAATTATCAGGCTACCGTCATCTCAGTACAATGCTCTTGTTTCGCAGGCTACGTTGGCTTCGTTCATCGACCAGTTTTCTGTTCTTGCGCATCTAGCAGGCTGCGGGCAATATTTGCCGCCTCTGCTTTATCGTCTGACGAGAGTTGGCCGTCGATGACCAGGCCCAGCAGGTGCTCTTTAATAGGGCGGAGCCACGGTCCCGGGCCGCGTCCAAACATCTCCATCAATTCATTCCCATCGAGAGGACTTTTGAGTGGGACGCGTTCGGCTTCTTCCTGGAGCCGTTGTATACGTTCGCTTAGTTCAGCTACGCGGGCCACTGCTCGGCTCACCTTGTCCACACGATAACTGGTGATATCCGCGCGAGACAGGTCCAACAGGTCAGGTAGGAGCGCATCACCGCCATCAAGCATCAGACGGCGTACGGCGCCATCCGTCCAATCGCTGGCATAGGCATTCGCGCGCATATGCAGCTTGACCAGCAGCGAAACGTTGTCGATGAAATCACGGTCAAAGTGCAAGCGTTTGAGGATGTCGCGTGCCATGTATGCTCCCACGTCCTCGTGACCAAAGAAATGAACTTTATTATCCTCGACGCTCTTCGTGCGCGGTTTCGCAATATCATGCAAAAGCGCAGCCCAGCGCGTAGCTAGCCTGGGTGATGAGCGCTCCACAACGCGTAACACATGGGCATAGACGTCTTTGGTCGCCGGTCCACGCGGTTGCGGTTGCTGTGAGACGCCGCGCAGCTCTAGCACTTCTGGCACAATCCATTCCATTAACCCAAGTTCGATGAGGAGATCAAGCCCTTTTGCTGGATGGTGGGACAACAATAATTTGTTCATCTCGTCGCGAATACGTTCGCGGCTGATCTTCTGTAGTCGGTTGGCCTGGCGCGCGATAGCCTGCAAGGTTGTCTGTTCGATACTGAAATCAAGCTGGGCGGCGAAGCGCACGGCCCGCAGGAGCCGTAGTGGGTCCTCATCAAAGCGTTTATCTGGCTCATTGCCAACTGCACGCAATATATGACTTTCGAGATCTTGCCGACCATGAAAGAGATCAATGATATGTCCGTTGAGCGGATCGCGTGCCAGCGCGTTAATAGTAAAGTCGCGGCGAGCCAGGTCCTCTTCCAGGCTATCGCCAAAGCATACCTCTGGTTTACGCGACTCAGGATTGTAGCGCTCGCTACGAAAGGTGGTAATTTCTATTATGCCGCTGGCATAATGCAGGCGTACCGTCCCAAAACGCTCACCCACGAGCACAATGGCCTGCGGCCTGGTTGGCGCAACCAGGCGTTTGATCTCATCCGGGCGTGCATCGGTCGCCAGGTCCGAGTCGTTGACTTGCCCACGGTGAAGGAGTACGTCACGTACTGTTCCTCCAACCATATACAATTGTTTATGCTGTGCGTGGAAAACCTCCGCCAGCGTCATAATAATGTCGAGCATACTACAATCTATATATCCACTGTATTCCGTTTGTGTCATTCAAGGTAATCAGAGACCAGCACCGTGTGCGGAAGTGAGTCATATTTCCTTGCATTCAGATGAGAAATGTGCCACAGCACATTTCTAGCAACGAGAGTTGCGTTTCTGAATGCGTATGGGTATCAGGCGGTATTCGTGACCTTGACCCCGGGACCAATCGACTTTCAGCAGCACCCAGACGACAGTCGTAAGGTACCACTATTTTCCCTCGTCTGTATGCAAGGAAATATCAATTTTATGATGCGACTATTGTATCATGCCAGGCCACTTTCTTTAAAGAGGGTACCATGCATCCAGGAGCATTGCGCATATCTCAAGCACGCGAGCGTGCCAATGAGCAGAGACGGGTCCGCATTAAGCACTTGATGGTACCGCACTAATTGGCGCATCAATTGCCAGATCCGCGTCATTGTCCTCAAAGAGGGGATGGGTGAGGAACCAGGACTGGCAATCAAAAGGTTCTACCCCCTCGGGCGCACGTATGCGCGTATACGTGCCATCAGCATGTAATTCATGGGCGTTGCACGTATCGGACAATATTGGTTGTATCACATGCTCAATGATAGCTTTACGTACAATCCGGGATTGAATAGGGAAAAGCGTTTCAATGCGGTGATCCAGATTTCGTTGCATCATGTCAGCACTACCCAGATACATTTCCTCTTTCCCATGGTTGCGGAAATAGTAGAGACGGCTATGCTCCAGAAAACGACCAACCAGGCTGCGTACCTTGATATTGTCACTCACGCCAGGAACGCCACGGGCAAGACTGCAAATACCACGAATAATCAGATCGATAGAGACACCGGCCTGTGACGCTCTGTATAAAGCATGAATAACATCCGGGTCAGTTAATGCATTCATCTTAAAAATAAGTCGTCCACGCCCGTGCTTCTTGTGAATGCTGATTTCGCGCTCAATGCGCTCGATGACGCCACGGCGTAGTCCCGCAGGAGCCACCAGTAGCTTACCATACGAGCTTTGACGCGCATAACCGGTTAGCGCATTAAAAAGTGCCGTGGCGTCTTCTCCAATATCCTGGCGGCACGTTAGCAAGGCAAAGTCTTCATATATCCGCGCCGTCGTTGCATTATAGTTGCCTGTACCCAGGTGAACGTAGCGCTGTAGACCATGATCTTCTTTACGTACCACCAGAGCGATCTTGGCATGCGTTTTTAAGCCAATCAGTCCATACACCACGTGGATACCGACACGCTCTAACTCGCGTGTCCATAGGATATTGTTCTCTTCATCGAAGCGTGCTTTCAATTCTACCAGGACCGCTACCTGCTTGCCATTCTCTGCCGCCTGTAGCAAGGCTTTAACCACCGGAGCGTTAGGTCCTACGCGGTAAAGCGTCTGTTTAATCGTGAGCACCTGCGGATCATTGGCTGCCGCGCGGATGAAGTCAATGACACTACCGAAACCATCATAGGGATGGTGCAATAGAATATCATAGCTCTGGATCGCCGCAAATATATCTTCGCGACGAATGATCGCAGGGACGCGCGGCGTGAATGGAGGGTACTTTAATTCTGGATAGGGCAGTTTCAGCAATTCCATGGCATTATCCAGACCAAGCGGGCCATCGATAACCGTGAGATCCTCGGTTGTGACCTCCAGGCTATCCAGGAGCAAGCTACGGATACGTGCAGGCATCGACGAGTTCACCGCCAGGTCAACAACATCACCGAAACGCCGTTCGCGCACTTCTTGCTCAATATATTCGAGCAAATCAAGGGCATCATCCTCTTGTAACTCAATATCAGCGTCGCGCAGCACGCGGAAAGGATAGGACTCCCAGACGGCAAAACCTGGGAAAAGCAGGCTCAAATTCGCCGCAATCACCTGCTCTAGCCAGACAAAACTGGCTATCTGCGTTTCACCATCTGCCACAGGTACCGGCACGAAACGTGGAAGCGCAGGTGGTACTTTGATGCGCGCAAAGAATTCGTTGTGGGCTGCATCAGTGATCACTACCGCGAGATTGAGGCTGCGATTCGAGATATGCGGAAATGGATGCCCTGGATCTACGGCCAGGGGCGTCAGGACGGGGAAAACCTCACGCTCAAAATATGTATGCATTTCAACTATTTGTTCGGCATCCAGTTGCTCATAGTCAAGCACGTGAATATGTTGTGACGCCAGGAGCGGCAGCAGCTCGTTGCGCCAGTAGTTGCGCACCTCCTGCACCAGTGGAGCCAGCCGTTGACGCACTGCTTTCAGTTGTTGTTGCGCTGTTCGTCCATCGGGGCTACGCCTTGTAGTATGCGCGGCAACCTGATCCTTGAGACCCGCCAGGCGAATCATCATGAACTCGTCAAGGTTGGTCTCGAAGATGGCCACAAATTTGACGCGCTCAAGGAGCGGATGACGCTCATCTTTTGCTTCTTCAAAAACACGGCGGTTAAACTCAATCCAGCTTAATTCACGATTAATATAGAGATCTGGCTGATCTAATGCTGTGATTGGTGTGGCGTTGGGTGCGGTTGTCTGATCCATATGTATCTGTTTAAAGTTCTCCTGAGCCCTGCTAATCTTACCTGGTCGTAGACCTATTTTAGCATGTGGTTAGGTAACGCAGCAAACACCTGGAACGATACCACTGGCAATATTATAAGAGTAACTACTACTCAGGTCAGCTAGCAAAGGGGCCGCGTAGGGACAATCCCTTGCGGTTGTCCGCGTTGGGTGCAAGACGGGACGGGACGGGCCCAGGGACGCCAAGACCTTTTTTTCTTTGCCCCACGCCGCAGATCGGCCAGCAAAAAAGGTCTTGGCTCGGCCCCTACGCGAGCTTCCACGGTTCTGAAACGTTGCCTCATTTGAGTCATTACATTATAGAGCAGATCCGCTTATAGCTTGAGGGATGCTACGTTTTCATAGCATTTGATCGATGAGAGTGCCCGACCGTTGAAATCGAAGAGCGTCATGTTGTCCCAGGCATTGCCCGCACCCGGCTCCCAGCCCACGCCTGGAATCCAGGCTGGCTCCCAATAGACCATGCCGCGAGCGCGTTGCTCGGGAACCTGGCTGATGATAGATAGAATAGCGCGAATATATGCTAACTGGCCTTCTGGCGTAGCTGGATAGGCGGACGGCAACTGCGACGGATCAGTAATCTCGTTCGCCAGGCTATCACCATTCGCCAACGTCCAGGGATAGGCGGTCTCCACAACCACGATATCCTTTTCATAACGGGGAGACAGATCATTCAGATTTGCCTGCAAGGCCGATAGCGGTCCATGCCAGAAAGGATAATAGGAGAGTCCAATAACATCAAAGTCTACCCCTTGCGCCAGGATGTTGTCATAAAAATACTGGCTGCCCCCGTTGTCACCACCCCGATCAATGTGCACCATGATGCGCATTTTATGGGAGCGAGGATTGCCGTCACGCGCTCCAGCAATAGCCGCTTTGAGCAGTGTGGTGAAACCGCTCCAGTTCTGGCCGCCATCGATATAGATTTCGCCGAGCGGCCACAGCATGCCGTTCGTCACCTCATTTCCGGTCTGTACCATGTCAGGAGGAGTACCCTGCCGGGCAAGCTGCTCAATCACGTCGCGTGTATAGTCGTACACGGTGTTCGTAAGCGTAGCCAGGTCCTGATTTTGCCAGCTAGCTGGTGGATACTGCTTGCCTGGATCAGCCCAGAAGTCGGAGTAGTGGATGTCCAGCAGGAACTTGAGGCCTGCCGCTTTGATGCGTCTGGCCATGCGCAAAACATGAGGCAGATCGTTATAGGGCATGGGAGGATTTACCCACAGCCGTTCGCGGATATACGTTGCGCCATGGGCCGCGAGAATGCGCTCTGCTGGTTGCACCCGTCCGTGATCGGAAAAGGTTTTTCCCACATCCTCAAGCTGTTGCAGCGTGGATATGTCATGGCCCAGCACCAACTCATGATCAGGACCATACGAGGATGGTGTTAAAGTCGAGGCGCTAGCGGCGCTGAGCGAGGCGGCAAAAGCTTGATTGGCATTACTAAATGTTGTCATCCCGGTGACAGTTGCGGCACTCGCAATGGTTCCTGTTAAGAAGCGGCGGCGACTGAGGGCGGCGAGCATTGCCTGCGTCAGAGCATGCTCTTTTTTCATGGTATACCTCCTTGTATCATCGTGGGTACGATCAATGAAAATATGCAGTTCACTGGTTTTTTGCATCTTCTGAGGTTATTTTGTGTCAGCACCCACTCGCGCACCATTCGTTCAGCCATCGAACCTGGATGGGGCGCTGGTAACAATATGTATTTACCGATAAACTGCCTGTGAAGAGTATACTTAGTTGGCCGGTAAATGTCAAGGACCCTAACAATTTTAACATGGAGTAATTGTGTGCTAGTCTCTTGCTTCACTCGATAGAGGGAGGCACAGCAGTGGATTGACGCAGCAATAGGGCCGGAGAGATAAGCACAGACGGCTGGAAATCGCTCTGCCTATCGATCTGTTGCAAGAGCAATTCAGTCGCTTCTTTTGCGAGCTGGTGTTTGGGAATGGCTATCGTCGTGAGAGGTGGATTGATATGCGCGCCCACCACAATATCATCCAGGCCAATGATGGAAAGATCTTGTGGTACATGCAGACCAGCTTCTCTGGCGGCTTCCAGGGCTCCAATGGCCATCCAGTCTGTTGTGGCAAAGATTGCAGTTGGGCGTGGCGTAGATGCCAGTAGCTTTTTGGCCGCCAGGTAGCCGCTTTCGAGCGTTGATTGTCCAGGTAGGATCATGTCCTGTTGTAACATAATTCCTGCTGCCTGCAAGGTCGTACGGAAACCGGCGAGGCGCAAGGTCTGCGCCTCATCGACGATAATCGCCATCTGCCGATGTCCAAGCGTTAAGAGATGTTGTGCGGCAAGTTCCCCGGCCTGCTGAAAATCTACTCTCACTTGTGGAATACCGGGTGAAGCTTCGTTTTCTTGCCAATCGCATAGCACCATAGGTAGCCCATGTTGGAACTGACGCGCAAGATCAGCGATATCCATGCTGGACCCCATCACGATAATCCCATCCACCCAGCGACTAACCAGGCGCTCAAGATGTTGCCGTCCAAGCGCAAAATCATAGTGCGTATTACAGAGTAGTAATTGATAGTCGTGAGCATGAGCAATGCGCTCGATCTCTTCGGCAATCTCAGGATAAAACGGATTGGCAATGGTGGGGAGGAGAAAACCCAGCGTCGCGGTTTTACCTTTCGCCAGGCCGCGTGCCAGTGCATTGGGGCGATAGCCCATTTCTTGCGCGCATTGGATCACACGCTGGCGTGTCGCCTCACTGACATTGCCTCTCCCAGCCAGCGCATTAGCAACCGTCGTCTGCGTTACACCCACCGCTTTTGCAATGTCATAAATTGTCGCCATGCTGTCCTTCCAGGAAAAATCCTGCGTTGGGTTATTGATGAATATGCTCATTGGCTAAGCTACTCAATATAGTACTGACTTGATCGGTAAATGTCAAGAACGACGAGCCAGTAACTACGAGCCGCGTCGGGCCTGGCACTCTTGACTTTCCGTGCTCTCCATCCCTATACTTTCTATGACCAGACAAAAAAACAAGTGAAGGTGTACATGACCATGACAGAAGAGGTGCTTCTGGAGGCGTTACGTGTCACGAAGATCTACGAGTCCAAGGGCAAGTCATCAGCAGGACAGCATTCACCGCTTGTTCTGGATGAAGTAAGCATCCAGGTCCATCCTGGTGAATTTGTGGCTTTGTTGGGTCCATCTGGTTCGGGCAAGTCCACGCTGTTGCGCATTCTAGCGGGACTGCTGCGACCAACGACCGGGCAGGTGCTCTTCAAGGGTATTCCGCAATATGGTCCGAATCCACACCTGGCAATTGTCTTTCAATCCTTCGCCCTCTTCCCGTGGTTAACGGTGTTGCAGAATGTAGAACTTGGCTTAGAAGCCCAGGATCTCCCGCGCACTCAGCGTTTGAAACGTGCGCTGGCGACCATTGACCTGATAGGTCTGGATGGCTTCGAGGATGCGTATCCCAAAGAGCTTTCTGGCGGTATGCGCCAGCGTGTCGGCTTTGCGCGCGCCCTGGTGGTCGAGCCTGAATTGCTCTTTATGGATGAACCTTTTAGCGCGCTTGATGTGCTCACGGCTGCTAATCTGCGCAAAGAGTTACTGAATCTCTGGCATAACCACAAAATGCCCACGCGGGCCATCGTGATGGTGACGCATAATATCGAAGATGCCGTAGCCATGGCGGATCGCATTCTTATTCTGGGAACCGATCCTGGACATATTCGTGTCGAGCTGCAAGGGTTGCCGCTCGCGCGCCGTGGTCCTAAGGACGAAGCATCCACGCAGATGGTTGATCTCATTTATCGTATTATGACCAGTCCTCAGGTTGCTATCGAGACGCTTATGCCGCAGGACCAGTTACGACCCACTACAGGTCAGCTCACGCCACCCAAACCAGCACGAGCCTATCAGACGCTTCCGCATGTTGCCATTGGTGACGTTACCGGCTTAATCGAACTGGTCCATGCGCACGGTGGGCGTGAAGATATCTATCAACTAGGGCGTGAACTCCACTTAGAGGTAGACGATTTGCTGCCGCTGGTGGATGCCGCTGATTTGCTTGACCTGGCTGATTCTCAGGAGGGAGATCTTGTACTGACCGAGGTGGGGAAACGCTTCGCGGAAGCGGACGTGCTGGAAGAGAAACAGATCTTTCGCAAGCAAGCGCTAGAGCGTATTGGCATGCTGCGTCACATCGTAGATGACCTGGAACAGCAACCGGAGCATGTCGTAGCAGAAGAAAAATATCTGGAGCAGCTCAAAAAACACTTCAGTGACGATGAAGCCTGGTCCCAGTTGGAGACCATTATCAGTTGGGGACGTTACGCCGAACTGTTTTCTTATGTAGAAGATCGCGGTATCTTCCGTCGCGAGGATCCCGAAACCGTTGAGCAGGCATAGCACAACTCTCTCCTCTCTCAATGACCATTTTGGTGCTGGGTGGTGTCCCCAGACATGATGGTCTCCTTTCCTTATCAAAATGGCAGAGCACGCATGCACAGAATAGAACAGCTACTCCGCTGTTTAGCAACGTGTTTCCTGTCGCCGGCAGCTATACTTTATGCAAACTATAGCTGATAGCAAAAATGCGCTAGCATTTTGTGGACATGTTTATACTAAACACACGGGCATAGGATATCTCTATCCTGTAGCTCTTTCTCTCCGTAGTGTAGTCGTGTATTCTCTCTATTGTCTGAAAGAGAACAGCTATGCAAAACACATCTGAACCACACCAGCAGCGTGGTCCTCATCCACACGCCAGTAGCGTCGACGTTGCGCTAGCATATGCACGCAAAGGATGGCGCGTCTTCCCGCTACACAGCATCTCCCCGGCTGGTACCTGCACATGTGGACAATCTGCATGCCGCAATCCAGGTAAACATCCCATAACGATGCGTGGTGTGGCAGATGCCACCAGTAATGCGCATACCATTAAGCATTGGTGGTATCAAGAACCTGCCGCTAACATCGGCATCGCAACCGGGCGTGGCCTGCTGGTTATCGACATTGATTTTCGGCATCGTTCGCTTGAGCCGTTGATGGAATTCTATGCACTGCCCGAAACTGCCATGGTGCACACTGGGAGTGGTGGTTGGCACCTCTACTTCACCTATAATCAGGCATTCGAACTACAGCATAGCTGCGGGAAACTAGGTTGGGGCATCAATAGCCAGGGTGAAGGGGACTATGTCGTTGCCCCTCCGGGTAAGCATGTCAGTGGCAACTGCTATGCCTGGCTCAACACGGTCGCACCGGCTCCTTTGCCAGCTGTACTGTTGCCTATTCTGCTGAGCCGCCATCCGACAGTCTGCGCGCGACCGCAGATCAGTAGAGCAGAATACGTCCAGCAAAGACCATCCCGTCGCCTGATCAATCAGCAGTCCCGTCTGTGCGGCAAGCATGCATCGACCATCTACTCAACATAACTGGCGTTCTGGAACAGACATTGTGATGACAAAAAAGGTAGGAGTACAGTAGCAAATACTCCTACCTTGTTGAAGGTGGGTAGCAATCGTCTGGAAGTTAGGTGACACGCTACGGTCTTCTTTATCGACATGCATGCTCAAAATAAATAGCGTAGCCAATCCTCTTTCACCATACCAGGCAATCATCCTGACTCATGCTTTTGCCTCTGAGTTTTTTCATTCTATATAAAATATATCCCATATTCTTTTAATAGAATAGCAAGAAGAGCAGAAGGCTGGCTGACGCAGCTCTTATTTTCCATTTTTAATCATATCAAAGCGAAGTGTTCAAAGGTTGTGATGCTTCATCGTTATGGCCTAAAAAAAATCTCTAAAGAGCGAGAGGAGAGCAGCCTCACCTTATTCATAAGCAGGTATACAGGCATATTGGCCAGGTAGCGCCGTGCGCGCAGCCTGTAGCGATACAATTTGTTCATTTCAGTGTGGTGTTCATTCATAAATTATGTATATATAAAAACACAATATTGATAAAGGATTGATAATAATGTTTACATATGCTATATTTCAAAACGTCGGAAGTGAATAAGCTTCTACACTGCTTGTATGAAATAGGCAAAGTTATTATGGAAGATGTTTAGTGCAGTTCTAAAGAGGAGAAACAGATGGAACAACAAATTGTTGTAGACAACCAGGTAGATAATCAAGCAGCAGACAGCGTGAAGAAAACCGTGCTCCAGGTATTAAGGCGGCTCACATTAATTGCGGCAATGGTCCTTTTTGCCGGGCTATCATTTGCCTTAGTCTCATCAGCAGCATTCGCCAGTGCCAGCACGCCACAAACACCGCTGCATGGCTGTACCTGGAACAACAACTGGAACAACAATAACAACTGGAACAACAACAACAACCGTTGCAACAACAACAACAACCATCACAACAACAATAACAACAACCATCCAACAACAACAACAACCACAACAACAACAACAACAACCATCCAACAACCATTACAACAACAACAACAACCACCAACAACCATACAACAACAACAACAACCATACAACAACAACAACCATCGCAACAACCATAACAACAACAACAACAACAACCATTACAACAACAACAACAACCACAATGGTAACAACCACCACAATGGTAACAACCATAATGGCAACAATCATCATAATGGTAACAACCATAATGGCAACAACCATCATAATGGCAACAACCACAATGGTAACAACCACCATAATGGCAACAACCACAATGGTAACAACCATCATAATGGTAACAACCACAATGGCAACAACCATCATAACAACCACTAGGAGGGAAGTACATTCGCAGTGGTTACAGCGTAGTGCGATCCCACTTGCCAGATTTTGCATGGTTGCTTAAATCTGATGAGGATAGCAAAGCGGCGCAGAGATCATTTCGCGGTCTCTGCGCCGCTCCTTTGTTACAGAAACACATGCTTCATGAAGGCACTGTACTAAGGATAGAGCCTTTGTTGGTAATCGCTCAGGATCTCATTAGCTGCTCGTGCGCCCTCCTCTGCGCCACCTTCCATATAACCCTGATAGTTTGTCGAGCAGTGCTCACCAGCGAAGTGAATCTTGCCTTGCCTCACGCCCTCATAGCCACTGAATAGCGTATATTGTCCCACGCGCCAGCATGAATAGCTGCCCAATAAGTTAGGATCGACGCTCGGACAGCTTAGCGTTGCCGTACCAGTATAGTGAGACCTGATGCCAGGCCAGACCTGATCAAGCTGATGCAGGAACGTGTGAGCATATTCCTGGATCTGTCCTACTGCGCTGGTCGAGTATGGTACCGCTGGCTTGAAAGCTGCTCCGATGTTACCACCGGTATAATCAACAATGATCCCGGTTGCCCCCGGTTGCCCTCGTGTAACGTCCCAGGTATTCTGAAAACCGCTATCGGTATAGATATTACCGTCGCTGACGCCCGGCCACGCTCCAGTCCCGTTCCAGTAGCGTGTGTCAAACTGCAACTGTAGCTTACAGTTCGTCCCATAACCAAGCTGCGTGATAGCAATTTTTTTGAGCGTATCGAAGCCTGCCTGCTGATAATCCAGCGTGCGCAATACACTGAAAGGTTGTGTCAGGATGACGCGATCAAAGGTCTTCTGTTGATCGCCCTCAGGTGTGGTAAATGTTACCGTGATCGAGGCATCTTTGTTTTTAGCTATGGCGGTCATGCGCCAGCGCAGCTGAACAGAACCCGCAGGCAGACAGGCTGCAATGGCTGTTGGTACCTGTTGATTACCTCCAACGATGTGATAGTGTTCATCCGAGGTACCAAAGATACTGAAGCTGTCCTGTGATGGCTGGAAACCAAGCAGGTAGACCAGGTTGAGCGCACTTTGATCTGTTGTCTCGCGTCCATATTCGATATTGTAGGCCACGTCCAGCAACTGGCCCATGTTCGATCTATGCCCACCCCTGACATACTGCTCGATCCAGTCGTACACGCTGATATGATCCAGGCGATAACCAGCCGCACTATAGCTATTGTAGAGGGTCGGAAACGGCGCTGCTTGAACCTGGTCCTGCAAGATCTGGTTGACTGGCTGGAAGTCCCGGTCAGCATCCTTTTGTGGATAGTACTTGCCGAAAAAGAAATAGGTATCTTCAGAGTCTTGTGGCTGGGCTGCTAGCAGATCAACGGTAGCGAGACCGAAGCGCTGAGCCAGGCCCAGGATGACGGTATGGCTGGTATCGATGAGTTCACCGCACCATTCGCTGGTTTGCCCATTGGCCCAGGTCGTGGTGTTAGAGTGCATCCGTCCGCCAACACGCGCAGCGGCCTCATAGAGCATTGACTTATACCCGGCGTCATGCAGTGTAAGCGCCGCGTTTAGACCAGCGATGCCGGCTCCAATGATGGCAATACGTGGAGCTGCGCTGGCCTTGACAGCGGTCGCTTGCTCCAATTCTAATGCGGAGGCGAGCGTCGCCCCAGCGGCTACAGCGCCGGCTCTTTGCAACAGTTGCCTGCGGCTCATGCTGTCACGTCTGAGCGAACGCACCTCTTTAACCGGTACGCCCATTGCTGACGCCTGCGTATGCTCGCTGGCAAGCTGCTGCAATGCACGCATAAGGGGTGTCCGAGCCATATTTCACACTCCATTTCTTCAATATCCAATGCTGCAAAACCATGGTCCTGTGCAGAAGCAGTCAGGCTTGCTCGGCAGGTTTTTCGCCCCAGGTCGTTATCAGGAAAAGCGCGCCACAGAAGTCTTCCTGGGCCATGTCAATGAGCATTTGCTCATAAAGCCGATCTACCTCTTGCTGGGTCGTTACCTGCGTCCCAACCAGAAAGGGCTGCATCAGTTTGAAGAAGACTTTCCAATCTTCGTAGAAGCCGCGATGGAAATCAGTGCCCGCCGAGTACTCTAAGATATGCGCCTTGTGCCCAACGTTCTGACAGCCAGCCTGGCGGAGGAAACGTGCTAGCATTGGCGTAATACCCACATGGTATCCCAGCGGTGAAAAGCTCTGTCCACTCGCTCGCAACGCCGCTTTCAGCAGCGCATCGAGTTGCTCCAACGCAGCGCTATTGCTGACGCTTAACTCCGTTTCGGTCATACGGACAATGCCGCCAGGACGCGTAATGCGCGTGCATTCCTGCATGAACTGCGGCCATGAAGTGGTAGGAAGAAAGGCAATCAAGCGGCCATTGACCAGATCAAAGCTTTGGTCGGGAAAGTCCAATGGTCCAATCATGTCCATGACGCGGAAGCTAGCGTTGTGTAGGCTTTGTGTCTGTGCCTGCATCTGAGCGTAGGCGATCATCTGCTGGCTGATATCGATGCCCACCAGTTCAATCTCCGGGTGGCTGAACGCGATCTCTTGCACCCAGCCTCCTGGTCCACAGCCAATGTCGAGAATGCGCCTCAGACCCGTCAGGTCATTAGCTCGCTCGGAGAGAAAACCTCCCATACCTTTGGTGCACAACCGATCTTGATCCAGCAGGCGTGCCATCTCGGCTCCACTCTCGTGATCAATGAAATAGAGATTTTTACCCGCAGTTGCATCATCTGGTTCAGTCATCACAAAATCCTTTCTTATATGCTATAGTCTTCATTGAGAGGAGATGAGGCGGAGAAAAGATCTGCTTCAATCTCTTGCCAGACCATCTGCTCGGCCTCCAGTAGATGGATAGGTGCTCCATCTCGTGCTGTCTGGGTTAGCTTCGTTATCACGCGTTGCCGGAATTTGGACAGCATGGGAAGCTGTACATCATAGGCAGGCAGAGGCAACAACTCGATGTGCTCTGGCTTGTAGAACTCATGGGGGTCAAAGGCCAGTGTGAGCAATTCGGCGTATTGCTCGATCAGCGTGCAGCGGAGCGCGGAAAAGTAGTCGGGCTGCGTACTGGACACCAGTAAACTACCCGCCACCTCTCCTGAGCGCAACAGAGGGGCGGCGGCGGCACTCTCTTCCCAGTGGCTGCGATAGCCAGGGGCAATGCCTGATGATACGTGCCAAAACTGGTTGACTTCGAGATGGCCTGAGATGACGACGTGACCCGCTAAAGATTCTATGCCCAGCAACATGGCCTGTTGTTCCAGATGCTCCTTCCACGGTGGTGTGCCGCGTCCCAGCACCTCACGAAGACTCCTTACCTTCTGTCCTTGCGCAGGGGGCATGCAGCAAACAAGGACGATGGCCATACCAAGGCGGTTGGGATCAAGCTGCTTGAGAGCTTGCTCTAAGATGAGATCACAGAGCAGCGAGAAGAGCAGTGACCTGGGAGTATGCACGACGGTATGCATCACCCGTTCGTAGAAGCTGGCAGGGATGCTGCTGTAATCTGGTGCCGTTGCCTGCTGCAATGCAGTGACTGAGAAGTTGGGAAACGCCTCTTCAAGCAGGGGTAGCAGCTGGTCACGGTAGTCAGGCAAGGCTATCACGAGGTTGTGCAGGTTATTTAAACGTGGTTTGACCTCTTGCTTCGCCCAACGCGTCAAGGTGACGGGGGAAACTCCGAGCCGGTCGGCGAGCTGTTGCCGGATGGAAGGGTCCTCAATCACTTTCCGCAAGATATCACACCACGACGTCGGTTTCTGCATGCAAATATCCCTCCCTGCTCTTCTCATGCCCCTGCAATGGCTCTACAGTCTATAAGCATAACAGTAAAGAGGAAGGATGTCAACGTTGCTATCATGCGTAGTGGGCTTAACATGATTTGTGAGTGCTTCTGCGCTCTTGCACGCGCGAACAGCGCTAAGCGCGTCAATTTTCTGGGTTTGTTTGTGTAGGTTACTATAGTCGTTGCTGTAGCATTTTGTTGGAGGCGTATATTGGAAGCAGCATATTTGCAGAGAGAAGTCTTAACATGTAACAATTTACTACAAGCATTGGTCGTCGAGGGTTTCCAAATTTTCAACAAGGCTTGATTCTGGGAACGAAAGGAGTAGATGAGTGATAGTTAGTGGATAAGGTTTTTTAGGATGCGGATGTAAAGAGTTATATATAGCACTGAATTGGGCTATAGGATTTTGTAACTTGAGGTGCTCCCCTGAGGAAGCGCCTTGGCGATCTATTTGCTCATTTAGTTTGACGGCAATTGCAGGATGGCTGCCACGTAAGATATAAGCTATCATTCCACCCCAAGGCTGTTCTCTTGAATAATCCTTTTCAGTGAGGTAGCGATCTATGATGCCTTTTTCGACATAAAGCCTAATCAAGCCAGAGTCATTCACGGCTATACGTTTACACTCAAATGGGAATCTAATCTCCTCATAATCTGCTGTCCAAGTTTTAATTACTATATCAATACGGGGTGCCATATCTGGGTCGCCTTCCCCCTCAATGATAGTTTCATCATCCTTGTAATCTTCTCTTTTAATGTCCCAGTTCTGATGGGTTAATTTTGAGAACTGCTGGCAGTCTTTTTTAATATTACCAGTTAATACAGCACTAAATTTGTTCTCCTTCCAGGCCATATTAAAACGCCCATTTTTAGACATTCTTCTATACCCCAGAATAATCAGTTCTAGAACGCGATATAGCAAACCCGCGCTAATTTGATCTTCTAAATTAGTAGAACTATTTTCATTTTGTGTGGGAGTAGTGTTTGACTCTAGCATTATTAAACTCTCATTGGTTGAGATAGTTCCATTATTGCTTCTTCAGCGTCATCTAAAGCGGCTGTGGTAGTCCAAAGTCGCTGTTCTGCTGGTTTTACAATCGAAAGAGTGTCTAGGGTTTTGTCGTAAATTCGGAAATTGCGCCTATGATACATTCTCCTTGAAAAGCGTTCATTACTGATTCTATCTAATCCCTGTAACGCACGACGCATTTGTTCATTAGAGTGCGTGATTCGGACAGCGGGTACTTGCTCTTCTAACTTTGCTGAGGAAAATTGGATGGTAAGTAAAGGCAACTGCAATAGTTGTTCATTTTCAGAGTAGATGATAGCAGTTAGTTTTCTTCCAATAGGTTCTAAATAGAAATTTATTAGTTTAATATAAGATTCTGCATATGTCATTTGCATATCTATTGTTGGCCTTTGCTGTGCTGATGAATTTTCAGGACTATTAAAAAATGCTATAGTTTGTTGTACAGTTTCTTTTATAAGTTGAATATCTTGCTCATCAAGTTGGAAACATTGATATATGAGGCTATTTAATTTATATTCTGCTTCTTGTATTTGTGGTGTATTGTTTTGGAGAAGAGATGGCCACAAAACTTGTTTATTTTTTCCTGAAGAGGTATTAATAGTTAACTGGGCGAGATAATCGACTAAATCAGCGATGGCATCTATCTGCTTCTGTGCCACATTGAGGAATGGAAACGGAAGAGTTCTCATTTCTCCCGCTGTAATTTCTTCTCTTTCAACTCCCCAAGAAGAGCTAGTTAGGAAAAGATAGTACTGAGCTAATTCTGAATTAAGTAGCGCAGTTAAAACTTTTAGAAGCTTAGAATCTGGACCCGAAATACCTGTGATGAGATTTTCGTAGGCACATCCCTGGTCGATGTAGGATGCACCGGGACGTCGTTGTGCCTGACCCCTTTTAAAGAGAACAAGTGGTCCCTTGAATATCTTAGGCGTTCTTCCTCTATGATAAAGATCATTTGCGCCCAACTTTTTTAGCTTATGTGGATCGACTCCATAACGAGTGAAGTCTTTAGCATCAAGGAAAGATGCATTATCTAGCCATGGGGCATGTTTAGGTTCACCTGGGCCAGTACGAATAAAGCCTGAACCTGCTTTCCAACCTAACCTTTTTATAACTTCTCCTAACGAGGGAGAAGTTTTTAAGGTGCTGAGAAGGGTATAATCGTGGCTCGTTCCCCATAAAGCAACTTTCCAAATGTTTATAGAACTAGTCTCAAGGTTTTCCTCTTCTTCATTCTCATCAGTAAATAGTAATTGCTGGTTTGCTAAAAGTTCATCACTTTTATTCTTTAGGACATTTAAGTTATCTAATATTTGTTGCAGCGGTAATTGTTTAAGATCATTTGCTTCTATTACCATTGCTGAGAGCAAACGAGCTAAATATGTAAGCTTGGGTGCCCCATAAAATATTTTTGTTTTAGAACTTGGGCGCTGTGGAGTATAAAAAATTGCAGCAGCAGGAGCTGTTCCCTTCTCAAAGAGGAAACGGCGTAGTGCTGAGAAGTCAAAAACTGCTCTTACGTTGAATCTATTAAAAAAATCATACCTAAAGGCTATATTCGGGCCACTTTGATTAAAAAGAAGACTCTTACTCGAAGATAAAAGGGCTATTTGACCACTAGCGGAACAGAAATCAGGAGCATGCAATAAGAAGGCTTGGACAATCTGGTTATCTCCTACTTTAAGCCGATGTGTGTCCAAAAATCTTTTTGCATGGGGAGTTAATGTACTTTTCCAGGGGGGATTACCTATTATCAGATCAAACTGAATTTCTTTGAATTGGGTTTGTTCATCGAAGAAATCTGCTTCAATTAAATTCGTTCCAATGAGATTTGGAAAAACAACTTCTTGCCATATACTTTTAGGCTCTAAATAGTCTAACATAGCTAAATAGAGGCTAAAAGCTGCTACACGTAGAGCCTGGCGTTTTATATCTATTCCAAATAGAGATGTCGTCAATATCTCAGACAAAATTGGGAAAGAAAGTTTCTCTTTCTGTTCATGTACTTTACGCCAACGCTCAACAAGGCGTCGATATGCTTCAACTAAAAAGATGCCAGAGCCACAAGCGGGATCTAAAAGACGCAATTTGTGGTTTAAGTCATTCCAAGGCATTGCTTGGGTCAGCATAAAGCTTACTAGCATCGGAGGTGTGTAATACGCACCATTTTTTCTGCTTTCTTCTTGGCGAAGGAATTCCTCATATATAGAACTAATCAGTTCAATTGGGATGAAGGCAAAGTTGTAAGCCCAAAAGAAGAGGAATTGTCCGCCCGCTTGTGAGTCAACAGTGAAGAGTTTCCAAAGTAATTTAAGATGTTCAGGTCCTACAGCATCTTTTTCTATTTGGGTAACTGGAAACATATCACCATTAAAGTGTTTGCTCAAAATTTCAAAAAAAGCATACGTATCCTCATAGGAGTTTAGAAGATCAGTATACCTTGTATAAGTGCTGTTGAAAGTTTTTGCAAAGAATCCCTCTTCTCCAACAGGTAAAACTCCTCGATCTTGTAAATAAAAAGCAAAAATTGAGCGTCCTATAAGACTATGTGCATGCTCGGGGCTAAGATTTGTTTCCTCAATCATTTGGCGTCGAATATAACGCAAATTTGCTATCAGCCTCTGATCAGCCCGCGTTTCTTTTTGAAAAAAGCGACCATATTCACGCCAAAAACTGCCCGATTCTATAGCAAGTCGGGTAAAACTTTCTAAACGCTCCCAAACATCTTTCGGTGAACTAGCACTTTTATCCAGGCGAAGGGGTTCACTGAGTTCGCCTAAAGTGTTTAGCTTAGGATTTTCATATCCGTTATATATTCTAATATCATCAGGTAAGACCACAAAAATAAGAGGTACTTGGCCTTGATTCCATATATTGCGATGAAACTCAGCAACGACTTCACGATTGAAGGACTCAAAATGTTTGAAATAAACGACAGGAGTGTCAGCTACAAAGTAGACTGCATCTATTTGTAGTTTATCTTTTGCTTCATTCCATATCGTTTCTAGCTCTGGAGGTATCCTCTCGTTAGAAATATCTCTTGAGATGAAACTTGGGCTTGCTTTGTACCCTAATTGTTCTAACAAACGAGAGAAAGTTTGCTGGCTATCCATACATACTTTCTTTCAAACTCTAGTCAATTAACATGCTGCTGGAAAGTCCATTACTTGTATCGTTTATCGATGGCATTTGAAGCAGTCTATCTTCGTTTAGAATATCATAGTTCGAGAATCTGTTCAAGACACTTGGAAACTTTTGGGACCACCTTAGACTGTTTTTTGTAGTGAAATATACTTTTAGATTTGCATTGCTACAGCGTTGCTACATTAGCGTAGATAGAGCGGAAATAAAAAGCCCTTCGAGCGGCTACGTATACGGCTCGAAGGGTCATCCTACAAGTAGGGCGGTGCCAAGAGACGGAATTGAACCGACGACACCAGCATTTTCAGTGCTGTGCTCTACCAACTGAGCTATCTTGGCATGTGCAATAATATAGCAGGTCCTGGCACTTTCGTCAAGTCCTTTTTGGCATGCCTGTGAATTCTATCTCAAGGCAACGCGCGCCTACCACCACGCCGCCAGACTCCAATCGGCGCCGCGTCCTGCACACCATGCATCAGCATATCTATATCACTTGCTCGCCAACTATGCTAAAATAGTCGCAGTGTGCCGCTCTGTTTTGAATAATTGCTGTGGCACTGTATTTTGTAGCATGAAATATGTAGCAAGACAACGAGGACGACGGCATGGAATATGCAGTGTTAGGCGGCGGCGCAGCAGGGCTGATGGCGGCCTATCGACTCACGCAGGCGGGTCAGCCAGTGATGGTTTTTGAACAGGAGGACATCGCCGGAGGACTGGCCTCTGGCTTTCGCGTCGGTGATGCCTGGCTGGAGAAGTTCTATCATCATATCTTTCGCACCGACAAAATGGTGATCCAGGTCATCAAAGAGATGGGCCTGGGGGAGCTGTTGGAGTGGCAGAGTCCGCGTACGGTGAGCCTGGTTGGCGGAGAATACCATCAGCTCGATTCGCCGCTCTCGCTCTTGCGTTTCCAGCCCTTGCGTCTCGATGAGCGTCTGCGGGTTGGCGCGGTGCTGGCCTTCTTCAAGGTCGCTAACCCTGATTGGCTGGAGGGTAAGACTGCCGATGCCTGGCTGCGCCGTTGGATGGGTCAGCGTCCTTACGAGACGCTATTTGCGGCGCTCTTCCAGGGCAAGTTTGGCGCGCTCTACGACCAGATCGCCCTGCCCTGGTTCTGGGCGCGTATCCATGATCGTACAACCCAATTGGGCTACTTGCGCGGTGGTTTCCAACAGCTCTACACACGCCTGGTCGAGCGTATCACTCAGGCTGGCGGCAAGGTCCTGCTCGGAACCAGTATTCAGACGGTGGAGCAGGTGGATGACCGTTGGCGCGTGCAAACAAACAAAGGCTCATGGACCTTTGATCACGTCATCTCGACGTTGCCCACGCGCCTGGCTTGTCGTCTGATACCGGCGCTACCGGCTGACTATCGCGCCCAGCACGATTGGGGGCAGGCTTACGGAGCACATTGCCTCATCCTGGCCCTGGACCGTCCTCTCACTGACAGTTACTGGATCAACATGTGTGATCCGGGCTATCCTTTCACCGGCATATTTGAGCATACCAACTTCCGTTCACCCTCGGAATATGCTGGACGGCACCTCGTCTATCTCGGCAACTACCGTCCTATGCACGATCCGCTCTTCACCATGAGCAAAGAAGCAGTGATGACGGAGTTCTTTCCGCATCTGCAACGCCTGGTGCCCGCATTTGATCCCGCATGGGTCCAGGAAAGCTGGGTATTTCAGGCTCCTTTTGCTCAACCCATTGTGACGACCGATTACCGGGAGCACATTCCTCCACTGCACACGCCACTACGCGGACTATGGGTGGCGAATATGTTTCAGGTCTATCCGCATGATCGCGGCCAGAATTACTCACTTGCGCTGGCCGATAAACTGATCCAGCAGATTTTAGCGTGCTAGCCAGAAACTCGCAGAGCACCTATTGCCAAATTTTGACTCAGTATGCTATACTACATACAGGCAGAGTAGAAGCCTATCGCTGATATACTTCGTTGTATCAGTGAGTGGTTATCACTCAGTTCATGGATAAGTCAAGTGGTTACTTGCATGAATGTCAAACCGGGGTGTAGCGCAGTCGGCTAGCGCGCAGCGTTCGGGACGCTGAGGTCGGAGGTTCAAGTCCTCTCACCCCGACCAGGATGACACATACTTCCCTCACAAGGGAGTCAGGAGCATCGATCCTTTCGGGATAGGCAATGCGACGTGACATAGTATGTGTCATAATATTATCAACAGGCACGCAAAGGAGTTTATCGATGCAGGGATATCAGATAGCTACTAGACCCAGTAGCGGTGGCTGTCATCTGATACGCTTGCACACCACTTCCTGTACAGGCGGTACAGCGTCGGTGTGGAGCAATGCCCCTGCTGTGCCTGATTCTCCTGGGTATGTAAGACACCTCCGTCCTTATCCATCTAGTCATCGCAGTCGGCGTAGTAGCTGAAGGGCCTGAGGTCGGTTATCTTTCCTCACGCTTGCTTTGTCAGCCTCGCTGCCTGCACCTGCTATCGGCTCTGACAGAGAGGAAGGAAAGTCCGTTCATGCCTGTACTTGTATTGAATTCCTCGCTACAACCTCTCTCGGTTATTCCAGAGCGTCGTCTCATCGTTTTGTTGTCGAAGCATAAGGTGACATTTATAGATGAGAATGTTCGTGATCTGATTGAAGAGAGTATTCAAGCTAGACGTCTTGAGCTGGAACGCCCAGTCATTGTGCAGTTGTTAGCCAATGTACGGGTGCCTCGTGTCGCCCTACAGCCCTCGCGTGCGAATATTCTGCTGCGCGATGATGAAACTTGTCAGTATTGTGGCAAGCGTGGCCGCGATCTCACACTTGATCATATCATTCCACGATCTCGTGGGGGGCAAAGTACCTGGGAAAACCTCGTAGCTTGTTGTAAACTCTGTAACGGCAGAAAGGGCAGCCGCTTGCTGAAAGAGGCAAATATGCATCTCTTACGACAACCTCGTGCGTTGTCGCAGGAGTACGTTGGCTTCTTCCTGCTGCGTTATCCAAAACTGCGCGAAGCCTATGAGGCGTTTATCACCAGCGCACAGGTGGTACCAAATCAGGGATTGAGCGCATAAGTCATCAGTCAGGGGATGCGGACCGCGCATTGCCCTGACATGCCATCCATTTTAGTCTTTGGTACGTATATAGAAGTGCTATAGTACGCTAATCGGCAGCTACAATAAAGAATATAGTACTATCTTGAGAGTAGCCGACAAACGGATTACCAATAGACATAGCGCGCTTTTGCTATTACCTGATCGGAACAGGAAAGCATAGGGAGCAAGCTGGGAAATGCGGAGCTGTTTTGTAGGGTCTCTGACCCTCATTGCGCTCTGACGGAGGCATATTCCTGGAAATACATTGCTCAGTTTCTATGTTATACTAGACGATAGGATATATAGCGTGTTCTGGTGTTGCAGTGCTGTTATTGCTGTGTGCCGGAGAAGGTGTTTATATGATAGAACAGTTGGCTACTGACTCCGCTGACGATTCGCAGAAGAGTTTAACCTCCCTCTGCCTGCATGGGCATTTTTATCAGCCCCCGCGCGAAGACCCGTTTACGGGCGCTATCCCTTTAGAGCCTGGCGCAACGCCTTTTGCTAACTATAATGAAAAGATTACTGCCGAGTGCTATCAGCCCAATGCCGAGGAGGGCAATTTTGCGGTCATCAGCTACGATCTTGGACCGACACTTGCTGCCTGGTTAGAACTGGCTCATCCGGCGGTTTATCAGCGCATTATCGCCGCTGACCATGAGCACATGCAACGGTATGGTGTGGGGAACGCGATGGCCCAGGCGTATAATCACACCATTTTGCCGCTCGCGACGTCCCGCGATAAGCGCACGCAGATCCTGTGGGGATTGCAAGACTTCCGTCATCGCTATGGACATGCTGCTCATGGCATGTGGCTGGCAGAGACGGCGGTGGACTGTGAGAGCCTGGACTTGCTGGCCCAAAACGGTGTCACATACACCATTCTGGCTCCCTGGCAGGCTAGCGGCCCTATTGATCCAACCGAGCCTTATTGTGTGCCATTACGTGATGGTCGTAGTATGACGGTCTTCTTTTACAATGCACCACTTTCTGGTGGCGTCTCTTTTGACTGGAATCTCACGAACGACGCGGACAAATTCGCCGAGTTCTACCTGCCTGAGCAACTCTCTGCGAGCAAACGCGCCAGTAGCGATCCACAATTGCTGATCATCGCGACAGACGGTGAACTCTATGGCCATCATAAGCCCTGGCGTGACAAATTCCTGGCGCGCCTGGTTAGCTATGGCGCTCCGACCAATGGTTTTGAGGTCTGTACGCTTGAGCGCTATATGCAGATGCACCCGGCAACCAGGATGGTCGAGATCCAGCAGCCTAGCGCCTGGAGCTGCGGACATGGTGTCGCGCGTTGGAGCACTGGCTGTGAGTGTACTGAGGGGGATAGTAGTTGGAAGAGCGCGTTGCGTCAGGCTCTGGTAAACCTGGCTGTGCATGGAGATCGGTTGTTCGAACAATATGCCGGAGAGGCTTTGCTCGATCCGTGGGCCGCCCGTGATGACTACATTGTACTGCGCAATGGCTGGGAAACGCCGGAGCAGTTCTGGACGCGTCATGGCAAAGAGCATGCTCTGCCACAGGACGAGCACTGTGTGTGGCGTACACAACTTTTACTGGAAGCACAGTACTACCAGCAATATAGTTTTACCAGTTGCGGCTTCTTCTTCGAGGACCTGGATCGCATTGAGCCGCGCAATGATATTGCGTTTGCGCGCCGTGCCATCAGCCTGTTCTGGCAGGCCCTCGACGTCGATCTGCAGGACGCTTTCGTCAGCGACCTGCGCGCGGCAAAGAGCTGGCGTACACACGTGACAGGAGCAGAACTCTATAAGCAATTGCCTGTTGTGCCACAAGGTCTGCTACCGCCATTATCCGTGAAATAGCGAGGACGACAACCACAAGGGCTTGTTCCTCATAAACATAATCATCACATAAAACAGGTGGTAGTCAAACTATGGCTACCACCTGTTTTATGTATTTTTATAGAACGAGGAACGCTCCTCGTCAAACACGAGAGCACTTTTTAGCTGCGCCGCTTTTTCTTGCGTGGCTGGGTGAGTTTGTGCACTGGTGCTACATAGTTATCCATGGCTTTGATCTTGCCATCATCCAGTTCCATACGCACGTCGGCCACGCTGGCAATACCAGCGTCGTGTGTGACGATGATGACGGTCTTGCCCTGTTCTGCGAACTGTTTGAGCAACTGAATGATGACCTTGCCAGTCTTTGAATCCAGGTTTCCAGTCGGCTCATCGGCCAGGATGACCTTGGGATCATTTGCCAGTGCTCGTGCGATGGCTACACGCTGCTGCTGCCCACCCGACAATTTGCCCGGCTTGTGCTTATAGCGCTCATCGATGCCCACCTGTTTGAGCAAACTATGGGCGCGTTCACGCATCGCTGCGCGCGACATGCCACCTTTCAGTTGCATCGGCAGCATCACGTTCTCTAACGCCGATAGATTGGGCACCAGGTGGAATGACTGAAAGACAAATCCGAGCTTATTTCTCCTGAACAAGTGCTCCTGCCGCCCGGATAGCTTGCCAACATTCACGCCATCAATAATCAATTCGCCCGAGGTCAGTTTATCCAGTCCACCCAATATATAGAGAAGCGTCGTTTTTCCGCAGCCGCTCGGCCCCATGATGGTCACAAGCTGGCCCTCGGTAAAGCTAAAACTCACCCCATCTACGGCCTTGATCAATTCCCCCTGACCTCTGAAATGCTTAGTGAGCTCCTGGGCGTAAATGGTGACTTGTTTTTCTTCCTGCTCTGGCGCTTGCTCGGCTGCGATGGGTTCAGCCGCTATTTGCTCGACGAGGGTTTGTTCCCCTGACGCTTGCTCAGTATGCGAGAGTTCTGCATCCATTATGTTCTATCCTTTGTTCGCTTACGTGTTACTAATTTCCTCGTCTCAACACGACTGCTGGTCTGGTGCGCGCGACATATAACGACGGTATCACGCTCGCCACTATCGCCAGCGCAATGCCCAGTCCCACAATAATCAATACCGTCTGGAGGTTTAACGTTGCCGATGCCAGCTTGATATTACCGATTTGCGAGAGCGTAGCACGATTGAAGAAGCCACCAGTACGGCCACCGAAGCCACCGCCACCAGGGCCGCTTGTACTTGTGCTGGCGCTGCTTGTCGTGCTTGTAACATTGAACTTTTGCGATACATAAGGCCCAAATGCCGCCAGCAATATGACTGCGAGGATTGCTGACAGTCCGCTCATGGCTAATACTTCACCCCAGAATTGTCTGATCACCTGCCAGTGAGACGCACCTATGGCTTTCAGCGTACCAATTTCGACTGCACGCTCGCGTACGGTGATAAAGACGGCGAAGATAATAATCACTGCGGCTGCAATGATAGAAGTGTAGAGTGTCAATGAAATGCTGTTTTGTGCCACGCTGAGTGCACTGAACGCGCTCGTATACGCACTGTTGCCCGCCGTTACATCATATTTTTTGCCCAGGGTATTCTGTAATTTGGTTGTTACTGTCGATACTTGATCATAGGTCGTGGCATAGGCGGTGATCGAGTCCACACCTTTTACTGAGAAGATACTTTGCATCGTCGTGAGGGGTATCACCATCGTATCGCTGGCGAACTGGTTCGAGCTAGTCGTGGTGTAAATGCCGATAACGGTGAACGTTTTCCCCTTCAATTTGAAGGTTGAGCCAACTTTTAGACTGTTCTTCGTTGCCAGAGCCTGACTGAGCAGGGCGACATCTGAACTAGCTTCGTTACTCTCAATATTGTGCCCGGAAACGAGGGTAGGTGTGGCTCCGTTCCCCACGGTGAAATGCGTCGCGCCTTGCGAATAACCGTAGACGGTCGGCGGGATGGTAATTGAATTGCCGTTTGGGCCTTCAATGGTGCTCGTTTTGAGGACATCATCTGTATCGGATCGGCTCAGGGCCTCCTCGACACCGGACACTCCCGCGACCTTCGACACGGTTGTCGTCACGCTATTGGGGATTGGCGTGCTGCTGAAACCTGTAAAAGGATTGCTCCTACCACTACTACTCGAACTTTTACTGCTGCTACCCGAACTGCCGGGAGCTCCAAACCCTCCCGATCTGCTGTTGCCATTGGAAGAGGTCCCTGCGGTCGGCGTTACATTCACATTGCTGAATGCCCCGCCATTACCAAACTGTCCGGCATCATTTGAGGCATAGGTAATAGTAATTGATGTGCCAACTTCCTTATGTACAGTGGCTAGTTGCTGCTGGGCGCTATTATTCAGGCTAACCATCGCGGCAACAAACATTAAGCTCACCCCTAACAGCAGCACCACCAGAATTAGTCGTAGTGGACTCCGCAGCACGTTCCTCATGCCGCGTATGATAATACCCATTTAGTACACAACTCCTTTTTATCGCATAACACTCGGTACACTCCCTCTTGGGCCAGAAGAGAATAAGTTCCTTCAAGCGCAAAGCATAACAATTCTTTATCGAAAATTTGTAAGGCTGTTGTAAAGAAAGCGTAAGGTTATTGTGGAGTCTTTATGGCGGTCTGCTTATGCATTAACTGTATTCATATGCACCAATGTCACAGGCGCTGTGCTGTGGACGCTTCGCGCCACGCTGATCGGTTGTTACATCGCAAGATGTTGCTGGAATGGCGTTGATGGCCGGGCTATTTGCTTGTAGGGCTATGGTAGGTGTGGAACCTCCATTGTTGCGCAGTTGCGTGGCAATGCCCAGATTGGCATAACGATCACCTGACAGATCCGTCTTATGCTTGCCCAGAGGATCGGCTACGAGTGCGCCTGCGAAGCTCTGCACCAGGTTGTAGCCACCTGTAATGAAAATTGTTGAGATGTTTACGCAGACCCTCTATCCCATTTCCGTTTATCAGCACTTTGGCACGCAGCTCGCTCTCGACCCGAATCGTGTTTCCAGGAGCTGGATCGCTGTCAAAGATGTCGGCCTGTTCGAGGGAATGGCGGCGCAACGGCAAAACCGCGCCAGGTGAGCGTTCTGCTGCATCCAGTGACAGTTGGCTCTGCTGCTGCCCTCTGGTATGACTGGGGGTGCAGGATTCACCGGCGTGCCTGTATCTCCCTGCTTCGCCATCAGCGCGTGGAGGTGAGAGTGTGCTCGCCGCCCTCCTTGCGCTCCTGACCACTCTCTGCTGTTTGGAATTCCCAGCTCTGGTCGGGCTCCTCGCCGCTCTGGGCAGTGGCTCGACCGCTTTTGCCACCGCCTTGCATGCCACCGAACTGGGTAAAACGGTCGCGATGACCGAAGAACGCACGGTTGGGGGTACCTGCGCTAACCGGGGCTGTCTGCCCTCCAAGAACCTGATTGAGGCGGAAGGCGTCTTCTCACGGGCCTCGAGCCGGAGGTCGCCTCCGCCCTCACGGAGATCTTACAGGAGGAAGGGCTACGCATCGTGACCAGCGCGCAGGTGCGTAGTGTGGCACATACAGAAGAGGGTGTCGCGCTCAACGTTTTGCGCCAGGGCAGAGCACAGATGTTCACTGCCGACAAACTCTTGATCGCCACCAGTCGTCGCCCCAATACAGAGGCGCTGGGCTTAGAGCAAGTAGGGGTAGAGGCCGATCAGACGGGAGCGGTGTGGGTGGATCGCACCTTGCGCACCACTGTTCCCCATATCTGGGCTGCCGGTGATGTGATCGGTGATCTTCTCCCCTCTTTTCGTAGAGTGGCTAAACACGCGAACCCTGTTGCTCATAAGTAACAGGACTGACAGAGGCGAACCAGGAGTGGCATCGCTGCCGATTGTAGAACACGAGGGTCCATTCAAACACCGAGAGCCATGCCTCCAAACGGCTCTGATAGGCTTGGCGTTCTACACACTCCGTTTTGAGTAAACTGAAGAAATTTTCCATTTCTATGAAACCAGAGAAAGGTTGGTCGCAGACAATCACTGCGACCAACCTTTCTCTGAGTTCTGATAGAACCACACTACCACCGTAGAGATGACGGACCGGGTATAGCGACTGTGGTACCCGGTCCGTGACTGGCTTCTGCGCGTGGATAATGGAGTTAGCTCCAAGTCCACTGCTGGTTGCTGCCGCCGTTGCAACCCCAGATCTCCACAGCGGTGCCATTGGCGGTGCCCGCCCCGGTTACGTCGAGGCAGAGACCGGACCCGACCCCCACGACGGAGCCGTTGGCGTTGAGAGTCCACTGCTGGTTGCTGCCGCCGTTACAGTCCCAGATCTGCACTCTGGTGCCCGGCGTCGTGGAAAAGCCTGGCACGTCGAGGCACTTGTTGCCATACACCTGCAGTTCCCCGTTGGACAGCGAGGTCCACTGCTGGTTGCTACCCCCGTTACAGTCCCAGATCTGCAGCAGCGTGCCGTTGGCGGTGGCCGCCCCTGGCACGTCCAGGCAGCGATTGGAGCCCGCACCCCGCAGGACCCCGGTCGTACTGCCACCCCCGCCACCACTGCCGTAACCAGTCGCCGCGATGCTGGCCTGGACAGCGTTGTCGGTCGCGTCCGACGGGTAGCCAGACGTCATCGCGCCTTCGAAGAAGGTTCCGACGGAGCTATTGCTGTTGTCGCCACCAATGCCCAGGAGAATTGCGCCCTCCTTGTGCATGGGGTTGTACCCGCTCGGGCGCGGTCCATTCCACATCGTGGTCAGGCCACCTGATTGCGCATTGCCCGCTTTGATCGCCCAGATATTGGCTCCGCCCTTGACCATCGCGGTGACGTAGTGATCATTGAGGGTCAGGTTACTATTATTGTTACCGGGGTTTCCTCCGGGCCACAGACCGTTTTCCAGGTCCGCCATGACCCAGGGGCCAGGACCAGCACCGTGGCCCCAATAGGTGGTATTTCCAAAAAGACCGCTTCCATGGTGCCGTTGCCATCATTATTGTTGGTCTTCTCGGCGTTGCCGTAGTCGAAGCAGCATCCACCGTTGTAGTGCGTGCCGTCGAAGATCGCGTACTCGCCCTCAGGATTGTCGCCAGTCGCGGTGCCAGAGGCGGTGTCGTCGCGGTACCCGACGCCAGAAGTGATGTAGACGCCGTAGGCTTTGTGACCGGCGACCGTCACTGACACTGCGCTCGCGTTGGCGGGGCTATCGGGGGTATGAACGTACCCACCGGCGGGCGCTGGGGTGAGATTGTTGCCATGGCCGGACTGGTCGTAGATGATGGTAATGACGCAACTCGTGCCCGCGCAGAACGAATCTTGCGCGGCGGCGTTGGCATAGCCGCCTGCGGAGAGTGTGCCGATGTTTAACGTAGCGTTATCCGAGGCGCGCTGGACCTGGTACAGGTTGCCGTTATAGGCGCTGAAGAGGGCGCGCACCGTGCTATGGGCCGCCACACAGGGCGTGCCGCCAGACGCGTACATGTCGCAGGGCAGCGACCCTGCTGCGTGGGCTGTGATGCTATGCAGCCCAAACGTGCCTGCAATGAGGCCCAGAACCATGAGCAGAACCAGCAAAGGTCGCCAGCTCCGCGAGAACCGGGCGTGCTTCACAAGAATAGTCAATGGTTTCACGTCCTTGTATCCTTTCTACTCTCTGAACATGTTCTTTTCCTCTTCCAGTTCCAGGAAGAGAAGCAGATTCGCGCTTTGTCATCTCGCTATGCAGACGCTGCGTAGCGAGATAGCAGGAAAAAGTTTCACCTCCCTTACAGCTTCATTGAGAGCATAGACACATGCTCTCGATGAAGCGCTTCAATTTCAAGCTACACCGTGGTACACGACATGCCGTTGAGCGTAAAGGAAGTCGGTGCAGCATTGGTCCCATTCCAGGTGCCGTTAAAGCCTGGAGGGGAACTCAGGGTTCCGCCAGCCAGGATCGTCCCGTTGTACGAGACATTGGAGATGGTGACGGCACTGCCGCTCTGGGTGTAGCTCCCGTTCCAGAGCTGGGTGATGGTCTGTCCGTTGGGGAACGAGAACTTGAGGCTCCAGCCGTTGATCGGCGTGGTGCCGGTGTTGGTGATCGTCACACTGGCTCCAAAGCCACCCTGCCACTGGTTGGTGATCGCGTAATGCACGCTACAGCTGGCCCCGGAAACGGGCGTGGGGGTGATCCCCTGTGTGGGAGTGGGGGTTGGCGTGGTGCCTTGTGTTGGCGTCGGCGTCGGTGTAACCCCGGTTCCTGGTGAGAAAACCACCGTCGTCAGTGAATAGGGTGCGATGGTCACGCTGGAAGAAGAACCAGACGTTGAGGTAATTCCACCACCGTTCGTCCCATAAGCGTACACCGTCGTAGTCGCGCTTGCTGTGTACCCAGTGAGGCCGAGCGAGACCGTGTAGCTATTGTTGGGATCTTTGTTGATGAGCAACACCGCCAGTTTGCCATTGGCCTGTTTCACCGCGTGGACAGCCACCAGACTCTGGCTTGACGAGGACGAGACCATGGTGTCCCCAGCCTGACCCAGATGGGTAGTCAGCATCTGGAGAGCGTAATACGAGGGGAAAGGAGTTTCCGCCGGCGGGTCGCAGGCTGAGCCGCTGCAATAGGCGCTAGAGATCAAATCATCATGGGTTTCCCACCAATCGATGTTCGCCACCCCATTCTCCAGCATGGTCATATAGGTATCGGCCAGGAACAGTCCATCAAACCAGCCGGTCGCGCGTTGGCCGGGATTGATCGGCCCTCCATCAGTTTCCGTAAGCATAATCTGGATAGAGCTTGCCCGCGAGCCACAATACTGATTGATCTTCGAGCGCATTGCTGAGATCATTGCTGGGATCTGGCTGGTGGAGGCCAGGACATTAGCCTCTGATACCCCTCCCCCATTCGGATACCAGTGGATGATCACAAAGTCAGCAGCGGAGCAGGCCAGCGGCAGAACGGTATCGTTCCAGGGCTGCGGAGATGAACTGCTGGTCAGCCCATCGGGCCAATTCCCCGGTGTCGTGACAACGAGGCCAACCTTGATACTCGGATCGACCGCTTTCATGGCCTGACTGTAAGCCACAGCACGATTGGCATAGGTAGTCGGCCCTAACGTATTATGGTCTAATTCCCAGTTGGCGCCATAGGTCCCATCACCATAGACCTCGTTGCCGATCTCCCAGTATTTAATGCCGTAGGTGTGGCCGGTGCTGCTTCCTCCAGCATAGGTCGGGACCGGACCGTTGTAGCCAGATCCGCCCTTGTTGGCATACTGGACCCAGCCAGCGGCTTCTTGCGGCGTACCTGCACCATAGTCAACCGTAATCATGGGCTGAGTACCAGCCTGTTGTGCCATATTCATAAAAGCGTCAAATGTATTGTTGGGGTTAGCATAGCTGGCCTCAGTCGTATTGGACTGCCAGTGATAGCCGTCCGAGAGAGAGCCGCCGGGATAGCGCATGATCCTGGCCCCGCTCGCGCTCAGGACACCAGGTAATGCCGGATCAAGCAGAAGGCCATCCCAGGCCGCTTCGTTAATGCCATAGGCCGGTGCTGGAATCATCCCCTGGCTGCTATTGGCGTTCACACTAACACTGGCACCCGTGGCGGCTCTGGCGTGCGGCACGAAGGTTGGAATCAGACTTGCGAAACCTGCAAACAGACAGATAAGGAGCATTCTTATGGCTGTGCCTGTAGAGAATGTCTGAAAAAAACGTTTCATTCGTGTAAAACCTCCTTGTTCATCTTTTCTCTTGAAACATCGATTATATCTATAATCGATGTTTCATGCGTATCATACGCAGAGCATCATCCTGAAACGTTTGAAAGCAAGCAAAAGGATCAGGCTTGCATGGGGTATTCTTGAATTGCTGAGATTTCTGCCCTCTTTCTCCTTTCTGTAAAGGTAAAAGCAGATAGAACGGACCGGGTACCGGGTTGGCGGCACCCGGTCCGTGACCAGCTTCTGCTGGCAAATGCTGGGATTATTGCCGGGTCCACTGCTGATTGCTGCCACCGTTGCAGGTCCAGATCTCCACAGCGGTGCCGTTGGCGGTGCCCGCCCCGGTCACATCGAGACAGAGACCGGACCCGACCCCCACGACGGAGCCGTTGGCGTTGAGGGTCCACTGCTGGTTGCTGCCGCCGTTGCAGTCGTAGATCTGTACTCTGGTGCCCGGCGTCGTGGAGAAGCCTGGCACGTCGAGGCACTTGTTGCCGTACACCTGCAGTTCCCCATTGGACAGCGAGGTCCACTGCTGGTTGCTACCCCCGTTACAGTCCCAGATCTGCAGCAGCGTGCCGTTGGCGGTGGCCGCCCCTGGCACGTCCAGGCAGCGGTTGGAGCCCGCACCTCGCAGGACCCCGGTCGTCCCACCGCCGCCGCTGCTTGGCACCACTTTGAGCAGGCGAGAGGCATGAGTATTGAGAGTAGCACTGAAGCTATTGCTGAACGTTCCCAGATCAGTGTGGCTCCACAAATCCCGCACGGTCGCCGAGCCGCTGAAGCCCAGGCTGCTCCAGTTCGCGGTCACATTCGCGGATGATCCACCCAGGTTGAAAAGTGCCACCGTATAGCTGCCATCGCCATTATTGACATACCAGACCTGCTGTTGGCTGGCCTGTGAGACAGGGAGGGCAGCCTTGCCTCTCTGGTCCACAGCGATTACTTCGCTATTGGTGAGCAAGGACTGGCCATAGCTATCCATTGTGGTCAGATCATCGCCAGCATACAGGGGAGCCGCCTCAATCGACCACAACGTCATGTAGGTCTGGCGTTCGTCGTTGGTAATACCATCTATTGCTCCATCCGCCACATTCAGCGAGTCCAGATCATTCCAGCCGCCAGGGCCGGGTCGAGCCCACGCGGCAGCATCGTTGAAACGCGCCGAGACCGTATTCCAGGTGACCAGAGTGGAGCAATAGCATTGGACATCCCCCTCAATGCGCCAGGCATTGGAATACTGCCGCCAGAAATTGACGTTATTGCGATCAAGCGCATTCGAGAGATCGAAGAGAATCGGGCGACCGCTCTGCTGAAGCGCCTGAGACCACAACTGCACATCCTGCTGATTCCAGTCACCAACCGCGTCAATCTTGAGAAAATCCACACCCCAGGAAGCATACTGATTGGCCCAGGACTGGATAAAGGCTTGCGAGGCAGCGCTGTAATTGAGGTAGTACATGGAATTACCGAAGGCATAATTGGTCTGGTATTTACTGGTGTCCGCAGCATCTCTGGCATGATAGCTGGTACCTTGAATCGGCGTGTTCTGATTGACCGCTGCAACCGGGATGCCAGGCGTCACATATATGCCGAATTTGAGACCAAGGCTATGAACATAACTGGCCACGGCAGCAATACCATTGGGAAATTGCGCCGAGTTGATCTGCCAGCGTCCATATTGATCAACGGTCGTCGCAGGGTTGATGTAGTAGTGGTCGTCCAGCAAGATATAATTGTAGCCAAACGCTTGCAATTTGCTGGCTTCGACATTAGCCTGGGCTTCAACATTAGACTCGGTGGGATAGTATCCATCAAAGCTCCAGGTACTCCATCCCATAAAGGGGGTCGTGGCGAGTCCGTTGTTTTCCGCGTGCGCCGGGGTGGCGCTCCCGCCACTGAAAGTCCACAAAGCAGTAACTACGGTCATAAGCAGAAGAGTGACCAGACAGCCTCGTAACGTTTTTCTCCTTTGCATGATTGTTTCCTCTCTGGTGGGAACATTCCCACCATGCTCACTGAGAAACCTTCTTGAACGAGAGATGAAAGCGGGTAAGATGGACCGGATATCGCCTCGACAGCACCCGGCCCGTGACCAACAGAAGCTGGTCGAAGATGGAGTTAGCTCCGAGTCCACTGCTGGTTGCTGCCACCGTTGCAGGTCCAGATCTCCACAGCGGTGCCGTTGGCGGTGCCCGCCCCGGTCACGTCAAGGCAGAGACCGGACCCGACCCCCACGACGGAGCCGTTGGCGTTGAGGGTCCACTGCTGGTTGCTGCCGCCGTTGCAGTCGTAGATCTCCACCCGAGTGCCCGGCGTCGTGGAGAAGCCTGGCACGTCGAGGCACTTGTTGCCGTACACCTGCAGTTCCCCATTGGACAGCGAGGTCCACTGTTGGTTGCTACCCCCGTTACAGTCCCAGATTTGCAGCAGCGTGCCGTTGGCGGTGGCCGCCCCTGGCACGTCGAGGCAGCGATTGGAGCCCACACCTCGCAGGACCCCGGACGTCCCACTGCCACCACTGCCGCCGCCACCATTATTGGTCAGGCCCCAGCCATACTGGAGCCGGTCGAGGCCGGACTGATTGGTGATGCTCAGCGAGAGGCTGGTGCCGCTGCCGTTCAGTGTCGTGATGGCGCAGGAGGCGTTCTCACAGGGGCCAGGGCCTTGCGTCTGGGTGGCTTGCTTGACGCCAGTCCACAGGATTGAGCCCATGCCAAGGCTGCGCACGGTATCAGTGATCCCATACAGGTATGAAATGTCGTTGACGCCATCCCTGGGGCCGTCGTAGTTGACGCCGGTGTTCATCGGATCGCCGAACTCGGTCAGCACAGCGCGGCTGGCGTAGCCGCACAAGTTGTTCTCGAAGGCGGTGACCCAGCCTGCCTCGGTGGTGTACGAGGTGCCGAACATGCTGTAGATGTGAAGCGACAACAGGGTCCCGTTCAGGCGCGCGTCGGCGCCTTCGGCGCACAGGTTGCCCTCCCAAGACCCTGGAACGATCACCCTGCCCCGAGGAATGTTAGGGTAGCGCGCCAGCCAGCCAGCCTCGAAGTTGATCAGATCCGAGGGGCTGTAGGCCCAGGGCTCGTTCATGATGTCGAAATAGAACTGGCTGTTCCCGCCGTACTTGTTGATCACGGTATCCCACATCTGGTAGAAGGACGTGGTGTCGCTCACGGTGCCGTTCTGGAGCCACGGCGCGACAACGACCTTTATGCCCAGGGCTGAGGCCGCGTCCCAGGCCGCAGTGTAGCTGCCCCACCACGATCCCGACGTGGTCGCTGCGTTGAATGGCAGCCGCACCGTGTTGGCCCCCAGGCTCTGGAAGCCCTTCAGGATCGCAGTCGCCTTCGCGTACGTGGTCGTGTAATTGTCCGAGGTCGAGAGGCCAACCGGGACCAGGTTGCCGGTGACAAAGTTGTCGTTGGGATCGGCCCAGTTCACGCCCATAAACTGGTTGGTCGCGGCATGTGTGGTTGGGGTGCGGACTCCCTGGATCGCGCCAAGTGCGACGAGGGTGAGGAGTGCGCTGAGCATACGACAGAAGAGTCGCATCTTGCGACGAGGAAACGTCATGTTTATCCTCCTTGGAGTATCGGACACACTCATTGTGCCTATGGAATGTGAAGAAGGGTCCTCTCTTCTTCCCTGAAATCAGTCCCTATCTTGCTCATCAGAGAGCAGAGAGGTGAGAAAGGCATAAGATCACCGGGTGAAAACTGCCGGAAGGTAGAGGCAGGAAAATTGATCTTCTTCCTTGAAAAGAAAACCGCTCAGGGAGAAACAGGGAAGAAGCATCAAACGTGATCTCTTTATATCATACCGTCATGCGGTCGCAAAGACGACCACATAGCAGCGCCAAACTATTGCTTCTTTCTCTCCTTTCGCCTCACATGGTGAAAGGTAAAACGACGACAACAGACGGGATCAACGTTCACATGCCCTGTGTGATCTCTGAACGAAGAGTAGCATTACCAACGACCCTTGTCAACCCTTTTTGTAAAGATATTTGACAATAATAGCAATTCTGTACTTGCTACCAGCTTTTTATTGGACGAAAAACGGTCAGAAATCTGTTTATTCGTAAATGTGATTGACAAAATGGCCGCTGAATGGGTATCATACACCTATCGCTTTGGGAGTGAGCGCAAACGACGAAGAGAGCATGGCAGTATTCTCAGAAGGGAAATACCTGCTCTGGGAAAGGACATGTATGCAAAACTGGCAGCACTACTTATCTGATGGGAAAAAGCAGAAGACCATACTCATTGAGACTGAAAAGAGCAAGGGGACTGATCAGCGTTCCATGCGCGATGCCAATCGCCTCCTGGTCCTCAATTATATCCGCGGCAAGAAAACGCTGCTTCGTTCAGAGCTTGCTCCTGTGACCGGCCTCTCCCGCACCACCATCGGGACCATTGTTGATGAGCTTTTGCAGACGGGAATCATCCAGCAAGAGGCATATCAAGAAGGAGCAGATCGTCGGACCAGCAAACTCTTTTTCAACGCCGCTGCCGGTACAGTTCTTGGGGGAACGTTAGGGCGCAATCATGTGACCTTGCTCCTTGCGGATCTGGCTGGAACACCACTGTCCCACCAAACCCAGCCTCTGGCCACGGAAGAAGGACCGGAAAAAGGACTGCTGGTGCTCGAACAAAGGATAAGGGACTTTGTGGAGCAGCATATGGCGTGGGAGAAGCTGGTGGGAATGGGGCTTGGGATCGTTGGTCCATTGGACCCTTCCCTGCACAAAACCACCGTGCCCACCCCTTTTGAGGGGTGGGCAGGGGTTGCTATTCAATATGCCCTGGAACAATCTCTTGGCATCCCCGTGTACCTCGATAATGACGGCAATATGGGGGCGCTCGGTGAAAGTCGCTATGGTTTGGGACAAGATGCATCCAATTTGATGTACGTCAAAGTCGGTTCAGGCATTGCTGGTGGGCTGATTTTGAACAAACAACTCTATCGTGGAGAGCAGGGGATGGCAGGCGAGATTGGTCACATCCCGGTTGAGCTTCATGGAACGCTTTGTCGCTGTGGACAGTACGGCTGCCTGGAAACCGTCGCAGGAAAAAGCGGCATCCTGATGGAAGCACGCAGGCTCAACCCGGCAATCATGACGATGACGCAGGTGATCACCGCCGCGAGAGAGGGAAATCCAGCCAGTGTGCACGCGTTGGAACGAGCTGGCACCTATCTGGGATTTGCCCTGGCCAGCCTGGTCAATGGTTTGAACCCGGCTGTAATCGTGTTGGATGGCAGCACCATGCAGGCTGGTGACATTGTTTTACGCCCTTTACACACCGCGCTCCAGGAGCATTGTTTGCCAGCTCTTTTTGCCTCGACTCGCCTGGTCATTGCTGAACACAATGGCCTGGCCATGGCCCGCGGTGGCGTGGCGACCGTTCTGGACCGTCTCTTCGGGAAGTAGAGCAGGAACGGGCTTTGGGTTGACACTGGAAAAGGGCAAGGATAGGAGAGCGCATTGCTTCATGTGTTTCCTCCACGCTTGTTGTGCGCCGCAGGGTAGGGGCGCTCTTGAGTGGGGCTAACAGGAAGCCCCACTCAAGAGCGGCACGAGGCAAGTCACGCTGCTACCTGCGCACGTTTTTCCCACTGTGTGACATTAACGCCACTGATCACGAGCCACAAGGAGAAGAGCAGTTCTCCCCAACTCGTGAATAGGTAGATCATCACTCCGGAGCTAGGGAACAGGAAATCCACCACACTTTGCGCCACATAGCCAACACAGCCAATGAGCAACAAGATCCCTAGAAGTCTGGGAAGGAACCCCGATATGAAGACCAGATACCCCATGGGAAATAGCCAGAGGCCGTAGAAGAGTTGGGCGATGGAAAATCCATTGGCGTGCAATGTCAGAAACAGAGACACCAGAGCGTGCATCTGGTCGGGGGTCAATCCGGCGGGACTATGCACGAGGAACAAGATCGCGAAGTCGTTGAGATCATTGAGCATCGCGATCCCACGAATTGCGCAACGAGGTTGTTGAAGAGTTAATCGTTGAGCGAGTGGGCATCAACGGCCCAAAACTGGACATTGCAGACAGAAGAAGCGGCAACCACAAGGGGATGTGAGACAAAACGAGCGACGGAAGTGGGTATCGGGAGGCAAATGCAGCCGCGCTTGCACCACCGGGTGATCCAACACCGTGTAATCTTTGCCCCGCATCACGAAACAGAATCCAGCCAGGTCCGTCATGTTGTGTACTGTTTCCCGCCTTTGGCATTCCTGCTGCCTTCGCCCAGGCCATCGGTCTTCTCTCGGTCGCATAGGCAGAGAGCTTGTGCCTGGATGACATCTTGCTCAGCACACCGAGGTGGTGAGCATCTCTTGTCGTGCTTTCTTCTCTTTCTCAGGAAGAGGTTTTTTTCGTGCTATCCTCTTTCTTTTGTATCTCTCACAAAGTTTTCTTCTTCCATCTAAAAACTTCTCCTATCAGAGAATTTCTCCACAAAAGTCTATTACCAGAGGAAGATTTTGTCACAGCCTCTTTTTAAAATAACCCACCAGCAAGCTTTCCATCAATAACAAGCATATACTCCTTTTTCTCGCCTTTATTCTTGAGGTTATCTCGTTGCATATCCCGTGGGGGGTAGCGTTCCAATGAAACCGAGGCACCTTCCAGGAAGAGATGCCTCGCTGTTTGTCAGCAGGAGAGAGTTGAGCCTGTTGCGTTTACGACAAGAATGGCGGCTGCAACGATCCTTAGTCGGCGGTAGCATCGGTGACGGCGATGCGAGTGGAGGCTTCCTCTGACCTCGCCTTACGGGCCTTCCGCCACAGTTGCAGGGCGGTCAGCGCCAGCCAGACCCATCCTATGCTAATCAAGACTCTCTGGATCAGACCGTCCACCACGGGGAATCCTGCATTCTCGGCGAACGGCATACCGATGGTACTAGATAGAGATATCAGAAGGATGAGCACTCCAGTAATCCAGGATTACCTGGCCCAACGACGATTTTGCGGGTCGGCAGCGAAGCGCCGGGCCAGCACGAAGCACGCGGCGGGGAGCACCACATTAAAGAGCACCGCACCGTTGATCCCGTGGACCCAGCCGTGCCAAGTTTGCGGGTTGCCATTGAGGGGAGCACCAGGCGGATACCCCCCACCGGGGTCGGCCACACACCCCCCGGCTATCAGGAGGCCCAGCCCGAATAAGCCGATCAGTAGCGGCCCCCAGACCGACGCCCTCCCTGTGCGCCAGATTCGCCGCAGCCCTACCGCAAAGGCGATGCACAGAGAGCCACTGACGAGAAAGTTCGCGATCTGCTCCCAACCCTGATTACTCAATGCAAGATAGCTCACATCAGTACGCCAAGCGCTGCTCAAGGATCTTCTAATACGCATATTGCTTGCGATCTGCATGTCAACATCGATACGGTGCGCTTGTGGCGAGATTGTAAATCCTAACGTTATTCTGGCGAAAATCCCATAATTATCCTGGTGGCTTTCGGTTTTCTTTTGCGGCTCATCGAGCATTGCAGGCCAAACAAGCCTCTTGCTTCCTGAAATGGTGAAGTTCCGTTGACCAGGATAATTATACAGAAGCCACCAGTTTAATGTTAGGATTTACAGTTTATTCAGAGCCAGAGGACACGCCTTTGCCTGCTCTGACTTGCTCCATGATAGTTCACTTCAAGCAGGCCGACTAGAACAATCTTGCGGTTTTGCGGTAGCTTCCTGGAGTCACCAAGAAGTACCGCTTAAACTGCCGGGTGAAGTGCGATTGATCAGCAAAGCCGGTTGCATGGGCCACAGAGCCCACGTCGTACCCTTGTGCCAGTAATGTCCTGGCATGAGCCAGGCGCAGCTGGGTCTGGTAGGCATGGGGAGGCACGCCAACGGTCTGGCGAAAGACACGAGCCAGGTGAAACGGACTCATGTTGACCACCCCGGCCAATGCTTGCAGTGATACCTCCTCGGCATAGTGCGCTTGCAGATAGTCCTTTGTGCGCTTGACGGCTGGATGTTCCCTGCCCAGTTGAGGCAGGGCTCCAGCGTCTTCGGCATGGGAAAGCAGCAACGGAGCCAACAGGTGCAACAGCGTCTCCTCCTGTTGCAGACGAGAAGCCGGAGCCAGAGAACGAGCGGCCAGGTCACGCACAGCCCGGATCAAAGACGGATCAAAGAGGGGATGGCCGGGAAAATGGGGCAAGGGCTGCTCCCTTTGGAACTGCTCGGCGGCCATCTGTTGCAGCCAGGCAGGATCAATAAAGAGAGCGTGGAAGGTGCAGTCTTTGGAATGGCTGGTCCAGGTTTCTCCAGGCTCGATCACCAGGAGCGTCCCATCGACGATCTGGCTACTGAGATGAGTGTTTCGATACTGGACGTGAGCTGTTCCAGACTGCACGCAGATCAGCCGATACTCCTGATTCAAAATCTGGCTAGAAGGGGTAGAGACAGCAACTCCCTGGAAGATCTCAAGCGCCTTGAGCTGCCAGGGTCGCCACACCGTGGCGCTGCCTTTGGCCGCCTCACGCCCTGCTCTGGCTTCGAGAGGTCTCATCGACGCTTTCCTCCCTTCTCAAGCTTCTGGATAAGTATACTCATACTGGGCTCCTTTTTCCCGATAAAAGTAGGTTATGCCTCTGCGAACAGCATCATCATAGTTGGAAGCAAAAGAGGGATACGACCAGTGTTTGCACGTGTGAGCTGGCATCATCTTCTCTCAGCGAGACTCGCTCATCTGTCAACGTCTTGAGTGCGTCTTGATCAACCCTTGTCACCTGTTGTTGCACCACCGAGCCCCCGTATCGAGCACCATTCCCCGGCTTGCGATGCGTTCTGGCAGAGACGGTGCATTATCCTTCTGGCTTTGAGCGTGGCCTGGCTGTCTGAAAAATCGGCCAGGCAATTTGGGTACGCCATTGGGTCGCATCACTGGTGGTACGCGCATCGACGAGATAGTACTCCCGCACAGGACCAACCACAGCCAACGCATGCCTGGAAACGTAGACGCCAAGTGCGCCATGCGTGACATCCACGTCGGCGAGTGAACCGTCGTGCACCGTGACGGCTACCTCAGCGGCTGGCACGACCAACGGCGACACCCGACCAACGGTCTGCATCGAGCCTGCGATGGGAACAAAGATGGTGACTTCCCCCCGTTCATGGTGAAACAGCTCGCTCGCAAAGAGACCACCGCTCGGACCAGACGGCTGCAATCCTTGCACCGCAATGGTGGCATACATTTCGCCAAGAGCCCCGTGATACCAGACCAACAGCTCGCTCAGATCAACGACTTCCTGGATACCTACGGCCTGCGTAGCTGGAAGCGTTCGGTGTTCGACGGAGATCGGAGCGTGAGCGGGTTCCAGGAGGTTGCGCAGCGACCGCACCGCCTGACGCGTCTGCTCAAGTTCCCCCTCTAACCGACCCAGGTGGGCAGCAATCAGCGCATTGCGTGTATCGAGATCCGGTGCTGCCAGCACGGCTTTCACCTCATCAATGGGCATACTCAGATCCCGGAACCGCTGAATAATTTGTGCGGTCGGGAGTTGTTCCACGCAATAAGAGCGATATCCCGTGTGTGGGTCAACTTCAGCCGGTTCAAGCAGTCCAACCTGATGGTAGTAGCGCAGGGTTTTGATGCTCAGGTGTGTCATGAGGGAAAAGTCCCCAATGCTCAGTGTATTGCTCATAGCGAGAGATTCTCCTCTAGGTTCGTGTCTGTGTTGTTGTTCCTGGAGAGGAGTATAGACTCTCCACCGACGGGAGAGTCTATACTCCTCTGACCTCTTGACTCTTCCCTCACAGGATGCACGATACTTTCTTCAGTGCCTTCCAATTGGATGAAGGCAAGCGGAAAGGAGGTCACGGATGCAGCACGTAAATCAGCAGAAACCCACAAGGCGGACGGTGCTGGACGGGTCGGCTGGAATCAAGCAGGTTCTGCTGCCGATCGGCGGTGGGTCGAGGTGGGTTCACGATAAGTGCCAACCGTGCACCTCGTCCATGAATGAACCCATCGAAAGGAAACAATCATGACAACCACTGTCAGTCTGAGTTTCGCAGCTTTGACCATCAACTGCGCCGATCCGGTCGCCCTGGCGGACTTCTGGGGGAAGGCCCTCGGCCGCCCGGTCAGCCCGGGTGCGGTCGCCGGGGACACGTCGGTCGACGCCACCGGCCCCGAGAGCGGCCCCCGGATGATTCTCCACACGGTCCCCGAGCCGAAGGGGATGCATCCAGTCCTGATCACCGACCACTACGACGAGGAAGTCGAGCGGCTGATCGGTCTGGGCGCCAAGCCGCTCAACGAGATCAAGCTCCCGGCGGTCCGCTTGGGCGGAGACGTGTATGTGGTCCAGCAGACCACGTTCGCCGACCCGGAGGGCAACGAGTTCGATCTGGTGATATGGCAGCAGCAGCCCGAGTAGTTGCCCGGCCCGAGCACTAACTAGAGAGGGGTCTGGGGCACGGTCCCAGATCCCAGTCAAAAGACTGGCAGTCTCTTGCAACCCTGTTAGTCGAATGAGCTGTGTCAGACCACTATTAGTGCTCTGACCACCTTCATTTGTGTTGATTGTCGAATAAAATTTCGTTCTTCTGACGCATATCGGTTCTTGGACACTATAACAGGGTCTCAGGCATTTATCATACCTCATCTTAGTCTAGATTGGCAAGCTGGCTTTTTGCCTGAGGCCCTGATCATGTACCTATGAAAAAAATTGTCGAGAAGGGAAGGAAATCCAGCCAGAAGTAGGAGTAACTATGGTAGGGACATTTCTAGAGAAGGTAGGTGGCTGGTTTGACCGACGCTTCCTCGTCGCGTACTGGAGTCCTGTTTTCGTCAGTTTAGGAGCGATAGGCGGGCTGGTAGTACTAATACTTGGACCACCAGTCGTTTTCGGTTGGTGGACAAAACTCAATGGAGAGGAACAAATTGTGATTGGAGTGGGGAGCTTGGTGGCAACCTCCTTACTGGGGCTGGGCGTCCAGTTGGATACGGGGAGCGTGACCGCCGCTACCTTGCGCGAGGCAGTCGAACGCGTGGCCAATGACCCGCAGTATCGTAAACGTGCTCAAGATATGCAGCAGGTCACGCGCGATGCCGGTGGCTACCAGCGCGCGGCAGATGCGATCATCCAGTTCACACAGGAGCTTGCCAGGCAAGCATAAGTCCTGCGAGAGGTCATGCTGGTACAGCACCCTCTCGCAGCCCTTGATATTTACCACATCGTGACTGAATGGTTGGCGTGGATGCTGCCTGCGCGACGGTCGCTGGAAGAAGCATCAATTGTCCCTCTTGCTGACTTCTCTTCTCATTGGAAGGACTCTATACTTTGATTAGAGTTTTTCAAGTTAGAGCTTTTCAGGATTGTTGTCTTTCTAATGCTATTTGATTCCCACTATAATCATTTCACCATTTTGGATGCTCTTTTCTTGATAAAATTTTTCCCTATTTATAAACAGGAAAGGGGATGCTGAAAGAGGCAATCCTCAGCTTCAAACATCCATCCAGGAGGAACAAAATGAAACGAAGATCATTACTGATGTGGGGCACACTGTTGATAGCGACACTACTCATCGGTGCGGGTGCACTCCTCACATCTGGAGAAGTGAGTGCAATGGGTCCACACTTCTTTGGCAGGCCATCAACAGTGCAGCAGCCACCCCAATGGGCTTTCCAGGCTTCAACCGACACACCCACACCTACACCTACACCCTCGACGGCCCCAGCCACCGTAAATCAAAGCCAGTCATCAGCATCCTCTACCTCTAGCGGTACGCGAATCGTCACCCTCACCAATACGACGCAACAAACCGTCTGGGCAGTCTCCACGGGCAATCCAGGCTATACTCCACCGGATGGAGGTGTATGGGAGCTTGCTCCCGGGCAAACAACGACCGTCACCTATCCATCCTCATGGAATGGTCGAATATGGGGGAGGACGGGATGTTCATTCAATAGCGCAGGCCAGGGGAGTTGTGAGACAGGCGATTGTGGCAGCGGCCTCACCTGTGCCAACGTGGCCGATGATCTTCCGGCGGTGAGCCTGGCCGAATTCAACATGCAGGGCACAGGCATCGACTACTATGATGTCAGCCTGGTGGATGGCTTTAATCTGCCCATGACGATCAATGTGGTATCGGGGCAGATGGGAGTACCCGCCAATGTCAGTTGTGTGACCGCGGCATGCGCCACCGATATGGACTCGGCCAGTGTCTGTCCATCCGTCTTACAGGTTAAAGACGCAGGAGGGACTATTGTCGCATGTAATAGCGCCTGCAATGTCCTGCACCTGGATCAATATTGTTGTGCCAACGCCTATGCGACCGCCGCCACCTGTAATCCCACCACCTGGCCCGTCAATTATGCAGCGGTCTTTAAACAGGCGGTGCCCTATGCGTATAGCTATCCCTTCGATGATGCGACCAGTGTTTTTACCTGCATCGACGGCTGTGGTTATCAGATCGTCTTTGGAGGGTGACAGGAGCTTGCCAGGCAAGCAAACATAAGTCCTGCGAGAGGTTATGCTGGTGCCAGACGATACAGCACCCTCTCGCAGCCCTTGATATTTACCAGACGGTGACTGAATGGTCTTCAGGGGTAGACAGGAACGCTGCTGCAGGCACGTCAGGAAGTGTGAGGCTCACAGCTTGCAGTGAAGATAATCCGCTCTCTTGCGCGTCAGGCTGAATGGTCGGCGTGGATGCTGCCTGCACGACTGTTGTAGACGCCCAGCGAATATAGTGCGTTAACTGATCAGGGTTTCTGGCGATGAGTGGTGGTATGGCGGGGTTATCGATGAATTTTTCCAGGACATCATGGTCGAGATCCGCTCCAATACCGATGGCCAGACGGACGGCTTTCTTTCCCCAGGGCAGATCCATAATTGCCCGTATCCCTCTGTGCGCATCGTCTGTCGGCTGCCCATCACAGATCAATGCCAGTACTGGTGGCAAACCTCGCGGCTCCATTAGTGGCGTCTTAAGCTGCTCTGCCAGCAACAGAAACGCTTTACCCATATCTGTCACACCCCCGGCCTTCAAATCTTGCCACTGGAAACTCTCTATGGGGGTTGGCTGGAGCACATGCCACAGCGCACCGCTCGAAAATTTGATCGCATGCACCAGAACTTGCACATGAGGATGTAACTGTGCCACACGTCGCATTTCGGGGATAGACTCACGGATGGCAGCGTTTAGCGACTGAAGCTTATTACCGAACATTGATCCTGAACAATCAACAATCCAAAAAAAGTGCAAAGGACGCACTACCATTCCACCACCTGAAGGCATATGCCCTGTCTCCTTTTTCTTGCAATACGCTATTGCTCGCGGCAGGGCTGCCTGGACACTTACCCTGCTACATGGATATCCTTACTTAGAAATAGATATGCGCTAATTTCCTGTATCATAACATGTCCCTTTCATGCTGTCAAACTAATTTTAGTGCTTTATTCAGCCGAAAAAATACATTTGTGCAACATCAACCTTGGAAAGTTTATCTTCACTTAGCTCGCCTGTAAACGTGAGAAATATCTCCGCAAATACCCATGCTGAATCGAGAAATGCTCTATAGCAGGCAGGTCGCTTGGTAGACTATGATAGACTGCTCATTATGCTGCATTGGGATATGCTGTCCCGTGTCAGCGTGTGCTTGGAGCGAGATGGGGTTTTGTGAGAGGTTTCATTGCTCCTTCTATTATCTCTTGCATTATCGTAAACTGGTTATTATAATGCCTCTATAAAGTATATTTATGATTGTAAATATTAAAGTGCGAGGATATTATGAGTGAGCAAGGGATTGCAACGTCTCCAGTGAAGGTCTTTTACTCTTACGCTGACGCCGATGAGAAACTATGCAAGAAGTTGGAAACGCACTTGCGCATGTTACACCTAGAAGGTCTCATTACCGAACTGCATAAGCACCAGATTGTTGCCGGTACTAATTGGCGTCAAACTATCGACGAGCATCTATCAACTGCTTCTTTGATTCTCTTGCTCGTTAGTCCTGATTTTTTTGCATCAGATTTTTGTATCAGCTTCGAGATGCAAAAAGCTCTGGAACGGCATGAAGCAGGTGAAACTCGTGTCATTCCTATCATTTTACGGCCTACAGACTGGACAAATGCTCCGTTTGCTAAGTTAAAGTGCTTACCTAGTAATAAAAAACCAGTGACAGATTGGCGGAACCGCGACAAGGCATATCTTGACATCGCTCAGGGCATTAGATCTGCCATTGATAATCTGAGTACATCCATTCGTTCATTGTTACAAAGAGTTAGCGCGCCTGCTGAAAAGTCGGTCAAGGTCCACTTTAATTCCATTAAATCCCCCAATTTAGGCGAAAAACCGGATTATGGGCGTGATTGGTGTGAGTACTTTGAAGGCGAACCTCAGCAGAAAGGACATCAAACGAATGATCCTGACGCCTGGAATACAATATTGTTACCCGACCTCAAAAATTTAGAGTGGGAAGTTTCTCAAGGAACGAGTTGCCGCTTGCTTCAAGTGAAGGGAGTAGCGAGGCTATCACCATGGTTTGCTTTTGGTTTTGTTTTTTCAGAACATGCTTATACGATTGCATTTCATACACTCAAAGAAGAAGTGTTTAGAACAGATGCAAGAGCTAATCCAGACTTTCGTTTATTTGCTCCTCTAGGTGAAGAAGGTGAAGTACTGGATAGTGAAGGTATAACTGTAGCAGTTGGCATTAGTGTCACTAGATCGTTAGAAAAAGATGTCCGACAATACCTGGAGCAACGTACAGAGAACATAGCAGCCCTACTATTGTTACAGTCAGAAACATCAAATTTACAAGCAAGTGGTGATGTTGTTGCCCTTGCGCAGCAGGTAAAACGCAGTTTATATGACTTTATCCGCCATAGACGCGCACAACGTCTGCTGCTTTTTTACCTTGGTCCAGCGTTTGGCGCTTGCTTCATTGGGCATTGGTTAAATGCTGTATGCCCTGAGATCCAGATTATGGAAGATACACAGCCAGGTTATGTTCGTTCATTCCTGCTTAAATCGTAAAAATGTTAGTAACTACTCAGGTCGGCTAGCAAAGGGTGCTGCGTAGGGACAATCCCTTGCTGATTCGATTGGCTAGCAACACCCACCTACTCCCAACAGAAAAGAGGTTTCATATGCCAGAAGATATAGCCTATCCCACCGATGCGATGCACTCAACCTCCAAGAATCTGCATACCTTTCTTGACGAGCAATGGCAACAGCATCAAGCTCTCTTTATGGATCAGGCCGATTCGTATAGTAACCTCCTGCATACCATTGCACAGTTACTCCCCAACGCAGGAGGCAAGGTCGGCGCGTTGGTCAATGAGGTCGCGAACTACCATCAGCAATATTACAACAGCTATGCGGCTTTGCACACCCTGACCGACCAGATTGAGCACGCGGCCCAGAGCATGGGAGGAACTGATACCGCCGTCGCGCAAACATTCAAGGGAATGTCTGAGTAGAAAGGAAGCAGCATGGGTATCCTGGATGGCGTGGATCACACGTTTTCCTCCGTGATCAACGGCGCAGAACATTGGGCCGGGGATGTCGAGACGTTGGTTGAGCACGCAGCCTCGGATGTGGAGTCCATTGGTATTGCCATCACGGGAGACATCCGTTGGCTCATCGCGTACCTAATCAAAAACGGGGAAGATCCTGTCACTTTTCTCTCCACGCTACGCGCTCATATCACGAGCATCGAAGGGGATGTGACAAGCACGCTGGCAACGATAGTTCACGGGGTGATGACCTATGGTTTGATCGCATTCTTAAAGATGCAGGTAGAACAGGCGCTGTCCCCGCTAAAAGATACGCTCCAACAACAGACAGTGCGCGGTCAAGCGGTTGCCGATGTGCACCGTACGACGCTCAATACCATGCAGACCAGGCTCGACCTCTTGACGGTACACGCTGGCGCGGGCATGACCTGGCAGGGGGAAAGCGCAGATGTGATGAATGGCACGTTCGGGGATATCTCGACCTTCATCAATCAGTTGAGCGATCAGATCCAGCATAACGGCACCCAAGCCAGAATCAATCAGGCGTTCACGACGGTCCTGGAAGGCATTGGCATCATTGCGGCTGGACTGGCGATCCTCGACGTTTTTCTCGCGCTGGCCTCAGCGGTCGTTGCGATTGCCGTACCGGGTATTGGCACGCTTGCCGTCGCCGGCATCGATGCAGCGGTCATTGCCACCCAACTTGAGTTCCTGCTCGCCCTGGTCGCCATCGACGCAGGCGTCTGGCTCGCCGCCACATTGGCGATCTACGCGCTCCACCATCCAATCACCCTGTGGCATCCAATAACCACCATCACGTTGCCCAACACCTCTCCCAATATGCCTACGAACAAGGGACCGCAAATTACTATCAACGAAGCTCGTGTACACGTGAATGACTTGCCAACAGCAGGGAACGCAAAGGGTCCTTACATTTATGTTCCTCCGAAGGGAGCAAAAGGTGATCCTAATAAGGCTTGGGATAAGGAGATGGGAGGGTTTAGAGATGCGAATGGTGATGTTTGGGTGTGGGATACATTGCATAAGGATCATTGGGATGTGCAACTTCCCGATGGCTCTCACATAAATGTTAATCCTGATGGTACCCAAGCTCGTCAGAAAAAAAGATAAGAAGGACAAATGGCAGAACCCAATCAGCAAAAGTGACAGGAGCTGTTCGCATCCCGTCTACATAGATAAATAAAACCACGTAATTGCAGGAGGGAAAATATGGAAGACATTGTTGCAGTTGAAGTTACACTAGAAAATGGAGCGCATCGATACTTTATAACTTGGGGCCGTATACAACATCCTGTAGACCCGGAACCCTTAGAACAGCTAGTATTGCGGCACAGCGTCGATTGGGATCTGGGAGAAAAGCCGATCAAGGCTCGTGTCTGCTGGTCCCTTCAAGAGGCCGCCCGTGAACCCTATTTTTATGAATGTTTCTTCTCTATAAGTCAGCAAACCATTCCCTTTGGAGAACATTATGTAAGCTGGAAGGCAGAAATGAACAAGAAGATGCAAGGAGGCAAAGAGTTCTACTACCTGGGAAACCCAGATCATTTTCCGTCGAAAGATGGATAAAAATGGACTAGTTCTGTACTCAGCAAAGCTTATACAGCAGGGACTCGGTTTGCTAGATGAATAGCCAATATTATAGTGCGTGTGGCCTACATGGCAAGGGATTTATGGCTCCTAAAAGGAGAGAAGAAGAGGAAGGCAACGAACTATTGTGGTTGTCTTTGGCCTGCCGCTCTTCCAACGTTTGCACACGTTGCAGCAACTGCGTAATCAATTCATCTCGTTAAACAACGAGGTAGGTAATTACGCTCTCTGTGCATCTATAGGCCCGGTTTGGTTTATGCAATACCCTGGCGTAGAGCGAACTCGTCCGCGTGCGCCAGGCGCTGGGTGAGCGTGGGATGGGTGGAGAGCAGGCTGGGCAAGACACCGGTCAGGTTGATATTCGTTATGCGCGTATTGGCATTTTTAAATGCCTGCACGTCACGCGTTGTGCGCAAGGCAAATTCATCCGCCTGGTACTCCTGGCGACGTCTATAGGTGCCGTAGAGATACATGAATATGACCAGTGAGAGGGCCAGGGGTGGGACCGCGTTGGTCAGCGGCAAGGCGTAGAGCAGCCACAGCATTACCAGTACCCTCAGTGTGCTGATAGGGATGCATTTCCAGGGATGCCAGTAGATCATGTGGCCCAGCTCATGGGCCACAATGATTTCTATTTCCTCTATAGGCATCTGCTGTAATAGTGTATCGGTCAGCAACACCGAGCGTCTGTGTCCCCAGCCGGTAAGATAGGCATTCGCCCAGTCGGTTCTATCACCTACGCGAATGACGCGGACCGTGCAATTGGTAACATGCAGACGGGTCATCAGCGCGCTGAGCCTCTGGAACAGCTCGCTGTGCTCGTCTAAAGGGCTGACTTCATAAAAAGATAAAAATGCCAGAGAGGTCCCCGTGCGTGTATCGTAGAGGGTATAGAGTAGATAGACGAGAGTGGCCCAGAGCCACCAGGATTGCGGCTGGATTGCTCTCAGCAATAGCGTGATCTCTGTAAAAAGTAGATAGGGTGTGAACAGGCGCAAGATACTCTTCGCCAAATACTTCAGGTAGCCCTTTGTTGTACGGGTGGCATGACCCTGGCGACGCGCTAGCACGAAGCTATGATACCAGGAAACTGGACCGAAGAAAAGGAGTATACAGCCTAGCAGAAGCAGATAGATGACGAAGATACGCAGCGGAAACCAGCCCGGTACAGGTTGCACACTCAGAAAGGGGCGATCCAGGAAAGCTAACATATCATTCGCGGCCTGCGGCCAGAGGAAAGCCAGCAGCACAAATATGAGTGTCTCGGCAATGCCTATATAGCGAACGAACTTGTTTGTCCCTTTGTTTGTAGAAGCTTTCTTCAACCTCTCGGTATCCAGGGTGACAATCTGTCGCACGGTGTTGATGGCATGTGCACTATCTATGTTGTCTGGTGACTCTACATCATCCGGGCTATTTTTATGCATAGCAAGCAGAACTCTCTGTATATTGCCTGACAGAATAACAGCATACTCCTAAGAAACACGCCCAGCGAAATTCTATATATATCAGATTATACCACTATATACGCCTCCGTGGGCCGAAAGTAACAGCGTTACGAAGCCGATAGTTATGGGCTTCCTGGCAGTGAAGCAATATTTACCCACCGGGCGTTACATCTGCTGAAATGGCGGAAACGTTAGCGTGACCCCTACGCGCTCGCCAATAATATCTTCTCTCAAGAGTGCATTTAGGTGACATAAAGTGAATGGTCTGCATATGCAAACGGAGATCATCCGAAAAGCCCTATATTCATAGATCAAAGAGAAACGTTTTTCTCTTTGTTGCGTTTAAATATGTAGGGATAGAGGGACAGTTTTGGTCAATATGTCTATCTGAGGGACAGTTTTGGTCAATATGTCTATCTGAGGGACAGTTTTGGTACTACGTCTGTCTAAATAGGAGGCATTGCTCTTATGTTACGCCCCACACTCTCGCGAGGGCAATCCAGACCAGGACATGCGACAACTGGCATCGTCGTCTGCCTGGCATTTCTGACACTGTTGCTGAGCGCATGTGGTCCTGGTGCACCATCGACGATACCCCAGGCTACAAGGAACAAGGGAACGCTGGATCAGCAGATTAACACTGCCCGCAACATGGGTGTTCCGGCAGGTCTGCTGCAACCCATCATCGACCAGGAACGCACCTTGAGTCACACCGGCTCACCGGCGGTTACTATTTTTTCAAATCAAGCTGCAACTAATTATTATGCAAATTTAGCCCGGCAATATAAGACGTTAACAGATCAAATTACGACGCTAGAAGGTCAGGCCACGCTGGTCTCCGCCAAATTGAAACAGTTTAATACTACTATTGCGACGATGAAACTTTACGGTATGAGTACCACGGCTGTGCAACAGAAACTTACGACGACACAGACAGCCATTAGTAATGTAAAGAAGCTGAGTGATTACGAGAAGTTTCCGACGCAGATCGCGAACGAGATTTCTGCGCTCTCAACTCCGATCCTGGAGGGTAAGGCAAAATATCTCGTCCAGCAGTTCCACCAGCAGGTCACGAGCTGGGGCAACACGCATCAATACCATGACAGTTATGACGGCCAGTCTTACAATCTGGACTACGAATATGATCAGCAGGGTATTGGTTCTAACCCGGACACAGCGTTAAGCACGGCGCAGACGCCCGCCGATTACCAGAATGTGATTAATATGGTCCAGGGCTACATGGCGAATTTGCAGGCCATGGAAGCTGACGCCAAAGCTACGACGCCGGCAAACCAGCCACACGCGAGCGACCTCAGCTTGATGAAGTACTATAAGATCACTTCCCAGTATGTGATCGTGATCTCCTTAGTTGAGCAGACCCTGCGTGTCTACCAGAACGGGAAAGTGATCAAGCAGTTCGACGTCACCACCGGTCAATATGCGAAGCCCTCTTTGCCGGGCTTATGGGATGTTGATGAGCGCCTATCGCCGACTGAGTTCATCTCAGATGAGCCTGAGAGCTCGCCTTACTGGTACCCACCCACACCCATCAATTACGCCATGGGTTATCTCTCCAGTGAAGGTTACTTCCTGCATGATAGCTGGTGGAGAGCGAATTATGGTGTTGGCACGAACTTTCCGCACTACGACACGGGCGGGGATGAATCGTTTGCGGGTAACGGCTCGCACGGCTGTATCAACATCGAAGAAAGCAACGCCCAGTGGTTATACAATAGCAGCGCCAGCGCAGTAGGTACGCCGATCATCATCTACTAACACGCCTGCTTTAAAAAATCTCTGTCTTCACTACTAAACATAAGCAGGAGTGAAGACAGAGATCTCTCCTAAGCCTCATCATAACTAGCCCTACTTTCTGTGGCACCATAAGTTGTTACGTCTATCCCATCACGTATGTCCTGCTCGAAATCACGGCCATTAGTTCCTGCTTTGTACCAGCGCTTATAATATTCTGTAGTTGTAGAGAGCCATTCAGCGGGACCTACTGCATAAAGTCTATCATCATCTATAGGTTTAATTGCATTTTTTATGTCTCTTGGGTTTATTGCTCCTTTTATTACACTTGCTTCAAACCTTAGTTTAAAATCTTCAGTTAGCTTTTTTTGATTTTCTAGAGATTTTTCGATTTCTTCTTTAAACTGGCTAACATTTTTATAGCATGTCGCTAGATTATTTGCTTCATCATAACTGAGGAGTGACGATCTATGCTCTTGTTGATATTCTCGCAATATATTACATAGCTTACCATGTTCTTCCTCCATAGCACGAATTATAAGTTTCCGATCCTTATCTAATCTTTTGAAACTCCGATCTAAATTAGCTACAGCCTCTTTAAACTTCTGCGTTTCTTCGGTATCTTTTGTGTTCGTATCGTCTGTAATCCCCAAACCATATAACCACTGTCTACTTTCTACGGTACCATACGTTGTTATATATGTTCCATTACGCACGTCCTGTATGTCCCGGTCAATATTACGGCCACCAGTTCCTTTTTCGTATAATCCACTACATCTTTTTCTGAATGTGAGAAGCTTGCTAGCAAGTTTTTGCCTGTTCACCGTTGATATAAAATCATCTATATGCCTAATGGCATCATCTACATCACTTACCTTTATTTTCCCTTCTCTTACATCGTCTTGAAGCGTTAGCTTGAAATCTTCTCTTAACCTTTCTGCCTGTTGCACATATTCTTCTATTTTTTTTGTATCAGAGGAAGCAGTTTGGTAGAATGCCACGATATCTTTTACTTCCTCGGGGCGAAAGAATGTAGATCTTAACAATCTACTGTCTTCGTCCTCTGGCTCCTGATATTTTTCACGTATCTTTCTTAACCCTTCAACTTTTTCGGATATACCTTTATAGTTATCAGATAATGTTCCAAGCTTCTGTATCATATCTTTTTTAGCGTCTTCAAACACACGCATTTCAGCAGTCTTTTCTGGCCTCCGGAAAGCATATAACCACCGCATGCTTAATGGAGAGCTTTCTGGTTGAGGGTGTTCAGTTTGCGGGACTTCTGAGTATTCAGAATGACCAGGCATTGTATGACTCCTATGCAAATCCTGAAAAAACATACTCTTGTTGCTTCAGGAGTAGAGCATCTCTTACAAATTGGCGATAAAAGAATATATAGAGGGCAGTGTAGCCTCAGCGAAGACGACAGTCAAGGGAGATGGAGGGAAAGTTTTCCCATTTTTGTTCCGCCGTTTTATTTAGAATGTGTCTGAACTGACAAAAAGTGTGCACGTTTCAGACACATTCTTAGATCAATTGACCTTTTCAGCGTTCACATGTACAATCAATGCGCAGTGGTGGGCTGGAGTCAATCTTCATTTTCAACCCGTTTTGATAGTACTCTATACTATACTTGCCCAGACGCTGTTACGATGAGAAAATCTGGCATAAGTGAGAAGGAAGATGACGCTATGACCCAGGATACCGCTACTATGCAGAATCCTTTTATTGTTGGTGAGCACCTGTATCTGCGACCATTGGAACCCGCACAGGACAATCACCTCTACGCCACCTGGCTCAACGATGAAGAAATTCGCCGCTATTTTTCCGTGTATCCGACCAGCGATACGCGTGGTAAGGAGCGCCTGGAACATCTCTACAAAGATTTCAGGCATATTCTGTTTGGTATTGTGCTCAAAGAAAACAACCGCCTGATAGGTCTTGTCGGCCTCAAAGATATCAATGTCCAGCACCAGAGCGCGGAGTTCTACATTATCATCGGCGACCGCGCAGTGTGGGGCAAAGGTTATGGTTCCGAGGCCACAAAGCTCATGGTGCGCTACGGGTTTCTTGAGTTGAATCTGAACCGCATCCAGACTCAGGATATGGAGGACAACATCGGCGGTTGGCGCGCGGACGAGAAGGCTGGCTTTAAATACGAGGGGACACTGCGTGAGGTTATTCCGCGTTTCGGTAAGTTCCACAATATAAAAGTATATAGTTTGCTCAAACGTGAGTTTTTGGAGAATTTGTAGTTCGCTATGAGTGTAAGCATTCCTACAAGTATTACAGTCCAGGAGATCGACGACCAGGAGATCTGGAATGGCTTCTTGACCAGCCAGCCACGTGGTCATCTACTCCAATCATATGCATGGGGTGAGCTTCATAAGTACCTGGGCGGCACTATCTATCGCCTGGGGGCGTGGGAAAACGAACGCCTGGTGGGGGTTATGCTGCTCACACTCGCCGATGTGCCGGTACCTGGATTGCACCTCAAATGGCTGTATAGTTCGCGCGGTCCCACGTTGGAACGCCCAGACCCCAATATCCTGACTGCGTTAGTTGAGTATGCTCACAAGGTAGCGCACAAGGAGCACGTTGTGGTCTTGCGTGTTGAACCGAACATCGCCGACGACGATCCCAACATGGATAGCTGGCTGGCAACCTATCACAAAGTTGGCTTCCACACCAATCCGCGAGCGATCCACGGACGGCGTAGCTGGGTCCTCGATATCCGTCCTGATGCGGACAAGCTGCTCGCCAATTTCAAAATGACCTGGCGACAGAACGTGCGTTCAGCCGAGCGCAAAGGCGTCGTCATCCGCGAAGTCACCACTGACGCTGATTTTGATGCCTATTATGACCTGCTCAAAATCACGAGCGAGCGCGATGATTTTTTTGTGCACGACAAGGACTATTACAAAGAGATCCTGCGTCACTTTGCTGGCAAGGGGGATGCAGTGCTTTATCTCGCCGTGCACGAGGGCGAGGCCATTGCTGCCAAGATGCTCATTCGCTTCGGCGATTGGTGTTGGGACATGGTTGGTGCCACCTCTAATAACAAACGCAACCTGAAGCCGGCCTATTTGTTGCAGTACCAGTGTTTTCTGTGGGCCAAGGCGCACGGTTGCAGTTATTTTGATTTTCGCACTATTCCCGAGATACTGGAGCCAGGCGAAGAAATGTGGGGCGTCTATGAGTACAAGAAAGGCTTCGGCGGTTTCTCGCGCCTGAATATGCCCACCCAGGATTATGTCTATCGTCCATTGATCTACCGTGCGTGGAACAAGCTCGTAGAGATCCGCCGCCAGCGACGACACCGCGCGCGTCAGAAGATCGAGTTAGAGCGTATCGCCCGTGGCAAGCAGCAGGAAAAGCCGCCCACATAAGAAGCATGAAGAGATGGAAGAGGAGTATGAAGAGATGGAAGTGAAACAGACACGTCGCTTGCGCTATGCCGTGATTGGAGCTGGCGCAGGCGTATTCAGCATGCATAAATCGGCGCTACAATTACCAGAAATCGACCTGGTGGCGCTCTCCGATATTAACCCGACGCTTGGACAACAGCGAGCAGCTGAGCTGGACTGTGCATTCTACACCGATCATCATCAGTTGCTCGCAGAAACACAGCCTGACGTGGCCGTGATTATGGCCCCTCATCCTCTGCACGCGCGTCTGGCTATCGACTGCCTGGAAGCTGGCTGCCATGTCCTGGTAGAGAAGCCGATGGCTGTACAGGTAGCAGAAGCCGATGCCATGATCGAGATGGCGCAACAGCACCAGCGGCTGCTCGGCGTCGTCTACCAGCAGCGCTTTCGTCCCGAGATCCGTGTGGCACACGACATGCTACAAGCGGGTCGTCTGGGCCATATCCAGCATATCGCGATGACCGCTGTATGGACACGGACGGCCAGCTATTACAAATCGGCGGGCTGGCGTGGCACCTGGATTGGCGAAGGTGGCGGCGTTCTGATGAACCAGGCTCCCCATCAACTAGACCTGCTCTGTCACCTCGTAGGACTCCCAACGCGCGTGTTTGGCTGGACACGTACGTTTTTACACGCTATTGAGACGGAGGATACCGTACAAGCTGCGCTAGAGTGGCCGGATGGCGCTCTCGGCTCCTTACATATCAGTACCGCAGAGGCGGATCAAGCGGAGTCTATGAAAATCGTGGGCACGCAAGGACAACTAGAACTGCGCAACGGCCACCTGACCTGCCAGCTATTGGAGACCGATCTGCGCGAGTTTGTCGCCACCAGTCCCAAAGCCATGGCGGCTCCAGCGTCCCACGTGCTGCCCTTAACACCCGAGTCTGGCGATGGGAATCATCTCGCTGTTTATCGGGCCTTCAACGCCGCGTTGCTACAGGATAGTCCATTCACGTCTACAGGCGTAGAGGGACGTATGTCTCTTGAACTCGCCAACGCCCTGATTTACTCGAACTTCACCCACAGTGAAGTTGTACTTCCGCTAGACCGCCAGCGTTATGCCAGTTTGTTAGAGAGCTTATGCCAACGCGATGTTCAGTGAAAAATTGAAGGCAACTATATCTCTCTGGGTAGAGAGATGTATCATGGGCCTGGCTCCGCCCTCACGATGACAAACGGGTAGGGGCGTCACCTCGCGTGCGCCCCGGGCGGTCGCCAGGACACGCCCCTACCCGTTTGCTTTGTCTACGATGGATGGATGGATAACTGAAGAATTTCCCCTTTTAACTAAGATATTCATATATGTAATTTCATCATAACAATTTCCCATGTATATTTCTAATATACGTTTGTTGCCATTTATGTATGTGCCGAATGTTGAGTAGTTGTGGGATTACACAGACATAATTGAACAAGAAGCGTTTGCGGGGGTCTGCAAGTTGTATATTCGAAAGAGGATACATTGCAAACACAACGACGAGTCTGGAAGCTCTTCCAGCAGTATCATGTAGCAACTTTTGTAGTGCGTATCTGTATAGTAGCGACCCTTGGACCGGGTCTTATTGGGCCAACGCAGCACGAGAATGTGGAGAGGATACATGAACAGCATGCTACCAGGTGCTCTGAAACCAATCACACACCGATTGTCGTTGGAGACCATATGTTAGAGGCCATAGACGCACGTTATGCTATGGGACCACGTGAGGTAGTGTACAGGCATAACGTCGCATTCAGTTCGATTCATAACCAGATTATTTGTATACCTGGAAGTCTGGCAAATAGTGCAGCGCGTGTGTCCAGCCCTGGTGAGACGTCACCACGCGTGCTGGGTATTCCGGCCTTGCCATTTGGTCCAGCGACATCCGTAGCACCGACGACTGCGCGGCATCATGCTATGCGCGTTGCCCGAGCACGGCGTCGGGCTTTAACTGCGCCAGCAACGTTAGCAACGTTAGCGGCCTCGTTGGTTGCGGCTAGAGCTTCCGGGTACGGAAATTTTTTCCCATACGGACAATGTACCTGGTGGGCAAACCAGCGGTACCATCAATTACACGGCTTATTTGTACCGTGGAAAACCAATGCGAATGCAGGCCAATGGAAGAGCCGCGCCTACCAGTTTGGCTGGCGTGTCTCCCATACCCCAACGGTTGGTTCAATCATCGTCCTCCAGCCCGGTGTGCAAGGAGCGTACGGATTGGGACATGTTGGTGTGGTAGAACAGGTGCTTGCGAACGGTTCTGTGATTGTAAGTCAGATGAACTGGGGGGCTCATGCTGGCTGGGTTACAGAAACACGGTTTCAATCAGGACCAGGCGTGACTTTCATCTGTGTATAGTTGAGCCGGACGTCGGCGGGGGCAAGCCCCATAAGCGCGAAGCAGTGTCCAATCACCGCGTAGCGACAAGCCCTTGCGGTTGTCGAGCATCTAGGCGGAGAAGCGTAGCGAACTGCGTAGCGACAAGCCCTTGCGGTTGTCGACCTCCTCCTGGCTTATTTAACCGATATTGTCCTTTGTAGCCTATCTATGAGCGCCACCACGGGCCATACGAGCAGAGACAGGGAAGTGTATATATTTGCTGCTTGTTGGCGTGACGCGCAGGGCAGGGCTACAACTGGTCACGAACAATGAAGTAGTAAAGTTTTTAGACCCCATGCATGAGCAGGGCCGAGCTGTGCTGCTCGGCCCCCCGCATACATCATGAACGCGGCTATGGTTACACGCGGGCTAACTTATCGTGAATGCCAGAGCATCCTCAGCCATGTACATCTCGTCTGCTATCCAGGTATCAATCTGAAGAAAACAGGTATCATCTTGCCTGTCTGGTGTGGAGCGAACCTGACTCTCGACTCTATCGCATATCCAGATCCTTCACAGCCGCAGCTTCCAGTGCGAGGAGCTCATTGAGCAGTTCTTGCAGTGCTCTTTCTTGTTCGCGATAAAACTGGCGTGGACTGATACCCAGCCGGGCCGCCGTGCGTGGATTGGGCAAACTGTATTTAAAGTAATGGTACCAGAGGATATTATACAACCGCCATTCAGCAGCGCCGTCTGTGCGGATACTATCTACGCGCATACGCTCAAAGGCGGCTTTCAAGAAATCTCGTACAAGCGCCCCCTTCTTAATCACTTGTGATGACTGCATTGCTTGTAGCTCTCCCAGGCGTCGTGTGATATAGTGCATCTTACTCAGCTCACACTGTCCAAGGGTTTCTGTATCATCGAGGTGATCCAGCGCGTCCTTTACCTCTTTTACGGTGATCTCCAGCGTACCGACCGGAGCGGTCTCGCGGATATATTTGCGAAATAGTCCACTTTCGCTCAGCTCAGGTAACTTCCGTCTCCCATTCGTCTGCTGAGATGCTTCAAATGTGAGATCATTCTGCAGTCTCTCATTGAGATCCTTCCAGGCATTCGCGAAATGAGGCAGCAGCTCATGGTACATTTCATCCTGCACCAGCTTCAAGTCAATCGGCGTACGCTGCTGGCGCATCTTCGCCGCGAAGAGGTGGCGGCAGGCCACTTGCACGAAGAAGGGATGTCGTCCCGCTCGTGCGAGCAACCATGCCACCTCTTCAGCAGTAAAGGCCATACCAGCTCTTTGTGCAGGGAGGATAATCAGTTCCCGCGCCTCTTCGCTGGTCAGCGGACCAAGCAAACACGTGTGGAAGATGTTGAAGAAGGGCGAAGAGGCCACTTCATCTGAATGACACACCTCATACAATGGCTTGATCGATGCCGTAACATAGGAAATGAGATCGTAGATACCAGCCAACGAGCGTAAAAATGAGAAGAAGTCGGGATCGAAATGTGGATTTCGCGTGACCCGGTCGAACGCGTCCATCAGCAAAACGGGACGATATCCGGCGTCACGAATATCCTCCAGCAATCTTTTGAAGCGCGCGCCCCCTTGCATCTCCGAAGCTTGCAGTTTAAGTACAGAGCGACTCTGCATGATTATCTGATCACAGACCGCGTAGAAAAAATCCTCGCGCGTTTCTTGCAGGTACTCACGCCAATCCGTCAGAATGAAAATGCGATCTTGTAAATCTCCGTAGTGGTGATAGAGTTTTTGCACCTCTGGCTCACCAAGATACTGTAACAGAGAAGACTTCCCACTATGCCGAGGACCCACAATAGAGAGGCATTGGCGCTTTTTGACCGCGTCATACACCATCCGCAACTCGTCTCGTCGACCAAAAAACATAGAGAGTTCACGCACAGCATCACAGTTATAATAAGGATTTGACAGTTGTGGATCGAATTGCATCGGGTCCTTCCTCCTATTTACCCCTCTCTATACTGATATTCGCTAAGAGTCAGATTTTTAGCGTGGTTTAAGAAGTGTGTACCATGAGCCAGACCTCAACGAGATGCCACTTCCTTATTACCATAGTAGACGCTTTTGACTGCCAAATACTATCGCTATTTGTGCCAGAATTGTGCTCAATTTGTTGCTACGACGAACATAGCGGTATTGTCCCCTTTTATTGTACTCTTTTTTACTGTTTGCAGCATGCAGTGGCAGAAATCTGGCAGAGTTTTGGCACATCCAGTGCACAGCGTTGGTTTCATCTGGCACTGCCTGGCATCTATAATGAAGCTTGCAAAACTTCGTAACGCTTCAGCGGTGTTGACGCATTTCATTCATTGAGGACAAACCAGGAGAAAATGGGGAGGGTCTCCATCCTTGCAGGGGAAACTGGGTAGGGGCGTCACCTTGCGTGCGCCCTGCGAGCTCGTAGCATCGTGGCCCCACAGGGCGGTCGCCAGGACACGCCCCTACCCAGTTGGAACCCATGCATGTGTTGGAGTTGGTGTGCTCGAAGAGTTACTATGAAGATGGAGCAAGATGCTCTTCTTTTAATACAGACAGCATTTATAATTTTTATAGTCAATCGGAATTGCAGCATAACAGCAGAAACACGAGGTTTCTATGCGGACACCGATGATAAAGGACAGTAAAATGTCAGAGCAAATGCAAAGGACACGGGGAGGAATGAGTCGTAAGAAACAAACTCGTGAACAAGCATCCACTAATCACCTCGAACAGCCGCTAGAAAATCACGATGCCATGCGCCAGTTGCAGGATGCTCTGCGCCTTGGAGCGTCTGTCGAGACCAGTTACTGGAACTTCCGCGTGGGAGACTGGATTACCAGTATTCAAGGCGCGGATATCGATAATGACGGGGACATCGAAGTCCTGCTGGGTTCGCGGGATGGTTGGATTTATGCACTCACCCACTGGGGGGCATTGAAGTGGCAGATACACTTTGAGACACAACAGATCGGCACACTTTGTGCTGTGCCCTGGAGTAACGTGGCACCAGAGCAGGCCAATGCGACCATTCCGCGCATCATCGTTGGCATGAGAAATGGCAACGTTCTTGCGCTCAATGGCAAAGGGGAACTCATAGCAGGCTGGGAGTACACGACTAATCTGAGGGTTCGGCAGATCGCGATCAGTCCAAAGACCCCCCAACGCATCATCATCGGCTCTGAAGACCGTTGCGTCCACATTCTTGATACACTAACAGGAGAGCCGGTATGTGAAAGTTTTCGCACCAACGGCTGGGTCCACTGCATTGCTATCGACGATATTGATGATGATGGACAAGAAGAAATCCTCGCTGGCTCAGGTGATAAATATCTGTATATCCTCGATTACCAGGGGAGAGGACTGGATAAAATTTTCACTGGCTTCCAGGTCTATAGTCTCTGTATCACGCATTTAGAGCCGCAAGGGCCGCCGCAGGTTATTCTCGGTTCTAACCGTAAGGACATCGTCGTCTGGACGCTTAGCAGACGGGCCGAAAAACGCTGGGGACACAAAAAAGAATGGGAGCTTCAAGAGCGCGAAGGTATCTTGCAAAATCGTCCACATGCTATCTGCGCAGTAGATATCAATCACGATAAGATACCCGAAATCCTGATAGGATCTGAAGACAGCCATGTGTATATTTTCGATCATCATGGCTCGTTACTCTGGAAACATTCCTTTGATAGCTGCGTGTATAGTATCGCTGCCGCTGACATCAATTTTGATGGGCAGGTTGAAATCCTCGTAGGCACAGAAGATTATGGAGCTTTTTCCTTGCATCTCGATCTTGAACTCAAAGGGGACCCCTATCAGCAGATACGCCACAGCTATGAAATGGTAAAAGCAGCAGGAGAGGTAAAGGGAGACCTGGAAATATTTAAAAATATTTCACCCAAAGAGAGAAGCATCTTGAGAGATTTCGTGCAAGATACTCCACCGGAGCACCATATCCAGATGGAAATGGCCGACGCTATCAACTTGATGGAGAAGCGTTTCTATGAAAAAGCCCTGGCTATCTTCTTGCGCTTGCGGAGACAAATTGTCCAGTATTATTGGACCCAACCGTTCAAAGTAAAGGGCTACATCTGGACCTTGAGCTTTAGCAATATCACACCTGATCATAAAGATGATATCATCGTCGGTACAGATGAGAACCTGATCTACGCCATTGACACTGAAAAAGACAAGGATAAACAGCTCTGGTGCACCGATGTAGGAGATCGTGTGCGCATACTGCGAACCGGCACAATCGCCCCGGACACCTCAGATTCGATCTTCGCCATGTTAGCCACTCACCGCTTCATCATCCTCGATGCACAAGGTGAGAAGGCGAAAGAGCATATGTTTAAAAATAAGCAGGATTGGCCGCGTGATGTCTACCTGAACAAAAATGATGAAGACGGGCACTTCGTACAAGAAATTATGATTGGTCTGGAGAATAAAAGGGTCTCCATTTGGGATGCACAGTTGCAAAAGGAGCAGCAATCAATCGATATGCCTCAGGGCATTTATGCCGTCTATGGGCACGACATTGCAGGTGAGGCGATTATCATCGCTGGCTCTCTAGAGAACGAAGTCTATGTCTACAATCGCGCGGGCCAGGAATTGTGGCGCTTTAGCACCAAAGGTCGCATTCAAGTGCTTCACGCGGCAGATATCGATAGGGACGGTCATGTAGAGGTCATCGTTGGCTCAGAGGACCGTAGCGTCTATGTCCTCGATGATCAAGGGCATCTCAAATGGCTGTACCGCACTTTACGTGGCATCATGGATATCGACGTCTGTGACCTCATGCAAGAAAATGATCCCGCCGACCCTGAACAGAGGCCGCTCACGCTCTTGATCAGCGGCGCTGACAATTATCTGTACGCCCTCAATGCCACTGGAGATCTGATCTGGAAGTATTATAGTACGAATCGTATTCGCGCCGTGAGAGCGAAAGATGTCAATGGTGATGGCAAAGTCGAGATTGCCATCGCTGTGGAGAACCAGTTAGAACTGCTGCAGATGATCAATCGTCAGGAATTGATCGATTATATGCAACGCTGCTGGGATAACATGGTTGATGGCAAAGATCGCAGAGCAAAAATTATGGAGTTGACCTACCATCCCGACGAGTATATCCGCGCGTTTGCGCTCGCCAAGCTGGCAGGACAGATCACGCGCCTGGATGACGATTTCAAGCGTCTACAGGAGGCATTGCGCCAGGATGATGCGCCGGAGGTTAAACGCGAGCTGGTGCGGGCTATCGGGGTGCTCTGCCACATGCCCAAATATCAGGGCGAAAACATACGTCAGGCGCGTCAGTTTCTGCAGACGCTGTCAAATGCGCCGGAACGAGATATCCGGCGGGAAATTGTTCACCTGCTGCCATTTATTGCTGAGTACGATGTAAATTTATGCTTCGAGTACCTGGAATACTTCACGCATAGCGTGGATCGCTGGATACGTCGCAGCGTCGTGCGGCAACTCGATAAGCTCGTTGAGCAGTATCCCGAGCGGTCATTTCGCCTCTTACAGAAAGCGGTCAGCGACGAGAAAGACTGGATCAAGCTGGAGGGGGCACGCGCCATCGCTCACTACTTCGATGCTCATCCGCAAAAGCTTATACCGGGCATGCTGCTGCTGGTAGACCAACGCATCAAACTCTTCATCCTGATGCAGATCTCTTATTCTGCGCATACGCCAGCTATTAAACGGCTCATCGAGAGTTTCGCGCATTTACTCCAGGATTTGCGCCACGAGACCATCATAGATGTACTCGATAAGGTGATCACGACCATTAAGGATGTGCGAGATCTGGTGCCAGGCGATGGAGAACAACATATCGCGTATAGTGAAGAACTCTTGCAACTTTACGAGGAGTTTCGGCAACTCTTCCACGCCAAAACCATCGATGCTATCGCGCATCTGCAATGGATTACCAGGCAAGATATCATCGTCCAGATTCCTTATCGCAATATCGCATTTATCATGCACGCACTCAAGACGCTCCACGAAGTCGTTGACATCGTACAGGCATATGAGCGGCGCAGTACGCAAGGGGACCGCGCAACCAGTCTGTTCACAGCCAATGATGCGCTTGATAAGGCACGCAACCAACTGCAAGAGGAAGAGATACGGCAGATGCGTGAATATGCCAGTCAGTATCGTCTCCCCGAGTATACAATCCTGTCTCTTTTACTTGAACAATGGTCCAGAGTCATCAAAACAACCCTCTACCGTTTGCGCGGCAACGCCAATCTCGTGGCAGAGATACAGAATCCCATCGTTCACCCAGAGACTGAGATCGTCATTGCGCTGCTTATACACAACGAAGGTCATAGCCCGGCGGATAACCTGCGCATCCAACTGGATGAGAGCGACGACTTTACCATTATTGGCAGCAACCAGCGGTCCCTGCAAGAAGTCTCAACGCACCAGGACGCGGAGGTATCTTTTACGATTCAACCGCACGAGATGGCTCCATGTCCACGCCTGAGCTTTCAAATCAGCTACGATGACGCGGAGAAACGCGGGAAGCAATATACCTTCGCCAATAGCATTGCCATTGAAGGCCATCAAAAGCCTTACCGCGAAATTCCTAACCATTACAGCAGCGGGACGCCAATCCGCGACGAAGAGATGTTCTACGGGCGCACCGAGGACCTGGCATTGCTGCGCGACAAACTGAAGAGTCCAAAGGCCAACAGAGTTGTGGTCTTAGCCGGACAACGTCGTATGGGTAAGACCAGTTTGATCTATCAACTCGCGCATCAGTTGAAAGAGGGTCCAGATACACCAGTGCTGATTGATCTCCAGTCTTTCTCGCTCGTCAACAGTGTTGGTCAATTTCTGCATCAAATGGCTGCTCGCACACAAGAAGAGGTGCAAAAGTATCGCGGCATCATCGTTGCCTTGCCCGGGGAACAGAGCTTCCTCGACAATCCCACTGACACATTCGACCACTTTCTGCAAGATGTGCTCAAAGCGCAACCAGGCCGCAAAATCGTCTTTTTACTCGATGAATTTGAGAAGTTGCAGGAACATATCGATAAACACATCATTGACGAAAAGATTCTGCACTATCTGCGCAGCCTCATGCAACATCGAGAGCGCTTAAATTTCTTGCTCGTCAGTGCACCAAACATCCGCTATCACACGGAGCGTTACTGGGCTGTCTTCTTCAATATCGCGCTGCAACATAGGCTCACCAGACTAAAAGAAGCAGAGGCCATCGACCTGATTGTGCGACCGGTGCAGGGCTACCTGCAATATGATATGTTAGCATTAAAACGCATACGTCAGTTAAGTGGCGATCAACCGTATCTGATTCACATTATCGGTGAGCAACTGATTGAGTATTGTAACACCCTGAAAAAAACGTATGTTACCGTCAACGATGTCAACATTGTGCTGAAACGCATTCTTGAAGAGCAAACGTCCAGTATATACTGGATCTGGCACCAGTTTTCTTCCTCTACAGAGCATTTTCTGCTTGCCATCCTGGCCCAGGAACAGGATGAAGAAGGACGCTTCTTGCCGCTTAGTAGCATTCGTACAGAGTATGATAACCAGGGCGTGCCTTTTGAAAAAAAGGAGGTCATGCGCGCGCTTGAGAAATTAGTCAAGGAGGATATTCTGGAGGAGCAACTGGATGGCACGCAATTTCGCATTCCAGTCGGACTATTCAGAGAATGGCTGCGTAAAGACAAACCGCCTGAGCGTGTCGTGCGCGAAGAGCCGCTGATCGACGACTGACACCTATTCAGTGGTAGGAGCATCTAAATAGTACTTCTCTTCCAGATGTTCCAGCAACGCATCGGTCGCGGCCTGCACTTTCAAGCGGCAGGCGAGCGTTTCCGTTGAGTCGAAGGTGCCATTTTCGTAGATTTTATTGGAGGGGTGGCCGCCGCCACAAAACGCGAAATACGCACAGGTGGCCTGGCAGCGTGCCACTCCACGTTGAATCTGCTCATGCACGGCCATGAATTTTGGATGGCTGGCGATATCCTCTAATGTGTTGTGAAACACATCGCCAAAGGTAAATTTGCCATAGGCAGGGTGAGCCATAGTCAGCAACTCAGGCGAAAAAGTCGAGATATTGCCATCACAATCAAAGCTCAGTATCGCCATAGGTGTAATCGTCTGTGAGCGCAAGTAGGGAGTATCCGCAGTAATCTGCCGCATCAGGACATCGATGTCGCGAATTTTAAGCGCCGTCTGCGCCTGCGCCTGCAACGTAAGTATGCGCTTAATGAAGCGTTGATAGTGGTGCATAGCCTCACGGTTGCCTAATGCAAAACCACTTGACATCTTCGGCATCGTTCGCGTAGCATACCTTCCGTTGGGAGGCGCGGGAGGCGGCATCTGACTTTCTCCATGCCATTGATCCGTATGAGGATACTGAACTAAAGAGGATTGTGCATTGGCTCCCTCGACCTCCTCTGGATTGAAACCGAGCTGTGTCAGGCCCAGGCCGGAGAAAAATTGCCACAGTTCATCTGGATGATGCACTGAAGCTGCCGTGATCACGGCTATCGCCGAATAGTCGATATTGTTTGTACGCAGCAAGCGAATGCCGCGCATCACGCGCTCAAAAGTACCGCGTCCGCTGCGGTCAGTGCGGTTTGCATCGTGTATATGTTGCGGCCCATCCAGGCTCACGCCTATGTGCACGTTATGCGCTTTAAAAAAATCGCACCAGGCTTGCGTAATCAGCGTGCCGTTCGTCTGGAAGGCATTCACAATTTGCATGCCTTGCCGATTAGCGCTACGCTGGAGCCGGAATGCCTGCTCATAAAAACTGCTTGGTAGCACAAGCGGTTCGCTAGCATGCCAGACAAAGGTAACTTTGTCAGAGGCAAACGAGGAGCTAAAAAACACCGTAAAGATACGGGCCAGTGTCTCCATGCTCATGCGCTTTTTGTTGGCGCGATCAGGCAGATAGCAGTAGCGGCAATTGATATTGCAGAATGGAGTCGGCTGGATGATAATGAGCTGTGTTTTCAACGAGACACGTACTCCTCTCGGGAACGCTTGCTAATCTCATCCTCCCTCATCCCCAGGAGAGAAGATACAGTCTGAACACCTCACATCTGTCAGGCAAGCAAGAAAGAAGACGAATCAGCAACTGCATAGCTTAGAGCTTGTTCCAATCGTTCCAATCATTCCAATCGTTCCAATCGGCCCACTGATGAGACGTCGCCCAACGTTGTCGTACATCGGGCAATTGCTCGTACTGACGGCAGGTAGACAAGAACAAAGCTTTATCGACCGGGTGAATGCCAGTGACTGCCTCGATATGCATACGTTCACGAATCCGTCGTGCTCGCACCAGAACGGACGCATTCCCTGCTAAAAATGGCGGTGTTGCCACTTTTCTGCTCCTTTGTGCTTTTTAGCGCAACTCATCACCGTCACAAACTTAAAAACGCTGCAATAAGCTTAACATAATAGATAACAGACGTCCATAGTAGGTTGCTAGCTCTGGTTATCCTTATGGCACACATACTGCACTGGTAGGATGGCATATGGCAGATACAACCACCTAGACTCTCTGTATGCGGCACGGCACCAGGAAGAGTGCCTGCTTGCAAAAAGGGGAGGGCCATCTCTCCATATACATAGAGGACGCATGAAGACGGACTTTATAAAGTAGAGCACTCCTGAACAAACAAGAAGCTTGCTCTCAAAAACGGCTGAAAGCAGGCTTCCTGTTTGATAAGAGCTGGAAAAAGACTAATCCAATAATTGTTTCACGCGATTTAAAAGTTCATCCAATTCAAATGGTTTTCCTATGCAATGCAAGTGCCGTTTTTTCAGTTTATCAAAGGGAGGATTCGCGCTCATAAATAGTACAGGTACCTGCTTCACGTTTTCTATAGTCAAGAGCTGGTCGTAGAGTTCAAGGCCATCCATACGGGGGAGCTGATAATTGAGCAAAAATAAGTCAGGTTTGATATCCCTGATGAATTTCAATGCCTGGAAGGCGTCAGGAACAAGTGTTGCTCGAATACGGTCCCTCGCCTTTCAATGCTTCTACAAGCAAATCACCGATAGCCGCATCGTCATCAACGACAAGTACAAACTTATTTTCAGATGGTTCCTCGGTTGCTGTTTCCTGATCGTTTGACATACATCGTACCTTCTTTTTCGGCGTGGAACGAAAAACGTTGCTACTTCCTGTACGCCTATCTACGAAGAAGAGTTTCAGAGGCTACCTTCTTGTCCCCCATTTCTGCTAATCTTATTAGCATGCTTAGCTATTTTCCACTACTTCTAGCGTTATCTGTCCCTCCTTATCACTCCTCTTTTAGCCAACAATACAGGTATTATAAGTATGGCTAATGGTGGCTACCTGGAGATCGAGAAGCGCTCGTGGATGGGCACCAGTCAAGGCTGGGCGGGAGCCAATAGCGTGCTGTGGAACTGCGTGAAAAGTCATGTGGTAGAGCGCGCTCTCACTAGGAGAGCGCTGCGGCCTCCAGAATGATATAGCTAGCGCTATTATCCTTTTTCGTCATCGTATAGGTAATGGTGATTTCATCAGTCCTATTGAACTCTTATACGCGCCATCGTCTTATAATCGGTGTTGCGTTGAAAATCGAGCGTATAGCCACAATCTCCTACGCAGGTGACAGTAATGCCATGGATTTTTAGCTTCCCATTGGCATTGCTTAAGTGTTTTGTCACGTGGAAGCGTTCGAGCAGGTTAGCGCACCGCTGCAACTCTTCGAAGCTCACATAGACATTTGGCGTTTCTATTTCATGGTCATCGCGTTGTAACAGGGCGAATTGCTGCAACCATTCGAAATGACGGAACAAACGCATGCACAATACATATTCTGTTGGCGAAAGTTTGACCAATCTTCCATTTACCTGTAAATGATGAAATGCATCATTGTGATAGATGGTGTATCCAACGAGATGAGGGCCCTCACAGAGCTGATCGGTAATTTTCGTACTCATGACAATGTTCTCACGCTCTCTTGAGCGGCTAACTACAAGCATGCAGCCTGGCTACGTAGCTCGACTGCAACTTCTCGTCAGGCCGTCAGAACGGCACATGCGCGCCAGCAACGCTTATTTGATAGAGCACCTGGCTCATCCAGCCAAATGACAACAGGCATTCAAAGAAAAAGAATTTCCTCATAGTAAGTGTACAGGGAAGACGAGTTGATTGGGCAAAATTTTTGTGTGTTTTTTTCGGCAAATTAGTGCTAGCTATGAGAAATGCTTTTGCTCTAGCACGTGTACAGCATGGACGCGCGATTGCCGCTATTATTTTTCCGCTTTTTTGCGGCAGACTCTGCAGAAAAACCTGGCGTTGACGCTGCTGATGTTATGGAAATGAAAACCATATGATAGACACGTACACATATTGAAACTGCCTGGATGATTAAGAAAAAAGGGGCGGCGCTTCTCCCATCGCTGATGGACTTCCGCGCTGTATTAAAGAATGAGCCAGATATTTCTCGAATACGTATTACAGGAACAAATTGCTCGTAAGAAATTGAGTGTTCTTTACCTCGCCCATTCTAAGGAAAATGCCGATGAACTCGTCGCCATAAAAGCATTTGATTCGCTCGATCTGCATAGTGAGCAGGAACAAGAAAACTTTCTCCAGGAACTCACTTTTTTGCGGCAGCTAGAGCATCGTAGTATTCTATGGCCGCTCAGCGGGGGCATTGAGCGAGGATATCCCTATGTGATCAGAAAATATATGTCATCCGCGTCACTTGCTACCCGTTTGAAGGACACCACCACCTCCCCCATGTCCCCACAAGAGGCGCTGCGCATTCTGACGACTATCGGCGATGCACTCTCCTACGCGCATGCCTGGGGAGTCCTGCACACCGATCTAAAGCCGGAGAATATCCTCTTTGACGATGACGACGAGGCTATGCTGACTGATTTTCGTTTAAATAGCCTCTTCCTCGATACTGCGCAATTTCAGCAGCGGCCCGATGCGCGTACGGCCTGCTATATGGCACCCGAACAATTTACCGGCAACGTTAGCCCGGAGAGTGATCAGTATGCGCTTGGGTGTATCGCCTATGAATTATTGACCGGGCGTCCGCCTTTCCTGGCTGCCGCTCTTTCTACCTGGCATGACAAGCATCTTTCCGAGCCGCCTCTCCCTTTGACACAATTTGTTGCTGATCTGCCGGCGGCACTGGATGGCGCAGTCCTTAAGGCACTGGCCAAGGAGCCATTAGAGCGCCATGCCAGCATTGCGACCTTTGTAGAGGCTATGCGTACAGCCCTGATACAGCCGCTGACGGATGAGCAGCCCACCGCCAACGTAGTTCAGCTCGACCTGGATGCAGTGGATGACGACCATGAAAGTAGCGAGGCCGTCAGCTCGCAGTCAGACATGCCTGATCCAGAAGAAACAGTACTCTATGCTGACGATGAAGCAAGTGAAATACTCACTTCCATCACGGGTAAGCGCAAAGCAGTGTTCTACACGGACAACGAACTAGACGAAGCGCTCACTTCCATCACGGATAAACACAAAACAGCACCTGTTCCCGCGCTAGAATACGATTACGATACGCCGACTGCAGTTTCCGCGCTACAGTCTCAGACGGTAGTACAGACTGCTGGAGTCGTGGCAGATCTCCTGCATTATAAAGTGACTGATAAGGTCTTTGCGCTCACCAAACAGAAATTCTCCTGGGAATTATGGATTGCAGCTCTCGCGCTTGCTGTATTGCTGCCAGGTGCGATACTGTTCGCATTATTCTGGCAACCAGTGCATAAAACAAGTGCCATGGATGATATTACACGACTCATCTGGCCAACCATTACAGCAGATACTGTACCAGTGATTAAAGAGGAGCAACAGAGATCTGCAAAAGTGCCAACACATGCGACACCAACCGCAAAGTCAGCGCCAGTACCAACAGCGACAAGTGCACCATCGTCGTTATCTGTTCCCGTTATGCAGAATAATCCCACACCCACACCCACAGCTAAACCCACACCGACGCCAACGCCAAAACCGACCGCTACTCCTAAACCCACACCGACGCCAACGCCAAAACCGACCGCTACTCCTAAACCCACACCGACGCCAACACCCACGCCCACGCCTACACCAACACCCATGCCTACGCCCACGGCAACGCCTATCAGCTGGCTGCCTTGAAGCATTGAGGATACTGATAAGTCTCATTGTATGAGTTGATGCTGAAATTTATGCCTCCTGGTGGGCTAGATCTAAAAGGATAGAGCGATGCATATCTGTCACTCGTGTGGCAAAGAAAATCAAGCCGATGCGCGTTTCTGCAATTGGTGTGGCGCGGCAACCGGTAGCCACTCATCTACTGGTCTGCTGCCGGCACAAACGCTGTTAAACAATGAACGCTATGCTATCGTGGAGCGCATAGGGCAGGGTGGCATGGGAGCCGTTTATAAAGCATTGGATCTTCGTGTACGTCAGAAGGTTGTGGCGGTGAAGGAGATGAGTCAGAACGGACTCTCCGGCCAGGAGCTTCAGGAAGCGATAGCCGCCTTTACACGTGAAGCAGAGATACTTGCCCACCTCAATCATAGTAGTCTTCCACATATTTATCAACAGTTCGCAGAGCAGGGAAGACGCTACCTGGTGATGGAGTTTATTAAGGGAGAGACGTTAGAGCAACGCTGGCAAACCTATCAGCAACGCAGGCAACACATGCCGATAGAGCAGGTCCTTGATATCTGTCGCCAGCTCTGTGCTGTCCTGGACTATCTCCATACGCAACAACCCCCGGTTATTTTTCGCGATTTGAAGCCTGCCAATATCATGCTGACCCCACAGGGACAGGTGTATTTAATTGATTTTGGCATTGCACGCTTATTTAAGCCTGGTCAGGTCAAAGATACCACGGCGTTGGGATCACCAGGCTATGCACCGCCAGAACAGTATCGACAGGCAACTTCTCCTCGTTCTGATATCTATAGTCTGGGAGCGACGCTGCACCAGATACTTACCAACGAGGACCCGTCACAGAACCCATTTCACTTTAAACCGTTCTCGCTGCATATGCCTGACTTAGAAGCACTCGTTATGGATATGACCGAGACGGATGAGCACCAACGTCCCGCTAGCATGAAAAGTGTGCAGCAGATAGTCAATACTATCGTACAGAAGATGCATCATAGTACTTCTGCTAAATTAAGCGTGATTCAGCCAGCTCAAACGACCAGACCGACCTCGGTGATGAAGCCAGTCAGTATCTATGCCATCGTTTCATCTACAGCCAAAGATCAAAAGCTGTGGCTAGCTATACGCGAGCAGCTCGTACCACTCGTGCGTGCTTTCCCCAATGTGCAGATCCAGCCGACAGCCACGCAAGGTCAGCATAGCATACAGGAGCAGATCAAAGCTATCGAGCAAGCTAACCTGGTGCTGTGTTTTCTCAGCGAAGATTTTCTGGCCTCATCAGCCTGTACCACAGCGGCGCGCGAGGCGCTTGACCGTGCCAATGCCCATGACAAGAAAGTGTTTTCAGTCATACTACGTCCGTGTGCCTGGCAAACAACGCTTGTGGCAAGCGTACCTACGGCATTTCCTGACGCTATTGCACATCTCAGTCTCTACGCGCAGGAACAGCGCATTTTAGCCGTAGCCAGGAGCATCTGTATGTTGCTGGCTACCCTGATGCTGGCAGGCAAACCGGTCGGCCCAATGGACCTGTCGCAATGGCTTTTGTGGCAATTCTATGGCAATGGCGGAGCCAATTGTCCATACTTTGTGATTGGGCAGTACGCGTTAAAGCATATTCGTCCGGCTGGGCGCGCCGGAGTGCTTTTTCACCTGTTCGATCTACAAACAGGTTATGCAGTCGCCGATTATATCATCGGGTCCCATACGAGCATAGATATCAACGAACTCTTGCATATTATCGCTCCCTCTCATACAACTCCATCCAATGTCCAGGGTATTGCCATGCGTGAACGTCCATCACAATTAAGCATCAAATGACGGCTCATGCTCTTTTATGCTATGCCCTCATGGCGGGTGCTCGCGTCAGAAGATAGCCTTTACGGTACATTGCTTTCACGGTTAAAGCAAAACCATTCTGTTTGAGAAGCGCATTGACACCATGCCGTTCTTTTGCCGCGCGGCGCACCATTTTCAGTTCGCGCTCCAATACCGTATTGCCTTGCAGTGCGCTACGTTCAAGATGCTTATTCCAGCGGTCGATCTGTGGTGCCAAAATGACAAGGACATCCTCATGTGAACTCGTCGTAAGTAAGCGACGAAAGACTGTATCTGAACAACGCAAGCAAGCCAGTAATTCTGCATAATTCGCGCCGTGAGGTGCGCGCAATAAAAGAAACAAGAGGCGAAAAGCGCTCGTTGAAAAGCGGCACTGTGCATGAATGCGTTCAGGTCCCAGGAGAGTAACGATGCGCTCATTCGCATTCAACATTAACCAATGTCCGGCAGATAGGGCAGGTACATCCGTAGTATTGAGTTGCACGAATTGTGTTCGCATAAGTGCATACTCCTAAATCTTTGACTATGCCAGTGTATACGTTATCCATGGAGAGAGTCAGCAAGTCTGCGTAGTTACGTGCTTATCTATCCTCCTAACGACAATGATAACAGAAGAATGGCGTATCTGGCAGAGGAACATAGGGACAATTCTGCTTACGAGCTAATGCGGGGTGAGCATAGGCCAGAAGCTTGTTGAACCTGCAATATGAGCCAGTTTTGCGGCAAATAATACAGAAAAATAGACAGTTGAAGTAGGCGTTTTTTGTTTTGCTGCCCTCTACACTTGGTGCGAGGCAGCCGTATCTCTGTCTGTTTTTTAATTATTATCCTACTCTTGATGTCTGCCAAAGGAGAAGGGAAGATTATATACGAGTATCGTTCCATGGATTTCATCTCTATAAAAGAGTAGCACATTAATGACGAAAGGAGGCGCGCTACGTCTCTGGTATCCTTGCCAGAGAATATGCGTAGCTCATTTTGATGCACATGAAACCAGAAATATCTTTGGAAAGCCACTACACTGCTTCCTCTCCTACTCTGGCGCTCCAGATTATTCCACCTTTGCATGTCAGTAAGGAGCACTCTATTGCGCTAGAGTCAACGATGCAAAGTCTGGTCCTTGATAGACAGCATCCTGTCGCCTTAGAGTTAGCAGGCACGCCTGATCGGCGTAGTTTTATCATACGAGCGACCACGCAGGCTGCACTGGATCATGCTGAAACGTTGTTGCGTGCCCAGTATCCACAGAGCGATATTCATCCGCTCAATGAGCATGATGATCCTTTCCACCTTGAAGCAGATGAAACGGTGACGGCTGTCGAACTGGTGGCCGGGGCAGCCGCCTATCTTCCACTACGTACCTGGAAGGAGTCGCAGGAAGAGGGAAACGACCCGCTGCTTGGTTTACTCGCAGCGCTCAGTCGCTTGCCAGACCATATGCGTGTGATTACGCAACTGGCCTTGATTCCAGAAGTGAGTAACTGGTCGCGCTGGAATTTGCGCAGGGCAGTGGAAAATCCCCTGGAACCACAGGCGCGTGCGAAAGAGCAACAGCGCATGGTCTCGCTCTTCTCAGACAACTCCAGTGCAATTGTAGCACTTAACGTTGGTATCGTCACCGGATTGATGTATATCACGCGCACGTGGTTTCCCAGTGGGATGTGGAAAGCGCTCTCGGAAATCATCACGGGCAGAGGCTCGCATGTGACAGCCGTCCAAAGTACTCAGTTGATGGAGTACTTTGGGAGCATACTGGTGCTGGAAGCGCTCATGGTCGGGCTATTTATGCTCTGGCGTTTTCTCTTCTACCATCGCACGCTGTACGATCCAAGGGTCGTGAGCCAGAAAGTTTCGCGTTTCGCCTATCGCACACGCTTACGCCTCTACGTAATTGGACCCAAGACGGCCTGGCAGGGTCAACAGACGTCCATGCTAGCTCGTTTTTCGGCGGAAAGGGCCCATACGCAAACGCGTAAGGACCTTCTGTTGCGTATAGTGGCTGCATATCGCCAATTTCATATGGCGAACGGGGCCTTCTTTATCCCCAAATATCTCTCACACACGGAGGCTACGCATCTCCTGCATACCAATACTATGCACGCAGGGCAGGGATGGCAAGCAGGATTACGCCGCTCCCACCATATCATAAGTGTCGACTCCCTGGCTTCCCTCTGGCATATGCCACACCCCAGCGTACTGCCAGAGCTGGCCCTGGTCGAACATCGCAGGTCGCGCACGCTCTTGATCCCTCCAGATGTGACACGTCTGTCACAGGGCTTTACGCCGGTTGGCTATTCCGACCATGCTGGCTATCATCTGCCGTTTGCGCTGACGCCTGAATTCTTTACTTTTCACACCTTGATTGGAGGCAAGGCGGGAGAAGGGAAGAGCACCTTTATTCAGCATATATCGCGCGAGGCGATGAAGCTAGGTGGCCTGGTGCTGATCGATCCTTTCGGCGACCTCTGTGAAGACGTGTTACAACTCGTGCCACCTGAGCGTGCTGAGGATGTTGTTTTCATCGACCTCTCCGACACAACGGCCTCGGTTGGCCTGAACCCGTTAGATGTGACGCTAGGGCGTGGTCGTGATAAGTTTATTGCCGATCTCCTCAAAATGTTGGCGCAAATCTGGGTCTCTAGCTGGGGAGCCAAGATGGAAAATGCCTTCGAAATGAGTTTGCGCACCCTCTTTGAAGCCAATAAAATTCTGGTCGATCAGGACGCTCAACAAGGCCCTGGCTTGCAATACACCTTGCTGGATGTCTTACCCTTGCTCACAAACGCAAATTTTTGTCATACGCTCTTACAGCAGATCCAGGATGATTACCTCCATCGCTGGTGGCGTGAATATTACGAGCCGTTATCAATGGTACAGCAGCGCGATGTCATTAATCCGATAGCGTCCAAAGTGGCGAAATTCGAAAGTATGGTCGCGCGACGCATCCTGGGACAGAGCGTATCAACGCTCAACTTCTCCCAGATGATCGAGGAACGCAAAATTATCCTTTTTAAACTCGCTAAAGGTATTGTGGGCAGTGAAGTTTCCTCGATGATCGGCGCGACATTACTCGGGCTCATACAGAGTACGCTCGCAGAACAAGGACGACCAGGCCAGGCGGTAACAACGCGTCTGCCCATCATTCTGGATGAATTTCAGCGTGTGGCCGGCGCTGATTACCGCTCACTATCTGAGTTGCACAAATACGGCGCCACCTTCTTCTTGTCGACGCAGTCGCTGGAATATCTCCAGAAATTGAACCCTCTCTTATTGCCAACTATACAGGCCAATGTGCGGCAGACAATTACTTTTAATGTGTCGGCGCAGGATGCCAGCCTTTTTGCCAGAGAACTGGGTGTGGACCAGGATGACATCATTCACCTGGATATCAACACCTGTTATATCTCTATGCCGGCTGGGGGAAGACGCCAGCCCACGTTTTCGTTGAAGCTCAATGCTCCAGTACCTGAAAGTCCTGACCTGGCAGAAAGTATTCGCACACGCTGTCGCGTGCGCTATACCTGTCCAGTTGCCGAAGTTGATGAGCGGCTGAGCGAATCCATGCTGCGCAGCATCCGTATGACTCCACAACAAAATGCTCCGCAACCACTGACGATTCCACCTGGTGAGCCTGAGCAGATGCTACCCTTGCCACCTTTGACCTTATCAGTGCCCGTTGAAAGTAATTTCGATCCTTCCGCTCCCACATCGCCGCTTGAGCCTTTGCCAGAAGAGGCTACGCGGGAAGGTGCTGAATATCGTGCGCAGAGAGCACGCCTGGCGGCAGCTCGTGAGATTGTACCTGAGCATAATAACGCTATCCCTCAGACCGAGCGTGCGCGCCTGGCAAGCCGTAGAGATACTGAATATCGCTCACGAGAAGGAGAGTGGAGCAACCAGGAAGATAGTTATCGGATGGCAAAAGAGCCACAAGGTTTGCAAGATCCTTTGAAAAGAGCACTACAAGGTTCGCAAGATCCTTTGAAAAGAGCACCACAAGGTTCGCAAGATCCTTTTGCCCTGCAAGGCGATCTCTCGGATGAGCTGCGCGACGAGTTAGAGCTTATGCAGATTAATGCCTATAACGTTGCTGACGAAGACGAAGACGAAGACGAAGACGGCGCCGGGCAGACGGAGGATGAACTGCTACGCAAGTATTATCGGAAACATAATCGAGCAGGTCAGTCACAGCCTTTCTAATCAAGAGAGGCTGCGCCTGTTTTTATGTATGACTCCCTCCTCTGGTCTTGCCGCAAGGCGAGGTTCCAGAGGTTTTCATATTTAGAGAAGACCTTATTTGGCGGGAGCGATTTTTTTCTTCGCTAGACGCGTTTCCTGAATAGACTTACTTTTTGGTGCCTGGCTTACTCGTTCCGGCTGGTTTTGTCGCAGCTGGCGTATGCGTCGCCCCGGCACCTGGCGTATTTGTGGTGACGGTGTTATACCAATCGGTGACTTGCCAGCCAGTTGACTCTTTCGTAGGATCTGCCGGAACCGCTGCGAGGACCACAACCAGCTGCTTCTGCAGCACTGTTTTTTTGCCGGATTGCTGGCTGGTAAGTTGATAAGTTACCACGAATAAGGCGAAAAATTTGCCTCTGACGACCTGTACATCTTGCAGCGTTGCCGGGCTAGCCGCCTGTGCAGTCTGTTGCAGTTGCTCTTTGTGGGCCTGGGATTGCCAGGTTGGGTCCATGCGCTCGTCCTTTTGCTCCGTCGTGGTTCCCTCGAAGAAGCGTTTTTTGGCGGCGGCAGAGAGCATATAGGTTGCATTAGTTAATGTGTCGGGATCGTTCAGGTTGAAGGACTCATAGACAATAGTAAAGGCTGCCGCACAGGACTGAGCTAGCGTGAAATCCTGGCTCGTTTTGCCTGCCTTGCTCCAGGTCGTGGGCAGAGGTGTTGTATTTTGCGTATTTGCAGTTGAAGCTGTTTGTAGATAGTGGATATCTTGTGGGTGAGCCGTACACGCACCGTCGGCGTACTGTGGACCAGAGGTGGCTTGAGATATCTTGGCTAGAAAATAGGGAGCCAGCGCAAGCGAACCTAGTGACCCCAGGCAGAGAATAATCAACAGACGCATCGTGAATTGCAACCTATAAATATCATGAGTTCGTGAAGGTGGAAGTGGAGAGACGGGCTGCGGCTGAGATGACCGTGTGGCGGCAATGTGAGTCGCTACGGATTGGCTGCCTATGATACGTGGCGCGTTAACATATGGTATCTGCGATACTGTAGGTGTATAGTGCGGATCACCTGTCGAATTGATAGGCATGGTAATTTCCTTTTTCGTCTTGTCTCGTTTTGCCAGTCATCAGAGCAACCACGGAGCCTTCGTGACCGCCTCGTTTTCGTCATCCGCCAGGGTAAATGCTTCCGCTGCATTGTGCCAGCGTTCGGCCAACATGGCCAACTCACTGATCCGTTCCGCCGTTTTCAGTACACCTGTACTCGACTGATGAATTTGCTGTGCTACGGTGTACAGATCGCCAATCAAGGATTCGGCCAGTGAGGATGTCTCTTCAGTTGCATCCAGCACACTGTCAAGTAATTCGGACTGTCTCTGAGCCTCGTTGGTGAGATGGGACAGAGGCGCATCGAGTATTTGTTCATGGGTGTCCGTTTTCTCCTGGAGATGGTGATAGATCTCGCCTGCAACCTCGGCACTTAATTGTAATGTATTACTCAGACGCTGAATAAAAGCAACGATTTCTTCGATGTTACCAGTTGTCTGGGAGAGACGATGCATCTGGCTTTCCGTGGCCTTGGCCATTTCAATGGAGCGGTCCAGGATGCTTTGCGACGATGTCATAACCTGCTGGGCTGCATAGCGTGTCCATTTGGCGAACTGGGCCAGTTCTTCGATCAATGAATTACAGGTATCAGCAACGACACCCACATAGCCTGCTGGAACCGATGTCTTGACCCGTAGATCACCATCAGCTATGGGGGCCAGTTCATTGAGCAGTTTGAGTAACTGCCGATTGAGGATCGCAGCCTCGTCACTTTGTACCGCAGCAGTTTGCCGTGGAGGAGTAGCCGGTGCTGCTACAGCGGGGGTCGCACTGCGCTGCAGTGCCTGTAAGTGCTGCTCAAGCAGCATATTGATGATTTGCGCAAGATCCGCCAGTTCGCCATCTCCAAGGATGGTAACTCTTCTTTCTTTGTTTCCTGCGAGGAATTCACCGCATGCCATGGTTAATTCAGCGCATTGTCGGCTCATCGCATGCTGGATCATGCTAATGATCTTCTGTTCTCCAACAAACGTCACTATTGCGCAGAGCAAGAAGACGATGATGAAAAACATGAGCTGGTCGGCTGCCATTCTCTGGGTACCATAAGCGCCCACAATCAGCACTGCTGCTACAGGTATAACCGATGCAAGCAAGATTTGTAGGTTTGACAGCTCTTTATGGGTGAAACGCTCGTTTTGTACCGCTTTTGAATTCACCATCTATGTATCTCCTTCATACACTCATGATCACATCTCTTTTTAAAAGGCTTGTGCTATTGCTCCAGAACGTTGCTTTCATGGAGAAGCAAGGCCATTTTTCATCGGACCATCGTTCGCTTCAGACTGGGCGCGGGAGCATAAAGAGCAAGAGTTGTCCATCTATATTTTATCACGCGTCATTTGTCTGGGTCCGCTGATGCTTAATGGCTTCTGAAGTCGTTGTCTCAACTGCTGAATGTGTTGGGCCATATTTTCCATATCCATCTGAACAGGATGGTCCGTCGACACGAGCGTTCTTTCTGCCGAGGTTGCCTCTTTGAGTTCATGGTCCTCGCGTTCACTATCTTCACGCTCAACAGATGATACAGCAAGAGCAGTGGATGAATGGCGAGATGCAACATCAAGATATGGTTCAGAAGCGTTTTCTAACTTCGCATAGGCGAGTATATTTTCACTGTCAGGCACTGCATGAGCATGCTCGTGAGCAGAAATCGCCTGACGAGATTTGGCCTGTTGATACGGCGTCGCTTTTTCAGCCAGCCCATTCTGCGACGAGAAGACACGTTGCTGCGGGGGGCTAAATGCTTCTTGTGCTGACAACGTTTGCCTTGTGGCAGGTAACGTACTACCATTACTCTCTCGTTCAATGGGTACACGGGCCGCCGGAAGCAGTCTGGTGATAGTGGTGGGCTGGGGGAGCGCGCGCACCTGCTCGAACGTTGAGCCAATGGGCAACATGCCTGACGCGCGGAGCCGCTCGTTCGAGCATGTGCGAGAATGCTGTGATAAACTCTCCCGCGCTCGCGAAACGGTTCTCTGGATTGCGGTGGAGCGCCCGGTTGATGATCAATTCCAGCGCAAACGGGAGGTCAGGGGCAATTTGATGCAGCGATGGCAACGGCTCTCGTGTATGCTTCTGTGCAATATCCAGATAGGTTCCTTCCGTAAATGGCGGTTTCCCGGTCAAAAGCTCAAAGAGGATAATGCCTAACGAGTAGACATCTGACCTCCCATCTGCCGGTTCACCTTTGATGACTTCTGGAGCCAGGTACTCTGGTACCCCCATGTAATCACCGGTAATGCTTTTGAGGTGCTGACATGGCTCTTTGCTTTGCTCGTCCAGACCGTGCATCGACAGGATTTGCGCTAGCCCTAAGCCTGTAATCTGCGGAGGCATGTTATCCTGAAGCAAAATGTTGGCCGGTGTCAAAAACTGATAGCACAGCCCTTGACTATGGATATAGTCGAACGCGCTGCACAGGGGCGCCAGTACGGCAAAGGCTTCTGACGGACTCCAGCGCTTGCGCTGCTTGTGACGTTTGACTAGCGTTGTGCCTGGAGCATCAGGCAGGATCAGGTAGGGACTGTCGACTTGCTTACCATAACCGAAGAGCGAAAAGAGAGAGGGATGGCGTAACTTGATAAGACACCTTGCCTCACGTGAGAAGCGCTCTGTGAAACGTGTTTGAGCCTGCGCGGAAAGTGTATCAGGCAGATGCAGCAGCATAATTACTAGCTCTTGCGGCAACCAGAGTTCCTCCGTGCGAGCACGATAAAGCGTTGTCAACTTTCCTCGTCCGAGCATCTCCTCCAGACAATACCCCCGTATCATACTACCCAGATGGGGGTCAGTTGACATTTCCATGGAGCTTTTTTCCTTTCTCAATCCGCTGAGGTTTAATCACCATCACGTCTGCTTGCTGATCTTCCTCCCTCTGCATAAATACAATCACTTTGTAGTATGACGGCGGACTATAGGATTAGGTAGGGGTATAGAGGGACAAAATAATCCCTGGCACATACGCCTGCCTATTTCTTGGCTCCTACAATGGCCGTTCAGTAAATAGCTCTTAAATAAGAGATGTAAAAAATGTAAATAGAGTATAGGGAATTTTATAGGCTATTAAGAAATAAGTAAGATAGTACTATCTTACTTTATATTACATGGAAATTTGTGTATCCTTTATAGGAAGGATGATAAAGGGTCTTCGATGTAAAAATAGCACCAAAGTCTTGTGACTTCCATCTGGCTAGTGCTTCTGCACACGCATTGCACGCATAGGGAGCAACACATATGCATAGTATGTACGAGGACAATACATTAGCTATCACCTGGAATAGTGAGCGACACTCGCTGACGATAGGACGTACCACTGTCTTGTTGACTGCAACAGAGTATCGCCTCTTGTTCCCCATGAAACATGGCCGACCCGTGTCATATATGCAACTCGCTGCTACTATGTACAACCGTCCACTGGATAACAAAGTACGTACTATGATGGATAAACACATTGACAGAATTCGTGGAAAACTCCATGGCACCGGTATCTACGTCTACTGCGTCCTGGGCTACGGCTACCTGCTATTGCCTGAAGTCCTCACCATAAAGGATTTATAATCATCACTACACAAATCCGGCACCATAACCGGTTATTTTTTCTTTTGCATGGGTATGATGGACGGATGCGTACGGAAAAAAGTGAAGAACGGTCCAAAGGTAGAACCGATCATGTGAGATAGAAACGTACCCCAGCTCGGTAAGAAGTATATAGCGCCAACAACGCAAAGGATGGCAATGATAGCAGGCACGAACATGCCTACGGCGCGTGTAAAGACAACACCCTTTGTTGTATGGTTAAAACCACGATGGATGACCACGATGCCGTGACGTTTCGCGCCCCAGAGCGAGATTTCGTCACCAAGCGAGAGATTGGCGCCACGCATATTTCCACGCAAACGCGCGTCTTTGAGCGTGCCATCATAGGTGCGGACACGTATGGTCGTCATCACAATGCGGTCGGCTTCTTTGTTTTCCTGTACATTCGGGAGCACCCAGATTAATTCGACAAGCAGCGTCGCCACCGCAGCTAGTATGTCGGGATAATCGACGACCTCTTCTTTGGATTCCATGTGGATGACCGAACCTGCTATATTCGGCTTGATGCGGCGATACCACCAGGGAAGCTTATCGGTCTTCCAGTATTCAGGATCAGCTGTCCTTACGCGTTCTTCTGTTACCGACACACCTCCAAAACCTGGCATAGAGAATGGGCTTGGTGCGAGTTGCAGGTCGGTATCATAGGGCTCGTTATATGTCTGGATGGCAGTCTGCTTCTTCCAGCTCTGGCGAGGCACCTGCTGCACGTCCATTTGTCGCCTGACGAGCTGGCGAGATGGCGCCGGGCTGACGGATTGCGGGCTGTCTGGCTCGCTATCTACCGTATTGTCGTCCAATTGATCAGGTTGCTCTTCTTCCTGTGCCTGCAATACTGCTTGCTGCTGCGCGACCTCGGCTGAAAGGCTTTCAAATTCTGCGATATCGTCATCGTTAACAGGGTCAGACTTTGGAAGTGAAACTCCTGTTACACGTCGTTGTCGCGCTGGCGCAGTTGCCGCCGCGTGTTGTGCTGGTGCAGTTGCCGCCGTGTGTTGTGCTGGCGCAGTTGCAGCCGCGAATGAAGTACCACAATTGAGACACTTTGGTACCGTTTGAAAGTGGCGTTGACCACAAGCTGGACATTTAAAGGACGGCATACCATATACTCCTCTTCTCCTCTACAGAGAGATAGATGGATAGTCTAAGTACGAAGAATTGCATTTACCTGGGTAGCAAGGAAGCTGTTCGCCATACCCTGAAGTTGTTGCACTGAATTTCCGCAGGCAGTCGATATAGCCTGCCATTTCATCATGCGAGTTTGTAGCTCCTGGATCATTAAAAAGAAACGCATTTTTTGCTGTTCACGTAACTTGTCACGCTGCGCATCCTCAACACGTTTAAGATGCCTGAAATATCTAGCATCTTCAGCATCTTCATTTCTACCGGCATCCTCACGTTCACGCAGTAACTGATCCATTAAAGCGGTTGATTGATTTACATCCGCCTCCGCTATTATTTCATCAAATTGAGCTTTTGTACGATCTTCTAGACACTTGTTCAATTTTTTACCAGTATCAGCCCAGTCTTCAAAAAGTCGGCTCATATTATCTTCTGATACCTTTATTTTTTCCTCTACGTTGGCTATAGCCTTTTTTTGTTCCTCTAACTCCTTTTTTTGTTCCTCTAACTCAGCTTTGTCTTTCTGTCTTTGTTCCTCTAACCTGGCGTTTTCTGTTTGTTTTTGTGCCCCATCGATATCTGTTCTACTATCTATTTCCCTCTTAGCAGCATCTATGTCACTATCTATTTTCTCCTCAGTGGTCATTTTACCTTCCAGCTTGTCTTTCTTGATTTCCAGAGCTTTTTTCTTGTCCTGATTACCCCTCAACACACCATCCTCAGTGCGTCTCTGATAGAAGAAATTCTGCTGCATGGTATTCAATCGGATCTCTTCCATTTCATGCATTTTCACGCGGGCTTTTGCACTTTTTAACCTGGCTGTTGCTGCTGCTGTTTCTCCTAATTGCGATTGAATCCGGCGATTTAACCGAGCTTTTTCAGCAGCCCAGTTCTTCGATTTAACCGCTTTAAAATATTCCAATGAATCTGCCTTGTCCTTCAGCTCAGTTCTCTTAAGGGTGGCAACATCCCATTGACGCAGCAACTCATGCAGCGCTTTGGCTTTTTTCTCCCCTTCCGCACGCTTCTCAGCAATTTTTGCATGAGGAAAGAGATGCCCAAGTGTCTCTAGTGCAGTAGCCTGACTGATATACCCTGGTGAATTCTTGTACAAGTCTTCAGCTATCGTTTTGGCCTTTGTATATGCCTGATTGGCCTCTTCTGTCTCTTTCCTATGGGTCTCCTCGACTTTGTCCAGAGCACGTTGGCGACTCATAGCATCTGGATTCGTGGAGACGGTCTCCTTCTCAGTTTTAAATTTTTGTTCCGTAGCAGCTAGCGCTGCCAGTCTGCGCGTTTCAGCCTCACGTAATGCTGTATCTTTTGCCGTCTCCGCTACCTTGATCTCAGAACGGTACCTGTCTACGATATTCTTTCTCAGTTTCTGGTAGGCTTCAGCTTCGGCTTTCACTGCTGCAATATCTCCGACGATGTCTGCATTGCTCTCGAAATAAGCCTGGACTTTATCATCAAGCTTTGCTTCTGCTCTACTCTTAATGCCCGTTTCAATAAGACGATTAAGATACTCTTGCCATGTGCCATGCTTTGTTTGATCATATCTATCTACCATTTTGCGGGCAGCTTCCAGGTCTTTTTTTATGTTTTCAGGCAAAACAGCATTTTGCATAATAGTTTCTTTGGACTCTAGCACTGCGCGATAGCGTGTACCTATACGGCTAGTCGCATTGGCAATGTTTCGAGCATCATCCTGTGCTTGCCAACGCACTCTGAGCTCAGCAGCATCACGAACATTCTCTTCAATAAACTTCTTAACAATCGACGTCACAACCTCCACTCTCTTCTCAGGAGAAGGTACTTTCAACGCATCCTTCAACTCTTCCTTCATCCGCTCTGCTGCAAGTTCTCGCGATGTCAACCATAGATAAGAGCTAATGGCCCCTCCCGCATCTGAAACCAGATTGGCATCCTGCGCCTGCAACCCTCGTATAGCAGCACTTAGTGACTCATCATTAATTAAAGCAAAACCTGCTACTAGCGAATTTTTACCAATATCTTCACATATATCTCCAACTCCTTTTTCGTCAATTACTACCTCATCTTTCTCATTGAGTTTAGCTGTATTCAGTATAGCAACAATCCCTTCTTCTGCAATATCAGATTCTTGCAATTCTTTAATAGCATTATGCATACGAGTATCATTAGAATTACGTATCGCCATAGCCTTCACATCCACCTGTGGATCTTCGGCAATCTCCCGCATGAAATCCGTTTGGGCATTAGTATAAGCCAGTTCTTGAGCATCCAGGTGAGCAACTTTTATGGCAACATCCTGAGCTAACGCCAGCCGCTCAGCCTCGTTTGCTGGTTCCGGTTTATTGATGAGCTGCTGTATTTCATTGTGTTCACGAATATGTTCTATACGCCGAGCCGTTGAACTATTAAAGAACAAGGATCTTGCTTCGGCAGCTTTTATACGTTCCTTAGAGTATTCTCTGAGGTTCGGCTCCTTGGGAGTGAAACGCTTCAGCAGCTTTTCACTCGCCGCATTTGAGATCCGGTACTTGGGGTTCTCCTTAAGACGCTCCTCAACGTCGGCAAAAAAAGATTGCGCGGTGACCTCCTCAGCAAGTGACTTGTCACGGGTAGCGTTGAAATCTGTATACTTCTGATAATCTTCCTGAGCCTTCTGAGCATCCTCTAGAGTAAGCGCATCGATAGACTGCTTCATGTCAGGCTCTGGACGCTCCTGCATAAAAGCTACAATCGCTGCCCTGTTCTCAGGGTGGAGATGACTTAAATAACCGAGAGCCAGATACGCTTCGTTGTTTTTCCGGATAACATCTACAAAGGTTCGCCCTTCATGACGACTGCGTGCGTCAGCGATAGCTTCCTGACGTGCGTTGTGAGCAGCTGTCATTTCCAGGATGAACCGTTCGATACCTGCTTTCCGAATAACCTCTTTGCGTGCCTTAACTTCGATAGGATCATTAAGCCGAATAGCAGCCAAAACCGCCTCGGACAGCGCTTGCTCACGCTTCAGGCTCTTATTGCTAGGCATCTCGGCAGACTTCGTGATCTTCTGCTGAGATTTTGCTCCTTTATTCGCTGCGTTGAAATTCTCGCTCAGAACATTCCTGGTCTTCTGGGTATTCTGAGGAGCATCAGGTGCTTTGCGCGCAACTCTCCTCGCTTTCTTTACCTCTTCCAGCTCGAGAGCTTTTTCGATACGATCTCTTAATTTACTCGACGTCCTCATCTCTGCTTCAAAGCGAGTGAGTTCGTCTGGCGTTACGCCATCCCGACGTTTTTCCAGCTCGAGAGCATCGCGGTAAATGGCTTCAGTAACGGCATCCACGACCGCTTTCCCGCGTTCATTCGCACTGTTTTTGGCATTATTTATCGTTTTATGAGCCTTGAGCATTGCGGGATTCTGATCAGAGATCGCCATCTTGAGACGCGCATCTAACTGCTTATCGGCTTTGCAGGCAGCCAGACTGGCTGCCTTTGCCATGCTCTGAACCGTAGTATCTGCTTCTGCATATTCTTGCGCCCGCTTGTAGGCATCAAATGTTGACACGAAGCCAGACGTAATCTTTCCTTGACGTAAGCGTCCCAGCTCGAATTCGATTTTCGCTAATGCAAGCTCTTGCTCTCTCGCTTCTTGCTCGTGTATCTTGACATCCACATCGTTCTCAGCCAGGCTGCCATGAATCGATCCTATACTGGCATCTGCTGCTGCAATGGCTCTCTTGTACTCCAACCCGGTCAATCTGGCCGAGATTAAATGGATCAGGTCGGATTGATCACCAGCACCATGCACTAGCATCGACGTCATCATCGTTTTTATGTCGTCTTTAAATGTTTCATTCAATTCTTCTCGCTTGCTCAGAATTTCCTTTAGACATTCATCCCTTTCCTCATCTGTCATACCACCCTTCACTTTCTCTATTTTCTTCATCTTCGTTTCAAGATCATCCGAAATCTTCTTAAGTGACTCGAAATATTTATCCGAGGTCTTAACCATTTTTTCATTAAAAGTGCTGTTATATTGGTTACTCAAGAATTCCTGAACTTTTACAGCCATTTTCAAATGTTCTGCATCATCCTTAACCTGACGGATATCGTCCATTGTTGGAAATTCTGGTGTTCCATGGAATTCTATTCCAGTAGATCCTTCTAACCCTCTTGCACTTTCAATGCCACCACTATAAGCAACATCGCCAGCCATGGGTAACCTCCTATCATTCAAACACGCTGCGTTCCCGCAGGAAAGACAACGTCTACATTCAGTTTTTGAAGGATACTAGAAGCATGCAATAAGGGAGTTAGCCTCCCATGCACACCGAAACTTCTTCATCTCAACCAGCTCTGCTATTGTGCTCTTTTCAGGAGAAAAAGCCACAACTAACAACAGAGATAGCCACTATACAATCACCGATAACACAGTTCATACAAAGATATAGTGTATAAGATTCTCTATTCAAATGCCAGTCTAAAAGAAGGAAGATTTACCGTTATTTTTTAGTCACTTTCATCCTCATCCTCGTCGTCGAAATTAAAGGCATCGTCCTCCTCATCGTCCTCGTTCTCATCCTCATCGTCCTCATCATCTTGATCGTTGTCACTCTCCTGGAAAAACTGGTCTTTACAACCGTCAGCCAGAATAATTTGCTCATACTCGCTATACTTAGATCCAGCAATAGTATGCAGGTAGGCACAGTAGCCCATGGCCAGCACGTGGTTTGTTGGTGCGGCACCAAGCTCTTCACCTAACCAGCTTTGCGTAATACTGGTGGCGGCATCGACCACTGCTTTATAGCGATCTGTCGAGTTATTGTGAGAAGTATCGGTTAATTCTTCATTGATCCACTTACTATTTTTCTCTGTCAGGAGATTTTTTGTATCCGTACGATAGAGACATTTGGCTGGGCAATGCTTACAACCAGCGAACGGACCCTGCTGACGTTTCATGACCTGCGTATAGCGTTCGGCAAATTTGGTCAACAATTCGTCAACCTTCTGGATATCTTCCATTCTTTGTTCAAGGTCTGGGTTGGCCGTATCTCCCTGGAATACCGTATAGAAATGGATATATTCGGTCAAGCCACGGGTGAGCAGCACGCGCAGTTCTTCTACCTCAGCATACGTCCAACCGAATTGGGCACCGCGCCGCTGTAACAACTCAGCGCCACCACGCACTAAGGCCATCGTAAACACATCGTGGTGTTTACTGGCTGGTAAATACGACATTTCCTTTTCAATCTGTTCAGAGAAGCGCAGCAGTGCATCCAGCACGTTCAGTGGATCGGAGACCAGGCGCAACAGGATATTCGACCACAACCAGTGGCTTTTTTCTGAGTCCAGCACTTTGCCTGCGGCCTGGTAGATTGCCGGATCAGGACCACCAGTGGAAGCACCGGGAACACCGTACTCGTTGATGTCGGTGATAGATTGAAATGGCTTCACTGATGCGTACAAGCTGCTCATTTTTCTGAGCGCTTTGTCTGTCAATGGGGAGATGTTGCGTTTGTAGTTCTCCAGGCGCACCAGGTACGCGTGGTCGGCACCCTCGGCAAAGATGGCGGCCATACCTGGCGTGAGAATACCGAGATGGGTCAACTGCTCCAGATTTAAGTTCATCGTCTGTCCAATGCTCTGGCGATCATCCTGCGCAATAAGACGGTGGACAATTTTCATATTGGTATTTTTGAGGACGTCTGGAGCAAGCTTGCTAGGAATCTGTTCCGCGACGAGCACGCCCTGTCCATAAGCACGCACTTCTGAGAGCATATTGGTGAAGACTTCAATGGCCTGTGCGCGTGGGTTGGCAGACTCACTATCAACCTGCGTTGAGGTGTTTTTGAGCAGGCGATGCGCTTCTTCGAAGACGATTAAATGTTGCAGGCCAGATGGCAGTCTGCCCGTGGCCGCTTGCAGACGGCGATACTCGTAGAGGCGCGCCAGGAATAAGCCCATCATAAACGTTTTTTCGTCGTCGTTACCGATACCTTCTAATTCCAGGATGGTAGGTACAGAGAGCAGTGTTTGCATGGGAATGCCACGCACGGTATCCAGCATCAGTCCTTTCGAGCCAATTCGTAGCGAACCGATACGCGATTTGAGTGCGGCCTTCACGTTGCTCTCAACTTCATGGTGGTAGCCCAGGCTATTAGTGACTTCCTCGACTTTGTAGTAGAGGTCCGTCATGGTGGGGAAGATAGGATACTTATTGCGCTGTGACCAATCAGGGAGGCGCATATTGATGCCGCTGGTAAGGTCCCAGCCACGATCTTCATAGATTTCATGCAACGATGTCTCCAGTACCTGTGGCATAGGAGCGTAGAGTGGAAAGGCTGCATTGAAAACGGCCTTCAAAAAGTCAATATGCGTGAGCAGTGAGGCACTGCCTGGTTCATCATCGGTCTCAAACTCAAACGGATTGAGCCGAAATGGCACAACCATCTCGTTGCCAAGCGTATAGACACGTAGGGATGTACGCTTGCCAAAGGCACTGTGCAGGGCGCGATATTCCGTTTTGGCAGGTTCAATGACCAGAAAAGGTTTTTGCGCATCAACGACCTTGTCCAGCAGATTCATCACGGTTGTGGTCTTACCACTACCAGTCACACCGATGACGACCGCGTGCTTGGCGAGCGCGTTCAACGAGATATTATAGAACTCGGGCGTATCTTTGCCGTTATGCTGAATACAGCCCAACGGGAGCTCCTCTTCTTTCGATGTGCGAAAATCGGAGTCAAAGTATACATAATCGTGAAGGGCATACCCTGGTACCTCTTCACGTGGAAACTGGATCAACGTGCCAACCTCTGAGGAGGTCAGAAAGGTATGGAAGGCTTCTAACGATGAACCCTCCGGCTGTGACAGTGTGGCACGCAACGGCTCAGGACGTGAGTCGATGCCAGAGAGGGCACCCAGTAATAGTGAGGACAGACGAAGTGCGTCATCGGAGTTCCCGGCTCCAAAGTAGGTTCTGACCAGCCATTGACCGGCGGCCATGCCTTGATCGAGACGCTCAAGCTGTTTTTCCAGCAAGCGAATCAGATATTGTGCACGGTAGTTGACCATATCACCGCTATAGGTCTGTGTCTCACCGCCAGAGTCAATCACTGTCTGTTGCAGGTTTGTTTGTTTGGCCGATGACCACTGAACACGTGAGCGATTAGTGACCTGTGTGAGCAGGTCGATGGTTTTCATGCGTTCTTCGATGACTTTGCTGCGTGGGCGTGGATGCGCCTGCACGATATATGACCAATGGGCTCCGTACATGCCACGAATGATGCGTTCAAGTGGGGCCTGATTCTGAGGCACACTCTGGCTCTGGATCGACGGAGCTGAATTCGGATGGGGCATCTGCGTCTGGTCCTCGCCGCCGCCGCCTTTGTCGGGACCAAAGGCTTTGTGGCTCGGTATGCCCGTCATCACTCCGCTGGCCTTAAAGTGGTCATACAGCAGGTCTCCCAACGGCTCTATCTCGACCCGCTCCAGGATAATGCCAGGCAAGATACCTTCGAGGAGCGTACGTGTGGTATTCTCGCCGCCTAGAGAGATATAGACCTGTAACCGCTGAGATTTACCAATCATGATCAGCGTCAGGTCGGCCAGGTGTTGATTATGGCAAGCAATCACCAGATCGGACATATATTGGCCGAAGTCTGTACCCTGCGTGTTGCGCTTCCAGAAATTAGCCAGGCCCTGAATACGAAAGAAGGTCTGTTCGCTACCATCAAACAAATCACGAGGGTCAAACGGCTCTGGAACCGCGCTTTCCAGGTGGAAGCGTTCGAGCCGGCTGATCAGTTTCCCCAATAAGTTCAACTGCTCAACTTCGAAACCGGGAACTACTGCCATAGAGAGTGCCTTTCGTACCTAATATCCACGTATATATCAGTGTAGTACAAAGTGTGGAGTCCTTCCAGGCAAAAAGAGGGACAGTTTGTCCCTCTTTTTGCCTTGTAGTCGACGCGTAACTTTTTCTATACTGTACGATGAATTGATGGTGTGTTTGCTGATCAAAAAAAGCTCATCCCCCAAGGAAATGAAAGATGCAATTCATCGCAACAGGAAAAGCCGCGTGGAGCAAAATCTTTTCCGCACAAAGATCAACTTATATCGCGCTTGCTATTTTACTCTCCCTCGCTTTGCTGTTGCGCCTGCTGTTTTTCCGCTTCCAGTCTATCGATTACACTGCTTTTATCGGTCCATGGCTGCATTATATGCAGATGCATGGTGGTTTCGCTACGCTGAAAGATCAATTCACCGACGAGAACATTCCCTATCTGACACTACTGGTGGCTATCTCCTATCTTCCTGCCGGAAAGTTGTTCGTGATCAAGTTGCTCTCCGTGTGTTTTGATTTCCTCTTATCGTTTTTTGTCTATCTGCTGGTCAAGCTGAAGCGGGCAAGAGCAGATATCGCCATCGCCTCGGCCATGGTTGTGCTGTTTCTGCCCACGGTTGTGTTAAATAGCGCGGCATGGGGACAATGCGATAGTATCTATACCACATTTTGTGTTGGCTGCGTCTACTTTTTCTGTCGGAAACAACCAGGCTGGGCCTGCTTCTACTTTGGTTTAGCCATTGCCTTTAAACTCCAGGCTGTTTTTCTCGCTCCATTGCTCTTGCTGCTCTTTATCAAGCAGGCCATTCCGTTCAAATATTTGCTGCTGATACCGGCTGTTTTTCTAATCACGCTCGCTCCTGCCATCATGGCCGGGGGAAACTTATGGGACATTCTTTCTACCTATATTGTGCTATCGGAAAAGTACGATGCTGTCAAAGTACTTACCTTGAATGCGCCCAACATATACCAGTGGATCACTGTTCCCCATGCAGATTTTTACCTGGCAAAAGACTGTGGATTGCTTCTGACAGGTGTGATCTTGCTCATACTCATGGGCATCATACTGCTAAGCCGCAAAAACCTCACCGCCGACCTTATTATCAAGATCAGCCTCTTGTTTTCTGTCACTGCACCTTTTTTTCTGCCTATGATGCATGAAAGATATTTTTACCTGGCAGATATTTTCTCCGTCATCTATGTTTTCTGGAATCCCACTTACTATTATTTTGCTGTCTTGATCCAGGCTGCATCCCTTTATTCCTATATAATGGTTTTATCGCATAAAATTTTTATGACTGTACCCCTGCCATGGACGGCGTTTGCACCACTGGTAGTGTTGGGAGGTACACTCTTGGATCTGCTAGTTAGTCTGTACAGGTATAAGGACGAAACGCGGAAGAGCATCAACGTGATGGGTCATCCGCGACACGTTGATAGCATGGACGCAGATGCTCAAACACAGCATCCTTTGCGGCATGCTCAAGCTGCGGAAGAGAAAAAGTGAAACACCCATCATTAAGAAAGGTTCCTCAAGCGATGAAACAGAGCGACGTTTCGACAGCAGAAGCAGCGCAGAAGACCACCGAACAACAGAAAAGCGAGCAGAGCGTACCACGCTGGTATGTTTTAGGTATGGGAAGCGTCATTCTGCTCTCGCTCTTCCTCAATTTTTTCCTCCTGGGACAGAACGGCTATGGGAATCTCTACTATGCTGCTGGCATCAAAAGCATGCTGATGAACTGGCATAATTTCTTTTTTGTCTCCTCTGATCCGGGCGGCTTTGTGACCATTGATAAGCCTCCCCTGTCTTTCTGGCTGCAAGTAGGCAGTGCGAGGCTGTTCGGCTTGAGTCCCTGGAGTGTGATGCTCCCACAGGCACTGGCTGGTGTCTGTTCGGTCCCTCTGCTGGCACACCTGGTGCGTCGTACGTTCGGACCTGTAGCTGGCCTACTGGCGGCTATCACACTGGCACTAACGCCGATCAGCGTGGTGACGAATCGCAACGTGACAATGGATAGCTTGTTGGTATTTGTGCTGTTGCTGGCGGCCTGGGCCATGAGTCTGGCAGCGGAGACGGGACGCCTGCGCTTTCTCTTGGTGTGTGCCGCTCTGGTCGGCATTGGCTTTAATATTAAGATGCTGGAGGCCTATCTCGTGCTGCCAGCATTTGTGCTCCTCTACTGGTTCTCTGCGCCTTATGCTCCCAAAAAGCGTCTCCGCTATCTGGCGTTGGCAACAGTGGTCTTACTGGTGGTGTCATTCTGCTGGATCACCGCTGTTGATCTCGTGCCCGCAGCGCAACGTCCGTTCGTTGGTTCCAGCAGCAACAACTCCGAATTGCAACTGGCCCTGCTCTATAATGGGGCCTCACGTTACCTGGGCAACTCCAGAGATCTATCCTTGCTGCCATCTAAGCAATTGCTGGAGCTACAGAAACGTTTACCCGCCTTTGCCCTTGCCAATGCGACGGTTGGCAATCCAGGCTTGCTGCGCCTGGTCACGACGCCTATGGGTGAGCAGATTGGCTGGCTGCTCTCGCTGGCGGTACTGGGACTGATAGGCGTAAAGTGGGACAAGCCAACGTTCTGGCCGCTCAATCGCCAGCAACAGGGGCTGGCACTGTGGGGAGTATGGTTTCTGGCAGGCTTTACTTTTTTCAGTGGGGCTTCTTTCATGCACCAGTATTATACGACGCTGATGGCCCCGGCGCTCGCCGCGCTGCTGGCCATAGGTATCGTGACGACCTGGCAAGATACACATCACACCAGGCGGCGCTGGTTTCTGCCCATGGCCATACTTGTCACCGTAGGAGTACAGATTATTCTGTTAAGTGCATACATTGCTACCTGGGGTTGGTGGCTGATACCACTGCTCCTTGTGGCGGCTGTCGCTGGGGTTGTCTTGCTCAGGCGAACTCAGGAGGTTCCATCCTTCCGGGGGAAAACGTTGGGAATTTGGGTAGGGGCGTCACCTCGCGTGCGCCCTGGGGCGGTCGCAAGGACACGCCCCTACCCAAATTCCCCCGCATGGACGAAGAGCCAAACTCAGCGCGCACAGCGCCGTCTGTTCATCACCAGTGCATTATGTATCTTATTCATTGCGCCCACGCTCTGGACAGCCATCTCGGTCTTTACAGATAGCAATAGCGCATTTCCTTACGCTGGCCCCCCTGCTACAGAGAGTCAGCTAGAAACCCTCGTCGTACAATCTGAGCAAGAAATGCTGCCAGACGCCACGTTGATGCACTATCTGGTAGAGCATCAGGGCTATGCGCGTTATATTGCCGCTACACCTGATTCTAGCATGGCCTCACCCATGATCCTGGCGACGGGTAAACCAGTGATGGAGCTGGGGGGGTATATCGGAGAAGACCAGATCCTGAACCAGGCGCAATTGCAGCGACTCATCGCCACAGATACTGTCCACTATTTCGTGACGACGCAAACAATGCAGGAAGCGCAGTCGCACTTGAATCCACAGGTTATCGCCTACCAGAAGAACTATCAAGCCCTGGTGTCCGAGATAGGCACAGATGCTACCGCTGTATTAATTGGCTGGGTTCGTTCACACTGTCAAGCCGTGCCGGAGAGTGCATGGCACACACCTGGTGCAGGGACGACACTGCTTGATGTGTATCATTGCGTGTAACTACTCAGGTGGGGCAACGTTTCAGGTACCGTGGAATGTACTGTTTACCAACTTCGGCACCAGGTAACTTCCTTGACATCGTGCACAGGTTCGAGATATCAGAGAGCATGAGAAGCACAGTGATCCCGTTTCCGTTTCTCTGATGTCAGGTACATCGTGAGGTGCCGAAGTCGGTAAATCATACATGGAAGTTCGCGTAGGGGCCGAGCGAAGACCTTTTTTGTGGCCAGTCTGTTCCCTTGAGTGAAGAAAAAGGTCTTTGCGTCCCTCGCGGCGGCCCATCCCGTCCCGTCTCGAACCCACCCTGGACAACCGCGTCCTTGTTCCGCTTGGCAACGATGCTCTCGCATCTACTGCTCTGCAGTCAGCCAAGCGGATCAGCAAGGGATGGTCCCTACGCGATTATCTCTGCGAGCCGACCTGAGTAGTTACCATTGCGCTTAGTTTAAGCGGTGAGGAGAGTTTGTCGCCAGCTTGAAAGCAGTACGAGAGACCTTTGCGGTATACAGCGAGGTCTCTCGATGACTGTAATTTCCTGCTTGTATTGCCAACTGGCTGATCGATAATGTCTGTCCAACATTTTCATTAGAGCCACAACCACATTAACCCTCTTTCGCCTTATTAATCTGCTCTGTCGGCTTAAGCCCGTCAAGAGTCTGATCAATACCCTGAATTGCTTGCAATTTCATTTGCTTCTGCTGTTGGTCCATCATCGCTTTCATAGCAAGTTCCGAAGCATCGCGCTTTTCTTCCTTTTCATCATCCTTTATTTCACTCTTTAGTGTATTGTCTTGCTCTTTACCTTCTTCTTTAGAATTATCAGCATCTTTACCTTTATTGGTTTTTTCTTTATGCTCCTTAAATTGTTTCATAAAATCTGCGAAACTTTCGTGCGCCCTTTCTTCATTTATTAATTCCTTTTTTAATTGCTTTCTCTCCACATGGTCATCATCCCGGACGCGCTCTTTAGTTTCTTTTAGATCTTTGCGTAAGTCTGATCTGCGCTCATTAGAAAGCCGTAAGTCGCTAGAAAGCTGTAAGTCTCTATCATCTCTGGTGCGCGAAGGTTTGTCGTTTTCTTGCTTCTGCTGTTTTTGCTCCAGCCTTGCCTTGTGTTCCAGGTTCAGCATTGCCTCGAATCTTAGTAAATTTTCGGCCTTTTTCTCTTTTAGCGCATTGAATTCACGTTCACGTTCGCGATCACTGCCATTGTTTCGAGTGTCATTACTTTGGTCAGTGCCCTTACTATCAGAGCCTGTATTATTATTATTGCTGTTGTTAGTATTATCAGAGCCTGTATTATTATTGCTGTTGTTAGTATTATCAGAGCCTGTACTTTTCTGGCCTGTCTGTTCCCGTAATGCTGTTCTTGTCGCGTCAAAGTTGCTGGAAAGCTCATCAATCTTTTCCAGCGTAGCCGCTCTATCCTTAGCGTCTGGTTTCTGCTGAGGATCTCGTCCTTGCATACCTTCCCGACCACCACCACCCTGCCTTTTCTGGAGTTTATTTGCCATTATCTATGGTCTCCCATGAGCGACGCGGAGCTAACCAGCAACAGTATTCAGGGTACCAATACAAGTATAGCCTGAAAATATAGTTATGGCTATCATACAACCTCATTGAGCCAAAAGACTAGTCGGAAAGAAGGACAATATCAGCGCAAGGTGACGCCCCTACCCGCTTGCCCTCGTGGGAATGGAACCCGGAAAGGTGGCAACCTACCCGGTAATTCCCTTTGTGCCTCTGATATATCACACTCTAAAACGCATCTCTTGTTCCGTTCGCGCCAATGGGGATTGTCCCTACGCGATGACATACACCTACCTGAAGAGTGAGTCATCCCAGTTTGCCTATAATCTCTGGCCTCTAGAGTATATGCAGGTGATGCAATAGCAGAGCCACTTCTGCCAGATCACAAGATTGTCCCTCTATCCCTCTAGCTAACTTGCCTTGCAGTTATCTATGATAGAAAAGGCAAGAATTGTTACTGGTATAGAGATGCAAAAGGGCCGTTTAGTAGCGTCGTACAAATTGGAGTTCCATGCACATGTGATGCTTCTGAGGAGATTCAGGTATGGATAGTATTGCTTTGATCAAGCTCGTGCTAAAGGTTGTCGGGCTGGGCGGGAACAGCAAAAAAAAACCAAAAAAGGTGTCGAAAATACCCGGATGGCGTCTGACATCAGCTATCCTGGTGTTTTGTGTCACTATTTGTGTGATTGCTGTATCTTACGGTAAAAGCCTTTCTGGGTCATCTAATTCAAGTCAGCAGAATGGTGTTTCTCCTACAACAGCTAAGGCTGAAGCACAGTACACAGCGCTGATGAATTCCATAGATAAGCAAAACACGTTGAGAACTAGTGCGAGAGCAGCACTGACTGCTTATCCAGGCAATCAACAAGATACACTTTCGTCCTCTACTGTAGACGAGCAGACAAATGCACAAGCTTATATGCATGTAGCGGGAAAAGGCGGTGTGGAGGTAAATAGTGTAAGATGCAATGTGCAGACTCAACACATAGTTAACGGCCAGTGTGTCAATAACAGCAGCGGAAGTGGAAGTGGAAGTGGAAGCGGGAGCGGAGGTGGAAGTGGAAGCGGGAGCGGAGGTGGGAGCGGGAGCGGAGGTGGCGGCTCAGGAGATTGCGTTGACAACTCTGATCAAGCGGGCATCGGTCGCGGCACCAGCGTTGGTGCAGCGGGCAGCGCTTCGGGGTGTGACGACTCAACACAGAATACGGGTGATTTCCTGACGGGCACAGACGGTAATGGAAATTATACTGGTGCGCTCTTCGTCATTCCAAGTGACCTCACTACTAACAACGATGTTATAAGTGCTCTTATAGCGGCTATGCAATGGGTCGCGGGAATCTGTGTTGCGCCGATCATTGCCCTGATAGGTGTGAGAGTTATGACGGGGGCAGTGTCGATGCGCTTTGCAGATGCACTTGAATCTCTGCCACGTCTGGTTCTAGCGGTGGTTGGTGTGGCCTTCTGCAAAACGCTTGCGGAACTGGCATTCCAGCTTTCTGGCATGATGGACAACCTGGCAATTGAGGCCGCGAAGGGTGCCGATCCGGGTGTAATGAATGTCACAGCGATTGTTTTCCCTGTTAGTACCTGGGCTATCTGGCTAGGCGTTTTATTAGGTCTCGGCTTGGGGATCCTCGTATTGCAAATGGTTGCACAACTTTCAGTGCTTGGTACCGACTTTGGTGTAGCTATTTCCATCCCTCTCATTATCATCCTTTTTTTAACTGTCATGCTGGTACTTGCACCTTACTTTGTCACGGCCATCTTTTCAGTTATCCTGGGTGCGCAGGTGATTATGCGCATAATGCTCCTCAATGTTTATGTCATCCTTAGTCCGTTAGCCATGATTGCCGCGGCATTACCTGGTCAATCAGGCATAGGTTTTACCAAAGAGTGGATTATGGGCTTCTTTAGCCTGATTGCAGCAATGTTAGCACAGGTTGTGGTATTAATTGTCGGGATGGTCACGTACAGTACCGTCATGCTGGACGTATTGGGTCTCAAATCTGCAAAGATAGGGGACGCTAATGAGATGATCTTGAACCTGATCCAGGTAGGAACGATTGTCTTAATGTTGCGTGTACCCACACTCTTCAAGTCGAACTCCACTAACCTGGTTGTGCAGGCGGGTTCAGCGGTTGGAGGTAGTGTGGCAGGTACTTACACCATGCTTATGAAATAATGCCTAGGCCTTTGCCGCATAGACTGAATGGGAACGTAGAGCAAATTATAGCATAGCACAGATAAGGTATGTCCGATGAGAGTAAAACAATGGAATCAGCTAGTACTACTGGGAGTACTCTGCCTGTTCATGCTGCTATTGTTTGCTTCCTGCGGAAAGACACAGCCGCCGCCAGTAATGAGGATAGCCCCCGTAAAGGCGTCTACACCGACCTGGGTTAGTGCGGCTAAAAAGCAAGGCTTTAGTTCCCATGGTCAATACATCGCCGCGCAAGCGATAACCTTAGCACAAAATTTATACGGCGCGCAAAATAATCAATACTACGCAGATGATCCGACCCTGGCCTCTACCATCGCGTATTGGAAGCAGACCTGTCAGAATGCCGACGGATCATTGTGTACGGAGGCCAGAAGCGGCAGCCTGCAATGCGTTGAATTCGCAACAGGTATCTTTGCTGCTATTGATGATGAACTGCCGTACATTGGAAACGCGAACCAGTTCTGGAATCTCTATCATGCCAAAGCCGGCTGGCAGGAAATCCCGGCGCAGTCAGCGCGGACGGATGCCCCTGCACTGGGCGATATTGCCACGTGGACGGGGGAAGGCGACGGGCATCTCGCCATCGTCGTCGATCTCCAGGCACCACAGAATGGTCAGGATGGCTATATTACTGTCGCCCAGGCAAACGCACCTGATCTTTTTGATAACCTTACCTGGCATGCAAACGGACAGATTGATTCCTGGTCTGGTTATACGCTGCAAGGGTTCATTCGCCAACAGCAGATCGCACCTTGCTTGCAACAGCAAGTAACGTCCACCCAACAACAATGGGAGGTGCTGGCTATCCAGGCAGCCGTCTACTATGGCATTCCATCGAAATATTTTCTGAAGCAACTCTGTCAAAGCGGTTTTCAGGCCGTGAATAGCCAGGGAAAGGCTGTCATCAGCGCAACGGGAGCCATCGGCATTGCGCAATTACCTGCGCAGGTAGCAGCTCAGATACCGCGTTGTGTGACCAATTTTGTCAATAACGCTATTGATTGTGCTCAGATGCCTGGTAGCTTGCCAGCAGGTACGGGTATCGACCCGACGAAGCCTGCGCAAGCCATACCAGCTGCGGCCTATGAGATGTCAACGCTCTATGCCCATTATCTGCACAACAGCGGCAGCAAGGTCGCTCCTGATGACATCGAGGCTTATGAGATGGCCCTGGCTGCCTACAACACGGGGACGAAGAGTGTTGATCGAGCGGTGCAGACATGTAAAGTTACCGGTTGGCTGACCTGCCTTAATCGGCAGCAGCCGCGACAGCAGGCAAAGAACTATGTCAACGCCATTCTTGGCGTATCTCTATAATTGCTCAGTTGCCAGATAGCAGATGCTGTCGGCGGTTGAGTGATTGGATCTTCATCCTCAAGGACGGAGAACCGGGTGATTTTTACATTGGACAAATTTAGTAGTTCGCGTATTTACAGGTGCATAGCTCTGGGTAATCTCAGAACAAAGGAAAGGACGTTACGTTTCATGACAGCACTTGAAGGGGAACTTTACTCTTTTATCGCCAGCGCTACTGGCATCTTAACAGGCATTGGTGTGGCCCTTTGTATTGCGGGTATCGTCGTCGGTGGTCTGATGCGTGCTACTGCCTTCGGCAACGAAAGAAAAGTTGCGCGCTCGAACCAGGCTATTGCCTGCGCTGTGATTGGGCTGGTGATTGTGGTACTTTCTACCGCCGTCGCGACAGCGGTCAATGGTGCCTTCTAGCACACAACACGGAGCTGTTGGTGCTGGCAGGGCCTGTGCAAAAAGCTAGATCAGCGCTCTGGTTGGTACGCATTTTATCGTCCTGATACAAGGGATGTTTGGTGCGGCTTTCCTGCATAAGGCCAGGCCAAACAAGGATCTGAATAGTAGCCATCTATCTCACAAAAGAAGGGATTTTACGTTTCATGACAGCACTTGAAGGGGAACTTTACTCTTTTATCGCCAGCGCCACAGGTATCTTAACAGGCATTGGTGTGGCCCTTTGTATTGCGGGTATCGTCGTCGGTGGTCTGATGCGTGCTACTGCCTTCGGCAACGAAAGCAAGGTGGCGCGCTCGAATCAGGCCATCGCCTGTGCCGTGATTGGGCTGGTGATTGTGGTACTTTCTACCGCCGTCGCGACAGCGGTCAATGGCGCCTTCTAGCAGGCATAACGCTCGGTCCAGCATCGAGGATATCTGCTCTGCTGGTGCGCCCATTTGTCTATCCTGCTGTTGCTGGCTCTGAGCGTTATTTCTTCGCGCAGGGAGAATGACAGTTGTCGATGGCTGAAAAATAGATCTGTTGCTAACGTTGAGAGGAGCATGAATGCAAAGATGAAAAAAGAGGAGTTTCCGACATTTCTGAATGAGCAACCCACGATCATCTTTGGTCGAACAGGACGTGAGTTGCTGATTATTGCCATCGGTTTGGGTATGGCGTATATTACGTGGCTACGTTTAGGTGAGATCATTCATGGGAATAGCATAGAGGTTGGCGTCGTCAAGGCTATCCTTTCAGCGATAGTTGTGGTGATAGCCGGTGGTATCGCCTTTGCCAATATAGCCACGCGACCTGTGGAAGAGTGGGCGTTTGTCTGGCTTTTCTACGCGCTCATCCCTAAGGTCTATCTTTATCTGCCTGAAGAGGAAGGTGAGCCTGCCAGCGAACAAAGTAGTGCGAAAAAGAAGGATCTCCTGAAACAGCAGGCCAATGCAGATGACGATTTTGCAGATGATTAGATTTGGAGTTATATTCCTATGACAATTGCACCGAGAACCCCTAGCATGCTCTTATCAGGCCCAGTAAGCGTTGTGAATGCCTTTATCAAATTACGAGAGGTCTCGGGTGATGTGGCATGCCTGAATTTTGGCGGCAAAAACTTTGAGTATCGTGGCATCCTCAAAGTGAACTCTGTGAATTTTTCTCTGATGTCTGAGGAAGAACAAGAAGGCATTATTGAGGGCTTTAAGGGCTTTATCAATGGTATCTCTTTTCCTATTCAGATTCTGATTCGCAATCGTCCGCATAATCTGGATCTCTATCTCCAGTCATTGGAGTCCGTGCAAGGAGTCCTGGCGCCTCTCGCTCAGAATCATGCTGAGTTTGTACGTAAGCTTGCATCCAGGCGTGCGTTGGTGAAGCGCGAATTCTATATTATTGTTCCCGCTGATAAACAGACAGCCAAAAACAAGACTGAGGCCCTGATCAATGCGCAATTGCAATTGAAGCTGCGCCTGGAAGAATTGTTGCGTCAATTGGAACGTATGGGCCTGACGGGGAAGCGCTTAAATTCGCTGGAGATTGTACAGCTTTACCAGAGCTGTTATACACCCTGGGAGGCACGCGAGAGGCCAGTCACGCAAAGGATGTTGAATGGCAGCGAGGGAGGACCGGTGGTTTCGGCTATGGAAAGCAGCTATGCTCCTTCTGATATCGATCTGTTTTCAGACTTGAACCTGGAGTTGCCATCAACAGAGGCCACTCAAAGGGGTAAGAAACAGAAAAAACAACAGAAAAATGCTGAGCAAAACAAGCTTCCCAGCTTTATTAAGCTCCCGGATTTGATTACGCCTAGTAGTGTCCAGATTTATCCCTCGTACATACGTATTGATGGGGAATCAAGCCAGGAGTACACCAGAACGCTGTCGCTGGTTAGCTATCCGCGCAGTGCCTATCCAGGTTGGTTTGATAGTATTATTCAGGTGGACGAGCCAAATATCGATTTTAGTATTCATATTACCCCCTTGCCGCCTGAGCAGGTTGGCTCGCGCCTGGGCCGCAAAGCCGTAGAATTTCGCGGCGCCGCTCTCGTCTCTGAGCGCCAGGGGAGAACCGCTGATCCATCCACCACCATTGCCTTGCAAGACGTCGAAAAGCTGCGTGAGAATATTGCACGCGGTACTGAACGCGTCTTTAACATGTCCGTCTTTATCCAGGTGCGTGGGCGAGATCGACGCGAACTGGCTGAACGCAGTGATCGTATTGCATCGACCATTCGTAGTCTGGATTTCCGCGCGTTACCGGTGCACTGGCAACACCATATGGGCCTGGTGAGTTGCCTGCCAGATGCCAATAATCAATTAGGGCGAGGTCGTCTGTTTGGTACTGGCTCCGCATCGACGTTCTACCCCTTTACGAATAGCGATATCAGTATGGATAATGGCGTGATGTTTGGCGCACATCCAAACGGCGGCCTGGTGATCCTGGACCCCTTCAACAGTAAAATACTGGAGAACGGAAACATGGTTGTTTTCGCCAAATCAGGGGCAGGCAAAAGTTTCTTCCTGAAGACGGTCACAAGCCGTTTGTTACCGACTTGTAATGTCTACGTCATTGACCCTGAAGCTGAATATGGCAATATGTGTGAGACAGTGCATGGTCAATATGTCCGTCTCTCCTCGGATTCGCTGCAGATCAACCCTTTTGAACTGTATGGAAACACCACGACAAATACAGGACCGAAAGATAGAGAAGAGGCAAAAGCTGATGCCAACTTCTTTCGTGAAAAACTCCTCAACCTCATCACCTTGCTGGAGTTGCTCCTCTCTGATGAAGGGGTGTTGCCGCAAAAGGAGAAAGCCTTCCTCTATAAATGTGTCGTGAAAACATACGAGAATCGTGGCATCACCATGGACGCCTCTACCCACTCACGCACTCCTCCCAATATGCAAGAGTTCTATGTCATTATGTCGAGCGCTTTGCGCGGCGATGAACGCTTTGGCATTGGTCAGGATGTGTATGGACTCAGTGAGCGCTTAGAGCGTTACTTGCATCTGTTTCCAACGCGCACACGCGTCGTATTAGATAACAAGTTTATCGATTATAATATCCGTGAGCTGAATGACTCGCTAAAGCCTATTGGTTTGTTTCTGATTACCGAGTTTTTGTGGACAAAAATTCGCCAGGCGCGCGAGGCTAACGTTCCGCAACCTCACACGATCATCCTGATTGATGAGGCATGGCTGCTGATGCAGTTCCAGCAGGGAGCGAAATTCCTGGAAGAGCTGGCACGTAGAATTCGTAAATATGGCGGTGGACTCTGGTGCACCACACAGAATTCAGACGACTTCCTGAGTTCAGATGAGGGCAAAACTATCCTGGCGATGGCGACCATGAAGTTCTTGATGAAGCAAGACTCCAGTACTATCGACTCGGTTGTGCATACGTTCCATCTCAGTCACGGTCAGAGGAGCTTCTTACTGGGCGCCAGGCGTGGTGAAGGGTTGTTTGCAACCAAAAGTTGGACACAGATGGAAGTGCTCGCTTCACCGTTGGAGGCTGAGATGGCAAATACGACGGTGGCATCAGCATTAACGCAAGCACAGCAAGCGGCACTGGATTTGGAACAAAACTATCAAGAAACGTCAAAAGGGGGGAAAGCAGCACGTGCTCAAGCAGCACGTGTGGTAGTTGACGCACGTAAACAAAGCGAAGTGAAGCGGAATTGAGCAATATGATGAGTTCTCAGTCGAATACCTTACCAAGCAATACGCGACCCTCCTCGCTGACGTACTATCTGCTACGCAGCTGGCTGCCGATCCTTATCGTCGGTGGTGTGATATTCTGGCTGTCTGGCGGTTTTCCGCCAACAGCGTGGGTACTCCTGAGCCAGCTGATTAGTCGATGGAGCGCGCTCCAGGCAACACAAGGCAGTGCTGCCTTGATCCCTCTCTGCATCCTGGTGGTGCAATGTGTCTTGCTGCTCATTGCCTGGGGCATGCTCGTACTGGTCATCATTCGCGAAATATCTGCTTTCAAAGACTGGCAAGCGCAAAAAAGAATTGTACAGTTACAAGCTGCACTGCTGGCAAGCGGAAATGCGCCGGCAACGGCTGCTACAGTAAACAGGCCAGTATCTCCGTTGCCACAGCCACAGCAAGCTGTCCAACAAAAGCCAGTAGCACAGCAAAGTGTCCAACAAAAGCCAGTAGCACAGCAAAGTGTCCCAAAACCGGTAGCACAGCAAAGTGTCTGGTATGATCAAGTTTCAGGCCCCCTCACGCCTGTACAACCTGAGCCAGCCAATCGTGGATTGAGAATAGAGCTAGATGAGTCTGACAGTGCACCTGATAGTCCCTTTGATAACAAACTGCTGACTTCCATGCAACTGAAAAGCCGTGGATTGCGCCTGGACCTGGATAAGCCGGAAGCCATGCCTCCGAATCCTTTTGATGGTGATGATAAGTCGCCCTCTGCGCAACTGAAAAGTCGTGGTCTACAAGTTTCCTCAGATGGAACATCCAGGCCAGTTAAAGGCAACCCAAATGATCCCTTTGGGGCAAAAGACGATGTCTTCGACTTCTTTCTTGAGTCGGATGAGGATGCAGAAAATGCTGCACCTGACGAGGAAGAAGCTCCCGTTGAAGAAGCAGAGCCTGAAAAAGAAATTCCCCCCTTTCTTTACGGCAATCCTTTCGAAGGAGAATTGCCTGAAGTATTCCGTTACGACATGGATTTAAGACAATCTGTTCTGGATATACGAGATGCCAAAGATGCAGACAAAGACCAGGACAAGGATAAAGGCAAAGCATAGCAAGATAACATATAAGGACAGCACACCATGGAGCAACAATTACAAAGACTAAGACAGAAGAAGAAAAAGCTGCTTTTCCTTTGCTGCGTACTAGCCTGCACGCTGCTCTTGATGGGCATTACTTGTGCTAGTGGCTCGGACGCAACCTATGACGATGGGGGATCTTCCCTTGACAAGACGATGCTTTCCTCGATGGATTTCACCCAACTCAAAATGTTTGATGCCAATGACGGCTGGGCGGCCACTCCTACCTCCGTCTTGAAAACGACCGATGGGGGACAACATTGGACCGATGTGACCCCTGTGGACTGGGAGCCGTTGCCGGTTTCTCCGACTGCCGATAGTAGCGCTTCGGAGGACACGGGCATCACCACGGCGACCTTCCTGGATATGGATCACGCCTGGATCGTCTCGGAGACGCTGCCCACCAGCTCTATTCCGACGCCGAATATCGGTTCTCCTGTTACCACGGCCACCACCACGGTCAGCTTGCCACCACAGACCTTTCCGGTCAGCATCCGCGCGACGGTGGACGGGGGGAAGACCTGGATGGACGCTGAGACATTCACCGTCAAGAACCTGGCCCAGGTCTATCCGCCTTACTTTATCAATGACAGCGATGGCTGGTTAGAAATGGCTGTATCCGGGGAGTCCAGTGCCTCGACGCAATCGCAGAATAAGCCAGGCGGGGATACCGTCTATGTCGTGCACACCACTGACGGAGGGATCACCTGGGTGCCATTCTTTACCCGTGGGGTGAAGCTGCCGGGGGAAGGGCTGAAGGATGGTTTCTCCATGAATCCCGATTGTACCAATGAGGGCATTCCCAGTGCTAATATCCCCGCTTGTTCGCTTCTTGACAGTATTATAACTACCCCGGCGAACCAGGGCTGTCTGACGCCTCTGGCGGGGAATACGCTGGGATGGACGACGGTGGTCGATACCAACAAAGTGCTCATCGATGAAACGCTCAATTCCACTGAGGGTTGGCATACCATTACGGAAGCTGCACCAGGTGGTACCCCCAATCAGAATGGTGATTCCTCTGTTGTCACTAACGCTCCCCTCACCTTCCAGAACGGAGTTGACATTCTGCCAGTTCAGGTCCAGAGCGATCCTGATGGCAATGATCCCTCCCATTACTTTTTGCATTTATATGCGCTCGACTATATCCATAAGATCTTTGGCTATTATTATCCGGTGAGCATAAGTCCGACCACCACCTTTGCTGTCCCTCCTATTTATAACCAGAACACCATCTCGGCCCCCGATGCGGCCCAAGTCTTTGTCATCGGGCAAACCTATGATCCAACCAACTCCAGCGCTTCCACTCCCTACGGCAGTTGGAACTTGTACGAATACACCGGTGGGGCCTGGCAGACGCTGACCAGCCAGACCGATGCGACTATCCCCGCTGGAACGGATGGCAAGCTCTCGACCTCTGTCTTCAACGCCGGACTCTCCAACCTCGATGTCATCAGTACCCCTCACGGTTTAGATGCCTGGGCTACGAATGGTGAAAGTATGTTCCATATAGCGCTTGATAGCGGTAATACAGCCACCTGGTCGCAGGTCTATCCTCCTGCTGGTACTACCACTACCAATGCAATCCCACCGATCAATGTGACCCGTGCCCCGGGTACCGTCATCCCGGCTGCACATCCTGGTCTATGTGCTCCCCCCAATAATGCCCCCGGAGGTGGACCGGGTCCCAATCCACCTGCTGGTTATCGAACATTTACTTTCGTGAATAATATGTCCGAAACGATCTGGGTGCAAGCAACGACTAGTGTTGGCTATCCAGTACCTGCCACGACGAACTGGGAAGTACCAGCCGGGAGCACCGTCACCACGACAGCTATTCCCGATGGTTGGAATGGGCGTCTCTTTGGTGAAACAGGGTGTGATGCCGCTGGAGGCCAGTGTCAGACAGGTGAATGTTCAACCTGTGCCATGTCGTCGGCTACAGGCTTTCATCCTGTCACGCTTGCCGAGTTTAACCTGATAGATACGGATTATTATGATATCAGTCTGGTTGATGGCTTTAATCTGCCCCTGTGGATTAACAGTTATGGGAAGTCAGCCGATATACTTAACGCAAATGGCTGCTCCAGCGGCGCTGCTACTATCAAGGCTGGCTGCACTGCCAATGCCAATGCGACCTGTCCACAGGCATTACAGGTAACAGATGCTAGTGGCAATGTGATAGCTTGCGATAGTGCCTGCACAAAGTTTGGCTCACCGCAGTACTGCTGTCCTAATGGTAGCGTCTACGGTAGTGCGCAAACATGCCTTCCATCTACGTGGGGGGCGGTCGACTCGGCAGCGATCTTTAAGGCTGCCGAACCCTTTGCTTACTCCTATGCTTTTGATGATTACACCAGTACCCTGACTTGTACTGGGAATTGTAACTATCGCATTACCTTTGGCGTCACCGGAGGCTAGGGAAAGTCATAGTTACTCCAGTGCAAGACCACAATGTGTCAATGTCTTCTGGTCGAACGAGGTTGGTTTGACTAGAAGACATCCAACCATGAGGACGTCGAACAGTAGAGCGACGGTTACAGAGACTAAGTGATAAGGATATCACGCAATGGAGCAACAATTACGCATACTAAGACTGAAGAAGAAAAAGCTGCTTTTCCTTTGCTGCGTGTTAGCCTGTACGCTGCTCTTGATGGGCATCACTTGTGCCAGTGGCTCGGACGCAACCTATGACGATGGGGGATCTGCCCTTGACAAGACGATGCTTTCCTCGATGGATTTCACCCAACTCAAGATGTTTGATGCCAATAACGGCTGGGCGGCCACTCCTACCTCCGTCTTGCAAACGACCGATGGGGGACAACATTGGACCGATGTGACTCCTGTGGACTGGGAGCCGCTGCCGGTTTCTCCGACTGCCGATAGTAGCGCTTCGGAGGACACGGGCATCACCACGGCGACCTTCCTGGATATGGATCACGCCTGGATCGTTTCGGAGACGCTGCCCACCAGCTCTATTCCGACGCCGAATATCGGTTCTCCTGTTACCACGGCCACCACCACGGTCAGCTTGCCACCACAGACCTTTCCGGTCAGCATCCGCGCGACGGTGGACGGGGGGAAGACCTGGATGGACGCTGAGACATTCACCGTCAAGAACCTGGCCCAGGTCTATCCGCCTTACTTTATCAATGACAGCGATGGCTGGTTAGAAATGGCTGTATCCGGGGAGTCCAGTGCCTCGACGCAATCGCAGAACAAGCCAGGCGGAGATACCGTCTATGTCGTGCACACCACTGACGGAGGGATCACCTGGGCACCATTCTTTACCCGTGGGGTGAAACTGCCAGGAGAGGGGTTGAAGGATGGGTTCTCGATGAATGCCTATTGCACTAATCAGGCCAATACCGCTCCTGGTTTCCCTGCGTGTTCGAGTATCCTCAGTAACACTATCATTACCACCCCGGCGAACCAGGGCTGTTCGACGCCTCTGGCGGGGAATACGTTGGGGTGGACGACGGTGGTCGATACCAACAAAGTCCTCATCGATGAAACGCTCAATTCCACTGAGGGTTGGCATACTATTACGGAAGCTGCACCAGGTGGTACCCCCAACCAGAATGGTGATTCCTCGGTCGTCACCAACGCTCCCCTCATCTTCCAGGATGGAGCTGACATTGTGCCGGTTCAGGTCCAGAGCGACCCGGACGGCAACGATCCCTCCCATTACTTTCTGCATTTGTATCTGCTCGACTATACCCATAAGATCTTGGGCTATTATTATCCGGTAAGCCTGAGTCCAACCACCACCTTTGCTGTCCCTCCCATCTATAACCAGAACACCATCGCGGCTCCTGATTTGAAACATATCTTTGTCATCGGGCAAACCTATGATCCAGGCAACACCAGCGCTCCCACTCCCTACGGGGATTGGAACGTGTATGAATATACCAATGGGGCCTGGCAGACGTTGACCAGCCAGACCGATGCGACTATCCCCGCTGGAACGGATGGCAAGCTTTCCACCGCTGTCTTCAACGCCGGACTCTCCAACCTCGATTTCCTGAATGATAATCAGGGTTGGGCTACCAACGGCGCGAATTTATACAGTATCAAGAACAATCACGATGGTACAACCACCTGGTCGCAGGTCTATCCACCTGCTGGTACCACCACTACCAGCGCGGTGCCCCCTGTCAATGTGACCCGTACTCCAGGTACCGTTATCCCGGCTGCACATCCTGGTGCGTGTGTTCCTCCAGCGCCAACACCACCACCAAACAATCCTCCGAATAACCCGTCCAAACATTTACTGACGGGCTACTGGCAAGACTTTACCAACGGTTCCACTGCCATGCGCCTGAAAGATGTTAACTCCAACTACAATCTCGTCGCTGTGGCTTTTGCCAACGCGGACCCGAATAATCCCGGCGGGGTGACGTTCAGCATCGACTCAGGGCTATCAGGTGCGCTTGGTGGCTATGACCTCGCGCAATTCACCAACGATGTCGCTACGCTTCACGCCCAGGGGAGGAAGGTCGTTATCTCAGTCGGGGGTCAGAATGGCGCAATTAGTGTCAATGATGCTACCAGTGCGACGAACTTTGCCAACAGTGTGTACGGCCTGATGAAGACCTACGGTTTCGACGGTGTCGACATCGACCTGGAGAATGGCATGAACCCGACCTATATGAGTAGCGCCCTTAAGCAGCTATCCGCCCTCGCCGGGTCTAGCCTGATTATCACACTGGCACCACAAACCGTCGACATGCAATCGACCAGTAGTGACTATTTCCAGTTGGCTCTGGATATCAAGAGCATCCTGACCATCGTCAACATGCAGTACTATAACTCCGGTACGATGCTTGGTGCCGACGGAAATGTGTATGCGGAAGGCACTGTGGACTTTCTCACCGCTCTGGCAACCATCCAGTTGCAAGGCGGGTTGGACCCCAGCCAGGTTGGACTCGGAGTACCAGCATCAACCTCTGCCGCAGGTAGTGGCTACGTATCACCAACAGTAGTAAATGATGCGCTCGATTGTCTGGCGAGCGGCACCAATTGTGGGTCATTTAAACCACCGAAAACGTATCCAGACATTGGTGGCGCAATGACCTGGTCGATCAGTTGGGACGCCGTCAACAACTACGATTTCGCGAATACGGTCGGCCCACACCTGTCATCTCTCACATAAGGAGAGATGACGGAACAAGCAATCAGTGTTCCGTTTCGCAGACGCTCATTGGAGGTAACTCTTCAGGTTGGGAACGACAACCGCAAGGGCTTGTCCCTGCCGCTGTCCAGCTGACCTGAAGTGTTACTATTTGAGGCTTTTCGTGTGCTTTAAAATCCATACCAATGGCTGCAACACATGCAATGGTGGCATTGGTCGCAGGTCTTGAGACGCCTGGAGGGATACCGCTGCTGAGCAGGCGAAATACTCTACCGATGCGAAATGGGACTCGACATCACGTATGAAAGGATCTAAACCGTGGGTGGCTAGAAACGTGCGCACCTGTTGCTGCGTGACAGCCATTTCGGTTGGCGCAGCAGTATTACCTGAGAGGAGGCGCCCCAACTCGGCGCTCTCAGCATTAAAACTGCACGCATCTATCTTTGTCATGACAATCGCCATCGGCTGGACGTACTGCCGCTTGTGTTTCAGACCGCTTGATGACTCAAGTATCTGTAGCATACGCTCATACACCTGCATGATTTCCAGATAGCCCGGACGCGAGGTTAGCGCTATGCCGTCGTCATCTCTTAAACTGTCAGAAACGAAGCTGGCGCTTCTAGCCTTCGGCTCATCTGACTGAGAGGAGTCACCTTCGATAACCGGAAGCGGTGGCGCAGATGACAGGGTGAGCGGATCGATCATAAAAATAATGCCATGCACATAGCGATAATATTCTTGCTGACTGCTATTGACTGCGGACGCAAATGCCTGCTCACCTGCATCGTAGAGATAAACGATGTGAGGTACGTGCGCCGACTGTTCTTGTACTTTTAAGGTGTAAGCCTGTGGCACAACTTCACGCGTTGATCGCGGCACCTCCCCACTTTGCATCTGTTGAAACAGCATTTGAACACGTTCTTGCTGTTGCACATCGGTGAAAGTGATAGTCGTCGTGTACTGCCGAGGATACATTGTGACAAACTCGTGGAGAGCCGTCACCAGGTAGGTCGTCTTCCCGGCATCTGCAGCACCCACTATGGCGATATGGATATCAGTACCTTGCCCGATATCACTATTCAGGATGTGGTGGCAGTGGGGACACATGCTAGTCAGTTTTTTCCGGCCCAGTATATCCAGCGTTGGCAGTTTGGTTGTGCACTTGCTGCAACGCTGCCAGAGAACCCCATAGGTTCCCGGTCGGAGTTGTGCATGTTCCATCTGACAGGTAGGACACAGATATATCGGTATTTGCATGTCTTTGTAACAAACAGGGCAGCGCAAGTAGATATGGTAGGCCCGCATGTAGAGCATATTGATAATGGAAAAGAACACAATACATAGCGTAACGACAGACATCCATGCCAGCAGCAACAGCGTATACAACGTGGTGAAAAGACTACAAAACTCAATGGCCAGCGCGTATAGCAGTAGGCTTGAAAGATAGCAGCTCGCTCTTATAACCAATACCCAGTAGAAGACAAACCAGGTGTGCCCCCAGCCCCAATCGCTCACCCTCTCGCCTACATCAAACCACCAGAAGCGGCTGAGTCGGAAGCTCTCATTGAGATTTTCTATCACCAGCTTCTCTATATTCCATCCGCGCTCAAAGACATAGGTTTTAGCCGCAGGTGCCGGTAAAGATACAGGAGAAGCATCCTGCGCCGCAGGTGCCGGTAAAGATGCAGGAGAAGCATCCTGTTGACGCTCTGGTTTGCGTGAATGTGCGCTGATCAGCGTTTTTAGCAGATCCTTCGTGGCGATACAACTGCTACTGAGGTAGCTTACGGCCAGTAACGTGGGTGGTAGAACGAGCGTCAAGGCAAATACCAACCAGGCCGCATTCACAAAAAGGGCGACTACGATCAGCGCAATGTTGGCTATGAATGAGAGATAGGCCGTATATCCATAAGATGTCACGAAAACCTGCGTGTGCCCTAAAGCAGTTGCCAGCATCCACACACGCATCTGGATAATCCAGCTAAGGCTGTGTATCACGAAACGAATGGGATGAAAATTTGTTTTTAGAAAACTGCTGAAAATGTAGATCTGGGCTATCAGCAGTACGCTCGCGCCAACTCTTCTCCATCTGCTGCTCATGTTCTGTATCCTTCTTTAGGCATGTGTCTTCAGGTGAGCACTATTTCCACTTAGATAGTGTTTGGTTTTAGCTCGTTCCTGGCCAAAAAGGTGCGCGTTCCAAACACTATCTAATGTTGAGCAGACACTGCCTAAACTATGAACGCCTTTTCATACCTCGAATGAGTTTCAGTTGATAGAAAATCCAGAGCAAGGGATCTTCGACACGCCAGGGACTCACGGTTGATAGGTGGTTATCAGCCTGCGCTTGCTCTCCAAGAGCAGAGACGCCAAAATAATGATAGCACGCATAGTTATTGACAATAAAATCGTTGAAGTTCGGGCTTATCCAGTTCGCCAGATAACCAGCAATTTCTGTATGCACGGATTGTGTGTCATCAAGATCGAGATAGCCTGGATGTTCGCTGGGATGATGTAATTCTGAACCCGGTCCCAGTAGCGTCGATAGTAGATCAACTTTCGCGAGTGTGAAGGCAATGGGTGTCTTGACTTTCTGGCGCACGTGCAGACGTTGTTCCCGCTCGAATAAGTCTCGCAAGCGACCAACAATATTTTCTGGGGTTGCTCTGGGATCAATGGGAGGTAGTGGCACCGCCGTGATCTGCTGCCGCACTGCTGGAATTTGCAGTGGATCGAACAACAGAATAAGACCGTCGGCCTGGCAGATATAGCGATTCTGTAACGACATCGTGCTAAAGGATGCCATATCTTCACCTGCTGTATCGAAGAAATTTATGTCAATAGCACGTCGCACCCGGCCACGGCTGAACGTCAGCCGTAATACAAGGGGAACTTTTATCTGTGCATCTACCTCGGCTGATGGTGTTGGTTGCAGACGTGTTTTGTTGATAAACAGTGGCGTATAGTAGTCGTGCTCCCAGCGCTGTTGCGTAGCATCACCGAGCATGCGCACGGTTAAGCCAAAACTCTTACCTGTAGCTTGCTGTAGATGGTGAATGAGTGAGGCGACATAGTGGGTCTTGCCAGCAGCGGAACTGCCAATCACGGCAATCATATACTGATCGACCAACCCAATATCGTAGGACAATTCGCCGTGGCAGTGCGGACAGATGTGTGTACGGCTGATGTTATGACAGATATCGCATTCCGCCTGGCGCGGCACGACGAAGCCGCGACTGGTGGGCTGCAAGAGACGCCCCATCACGGGCGTTGCCAATCCACGCGCGCGCCCATATATCTCATCTTCTCCCTTTCCTGCACAGTCAGGAATGATACAACGAAAGAGGAGCCTGTGCAGAGGAAACGAGTGAAAACAAGATGGACATAGCACTGTTCGCAGAAACGACATATCAGCTTAACCTCAACTGGTTCTCCGCCGGATGATGGATAATAATCGTTTCATAGAGGCGATCATCCTCTAAAAACAGTTTGCCAAATGTCCCTGGCGGTACAAGAGTGCCAGGAAGTTTCACGCTCATTTCTCCTCTCTCGTTCGTGCGTCCCGCCAGGCGATAAAAGATTTCCCCATCGCTCTTATGCAGCGGAATGCTCTGCGCTTTGCTGATTAAGAGCAAGGTGGGAATAGGGCTGGCTGTGTCTGCCATAATACGCAGTGTGCGCCTGCGATAAAGCAGATGCGGGAGTTGAATTTCATACGTCAGCACTGTTCGATACAGATGGATATTGATGCGCACTCCGCTAGCAACGGCCTGTATACCATCTCGATCAAAGACAGAAGAGACGAGAATATCATAGCGCTGATTCCAGATACCGCTAATCTCATAGTATCCGAGCCGATCATATTCTGTGCGGCTCACATAATGGGTCGTGACGCTATCCGTGTGATGCTGCACGCTGTCAGTCTTTATACTGTACGAAATACAGACCGTCAGGCAGTTTTCCGGCCATTTCCAATACAGACGAATAGCCGCACGGAGAATTTGATATTGCAACTGACGCACATTCTCAACATTACTCTGTGGCTGAGGTACTTCCTCCGCATTGCTCTGTGGCTGAGGTACTTCCTCCGCATTGCTAGTATTCTGCACGCTGGGGAGCGCGCTTTTTTCACCGGCAGGCAGCGTGACAAACCACCGGCGGAGACGAGCATGTGCTTTTAATTGCGCTAGCGCCTCGTCCTCAAGCCAACCTGCTTTGCTCGCACTTTCCAGGTAGAACAAGACTTGTTTGGGATGCAGTTCTTTGACTGTTGAACGCTTCGTGCTATCATCGAGATCTTGCAGGATCTGTTGCAGCGCTGCCTGGCGCAACGTTTCGTCATACCTGACACGCATTTCTTCCGACTTGAATAGACTCGCCGCAAAGCCCACTAACTCTATCATGATAGTCGTCTCTGCATTTGGATGCAGCCGTACTATCTGTGCATACAATTCTTCAGCGGCGCGAGAAAGTGTGACATTTGAAGCATCGCGTGAACATTGGAGCAATTCATACAGACTTTTCATATGCAGAATTTCCAGACGATCAGCGATATTATTCGCCATGGAAGCATCTAATGTCTGGTGCGTCTGTAGCGCTGGTTTATCAACTGAATGTTTCTTAACTGTAATCAGTTTTTCTATTTCTGTGGGCGGTTTAATATGTTTAAATTCAGCGACGAATTTATCAATTTCGTCTGCTTCTGCTATTTCTTTCATGTTGAGTAGCGCGAGCTGTTTTTCAAAGCGTTCTTGCTCAGCCTGATAGAGTTCCGCGAGCTGCTTTCTAGCTGCCGTGGCCTCTTTTGCGCGCAACGAGGGATCTTCCATCACCTCATGTATTTGTGGGAGCAGCGCACGGTTCACTTGAGCCAGCAAGGCCTTTTTGGTGACACCCGCACTATCATGGTTCCATTGACCTGTTTTCTGCTGGAGAGCTTTTTCATACTGCACTTGATCCCACTGCTCATTCGGATTTAATTCGAGAAGGAGAAAAAAATTTGGGCGTTTTGCTGTTGTCATGATTCATTCTTAGTAATAATCGTTCTTAGATAATCGTGATATCTTGCGCACGCATTCGGGCTTGCTGTAATTCCTCTTTTGTGATTGAGCCTTTCGTTTCGAACGTCGCGTCAATCGCCGTATTGCTACGCGGTTCTTTGCCAGTCACATGTAGACGTCCCTGCGTATTCAGTTCAATTGTCACCTCGATCGGCGCATCCTCTGCCAATCCTGGCGGAAGGGTTAAGGTAACGGTACCTATGGCCGCCTCTTCCGTATATTTTTCTGGCTCTACAATCCAGGTCTCTTCCGTATTTTCCATGATTTCAAGCTCAACAACGTCCTGGTCAGCTTCAATTGTACCATACGTTTTCCTTTGTGCAATTGGTAGGGGATCGTTGACCCTGACCAGATTGGATATGACCTTACGACTATTTGGCGTGCCATAGCCAACGGTGGCAATGATGCCAAAACTATGGCTGGCCACATTGGTGATCGAGGCTGTGGTGAGTTTCCTGATCGCATCCTCTCCCATATTTAGCGCCCGGGCGATTTCAGCTTGTGCTCGTTTCAAGACAGCCGGCGGGATTTCTACTTGCTCTACGACGGGAGGAGGGTTTGTGATGCCTTTGGCGATTCTGGCCGTATTTCTGCTGTTCTCGGCGACTTCAGCGGTTGCTCTGGTTATCTCATCCGCTTTGGCGCGAATATTTTGTTGCAGCAGGAGCCGTTGCCCATAGAGGGCTGCCCCTTTTGCCACTGCTTCGTCTGGCTCAAATAGTCGATAAGGTAAGCGGAACTCTTGCTCCATCCGTTGCGAAACCTGTGGCATTCTGGTCGAACCACCAACCAGTACAATTTGATCAAACTGGTTATAGCCCCGCGCCCTGGCTGCATCCATCGTCATGCGGGTAAAAATTACCGTGCGATCCAGTAGCGACGCTGTCAGCTCGTTGAACTTGTCGCGTGTCACCACAACTTTCACATTGCGACCAGCGTGTGAGACCGCCACGCGCGTCTCCAGGCGAGCCGTCAGCGCCCATTTGGCTTTCTCGGCCTTGAGCCAGAGATCTTGCAACGTTTCTGGTGTCTCCAACGGGTCTTCCGCCGACTCCGTTTGCTCCTGCCATTGCCGCGCCAGGTAGCTCACCAGTGCGCCATCCCAGTCTCGACCGCCCAGATGATGATCTCCCCCGGTGGCTATCACCGTCGTTGCATCCCGCTTTAAGGCAATAATGGTGATATCGAACGTCCCGCCACCCAGATCGTAGACGAGCACTGTCTGCTCGTGAGTATATTGCAGGCCATAGGCAATAGCCGCCGCTGTTGGCTCACTGATCACCTCCTGGACATGCAGACCCGCAATCTCACCGGCACGTGCGGTAGCTTCCCGTTGCGCAATACCAAAATACGCTGGACAGGTAATCACCACGTCTTTCACCGGAAAGCCAAGCGCGTCCTGAGCATCCGCGGCCAGCTTGCGCAGGATGTAGGAGGAGATTTCTTCGGGGGCATAGTCCTTGCCCTCGTAACGGAAGCGCCAGTTGGCTTCTCCCATGTGGCGCTTGACCATTTCGACCACTGCATCTGGACTCAAGAGCGCGCTATTCTTGGCTTCGTCACCTACGATGCGCTTCTGGCCCTCGAACAGCACTACCGATGGCGTGGTAAGTTGATGTTCCTGATTAGGAAGAATGATAGCTTTCCCATATGTATCCACATAGGCGATACAGGAGTAGGTTGTACCAAGATCAATACCAAAGATAACACGCTGTGGAGTACCCATGTTTGCCTTCTTTCTCACCATTTCGTTGGGCCTGACCGCCAGTTAATAATAATATATAGCGTAAGGTGACTCATGCTTATCGAGTTCCTGGGTTAGTAATCAGGAGCACATTTTGCTCCAGCGTACTAAATATCTGGCTAATGTGCCAGAGGAAATGAGGGACAATCTACTATAACAGTGTCCTCTTCCCTAAAAAATAGTGCTCAGAACATGGTTTTAATGGACCGTTAATCTTAAAGCACGCGATTTAGCCTCGCGTAGCTCCACGCGAGAGATACTTTTTGTTTCAAATTCTGCTTCCACAATAACATCGCTGCTGGGCTCACGTCCCGTGACGTGCAAGAGTCCCTGCCCGTTGATTTCAAATGAAACATCTATCGGAGCATCCGCAGGAAGGCCACTCGGTAAGTGGAGAATGATGGTGCCGATGACTGCCTCTTCGTCATATTTTTCCTGCTCTACAATCGCTGTCTCCTCGGCATTCTCCACGATGGTGATCTCAACGTCATCCTGATCAGCCTCTAACGTACCATATGTTTTCACCTTGGTGATTGGTAAAGGATCATTGACCCTGACCAGGTTAGAGACGGCCTCGCGCATCCTGGCTGTACCATAATCAATGGTTACAACGATGCCAAAACTGTGGCTGACAACATTCGTAATCTCTGTCGTTGCCAGTTTCTGCATGCTCATTTCTTCGCGCCCAAACGCTTGTGTGATCTCTTTTCGTGCTTGCGTGACTATGGCTGGAGAAATGGGTTCCAGGGATATACTATCAGCCGCTGTTTGCTGTAGTGTGGGCAGCCCGCTGGCACTTGTGTACGCTATCTCAGTTGCTTTGGCCTGGATGTTTTTCTGGAGCAGGAGTCGTTGCCCATAGAGGGCTGCCCCCTTCGCCACTGCTTCGTCTGGCTCAAATAACCGATGGGGTATACGGAACTCTTGCTCCAGCCGTTGCGAAACCTGTGGCATTCTGGTCGAACCACCAACCAGTACGATTTGATCAAACTGGCTATAGCCCCGCACCTTGGCTGCATCCATCGTCATACGCGTAAAAAGTATTGTGCGATCCAGTAGCGATGCTGTCAGCTCGTTGAACTTGTCGCGCGTCACCACAACTTTCACATTGCGACCGCCGTGTGAGACCGCCACGCGCGTCTCCAGGCGAGCCGTCAGCGCCCATTTGGCTTTCTCGGCCTTGAGCCAGAGATCTTGCAACGTCTCTGGCGTCTCCAACGGGTCTTCCGCCGATTCCGTTTGCTCCTGCCATTGCTGTGCCAGGTAGCTCACCAGTGTGCTATCCCAGTCTCGACCCCCCAGATGATGATCTCCCCCGGTGGCTATCACCGTCGTCTCGTCTCGCTTTAAGGCAATAATGGTGATATCGAATGTTCCACCACCCAGATCGTAAACGAGCACTGTCTGCTCGTGGGTGTATTGTAGGCCATAGGCAATAGCTGCCGCTGTCGGCTCGCTGAGCACCTCCTGGACGTTCAGACCCGCAATCTCACCGGCGCGTGCGGTAGCTTCCCGTTGCGCAAGGCCAAAGTACGCTGGACAGGTAATCACCACGTCGTTTACCGGAAAGCCGAGTACCTCCTGGGCATCCGCTGCTAGTTTGCGCAGGATGTAGGAGGAGATTTCTTCGGGGGCATAGTCCTTGTCCTCATAACGGAAACGCCAGTTGGCTTCTCCCATGTGGCGCTTGACCATCTCGACCACTGTATCTGGAGTCAGGAGTGCGCTATTCTTGGCTTCGTCACCTACGATGCGCTTCTGGCCCTCGAACAGCACTACCGCTGGTGTCGCTAGCTGGTGTTCTCGGTTAGGAAGCATAACTGCCTTGCCACTTGTATCCACATAGGCGATACAGGCATAGGTAGTGCCAAGATCGATGCCTAAGATGGCTTCTTGTTGGTCCTGCATGCGTTTATCTATCCTCATTGAGCCTGCAAATTGCGTGAGATGATCGGAGATAGCTACGTCTTTTGAGCGACGAGGCGATCCTATCTCTCCCTGTATTATACTCTCCTTTTTATGTATTTCCACAGAGGCTGCGCCCATCTCAGGATGAAAAGCGGATTCTGCCATGATCATCTGGCGCAAGAACTGGCTCTCCACTGCCATGTTATTGGCCAGGGCAGCCGGAGGAGTACCAGCTATGGTCATAGGTGCTCCATGCGACTGCTCCAGCAGCGTAAAAAGCTGTATGCAGGCACCTGCGATACTCAGGACGAAGATGGTCGCAAAAATGCCAGGTGGAGACCATCTTCCAGCATACAGGTAAATGCCGGCAATAATACCATCAATTGCCAGGCTCAAGGCCAGCGCGAGCGTCCATTCAGCGGCGATAGAATCCAGGCGCATAAACCTTACCAACATCATTCCAGGGCAGATGCAGAGAAAGCCAAGCACAAATAACAGGCTTACAGGCGTACCCGAAAATTTTACTATGCTGATGAGGGCAGCAATAGATAAGCAAATAATAGCTATCGGCCACAGCCATGACCGCTGCATGCGTACGATCTCTCTTCCCCTATACTAGAGATTGAGCAACACCCTTCGCTTTATGTTAGAGAAACGCTTCCCTCCCACCGTATCAAGTGGAGACAACGTTGCCTAGAGGAAACCAGGGACAGTTTGTAATGTATTTGCTTGCAAAACACGAAACTATTGAACCTGACCGGCACCTCTCATTCACTATCGTCTATCTTTTCAATACCGTTTCTTATGAGCGTGGTAGACAGCACGATAGAAGTGGTAGATGGCCCATAGCGTCCCAGACGATCAATGAGTTTCTCCAGATGGACAATAGAAGGAGCGCTGACTTTCATAATAAAAGAATCGACGCCAGCTACGCGATAGCATTCGAGCACCTCGGGAACCTCCAGCAGCTGTGCCCCAATATACTCGCGTTTATCTTTCGGCACACTGATGCGGATAAAAGCTGTCACCGGAAAGCCAATTTTTGCGAAATCTACGTCAAGGCGGTAGCCACGAATAATACCAGCATCTTCCATGCGGCGTACTCTTTCCGTTACAGCAGGCGCCGATAAACCGATCTGCCGACCCAGATCTCTGAAAGTGATGCGCGCATTTTTTTGCAACGCCTGGAGGATCTGCCAACCGATATCATCCAGCAGGTTTTCATTTTGTAAGGTCATAGGGGGCTCTTACCTTTCAAAATTCATTTTTTTAAAGAATATACTGCTAACTTTCCCTTTATTATAGCCCAAAAAAAATTTATACTTGAATTGTGAAGTTACTTATTTCCTGAAGTTATTCTTGCATATGAAAGGAAAGAGAAATCCATGTTTTCTTAGCACCTTTCATTTTTCTAGCACTTATTCTTAATCCATCCACTTTTCCATGTTACTAACATCAAAGGAGAAAAAATTGGTAACGACAGTAAAAGAAGATCAGTTGCTTAATCCATTGAATCAGGCGCTCATACAGTTTGATGCGGCAGCTGATCGCCTGCATCTTGATGCAGAGCTGCGCGCGATCCTGCGCACGCCAAAACGCGAGTTGACGGTACACTTTCCCGTCCGTATGGATAATGGCACTGTAAAAATGTTTACCGGATATCGTGTGCAGCATAATATTAATCGTGGACCAGCCAAAGGCGGCATCCGCTACGACGCGAATGTCTCCTTGGATGAAGTACGTGCGTTGTCTATGTGGATGACATGGAAATGTGCTCTCATGGATATTCCCTTTGGGGGTGCCAAAGGAGGCATCATTGTCGATATGCGCGATATTTCGCCGTCGGAACTGGAGCGCCTGACGCGCCGTTATACCACAGAAATCGCCGAGATGATTGGTCCAGAGCGCGATATTCCTGCGCCCGATATGAATACAAACGCGCAGGTCATGGGCTGGATTATGGACACCTACTCTATGCATCACGGGTATACGATCCCGGCGGTGGTGACGGGTAAGCCCTTAGCGCTGGGTGGCAGTTTGGGCAGAACTGAGGCCACTGGACGTGGAGTCTTTTTTATGACGCGCGATGCCTGCCAGGTCCATAATATTCCTCTTGAAGGTGCCCGCGTGATCATGCAAGGCTTTGGCAATGTGGGTTCGGTCGCTGCGACCCTCCTGTCTAAAGCTGGTTGTAGGATTGTTGGACTCGCCGATGTGAATGGGGCCGTCTATAATGACCACGGTATTGATGTCAATCGAGCGCTGCTGGCTACGAGCGAGTCAGGAAACCTGCAAACGCTCTCGGGCGTGGAACGCTTGAGTAGCGAAGAGTTACTGGAACAGCCCTGTGACATTCTTATTCCAGCTGCTATTGAGGGGCAACTGACGGGACGCAACGCAGAACGCATCCAGACCAGGCTGATCGTCGAGGCTGCTAATGGCCCCACGACAACAGGTGCGGATGCGATCTTCCACGAACGCGGCATCCCGGTTATTCCAGATATTCTCGCCAATGCGGGCGGTGTAGTCGTCAGCTACTTTGAGTGGGTTCAGGATCTCCAGCACCTCTTCTGGTCAGAAGAAGAAGTCAACACGCGCCTGGAGCGCATGATGAAGCAGAGCTTTAGCGCCGTCAAGGCTATCTGCGAGCAGCAACACTGCGATTATCGCCTGGGTGCCTATTTGCTGGCAGTTGGACGGGTGGCCGAAACAACACGCATAAGGAGTATTTATCCTTAATCCCGGCGAGAAACAGGTTTGCACTGTCTGGCGGCAGGGAATACGACAGGTGTACCTGTCGTCAGACAATGGCCATGAACGTTGAGAGATACACTGATAGCTGTCGTAGCTAGACTAGATGCCGAGGCTCTCTCCTGGAGAGCATGATAAAAAGGAGCTAATGTTTTATGACAATGCTGATGAGTCGTAAGGCACTGGAAGAGTATGGATTAGTCAATCTGGGTGCCATTCACTGGAATCTTGCTCCCGCGCAACTCGTGGAATGTGCTTTGGCGCGACGAGAAGGGCAGATTGCGTCGAATGGAGCATTCTGTGCAACGACTGGTGCATATACAGGACGTACACCGAAAGATAAATTCATTGTCTCGCATGATGACTATGCACAAGATATATGGTGGGGCGATAACAATCATCCCATGTCAGCCGATGCGTTCGCCGGGATACGTCAGAGCCTGGCTGATTACTTGCAGGGACGTGAAGTCTATGTTTTGGACGCGGCGGCGGGTGCTGATCCCCGCTATCGCATGCCCATTCAGGTGATTACCGAGTTAGCCTGGCATAATCTGTTCGCCCATCAGTTGTTCTTACGCGCCAATGAGAGTGACCAGATGAGTGAGCGCCCAGGCTTCACGATTCTGTGTGTGCCTCATTTCCGCACGAACCCTCACGTGCATGGTACACGTTCTGGGGCCGCCATCATTGTCGATTTTAAAGAGCGCCTGGTACTGATCGCTGGTACCGAATATGCGGGCGAAATGAAGAAGTCCATTTTCACGGTGCTGAATTTTCTTCTACCATCTGAAGGTGTCTTACCCATGCACTGCTCAGCAAATGTTGGCTCCGACGATGATGTTGCACTCTTCTTTGGTCTATCAGGTACTGGGAAAACATCACTGTCAGCGGACCCTCATCGCCACCTGATTGGTGACGATGAACATGGCTGGGGCGACAATGGTGTGTTCAATTTTGAGGGCGGTTGCTATGCCAAGTGTATCAATCTCTCACAGGAATATGAGCCACAGATCTGGCAGGCGGTGCGCTTCGGTTCTGTCTGTGAAAATGTGGTGCTGGATGCGACAACACGTGAGCCAGACTATCGTGATGCAACGTTGACCGAAAACACCCGCGTAGCGTATCCCGTCGAGTATATTGATAACGTCATACCATCGGGTACTGCAGGACATCCACAGTCCGTCATCTTTCTCTCGGCAGACTCCTTTGGCGTGCTTCCGCCCATTGCAAAGCTGACCACAGAACAGGCAATGTACTACTTTTTATCAGGCTATACCAGTAAACTCGCTGGCACTGAAGCCGGTGTGACTACTCCACAGGCGACTTTTAGCGCCTGCTTTGGTGCTGCGTTCCTCCCATTGCGACCGGGCGAGTACGCGAATCTGCTGCGTGAGCGTATTGAGAAACACAATGTGCGCTGTTATCTGATCAATACCGGCTGGTCAGGCGGACCCTACGGTGTAGGGCAGCGCATTAACATTAACTATACCCGTGCTATGGTACAGGCCGCTATCAGTGGTGCGATTGAGCAGTCAGATATGCTCATCGATAGCACCTTTGGCTTCCGTGTACCAATACAGTGTCCAGGTGTGCCTGCTGACATACTCTGGCCGCGCAAAAACTGGCCGGACCCCGCAACCTATGATCAACAAGCCGCACTTTTAGCGCGACTATTCAAAGAGAACTTTGCGCAGTTTGCTTTTCTAGCGGATGAAGTGCGCAATGCTGGCCCTCGATAACGGAGTCGAGGACGAAGAGTGCAGCGCATTCTTCGTCCTCTCTTTTTAGGAGGACTTTAAGCTATGACACGTGAAAGCTACAGATCTCGTGTGCAAATATCCGATATTCAGTGGGACACACCAGGACATTCACTGATCGTCGGTGGTACTAAGGTCATCTTGACAAGGACCGAATATCGGTTATTCTATCCTCTAAGACATGGTTGGCCGCTTACTTATGCTGACCTGGCACATCTTGTCTACAACTGCAAGGCGGACGAAAAGGTGCGCTCAATGATGGACAAACATATTGACAGGATTCGCAATAAGCTACGCGGAACCGGTGTCTATGTTTACTGTGTCCTTGGTTATGGATACTTATTGCTCCAGGAAAGCGTCTGATCCAGGCAGGAGAGCAAATGAATTGGCAAAAAAAGCATTGCATGTAATCTGACTAGACTGAAGCGAAATGTATGCATTGGTGCATATATCTCCTTCACGAAGCACAGCACCAGACGGCCTGAGCGTGTTATTCTCAAGGATAAACCCATGGATACTACTACCGTTACGCATATTATCAGCCTTATTCTAGCCCCTGTCGTCATGATATCATCGTGTATAGTTTTTTTAAACGGACAATTCCAGCGCTATGATGCCATTAGTGCACGTATGCGAACCATGATTTAAGAACGTTTCACCATCCTGAGTACAGCGGGTGATACGATCAACAGCGCCATGGAGGCGCTTGATGATTTCAGCCAGCTGCGGCTACGTGAAATAGAAGTGCAGCTTCCTCACCTCTTAAAACGACATAGGATGCTGCATGACGCGGCGCTTATCCTCGGCCTGGCTATATTACTTTTTATCGTCAGTATGTTTCTCCTGGCATTGACATCCGTCATGAACTCACAACTGGCGGCGCTGCTGGCGTTACTTTCTTTCCTGGGAGGCATGACCACGGCCTTGCTTGGAGGGAGCATTGTTATGCGGGAAATTTACCAATCACATCGTTCAGTAACCTATGAAGTTATGCACGCGTTAAGCATGGGGAAGAGCGCGCCGCCGCTAACGGCCCCTCATATGCGCATACACCTACCCCACAAAGACCACCTCACCTGATAATCTTTGTCCACGCAGATACGCGATACTTACAACGACCGCGCTTTGAGGGGGAAATGGGGTAGGGGCGTCACCTCGCGCTGTCTTTTACCCACAACGTTCAAGTACAAAGAATGGTAGAATGAGAGGAGGGAAAGAAGAGAAAGAAAGAGGAAAGGCGAGAAAAGATGGAATGGAGTGGAAGGGAAAGTGCAACGGAATGGGCAGTGATGACGTATGGATCGGTGCGGCTGGAAGATGAACGGCGAACGCAACGAGCCGTGAAGATGGCAAGTGCACTGGCACGAGATCCGATGGGTTCATTGCCCAAACAATTGGGAGGGCAAGCAGCGACGAAAGCAGGGTACCGCTTCTTGGAGAGTGCGAAGACGAGCTATGAACAACTGATGGAGCCACATGAGCAGCAGACGAAAGAGCGGATGCAGCAACGCAAGCGGGTCTTGCTGATCCAAGATATGACGGAAGTGGATTATGCGCACCATCCCAAAACGAGTGGATTGGGCCCCATCGGCAATGGGAGCCATCAGGGCTACCTGCTGCAAACGGTGCTGGCGGTGGACCCGAGCAATAGGCAAGTGCTGGGCATAGCCACCCAGGAAGCGTTTTTGCGACAGCCCGCTCCAGCCGGAGAAACGAGTCACCAGCGAGGCAAGCGCAAACAGAAAGAAGCGGAGGTCTGGCAACGACAAGCACAGCAGATCGGGGAGGCACCAACAGGATGTGAATATATTCATGTGGGGGACCGAGGCAGTGATATCTTTGCGTTTTTGCGAGCGTGTCTCAAGCAGAACGGTGGCTTTGAGGTGCGCGTGCAGCATGATCGGAGAGTGGATCTGCGGGTGGATCAAGCCGAGACCCCGCTTTCCCCCGGAGCGCTTCGTCATGGAAAGAAGCGACCAGCCGGACAAGAGCCCACCCAGCATCTCTTCGAGGAGGTGAGAAGTTGGCCATCGATGGGGCAAGACACGATCCAGTTGGATGGCAATCACAAGCGCAAGCAACGAGCAGCCCACCTGAGCATCAGTTGGGGAACGCTCCGGCTCTGGCCTCCCGATGGGCCAGCAGGCAAAGGAGAGGTGCCACTGGTGGTCACCGTGGTCAGAACCTGGGAAGCCAACCCACCAGAAGGGCAAGAGGCGCTCGAATGGCTGCTGGTAACCTCGGTGGCAGTCCAGAACGAAGAGGACGCCTGGGAGCGGGTCGAATGGTATCGCATGCGCTGGATCGTGGAGGATTATCACCAATGTCTCAAAACGGGCTGTCAGATTGAGGCACGTCAGGTGCAAACCTATGAGGGATTGCGCACCTTGTTGGGGTTTCTGGCTCCCTTAGCCGTGCGCCTCTTACAATTACGAGACGTGGCCCGCCAGGAGCCCGAGCGGCCTGCCCAGGAAGTCCTGCCAGCGGATGTGGTCAAAGTCGTGGCGCATCTGGCCCACGTTTCTGCTCAACGGTTGACCACGCAACGATGCTGGCACCGCATCGCTCAGGCGGGTGGGTATTTGGGACGCAAGGGAGATGGAGAGCCAGGTTGGAAAACCCTTTGGAAAGGATGGTTATACATCCAAACTCTCATCGAAGGGGTTCACCTAGCCTCTCAACTCTCACTCGAATAGAAAATTGTGGGTAAAAGACAGACCTCGCGTGCGCCCGGGGGCGGTCGCAAGGACACGCCCCTACCCCATTTCCTAACGTTTTCCCCGGAAGGATGGAGACTTTATTTTTTTTCTTCCCTATCCACTATTACACAAAAAAGCTAGCGATTGGCATATTACAAAATAGTGCATAGGAGATGATTCACTACTTTTATACTCTCAAAGCTAGCGAGATACCGGTACAACAAATGCGGCGCAACATGCTTCGATGACCAGGAATGTTGTTATTTAACATCGACCAGAAGCTGGCTGTGCGTGCGCATCCGGCGGTCTTAGACGGCTCGCTGTAGCCAGATAACGTGAGCGTCGCTTTTCTACTCATCTTAGTCGTTCTATAAGCGCAAGGAGTAACGACAAAACGCAACCTTTCCGCTACCTAATGTTAACGTTGCAAGCATGTACAACCACAGCCATTTATTGTATTATATAATCACAGCCATTTGTGACGTTAGCAGCTATAAGTGTTTACATTTATAAGTGTTTATTATATCAAATATATAGGCACTATAAGTAATATAAAGAGATTACGTGTTTTCGATGGGGAGATGAAATACGTGATGTTCAAGAGGACAACGACTCAATAGTGACCATCACCAGCTTACAGCTCAACATTACTGCTGTGTGGCTGCAAAATACCCGCTTAGTCGAGATCCAGGCTTGGGGGAATGAAGCATCAACAGTAGGGATGGGGTTAGCTCCATCGACGCCCACAACATCATAAAAAGGGAGGGATACATGAACGATTCCTGCACGTTGGCCGCTATTGGGATTGCCTACGTCTCTGTATAGAGCAGGACATCGGCACTTACGCGCATTTGTCATTTCGGCAAATGTAAATGCATTGTAGTTATCAATATGTGTTATATCTAATATATGGATAGTGTGTATTTTGAGGAGGAAATGAGATATGCGGTGGTCAAGAGGACAACAACTCATAGGGGGAATAGAGAAACTGGCAACGGAATTACGTTCCCCGCATAATGGCTTCTCACGTCGGTCCTTTCTGGTGGGTGCTGGTGTGGTTGTCGTAAGTATTAACCTTGTACCGTTTGATACTACTAAAATAGCTTCGGCTGCTAGCGGGTCAACGCTCAACTTTGTTGCTCATGAGGATGATGATCTACTCTTTCTCAGCCCAGACTTGCTGCATGCCATTCAAGCTGGTCGCACCGTCAGAACGGTCTTCCTGACAGCAGGCGATGCGGGTGATAACGCCGCTTATTGGGGAGGACGCGAAGCTGGTGCACAGGCCGCTTACGCTCTGATGTGCGGAGTTGCTAATACCTGGACGCAGACGGATGCAGGGATTAGCGGACACCCAATCCCGGTTTTTACGCTCTCTGCGTATCCGTTAGTCTCTCTCGCTTTTATGCGACTCCCCGATGGCAACCTCGATGGTTCCGGGTTCTCGTCTACCAATTATGAGAGCTTACAGGATCTCTGGACAGGTTCGATCACAACCATCCACGCCATTGACGGCTCGTCAAGCTACACGAAAGCGACATTAACAAGTACGCTTGCCGCTTTGATGTCGTCTTTCCTGCCGGATCAAGTCAATATGCAGGATTATGTTGGCACTTATGGTGACGGTGATCACAGCGACCATCACTCAGCTGCTTACCTGGTGCAGGCCGCCTTGCAGCAGTATGCAACGCCCTATTCCTTTACCGGCTATGAAGACTACAACACCGCTGCTCTTGCAGCTAACGTCACAGGCACTGATCTCACAGCCAAGCAGAACGCATTTTTCACCTATGCGCAGGATGACGCCAACGTTTGTGGCAGTAACTCGAGCTGTGCTGGTTCAAACTACGCTCTCTGGCTGCAGCGTCAATACACCGTGGGATCGGGAACTGGTGGAGGCAACCAGGCACCAGTCGCTAATGCCGGTGCAAACCAGGCTGTTCAGGTGAGCACTACGGTCCAACTCGATGGATCAGGCAGTACCGGGAGTGCGTTGACCTACCTGTGGACGCAGACGGCTGGTACAGCGGTGACGCTCTCCAGCACGACGGCGGTGAAACCCACCTTTACCGCACCGGCCAGCGCGACCACGCTGACCTTTCAACTGGTGGTCAACAATGGGCAAACCAGTAGCAGTCCCTCCACCGTCACCATCACCGTCAGTAGCAGTAGCGATCTCGCCCTTTTCGCGACAGCCACAGCTTCATCCCAGAATACCAGTACCGCGCAGACCGCGGATAAGGCTATTGATGGGGTGATCGATGGCTATCCAGGTGATTATACCAAGGAGTGGGCGACTATCGGCGGCGGAGTTGGTAGCTGGCTCAAGCTGACCTGGGCAAGCGCACAAACGGCGAATGAGATTATTCTCTATGACCGTCCGAACACGGATGATCAGATCACCGGTGGCAATATTCAATTTAGTGATGGCAGCAGTATCACCATTGGTGCACTCAATAATGATGGGACGGCGACGAGTTTCACGTTTACCGCAAAGACCTTCACGAGCCTCCAATTCAACATCACGTCGGTGAGTGCTTCGACGCAAAATGTCGGACTGGCCGAGATCCAGGTTTATAACAATAGTAGTGGAGGGAGCCAGGCTCCAGTTGCCAATGCTGGTACAAGTCAATCAGTCCAGACAGGCGCTACCGTCACCCTCGATGGATCGGGCAGTTCAGATCCGGCAGGCAAGACGTTGACCTACCTGTGGACACAGACGGCTGGTACAACGGTGACGCTCTCCAGCACGACGGCGGTAAAACCCACCTTTACCGCACCGGCCAGCGCGACCACGCTGACTTTTCAACTGGTGGTCAACAATGGGCAAACCACTAGTAGTCCCTCCACCGTCACCATCACTGTGACAGCTGCGCAGGCTCCAGTTGCTAATGCCGGTACAAGTCAATCAGTCCAGACGGGCGCTACCGTCACTCTCGATGGATCTGGCAGCTCAGACCCGGCAGGCAAGACGTTGACCTACCTGTGGACGCAGACGGCTGGTACAACGGTGACGCTCTCCAGCACGACGGCGGTAAAACCCACCTTTACCGCACCGGCCAGCGCGACCACGCTGACTTTTCAACTGGTGGTCAACAATGGGCAGACCAGTAGTAGTCCTGCCACTGTCACTATCACTGTGAGCAGCCCCACTACCGATCTCGCTCTTTCCGCAACGGCAACGGCCTCATCACAGGATACCAGTACCGGTCAGACCGCGAATAAAGCTATTGATGGGGTGATCGATGGCTATCCGGGTGATTATACCAAGGAGTGGGCGACCGTTGGCGGCAAAGCCGGCAGTTGGCTCAAACTGACCTGGGCGAGCGCGCAAACCATTGGTAGGATTGTGCTCTATGACCGTCCGAACACGAGTGATCAGATCACGGCTGGCAATATTCAATTTAGTGATGGCAGTAGTGTGACCGTCGGTAAACTCACTAATAACGGTGCTGCTGTGACCATTACCTTCACAGCGAAGACTATCACGAGCTTACAGCTCAATATTACCGCAGTGAGTTCTTCGACACAAAATGTTGGGTTAGCCGAAATCCAGGTTTATGCGAGTTAAACCTGCATAGTGTGGAGCGTCGGGAAGAGGCAATGCCTTCTCCCGACGCTCCATAATCCCCTATGTGATGGCCCGCATGACCTTTGGTGCCATCAGCTTTAATGCGGTTACGCTTTTGCGATGGTTGCTACTGGTTGTTTATCTGCTGCTTGTGCACCTTCCAGGACCAGCCGGTAGATCTGCTCTACTTCATTCGCCAGGCGTTGAGGATTAAAATATTCTTCGACGCGTTGACGTGCATATGCGCCCATGCGTTCGCGCAGTGGAGCGTCGTTCACCAGCGTAAGAATATTTTCTGCCAGTTGCTGCACATCGTCTGGTTGTGAGAGCAGGCCCGATTTCCCGTGTTCGACAAACTCGCGTGGTCCCCCGCTATCCAGGGCAACAACGGCCTTTTTCATCGCCATTGCTTCAAGGATAGCCAGGCAAAACCCTTCCTCAAGTGCGGGCATGGTGTAGAGATCACAGGCCGCCAGAATCGCTGGAATATCTGAGCGCAGGCCCGTAAAGATAACCTGCTGGCTGAGTCCCAGATCGTGCGCTATCGCCTGTAAATCGGCAACATAGCTGCTGCTACCGGTGATAGGGTTTGGGGCATCTTCACCAACGATCAGGAAGCGAAAATCTGGTATGCGCTCTTTGATCTGGGCGAGCGCCCTTAAAACCTGTTCGTTGCCTTTCCAGGGTCCGACGCGACCAACAATGGCGCAGACCAGCGCCTCGGGCGGAATGTGAAATTCCTGCCGTATTGAACTTCCATTCGTCTGATAATCCCATTGGCTGGCATCCAGACTATTCAATGCATGGTGGACTCTCGCTGGCTGGCATCCGATAGCAATGGCAGAATCGGCGACAAATGCTGAAACTCCAATGATCCCGTCCGCCTGCCTCATGGCCCGCAAGACTGCTGGTCGCATCCAGCTTGCACATTTCGAATGCACCTGAATCACGCTTTTGGCTCCGGTCATTTTTGCCAGGAAGACGCTGCATAACGCATCACGAGGCATTTCGGCGGCGTGGATAATATCTATCTGGTTCTGTTTTACATAATTGATGAGTCCCAGCAGACTCCCTGGCGTAGCTAAACCTGTGGCTAGCAGGTTTTTTGCCAGCTCAAATTTGGAGCCACCGAAGATGACTGGACCGAAGTTGGTTGGGCGTAGATGCAGGTCGGGAATGATTTCAAACCTGCTGTATGCTGGCGTTTTTGCGCCGCCTGCTCCTACGGCACAGGCGGCATGTATCTCTACACGCTCTCGATCAAAATGTTGCAGTAGCATGCGATGCACATTCGCGATTGACCACGACCACGTCTGTGCCTGGGACTGTAAGAACAGTACACGGATTTTCTTCTGCATCTTCTCATCCTTTATACAACCTCTCATGGAAGAGGCTGCACTTTCCCCTTATTATCTGTGTTGCTTGACCTATCTTTGTCACTCTTTGGGCCTGCAACATCGATGATCGCTCGGCCCCCCCGTCCATGGGGGCGACGTTTCCCCACCAGGGGTGGAGACCTACCAGTGACCACATGTTTACATAAGATCGTTGTTATGACATAGTAATGCTGTCGGAGTGAAACAGTCTATTCGTCAAGTTAACCATAACATAGTTACATGTAAATGTAATAGCTGTATGGTAAAGAAGTGGTGAATATTTCTCATATCGTGGTAGCGGAATATTCTTCTATGAATAGATATTGTGCTAGAATATCCCCACTTTGTCGAGTAGTCCAATATTAACCGGCGTGACTATTTCATAACGTCATCTTAACGGCAAAGACACCTACTTGTCACAGCAAAGCTCTATAAAGTGAAGATAGAGAATGAGATGAATAGCTGTTTTGCCTTGTATGGATTGAAAGGGATATAGGTGATCATGTTGCTAGTGTTGCTAAATGGATACGTTGTGGGGATTCCCCAATGAAAAAATTGCCACTCATCGTCCTTTGCGTTATTTTACTCGTGGCGTTTCTTGTGGTGCTACCGTTCTCGCCACACATCCTGCATGCTATGAAAAGTCGGCTGCACTCAGCGGTCAGCAGCAATGCTACTACCGCTGTTTCCACGCTCCATGCTGTAACTGGTTCCACGCCACAAAAAGCATCTTTAGTGGGAGCACTGATCAGCCGTAACGCACCGGCATTTGCATCCTCTGAAGCTTATCCTGCGACAAATGCCAATGACAATAGTTACGATACAACCTGGAGATCAAACGGTGCAGGCTGGCTAGCATACGATCTCGCAAGCGTGCCTGCGGCCAAAAGAAGCAAGGTGCTTGTTGTCTGGTACAACGAGACAGGGAACTATGACCATACAGTGATTGGGGATGTAGCCTATAATATGCCAGAGAGTTACACCATCGATGTCAATGCCGCTGCTGGTGGGGGCAATCCTCCCACAGCAGGCTGGAAAACACTGGTGACTGTGCGTGGCAATCATTACCATTCACGCCAGGCCGTGATTACTATGACGGGTGATAACTGGCTGCGCATCAATGTCACTGCGATTGATGGCAGTGATGAGAACTATGACGCCAGTATCAATATGGATGTGTACGATGCTAGTAGCGCGCTGGCTGACGATTGGATCTTTTATGGTGATTCTATTACTGCTGGTGCGATGGATCACGATACCCTGAACGGAACAGCGGCCTTCGCGCAACTGGTCAATGCTCATCTCCCCAACGATTATCCGGTGCAGGAATCGGGAGGAATCGGCTACCTGACCAGTTCCGATGCGCTGAAAAACCTCAACACCTGGCTGGGACTCTTTCCAGGAAAGTACGTCGGACTGAGCTATGGTACCAATGACGCACTTTCTTGTGTTGATCCACAGACGTTCTACAACAACTATGTGACGCTGGTACAGGACGTGCTACATGCGGGCAAGGTTCCGTTGATACCGTTTATTCCCTGGGGCAGAAATACCAATATTCAGCAGTGTGCGCCAGCGCTGAACACCCAGATCGCTAGGTTATACACTGCCTTTCCCCAGATCATTCATGGCCCGAACCTGTGGAGCTTCTTTCAGAGCCACCAGAACCTGATTTCCAGCGATAATATCCATCCGACTGATGCCGGATTTGCTGCATACCGCCAGCAGTGGGTGAATACGCTGTTGACAGAAGTCTATAAGCAGTAAGAAGGCTAAAACTTCCTACTCTATGCAGATGAGCAATGTACCATGGCACATTGCTCATCTGCATAGAGTAGGTATCACGTCTTCTTAATGGCTATTTGAGGGAACGGCATGGCTGAATGCGCGTATCTTCTGCGCCATAGTGGGAATGTCCGTTCGGTTCCCTGTGAGGACATCATCTGCAACCTGTCGCACGTTGGCGGCAAAAAAATCCAATGCGAAGATCTCTGCTGCCCGTCGTCGACCTTCCATGCCCATCTGCGCCGCTCTATCTGGATGTTCCCATAGATACTGGATTGCCTCCCGCAGAGCCTGTGCGTCACCAGGGGGAACAAAAATCCCATCAATACCAGGCTCTCGAAATTCAACTTGCCCCTGAATGTGGGAGCAAATGATTGCCTTGCCCATCGCCATGGCTTGCGCAACCACGGTGATCCCATTGTCTCGAAAGCTGGGGAATAGGGGCACAACAACGAAACGGGCGTGTGCATAGAGTGCACGTAGCTCAAGAGATGAAGCCGGTTTACAGACGACGTTGTCGGGTAAGCTTGCGACCTGCGCCAGACTCTCGCACGTAGCTCCCCAGTCTCCCTTGCTATGTTGCGAAAGCCGCACACGCGTAGCCACATGGCATGACATAGGGAGTCCACGCATCGCTTCAATCAGGGTGGCATAATCGCGGTTTGAATCGCCAACCGAGCAGATACTATCGGCGACTTCATCCATAGGTCGCCAGAAGTTCTGATCCACAAAATAAGGGATGAGCACAATTCTGCTGGGAGAGATGTTGAAGAACTCGACCAGGAGATCCCTCTGGGTCTGGCTCCATAGGATAATACGGTCAATGCCCTTCTGAGCCAATTTAAGCACGAAAGCCTTCTTGCGTGGTGCCATCCAGGAAAGTATCGCCACATGGCGAGATCGAGAGCGCGTGAGCCGTAAGAGCAAGGCGTAGACCAGGGCGAAACGGTCGTCCCAGCTTACTACGATATCATAGCGTCGTCGCTGTTTGTATACGATAAGCGCCTGCAATAGCACAGGAGGAATATATTTACCAAGCAAGCGCCTGAATTTTGAGCGAGATTGGAACTCCTGTAGATACAGGCTATCGATGACATCTGCGTTTAATGCGTCTTCTAAAAGTAACGTGCGGGGACATTCGTCAGCGGCTTCATGTTGCCGCTGTTCAGCGCGTGGCGAACGCACCTGCTCTGGTGCAAGTACGAGGAGTGCCTTCATACGTCTAGCTCCTATTTAAGATAACTACCCACTGGTGGTTGTTTGTAGGCTCTCCGTCCATGAGGGGCTAACCGGGTAGGGGCGTGTCCTGGCGACCGCCCCGGGGGCCACTACCACCGGGGCGCACGCGAGGTGACGCTCCTACCCGGATGGTGGGCAACCGGGGGGCGCACGCGAGGTGACGCTCCTACCCGATTTCCCGACGTTTTCCCCCTGGAAGGATGGAGAGCCTGTTCTTAGCTCTGTAACTGTGCCTTACTGTCCCGCTTTTTGGCTGTGCTTTGTGCTAAAGAAGCCAGTATCTGTTGATAGCGTTCTGACATCAGTTCCCATCGATAGGGCATATAGTCTTGCTCGGCATTGGCGACCAATTGTATACGCTTCTCTGGATGCTGATACAGATCAACAATCGCTGCCGCAAAGCTATCTGGGTTAGCAGGCTCGCATAACAGCAGCGACTCTGGACGAAACATCGAGCGAATCGCCACGGTATCGGATGCAATAATAGGACGGCGCATCAAGGTAAACTCGTAGGCCTTTGTCGGCAGAACCAGATCCATAAAGCCATCTGAACGATAAGGAATAATGCCAATATCGCCGTGCTTGACAAAATCGACCAGTTCCTCAGAAGGGCAGGGATCAGTAAAGACAACGTGATCGCTAACCCCCAGGTCTTGCACGAGTTGTTTCAGGTAGGGGACAGCTTCTCCACGTCCCTTGATATCCAGGCGTAGATACGGAGCTGTTTTGCGAGCTTGTACCAGCGCGCGAATAGCGGTATCTATGCCGTTACGCGTAGCTAACGTGCCATGATACATAAGAATGAGCGGACGTGCTTCACTGGCTGGCTCTACTGAAGGCTCTGTACGTTGCGTCGCTGGGAAGAGGCGAGGGTCGGCGCTATTGAGAATGCTGGAGAGCTTCTTGGCGGGAATGCCGCGCTTGAGCAAGAGTTCCTCAAAAGGCCAGCCGACAGTAATCACATAATCGGCAAACGCGGCGGAAATGTACTCTTGCCACGTAGCCAGGCGCAGAATCACGCTGCGTGAGCGTCCCTTTGCCCGCGCGGCCATCAGCTCAGGAGAGACATCCTGTACTTCTAAAATGATCTTTGCCCCTAAAAGTTTAGGTATAAGTGCGGAGAAGACGAGAAAATCCGGCATATTATGGACATGGATCACATTATATCTATGCTTGAGCTGAAGGAATGCCACCTTAAATGTGGCTAGCAGCAGAAAAATGCTCCAGCCTACCAGTGCCATTAGTAACGAGCGGCCAAAGCCACGATTGAACGGTAGGCGATAGACATGGACTCCATCGCAAACCTCATAGGCTTTCTGTCCTGGTTCCCGCAGACAGATCACATGAGAGGTGTAGCCAGCGCTGGCGGCGGCCTCAGACGTTCGACGCACAAGGATATCAAAAGGATAATAATCATAGGTAATTGCACAAACACGAACCGGAGACATAAACTCACCCACTTTCAACATCATCAGAACAGAGAGTAATACCCATAGGCATTCAGAAACGCAACTCTCGTTGCTAGAAATATGCGACAGCATATTTCTCATCTGAATGCAAGGCAATATAAAATTTTTTGGAGTGAAACACTTGCCACGTATGTCCTCTACGAAGATGTACGCGCGGTGCGTACCCATTCCTTCGTGTGTTTGCTACTCCTGCTGAGGACAACGACAACCCATAACTTCCACAGCACAAAACCTGGCGCATGCAGAAGTGCCTTATATACAAAGGATGGAGCGCGTAGTAAGTAAAACGCGGTCCCAATATAGTAAACAACGCCACCGACAAGCAAGAGGCCACAGAGCATTGCCAGCGGGGACCAGAGCAGCAACGAGACTGCCACACTTAGCAGACAGGCGGCTACTAGCATGGATAGTGTCGGTGTCAGTAGTTCTGCTACTGCTTCGAGACGCACGATACTCCTTGTGCGCAGACCCGTGCGCAACAATTGCCACGCGATACGCCATGATGATTGTTGAGGTGCCGCAGCCTCCCAACGCACATCCTGCGTGCGCATCTGCTTGAATGTGACGGGCATCTGGGAACGGACGAGCGCCTCTGGTACATAGGATACACGCTCTCCATGCTGAACGAGCGTGAGATAGTATTGATAGTCTTCCGTGAGACCAAACGCCTGCCAGGGATGGCGTTGTAGTATGTCATGGCTAAAGCACATGCCGTTACCCGTGAGCGTGGCAGAACAACCGAGGCCGTTTCTACCAAGTGGACGAATGTGATTCACGAGCGTGAGTGCGACCCAACGCAAAGCTGTGCTCGGCAATTCCGTGACATTCAAAACGGTGTGGCATGCCTGCAACACATGCGCGCCGTGCACCAGTTCCCTGTCAAACATCTGCAAGAACATGGGGTTGACAACAGAGTCGGCATCAAGCACGATAGAGGCATCGTAGACCTGCTGGCTCTCCTCCAACTGTTGCCACATCCAGTTCAATGCATAGCCCTTCCCGCGCTTCTCCTGATCGAAACGTTCGTATACCTGTGTGCCTTCGTATTGCCGTGCCAGTTCTGCCGTCTTATCCGTGCAATTATCGGCTATCACATAGACACGGTACAGCTCTTTGGGATAGGTAAGTTGCGCGAGGCTTTCCAGCAACGTACTCAGTACGACTTCTTCATCGTGTGCTGGAATCAGCAGCGCAAATCTTGTCTGTGCGCTAGCTTGTGGGTCTTCTTGTGCTCTTTGCCTGGCTCGTCTGCGCTGTGTTAGCAGAGCGGAGAACGAGACAAGGCAAAGATACACGACAGGACAGGCAAGCACCAGCTCGGCGGCCAGCAGAAGCCAGCGTAAAAACTGCAAGGTAGCTATCAAGACTCACCTCATAAATTTCTCTAATGCGCGTAGAGCATCATCGCCGCAACGTTTCCAGCTGTAGGTGCTTTCGGCCAGCATGCGACCAGCATTGCCCAGCGTAGTGCGTTGCTCTTCATCGCGTAGCAGATCGACGATGGATTGTGCCAACACCTCCGGTTGATCCGCCACGAGCAGGTGTTTGCCTGGTACGACTGCCAGACCCTCGCATCCCAGGCTGGTTGAAACAACTGCTTTACCCATGGCGAAGGCTTCAAGAATCTTGAGGCGCGTGCCACTTCCTATAAGCAAGGGAGCAATAGCGACAGATGCGGCAGCAAGATATGGTTTCACATCGGGAACGCCTCCTGTGACAGAGATACCCGGCAACTGCGCCAGATCCTGCACCTCTGGTGGCGGACCCTTGCCGACAATTTGCCATGTCGCGTTGGGAACTTGCGAGCGAATGAGCGGCCAACACTCACGCGCGAAATAGAGTACCGCATCAATGTTCGGGTAATAATTCATGGTGCCAGTAAAGATAATACTATCTGGAACCTGTTGCTGCTGGCTGGCCTCACGAAATGCCTCGGTATCGACACCGTTGGGCACAACTGCGATCCCACTGTGAGGTAAGAAAGACTTCAACAGCAAAGCCTCCCGTTCGCTTGTCACCAGCACACCCTGTGCCTGGCGGCAACGCGCTAGCTCAACCGGTTTGAGCTGGCGACTTTCCCACCAGTTATACCATTTGCGGGCGAACGATTTTTCGCGCTGATAGGTGCGATACAGCAGCTCATATTCGATGTTATGCTGGTCAATGATCACCGCTGTGCCTTCTGGCAGGCGATAATCTGCCATAAAGACGCTTTCAAAGAGCACCACATCATAGTGATCTTGTGAGAAGAGATCATCGAGTGCCTGCTGTACTGCCGCTACATGATAAGCAGCGAGTAAACGCGACCTCCCGCGCAAGAAACTGACAATCTGCTGTTTGCGCTTGTGCTGGAAGGTCTCCGGTAGCGGGACCTTGACGCACTGCTTCAGTTTCATCTCCTCAAGCTCGTTATCCTGCGCAGCATCCTGCGTATCAGTGGTTAACACGACCAGTGATACGCTATATTTACGCGTCAGTGCATTGAGAAGATGGTAGCTACGGATGCTGGCTCCCCACGAGAGACCGGGTAGGAATGGGGACACCATCAGTAGATTCATGAATTGGTACTTCCTTTTGCTCTTGATCTAACAGAGGTAGTTTGACCAGAAGACCGCAGAGCAGTCCCAGATCAATTACATTGCGATAGAAGAAGAGTTGATAGTCGGCGAACGCCACAACCACTTCCATCACCGTAACCGCCACGACATAGATCGCCACTACCTGCAAATAGGGGTCCTTCAACTGGCGCGCAATGACACACCCACGGATGATCACGGAGCCAATTAGCAGCCAGAAGGCGAAGTAGCCTATCGGTCCCAGGTCTGCCCATATCCAGTAAATCGTGTTATGCGGGACATAATTGTAATACGGGTCATCAGCGAGAATCTGTGGAAAGAGATTTTCCAGAGATTGTGGCTGGATAAATGCTTTGCCGAGGCCCAGACCCAGCGGATACTGCTTGACCGTCGCCTTCAAATCGTCATCTTCAGCGACACGATAGAGATTTGATGATGCATCTCTGGTATCGTCTGCGGAAGGATTGAAAACAGCCACGATAGCACGTGCTGGCGAGGCAAGAGATCCACTACTATGAGCAAAGGCTAGCACATAGGCTGTGCCGAGTGTGGCACAAACAATCATGAGCAGCAGTAATTTTGTGCGTGCCTTTGGCTTGATCAGGAAGACCAGCAGCCACGCGATGCCGATGCCCACGATCAGAGCAACATAATCTGTTCTACGCTGATTAGCGACGAGAGCCACAATCACCGCTGGCGCGATGCACAGGGCGGCGATAAGTTGCGGGCGATAGCGATAGTGAAGGCAAAAGATCACGATGAGCAGGAGCAGGGCCGCAAAGAAGAACGATTCTTCATGCGACATAATCGTATCCTGTCCATCGAGATTGCCGTGATACACGATCAGGTAGATATAGAGACCCTGGAGCGCTTTGATACCGGCACTCACGATGGCTAACCAGAAGAAACTGCGCACATGACTTTTGCGTGTCACGAAATTATAGGCCAGGATGTAGCAGAGAAATGTGTACCAGAATGGTCTGAATTCCACGACCACGATTTTGAGGCTGCCTCCGCTGGCCAGACCGTAGAGCGCGCCACCGACGACACAGAGCATGTAGAACAGGAAAGGCCACAGAAGCGCACCACCGCGTAGCAATGGCTGGCGTTGTACGAAGCGGTAAATGAGCCAGATGAAGAGGGAGGCGAGGATCAGGAGACCGATGGGACGTTCAATGAAACCCTCTAGTTGCGGGGGCCAGTAAAAGACATAGAGATGATCGGTGATAATAGGGGTAGGAAGTGCCTCTTGCTCGATCAGAAAGGCAGAGCCAGCGACGAGATATAAACCCAGCACTGGCCAGCGTATAATGGCAACTGTTAGTACCAGTGCCGCTATTACCCCGATCACCACGCTGAAGCCGGCTGTCACGCCCCAGAACATGAGCACAGGGGTAAGACTCACTAGCATCAAGAAAAGTACGATGAAAAGAAATGTATCGTGCCGTGTGCGGGCCGATACAAGCTTACTCGCCGTACTCTCAAGCGTAGCAATAGTCAATGATTGTTTTCTCATAGCTCACTCACTCACCCAATGTACAGGGAAACATACAGATAGAGGAGCACTGCGATGATTCCCAAACTCATGACCATACCTACCTTGCGGTTGTATGAGCGAGCAAATACCCCTATCGCCAGAAAAAAGACTAGAAGAATAAAAACGGTCTTCATGGCGTTCTCCCTAAAGTATGCGCCGCAGCCAGCGTGGCAGATGGCTGACGACCTGGTTGAGAATGACACCATGCACGGACAAATTCTTGAGATAGTTATGCGCTTCTGTGACAAATGACTCCGGTGTTACCCCCATGCGTACAACGAGAATAAGTGTATCCACAAGCTGGGCAGCAAACGGCCCATAAGCCGTTGTGACTGTTGCTGGGAGATCGACGATCAGCATTTCATCGGGATTTGTCAATACGCTCTGTATGCCTCTTTGCTGTAATGTCCGCAATAATGCAGTTGCATTATATGTGTTATCACCTGCCGGTATGATCGTGAGATTGTGCGTCACCGGCCTGCGAATGGCCTCCAGCGGGCATCTCCCAAGTAACCACTCTGACAGACCAGGGCCAGCCGCCAGGTCGTAGGCTGAACTGAGCGTCGGATGCTCCCAATTACATTCTAACAATGTGACTGGTATCTCATTGTCTTCGGCCATGACCTCTGCCGTCAGCCTGGCCAGGAAGGTTTTGCCCTCACCTGGAATTGCGCTGGTAAAGCCCAGGCTATGCACCGACGTCTGCTCCTGGAAAAACACAGAAACGCCTAACTGTCCGCAACGCGTGCGTAACGCGCGCTCCTCTTCCGTCAAACGTCTAGTCTGTGTCTGGGCAGGAACATGAATAGCGGGTTCAGCCGACACAACCGACATAGCGGGTTTAGCGGATTTCGCAGGTTCAGCCGACACAACCGGCTTGGCAGGTTTAGCCGATACAATCGGTATCGTAGGTCTTGTGGGTTCAGACAACTCTACTGCTTTTACCGCTTTCATCTTGTCTGTGGAAGACAAATTTGTATTTTCAGACATGTATCTCTCTCATTATCTCAAATAATACTTTACAGATTAAGAAACTATACCATCACCATGTAATTTTACCACCATCATCTGCTCCGTAGAAGACAAACTCGTTTGTTTGGACAGGGAACGCACTCAATACATACTACGAGCTTACAGATGCAGTGACGCGAACGTCACTATCTGCTAATACCTGACGTTACCAGTGATTTTGTCGCTTTGGAGAGCTGAGGTACCTGCATGAGCACAGGATAGGACGTTGCCCTTTGCACATCGAGAGTGGTATACAAACTACGATCACGACGAATAATCATCAGCATATAGATAACGCACACAAGCAAGCCAATTGCCGCTCCGACACCGCCAGCAGTAATAAAGAGTTTCGAGCGCGATTGCGCGAATGCTGCTTGCTGAGGGGGATCAAGCGTCTCGAAAAATGCACCGTTTCCTGTGCTTTGAGTCGCGATCTCCTGATTCAACGTAGCAATCGTTGATTGAATATTTTGTACAGTCGCCTGTGCTTGCTGACGTGCCGCGTCAAGCTGGAGATATTGCGGATCGGTTGTGGTTGTGGCATTTGGATGATTCGCCAGATAGGCAGACTCATTCTTCGTGGCTGTATTAGCGGCACTTTGGGCCTTTGTCAATTGACCTTGATAGTCTTGCAAAAGGCGTTGGCCCTCAACGACAGTAAAGGTCTGACCTTGCGCTTGAAATTCCTTGATAACGGCTGTTACTACCTGATCTGCTACCTGTGCATTATTATTCGTATAACTAATGACATATAAGTTGGTACCCGTAGAAGTAACTTGCACATATTTAGAGATATTCGCGGTTAACGCATTATCCAACAGTTGAGGACTCGACAGCACTTGCTGACTCAGGTTGAGCGTTGACGCCAGGTCGGTAGACTTTGCCACTGCAACGTCGAACGTACGGCTCTGTAGCAGTTCCTGAAGAGCGGTAGCCTGTGTGTCTGCTGGTGTGGCATCCAGATTGCTCTCTGCACCGGTTGCCCCAATAATCTCATAGCGTTCTAATGCCCAGAGGGTTGCCGAGGATTGATAGCTACGCGGCAGAAAAAAAACAATCCCTACTCCTATTAGCGCTGGAACGATCAGCATGAGAAGTAGTAGTATAAAACGGCGAAAAATAGCCTCTAACGACTTAATCACATGTCTCCCCTTCATTGTCATAAAAATGCAAAACTACTATTCATTCTATTTTCTCTCTTCACTTTATATCGCTTTTATGTGACAAACGGGTGTCTTTACTATTAAGATAGCGTTGTAAAGTAGTCACTTTGGTTGATATTTCACTACTCGATAGCGTGGGTCTGGCTAGCCCAATAGATCTATAAAAAGAATGTTTCGCAACCACCTACTGAAAAATATTAACCACATCGTTACCGCTTAAACATCATATTTGCATGCGCATATGCTATTGTTGACTGCATGAATAGACTGCGTAGAGTGGTAGGGAATACCGTTATTTCGCTACTAGGCCAGGCTGTGACCTGGACATCAACTATAATATTGACCATTGCCTATGGACGCTTTCTGGGTGACGTGAAATTCGGGGAGCTCTATTTTGCCATCACTTTTGTTTCGTTGATTGGCTTTCCTATTGATGCTGGCTTTAACCAGCAGCTCACACGAGATGTCGCGCAGGATCGGTCAAAGGCGCTGCGCTATGTCTCGAATATTTTGTGTTTTAAAATCATCCTCTGGCTCATTTTATATGGATCTATTCTCCTGCTCTGCTATCTGCTTAACTATGACGTTGAAGTGCGCACCCTGGTGATGATTTGTGGTATCACGCTCCTGACTGGTTCGCTCGCCAATCTCATGAGTTCGTTACACTATGCGTTTGAGCGGGTGGTTCACCCGGTCATCGGCAACATTCTCGAAAAGGGCTTGAGCGCGTTAATTGGGGTGATCCTGCTGCGCCAGGGAGCCAGCGTAGAGGTCATGGCCTATGTGCTGCTCGGCAGTTCTTGCGCGAATATGCTCTGGCAAAGTGCCTGGGTCTTGCGGCTGGTAGGTATTCCCTACGTTATTGACGTCCCTCTCGGACGGGAGTTGTTGCGTAAAAGTATCCCCTTTATTCTCTATGGCGTGTTGGGCGTCATCTATTACCGTGTCGACACCGTCCTGCTCTCACTGATGACAAACTCCGCTGTCGTAGGCTGGTATGGAGCGGGATACCGCCTCTTCGATACGCTGGTATTTTTGCCAAGTCTAGTCGTCAGCGCAATTATGTATCCTGTTTACTCGCAGCTTTCGCAGCATTCTCAGGCTGATTTAAAAGTCGCGGTAGAGAAATCTCTGAATTTTCTGCTCTTCTGTGGCATTCCCATCTCTACCGGGATGATTGTAGCTGCACCTAATCTGATCGATTTTCTCTATCACCGCTCCGATTTCATTAACGCCATTCCAGTCATGCAATACCTCGCCCCTGGCTTGCTCTTTCTCTATATCAATAGCGTACTGACCTCGATCCTGATAAGTACAGGCAGAGAGAAAAAGATTACGCTTATGGCTGGTATCGCGCTGGTATTTAATCTAGGACTCAATCTGCTGCTTATTCCCAGCTATCAACAGGTAGGTGCAGCGTTTGTTACCTCGTTGACCGAATTGTTGCTGCTCATCTTTTCCATGGTCTTTATTCCGCGTGCGCTGTGGCCGCTCAATAGTCTGAAAGTCGGCGCAAAGGCTCTCCTGGCCTGTGTGGCGATGGCCGTAGCCGTCTGGTTCACGCGGCAGTACAGCCTGCTGATCATCGTACCAGTGGCGGCGCTGGTCTATTTTGCTGTGGCCACGCTGCTCGGTACGATCCCACGCGATGATATGAAAGCACTCTATCTCTCTGTGCGTCGTAAAGCGGGCCATTCCAATGCCGCCGTTGAGCAGACAGAAACAACGCATGAGGAAGTCCCATTCCTGACAGATGAAGATCTGCAACCGGAGCAGGAGTTTCTGCTGGCATTAGGTCGTGAGATGACGAATCCGTCAATTCCGGCGTACAAGCGCGAGATGCGACGCTCAGACACTATACGTCTCCCGGAGATCGATGATATTGAGACTTTGAAGCTAGACAGACCACACCGGGGCATGCTACGTTCCCTGAGGGTCGATGAAATTGCTACGACGAAGATGAAGACCCAGCTCCCGGATACGCCGCGCCCTTCAGAGATCGATGATGACATGACCATCAAGCTGCCGCGCTTCCCGGACGCGTCACATGCCGTGCAGATCGAAGATGAAGACGAGGGCGATGATGCGACCGTGCCGCGTATGAATGCAGTCGGTCCAACACAAGCTCAAAAAACCAGTGGTCTCTCCAAATAATGTCGTAGGGAGGTAACGTGTTATGAAAGCAGTATTCGCAGCAGCAACAAAATATGCCACAAATCATGTGATTGCTCATATTCCATCGCATACAGTCCGTCGCCTGTGGTACCGACGTGTCTTAGGCTGGCGCATTGAATCTGGCGCGACCATCTTGATGGGCCAGCACGTACAGATGGGAAGTATACGCGATAGTGGCCGCAAAGTCACGATTGGCAGCGGAACGATCATTAATCATGACTGTCTGCTCTATACGACAGGTGGTTTACTGATTGGGGACAACGTGAGTATCTCTAGCGGCGCCTGGTTAGTCACTGGCACGCACGATATGAACGATCCGCTTTTCCCCGATAGCTATAAACCTATTGTCATTGGCCATCATGCCTGGATTGGCGTGCGGGCGACTATTCTGGCTGGCGTGACCATTGGCGAGGGAGCCGTGGTGATGGCCGGAGCCGTGGTCGCGCGGGATGTTCCCCCGTATGCAGTTGTGGGTGGTGTTCCAGCCAGGATTGTGAGCCAGCGGAAACTAGACCATCCCACGTACGAGCTGGATTTCAGGCCGCTCTTTGAATAATGCGCCGTACCCTATTTGCACCGATAGAGACATGAACCATCCCGGGTAGGGGCGTGTCCTGGCGACCGCCCCCGGGCGCACGCGAGGTGACGCCCCTACCCTGGTTCCCTTGTGGACAGAGGCCCTATGGCGTAGCGTCTGCTTTTGGCTGGCTGGACGTTGTCGAGGGACGATAGTGCTGAATGACACTTTTTATGGCGTAGTACTGTGGTTTGGGCTGGTTATTCGTCACATTGATCATATCCAGATGTCCATAGCCGGAGTAACTCGCCGCGTCAAACTGGCATGCAAAGGAAACACCGCCTTGTATCATAGAAGCCAGTGCCTCCGTCGTAAATTTGGTCATGAACGTTGCATCGTCCCCGTAGGAAGGAGGTGGATTGCCGGGATCATAGTTCCATTCGGTAATGCCTACTGGCAAGGCTTTTCCCAGGATAGCCTGCACCTGGGCTTCTACCTCGATAGCAGACGTCCCGGCGCTACTGGTCTTACTCAGACAAGATGCCTCACTATCCTGCCAGCAAGGATACCAATGAAAGCTCACGGCATCCGGCAGCACACCCGACGCTTTCACACCTTGCAGGAAATTCTGCATGAAATTATTTTTTCCCAGGGGATTATAGGTAGCGGGACCAATAAATTTAGCTGCCGGATTAATTTTGCGTAAAAGCGGTATCAGCATATTCCACTGTTGTAAGTAGCCCTGGATAGAGATGTTGTTCCAGTCCGGTTCGTTGCCAAACTCATACAGCACACAACGACTTCCCAGATAGCGCACAAGGTGTTCATCGAAGCTTGTATGATAAATATTGGTAATCACGCCGAGACACTGTGCTTTGCTGTTCTCGATGGTCTGCACGCGTTGGCTGATCACACTATCACTGGCCTCGTCGGGAAAGAATGTACGGATCAAGGTAAATCCGGCATCTCGTAACGCCTGTTGAATTTTGGGTTGCGTTTGAATGTTGTTCGCTGACCATTCATATGTATCATTTGTGCCAAAGAGGTAGGATGAAACGTCGTGCTGCCAGATCTGCTGACCCGGCAACGCGAGATGAACGGCAACTGGCTTGCTCGGTAGTTGAGGAGTAGATGTGCAGGCTATAGAAGAGATCATGACTACCACCAGTAGCGTACTCCACGGCCAACACAGATAGTGATTGATGTTTTTCATAGTTCCCTAAAACACGTCCCCTTTTCACGCTAGAAGCTACCCAATAATATCCCCATGCTGAGATTGACAGTGTGAGTATACAGCAAAAAAGGCGGAAATTACTACTCTATAAGTACTATTTCAAGACTTGAAAATACGTAGAACGTTCAATGTTAACTTTTTCGTACTCCGTTTCACTGGAATATCACTACTTCTCAACTTCGTGCACACGTAGCTGTCACTGCTGTGATGATATCCTCTCGGTGAGAACTAGTTGTATTAATATACATCTATGTTCATAAATAATGAATCTGGGAACAGGGGCTTAAGATGCAAATGCATCAGGCTCCATAAAGACTGCTCCGCCCATGGGCGGCTTTTCTTATGTTATATTGCCTTGCATTCAGATGAGAAATGTGCCGCAGCACAGTTCTAGCAACCTCCTCTCCGTCAGATGAGCCGCAGGCTAGGCCGCGTTTCTGACGGTCTAAGAGGGACGAGAGTTGCGTTTCTGAATGTCTATGGGTATTAATGATGTTGTCATGCTGTGGCAATAGAAAATGGTGTTTGTGGTAAAGGAGAAACTCTGGTGAAGGGTGGTAATACTACAGTAATCATCGGTGCGGGTCCTTATGGACTCTCGGTGGCCGCGCACCTCAAGGCGCAGAATATCCCTACGCAGGTCTTCGGTAAACCCATGGAGTTCTGGGAGAAGATGCCCGCTGATATGTACCTGAAATCGTTCTGGAGCGCGGCCAGCCTTTCAGCGCCCGGTGGGAAATATAAGCTCGATCACTATGCTGCATCTATTCATTCACATCGGCAGAAACCAATCCCTTTGGCTTTTTTTCTGGATTATTGTCGCTGGTTTCAGGAACAGACCTCACTCGACGTTGATCCCACCTATGTGCAAGCTTTGACGCGTGACGGAGAGGGCTTTCATGTCGAACTGGCTGATGGAAGAGCGGTGGAGGCCAGTCATGTGATCGTTGCTGCTGGCATCGCTCCGTTTGCGAACATCCCATCCTGGGCGCGTGATCTGCCAACGGAACTCGCCTCACATACGCAGGAACACACTGACCTGGCTCCATTCAAGGGACGGAATGTCGCCGTCATCGGTAGAGGACAGAGTGCGCTCGAATACGCAGCTCTGCTACACGAGGCGGGGGCTGAGGTGGAAGTCATTGCGCGCGGCCCAATTGTCTGGATTGATCGTAAACTCTATGATCGCACTGGTCCGGCCAAACATATTTTCTACCCACCCAGCGATGTTGGCCCTCCAGGACTAAACTGGATCATTGCTTTCCCCACGATCTTTAGTCGGCTCCCTGACGAGACGCGCGCTGCCATTGATAGACGAGCGGTACGCCCCTCGGGTGCACGCTGGCTGCAACCCAGAATCGAGAACAAAGTGCGTCTGACACCGAATACGGAGGTCGTAAAGGCTTTCCCTCAGGGTAAAGGCTTGCACTGCGAATTGAGCGATGGCACTACGCGCGATATCGACTACGTGTTTCTGGGCACTGGTTATCAAGCCGGTATTGATAAATTTAGTTTTATTGATGGAAGTTTGCGCGAGCAGATCAGACAGCAAAACGGCTACCCTGTGCAAAATACCTGGTTTGAGTCGTCTGTCCCTCATCTCTACTTCGCGGGGGCCATTGCCGGTTTTACCTTCGGGCCGATTTGCCGGTTTGTCGCTGGCTCAGATGCCGCCGCACACCAGATTTCACGACACATTGTACGCTCAGCGCGCATGCCAGCACCAGTCTAAAGGTATGTGCTGAGGAGAGAGGGAACTACATGTCTCAGCAAAAGATGCCAGGAGTGGTGATGCTTGGCAGCGACTTCAAAGCGCTGGGTGTTGTACGCAGCCTGGGTCAGCGGGGGATACCGTGTGTTGTCATTGACAACACCCCCCGCTCTGCCTGGTTTTCACGTTATACGACCAGGCACTTCAAGTGGTCCACGCACATGGAAGACGAGAAATTTGTCCAATTTCTGCTCAATGTAGGGAAACAATATCATTTAGAACAATGGGTACTTTTTCCCACGCAGGATGAGGTCGTGCAACTTGTCGCTCAAAATACCGAGCAACTTTCTCAGGTGTACCGACTGGTGACGCAAGATTGGGATGTGATACGCTGGGCAAACGATAAGCGTCTCACCTATCATATGGCACAAGAAGTAGGCGTTCCCTACCCCAAAACCCAGTATGTCACACAGAAAGACGAGCTTTCTGCCCTGGACATGCCTTTTCCTGTGATCATCAAGCCGGCTTTTTCCGTACATTTCCAGTACGCCAGGCGTCTCAAAGCTCTGCCCGCCAGCTCCCCGCAGGAGTTGCACAGCCAGTATGAGAGCGCTACGGCTGACATTCAACCTGATGAAGTTATGGTGCAGGAAGTCATTCCTGGGGATGGGCGTGTCCAATATTCTATTGCGACCTTCTGTGAAGAGGGCACGATCAAGACCTGGATGACGGCGCGACGTACCCGTCAATATCCTATTGATTATGGATTGGGCAGCAGTTTCGTCGAAGCAGTGGACGTACCTGCTCTGTTGCCGCTGGCCGAAAAACTTGTGCGCTATATGCGCGTCTCGGGGATGGTGGAGGTTGAGTTCAAATATGATGAGCGTGATGGGCAATATAAGCTACTCGATATTAACGTGCGTCCCTGGGGATGGCATACGTTGTGTATCGCTTGCGGACTAGACTTTCCCTACATGCAGTACTGCTCCGCGCTGGGACAGACACCTGCTGCATTGCCCACACGTGTAGATTATAGGTATCACTGGCTACGCATGCTCACCGACGTTCCGGCGGGAATACAGGAGATGCGTGCGGGAATCACAACTCCATCTGCTTATTTGCGATCCCTCAGAGGCAAAACTGCTTTTTCTGTTCTCGATTGGCACGATCCCTTACCCGTGTTCGGAGATACATGGGTAGCGGTTTCACGTGTTCTACGCGCGAAGCTAAAAAAGGTGTCAAAATAGAAGGATTAGAGGTGACTGCAACGTGATATCTACATTGCCCATTGACTCTCCCTGGCATGCGCTCATCGAGGAACGGGCGAAAAACTCGTTTTACTATGACCAGAGATGGTTAGACATACTGACAAGGTTCTATGGCTATCGTATCACGCGTCTGACGACCACAGATGCAGACGGGTGCATTACCGGCTTTCTCCCGCTCTGCTCTGTGAATAGTCCACTCACGGGACGACGCCTGGTCAGTCTGCCGTTTTCTGACCAGTGTCCTTTGTTGGCGGTAGATGAGGCCAGCGCAAACGAGCTGATCGAACAGGCCGTTCAGCTTGCTCGCCAGCGCAAGGTCAAATATCTGGAATTGCGCGCAGGCGTGCACGAACAGCTTACGCAACGTCCCGATTTGACCGAGAGCAACCTGTATGTGAACTGGTCTATTCCGCTCTCTGAGCGCTCAGAAGATGCCTGGTCGCGGTTACGTAAGCCGGTGCAGCAGCAGATCAAGAAGTCGCAGAAGAACGGCGTCCAGATTCGTGTGGCCCAACGGCGTGAAGACATGTCTCTGTACTATAACCTGCATTTACGGACGCGGGGGAAAAAACATGGCATGCCTGTGCAATCACAAAATTATTTCTTTGCGTTGTGGGATACATTTGCCGCTAGCGGAACGCTGCGCCTGCTGCTGGCTGAATATGAGGGTATGACCATCGCTGGCATCATCTTGTTCGCGTCGGGTACGACACTCCACTATGCCTATGGTGCGTCAGACGAAAACCATTTGAAGCTGGCTCCCAATAATCTGCTCTTCTGGGATGCCATAACGTGGGGTAGCGAACATGGATACAAGGTGTTTGACCTGGGACGTACCGCGCGTGACAACACCGGGCTGATGGAATTCAAGCGACGTTGGGGAGCAGTGCAAGAGCCGCTTCCCTATTACTACTATCCGCGTACGGCTGGTTTAGCATCCACATCTGAAAACAGTCGCAAGTTTCGTGTGCTTACCACCGTCTGGAAAAAACTTCCGCTTAGCGTTACCGCTCCGCTGGGGGGACTGCTTTACAAACACATGGGATAACAAAACGCTCCTGGTCGACAGCGTGCTGACCAGGAGCGTTGTTGTATCTACCATGCAAGATGCTTACTTACGCCGCACCTCTGCCAAATATCATCACAGGAACAGTTAAGAAGATCAATTTTATATCCTTAACTATAGATTGACTCTTCAGATACTTGACATCCATGCTTACCATATCCGTAAACGTCACTGTAGAGCGCCCGTACACCTGCCAGGTGCCAGTCAGCCCTGGACGTCCCGAGAGACGCAGCCAGTCTCTCTCACTGTACAGAGCAACTTCGTAGGCGATAGGCGGACGTGGACCAACCAGTGTCATGTCGCCCATCAGCACATTCCAGAATTGTGGCAGCTCATCCAGGCTGGTCTTGCGAATAAAGCGTCCGATGCTGGTGATGCGCGGATCATTTTTCTCTTTATCAAGTGTTTGCCCGTTGCGCATCATCGCTTCGACCTTCTTCCGGTGAACGTCCTCATCCCCATTTACATACATGGATCGAAATTTTAGCATTCTGAACTCAACCCCATGTCGGCCAATGCGGGTCTGACGAAAGAATATTGGCCCTTTTGAGTTCAATTTGATGCAGAGCGCAATAACAATACCGACAAGCAACAGGAACGGAGCAATAAGCAATGTGAATACGACGTCGAGCACACGTTTAGCACGCAGATAGCGCTCATTGATGCGAATAGGCTGAACTGCAGTTATTTGAGCAGTCTGCGCAGCTTGCAGCGTCTGAAAAACCATGACATTTCCCCCAACTACGAATGTGAGCTAATTCCTGCACTTAAATACACATATGTATCTGGCGACACAGGCAGGAAACGCGAAAGAGGCTAGCACGTGAGCCAGTTAAGATTGAGTCAGTTAAATGAGTAAAAGTATACCCCACTCAAGTACTCATACTGACGCTTTTCTATTTATTAGTCTAGCGTATCAAGGTGTATATATGGTTGAGATCATCATGAGAAATGGTAGCGAAAGACCAATTGACACTTTCTTATCGTTCTTTTTTATAACAATCAAGCGAAATGTTCAATATATTTTCTCTCGATTTCTTGTGTATGTGTACTTACTATGAATATATTTGTTACATTATCTCTACTAGAAAAGCGAAATTTAACCTACTTTCTACCCTTTTTTCATAGCATATAAGCAATATCAGCTAGTATGATATACTCACGTGAAGAGCTATGTTTAGATTTACGGTTGAATAAGCATTTTTCTATGGAAGGATATTAGGAAAAGGAATGCCCTCATTACAAGTACCTCTCGTTGATTTGCGCGCTCAATACCTTGCTCTCAAGCCCGAGATACTGGCTGCATTCGAAGCTGTACTGGACGATATGCACCTGTTTCTCGGTCCACGTTTGCATGAGTTTGAGCAGGCATTCGCGGCATACTGTGGCTGCCGCTATGGAGTCGGTGGCTCGTCGGGAACAGACGCGCTGGCATTGGCCCTCCGCGCCTGCGATATCGGCCCTGGCGATGAGGTGATCACAGTATCAAACACATTTATTGCCACGATAGAAGCTATTGCCCTGGTTGGCGCAACTCCTGTTTTCATAGACGTTGATCCTGAAACCTATCTTATGGATTGGCAACAACTGCCCGCGCTCCTTTCGGAGCGTACACGTGCCGTGCTACCCGTTCACCTGTATGGTCACGCTGCCGAGATGCAACCCATCCTGGACTTTGCCCACGCTCATGGCTTGCGCGTGATTGAGGATGCATCACAGGCACATGGCGCGACCTACAACGGGCAGCGTGTTGGTAGCTTTGGCGATATCGCTTGCTTTAGCCTGTATTACAGTAAAAATCTGGGCGCCTTTGGTGAAGCCGGCATCTGCACGACAAATGACGCTGAACTGGCGGAAAAGATGCGTATGATCCGTGACCATGGCTCTCGCGTGCGCTATCAGCATGAAGTGATGGGTGTCAATGCACGCCTTGATGAGTTGCAAGCTGCGGCGTTGCTGGTGAAACTCCCGCATCTGGAGCGCTGGAATAGTCTGCGCCAGGAGCACGCGGATTTTTACAACGAGCAACTGCGCGATGTCGTTGAGATGATACCTGTTGTACGCGCGTGGGGGACGCATGTGTATTGTTATTATGTCATCCAGGTCCCAGAACGGGATCAGTTCCGCAAGGCGCTAGAGGAGCAAGGGATTGGCACAAATATTCACTATCCCACGCCGATCCATTTGCAACCTGCCTGTATTCGTCACGGCTATCGCAGTGGTCCACTACCGGTCACAGAGGCAGCCGCGCAGCGTATTCTCTCTTTACCTATGTATCCAGAACTGACAGCGCAGCAGCGTCAGCTGGTGGTTGATGCAGTCAAGCACACTCTCTATACTTTCTCTCATGCATCTAGAGCATAATGTAGTATTACGAAAACAAAGGAAAAGGCATAATGAGGTATCTTCGTTTTGGTGTGATCGGGTGGGGCTATTGGGGACCGAAAGTTGCACGTAATCTAGAAAGTCTACCAGATGCAACGCTAAGTATGGTTGCCGACATGGATGTACGCCGCCTGGCTTCCATAGAGGCGAGTCAATCAGGTATCGAGACAACAACAGATATACAGGAGTTGCTGCGTTCCAATGTCGATGCTATCGCGATTGCTACTCCAGTGCGTACCCACTACCAACTCGCACGGGAAGCGTTGTTGCATGGCAAGCATGTGTTGGTAGAAAAACCATTGACCGCCAGCGTTAAAGAGGCTGAGGAACTGGTTGCCCTGGCTGAGGAGCGCCAGTTGACATTGATGGTCGGCCATACGTTTGAGTATAGTCCAGCCGTCAATGAGCTGCGCAGGCTTGTGCAGAATGGCGAACTGGGAAAAATTTATTGTGTGGAGGCCGAGCGTGTCAATCTCGGATTGTTCCGTAATGATATTAATGTCATGTGGGATCTGGCCCCTCACGATATCTCTATTTTGCTCTACTTGTTTGGCAAAATACCTGAGCAGATTAAAGTTCAGGCACATGCGCATATACAACCAAATATTCATGATGTCGCCCATATAGATTTGAATTATGTCGATGGTATGAATGCCCATATCCATGTCAGTTGGCTGCACCCCTGCAAGATTCGCCGCGTGACGGTCATCGGGGATGCGAAAATGGCTGTGTATGACGACACGAACTCTGCCGAGGCCATCAAAATTTATAATAAAGGCGCCAATGTCGACGCTGACCCGGTGGTCTCCTATCGCTATGGGGAAATCAGTATCCCTCATATTGACTGGATCGAGCCTTTGCGCCTGGAGTGCGAGGATTTCGCTGCCGCGATTCGTAACGGGACGCAGCCCCGCGCCAGCGGACGGGTAGGTCTGGAGGTGGTGCGCGTATTGGCCGCTGCACAGCAAGCACTTGAGCAACAAGAGCGGGTGGTCGTGGGCGTAAACTAGTTTTTCGGGATGGCATTTCACTATGGAGGTAGGCAGACAGGCAATGACCGACGCATCTTTTTATGTCCACCCGGCAGCCGAGGTGGCACCAGAGGCACATATCGGCGCTGGTACCAGGATTTGGAGACAGGCCCATGTACGGGAATATGCTCATATTGGCGAAACGTGCAATATTGGGAAGGGAGTCTACATTGACGCGCATGTGCATATCGGCTCCAATGTAAAGATTCAAAATCATGCCTCAATCTTTGAGGGTGTCACTATCGAGGATGGTGTGTTTGTTGGTCCCCATGTTTGCTTCACCAATGATCTCTTTCCACGCGCCATTACGCCCGATGGGAAACTCAAAAGTGCTGATGACTGGCAGATTACGCCTACGCGCGTGCTGTATGGCGCATCAATTGGCGCGGGCTCCATTATCGTGTGCGGCGTCACCATTGGCGCGTTTGCGCTGATTGGTGCCGGTTCCGTTGTGACGAAAGACGTTCCATCCCATGCCCTGGTCTATGGCAATCCGGCGCGGCAGCATGACTATGTCTGCCGCTGCGCTCGACGCTTCTCTCATGTGTCTGAAGAGGGAGACAAACTGCTAGGATGGTGCGCTGTATGCCAGCAGGAATATAGTATTGAAACTAGTATTTAGAATAAGTTGTAACGACTCAGGCAACGTTTCAGAACCGTGGAAGCTCGCGTAGGGGCCGAGCCAAGCCCTTTTTTGCTGGCCGATCTGCGGCGTGGGCGAAGGAAAAAAGGTCCCTTGCGGCGGCCCGTCCCTGGTGGAAGCCCAACCCGGACAACCGCCAGGGATTGTCCCTACACGGCTCCCTCTGCTAGCCGACCTGAGGTGGTACAATAGGTTTTATGAATTGTGGGGAGGACTTGATGAATCTTATTTCTTTCTCTATAAAAACCAAAGGTATACATAATTTTGCGCGCAGGCTAGCGACCGTCTTTACGCGCTTTGGCTTCACTGAACAGCAAACACGGCGGGCGTTACGCACTGTGGTGGCTACATTGCAGGAGTATCAGGCCGCGCCGACCTTCTTTATACCCGCCGTTGTGCTGGGCAGGCATCCCGCTCTGCTGGCTGAAATCGCGGGCGCAGGCGCGGAAATTGGCATACACGGATATGTACACAATGATTATCGGACGTTAAGTGGTAGCGAGCAATACACGCAAACTGAGAAAGCTATCACTGTTTTTAAAAAAACGCACACTGCATTCCAGGGATTTCGCAATCCCTACCTGGGATGGACAGAAGAATCGCTCGAAGTGTTTGCCCAACTGGGTTTCACCTATGATAGCAATGATGCTGTCTTTCATGATGTCGTTGATCTCAACACATTCTCGCCACTGCTACAGAGCGGGTATCAAAAGTCCCTGGCTCTCTTTCAGGCCATTCCGTGTAGTGCATATGCGCTGCGACCATATTTTTCGGGCAAGATATTGCGTATCCCCACCAGTATTCCCGATGATGAGATGCTCTTCGACCGTCTACGCGTCACCAATGCGCAGGTAGGAGCTATCTGGAGCAGTGTTATGCAGCGCGTCTATGATCTTGGTGGTCTCTATACGCTGAACCTGCATCCCGAGCGCGCGGTACTTTGCAGACCGGCATTGCAAGCGTTACTCGCGGCTAGTCGCGGGCAAGCGCTGCCAGTCTGGGTAACAAGTCTGCAAGAGGTAGCCGCGTGGTGGAAGGAACGCAGCCAGTTTCGTTGGCGCATCACAGCGCAGCCAGCGGATCGCTGGTTGGTAAAAGCCGAATGTACGGCGCGTGCGACGCTGGTTACGCGCAATGTAGTGGTCGAGCAACAGACGACAACTCCCTGGTTCAAGGGCGATGTACAGGTGCAAGCTCAGACCTTTACGCTACAAGCGACGCATTGCCCATGTATTGGTGTTTCGCCAGCCTGCCCACAAGAGGTTGATGATTTTCTCTATGAGCAGGGATACGCCTTTGTGTGTTGCTCCCCACAAGATGCCCACCAGTATGCTTACTATCTCGACATGCCTTCAGGTCTGGGAACGACACGCGAGGAGCAATTACAAAACAAGAGCAAGCTTGTCGCAGATATCGAGGCAGTAGATGCTCCACTCGTCTACTTTGGCTGCTGGCCCGATGGCAGACGTGCCGCGCTCTCGATCACCGGGGATATTGATTCCGTGACGGTGCAAGACTTTTTCCTGCGCATCATCGAAGTTTATCAACGCAGCGCGTCCAAGGGCCACAAGTGATTATGCACGCTATGGGAACTTTTTCCAGTCCTCTGGCTGTTTTTTCACTACTGTGTTTGCCGTGGAGAATATAGCAGCCAGAGGCTACAGGCGTTTCTACACACTCCGTTTCCGCGATGGGTTCCCTCTGTGACACCTCTATCACGCAGAGAAAATGGCTTAATATGCTTATGCGCAAAATTTTTTGCTGCAACCACTATAACGTCTTACTTATAGCTCCAGATAGTTTTTCGTAAGCAGCACAAACGAAGAAGATACGAGAGGTGTAGAGACTTTGCAAGCATACCAGCCTGAGGTTTGCAATAAGCAAGCTTGTGAAAGGTGGCTAGAATGGATGACGACGAGTTTACTTCTTACGAACAGGGTATGTCTTATTTCATAGAGTTTTTAGCCAGCAACAAGGATCAACAATCAGCACATCTTGAAGCTCTTGATCAGCAGGCACGTCTGTTGAGGAATATAGACCAAACACGACGATTTGGATCTGAGCCTGCGCTAACGGTTGATTTGAATAAAATTATTAACTGCTTGAATAGCCTCTGTCTGGCAACCAGCAGAAAAAGCTTCAATGAATGGTGTGGAATAAAGCATAGTTCACTTGATCTGCTATCTGCCAGACCTCTGCTTGCAGTTTCTCCGACAATGCAGAAATGTATAAGAAAATTGTTCAGTTCACTACAAAATACTTTGGAGTTTTTTGAGCAAGAAGGTGATTTTTATCAGTTTGAATGTGAAGATATACGTAAATTACTACAAAAGGATTATGTTCGTTTATCAGTCGATATGATTGCACAGATCGTTCCTATTGATATCTCACAGGCTTCCCTGATAGTAGCACTGTATCATATCAAACAAAACGTGGAGGAAATAATCGGCTTTATACGTGAATTTGAGCCTGTTTGTCAGAAGTCCTCGGGTCGGAAAAGGAGACAAGAGATACAGGAAAAGCTGAGTAATATCATCAGTTATATGCTACAATCTATATTATCACTTCTTATAGGTTGATTGCCCAGATAGGCGGCTGAGAAGCAGCCAATAGAAAGGAGATATTTTGTTCTAAAACTTGACAATATTAGAAATTTCTAATATTATTAATGTATAGATGTACCTTGTCAACTACCTGATTAAAAGTTGTTTCATACTATACACGTTTTTTAGCTGCCACTTTTCATAATGCATGGGTGCACATCACACAGTTTTTCTCCTACAGACATGTAGTTATGGTGGCTTCTGTAACAGCTGCCAAGTAGGATTGTTGTGCCAAGCTACTCAGGTGGTCCATCACATGGTAATACTTCGTCATCTGATCAATGGAGCAGCCTGGCAACCCTTATGGTACAGGTTGAGAACATCATGACAACACTTGACGATTATACGCAACATACGACCTTGAATGATAAAACTATAAGCAATTTCGTTCTGCAACTAAATGGCATAAAAGACAAAATCCCTCACTGTGCACCTCCTAGAAGTGACAACAAAGTAACGCCGATGATCGACTGCTTAAGGGATGCCTGCAAAAATCTTAATCTTGCTGCTATAGAATATCAACAGAAAAAGCGCCTGAACAGCGCATCCTACAACTATATAATGAAAGGGCACAAGAGCCTCTCTCAAGTGATTGGTATCTGGCAACGCATTCGTAAAAGTGGATAGATGTATGTAGTTGATCGTCACACGGAGAAACGACTATTTTTCATTGCTCCGGCAACAGAGGGAGACAACAACATGAGCAACCAATCCATGATTACTGACAGCAAATTTTCTACCGAGCAATATCAAGATATTCTAGCAGATCGCTGGGAGAGGCTTACTGATATCAAGCTCATGCTTGAAGACGAGCACAAGCAAGATATAACAGCCGCATCTATCGCTAGTGCAAGAACCTGTATCTATGAAATCATCAAGCTACTATCAGCATTGCCAGACCACTTTGTTCTTACATATATTGTATCCAGGGATGCCTTGCTGACGTATTTACAAAAGGCATCGCTTGAGCTACATCTTGCACATGATCAACTCGTAGCACTAGGGAAAAAAGGCAAAACACGCCGCTATTATAGTGCGTTACTTCTTTGCGAGCAATATATTTATAAAGCGCTAGAACAGAAAAAAATACCAGATAAGAATTGGGAAGATGTATATTGGAAATTATCATCTTTCGAACAAAAGCAGAATAAAGCATATAAACGAGATTATAGCGTTTCTATCCAGCAGGGACGACAATACCAGATGGAATTATCAACAGCACAGGAAGCACTGGATTGTCTCTATATGCTTTTTCAGGAAAGCCTGGAAATCTGGCCTGATCAATGCGCTCGTGCCTTTGTCTTTCTTAGCAATATACAAGCGCTAATGCAAGATATCTGTAGTTTTTTAGACTCGCTGGCATGTTCTCAAGCGGCTGTTTATTCCTACTATTGTCAGACTATAGTTACTCTCCACAGCATCCACGAGCAGGTGCGTGACACAGCAGCACAGGTAGCCTGTTATCGTATCATATGCAGATCGTCGGCTTTGCGATCAATTCACACAAAACAGCTTATTTCAGAAGCGCTTACAAACATCATGCAACATACTGATGATGGCTTGCGCTCTTTTACAATATTGCTTGATCTTGCATCTTTTCAAGAACGCAGAGCAGACGGTGAGCAAGCAGTATAACCATTGCCTGAACTTTCAGTACGTAAAATTGTTTGTTAACGAGAAAGAAGGTCTGTGCCATGGGACCAGATTATGAATTGGGTCTAAGACGATTGCGAGCGGCTCTGTTACGTCAGTCACCTCAACTTCCTCCAGAGTTTGTATCTCTGGAGGTACGCCTGAAACGAAACTTATACGAGGCGCGTATCTATGGTGATGATCCAATTAACAGGGCTGAATGGGCCAAGATTATGGGTGAGCTGATCCGCTTAGCTAACGAACAACTTGGTATCGATTTTAATGACCTTTGTCGTCCCGAGACGGATGCTAACAAACCAGCTGTGTTCCCTTTGCAAGAACGAGCCAAAGGTAAGGAGGAACATATACCCGATGGCGATCCCCCCCGCTACGATGGGACGGGGAGACGCTGGGCTGTACTGGTAGGAACCAATGCTTATAAAGACAAAGTGTATCCTCGCCTCAGCGTTTGTGTGAATGATCTGATCGCTATCTCTCAGCAACTCAACATGAGTGGTTTTGCCTCTGACCATATATGTGCATTGGCTGATGATTTGTCCGAACTCCCTACACGCGAGAATGTCCTCACCACGCTCAAAATGGTTGCTAAGGCTACTCAACCCGATGATTTATTCCTCTTTTATTATACTGGACACGGCGATGTCGATGAGAATGAAGGCTATCTCGTTGCATATGATGGACGCATGGCAAATCTGGAAGATACAGCGGTTTCTATTACAAGAATAAAACAGATTATGTCGCAGGCAGCGGCAAGCGCAAAAGTCATCATTTTAGATGCTTGTCATGGTGGAGCTGCTATTGGCGCAAAAGGTCCCAAACGCATGTCTCCAGAATTTATTCACCGTGTCTTTGAGCAGGCCGAGGGTATAGCTATCCTCTCTTCATGTAAGCAAGATCAGATAAGCCACGAATGGGAACAGCAAGCACGGAGCGTCTTTACGTACTACTTGCTTGAAGCGCTACAAGGCCATGCCGATAACGACGGCAAAGGCTTTGTGACTGTTGCAGATATTCACCGCTATGTTACTGACAGCATTGGAGCATGGACAGTACGCAACAAAAAGCCACAATCACCTACATTTCAAGCTGAAATGGTTGGCGAGATTATTGTCTGCTACTATCCACAAAGCAGCTAACCTGACCAGCCTCCCTGCTATTTGAGGCTGGGAAAATATACATCTGATAATAAATTTGACACTTCCTGGACAGTGTTTGTTTACCACAGTCTTAATTGATTTAATACTGCTCTGGCGGAGCCATACCCTTCTTTGTTGGAATGCCCTTCCAGCAGCAGGCTAAAGCCTGCTTGCCACTGTTTCCATTGAACATTACTATCCTCGAATTCTTCAACAAGTTGGAATAGCTGTTGCTCGGAAAGCTTCTGCAAGCTTTTTATTCCAGGATAATTATCTTTTACCCAATGCAGAAAGTTTATCATGGCCTGGTTCGAAACTGGTTTCATACCCTTTCCTTCTGATGAAGATGCTTTGTCCTGTTCAAACTTCTCAAATGGTTCTTCGTGGCTCGGATTAGTATTTGATGTATCCGGCATAATCATGCTCCCATCAGGTATATCAAAATGCACTGTTCGCGATAATTGTAGCATAGAAGATATCTGCAAAACAAGATATACTAGAGATAACTAGATTTCGAAAGCTATTCAGTTCTTTAATGTAAGGCAATAGCCTATAGTTATCGCCAGACGCAGCAACTCAGTCATGTTATGAGTGATGAAGCCGCTACGCGGTGAAAGGAAAAACAATGAGCGATGAATTCTCTCCTTATCTGCATGGTTTATGTCATCTATTGGCGCAGTTACGCCCTATTTCAGCAGAATATCAAAATGCTCTTTTACTACAACAACGCCTGGAAAGAAATATTGCCGAAGCACGAAACTACGGGCCTGATCCTACTCAGAGGAGTGAGCTAAATAGGATTCTCAATATCTTGAATGATTTAAGCTTGCAAACTACAGGGAAAAGCTTTGACACATGGTGTAAGATGCCTCCCATAGCTCAACAAGCTGCGAATTCAGAAGAGATGCTGCCTGGAGAACTTTACCTTGGTAAATTAGAAGCTGTTCATGCTGGAAACATACATCAAGAACTCACTGATCAGTTGGTTGAAATAGGTGCAAAGCCAAAGGTTGGTAAAAAAACTCTTCAAGAAGATATATTGGAACGCTACACTACTATATCCCTGCACGCGATATTTCTCTATACTTCACAAGATGAGGCCATTGCACCTTATATCCTTGAGCACTGGGGATCACTTGATACGCTTTCGGGTGATGTTTGTGACATCCATCCAATTGTTGACCAGTTCCACAATGTTGAGGATGCATACAATTACATCGAACAGCTTGATGTTGTCAAACAAGCCAACTTTCGATCCCACTCGAAACTCCCAGGATTGTTTTTTTGGGATCACGAGGGCGGCACAGAGTATGTCTCTTTCGGACCGCTAGCAGACTCCCGCGAGATCACCCATATCGTACGAGTGATCTTCGAGGAGATTCACCGCAAACCAGTGATAGCCTCTATCACATACGCTAAAAGATTACTGATGAGGAAAGATAAATATAACCAGTGAGAATAAAGTAACTATGGTGCTTTAGAAACTAAGCTGTTGCAGGATGATTGTCTTGTAATGTATCTTGATGGCCCATTGGCTATGCAAGGATGTATAATAGATGCTGTAATTCCGTTGCCCATGCAGAAAGGCATGCAGTGTCTATGAGTGAGACATATCGTTGTTGGTTTCCTTTGCAGATCCGTTTCCGCGATCTGGACCCCTTAGCGCATGTAAACAACAGCGTGTACTTTATCTATTTTGAAGAAGCACGCAGCTATTATCTGGCTCAACTGGCTCCCTGGTTGACGCAATGGCCCTCCGGGCAAGAGCATCAACAGCGCGATGAGGAAGAGCTGCCTACACTCGATGTGAGCGATGCGCCTAATCCACGCATTCGCACAGGACCACGAGGTCGCCATTACGGTATGCTCGTGAAGGAAGCCACCTGTACCTATGAGCTTCCCCTGGTGCAGTCGGATCAAGCGGAGGTGGGTGTACGCGTGACACATATAGGCCGCTCAAGCTTTATCATGGAATACGAGATTTGCGATAGTGGCGACCATATGCGCGTCTTTGCACATGGACGCTCGGTGATGGTCTGGAGCAATTACTACGCCGGTCGTTCTCATCCGCTACCTCCATCGCTGCGCTACGCCTTCGAGCAAATGGAGGGCCATGCCTTTTAACCTATGTTCTCGTAAAACAACCACCAGTGGACAACCGCAAGGGATGGTTCCCTACGCGGGCTTGCACACCACCGGAAGAGTTATCATCGTTTCTCGTCAAGCCGCCGCACGCAGACGGAAAAAGGAGAGGCTCACATGACAGTACAACCCCAGCGAACCTACACGACCCTGAGCAGCCGTGGACTGCGTCACGATATTCTCCCCATGCGACTCTATCATAAAGCAAAAAAACTCGGCACCTGGGACCCGCGCGACATTGATTTGACCCAGGATATTCAGGATTGGCAGTACCTCCCGGACAAAAATAAGAACTATCTGCGCGGCTTGATTGTTGCGTTCCAGGCCGGTGAGGAGGCCGTTACGCTTGATCTGCTGCCCCTCATCATGACCATTGCCCGCGAAGGTCGCCTTGAAGAAGAGATGTTCTTAACCACCTTTCTGTGGGAAGAAGCCAAACATACAGAATTGTTCCGTCGCGTGCTGGATGAAGTGCTGCAAGAGCACAGCGATCTGCATGAGAGACATCCCTCCAACAATAGTCGCGACCTGTTCAGCAGCGACCTGACTCACGATATGCACATTTTGTTGACTGATCCTTCGCCAGCCAATCAGGCAAGAGCCTCGGTGATTTACAACATGATCATTGAAGGAGTACTCGCAGAGACTGGCTACCGTAGTTTCTTCAAGATGCTCGAAAAAACGAACTCGATGCCAGGTCTCAGGCAAGCTCTGGGCCTGATCAAACGCGACGAGTCTCGCCACATCGCCTATGGAGTATTTTTGATTTCACGGCTAGTGGCCCAGGATAACACACTCTGGCCTATCGTAGAGGAACGCATGAACGAGCTATTTGCACACGTAGAGTATAACCAGCAACAGAGTGGTTTAAATGAAGAATTTCGTGCCTATGCGAAGCAACAGTTCCAGAAGCGCCTGACGCGTATTGGGCGCGCTCGCGGGCAGAGCCTGGAGCAGATATACCAGGCAACCGAGAGTGACGAGATTGCAGGCTCTGAAACGGCTTTCAATTAACATGCTACGTTAATCAATGCGCCCACCTCTCACACCCTGAAATATGTCCGAATAGTACGTTATGGTAGATATGTGGAGCGTAAAAGCGTTGCTTCTGCTTGTTTACCACAGAATGATATTGCGTAGCGCTGTACCACTTTCTACCGCCTCGATGGCCTCGTTGATCTGCTCAGGGGCATAACGCTGCGTGATCAGCTCTTCCAGTTTCAGACGACCTTGCTGGTAAAGATCGACGAGCCGGGGTATGTCTACCGACAGGTTGGTTGATCCCATGTAGCTGCCAAGAATACGTAGGCAGTTGACGGCTGCTTGCATTGGCGAAAGTGACAGCCTGGCATTTGCTCGTGGCAGGCCCACGATGACGAGCGTGCCGCCCGGACGTAGTAAGGTCATACCCTGGACCGCTGCCGCAGAGCTGCCGACTGTGATCAGCGCATAGTCAGCACCGCGTCCCGCTGTTAGCTCATGTACCATTTCGTGCAGGTCTTCCCGCGCGGCATTGAACGCATCGGTTGCACCAAATGCTCTGGCCGCCTCCAGCTTCATATCGACGATGTCGAGGGCAATGATTCTGCCAGCTCCGGCGATAGCGGCTCCCTGTATCGCGCTGAGTCCCACGCCACCGGCTCCAATGACCAGCACGCTCTCTCCCGGTCTCACCTGCGCCGTATTGATGACAGCTCCAGTGCCCGTGATGACACCGCAAGCAAGCAGAGCAGCGCGATCCAGTGGCAGCGCGTCTGGTATTTGCGCTAGCTGAGATTGATCAACGACGGTATATGCGGCAAACGCAGCGGTATTTAAGCCCTGAACCACATCCTCGCCATTCCTGGTATGCAGACGCGTCTGCTGCTGCAAGGCGAAGGTGCCTTTACAGAGATACGGCTTACCTGTGATACAGTAGAAGCATTGTTGGCAGGAGCGCAGCAGCGTGACAATGACATGATCACCCGGCCTGACACGCGTTACGTCGTCTCCTACCTCCTCAACGATGCCCGCCCCTTCATGACCGGCAATCACAGGGAAAGGACCAGGTCCCCACTCGCCCTTCAGCAGGCTGATATCGCTATGGCAGATCGCTGTAGCTACCATGCGTACTTTCACCTCACCTCGTTGGGGTGGGTCGATACTGATCTCTTCGATAACTAGCGGTTCTCCGGCTCCATAGCACACTGCACTCTTCATAGTACTTCCTTTCTCGTTTTCAGGCGGATCAATCGTATTTTGCATATGTTCCTCCTCACTTCCCATGTAACTTTGTAACTTTGTAACTTTTGGGGTCCTAAACGCGCTTGAGAGGCCAATGTACGAAAGTTACATGAAAGTTACAAAGTTACACTGCTACAATCCCTTATCCTATAATAATATTATAATATTATAATAGTTAAAAATAATAGTATGTAATACTAAAGAATATGGATACAAAAGTTACAAAGTTACAAAGTTACACCCTTACTCCAGGTGTAACTTTGTAACTTTGTAACTTTGTGGGGGTATGATGAACAGCAGAATATGTAATTCAGCATTTTACAGAAATTAATATAAAATGCGTCTAGCAGATGCGTGGTAAAGGATCTCCCACCAGCATATCCAGTACGCGCATGCCGCCGATGTCTGTGCGTAAGAAAACCATGCCCGGTGGTTCAGATTGTACTGAGCCGATGATCGCTGCTTCACGACCTGAAGGGTGCTGGCGCATTACTGCTAACGCTCGTTCTGCCTGCTCTGGCGCAACAATTGCCAGCAGTTTGCCCTCGTTGGCGATGGTCAGAGGATCGAGGCCGAGAATTTCACAGGCACCGCGCACTTCCGCGTGGACTGGGATGGCGTGCTCATCCAGCCCGATGGCAACCTCCGAACCCATCGCCATCTCGTTTAATGCCGTCGCTACTCCGCCACGCGTCGGGTCCTTCAGACAGTGGACGCCTGCGCCGACGGCTTCAAGTAGCTCGGCAACCAGTGAATGCAGTGGCGCGCTATCGCTCTGTACCGTGGTCTCGATATCAAGCGCTTCACGCGCCAGCATCACGGCGATGCCATGATCGCCAACTGCCCCGCTTAATAACACCTTATCTCCTGGCCGTAGCTGAGTCTGCCCGGGTGAGTAGCTCGTACGCATGATGCCCACGCCTGCCGTGTTAATAAACAGTCCATCAGCTTTGCCCCGCTGGACCACCTTGGTATCACCCGTGATGATGGCCACATTCGCTGCCGTCGCCGCTGTAGCCATCGATGCCACGATGGTGCGCAAATCGGCGATAGGGAAGCCTTCCTCCAGAATAAAACCCACCGAGAGATATAAGGGGACCGCGCCAGCCATCGCCAGGTCGTTGATTGTGCCGTGCACAGCCAGCCTGCCAATGTCCCCGCCCGGGAAGAAAAGTGGACTGACCACATAGGTGTCGGTCGTAAACGCCATGCGCTGACCCGTCCCGTCGATAGCGAAGGTCGCCGCATCATCCATCGGATCGAGCAGCGGATTCGAGAAGGCCGGAGCAAAGACGCCTTCGATCAGGTTGTGGGTGGATTTTCCTCCGCTCCCGTGACTGAGGGTGATCTTCTCGTCATGCAAATAGAACTTATGGCGGCGCGCCTGCCTTGTACGCTCAATCTTCTGCATGACGTCATCGATGCGTGCCGCGTCGTGTGGAGTCGTCCCATCCATTAAAAACCTCCATCATGGCTATGACTTACTTACTTACTCATTGTACCTGCGTGTTTGTGTAACTACTCAGGTCTGCAGGCAGAGGAGATCGCGTAGGGACAAGCCCTTGTGGTTGTCCACGGTGGGCCGCCGCCAGGGTCGCCAAGACCTTTTTTCTCAGCATCAACGCAGCGCTGCAAAAAAGGTCTTGGCTCGGCCCCTACGCGAGTTTCCGAGGTACCTGAGTAGTTACGTGTTTGTCGTTGGCTGCATATTGAGACGCGTACGCTCAGAAGCCATAGAGAAGCGTCCATAGTTGAAGTAAGCGGCGCAGGCTCCCTCTGGTGAAACCATGCACGTACCAATCGGTGTCTCAGGCGTGCAGGCGGTGCCGAAGACTTTACACTCCCAGGGTTTGATGACGCCTTTGAGCACCTCGCCACACTGGCAAGCCTTGGGATCGGCCACGCGCAAGCCGGGTACTTTGTAGCGCAGCTCGGCATCCCAATCGGCAAACTCTGCTCGCAGCTTCAATGCGCTATGCGTAATAAAGCCCAGGCCGCGCCACTCAAAGAACGGACGCAGTTCCATCGTGGCCGCCATGGCTTGCAGCGCTTTGACATTGCCCTCCGGTCGTACTACGCGCGAGTATTGGTTCTCGACCTCGGCGCGTCCCTCGCTGATCTGTTTGGTGATCAGGTAGATCGCTTGAATGATGTCGAGCGGCTCGAAACCGGCGATCACGACCGGCTTGTGATGCTCCTGGGCAATAAAGTTGTAGGGCCGCATACCGATCACCATGCAGACATGACCTGGACCAACAAAGCCGTCGAGGCGCAGATCGGGTGAGTCAAGGATGGCTTTAATGGCTGGTATAATCGTCACATGGTTGCAAAAAACGGAGAAGTTCTTGAGACCCTCGGCCCTGGCGCGTAGCAGTGTGACGGCGGTCGATGGCGCAGTGGTCTCAAAGCCGATGGCGAAGAAAACTACCTGGCGGTCAGGATGCTGGCGCGCAAGCTTGTAGGCGTCGAGCGGCGAATAGACGAAACGCACGTCAGCTCCATCGGCTTTAGCATCCAGCAGGCTGCCCTTTGAGCCTGGCACACGCATCATATCGCCAAAAGTTGTGAAGATGACTCCATCCATACGCGCGATGGCGATGGCGTCGTCGATGCGTCCCATCGGCAGCACGCAGACCGGACAGCCAGGACCATGCACGAGGTCAATGTTAGACGGTAGCACATCCTCGATGCCGTGCTTGTAGATGGTGTGCGTATGCCCACCACAGACCTCCATCAGCTTGAGAGGCCGGTCTGGCACTAATTTCGCGATTTCGTCTGCGACGCGCCTGGCCAGTTCAGGATCACGGTACTCGTCAACGTACTTCATGCCCATGGGCGTTCTCTTTCTTGATGAGCGTATGGATCACCGCGAGCAGCGCATGATAGGCCGTCGCTTGCGCCTCCTGGATACGCGGAATATAGTCGCTAGGGGCCGTGATACAAAAGTCTAGTGCCGTTGAGCGCGCCATCTTGCCACCGTCGTAACCAGCCAGCCCGACAGTCAGCAATCCCTGCTTTTTTGCCTGCTCCAGCGCTAGCAGCACGTTGGCCGAGTTGCCGCTGGTGGAAACACCCAGAGCGATATCGCCGGGTCGTCCAAAAGCGATCACCTGGCGCACAAAGATGTTATCAAATCCCACATCGTTGCCTACAGCCGTGACGACCGCGATGTCGTTGGTCAGCGAGATCGCCGGTAGTGGCGTCCAGTCAGGAAATGGCGGCGTGAGCAGTTCGGCCACCAGGTCCTGGGCATCTGTGGCACTACCGCCATTGCCAAAGGCCAGCAAGGTTGCTCCACTCATGAAAGCACGCGCCATCATCTGGCCTGCCGCGACGATGTGCTCACGGGAGGATGCCAGCGTTGAGCGGCGCAATGAGATCACCTCCTGGCATTTCTCAAGCGTCGAGTGGCGCACCTGTGCCAGCACATCCTCGCTACTGGCCTTGCCACCGGCAAAGAGGTAGGGATAAAAGAGCCGGTCGTACTCAGACCCTTCAGTATCATGCATTGCGCACCTCACCAGTATCCCTGGCGGTATGGCTCTCTGTGTTGGCTATCGCTACACCAGCATGCACCAGTAATAGATCACCCGGCCTGACCTCCTCTAGCAACGTAATATCGACCTCCTCGTCAACTTCATTGATGATCACGCGAGCGATCCCCGTGTGTTGATCGACGCATAGTACTCTGGCGGACAGCGCCTCGTCGGAACAGGTTATGCAGTGTCCCTGCGCATCAAGTTCGCAACTGGCAACGCTCAACGCGGGCGGCAAGGTCTCTTTTGTTGCTGGCTCTATAGGTATGTTGTTTGTGCTCGGTCCATGAGGGGGAACCTGGGGCGCACGCAAGGTGACGCCCCTACCTGGTTGGTCGAAGTTATCCCCGTACAGATGGCTACCGGTTTTTTGTTCGTTGCTCATGTGAGTAGCCCTTCATGCTCAAAGAAGATATGCACTAATTCCCATAAAATGTGATAGAGCGTCTCTTGCGTTTCCTGAATGACCAGTGGATCGTTGGTCTGCACGATGAAACGGAAAGCGCAGTCGCTGTTCTGTAACAACTCGGCCTTATTTCCTGCCAGTCCAAGCGTCAATAAACCCATCTGGTGGGCTGCGGCTAGTGCTGCTACGATGTTTGTATCGCAGCCATCCAACGAGAAGCCCATCGCGATATCCTGGGGACGAGCAAGGACCTTGAGTTGGCGGACAAAGATGGAGCTAGTATCGTCTACACGACTACTAAGCGTGGCGCTGTCATTGGTCAGGGCCAGAGCTGGCAGCGCTCGCTTGCCTACGATGACGGGATGTACAAACTCGACGGCGACATGCTGAGCATCGGTAGCCGAGGCTCCATTGCCGAAGGCAAGCAGTCGTCCTCCCTGATGGAAACGGCGTGCCATGGCCCAGCAGGCTTGCGCAATCTGCTCTGCCTCGGTCGTGAAGAATATTTCAGGTACGCTCATACTTTGCTCGAAGCGCGCGCTAACGAGCGTTGCGAGTTCTGCAAAATCTGTCTCAGCCATTATCGATTGGCCTCCTCATGGCGAGCGACTGCCGCTGCATACGTGATGGATCAGCCCTACCCAGACAACCGCAAGGGATTGTCTCTACGCGTTTTCCTATGCGAGGCACTGCCAGACAACCGCAAGGGATTGTCTCTACGCGTTCTCCTATGCTATGTTCTGTCATTCAATCTGGCTTGCGTGTAGCATCTCAAGCTCATCGGAATAGGCCCGACCCATGAGTTGGAGCGTCTTCATGGTCTCGCGTGCCTCATGCTCATCGATCTTGCTCATGGCGAAGCCCACATGGATCAAGACCCAATCACCAGGTGCGATCCCCTCTGAGCGTACCAGCGCCACGCTCACGTTGCGTTTCACGCCAGAAACATCGACTTTGGCAATGGAATTGGCATCATCCACGATGTCTACAACCTGACCTGGAATACCAAGGCACATATGAATCTCCTCCCTCGCAAAGATGCGCTGCATCGGGGTCTCTATCCTTCTGAGGGAACGTCGGCAAATCGGGTAGGGGCGTCACCTCGCGTGCGCCCAGGGCCTCACGTGAACCATCCTCCGACCTCTGAATACCCCGGGGGCGGTCGCCAGGACACGCCCCTACCCGATTTTCTCCCTCATGGACAGAGAGCCTTTCATTACATCCAGATACACATACTATGAATGCTATATTTTTTGCAGCCGAGCAGCCGCTACTGCTAGCTGACCAAGGCTTATGCCGCCGTCATTGGGTGGCACGCGTCGATTGATATATACGCGAAAATCCATTGCCTCCAGTCGTGTCATGAGTGTCTCAAGCAGCAAGCGGTTCTGAAATACGCCGCCACTGAGCGCGACCGTACGTAATCCAGTCTGTTCGCGTGCTGCAACACAGGCCAGCGCTAGCATTTCAGCGATTGAGCGATGGAAGCGACCGGCGATCTGTGAGCATGGCAACCCTTGTTGGATGTCGCGTACGATGGCGCGGATCAGCGGTGCTACATCCAGTATGGCTGGCATGCGCTCAGGCTTTTGTATATCAAACGGGTAGAGCTGTGCCCGACTCTCTTGCGCGGCTACCATCTCTAGCTCGATAGCTGCCTGGCCCTCATAACGTACAGTGTCGTGTAGATCGAGCAGGGCGGCGACGGCGTCAAACAATCTGCCCAGGCTAGAGGTTGGTGGACTATTGATGCCACGCGCCATCATCTGTGTTAGTATACGCCACTTCGCACGATCCAGTCGCTGTACGAAGGGTAGATCGAGCGCCAGGAACGCATCTCCGTAGGTCTGAGCTAGATAGGCCGCCGCCATACGCCAGGGTTGACGTATAGCTTGCTCGCCGCCTGGTAGTGGCACATAACGCAGGTGGGCCAGTCGCTCAAAATCCGCGCAGTCGGCTCGCATGATTTCGCAGCCCCACACGGCACCGTCCGGCCCGAAGCCCGTACCATCGGCGGCCACACCGATTACCGGCTCGCTCACATGCTGCTCGGCCAGCACGCTGGCAATGTGCGCGTGATGATGCTGAACGCCGATTTTCTGCGGCATATCTGCGTCGAGGGCGTATTTGGTCGCCAGGTATTCCGGGTGCAGATCGTATGCGATAGCCTGCGGGTAGATATCGAAGAGACGCTGAAAATGCTCGATCCCTTCACGAAACGAGGTCAGCGTCTCCAGATTCTCCAGGTCGCCAATGTGATGACTGACAAAGGCTTGCCGTCCCTTGCCCAGGCAAAAGGTGTTTTTGAGATGACCGCCGCAGGCCAGTAGTGGCGCGGGAAGATCTGTCGCCAGCGTAATTGGCTCCGGCGCGTACCCGCGTGAACGGCGGAAAAATTGTTCGCCAGCGGCGGTGATACGCATCACCGAATCATCGCAGCGCATATGAATGTCGCGGTTATGGGTGAGCATGCACGCGGCGATAGGTGCCAGCCGTTGGTGCGCGTCGTCGTCGTGGTAGGCGATAGGTTCATCGCTCAGATTGCCGCTGGTCATCACCAATACAGCCGGTCGGTCCGCCTCTGTGGCAGCGGCAAAAGCATGGAGCAACAAGTAATGTAACGGTGTATAAGGAAGCATAATGCCCAGAGCAGTATAGGCTGGAGCTACGTCCGGTGCTACTGGACAGGCGGCGCGCTTTTCCAGTAGCACAATGGGTCTGCGATGCGATTGTAGCAGGGCAGCCTCAGCAGCGCTCACCTTGCACAGCAGACGAGCTGTCTCTATATCAGGCACCATCAGCGCGAAAGGTTTGGCCTCGCGTTGTTTGCGTCGCCGCAACCGCTGCACTGCTTCCGCGTTCAACGCATCACACGATAGGTGATAGCCACCCAATCCCTTAATCGCAAGAATTGTACCATCTATCAGATTTTTAGCACTTGCACCTATCGAATCTGTATTGACCATCGAAAGGGTGCCATCGCTATCTCTGACCAGAGGTCCCCAAAAATGCTCCTGCAAGCGCTCAAGCGATTTATCGCTAGAAATCGTAGGGACCCGCTTTATCGCATCCGTCGGTTGCTTGTTGTCAGGCTTGCTCCTCTGCTCTTCAACAAGCGTCCCGCTGTCTTCTTGCCAATCGAGGAGGCATATCTGAGGACCACAAATGGGGCAGGCATTCGGTTGAGCGTGAAAGCGTCGATTGGCTGGGTCATCATATTCCGTCTGGCAGGCTGGACACATGTGGAATACCTGCATGGTGGTCTTATCCCGATCATAGGGGACATCCTGGACAATGGTGAAGCGCGGGCCGCAGTTGGTGCAGTTGATAAAGGGATAGTAATAGCGTCGATCATGCAAATCGAACAATTCGCGCAGACAATCGTCACAGATGGCGCTATCGGGCGAGATGAGCGCCTGACGTTCAGATCTATGTTGGCTGTGCACGATGCGAAAGTTCTGCTCGGAGCAGGGAGGTATGAGTTCGCACGTCACAGTATCGATGCGTGCAAGTGGCGGGGCCTGCTCGTCCAGTGCTTGCCGGAAGTGATCAAGGGCATCGACGCGACCCTCAACCTCGATGGTCACGCCCTGGCTGTCGTTGAGCACAAAGCCGACCAGTCCCCAGCGTTGCGCCTGCCCGTAGATGAAGGGACGAAAACCTACGCCCTGGACAATGCCCTGGACGAGTAGGCGTCTGCGCTGAATTGTCGAACCTGTGACAGACGACATAGCTAGTCCCCTTACACTACACGCTCTGCTCTGGCCTGCGCGAACGTGACGAGCCATGCACACCATGCGGCAAGTCCGGCGCCAGTGCGGCAGCTTACCTCAAAGATGCGCAGGTCTGGATTGATCGCCAATGCTTGCCGCCTGACTTTTGGCACATCGTAGTCAACATAAGGGAGCAGGTCGAGCTTATTCACGACCATCACCTGCGCGATGGAGAACATCTGCGGATATTTCGCCGGTTTATCGTCGCCCTCGGTCGTGCTCACCACGACAACGCGCAGGTCTTCTCCCAGGTCCCAGGTGGCGGGACAGATCAGGTTGCCGATGTTCTCGATGATCAGTAGATCCAGATCTGCCAGGGGCATGTGTGCCAGCGCATCGCGAATCATATGCGCCTCCAGGTGACAGGCTCCGCGCGTATTGATCTGGACGGTCTCCGCGCCTGCTGCTTCCATGCGTTCCGCATCGGCGCTCGTTTCGACATCGCCCTCGATTACGCCGATGCTGAGTTGTCCGCGCAATCGCGCAACCGTGCGCTCCAGCAGCGTCGTCTTGCCCGCACCCGGCGAACTCATCATGTTCAGTGTGCGAATGTCGTGCGCGGCTAGCGACTGATGGATCTCCTGCGCAACCTGCTCGTTGACGGCCAGGATGTTTTGCGCGATGGTCACTTTAGGCATAATTGCCGTCCTTTCCACGCTTGTGATTGAGCGCCTTCACGCTGTCTCAATCTCCATTTCCTGGATCTGGAGTTCAGTACCCGAAACGATGCTAGTGGACCACTGCCGACAGATGGGACACTGCACGATGTAGTTCGTGACAGGAAACTCTTGCTCGCAGTGAGCGCACCACGCCCGATGTGGCAGGCTATCAACTAATAGTTGTGCGCCTGCCAATATGGGAACCTGGCTGGTCAGCATCTCAAAGCTGAAGGTCAACGCATCCACGACCACGCCGCTCGCCGCGCCAATTTTGAGTCGCACACCTTTTACGTGCGTGGCATTGCACTCAATGGCCCTGGTTTCCACTGTTTCAATGATGCTTTGAGCTATCGCCAGTTCGTGCATGACCCTGTTCTCTTTCTCTCCACACGGGTAACGGGTAGGAGCGGAGATCACATTGAGCGTATTGCTAGATAGCGTTGGATATCAGGCAGTTGCTGGCTGATAAACCACGCGCCTAAAACTAGCATAAGCGCCACAAAAAGTGTTTTCCACATGGTGGGTTGCCTTTCTTTTACTACGCGCGACTTCATTATATATTATTTACAAGCTAACAAATCTTCTACAAGCGTATCGATCATCTTCACGGCCTCATCTACGGCAGCCTGGACTGGCTTGCTCAACCCCATGTGCATCTCCTCATCGCCTGCTCCGATGCCCATCTCCGCTGGCTCACAGCCTACGAGCAGGGTATGTGTCGGTGGTGCGCCAAGCGTTCTGGCGAATGCGAGCACTTTCACCGGGTCCATGCTATGACCATCGAATGCAGCCACACCGGTTCTTTGCTCTGCGTTGCCTCCTACCTCTGGCTCAATCACATATAGTGTTCCGGCAGTGCCACCTCGCGCTACTGCATCGACCAGTACAAGCGTGTCGTAGTGATCGAGGAGCGTGTACGCCAGTTCGATGCCGCGAATACCAAAATCGATCACTTGCACACTTGCCGGATAGCGCTGCATCTGCCGACTCAACAGACGTTGCGCTACCTCAACGCCAAAACCATCATCGCCAAAGAAGATATTGCCGATGCCCGCAAGCAATATGCGCCTGGGCGCGGATGCTGCTGGTGACGACTGCATCATACGTTCTCCTCCAGCACATCTACCTCCTCCGGGAAGAAAAAGAAACGATGACCGGGCAACACACGCTCATCCCACTGCTCCCGCCCTGGATCGTCATCCAGCGTCACAACTATGTAGACGCGATTCTCGAAATCCTGCTGAAGCTGCTCGAACGCGCGCAGTCTTGCCATCCAACAGCATATCCAGCGCATCTGTGTGCGTACTCTGCCGTCCGCGTCCAGGTCGCAGCCGCACGCTAGCACCAGCTTTCACCTCTTTACCGGCAATCAATAGCGCGGCTGGTGGCGCATAATCCTCACCAGGATAATCCTCGTGCGCATTGCTCATAGGCCTTCTCCTGCATCGACTGGCCGCAGACTGCGAATGGTGCCATGCAATTGCATAAATTGTGCGGGTGTGAGTGCCTCTGTGCGCGCCAATAGCTCACGGACACGCTTGTCTCCTTGCCGTATCTGCGCTTTTTCCTCTTCGGTCAACGTCAGAATACGCAGTGCCAGTATCTCATCGATCTCCGTGCCATCAAAGAGCGCCCCCGGACTTTCGGGCGCAATCTGCGGATAGTCATACAGGATAATTGGTGAAGACAAGAGCACATCTGTCTCGCCCGCATCGCCCACCAGCACCGGCCAGGTACGGAGATTTTGACATCCCTGCACCGCTGCTTGCCATGCCTCAGGAGGCTCCAGCAACGAAATGAAGGCACCCTGCTGGACCTGCATAATGGTGTGGGTGGAGACGAACGATTGACATAATACTGCGTTATGTCGCTGGGCCAGATCCCCGGTTTCTGGTGTGGTGTTTTCGATGCGCACACACAGCTTGCAGCCGGTATCATCTACGCGCTCGGCTGAAAGGCGCACGGTACCCGAGATGGGATACTGCTCTCGCACAACCATATCTTCTGTGATGTGTTGAGCAGGAAATGTGATCTCCACGACGCGAGGATGGTCGAGCAGATCATGGAGAGCAACTCCTGTCATGCTGATTTCTCGCTCAATACCCTCCTCTGTTGTTGCTTGTGTGGTAGTACGCCGCAGCAAATGCAGAAACCTGACATGGATGTCCAGCGATAGAGCACAATGGGTCTCCATTCCTGCGGGGGAAACGTCGGGCAACGGGGTAGGGGCGTCACCTCGCGCTGTCTTTTACCCACATCTTTTCAGGTCATCAACGGCAAGCCAGATGACAGGCCGAACGAACTTTTACACGGTTCTAATGGATGGCCTCGAACTCATCCTTGCAGGTGCTGCTAAGAAGCACCCGCAGACCTATCTACTAAAGATGTGGGTAAAAGACAGACCTCGCGTGCGCCCCGGTGGTGTATCATGGCTCCCGGGCGGTCGCCAGGACCCGCCCCTACCCGCCCATGCAGACGGAGAGCCAGCGTTATCGCTATGTTCGGTTAGCAGGCATTCTGTTTGCATAAACCAGGGATCGTTACTCTCATTGGCAATGCTGTACTCGTGTGGGTAGACGACTCCGATGGTCCAGCGCTGGCGATTTTTGAGCGCCGATGCCCGGTATGGATAGAGCAAATAGCCCTCGTAGAGCACGGCATCGGCAATCTCCTTCACTCGCTCGATCCTCATGTGCGCACCTCCTGCCCGGCGCTCTGCAAGAGCTGCGCCATCACGTCCTCCCAGGTGGGTAGACCATGCGTGGCCTTGTAGCGATACAGGCGATCAAAGACATCTTTGTGCAGGCGAATATAGGTGCTGTTCGGATAGTACCGCGCCATCATGTCCTGCCAGAGCGTGACCGGGAAAAGATAGGTAGCTTCCTTCGACCAGGGAATTTGCTCAACCTGCAAGTTGCCTTCCGCGTTCTCGTAGAAGATGGAACCACTGAACAGAAAGATGAGCGGGATATCGCCATCTCCCAACGCGCTGAAGTACTTTGTCCCCACAACCTCGAAGTCGTAGGTGCAAGCTATCGGCATATCGACGATGATGCTGCCTGCGAACAGTGGAACAAGCGTGTGAGCATGAGTCCACAGCAGAGGACGTAGCGTTTCACTCCAGCGTTTTGGCTCCCCAAAAACCTCCAGGAGCTGTGCCTGCGCTTCGGCACTATAACGACGGCGTGTGACCGCGAGTTGAATCTGTGTGTGCAGGATCACGCTATGAATGCGCTCCTGCTTATCTGTATTGGCAATGCGTAGTTTGAAGGTCAGCATAGGGACTGCGGCAAAGGCCGGAACCTCAACACCAACAATCTCAAAGCTCAGGTCAGGCATCATGTGCTCCTCTCACCTGCCGCGACTTGGCGCGGATGTCCGCAAAAAATTGTGTTATGGCCTCTCTGCTCTCCACGCCACCACTCAGCCCTTTCCACGATATCCGCAGTAGCCCGACTAGCTGGTAACACGCGTCGATAGGCACGATGTAATGTTCGCGCATGTTCTGTACTCGATTGATCAGCAGCGCCTCGACATCAGGCTCCATTGTGCGCAAGAGTGGGTTCTGTTGTTGCAGCAGCTCCCAGCCGTCGAGGTCGAGCAGCGATTGCGTAGCTCCTGCGGGACTGGGATAAAAGGCCATGACGTGTTTTGATCCTGAACTGCGGAAGATGAAGGCCATATTGACCGGGATCTGTAGTTCGTCCCACTGCTGATCTGTCATGTGAAACGCTGCTAGCGACAGGTGACGCCGTGATACCAGCTTATATTTCCCAGCACCAGCTCCCTCTTCACTGAAGAGGAGCGCGCACGCCTGGCACACACAGACCAATGCCCGGTTGGTAAGGTCCAGCAGGTGGCGATGCTCTGTCGGAATAATCTCACTGCATAGCTCGCAGTGCTCTCTGCCTACCGGCGCACGTTCTGGCGCTGGCTTGTGAGCAAAACGCCGTAACGCGCCAATTGGGGCCGCCGCGCGATCACTATGCGCATCAGAAAAAAATGCTGCGGACATCTTGCATACCTTTCATCCATATATATTCAGAATAAGCCCACCTCGGACAACCGCAAGGGCTTGTCCCTACGCGTCATCTGAATGCCACCCTACGCTGCGAACAGATTTCTTTCTCGGCATGAACGTCACTGGCGCGGCAACGCGTTCTGGTTGCGGCGGTGGATCAACGACCCCCTCAACTTCTAGTCCATCGAGATCTGGCGCGGCTTTGTAGATAGCCTCTTCCAGTGTCGATTTGAGGGTCAGCGTCGATGCAGAACAGCCATGACAACTGCCTTCCAGACGCAGGTGCGCTACGCCGTCAACAATACTGACAAACTGGACATTTCCTCCGTGCGCTTTGAGATACGGACGTGTTGCATCCAGCGCCTGTACGATACGCGTCTCGATGTCTACTGGATGCAGGTCGTGCAGTAAGAGCAATGCACTGATCAGGTCATCGTTGGCGAACGTCTGGAGCAGCGTATTGCCCGTTGTCTCTGTCTGTATGCTAAGTTCAAGCAAGCGTGCTAAGCCTTCTCCATACATGTCCAGGAGCGCCTGGAGCAGTTCCTCGATTACCGCACGCACACGCGGATCAGAGAACGTGCTCACCTCCTGGAGTAACGCTTCGATGCGCTCTGCGCGGTGTTGTTGCGTGCCTTCTTGCATGAAACCTCCTTAGTACAACGGGTGCGGTTCACCCACTCCTCCCATCTCCGCGTGCCTCATCCAACCGGGTAGGGGCGTCACCTCGCGTGCGCCCCGGTGGAGGTGTATGATGGCCTCCAGGGCGGTCGCGAGGACCCGCCCCTACCCCATCATGTGCATCCTCCAACCCCACCGTATTCATAACCTATCCCCATCGAGTGTCTCATCCAACCGGGTAGGGGCGTCACCTTCCTCCTTTCCGACACATGAGCCGAAGGCTAGCGGCGAGAGCCGCGTTTGTGTCGGTCTAAGAGGCAGCGTGCGCCCCGGTGGAGGTGTAGAAAGGCCCCCAGGGCGGTCGCGAGGACCCGCCCTACCCGTACCATCGTATCGTGGCCCCCGGCATTACACACCAAATGTCGGAGAATGCAGCACCTGAAGCTCCTTGCCCTCACCCAGGTACATATGCACACCACACGGCAGGCAGGGATCAAAGCTGCGCACCGTACGCATGATGTCGATGCCCTTGAATTTATCCGGGCCATTCTCCTCGAAGAGCGGGGTATTCTGTACCGCATCCTCGTAGGGGCCAGGCGTTCCATAGACGTCGCGTACACTGCCATTCCACGGTGTCGGCGGGTAGGGATGATAGTTGGCGATCTTGCCGTTTTCGATGACCATGTGGTGCGAAAGCACGCCGCGTACAGCTTCGTGGAAGCCACAGCCGATAGCTTCTTTGGGTACTGTGAAGTCGCTCCAGGTTTTGCTATGACCGGCATTGATCTCGGCCAGCGCCTTATCTATGCAGTGCAGCGCGACAGCCGCAGCGTAGGCCTGGAAGTAGGTGCGCGCACGGTTGCGTTCGATAGCGTTGCTCCACTGCGGTATCTTCCACTCAAACTCTACCTCAGGCTTGGTGGCGGATTTGGGCAGGCGAATCTTCACGCTATGGCCGGTCGCTTTGATGTAGCCCCCCAGGTCTACGATGCCCGCCAGCGCGGTCGTCCACAGGCGAGCAATGGCGCCACCACCGGTGTCCAGCGCCAGGTATTTGTCTGTGCGCTTGTCATACCAGCGGGGAGACATCGTCCAGCTATAGTTGCCGTTGAAGTCGCGTTTCTGGGGTTTCGGGATCGTCGTCTGGTTCCAGGGATGGCGCTTATCGACCGGATTGCCGAGCGGATCACGATCAACAAACGTGCGCTCGTCCTGCCAGTCCGCGTAGTAAGAGCTACCCAGCAGAATGCGAATGCCCAGGTTGATATCCACCAGACTCTGTCGTGATCAGCTGGTTGTCCACCACTATGCCCGGCGTGACGAACATGGCTCGCCCCCACGTGTCCATCGTGCGGTAGTCGTAGTCGCACACATCCGGGTTCTGGAATGATCCCCAGCAACCCAGCAATGTCTGCCGGTATCCCACCTTCTCATACCCGGGCAGCGCCTGGTAAAAGAAGTCGAACAGGTCATCGTGCAGAGGCACCATCTTCTTCATGAATTCGACATACTTCATCAGTCGCGTCAGGTAATCGGTGAAGAGCTGGACCGTCGCCACAGTGCCAACACCACCTGGATAGAGCGTCGAGGGGTGCACATGCCGGCCCTCCATCAGACAGAACTTCTCACGCGTAAGGCGGCTCATCTGTAGTCCCTCCAGATACAGGTCGCCGGTGAAGGGATTGAAGGCGCGCATGATGTCGCCGATGGTACGATAGCCATGCTCGCCCGCGTGGGGAGCCTCGGTTGTGTTGGCCTGCTCCAGCACAGCGGGATTGGTCTCCTTCACCATCTGCTCACAGTAGTCGATTGCGACGAGGTTTTCCTGAAAGATGTTGTGGTCGAACATGTACTCAGCCGCCTCACCCAGATTCAGTATCCACTCGCCCAGCGGTGGTGGTTTGACCCCATAGGCCATGTTCTGGGTGTAGACAGAGCAGGTCGCATGGTTGTCGCCACAGATGCCGCAGATCCGGCTGGTGATGAAGTGCGCGTCTCGCGGATCTTTCCCCTGCATAAACAGGCTGTAGCCTCGGAAGATCGACGAGGTACTATGGCATTCCGCGACCTTGCGGTTCTTGAAGTTGAGCTTGGTATAGATCCCCAGACTGCCAACGATGCGCGTAATCGGGTCCCACGACATTTCCACAAGCTGGGAAGGCGGCTTTGGAGATCCCCCTTTTCTGGTCTGTGTCGTCATAATGCTAACTCCTTCGGGTAGGGGCGTGTCCTGGCGACCGCCCTGGGCCATGATTGATACACCACCACCGGGGCGCACGCGAGGTGACGCCCCTACCCGGACGATGGGCAACGAGAGCGCACGCGAGGTGACGCCCCTACCCGGACGATGGGCAACGAGAGCGCACGCGAGGTGATGCCCCTGCCCATAATAGGGTCACCACTGCGCATGATAGCCTGTCGTCAATTCTCTGCCTGTATGCCGCCAGGACGGCTCTGTGTTGACCGTGTGTTGCGTCAATTTGCGCAGATTCCTCACCACCGAGCCATAGACCCCAATGACGCTTGTCGAGGCTTTACTGCCAGGTGGCGCGTCCATGAAGGGCATGAATTTATCAGGAAAGCCCGGCATCGTACAGCCAATGCAGATACCGCCTACATTGGGGCAGCCGCCAATGCCGGCCATCCATCCCCGCTTGGGTACGTTGCACTGCACGACAGGTCCCCAGCATCCCAACTTCACAAGGCACCTGGGAGATCCATACTCGGTCGCGAAATCGCCCACTTCGTAGTAGCCCGCGCGGTCACAGCCTTCGTGCACCGTATTGCCAAAGAGCCAGGTGGGTCGATGAGCGTCATCCAGGGGAATCATGGGCGATAGACCGGCTACCTGGTAGAGGAGGTAGAGCACGGTCTCCATGAAGTTGTCTGGCTGCACTGGACATCCCGGCACACAGACGATGGGGATACCGGCACTTGTTTTCCAGTCCCAGCCCAGGTAGTCGAGGAGTCCCATCGCGCCCGTAGGATTGCCGGCCATGGCGTGAATACCACCATAGGTGGCGCAGGTGCCAGCCGCGACGACGACCAGCGCTTTGGGTGCCAGACGGTCGATCCATTCGGTAGTCGGAATGGGCTGGCCTGTCACCGGATCACTGCCGAGCGCGGCCCAGTAGCCCTCACTCTTGATCTTCTCGTTGGGGATCGAGCCTTCTACGACGAGCACAAAGGGATCTAACTCTCCGCGCTCGGCTCTGTACCACCAACTCATGAAACTGTCACCACCTTGCTCATAGGCGAGCACGGGATTGTGGAGGTGAACTTTGGGGAGTCCAGGGATGGCCCCCAACAAGACATCCTCAATGCTCGGCTGGGTGGCTGCTGTGATTGAGATGGTGTCCCCATCACAGCCCAGACCAGCCGTTATCCAGACGATGTGGACGTTCTCCACACGGGGTTTGGTCGCCATACTGTACCTCCTCGGACAACATCTGCCCGTGGTCTGTCAGTAAGCCGCACTAAATAATAACCGCATTATATAAAGTGCTACGCACGTTGATTATTAGAGAGTTTTACCCGTATCAGATAGATTTAAACTCGTCAATGGCTGGAAACGAGAATATCACGTTTCGATAGTAGCATATGCTCTCAGATTTATCAAGATATACTATTCAAATGGCACGGTTTATTTATAAATTTGTTTTGATTATCTAAGGAATTTAGACAGTTTATTACTGTGCTTTGTTTTGATAAATAAACGCGATGCCTCTTCAGCTCCCTTTCTGCGGCTTACTTCAGGTTGCTTCCTGCAATTGTGTTTATGTTTGCCTCAGCCGGGGTGAGTCTCATACGCCTGTGGCTTCCTGATAACGCCGCAAGCGCAGTTATAAGTGCTCTATCTATTATATTTAGGAATAATATCGTAAAAGTTGCTAATGATTATTTTCACGCATTTATGCATATTATTATAGCGTTTAGCTGGCTTTTGGTGCTGCTGCTGGCTATGATTATCGGAACGCCGGCCATGCCAGTGTCTGGAGAAGCAGGTATCTTGCCTACCTTTCAAGTCCCTCCCTATGCGCCTACAGCGGCTCAGCCAGTAACTGTAGAGGTGCCTCATTTATCTGTCACCATCGGCATTGGATATTCATCCTCCCGCTTGGCATTGTTATTGGCGGCCTGGCTGTTTTCAAGAAAGTCATTCACATTGTCATTGCTCTAATCGTGATTTTACCAATACTTTATTTCGTTGATAAAGCGATTTTTCAGCAAGCCATCCAGTTTCTGGGAGTTTAAGCAGATGATAAGTATGAATGTGATGACTTGCGCAGATCTGAGCGTTACAAAATAGAAGAAATAGATGATGTCTGCGCTGAACTGTGTTTCTGTCCCTCTATCAGACCTGGAAAATCCGACGCGGCATGGTAAACTCAGAGAGTGACATGCGTGAGCAGATAGGAAAAGACACAATCACAGCCATCCTGCAGCTTGCTCTTTGAGCAATTCCCTATCTGATCTCACGCATTATGTCCCTCTCATCTTGCAAGCAGAAAAAAAGATAGTACGAAGAAGAAGAGTACCATATATGGTAACTACTCAGGTCGGCTAGCAGAGGAGGATCGCGTAGGGACAAGCCCTGGCGGTTGTTCACGGTGGGCCGCCGCCAGGGACGCCAAGACCTTTTTTTCATCACCCCCATGCCGCAGATAGGCCAGCAAAAAAGGTCTTGGCTCGGCCCCTACGCGAGCCTGATTGGTGTGGGTACTCGCGTAGGGACAAGCCCTGGCGGTTGTCCACGGTGGGCCGCCGCCAGGGACGCCAAGACCTTTTTTTCTTCACCCCCACGCCGCAGATAGGCCAGCAAAAAAGGTCTTGGCTCGGCCCCTACGCGAGCTACCACAGCGAGCTACCACTGCTTGAGAAACGAGAGCGGACAGAAAGGTGAAAGAGATTTTATGCGTAATTGGACCTCTATTTTTACTATGAGATTTTTGGTTTACTTCCTCATCGCCGTTACTCTCATTTCCAGCGCCACCTATGCGATTGCTGCTCATGCACAAACGGAGTGGCAAGGTTATGGGCATGGCCCTGCCCGTCATAGGCATGTCAAACCTACTGTGACCGCGACCCCTGCACGGTCTACTGTTACTGTGACCGCGACGTCTACACGACCTGCTGTTACCCCGACATCTACACGACCGGCTGCCACTGCGACACCTACATCATCTGCTGCCACTCCAACCCCTACACAAACAACTGGCGGGACTTCGACCGGCCCGGTTGCCTGTACTAGTGGTTGTTGGCTGCCAACGCTCAACACGACCTTTCAGTGGCAACTCCAGGGGACGGTCGATCAATCGTACGCGGCTAGCCTGTATGACATTGATGGTTTTGACAATTCCAGCACGGTCGTCAGTGAATTGCACAGTGCGGGCCATAAAGTTGCCTGCTACATAGATGCTGGCACCTGGGAAAACTGGCGCTCTGATGCCAGCGAATTTCCCGCGTCAGTGGAGGGTGCATCCAATGGCTGGCCCGGCGAAAAATGGCTGGATATTCGCCAGCTAACTATCCTGGGACCGCTCATGCTGAAGCGTATCAATATGTGCAAAGCGAAAGGCTTTGACGCCATCGAATTTGACAATGTGGATGGATACAGCAATGATACGGGCTTTACTCTTACAGCAAAGGAACAGTTGACTTACAATGAATGGCTGGCAAATCAGGCCCATGCGCAGGGTATGGCTGTCTTTTTGAAGAACGATACTGACCAGGTCTCGACGCTCTTACCCTATTTCGATGGTGAGATAGATGAGCAGTGCTTTCAATACCAGGAGTGTGACACACTTGTGCCCTTTATTACTGCTGGCAAGCCCGTCTTTGAAGTTGAGTACAACCTTAAAACTAGCCAGTTCTGCCCACAAGCGAACAGTATGAAATTCTTTGCGCAATTGAAGAACATAGATCTTGGAGCAGCGCGTACGTTGTGTCGTCCCGCTTAGCTAGTGTTTGTTTGTAACTATTCAGGTTGAGCGTTAGCCCTGCTCAAGGGACGCTACGCTCGGCCCCTACGCGAGATTGCACTTTGCCTTGCCTGGCATGACTCAGGCCGCTCTGCTGGCTGTTCATCGTATCAAAAAAGCGGAGCTATATGAGCATAGAACGGTTACTTCTATCGCACAATGTATCCTTTCTGACGAGAATTATCCTCCTCTTCCTCTCTGATAACCAGTTGCTTTCTGGTATAATTAGCACGATAACACGATAAATGGAGTTACCATAGTTGAAAGGATTTTGTTATGTCAGGTAAACCTTCTGAATTGAAAGAACTGGGTGGTTCAAGCTCTACACAGCCTAAAGAAACATTGGATGCACTAAAAACTCAGGCAAAAGAAGGTTCGAGCGATGCGAAAACGTTGGTCGAAAAACGAAACGAAAGAGAAAATACACGTTTTCAACGCTATAATGCCGTGCTCGCTAAATTTGAAAAATTGGATCTAGATCCAATGACAAAGTTTCAGCAGAAAGCAGAAATAGAAGCATTAAATAATAAGCAGAATAATGCCAGAAGAGATGTATATAATCGATATAATCAGCAAATTGAATCATCTACAGAAAAATTTAATTCAAAGAATCTCGGAGGAAGAGCATTTGACCGTTTCAAGGCAATAGTAGCTAAAAAAGGAACAGATGGTGATTTAAGAACATTATATCGAGCAGCTGAACAAGAGGAGCGTAAATTGGCGGATATACACTCTTCTCAATGGGATGATTTAGAAAATCAGCTGGGATTGAAATAACTCATCCGCATTGACGATGTTCAGCATTTGAATGAACCTTCCTTGTGCCTGGACCTCCCTTTGCAAAAATCCTTGGCGCATTCTTTGTTTTCAGCTTGCTGCTGATAAACCGTGTGCGCGTTCCAAAATACTCTCTAGTACCTTCGTCACGGGAGTACCTGACCAGATGTCTCTGCTAGCCCTTTTATCGCCGCATGGTGAGAATAGTGCGTCATAATGCTCGTAACGAACTGCGTTGGATTTCGTTTATGAAGATAAAGGAGGATTTTTCTTTATGCCATCAGGTGATAATTTCAGACCATCTTTCGCGGGCAAGCCCGTGAAGGATTTTACGCTTGCAGAGGGCGTTGTTGATCCTACCGCGTTTGCGTATCTGCTTTCTTGTGATGGTCAGAGGATGGCTGAGACGGAAGAGATGGAGGAGGTCGTGGAAGCCTTTTTGCGTGATCCGTTGGCGTCTCAGGTGTCTGCTCTGCTCATTGGAGGTGACATGCGACGGACGATGGAGTCTGGCGATTATGAGTATGAGGTGGAAAGACTGGCTGCTTCTCGTGAGCAGTTATCCGCACTCAACGCGCTCTTTCTCGGTGCTCTTGAGGTTGCTTATGACGATGGGGAGTTGTTGATTGCCCTGCCTGACGTCTCTCCGCTCTTTCTGGCGTATCCACAGTTAGAGTACTTCCATGCCTACGGTTGGACGCAGGCGCGGGAGGCATATGGTGAGTTGCGGTTGGGTACGATCAAATTGGAGTCCCTGCGCTCGCTGAGTCTGGCGACTGAGGGTCTGACGCCTGAGCATGTGCAGGATATCTGGCAATCGCATCTGCCCGCACTCGAACACTTAGAGCTGTGGCTGGCCAATGCAGCGACGACCGTCGATCATCTGGCTCCCTTATTGTCCGGCGAGCTTTTCCCTCGTCTGCGCCATCTGAGCCTGTGCAATAGTCCCTACGAGGATGACCTGGCGCAGGCGCTCACGACTTCTCCGCTGCTGGACCGGCTCAAGGTGCTGGATTTATCCATGGGCGTCTTCACGGATCGTGGGGCGCAGGCGCTGCTGGACTGTCCGGCCATTCGTCGCCTGGAGAGGTTGGAGGTGCGTTATCACTTCTGTTCCGCTGAGATGGTGGAGCAGTTGCGGGCGTTGCCGCTTGCGGTGGAGATCAGCGAACGGGAGGATGATAGCGGCTACGACGCGGAATATCGCTCGGTTGAGGAATGGTGGGCGTAGCAGCGTGTTTTGACTCCCACGCGTGGCGCTCATGTTAGCAGGCCCGCTCAGGGTACCTATTCAGGTCGGCTCTCAGAGATAATCGCGTAGGGACAATCCCTTGCGGGCTGATGCCTTTTTTACCAGAGCTATGACGCCTGTTGTGCGGACATCAGGCGTCTGGCAGTAAAAAAGCAGGAGTGGTCATCGCAGTCATCGCAAGTGCACATCCCCTGTACGGATATCCCAGCTATCACTGTCATCGTGGTCATCGAATGTGCACATTTACACCTAGGAAATCTTCAGGTGGCATACGCCATCACGGCCCCTACGCGAGCTTCCCATGGTTCCTGAAACGTTGCCTCCTTTTCTCGCATTGGAATGCCTTTCATTACCTGGGAAAACCACGCCCCATCTGGTATACTTCTGCTAGAAGAGTTGTAAAGCGTGCCCTACGATGCGAAAAGAACAGGAGCAAGAAGATGCTTCGCAACAGAAACTATTGGACCTACAGCGCGGGCCTGGCCGTCGTCTGGGCGATTGTGCTCATACTCGTACGGATGATCCGGGGCAGCGAGGGCGTGCAGCCCTTCCTGTTGGTCTTTGGCGGCTTCTGTATCGGCTGGGTGTCGACGACGATAGCGCGCTACGTCTATCCGCCGCCAAAGCGTTGGAGGTTGAACCCGCGCCAGGAGTGATGCCTATGGATATGACACCCCTACTTCCCCCGTAAATTCTACGTGCCAGTGATTGTACAGCGACGATTGCCAGGAAATCTTTCCCTCGTTCCCCCTGGCGTGGCGATGGTCAGCAAGGTATTATTAGGAGTGTATGCCAGGAAAATGGCGTTGGCTGTGTTGTGCATGGTGTTGCGAGGAAGGCCACGAGTTGCCTCATCGGCTTTCCCGTGAGACTTCTGCTTGGACTGCTTATTCTTTATGGAAAGGACCTCCCAGATGGATGAAGGAACAGGCACAGGCAAAAAACCTGCATCTCCCATTGAGCACACCGACGATCCACAAACCCCATCCACGCCCACTCGCCACACCGGTGATTTGGATGTAATGCGTTGGGAGCACGAGCAACAATTGAGGCGCGATAACCGTCAATCGCCATTCAGCGATGCAGCACATGCTGAGGAAAGTGAGCTTTCTGGTCATGCTGTGGAAGCTCCCCTAAGCTATTCACAGCTTCTTGAGGGCCCTCTGGAGGATGTTGCCCAGCATCTCTGGATGTATCGTTCCGAGTCCCAGCACTCCGACGTTACGACCAGCACATCACATGAGTCAGCAAACACCGTCTACGCAGAGGTTCCGCCGTTGATGCATGATCCATCTAACGATACCGTCCTGCAAGAGTCAAGCTTCCCGCAGATGTTTAGCCAGGAAGGGTTTGCAGCATCAAGCTCCCCGCAGATGTTTAGCCAGGAAGGGTTTGCAGCATCAAGCTTCCCGCAGATGTTTAGCCAGGAAGGGTTTGCAGCATCAAGCTTCCCACACTTGCCCCAGTCAGAGGTTGCAGCATCAAACTTCCCACACTTGTCATCTTGGGGGCTTGGTGAGCCAGGAGGAATGACAGAATCGCCCCCGTCATTAATGTTCGAGGAACAGAGATCCGCCCCCACCGAGCTTGGTGAGCCAGGGGGAATGACATATCCGCCCCCGTCATTAACGTTAGAGGAACAGAGATCCGCCTTCACTGAGCTTGGTGAGCCAGGGGGAATGACATATCCGCCCCGGCCATTGACGTTCGAGGAACGGTTGGTAGCCGCCCTCACCGAGATTGATGAGCCAGAGAGGACATCATTCGCTCTGCCTGAACAGCAGCCTCTGGGAGACGCACCAGAGCCCAGGCGGTCCCAAAGGTCTGGTGGAGGTCGTCGCAAGGCTAGCGAGCGACAAGAAACTCCCCGAGCAGTCCCAGGGAGACGCGCCAGTGCGCAAGCGACCCCGAAGGCCTGGTGGAGATAATCGCAAGACTAGCAGCAAGTCACAAAAGTCTGGGGAAGGTGGTAGTAAGGCTAGCAGCAAGTCACAAAAGTCTGGGGAAGGTGGTAGTAAGGCTAGCGAGCCACGAGAACCCCTCGGTTTTCCACTGGAGCTGGAGAGTCCCAGGTCTGATAGCGAAGCTCCCTATATAAAAGTTTATAAAGAACACTACCAAGAGTGGGCAGATGAGACAAATGCAAAGAGAGTAAGTGAGGGGAAACCCATGCAAAAGCTGGATGCTGATGGTAATCCGGTGATGGAGAAGGACAATAAGGGTCAGTTGCGTCCGATTAGTTATAAGCTAACAGCAAATAACGTGTTTGATGCAGAGAAGCGAGGGTCTAATCCCGCACATTTTGGGAATAAGAGTAGAAATGTAAAAGATCTTATAGAAAATTATAAAAAGCGAAGAGAAATGGGAAACATGTATGGAAAAAGCAGAGAACGATACGCTAAGACGAACGATCTGAGAAGGCTTCTGGACGCGAGATATGGGGTCAAAGTGCCAGCAAAAAGGAAGGAAGGAAATAGGGTATCAGAGTTCATCACTGAATCCTCAGTTATGGCAGAGGCACAGAAGATGGGTAATGATAGAAATAAAGCACTTCAGGATCTTACCCAGGATAGACTTCATGATGAGATTAAGAAGTGGAGTAACGATAAAAATGAGGCGCTTCAGAAGCTTAATTTGGGAAATCTTCGTAAGAATAAGACTGATATAAGAGCGTTTCTGCGTGAGAAATTTGGGCTCGATGTGCCGATAGAGCAGCGCGAGATAGATTCCGTAATGCTGGCAGAGGCACAGAAGATGGGCAATGAAAGAAATAAAGCACTTCGGAAGCTTACTAAGGATGAACTTCGCGAGCATGATAGCAATACAAGAACGTTTCTGCGCGATAACTTTGGGGTCGACGTGCCAATAGAAAAGTTCAAGACAGTTTCCGCAGTGTCGACAGGAGCAAAGAAGATGGGTAAAGAAAGAAATAAAGCGCTTCAGGAGCTTACCCCGGATGATCTTCCTAATGAGATTGATACAAGAACGTTTCTGCGCGATAATTTTGGGGTCGACGTGCCGATAGAGCAGCTCAAGATAGATTCCATAATGCTGGCAAAAGCAAAGAGGATAGGTAATGCTGAAAATGAAGAACTTCAGAAGCGTACCCTGGATAGTCTTCCTAATGAGACTAGAAGATTTCTGCACGATAATTTTGGGGTCGACGTACCGATAGAACAGTTCGGGACACCTTCCGCAATGCTGGCAGAGGCACAGAAGAGGAGTAATAAAAGAAATGAAGAACTTCAGAAGCGTACCCTGGATAGTCTTCGTGATGAGATTAAGATTAATAGGAGCAGCTCTACACAGCAGAGGGGAACCTCTCCTGCTCAACACGAAGACTCCGATCTCGAAGATTTCGATCTCGAAGACGAAGATTTCGGTTTCGATCCCGAAGGTGTAGATCTCGCAGATTTCGATTTCGGTATTCAAAACCCCGTAGAATGACGTACGGCTTTATTGCGCTCTGTCCTCTGAGATGCCTGTATATGTTCCCACTATCGGTATCGTGTTTATAAGCAGAACAAGCTCCTAGACACCATCCCCAATGTTGGGGTGAAATGCGCGTCTGGAGAGCCGGTGGCATAGCGAGGCACCGGTGGAGGTGTAGGATGGCCCCCAGGGCGGTCGCGAGGACACGCCCCTACCCGTTCGAACCCTCGACGGACTCAGCGGACCAATCCTCTGGCGTCACCGCCTCCGCCAGCTCCTTGACCAGCTCCACCGTCTTCACACTCACCTGCACCACTTGCTTCAGCAGGCGCAGAATGTACTGAGGATCATCCAGGCGGTTGGGATCACTCTCAATGCCGCTGCGCTTATCAAGCGACACCTGATACTGATCGATGACCCATTCCAGCGCCGAACGGTTGCCTAACCGGTACTCGAAGCACTCAGGCGGGATAGCATCCAGCGTCAAGCCCTGGCTATACAGCAGCGCGCGCTGACTATTCTCGAACAGCGTATTGGTCAGAGGATAGCCAGCGGCAATCTTCTTCCTGATCTCCTCCGCGAAGTTCACATTGGGACCCTTGGCCTCCCAGAACCCGCGCCGAATACGGAACTCGTCCAGCACCACGCCGTCAGGGCGGATCTTATCAATCGTCAGCTCTGGAGCGAGCGACCAACCGCAATACTTAGCCACAGCGGCGTCAGTAGCAGGATAATAGCGGCGGTTTTCAAGTGGTCGCGCAGATCCTGATCCCACAGAGTGCCGGCCAGCACATTCTGCGCGGACCAGGGAGCAATCAATCCCTGACGAACAAGCAGCGCCAGGTGTTTATTGAGCTTCTTCAGTAGCCGTTCATCTTCATCCGCATAGGCATAGAACAACTCGAATGTATCAGTAGCCACAAATAGCGTCCCTTGCTAACGAAAACCCACGCAAAAAAACCTCGACATAATAATAGCATACGGCACGATGCAGGTACAGTATAGATCCACATTAGGGCCGAGCGAAGAGGCTGGTCTCAATACCCCTCGTATCCTATCTGCTGCTCATATTCTATCTGCCACTGCCCATACGCTGCTTCCTGGTTGCGCTGTGCCTGTAGAGCCTCGTAATAGGATTGCTGCGGACTATCACTAATCGAGGGTACACTTCTTGTAATTTCTGGAACGCTATTACTTTTGTTAGAAACTCTCTTGTTATGCTTATCAGCTTTTCCGTTAAAATTTGCTATCTCACGATTTAAATTATCTATACCGAGGTTAAATTCTGTAACCTTTTGGTTGTACTTTGTAGCTCTACTGTTATATGACTTCATACGCTTTTCAAAATCTTTCTGGGATATTCCGTTCACTTGATAATTATCTGGATTGCCGGTGCTCATGCCCAATAGAGAAGATAATTCTTGTTGTATGCCGTTTTTATAAGGTGTGCCTTTTCTTTCATCAGCTAACCTTTCGCGTCTAGATTTAAATCTATTTATCTCTTGATTAAATTCTCCCTTTTTTCTATCTAAAGATTTTTTTGTACTTTGCTCTCTAACTATGTCATTATATTTTTTCTGATCTTTACCTCTATCAGTGCTTTTATCACTACCACTATCTCCTCTACTGTCTCCGCCACTAGTGTAAGGGTATCCCTCAGGGAACCATTCTGACATGTGTTAAAACCTCGACAATCTCTTTCTTCGAAATTGCTCTGTCCTCATCTGTACGGTATTGTCTACAGGCTCTTTCGCTTGCACCTTTTAATATAGCACAAGAAGCAAATTCAGATAACAGGTTCCGAGGGACTGTTTTGGGAGTTGGTTTTTTGGAGGGGACAGAGGATTTGCCTCTGCTCTGTACCCGAGAAAATCTGTCCCTGTGTTCCTCTCGCCCTGAGATGATACGGAAGGTACAATAGAAGGAAAACTGTAAGTAGTGTTGGGTGCAGCGAGCCAGCCACTAAACTAAGCGGAAGACCCTGAGAAGCTGAGAGGCACACAAAGGACCTGTTAGGGGTGGCACTCTAGCGATCCCGGCATCGTGATGGTATACCAGGCGGCAGCATGTAACGAAAGGAGTCTAGAGCATTGGGACGCAGAAGTGAATCGTTTGAAGGTCAAAGTTTGGGTCGGAGCAGTACTTGGAATGTAGGCGACGGTAGAGAGAGCGACTCAGAGCAGAGTGCACAGTCGGATTATAATCCAGCTCGAGTGGCTCGTGAGGAGCGAAGGAAACGGGACTCACTAAGAGTGGATACGGCGAAAGTGTTTGCAGAGCGAGTTGATGCCAAGTACCGACCCCTCCGTGATCAAGAGGTCGATGCAGCAGACCGGCAAACAAAGGCGGCCAGTAGGTTTTATGACGACAGGATCAATCCACTAGAACGACGTGCGAATGTGATGGATAGCAGTAATACTGATTACGAGAATGTAGAAGCAGCATTGGACGCGTCCGTTGATACGTATACTAAGGTGACGTCGCGATCGAAACAGAGAAGAATTAAAGCCGAGCTGGATTATCAAGAAAAGACCGGTCCAGCGAGAAAAGCAGTGGTAGAGGCCAAAGACGCTTCTTCAAAGACAAGGACAGAAATGGTACAGCAACAGCAACGGGATCAGGAATGGGACCAGATATTGCAACAGGCACGGGGACGGAGACAGGGACGGGAGGGATCTGGATCGTAATAAATGCCGCGTGAGGTCGGGGAACCACGAGGAGGAAGAGCGGAAGATTTTCTTCTGCCTTATGATCAGCACAAACGAGACTTCCGGCTACCTCCTCTTTGAGTTATGTGAAGTTTATGTCCAGCTCTTCCATGAGGTGTACTACCGTCTTGATGCAGTGTTGGGAGTCCAATGAAGGGGTTCTGTACTAACAAGTCAGCTGGTACGTGATAGGACTGTTTGAAAACATCTGGTCCCGTGTTGGGAGGACTTGTTCCTCGGTTAGTCTCTTGGGAGATCACTCCATGCTCCAAATGGATCTTGCCACTGTACGCTGTTGGGTTTCTGACTTGACACATCCCCTGAGCGGGTACGCGTTATCAAGGTATGCTTTAACACTTCTGCCAGCGCTTCAATATATGTTGCAGCTTCTTCCTGAGCTTCGGGTGGTAAATGCTCCAGGTATGGCAGTGCGTCATGCAAGCGGTCAATCATCATGCCCTCTCTTTCAGTATTCTCAAACGGATCGAGTCCTCTGTAAACTGGCCTTTAGCAGGCTCTCCGTCCATGAAGGGGAAACAGGGTAGGGGCGTGTCCTTGCGACCGCCCAGGAGCCATGATATGAGGGTTTGGGTAGGGGCGTGTCCTTGCGACCGCCCAGGAGCCATGATATGAGGGTTTGGGTAGGGGCGTGTCCTTGCGACCGCACTGGAGCCATGATGCACCACCACCGGGCGCACGCAAGGTGACGCCCCTACCCCGTTTCCTTCTTAGTAGGAGCCTCTCTATTTGTCACAGGCACGCGTGGGGAATATAATGGATAAGTGACGTGATGGTAATCAATCGGGCCAGCGTCGTCTTGATAGTGCAAACGAGGATTGTATGATTGTTTTAGAGACGGAACACCTGCTGTTCCGACCATTGACGCTTTCCGACCTGGACGATATGACGGCTCTCTATGCCGATCCTGATGTGATGCGCTTCCTGGGTGGACCGCGTAGTCGGGATGAGGTACAGCGTGTCCTGCATGGATATATCAATGAATATCAGCTCTATGGGCATTCGTTCTTTGCGACCATCAAAAAGGACGATCAGCGCTTTATCGGGCATTGCGGACTGCTGAAGCAGGAGGTGGAGGGACAGCCAGAGGTGGAACTGGCGTATGTGCTGTCACGACCGTACTGGCAGCAGGGACTGGCCCTGGAGGGCGTGCAGGCGCTCAAAGACTATGGCTTTCAGCAGCATGGGTTTCCACGCCTGATTTCACTGATCCCGCCTGAAAATACTGCGTCCATTCATATCGCCGAGAAGGTTGGTATGCACTACGATCATGATGTAGATCAATGGGGTCAGCACTTCCAGCTCTATGTCGTGCGGCAGCCAAAGCGTGCGGATGCTTGATTTACTGTCCCTACACAGGTATAATAATACTATCATTTTCCCTGGATAGGACAAGCGGGAGATTTTTGCCTTGAGCAATAATTATACGGCTGGTTCTGACGGGGGTACAGCAAACAATGGTAGTTCATTCGTGAGTCGGCGTGAGGTGCGGGCCAGTAACGTCACTGGTGCCTTGCCTCCCATTGGCAATCCAGGCATCGAGCATAACCTGCCCGGGTCGTTCGATTTTGAGCAGATGATCATTTCACTGCACGATCTCTTCGAGCATGATCGCCAGGTTGCCAGTGCGCCAGATTCCACGCGCTGTGGTATCTGTTACCTGCATTTCTCATTAAGTGAACTTGAATATCGAGACGAGGGATTTTATGTATGTCCCGGTTGTGCGCGTACCCTGGGTCAGCACAAATTGCCGATGGTAAGGAAACAACAAAAATTGTAGCGCGACCAATAATAGGTGTTATGATATATAGTGTATATACAGCAAGAGGAACCTGATATTTCACCGGGTTCCTCTTTATGTATCAGGAGGAACCGGGTAGGGGCGTGTCCTGGCGACCGCCCCTGGGCATTGAGAGATCAGAGGATGGTTCGCGCGAGGCCCCGGGCGCACGCAAGGTGACGCCCCTACCCGGCATCCCCCCTCATGGATGGAGACCCGGAATTGTCCCTACGCGATGATTTCTACTCAACGAGAACTGGTGCTTCTGCGAAATCCTCGTCGCGCACCTCACGTAAATCTTCTGGCCGATCCAGGCGATCCAGGAACAGGATACCATCCAGGTGATCGATTTCGTGCTGCAGGACGCGGGCAAACCAGCCTTCCGCAGGGACACGAATGGCTTTCCCGCGCGCATCCTGGCCCTTGACGAGAATCTTCGTTGCGCGTCGAATATTGTCGCCCGCGTAGCCTGGAATGCTGAGGCAACCCTCGGTCCCCAGTTCCTCGCCCTCAGCCTTGACGATCTCGGGATTGAAGACGGCGACCTTGCGGTCCTCGTAGCTAGCGACGAAGACGCGAATGGACTGCGCGATCTGTGGTGCCGCCAGCCCAACGCCGCCAGCCACATCCATCGTCTCGAACATGTCATCAACCAATTTTTGCAGTGACGGGTCGAAGCGGTGCACTTTCTTTGCTTTTTGACGCAATATAGGATTTTCGGTCGTAATGATCTTGCGAATGGCCATAGTTATTGATTACCCCTACACACATTAAAAACAAACTATCATTGCCTACACACGTGCTATAATTGTCTATATCGTACCATATTGAGGAAGCTCAGCGCAAATATGCTAGATACAATGGTCACAGCTTCTATTGAGCACTACCACCTCCTTCCACAGCAAGGGCAAGTGATTGTCGCAGTGTCGGGAGGCGCTGATTCGTTATGCCTGTTACACCTGCTGCACCAGTTATGTGGCGCGGGCAAGCTCTATCCCGGTGTACAGTTGCATGTGGCGCATCTCAATCATCAGTTGCGTGGAGCTGCCAGCGAGCAGGATGCACAGGTGATCGCAGCTTTAGCTCGTTCCTGGCAACTGCCTGTGACCATTGGTGCGAGCGATGTCTCCGCGCTAGCACGTGCTGAACAACTGTCGTTGGAGGAGGCGGCGCGGATTGCGCGCTATCACTTCCTGCGTACAGTAGCTCAGGGACAGCCCATCGCCGTCGCGCATCATAAAGATGACCAGGTAGAGACATTGTTGCTGCACTGGCTGCGTGGTGGAGGTCTGGCTAGCATGACTGGATTGCAACCCCGCCAGCAGGACATCATCCGCCCCTTACTGGCTGTCACCCATGCGGACACGCTGGCTTATTGTGAGCAGCACCAGTTGACGCCTTTAGAGGATGCCAGCAACCGTGATCCGCGTTTCTTGCGCAACCGTGTACGCCATGAACTGCTGCCTCTATTGGAGTCAATGAACGCGGGTATACGCGAGACGCTGCTGCGCAATGCCGAGGTGATGCAAGTCGATTTCGCGTGGCTGGAGACGCAGGTGGATGCCTGCTGGTCAACGGTCGTAGCTGGAGAGCAGGCTGACCGTATACAACTGCATCTGAGTCCCCTCAAGGCGCTACCCTTAAGTTTACAACGTCACCTGCTGCGTCGGGTGACAGCGCAGTTGCACGACGGGCAATCCCCGCTGGAGTTGCGCCACTATCGCTTGCTTGAACAGTTGATGCAGCGGGAGAGCACGCATGAAACGCTGACACTGCACCTCCCGCAGCAATTGCACGCGCTGCGTACTGCCGAAACGCTCGTTTTCGCGCGTGTGCATGCACCAACGCTGGCAGAAAGCAGGCTGGCAGAGTCTGCCGAGGTGCTCTTGCCGCTGCCTGGACGTGTGGCTGTTCCAGGGACGAGCTGGACCGCTCTGGCGGATGTTGTGTCTGGTCCGTTGCTACAGCGAGTACGCCAGGCGCTGCACAGGCATGACTGGGCTGAAGTGTGGCGCATGTTACCGGTGACGAGCAACACGGTGTATGTCGATGCGGATCGTCTCCAGAGCGTGGGTCAAGAGGTGCAGGAGGATCTCTATTCTTGTGAAGGGAAATGCCGGGTAGGGGCGTGTCCTTGCGACCGCCCCGGGGGCCATGATGCACCACCGCCGGGGCGCACGCAAGGTGACGCCCCTACCCAGGTTTCCCCGCATGGGCAGAGAGCCGGGAGGAAATACGTGTTTCGTGTGCGTACGCGGCGTGCTGGGGATCGCATACGGCCTCTGGGTATGACTCACGAAAAGAAAATACAGGATGTACTGGTAGATAAGCATGTGCCGCGCAGCGAGCGGGAGCATATTCCGCTCTTTTTTACAGGCACGCATTGTATCTGGCTGGCCGGTATTCAACTGGCGGAGCAGGCGCGTTTGCGCAATGAGACGCAAAACATCCTGCGTTTATCTATCATTCAGACAGAAGAATAACGAGGTACTTATGCATAAGGACATTGAGGAAATCCTCATCTCAGAGGAACAATTACGCCAGAAAGTCGCTGAACTGGGTGAACAAATCACCCATGATTATCAGGGCAAGCCCTTGTTGTTACTGGGGACGCTGAAGGGCGCTGTACCCTTTATTGCGGACCTGGCGCGAGCCATCAATCTGCCATTGGAGATCGACTATATGGCCGTTGCCAGCTATGGTGCGAGCACACAATCCAGTGGCATCGTGCGCATTATTAAGGATCTTGAGGGTCCGATTGACCACAAGCATATTTTAATCATCGAGGACATTATTGATAGCGGCCTGACCTTGCACTATCTGGTCGATCTGCTGAAGAGACGCAATCCGCTGAGCCTGCGTCTGTGTGCGCTGCTGACAAAAGAGCGTGAGCGTATCAAGAACGTCGAGGTAGATTACACCGGCTTCAGTATCCCAGACAAATTTGTGGTGGGGTATGGGCTGGATTACGCGCAACGCTACCGCAATCTCCCGTACGTTGGCATCCTAAAACCCGGCGTCTACCAGGAAACCACGCGGCCAGAGGATCAGCATCAGAGTCCCGCTGAGAGGACCAAATAGCTAGTCCCGGCTATCCTCTTACACCCATATACATTCAGAAACGAGGCTACCGCCTCTAGCCTTCGGCTCATCTGAATGTAAGGCAATATATGCTACAATGGCCTTGGTCAGAACATGGAAAGGACTGCTTCTGGGCCAGAGCCAGGATGCAGCATGGGAGAGAAATATATGCTATCAGTAGGTGTTATTGGGAGTGGGGCCTGGGGAACAACGCTTGCGCTCTTACTAGCGAAGAAGGGGCTGAGTACGACGCTCTGGGAATATCGCGGCGAACGTGCCAGCGAGCTACAGCAACGGCGCGAAAATAGTGTGTTCCTGCCAGGACGGCGCTTCCCTGACACACTGCGCGTTACCTCCTCTATCGAAGAGGCAGTGCGGCACAAGGATGTGTTGTTGCTGGTCACTCCTTCACAGCGGGCACGCGAAAATATACGCCTGCTTGCCCCCTATGTAGGCCAGGAGACGCTGCTCGTCACGGCCAGTAAGGGTATTGAAGTCGGCAGTTTGCAATGTATGACCGAGGTGATCGCCGAGGAATTGCCGGCGGCCCGCCTGCGTATCGCTGCTTTAAGTGGACCGAATTCTGTCGCGCGAGGTCGCCGAAGAGAAACCGACCGCAGCCGTCGTGGCTTCCCATGAGCCGCAGGTAGCTGTGCGTGTGCGTACGGTGCTCACGACCAGTTATTTTCGCGTGTACACATCCCAGGACGTGGTCGGCGTCGAATTAGGGGGCGCGCTCAAAAATATCATCGCCATAGGTGCGGGTATCAACGATGGCATGGGTCTGGGAGAAAATGCCAAAGCCGCCTTTATTACGCGAGGTCTGGCGGAGATCTCGCGCCTGGGCGTGGCGGCGGGCGCGAATCCCCTGACGTTTCTTGGTCTGGCGGGTATCGGAGACCTGGTCGTGACCTGTGCCAGCCCATTGAGTCGCAATCAGCAGTTGGGACGTCGCCTGGCCGCAGGTGAGAAGCTGGCGGATATACTGCAATCGACCCATAGCGTTGCCGAGGGCGTCTCGACCACCAGAGCGGCACTCCAATTAGCTGCTCGCTACAACGTGGAGATGCCAATTACCGAACAACTCAGCCAGGTGCTCTTCGCGGGACTCGATCCGCAGAAAGCCGTGCCCGAGTTGATGATGCGCGATCCCAAGGGAGAGTTGGAAGGCTTCAATCCCTCAGATGGGGCCGTGAAAGAACAGGGATTCCTGTCTCCCTTCAGCAAAAAGTAGCGCACGGAGCCTTGTGGGAACGGGGTAGGGGCGTCACCTATGGGCGCAACCTTAAGAACGGCTGAGTTTCGTTGGCAACCGGGTAGGGGCGTGTCCTGGCGACCGCCCTGGGGGCCATCATACACCTCCACAACTGAATCCTCAAATCTTTGATTGGTCTGGCCTCGCTCTTCACCCACAATACCTTTGTCGAGGTCGTCTATGAATCCTCCCTGTGCTTTAGCAGCTTCTCTAAACTGTAAGAGAGTTACTTCAGGATCTTTTTTATCGGTTTTTGTATCTTTTCCATTTTTATACCATTTATCCCATATATGCTGCGCATTTCCTACATATCTTCTCGTGTATAACTGCTATTATCCTCTGATCTAACTAGCCAGCGCTTATCCTCCTCTGCATTAGCAGCCTTTTCCATCTGCTCTCTTTTTGTTATTTTTGTAAAATCATCTTGACGCCCTCTTTCTTGTTCAGGTGGACGTAGCTGCTCTTGCCCTTCTTGTGGCCCTCTCAAATTGTCTATACTTTTCGTAATAAGCCTTCTCATCGTGAGACAACCTTTCCCTGGCTAGCTTCTATCGTATATAGAAGCTTGAATAAGTGAGCAGGCGTTCACAGCACTTCCAAACACGGTCATCAAACCACTACGTACTAATGTGGCCTGAATTATTGTTAGATAGTCTAATGTAGAGGAACTATTTTGAGAAGGGGAACAGAGGGACATTAAGGGAGAGGTTGTAAAGTTGGTTGAGTTTGTCTATGGGGTAGAGAGATGTTATAGTATCTGAAAGAAGATGTATTGCAGCGAAGTCGAAGGCCGGGAGCATATGGCAACCACACCGGGGAAAACTCATACAGGCTCCGAGGTAGCAGGAGAACGTCAACATAACACGCAACAGAAGGATGTGGAGGAACGTGAAGAGGCTCGCCAGTATCTGGCTGCCATTGTTGAATCTTCTGATGACGCCATTATCAGTGAAAACCTGGAGGGTATTATCACCAGTTGGAACGCGGCGGCAGAGCGCATGTATGGGTACCCAGCGCGGGAAATCGTGGGCCAGCCTGTCACGCGGCTGATGATGCCGAGCCAACATGATGAATTTGCACAGATCATGGCGCGCGTTCGCCAGGGAGAACGTATTGACCACTTCGAGACGACGCGTGTCTGCAGGGATGGTACGCACCTGAGTGTTTCCATCACCATTTCCCCTATCAGGAATAGCTCTGGTACAATCATCGGGGCATCGTCTATCGCCCGTAATATTACCGAGCATAAGCAATTAGAAGCGAAATTTCGGTACCTGTTCGACTCTAATCTGGTCGGCTTATTTATCGGGGATCTGGCCGGTACCTTTGTGGAGGCGAATAATGCTTTTCTCAATATGCTTGGCTACACACGTACAGAGTTACTGACTGGAATTGTGCAGCGCGAGGCACTGACCCCTCCCGAGTTCCATTTCGTGAACTACCAGGCTGTGAAGGCGTTGCGCGAAACAGGCCTGTCAGGCACGTACGAAAAAGAGTATTGGCATAAAAGCGGAAAACGGATACCCGTCCTGATTGCTGCGTCGCGTATTGAGCAGACAGAGACCTGTATTGGCTTTGTCCTGGATATCAGTGAGCGCAAGGAACTGGAAAAACGCAAAGATGAATTTATTAGTATGGCCAGCCATGAACTCAAGACACCATTGACCAGCCTCAAAGGCTTTCTGTGCCTCTTGCAACGACGCTTGCCCTCGCAAGAGGATGAAAGGATTGCTCATTATCTTACCCGTATGGATGCTCAGATTGATAGGCTAGCCAAACTCATCAACGATTTGCTCGATATATCCAAGATGCAAACAGGTCAACTTACCTATAGCGAGGAGCGTTTTGAGATAGATGCTCTGGTGCAAGAAGTCGTGGAAACTGTTCAGGAAACGACTCTGACACATCGTGTGCTGTTTGAGAAATGCTGTCAGGCTCAGGTGTTGGGGGATCGCGACCGTATTGGGCAAGTGCTCATTAATCTGCTGAATAACGCTATCAAGTATTCTCCGCAGGCAGACACGGTGTTGGTGCGTATGACGCTAGAGAACAATCGGGTGCTTATGAGCATCCAGGATTTTGGCATTGGCATTGCGAAGGAGCATCAACAGCTGATTTTTGATCGGTTCTATCAGGTCACTGGTCCTCGCGCAAGAACCTTCCCCGGGCTGGGTATTGGACTCTATATCTCCTGGGACATTATCAAGCGGCATGGCGGGCAGATGTGGGTGGAGAGCGAAGAAGGCAAAGGGGCAACGTTTCATGTTGCCCTACCACTCCTCTTGACTGATCGTTGAAGTGCTCTGTAGTTCGCTCCTGCGGGAAGGATACTGATGATTGTACCCGCTGTTGATCGCGAGTATTGACCCCTTTTTCACCTTGTGCCCATCTCACAGATCAGGTATAATCTTTCAAGAACTTCTATTGCCAAAAAGAGCCGAGGACCAGATAGTTTTTGCTATGAAGAGTTTGGAGGTTTTAGTGCCTTGCCTAGGGAAGTACCAGCAACAAATGATGACCATGAGATTAGCGGTAGTAGTTCTGATAGCGAAAATGGTCATAATGTATTAAAAGAAGTTTCTGATAGAAATAAGAAATTAAAAGAGGAAGGAACGAAAAAAAGTTTAGAAAAAGAGAAAGAGATATTAAAAATAAAAACAATAAATTTACGTAAATATACTATAGAATTCAATGAAAGTTTAAAAAAAGAGAAAGCTGATATTAAAGTGTTATTAGATGAATTTGATACTAAAGGATATTCAAAAAGAGATAAAAGGATAGAAAAAATTGAAGAGAGAATAGCTGAGATTAATAAGCAAATTACTAAATTTCACTATCAAATAGATTACAATGAAAGAGAGAGAAAAATTTTTAATAGCAAAATAGAGAAACATAATAATAACCGTCCTAGCGAAGAAAACAAGGTTGACGAAATGCCACCCATTGAGTTTTACCTGCCTGGTAAGATGGAAACATCACTTTATAAGCAATGGAAGGATCCTGATCGGAGGAATCGCCAACAGGAAACACAGTAAAACGATATGATCGACTTTTTATCATCATACCAGATACAGACTACCAGCATGTAGCCACGCGTGGCTAGGTGCTGGTAGTTCGTAGGCCATTGAGCTTCTTTGCGCAGCCGAGAGTCCCTTCAGATAAAGGTGGTTGCTGATCGGCTCGACTAATGCGTCACCGCTTGCCCGCTCATCCAGCGCAGATTGGGCTTGCGTGCAGCCAGAGTCTGGTCGAGTCGGCCTATAACCGTGGTGTGCGGGGCCGTTCTGACCACCTCTGGCTCAGTCCGAGACTCCTCGGCGATCTGGCGCATAACATGGACAAACTCGTCCAGCGTCTCGCGCGTCTCCGTCTCAGTTGGCTCGATCATCAGCGCCTCGTGCACGATCAGCGGGAAGTAGGTCGTGGGCGCGTACATGCCAAAATCGAGCAGACGCTTGGCAATATCCGTCGCCGTCACGCCATATTCGTCCTTTTGCTTTTGCACGGTTGCGACAAATTCGTGCTGGCAAATCTGCGGGTAGGCAATTTCGTAATCGGACGCCAGTTCGTGCTTGAGATAGTTCGCATTGAGTATCGCGCTCTCCGAGACGTGCCGCAGCCCATCTGGTCCATTGGTACGGATGTAGGTGTAAGCACGTACCAGGACACCAAAGTTGCCCACATTGGCACGCACTTTGCCTATGGATTGCGGACCTGGATCTTCCCAATCGTAGCCCTGCGCATTTTTCGCGGGTAATGGTCCTGGCAGGAAGGGGACGAGGTGCTCTTTGACACCAATCGGGCCAGCGCCTGGACCGCCACCACCGTGAGGCGTACTGCATGTTTTGTGCAGGTTAAAGTGCACGACGTCGAAGCCCATGTCGCCTGGACGTGTGATACCGAGCACGGCGTTGGCATTGGCTCCATCGTAGTAGAGTTGTCCACCGCTGGCGTGAACCAGGTGGCCAATTTCAGCGATGTTCGCGTCAAAGAGTCCGAGCGTGTTTGGATTGGTGAGCATGATGGCTGCGACCTCGGCTCCATGCGCGTCGAGGAGCGTTTTGAGCCGCTGCATATCGATACCACCGGTCTGCGGATCGCTTTTGATCTCAACAGCTTTGTAATCGGCCAATGTGGCGCTGGCCGGATTAGTGCCGTGCGCGTTATCCGGGATCAGGACGAGGTTGCGCAGTCCCTCGCCGCGACTTTGATGATAGGCTTTGATGAGCATTAAGCCGGTCAATTCGCCGTGTGCACCTGCCGATGGCTGCAAAGTGATGCGCGTCATACCAGCGATTTCTGCCAGGTAGCGCTCCAACTCATAGATAATCTGGATGGCTCCCTGCACCGTGTTAGCCGGTTGCAAAGGGTGAATACGCGCAAAGCCGGGTAAGCTCGCCATATCCTCGTTGAGCTTGGGATTGTACTTCATCGTGCAGGAACCAAGCGGATAGAAGCCGGTATCTACACCAAAGTTACGCTGCGATAGATGCGTGTAATGACGTACAACCTCGATCTCGCTTACTTCGGGCAAATCCGCTGGCTGCTCACGCAGGAGATTTGGCGGCAGCAGCTCTGTCAACGGGACGGCGGGCACATCTAACGCGGGCATAGATGCAGCGCGGCGTCCAGGTGCGCCCTTCTCAAAAATTAATGTTTCAACGCTCATGCCTGCACCTCTTTCAATACATCAACCAGGCGATCAATATCTTCTTTTGTACGCGTCTCGGTAACACAGAACAGCAGATGGTTGTCCAGTCCGGGATAGTTGGCTTCCAACGGGTAGCCACCAATAATGTTTGCTTGCTCAAAATGCTGTGCAAGCTTGCTGACAGAAACGGGCGCTTTGATCACGAATTCATCAAAGAACGGCTGCTGGAATGCTGCCTCAAAGCCGGGGATAGCGGTGATCTGTCGGAAGGCGTAGTGCGCTTTTTGCAGACAAAGTTTGCCCAGCTCACGGAAGCCCTGCTTACCCAGTGCCGCCAGGAAGATGGTTGCTCCAACGGCTAAGAGCGATTGATTGGTGCAAATATTGGACGTAGCACGCTCGCGACGAATATGTTGCTCACGCGTCTGTAGCGTCAATACATAGCCTGTTTGTTGCTTGCCATCTTCCTCAACCGTCTGTCCGACCAGTCTGCCGGGTAGGAGACGCATGAATTTGTGTTTGGAGGCGATGAAGCCGAGAGCTGGTGCCCCAAAGCTCATACTATTGCCAAAACTCATCATCTCACCGACGGCGATATCGGCTCCATACGTGCCGGGAGGAGCGATGATGCCAAGCGAGGCAGGCTCGGTAATGGCTGTCACGAAGAGCGATTTACCACGATGGGCGATTGGTTCGATGGCATGCACATCTTCGACACAGCCAAAGAAATTGGGCTGCTGCACAATGACCGCTGCCGTCGACGTGCTGACTGCCTGGTCGAGAGCTTCGAGTGAGGTGACGCCGTTCTGCGTCGGGACCTCTTTGACAGTGAAACCGCGTGAAAAGGCGTAGGTTTGCAGCACGCGCCGGTATTGAGGGTCCACGCCCTCGGATACCACGATCTCGCCGCGTCCGCCGGGGCCAAGAGCTATGAAGACGGCCTCGACCAACGCAGTCGAACCATCATAAAGTGAGGCATTGGCAATGTCCATAGCCGTCACCTGGCAGACCATAGTCTGGAATTCGTAGATCGCCTGTAACATACCCTGGCTCACCTCAGGCTGGTAGGGGGTGTAGGATGTCACGAATTCCGAACGGCGCTGCAAGTGAGAAACCACGCTTGGAACTGCCCGGTCATAGGTGCCTGCTCCCAGAAAAGAAATGCTCGTGTCGCTATCTTTGTTTCTGGCGGCGATCCTGCTCATCAGGCGTTTGAGATCTGGTTCGGCGAGTGCAGGCGGAAGATCAAGCGGGCGCTGCAAACGTACCTCTGCGGGTACTGGCGCGAGCAGATCTTCTATGGAAGAAAGTCCCAGGTGCTCTAACATTGCCTGCTGTTCTTCCTGGGTATTTGGCACATAGCTCATGGTCTAAACTCCCCCTCGTGGGTTGATATTGCCTTGCATTCAGATGAGCCGAAGGCGCACTCCGCTCCGCCACATGAGCCGAAGGCTAACGGCGACAGCCGTGTTTGTGGCGGCCTCTCAATCGGCGGCGACAGCCGCGTTTCTGAATGCCTATGGGTATGAAGCCGCTCTCCGCCGTATGTTTTCTAGATACGAATGCGCAAAGAGAGCCCGGCTGTTAAGGATAACCTGTATAGCACGAACTTCTGACAGATCAAGCAGTTCTGGAGAATGATGAAGTTGTGGAGTGAGTGACTCTTGCTGTATGCCCGCAAGCAAAAGCAAACGAGGATGACATCGCTGGCCAGCGGATAGCCTCCAGGCAGCGGTACCAGGCATCCGCAAAAAGTACTCTTCACATAGTCATCATAGAAGAACAAAGTGTCAAAGTTTGCTACACTGGTTCTTAGCTAGTGTTTGGGACACGCACACTTTTGATTGGTAGCGAGCTGAAAGCAAACACTCTCTTAAATGGTTGTTATCATTATATCGCATGGATGCGTTGTTTATACAAGGAGAGTGTGTTGTAAATCCCCAAATTCAGTGGTACATGTGCGCTGGTCATCTCTCGACTGGAGAAGAAGCCGGGCTTTCGCCGGAGGGGCCTGACGCCGTTTTGCCTATCTGCTCGATCACGAACTGGCTCGTCTCGCTGGTTAGAGCGAGGGTTTTGACTTTGCGACAGCCCTGTGGTCGTCAAGAGCAGGGTTGACAAAGCAATTTTTCTCTGGTATATCACTTACAGGACTGCACGCGCGTGCAATACAAAGTGCTCATCGTCTGGAAAATGATGATCATCACCAGAGGAGAGCAAGAGACAATTGCCTATGCTTCCATCGGGCTCCTGGGTTTGATTGGCTATTTAAGCGGGAGGAAGAGACTTTGCGACAGCTCTGGGGTCGTCAAGAGCAGGGTTGACAAAGCAATTTTTCTCTGGTATATCACTTACAGGGCTGCACGCGCGTGCAATACAAAGTGCTCACCGTCTGGAAAATGATGATTACTCAGCAGAGGGTGAGCGAGGGAAATGGGACAGACCCTTTCACCAGGAGCCTGGTCGCAAGTGAGTTGAACTGTTGTAAAAGGAGTTTTCATTAATCGGAGATGGATTTCCGATTAGCATGGTCGCTAATCATGCAAGGAGAAGCTAATGAAGAGTCAAAGACGCATTCACCGTTTGACTGTCCCCGGAGCGGCGCTGGTACTATGTGCGCTGTTCGCAGTTGTCGCAACCCCTCTACTTTTGTACTCCACTTCCCCGGCACGCGCTGCTTCTGCTTCGTGCGTAACCATGACCTCAAGCCAGACGGGCACTGACGGCTACTTCTATTCGCTCTGGACTGAGGGTAGTGGGTCGATCTCCATGACCGAGTGCTCAGGCGGCTATTACAATGCTTACTGGTCCGGTGTAGGAGACTTTGTTGCCGGGAAAGGCTGGGCCACCGGCTCATCTCACACCGTGAGCTACTCAGGCAGCTTCAGCCCATCCGGCGACGCCTATCTGTCCCTCTACGGGTGGACGACGAGCCCGCTCGTGGAGTACTACATCGTTGACAACTGGAGCGGGTATAACCCCAGTTCCGCGGGGACCTACAAGGGCACTGTGACCAGCGATGGCAGTACGTACAACATCTACGAGTCCACGCGAACCAACGCGCCCTCCATTATAGGCACTGCCACCTTCAACCAGTACTGGGCTGTCCGGCAGTCGCTGAGGACGGGCGGGACCATCACGACCAGCAACTTCTTCAACGCATGGGCCAGTCATGGAATGAACCTCGGTTCGTTCAACTACCAGGTCCTCGCTACAGAGGCGTTCAACGGTGGCAGTGGGAATTCCGCCATAACCGTCTGGTAAACGAGGTCGGTACCGGCGGCATCAACCTCGGCAATTCAGCGCCCTTCCAGATAGTTCAAGTAGTGCTCAGTGTCCAGGAGATCATCCAATTGAGACGGGTTTGCCAGCTTGATGACCAGCATCCAGCCTTTGTCATAAGGATCGTCGTTAATCAGTTCGGGATGCTCCTTCAGCTCTATATTGGCTTTGAGTACCGTACCACTGAGCGGGGAAACAAGCTCAGAAGTGGCCTTGACCGATTCAACGTCGCCGAATTTTTGCTCGTACGCGACATCCTGGTTGGCATCCCATGGCAGCTCGATATAAACGATATCTCCGAGCTGGTCCTGAGCGTAATCGGTAATCCCGATGGTGGCCTGGTCGCCTTCAACGCGCACCCACTCATCAGTTTTGCTGTACTTGAGGTTAGCAGGATGATTCAGGCTAGCCATTGTGTATGTCTCCCTTCTGCAAGGACGATAGTCTAAAGGTCAGTAGCCTTACTGACGTTTGTAAAAAGGTAATGCGACGATCTCGGCTGCGCTACGCTTGCCGCGAATATCAACCTGGACCTGGTGTCCGACGCTGGCATGCGCGGCCTCAACATAGCCCAGGCCGATATTTTTGTGCACCGTTGGACCCGGCGCACCGCTGGTGAGACTCCCAATCTGCTGATCATGCTCGTAGATAGCATAGCCACCGCGTGGTACGCCGCGCTCAAGCAATGCGAGTCCGACCAGTAAACGCCGTGGGCCTTGCTGCTTGACCTGGAGTAGCTCATCCCGACCGATAAAGTTGCCTTTGGCGAATTTAACGGTCCAGCCCAGCCGGGCTTCCAGGGGATTGGTCTGCTCATCGAGTTCGTGACCATAAAGGCAATAGGCAGCCTCTAAGCGCAATGTGTCACGAGCTCCCAGGCCAGCAGGCAGTAAGCCGTGGGACTTGCCAGCCGTCAGCAGAGCTTGCCAGAGCTTGACCGCGTCAACAGAGGCGCAATAGAGTTCGAAGCCATCCTCTCCCGTATAGCCGGTGCGTGAAATAAGGCAGTTGATGCTATCGACAAGGCCAGTCGCACTCCAGTAGTAGCGAATACCCTTGAGATCAAGCGTGGTCTCACAGAGTGGTTGCAACATGTCGAGCGCAGCCGGTCCCTGGAGTGCCAGCAGCGCCGTCGTGTCTGATTGGTCCGTTACAGTCACATCCTGGAAGCGCTGCGCCTGTGCCTGTACCCATGCAAGGTCGTGGGCAATATTGGCCGCGTTGACGACGAGCATATAGTGTTGCTCGGCCAGGTGGTAAATGAGCAGGTCGTCGAGCACATTGCCCGTGGGAAGGCACAGTTGTGTATAGAGTGCCTGATTGATAGCCAGACGTGCGACATCGTTGGGTACAAGGTATTGCAGGAAGGCCAGCGCCCCCTGGCCCTCGACCTTAAACTCCCCCATATGACTGACATCGAAAAGACCTGCACGGGTGCGTACTGCCTGGTGTTCCTCCAAAATACTACTGTATTGGACAGGCATTTCCCAGCCACCGAACTCTACGAGGCGCGCACCTGATGCCCGATGCTGCTCATAAAGGGGCGTGCGCTTTAACGGGGCGCTCTCTGCTGTTCCCATACAAAATTACTCCCGCAATAGATAGCTGTCAGTTGTGTCCCCGGTTTGCATGAGCCTATCTCGTGTAAGCCAGGAGCAGCGACGTATCCTGCTGTCACTATAGCAGATTTTTGCCCTGATCACAATGCGTCATCCGCGTTGGCGAGAGCAGAGAGGCGTGCGCATATGCAACCGAGCGTAGAAAGATGCCAGGAGTATCTTCATTTGAGATATAGCGTTTGATTTCGTTCTTACTTTTGCGCCATTTGTACGTAAATATGAGAGTTATGGCGATAAATCAGTTGGCCGAAACTCAGAAGGAGAGTTTGATGTTCGCAATGCTGTTTCTATTCTTCGGGTGCGTGGTCGCCTTCGGTATTCTGGGGGCGTTTTTCCTGTTCTTCCTATTACTGCTACCGCGCAGGCGTCGTATGGGACCCGGTTACTACGGTCGACCTTTTTTTGCCCCGTTCTTCTCGCCCTTCTTTTTTGGTAGACCGTTTCGGCGGCGTGGCTTTTATGAGCCTGGTCCTTTTCACGAGCATCATCATCACCATGGAGGCTTTGGAGGAGGACATGGAGGACATGGAGGACATGGAGGCTTTGGGGGAGGACATGGTGGTGGGCATCATTAATGCAAGAAGCTGAAAAGATTCTGCGCGTCGACCAGGACCTGGCCTGGCTGCCGAAGCCGAACGAAAGCCAAGTGGTGCTCTCATCGCACCTGCCACCGTTAGCATTGCTTGCCACCGCCCTGGTCCTGGCATTTAGAGATGATAGCCTGTTGGTGACGAACTTAACGAGCCGGGGATGGGATATTCCAGGTGGACATATTGAGCCTGGTGAACTGCCAGATGAGACTGCTCGTCGAGAAGTGTACGAGGAAACGGGAGCGAGATTGGGGCCACTACACGTCCTGGGGTATCAACGCCTCCGGCTGCTTGGTCCCAGGCCAGCGTCATATCGTTATCCTTATCCCGACAGTTATCAGGCTTTCTACTGGGCGCGGATCACAACTCTTGATGACTTTGTTCCCACCGCAGAAACACAGGGGCGTGCCCTTTTGTCTCCCGATGAAGCTAGCATACTGGCGTGGGTGCAGCGGCATAGAGAACTCTATGCAATCGCATTGGTGCAGTCTACTGGTTAAATGTAGACTGCACCAACTTGTGCGCTCTATCTTCCGAGTGCGTCATAGAGAGCGTTTGTCCCTACTACGGAACAGTGCGATATCCAGAGCTTTGGGGTTGGCTTTACGTGGCGAATATCTAAAAAACACAACACTAGCGAGAACTCCGAGGACAACCAACAAGGTCGTTACGAGCCAGGACCAGAAGGGCTGGGTCATCGCCGCTGCTCCATTATTTTGCTTGGCATTACAATATACATAATTTGTTCTTACTCTATATATTATATACGTTGCGATGGTCGTTTTGTATGCTATGGATGCGCGTAACTCAGCCTCTTGTGATGGAGTTGGACTCACCGTTCATGAGAGGGAAAACAGGGTAGGGGCGTGTCCTTGCGACCGCCCTGGGCGCACGTAAAGTGACGCCCCTACCCTGTTTCCTGACGTTTCCCCGGAAGGATGGAGATCCTGAATTCGCCCCTTATGGTTAAGAAGGTTTCCGTCTAACCGAAAAGCTCAAGCTTTTTGTTCACTTTTCTCATCGTGAGCACAAAGCGTTTGAAGCTCATAAAGACTACTTTGACGTCGGGTAGCAGGACGATGCAGGCAAGCAGCAGGATCGGCACGATCCGGCTTAAGACGATAATTTGCCAGCCTAGAAAGTCTGGATCGGGGATGAGCGGATTGCTGTACAAGTAACCGACCTTGAAGAAATGCAGGATAAAGAAGGCGTTGGGCAGGCTGATGATAAGGATGAGTATGCGGGCAGAGAGTTTCTGGAACTCTGGGCAGGTGACAAGACAAATTGCCAGGATGGGTATCAACATAGTGTAGTGGTACTCGTATACCAGATCATAAAACAGAAAGAAATAGACGGTTGAGAGGAATATACCTTTAAAGAGATTCACGCGCTTTAAAGAGCAGAAAAAGACCACCGTTAACAGACTGAACAACTTTAAGTCGCTGATGACGTAGGTTGGCAGTGAAGTACTGTTCTTAAGTAGTGCTGCTAACGTAATAATTTGAATCGGTCCTCCAGTATCTGAAGTCTGAAAATGCTGTAGGAGATTATCTGTGTAATACGTGCCCGCGTGATTCCAGAAAAAGAGTAGCGTGGAGAAGAGAAAGAGTCCCAGGCCCAGCCCAATGATTGTATATTGTTTCTTGAAAAAGAGTACCGGCAACCAGAGAATGCCGATAGGTTTCGTGATGAGTCCTATAAAATAATAAATACCAGCCGGTATTTTTTTGCCACCTGTGGCCAGATTGATGAGGAGCAGGAAGGTGAAAAAATTGAGCACAGATTGAAATTGTGAAATGGTAATCTCGATGTATTGCGTCGAGTTGATCAAGATGGTGAAGATGGCAAAGTAGACGTACTTACTATTTTTGAAGCTGCGATGAAAGTAGATAATGGTGCCGGATGTGGCTACGAGCTTCAAGAACATCCATACATAAAAAGAGTCCCGGGCTTTGAAGAGGAGCAGGAAACTGCCTATCAGGATAGTAAATAGTGGATGGTATACGTTATAGTTGCTAGGAAATCCATTGCCATAGGGGAGAATACCGGGCGGGAGTGTGCCACTCAAGCTGCCTCCATGCGTGAATGCCCACAACCCGTTGGGGATTTGATAGAAATCCAAGCCTCGACAGCACGGATGCAAGGGGCTAACCGAGAAAATATGTAAAACTATACTCGAAAAAAAATAGTTGAACCAATGTGTCTGTATGGCGGAGACATAGTATAAGGTGTTTACGATGAGTCCAATATAGACAAGCTTATACTTGAAGAGATGGAGAGGAATACTCTTGAGCCATTGCAGAGCCGTCCTGGTCATCTCTCCTGTGGTGTTTGCCGGGATTTCGCTGCTGGTACTGAAATCTTGTTGTATTGCTGTCGCATAGTTGTCAACATGCTCGAAACTGTTCTACAGCAACAGACCTCATAAGGTCAGGTTGATATTCCATTTCATTGTATTCTGTGGGATTGTTGTGTTGTTCCATTGCGTTGTACCTCTTCCTCCCAAGTCACCTGATATTGCCTTGCATTCAGAAACGCAACGTGCGTTGCGTTTCTGAATGCATATGGGTATGCACGGCCTCTCTATTATTCTGTCAATGCCAGTATAGAGAGTGGGGCCAAATACGAGAAAAAGTTCCTTATCCCATACTGCTTGAAGTGAGAGTTTTCTATGCTATAATAGCAGTAGAATTTAGTGAAATATATGAATTAATTTATTTTGAGGATGATTGGTTTCTATGATGGGCTGAGCATGTTTAGATATAATTTGTTGTAAAATGTGGAGTGTATGAGGATGGGAATGAATGATCCTGATCTCTCTGGACCAAAGATACAGTTAGAGGTCTTGCGCGAGAGGCAGAAACACTTCGAAGATAAAATTCGTCAATTAGAGCAAGAATTAGCGCAAGCATATACAAATTTAGGTCGTAGAGAGAGAGAAATAGAACAGATAAAGGTTGAGCGTGAAAGCTTAAAAATAAAGTGGGAAGTGCTCAAACAAGATTATCAACATGTGAAAGACTTATTAGCACAAAATGGGCATAAAGCGGTAAGGAAGAAAAGTTTAGCAAAAATCCAGGCTTTCGTCGTGAGCTTAATATTTCTGATATCGTCGGTGCTAGTCAATGTTGGAACGAGCATGTTTACAACAGCTCCCCCAAATCCATCGCTAGCATGGTTGATGATAGTCCTTGCTGCTACTGTCTATATTATAGCAACACTTATGACGACTTTACTTGTATCGGATGGAGGAAATTAATGGAAAAAAACAAGCGTTTTCTTGCGGTCATATATCTTAGTGTTGTATTTGCCATTGTTAGCCTCATTCTTGGTGTAATAATCATAATATCGAGAAATACTCAGCCCCCAACATCTTCAGTATCTGTTACTTTAATATTATTCATTATAGCAATAATCATTACATCGATTCTTGGTGTGATACAGATTTTTAGTAATTTCCGAAGGATTACAAAAAATAAAGCGAATGAGCAGGTAAATACGATCAAGATTACATTAGAGATCGATGGAGAGCCAATTTCTATCGAGGCTGCTGATATAGAAAGTGTTGAGGAGGTCTTAAAGCTCGCGCAACGTTTACAAGCTACTAATCCATCCATCGGTCTCAAAGGGAAAATTCCTCAACGCCAGAGTGATAGTGATCCCTCAGGAGCATCCTCTGCACAAAACGTAGAAGTAGAAGAGATTTGAAGCACCAGGTTTTCCTCATGGCCTCGGTAAGTAAATGAGAGACGTATATCCCAGATCTGTCAGGTATAGGGCAGAAGGTGCAGAGACATGTTATAATGCGCCTGAACATTTCCACTTTGGGGCTGCATTGCTAGAATGGCGAATGGGGAGCGTATCTTTATTTAGTGTTCGCTCATGCAGTATCCTCAGACGGATCAATGAAATGGAGAAAACCAGATGCCGCCTCCCATGCTTCCTCGCTGAAGGTATTTTATGCGAGCGATGCTGCAGACGTCAAGTGGTTTGGTACCAGGAAAGTTGACTACATTATTATGCTCATTACGCGTATTGAGTTGGAGAATATCAAGAGCTATCAGCACGTCATCGTAGATTTCAGACGTGGTACGACTGCGATTAGTGGAGCAAACGGGGCGGGTAAAACGACGCTGGTTGAAGCCGTTGGTTTTGCGCTCTTTGGTTATCTGCCTTACAGCCATGACCAGTTTGTGCGCGAAGGGGAGAAGCATGGTAAAGTGGTTGTGTCCCTGATCGGTAGCGACGAGCGTCCCTATACGGTTGAACGCCGCTGTGGCTCCGGCGCACGCTGGCTCATCTATGATCAGGAGGCCGATTTACGCCTGGAGCAGCGTGCCGACGTATTGGATAGATTGCACGATCTGTTTGGCATCGACCGTGAACGGCCTCTCGACTCGCTCTTCAGAGATGCGCTGGGTGTGCCTCAAGGCACATTTACCGCTATTTTTCTGGAGCCTGCTGGTAAGCGCAAACAGACCTTCGACGCCCTGCTGCAGATCGAGGATTATAAGACGGCAGCCGATAATCTGTTGGAGACGCAAAAGTACCATAAAGAGCAGATGGGTATCCAACAGAACGAGATACAACGCCTCACCTTCGCAACAAGCGAGCTAGCGCAATTTCGCGAACAGCTTAAGGATGCGCGTCTGCTTGACGAGGAACAGAAGGCGCGCAACGCTGCATGGAGTCAGCAACTAACCGGCCATGAAGCGCGTCTGGCACAACTCAATACACAGCAGGAGCAGCTCGCGGCACTGGAGCAGCGTTACCGCGCGTACCAGCAAGACTACACGCATGCATTGAATCTGCTGCATAATAATGAGCAACAATGGCAGACTGCTCTCATGGCACAACGCGCTGTAGCAGAGAGCCAGGCGGACTATCAGCGTTACCTGCAAGCCCAGGAGGTCCTGCAAGGACTACGTCAGGATGCTCTCCAGCGGGACAAATTACGGCAGCAGCAAGCACAGCTACAAAACGAGTGCACCAAAATTGAAACACAGGCTCGTAGTTGGCAGGGACGCTTAGCTGAGGTCGCCAGTGCGCGACAGAAAGTAGTTGCGCTGGCACCGCTCGTCGATCAGCAGGTAGACCTGGAGAAAAAACGCGACGAGGCCACGCGGCAACTCGCGCAGTATGGGAGTATTGTCACCGAAGGCAAGCGCTTAAGTAGCGCATTGGCGAAGTGTCTGCAAGATCAAGAAAAGTATCAGCGCCGTATCACAGAGATTGAGCCGCTAGTACCTATCGCCGAGCGCCTGCAAGAGCATAATGATGCGCTCATGCACCTGCGTATTCAGGTCAATGAGCGCAGTAATAAGCTGCAACAGTGGCAGGAGAAGCGCAATCAGCTCCATGAGCGACAGCTTGAACGCGATCAATGCGCCGAAAAATTGCGCAAGGCAGAGAACAGCGTCACGACTATTGAAGAGCACCGCCGGGAAGCGGAAGAGATGCCGCTCTTGCAGGAACAATATAATGAGTTCGCCGCCCAGCAGCATCGACTGGAGGGCAACATCAGCGGCTATGTCAAGTCGCGTGCGCAATCAGCCGGTGGACAGTGTCCCCTGTTGTACGAAAGTTGCCTCAATATCAAGCAGCGTGGCATTGCCAGCCTGGAGTCATATTTTGATGGTCTGCTCCAGGAAGAACACGCGCAGATGGCACTGATGCAGCAGCAACAAGAGACTGTGACGCAGCGGATGGGGCAGATTAAGAAATATGCTGATGCTTTGAATAAAATAGGACAGTATATCGAACGGCGCGATACGTTTGCTGAACAGTTGCAGCGTCTCGCCATCGAAATTACACGCCTGGAACGCGACGTAACCGTGTTGGCGGACGATCTGGAGGCGCTCAAAACGGTTGAGCAGAAGGTGAAAGAGGCGGAGACTGCGTATCGTGAGAGCAAACAGGCTGATACAAAAGTGCGCGAATTAGAGGGCCTGCGCAAGCAGATACTGCAACTGCAGGAGCAAGCACAACAACTAGAAGCGAATGTGCAGGCACGCCGCCTGGAAGCTACGGCTTTGCAAGGGAGCGCTGCACAATTAAAGCAGGTTGACGCTGAGCTAGCCACCTTGAATGATCCTCGTAGCGCGAGTAAGACTCAGCAGGCAATCATCGCGCAAGAGGAATACTATCAGCAGCAACTGGAAATGGAACAGCAAAGGCAGCAAGCTGTACTGCAAAAGATCCAACTGCTCGATGCCCAGCTTGCTGTCTTCAGCGAACTAGATGATGCTATAGCACATCAGGATACTATTATGCATGCATGTCACGCGAGCTATCAGCGTTATCTGCAAAATGAGCAGGAAGCGCACAACTTGCCAGAACGCGAGCGCGTCTATCAGCAACAGTTGCATACGACAGAGCAGGCACAACTACAATTGCAGGAGCTGGAACATGCCTATACAGCGGCTAGTACGGTGTTTGATCGGCAAGAACTGGCCACATTAAGAGTAGAAGTTGAGCGGCTGCGCCGTGAATTGACGACTCTGGCGGAACGAATGCAACATCACCAGGGGTATATCAATACGCTTGAGCAGCAGATTGCCAGGGGCGAGGCGTTATTGCTTGAGTTAGAGGCTGTGCAGCAAGAGCATCAAACGCTTGAAGATCTGTATGTGATGACGGAACAATTTCGCAAGTTGATTAAAGATGCTGCGCCGCATGTGTTGAAGGCCATCCTCGCGGATATCTCGGCGGAAGCAAACCGTATTTTTGGTGAGGTAATGGGGGATAGGAGCGCGCAGCTTTCCTGGCGCAACGATTATGAGATTGTGCTACGAAGACAGGGCGTAGATCGCAGCTTTGCGCAGTTGAGTGGTGGCGAACAGATGAGTGCCGCGCTATCCGTGCGCCTGGCCTTGCTCAAGAAGCTTTCCACGCTGAACATTGCCTTCTTTGATGAGCCAACGCAAAACATGGATGAACTGCGCCGTACCAACCTGGCCGAGCAGATACGTAGGGTGCGTGGCTTTGATCAGTTGATCGTGATCAGCCATGACGATACATTTGAGCAGGGTCTGGATAGTCTGGTGCGCCTGACCAAAGAACATGGAGAAACGCGCCTGCTCGCCAGCGAAGACGAGGCTGAGCCATTGCATGCACTGAGTGTAGCTATGTCTGCTCAGTTTCAGTTTCAATCCCTTTAATATTTCAATCCCTTTAAGCGGGTCGTAAAAGAACATGGTTTTCTGCCACCTCTTCAGAGATAACTATAGCATCGAACCCGAAAAGGTCAAGGGAAGATGCGCTGGCGTGTGTATGAAAAGGGTCTCCATCCTTCCGGGGGAAAATGGTGGGGAAATGGGGTAGGGGCGTCACCTCGCGTGCGCCCCGGGGCGGTCGCAAGGACACGCCCCTACCCCATTTCCTCTGAATGGACGGAGAGCCTATGAAAAAGTAGGACAGGAGAAATACATTGCTGCATAAAGGTAAATTGCTGGCGGCACTTAATGTGAAACGCAGCCAGTTCTCGCTCTACGATGGCTCATTTGGTGAGCAGCTCCTGTCGTACCAGTATGCGCTCGAAACATTGTATAAGCGTTATGCCTCCAGCGCACAGCTTGAACTTGCGTTGCCACCAGACGAGACTGGTTTACCGTCAGCGGGTGCGCGTCCAAGCATCGAGTTTGATCGCTGGCTGGTGAATGCCGACCAGCAGAGCTATCATGGTCCAGTTTTTCCCTTTGGGCGCGCATTCGCAAACCACGAGCAGGCACGGCAATGGGCCGAGTGCATCGAGGGTGTGACGACCGTGGCTGTGGATGGCAGCCAGCTACTGCCCTGGCGCGATGCATCGATACCAGTGGCGCTGATCCAGGTGGGTTTCTTCATCAATCCGCATCAGCACGGACGTCCCTATACCAAGGATGTGCACATGGACGTGCTCACTCCCGACGAGATCATGGAGGAGTCCAGGACGGAAGCGAGCGATCCCGACAGCTATCCCTATTCGGAAATGCAAGTGACGTTACGCCGCTACTTACTGGAGGTCGAGACGCTGTGCAGTCAGATGCAGCAGCTCGCCAGTGCGCGCCACGAGGATGATCCGGTGTATAGTCCGGTGGTCTTTTTTGACGGTTCGCTGGTCGTCTCGTTTGCGTTGACAATGCCGAGTCCCTATCGGGAGCGCTATATTAATTCAGCGGTTTCGTTACTAAAAACATCGGAGGAACTGCGCGTCCCGCTGATTGGCTATATTGATACCACCTATGCTCGCGATATGATTACGATGCTGCGCCGTCTGGACGCGACGTTGAAACACCCTACGTTGCGCGATACCAAGAAAATTCATGATGCGCTCTTGTGGCAAGGTCGCTTGCAGTGGGGAGATCGGACGCCAGCGATGATCTGCGCGCGCAACGACATTTTGCAGAGCTACGGTGACTATCGGGATCGCGTAGCCTTTTGCTATCTGCAGACGTCGGCCACGCGTCCGCCGACGCGCCTGGAGTTTCCACGCTGGATGCTTGATGATGGTGTGTTAGAACCTGTGCTGGACACCGTACGCGCCGAGGTAATTGCGGGCAATGGTTATCCGTATGCTATCGAGACGGCTGACGCGGTATCAGTAATTACGATGCAGGATCGTAGCGAATTCTATACGCACTTCCAGGCTTTTATGGAGCGGCAGGGCGTCAAGTTTACCTTTTCCACCAAGTCACTGAGCAAAGGAAGGCGTAGATAAACAGTTCCCTACATGGGCGCAAGCGAACCAGCATGTCAGCTTCTTTTTGCTAGGATTGTCTGTTTTTTTGATTTTTATGCTATCACAATGGGCCATAAAAGTTGTTAAACTCGAGACTATACGGCTATATCTATCGAATTCAGCAAAAGCTTGCTGTGTAATTACGAATAAGCTATAATTCATTGCATATATTTGCGTTGGAACATTTGAACTCGTCAAAAGTATGTTTTGCCCTCTTAGAATTGATCAAGGTATTTAGATGATATGAGTAGCATACCAGTGGCAATTGGTCAGAGAGAGTCACCTCGAGCGTTTTTGGATGAGGTGTATAAAAGTTTGGGTTATGAAGAAGGTACACTACTCAATGCTGCTATTTGTCCCGATGCTAAAACAGATGAAGCCTGGTTGGATAAGGGTGATTGGTTGGCCCTTGCTTACAAGGTGGGAGCAGAGAAAGTCTTTTTTGTTAAGCATGATCCAGTTCTTGTCTTCTGTACGCTCGAGAATGGTTTAGAGAACGAACAAGCGCTCCTTGAAAAGTTTCGTCGTGTCTGGTGTATGTCGCGTCCTCAGTTCCTCTTTATTGCATTGCCTGGTGAACTCCGCCTTTACCGCTTGGATCGGCCTCCCACAAGAGAGGTCGAAGTTCTACATAAGAAGCAGCAGATCGCACTTGTTGAGAGTATAGCAGATGTTGCCAGTAAATTAAAAGATTACCGGCGTGAAGAGATAGAATCTGGGCGTCTGTTCAGTGATGATCGTTTCGGTGGTATTGACCAACGAGCAGATAGACAGTTAATTCAAGATTTAAAAATGGTGCGAAAACAATTGTTGGATGCGGGGCTTGATGCAAAATATGCTCATTCATTAATTGGACGCTCCATTTTTATTCGTTATTTGGAAGATCGTGGGGTCATTGATCTAGCATATTTTGAGAAAGTGGCTCAAAGGAATCTTCACTGGCAAGAAAAACTTGCACGAGAATCTGGTCGGCCTGATTTAGCTCCTGGTGGTCAGAAACGTAGGTATTATCGTGTACTTCTTGATAAGGGCTTTACTTATGCTCTTTTCCAGCAGCTCGCGAACGATTTTAACGGAGATATGTTTCCTAAAGATGAGGAAGAAGAAAAAAAGGTGAGTAAGACTCATCTTGAGCTGCTTCACGATTTTCTCCTTGGCGATACTAATTGGGGACAATCGCACCTCTTTTTGTGGGCATATGATTTTGAAATCATTCCTATTGAATTAATTAGTAGCATCTACGAAGAGTTCTATCACAAAGAGAATATATATCATCCAGATGCTCATAAAAAAACGAGGAGGCAGGATGATATCAAAACACATTATACGCCGAGCGTGTTGGTGGAATATATACTCTCTACTATCTTATCTAAAGAGCGCTTGGCTCAAAAACCTAAAATACTTGACCCGGCTTGTGGATCTGGTATCTTTCTCGTTGAATCCTTCCGTCGTATCGTAAGGTATTATGTACAAAAGTATAGTGAAATGCTATCGCCAGATATGCTCAGGAAAATATTACGAGAGCAAATTAGAGGTATAGAAATTAATGAAGAGGCTGTACATGTAGCTGCTTTTAGCCTCTATCTGGCTTTATTACACTATCAAGAACCTCCTGATATTCGCACGAAGAGACTGCCACATCTTATTTATCAAGAAAATCAACTGGAAGATGATAATCATTATCATGTCCTTTTTAAGAAGAATGCGTTTGCTCTCATAGATGATGAACGAGGGCAAATCAAAGAAACACTTGATGGATCTTCAAGGTATAAAGGTCGTGCACAAGATGAACGGTTATATAATTCTCAGGCAAAATTGCCTTTAGATCTTCATTCATTTGATATTGTAACTGGTAATCCACCCTGGGGTTTTGAGCAAGGATCAACAGAGGAAATAGGTGAGGCTCAGGAGCAGGCGAAGCTATGGTGCCAATACTTTGGTTGGTCTATTGGTTATAAAGAACCTTCTCAAACCTTTATCGCTCGTTCTTTGAAATTGCTTAAAGCTGGAGGAGAAGCGGGTCTACTTGTACCAACCGGAGTTTTTCTTAAGCACCATGAATATAGTGAAGGGTTTAGACGGCGCTGGTTAGAGGAAACAACCATTAAGACTGTTGTAAATTTTACGCATGTTCGACACTCATTTTTTAATATGGATGCAAATGCTCCCTTTGCATTTGTGCATTTTGTTGTGCAACCTGCTTTTTCAGATCATTGGGTACGTTATTGGTCAGTAAAAAAAACAGAAATTGTTGACAAAACTCAGGCAATTGTGTTGGGACAGCCTGATATTCGGCAGGTAAAACAACTTGATTTAGCGTATGATGATTTTCTCTGGAAAGTTTATTGGTGGGGGAATCATCGCGATGCAGCATTAATTAAAGCATTACGTCTTGATAAAACTATTAGTGCGTTGACCCAGATGAGAAATTGGCCTAAACCTGGACGAGGCTTTCAAGCTGCAAGCCCCACTTACAGGAATCGCCCAAGTGATTGGTTGAGAAACTACCCAATACTTCCTGCTGACTGTCTACAAAGATATGGGCCGATTGACTCATCTCTCTTAACACCTCCTCCAGAGGAAGTCACGAGGTTGCCATCAAGTAATCGCATTCAAAGTGGTTGGCGTGTGTTGATTGGGCAGGGTATAACTGAAAAAGCTGGTGCTAATGGGAGAGTAGAAGCACGTCTCGAAGATCAACCCTATGCTTTTAACAGCTCAATTCACGGAGTAAATGTTGATGGTGCTGAAGACTGGGAACGTAAAGTTCTGATCGGTATTATATGGTCCTCGTTAGCACGATATTACTATTTTATGACGGTCAGTTCCTGGGGAACATGGCATCATCAGTTACACCTTGAGGAAGCTATGAGCTTGCCTGTCAGATTTCCACGTGACCCTGGGTTGCGAGACGAAATTGTGGAACTGGTCAATACACTTATGGATTGCCCTGTTGCCTGGAGACAAGATTTTTCTGTATTACACCGAGAAATAACCCACCTTGAACGAAATTTGGATGATGCAATTTTCAGGCTATACGAGCTAGGTGAAGCAGAACGCGATTTAGTGCTAGATCTCTGCGAAGTCAATCTGGAGTTTTTCTACCGTCACAGTCATAGTGACGCTTCCCTGAAACTTGAACGATATCCTTCTGCTCCTCAAGGAACGATCAGTGATGTACCGACGGAAAGAACGCGAGCAAAAGGCCTTGAGGGATATCTCTATGCATTTCTGAAGATGTGGAATCGTGAGTTAGCACCTGAAGGTGAATTTTACTGGCGAGTGCTGCGACCTTCTAATGTGCCAATAATCGCTGTCGTATTTACTACCCAGGAGGTGGGAGATGCTCTTCCGATGATAACTTCTGCTGACGATGAAGAATGGCATGAAGTCTTAAAGCGTTGTGACAATGCACTCAAACAACCTGTAAGCCGCCGTGTTTATATTGATAGCATGGTTCGTGTGGTAACAGACACAGAGATCTACATCATAAAGCGTGATGAGCGCAGACTGTGGACACGTAGCATGGCGCGTGAAGATGCAGAAGCAACTCTCGTCCAGGCCATGCACTTACAAGAAGAAGCTATGAGTTAAACAGTTTAGGATGATTCAATGGGGCGAATATCTCTTACTAAACAAATGAGGCCCAATAGCTGGGCAGTTTTTAAAGAGCATGTAGTGGACCTTATTCGTGAGGCTCTATTAATACTTAGACAACGAGGTGATCTGGTTGAATGTGAAGTTGGGCTGAATAGGTTGTTGTACCTCTGCCTCACAGAGGCCACTTATAGGTTAACAGAAGCCAATGCTGATTTCAATTTACCTCTACCTGCTTACGATGGACGCAATCCTCCTCATTCGGAAGATAAGCAAAAAGCAAAACGTGAAGATAACAGACCTGATATCTATTGGACTCTTATGGATCATAATGCTAACTATCAAGACTGGTGTCGTACTTTTGCTCTTGAGTGTAAACGCCTTGGTGAGCCAACAAGCCCTAAGTGGATATTGAATAAACAATATGTCACAGATGGAATATTGCGGTTCTTTCAAGAGGAGAAGGGATATGGTAAAGGTTGTGAAGTAGGAGCAATGATTGGTTACGTACAAAACAAAACATTTGATGAAATTTTAGTTGAGGTGAATTCGTATATTACTGCTCACGAGCCATCTATCCCTCTACTAACTGTACCTGCTAATGGTTGGCAGGACCAGGGCGTGAGTCATCTTTCCCATACATTTTGTCGTTCATACATACCTTTGCACTTTTTCCTACAGCATTTCTGGATAGATATGAGAATATGTGCCTATCTTGTCTCTTCGTCTATTAGTGAAGATTCCTCTATTGAGCAAAAGAGCTTGACTTCTGATAAAAAGTTAGAGAAAAGTCAGAGAAAGAAAAATAGTAGTCGGCGAGCTTCAAAGACCCAAATGCCTAAAAACATTTCCGAAAAATCTTTGCAAATGGAGCTTCCGGTAGAAGGTATTGGCGGTTCATGACAATCATTATTTATTATTTCATGATCCGGAAGACCACTGGTATCGACAAAATCAACTGCTGTTGGAAGAGAGGGAAATGCTCGCCCTTGATCCAGGTCTCCGTCCAACCTTTAGGCAAACTACCGACCATTTAGCCTGGCTTCGGCTCCGGGCTAAGATTTCTTTTTGCTTGTGGCGTTGTTGTGCTGCCAACCCGCTTTATGTGTTATACTTTGTGCATGAGAGAAGCCCAAATCAATCTTCTGGATAGAGGTCGATAGAGGTTGATGTAGTTAAGGGTTCGTTTTTAGCAAGTTGAAAGTGCACCAAAGAATTTGTCTTATGTCTCGTTCGACAACACTTACATTTACCTGTCCTTGTGACAACACATTTACTTGCCAGACGTATGATTATGTGAATGTAGCGCGCGATCCACAGTTGCGCTATGTTGTGCTGGCAGGCTTGCTTAATGTGACGACGTGCCCCAATTGTGGACGCCGCGCCGCGATTGCTAAGCCCTTCATTTACTCTGATCCCGATCATGATCTGCTTGCCTATGTGCACCCTCGTGCTGATGCTCCTGAAGATGCTCGTTTGCTTATACTGGAAAAGTTGCGCTCCGTCTATATGGATGCAGCTGGTATGCAAGAGCCGCAGGAAGAGGGGCAGAGTGGAGGCAATGGTCATGGTGGACGTGTGGCGTCGGTCTCGCCATCGCAGGCCAGGGAAATGCCGCCGTTGCAGGTGGTGTTTGGCATGGATCAACTGAGTGAGTTGATTAATGCCGTACTTGAACCAGAGGAGCGTCTGGGACGGCTGGCTCTAAATACACAGAGTCGCAATGAAGCTGAGCGTGGACAATTCCACGATATCACGCGCAAGCTGGCCTCAGAAATGGGTTGCTTCATTGAGGTGGAAGATCTACCCGATGAATATACTGTCTGGCTCTACGGATCACGCCGTCAGATAGGAGCCTTCGTACGCGAACTGGCTCCGCGAGGTTAATAGGATGGTGACAATAGGCATACTCACGATCAGCGATGGCGCGGCCAGGGGCGAGCGCCAGGATCTGAGTGGGGAAGCGATACGTTTACAGGTGAGTCAACTGCCAGATGCAGTAATCAGCGTAGCGGCTATTATCCCCGATGAGCGGGAGCAGATCGCGACTGTTTTGCGCGCCTGGTCCGATGAAAGAAAGCTCAACCTGGTACTCACAACTGGTGGCACAGGACTGGCTCCGCGTGATGTGACGCCGGAGGCGACAAAGGCTGTGATTGAGCGCGAAGCGCCGGGAATTGCCGAGGCGCTGCGCGCCATCAGTCTGCAATATACGCGGACTGCCATGCTCTCACGCGGCGTAGCTGGTGTACGTGGTCACACATTGATCATCAACCTGCCGGGTAGTCCTAAAGCCGTAAAAGAATGCCTGGAATATGTTTTGCCCGTTCTGCCACATGCGATTAATCTGCTGATTGAGGGACCCAGGGAACATTAAAGAGCGTGAAAAGGGAACCGCAAATATGTTTACCAGCTATAGGGGGCATAGTGATAATGTCTTTGCTATAGTCTGGTCGCCTGATGGTCGCGTCGTAGCATCCGGCGGACGTGACCGGACAGTACAGGTATGGGATGCCTCAACAGGTGCACATCTCCTCACTTTTCGTGGACATGCTCAGTGTCTACTCTCTGTAGCCTGGTCGCCCGACGCGATTGCCTGCGCGTCGGGCTGCGCGCAAGGCATTGTCTATGTGTGGTCCGCTAGCACTGGTGACATAATCAGTACATATCACAAGCACGTACGCTTTGTACGCAGCGTAGCCTGGTCGCCAGATGGACAGTATATCGCTTCAGGCGGGGAGTACGGCGACAATACGGTCCAGGTCTGGGAAGCCTTGAGTGGCAAACACCTCTATACGCATAGCAAACAATATCGCATCTTTGCAGCACCCTGGTCTCCACATGCGGCCTTGATTGCCTCGGGCAGCTTTGATGGGAGTGTTCAGGTCTGGGAGGCGCTGAATGGTGGGCTGGTGAGCGGTTATCACGAGCACAACGGTCCGGTTTACGCGGTCGCGTGGTCGCCTGATGGCGCAATGCTTGTTTCTGGTGGACAGGATGCCACAGTACGTTGCTGGTCTGCGTACACAGGTGCTCCCATTTGCAGCTATCGGCAGCACACGCAAGCGGTGAAGGCAGTAGCGTGGTCGCCTGATGGCAAGTTGATTGCCTCTGCTGGCGATGATGCAACGGTCCAGGTCTGGTCTGTCGCGACGGGGGAACGTGTCGCGCTCTATGCCGGGCATAAAAGTTGGGTGCGTAGCCTGGCCTGGTCCCCAGATGGTGATACTATTGCGTCGGCCAGCGAACGGACCGTACATATGTGGCGCTGGCATACGTAACGCTGGGTTAACTGCTGGATCATCGCGCTTGCTGTGGAACGTACTCTTACGCGATGGACCGCAATGGTAACAGGACTTGTCGTTACCACTTGCATGTATAGGCAATGAGTACTATCATACAGGAAGGCGCGAAAGAAATATTTTATTTGTATTGGAGTGATGCACATGTCTCTTGCTTACCTGATTGATCTAGGTTGGTTCCGTATTGGTCCTCCCTATATTTACATCAATATGAACCCGGTTATTTTCTACCTGGGACCCCTGGCCGTGCGCTGGTATGGCTTGATGTATGTTGTTGGTATTCTCATTGGGTTGCAGGTTATCAAGGGCTATACCAGGCGTAAAGGCATCAGTGAGGAGAAAGTTTATCGCATCGTCTGGTGGTGTATCGCGGCAGGACTGCTTGGGGGACGGCTCTACTTTGTCGTTCAGCAGCCCGACCTGGTGAGCGATTATCTCTTGAAGCCGCAAAATATCCTGGCAACGTGGGAGGGAGGCATGGCATTTTTCGGAGCTATCTTCTTAGTCATCCCCACGTTGATCTGGCGTGCCAGAGTCGAACGTCTCAATCCGCTGGTACTAATCGATGCTGGTGTATTATTCGCTGCCGCAGGACAAATCTTCGGGCGTATCGGTAATCTGATCAACGGCGACATCATCGGCTACGTCAGCCCACAAATACCCTGGTCGACTGTCTATCAAAATCCCAATAGCTGGGCCTGTCTGGTACCCTCTACTTGTGATGTACCAGTGCAACCGGCAGCCGGCTATGAGCTGCTCACGAACCTTGTGCTGCTGGCGGTCATGCTGTATTTATCACGCCGCCTGGCCCGTCCAGGTATCCTCATGCTGGTCTACCTGTTTAGCTATTGTGTGACGCAATTCTTGATTTTCTTTACGCGTGATAACACGGTCGTAAGCTTCCTTGGACTAAACTGGGGTCTGAAGCAGGCACAATGGACTTCGCTAGTCGTCTTTATTGTGCTATTGCCAATAACCTACTGGGTACTGCGCAACTCGCAGCCGATCCCTGCCGGTGAGGTTGCTGCTACATACGGTATAGCGCAAGAACCTCAGGGTGAACCTGAGCCAGCAGTGGCTGTAGCTGAGAGTGAAGATGTAAGCGTCGATGAGGAAACAGCTGATCAAGAGAGCGAGCAAAGCACTGCTACGGAACCTGAGCAAAACGAGGTTGTAGCAGATACCAATGCAACAGAAATAGAGGCAGCAGAAGAAGCTGAAGTGAAAGAGACAACACCAGGGGCATAAATAAGCCTGTGGTTGGTGGGCGACAGCTCTGTTGCCCACATCAATCTTGATATAAGAGTTTACGATGCAGCACTGAAATTAATGTGTCGGTGAGGGTCAAAATCTTTTCAATGTGTGCTGTCTGCCACTTTGGGATCGCGTGGTGGTCTGCGCCAATTTACCTCGCTCCATTTTACATCAATCATAGCTTCATTGATATACTATACGCGTTGGAATGGCATGATTTTAGTAGCCATTCAGCTACAGTGTAAACTTGCGTAGGGACCAGCTCTTCTAGCTGATCTGAAGAGCTACAAAATAGGGATACATCTTATAGAAAGTATCCCTGATAAATAGTATTATTTCACTGCGTTGATTGCTACGAACCAGGCGTGGAGGTTGCTTGAGGTTTTGTGGTGGGAGTAGGCGTGGACTGAGAATTGTTCAGTTGGGCCTTCTCGTCCGCAATTTTTCGCTGTAACGCGCGCAGGTACGCCTGAGCACCATCAAGATCGGTTTGTGTGACTGTATCGAGCTGTTTGGGTAGTAATGAGACCTGGCTTGCCCACGCTTCGAGCACATTCTGAATAGCCTGGAGCGTAGCATTATCTTGATAAATAGTAGCCAGCGCGCTACGCGCCGTTTTGAATGCGCTAAGCATGGTATTCAGGAAGTCTTGCGCTATAGTAGAACCGAACTTGACGATAGGTGAAACAAAGGCATCATAGGCGGTACGTGTCAGGCTGGCGGCAGCAATGGCACCATCCAACGAAAAACCCTCTAAACTATCCAGGGCGTCTACCAATTCTTTGCGAGCCTGATTAGCTCCTTGCGTCATGCCTTTATTGAAGGCATCCTGTACTTGATGCTCGATGGTTGATCCTGCGCTATTGAGCGCTGCGGGCACTTTTGGCGTAAGCTCATAAGCGGCAACCCCGATACCGGCAACAGCGGCAACGCCTGCACCGAACAGGAGTCCGCGCCGCGAAAGTTTGTGCTTCTTTTTTAAGCGTCCGACAGGAGGTCGCTGATCTTCCTCATAGATGTACTCGTCATCGGCGTAATCATTGTCCGCCACTTCTTCATAGCGACGACTCCGCTCATCGAGCTCTGGTCTATGGGTGACAGCCCCTTGCCGGGTACGCAGTGGGGGAGGTGACTGGACAGGAGATTGCGCCACATAATCCGAGCGGTCGTCAAACGCCTCATCATCGTCAAAATCAGCATCGGCATAATCTTGCCAGCGCTCCTCAGCCTCCTCAGGCAGCTTGCGCGTCGCGGATGGATAGCGCTGTGCGAGATGACCGCTACGTGAAGCATACGGTCGGCCCTGGAAAATTTCTTCACTGGTTTCCGCATAAGGATCTCTGCGGGCTGGCTCAGCAAGCTCTTCATCAGCAATTTGTTCTTCGGGAGTGTGGGTTTTACTGGCAATAATACTTTGGCGCAGAAGCTGCCGCGTTCTGCGTGGATCAGGACGCTGCACCAACATGGTACTGGATCTGCTCGTGGTCTCACCACTGTTCGAAGACCAACTCTCCGTTTGCCCACTCTGGCTCTGTCCTGCGCGGCTACGTAATGGATTGTAATCGTAGCCATATTGGCGTCCCGGGCTTTTACGATAGGTCCTTCGTTCCAAATGATCCTTCTGCATATGTCCCTCTACTCCTCCTGAGAGAGTGTCTGCAAAGGCGCACTTCGCTCGGCTTGCGAGCTGGTTTCAGACGCTCTCGGTGCTTACCCTGATCCGGTCTATGGGCGGCTTTCATGTTTCTATGAAGCAAGTAACTTATGCTACCCATTTTACACTACTTTTGCCAATTTCGTCCACTTTGAAAAAGGAGGCACGAAGCCTGTTTCATGTTAGTGCACACTATGCCACAACGGCTGATAGGAATAAACTACTATGGACAGGCATTCGTCTTTTATAAACAACGTAGCTCTGCTTAAATATTGCTGAGACAGGTATACAGGCATATCATGTTGCCCATAAAGCACTGGAAGCGTAATCAGCCAGAGCTAGAGAGTATTATTTTTATAAAAAAACTGCTATAGTGAAAAACGTGGTTGCTATAATTCTTCATTGTGCATGCCAGGATTGCATTGTACGACCAGCAGGGCAAGAGCGGCTGGCTGCACATCTTATGACAGGTAACTGCTATGCTATAATAGGTAACAGTGTGATTTCGCCTGAAGACCAGAAGGAGTGATGCGGCATGCCCGAAGCTGAAGCCAATAAAGAAAATGTGCCAATGATTGTTTGTGTGACCGTTGGCCTCCTTGAAGAGAATTGTTATCTTTATGCCTGTCCGCAGACAAAAGAAGCAGTGATCATTGATCCTGGCGATGAAGCAGAACGTATACTACATGCTATTCAGGAACTAAAGCTCATACCACGCTATATTATTAACACCCACGGGCACTTTGATCATATCTGTGCTATTGATGCAGTGAGCGAAATCTACCCTGTGCCCCTCGCGATTCACGCGGCAGACGTCCCTATGTACACCAGGCAACCTGGGGCAGAGATGTATCATCGTGCAGCACCGCTTGTACGCAGAAAACCAGATATCTTACTGAATGATGGTGATCGTATCACCTTTGGGACACTCACCCTGGAAGTTCTGCATACGCCAGGCCATTCTCCCGGTAGTATTAGCCTGGTTAGCCAACCCTATCATGTTTTTAGTGGGGATACGCTCTTCCATAGGGGCATCGGGCGCACCGATTTAGCAGGGGGGAGCTATGCACAGATTGAGCAATCGATCCGAAATAAATTGTATACGCTTAAAGATGATCTGGTCGTCTTCCCAGGTCATGGTCAGTCGACTACAATTATAGAAGAAATGTATGAAAATCCATTCGTAAATGTAGAGGAGTAATTATTGTGTCAGTTATCTGCGTAATTGGGACAGGCTATGTTGGCCTCGTAACCGGCACCTGCCTCGCCGATATGGGCAATACGGTAACGTGCGTTGATATAGTGCAGGAAAAGATTGATCGTCTGAAACAGGGCATCTTGCCAATCTATGAGCCAGGTCTGGAAGAGATGGTGGAGCGCAATGTGCATGCTGAGCGTTTGCATTTCACCACCGATTATGCTGCGGGCCTGGAGAATAGCGAGTTCATCTTTATCGCGGTCAATACTCCCACGGGCAATAGTCAGGGACGTGCCGATATGCGCTACGTGGAAAGCGCGGCTCGCAGCATTGCCGAAAATCTTGACCATTATGCCATCGTTATTAATAAGAGTACCGTGCCCGTTGGTAGCGGCGACCTGGTAGCGCGTGTGATTCGCAACAATCTCAAGCGCACAGACGTGACTTTCTCCGTTGTCTCTAATCCCGAGTTCTTGCGCGAAGGCGCGGCTCTCCAGGATTTCCAGAACCCGGACCGTATTGTGCTGGGCTCTTCTGAGCCGGAAGCGGCACATAAGGTTGCTCACCTGTACCTGCCTTTGCGTACACCTTTTGTAATTACTGATCTCTATACGGCAGAGATGATTAAATACGCATCGAATGCCTTTCTGGCTACGAAGATTTCTTTTATTAATGAAATCGCACAGATTTGTGAGCGCCTGGGTGCCGATGTCAAAGAGGTTGCCGCAGGGATGGGCTATGATAAGCGCATTGGACATGCATTCCTGGACGCGGGACTGGGCTACGGTGGCAGTTGTTTCCCGAAGGATGTACGCGCACTGGCGCATATGGCTGATGAAGCTGGCCTGCATCCACAACTGTTGCATGCCGTGATGGATATCAACCATGACCAGCGTCGCCTGATTGTGAGCAAATTGACCAATGTCCTGGGTTCTTTACGCGGCAGTGTCATCGGTATTCTGGGTCTGGCCTTTAAACCTAACACTGATGATATGCGCGAAGCTGCGGCCATCGATATTATTCGTTGGGTGACGAGCCAGGGGGCAACGGTGCGCGTGTATGATCCCGTGGCTCGGGAGACCGGGCGTGCAGCTCTGGAACACGAGCAGGTCAATATGGATCTCGTGACGTTCTGTGAAAATGCCTATGACGTGGCGGAACAGGCCGATGCCCTGGTGATTGTCACCGAATGGAACGAGTTCAAATCGCTCAACATGCAGCGTATTCGTAACGCCATGCGTCGCCCGGTATTGATCGATGGGCGCAACGTCTACGAGGTCTCGACGATGAATCGCTACGGTTTCATCTATCGCGGCATGGGTCGTGGTACTGGCCCGGCTCCTTCTATTCTTCCTCCAGGCGATACAACAAGTGTCCTGCACGAGGCAGAGACGCTTAGCCTGGGAGAAAGTAAGTAAATAAAAATGGATGATGACCAGCCACTTCTCTTTACGCCTTTAGTGCGTCAGCCTGGGACTCCACTGCCGGACTGGTTGTTTGGTCCCGGGGGAGTGGCTGGTCTGCCTGCTCCATTGTACCCGGCGCAAGGTGTCAATGTTGCCGTGGGCATCGACATTATTGAAGTGGAACGCGTGCGCAAGGTCTATGAACACCATGGAGAACGTTTCTTGCAGCGCGTTTTTACTGCGAACGAAGTGAAGCAGTGCCGTGGGAAGATGACGCGCCTCGCCGGGCGCTTCGCCGCTAAAGAAGCTATCAGTAAAGCTCTGGGAACGGGCTTGCATGGGGTTGCCTGGCATGAAATGGAGGTCGTGCAACTGCGCAGTGGACGTCCTTCTGTGCGTTTACATGGCAACGCGAAACGGCGCGCCGAGCTGTTGGGTCTCAGTGCCTGCGATGTGAGCATCGCCGATCTGGCCCAGTTCTCCATCGCTATCGCCGTAGCCGTGCAGACGAGCATGCCCCAGGAGCCAGGAACAGCCGAATGAGAGCATTACTGCAACGCGTCAGCTACGCCAGTGTGACCGTCGAGAAACAGGTAACAGGAGAAATTGGTCTGGGTTTTTTGATCCTGCTGGGCATTGGGCAAGGCGATAGCGACATACAGGTAAAGATACTCGTCGATAAGATCGTGCACTTGCGCGTTTTTGCTGATGACGCGGGAAAAATAAATCTCTCCCTTCTGGACATTGCGGGACAAGCACTGGTGGTTTCACAGTTCACCCTCTATGCTGATATCCGCAAGGGACGTCGTCCCAGTTTTACGGATGCTGCATCCCCAGTCATGGCAGAACCCCTGGTCGAACGCTTCAAAGCAGCTATGGCAGCCTATGGCATCGTCGTAGCCGGTGGCATCTTCGGTGCCCACATGGCTGTATCGTTGCTGAACGATGGGCCGGTGACAATACTGGTAGATAGCGAGCAGTTGAGAACAGACTGAAGAAAACCGTCCTACAGTTACTCGTGCACCGTCTCGCGTTGCCACTCACATGTAGCAGGGATAGCCTGCTGAAGCGTTGTAGCCAGACCATCGAGATCAGTGATATCATCACGATACACGGTCCAGGCTTTGGCTTTCTGACCAGGCTCTGTTATCTTACGATAGACCGTCAGACCAATCCGCTTGCCATTGGGGAAGAACTCCTCTTTGACACGCGTCACATGGTCCCAGGGCAAGGTGATAGTTTCACCTTTGCGATTCCGCTTCGTCAGGGCCTCAGAGCCTAGCGTAATCGTAAATGGTACAGGAGCCACAAGACGCAAGTAATAGACAAAGCCCGCGATGAACAGGATCGCGACAATCGTGCTGCCCACTGCCGAGGCGCCCTGGTGCAAAGCAATCCAGAGTACAAGCGAGGTCAGAGCAATAATGCCCACAATCGTCATGATGCGCTTAAACAGGCTCAATCCGGGACCGATAAATACCGGTTCCTGTGCGACAGAAGATGATGCCATAAGCTATCGCTCCAATGCTGGCTACAATACTGGTGCCTGCCACCAGTGGCACTCCTCCCACCTGGAAGCTACCACTGTTGGCAGACACCAGTGATCACGCAGGCTTAAAAGATATTCTTGCTCAGCGTGGCCAGAAACTCCATATTGTTGTTTGTCTTCGACATATGCTGGAGCAGTGCCTCGGTCGCTTCCAGACTGCCCTTACCGCTCTGCTGATCAGCCAGCGTGGAGAACATACGACGCATAACCACGACGGCGCGTAGCGTTTTGTCGTCGAGCAAAAGCTCTTCGCGGCGCGTGCTGGATGTGGCAATATCGATGGCAGGGAAGATGCGGCGCTCGGCAAGCTTGCGATTAAGCATCAATTCCATGTTACCGGTACCCTTAAACTCTTCGTAGATCACATCATCCATACGGCTACCTGTATCAACCAGCGTGGTAGCGATAATGGTCAGGCTACCGCCCTCTTCAATCTTACGAGCAGCGCCAAAGAAGCGCTTAGGCGGAATCAAGGCGCTCGGATCAAGACCACCAGAGAGGGTGCGACCACTGGGTTGCACCGCCAGGTTGTAGGCGCGGCTCAAACGCGTAATACTATCCAACAAAATGACCACATCGCGTCCGCCTTCAACCAGGCGCTTTGCGCGCTCCAGGACCATTTCGGCGACGCGTGTATGGGCCTCAGTCGGCTCATCGAAGGTCGAACTGATCACTTCAGCCTTGACTGAGCGCTTCATATCGGTGACTTCTTCTGGTCGCTCGCCGATCAGTGCGATCATCAGATGCACATCCTCGTAGTTTTCGGTGATCGAATTGGCGATGGACTTGAGGAGAATAGTTTTACCAGCTTTCGGTGGAGAGACAATCAGACCACGTTGTCCGCGTCCAATTGGGGAGACCAGATTGATCAGGCGACCCGAAATGTTGCCCGGGCTGGTTTCCAAATTAAACATTTCACGAGGGAAGATCGGCGTCAAGACGTCGAAGAATGGACGACGTTTGGCGATCTCAGGATCAACCCCATTGATGGCCTCAACACGCAGTAACCCGTAGTACTTCTCGTTATCTTTGGGGGGTCGGACTTGTCCTGATACCATATCTCCGGTGCGCAAGCCAAAGCGGCGGATCTGCGACTGCGAGACATAGACATCCATATTGCCGGGCAGGAAACGCTCCTGCCGAAGGAACCCGAACCCATCCTCCACGATCTCCAACACACCAGCACTAAAGATATTTCCTTGCTGTTCGGTATTGGCTTGAAGAAGTCTAAAAACGAGGTCCTGTTTCTTGAGGGTGCTGTAACCGGAGAGTTCGAGGTCGCGAGCGATATCGCGCAGCTCCGTAATTGTTTTGGTTTCTAACTCAGCTATGTTCACGTTGTGTAAGGGCGAAGCGGAATACTTGAGGGAAACGCCCTTTCTCCTTTCTGCGTTGAACCTGGACAGTTTGGTGGGAATAAACGTATAGGGTCATTGGACACATACCCTGTTTGAAAGACTGTGTAGTCACAGGTGGCTTTGATGAAAAAGTATGAGGTGCCAGCCAACGTACCAAAGACACTGTACAATACAACCTGGCACAAGTGGAATCCTGTGAAACTACCGATAGCACAGTACATATCTTCGGAGTTAGCTAGAATATACCACAGGCACAAGGGGATGTCAAGAGCTTCTACTGCACGCTTTCATGGACAGGTGCAGTATCTCGACACATTGCTAGCATGGCCTGTTCGTCGCTCTCGTCTTTATGGAGCGGAATGGCTTGTCCCAGCAATGTCTGCCCAACCAGAGGCCCGTTGCATATCATAGAATGAATACCAATGCTTGTCAATCCACTCATTACAAAAACGCAGATAGGTCCCTAGTTCGCGCCGCTCTAATTCGCGATCAACCACGCGATTGGCATGCGGGTGTTTGCAACAACGCGGCAAGGGTGAGCCAAAGCCATGTGTATAATGGACCAGCTCATGGGCTATCGTCGTAATTAAGACGTATTCAGGTACTGCTTCGAGTTGTAGCAGCGAATTGATGCCAATAAACGATGTTGTCGCGTCCAAAGAGAGGCGGATCAAGCCCAGCCGACTTTTCCAGGGATAACAGTATGCGATCTCAACGACGTTCGCACGCGGAATATCCATGAAATACAGTCGCCAGATGCGCTCAAGATAGCCGGTCAAATCCTTTCTGCTGGCCGCATTACCCCATAGACTATCAGCGGTATTCGTAGACAGTAGCATGAAGAGGCTCCTTATGTATAGCAGCCTGTGAGCCTGCGTGATAGACCGCTGAGGCATGAATCCAGGGCGTTAGCGCAAAAACAAGCGCTATTGTCCATGCACAATAGACGCTGAAAACTACTCGGTGCCTGGCTTATCCTGACACCTATACCCATATGCATTCAGATGAGAAATGTGCTGCGGCGCATTTCTCATCTGAATGCAGGGCAATATATCCACCAGGCAACATGCAGTTACCCGTTCGATTCATATCTCTATCGGCCTTCCCTCGCGCAGGCATAAGGCCAAATGTTTTTTTTACTTGTGAGTCCAGTATAACAGTGAGGTTGACATGATCGAAAAAGAACTATCGATAAGTTCTCCTATGATGAACGGGCTGAAAGAGGCTAAAGTTCTGGGGAGCGGAACCGATGATAGACAATAGCGTCTTGCTACCCCCTCTGAGGTTAGATCATGCTTGATATAAGATTAAAATCTTCTGAGGCTCGGTAATATAAGCTCACAACGTGTCATTTGACCCATGTATCTGTGTCTTACTTCCGCTATCCTTTACCGTGTAGAGAACAGAACACTAAGGAGGTAGAGGCCATGAATGGAACACCTTGTAGTACAAGCACTGACTGTGCACTGGACATATATGACATGGAGAAATTGGCGGATGGGTATGCAACGGAGCCGATGGTAGCACTTGCGCTATTTTTACAGCAGCCCGATGAAGAAGTTCTGCATACTTCATTTGAGCAGGCCATCAGTGAGCGCGTAGAAGCGTTACATGAACGCTTGAGTCGTCTGGCTACTTCCCCTCTCAGCGATCCATTGAGAGAGCGCACTACCGATGTCCTGGGAAATACCTGCCCGGTCATGATGGTCAAGTCGGTAATAGCAACCCCTGCGCCGTTGAGACAGCTATGGCGACGTGGGATCGTCTATTGCTGCCTGGCGCTTATTTTCACCCTGCTCGGCTTTGACCTCATGGGCTTATTAGTCATGCATATGCACTAGATGCGGAGCCGCTATTTGTCCACTTCACAGAGTAGCTCCGCATTTCATGCACCTCGCTGTTGCTACGTACTGCTTTCCATTCCGTGCAGTTATTCACATGAAAAAATGATTTTGCCCGAAAAGCAGCGCACCACGTTTGTTTGATCGGTCGAGATAGAGGCGACCAATGGCCCGATTTTCCTGTTCTGCGTGCACTCACACTATCATCACAGCCAATTCTCATATAAAATAGGCAGAGTGAGACCTATCGAGTGTACAATACGTATAATAAAAGGGAGGAGGTTATGTGCAAAACTATCCAAAGAGAACACAACTTGCCTCGCGTCCAGAGGGAAGCAGCGCCAATGTAACATCCGCGATAGGCATGAAAGAAGTGACTGGACATTCGCGTGTCAGGCGTCACTCGCTCTTTGCGCGCACCGTTATCTGGATAACCGCTCTTGTCTGTTTGGCTCTTTTACTGGCGACGCTCGCACAAGCCTGGTCGAACAGCTATTTGATGCAGAAAGTGCAAAGCGCTCAGCAAGTCTTGCAGCAAAAGCAGGCACAGCATGCGAGTTTGCAACACGCGGCAGCCCATTATAAAGATCCTGCTATTGTGGCCAGTGAAGCCCGCCAGCAATTGGGATACATACGTCCAGGTGAGCAATCAGTGGTAATTGTCAATAGTACAGACCAACAGCAACAGGCGGTCAGGCAGAGCAAGAACGCTCCATTATCCCAGGGATACTGGCAGGCATGGTGGCAAGCAATCTTCGGAAATGAGTAGCGGTTGTGTCCTTTTGCCATACGCGGGGGGTACAAAAGTAAGACAAAAGCCTCAATAGCTTGACAGTATATGTATCATAAAAGTATAACGTTATTATCGATGAAGATATACCAAATCTACTTTTCGAGACGGGATATGACTGTAAAACGCGTAAACAATCAAATAGCACGTATGCTTATGCAGCTCCAGTATTGGCTGGGGCTGAACGGGCATTTACTTTGGGACACGCGTTTCGCAGTGTAACTGATTATTACCAAGAGCGGGGCGCACACATACGGCGTCCCGCCTTTTTTATTAGGTATGCACAGCATGCAAGTAATCTATTCGCAATCTGGAGGGCAGTAGTAATGTATCAATAGAGAAGAGCTTCCATCGTGTGGGGAGCACGTAGACGGCGGAGAGTGTCTGAAATCGGCTAGTAATAAGAGAATTGTGCTTTTCTAAAGACAAACTCGTAGAGAGTTTCTGTATACATAGATGCGACAGCCACTACAATGTAGCAGAGGTTGCGCAGTACAACTCGTCATTATCACTCTTTATTACGCTCTGAGCAAACTCGCTACGTTACTCCTCACCAGAAGGCTTCCCTCGCGCCCTCTACTGGCATCGATGGTGATCCAAATACATTGCCCACCAGGATTACAGTTCCTGGTGGGCAATGCACAAAGCTGTACGTACGAAGTAACGACTGTGATGCGTGACAGTGTGTTTTGTCAGACCAGGCTGGGGATAGGCTACAGGTAGACAGAAAGCTAATTGGATCACATCACCAATAAACCAGGTACCTTTTCTGCGGATCAGGTTCACCTGGTTACTCATTTTTACAAATAGGAGTTATTATGAGCGTACAATCACCTGTATCAACACAACAAAGCGTTTCACCGGATGAACCAGCCCTGGCCGTAGAAGCCTACATGCAGGCTCATTTGCCACAATACATTCAAGAGCTGAGCGACCTTTGCGCAATAGACTCGGGAACATATTATAAGGCAGGTGTGGACGAGGTGGCACAGTATCTAACGGGACGTATGCGCGGTCTAGGCATGGATGTAAAGGTCTTTGAACACGAACATTGGGGCAGTGATGTCCTGGGAACCATTCGTGGGCAGGGCCATGGCACGGTTCTCTTGCTTGGTCATATCGATACGGTGTATCCAACGGGCACTGCCGCAGCCCGTCCTGTACGCTGTGAGGGCGATGCTATCTACGGACCTGGCGTTTATGATATGAAAGGTTGTGTTCTGGCTGCCATCTACGGGATTGAAGCGCTCATAAAGTTAGGTTATCGTGCCTTTGGCGAGATTCGTTTCCTATGCGTTTCCGACGAAGAAGTTAGCAATCGTCATAGTAAAGATACGATATACGACGCCTGCCAGGGCTGTGATGGCGTGTTGGTACTGGAGGGAGCACGGGAAAACGGTGATCTCGTCAGCGCGCGTAAAGGTGGCTCCTGGTACAAATTGAGTGCACGTGGTCATGCAGCCCATGCTGGCGTGGAACCTGAAAAAGGCAGCAATGCGATTGTAGAATTGGCGCACCAGATTGTGCAGTTCCAGAGCCTGCATGGCTGGCGCGAAGGCGTCACTATCAATGTAGGACGCATTGCAGGCGGCATCGCTACGAATGTTGTGCCAGATTATGCAGAAGTGACCATCGATATGCGCTTCCAATATAAAAAAGACCGCTTTGCAACGGAACAGCGCTGGCGCGAGATGCTGCAACAGAAGCAAATTCCCGGTGTGGAATTGACGTTAGAAACGGATAGCGATAACCGAGATCCAATGACCTGTACGGATGGTAATTTACAACTGGCACAGTATGCACAGGAAATCGCGCGTACACTCGGATTTTCCGTCAATCACGCGGCCACAGGGGGTATCTCGGACGCGAATTATGCATCGGACTTCGGCTACGCCACACTTGATGGTCTGGGACCTGTCGGCGGGCTGGATCACAGTCCGAATGAATATCTGGTAGCGAGTAGCATCGCACCACGCACAGCTTTGCTAGCAGGACTTATCACTACTGTCGGAGCATAACTATGCATGTACTTGACGCGAAGATTTGCCACGTAGCAGCAAAGATTGTTCTCGTGATCAAAGTAATAGAGGACACTTGCAGCGCCAGGTATAGCAGAGCAAAGCAAAAGGGCACCACCGCTAAAGTGGTGCCCTTTGCATAGAGTATAAGTTTGACTTATCCGCGAATCTCTTCCAGCATGGAGAGATTGACGAACAGGTCGCAGCTCTGTCTGAGTGTCGCGGACATCGCTTCGTCAAAGGCGGCAACTTCTACGCGCACCCCATGATCGGAGCAGTAGTCAAGCATCGGCATAAAATCACTATCGCCGCTCACCAGCACAACTGCGTCAACTGCTCCCCCATCGACCAGGCGTACAACGTCCATGCACAGATCCAGGTCGAGATCAGCCTTTTTGGCTCCGCTAGAGAAGGTTTTGTAATTCTTCGTCGTGATGCGGTAGCCCAGACCCTTAACCGCTTGTAGGAACATCTGCTCATCGCCAGCCTGCGGACTGGTAGGACAATAGGCATGCGCGCGCACGAGGCGGCGGTTCCCACGTAGGAAGTCGAGCAGTTTGCCAAAGTCGACGGTGATACGCAGGGTACGAGCAGAGTAGAGCAGGTTGGCAACGTCAACGAATACACCGACACGCTCGGTTGAAGGGAACGGCGGCAAGGACACAGAAACGTTTGTCGGGGCCTGGTTGGCTCGCCGCAGTTCGGCAACCATGCGATCCGTTTGTGTCTGGATCGCCTGTGAGATGACATTCGTCAGATTCGCTATCGAAGCGCTAGAGGCTCCGTTGTCACCTGAGCGTACCGGATAGACGGGACCAGATAGCGCAGTACGCTGCGTCTCAGCACGGTTCGTACGTCCATCACGCGTGAAAACGCTGCCCCGCGCGGGTGAAGGTTCGGGTCCCATAAATGGTCCAGCGATATCATTGCCCTGGTTCATTTGATTGACCGTGTAGCCGGAGACAATGGTATAGGCTGTGTTGTTCTCCAGGGTCGGAGCAGGCGTCACGACCGGCATAGCCGGTGTAACTGGCGCTAAAGGTAAAGGTGCTGGTGTAGACGGTACAACCGGCGCGACCGCGCTCGTGGTCGAGCGATGCCTACGACGACGGCGTGAGCTGGCTTTTTGCAAATCAGCATATTCCAATGGAGGAAGGTCCTCTGGCGCAACTGCTTCCTGTTTTACCTGTGGCTCCGCTACAGGCGCCGCAACTTCGACTAGCGGGACAACGGGAGGCGCTGGCAGCTCTTTATGGTTATGACGACGACGGCCATTTTCTGGCGCTGTCGGTGCTGCTACACTCTCCGTTACCACTGTTGTTGGTTCCGGGGTCGCTTGTTTGCGAGGCGGTTCAACAATTGGCGTTACGCTGGCAACAACTGGCTCACTGATCTGCGCCTGTGGCGCTACTTCTGTACGCGCTACTGGTGCGGGTGCCGGTAGCGTCGCGCGCACTTCTTCAACACGCGACGCCGTAGGAGCCGCAGGTGCCAGTGTCCTGGCAGGACGATCAAAACGATAGCGACGTGTAGGTCGTTGCGTCTCGGCTTGCGCTGGAGCCTCAACTGGCGCAGCAGTGGATGGCGTGGTCTCCTCATTAGGGATCTGTGCAGGTACTTCCGCAACAGCCTCTTCTCGTTGGTGTCGCAGACTATGTCGCGGGACACGCAAACGGGATGATGGCCGCAACAACGGTGACACTGCACGCTCTGGGGATGCTGGTCGGACTGTCTCAGCAGGGGCCTCAGAGTTTGAAGATGCTAGAGCCGTATTTTCCAGCGTACTTTCCTGTGCAGAGACGCTGTCCGTGGCTGCACTGCTTAATGGCTGTTGTGAAGATGCTTCCTCGCTAGAGGTGTTAGCAATATCTGATGTTGGCGTGGTTGTCTCCTCCCCACCAGGAGCCGTAACTGCAGTTTCTTGCCTGGACGTTGCAACGTCTGTAACGGCAGATGAAAGCAATGCAAATGCCTCTACCTGCGAATCGTGCAAGCTGGCTTGTAGACGTGCAGCTTCGGCCTGACGGAATTCCTCAATGAAAGCGGTGAAGGGCCGAACCTCTTCGGCCTTGTCATCTATCAATGGGGTTACTTCTGCGTAAGAGATAGTTAGCTCCTGCGCAGGTTGAGTGAAAGCAGTGGCGATCTCCGCCTGCGTTTCACTGGCAGATGGTGCTTCAGAGCCCTGCTGCTCCTGAGTTGCCAATTTCTGTGGTTCTTGAGCATGTGTGTCTGCTGTGGCCTGCTCATCAGTTGCAGCAACTGATGTTTCCAGGACAGGCTCAGCGGAAATTTCTTGCGTAACGCTAGATGCAAGGGTCACTGTTGTAGACGCTTCCTGCATAGGTAACGTCTCTTGAACGGCAGTAGCAGGTGTTTCCTGGTTTGTACTCTCCTGGGCAAGTTCCGTCGCCGTTTCTTGCGTATGAGATGCCTCGTGATGAGTTGCTTTTTCCTGCGATAGAGCAGGAATGGCGGACTCAGGAGAGGCAGCGGCCACATCTACGCGGTCCTCAGCAGGGACGGCTACCTCGGCTGTCGTAGCATCGGCTGCCGTTGCGGAGGCAGACGGATACTCCACAACGGATGCATCAACGTCGTTATGCTCATGATGAGTGTTTTGCGTTGTCACTAAGATCTCCAGTTTCAGTCGCTACGAACCGGGGCACAGGTTATCACCGTAGAGTATGTTCGACTGAAGATAGTTGGGGCGAACATGCGTTTTTAAACCTTCTTACAGCTGCATATTGGTATGTCTGCTGATGGGCGGAAACAAGAACATTGTTAGTTCGGTCTCTCACAATTCCGCCCCTTCATTATCCTCTGCTGTCTCTTCACGCTGCGCTCTTCTCCACTACCCGGTTCTGTCTTGTCTTTGTCTACGCCGTTGTTATTCCTCTGGATGTACACCACCACCGAACGGCGGAACGCTGGTGGGCACTGGACGAACGTTGGAACTTTTGGCCTCGCTGGTTCCAAACGCTGTTGGTACATGACGGTTGTCCGAGCTGGTCTCTTGTTGGTCGCGAGGCGCAAGATCACGCGATCCCACAGCCTGGCGTGTACTGCGCCACACGGAGATGATGCGTTCCACTGCGGTGATATTTGAGAAAACCGCGAGCAGGGCAAGAGCCCAGATACCAGTGTTCGATAAAAGTCCAATAGCCAGTAGGATGACACGTTCTGGGCGGGCAAGCAGTCCTATTTTGCACTCAATCCCCAGGCCCTCGGCGCGGGCTTTGGTATAGCTGACCATCAAAGAGCCAATTCCGGCTATAAAGACGAAGGCTATCATCCATGTTTGCTCATGAGAGGCAGGCCAGAGAGTGTCTTTAAGACCTGGGTGCTGCAAAGCATAAGAGAGCAGCCCAAACAAGATGATACTTTCCGAATAACGGTCCAGCGTCGAATCTAAGAATGCGCCGAAGGTTGTGGCAGCGTTACGAACGCGCGCCATCGCCCCATCAAACATATCAAAGATACCTGCAAACAACACCAGCAAGCCTCCCAAAACCATGTGACCTTCAGCAATGACTAACGCTGTTACGATACTAAGCAGCAGCCCTATGCAGGTCAACATATTAGGAGTGATACCCAAGCGAGCCAGTGGTTGAATAATCAATGCGACCCAGTTTCTGGCCCGTTGCTGTATGCGTCTGCTAAACATATCCCTATTGTATCATACTTTCCACCGTTAGGACTAGCTCTTTTGTATGCAAGATAGCGCTAGAGACGGAAGATCGTTCTCGCTCTATATAAAATTGTCCATACGGTATGAGGGAAGGAACAGTGGTAGAAATAGCAGGAAATGCGTGATTTCAGCTGCTTTCACGTCCATTTCCTGTGCTTTTATGCGGAAAGCTTCCATCTGGCAAGCGCTCTGCATTGAAACAAAGGGCCGCTGAAAGCTCACCGCGATGAGAGGATGATTATGCAAGCGCAGGCCGGCGTGCCTCGCGCTGTTCCTTGTTCATCAGGTAACGCACCCACTCATAGTAAGCCTGCACATCCCACAGCTTGCCACCGGGAGCGGTTAAACCACCTTCGATGGCCGTGCGCACATCCTGAGCATTCTGGCCCTCAAACCAGGTGATACCACTACCAACTGCGCTTAACATATGCGCGTCACTATTGCCAAGTTCGGGGAGACCATAAACCGAGCGATTCGTCCCCATGGCAATATAGTTCGCATAAATGCCACAAAAGCTTGCATTCCACGTCTCTACGCCATCAAACCAGACATCTTTGGCGGCATGAATACGATCCATGACATGACGTTGACAACTATGACGAAAGAACCGGTGCAGCGGATGAGCTATCACGGCTAAGCCACCCTGCTCGTGAATCAAGTCGATGCTACGTTCCATACTCAGACCTGGTTGAATACGCTGCTCGATGAATAATCCCAGCAAGTGACCTTCTTTTGTGGTTACTTCTTCGCCCACGACAAAATCAAAGCGATAGGCGCTGCGAGTCCACAGATCGCGTGCGCGCAAAGCTCCATCAATGACATCATGATCAGTGAGAGCAATCACGTCCAGCTTAGTTTCTTGCTGAACGTAGGCGAGGATCTCTTCAATTGTTGCACATCCATCACTATAGGTACTGTGCATATGCAGGTCGGCCCTCCCATGCTTGCCTGCACTCTGTGCTTGCTGTGGCGTCATCTTTGCGCGCTTTTGCAGCATAGCCGTACCAATAGAAGCTATCTCCGCGCCTGTGGCTGTGTGATCTTGTATGCTCTTTACCATGTAGTTCCTTTTCTGCTTATACAAATGCTATCCAGCATTGTTATTGACCTCGCGGTGATACGTCGCACGTGCCTCCGCTGAGGTTATACCTCCTGCTCTAACACTACCACAGTGACGTTAAGGTTCAAACTTAACGCTCTGTAAAGCTGTGTTAATGGTGTGTTACCACCCTAACAAGCCAATAACGTCTATGCGGGCTATAGCGCGTGCATTGTGTGGTCGTGATAGTCCGTGAGGTTCATCAGTGCTTGTTGTCCTGGCGAGCGAGCGGTCCAATTATTCCTCTGGTCCTGTATCTGCTTCGATGAGAGCTGCTCCCATGAGCAACGGCTCAGCCAACGTGTCAGGATCGATCAGCCCTTGCAGACGTTGCAGACAGTGCTGAAAACGCTGGAAGTTGAGAGAACAATACACCTGCCGCCCGGCACGACGCGTCTCGATCAGGCCCGCTTGCCGCAGCTTACGCAGGTGCCAGGAGACGAGCGGCTGGCTGATCCTCAACTTCGCAGTTAAGTCAGTCACAGTTACTTCGTGCTCGTGCGCTAAATGATAGACGATGGTCAGGCGGGCCACACCGGCCAATGCCTTCATCATGCGCTTGAGGTCGCGCCAATCGTCCATATATCCGTTCCCTCATTTGCTCTTTAACGACCGCCTAAAAGCAATGTCATATAAACTTCTCTTTATATTTTACGGAGAGAATACCACTCTGTCAAGATGGCGAAAAACACGTGGAGAAAAAGCTCTTGTGCAGGAAGGCAAACTTGTGGGTGGATGACAACGGGCGCGCGCGCGCTGAAACGGGCGTATACACGGAATCTGGCTATTGTATTACGTTTGCATCTGTGCTATACTAACGCCATCAAAGCGAGCCCGCGTAGCTCAATGGCAGAGCAGCGCACTCTTAATGCGATGGTTAGAGGTTCGACTCCTCCCGCGGGCACTTCACATACCATCACCACTGCATATTACCAGTACAATTTTTATCCTTCTCTTTGCATTCATGAGGGTAATGCACTGACGCGCTAGCTGTGGCCACGATACGATCATACGGTGCATGAAGGGGATCTCCAACATCTCCGTTTGAAGCGCTCCGGCGAGAACCTATTTGTCAATATCCATCTCCTCCTCTGAAAGAGATATTGTAATGTTTGGCACCTCTTGTCCAGAAATACCTGGCTGTCCTTGAGTTGGTACAGCCTCTGATGTCTCTACACCTTCTTTACTAAACGAGTCAGGAAACTGAGCAGGTAAACTTTTTGGTGACACCGGCTCAGAAATATCTAGTCGACATCCTACTGCCTCTGCACCTTCTTTACTAAACGATTTAGGAAACAGACCACTCGTTGGTAGCTCCTGAAATTGTGGAGGTGCTAACGTTTGCCTACTAGCTCCTCTATCTGATGAAATTTGAGATCGTCGCTGTTCTGTGGTCTTTTTTGTAATTTTATGTACAGGTTTGCTTCTATCTTTAGGTTTGCTTCCTCTCCCCATTCTTATATCACCAGGAATTACTTCTCTTAATATTTTATTTACTTCTTTTTTATCTAATCCTTGCTTCACACTTGCTGTTTGATCATTCCCAGCACTATCACCCTCTGCCATCTTAATTTGCTTGAAATGTTCCAACATGGTGTCAAAGGCAGAAGAACCTGTCCCAGTAGTGCCTTTCCCGCTGTCACCCCCTGCCATCCCAATATCATTTAAATGTTGCCGCAATACGTTCAAATCAAAAGGATCTTCCTCTTGATGAGGTTTTCCGTCTTCTGGAATTTCTTGATGGGGTTCTTTGTTTCCCGAAAATTCTGTTGGCATAACGTATCCCTTCAGTTCCTTTATTTATTTTACAATGTGCATTATCCCGAACGTTTTCAAACGTTTCTCAAACTGCTATACAGCAACCAACAGGGCGAGCAACTCGCCTGCTCATTAAGAAAGAGGATAAAAACCAGGCAAAACAGAGCGTCTTCATCTGCTAATGCTCTCAAGCGGAGCTTTGCTACGTCTGCTAAGGTTCCAGCACTCAGCGGACAAGAAATAGAAGAAGGAAAAATTATATAATACTCCTTATTCCTATATCTCATTTTACACGTATCTCGGCGTCGGGGCAAGAGGAACATAAGGACAACTTTGCATCCTTCAGAGTGCCAGGTAGCGCTGAAATTCTGGCAGATATAAGTCAAATGAACACTTCCCCGTTTCTCAAGCAGGGAAGTGTCAAACACTATCTTATATTGCCTTGCATTCAGATGAGAACTGTGCTGCGGCACAGTTCTAGCAGCGAGCGTTGCGTTTCTGAATGCCTATGGATATTAATAAGATCGCAGTTTGGTGATAGATAACGCTGGTACTTTAGTACTCTTCGTATTGATTGGCCTGGTTGGCACTGGTGTCTGAACTATCGGCAAGGTGAAGGTGAAGCGCGAACCCTGTCCTGGTTGGCTTTCGGCCCAGATGGTACCGCCGTGCGCACTCAGAATAGCTTTGACAATGGAGAGACCAAGGCCCGTACCACCGGTTGCGGTGGCGCGTGAGCGGTCAGCGCGGTAGAAACGTTCGAAAATGTGCGGCAGGTCGGCAGCATCAATGCCCACCCCGGTGTCACTCACCCAGATAGACAGATTTTTCCCCTCAGGTCTTGCGCCAACACGGATCTGACCGCCCTTTGGCGTATGGCGGCGCGCATTATCTAGCAAATTGAGCAAGACCTGCGTGATACGGTCACTGTCGGCCAGCACGAGTGGTGTATGCGGCGCTATTTCATTATGGATAGTAATGCCCATTTGCTCACATTCGGGTTCAATGACCGTCACGGTTTCTTCAGTCAGCGCCTGCATATCCAGAGGTGCGAGGTCAAGTTGGGCATGACCGGCTTCCAGTGAGGACATCTGCCGCACATCAGCTACCAGGCGACGCAGACGCTGGATCTCACGCCCAATGCGCTGAGCGGTCTCCTGGCGCTGTGAGGGATCAGAGATCACATCATCGGCCAGAGCCTCACTCAAGCCCTGGATGGCGGTGAGGGGCGTCGCAAGATCATGGGCAATGTTCGCAATCAGGTCGCGTCGTACCTGGTCCTGGCGACGCAGTTCATTGACATCAGATTCAATGGTATCGGCCATCTCATTAAAGGTCAGAGCCAGTTCTCCCAGCTCATCTATGGCTTTGGGTTGCTCTACGCGTTGTGCGTATTTGCCCTCCTTCATCTGCTCGGCGGCTCTCCTTAATGCTTCCAGCGGTTTGATGAAGCGTCGCACAAGCAAGAAGCTGCAGAGAGCTGCGACGCAAGCAACAATAAGACCGGTAAGAATAATAGCCCAATTGATCTGCGCAGTTAGCCCGGTGATATTACTCTGAAACTGAGCATAAAACATAGCGCCTACAACCTGACCATTAGCGGTGATCGGCACACATACGTAGGTAGATGTAAACGTTTTATCGTGCTCAGACGTGCTTATCGTACCCGACTGTATAGCATTCTTGCTCAGGACTTGCGATAGAGTATCCTTCACCACTTGATTCTGGCAGTTACTATTAGTGTCGCTAGTAGTATCCTGATTATGATAAGACGTTGGACCACATGCTAGTTGAGTGCCTTGAGTGTTCTCAACAACGATCAATGAAGGATTATAGAATGGTATCTGGAGTAGAGGGCTAAGAACATCTGGGGTCCAACCTCTGGCAGCAGCGTATCTAAGGCTAATACTTGCTACCATAGACTGGGCAGTGTCTCTCTGCCCAGCAATTTGTAATTGCGTAAAATAATTTTGCACCGTTGCTGAAATGACAAAACTAAGCACAATGATAGTTCCCAGGATGACAAGCAGGTAGCTCAGGATAAGTTTTGCTCTGAGGCTCAAGGCAGACTGTTTGAGTTCTGTGTGCTGGTTGTTCGCGAGCGCATTCATGCTGGCCCTCCTTAAACCTATCTATAGGCTGGGCGTAGATACAGTCGGTACGGGTACAAATTTGTAGCCCACACCCCAGACAGTCTGAATATGGTGGGGAATACCTGGGATTGCTTCTAATTTCTTACGCAATGTGCCAATATGCACATCAACGGTGCGCCCGTCACCCAGATAGGTATAACCCCATACCTGGTTGAGCAACGACTCACGCGTGAACACACGATCTGGAGCCGATGCCAGCGTGACGAGCAAATCAAATTCTTTGACCGTCAGCGTGATCTGCTTCCCGCCAGCGATGACGCGGCGCGAGGGCATATTAATGACCAGTCCCTGAAAACGCAGCTCATCGGTTGGTGCAACTCCTGGCATCTCTTTGTCCCCATCAACACCTGCTTGCCTGGCACCTGTTGCTTGATTGGTTCTGCGTAGGATAGCTTTGACCCGGCTCACCATTTCGCGTGGGTTAAAGGGTTTCACAAGGTAGTCATCTGCACCCAACTCCAGTCCTGAGATGCGATCTTCCTCACCCTGGCGTGCGGTAAGCATCAGGATAGGCGTATTAGCCCAGGCGCGAATACGACGACATACCTCCATCCCGTCGAGTATCGGTAGCATCAGATCCAGGATAACCAGATCTGGATGTTCGCGCGCGTGCATTTCCAGCCCGGCAATGCCGTCGCTCGCCGTGATGACGGTAAAGCCAGCCTGCTCTAGATAGAGCCGAACGAACTGGGTGATATTTTCTTCATCTTCAATAACGAGGATTTTCATACCTCTAGTCTACCTCTTGCGTATGAAAAAAATGCCAGGAAATTGTAAAGTTTTTGTGTCAACGTCTCTCCAGTGGCGCGAGTAACTCCTAAAGCATATTTCTACCATATCATACTATAATTACACTGTCGTTTTCAAAAAGCCGAGTTGCTCTAACGCCATATACGCGGCGGCTAGTTGACCCTGGACAGAGAATTGGCCGCCATGCATCAATTGCAAGAGTTCAGCCGGTGTGACCAGCATATTTTCAATCACTTCAGCCGGATCAATTTTCTGGCTGCCGGTTTTCTGTACATCGCGCGCCAGGAACCACCAGGCGCGGGTAACGGCACTCGTAGGGTTAGCAATCATCTGCCCCAATGGCTTGATATTCTCTGGTGAGACACTGTAACCGGTTTCTTCCATCAATTCGCGCTGCGCCGCCTGTAATGGATCATCCTCATCCTCATCAATGCCGCCAGCCGGGAATTCCAGCACCTCAAGACCTATACCGTGCTTGTATTGTTTATTGATAATGAAATGTCCATCTTCTGTAATCGGCACGATACCGACCCAACCACGATTCTCAATGATATAGTACTCTGAAAGAATAGTTCCCTCCGGCAGTTCGATCTGCTCGCAACGCAGCTTTAGATATGGTGTATCGAGTACTTGCCGAGATGAAAGTGTTTTCCATCCATGATCGCGTTGTGTCATAATTATTCCCTTGTACAAAATGATACGTTGTTTCCAGCGCCCGGTTACAAGCCAGGCTCTACTCCATCTCTATAGTAGGACGAAATCTGAGCAGAAAAAGGAATTCACGATTGCCATCGCGTCCTAGAATGGGCGATGCAATCTCGCCATCGACCTGGAGCGCAGTATGCAGCGGGACCCAGATGCGCAATTCCTGCAACACACGACTATGCACCTGTGGATCGCTAATGATGCCTGCTCCCCTGTCAACTTCAGCCTTTCCTGCTTCAAATTGTGGCTTGACCAGGGCCACAACCCAGGTCTTCGGATCTGGGGTAAGCAGCGGAACAAGTGCAGGCAACACCAGGCGCAGCGAGATGAATGATACATCGATGACCGCACATTGCATGCGTTCAGGCAGTTCAGCCAGGTGACGGATATTTGTACGCTCCATGACGACGACGCGCGGATCATTGCGCAATGTCCAGGCCAGTTGTCCATGACCGACATCGACCGCGTAGACGCGCTGCGCTCCCCGCTCTAACAGACATTGGGTAAAGCCCCCGGTCGATGCGCCTACATCAATGGCGAGCAGTCCCGTTGGGTCAAGCTGAAAGCTATCCAATGCCTTTTTCGAGCTTCAGACCACCGCGACTGACATATTTCAGTTCGGGCGTCACCTCAGCCAGGTGACAATGGGCATCGAGCGGGACGAGCGTGCCAGGCTTATCCACCAGTCGCTCCCCTACATAAACCTGCCCGGCCATGATGAGGGCGCGTGCACGCTCACGGCTAGGCGCCAGCCCCAATCGCACTAATGCGACATCCAACCTCTCTTTATGCGCTGCCATAAAAAACCCTTTCAGGGGACCCACATGCCTTCAGGCTGCGGGAAGAATGCAAGGCACCCGCAGGTGCGCATACCTATAGCCGTCTGCACGATGCACCCGACGCAGATACTTGGGATGGATGTCCACCTTGCCCAGACGGAATGAGGGACGGTGACGGATCGCAATGCGCCCGTGAAACGTTCCCTTTGGTACCTAATTTCTTCCCGAACGTAGCCTGTGTTTCAAGACTGAGACTGGTCAGGATAGAGCCTGTCTCTGCAAGCCCGTCGCCTTCAGGCGATTGGGTTCCTGACACTTCCCTTTCGCCTTATTGGTTATAATAAATAAGCGCACCTGCGCCGACCAACCCCACATCAGAGCCCAGTTCCGCCATCACAATCTGTGTACTCTCACGGGGTACGCTCATCGCGCGCTCTTGCACAATGCGCCTGGCCGGTTCTAAGAGGGGCGCGCCCGTCTGTGTAACGCCACCACCCAGAATGATTATTTCTGGATTAAATAGATGGATCACATTCACCAACCCTACCCCGAGTGCCTCGGCGGCCAGCGCGATGATTTCACGCGCTTCAGGAATACCAGCTTGTGCAGCATCCGCAACCAGACGCGCGTTAACATGTATAGGCGAAGCAGCCATGCGACTACTATCGGCAGGCGTATCGGTTGTCTTATCAGTCGAGGGATGGCTCAAGGCAAACGCGAGCAGAGCATCGGCTTTACCCAGCACGATCAGCTCGTTGGCGCGGCGCGCAATAGCTGTACCCGAGGTAATACTCTCCAGACACCCAATATTACCACAATTACAGCGTGGACCCCGCCAATCGACAGTCATATGCCCGATCTCAGCAGCGGTACCTGCAATGCCGTCCAGAATCTTACCGTTGGTAATAACGCCACCGCCAATACCGGTACTGATGGTAATATAGACTATCTCCTGACTACCATGTCCTGCACCAAACATCTGCTCAGCGAGTGCTGCGGCATTGGCATCGTTTTCAAGAAAAATAGGCAGATCAAAATGCGCTTGAAACATGTCACGCAGCGGAATGTTCTGCCATCCGGGCAGATTTGGTGGCGAGAACACAATGCCAGTACGTCCATTGAGTGGTCCTGGGGCACCAATGCCAATACCGGCGATGTGCTCTCGTGGAACATTTGCTGCTGTCAGAGCCTCCTGTACAGCGAGAAACATACGCGGAATGATACGCTCAGGCGTTGGGTTCTCGCCTGTGAGCAATCCGACTCGCGACAGGAGAGTAGCGCCACGTAGTACCGCAGTGCGAATCTGAGTTCCGCCCAGGTCAACACCGACTACGAGAGGGAGTGTATCAGACACCTGGAAATTCTGTCTAAGCACGCTATTTTATCCTTCACAACCTGGCTCAGGGTATAAGTTCATCTACGAGAAATGATACTGCATTTGGTACAAGTGGACAAGGTGGGCGTGTGGAACGCCGAGAAGCATGTTCATGTCTCTCTATCCAATCATACACTGTCAATTTTGCCTGCCAGATACGTTTATAATCTTAGGGAACTATGTACAAGCTCATAAGTTGCTTTGTGCTACCGTTTTCTCGCGCTCATCTGGAGTCGTGCAGATCTTCAAGGGGAGCTGAATAGTCACACAATATTTTGCGCACTGCGTTAGTGGATAAGGTATTGCATCTATTTGGTAAAGATCATCACCTCACAGTGATAAACTAAGCATTGACACTCACAGATACCCCATGTACTATTGCCCTAAGCAGAGGTATTGCATCGCTATCATCGTAGACTCTACCATAAGAAGGAGAACGAAATGACTGGCAGTCAGTATTCGTCGGTTAGTGCCATCGGTACAACGGCCTTTCTCATTGCAGGAGCTATAAGCCTGGCAATTTTTATCTTTTCCATCGTCGTGGCCTGGAGGATTTTTGCTAAAACAGGCTACAGTGGTGCGTTGAGCTTGCTACTCCTTGTCCCTATTGCCAACCTTATCGTCATCTTAGTACTGGCCTTTTCTGAGTGGCCTGTGCAGAGAGAACTCAACGCGTTACGTCAGCAGGCAGCAATGAGACCTCCACAGTATCCGCCACAGGGTCCACAATATCCATCAGGTCCGCAGTACCCGCAATATCGCTAAACAAACATTCATTTATATCAATATGAAGATACAACACAAAGGGCGTTTTTTGTAACTCTTACTCAAGGAAAGAGACGCCTTCTGTGTTGTATCTACAATTGGACTGATTATCTGATATTACGTTCTGTCATGGATATCAATACTGCTCGATGCGTGTTTGAGTTTCCTGGAGTTCTGCCTGAGTTGCTTGAAGCTCCGTTTGAAGTTCTTGCAACTGCTGTCTGGACGATTGAAGCTGGGACTCATGCTGCTTCGCGGCTTGTAGTCGAGCCTTAGCATCTTGAAGCTGCTGTTGGGTCGACTGAAGTCTTTGCTGGAGCCGTTGCAGCTTATTGGTATACTCAGGAACAACTCCACCAGCTTGCACCGGTTGAGTTTCAGATGTAGGTCCAGGAGTAACTCCGTCTGATAACGCTGCTGGGTCTGTAGTCTTTTGCTCAGGAACAACTACGCGATCTTCTTGAAGATTGCCAGGCTCTGCCGTGTCCTCAGGAACCATCGGCTGCGTTGTGCGATCCTCTGTAGCGTTCTCAGGAAGACCAGTGCTGTTTTGAGCAGCCTGATTTTCAGCTTCCTGCTCTGGTGTCATCACGTTATATGCTGGGCTTTGCTGCTCTGAGCTGTACGTCGGCATGGCTGGTCGTTCGGTCTGCGTATCAACATTTTCCTCTGGGATAACTATCTCTTGCTGGTGATCATCCACAAAATGCTCTCCAGCAACTTGAGGCTGTGGTTGCTCCTGCCAGTTTTGCGGATCATGTTGCTCTACAACGTTTGGCTGAGTGTAATCGGGAGATTGCTGTACAGGATTTATGGTGCCATTGGATGATGGGGCATTAGCTCCAGTGCCGTATGCGCCATATTGATACAGAATGCTCAATGCTTCCCGTTCACGATTTGGAGCTCTGACGACCAGGATTGTATTCCCATTCACGTATTCGTCTGCATAATATTGAACTTCTTCATCCGATAAACCCATAGTAGTAAGGTCGTTGGCAAGGTTGCTTGCATTAGTATTCGTTCCGGTGAATAGACTCTTGAGATCATCAAAAAAACCTCCAGGGCTACCAGAAGCTGAATAATGAACGCTTTCATGCTCAAATCCAGCGTTGTATAATGCTTCCATTGCCTGCTCTGCGGCAGAGCGGTCTGTGAAAACGCCTACGACATTAGCGGTTGGAGTCACTGACATTGTGCTTGCTCCTTTGATAACACTCTATAAGGCATAGAGTCATAAGAAATGGGTATTGGCCCCAAACTACTTATTTTGCCGAGTATCTTTAGGTTTCACGCAGCACTGGACCAAAAAGATGCACTTGAGAGGATGCGCAGCATTTTCAAGGTTCCTGGTGCTAAAATCTCGCTGGTAATAATCAACTATGCGCGTTTTTGGCATCTCCTACAGGCAATACTGTATGCCCGCTTACTTTTTACACGTTGCGCTACTTGCCTTAGAGCTAGAATCATGGTATACTTAACCAAGCATTAATGGAGCGTGTATCCTGGTATTTTAGTATCTCTTCCGGCAAATTTATAGCTGGTTAAGAAATGGTAGGCGAATATGGCGATGAAGCCGACCGAAAACACAATAACTTCTACATCAATGGCTACACAGAGCTGTCCGCGTTACGAGCATGCTATTCAAGTGCTGGGGAAACGTTGGACGGGCTTATTGCTTGACGCGCTTATGCAAGGTCCACGGCGCTTCTGTGAGTTAACCGTATTGGTCGATGGCCTGTCTGATCGTGTACTGAGTGACCGCCTGCGTGAGTTGGAGCTTGAGGGCGTCATTCAGCGCGTCGTGTATCCGCAGATTCCTGTACGCGTCGAGTATCAACTCACCGAAAAGGGCTATGCATTGAAACCCGTGATCGACGCAATTCATGTCTGGGCCGCAGCGTGGGTGGATATCTCTCCTGAGATGTCCGAGGCACCAGCATATACAGAGCACACTAACTAGAGGCTATGTGATCGATGGAAAATTTATGGGCCCCCTGGCGTATGGCTTTTATCGAACCAGACAAGCCACGCTCCCCCGAATGCGTTTTTTGCACACAGCCAGCTGAGCAGCAAGATGCGAAACATCATATCCTCTATCGGGGCGAACACTGTTTTATGATGCTGAATTTGTACCCTTATAATAACGGACATCTGATGGTGGCACCTTATGCACATGTGGGGAGTTTTGAGCTGCTCAGCGCGGCTACGCTGGTGGACCTGACTGCTCAAACGCAGTTGGCGCTACGCGCGTTGCGTCTGGCGATGAAACCTGATGGTTTCAACATGGGGATTAATCAGGGCAAGGTAGCGGGTGCTGGTTTCGCTGAGCACATCCATTTTCATGTTGTACCGCGCTGGAATGGCGATACCAACTTCATGCCCGTGCTCGCCGACATTAAGGTGATGCCAGAACATCTGGATGTGGTGTACCAGAAGCTGCTCGCAGCGCTGGCGAGCCTGCGCGACGAGCCGACCTCCTCATTGTGAGACTCACCAACGAAAAACGTAACCGACACCGCGTACCGTCTGGATCAGTTTAGGATTCGCCGGGTCCTCTTCCAGTTTTTCACGCAGCCAGCGTATATGCACGTCAACCGTACGCGTGTCGCCTGCATAGTCGTAACCCCAGACATTGTGTAAGAGTTGATCTCGTGTGAGTACAGTACCACGATTGCGTACAAGATAGGTCAACAAGTCGAACTGCTTGGGTTGTAACTCCAGGTCTACCCCACGACAATTAACACGTCTGCCTGCCAGGTCGATGCGTAATGGCCCTGCTAGCAGCTCGCGATTGGGTGGACGTACCTCTTGGGGGACTTCCGCCGGGGCTGTGCGCTCATCATTGTTGCTTGGATAGTCGGCACGGCGCAGCAAGGCACGCACGCGTGCCAGCAATTCGCGCCGTCCGAAGGGCTTTGTGACATAATCATCCGCGCCTACTTCCAGGCCAACCACTTTATCAATCTCTTCGCCCTTTGCAGTAAGCATGATAATGGGAATCGTGGCTGTATCATCCTCGCGCCGCAATTGCCGACAGATTTCCAGGCCATCCATGCCCGGTAGCATAATGTCCAGGATGATCAGATCAGGAGCCTCTTTGTGGGTAGCCTCCAATGCGCTGACGCCGTCTGATGCCGTGATTACCTGATAACCAGCCTGTTCTAGATTATAGGCAATCGTTTCCACCAGTACAGCCTCATCATCAACCACCAGGATTTTTCGCGCCACTGTCGCCTCCTGCTTGTGCGCTATCAACCGAAGCGACCGCTGATATAGTCCTCGGTTTCTTTTCTTTGTGGATGCTCAAAGAGTGTCACGGTCGGAGCTATTTCGATCAATTTGCCGCTGAGAAAGAAGCCCGTGTACTGTGAAACACGTGATGCCTGCTGCATATTATGCGTCACGATCACGATGGTGTAATCTTTGACCAGCTCGTTAATCAGTTCTTCAATCTTCAGGGTCGCAATGGGATCGAGTGCGGAAGCTGGTTCGTCCATTAGCAGTACATCTGGCTTGACTGCCAGCGCGCGTGCGATACACAGACGCTGCTGCTGTCCACCGGAGAGGCCGAGCGCCGAACCGTTCAGCCGATCCTTCACTTCATCCCACAGTGCGGCTCCGCGCAGGCTCTGCTCGACGGTCTCCTTGATATACTTGCCGGATTTGCCTTGTACGCGCAGACCGTAAGCCACATTTTCAAAGATGGATTTCGGGAATGGATTGGGACGCTGAAAGACCATCCCTACGCGCTGTCTCAGCAGCACGACGTCGGTGGCTTTGTCATAGATATTTTCGTTATTCATATGCGCGTATCCCTCCGTGCGCGTACCGGGGATAAGGTCGTTCATGCGATTGAGCGTACGTAAAAATGTTGATTTGCCACACCCGGATGGTCCAATCAGGGCAGTGACCTGGCGCTCGCGTATAGGTATGGCAATATCATACAGCGCCTGCTTGGTTTTATAGAAAAAGTTGAGATGTTCAACGTTAATCTTCAGGTTGGCATTTGCATCTAAAAGCGTCTGAGCAGCAACTTTTCTATGGACAAGATCGGTAGGTGAAACTTCGGGGGTCTGTGCTGCACTGGGCGTGCTTTGACCTCCTGGCGTTATTTGTACGACGTCCAGTTGCTGTTGATTCAGGCGGCCTGGTTCTGATGACATAAGGTTATTTCCTCCCGAGGGACTCCTCTACTCTTCATTTTATGCTAATTGGTACTCTTTGTGCAATGGAATGGATGCATCAACGATCAGGCGATCTGCCAGCACGACAAGCCGGATGTAGCGTCCGGCCAGGGCTTTGCTAATAAAGTAGGGTCGCCCCTCATATGAAATGTGACCACTGCGTGCCACTTTACGCGAGAAAATGCTCGCACCCTCTGGTAGCTGTGTATTTCCGTTGCTGAGGGATTCTGTTGAGACGTTCATAGAGAACTTGCACCTCAAATCCTTTCGTGCCACCCGCTGGCACCTGTACGAGAACCTACCGGGATAGCCAGGAGTAGCGTGTTACGCTGCTGTCACATAACGCTGAATGACACGGCCAATGCCACGTGCAGCCAGGTTAATAATGAGTAAGATGGCGATAAGCAGTGCGGATGAGCCGGTGGTAATCGCCAGCTCCTGAGCATGGCTCAATGCTGTACTGCCAGCTCCTGGCCCTGCGATGAAATACAGATGTGTTGTCAGAGTGTCGCTAGCAATGGTGGGATCTAGCGTGAAGACATTGCCAGGATTGTTCAAACCCATGGTAAAGAGCAAAGCGGCAGTCTCTCCGATGATCTTGCCTGACGAGAGGATCAATCCTGTAATCAAGCCTGGCAGGGCAGATGGGATCACCACTGTTCTAATCATATGCCAGCGCGTAGCTCCTAGCGCTAACCCGGCTTCACGTAAATCTCGTGGCACAGAGGCCAGCGCATCTTCGAACAGACGCAAGGCCAGCGGCAGGTTTAAGCAGAGTAGCGTAAGCGCACCCGCCAATCGACTGATGCCCATGTGTCCATAGTCGCTGAATGCAAGCACACCGAAGAGGCCAAGCACGATGGATGGTATACCAGCGAGTGTCTCTGCGGCGAAATGAATGATGCTGACGAAGGGTCCCGGTCGGGCATATTCGACCAGGTAGATAGCGGCAGCCAGTGAAATAGGGAACAGGAAGATTTCCGTGAGGATGAGAATATAGAATGTATTGAAGATCTCATCTCCAAGACCTGAAATACTTGTATTGTAGAAACTGGGGTCGATCAGGCTACTGAAACCTTTGGCAATCAGATAGATGATGATGACGATAAAGAGCAACATCACAAGTGCACTGAGTACTCCGAGAATAGCCATAGCAATACCATTGTTGATGTGCAGACGTCGCGCTAGACGGATAAGTTCACGTTCACGTGTGCTCTCCTGAGAAGAGACCGACTGAATACTCATTTATACACGCTCCTGCTAGCCAGGTAGCGACTGATGGAGACAAACAGCAGTGACATGATCAGAAGGATAAGTCCTAGTGTCCAGTAAGCATCACGTGCTGTGCCAACGGCGTCGCCGAATTCTAGCGCGATGATCTGTGTAATGTTAACATTGGGTCCGAAGAAGGCCGCCAGCGTAAAAGGGTGTTGAGGTATTTCCTGGCCTCCCAGCACGAGGCTGACTGCCAGTGTCTCGCCGATGGCACGCGCCATACCAAGTACTACTGCTGTTGCCAATCCTGTAGTGGCTGCTGGAATGACTGCTCTGGACATCATTTGCCAATGCGATGAGCCCAGTGCGAGGCTGGCCTCACGTACACTGACAGGGACGGCCCGTAAAGTATCAATCGAGATACTGGTGATCGTGGGCAAGATCATGATGACCAGTACTAATATGGCGGCGGCCCAACCGTATCCTGCGGTCGGCAGCCCACCCATAAAAGGTGCAGCCAGTCGCTCTATGAACGGAACCAGAATAGTCAGTCCTAGAAAGCCAATCACGACCGAAGGCATGCCGGTGAAAATTTCTATCAGCGGTTGTAGTGATTGTGCTAGCCATCGTGGGCTGATCTCTGTGAAGAAAAGTGCCAGTGCGAATGAGAGAGGCGTGGCGACAATCACTGAGACAATGGTAGTGATAAGAGACCCCAGGATTAATCCCCCAGCACCATACGAAGGATTGCCGAGTGAACCGGTGGGGTCCCAGTTTGTACCAAAAAGGAACTGTCGAACTGTGCCCCCTTCACTAAATATGCGGAATGCATTTGTACCTACAAAAAGGAAAATTGCCACAATAACGGCAATAAGGAATACTGCGCAAATGAGAAAGACAATGTGTGCAATACGGTCAGCGATGAAAGCACCCCGAGTTTGTTGTGTTTCTTGCTGTATTTCCACTTGAACTGCTGCTCTCCTTACTTTTTGGGCCTGATGAGCTCTGATTTCAATCAGAGCTCATCAGACTGATACTGTTCAAAGAGTGTTCAAGATGCTTTGTAGCATCCTCGCTCCTGAGTGTCTCTCTGAGCTAAGCTGAAGGCTGGTGTACCTGGAGCGCACTGGCCTGCATCTGGGCTATCGGTACGAAGCCAAGCGTTGCCGCTTCCTGGTCTCCCTGAGAGCTTCCCATATAGTCAATGAGGGCCTGCGCAAGATCGGTCGGCTTGCCCTTTGTAAACATATGTTCAATGTTCCAGAATTTGTATGTGTTGCTCTCAACCAGGCTAGCTGTGGGCGCGCTACCATCGATATTGAGCATGGTCAGGCTATCTTTCTTGGCTGCGTTGGTTGTGACATAGCCGATAGCTCCAGAGGTCTGGCCTACTTCAGTAGCCACAGTACCGGTGCTATCAGAGATCAGGTTAGAGGGTCCTGTGATCGTCTCAGGGCCGCCGAGAATATAGTTGGCAAAGGTAGCACGAGTACCGGATGTCGTAGGACGGCTGATCACAGTAATGGGCAGGTTTGGACCACCCAGGCTGCTCCAGTTTTTGACGCTACCGTTGTAGATACTTTTAATCTGAGCTGTTGTGAGATTCGTTACTCCGGTAACTTTGGAATTGATCACAAGTGTAAAGACGACGATAGCAACCTGGTGATCGACAAGATCGGTATCCAGTCCGGTTTTGGGGAAAACGTCAGAGTCGCCAATCAGCGCGCTGCCATTTTCTGCATCGGCCAGACCGACGGAACTACCACCGAGGCCGACGGTAATGCTTGCTGAGCTGCATTTCGTCTCGTAGTCTTTTGCTACTGCTGCTACAAGTGGCTGCAATGCAGTTGAACCAGCGGCAGTGAGACTGCCAGATATGCAGTTATAAGTGCCTGGAGTACCCAGTGTGCTGCTAGTGGGCGTGCTACCACCAGTACTACTGTTACTACTTCCGCAGGCGGAAATAAGAACGCCAATGGCCATGGCGGCTGTAAGGATGAGTGCAAGGCGCATGCGTTTCGGCATAGATTTTTTCTGCTCCTTCTGATCTAAGACAAAATGTAGTAAATAGATAAAACAAGACAGATATAGTCCTTTCGAGTCTGGAAGTGACCATGCTTGTTTTGACCACACTCATACCTTAACCTTCCCCCATTAACTATGCTTTATGGATATGTTAAAGCATAGTTAAACTTTCCCCAGGGATAGGCGTTCCCTGTTAAGATCAGCTTCATGAAGCCGCTCAGGAAGCCAAAAAATAAAAATAGCTCTTCCAATGCCACCAGGCAATAGAAGAGCTTAATAGAGGTCAAAGAAGGTTTCATATACTTTAAGTATAGAAACCCTACCTATTTATGCTGCTATTATGTGCGGTTGTGGGATCGGCCATCCCTGTTCTTTTGCTGTTTCGATCCATAGTTCGATGACTTCAATTGCATTTTTTAGAGCTTCTTCATAGGTGTCTCCGTGGGTGTGACAGCCTGGAAGCTCAGGAACATTGACGAGATATGCTTGATCCCGATCACTCCATTGTATGGTTATAGAGTAGTGTAGAGGTTTCATTGTTCCCTCCTTAGTTGCCTTAGTGCGTCTCGAACGTCGTCAATTTGATAGGGCTTTGCGTCGTTGCCATCTTTGCCTGATATTGCAACGGTGAAGCCGGGTATGTCTTGGTGATACCAGACAGTGTGGCTTCCCTTTCCAGGCCGCTTGTAAAATCCTGCTCTAGCTAGATCCGCTTTAAGTTGTCTAATCTTCGGTGGCATGTATACATCTCCGTAAGTTCCTGCGGGATATGTTACCACAATTTGTTAATGAGAACTAGACCTGGTTTTGTGCGATGCTTTTAGGGTAGTACACTCCCTCACCTGGAAACGCAGAATTTAAAGGGCGCATTTATGCGGGAACTTCATCCTCTAGCAATTGCTGTATGGTCTTGAGTGGCGCTCCACTGGCCTTTTTGCGTAGCATCATGATCTCTGCGATAATGCTCAAGGCAATTTCATCGGGCGTCTCGGCTCCCAGATCCAGCCCAATGGGCGCGTATACTTGCTGCAAGCGCTCGCGCGTGATGCCTTCTTTGCGCAAATCCTGAAAAATGTGCCTGACTTTACTGGGACTACCAATCATGCCTATGTAGCCCGCTGGCGTCTCTAAGGCTGCTTTGAGCACGTCTTTGTCCGTTGTGTGCCCACGGGTGACGATCACGATCCAGGTAGATGCGTCAGGCTCTAGCTCACGAATAGTCTGTGGCATCGCGCCGAAATTGAGTTGTACCTGGCTATCGAAAAGCTGAGGATTGGCCAGGTCGCGGCGATCATCGACCACCACCATGCGAAAATCGAGTCGGGTCGCCAGCCTGGTGAGTGCTTGAGCGACATAGCCAGCGCCTGCAATGATCAAACGTGGTTCGGGCCGTAAGACCTCAAAAAACACCTCTAATGTCGCTCCACAACTGCCAACAGACTCCCCTTGATCGGCATCCAGATGCACATGATTGACATAAGAGCGACCCTCACGTATGGCCTGTAAAGCCTCCTGTGCTACCTTGCCATCGGTGGTGGGTCCGGCGAAACTGCCCAGTAGTGTCCCATCGGCGTGAATGAGTAATTTACTGCCGACCGCGCAAGGGGCTGCTCCCATCGTCTTGACAACTGTCGCCACGGCAACGCGGTCGCCGTGTTTGAGCGCTGCCTGAATCTCGTTGTAGATGCTTGTCGTATACATGGCGTTTTCCTATTTGATGATGAGCGGTACCAGTACTTATAGATTGAGTATACTCTTGTATCATACAAGCTCTCACACGTAGTAGCAAGAGGATCTTCTTTTTGCTCGGATGATTGTCAGACCAGTATACGCTGGTAATTGAGAAAGGATAATAAGATGAAAACGCAGAGAAATGTACTTGTGAAGTATCTGGCGCGCGGAAGCTTTTTGTGTGTTCTGATATTTGTCGTACTCGTGGTGCTCCTGCATGTATTACGTCCCCAATTGAATCCTTTGAGTCATGCCATTAGTGAATATGCCATCGGACCCTATGGTTTTCTCATGACGCTGGCCTTCATCATGCGTGGTCTGGGAGAACTATTCCTGGTTGTGGGACTCGCATTGGGTATCACGCGTAGCAGTCGATCCTGGACAGGGCTGGTGTTGCTTACCCTCTCTACACTGTGCACATTTCTGGTAGCGATCTTTCCAGGCAACCCCCAGGATATGACAGTGTTGCTTATTCATTCCGTGAGCGCGTTGTTCGGCTTCAGTAGTCTCGCCATTGCGGCTCTGGTGTGGTCGCTGCGTTTGCGCAAAGATACGCTTTGGTATTCCAGTACGCGGGTGAGCCTGATTCTCGCATTGCTTATGCTCCTATCGCTACTCTTTTTTATTGGCGTGGTGGTGGGTCCGAGTAGCAGCTTCCAGGGTCTGGCCGAGCGAGTACTTGAAATCTTTATTGTTTTGTGGCTGTGCTTCATGGCCTGGGGACTTTCTCTACTCGTCCCCGCGAGAGACGCTGCGCTCGGCCCTACGCAGGTTGGTACCTAACCTGAATAGTTACACATTTTGATTTATAACACTGTATGACGATTATGATCCGATCGTATTATCATCGCGGGTGTATATACTCTCAGTTTCCCTCTTTTAGTTGGCCGAAAAGAATAACTATAAGCAAATCTATAAATCTTATCGGTCTGCTTGACAAAGCAACGCTATTTGTTCTATAATTCTCAGTGAATTAGAACAAATTTTCAAATAGGAGCGAAAGATGAGCGACCAGGGCAATGGGCCGGTGCATGAAGAGCAGCGTGCTCGCACGTTTAATCCCAACGAACATTTGATGCAGTTAAAGAGTCGTGATGGTTCCAAAGATTATCTGCCCGTCCAATGGCGACTCGTTTGGTACCGTGAGCACTGCCCTCACGGCACAATTGATACAGAGGAGCTAGAAGTAGACCTCGATCGTGAAGTAGAGGAAGAGGTTTATGTTTGGAACAATGAAAAAAAACGGAGCGAAAAGATTGTAAAGCGTGCTCGTGGCTACGCAAGATATAGAGCAGTTGTTACTGATGGCCAAGGCGGCAGAGGTACCGGTACTAAATCTGAAAATGCTGCAAGTTTTCCAGATTATATTGAGAAAGCTGAAACTGGGGCTATTGGACGTGCTCTGGCTAATTTAGGGTATGGCACGCAGTTTGCGCCAGATCTCGATGAGGCTCATCGCATCGTTGATAGCCCCGTTGAGCGGCGGTCGTTAGCTGCTAATGGCAATGAAGCTTTTGCCACGGCTCGTCATAGTGTTGCTAGCAACTCGGCGAACGGTAATAGTTCCACGACCACCAGCGACACCAATGCCGAGGGCAGCGTCACCGAGCAGCAAATGGCGAGTATTCGTAAGCTATGTGAGCACCTTGGTAAGTCAGAGCCTGAAAATGTCACGGCCCTGAGCTTTCTGGCCGCCAGAAAAGTTATTCAGCAATTGACCGCTGAATACAGGGAAGCTAAACAGCATAGCAAGGCTTCTTAGTTTTTGAACCTCTCAGGCAGGGCGCGCAAGAGCATGGGCTCCTGTGCTCTACAGCAAGGGAATAGAGACGCAAAACCCTGGGAGGTCAAATGAAGATGCATGAGGCTTACCCAAGGAAGCGATACCATGACTGTAACAGAGATTGAGCGCGCTGCAAGGCGTATGCGACAAAAATGGTATGATCTGGTAATGGCTGAGCAGCAGGGATGCTCGCAGCAAGTGCTTGAGCGCCTGTACTCTTCGTATCTCCTGGCTGTTGAGGAGCACAATCGCTGCGCTGAAGTGTATCGTATGCAACAGGAGCGGCCATTGCCAGTCTCTGTCAAGCGTAGACGTAATTTATCGACAGATACGACCACTCAGAGCCGAGCGCGTAAGAGAAAAGTCTCGTAGTTTACTCACTCCAATCTGATCCACGGATAGGCCGTCGCGAAGCAATGGCGCTTGCACTGCTATCTGTTGATCGATTGGCTGTTGGGACAGCTTCGCTGATTGGGTGCGTGCTGGCTTGCGCTGGAGTCTTTGTTCGCGTTCTCGTGGCAAACATACTTGATAGGTGCTGTACCAGGACTGGTATCCATGTGCTGAGATAGCTTTGCTGCTCCTGCCCCGGACGTTTGCCGCCATAACGCTCTCGCACATATGCCTGTGTCAGTGTGTCCAGCATTGCTGGATCTGCTGGTTGCATGCTTTCTGACGCAGGTGACGTGTGTATAAAAGTTTGTATGCGTTGCTGATATTCGACCGGCGTTTCGTTGGCTTGACGCTCCAGATCTGCATCCATGTCAGCCATTGACTGCAAGAATGCACGGTAGCGTGCACGGGTGGAAGCTGGATCGAGTGCTGCGAGTTGCACCTCTTCCTGTGTCACTGGCTTACGTTCTTTGTGTCGTGAGCGCCAAACCTCGCCAATGTTGAGCTTCTCACGCTCTTCTTCCTCTTCGCTGCTCGTATCTTCGTGTCTGGTATCTATTTTTTTCTTGATCACGATAATGATCATGATAATGGCAATCAGCAGAGCCACTCCCACCACAATCTCATACGCTAACCCTGGTTTGCTCTGCGTGACAGTATTGAGCAGGTGCATATTTTCAGCCGGTGGCGTTACCTGGTGAGCCTGTTGGGGGAAGATCCAATTCACGAGGACACTGATGGTACCTATGATCATGAGCACAATAAGGCTTAAGCCGCTGAGAATGTACAAAAGCCCTCTGGCGAGCAGATCCAGCAGAAACGCCAGCGGGCTTAATGCCTGCATGATGATTTGTAAAGGCAGGGCGTCAAGGGCGATGGAGCCTGCTACAACGACGACCCATGCTGTTGTCAGGGCTGCGACCCATTTCCCGGTAGCCTCTTTGCGGGAACTTCCCGGCTGACGCGCGTGCTCTTTCTGAATGATCGCAATGCGTGTAAATGAGAGCGCAAGCATGCCGGAGAGAAAGAAAATGGGCAGGCCACTTGTCAGTGTGGCTTCCAACGTGGTATCGCCAAAAAGAGCAAAACATATGACTACGAGCAGTGCTGCAAAGCCAATTTTAAATGTGCGTACCAGGTATTCATCATTCAGTCCTGTCCTGGCATAATCGCTGCCGCGTTTCCAGGACCATAGTGTCACTGCTAAGACAATAATGACGAATGACGCACTTGTTAACTGTGCGCTATGTGTGACGCCTACACAGACGAGTGCGATGACGATACCGAGCAGCGTGTAGTTTTTGGTCCATGTATTGTTTCTCGGCTGGCTTTTGCTCAGGTACATAATCAGCATTGCCCACCATTGTAGGCCAGCAAGCAGCAGGACGATGCTCATAGTATCGAGTAAGACATTGGAGAGCAGGAGATAGGGCACGAGAAACTGCTGCACGATGGCGATGGGCTGTGCTTCCATAAGGGCCGATGCTATGGGGATGGCAAAGATTTCAATCCAGTTGGAGGTGAGTTGAACTCGTGCCGTTGGCTTCATCGACTGTCTTGATGAGTTCATGCCATTTCTCCTTTCCGCCAACATAGTGAGCAGGCAGGCTGTACTGTGCTATGGCCTGCTCTTCGTCTACGTCTCCAACCAGCATGAGGCTGACTGTATTGCCGTGGAGACGTTGCTCGTAGAGTAATTCGAGGGTCTGCTCACTGACTGTATTGGCTGAGCCAACCAGTACAATCGTGGTGCCTGGCTGGAACATCGCGCGCTCCGTTTCAAGCACGTGCTCTAGCGGGGTATGGGCATGCGGTAGTAGTTGAGCCAGCGTGGTAAGCAGTTGCTCATATTGCGTATATTCGAGAGAGAATGGCACGCTTACACCAGGGGACGAGACGCTGATTGTGCTAGATTTTAATACACGCGCGGGATGCTCTGGCTCATCAGTGTTCCCTTCCGTGCTGATTGTCTGAGCTGCCATGGCCATGGCGCTATTCGAGAGCAACCCTACCATGTAGCCTTCATCCAGTCCCCACATCGCCAGTGAAGCGGCTACTGAAATAGCGAATTCCTGTAATTCCGTATCGACTTTATTCAGCGCTTTGGCGTAGGTCCAGGTATCGAGCAGTACCAATAGGCGGTGGACTGTGGTGGATTCGTAGAGCTTACTGCGTAGCTCGCCGACCCGCGCGGTGGCTTTCCAATCAATACGGCGTGGATCATCACCCAGCTCGTAGGCGCGGATGCCCGCGAACCAGAGTGGATCTTCCAATAATTTGCGTGGCCCGACGCGTTCTCCCGGCAGCAGCACCGCCGGTAAGCCGAGTTCGTCAATGGGCGCGATCAATGGGTAGACCAGGAGTGTTTCGTTGGCTGCTACATAGAGTTCTCGTTCTAGCCAGCCGAATGGGTCACTGCAATAGAGTTTTATTGGTCCAAATATATGGAAGCCGCGTGCATGGCAGTACATACGGTAGCGCCGTGTGACACGTTGAAAAGACCAGAGTAACCAGGTACTGACCAGCCGGTCGCGGTTCGTATCGTGCTGCCATTTGTCTGCGGTTCTGGTTATAGTTAATGCAGGAGTGATGGCATTCTCAGTTTGCAGTGTTGTCAGCGGTAAGAATTTGCGATTTTCAATCGTGAGAGAGAGCGTGACGCGCTCTCCAAAGAAAAGATGCCGCTGATTGACATGTTGACGGATGGTCAAGTGGCGTAGTGCCTGGCGATACCAGAGTTCTGGTACTATACCAACAAGCAATGTGAATATTCCTGCCAGGAGTACGAGTGGTATCCGCACGAACGCGCTGAGTATGATCAGTATGCTGGCTATATAATACCAAGGACGGCGATTTTTCAGCATCAGCCGTTCGTACTCATCCATGTGTAGTCCGGTTTTGTTCTGCGCGGGAAATGCTCTTTCCATAGTCTTCGCCATCTTTTCTATTATCTTTGAGCTGGTGATGACGCAATTGTTTCGACTGGCACTGGAATAGCTTGCATGATCTCTGACATTAGCTCGTTTGTGCGTTTGCCTCGCATGCGATTGCGTGTCGTCGTTTGCAAGCGGTGAGCCAGCACGAGCGGAGCCAGGTATTTGACGTCGTCCGGTTGCACGAAATCGCGTCCCTGGATAGCGGCGTATGCCTCGCTGGCGCGATAGAGCGCTAAGGTTCCGCGTGGGCTGACCCCGAGTTGCACGGCTGCATGTTCACGTGTAGCACGGACAATTGCTAGCAGATATTGTTCTACGGCTGGCTGCCACTGTACCTGGCGGATGATGTGTTGCAGAAGCACAATTTCTTCAGCGGTGACGACTGGTTGGAGCGTTTCGAGAGGCTCGTGGTACTTAAAACGGTGCAGAATATCCTGTTCCTCTGCCTCACTGGGATAACCCATCTGTATACGCAGCAAGAAGCGGTCGAGCTGTGCCTCCGGTAGGGGAAATGTGCCTTCGAGTTCCACGGGATTTTGCGTGGCGATGAGCAGAAAAGGTTGTGGGAGGAGCCTACTTTCTCGCTCAACTGTGACCTGGCGTTCCGCCATGGCTTCGAGCAACGCCGACTGGGTGCGCGGCGTGGTGCGGTTGACTTCGTCAACGAGCAGTACCTGCGCGAAAATAGGACCGTGGCGGAAGAAAAATTCATGCTGCTTCTGGTCGAAATAGCTCACGCCGATAATATCAGTAGGGAGCAGGTCAGGCGTACCCTGCACACGCTGAAAGCTTGCACCTAGCGATCTTGCCAGAGCCTTCGCAATGACTGTTTTGCCCATACCAGGCACATCTTCGATCAAGATGTGTCCATCGCTCAGTAGCGCCACCAGGAGAAGATCGATAGTATCGCGTTTGCCGATGATCACGCGCGCAACATTGCGCCGTATTGAGTCTGCCACATGCTGAACTTTCGTCAGCGTAAGGGCGACCGGTTCATTCTCCATCAGTGTGTATCTCCAATCTTCCATGCTCAACTAAAAAAATCCTCGGCTACTCGACTGGTTGTTGGAAAGCTTTCAGCCAGGGTGAGGTATGAAAGGCAAGCTCTTTTGCTAGGACACGAGATATCACGCAACGATTGAAGTATAGCACAAGTGCTGTAGTATTGTCCAGGTGGGCCAGCTTTTTTATGTGTAAATAATGAAATCCATTATATAAGTTCTGTTGTGATGATTTCGTGTCTCCTTATTGTATATGTGGTCATCGCTGCCAATTACCAGGGGATATATACAGTCGATGCTTCCTTTAGTAGCGCATAGAAAGTATGCGGCGATCATCACCAGATGATCGCCAGATGATCGCCATGGAGAGAAGGTTGCTGTTATCTGATTACAGATTGTGGGTAAATTTGACGAGCGCATCGATTACGGCTACGGGTGCGTCGAATAAAATCAGGTGTCCAGCATTGGGAACAGTGACTATTTGAGCATGCGGGATTTCACGATGTAGTCGTTCAGCGTACGCGATAGGAACTTGCTGATCCTTTTCACCCCAGATGATGAGTGTTGGTTTGCCCATGACGCGCAGGTCAGACGCGACAGAATTCAAGTAATAAGGTACCAGTGAGCGCACATGCTGATACAATACTTCTTTGCCCAGCTCACTATCCCAGGGGGCGATATAATTTTCAAGCGCAGCAGCGAAACCTGTCGCGTTGACCACAGCATCTGGCAGTGTTGTACGTAATTGTTTGATCAGATCATCCAGCGTAGTCTGCTTGGGAGCATCAAAATCGCGTTTCTTCTCCATATCGGGCAAAGGCCAGTTTTCCGCGTAAGCGTGCAGGTAGCAGATGGTGTCGATAAGTACCAGGGCGGTTGTCTGTTCTCGATACAGACGAGTGGCCAGTACCTGCGCGACGCCGCCACCGAGACCGTGTCCGACGAGGATAATATTGGTCAGATTGAGTTCCTTGAGCAGATAGGATAGGACATCGGCGTGGCCCCAGATAGATGTATCGGCGGGCCAGGGATGATCAGATTGACCGTAGCCCAGCATATCAAAGGCATAGACTGCGCGGTTGAGTCCGGCCAGGCCGGGCATCGCGTTTTCCCAGGCAAAGGCTCCCGCTGGAATGTCGTGGAGCAGGACAATGGCACCATCGGTACCATATTCTGCGCCCTGCACGAGATAACTGATTGTATAATGAACAGAACGCGCCGTGCGTCGCTCAGGTGCACCGACGACGTTAGATGTAATGTTGGTCATAAATCCTCTCTTTGCTGCATTCGTCTCGCGCGTATGTGAGCTGTTGTATCCCCATACTAGCGTAACTATAACGCGCTTTGCGCGTGCTGTCCACCAGCCCTGATCGCGTGAAGAGGCTGGCTCATGGCGTCGCCTGGCCAGCTATCGCTTACTCTTATGGTAACGACTCAGGTGAGGCAACGTTTCAGGAACCGTGGAAGCTCGCGTAGGGGCCGAGCCAAGACCTTTTTTGGTGGCCGATCTGCGGCGTGGGACGAAGAAAAAAGGTCTTGGCGTCCCTGGCGGCGGCCCGTCCCGTCTTGCACCGACCCTGGACAACCGCAAGGGATTGTCCCTACGCGGTTCCCTGATCTGAGTAGTTACCTCTTATGCCTTTGAGTAGAGGGCCGGAACGTTATAGAAGGCGCTGAAGCCCGCATAACGAGCGCTCTCGTCGCCCAGCTCATCCTCAATTGCCAGTAGACGATTATACTTGGCTACGCGCTCACTACGAGCCGGTGCGCCAGTTTTAATCTGCCCAGCGTTTGTGGCAACGACCAGGTCCGCGATAGTGGTATCTTCAGTCTCACCGGAGCGATGCGACACGACCGCACTAAATTGTGCCCGTTTCGCCATCTCAATGGCGTCCAGTGTCTCTGTCAAAGAGCCAATCTGGTTGAGCTTCACCAGAATCGAGTTTGCTGATTGCTCCTGGATACCACGTTTGAGGCGCTCCGTGTTGGTGACAAAGAGGTCGTCGCCGATCAATTGGATGCGTTTCCCGACGCGCTGCTGCAAGTGTGCCCAGCCAGCCCAGTCGTCTTCGGCGAGTCCATCTTCAATGCTGATCAGTGGATAATCGTTGATCCATTCTTCGTAGAGATTCACCATTTCCTGTGCAGTCAGTGTACGTCCCTCGCGTGCCAGCACATACCGCCCATCCTGATACAGCTCGGTGGCGGCTGCATCCATGCCCAGAAAAACGTCAACGCCTGCTTTATAGCCAGCGCTTTCGATAGCGTCCACAAGCACTTCGAGCGCGTCGCGGTTCGTTTTTAGGGATGGTGCAAAGCCACCTTCATCGCCGACATTGGTGTTCAGTTTCTTGCCATGGAGCACTTTTTTGAGGGACTGATAGACCTCGGCTCCTATGCGTAGCGCTTCACGAAACGAGGGTGCACCCACCGGAAGGATCAGATATTCCTGGAAGTCAGTGGAATTGTCCGCGTGTTTGCCCCCGTTTAGGATATTGAGCATTGGGACAGGAAGAGTGCGGGCGTTAACGCCTCCTAGATAGCGGTAGAGGGGTTGTTCCTGGGCCTGGGCTACGGCTCTGGCTGCGGCGAGTGAGACGCCCAGGATGGCGTTTGCTCCCAATTTGGCTTTGTTGGCCGTGCCATCTAGCCCGATCATGACCTCATCTAACATTGCTTGATCGATGGCGTCGAGTCCGATGATGGCATCACCGATGACATCCTGCACATTGGAGACTGCCTGTAAGACACCTTTGCCGCCGTAGCGTTTTTTGTCGCCATCGCGTAACTCTACGGCCTCGTGGGCACCGGTTGATGCGCCAGATGGTACTGCCGCGACTCCGCGCGCTCCGCCCATTAAAATAACTTCCACCTGTACTGTGGGATTGCCTCGTGAATCGAGGATCTCATGGGCAGTCACGGTGTCAATGGTGGTAATATCACTGGTTGTATTTGGCATAAATATAATCCTCCACAAAAAACCCTATAGTTTGCACAGGCACATAGTTGCCTGGTGGTTGCTGTGCGTACCGACTCTCGTACGTTCTATACAATCCTTACAGGCTTATTGTACATCTAGAGAGATTGTTGGGCAAGGGACGGAGAGGCTAAAATCATTCCCTTGCCCGTAGTAGGTGGTCCACTCAGGACCATTTCGCTTCCATTTCTACCAGCGCGCATTCGATCATATCTGTATGTTCGGATTTACCGACGGTGAGACGCACGAAATTGCTCAGATAGGGATGTTGGAAATAGCGCAGGAGGATACCATGTGCTTCAAATGCACTGCGCAGTTGCCCCATCTTCACCTCTTCTTCGTCTACGCAGGTCAGGATGAAATTGGCTTGCGATGGTATGGGGTCCAGATATGGGTGTCTGGCGAGCAACTTGAAGAGGCGTTCACGTTCTTCGGTGATCAGGCGGACTTTGTCCAGCGTGTAGTCCAGGTATTTGAGTGTTTCGATGGCGGCGATATGGCCTGCAACGTTGACCTCAAAGGGACATTGTGCGCGCCGCATGTACGCTACGATCCACTCTGGAAAGATACCGTAGCCGACACGGAGACCTGCCAGACCGGCCCATTTGCTGAAGGTACGCATCACGATGAGGTTGTTATAGTGTGGTACCAGGTGAGCCAGTCCCTGGGGATGCTGTGAAAATTCGACGTATGCCTCGTCTACCATGACAATGCGTCCCGTTTCGAGGAGGGCTAATACGTCCTGCTCACTAACGACGTTGCCCGTAGGATTGTTTGGCGAGCAAAGAACGATGATCTTCGTTTCAGGCGTCAAAGCTTTGATGATGCCTTCAACGTCTATGTCGTAGTCTTCTGTGCGCGGCACTTCGACGACGTATGCGCCGCATACGGTAGTAATAAAGGTGTAGAGGCTGAATGTAGGTGGACAGCAGATAATGTTGTCTCCTACCGAGAGAAAAACATGCCAGAGCAGGTTGATCAATTCGTTACTGCCGTGACTGACGACGATGTGCTGACTGGCTATGCCTGTATAATGAGCGAGCGCATCTTTGAGCGCCCGTGAGTCTGTATCAGGATAATTATTATAGTTAAGGTGGTTCCCAAGCGCTGCGATAACTTGAGATGCCGGGCCATAGGGACTTTCATTACTATTCAGTTTTATCAATTTATCAATCGGGATACCTGTACGTGCGCTGAAGCTTTCCTGTGACTCGCCAGGTATATACTCAGCCATTCGGTCCAATTCTGGGCGCACGTGAACAGGACTCAGAGAATAACGATACATGGTTTGTCCTACTTTTCAGTGTCCGCGTCCACAAAAATTTGTGCAGGGCGACGAATGAGTGAGTTCCTGGGCATTGAACCTGTCGGTGCATTCGAAAGTGATCCGCTCGCATTACTGAAGCGCTTGGTAAGTGGCTGTGACCGCATGACTGGCTGAGCCTGTGGCGTCTCTGTTACATGCTCAGAAGATTGTTGGAGAATATCTAAGCCACGGCGTAGCGTCATCATGTCGCGCATAAAGCAAGCGACCGCCGATGCTGCCGAACCTTTATCTTTCGCTGTTTCGAAACGCCTGGATGTGGCCTCTCCTGCTGATTGTGCAGCCTGTGCCATAGGATCAGAGGTTTGTGCAGCATAGACATCCTGGAAAATGGCCTCCCAGTCACCCCAACGACCACGTAGCGGTTTCCAGCCTAGCTGGCTATCGCTCACGGTACGCCATTTCTCTTCAGTGAATTGAACCCAATCTTCCATCAGGCGTGTGAAGGCTGCGACTTGCTGGCGCAGGCGCTCCTCCTCTTCGGATGGACGCTGTGGAAAACTTTTGGGAAAACTATCGGTGCTCTGTGTACTCACAAATTCATTATTGCTACCTACCGGCTGAAAGTTCATGGTAGGTGGCTGGCCTGCATAGCTATTAGCGGAGAAGGCTGCCGAGCCAGGGAAAAAGCCGCCCGGATTAAGCGCTGAGAAGTCGCCGGTCATCTGTCCGTTGGGCATGCCTAACACTGGAAGTTCCGTGCCTGCCGGAAGCTCACCAACAATGTGGATACCGCTTGCCCCCAACATTTGACTCATGATGGTTGTGCCGTCCTGGAGCATAATGCTATCCGAAAAGGATGCCATACCCCCGATGACGATCTCCTCGTGTCCGATGGCATCCAGGAGACGCCAGGCCAGACCGGGATTTTTGATTGCCCACCACAGGCGACGGCTCAAGAACGTCGCGGCAAATGCGAAGTTGACGATTAACCAGACTACTCCTCGTACCGCTAGCCAGTTGACGAGCGCAACAACGATGATCCAATACCAGGCTTCGTGCTGCCCTATCTCTTCGAGAAAAGTAAGTACAGCCGCTACGGTCAGGCTGGGGTCGCGTAAAGGATTGATGAAATCCAGTATACGCCAGAGCCAACTCCGGCCAGTTTTTGCTTCCAATTGTGCGCTCCTCTCAGTTCTTTTCAGCCCTATCGCTGCTTCGACGAAACTATGTGCTTCTTTGCTTCTCGCAGGCCAATTCTAGCATGTGCCCTGTCTATCTGCAAGTTTTATTTTATGATAGTAGTTATGGGTTATGCCAGCATGCTGTCCTGGAAGGTTCTGTCATGCTGGCATCTCTCGGTGAGAGAACAGCTATCTATACTAGAATAGCGACGTTGGCAAGCGTCATATGGGTTTCGTCCATGAGAGGAAACAGGGTAGGGGCGTCACCTCGCGTGCGCCCGGGGGCGGTCGCCAGGACACGCCCCTACCCTGTTTCCTGTTTTGAAGATTTCGTATCTTACCTTCTCTCTTATCAGAACGAGTAAGGGAAGTTGGATAGAATGACTACAGTACCATGGTACCACTCTGCTTCAGCACGTGCTCCCTGTCCAATTACTCATAGGGGGATCTCATGGGTAATAGCACGAGCGTGGAAGCAGATTGAGTCCTTTCTGTACTATCTATACGTATCATACAATGAACATTTTTTTGTTGGGTCTGCGTACGTGCCGGTGAACTGTTTCACTCTTAGCAACCGTTCAAAGAGAAAATAGGCCGTGTTGTTTGGCGTTATCGTGTCGGTCCCGGTCTAGGAATTCTGTTTCGTTGTATGGTAACATTATGTTGGGGACTTGCATAGCTCCGTCATGCATGCATTGGTCTGTTTGTAGGTATAGCTGTGTCAAACGTTCTCGCGCCAGGTGTGTATCTTGCTGTCGCGGGTCGTCGCTCACGGCGCCGAAAACAAGGACAGTACGCACCTGTTAGAAAGGATATTCTCATGCCAACGCGGAAGGCGACAAAGGTCCCTCCTCCGCAGTTAACGCATGCTCGTCGCCTGATTGTGGCTTCCAATCGTGGTCCAGTTGAATTTCAATTGAGCCAGGATAAAACGTTGAAGGGCAGACGAGGTGCTGGCGGTATGGTTACTGCACTGATTGATGCGGGAAATCGTATGGAGGTTACGTGGGTTGCTATGACAATGACCGAAGGAGATCGTCTCGCCGTGAAGCAGGCGAAGGAACATGGTGGCCTGCTTCAATCTCCGGTGCCCGGTCAAAAGATGCAACTGCGCTATGTTTCAATTCCCAAGGAGGCATATCGCAAACACTATGAGAAGATTAGCAATGAGCTTCTCTGGTTTTTGCAACATTACATGTATGACCCTACCCAGGATTCTGCTTCCGCCAATCAGATACAGGATGCCTGGACGAATGGCTACATGGTAGCTAACCAAGCTATCGCCGATGCCATCAATGTTGAGATCGAACGCGAGGAAACCGTGCCCGTCGTGATGCTACAGGACTATCATCTTTATCTCGTTTCTGAGATGATTCGCAAACGCCACCCGACGATTATTATGCAGCAGTTCATCCATATCCCCTGGCCTGATGTGCGTTGCTGGCATTTTCTCCCCAGCAATATTGCCCAGGCTATTTATAGAGGACTGGTTGGCAATGATATCATCGGTTTTCAGACTGAGCGTGATGCCCGTAATTTCCTGGAGGGTGCGCGCACGCTGTTAGATGGGGCGGTGGTGGATTTTGAGGAGGGCGCGGTCTGGTGGCAGGGTCATCGTACGCAGACGCGTGCATATCCGATCTCCATTTCGGTGACGGAGGAACAGCGTGCAGTGAATAGTATGGCTGGTAAGCGCGCTGCGGCACAGATACAGCCGCTCTTGCGTGAACACACCATTGTGCGGGTGGATCGTGTTGAGCCAACGAAAAATATTGTGCGCGGCTTTCAGGCCTACGACGCTGTGCTTGAAAAACATCCCGAGTTCCATGGTAAGGTCACTTTTCTGGCCTTCCTGGTTCCTTCTCGGCAGACATTGCCGATGTATCGCCGCTTCGATGTCGATGTACGCTCGACGATTGAGGATATTAACAATAAATACGCTACTGATGATTGGACGCCGATACAGGCGTTCTTTGGCAATGATCGCTTGCGCGCACTTGCTGCTATGCAATATTACGATGTCTTGCTGGTTAATCCGATCATTGATGGCATGAACCTGGTGGCTAAAGAAGGCCCCGTGGTGAATCAGCGCGCTGGGGTACTCGTCTTATCGCGTACGGCTGGTGCGTTCCAGCAATTAGCAAAGGGTTCGATTCCAACATCTCCCACTGATGTGGGTGAAACCGCTCATGCTTTGTATAAGGCACTCACGTTATCGCCTGAGGAGCGTCACGCGAAGGCGACGCTGGCTCGTCAGGCTGTGGAGCGGAGCGATTTGAATATGTGGATGATTAAGCAGATACAAGACATCAATGAGCAGCTTGAGCGCTCTTTTGCCAATACAACTGTGACCCATAGAACTGAGGCGACCACCAATGTAGCTGTCGCTGGTAAACCTGTTTAGTGTCGTGACGCGTTTTACTTGTTAAGGATATGCTGCATGGATGGTAAAGCATATGTAGAGGTACTTCTTCTGGTACCCCTACGCTTACCTCCCTGCAAAGGTCTTCAGGGTGTTGACGATATCTTCTAGCAACTGAACCATTTCCCCTACCCCTTGTACTACGCGATCTGCGTGTGCGAGTAGCTCTGGGAGCGTATCAGGAGCCTGGACTACGATGGCATAGGCGGCGAGACCTTGCTGACGCAGTTGGGCAATCTCCAGGACGGCATCCAGGTCCGTGCGATCATCCCCGGCAAATATGATGCTCTGCAACGCATGTTGTTTGACATAACGCTGTAGGGCCTGTCCTTTATGAATGCTGAGCGGGGCCAGTACCTCTACCGCGTATTTGCCGTCGCGCAGGCGCATATGCGTTTGTTGTGCGGGTTCGGTGAGCGTGGCGAAGATGCGTGCGCGAGTTTGCTCTGGATCTGCCGAGCGCCGATAGTGGATGGTCCCTCCCACCTGTTTGCGCTGCACAATGATTCCCGGAAGAGAGCCGAGTTGTTTGTCCGCGATGTCCAGGAGTTTTTGCCCTGGTGCAACATAGGCCAGGGCCTCTGGAAGCAGCTCGACGGGGTGAGATGCTGGGAGACCATCGCTCCATTCCAGGCCATGTGTGCCAATATAGGTCAAGCCATCGACATTGACCATCTTTGCGCCATCTGTCACTGCTCGCCCGGTAATAATGCAGACATGCGCATACTTTTTGGCTTGCGCTAATAAATCTGCGGCTCCTGGATAGAGCTGTGCCTCATCTGGCGTCGGTACAAGGGGACTGAGTGTGCCGTCGATATCAAATGCGAGACCGCGTGGCTGCTGTTCTAGTATAGCCCTGATGTCAGCTGGTAGCATTATGTGTTCTCTCCGTAGCGTGTGCTCCTATTACCTGTCTGTGTCTCTCTTTACTATGCCTGATCGTTGCCAGGCTTGTCAACTGATCTGAACCGAGGCGTGGAGCTATAGCTCACTATTTTTCTGCTCGCCAGCATAGAATTACATACAGGATGACAATCCGCTTGTTCTATTAGCTTTTGGATATCTTCTTATAATGAATAGTGGAACGCGAGAAATTCTTTCTTTTTAAGAATTGTATACCGGCGTTCAATATAAAGAATGGAGATTGTCATACATATGAAACGTGTCAACTTTGGAAGTGGAAGGAAGTACCTGTTTATTGCACTGCTCGCATTTGGCGCTTTTGTGTTGATGCCCTCGTACAGTTCACTGGTTCGGGCGTATCCTGCACACAATGCTTCTATGCAGACGCATGCTGCCCACCATTTTGGTGGCCCACAGTGGCAAATGCTGTTGAATGGCTATAATAATGGGGATTGGCATGCGTTTCCTGGAAACAGTTCTTGCCTCACTGTCCCGTATAATCCTATCTACCCGGCATTAGTGTCACAACTGTGTACAGGTCAACCACAGCAGTTGTTTGCCTTCGCTCCAGCTGATCAGCCCGGCGTGTTCACCATTCAGGTGAGCAATGGGGGATGTCTGGCGCTGAGTGACCTGGGGACAGTTGTGCGTCGTACGTGTGGTGCCTTCGGTGGCCATGGACAATTATGGCAACATACGCCAGGCTGGTTTGGTGGACAAGGCTTCCGACTCTTCCAGGCTGGACAGTTTGGTCTCTGTTTGACTGGCAGAGTGAACAATAGCGTGGGATTAGGACCTTGCTTCGGCCCTCAGGCAAACTGGTATTTTCCTCGCTCATTCTGGCATGACGTGAGTTTTTAAGCAGAGCCATAAACGTGCAGATGAGAAGTATGCCAACGGCACACTTCTCATCTACATGCCAGGCATTTTCTGAGCGCATTAAGCTATTGGCGGGACATCTAGCGTTTATAAGACTCGTACCGCGACTTCATTTTCTTTCCCCAATACGACTTCAGTATGTTCACCGACGCGCACAAAGCGCAGATGGACCTTTTGTTTTCCCACGTACATCCCACGTATCTCTAATGTGTTGAGCCAATTGGGTAGGGTTGGTTGGAGCAGTGTTAAGCGTTGCTCCTCGGCGTGGGGGTTGAGACCCAGCAGCGCGTGTACCAGGATCAGTGGTGCACCTGCCGCCCATGCCTGGGGTGAGCAGGAGACGGGATAGCGTGTTGGACCATACCCTTCGCGCCTTGTAAAGCCGCAGTATAGTTCTGGTAAACGTGCATCGGCGTAGTAGTGGCTGGCGTCAAACAGTCCTTTCAGAATCTGCGCGGCCTCGCTTTTCCCGTCGTAGAGCGCGAAGCCAGTACCTACCAGGGCACTGTCATGCGGCCAGACTGAGCCATTATGGTAGCTCATCGGATTGTAGCGTTTTGCTTGCTTCGAGAGTGTGTGGATACCCCAGCCACTAAACATATCGTCGCGCATGAGTCTGTTTATAATCTTATGCGCGTAATCCTCTGGTACGATCCCTGTCCATAGGCATTGTCCGGCATTGGAGGTCACAACGTCGCATGGTTGTTTGTCCTTGTCGAGGGCCATGTAAAAGACCTGTTCCTCTTCCCACCAGAATGAGCGCAGAAAGTTTTCTTGTAGTCTGGTAGCTGCCTGTTCCCAGTACACGGCCTCATCGGGACTCTGCATCTTTTGTGCCATCGTGCTCATAGCCTGGTATGCAGCAAAGGCATAGCCCTGAACTTCACATAACGCTAGTGGTGTTGTGGCAATGCGGCCATCGCTGTATGTGACGGAATCGTGCGCATCCTTCCAGCCCTGGTTCTGTATGCCTGTTTCTTGCGCGCGTTGATATTCAATAAAGCTGTCGCCATCCTGATCACCGTAATCGATCAACCAGCGTGCGGCGGTCTGTGCATGAGGCCAGATCTGCTCTAGAAATGCTCTATCATCCGTCCAACGCAGATAGGCGTCAAGTGTGATCAGGAAGAGTGCTGTGGCGTCAACGCTACCGTAGTAGGGAATATAGGGAATCTCGCGGCAATTTGCCATCTCGCCTGTCCTGAACTCGTGCAGGATCTTGCCCGGCTCCTCATCAGTAAATGGTTCAACCTTTGTACCCTGGTGCGCGGCGAGGAAGGCCAACGTCCCTCGGGCCACCTGGGGATACCAGGGAAGAAATTCCAGCGCTGTAATCAGTCCGTCGCGTCCGAAAGGACAACTGAACCACGGAATACCCGCATAAGGATAGTAGCCCTGTGGTGTCATTGTGCTCAACATCATTAAGTCGTGCATGCCTTGTTTGAGCAGACGATTAAAGAGTGGATCATTGGTATGGATGCTCAGCTCAGGCTGCTCGCGCCAGAGTGTCGTGGCTGCTCCCGTAACGAGATTTTCGCTCTGCGATTCGCTCATGTTGATTGTAATGCGCACTTCTATAGGCTGGCCATGTGCCAGGTCGAAGACCCAATGGATACGATTTGGCTGCATAGAACTGCCTGGCGGTTCGATTTGAATATGCGTCGTACGCTCAACATCATCCAGTCCACAGTAGCTCAAATGCATACTCGCCTGATCGCACTTTGCCGGGTGCAGCTCGCCGTGCGCCGGTCGCGTCTGTCCGCGTACCTCAAAGAGATCGCAGAAGTCTGCCGCAACTTTAAGGCTGAAGCGTAGTGCAACAGGCACGTCATGAAAACTGGTAATTGTGAATGTCTGAACCAGATTGTCCTGCTCAAGTTGCATAAAACGATCAATATGAATAGTCCCCTGTTCAATGGCAGTACCTGCTATCGTTGTAAAAGGGGCATTTGTCAGATCAATATGGCAGGCATCTCCCGTCCTGGATGTTTGGTGTGAAAGTGTGACTAATGGTTGCCCCTCCAGGTACAGATTACAGGTGCGCAGAAAGCGTGTCCCATATCTAAAAAGGCCTGTCTCTTGCCGCGACGAGGGAAAATCTCCGTGTAGATTAGCCACAAGAAAGCTATCGCCACACTTGAGTGCAAGCTGTGATGAACTAAATTGTTCTTTGTTCTCAAGTTCTTCCAGTTGAAGCAGTTCGGCTTGTTCGGCTGCCGGCAATAGCACTGCTCTGGTTACATCTTCCATCATGATAGTTTCTTTCCGGCGAAAATTATGAAAACATTACGGGTTGTTGACCTGGAAAAATGGATGTATAAATTGCTGGGGCGTGTTGCGCTCTCCGTGAAGAACGGTAATGGATGCACCTTGTCGTATGCTGAATACCAGCGACCTGAGTTGGTGTGTGCTGTGCTATACGTCCTGGTGGCCTCCTCGCCTTTGCAGCTCTCGCTGACTGGAGCTGTGCTGTATACGTTGACAACGCTGTTATCAGTACCCCATAGTACCTATGATGAAAGTATAATCCAACATGACCTATGTTCTTAAGGATACGTAGAAATATGGTAATAATGTACTATGGAACGCTGTGAAATATCCTGAAATACTCTGCTATAGCCTGCATCTCTGCGCTTGTCTCCACCTTGAGCTTTTCCTGTGTCGGATGTTGCCAATACGCCAGAGCATAACATGGACAACCGCAAGAGATTGTCCCTACGCGATCTCTCACCTCCTCGCCGACCTGAGTGGTTACGCTTATTCTTCGTCAAATTTACGCTGCGCAAGTTGACGTAGCGCTTCCAAGGCTTCCTGTGCATCTTGCCCTTCAGCAGATAAAGTAAGCGTGTTGCCCTGGACAGCACCAAGCTTGAGGATGCTGAGGATGCTTTTTGCATTGGCTATCTTCCCTCCGCAACGCACTTGAATCTGCGACTGAAAGCGTGCAGCGGTCTGTACAAGCAGTCGAGCTGGACGTGCATGTAAGCCTATGGGATTGGTCACAGTGATGTTGGTTTCTACTTTTGACACAATAACTGTCCCTCCATCTCTCTGTAGTGCTTTGCTCTGCTGTGGTCTATCATGTTAACTATGGAGCTTCGGCATGCTCGTTGCTTCTGCTGCTGCATCGGCGACCTCTTGCAGGCTATTGCCTATCGAGGCTTCTACCGCTGCCACAATAGCGCCCTCGACCAGAGGGGCCGGGCTGATTATGATCTGTCGCTGGTGCTCTTGCGTGAATGTTTCTACTGCTATCTCTGTGGCCATGACTGCGCTCCCCAGGTCGAGGAACACTACGGTGCCATCTGGTCCATCTACTGCTCGTAGGGCGTCCATAATCTTCTCGACCGAGGTTCCCAATGTGCCATCCAGAGTCCCACCAGCCGAGGCAATAGCCACTTTTTCCTGGGCCATTTGTCTGGCCAGTTCCACAACGCCTGCTGCCAGTTGAGCACTGTGTGATACGATCACGATACCGACCGTCATAAATATGTTCTCCTTACCCACAGGTCTCGGCCAATGTTTTGAGTAGCAGCCAGCTAGAAGTTGCTCCTGGATCTTGATGTCCAATACTCCGCTCACCTAGATAGCTAGCACGTCCTTTCCTGGCAAGCATGGGGATAGTTGCCTGCATACCCTTTTCAGCGCCATCACTGGCCGCGTGTAGCAGTTGTGCAAGTCCTAGCTGTTTGGCCTCCGCATCCCTGGCAGCCTCTACGGCGGGTGTGAGCGCATCTACCATCGTCTTCTCGCCTGGTTGCGCTTTGCCACGCGCTTTAATACCCTCCAATGCTGCCTCAAGCAAGGCGACGATATCGGCCTCGTACAACTCATGCTTCCCAACGGCTGTCATACCCGCCCGTAAAAATGCTGTGCCATATAATGGGCCACTCGCTCCGCCAACGGTTGAGACCAGCGTTGATCCCACAGTTTTGAAGATTGAGCCGATGTCCATGTTTGTCATGCCTGGTATTTTCTCGCTGACTGCATGAAAGCCTCGGTCCATGTTGATGCCATGGTCCGCGTCGCCTATCGGCGAGTCAAGCTGTGTAAGATAGTCACGGTTCGCATGCAGCTCTTGAGCCAGGCGCAATAACCAGCGAATTGTGTCATCAGTCGTCATTGGCATAATCACCTCCACATGGTTGTTTGTATCCGTCTATTCTCAGATAGGTCGGAAACGACAACCGCAAGAGATTGTCGCTACGCGGAACCAGGACCTGTGCGAAACGACAACCGCAAGAGATTGTCGCTACGCGGAACCAGGACCTGTGCGGAACGACAACCGCAAGGGCTTGTCGCTACACGGAGCGCGTGTTCCAAACACTATCTGGGGGCGAGATGGACATGCAGTCCACCTCGCCTGCGATTTCATCCTACACCCTTTTTACCTACCCCAACGCAAGGCCGGAGTATGTACTGGAGCATCCCAGTAACGCGTCATCTCGTCATCTAAACGCAGCAGGGTAATCGAGCAACCTGCCATGTCAAGTGAAGTAATATAGCTGCCAATCAGAGAGCGTGCGATGGTAATATCTTGTACTCGTAGTATGCTTGCTAGCTCATTGGCGACAATATACAGTTCGATCAGAGGCGTGCCGCCCATCCCATTGACAAAGGCCAGGACGCGCTCGCCCGCTTTCAAGCCCAGATCTTCTATAATGGGTGTGGTGAGCATGGCAGTCACTTCAGCGGCAGATGCCAGTTTGACGCGCCGTCGCCCAGGCTCTCCATGAATACCGATGCCGATCTCCATCTGGTCTTCTGGCAATTCAAATGTTGGTTTGCCTGCGGCTGGTACAGTACAGGATGTGAGGGCCATACCCATGCTACGCCCCTGCGCATTTACTTTTCGCGCCAGTTCCGCCACCTTCGCCAGTGGCGCACCTGTGTCGGCGTAGCCACCAACAATTTTTTCTAGTAGTACTGTCACCCCGACGCCGCGCCGTCCTGCGGTATAGAGGCTATCCTGGACTGCAACATCGTCATTGGTCACAACGCTCTCGACCTCGATCCCCTCAGCTGCCGCCAGTTCCGCTGCCATCTCGAAGTTAAGCACATCTCCTGTGTAGTTCTTCACGATATGCAGGACTCCTGCTCCCCCATCGACCGCTCGCGTTGCGGCCAACATCTGATCAGGAACAGGCGAGGTGAATACCGCGCCGGGACAGGCTGCGTCGAGCATACCGTGTCCTACGAAACCTCCATGCATGGGTTCATGCCCACTACCGCCTCCTGAGATCACGCCGACCTTGCCTTTGATCGGCGCATTGGCAGAGACGATAATCTGGTTTTCGTAGTCCACGCGCAGCAGCTCTGGATGCAGAGCTTCCATCCCCCTGAGGGCGTCCGTTACTACGTTATCCACGTCGTTAATGAGCTTCTTCATACATGTCTCCTTCTTTGGTTTCACATGAGTCAGCGTTTCTATACACTCACTTAACTACAATGACTACTAGATGGCAGCTTTTTCAACACTACCGAGTTCTCGATCTCCTACAACAACACGCCCGCGTGTCAGGAAATCATAGGTGACAACACCTAGAATACCACTGACAATAGGCCCGATGATGTATACAATGAGGTGCAAAAGGTTGTAAGCATCCCTTTCTCATGCTCATTTTGCTTTGTTCGCTGCAAAGTATGCCCACTCGTATTCATAGCAATTTGCGTGCCAATGTTGTGAGAAACAAGACTACAATGCATATGTTGGATTGATAGAACAGCCTGGAAAGCTCATCAGGCAGATTTCGCACTAGAAAATACTCGTTGTTGGTTTGTTGCGTTTGTTAAAATAGGTGCGGATGGGATGTTGCAAACTTGCACCGTCTGTTTCACTCCTGCATATATTATTGCTCAATGTTGCAAACACGAAACGCGGTGTTAACAGATACTCAGGTTTTGTCCTTGCTGGCAAGCAAACCATATTTCACCATTTTGCGCCAGAGGGTGGTACGGCTGATGCCTAGCTGTGTGGCCGCCTGGAGCATGTGTCCACCACTGGCCTGATAGGCGCTAGCGATGGCCTGCATTTCAGCGTTCATGCTGCTTTTTTTTAGGTCCCGCGCGGCGTCCGCGTTTTCTGCTAAGAGCAATGGCTGGTCGTGCTCAGCGTCTATCTGTGTTGGATGATGAGCTTTTTGCACATCAATGGGCAGATCATCGATAGTAATGGTTGTTTTGGGGATAAGATAAGTAACGCGTTCCAGCATATTCTCAAGTTCACGTACATTGCCAGGCCAGGTGTAGTGTTGGAGCGCCTGCAATGCCTCTGGGGTAATGGTCAGAGCATGACCCAGGATACGACTCTGGCGTTGTAAGAAGTGCTGCACGAGGAGCGGAATATCTTCTGCTCGCGCGCGCAGTGCTGGAATGGTAATGGTCAGCACGTTAAGGCGATAATACAGATCTGAACGAAAGGTACCACGTTTCACCTCTTCACGCAAATCTTTGTGCGTAGCTGCAATGACCCGCACGTCAACGGCGATAACGCGTTGGCCGCCAATACGTACGATACTATGTGTCTCGATGGCGCGCAGTAAGCTTGCTTGTAAGTCAAGGGGCATATCGCCAATCTCGTCGAGCAGCAAGGTCCCTTTGTGTGCTTGCTCGAATTTCCCGGTACGTCCCTGGCGATCTGCGCCGGTAAATGCACCCCCTTCATAGCCAAAGAGTTCGGTTGTGATCAATTCACGTGGGATGGCGGCACAGTTGATGGCGACAAAGGGTCCATCTGCGCGTGCGCTGAAGTTATGAATACTGTGGGCAAAAATTTCCTTGCCGGTGCCTGTCTCACCGTGTAATAAGACCGTTGAGTTCGTGCCGGAGGCGAGATGGGCGAGACGGAGGGCTTCCTGCAATTGAGGATTTGCACCGATAACGTTGGCAAACGTCAGTCGTGCGTGTGTGCCCAGTATGCGCTGAGCTAACTTTTGCGCCCGTTCGATACTGCGCAAAATCATGATGAAGCCATCGGTTGTGTCCGACTCGATATGGAACGTTTCCTTGCCTGGTGCGAGCGCTCTTGTATATTCTGGCATGCTGTCTCCTGGTGGAATGGTGAAGGGCTTCAATGTACAGAGACAGGTTACACGCCCACGCATCGTATCGAAGACCACCTCCTCGTCAGAGAGCAGTTGTTGCGTGGTCAATGCATGCGCCAGCATAGCGGGTAAAGGTAGCACATCGCGTAAATATCTGCCGGTAACGTGCTCTGGTATCAGTCCTAACATTTTGCCGGCGGGTGTATTCATTTGTGAAACAACGCCATCGCGTCGCAGGAGGAGAATGCCTTCTGGTAAGCTTTGCAAGATAGTTTGTAGTTCAGAGAGCAGATCGTTGGCGTTGTTCAGCCAGACTTGCATCTGCAACTGATTGTTGATAGCTTGCGCAGCGGCTGTAATCATGCCTAACGTGTGTGGGTGGCAGTCTTTATGCTGTCCAATCACTGCTAACACCCCTATCGTCTGCCCCAGTAGATTGTGTATGGGGGCCGCAGAGGTGTACACAGCATGCAACGCTGAGCGGTAATGCATGGCGCCAGCGATTTGTATCGGAAACGACTCGCGTAAGGCCAGTGCCAGGGCATTTGTACCCTGTTGCTCTTCGCTCCAGGACGCTCCAATAGCGAGTCCTAACTGCTCAAATGTCTGGCGCATGGCTGGATTGCCGACAAGGTCTATAATGGTCGCATTCCCGTCGGCAAAGGCCACAACACATGCTGACCCTTCTGTGAATTGGTGCAGATCTTCCATCACCGGACGTATCAATGCTAGCAGATCAAGAGGATATGAGGTGGCAAGCGTGTATGCTGGTTGATCATGCACGCTTGTCTCTTGATAGGCATTAAATCCTAGTGTTGAACAGCGTTGCCAGGATTGCCTCATCGGAGGAGGAAGGACGTCTTCTTGCATCACGCCGTCGTGTATGAATTGTTGCCAGTGTCTCCGATAGTCTTGCATGCTATCTTGCATCGTTTTCTTTCCTTTGTTCCTTCGTTGCAGCAAAGTTTCTACAAAGACGTTGACAAGAAGGGACTCTCCGTCCGTGAGGGGAAACGGGGTAGGGGCGTCACCTCGCGTGCGCCCGGGGCGGTCGCATCGTGGTCACCAGGGCGGTCGCCAGGACACGCCCCTACCCCATTTCCCAACGTTTTCCCCCGAGACCCCCAAGAAGGGCCAGTGTTGACATAACCTATTGATCTGTGCCGGGTGCTGTTTACCAGCGATCCTGCACTTCTGCCCTAATGTAGCTATCGTAAATCTCGCGCACACGCTGCATCGTTTCCGCATCTGGCGCTGGTAATGCTGTTGACTGCGCGTTGTCGGCGGCCTGCTGGGGATTTTTGGCCCCTGTGATGACCGTTGTCACTTCTGGGAATGTCAGTATCCAGCGCTGTGCAAACTGTGCCATTGTCTCGCCCTGTGGTACCAGGGGACGCAATGCCTCGACCGCTCGTAAGCCGGTAGCGTAATCGACGCCCGAGAATGTTTCACCCTGGTCGAATGCTTCTCCATGGCGGTTGTAGTTACGGTGATCGGTCTGCGCGAACTGGCTATCGGCTCGGAACTTGCCTGCTAGCAGACCACTGGCCAATGGGACGCGTACAATGATACCCACCTTGCGCTCACGTGCCGCCGCGAAGAACTGCTCGGCTGGCTTGAGGCGGAACATGTTGAAGATAATCTGTACACTTTGCACGTTGGGATATGCGATAGCCTTGAGTGCTTCCTCTACTTTTTCGACGCTGACCCCGTAGTAGCGCAGTTTGCCCTGCTGTACCAGGTCGTCGAGGATGCCGAAGACCTCGGGCATGTCGTAGACCTCGGATGGTGGACAGTGTAGTTGCAGCAGGTCGAGGGCCTCTGTTTGCAAGTTGCGCAAACTGCGCTCGACGAAGCTCGTCAGGTTTTGGCGGTTATTATAGCCTGCGGCTGTATGTGGATTGAGTCGTCGACCTGCTTTTGTGGCGATAATGAGTGGTTCACTGCGCTCCTTGCGTACCTGGGCGATCAGTTGTTCAGAATGGCCATCTCCATAGACATCGGCGGTATCGATAAAATTGACGCCCAGGTCTATAGCTTTATGCAATGCCGCCAGCGCTTCTTTGTCATCTGTCTGCCCCCAGGCATCGCCGCCAATGCCCCAGGAGCCAAAACCGATCTCCGAGGCGTTCCAGCCAGTACGTCCTAGTGTACGATAGTTCATCGTGCGAACTTCTCCTTTAGCAGAATACTGTAACTATCTTCTATCCTTCATCTTATCATCAGGACCGGGTCTGTTGCCATCACACTTTATTGTGAGACAGTGTGGCCACCGTAAGAGACAATTCATTTCGCTTTGCTTTCCTAAAATAGCGCCTGAATAGTGGCAGAGGAGATCGTCTGGGGACAAACCGGCCAAAATGTTGTCATCTAGTCCTATAGGGGAGGTTGTGCTGGCGTCGTAATTGCTGAAAATTCTGTTTATTCTCGTTATACATTATGGTTTTATCCCCCACGCGGTGATCCCAAAGGAGAGGCAGACGAAGTTTTGATCGTACAGGTCCATGACAAGCTGTCGGTAGCTGTCGTCAAAGACTTCCTCGGAGATGAGGCCAGAGGCTAGCAGATAGGGTTTGAGCTGGAGAAAGGTGATTTTGACGTTTTCGCTAGATGCGTAGTATAACGGCTCGTCATAGGTGGTGTCCAGGATGAAGGGTCGCTTGCTGATGTGCTGAAATCCGGCGCTTTTGAGCAAGGGTCCGAGCATGTGGACGACGCCCAGGGAACGCCCATCGGTGGAGAACGTTCGTCTCTGCTGACGAAGCGCCTCAAAGAGATGGGCGCTCAATTGCTGTAAGGGTGCACTGTTGGAGATGCTGCCCTCGATCTCAGTCAAGCGCAATACACCACCTGGCTTGAGGATACGCTGGCACTCAGCCAGCAGCGCAGGCCACGACGCGGGAGAAAGAAAACTTTCGATGCAACGGGCATTGACCAGGTCAAAGGTAGCGTTGGAAAAGGGCAATGACTGCAAAATGTCCATGACTTCAAAGGAGACATTGGTGCGTTTTTGGGAACGCGCGCGTGCTCTGGCGTAGTCGATCATGGTTTGACTTAGATCGATGCCCGCCACCTCGCAGTCAGGATAGGTGAAGGCGACATCCAGCGCCCAGCTTCCGGGGCCACAGGCCAGATCGAGGATGGTGTGGATGGAAGCCAGATCGTCGCGCTCTGCGAAGAGCCCTCCCATGGCGCGGGTAAAAAGTTGATCCTGGTCGATCAGTCGCGCCATTTCGGTGGGATCTTCGATGTTCATAGGGTAATCATTCGCCATGTGATACCAATCCTTTTCTACGGTTAACGAACGATAGCATTGTAGGTATCATAGACGGTTTCTGTTGCAGCTTCTTCCCCAATAATGGTTGCAAGACGGTTACGCTGCTGGTCAAGGCTTTGGTACTGGCTGTTGATGATGCGGTGAGATGCTTTTTGAGTGAAACCATGAAAAACGAGATTCATTGAAATGCAGGTCGCTTCTATCTCGCTGCGTAATTTCGCTATGTCGCTCCGATTCTCTAACATGAAATAGACTCCTTTGGGAATATTTATAAGAACTCACTTCCAGGATCTACTGCCCTCTACCATTTTTCTACACTTTTCATCTGCATTATGCTATGATGTGTTTGGAAACACGAACGCAGTAGGCTCCAATGCGATTTTAACTGATACCTACTTAAAAGCCATCACTTTTCGTGTAGAAGCGGTGCGGAAATCGTGCAGAAATCATGCAGAAATCAGGCGGAATGTGTAAAGGAGTAGAGCGATGGCCAATGCCCATCAGAAATATCCGAATCGTTTAAGGCAAACAATCAAGCAGGCGGGCTTTACCATAGAGCAGATAGCATTGGAGACAGATATTCCTTTACGAACGTTATTTGACTATTGTGCCGGGCGTGTGCCTATCCCCAGAAATCGCCTTGAGGTGCTCGCAAGTATGTTGAGCTATCCAACTGAATACCTAGTGCCAGCCTATCCTGATATTAATACTCTAGTAACAGACATCGACCAGGCGATAAACGAGAGACTTGACCAGGCTGAAAGCATTATCAATCTTGCTTGGGAAGCGTGGTTTGCCTCAAGACCGAAACTCGTTATAAGGGAAATAACAAAGCTACTTCCCAACCTTGAGAGAATGATCTATATGCCACTAGCCGTTGTACAAGTACTCCGTACAAAAGAGCTTGTTATCCGGTGTCACGGACTGCTTGGCGCAGTTTACCTTGATGCTCTACAAAATGACTCTGCCCTTCGCCACTACATCCAGGCGCACAAGTTTGCAGAAGAAATCCATGACACCAATTTAACCGTTACCTACCTTGCCCTCATGGGCGATGTGTTACGACGACAAAATGACAAAGTAACAGCTATTAGCTATATGGAAAATGCCAGGGACCAAGCTACGAAAGCCAATCAAACCGCATTAGGGCACATTCTTCAGCTTCTTGCCTACACTTACGGTGACATCGGCAATGAAACTGCCTTTGAGCAAACAATTTCAGAGGCAACAGATCTTCTGGCCTTTACTGGCGAAGGGAGAGACATCACGAAAAAAGCGTTTATTCCTTTTGAGGTTTACGAAATCCGAGGAAAGGCAAACCGTGACCTTGGAAAACCATTGAAAGCGCTTCCTTACCTGGAACTTGCAGAAAAATCACTCAACAAAGCTGAGTCTGTAACGCCTCGCTGGTATGCACTCTTAGAAATCAGTAGAGGACAAACGTTCTGCGACACTGGTGATATCGCAACAGCAGTAGATATGGTAAGTAGGGGCTTTATCATGGCGTACCAATGCCATTCACCACATCAAATGAATCGGGTTCGCAAACTCTTGAGGGCGTTGGAGAATAGCTCTTTCCGAAACCATCCAAGGGTGCAAGACCTGAAAAACCTGCTCTATGAAACATATATGCGCCTAGATAACAGCGCAATGTAGACAAAGGAGATGACTTGCATGTCAGATCAAGTAGCAAGCGCCTTCGTTACTGTAGATATCGTTATTCCACGTCTTTCTCCCTCTGGTTCTGGATGGGAAGTAGCATTGGTCCAACGAAAAAAACAACCCTATCAAGGCGCGTGGGCACTTCCCGGAGGTCATTTAAACACAGAGGATACATCGTTAGAAGCAGCTGCTCAGCGTGAAACACGGGAAGAAACAGGTCTTGACATCCCTCTGCATCTGTTTCAACAAGTCCAAACCTATGAGGATTTTGAAGATCCACGCGGAAAGTACGTTTGTTTGCTCTATGTCTTAAGAGAGCCATTAAGTCCAGAAGCCAATGTTGAGGCTGGTGATGATGCTTTTTGTGTGCAATGGTATTCAGTAGAAAATTTGCAGAATCTTCCCTTCTTGGCGTTTAATCACATCAGACTTCTTCTCACGGCCCTGCGCCAATTCTTTACTGCTTATTACCATGATGCTGTAGGAATGCAAGAAATAGATGTCTGCCCGTGTGAGATAGAATGTTCTCCGGGTCTGCATTGTTCAAACACAGCTTATTGGCGCTACCATGGAGTTGCTATCTGTCCAAGAGATATGCAGTTGGTGGTGAAAAGCGTGCCTATGGATAGCAGTTTTATGCTAAAATAGCGCTATGCTGAGAACAATTACTGCAACGCGTTATGTCACTCCTTTGCGTGAAGGGGGATCACTGCCGGCTATTGTCGAGGCGGATGATGATGGGCTCTACGTCCTCAAATTTCGTGGGGCTGGTCAGGGCGCTAAGGCGCTGATCGCTGAACTGATCGCTGGCGAGATCGCGCGCGCCCTGGGGTTGGCTGTGCCGGAGATTGTCTTTATGCAACTTGATCCGGTGCTTGGTCGCTCTGAGCCTGATTTTGAAATTCAAGCCTTGCTCAAAGCCAGCCCGGGCCTGAACCTGGCGCTCGATTTTCTGCCGGGTGCCCTGGCTTTTGATGCCCTGGATGCTCGTGTGCTGGACCCGTTGCTGGCATCCTCTATCCTCTGGTTCGACGCTTATGTGACCAATGTCGACCGCACGCCGCGCAATACCAATATGCTCTGGTGGCATCGGCGCTTGCAGTTGATTGATCATGGTGCATCGCTCTATTTTCATCATAACATGAACGCAAGTTATCTGGAGCGTAGTCGAACACCTTTTGCCAACAGCAAAGATCATGTCTTATTGCCGGTAGCAAGTGCCCTACCAGAGGCTGATCAGCAGTTGAAAGCCCACCTGACCCCTACAGTTCTGCAAGATATCATCAATCTGGTACCAGACTCGTGGTTGGGTAATGATGCCATCTTTGCCGATCCGCTAGCTCAACGTGTGGCCTATCTCGACTACTTGCAGGATCGTCTGGCGCATTCACAGGTTTTTGTAGAGGAGGCGATGCGTGCCCGCGACCGACTCGTATGACTACGCTATTATCCGTATTGTGCCCTCTGTCGAGCGGGGCGAGTGTATCAATGTTGGCGTGATTCTCTTCTGTCGCACGCGCCGCTTTCTTGGTATACTCACCCACCTGGATCAGCCGCGTTTGAGCGCATTCGCGCCGCAACTGGACATCGTAGCCTTACAACAACAACTGGAGCACCTCGTCCAACTCTGTAATGGGCAAGATAAGAGCAGTCCTCTAGGGCAGCTTTCGCCATCTGAGCGTTTCCATTGGCTGGTCGCGCCACGCAGTACAATCATTCAGGTTTCGCCTGTGCACTCAGGACTCAGTACTGACCCTCACGCTACTCTTCACCATTTGCTGAAAATCCTCGTCTTGTGAAGACGCCTTTGCTATGCTCATGCCCATAGGCATTCAGAAACGCGGCTCTCGCCGCCGCTCGATAGGCCGCCACAACCTCTGAGACAGTCAGAAACGAGGCGATCTCCTTTCTGACACATGAGCGCGCTAGCGCTAGAGGCGATAGCCTCGTTTGTGTCAGTAGTAAGAGTAGCGCCTCTACCCTTCGGGTCATCTGACTGCAAGGAGGAAACGCCACAGTCGTGGCTAGCGCTCCGCGCTCATGTGGCGGAGCGGAGTGAGCCGCAGGCGCATCTGACGAAGAGGAGGCCACGTGAGCGTGGCGGAACCTACAGCGGTGTTCGTAAAGATTGAGCCTTCGCTGAGAAGTACTTGTAACGTTTTTGAGAGAACGGACGCTCTAAAAGAGTGAGAGGATGCTACCTGGACACCCATGGATTGGGTGGATGAGTTGTGCAAGATCTTTGGAGTGAGGACAAGAGAAGAAAGGAGAGCCTCTATGCCACGACTGCTTTCAGTGAACGTTGGTCTGCCCCGCGACATCTCCTGGCGTGGGGAGACGGTGCGCACCGCCGTCTGGAAAGAGCCTGTGCAGGGTCGGTGCATGGTGCGGCGGCTCAACATCGATGGCGATAAGCAAGGAGACCTGACCGGGCACGGAGGAGAACAACGTGCGGTCTTCGTCTACCAGATGGAGTCCTATCATTACTGGGAGCATCAGCTCGGTCGCCATGGCTTCGTCTTCGGACAGTTCGGGGAGAATTTTACCGTTGAGGGTTTGTCCGATGAAGAGGTGTGCATCGGCGACCAGTACCGCATCGGTAGTGCTCTTTTTGAGGTGACGCAACCGCGCGTCACCTGTTACCGTGTTGGTATCCGTATGAACGAGCCCCAGATGGCTGCGCTACTGGTCGCACATAAGAAACCGGGCTTTTACCTGCGCGTGCTGCAAGAAGGCAAGGTGGAAGCAGGCGACGAGATTGTGAAGGTCGCCGATGGCGCTCTTCGGATGACCGTCGCGGAGATCGACGCGATGCTCTACCTGGGTCAGCATTCTCGTGAGCAACTGGAGCGTGCGCTGCGTCTTCCCGCCTTAAGTCCAGGGTGGAAGACGTCCTTCCAGGCCCTGCTAGAGCAGGTGTCGAGTGGGCAGACGACAGGAGGAAATCCTGGACTCACTCCGGCGAGCGGCCCGCCCCCGGCATGGCAGGGGTTCCGCCCCCTGCGGGTGTCCCGCATTGAGCACGAGAGCAGGAGCATCGTCTCGCTAGCCCTCGTGCCAGCCGACGAGCAACCCCTCGCCGCTGCCCTGCCAGGCCAGTTCGTGGTGCTGCGTCTCCGGCCCAGGTCTGATATGCCGCCCCTCTTACGCAACTACTCGCTCTCTGACACGCCGAGTACTGATCACTACCGGGTGAGCGTCAAGCAAGAGCCGAATGGTGCTGCCAGTACGTACATCCATACCCAGGTGCAGGTTGACGATGTGTTGGACGTGAGTGCGCCACGAGGCACCTTCATGCTCCGCCCTGGCCATACTCCCATTGTGCTGCTCAGTGCTGGCGTGGGGGCGACCCCGGTGCTGGCCATGCTGCATGCCCTCGCCGCCGAGGCATCGCCACGACAAGTGTGGTGGCTCTTCGGAGCACGCAACCGCGACGAACACCCTTTTGCGCAAGAGACACGCTGCCTCCTTCAGACGCTGCCCAACAGCCGCAGCTCCATCTTCTACAGTAGACCAGGTCAAGAGGACCGGCCTGGCCAGGACTTCGATGCTGCTGGACACCTCAATATGACGGCACTCAAAGAGCTTGGCGTGCCACACGAGGCGGCCTTCTATCTGTGTGGACCAGCCGCGTTCCTGCAAGATTTGACCAGCGGCCTCGCCGTCTGGGGTGTTCCCAGAGAACGTGTCCATACAGAGATATTCGGATCGATTCCATCCAGCACACCTGGCGTGGTTGACACCGCACCGAGTCTTCCACCGCACCTGCCTGCTGGATCTCCCAGCACCGGGCCGCTGGTCTCGTTTGCTCGCAGTGGCCTCGTCGTCCACTGGGACCCCAGGTTCCAGAGTCTGCTCGAACTAGCCGAGGCTTGCGATGTGCCGGTGAGGTGGTCGTGCCGGACAGGGGTCTGTCATAGCTGCGAAAGCGGGCTGATTGAGGGCCTCATAAGCTACCAACCAGAGCCACTCGAACGACCTGCCGACGGCATTGTATTACTTTGCTGTTCCCAACCTCGTGAGGAGGTCACGCTTGACCTGTGATGCTGTCGTCGCCGATCTGAAGTGAGATGCACCCGAACTTCCTCTGGAAGCCATCAGACGTGCAGAGGAAGTCTGAGAACCGTACACATTCTGTATTGACACATATGGCTCAATCTTTGCGAACACCGCTGTAGTGTGCCTTCGGCTCATCTGAATGCAAGGCAATATAAAAATAAAGGGACCTGTTGCCAGAGAAGATGGTAACAGGTCCCTTACTGATAGTTGGGCTTGTAGGATATTTACATAATAACAAAAAACGTATGAAAGACTCATAAAAAATACATTAAGATCGAATAAAAAATGTGATGTCTTGAAACGCAGCGCATAAAGCATTATGTCTAATTATTTGTGTAACGATGGTGAGAGACAGGAAACATCTTTAATCGAAATAGTATTTTAATGCCGTATCGCGAAGAAAGTTCTATTTAATATTGACAGGCCACAAAATATATGGTAAATAAAGTAGCATAACCTTTAAATGTAAAAGTACAAAATTGCATGTATAACAACGATAGTATGCAGTGTTGCGGGTGCTGTAGAAAGATGTGTTTAAGGTGGATAGGGTGTTTCCTCTGGCTGTGATGCCTTTTTCTCTACGTTTTTTGCTGTGAATAGAGGGCCGAGGAGCCTATTGCGTATCTTGTTCGTACCTCCACTTGCTTTCACGATGGGGTGTGGTTGGATATAAGTGCGGGGAAAGCCAAAAAAACCTTCCGTTCAGTGCAGTAGCTTCAAGTGCCAGTGGAAGGGATTAAGCGTCAGAAAGTGAGAATGCGCGAATGAGTATAGATGATGGTCAGTATATTAACTTTTCTCTTGCTGAAGAAGATACCCAGGTCCTGCGATGCGTTATCAAGGTACCACTGCTTGAACTTCCTGTGATACCTGGCATGCCAAAGAAGATCCGCCTCGAACGGTTGACACTTAGTAGGACAACCTCTGCTGTGCTGCGAGCGATCAGTCCGATGCATATAGAGTCTCCTTTTGCATTCGTTGAGCAGACGCATGATCGGCTCCAGCACAGTACAGCAGTCATCAGCAGGCTACCCCAGCTCACTGACAACCAATGTGCTGCACCTCCTCCATGGGAAGCCCGAGTCATCCCTGAACTCGCAGTGGGCAGGCAAAAAATACGCGACCGCGTAAACTTTCAAAATATCTATCAGCAGGTTGTGGCTGATCCCCTTTATAGAAATTCTCTCTTTAATATGGCGAGCACATTCATACTTGGCGGATTGGGCTTCGTCTTTTGGATCATCATTGCGCGGCTGTATCAGCCGGAAAATGTTGGTATTGCTACCACCCTTATCTCGCTCATGACGTTATTAAGCAGCTTTACCATTCTGGGGTTCAACTCAAGTTTAAATAGATACCTGCCTAAATCTCCGCATAAAAATGCATTAATTAATTCCGCGTTTGTGATTGTAACAGGTATTACGCTGCTAGCTTCCGCTGTATTTTTTGGAGGATTACAAGTATTTTCGCCACAATTACTCTTCTTACGCTCGAATATCTTCTATATTGGCTCATTTACCATTTTTGTGATTTTTTGCTCCTGGAATATCCTTATTGACAATATTTTTATCGCTTTCAGAGCTGCCGGTAATATCTTCATAAAAAATAGTATGATGAGTATCTCAAAAATCATCCTGCCATTTGTACTGGTTGCATTTGCTGCCTATGGTATCTTTACCTCTGCTGCTGGCGCGCTGGTTTTAGGCGTACTTATCAGTCTGATGATACTGCTGCTCAAATTTAAAATCAGGCCCTCAATGGCGGTCGATGTGGCCTTGATAAAAGAGACCCTGGCATATTCGTTCACGAACTATATCGTCGATTTCATGTTGGTTATGCCATCACTTGTATTACCTGTAATAATATTAAATATACTATCGGCAACGTATGCCGCATATTATTACGTTGCTTCGATGATTCAAAATATGTTGCTCGTTATTCCCTTAGCTGCTGCCCAGGCATTACTCACGGAGGGCTCGTATGACGAGTCTGACCTAAAAAAACACGCGAAAAAAGCGCTGACAACGATTGTGATAATCCTGATGCCAGCCATGTTTAGCGTTGTTTTTGGTGGAAATATACTATTGCAGTTTTTTGGCAAGAATTATGCCCGTGAGGCTTTACAATTTTTGCAGCTCTATAGTGTTTCTACAATGTTTACAGCCCTGCTCCTTATATCTAATGCGATTATGAACGTAAAGCATCAGCGAAAATCGCTCATCATGTCGAATGTAATTGCAGCCGTCTTGACGTTATGGCTATCGTACGCCTTTATCTCTGAGGGATTAGTGGGCATTGGATGGGGTTGGATGCTTGGGCAAGCCATGGCAGGATTACTGTCGCTCTTTTTTATCATTCGTAACATTTACCTGGAACATGGAAGAAGGTAGGCCAGCACATGACCAAAAAGTCTCTAAAAAAACGCAAAAGATGGTTTATCTTGCTTGTTAGTTTCTGCGCGTTGATGAGCCTCACTGCGTGCACTCTTTATCCCTATCTAAGCATGCATCTGGTCTTGAATATGCTGCCCGACTTACTTGCTCCCGCTAACAGTGCATCGACGCTCTATGGTGAAAACATCGATATGAGCCAGATTCTGCCCACATCGCAGCACTATGTTGTCAATAGTAAAGGCCAGGATCTTATCGATATTGCCGCTGAACTGGGGATTAAACTCGTGCGCATAACGAATGCTGTGCGCAGCTTTAATAACAATGCGGATTCTGTGTATACGGGAGAACAGTGGGATCAAGTACTCGCAAAGATGCAAAGCAAAGGTATTAAGGCGATCATTCTTATAGAGACCGCCAGCACCAATGGAGCTTATTATACTCCTCAGATACAGCCGGTCTATCTGCACCTGGTACAAGAATATATTGATAGTGGCGTTTTTTCTAATCCAGATGTCTATGCTGTGGACATTAAGAATGAGCCGCTATTAACAGACGCAAATCTTAGCATGCTTCAGACGGCCCATGCGATGATTAAGGCAAAGTACCCGGATCTGAAGCAAACGGTTGGATGGTGGGCAACACCTGAAGCGCCCGCAGATCCGTATAACCCGAATGAATACAATTGGTCAGATTATACTGCCGGTCAAAAACTAGCTCCTCTAATTGATTTTTATTCTATTCATATGTATCAGCTTGATACTGATAATTTGGGGCTGCGTTTGAGTCCTGATCTGAAAGCAAAAGTGTTTTTGTCGCGGGTCGAGCATGGCTTACAGACCAAAAAGCCAATCCTGATAGAGGAATTTGGGGAAGCCAATGGCGATGCTGTGAGTGATCAGGATACCATTGGCAGTCCACAGTTACAAGCAAACATTTACCAAGGGGTGTATCAAGCCTTAAAAGAAATGCACAGCAGTCAGATAATTGGTGTCGTTGCCTTTGATTTTTATAGCCGCGATCAATATCCAGATGCCTGGGCGATAGTGAAAGAGCATGGGAATTATCTCTTCCCGGCGGCATACATCCTGCAAGAATATGCTTCAGACGAAAATAATTCCTCTCTCCAGGCCGCAACAGTTGTTACTTCACAGAGCTATCTGGTGGAAAATGCCGCTAATCAGATCACAAGAAATCTACACGTATCTGATCGCATTGGTCTTAAACTTCAGCTAGATAACAGCAACAATTACTCCCTTTCCCTGAGTGCGTATGGTGTATTACAGCCGATAGAGTTATTTCATTATGATCCTGTATCGTATGCATATTATGCCGTGTATCAAGCTGTCAATAAGGGAAGTGTACAGCTTGCTATTATTGCTCAGACGAATGACATAACAGGCACCGTTGCTCCCACTTCTGTGTATACGCTAACGATGGCTGTCCAGTAACTATGCTGATCCGGTATAACCTCGTGTAGGGACCGAGCGCGATATCTTTTGCTACACTTAGGGACTCTGTTGGCGAATGGCATTGAAAGAGATAGGGAAAAGGTGGCAAATGAGGAGAAGGAAGCGAAGAAGCAAGCAGGGATGTAGACAAGAGACAGGAGAAACGCAAAACAAGAAGCCACTCTTTGGATAAGGACGGCTTCTTGTTTTCAGGGACAACTCAATAGCGTTGATCTTACTCGCTCTCTCGATGCGGAGAAAGGGGGGTGGGTGGTGCAAATCCCTCACTCCGTAAAAACGCTTTCACATCAGTGACTCCCGTAATGTGGAGCCAGACTGGTCCTTGATTTGGCTCCATCTCTAGTTTGAAGTAAAAGAAAGGACAACAGAGGCGTTCGTAGCGAAGAAACGCCACTACCGTTTGCAAAAGGTCAGTCTCATCGGCAAGCCGCAAGGCATAGCCGGTTTCGAGTTCTCGTACTTCTTGAACTGAGGTAAAGATGCGTTTGGTGTTGGCTTGATGCAGAGGTCGAACCTCTTGCGGAATGGCTGTGCTATTGCATGCCAGGACCGGGTCAGATGGCTGAAATAACATGGCTGAAATCTCCTTTTGTCTTGCATATTTCTTGTCCCAAGCATACGACTTCAAGTTCACTTGAAGTCAAGAGGGAAAGGAAAACTATCTTCATCTGGGAGAATGCCTTCAAGAATACCAGTAACAGACAATCTGCTCTGCGTCGTGCTGTCCTTGCGAGGTGTTCAGGTAATGCCCGCCAGATGGTTGAATTTTGCGTATCACACGTGCTGGCACACCGCCCACGATGGTATAGGCAGGCACATCGTGCGTCACGACCGCGTTGGCTCCGATCACGGCATTATCGCCTATATGGACGCCTCCAAGGATAGTCGCCTTCGCTCCTACCCAGACGTTACGCCCAATGCTAATCGGCTTTGCGAGCAGGCCGCGATCCTGTATAGGATCAGAACCTGTAGTGACGACATGTGTCTCGTCGTGAATGGATACCCCTTCACCGAAGATAGAATAGTCGCCAATGGTCAATTCCTCATGTACCGATATATGGCAGTGGTGCTGAAAAAAGACACGATCACCTATCGTAACCTTGCCATAAAATCTGCCAGTAAAACTGCGCGTGAAATAGACACGACGTGCGAAATGGAGACGCGCTTTCGCATCAATGTAGAAGCGACTTCGCGGTCCAATGCAGCAACGGTGCGCGAATAGCCTGGGAAAGCGCAAACACCATCGTATATAATGGATACGATATTCTATATGATCGAAAATTTCTTCCAGTGTCATATGTTCCTCCTTAGCATGCGTTGAGCTTGAAGTGCTCGCGTGCTTTTTATATAGGCAATAGACCCATAGCAGGCTCCCATAAACTTGATGAGAGTTAATGCTCCAGGGTAACGTGTTGATTTGCCGGCGCTTTTGCGCCCTGCTCCTGACAACTGCAGAAATTGTCGGGCTAAAAAGGTGGACAAAATGTCGTAAGGAGTTCTTGTCAGCAGATCAAGCCATAAGATAGGATAGCGTAGGAGCATGTGTATCAGATAAGCAATAAAGCCAGTGCCGTAGGCAAAGACTTGTTTGCGCAATTTAGCAGAGTCGCGGCGATGAAGATGATGGATCAGCGCTGCTGGCTGATAGGCTAATATTTTGTTGTGCATAATAACGTGTAAAAAGAACGCGATATCTTCTCCGGCCATAGCAGGTGATCCCGCGCCCAGAGCGACATCGAAACCACCAATGCCACGCAGAAAATCCGCTTTCGCAGCCATGTTTGCACCATGCCCACAGAGATCTCCTCTATAAAGGTGTTTATAGCGTGTCTTCTGATCAAAGGAGCGGGGAACGAATTTAGCATTCACTTGCCCATTTTCCAGCCTGCTGACATTCTCAAACCAGAGTTGTGCCGGCGTATTCAATTCTAATGGCAACGTATAACCTGTCACACAAACAATTTCGCGAGATTGTGCAAAAGCTTGCGCACATTGTGCCAACCAATAGGTGTCTACTACAACATCGTCATCTGTAAATGCCAGTATTTCTCCGCGAGCTTCATACATGCCACGGTTGCGCGCGTAAGAAATGCCGGGCCTATTTTCGCGCACATAACGCAGGTTTGCAACGTGTTGATAGGTCTTCTGGACGAGATCGGCTGTTGCCTGGCTGGCTGGTGCATTATCGACAATAATAATTTCGTAGCGGGGATAATGCATTTTTACAAGAGCATCTATGCACATTGTCAGGCTCTCGGGACGATCACGAGTAGGAACAATTACGCTCGCAAAGGGAGGATCTGCTAAAAAGCGCTCTCTTTCCACGATACAGTGAGGCAAATCATCATAGGGCAGACCCTCTACGTGTATCTCATCAACGGGAGATAAACCATCTTGTTCCAGGTGATGGAGAAGCGCACGCTGAAAGGTATGCCAGATCGCAGGTGCATAGTCCTCTGGCAACAACTCGTCAGATAGAAATTGGAATTGGAGTATGCCAAGTGGCTGAGTATGCAAACGAATAAGACAAAATATGCGTGTGTAACGCGTCTGAGTCTCATTATCGCAGGCCGTTAGAATGGGTAGCCGCTGACTTAATTCAATCTCTAGAACACGCGCTGCGGCAGGTGGCACGGGTAGACTCAAAGCCCCACCCTCATGAGACTCATCTGATATGGGCCCTGTTACTGACATAAAAAACCTCTCTTTGAGTAGTACGTGTTACAATGATCATCTGAAGTAGATTGGATACTATAGACGAAAGAAATACTGTGCTGTGCATAACTGTTTAGGTCGGCGAGGAGGTGAGAGATCGCGTAGGGACAATCCCTTGCGGTTGTCCAGGATAGGTGCAAGACCGGATGGGCCGCCGCCAGGGACGCCAAGACCTTTTTCCCCGTTCCACTAAAGCCGAAGGTTACGAAAAAGGTCTTGGCTCGGCCCCTACGCGAGCTTCCACGGTTCTGAAATGTTGTCTCACCTGAGTAGTTATCGCCGTTCTTTGACATTTTCCTGTTCCTTGCTGCGAGCCGAAAAAAAGCAGGATGCTCACTTATATACATTATTTGTACCGTTGCTATAGATTAAATCTTTATTATCATCCAGAAATTTTTTATCTGAATTGTAAATAAGCAGGTCACTATTAATGGTAAATACTGTATTACTTGTAAGATCCAGGTATACATATTCATTTTTGCGGACTAATGCTGGGAAATTATCCTCTGTTGCATCTATGCCTCCATACGTGTGCAGTTTGCTTACACCCGATAAGTCGGTCACGACCGGGTCATCATTGACATCATGCTGTGAGAGCCAGGCTATGGCCTTAGTATCTGAGTCAGTCACGTAATAAGCGTCATAATACAAACCCGCATTATCCAGGGTCATTTGTGGATAATAATCTCCCGTAAGGTGAGAAAGAAATCCAGTTAAATTTAAAAAGAAAATCGCTATTATTATGCCCGTAAACATGATTCTTTTTTGTTCTTTTACAAAAAAGAACATTGAGCGCAAGCACAGTACCATTGGCAGCGAAAGGAGAAAAAGAAATTGTTGGAACATGCGTAAGACTCCATATTCTACTGATAATTCAGGTAGCACTGTTATGAGAGCAAGAAGAAAAATACTACAAAAACAGAGAAATAGGTATTGCTGATCAAATGTTTTTCTACTCTGTGAGAAAAGGATGATGAGCAAACCAACCAATACAAAAATTTGGAAGCAATCAGCCGTAAGCGACCTTAGTTCTGCCTGGATGTTGAAGACTGGGATATGGAAAGCAGTGAATACATTCCCCAGTGGGGTTGGCGCAAGTTCTTCCTGCGGGACTACAGAGGAGGGATACTTCCTGGTTATCGATTGGCTATAGGTGTTTTTTGTTCCCTCTACTTGAAGTGTATGGCGAATATAGTTTTGCAGCTCTTGTTGAGCATCAGGTTTGGTCGCAAAGAAGATGCTATCAGAGAGATCGCTTGACCGGCTGGAGTTCGATGTGACAAATATGCTGTTGATAACTTCTACCACGACTGAATCAGCGTGACTGGATGAATGTGTGTATAACGTATTCCAGGCATAGGTCATGCCAAAGAGGATTAATACCAATGGCAGGCTGAGAAATACTGTATGCGAAAACGTATTTTTGCGCCTGGCACGAGATTTTGAGAACAACCATGCATAGGTTTTTTTCACTAATGGCAAGGAAATAATCAGTGTCGAGATATATACGCATGCTACCAGCACGAGCAATACGAAATTTGTTGAGTAATGGGAAACGATTACACTGAGGGCAAACACTGTGAATAATATCCTGCGCATGGATAAGGAAAGATCAGAAGAGAGCGCAGAAAGGGAGAGAGTTTGGGCTTTGGCAAGATCAGAGGAGAGCTTAGAGAGAGATTCTTCAAACTGTCTGTAAGCTTGCTGGGCCGGGTCGCGCCTGAGTAGCATATAGAGCGCCAGGCCGAAGAAGATAAAGCCTATTTCCTGCCTATTTAACATGGGCATATCAGTGAAAAACGTCGGAAAGACCATAAAAAGGAACGCGGATAAAAAAGAGAGTACCGGTGTCGTATAGTTCCTCAGAATGAAAAATACTAATACTGGTGAAGTGGCAAAGAGAATTTGGAAAATGACTTTATAAATATACATATCCTGTATTGATAGGAGATTGGTGAGAATCGTCGGCAGTATAGTGATACTGAGGCAGGCATTATAGGGGTCCTGGAAAAATGCCATACGCCAGATGTGATGGGTATTTGTAAGCTGGAACACGTAGAATTCTGTTTCAATATCATGTCCTGTTATATACCAACTGCGCAGAGAAGTGGTAAATAAAGAGGCTACTGCAATGAGAAAGAGTGCATAAGGGTAGAGATCAACAGCTATATTTTTGTGAAAGAGCAGCAGGAAAAGACTGTAGAAGGCAATCGTGCCGAGGAGAATGAGTGTAAGGATATCGCTACCACCGTTATTTAAAACGATGGCTCCTAACGTGGCGAGTACAGGAAAGCATACAGGGAGGACATAGCATAATTTTTCGATTTTTGAGCGCCTGGGAAGTTGGATACGCATAGCGCATGGCTTTGTTCTTATCCAGGCAAAGATGAAAAGACACGCATTATAGAGAGCAAACCCGATGGCGAGATGCTGAAATGTCAGTGGGTTATGTATGCCAAAGAGTGGAAATAGCATATTTAAGAGCAAGCCACCGAATTCCAAAAACGCTATGCTGAAGCCCACAATGAATAAAAGATTTTCCCAGAACGATATTTTTCTTAGGCGCAAAATTAACGAGATGAGAAAACCCGGCAATAAAAGACAGGTACAGAAAGAAAGCAGCGTCGATATACCTAGAAAATTGTTGTGTGTGAACTCTAAAATAGTTGCCAGGAGATCAATACCTAGTAAAAAGGCAAAGAGCGTTTTTTTACCGCAGGTCATAATTGTATCCACCTTTCACAAGATCTATCCTTGAACCTGATCGCTTATATCATGAAGCGCTGTCGATTAGAGTAGCTGCTTATAAAGTTCTTCTATAGCATTCAAGAGATTCTTCCATGAATAAGCGCGTGCTTTTTTTACTGATAACGTCCTCAAATTACGGACAGCCGCTTTATCTGCTAGAAGTGTGTCTAGTGCTCTGGCATACGCTGTGGGCGTTGCCTCTTCAACCAGTACACCGCAATCAGCCAGCATTTCCCGTACTTCAGGCGAATCGGCAGCCACTATAGGCAGGCCAGCCGCCAGTGCTTCCAGCATCGAAAGAGATGCGCCAGCTTCTTTAAAGGAAGGCAGCACAGATATATCTGCTGACTTGTAAAATTCAAGCAGCTCTTGACCAGTCTTTTGACCATGGAGCTGAACATTTTGCAGCCCGTACTGCTGAATTAAAGCTTCGACATCCCTCCTGAGTTCCCCATCGCCCACAATATCCAGCCTGGCGTTTTCTCGCATGTGCGCCATGGCTTCGATGAGCAGGGGAAGGTTTTTCTGAGCAGCCAGCCGGCCAACGAATAAGAGACGTGGAACCGCATTTTCGCACGTTTTTTTCTCGATGAAATGGGTTTCTGCCACGCCATTTGGTATCACCACAATAGATGCCAACGGAAGTGCATATTTTGCAGCAATTGTCCTCTTTTGGGCTTCTGACACACAGATTATTCTTGCTGCCGATTGCAAAACTCGTTTGAGCAATAATTTCTTATAGGGGCCGAGCAGGAAACCTAAGGGACCTGAAGCGTCCACATCCAGGTGGATATGGGCGATATAAGGTATCCCTCTGAGCTTTGAGATCAAGTACACTATTTCTGGTGCGAAGGCCTGCGCAACATGGAGATGGATAAGCGCGTGGCGTGGCAGGGCCAGTAGTCGAAAAAACAAAGTGAATAGAATGGGTGTATGCGCAAATTCGACTGATTTTAAATAATGAACCTGCGATTTTGAGCCAATAGCTATCTTCCGAGCATAGCCTCTGTCGGAGGTGTAGACCGACACAGTGTACGCTTTATCTACAAATCCCTCAGCTATGCGCTGCACGACATTCTCCATACCACCCAGGTGAGGAGGATAATACGATGTAACCTGTACAATTGTAGGCGTGGCCGAGTTTATTTTAGACATGCTTCAAATATTCCTTTCGTTAAAGCAACACGTGTCTCCCAGGTAAACCTTTCTCTGACCTTCGCTGCACCGACATGCCCCATGCGAGTTGCTAATTTCTTATCTGCCAGTATGCTGGAAATTGCCCGTCCTAAGGCGTGACTATCATTTGTGGGTACAATGAGTCCATCGATACCATCGCTGATCGCTTCAGGAATGCCACCTCGATTGGTTCCAATGACTGGAGTCTGGCATGCCAGCGCCTCAATAAGCACCATGCCAAAGCCTTCGACGGCAAAAGATGGTAGCACAACCACACTGGCTTTCTGCATCTCTGCAACCAGGTCTTTTCCACGTTTGACACCGACAGAGACAAATCTCTCGTCTGCAAAATCGGTTTTTTCTCCAATGATATGTACCTTGATGTTGGAGAAATCTTTGATGGCATCCAGTAAATAATACAGACCTTTTATTTCATACATACTTTTGTAGCGGCAAATGAACAAGATGAGATTATCTTCTTTTTTGATAGTTGGATCGGGTTTAAATAGAGAAATATCGACCCCTGGATGAATAACAGTACTTTTGGTGGCATAGTTTTTTAAGATGGTATTTTCTATAAAGTTGGATGCACAGATTATTCTATTGGCTCTGCCTGCGGTATAGGGAAGAATGAGCTTTTCATACAGAAAAGTGATGATATCTGGCAATAACTTCTGCTTGCGCATCGTTCCTGAATGATAGGTTAAAATGAAAGGAATGTTGCCCGCTAAGCATGCAGACAGGTCTCCCAGAAACATCACCGGTTGATGAGAGTTAATAATCTCTGGCTTTTCCTCGCGGATGATTCTTTGGAGCGAGAAGTACCACAGTGGATTAACAGGTGTATTTGAAATGCGCATCATTGCTGGCAAGCGGTACACTTTTATACCGCAACAATCGTCAATAACTTGTTTTTTGTGCTTTAAATCTGCAGTGACAACGACTATTTCAGCGTTATATGCTTGCTTTAATCCAAGCGCAATGTTGAGGACATAGTTTTCGAGTCCACCTAACGCTGGGAAAAAGTATGGTGCGATAAAAAGTACTTTCACTGTTTCACCCTCATTTGAGAATCTCAGTATTAGTGCTATGGATAACGTCATTTTTTTGCGCGATATGCGACAGAACATTTTCCAGTTTTTGCCATGCGTTTAGCTTTTCGAGTTCCCAGGAATGGCCCCAGAGATGGAAGAGACCGCCAGTCTGGCAAATGTGGTCAAAGAGGGCTATCGCGAGCTTTTCCCAATCCCAATACTGCTTGACGCGCAGGGGGGAAAAGTGAGAGAAGGGGAGGATTTTATGCAAATCCGCATAGTGTGCATAGGTGTGAAAAGTTGTTGGCAGTGCAAAAACATCCTGATGCATGTCAAAGGCATAGCGTTTTGTTGTTCTTGCCAGCTTGTAGCCATGTTTTTTCACCAGACCTTTCGTCTCTTCATTATAATCACCGTAAGGATAGCAAAACGCAGTTACTTCGCGTTGTAAAAGCTCCTCTAGATAATCTTTTGACTGCGCGATTTCGTCATCAGCTTGAGAAAGAGTGATTTTTGTTAAACGGGGATGGGTGATTGTGTGACCGCCAACTTCAAAATCGCTACCTAGCGAGAGAATATCGCGTATGCTTAATAAATCGTCCCTCTGAAACTCGCGATCCTGCGGACATATATAGAAAGTCCCTTGTATGCCATATTTTTTCAGCAACGCAGCGAGTTTCATATCGAGTCTATGTCCATCGTCCCAACTTGTCGTCACCTGTATCATCCGAATTGCTCCTTTGCTATGAACTGACCTAAGCTTCACTGCGATAGATACCCAGTAAGCTGGTCGTATTTTTCTCCCAGGAGTAGTGTTCCCAGGCTATTTTCCTGGAATATTCACCCATGTCTTTGCGCAGCATACTATCGTTGCGTATCTTGTTGATCGCAGATTTTATATCTGCCTCTGTTATGTCTATATAGCTAATCAAGGGACTATCGAGTGTCTGGTCGAGATTGTTGTATTTGCTGGTAATAATTGGCAATCCTGTAGCCATAGCTTCCTGGATGGAGAGAGGGAATCCTTCGCCATAAGAAGGAAGAATAAATGCATCGCTGGCTTTATACAGCATGGCTAAATCTTCTTGCGGTAGCGGCCCAATAATTCTTGCCTCATGATCAGATTTTATGTAGTCAGGAATGATTCCTCCGCCGACAAATAGGAGAAGATAAGTGCTATCTTTGGCGTTATAGAGGATATCAAAGCCCTTTTTAGGAACAAATCTGCCAACGAACAAAACGACAAATGTATCAAGGGGTATGTTATTGCGCTCGCGCATAGCCTGTTTTTCGTGTGCTGTTGGCGTATGAAATAGCTTGAAATCCACGCCATTAGGAAGATGATAGACATCTTTTTTATAGCGTTTGATCCATTGGTAAACAGACATATTGAGCACTATCACAGCATCACTGATCCAAAGAGTAACCAGGCCGATGCTGTAAAAAACAAGCTTTTCTATGGTATTGACTATTTTATTGGCATAGTGCACATGAGGAACATGTTGCGTGAGGATTACCCGTTTTCTATGTATTTTTGCCAGAATTGCGGCAAAAAATGATGAAGGGTACAATATATCATGGATATGTATGATATCAGCATTTTTAATGGCTCTAAGAGCGCTGCTGTTAAAGAAAAGAAGAGGGACTGGTATGTGTAGGCGCTCTAATGGTGCTACAGCTGGAGCTTTAATATAAGTGACGCCATGCAACGCAAATGTTTTAGCTGTGTGCGGAATATTGCTACTTATCAACGTTACCCGATGTCCCTGAGATGCCAGGTATTCTGCTTGAGATTTCGCAACAACGCCTAAACCAGATCCAATATAAGGATGGGCATATGTCACCACAATCACAACATTCAGGGGTTCTGCTGACCCTCTCTTTGATGGAAGTGTACTTTGCTCAGATAAAGTTACCACTGTCGTCCTCCCTTTACCACACGTATTGCTTCAATAACACATCCGACCTGCTCTCCAGTTGAGAGCAACGTTAGTAACTAACAGCGCTGTTTTTTGCTCGGCAATCTATCCTTTCGGTGGAGACCAGAATAGATTACGCGAAAAGGCGAGAAGGATCTTGAGACCGTCTTTGAGTGGGGCAATTTTTGTTTCGCCTTCGCGGACGTTGTAGGTGATTGGTACTGAATAGATGGAGTAATGAAGCTTCACCAGTTTAGAGATCATTTCCATTTCGATACTGAACCCATCCGACCTTAAATGATCTCTCATCTTGACGACGACATCTCCGCGCCAGGCAAAATAGCCACTTAACACATCTGTGACCTGTGTGCCATAAAAACACCTGACTAAAAAGGTGTACACCCAGTTTACCAGGAGATTTTGGAGCTTCAGGGCATTTTTCGTGATTTTGCCGCCCAGCCGCGAGCCAATAACCACGTCGCAAAAATTATTGGTAATCGGCTCTATCAGCCTGAGTATTTCTCTGGCGTCGTAGGTGTTGTCACCATCCAGCATAACGACGTACGCTGTGTCGCTATCGATAGCGTTGAACGCCTTGCGCATGGCATTGCCTTTGCCCTTTGCCTGCTCGAAAATAACATGCGCTCCTTTGCTCCTGGCGACCTCTGTCGTGCGGTCAGAAGAATTGTTGTCAATAACAATAACTTTCGATTCAAATCCATGCTTATGGAGCGCCTGGTGCGGGATATCGTCCAGTACTTTGGCGATACCTTGCTCTTCGTTGTGGCATGGGATCAAGATGGTAATTTTTTCTTTTTTCATCGAATTAACGTCCTATCCAGAAATCTATGGATTGCTGTTTATTGGTTAACTCGACGATGACTTCCTGACGTCCAGGCAAGTTGGGAAGTTTGAACTGCTCAGTTTTGACATAGTATTGATTGTTTTTCACCAAAACATCCCCCCTATCGACAATGTATCTCGTGCCATGCGCATCCACAACGACATCATAGGTATACTGATAATCCGCCGCTTCGAGGTTATGGATGGCGAAGGCAAAACGTATGCTCTGGTTACTTGTTGCCGAAGCTGGCAAACTTGTATTGTCGTTGAAATAGAGTTCAGTAAATTTTTCGGGTTTGGGAACGAGATCGAGAGCAACCAGTTCCTGATAGGTGAATGCTCTGTTTAAGCTAACAAAAACAAGCATTCCCGCTACCAGCGTTACTCCTATCAAGAATGGTGTGAGCTTGAAAAGCTGTTTCATTACCAGGTGCATCAATAAAACCTTTCGTAATAATTCTGCTATCCTGACAAATCTGCTCCACAGGCAGACTCAATTTTTGATAGACATCGGGACATACTTTCATCAATACGACCGGAAGGCTTGTGCGCCTGTTCCTTCTCGCTGCACACAGAGATACCCATAGCCAGGTAATCAAAGGATGTGTGGTTACTCAAATGCTTCAATGAGATGAAGGCATCGCAACTCAAAGAATGCCTGATCGGTCGCGCTTTGAGCGCAAAGTTTCCCGCTAGCCCCAGGCTATGAAAATCTTAAGTGTGTTTCCTGGAAAAAGCATCATTTTTGTAGAGGATTGGTACGACGGTTCCACTACAACATCTCCCCCCTACTACAGTACACCGCTGTACGATAAGTTCAAAAACGTGGCATGAATGTTTAGTCAAATCTTTCTCTTGACTTGATATAAAAGATATTACATCAATACATATATGTATGTCAATAGCATTTCCTTTAGTATTCGTAATTAGAGTACTAATGGGTGATAGACCTCTTGTGTATGTTTTTATGAAGTGAATGTGACTGGTGATGCACATGTTATGCAGAGAGGTGTGATATGGGTGCATGAAGGCTCTCCATCCTTCCGGGTGAAAACGTTGGGAAACAGGGTAGGGGCGTCACCTTGCGTGCGCCCTGGGGGCCGGTCGCAAGGACACGCCCCTACCCTGTTTCACCCTCATGGACGGAGAGCCTGCATGAATGCGACAAATGTGTTTTCTGCTAGACGATGACATCTGGCGCTGGCTGTTGCCAGCTGCCTTCAAATACGAACTCAGGGAGCGGCTTGCGTGTACGGGCAGCAAGTTCGCGCTCGCGCAAAGGTGCGGGGAGCTGGTCTGGTGAACCAGGATAGCCTAAGGCGATCATCACAAGTGGTTCATATCCTGTGGGAATGTTTAGCTCAATCTTCGCTTTGCTGGCATCGAAGCCGCCCATTGGATGGGTAACTAGTCCTGATGCGACTGCTTGTGTCAAAAGATTGGCCGTTGCCATGCCCGTGTCATAAAAGCTATAGTATTCGCTGCCGGGACGCTCATATAGGCGTGCAACGACGAGTACCAGAACGGGGGCACTTTGCGTCCACACGGCATTGCGTTCCCACAGATGAGAGGTAAAACGTGCGTACTCTTCACTATGCTCTTTCGTAGCGAAGAGGAAATTCCAGGGTTGCTGGTTTCCTGCTGAAGCCGCCCAACGTGCAGCCTCAAATAGGCTATGTAATGTCTCACGCGCGACAGGCGTATCGGCAAATGCACGCGGACTCCAGCGTTCGCTAATCAGTTCATGTATGGGATAATGCGTCTCCGCAGGTTTACGGAATGCTAATGTATCGTTATTAATCACCGAGATGCTTCCTTTCAGGAAATTGCTAATATTTTATTAGTTTCATTGTAACTGATAGGATTGAAAAAGTCAAGGAAGGAGTGCAAATGTGCAGCAATGCTGGCAGTAGAACTCGCGAGATGTGACGATTTTTCGTGGGTCATGACGGTCTCTTATGAAGAGCATATTGAGCGTTTGTTGCTACTGATGATAGGTGGGAAGTCGATCAAGCGAGATACGTTAGCCAAAGAGCGTATTTTGTATCAACGTATCGGTGTCCAACGGGAGATTTTGTACATTGCTCAGCCAGATCACGGTAATTTTTTGTTGGGGATAATACCAGTTTGAGGCCGAGAAACCTGCAAACGGTCCCTCGTTATAATAGGTGAGGCGTTGTACTCCAACGTTATCTTTCTCTTCACCAATGAGCCAGCCATAGCCAATGCCGATTTCGCTAAAGTCTGGTCCACAGGGTTCTCCTGTTTTACAGAAGGCATATTCCTGAGAAAACATTGCCTGCAGTGTGGCTGGCGAGCCAATTTTATGCTGGATCAGCGCCTGGTCGAAGGTATAAAGGTCATCGATGGTGGAATAGATGCCACCGGCAGCATAGAGGACAGAAATATCGGTAAAGCCATCAGGAACGCGTGGCTCACTATAGCCTATGGCGTATTGTGGTAATGGTGGGTAATTCTGGTCATATCCGGTATTATGCAAATGCAAGGGGGTAAAGATGGCCTGCTGCAAGTAGTCTGGATAGGACTCTCCTGAAGCTTTGGCGATAATTGTTCCCAATAATACTTCATCTGTGGCGCTCCACGTTGGCGTCGTACTGCTTTTAAATGCAGCTGGCGCATTCATCACGCGGCTGATCAGCTGATCGGGTGTGGTGGGCATATCTTTTGTCTCATTATAATCTGGGAGTGTCGTATAGTCCTCAATGCCCGAGGTGCGTGTGAGCAATTGCTCAATGCTGATATCGTCCCAGTTTTCGGGACAGTTTGCAATATAGGTGCAGATATCATCCTGCACTTTCAGTTTGCCCTGATCTTGTAACAGCAAAATTGCCAGCGTGTTAAATTGTTCGGCCAACGTGCCGATACGAAATCTCGTATCAAAGAGATTCGGTATATTCTGCGACCAGTCAGCCTCACCATAGCCCTGTTCAAGTAGCAGCCTGCCATTCTGTGCAATCAGCACAGATCCACTGAAGTTCCCCTGGAGCGCCTCATGCGTAAAGAGAGTATTTAATTTAGTGATATTCGTCTGGCTGAGATTGGTAGTAGCGGTTGGCGTTATCTGAGTCGGAATAGGAGTAGGAGTAGATGATGCCGAAGCCACTCTATTGTTGTTCTCACAAGCGGTGAGGAGTGGGAAGAATAGCAGGCAACAGAGACCTACGAGGAGAGAGCGTTGGCACCAATGTGAGCAAACTATGCGCACAAAACACCTCCTGTGTTGTTATCCCATGTCTTAGTCCCGCTCACGCCCATCTCCATGCAGAAAACAGCAGGCAATGCGGTTCTCGTGCATATATGGAAAGGCTTGCTGATGACGTACAAATAGACGCAGCAGCAAATACAGGCACTCTCATCCTCGCAATTGTCGGAAGCCCAGCAATAAAGAAGGTGCTGCTATGTGCTGAATCTTTTATCACATCGCCAGGCTGAGGCGAGGATTTACGGGCTATACGCATCATGCAATAATTTACACCACGGCTGTGTACTATTTTCAGATTATAGCCCTCCACTCATGCTTTGTCAATTTGCTATGCAAAGTTCAGGCAGTGATCAAATTTTGGTACAACACCTCTGCGGATTACTGGTTCTCGGTACGTTTACTTGCCAGGTATCTGTGCCTGTAACCACTCTACTGCTTCTTTTGCCTCTTTCAACGTCGATCCTGTATGCTCACGATAGAGCTTAATGGCCTCTATTTTATGATTCGCACGAAGCAAGCGTTGCAGCTCATCAGAATCAACGTAATGTCTTTCTTGTTGAGTGTGCGTTGCTCCCTCGGTCAGCAATTCTACGGCCTGTTTGGCTTCCTTCAGGCCTACACCGGTCCTTTGTCGATAGAGCTTTATCGCTTGAATTTTATTGCCAGCGGCAATCTGCTGTAAAACAGCATCGGAATTATCATCGGCAGGCGGAGCTGGCAGCATTGCTGCCTGTATCTGGTCGACTGCATATTTAGCTTCTCGCAAGCCAGTTCCTGTTTCTTGACGGAATAATTTGATGGCGGCAATTTTATGCTGTGCGCGAAGCAGTCTTTCTAGCTCGTCTGGATGGACTAACAAAGCAGAGAGTTCGGCAAAACGCTCTGGTGGTAATCTGCCACGAGAAGCGTCACGAGATCTCAAGCTAATAAGAGCCACAGAAACTCCGATTATCAAGAAAAGTAATAGAATAATTAATCCACTCATTGTCGCTCCTTTTACGCAAAATGATCGGAATTAATCCTATAAATGAAAGAGATAGGCGCTCTTCTTACTCGACCCTCATCAGGACATGGGCGGCATCTCCTGCGGATACTCGGCCTGCGGCTGCTCGTACTCTTGATATTGCTCAGTCTGCTCCTGCTCCTCCACGGGCTGATAAGGCTGCGGTGTAGCTGGAGCCGCTTGGTAGCCTTGCTGATAGGGCTGATATGGCGTGTATCCCTGTTCAGGTGGTTGATACGGCGCTTGATAGGGTTGCGAGGCTTGATACGGTGGCTGGTAGTAGGGTTGTTGGTAGCCTGTATTGCCTGCGCCTGTCGCGCTCATAATCAGGCGGATAATGATCATCAGTGCGACGCCCAAAATCAGCCATTGCCAGAAGCCTGTACTGGCAACTAGAAAAAACACGAAAATCCAGGGAAAGCCGTATATACCGCGCATGTGCCGGGGACCCCGGCCACCATACGGTTGATATCTGTTCCACATTATCGCCTGCTCCTCTTCGCGGAACGATCAAACCCACTCGTTTCGTAACATTTCAGGTCGAGAACGACAACCGCAAGGGATTGTCGCTACGCGTGGCATATATGAGCGCGTATCGAGAACGACAACCGCAAGGGATTGTCGCTACGCGTGGCATATATGAGCGCGTATCGAGAACGACAACCGCAAGGGATTGTCGCTACGCGTGGCATATATGAGCGCGTAGCGGCGGGGCTTGCCCCCGCCGATGCCCTGCCGACCTGAAGTGTTACACCATGGGTTGCGTATAGTCATATGGCAATACAAGAACGCATCTTTTTTTATCTACGCAAGATAACAGCGTAGCGCAGAGAAATAATCCCTGACAATGTAGCATATGTCCGGGAAGAACACTCTACTGTTCTTCCTCTCCCACAAAAAGCCAGCTAGTGGGGCAGGAAGAATAATATTGCCGCAATGATAAAGATGACAACCAGTAGCATGACAAAGCTCTGTACAAGATAATTACTCCCGTCTATGAGTCTCTGCCGGGGAGGTACAGACGCTGGCGGTGGCATATACATCCTCGATTGCTGCTGTTGTTGTCGTCCATAATCCCTGGAACTCTGAGCTGAATAAGCTGAGCCTGGTGCATGCGGATCGTACTCGTATGGCGATCTACTTCCCTGTTGGATAGGAGTAGGCCCACGATCAGGCGCGCTTGTTGAACTATATGTCCGAGGTCTGGTTGGCAACGGAGCCAGTCCTGGACTATAAGTGTAGCTACTGCTAGCTCCGCCAGTGTCCTGGTAGCGCTGGAGTAGAATCTCGTCGATATCGTGTTTCATCGCTGCTGCGCTCTGGTAGCGTTTTGTAATGTCGAGGGTCAGCGCCCGCTCCAGGATGCGCTCGGTTTCAGGTGAGACCTTGGGATTCACCGTGCGTACCAGCGGATAATTAAATGGCTGATAGTCCCGTGGATCACGGTTCGTCAGCAGGTGATGCAGGGTGGCCGCCAGCGCGTACAGGTCCGAGCGCGCATCTGCATTGCCCTGATACTGTTCGGGGGGGGCATAGCCTGGTGTCCCCAGGGCAGACGTTTGTTTGCGCTTAGTGCTCTTCGAGACCTCTGCGCGTGCGATACCAAAGTCAACCAGTCGCGCACGTTTGTCCTTGGCGCTGACAATAATGTTGGCGGGCTTAATATCACGATGCACAATGGGTGGCTGTTGCTGGCCCAGATAGGCGAGAATATCCAATACCTGTGAAGCATAGGTGAGTGCTTCGTGCTCTGGCATGGGCTTATTGAGGCGCTCCATATAATCTTCCAGGTTTTCACCGGCTGCATATTCTTGCACCATATAGTAGCGCGAGCCTTCCTGGAAGCTATCGGTCACAGTGGGGATAAGCGGATGATCCAGATGTGCCAGTGTCTCGACCTCGCGTTTAAAGTTGCGCACATCCTCCTGGCGCTGTTGCGGGTCGCTCTCATCGGAGGCCAGCTCTTTAATGACGACTTTTTTATTCGATACGCGTGTATCGCGAGCCAGCACGGCAGCGCCCATGCCGCCCTCGCCGAGCATTTTCTCGACCACGTAGCGACCTTCCTGTAGCTGCATATTAGGAGCAAGTAACCGAGAGATCGTATTCGTTGAACTTGCGGCTGGCGTGTCACGCGTTGCAGCAGCGACAGGGAGCATTGTATCAGTTGTATTCGTTGATGTTGCTGTAGCGGAGTCCAGGGCGTAACCACAACTGGTACAAAAGTGTTCGCCTGCCGGATTATCCATACCGCAATAAGGACATTTTATCATCTCGCCTAGATTCCAATCTGCTTTGCTCGCCACTCGATAGAGACCTACACCAAAAATTGACCCAACGAGACCGATTCCATATGAATACGGCCATGAGAATCAACGTCCAATACCACGATCACTTTATTCACCGGGTCTCCATTCTGCCCAAATGAGATCTGACCACTCACTCCTTGAATAGCATTTGCTCCATTGACCTTCAGCAATGCCTGCTGCAGGTCCTGGGGAGTGATAGTTTGCTGACCTGACTTCAACGCTATATTGCAACCCTGAAATATCGCGATGGTCGCGTCATAAGAGAGCATGGCGTCGCTATCGGCGCGTGTAAAGCCGTATGCACCAGTAGCATGCTGCCCGTTTGAGTTGAAGTCTAAAGTATAATCAGCGAAAAATGCTGGTTTGCTTGTTCCGGGTTTTAGTATACTCCACTCGTCTGGGTAAGCGAAAGCCGTAAAGTGCACATGCGTGAAGCCAGCACTCGCCGAGGATGAGTAACCATCCAGTTCATAGAGTGCATCCCCACCGAGAATAGGGATAGTGCTATTCGTTGGCAGATCGACCAGCAAAGGACTCAGGTCGGACGCATAACCAGAGAAGTAGATCAAATCTGGTTTATGGCTCAAGGCATCCTGTAAAGCTGGTGGTAGTGTCGCTGGATTGCCAACCGTGTATTTTTCCGTTACGACAACTTGATTGCCATCGCTCCTAAACTGCTGCGCAAAGTCTTGTGCCAGACTCTGCGTATAGGAGTTTGTCGGATCGTAAAACAGGGCCACACGCTTTGCCTTCAATACCTGCTCAGCATACTTCGCACCATTGACGCCCTGAATGTGGTTAGAGGGTGCTATGCGGAAAAAGTAGTGCGAGATACCTGTCAGTGCATCGCTGGAGGCAGTTTGTGAGATCAACGGGATATGAGCATTATTCAGCACCTGGATCGCAGCCAGCGTACGATCACTGTAAGGCCAGCCCATCACACCCACAAAATGGGTATCGTGCTGTGCCAGGCGCACGATTTGCTGCGCAATAGTCGTGGCATAGGTAGCCTGGCTGCCTGAGTTTGCGATCAACAGACGTACCTGGACGCCCCCGTTGAGCTTGTAACCTGTGTTGTATTCTTGTTGGGCGACATAGGCGCCCTGGAGATCATCTCGCCCTAGCCCTGCCAACGAACTACCGCCCGTCAACATGGTCGCAACGACCACATCGACATAAGGGCGACCAGAACTAAGCACTGTCAGGTCTTCTTTGTAGATCAACGCTTCCGCATCATTGGGACTTTTCTCTACTGCCTGATTTAAGAGCGAAATGACCTGGTTTGTATTCTTGCTGCCTTGCTTTAATAGTTGAGCCGCCTGCGTCTTCAGTGAGCCACTATCCAGCGTCGTATCAAAGGCGAAGGTGCCATCACTAATACCAATATATTCGTTATTGCTCATCTGTGTCGCACCAATGCCTGAAGCTGTAGCGCTGGCCTCCTGGTGGACAAAGAAGAAGATACCCGAACCTGCGAGAACGATGAGCATAACAATGATCAAGATCAGCGCAAATCTCGGGAAACGACGGCGCGGCTGTGAAACTGGCGGTTGTGAGCTAAATTGCTGCTGGTAGGGATAGGCTGGAGCCGTCGCTGCCGTGGTAGCCAGTGGCTGTATAGGGGGCATTGAGACCGGTGTGGTTGGTGGTATGCCATGCAGGGATGGTTGTTGCACCGTCTGTGCCTGGCTGACAGTTTGCGCGGTGCTAGACACATTGACAGGGCTCATGGCGCCAGAGTTGCCAAGTGTATAAGTATCGATATTGCCTGAGATGCCAAAGCGCTGACGCAGGATCGCATCGATATCTTGCTTCATCGCAGACGCGCTCTGATAGCGTTGATTAATATCATTATTTAAGGTACGCGCCAAAACACGCTCAATTTCCGGTGACAGTTGTGGATTCAGCGCACGCACTGGCGGATAGCTAAAAGGTGGATGGTTGCGTGGATCGCGGTTCGTCAGTATATGATGAAGCGTAGCAGCCAGCGCATACAGGTCAGAGCGTGGGTCAGCGTTGCCCTGGTATTGTTCTGGCGGCGCATAGCCGGGTGTTCCCAGAGCGGAGGTTTGCTTGCGCTGAGCATTACGCGCAACCTCCGCGCGTGCAATACCAAAGTCGACCAGGTGGGCACGTTTGTCTTTCGCCCCAATAATAATGTTAGCCGGTTTAATGTCCCGATGCACAACCGGGGGCGTCTGTTCTGCCAGGTACTCGAGGACGTCGAGTATTTCGGAGGCGCAGATCAGTGCCTCACGCTCCTTCATCGGCTGGTTTGTACGATCCAGGCGCTCTTCGAGATTCTCACCCTCCACGTATTCTTGCACCATGAAGTAGTGTGACCCTTCCTGAAAATGGTCCGTCACATTTGGTACAAGAGGATGGTCGATGTGGGCCAGCGTTGAGACCTCGCGTTTGAAATTACGTACATCTTCCTGGAGCTTGGCAGGGTCAACATTATCTGAGATCAATTCTTTAATTACAACGGACTTACTATCCAGACGAATATCGGTAGCAAGTAATGCTGTACCCATACCTCCCTCACCCAACATCCTTTTGACCACATACCGTCCTCCCTGTAGACGAGAGCCGGGGGCAAGTGAACGGCTACCGCTATGCGATGGTTGTGTTGTTGGGACTGGACCTGGATTCATTAAATTGCCGCACGTACCACAATAGCGGACACCATCACGATTTTCGGCTTTGCAGTAAGGACACTCCATCTTTCAGCTCACCTTCTGAGATAGAAATTTTTTGCATGGTGATTCGCATACAATCAATAGTCTGTATTTCAGCAGATTATACCTGCTTTCTTGTTGTAAGTCGAGGATTGCCATCCTGACCAGGGTTGCTCCAACAGCAGAACACTCATAACTGTGTGGACATGTCCCCAATGCTCGCCTTCAATAGTGATTGATAATGGAGCCATACCTGTTATACGAACCTACCCTCGTTGTTGTTTTATCCATATTGCAGGCAGCAAATATGATTAGCGCGGATAGTCACCTGCTGCCTGATCAATAGACCTGTGTGGAGTTGCTCGTTGCTGCTAACTCTATAGAGAGAAACGCTAATTGCTATCCAGTATAAAACGTGCATGTTTGCCGTGCCGATACGTCGCTTGTATGCTCCTGAGGTGGTAAAAGCTCACCGGCTTCCTACATTTGTAGCGCGGAACTGGTGATGCACGGCTGTGGGGGGATGGGGGGGATGAACGCGCTGCTGGTTAAGAGAGGTGATCTGGCATAGGCGCGATGCGGGTAGGGGCGTGTCCTGGCGACCGCCCTGGTGGGTTTTCAGAGGTCAGGGGATGGTTCTCGTGAGGCCCAGGGCGCACGCAAGGTGACGCCCCTACCCGCTTGTCCTTGGGGGAGCCGTTGCCTCTGATGCATCATGCTCTCAACTCATCAATTCTTACGTTCGCGCCAATGGGGTAATCTGGGATGAGCGTCTGAGCGGACGGCTTGAACGCAGCGTTGGCTAATTTCAGGATAAGTGGGCAACACAAAGGCTGTCCTACGAGAGGTAGCATGAAGCAGTTGATGCCTCGTGCTACCTCTCGTAGGTCAACGTCTTTTATCTTTACATGTGATTAGCAGATCTAAAGGTGTTGGCAACGCAGCGAAATGATGCCAGGAGCGAAATGATTCGCTTTCTGCAAGTACTCCTGCTCGTTCGCCTCGATCATCAGCTTATGCATGACCACCACATCACCGTCGGGAAGTGGTTCAGCTGGTTGTAAGCACAGTTCCATCACCGCAGATCCGCGCTCGTATACCTTTACCAGGCCACCGGCACCGGGAATGCGATAGACACGGTTATCGATAGTGGGACTTAATACTTCAAGGTAGCCGAATTTGATCAATTGCTGATATTGGTTTTCAGACAGCATTTCGCGCAGTAGCGCCTTTGCCCGGCTCTCGGCGGATAGATGCTCACTCACTGACTCGCGGAAACGACCGACACTTCCGTCAGGGGACTGCGAAAGGTAGTAGATCGCCAGCAGGAGAAATAGCAACCAGATACCGAGAAATAAGCTCAGTGTCTCTAACATACCTGACATGTTTTGCTGCTACTCCTCAGCCTCCCACAACGCGTGGTACGAGGACAATCTGCTCGGCACTACGATCAAACCTTTCGATGCGTTCTACTGGCTTTCCTGGCTCTACTTTGAATGCCGTTGCTCCTTTTTTGCGTTCCTCGTTAAAGATTCGCTCTGCTTCTTGAATCGCCGCCATAGCTTCTGGATCACGTGTTTCTGCCTTCTGGCTGTCCCATGTGAGCCGGTCGTCACCGTGGCGGGACATGACTCGTAGCATACCCACAGTCTGTCTCCTTCTTCTGTACAAGCATTACATTACCGAGCCTCGTTCCTGGCTGCTCATCAGCAAGGAACATATTGAGATAATTTGAGCATAGCACGCATTCACAAGTGAGTCAAGGGCAAATATTTAACCATCGATTTAAGGGCTATGAACTCAGCATTATCTTAACCTCAAGAGAGCAAACAGGGCAGGGTACAGGTGAACGTACTGCCCTGCGCGGGAACGCTGGCAACTTCTATTGAACCACCGTGGAGTTCGACGATCATCTTGACAATGGCCAATCCCAGACCCTGTCCACCCGCGCGTGTTGGCGTGGCGTTGGGTACCTGGAAGAAGCGTTCAAAAATGCGCTCGTGAAATGCGGGATCTATGCCTGCTCCTGTGTCGCGTACCTGCAATTTCATCAAGCGTTCAGCTTCGTCTGCTGTTGCGCTTTGTTCCCTATGCTCTAGCCACGCCGAGATCGTCACTGTGCCGCCACCAGGTGTGAAGTGGAGCGCATTACTCATCAAATTGCGCAATACCTGCTGCAAACGGACACTATCGGCGTAGAGCTGGGGAAAATTTCTGGGCATCTCTACTGTGATGGCGGTACCCTGGTCGGTAGCTGTCAGCTCCAATTCCTCCACTGCCCGTGCGACGATATCAGGCAGGCTAATAATCTCGCGGTTCAAGCGCAATTGCCCGGCATCAGCGCGTGAGATCACAAGCAGGTCTTCAAGCAGCGCATATAAATGCTCACTGCCAGCGCGTGCGCGCTGAGCGAAGGCGCGCTGTTGTGCAGTAAGATCTCCGCTTACTCCCTCAAGAAGCAAGTCCAGATAGCCATTGATTGTATTGAGGGGTGAACGCAATTCGTGTGTAATCATCGAGAGAAAATTGGCGCGCTGCACCTGGTCACTATGCACCTGCTGTATCTGTTCCATGTTCTCCATAGATATTGTCATAATATTTGTCAGGCTACGTATAAGCTGTATGTCCCGGCTATGCCAGGGCTGCACCCGTCGCAGCGCGAGTACGCCATAGAACTTCTTTTTTGAAAAAAATGGAGCCGCTAATTCGGCCATATCTGCCGTTGCAGCATTGGTTGCATCTGGTGCAGGTGAACGTAGGAAGAGATGTCTCTGGTTGGCGGCCCAGGCGGGAAGCATATTGCTATCAGATAAACGAATGCGCTGTACATCTGCTGCTTTGTTGGGAGCAAGAGTGAGTTCGTCGGCCTGATGCTCAAGCTCCTGCTCGTGTGACCATGCCGCGACAGCCAGCAGTTCGTGGGTTGCTGCTTGATAAAGATAGATGATTGCACTATGGCAGCGTACCAGACTTTGCACTTCGGAGAGGATAGTACGATAGAATGCAGTAAGTTCAAAGCGCATGAACAACTCCCAACAAAACACATATTTGCATGCAAAAGGTTAACTATTTGTTCAAAGCATGGCCGGATCGGCCATCAATGATCCATATTTATCAAGTGAACGCTGCGTGCCCCATTATTCTGCTGTATCAGTGGCTGTGTTGGCATGGCAAAGACAAAGGGTTGTTCATTCACTGGTAGCGGCAAAGTGAAGGTGATGCGTGCTCCAGCCTCTGCAGCATTCTCAGCCCACACCGTTCCACCATGTGCCTCAATGATGGCGCGTACAATGGCCAGGCCCAGACCACTCCCTCCCCTTGAAGATTTGCGCGCACCATCAGCCCGGTAAAAGCGCTCAAAGATACGCCCAAGGGCTTCTTCAGGAATACCCTCGCCACTATCGGTAAAAGAAACGACGACTGTGTTGCCCTGGGCTGATGCGTCGATAGTAACAGATCCGCCTGCTGGTGTATAGCGGAGCGCATTGCTACAGAGATTTGAGAAGACACGCTTGAGCATATCTGCATCAGCCTGCACTATTGGTAGATTATAAGGGATGATGTTAATGGGTTCAACCCGCATACGTTCAAACTCAGCGACTTGAACGGCTAAGACCTCATCGACCAGTGCCGCCAGCCGTAGCGCCTTCAGTTTTGGTTCGAGTGCTCCAGCTTCGACCTTCGCCATGACGTGCAAATCCTGGACCAGGCGGCGCAGGCGCAGGGTTTCATGCATAATGATATGTCCGGTAGCTTCATAATCCTCGCGACTATGGTTGACGCCATCCATCAAAGCTTCACCCAATCCTGCTATTGCTGTGAGTGGGGTGGCCAGGTCATGGGTGATATTCATGATCAGTTCGCGTCGCCATACTTCTTGCTGTTGTAGTTCCTCAACATCGCGTTTGAGCTGTTCTGCCATGTGGTTAAAATTGTGGGAAAGTTCACCTAGTTCACCTGGTGCTTTTGTCGTGACCTGCGCACTGTAATCGCCCGAAGCCAGCACGCGTGTGGCATCCGTCAGTTTTGCCAGCGGACGCGTAATGGTCTGCGAAAAGAGAATACCGGCTAGCGCTGCCAGGACGGCGATGATCAGTGATGCAATAAAGACGGCGATGCCCACAGTCGTTACAAATGCTGGAATGGTGTCTGAACCTGCTGCGATCACAATAAGGCCCAGCAACGTATTGGTACTGTCTCCACCAGCAAAAATCGGCTGCACCACAAATGGTTGAGGACTACCCACGAGCTTGTCCTTGCTAAACTCTCCCGTCGCCGTTTTACCCTGCAAACCTTGCCTGATCGCGCTAGCTAGCCTGCTATTATCAACTGCTTTGATATTAGGGTCCAGGAATTGTAACAAATAAATATAAGGTTTTCTCACTGTACCCGTGGTACGCACATAGCCTGGATAGACCACAGCCAGGTATCTATGTCCAGATGCCGACTTGCGGATTTGCAGCACGGCTACCAGGTGTTGATCCGTGGTGTCATTCGTTATTTTGAGCATCTGGCTGGCCGCATTCGAAAAAGCGAGTTGTGGAGTCGCTGTATGTTCAGCTATATTTTGCGTATAATCGACGCCGATACTATGTGCTCTATCGGAGGCATATTCGTCTAAACGTGTCTGCATCTCACCGCCATAGTAATAATCGATGACAATAACTGCTGTCAATGCAAGCAGGCTTGTTGCCAGTAATGCCAGCAGCAACGAACCCAGTGCTAGCCGCCAACGCATACTTTGCCACCAATGTATACGCATCGTTTTGCCCCTTATCATGATAGTATCGGTTGCTTCCTGGCTTCAAAACGATAGCCCACACGCCATACAGTTTTAATATAACGCTGCTCAGGATCAAGTTCAATTTTCTTGCGTAGTGCGCTGATATGTACATCGATGGTATGTCCATCGCCCAGGTAGTCATAGCCCCATACCTGATTCATCAATACTTCGCGTGTAAAAACGCGATCAGGGGATTTTGCCAGCAGGACCAGTAAATCAAATTCGGTGGGTGTTAAGGCTATCTCGCGCTCATTCACCTCGACACGTCGCCCCAACACATCAATTTTGAGGCCCGGGAAACGCAGCACTTCACCTTTACTCTCAGCTCTTGCGGTAGACGAAGGACTTTGTGTTTCTGCTCTCTCCTGATTGTTGACGCGCCGCAAGATGGCACGTACACGACTGACCAGTTCGCGCGGACTAAATGGCTTCACCAGGTAGTCGTCTGCTCCCAGATCTAATCCGGTGATACGATCTTCCTCGCCACTCCGCGCGGTCAGCATCAAAATGGGTGTTTGTGACCAGTTGCGTATACGGCGACATACTTCAAAACCATCGATAGCAGGTAACATGATATCCAGGATCACTAAATCGGGATGTTCGCGCGCATGCAGTGCCAGACCATCTGCACCATCAGTTGCGACGGTGACTGTATATCCAGCATCTTTCAAGTAGAGGTTCAGCAGATGCACAATCCCTTCCTCGTCTTCAATTATGAGGATTTTCTGAGACATAAGCCGTGACTCCTGAGAGTTTATCTGAGAGGTGCATACATTTCTCTCATTTCAAGTCCTTCTTGAACATGCTCTGATGCACAATTTCACAACACTATAGTAACATAGATGCGAAAGAAATACCTGGACTTTTGCTGGCTGAAAGAAAACTTGAGCAAACCTTGAAGTTTAGCAGAAACATCCACTACAACTGGATCACCTTCTCGTACAACTTATCAGGCAAAAGCCAGGACGACATAAATAAAATGTCACTCTTCAGGTCCGGTGTTACCTCGCGTAGCTGCCGAGCGAAGACCTTTTTCCCGTTTCCACGTCGCCGACCAGCCCCCAAAAAGGTCTTCGTGTTCCTGGCGGCGGCTCGTCTCTGGTTGCTACCCGCCCTGGTGTCCCTGCGCGAAAGGCTCACGCTCGATCTGAAGAGTTACTGTTGTACACTAATAAATACGTAAGATGAGTTTGCCAAAGTTTCGATTCTCGGCCATTGCTACATGTGCACTGGCGATTTCGTGCAAGGAATAGACCTCCTCAACGATGGGGATAACGCGCGCGCTGGCTAGCAGCGGTACGACCTGGGTCGCAAAACGGCGTGTCACCGTCAATTTCTCTTCCAGCGTACGCGTACGTAGCGTGCAGCCGCGTATCTGAATGCGCTTGCTCATCAACAGTCCCAGGTTCACCTGTGCCTGTGAGCCTCCCAGGGTAGCGAGGAAGACGAGTCGTCCCCAGGGTGTCAGCGCGTCCAGATTTTGTTCCATGTAAGAGGCGCCCATAAAATCTAGCACAACGTGCACGCCGGCATTATGCGTCAGTTGTTTTATCTCAGCCGCAAAGTGCTGGTCAGCCAGGCCGACATCCAGGCCAAGCGGCTTGGCGCGCTCAAGTTTATTGGGCGTCCGCGAAGTCCCATAGACGGTCGCGCCGACGGCGTGGGCGAGCTGGATAGCCGCGGTACCAACGCCGCTGCCAGCAGCATGAATCAATACACGCTCTCCCATTTGTAAACCTGCTTGTGTGAAGAGAGCATCATGGGCCGTCATAAAAACCTCTGGTATAGCGGCTGCCTGCACGAAATCCAGGTTTTCAGGAATCTCCACCAGCAATCCTTCATGCGAGAGAACGTACTCAGCCTGCGCACCACCACCGACAATGCCCATCACGCGCTGTCCCGGCTGCCACGAACGGACCAGTGGGCCTATAGCATCTACCTCACCTGCAAATTCCATGCCTGGAATGTTAGCCGGTACGCCGGCAGGAGCTGGATAGTATCCCGCTCGCTGTGCCAGATCTGCCCGATTTAGACCTGCTGCTTGCACGCGTACGCGTACCTGCTCACCTGTGGGTTCTGGGGTCTCGACCTCCTGCACGTTTAATGCTTCTGGGCCACCATGCCCGCTAATGATTACTGCTCGCATCGCTGTCACTCCTTTCTGTGTAAACAAAAGATGAGTATATATGTTGTTTATCCGTTTATTTGTGCTATTACAATGGTAATGGTACCACCGCGATGACCCGCGTTGCTATGCAGAAAGCAACAAAAAACGATACATCATTGCGACATATCGTTTTTTGTTGCGTGAAAAAGGTTGTTTTAGCCTTTATTAACGGCTTCTAGCTCGATCTCGATCTTGACCTCGTCACTGACGACCAGGTGCCCTGTCTCTACTGCGGCATTCCAGGTCAACCCGAATTCTGTGCGTTTGATCTTGGTGTGGCCATTCAAGCCCGCGCGCAGTAAACCATAAGGGTCCTTGAGTTGACCGCCGTACTCGGCATCAAAGGTAACTGGCTTCGTGATGCCATGAATGGTCAGGTCTCCGGTCACTTTGTAATCGGTACCACTAACATGCTCAACCTTCGTGCTTTTGAATGTAAGCTGTGGGTACTTCTCTGCATCAAAGAAATCAGCGGAGCGTAAATGAGCATCACGGTTTTTATCACGCGTGTCGATGCTTGCTACATCAACACTCGCATTAACCCATGAGGTTGCAGGATTCGCTTCATCTATGTGTAAAGAACCGCCTAAAACCGTGAAATGTCCCTTAACTGTGCTTATTCCCATATGCTTGACAGAGAAAAGCACCTCTGAATGTGCTGTGTCAATTTCCCAGGCCATACAAATAACCTCCAAGACATGTTCATTGTAACTAATGTGTTACGACACAATTCGTGTGCAACGTCGCTAACCGAGGTTAAGGATAACACAACTGCTTCTATTTGTCAAGTATCTAACATTTAATTAGTAGAGTGAGCAATGAGGTGGTGGCATGTGTCCAGCATGATATAATCAGCTCAAAATAGAGCAGAAAAGCAGAGGATACTTATAGTATGTTTACCCTCAATGATATACTGCAAGCCAATGCGGGCAGGTTTCAGCTGATAAGTAGTGTGACGCCTGATCCAAACATGATCTTTCGCGCCGCGCATCATGATAGCCACCAGATCGAGGCGGGAGATCTGTTTATCGCGATTAAAGGGGAAAAAGTGGATGGGCATCATTTTATAGGCAGCACCGTACAAAATGGAGCATCTGGTGTGCTCTGTACTGAGCCAGTAGCTGATGTGCCACCTGCATTCCTACAGATAGTTGTCCCTGATGTTATCGCAGCTCTGCAAGCGACAGCTCGCGTACGTACGCAACGGCAGACTGATACAAAACTGATCTGCATCACTGGCAGCAACGGTAAAACCAGTACAAAAGATGCCATTGCCACCGTGCTCAGTCGCCAGGCTCCTACCCTCAAGACCCAGGCATCCTACAATACCGAGATCGGCTATCCACTCACGTTGCTGCGCCTGGAGCCTCAACATCGTTATGCTGTGTTGGAAATGGGCGCACAGTGGGTTGGAGAACTGGCCGCGCGCTGTACTATTGCGGCTCCTCACTGGTCACTGGTTACAAACGTAGGTGCATCGCACCTGGAATTCTTTGGCTCTCAGGAGCGGGTCGCGCTGGCTAAGAGCGAGATAGTGCAGGCACTCAGTCCTGCTGATGGGCTGGCGATATTGAATTTTGATGACCCATACGTGCGCGCTATGTGCAGCACAACGCAGGCCCGCGTGCTCTTCTATGGTACCAACGTGGAGGCTGAAGTACGAGCCAGTGAGCCGGCTGGCGACACGTTGCGCGGACGTAGCTTTACACTGAGCTATCACGGACAACAAACACGCGTCCAGTTGCATATTCCGGGTGAACACGGGATCATGATCGCTTTAGCGGCTGCTGCGGTTGGTTGCGCGCCGCTATCTCTCTAGAAGAGATCCGTCTCGCCCTGGAAACGCTGCAACCTGTGAAACGGCGTGGAGAGATCAAGCAGGGTCCGAACAGGAGTATACTGATTGATGACAGCTATAACGCCAATCGCCAATCGATCATTGCGGGTGCAAAAGCCATACAAACGGCCCAACTTGCACCCAATAGTAAGCGTTGGGTGGTATTAGGTGATATCCTGGAATTAGGTTCCTATGCGCTTGCAGAACATCAGGCCACGGGAGCCGCACTGGCCTCACTGGTTGATTACATCGTGGCCATCGGAGACCAGGCCCGCTTCTTTGTTGAAGGTGCTATAGAAGCAGGCATGCCAGCAGAGCATACGTACTATTTCGCGGCAGGCGTGGAGGATCGGCCTGCTCTGGAGGATGCTAAACAGGCAGCCGCCAGGGTGCTCAAACAGCAGGTACAGAGTGAGGATGTTGTGCTGCTCAAGGGTTCCCTGGGCATCGGCCTGGATACACTGTTAGCCATGCTTCAGGAGTAGCTGTTCTACTTCAGTTGATGCTTGCAGGGCTAAAGCTGTTTTATCTATGGAGGGGATAAAACGGTAATCGCTACCTGCCCGAGAAAGGATAGTGATGTGACACAGAAAAAGTTGCGTATCGGTCTTGTTTTTGGTGGTCGTTCCGGCGAACACGAGGTCTCTCTCGCCTCAGCTCAAGCCGTTATGGAGAACCTGGATCACTCTAAGTACGAAGTGGTACCTATAGCCATTACGAAAGCTGGTACATGGTTGCTTGGTACTGAGCCAGCGCAAATGCTGGGATCTGGACAGGATGTGCAGCAAGATGCCGCAGGTACAGCGCGGCAGGCGACAATAGCGGTCACGTTGACTGGAGATCCCACCATACGCCGCCTTATTCCGCTGCAAGCCGACGAGCCGCTTGGTAACAAGGGAGCATTGGATGTTATTTTCCCGGTCCTGCACGGTACCTATGGTGAAGACGGGACGCTGCAAGGGTTGCTGGAGATGGCGGATGTGCCGTATGTCGGGAGTGGTGTGCTTGGTTCTGCCCTGGGTATGGACAAAGAGAAGATGAAAATGGTATTCCAGTCCATCAACTTGCCCAATGTTCATTACCTGGTTTATCGGCGTAACCAGTGGGAGCATGCGCCTGAGACCATTATAGATAGCATTGAGCAGCATCTGGGTTATCCCAACTTCGTCAAACCGGTCAACCTCGGATCAAGCGTGGGCATCAATAAGGCTCATGACCGTGCAGAGTTGGAGCATGCTATCAACATAGCAGCGGAATATGATCGTAAGGTCATCATTGAGCAAGGTATCAATTGTCGCGAGCTAGAATGCGCTGTTCTGGGTAATGACGAGCCTATCGTCTCTGTGGTTGGTGAGATTATTCCCAGTCACGAATTTTATGATTACAACGCCAAATATATTGATGACAAATCACAGATCATTATTCCCGCGACTATTTCCCAGGACATTGCTGAAGAGGTGCGCCGCCAGGCGATCCAGGCTTTCCTGGCACTTGATCTGAGCGGTCTGGCGCGTATTGATTTCTTCCTGGAACAGGGCACTGGCAAGGTTTACATCAATGAAGTAAATACGCTGCCGGGCTTCACGCAGATCAGTATGTACGCCAAGCTCTGGACCGCCAGTGGCTTGCCCTATGCGGAGTTGTTGGATCGCTTAATTGAACTGGCCCAGGAACGCCACGCGGATCGTCAGCGCAATCGCACTGATCGCTAGTTTCAATCCCCTCAAGCGGGCCGTGAAAGCACACGGACTTCTGCGGCCCTTTAGAAGGGAAATGGTGTTTATCCGGGCAAAACTTTTCATAAGTAAAGTGCAATATTTGTATATAGGCCGGGATAGCCTCCGAGAATGTCTTACAAGGGCACGCTTTTTACCGCTGGCAAGTTATTTCAGACATTCTCTGTAGACGGTAGAAAGGAATATTTATGTCATCACGTACAACTATCCATTCTGTAACCGTCGAGCCACTAAATATCCCTTTACGGGAACCATTTACTATTGCTACTGGTAGCGTAATAGAAGCACGTAATGTGCTCACGACGATTACGCTGGCTGATGGCAGCGTTGGGTATGGTGAGAGTTCTCCCTTCACTCCTAGCACGGGCGAATCGCAAGAAACGGCCCTCGTGGCAGCGCGTGGCTGTATTGAATTGCTCAAAGGACGTGATGCTGCGCAATGGCGTGTCCTGGCAAAACTGGTTCGCGGCGTTTGTTTTGCGCAGATGACCGTTTGTGCTGGGATAGAAATGGCCCTGCTTGATGCTCTCACGCGTTCTTATGGCATCCCACTCTATGTTTTTTTCGGCGGTGCCAGTTCCATGGTCGAAACCGATGTCAGTATTCCGATGGTCTCGCCTGAACGTGGCTTTGTGCTCGCCAAGGAGATTGCCGCGCACGGCATTACTTGCATTAAAGTGAAGGTGGGGGGCAACCTGCGTGAGGATGTGGATCGCGTCGTCGCCGTACGGAGTGGAGCATCTCATCTCGCCATCACGCTCAACGCCAACCAGGGCTATACGGCTAGCGAGGCGCTCCTGTGTTTAGAGGCGCTGGATAACCGTGACATTCGACCTTTATTGCTAGAACAACCCGTGCACAAAGACGATTATGCGGGACTATGCTATGTCATGCAGCATACCACTGTGCCTATAGCCATTGATGAGAGCGCTACGCGTCCGGCTGAGGTTGCGCGTCTTCTAATACAAGGAGCGGCCAATGTCGTGAATATTAAGCTTCAGAAGCATGGCATTGTCGATGCCCTCGACATCGCCGCCATCAGCCGCGCCTGGCACGCTCAACTTATGATCGGAGCCATGATGGAATCGCGCCTGGCAATTAGCGCGGCGGCTCACTTTGCCGCTGGCCTGGGTGGTTTTCGTTTCGTAGATCTGGATACACCTATGCTTATGACTGAAGATCCTTTCAGCGGTGGATATGAGCAAAGAAATGGTATCTATGATCTATCACATGTTGAATGCGGATTGGGCGTCGAGAGAAGATAGAAAATGTGTGCTATTTTCTCTCGACATTTTGTGCGTTCTGTGCTACACTGCAGGAAGAGATGATAGGTGGGAGTGGATGGAGGGTAAATCGTATGACCAAACCGTGGGATGAAAGCATGCGCAAGCTTGAGCCAGTCCGCAGGCTTTTGTTAATCTGGTTCTACCTGAGGCGCTTTACGTCAAGGCACGACCAGAAAAGTTGAAAAACTGGCAATTGGAAGTGGATGCGCTATTAGATGTGGTCGTAGGTGGTGAGGCAATGCTGTTGCATCTGGAATTCCAAACCTACAATGACCTCACAATGCCAGAACGCCTCCTTCGATATAATGTGTTAGCACGTAGCGAGTACCAACTACCGGTCTATTCGTGCGTTATTTATCTACTCAAAGATGGTGACATTCAGCAATCGCCCCTCTACTGGACTGTACCAACGGGACAAGAGGTGCTACAGTTTACGTTTGCAAGCATTGAAATTGGGAGCCTTTCTTCACAGGATATCATAAAAATGGGTCAGCCTGGACTTTTGCCGTTCCTCCCTCTGACCAGCGATGGAGCCGAGCGGGAAGTCGTGCTGCAGATGTTCAAAGAACTTGAACCTGTTGATAACAAAGAGTTAGCTCTGGTTGGCTTTACACTATCGTCATTGATCTTCAGACGGTCGAATGTACTCGACTGGGAATAGCTACAAAGGAGGTTCCGTCACATGCATGATATTCTTCGAGAGACACCTATTTTTCAACTGATTCTTGAAGAGGGACGAGAAGAAGGACGGTTAGAAGAGCGGCTTGTCACTCTACGTCAGAGCATTATTATTATTGTTCAAGCACGTTTTCCCGCGCTTGAACAGCTTGCAAAAGAACAGGTTTCTATAAGCGAAAAAACTGAAGTACTGGCTGCATTGATTGCGTCACTCAGTGTAGCTCTTGATGAACAGGAAGCCAGATCACTGCTTCTCAGTATACAGTCATAGAGGAGGATGGGCTTTGTAGCAGGATGGGTTTTCAGAAAATACACGATATATTGCATGATATGCCAATCTATCAGGAGATTTGGCAGCATGGTCGTGCAGAGGGCATTGCCGCAGGTCGGCTAGAGGGTCATGAGGAAGGGCGTATCGAGGGTTTGCAAGCAGGACTGCGCGAGGGACAATTTAAAGCCCAACGTCGTGCCATCGTCAGTATCGTGCAGGAACGCTTTCCCAAATTAGAGCTGCTGGCGAAAAAACAGGTGGCCATGAATAGCGATGCTGATCGCTTAAATCAGTTAATTGTTCAGCTCAGTAGTGTGCACGATGAGCGTGAAGCAACGCTTCTGCTCCTTCCAGAAGATAATGATCAGGCTCAAGAGTGATTGCCAAAGGTAGCTTTGACACTCCCCACATCTTTACTCCCAGTGCATATAGATAAATATCGTTATATCGGTTCATCTCTTGTCGAGTATCAAAGTCAAAAAACAGGTCTATGTTATACTTCTGTCATCGTAGGTCTAAGGATAGTTTTTACTCCATTGGAGGGGACGTCATGACGACACCATCTTCCCTAGATGTTCGCCTGGAGAGCAAAGTCGCTGGCTGGCTCTCACCTGCGGAATTTGCGGTCCTGGAAGCTGTTTGTGATACTTTTCTGCCCATTCTCGAACCTCCCAATGGCAGTTCTGTCGCTGTCGCAGCTTACTACCGCCGTAGTGCTGGCGATTTAAATGCCGCTCAATTGATGGCCGAGACACTGGCGCGGGAGGATAGACAGGCACAGACCGAGTTTCATCGGCTCCTGGCGCTGATGGCAAGTCCTATCAGTGGTCTACTCCTGGCAGGCAGCGCGAAACCTTTTGTGGCGCTCTCTTTCGAAAAGCGCCAGCGTTACTTATTAGCCATGGCAAACAGTCTCAGTGGACAGTTACGTCAGGGTTATCAAGCGATGAAGCGTCTTAGCGGGTTCATCTATTTCTCTGCTCTCAATGAGCAGGGTCTTAACCCGAACTGGGACGTTTTGGACTATACCGCGCCATCTCCTCCCCCTATTGATGTTCCTCAGCCTATCCACCCATTGACCATTGCTGAAGATACAACATTGGATGCTGATGTTGTCGTCATCGGCTCTGGTGCGGGTGGGGGTGTCGTGGCCGCTGAACTCGCACAAGCTGGCAAAAGTGTGATTGTGCTGGAGAAGGGCGGCTATCATAACGAGGCAGATTTTACCTTGCAAGAGGCACAGGCGATGCCAGAACTCTACCTGAAGCGTGGAACGCTGGCTTCAAAAGATCTCGGTATCGTCGTCCTGGCAGGGAGTGCGCTTGGCGGCGGCACGCTCGTTAATTGGACAACGTCGCTCAGAGCAGCTCCAGATGTGCTTGAGGAGTGGGAACAACGCTCTGGCTTACATGGTCGCTTCACTGGATCGCGCTTGCAAGAGAGCTTCACCGCTGTGGAGCAACGTATGCATGTCAATGTGGAGCATAGCGCACATAATCGACAGAATCAGTTGCTCTATGCTGGCTGTACCGCTCTTGGCTATCATGTGGGCGTGCTACCGCGCAATGCGATTGGCTGTGAGCAACGCTGCGGAACCTGTGGTTTTGGCTGTCGTTATGGTTGTAAGCAATCCACCACGAAGACTTATTTACAAGATGCCTACGATCATGGCGCGCGCATCATTGTGCATTGCTGTGCTGATAGGGTGCTCGTAGCAAATGGACAGGTCGCAGGTGTCAAAGCAACTGCGACCGCTAAAGAGACTGGGAAGACTTACCATCTAACCATCCATGCAAAAACCGTGGTAGTGGCGGCTGGAACCGTCAATTCACCTGCAATCCTGCTGAGATCGGGCCTGGATAATCCGCATATTGGCTGCCACTTGCACTTGCATCCCACAACTACGATTACCGGCCTTTATCCTGATAAGGTGCGTGCCTGGCAAGGGGTAATGCAATCTGCTTATTCTGACCAATTCGGTCATCTGGATGGGAACTACGGTTATAAGCTTGAAGTACCTCCTGCACATCCTGGCTTGCTGGGTTTAGGGGCACCCTGGTTTTCTGCGCGTGAGTATCGTGAGCAGATGTCTCAGATGAGCAATGCTGCTACAATTATCGTGTTGACGCGCGATAAGGGCGAGGGAACCATTACTGTGAATCGTAACGGTGAGCCTATCGTCAATTATGTTGTCTCAGTCTACGACCGCCGTCATCTCCTGCATGGCCTGCGCCAGGCTGCGCGTGTTCATTTTGCGGCTGGTGCGACAGCGGTCAGCTCCTTGCATAGTAAGCGGACGCGCCTCGACCGACAGGCAGACGGTACAGTGAACACTCTGCATATGCGTGAGTTTGATCGTCAGTTGGGGCGTCACGGTATGGGACCCAACCGCCTCTTGATGTTCTCCGCACACCAGATGGGTACCTGTCGTATGGGAGCCGATCCCAGGACATCGGTGACGAATGAGTATGGTGAAGTACATGCTGTGAAAGGTCTCTTTGTGGCTGATGCCAGTCTCTTTCCTGCCCCATCTGGCGTGAATCCTATGCTTAGTATTATGTCTCTCGTCCATAGTAACAGTCAGTACATGAAGACTCTGGCATAAAGTGCTGTTGATCGCGTAAACAGGGGAGCAGAAACACTTCCCTGTTTATCTTCATGCAGCTCTTTATGTTGGGATGATCCACCAGGCGGAGTGAACGGACAAAAAAGCTGCTATACTATAAACAGGTGTCATCTGATGGGGATTGCTATCAGTACCAGGTATGCTCATGCTATACGAGTGTCAGACTGTAAGCTGCGCTCTATTTTGCGCTTGACAGCATCCCTTACAACTCCTATACTACGCCCATGATAATTGAAAATGTTGATCAATTATATCAACAATAGAGAGATTTCAAGATCGAAGGAGGTCAGAGCGTATGTCTAATTACGCACATCCTGAAGTGCTTGTCGATACCAGTTGGGTCGCCGACCATCTTAATGATCCACACGTACGCTTAATTGAAGCTGACGAAGATGTATTGCTCTATGAGATAGGACATATTCCTGGCACGGTCAAGTTGGACTGGCATGTTGACGTACAGAATCCAGTGACGCGCGACTTTGTGGACCAGGAAGGTCTGGAGAAATTGCTCGGTGGCTGGGGGATTAGCAATGATACTACCATTGTCCTGTACGGAGACCGCAATAACTGGTATGCAGCTTATGCATTCTGGTTGTTTACCGAATATGGTCACAAAAGTCTGAAAATTCTCAACGGCGGACGGACAAAATGGGAAGCAGAAAACCGTCCCTACACGAAAGAGGTACCGCACTACACACGTGTCACCTATCATGCCCAACCTGCCGACGAGAGCATTCGCGCCTTCCGTGACCAGGTCGCCGCTGGTCTAGGCAATCCCAATCGCCGCTTAATAGACGTACGCTCGCCTCAGGAATACAGTGGTGAGTTGCTGCATATGGTGAATTATCCCCAGGAAGGTGCACAGCGAGCAGGTCATATCCCTGGTGCCAAGAGTATTCCCTGGGCAGCAGCAGCCAATGCAGATGGTACTTTCAAATCCGCTGACGAGCTGCGCCAGATCTATGCGGGCAAGGATATCACACCCGATAAAGAGGTGATTACCTACTGCCGTATTGGTGAGCGCTCGGCCCATAGCTGGTTTGCGCTCACGCAGTTGCTGGGCTATCCCAATGTCCGCAACTACGACGGCTCCTGGACTGAATGGGGCAGTCTTGTTCGCGCTCCTATCGAGAAATAAAAGCCTTGGCGCACCTTTTCGAGCGGCAGTACTCCATGCGTATCTTTGGGGTGGAGAAAGATAGCTCGTCTCTCGGTAGCCTGTCACGGCTGCTGATCGTATATAGAAGCTGCTTTGTCTCGCATATCCTGCAAGGCAACTTCTATATCGTCGACTGCAAGGCAAATATACATGCTTTCTTTTAGGAACCGTCACCACAATGCACCATATGAAAGTTCGAGAGCTTCAGATGCAGTGGTACACTGGCGAATATACCAACGCTGCGTTGAATAGAACTCGTTACCGTACGCTGTGCCATTAGTGCTTCTATACGGGTATCTTCGCTATAATGTAGCATTTCTGCTAGTTGCTCAAACTCTGCTTGCGTCAGTACTTCATAGCTCATATCTGGCTTGACCAGAGTGCTGAGATCGAGATCCGTATAAGTCAGACGCCCAAAAGTAATGGTCGCTGGTTGAATAATAGTGGCATAAGTATGGATCAACACGTCCTCATTGTAAAAGGCGCTGAGCATATACCAGCGCTGAGGCCAGAAAAACTGTAGGCAGTTGGAGCGTAATGGACGCGTTCCTGAAGCCCAATTCATCCGTGTACCAGTCGGCAACCATAACTTAACACTCTCATCGGGTGCTTCGACCGGCTGTTCATCGCCTAATTGTATACTATTGTCTAGCTTATACGCCTGCCACGATCCACGTAGTATCTGATCATAACTATGGCACTCCACCTGAAAATCACGTTGCATGATTGCTCTCCCCTCCTTCAGCGTTTATAGTACGTAAATAAGACGAAATCGTCAAGCCGGAAAGGTATATAGTTTTTCACTCGTAAATATCATACGAAATAGGGCTACCTGTTAAAAATAACGTTACTTCTCGCTGTTTTTACAATACTTATGTTTGCGGCGAGAATGTGACCATTTGATGCGTATGCTGCGTACAATTTATATCACCACTGTTGATATCTCGGCCTGTTTATGCACGGACTTCCCTGTGCTTGTGACAATATTGTAGAATAGAAAGCGTGTTCAGTATATCTACGAAGACAGCAAAGATAGGTGCGTATGCGTTGTCCAAATTGTCAGACAATCAATCCCCCAAACGCGAAATTTTGCCAGGAGTGTGGCAATCGTCTTGTCGTTTGTCCAAATTGTCACACGGTCAATCTGCCCATGGCTAAATTCTGTATTGAGTGTGGTATAGCACTACAATCAGAGCATGGAGCTCATACTGGTTCACTAACAAGATCTCCTATCAATGCAGTCACGGTAAGAGAAATACAGGAGCCACTGCATTTCACCTCCTCTGCTGAGCGACGCGTTGTAACTGTGATGTTTGCGGATATCACTGGCTCAACACCTCTGGCCGACCGCCTGGACCCGGAAGATATGCGCGCAATTCTGACTGGCTATTTTAATCTGATGACCGAGCAGATACGCAGACATGGCGGAACGGTAGAAAAATATATTGGAGATGCTGTCATGGCCGTTTTTGGTGTGCCCATTGCACACGAAGACGATCCCGACCGCGCTATGCGGGCGGCCCTCGATATGCAAAAAGCGTTGGCACAATTTAATCAGCAACGCCAGGTTTACGATAGAGAGGCGACCCATCTACAAATGCGCATCGGCATTAATACAGGCGAAGTGGCAGCTCCGAGCAATGTCACATCTCACCGCCAGGATTTCCTCGTTACTGGGGATGCCGTCAATATTGCAGCTCGTTTACAGCAAAGTGCAACATCCGATACCATCCTGGTGGGAGAGCGTACGTATCTCTCGGCGCGCGATAGATTCATCTTTCAGGCCATTGCCCCTCTGCGTCTTAAAGGCAAGCCGGAACCAATTATGGCCTACGTGGTGGCAGGGCAGCAAAAGAGCATACAGCATCCACGAGGCAGCGTAGGACGTCAGGCACCATTAGTAGGACGTACGCTGGAATTGACATTGCTCCATGCCAGCTATGCGCGTGTGCAGGCTGAACGCCGTCCTCATCTTATAACGATCCTGGGCATTCCTGGTGTGGGCAAGTCTCGTCTGGTACGCGAATTTATTGTTCACGAACAAAAACGTGCCAAAAGTTCCGCTGCCCGAGGGGGTAATATTGCTCCGCTGATACTAAAAGGGCGTTGCCCTCCCTACGGTGAAGGCATCACCTATTGGCCGCTGATTGAGATTCTGCGTGGTCTCTTGCATGCACAGGATAATGAGACGAATGAAGCATTGCAACAACGCTTTATCTCATTTGTGCAGGATACCTTGACGCAGGCCCAGCGCAACGAGTCGGCGGCAGAGATTGCTGATATTCTACTGCGCCAGGTTGGTAGGGGGTTGAGTGGCGAGTTCACTCCCAGTTTCAGAGCTGGAGATCAACTCATGAGGTCCAATAGCGCAACCTCGACGCCCAAACAAGGTGGAGCACAAGGGGCATTATTGCGCGCCTGGCGCGTCTTACTAGAGTCGTTGGGCAAACTGCAACCGCTGATTATCGTGGTTGATGATCTACAATGGGCTGACGATGCGTTGCTCGAACTGCTAGAATATCTGACGGATCGCATTAGCAGTGTGCCTGTGCTTTTTCTCTGTCCTGCGCGCCCGGACTTCCTGGAGCATCGGCGCGATTGGGGTGGCGGGCATCGCAACTTTACGGCAATTGAGCTAGAATCTCTCGCCTGGGATGAGAGTAGCAAGCTTGTTGATGCGTTATTGAATGCGCATGATTTGCCAGAGGCTTTGCGCTCCACGATCTTAACGCGTGCCGAGGGAAATCCTTTCTTCGTGGAAGAAATCATCCGTATGCTGATTGACCAGGAGATACTCGTCCGTGAAGATGTGGATGGACAAGCTACGCCATGCTGGCGCATTGGCTATCGTAATGATGCCTTGCTTAACGCATTGAGCGTACCAGGTGAGCTACCGGATGATACTTTAATTGAGCAACATTATCTTTTGCCATTGCCGCACGTTCCCGACACGATTCAAGGCGTCCTGGCCGCTCGTGTTGACTTGCTCAATCCCACAGAAAAGCTAATTTTGCAACATGCGGCAATCATTGGCCGTACATTCTGGTTCTCAACTTTGCGGGAGTTGGCTCTGGATATCAGCCTGGAGACAGTCATGGTAACGCTCGTCTCCCTTATCAAGCGCGACTTCATCGTCGAAATCAGAGAACAGGGCAGCAGTCCCGCAGAAAATGATCGTTACTTCAGCTTCAAACATATTCTGATCCGCGATGTGGTCTACAGTACTATACCGCGTATGCGCCGCTCACGAGAACATGCGCAACTGGCTTTCTGGCTCGAAGAAAAAACTGCCGACAAGAGGGATGCATTCATTGAACTCCTGGCTTACCACTATCAGCGAGCGCTCGCCAGTTGGTCCGTGAGTATGGCGATGGACGCTCTGGAACTGGAGCTGCATGATCCGACAAGTATGTCGATACGTTTGACACGCACAGAACTGCGCAACCGGACCATCTACTATTTGACTATGACGGGTGATCAGGCGCTTAGCAGGTATTATACGTTACGTGCGCTCCATGCCTATAACGATGCTTTTGAACTGTTACTAGATAGCCATGCCGATGCATTAACGAGATGCAAAATGTTAGAAAAAGTGGGGGATGCCTACACACAGCGTGGAAATTTAGACGAAGCCTGGCGGCAGTATCGGCGAGCATTGCAACTGGTAACTGAGGAAGCTTCTGATGTAGATAATGCATTATTGCTTATACTATACGAGCATCTGGCCCTGTTGGCGACGCGCTGGCTTGCACGCTTTAATACTCCACCGGATGCGCAGGAAGTACGTGGCTATATCAATACAGGGTTACATATACTGGAACGGGAGCCGCTGCGTCGTGAGCGCATAGCATTCCTTACGTATCAAGCCTTCTGGTATATTCGACAGTTGGAAAGTGCAGCAAATGCCCAGAAGACAGAACTCGCAGAGCTGGCACTTGCGAGTGGACAAGAAGCTCTACATCTGGCGGAAGAGCTGAATAACCCACCGACACTTTCGCTGGCGCTGGACGCCATGAGCTTCATTTATGACGAATACCACCAGCATAACGAGGCGTTGGTACTACAGCAACGTCGCCAGAGGCTGGAGAGCTTGCTAGCTGATCGGGAAGAACTGTACGATCTCTATATTTCGCTAGGACGAACATACGAACAAATTGCAGACTATCCGGCGGCGCTCATGTGGTACGGGCGTGCCTGGGGTAATGCTCAGACTATGGAGAGTCCGGCTATGCTACTCAGTAGTCTGGTTGGTAGGATGCGTACCTGGAAGCAGTGGAATCGCTGGGATGATGCTTGTGAGGTTGCGTCTGACATCTTGCAACTGGTCGAAAGATATCAGCAAGACGAAAAGCTGCGCTTCTGGGCGCTAGAGACGCTGGCAACTATCGCTTATCAGCGTGGAGATCAGGAGCGTGGAGATCAATACGCACGGCAGTGCAAGCGCTTTATCGACCAACAGATCGCACGTTCAAATGGTAAAGTGAAGGCGCTGCTAGCAACAAAGATGCACGCTATCCATCTCGCGCAAGAGGATTGGGTACGTGCGGCACTGGACTACAAAGAAAAATTACGGGCTAGTGAACCTTTCCCATCTCCTGAATTGCTCGCCACGCTGGCCGAGTTGCTCGTGAAAACAGGCGAAAGCGGTGAACTGCAGATGAGCGTATGCGAACGAGCAATCGCGGTTGGTGAGCAATCAGGTGCGCGTAAGAGTTTTGCCATTGCTATGCGCGCTCGCGGTTGCATGTATTTGGAGCAAAATAACTGGCGACCAGCAGAAAACGATCTGCGCCAGGCACTCCAGGCATGTAAAGCGCTGGATCTACCGCTGGAGCAAGGTCATACACTTTATTACCTGGGTATGTTGTATCAACGACGTGCGAATCATACCGATTCAGATAATACAAGCAGGCGCAACGATCTGAGTAGAGCACGTTACCACTTTGAGCAAGCCCTTGGTTTTTATGCGCTACTGCATGCTAAGCCTGCGCTAGAACGGGTACGTCGGGCACTCATGTCAGAGGAAACGGTTAAGATATAACCGCTCTATCATCAGCTTAAAGCGACATATCCCACAAAGCAGGAGCGTGCCAGAGTTGTGTGGAGTCCCATATGTTACCCATAGTAGGCGGTAAAGCCGAGATATGTATCTGCGTAAGGTTAGCTCCAGCTGCTTGCAGCGATGTGCGTATGCTGTTAAGAGCCAATGTGGGAGTGTTATTTGTGCGACTCAGGTGCGCCAGCCATAGCCAGCGTACACCATCTGCGCGCCACGTGCGCAGTACAGCATCCGCAGCCTGATCGTTGGAGAGATGACCTGTGGAACTGAGGATACGCTGCTTCAAGTGCTGGGGATAAGGTCCACGTATGAGCCGCTGGCGATCATGATTTGCTTCTAAAATAAGCAGGTCTGCTTGCTGCATAACATCAAGCATCGCAGGTGTAACTTCGCCACTGTCAGTCACAAGACATACACGACAACCACCTGCACTTAAGAGATAACCACAAGGAGCGACCGCGTCATGGGAGATAGGGAAGGAGGTTATTTCGATATCACCAATCGTGCGATGTGAACCAATAGGAAGTGCAATCGTCGTTGGTAAGGAGACATCAGATGAGGCGGGAGTGGTCCCATCGGTTTTCGTTAGCACTTCTGTATTATCTGCATATTGTACGGCAGTCACGTAATCAGAAACCATTGCTTGCTGCGAGTTCGTTCCGGTTGTGACCAGTTTGCCCGAGTCCGTATGCCAGGTGCCCGTGCTTAAACCGTCTTCAATAGCTTTGTGCGTACGAGGATCAGCGATAACGGGCAGGTCAAAACGCCTGGTTAAAACTGGCAGTCCCGCTACATGATCGCTGTGTTCATGCGTAACCAGGATACCTTGCAGGTGTGTGGGGTGCACGCCCAGCGTCCGCAAACGTGCACTGATCAGACGAGCGCTGAGACCGGCGTCAACCAGGAGCCTGGTTCGTCCTGCTGGACCAGCTTCGACTAGCAATGCATTGCCACTACTACCACTTGCTAATGAAACAACACGCATATATCAGATCCTACAAGCTTAGCAAACGTTGTGCATTTTTGCCGAGAATTAATGCCGTGGACTCTTCATCCAAACCAGCTTGCTTAATATGATTGATCACACGACGTTGGCGCAACAAACCATAATCGCTGGCAAAGAGAATACGATCGGCACCAACGAGCTGTGCTACCACGGGAAAGATGGTCTGACGGTAGAGATAGATGCTCGCAGCGCTATCATACCACACGTGGGAGACGATGCGCTGGATTTCTGGCATCAGAGTGTAAAAAGGTAATCCGCCTCCCCAATGGGCGGCGATGAAACGTACATCGGGAAAAGCAGTCAAAAAAGCCACAATGTCTTGCACTGAGACATCTCCTTTGCCTGGATAGCGATGTCCAACAGGTTCGCTGCAATGAGAGAGGACAAGCAGTTGATAATGGCGTACAATATCCATTAATGGGGATAGCAACTGGATATCACTCAGTTTGTAGCCCTGACCGTGTGGCATCAGTTCTCCTAGACCTATCATGCCAGCTTCCGCACAGCGTTCTAGCTCGCGGTGAGCCCGTGTTCCTGCGGTTGGTTGCGACACTGCCATACCATAAATACGCCGTGGGTAACGACGCATAGCATCGATAATATAACTGTTTGTTTCTTCGATTAAACCCGGGTCGCTCCAGCCAAAGGAAAAAGCCACAGAAACATCCACGCCAGATAGGTCCATCTCCGCAATCAAATCTTCTGCACTTGCTAGATAGGCACGAGGATTACTGTACAGCTCGTTGAACCAGGGATCACGCTTACAATATCGTTCACGATGCTGACATATATCGGGAGGGAAAATATGCGTATGAAAGTCGATGAGCATGAGTTCTGCTCCTACTAAATGATAGTTGTCTCGGATGTTGTCGTTGTGATATGCCCTACGAGCTGCTTTGTTGTGCTAAAAGAGGATCAGGTATGTGCGCTACGTTCAATAAATACATACTATGGCCACACTACCAATATTGGATAGTATAACATTCCATGACTATAAACAAAAAACGGTCTGCTCTCAAACAAGAGCAAACCATCTTTTTACGCTTATACCAATATTTTTTATGCAACCGAAGAGCAATTTCCTCAATTTTGCCGAGCGCGCTGCGCACAAGAGCAAAGCAGCACATCATCTCATTCCCATACAGAACTAACACACACGAGGGTGAGACAAGCCGTACGATCATTAGGGCGGCTTCGCTGCATCCGTTACCGGACTTCCACGTGCCGTCTATCTACCAGGTCTTCTTCCTGGGATCTTGATCTCCTGAGAGATGGGAAGACTCGTCTTGGGTTCGGCTTCGCGCTTAGATGCTTTCAGCGCTTATCCCTTCTTGACATAGCTATCCAGCTGTGGCCCGGGCAGGCCAACTGGCTCACCAGCGGTCAAGCCATCTCGGTCCTCTCGTACTGGAGATGACTCCCCTCAATCTTCCTACGCCCACGACGGATAGAGACCGAACTGTCTCGCGACGTTCTGAACCCAGCTCGCGTGCCGCTTTCATGGGCGAACAGCCCAACCCTTGGGACCTACTCCAGCCCCAGGATGCGACGAGCCGACATCGAGGTGCCAAACCTTGCCGTCGATGTGAACTCTTGGGCAAGATAAGCCTGTTATCCCCGGGGTAGCTTTTATCCGTTGAGCCACACTCCTTCCACTCGGGAATGTGGGATCACTAAGTCCGACTTTCGTCCCTGCTCGGCGCGTCTGCCTCGCAGTCAAGCTCTCTTGTGCCTTTACACTCTTGCGGGTGATGTCCATCCACCCTGAGAGAACCTTTGAGCGCCTCCGTTACTCTTTGGGAGGCGACCGCCCCAGTCAAACTACCCGCCTGGTCCTGTCTGGCTGCCTGCTTCAAGGTCAGCCATGAGAAACAAACCACAAGGAAAGTGGTATTTCACTCTTGCCTCCCGCACCCCCACAAGGATGCGTTCTCCGGCTCCCACCTATCCTACGTACCTTCTGCCTCATTTCCAGGCCAGGGTGTAGTAAAGCTCCACGGGGTCTTTTTGTCCTGTCGTGGGTAACCCGTATCTTCACGGGTACTTCAATTTCGCCGAGTCCTCTGTCGAGACAGTGCTCAACTCGTTACTCCTTTCGTGCGGGTCGGAACTTACCCGACAAGGAATTTCGCTACCTTAGGACCGTTATAGTTACGGCCGCCGTTCACCGGGGCTTAGATTCGCAGCTACGATCACCGCTCCTCGTAACCTTCCGGCACTGGGCAGGAGTCAGCCCCTATACTTCCGCTTTCGCGTTCGCAGAGACCTGTGTTTTTGGTAAACAGTCGGTTGAGCCATTTTCTTGCAACCCCCTCACGCTCCCCTCTTACGAGAGATTCGCTACTAGGGCACCCCTTCTTCCGAAGGTACGGGGTCAATTTGCCGAGTTCCTTAACAGAGGGTCGCTCGTTCACCTGCGGGGTGTTCCCCTTGCCTACCAGTGTCGGTTTGCGGTACGGGCGGAGATCGTTCTGGCGAGAGGCTTTTCTTGGCGGCCTGGGGTGCGATGACTTCCGCCCGATTACTCGGACTCGGTGCTGCCGTCATGCACAGGCGACCGGGATTTTCCTCGGTCACGCACTTCGGTCAACACGCCCATCCTGTCCAATTGATGGGTTCACCTTCCCTACCGCGTCCCCCCATTGCTCATAGCGAGCGTCTCCGGTGCAGGAATATCTAACCTGCTTTCCATCGCCTACGACTATAACGTCCTCGGCTTAGGACCCGACTCACCCTGGGTCGTTTGACGGTGCCCAGGAACCCTCAGGCTTGCGGTGTCGCTGGTTTGCACAGCGATTGCGCTACTCATTCCGGCATTCTCACTTCCGCGCGCTCCACCAGTCCTTGCGATCTGGCTTCTCGGCGGCGCGGAACGCTCCCCTACCATTTCTCTCATTCAAGAAAGAAATCCACGGCTTCGGTACGATGCTTGAGCCTCGCTACGTTGTCGGTGCCACTCCACTCGACCAGTGAGCTATTACGCACTCTTTCAATGATGGCTGCTTCTAAGCCAACATCCTGGCTGTTTGGGCGGGATGACTCCCTTTGACACTGAGCATCGATTTGGAGACCTTAGCCGGTGGTCTGGGCTGTTTCCCTTTTGACGACGAAGCTTAGCCCCCGCCGTCTCACTCACACGGACCACTGTCCTGGCATTCGCAGTTTGGTTGGGGTTGGTAACCAGCACTTGGCCCCTAGCCCATCCAGCTCTCTACCTCCAGGATATTTCCCGTGTGGCTGTACCTCAATACATTTCGGGGAGAACCAGCTATCTCCACGTTCGATTGGAATTTCTCCCCTATCCACAGTTCATCCCCCAGTTTTGCAACACTGGTGGGTTCGAGCCTCGACGGACTGTCACATCCGCTTCACTCTGACCATGGATAGCTCACGTGGTTTCGGGTCGCATCGGCGCAACCTGCGCGCTCTTCACACTCGGTTGCCCTCTGGCTCCCCAGCTTTAGCGCTGGTTAACCTGCTACGCCGATGCACTCGCCGGATCATTCTACAAAAGGCACGCCATCAGTCCTTGGTAGCTCGTGCTACAGTGACCTCTGACTGCTGGTGAGTACGTGGTTTCAGGGTCTCTTTCATCCCCCTCTCGGGGTGCTTTTCACCTTTCCCTCACGGTACTTGTTCACTATCGGTCGCAAAAGATGTTGAGCCTTGGAGGGTGGTCCCCCCGGCTTCCCACAAGCTTTCTCGTGGCTCGTGGTACTCAGGATACCAAGCCAGTTGAGGTCGACGTCCACTACGGGACTCTCACCCGCTGCGGTCGCGCGTTCCAACGCGTTCGTGTGTCGGCCTCGCCCTTTTTCCTGGTCCTACAACCCCAGAAGTTCCGAAGAACCTCTGGTTTGGGCTCGTCCCGTTTCGCTCGCCACTACTCCGGGAATCTCGGTTGATTTCTTCTCGTCGGGCTACTGAGATGTTTCAGTTCGCCCACTGCCCCCCGTCACTGCCTATGTGTTCAGCAGGCGGTCTCCAGACATCACTCTGGAGGGGTTGCCCCATTCGGAATCTCAGGGTTCATCGCTTGCATGCAGCTCCCCCTGAACGTTTCGCCGGTCTCCGCGTCCTTCTTCGGTCTTTTGCGCCTAGGCATCCACCTCGTACTCTGTGTAGCTTGTTCGTTTCTCACCTGATCTCTTGGTGATTTGGTTCTGCCTGGTCTTTTTGATGACTCTCTGCTTCAACTCTTGCTTGCAACAAACGCTCAGCAAAATTGAAGAAATTGCTTCTTCGGTTGGTAAGGTGCATGGTTCGGGGGGCTACCCCCAACCCCTAAAGAGTGGAAACCAGTCTGGTGCCTGGCTGAAAGCTTGGTTCCTGTTTCGACCTGGGAATGGATCTCCCGAAGGAGATCAATGTTCCCTAGAAAGGAGGTGATCCAGCCGCACCTTCCGGTACGGCTACCTTGTTACGACTTCACCCCAATCACCGACCCCACCCTCGACGCCTGCCTCTCTTGCGAGTTAGCCCAGCGGCTTCAGGTGTTGCCGACTTTCGTGGTGTGACGGGCGGTGTGTACAAGACCCGGGAACGTATTCACCGTAGTGTGCTGACCTACGGTTACTAGCAACTCCGACTTCATGGAGGCGAGTTTCAGCCTCCAATCTGAACTGAGGCCGAGTTTGACGAGATTAGCTCCCCCTCGCGGGTTCGCAACTCTTTGTCTCGACCATTGTAGCGTGTGTGTCGCCCAGGACGTAAGGGCCGTGCTGACTTGACGTCATCCCCGCCTTCCTCCGCGTTGATCGCGGCAGTCTCGGTAGACTATTCAACTACCAACAGGGGTTGCGCTCGTTGCGGGACTGAACCCAACATCTCACGACACGAGCTGACGACAGCCATGCAGCACCTGTGCAGCCGCCCCGAAGGGACATCCATTTCGGGATGGTGCAACTGCATGTCAAGTCCTGGTAAGGTTCTTCGCGTTGCATCGAATTAAACCACACGCTCCGCTGCTTGTGCGGGTCCCCGTCAATTCCTTTGAGTTTTAATCTTGCGACCGTACTCCCCAGGCGGACCACTTATCGCGTTTGCTGCGGCACGGAAGGGGTCGATACCCCCCACGCCTAGTGGTCATCGTTTACGGCCAGGACTACCGGGGTATCTAATCCCGTTCGCTCCCCTGGCTTTCGCACCTGAGCGTCAGTGACTTCCCAGGAGACTGCCTTCGCCTTTGGTGTTCCTCCGGATATCTACGTATTTCACCACTCCACCCGGAATTCCGTCTCCCTCTGAAGCCCTCAAGTTCCCCAGTCTACATACACCTTCCTCGGTTAAGCCGAGGACTGTCAGTCTGTACTTAGAGAACCGCCTGCGTGCGCTTTACGCCCAATAAATCCGGACAACGCTTGCCCCCTACGTATTACCGCGGCTGCTGGCACGTAGTTAGCCGGGGCTTGTTCCTCTGGTACCGTCCGTTCTCTTCCCAGAGAAAAGCAGTTTACAATCCGAAGACCGTCATCCTGCACGCGGCGTTGCTCGTTCAGGGTTGCCCCCATTGACGAAAATTCCTCACTGCTGCCCCCCGTAGGAGTCTGGGCCGTTCTCAATCCCAGTGTGGCTGATCGTCCTCTCAGACCAGCTATCGATCGTCGCCTTGGTGAACCATTACTTCGCCAACTAGCTAATCGACCGCAGGCTCATCATCCGGCGCTCTTACGAGCTTTGCTTCTTGCGAAGCGTATGCGGTATTGTCGGCGATTTCTCGCCGGTATTCCTCACCGAGATGGTAGATACCCACGTGTTACTCACCCGTCCGCCACTCCCTACTTGCGTAGGGCGTTCGACTTGCATGTGTTAGGCACGCCGCCAGCGTTTATCCTGAGCCAGGATCAAACTCGCCATCCAGTTATATCACCCACCTCCTGCGGAGACGGGTAAAATGTCTGTTGAGTTGCGATCCAGACCAAGGCAAATTATTGCTTGGCTTGTTCGCAGATTGTGCTCCCATGATTGTGTGAATCATGAAAGCGAATTGACAGGAACCGTTTTGCTTTCCCGTTGCCTAAAAACAACGACCAGTTCCAGTTCTGCTTTCCACTCTTCAGTTGTTCAAGTTGCCCGGATGATGTGGACCCGTGGGCCTTCACCAATCACTGATTGGTATACATCATCACCATCAGAACGCTCAATGCGTTCGTTCTCGTTCAGTAGCAGTAGTATCGCATATCCCTGGCGGTTTGTCAAGCGTTTTTCTGACGAATTTTTGCTCGTCCTTCAGGATGGTTTCGCCGGTCCAGGAGGGCCTCACCCGAGGAGACAAGGCCGTTTGCAGGGCTGGAAGGCCCACGGTCAAGCTCAAGGTATGAGCACGATCAGGGAAGCGATTGATCCCAGAGGAGCCACGTTAGCGTGGCACAAGGTCAGCGGATGAGGACAGGAGCACCAACCAGCCGGTCAGTGATTGTCTGCATGCGACAGCTTCGTTACTCTACCACCGTGGGACCGCTCTGTCAAGTGGGGATACCCCTTTTGGCTGAGACGTGCGGGCCGGTTGTCAGGCTCGTTCGTGGTCGTCGCGGTGACAGGGGGTAGTATGCCAGAACTGATCCATATTGTCAAGCGTTTTGGGACGAGTTTTTGACTGAGAGGGGATGTGTATCTCTTGCCGATGATCATGCTCCATCTGTAGCGGGCAATGCGCTAGTTATACATACTTTTTGCTATATTGCTTACCTTTGCGATTATTAAAATTTAATATAGATTTGTAATATACTCAAAGATCTAACAAATCATTCATTGACAAAAAGAGAAATTATCTAGTATAATCTAAACGAAGTTTGATTGTAGCATAGATGCATCTTTACAGGATGCCCTATTTTACATTATGTAAATACATGGACTGGGATGTGTTGTAGAACGTTTCATGGACATGTGGTAAGCACTTCTGATGGTTTGGTGTTAGATCGGGGAAAGGGGTTAGCTATGTTGTCTGAAGATGAAGAGAAACCCGTGCATATGTCTACTGTAGAGGCGGGGCGTAAAGGTGGGAGTACGGTACGTGATAAATATGGCGAGGATTACTATCGTCGTATCGGTAAAAAGGGTGGAACGACGTTGAAGGAGAAACGAGGCAGTGAATATTACCGTACCATTGCCCAGAAAGGCGGTCAGGCGAATGTGAGTAAGTATGGTCCAGACCATTTCTCAGAAATGGGGAAAAAGGGTGGGAATACGACGAAATCTCGCCAGGACCCGGGCTTTTATAGTCGCATTGGGAGGTTAGGGGGAGCTGCGAAGCGCCAGAAGAAGCCCTCGGAATAGTCAGGAATTGTGGAGAAGCACGACGGACCCGATGAGTGCGTTTTAACAAATGAACCTGGTGTAGAAAACGTACAATGTCTACCAGATTTAAAAGTGAAAGAGCATCATCGCGTCCGCGTCTCTTCTGCATCTCGCCTTGCCGAGATAGGCTACATTATGCAGGCAACGATCATCATTAGCACCTGGGAATATGTCTCCAATATTTCTTTGTACCATAGTATGCAGAGAAAAGTTGCTGTAGATAGATAACGTACTAAACCTCAGCTTGTTGCTTATCTTCAGGCGCTCCCAGTCGGGCCAATCCCTCGGCGATGGCGCTTGCTACGCCTGTTTCTGCTGTTTGGCGTGCCACACGTAATGCGTTTTTGATGGCCTTTGCATTGGAGCGACCGTGTGAGATAATCGCCGAGCCATTGACGCCAAGCAGGGGGACACCGCCATATTCGGCGTAGTCGAGGCGCTTAAAGACTTTGCGCAGGCCTGGTTGGAGCACGGCAGCAGCAAGTTTGTTGACAAAGGAACTGGTCATCTGTGTTCGCAGCATGCTGATCAGTGTTTCTGCTAGCCCTTCGCTGAGCTTCAGCACGACATTGCCTACAAAGCCGTCACACACGACGACGTCTGCACCATTCGAGGCAATATCGCGGCCTTCAATGTTACCGATGAAATCGATGCCCAGTGTGCTTGCGTTCGCTTTGAGCAAATGGTGGGTTTCAATGACTTGCTGATTACCTTTGCTCTCTTCTTCGCCATTAGCGAGGAGTCCAACGCGCGGTGCGGCAACTTGGAAGATGCGCTGCATGTAGATAGAACCCATCAGCGCGAATTGTTGCAGGTATTCGGGTTTACAGTCGGTGTTTGCGCCCATGTCAACAATGAGACAAACACCATTTTTGGCTGGGAAAATACCGCCCAGTGCGGGACGGTCGACTCCCGGGAGGCGTTTGAGCGTGAAAAGCGAAGCTGCCATCATAGCTCCACTGTTGCCAGCCGAGACCGCTCCAAGTGCTGCGCCATCGCGTACCAGTTGTAAGGCAAGGATCATCGATGCCTGTTTCTTGCGGCGTACTGCGTTGGCCGGATGCTCATCCATCTCTATCGCTTCATCGGTGTGGACGATGGGCAGATCGAGACCGCTAGTATCATGTTTCGCAAGTTCGCTGCGAATAACGTCCTCGCGTCCAACGAGGTAGACGCCGATGCCGTATTCACGAGCTGCCTGCACCGCGCCTAGCACGGTTTCAGCGGGCGCATGATCACCGCCCATAGCATCAAGGGCAACGCGCACAGGAGCTGGAACGCTAGCGCTCATGCTTTCCTACCCCCAGGTTCTCCAATCGTTCTTTTGACCAGGTCAACCAGCTTGTCCAGGTCGAAGGGCTTGTAGACGATGTGGACGACGCCAGCCTCACGGAACTCTTGCTCTTCGCTTGCCGCACCCAGGAAGGCAGTGACCACGATCACAGGAATCTGGCGGTCGATGTTCATCGCCATGAGTTTCAGCTCATCGCGTCCGTCCAGGTAAGGCATCATCAGATCGAGTAACACGAGATCTGGCTGGTGCTCGCGGACAGAATCGTAAAAACGCAAGCTCTGTGTCGTCATATGCGTTTCATAGCCTTCATCGGCCAGAGCTTCAGTCAACAGATCAGCAATGGTTGGATCATCATCCATAATAAGTATTTTTTTTGCCATAGAAGCCATCCCCTCATCTCAAAAACAACATGGCACGGGCAAGGCACTACTAGTCAACACAGTACCCCGCTCAGACATAGGTGTATTATAACACTAATGCTCCTCTGTGTACGTAGAGAAACATGACTTTTTCGGGAGGTGGAATTGTGGAGAGAAGAAATAGCTGGCTTTTCCCGTCGCATGGTGCCTGCTGTTGAAGCTCATAGCAGGCTGTACGGAGGAAATACTGAGCATACTGGATAGTATGGACTCAGTTCTCTCCTCCATATGTCTGCTTACGAGCTTACGCCACTATTTCATCAGAGAAGAAATGCACCCATAGTACGCAGACGGTCAGGCCACCAATTAGCGCAAAGAAACCGACTGCGCCGCCGCTAATGTCAGTTTTAAAGGGATAGAAGATCATGAGTGCAAGCCAGGAAACTGTAAGCGTTGCAGTCAGGCTTAGTTTTGTTGTCTCAGCGTTGGACCTATAGAAGATATTAAAGAAAACGATGACCAGCAGGCCAACCATTTCGAGGATAGGCTTGAGGGAAGTGAGGTTTTGGTAATTGTCATTCCAGTCTATGACAATGCTGCTTTTGATAAATACGAAAATGAGCATCCATAGAAAGGTGAGGATAACGCCCCACAGCACCTTACGCTTATCTATCACGTGATTCACGGTATATGGCTCCTTTCGAGGAGGATTTATTCTTGCAATGAACTGTCCAGTACGCATGCATGAAATTCCTGCGCGCTTCGTATTGTAGTCCTTACGTCTGAATAAATCAACATCTTAGCGCTGGTAATATGCGCGCGCAAAACGGGCAGCCCATTGAGCATTGTTGAGCAGGAGTGCTTTATTGGCTGCAACGCTTTCGCCTGTTGTCGCTTCTGCTACGCGTGCCAGGAGAAAAGGTGTAATCTCTGCACCGCGTACACCCTGTATCTCTGCCACGGTGAGCGCCTCTGTAATGGCAGTTTCCAGCGCGCCAGTTTCCAGCGCATACTCTTCTGGTAGCGGACAGCCTACAACCAGTCCATGTAAGCCGCATGTCCATTGTGCGCGTGCGATGTCGGCGATAGTACTGACTTCGTCGGCACGATGTGGGATGTGGCGTCCACTCTGTCGTACATAAAAGGCCGGAAACTCGTTGGTCTGCCAACCAATCACCGGTACACCCTGAGTCTCAAGATACTCCAGTGTAAGATCAAGGTCAAGGATAGATTTTGCGCCAGCACACGTTACCAGCACGGGTGTACGGCTCAACTCCTGTAAATCGGCGGAAATATCCATACTCTTCTCTGCTCCACGGTGGACTCCGCCGATGCCTCCGGTGGCGAAAAAGTGGATGCCAACCAGGCTGGCGCATTGCATGGTACCGGCGACAGTTGTTGCTCCCCAACTGCCTGCTGCCAGTGTGATAGCAAGATCGCGCCGACTGACTTTTTGGATCGATGACGCAGTTGCCAGGTACGTAATCTCGTCCTGGGACAGACCAATCACGATCTTTCCGCCATGAATGCCGATGGTGGCTGGAATTGCTCCTTCTGCCCTGATTGTCTCTTCCATGGCCTGCGCCGTCTCAAGATTAGCCGGAAAGGGCAGACCGTGAGAAATAACAGTCGATTCGAGGGCAATCACTGGCTGTTGCTCGTTCAATGCTGTCTGTACTTCGTGTGAAATGTGCAGGTATGATGATAGGTCTGGCATGTTTCCTCGCTTTGTCCTTGGGCCTCTCTTCAGTGAAGGAAGCCTGCCTCCGTCACTGGGAAGTATATATCACATTTGGCACGTTGCAAAGACCGATGCGGACGTTTGCAGCATATCATTGCACATGCTATATTACTGTTTAATGCTTCTTCACTTGATCTCTTAGGGTTTCGTGTTATACTTTCTTCCTGATGGGGTGGCCGGAATACTTATGCTTTCACGGCCCGCTGGAGGGGGTTGAAATCTGGTCATATTTCTAAGAACAAAGTAGGAGTGTTGTCCATGGCATTTGCAAAAAAAGTGTTCACTACAGGTTTGCTTGTTGGCGGTACTTTAGGAGTACTTGCTCTTTTTAATAAAGTAACAGAGGCGATGGCCGGTGAGCTTGATACGGTATTGACTGGTGAGGAGCGCCGCTATCCCTGGAAATATGGGGATGCGTTCTACGAAGTGAAGGGCGAAGCTACGGCGAAGCCGCTCGTCCTCATCCATGGCTTTAGTCCAGGCGCTTCGTCTTATGAGTGGCGCAAGAATATTTCCGCACTGTCGGAGCAGTTTCGCGTCTATACGCTGGACCTGCTCGGTTTTGGTCTCTCCGATCATCCGGCGCTTGATTATGAAGCTGAGACCTTTGCGGACCTGCTCAGCGACTTCATCGCGGAGGTGGTTGGCAAACCAGCGGTTGTGGTTGCGCATGGTCTGACCAGCGCTTATGCCATCGCTGGCGCTTATCGTCAGCCGCAGTTATTTGAGCGGCTGGTGCTACTTGCTCCACCACCAACCATCTTGCAGGAATCTTATCTGGGACCTCTCAATGTGCTGCTGAAGTTCGCGCTACGCGTGCCTATTGTTGGTCAGTTCATCTACAATATCCTGACCTCGCGCCAGGCCATTCGTCGCTATTATGATCAAGAGGGCTATCACAATCCGGGCCTGATCACTGACGAACTGGTGGAATACATCTACACCAGCGCACACCAACCCAATAGTCACTATGCGTTAGCTGCATTGTTCAGCGGTTATCTGGACCTGGATGTGCATGAGCCTTTCACGCGTTTGCAGGTGCCAGTTCTGGCTGTGTGGGGACGCGAAGGGCTGTTAACGCCGTCCGAAGCCAGTGCTACCTTCAAGCGAGCGAATGCTCAGGTGGAGGTGCGTATTATTGACAAGAGCAGCCTGCAATTGCAAGAGGAGCAAGCAGCTCAGGTCAACAACCTTATCCGCGAGTTTGCTGGAGCAGCTGTCCGCTAGCTATCTTGCAATGTCTCTATTCAGGTGCTGTGCAATGGTATGGCACCTGACCAGGAATGGCGGGGAGAATATGCTCTACCAATGTCCTACCGATTGCTTTCCCCGTACCTCAGTGCCCCTTGCTCCACCTGACCCAGTTTCTCGCTCTTGTTTGCTCTCTTGCTTTTCCTTTAAGACGTTTGCTTTCTCCGATGTCACGTACCTACCCCTTTGCCAATGTCGGGAAACAATACAATAGTAGTCAAAAGTTACAAAGTTACATAGGAAGAGAGGAGGAAAATATACTCCATGTGATTGATTTAATAAGGTACACGACTGCAGAAAGTGTCTGTCTCCGAGCTTGCTGGTCTGAGCCCTAACCTCTCCCAGATGACGAAGCGAGCGTAACAGAAGTCCTCAGAAGAAAATCCCCTCATCATTTATTGCTATATATTGACATTTTGTTGTATGTATGCTATGTTCTATATAAGCTACCGTGATTTCTATCGTATGAGCATTATTAGAGGTGCATATGTCCGAGATAAAAATGTATAATCGCCTGGCTGTCTTGCGAGCCGAGCGTAGCCTCTCACGTTTAAACCTGGCGAACGCCATTGGGGTCAACTACCAGACGGTTGGTTATCTGGAGCGTGGCGAATATAGTCCCAGCCTGGAACTGGCATTTCGCATCAGCGAGTTCTTTGATTTGCCCATCGAAGCCATTTTCTCCATCAGACCTTTCAAGCCCTTAAGTGAAGAAGTCTATACTCATGCGCCAACTGTGCGCAGGAAGGATGACGATAATGCTCCAGCGACTTGATGCGCCTGCGTGTACGCATATGCGACCTCCACTCTGGAATGGACGTTTTGTGCTTGGCGGTTTCGCGCTGACGTTCTCGGTGAGTAAGAGCGTCAGGCGTGCGCAGCAACCTGGATTGATCCTGAATCGCCTAGCGGCTTTGCGCCGGGAACGTGGTTTAGCGCTGGGTGAACTTGCCAATCTGCTGCGTATCCATCCCACAACACTTGCTGCCATGGAAGACGGAAGCTACCTCCCCAGCCTGCGCCTGGCTATGGAACTGAGCGAGTTCTTTGCATTGCCGATTGAAGCTATCTTCCATCCCACTACAACGCGACGCAATATCTGGCCTGAGCACGATGCTCTTGTTCCAGCCGAGGAGTAAAATGATGTATGAACAGCAACAAATCCTGCTCGAAAATACTGACCGCATGCACACACGGCGTGCCTCACTCTGGCTTTGCCGTTTGCTCATCGTTATGCTCTATCTCAGCTTCGTAGCTTTTCTGGCTGCGCTCTGGCTCTCTGGGACCTTCGGGAGCGCACCTACGCAGTTGTCATTGGGACTGGTTACATTTATGGAGCTGCATCGATGGATTGTCCTTGCCCTCCCTACAGCTTGCCTGGGTCTCTCCTATGTCGTCTTGCGTTACCTGACTGGTGAAATCATCACTGTGCCGGAACGCTATCTGGATGAGCGCCAGAAAATGGTGCGCGACCAGGCTCACCGTTCGGCTTTCAAACTGATGAAAGCGTCCTGTCTATTGATCCCGATTTTCCTCGTTCTCATGAACCTGCACTCCTGGACGCAACCAGCTTCTCCTACGCTCGACTGGACTACGAGAGCGGTTGTTCCTCATGTGGGGGATGGCATTTTTAAGGTAATGGGGACAGGAGCTATGCAAAAAGCTTATACTGTACAGACGTTGCATCAGTTTATCTGGGTATTTATCCCATCTGCAACGCCCGCAACATCTGCAACGTCTGCGGAACTTGTTCTGTCCGGGTGTCTGCTATTGCTCTGCCTGTTTCTTATCATCTCTGCACTACCCATGACGATCTTAGCCTGGAAAGGCAAAAGCTAATATTCCATCGCGTGAACGTCCAGATGTGTAGCAGATGAAATGTTGGTGGTCGGTGGGAATGAAAAATAAGCGCCGAGTCCAGGCCGCCTGACAACTGCTCAACACATGTGCTCTGCCCTCGTGAATCAAACGAGGGCAGTCGTTTGCGCTACTCAGTGTGGTGGAGCAACCTTCCAATCGGGCTTTGTGGCGTCATCATTGATGTGGGACTGCCGTTCTTCATACTTCCTGGCCTGCTCGTATAAGTTCAGTGCTGCGCGCGCCGGGTCAAAGCTGACCGTCTGGCTGGCCTGGGGATCTTGCGCAACCTGCTCAAATTTTGCTGCGAAGCCGCGAATTGTGTCTGGATCGCTGATGTGACCATCCTGCACTTCTTTATATATTTTGATCAGGAATTCCTCCTTGGGCAGTTGTGGTGGTGTGGCAGTTGCGGCAGGCGGTTTGACAGTGGTTGGTTCCGATGGCTTGGGCATGCTCTTGCCCGTTTGCGCTGCACCGACAGGGACTGGCTGTTTTGCCGAAACCGCTGGTAGCACCACTTGCGCGGGTTGTGCTGCTGGCTGCGGTTGTGGCTCAGGTTCAGGCTGTTGTGTATCGACGACAATGACACCATGTGGTGCAAGCTCCACGTCGCGGATGCTGGCCCAATTGATTTGCACTCCCCAGGGGGCCACTTTATCGCGCATGTGCTGGAACAGATAGGTATTGATGCGTTCTCGTCGTGCTATACCACCTTTGAAATCATCTTCGCTCTGCTGCTCGGGCTCGTAGCTATGGCGCGCTTGCAGTCCATTCGGCCAGCTGAGAAAGTCCTCTGGCTTAAAGAGCGTCGCAATTGTCTGTAGCGTGTTGATAAACAGGTCGCGTACGCTCTCTTCCCAATTGTTGACCTGCGTGATCGCCAGGTGCGCATCTTCTGGCAATAATTGGTAGGAGATGACTGCGCGCAAGACCACATCTTCGTCACGTGATAGCTGGACAGTTTGCGTCGGGCAGATCCACTGTGTCTCGGCTGTGTTGAGTTGCGCGGCGATCTCTTCCCAGGGTAGCAGGACGTTGAAGCCTGGATAGAGAGTGCGACTATATTTTTTTGCGCTAAATACGATGTCTGCAAAGCCTTCGGGGACTGGGTGAATGCAGCGTCTGGCCATGAAGATAGCCACAATGGTCAGGACTACGAGCAGCAGAAAGCCTGGAATTGGTCCAAAGAGTGCGAAACATGCAGCAAGCAAGAAGAAGAAAAAACCGCCCAGCATACTGAGTGCCCATAAGCCGTTATCATCACCTGCATGATGGACCGCTACTCCTTGTGCGGTAGCGATGGCGATGAGAACGATGGTGACGGGCCAGAAACCCGCTGGAGGGACTGCTGCGTGCCTGAGTGCGATCTGTGGAAGCACGATCAGGCCAGTGATGCCGCCAAAAAGCAAGGGCGCAATCATCAACGTCAAGTAGTGTCTGATCTGGTCGAGTAGTCCTCGAGGTGCTGTATCTGCCGCCTGGACATCTACGTCGACATCATCGCCCGGACCTGCGTTATGCTGATCATCCATGCTATCAGCCGGAAGCGGTGTACCAGCATAAAATGCGCCTGTTTGCTGCTGATGGGGAGAACGTGGCAGTTCTTCAAGGTCTGATCCTGGAACTTGCTCAGGTGGTTGGTTCCAATTGGCGTTGGCGGGACCTTGCCAGATGGCCCCCGGGTCTTGCCCGTCTGACGACATATATTACACACCTTCCTCTCATCTCTGCGCCAGGATTCTTCAAACGTAACTATTTCTTTTTGATTTTACAAGAACCACAGCCACCACCGCTCCTGGTGCTTCCACAGCTCCCACAACCGCCGCTGCTGCAACTCCCGCAACCGCCGCTGCCGCAACTGCTCGGCTGTTCTTCTGGTGCATCAACCGGGATGTGAATGGTGACACCGCTTTCCAACATAACTTCGACTGCATTTTGTGGCACATTCACCGAGACTACTTTACCGGGACCGCTGGGTGTGTCGAGGAAGGTTCCGATCTGTGGCATCTGTCGTTTGGCTTGAATGTAGTTGTCGTTTTCGTAAGAGAGACAACACATGAGACGACCGCAGACGCCAGAAATTTTTGAGGGATTGAGCGGTAGTCCTTGCTCTTTCGCCATCTTGATCGAAACGATACCAAAGTCAGTGATCCAGGAGCTACAGCAGAGGGTTTTGCCGCATGGACCAATGCCTCCCTGCAACTTCGCTTGATCTCGTGCGCCAATCTGGCGCAATTCGATACGCGTGCGAAATGTCGCGGCCAGATCCCGTACGAGGGCGCGGAAATCAACCCGCTCGTCCGCTGTAAAGTAAAAAGTTAGCCGACTACCATCAAACGTGTATTCAGCCTCCACGAGCTTCATCGGCAGATGGTGCTGCACAATCCGTTCGTGGCAGCGCATCAACGCATCTTTCTCTTTACTTTTGTATGCAAGCATCATGCGCAATTCGTCTTCAGTTGCCAGATGCAAGACGGGTTTCAGCGGATCGCTCAGATCACTCTCTGCGATCTTCTTAGAGGCAATCACCACTCGCCCAGCCTCAACGCCACGCACGGTTTCCACAATGACGTACTGGCCTGTCGTAAATGTTTGCTCTACAGGGTCAAAGTAATAGATACGACCGGCGGGACGAAAACGGATGCCTACGACAACAACAGTTTGCGCTGTGCTCGTTGTCAATGACATTGGCACTTCCATCTTTACTAGATGGGGGCAGTGTGTAGCGGCGTTGCTCCATTTGCCCCATCCTTTGACTGTTACATTTCGTTTGTCAACAAGATAGCTTCAGCCACCTCGCGCATAGACTTCCGATTGTTCATGCTCGCCTTCTGGATCTTGCGGAAAGCCTCTTGTTCGCTGAGTCCTTGCTTTTCCATCAAGAGTCCTTTCGCTCGCTCGACGACCTTGCGTGTCTCGAGTTTCTCTGAGAGGCTGCGATTCTCTTCTTCCAGGGCGCGGAACTCGCTGTAGCGAGCCAGTGTGACTTCGATAGCAGGCGTAACTTCGCTCTCGCGCAGTGGTTTCACGATGTAGTTAACCACGCCCGCCTCTTTCGCTCGTTCCACGAGTTGCTGGTCCCCGAAAGCCGTGAGCAACAACACTGGTGCAATCTTTTCCTGCGTAAGTGTTTCGGCGGCGGCAATGCCATCCATATCGGGCATACGAATGTCCATGATCAGCAGATCTGGCCGCAGTTCGCGGGCCAGGTTGATGGCGCTCTGGCCATCGCCTGCCTCCCCAATTACGAGGTATCCCTGCTTGGTCAGCACATCTTTTAAGTCCATGCGCTGAATGGCTTCGTCATCGGCAATAATAATTCGTGTTGGCATAGTGTCTCCTCAAAGCCTTGGTCTATCCCCCACCATCATAGCAAATACTCTTTCTACCTACGCAGAGTATAGCATAAGTGTGTGTTGTGAGTCGATAGGTGTTGCCTGGGAATCTTCCGGCGCTTATGCCACACGCGTCTCCTCACGCATCATGCGCGTGAAAAGCCTGGTTTCGCGCACGATTTTTGCTAGTTGCTCGGGCGTAATCGATTGTCGCCCGTCACATAATGCTGTATTGGGATCGAGATGGGTTTCGATGATCAGGCCATCGGCTTCGGCGGCAATGCTGGCTCGTGACATGGCTGGCACCAATTCGCGGCGACCGGTGGCATGGCTGGGGTCAACAATGATGGGCAAGTGGGTCAATTCGTGGAGCAGTGGCACACAGGTCAGGTCAAGGACATTGCGTGTCTGGGGATCGTAGCTGCGTATGCCGCGTTCGCAGAGGATGACGTTAGGATTGCCTGCCGCGACAATGTATTCAGCTGCCAGTAACCATTCGTCGATGGTGGCTGACAATCCGCGCTTCAGTAGGATCGGAAGCTGCTTGCTATGTCTACCGACCGTTGAGAGCAGCGGGAAGTTCTGCATGTTACGCGAACCGATCTGTAATATGTCCGCGAACTGGGCTACTGGCTCTACCATAGCGGGTTCCATGACTTCAGTAATCACAGGTAGTCCTGTGATCTCGCGTGCTTCCGCCAGCATGTGCAGCCCTTCAATGCCGAGTCCCTGGAACTGGTAGGGCGAAGTACGAGGTTTGAAGGCTCCGCCGCGTAAGATCTGTGCGCCAGCCTGTTTGACTGCGCGTGCAGTGGCCAGCAACTGTTCCCGACTCTCGACGGCGCAAGGTCCAGACATGATCACAGGAGCAATAGCCTCACCGCCGATAGTCACCGGGTTGCAGTCATGCGTCTTCCCTACGACAATACTGCTTGTGGTCGCCTGGAACGTGCGGCTGACCAGCTGATAGGCGGTTTTGATGCTCAGGACACTATCAACTGCGCTCAGCGCTTCTAATGCGCTCTGTGCCTGACTATCGACCAGGCTGGTATCAAGGGCGATTACTTCGCGCTCGGCCATGACGGTTGTGGTGATCGGACATTGACTGCCGGTGATACGGCAGAGTAGTGTCATCAATTGCGCTCGTTCGTCGCTGGTCGCCTGGGTGTGAAGTGTGATAATCATGAATGTCATCCTCTCGACTCAATTTTTGAGAAACAAAAAAGCAGAGGTTTTTTCCTCTGCTTACTCCAGCACGCTGGTGGTCAATTTTTGCTCAGCCCAAAGGGCCCACCATCATGCTGGAGGGCTAAACCAATAATAAAAGCTATATTGGAAACTGATTTGTTTGTCTGGTTGGTCGCTGAGCATTGATATTTTCCGTATGTTTGTTATTGCCGAAGCCTTGCTCCGACTTGTAGTAACAATTATAAAGGGTTGATGCTATCTCTGTCAAGAGGCAATGGAGCCTGTCATGCCTCTCTTGGAGCATTGATCTGGTATTAGCGTTTCTTGTCGCGTCTCTGGTTGGCGCGATACTCCTGATAAAGGTCATCGTCTGCGCCCTGCACGCCCTGTCTCATCGGTGGTGGAGTTTGTTTCTCGCCTGGCTCACTCTGATTGTTCCTACTCTGCGCTGTTTTGGCGTTCCTCTGCGCGGCACTGCCTCCAGTAAGGCTGCTTGGCAGCAGGTCCATCTTGACCAGAACATAAAGTAATAAGATCAATGTGATGATATTGAACAGAAATGATGTACTAACCGTCGCCGTCGCGCCGAAAAGTGGGAAGGAGAATAATGTTTTGTTTAATCCCAGTTTTACTAGAGCGTTGGCCTCGTAGGGTAAGAGGAATTCTGCGCCGAGCAAGTAAATCGCAAAGCCTAGAAAATGGCGGGACTTAAACAACTTTGGTGGTTGTGTCGCCGTAGCTTTTGCTGGAACCTTTGTGGTCTTCCCATCACCGGTCGCTGTCTCTTCTTTTGCTACAGCAGCTGTATTACTACCCGCTTGCTTGCGTGTGGCACGTGCGAGGCGTGCTTGTACGATATCTTCCTGCTTGGGAGCTACCTCTTGCTCGCTTTTATCGACGCGTGAGAAGAAATTGGGGAGTCGAGACTGCCGTTTTGGTGTTTCTGCGACTGCTTCTACTGTAACTGCTTCTACTGCTGGTGATGCTTCTACTTCTGTTGTATCTACTTCTGGGAGTGCGGTTTTTTCGTTTTCCTCGTCGGTAACAAGGACGGGACGATTGCGTTGTGAGCGTGTGCGTCGTATCTTTTTGCTTGGTGTCGTGCTATATTCTTGACTCATAGTTGGTCTCCTGAACGGTTCTCGTTTGATTGGCTAGAGGTAGGCGTACCAAAAGCGCTGTAAGGGTTGTTGTTATCTGTTGGCAAGTGCTGGGTCATGGGGGGAAGGTCCTGCGGGCGTGGAACTCTCTCGTTAGTGCCCGCTAGTGATGCACTGTTCTGCTCGTAGCTTGCTTCGACAGCTACTTGTGCCGGGATGGGTGCGCTCAATGCTTCTACTACTGCAAGTCCTGCACATGCGATCTCGTCATCGCGGCCAGGTGCGTTGCCTCCACTTACTCCAATGCCGCCAATGGTGATACCGTTGACGCGGATGGGCCAGCCGCCAGCGGCCATGATAAATTGTCCGTTGGTCATCGCGGCCAGGCTGGCAGCGAAACCTGGGATACCCACACCCCATTGCGCAACTGCGTCTGTGGACTGGTTAAACATCACAGCGGTATTTGCTTTGGCAAGGCTGATATTGCCTGTTGCCCAACCATAGGGAGCCATCATGCGTTCGAAGAGGACCAGGTGCCCTCCTGCGTCCACAATGGTAATGCTCACAGGGCTGCGTAGTTCTCTGGCACGTTGCTTGCTGGCTTCCAGGATGCTCCGCGCCAATTCGACAGATATGCTCACGCCCAGATACTCCTTAACTCGATGCTATAAATGCTGCTTCCTTGCTTACCAGGACCGCAAAAGACGTTTCGCAGGGAGAGCGTGATATGTCCTCTTGTATCCGCCGCTTTCACCCTCCCCCGCTGCTATGATGTATCTCTATCGGGCCTATTGTACCGCACTGATTGCCTGCATGCAATGGAGGTATTGCTAACCTCTCCGTCTATGAGGACAACGGGGTAGGGGCGTCAAGCCAATGTGATATGCTCTTTGCTCCACGTTAGCTCGCTGTATTTCTGCTCCACTAACTGCCGGGCCAGTTCCCACTCAGATGCACTCAATTCGCCGGGCGCAAATTGCCTTTGCAGAAGGGTACTAAAACCATTTTGAAATGCCTGTGCTGCTGTATCCCAGGTTGCCGTCGGGGCAAAGGCATGCAATGGAGCAGTTTTCTGCAGATAGAGACTCAAGGCTGCCTGGCGCTCTTCTGCGTTAGCAAAGCGTAGCATACTAAAGAATTCTGCCGAGCGGTCATCGAGCGGTAATGATCCTTGTTGCAGCAGTGCATCTTGTTTCCATACCTGAGCGCTACCTACGAGCTTAAAGTTATTGCTCGTCACGTCGGCCTGCGTTGATGATGCAAAGCAGGCTGCTGAGGGATTTTTACTGACATGCTCATCACTGATTTCGGCCTGTATACCCAGGCTGGCCAGAGCGACGAGGAGTCCCTGGGAGAGATAGGCATAGGCGGCAACGACTCCCGAGGGGATGCCATTGTGCTTGCTGATGACGATGCTATAGGTAAATTCATCCCGGTGATAGACGGCTCGCCCTCCGGTGGGACGGCGTACCAGCGTGACGCCTTGCTGCTGGCAGACATCGACGGCGATTTCGTGCTCAACGTTTTGAAAGCGTCCCAGCGAGATCGCCGGTTGCGACCAGCGGAATACCCGCAAGGTTGGTGGCACTTCACCCTTGAGGTGATGACGGAGTATAGCTTCGTCGATAGCCATATTGAGGGCTGCGTCTTGTACTCCTGTATTAATAAAACGGTATGCTGCCTTCTGCATATTTGTTCCTTGTGGCTCTGCGTCCTTGAGGGGGAAATGGGGTAGGGGCGGCGCTGGCCTCCGCCCTGGGGCGCACGCAAGGTGACGCCCCTACCCCATTTCCTAACGTTTTCCCCCGGAAGGATGGAGAACATACTATGTTGGACGTTCTCTCGCTGCTTTCCACTTCTCGCGTTGTGCCTCGCGTACTCGTTCCGATGCTGGAACATAGCGGGCTTGAAATTCAGCGCGGAAGTCACTGTAGCGATCTGCGATGATCGCTTCCCGCAACTGCCTGGCGAGGTGCAGCATGAAGCGAATATTATGGATACTACCTAGACGATAATACAACTGCTCTTCCGTGCGCGCGAGATGGTGGACGTACGCAGCGCTGTAATGCTGGCATGTGTAGCAATCACAATCTGCCTCTATCGGTCCATGCTCGCTGCGAAAACGTGCGTTTTTGATGCTGACGCGTCCATTGGCGGTAAAGAGTCCACCGTGACGTGCCACACGCGTTGGTAAAACACAATCGAACATGTCCATACCCAGCCCCACACCCTCTACCAGATCTTCGGGCGAGCCAACTCCCAGTAAATGACGCGGCTTATGGCGCGGCAATAGCGGCGTGACAGTACTCAGTATCTCCCACATCATCTCCTTAGGCTCGCCTACAGAGAGTCCGCCAATGGAGAGTCCTGGAAATGGCATACTGGCGATGACCTGAGCGCTTTGCTGGCGTAATGCAAGCTCAAAGGCTCCTTGAATGATACCGAATAAGCTCTGAGCTGGATTATAGTGTTCCTTGGCGAGCAGGGCGCGTTCTTCCCAACGATGGGTCCATGCCATGGCTTGCTGGGCCTCGTGCGCGCTGCAAGGATAGGGCGAGCAAATATCGAGCGGCAGGATAATATCTGCGCCCAGTTCTGCTTCGATTTGCATCACACGCTCGGGTGTCAGGACGTGTTGTGAGCCGTCAAGATGTGATTTGAAGGTCACGCCTTCCTCGCTCAGCTTGCGCAGGCGTCCCAGGCTCCAGACCTGGAAGCCACCGCTATCGGTGAGGATGGGACCATCCCAGTGCATAAATGAGTGCAGCCCGCCAAATGACGCAATAAGCTCAGAGCCAGGTCTGAGCATCAGATGGTAGGTATTCGCCAGTATAATCTGCGCACCAGCCGCGTGAAGCTCTTCGGGTGCGACGCTCTTGACCGTCGCTTGTGTCCCTACCGGCATGAAAATGGGCGTCTGAATCGTGCCATGAGGGGTCTGGATCGTGCCCGCCCGTGCCCAACTCGTGGAGCTGTCGGCGTCGATTGTAAAGGAAAATGCTGACATGAACCTCTCAGATAGTGTTTGTAACGCGCATACTTTTCGTCAATAGTGAGCTGAAACCGGCTCTCCGTCCATTCGGGGAAAAGGTGTGTTCTTCTCCAAACACATGCTCACTAAAAACATGCAATGGGCCTTTAGAAAGCGCTTGACTAGATTTTTACAGCCCATTATTCCTATTGGTTATTGTCTCATAAACGTCAAGTCAGAATCGCATAAAAATGATATAAAAGATACATAAAAATATGTAGCGTAGTCGGAAATTGTCATAAAAACACTTGCAAATCCTTAAAAGATAGTGTATGCTTTCCACCGGTATCCAATCTCGGTCTCGCATACAGTGCTCGTCCAGGGTATAAAATCCCACGCTGGTAGGGGGAAAAAAAAGACTGGTGACATCTGCTAGGATACGACCCTGAGGATTACCAACATATCACAAGGAGGTCCCTAGTTGAGCTTCGATGACAAAACCCTAAAGTGCCGTGAGTGCGGAGTCGACTTCGTGTTCACTGCAGGAGAACAAGAGTTCTACCAGCAAAAAGGTCTGATGAATCAGCCTGGTCGCTGCCCTTCCTGCCGAGCCAATCGCCGTAATTCGGCTGGTGGTTCAGGTGGACGAGAGCGTGCACCGCGAGAAATGCATACAGTGATTTGTGCTGAGTGTGGTACTGAGACTCAGGTCCCATTCTTGCCAAAGAATGATCGCCCGGTCTACTGTAGTCCCTGCTATGACAAGGTGCGTAGCGTCGCCCGCAGTTAATGCGGCCTGCTCGCGCTTGCCTGTTATGTTGGACCATGCTTTTCCTACGAGCATATGCCCAGTTGCGTAGCAGGTAGCGTCTACAGGAATTTCCCATCAGAACAAAAAAAGAGGCAAAGCCAGGGTGTGTTCTTGGCTTCGCCTTTGTCGTATATGATGGAGCCAGCCTGGTTGCTTTCCCTCGTGGAATAATGCAGGCTGCGTTTGCGTTTCCTCTTATAGATGAATGTACATGGTATGTACCTCCATTGCGTACCTGATTTTATCTTCCTCAAGCATTCGGATTTGGAGTGGCAAAAAGTATCCGCTTGACAGTCAAATTTTGCTCTTTATAATAGAGTAGTAACATTTGTTTTGTCCAGGCTGGGTATATACTTGTAGTTGTAGTGCCGAATGTGTGGAGAGAGCCGATCAGGCGCAGGCAGATGGTACAGAATGTAGTTGCAGGTATTCAGTATGGCTACCAATTTCGAAAAAGTCGCTGATCAGTCTGGGTCCAGTATCCCTTTGATGAGAACGGCGACAGCATCGGGGGCGAACTTGTCTCCTTCGCAAATGACTCTTGAGGACCTGCTGGCCGAAACGGGTCAGTATCTTGCTCCACATGATATGGAGAAGATTCAGCGTGCCTATGATCTGGCCGATCAGGCACATGGTGGAGTTGTGCGCCGTTCTGGTGAGCCATACATCCAGCATCCCTTAGAGGTAGCCTTCCTGCTAGCTGTCATGCGCATTGACGCGGACGGTATTGTGGCTGCACTGTTGCATGACGTAGTCGAAGATACTGATTTTTCCCTTGACGACTTACGCGAGCAGTTTGGTGCGGTGGTAGCCAACATTGTTGATGGGGTGACGAAGTTTGACGCCCTGGCTGGCAAGCCTGCTACGACTGTGAAAAAAGCCGCCCTTCCCGAGTCACAGAGTGCGGACCCACTTCTCCCCTCGCCGCCATCTCTGGTTGACAAGCGCCGTCAGCGCATTGAGACTGTACGTAAGATGCTGCTGGCAATGGCCGAAGATCCACGTGTAGTTGTGCTCAAAATTGCTGATCGCTTACATAATATGCGGACACTCAGTGCGATGTCGCCTGCTCAGCAGCAAAATACGTCGCGCGAAACCAGTGAGATTTATGCTCCGCTGGCCCGTCGTCTGGGCATGTATATTGCCCAGGCCGAGTTAGAGGATCTCGTCTTTAGCTATCTCGAACCTGAAAAGTATGCGCGCCTGGCCCGGCAAGTTGAGGATGAAGTACAGAAACGCCAACCTCTTGTGGACGAGGTGTGTCATATTCTGCGTGAGGAGATGGAACGAGCTGGTATTCATGCGGATGTGCTGGCGTGGCGCAAGCACCTGGCGAGCACCAATCGCAAGTTGGAGGATATGCCGCAGCAAAATGGCAATGAGGTCAGCCAGATCCACGACCTTGTTTCCTTCCGCATCCTGGTTGATAGCGATTATGAATGTTACCTGGCTTTAGGACATATTCACGCGCTGTGGCGACCGAAGGATGGTCGCATCAAAGATTTTATCGCCACTCCTAAATTGAATGGGTATCAGTCGTTGCATACGACTGTTTTTTGTTTGCAGGACCGTCTGGCAGAGATCCAGATTCGCACCTATGATATGCAGCGCACGGCTGATTATGGCATTGCCAGCTACTGGTACTTGAAGGAGCGTGTGGGCAAGGACGAAAAGGCGGGGAGCGGCAAAAAAGAGCCGACGCCGAGCAGTTGGCGTCTCTCGTACCGTGAAATGGTAGCCTGGATCGAGCAGTTGCGCGAGTGGCAGCGCGAATTGCCGCAGCGCAGCGCTGACGAATTTGTTGAGGCAGTCAAAGGTGATATCTTTCAAGAGCAGATCTTTGTGTTTACGCCCAAAGGTGACGTAAAGGACCTGCCGCGTGGTTCGACGCCATTGGACATGGCTTACCGCATTCATACTGATCTGGGGGATCATTGTGCCGGTGCGCGGATTATTACAAATCAGGATGAGAGTGGTCGCCTGGTCACTCGTCTCGTGCCACTCGATTATGAATTGAAGGGCGGCGAGATTGTCGATATCATGGTGAACCGTACCGTGCATCCCACGCGTGACTGGCTCTCTTTTGCACGCACGGCGGCAGCGCGTAACAAGATTCGGCGTTATCTCAAAACCTATGAGCGCGAGATTAATCTGCAACTGGGTCGTGAGCGGCTGGACCTGGCTTTGAAGGCTGCTGGCCAGGTTGGTGTCAGCGATGTTGTTGAAGATCTGCTGCTGCGTCTCTGCACTGAGGGCGAGGCAGCCAGTACGACTTTCAAAAAGTATGCCACACGTGACGATATCTACGTTGCGCTTGGGCGTGAAGATTTGCCAGGCGAACAGGTGTTAGAGCATCTGCTGCCACTCTTGCCAAAGCAGGATGAGGCCAGCACCGAAAATGGCAACCATCCTGATGAGAATGAAAATGATTATCTTCAGGACAGGGATGGCGAGGTTGCGCGTCTGGTGAAACTGGCGCAATGCTGTTGTCCTATCCCGGGAGATGCGATAATGGGCTTTTTTTCACCGGGCAAGGGCATGCTGGTGCATCGCGCTGACTGCCGGACATTGCGCCGTTACCGCGACCATGTCAGTGCGCTGGTAGATCTTGACTGGTTGCGCATAAAGCCGGAGTACTACCTGGTGCCGATCACACTGGTCGCGCATGATCGTGCGGGCTTACTGCGCGATGTGGCGGCTGTGGTCGCCGACTCGAGTATCAACATGACCGCTGTTACTTCTACTACCAATGCTTCTTTACAGAAAGCCGTGATTACAGCGACACTGGAAATTGCGGCAGAGACGGGCGTCATCGACCAGATTGAACGCATTTTGCGTCGTCTGCGCCAGGTGAAAAATGTTGTCAATGTAGAGCGTGCTGTAGGAAAATAGGGCTAGCTTTGCTTGTGGGTGCTCTCAACCTGTCGTGGGTACCCTGAGTGGCCAAGGACCAGGCATCCTCTTCCCATCCCAGGTGTATCCACGAAGGTGTGCGTTAGCGTTACCCTACTTTTTTTTGTGCTGTGTGTTGACCTGCGTCAATATAACCAGGAACGGCATGCTACGTATATTTTAAGGATGTTCTTGTAAATAGCAAGCGGCGTATAGCGTATAGTGTATATTGGTCGGTGGAATTGTTATTCGTTCGAGTTACTCTGGCTCGCCCAGATGGTTATAGATGATTTATGATAGATAGGTCTGTAGAACAACATTTTGTAGGACATACCTACCCGGATGCCATGGCACACCTGCTCTCGCTCGTGAGTTCCTATATGACTCTCGGTGAAGTTGACAAGGTGTTGCTGGCCTTCGATCTTGCGCAAGAGACCTGTCAGAATGTTCCTGGAGTGGCGGCGCGTCCGATTCCGCCGCTGGAACATGCGCTAGCGGTCACAACTATTCTTGCGCAGGTCATGCATGTCGATGCAATTGGTATCTCTGCTGGCCTGGTCTTCGAGGCCGTTGATGCTGATCTCCTCTCGCTTGAGCGGGTCGAACAGGTGCTAGGTACCCCTACTGCGCGTGTCGTCGGGAGTATGGCACGTCTCAACATCCTGGAGCGCAAGAAGCAGAACGTTGTGACTGGTGCTATGCTAGCAATTCAGAGCATGCCAGCTATAACCTCCAAAAAAGTATACGATGAGCGCGAGAGTACAGGTATGCCTCAGCCGGCTGAAAACAAGAAGCCACGTATCCGTGAAGCGATGCGTCGCCAGCAGGCTGAAACTGTGCGTAAGATGTTTATGGCTATGGCCGATGATCCGCGCGTTGTCCTGCTCAAGCTCGCCTATCGTTTGCACGCGATGCGCCTGGTGTGTGTACCTTTCTATCAAGGTGATCGTCAAGAGATGCTCACGATGGCAGAGGAGACGCGCGAGATCTACGCCCCACTGGCCGGACGCCTGGGTATGTCGAAGATTGAGAGTGAGTTGCAGGATCTCGCCTTCCAGGTGCTTGAGCCAGATAAATATAGCTGGGTGGGCGATATCGTCGAAATGGAGAGCGAGCACTGGCGTTCTTACGTTGAGCGTGTGTGTGGGGTGTTGCGTACAGAGATGGCCACAGTTGGTGTGAAGGCGGAGATATCTGGACGTGTGAAGCACGCCTATAGTTTCTATCGCAAGCTGGCGCGCAACATGGGTGATACCGAAGACCTGGAGCACTTGAAAGCTGCTGCCGACATCAGCCAGATCCACGATCTGATTGCCTTCCGTATCCTGGTTGATACCACGACTGACTGCTATATTGCGCTGGGACATGTCCATAGCCTCTGGAAGCCAAAAGAAGGACGCATCAAGGATTTTATCGCTAATCCTAAGCCCAATGGCTATAGTGCGCTGCATACGACTGTTTTCTGCCTGGATGATCAATTGGTAGAGATCCAGATTCGGACGCACTCGATGCATGAGATGGCCGAGTATGGTGTCGCCATGCACTGGCACTACAAGGATATTGGTGATCATGCTTCGGCATCCGCGAAAGAACTGCTGACCTGGTTGCATCAATTGGCTGATTGGCAGCACGATCTGCGCGCGGCCAATACAAGTGATGCTGAGTTTGTCGAAGCCGTCAAAGGTGATATCTTCCAGGAGCAGATTTTTGTGTTTACACCCAAGGGTGAGGTGAAAGATCTGCCGGTTGGTTCGACGCCGCTCGATTTTGCCTATCGTATCCATACCATGGTTGGTGATAGATGTGCGGGTGCGCGTATTATCACGCAGGTGGGCAATGACGATGGAGAGCGCCTGGTAACGCGCATGGTGCCGCTGGACTATGAGTTGAAGAGCGGGGACATCGTCGATATTGTGACGAACCGTACGGCGCATCCTACGCGCGATTGGTTAAATTTTGCGCGGACGGCAGCGGCGCGTAACAAGATCCGGCGTTATCTCAAAACCTATGAGCGCCCTATCAATATCCAGATTGGGCGTGAGCGGCTAGATCGTGAATTGAAGGCGGCGAGTCAGCGCAGTCTGGATAATGTGACTGAGGATGCAGAGGACTGGCTGTGCAAAGAGCTGAATATGGAGTCGTTAGACGATCTGCTGGCGGCTATTGGCGCCGACGATGTGCGCCCACGCGCGGCTACTGTCAAGCTGATTGAATACTGGCAACTCCGTGAGGGCAAAGAGAGCAAGGATACAAGGGAGAGCGAGGAGCCAATCTCGTTGCCTACGACCAGTGCGAAGCAGGTCAGTAGTGGGCAAATGGAAGTTGCCGGTGTGAGTGGCTTGCTGACGAAGCTGGCGAACTGTTGTTGTCCTCTGCCGGGAGATGAGATTGTGGGCTTTGTCAGTCGTGGAAAGGGCGTGATTGTGCATCGTGTCAATTGTCGCAACCTGGCGCGCTTCCGCGAACGTGATAACGAACGACTTGTGCCTGTTAGCTGGCATGGCATGCAGCAGCAAACATACCACGCGCCGATTGTGATTACGGCTCGTGATCGCAGTGGCTTGATCCGCGACCTGGCGACCGTCGTTTCTGATGCCGGAGCTAACCTGATGTCTGTCAATTTCCATATCGGTGGCAATAAAGAGACGATTGTGGTGAACGTCACAGTGGAGATTACCGATCTGGAACAGTTGCAGCGGCTCTTTACGCGCCTTGAGCGAGTCAAGGATGTCCTGCATGTCGAACGCGATCTGGGCAAACAAAAATAAATGCTTCTCCGTCCATTTGGGAAACCGGGTAGGGGCGTCACCTTGCGTGCGCCCCCAGGGCGGAGGCGAGCGCCGCCCCTACCCGGTTTCCCAGACCGCAATAAATAAGGCACAGCACACAAAGTCCCCCAAGAGGATATACTTGCGAGAAGTACACCCTCCTGGGGGACTTTGATCAGCTATGTTTACATGTTTGAATTAGCCACGTAAGCGATCAAGGACAGGTGGCTGACGTAGTTTCGCCAGGGCACCGGCTTCAATCTGACGCACCCGTTCGCGCGTAATGCCCAGTTCACGTCCGACCTGTTCGAGCGGATGTGCCTGACCATTCCCCAAACCAAAACGTAGCTGTAAGACAAGCTGCTCACGTGGCGTAAGCACCGATTCCAGTACGCTCTGCACTTCATCTTTGAGGGTCTGAGTAGTCGCCAGTTCCTCGGGTGAGGCTGATTCTGTATCGGCCAGCACATCGCCCAGTTCCTGCTCTTCGTCCTCGCCGACAGGCAATTCCAGGGAAACAGGAGCGCCGGGTGCGGATTGTAGTTCGATCATGCGTAAAGGATCAAGGCCGGTGGCCTCTGCCAATTCTACTTCCGTTGGCTCACGTCCAAGTTCCTGCAACAGACGCTGGCGTTCGCGGCGAATACGGTTCAAGGCCGTATTGACGTAAACGGGTAAGCGAATCGTGCGACCCTTGTCAGCCACGGCACGGCTAATGGCCTGACGAATCCACCAGGTAGCATGAGTAGAGAAACGATGCCCACGACGCCAATCATAACGCTGAACCGCGCGGATCAAACCGATATTGCCTTCCTGGATCAAATCCAGCAAGGTCAGGCCACGTCCAACATAGCGTTTCGCAATGCTTACGACGAGGCGCAGGTTTGCCAGAATAAACTGTTTCATGGCATCGCGGTCGCCACTTTCAATACGCTTCGCCAGTTCGACTTCCCGCTCATGCGTGATCATCGGAACGCGACCGATTTCACGTAAATACGTCATTACGGCGTCAGATTCACCAACATCGGCGGGATTGACCGCATGTTCGTCCTGATCTTCTGAGCGTCGACGGCGTACAGCGGCAGGACGCCGCGCAGGATGTTCACCCTCGCTGGCTATCGTTGGTAATATCGCAATGGCATCTTCCAGATCTGGTACACCAGCTAATGGAGCCATTTCTTCCTGCACATTGCCTGCTTCTTCCATCTCAAGCGGCCCTGTCTCTAACTCAAGCGGTCCAGTTTCCAGCGTACCGAGATCTTCCTCCAACTCTGGCTCGCCCTTATCATCATCCGTTTCTCCGTCATCCTCGGGTGTATAATCAAGATCCTTGGCAAGGAGCTGCTCGACAATGTCGAATGGCTTCTCTGAATCGACTTGCTCTGTTGATTTATGTAATGTAAGCGTTGTTCCCGTCATGGCACGCTTGGTATCTATCATTGTGCGCCCTCCATGAAAAGTAGTATATCCTAAGCAGCAAGATATAGATGTCAGTCTGGTCCTACACTCAGGGAAAGCGAGCCTTCAACGGACCCAAATGTCCGTGCGCCGAGTGGGAGGAAATCAATGACATGCCTTTCTGTCTCTGTTAGTAGAAACATTGCCAGGTCGGAAATTATTCCTGCTCTAATTATAACGCAAGTCCCCCTTTCATTCCAGTGCCTAGGGCGTTTTTTTGACGGATTTTTGTCGGGAAACCTATAACCTGGGTATTTTCCGTCTTTCTCTTATACGTTTGACCCCCCTTCAAAGTGGCAAAGAATCCCACCCTTTTTGCTTTATCTTTAATTTGACCCGTCGATTTTTGTCGATACTTTGTGCCGTGGTGCTTTTTTGTGTCGCTTTCATCCGTCGCAGCAGTTTTACCAGCGTGAAAATACAATAGATGAGCACAAGTAACGCAATGATCAGTAAAGATACGGTTGTGAGCATATCCCCCACAGCTTCCAGGCTGGCACCAAAGGTATAGCCGAGCACAAGTGGGATCATTGAGCCGATGGTTTCGCCAATGGCGTCAAAGATCAGGAAGCGGTGATAGGGATAGACTTCCGCGCCTGCGACGATATTCGTTGCGCCTCCGAGCGCAGTCACCAGGCAGCGGCTGAGCAGTATGGCCCACGCGCCGCGTTTCTGGAAGTAGCTTTGCGAGCGCGCAATGATCTGCGGTGAGATAATGCCGAAGCGGTGTTTTTGTGCTAACCAGAGCAAGACTTTGCTCCCTATGTGGCGTCCAATCCAGTAGCCTGCGTTATCACCGCTCACAGAGGCCGTGATGGAGATAAGGGCGAGGATAATGATATTGAAGTCGCCGAGTGCGGCAAATGCGCCGGCGGCCAACATCATGAGTCCTATAGGCAGTGGTGCTCCCAGGGCAGCTATAAAAATACTGAGCCAGAGTGCCGGGTAGCCGTAGGTTTGTAAGCCATTGACCAGATAAGGTAGGATAATGCTCAATACTCTATCCCTTTCGCTGTCATTTGGGATGGCATGGGCGTCATGGGCGGCCTGCTTTGTGGCTTGAAGGGATGTTGCTGGCGATACTGTAAAATCGTGTTTTGGGCGTCTTGGATGATTACTTTTACCGGGCGTTTGCTTTTGGCGGCAATCATCGCCAGGGTCTTGTGACGTGCCGTAGCAGGATTTTGCTGCAATGATTGGTATAGTATGCTTGTGGGTATATGGTAGGTGTGCGCGATATAGGGGATGGTCATCCAGGATTGCAGCAGATGGACATCGCCAGTCTGGGCCTGAGATTGTTGTTGGTGAAAGCTTTGTATTGCTCTTACTGTCGCATTTGCTGCAAGTGCCGTTCCACCGAGGGCAATTAAGAGTAAGGCACAGGTAACGATGAAACGGCTACGCATACTCAAAGGACACACTCCAACTTACAAAATCTCTTGACGTGACGTCTTCTATTCTCTAGAATAACGCATATGGACACTTTTGTACAAGTCTTGAACGTAAATATCAAGCGAGTTGATACAAGTTTGCCTTTACCTGTGTATGCTACTGCCGGGTCGGTTGGCTTTGATTTGTTGTGTCGCGAGGATACTGCGATTGCCGCGCGCGAACTCGGGCTTATTCCTGCGAACCTGATTGTGCAAACGCCGGCTGGCTACATGCTGTTGTTGACGATGCGCAGCAGTACTGCGCGCCGTAAGGGACTGTTAATTCCCAATGGGGTTGGAGTTATCGACCAGGATTATACTGGCGAGGGCGATGAGTTGTTGCTATCTGTCTATAACTTTCGTGATGAAGCAGTCACCGTGCTGCGTGGTGAACGTATTGCGCAAGGGTTATTTGTGCCTATTGCGCGCGTTGTCTGGAACGAGGTGGAGCAGATGGGAGCGGGCCGGGGGGGATTTGGAAGTACAGGTACATAATTATGACACTACCAGATTACTATGCTATGCTCGAAGTGTCTTCGCGGGCCACACCTGAGCAGATCAAACAGGCGTATCGCCGCCTGGCGCGTCGCTACCATCCCGATCTGAACAAACAGGCAGAGGATAGCCGTATTAAGCAATTGAACGAAGCCTATACTGTGCTGAGCGATGTCGCGCGGCGCACCGCGTATGATATCCAACGCCTGGAGGAACTGAGGCGCGCGATTTTGTTGGATGTGATCCGGCGTCAGCGCGAGCAAGCGCAACAGCAGCCCAGGATGACCTGGACCGAGGGTGTTTTTGGTTTCGTCCGAGAATTGAGAAAAGGTCTGCGCGAAGAATAGGCGCGCGAAAAGCAGGAGAGCGTCACTTGTTCACAGCGACGCTCTCCTGCTGGTTTACCGTCCGTGTTCCTCGCGCCGCGTCTGCAGAAACGAGAGAATAAGTGAGCCGACCAGGACACCGACCAGGACAATCTCCATAGTGCTAAATGTTTTCTTCTTTTGCATGTTTGCTACTCCTTGATGATCTGCTGCGACCAACATACAACATCTTACACTATTTTAACCCATAACTCCTGGTCCTGGCCATAAGTATGGATGAGACGGAAATGCTGGCTCACCCAGGTATAGAATGCTGTCTGTTTAACCAGACGATCTGTATAGAAGAGCACGGCCTGTACCTGTGGCTGCTCGGCTACCTGGATCAGTTGTGGGCTGGTCACATAGCCGGAATTGATGCGGACAGTCGATGTATCGACCAGGGAAGGTGGCGTGTCGCGTCCAGCCTGCGCTGCCAGGAATTGCGCATCGGTAATCACCTGCTGCTGTGGCTGGACGCTCTGTTGCAGGTCATGTATCACTTGTTGCTCGGTTGGCGTGTTTGCTGCGTTGGCCTGTGTCTCGATGCCTCTGTAAAAGATGCGTATTTGCTCTACGTTGATGAGTACGGTGGCTAGCATCAGTACGACGGTTAGCGCGACGATAGCGTTCTGGAGCATGGCGCTACGCTGTTTCGTCCATGTAATAGGTCCAAGACCCATGATGGCGAGGGCGACCAGTGGTGGCGCAAGGGCGACCAGGTGGTGCTGGAAGAGTGGGGTTTGCTGCCAGATCAGGATGGCCGTTGCGATGAACCAGCCAAGCAGTGGAATGACGCGCCAGTCCCTGCGCCAGAGCGCGACAAGTGTCGAGAAACAGGCTAGATAGGTAAGAGGCGTATTGAGAAAATGTCGTAGTGTCGCGGTATTGTCTGCGCGTGTGGCACGGAAGACGCTGCTGGCAACGGTGTGAAATGTGACCATGTCGCTCCACAGCGCTGAGAAGCTGCCTATAAAGGGCAAGAAAATGAGCACCGTGACCAGGAGAAAGATGGCGCTGCCTAGCAAGAGTGAGTGTGCATCTTTCAGACGCGTACCTGCTGGCTGGTGGGTAATACGCCAGAGATGGGCCAGGGCCAGCAGTCCCACAGGCACTAGCGCTGTGACCACTAGCAGCTTGCTAAAGATACCCAATGCCAGCGTGAGGGTCGTCAGCGCGGCCAGACTGAGTCCAGCCAGACCTTGCGGGTGTTCCCACCACAGATAGGCCAGTGCTACTGCTAACATTGATAGCGCCGCAGAAGGTCCATCAGCTTGTAGGATCTGTGATTCTGCCAGATAGATTGGTGCAACTATGAGCAAAAGGAGCGCGGCGATGGCCCCACTGTATCCACGTAACGTTTTTCCCAGCAAAAATGCGCTCAGCAGGCCGACAAGTGAAATGATCACGATACCCAGACGGGCAGCCCAGATACTCTGACCGAAGAGCTGATAGATGGGAAAGATGGAAAGCAGAAAAAACGGGGGCTGCGAGTAAAATATCTGTTGATAGAGTGTATCTCCCGCGCTCATTGCTCGTAGTGATTGCCAGTAGACGCCCTCGTCATAAGAATCACGGTCAAAGAGGACATGCAGCGTGTGAAGGCGCATCCAGAGCGCAGCGACCAGCAATAGTAGCGCGACAAGGTACACCAGTAGCATGTACCGGCGAGGATTTTGCGTGATGAATGCTATACGCGTATTGCTACTACGAGATGTGTTTGTATCAGTTGTCGTAGAACTCATATCTCTTTCTCTATAAAAAGAGGCATCCAGGAAACGGATGCCTCTCAATCTCATATATATAGCTGAGTTAGTGTGTGTCATGGTAGTTCGATGGAAAACCCAGGCCGGGCAAGTCGCTATTAAATGTAGGTGCATCGACCCGTGGCTGGGGTTCAGGGAGGTAGCTTTTGCCAGTCCCGTTATTCCCATTACTGCCGGCTTCCAATAATGGAGTGAACTCGCTGAAGATTGTCTTGGCGACCAACCTCGCATCCGCCTCATCAATGATCTGCTTAATTTCATCTGAGACTAATTCACCGCGTTCAATCAGGGCCTCTGACAGGCTTATAAGGGCTTCGCTGTGATCCAGGAGAAGCTGTTTGACAGCTTTGAACTGGGATTGCAGCAATGCTTCTACACGCTCTGCCAATCTTGGTACATTACCGCCGCCACCGCCGCCAACACCATCAGAGAAAGCCAGAAAAGACGTTAATGTACCATCCATGCCGAATGCGCCAATGTATGCCGCTGCTCGCTGCGTAGCATGTCTAAAATCACTGGTAACACCCGACATTTGTGTGTTAAGAAACAATTCTTCCGCTGCACGAGCTGCGAGAGATACCTGGATATCTGCGAGGACGTCTTCCTTGCTGAGCGTCATGATCGACTCTTTTGGTCGTGGATGAGCAAAAGCCGCAGCCCCCTCAACATCTCCGCGCATATGTATCGTAACATAGGCAGGGAAGGAGCGTTCCATCAGATAGTAGGTGGCTACAGTGTGTCCAGCTTCATGATAAGCAAGGCGGCGACGATCAACGGGGGTGAGTTCACTGATCTGGCGCAGTCCATATTCGTGGACATCCTGTGCTTCAATAAGATCTTTATAGGTTATCTTGTTGCGATGATCGAAGTGCGCAATGATAACCGCCTCGTTAATCACGTGCTTAATAGCCACTGGCGTATATTCTACCAGCCGTGCTGATAATGCACTGATTGAGATGTTTGGCTCGTGCTCAACCTTATCAACGTAGTATTCAATGACCTCTGGTCGATATTTATCGGTTGGTGCCGCGACGTTGATTCTACGGTCAAAGCGCCCTGGACGCAGCAGAGCCTGGTCGAGTGATTCAGGAAGGTTCGTTGCGCCAACGGTGAGCACCGGCTGAGATTGGACACGACTATGTATTAGACCAAGCGTGCGTAGGATCTTTTTGAACCAGCCAGTCTCAATATTTGGTGGGTCCATCTGCATCAACAATTCATTGAGTCCGCCTGTGCCCCCACCCATCATACCCATACCCATGCCCATGCCCATTGTGGCATTACGTCCGCCACGCGAGGCTCCGATAGCGTCAATTTCGTCCAGGAATATAACGCAGGCACCGTATTCACGAGCGAGCTTGCGCGCTTTCCCATACAGCCTCTTCATCATCAAAATGTCCATACCCACAAACATGGCACGGAAGCTGGCTGCGCTGGCATAAGCGAAAGGCACACCGGCCTCTGTACTCATACATTGTGCCAGGTAGCTCTTACCAGTACCTGGAGGGCCGGAAAGCAGCAGACCACGTACCGCGTGACCGCCCATCTCTGAGAACTCTTCGCTGCCCTGTAGGAGTGTCACGATACGCCGTGCCGCTTCCAGGACTTCCGGGTTGCCTTTGTAGTCCTCAAACTTGACGCCGGTCTCGCCTGGCATCACCCAGTAGAGTCGTGGACGACCCATGAACCAGAAGATAGCGACGAATTGCATGATGCCAAACAAAACGGCAAAGCCTATCTCAAGGGCATAGGACAGAATGGTACCCGGGTTGAGATTGCCTATATGGATGGTCGATGTAAAGAAGAGGATCAGGAAGATAACCAGGGCAATCCAGATCCAGAAGCTTCCTGAGAAAGCGCCCGAACTGGTCCATACCCTGATCTATGGATCTATCCAGCTCGCTCTTATCTTTCATGCTCGCTTTTTGTGGCATGGTACTTGTTCCTTCCACTAGATAGAGGGGAATAGCTTGCGCTGCATTGTTCCTAACATACAGCTATGCTTCATTAGGGCGATTATCTACAAGAGCCACTTCTACAAGAATATTTTGTGTACCCGATGTGTAGGTAACGAAATGCCACAAGAGATAGCCTGCTGTAGCTCCGCCTGGTCCATTGGCAGAGAGATCAACCTGTACGAAGCTATCTACCGTCGTATCTGACTCTTGATAGACTCCCACGACGTGCATGCCTGTCCAGGTGAAGTTCGATTTCGCCTGGCTATAGGTGCTAACAAGTGTGCTGACATCCGGCGGCGATGAGATATTTTTGTCCAGGTACGCTAACTGATTCACATTCCCCGAGCGCAACGCGTACAGCCAGTTTTTGACTGTGCTCCCACCGCCATCACCGCCATTGAGGTGAAAGTTGAAGGGATCACTGGCAACACCCAGTGGGAGCTGGCCGGTGGTGAGAAATGTTGTCGTTGCAATACTCGCCAGAAGGAGTACAATGACTCCCAGCGTGATGAGTTTGTATTTTCTGATGGCTGTGAGGATGTAGTAAAGCACTTTAATGAAAGGACGGAAAATAGCTTTAACCGTAAGGGCTGCCGGCGTTTGTCCCGGTCTGATTCTTGTGGCTGCCGTCCGTACTATGTTGACTTCCTCTGGCGGTTGTGTCGCTGGTGGTCGAGTAGGTGAAGGGCTAATCATCAGTCTCTCATCTCAACTTTCTCGAACAGAATAGCTGGCTAATAACAAAATGCGTATGTGTTTGTACGAATTGCCCATCTTTACAACGACTAGGCAGTTGCAATCCGATACAGGTACTTTCAGTGGGTCAATATTCTTATTCTTTTACCATACACTAGATACCAGCGTTTGGCAAGGTATTTCGCCTCAAATAACCAGACAGGGATGTGCCCGTTTTGGTATAATGGGGCGTAGTTGCTAACGCAGCCATTCGCAGCGAGTGTTCCTGTCCCTGAATAATTGTTTCTTGCGCTGGATGCTGCGAAGCACATCTCATCTACATGCATATTGGTAGCAAGATTCGCTATTACATAATCGACATGCGCATACTTCAAGCGCAGGTGGCGTTGGTTGTAGGAAATCAGGTCATTTCATTTCATAAGGAAGGTGAATAATTTGAGTGAGACCGGTCCATATATCTGGTTGCGCTACGCGACTCAATATACAAAAGATGGTCGTACTCATACGGTTGAAATGAGTATCCCTGTACCATTGGGGGCAAATGCAGAGACGCGTGAGCAGCTCTTCCGCGAGGCCGAAGTGAGTATGCGCCAGTTGGTAAATCACGTGGAGCAACGTGTGCCGCAATTGTCGCAAAGTGCTCAGCCTGCTCCGGCTTCTGCGCCAGGGACAAGGCCGCCACAAAAGTCGGCAAACACACAGGCCAGACCGGCTTCCACGCCTGCGCCACTGACTGCTCCTCAGCCAGCCACTGCTGGAGGTGATGCTGGTGAGTTTGAGCAAGCTACGGCGCGCAGTGCGGCTGCAACACTGCCCCCGACACGTCCAAATGTTGGTGCTAGCATGCCCCTGACTCTGGGTCCAACGAGTAATGATACGGGTAGCACGCTTTCACTCCCCGAATTCATTCAGTACATCAAAGAAAATTTGGATCTGACTCCCAAGCAGGCAATGGAACTCTTGAAGGTCAGGTCTCTCTCGACCGGCATTAACCTGCGTGAAGCGTTAGAGCAGCTGATGTCTCTTGCTCCCAGGGATGGTACTACCTCGTTGCCGACGGAGCGGCGCGCTGAAGAAAATCCGCCTGCGCCTATGCCCATCTCCAATGCTGTAGCGGTACATGCGCATGCTAGTACTAATAGTGCTTTCCCAGCGGAGGTTGCACATGAGCCTGGACCGGATACCGGGCGCATGCGGGAGGCACGTCCGGCCTATGGCTTCAATGAAGAGATCAACCCGGATGAGGAGGATGCCCTGGAAGAGTTAGAAGATTTTGCGATACCGGCTGAAAACTTGAGTCCACGCTTATTGGAGCAGGCGCGAACCATGATCGATACCTTACGCGAATCGCAGGGGGCTGCCGTTGCCAATCCGAAGCGTTTGCAAGTACTGAATACGGTGGCGATTTCACAGATCTCTGAAGAACAGTTGCAGGCGGTTGCTCAGGGCATATGGGGTATTGCGGCACTGAAGAAGCTCAAAGTTGACCAGGTAGAGGCATTAATCTCCTGGGCCAAGCAGGACTACTTTGTTGAAGAAGTGGATGCTGTACTGGTTGTTTTGGAGGAGGAACACTATGCGCGTGGTAACAGGTGAGGCCAAGGGACGTCGCTTGAAGTCGCCCAAAACCGTCGGCACGCGTCCGATTATGGACCGTGTGAAGACTGCGCTCTTCGATATTATCTCGGCTGAGGTAGATGCAGCGCGTTTCCTGGATCTGTTCGCGGGTACGGGCGGAGTGGGCATTGAGGCTTTGAGCCGTGGAGCGCAACGCGCAACCTTTATCGAGATAAATCATAAGATCGTGAAGTTGGTGCGCGAAAATCTACACATTACGGGTTTCACTGAGCGCGCGGACATCATCCACGGTGACTCTTTTAAGTTCTTACAGGCTCATCAGTTGCAGGACCCACCGGCTCCTGTGGATAACGCGCGGAGCACGTACCATATCATCTATATCGCGCCACCTCAGTACGAAGAATTGGCGGCGCGTGCGCTGGCCCTGGTGGACAGCTCTGCTTTGCTGGCGGAAGACGCGCTGGTCATCGTGCAGATTCATCCCAAAGAGCGCTCTGGTGTGGTGGCTGTGGCCTGTCAGCAACTGGCACTCACCGATGAGCGGCGTTATGGCAGCACGCTCTTACTCTTTTATCGTCGTCACCAGTAACCATTCAGTGGCATGACCCACTCCCTACCCACCGCACGAAAGCGTGGACACGAGCTCTGCGGCATCCGACCAGGCCATGCGGTGCCTGAGCGCTCTACCTCTACCAGGGGACGGTTCGCCGAGCGTGGTCTCGACCTTGGTGCCGCCGCATGCCGCGTAGAACACCTGAGCCGCCGTATTTTGGGCCAGCAGCCAGAGGTAGAATCGCCTATCGACCGGGTGACGCCGGACCAGCTCGTGGGCTGCTTCGGCCAGCAGCAGCCTGCCGATGCCGTGCCGCTTGAGCCGGGGGGTCACGTGCAAGTTGTCGAGGAGAGTACCCCAGTGCGGGTCCTCGTCAAGGATCATGTGAACGAAGCCAACTACCGCATCGCTTTGGTCGGCGACGATGGTGAAGTGGTCCGCGCTTGGTGCCGCCAGTCGCGTGCCCCACACCGCCAGGCGGTTGGCGAGCACATCCCCGTCCAGGAACGAATCAAGGTATACTCCCCGATAGTGCTGGCGCCAGCTATCGGCATGCAGCGCCGCGATCGCCTCGACATCATGGATGGACGCATCCCGCAAGATAATCTCTTGCTGCATTGATCTGTGCGCCGTTTCGTTCTCCGCCATCGTCTCTTTCTCCTCCCTGCTGGAGAGTATACTGGGGACATTCATAGACACTAGCATTTTACCATCGAGGGGAGTAGCTATCAAGACCGAAGTGTCTCTTTCCCTCTAGCCAGGTTCAGATCTGAGGGCAAAATCTGCTCACCTGGTGGTAGGGCATTTACCAGCACGCTATAATGGAGTGAAGCTATGCTCTAAAATATGTACGTTCGTTATCGTAGTTACGATGAGAGAAAGAGATAAAAACAATGGTCAATAAGCCAGCAGGACGCTTCGCATTTTTGGACGCGGGAGAAACGGCGCGGCGCTTAGGGGTGGACCGTGTGACGCTCAATGCATGGGTCAAAGAGGGGCGTATCAAGACACACCGTGGCGTTGGTCGTGAAGCTTTCTTCCGTTCAGGCGATGTCGAGGCTTTATATAACGAATTGCATCCGGCGACTGAACTTGCGGAGGCAGTGGCCGCCGATGAGCGTGAGAGTGCCAGCGAGGTTCAAACGCAGCCAGAGCCGCTACGCAAGAAACAGGACCCGCAGATGCGCGTCTATTTGCGCTTACAGGCTGATGCCAAATGGTTTGATCTCTCCGAAGAAGATATTCGTTTCTGGTTTCAGCAACTCGCGCCTGACGGCTACGAGCGCAATAAGCGCAATGTAGAGCATACCATCAAGAAACTCCAGTACCTGGTGAGCCTGATCGATGAAGCGCAGGAACGGCAAGCGAAGCAGGGATAACGTAACATCTGCCTGGTAGGTTACGTGCTCTCGCGCGGACTGGCCTGTAGAAATAGACAGGTATGTGCCAGGTAGTTTCTGCCGTGCCAAAAACTGTTGGAAATAGCGGTACTATTCGCTGCGCTGGCGACTATACTATGTCTGTGCAGAGGAACTACCAGTATGGTACCTGCGACTGGAGGGCACCGATTGTGGAACCCGGTGTCGCATCAGTTGTGCGCGTAGAGTTTTGTTCTCGGGGGCAGTACCTGTAAGCGAGGTCAGGTGCTCTCAGCTACCCGGAGAAAGACAGGTCAGCGTGAGACGCCATCGGATGTGGCGTTGATGGTACTATACTGGTGGGAACTCGAATGGCACAAAAGGCAGAAAAAGATCAATTTGACCATGCACCAGGAAGGAGTATACCATGGGGCAGTGGGCATACAAGGTTGTTTACATTGATTTTCGCGGGCGCATCTCTTGTGAAGGCGTTGAGACCCTGATTGGCAACGAACGGCGCAGCGCTTTTGCGCGTCGTTATCTGAATGATCTAGGCCGTGACGGTTGGGAACTGGTGACGGTCCAGCCGCTGACCGCTAACTCGGCATATTACACCTTCAAGCGTCCAGCGCAAGAGGGTGATTACGCGGAGACTCCTCCTGCGGCGACCGAGCAGGAGACTCCTGCTCCGAGTGGTGATCCAACCATAGAATCAGCTTGACCGACATTTTTCATCACAGACCAGAGCCAGGGATACGTCCACCTAGAACGTATCCCTGGCTTTTTATTTGCCTACCAGATTGCTCATATTGCCTTACATTCAGATGAGCAATGGGCCGCAGCACATTGCTAGCGTTGCGTTTCTGAATGCATATGGGTATCAGGCTTCGCTGCGCTGTAGGGCAAACTGCTCGAACATGGCCTCCCACACCTCCTGGTTTTCCAGGCGTTCGCGGGGATTGGCGACACGGGCATTGATCATCTCAAAAATACAGCAGAGCAAACGCTGAAGCACCATTGAGGCTTCATCATAAAAGCCAGCCGCCTCTTTGATGTTGCCGTTCAAGACATCATTACAGAGCGCAGTGAAACTGGTGACGTCGATATGATTCTGGTCAACGCGGAACTCGTAGTTGCCCATATGCCAGAGATTTTCGTTCACCATCAGCGAGTGCAGCGTATGCGCATCCAGCGCAATACCATTGGCGCGGCAGGTTTCATGCAGTGCATCCATCGTCCAATTGATAAAATCGACGAGGGCTGGTAGCTGTTCCATGGGCGTGTGCCGTTTGTCCCACTCCTGTTCCATGCGGCTGATCAAGTCTAATAGCGCAAAGTTCTCCATGCGTAATCGTTCTGCTGGATCGGGAAGGCGCATCTTGCGTCCATTGATGTTCGGCGTGATTTCCTGGAAAACCGGCAGGAGGAATTTCTGCTGTACCAGTTGTGCGACGTCCCGCGCCACATCGAGTTCTGACTGTCGCAGGGCGGTTGCAATGCGTCGTACTTTGCGATACAAGTTTATGTGCGTAAATAATTCCAGGGTGCGCATATCGAAACGCATAGTATAAGGAATGGCGGGAGAGAGACGCAGGGTAGTATGAACGCCCTGTGGAAGGAATTTCCCCATTTCTTGCCACTCATCACCGTAGCGGATCATCTCCATCGTTGCCCGTACCACCTCGATATCCAGCGATGCCTCGCCATAAGGAATGAGCTTCTGTAGATTTGAGCTGGCCATGAATTCGTATGTCCCATCTTGCCACAATGACAATTCACGTGCCGTCCAGATCGCTTTTATGCGTAATGCCTCTTGTAACTGCTGATCGTTAATGGCTCCCATCATTACCAGGCGTTCACCGATGCGTTTGCCCAGTGGATCTTGCAATTGGCGCGCGAAGGCTTCCTCGATCTGCTGGTAGGTGGTCATGCCTAATTGCTGGAGCACATCTCCTAAGGTCAAAGCACCAGGGTCCACCTCGGAGCAGTTCGCGAGTTTCCCTTCGTTGAAGTAGAGAATACCCAGGCGTCCGTTGACACCTTTCAGGTGAATGGCACCGGTCATTGCTCCCATTTCCACTATTTGCAGGATTTCTACCAGACCAAAGTCTTTCAGATTACCAGACAAAACGCTGTCTGTATTCATGTTTCCCCCATGTGTCCTGACCGAGCTGGATGGGCCTGTTTGCGGCTGGACTCTGAGAATCTGTTTGGGATGAGCACTATTTTCTCTTCTTAATTAAGACGAGCCAATTGCAAATATTTCTAGCGTGACGCTTTCTGAAATGCTTTTCCTTTGCATTATATCAGAGCTTAACACTTTCTAACAAGTTTGTACTGTGTAAAAAGTACCAATGCGTTTTAAACTGTATCTTTCTCCCTGCTTCTGCGCGGGATAGTCCTGAAACGAACGCCACAAGAAGAGAAAAAGCCACAGTTTTTTCGCGGCGAAAAAGCATATAATCTAGTATGTTATCTCACAGAAAAAAATATGTGAGCAGGTTATGGTAAACATTGTTTGTGGAAAGGTACATGTATGAGTGTGAATGATCGTGTGGCCCTGATTACGGGGGCGGGACGTGGTGTTGGGCGCGCAACGGCCCAACTCTTTGCGCGTGCTGGTGCACAGGTCGTCCTCTTTAGCCGTACGCGTTCTCATCTTGACGAGGCTGTTGCTGAGATTACGCGCGATGGTGGACGCACGCTCGCTGTTGCTGGCGATGTGGCTAATGAGGAAGATGTGCTCCAACTGTTTCAACGCGTTCGTGACCGCTATGGTCGCCTGGATATCCTGGTCAACTGTGCGGGAATAGTCGCGGTACGTCCATTTGTTGACATGGATACAGCTACCTGGGATCAGGTGATCGGGACCAATCTGCGCGGTACCTTTCTGTGTTGCCGTGAAGCTTTTCGTCTGATGACCGAGCAAAATCAGGGTGTTATTGTGAATATTTCGTCGTTATCTGGTGTAAAAGGCGTAGAAAATTCCCCGGATTGAGCGCTTACAATGTCTCAAAGTCAGGTATTGCGGGTCTCACTGAGATCCTGGCGATTGAGGGCAAGCCTCATAATATTCGTGTCTGTGCTGTGAGTCCTGGTGCTGTGGCTACGGAGATGCTACGCCAGGCCGCTCCTCACCTGAAGGCTGGCATGACTGCTACTGACCTGGCCGAGATCCTGCTTTTCCTGGCTGACGATTCAGGTAGGATGTTTAGTGGCAGCAACATAGAACTATTCACGAATGCATAATTGTCTATGCTTCCATGGATGCTGAATAAATCGCAGCGCCATAGTTTCTCCTGGCCTCCATGCGCATCCTTTTGTCGAAATAGTCGAATTATAGGCATATATGGAGTTGATTGACGTGCAATAAGAGGAGTTCGTTATGGTCTATCTGACGCGGCGCGTCACTTTTAATGCCGCACATCGTCTCTGGAGCAACCATCTTAGTGAAGAAGAGAACTATGCTGTGTATGATAAATGCGCCAACCTGCATGGACATGGACATAACTATCGGCTGGAAGTGACTGTGCGTGGGCGGCCTGATCCGCGCACCGGCATGGTCATGAATCTGACCGATATGAAAAAGATTACTAATGAACAGATAGTCGATTGGGTTGACCATAAGCACTTGAATTATGATGTGCCATGGCTAGAAGGTATCATACCGACTACTGAGATGCTCGTGATCAAATTCTGGGAACGCCTGGAGCATAGCTTTCCTGCGGGATCGCTCTACGAGGTGACGCTCCACGAAACCGAGAACAACAGTGCCTCGTATCGAGGAGAAAGCAGCGATAGATGAGAATTGCGCTCGTTGCGCCACTGGTAACTCCGATAGCTCAACCATATGCTGGTGGTGCGCAGGCGATGCTGGCTGATCTTGCTCAAGGCTTGCTCCAGCGTGGTCATCATGTCACCTTATTTGCTAGAGAGGGTTCTTTTGTGCCTGGCGTACCTATTGAGTCCATCCAGGTGCCTGAGCAGGTTCGTCCGGCGAATTTCTCTGTACCAGGTCAGGAGCGCACTGCCGATCCAGCATTCTTTGCGCAAAGTAATCTTTTCCTGGATCTTTTTCTCCAGTTGCGCGAGCGCCAATCGGCGTTCGATCTTGTGCATGCCCATGCTTTTGACTGGCCAGCTTTTGTGTGTAGCGCGCTCGTTCAGCATATTCCTGTTGTCCATACCGTTCATCTGCCAGCTCTATCACCAGAAATCAATGCCGGGTTGCGTATATTGCAGCAGCGCCAACATCCGTTGACCTTAATTACGGTCTCTCATACCTGCGCACGCAGCTACGCGGACTACACCACATTCGACCATGTTATCTATAATGGCCTGGATCTCGCTGCTATCCCTTTTGCTGGACAGGTAGCGGCAGATGCGCCGCTGCTCTTTGCCGGACGCATCACGCCTGAAAAAGGCGTAGAAGAGGCCATCGAAATTGCGGAACGGGCGAATCATGCGCTCGTAATTGCCGGTGGCATCTACGATCAGTGCTATTATGAAGAGCGTATCCTGCCGCGCCTCCAGCGGACGCGGGCAGATATCACCTACCTGGGTCTGCTGGAGCACGCCGCATTATGGAAACTTATGGGCCAGTCACGTGGACTGCTCTTTCCCATTGCCTGGGACGAACCCTTTGGTCTGGCTCCAGTCGAAGCCATGGCCGCCGGTACGCCCGTCATCGCATTCAGGCGTGGTGCAATTGAAGAAGTCATCATTGATGCTGAAACTGGCTTCCTCGTCGATCCCGGCGATTGTGTGCAGGCGGCAGAGCGCGTAAAGGATCTGCCGGAACTCTCGCGCCTACGCTGTCGTGAACACGTTGAGCAGCACTTTTCGCTTGAAAGCATGCTCGATGCCTACGAGCGAGTGTATCAGTCTTTGCTGCGCAGTTAGTTGTGCTCGGCTAACAGCGCGTCAAGTGCGCTCTTCAAACGTGATGGATGTGGTCCAACAAGCTGTCCAATGGCTTGCCCTTGTTTGAAGAGCACGAGCGTTGGAACTGCTTGTATCCGCAAGCGTGCTGGTACAACGGCATTCTCATCGGTATCCATGCGCGCAAAACGTACTTTTCCCGCATACTCTCTGCTCAATTTCTCATAGACAGGTAATAACGCATGACAGGGTGGACACCATTCAGCTCCGAAATCGACGATCACAGGCATGCTCGAATTGAGCACCTGCTCTGCAAAATTATCATCACTCACGATAACTACTTCATGCTGCACATGCGTTTGTGGTTGTAATTGCATTGTTTGTAATCCTTCTGGCTGGCTTTTGCTACTGGCGGGAACCTCTGGCCCCGCTTATAATAAGGAGTGTACATGTTAAAGTGAACTTGAAGTCAAGAGGCAAAAAACGCCATGATGGAAGAATTAACCATTAGCGAGGTCGCGCGACGAGCAAATATACAGGCATCGGCTATTCGGTATTATGAAAGCGTGCATGTTCTGCCGCCCGCGCGTCGGGTAAGTGGACAAAGACGCTATGATGCTAGTATCTTGCGTCGTTTATCCTTCATTCAAATCGCGCAGGAGGCCGGATTTAGCATTGCCGAAATGCAGGTTATCTTCAGCAGTCAGGAAGGGGCTACGCCGCTCACAGAACGCTGGCAAGCGCTGGCACGTGAAAAATTAGAGCAAGTTGAAGCGCTGATCCAGCGTGCACACGCGATGAAGCAAATACTTGAGCAAGGCTTACAATGTGGTTGTCTCGACCTCGACGAGTGTATTGATTGTGTGCTGCTAAATTGTCAGCCATAGTGTAACCTTTTGCCGTGCTAGATATGCGCGAAGAAAGCTGACTTATGGTAACTCTTTAGGTCGGCTAGAGGGGCCAGCCGCGTAGGAACAATCTCTTGCGGTTGTCCAGATCGAGCTCAAATCAGGAACGGGCCGCCGCCAGGGGCGCAAAGACCTTTTTCCCCGTTGCCGACCTGCAGCGAAAAAAGGTCTTCGCTCGGCCCCTACACGCCTTTGCACTGGATCTGAAGAGTTATGACTTATGTTAAGCCAGCGAAGAGGTCTTGTTCGGTGTTGCCATGATGCCTATCTGTGACATCTCGCGCCAGGATAAAGTATTCATAACCAAAGGCTTGTTCGAAGTATCTGCGGTGACTGATCGGGGAGAAAGCTAGCCGGGGTCATCTGCGTTTTATGTGCTTGCCAGGCCCGCATCTTATTGTCAACGTAAGCCCGCACATCGATACGTGTGGTAAAAAGCTCGTCGGGTGTACCCAAAGCCGAGATATCCATCTCGGGATCATCCCACGGTCCCGCTATGCCGGATTTCTGCATTTCCTCAAACATTTGTATCATCCGCGAGCGTGGCATGGCTGAGTAATAGAGTTTATCTGGCTGCCATACATCCAGCCCCAGTTCCGGGAAACAACGGGACTCACCGGCAGCTTCAAAAGCCGCCAGGGTGGCGCGATGAGTCTGAATATGGTCTGGATGCCCATAGCCGCCGAAAGCATCGAACGTGGCTATAACCTGTGGCTTCAATTCGCGGATCACAGCCACCAGCCGCTTGACAGCCTCGTCAAATGTTGCTTGATGGAATGCGTCTGGGTGCTGATTGGCCGCTGTCCCGGCCATGCCTGAGTCGCGAAAGCCCAGCACACGTACGGTTTGAATCTTCAACGCTTCTGCTGAGGCTTGCAACTCCTGGCGGCGTACTTCGGCCAATCGTGGGAACATGGCTTGTCTGGCCTGTTCATCCAGTGTAGGATCGACAATCTCGCCCTCTTCTCCCATCGTTGCCGTGACCAGGATGGTATTCACGCCCCGCTCTGCTAAGAGGGCGAAGCTGCCGCCGGTCCCAAAGACCTCATCATCTGGATGAGCATAGACGCCCATAAATGTGAGTGGCGAACGTTTTGACTCAATCATAGTGACTTTTCTCGCAATCTATAGGGAATATCAGCTGTACAAAAAAAGGTGTTGGCCTGCGATAGCATTAGAATATCGGCAAGTATTTTTCAACTTCCCAGGTATGCACCTGCTGGCTATATTCTGTCCATTCCACACTTTTTGCTTCGATGAAGCCTTCAAAGATTGTATCACCCAGAATTGTACGCATCATGACATCCTCGCGCATATCTTCTAATGCCTCCCCGAGTGTGGCGGGTAGCAGGTGGGAGCGTGGATGGAGGCGTTGATTTTCATCATGCAGAAAAATCGTCTCGTCCATGGCTGGTTGCAGTGTCAATTGGTGCTCGATACCTTCCAGACCCGTGCGCAGCATGGCGGCCAGGGCCAGGTGTGGATTACAACTGGCATCGGAACTGCGTAGTTCGATGCGCATCGATGTCTCGCTATCGGGGCCAGGATGTGGCACACGGATCAGCGCCTGGCGATTGATGCGTCCCCAGTTGATGAAAACGGGAGCTTCGTAGCCGCGTACCAGGCGTTTATACGAGTTCACCAGGGGGGCGAGAATGGCACACATGGATCGTGCGTGGGCGAGCTGGCCCGCGATGAAGCCGCGTCCAATCTCGGAGAGTCCATACTCCTCTTGCTTGTCCACAAACACATTTTTCCTGGTTTCTGTACTGATCAACTGTTGATGAATGTGCATGCCTGAGCCATTGATACCATAAAATGGTTTGGGGAGAAACGTTGCGTACAGGCCATGTTGCGCGGCGATAGCTTTGATGACGTATTTAGCCGTCATCAGTGCATCGGCAATGCGCAAGGCGTCGTCGCTGGCGAGGTCTATCTCATGTTGACCTGCGGCGACTTCGTGGTGGCTGGCATCGATTTTGATGCCCATCTGTTGCAGCGCGTTGACCATCTGATTGCGCACAGTGACTGCGAAGTCGGTTGAGAGGTCAAAGTAGCTCCCCCGGTCGTGTGGCAGCGGGACGGGCAACTTGTCTTCGAAGCGTAACAGGAAGAACTCGAGCTTCTGGGGCAACATGATAGTGGTAGCCCATTGCCTGTGCCACCTCGATAGCCTGTTGCAGAGCTGCACGCGGATCACCGTCGAAGCGCTCACCATCGGGAGTTTGCACGTCGCAGATCACCCGTGCCAGCACATCGTTGGTGCTTTGCTGCACGTCACTGCTTCCGCGCCGTATCGACGAGACCGGGCGTACTTTCTCAGGCAGGACGGCGAATGTCGTAGGATCAGGACGTAGATACATGTCACTTTCTACCATGCGCACAAACCCTTCCAACGCGGAACCATCGAACCATTTGCCATGTTCAACACAATCGGCAAACTGCTCAACCGGAATGGTAACACACTTTGCCATGCCTACTATGTCTGTGAACTCCAGATTGATGAAGCGTACGTGCTCATTTTTAAGCGTCGCCATAATCTGCTCATAGCCATTATGAGCTTTCCTTTCTGCCATGTTCCTGCTCCTCTGCTTACACTTTTATGTGTACTGGCGCCATTGCTGCCAGGGACTACCTATGTGTTTCTGCGTATGTGTATTTATTCCATATTTTTAGCTATGAGGTCATGAATTTGACCAGACTCTAGCGCATTGTCACATGCGTAGCATGCTGTGTCAAGGGATTAGTTTTGTTTTTATCCCCTTAAATGCCCATGGTCAGGTAGCAGGGCCTGTGCAAGATTTCGCTACAGGCTGGTTGACCAGCAAAGATACTGCATCTGGTCGCCCTGTTGGCGTGTCTGTCGGCCCGGATGGAGCGCTCTATGTGAGCGATGATGCGGCTGGCTATATCTATCGCATCACATATGCTTAGGGCAGTATCCTCATACGGATCTAAGGGATGGAAAGGTCTGTTGCCATCTCCCACACTTCTTGACAGAGGTAATGCTGTCCGCACGGTGCCTGAGACGTCAGGTGCTTTTGCATCAGGACGTTGCAGCAGGATCGCGTGTGTTCGTGGTAGTATAAGTAGGTACAATGGAGCGCGCGTGAATTGCTTGTCTGCTATAGCTTCCCCAAAGGAGGAACCTGTGATGCGCTACCGTAATCCTATTCGACTGATCGTCGGCCCTCTCTATGGCCTGCTCTGGTTGGGCATTATTATTATCTACCTGGCTACCGGTGCTCAATTCTGGATTTTGTTTCTCATCGGCGCATTCCTTTCGATATGCCTGAGTGTGCTCGTGCGTCTGATTACTGCCGGAATCATCGGAGCCGGTCTGTTTGGGGCGGCTTCCATGCTGTCAAACCAGCAGCGACAACAGCCTTACCAGGGTTATCAACCACCCTATCAGGGCTATCAACCACCGCCAGCCGGTCAGGTTCCCTATCAGCAGGGTTATCCACCGCAACAGCCTTATCAAGAGGGTGGTCAGCCGCAGTACTACCAGCCACCCGCTCAATATCAGCCGCCACAAACGCCGTACGAGCAGCCACAGGTGCAATATCCCGGCGAGATGCCACCTCCTACGCAGGGATAGGCTAGCCTGGATGCCCGGCATGCAGTGCTGATGATTAGTTGTGTATGTAAAAATGTCCATGTTTCATTTTCTTGGAACGTGGACTTCAGGTTGTTCAATAGTATGTTTCTCCCGGTATTTTACACAATGTATGTTTGTGTAGCATGAAACGTAATGCTTTACATTAATCTCATTAACAGGTAAAATAGGAGAGCAATACGACGTTCTCGCTGTTTGCAAGCAACTGGCTAATGGGTTGTTTGCTGGTTATTCGAGGTAAAGTTTTTTGATCAGGATGATATACCTGGAGGATTGATCAGGCATCGATGATGTAAAGGTGGTTTATCATGTTTGGAGCATTTACGCGCTTTCGTATTGAAGCGTTGCACGGCAGATATAATGTCGATATACCCATCGAAGATAACAAGCTTGTGCTGGTTGGTGAAAACGGTACGGGCAAAAGTACTGTAGCCAGTCTGATCTTTTTATTTCTGACACGGCAGTGGTCCCGTTTAGCCGCTTATGACTTTGAATCAATTACTGCAGTTATAAACTCTGAGCAGATAGAGCTTACGAAAGATGAGATTGTTCAAGCCAAGAAGATTACCGAAAGCTCTTGGAACTCGTCAAATGCGCTATGGAGACGCTACAATGAGACAATAAGGCTTCAGGAAGCTATTTTTCAAAGAGAACTGTTCGAAAGAGAATTAAGCGGAACTAGTGAAAATCTTCTCGAAGAGAATAGTGATCAAACAATAGTAGACAGCGCTTCCCCAATTTCATTGGAAAAGATCAATGAAAGTATACGGCTGATCAAGTCTCTGACTTCTGATAAGATACTTTATCTCCCTACCTATCGACGTATTGAGCAAGATTTAGCGGCAATTTTTCCCGGGCGGGAGTCGTCACCCGAGCAAAAAAGGGTATTAGAGCGATTGCAACGTCGCGCACGTGACTCTGAATATATCGAGTTAGTAGAGTTTGGTATGCAAGATGTGAAGGAGACGATTACCCGTAAAATGGAGGAACTCGATAAGGGCTGGAGAGCTGATCTCACCAAATTTACGAGTACTTATTTGCGCGATATTATTTCGGGCGCTTACCGATCTACTCATGCTTCTACTACAATTGGAGAGTTAGATGAAGCTACCATTAACACAGTTTTTAGTCGTATTGATCAGTCAGTCCTACCAACATTGGAGCAACAGCGGCTAAAGGAGATTATTGATGAAATTAAAGAGGGCCATGACTTTTCAGATGAAGATAGGGTAGCTATACATTATCTTACTCAATTGATTGAGCTTCACAAGAAGCAGCAAGAAAAAGAGAAAGATGTGCAGGATTTTGTTGCTGTGTGCAACAGATACCTATCAAGAAAAGAATTTGTCTACGATAACATTAATTTCTCCGTTTTAATACGCTTGAAAGACTTGCAGAGGCACGATGGAAGTACTTTGCTTGCTCTTCCTGAAAACTCTCATGACGAGCTTGAAATGAGCAAACTTTCTTCGGGAGAAAAACAAATCGTCTCGCTTTTCTCTCAAATATATCTATCAGGCAGCGCAAATTATTTTGTCATTATTGATGAACCCGAACTTTCTCTTTCTGTACCATGGCAGAAGTGGTTTTTGCCTGACATCTTTCATACTGGTCGTTGTAGTGGACTGATTGCTGTGACTCATTCACCCTTTATCTTCGATAATGAACTGGATGAATATGCACGTTCACTTGAGAAATTTATGGAGCCTGTTGGATGATAGAAGTTGAATATCTGAGGCATGAGCGCGAAAATCCTCACGCGGCTGTGCAACTTTTCCTCTTAAATGATGCAAAAGTGCCGTCAGGAGTTCATGCGTTTGTTGAAGGTCATGACGACCTTTCTTTTTATACAAATTTTATTCGCATCTCTGTCGCTGATCCAGATCGTGTATACCCTTTGTATATGTGTGGTGATAAAGAGGGTGTTTACAAAGCTCATCACTTGATTATGAAAGCGTCTCCACGTGGAACTACATTATTTTTTGTAGATAAGGATCTTTCAGATATCCTGGGTGAGCAATGGGCACAGGCACCCAATATCTATGTGACCGATTATTACTCTATCGAGAACTATCTTGTTTCCGATGATATGTTGTCGCGCGTATGGACAGAGCTTTTCCATTTTACGCACATGGTAGTCCCTTTTAGCGAAATATATCGGCATAAATTCCAGGTAGCATTAGAGCAGTTCTATCAATTTATGCTGTATATTACTGCGTGGGGTGTCTATTTGAGGCAAAAGGGCCAGCGTCCAAATATGAAAAATGTTCGTTTCACAAAGTTCTTCGTTTTTGCTGAAGATCTTACACTAGAAAAAAGTGTGGAGGCAAGGCGCATAGGTGACACAAAGCTTTTTGAAAGTGTATGTGGTGCTCCAGTAACCATCGATACCCAATCGGAGTTTGATGCTATCATTGCGCACTTAACTCTTCTGCCTCCGAAGGTGTATGTCTATGGTAAGTTGGAGTTAGAGTTTTTCGTAGCATTTGTGAAGAAACTCGTAGAATATATCCGGGGATACATCTCAGGCTCACAAATTAATGCAGGCCAGGAGCGTCAAGGGAGCGTTCTGGTACTGACGCAATTGAATGAACGTAATGCTGTGGAGGTGCTAGGTCCAAGAGTTTCGATGCCTGTATCTTTAAGGCAATTTCTGCAAGAGAACATACATAGCCAGGGCGCCTCAGCATGATCAATGGGGGTATGCTGCATATTTCTTTGGCGAACAGTAAGCGAAATAGTGCGCTGTGTTCATCCATCGACACCCAACCGACAACGCGCTATAATGGGGATGCGTAAAAGATGATATAGAAGCTATCCTATTGTGCAAGGTTTTTGTTGATCGATGAACGAAAAAATTCAATCCGTCCTGAACTCGCTCCCTCACCGGCCTGGTATCTATATCATGAAAGATACCGAAGGCACTATTCTCTATGTAGGGAAGGCGATTTCGCTGTATAATCGCGTGCGCTCCTACTTCCAGGAGTCGACCGACCTCAGTCCGAAGAATCGCAGTATGGTGGCGAAAGTGGCTGATATCGAGTTTCTCGTGGTCAACAACGAGGTCGAGGCACTGGTCCTGGAGAGTAATTATATCAAGCAGTATCGCCCCAAGTACAATGTGTTATTGCGCGACGATAAAAGCTATCCCTACATCAAGGTCGCGCTCACGGAGGACTTTCCACGCGTGTACCGCGTGCGTAGTTTTCATCATGATGGCAATCGCTACTTCGGACCCTACACGAACTCTGGCGCAGTCGATGCCACTCTGGATGTCTTGAATAAGCTGTTTGCTTTTCGCACCTGTCGTTATGACGCCAGCGTCTGGGCCGCGCCGCGTCATGGGGAGCCGCCAGCGGGTTGGAAGCAGAAGCTATTGCCGCGTCCCTGTACGCAATATTACATCCATCGCTGTGGTGCGCCCTGCGTGGCGAACGTCTCGCGTGAGGAATATGACGCGGTGATCAGGCAAGTCATCCTCTTTCTGGAAGGCAAACACGACGAGGTCATCAAAGAATTGCATGCCAGGATGGAGCGCGCCGCCGAGGAACTGAACTTTGAGGAGGCCGCGCGTATCCGTGACCGTATTCAGGCGGTCGAGCGCATTCTGGAGAAGCAGCGCATCATCAACACTGAGGGACAGGATGACCAGGATGTGGTGGCACTGGCAAGTGAGGGCGATGAAACGTGCGCTCAGGTGTTTTTCTTCCGTGCGGGCAAACTCGTTGGGCGCGAGTACTTTATCTTGCAGGGGACGCGCGAGAGTAGTCCGGGTGAGGTTATGGCGTCATTTTTGCAACAATTCTACGAAAGTTCACCTCATGTGCCTGCCGATATTGTTGTAGAAGTCGAGCCTGATGACCGTGCAGTCCTACAGAACTGGTTGCGGGAGAAGCGCAAGGGTATTGCCAGTGGTGGGAGCACGGTCGTAAACATCAATGTGCCGAAGCGTGGAGACAAGCTGCGCCTGGTGGAGATGGTCAAGCAGAATGCTCAGCAGGTCCTGGAGCAGCAGCGTATCAAGTGGTTGACTGATAGTCAGAAGACGCAGTTGGCATTGGAGGAACTTCAGGCGGCGCTGAACCTGGCGGCGCCGCCTTTGCGCATCGAATGTTATGACATCTCCAATACGCAGGGCACGAACTCGGTGGGCGCGATGGTTGTTTTTGAGGGTGGTCGTCCCAAAAATAGTGAGTATCGTCGTTTCAAAATCAAGCAGGTTGAGGGAACAAATGACTATGCCAGTCATCAGGAGGTATTGCGTCGGCGCTTTCGCCGCGCTGCCGGTGCGCTGGCGAGTGCTCCTGACGAGGATATCAGTGTTCCGTTAGGCGAGTCTGTCGAGGAAATTGTGCTGGATGGTCAGGCCGAGCCAGCGCAGGCAGTCGATAGTGTGCTGACGGACGCGGATGCGGAAAAGATCGATGCGCCGCTGCAGCACGATTGGGCGTTGCCCAACCTTGTGATTATCGATGGCGGTAAAGGTCAGTTGAGCGCGGCGTTAGAGGTGATGCAAGAGCTGCACCTGGACATTCCTACGATTGGGGTTGCCAAGGAGCATGGATCGCATACAAAGCTCGCTACAGCGGAGGAGATATACACGCCCGGGTCGCCCGAGCCGATCAGTCTGCCGCGTGACTCGCAGGGATTATATCTGTTACAACGCATTCGTGACGAAGCTCATCGTTTTAGCATCACGTATCATCGTAAAGTGCGTTCAGAGCGCACATTTAAATCCGTGTTAGACGAGATACCGGGTATCGGTCCCAGGCGCAAGCAAGCTTTAATGAAGAATTTTGGTTCGGTACGCGCGATCAGTGCCGCCAGCGTTGATGAGCTGGCTGCGCTTGACGGCATGACGCGAGATGCTGCAGAGAAAGTCAAAGAGTATATTGGTCGTCGAACGGAATAACACTTGTCCAATCTGGTGTTATCTCTAACAGAGTGCTAGCAGTCTTCTCTCATAATTGACAGCACAGCAAATTCACGCTACTATTTAGTTGCAGTATCCTCATACGGATCAATGGAAAGGAGAAAATCTGCTGCCGCCTCCCACGCCTTCCAACGAAAGGCATTTTACGCGCCGATGCTGAAGATGTCAAGTGGTTTTGCGTTAGGAGAAGCCCGCGTAGGGCTGTCCTCTGCGGCGGCCAGACTCCTGGTTGCTGAATAGTTATATATAGCATGAAATGTGCGGCAATGCCGCACATAGATCACAATATTAATCTAAGAGGTGATTGGTATATGCCAACGTACGAGTATCTTTGTCAGACCTGTAGCCACCGCTTCGAGACGTGGCAGAAAATGACCGATGAACCTTTGTCCATTTGTCCTGAGTGTGGGGGGCACATCCGTCGGGTATTTTATCCAGCTGGTGTTGTGTTTAAAGGCTCTGGTTTCTATTCAACTGATTATAATAATCATAAAAGTGCAGCCACCAGCGACAATGGTGAGGCCAAAAAGGCTGAGGGCGCTACTGATAATAAAGCCACAGGTGAAAATAAGGCTAGCGAGAGCAAGTCTTCTGAAAATGGATCGAGCAATCACGCGTCGACGGGCGAGAGCACATCTTCGACGACTACAACGAAGTAGAGAAACAGAGGCTATATGGATGAGTCAATGCTAGCGGCCATGCAGCGGCAGCAGATTGAAATAGCTGTTGGAGAACTTTTGCTGGCGTCTGATTATTATATGCGCACATCGACGATTGAGCGTATCCGTCACCTGATTGCGCATGCTGATCACTCCTTAGATATAAGCCGCTTCAGCGAGATGGCGCGCGAGGAGTTGCAGGAGCTGAATCTGTTGCCGGATCGCTAGCATTGTTTCAGTAAATGCCCAAAACCTTCTCTCATTTCGACTTGTATTTATCTGATACACAAGCTACTATTAACACGAAAGATGGAAGTTACGATTAAGTACTTTTCATCTCTAAATGTCATACAAAATGGACGGCGATTTTCTTTGCAGAAAGGAAGCAACTAAAACCGTCGTTTTTTTCTGCGTTTTCACCAGGCTTTCAAGAGCGAAATAAGGAAGTTATATGTCACCTTTCATGAGTTTTGAACGATTTTCTGAGTTGAGAAAGAAGAATCCCCCTTTCGTGGTGCAAATTGCTGCGCATGATGGCAAATTTCACGACCCTCTCTATCACTACTTCAAGGAAGAAGGTTGGCGTGGATTGTTAGTAGAGCGGTGCTATACATAATGATGTATGGTGATACACGTTTATCTGGACTGGTTTTTGCAGACAAGCGCTGTAACAGCGGATAGACTCACCCAATACTCCTATAGCGTAACCTTTTTCCGTTCTGTGTTCATCAATTTCAGTGTATACTTATTGCATAATCCGTAATCATGGGCGGGTTATGCCGGGTGTAGAGGAGATGATAGAGGTTATGCAGGTGCAACACGAGCAATCTCAAGAAAAAGTTATTCAGGCATTACAGCATCAGGTAGATGAACTTACGGCTGCTAACCTGCTATTGCAAGATCAACTCGTGCGCAAAGAGCAGTTTACGGCGATGATTGCACATGAATTACGCGGTCCGCTTTCCCCCATTATCAACTATGCGCAATTGTTAGCGCGCCAGGCTCGTTCGTTGAAGGATGCCCCGGAGGCTGTACGACAAAAGAGCCGCGAGCAGGAGACACTACAACGCAGCACGAATATTATTATCAGCCAGGCGCGTCGCTTGAGCCGTCTGGTAAACGACTTGTTGGATGCTTCGCGTCTCTCTTCAGGTCAATTTACCCTTTTGCGCGAACAGTGTGATCTTGCGGTGTTAGCGCAAGAGCTGGTAGAGCAGTTGCGACCGGTTGCACCCTATCACCGGCTCGTTGTAGAAGTGTCCGCTACGCCTGTGAGTGGGAACTGGGATAGCGGACGTTTGCAGCAAGTTCTGGGCAATCTGCTTGACAACGCGATCAAATACTCTGACGAGCACACAACAATTACGGTGAGCGTGGGCTGTTGCGCGGATATGGCCCGTGTGAGCGTGCATAATGAAGGCCCAGGTATTCCTTCGGCGAACATCGACCGGCTCTTTCACCCCTATGCGCGTCTCCCTGAGTCTAGTGGCAGAGAGGGTTCGGGACTGGGTCTCTATATCGCCAGATCGATCATCGAGGCTCACGGTGGCACTTTATGCCTTGAAGCGCATGGAGAAGGTAGTTCGCGTGCAGAGTCTAAGGGCACGACGTTCACTTTTGAACTACCCCTCCATTGAGCAAGGCTATCGTGAGTTTCAATCTCCTCAAGCGGGTCGTGAAAGAATGTGGGTTTCTGCTATCCCTTTATTATTAGGAAGAACGTATTGCAGGAAACCCTAAGAGGTCAAGTGAAGGTGCATCAGGTCATCGACCGAGCGTACAATAATATCAGCGCCGCGTTGCTGATAGACATCATCCTCATCTTCTCCAATGAGCATGGCGGCGAGTATGTCTGGTTCTTCAGGTGATTGCTCGGCGCGGTAACGGCGTACCAGGTCAAAGTCATCGGCGGTATCGCCAATATAGAGGCCGCCCCGTGTGCCCACGGCAGTGATCGCTGCGCGCAGGGCCTGTGGATCAGGTTTGGCATACATGTCTGCGGGCACGACAACGTCCCACCAGCTCTCGCCACTATAGGTCTGCATGCGTTCCAGCGCATCGCTCACTTCCGGTCCTACGCGACCGGTAATCATGCCAAGGTGAGTAATACCAGTTGCGCGCAAGCGTGTCATGCAATCGGGTGCGTAAAGCATCTCTTCATTATGGACGAGGCCCTGCTCGTGTGGCAGATAACGCGGCTCATGGCCGAAATATTTTCTGATATTATCCGCGCCCCAGTAGTATTCGTGATAGAGATCGCCGATGACCTGGTAATCGGCTCGTGCGCTGGCTGGAATCGCCTCGTCGACCCAGGCGCGACCGCCATGTCCGGCAAGATGAGCCTCGCGTGCAAGTGCAGCCCATGCCTGGACGCTGCGTGTGGCAAGAGCTGTCCCCTGCCATTCGCGTAGGCGGGCTGTAGCAAATGAGGCCAGTAGATAACACATATCCCAATCATTATTGTAGCCGCCAGCTTGTTTGAAAGCGTTGACATCTTCCAATGTAATCAATGCTTTACCTGTCGCGCGACCCCAGTCGAGACCGTGCTGTGTGCTGACGATATATTCCGCGACCGCGATATCTGTCGCGCGAAAAGAGTTGGCTGTTTTGATCAGGACGCCATCGACATCAAAGAAAAGCGTGTCGAAGGGGCGAGGTAGGCGCAAATCGGGTCGTATCCAGATCGTCGAAGCCTGCATAAAAAGAGTTGCCTTTCTACTAATAATAGCCGTTTCTGACTATGGTTTTATGGCTCTCTATCTTGCGGGGGAAACGGGGTAGGGCGTGTCTTGGCGACCGCCCTGGGCGCACGCGAGGTTGACGCCCCTACCCCGTTTCCAATGTTTTCCCTGCAAGGATGGAGACCCGTTTTTATGTGATTACAATCTCCACATCCGGGTGTTGGGTATCCAGTATGTGGATAGCACTCCAGTCTTCATGCGGTATATCCTGGAGTGCTCGTTGGATGAGTTTCATATGATAAGTGATCACCTCTGGGCCAACGGTGCGTCCTCGTGTTTGCTTGCGGTCGTAGGCGAGGCACGTTTCCAGGGGCATATTGAAGACAATCAGACATGTATAATAAGAATGACTTTGCGCTAACGCGCGCAGCTTTTGTCGCGCGTCCGCATACAGGGCAGTACTGTCGGCGATGGTCAGGCGTTGCTGGAACATGCGTTTCTGTATGATATAGTGGAAAAGATCAAACGTATCGCGGTTCACATGCTGGTTCGTTTCGTCATCGCAGACCAATGCGCGGCAGTAGTCAGAAGATACGATAGTTGTATTTCTGTAGCCCTGCTGCTGGTGTTGTGCAATAAAGCGCCGGGCGAAAGTACTTTTGCCTGCGCCAGCGGGACCGCAAAGGACAATCAGGGATCTTTGGGGCAACGTGATAGTCGGTCGTTTTTCACGTGCTGCTGCTCTCTCCATTGCAGTACGTTCCCCCCTTTGATATAATGCGCATGCATGTATGCGCCCTGGTAGTGAAAATGGGTGTCATAGTACTAAATGAAAAAGTTTCAGATATACTAAAGGTTATATTACAACAATCAGTGGGAATGTTGCTCAGCGAGTGCATTCCCTGACGATAGGACTGATACCGAGGAGGATGCTGTGTCTGTTGATATTACCCTGACCGGGACTGAAATTCGGGCGCGTTTTCTTGATTTTTTTGCCAGCAAGGGCCATTTAAAAATGCCCAGCTCGTCGCTCGTGCCGCGCAACGATCCGACGGTCTTGTTGACCACTGCTGGCATGCAACAGATGATTCCTTACTTTCTGGGACGGGAAACTCCTCCTGCGGTACGGCTTACCACTGCGCAGAAGTGTTTCCGCACAACGGATATTGATAAGGTGGGCAACCAGCGTACGCTGACGTTCTTTGAGATGCTGGGCAATTTTTCTGTGGGTGATTACTTTAAGCGTGAGGCGATTACATTCGCCTGGGAATTTCTCACGCAGGTGGTTAATCTGCCCCCTGAGCGTTTACATCCGACTGTGCACCCGGAGGACGACGAGGCCCCGCGTTACTGGAGTGAGGTGGCGGGCTTTGCCGATGAGGCGATTGTGCGCCTGGAAGATAACTGGTGGGGACCTCCGGGAACTTCTGGTCCCTGTGGTCCTGATTCGGAGGTGTATTATGATCGCGGTATCGAGTATGGCTGTGGCAAGTCGGATTGCCAGCCTGGCTGCGACTGTGAGCGCTTTCTAGAGATCTGGAATCTCGTGTTTATGCAGTACTTCCAGGACTTTGATGGCACGCGTACTCCGTTGGCGAAAAGAAATATTGACACGGGCCTGGGCCTTGAACGCCTGACGATGGTTCTGCAAGGCAAAGAATCCGTCTTTGATATTGATCTGTTCCGCGCGATTATTGATCGTTTTGCCGCACTGGCGCATACGAGTTATGGTAAAGATGCACGGCAAGATGCCTCGTTGCGTGTGATTGCCGATCATGGTCGTGCCTTAGTCTTTCTGGCGGCTGATGGCATTCTACCGAGTAACGAAGGGCGGGGGTATATTTTCCGCCGTATCCTGCGTCGTGCTGTGCGCCATGGCAAGCTGCTGGGCCTGGATAAGCCTTTCCTGGCGGACGCTGCCAATACCGTCATCAATCTGATGGGCGATTATTATAGCGAATTACTTACGCAGCGTGAACGTATTAGCGAGATTTTGAGTCTGGAGGAGCAAAAATTTAGTCAGACGCTGAACACGGGTCTGGCGCTGCTGACCGAACTGCTGGCCGAATTGAGGCTGCGTCAGCAGACAGTGATTCCGGGCGAAGAGGTCTTTAAGCTGTACGACACGCACGGTTTCCCGGTTGAATTGACGCAGGAGATAGCGGCTGAGCAGGGTTTTCGCGTTGACACCTCTGGCTTTGAGCAGTCGATGCAGCTGCAGCAGGAGCGCAGTCGTGCTGCCAGCGTGTTTGTGCAGGCCCATGATGATCGCGCGCTGACAGAGATACTCAAGCGTCATGGTCCAACTGAGTTTACCGGCTACCAGGGTCTGACTGATAGTAGTAAAGTTGTGGCTCTTGTGGTAGACGGTGTCGAGGTAGAGCATATCAGTGCGCCACAGCAGGCGCTTTTAATCCTCGACCGGACGCCTTTCTATGCTGAAAGTGGCGGTCAGATTGGTGATCATGGGGATGTCAGTGGACCACTGGGCGTGTTCCATGTGCAGGATACGCGGCGTCCCTTGAAGGGTCTGATTGTGCATTATGGTCAACTGAAAGCCGGCCACCTGCGCGTCGGTGAGAGCGTGCAGGCTGATGTCATCGCGCAGCGTCGTGAAGATACGATGCGCAATCACAGCGCGACACATCTATTGCATAAAGCCCTGCGGGATCTGCTTGGTCCCCAGGTGGAGCAGCGTGGCTCACTGGTTGAGCCTGAGCGTTTGCGTTTTGACTTCACCAGCCCTCGTGCGCTCAGTAAATCTGATATCGTGCACATTGATGAACAAATAAATCGTTGGATTCGGTCAGATTTTCCCGTTCATACTACTATCATGCCTTTACAGGATGCGATGGAGACCGGCGCGATGGCGCTCTTTGGTGAGAAGTACGAGGATCTCGTGCGCGTAGTATCAATGGGCAACAGTATTGAGTTGTGTGGTGGTACGCATTGTATCGCGACGGGTCAGATTGGTTTGTATATAACGTTACAAGAATCGAGTGTAGCTGCGGGCATTCGTCGTATCGAGGCGCTGACAGGTAGAGCCGCCGAAGCATATCTGCGAGGGCGTAGTGCGACCGTAGATGAGCTGGCGACCAGTTTGCAGGTACAACCTGAGCAGGTGGAAACGCGGGTTGCACAACTCTTACAGGAGCTGGTTGCCGCGCGTCGTCAGATTGCGCAGTTCCAGCGCGCCACGGCTTTGCAGCAGGCTGAAAATGTCGCGCAGCAGGCAAAAGAGGTCGTTGGTATCCCCGTTGTGGCGGTCGTGGTGGATGCGCCAGATGATAAAGTTCTGCGTGAGATGGGCGATATGGTGCGCAGCAGATTCAAGCAGCCGGGCGTGGTGGTACTGGCGAGTGACTTTGGGGAGCGTATCGCTATCCAGGTAAATGTTGATGCCGCCTTGACGCAGCGTGGTTTGCATGCTGGCAAAATCGCCGGGGTGGTTGGTGAGCGCTTAGGTGGCAAGGGCGGGGGGCGTCCAGAGTCAGCGCAGGGTGGTGGGAAGCAGAAAGCGGCGTTAGCTTCCGCATTGGATCTTGTAGCAAACTTCGTACGTGATAACCTTAAATAAGCTTTGCTACTACAGCCATTTTTGTGTTATAAAGAAGAGACTGCTGTGGGTAAGTCAGAACAAGAGATAGCTGCCCAAACAGAGATGGCAGTGAGTGGAGCAATAAATTCGAGACAAACAGATGAAAGATCTCTTGCTGCGTCTGCGTAGCTTCATATGGGGGGGGCAGGAAACAAACGGGTCTTACGCTGGCCTGGATACCGGGTATGATGACGATGATGATGGTGATGAATATCAGGGCGAGGGTGAGCGTCAACTCTTCACGGCACTCGATATTGGTACAGCCTTTGCCAAGGCCATTATTATTGAGGTGCGGGGGGATCATGCTGAAGTATTGGGTGTGGGGCGTCATCCACAGAGTTATGCGCACATGGCGGATGGTATTGTGAAGGATATCTCTGGAGTGATTGCTAACTGTAATGAAGCGTTACTCAAAGCTGAAAAGTCGGCGGGAGGGCTGATTGCTCCTTCAGCCGTTATTGGTATTGCTGGTGAGCTGGTGAAGGGGAGTTCCACCACGGTCAGTCGGCAACGGCAGCAGCCAAGCAAACAAATTACCGCCGAGGAACTGGAAGCGCTGATCACCACGGCCCAGCAGCGTTTGTTAAAGAGCGCCAAAGAGCGTATTGCTGCTGAGACAGGGTATAGCAATATTGACGTGCGCCTGACGAATGCCGCGGTCATTTCTGTGCGCATTGATGGACAAACTGTGACCAATCCGATAGGTTTTCGTGGTCGTCACTTCTCGCTGACACTTTTCAGCGCTTTTGCGCCGCTCACACAATTGGGCGCTCTGGAGACAGTAGCTCAGGGTCTGGACCTGACTCTGCTGACGATTGTGGCTGAACCGTATGCGTTGGCGCGCTGCCTGAGTACAAATGCCGGCGCTGATAGTGGGGCCATTTTCATCGATGTAGGCGGAGGAACAACCGATATTGCGCTGGTGCGGCAGGGAGGCATCGAGGAGACGCGTATGTTTGCTCTGGGGGGACGTACTTTTACCCGCCGTATTGCTACAAGTAAGGGCATATCGATAAAAGATGCAGAGCGTATTAAAATCAGTTATAGTAATGGGGAGATCAAGGGGAGTAGCCGTGATGAGATCCAGGCCATCCTGGCACCTGAATGTCAGACCTGGATGGATAGCGTAGAGCTTTTAATTGAGGAATTAGCCAAAGGTGAGCTGCTGCCGCCGGCCATTTATATTGTGGGTGGGGGATCGGCACTACCGGATATTCGTCAGAGGCTGGAGGGTTTTCCCTGGACTGAGCGCCTGCCGTTCTCGCGTCAACCCATTGTGCGGGCTGTGCAACCTGAAATGGTGGCCAGTATCACCGATCACGAGGGCCGGCTGATTGATGCGCAAGATATTACACCGATGGCCCTGGCTTATCAAGCGGTCGAGCTGAGTAACGACAACAATGTCCTGGAAAGAGCGCTAAATCGCGTAATAGATGTCATGCACATATAAGCGCTATTGGCTGACAGAGGGGTCCATTCAAAGATGCTGTGTTGATGCATATACTCTATCTTTGTATATAGGGGGTGAAAGGGCTTATGAGTGATGAGCAAACAATATATATCAGCCCGGAAGACGATCTAACCACGGTGCGTGAGCGCCTGGAGCAAATCCCAACGCGGCGTGTGACGCTGGTCATACCATCGCAGACCCAATTGCGTAGTCATGTCGCCTGGAAGTTGCTCTATGCGCGTGCGCGCGAGCTCAATAAAGAGGTCTTAATCGTCAGTTCTGACCCCCAGGTGCGCTCTGTGGCCCACGCGGTTAAGTTTCAGGTCGCACATTCATTAGAGTCTCCTCAGCCGAGCAAATCTCGCCCGACCAGTCGTCCTACGCGTTCAGGAGCGAGTGCAGGCGGGCGTGGCAGGACGGTACCTCCATCTTCATCGTCGCGGGCGTTGCCGCGTGGGGCCAGCTCTGGACGTGCGCGCCAATCGGGGCTGACCAGCAATCAATGGTACCCGGAGGCAACAGAGAGACCTGAATCGCATTTTAGTGGCGCATCATCAGGTGGGGAAGAGGCTGCTACTGGTGGTTCAGCACACGAGCCGTTATCGTCTTTTGACGCCTCTGAAAAACAATATAATCAGCCATACGATTTCCGCATTGATAACTCGTCGCACATCCGCCCGCTGTCGCCGGACCAGATTGAAGAACCTGATCTCTTACTCGAAGATTACACGCAGGCACAGGATATTCGCCAGGCGGCGACTGGCAGTATGAAGGCTATCGAGCCGCCAAAGCTAGAGGCTAGCGGGGCGACGCAACCCATTGAAGAACCGGTACCTCCATATCGTGTGTTGCCGCTGCCCAATATATCTGATGATCCCTTCGAATATATGCAAGATTCGCAGCCCCCTCCCGTCGCGGAGCAACATGGAGCCGTCTCCATCGAGGGCTTTGATACAAGCGAGCATACTATACAGGACGTGGCGGATGCCCCTATGGAGCTGGTTGATGATACGATTGAGTATCGGGGCGATAGGGACGCTGCTGTCCCGCCGTTGCGTTCATCTCCCAGCACGCGCTCCTGGGTAGAACCGAGTTCTACGCCTGATGATGAGCCGGAAGAGGATGGACCCAGACGTGCGCATGGTGTGCGCCCACGACGCAGCCGTTCGAGCTATTTGCCGCCGTCGCTGCCCGCGCAGCCGGCTCTTGGGGACGATGATCTGCCCCAGGTTACAGAGCGTCCTACACAGATCAGGCCACCTACGCCGTCTGCGCAGCCGCCCGCAGCTCGCTCGGCTCCTCTTGAGCCGTCTTTCACGCCTGCGCCAGTTCGTCCGCCTGCACAAACTCGTCCAGGACCCGCTGCGGCTGCGCGCCGACAACCTGTCTCTACTGGACTCTCTCAACCTGCTAAGCGTGTTGGGCAGGGAGCTGCTGCTGCGTCTCCACGTCGTACCGGTAGTACAGCGAGCACTACTAGCAGACGTCCTGTGCCGCAAAAGCCACAAAAGCCTAAGCGTAGTGCCAGGTCCATCTTCATTATTACTGCCCTGATTATTGTCGTGTTGCTGCTGGCTTTTCTGGTCTATGCCATCCCTTCTGCGAATGTGACGTTGACGGTGGCGGCGCGCAATTATACCCACGCGGTCAGTTTAACGGCTAGCGCTAATAAGCAGTCTAACACGCTCCCGGCGCGCACTTTTAGCAAGAATTTTAGTAAGAGTGGTAATGAACCGGCGACTGGCAGTAAGACTGTTGATACCGCTACTGCCAGTGGGTATGTCTGTATTAGCAACAGCGGGAGCAATGCGGTTGATATCCCTTCTCAGATCAACGTGGCTACGTCCGGCAGCAATGTACAGTTTCTGACGCAGGTTGATACGGTTGTGCCAGCGGGATATACCTGTGATGCTACTGCTGCTTTGCAGATTAAAGTCACGGCGGTAATGGCTGGTGAGACTGGTAACGTGCCTGCGAATAGCATTAATGTGCTTCCCGATGCCAGCTTAAATACAATAGCTCAGTATAATAACGTGGCTGTTTCAACACTTAAACTCACGGTAAGCAACGCGCTGGCTACCAGTGGCGGTGGTGTGCAGCCAGTAAAGGCGATTGCCGCTACTGATCTCACGCATGCAAAGACAGATTTGCATAAGCAATTGCAGGCAAGCATTGAGGCGTGGACGAAGCAGTTGTCTACACAGGGAGTAGTTGGACAACCGGTCACTACTGACACGCTGGTGAACGCTCCGCAGGTAAATGCTACAGCCAGTAGTGGCAGCTTTGCTGCTACTGTAATGGTCCACGCGACCGTCTTGCTGGTGAATATGCATGATATCCAGCAGGGAGCTAAGGCTCAGCTTAATACATTGATACATACAGACAAGCATTATACGAATTACGTGGTGAGCCAGGATACAGCCGTGTCTGTCAAGATGGCCCAATTGCAAACACAGTCTTTGAGCGCAACATCAGTCATGCTTAAATTTAATGCAACAGGCAAGGCGATCCCTGATCTTTCCGTGACCACCGTGCAACATCTGGTCGCCGGTCAGTCGCCCGCGCAGGCGCGTGCGACGCTGCTGACGATGAACGTTGCCGGTGTACATGTGCAAAAAGTAGATATAGCGCTGGTGCCCGCTATTATGCCGTGGATTACCAATTCACCTGCCAATATTCACGTGCTTATTCTGCCCGGGTCGACTGCTTCTTAGCAGTCGAGGAGTTACCCTATTATGCTAACTGCATTGTCTGTAGTAGACAGAATAAAGCGAGCTTCGTTACAATGCTGTAAGGTGTTTGTGCATATAGGGATCAGCTCTCGTGATGATTCATCAGCACTGTACGTTAGGCACAAGGTCGCAGTATAGTGTGCAACGTTGCCTTGTTAGCAAGTAGACAATAATATCAGGAATACATACATGGCTCGATTGATGGCATTGGACGTTGGCGCGGCCAGAATAGGTGTAGCTGTCTGTGATACCACAGGTTTTTTAGCGTCGCCGTATACGACTTTGTATGTCTCGCGTGATGAGGAGCAGACCTCCCAGGAGATCCTGCGCCTGCTGGCTGAAACGGAGGCGGCTGGTCTGGTGGTTGGCTTACCAATCAGCCTGGATGGGCAGCTTCATACACAAGGGCAACGCATACAATCCTTTGCCGAACGCCTACGTGCCCGTATTAGCGTCCCACTCTTTTTGTGGGATGAGCGCCTTTCAACCGTTGAAGCACAACGACTACTCGCGGAACGTGGTCAGGATGAGAGTGGGAAGCGCCAGAGACGAGTTGGTCAACAGCGTACCCAGACCAGGCGACGACGCAGGCATCCGAGCCAGGAGATTGATGCTCTTGCTGCTGCTGTCATCCTCCAGGACTACCTGGATCATCTGGGCGGTAAAAGAGAGGACAGAAATTTATGAGACGTAGATCGCAAGCTGCTATCATCTCTGTGCTTTTGGTGGCAATCCTCATTTTTGTGGGTGTTTTTTGGGCCTGGAGCACTGCCGTCGCCATTTTTCAACCCACGAATGCTGGTCAATCTGGGCAGAACGTTTCTCTGGTCATCTCAAAGGGTGAGACAGCAAAGATGATTGCTGACGATTTGCAAAAAAAAGGGTTGATCCGTAATGCCCTGGCTTTTGAAGTGTGGGCGCGTATTAAGGGCCTTGATAGATCTTTACAGGCTGGTGTATATAAAAAATTGCATCCTGGTATGACCATTAGTGATATTATTACGCAGTTGCAAAATGCACAACCTGATGCATCTAATGTCTTGATCGTGGAGGGTTGGCGTCTGGAGCAGATTGCGCAGGCTTTTGCCAATGCTGATCCAAAATTGCCCAATTTTGTAGAGGCTGACTTCCTGAAATACGCGAAAAATATCAATGAATTCCCTGATGCGAGCAAAGATCCTGTGCTGGCACTGCGACCGGCTGGTGAGAATAGTATGGAGGGTTTGCTCTTTCCCTCAACCTATGAAATTCCGGTCAATGCCAATGCTACTACGGTATTGGATATAATGTTGAATACAACCTATAGTGTACTCCAGCAGAATAATCTGATCAAAGAAGCGCAGCAGCACCAGCTCAGTGCTTATAAGTTGCTGATATTGGCCTCTATCGTGGAACGTGAGGCCGTTTATCCTGCTGATCGTGGCAATATTGCCAGCGTGTACTGGAACCGGCTTTTCAGCGCTAATGGTTTTGATCAGACGAGGGGGCTGTTGGAGGCTGATCCGACTGTGCAGTATGCACGAGATACGCTGACACCGCCGAAAACCTACTGGCTGCCGCTGACGGACGCGCCTGCGGATATTGCGCCGAATAGTGCCTGGAATACTTATAATGTAGTAGGCTTGCCGCCTACGCCTATTTGTAGTCCGGGTCTGGCCAGCTTGCAGGCTGCTGCTCAACCGCCGCAAACGAATTATCTCTATTTCTTCGCGAAAAAAGATGGCCATTCCGTCTTTGCTACAACCCTTCAACAGTTTCAAGAGTTGCAGGCACAAGATGGTGTTAGTAGTTAAATATATGTTCTATAGTGGGTGGAAGGAAATAGAAGCGAGTAATCTCTATGAGTTTAATAACCTGGCAAACCATTTTTATCTCCTTACTACAAGGAGTTACCGAATTATTCCCGGTCAGTAGCCTGGGCCAGACGGTGATTTACCCTGGTTTATTTGGCTGGGGAGATCTTGTCAACAATACGGCATGTAGTGGGCAGAGCTGTTTTCTCCCTTTGCTGACTGCATTACATCTTGGTACAAGCGTGGCCCTGATCGCTTATTTCTGGCGAGATTGGCTGCAAGTGGGCAAAACGCTGGTGCAGAATATCAAAGAAGGCGAAGTACGTCAGGGCACCGATGGTTGGGTGAGCTGGCTGGTCATTATTGGCTGCATTCCGGCTGGCCTATTGGGTGTTTTTCTGCAAAAGCCTCTGGAGAGCCTGTTCTCTTCTCCTCTATTAGCTGCTGCATTTCTGGTCTGTAATGGCTCTGTGCTCTTTCTGGGTGAGGCTCTGCGCCGACGGGCAGAGCTACGCATGAGTACTCTGCCGATGAAAGAACGCGAGACACATTTCCGGCCCTTAAATACTCTTTCCTGGCGTGAGGCGTTATTGGTTGGCTGTGCACAGTCGCTTGCGCTCATTCCTGGTTTCTCGCGTTCGGGTATGACGATGGTTGCCGGTCTGGGCGTGCGCCTGACGCATGAGGACGCTGCCCACTACTCTTTCTTGCTGGGTACGCCCATTATTCTGGCGGCGGCAGCACTGGAGGTGCCAGAGCTGTTCTATCAAACAAAATTCTCGCCGTTCCTGATTGTAGGGAGTATGATTTTATGTGGTCTGGCCGCTTTTTTGAGTACAAAATTTCTTATGAAGTATTTCGAGAAGGGCCGCTTAGATCCGTTTGCTTATTACTGCTGGGGCTTCGGTCTCCTTTCAATTATTCTATTTATGACTGTCATTCATGTGAACTAACTGCTTGCTATAGGTAATTCAGGCTATATATGCAGCGAGAAATAGGCCAGTAGTATGGAGATCCGTTGCTTAGCATAGAGATGTATTCTGGCTAGTCCAGTGCATGACATTTTCCATATGCGTGCAAAGATGCATGTCATAGAAATATGAGCGCTTTCGATGAAGAACCCAACCACATGCTATGCCGCGATAGCGCTGGGCATTATTGTAGCCGTGATAGGTGTGGTTTCGATGACGGCTGGACATCATCTGCTAGCATATGGCACTATTGTTCTGGGTATTATTATTGTGATTGCTGGCGTTGTGGCTCTCTTCACCATGGGGTCAAAAGCGGTGTAGAGAAGCGTCAGTCTTTAAAAAGAAAGGTCTTGTTTTCTATGGGTACGAAAAATCCTTCTTTGTTCTATGGTGCGATTGTGGTGGCTGTGATTGCTATTGCTCTCGCTATATATTACGTTATCCCCAATATGACACATGTGCTGGCATCGGGTACGGGTGCGCATTATAAGCACGCGGCGTTATTCTCGGCAGTTGCGGTCATCTGTATTATTGGCGCTCTTATCAACCGTCCGAAATCTGCGAAAGCCTAGCCGTGAAATTACGGTGATGTGCGCATCGTCCAGGAGAGAGCCGGGTATGGGCTCTCCTGGCGATGTCTATCTGGTTTATGGTGCGTTCTTGACAGGTGCACCGAGTATTTGGCCCGCAATGTGGGCGTAGCCATGTAGAAATGCTTCGGCACTCAAGGCTTTTTTCCCTTCTAATTGTAATTGTGTCACTATCAGCAGGCCAGAACTGGTTACAATGGCAAGCACGTGATGTCCTGCTTCTTCATGTATACTGACGGTACCTGGTGCTTTTGGTATGCCAGGTTCCAGGTGTACGGCGTGTGCGGCGAGAATTTTCAGCAGTTTGCCCTGCCAGTAGGTGTAGGTGCCGGGCCATGGTTGATAGGCTCGTACTTTGCGTGCCAGTACGGCAGCCGGTGTATTCCAGTTGATTTCTCCGTCTTCTTTGCGAAACATGCGTGTGTGGGTCGCACGCAGTTCATCCTGGGGTTGTGGGGTAATCTGTCCTGATATCCACAATGGTAATGCTGCGATGAGTGCCTGTGCTCCGAGGTCGGCTAACTTGTTGGTGAGCGTTGGCGTCGTCTCGTTGTCTGGTAAGGCGATGCTGCGACGGAGCAGGACGGGTCCGGTGTCAATACCGGCATCCAGGAGCATAATGGAGACGCCTGCTTCATGGTCGCCTTGCACAATGGCTTCGGCAATGGGATTGGCCCCTCGGTAGCGAGGTAGGAGTGAGGCGTGAATATTCAGGGTGCCGTAGCGGGGCTGATCGAGTACGGCCTGTGGGAGAATCTGTCCAAATGCTGCGACAACGTACAGATCGGCATGATAGGCGGCCAGAGCCTCACAATTGGCGGGCTTTTTAAACGAGCCAGGTTGCCAGACGGGGATACCATGCTGGAGTGCTGCTTGCTTGACAGGGGAAAAGGCTATCTCGTGCCCTCGTCCGATGGGTTTGTCTGGGCGGCTGATCACTGTGACGATCTCATAGCCTTCCGCTACTAGTTGTCCGGGTGCGGCTTGCTCTATCAGGGCTGTGAGCGCGGGTACTGCGAATGCTGGTGTGCCCATATAAATAATACGTAGCATAATTGATCCCTCTCGACGGTTTATATTCTATACATGCACTGTGTACAGTCTTTGCAAACAGGTTTGCTGGAGAAAGCGCGTTTTTCTCTAACCTGCCTGGTGCGACAAGTCGTGAAAAACGGCCTGCGAGGCGTCATGACTCAGCAAAAAGCAGAGAAGATGCGTAATCTATAGTAGCACATTCTGGCTATTTTATCATCTTTAGTCACCCATGCCGTATGATATAGTTGTGTATATCTGGAATACAGTGATATATATACATGCATTGAGGAACATCAGAGGAGAGCCCAATGAATCAAACTGTGAAGAGTGTTACGGATCATATGGCTAGACAATCTGGTCCGCAACCTGGACGTCCTACTGCATTTGGTGTCAGTGCAACAACGGCTCCGCCCACTGATCCTCAAATTACCATGCAGCGCGCAGACGAGGTGAATGCGATATTGCGCATGCTCAATACCGTTCACACCAGCGCGGTCGTGTTGACTGGTAATCCTGGAGCAGGCAAATCGACCCTGGCTGCATTGTTGTTTCAGCGTTTTCAAATGGCGAAACAGACCAGATCCCCCGCGCCGCGCCATCTTGTATGGCTGACGTTAGGGACGTATTCGACGTTGCCTGATATTATCGCGACGATCCTCTCTGGTATCAACCTGCAAGATCCTGGTCTGTTTATGCTCAAGCCGGAACAACAGGTTGCCATGTTGTTGAATGCCTTGCGCCGCTCCTATGAGGATGCCTTCATCGTGTTGGATCAATTTGAGCTGTTGCTGTATCCTGAAACGAATCAAGGCGTTGCCGGGCGAGGTGTACTGCCAGTTTTCCTGGAGATGTTGCAATCTGATCTTGGCAGCAGTCGCATTTTACTTACTAGTTACAATTCATTATTTGATGAACAAAAAGTGCAAAATAATCGTGTGCGATCATATCTGGTATCACGCATCAGTCTCCCAGAAGGGATTGCGCTATTACAGCGTCGTGGTATTCCTGGATCGCCGGAGGAGTTATCTTTCGTCTGGCAACGCACGCTGGGTCATGTTTTCTCGCTTACTCTCTTTAATGCTCTATTACACCTGAGTGGTATTTCTCTTAGCTATTTACTTATTTCGCCTGATTATCAACCTATGTGGATTGGGGATGTGAATGGTAATCTCCTGGCTAGCGTCTACGGCATTCTCAATCCTCTCCAACGAGCCATTACGCATGTACTCAGTCTCTTTAACGAGCCGGCACCGCTGGAGGGTATTGTGATGACGATTAGCGGGAATCCTCCAGGAAAATCGTCATCGCAATACTCTGTGGGGACTTTTGAGCAAGAGATCCGCAAGTTAGTGCAGGTTGGCCTTGCGTTGCCTATCCGCAATACTGCTGGTATCGCCAGTTACACGCTCCATCCTCTCCTGCGTCAATATGTTCTGGAGCATTTTCTTGAAGACGAGACACAGCAGGTATCGCCCAATAGCGCGCCTTTGCCTGTAGTCAAGCCGTCCGAGGTCGCACCTGACAAGGCCGAAGCCCAGCATATTGCATTGGCAGCCGGCCATGCGCAGGTAGCGACCTATTATTGTTATCTCGTTGATGAGCGCTGTCTGCCGCGCGAACAGCGTAAGGCGTTACAGGATATCGCACCCATTATTGAAGCTATACGACATCTCTGTCAGGGATGGCAATGGCAGCAGGCCTGCGACTTGCTCTTTGAGCAGGGGCTGCATGAATGTATGGTGCAGTGGGGAGCCTGGAGTACCTTGATTGGTCTGTACACGGCTATGCTGCCCCCGTTTGGCGTTTTGCAGCGTCATGATGAGGCGCTGGTGACTGCTCATGTTGCCATGCTTTATGGGCGTGTGGGTGGGTATCAACAGAGTCAGACGTATTTTGAGCAGGCTCTCAAGATACACCGCCAGATTGATGATCTGCGTGGCGAGGCCGCTACGCTGGCGAACCAGGGTGAACTACAGCGTATGCGCGGTGAGCAGGAACAGGCGAAAAAGACTTTTGAGCGTGCTCTGGAACTCAATGCGCGGCAGCCAGATAGCAATTTGCGCTCTATTTTGTTGCATAACCTGGGGTTGCTTGCTCACCAGAAAAAGGACTACGCTCAGGCTACCAGGTGCTATGCGGAGTCCCTAAAGCTGGCTTGCGACGTTGGTCAGAAGCAAAATACTGGCTTGATCCTCACCAATCTGGGGATGTTGCTCTATGAGCAGAACCAGCTGCATGAGGCACTGGCTTTGCTGCTTGCCGCCTCGCAGCTACGCTATGAACTGGCAGACCCGACATCTGCTCTGTTAGAACGCTTCCTGGCCGCTATTGAGCGAAAAATAGGCGCTCAGGCATATACCGGCGCTTGTAAGCAGGCATTGCACATACAGCCGGATGTCTTCTCTCGCTTTGCACTGCCAGATGTGCGACAATAAGGGCAAAAACAAGCTAACGAAAGAGAGTCTCTGTATGCCCACCACGGCACCTCGTATGCCAGAGAAACACATAGAAGAGAGCCCTGTTGTTGCAACAAGCAGGCGTAGCCTGCAGCACTACTTGCTGGTGCTATTGGTATTTGTGGCCGGTGCGGCTTCGCTCGCGGTTGAAATGGCGGCTGCGCGCTTGTTTGCCCCTTATTTTGGGACCTCATTATTTGTGTGGGCGAATCTGATCGGCCTCATTCTGCTCTACCTGACCGTAGGCTACTATGTTGGTGGACGTTTATCTGACCACTATCCCAAACCTCTGCTATTTTATGCTATGCCTGCTATTGCCGGGCTATTCATCGCCTGTATTCCGCTGCTGGCAGGTCCCGTACTTTTGTGGGCCGTGAACACCTTTGCCAGCGATCCAACGAACGTCTATGGGGTCTTTTATGGTTCGCTGGTGGCCGTTATCCTCTTGTTTGCCATACCCATAACCTTGCTAGGCTGTGTCTCGCCTTATGCCATTCGTTTGAGCATAGGACAGCCAGGTGAGGCCGGGCGCGTCTCCGGTTTCCTGTATGCTATCTCAACGGCGGGCAGCATTGTGGGGACATTTCTGCCGGTCCTGTTGCTGCTGCCCGATCTTGGCACCCGGCTCACCTTTTTCGCGGCAGCTGTAGCATTACTCCTCGTTTCACTCGTAGGCTTACTTTTCGCCAGATAACTTGCAGGGTTTATGGGTAGGGGCGTGTCCTTGCGACCGCCCTGGAGGCCATAATACAAGGGCGCACGCAAGGTGACGCCCCTACCCAGTTGCCTATGGGATGCGCCCTTACCCAACGGTAGCGATCCTGAAGAGCTACAAGACAAGAATGAGGGTGTCTGCTGAGACATAATGCGAACAAGCGGCTTACGGCTGTAAAATCATGCTTTGGGGACTTCAGTGACCGCGATTGTGATATACTGATCACACTATATTCATTCAGCAACGCCATATTGTGGTTATGCTTTGTCAACCTTGTTTTGATGAGTGCTCCCACGCTCTGCACCCATCTCAATGCAAGCAAGTAAAATGCTATGCCATGGTGCCACCAACTCCTGTACAAGAAAGGTATGTCAGAATAGATGAGTGAACAGCAGGGCCTACCCTCCAACTACTTTTACCACCGCTTATCCAATGGCATTGAGCTGATCGGCCAATATATGCCGAGCTTGAGTTCCATTAGTTTTGGTTTTCAATTGGATGCGGCAGTCATTCACGAGCCGGAGCAGAAGCAAGGACTGGCTCACCTTTTTGAATATATGCTCTTTCAGGGCACGAAGCGCAAGGATGCACGTGCCCTTAACGAAGCTTTTGAGTCATTGGGAGCGCGCAAGGGTGCCAGTACCAGTCTGGAGACAGCGTCGGTCTGGGCGCAGATTGTGAACACAAAATTTGATCCCATGCTTGAACTCATCCATGAAGTGTTGCTCACACCCACTTTCCCTAATACTGAGCTGGAGCAGATGCGCAGCCTGGTCCTGCAAGAGATTCGCCGCCGCGACGATGAGCCGATGAGTCGCATTTTTGAGCTGGTACGCGCGAGTTTCTATCAGGGTACTCCTTTGAGTCGTCCCTTGCTGGGTACAGATGACAGTGTGCATAGCCTGCAGCGCCAGGATCTGCGCGATTTTTGGCAAACCCGCTACCAGCCTAATAATACGTTATTCGCTATCGCGGGAAAATTTGATTGGGAGCATGTGGTTGAGAGGATGCAGACTCTCTTTGGCGACTGGGAGGGTCAGGCGCTGCCTTCGCCTGAGATCAGCCCTGTGCCGTCGACCCATGTTTCTTTGCAGCACCAGGAGGGTAAACAGGAGCATCTCTGTCTGATGGTACCGTTTCCCAATTACACTGATCCAGATTATTATGCGGCCATGGTTGTTGCCGAAGTGCTGGGTGGTAATATGGCTTCGCGTCTCTTTGTTGAAGTGCGTGAGAAGCGTGGCCTGGTCTATGGTGTTTCTGCGGGCATGGCAGGTAACAAACATATTGGATCTTTGCGTGTCTACGCCGGCACGACCCCTGAGCAGGGGCATGAGTGTTTGCAGGTAATCATCAATGAACTGCGCAAATTAGAGCAAGAGGGCATTACCGCTGATGAACTGGAGCGCGCCCGGGTCCAGTTAAAGAGTGAAAATGTGATGCATGGCGAAGGATCGGGCGCGCGCATGGGAGCGATTACGCGCTCCTGGTGGTATGAACGCAGGTTCAAGACCATCCAGGAGATTAAAGCGTCAATCGATGCTGTCACCCAGGAGCAGGTGTTGCGCGTATTGCAGCGTTTCTCGCCTATCCATCCACTGACGGTTGCTGGCATTGGGCCACTCACGCAGGATGAATTGATAGGAGATACGCTGGCCTAGCGTCTGGCATTGCGTTATGTGTGCTGTTTCTGCTGACTAATGCTGGATTTGCCGAGCTAACTCTTGTTGCAGACCCCATAACTCTGTCATCGGGACAGCACGCCTGGATCGTTCTGCCATGGATAGATCAGCTTGTGCCCATAAGAAAGGCATGATGGAGAAGCCTTGATCATAGTCTAGATTGGCTACTTCTGCTTGCCAGCCTGACCAGCGCATCGTGTGATAGCGCTGGTTCAGGTCTGCGGTGATCGCCCAGTTGAACAACTGCGCATATGATCCACCCAGGCTGTGCCACTCTAATGTATCTGGTCCCCAATACAGGATCGTGCCTACTTTCTCATCTGGCAAGACTCCTCCATTGATGGCAAAGAAGCCTCCAATAACATCATAGGCCACAAAGAAGGCTCCTGGCAGGCCCGTGCTATCTTTGGTAGTGTTCCAGTTCAGCAGGTTTCCTTGCATCTGTGCACAGCCGGACCCTAAAAAACGTATCCAGCCATGGTCGATCAGTATGCCGCCAGTTTCAAGCGCAACTTTTCCTAATAATGACTCAGGGGAAACGCGGAGCTGATGCAATACCGCCTCACCTTGCTCTCGGTCTCCTTGTAGGATCTCCACATTATTTGAGGCCTTCTGCAGCCAGGGTTGCATGCCTGATGGTGAAGCATGCCTTGTCGCTGAGATTTGCTCGTATTCATATTGACTCATTATTGTTCCTTTCATCTATTTATGTATATCATTATATCAACTAATCTGGAAAGGTGTTGTCCGTTCCAGCATGACTATTGTATTGTGGACTTTCTAAAGTTTGAGACAGGCCATATGAGTTTCTTTTGGCATGTACTTACTGCTTCATTATAAGAGAAGTAAGATAAACTCACAATAGTAAGGCGCTCCTGATATCCGCCATCTCATATCTCCGCATTGTAATTCAGCGGCGAGACCCCTAAAATAGGTGCAGCCTGAGATTTTCTTGCATGTACAGACAGACAAATACATAAGTAAAAGGAATAGCATTATGCATCACTCTCTTTCTCATAAGCACGGCAGAAAGATCCGCTCGCTAGGCTTTGCCGTGTTACTCATAAGTTGTCTTGTATTGTTGGCGAGTTGTGAATTACCTGGATCAGGTACTGCTAGCCAGAGTCCGACTCCAACGCCCTCGCCATCTGTACCGACGCCCACACCTATGCCTGCTCAGCCAGTTAATTTGCAGGACATACATATGCTCGATGCAATGGATGGTTGGGCTATTGCCAGCAATAGTACTCAGGTACTCGAAACCACTTCGGGCGTGGCGCATTGGCAAATCGCGCAGGTGAGTACTGGTTTGCAAACGTACACGCTCAAGTCTGCGGCCTTTCTCGACAGTCAGAATGCGTGGGTGGCTGTACAGTCTGCCGATAAATATTCGCTCTTTTACACTTTTAATGGCGGAGGATTATGGGCGGAAACTCCCATTCTCGATGAACAGGGCAACATTACCCATATGACGTTTGCTGATGCGCTGCATGGCTGGTTTATCTTCGACAAAGGGCAAACGGCAACGGGCGATGCTATGGATCTCTTCCAGACCTCCGATGGAGGTAACTCCTGGCAGCCGATAGCCACTACGGACAATACGACTGGTGGGCAGATCCCTTACGCTGCTTCTAAGACCGGACTAACCTTTCTCAATGCTATGACTGGCTGGCTTACTGGCAGTGAACCAGGAAACGGTCACGCGTGGTTATATACGACGGACAATGGCGGAACGACCTGGATGGCGCAAACGTTGTCGCTCCCATCTACTAACGCGCATGTTTCGACGTTCCCTCCCACCTTTTTCGGGACGACGGATGGTATTTTGCCGGTTGTGTTATCCACTGGCAGTAGTACTCAGTTAGCTATCTATACTACCCACAATGGCGGAACTAGCTGGCAGAGTACAGCGCCTATGGCTAATCTCAATCCTGCCGTTTCTTTTATTGATAGTAATCATGGTTGGGCTATGAGCAATAGTCACAATGGGAGCATCTACTCTACCAGTGATAGTGGTAAGCATTGGACGCAAATCAGCGCTCAATTAGCCGCCAATGTCACCTCTATCAGCAAGATAGATTTTGTTTCCAGCACAAATGGTTGGGCTATTGCTACTATCGCTGGAAAAGCCAGCGCGCTTTTTCAGACCACAAATGGTGGCAAGACCTGGACTCAGGTGGATACGCTTGCCTCTGCTTGATGTGCATAAAGTAACTCTTCAGGTCGGCAGGTGGAACTCAGCCGTTCTTACGTTCGTGCCTATGGGGGCAAGCCTCGCCGCTACGCGAGAGAGCGCGTCAGCGACCTGGACCCGCCCGCGTAGCGACAATCCCTTGCGGTCAATGCCGTTTAAATAAGAAAAACGTCAAGCTCAATTCGCGTCATTCTAGCTCTGCCATATGAGCGTGGATTGCACTTAACTAAACGGCATTGATCCCTTGCGGTTGTCGTTCTCAACTGTGCGCTTCCAGCCTCATTTTTCTAGGTATGTGCTACACGCTCTCCTAGAAAAAGGGTATTTTCCAACCTTAAGCTCCTGGTTGCGTAGATACGAATGGATAAGTCAAAAATGCATATGCATAAACAACCTGGCGCGTTTTTAAGCACATTGCTCATCTCTCTGTGTAGCGTGAAAAAGTAAGATAAAATACAACTGTTTGGAGGATAATACATGGATACTCGCTTCTACAATGCAAAGAATAATGAAATAGACATCGAGCGCCTTGGCACTGATCTGGTAAATATCTATCTTGCTCAGGGATATCAGGCCCAGCAGATTGGCGACCAGGATCAACTCCTCGTGCAATTTAAGAAAGGCAGTGATTTCGAGGCATTTATCGGCATGCAGGCGGCACTTTCGTTAACGCTCCAGCGCACTGATGGGGGCGTGATCGCGACGATTGGCCGGCAGAAATGGATTGACAAGGCCGCGATAGGAGCCACCGGAGTCTTTATTCCGGCTCTCTGGCCCCTGGTGGTTACTGCAGGTGTTGGTGTTATACGCCAGGCCAGTCTGAGTGGCCAGGTCTTGTCTATGTTAGACGGTCTCGTGCACCAGCGCTACCCGGATATCGGCGTCAATGCTGCACGGTAGCACATGCTGGGTATCTAACGTCGTTGCCAGCGTGATCCCTCGGCCCTGCTACTGTAGTGTAGGCTGGTATGCGCTGGCAATTGTTCCAATCCGTTGACACATGATCCCGAGAGTAACGCAAATTTTGAACCTGATTATGATATACTTTAGCAGAAATAGGTAGTGCGACCTTTCAACTCTGCCCACTTGTGGACGTAAATACTAGCAAAGGGAACTCTTTTCACCTGTGATATTCCCTCTGAAGTACAACACATGATCGGGACTGAACATGTCGCGTTTGACGTCAATTGATACTTCATTCTCATATGCATAATGGCAATAGCGTCATAAAGTTACGTTGGAGGATAACGGATGGATGCCCGCTTTTATAATTCAGAAGATATAGATATCGAGCGGCTGGCTACGGATGTTGTGAACGTCTATCTCTCCCAGGGCTACCAGGCACAACAAATTGGCAATCGAGACCAGATACTCGTTCAGTTAAAGAAGGGTGGCGATTTTGAAGCCATCCTGGGTATGCAAGCTGCGCTCTCGCTGACACTGCAACGCACTGCTGGTGGTGTGTTAGCGATGATTGGACAACAGCGCTGGATTGATAAAGCTGCTGTGGGGGCTGTCGGTATCGTGGCGCTCCCGATATTATGGCCTTTAGCGATTACTGCTGGAGTAGGTGCTTTTCGTCAGGCCAGCCTTGGTAACCAAGTACTGAATGTTGTCGATGGCCTGGTGCGGCAACAGCGTCCGGGTATACAGATCGGCCCGGTGCCGTCCCAGGTTGTGCCGCAGATTCAACAACAATGGGCACCACCTCCAGCGCTGCCGGCACCCGCCTATGTGCCATCAACACCGGTATATGTGCCACCAGCGCAAGCGGTCTACTCACAACCCACGGTAGCAGATCAATTGCACTGTGCTTCCTGTAATACGCCTTATGAGGCTGGAGATACCTTCTGTTCCGGTTGTGGGCGCGCCTTAACGCCACCAAAGTTGTATTGTTCAAACTGCAATACAGAAGTTAAATCGGGCACGGCGTTCTGTCCGCGCTGTGGAACATCGACCTTCAATACGGTTGCCTCTGCTCAGCCATCCAGTCCTACGCCCGCGACATATACGCCACCTGCACCGGTCTATACTTCGCCAGCGCCGGCGACGCCACCAACGCCAGTCTACACACCGCTGGCACCTGCGACGCCAGCATCAGTGCCACAGCCAACGGTTTACTATATGCCATCGACGCAGTCGGTGGTTGATCCGTCTGCTCCCACAGTAGCAGCGCCGTCGCCGCCGAAGCCACCTGAGCCTTACTACGTACCGCCTGCTACGCAGGAGCCGGTCGTGCCACCTAAACCAAAAGTAACTATTGTGCCGAGCACGCCGAAGCAGGAGCCGCCGCCGCCGCAGAAACCACGCCCGCAGAAACAATACTACATACCGTCTAACCAGGAGCAGGTAATAGCGACCGATCAGACGCAATCGGCGACGTCTGTTACGGCGACACAGCCAACCATGCCTGCTGTGCCACAGCCAGCGACCAGCCCGGACGTAATCTGGGGCTCGTTGAGCTTCGACGATGGGCAGCAGATCGAGTTAAAAAGTGAGCATGCTATTGTTGGGCGTTATGATCACGATCTGGGTGGTACGCAACCGGATGTTGATCTCAGTCAGATGGTTGGATCTGACACCATCTCGCGTGTGCATGCCGCATTGGAGCACGTTGGCAGCACTTACACACTGACTGATTTGAATAGCACAAACGCAACGCGTATCAATGGAAAACGTCTGGAGCCGGACACGGCCACGCCTATTAACGACGGAGATACGCTGCTGTTTGGGAAAGTGACCTGCACTTTCCGCAAGGCATAGTGTCAGGCCCAGAGACAATCATGAGACCGCTCGTGCGTTCGTTTTTCCGCTTTGCGGAGAACATACGCACGAGCGGTTGTCGCAGTGAGAAGTCTCCCCACTGCGGAGTCTAGCGCGCTCCGTTACTCAGTGCAAGCGTGAGTTCGCGCTCAACGCTTTTTTTATAGGCCACACTTTGTGGCTCGCTTTGACGCGCAATGCGTGCGGGCAGGTAAGGTTCTATCGCGCGCAATGCGTTAAGATAGACTTGTTTTTGCTCGTGGATCACACCATCAGGACCCAGAGCCCACCACTCGGATGGTGTGAAATAGGCCGAGACCTCGGCTTCGGGTCCACTGCGCCCATACCACTGGATCAAGTGCAAATTATCGGATTGTGAGAGCCAGGTTGCGAGGTCAACCAGTTCAGGATTTTCAGTCAGTTTAGCCATACCATAGACGTAGCTCATCAGTTGGAAAATGTTTTTCTGCGCATCGTTGCCCAGGAAAAACTCCATCCCTCCGCTACCCGCCCATGTCGTGGGATAAACAGGGAGTGGCAAGTGGTAGCTTTGGGTTTGATGGCGTTCAATCAACTCGCTGGCTGTGTAGGTCGTGACGCCGCGCCTGCTGAGTTCACCTGGTAGCGCGTGCATAAACTCGAAGATGCCGCTATCCTGGCGGTGGTGCTCTCCAAAGGTCTCGAAGTCCCAACCAAGTAAAAGCAGGTCGCCCCAGGTATGAGCCAGCCAATCTGCATAGGTATTCGCGAACAGTGGATAGCCCGACCAACTGCGGTTAGAGAAACGATAGCCTACATCGTCGCTCAACTCCAGGTGACGCGTTAGCAAGTAAGGACTGCCCTCTCGTTGTTCATCAACTGGCGTTGTGGTGTGTTTGCTGCGTGTGCCGGTCCTCCTGGCTCTTTTATCCACGATAGGTAGCGCAAAGGGTTCGGTTTCGCCATAGCGGTACAGGTGTGTACTTTCGCGCCATTGCATGACCCAGGGACGCCCATCCATGACTGCACCACGGAAACCGGCTGCATCGAGTGCATTATAGAGCGTCGCCGACATACACATTTCGGTGGTATCGGTGACAACCGGACGTTTGCCAAAGATAACTTCTAACTCTTGTGCCATCTCCTGCATGCGTGTGACAAAGGCAGGCAGGTCCAGTAAGAAGAGAAAGCTATGATAGGGTTCGACGCCAATCAACTCTACGTTTTCGTGTGCAACCAGTTCGCGGAACAGGTCAAGCAAATTGCCATCCCAGGCGGCTGCCTGGCGTACAAACGAAAGCGAGAAGCCTATAGAAAGTTTCATGCCCTGCCGTACCAGGTCCAAAAACATGCGCCCGGCAGGATAATAGCTATAGCGCGCAACTTTTCTAAAGTAATGCTCATTCATACGTTCGTCAAAAAGACAACGTGTGATATCTTCAACCGAGGCCCCACGTGGGATCGGCTGAGCCGGGAGTTTGAGGCGACGTGGTTGATGCACCACCGTGTAGATCGCCAAATCCGCAACCATACTAGCAACCTCTCAGATAGTGTTTGGTTTCAGCTCGATACTGACCAAAAATGTGCGCGTTCCAAACACATACTTAGAAAATGTTTGAAATCGACTTGAAAGCAGAAAAAATTGTGCTCATCCCAAACACATGCTCAGACGACGCTACTGTGTTCCATGCCTGTCGTTTTTTTTGCTGCCAACGCTTCACGCGCCATTTCGTCCCGCACTGGAGCATCGCTAATCACGTCAATATCATTTTTAGCTGGCAGCACAATATTTTGTTTGCGTGCAAGGAACTCTAATTTGCCGACCAGGTTCTCGATGACCCGGTCCCACAAGAACTGCCTGGCCGTATACTGTCCAGCACGGCGCATATGCTCTTTTTCCTCTGGGTGACGATTCAGATAGAGGAGGTAGCCTACCAATTCATCTGGATCATCGGTTTCGGTCACGATAGCATTCTCAAACGAAATGGCGTAATCTTCGCCGGTCGAGCCGGTTACTGCGATGCCTTGCGCCGCCATCACTTCGAGAGCGACCAGGCCAAAGGGTTCATGTCCACTATTTGCCAGTGTCGCATCTGCTGCTGCGTAAGTGGTGCGTACGAACTCTTCGGGCAGGAAGAAACGGAGATTGTAGATATCGGCTGGTCCTGCCTGCTCGATAGCTTCCATACATTGTGCCAGATTGGGACGTTGCGCCACTACATCGTGGATATGCAGACCACGATTGTATGCATGCTGTAGGACCTCTGCTCCATGTGGCTCGATACCACCGCGCACGAAGAGCGTAACCGGATGACCGCTATCCTTCAGCCGAGCTATGGCCTCGATAGCCATGATCCAGCGCTTATCCGGGTCGAAGCGGCCAATTTTGAAGAGGAAAAGCCGTTTGGGATCATCGCGATGGGCAATGGTGCGCAGTTGTTGTACCGCCTCGGTGCTGACTGGATTGAGGTGACGCCGGGGAATACCGTTAGGAATTACTAGTGGGTTGACGCCCAGATCCCACATTTTATGTTTCATATATTTGCTGACGGTACACAGGGTTGTGACGTAATTGAGCCGTCCCCAATTGACACGATGCAAAGACATCAAGCTATTCAGGTTCCACAGCATCAGCACCTTTTGCCGTACGCCAAACCAGTTCAGCACATCGGAGGTGCGGCACATCACCTCGGCTGTATGCCAATCCTCCCCCATGATCACCACTGTTTTCTGTGCAGCTACCGCCTCGCGTACGATTTCGTTGTATATATGATAAGGAACGCTCTCATTATAATCATACAGCTTTTGTTCTTCACCGTCGTAAACACCGTTAGGATAATACTTGCTCACCCATTGCGACCAGCGTTTCAGGATCAAGCGACCGCCCACGCGCAATTCAGTAGTGGGCTTATAGGGATCGCCAATGAAGATCAGGTGGGTTGTATAACCTTGTGTTGCCAATGCTTCGCTCAACTCGGAGACGCGAGTGCCCAGGCCACCGGCAGTGGAATAGACATCGGGTCCTTCGAAACAGAGCAGAACAAACAGTGTATTCTCTGGCGATATTGCTCCGTCTAACTTCATCATAGTAGGTCAGTCCTCGTTCTTCGATTTTGCTGTTGAGTCTGAATGAAAGGAAATGGAATACCTTCATTGAACATTAGGCCAGCAGAACGCACTGTTGTGAACACCGAGTGTTAGTACTATGCGCGGAGCCTCAATATCTTTGAGGTCACTAGCCCTGCAATGCCCGCTTGTCGTTCTCTGTACTGTTCGCCTGGCTTTCGCTTGGAGAGCAAACAGACAAGAACCACTCCTGCTTTTAGTATATCACGAACCAGTGCATCATCATCTTGTTTGCTCTGTATGCCTTCGTGCGCCTCTACAGGCCAGTTTATGGGCTTTTGTCACTGCATTGATGGATGCTTACTTTTGCGAGCTTTTCTGATCAAGGAGAAACAGGGTTTTTGGCGTTCTTTGCTTTCCGCCTGGGTGAAAAAGCGAGGAATGCCACAGGTGTCCAGCAACAATGCCAGGTTGCTGGACACCTGTGGCATGATCTCGTATGCTTGCAAGGCTTACGCAAAGCGGATGTACTTCGTGCGTGACTTGCTTTCCACCTGCGCCGAAGGTATGCTATGCAGCAGCCGTGACATCGAGAGCGATATTGTAAACGTCTGGTGAACCCATGCCACTGGCCATGTCGTAGCCGGTGGTTGCGGGATAGTAGAGATTAGTGCCGCTGGTGATGTCGTGGAACGCTGGATAGGTTTGTGACGCATTGAACAATGTATAGAGTGCCGGGTTTGCCAGTCCGAGCGTATATGCATTAGATGTCGATGTTTGGAGATACTGGTTAATCAGCAGCAAACTGGCCGCCCAGAATGGTGCCGCGACGCTCGTACCTCCAACCTTGATCCAGCCAGTAGTAGGGCAGCCGGCACTTGTAACGGTACAGTAGACGCTGTAGCCGACAATATTATCGCCAAATGCTGTAACATCAGGCACTTCGCGATAGCCGTTACTATACTGATTGCTGACACCTGTTCCAGTCTGCCAGCTAGCCTGCTTGAAATACGTGCTGAGGCCGCCACCGCTACCGGCTCCTTCGGGACCGTGCAACTTATTTTTCGCATTGGACCAGACGGCTTCGCTGATATAAATATCAGACGACAACTGTAACGTTGTTGCACCTACGCCCGTCACGTTAGGGTCGTCGGCAGGTGAATCCACGGCCAGATTTGTATCCTGACAGTCATAAGCTCCAGCATCACCCGATCCGGCCAGAAACGAGATACCTTCCAGCGCACCCTGCTTGAAAATGTTATCGAGGGTCTGCAATTCGGCGGTGCCAGAGCTGGCTTCGCAGAGACCCCAACTGATCGAGACAATCTTGGCTTGATCATCGTTCACGATTTTGGCGTAGGTATCGTTCACTCCCTGTGTTGTGTTCGGACCTTCGTAGACCAGGATGTTGGATTGTGGTGCTATTGAGCCAATCATCTCGATATCCAGTGTTGTCTCAACGGCATCAGATCCGGCAGCGCCACTGAAGCTGTCAACCAGGTGATTGGTAATCGTAGGTGTTGAGCCAGTAAGATAATTTTGCCAGTAGGCGGTGATATCGCTTTGTTGATAGCCATCGAGTTCGAAGAGGGCTATGCTCTGGTTCTGACCTTGAATGTTGCTTAGCTCTAAGGGACTGATGTCATAGGCGCTCTCAAGATTAGCGGGTCCCAGTCCTACTGGTGACAGCGCTGTGTGAGACGATGCGCGCGTTGAACTGTCCTGCGCGTGGTATTGCACGCTGTCGTCGAGTCCGCTAATAGAAGTGATCAATTGGCCCACATTCGCGGGGACACTGGGGGGAGTGTCGTTGGCATAAAATGTGTGATTGTCCAATTGATAATTATGGATATGGACCTGAAAACTGTTCTGAACCTGCTCCACGTTAGCTGTAGCGTCAATCAACATCTGGTTGGTTGCAACGCCAGTGACAGTGATGCCCTGGCCCTGGAGATATGACTCTACTTGCTGGATCTGGTTGGGCGTCGGAGCGAATTGTTGCGTAAACTGCTCAGGTGTAAGATAGTGATGGTAAAGCGGCGATTGGGGATCATTGACGGCCTGTAAGAAACTGTCAGCACTGCTTTCGTTGCGCAAACGCAGGCCAATAGAGAGATTTAAATGCTGCTGGGGGTCAGCTGATTGTAAACGTTGCGCGTGCTGGATAAGCGGCGCTGTCTGGCTATTCAGCACGATGCGTGACTGCGCGTCCGCGTGCGCGTTGATAAGGTGGGCGGCTTCGAAACTAGCTCCGATGAGGAGGAAAACTATCCCTACAAACAAAAGATTACGTACTATATTCCTCTGCATACTTCCCCCGTAAACCAGGTAATTACTATAAAGAACAATTTTCGATAGTTATGAGTGAGCGAGGATTACATCAAAAATTTTAGCAAAGTTTCGCCTCTATAAGTATAAACGGGCAAGTAGATCAGCTTAACAAAAATGTGTAGAGAGGGTACTTTTGGTTCCTCGATTATCTACTGAAGTAGATGACGTGTACCTATGGAACGGTTGGTAACACTCCAGGTCGTATGTACGTTTGTGTAGGGCAATTTGGGAACCAGATGGAGGTGAGTCTCGATCCCGCGTAGCGACAACCGCAAGGGCTTGTCGCCGGCCCCTACACATTCGAGGCTGTCGATGTTGCGGTTGGCGTTGTAGGAGACGGCGTCGGTGTCGCTGTAGGTTTGAGCACTGGCGTAGCTGTCGGTAATGGTGTTGGCGTTGCCGTAGGTACCTGAGACGCCGGTACTTGAGTCGGATTCGTACCTGTCGTAGGCACGGCAGTCGCAGTGGCAGATGGCGAGGTTGCCGTATAGTTGACGACGTATAATGTCACTGTCTGCCCACTCTGCACTGTCGCATCGGCAGCCGGATCTGTGCCTGACACAATATTCTGACCCTGTGTAGGATCTGTCGGTGTGTTTGGATCTGCTTTGGCAACATATTGAATACCGTCGTTGCTCAGCTCTGCTTCAGCGGCGGCTAGTGTTTTCCCAATCAAGTTCGTGGGCATCTTCGTGCCCGCCTCCAGTTCGACCAGGATAACTGAACCATAAGACGCCGTATCTCCGGCCTTAGGTGATTGGTCTTTCACGATGCCTGTGGTGAGCTTGTTCTGCACCTGTAATTTAAAGCCTTTTGCGCTTGCGGCCTGCAATGCTTGCTGATAGCTCATGCCTTGTAAATTAGGTACGGATACTTGCTGGGCCTGAGAAGTCGCGGTAGGAGCAGGATTGCTCTTAAATGGCGACGGCAAGAAGCCTAGTTCGGCAGCAAGATAGATACTAAAACCTAATAATAAGAGCGTCGCAGCTAAAATGACGAGCGTGATAATGCTGGCGAAGCGCGATTCTCGTTGTCCCAGCGTAGCAGATGAGCCTGCGACACTATCTTTGCGGAAAGGACGTGTCGCGCCGGTACTGATATCCCCGGGCGTGCTATAAGGAGCCTGATGCGGATCGAGCTCTGTCATGGTACCAGCCTGGTCCAGCGAGACTGGTGCATACTGTTGATCGGAGCGTATCGCCGTAGTCGCTGCGTTATTATCTACGACTCCATTCTGGATATAGGAGGGCGTGATTCTATGATCGGGCGACGAAGTCGACGGGGCCGGCGTTCCGGCGGGACGAGATCCCCGAGCTACAAACGTGCTGCCATTCGTGGGTGGAGTAGGAAGTCCACCCGGCGTCACGCTAGTGGGGAGGGGTGCGCCAGTCTCTTCTTCGCCCAGGAGTTCCAGGGCGCGGGCCAGCGTGCTCCCGTCGCGATAACGCATCTCTGGAATTTTTTCCAGGCAGCGCAAAACGATTTCCTCTAAAGCCGGAGGGATATTAGGATTGAGCTGACTGGGCGGTATGGGAGCGTCCTGGATGTGCTGCATGGCGACAGCCACAGGCGTATCACCATCAAATGGCGTACGGCCTGTCAGCATCTCATACATCACGATGCCAAGCGCGTAAACGTCAGCCGCTGGATTGACAATCTCGCCTTGCGCTTGTTCTGGCGCATAGTATTGGACGGTACCAAGCGTCATACCTGTAGTGGTGAGGCGCTCATCGTTGATATCTTTGTAGACACTGGCGATACCAAAATCGGTTAGCTTGATCGAACCATCACGTCCGACCAGCACATTTTGTGGTTTGACATCGCGATGCACAATGGCCCGACGGTGGGCGGCCCCTAAACCAAGAGCAACATCGTGCGCAATAATAATGGCCCGATCAGTCGCCAGGATACCGCGAGAACGCAGATAACGACGCAGATCAGTACCCTCGACCAGTTCCATGACGATGAAATAATTCCCGTCACTCTGACCATAATCGAAGACTTGCACGATGTTGGGATGCTGTAAGGCAGATGCCGCCTTCGCTTCACGCTGAAAGCGCGTCACAAACTTTGGGTCGGTGCTATAGACCTCGCGCAGCACTTTAATCGCCACGACCCGGTCCATACGCATATCGCGTCCCCGGTAGATCGTAGCCATACCGCCACGGCCTATCGGTTCTTGTAGCTGGTATCGCTCACCCAAAACTTCGATTTGCATAGCTCTCCGCACTACAGGATGCCTTTGGTATGCCCCTGGATCATGAAACATGGATTACGCCCATTGCAAAAGGCGCAGGCCGCAGGCACCAGATTGACTATTAAGACTCCCTTAGCCAGGGAGAGAAATTGTAAGCATGTCGCGTCACTATTTTAACTTATTCTACGCCAGAATGGAACAGTCCATGCGAAAGTAGGAGTTTTCTGTCCGCGTACTCCCTCTATCAGAAATAAGAGCTACCTACAAGGGTTGTCTTGAGCGGACTTTAGCTCTATCGCTTTACTGCTGTTGATCCTAACAGACGCTCATCACCCAGACGACGCGTAATATGTAACGCATCCATGTGCTCCAGGAGGGGTAGTATATATTTGCGTGTTGTCCCTAATATATCACGAGCTTCAGCTGCCGTCATCGTGTTATGTTCCTGTATATAATCAACTAATCTTGTTACTGCTTTTTCATAGTCTTCACGCAGAAACAGAACCCCTGCGGCCAGCTTGACAAGCTGCCCCTGCTCAATAAGGGCATTGACTATTTCTGTGCCGACCATGGCTTCAGCTTCGACACGGTCTGGTGGTGTGTATGGATGAGCGCGGAATCGTTGGCATAAAAGCTCCACTTGCTGTTTTTGAGCCGCCGTAAAACCTGGCGTGAATGCGGGTATGCGAATAAGGCTACCCACACGCGCCAACGTCTCCGTTGTCGCATCTCCGACTGTCTCTAGCAGCCCTGCGGCCTGTAATGCTGTGAAGACGGTAGCGGCCAACCTGGGTGAGAGATGCAGACGTGTACGCCACTCTTCCTTAGAAAGTCCACTCCGTAGCGGATACAGGCGATGTTGTTCATGTACCAGGTGCAAAGCCTCTGCGACCAGTGCGTCCCAGATGTGCCGGGCAAACCAGAAACCCCCGATATTGTGTACCCTTCCTTCTGATAACAACGTCTTGAGCGCCTGTCGCGTCACATCTTCAGCAAGATTGCACCGTTTCACGATATCGGCGAACTCGTAGCCGGTCAATCCTGGCGAACTTTTCGTAGGAGACTGGCGATCAAGAGCGACCAGGATCAGCTCGTCTGGCGATGCCTGCGCTAAATGCTCCAGGGTTTCCAGCACCGCTGACTGAAAACGTCGGTGATAGCGTGGTTGCACGTCGATAATTTCTCCACCGCCAATCGTCGCGCTGGGCGATGGGATGCGCAAAATGAAATGGTCATGGCGTACAACGACCGCCGGGCGCTGCAAACGTAATTGTCCCCATGCCGTTTGACCCGGTTGCAGCTCTTCCGCATCGAGCAGACGTACGCGCGCGGATATCTCCTGTGCACCACAGAAAAAGTCTACCTGAGTATTGTGTGCCAGGGGACGCGGAACGTCGGCCAGCAGGTGAATGCGTGCGTCAAAGAGCATGGTCGGACGCAGTTGTCCCGGTAAGGCTGCGACATTGCCACGCTCCAGGTCTGTGCGTGCGACGTTGGTAAGATTCATGGCGACACGGCTACCCGGCTGCGCAACCTCAATATGTTGTTTGTGCGTTTGCAAGCTGCGAATGCGCGTTTTAATGCCCTGCGGCAAAATCTCGATCTCCTGTCCGACCTGGATGCAGCCATCCAGTAGCGTCCCAGTAGCGACCGTGCCAAAGCCGGTCAAGGAAAAAACACGGTCAATAGGTAAACGCGGACGAGCCGTATTTTCGCGCTCCGGTGTGGCATCCAGGACACGATCCAGCGTGTGCAGAAGTTCTGCTAAGCCTTGTTTTGTGTACGCAGAAACGGGTATGATCGGTGCGCCGGCCAGTATCGTAGGCTTCAGGTAGGCCACGATCTCGTCATGGACCAGCGCCAGCCATTCCGCGTCCACCAGGTCAATTTTTGTTAAGGCCACCACGCCACAGCGTACATGTAAGAGATCAAGAATTGCCAGGTGTTCACGTGTCTGCGGCATAATGCCCTCGTCGGCAGCGATGACGAGCAAGGCCGCATCGATACCTCCAACACCTGCGAGCATATTCTTAATAAAATTTTCATGTCCGGGCACATCGACAATGCTGACCTCGTGTCCACTCGGCAGCTTCAACCAGGCAAATCCGAGGTCAATAGTCATACCGCGCTCTTTTTCTTCTGCCAGGTGGTCTGGGTCTATGCCTGTCAGCGCTTTGACAAGTGTGGACTTGCCGTGATCGACATGTCCCGCAGTACCAATACAACTCATGATAAGCAACCCAGTAGGAAATGATAGAGGACAATGGGTATGTTTCAGTATAGCGCAAAAATGTGCTTCTGCCTATGGCTGGAAGGCACTACACTCTCCACACTTATTTGACAAATGAGCGGGGAGAGCGTATCATCAGTTTAAGCATACGAAACGGAACCGTTTCGTTCAGTGGCAGGAGTTGTGTAGCGATGGTCAAACATGAAGCGGCTCAACGTATGGGTCGATTGTATGATGAGACCCGAACGGCGCAGATTTTGCGCGCAGCGCTCGAAAGTGCTGGCGGAAGAGGGATACGATTGCCTGACTATGGATGCTGTGGCCGAACGGGCTCAAGCAGGTAAAGCGACACTCTACCGACGCTGGTCATCAAAAGCTCAGTTGGTTGTTGATGCTCTCGTCTATATCGATATGGCGGCGATCTGTGCGGATCATGCTGATAGTGGGAGTCTGAGATCAAATCTATGTGAGCTGCTGGCCCTCTGTTTTGGACTTAATGATCCTATCAGGCAACGGGTGATCATTGGATTGGCATCGTCTCTCTGTCGTTATCCCGATCTGGCTGAAGCCTGGCGCTCCCGGTTTGTCGAGGGTCAACAATGTGCACTGCGTGCTGTCTACGAGCGTGCAGTTGAACGGAGCGAGATTGCGGCTGGCCGAGACCTGGATTTGCTGACAATGGTCGGGCCTGCACTGCTCTTCTACCAACTGGTGATGACAGGTGAACCAGTAAACCAGGAGTGCATTCGTCGTATTGTGGATGAGGTGTTGCTGCCACTTTTCTCTGAACGTCGATAGATAAGCTAATTAGCATAGCAAAGGATACCGTACGTCATGGCATTTCCACTCTCCGTGCTGGATCTTTCTCCGGTTGATAGTGGTTCGAGCGGGCCTCAGGCTTTGCAGAATACCATTAACCTGGCTCGTAGGGCCGATCAACTGGGTTACACGCGTTACTGGCTGGCCGAGCACCATAATACGTCTAGCATCGCGAGTTCAACACCTGAAATTATGATTGGACATGTCGCCAGTGCGACGACGAGGATGCGCGTGGGTTCAGGCGGGATCATGTTGCCCAACCATGCGCCGTTGAAGGTGGCCGAAACGTTTCGCGTGCTGGAGGCTCTCCATCCTGGACGGATCGACCTGGGCATTGGGCGCGCTCCCGGAACGGATCAGATAACGGCCCTGGCGCTGCGCCGCTCGGAGGAAGCACTCGGCGCAGACGATTTCCCTGAGCAATTGGCAGAACTGTTCGCCTTCTCGACAGGCCAGTTCCCAGAGGGCCATCCATTCCGCTCGGTGAGGGCAACGCCGGCTGATGTTGAGCTTCCACCTGTATGGTTGCTTGGTTCGAGTGGGTTTAGCGCCCAGCTTGCCGCTCTATTGGGTCTCGGCTTTGCTTTTGCTCAGCATATAAATCCCCCTATGGCAGTGCAGGCGATGCGTACTTATCGCGAAAAATTCACACCGTCCGCGTACCTCAAACAGCCAAAAACGATACTAACTACCTCTGTGATTTGTGCGGAGACGGATGAGCTTGCTGATAGGCTGGCGTCTTCGGCGGATCTCTCCATGCTGCGCTTGTACAGTGGTCAGCCAAGTCCATTGGCAAGCCCGGAGGAAGCTCTGCGTTATCCCTATACCGACGCGCAACGTATGCAGATACAGATGTCTCGTATGCGTATGACGGTGGGGAGTCCGACGACGGTGCGTACGCGGTTAAATCAGCTCATCGCACAAACCGGGGCCGATGAGCTGATGATTATGACACTGCTCTACGGACGTGAGCATCGGTTGCGGTCATACGAGCTGCTCGCACAGGCTTTTGAGCTGGAGGGAGCAGCAGAGTAAATACACCAACTCCGACGCAGGCATGGGTTCGACCGCCCTGGGGCCTTATGACCAACTTCTAAATTTCGTAGGTGTCACCCGAATCCCTTGCGAGTAGTTGTTGGCCATTGCCTCTGGTGTCCATCCCATGTCTTGCATGCGCGCCCCGTATTTTTCGATGTACGCGGGCGATATGATACTGCTCGCTGGCTCCGTGAGCAGTTCAGCGGTGCCCTCAACGATTACCACGTCTTCGCCCTGTTTTGTGTCATCTAGCCCCAGGGTGATGTACGTATTTTTGCGCAGGTTACGGACCTTCAGTTTCTGCGGCTGACTGAAAAACAGAATTGTTTTGCCTTCCCATAAAAACCAGACCGGGACAGTGTACGGGCGTCCCTCTGGTGATACGGTAGTGAGCCAGGCGATGGTCTCAGAGCGCAAACGCTGCTCGGCGTGCTGTCCCCACTCTGTTGTTAAATCAAGCATGTGTGTTTCCTTTGTCTGTCTGATAGAAATAGAGATCAGCTCTGCAAGAGAGCCAGACATCTCTCTGTATTGGAATACACAACACGAGAGTCTATTTATTCCGTGGAAGGTGTCTCTATGGACGGTGATGTTTGCTCTACTTGACGTCTGACGACGTGCATCTGCCCCTCGCTATACGGGTCATAAAGATTGATTACGTCCATTCCATTCTCAGTATGATCCTTGGAATTGACTAACGCAGAGGAGTAACCTGTAACAACAACGCTTCCTTCTCTTTGATGCGCTACTTTGGCGTACAGGCTATTGTACTTTCTCGCCTCATCAGCCTTGTTGCTGATCTGTACATTAAGCATGCCACCACAACTAATGATAATATCTGCACCCTCTTGTGGTAAGCCGATATCACGTTTCAGGGCCTCAGCGCCAGCAGACACATCTCCACGGATATAGGGAGACAGATCCTTATGGAAAGTGGAAACGGTGATCCATTCAGACTCGTTAGTCAATGTGCGAAAACGCTTCTCTGCGATACCGATGTCTTTCTTATTACCATTGAGCAGCAGATAGGTGATTTGGGGCTTTGGACCCTCTTGGTATCGTGCCTGGATATCCTTGATGATACGCTCTGCCAGATCACCATTGCCACCAGGGGCATCCAGAATTGTTATATTGTCTTTTCCATGTTCTACAAGGTCCGCAACGATACTCAGTGTATAATCAGCAGTCATAGGATGGATGTCCATAGAGTACTTCTTACGCTCTTTTTTGGAACGACGCCAGTCGTTGTCTTCCTCTTGCCAGAAGTCTTGCCGTGCCGTGCTTTCCTCCACATCAGTGGTATCTTTCTCAATCTGTTTTCCTGATAAAAAAGGTGATACCTTTTCGCGAACAATTTGCCCAATATCTTGTTCCAGCTCGTATTTCTGTTGTATATAGTGTACGTTGTCTCTGCCATCATCGTTTGTTGTAATTTTTGAAATGACAAATTGTTTGTTTTTGAAAGCAACCATAGGAATGCCGTATAACTCTTCTTCTACACGAATTGCACTATTGTAGTACATTGATTCAAGAGATTTTACAGGTTTTCCCTGGTATAACAGTGGCGGTTTCAGTGAAGAGAGATCGAGGACAAATCGTATCTGAGGAAATTTCTCTGGTGGTAGCTGCCATACATTTGGAGGTTGTTCCAGCCGTATTGCTGTCTGCAATATCTGCTGGACCTCTGTCTGTACCGTATCGGTCCATTCATTCAGTGGGGAGACCAGGCCAGCCTTAATGCGCGTTTCCTGTTTTCTAGGATGCTCTTCTCTGTCCTTTGTTCCTGCAAAGATAAATCTATCTGGATTATCTGAAATTCTTTTGCGTATATTATATACTTTTTTCATTGTTTTATAGGCAATTCTTTCATGGATTTCTGTACTCTTGCTATCAAGATATGGTGAAGGATCATCTAATAATTGCTTGAGATTTTCTCTATATCTACTCGCAAACTGAAAAGCTCGTGCGGTTTGGACTACCTTGCGGTAAAGAGTTGGATCGGAAAAAGAGGGATGGCTTTCAGGAATATCATGTCCCAGCATATCCATGAGATCATGTATAATTTTAGGGTGGTGCATGACTCGATCTATCACTGAGGAAATGACGTCTTCCTCATACAAACATTGAACGTAATATCTCGTATGTAAAATTTTTGGCGTTTCTTGTTCGAATTGGTTTATGGCCTCTTGAGGGAATATCTCTGACACTTCATCCCCTTGTCTTCTTCTTATAAAATCAGGTGTGTTTTCTTGGGAAGAGTCGCTTCCTTCGCTCTCTTCCCCACTCCTGAAGCTCCTCTCTGAAGACGTTTCCGTACCACTGAAGCTTTCCTCTGAAGACGCTTCTCTACTTCTGGAACTCCGCTGTGAAGATGTTTCTTCTCTTCTTTCATCAATAGTGCTGTCTTCTGGAATAGTAGAATCCCCGCGCAACCCTCTCAAAGCATTCAACGCGGATTTTTGGGGTATTGCCAAATGAGCAAATACATGCTCAGAAGAAGTTAGGGTTGATGCTGCATTCTGCTGCTCTGTACGCATTGCTCTGATCATATCACTACGTTGAGATTTAGTTCCTTCTGGATGTAGTACGTTAACCTGTTCTTTGGCTTGAGAGCTTGCTTGCTCTCCCGGAGATTGCCTTCGTTCCATAATGATCTCCTAATATGTAGATGCCTATTACGCGAGAGCCATGCCTATATCTTTTAGTTGCGACGGTGGCGTTCATCGAGTCAGCATGTGTTATCAGAAATTGCTTTGTTTCGAGCAAGATCCAGGCCATTCATCATTATACTATATCTCAAGGAGATAACTCAAGGGGATAATAGGGAAGGAATTTTTGTATCTTGTCATATCAGTTACAGGTAGGGGGGCTCTCCGTCCATTAGGGTGAAACAGGGTAGGGGCGTGTCCTTGCGACCGGCCCCCAGGGCGCACGCAAGGTGACGCCCCTACCCTGTTTCCCAACGTTTTCACCCGGAAGGATGGAGAGCCGGTAGGGGTCCTGATTGTTCCAGAGTCAGCCTTCTACCTATATGTGTGTTATGCTGTGACTTCCTCTTCTCCCACTGATTGGCTGAATTGCTCGTTATAAAGTCTGGCATAGAGGCCATCCAGTGCTAATAATTCGCGGTGCGTGCCGCGCTCGACAATCTCACCTTTGTCTACGACCAGGATCACGTCCGCCGCGAGAATGGTCGAGAGGCGGTGCGCAATGGCCAGCGTCGTGCGATTTTGCATGAGTCCCTCTAATGATGCCTGGATCAGACGTTCAGAGTGCGTGTCGAGTGCGCTGGTGGCTTCGTCCAGGATCAGGATGCGCGGGTTTTTGAGGATGACACGCGCAATAGCAATACGCTGCTTCTCTCCACCAGAAAGCTTGTAACCGCGCTCGCCAACGATGGTGTCATAGCCCTCGTCTAGCTCCATGATGCGATCATGGATGGCGGCGGCTCGTGCTGCTGCGACAATCTCTTCGTCCGTAGCATCCTCGCGTGCATAGAGCAGGTTTTCGCGGACCGAGGCGTGGAAGAGATAGGTCTCTTGCGTGACCGTACCGATGAGTTCACTGAGCGAGTCCAGCTTGACATCTTTGACGTTATGTCCATCAATTTCGACTGCGCCACTATCGACGTCGTAGAGACGCGGCACCAGGTAGGTCATGGTCGTTTTGCCTGCGCCACTCGGACCAACCAGCGCCGCCAACTGTCCAGGCTGAATTTCAAACGAGACGTTGTTCAGTGTTAGACGAGCTGGATCTTCTGTGATCGGGACAGCAGCAGTCGCAATTTCTGCGTGCTCAGGTCGGCGCATGAATGGCATACGGGGAGCGCGTGGCTCGTGTTTGTCGAGTCCGCGTGCTTTGCTGTCAGTTGGCATGCTGAAAAGCGTGGACTCGTCGCGTTTGTAGGTAAACGAGACGTTCTGGAATGTGACACGGCCCTGGATCTCCTGAGCAGGAAGCGTCTGAGCCGTTGGTGAGTCTTGAATATCGACGGGCAGATCCAGGTACTCAAAGATGCGGTCGAATAAGGCCAGCGCGCCCTGGATTTCGACCTGGATGGTGAGCAATTGTCCTATCGGGAAGAAGATTCTACTCTGCAAGGTGGTGAAGGCCACAATGACACCAATCGTAATAAAAGTGCTATTGTGGTTAATGTCCTGCAAGCCTGCAATAAGATAGACAATCGGCGGTGTGATCGAGAAGAACACGCTGATGAGCATGAAGAACCAGCGTCCAATCAGTTGCTGGCGTATCTCCAGATTAGTCAGGTTCTGGTTTTCATCCTCGAAGAGCTTCTGCGCGAATTTCTGGCGGCCAAAGGTTTTCATTAAGAGGATGCCGCTCACCGAGAGTGTCTCTTGCATCATGGCGGTCAACGAGGCCATGCTTTGCTGCGTCTCTTTGCTGGTGATCCGGCGGGCATTGCCAACTTTGGTGGTGATCCACAGGAAAAGTGGCAACAGACCGAGCGAGATCAGCGTTAAGAGTGGGCTGAGAAAGAGCATCGCAATAATGGTGCTGATGACGGTGGCTATATTAGAGACAATGCTGGTGGCTGTGCTGGTGACGACTGACTGGACACCGTTGACGTCGTTAGAGAGGCGCGACTGAATTTCTCCTGTGCGTGTGCCTGTAAAGAAACGCAGTGACATGCGCTGCATATGTGCATAGAGCCTGTTGCGGAAGTCGCGCATGACGTTTTGTCCTACCAGATTGTTCAGATAGGTCTGATACACACCGATCAAGCCTGTCACAACGGGCGTGGCAATCATGATACTGATATAGATAATGAGCAAGTTGAGATTACGGGGGACGATGGCGTCGTCGAAGACACGCTCGATTAGCAGCGGGTTCACCACGCCCAGCCCGGTGGTGAGGAGGATCGCACCCAGGACAAGCACGACCTGTATGCCGTAGGGTTTGAAGGCTGCTGCTACGCGCCTGAGGGTGCGCGCGTCGGTCTTGCGACCACGTCGTTTCTGTTCTTCAATGTAAGCGGACATACTATCACCCCGCATACCTGGTGGGGGACCGTGCATTGCCATAGATAACTCCCTAAATGTTTTGTCGATACAAAAGAATGAGGACATCCTCTTAATGTAATAACACTGCGTTTTTGCTAATTCTTCCTGGTACACAGTATACAGGAATAGTGCTGCGGTGGCACTGGTGAAGAGGATGGTTTTGACCTGTCAAAATGGACAGGTCGTGGCAGATTCTTCCTATTTCACGGCAGTTTAAGCAAGCTAACGTAAAAAGTGTAACCTGCGTAATGGTATACTTACGATCAGGAATATTGTCGTGTCTAGTAGCGCATGGGCCGGGCTTGTAGAAAGGAAGCTGCGGTTGACGAGGTGGAGGCCGTTCGGATGATCAGCGGGGAGCCTCCAGGGTGGATCACGATCCTAAAAAGAGGGCGCGCAATGCCTGTCGGTAACGATGAGGACAAAACGCTCTCAGTGATGTAGCAGCATACAGTTGTGTGTTCTACAAAATATGAAAGGTATCCGACCACATGTGCGGTATCATCGGCTACGTCGGCTTAGAAGAGACCGACGTCACTACGTTGTTGCTTGATGGCTTGAGCAAACTCGAATATCGTGGCTACGATTCGGCTGGTATTGCAGTACTCACCGGGGATGGGAAGCTCGAAGTGCATCGCCGCGCCGGAAAACTGGCCAATCTGGCTGCCTCTGTAACAAATGGCTCTCATCCGGCGGCTGGTACGCTGGGCATCGGCCATACCCGCTGGGCTACCCATGGACGCCCTACTGATAGCAATGCTCATCCTCATACTGATTGCAGCGGTAGCTTGTCCGTCGTGCATAATGGCATTATCGAGAATTATGTCGAACTGCGCGAGAGATTGAAACAGACTGGCCACATCTTCCACTCCGAAACGGATTCAGAGGTACTCACCCACCTGATCGAGCATGCCTACTTTGGCGAGGCCGGCCATGATCTGACAAAGGCTGTACAACTGGCTCTACACGACGTCACCGGTTCCTATTCCATCGCGGTCGTGAGTCGTGAACACCCTGACATCCTGGTGGGAGCACGCTGCGCTGGGCCTCTGATCGTCGGCCTGGGCGAAGATGAGCAGTTCCTGGCCTCGGATATACCCGCGATCCTCAAACATACGCGGCGCGTAATCATCCTGGAAGAAGGCGAGATCGTGACGCTGTGTCCAGCCGGTGTTTCCATTGTCACCGTTGACGGTGTCGTGGTGCAGCGCACTCCGCAGATCATCGATTGGGATGCCGAGGTGGCCGAAAAAGGTGGCTATCCCCACTTTGTATTGAAAGAGATTTATGAGCAACCCGAAGCTCTCACGCGTGCTCTGCTGGGACGTGTGCGCGACGAACAGTTACATCTGCGCGAATTGCAGCAGATGCAGCAGGCTGGCTTGCTCAATAATATACAACGTATTGTGATTGTGGCCTGCGGAACTTCCTATCACGCGGGCTTGCTGGCTAAGTACACGTTTGAGCGCTGGACACGCATTCCTGTGGAGGCTGTGACGGCTGCCGAGTTTCGCTACTGCGATCCTATCGTGGGACCGGAGACGTTGTGCATCGCGGTAACACAGTCCGGCGAGACGGCGGATACGCTGGTGGGTATTCGCCAGGCGCGCGAGCATGGTGCTCCGGTGATTGCGATTACCAATGTGGTCTCCAGCGCGATTACCCGCCTGGCTGACGCTGTATTGTACCTGCAAGCAAACCCGGAAATCGGTGTGGTTTCGACGAAGACCTTTGTCAATTCGGTGGCTGTATTGTACCTGCTGGGCCTGTACCTGGGTCAGTTGCGCGGTCGTATTACGCAGGAGCAGATGTCGATGTTCCTGGTGGCGTTAGAGCGTCTTCCCAGGCAGATTCAGCAGATCCTGACAGCGGCATCCCAGGCGGATGATACGATTGAGCCTCTGGCCCGGCGCATGGCACAGTTGAAGAGTATGATCTTCATCGGGCGCGGCGTGGGCTATCCGACGGCGCTGGAGGGAGCGCTCAAGCTCAAGGAGATTTCCTATATCCATGCTGAGGGTTTTCCGGCTGGCGAACTGAAACACGGCTCAATTGCGTTGCTGGATGCGGATACGCCGCTGGTGGCTGTGGCGACGGTTTCGCATGTGTATGAGAAGATGGTGAGCAATATTCAAGAGGTGCGAGCACGTGAGGCGCGGGTGATTGTGGTGGCGACGGAGGGTGATGAGCGCATTCGCGAGCACGCGGACGATGTGCTGTACGTGCCGGAGACGCTGGAGGAGTTTAGTCCGTTGTTGGTGACGGTACCGTTGCAGTTGTTTGCTTACCATGTCGCAGTGGCGCGCGGGTGTAACGTGGATCAGCCACGCAACCTGGCGAAATCGGTAACAGTCGAGTAAACAAGATGCTCCTTGTTGGGATAGTGTATATGAACAATTAAACTGTTCTGTGGACAATTAAGTTGTCTCTCAAAAGAGACTTACTAGAAAAGCAAGGCTATAGAGAATTCTTAGCAGAGATTGTTGGCTTGACGAATAGCAATAATTCAAAGAACTTCTATAGTGCTTGCTTTTCTCAATTACGAAGATACTTCCTCGTAGCCTTTTCATCCATCTTCATTCGCCCTTTTCTATCTCCCAAGTTTAGGGAAAATATATCAAACTCTCTGATATTTTCTCGTCCAGCACAGCCACACTTGCTGGTTCAAAATCAGGCTCCTAACGACCTGCACAAAATTAGTACCAACGAAAGCATAAATTTATATAGCAACTTCGGTATAATCAGCTTGTTACTACTGTATCTCTCTGCCACTCTTTGCTATACTGTGATGTAGACACAGCAGAACTCACTTTTCTTGTAATGAACTCATGTCCAGATAGGAAGCCGGTGACGCTCATAATATTGCTTTGACAGATACATAGAATAGTCTGTATAATGGAATAGTACAAACGTTCGTTTTTTGTGGAGAGGTATACTCGTATGAGGCGGGAAGAACTTGGCGAACTGCATTATATTACGCCAATCGTCAATGTAACTTCCATCATTTCAAGAGGAATTTTATCACATCAGCTCGCAGCCAAAGTTCCTCATGAGTCAGTAGCAATGCAAGAAGTCCAAGATAGGAGGATGAATAAAATAGTACCAGGTACTGGCAAGAAGCTACATGACTACGCAAATGTTTATATTTGTGCTAGAAACCCTATGTTATTTAAACGGAAGGATACACATATTGAACTTTGTGTTCTTAAAATCAGTACCACAGTTTTGGACCTTGACGGAGTGATAGTAACTGACAGGAACGCTGCTGCGAACATAGCGAGTTTTCGACCAGTTGCGACGGGCTTTGCACCTTAGATCGGGAACAAGTGTTTGCTGATGATTGGCGCCATCCTGGAGACGAGCTGGAATACTATAAGCATCGCAGCATCAAGTGCGCAGAGGTACTCGTTCCCAACCGAATACCTCCTGCCTACATTATTGGAGCTTATGTGTCGTGCGCGCAGAGTCAGGTAGCACTCGCTAGGATTGCACCCAATTTGCAGATAACCATTGATCCCCATCTGTTCTTTAGGGAGGTGCGACAGTGATTCGTACATGTATGGGCAACCTATTTGAGTCTGAGATGCAGACTCTTGTTAACACAGTTAATTGTGTGGGTGTCATGGGTAAGGGCTTGGCACTTGAATTCAAGAAGCGTTTTCCAGATATGTATGAGGGCTATGTAGTTCGCTGCAATGGAAAACAAGTGCGCCTCGGCGAGCCTTACCTCTACCGCAGATTGCTAACACCCTGGATTCTCAACTTTCCAACTAAGGATCACTGGAGATCTGTATCCCGTTTATCCGATATAGTCGCTGGTTTGGAATACCTGGAGAGGCACTATCATGAATGGGAAATTACATCATTGGCAGTACCAGCTCTCGGTTGTAGCAATGGGCAACTAGAATGGCGCGTTGTAGGTCCCAGGCTGTACCGCTACCTGAGCCGCTTTGATATTCCGGTTGAACTATACGCGCCTTACGGAACACCAGAGGAGGAAATTGAGGTATCTTTCCTTCAATCTGCAATTCCAACATCTACGAATAACGCTCGTGGGGATCATTGGAAGATTAATCCAGCCTATGTAGGACTTGTGGAGATTCTTGCTCGGATTGAGCAAGAGCCGTACCATTGGCCCATTGGTAGGGTTACTTTTCAAAAGATCACCTACTTTGCTACTGCGCTTGGGCTACCCACCGGCTTACATTTCGAGCGCGGGAGCTATGGCCCATTTTCGTCCGACCTGCGTCCACTCATCACCCGGCTAGTGAATAACGGCCTTATCCAGGAAACGCAACTAGGCAGAATGTTTGCAGTAAAGCTTGGACCAACTTATAGAGATGCAGCTAGCGCATTCCGAGATGAACTAACACAATGGGAATCTATTATTAACCGAATCACCGACCTTTTTTTGAGGATGCGTACCCAGGAAGCAGAAGTAGCCGCCACCGTCCACTTCATTGCTCAGGTGTTGGATCGGGAAGCAGGGAATACAGTATCAGAAACTGCAATCCTGGAAGGAGTGAAACACTGGAAACAAAAGCGTCGTCCACCGCTCAATGATGAAGAAATTGCTCAAGCCATTCGAGATTTGAATTTATTAGGTTGGATCAAAGCCAAACCGAGTTCTGAACTGCCGCTTGCTCAAGAAGCGGCGCTACTGGATGTTTAGCTTACTCTCATTACTGGGGTAACGAACAATAACAAAGTGAAATTTGCTTGCAGAGTTGATAGTATATTTCGAAGTCTATTTCCCAAGCAAGGAACAACTTAATTGTTCGTCTATAGATAGGTCACGAGAACAGTATCGCCCTCGCCCCATCTATGTGGGACGAGGACGACGAGAATGGGCATCTTCTGTTGGTGTTCTTCCCTTTTCCTCCCTTTCGCACGTGCCAGTCCAAACCGAAAAAGGAATTGCTGCATTTTTCTCAAAAGATGCCAGGACGTTTCAGGTATCTTTATGGCATAAAGTTTACTGCCAGCAGTATTTGAGAATATTTCCAGAAAATTCCTCATGAGATTTATTTCTTCCCCTACGGGAGATCTCTAATGAAAATACCATTATTCCTCACTCTTTGTTGCATTTCACGCCAAGGAGGGAGTACTTTTGGAAAAATATCGGGGCTATCAGCTTGGGGGGGAACCAGGAGACCATAGTGAGGCAGGGCGAGTAGTATATCACAGGCTCATTAGTGAAGCAGTAACGAATCATGTGAGTGTCTTTTCCAAATGCGCAAAAATGGTATATAATGGCAGAACTAAACATCTTTCATTTTACAGACAGAGATATCATAGAAAGCCACGAGGTCGCGCTACTTGTCAGAGATATTGCAGCGGTTCATGGGCTTGAAACCAGCCGGACAGCGTTAGTGTTATGGTGATACCAGTCGATAGGACTATACCATGAACACTTTTTTGGTATCCTGTCTCTCGTTTTATCATTCGGAGCCACTATTCCCTACGTGATTGATGTCATCAAGGGTAGAGCAAGGCTGGCAAGAAGCACGAGAATCTTATTTTTGCTCCTTATGTCAGTGACCCTTGTTGTTCAAAGTCGTGCGTTTACTAGTGGGGTTCTGCTTCTGACAATTGGCGAGCTAGCCACGCAGGTTGTGCTCTTTATTTTAAGTATTAAATATGGTATGGGAGGATTAACGCGCCTGGACATTGCTTGCTACGGTGGGTTTATTATGAGTCTCTCCGTTTACTTGCTGACAAGGAATGCCGCGTTGTCTCTAACACTCCTTGTAGTAACGGATTTCATAGCCTTTCTGCCTACTCTAGTAAAGATCTGGCGTGATCCTACATCTGATACCTGGATGGTCTTTGTCGTTGGTGGCATGGCTGCAGCGGCAGCATCTTTGTTGGCTCACAGCACCAACCACTATATAGAACTGATCTTTCCGACTTACCTTTTTATCGCTAATGCGCTGGCCGCTTTGCCAATACTTCTCTATAACAAGAGAATGAGAGGGAGAACCACACTATCGACACCATCCCGAAAGCTGTGTAACGGCAATCTCCCTGATGGAAGGACCATGATACAGCAGGAGATGGCATTTCCAGAGGAGGAGGAAACACCCCAATAATGAGACCAGGCCAAAGGTCGGTGACTTCCAGATACCCCAGAAATCTGTCCCCCTTTTCCCTCTAGCCCTGAGGTGATAGGGGAGGTACCATAGAAGGGGATGCCCGAAAAACGATGTTGGGTGCATCGTGCCAACGTTGGGAGGAAGGTCCTGAGAAGCTGCCAGAGCACTATGCATATCTTTGCCTCTTCGCCCGCTGCGCAATGACGGGAGCCTGGAGTGAACCAGGCGGCAAGGCGTCTGTCTGGACACAAGCTATAGCGGGATAGCAAACACCCGTTGAGAAAAATTCGGGATGACCCATATAATAAGAAAAGGAGTTCTTCATTTATGTCAAAAAAACGTATCGTACTCTCAATTTTCTGTGGTGCCCTGCTGCTGGCAGTTGTAGCTGCTTGTCTGGTTGGTATTCCAGGCGAAAAGTCAACTGCCAGTGCAAGTGGGCAAGCGCAAAAAAATCAGGCTATTTCCTATCCTGATCCTACAAACCAGGATGCTCTTCCTGATAGCGTAAAAGTCACAACTGCCGGCGACACCGTTTTGCTGCGTGCAGTGGTTATAAAAGGCTACCAGATCTATCAGTGCAAGGCCAGCACTACCGCATCAAGTGGCTTCGCATGGCAATTCCAGGCTCCTTTTGCCTACCTTAAAGCTGACGATGGTACAAACGTTATTCATTCGACAGGCCCGACCTGGCTCTACACGCAGGACGGCAGTGAGATCATGGCGAAAGTTGGACAATTCACCAATGCTGATGGATCTGTCGTTGCTGCCAGTGCTACACCAGACGCCAGTGCTATTCCATGGTTACGCCTCGACGTCACAACTCATCTGGGAAGCACTGGTCTCTTCAGCAATGTTAATCAAGTCCAGCGCCTGTATACTAGAGGAGGCATAGCACCCAGCAGTGGCTGTGACCAGAATGCAGCACTAAACCATGTGATCCGACCGGTAGGTTATACAGCCGAATATGTCTTCTGGGGTAGCCAGAGCTAGAGGGTCACGCGACCACGCACTCATGGCATGTAACTATTACACACCTCGAAAGCTTGCTTGAGCGCGACTTGTGGGTCCTCGGTCGGGATGAACTCCTGCCCGAGGTATCCTGTATAGCCGGTTGCTGCAATGGCCTGTACAATTGGCTTGTACTGTAATTCCTGTCGCTCGTCGAGTTCATGGCGACCAGGATTTCCCGCCGTGTGATAGTGGCCGAAATAGGCATGATGTTCACGAATGGTACGTATGATATCACCTTCCATGACCTGCATATGGTAGATATCGTAGAGCAGCTTCACCGCAGGTGAATCAACCATCTGGCATACTTCTACGCCCCAGGCCGTCTTGTCGGCCTGATAGTCTGGGTGATCTACTTTGCTATTGAGCAGTTCCAGGATCAAGGTCACTCCCTCGTCCTCAGCGCTTCGCGCCAGGCGTTGCAAGCCTTGTGCTGTGATCTCTGCGCCTGTCTTATCATCCAGGCCAGCACGATTGCCACTAAAGACAATGACGTTGGGGATGCCCCATTGTGCTGCGACTGCGATATTGGCGCGTACCTCTCGTTCGAGGTGATCGTGATGTTCTCGTCGATTAAAGCCCTCTTCAATCGACGATTGCCCTTTCAGAGTGGCAATGGCCAGGCCATGATCTTTGATGACTTGCCAATGCTCCTGTTCTACCAGTTCGATAGCCTCATAGCCAATAGCTGTTGCGAGATGCACCATGCTCTCTATGGTCATGCCTCCCTGAGCAAAACACCACCATGAGATCGCTTGTTTGATGTGATTCATCAGCTCCTCCTGCGCGAGAAACGGTTGAGGGAGAAATCCCAGCTTTTTTGGCGCTATCATGAATTGAGACGTACATTGTCTGCAAACTCCTGTACAATCTAGTGCTTACGGTTCGCCATAGCATCAATATGTCCCTCAATGGTAACTATGGAATGATGACAAATATGTTACTCTATGCTGGGAGTGATGTCTACTTTAACCCCTCGAAGATGATAAGGATGTTCGATGCTGCCTCATTTCAAAGACCTTTTATAGATCACAAGTTCTATGATGAATGATAACCCGGACCCATGTAAAGGATACTATAATAAATGTTGTGCAATGGTGTATAATGGGTAGGTATTAAAGCTAGGCCTGGACTGGCTTTCGGGTTGCCTGCTATTTTTACTGTTACCTAAAACTCGAGATGGCGTCCATGCCATGTTTTATCATCTGTTCTCCCAAATAGTTATAGTATTTTTCTATTATGCAGGATGCGAATGGAGTATATGTGTATATGCACAGAGGAAATGATCTCGTCGGCGAGGTCTTCGGAGAGTATCGCGTAACTGTTGAGCTGGGTTCTAATTCCCTTAATCGCATTTTCTTAGGCGAAAGCCTCTCTCCAACAGCAGACGACCAACGTGTCTTTATCAAACTGCTGCATACGGAAGCAGCCAATAGTCTGCAGGAACAACAGCGCGTCCTGCAAGAGATATCATCCCTTCAACAGTTATCTCACCCCCATATTTTACCGATCCTGTCGGCTGGCCTTTACAAAGATATGCTCTACTTGATTACGCCATACGTAGCCACGAGATCGCTGTCTAATCGTTTAAAGAACAGACCAGCAGAACAGCCGCTAGCGCAGGAAGATGCATTAGCTATTCTGGCACAGATTGGGCAAGCGCTACACTACGCTCATCAACAGCATATCGTGCATGGAAATTTAAAACCACAAAACGTGCTTTTCTCCATCCAGGATAAGGTGCTATTAACAGATTTTCACCTGCATCCTTTTCTACCGTCTGATCAGGTTTACCCTCCCGAGGTAGCCGTCTATCGGGCACCAGAGCAACTCTCGGACCATACAAGCGAAGTGGGTGATCAATATGCTCTTGGCTGTATTGCCTATGAGTTGTTTACCGGACATAAAGCTTTTCTGGTCCCTGTAGCTCGTGCAGGTGCTACCTACTACAAAATGCACATGCCTGTCCCGCCCAGTCAATTGAACCCTGTCGTGCCTCGACATATCGAAGGGGCAATCCTCAATGCGCTATCCAAAGAGCCCGGCCAACGCCATAGCGACATCCCAGCATTTCTTGCGGCCCTGGGGATCTCTTCTTTCGCACCTGAAGGTGAAGAGCAAGAGAAAGAGGCAACAACTCCTGTGCGAAGGGTGATGGCCAATGCAGATCTGCCAACAGAGGTGGGATTGCCAATCGTTGCGGGACTTGCTAGCAGTACAGCGCCACATAGAACATCTCCTCTTCAGGTGGTAGCTTCAGAGAAGGAATATCCGCCCAACGATGCTCGCAATGCATCACGGACAACATCGGGTGAGGTGATGCTGACCGAGCGGCCTGCACTTGCCGCTCCCGCAGCGTTAGCCGTGTCAGAAAAGGTCCCACTCAAGGAAAATCAGCGCCTGATCAGGCCTCCTTTCGAGTCTAAAGCAGGCAGCAAACCTCCTTTTCGCAGGTTTGCTGCCACTCCTCAAAGCATGCTTGTCGCGCTGATGGCTCTAGTTGCTAGCGTTATTTTTATCGCGGCACTGTTTATCCCGTTTAATTTTCCGACTTCAGCGAAAGATTTTGCATCTCATGTTGATGCCACGAGCACCTCGATCACGAACAACACCCAGACGCCAACGCCAACCAGTCTATCTATAGTTGCTCCAGGACTCCCCGGCCAATCGCAGTCCACATCTGGTGAAACTGTTTCCACTTCACCGCCAGGCTCTACATCTAGTGAAGCAGCTTCTACCTCGTCCACCTCGTCCACCTCATCCACTTCGCCTACCTCGTCTACCTCGGCGCCGACGGCTACACCGACAGCTACACCGACACCCGCTAGTCCATTAAGCGGATACTGGAAATTCGATGAGGGCAGAGGTTCTACTGCCGGTGATTCTTCGGGGCACCATTTTACCGGCACTTTGCAGCGGGGCGCGTCATGGGCACCGGGTGAGGATAGTTCCTCTGCGCTTAACGTCACCGGAGCCAGCGACAGCTATGTGGATATTCCTGAACCGGTAATCAACACAGCAAACAGCTTCTCCGTCTCGGCGTGGATCAGGCTGAATACGCTCAATGGCTATCAGACCTTTGTCAGCCTGGATGGGAACCAGGTAAGCGCCTTCTACTTGCAGTTAAATGCGGCTACTGGCACCTTTGTCTTCAATCGCTTGACCAGCGATTCAGACTCGGCTACACCTATACGGGCCTCGGCGTGGGGCAGGCCAATGCCGGGTGTCTGGTATCACCTGCTGGGCGTGTACGATGCCAGCGCACACACAATCTCGCTCTATGTCAACGGGCGTTTGCAGCAGACGGTAGGCTATAGTGGTGGGTGGCAAGGTACCGGGCATACAGCCGTCGGGCGCGGCAAGTTTTCTGGCAATCCGGTAGACTTTGTCAATGGTCAGATCGATGATGTGCAGATCTACGACACCGCCCTGACTGGTACTGCCGCTGAGCAAGCTCCCTGATGCTCAGCCCACTATGGGTTGTTGCCAGTGACGCCAGTCTCTTCTTCCACTGTAGAGAGATAGAGGATGGCGTTGCAGGCAGATTATGGGGAGGAGCGGTTTCGCCTCTCTCATCCAAAGGGACTCTCTTCTTACCTCTGCTGTTCTTCACTTGATAGAAATGCCTACCCCTCGCCCGAACCCCAGTCGTTGTTGCTCAGCCCCGCTGATGGATGCTGGGCGTAGTAGTCTTCGTAGTATTGTATCCCACATTCCGCAGAAGGGTTGACGAAAAAAAGGGAATTAGGTAGAGTAAGAAAAACGCGTGAATGAGGAAAAAGAATGCTCGCAGACGAGGAGTATCAGAACGAACGGCTGGATCACTTGGGGATTGTGGCAGGCACGTGCCGAGAAATAGGCTTGGTAGAGTGGATAGATCAACAGGCCAACCGCCAGACCCACGATGCGGTGGGTTTTTTAATGTTTTGAGGGCATTGAACTCCTGCATATTCGTGTGGGGTCGACGTTCAAAACGCGGATTTTACGCCTGCAACCTCTGCATCAACAATTCCTCCGCTTGCTTGGTCCTCCCTATCAACAATGCTATTTTTTTTCTGATTAGAAACTGCGGAATGTGGGTTGTATAGTAGCCTGCGTCCTCTCTTGTGCATCCTCTTGCGGATTCCATCGAGGGGTTGCTCCCTGAGAGACCAGCGGAGTTGATGCATTCCACAACTGATCGCCATGCATGTAGTACAGCCCTGGTGATGAGTACTGGTGGTTGTGTTCAGAAGACGCTATCGGCTCTAGCTAGCCCCCTAGAGGGATTTCTGCCGGATAGACTCGTGGAGTTGCTGCATTCCCCCACTGATCGACATGCATGTAGTACAGCTCTGGCGATGAGTGCTGGGGATAGTGTTCAGAATGCTCTCTATTTGATGACTCCCCTGTCTGCCGAGAAGAGCTAGGAGTCTGACGCCTTTTATTCTGTCCGCGCCTCCTGGCTAGTGTTTTTATTTCATCCGGATCGTGTAGAGTCGGCTCGTCAGAATCCGCTACAAAGGTAAATTGTCTCTCGTAAGGCTGATTAGAAAATACGCTTTGTCTCTTGCTCGCCTGTGTATTTATTCTACTGCTTGGTTGTATTATGTCTGCTAAGGGGACAATTGACTGTTGTATCGGTTCGATATCCTCAGGCTGATTTGGATATTCTTCTCTGCTCCGAAGTGGTCTGGCAGATGAACGCGTTACGCCTCGTTCTCTTTGACGCCGCTTTTCAGCTGAGTCTTTCCGAACGTGGCTTCTGATTAGTTTTCTCATTTCATCCGGATCGTGTAGAGTCGGCTCGTTAGAATCCGCTACAAAGGTAAATTGTCCCTCGTGCGGCTGATTAGCATATACACTTTGTCTCTTGTATGCTCTACTGCCTGGTTGTATTGTGTCTGCTGAAGGTTGAGGAAGCATGTTCGTTTCTGGTGGATTACGATCAACATCTCTCATATTATCGGACATAGAAACGTTGTACCCCTCTGCCGATGAATGCTGCTGGTAGTAGAGGTCCATAACAGCCTGCGCCCTCTCTTGTGGATTCCAATTCCATAGAGGGGTTGCTTCCCGAGAGACCTGCGGAGTTTCTGCACTTATATCCCCCCAGTCCTCAAGGGGCACTTCGTACAGCTCTGGCGATGAGAACCGGTAGGAGTGTTCAGAAGACGCTGCCCGCATTGGTAATGAGTGGTGGTGGAATTGTTCAGAAGACGTTATCTGCTGATGAGAGCTAAGAGTATTACGCTTTTCCTTAAATGACTCATGTGCGTTTCTTATGGCTAGTTTTCTCATTTCATCCCGACCGTGTGTAGTCGGCTCGTGAGGACGCGCTGCAACAAAGGCAAATTGTCCCTCGGCCAGTCCACTGCTTTGTTGTATTGTGTCTTCTGAATCCCTAGGCTGACTTGGATCAAGTGCACTGCGAGATGAATGCCCTGCGCTTTTTTCTCCACGCTGCTTTTCTCTGTATGCTCTCGTAGCACCGCTTCTGACTAGTTTTATTATTTCCTTCGGATCATGTGTAGTCGGCTCATGAGAATCCACAAAAAAGGCACTTTGTCCCTTGTACGGCTGATTAGAAAATACACTTTGTCTATTTCTTCTACGGTTTTGTTGCATTATGTCTGTTGAAGGAGGAAGCATGTTCGTTTCTTGCGGATTATGACCAACATCTCTCCAACGGCTATCGGGCATATGATCATGATCCTTTCATACTGCAAGACGACACACATCAGTATTTGGGGGTTGAATATTAACTGTATGCGAAATACCAGGCTAAGAGCTTGTAGAGGTTCCTCTCAACCTCAGGCTCAACGCAGCCAATATTGTTGTTCTGACATACACTTCTATGATACCTTGCCAATCATCTCAAAGCTAGAGAAAAAGAGGGTCAGATTTGGGGTATGGCGAGGGTCCGTTCATGATGAGCGAGCATCAGCGAACCTGCGGGAGTGCCGTTTCATTCTGGGATTTACACTTACTGCGATTACCACGCTTACTGTGCTAGTATTGGCAGGATCGATTACCAGGGATAACTATTCTTACTGTGCTTACCACGCTGCTTTATGCTGAACTGTACGGACATCCTGGTCGTGCTGCTGGTTAAAAACGACGTGAGTAGTTACCAAAAAACGAAATTTCTATAGCCCTTCAGGATGATCAGCCGATCGTCACTGTTTATCTGCGCGACTCTTTGCTATACTGCGAGGTAAACTAGTAGAACTTACTTTCTTTCAATACATCCGTGTGTCATATGCGGGGTCTTTGACGCATATACGTTTCCCCCTGAAAGATGGAGACCCTCTTTACCTGCTCCAAATGGGCGTGACGCAATTCAAGTAGCGTTACGCCCATTATACATCTGCGCAGTATGGTATAAGTCTACATTGTGCCTGCTCATAACTTTTTTGTGGCTTGCTTGTAATCATTCGCACTGCCTGTATGGAAGACAAGCTCGCTGCTCTGATCGGTCGCACCGACCTGATTTAGGGTCAATGTATCGTTATTTGCGTCGATTGTACCCGTCAGTGTGCCTGGCTGACCATCGATTGTAATCACCATGTATATGATATGGTTATCTCTGTCGTACAGACCTGTCGCGGAAGCTGTGAGCGACTGGAGAGTGCCGTTGGTCTTTGCCGCCAATTGTAGCTGACCCGTCAACTTACCGTTCTGATTTGTCCAGTGAAGATAGTACAGGATCTTGCCGGTACTGCTAACGCTGGCAGCAGGTGTATAACTGGCGATCCAGTCAGTCGGTGGATCTTGGGGACGGTTGACAAACACCAGAAGAGAGGCCAGTAAGACCACTGCTACTACTGCGCAGGTCCCCGCAATCAGCAAGCCTTTGTGTATAAATACTCCTGGTCGTGCAGGCTGAGGAGAGAATGCGACTGGCTGTGCTGGTGCAAATGCTTCGTCCTCATCCGCTACAGAAGCCTCATCGGCCAGTGGCTCGGAAGACGAGACAGGCTGTTGCTCAGTCTCCTCAGTTAATAGCTCAGAGGAAGATACTGGTTGCTGTTCTGACGCCTCAATAGATGGTTCGGGAGAGGGTACAGGCGACTGGTCAGTCTCCTCCGCAAGAGCGTCAGAAGACGAGACAGGCTGTTGCTCAGTCTCCTCAACTAATGGTTCGGGAGAGGGTACAGGCGACTGGTCAGTCTCCTCAGAAAGAGCGTCAGAAACTGGCGCCGTAGGAGTTTCTTCTGAGGAATGGAGAGTGGGCTGTTGTTCTGGTTCCTCTGACGATGCAGGCTGAGGGGGTAAATTCATGAAATGATTAATCCTTTCATTTTGGCAGCATACCAGCGGTTATGCATGCACCGAAGTACGTTACACCACTTGTAGCTTGAAAATTTGTATGCTATTAGACAAATAACGAAAATCGTGTATGCTCTACATTATCTAATCAGTATAAGCATCTTAACAGAGATTATTATCTATGTCTATCGGCAATTATCTGTGTGATAACCATGAGTTGCGCTTTTTGCATGGATAATGGTATCTATATAGGAAGACGTGGCGTAATATATTTTAAAACTTCAATATTAAAAGCAGAATTATCCCAATGCCATAAATTATTCCGAAGGAAAGTAAAAGCCGTTTAACACGAAGTAACTTATTCCCTTTTCGAAGTGACTTCTGAGTTTCTTGTTGAACATCAAAGTATACGCGGCCAGATGTTTCCATCGTTGTAAGGTATTCACGTAGGAATACATTGTATACATAGTAATGTAGATATAAAACATATGCAAACCAGTAAATGGCTAAAGCTGCTATGCGAACAGCAAAGGCTGAAGTAAAGGGAAGACTTACTTGGAAGGAGAAGCCTAGGAGAGCGAAACTGATGCCCATGAAGAAGCTTGTTACTGTCCATTTAATAGTTGTATGAGTTAGATCTGCTTGATAAAGTGTAAGATAGAGGCTCCTATTATGGTCCTCAACATTATCGAGGGATTGTGATTGATAGAGGCTCCTATTATGGTCCTCAACATTATCGAGGGATTGTGATTGATTAGTATCCATGTTGTAGTATACTCCCGAGTACTTGTGCTTCTTGAAAGAAATGAGGTCATCTAATCATATAGACGTAAAGTTGCTAGAAATATATAATTGATGTTTAGACAAAACGAACGGAACCGAGCCACAGAGTTGCAGGCTCAGAGCCAAGAAAGACGAGGTCAAATGAAAAACAGAGATATAATGAAGAAATTATAATCGCCCCTAGAACCTGCATGGTAGGATAAGATAAAATAGCTGTATCGAGAAAGGCGGGAAAGGAGGCTGAAATGCCAGGACAACGAAAGCGATACAGCACGGACCTGAAAGCCAGAGTGGCTCTAGGTGCCATTAAGGGGCAAAAAATCGCCAATGAGATTGCGACTGAATAGGGAGTTCATCATACAGAGTCAAGATAAGCGTCTTTGCTCGTACTGTAGATAGTAGGAATTTTATGGTAATAGTATTACCTGTTCGGGATAATGAGCTAGGTGTAAATAAGCCACGTGTAGAGGAAGGATATGAGTATAACGTATCCTATATTTTGAGGTCGGCATCAGCTTTCGTTTGCATCGCTACTCGTATCCACGATGGCGTAGAACAAACGGTGGTGCTTAAAGCACTGCGGGCATATGAAGATGAGCGCTACCACTATTACACCCCTCAGGCACGACTTATGTGTCAGAAAGAAGCTTTCTCTAAGAATCACAAGATTACTCCAGGCATTTATCGGGGACTGGGGAGGATATTACAGCCAACACGGCAAGAATTTGAAGATAAGGTGCGCAACGGCGAATCTCTGCGTATAAGACTCGAAAATATCATGCAAGACAGTGAAGAGATCGAGCATTTAAGTACACGTGATGGTGAATATGCTTTAATAATGTCGCATTTGCCCCAGGAACAACGCCTTGATCACTTACTAAGAGAGGAAAATACTGAAAAGCAAGCAGAGCTTTTGCGTTTACTTGTGAAGAGAATAGCTGAGATGCATAAAGATTTTCAGTCTCCAGTTCCCCTGGAAGACGAGGATGGAAATAGCTGGGGTAGCTATGAGCAGTTGCTAAAAAAGTCAAAGTGTAATCTTATGTACTTCGAGCTGATAAAGCAGGACGAACCTGAGCTCCAGAGCCTATGTGGAACCTTAAGGGCAGATTTACTTAATTGTATTGAGCAACCGCAGTTGCGAGATGCTTTTAAACATCGGCAGGCAAATTATGTGAAACAGTGTCATGGAGACTTAAAAACTAAAAATATCTGGGTTGAAATGCTAACGCAAGACGAGCATATTCCGCACTATGTGTATATTCTCGATGCCGTTGACTTCAACGAGTCCTACCGTAACATTGATGTGCTGGCCGACCTGGCGATGCTGGTGGTTGATGTAGATGCGCATGGAGGAGAAGGTCCCAGCGTCTATTTAAGAGAAGAGTATCTTGCATTGACAGGGCTGGCGCAAGATGAAAATGCGCGCACTGTACTGGCATATTATCTTTTGGAGAAGGCTATTGTCCACGCTATTGTGTGTCTGATATACGATCCCGATGAGAGACAACTGGGATCAAGATTTCTTGAGCTTGCTGAACGGTATGCCTGTGACTTGAAAGATAGGATGAGGGCATTGGTGGTAGAAAAGTCCGTATAACGTTTCCTCTTTTTTATGCCTCTATGTAAAAATAGCCTTACGGAATAGCTATTTGTGTCATGAATATCCCTTGTGTTTCTCTTCCTTTCTTTGTTACACTGTAACAAAGCTGGCTCAGCGTGTACTTTCGTCGTTGCATGTTCTATGCAGGAAAGATCACCGTGCCTCATGTATAAACAAACAAGGGGGTCTTTTGTTTAGCTTCAATGTTCCACCGCCGGTCGTTCCTGATCCCGGCACCTATACGATCAAAAAGCGTATTCTTACCTATGCAAGTAGGATCTTTTTTATTGAGGGCAAACAGTCTGAGCAACGATATTGCGTCAAGATGTGGCGTCCTCATGACAACCGCTTATACCAGACGATGGACCAACATATGCGGGCTATGTATCTGTTAGAGGGCTTCCATTTTAACAACAAACACGCGCCTGGTGTATGTGTGGGTATTGCATCAGTCCGGTTAATTCTGGCGCATGGTGAGGACGAAGATCAGGCCAGCGCGCTAGCACTGCAAGCAGTATTAACCAATCCACAAGCGTCTGATCTGGAGGATGGCCAGGAATATGCTCTGCTGATGGAGTGCCTTGACGATAATTTGCAACTCAGCACACTGCTACAAGGTACACTTGCTAGCAAGAAGGGTATGGAGATTTTGGGGCAGCAAATCTCTCTGATGCATCGACATTTAGCGCAGGATTCTCAAGATTTAGCAATTGCTCGTCAAATAGGTAGCGTCGCGATACTTTCTGAGAAGTTGAATTTGAATAAAGATCTTTTTCGTGAGGCATTGAAGTCTCTTTCTTTATCTAAAGAGGAAGAAAGACGTTATAATGATATTCCATATATTATATCATCTGCATATATAAGGTATCAAAATGACTTTACACTGCGCGAGGAAGGGCAGCATATCAGGCGCTGCCATGGCGACTTAAAGGCGACAAATCTGTGGCTCTATCCTGTAGAAAAGGATATGACAGACGTATTGACGCATAAAGTCTGCCTGTTGGCGCTGGACTGTATAGACTTTATGCCAAAATTTTGCCATATTGATACCTTGAGTGACGTCGCTATGCTGGCGATTGATATCGAGTTTTATTTGGCCCATGTGCTTGAAAGACTGGGAGATGGGGCGTCAGGAAGAGCACTCGCTCTACATTTTCTGGAGACCTATCTCAAGCAAGTGCAAGAGCAAGAAGCCAGCGCGTGGCGTCTTCTCAACTATTATATGGTGGAGAAAGCGATGATTGGTATGTATGGAAATATCCTGCATGATAGGCGCATAGAGGCAGGCAAACAATACCTTGACCTTGCCTACACGCATGCAAAAACCCTGCGTTCCTTGTTATAAGCTGCCTCTTGCCTGCACACTACTGAACACTATTCTAGAAATTGTAGCCATTCTGGATGCGTGAGCGAATAAAAACCGCCATAGTGATTTATGATGACCTCGGTATTGCTCTGTCCTTTGAGCTTTTTGCGCAGTTGATACATTCTCTGCGTGAAGGTTTTACCTTCGATCACCCTGTTCCACCCGGCGCGCATCAGTTCGTTCTCCTGGCAGCGTTTTGGATGCTGTTGCAATGTCTTCACCAGCTTGTACTCCAACTCAGAAAGGATCATCGGTTCCCCAGTTGCCTCGGGGAAATTGATAACCAGGCGAGGTGGACGTGCTCTGATCGTATCCGTTTCTGTGACTTTTTGTAGCAGGTAGTTACGAAGAATCGCTCCAGGAGTGTAGACAGTCTGGAAGGGATCGCAACGAACAATCCCTTCATTATAGAGGATATATTGTACTTCGGTGCCTAGTTCATTCCATGTTTTCGCTGCGATAGCATCTCCTGGTTGCTTTTCTGCGAGAGAGGCAACAAACTTGAAGAACGTATCGCGCGTATCCGGGCTGACCGTTGCCAGCGCTACCTGCAGACGTTTCCACATGCGCTTCAGAAAAGTGATGATCTGTCCTTTGACATACTCTACAAGCGTCGGTCTGGCCTCCTCTTCCAGATCTAACCACTGATTATGTTGCTCTGCGCGCAGTTGCTTAAAGAAAAACGTATGCAGGCAAAACTGCTGAAGAATATAGGGATGAGAACCGGCCTGCTCATAGATCCAGGTCTGCTCTGTGGGAGAGAAAATAATCTCGCCCGCCAATGTCTTGAATTGTTGAGACCACTCGTGGCCAAATGCGGCTGCATCCTGTCGGAGAAATGCGCGCGTGTCATCGCGCGTAAAGATTTGCAGGGTTGTTGTCGCAAAATGAGCTAAATCCACTGAGATATGGGTAAACTGGGCATCCACACGAGCACGAGGGAGGCTCTCCAGGGAGATGATTACACCGAAGCTTCTAAACTCTTCAATTAATCCCGTCAATGCGCGAATTGCTCCACAATCTCGCAATAGAGCGATACCGCGTTCCTGAGGTGTTTTCGCGTTGCTATTCCCCTCCAGGAAAGAGGTTGTGTCCATACCCAGGCGATTCATGTTATCCAATATAACAAAACAGCGCATTTCTGGCTGGTTGTATTCCATATGACGTAAAAATGCGCGCAACCCCTTCAGATCCGTCGGTGGTGGTTGATCATCGATCTGGTAGACCTGGTAGAGGGCTTCTCCACATTGCTGAAGGAAACGTGGGTAGACCTCTTGCTGGGCTGCATTCTGATAGACGCTCTCTAGCGGAATAAGGTCGATCTGTACAAAATGGGTGGCATCCAGTATTTTTCTATCGATCAAGCGAGCAAGTTCTTGCTCTTGACGCCAGGAATATGACTGAGTTTGTCGTGACGTTTGCAGATAGCTCAGTAGAGAGGTTTTGCCAATACGAGGAGCACCCGATAGAATGATGGCGCTCTGATCGTTGTAAATAATATTGACAATATCTTTGCTCCTCCCTGAAATGTGCCCAATAATGCCACTATTAGCATTTGCATCGTTATAGAAAAAAGGATTGGGCAGGGTACGCCATGTATAATGAATGTCTTGCATTAATTTGCTCCTTCAATACTCTCTGATGGGAGAAAGAAATCGTTATTTTGTGCCATCCAGAGCCGGACTAATTCTATCGTAAATGCATAGTAAGGCTGAGACGAGGACCACTGCGTGCCTTGCTCACGGAGAATAAGACCCTCTTGTAGCCGTTTGAGATGCGGTCGCAGTGCTTCAACCGGCTGTTGCAGGCGCGCGGCAATTTTTTTTAGCGAGGCGGTTGGCTGTCCACTTTGTTGTGTAATATCGACGATAGCCTTCACGATAGGTATTTCTTCTGCATGAAGTTCATCATAGTAAAAGTAAAAATTCTGCTTCGTCTGGCCTTTGATCAACCGATCTATCACAATATCCAGATCCTGGTCATTCAGCAAACATTTGTGGGGGTCCAGGTTGAGCTGCCATATAAGCTGGCCGCCAATGAGCGTGAGGTAATAAGGGTTACATCCGGTTAAGTCCAGTATACGTTTGATGGTGCCCGGATGGATGACGATATTTTGTTCTTGTAACGGATTGACCAGGAACTGCCGGGCGCTCTCTTCATCCAGAAATTCCATGGAATGGCCCTCCATAAAACTAAACGCACCCGCCAGCAGACCAGAAGTCAAGAAATTATGTGGGATAGTCGGGAGTACAAAGATTAAACTGAGCTGAGGGACCTCGCTCATCAGGTTACGCCAATAAGTAAAGAAGCGCCCATCCAGGAACTTTTTTTGATACGCGTCAATGGCTCCGCCAAATTCATCAAGTACGAGGACCAGGCGTGCCCCAGAAATAGTCGCGAAGCATGCTTGCAAGACCCGTTTCAGACGAACCTGTGGGTCATCGGCAGTGAAGTCTTGCCAGGTGGGTGGCCTCTGGTTAAAGCGCTCCTGAAATATCCAGGATACCTCTTCCGCGAGCTGCATAAGAATGGTTGTTTCATTCTGCCTGGTAGCTCCTTGTAAAGAGTGATACACATACCAGTAAGGGGGATACACATAATGTTCAAGAAAGTGATTACACAATGATGATTTGCCGGACCGGCGCGGTCCATAGAGAAAGATAGCTTTGCCATGTTCATCCGTACAAAGTTCTCTCTGCAATTTTTTGATCTCGGGAGTACGCCCAAAGAACATCTTCTCAGCGGGTGGCCTGGAGATATTAAAAGGGTTGCGCAGCATAGGACGACGTGAGGCGGGTACGATCTGCGTCTCTTCTAATGTGCGCTCCTCCTCTATCTTTTCTACGAGCAGGAGCGGCTGCTCGCGTAGCAGTTGTAACTGTTCATAGACGTGTGGCGCAGTCTTCGATGGATCGATATCGATATCAATAATACTTTCGACTTTTTTTATTTTTTGTAAGAGATCTAATACCTCTTCTGCATCATATGTCTCTATAGTAAAATGCAATTGTACATCCTTATAGACAGCTTCGGCATGCAGAGAAACGAGGGCGCATTGATAATGGCGCAGTTGTTTACTAATATCAAGGATAATGCCACGGCGATCCTGGGCCGTAGCGGAGAAGCCAACGCGAAATGTTGGCAATAAGTGCCATGTTAAAGGATAGAGTGATGCTCTCTGTTTGTGATGCCTGTCTATCAGGCGAGGACAATGGGAGCTGTGAATAACCAGCGTCTTCTCCCGTTGTGAAACATAGCCGACGATATTACCATCACGGGGGTACGTGGGCTGGCAGACGTTACAAAAACTTTTGGGCAGGTAATAGATGTGTTGGTCAGCGCATTGAGGATCGAGTCGCACAACCCATTTCGGTCTGGCGGTAACTACCTGTTCATTGCGCTCTCTAATCTGTTGCATAATCTGTTCAGCGGCCCAATCAGGAGTATAGCGCAGATCGGCACTCTCATTAAATTGTTTCAAGTATGCATTGACCGTACCCAGGTGGTGTCGTTTCACAAAATCATATAATTCTTGTGATAATTCATCTTCGGTGAGCTTATACCGATAATATGCCAGCTTTTGGCGTAACAGTCCGTAGCCCTTATGCTCATTGAAGCGCTGTTTCTGGATCGCGTTGAGAGCGCGGGAAGTGGTCACATATTTGCGTTCTACCCAATATTCATGGGTCTGGGGAGCATGGGAAATTTTGATATCGACGATATCACCAGCATTCAATTTACGTTCGAGAGGCACTGCGCGGTCATTGATGAAACCATACACGTACCCGGTAAGATTTTCATCGGAGGCATAGGCAAAATCGAGCACGGTGGCTCCCTTTGGAAAAGAAAAAGGACGCAGCTTTTTATCATAGACGGTAATAGGTGCAACCGTATCTCCTTGCGTCTGATTCCGCTTAAACGATTCTGTGATGCTGCTATAGATATGCCCTTCCTGACTGCTCCACAGTTTTTCTAGTGGCAAACTCTCACTCTCTTGCGCTGGAGCTCCTGTATATAGGCGGTAACAGGGAGGATAGAGGCAACCATAGCGAGTGACAGCGTTCATCGCGCGTGTCGCTATTTGTATCTGGCATGTATACTTATCTTGAGTGATCCATGATAGATTGTGCAAATACGGCATCTTCTCTAAATGCAGATTGCAGGAGAGATAACTGCTTCCATTCGGTTTTGGATGTGCGATTTGTTCTGTAAACTGATCTTGATAGCCGAGATGATTGAGCGCACCCAATATCTCATGGCAATCCTTAAGCGTTGGTACAATAACGTCGAATATCACGAGATCAAACCCAGTAAGCTGTGCCTCGTGTGAAGGCGCTGTGGTCTGTTTCGCCTGTCGTCGTCGCGAAAAGCCCTCGATGCCGCATGCTGTATAGGTGATACTGGCAGGTATTTGCGTCAAGCGCTGGCAAAATACGGTTGCTGCCTGGCAGAAGTCCTCTAATCGCTCTTCGTCCCGTTGTAATATTTTTTGAAGTTCTTCTTTAGTATCCATATAAGAAGATGGATTATGTATTTGTAGTATAAGATCCTCTACATCGCGCTTGAAGAGCCATAAATTGACCTGCTTTATGAGATGTATCAATGTGGTGCCTATAGCTTCAATGTGCGATAGCTCGTGCTGGTTGAGGGACCGTTTATTTTTGCGCTGAGACAGTCCCCGTAAGGCCACATAATAGGTGGCTACGGCGATCAGGCGCGCGCCCAGATCATCATATGGTGAGGAGAGCAGTGTAGAGAGATCTTCATCCTCAATGCAGTCAATATAGCGCTGTGCCTGGCGCATGTGGGCAAGGAATTGTCGCCTGTCCTCAGTCGCGATGGTGCGGAGTTCTTTCTCTCCATAGAAGAGGAGCGCCCCCGCCACCACCACCATCCAGGGCAATCCCCATTGGCGCAGGAGACTGACGACCTCTTGCGTATCGTAGTGCATGCTTGCTACGTAATTGGTGGAGTTCTTTGTCTTATACGTATGCTTCTCCAGATATGTTTGCCACTCCGCCGGTAGCAATGTCGGAACAGGTTTCCAGGAGGTTAAATCTGTGCAGGTACTATCTTGAGCCATAACAGCAATCTTCTTCCTGAGAGGTAGCCAGGCTGCATTACTACGTACAATTTCTTAATGTGTAGCTTAGTATCTTATGGAGGTGATTGTCAAGCTTTTATTGTGCGCAAATTTTTACTAAATTTTGCCAGAAGTTCCGGCGAATTTATACTGCCCTCCAGAAATTTGATCTCTACGCTGTCACATACGTCTTACCTATATAGACGGTATCGGGTGCCCATTCTTCGCTGAATACAGGCAAAAATTATCGCCGAAGCGTGGATAAATTGATTTTCCGTCAAATTACTATTTAAATACACTTGATTACTACGTAAAATCATATTATAATACCTATATACACATCAATGTATATAGGATTTTCCACCTATATGGTGAGGTGAGACATGAACGACAAACCGCAACACCCATCCACGTCCTCGTCGTCTCATGACGTAGTTTCTACCCTGGTAGCGCACGACGCGTATATTGTCACCTTGCTGAAAGATGATGCGTACACTCACCTGTCGTTCATGGACCGTGAAGATCTTACTCAAGAAGTTCGTCTCAAAATTATGGACGCTCTCAACACCAAGAGTATTCATAACCTGCGTATGTACCTGAAATCTGTAGCGCACAATGAGTATGTCAGTTATGTCAGGCGACAGAGACCCGTGCTTCCACTGACCGTTGGTGATGAGGGAGAGGTGCTGGGATATCAGGATAGCATGCTTGTGGTGAGGGAGGGCTTCGGCGATCCGCAAGTCGCATTCCAGGCTACTTACAATTACCATGAGCGTCTGGAGGCGGTTGTGCGCTTGATTGTGGCCCTGCCAGATGTGCAGAAGAGGGTTGCGGTCTGCGTTTTGCGAGATCGCGTTGATGATCCCCATCTGCTCGCAGAGAAATTCAGCCAGCACAATCTGGACATATCCGCTCTGCAATGGCCGACGGACCCCAGAGCGAGGCAGCGTTTGCAAGCTTCGTATGGGCCCGTGCGTCAAAAATTAGCGCAGGCCCTGGGTATCGACTTGACCTTTTTTAAAGGCAAACGTAGCTCAAGCATATTGTGAGCATGACTACTACATGGTAGCTTGTCCTGATATACGTGTGTGTAGCTTTTTACGTGTGTGTGTAGTGTATCTCCGTACTGGCTTTTTTCTTCCTATCAATGGCGATAGATTGAAAGTAGGTGGAACTATGAGACCTCAGGACGTCAAGTATTATCCCTGTCCTCGTTGTAGAAAGCAGGCTACTGTACTCGTAGGCATCAAAGATAATGCCCATTTCTGTCGTGATGATATGGGCAATATCCAGTATCAGTGTACCAATTGTCAGACCACGTTTTCCGTTGATCGTGGCGGCCATATTGTCACGATAAAGCCAGGGTCGTGGGGAGAACGAAAAGCTTTGAGATGCTGATGCTTGAACTGCCAGTGTGTATCAATGCAGTGTAGGGTGGGATAGGAGAAACACAGGAGAAATGTCTGTGTGCTCCTCAAATCCACTCAACCCAACTCGCAAGGCGTCGATCTCAAGCCAGACGGGCAAGAAATTCTCGATAGTGTTGCTCTAGTTTTAACCAGAATGACGCGGGAATATGCAGAACTTGCTCTAGCTGTAGTGCCGTTTCAGCTGTGATAGCTGCTTTCTTTTGTATGATGTCGTTGATTGTTTTAACTGGACGGCCCATACACCTGGCAAGTTCTGCCTGGGACATGCCTATGGTTTCTAGCGTTTCTAAAAGTGTCTCTCCAGGAGAAGAGACGCTATCGGGGTGATACTCGTTCTGTTGCATGTTAGCCATGATAATCCTCCCAAGCACTCTAATTATTGTTATCGCCGTCCAATTCAGACCACCATCAAGTTTTCTTGGAATTGGGTTGTTGGCAGGCTCAAAGATGAGCCGATAGCGATGATCATAATCTCCACATTTGCTGGAGTGCGCCCATCAAGCTTCTTTGGCGCTGTTCAATAACTGCTGGCGTCCACTCGCTATACTCCTTGGTATCTCGTAGTTCGTTTGTAAGCACAAATGGAGTCGAGAGCTTATTAGCGAAGAAATATTTTTCTTTCTTGAGTTCAAAATCATAATTCTCTGCATCGATGTTTTTGCCACGCGAGAGCAAAACGAGATTGCCAAGGCGATGGACATATTTGTTGTGTATCTCTTTGGTGGGGAAGAGTTGGTACCATTTACTATCTGGCGCAGGTCGTTGTGGTAATATATGTTCAACGCTGGCTGTTTGATAATCATAGGATGCACCACTTTCTGTACGATATGCATCCAGACGTAATAACACATAGCGGCAGACATAGTGCAAGCGGTAAATGTTACCATTAAGCACGCTCAGCATTTCTTTGCGCTCGCTCAATGTAAGTTGTAATGGGGAGTCAGGAGTAAACAAATCTCTTTCTTGATCAATGGCCATTAACAAATCACAGTAACGGTCGATACGTTTATAGGGTGGAACACGACAAAGCATAAAGCTGACAACAAGGCGTTCAAGATCTTTAAGGAACCTCGCAACCAGGCTTTGATCTTGACGATGGTACTTTACAAAGTAGAAGAGTGCCGGTGGTATCCAGCGCTTGTAATCAAGCAGATCCAGCCATTTGAACATAGTATTGATGGCTTTAGCATCTGATGGCTTGCCATATTGATAATTCGCTTTCAGAATATTGTCAAGCGCATGCACGTAGCGATATAAGGTGTCGTCGATAAACTTCTGAGCCGAAAGATTTGGAAAACGTGTGGGGTGGTAGACATATTCATGGAATTCTTCAATCATACCTCTATTCAGTCGTTTCTTTGATTTAATTGTACGTAGGTCAGAGAAAAGCGTCTCGAACTGCTCTGATCCAAGAAGTTCCTGAAATTTATCCCATTTCATTGCATACTTGTCTCGCTCGTTTTGAGGTATATCATTGATAATTTCAGATTTTAGAATATCGGAGTAAGAAAGATTTCAGGCCGCGACTATTTAGAACTGAAAAGATGCGATAGACTGAGTCCAGGTCGGGCGCGGAGATAGTGACAATGATCAAATAACAATGCTTTACGATGAACTGTGTGAGCGTTTGTAGCTGGCTTTGTGAGAGCCTTTCCAGCTCTCGCAGAAAGCCAAGTGTATTATCACGAATATTTTTTTGACTTTCTGACAGGGGCTCATCATTTAGCGTTTTGAGTAATGCAATACCATTTTCGTCCTGGATTTTGGTGCGGAAGAACTCTTCATCAAGATCGCGTAACTTCAGACGATAGCGCTTGGGCGTATTGGTGATAGGGTCGGCCTTTTCGCGGAGATAACCTGTCAGACTTTCAGCAAAAGTCAGACTTTCAGCAATATCGGGATTCATGAGGCTGCGTATAGCTGAGAGCAACATTGTAAGGGTAGTTAAGCGCTGCTGACCATCGATGATCTCGACACGTGGATCATCATCCTTCTCCTTTATGAGCAAAATACTGCCCAGGAAGTAAGGCGCGAACTCCTCAACTGACCCATTGAAATCATGCACTGCTCTGGTTAAATCCTGGTACAACTCTTCTGACTGCTCGGTAGTCCAGGAGTAGGGACGCTGATAGCTGGGAATAGTGAAGAAGAAATCATCGCTGAAAATTTTCTTGATGGAGTACTCAGACCCATGGATAGTCATTCTGTTCATATTACCACTTCCATTTTACACGTGAATTTTGTTGTAAAGTATAGCAGAGGTAGCTTCTACTCGGCAATAGGGAAGCGTCAACTAAGCAGGCTCCTCTATTGACTCAGCATCTGTGCTATGCTACCATTTGGCGCATGATGATTTTACATTGCCGTCATATTGCTACGCGCACCAGTGTACTGCGTATGGCACACCACTATCTCTGCCTGCCACGTCTCGGCCATGTGCTGGCCGCATAAGCCTGGCTCGTCATGCTTATGCGGCGGAAAGTAGCGTCGAGCAACCCGCATCATAGAGGACTCTCCTCTGTGGCCTTTCAGCGTGCTTCTTTCTGCTAACTGCCCCTCGCGCATATCTGTGCACAGAACGACCTTTATCTATGCTATGCGCTGCCCTGCCACTATAGAGCGTGAACGCCAGGTTCCCTTCCCTATCGTCTTCTTGACTATTGTGCTGTTTGTTTTTTGATGCAAGAGGGAAAGATTGCCTGTTATGAACGATTCACGCCTTAAACTATTATCTCTTACGACTGCTGGCTCTGCTGTACTGCAACTGCGACGCTGGCTGTTGGCCTTCTTTTGCTACTCGGCTGCCTCCAATATGCTGTTCACCAGCGCCATCTGGATGGTGTACCTGGCGGCCCATGGCTATAATGCCTTCGTCATTGGCCTGCTTGAGATGACCTTTCATTGTGCCAAGTTTGTCGCCGAGGTGCCAACGGGTATCTTCGCCGATCTGCTGGGCAGGCGCAAAAGCCTCATCATTTATTGTCTCATCTGCTCGCTAGAGACGTTGCTGTTCTTGTTCCCCACGTTACCCTTGCTGCTACTCAGCTTTGCGCTCGCAGGTATCTCTTATGCATTTCTGGGTGGCGCGAATGAGGCTGTGTTATGGACGCTCACTGGTTATGGAAACCCTGAGCAGCAGGCTGCACGCTATAGTCAGTTGATGAGCTGGACGCTGATGATCGGTCTGCTGGCTACGATGATCGGTACAACGTTGGGCGGTTATCTGGGCACTATGATGCAAGTGCTCCCCTTTATCTGTCGTTCGGTGCTCTGTCTGCTGACGATTCTACCTCTTGTTGCTGCTACCTGAACACATCGACCTGCCGGAACGTGGCGAGCGTATCAATCCGCTGACACACCTGGGCAAGGGCCTGCGCGCAGTCTGGCAGTCGCCGACGATGCTGGGCCTGATCTTTATCTCGGGGCTGACTGAAAGTTGCGGCACAACGGTCTACTTCTATATTCAGCTCCAACTGCACGGTCAGGGTTTCGCGCTCAGTGTGATTGGTCTGGTGATAGCGGTGAGTAGCCTCAGCCAGTTTCTCTTTACGGCAGCCACACCGCGTCTCGTGCGCTCTGTGCCTGCGCGCTGGCTTATCCCGCTGTGTGTCGCGTCACAGATTGCCGGGCTACTCTGCATGATTGTGTCAAATCCTGTAATCAGTTTGCTGGGCTTCCTGCTACCTTTCCAGGCGGCGACGGCGATTCTGTATCCGGCGATTAGCACCTACCTCAACCAGCGTTGTCCCGAGACGCAGCGTGCGACGGTGCTTTCATTCGAGACTGGTCTTTTCAGCCTGTCTATGATCGTGCTCTTTCCGCTCTTCGGTCTAGGGATCTCGCATGTCTCGTATACCACTGTGTATACGTGGACTACGCTCGCTCTGTTGCTGGGTAGTAGCGCCATCTATGAGCTGCTGCGACTGCGTCGGCGCGCTCTCGGAGAGATGGACCCCACGTAGGAACAGAGGGAGGCGTCCCTTGAGGCCGATACTATTCAAAGAAGGAGAAGCAGAAAAAAAAGAAGTCCATTCTCACGCGCGCTCTCAAAAGATGAGGTGTAAATTTCGGAATTACTCTGGTAGGGCGCAGCAGCCTACCGGGAAGAGTTTGACCTCCTGTATCGGCGAGAAGCCACCCACTCCAATGCCATGTGGCAAGCGGATCATTGTAAGCTTCCCATCTTTCTGCTTGATGAAGCGGGCAAGCCTAACAAGCCCTACCTCACCGCTGTAGAAGATGACTACTGCCACATGATCGTTGGCTGTGTGCCGTCGTTGCTCTGGTATGTGTCAGTAGGGCTGACTTTTCTCTTGGCCTATCAATGTTTTCTGACGGAAAAAGTGTAAGCTAGTCGTAGCAAGGTGGTACATACTTTACTATCTATTGATAGGCTCACCCCGCTGGCGTTTCTCTCTAAGTTCTTTGCGAGCCAGTCTTTCGGTCATGCCTTTGCTTCTTCCATATCTGACGACTTCAGCTCGGTTCATACCTGTTTCTTGTCGATACATGTTATCTGTCATTTCTTTAATTGATGTACCTCTTCTTATTCTATTCGTTTCTCTATGTTGTCTCATTGTTTTACCTTCTCTAATCAATAAAATATAGTTTTCTAATTGACTATATTTTTTGCTTGTTTCTTTTATTAACACTTTATCTATGGTTTTCCACTGCTTTTCATTCCTTAGTTGGGTTCGCGATTTCTTTATCTCCCTTCGTAATATGCCGTCGGCCACTTCAGATACCGATTGACCAGGTATCGGGTCCCAGGCGGCGACGTGGGCTTGTCTTTCCCGTACATGCCATTTTTGCATCTCGACTAGCTCTAAACTCTGTAGATCCCGCCAATTGTCAGGGAGATGACCGTCCTTATCTTGATATAAATCGTCACTTTCAAGTCTTGTTGCCTCTTCCTGGTGTTTTTGTGTGAGTTTGACCCAGCCTGCTCGGCACCCGTCGAGTCTCTCCTGAGTAAACAATAAGTGGTAATTTACTTTCTCCTCCCCCTCTGAAGGCTGTGCCGGAGGTTGGACTCCCTCATGCTCATAGCTCTGGGGGATCTGGTCGGGCTGATTGGCCCTGTTTCCCCCTGCCTGCATGCGGGTGAAATCGTCAGAGAAGCCTGTGGGGTCACTGGAAGCAGAGGCAAATTCCTCGGTATAATGGGCGAACGGGTTAAGATGGGTGAAATCAACAGAGTCGGAGGGATCATTGTAAGGCCGAGAGGTGGCTATATTTTCAGGAGGATGATCCTCAAGGCCTTTGCCTGTATTACGATTGCGGAACATCGGGACATCTCCTCTCTAAATGACCAATTTGGCGCTGGGTGGTGTTCCCAGACATACTATATTGGCATCATCGCGCCTCTTTCATTCAGCTAGTCCAACTGGTATCTACCAAGAGTATAGCCGAACTGGGGGTGCCTGGGGAAGGGGATGATAGGGACACTTTGACCCAGCAGGTGACATTCCAGTTGGACACCCCGTGCTTCAGAGGTAGTGCTACAGATCGCGGATATCGACGAAATGACCGGCGATGGCCGTAGCCGCAGCCATGGCCGGACTGACCAGGTGAGTGCGTCCGCCGCGCCCCTGGCGACCCTCGAAGTTACGATTGCTGGTCGAGGCACAGCGTTCACCTTCGACCAGAAAATCTCCATTCATCGCCACGCACATGCTACAGCCAGCCTCGCGCCACTCGAAGCCCGCTGCGCGAAAGATGTCGGCCAGACCCTCCTCCTTGGCCACGTGGCGTACCTGCATTGAGCCGGGCACGATAATCGCGCGCACATGCGGCGCGACATGCTGGCCCTGGATATAGCGAGCTGCCAGGCGTAGATCTTCGATGCGCGAGTTGGTGCAAGAGCCGATGAAGACAGTATCGACCTGGATATCCTGGATACGCTGGCCTGCTGTCAGGCCCATGTATTTGAGTGCGCGCTCGTAGCTCTGGCGGCGCAGCGGATCAGACTCTGCGGCGGGATCGGGGACACTGCCGGTGACGTCCGTGACCATGCCGGGATTGGTACCCCAGGTCACTTGTGGACGCAGGCCGGAGATGTTGATCTCGTGAACCGCATCAAAATGTGCGTCGGGATCGCTGACGAGCTGTTTCCATGCGGTCACAGCCTGCTCAAAGAGCTGGCCCTGAGGTGCGAAAGGACGGCCCTTGATATAGGCAAAGGTCGTCTCGTCAGGGGCGATCATGCCAGCACGTGCTCCGGCTTCGATAGCCATGTTACAGAGCGTCATGCGACCTTCCATTGAGAGGTTGCGCACAACCGAGCCGCTGAACTCGATAACATGATCTGTACCAACACCCGTACCGAGCTTGCCGATCACAGCTAGGGCCATATCTTTGGCGGTCACAGCGGGTCCAGGTTCACCCTCGATGCAGATATTCATCGGATATGCATCAATCAGAGATATCGCTTTCCTGAATGTATTCAGGTGGGCGCTGGACGATAGACGTTGACATTTCTGGCAACCCTGCCAGAATAAGGGTCCTCGATAATGATGCAGGTGCCTTTCACCCTCCATTTGTACGCTACATGGAAAGAGGGGGCATGTTGCGAGGGCACCGTGCGCTGCGGCAGAGGAAACCGCGTTCCCTCTGCACTGCTTCTATATAGTGATCACCTCCATTAACCAAGTTTGAAGGGGTCGCGGGTCTGACCGGAGAGTTCGACCCAGATGGCCTTGGTGTGCATGTATTCGCGCACACTTTCGATGCCGTTCTCGGACCCGATTCCGCTCATCTTGTAACCACCAAAGGGTGTGTTGAAGGAAAGCGTGCGGTACGAGTTGATCCAGATCGTACCCGCGCGCAGGGCATGCGCGACGCGGTGGGCGCGCCGTACGTCACGGGTCCAGATGCCAGCGGCGAGGCCGTAGCGTGTATCATTCGCTATGCGGATGACTTCTTCCTCAGAGTGAAATGGGATCACGGAGAGCACCGGGCCGAAAACCTCTTCCTGGGCTATGCGCATGCCGTTTTCGACGTGCGTGAAGATAGTCGGCTCAACGAAAAAGCCATGTATCAGGGCTGGATCGGTGGGGATATTCCCTCCACAGACCAGTTGAGCGCCTTCCTGCTGGGCAATGTCGATGTAGCTCTTGATCTTTTCTTGCTGACCCTTGAAGGCCGCTGGCCCCATCTCAGTCTCCATCTGCAACGGATTGCCTAGCTTGATGGCGCGCGCACGCTCGGCGAGTTTGCTGACAACATCATCGTGAATGCGCGCATCAACCAGCAGCCGGGAGCCTGCAATACAGGTCTGACCGCCAGCGGCGAAGATGCCCGCGACAATCCCGTTGATGATGCCCTCATCCGCGTCGTCAAAGACGATGTTGGGAGACTTGCCGCCCAACTCCAGGCTGACACGAGCAAGGTGGTCGGCAGCATCCTTCATCACCCGAATGCCGGTCCCGGTTGAGCCAGTGAACGCCACTTTGTCTACTCCCGGATGGCTCACGAGTGGACTCCCCGTGCCTGGACCGAAGCCGGTGACGACATTGAAGACGCCAGCAGGGAAGCCTGCTTCGGCAAAGAGCCGGGCAAATTCAAGCGTTGAGGCCGAAGTATGCTCTGACGGTTTGACCACAAAGGTGCAGCCAGCGGCAAGTGCCGGAGCCAGCTTGAAGGCGAGGAGTAAAAGAGGCGAGTTCCAGGGCGTAATAGCTGCTACCACGCCAATGGGTTCGCGGCGTGTGTAGACGAAAAAGTTGGCTTTATCGCTAGGAATTGTCTCGCCTTCAAGCTTATCGGCCATGCCAGCGAAGTAGTAATACCATTCAGATAGGGACTTGAGCTGTCCGCTCATCTCGCGAATCAGTTTGCCGTTATCCGTACTCTCGACGATAGCCAGTTGCTCCGCGTTCTCTTCCAGCAGAGCAGCGAAGCGGCGAATTAACCTGGAGCGTTCGGTGCCCGTCATGCGTCCCCATGGTCCCTCGTCGAAGGCCGCGCGAGCGGCGCGTACGGCGGCATCAACGTCTGCTGAGTTTGCCTCGGGCATCGTGGCCCAGGCTTTGCCCGTAAATGGATTGATGCTCTCAAATGTTCGCTCCGACTGAGAATTTACCCATTCACCCCCGATGAGCATCTGATAGTGGCGCACTTCTTCCGCCACTGGCGTCTGTACTACCTGCATAGGTGTCTCCTTTATGTGTTGACTGACATTGTCACTGGATCACTAATATTGCATTGCTGCACATCGGTACTTGTACTATGGTGGGCCGCCGCAAGGGACGCCAAGACCTTTTTTCTCTTTCCACCAGAGCCGAAAGGCCACGAAAAAGGTCTTGGCTCGGCCCCTACGCGAGGTCGAACGAGCCTTTCGCGTAGGGACAAGCCCTTGCGGTTGTCCGGGTTGGGCGATGGCAAGGCGGCCTCGACCCACGCTGGATCGAGAAAGAGATCGCGTAGGGACAAGCCCTTGCGGTTGTCCGGGTTGGGCGATGGCAAGGCGGCCTCGACCCACGCTGGATCGAGAAAGAGATCGCGTAGGGACAAGCCCTTGCGGTTGTCCGGGTTGGGCGATGGCAAAGGCGGCCTCGACCCACGCTGGATCGAGAAAGAGATCGCGTAGGGACAAGCCCTTGCGGTTGTCCGGGTTGGGCGATGGCAAAGGCGGCCTCGACCCTATTCGATTGTTTGTTGCTTTCCCAGGCATTCAGGTCTTTGCTTTTATTCTGATAGGTTTAGGCGCTACGTGAGTCGGCAAATTTGATATCCTCAAATGCGTGCAGTGTGCTCGCTGTACCCGCTCTGGCGGTCTGTGACGCCAGTTCGTGCCCGACAATTGTGCTCAATTGCTGGTCCTCCATCAACAACGCGTCGAGATCGATGCCGGTTGCGATGTCCATCTCGTGGAGCATGTGAACGAGATCTTCGGTCGAGACATTGCCGGTGGCTCCCGGCGCGAATGGACAGCCTCCAATGCCGCCGAGCGAGGCATCGAATTGCGTGACGCCCGCCTGTAGACCTGCCAGAGCGTTTGCCAGCGCCATGTCCCGTGTATTGTGTAGATGGAGACTCCACGTGATCTCTGGAAAACGCTCTTTGACCGCTGTGATCGTTTGCCAGACTTGCAGAGGATTGGCTGCTCCATCGGTGTCTGCTAAATTAATGCGTTGTATGCCCATCTCGACGAGCTTCTCGATCATCCAGTAGACGCGTGTTAGCGGTGTGCGACCCTCAAAAGGGCAGTGGAAGGCTGTGGCGATACTGGCTACGATGACGGTCTGGGGATGCTCGGCGTAGACGAAGGAACAGACTTCAGCCAACTGCGCGAGCGATGCGCTGACGCTGCGATTCAGGTTGGCTCGATTGTGGCTTTCGCTGGCCGATGCGACCAGGTGGAGTTCGCTAATATCGGTAGCGAGGGCGCGCTGTGCTCCCTTGATGTTGGGAATGAGTGCGCTGTAAGTCACTCCTGGATAGCGCGGCAGTTGAGCTACAACCTCAGCGGCATCGGCGAGCTGCGGGACAACTTTGGGATGCACAAAGGATGTGACCTCAATGGAGGTAACGCCTGCTCGCACAAGTCCCTCGATCACGCGCACCTTGTCGCAGGTCGCAATGATACAATCTTCGTTCTGAAAGCCATCACGAGCGACAACATCCGTCACAAGTACCCGTTTGGGCATCTGCATCGTCGCCATTGTGTTCATAAAAAGCCCCCTGTGTGCCCTGTATATAAGTGGCCTCATCGGGACCACCTGCCGCAGGCTCTGCGTCTATTCGATGAAAACTGGGTAGGGGCGTCACCTTGCGTGCACCCGGTGGCTCGTATCATGGCCTCCAGGGCGGTCGCCAGGACACGCCCCTACCCCATTTCAACAAAACAACAAGCAACTAGATTACGCCGTCCTGCTGCAATTGCGCCAGCTGCTCAGGCGTGAAGTCAAGCAACTGACCATAGATTTCCGCATTGTGTGCGCCAAGGGTGGGACCAAGCCATTGTGTGCCACCGGGCGTCTCACTAAGCTTGGGGACGACGCCAGGGAAACGCACAACTTTATGTTCACCGGGTTCAATGCTGATTTCGTGATCTTCAATCATGGCGCGTGCTTTGTAGTGGGGATCATTGGCGATGTCTGATGCCTCATAGATCGGTCCCGCCGGTACGCCTGCCTCGACCATGATTGCCATTACTTCGTCGAGGGTATGTTGGGACGTCCAGTCAGCGATCACGCCGTCGAGAAACTCCTGCTGCTGTGTCCTGCCAACATTGTCGGCAAAACGCAGTTCTTCTGCCAGGTCAGCTCGCTCAATGGCCCGCATGAGTCGCTTGAAAACACCGTCCGCGTTCCCCCCAATGACCACCCACTTCTCTTGTTTACAGGGATAAATATTAGAAGGGGTAAGTCCTGGTAGGATGTTCCCTGTGCGCTGGCGCGTGACGCCATACCCGTCATATTCGGGCAGGAGAGATTCAGCGACGGCAAAGACGGCTTCGTAGAGCGCCACATCAATCACCTGTCCATAGCCCGGCGAGGTCGCTGACCCGGCTGGCTGATCGGCAGGATGCGTGCTTTCCTGTAGTCGTTGATGTTCGCGGCGCAGCAATGCCATGAGTGCGCCAATGACTCCAAACATGCCAGCCAGCGAATCTCCCAGGCTGATGCCAATGCGTGTCGGTGGACGATCAGGGTAGCCTGTCAGGTTGCGGAGACCACCCATCGCCTCAGCAATACCGCCGAAGCCCGTGCGGTCTCGGTATGGACCAGTTTGCCCATAGCCGGAAATGCGCACGAAAATAAGGTCTGGATTGACCGCTTTCATCTCCTCATACCCCAGATGCCACTTCTCCAGTGTCCCAGGACGAAAGTTTTCCAGCACGACATCTACGTGAGGGAGCAATTGGCGGACAATGTCCTGTCCTGCTGGCGTATGCAAGTCCAGGGTGATGGACTTTTTATTGCGCGCCTGTAAGTACCAGAAGAGGGATGTCTTACCACGGACAAGACGCCACTGACGCAATTCATCACCGGTCCGTGGGCGCTCAACCTTAATGACCTCGGCACCGAACTCGGCAAAGAGACGACCTGCATAGGGCGCGGCAATCAGGTTGCCGAGTTCTAAGACGCGAAATCCGCTGAGTGGTCCCTTTTGTGTGTCCATGTGTCTACTCCATTGTACATTTGAACCCCGATGCATCGATGACTCACCAGTGTGAATATCGCTTGCTTCGTTATCAATGTTGTAACATGCAGGCCAAATTATTGTCAATCTTGATTCAGTGAATCAATGGTTTGAGAGAAAAATCGTGGAGGGAAGATTAGATTTATTTTTTCCCAGTCCTCTGCCCACGAAGGGAACGGGGTAGGGGCGTCACCTCGCGTGCGCCCTGGGGCGGTCGCCAGGACACGCCCCTACCCCGTTCCCCAACGTTTCATCCGCAAGGATGTCTATCATCAACCTTGAATCTGGCTATCAATATAGAGTATGCTAGATGGAAATAAAGATCCTCTGTCGCGTGGGGAGCAATACTGATGGAAAAGAATCGTCATTTGACAGCTCAGGAGGCGGCTAATGAGCTGGGAATCAGCCTGGATACGCTTTATGCCTATGTAAGTCGGGGCTTGATTCGCTCGGAGGCCAGCGACGGACAGAAACGCAGTCGCTGGTACCATCTGGAAGATGTGCAACGACTCAAAAAGCGTAAGGGTGAATATCGTCATCCCGATAAAGTGGCTGCAGGCGCTATGCAGGCAGGCACGCCAGTGATGGAATCCGCTATCACGATAATCACGGATGACCGTTTCTACTATCGCGGTTATGATGCGCTCACACTGGCTACCACTCACACGGTTGAGCAAGTGGCGGCTTTAATTTGGACGGGTGATGCTGCGAAAGAGCATGCTCTTTTCTTGCGCACACCGACAGAAAATATGCTCGCTCGCTATCACAAGATACGTAGCCATCTCGCTGGGCTGACTCCACTGGAAGCGTTTCAAGTGTGCCTGCCACTTGCGGCTCTCGATGACATCGCGGCCTATGATTTGCGTGCGGAGGCGGTTGCTCAGACGGGTGCTCGTATCTTACAACTACTGGCCACAGTGGCTGCTGATGGGCAGTGCGTAACGCACGGGATCGCACAAACAGTGCAGCAGGGCTGGGTCCCGCACGATGAGCAAGCCATTGCCTTGTTGACGGCTGCCTTTATTCTATGCGCTGATCAAGAACTCAATGTTACCTCTTTTACTGCTCGTTGTGTAGCTTCAGCCGGATCAACCCCCTATGCAGTTGTCAGCTCCGGGTTGTCAGCTCTGCAAGGGATCAAGCATGCTGGACAGACAGAACGCATTGAAGCGTTTCTGCGAGAAACGGATGCTCCTGCCAACGTGCGTTCGTCCATGACGAGCCTGCTGAAACGGGGAGAACCTATTCCAGGCTTTGGGGAAGTGGTGCCCGGTTTTGGTTCTGTTTTCTATCCCACAGGCGACCCACGCGGAAAATTGCTGCTGGAATTGACCGCTCAAGCCTATCCGCAAGATCCGGCAGTGTTGCTCGCGCAACGCGTCACAGAAGAAACGTATAATCTGCTCGGCGAACGCCCAACGGTTTTTTTCGGTCTTGTCACGCTCGCTCACGCGTTGCGGTTGCCTCCCGGTGGGGCGATAGCCCTCTTCGCGTTAGGGCGGACAATCGGGTGGATTGGGCATAGTATTGAGCAATATCAAGCTAACCAGGTACTGCGTCCGCGCGCTCGCTATATCGGACCTCCTCCGCTTGAGCAAGGATGATGGTTTGTTTCCGCAAAAGCGAAAGATAGAGCAAATTTGTGCCGCATAGCCTTGAAAATAGGCGCAAGTAATGTTATGATTGTTTGCGTAAGTGAAAAATACCTCATGCAATTCGGAAAGGAGATGCACAGTGAATAAAATAAGTCACCGGATGATGCCGCTCAATTGTGCATCATCCACCTCGAACATGTTTTCCTCGCTGTATCTACGCAGCTATGAGCCGGGCTGTAGCGCACAGCAGTAGTTGACGATGTACCGGCTAATCGTAGGACTTCACATTGCTAGCTGTAGCGTAGTACCCATAAGCGGAGGAAAATCATGTCCTTCTTGACACCATTACCATCGAAATACAACGACGAACGTCGTTAGATGGTATTCCACGCGTGATACTGTATTCCGCATCGTAGTTACAAGTATGTATACGCACAATACGGATGTGCCAAACCATGTTGCAGTGCTTTTTCTGCTCTTGCTTTGCGTCAATTGATAATCATGACTGTTCGTCATGATGAGGGGTGGACTATACCCAATTCGAGGCCCAATTAGCCGAAAATTGCCGCATTTAAGCTCAAGAAAAAGAATAGTTTAGTAGGAAAGCACATGATCTTTCTCGCGAGGTGTTCTCATGCAAAATTTTCTCATCTGCTTCTTTGCCATCTCCGTTGTCTGTTTGGTCCTGGGCTTCCGTAAGTCAACTTTCTACCGGAGCACTGGTCCCAAACAGCATTGCGCATCCTGTGGGTGGACAACAGAGAAAGTGAAGCTCTGCCAGCTTGATTTGCAGCACAAAACAGTGATTGTTCCATTGTGCTTTGATTGCAGCATGAAATACGAGGCTCTGCCAATGCGCGGCAGAGCGAGAGGGCGCGATCGCACGACCTGTGTATAAGTAAAAAAGCGTCGTTAAAATGAAGCTGGCTCTGTCTCAGTTCAGACAGAGCCAGCATTGTTATTTGGAACGAGGGGTGGAGCACATCCTTGCAGATGTACGCCAGGGGAAATCGGTACTGGTGTGCTGCAACACAGTTCAGCGTGCCCATTTGATATTCACACCTCTACGAGGAGTTATCGGCACAGTTGACCACGCTATCTCGTCAAAAACTGCGCCGATAAGCCAACTGTGCCGATAACTCAGATCGCCAGAGTCCAAAACAGGCAAAACTGTGCCGCACTTATCTACCTTGCGGCTATAAAGCTTCCTCCTTAACTCAGGGCCTTATACCATACTACCATCAATAAATGTAGACATGGTATTTCATTTAGTACACTTCGATTTCTGCGAACTGCATTCGATAGCTGTTATTGTCGCTCGGATTGGAGCGCAGTTTCGTGCCGTTTATCTGTATGTACCGCGCAGATTGGGCACTAAAGGTGAACCTTTGCGCACCAAAGCCCGTGGGTTGCGGATACCCACCACTCGGCGAGGTGTATACCGTTGTCCACGTGCTACCGTCGTTCGAGATTTGAATGGTGAAGTTGATGGGGAAGCCGTATCCGACATTCCCACTATCATCTCGACCAAAGAGGTCAACTTCAGTGATGCTATAGCTGTTCCCCAGATTTATCTGTACCCATTCAGTATGGTTCTGGATGGTCTTATTACTATTGCTTGACCAACCATACGAGCCACCGCTCGAATGCTCGTTACCATTATTGACATTAGCCTTAAACCATCCATAGTTTTCAACCGAGCTACTTGCCGTAACGGTTCCACCAGTTGTAGCCAACGCGTGATTTGGATGCTGTTGGGACCCACCGATGGTGTAATCCAACACATACTGACTGACGGTGTGGGTGCTATTGTCAAGACCTTGGTAGTAAACGGAGAGAACCCCATCGTCATTATTAAGACGATAGTAATCGTAGAGAGGCTCATAGGAAAACCGACCATCATCGGCATTCGTCATAAGCTGCCAGTCTGTGTAGCCGCTGGCGTAGGATGCCGCATAGATCTTCAGATTCGGCAAGATTGCGTAGATGTTGTTGTTGGCATCCGCAATAAGTTTGCCTCTGTCTGCGGTGAGAACGATTGGCGCATCAGGGATAAGATGGCGATACCAAGTGCCGTTGGTATCGCGGAACCAGTGGACATAGCTGAGCGAGCCGGACAGAGTGTCACGGTTCAGGACGTGTACCCGATTCAGGTTGTCGATGGTCATCCCTTCCTGATTGAGCAGATCGGTGCCGGTTCCAATTGACTCGACCTTGACACCTGGCGAATTGATGGTGACATACGTCGATCCAGCCACGCCAATCTGCTGACCAGCATTGTTTTGCCACGTGCGACCGTTGTCGGTGCTGTAGATAAAATCCAGGTCGTGATTGGTCGTCCAGTCCGGGGTATTGCGCCAGCACCAGGTCGCGTAGAGATAGCCATTGGCACCATATTGTATGCCATGTAAATAGGCATTGATGTTGTTACTGGTGCCATTGATGTATTCCCCAATTGATGACCAATTTCCGGCACCATCATATTCCCAGAGATAGTCATCTCCGTTCCCCGAAACCCCCTGCCGACCCTCAAACAACAGTTTGCCGCTGGGTTCGGTGAGAAATCGGGGATACGTGAACGAACTAATGGTGCTGATGCTCCCAAGATTGGATGAAACTGCACCAAACGATGAGGTGCTCCAGGTAGCAGTCTCTGGATTCGTGGCGAGGCCAGCCTGTGACACGCGATAGTGGAACGGGGCGTCATGCATGTCAAAGGCCATGTGGATGGTGCCATCTATCGGGCAGATACCCATCGAGTTGACGTTGTGGCCGTCAGTGGAGGTCTGATTATAGTCGGTGAACTCAATATCTTGCCAGGCACCATCGGGCAGCTGACGCCGCGCGATATGCTGATGGTGTACTTTCCCTGCAACCCCCCAATAGATGACGTATTGCCAGCCCTGGAACGTCTCAATGGCAGCGGTTTGGAAGGATCCGCCATTGGTCACACTATATCCGATTGTAGAAAAAACCGTTTCCCCTATTTTGGTAACAGAGGGTCCAGGAACGGCTGCTGCTGCAAGCAATGCAACTTGTTTGCCAGCAATGAGGAATGCGCCCACACCGAAATCGTGGGTCTCATTCGCTGAAGTAGCGGCAGGGGCTACGCCTGTTTGCTGCACATAACCCAGTAACCCATTTGCTTGTACAGCCGTGCTCACGAGTGCATTCCAGCCATTAACGACAACCGGTAGATAGGTAGCACTATCAAGGATGTTCATGTTGATGCCATGAGCCATGCCATAGGTGAAGAATGCCGTGCCGCTGCTCTCGGGGCCAGGGAAATTAGCAGGATCACCCAGGTTTGAATTCCAAAAGCCATCACTCCGCTGCACATTTTTGAGCGCCAGTGCCATCTCCTGAAACGTAGTACTGTACTCTTGCCAATGAGGGTCAGAGGTTGGGAGCACCGATAAGACTTTGGCAAGGGCGGCAAATGCCCAACCATTGCCACGAGACCAGTAGACTGGCAAGCCATTTGGGGATGTATGAGGAGGAAGAAAACTCGCGTCACGATACCAGAGATGATCTGTCGTACTGTAGAGTCCCGTACCTGCAATCAGTGTCTTGGTATAAGTATAAAAATCGTACATCCTTGAGAAGCACAATTGTGAAGTAGCAGGATCTGTTTGGGAGAGAAGATTGCCGACAAGCGCGAACGTTGGCATGGCCATGTTCAAGGCATCGACCCAAGACCAATCGGTGCTCGTGGTGCTATTGACCATGTTCAGGACGCTTGTCTCTATCTGGGTAACATAGGAAGAGCTACTTCCAGGTCGCTGAAAAAGATTAATATACACCTGCCCGGCGGCCTGGCTATTCGCATTACGCGTCAGTGAACCGCCGACCAGACTAAACGTGTTGCTTTGCGCCCATTGCAGCGTGTATTGCAAATAATTCGCATTTTCAACGCTGTCGTACGCTGCCAGATTCCCATAAAAATAGGTTGCCGGTGCCCAATCGCTATTGCCAAAATTCCCCCCTGCATAATTTTGTGACTGAATCCAATAGTTGTTCACGGTTGTCATAGCCGCAATCACACTTTGCTGCGTGGGCAATTGGGCATTTGCAGATGTAGGGGTAACGGAAGCTGAGACAGCTGCATGTGCTGATCGTATGTCGTCAAAAACTAGCTCACCAGAGATTGCGCAAGCGCCCAATACGCCTGCACCAAGCAAAAATTCTCTACGTTTCATAGACTTTACTCCCTTGTCGTGTCTTATACATCCTTGTTTTCTTCTGTATCTATTCCATACATACAGAAGTTTGTAGCCAATTGTTAGAAAGCTGTACATCAAATGAGCTTACTCATAGACCCGAGAAGGCAGGGGCGTGAAACCCTGTCGACTCGTTCTATCGTCATTGATCAGTACTGATGCCTTCCTTTTTTCTGGCGCTCGCCTCCTTTCTTTAAAGCGGTTACAATTCTGCGAAGCCAGGCCACGACAGAGTGGCCTGGCGTGTTCATTGCTGCCATTGCAATGGCAGATGAGCATTGCCGCGAACATAGAGCGGGATGCGCTCCAGCGGGGCGGCGGCTATGATAGACTGCCTGCCGTCAAAGGTGCGCTCGCTCCAGGCATCGCGCCAGATTGTGCCGGCTGGGAGATACACCTCGCGCTCACGCGCGCCTGCGCTTAAAACCGGGGCGACCAGCAGATCCGGACCCAAAAAAAACTGATCCTCGATCTCGAAGGTTTGCTGATCTTCGGAAAAGTCGAGGAAGAGCGGGCGCATTGGGGGAACGGCTTTCTGGCTGGCGAGTTGCATCTGCTCCAGAATATAGGGGTGCAGGCGTTCGCGCAGGAAAAGCAGATCTTTGATAATCGCGTAGGCTTCATCCCCAAAAGACCAGACTTCGTTTGGTCCCCTGGTAAACATCTCCATCTCCTGCGTTGGGACTGGCTGGCAATGGCCGTGCGGGCGAAACATTGGGCAGAACACGCCATACTGGAACCAGCGCACGATCAGTTCGCGAAACGGCGGTGACTCAGGATCACCGCCGTGGAAACCGCCGATATCATTATTCCACCAGGGAATACCGCTCAGCGCCATATTCAGGCCAGCGCGTACCTGAGCCTGGAGTGCCTGAAAGGTGCTGCCGATATCGCCGGACCAGATCGCGGCACCATAGCGCTGGCTGCCAGCCCCTTATGGTATTGTGAACTATGTAGTTCACAATACCATAAGGATGAGAAAAAGTAAAGAGAGTACAGAAAGCTTTTTCTTCTCTTTGAATAAGGGGCCGACAATCCGCTTCTGAAGTGGCTTATCGGCCCCTTTGCCGCATACCCGGTTGGTCCCGCTATAGCAGTGAAAAAGATGACCCAGATTTGTAATCTGGAGTCCATGATGGCTTGCTCCTGACGACGATGCGCTGCAACAACGCAAAGCACGCTGCGAGCAGGGACTGCCTGCAAATCCTCGGTCAAACACATGAATGACTCGATAGCCCCAACTGGTGACGCATTGGATCAGGAGTCGTCCCTCTTCTCACCGAAGCCGACTGGCGTCTGGTCCCCGACTGGTCCACCACCGCATGGCTGCCAGCACAGGCGCTCCCTGTCGTGCGGAGCGTCCCACCACTTGTTTGCTAAGCTCTTCCCCAAATTTCGGGGTGTGTCATGATTGTTATTTTTCAGGATCTCAGCCAGCTATGTGTCTGCCTGGCTAGCCGATACTGGCCAGTGCGTCTGCCGCAGACTTGGGTTCGGATGTGAGTTCCTCTTCAGTTGGCTTATAGGCATACTTGTCGGCGCGACCACCGGGTAAGAGAAACATCGCGCCAAGTCCGGCCAGGGCCAGTACAAGCATTAAGCTATAGACCCAGAATAGGCTTTGCGACAGGGCGTTTTGCAGTTGGGTCAAGAATGCAAAGGGCAACGAGGCGCGTAATCCAGGTGTGAGCAGGACGTTCGCGGGTGCGACGCTCTGCGGTAAGCGCCTGGCGACTGTGGCGAACTGCGCGTAGATGGGGGCAAAACGTTGCGCCATCTGAGCGTTCAGGATGGTGCCCATCAGCGCGACTCCCACTGTGCCTCCCATGGTGCGAAAGAATTGTGTTGTCGCTGTAGCAACTCCGCGCAGGTTCCACGGCACTGCGTTCTGTACCGAGAGGATAAAGACCGAGCTGGCGAAACCCAGGCCAGCGCCAACGATGAACATAGCGACAACAATAAAGATGAGACTGGTCTGCGTGTTGAAAAAGGCCATCATGGTAACTCCACAGGCTGCGGCAAACATGCCAAAGACAGCCGTGACGCGATAGCCATAGCGAATGACGATTTTGGCGCTCAGGCTCGCCGCGATAGGCCACGCTAGCAGCAGTGGGCCAAGCGTGATACCGGCACTCGTCGCGCTACCACCTTTGACGCCTTGCACGAAGAGCGGCACATAGGTGGTAACGCCAAACATAAGGACGCCCAGCGCCACGCCGCCAATGCTGGAAATGGTAATGATACGATTCTTGAAAAGGTCCAGCGGGAGAATAGGCTCTGCCGCGCGTCGTTCGATGGCGATGAAAAGCACAAAGAGGACGATGCTTGCCACAAAGAGACTTATACTCTGTAATGATGTCCACGACCAGCTAGTGCCACCTTGCAGGAGCGCGAAGAGGAGCGCGACAATACTGCCCGTTAATGTCAGCGTACCCAGATAGTCCAGGTGGTGCTTCTTGCGCTCGACAGATTCTTTGAGCGTGAAGATGAGTAAGAGCATCGATAGCAGACCAAAAGGGATATTGATGAAGAAGACCCAACGCCAGGAAAAGTGGTCAACGATGAGACCGCCAACAAATGGACCAATCACGCTCGATAGGCCCCACACGCCGCTGAAGAGACCCTGTACCTTTGCGCGCTCTTGCAGGGAGAAGATATCGCCGATGATGGTGAGCACAATCGGCATGACCGCACCTGCGCCCAATCCTTGTATGGCGCGGAAGATGATCAGTTGTTCCATTGACTGGGCTGCACCGGACGCCGCTGAGCCAAAGAGGAAAAGAGCCGCACCAAAGAGGAAAAGAGGTTTACGCCCATAGAGGTCCGCGAGCTTGCCATAAATGGGGACCGTCGTGGTAGATGTCAATAAATAAATTGAAAACACCCAGGAATAAAGGGTAATCCCTCCGAGCTTCCCTACAATACTCGGCAATGCGGTACCAACAATCGTCGTATCGAGTGCTGCTAACGACATCCCAAGCATGAGCGCTATTGTAATAATTGTTTTTGCCTGTTTAGTCATCGCGGTTCCTTTTATCGTGAAAATAGATGAAAACACTACACTTTAAGCATCAGCCGTAAGTAGGACAATGCATGGAGACATCTTTGATGCATGTTTGTTTTTGCTGCAGTGCAAAAAAAAGAGAACGTGGTAGATTACGTGTCTATAGAAGTTAACACTGGTAGAGTGATTTTTTATTCCGCGAGAAAAAGTTGCTTAATGTCGTGCGCCAGTTTTCCTTGATTTTTTAATGCGATGCGGATATCTTACCATTGTGCTGAATGAAAGACTGAATAAATCCGTTCGGAGGTATAGAGCAAGAATGAACAATTTTCATCAGGCAGACGAAATCAGTGGACCACACCAGGGACAGCCCGTGCTGACTGCTGGTGAGCCGCTTGCGCGTGCGCAGGCGGCCATGATCATGCTACATGGGCGTGGTGCGTCGGCGGAAGATATCCTGAGCCTGGCTGACGAGGTAAACCAACCGGGCTTTGCCTATCTCGCACCACAGGCAGCCGGTCACGAGTGGTACCCGAATCGCTTCCTCGCGCCCTTAGCTAGCAATGAACCAGGGCTGTCATCTGCGTTGGCCGTCATCGCGGCCCTCCTGGCTCAAGTCGCTGAGGCCGGTATTGACCTTGAGCACACCATCCTTACAGGTTTTTCGCAGGGCGCGTGTCTGGCGCTTGAATTTGTCGCCCGCCATGCTCGGCGCTATGGCGGTGTGGCAGGCTTGAGTGGTGGCCTGATCGGACCTGATGAGACGCCGCGCAACTATGCCGAGTCGCTGGCTGGTACCCCTATTTTTCTGGGCTGTAGCGACAGAGATTTCCATATCCCCAGGCAACGCGTTGAGCAGTCCGCCGAAGTCTTGCAACGCATGGGCGGTAGCGTCACTTTACGCTTATATCCCAATATGGGCCATACCGTCAATCGCGATGAGCTACAATTTCTGCGCGGCATGATGGTGGAGCTTTTAGCAAAGTAACGTCGCAAAGGTTTTTGAAGCTTACTAAAAAACATAGCGACTGTCTGGTTATCTTGCACATTGCTCCAATGCGTCGAGAATCAGCGGTATATCCTGCTCGCTTGTGGACCAGTTGGAGAATGCCGCGCGCATAGCGGGCTTTCCGGCGAAGAAGGTGGGTGTGAGCAAGACTCGCCCATCCTTCTTGAGCGCCTCAAGAAAGTGAAGCTCATAGCGTCTTCTTTCTCCTGTTTGTGAGTGCGCAGCAGACCTTTACTGCTTCTCGGTGTCAGTTTTGCTGTGTCCCTTTAAAAGGTGAGGCGGGATCATGTTCCATCAGATTAACCAGTCGCTGGCTGGGGCGTTCAGACGACTCATCGACGCTGTTGAAAATCTCCTCGATCTGTGTCTGACTGAGATCGTGTGATGGGTCCCAACCGTAGCGCTTCAGATCGATCCGTCCTTCATCGCTGAAGATAATGCCTTCAGACTCCAGCAAAAGACGCATCCGGTCCGGCGAGCCAAATGCCCAGCTTCCGCTCAGTTCACCCTTGCTATTAACCACCCGTTGCGCCGGAACATCTGGGCTGGCTTCATTCATCATCCAACCCACCATCCGCGCTCCACGTGGGTATCCAACCGATTTGGCAAGCGTTCCGTAGGTGACTACCCGCCCTACAGGACACGCCCGAACTAATGCAAAGACACGCGCCTTGAGTACCACTGCCTTATCATACGTGGAGGATGATCCATCGGTCATTAAACTCACCTCGTTCTAGAGATATCCTGCATTCTTACGGAATGTCATCTGTCTTGCTCGCTAGGAAAAAGTAAGACAGCTGATTGTCATCCCTGTGCATAATCGAGTATAGCATACATGCCATGCAACTCAATACGTCGTATTGTGGAGTATATGGTGAAAGGTGCAACTCGCGAATTGCTTCTTGTTCCAAAAGGCAAACGAGCACTGAGCCTCCATAGGCTCTAATGCTTGTGAGCATCATGATGAGTTTTAGGACGACTTAAAGAAAGAAGAGGGTTATTGGTGTAGTTGTGAATTTTTTGGCTAGTTTCGCGGAAATAAAGCAGATCACAAAACAACATGGCACATTTATGACACAAGCAATGGCGCAACTGGCGGCCCATAGCTGCTAAACTCCTATTATGATGAGTATCCAGGAGGTTAACATAAACCTCGTGGTTTGAAAGGAGATCGCCCATGCCACTGGACATTGCGGTAATCTTTATGTTGGTGTGCTTCATCATTGGTCTGATGATGGGGATCAACCTGGGGCGTCGTTCATTCTAGCCAGCGCGCTTATCTGTTTAACATGGACGTGTATCAATGTATCTGAGCAGTGGCCTGCGCGGATTTCGCACGCTACGAGGAAGGAACTGAGCATGATCGTCAACATCGATTGGGTAATTATTGGTATGCTGACCTCGCTGATTATAGGTATTATCTCGGGCATACGCTTGATGGCGAACCAAAATCCGTATAGCTCACGTTCGTCGTATAATACAGTTCGTCGGGATCGCAGAGATTAATCTCGCGATCCCCGCTTACTTTGGTCTGCCATTCTCCCTGTCCTATCTAAAACCTCTTCTATCTCAACAAATCTAAAGCATCCTCAAAGCTTATTTTGCCCTCAGAAAGTTGCTCAAGAATGTGCGAACGTTGAGAATCGTCCTCATACTCAGGTAGATACTCCAAGGCGGCCACGATTTCATCGAGATGATTACGCGCGGTGTTGTACGCGACATTCAATTCTGCGGCCAGGCGCTGGATATTGCCGCGATGCTTGACGAGCAGCCCCACGAAGGTGAGTTGCTGCGGGGTCAAACGTCCTATCCAATCAAGGCTAAATCTTCCCTCGATCACAATTCCGCTGCGCGGGCCTTCCAGGCGTGTCACAATCAGTTCGTCGCCGTTTACCGGGTCGTGCGTGATCAGTGGATTGAGCGATTTCACATGCACCCCCTTTCAAGACGTGAAAAGCAAAACAGGAGTTTTGCGCTAAAACTGCTATGATAACTCATTATTCATCTTCTTCGTTCAGGTACGACGAGGCAAAGAGGGGATCTACCCCATGATTCTTCAATCGGATGATTTGCTTCACGGTCAGATCGCTTAAGCCTGTTTCTAGCAAGGCGCTGATATACTCCGCGCTAACTCCATTGTTCATCAAGGAGATGATCTGATCCAGTGACAGATCACCTAAACCTGTTTCTAGTAAATCCCTGACATACTCCGCGCTTACCCCATTGTTCATCAAACGAATAATTTGCTTCACCGTGAGACCACTTAATGCTGTCTCTAGCAATGATCTCACGTAGTTCGCATTTATTCCATAGTTGTTCAAGGAGATGATTTGCTTCACGGTCAGATCGCCCAGGCCTGTTTCTAGTAAATCCCTGACATATTCCGCGCTTACCCCATTGTTCATCAAAGCGCCAATTTCCTCCACTGTCAGATTGGGTAGTCCTGCGGCCCTCAGTCCCCTGTCTCCAGCTCTGCGATACCCTCTTATTCTCCCCATTGCCTCCTGGTTGTATTCGTTCGCTCTCAACTCCTGGTCTGACCGCTTCTCCGCGTCAGTCGCGCTTTTAGCGCCAAGTATATCCATCAACTCGCCAGCCTGCTCAACAGAAAGCTTCCCGGCGGCTACCATTTCAAGTATCTTTATGCGTTCCTTGTTTGTCATATGTCTTGCTCCTTATTGAGAACAGTCAAGGTTATATTGCCATTGTAGTTGTCAAAGAATGCTAACCACTATAGCAATTATAACTTCTAATTTGGACGGATGTCAAGATATTACTAATTATTGTAGCAAAATTCGCTAACAATCTTGTTTTTTATTGCTAAAATACTTGACAATCATCACTCTGATCAGTAATATATTGACTATTGGTTAGCAAAAATTGCTAGAGTGATGGCAAGAAAACTATAAGGAGGACCTAAAAGAGCTGACTAGATGGGGGTCACGACATTTTTACCCCCCCAAATTCCGCTAAGGAAAGGTGTTGTTATTATGCAAAACAGTGCAATTCAGGTAAAAGATATACAAAAATCCTACAAGAATCTCAGCGTCTTAAAAGGCGTGAATCTCAGCGTGGAGCGGGGCAGCATTTTTGCCCTGCTCGGCTCCAACGGCGCGGGCAAGACGACGCTGATCAAAATCCTCACCACGCTGCTCAAACCGGACGGCGGAACAGCCATCGTCAACGGCTTTGATGTGGCGTCCAAGCCAGCCCACGTGCGGCAATCCCTCAGTCTGACCGGGCAATCCGCCGCTGTGGATGAGATATTGACCGGGCGAGAAAATCTGCTTATGATCGCCAGACTCCGACACGTCAAACAGCCGCGCCAGGTGGCTGACGAGTTGCTGACCCGCTTCGGTTTATTCGACGCCGCCAACCGCCGTGTGGCGACGTATTCCGGCGGGATGCGCCGCAGGCTGGACCTGGCCATGAGCCTGGTGGGCACACCGCCGATCCTGTTCCTTGACGAGCCAACCACCGGGCTTGACCCCGAGGGACGCATCGAGGTGTGGAAAATGGTGAAGGAGCTGGCGGATAGTGGCATCACCGTCTTCTTGACTACGCAGTACCTGGACGAGGCGGAACAGTTGGCGGATCACCTTGCCATTCTCCATGAGGGCACGATTATCGCCAGCGGCACGCTCACCGAGCTCAAAAAGCTGTTTCCACCGGCTCAGAAGGAGTATGTGGAAAAACAACTGACCCTGGAGGAGATCTTTCTGGCCATCATTGGCAAAAAGGAGGTGCAGTAAATGGAAATGACACAGAAACAGGAAACGATACAGAACCACTTTTTCAGCGATCTGAGCGTGATGCTTAGCCGTTCCATGCGCCATATCTTCCGCAGTATGGACACCATCATCACGGTCACGATCACGCCTATTGCGATGATGTTGCTGTTCGTGTATGTGCTCGGCGGCGCAATTCAAACCGGGACCGCGAATTATGTGAATTACCTGTTGCCTGGGATCTTACTGATTGCGATTGCGAGCGGGATCTCCTATACGGCTCTCCGTTTGTTTACCGATGTGCAACGGGGGATCATGGAGCGCTTTCGCTCCATGCCGATTGCCCCTTCCACCCTGTTGTGGGGACACGTGCTGACCTCGCTGGTCTCCAACGCGATTTCGGTGGTGGTCATCATTCTGGTTGCGTTGATCACGGGCTTTCGTTCGTCGGCGGGCATCCTGTCCTGGCTGGCCGTCGTTGGCATCCTCGCGTTGTTTACGCTGGCGTTGACCTGGGTGGCGGTGATTGCCGGACTGACCGCCAAATCGACCGATGGTGCCGCCGCCTTTTCGTATCCGTTGATCTTCCTGCCCTTTATCAGCTCGGCGTTTGTGCCCACCAGGTCGATGCCGCTGGCAGTCCGGGTCTTTGCCGAAAACCAGCCAGTGACGGCGATCGTGAATACTATCCGTGCGTTGCTGTATGGACAGCCCGTATCTCAGGAGATCTGGGTTGCGCTTGCCTGGTGCGTCGGTATTCTGATTGTGGCCTACATCTTTGCGATAAGGGCCTATCAAAAGCGAGCGTCATGAACCCAGTTTTCCAAACCGGGGCGTGGCCGCGAGGCAACCCGTCTCAAGCCTCGATGGACCGAGCAAGACAGGACCAGACGCAGCCCAACCACGGAAATGCTTCCAGAAGACCTGAGAGAAGATGAGCCAATATTCGGCCATGTATTCCGTCACAGAAGAACACAGCATGGTCTTATGCGGTACATGAGCAGATTCCATGTCGTTATCTCGTGAGGAGGAGCTGTCGTCATGAGAGAGCGCTCGCGCCGTGCGAGATCGCCAGTGCTTTGGCAGAAAAACTCTTCAGGGAGAGAGCCAGGATGCGCAGGGGCCGAGCACTGCGACCCTTGCTGATCCAATCGGCATGAGAACGCAGCGACCTACCCTGGACAACTGTAAGGGATTGTCTTTATGTGATCGCCCCTGCCAGCAGACCTGAGCCTGGATAAACGGACGTGATTTTTTAGCTATCCGACGTGTATCTGTGCAATTTGGCTTCCAACGAGGCTTTAATCTGGGGCCACTCCGTATCTATAATACTGTAATATACGGAATGGCGGTAATAGCCATCGGGCATAATCATGTGGTTGCGTAAAATGCCTTCTTTAATAGCGCCTAGACGCTCGATGGCGCGTTGTGACTGCATGTTCCGGCTGTCGGTCTTCAGTTGGACACGGATGGTGCGCAGCGTCTCAAACGCGTACTGCAAGAGGAGATATTTGCACTCAGTATTTACACCCGTCCGTTGTACGCCTGGGCTCAGCCAGGTCCAACCGATTTCTACGCCGCGATGTTCTGCCTGGGCATCTTGATAACGCGTCGAGCCGATTGCATGCCCGGTCGCAAGGTTTACGATAGCGAATGCGAGCGTCTTTCCCATGGCCTGACTCTCTAATGCAGTACTCGTCCACGCTACTACCTCCTCAATTGAACCACTCGGATTGGCTGGAAGGTAGCGCCAGATAGCCGGATCTTGACCGGCTGCGTATAAGTCTGTCGCGTGTCTGAGCTGCAACGGCTCCAGGCGTACAACCTGGCCGGTCAACGTTACCGGGTCCAAATTTAGCATAAAGATATTCCCCCAATTTCAATTGTCAGCTGTTCAATGCCACTTTTTGTCTCTGCTTTACCAGCATGCGCGTGACTATTGGATGAGCCTAGTATAGAGAAATATGTCTGCGGAGCGCAAGCACCAATCGAGGCTAAAAGGACCATACCATTTGTCTGAGGGGGGAGCGGGAGCTTGTAGCGCTAACAAGAGGTATTCTCTGCATCGTCCCATCAGGGGGATGATAAGACAAGCGTGAGAATAGCTCTTGTCGCGCCAGCAAGAGGAAGAAGTGGTATGTCAGTCTATTGTACTTTGATGGTTATTGGCACCACTCTAATGTATTGCGGGCACATCATATGGGCATTGCAGAGCGGTCGGCTGTTGAATTCTAGCGCTACTGTGCCCGTGCTGGTTGCTACGAAACGCCAGATACAAGACTGATCAGCCGTCCAGGCATAGCCCGATGGTTTTTGCAGTGTTAATGCTCCTTGTGAGCTGGTTGGTCCATTCCAACCGATGCCAAAAGCTAAGCGAATCTCGATGACATCGCCGGTATGAGCAACGATGGCCTGGTCTGGACTCACCGATTTGCTGGTGATGATGATGTTGGCCTGGCTTGGCGCAGTGGTTACTACCGCGTTACTAGGGCAACCGTGCGTCGTACCATACCCGGTTTTGCTCCCTTGTGTCGCGATAGGCGGAATGGCACCTTGTGTCGTGTGCGTGGGCGTCGAAGCTGTACTGCCGCTGCCGCTAGAACCAGTTCCTGTTGTTGCGCCACAGCCCGCCAGCACAAAGGTGAGCGCGATGGTCAGGAAAACGAAAGAGAAGAGCGTATGTTTTTGCAATGTATCCACTGAACGCATCATGCGGACTCCTTTTTTACTAATTTCGCTAAATATTGCCGTTCATTATCAAGACGTTCACGTGTCCAGAAAAGTTCCCGGTCTCCATAGAAGGATCTTGGTGATACTGCGACAGGGATATACTCCTATAGCAAGCAAGGCAAAGCTCTGCTAGATATACGCTCTCATTTTCATTGTGCCAGCCGTCGTAACTATTCAGGTGCCGTGGAGGCTCGCGTAGGGGCCGAGCCAAGACCTTTTTTGGTGGCCGATCTGCGGCGTGGGACGAAGAAAAAAAGGTCTTGGCGTCCCTGGCGGCGGCCCGCCCAGGTTTCAGCACATCCTGGACAACCGCAAGGGATTGTCCCTACGCGACCTGAATAGTTACCAGCCGTCAAGGAAAGGCAAAAGTTCCTACTATACTTGATAAAGCTTGCTAAGGCTGTACCAAATGGGTAGATTAGTAATATAATGCCTGAATAAGAAGTGATTTCGCTGTTGTAGAGAAGTGTGTGCGACAGGCGATGGGAAGGTAGCTGTGGCAAGAAACGCTACACTGGCGATTTTGTAGTGTTCCTGAATAGCTATAGGGAAAATTTTAACTATGCAATCTTTCCTCCAAAAAGCCGGTGTTTTCTTTGTGCTGATATGCATCGTCGGAGCCAGCGCGGGCCTCGTGTATGTGTTGTTTTCGCGGAGCAATACCCAGCCACAAGCATCTGACGTGAAACTACCACCTGGAGCGGCAGCGACCCGGGCAGCTACCGCGAAAACGTGCGGTGCGGCACAGCGGAATTTCCAGATGGGTGTTGTTTTTCCACAATGGAGCACGGCAGCGTATGGTGACAGTGATAGCGAGTGGCGTACGGAACTGCCGCAGATGCGCGAGCAGACCGCTGCTTGTTGGGTAGAGATGCCCGTGCTTTTCTATCAGGCTTCTCTTACGTCCACGGTGATAACGACGCAAACAAGCGCCCCTACCATTGCGGCGTTTACCTCCGGGATTCAATATGCGCACGCGTTGGGATTGCATGTCTTTGTGACCGTACTCTTAGACTCGCGTGGCGCTCAATCGTGGTCGGGAGATATTAAGTTCTCAACATATGCGCAGGAGCAGGCCTGGTTTACCAGTTATTGGCAGGCGCTCAAGCCCTATGCGCAAGCCGCGGCCCAGGGGGGTGTAGAGCAATTTGCCCTGGGTACGGAAGAGGAGTGGTTGCAAAAGAATGCGCCGGATACGCTATGGGATGGCTTGATTGCAAATATACATAGTGTCTATGCTGGTGCATTGACCTATGATGTGAATTGGTCGGATGTGCAGTCTCAACCGCGTGCCTGGATGCGCAATGCTGACCTGAAGATGATCGGTGTCTCTACCTATTTTCCTCTCATCTCTACTCCTGCATATATAGATCCACAGGCGATCTCTAGTCTTTGGGTAACGGAGGTCAAGAGCAAGATAGATGCCTTTGCCGCCGCACTGGGTGAACCAGTTTTCCTCTCAGAAATTGGCTATCGCAACGATGCTTATGCTCTGTACAATCCCTGGATATCCACCAATTTAGGGCCGGAAAATCCAACTGAGCAAGCCGCAGCCTGCACTGCGGCGCTGGCAAGTATTGCTTCCGACCCGCATATCCTGGGTAGCTTTTTCTGGGGGTGGAACGAAGTTGGGGCGTTCAAGTTGAGTGGCTCAGCCGCGCAAGCGATCCATACTTACTATACTTCTTTACAGGCTCACGCTTAGGAAAATCTGTGTGGAGTGGGATGCAGAAGGGGCACGGTAGACCCCTTCTGCTCGATGTGCCTGTTATGAAGCATCAGGCAATAATCGCAGTTACATAATTCTGCGTCTCGGCTGACAGATACGATAGCCAGTTCGCGCCACCCTCATTGATGGCGCCCTGGACAGCGCCAGAGCCAGCGTTATAGGCCGCCGCAGCTTCAGCGTAGCTGCCTCCGAACTGGGCTGACAGTCTTGCCATATATTGGGCTGCGCCCTGAAGAGCCTGTGTGGGATTGAAAGGATCAATCCCCAGGCCAGCAGCCGTAGCGGGCTCGAACTGAGCGATCCCTTCTGCGCCAGCCGGCGATTCTGCGTAAGGGTTGAAGCCGCTCTCCAGATTGATCTGTCGCACGAAATCATCTGGCGAAATACCTGCGGCAATAGCATCTTCGCGGGCAATCTCAATATATTGGCTTTTAGGCAACGTCATCGCAGCAGTATCGACCAGTGAAGTGGTGGAGGTAGTAACTGCCGTTGGCGTTGGCTGTACATATCCCACAGCTGCAGCGAGTCCCCAGTTCTGTTGTTGCGCCACGACCCAATTCACGGCTCCGTCGACGAGCGAGTTGCCGCTCTGCTCGGCGTGCAAGGGCGTGAACGAGAACAGGGTATAGGCTAAGATGCCCATCATGGCACTGAGCACGAGCACGAGTCGCAGGTGCGGATGCAGACGCTTTCCAGGCGTCATAAGCTCGTCAGTATTCAGCGTACGTGGTAAACGATTCCTTGCACCAGGAATAACCACTGGTGTCCTGACTTCGTCTGATTGTATTGTCGCTTGTAAAGCAGAAATAAGTGACTGCGTCGTAGGAATATCATGTAATGGACCAGATAGTATATCTTGCTCCGTTAGTACAGGCTGCAAAGGGTCAGTGCTCTTCGTCAAAGAAACCATCGCAAATGGATCGAGTTGTATTTCATCGACAGATTGCAGCGAAACGGGGGGGGGGATCATTTGCGCGCTGTCAAAATAAGGCTCTTCTGTTGAGTTAGCTTCGTTGCTTCCCCAGGCCCGAAGAGAGTGAAAATTTTGCATTGATCTACCTCTTGCCAGGTTACGTTTTACTATAGTATTTCCTTACTATGTTGAGTCTAACCAAATAAACAGAGGTTCGTCAATTTGTTGAGCAAAAGGGGGGTGAAAAGTAATGTGTGTTCGATGCTCTCCACCTTTTTTTTGATGTCAGCGTGCATAAAATAGTATCAGCACAGCCATAGCTAACAGGCTTGCTAGTGGTATATCAGCAAGCCTGTCATAGGGAGAAACTGAGATATATTTATGAGAGAGAGGCTTCTTCAGCCGGCACTGACTGGCTCTCAATCCAGTTTTGCAGGGCTTCCCCACTCTCAAAGGAGACAATCAAGGCGTAACGAGGTTTGTTACCAGGATGCCAGGCTGCATGCCATAGGCGCTGTGAGTCAACGATGAGCTGGCGATTGCGTGGCATAGAGATACGTGACTCTGTAGATGGATCATCCTTATCTTCGCGCAAGATCATGTACGAATCTGCATCGTCGGTCAATTGCAACCAGGCACGGACAACCCAGCCCTCACCCTCGGGATTGAGTCGGTTATTGTCGTCCAGGTGGAGGTTGTGAATGCCCTCTGCCTCAGTATTGGGGTTGAGCTTGATGATACGTACACGACCGTAGCGCGCACCAACCTGCTCGGTCCATTTCACTAATGTGGGACACTGACTGGCATTCGCCGTCCAGATGCCATCTTTATCCGGCTTGCCATGCGCCCAGAAGCCGCCGCACTCCATCTCGCCATATGCCGATGCAATGGGCGCGAAATTGGTGTCGCCGCCGCTCTTCCAATCCACATATTCCAGGTTAGCCCACTCGCTCTCGGGTACGGCTGGACCTGTATAGTCGCGTAAGACGGCAAACCCTTTCTCTTTCAATACATCGAGTTTCTTGTGCATGCATGTACTCCTTCTGTGAAAATAACAATTCGTGCTACCAGTGCGGAATAGTGATATATGTCTATATGCCTATAATCTTCCATGGGGGAAGAACTGGTAAAAGCCACGTGGCTTCCATTATTGAGTGCTCAGCAATCACTTTTTGGTGAGAAGAGCACGCTATTGAATACTCTATAGCGTCGCATACGTGTTGCGACTAGCCTGCCTGTTATAACGTCTGTAAATGTAAAGATTGGGTCTACTTTCTACAAAAGTACCTCCCTATATACAGGCTTGCAACATATCATATCATAGCTATAGTAAGCATTGCTCGGCTTGCTTGCTTGATGAACTGAATGGGTAACGGATAGATAGCCAATTTGGGTAGCAGGAAGAGCGCTTATACCCGAGTTTGTTTTAATAAAGAAATAATAGTGAGAATTTATGCTTGAAATGAAGAAAGGGCATAATGTGAGTGCAGATAATGAACGGCGTACTTTCAAGCGCCTGGATTTCTCGGGTGTACTGCCCGGTGGGCTTTTACAGAGTGTTGTGATCAACATGGTATTTCCTTATATGTTGTATCCATTGATTGCGGCACGCGTTCCTGACGCATTCGAGGCTTTACTTGTAGTTGCGCTCTTTCCACTCTTTGGCATCGTCTATGCGCTGTATCAGAAACGTAGCCTGGACTTAATCGGCGTGGGGGCGCTGATCGTTATTGCTTTCACGCTGCTCAATACTTTTATAACTGGTGATCCGAAAGAACTTCTGTTGCACGTTGCGCTGCCAATTGGGCTGCTTGGATGTGGCATTTTGCTCTCGTTCTGCCTGCCAAGGCCCCTGCTGTTTTATGTTGATCGCTACTTTTGCACCCAGAATGATGGCGCAAAGTTTGCGGCGTTTGACGATGATTGGCAGTATAACAAGGCGTATCGCTTGATGATTACGGTGATGAATCTGGTCTGGGGGATTGCTCTGCTGATCGTCGCGCTGATCTTGTTAACGCTCTTTTTCGCGCTGTCCGCAGCATGGTTTCTTGGCATCGCGCTGTATGTGCCATATGCGCTCTATGGGCTAGCTATCATACTGGGCGTGTGGACCGTGCAATACCGGAGTAACTGCGTGAAGCGCTGGGATCAAGCCGAATAATGGGCTTTGCAAGTCAATTGGGCATAATGAGCCTGACCCGGACAACCGCAAGGGATTGTCCCTACGCGATGACATACCCTAACGAGGCTCGCGTAGGGGCCGAGCGAAGACCTTTTTGGTAGCCAGTCTGCTCCCTTGGGCGAAGAAAAAAGGTCTTTGCGTCCCTTGCGGCGGCCCGTCTCTGGTGGAAGCTCAACCCGGACAACCGCAAGGGATTGTCCCTACGCGTCGACCCGAGCTTAGTGAGCTTCTGCCGGGTGGAGGTCAGGTGCATAGGTTGTAGCGCGCGGGAGGGTGAAGCGAAAGCGGCTACCTTGCCCAGGGGTACCCGTGCTCTCGACCCAGATATTTCCACCCATACCCTCGACAAATTGTCTGCTGAGGTAGAGGCCAAGGCCGCTTCCACGTATGTGTCCTGTAACGTCACGCTCAAGGCGCGAGAATTTTTGAAAAAGTAAGGGGATGTTGCTGGGCGCAATGCCAGGGCCTGCATCCTGAACGCTGATACAAATGTATTCTTGCTCCTCTTCAATGACGGGTTGTGCACTCACGATAACAGGCGTCTGGACAGGCGAATATTTGAAGGCATTGGAGAGTAAATTGCGCAGAACCTGGCGCAGTTGCTGTTGATCAGCCCAGACGGTTGTCTCTGGAGGAATGTCAAGCGAGAGTGGGTGCGCCTGCGATGCTGCGTACTCGGACATCTCTTGCATGATGGTGGCAACATTTAGCTCCTCTTTTTTGAGTAATTGCATGCTGTCTTCCAGTTGAGTGGCGTCCAGAACATTACTGATCAGGAGTTGCAACTCTTCGCAGCCTTGCAGAGCGGAGCTGATAAACGTCGTGCGCGTCTCTTGGTCCAGGTGCCCATGATGTTCGCTGAGGAGTTCAATGTAGCCTTTGATCTCAGTCAATGGTGTACGCAATTCATGGCTGACATTGAGCAGAAACTGGTCTTTGAGCGCGTTCAGGTGGCGCTGCGTATCATAGGCACGCGCTATTTGCGTGGCGGCCATTTGCGATTGCCGCTGCGCACTATCTGCAACTTCCACGGCATGACGTAATATGCTCACAAAACTGACACTCACAATGAAGGCGAATGTACTGCTCAGAAAGTAGAGCATAACGCCCCCGGACCAGAGCAACGTGCCTTCAAGCGCACTATTAATGATAACCAGGCAGAGGATCGTACAGATGCAGCAGATGAAAGCTATGCGTGGCTTAAATAACCAGGCGGCCATACTGATGGAGAGCACAAAGATGGGGGTGCCTCCCGTGATGTGCTTGTAGATGACGACGGGGCTAAAGATAGCCAGGCAGAACAGAAAACTGAGCAAAAAGACGGCTAAACGTGTTCGTAGAGATAGGTCGCGCAGGGAACGCAAAGACGTAAAAATTGTCTGCATAGCGTGATTTCCTGACTCTCGTGTAGCATAAAGGCATCAAATATAGTCTTATGTCTCAATGTCTCATTCTCCTGGTGCATGCTGTCTATGCATCTACGCTAGCGCCGCTGTAAATACCAGGAAAATATGCTTGTCTATACTTGTACCATATAAGGACTCATGTTCGCAAGACCCCATCCGTTTGGGTTAGTACTGTGTAGGACAGGCTTTTGTAGTTGTGCTTGTCTAAAAGAAAGAACGCGTTTCCACGAGAAATTATTAAATGAGATAGGGTTCCCCCTCAAGGACGGAGAACCTGTCTATACTGCTTCTATACGAGAGTTGTCGCAGTTGGTATACTGTAAGGTATCATCAAACTGACAGAGAGGTGCGAGAAGACAGTGCATGAGTAAGAGCCACGACTTTTCACGCGAGGAGCTTTTTGCCGCGATGCACGAGGCGGAAGAGCTTGCCGCCCATATTGATACGCTGGATGAGGGAAGAGAGCAGATGCGCCTGATCTATCGCTGGGCCGAGGCGGCGGATGGTGTTGCGAAGTTGATGGTACAGGCTGAAGAACAGCTATCCGCGCAAGAGCTGGCGCATCTGCAACGCGCCGTAAACGAGCATGATGAGCTGCGCTGGAGTAGCTATCGTAGAAACATACGTTGGATGAATAAGCCCGGCGGGGCAGATGCGTAATCAACGGCATCTGCCCGCTTGTTCTCTGTTATGGCGCAAATATTGCTGTCGTCCCCGGTTGCCAATAAGCGTATCATTGGATGTTGAACTTTAGTGCTGTGCCCTCCACTGCGCCTGGGCCTGCTGCAAGCCCAATAATTGCTGTTCCAGACCCATAATTTCTTGCTGTAGATGCTGTTTTTGCTGCTGAGGACCCCATAAACGGAAATCCTCAATCATCTTATATCCATGCCTGAGCAGACCTTCGGGCACAAATGCTGCAGTCTCATAGTATTGTGAACGTTTACTGGACATACCTGTATTAACTTGTTTTAGGTACAACTTCAACTGTCTAATTTGCAGTTTGAGCTGCGTAATCTGCTCTTTATAGGGGTCCTGAGCAGTGCTACGCTCGCGTACAGGTCTGGCAGTGGCATAAGCAGGGTCCCTGGTAACGTCGCCTGGTGCCTGTAAGGCTGCTCCACAGGCTTCACAAAATTGTGCGCCATCCTGGATGCGATGACCACACGTGGCACAATACATCGAATAATCCTCCTCGAAAAAAAGTTGCAGGTACCGTTGAGTAGCAATCAGCTTGATTGTCTCGTCCTGATTGTCCTGGCGCACGAGGCAATCATCCTGGCATCTATATTACGTTTCATGCTCAACAAAAGATCCGCATAATTCTCCAGAATAGAAGCAAGATTGGGATGTTCAGGTCCAAGGACTTGCTCGGTTATCGCTAGTGCTCGTAGGAGAATGTCGTTCTTCGATATATTGGCGCTTTTGTCTCAAATAAATTGCCCATAATTGGCTTGAAAAGCCTATTTCACCTGGGGCAACCAGCTTACGATAGCCTGTCCAATCTCATCAGGGGAGTCCTCCTGGGGAGTATGGTGCCCGCGCACGCTCACCTCGCGCAGCAGGGGCCAGGTGCGGTAGCGCTCATACTGCTTCGGCGATTTCGTACCTGGAGTGGCCTGAATGCATAATTTGGGAACGGAGCTTTGGGAAAGCCAGTTTCCAAAGGTGGTGACGATCTCGGTGACATCGGCTGGATCTCCACCAATCGGTAACTGGCGTGGCCAGGAGAGCGTGGGACGGCGCGCTTCGCCCGGTTCAGCAAATGGACGGCGATATTCGTTCATCTCTTCGTCCGTCAATGTGCGTAGAACCGTTTTTGGCAGGTTGAACTCAATGAAGGAGTTCTCTTCCAGCACCATTCGCTCGCCAACTGGAGTGCGTAGTGCCTGAAAACGTGAGCGTGCTGCTTCTGGCGTTTCGCTCCACTCTGATGTCTCGGCAACCGCTTCCATAAAGGCGATGCCACGCACCGCATTAGGGTGACGACGAGCCCAATCAAAGGCCAGGGCTGCTCCCCAGTCATGTCCAACCAGGATGGCACGGGCACTGATATCCAGCGCGTCGAGCAGCGTGTCGAAATAGCGGCGGTGCTCGACGAAGGTGTAGGAGCCGGGGCCGCTCTTTGGCAGCTTCTGCGAATCGCCCATGCCGATGAGATCGGGGGCAATTATGCGGCCAAAATCCTGCACATAGGGCAGAATATTGCGCCAGACGTAGGAAGAGGTAGGATTGCCGTGCAGGAAGACCATCGGGTCACCCTGACCTTCGTCTACATACGCCATCTCTAATCCCAGAATAGATTTCCGCTTTTTTTGATAGGGAAATGCTGCGCTTATCATAAAATCCTCTGTTTCTTTCTAAAAGCCGCGCACGATCAGACTGGAGACATGGAGCAATGTTGTCAGTCTCTCTTTTCTGCGCGAAGAGTGATGATGGGAAGGTGCATCTGCGCTTCTCCGATGGCTTCCTCGTTTGTTCTTCGGCTCAAGAATAGCATCTCTCTGTTGGGAATGGGTTGTCCTTTCTGCCAGAAATGTCCTGTCCTTTTGGACAGAAAAGCGACCAGTTTCAGGCATTAGAGCCTTTGAGTAGGGCCTTAGAGCAAATCAAGCGCGCTGATAGCGCACGGCAGAACAACTTCTGCCGTAGTATAGCAAACGAGCAATTGTAGGCATAATCCTGCTTAGTTGCATAAAAGCGCTAAATACAGATTATTAATATTCTTTAATTTTGCAGATTATTGAAGAAATTGGACATGCAAAATATAGATTTCGCAACGATACCATGTTATAATCTCATTGGGGTTAGGGAAGATGCAATTGCCACTTTTCACTACTTGTTCGAACCATCGTCTCCATTGCTCTTCACTCATCCCGTCAATTATAGTTGCTTGTACTGTGCGGTGAATAGAGAGCGTATGCGTTGCGGGGTCGTGCTGTATCAGCGAGTAAAAGCGGAGCGTTTGCACCGCCTCGTCTAACGTGACGGGATCGTGTGCCAGTCTTTGCAATCTGCGGGCAAGTTCGCTGGCTCCTTCTAAAAAGAAGGCTTCGGGTATGTGGTCGGAGTAGAGGTGGGCACAGCAGCGTTCTCTACGGGGCTTGCAAAAAGTCTGTGTAGAAGAGGCAACAGGTAAAAACGCATAGGACCGAGCAAAGCGGCCCTATGCGAGCTTGCGCTACTTATAGTGGATTGACCGCGAGGGATGACCCTACGCGAGCAGGGATAGCATCCAGGCCATCGCGAGCCGTACCAGGCTGTCAGATATCCGTGTCAGGGACTGTCCCTCCTTTGAGTAGATGCATGAGCGGGCGTAAAAAGGCTGTTTCATTGAGGTGAACAACGCTCACAAAGTCAGGGCTGATGTTGAACTCGTGGACGGATGCGTTTGCGTGGCGGAAGTGCCTGCGCTTTTTGATATCAATATCGAGCAGATGACAGGTCAGAATACCAATCAAGCCTCCATGGGCTACCCAGACGACACTGCCGTCTGGGTAGCGTGTATACCAACGTTCCAATGCCTGCTTGATCCGCTGCTGGACCTCTAGCAGCGTTTCGCCGCCATCTGGTGCGTGATGGAGAGCATCATCGCGCCAGCGCTTGAGCAGCTCTGGCTCGGTGACTGCGACTTCCGCCATGGTTTTCCCTTCCCAGTTTCCCAGGGACATCTCGCGTATAGCGGGATCTTCTTCCACAAGGAGGTCATGGTGGGCTGCAATAGCCATGGCGGTCTTGCGGGCACGTTGCAAATCGGAGGATACAACGACATCCACCTGCTCTGTGGCCAGAAATGTGCCTACCAGTGTGGCCTGCCGCTCACCTAACGAGCTAAGAGGTACGTCGGATTGACCAGTAAGGCGGTCTTCCAGGTTATACAGTGTCTCGCCATGACGTACGACGATTAGCCGCATATCGCCTCCGGGTCAGCCGAGAAGACGGGTATTGGCTGTACGAGCCGATACTGGTTTGCCGAAATGCCAGTCCTTTCGTCTTGTAACAGTTCTCGCAACGCTGGATAAACGAGCGGAACGTGGGGTTCTAGATCCAGTTCCCTGTAGATCTGCTGCAACTGTTGTATGGTACGCTGTGGCAGTTGATCTCTAAAGTGGTAGAAGCAGCCCAGACTGTCTGCAATCATTTTTTTGATGTGTCCTTCGTCACCTTTAGCATGAAAATGCGGACTCTGCGCCTGGTACTGCTGAAGCAATATCTGTTCTGGTCTGGCTTGTAATTTTGCGTTATGCGCATTGCAAAGCAGATCCAGAAACTGGAAGGTCTCTACTGAATATCCAGAGGTGAAATGCAAGCTTTGGGCGCTCTGCATCGTAAAGCCCTGCTCACCTGCATTTGACGAAATGATGATCTGGTCATGGATACCAAACCACTCGCCAATCAACTCTGTGAGCAGCGGCGAGATGGTGCGCGTGCAGCGTCCCATGACCTTTGGAGCTATTGGGTCGTCGAAAGCTGGCTTGGAGGGCCAGCAGATGCGGATATTGTGGAGTTGTTGGATCTCTTCTCCACATAATGCGGTATTGGCCTTTTGCTGCATAAACAAGCGCCCCATTGCGAGTGTGTATTCTAGCAGTGCGCTGGGTAAAAAGTTGTCTGCGTCATAGAAGACAATCCACTCTGGATAGCGGAGCAAGGAGGCAATCAATGTGCCGATATACATCCCCTCGCCTTTGCCGTTGATTACTTTTCCATCGGTACCCAGTATAGCGTTCACGTCATGGTCGGCGAAGAAGCATGCGACTGTTTCGTCCTTTTGGTGAATGAGGTAAACCTGGCGTTCGGTGCCTACACGCTCAGCCAGATTTCGTGACAGATCCTCTTTCTCGTTCTCGGGGCAATTCGTAATAATCAGGATGGGACTGTTGATCGGTAGGTACCAGACCACGCCAAGTAGGGTTTCGATACTTTCGCTCTTGTGCGAGATAACAAACGCAGTACGAGCCAGGAAATAGTTCAAGTCGTAGAGGCCATTTGCCTCTAGAATGTGGGAGAAGCGTACGGTGTCAATATTCACGCTGGCGTCCTTTACGCAACTAGTACAAACGATTTAGCACGAGTTTTAGCTATAATGAGCAGGAAAACGCCGTATGCGTTGCACTCATTATCGCATGACATGCTAAATTTAAGGGGAGCAAGAAAAACGGGTATGCAGCGCTGTAAATCAACGTGTCTACGATGACTTCTATTGATGCTTCTGGATAAGAATGAGCAGTTGAGTAAGCTTTGGAAGATGCACTACACGCAAATTTACCCTTTTAGTCCACCTGTCTCTTCGGGGCTAACTCTTTGTTTAGCTACATCATAAGTATAGCGAAATTATGCCATTATGTCAACAAAATAGGGAAAATAAGCGACGCATACTACTTTTTACCTATACCTACCGAGGTAGGATCAATATCAGTCAGAGATGATTTCTTATCCGAACAGACGGTCTATGCTCTTCTATAATTAATCATGTTGTGCTTGCTTTCTCAGCCCAAGAAAAAACGCAGAGCAGCACGATATTTAAATTAATTATTACAGAAAAAAACAAGCTCAAATGTGGGAGATAGAAAAAGCGCTGGATCACATCCAGCGCTTTTGTTCTGTTATCTGTCGATACCGACGAGGTCTCTATCCTTGCGGGGAAACATCGGGAAACGGGGTAGGGGCATGTCTCATAGGCGCGAACGTAAAAACCGCTGAGTATCATCGGCAACCGGGTAGGGGCGTGTCCTTGCGACCGCCCCCGGGGCGCACGCGAGGTGACGCCCCTACCCGGTTTCCTGTATGGCTGGCTTTAGGCGATGAGTTCTTTGGCGAAGAACCGTATCGTGTCAAGATTAGTAGGATCAGGGAAACGCAGTATCAGTTCTTGCACACCTGCTTCTTCGTATGCCTGCAAGCGCTGACGGATCGTGTCAGGACTGCCAATGAGCGCGTCTTTTAAGCGATCCCCGAAGCGACTTCTGAGTTCATCAGGGATGCCAGCAAGAGCCAGCTCGTCGGTTTCTCCAATGGCACAAATAGCTGTCGATGTGCGATGAATACTTTCGTAATCGCGTCCGACGCTCTCACAATGTTGCTTGATGACAGCGAATTTGTGCTTAATCGTAGCAAGATCTCCGCCTACATTGCAGGCGTCACCATATTGTGCGACGAGTTTGAGCGTGACTTTCTCGCCACCTCCGCCGATCAATACGGGGATATGCGGTTTTTGCACTCCTTTGGGCTGATTGATTGCGCCTCGTACCTGGTAATATTTGCCTTCAAAGACCGCTTCTTCCTGCGTCCACATGGCCAGAATGACCTGAAGAGCTTCGCGTAGATAGCGCAGACGCTCAGGTGCATCGGGATAGTCATAGCCGTAGGCGCGGTACTCGTGCTCGTACCAGCCTGAGCCGATGCCGAAATTGAGTCGCCCATGGCTCAATACATCAACCGTGCTCGCCATTTTGGCAAGCAGCGCAGGATTGCGATAGCCATTGCAGGAAACCATCTGACCGATGCGCACACGCTTCGTATCGCGCGCCAGGGCTGCCGTACTGGTCCAGCACTCGAAGGTCACTTCCTGGGAGGGTTGTGGAATCGTGTGGAAGTGATCGACGAGCCAGACCGAATTATAGCCGGTCTCGTCAGCGGTCTGTGCTACACGGGTCATGGTTTCGTAAGCTTCAACGGGGTCTTTGATGCCTGTCAGATCCATTGTCCAGCCCTGAGGAAGGGACAAACCGTATTGCATAGGCATGCACAAATACCTCTTTCTGGTGGAAATACCTCTGTCTATGGGCAGGGGAATAAGAGACGTTTAGCCCGCTTGGCGAAAATCTCTGCCAGCTTTGCGGCTGTGGTCGCTGTGACAGGTTTTTATCGCCGTGCCGGTGCCTCTATTATAGCACGAAATTCTTCTATGATACCTGTTCCAACTCAGCGGACGTTGGTTGATCAATGGCTTGCTCGTGCTGACGCATGCGATAGCGCAGATAGTCATCCAGGATACCTTGCGCGTGCTTGTCAAGACGTGCGCGTAGCTCTGGCTCATATAGCCAGCGGGGACGGCCCTCGATGTTGTTACGCAGTTGACCACCAACCACGCGTGCCTGGTAGACAAAGCTCATGTTACTCATACTGGTCCACCTGGCGCTGGTGCACGCATAAAAACCTATCAGATCGCCTGTCTGTAGATCGAGGCCAGTCTCTTCTTTACCTTCGCGTATAGCTGCCTGTATGGGATTTTCGTGCTAGGTCATAAAACCACCCGGAAAAACAATGCGTCCACGCGGTAGCTCAACAACCAGGTAACGGTTATCTTCCTCAACGATAACTGCCGCGCTGCTAAGGGGTGGCAATTTACCACCAAGCAGCGTGTTCAAGATATTAAAGAAAATACTTACACATATCTTTAACAGATCGTACAGCATAAGCGTAACCTCGGCATTCTTTCACGTACCTCTACTTGCATTCAGTGTACATTCAGCAATGCGTACACTCAGTATGCTGAATGCAAAGGAACTTCAATTAAATCTACGTACAGTGGTGCGACGAGGTTTTGCTTTAGTGTGCGTCGCCGGGTCTCTCAAATTGAAAAACCTACCTCTATTTTCAGAGGTAGGTTAACTTTGCATGCGGTCAGTTTTTTCTGTGACCTGCTTAAACGAACGCGGTTGAGCTAACTCTCTTGCTCCGAACGGGAGCTCCCGAGACGGCTCAAGAAAGCTCCAGTGATGATTTCTGATATTTCAATGAACTATTGTATCCATGAAGAATATAGCATAGGTAAGAGAAGCAGGACACGGGTCATTTGACCCATTTTCTTAAATGCGCTTGCGATACAGCCCGCCCATGCCTCCCTATCTTTTGGCATAACCTGTGGCAACTGACCTTGTCTATATGGACGGAATTACGTCGCAAAGGACGCAAAAAAGAGCCATTGCGCACCTGGAAAACGCAATGGCTCATGTTTTGGCTAATGGCTATTTGATCGTCGCGAGTTTCAGCTCGTCGTGCCTGGAGCTTGCTACTGCGCTCTTCCTGGACGGCTAGCTTCTCGCGTTCTTTCTCGACCACCTCGGGTTTGGCTCTGCTCACAAAGTTCTCGTTGTTCAGCTTGCTTTGCAGGCGCGTGATCTCCTGCTGTGCCTGGACAAGTTCTTTGTCGAGTCGCTCAAGCTCTTTGCTGATATCGAGCAGACCAGCCAGTGGCAGGTAGATCTCGACGCCATCAGCCAGCAGAGCTCATCGCCTGCTCGGGTTTTTGCTCTAGCATGCGATGAAATTGTGGTCGTTCCGTGCGCGCCAGGAACTCGATGAGCGGTGCCTGTTGCTCAAACATCGTCAGGTTATCGCCCACTGCCATAATTACTGGAATACGTCGGCATTGGTTCCACGTTTGCCTGATTACGTGCATCGCGAATGCGTGTAATCACCTCCTGCAGCAGACCAAATTGCTGCTCTGCCTCGTTGTCAACAAAGCGCTCGTTGTACTGCGGCCAGGGCGCAATGATCAGCGCTGAAGCGGGCCAGCGCTCCTGTCGCGGCTCACTGGTGCGGTAAAGATGCTGCCAGACCTCCTCGGTGACAAAAGGCATGAAGGGATGCAGCAGGCGCATACTTTGATCCAGGATGGCGCGCAGGATGCCCGCCGTGGCTTGCTGAGCCTGCTCGTCGCCCTGGAGCTGCACCTTGGCAATCTCGACATACCAGTCACAGTAGTCGGACCAGAAGAACTCGTTGATCTGGCGACCAGCTTCGCCGAACTGGAAGTCTTCGATCAACTGCGTCACGGATTGGGTGAGCCGCTCGAAGCGCTGAATGATCCAGCGATCAGCCAGTGTGCGCGGCTGGAGTTCCTCGATAGTCGGGACCCCATCAGCGATCTCAGCCGTCGTCATCAACACGAAACGTGAAGCATTCCAGATCTTGTTCGCAAAATTGCGATTACCGATGATGCGCTCCTCCACCAGCCTGGAGTCGTTGCCTGGCGTACTACTGGTAGCCAGCGTGAAGCGTAGCGCATCGGTGCCGTACTTATCCATGACCACCAGCGGGTCCATCGCGTTATTTTTGGACTTACTCATCTTCTCACCCTTCGCGTCGCGCACCAGGCCATGCAGGTAGATCGTTGAGAATGGAATGACCCCCATAAAATGGTGCCAGCCATGACCATACGTGCAACCCAGAAGAAGATGATATCATAGCCCGTCTCCATCACGGAGGTGGGATAGTAGCGTAACACGTCAGACGTCACCTCAGGCCAGCCAAGCGTGCTAAAAGGCCACAGCCAGGAGCTGAACCAGGTATCCAGCACATCCTCATCCTGGTGCAGTTGCGTGCTGTCGCAATGTGGACACGTGGTCACATCCTCGCGGCTCACCGTCATTGTGCCACAGTTGTCGCAATACCAGACGGGGATGCGATGGCCCCACCATAACTGGCGCGAGATACACCAGTCGTGGATATTCTCTAACCAGTCGGTGTATGTTTTATTAAAGCGCTCAGGCACAATCTTGATCTGACCGTACTTGACAGCAGCCAGTGCAGGTGTTGCCAGTGGTGTCATCTTGACGAACCACTGCTTCGAGATCAACGGTTCGATAGGTGTATCACTGCGTTCGCAGGTACCCAGCGGCACCTGGTAATCTTCAATCTTGACGATCAGGCCCAGCTTTTCCAGATCCTCCACCAGGTTCTTGCGTGCCTCATAGCGATCCTGTCCAGCGTAGGGACCGGCATCAGCCGTCATTTTCGCGTCAAAGCCGATCACCTGAATCTGCGGCAGGTGATGACGTTGACCGATCTCGAAGTCCGTCGGATCATGGAAGGGTGTCACTTTGACTGCACCAGTGCCAAAAGCGGCCTCAACCGCGTCGTCGGCGATGATCGGTATCTCGCGACCAACCACCGGCACGATAGCCAGACGTCCGACAAGATCTTTGTAGCGTGTATCCTGTGGATTGACGGCGATAGCAGTATCACCCAGGATGGTCTCGGGACGTGTTGTCGCCACGCTGATGTACTCGGTCCTGCTGCTCTGTGTCTGTCCCTTCAAGGGGCTTGAGTGGGTAGCGCACATAGGTCAGTTTGCCGGGCGTATCCATGTGATTGACCTCCAGATCGGAGATGGCGCTCATGCAGAAAGGACACCAGTTGATGATGCGCTCACCACGATAGATTAAGCCTTCTTCATACAGGCGCACAAAGACCTCGCGCACCGCCTTCGACGAGACCGTCATCCAGTGTAAAACGTTCCCGGGACCAGTCGCAAGAAGCGCCGATACGGCGATGCTGGTTCTGGATGCGCGATTTATACTCATCCACCCACTGCCAGACGCGCTCGATGAAAGTTTCACGACCGATTTGGTGGCGATCTGTGCCTTCTTTGATCAGCAAACGCTCCACCACGGTCTGCGTGGCGATGCCTGCATGATCTTCACCAGGCACCCACAGGGTCTCGTCACCTTGCATACGATGGTAGCGAATCATGATATCTTCTACGGTTGCGGTGATAACGTGACCCAGATGCAGCGCTCCCGTCACATTGGGCGGAGGCATGCTAATCACAAACGGCTTGCGCGCGGGATTGGGACGCGGCTTAAAGTAACCGCCCTCTTCCCAAAAGCGATACCATTTGGTTTCAACGGCCTGTGGCTCGTAGGCTTTCGGTAATGATGCCATAGATGCTGGCGTCTCTTGTTGTTTCTCTTGTTCGATCATATCCACTCCTGTCCCGCGCCACTACGCGAATGTGCGCTTGCCCATAAAAAAAGCCCTTCCCGTCAAGGACGAGAAAGGACGCAACTCGTGGTACCACCTTGTTTCAATCAATCCAGGCAAGCCAAAAAATCACTGCGATGAGCGGATTGATCCTCTTCAGTACGGTAACGGGTACTCCCGTGGAAATTCCTCTGCTTGCGCTAGAGTTTCCAGGCTCCCAGGCGACCTTCAGCGCGCTTATTCCGGGGAAGACTTGCAGTCGGTGATCTTCCTTCTCTGACGGGGCTACGCACCTACTCTTCCTGATCTTCGTCAGTATGAGTTTATATTGACATCAGTATAGACAATATGCATAAGAAAGTCAAGCTCAGCACTTCAATATTTCAATCCTCTACTCCCCTGCTCCCTGATTGGTAGGAGTGTTTCCTTCCCGATATTCCGTTAGCATATCCTCCATCGTGAAGGGGGTATTGGGTGTTTGATCGGAGGGAGGAATGCTAGCTGGATGGGCACCATCGCTCATAGTATCAAAGGAGGAAGATGCGATTTGTGGAAAATCTCGATTGTTAGTGGGAAATTCAATATAAAAGGCACTTGGGTTTTCATCCATAAATGCGTTATCAAAAGTAGTATACTGAGTATTAGAGGTAAAAGATGTATTATGCGGAGAAAATGGACTGAATTCTCCCAATTCAGTGGGACTGGTGACTTCGCTCATGGAACTAAATGGGCCACCCTCGTCCTGATACTCATTATCAGGGGAGAAAGATGTACTTCGTGTATAATCTGTACTAGAGTGGGTAAAACCAGTATGAGCATTTCCTCTGCTCATGGTGCTAAATGAGTTATCAAAGGCATTATAAGAAGCATCAGGAGAACACAATATGCCTGGAGAAATAGTTTGATCAAATGGAGAGAATTCAGTATGAGGGGTTCCTGCGCTCAGGATACCAAAATGGTCACTAAATGTATCAGAAAGAGTACTAGGGGGAAAATACGAGTTTTGCGAAAGATTTTGTTCAGGTGGTGAAAAATCAGTATGAGAAGCGTCTTCACTCATAATACTAAATTCGTTATCATGGATACTGTACTCGTTATCATGGATACTGTACTCGTTATCATGGATACTGTACATAGTATCAGAATAAGACGATGATGCTGGCGGTGATGTATGATCGAGGCGTTGATTGGAAGCACCTGTCCGATTTTCCAGTTGGGAAGAAGAAGACCCCACCACATCTTGTTGCTCTGTGTTGCTTGTCTGTGCTCTTCGCGGCTTTGTTTCGCTTGTCTGTGCTCTTCGCTGACGTTTGACACGAGGTTGCTCTGGTGGTTTATTATGACTGGAGCCGGAAGCGGTGGCATCTGCAGCAAGATTTTGGCCATCGCGCAACACATCCCTAAGTGTCATTCCAAATTGCGCATTTACCTCGTTGTTAAAATCGTCATGGAGAGTTCGTAGCTGCCTAACATTTAAATGCGTGCTTAATAGCGTCCTTATCCCGATTGGCTTCCGGCTTCCTTTTTCCTTTTGATAAGCTTTCAGGGTCCGTTCAACTACAGCGAATACCGTTTCACCTGGCCTTGCCTGGAAAAAAATCTGTTCGGAGGATGCAGGTTCTTCTTGGAAATTAGTCATATTCTGTTTTTCTGCCTCTTTCGTCCTACTTATCTCGATCATATCAATAGACGATCCATAATCTGTTTTTGCTATATTATTCCATGAATCAAATAAAGGTCTGTTTTGTTTCCTATTAATCTGTATATTTCGTAACGATGTGCCAGTTTCTCGTATTCTCCGTACAAGGTCATCACTTTTCGCTATCCAAGTAGCGTTCTCACCGACCTTTGCTTGACCAAATGGGGAAATTTCGTCTGAAGCAGCCATCGCGGACGATTCACCAGGACGATATGAGGGGGCATTATATGTGCCTTGGCTTTCTTCAAAGGCGCTGTGGATGACATCGAGTACGCTCGAAGAGGCGGGTACGAAGGGGTTGGTAGGGTTGTCACCACTTAGTTGTGTGTTCTCCTGGTAAGCGTGACCTTCGCCTTTACCAGAATCTTTAAACATTGGGAGAGTCCTTTCTGATGCATAGGTTATGTAAAAAGGTCCGCTAGAGAGTATAGCTGAAAAAGGGATGTGGGGCAAGGAGAAAGGAGGGACAAAAAGGGTGCTGGAGGGTAAGGAAGGCTTCACGGCAGTTATCGCTTGAAGACAAGCCACCCTCTTGCTCCGTCATGGGTGGACTTCTCCTTTGGCTAGCAATGGGATCTCCATTATTTGTTCTAATCAAATAGGTTATCCCATTGCTGAGTATAGGCGTAATCACGTGAGAATACAAGTGGGATAGTAGGTGACATCTCCCCACGCCGAGAAGGGTGGGGCTTCTCACCCTCACGAGTGAGCTTTCCTGCTTCGTTGGAGAGAGCCGTTGTCGCGACAGCCGGTCTTACACCGCCTCCACAGGCATTCGCTTTCCCTGAGTCCCAGGGTAGCTTCTCAATCTGGAAGAGCAGGAACGTGATTGTTGTTCCCATTCATCGACGTGCTTGATTTTCGCACGTCGGCAGAAGAAAGTGAGGAGACATGGTCAAACACGTGAGTGCTTTTACCCAAGCGAACGATTTAGCCTGGAACCCACAAACACTCTTCCGTTGTCAATGTACTCATGCAGAGTATAGCAAAACAACATGTAGATGTACATACCTATTTGAGGGTATTTTTCACTCCTCTCAGTCAGATGAGCGTAGCTAGCTACGACAGTAGCGTTTCTGACTGTTAAGAGGGATACCACCCCCATCGCGCCACCAAAAGGAACGCCCTTGTATCCCCATGGCTGAAGGCCATGGGTTTTACGGGCCGCCAGGATAATCCTCATTCTATTACCGGGTCGAGTGTGATACCTGCGACTGTTTGTTGCATCAAGTAGTCGGTGACTGCCTGGAGACTATTAGTCTCACGATAGACAGCCAGTTGACGATCAGCGCCTGTCCCGCGCGGGTCTTCTAGCAGTGTGCGAATATAATTGATCTCGCGCCGCGTATTCAAATCGTCCAGTACATCATCGACGAAGTCAAGCAGTTCGTGGAGCGCATCACGCATGGGCAAGCGGCGCTGCTGCACGAAGTCGAATATTTCCGCGTCCAGGCCATAGCGAGCGGCACGCCATTTATTTTCCTCAATATAATGGGCTGAGAGCGCATACGTGGTCATATTTCGCTCATAGAGCCAGGTCAATTTGGCAACAAGGGCCTGGCAGAGAGCGGCAATGGCGATAGAATCCTCCATGGTGGCTGGCATATCGCAGACGCGAAACTCGATGGTAGGAAAGAACGGATGCGGACGAATGTCCCACCAGATTTTCTTCGCGTTATCGATGCAGCCGGTCTGTATAAGATTGTTGATAAACTGGTCGTATTCGTCGGTTGAGGCAAACACCTGTGGGACGCCGGAACGCGGGAAGCGTTTCCAGACAATGGCTCGATACGATTTTATGCCAGTGTTGCGACCGATCCAGAATGGCGAATTGCTGGAGAGTGCGAGCAGGTGAGGCAACCAGGTACGCAACTGGTTCATAAGTGGTATGGCCTGCTCATGCTTATCGATGCTGACATGCACGTGCAAGCCGCAGATCGAGGCGGCGCGTCCTATATCCTGCAATTCCTCTTCTAAAACCTCGTAGCGAGGATACTGCGTGCGCTGATGATCTTTCCAATGGGAGATGGGATGCGTGCCCGCGCTGATCAGTGCCAGCCCCTCGGTTTCTACTAACTGGGCCAGCGTCCTGCGGCACTGCTGGAGATCCAGGCGTAATGCGCCAATATTTGGGCAAACATTTGTGATAATTTCAATCATCGTTTGCAGCATCTCGGGCTTAATTTGCTCACCAAAGAGTGCGCTGCCTTTTTCAAGCACAGGGTGAACGTGTGAAACGAGTTGACCAGTATTTCTGTCCACCATATGGAGCTCTTCTTCAATGCCGAGAGTAAAACGTTGGGTCATAGCATGCCCCTTTCAAGCGTAGTCATCGTAGAGAGATGAGATGGACTAGATAGGAGTGACCTACATGGGAACAGACAAGTAAGTGGGAGGAACAAAAATCGGCGCGCTACCATCAGGCGCACTGCATTATCGCATGGATTGGGATGCGCTACCTGGCGCGGGACCAGCATAAAGGCACCTCTGAGTGAACGCATTTATGCATGCATGTGTGGCACTAGGTGGGGGCACTACAGGATAAATGTACTCGGACTTATAGCGTACCCAAGGGCTTTAAATCTGTCAAGGGGTAATTCAACTACAATTGGAAAGCATACGGCAATACGTCTGAGACATGGAAATCATGTTCATACCCATCAATAGAGAGCAGCGCGTTGGGTGCCAGATCCGCCAGCCATTGGCGACAGGCTCCACAAGGCATGCGTTGGTGCAAGGGCGCGTCGGGCGGCACGTCGATGCAGGCTATTGCTATGTGGGTGATAGGACTGGCCTGTGCTGTAAGTGCCGCCGCAAGTGCCGTACGTTCCGCGCACAGCGCCAGCCCGTAACTGGAAATCTCGACATTAACGCCAACGAATATTTGATTATCGGCGACCAGGGCGGCTCCCACGCGAAAATGTGAGTAGGGACAATGTGCTCGCTGCGCTGTGGCACGCGCCAATGCTACAAGTTCTTCGCGTTCCATAATCGTTGCGCTCCTTTTGCTCGTTCCCACGGCTGGATGGACGTAGCGGCCAAAACGTATTTATCATCATCTATCTTGAGAGAGCCAACCTTTTTCTTTATGGCTCTGGGTGGTGTCTCGACATTGCAAGCGTTGATGTCGACCTTCTGCCTTTTCACTCCTGTGTTCAATACTATCCTTTAGTATAATAGCATAACATGGATCATCCTCACCGTGTTTGATAAGAGTCCTGTATGCCCACGAAGCCTCATGTCTCTGCGGACAGAGAAGAGAATGAAAATTGCCTAATGCCATTAAGAGCGAAAAACAGCGCCACCAGGGAAGCAGAGCCAACGGCGTTCTTTTGTCAACTGGTAAACTGATCGAGCATGGGATGCGCTGCTCCGCACGAATCGCGCACAACCAGGGTAACAGGGAGCTGGATGTGCAGAGAGTGTGGTGTCTTGCTATAGCCCAATTTGTATCATGATGTTACTGCTATTGAAATGCTCGCGTTACTACAGGTGGAGACATATCCAAGGACTTATTTTTTATACGGAACATAGGTACATCTTAGTATTGTAATGGAGACCGGGTAGGAGGAAGACACGTGAAAATCATGGTGGCAGATGATGACCGTGACATGGTAGACATGCTGAGTTATTGGCTCAAGGGTCATGGCTACGATGTGGTCCGAGCGTTCGATGGAGAACAGGCAATCAAGCGCTGGCGCGAAACGTTGCCAGACCTCGTTATTTTGGACATCCAGATGCCCAAATTGGACGGTTTCGAGGTCTGCCGTCAGATGCGTATGGAAACGAATTCAATGGTTTTGATCTTGACGGCATATGATCGTGAAGATGACGAGGTGCGAGGACTCGAAATGGGCGCGGATGATTATTTGCGCAAACCATTCAGTCCCCGGCAATTGCTGGCTCGCATCAAGGCGATTATGCGCCGCTCTTCTAGCGCGAATGGCGTGACGGGATCGTCTGCGATTACTGTTGGGCCGGTGACGCTGGATGCCATGCGCCATGAAGTGCTACGAGATGGTGTGAAGGTTCGTCTGACACCAACGGAAAGTCGCTTGCTCCACCTGCTGATCACGCATACGGGCCAGGTCCTGACGACCGATATGATCATTGAACGTGTCTGGGGCTATGACGAAGTAGGCGATTCTGGACTGGTAAAGACGCACATTCGCCATCTGCGTCAGAAAGTAGAACCGGACCCCAATAGCCCGCAGTATATCATGACCGTGCCCGGTGTTGGCTATACATTCGCTGCCCCTGTGACCATTGAACCTTAATAGCGTGGCAACGAATCGGCGTTTCTCAGTTGTTTTCTGCATATGGCCATTGGCTTGTGCCGTGTGGTGGGGGGATATTGCATTGGCGTGCGAAACCCTAAGAGGTCAAGTGAAGGTGCATGAGAGGAATGTTTCTTTACCAGGACGCCTATTTCTCAACAGTACTGGTACCTGTTGCACCTCTATCTTAATCACTGCCAGCTTCTATACTCATCATCAATAGGAAGAATAGGGCAGGACCAGAAAGTGCTAGCGATGGGCCAGAAGCGCAGGGTAACAATACTTCCCCTCTCTTATCAGGGTATACAGCCAGCGGGTGTATCTCCTGTCTATTGCGACTGTGCCGATCTCTCCCGTGGGCGCATCGCACACAATGGCCATGAGCGTGTGCTTGTTTCTCGTGAACTCCGCGATCAATTATACGCGCAACTCAAGGGATTTTTCCCTCGCGTAGAACCAGTCAGCCTGCTATTGTTGCACCTATTTCAACGGGAAGCCGTATCCCTGCCATTACGACCGGGTCTGCGCCAAAAGCGTCGTCGTTATCATGCCTCTGCTGACTATCTCGATCAGGTGATAACAAAGGTGCAGCGTGTTCTTAGAATGGATGATACGCTGCTACTCCGTGATGCCGCAGCCGCAGCATTCATCTTTCCCGATGTTGATCAAGAAGGGGCACGCGCAATTCTGCTGCGTGTCTGTGATAGTCTCAGTCTGTTACAGGCAGAAACAATGTTGCCACCACTTACACGTGAGACCACCATCCAGGTCGGTATCGGCAGTTATCCAGCGCCGGCGGCATCGTATGAGCGGCTCCTCTACCAGGTAGGACGATGTGCACACGATCTGACGTTGCGGCCTGCGCTGCTGACCAGGCATACGCTCTCTGTGCAAGAGAGCGTGCCGGTCGACGCAGAATTTGTAGCATACGACACAAAAATACCAGGGGTACCGTTTATGGAATTACCTGTGGTAGTATCTGCGCAACTGCAGCGCCTCATCCCTTGCGCAACGGCACGAGAATTGCGCTGTGTACCGGTCGGACGTGACCAGCACAGGCTTACGGTGGCTATGGCAGATCCGGCTAATAGTGCCAGCGTGCACTATCTCCAGGAAGTCACAGGCATGGTTATCTTCCCTGTTGCTTGTAAAGAACAAGACCTCAACAAGTTGTTAACTGCCGGTTGGTAAATCTTAACTGCTTGAGCTCATTACCTCAACAAGTTGTTAACCGCTGGTTGGCAAATCTTAACTGCTTGAGCACGCTGAGCTGACCACAAGCACACGCGCCTCATAGCATAATGAAACAGAGTGAGTAGCAACGTGTACCTATTGCTGGGTATAGAGCGGGCTTATTTTTGCGCAAAGGGGAGATGTTGGTGGTGAATATCAAACCATGTGGTCATTAAAATTAACCATATCGCAACTATTCCTTAACATGAAAACCCATCAAAATTGGTTACTATAACATGCAATGAGACAAATATTGTATCTTCTTTATTGGCCTCATAACTATATTGTGAGCCTCGTGCACTTATTTACTAGTTTTTAAGGAGAGAACCTATGGTAGTACAGTTAATTCAGGAAGATGCTCTACTTACTTTCAAGGAAGCAATGAGCTATCTGCGCGTGAGCCGCTCAACCCTTTATCGTCTGATGTGGTCCGGGCAACTGACAGGGCACAAGGTAGGCAGCACCTGGCGTTTTTATCGGGAAGATCTGCGTGCCTGTGTCGGTCGTGAAATTCCCATGGCCGTTCTGCAAAGTGCTTCGGCACTGCGTTAATTTGTCTCTCCACCAGGAAATATGAAATATATAAAAACCCTTTAATCCCGTAGCGGGAACTCAAAAAAGCGTCTGTATGAAAAAGAGGAAAGGCTGACAAACAAGCCCTTCCTCTTCTTTTTGTGTGTTTGCTAGATCCTATCGTAGTTGGTAATCTTCCACTGGTTGCCGACCTTTGTTATGGTGAGTAAGGCATTGTAGCTCGCATGTGCGCGTTGCACCGATACGGGCATCGTGAAGGTCGTGACAGTGGAATTCAGGAGGGCATTGTTATCGATAGACGGGTTACCTGGAGTATATGCATTGACAGGGCCATCATGTTGATCGGCAGCTTGAGCCTGCTTTGTAAATTGTGCCTGAGTCAGCCCCTTGATGTTTCCCTGAGGGCTGAGATACGTGTATGCTTGCGCATAGTCCTGGTTCTGGAGAGCCTCGTAGTAGTTCTGCGTTAAGGTGATGCCTGTCTCCTCAATGCTGAATTCCTGGCGCACTGGACTGCCAAGTACACTGTAGCCGATCCAGGCGCAAAGACCACAACTGGTCAATCCTAAGACAACGATGGCAGAGATGACAATCCACAGCCAGCGGTACGACTTTTTTGCCATTGGAGGCTGAGGAAACGGTGCAGGTTGCGGGCCGGGCATAGGGCCTTGACCTGCGAAAGGAGGTATATTCCTTGCAATGGGAGGCGGAAAAGATCCCTGCGGGGGGGCAGACGACGCAGGAAGCGGTTGTACACGTGGAACAATCTCTTCCTGCTGATAGAAAGACGGTGGTGGTGGGTAAATGAGCCCTTTGCGAATCGCCTCTCTATCGCCTGGAGACTGCGTTTCACGAGTCTCTGCCTCATATTCATACTGTGACGTCGTCTGCTGCTCGTCAGATGATTGATTGGAAGTATCCATAACTAACTCAACTCTATCCAGATAATAGATAAATAACTGCGTGTATAGGGATTGTATGCTACCTGAGCACTCTGATTATCGGTCGTTGCACTATCTCAGTGCGTGCTCGCTCTATCCTCAAACTCCAGTTCCATCTCACTCTGCACACATGATTCTGCCTCACGCCGCGACATTGCATGTTTACGTGCATATGTAATAATGCGTTCGACATAAGACCGGGAGAGCTGTTCGCGTTGCCAGTTGAGGCTGGCCATTGGGCGTAAGTGTAAGCTGGAGAACGGGTAGAAATCAAGCGTACTCAAACCTACATTGATCAATAAAGCGTATTCTGCCACGGCATTCTGTGCACTGGCGTCCTGGAAGAAATCAGGTTGTGTGCTAGAAACAATTAAGACGCCTGCGATGTGAGTGCCGCGCATGACTGGTGCGGCGCAGGCACTCTGCTCAAAATCATCAACCTCAACCTGGATGCGATTGTAGCGATCTGAGCTCGTCCAGTATTGCATACGTTGCATGACGGCGACCGTACCGGCTAACGTGGTGCTGCCCAGATAAGCCTTGCTTGTATCGGAAGATGTGGGCCAGGGATCATGTCCACGCATGGAAACCTCGCGCAGTGAATGGATACCATCGTCATGTTGAGGCATCAACTTCGCGTAGGTGATAGCCATCCCCATGTGATTCCCATCCATATGCTCTAACGCCGTTTCGAAAATAGCCTGCGAGATATGCCAGAAACGTGATTCGTCGTCGTCGTGGGTGGCATTCAGTTCGAGCACACGCTGATAAATATCCTGGGGAATAGGCCCCAGACCAGCCTGCGGAGGAACGAGCAAGCCTCCAAATGTCTGATTGATGACGTTGGTGAGTTGTACGCGATAGCCCGGCATAACATCGGGCAATTTTTTCAAATGGATTAAACGTGGATGATCTGAACTGCCGTTGATCCAGCGGTACACCGTATTTTCTGCCACTTCCAACTCTCTCGCTACGCGGGTAAGCTCTGCTCGGTCGTGTAGCAATATGCTGCGTAAAAAGCTGCTGAAGGGCGTCTGTTTTGCTTCTGCGTGCCCGTTCGCAGAACGTTCTGCTAAGAGGTCGTCTTGTTCCACAGGCTGCTGGGACGCCGCATCGCTCGTCACATATTCTGCTGCCACTTCCTGCGCTATAAATTGTGCTGTCCGGCGGGTACCAGGAGGTCTGCCACGCTTCTTTTTCGGTTGTTCGCCTGAGGGCAACCCGTTCTTCATAACTGCACTTCCTTATACGATATTGGAGGTCTACAACATCTCCAGGTCATATTATGACTATTATATCACACAAAATGTGCGCATTGTGCGTGTTTAAAGCGCTTCACTGTCGATGTATTGTGCTCTGAGCAGAAAAACAATGGGGGAAACGCTGCGTCAGACGAGAACGTAAACGTGCTGCACATTGTTCGCCACCATTCTGTATACGAGCTACATATGTTTCTGCTGTGATATTCATTCGTGTATTGGAATGAAATTTCATTACACTACAATGTTTAAACGATAGTACTACAATGTCAAACATGCATTGCTTTTCCGACATCGCACACGTATATTAATTATAACCATCAAGAGTTACAAAAGGAACTCTTGCATTATTCACAGGCTAGAAGGATAGGCACAGAATGGCAGTAAACAATGTTGTGCATGTCAACGAGTGTGGTCTCCCGCTAAATGCAACCGAGTGGCTCATGAAGCACCATCAGAGCAAGGTACATGAGCGCGGTCAAATGATACAGGATTTGCGGCTGGAGCCGGGCTGTTTCGTTGTAGATGCAGGGTGTGGACCGGGGCTGTGGACGCCTCTTCTTGCCAGGGCTATTGGACCAGCGGGACGGCTGCTCGGCATTGATATTTCTACGGAAGCGCTGGTCACTGCGCAAAAGCTCAGTACTGATGCATGGTATCGTCACCAGGTTCAATATAAACGTGCTACATTAGAGCAATTGCCGCTGGCACCTGGCACGGCAGATTTTATCTTTAGCGCAAATGTGAGTCAGTATCTCCCCGATGCTACCTCGACTTTTGCGGCTATGGGACCTTATCTGAAGCGCGGTGGACGCCTCGCGATCAAAGATATCGATTTCGGCACGATGCGTTTTTACACGGTCGATCCCGGGCTGCAAGCGCGTGTCTGGCAGGCGCGTAAAGATTGGGAGCAGGAACGTGTGGAGCATGGCTACACCTTCGAGGATAGCTGGGTAGGTTCCAAGCTAGCTGGTTACTTGCATGCGGCTGGCTTTAAAGATGTCCAGGAACATGCTTACCGTATCGTACGAGATTACCCCTTAGTAAAAAATGTGCGCTTCTATTTGCAAGGTATCGCCGAGTGGTTCGTCTGTGAGGGTGCCCCCTATCTCTCAAGCGAAGATATAACACTCTGGCTACAATGTTTCTTACATGAAACACAAAATGTTCTTGATCAAGAGAACTTTGCTTATGAAGAGACCGAATTTGTTGCCTCCGGTGTGTGGGACCCCGCTCTGCCACGGCACTACTTCGATATGCATAGCGAAATCCCCCCATGCAAGACTTCTTGATATGTTCTGCGCCGTGCGGTTAAATTTATCCTGAGGTGGTGGTATCCGGTTTTTTCATTCCAGAGATGCGTTTAGGGATACTCCAATTATGGGGTTATGGATGGATATCACTCTTGCATGGCTGCATGAAGTCACGCTATACATAAAAACGCTCCTCCCCACGGGAAGGAGCGTTTTTATGTACTCATTGCTTCAACACGAACAGGCTGTGCTGGCGATTAAAGAACTTGTTCCTCTGTATAGATGCGATGCTAAAAATAAAGGAAAACGACCTTTATTGGTACCTTTGCATAACTCTTGATAGGAGTAGCCAGGAAAAAACGGTATTTTATCCGCTTATATGCTTGCAAAAGCCCGGCAGGCTGATTTTATATATGATTATGGATAAAGCCATCGCGGTAAAACGTGCTCATGTGCCTGCCAGGACTCCTCAGCATGGGCCTGACAATAAGCACAGCAACGAGAGAAAATAGTGACGGGACAGTCACGCTCTCGATGCAATAAGACTTACCTTAATGGCTTGTATTCAGTTGTTCTGCGATCATAGCGATAGCCGCGTCGCCGACCAGTGATTGCAGCTCGCTATGCAGGTTTCCCATGTTTTCCATGCGAGCAGTAATGAACTCGTGTTGTGATGTACCGTAAGATAGACCTGACAAGCCGCGTTGCGCTGCTTCATACTCGTCGCTAATTTGCGATAATAGCCGGGCTACTTCACTTCGCTGTTCGTGTGCTCCAAGCATGACTTCTGTTCCTTCCTAACCCCGAGTCGAACCCGGGATACTTCCATACATTTGTTAGGTTTCTCAATGACGGGTTACTGAGCGATGTAATTACAATGTACCCTGTTTGTAACAACAACATGAAATAAGTCTTAGCCATAGTATGCACGAAAATGTATGTACTTGTCCAGTGCTTTCATACTTATTTCCTGTGGAAAGCAGACTTTCCACCGTATTTTTACATTGCGGTAACGGTGTAGATACATATGTGTGCCAAGAAAAATTATTTTTAAGCTCAGTGCCACGCTGCAAGCTGTGTTATATATGACTTTCTGTATTGCATCTGTGATGCTCTGAATAGAGCGCATGTATGATAGTACTTCCAGGAAGCATGTCACGGTTGTTGCTAGCATGTGTAACACCTTCTTTATGTAATGACTGTGAAATTGTCGGTATTTAAAATGTTCTTTACATTTCCGTACATTCCACTGAGCAATGTACGACACATTGGCGGTAACATTATTGTCTGGCGAAATTGAGTGCGTGTTTCTGTTTGCAAGAGATAGTGCACAAACTACGCGTCACGCTAAACGCTTCCATTTTGCTAGCCGAGTATGTTATACTTTTGATTAGCGCTTCCTTGTTCGGCCTTCCCTGTGATGGCTCGTAGCAAGGTGAACGTGAAGAAGCCGCGTTGGCTCCCCTCTGATATGTCATCAGAGGCAACGCTGGCACTAAGCAAATGCTTCTCATTTTGTATGAGGGGTAACAGGAATGATCCTGTTACGAAGCGAAAGGAGTAGTCCTTCATGGCACGTGTCCAATTCGAGCACGTTTACAAAACGTTCAACAAGGTAGAGGTTGTCCATGATATAAGCATCGATATCAAGGACAAGGAATTTCTGGTGCTAGTTGGTCCATCGGGCTGCGGTAAAAGTACCTGCTTGCGTATGGTGGCAGGGCTAGAAGAGCCGACCGATGGCGAAATTTTTATTGGGGATCGCCTGGTAAATGGGGTAGATCCCAAGGACCGCGATATCGCGATGGTCTTCCAGAACTATGCGCTCTATCCCCACATGACCGTCTTTGATAATATGGCGTTCGGCCTAAAATTACGTCACTTCCCCAAGACTGAAATTAAGAAGCGCGTAGATGAGGCGGCTGGCTTGCTGGGTCTTGAGCCATATCTCAAGCGCAAACCAAAAGAGCTTTCTGGTGGACAGCGTCAGCGTGTGGCGCTGGGACGCGCGATTGTGCGTGAAGCGCAGGTCTTCTTGATGGACGAGCCGCTGTCAAACCTGGACGCGAAGTTGCGTGTGGAAACACGCGCGAACATTATTAAGCTACATCAGCGCATCCAGACAACAGTGGTTTATGTAACCCATGATCAGGTTGAGGCCATGACGATGGGTGATCGCATCGCTGTGCTGAATGGTGGTATTATCCAGCAGCTAGGCGCTCCGCAAGAACTCTATGATCATCCCGCAAACATTTTTGTGGCCGGCTTTATTGGTTCCCCTTCGATGAATTTTATGCCAGGCGCACAAATTGTCAGCGAGGGGAATGAAGTTGCTGTGGTGCTTGAAGGGATCGGACGTGTGGTAGTTCCGCCTCTCTACGTGGACCGCGCAAAAGCTGCTGCTAGCAGGAAGCTGACCTTTGGCGTGCGCCCGGTGCACCTGGAGGATGCCGAGCTGGTCAGCCCCGAAAGACGAACTTCATCTTCGCTGGATGCGTCGGTTGACGTGGTTGAGAACCTGGGCAACGAGCTACAGGTCTATCTGACGACGGGCGATAGAAACATTGTCGCTACCCTGAACTCGCGCTCACGCGTGGCTCCTGGCGATAAAGTGCGCCTGTACGTTGATAGCAGCCAGGTTCACCTCTTTGATACCGATACCGGCGAGGCTATCTTCTAAAGATCAGCCACTCTTTTTTGATGCAACGACAACAATGTAATTAAAATGTTACATTGTTGTCGTTGTTTTGTAACTGAAGTTCTGCTTCTTCCCTGTAATTCACCTGTGTTCCTTGTTCCGGCTCCTCGACTGCGGCGAGATGAGTTGTGCCCTGCTTACTTGAATTTGTATTCCTAACTCGCTATAATACTGCTCAGCCTAGCGTCTAAGCTGATTTTGCGGTGATGGCGGGCACTTGATGTAGAACTGTCCAAGTTTTGCACGTATATACTCGCTAATCCGCCTTTTTACTGCTAGGTTGCTAATATTGGATCACTTCTAATGTCTCTGTCTACCGACCTTCTCTCTGCTCATTATCTAATCTGTTAGGGAAGGCTTGATATATAACCTGATAATCTGGCGTATATAGGTGCATATGTATAAAGGAGTATCTAATGAGTATTGTGCTGGAAGAAGCAAAAATTGTACTCGAAGAAGCGAAAGAGCCACTACACGGCCGGGAAATTACACAACGCATTCTTGCACGTGGACGTTGGAAGACTGAAGGCCAAACACCTGATGCAACAGTTAGCTCTCAACTTTCTCTAGATATTAATAACCATTTTCGAACTTCACTTTTCCAAAGAACTGGCAAAGGTGTATTTGCACTTCGCGCCTGGGGTCTACCTGAATTTAATGGCAAGGTCGATAGGGTAGTGCCGACAGATGGACTGACTGAAATCGTATCTATGGATATACCAGACCGAGTTTATACGTTCACTGATGCTGCCGAGAGGGTTCTTGAACAGTTTAAAAAGCCTATGCACTACCGTGATATTACTGACAAGGCTCTGGAACTAGGTTTGATTAAGACACAAGGTCGGACTCCTGAAGCTACCCTTCATGCACGAATCGGGACTGAGATCGAGCGCATGACCAAACAAGGGAAAATTCCACGTTTTAAAAGGTCTCGTAAAGGTTTAGTCTGGCTTTCCCGTTGGATGCCATCTGAGTTACCACTCCAGATTGAGCAGGATAGTAAAATGGCCTTGCCATCTGAGTTACCACTCCAGACTGAGCAGGATAGTGAAATGGCCTTGCCACCTGATCTGTCGCAACAAATCAAGCATCATAACAACGAGGTTCGTCAAAAGTTGCATAATCGACTGTATACAATCCCACCCGGTGAGTTCGAGTCTTTAATTGGTGAGCTACTTGGGAAGATGGGCTTTGAGATAGAAGTCACAAGTCCTAGCAATGATGGTGGTATCGATGTGCGTGGTACTCTAGTCATTGGAGATGCTATTCATGTTCGCATGGCTGTGCAGGTCAAGCGTTGGCAGGACAATATTCATCGTACTGTGGTACAACAGGTGCGTGGTAGCCTGGGTCATCATGAGCAAGGACTCATTGTCACTACCAGCGACTTTAGCCCCGGTGCGCGTCAGGAAGCTGCGCGACCTGATGCTGTCCCTGTAGCTTTAATGAACGGTGAACAGTTAGTTGATCTCCTCGTTGAGCATACCATTGGTATACATCGCACAACCTACGATTTGATCGAACTAAACGGTGATTAGGGATAAATAGCTATTTTGTGTGAATTATAGAAAGGGCTTGCTCCATGAGTGGTTCGCACTACTCACGGAGCAAGCTCTGATTTAATAAGCTAGTTGTTATTGCTTTCTTTAAGCATGCGGTTAATTGCGCAGTGGCTTGCCTGTCGTCAAAATGGCCTGCATGCGCTCTTGCGTCTTCTCCATGCCGCTCAGGCTGAGGAAGGCTTCGCGTTCCAGATCGAGCACGTATTGTTCGGTGACTGGCGTGATGGGTGAGCAATCGCCGCCGGTCAGGACACGTGCCAGATGATTGCCAACGACGGCATCATGCTCACTTATCTTGCCGGTCAGCAGCAGATTATCCACTTGCTGCTCTAATACCAGGCGTCCGCCAGGTCCCGGTAGCACTAATTGCTGTGGCTGTGCTGGTTGCCATTGTCCGGCAGCCTGGGCCTCGGCCAGCTTCAAAGCATCGGCTTTAGCATCGCGCAACAGCAGATCGCGATTGATAGTGATTGCGTCAGTTTTGCGCAGGAAACGCAGCTCCTGAGCCTCTACTGCGCTGGTGGCGACGGTAGCTACCGCGATGATCTCAAATGCTTTGCGCGCGGCCACAAATTGTCCACCACCCTTACTGACCCTCTCAACGTTGGCTCCCTGGCGTAACAGCAGCTCTTTACAGCCTCCACCGGCTGGTACCAGGCCGACGCCCACCTCGACCAGTCCAATGTACGACTCTGCCAGCGCGCGTGTATGGTTGCAGTGCATGATGATTTCGCAGCCACCACCGAGAGCACGTCCCGTTGGTGCGGCAACGACCGGGATCGGACTGTACTTGAGCAACTGGTGTGCCTGTTGCAGACCATTAATGGCTGCTTCCAGCATCTTCCACTCGCCCTGCCTGGCTCCCATCAGCACGAGGAACAAATTGGCGCCGGCTGAGAAGTCGGCGGCCTCATTGCCGACGACGATGGCACGAAACTGCTTTGCGCCTTCTGCTACGGCGTAATGCAGCATTTCAATAATGCCGTCGTCGATTGCGTTCATCTTTGTGTGGAATTCGAGGCAGGCCACGCCATCACCCAGATCGATCAGCGACGCTGAGCCGTTGTCACGTAGAATGCCTTGCCTGCCGGCACCAGCAACTTTAGCCGTCGCCAGAGAAATGACGCCCTGTGCGGTTGGTATGGATTTGTAAGTATCGGTGGTAAAGTCGAAGTATTGCCGTTCACCAGCCGTGTCAATATAGAATGTGCCCTGCCCCTTCTCGATGACACGTTGTACCAGTTCTGGTAGAGGACGATCTTGCAGGACTTTTTGCAGAATGGCCGGATTGCGCAGCAGCAGATCCCAGGTCTCGAAGCTGCCCAGCTCAAAATTGAAGCCCCAGCGCAGCGCGTCGTCGATGGCGACAATGTTATCGGCGATCTCCTGGGCACGGTTGGCTGCATAGATAATGGAATCAGCGGTTGTTTCGCGGGCCAGTTGGCTGGCTCGATCAGCGCCATCCAGGATCGTGAGGATGCGTTGAGCTGTGTCGCCGTCGTTGCGTGCAGCACCAATAGATGCAAAACGATGTTTTGGCTGTGGCTCGTACTCTAGCGTGTTCAGATTCAATTCAAGGATGCTAGATGTGCCATCAGCGTCCTTGATACGCTTGTAGAAGCCCTGACCGCTCTTCTCGCCCAGCCACCCGCGTTTGATCATTTCATTCAGCACTTCTGGCAGGTGGAAGATCTCGCGTTGTTCATCGTTGGGAGCGTTAGCATAGAGATTGTTCGCCACGTGCGCGAGCGTATCTAATCCTGAGAGGTCGGCAGTGCGGAATGCCGCCGATTTGGGACGGCCCATGTATGGTCCCAGGATGGTGTCTACCTCGCTAACACTGTAACCCTCGGCCAGTGCACGTTGCAGTGTAGACATAATGCCGTAGACACCGATGCGGTTCGCAATAAAGTTTGGCGTGTCTTTGCAGATAACAATGCCCTTGCCCAGCACCTCGGTGCCAAATTGCTGCACAAATTGTAACAGGGCGGGATCGGTATCGACGTTGGGGATCAGTTCAAGCAGGCGCATGTAGCGCACCGGATTGAAGAAATGGGTGATCAGGAAGTTGCGTCGGAACTCGGCTGTGCGTCCCTCAACGAGCTGATGAGCAGGCAGTCCAGACGTATTTGAGCTGATAATGGTGCCGGGCTTCAGCACCGTTTCAATCTTGCTATACAGCGCGTGCTTGATATCTGGACGCTCGATAATGGCTTCGATGATCCAATCGACATCGGCGAGCGCTGACAGATCGTCCTCGATGTTGCCGATGCTGACCAGGCTCGCTCCGCGCTGGCTATAGAAGGACGCGGGTCGGGACTTGAGTATCTTCTCCAGACCCGTACGGGCGATGATGTCACGGTCTTTGCCGTTGCCGTCTGGCACGATATCGAGCAGTAGACTGGGTATGCCCACATTGGCGAAGTGTGCTGCGATGGCGGCTCCCATCACACCTGCGCCAATGACGGCAACTTTGCGGACTTGATATGCCATAGTTATGCCATCCTCTCGATCAAGGTTGCCACACCCTGGCCGCCGCCGACGCAGAGGGTTGCGATGCCTAACGTCTTGTTCGCCGTCTGTAAATCATTAAGCAAGGTAACGATCAGGCGCGCGCCGCTGCAACCCAGCGGATGACCCAGCGCGATAGCTCCACCGTGTGGATTGAGTCGCTCCTCATCGATACCCAGCTCATGGACCACTGAGAGTGTCTGGGCCGCGAAGGCTTCATTGATCTCGATGATATCGATATCGCTGAGCTGTAGGCCCGAGCGCTGTAGGAGTTTGCGCATAGCAGGTGCTGGCCCGATCCCCATGGAATCAGGAACACAATGATAGTTTGGTATTGTTTGAGTTCGAGGTTTCATAAAGCTCCTTTGCTGAAAGCAAAATACTTTAGCTAGCTACAAAAGACCCTGTAGCTAGCTATATTTTTAGCCGTACAAAGGGCCACAAGATAGAACATAAGTTCTAGTTGTGAAATGGCTTTTGTCGCGCCCCCACCCACCCGCCCCACCGTATTACCCCCACTTTTCAGCTATTCCCAACGACCCCATTAGCCGCTAGCAAAAGCCCATCCCCCAGGTAGCTCGTTAATTCCTAAGCTAGTATAGCATGAAAAAAAACAAAAGACTCTGTAGCTAGCTACACTTTTAGCCGTACAAAGGGCCACAAGATAGAACATAAGTTCTAGTTGTGAAATGGCTTTTGTCGCGCCCCCACCCACCCGCCCCACCGTATTACCCCCACTTTTCAGCTATTCCCAACGACCCCATTAGCCGCTAGTAAAAGCCCATCCCCCAGATAGCAACCGTTTTTTCGTTAATATCCCCGATCCCACTACACTCGCTATCGAATAGGGAACCCAACCAACATCAGTTACTCATACACCATTAAGCTATACGCAAATTTCCTTTGCGGCCTTTTTACGGCCTTTTCTACGGCCTGGACGTTTGTTACTTTTCGTCTTATAATACCCCTGTGTTTAGACTACTGTAGAGGAGCCTTGTATGTATCAAATGGAGCAGGAACCAAAACGCCGAAAGGACGCGGGAATACTACAAGTTACAGACAGAGACATCATTGCACTTACATGGATAGCTGATCAGTTTTCTATTAGTTTTGATCAGTTACAACGTTTATTAGGAAAACATGCGAAGGCCGAAACAAAACGGCCAGATATACTTAGTGTATCTGCTACACGTGACACTCTCACAAGGTGGTTGCAACTTGGATTTATCGAAGAACCCAGGAAAGTAATAGCATCACATTCTTCCTATATTTGGCTATCCAGACGCGGTTTATCGCAGCTCAATTTACCGTATGCATACTACCGACCCCCAATATCTAATGCTAAGCATATTTATGCTGTAAATCAGATACGTCTACATCTTGAGAGCTATGATTTACGTTCTGTCTGGTATCCTGAACGAGCACTAAGCCAGGATACAACTCAAAAGCCGCTACCAGATGGAGAATTACGCATTGTTGGGATTAATCATGTTGCAATCAAAGTTATTGAAGCACCATTTAAGCATGACGCCGCTATTTTTGAAGCAATTGAAGTGCTCAAAAAGCTTGCAAGTCGGTATACCTCTCTCTGGTATTTCCTTCATATCGAAACTGTAGAGTTATTTCAACAGGCACTCTTTGCACTTGACCAGGAGATACAGGTCACACTCTACGGACTTGACGCCCAGGTAATACCCACGGACAGGGAGAAGCAAACGCCGTCAGTTTGTGGAGGTGCTACGCAACTTCCCCCAACATGACCGGCGAAAACGACGCGCGACAGCGCACCAACCGCCAGGCACGAACCGCGCTAGCGGGTAGTGCAAGATAAAGAAGACCCAAAAGTGGCACTGTTGTAGCACTCTTGCTATCTCAGAGCGCTTGACAAGCCGGACGACATAGCACCATTTTAGTGCTATAGGGATACGTGTGGTGCTGCTCTAGCACTGCTTACAAAAGAGGGAACCTATGCAAAAAGATCGACTCAATATTTATCTTGACCCTGATATTAGCGCCGCCGTTCGTGCCTTAGCTGGCAATGAAGAGCTAAAAATTAGCAGAGTTGCTGAAGAGCTTATCACGTTAGGACTCAGTATTAAAAAAGGGGAAGTCGTTGAGCAGCAGAGCCTTCCTATCATTCATGATATTGTTGAAGCGGCACTGCGTAAGGCACTGGCTCAGCAACGAGCGGATATCCAACAAGATATGCAACTTGAATTCACTAATGAGATCAAGTCTCTTCATCGAGTCAGTGATAACCGATTCGCTGCGTTGCTCGTACGAGCGCAGCGTGATAGTAATATTGCACGACGCTTGATTTATGCCCATCTTGCCCGTGCCTATGGCCCTGACTATGCGAGACTGACCTACGAAGACGCTAAGGAAAAGGCAGGCAAAGAAATGGCCCGCAGAGACGAGGTTGACGGATGACACAATTTGACCCGCAAGCCGACATTAATGGGATTGACTGGTCGCAGGTTTCATTAGAGCCAGACCCCTCTCTCGTGGCAGAAATTGACCAGGCACTCCCCGATGCCTGGCTCTTGCCACTAGAAAGCCCGGAGACCGAGTTTGACCAGGAAGTACTCGAACCCCTCTATAGCATGAATGATGCACAACTCAATACGAGAGTTCGGGAAGTGCTCCGAGAGCTTGACGTTGATACACGCGCCATTCTAGACGAGCTTTCTCTTGAGAACGAAATGCCACAGCACGAGATCGACTTTGACGATTTTGGGAGGTAGGTATGCCAGCATACCACCTTCCTGTCATGCGAGGCCATTATGTTGCAGGCAAGCCCACCAAAGAGATAGCCGCCCGCCTTTCTGCTCACCTCAAATACAACCAGTATCGCAAACTTGGCTTACAAGAGGAGAAAGAGAATCGTTTCCTCTTTACCCAGGAGAGCGACCACGTACAGAGAAAAGACGCTGTTCACGATATCATGCAGCATACCAGTGCAAACGCTCATCCTCATCCACAACAAGAACCACAAGGGAATAGGTACAATAAGCGTCTGTTACGTCACGTAGCAGCTCGTGAGAACCATTATAAGGCGGTTGACGCACAGAGGAGCAGAGAGGCCCAACAACGACACGACAACAAGGCCAGACCGCAGGCAAACGTCAGTGTCAATTATCATAAAATCATTCTTTCACCTGCTGAATACGAGCACATACAAGACTTCCAGCAATGGACCCGCGACGTGATGAACGACTTACAGAAGCGCAAAGCGATGCGCCTGCACTGGTATGCAGTGGTCCAGGCTCATCCCCGCGAACACACCAACGAACCTCATATTCATCTCGTTTTGGCTGGTGCTGGTGAAGATGCCCGCACCGGAGAAATGAAAGTCGTACGGATGGACAAAGATGATTACGCGTTCCTACGGGAAAGGGGACGCGAACGCGGCAATTTTGCGTTTTACCAGCAACGCGAACAGCAGGCACATACCCTTGACGCCCTTGATACACTCTCTACTCATCATCAGCCACTTGAAAGGCAGCAGAAGGGCAGAGAAGCCCCTTCTCTGTTCGAGTTAGAAAGAGATTAAATCGTTTATGGGAACCAGCATACCAGCACCGTTCAGTGAGCTTTTCCAACTCTTCACCACCTTTGACAAGGTCGAAACCGGGCATATGCTTTTGATCGGTGGAGCTATCCTCGTCGGAATGATGGTCTTGAGGATACTTGGCAGCATGCGCCAACCATCGACTACATACGGATCAGCGCACTTTGCGCGTTACCGCGAAATCAAGCCGTTAGTCAAGCGCATATGGGAGAGGAGGAATCGCTTACACCTTGGCTCTTCTCGTACCCTGATTCCTTATCCTGTAGGTCTGACGGATAAGCAGCAAGAGAGTCATATGCTCGTCTGTGCACCGAGCGGCAAGGGCAAGACTGCATGTATTATTATTCCCGGCTTGTTGCAGGAGGATGGACACCGCAGCTTGTTTATTAATGACATCAAGCGTGAGTTAATCAATCTCTGTATGGGTGCATTGCAAGCCAAAGGCTATACTTGTTTGGTGCTTTCTCCCACCAGGCCAGAGGAGAGCCACCGCTATAACCCACTGATGCATGTGGCATCGATGGAGGATGCAGAGGCCCTTGCTGAGTGTCTAGTCTCCAACACTGGCACATCAGATGAGCCATTCTGGAATAATGCCGCCAAGCTTTTATTGACGGCAACCATTCTTCATCTCCGCACAGCCGACCCACAAGCGCCCCTTTCCTCGCTTACTGATATCTTATGTGGGAACAGCATGACTGATATGATGCATATCATTCTGAATAGCCCTTCCAAGCTTGCCCGCAGCGTGGCTAGCTCGTTTCTCTCCAGTTTGACCGACAACGCCAAACTTGCCGGGTCCATTCTGGCTGATATGTCCAGCCGCCTACTTGGCTTGCAAAATCCCAACGTAGCAGCAGTCACCGCAGAAGATGAGTTCGATTTTGCAACCTTCATCGATCAACCAACTGCGTTTATCCTCTCTATTCCTGCCTCTGATACCGCACGATTAAAATGGTTGTCTGCCACGTTTACCATGCAACTGATGAGTTATACAGCCAGGAGAGCCGAACAAAGCAAGCAGGGACGACTTCCCCGCCATGTTGCCTTTTATCTTGACGAGTTTTCCAATATGGGGGTTGTTCCCAATTTCTTAAAGCAGATTACCCTTGTTCGTAGTGCTGGTATTGCATTTCTTCTCGCTATCCAAAATTTTGCCCAACTGCAAAACACCTACGGCCCAGAAGGGCTAGAGACGGTACTTGCAGGCACCGCTACCCACGTCATATTTTCCGGGTGTGGACAGAAGGAAACAGAATTTTATGCCAAGCGTATGGGGGAGCATACCATTCAACCACAATCAAAGAGTGTGCAAGGAAATGGGTGGACACGAAGCCAGCGAACGACCAGCGAAAGTGAAGCGGCGCGTGCGCTTATGACCCCTGACGAGCTACGGACGATGAAGATCAATCAGCTTCTTATCTTGTCCGAGAATTTACCGCCTATTCGTCTACGGAGCAAACCCTATTTTAAACAACCACACCTCAAAAAATGGGTCCAACTTCCAGAGGTTTTACCCTACCGACCATTCACAATACAGGAGAAGCTTTCAGCAAAAAAGCCGGAGCAGACACCAGAGGAGGAGCAAACCCCCACGAACGAGAATCCTTTGCAACATTCATGGTTGCCTCTTGAATAAGACGCGCAAGAGTGCCAGTCTTAAGGGAGAAACAGAACGAAGGAAAGCGCGAGGCATCGTACGGTACCCATTGCTACGCTCAATGCCTCGCAAAATCTCGCCATTGTTTTATCGTGCTTCCAGGCTCTTGCAATCAGACCACGAATCGAGTACACTTTCTTCCAGTGGCACACTTCACTCGGTTTTTGCTCTTCTTTGGCCGATGCCTCGCAAATGGCTTTCTAACACCGCTCTCAGAGCCGCACGAGTCTGTCCACTGTATTAAGAAGAGAGTGAAGCCCGTCAGGGATTGCAACAAGTATTTGAGAATGTACAGGCGGAAATTGTGTTGTGTATAAGAGGGGAGTCCAGCCCGTCAGGGATTGCAAATCACACCATATAATAGGGACATTAGCGCTATTTGTGTATAAGAGGGGAGTCCAGCCCGTCAGGGATTGCAAATCACACCATATAATAGGGACATTAGCGCTATTTGTGTATAAGAGGGGAGTCCAGCCCGTCAGGGATTGCAACATTGAAGCGTGAAAAGAGGAGTTTCTTTTTCTCCAAGTTAAAAAGGGAGTCCAGCCCGTCAGGGATTGTAAAGGAAATAGAAAGACCTCCGAGATGATGAATCGTCTCAGAGGTCTTTCTGCTGCTAGATAGGGTTCTTTATTGCTGAGTATGCGAAAGGATATTGCTACACTGTTTCGTTTCCGTTCGTCTCTCCGTTTTGATAGAAGCGAGGAAAGACGATAGAGTACTCGTCCCGACTCTGCTGGACGGCTAACGCTTCAGAATCTCTCATCGACTCCGTTTGTTGTTGACGCGCCAATGTTTGCATCTCTTCTCGCAACAGTTCTTGTTGGTTGGTCGTGGCTATTTTGTGCTCTGTCGCACTGGCAACCACGCGCAAAGGCACATGCGATAAGCCACTATAGTACAATCCCTCTCCAGGATTACACGTTAGCAGGAATTTTCTTTCTCCCTCAGAGAGACGAAATGCTCGTACCACAAGATCGATACTTTCTGCACTTTGCTTCATCAAAAATTTCGTTGCGCTATTGGCTATAATGGTCCGTCCCTCATTACTCGCTAAAAAGTCCTCTGTTTGCTGCGTTTTTAGCCGCAGCATCACATTATACTTGCGAGCGCGACGACTCATACTTTCCAGAAAGCGCCCCCCTTCAGGAAATTCTAGGAGGGTCCACGCCTCATCTATGGTCAAGATGCGTGGTCGTGGGTGACGCTCACGGCGAATTTGCGTCCAGAAAAAATCTGTGGCTAAAAAGAGTCCCACCGCCCGCAGATCGTCAGCCAGGTCTCGTGTATTGAAGACGATCAAGGGGTTATCCATCTGGATCTCTGTGGCAAGGGGGAAAGCTTCCAGGTGACGCAACAGACGATCCCCCAGGTCAAAGGTATCTTGTCCACATTCCCCGCCAAGAATGACCGTATAAAGATCACGCATACACGGTGGTGTATGATGGTGCGTTGACGCATCACGCGTAATCCCCCGGTCAGCATACACTTGTGCGAAACACCGCGTCAGAAACGCCTTTTCCCGTTGCGTGAGCATACCGGGATCTTTCTCTGCCAGGAGCAAATCAAACAAGACCAGCAGACTTTGAAATTTTTCTTCCAAAGAATTGCGATCACTCTCGGTCACTAACGGCAGATCGAATGGGTTTAATTGCAGACGCCCCGACGCAAGACGCACATTGACCCCGCGAAATTTTTGGCATAACGGTGCATACTCGTCCTCTGGATCGATCACCAGCGCGTCAAAACCTTGAATGAGCATGCGCATGAGCCAGACCTTTTCATGATAGGACTTGCCCGCACCGCTCCGCGCTATTGTCAATTCATGCCCATTATCTAGCTGCTCGCTGAGTGGATTCATGATTACCAGCCCACCGGAAGGCATCACCCCAACCAGCGCCCCCGGTTCCGTCGAGAGGGACGCACTCGAAAACGGAAACGCGGTTACAACGGAACTGGTTTCTAACAGTTTTCCCCGTTTGAGCACATCATAACTATCTGGTAACACACAGAGCCAGCCTTGCAGATGCTCCAGACTGAGTTCGACTGATTCCAGGTCGAGACTTCGTAATGTTTCAACCAGTTGCTCATCTCGTTGGGAAAGTTCTGAAGGCGAACTCGCCCGCGTGCAAATGTAGAGCGAGAAGGTATGCACGCGTTCTGTCTGCTGTACGAGCTGATCACGCAGCGTTTCCACCTCTTCACGTGCCACCTTAATATGAGGATTTTCGACGCGTCCATGATTTTCGTCAACCGTTTGTGTCGCACGATAGCCGGTTATTTGCCGTGTGAGTTTGTTCACATATTTGGTCGATTCCAGTGTTTCCAGATAGAGCACGATGTCAATGTATGGCTCATCAATTTGTATCAGCCGATCCAGCCACCCAGCAATCACATAACTCGGATACCCGGTTACACTCCGAGCACGAAAGTACTCGGTGCGTTCACGATAGATCTTGATGAAATGCTCTTCCTCGGTGATCATACTTGGTGCGAGGAGTTCGGCAAGCTGGACATGATAGGCCGTCTCAGACATCCCCTGTTTGGTTTTTCGTGCTTCGATGCCTCTTGCAAAGAAAGACCGTTTTCCTGTCTGCTCAGAAGTCGAGATCGACAAAGGCGGGACCGTTGCCGTGTCGTCTCCCGCTTCCTGTTCCTCTCTGTCAGTTAAGGCCAGCTCTGTTGTATCAGCCTGGACAATCTCTTTCAAACGAACTGGCATCAATGGACGGTTGACCGCTTGCAGATTCGTTGGTTGGACGGGATGCTCTTCTGCATAATGCGTATGGACGCATTCAAGATAGTATTGAGCAATTTCTTGATCATTCAAGCGATGCCCGCTTAAACTGGCCCGTTTGATGTCTTCTAACAGCCCGCTACAGATGATATCAAGCTGGGTCTTTGCACGATCAAAGAGCGCAACTGGCTTGAGCTTTTTTCGCCCCGCTCTTTTTTCTGGTTGCGTTGCGACACGAATATAGAAACGCCGCTGTAAAATGGCATGCTGTGACGCGAGGCTCAACACAAATTCCTCATGATCACGGGAGAGTTCACGAATGATGGAGGAAGGACTCTCTTGTGCTTCTTGAAGCGTCTCCAGGTAGGGCTGAATATCATAGGGCCGTATTTGGATATGAATAGAGATGTTTTGATGCACCTGGAGACGTTGCACGAAGACGCGGAACCCTTCAAGGATAATCTCTTGCTCGTTTTCTTCCATGAGAGAAAAGTTGACTGGATCAATAGCGAGAATCGCTTTATATTCCCGCTCTTGCCTTTTCCTCTGAATACTCAGAACCCCATCTTGTATCTCTTGGAGTCCAATAAAATCGAAGATGTTGCCCGCCTTTTTTTTCTGTGCCAGAGACGTTACCATCGTGTTTGCTCTTCTTTCTGTTGTACATTACTCTCGTCATTATCGGAGGCATCAATTGTTTCTGCTAATGGGTGCGTAATGTAATAGCGTGGTCGCGTCCAGTAGAGGAGCCAGACAAGCGCCCACTCTTCCAGGCTGCGATGCTGCATTTTTACAAAGGCGACGACAACCGCGACGGCAGCAACGAGCACCCACAGGAGAATCCCCAGGCTCAAGGTAAATGGCGTGACCTGCATCGTCACATCTTCAAAAATGAGGTAGCCAACACCCAGACCAAGCGCTACGATAAACACTTGACGACCAGTGAAGGACCATAGAAACGTATCATCCGTTTCCAGATGAAGCGGGATTTTATGCAGTTGATTGTCCATAGCTGTCCTTTCCGTTTTAATGACTTGTGGCAAGGAATGCTAACGCACCTTGCAGAAATTTGGTGAGAATAGGCGCAGCAATCAGCACGATAAAGCCAAGAACAAGATCCGTTCCCGCTGATTTAACCAGCGTTGTTTTATGCTCATTGCCAAAAGCGGTTAATTTCATGATGCCGATAATGGCAAAGCCAACAACGAGCATTGCCGCACCAATGGCTTGCAGAATGATCAACAGATTATTTGCAATCGTATTTAATGGGGTAAAATCAATTCCAGCCATAAAAAACTCCTTGCTTGTTTAGGAAACAAACGCGGTATGACGAATGTAGCCGAGCACGTCATAGCCCAGCCAGGTCAGCATGACAAGCTTCCCGGCACTGTTGAGAATCAATGGCTCTTGCACTATCGGCGTCGGACCGTTTGCCTCTCCAAACGTCACATACCCGCTGATGTTCTCATTCGTGGGGAGCTTGACATCTAAGGCAATGGCAACGTGACCTAATCCGCCATCACTCCACACGATAATGTCACCCGGTAACGGGCCATTCTGTGAGCCATTCGGGATTTCTTGCCAGCCTGACCTATCTTGATACCCGGCCCAAAAGTCAATAGCATTCCCAGCATACGGTAACGTTTGACCAGCAAGCGTATAGGCAGCCGTGACAAACTCCACACATTGCAATTGCCCTTCTTGCCAATTGGCCCAGCAATCCGACCCCGAAGGACACACCGACGCCCAATAATCAAGAGCCGCTTGTGGGAAGCCAGTCACGTACCATTGATCACTGCTCGTCTCATCGTTACTGAGATAGGGCGTCATGGAAAGCGCAGCACTCACTACCGCTTGATTTTGCTCGCCGGTCCAGTCCTGCGTCATCGTTGAAGGCGTGCTATTTTGCGCAGCCGTCGAGGAGGCAAACGTGAGACTTCCCCCCTGAAGAGCGCTTACAATGGCTAAGAGAATGAGAAGCACGAGCACCGGAACCGCTAGCAAATTCACGGCACATCCCCCCACTGAACCCAGGAGCCAGAAGAGGAGACGAGACTGTATCCATTGTGCAAGCATCGTCTATTTCCTTCCTGCTAGGGACGATGGTTCTTCTTCAGTTTGTTTATGGGACGAGTCGGCATATAAACCGTTTTTTGCGTTGTGGCTCTTTTCCCGTTTTTTATACCATTTGGTACTGTAAGCATTGTCTTCTTAAACTGTGGACGACCAGAAAGAGCGTCAAAGAACTCCCCAGGAGCACGCGCAATCGTAGATGCTGCATTACCAATCGCCCAGCCAACTGGCGGCACCGTTGCACGAACAGCCCGACCTCCGAGACGGCCCGCAAGAGATGATGTCCTTTGTATGGGCGTTCGTGAAGGAGTCCCGCCCCCTGCCGTTCTGGTCCTAGCAGATTGACCGAGAGGTAAGTTACGTGCTCCATAGCGAAGGATTGAGCGCCCCGTAAATGCCATAGTACCAAGCGTCAACGCTGCTAAAGGAATTGCCATACCGCCAAGAGCGGCACGCGAGGCCACAAAAATGAGGCTTAGGGCCAGAAACATGATGCCGAGCACAATCAAAAATTGCATGACACCATAGTTAAGTGGACTCCCTGTCAACGTGCTGACTACATCACCGCCCAGGTCTAATATCGCGTTTTGGGCAGGCTGAAGGAGCGCGAATATAATCAGCCCTTGAAAGCCAGCCCGTGCGATGCCTTGTGTTTCTCGCAAACTCATTGAAAACGCCCACAGGGGAGCGAAACCGATAAGTATATAGAGCATCACAAAGCGTACAGCTTCCTCTAGCACAAGGCCAATCGCCATGATGATATCTAAAGCTTGTAAAACGGTCACAATGATGTTATCTGAACTGCTCTGCGTGAGTTTGGTGAAGAGATCACTTACGAATATCGTAGAGAGAGCGTTAGATGTATCGATAGTTAATCTGGCAACTTCAAGCGACCCATACGCCGCGAGAACGCCAAAGAGGATTCGCGGCAAGAGTTCAACGACGTTCGCATAAGAAAGCCAGTTTGTTGTACGTACCATAGAGCGCAGAGACGCCCAGGCAAGCGCGACGACAAGCCATAGAGTCACAATCCCCATGGAGATAGTCCAGAACTTCAAGAGTACCGGATTGTTATAGGTCATACTCGCGGGAGTGGTCCAGAGAAACGAGCCTACTTGTCCGTTTACTTGCTGAAATGCGGTTTGAAGAGGTTGTGCAAGCACCCCTTTGAACATCCCATTAATGAGATCACAGATTTGAATGACGGGATGAGCAACAACCCAGTTACCCAGGTCCCATACACAATTGCCTGTAATGGTGCTGCTCGTTTGTGTGGACGTGGACGCAAGAGACGGAGCCTTGAGCGCTTCTATCTCGTCAGTGGTCAGTGGTCCAACACATTCTACATACGTTCCATAGGGCTTTTTGAGCAAGTCTTGCGGCCACCCCAGAGATTTAAAAATCGTCTGCATGGAGAGCGTACAGGTTGCCGTTTTCCAGGTAGAGGACCACGTATCCATACAGAGAAGGGCATAACCGAGATTACGATACTTGCTTGTGAGCTGTGGTCCCAGACTCGGCCAGAGCACCGAAAAGGCAGTTGGAGGATTAACCGCGAACTGACATCCAGAGGGAGCGGCAGCAATCCCAGCCGGAGGAGTCGGTGTGATGATAACCGGCCCATCTCCCGGTACCTGGACATGAACACCTCCTGATCCCTCAACGTCAGATGTAGCAGACGACGAAGACAGAGCACTTGTATGAGCGGTAGGCGATGATTGAGAAAAGACCGCCAGCGCTACAAGTGCTAAGGGAAGCAGAAGGACAACAAAGACACATAAAATGAATTTCTTTGATGCAGTGTGAAACACAATTCCCTCTTTTCTAAGTAGAAACAACTGGAAACTTTTTAGGAGGACTCATAGCATTTTAAGGGTGCAGTACTTGTATAACGAACAAAGCTAGTAAGTATAACAAAAGAAAGTTTAACTCGTTGCTTTTAAGGTATGGATGGAAAATGATTATGGCAATGATGCGAATGGATATTCCTACAAAGTGGAATGTCAGGAAGAAATAGAAAACAGAGAAAGGCATTCTACCAGGAAGGAATCTTTAGAGGCTAAGGAGAGGAAAATGCTATCCATGAAAAAGGAATATAAGAACCTCAAGGATTAAACCTATTGCCAGAATTCCAATTATAAAGCGAAAAAAGCATAGTACTAAGCCTGAAGCGGCTCTGAGTACAGCCACGCTAACGATAATAAGGAGAACAATCCCTATTGCTTGCGCTACGAACTGAAGCATATATACAAATTCCCCTTTTTCTTTCGTGTTTTTCTTCTCGTATAACTATACTCAATATTTTCTCTTTAAGCAAGATGTAGAAGCAAAAATGGCAAAACTTGCCATTTTTTAACCATCAGGCGCAAAGAAAAAAATCTTGTGAGCGCCGTATATGTCTAGGTGGAGATCGAGCAGCGCGAGATACGACCTAGACATATACAAGCCACAAGGTACAATAAAAATAGCCTGATTGATAAAATATTATAGATGAGGGAGCCACCAGGAGCCAGAAAAGACCAGGGAGCCACCAGGAGCCAGCGCTACTAGTGGGAGCCACTACCATATCCACCAACATACCACCGTACCACCGTTGCACGTGTTTCACTCATCAATAAAACTAGGGAGAAGTGTATGGAAACATCTTCCTATTTACATTATCAGGAAAGACGTATCATGGTACAGAACATAGTGATTGCGATCAGAAGAAGATCTGCCATCCCCATACCAAAGCTCAAGAAAGGGTTCACGTTCGTATAGAAATACCAGTAGGTAAAACAGGTCAGTACCACCTCCACCACGACAAACGCAGCTCCCATTGCGATATTGTACCAGCCTGCCCACCATCTTCCTTGCTCTTCTTGCAGTTCCTTCTTGAAATTTGCATCGTGATTACTATAGCCCCAACGTGCCGCAATATCCTTCATACTTTTACGGATATCTTTTCTTAATACCATATTTGCGTGTTTGACATGCAAGGAAAGACACGTAATGAAAAATGGAATCAATGCTAAAACGAATACTGATACTCGTAACCCTACTAGCTCTGCATATCCGGTTGGTCCCACTATAGCGGTAAAAAAGATGATCCATATTTGCAATCTGGAGTCCATTATCGCTTGCTCTTGCGTTGCGAGTCGGTCATAATCATGCAAGGCAAACGTAAAACGCCGCTCTTCGGCAAGCTTTTCTATCTCCTCTTGTTGCACTACTAAAACTCCCTTCTCTTTCTCATATGCTTCTGGCTGTTACAAACGCCCTCATCTGGGAGCCAGTACCAGCGCCATGCTAGGGAGCCACCGGGAGCCAGTACCAGCGCCACACCAGGGAACCACCGAAAAGAGGCAAGCAATCGCCAGGTGCTCAAGACGATTACCCGCCTTTCCGACCTGTAGAGCATTCCCAAACAAGAACAGATTCAGGAGATACCAACCACAGGCAACAAGGAACCAACCACAGACAGCCTGTTCCCTCTTGTCTGCTGTTCGCTTTCAACTCATCTTCCCAGGAGCTACGACCGGGAGCCAGCGCCACACCAGGGAGCCAGAAGAGACCAGGGAACAAACAACCCAGCCTGTTCCCTCTACGAAGTTTCATCTTTCTTGTAGCTTGACAGCGAGGAAGAACGAAAGAAAGGGGGAGCGACGAAAAACATTCTCAATGATGTGTTTCACAGAACTGCACCTGCACCTCCATCTGAAGGAAGAAAAATGTCTTTCGTTGCTCCTCGCTATCAAGCCACATATTTTCTTTAATCAGTCATAGTGTGACATATTTTATATTTTACCCTTCTATAGGTGAAATGCTGTTTTTGCTATCCTCCTATCTCGAAATGTCTTAATCTAAATGCTGGCAAAGAGAGGGAATCGGGTTCAAAAAGTGTTCTATGACTTCTATAGAAGAGCTTCTTTTCTCTTCGGAATTTCCAATTCCATCTCCATGCAGCTATTCTGGCAAGAGCTTCAAATTTTTTATCACAAGAGCGGACCAATGAATCAAAGAGCCGTGGTTTCCCTATACTTCTTCTATAGGCGATAGACGTTGCTCGCTGATTTCTCGCAATTTGTTGATAGTCCAGTACATACATCCTGAGATAGTAGTGCCACATGAAAGGCGTTACATATTGAGTATCAACGGTGATTGCAGCTTGAGAGGTTTGGTACTTCGTACGTTCACGCTGTAACTCAATATGTGAGTCGCTAAAATGAAGAGTGACACCGTATTTTTTCCCTAGTCTCGTAACATCTTCCTTTATCATTCGTCTAGGTTCCTTCCTCTCTATCCCACTGTTTGAGCGTTTCATCAATCAATCTCTGTGCAGTGCGGATAGATTTATAAAAGCCTCTTGTTCTTGTATTTCTTTCGAGATATCTCTTTGCTCGCTTGAGCGCATGCTGTGCTTGTGTTAATCTCTGAACAATAGCTTCACTTTTCCCTAGCACATTGCATGCTTGAATATAGTTCTGTAAATGCTCAATGGTACTCTGTAGCTGTCCCGTGTTCACATCGCGCAGGCTATGTTCATCGAAAAAGAGGCTCACTTTCTGGATATCTTGTGCTAACTCAAGTGATTGCAAAGTAAAAGAGAATCCTCCGACATTCTTTCTCGTGTAGGTTCCCCCGCTGAGTCTGGATAGGGACGCAAGTAAGGCATCAATCATCGCTGGTTTTCCTCTCCCGAATGCGTCAATCAAACGCACCTCTTGCAAATGGCAGTGACTCTCTGCACTCAATTGATCAAGGGAAATGATATGACGCTCTCGTATCTCTTGAAACGTTGGTCGGGTATCCATGGCTTATTGCTCCTCTTCGAGAACCACGTCCACCATGTCCAGCGTGAAATCCCATCCGTTGTTGAGCAGGCTTGAGAGACCAGCAAGGACTTTCTCCGCTTCTGAACGCTTCACTGGCAATCCTCGCAGCATAAAATACACCGTGCGTTCCCCTACCCCGGCCTTTTTTGCGAGCACGGGTATCTCAAAAGGATGTTGTACGCTCAGTTGGGAAAAGGTGGGATTACTGCTCATATCCCTTCTTCCTTTTTGATACTTACCCATATATCATCAAGGGTGTATGTTTGGTTGACGAGTCGAGAGAATGCATTGAGTATCTTCAACGCTGTTTGCCTCTCTACTGGAACGCCGATTTCCAGCAAATATTCCTCTCGCAGTGGTACCCCGGCCTGCTCTGCGACGACTTGCGATGAAATATCATGCTGGCATCGTAATTCCTTCAGGCTCCGTCTCTTCACATCACTCATGGTTGTTTCACCCCCCACACGGTTAACCCAAAGGAGAGGCAGGTAAAAATTTGATCATACAGGTCTATGACCAGTTGCCCGTAGATATCGTCAAAAGCTTCTGATGAGATGAGTTTCGATGCGAGAAGGTACGGTTTGAGCTGAAGAAACGTGATTCTCATGTTTTCGCTGGATGGGTAGTACAAAGGCTCACCATAGGTTGCATCCAGAATGAAGGGTCGTTTCTCAACCGCTTGAAATCCAGCGTTTTTGAGTAAGGGTCCGAGCATATGGGCAATGCCCAGCGAACGCCCATCTTTTGAAAACGTCCTTCCCTCTGCATGAAGGGCCTCAAAGAGACAGGCGCTTAATTGCTGCAAGGGAGTGCTATTAGAAATGCAGCCTTCAATTTCCGTCAGGCGCAGCAGACCGCCCGGCTTGAGCACGCGCAGACATTCAGCCAGGAGCAGAGGCCACGACATCGGAGAAAGAAAACTCTCAGCACAACGGGCGTTGATCAAATCAATGGAGGAATCCGCAAAATGGAGCGGTTGCGTGATGTCCATCACTTTGAAGGACGCGTTCCCTCGTTTCTGTGAACGAGCACGAGCTTGAGCATAGTCAATCATGGTCCGACTTTTATCGACGCCGATCACCTCAATTGCCGGATACGTAAAGGCCACATCAAGCGCCCAACTGCCAGGACCACAAGCCAGATCAACGAGGCTTCCAATATGGGAGAGGTCCGGTTGTTCGGGAAAAATCCCGCCCATGGCTTGCGTAAAGAGCCGATCCTGCTCAATTAAGCGTGCCATTTCTGTAGGATCTTCTATATTCATAGGGTAATGGTGATCTTTTGGCATAAAGCAACTATCCTTTCCTCTTCGTTAGTGAACGATAGTGTTGTAAGTTTTACAGATCGTTTCTGTTGCGGCTTCTTCTCCGACTAGTGTCGCTAAATGAGAGCATTGCTGATCGAGAGTTTTGTACTGATTCGTGATTATTTTATGAGATGCCTTTTGAGCATACCCGTTAAAAAGCAACTGCATTGAGGCACAGGTTGCTTCTATTTCCTGCTTTAGTCTCGCTACCTGACTTTGGTCTTTTGTCATTATATTCGTTCCTTCTACTAAATGTGCTTAACATTCATCAGAGAATGTATTACTTTCTGAATTCACCAATGCCGTGTCTAAAAATGAACATGCCGTGCAAGAATAGCTTATCCTTTTTCTCTGCTCAGTGACTATGTATGATTAAGCATACATGACTACTTTTTTACTTTTAAGCATGTATGCCTAATTTGAGTTACATAACCTTTCTGATAGGATGTATGTGAAAATTTCTAAAGGATATGACTGAATGCTACGCCTAAGAGTCAAAGAACTTGCAGAGCAACGCGGTTACAATATGTCTACGTTGTCTCGTGCGTCCGATGTGAGCTTTACAACTATCAAACGCTATTTTCGGAAGCCATACTCTTACGCGAACACTGATACACTAGAAAAGATAGCGCTTATTCTTGGCGTGGAGATCGGGGATTTAGTAGAACGCGTTCCCGATGCCGAAGATAGAAAACACAGCTAGTGTATTGATACAATTGTCACAGAAAAAGATTCCCTCCTTGCGCTCATGCTTGTGTTTCTAACATTGTAAACTTCACTAGGGTTACTAGACAAGCTCCCACTCTTTATTACGCCTCTTGTATGGCTACTTATACGCTACTCTCAACATGAGAGCATTTAAGTGATATAATTTGTACAGAGCGTAAAGAGTTTTGAATATCTCTTATCACTCCCATAAAAGTTTAAAACAAGGACTTGAGCTTTTTACTTTGGTACTAAAATTTTTCCTCAGTGGACAACTAGGATACATCCCTGTAAGATCTTGAACCAGTGGGTTAAAATATTTGTAAGGTGGAGGAGTACAATGCAAGCCCCTAATGTTACTAACTGTGGGAAACTTGTCATGAACGCAAGACTAGCAAAGGGCTGGTCGAGATCAGATTTAGCAAAAATGTATGGTCGTTTCTTTCGTGACGAAAGCATCAGCGAGGACACTGTCAGAATGTGGGAAGAATACAACAAAGTACCCAGCAAACCTAAACGGCGCTACGTTATAGCGCGTTTACTCGACATTTCCCTAGTTTCATTTGGCTTAGAGCCTCTAGGAAATGCAGCAGCGTCGTTAACTTTAGGGAGTTTGGATAGTGACAAGGTAGATATTGTAGCAGCTAGGGAGAAGTTGCACCAGTACAAAAAACAAAACCATGCGTCCACCGTAGGCCATATGCTTGAGGATATTATAGGAAGCATATACGACATACACGATGAAGTCCCATACAGTACAGGTAATAGACAAGCTGAATTGCTTTGGCTCTTGTGCGATTACCAGCAGTTTATTGCTGGTCTGTTTAGGGACAATGCGCGTTATGACGAAGCTCTTTTCTATCAGAATAGGGCGTATGCTGTAGCTAAGTCATTGACCAGCTCAACCAAAAACGCTGAAACAATTTCTCTCGTTCTCTGGCGTCGAGCACTCACGTATCACGAAATGGATAATTTACCAGCAGCAGTTAGCGATCTACGTAGAGCGTTGAGCTTTAAACCAGCCTCAACACACATACGAGGTGCTATACATTCAGCATTAGGACATGTGTTAGCTCACTCTGCTACAGATCAAGACGAGCTGAGTAACGCTTTTGCAATGCTGGACACTGCGAGTAGTTTACTAGATGCCAGCAAACACGAGCAAGATATCTACTTCGTTAAATTTAATGAGGAAGGGTATCACTTAAATAGAGCTTCATCATGGTTAGGTGCACCAAATAAAAAGTTAGTTTTTGCTGATAAGGGCTTTAGTGAGTTAGCCCTTATACCTGCTGCTATGAACAGGAAAAGACGTTATGCTTACAGTACATACTTGCAAGCAAAAGGATGGTATGTAGAGGGAGAGTACCCAACGGCAGCACAATTAGCTTTAGATGCGCTAACTGTTGCAAGTGATATTAAGTCACAAGCAAATATTAACCGTATTGAGACTCTTTATAAACAGTTGAGGTCAACCAAATACGGTAATGCTCCAGACGTAGCAACGTTGGGGGTTGAGCTTATGAGAACACAAAACCCTAACGTTTTTCAGTAGACTATCATGTAAAAATTGATTTTCAATGACCTTACTTTTAATGTGAGGTCATTTCTTTTTGGTAAATAACGCATAATATATTACTTATTAATGATCATACTGGTTTTGTGCTTCTAAGCCAAGGGCGTAGGAAAAGGATAAACATGTTGAAAATGATGCTTGTCACCTGTAGTAAGCGGGAGCTTCAGACGATTGTAGAGGAGTACGGAGACTGGGATGATGAAGGGCTAACGGTCCAGTTGTATGGCCTCACAGAAAAAGCCGAGAATGGTTTTATCTTCATGGAATGGTCGAAGCCAATCCCTGAGCGATTCTATACAACACTCAAGGAAGATGGAGACATCATCGATTACGTGGTCTATGATGCCATCTCATTGGCAACCCCTATGTTCAGCGAGAGAAACGGCAATTTCGACCCATTTTTTTAGGAAACGGTAAAGTTGCTTGTGAAGTTACTTTAAGCGAAAGAAAGGGCCGTGCAGAAGGCCGCAAAAAAATGCAGCCCTACCGATTTTGAGACCCGTCAGGCTGCACTGCTCTTTTTCAAGAGCGTGGATTAAGACCACGCTACAAAGTATAGCATATTTCTCGTCTTCATTCAAAGGTGTATACCGCCCTACCGCCCTTGCCACCCTTCCCCATAGCGGCGTTGACGCCGCGCATGCACCGCTCTCGCTTTGCATGCCCCCCAGCCCCATCCTTGTATCACATACCACACCATCTACCCCCCGTTGGCTAGCTTTGTCTCTCTCCCGCCCGCTCTTCCAAGTCTATCACACGTCCTCGCAAAGTAAAGGCCAAGCCCTACGGGTGCCCGCTGCGGCGTGCAGCCTTGACTTTGCTGTGGGCGCGTGATTCCCGGCGAGCGTGGGCGGTGAGTTGCCGCCTACGGTATGGTGTCCGATTGAGACCCGGCACCTAGAGAAAGGATTAAGATTATGTTGAAACAGCTTGTTATGGAACACGCCCAGGAGTACGGTGTTAGGGCACTTACTGATGCAGATCTGTTAGCGCTTTTGTTGTCCAAGGGGACCGTTACAGAGCGCCGTAAGCTTCTCCGCTGTATTCAAGCTGTGCTTACAGAGCGAGGGGGATTGAATGGAATTCTGGATACAGAGATCGATGAATTGTTTCAGTATGAGTTCGATGAAGGAACGGCCACCCGTTTACGTGCATTGCTAGAACTAGCAAGGAGGTTAACCAAACCAGTCGAGAAAAGGACAATTATTCAGAGTCCAGAGGATGTTGTAGCACTTCTTGCACCAGATATGCGCCACTTGCAAACGGAGCAGATGCGCGTTTTGGTTCTCAACACAAAGAATCATGTCATTGCAAATATCCTGCTCTATCAGGGAACGGTGGATACGTCCTGTTTACGTTACGCTGAAATCTTCCGTGTAGCGATTGTGCGTAATTGTAAAAACATTATCCTCTGCCACAATCACCCAAGCTCAGACCCGACACCTAGCTCTGAAGATATCATGGTTACAAAGGAGTGTGTAGAGGCTGCCAAACTCCTCGAAATTAATCTCCTTGATCATATCGTTATTGGCAATCCTCGATACGCCAGTTTGAAAACAATTATGGCTTGGTAGATTGTAGTGGGAGTACCGGAAACGGTGCTCCCACTTTTTTTTATGGGCAAGCTCGATCAATGCAATAGGTTCACATGGCCCATCAAAAAATGCCTGTTTTTCCTTTTTTTTAGATGGTAGAACGGACCAGTATTATAACTTATTGTAGCAGCACAAAAGGACTACATAAAGGGCCGCAAAAAGTACCATAAAACCGCCTGTAGAGCGGTCTTAGACTCTTGACAAAAAAACGCATATGATACATAGTCATAGCAAGCCGATAGCGTAGGCGGTTTTATAAACCTCCTTGTAATGTTGACATGAGTACCAGACATAAGGAAAAAGGGAAAGATTTTATGGGCAACGGTAATTTTACATCTCTCCGATGGTATGACGAGGTAATCAAGTTCGTCTTTAATTTCGCAGCAAAGACGAGTGAGCTACTATTAGCCGCTGGAGTCGTTATTAGCACCGCTAACTTTCTAACTGATGGAAGTGTGATGCAAGCAAATAGTAGTCTCTATGTTGCGTGGTCATGGGCGCAGGCACTTGCTATTGATTCTAGTTTAGGAATTGTGTTTATGAACGGTTTTCAGGCAGTGCGTGAAAGGGAGAAGATCAAAGCATTTATCTTCTTCTCTCTTACGGCTATACTAGCAACGGTAGCAGGATTATTAACGGACTTTGATGCGTTGAGTCATGCGTCAGGCGTGCCACTAAAGGACGTTTCTAGCATTGTCCCTTTGTGGATTCTCACTGCTTTAAGAGCTGTAGCTGTCGTGGGTTTCCTGCTCACTTCCAGGCTCAAAAATTTCTCCTTTAATGACTTACGCCAGGAGGCAAGAGAGCCGTTACCGGAGGCAGTTAACCCACTGGTAGAGACACACGAGCCGTTACCGGAGGCAGTTAACCCAGTGAAATATAGAGCAACGAAGGTAGTGGAAGAAGACACTTTTAGCATGTTCCTTTTGCCAGGAACCGCAGAGGAAGCCGCTGAAATGCGCATTGCACGAGCTTATGAAGAGATCAAGAAGGATAGGGAACATACCCAGGACTGGAAACCTATATCAGCTCGTGAGCTTGCTCAGAAAGCCAACGTCCGCCGCTCAACTTGCAGTGAGTGGCTTAAAGGAAAAGGCATCAGCCAGGAGGCAGGAAGGCCAGAAGAAGAAGAGCAAAAGGGAAATAGCCGAGACGAGCCGTACGAAAATGATTGAACGGCAGTAACTATGCCGAGAGAGATCATAAGTCTACCCACTTGAAAGAGGGAAAGAAAGAGAGAGGCCAGCCACTTTTATCAAAGCGGCTGGTCTCCCTCTCTCTCTCCCTCTCTCAAACTCACTCTCTCACTCTCTTTTAGGTACGCCCCACCTCCATATATGTCTACTAATCAAAGAATGTTAGCTAGCAACGTGTTCATTATGCTCCCCAGTAACATATAATTGAAGCAATGTTCATTGTACAATGCGAAGCTACAAATAAACTTAGGAGGAACAGGCGACAATGAGAGAAGCAGTCATAGTTGACGCAATCCGCACACCAATAGGACGCCGAAACGGACGCCTGAAGGACTGGCATCCTGTAGATTTAATGGCACAGGTACTTTCTTTCATAGTTGAGCGCAACAATTTAGATGCAACGCTAATTGATGATGTTATTGTAGGTTGCGTAAGCCAGGTAGGCGAACAGACCTTTAATATAGCCCGTAATTCGGCTCTAGCTGCAAATTTTCCTGAGACAGTACCAGGCACAACGGTTGACCGTCAATGCGGTTCTAGCCAGCAAGCAATACACTTTGCCGCCCAGGGAGTGCAAAGCGGTGCTTATGACATCGTTATTGCTGGTGGTGTTGAGTCGATGACACGTGTACCTATGGGATCATCTACAGGTGATAACATGTTTGCACCCTTCGGGAGTTTATTAGTTTCACGTTATAATGGTAAGCTCGTACCTCAAGGAATTAGCGCAGAATTGATAGCGCAGAAATGGGAACTCAGCAGGGAAGAGATAGACGCGTTGAGTCTGGAGAGCCACCGACGCGCCGCGTTAGCTACCGCTGAAGGTCGTTTTAAATCTCAAATCCTGCCTATTCGTGCATTAAATGAAGATGGTTCAAGCTTTTCACTTGACAAAGATGAAGGTATTCGTCCAGATACCAGCTTAGAGAAACTAGCTAGCCTAAAGCCAGTGTTTAAGTCTGACGGCGTTGTTACCGCTGGTAATTCCTCACAAATTAGTGACGGAGCGGCAGCAGTGTTAATTATGGAACGTGAAACTGCTGAACAATTAGGGTTTAAACCGCGTGCTCGTTTCGTCTCTTTTGCTTTAGCCGGAGACAGCCCTATTATGATGCTCACGGCCCCTATCCCCGCCACTCGTAAGGTGCTTGACAAAGCTGGTTTGACACTCGACCAGATAGATTTGATTGAAATCAATGAAGCATTCGGTAGTGTTGTGCTAGCATGGCAGCGTGAAATGCAAGCTGACATGAACAAGGTTAACGTAAATGGTGGTGCTATCGCTCTAGGGCATCCTTTAGGAGCTTCGGGCGCACGTATCGCAACGGTTCTATTGAATGAGTTAGAGCGCACAGGCGGAAAATACGGCTTAGAGACTATGTGTGAAGGCGGAGGAACCGCAAACGCTATGATTATTGAGCGGCTTGATTAGATACTAGACAATTCTCTCATGGGGTTCGGAATTGAGGTAGTTTGCAGTGGTAGGACGCTGCAATGCTACCTCTTCTTTATGTAAGGAACGCTACGCGGATTTAAAGCTGTCGCCCCCCGAACTTTGCAGCAGGATCATCAGTCACTAAAAATTGGACCCTTGACACGGCATGCGCGAACATGGGGACGTCAGCGCGGCTCAGGGGTAATGCAGTTGAACATGCATACCGCGCTGACGGGAACGTATTATAGCATGCCGATCAAGGGCAAGCGCTAAAGCGTCCAATTTTCTTAACGTGACTGACGCCCTGATCTAACAGTATCATAAGTGTAGGAGCCTCCGGCGGGACATAGCACAACTAGGAGACAGCAGCAGGAATGTACCCGCACAATCGCCATAGATCCCCCGATCCTAGCGCCTAGTGTACAAAGGTCCTTAATCGAAAAAAGAATATATGTTCTATGCTTTTTGAATCACTACAAAGTTACCTGTTAGCAGGAGTAGGACTTGACAAAATACTATTATCAGGATATAATATAGGTAGTAGTCGTAATGTTGTAATGTCAAGATCGTAAGAAGGGATTCTATAATAATGGATGTACTGACAGAAAAGAAACAGGTTGCTATCTATGCGCGTGTTGCGACCTCCACGCAGATAGATAGCAATTTTGCTTTAGAACGTCAGATCCTAGCTTGTAAAGAACGCTGCGTCTCAGAAGGTTACACATTAGAAGAGAAACATATATACCAGGAGATAGTAAGCGGAGCAGCCGACTACAACACATACGCACAGTTAACTGTGTTGCGCCAAGCAGCAGAACAGCATGAGTTTGACAAGGTATATGTATTTACTTTTGACCGTCTCTCTCGCAATGCGCTATACGTAGCAGCCATTATAGGCGAGCTAAAACAGAACGGTGTTATTGTGGAGAGTGTTAGCGAACCTGCGTTACTTTTATCGCCGTTTTACCAACTCAGTTAGTTTTGAATAGGCTTGCTATAACGCAACTATAGCAAGCCCTAGCGTTACATCACAAGGAGTTCACCATGTCAGATGCAACATCCAATAGTTTATCACCTCTCGCAAAACGGACTGTAGATTATATGGTTACTAAGGTTATTAGAGCAGCTATTTACATTCGTGTTTCTACTGATAAGCAGGAAGAAGAAGGAGAATCATTAGAAACCCAGGAAGCACGATGTTTACAGCTTGCTTCAGATTTAGGATATCAAGTTGACGCTGAGAGGCACATCTACCGGGAGGTATTCACGGGTACAGTACTAGACCGGCCAGTGTTGAATACGGCCAGAGCAGACGCTAATAACAACGAATTTGATGTTCTTATCTTTTATGCGTATGACCGACTGGCACGCAAACAGGTTTTACAAGCTGTCATTCTACAATTCTTTGCAAGTAAAAACATCAAGTTACTATCAGTTACAGAAAACTTTGATAACTCTGCAATTGGTCAGTTTATGCGCAATACGGCAGCGTTCGCAGCAGAGTATGAGCTTGAAAAATTGAAGGAGCGAACCAGCAGGGGAAGAACGTCTATTTTAAATAAAGGCCAGCTCTTAGGAGGTGGACGCCCTACCTATGGCTATACGTGGAGACCTGACAAAAGGGGATACCTCATAGACTTGCAAGAAGCCGAGATGATAGACCTTATTTTTGACTGGTATACAATAGAGAAATGGTCCATTTATGCCATTGTACTGCACTTGCGCGAGAAATACCCCAACCGTAACCGCAAAGGTACATGGGGGACCTCGACGATAGGACGTATATTGCATAATGCCTATTACATAGGTAAAGGCAATGTACGGAAGTGGCAATATGACGACGAACCAGGCTCACGCAAAAACCGCATGCGTTCACACCGACCAGAGGAGGAACAAAAACCAGTTGCGGAGGGAGTTGTACCCCCGATCATCGATGAAAAGCGGTTCAATATTGCCCAGGAGCGACTAGCTATAAATAAGCAACTGTCAGAACGCAACAATTATAACCCTGAAATGGCCTTGTTACGCGCCGGTTTTGCTATTTGTGGTAATTGTGGGTTCAGGCTGCATGCTGCTAGGAAGGCCCCTCAAAAGGACGGCACAAAGGAAAAGTATGTATATGCATGCCATGAAGACGGCAGCATAGGACGATGTAAGAAAGTTAGCATTAAGTGTGATGGTGTTGACATTGCTGCATGGGAATATGTTCTAACTTTTATAAAGGACCCCCTCAAGATGGAAGAGCGGTTAGCCGAGATTGAAAGAATACTATCTAAAAAAAGTGCTGATTTAACACCTATTGAGGAACACTTAGCCGAAATAAACAGACGGGAGCGAAACCTTGCAGCCGCTATTGTTCAGTCACCAGACCCGGTATACATGAAAAACTTGCTTGACCAAGAAGCAGCAACATTAAAGAAGGATAGACAAGATGCCGAGAAACTACGTTCGGAAGTTATGCGCCATATTGGGGAAGCCGAAAACATACGGTTAATAACAGATCGGTTTCGTCAGAAATGGTCAAATTATAAAGAAAGAATGCAAGAAGAGATTACATATCAGGATAAGCGGGAAGCTATAGTAATACTAGGGCTAAGAGCTACTATTTATAGCGTGGGTCATCTCCCCCGTTATAAATTTCAGATCGTACCGCCTGAGATTGAATCCCTGACTCTATTACGTCGGGTCGAACGCCTGCTACGGCCATAGTGCGTATCTTTGCCAGGGGCGTAATGCCAAGATCACGGGCTCTCTCGGCGGACATCAAGACAACGGCTGAAGCACCGTCGTTGAGCGGGCTAGCGTTGCCGGCAGTGACTGTACCACCTTTTGTGAAGGCGGGTTCCAGGCTTGCCAGTTTCGCTAGCGAGGTGTCACGGCGAGGGCCTTCGTCGATCTCCATCACGCTACCATCAGGCAAAGGTACGGGGATAATTTCTCGCTTGAATATGCCACTATCTATGGCGGCAAGGGCGCGCTGGTGACTACGCAAGGCGAATGCGTCCTGCGCTTCGCGGCTGATGTGATACTCGCGCGCCAGGTTTTCGGCTGTGATACCCATCGGTATATAGCTGGAGTAGCCGTACTCCAGTTCGCATGGTGGGTAGGCCGATTGTGCTAACTTCGCGCTCTCTTTGGCATCATGTGTGGCGACGAGACGTGGGTTGAAGCTTGGATTAAAGCCTCCCATGGGCACGCGCGACATATTTTCAATGCCGCCTGCAATCACCACTTCTCCCAGTCCCAGCATGATATTCTGAGCTGCCATATTGACTGCCTGTAAGCTTGATGCACAGAAGCGATTGACGGTAACGCCGCCGACGGTTTCTGGCAGTCCGGCCAGAGGCACCACGAGCCGCGCCAGGTTCATACCCTGCTCCCCTTCGGGAAAGGCGCAGCCAAGAATGAGATCCTCGATAAGCGCACGATCAAGCTGCGGTACGCGCTCAACGGCGGCTTTCACCGCCAGGGCGGCAAGATCATCTGCGCGCACATCTTTGAGCACGCCTTTGTTGGCTCTTCCTATGGGAGTGCGTATGGCACTCACGATGACGGCTTCGGTCATATGTATGCTCCTTTTTTCTATTGTCTATGCACGTACCAGGTGTCAGGTGTAATGCAAGCCCGCAGACCTGAGTAATTCCTTAGTATGTTAGTTAAGCCCAACAAGATTGTAACCTGGGATAGGGATCAGGCCATTGATGTGACCTGTTAATACTGCTTTGCCCCGTTGATTAAGGCAGACCAGGGCTGCGCTCATGTCGGTGCGTCCTTCGCGCAGTGCGAGATGGGTAATGGTGATCTCGCAACGGATGGTGTCACCGACAAAGACCGGGTGTATGAAATCAAAGATCATCTCCCGGGCAAGATAATTCATGTCGCCACCGAGCTTTGTCGGCAGCGTGGCTGTTAAAAGACCTTGTACCATCAGGCGACCTTGCTCGTCGGGGACCATATGCTGTATGCCTTGATCCCCCGATAGTTGCCCAAATAGCTGCACATCCTCTTCCGTGAATGTGCGCTCCCACGCCATTCTATCCCCAATTTGCATGCTGTCACCTCTAGTGTGAAATCAGGCGCGGTGGCTAGCGACCACCTGATGTTTCGCCTCGCCCGAGCATCCATCACGCGTGCTCTGGCGCTAGAAAAACCTGCTCTCTGTAGTTTACAAAGGGTAGCCTTGCTTCTCAACGACGAGTGCTGCCACCTCGCGCTGGAGGGCCACACCATTCAATGTGTAGTCTCCGACGTAGGCGCGTACACGTGCGAGCACTTTCTCGACGCGATCTGCGTCTATGTAGCTCATGATCATTTGATCGAGGTTGCTGCGTATACGGGTGAAGGAGAGCCACGTCGCCAGTTGAGCCAGCTTGATATGCGTGGCACTATTCTCATCACCGCGCCGGGCCGTCTTGATGGCACGCGCCAGTGCGCTATCGATAGCGTAGAGTTCGACGAGCAGGTTAGCCTGATAGTCGATAAACTCTTGTTCGTTTTCAAGTTCCTGCATATATTTTAACGCAATCTGCATTGACGCATAGATTGTTGCATCCTTGGCGCGCTCCAATGCATTGACTGCTCCGCGCAGTTCAGCGGGGACGCTGGCATCCGCGCGTTCAGGAACCTGCCCGGATTTTATGTTGGCCTCGATCTCGGGATACTTCGACATGAGATCAACTTTGCCTCCCAGTGCACGCTTGAAGAGTGTTCCTGTCGCAACCAGGCGGTTGATCTCGTTGGTGCCCTCGAAGATGCGTTGGATACGCGCGTCACGGTAGGCTTTCTCGATGGGATACTCGTGCATGAAGCCGTAACCGCCAAAGATTTGCACACCTTCATCTACGACCAGCGCCAGCACTTCGCTGCCGTGTACCTTGGCCAGCGAAGCTTCGACCGCATACTCTTCGATAGCTTTGAAGACGGTCTCCGTATCTTCGCCAGCGCTCAGTTGAGCCTGTGCGATATTGGACGCGGTACGGAAGACCTCGCTCTCGGCTGCGTAGGTTTCAGCTGCCATGCGGGCCAGTTTCTTCTGGATCATGCCAAACTCGTGTAGAAACTTGCCGAATGATTTACGCTCGGTGGTATACGTCGCGGCCAGTCCCAGTGCCGTGCGTGCCCCACCCACAGTGCCAGCACCTAGCTTCAGGCGTCCAATATTGAGAATATTGAAGGCGATCTTATAGCCTTTGTGCAGTTGTCCCAGCATATTCTCGACGGGTACCTGGACGTCTTCAAAGTAGACCTGGCGCGTGGATGAGCCCTTGATGCCCATTTTGTTTTCCTCGACACCAGTTGAGACACCCGGCCACGTGGTCTCGACGATGAAGGCCGAAGGACGCTCGTTGCCAATACGGGCAAAGACGGTCATCACGTCCGCAAAGCCCGCGTTCGTGATCCATTGTTTGGTGCCGTTAAGAATATAGTGTTTGCCATCGGCGGAAAGCTCTGCGCGTGTGCTCAAATTCATGGCGTCGGAGCCGACTCCCGGCTCGGTCAGCGCGTATGCCGAGATCCATTCTCCAGAGGCTAGTTTGGGGAGATAATGCTGCTTCTGCTCTTCAGTGCCGTAATAGACAATTGGCAGCGTACCGATAGTGGTATGTGCACCAAACGCAACGCTGAAGGATGGTTCGCGCAATTCAGCGGCTACCAATGCACTGGTGAGCAAGCCTAGTTCCGCGCCGCCGTACTGCTCTGGCACATCGATCATCAAGAGTCCCTGTTCGCCGGCCTTCTTGACCAGCGCAGGCATGACTCCCGGTTCCTGGCGATCAATAGCATCCATCTGGGGCAGTACTTCGCGCTGCACAAAGGTCGCCGCAGATTCTCCAATCCAACGCTGCTCTTCGTCCCGCTCCTCCAGGGTGAATATGCGATCAGCGCTCTCGCTGACTGGTGTCGTTAAAAATGCAGTCCCATTTTCTGTGGGTTTGATGGTTGTCGACATAGATACCATTCTCCTCTTGCTATACTGACTTCCGCAGTTCTCTCCGTAAAACTTTGCCTATTGTTGACTTGGGTAAACTATCAAGGAACTTCAGCATTTTCGGAACCTTGTAAGCCGTGAGCTTTTGCTTACAAAAAGCCAGGATGTCCTCTCTGGTTTGTTCCGATGCCGCGAAGCCCGGTTTTAAAACGACAAAAGCCGCGACTGTCTCTCCACGATAGCTATCGGCGATAGCAGTCACCGCTGCTTCTGCGATAGCTGGATGATGGAAAAGCACTTCTTCGACTTCACGGGGGTAGACATTGAATCCGCTCGCGATGATCAGGTCCTTGGCACGCTCAAGGACAGTGAAATAGCCCTCTTCGTCCATCTTCCCAATATCGCCAGTGCGCATCCAGCCATGCGCGAAGATGGCTCTGGTCTCCTCCTCGTTCTGCCAGTAGCCGCTCATGATATTCGGTCCCTTGACGACGATCTCGCCGATTGCTCCTGGTGGCAAGAGTTCGCCAGTATCGGAACTCATAATGGCAGCTTCAACTTCCGGTAAAGGCAGACCAATGCTGCCATTGCGGCATTCAGTGGTCAGCGGATTGCAATGGGTAACAGGTGCAGCCTCGCTCAATCCGTAGCCCTCAACGAGCTTGCCGTGCGAGACTGCCTCAAAGTCTGTCTGTACTTTGGCTGCCAGCGGCGCTGAACCGCTGATACAGTATTTGATCGATTGTAAATAATCCGCGTGCTCACCCGCTACACGCATAATAGCAATATACATGGTTGGTATGCCGGGGAGCATGGTTGGGTGGTAGCGGCGGATAGCTTTGACTACTTCTTGCGCTTTGAAGCGTGGCAGGAGGACCATCGTAGCTGCGCCGAGAATTGAGAGATTCATACCAACCGTTAAACCATATGCATGAAATAATGGCGCGACACACAGTGTGATCTCCTGGCCTTTGCACGCTTTAGGTACCCAGTAAAAGGTTTGCATCGCGTTTGCCAGCAGATTACGGTGCGTCAACATTGCACCTTTAGAAAATCCAGTCGTTCCGCCGGTATACTGCAAGACGGCCAGATCATCGCCATGCGCAGCCATGGGCAGATTAAAAAGTTCAACGCCGCCCTTCGTTGATGCTTTGAGCAGCGGCTGCATCAGAAGGACGGTTGGGTCCTTGATGAGATCTTTGGTCTTGACGCCTGGCTCGGTTTTTTTCGCTCTGATCTGTGTGAGTGGATAGAGCGTACGCTGCACCGGGGGCAAAAAGTCAGTGATGCTGGTAATAATGACCCGCTCCAGGGCTGTCTGTGGACGTACCTTCTGTACGACAGGGTAGAACATGTCGAGCATGATCATCACTTTAGCGCCCGAGTTTGCCAGTTGATGCTGCATTTCTCGTTCTGTGTAGAGCGGATTAGTCGGAACTGCTACGGCCCCCACTTTGAGCACTGCAAAGAAAGCTATCGCGAATTGCGGAATATTCGGTAGTGCTATCGCTACGCGATCCCCTTTTGGACACCCAGACGCAGTAGCTCGACAGCAAAACGATTCGTCAGGCGCGCAAGCTGAGCATAGGTAATGCTAGTACCATAGTAGATAATTGCACAGGTATTGGGATACTGACTGGCTGTAGTATCAAGCAACCAGGTCAATGGCTGATCCGGGATCGTGAGGTGAGCCGGGACGCCCTCCTCGTAGTGACGTACCCAGGGAGGTAAAGGCGTTGCTGGTTCATTGGAGACCTGGTCGGATATAGGCTGATCTTTTTGCTTGTCGTTTACTAACGATGGATCTGACATCTGGAAACAGCTCCTCTCCATTGGGACATCCCTAGCAGGAAACACGAGCGACCGCTGTGTCGCTTCTACAAGCACACAATCTCTTGTTTTAATTATAGGGTACCCGGGAGCAGATGAACATGTTGCCAGCTAACATTTTTTGCGTCATAATGAACAGGTAGCTAACAATACATTGGAGTAGGTGCTTGCTAATGTCTGATAACTCATCTGATTTTGCGCAACTGGTGACGCGCTACCGGCGGCAACGAGGCATGTCACAGGGACAGCTAGCACACGCCACGCGCCTGTCGCGTACCTATGTTTACCATCTAGAAACGGGACAACGTGCGAATCCATCACTGCACGTGGTGCAGAATATTGTGCGTGCCCTGGACCTGCAAAATGAAGAGCAGCAGCGTCTCTATGATGCATACAGTCATCTCACCGGCCACCTGATCGATTATGAGCAAATAGAAGGCACGCTATTGGATCTGGGTGAGCTTGCTGGTTTGCTGGTACATAATACTTCCTATCCCGCGCATTCGCTGGATAAGTTGTGGTATTTGCATTCCTGGAATGACGCTGCCATCAGGCTCTTTGAGGCGCAGGAGGCCGTCGCACAGGGCAAGAAATGGCATCTGCTGGAACTGGTCTTTGATCCACTGATGCGGCGGCGTATCCACGGCTGGGAGAATCTGGCACGACGACTGATGAGCGACTTCCAGTATAATACGCGCACCCTCACCCACCTGGCGGAATATAAAGAACTGTGGAAGAGCTTGCGCCTGCTGCCGGAGTTTCGGCGTATCGCCTCCAGTGTTTATCCCAGGGGGAGACCCGCAGCCTCTTTTGTCTTTCAGGTACAAAATAGCGCACTGGGACGTCTGAACTTGCGTACGGCTACGACGGTCTTCACCGGTCTTTCTAACTATTCGCTGGTCAGTTATGTGCCTGGCGACCAGCAAACGCTGGCGATTTATCGCTCGCACGGTTGGCAGACACGCTAAAATCCCGTGGTGCTGAGCTTATAACGAAAGAAGAGGGGGCGTATCAGCTCTTGATACGCTCCTCCAGGCGGGCAATGGCGCGCTCGGTAACATCTAAATCGGCCTTGAGTTCTGCGCGCTTGTACTCGCCCACGAGTAGTTGATATTCCAACAGGCGAGGTCGTCGCGTCATGCGTGTCCCATATTCTTGTTGCGCGGATTCCATGTGCGAGAGTTGTTTTTGCAGGCTTCTATGGTGTTCGCGCAGATGCTTGAGTGCCACCTCATCGTCCGTCTCGCCACAGAAAAAGAGCTTGGTAAGAAACTCGTCCTTCGTGAAGCGCTCGGGAACCTCTTCTTGTAACCAGCGTTGCAGATCCATTTGGCCTGCTTCTGTCAGGCGATAGACCTTGCGGTTGGGGCGTGAAGTCTGCACGATGATCTCAGCATCAACCAGCCCGGCTTTGTGCAGATTTTTCAGCGTTGTGTAAATCTGGCTATTGCCCGCGTTCCAGTAACTGGCTATCGCATAATCAAAGGTGCGCTTAATGTCATAGCCGCTCATTGGATGTGTCCAGAGAAGTCCCAGGATGAGATAACGTAGCGTATTACGCGTGGAGGGGTCGCGGCTACCTTCTTCTTCTACTGGCATATCAAGTTGTCTCTGCATAATCAAATTTCTCTAAGCAATATATTTTTGTGGGTATTGTGGTCACGCGCGGCAAAGCCAAGTTGTTCTTCATCAAAGCCCGCCTTAAGTAATGCATCGATGACTTTTACAACCTGCTTGCGATCAGCAAAAACGCCTACTACAACACCTGCTTGTGCTTCTGTGGTCATAGTTTATGACTTCCTCTCCACTATAGTTTGTAGCCTCTATGTAAGTACATGTATGAGCTATATGGATGAATATTTGCTATGTTACTACCTTTCTAGATATGACGCAATGGCAATGCTTATGATGGGAGGATATCAATTTTGAGATAAGAGGACTTCTCTTTGTTGCAAAAGGGAAAATGGGAGCTGCAAAGCCTGTTGCGCATTACGTAGGACACTGAAAATCGTGAAGGATGGATCGCCAACGGCCTATCCTTCATGGAAGTAACCTGGTTGTATGCATGGATGGATGGGGCTAGATCTCAGTGTCCAAAGCGGCGTACGCGCTCGGGCCGTCGCACAATGAAGTAAATGAGCGCGCCGATGAAATGCACAAAAATGATGACGAGCAACCATATGATCTTATCATTGCCGCCGGAAGGCTCGTTTACGGCACAGTCCACGATGGCCCAGATCCAGAAAATGCTGCTTATAATCGCAATAAGCGCGATACCACAGAAAAAAAGTGGCAATAAACCGAATACAGCTACTCCCATGTGCAAACTCCTTGCTGTGTGTGCTATTTCTCTACGCATGTACCTGTTCCTACTAAGACAGACGCAAAGCGTGGTACTTGATACAACCGTGTATGCTGAGTTAGCCATATGCTTGCTATCGTTCCCACAAGTCCCAGTAATTTGCTCATTATGATACATGATGGTATCATGAATGCCAAGAAAACCCTCTGTCAATCCTATATGCGCCATCAGCAGCTTCGCCTGTTGATGCAAGAGCACAGTGATGGTCTGGTCTCTGTACATATTTATTTATAGGCATGCTCTCAGGGGTCATTTTTGACATTATGCTATCCTGCTCATTTCTCTACTTATTATCCTTATCCCTATGCGATTAGGTATAATAGATCCAGTGAGAACGGAGGGAAGGAACAACGAACACAGTAGATTTCCCAATCTGGTTTAATGCTGGTTACTATGGTGGGTTAGTATGCTGCATCGTTGCTATTGGTGCTAACACACTCAATACTGTTGTGCGGCGGCGTGGAACAACGCGACAACTTATCTGGAAGATTATTCTCTGCGTTATTTCGGCATTATTGCTTCTTCCTGCTATTATCTGGTTTCTGCTATGTTTTCGCGTCACACAAGCCGCTCTTGCGCCACTAGAGATTGTCGGCGTACTTTGTTATGTTGCATTTTTTGGTTGGCTGTTTCCTTTGGGCGTAACAGTCGTCCATCATCTCCTTGCGCTACCGCGTTCTTCAGCCTCTGCATTAAGATCCCTTGATCAGAGGCCGAGCATGCGCTCTAACAGCCAGAGCGTGCTCCAGCCACCGCGCTACCAACCAGGCCGGGATGCTCCTCTGGCCTTTGATGAAGATACACCCTGGGGTTGGATCGAGTATCGCAGTGGGAATTTTCAAGGCCAGCGCCTCGCTCTCAAGCGCATTGTGGCGACACTGGGGCGTGACGAGAGTTGTGATATCTGGCTGGACGATGATATGGCTTCACGCCATCATGCAGAATTGGCGTGGGATCAGGGGCGAGTCTGCCTGACTGATTGTGATAGCTTGAATGGCGTACTGCTGAACGGTCAACGTATACATGGGACTGTCTTGCTCAACACGGATGACCAGTTCGAGATTGGCGCACAGCGCTTTGCTTTTATACTCGCTGAACAGCAAGAAATTCTGACAGAAGAGCATGATCCGCTGACCCGCCACACCTGGCGCTCCTCGTTGGATTTACAAAGCAACGTGTTGCCCGCTACGAAGCCGCTGGTAGACTATACCATTGCGCAACAGCCGACCGAAACAATTGGACAACAGCAACTGGAGGTGGCACGGCGTAGTCAATCCGTGCCATCACTGCCGACACGTACAGGTGTCGTGTTCATCCGCGATGGAGAGCTGATGGGCCAGTGTTTCTCCCTGGAGCGGCCTGTGTCTTCGGTGGGACGTGGCACGGAATGTGATCTTTCGATCAACGATGCTTCGATTTCACGTCTGCACGCCCAGTTTTTACATCGGGTCGATGGCGATTATGTGCAAGATTTGACCAGTCGTAATGGCACAACTGTGAATGGAGAGCCATTGCATACATATCAATTATTGAAACCAGGTGATAGTATTTGTGTGGGAAATATTCGTCTGGAATATATGCTTGTGCATGCGGAGCAAACGACGCCACCGGTGAAAAACAGCACGCCGTTGCCATCTGTCTTCTCAAAATCGTTGAGCGGACCAGTGCCATTGAGATTGCCAAGTAGACCAAAGGGGCAGTAAAGGTAATGCAATTTTGCTATCTATATGTTACAATGAGAGCGTGGTGAGGGAAGAAATCCCGTCAGTAAGTAGTACCAAAGCCCCCGGTTCCGTTCCGCCTCCCGGATGCTGAGAAATCACTGTCTGATAGCCACCGGAAGATGTATCGCTCTGTCAGCCACGGTAGCGCAGCATATGTCTACGTCTATTCTATTCAAACTCTACTTTGGTATCGTAAGCGTGTAAGCGGAACGAGAGTTATTGAAGAAGGGGAATATCCATCCATGATGTTTAACGAGGGCTACCGGGATCGCATTCTTGTCTGCCGAGATTGTGGCAATGAGTTCGCATTCACCGCTGGTGAACAGGAGTTTTATGCATCCAAAGGTCTCACGAATTCTCCCGGTCGATGCCCAGGCTGTCGAGCAGCACGTCGTGGTAGTCAGTTGTCCAATGCCCCGCGAACTCCGCGCGGAGAGCAGTATGATGCAATCTGTGCGGCATGTGGTCGCCCCACCACAGTGCCATTTATGCCTCGTGAAGATCGTCCCGTCTATTGCAGCGATTGTTTTCAGTCCCAGCGTGCCTCCCGTCCTCGTCGCGATGACTCTCGCAGCTACAGTGATAGCTATGGTCGGGGTCGTGACCGCCGAGATGGTGGTCGTGATCGCCGCGACCGCTGGTAAGTCTTTGTAGATAGCCAGAGATAAACTGGGGTAGGTGGAAATTGCGCAAGCCAGATACCCTCTTCCCCAGCTTCGTAGCATGAAAAATAGTATGCCGCTTCTTTTGCGTATCCATCAATACCAGGGATCAGCTATATTGTGCTCTAAAAGATGATATATTGCGCTATAGCTGGTTTTTCTTTTTCTACCGCTAATCAAATGACGCATTTTCTGCTCTGAGTATGGTATACTGGTGGGGTTAATCATGCACTACTATCCTCATGACGGAGGTTTTTTATTCCATGACGCTCACTGATATAGGCCAATGGCCGCAGTACACCTATGTGATTCCTCATATTTATACAAAAGCAAAAGTACGTATTATTGGGTTAGGTACGTATACTCCTGGTGGAACTATCACGAATGATTTTTTTGCTTATGTCTCGACTCGCCTCGGTAGTCCACGCCATGCGGAGGACCTGGAACGTGTGACGGGACTGACGACGCGTCATGTACGCGCGAGCACACTTGAACTGTGTCGCCAGATGGCTGGACCGGGTGCTCCTGGCTTGATCGATGATCCTGCTGCGCCGCGCGAAGAGTCGCTGGTCGATATGGCCGTGATTGCGGCGCAGCGTGCGTTAGCGAGTGCAGGTCGCTCTGCTGCCGAGATTGATACCGTCATTGGTGCCTCTTCCTCAGATAATGATGCCTTTCCCACTGTTGCTGGTCTGGTGCAGTTGCGTCTGGGTCTGGGACCTGTACGTTCAACAATGCTGAAGGGGGCTTGCGCCTGTCAGACGGAAGGCTTTCAGGTCTGCGCTGAGGTGTTGTCCGCCAGTTCTGCCCGGCTGGTCCTGATGGTGACAACTGAGGGTCTCTTGCCCAATATCATGAATGTGTTGGATTGGAAGACGAGTTCGCTCTTTGGTGAAGGTGCTTCGGCCTTCTTATTGGAGCGCTGTGACGAAGATTCCTATGTGATCAATGGTTCCGATGCCCATCAGGCGCAGTCGCTTTTCTACCAGACGCCTTTGCGCAAAGATAGTGTTGAGATGGCAGAAGTTGACATGAAAATGAGGCAACTGTATCAAGCTGGTCAAGGTGCAGAACTCAATCAGCTCCTGTCACAATACATGGTGGGTTACACAAAAATGAACGGGAGAGAAGTTTTCCGCGAGGCTCCCCGCGCGATGGCCGAATGCATCGATGCACTATGCCGCCATGCCGATCTGAGCCACGATGAACTGAACCATATTATACCTCACCAGGCAAATTCACGTATTACGCGTCGTATGTGTGAATTGCTTATCAACGATTATGGCTGGCCGACTACGACAATGGAGAAGCTGGTAGATAATTTTCGTTGTTATGGCAACCTGTCGAACGCCAGTATTGGTACGGCTTTGCGCGAACAGTTGCGTCGTGGACAACTTCATGATGGCGAGTGGATGGCTTTGCCCGCTGTTGGTGGTGGTATGAACTATGGCTGCTGGCTACTGCGCTACCATGCATTGAAAAATCCCGACCTGGCCTGACAAAAAGCTGCATTTTGCTGCATATCTTGTCGATGCTTAGACCAGCCCACGTTCAAAACTATAATAGGGTGCACGATCTGGTATGTACTCAACTCCATTGAAGGCATCGTGCACCAGCACGAGATCAGGTGCATAGGCGCGTATGCTATCCAGCTCCATTTCGGCTACGCGACGCCGCAAGTCATAAGCAATCAAGCTGATAGAGTCGATGGTGATACCGTCGATATAACCAACGGAGAGGGAACGCTCCTGTTGAATCCTCTGCTGTTCCACGATTGCCAGTCCATCCAGACGCTCCCAACGGCGTAAGAGATAGATTTGTTGTTGAGTTACGTATTTTTCTAACAACTCTGCTGTAATTGGATAGCCCTTAAACTCTCGATAATAGAGACCTCCTGTGAGAGGAAAAACATTGGATGCGTTTAAGTAGTCAATAATATGGTCGAGATCATCTAATGTCGCTAACTGTGTTCTCTCGCTAGCGGATGGTTTGGATGAGGTGATCATTGGTGGCGCTGTGTAGAGCAAGAAGGCTCCTACTTTGCGCATTTGCATGCTTGTATAGAGTTGTATAGAAACAGTGTTGAGCGCTTCGACGGCGAGTCGTATAGCAGTGGCTCCGCGCTGCATCGCTTCTACCATGGCAGTCTCACTGAGTGCTCGACCGATACCCTGTTGGCGATAGGCTGGATCAACGCGCAATCCTTGCAACCATGCATCGGTCTGCGTCAGCATTTGTAAGTAAACTATCCCCACTGGCTGTTCGTCTATCGTCGCGACAAAGAGCTGTCCGGCAGGATCGTTCAGCCAATCATCCCAGACGTAATCAATATAATCGCCCCAGTCCCAGGTTTTAGCACAGAATAGCAGCACCACATCCCGGTCCTCTGCCAGCGCGGAACGGATTTTGACTTGTGACATATGTAGATCTTCCTCCTTCTTTCATCACTATAGCCAGAAACTGCATGCCTCGTCAATGCAGTCCTGCACGCGTGTTACATTTTTAGAGGAAAATCGTGCTTGAAGCAGTGGGCATGGACAAAAAGGCAGACCACTCTTGAAATAGTGGCCTGCCTTTTTGTTGATCGTAGCGCCTCTTTAGTGATCCTGGTTTTGTTGATCGCTACGCTTGCGTGTTTGTTTGCGACGTGTTGTAGGAGCTTCGTTTGTTGTATTATTGCTCTCTGTGTGCTGTGAGTCGTCATCATTTTGTGCAGAACTGGCAGTTTCGGTGCTAGAGTCCGTGCTCTGCTCTTCAGTGTCGAGCGATGCAGTCTGGTCTGTTGCAGGCCCTACTTCTTGCGGCTTTTCCTCGTTGGCTTGATTCTCCTGTGCTGCGTGGGCTTCAGCGTCTGACGTAACTTCTCTATGATTTTCCAAAGGCGGTAGAGTTGTCGGATCTACTATGTTGACGACAGCATCGAGTTCATAGGCCGTGCTATCGAAGATAGCAGCGAGATCGTCGGCTGACAGTGAGGTCACAGTTTCTGTGGCATCAGCCTGGTCGTTGGATTGCTCTGCCGCATGCTCGTCGTTCTGTGACTCAGCCGGTGTGTGCAGTTGAGCAAGTTTTTCTTCCAGATCTCGGACAAGTGTTTTATTGGCATCCAGGTTAGCGTGCGCTTTGGCCAGCTTTTGCTCTGCCTGGTGCAGTGCTTTTTGGGCCTCTTCTAAGCGCAACTGTAATTTCGCAGCGCGTTTGGCCAGCTTTTTGCGTTGTTTCTTGCTCTCGTCCTGCGCCGTAGTGTTTGCATCTTCCGTAAACGTTTTTGCCATAAGTACTCCCCTATCTGATGGCTACAATGCTGCTGTCGCAATAAAAGGTATGCGTATGCTATGTTCACGTATTATTGCTAGCCGCTGTCTCAAGCCTGTCCGAAAACGTAGGTACGCTGCCTAAAAAGAAGAAAAAGAAATTCTCGTCCTTGCAAGAGCGGATCAAGCTCACGCATAGCAGTGTGTGACACAACAAGCATCTGTATGGTAGACTCAATCAACTCTACTGGTGTGACTCTATTGGAGCATAAAGTGAAGCTGTCTCCTATTGCGCACCTCTATGCAGAAAGTATACAAAAATAAGGAGAAAAGATCAACCAGCGATGTATAGAGATGGTATTGAACTGAACTTTAACACGGATTATCAGGACTGTTTTGCTTGTGGCCAGCGCAATCCGCATGGATTGCACATGGTTTTTCGCCTGGAGCATGCGACGGTGGTGTCCGATTTTATGCCTGGTGAAGAGCACCAGGGCTTTCCGGGTGTTGTGCATGGTGGGATCATTGCGGCTCTCCTCGATGAGGCGCTGAATCGTACCTCTCTGCTGACGGAGCACCCGGGATGGATGATGACGGGCCGCCTGGAAGTGCGCTATCGACGCTATGTACCTTATGGTCCTCTCTTGCGTGTGCGGGCAATATTGGGTATGCAGCGTGGTCGTATGTTGCAGGCCAGCGGTAAAGTGACGCTGGCTGAAGATGAGAACGTCGTGTTCGCGGAGGGACAGGGTTCATTTATGGCCATAACACCAGCTATGCTGGACGAAGTGGCGAAGGATTATCCCGGCATGCGCACGTTTTTTGAACATATGGATCAGGGGATAGAGTAGCAGGTTTCCTATAAATAAAAGGACCCTGATGGATAAAACCGTCAGGGTCCTTTGTCGCTGTTTTACTGCATTTCAGGTGGTATGATCGGCTCATCTAGTGGGGGTGGCGTTGGTGCGATGGTCACGCCACTTTGCACTCTTTGTTGTGCGGCGGCTAGCGGTGCGCCTGTCTCCTCCATGATCGCGTGGAGCTGTTTGACATCAATAGTTTCGTGACGCCGTAGCTCCTGGGCTATGCGATCCAGTGTTGGGCGATAGGACATCAGCAATTCGATGGATTGGTTGTAGCAGGTACGCACAATGCGATCAACCTCCTCGTCGATCAGCTCGGCGGTTTCCTCGCTATAATCGGATGGTGCGCCAGTATCGCCGCCACCCGCGAAAGGATTCTCGCGTGTGCTGAACGAGATCGTCCCCAGGCGCTCACTCATGCCCCAGCGGGCAACCATCTGGCGTGCGATCTGCGTCACGCGTTGCAGGTCGTTCTCTGCACCGGTCGTCACACGATTAAACACGACTTTTTCAGCGGCTCGTCCGCCGAGCGCGGTGATGAGTCGTGTCAGCAGATACTCCTTCGAGTAATTGTAACGATCATCTAATGGCGTGTACATGGTCACACCTAACGCCTGACCACGTGGTACAATCGTCACCTTCGTTACCGGGTCACTGCCTTCAAGCAAAAGACCGGTGAGCGCGTGTCCGCCTTCATGGTAAGCGGTAATATTCAGGTCATCATCGCTCAGCACCAGAGGCCGTTCAGCTCCGAGCAGGATTTTATCCAGGGCTTCGTCGAAGCAGCGCTGGTTGACTGCGTCCAGATTACGACGTGCGGCCAGCAAGGCGGCTTCATTCACCAGGTTGGCGAGATCGGCCCCAACCATGCCAGTAGTAGAACGTGCGACGGCTGTCAAGTCTACATCGGGATCAAGCGGTACCTTGCGCGAATGGATCTTGAGAATAGCCAGGCGACCATTCCAGTCCGGACGGTCGACCGTGACCCGGCGATCAAACCGTCCGGGTCGCAAAAGTGCCTGGTCGAGTCCATCGGGGCGGTTTGTCGCGGCGATCACCACCACGGCCTGGCGGTTATCAAAGCCATCCATCTCTACCAGGAGCTGGTTTAATGTTTGCTCGCGCTCATCGTTTGTGTTGATACTGGAACCGCGCTGTCGGCCAACGGCATCAATTTCGTCGATAAAGATGATGCTGGGTGAAGCTTTCTTGGCCTGGTCAAACAGATCACGCACACGGCTGGCACCGACGCCAACCAGCACTTCGACAAATTCGGAACCGGACATCGAGAAGAACGGCACGCCCGCTTCGCCGGCGACTGCGCGGGCGAGCAACGTCTTGCCGGTTCCTGGAGGGCCTACCAGCAGGACACCACGGGGAATCTTGCCGCCCAGGCGCTGAAACTTTTGTGGCGTTTTAAGAAACTCAACAATCTCTTGTAGTTCATATTTTGACTCATCCACACCGGCTACATCTGCGAATGTTGTGCTCGGACGATCCTCAAGGATCAGCTTGGCGCGGCTCTTGCCGAAGCTGAAAATACCTTGCTGACCCTGTGTGGCCCTTCTGCTGAAGAAGATTACCAGTCCGATCAGGAAGACCCATGGCAAGAGGTTGATCAGGATGGTCAGCCAGAGGTTATTGTCTGGTGGAGGCGTATACGTTACGACTGCGCCGCTGTTGTTGAGCAACTGTACCACCTGCGTATCGCCTGTTGGTAGCTGATACACCTGATAATTGAGCGATCCACCAGGATTCGATTTGAGGGTACCAGTAATGTCTGTGGTGCCATTGATGCTGGCTGTCGCAACGTTTCTTTGACTGATTTCCTGATAAAACTTGCTGTACGTGAGCTGAGTGGTTGGTGGCGTATTGCTACTACTGTTGTTTGTCGTAATGAAATTGTATATATAAACGGCAAGCATGATTCCAACTATCAGCAATAACCATTTATTGAGACTATTCGATGGTCGTTGTTGAGGGGTTTGCCCGTTATTAGGCCTACCCGTAGGGCCAGGACGATTCGGCTGCCTGTCGTTGTTATTTTGGAGCCAGTCTTGATTACCCGGCTGTCTATCCATTGCAAATTACCTGCTTTCTCGGCCTCCAACATGCATCACCCGTCAAAATACGAATGCGAAAAGGAGTCTTATGGGCCATGGTATGGAACATCCCTTATTATATCTCACTGTTAGCAGAAATGCACCACCACAAAGGTGCTTATTTTTCTCTGATATGTGCATATACGTACAGTCTGAGCGCAAGTTACAGCGGCGGTTACTTTGCAGCCATGGGTTATATGTTCCCATGCTTGTAACTCTTCAGGTTGGGAACGACAACCGCAAGGGCTTGTCGCTACGCGGGAGGACTCCGCTGTACCCACGACAACCGCAAGGGCTTGTCGCTACGCGGGAGGACTCCGCTGGCTCCCTGGTTCGCGTGGCGGTGGAGCTTATCCCGGCTGATGGGCAGCTGACCTGAAGAGTTACGATTTTTCTCCAATCGTAATATAGACTTCCCAGCGACGGCTGCGTACGCGCTCTGAACGGCGCTGAAGTCCAAATTGCTCCAGGGGTATGAGGCGTCCGAAGTGTGCATCGGGTAATGTATCTGTCGTAATATCTGAAGCTGTATGTTGATTGTGCGCTGCTTGCGTAGCAGCGTTGCGCTGTCGCGTGGAACCAAAGAGCACGCGGGGTCCATAGACCAGGATATGCAGCAGGAGCAGGAGTGGCTGTAAGTAGCCTACAGGGAGCAGATTCGCGCCTTCGACCACGATTACACGCCCCCCTGGTCGCAAGACCCGCTCGACTTCAGCGATGGTGTCGGGATCGTAGATGTACTCGGAGGGGAACGTGCTGACCACGCCATCAAATGAGCTGGCGGGGAAAGGCAAACGTTGAGCTGATCCCTGTATAATCCCGGTTGTCTGCCCCACCTGGCGTCGCTTCAGCGTATCCCGTGCGGCGGCAACCATTTGTGGCGAATGCTCGACTGCCTGACAATGGTAGCCAGCCGCTAGCATGTCTGCTTGCAGATCTCCCAGTCCGCAGCCCAACTCTAACACGTCGTGTCCATGGAGACGTGGCAATACCAGGCCTTGCCAGACCCGCCATTGGCCGGCGAATGGTACTGTACTGGCAAAGCGGTAGAGATAGCGATTTTTATACAACGTTTCAAATAGCCATTTACGTAGTTGAGGTGTCATGGTGGACTGGCCTTCCGCATACAATTTATAAGAGCCAGGTAGATCCTGCCCTGTTCTCCTCTTGCATACATAGCTGGAAAACAAGAGCTAAGCTACCTGGCCCCTATACAATGCCTTGAATCCGCCAGGGATGAGCGATATTGCTCTGCTCACTCCTGGCGTGCAGCCAAAGATTAACTAACGGTTCTGCACCTCTTCAGAGGTAAGGAGGTCGTCAATCAGACCATACTCAACAGCCTGTGGAGCTGTGAGGTAGTAGTTACGATCCGAGTCCTGCATAATGCGCTCTATCGTCTGACCGGTATGCTTGGCGAGAATATCGTACAAGTTGCGGCGTAAACGCAGAATTTCGCGTGCAGTGATCTCGATATCGGTCGCCTGGCCTTCTGCTCCACCGAGCGGCTGGTGAATCAGAATCGTCGAGTTCGGTAGTGCATAGCGCTTGCCATGCTCGCCTGCTGCCAGGAGTACCGCGCCCATGCTCATCGCCATGCCCATGCATACGGTGGAGACATCTGGACGTAGCCACTGCATCGTGTCGTAGATGGCCAGACCTGCGTAGATGACGCCGCCAGGGCTATTGATGTACATGTTGATATCTTTGGTCGCATCCTCGCTCTGGAGGTAAAGCAACTGACCGACGACGCTGTTCGCCACCATGTCATCGATTTGTGTACCGATGAAAATGATGCGCTCCTTTAACAAACGTGAGAAAAGATCCCAGCCGACGGTACCGCGTGGTGTGGTCTCGACGACGTTAGGGATGATACCCCGTGGCTCCAGGAACTCTGCGCGATTCCCTGGTCCACTTGGGGTCACGCGGGTTAAAATTGGTCATATATGCTCCTTATTGATCTATCACGATTTTCTCTTTTTTCACGAGATAAATCGCTGGTAAAAAATGAATGTGCAGAGGAAACCCTCAAATGGGGAACGTTTACTGTTAATGATAGCACTTGCAAGATGCGAGTGCAAGAAAACTCTGCCGCGTGCGTTTTTTTTGTAGAGTGTGCCTGCTTTCCCTGGTGTAACTGATACCCTCCTGGTTCAGTAGGCTCTCTCTTCTATCCTCGCCAGTGCACTTTTTCCCGCAAAGGGTGACAGGAACCCCTGTTCTTTCAGGACCGGCCCCCTCCTACGACAACCGCAAGGGCTTGTCGCTACGCGGGACCCGGACCTACGCGTAGCGGCGGGGCTTGCCCTCGCTGCTGTCCAATTAGCGTCTTTTGGGTTGATTAGGACGATAATCACGCGCGCGATCCAGGTTAACCCTTGTCACCAGCCCATTATCCATCAGGCGCGAGCCGATACGTTCATCTATGCCTTGTAAGCCTCTGGGATTGGCTGTAATGACGGTGGGCATACCCATGTTATAGCGATAGTTGAGCAATTGGAAGAGCTTTTCATTGGCCCAGGGAGAACTCTGCTGTGCCCCCAGGTCGTCGAGCACCAGCAGCTCCGCCTCGCGCATCTTTGAGAACAATTGGTCATAGACTTCAGTCGCGGTTGGCGCAAAGGCTGCTCGCAGGTGATCAAGCAAGTCAGGCACCGCTTCAAAGAGTACAACGGCTCCACTATCCAGGCTCTGATTGGCGATGGCGGCGGCCAGATGGGTCTTGCCGCAACCATTGGGGCCGATCAGCAGCAGCCAGCCATAAGGACTTTCTGCGAAATCGAGCGCGGCTTGAAAGGCTTCCTGCACACCAGGAACCCGCGCATTAAATGTTTTGAAGCTTTGATTGTGAAAAGCATCAAGATTGGACATGTCTCGCAACTGTTGACGGCGCTTGTCTTTTTTCTCCGTCTCTTTACATATACATGCAATGGGCTTGCCAAAGTTAGGATGTCCAAACGGGACATCGGCTCGCAGGTAGCCTGCACCTCTGCACCTGGGGCATGCTTGCCTGGATGGCTGTAAAGGAGGTAGTGGCGGCTGAGACATATCCCGTGTGACGAGCGGACGCTGCGGTTTTGCCACTGGCACGGCGGCCTCTTGCGCGATGTATTCGCGCTCACGCCGCATATCAGCTATAACTTGCGGATTCAACGGTTGTGTCGTGCGGCGATAATGCTGTATATCCTGCGTACGGTTTTGTGGTGCAGGCGTCTGTGGATTAGGGATGGGCGCGGGCATGCGCATATCGCGTAAGTCTCGTGTGACGCGTGCTTGCGTATGTGGCTCGGCATCCGGGGCCAACCTTTCGCGGTAGATGGACGCATAATTTGTCCTGGGCTCTGCCACGATACCGTTATCTGTCTGTCTGTAGGAAAGCGGATCTTTGCCGTCCTGCTCCCAATCACCGTAGCCCATGGCGACCGCCTCTTCGCTGTCCTCTTCCCACTCATCAATCACATCCGCGTGTGGGCTAGCCGCATAGTTGTCGGCATAGTATTCGTGGGCTGGCCGTGACTGTGGGGGTGGCGTGTAGAGCGCACCTGGCTGGGAACGGGGAGTCGCAACGCTATCCGTAGCTGGACGGCGCTGCACGTGCCCCTGATTGTAACTATCATAGGTTGTTGGCTGAGAGGCTGGTTCATGATAATAGGCAGTGTAGGGACGTCGCTCATAGTTGCTGGGATGTCCTGCCTCTCTCTGCTCCTGGGGACCCACGGTGCCGCGCCTCATGGGCACCTGCGTGTTGTATTGAGGTTGACCCAGGCGTGCTCTTTGTTCTGGCAGTGGCCGACGCGAAACAGGTTGTTGTGCGCTGCGCTGTCCCGGCTGCGAGACCCCTTGAGAAGATCGCTGCTCGGGTGGCAGTTGACGCCGCTGTGCCGTCCTTCCCATGATGTCGTTCAAGCGTTCCATTGTTGCCGACCTTCCGTTTTCCAGCGCCGTAGAATAGCGCTAATGTAACTCCATTTTCGTATGTTATGTTGTATAGCTTCGCGAAATGCGGCCTCGATCCACTCCGCCGGATACTGCTCTGCGGCGTCCCTGAGATCTTCTGCGATTAATGGTGCTAAAAGTCCGATATTCTGTTCATATAAGACAAAAATATTAGGCCGTTCAATCTCGACTTGTATATGTCGGGCGTTGTCGTATCCATTAGATTTAGCATACACTCCCCCCGCAATAGCCTTTTCGTGCTCCTCAATGCCCTGTTGCTCTTCATCGTTCGTGAGCAAACGCACAGGCACCATTTCCCCTCCTTCTAATTCTGTGACGACCTTGCGACTGCGCGCGGTATTGAAGAAATACCAGCTAATGATCTCAGGTTCGTCTTTGCCTATCGTAATTTGTTTTAGATGTATTCTGAGCAGCGTCCCGCGTACGATAGCCTGTTCCAGTCCCTGGTGCAGGCGCTCCTCTGCTGGACGTGGATCTCCTCTGCGCTTGAGACTACGCAGTAAGATCTGATCGCTCTGCAACTCGTGGTCGCTAACGCAACGCGGGTTGCCCTGTTTTTTTGCCAGGAGCCAGAAGATATGCAACGTCACTTTCAGTTCGGCGCTATCCTCGATCTCCGGCAAGAGTTGCGTGAAAAAAACCTCTGGAATGGGCACATAAGGATTTTTCCCCGCTGGAAAACCAGTAAAGCCAGTCATAGCTGTCCACCCCCATTATTTTATTGTTCTTCTGTTGGTGGTGAGGCTTCCAGATCGCTAAAGCGCGTCTGGCTGGCCTGGAAATAGAGACTTACTTCGCCCACTGGACCGTTGCGGTGTTTGGCGACAATGATATCGGCGATATTTTTGCGTTCGGTATCCGGGTTATAGACGTCTTCTCTATAAATAAACATCACAATGTCCGCATCCTGCTCTATACTATTATGTACGATAATATCATCAGCAATAAAATTATGCGCTTCTTCTACTGTCAGATCGTAGACTTCGGCTTCACCATCGGGTTCGATAGAGCGTATCTTATCCCAATAGACGTCACTCAGAGCTAAATTTGGCTCTTCGTCCATTTGAGGGTAGGGTAGGGGCGTCACCTTGCTGATCCGCCTGACTGACTGCGCAGCAGTAGAAGCCTCCTCGCAGTCAGATGAGCCGAAGGCTAGCGGCGACAGCCGCGTTTCTGACTGAATAAGGGAGACGTCAGCTTCGTTGCCAGGCGGAACAAGAACGCGTGCGCCCTGCTCACCCATGATATGGTGGCTCCGAGAGTGGTCGCCAGGACACGCCCCTACCCGGCTTCCCGACGTTTCCCCCACAAGGATGGAGACCTCCAAATTTGTCAGTTGCATCTGGCGGGTTGTTAGACCTGCAACTTGCATGGCTAACGCATTGTCACTCATAGTGGCTTGTGTGGGACCTGAGAGACGCCGTGGGAGTGCAATACGTTCATCTTTGGCAATCTCGTCTAGCCGCTTCCAGCCGTGAATGGTCAAAAATTTATGATTTGCGGTAGCTCGAATGCTGCGGCCAAGACGCGTTGTCATTTTATAGATAAGCTTACGCCCGGTCGTAAATGCATGGGTAACCTTGTGTGGCTCAAGCTGCCACGTTGCTGTGTTCAGCGCCAGTACATTGAAATCACTCTTGTCTACAAGCTGTTCGATTGGTCGGTACGAACCTTCATCTGGTAAATAAATGAGTGTGTTACCTGCTAAGCAGCCACTTTCGCGCAGGTCTGAGAGCTGCGGTACCTTTGATTGTCTACTCTCAACCGCACGCGAGAGCTGTGCGAGCGCCATCACTGGCACATCAAGCTCGCGCGCCAGCCCTTTCAAATTTCGGCTAATCTCCGAGATCTCCTGGACACGATTCTCGTTGCGCTTGCCGCCAACCGTTGATTGCATCAACTGTAGATAGTCCACAATGATCATGTCGATGCCCTGCTCAGCTTGCAAGCGTCGTGCCTTACTGCGCATCTCCATCGTAGAGATGCCCGCTGTATCGTCGATCCAGATATTGGCCTCGGCTAACGTACCCATCGCGAAGACGATGCGCTCCCACTCGTCGTCTTCGATCCAGCCTGTGCGCAGGCGCTGCTGGTCGATGCCTGCGTCCATAGAGAGGAGGCGTTGTACCAACTGCTCCTTACTCATTTCCAGGCTGAAAACTGCTATCGATTGTTTATGCTTCACCGCCGCATTATGTGCCAGGCTAAGAGCCAGTGATGTATTATGCACAAAGACATCCTGAGCTATAAAATTAGCGCCATCGGGGACGGTCAGGTCATAGACCTGGTGTTCACCTATCGGCTCGATGGAAACAATTTTGTCCCAATAGACATCCTGGCTAGCTGCTAGACGTAGAGACGTGTCTTGTAGTATCTCCGCATAAGCTGCCAGGCGATAACGAGGAATTCCGCGCTTTTTTTCGCCGATCCAGCCAATCTCATCCTGATATTTTTTTACACTTTCGGGATTTGTCAGTGCGACTCGCCATGCGTTATTACATGAAGTTTTAGCATACTGGGCTATGATACCAAAGCGGATGAATGCATGTTGAACATCGGCTGCTAGTTGCTGGGAAGCAACAGTAAATTCAATGCGTGGACAGCCTGCCTGCGTCGCGTAAATACTGCCATCACAACTCATGAGTGCGCGCAAGAATTTCTGCTAGGTAGCGACGGCTCCATTGCCAGACGCAAGATGGAAAATACTTGTCTTGCGCATACTTGCCCATCATCCCCAGTTCTTTAAGCCATAGCGTTACTGGATTGGCGGGTAAGATAGCGATACCTCTTTGTGTGTAAGGCTGTTTTTGCTGGGCAACGGTATAGGTAATCCTTTCCTGTCGGAGTGCGCATGCAGGGTAATACGTTGCGATAATCTGTTTGAAGTCCTCTACAATAACTGGATCTGTATTGGTAAAAGCAGGCGAATTTCTTGTCAAGCCACCTTCTGCTATAAAGTAGGCCAGCAGCCGTACTTTCTCTAGTGGCCAGCTTTCGTCTCCGCCAAATGCGGGGACAGCAGTAGGGACGGCAATACATTGTCCGACCTGCAAATCATGCAGTGGTTGCCAGCCGTTAATAGTGAGAAATGGATGGTGGCCTGTCACCTCTACTGTGCGACCAGTATGTGTTCGTACACAATAGCAAGGCTGTATGCCGCTATCTATCCAGTTACTAATTGCTGCCGTTTGAACTCTACCTTCGTTAGAGAGTGAGTAGACCGTTGGTAACTGACGCTGCACATACTCTTCAATCGTTATTCTTTCGCCTGTGGTTGGATTATCTATCAGTGTGCTTGCTGTCAGGCATTTTCCCACGGCAGGACGAGCTGCTAAAATAATCAAATCGGAGCGTTGCAGGCCGCCGGTCAGGCGATCCAGGTCGGTAAAGCCTGTTGGGACACCTACGATGGCACCGCGTCGTTCATGGAGCTGGTCGAGCTTGGCCATATAGTCGGCCAACAGGTCGCGCATGGCTGAAAAGTCGGCACGCGCGTGACGCTGGGTGATGCCAAAAATAAGTTGCTCGGCTTTATCCAGGGCCACATCGGCATCGCTTTCTTCATAGGCCGCTGCCGCAATCTGTCCTGCGGCGTGAATGAGGCGGCGCAGGATGGCTGTGCGCTCGACGATGCGCCCGTAATATTCGACATTACCGCTTGTGGGCACCTGATTGATCAGCGAAGTAATGTAGCCAGGTCCCCCCACTTCCTCTAGCTTATTTCTGCCTGCCAGTTCATCGCAGATCGTAATAAAGTCCGCCGGTTCATGCTGCTCATAGAGCTGGAGGATCGTCTCGTAAATCGTGCGATGGGCATCGCGATAGAAATCCTCTGGCTGCAGGAAATCTGCTACTTGCACAATCGCCTCAGGATCGATAATGATACTGCCAAGTACGCCGCACTCGGCTTCTATATTCTGCGGTAATAGTTTTTCCACTTCATCGACTCCAGCATCTACAAGACTTATTGTACCGGTATGCACGCAGCAGAAAGAGCATGACATATCTGTATGCCACCGTTGAGCAATTGCTCGGTACATGCGTAAATTGGCTATCAGGACCGCGAGTATGTGCAATCGGCCAGCTCAATTGCTTCAATGACCTGTCCAGCAGTAAGAAGCATTATAGCATATACTTGTACATACGTTCGCGCTCTACTCTTTGTGCGTCACGTAGGGGACAAGGGGATTGCTCTCCAAAATCTCGTGTGCACAAAGTGTAACGAATATTGCGACCGAAATCAAATCGTCATGATGGCCGTGCTCTGTGGATATGTGGATATGTTTCTGTTGGACGCAAGCACGTTGTGAGCTTGAATAGCACCGACTGCAAAGTTTTCCTCCAGTTATCCACCGTGGAATGGGAGTTATCCCCACTTATCCACAGAGTTATCCACGTACTTATCCACCAGAAATTGGTGCTCTCCGTGGAAAAATGTCACAAAAATTTGTGTTTGGGGGGGAATCATAGGCTAGTTTTAGCCAGAGAGCGAAATTTGTGGGGAGCAAAAGACGCTGGGGTCCTGTTTTTGTCGTTGGTGATCTGCATCCTCAATTAGGTCTTGACCCGAGTAGGTAGGAGGTTTATTATAGACGAATAAATACACGAGTTCTGAGTTGGTCGTGTAAAAAGAAGGAGCATCGATACAGATACTATGCCAAAGACAACAAAACGCGAAGCGACGAAGCGTGCGGCGCGAGTTGCCAAAGCTCATGCGACCGAGTTATCAAATTTGGAGGTCAAAGACCCGCAAGAACGTCGGCGCTCTCCTGGTTACAGGTCCCCGGCTCGTGGTATTGCGCGCTATCCGTGGGCTTCAGCAATCGTGTTGTGCCTCGTTTTGGGAAGTGTGTTTTATTTATACCATCAGCATCTCGGGCCATTTGCGCCCCACGCTAAGGTCTCTGCTACACCGACCGTTGCGCCAATTGCGACCGTCGCGGCTGCACAGTCACCGTGCAACAGTGCAACCATTCTGGCAAAAATAACCAAGACGTCGCCGGTTCCCACGACAGCAGACGTCAAAGCCATCAACCATACCTACACAAAGGCCAGTCAGGTCATTCAGGATAACAAATTGTATTGTGCGGGTATTAATACCAATCGCGGCCTGATTGTCCTTGAGCTCAATCCGAGCGAAGCACCCGTAACCGTCAATAATTTTGTCTTCCTGGCCGAGAACCACTTCTACGATGGGTTGACCTTCAATCGCGTCATTCCTGATACCAGCCAGTACTCAGGACAGATTCACATTGTACAGGGCGGTGACCCGACCGGTACCGGAAGTGGTGGACCTGGCTATAAGTTTAAAGACGAGACGGTCAAGGGCAGCTATACTGCGGGTACCGTTGCCATGGCCAATTCTGGTGCCAATACCAATGGCAGCCAGTTTTTCATCAACATTACCGATAATAGCAAGCTTCTGGCGAAAAGCTATAATCTCTTTGGGCGTGTTGTGAAGGGCATGAATGTCGTCGAGCAGATACGTGGGCCGAACGAGGTGCTGGCTTCCGCAAAAAATATCAAACCGGACGTCATGTACTATGTCGTAGTCACTCCGGCGTCTTAAAGAGGTGTTACAATGAAGAGGGCGGCCTGGTGGTCGCCCTTTAGTATTGAGAGGAGAAGTTTCGTGGCGAAACAATACAGTAATCCACCAGCGATGGTGATCAATCCACAGAAGAAGTATACAGCGATTTTTCATACGGTGCGCGGCGATATGCAGGTTGAACTGTTTGCGGCTCAGGCTCCGATTACCGTCAACAATTTTGTCTTTCTAGCACGCGAAGGCTTCTACGATAACACGACCTTCCACCGTGTGATTGGCGGCTTTATGGCGCAAGGCGGAGATCCAACAGGCACCGGGACCGGTGGTCCGGGCTATCGCTTTGATGATGAGCGAGGTGCCCTGGCACTACAACATAGCGCAGCCGGGATGTTGTCGATGGCCAATGCCGGAGCCAACACGAATGGCTCGCAGTTCTTCATCACCTATGGTCCAACACCACACCTCAATGGGAAGCATGGTGTATTTGGCCGTGTCATCGAGGGGATGGATGTCTTGAAGGCCATCCGCGAGCGAGATCCAGGACGCTCTCGCCAGCCTGGTGACGCTATACAGTCCATCGAGATTATCGAGAGCTAGCCATGCCTCTGCGCTAACTTGCTCTATGCCCTGTTCTTCTGCAAAAGGAGAGCAGGGATTTTTTTGTGGCTAAAATTTGGAATTCTGACAATCGTTGCTATACTGTGATACAGATCTTCACTTTTCATAATAAGAGAGGAAAAAAGATGTCATCTGAACAAGTATTGGTACCAGGTGCTGTACCCCGATCTGAACCGATTTTTCCTGTTGATCAAGAGGGTCAGCCGCTGTATCTCAAGCCAAATATCAGCAGCCAGGCTATCGTCAGTAGTAGTACGTTTGTCAGTGTGAAGGACAATGGAGCGAAAGGGGATGGGCGTACCGATGATACCGTGGCGATACAGAACACCATTAATGGTTCACCTCAGGGCGCGACGATCTACTTTCCTCCGGGTACGTATATCATTTCTAGCACGATCCAGCTCCAGCACAGTCAGACCTACCTGGGCAGTAACGACAGTTATTATGGGGCAATACTGAAACAGGCGAATAATGCCAATCTGGTGGCTCTGGTGGCTGTCACTGAATTTATGACCAATGCCAACTACTCAAGTGATCCCATCCATGTTGAGAAGCTGTACTTTGATGGCAATAGCAGCAATAATACAAATCCGCCAGCGAATGGCGGACACGGCATTATTTTTATGTCTTCTGACTCCATTATCAGAGAATGCTGGTTTGTGAACATCCCGCGCACGGCGATTGTCTTCTCTGATGTGAACCTGGCTGGAACTGTCATTATCAACTCTTCAATTGAAAATCACGTGCTCGATTGTAAAGTGAACGTGACGGGTCAGTACGGCATCTGGGTACGCGATCAGGGCGAAGGAACCTGTACCGATGGCTATATTCGTGATTGCGTCATTAATACGACGGCGAGTACCAGTATTTTTCTTGAGCGAGGCGCAGGCTGGTTTCTTTCTGGCAATCATGTGTATGACTGTGTAAAGTCTGGCATTGTCGTCAATAACGCCTGGGCTACCAGTATCGTCGCCAACGAAATAGACGGCTACGGTACCGATCCTACGGTGGCTGTTAATTACTACACTGGCATTGGGGTAACGTGTATTGGTCCTCGTCCTACCATTATTGAAGGCAATATTATCGTGAGTGGCGAGTCCAATCCAAATACGATCTATCAGCACCTTTCTATCAATGGGGGAGCGTCGACCGACGCGCGCTGTATCGTCACCGGCAATGACATCCTGGGGGGATATGTCAAGACAACCAGTTCAACGCCGATTACGACGGCGGCATCAGCGACTATTGTGGTCGGGAGCGTGACGAATATGTATGTTGGACAACTCCTGACCATTGATGCGGGGAGTGCTCAGCAGGAAAATGTGACGGTGACTGCTATCAAACAGTCGGCTGTTGCGGGTGGTAATACGCTGACTGCCAGTTTTAGCAAGCCACATAGTGGTACTTATACCATCACGAGCAGTAAACCTGCCGCAAACTCGCTCGGTATTATTATACAATCGTTTGGTACGCAAAAAACCAGTGGGCAGCCGTTTTATGCGCAACTGGCGCTCAACAGGACCGATGGCGTTGGACAAGAATATTTCTGTGATCGGGCTGCTACGACCGTTCTGGCACCCAGCCATATGCTTGGCGATGTACAAAGCGATGGTAATCTCAGGTTTGCCGGACACATCGTCTGTAATGGTGCTAACGCCAGTGTGTCTGTCGGTGCCAATAATGGGACGAATGCTCCTGCTCCCACTATCAGTGGCAACGACGCACGGGGTACTGTCAGCTTTGGCTGTGGCGCAAATGCGGCGGCTGGATTGCAAGTGAACGTCCAATATGCTGCTGCTTATGACCACTATCCGGCAGTGGCTATCACGCCTGTTAACGCGGCAACTGCGCAGGCAGGGAATATCTGGTATGTCAGCCACATCTCCACGGGTGGCTTTAGCATTGCTGCGACTGTAGCTCTGGCCAATACCGCACAGGCGGCTAATGCTTACAGTTTTAGCTATCAGGTTGTTGGGTGACTCCTCAGGTTGGCTGGCAGGGGGGACCGCGTAGGGACCATCCCTGGCGGTTGTCCGGGATGGGTGCAAGATGGGATGGGCCGTCATAAGGGTCAATACCTTTCGCTTCAGCCAGAAAATGGGCCGCCGCCAGGGACGCCAAAGACCTTTTTTTCTCTTTCCACCAGAGCTGACGGATCACGAAAAAGGTCTTGGCTCGGCCCCTACGCGAGTTTCCACGGTTTCCCAAAACAGTGCCTCATCTGAGTTAGTTACGTTGTTGGTTAGTTTTCAATCCCTTCAGGTCGCCCGTGAAAGGATATGAACGTATAAGAGGTCAAGCGAAGATATGTCAACAGAGATGAGCGGCTTTCTCGGATATTGCGTAGTTGTTCCTGTTCGTGTATGCTGGCTACATCGTTCATCCGAGACTAGCATTACCTCTGGAGTAGCGCAATTTGGGTACACTATTATTCCTATGCTTACGTATTATTGCGTTTGTGCTTGGTGCTATGATTGTGAGTGGCACCTTTATCTCTGCATTGCGGACCTTCGTTTTGCCGCGTAGCGCGCCCGATATCATCAACCGCAACGTCTTTATCGGGGTACGTCGCTGTTTTGAATTGCGTAGCCGGCCATTGCAGTCTTTTGCGCAGCGGGATCGGGCGATGGAACTGTACGCTCCTGTTTGTCTGATTGCGCTGCTGACAACATGGCTGGTCTGTATACAGCTTGGTTACATGTGTATGTACTGGGCGCTCAATACGACGTCCTGGTACGCAGCTTTCAAGGTGAGTGGTTCGTCCTTGTTGACGCTGGGTTTTTCGCTCGTCGATAACTTTCCCACCACCGTCTTGACCTTTTCGGAGGCGACCATTGGCTTGATACTGGTTGCATTGTTGATTGCCTATCTACCCACCATCTATGCAGCGTTTGCGCGCCGTGAGGAGGCCGTGACTATGCTTGAGGTGCGTGCTGGAGCTCCACCTTCGGCGGTAGAGATGATCATACGCTATCATCGTCTGAGACGCCTGGAGCAGCTCGGGGAGATATGGACGGCCTGGGAGGTCTGGTTCGTCGATATTGAGGAAAGTCATACCTCGTTAGCTGCGCTTTCTTTCTTTCGTTCACCGCAGCCGCATCGTTCCTGGGTGACGGCGGCGGGCACTGTGTTAGATACGGCTGCGTTGACGCTCTCAGCGGTGGATACTCCACATGATACTCAGGCGGACCTCTGTATTCGGGCTGGTTATCTTGCTCTGCGCTATATCTGTGATTTCTTTCGTATCACTTATGATGCCAATCCAGCTCCAACGGACCCCACAAGCATTACGCACGCGGAGTTTACGGCGGCGCTCGATGTCTTAGCTCAAGCCGGTGTGCCGTTGAAGCCTGATCGTGAGCAAGCGTGGAGGGATTATAATGGCTGGCGTGTCAATTATGATGCTGTATTGCTCAACCTGGCCGAGCTGACGGTGGCACCTTATGCTCCCTGGTCATCTGATCGCCAATTACAGCATGCGCCACGCACGGTGTTGCGCTGGCGGAGAGGACGCAGACCCCCAAAGATACGCGAGTGGCTGCCGCCTGCTCAACCATGACTTTTATGGGCCGTTATGCTGTCAATTTGTGCAATACTTTTAGCGCGGTATCTCTGCGCAAATATGTGGTCTCAATTTGTATGCATATTAGAGATAGTGTATTCAGGCTTCTTCCTGTTGGTAGTATGGGTCTTTCCGTGATGCCGTCGACGTGCCCCATAATCCCAGCAACCCATCGAGAAGTGCCCGAATCACAAAGAGCAGGATCAGTAGAAGGATACCATGGAGCAGCCCGCTGGTTGAGGTAAATCCAGATCCGCTGAGTGGCTCTGGGTAGTGAGGGATATACGGTACAAGCTTCCCACCAACGTAGCTGATAGCGCTGATGAGCAGTCCTGTATAGAGGCCCAGCACACGCCGTATGGCAATTCTACCTACGACGTATCCTGCGGCAAAGCTGATGAGAAACTCTATAATGTAGGATGAGACCCATAACCAAAAAATAGTTACTGCTATCCCGTACGGCATTTTATCTCCGAGCCGCGTTGCTTCTTGATAGGTTTCTGCATAGAGGAATGTCAGTGCGACTGGTATGCATACAGCCAGCAGACCACCTACTGCACCTGCGCTGAACACAGAGCGTAAGTCGTCTCGCGAGAGTGCCAACGCTGAGCGTCTCTCTCTCTGCGGCAATTCCTCCGCGACGAGTTCTTCATCAGGGTGATGCTGATGAACATTATTGTATGGCCGTTGTTTCTCCGAGTTTCGCATGATACCGTGTCCTCAAATGTGGATCGTCAATAAAAGCAACTTGTAGTCTCCCACGCCTCCTCTTTGCACGAGGCCAAGTATATATGAATGCGCTGAAAAGGTCAACGCATGTTGCAACAAGGTCTCAGTCCGTTTTGATTTGTTGATAAACCGACGAGAACGTATTAATAAATTGCATGTTTGGCAGTGGCCAGAAAACCATGACGGCTTTGCCGATAATATAACTTCTGGGTACTGCCCCCCACGAGCGCGAATCATCTGTCGATGTCCGGTTATCGCTCATGACAAAATATTGGTTCGGCGGTACGGTGAACTTGATGGCCTGTGGATTATAGGGTGCCGAGATATATGGCTCATTCAGTGTGAGTCCGTTCACCTGGATATGGGTACTATCCATGGTAATCGTGTCGCCTGGGAGGCCGATGATGCGCTTGATATAATCCTTGGTTGTGTCAAGGGGATAATGGAAGACGATGACGTCGCCACGTTGCGGTGCCTGCATGCGGTACGCTACTTTGTTTACCAGCACAAATTCGTTGACTTTTAACCCCGGCTGCATGGCAATGCCATTTACATAATAGCTTTGTATTGTAAAGCGAAGCGCAATGAAGATAACCAGCGTTATCGCTACTATCTCAACAATATCACGTACTAAGTGTGAACGTTTCAACTCAAAACCTCGCTTATTTACTTGATTGCTTGGGCGTGTCTATAGCAGCTTGCCGCTCAAGGTAAATGTTTGGTGTCTCCCGTTTCTACATATGCTGGTTGAAGCTGAACTGCTATGATACATCCGCATTTCTATCTGGGAACATTATAGCTGATCGGTACAGACGCTTTCACACTTTCATGGCCAAATGGGTATTAAGGGTATGCCATCTATGCTGGCTGTCCTTCTGTTGTATCTGCTGCGTGTATCATGCCTGCGACCTGCTAAAAGCTATGCATACCATCGGTCGTGATGGTTATCTCGACCACGATGTTTCTTCAGGAAACATCGTGCCGCGCCGGAGGAGTCTATAGCCCGAATAGGTCATAGCGAGGTTGAGAAACAGGCTTATATTTGTGTGGTAGAGCGTATAAAAAAAGCAAAAAGGCGATTCTAGTGATAAGGGATACCGGGTATATACGTTAAACTCGGATAGATAGATGTTTTTTTCTGCGTAATATGTTGTGACAGTGTTAAACCATAACCATTAAAAACGTAGGGGATATGCTATGGTGACAAATGAGAAGTCCCGTCGACTTACAAGCAAGCAATGGATGGCCATCGGCTTGCTGCTATGTGTGGTTGTAATGATGCTTTTCGTGGTCTGGCAGTTGACTACTAATATGCAGAGGAAACTATCTACTGCTGACACAAACGCCATCAAGCAGGTGGTGCTGACCGCTTTTAATGCTTCGTCGGAGCTTGTTGTACTGCCTGGTGCTACGGCTAATCCTGAGCAGAAGCCGACCGCTACGCAAATTGAGACCGCCCGTACTCATGCACGCAACATATTTAACAGTATTTATGCCCCTACTTATCAAGATGGTCAAACGACGGCGAGTATTGTTGATAGCACTATCGTCCATGAAGGTGATGGCTATGAACGAGCCTTGCAGGCAGGTGTGCGCGATATCGATTGGCGTGACATTCATCTGGTCAATAGTAATACGGCATCGGTCACTATTGCTGCCACGGCCTGGTCCAGGCTAGTTTATTTTGATATGCAAGGCAAGAGTTCAACTTTCAATCCCGTGGAGGGGCGTGTTGAAATCTATACTTTGGCAAAAATCAATGGACATTGGCTGATTACCAATATCGTCATTGATGCTGCTGCCTCAAGCAAGTTGCCGGTCAATCAAATGAAGCAGTAATGGTAGTGCACTCTTAGGTGAGCAGCAGCTTATGATCCAGCTTGCCCGGGTTCACTAAGCAGCAACTGATAGATGTCTGGTAAGCCATGCACATGTTGCCCCCAACCGCTTGCGTCAGTCACAACAATGCGTATACCCAGGCACTGCGCTAGCCAGAGCTGCAGGAAGAAGCGTTGTCGCTGCCAATGGCTCAGCTTAAAGGCTCCTGGTTGATAGAGGTGTACTATACCGATCACTTGCCCATGGTGTACACGGTGTCGCCAGAGCCAGGAAAGTGGTAGCGTCGGCCTATGCGTGCTGTAATGCATGCCCTGTGCTAGTTGTCCTTTGACGCGAAATGTTCCATCCTGCTGATCTGCGTGGACCAGCAGGACCGCTGGCTGCTCTCGCATGACCGGAACATGATTCATGAGCTTGAGTTGCTGTTGCACGCGTCCCCATAACTGAGCCTGTGTCAGTGTCGCCTGTAGTTGCTCGTAGGTCGATTTCCGTGCCAGGGCCAATAGTGGACGACGCAGGAGTACAATGCTGGCGATCTCCCCCAATGTTGGGAGTACTGTGTGTACGCTATGACGTAGCGAGCGCTGCATCAGTTCCTGGTACTGTTTGTGGTCGGCATACTGGTTGAGAATTTCAGAGCGTCCCTGCCAGTAGACGCGACCTACCAGAAAGGCTCGTTCCAGGCGCGCCTGGGGCACGCGATGCGCTAAAACAACTCCTGGTTCATACCAGAGCGTGTAACCAGCCTGGCGTAAGCGTTGACAGAGTTCTGCTATTTCCAGATTTATCGGTGCGCCGAGTTGCTTGCTGAGGAAAGGGTAAAAGCCTCCCACGTGCCGCAATGCCTTTACTTTCACCGAGAAGTTGGTGTTGCTCAAGCTCATTGCTGCGGGGAGTGGCGTACGGTTTGTGAATGGTGCGAAATAGCCCAGGAGTTCCAGCAAATTATTGTTGAGCCAATAGGGGCGGGGCGCTTCCCAACATATTTCAACGCTACCTCCTATCGCATCTCCTCCACATGCTTCGTAAGCGACAAGCAGACGTTCCAGGAAATGTGGTTCAACAAACGTATCGTCATCAATGAATACAGCAATAGCCCCCGCTGCTACTTTTAAGGCGGTATTGCGCGCGTAAGCCAGGCCATTTTGAGGCTCCAACAAACAATGGACGCGCCACTGTGACCTGCCCAGAATGGGACCTGCATGTACGTATGCTTCTACTGCGTTGAGCGTACCATCTGTAGAACCATTATCAACCACAAGCACTTCGAACTGTTCGTATGACAATGTTTGTCTGCGCAGGCTGGCTATTGTCGCCAACACCAGCGTGTGACGATTGTAGGTACAGATAATGACACTGAAACGTAGCGTTTGTATGCCTGCTCCTGTGTCTTGTCTCTTCACGCCGACTTGCTTGTTGCGAAAAAGGTGAGGGCGTGGCATGTTTATCCATCCTTTGCACTGTCTGTTTCGTATCTGATGAGTAACTTTCTACAGAACAACATGGCGACCAGGGCACAGGCGCTTTGTGCCAGTGTGCTGGCTATTGCCGCTCCTACTATGCCCCACTGTGCGATAAGTGGTACTGTCAGCACGATTTTTAGCGCGGCTATGCCTGTATCCAGGTACTGCTGTGCTCTTTGGGGCGGTCTCTGCTGCAGGTGGGTCAGGCTGATTGTGGCTATACTGCCAAAGACCGCTGCTATGAGCATGATCCGTAATGGTTCGACAACGGGTAAGTAGGCTGTTCCCAGGCAGTAGCTGATCATTTTGGGGCTGAATATGCTGAGCATGATGCAAATAATCACTGCCAGGAAGACGATGTAACAGGATGTTTTTACGAAGGTGTCATAGGCATTAAAATAGCGCGGCAGGTTGTGCACGCAAAGAGGCAAGACCCAGTGGGTAAATAATGCCGGCGTCAGATTCATGATTCCTATGTTGATTAACGCGCCGATAGCGTAAAAGCTAAGATCGGCTGGATTATGCCAACAAGCCAGTAATAACAATTCGCCGGGCTGCCAGATGATAGCGTCGAGTGTGAACGACAACCAACTGCGTGCCAGGTTCTGCTCTAACATCTCCTGCAAAAAAATTCCTGGTCGCAGTGCGTTTTCTAAGGGTAACAGGCGTATGATACAGATGACTGCCAGGATCAATGTAAACGTGCTCGCCAGCGCGCACGCGAGCAGAAACGCTTCGATATGTGTTCCGGCGATAAGGGCTGCCACGATCACCAGTAGCAATGTCAGGAAGGTGCTGAAGAGGTGCAGCCCGACTAACAGGTCGGCCCGCCGCTGGCTGCGCAAGGTCGTGCCCGCTACGCTGCTCAGCAGGAGCGGCAGCATCGAGAGACCGGCTAGTAACAGTAGGGACGGGCTGAAGGTATGAAACAGGTGCGCGAGTGGGACTGCCAGTAGCAGATAGAGCAGGCTATAGAGCAGGATACTACGATGTTGACGATACCATAAGAAATAAAAAATGCCAGCGACCAGTCGTGGTGATTGGCGGCTCTGGATCACGGCGAGTTGGCGGCTCGTGGGGATTGATATTCCCGTGCCGATAAGGGGTGTGGCTACGCTGGCTAACCAGCGCACAAATAGATAGCTGCCAAATGTCCATGGTCCCAATGTCCGTGCGATGAGCACATAGATACTGGTATCAATCAGGAAGGAGCAGCAGATGGACCCTCTTTGCCACATGCGCACTCTTGCCGTGCTGTTCATACTTTGTGGCCTGAAAACTCCATGTGTTTGTGATATATACATATGCCCCTCCCCGTCTGTCTGCCCTGTTTCGCCCTGCGTGCCCTCTTAGTGTGAATGCGTTGCTCGAAAGGTGTCTCCTTGCTCTGTGCTAATGATCTGTTGCATCTCGGTTGCTCGTAGGGCGAAGATGTTCTCCCGCCGGGGATCTATATCAGAGAGCAGCAAGCCTGGGGTATCTCCAATAGTTGCTGTGAGGGAACGTTTCTGTGCGGTGACGGTGAAGACTTCATCGCCTGGTATCATCGACTGATCTGGTGTCAATGCAGCCATCCAGCGCATACGCCAATTCTTTCCTACCACACTTACCTCCGCCTGCTATAAATCCGGTTGAGCGTTGCTCGGTTTAATCTCTACATTCTCAGTTGCGTGCTCTGCTAAAATTCCCCGCACTCAGAAATACTTGACCGGGATGGCATTGCGATTTTCATGCTATTGTATAGCATATCGTACTATGGTGGATTTTTCAAGCGAAAGTAAGTTATGAATGAGTTGACTTTAGGTATTTGATGTTAAGGATTGAAAAAGTAAAATAACGATATTTCTCTACCGGTGACTCTGCCTTTTTACCCAACTACAACCGGATTGTGAGTAGCGTAACTCTTGCTGCTCAGTATGATGCTTTATACAGGCTGATCGCCTGAAGGCATAAGGGTCCCCTGAAAGGATTTTAATGGACGCATGTTAGAGCATATACACAACGACCGCATTGCGCTCGTCTATATTCAAAGCTTAGTACCGCAAAGCTTAGTACCGCAAAGCTTAGTACCGCAAAGCTTAGTACCGCAAAGTTTAGCACCGCAAAGCTCAGAACTGGCCGAGGATGCATTAAGGCGTGCTATTTTGCGTATCAGGCGCAATATTCGGCAGCATGATGTGGTCATGCTATTGGAGGCGTCTGCTATCTGTGTCGTGATCTTGCCAGAGACTGTTTTTATCGGAGCGCAAGCCGTAGGGAAGCGTCTCTCTGCGTTGTTGGTAGATATCGAACACGAAATGAAGATATTTTCTGGCATTGCGGCCTATACGCTATTACAGCGTTTGCAATGCCATAGCCAGGTTACTGTTATCACTGATGAAGAGGTTGCTGTGGAAATGCCGGCAGTACCTTTCGTGCGACAGGTGTATGATGGAGATACGTTGCCGTATCTGGCTTGCCTCTCAAATTATCCTACGCCGCGTCTGCTGCATCTTTTCCCTTATGCGTTGGCCTGTCGTTATCGTTGTGTACCTGTAGGTGTGGAGCGCGGGATATTGACGTTGGCGACCAGCCAACGACTCGATCATACGCTTGTTGAACATTTTCGCGCTGTGACGCAACGCGCTATTTTCCAGGTGCGCTGCGAAGCAGGTATGATCGATGACGTGCTAAGTTACTGGCAACGTATCATCTTTGTCTAGTGTGTAGCACTCTCCTTTTTTAGGAGAGGAGCTGTTGAGTAACGTTGCTGTCGTGACCCATCTCTGTCTGCGACAGGTGGTTGCGCCAGTGCTTCACTCAAGCGCGCTTGCTCTTTGCCTCTTATGTCCATGAGGTAATGTCAGGCTGCTGACGGTACAACGCTGCGTAGCGTATCATCATCCTCTCTATCGGCTGTATGCAGCATGCGTCGCAAGTTGGTCAGAGCTGCCTGGATGCGCTTCTTAAGCGTATTCTCTGAGGTATGCAGAGCCTGGGCCATCTCTGGTAGGGTCATGCCATGGTAATAATGCAGCACAATGACTACACGCTGCTTGACTGGCAGGTTGTCGATGGCTCTTGCCAGATCCCAGTCTCGTTCCATACGTCCTTTGTGATCATCTGCTGCCTGTGCCAGTAGGTCTGTTTCTTGTTCGGATAGTGCCTGCCGCATAAATGCCGTTGTGCGTGCGAGGCGTCGTTTGAAGCTGATACATTGGTTGACGACGATGCGCATCAGCCAGGGACGCAATGCTCCCGCCTTTCGTAGATCGGCCAGGTGATGCCATGCCTGTATCAGGGCATCTTGTACAATGTCTTCCGCGATGTCGCGGTCACCAACGATCATCGTAGCAGTTCTTAGCATGAGGGGGCTATATTGATCAACAATCTCACTAAATGCTGCTTGATCGCCCTGGAGTGCTCGCATTACCAGAATTTCTTGCTCAATCTGTTCCGGCTTCTCCTGTTCATCCGCGCAGTCAGGCTGCTTTCCTGGTACATCCTTTATGTTAAGGTCTCTGGCAGCATCTAAAATAGAGTGATTCTCTTGTGCTAGGGCTAGGGCCATGAGATTGTCCTCCTACTTGTGCTTATTGTACAAACTATATACAGAAATATAACATAGGATATACATAGGGACAAGGTGAGTCCACTCATGAATTTTTATCTGTGCAATATTCGTTCACCTATCACTATAGTAGAAAATGTTTTTGTGTATTTAAGGAGAAATTATGTGAGCCAGTAGAGGCAGAACGGGAAGCACACAAAAGGTATCTGCATGTGGGAAAAGAAAAGGCACCTGAAAAAGGTTTCGGGCGTCTTTTCTTTGTATCGTATGGGAGCAATGACTGGCCGCAAATAGTGCTGTTTTTTATTCTTTTTGAGGCTTAAGTGTGGAAAGCACCTGTAACACCTGGTCAAGCTTGTTATCTAACGTCTCAACGCGCCTATCCTGAGCTTCAAGATGTCTGTCCTGTACCTCGAAACGCCTATCTAACGTCTCAAAGTGCCTATCCTGCATCTCGAAGTGTTTATCTTGTGCCTCGAAGCGCTTATTAACACTTTCTTCGAATGATGTCAGATGACCAGCAATGGCGCGCAGACTGATCCTTATTTCCCTAATCTCTATTTCCTGCTTCCCTACAACGCCAACCACCATCGTCATATAATGGTTGAGGTCTTTGATGGCCTCACTAATGTCTTTGTATGTTTGCTCCAAAGTAAAGATCCGTTCCTCATGAGATGGCATAAAAACCTACCTTTCCATATAACCCCACACCAATGGACTACGTTAGTCTTACCAGGAGTATAGAGGAAAGGGGACGAAAAATCAACGCAAATGCCGACCAATGTCCCTTCACTTTTGACGGTGCAGAAAAGGCAAAAGTGAAAGGGTTAGCCAGAGATCTAGAGAAAGAAGTTGCAGAGATGAAAACGAAAATACACAAATTTATCTATAGCAGCCACTAAGAATTGACGATCATTCAATGTCCAAACAAAAAAACATAGCCAAGTCAACCGCAACAAGGTATAATAGATAACATCAAATGAGAAACTCAGAGAGGAACGAAACTTATGAGTACATACCTACGCCTAGAGGCAAGAGTAAGCGCGCTAGAACGCCGACAAACGAATACAGAAACACATATCGAAGAAGTAAGTGGGGAGATAACAGCCAGCGTCAGGCACCTCTCTGAAGATATGGAAGCTAGTTTCAAGCAGCTCTCTGAGCACCTTACTAAAACCGTTGAAGCCGATATCACCGACATCAAAGCAACAATGGCAACTAAAGAAGATATAACAGCAATAGAAGAGCGCTTTGGCAAAATCGAGACAACAATGGCAACTAAAGAAGATATAACAGCAATAGAAGAGCGCTTTGGTAAAATCGAGGCAACAATGGCAACTAAAGAAGATATAACAGTAATAGAAGAGCGCTTTGATAAAATCGAGGCAACAATGGCAACTAAAGAAGATATAGCTGTAATGGAAACCCGTATCCTTGATGCATTTAAGCAAATGCTTACATTCGTGAGTCCACAACGTCCCCCATCAGAGTGAAAGATATACAAACCTTCGGAGCCTAAACAAAACAGCAGGCTCTATTTTTTAAATCGTCCCACAGTACTTCCAGTAGAAAAAGCCCGGTCAGTTGACTTATGAAGGGAAAAACAGACAAAAAAGAGCACTCTTCTATCTTCTAAAAGAGTGCTTCAATCAGCTTTACAAGTTTTCTCATATGGCTGGGGTACGAGGATTCGAACCTCAATTAACTGATCCAGAGTCAGCCGTCCTACCGTTGAACGATACCCCAATGTTTCTGTTCGTGGGTTGTATATTACATGAAGTTTTAGCAAATGTCAAGCATTGATTTGGCCTTTTTTAGATCGTCTCTTTGCGTGGCAGTTAGATGCTTAGCTACCAATCATAGAATTGCCATTTTTCATTTTCAAGGCTACAATAGGCCGTGTAACATACGAGATAATTTCTTGCTCAGGTCTTTTTTTGCTGCTCAGCAATCTCAGACTTAAGCGGGAAGGTATTGAAAGGGATACGTCAATGCGTAGTAAGATCACTGTTATCGGAGCTGGCTTCGTGGGTAGCACGCTCGTTCAGCGCCTGGCGGAACGCGATTATGCTGATATCGTTATGTTCGATATTGTGCCCAATATGCCACAGGGCAAAGCGCTCGATATGCTCCAGGCCGGTCCTGTGCTTGGTTATGATTCGCTGATCACCGGTACAAATGAGTATGGGGATACGGCGAACTCAGATATTGTGGTGATTACCTCCGGCTTCCCGCGCAAACCGGGCATGAGCCGTGATGACCTGGTGAAAAAGAACCAGGAGATTATTGCTCAGGTGACGGAGCAGGTCGTTAAATATTCGCCCAATACGATTATCATTATGGTGACTAATCCTCTGGACGCCATGGCGCAGTTGGCGCTTCACGTCAGTGGTTTTCCACGGGAGCGCGTGATTGGTATGGCGGGTGTGCTGGATACGGCGCGCTTCCGCACCTTTATCGCTCAGGAATTAGGAGCGTCAGTACGTGACGTGCAGGCATACGTTCTGGGCGGTCATGGTGACTCGATGGTGCCGCTCTCGCGTTTGTGCACGGTTGCCGGTATACCGATTGCCCAACTGCTGCCAGCCGAGCGTATTGAGCAGATTGTCCAGCGCACGCGCGATGGTGGAGCTGAGGTCGTCAAACTGCTTGGTACCGGTAGCGCTTATTTTGCTCCTTCGGCATCAATATTGCAAATGATCGATTCGATTGTGCTCGACAAGAAGATGATTCTGCCCTCTACGATCTACTTGCAGGGAGAGTATGGCATCCAGAATCTGTTTATCGGCGTGCCTGCTAAATTGGGTGCACAGGGCCTGGAGCAGGTTGTCGAGGTCGAATTAACCGAGAGTGAGCGCGTCCTATTACAGAAGTCCGCGGACGCCGTCAAAGAATTGGTGCATGTGATGGGTATCTAGACCCTCACGCAACACGGTGCAGGAGAACGACCTTTACTCGTTCTCCTCGGCTGACTCCTCCGCGTTTTCTGTCTGATTTACCGCTTTCCCTGCTCCTGCAATGACGACGATATATTCTCCTTTGAGTTTTGTGGTGGGCAACTCGGCCAGCAATGTGCTCAGAGTGCCACGCTCAACCTTCTCGAAGAGCTTGGTCAAATCATTGGCGATGGCGGCCTGGCGGTCGCCGAACACATGCAGGGCGTCTGCTAAGAAGTCTGCCAGGCGATAGGGACTCTCATAATAAATAAGGGTATGTGGCGCATCATGATCGACGCTCAAGAACTTGCGCCTGCCGACGGTCTTGCGGGGCGGAAAGCCCCGAAATGTAAAGCTATGCACGGGTAGACCTGATAGCACCAGTGCCATCACGAATGCCGTTGGTCCTGGAATTATCGTGAAGGCAAGTTGTGCATTGATGACCCGTCGTACCAGCGTAAAGCCTGGATCAGAGATGCCTGGCGTGCCCGCGTCGGTGACGAGTGCTACCGATTGACCTTGCTGGAGCAGTGCTTCGATGCGTTCTCCCGCTCTTTGCTCGTTATGTTCATGGAAGGCCATGAGGGGTTTCTGGATGTCAAAATGTTTGAGGAGCAGGCCAGTCTTACGCGTATCTTCGCTGGCTATGATATCGACCTCGCGCATGACTTCCAGGGCGCGCAACGTTATGTCGTTGAGATTGCCTATTGGTGTTGCTACTAAATACAGCATAGGAGCCTTTCTTTTTTTCTCGTGCTTACAGAAAAACTTTCCGCTATTGATATCTGATGGAACGACTACTAATCCAGCCAGTAATGCTTCAATGTATGTGCTAAACCCATCGCTGTGACTGGCTGACCAGGTTATGCTACGTCCTTCGTGTCCAGGTAATATCGCGCAGGATCGCCTGCAAAGCTGTACAGGTATGTTTAACAATGCTCGATGCATACGTGTGGTTACTGGTTGCTCTCGTCTGAGCCTGTGAGTGTGAGATCTATTCCACAACGTTCAACTTTCTGTGCAAACAAGCATGCAGTAATACTGCTCATTGGCTGATCTTTTCTGTGCCCAAACCTGATTGTTGCACTCTGCTAGTTGTCATAGTTGCCTCTTCCTATCTATTATCGAATCTTTCTTATGATCGAATTTGTCGCTTAACTGACTCTCTGCGGAGGTGGAATGCGGGCTTTCTCTCGCTCACTGGACAAAGAGCCACGAGCGTGTGTATGCCTGAAGGCAACGCTACAGAGAAGCATGGCTTTAATAATTGTGCATTATAATAGAGTCGCGTGCCCCTGGCTAGTGGTTGTGTCTGCATACTCCTCTCCTGGCTTGCAGGCGGCGTAGACTGCACTCTATGCAGTATGCTTCTCCATCTTTCCTGGGAGTGGTATCATATTCCACATAGAAAGCTTTGTCCCGGGGCCGGGTTTCTATTCTACAGTGTTATGTTGTTATAATGATGCCTATCAAATCATACACGTAACTGGATAATGGAAAATAATATGAATTCAAAACCCTTTTGTTTTTTATTCAAACAATATTATACGAGTCACCGATATATTGACGAGTGTGATTATACAATGAGATGATGAGAAAAGTACAATATGGGTTGACTAGAATTGCAGTCTATGCTAAACTACGGAATATGAAGTATTATCTAGCGATTTCCCTTTTTGTTCCATCTGTGATACTTGATACGGCTTTCTATATACGTGATTGGTTAGATGAGTATCACACTTGTAAGTATCTATATGGGTCGTTTGGAAGGAACCGCTAGTTTTCATCGAGTGTGTTGAAGTTTTTAGAGCCTCATACTATTCTTTGAAAGGATTTGTCCCATGCCATCCCTAGAAACTGCCAATGTAGGGAAGGCAGTTGCTGCGAGAGTCGGTACCAATATCCGCGAGGTCCGTACAAAATTGGGCATGACTCAAGCTCAGCTTGCCGCTCCCGAGTTCTCCATCTCATACATTTCTGCGATTGAGAGAGGGAAGATTTCGACCTTCTTTGAAGGCACTTTCGATTCTGGCTCGACGCCTGGATGTCCCCCTAACCTTCTTGTTGGAAGGTTCTCCATCCGGTGCTGCCGAGGCTCGCGCTGTGGGCTACTCCCCCGCCGACTCTGGCCCTGATCAGAGGGTCGACGTCGATCTGCTCCAGGCGAGTGTGCTCGTGCAACAAGGGGTCTATGCTGAGGCTGAGCTTTTACTTCGAACCTATCCAGCCTGAGCGTATTACGACGGACCAGGTTTATCGTCTGTATCTCCTCCACGGACAGGTGCATCTGGGTTCGAATGAGTACCAGGAAGCGGTGGTCGATCTGCGTGCTGCCGTTGCTCAAGGGGAAGCTTTAAATGATAGTGAATATATTGAACGTGCCCGTAATCTTCTTGGTAAAGCCTACTTCTTACTTTATAATTATACGCTCGCTGTAGAGAATCATCTGCGTTGTAACTCTGCTATTGAAAGTGGACAGATTGCTGACCCTATTTTCGCGCTCGAAGTATTCAGTAATGTGGCGCATGACTATTTCAGGTTGGGTGATCTGGAGAAGTCGGTGGCTTTCTATCATCAGGCTTTGCAGACGTTGGATACGCTGAATCGCGATAGCAAAAGCTTTGCTCAGAAGTATATGGAGATTAGCCTGCATTATAAGTCCGTTGGGAAGCTGGCTATGGCTCGTGAATATGCGACACAAAGTCTGGCCGTCTATGAGATGCGCGACGAGCAGCGTCTGGTTGGCCTGACGCATTTGCGCCTGGGTAAGGCGCTGGAGAAACAGAATAATCTGGATGGAGCTGAAAAGGAGTATCGTCAGGCTATTGCCATTGAGCGGGACCTGAATGATGATGTTTCTGCTTCTGTCTGTCATACTGGCCTGGCTGAATTGTTGCTCAAGCGTGGGGAGACGCTTGAGGCTGAGCATCAGGCACAGGAAGCGCTCACGTTTGCGCGTGCCAGCAACGATCCACAAACTCAGGGTCAAGCACTGATCGCTTTAGCTCAGATTCGCCATCAAGCTGGCGATTTCGCTGACGCCGATCAGTACTTTACGCAGGCCCTTGAATTGTTGGATGCCGCGCATTCTCATGAGATTGCCGCTTCTGCCTACTTCCGTTTCGCCAATTTGTTGGAGGAGCGTGGCGAGGTCCAGCGCAGTTTGAGCGCTATTAAAAAGGCGTATGAGCATCAGCGCCTGGGCAAACGTGGTGATATCGAATAAGTTGCTTGTCTGGCTCAGATGAAGCGGCTTTTAACGTAATATCAGTGTGCGTTCCTACGCTCTGGAGATACTTTTCTGCGTAGGAGCGCATTTTATTGCACGGAACTGCCTATCTATGGGAATATAGAGATGAAGAACATCAGATTTGCTCCAGGGGGCGTGTTTTGCGCTGCTTCTTGCTAGCTGTGGGCGGGAGCGTTGCTTTCTGGCAAGGTGCACGTTCTGATGCAGAGTCAATTGACCAATTGCGTTTATTCATGTATACTCTGCCTCACCTTTATGTGAGGTGGAAGGCCATGGTGTCCTTTCTTTTGTGATCCGCATTTAGGGTACTGCAAGTACATATATCTAAATGTTTACGCAGCACCATTGGACGTTCTATCAGGACGTTTCTGTCTCTTTAGGGACCTTATTTGAAGAAGGGCACACTGGAGGGATTTCCTGCAATGCCATTCACTGCTCATGATTTGAGGTATCAGGCTGAAGAAAGCTACCCTTTACTGTATGCCTATCTCCATCGTAATGCACAGCGCTATCTGGGCGCGTTGAAGTACGATGCTTTTGAAGTCGATACGGTCATTGGCCACGTGGTTGAACAGCTGGTGCGCCTCGGTCTTCTCGGTGGGGGGGACCTCACACCTCATAGCGCGCTGGATCGCTTGACTGATGCACAGTTCTATACGTTTTTGAGCCGTAGCGTCAGAAATAAGGCCATTGATCGTTTGCGCAAACGTCGTTTGCAAGTCAGTTCATCCGCTGAGTTTGAAGCGCTGAGTGATGAGAATGGGGATGCTGATCCTTTGCATGACGCTGTCTCCTCGCTGTGGGGAACGACGCCGTTTGCTACGCCCGAAGAAATTGCGCTCCATCTTGTTTCGCAACGCGAATTGCGCAACGTGCTGAAGCATTGTATCCTGGTTCTGAGTGTTGCCCCTTATCAATTGCAGGCCGTTATGCAAGAACTGCAAGAAATTGGGGCTGATGAACTCCTGCAAGCCATCTCTGAAGAATTGCAGCTCTCGCTGTCTCCTGAGCTGAATCCCCATATGAGTCAACATAAAGATCATGCACATAAGAAGTTGCGCAGTTGTTTGCAGCAGCAGAGTTCGAATTTGACAGTCACGATAGCTTTACGTCTGACAATGTATACGCAACGTTCTTTGGCCACACAGAACTATGCGGTCACTTTGCAAACTCTGGCACAGCACGATCTCTCTGAGGATGATGTGCGCAAAGGTCTGCATGCACTGGTAACTGAGGGCTTGCTTGACTGGCAAGGCGAGGAGGTTGTTTCCCTCTCGGCGGTCCAGTTGAAGCGTTTGTCGCGCTTCTATAAAGAGGAGTAGCTGTACTGATCCTGGAGGAGACAGGTATGAACGATCACACATTATCCGCCTCGCGGGGCGACGATACGAAACTCGCACAGTGGTTATTGCAGGTCTTGCAGACACCAGCGCAAGATAATGAGGGGGCTGCTATTGATGCTGGGGATGATGCACAATTAGAACTTTTACTGCATAGCGATTATCACTTGCGCTTTTATCAGCGATTGCCAGATTTTATTATGGCCCTCCTTACGGATGGCTTGCCTGTACCTGTGTCTTCTGTGCCTTTACTCTATCACCTGGCCGGTTGTAGGGAGTGCCATCAGGCTTATCTTGACCTTTATGATGCTATGCGCACTGCGCTTCAGCCGCAGGGACAGCGCCTTTCGCTAGGCCAGGGCACGCGCACGCTTGCTGCTACGCCTCATCGTATGCTTGCACATCTTTGCCAATCTTTCATCAGCCAGGCCGAGGCGGTATTGCGCCAGGCACGCCGTGAGCATGCTAATGAAGATGCGGCGGCGCGTTCTCTCTTACAGCTAGCTTTGCGTGTCAGTTCGCATATTGGACAGGCGAATGTGCGCCGCGAGGCGTTGCGGGATCTGGTGCGTGTTGCCACGCTTTTCGCTGGTGCTACTGCTCCTGAAGAGGATGATCCCAATGTACATGCATATACGCCTGTGTTGACAGGGGCTGGTGGCTTGCGACGCGGCAAAGTTGTGCGCCATGGTGATGCAGGACTTCATCCGCAGCATCAGGAGCTGCCGGTTATTCATCTCCAGTCGCGTGCATTAGAGGGCAGTATTATGCAGCGTGGAAGCATGCTTGAATTACACTTGCACGATCTGGCAACTGCGTCGCGTGGACAATTTGTCTCGATTTCTGTGCTGCTCGGCTCTTTAATTGAGCCTGTACGTTGGATTGGTGGTAATCCTCGTGCTATTCGTAGTGCTGTGCCTGTCGATCTGGCTGGAAGCTTGATCACGCCACTGGGCGAAACGGCATTGCAACTGAGTAATCCCGAAGAGCGCAATCTGCTTGAGGCAACGTTTATGCTGCTCGAAGTCCGTCCGCTGAGCGAGTAGATGACCAGGTCGCCGCGTGGGGACAAGCCCTTGCTGATCCGCTTGGCCGACTGCGGAGCAGTAGCAGCGAGAGCTGCGTTGCCAAGCGGAATAAGGACGCGGTTGTCCAGGTGGGGTTCAAGACAGGACGGGCTGCCGCTAGAGACGCAGAGACTTTTTTTCTCGGCCCCACGTCGCAGATGGGCCACAAAAAGGTCTTCGCTCGGCCCCTACGCGCGCTTCCATGGTGCCTGAACCGTTCTATCTATCACCGCATCTGCCCTGGTTGTCAATTTTCTGTTCGTCTGTTACTCTGTGGGCTGAAAGGTCACGGTACCGCTCTTCCCACCGCTTTTCTGGGCGATATATGCCTGCTCCAGGGTAATTGTGTTATCAACACCTTTGCACATATCATAGATTGTCAGTGCCGCAACCGTCACGGCACACAGAGCCTCGACATCAACGCCTGTCTTATAATTGGTGCGTGTGCGACCTTCGATGAAGATCAGTCCTTCCTTGCTGTCAAGCGTGAACTGTATATCGATGTGGGTCATCGGTAGCGGATGGCAGAGTGGGATCATTTGTGGCGTTTGCTTGGCTGCCATAATACCAGCTATTTTGGCTACTTCCAGCACGCTTCCTTTACTGACCTGATTGGTCTCTATGAGACGTACTGTCTCTGCTGCCATGCGTACACGTCCTCTGGCTAGCGCTGCGCGTACTGTCTCTGGTCGCTCGGTCACGTCTACCATATGTATATTTCCGCTCTCATCCAGGTGTGTGAGCTGTTTGTCCTGTGGAAAATCCATGCTTGTCCGGCCTTTCATGCTCAAATGCTGCTCACATTATACGCCGAACGCTGACAATCAGGTAAACATCTGTTCCCCTGATACTTGCCTGGTTGTCAATGTTCAGCATATGGCTTATTTCTCCAGCTTCTGTCTGCTCTGAAAGGCGCGTCTGAAATAGGTAAATGCTTCACGCTCTTTCCCTGCCTCCTCCAGCAATTGTGCATAGCGTACTGATTCATCTGCCAGTTCCTGGTGGTTGCCCAATGCTTCAAGTATATCCAGTCCAGCTACGAAATGCTGGCTCCCATCATCGTGGTGTTGCTGAGCGTACTCGATACGACCAAGCATGATTAATGCTTCTGCCAGGATGATGGTGTTACCAAATGCTGTGGCTAGCTCTCCCGCCTGCTTTGCATTCTGCTCTGCGCCTTGCAGCTCGTGTCTGGTGAAGTGCCATTCTGCTTTGCGCGTGTAGATGCTGGCCTGTGTCAGACTATTCTGCTGGACGCTGGGATTTTGCAGCGCTTCATCAAGATATGCGTGCGCTTTTTGTTGATCTCCTTGCAGTATTGCATGACCAAGGTAGTGATGAAGTTCACTGCCCAGGCGCTTCATGGTTTCTTGATTATAGACCTGGGCGCTCTTGTATGCATAGAGTATGGCCAGGTTGTGCTCTTTCTCTGTGGCGTAATAGTGGCTCAATCTGGCATAAGCCGCCTGTATATCTTGTGTGCTACTCAAGCCTTCGGTAATGGCCAGCGCTTTTGTGAACATCTCCAGGGCATGCTCAAAATTTTCGAGCCGGGTATAATGCTGCCCCATTTGAATATATACCTGTAAAGCCAGAAATGGATCGTATGGTTCTGTGTTCTCCAGCAGCTCGATGGTCTGCTGGTGTGCCAGCAGCGCCTGTGCGTAGTTGCGCATGGCGGCGTAGGTAATGGCGAGCTGATTGAGGATATGCAGGTCGCTATAATGGGCGTTGAGTTCTTTGGCGATCTGTGAGCCTTCTGTCAGGACGTACTCACTTTCCTGGAACTGCTCCGTCTTATAATAAGCCCAACCTAGCAAGTAACGATGCTGAAGCAGGTGTTGACGTTTCAAACGCTTTATTGAAATGTTCTCTAGTTGTTCTATTGCTTCTGTGGCTGCTCCTTGCACTATGAGAATATGGATTTCGAGCAGAGCTAATTCTATCTCATCATCATCATGCTCGATATGATTCGCTGACGCGCTCAAACGATCTTCTGGCTGTGATCGGTTCGGTAAAAGCTGCGTTGAGGTCAGACCTAACCTGGCGGCGAGAATCTCTAATGCGCGCAACGAGGGATGGATCTGCCCACGTTCTATGGCTGAGATGTAACTCACTGAGAAATCAGGCGCTGCGAGTTGGCTCTGTGTATAATGTTGTGCGACGCGTGCTGCCCTCAATTTTTCCCCTACCGATTTGCCGATCTTGCTCGATGGTTGTTCGGGGGACATGTTAACCTCCTGGCTACAATAGTTTTCGAGAATGTAAGTCAATAAATACACAAAATATTGGTCAAGTATATTGTAAAATATACTGCTGTTTTGTGTCAATACGCTAGTGCAATAAATATTCAAGAGATACTTATAAAGTCTCGCTTGTGTACAAGTAAAGTTTTCTATCTACTCCCTTAGTTACGTTGTAATCACTGCATGCTATAATGATCAGCAAGCTAAGAAAGCCGAGAATCAGTAGATACATTAAAGCTATCGTGCGAGTTGGCCCCTTCTTGTTAAACATTTGCTATTTGCCCGCACTATACTTTCTGCTAGAGCGAGATGCATACATTGGTACTTTTCGTTTGAGGTTTGCATGAGGAATAGTTGTATTCCTCTCCACTAGAGCCGCCCGCTTCTTTCCAGCTTTACTTTCTGCTTGCTTCTAGGGGATTACTTTTCTTGTGTATTTTTCTCTGCACATACTCTGTGGGTCCTTAGTGTGGAAGGTCAGGGATGCTAATGCCTCATCTAAACTGTTCTCGTTTAATGGCATCTATTGAAATGCAGTGGCGAACGCTGCTCGCTCGCAGCTAGTGACCCCACCAGGGTTTGAGCTTTGCGAGCATTCCCTTTGTGGGCGAAGTTGGGTGGCTCGGCGTTCTTAATTCCGCTTGGCAACGCTCCTGTCGGAGCTACTGCTCCGCAGTCAGCCAAGCGGATCAGCAGGCGGGGTCACTCACGCCACTGCATGGCATCAAATTGTCAGGCATCTATTTTATGTCAATGATAAAACTCATCGGGAAGGAATGCTGTTACCATCTTGGATAGCTCAAAGCGGACCCTTGCTGGGCGTTCGCGGATCGATACGCGCGCGACTACTGCGCTGATTGTGACGCTGTTGCTCTGGGCATCGGCCTTTGCCGGTATTCGTGCCGGCCTGAAAGCCTACTCTCCGGGAGCCCTGGTCCTCCTACGTTTCCTGGTCGCTTCTTTTGCTCTGCTTCTCTACGCGCTGATTGTACGTTTACGTTTGCCTGCGTTGCGCGATCTGCCGGTTATGTTCTTGCTTGGTCTGATTGGCATTGTTGTCTATCAGGTCGGTCTCAGCGTTGGTGAACAGAGCGTTTCCGCTGGTAGTGCCAGTTTCCTGGTAGCGTCCGTTCCCTGTTTTACCGCCTTGCTCTCTTTCATCTTCCTGAAAGAGCGTCTCCGCTTCTCAGGCTGGCTTGGTATTATGATCAGCTTTCTGGGGGTAGCCATTATTTCTTTTGGCGGAGGCGATGGGCTGAGTTTTACACCTGGAGCGCTATTTATCGTATTGGCATCTTTTTCTGAAAGTATTTATTTTATTATACAAAAGTATTATATGCAGAAATACAGTGGCATCGAGCTAGCAATCTATACAATATGGACTGCTACCGGCTTTTTGCTGATCTTTACTCCTGAACTTATGCAGCAACTGCCGGGAGCGGCTCTCTCAGCAACGCTCACCGTGGTCTATCTAGGCATCTTCCCTGCTGCTATTGCCTACACGACCTGGTTCTATACGCTTTCGCGTATGACCGCCTCTATCACTACCAGCTTTTTGAACCTCTCGCCGCTACTCGCTATTCTGATCTCCTGGATCTGGCTGCGGGAAATACCCACCCTTATAGATTTTGTAGGCGGCATCATCGTAATTCTGGGTGTGCTCATGGTCAATACCTGGGGCAAGCAGCCGCCTCTAACTGGCGAAAGATGAAAATTTGTTCACCAGAGGTGGCAACGAGAAGAGTGTGAACAAAGCCGAGCAACAGGCTGTGCTCTCTGTTGTATAATCGAGGTGTCTTTGCTGTCTCATCTCTGCTTGTTTAAATGCAAGTTGTGTGCGCTACCTCTCTATGTCGCGTACAGATGTATGGAATATTGGCTCTCCGTCCATGCGGGGGAAATGGGGTAGGGGCGTCACCTGGCGTGCGCCCCTGGGTGGTCGCAAGGACACGCCCCTACCCCATTTCCCCACGTTTTCCCCGGAAGGATGGAGACCCGGAATATTTAGGAGCTAGCTATGTTTCGTTTCCTGACCTCGGGCGAGTCTCATGGTCCTTGCCTGACAATGATTGTTGAGGGTTTGCCTGCTGGCCTGACGGTTGAGAAGGCTATTATTGATGCTGATCTGCGTCGTCGCCAGGGTGGCTATGGTCGTGGTGGTCGCATGAAGATTGAGAAGGATGCCATTCGTTTTCTGGCTGGTGTCCGTCATGGCCAGACGCTTGGATCGCCAATTACTATGCAGATCGAGAATCTGGATTGGGTCAATTGGGAAGAGCGTATGAGTGCCGCGCCGATTGAGGCCCCGGTTGACGCAGTGACGCGTGTGCGTCCTGGTCATGCTGATTTTACCGGTGCAATGAAATACGGTCATAGTGACGTACGTAATGTTATTGAGCGCTCCAGTTCGCGTGAAACGGCCTCGCGTGTCGCCGTTGGCGGACTCTGTCGTCAATTTCTGGCGCAATTCGGTATCACTGTGCATAGCCATGTGCTTTCCGTCGTTGATGTTGGCTATGACACTGTTCGGCCTATGACTCGTGATGCCTATCCCGCTGCTATGTGGGAGGCTGTGGAGGCGTCGCCGATGCGCTGCGCCGATGCCACGCTTACCGAGAAGATGATTGCACGTATTTTAGAGGCAAAACAAGCGGGTGATACCTGTGGTGGAGTGTTTGAAGTCGTCGCTTTTGGTGTCCCGCTGGGTTTAGGCAGCTATAGCCAGTGGGATCGCCGCCTGGGTGCACGTCTGGGTATGGCGATGATGAGCATTCCTTCTGTGAAAGCCATGGAGATTGGTGCGGGCTTCGCGGCTACGCGCACTACCGGTTCTCATGTCCACGATGTTCTGCGGCACGCCGACGATGGGAGTTGGAGTCATCTCACCAATAACGCAGGTGGCGTCGAGGGCGGTATCACCGATGGCGAGCCGCTGGTAGTACGTGTTGGGGTCAAGCCTATTCCTACGCTGGCTCATCCTCTACCCTCCGTGGATCTGGCGACCGGCGAGAATATTGATCAGAGCCGCTACGAGCGCAGTGATGTCTGTGTTGTTCCTGCCGCTGGTGTGGTTGGTGAGGCTATGCTAGCTATCGTGTTGACAGAAGCGCTGCTTGAGAAGTTTGGTGGTGACAGTATAGAGGAGACTTTGCAACATTTTCGGGTCGGACACCTGAAATAGGCATGCTATGCGAAGACTGCTTTCTTGCTATTAGGGCGTACTGATGATAGTATTGCCAGTATAAATAAGGGCTGTTTCGGTGGATCTGAGCCGGGTCAAATGTTCTGAAAGCAGAGGATGTTTGAATGAATATCAGTGCCAACATACGCAACCTCACCGTGCTGTTTATCGTCTTTTTTATCTCTCTCAGCGGAGTATTCGTCTACTGGCAGGTGATCGTAGCGGACACGGTGGCGGCCAATCCTATCAATCGACGCTCGTGTCTTCCCGATAGTGCGCCACACCGGGGCAATATCTATGATCGCAACGGTGTGCTGTTGGCTAAATCGATTGCCGATGCCAATGCGCCTTGTGGTTATATCCGTCGTTACACTGATCCCTCTCTGGCGGGCTTGATTGGTTATTATGTCTATGGGACGGAGTTTCCGGTGACTGGCATTGAGGCTCAGTATAATGACTATCTCAATGGGGATGTGGGTGCCACGGCGATGAGCAATCTCGTCAATAAGACGCTGCATCAGCCTGTGGTGGGCAACAACATCTATCTGACTATTGATGAGCGTATTCAGAAGATTGTGGCCAACGATTTTAATACCCCTGTGGTCATCAATAACAAAGATACGTTTCGTACGGACCGTGGTGCTGTCGTGGTCACTGACCCGAAAACGGGTGAGGTTCTGGCGATGCTGAGTGAGCCCAGCTTTGATCCCAACAAGATGGTGCAGACGCTCTCCGCTGGTGATCTGTCGTATTACAATCAACTGAATGCTGAGACCGTCGAGCGACCGCTGGTCGAGCGACCGCTCAATTCGCTCTATCCACCGGGTTCAACCTACAAAGCGCTGACCCTGCTGGCTGGCTTAGATTCTGGCAAGACGACTCTCAATCAAGAGTTTGACGAGCAGCAAGCGATGGGTCCGATAGTTGTTGGTGGCGAGACCTTTGGGCCTACCGGCAACAATATTCAGGGCTATACTTTTCGTTTTCCCGTGACGACCGAGTATGGCTTCACCCATTCGGATAACCTCATTTTTGCCCAGATTGGTGCTGAAACGGGTGCCAGTGCGTGGCTAGATTACAATAAGCGTTTTTACGTAGGTCAGACCATTCCTTTTGATTTGCCTGTCACGCCAAGTTCGGTGACGCACGGGAATAGTCAAACGCTGAGTCTGAACCAGTTGGCGGAAAATTCCTTTGGGCAGGGTATTGACCAGGTGACACCGTTTCAGATGTCGCTGATTGACAGTACGATTGCCGATAATGGCACGATGATGAGGCCAACGCTGGTCGCCAAAATCACCGATTCGACCGGCAACGCTGTACAAACCAATAGTCCAACCATACTGAGAACGCCGATTAGCAGTCAAACGGCGACCGAGGTGCGCCAGGCGATGTATGGTGTATCATTCTGTGGTTCTGGTACTGTGGCGGGTGTAACGATTAACACATCTCGCTGGAGTATTATTGCCAAAACGGGCACCGCACAGGTAGATAATACCGGGGTCACTCCTGCCGATGGCTGGTTGATGACGCAAGCTCCTTACACGGTGAATAATCCGGCGCAGTTACCAGTTCTGTCGATAGTGGCCATGAAAGAGAATGGCGGTGGTGGTGGAAATGCTAATGGTCCTATGCTCTTGAACATGTATAACGACATCTTCACGCAGATACCCACCTATTCACAGGTGCAGGCTCCTGCTTTGGCAACTGGCGGGCCCACGGGATATTGCTGCCAGACTAAATTGTTGCAGCTCGGTTGTGCATGATTGCTATACACCGTTCCGTTTCATAAGCGTTTCGTTGAGCAAGCTGGCTCATGGAAGAGAAGGGAAAATTCCGCTTTTCCATGCAGAAGCCAGCTTATTTTCGTTGCTGCGCAAGAAATAATCGGGCGTAAAAAAGATTAGTCGTTTCCGTGTAAGTAGTAGGAAAACTGGGCAATCTATTGGTCCTCTCTCTTGCCAATGCTGTGCCTCAATGCTACACTTTCTTTTAAAGTGTCTATCAATTTGTATCACGAGTAGTACATGTTCTTGCATTTAGATGAGTTAGTTATGTGAGTACACATATTGTAGGGCATGAATTGTACAACAGCTCCTCTGGATGTAATCTAGGTAATAGCATAAAGGGTGCTTGAATGAATATCAGTACAAGCATACGCAAACTTACGGTGTTGTTTATCGGCCTTTTTGTGGCCCTTAGTGGGGTGTTTGTCTACTGGCAGGTGATCGTAGCGGACACGGTGACGGCCAATCCCATCAATCAGCGCTCGTGTCTTTCCGATAGTGCGCCACATCGGGGCAATATCTATGATCGCAACGGTGTGTTGCTGGCTACCTCGGTTGCCGATGCCAATGCGCCTTGTGGCTATATCCGCCACTACACTGATCCCTCTCTGGCGGGCTTGATTGGCTATTATGTGCCGGGGTATGCTGTGACTGGCGTTGAGGCTCAGTATAATGACTACCTCAATGGGGATGTGGGTTCCACAGCGATGAGCAATCTCGTTAACAAGACGCTGCATCAGCCAGCGGTGGGCAATAACATCTATCTGACTATCGATGAGCGTATTCAGAAGATTGTGGCCAACGATTTTAATACAGCAGTTGCCATTGACAACGAAAATACGTTTCGCACGGACCGTGGCGCTGTCGTGGTTACTGACCCGAAAACAGGCCAGATTCTGGCGATGGTGAGTAAACCCAGCTTTGATCCCAACAAAATGGTGCAAACGCTCTCCGCTAATAATTTGTCGTATTACAACCAGCTCGTGAGTGAAACTGTTGAGCAGCCACTGCTTGAGCGACCGCTGGAGGCTCTCTATCCGCCGGGTTCGATTTATAAATCGGTGACACTGCTGGCCGGGTTGGATTCTGGCCATACAACGCTCAATCAAGAGTTTGACGAGCAGCAGGCTGAAGGTCCTATTGCTATTGGTGGAGAGACATTTGGTCCGACTGGCAATAACATTTCAGCCTTTACTATTCGTTTTCCTGTGACGACGCAGTACGGCTTTTCTCATTCGGATAACCTCATCTATGCCCAGGTTGGTGCGGAGACAGGTGCCAGTACGTGGCTAGATTACAATAAGCGCTTCTATGTAGGTCAGACCATTCCTTTTGATTTGCCTGTCAAGGACAGCTCGGTGAAGAGCGGGAATAGCCAGACGCTGAGTGTGAACCAACTGGCGGAAAATTCCTTTGGGCAGGGTATTGACCAGGTGACACCGTTTCAGATGGCGCTGTTTGATAGTACCATTGCCGATAATGGCACGATGATGAGACCGACGCTGGTTGCCAAAATTACCGACTCGACTGGCAATGCGGTGCAAACCAATAGTCCAACTGTACAGAGAACGCCGATCACCAGCCAGACGGCGACCGAGGTGCGTCAGGCGATGTATGGGGTGACGTTCTGTGGCTCAGGTCTTGTCGGAGGGGCAATGATCAGCACCTCTCGCTGGGGCATTATTGCCAAAACAGGCACGGCGCAGGTGAATAATGGCGGGACCACACCTGCGGATGGCTGGTTGATGTCGGAGGCTCCCTATTCGGTGAATAATCCAACGCAGTTACCTGCTCTGGCGATTGTCGCCATGAAGGAGAATGGTGGGGAGGGTGGCAGTATAAATGGTCCAATGGTCACAAATATGTATAATGACATCTTCACACAGGTGCCGACGTATTCGAAGGTGCAGGCTCCTGGTGTGGCGACCACGGGACCCACTGGTTATTGCTGCCAGACCGGCTTATTGCAAATCGGCTGTGCGTAATTAATAGGTGCGCTTTGTAATGGTTAGTTGAGCAAGCTGGCTCATAAGAGAGAGGGTCTCATCCTTCCCTTTACGAACCAGCTTGTTTTTGTTCATGCTAAGGGCGTTATGCTCTGTGTTCATCTATGTATGTATAGCTACTGTGCTAGTGCAGGTCGTCCTTTGCTGCCCCAGTGTCATCTTGTGTGAGCGAACCTGCTGGCTGTATAACCTGCCAGCAGGTGTTACAATAGCCTGCTGCTATCAAGTCGAGCGTGAGGTTGTGGAAGTGGAACTGCTTTTGTAACTGCTCGTGGAGATCACCCAATAGTGCTTCATCTAAATGCATCGTCTCGTGGCAGCGGCGGCACACCAGATGATGGTGGGCCATGCCTGCCGCTGCCTCATAGTGTGTCTGTCCGCCGGGCAAATGGTTTTCGCGTATCAGCTCTAAATTCTTCAGCAGGTCCAGCGTGCGGTAGATAGTTGATAAGCTAACATAGGGATTGCGTTGCTGCACGCGTTCCAGAATCTGCTCAACGCTTATATGTTCGTTAGCTTCCTGGATCACGCTCAGAATCATATAGCGTTGCGGTGTTAAGCGGTAGCCTCGCTTACGGAGCAGATCATTGCTCGCTTGTACAAAGGAATGCATTTCACAACCCCTCGCTGATATATGGTTTCCATTTTCTGTTACTTCAATGGCTGTACTACCTGTAATGCAGTATTGTCAGGCGCTTTGATAGATCTATCCTAGCACTCACATACCATACCGTCAATGATCGTGATTATGTCAGTGCTGCCGCACAGGACGCAATAATGGGGCGCAAAATATGCTACACTTGAGAGCAGCGTTGTCTATTAGCTATGATCAGCTATACGAAGAGGAAATTCGCCATGACCCTATCCAGTTCCTGGCGTTCACCGCTAGATCCTGAGCGTGTCATGCAGGTTGCCGTGACCCGTTGGCAAGATAACGAGCGACAACTGCGTGAGGATCAATTGACGGTTGAAGAGCCTCTGGAGGTGCGTATTGCGGACCAGAGTCTGGCCGTCATTATGCGCACACCGGGACACGATTATGAACTGACCGCCGGTTTTCTCTTCACCGAAGGGGTGATCCAAAAAGCGCAAGACCTGCTCTCGCTAGAGAACGCGCTCGATTGTGACGGTTTGCCCCTGCCGAATGTTGTGAATGTTCTGTTACAAAATCGTCAGCAACCATCCTCAGCAGGTGCGAAAACAGCGGCTTTCGAGCGTCATTTCGCTGTCTCGGCCAGTTGTGGACTGTGCGGGAAAAACAGCATTGCTGATTTGATGCTCTCTACACCGCCTTTAGAGCCTGCTGCCTATGCCCTACGTATCTCAGCGCCCATGCTTTATGGGCTAGCAAATCAATTGCGCGCGCAGCAGGCCGTCTTTAAACACACTGGAGGCTTACATGCTGCGGGCCTGTTTTCTCTTACAGGCGACTTGCTGCTACTCCGTGAAGACGTGGGACGACATAATGCCGTTGATAAGCTGATTGGGTATAGCTTGCTCCAACAGACCTATCCCTATAACCAGCATATCCTGATGGTCAGTGGACGCACCTCATTTGAGATCATCCAGAAGGCTCTTCTGGCTCGCATCCCTTGTATTGTTGCCATCTCGGCACCATCCAGCCTCGCCGTCGAACTGGCTGACAAAAGTGGTATTACGCTGGTTGGTTTCCTGCGTGATCATTCCATGAACGTCTATACTCATCCTGAACGTATTGTCCCCACATAGCCTCTTGTGGACATTATATGAATACGTTATAATTCGCGTATGCAAAATGACACCATCGCTGCGCTAGCCACGCCGCCGGGAATAGGCGGTATTGGCGTGATACGGGTCAGTGGAAATGATGCGTTTTCTCTCGTCTTGCCGCTCTTGCAACGGCCCGGCGGAAGAACTGATCTCCCACCTTCCCATCAACTTACTTATAGTCATATTATCGATCCGCAGACCCAGGAAATTATTGACGAGGTCCTGGTGGCATTTATGCGTGCGCCTCATACCTATACTCGTGAGGATGTCGTAGAGATCCAGGGACATGGTGGACCCTTGCTGCTGCAACGATTGCTGCGCGTGGTTCTGGCGCAGGGGGCGCGGATGGCTAATCCAGGCGAGTTCACGTTGCGTGCCTTTCTGCATGGTCGACTTGATCTGGCTCAGGCAGAGTCGGTCATGGATCTGATTGAAGCACAGACAGAAGCTGGTCAGCGCCTGGCTATGCAACAGTTACGTGGTCGCCTCTCCGCGCAATTGCAAGAGGTGCAACTGGTCATTCTGGATATCATGGCGCGTATCGAGGCGAGCATTGATTTTCCCGAAGAAGATGTGCCTACGCCGCGACCTGAGGAACTACAGGCGCTGATCGTCATTGCACAGCAGCAGGTAGCCAGGCTATTGGCTGGCTCTGAGCAAGGACGCCTCTATCGGCAAGGTTTACGTACGGCTATTATAGGTCGTCCCAATGTGGGCAAGTCTAGCTTGCTCAATGCCCTATTGCGTTCTGAGCGTGCAATTGTTACGCCGGTTGCTGGTACAACGCGTGACACAGTTGAGGAGGTGGCTAATCTGCGCGGTATTCCCCTCCATTTCATTGATACTGCTGGTATTACACCCACAGATGACCCTGTTGAGCAAATTGGAGTACAACGGAGCCGTGCGGCTGCCGAGCATGCCGATGTTGTTTTGCTCGTATTTGATGGATCAGAGGAACTGACTGACCAGGATTACCGTGTCTCCAGTGAGTTGCAGGCCCTTGGCTTTGGTCGTCAAGCTTCTGCTCACGCTACCTCCTCCTATGTAAGCAGGCCAGTGATTATCGTACTAAATAAGGCTGATCGCGAGTTACGCGTTTCTCGTACGGAGATACACCGCTTATGGCCTGCTGCTGCGATTGTCTCGACCTCTATGCTCACTGGTGAAGGCCTGGCGATGCTTGAGGATACTATCGCCGATCTCGTGTTAGCGGGCAAGGTGCTTTATAGTGAGAGCGTGCTCGTCACAAATACACGCCACCAGGATGCTCTACGTCGTGTTGCCGAGCACTTACGTGCCTCGCTAGTATCGCTTGAGCAGGGCTTGCCGCTCGATTTTGTTTCTATTGACTTGCGTGCTGCGCATGAGGCGTTGGGTGAGGTAACTGGAGAGACTGCCAGTGATGATCTGCTTGACAGAATTTTCAGCGAGTTTTGCATTGGTAAGTAAGATTTTAGTGCTGTGTTTACAATATGTCTATACTTGAACCTATCATGGCCTTCTTATGTTCGTACATAGTAACTATCCCGCCAGGGATTTTAATGTAAGAGGTAAATGGAAACGTGAATTTATTGCAGCATGTATTGAATGTGTTAAAGAAGCCTGCAAGTGTTATCTTTGTCGTTGTAGTTGTTGCCAGTCTCTTTCTCACCGCCCTTTCTTATCGCCTGGTTATGCAATCTCCAGTACAAATAACACAGCCCGTGGCAAAAGCGACTACCACTACCAGGGTGCCTACTCCCACGGTTGCGCCGAAGGCTACCGCTACAGCTACCCCCATCTTATTACCTACCCAGAGTCCAGCCAAGGTCCTGGGTGTTGAAGGTACCCCGGGAGTTTCCTATCCGGGAGTTTCCTGGGTGCGCCTGGCTCAACAAAGTTGTGGGGCCAATGGCTTGCATGGCACAGCTCTTAAAAATGCCGTGCAGACCTATCATAAGCAGGGTATTCGTGTGCTGTTGACTATCTGCCAGAATGCCAAAGATCTCAATAACGTGAGCATGCTTAAAGACTCAGCTAGCAGTTATCCAGACGCAGTACAATGTGGCAATGAGGAGATGAAACAGGATGCATCGGTCTCCTTTTTGTATGTTGCTCCTGCCAGCTTCGCCAAGTTTTACGATCTGTGTGCACGTACAATGCACGCGGTCCGTGCCGGTATTCCCGTGTTGCTGGGCTCGCTTGATCCCCATGTCGCGGCCTATGATTATCAACTTATGGTTAACCAGGTCAATTATCTGGATCAGATGCAGACTGCTATGAATACGACAGTGCATCCTGGTGGTAACTGGGACTGGCATAACCAGACATTGGGTTTAATTGATAGCTGGCATAATGATCTTGGTGTGAATAATCTCTACCAGGTGTTAGCTTTTTGGGCGCAATACTTCAACGTCGATTTAAATAGTGGACAATTGGGTAAGCATATATGGGTTGTTGAAGGTACTGGTTGTTTCAAAGGTTGTGGTATCGATGCCAGTAGTGCTGCTCAAGTTGCCATCTCACATGTCCTGACCCTGATTACTGACGTGAACACGTCGATGCAATATCAGGTACCCTTTTTCTTTTTCAGCGGGGAAGACTTTTACAGCGTTGGCTATTACTGGCCGATAGGTGTATTGAATAGCAGTGGACATCCCAAGCCACTTCGTCAGGATCTTTCCATGGGAGCGCGTACATTGTCGCTTTCCTGTCCGAGTGGGAATGCTAAGGTTGTTAATCAGGAGCAGCTTTTAGCAAAGCTTTACGCCCATTGTGCGCTGCCTGCTAACTACGTTGACATCCTTGACAGTTAATGCCTATTGATGCCGTAAATTGCGCAGCAATGAAAAACCAGGGAACGTAAACGGAGGAATGGGGCTCACATTGTGATCTAACAGTGAGTCCCATTCCTCTATCTGTTTCACGGAATAGAAATGTCCAAAAACGGATTTTTATAAAATTGTAAAAATTCGTCAAATTGCTATTGACATCGCTCAATGGCTATGGCATAATGCTCTTCGTCACCGAGATGAATGCGCAATGCAAAGTCTCCTGATGAAAAATAAGAGGGTAAAGCCCTTGACAATTTCGTTAGTTTGCGATATACTACGTTGGCTGTAGTGAAAAGGCAATCACTGATCATATATGACCCGGTGCTCCTGTCTAAACACCACCTGTAGTTTGTACCACGTTAATGTGGTTCCTCTGGAATTGTAGCTTCTTTCAGTAAGTAAAGATTATGCGCTATCTAGGGTCTTTTTGTCTCTTAGATAGTGAGTGATATTGGTTGCTGTCAAGTAGTGAAAAACGTACAGAGAACAAGCAGAAAAATTCGTCAGAAAAACGCTTGACAAACCGCCAGGGATATGCGATACTACTGCTACTGAACGAGAACAAACATACTGAGCGTTCTGATGGTGATGATGTATACCAATCAGTGATTGGTGAAGGCCCACGGGTCCACATCATCCGGGCAACTTGAACAACTGAAGAGTGGAAAGCAGAACTGGAACTGGTCGTTGTTTTTAGGCAACGGGAAAGCAAGACGGTTCCTGTCAATTCGCTTTCATGGTTCACAAGGCCATGGGAGCACAATCTGCGAACAAGCCAAGCAATAATTTGCCTTGGTCTGGATCGCAACTCAACAGACATTTTTACTCATCTCCGCAGGAGGTGGGTGGATATAACTGGATGGCGAGTTTGATCCTGGCTCAGGATAAACGCTGGCGGCGTGCCTAACACATGCAAGTCGAACGCCCTACGCAAGTAGGGAGTGGCGGACGGGTGAGTAACACGTGGGTATCTACCATCTCGGTGAGGAATACCGGCGAGAAATCGCCGACAATACCGCATACGCTTCTCTGAAGAGAGAAGCAAAGCTCGTAAGGGCGCCGGATGATGAGCCTGCGGTCGATTAGCTAGTTGGTGAAGTAATGGTTCACCAAGGCGACGATCGATAGCTGGTCTGAGAGGACGATCAGCCACACTGGGATTGAGAACGGCCCAGACTCCTACGGGGGGCAGCAGTGAGGAATTTTCGTCAATGGGGGCAACCCTGAACGAGCAACGCCGCGTGCAGGATGACGGTCTTCGGATTGTAAACTGCTTTTCTCTGGGAAGAGAACGGACGGTACCAGAGGAACAAGCCCCGGCTAACTACGTGCCAGCAGCCGCGGTAATACGTAGGGGGCAAGCGTTGTCCGGATTTATTGGGCGTAAAGCGCACGCAGGCGGTTCTCTAAGTGTCGACTGACAGTCCTCGGCTCAACCGAGGAAGGCGTCGGCAGACTGGGGAACTTGAGGGCTTCAGAGGGAGACGGAATTCCGGGTGGAGTGGTGAAATACGTAGATATCCGGAGGAACACCAAAGGCGAAGGCAGTCTCCTGGGAAGTCACTGACGCTCAGGTGCGAAAGCCAGGGGAGCGAACGGGATTAGATACCCCGGTAGTCCTGGCCGTAAACGATGACCACTAGGCGTGGGGGGTATCGACCCCTTCCGTGCCGCAGCAAACGCGATAAGTGGTCCGCCTGGGGAGTACGGTCGCAAGATTAAAACTCAAAGGAATTGACGGGGACCCGCACAAGCAGCGGAGCGTGTGGTTTAATTCGATGCAACGCGAAGAACCTTACCAGGACTTGACATGCAGTTGCACCATCCCGAAAAGGATGTCCCTTCGGGGCGGCTGCACAGGTGCTGCATGGCTGTCGTCAGCTCGTGTCGTGAGATGTTGGGTTCAGTCCCGCAACGAGCGCAACCCCTGTTGGTAGTTGAATGGTCTACCGAGACTGCCGCGATCAACGCGGAGGAAGGCGGGGATGACGTCAAGTCAGCACGGCCCTTACGTCCTGGGCGACACACACGCTACAATGGTCGAGACAAAGAGTTGCGAACCCGCGAGGGGGAGCTAATCTCGTCAAACTCGGCCTCAGTTCAGATTGGAGGCTGAAACTCGCCTCCATGAAGTCGGAGTTGCTAGTAACCGTAGGTCAGCACACTACGGTGAATACGTTCCCGGGTCTTGTACACACCGCCCGTCACACCACGAAAGTCGGCAACACCTGAAGCCGCTGGGCTAACTCGCAAGAGAGGCAGGCGTCGAGGGTGGGGTCGGTGATTGGGGTGAAGTCGTAACAAGGTAGCCGTACCGGAAGGTGCGGCTGGATCACCTCCTTTCTAGGGAACACTGATCTCCTCCGGGAGATCCATTCCCAGGTCGAAACAGGAACCAAGCTTTCAGCCAGGCACCAGACTGGTTTCCACTCTTTAGGGGTTGGGGGTAGCCCCCCGAACCATGCACCTTACCAACCGAAGAAGCAATTTCTTCAATTTTGCTGAGCGTTTGTTGCAAGCAAGAGTTGAAGCAGAGAGTCATCAAAAAGACCAGGCAGAACCAAATCACCAAGAGAATAGGTGAGAAACGAACAAGCTACACAGAGTACGAGGTGGATGCCTAGGCGCAAAAGACCGAAGAAGGACGCGGAGACCGGCGAAACGTTCAGGGGGAGCTGCATGCAAGCGATGAACCCTGAGATTCCGAATGGGGCAACCCCTCCAGAGTGATGTCTGGAGACCGCCTGCTGAACACATAGGCAGTGACGGGGGGCAGTGGGCGAACTGAAACATCTCAGTAGCCCGACGAGAAGAAATCAACCGAGATTCCCGGAGTAGTGGCGAGCGAAACGGGACGAGCCCAAACCAGAGGTTCTTCGGAACTTCTGGGGTTGTAGGACCAGGAAAAAGGGCGAGGCCGACACACGAACGCGTTGGAACGCGCGACCGCAGCGGGTGAGAGTCCCGTAGTGGACGTCGACCTCAACTGGCTTGGGATCCTGAGTACCACGAGCCACGAGAAAGCTTGTGGGAAGCCGGGGGGACCACCCTCCAAGGCTCAACATCTTTTGCGACCGATAGTGAACAAGTACCGTGAGGGAAAGGTGAAAAGCACCCCGAGAGGGGGATGAAAGAGACCCTGAAACCACGTACTCACCAGCAGTCAGAGGTCACTGTAGCACGAGCTACCAAGGACTGATGGCGTGCCTTTTGTAGAATGATCCGGCGAGTGCATCGTCGTAGCAGGTTAACCAGCGCTAAAGCTGGGGAGCCAAGGGCAACCGAGTGTGAAGAGCGCGCAAGTTGCGGCGATGCGACCCGAAACCACGTGAGCTATCCATGGTCAGAGTGAAGCGGATGTGACAGTCCGTCGAGGCTCGAACCCACCAGTGTTGCAAAACTGGGGGATGAACTGTGGATAGGGAGAAATTCCAATCGAACGTGGAGATAGCTGGTTCTCCCCGAAATGTATTGAGGTACAGCCACACGGGAAATATCCTGGAGGTAGAGAGCTGGATGGGCTAGGGGCCAAGTGCTGGTTACCAACCCCAACCAAACTGCGAATGCCAGGACAGTGGTCCGTGTGAGTGAGACGGCGGGGGCTAAGCTTCGTCGTCAAAAGGGAAACAGCCCAGACCATCGGCTAAGGTCTCCAAATCGATGCTCAGTGTCAAAGGGAGTCATCCCGCCCAAACAGCCAGGATGTTGGCTTAGAAGCAGCCATCATTGAAAGAGTGCGTAATAGCTCACTGGTCGAGTGGAGTGGCACCGACAACGTAGCGAGGCTCAAGCATCGTACCGAAGCCGTGGATTTCTTTCTTGAATGAGAGGAATGGTAGGGGAGCGTTCCGCGCCGCCGAGAAGCCAGATCGCAAGGACTGGTGGAGCGCGCGGAAGTGAGAATGCCGGAATGAGTAGCGCAATCGCTGTGCAAACCAGCGACACCGCAAGCCTGAGGGTTCCTGGGCACCGTCAAACGACCCAGGGTGAGTCGGGTCCTAAGCCGAGGACGTCATAGTCGTAGGCGATGGAAAGCAGGTTAGATATTCCTGCACCGGAGACGCTCGCTATGAGCAATGGGGGGACGCGGTAGGGAAGGTGAACCCATCAAATGGACAGGATGGGCGTGTTGACCGAAGTGCGTGACCGAGGAAAATCCCGGTCGCCTGTGCATGACGGCAGCACCGAGTCCGAGTAATCGGGCGGAAGTCATCGATCCCCAGGCCGCCAAGAAAAGCCTCTCGCCAGAACGATCTCCGCCCGTACCGCAAACCGACACTGGTAGGCAAGGGGAACACCCCGCAGGTGAACGAGCGACCCTCTGTTAAGGAACTCGGCAAATTGACCCCGTACCTTCGGAAGAAGGGGTGCCCTAGTAGCGAATCTCTCGTAAGAGGGGAGCGTGAGGGGGTTGCAAGAAAATGGCTCAACCGACTGTTTACCAAAAACACAGGTCTCTGCGAACGCGAAAGCGGAAGTATAGGGGCTGACTCCTGCCCAGTGCCGGAAGGTTACGAGGAGCGGTGATCGTAGCTGCGAATCTAAGCCCCGGTGAACGGCGGCCGTAACTATAACGGTCCTAAGGTAGCGAAATTCCTTGTCGGGTAAGTTCCGACCCGCACGAAAGGAGTAACGAGTTGAGCACTGTCTCGACAGAGGACTCGGCGAAATTGAAGTACCCGTGAAGATACGGGTTACCCACGACAGGACAAAAAGACCCCGTGGAGCTTTACTACACCCTGGCCTGGAAATGAGGCAGAAGGTACGTAGGATAGGTGGGAGCCGGAGAACGCATCCTTGTGGGGGTGCGGGAGGCAGCAGTGAAATACCACTTTCCTTGTGGTTTGTTTCTCATGGCTGACCTTGAAGCAGGCAGCCAGACAGGACCAGGCGGGTAGTTTGACTGGGGCGGTCGCCTCCCAAAGAGTAACGGAGGCGCTCAAAGGTTCTCTCAGGGTGGATGGACATCACCCGCAAGAGTGTAAAGGCACAAGAGAGCTTGACTGCGAGGCAGACGCGCCGAGCAGGGACGAAAGTCGGACTTAGTGATCCCACATTCCCGAGTGGAAGGAGTGTGGCTCAACGGATAAAAGCTACCCCGGGGATAACAGGCTTATCTTGCCCAAGAGTTCACATCGACGGCAAGGTTTGGCACCTCGATGTCGGCTCGTCGCATCCTGGGGCTGGAGTAGGTCCCAAGGGTTGGGCTGTTCGCCCATGAAAGCGGCACGCGAGCTGGGTTCAGAACGTCGCGAGACAGTTCGGTCTCTATCCGTCGTGGGCGTAGGAAGATTGAGGGGAGTCATCTCCAGTACGAGAGGACCGAGATGGCTTGACCGCTGGTGAGCCAGTTGGCCTGCCCGGGCCACAGCTGGATAGCTATGTCAAGAAGGGATAAGCGCTGAAAGCATCTAAGCGCGAAGCCGAACCCAAGACGAGTCTTCCCATCTTCTGCGGAAGATCAAGATCCCAGGAAGAAGACCTGGTAGATAGACGGCACGTGGAAGTCCGGTAACGGATGCAGCGAAGCCGCCCTAATGATCGTACGGCTTGTCTCACCCTCGTGTGTGTTTGTTCTGTGAGGGAATGAGATGATGCGCTGCTTCGCTCTTGTGCGCAGCGCGCTCGGCAAAATTGAGGAAATTGCTCTTCGGTTCAAGGAAAAATCAGTACAAAAAAGTCAATACCATAGTGGTGTTGGCTTTTTCGTTTTTGGTGCATATATCCTTGCTTGTGATACAACCATATTCAGTACCAGGCTGATAGAGGTGTACTTTTTTACACAAAGACCTCCCGGTTAAGATATTAGGCGACCTGGCAACTCACCTTATTGTCTGTGCAGTGTCATTCGTATGCATATGTCGACCGTTGTGACATCTGCTATCACAATGCTCAGACGCTTGAGAATGTTGGCTTTCTTATTAGTCTGGCTCTGCTCTATCAAGCTTTCCATCCGAAATTGCAGCCCTGCTGGTTGCTCAATTGTCAGGAACACGTCATGTTTCTGACCGTGTATGCGTGCCGTTGCCCCGGCAATCTCGCACTCCATCCAGGTTACAAACGCTTCTTCGACTTCATGCGACTTCTCCACAAACTGGAAATGGTCACGTAGCCAGGTGGTCCCTGCCTCGTCACCCTCGGTCGTAAACTGTAGTTCTCGCCGGGCACTCTTCAGATCTGTACAGGGATATGCTCTGGCAAAGTCAATAGTTATCTGTTTGTACCCCTGCGGTCTGGTAAGATTTTCACCCTCTAGCAACGTCCCGGTAAAAGTTTGTCCTGTGCCTTGTAGCATCCCGTCGATGCGCGGGACACTATGTCCGTAGGAATTCGCGAAAATATTGTCGTAGCGTTTTGCTCCGAAGTAGTCCCGCGAATACAAACCTCTTCCGGGATCGGTCAGCAGATTTTCGTCTGCGATGTGCAGAAGAAAGCTGCCCACATCATTATGATTATGTTGTTCATTATTATGTCCTGCCTTGACGCTCAGTACGACTGGCACGCCCTGGGCCGTATGTGTAAGCAGGCATGCAGTGCCACCTATAGGCAGGCAGGCATCCGTTGGCTGCACTGCATCAGGCCGGCTACCATCCCACCAGAAGATGTCGCGTAGCATCATAGGCAGTCGCCAATCGCTCTCAGGCTCAGTCGGATGCGCGAGTAGATTGAGCGCTGATGGTGAGCCTGTGCGCTTTGCCATGCGTGTAATGATGCCGGGATGAAATCTGACATGTTCCTCACAATCAGCGAAGCTCGCAAACGAGGAACCGGTGAGTTGCAATTTGGTGGGAAAGGTTGCAATTCTGCTCATCTTTTCCGCTGCTAGCAGATCGATTGTACCTGCGCTACGCGCGTATAATAGCTCTGCCAGGGCCACAAAGTTGATCAGTCCATAGTGCCAGTAACTTACACCTTCGGTCGAACTGCCATCTTCTGCAAAGGCGCTATCCACGAAAGCTTGTAGACCACTGAGCGCGATCTCAAGTGCGCGCAGCACACGTGCTGGCTCTGGCTCCAGCAGGACAAAGGCTGCCGCGATAGAGCTATTACAGACACCATTCCAGTTACTTGCTTGTTTGTACCAGCCGTGTAACTGGTGGAAGCGAAGATAAGGGTCGAAAATTCGCTGCTCAATTTCTGTTCGCACACGCTGGCGCACTTCTTCATCCAACGTATCACCAAGGAGCAAGAGCGTTTCTGCTAGTAGAAACCCGGTTTCGGCAGAAAATAGATCGATAGGATCGGTCTCATGGGCTGGTAATACCCAGTTGCTCTCCTCACAGATGTGCCACAGATAATCCTGGAGCACATCTTTTAGTGCTGACTGACCGAGAAACAAACGTAGCGCGGCGGCAGACAATCTTGCTCGTTTGAGGAAATACGGAGCCTCATAGCGGCTCCGCTCTCCGATACGACGAAAATCGCGATAAAATGTATAGTTGGTCTGTGGGATCAGCTCAATACCTTCCATGAGAGGCTGGGTCTGCCGGAGCACACATTGAGTTTGTGGCATATGTTCCAATTGTTGCCTCTGATTGCGTGCGGCTTCCAGTTCAGGGAAAGCTGCACATTGGGTATACTGAAGCTGCTCCAGTGTTAAGTGAGAAATCTGGGACAGTGAAGATGCCATATCATCACGCTTTCACTCGTGCTTCTAGTGATCCGAGTTGTTCTTTCAGCTTACGGTTCTCTTCACGTACTTCATCCAGATCATTGCGCAGTTGCTTCAGTTGCTCGCTGCCTTTATCGCCTGTACTGAGCATGTAGGCCGTGACGCGCATGCGACGCTGTACGCCGGCATCCAGTTCAGCGCTCGCCAGGCGTTCCAGTAACCCGATCACGCGTGTATCGCCAAATTGTGCCAGAGCCGCTGCGGCAGCGCTGCGTGTGGGACCCCAGCTGTCATGTTCCACTGCGTTGCTAAGCGCTGTTACAGCCCGTTGTCGAGCTTCTTCACTATAGAGATAGCGATTTTGCCCCACGGTAAGCAGCCCTGCGGCGGCAGCGCGACGTAGCGTTGGGTGGTTTTCTGCGTTATTCAGATAGCTTGCGATAATGTTAATCACGCTATCATCGCCCGTTGCGGCCAGCCCATTAAAGATGCCACGTTGCACGATATGTGTCCAGCTTGGGCGCGTGAGCAAACTCGTGAGAAAATCAACATTGCCTACAATCCGTGTCTTACCGAGAGACTCGGCGCAGCTTGTTTCCACCAGGTAACTTACATCACCCTTTTCCAGCACACTACGTAGTGCCTGAGAAGAACGTTGGGCCAGTTCTAGCTGTTGAGGAGCCTGGAACTCACCTAATCCACGGGCAACAGCGTCACGTACACGCGAGAGTTGCTGAGGATCAAGGGCCTGCAATGCTTGAAGTAGGACTGCCTGGGCTTTTGCGCTTCCGATTTTGGCGAGCGACCGGGCTGCCGTTGCGCGTACGCCCCAGAATGTATCGTTGTGCAGGGTTGTCGTGAGAGCCTCGATAGTTGCATCCTCAGGCTTACCACTGAGAGCGTCCGCAGCTTCAATGCGCCCTAGCACGTCAGGATCGTGGGCGAGCTGGTAGCGCAACATTTTTGCGGAACGTTCAAATGTGAGTGTCTTTAGCAGCCAGCCATCGGGATCAACACGTACGACCAGTGGTTCACGTTCCAACGGTATATAGAAGCTTTGCTCGACCTGCCCATCTTCGCCAATTGTCACGCGCAATGGCCGTATATGCGTCTCGGTTGTATGCTCATCCCTGGCAGCATTATCCGTATTGGGCACGACAAATGTAAGATCGACAGGTGTATAGAAGCAAGGAGTCAAATCATCAACCGTTTGTGTCTGTTTGATCTTCACCTTTGCCAGCTTCAGAGCACTATCCCACGTGTAGTTGACTTCTAATGCAGGATGGCCGCCGCTATGCACCCATTGTTGGAAGAAGCGCTCCAGGCTATGTCCTGTCACCTCTTCGAGTGTACGCTCCAGGTCAGCGGTAATGACTTCTCTGGTCCGGTAGCGTTCAAGGTAGGTCTTGATGCCACGTCTGAAAGCAGGCTCACCCAGCTGATGGCGCAACATATGCAGTACCCAGGAGCCTTTCTTATACAGGTGAGCATCGAACAGCTCAAAGCCTTGATCATGGTAGACATAGTAGACGATGGGACGGCGATAGTGACTATCCTCGGCCAGGTAGCCTTGTTTTTCAAGCTGCATTGAGTACTTAAACTCGTCGTTACCCTGGTCGTGTTCTTGCCATAAGTTCTCAAAGTAGGTAGCGAAGCCCTCATTCAGCCAGCCATTGGACCAGTCGCGGCAAGTAACGAGATCGCCGAACCACTGGTGCGCTAATTCGTGAGCAACTACTGATACCAGATCTATATCTAGTGCGGCTCGCTTATCCATCAGTAAGGCGAAGCTATGGGTGGTAGCTGTTGTATGTTCCATAGCACCGGTGTAGATTTCGACGACCGTTTGCGCATACTTATCGTAGGGATACTCTACACCGGTATATTCTGAGAAGAAGCGCATCATCTCAGGTGTCTTCCCCATATAGAGAGGAGCATCTTCCTGGCGATCCTTGCGCACATAATAGTTGACGGGCTTCCCCTTATAGTTATCTTTGACCACTGCGAAATCACCCACGACTAGTGAGACAAGGTACGCTGCATGGGGCACATCATGCCGCCAATGATGTGTCCTTGTGGCACCGTGATCGATGACCGCTAGCAAATTGCCGTTGGAGACCGTCTGGAATTGCGCTGGCACTGTTACAATGATCTCAGTTGTGGCACGATCATTGGGCGCATCGTGACAGGGGAACCAGTAGCTATGATAGCGTGGCTGACCAAACGTCCACGCTTGTATAGGACGAGTAGGATCTTCTGGAGCAGGCTTGATAAAGTGTAGCCCAGCTCGTGGTTTGGCGTGATAGGTCACTGCAATAGTGAATTCTTCACCATATGGGTAGGGACGATCCAATGTCACACTTAGTTGTTTATCTGTTGTTGCATAAGCCAGTTTTGTCCCATTGGTTAGTGCTACACTCTCGATTTGCAGTTCAACGGCGTCAAAAGTGATGGTCTTCACCTCGTCATACAATGCTGAGAATGTTGTATAGGCCGTGCCGTTGATCGTTTCTTGCTCGAAGTCAAGGTTAATCTCCAGTTTCACATGCCGCGCATCGGCGGGCCGATCTGGAGCATAGTGTAACTGATCGCCGGGTAATTCAAATGCGTGAGATTTTGGGGCTGGAAGCGCGCCCTGTTGCTCCAGCAGCAGCAAGCTATAGCCTGCGCCGAGGTCAATAGTCTGTGCTCGATTACAATGTTTCAACGTTCTAATCTCCTCTTCTGATAACACATGCTACCTTGAGCTAAACATAATCCTGGTATGGGCAATATCGTAACTGGCGCATATCTGTCAGATCCCTCCGACTATGGGCCTTCTGACCGGGCCAGAGCTAATGTTGTATGCCCACAACCGTGTTTCTGAGCGTACCAATCTGCACTGTCAGATTCCATCACGTCGCCAGGCTGCAAAAACTCTGGGGGTGTCCGCGAGAAACCTACGCCACTGGGTGTACCGGTCGCAATAATATCTCCCGCTTCTAGCGTCATGCCACGTGAAAGGACGGCAATGATGGAGTCTCTTTCTGTGGAATTTCAACTCTCACAGCGTTGGCGTAACCGTGGGAGTTTATAAAACACCGATCATAGCTATTTTACACCATTTCAACGTGTATGTATCACATCTTATGCTGCTTATTTGTGTATTTTTGTGATTGATATCCTCTTTGCTTGTTTTCCCGCAGGTGTGATTTGAGTGGAGAAGCCTTTTGTCTATTTCATACAAATTCGCTGTTTTAGGGATCTTGACAAATATTTAAAAGTAATGTTAACATAATTTTAGATCTATAAAATATTTAGTTTTGAAATGCCGAAAAGAATGGAAGCTTAGGAGAACATGCATGAGAACCTACCCCTCTTCCCCATCCTCTTCAGAGTTGTCTGACCGTGGCGTCATTAAGGAGTTGCCTGAAGAAGTTGGGACGCGCGCTGCCGCACGTGCTGCGCTTGATGGACGTAAAAAAGGCGTGCTCGCCCTCCTCCCGTTCCTGGGACCAGCCTTTATTGCCTGTGTGGCCTATGTTGATCCGGGCAATTTTGCTACCAACATCCAGGGTGGTAGTGCCTTTGGCTATAACCTGCTCTGGGTTATTGTGCTTGCCAACCTGATGGCGATGTTGTTGCAAACGATGTCTGCGAAACTTGGTCTGGCGACGGGGCATAATCTGGCAGAAATGTGCCGTGAGCGCTTTTCAAAACCGGTGGTGTATGCCATGTGGATCATCTCTGAGATTATGGCGATGTCCACCGATCTCGCCGAGTTTCTAGGAGCCAGCATCGCCCTCAATCTCTTATTTGGTATACCCTTGCTCTATGCCACCCTCCTTACCGGGGTTATCACGTTCCTGATCTTATCGTTGGAACGCCGGGGTTTTCGTCCTTTAGAGGCAGTGATTACGGCGCTCGTCGCTGTGATTGCGCTGTGTTATGTGCTTGAGACGTTCTTCTCTCGTCCTGATTGGGGGCAAGTGAGTTTTCATGCTGTTGTCCCCTGGCTCGGAGGAACCCAGAGTATTCTCTTCTCGGTCGGCATTATTGGGGCAACCGTCATGCCTCATGTGATCTATTTGCACTCTTCATTAACCCAACAACGCATTGTCCCACGTAGTGAACAAGAGGCGCGGCGTATTTTCCGCTGGAGCATTCCAGATGTGGTGATTGCCATGGGGCTGGCAGGGCTGGTCAATATGGCCATGCTTTATATGGCAGCCGCAACCTTTCATGCTCATGGAGATAGTAATATCGCTGATATCAACACTGCTTTCAAGACGCTTACGCCTCTGCTTGGTGGTGCGGCTAGCATCGTTTTTGCCATCTCGCTACTCGCCTCTGGTCTCTCCAGTTCCACAGTTGGCACGATGGCCGGGCAGGTTATCATGCAAGGTTTTGTCGGCTTCACTATTCCCATCTGGGTGCGTCGCCTGGTGACGATGGTCCCGGCTGTGGTGGTGGCTGCAATCGGCTTAAATCCTACCAGTACCCTGGTGATTAGCCAGGTGGTGCTCAGCTTTGTGCTCCCACTGCCTATCATCACTCTCGTAATATTTACAAGCAAACGTGATGTCATGGGGACTCTGGTGAATAAAGCGATCACGACCTGGGCGGCGATAGCCTGTAGTGCGGTCATTCTCAGCCTCAATATCTGGCTGTTATACTCCACCTTTGCCCCGTTCTTTGGCTGGTGGCAACCGAGCTAGTATTTACTGGAAGTGCCAGCTTGTCGTATGCCTCTTCTCTGTTGCTTTTGTGCCAAGGAGAAGAGGCTATTTGCGTAGAAATGTATGACCGGCGCGGGTAAGTACCTCTACGGCTTGTTCCAGGTCAACCTCTCTAACGAGTAAGTGGTCAGTTTCATAGGTGGCAATAGCTAAGACGCTGATATTGGCCTCTGCCAGTGGCAATGCGAGCGAGGCATGCACTCCTGCCACAGAGAAATCGAAGGGACCTTCCACTTTGAGACAATGCCATCCACGCTCCGCCTGCGCGTCAGAGGGGACATTGTCCTGTGGGCAGATAATGGAGAGTTCTTCGGTGGTGCGCGTCAAAGAGACGAAGTCTCCGATGAGTGCCCAGGGGGGAATGTAGCCATCCGGGTGAAGTCGACAAATGGCAAAGAGTTGCGGAAAAATAGTCAGGGTCAACTTGTACATAAATCGTTCCTTCCTTTTTACTCTTCCCGGCATTGTACTCGCGTGAGTGCGGATATGAGCCACGGCAGTGGTATTTTGCATGCCTACAGGTCTTTAGTCTGGCAACGCCAAAGGAATGGACAAGAAGCACTCCTTCTGATGCAATAGAGCTGCGCAGCGGCTACGAGACGCGCAACAGATGTAGAAGGAACAGATTACATCCAGCGCTATCATAGAGCTGTCCGTCGTTTGGGTAAAAGGGAATCATCACACTTCTTGTTGCCTTATTTTATCACAACAGGCGCTCTATATGGAGAAAAAGCCGGGGGTATTACACTACATCATCAATGCGTCGCGCATAACCTCTAGTGGTGCAGGCTGGTTTGTCCATAAGTGGAAGGCGAGAGCGCCTTGATGGAGGAGCATGGAGAGTCCATTGGCTGTACGTAGCCCCATTGCGCGTGCCTGGATCAGCAGGTACGTCTGGGAAGGATTGTAGATCATATCGTAGACGAAGGTATCGGGATCGAAACGAGCCAGGCCCTCGGCTGTGAGCGGGCTGACATCCCCATGCATGCCCAATGACGTTGCGTTAATAATAATCGACGCTGAGTGGGGAATCAGAAACGTCGGATCGCTCAGGCTAAACACTGGTCCATCGTAGGTCTGTTGCAACTCAGTTGCGAGCAATTGGGCGCGTTTGAGATGGCGGTTGAGAATGATCAGGCGTTCAATGCCAGCTTCGACCAGCCCGAAGGCGGCCCCACGGGCAGCGCCACCTGCGCCTAAAAGGACCGCTGTGTAGCCTTTGAGTGAGATACGGCCATCCTCGCGCAATGAACCCAGACCGTGCTCATGCAAGGCGTAGAGCAGACCTGTGGCATCGGTGTTATAGCCATATAGATAGTCATCGCGGTGAACGATGGTATTGACAGCTCCAATACGCTCTGCCATTGGATCAATCTTATCCAATAGTGGAAGAACGGCTTCTTTGTAGGGAATCGTGACGTTCGCTCCAAGACAATCGGCTTCGCAGAGAGAGCGTACGCGTTCCACGAGTTGAGATGGGGTGGTTTGCCACAACTCGTAGTGAGCAGGAAAATGCAACGCATCGAACGCAGCTTGCTGAAAACGCGGCGAGTAAGAATGCGCGACAGGATTTCCAATCAGTCCCACGCGAGAAGGGCTGGTAGATCGCAATAACGGTTTATGCCAGGTAGACATCCATGCACCAATTTTCTGTGTATAAGCAATAGCAATTGCAAACACGCCCGGTTAATTTGTTGTTAGTATACCAGATGTGACCGTGTAGGAGAAGGCTCATTGTCTGTGGATATAAGCGATATCCCAGGATCGACCATACCCAGCCTTGTGGTAATATACACTAATGGTAACAAATCTGGTAGAGAGAAACAACTACAAAATGTGGTAACTCTTCAGGCCAGCAATGCGTAGCGACAAGCCCTTGCGGTTGTTGAGCGTGCAAGAGCGTCGAACCGCGTAGCGACAAGCCCTTGCGGTTGTCGAGCATGGAGAAATTAGTGTATGATGGCGCAAATCCGAACAGCAGCGACGGTACTATTGTTGCGTGATATCCCTTCCGAGCAAGCTATGGAAGTATTTATGGTACGGCGCGCTGTACAAAGCGAGTTTATGCCGGACGTCTATGTCTTCCCTGGTGGTTCTGTCTCGCCAGATGACTACCGGGTCGAGGAAGCTGCTGGTTTTTGTAGATCGGTAACTCTCTCCATTGTAGACCCTGAAGGGCGCACTGCATCTGGTAGTGGAATACGAGCGGCTGCCATTCGTGAACTGTTTGAAGAGGCAAACGTGCTTCTCGCGTATCATGGAGATACGATACTCGCCATCAATGCAACAAATAGTGCGCGTTTTGCGGAGTACCGTCGTGCTTTTAATACTGGCATGGGATCGCTGCTGGCCATGGCACAGAGCGAGCAACTCGTGCTGGCTACTGATCAGCTTGCTTACTTCGCACATTGGATTACGCCAGAAGGTCTGCCGAAACGCTATGATACCCACTTCTTTCTCGCTCACGCTCCCGACTTCCAGGAAACGGTCTATGATCCACGAGAGACATCCGCTGGTATCTGGATTCAACCCGCTATAGCCATCGAACGTTGCCAGCAAGCCAGTTTCCCATTGGCATTTCCAACGTTCCAGCAACTCCGTTTGTTGAGCGCCTTCCACAGCGTTGCGGAGGCGTTTGCCAGTGTCACAAACCATTATGTGACGACGTCTCTACCAATCCTGGAGCAGCAACAAGGTAGAGCATACGTCTATTTACCCGCAGATCCAGCACACAGGTGGCAATTATAAGTGCGTCATCGTTATTCAACCGCAAATAGGAAGAGTTATGTCAAAAGCATATAGCATTGTTCTGGCACCGAACCCTTCTCTGATGACGGGACCCGGTACCAATACCATCATTGTAGGTGGTGGCGACGAGGGCGCTACAGTCATTGACCCGGCTGTCGATAGCATCGAATATATTGAGGAGCTGATACGCGTAGGAAGCATCCATGGGGGTATTCGTCGTATCCTCATTACGCACGGTCACTCTGACCATATGGGGGGAGCTGCTGTGCTCCGTAAGCGGCTGGGTGTTTTTATCTATGCCTTCAGTCGTGCAGGCACTCCGATTGCTGATGAAGAGGTGACGGACGGTATGTGCTTGCCTGCTGGTGAGGATACGTTGCGGGCCATCCACACGCCGGGGCATCGCTTCGACCACCTGTGTTTCCTGTTAGAGAAGCAGCGTATTCTCTTCGCGGGCGACCTGCTGGCCGGGACTGGTACCGTGGTGATCATACCCCCTGAAGGAAATATGCAGGACTACTTCAACTCGCTCAGACGCTTGCAACAAATCGATATTGCAGAGATAATCCCGGCGCATGGTCCGCTTATCAGCGATCCGCAGGAGAAACTGAGCGCATATATTGAGCATCGCCTGCAACGAGAGCAGCAGATCATCGACGCACTCCGTTTTGTCGCGCAGAGTATAGATACGATGACGATAGTACAGCATATCTATACAGATGTAGATCCGCAGTTGCATGCCGCTGCCGCGCTATCTGTCGAAGCGCATCTGCTAAAGCTGGAGCAGGAGGGTCTGGTCAAGCGCCAGCAGTCAGAGCAAAGAGATGCATGGACGCTGTGCATGCAATAATCTTTTGCTCTGCTATTGCGTTCTCAAAGGTTCTTAGTGCGGAACCACTTGACCTCTTCGACATCGTTCGCGTAGCATACCTTTCATTAGGAGGCATGGGAGGCGGCATCATTCCATTGATCCGTATGAGGATACTGCAATTAGCGTCTTAGCAACAAGCCCAGCGCTATGATACCGGCCAGACCCAGACAAAACCAGCCCGGACCGGCTATGTGTGCGCTGGTCAGGTATGCGCCACCAATCAGCGAGCCGATGAACGCCAGCGCGAGGGAGAAATTGCCTCCTCCGAGAGGGATGACGCGGCCACCTCTGCCAGGTCTACGTGGGCGATTGCTTAAAGGTAAATTTGCCAGGCGGATTTCGATTTGACCAGCTTCGATACTGGTGATCAGTTGCTCTATAGAGCGCGGCAGTTTGGCCGCCACTCTGGCAACGTCTAGCAACTGAGTGAGCGCCTGTTTGGCCGTATCGGCAATGGTGTCCTTGCCCAGACCCAGGAAGTTACGAGCATAAGGTAGTGCAACCTCAACAAAGTTGAAATCCGGCGCGAGCCCTGTGGTCACGCCTACTAATGTGCCTATGGCGCGTCCACTGAAGGCAAACTGCGCGGGAATACGGAATGGCTGTCCGTACAGCAGCCCGATGATATCCTGCGCCACGTCCCGCATATCTAAGTCGCGGACCTGTCCCAGCGTCGCGCCGTAATACTGATCCAGCAGCAGCGAAATCGCGCGTTCAATGGCGATGACATTGGCACCTTCACCGATGAAGCCGAGGGTAGTGACGGCATTGACAATTTTGTGGGCATCTCGTGTGATCACGCCCAGAAATGCTTCGTTGAACGACCGCTTCATCTGCTTGGTGATTGATCCGACCATGCCAAAGTCTAGAAAGGCCACAATCGGATTTTCGGGCGTCGAATCGCGCTTGACCAGGATATTGCCTGGATGTGGGTCGGCGTGGAAGAAACCAATGTCAAAGAACTGATGGAAGTAGGCGTTGATCGTGCGTTTGGCTATTTCAAGGCGATCAATGCCGGCTGCATCGATAGCGGCGTAATCATTGATTTTCACGCCATCGATCCACTCCATGACCAGGGCACGGCGCGTCACATAGTCCTCATGGATACGCGGAATATAGATGGTGGGATCATCCTTGAAGATCTCGTAGAAGCGTTTTGCGTTGGCGGCCTCGGTCACGAAATCAATTTCTTCGTAGACGGTACGTCTGAACTCGCGGAAGAAGCCCCACAGATCAATGACGTTTCCGGTGTTCACAAGTCGTGTGATGATCCAGATGACGAGCTTGAGCGTGCTCAAATCCATGTTGACGAGCTGGTCGGTGTTGGGTCGTTAAATCTTCACGGCGACTGTTTCGCCAGTTTTGGCAAGCACCGCCTTATGTACCTGTCCCAGCGATGCTGCGGCGGTACATTTGCGCTCAAACAGGCTGAAGAGTTCTTCCATGGGCTTGTCGAACTCTGTCTCTATGACCGCGATGACATGATTAAAAGGCTCGGGGGGAACTTCGTCCTGTAACGAGGCGAGGACGGCCAGGGCGCGCTCTGGTAATAGATCAGCGCGGGTACTGAGAAATTGTCCCAGCTTAATCATCAGGACACCGAGTTCGATGGCGGTCTGACGGAAGGCAACCAGCACGTTGATCAGCACCTCGATATTGGGCTGTACCTCATAATTTCCCCGTTGTCGCGCGCGAATGACGCGTCTCCGTTCACGATAAATAACCCATATGGTCCAGAGCAATAAGCGCAGGACGCGCCACGCTCTCCACCATTTTTGCCACCATGCAAGCTCCATCGTGCTTTGTCGTTTGCTTACTGCCTTTTGCGTTGTCACTACCGTCATCAAGCCCTCCGCTTCTGGATACCCCTGTGCTTCACACATGAGGAGGAAAGAAGCGTACCTTGTTTGGGACAGGGGTTGGGTGACACACCCTTGTCCGACTTTTTCACTCGTGCGACCAACCAGGAGCGCCATGCCACCCAGGTCAAGATGCGACAGTCTTTGACTTTTGCCCCCTGTGTCAATCGCTTGTTCGTGTGATAATTGTGCAAACTCATCGTCTTGCGTTTACGATCAAGACCACCGACGGTACAGCGTCCATATTTGGCGTGCATCACCACGGTTCCGCGCTTGAGTCCAAGTGAGCGTGTTCCGCCATAAGGCTTGCGTACGCCTCCCTTTGAGGCTTGCAATCGATGCAATTGGCGACGGTGCAAAATGGCTGGGACGGCATACCACAACCGGGTGCAGGTGGGTTGTTTAGCTCCACTGATCGAAGCCGCCAGGACCCAGGCATCGACACAATGGCTCTCGAAGACCTGCTTGTCTTTCGCCTTGATCTTCTTGAGTCCATAGTGTTCTCGTAACTGTGCGGTTTGCCATCCTTCACGCAGTTCGACTGGCAATCCCATAGCAGTAAGCAAGTGGTAAAGATGCAGTTTCCCCACTTGCAGCGGACTAAATGACTGGTTCCAGCGCTTTCCCTTGCCCTTTGTGGAAGCCTGCACATCCTCCAACACCACTCCTGTCAAAGGGAGCTGTTTCTTGAGGTGAGCCACGATGCTGGCTTTGGCTTCCCACCGGCTCCGTGTTGAAGGTGGAACGCGCTTTTTTCGGTTGAGTCGATTGTGTGCGCGACAGGGACGCCGCCACTTGCGGGACCGTCGTGCTCGTCGCATGGTTCTGCGTGTCTCGACTGCATCTTTGACCTGTGTCGGTGCTTCCACCATGAGGTTGAGGACAGTGTCCTGGGTGCCGACAACGCTATAGCCCTCGAATTTGGAACCAGGATCAATACCAACCACAAGAGGTTGGTTATCAGATTCCTGCTGGTAGCAGAGTTGCACAGAGAATAGACCAAGCTTGTTGCGCTTGGGTCGGGCTTTGCCACTTTTGAACAAGTGGCGTGCCTTCGCAGGCGTGCATGGCATCAGTGGCACACCTCGTGTATCGACAACTGGTATTCGCATAAAGGATTTCCTTTCACCTGGTCAAACCAGGGTGATATGACCCTTCGCAGTGGCGGTATCGGCATAGCCCCGAAGGGCGTCCGCTTCGGCGTGGCGGGAAGAGGTCCGAACTAGGGTGGCATTCGGACGTTCTTGAAAACTAGCCCATACCGCTGCTGCTCTCTTCTGAGAAGAGAGCCTGCTAGTCAGAAACTTACGTTGCGCTAGCCGTTTCGCAAGCCCCTAGCCTTCAGCTATGGGGTTCCTGACGTATCTATCTCCACAAGTTGATGTTTTGCTGATCAGACATTTTCTGGAAGGGCTGGCTTATCCACCATGGCCTGTCTATTGCAGCGCGCCTTGCTGCGCCCCCTTGGACGTATTGTAGTCGTTACTACTCATCCTGACAATGCGCTGGTGAGCACGATTGTCATGGGTGCAGTTATCTTAGAAACCCTGCTGCTTAGCTGTAGCATACAACAAATATTGTGGCTTTCTCTACCGGATCTCCTCCCTCCTCCCCGGTTCGTCTCCCTGTTGGCCCATTGCCAACGTGTGGTGGAAGGGGAGTAGATGAGGAGCACAATGGCTCGGAGATACACCGCCAATTCCCAGAGACTTCTACCAGGTACGGCTGATGTCCGTGGTGTTGTAGAGATAGATGGTCAGGATGGGAGTAACCTCCTGAGCAAGCAATCTGTAGTGAGCGTTCAGCCACTGGATGACAGGCTTGACCGGGGAACCGTTGGGATCGGCCCGCCCAACGGCGTAGAAGAGACACGCGTGCTCATTGGCGTATGCCTGGATAGCGTTGGTGTCAAGCGCTGCCTGGTAGTCGCCCAGTTGATTGGTGGTATCATAGTTCACCCAAGGGAAGTAGCCGGGCGAGTTGGTGTCGAAATGGGCGTCGCCAGAAGGATAGGTTTGCAGAGTAATATTCAATATCAACTGCGCACCCCTGAGAGTTGTCATAACAGATGAGACCGTTGCCAGGATGGTAATGTGCCTGAAGCCATTGTGTGCCGGTACGCCAATCCTCGACCTGGGCGTTGTTATAGTAATTGGGTACGTGGTGCAGACAGAGAAGGATCAGGCAGAGGCCCAGTACAATCTGAGCCACACGCCAGCGCAACACAGAGATCCCAAGGGCAACGAGCAGGATAAAGGCGGGTACGATGACTACCAGGTAGCGCGGCGAGAACAGACGCGTCCATTTCTGTGAGACAACATAGCTGATCACTACCGGGCAAATCATCCAGCAGACCAGGATAACCATCAGCGGCAGGAACTGCAAGAAGCGCCTCTGCCACTGCGTCGCGCCAGCCTCATCAGCGGGCAGGAGCGAACTTCTTTTCAGCAAATCTCTGCCCTGTGGTAACACTGCCAGCAGTGCTACGCACATGCCAAGCAGCAGCAGCAGACCGAAAAAGCCCAGCAGAATCTTGCTCTGCCCGCTGATAGTCAGAAACAGGTGATAGACATCGCTCGGCGTTGGAATGGCTAGCCAACCTGTCTTAGAACCCACCCGGCTGGTGTAGAGAAGCGGAGCGATCAGGATGCTCATGCAAACCCAGCTCACAATCAGTGGGCGAAGCTGTTTGTGCACACGAGCGCGCCAGGCATTGGGAACCACAAAGAGGATCACAATTGCCACCAATTGGGTCACAAGCACAACCTCAGTGAAGAGCTGCGAATACATTGCCAGTGTTGAAGATACGATAAAGCAAATCCACCAGATGATGGCGCTTTTCTGGGATAAATCACTGGAGAAAAGTACACAGATGGCATACCAGGAGAGGCAGAGAAAAAGTATTTGTAGGGTGTAAGAGCGTGCATCTTGAGCATAATTCAATTGCAACGTATTGAGCAGATAAAGCAGAGACGCGAAAACGGCAACGAGCGAACCAAAGAAACGCCGGGCCAGGAAATAGAGAAGAAGCAAGTCGATAGCAGCAAAGACTGCTGAGGGAAAACGCACCACCACCTCGGTCGTGCGCTGGCCAAAGAGGTTCATGAAAACTCAGCCAGAAATGTAGCACAAAGTAGTAGAGAGCCATATTAGGCTGGGTCACAGAGACTATTTTAAAAAGCACAGGCAGAGGTTGTTGAGCACAGGTGACAGAAAAAACCTCGTCGAACCAGAGGCTGGGGGCACCTATGCGATAAAGATTAAAGCCCATGGCTACAATGAACAGAGCCAGGCAGGTCAGCAGCGTTTGCCCTTGCCTCTGCTGAGTCAAACGAGCCACACTTGCTGTTGCTCTTGATGGTATTGCGTCATGAGAAGCTCCTTCGTCGAGTCAAAAGAGAAATATGTCATACGAGAGAAAATAGATAGATGCTTATATATACAACGTGTTGGAAAAGCAAAATTAACAGATGGGGTATCAGAGGCAAAATACAGCAATGCTGGACTCCAGTTCAGTATTGCTCAGTTTAAATATCAGTCGGTTTTTCGAATTAGCTATTCACTGAAATGCCTGTTCTACCATTTACGGTGGCCTTTTCTGGGATAAGCATGGTGACTTACAGAGAAAATTTTTCAGGCACCAGTGACAATAAATATGGCATCCTACAGACTGCAAGGTGGATAGTTGCAATTGAAGGAGAGTTTAAGTATGGGTTGTTTCTGCGCGTGTTTTCAGGTTCTGTGCTACTGAGATAAAACCGCGCTGTAAGTCTTTGCTCAGCAGGAGTTTGAGCACCGGAGCCAGTAGACCCGTGAATGCTTCGCGGGTCCAATACTGTGTGGTATCAGGGCTGGTCGCGGTGATAACCTGGAAGCGTTCGCCGCGTAGAAGCCAACTAGGCGAGCGTGTTTTCCAGGCGAGCAGGTGTTGAGGCTCGATGGCGGTAATGGTTTCGACACTCTTGACATGCAGCTTCTGGTTCATCTGTACCTGCATTGTCAGCAAGGAGCCAACCTGGAAAGCGGATTGCATAGAGGGCACAAAGGTATTCCATTGACTATAGTGTTCGAGGTCTATTAGAACCGACCAGACACGTTCAATTGGTGCATTAATCGTGCTGGTAGCCTGCACACTAAACCAGCCTGTGTCTTCTGGTATTTGCATTGAATATATCAGCTTTCCCTGCCTGTAATACTTTTTGTGCTCTACCCAGATATTATATCAGACTTGCACTTCTTCTCGTAGCCAGGAAGGCATAACTCCCCATAGGTTGAGCGCCATTTCGCGCGTATGCCACAGGCGAGGCGGGACGGTTACTTCGTGATCGTGATATTGTTGTATCTCGGCTGAAAGCTCAATATGTATGCCTTCAGGATCACTAATGCGTAAGAAGAGATCGTTACTGGCTCCATGTCGTCCAGGTCCCCATAGGAGCGGGACTTGTTGATTGCTCAGGTGGTCGGCCCAGCGCAGGAGTTCTGCGCCATCCGCGATAGCATAGCCGATATGATCGATGGCTGGCTGTCCTTGTATAAGTAGCACGGTATGGTGATTATTGTTGCAGCGCAACCAGGCTTGTTCACGTAGCAGCCAGTCAGAGATGTCGAAACCTAACGTCTCGGCGTAGAACTCAACCATGGCCTCCAGGTGTGCCGTGTAAAGTGAGATATGCTGTAAGCTATAAGGACGCAGTAGGACGCGTTGGCTTCTCGTCGGTGCGGTAGGGGATAAGAATGTGTCGGTGGCTACGGCAATTTCGATATTGTTGCCATCGGGATCTTTGAGCCAGAGGCTGGCGCTCATGTCCATATCGTTTTCGGGCGATCCCAGGGTCAGGTCGACGCCGCTCATTTTCAGGCGTGCAGCCAGGGCCGCCAATTCCGCTTCAGTATCTACTTCAAATGTGAGGTGATGCAGCGGGGTATGTCGAACGGATTTACGACCATTGTTTGTTGTTGGCCTGGTATCGTTAAACAGTCCCAGGCAGGAATGCTCTTCTCCCAGAGCTAGAAACAGGCTCTCATCTTCCACATCTTGTTCATCGGAGTTATCAATGGTCGAGCGCAGGTCAAATCCTAGCACCTGGTAATAGAAGCGAGCCTGAGCTACTACATCTGTTGACCATAGTCCTACATGTGCTAAGCGCTTTACTTTGACTTTCTGAACTTGCTGGTTGCTCATGGCAGACTCCTTTTACTATCAAATTCTCGCATTCACGTTTTATCTCTTCTGTTTCAATACAGGAAGCCAGGACTCAGGTTGAAGTATAGACAATCTACGAACGATGTTGCTCTTCCCCATCTGCATACGTACCGCATAGCTTAGCTGATATCATACCTGTCTTGCGGGTAAGGGTCAACGAAATTACCTGAAGGTCATATGCATGGAGGTTTTTATTCATGGAAGCGGTAGGGCTGTTTTTCGGTAGAAGATGCGGATGGGGGTTGGTTTTTGATCGTCAGGAAATGTTCGACGTTGGTTGAGGAGAGGTCGATTGTTTCTAGCACACGAATAAGTGGGGTCGCGGGCATTGGTGTATCTGGGAACGGTAGCGTTGGTATGGCTGGTTGCTGTTGTGGCGTACTGCTGGACTGTATTGGCTGCTCATGTGCCTGCTGACGTATGAACTGCCTCTGATCAAAGAAAAGCCGCATGAGGGTCAGGATACTGATCACGGCTATGTTAGCTAGCATGGACCAGTTATAGAAGAAGGATATACCGCTAAAGAGAACCACTGTTAATAGAAACAATGCTGTACGAATGCTGCGGGTAGTACGAGGGCAACCAACGTGCTGAGAGAAAACATGTGTACACCTCAGTCGCAGCATTGTCAGAGTATCTATACACCATATAGAGCGCAATACGAGCATTCTACGTTGCTGGGCTGCTCTATTTGTGAGCGTAGATTTGCGCAGACGCGCCGGCCAGAAAGCTTTGCTGGTCGTAGCTCTATGCTTACGAATAGAGAGACGGATACACTTTTTATGGTATTTTTTTCCCCTACTCATCCCACGTACCCCCTGAAAAATGCTGCACCTCCCACGCGACACTGAAGTGCCGGTGTTGTACCGGCGCACTCCAGTCCCTGGTGTGGAACAAACTTCCCATCCACCACCACGGTTATCTTCTATACACATGCGCTAGCATGGAGTTATACAAATGTCGAGATGAAACGCGTAAGCGTCCATCGTATGCCTGTAATACAATGTCAAGCTATTCCCCACAACTGACACCCCGCACCGCCTCCACAACATCCTGTCAGTTGCTGCCTCTACACATACCACAACCACGCACTGAGATCTTTTGACTTGCCTTACCAGGTCTGTAACATTTGCATGCTCCACTGCTCACATGTACGCGGTAGCCGTTTCCCTTCCTCCGCATAAACAGCACGAGACAGAGCGTTGCCATCGATGCTCGATACTGGCGTTCTGTCTCCTCTGTTATCGTTTCCGTCCACACGCGGCACTTCACTATCGCGTTAAGTGTGTGGTCTTATTGTACCTGCTCACGATCCAGCCACGGTGGGGAAAAGATCGAGATTGCGTTAAGAATGAAAGTTTTTGTAGACAAAATCTTAACCTTTTATAGATTTATTTGGTGGTGGCCATATATAAATTATATAATATATAGATATGCCAAACAGCGAGACAACGCTCTGGTCAGAGGCTTTGTGTAGGTAACTCTTCTCGGGGGAGCACGTTTGACAGCCAGTGAACGGCTGACGCGATAAATCGTGTCCGTACTGTTTTCTGACAATGAATTGTTCATTCATCTACAGAGCACTAATACCCAACAGTGGGCGGACAACGGACGCGATTATGTGTTTTAACAAATTAACCTGATATAAAATGTGTAATATGTGACAGACTTAAAAGTGAAAGCGCATAATCTTATCCCTCCACGGTTTTGAGAGATGGAGAGGCTAAATGATGCGCCAGATCATGGTTTTATTCTGGAGATCAGTTGATGCAATGCGTCTGCTATCGGGCGACCATGTGAGCGCTTGTATTTCCGCTGTGTGACCTGTGTAGGTTATCAGCATGGTACCTGTGAGGGCCTCCCATACCTGAACGGTCTTATCGTAGCCAGCGGATGCGAGATAATGTTGATTGGGGGACCAGGCTATATCTCGCACAATATCTGTATGCCCTTTGTATATCGTCACTGTCTGGCCCGACAGCGCATTCCACACGTGGACACTATGATCAAAGCCACTGGAGGCCAGGTACTTACTATCGGCAGACCATTTGACGCTCAATACCTCATCTGTGTGCTTGTCGTAAGTCAATTCACGCTTGCCCGTGTTGGCATTGTAGAGCGTGACGCTATTCTCCTGGAACGTAGCGATATGCTGACTATCTGGCGACCAGACACTAGCGATAGTGTCTGATAGGGTATATTGGGGTTGGTTAGACGCCTGGGGCATCAGTTTTTGTAGCTCTGGTCGTGTGGATAAAACAGAGGTTTTTGTAGCGCTAACGTCTAACGTGTTATGCCTTGCTGACTCTGCTATGCTCCCAACGAGCAACACTCCAGGTAGTCCCACAGAAAATTGCCGCCGCGAAATTGCTAGTTCCCCATGATTGTTCGCTAGACTGGTTTGTTCTGCATTGCTTTTGATGATTTTTTCATTGGCCATCGTGAAAATTGTCTTTCCGTGAATGCTCATCCTACGTCCATCAAATATCTTATATAAGTATACGTCATTATGCTCCATAATTAAAAGCGCCTGATAGTCTGAGTGCGAATTTGTGCATTCAGACCTACGGCGCTCGTGATATTCATGTCTCTTCAACCGCTCCCAATAATCTGAGCGTGGCCTTTTGGGCCTCTGTCAATCCTTGCACCTGTGTAATATTCATGCGTTCGTAAGGTCTGTCGCTCCTCAACGTGCGCAAATATTCCCCTGTCTGCCAATCCCAGAGGTTGATTGTTCCATCATAACTGCCGCTGGTCAGGTTCTGCCCATCGGGACTGAGTGCAACCGAAGTGACCCAATGGCTATGACCATACAATGTGTTGAGGCATTGCCCACTGCTCACATCCCACAAGCGCGCCGTCTGGTCATCGCTGCCAGAGGCAAGAAGCCTCCCGTCGAGGCTAAAATCCACCGCGAAAACTGCGTTGGCGTGGCCGTGCAGCGTGTTGAGACATTGCCCACTGCTCGCGTCCCATAGACGTATCGTCTTATCATAACTGCCAGAGGCAAGAAGCTTGCCATCGGGACTGAAAACGACGGCGTAGACCACAGCAGTATGGCCGTGCAGCGTGTTGAGACATTGTCCACTGCTCACGTCCCACAGGCGTATCGTCTGATCTTCGTTGCCAGAGGCAAGAAGCTTGCCATCGGGACTGAAAACGACGGCCCAGACAGCACTAGCATGGTTGTGCAATATATTGAGACATTGCCCGCTACTCACGTCCCATAGGCGTATCGTCTTATCATAACTGCCAGAGGCAAGAAGCTTGCCATCGGGATGAAAAGCGACGGCCCAGACGGTGCTGGTATGACCGTGCAATATGTTGAGGCATTGCCCACTGCTCACGTCCCACAGACGCACCATCTGATCAAGGCTACCAGAGGCAAGAAGCTTGCCATCGAGAGGACTGAAGTCCACCGTATAGACTCCATTGGTATGACCATGCAGCGTGTTGAGACATTGCCCATGGTGTACGTCCCACAGGCGCACCGTTTGATCAAGACTGCCATAGGCAAGATGCTTGCCATCGGGACTAAAATTTACTGCGTAGACTCCATTGGTATGACCATGCAGCGTGTTGAGACATTGCCCGTGATGTGCATCCCACAGGCGCACTGTTTGATCAAGACTACCGCTGACGAGAGTCTTTCCATCGGGATGAAAGGCGACAGACCAGACCTCATTGGTATGACCGTGCAGCGTGTTGAGGCACTGATTGCTATCCACATTCCACAAGCGAACCGTCTGATCTTCACTGCTAGTAGCAAGAAGCTTGCCATCGAGATTGAAAACTGTCGATCTTACTGCACTAGTATGGCCGTGCAGCGTGTTGAGACGTTGTCCACTGCTCACGTCCCACAGGCATACCGTCTGATCTTCGCTGCCAGAGGCAAGAAGCTTGCCATCGGGATGAAAGGCGACAGACCGGACGGTGCTGGTATGGCCGTGCAGCGTGTTGAGACGTTGTCCACTGCTCACGTCCCACAGGCATATCGTCTGATCTTCACTGACGCTGGCAAGCATGCTCCCATTGGACGTAAAAGCTACTGACCAAACGATATTGGTATGGCCTTGGAAGATCTTAAGACATTGCCCACTGCTCACATCCCATAAGCGTACGATATGATCATACCCTCCGCTGGCCAGGGTCTTGCCATCAGGACTGAAGGCTACTGACAAAACTGCGCTTGCGGAACCGTAGAGAGTCTTAAGACATTGACCACTGCTCACATCCCACAAGCGCACGGCATGATCTTCACTGCCGCTAGCCAGAAGCTTGCCATCAGGACTGAAGGCTACTGATGGGACCCAATCGGTGTGTCCCTGAAAGGTTTGTAGTGGTCTCCCGCTGGCAGCATGCCAGAGTCGGATCTCGCCCGTCATTGTTCCCGCCGTTAGCAGGTCTCCGTGTGGACTCAATGCCACTGAAAGAATGCTTCCGAAGGTGTCAGTAAACACCGATGTTGCTAGATTGGCATGGGCAAAATTGACATCGAGCAATTCAGCCTCTTGCAGATAAGCTTGTCGCACCACCAGATGCGAGAAATCAGCGCTGCGCAGATCATAGCCGGTCTGAACCAGTAGATTCAGGATATTGCCAGCTTCATAGTTGTTCGGCTGCTCTGGTAGCTTACGTAGCGCATCAAGCCTTTGCTGGAATTTCTCTTCCAGTTTGTTGCGACCCAGCGTGGAGAAAAGATTTTGTGCAATGACGTTCAGGATCAGTTGGAACTGGCTCGCACGGATATAATCTTTGGCCTGAGCCTTCATCAGTGCATGACTGGCAAAGAGTTCTGGTTTGCCTGCGTTAATTTCCTGCACAACGAGTTCGTTGAAGCGCTCTGTAACCGCATCCATCATGGCTGGTTGTAACGTAAAACGTCCAGATCCACTCTGCTCAATCCATGAACGACGTTGTAATGCCTCAATGGCGGTCAGCATGCTCAGTTTGGATACTGGCTGGACACTGTTCTCACGTAAATCTTGTAAAGATACCGCTTCACGCTCGATAGCTAACCAGTAGATTATCTGTTGTTCTAAAGGTGATAAACGTGCAAATTGACCGTCTAGCAATACACGTAAATCAGGATACTCATTCAATGGCACATCGCTAAACTCTACCAGGTATTGAGAGATGTGCCCCCGGTAGCTTTCGCGGATGGCTGGTGAGGCGATGATTAACATCATGGGGTTGCCAGAAAAACGTGCTATCAGCGTCTGCCAGGAGTTTTCTTCTCCTGATAAGCCTTTTCTCTGTAATATGACCCGCGCATCCTCTACTTGCAAGCCTCCTAAACGATAGGTGTGGACAGATGTTCCCTCGCCTTCCAGCCAGGCAATCTCTTTCAACTGCTCACGGCTCGTCACTAGCAGGCAACTCTGGTGCCTGCTCTCTCCAAGCAGACGAACAAGTTTGCCATATCCTTCGTAGCCATCTTTGTATTCTGCCGTACTGCTACCGCTTTTTAGGATCGTATCGGCATTATCCAGGACGAGGAGGCAGCGTCGTTTCTGTAATTGCGCAACAAGCAGGCGCATCTGCTCGGCTGTGTCCTGCGGGATCTCGATTTGTTGTGTGCGGGTCAGAAATTGCAGACATTCCTGTAAGATACGTTCGATAGGAGGCGCGTTCAGCAGCGAACGCCAGAAAACTACACGAAAATCATGCAGCTCCTGGTCAATTAATCGTGCGACCAGGCTGGTTTTACCAATTCCACCCACACCGATGATCGAGACTAAACGACAATGTTCATCCACGATCCAACGCTTTAATGTTGCGAGTTCCGCCACACGCCCGTAGAAATGCTCGACATACGGAGCCTCTCCCATATCCACCCGTTCTCCCTCATCAGGTGGAACAAGATTGATAGTGGTAGCTTTCTCGTGGTCCGCCATTTGTGTTTCTGATATGCCGGGTGGATTTAGGGCCGCTACAGCGATGTTGGAGACTGGTAATTTGACAATTTGCTCATGTGTGTTGCTTTGTACCTCTTTCTTGTCTGTGGATATAGAATGCAACCATTGCCCTAACGGAATAATGCAACTCAGTAAAGGGATAATAGTTGTAATGGATACCGCATTTAAAGTTTCAGGTAGATGAATGATCTTGAAACTGCCTAATATGAGCAATGCTCCACCAATGATTGAAAGCAAGAGGAGCATGAGTAAGAATGTAAAAATGCTAAAGCGTGGCCGGGCTGCTTTGTTCCTTCTGTGTTTTGACGGTATCCCCATAGCATTGTAGCACCTTATGGTTTACATAATAATTTTGCTCACGAAGAAATGTGGAATGACCTCGTGCATTATTATAGCATATGTTCCTGACTAGATTGAGTACTGATGGTCTACATGAGAAGGATAGATTATGGGTGGTATGTTGCTTTGTCTGTAGAATATCGGTAGGCACAAAGTTGCGGGCGCGCAAAAATACCCGCTTGAACGGCGAAGAGTGCGTCTTTGGGCTGCCTTCGTCTCGGGTATGAGCTGTATGCGCGCGTTGTTTTAGGAGGCGTCGCTGGCCGCGCTATCGTCTCCCTCGATGTGAACTTTGCCATGGATAATACTTGATGATGGCGTATAAGAGGGAGGGTCCCATTCAAATGTGACCTTGCCACGTTTGACTGGTACATTCGCGAGCAGCAGATCCGCGTTATTTTCGTGCGAGAGGTTGACCTGCATATTTTCTTCCTCAACCTCCAGGCGACGCGAGACGACATTGAGAATTTCCGCGCGAATAATTTCCAGCAATTCAGGATTGAGTTTGAGACGGTCGTGGCTGAGCACGACCTTCAAACGCTCTTTGGCCACCTCGCCAGGAGTTGGCTTCTTACGACCGACCATAAATTCAAAAACACCCATATTTCTGCTCCCTCCAGAACGATTGAGCACGCGTGCACGTCTCGATCAATCAGAACGACCAAGAGCATCCTTACTTCTCAGCCAATGCAGGGCCAAAACCCACCAGGCGTCGTAAACGTTCTAGCAATGAGGGAGAATCTGAGATCTCATCAAGTGGGATCTCTTCGCCAAGTAAGCGTTGTGCTGTATTCAAGAAAGCTTTGCCGGCGCGTGAACGTTTATCGTAGACGGCTGGTTCGCCCTTGTTGGTAGCAATAATAATAGCTTCATCTTCTGGGACGATGCCCAGCAGGTCGATGCCTAACACTTCCAACACATCCGCCACATCCATCATATCTCCTCGTTTGATCATCTCGGGGCGCAAGCGATTGAGAATCAAGCGCGGCTCGGGCTTGCCCGCAGCTTCTACCAGGCCGATGATGCGGTCAGCGTCACGTACCGAGGCCATTTCCGGGTTGGCTACAATGATAATCTCGTCCGCTCCCACGATAGCATTGCGGAACCCTTGCTCGATACCCGCCGGAGAATCGAGCACGATAAAATCAAATTCTTGCCGTAGCTGCTGGCACAATTGCTCCATCTGAATGCTGTTCACCGCGTTTTTATCGCGTGTCTGAGCTGCGGGCAGCAAGTACATCTCTGGCAGACGTTTATCTTTGATCAATGCCTGTCGCAGGCGGCATTGTCCCTCTACGACATCGACCAGATCATAGACGATGCGGTTTTCGAGTCCCAGGACCGCATCCAGGTTGCGCAAGCCAATATCGGCGTCAACGACCGCGACTTTCTTGCCTTGCATGGCCAGCGCGCTACCTATATTTGCTGTCGTGGTTGTTTTCCCCACTCCGCCTTTTCCCGACGTGATAGTGATTACCCGGCTATCCATACTCTACTCCCTATGCAGAACTTTTCAGGCTTCTGTAGGAGAACGTTACGTTCCTGGCCCTTATAGTGATCTAGTATACCACGAATCTTTGTTGAAATAGAGCTACTGAATGTATGTAAAAGCAGCACTGCATGGAAAGAAATACATCTATGCTATCGCATTGGCATATTTCTACTTACGCGGAGCACGACCGCTCATCCAGGTTTCAACGATGATTTGCTCTTGCCTGATAGTTGCGACCTCCGGGTGGGGCTGTGTTTCAAAGCCTTCGGGTGGACGAGAGAGCAGGTGAGCAATACGTAACTGCACGGGCGCTAATTGCAGCGCGCAGACCACGGCCAGCTCGTTATCTGGATAACCTGCATGCACCATGCCACGCAAAACTCCCCAGACCAGGATGTCCCCCCCGGCGACTATCTCAGCTCCATTGTTTACATCGCCCAGCACAACGACGTTGCTGGGATGATGGATCGCTTGACCAGAACGTATGGTCCGTCGTAAAAAAAGTGTGTCATCCGACTCACGAGGGTCGTGTTGCACCTGTTGTATGTCTTTCGTAACGACGCCACCGGTCGAAGGCTCGGAGAGTGGTAAGGTAATCGTTTTTGCTCCGAGATGTATATCTCCACTCGTGCCAGGTGACGCTACTGACATCTGATAATAGGCCAGTAAGTCTTCAAGCTGTATGCGTTCACTCATACGCAGGGCACGCTGACTGGTATCGACAGTAAGCGATGCGCCGCGAAAAAAAGAAGGAGACTCGGCAAGGCGGTCGGCGAGTGCATTGAGCAGGTCGCCAAAAGAAGTATTTGGTTCTAGTGTCAAAAGCAAGCCATTGCGAGTTCCTTTGATTGCAAAAGATGCAGTCACAGACTGATTCTCCTCTCTTTCCAGTCTGCTATTGGATTGTGATCGTGCTGTCGACGCTTCGTTCCCCATATTCTCCGCCATACCCATATTCCCCATTTATGCAAGAAGCAGGACATATAAAACGACGTGGGTGCTTAAGATAACAGCTGCACATATGTGCACATACATGAGTACCCTAATATCATACAGTATAAGCAGGTGAGACGCAAGACGCAATAGGACGAGCTAAAAAATAGCCGCAATGGCAGGGCTATCGCTTGCTATTCGCAGGCGTTGTGCGTACTTTGTGCAATGGTAATGCCTGTATGGAAGTTGTCTCGCGCATCTTCACTTGACCTTTGCGGGTTCAATGCTATACTTACCCCTGAAGAGCTGGCAGAAAAGTATGTTCTTTCATGGCCTGCTTGAAGGGATTGAAACGAGAGAAATGGAGCAAGCGCTATGGCTGAATTTACGAACTTTCCACAGCCGCGTGAGCATGTGCTACGCGCTGGTAATACAACTATCGCTGTAATCCCAGAGATTTGTCTGGTCTCTCATTTTCAGGTGGCTGGCTGGCCTGTATTGTATCGTGCTGCCGAGACCGGGAATGTCAAACGCTGGGGTTTGCCGCTGATGATACCGAACTTTTCCCGTCTGCGCGATGGTATCTTTCAAGAAAAAGGTACCACGCTTCCAATGCATGGCTTTGGTCGTACTCTGCCCTGGACCGTTACGCAGCAGGAAGAGCAGAGTATCAGCATACAACTCAATAGCAACGACGCGACACGTGCGCAGTATCCCTACGAATTTACGTTTACAGTCGACGTCGAGGCGGCTGAAGGCACGCTTACCTATATGCTGACCATGGAGAATCGCGGCGACGAGGTGATGCCGATAGCGCCTGGTTTTCATCCCTACTTCACCGTGGCGCAGCAGGACAAGGCGCGTATCATTACCGACGGCCCAACCGGCTTCGCTGTGCGCGATGTGCAGTGGGATACGCAGCCGCCGGACAAGCCCTATCCCTTCCCACATCATGTGACTGTTCAGATGCCCAATTATGGTACCTTGACCATTGCTGAATTGCCGCATGCCGGGCGATATGCTTTAGCCATTATGCAAGTGTGGTCGGAGTCAGCTAGCGCGCCGGATCATAACTTTGTGTGTTTTGAGCCGGTTGTGGCCAGCGAAGATGGTCTCAATCGTCCGGCTGACAGACTGAATATTGCGCCCCACAGCTCACAGCAGATTATTTTGCAGCTCACAGCAGAGCCTCTTGCCTGATCCCATCGATCCCGTTTGGGGAGGGGTGCGTCCTCGTCGGAAAACGGGTAGGGGCGTGTCCTGGCGACCGCCCTGGAGGCCGCTATGGGAGCCACCGGGCGCACGCAAGGTGACGCCCCTACCCGATTGTCAATGAAGCTCGGCAGCTCTTCTGTTCGCGCCTATGGGTGACGCCCCTACCTCTGAATTGTATTGATTTGATGCAAAGGGAGATGCAGCGTGAAGTACAAAATTGGCGTTTATGGCTCAAATATTACGGAAGGTGTAGAGGCCGTACGGCTAGCTCAAGAGCTAGGTGATGTGCTTGCCCGGTATAACGTGATTGTCGTAACTGGAGGGTGTAGCGGTATGCCCTATGCGGTCGCGCAGGCTGCAAAACGCGGTGGTGCAGAGGTGTGGGGATTTACGCCGCGACGCAATGAGCAGGAACAGCAGCTGGCGTACCCATTGGACGACATTACTGTGTATGACAGGCTCTTCTTTGTGCCTCAACAGTATGACCAGTACTTTTTTCTGGACCAACCACTCTCTGCCGCACGCGATGAGAGTGCCCGACTCAAATACAGGAACGTCATTTCCACTATACATGCTGATGCTGGCATTATTATTTCTGGTAGCTGGGGTAGTATGAATGAATTCACCAACCTTATCTATGATGGCAAACCGATAGGGGTTTTGACAGGCACAGGAGGACTCGCCGATGAATTACCGCAGTGGTATCCGCGACTGCGCAAAAAATCGCAAGCTCCCGTCCATTTTAGCAGTGTACCCGGTGAGCTTGTGGTTGCTCTCCTCCAGACACTGGCCAGCTCATCCCAGGTAAACACATAGTGGTATGTGGGTTGTAGCTGGTGGCTGAGCATAGCTATCACTATGCTGGCGTGAGATCTTCATCTTGCTCGCCCGGCTGCTTCAGTGGATTTGCCACGCTGGGCGCTTTGCCAGCAGGCGGATGAAGCCAGGCTTTCACACGGAGGTAAGTTGCCATGATGCCACTGAACCATAACCCACCAAACAGGTATCCTGCTATCACATCGCTCGGCCAGTGTGCTCCCAGGTAGACACGCGAGGGACCAATACTGGCAATGAGCATGGTACAAATAATGATCAGCATATTGCGCATACGCCCTGAACGCCAGTTTGTGGCGAGTAAGTAGATCAGCAAGCCATAGAAATTCGTGTAGTGCATCACGTGTCCGCTGGGGAAGCTTGGCTCATTAATCACGCGGGCCACAGTAACCAGTTCTTGTTGTGGACGTGGGCGTTTGATGACGCGTTTGACGATGGCGTTGAGCAAGGTCGACGAGGACGTGAGCAGGATAAAGATGGCCTCCAGACGGAAGCGCAGTATCCAGAAGATGGCCGCTGTGATGGCTGTCAATGGCGTCGCAATCCTGGGGAAACCAATTTCAGAGACAGCCAGAAAGAAGCGGCGTAGCCAGGGCTGACGATACTTTTGTATGCCTCTGGTAATAGTCCTGTCACCCGGAAAAAACTCTGTATGCCGTGCTATCCATGAGAGGATGCCAACGCCTGCTAGTAGCCAGAGATAAATGAGCATAAGGACAGTGCCCCGCGATACAGCATGACGACCTGAGACCGACGTCTGAGCTGCTATACGTTGTGCTTCATTGACCATAAGGGGTACTTCTAGCGGCTTCACCTGGGGTGTAAGAGGCGTGTGATCTACTGAGTTAAAGATTGTCGTATCTGTTGACTCGTGGTTATTATTTGACATGCAGTGGACCTTTCTGCTCAAGCGCCGTAGGCAATTGGCTTTGTTGGTTGAGTCGTGTCTGTTTGGCCTGCTTGCTGCGCATGTTAGGACCGGATGCTACTTTCTCAGGCACACGCACCCGTAATGCGCCTGCTTGTATCGTGATGGTTACAGGTGTCTGTCCCTGTAGCTCTCCATCTATATGCGTCTCTACTGGTTGTTCGCTATAGATGCGCAATGCTTTGACCTTGCACCGCGAGACTTTCGCTTCCAGAATACGCTGGCCCTGAATAATGGAGGCTGCGTGCAACAGATATTCGAGCTTGCTAAAATTTCTATAAATAAGCACATCTAGCAACCCGTCATTCATCAGTGCGTTGGGCGCGAATTGAAAATGAGCACCATAATAGGGCGAATTGCAGACACTGATCTGCAACGCCCGCAAGTGGCGCAAGCGTCGTCCGTCAAACGAGACGCTGAACCTGGTTGGTTTAAAGGTGAAGAGGGTTGTCAGCCCTTGAACTGCTCCACGCAGAGTGGAGAATATACCGCGACTTTTGATCTCTTCCGCTGCTGGAAAGAGCGCAGCTTCCAGACCGATGCCAGCAACTTCGAGAAAGACATGGTTATTCATTGTGCCTATTGCCCTATCTCACGTTTTTATTACGCATGAGCTGACTGTTTAGCCTCAGATGTCTATTACCTCAAAGCTATCCCCTGGAAGGTGCCCGCTTTCTCAATCGATAAATACTTTGACAAACTGCTAGAGATTTACCATCTCATTCAACGTCCAGGTTTTGTGGATGTTCCTTTCCACAGGTTCTTTATTATTGCTGGCAAAGGATGACATATGCTTGTGGCCAAATGCATCTGGTCATCCTCTCTGTGGGACAATGCATATATGGTGAGTTTATGATACAGTGATATTCTGGTAATAGGAGATTAAAGATAGCATAAGAGCGCATAGTTATGCTCTTGCTTTTTACATAATATATACATATAGGTAAGATAGAAATATCAAAAATAAGAAAATTCTAAGCTTTCTCGTACAGATTTTAGTTTCTGATTAAAAGTGTAAATGTAGAGCTTTTACTCTATAAAATTCCATTGTAATTCTTGTTAGAAGAGTATATGCTAGTAACTGCAAGATCGAATAGCTGGATAGATCATAGGTGTGCAGAAAAGAAGAGGTTAACCGTGCAAACTCAAGACTTGACATCATGCTCGTTTCCTACTATGTCAGATGCAGTGCTGGCTCAGCTAGTATTAGCCGGCGATCAAGACGCATTTGAGATGCTAGTAAAGCGTTATAATACACCGTTGTTCAATTTTATTTGCCGCTTTTTAGGTGACTACGATCTAGCCTGTGATGTATTACAGCAAGTTTTCCTCCGCTTCTACACCTCTCTTCCCAAGTTAGAGACAGGTGAGCCATTTAAATCATGGCTATTTCAGGTCGCGCGTAACTGTTGTGTTGATGAGTTACGTCGTAGGCGTCGCTATGCGATTCACTTCTCGCAGCTGGAGGTTGAGGGGAGTGATGGTGAGATGTCAGGTCTGAGTGATATTCCTGATCCAGGTCTGCTACCAGAAGATGTCATGGAGCGTCGTGATCTCCAGCAGATGCTGCGACAGGCTATTCAGGCGCTACCACCGAAGTTTCGGGCTGTGGTTATTTTACGGTATGCATCGCAATTAAGCTTCTCAGAAATTGGGAAGATATTGAGCATGCCAGAGGCGACAGCCAAAACGTATTTTCATCGAGCCAAAGTTTTATTGCGTAAGACCCTGGGACCACAGCTAACAGCCCCTTGTGTCTGACGATTACTTGTAGCGCCTCCATTGATGCCAGGCCAGGTCCACGGGATGCGTGTATGATTTCCCTACCTCGTGGAAGTCATACACCTTTCTGGTGGACCTATCAAGGGAAACCTCTCATTCTGTGCGCAGGGCCTCGCTGGGATCGAGCCTGGAGGCGCGCACAGCGGGATAGAGACCAAAGACAACGCCTACACCCGCCGAGATCATGACGGCCATGAGAATCGCGAGCAGGCTAGGAGCAAAAAAGCGAACAAGAAAAAGTCGCAAAAAGCGTGAGGCGAGGCATAATCAGGCAAGGCCGCGCTCCATTCCATGCAATCTTCTTGACAGAGGAGCGTACAATCTCTACATTCGACACAAAACGATATATGCAAGGAGATGGTTTTGCCGACAAGCGCCTCGTGAGCCTGGTGGTGGAGACGCCCATGTGTGAAGCTGTCTTCGCTCACCCTCTAGCTGGCCATCATGCCAACTGAACTGTGCTCGCTGCCGCTTGCCGCAGAAACAGAGGAACTTGTGCTGTGCATGCCATTTTCCAGGAAGGTGTAAGATCAATGCGTGATGACGCTGATGTAATCATCGTTGGCGCTGGCCTGGCTGGTCTCGTAGCCGCAGCAGAGCTGGTTGACGCGGGCCGACGAGTGATTGTACTCGACCAGGAGCCGGAGGCAGCATTTGGTGGGCAGGCGTTCTGGTCTTTCGGTGGTCTGTTCTTCGTCAATTCGCCGGAGCAGCGGCGCTTAGGTATCCATGATTCTGGCGAACTAGCGTGGCAGGACTGGCTTGGTAGCGCCGCGTTTGATCGGGATGAGGATTATTGGCCCCGTCGCTGGGCCGAGGCTTACGTTAACTTTGCGGCTGGCGAGAAATACTCATGGTTGCGTGCTCAGGGTATCCGTCTCTTCCCTATCGTGCAGTGGGCGGAGCGTGGGGGCTATCTGGCGACCGGACACGGCAATTCCGTGCCGCGCTTTCACGTTACATGGGGAACGGGTCCGGGCGTATTAGAACCATTCGTCCGCCGTGTGCGCGAGGGCGCGAAACAGGGATTGGTGACGTTGTGCTTCCGACACCGCGTAACCAGACTCAGCATGCATGACAAGGTCGTCGATGGTGTGCATGGTGAACTGCTTGAAGCCAGCTCTGTTGAGCGAGGTGTAGCGAGTTCTCGTGTTGTCGTGGGCGAGTTCGATCTTCAAGGCACAGGCGGTTATTGTCACCTCTGGGGGCATTGGCGGCAATCATGAGCTGGTGCGCCGCAACTGGCCGTCGCGTCTGGGTGCTCCGCCGCAACGCCTGATCTCGGGCGTTCCCGATCACGTTGATGGTCATATGCTCGAAGTTGTGGCAGCCAGTGGTGGGCATATTGTCAACGCTGACCGCATGTGGCATTATCCAGAAGGGATTCACAACTTCGCGCCGATCTGGAGCAAGCATGCCATCCGTATTTTATCTGGACCATCGCCACTGTGGCTAGATGCACGTGGTCAGCGCTTGCCGATTCCGCTCTTCCCCGGCTTCGACACCTTGGGGGCACTTCAGCATATCACCGCCACAGGCTATGACTATTCGTGGTTCCTGCTCAACCAGCGCATCATCGAACGCGAGTTTGCTTTATCCGGCTCCGAGCAGAACCCGGACCTGACGGGTCGTAGCATCCTCAAAACACTCAGTCGAGCCTTGCCGGGAGCACCGGGACCAGTTGAGGCGTTCAAGAAGCATGGTGTGGACTTTATCGTGCAACACACACTACCGGAACTGGTGCGCGGGATGAATGAGCTGACGGGTGATACGCTGATCGACTTAGCCACACTTGAGAGCGAGATCGTCGCTCGCGACCGGCAGGTCTCCAATCGTTTCAGCAAGGATGCGCAGATTACAGCCATCCGTGGGGCGCGAGCATTCATCGGAGATAAACTGGTGCGCGTGGCGAAACCACATCGGCTACTCGATCCCGCTGCTGGCCCCTTGATTGCGGTGCGCCTATCGATTCTCACACGTAAGACTCTGGGAGGATTGAATACGGACCTCTCGGGCCGTGTCCTGCAAGCCGATGGTCAGCCGCTTGCTGGTCTGTATGCTGCTGGAGAGGTGGCCGGTTTCGGCGGTGGTGGGGTGCATGGCTATCGGGCGCTTGAGGGGACATTCCTTGGTGGCTGCCTCTTCTCCGGTCGCGTGGCCGGTCGGGCTGTTGCTCATGATGTGATCTAAGTTGTGATTGCGCAGCTATGCTAAAGACGAGCCAGCGGCGCAAAGAGGTCTTAGAGCGAAAAACGAGGGCGTCTACCAGATCGCCCTCGTTTCTGCAAGATCGAAAATTAGAAGCCGAGGTAGGGACTATAGCGTTCCCATTGTTGTGCGATACGCTGGCGTACGTCTGAGCCAGCAATAGGCGTGTATAGTAGCGCGAGCACGACGCCGATAACCAGTCCCCAGCGGAACATTGATCGTGCCCGTTTGCGCTTGTACTGATAGTGCACATACTGGTCTTGTACTGAGTCTCTCACGCTTTTGGCGTTAGATGCCGCCTGTTGCAGGCCCTTGTTGACCTTTTGCGTGCTTTTGCTGATAGCTTCTTGCGCCGTTGTCAGACCTGGCCTGACATTCTCCTGGACGGAACCCTGCAAGTGCTTCAAGTTCTCCTGAGCTTTTGTCAGATTTTTTTGAGCTTTCCTGGCATTCTTCTCGAAAGCCGTCTGTGCTGCACTGACGCTAGTTTTTAAAGTATCCTGAGCATTGCCTAGCTTTGGTTTAATTGTGTCCTGGATGGAATGCTGAAAGCTCTTCTGAGCCTGTGTCAGGTTTTTCTGCGCTGCATTTCTGTTCTGTTGCAGCACATTTGCGGCCAGAGCAGCCCTGGCTCCGATGGCTTCCTGTGTCCTATAGCGGCCAGACCTGGCGCTATCCTGTGCATGCGCGTACGTGGACTGCGCTACGTCTCTGGCATTGGCGTAAGCAGACTGCGCTACATCTTTGACATTCTTATAAGTAGTTTGCGCTACGTCTTTGAGATTATCATAGGTCGCTTGCGTGGTATCTTGTGTCTTATCTGCATTGGACCGGTTCATTGGGTTAGATTTTGTCACATGGTCCTCCTTTACTTCCTAGATTGTTGGTAGGAGTTCATTAGTGGGTAAGTCTTACTTCTGATATCATCACGTGTGAGCAACCCATGTGGTTTCAATTTGGTTGACCTTGATAAAACTCCGTCTCCTTCAGTTTTTTTTATGTACGGTTGTCAAGCTATGTATGCAAGATCTGCCAGCAGGCTCGCGCGATTTCCCAGTCCTCTTCTGTGTGTACAATCAAGACGCGCACAGCCGATGTGGGCGTGGAGATATCTTGATCGGCGGGAGAGGCGGCATTTTTCTCTGCATCTAGCTCCAGATTGAGGAAGCCGAATCCCGCGCATGCACCTGCGCGTATGGCGGTAGCATTTTCGCCGACGCCACCTGTGAAGGTGAGGACATCTACGCCGCCCAGAACGGCGAGCATCGCGCCGATGAAGTAGCGCACGCGATAGATGTACATGGCGATAGCCAGTTTCGCTCGTTCATTGCCCGCTTGTTCTGCTTGCATCACTTGTCGCAGGTCGCTAGAGACGCCAGAAATACCTTTGAGACCTGATGCTTTGTTCAACACTTGTTCCAGTTGATCTGCCGAGTAGCCATGTTGGCGTTGCAAATAGATTAAAATGCTGGGATCAACCGAGCCGGAACGTCCACCCATCATTAAGCCCTCAAGCGGCGTGAAGCCCATGGTGGTATCAATACTATGCCCATCCTGAATGGCTGCCAATGAACAGCCGTTGCCCAGGTGGCAGTTGATGATGCGCAGGTCCGCCAGGTCCTTGCCGAGTAACTGTGCGCTACGCTGAGCACAATACTGATGGCTGATACCGTGAAAACCGTAGCGACGAATGCCTTCTGCATACCAGCTATAGGGACCAGGGTAGACCGTCGCTTCCTGCGTTAAATGGCTATGAAAGGAGGTATCAAAGACGGCCACCTGTGGTGTTTCAGGCAGGATACGCTCAGTTGCTACGATGCCTTCCAGGCTGGCGGGATTATGTAATGGTGCAAATGCGGAGAGGCGCTGAATAGTTGCCTGTACCTCCGGGGTGATCAGTGTGCTTGCGCGGTAGTCGGGTCCGCCGTGGACGACGCGATGCCCGACGATGGCTATCGCGGAAGGCTGCTCCACCACCTGTGTTGGCCCGCTCCACAGCGTCTTCAACATATGCTCTATGACGGTGGAGCGCGAGTCAGCCGAAACCTTTTGCATGATCGTCTGTCCACGAGCGGTGATGGTAAGTTCTGCCGCAGCTTGACTCTTTGTCCAATCTGCATTCGCTTCCCAGAGTGGCTCATTGGGTGTGAGCAAGGGCGTCTCGTTGATCTCATACAGGCGGCTTTTCTGGCTGCTGGACCCGGCGTTAAGAACGAGTATCTTCATACATTACTCCATCATAGAGATTAATTAATCGGTCCATACCCAATCGCGCACTTCAGGCATATCTTCAAAATTGGTGCGGATATAGCTATAGTGCCTGGTGAGCATAGTGTTGCACTCTTGTATGAGTGGTGGTATCAGATCGCGTACACGTGCGACGCTTTGCAGGGCCAGCATGCTCAGATGATAGCGGCTGACTTTATTGAGCACGACCATATCGAATGGCGTGGTTGTGGTACCCTGCTCGTTGAAGCCTCGTACATGGAAGCGATCAGGGTTGGGACGTCCGTGAATGAGCTCGTGTACAGCTCTCTGGTAGCCGTGGAACGCAAACACCACGGGCTTGTCCTCGGTGAAATGTGCTGTGAATGTCGCTGCATCCATGCCATGTGGGTGTATATCGGGAGTGTAGAGCGTCATCAGATCCACGATATTGACGACTCGCACCTTTAATTCTGGCATGTGATGGCGCAACCACCAGGCTGCGGCAACGGTCTCCATCGTCATCACATCGCCTGCGCAAGCTAGCACGACGTCAGGCTCAATGCTATCGGCATTGCTGGCCCAATGCCATATCGACAGGCCGCGTGTGCAATGCTCAATCGCTTCCTGCATAGTGAGGAATTGCAGGTGTGGCTGCTTATCAATGACGATAAGATTGACGTAATTCTGGCTACGCAAACAGTGATCGGCCACCGAGAGCAGACAATTGACATCGGGCGGTAGATAGATGCGTGCTATGGAACCTTTGCGAGAAAGCGCCGTGTCGATGAGTCCTGGCCCCTGGTGACTGAAGCCATTGTGGTCGTTACGCCAGCACGTCGATGTCAAGAGAATGTTCAGCGATGAAACTGGTGCACGCCAGGACAGATTGAGCGTGCCTTCGAGCCACTTCGAGTGCTGAATCATCATCGAGTCAATAATCATCGCGAAAGCTTCGTAGGTAGCGAAGAGGCCATGTCGTCCTGTGAGAAGGTAGCCTTCCAGCCATCCTTCGCAGAGATGCTCGCTCAACACCTCCATGACTCTGCCAGAGGGAGAGAGATGGTCATCAATCGGGATGATTTTTTCCTCAAATGTACGGTTTTCTACGCTAAAAACGTCTCCCAGGCGATTTGAGTTTGTTTCATCGGGACAGAAGAGGCGGAAATTTTGTTGTGCAGCATTTCTCGTGAATAGGTCCCGCAGAAATGCACCAAGCGGCTTCGTATTCTCATAGTACTCGCTTGCGGGCTTGTTAACCGCGATGCCAGACTCTGTAAAGTCAGGTAAATCCAGGTCTACCCGCAATTTTCCGCCATTGGCATGGGGATTGGCCCCCATCCTGCGCTCACCGGCAGGTGCGAGTGCGGCCAGTGCGGGCTGGAGACGTCCATTTTGATCAAAAAGTTCTTCTGGTTTGTAGCTGCGCATCCAATTTTCCAGCATGTTCAGATGGGCGGCATTCTGCTTCACATCTGCTATCGGTACCTGGTGCGCCCGAAATGTGCCTTCAATGGGCACACCATCTAGCTCTTTTGGTCCCGTCCAGCCTTTGGGTGTGCGTAAGACGATGGCGGGCCAGCGAGGGACGCCTGTAAATCCGTTCTTGCGCGCCTTTTCTTGATAGGAGCGGATTTTCGCGTAGCAGGTATCCAGGGTTTCCGCAAAAGCCTGGTGCATCGTCATGGGGTCGTCACCCTCGACGAAGTGGACGTCATAGCCATGCCCGGTGATAACTTGCCGCACCGACTCGTCATCGTCGCGTCCGAAGACGGTCGGACCAGAGATTTTGTAGCCATTGAGATGCAATATGGGTAGGACTGCTCCATCGCGCACTGGATTCAGGAATTTGATGCTCTTCCAGGAGCCTTCCAGCGGTCCAGTTTCTGCTTCACCGTCACCGACAACCGCTATGGCCAGCAAATTTGGATTATCGAAGGCGGCACCAAAGGCATGCGTCAGGACGTAGCCCAGTTCGCCGCCTTCATGAATTGAGCCGGGCGTTGGCACGCTGACGTGACTCGGTATGCCGCCAGGTGTCGAGAACTGGCGAAAGAGGCGATACATGCCCTCCTCATCCTGCGTAATCGCGGGGTAGATCTCTGTATAGGAGCCTTCAAGATACACATTCGCCACTAGCGCGGGTCCACCGTGTCCGGGACCGGCTAAATAAATCGCGTCTACATCGTTATCTTGTATCAGCCGGTTGACATGAACATAAATAAAGCTGAGGCCGGGTGATGTGCCCCAGTGCCCCAGCAAGCGCGGCTTGATATGTTCCGGGCGCAGTGGCACTTTCAGCAGAGGGTTGTCCTGTAAATAGATCTGACCGACAGTCAGATAATTAGCTGCGTTCCAATACTTATGCATTAGCTTGAGGCGTTCGGGCTTGATGTTTGCCATCATATCCTCCATGTATGGATAATAAAACGCTTTGTTGCACCTATTTACGCGTGAAACTTCAACGCAGAAGCGCTAATAGTATGACGGATAGTCGTCTGTAACGGCATGAAATGAGCTATCCCCTATAACACGCTCCCGCGCTATTAACCGTGACAATCCCCAGGGCATAGTGTTTTGGATGCCGGGTACAAGACCGTAAGCGTGTCGTCTGTTTTTTGTGTTGTGCTCTTCACTCCTGGACGTCTAGCCTTGTATGCTTTGATATACTAAGTACCATCAATAGACAAAGCACGAGTGTCAGCATATTTTATGATATTGAAAGGCTGCTATGTCAAATAAGACCAGGGCCATTGAAGACGAGAAAGGTTTTTCTGAGGCTTCGTCAAGCGAAAAACCAGCGGTGCGGCTTGCACACCTGATTTCTGTTGTCACAAATCCTTTATTTGTTGCCTTGCCTACATCCTTGCTTGTCGCGCTCTATTCGGCGCCGGACGTGCTGCATGCCTTGCTCTGGTGGGTTGTTACGGTGGTGGGTATGAGTGTTGCGCCTTTCCTTTTTATTCGGCGTGGCGTGGCGCGTGGACACTATAGTGATCCGCATGTGAGTATCCGTGAGCAGCGTTTTGTGCCTTTGTTGTTTGCGCTCGGGTGCACAATAATAGTGTTTATCCTTTTGTTAGCCTTGCATGCATCAAACGCTCTCATTGCTACAGTAGTAGCCGTACTCGTCGTTGGTGTGATCACCATCGTGATTACGAGATATTGGAAAATCAGTTTGCATCTTGTGGGCATGGCTGGATCTGTTACCGTACTTGTACTGATTTTTGGGCCGCTTTGCCTGCTTTTGTCGCCGCTGGTTGTGCTTGTGGGTTGGGCACGTTGGCAGGTTCGTGCCCATACGCTGCTGCAAGCCCTGGCTGGAACTGTCCTCGCCGTCAGTGTCACGATTGGCATGTGCAAACTTTTCGGCATCTAAGAGATGGTGCAGGGGTCAAGTTGCCGGATATGCTAAGTTAGGTAGGCGTGCTCAGATTGCGAAAGGTGGTTGCATTATCAATATTTCCAGGTGTACCGCCCTGCTAGAGGACTATACAGTGCCCTACCAGGTAATCGGCGAAGGCGAGCCGCTGGTGCTAGTGCATGGACTTTCGGCTTCGAGTTACTGGTGGATACGTAATGTGCCCGTGCTTGCACAGCACTATCGGGTGTATCTCGTTGATCTGCCGGGCTTTGGAGCGTTGCGTCACCAGCGTCGTCGCTTTGTACTGGCGCAGATGGCTGCCTGGCTATGGCAGTGGATGCAAGCTGTAGGGCTGGAGCGAGCACATTTCATCGGCCATTCGATGGGTGGAGCTATCTGCATGCAGCTAGCCGCCGAACGTCCGGCAGTTGTTGTGCGCCTGGTATTAGTAGCTCCTGCTGTGCTCTCTGAGAAACATTCTATTTTTGGCTATGTCTTACCGCTGCTGCTTGGTATCCGCTACATGACGCCGCGCTTCTTGCCCATTCTGGCGTACGATGCTATACGTATGGGGCCGTTTACCCTGGTGCGTGCGGTGCATTCTATCATTGTGCATGATATGCGTGAAAAAATGAAGACCATTGCAGCTCCAACCTTACTGATATGGGGGGAGCATGATACGCTGGTACCATCTGCGCTGGGGTCTGTGCTTGCTCAACAACTAGCTGACGCTCGCCTGCTGATTTTGCCCCGTGCCGGTCATGTCTGCATGTTTGACGAGGCTCAGGCTTTCAACGTGCAGGTGAGCGCTTTCTTGTATGCTGAGCAGGCATGAACAAATTACAGGACAATATTGCGCTGGAACAGGTCGCTCAACGCTTTTACGCGTGGTTCGTGCTGCCATTTCTCTTGCATATGCTCATAGATCGTACATGCCTCGTTATAACGCAAGCTACTGCCTAGCGTCATAGCCGAGGTTGCGGCCCGCTCGATGAGGTCGCACGTCTGCTCCATGTTGTTCAGCGCGAGAGATGTTGCCGCCTTGTGAACGGTGATCTCTACGCGATAAGGGTCAGCTGCGGCAGGCATGATCTGGTCGGTTTTAGCGAAGGCTTTCCATGCTTGTTGTGGTTGCGCTAAATGCAGATGCACCAATCCTTCAAGATTGTAGAGCGTGAGCCAGCGAAAATGGGTATACGAGAAGTGCGCATCGGCTTCAGGCTGCTCTGGGAAGATCTCTTTGGCGCGTTTAAGGTAGTCGAGCGCTACCTCCTGTTCCTGGCGGTGAGCATGCGCCTCTGCCAGGCCGGCATAGAGATAGCCCTGTAAAAGTGGTGAGCTGCCTTTTTGATACTGCATAGCTTTCTCGTAGGTCTGTAAGCGCTGCTCCGAGCGCTGCAAACAGAAATAGACATAGGCCTGGCGGACAGTCGCGGCCAATTGTAAATCTGTATTCTCTGCCATCCGTCCGTAATGGGCGGCGTCTTGCGTATATTTGAGCGAGGTGCCGAAGTCCTGTCGCTGGAGTGCCAGGAGATAGCCTAGCTGGCAGAGCTGCGATGTCAGGTGCGCGGCTCTTTTTTGGTATTGTGGCACCTGTGTCAGGCGCAAGAGTGGTGCAAGATAGCCGGGCAGGACGGTATTTAGTTCTGTGAAGCCGCCCTCAAAATAGAGTTGCCAGCACAGAGGTATGTTGACCGTACTTAATGCCAGTATCTCCTCTGGATGGAGCATGACCGGGTGTTTGTCTTGCATTAGTCCAAGTACCGCTGCTGGTGTGCTGATGAGCAGAGAAACAGCTTTCCGCCGCGAGACCCCTTCACTTCCATCTTTCGTACGCTGTACCGGATTCATGTCGTCAAGACTCCTTCTTGCCTGTTCGAGGCAGGCCAATGTTTCAAATGGTGGATGTGTACCTTTGCTATCTACGGTTGCCTTTAAGGGAGATGTAACGCCTGGGTTTGTTTGTGTTGGTGTTGTGGTGTTGTCGATTGCTGGTGTTGGTTGTAGGCTGGCCTTGTCGCGCCGCCTTTTTACCAGCATGGTAGGAGCAAAACCTAGTTCATCAGGAGACATCACGAAGGTCCGGCAGAGTTGATCGAGCGTCTCAAACTGTGGAGCCTGTAACCCGCGCTCCCAGCGGTTAAAGGTGTTGACGCTGACTCCCACTTTTTCACTGGCGACTTTCACACTCCATCTGCGTTGTAATCTGGCAGCTTCTAGCTTTTTGTTGGGTTCCACCACACAATCTCCTCGCTTCCTCCTTGCATATGCTCACAATGTAAATAACATGATATTTACTATGTATGGATAGTATGAATGAAAAAGGAGCCAATTGTCAATCATAAAACTCTAGACGTGATAAAACGATAGACAATGGTAGCTATTTGATAAATCGAGTAACTTTGTTCCGACAAAGTTGTATACCTATACATGAGAGTAAGGTACATAGATCTTATTTCAATAGAGGAGGGAAACGGGTATAAACGGTAGAGCGATTGTTGTCTTTGCACGAAAGGAGATGTGTATGGATAAGAGTGTGAGTGAGGTCGCTCGTTTACGTCAACAGATCGCAGATGAGCTAGAGGCGATGCAGCGCGGTTTCAAGGGCTTTGCAGCCGGCGTTGCGCGTCACGAGTTCATTCAGGCCCGTATGGAACGCATCGGAGGTAGCCAGGAGGAACTGGCGGAGTATGTTGGTCAGGATGATGCCGCGACAATGGTCTGCAAACTCTACATCGACACGATGCGCCCGTAGGTATCAGGTTCTTCTGCATGGTGCGCTTTGAGATCATGTTAATCATTCGAGGACAAGCGGGTAGGGGCGTCACCTTGCGTGCGCCCCGGGCCTCACGAGAACCCCTCCCGGATCTCTCTGAACACCCACCAGGGCGGTCGCCAGGACACGCCCCTACCCGCTTACCGACGAAACTCTGCTGTTCTTACGTTCGCGCTCACCCATCCCCGCAAGCCCGAAGAGTTAGCATTGTTTTGTGCAGAGGTCAGTGCGCCATGAAGCGTTGCCAGAAGAGATGCATGCGTTCGCGCAAGGGGGTATGTTCCGGCTTACGCAAATAGGGGTCACTTTCCCAGAGGCGTGCAGCGAGCGTACGTGCGCGTTCGATCAACGCTGTATCGCTCAGGTCGGCGACCTGCATTTCTGGCATACCGCTCTGGCGTACACCCACAAAATCGCCGGGACCCCGCAGTCGCAGGTCCTCCTCTGCCAGGCGAAAGCCGTCGTTAGTTTCCTGGAAGACGCCCAGGCGGTCCTGGGCCTGTATACTGGCGTCGGCGCTTAGCACATAGCAGAAAGATTGGTGTTTCCCGCGTCCCACGCGTCCACGAAACTGGTGCAGTTGTGAAAGGCCGAAGCGATCAGCGTCTTCAATGATCATCACCGTAGCATTTGGCACGTCGATACCCACTTCAATCACCGAAGTCGCCACCAGGATATCGAGTTCGTGGTCGCGGAAGCGACGCATAGTCAGGTCTTTCTCGGTTGTCTTCATGCCGCCGTGGAGCAGTCCCAGGCGCAAATTGGGAAAGACCTCGCGCTGTAAACGTTCATATTCGCTGGTGGCGGCCTTGACCGCCAACGATTTAAATTCCTCGATCAAGGGACAAATGATAAAAGCCTGCCGTCCTTCGGCGACCTCGTGGATGATCGTCGCGTACGACTCGTTGCGACGTGTACCCATCAGCCAGCGCGTGATGATCTTCTGCCGACCCGGTGGGAGTTGGTCAATGGCGGAGACGTCCAGGTCTCCATAGAGCGTCAATGCCAATGTGCGCGGAATGGGCGTGGCAGTCATTACGAGCATGTGTGGGTGATTGCCCTTCTGGCGCAGGGCATCGCGTTGCTCCACGCCAAAGCGATGCTGCTCATCCACGATGACCAGTCCCAACTTCTGGAAGATGACATCATCTTGAATCAAAGCGTGGGTACCAATGGCCACCGCGGCCTGACCACTCTCCAATGCCATGCGGCCTGCTGTCCGTTCGCGCTGCTTCAGACTGCCCGTCAGTAGTACTGTATGCATACCGAACGGTTCGAGCATGGCACTGATGCTGCGTGAGTGCTGCTCGGCGAGCAGTTCGGTGGGGGCCATAATCGCGCCTTGATAGCCATTAAGCGCGGCCATCAACAGCGCGGCGGCTGCGACCGCCGTTTTTCCAGCGCCGACATCGCCTTGTAGCAGACGACTCATGGGCTTACTCTGCGCGAGATCGGCGAATATTTCACAGATCACGCGTCGTTGTGCGTTGGTGAACGAGAAAGGCAATGTTGCCTCGAATGGCTGATCGGTGGCAATAACCGACCAGAGCGTTTGACCTGAGGGCACAATGGTGTCTCTCTGTAAGCCTGGTGCTTGCTCTGTCTGCTCGGATGCGGGAGGATCAACAAAAATTCTGGCGAGATCAATCGTAAAGGCGTTGCCCTGTTGCGCCTCACGTTGCCAGCGGCTGCGTCTTTCTTGCATGCCTAGCTGGATCAAAAACAGTTCGTCGAAGGCCAGGCGCTGATGGGCCGCTGCGCGCATGGTCTCGTTGTCTGGATAATGCATCTGCGCGATAGCTTCGGGTAATGGGAGCAGTTGTCCTGCCGAGCGTATCGACATGGGCAGATGCTCGGGAACCATCTGCGCATAGCGATCCACGACCCACTTGGTAAAGCGGCGCAGGGTCTTGGCGTGCAGACCCTCTGTGAGCGGATAGATCGGGACCAGGCGTCCAGTGCTCAGCAGGTCCCCTTGTTCTGGTAGTTCATGACTGCGCACCGAAAATTCGACTCTGTTCCCGAAACGCTGCTTGATACCTGTGACGACGAGATAGGAACCTTTCGCGGCCTCTAGCTGCTTGAAGAGATAGCCCTGGTTGAACCAGGAGACGGACAGTTTGCCTTTTTCATCAGAGATCGTGGCCGTGACACGCGTACGACCATTGCTGGTGCGCTGCAATTTAACGTCCCAGATCAAACCCATAGTTGTCGTCAGCTCGTTGAAGGGGATCTGGTCGATTTTGGTGAGTTTGCTGTAGTCGCGGTGTTCGCGTGGAAAATAAAAGAGCAGATCACGCACGCTGCGGATACCCAGACTATGCAGGCGTGTCGCTACCGTAGGACCTACGCCGGGTACCGCTGTGATATCGGCGCTGAGCAGCGTGAGCGCGGTATGACCCTGTGACATGCCAGCTTCCAGGCGTACCTGATTTTGTGGCGGCGGCGGCGGATTTTGCAGAGGACGGAGTTCAGTGTCTGTCGTTTGTGTCTGGGCCGCTTCAGGTGTGGTTTTGCTGGCTTGATCCGCTACGCGGGCCGTTGTCTGCGTAGTCTTCTGTCGGGATGTTCTCTCGGTGTGAGCAGGACTTTGCGCGGCAGGAGCCTGTGAGGCTGCGCTGGCGGTAGCAGGCTCTTTGCCATCCATTTCATTCAGGATGGCTAGAGCTGCGCGTAGACTGGCCGCTCGTTGCATCGGGTCCTGTTGGCGATAGCCTTGCAGGTGCTCGACAAAACGATGAACAGGACCTGCGTCCAGCCCGCCTTTTTGACAGATCGTATTGGTCTCATCGTACCAGCGCGCGGTAAATGCTTCCAGTCCTCCCGGGCGGATAGCCTGGTCCTGGTGATTGGTACGCTGTTCATATTGTAAGACTTTACGCGCCCGCTCCACGTAGGAAGTGAGCGTAGCTGTATTCTGATTAGGCATAAAATTACTGCAAATGCTTTGCTACTCGAAGATTAACGTTCAGCGTTCATCATAGAGGGTAATTGGAACAGGTGTCAAGAGGTCTTCCTTATCGGTTCTCTGTCCTTGAGGGGGAAACGGGGTAGGGGCGTCACCTCGCGTGCGCCCCCGGGGCGATCGCCAGGACACGCCCCTACCCCGTTTGCCGACGTTGCCTCTGGAAAGACCCTCCCTTTACGCGGATTTATCGGTCTGTTCTGAGGGGGCGGTAAAGTGTATTTCCAGGGCATTATCGACAAATTTTGCCACTATAGCCTCCTGGCTGGCGAGTACCGAGGGGAGCGTGATTTCGCGCTTGAAGTTTCCAATCTCGATAATCATCTCGTCGCCCTTCTTCGTCATCAACACTTTATCCATCTCCACGTGCGGCAGCGGCAGGCGCAAGATATAGCTGTCATCCTGGCGTATAATTTCCTGAATAGGTCCGTGATGAAAAACCTGTGTGGGATCTGTATCGCCGAAGATCGTCTCTGCTAGCTGGCCGAGTTGAGAAATGCCCAGAATCTCATTCGACTGGTAGGGCGCTTCCCAGATAGGAAGTGGTGCGAACGTCTGGTGGATGCGTTGACGCAGTTTCTCCTGGTTGCGGTAGAGGTCCTGCATAAAGGTATCCTGGTACTCGCCTGGCTGGATGACGCGGTTGCAGACGACGGCGTCGATGGGGTAGCCGAAGAGCGCGAGGTAGGTCTCAGCGCGCAGTGCTTCTTTGATAACCATGCGTTCGGGATTCACCACGGGCCGGTAAGAGCTGATTTCGGCATCCGTCAACACCTCGTGCAGAGCTTTGACGCGTCCACTGAGCTTTTGCACGGCGTCCAGAAGCTCGGTCGTCGGCAGAAATGTCTTGATCAATGGTCGGGCCAGATTGAGAATGCCGCCTTGCAGGTGCGAGATGCGGCTGGCGTACCATTGGAACGTATCCGGCATGCTGAGGAGACGGACGGTTTCGCCCGTGGGAGCTGCGTCGATAATGACAACGTCGAAGTTTCCCTCGCGCGCGTTGCGGTAGATGTTGATGAGACTCACTATCTCGTCCATACCCGGAATGAGTGCCAGCTCCTCGGCGATTACCGCGTCAATCCCTTGCTTGCGCAATGTTTTGGTCATGGATTCCTGGAGTTTGCCCCAACCCTGCCGCATTTCATCCAGGACGTTTACTTCCTGGGCCCATAGGTTGGTTGCCAGTTCTTTGGGTTCTGAAGTGAGGTTGACCTGCAAACAGTCGGCTAGACTATGTGCCAGGTCGGTACTTACCACCAGTGTGCGTTTGCCAAGCGTGGCGGAGCGCACTGCAGTCGCGGCAGAAATGGTTGTTTTACCAACCCCGCCTTTGCCAAGATAAAGAATGATGCGCATAGAATTCCTTATTTTCAGCTACTCACGGGCATTCAAACGTGTCCGATACACAACACCCTGAATGCAAGCAAAGATCTTCCCTATGCGGACGTTCCCAGTATGGCTGCTGCAGGCTCAGACATGTTCTGGGATGTTTCCTGCACTGTGTACGTGGTGTGGTGCTTCATGATGACAGGTCCACACCAACATATACGCAAATGGTAGTGTTCTGGTTTGATCGTCCTAGCCTCCCCGCTAATTCTTCGGTCTCCATCCTTCCGAGGGAAAACGTTGGGAAATGGGGTAGGTGCGTCACCTCGCGTGCGCCCCGGGGGCGGTCGCAAGGACACGCCCCTACCCCATTTCCCCCGCATGGACGGAGAGCCTAATTCTTCACTAAATAGTTACAACATATATAAAAAAAGCCTGCTACCCCTTTTACAGAGTACCAGGCTTACATAGAGTCACAATATACTAAAGATTGTATACAATGCATCGAGTTAATCCATCTACAAGCATAGTTACAGATCAATTTTGCCATGTACGACGAGGAGTCTCAGGAACTCCAGGTGACGTAAGACTTCAACACGGTCGCTTCCTCCGTGTTGATACCACTGCCGCAGCCAGCACAGCGAAATAATCTCGTCCTGGTCAAAGCCATTTTGTGCGAGCACATCTGTGTCTGTTTCAGCATCATCAATGTTTGTAATCATTTCCAGAGGTTGTGTGTTCATATTGTATCCTTCCACCTGCGCCTATGTGGGCGTTTCAACACTGCCGCCTTCCGCTTGATATAGATATTCCGATTATCTGGTATGAGAAGAGCCACTCTACTAGATTAAGACGCCCAGTCCCTCACTTTTTCAAATACCTATTTGTGGGCCCCCATATCATTCCCTACCCACCTTGTCTGGCTCTTGGCTAAAGAGTAAGCGGAAAAGCGTTTAGCAGCTAGCTATTTGGCAACAGTAAAAGTGTGAAATATTTCACCAGCACGCTGGTGTGCGCTTATATATACTACCGCTACACAGTAGAGGTTATCTATATAAGTCATCTGTCCTAATATACGTTCGAAATCCTCTAAAGGTTCCATCTACGAAGGCCCAATTTACCTACGCAGTAATATCACTTTATTTAACGCTGATTTTTTCGTAGTTTTACGTTCAATTTACGTTGACTGCGAGTATCGCTGTGAAAAAAGACGTCGAGACAGGACAAAGGGGGGCATGTCTGTCACCATCTCCAAAAATGTCGCTCGCCGCCCATGACGGAAACGTCGGTTTCCCCTCATGGACAGCGAGCCGCCGACAACGCTAGGTTGACGGAGCAATGACGATATTGACCAGGCGACCAGGCACGTAGATCACTTTTTGTACTGTGGCTGTGCCGATAAAGGTTTGTACTTTGGGGGTGTCCAATGCCAATCTACGCACCTCTTCCTCGTTGATGGCAACTGGAACCTCAATACGCTCGCGTACTTTCCCGTTGATCTGTACCACTAACGTAAAGGTCTCTTCCTGTAGCAACGTCTCATCGTAGTCAGGCCAACTGCTCAGATGGATGCTGTCTTTGTGGCCGGTCAGATGCCACAACTCCTCAGTGATATGTGGTGCCAGTGGTGCCAGCAACTGCATCATCGTCTCTAACGTTTTACGGTAAGCTGAGCTATGCGCAACCTCGTCGTTTTGCTGCTTCAGCAGAACATTATTGCATTCCATCAGGGCCGCTAACGCTGTATTGAAGTGGAAATTGCTCAGATCCTCGGTCACACGTTTGATCGTCTTGTTACGCAGACGCTCAATCGCTTTACTCTCCTTTGTTTCCGCAGCACTGACTTTCCCGCTGATCCAGGCATCGTTGATCAGGCTCCAGAAGCGATTCAGGTAGCGCCAGATACCCTCCAAGTTGTCCGCTCTAAAAGAGCCACCAGCGTCGAATGGTCCAATGAACATCATATAGCAACGCACGGTATCTGCGCCGTACTTCGCAACATATTTGTCGGGTGCTTCGACATTGCCGCGCGACTTGGACATCTTCTGTCCATCCGATCCCAGCACCATACCCTGATGGAACAGGCGCAGGAATGGCTCGTCGAAGTCCAGGTGTCCCATATCGTGCAGGGCTTTGACAAAGAAACGCGAGTACAGCAGGTGCAGAATTGCATGTTCTACGCCTCCTACATACTGATCGACGGGCAGCCACTCTTGCAGCTTTGTCGGACTCCAGGCTGCTTCGCTGTTATGCGGATCGGCATAGCGCAGGTAGTACCAGGATGAGTCGATGAACGTATCCATCGTATCGGCTTCGCGCGTGGCAGGACCTCCGCAGACCGGGCAGGTAGTGTGCAGAAACTCTGGCTCGTAGCGTAGCGGCGATTCTCCGGTGGCTTTAAACTGTACGTTCTCAGGCAGCCAGACCGGCAGTTGCTCCTCTGGCACGGGGACCATGCCGTGCTCGGGACAATAAACGATGGGAATAGGCGAGCCCCAGTAACGTTGACGGCTGATCAACCAGTCACGCAGACGGTAGGTGATCATGAATTTGCCATAACCCTGTTCCTCTGCGTACTTTGTGATCGTGGCAATGGCCTTGTCAGCAGGTGTGCCATCAAATGGACCCGAGTTTACCAGCTCGCCCAGCGCCTCTCTGGCTGCTGTCCAGGTTGCAGGATCGCTCGCCTCCTCACCTGCTGGACGGATCACTTCGCGGATGGGAATGCCAAATTTCCGTGCAAACGCGAAGTCACGCTGGTCATGAGCGGGTACACCCATGATTGCGCCCGCGCCATAGCTCATCAGCACATAGTCGGAGATCCAGACCGGCACCTTTGCGCCGCTGACTGGATTGGTGACGTAGCCACCGGTAAAAACGCCAGTTTTCTCCTTCTCGGTACTCATGCGCTCGATTTCGGTCATGTGCCGTGCCTGTTCCACGTATGCCGTGACCGCGTCCCGCTGCGCCGCCGTCGTGATCTTATCGACCCAGGGATGCTCAGGTGCCAGCACAAAGAACGTCACGCCATAAATGGTATCTGGACGTGTTGTGAAGACCGCTATCTCCTCGCGCTGGCCCGCCACCTCGGCCACAAAACACAGTTCCGCGCCCTCGCTGCGTCCAATCCAGTTGCGCTGCATCGTCATGGTCTTTGCCGGCCAGTCAACGACTCCACTGAAGTCCAGCAGCCTTTCGGCGTAGGCGGAAATTTTCAGCAGCCACTGATCAATTTCTTTGCGCTCAACGACGCTGCCGCAGCGCTCACACGTACCATCTGCCAGCACCTGCTCGTTTGCCAGTGTTGTATTGCAGCTAGGACACCAGTTGGCGGGCGCTTTGGTACGATAGGCCAGTCCCTGTTTATAAAACTGCAAGAACAGCCACTGCGTCCATTTATAATAATCCGGCAGGCAGGTAACGACCTCGCGTTGCCAATCCCACTGGGCACCCATGGCGCGCAGTTGTTTGCGCATATTCTCGATGTTGGCTAACGTCCAGGTGTGTGCCTGGATACCGCGCTTAATGGCCGCGTTCTCAGCCGGCAGGCCGAAGGCATCAAAGCCGATGGGCTGCATCACATTGTAGCCCTGCATGCGTTTAAAGCGTCCATACGTATCGAAGGGCGAATAGTTATACCAGTGTCCCATATGCAGATCGCCGGAGGGATATGGGAACATCACCAGGTGATAGAAATTTGGCTTAGGGGAGTTGTCTGATGTATGATACAGCTGTTGCGCCTCCCATTGAGCCTGCCATTTGTCCTCGATTGCCTGAGGGTTATATTTTGTACGCGTAATCATAAGAGCCTCCCCATTGTCTTTAATGCCCAGATGCTGTAAAAAGTGCTGGAATATGGTGAAAGAGTAAAGCGATGTAACTGTACACAGCTATAGACAGTAACTCATAAGAAAAAGACCTTTCATCCCGAGGGACGAAAGGTCTTTCCGTGGTACCACCCTGATTTTCGATCCAGGCAGAAATGGTGGACCTGAGGGGATTCGAACCCCTGACCTTCTCCATGCCATGGAGATGCTCTCCCAGCTGCGCTACAGGCCCATATGTTGCTGGTACTGCCTTTGATCTACTCTCAATTATACGCGATAACGGGCGTCCCGACAAGTGCTAACTGCTCTGCCGCTTTGGCTGCTACCTCACACTTATTGCTCACAGGCGAGTTCAGTCTCTTTTTTGTAGCCTCGCACCATCCGGCTGCTCTCTGCATGAGAGAAACTTACTACTCCTGCTCGTCGCTCTTCCCCATACTATATCATAGACGTTTGCGATTTGCAAGGTATGAAATAAGCGCTGGTACGATTGGTGGAGATGAGGGGGCTCGAACCCCTGACCTCGACAGTGCGATTGTCGCGCTCTCCCAACTGAGCTACATCCCCAGGCAAGGACGATAATAGCATACTGGCCGCGACTTGTAAAGCCCTTTTTGAACAAATTTGTGGACCGGCCCTGACTTTTGCATATGTGCTACCTCTCAACTTCTCCTGCATTGGTTTTTTCCGGCTTTTAACCCATGTATAACGACACAAAGTTGTGGTACAAAAAATGCTGGGGTGGTGCGTTTAGAGATTATGGAGGGTTACTATTCTTGAGAAAATAGTGCGCGACTCCAGTAGCTCGCGTTTTGAGAGGTGTGGAAATGATGTATTACCGCGTCGCGTTTTGTGTGGAACAGGCGTCTGGGGACACACAAACATTAATCTGGAAGTGGAGATCGACGGTGCTGACCTCGACTCAGGCGCTCTTTACTCTGCTAAAGGTCTATAGCAATGTGCCACAGGAACAAATTCGCATATTTTTTGCTTCTTCGGAGCATGAAATGGATGCCATGTTAACCAGGCAAAATCAGGGCCTGGTGTCTAGCTCCATGACGGCTGATCAGTTTCTGACGGATAAAAGTATCAATGCGCTGGATGTGAAACGCCTGGAGCTTGAACTGAGTATTGCTAAGGATCATAATACCCCATATGTGTTTACTTTGCCCTCTGCTCTGTCAGAGTTACTGGCCTGGACACGGCTGCTGGCAAGGGTGCAAAATGGAGAACTCGAAAGTTAATTGCTCCGCATAACTCTTCTGGTCCGCTAAAAGCGCCGGGGAAATTGGCTCAAACATGGCCAATTTCCCCGGTATGTATGCGCATGCCTTTTCCGGGAGATGCTATGGCTTGCCTGTACTATGAGTTGAGCATAATCTGTGACGGTTATGGCCCTTCCAGCACACAGCCATGACGTACATTATCCCACTCTTCCTGGATAAGATAGGTGTTGCCGTGCCACGTCACATTCCCGTTTGTCTGTGGATTGATCGTAGCAGGCGGAAGAGGACACTTGTCAGCCATCTCATCCCCACTCTTGTCAAACCAGCCAGTGAGATATGGGTCGGAAACTGCTTCCATCAGTTCGTGCGATGCTGCGCCAATGGCAATATCAGCGATATGGTCGTGATTGGGTGACTGTGGCACCACAACACACTGATCCTGGCCGTTTGCATATGGATAATACACATCGGCGATAGGTGAGCCATTGTGTATATTCGTTTCATCTGGACGATCCCCAAGATACCCATGTGCTCCGCAGCCGTTACTGACAATTGGGAAGAGGAAGAAGAGGTTGTGTGCATTATGGTAATCCCAGTTATTGCGCGTCGCGACGTTCATGACTTCTTGATGGAAATATTGTCCCCAATCTGTACCAACGGATGTGCGAAACGCTGTTGGGAAGGCGGTTGTTTGATCCGTAACAGAGCCTGCTACCCTGGCTCCAGTTGGGGCATTGCCATGGGAATCGGTATATTGTAAAAGATTGGCGTACAGAGGACTTGTACCAACATCGTGGAAGAATCTGGTCAACAAAGGAATATAATCGGACGTTGGCTGCTCGTATTGAGGGTCAATCCAAAAGATAAGATAGATGTTTACAACTCCATTGATTACAGGCCCGCCATGATATATCAGGTTTGTCGTGTCCTTAGGATCTACTCCAGAATCCACACGGGGTGTTGGGTTATAGGTGGGCCACACAGGGGTCGTCGAGGCAGACGGACTCGCTGATGGAGTCTTCTGACCTGGAGATATGGAGAATGAACTCTGACTACTTATTCCGCAAGCCGAAAGTGAAGCGATAAGAAATAAAATACAGCTCACTACTGAAAGCAACGGAGTTTTTTTCATATCCTTATTATGTCCTATCCTTTTTTCTATGCCCTTATTTTCTGTTCGCCAGCAGAAAACGGCGAGGGGGATAGAGGGTCAGAATACGATGGTAGCATAGACTGGTTGTTGGAAATGGCATAAATTCGTCGACAACCGGGTAGGGGCGTGTCCTGGCGACCGCCCTGGAGGCCACGATGCGAGGCCCGGGGCGCACGCAAGGTCTGTCTTTTACCCACAACGTTCAAGTACAAAGAATGGTAGAATGAGAGGAGGGAAAGAAGAGAAAGAAAGAGGAAAGGCGAGAAAAGATGGAATGGAGTGGAAGGGAAAGTGCAACGGAATGGGCAGTGATGACGTATGGATCGGTGCGGCTGGAAGATGAACGGCGAACGCAACGAGCCGTGAAGATGGCAAGTGCACTGGCACGAGATCCGATGGGTTCATTGCCCAAACAATTGGGAGGGCAAGCAGCGACGAAAGCAGGGTACCGCTTCTTGGAGAGTGCGAAGACGAGCTATGAACAACTGATGGAGCCACATGAGCAGCAGACGAAAGAGCGGATGCAGCAACGCAAGCGGGTCTTGCTGATCCAAGATATGACGGAAGTGGATTATGCGCACCATCCCAAAACGAGTGGATTGGGCCCCATCGGCAATGGGAGCCATCAGGGCTACCTGCTGCAAACGGTGCTGGCGGTGGACCCGAGCAATAGGCAAGTGCTGGGCATAGCCACCCAGGAAGCGTTTTTGCGACAGCCCGCTCCAGCCGGAGAAACAAGTCACCAGCGAGGCAAGCGCAAACAGAAAGAAGCGGAGGTCTGGCAACGACAAGCACAGCAGATCGGGGAGGCACCAACAGGATGTGAATATATTCATGTGGGGGACCGAGGCAGTGATATCTTTGCGTTTTTGCGAGCGTGTCTCAAGCAGAACGGTGGCTTTGAGGTGCGCGTGCAGCATGATCGGAGAGTGGATCTGCGGGTGGATCAAGCCGAGACCCCGCTTTCCCCCGGAGCGCTTCGTCATGGAAAGAAGCGACCAGCCGGACAAGAGCCCACCCAGCATCTCTTCGAGGAGGTGAGAAGTTGGCCATCGATGGGGCAAGACACGATCCAGTTGGATGGCAATCACAAGCGCAAGCAACGAGCAGCCCACCTGAGCATCAGTTGGGGAACGCTCCGGCTCTGGCCTCCCGATGGGCCAGCAGGCAAAGGAGAGGTGCCACTGGTGGTCACCGTGGTCAGAACCTGGGAAGCCAACCCACCAGAAGGGCAAGAGGCGCTCGAATGGCTGCTGGTAACCTCGGTGGCAGTCCAGAACGAAGAGGACGCCTGGGAGCGGGTCGAATGGTATCGCATGCGCTGGATCGTGGAGGATTATCACCAATGTCTCAAAACGGGCTGTCAGATTGAGGCACGTCAGGTGCAAACCTATGAGGGATTGCGCACCTTGTTGGGGTTTCTGGCTCCCTTAGCCGTGCGCCTCTTACAATTACGAGACGTGGCCCGCCAGGAGCCCGAGCGGCCTGCCCAGGAAGTCCTGCCAGCGGATGTGGTCAAAGTCGTGGCGCATCTGGCCCACGTTTCTGCTCAACGGTTGACCACGCAACGATGCTGGCACCGCATCGCTCAGGCGGGTGGGTATTTGGGACGCAAGGGAGATGGAGAGCCAGGTTGGAAAACCCTTTGGAAAGGATGGTTATACATCCAAACTCTCATCGAAGGGGTTCACCTAGCCTCTCAACTCTCACTCGAATAGAAAATTGTGGGTAAAAGACAGCGCAAGGTGACGCCCCTACCCGTTGAAACCCATGGCTGGTTAGCGCGCTCTTGCTGCTTGCTTGGGAGGAATGTGCAGAGGATGACCCTCGGCGGCCAGGATGGCTTCGCGCAAGCCTTCGCTGAGCGTTGGATGCGGGTGGATGGTTTCGCTGATCTCGTCTGCTGTCAGCTCGCCGTGCATGGCGACGGAATATTCGGTGATCAGGTTTGTGGCATCTGGACCAATGATGTGCGCACCCAGGATTTCGCCATATTTGCCCATGATGACCTTAATGAAGCCCTCGGTCTCGTCGATGGCGACGGCTTTGCCGATGGCCGACCAGGGAAAACGCTCGGCCCGCGCTTCGGGATACTTTTGTTTCGCCTCGGCCTCGGTCAGACCGACAAAGGCAATTTCAGGAAAAGTGTAGATGGGGTTGGGGATAACGTTATAGTCCATGCGCGCGCTATGGCCCGTGGCATTTGCCGCTGCCACTTCTCCCTCAGTCGAGGCGACGTGAGCCAGTCCCGCACCATGCACGAGATCGCCTATCGCGTAAATGCCCGGCAGGTTGGTTTCCATCTTCTCATTGACGCGCACGCGCCCGCGATCACTGTCGAGTCCCTGCTCCATCAAATGTTCCAGGCCGCTATTGTTGGCGCGACGACTGACGGCCATCAACACATACTCAGCCGCAAAACTCTGCTGGCCTTTCTCGGTGGTGGCGATCACTTTTTTCTGCTCGCCGTCGTCCTCAACGCCCTCAACCCGGGCACCGGTAACAATCGTGATGCCCCGCTTGCTCAGGATGCGGACCAGGAGTTTGCGCACCTCTTCATCGACGGGTGCCAGGATGTTCGGTAGCATCTCCAGGACTGTCACCTGTGTGCCCAGCGCGTTGAACATACAGGCCAGTTCGATGCCGATGACACCACCGCCCACGCAAATCAGGCTTTCGGGCGTCTGCGGCAGGTTCCAGCAGGTATCGCTATTCATGATATTCCGTCCATCGATGCCGGGCATTTGCGGTATCAAGGGCACGGAACCGGTGGCGAGGATGATCTTGTCCGCACTGAATTGCTGCGTACTGCCATCTTTACTGACGGTGACGGTGCGCGCTGCGTCTACGGTACCCAGTCCGTCGAACACATCGACGTTGTTGCCCTTCATGAGCATCCCGACGCCGCCCGTCATGCGTTTCACGACTTTGTTTTTAAAGGCCACGGCCTTCGCCATATCAAAGGTTGCTGGCTGTGGCAGGTGGATACCCAGTTCTTCTAAGGCCGTCAGTTTGTACAAGGATTCGGCGATGTGCAGCATCGCTTTTGATGGGATGCAGCCTACGTTGAGGCATGTACCACCAAGATATTGTTTTTCGACGATGGCGACCTTTGCGCCTTGCTGGGCGGCATGAATGGCGGCAACATACCCGCCAGGACCTGAACCAATTATAGCGATATCGTAATGATTAGCTGGCATATATTTCTCCTACAAGCTGAAAATATACTTTCAATGCCTGTCTCTTTGCCTCTTGAGTACATAATTTTCCTGAGTACCAGTATACCATGAATTGCTGCGCCACTGTACTTCTCTCTGCCTGGTAGCTATGAACCGCAGCATGTGACCTATTTGGACTATACTCAATGCCATATCGTGACAGGTAAATGTTATCGAACGTATCAATAAGTGCAGACACAAATACCAATTCTACAAATGCTTATTGTTCTGCTCGCACAAACTATCTATTAAGGTGAACGGGCACGTAGGTTCTACATTTAAGGTGCCTGTGTATAGGTGGGAGTGAATTGATGGTACAAATTTTATACATTGGGGGATACACAATGACAACGACCGGAGAACTACGCGCAATTATTGAGGATCTTGAACTGGTGGATGTTGGTGATGCCGCCAGTTATCTAGGCGAGGAAGCCGCCAATCTGGAACCATTGCCTTTACCTGAAACTACGACACTGACGTTTACCAGCAATCTGGAATGTGTGGTCAGGGAGAATTGTACTCCTTGCCATGTATGATGGCTTCTACACAATCGTATGTTTTGAGAAGATATATAGCGCAGGCTCGATGGACAGAGCTTGCGCTACTTTTTCGCTCATCAGACGGACGACAACCGCAAGGGATTGTCGCTACGCGGGGCGAGCAGGGACAACCCCGCACGAGAACGGACGACAACCGCAAGGGATTGTCGCTACGCGGGGCGAGCAGGGACAACCCCGCACGAAGAACATTAATATTTCGCCTCGGTCAGAACTTTGATGCGCTTTTCCACTGCCGGTATACCACTGTCCTGCAACTGCTTGACTACGGCTTTGACATCGTACTGTACGCGCCTGTGTTCTGCCTGCCAGGTATCAGTTTGCCAGGTGAGAATGGCGTAGGAGGCGCGCAGATCGCCATCGCGTGGCAGTCCGCAACTGCCCACATCAACCAGCAAAAGATGCCGCCAGCGCCTTTGGTAGGCGACATGATAGTGTCCAAAGGCCACAGCACCAATCGTCGCCGGTAACGCGCCCAGGAGTTGCTCAAGCTGGTTATCAGGTGAGTCGGGGAAGATCGCCTCTTGCTGATTGCGTGGGTTGGCGTGCACTACCAGCAGATCTGTGCCTGCGGGATTGGTCACGAGATGTGACATGGGCAATCCCGCCAGGTAAGCGAGACCCGCCGGGCCGATCTGGTCGCGAGTCCAGGCTATCACGCTCTGTTTCTTGGAACCTTTCCTGGGTGTCAGGTTGAGAACGTCGACATCAGTGTTGCCCTGGATGACAGGACAATCAAGTCTTTGTATAATGTCCAACACCTCCCGTGGACGGGGACCGTTCAAGCAGAGATCGCCGGCAATTACCAGCCGGTCGATGGCCGGTTGTTGTGCCAGGTCTTGCAGGACGGCATCCAGTGCAACTGTGTTGCCATGGATATCGGATAGTATTGCTATACGCATAGAGTACCTTATAGAGAATATGTCGCTTAAATGTGTATCCAGGTCGTACATAATAGCGTGTGCATGTTGTGGATACACTCGCAAGATGCTTTTTACGAGCAAAGATTGATGGTCACTGATGGTTCTATAATTCATAGGTGCGCAGAAACGAGTGCTCGGCGCACCGCTCTGTACACGAGGGATTTAAAACCACGACCTTCTATCAGAACCATGAATACTATATCTCAAAATGAGGGAGCATATCAAAAAAGATTGGAATTAATCGTACACTCCTTCATCTTCAGCAAGGTGAGTGATTTCAGCGAGTCCATGTTTTCTTACCTCGTCTTGACGTTTTTTGTACATCAATACGTCGCTGAAGCGAATACGCCGGTGGGAACCAACTTTCACAAAAGGGATTTTATGCTCTTCAAGCAACTTTATTAAAAAAGGCCGTGAAACATTCAAGAAATCAGCGGCTTCCTGTGTTGTTACCTCTTTATACATAAGTTATGTCGCTCATCCTTTAACCTCCCCTTTGCTTTTTAACTTTTTCTTGTCTTGTTAAGAACAAATCTCTCTCTCCAGCAAGTATATACTTTATTGCTGGTTTATCAAAACAGCGATAAACATCAATTATAGCTTGTACCACTTTTCTGAAAATAAATCATTGTGAGTTAAGGGGAGCTAAAGGGCAGATAGGTAAGGAAATAGAAGCCCTTGTAGTAAAGCGGGACGTAGAGTACTTTACTGAATGGCTGCGTAAACGTATCCAAATTTTGTAAAATGACGTATACTATTAGTAATTGAAAAAATGTTTAAAAAATTACTTGGTAGATGCTGTATCCTCTGCCAAAAGGTAAAAGTATGATAAAGGACAAGAAGCAGAGTACAACGGAGATGGGGAGCCGACAGAGTCACTCTATAAGTGATGATTCTAGCGCTCGTTTTATACGCATTAGATGGGGCTTCTTCCGTAGTGCTTTTAAACCCACAAGGCGAGGTCTATCTCAACAAGTGCTTGATACAGCAGATCAGATGATAAAAGAGTATCAACCTGATCTGGAATACCTCAAAGATAAATAAGTAGTAGCCTTGTGATAAAAAGAGTTGGCGTAATTTCAGACACGCATATGCCGCGCTACACAGCCTTGCCTGAAAGTATCTGGCAGCACTTTGCAGGCGTCGAGATGATTATCCATGCAGGCGACCTGTCAGTGCTGGCTGTACTGGCGGAGCTGGAGACGATTGCGCCTGTGGTGGCCGTGCAGGGCAATGTCGAGCGGGAAGAAGTTGTGCTCGCGTTGCCCATTAAACGTGAAGTTGTGGTGGGACAGTGTAGAATTGGCGTGGTACACATACTTGGGGACGCCAGATACTATGCGCGCACGGCCCGCCAGGAGTTTCCCTCTGCACGCGTGGTCGTGTTTGGCCACAGTCATAACCCCTATAACCAGGAGCATGACGGGCAACTCCTGTTCAATCCCGGTAGCGCGACTGATCGTCGTCGCCAGCCTACCTGTAGTATTGGCATGCTCTCTATCGATGATGAGCAGCACAGTGTACACGGCGAGATCATCAGTTTATCATAACTTTTCAGGTACTATGGTGTGTACTGTTTCCAACCTTGGGGTAAATAATACATGGTGGCTCGCATAGGGGGCCGAGCCACTTGTCCCTCTTTTCCCCTGGCCTCTCTTGAACATCGATGCTATTATAAAAAATAAAGGGACGCAAACAACATCATTTCTGTCGAGGAATGTCCCGGTGACAGGCTTCTCTGAGCCGGTCAACGCTTCCTAGTGAGAAAGGACGCCTCTCATGGAAGGTATTGAATTCAGTAACAAAGGCAAAGAGAAAGCCATTGATCAGAGCTCCCCCAGGGAGACTACACCTAACGAAGGATATTATGACGACGCGATGCGCCTGCGTCTACACGATCGGCGACAGCAATGGGAGGGGGACGAGTACCCTATGGCAACGAATGCCCCGTATCCTGTGCCTCGTGAGTCTTCTGCTGAACCTTCGATGCTAACGGCTGACACATACCCCACGCTGCCAGACGACCAGCTGGGCAGCTTCTCCGCATACCTCTACACAGATTTCTCACCGCAACAAGAAGGCCCCTCTTCTTGGCGTGTAGAGTCTGGGAGCGATTATCCAAACATCGACCCCAGGCTTCTGCCTACTCGTGACCCAGAGACTCAGCCGGGCTCTTCTCTGATGCGTGATGTCCCACCGCAACAAGAAGGCTACGATAACAAATCAACACAGCGGGTAGCACCTGAAGAAGTTATAGACGCTATCAATGCAGATTGTGATAAACGTGGTGTGCCAAGAGAAGGTGAATATGTATATTCTCTATATACAAGGTATTACCGCTTACAGCATAGGAGAGAATGGAAGCATACAAAAGAAGAAGAGAAAAAAGAAGTAACAAGATGTAGATCACTTTGGAATAAGCATGTAGAAAAATTAGCAGAAGGAAGAAATATACATCATATTGAGAATAGAAAACAAAGAAAATCAGCGGATACTGCTAGAGCAACACAAATAAGACGTTATGCAGGAAAGAAAGGGATAAATTTGAGATCAAGAGAGGCAGATACACCAAGTAAGGCATTAAAGGCATTTAAAAGAGCAAGAGAAGAGAACCATCGAGAATTAAGCACTCATGCAAAAGGAAGAACAGATGATAAGTGGGAAACGAAAGCGACGAACTACGATTCTGATAATTACGTGACGACGGACCCCGAGCCACCAGCAGAAATAAAGCCAATATCAAGGCAGAAGAAAAAAAGGCGGTAGCGTCTCTCACCCTGTTCGTTTTCCTTACGCTCAAATTTGGTTGGGAGCAAGCTGTTGTGTGTAATTACAATTTACCTTTTGCTTGCTTGCTCTGCCTACGGGGTAGGCGGTGCTGGCAAGGGCATACGTGGTGGCGCTGTCGTCCAGAGTAACGCGATTTCGGCTGGCGTGAGACCATACGCGCTATTGACCAGATCACTGATCCTACGCTCTAATATTCCCGCTTCAGCCCTATCCTGCTGCAAGGGCGTGACCTGCTCCGTGTAGCCGGCGCGCAGGTCTCTTAGCGCTGCTGGCGTGAGCTTTTGAGCCGCTCTGGGACGTCGTTTGCGCACCTCATCGACAAAGACCTGCGGCTCCATCTCCAGCACATTTTCCAGGCGCTTGCCCGGCTCTGCTACCTCAAATTCTGTGCGCAACCAATCGAACAGCAGTTGCCGCGCCTCGTGACCGGCGCGCGTCATCGCGATCAGCCTGGCTACCGCCTGCTCTGTCTCTGCTCGTATGCTGTCAGTAGGCTGTGCGATAGGCAATGTTTCCATTCGCTCGCCTACGGGACTCAATGCCTCGTCTTTCATATGTGGTAAGTAGCGCCAGTTATACCACCACATCAGTGGAGAGTTTAAGACAGCAAGGAGATAGGTATCAGCATAAGCCAGAAAAAAAGCCTTGTTATTGGAAAACAGCTTGCTGTTGTCAATACAATAGGCTGGGTGAAACTGTATCTCCTGATACATAATCTTTGGTTGCTCAAACATCTGCCAGTAATCTACTGCATCTTGAATCTCATACCAGCAGTAAGAACCAGGCTTTCTACCAGGCCATTCTCCTCCTGTCCAGCCTTTGGGCCTGGGCTCAAGCTGTTCACGAAACTGCAGAAGGTGGTTTTTAATGGCTGGATAAGAGTCAATATTGATGCCTCTGCGGCTAAAAATCATCCATAGATCAGCCCATGCAGGCGACCAGCGTTTGATATCTTGACCGCGTAAATATGGTTTGATAATCTCGGCGCAACGGGGATCTTCACGTATGAGACGATTTTTGGTTGCGGTATCAATCAAGAACGCCTCGTTTAGTCCGGTCAGCACACCGCGATAGGGCTTCACATTGGCAAACTTGGTGAGCGGTACACCCACGCGCTGGATTTTAGCGAGCAGATCATCAACTGCCGCATCTTCCAGGTTCCAGGCGGTCGCGCCAAAACGCTTGAGTGGAAGGTTGTGGCTCTGCTCATGAATATAACCATCCAGGCTCTGCTGCTGCTGCACGATGCGGCTCAACTCTGCGCGTGGGAAATTGAGCACCTGCACCTGTGCTTCTGGCTGTGGCGCTGGTTCCTCCGCTGCTAGCGGCTTATGCAGGACCAGTATACACGGGAAAACATCGGCATCCTCAAAGATGGGCGCGTGCCCGAAGTCAACGATGCGCTCCAACGCGCCCGTTTGCGCGAAAAAAGCCCGTAGCGGTTGACCATAACCTGCACGCATCCATTTGTTGGTCACGATGTAGGACATGCGCCCGCCAGCACGCGTCAGGTGCAGTCCTTGCTGATAAAAGTAGACGTAGAGATCGGCTACCCCATCGTAGGTTTCCGGGTAGGCAGCCGCAAAATACGCTTTGAATGCTCCCAGCTCCTCCTGCCGGATATAGGGCGGATTGCCAATCACAACGTCAAAACCCGCAGCGACACCTTTATGTTGTCCATAACGATTGAAGAAGACTTCGGGGTACTCTAACTCCCAGTGAAAGAAGTCCAATCTGTCCGCAACGCTCTTTGCGGCTTGCAGCCAGGCATCGAATTGCGGTGGGGCGATAGAGGTCCGTCCGGTCGCGTAGTCGCTGAAGGGTTTCCACAAGGTCTCGTCTACGCTGACACCGAAATGCGCGGCGCTGACCACGTTTGCTAGTTTGCTGTATTTATCCGTCAATTTCTGGCGTATCTCTTTGTAGATTTGCTCTTGTTCCTTGACCTCGTCGATGGTCTGGGCGGGATTGACCTCGATCATCCACATCAGGTCGACGGCTGTGGTCATGACCTGGCGCAGACTTTCAGCGTCGAACAGCAGCGACTGCGTGGCGTCGGCATCAGGAGTGGGCGTTGCGCGGGCCTTTTTGCTCTTCTTTTTCGCCGTCTCCAGTCTGAGTTCGGCGAGGCGCGTGCCGATTAGCGAATTACCGGAGCGCAGGTGATGATCCAAAAACGAGAGTGGACGGTCTTTTGCCACGGTCGTCAGCCACAGTGAGAGCTGTGCCAGATCGACTGCCAGTGGGTTGAGATCGACACCGTAGATACAGGATTGCGCCACGCGCCGTCGCCAGAAGGCCAGCTCACTTTCGCCGCCTGTCTCGTCTTGCGACTGCTCAATGTGCTCGAACCAGGAAACGCGCAATATAATCAGTGGCTTCGACGGGGAAGTGTCCGCTCCCCATGGCCGGATCAAGCACTTTGACATTGAGTACGGCCTCGATCTTCTCCTGTTCGCTCTGTGCACCGGCAATGGCCTGGCGCAAGACAGGTCCCAGCGTATCCTCGACCATGTACTTTACGACATAATCGGGCGTGTAATAACTGCCGGTGGCTTTGCGCTCACCTTTTTCATTCTTGAGATCAATGCTCCACCCATCCTCCGGCGTGTCCAGCACTTCCAGGTGGAACTCCAGCAATCCCTCGTAGATCGTGCCCAGGTGGCGTTCAGCCAGGTCGCGATAATCAACAAACTGTCCGTCTACGCGTGCCAGCTTATCAATGGCTTGCTGAAGATGCAGATCCCCCACGGCATAGCGTTCCAGGAACGGGTGGCGCTGCGGATTGAACAAACCTCCGTTAAAGGTGGTGACGGCCAGCGTAGGATTGCCCTTGTCGATGATGCGAAAGAGCGCCGCGAGCTGTCCCCAGAGCGTCGCCGCGTCCGCTGCCAGCGCTATCTCCAGCTTGAGATTCTGCTGGATGGTGGTCTTGATGTGATCCAGGCTGTAGTGCTGACCATAGCTGGCATTCTCATGGACAGGCAGCAAATCGCGGGATTCAGCATAAAAGATGAACAGTAAGCGATAGAGCAGAATGAGTGCGTGGTCATAGATCTGCTTGAGCGTCTGTTGATCGGTCTGGAGTGCGTTCTGTCGATAATCAAGGAAGCCCTGGGCCACGTGACGCAGCGCTTCATAGACCTGAGTTTTGAGTGAGTTGCTCACACCCCGTGCGTACTCGACACTCTTCTGTAGCAGGGCTTCGACGCTCATCTCGCCTGGATCGAACGCCTGGCGGCGAAAGAAGGTGTAGAAATACAGGAATTTGTCGACATCATCGGCCTGTAGCAGTTCTGGCAGATTGACCTCGTAGAAGCGATCCAGTTTATGGGCGGTATCTTTATGATAGAGTCGCCAGAGTCGGCCATTGGTCAAGATGCCCCATGCCAGGCCGCTGTGTTGCATGTAGAAGGAGATCTGATAGGATGGGTTTTTGTTGGTGAAGGGATCACCGCCCACGCGTTTAAGGGAAACATCCAGTGGACGGTCCCAGGTTTTGGCATCACCAACGGCAATGGCAGCGGCCAGGAGCCTATCATTGAGTTTTTTGTGCTTATTGGCGACGAGTGCAGCCTGGTCGCGGTAGAACACATAATCGGGCGTTTTGCTGCCGTCGGGCGTTTCCAGCGACGGTTGGACCTCAAATGTATGGCCGAGCCGCCTCAACACTGGCTTGATAAAGTCATCTTCTGCCTGGGCTTCCTTCTCGCCGGGTGTGTAATCTGCGAAGATACGCTGAAGATCGTTCAGGACTACCCTGGCTTCAACCGCAAGCTGCTGCCATTCAGCTCAACCTGGCAACGTGACGTTTAAGTAATGGTCAGAAAAGAGTTGCTGATTGCGGTGGGGATGGGGCGTCAGCGCGAGCTGAGTAATCTGAGCAGGCTGCCCGGTGGACTTGCTCGTACGTGGTTTGGATGGCATGCGGCTCCCTTTCTTGCGACTTCTCTTCTGATGGCATCTTACAGCTTTACCAGCGAACGGTCAATGCTCGCCAGCGTGGGACGTCCGGCTAGCTTCATGGATAGCTCCAGTTCAGCGCGTAGCAACTCCAGAACGTGTTGCACGCCCGCTGCTCCGTTGACCGCCAGACCCCATAAGATGGGCCGACCGATCAGTACGGCTCGCGCTCCCAGGGCCAGCGCTTTGAGGATATCGGTGCCGCGCCGTATGCCTCCGTCAAGATAGATTTCACAACGATCCGCTACGGCCTCGGCGATTTCAGGTAGCGCCTCGATGCTAGCCAGCACCCCGTCGAGCTGGCGTCCACCGTGATTGGAAACAACAATGCCATCGACGCCGCGCGCAACAGCCAGCAAGGCATCCTCCGCCGTCAAGATGCCCTTCAGCATGATCGGTAGCGTGGTGATTGAGCGCAACCAGTCCAGCGTTTCCCAGGTATCGACGAGATGCTGTAGATGGGGGTCCGTCACGGCTTCTTCATCTATGAAATTCACGTGTAGCGCTTTGTCTGAGCGCTTGAAATTGTTGCGCACATCTCTTTCTCGATTCCCCAACTGGGCGGTATCAACTGTCAGCACTAGCGCGCGATAACCAGCCGCCTCCGCTCGTTGGACCAGCTTGCCGGTAGCTGGCAAACTGCTGTGGGTGTACAGTTGCAGCCAGTGTGGACCGTGCGCTATGGCTGCTAGCTCTTCGACGGTATGGGAAGCGAAGCCACTGACCACCATCAGAGCTTCTGCCTGTTCGGCTCCTCGGATAGTCGCCAGCTCACCGTCAGGGTGGATCAGGTTGTGTGAGGCGGTGGGCGCGACGAGTAGCGGCATCTTCACAGGTGTACCCAGGACAGTTGTGCGCATATCAATGCTGCTGACGTCGGCCAGGACACGCGGTCGTAGGCGGATGCGTTCAAAGGAGCTGCGGTTTGTCCGTAAGGTAACTTCATCTCCGCTGCCACCTTGCAGATAGTCCCAGATAACCGGGTCCAGGTGTGCCTGTGCCAGTGCCTCATAGTCAAACACATTGATTGCTTCCAATCGCGTACCCCTTTCCTGGATTTGTATATCGATACTTACTATATTGATGGAGCATTCCCAAAAATTACACCGTTACCTGTGTCACTTTGTAATATTTGGCATCCTGAAGGCGCTCCAGAGGCCATTTTCAAGCAAAGTTACAAATTACACACAGGTAAGGTGTCACTTTGTCACTTTGTCACACTCGATCTATTTTGTTATATATAATACGTTAATATACTAATATTATATTATATATAACTATTATAATATATTAGGGTAGATAGTACTTAATGGAAAGGTAACTATTCAGGTCGGCTCGCAGAGGGGATCGCGTAGGGACAATCCCTTGCGGTTGTCCTGGTTGAGTGCAAAACGAGATGGGCCGCCGCAAGGGACGCAAAGACCTTTTTTGCCTAGTTCCACGTGCCAGAAGATCCACCACAAAAAAGGTCTTCGCTCGGCCCCTACGCGAGCTTCCATGGCTCCTGGAAAGGTGCCTCACCTGAGTAGTTACATGGAAAGTGACAGTAGAAGACGCTGTCACTTTTGTCACTTTCCCCCAATCGGCCTGTAGAGCGCGCTTAGGTACCCAAAGTGACAAAGTGACAAAGTGACAGTGACAAGTTGTGTTGGCTGAACAGGCTAGACAATTAGCGCGGCTGGATGTACTCCTGACCACCGATATAGGGACGCAAAGCCTCTGGAATGCGCACGCTCCCATCCGCCTGCTGATGCGTTTCCAGCAGCGGGATCAGGATGCGCGGCGAGGCGATGGCTGTGTTGTTGAGCGTGTGCACGAATTTGAGCTTGCCATCTTCGTCGCGGTAACGGATATTCGCACGACGGGCCTGCCAATCATGGAAGTACGAGCACGAATGCGTCTCGCGGTAGCGTCCCTCGCTGGGAACCCAGCACTCAAGGTCATACATGCCAACTTTGCCGTCTCCCATATCCCCCGTACTCACATTGATGACACGATAGGGCAGCTCAAGGGCCTGGATCAGCTCTTCGGCGTTTTGCAGCAACTGCTCGAACCAGTACAGCGACTCCTGGTGGTCCGCCTTGCAGAAGATGTATTGCTCCACCTTGTTAAACTGGTGGATGCGGAAGACGCCGCGCGTATCCTTGCCATAGGTACCAGCCTCCTGACGGAAGCAGGGACAATAGCCGACGAACTTCATGGGCAGATCTTTGAGAATTTCGTCTTTGTACATACCTGTAATCGAAACCTCGGCGGTACCGACCAGGTACAGATCTTGCTCTGCGACCGCGTAGACTTGATCGCGTCCCTTGGGAAATTGTCCATTGCCAACAAAGCAGAAGTCGCGCGCCATGGCTGGTACGATGAGCGGCGTAAAGCCCTTGCGCGACATACGATCAAGCGCGAAGCTGATCAAGGCCATCTCCAGGCGTGCCGCGTCACCTTTGAGCACGTAGCTGCGCGATCCAGCGACTTTTACAGCGCGCTCGATATCTACCAGATCGAGCCTTTGCATCAGCTCATAGTGGTCGAGGGGCGCGAAACTAAATTCCGTTGGCTGGCCCCAATATTTGAACGGCACATTATCGTTCTCATCCTTGCCGATAGGTGCGCTGGGATCAGGGATGTTCGGGACGAGGAGCAGCATCTGATAACGCTCCTCTTGTAGTTTGTTGAGCAATGGCTCTTTCTCTTTGATCAGTTCAGCCAGTTGCTTGCCTTCGGCGATAAGTTCATTGCGCAGGGCCACGTTTTTCTCTTTCGCCGCCTGCTGAATGCTCTTCGAGAGTTGATTTTGCCTGGCGCGGGCCTCCTCCACCTCACGTTGCAGGGTGAGCACCTCCTGGTCCAGTGCCAGCAGTCCATCGATATCGAGCGTGTTATTTTTGACGCGGGCCGCCTCTTTAACGACCTCCGGGTTGCTGCGAATAAATGCCAGATCGAGCATAGGTAGATATCTCCTTCATACGTGTGGTCAGGTTGCGTAGGGACAGTGCCTTGCAGGTTCTCCGTCCATTTGGGGGAAATTGGGTAGGGGCGTCACCTTGCGTGCGCCCTGGGGACGGAGGCAAGCGCCGCCCCTACCCAATTTCCCGATGTTTCTGTACCTGAATAATTACATTGTCAATAAAAAAGCGCCGTGTCCCATACAAAGGACGACGACGCTGAAAGCGCTAAATCGTGGTACCACCTTGATTCTTTCAACCGCAGTTGAAACTCGTGTGTGCCTGTTAACGGGGGCGACCGTTGACGCTTAACGCGTAGGCTCCCGGCTGGATTTCGCTCTTGTCTGCTACTGCGTTGCACCGTATCGCAGCTCTCTGTACGCAATATAAGAGATACTTCTTCCGTTCATGGCCTGTTTTTTCTTTGCCAGCAGCATAGCAGTCACTATGTGCTTTGTCAAGACTTAAAAATACCTATAGGCCAGTTACTTCCTGTTAGCATTTCTAAAATTTGTACTCATTCGAAAAGTTAGAATAACTCATCAATTTATCAATTCACCAGATTTTTTCATGAGCTTTCTAATAGTAGCATTTACATTTCCACCTTAAACTGACCCTCTATACCCCTTTCAGAGACTTTATTTTTTTTCGTATATTTGTTGTAGGCCAAAAGGAAATGCTCATTTAGATATTTGAAGATCCAAAGAGGACAGGAAGTTCCTCATTACACGAAGGAGAAGGATTTCATGAAGAACCTTATTATTCGTACGGTAATTGCTCTTGCCTTACTGCTCACTCTCGGAGCCTTTTTTGGAGGGGTCAGTGCACCATCGGCGCACGCCGCTGCCGCTGCGGTAACACCGGACATCAATAGCGTTTACTGTACGGGGTCCAACCAGATTGCTATTTATCTCACGGCTGGCGGACCATTTTGTTTCGCGAATGCTGGGTACACCCCGGCGACTTTTACTAATGTCGTTGAAGCATGCAGCTTCGGCCTGGTGGGATATGTCACTGGCATTAGCGGGACTCACTATGGCTTAAGTCCACAGTCTTGCAACGATCTGAGTGGGGAGCCAATAATAGCTGTTGAGATTGATTATTAATAATCTCAGCGTAAAGAACGAAAGAGAGTAACGACTCAGGTACCGTGGAAGCTCGTGTAGAGACACTACAAGGGATTGTCTCTACGCGATCCCCCACCCACCACCTGAGCCGTTACTGTTTAACAGCCAACAATCCCCTCGCTGCGAGTAGGCTCAATAGGCATGCAGGATATGCAGCAAATAGTCTTTTCTGTTCAACGGATTATAATCCACACGCTTGCGCGTCGGGAAATCGGTGGTTATCTTGCTGAAGCCGTGCGGCTTAGTCATAAAGACGCCTTCGCCTTGCGTTAAAGAGTGCAGATCTCTCTTGAAGTCCTCCGTCGTCGCCACTGGTAGCGTCCCTGTGAGCAGAAACGCATTGTTTTGTGGGATTGGTTTCTCAAACACCGCCTTTAACACTGACAATTTAAACAGCGCTTTGCTGAGCGTATCGGCGGGCACACTCAACTCAAATTGATTCATCGGCTCATAGACATCTGTGCCTGCGCGCGAGAGTGCCTCCATCAAAACAAGGGGCGTCAGTTTTCTAAAATCGCCTGCGGTACTGACTGGACTGGAATAACCAGTATGGGTAAGGATCACCACAATGTCGGTGACTTCCCATCCGTAGAGACCCTGTTTCAGGGTATCAAAGACCGCCTCTGCAATCGCTCGATGGAATGCGAGCGGTAGCGAACCCAGCTTCACCGCTAATTTATACGTCACACCGCTGCCAGGTGCGCCGGGTTCAACGCGGAAGCCTACGGTCGCATAGAACGGATTATCCTCTGCGCCGATCATATCTACGGCCTGACCGCTGGCCTCTGGCTTTTCGATACAGATGATGCGTGTCTCTGAAAACCAGACGTCCAGCCCATAATTTTCTTTGAGGGTGGTCTCGATGACCTCTTTTTGCACCTCTCCAAAAATCCGCAGGTAGATCTCGTTGTGCATGTCATTCTTCGACACTTTGATCAGCGGATCTTCTTCTGACATGGCGAGCAGTGCCAGATAGAGTTCATGCTTCTGCTCCTGTTGTGTTGCCTCGATGCGCGTCTCCATCTGCGGCTCCGCGAAATGGAGACTTTTTCGGTTGTTGGACCACTCGCCGATCACGTCGCCAATTTTCACATCGTGCAACCCCCATACTTTACAAAACTCGCCGGCGACTACGTTTTGTGTCTGCACGGTTTTCCCTTCACTGAACAGGTGCAGCTTTTTCACCTTCTCTGTGTGCGTCTCAAGTGTGCCGTCAGGCTTTTGGTGGTTCACCGGCACATGTTCTCTCACGTTGATGCATCCGGCGAACACGCGTACGTAGGCGATTTTTTCTCCCGCCGCCGCTTTTTCCAGCTTAAAGACCACTCCAGAGAGAGGCGCATGCTCTAAACTGGCATTGGTGGGAAAGAGTGTGGCCACGCCTGCGAGCAACTCTCTAACGCCTACTCCAGTCATGGCCGAGCCGAAAAAGATCGGATAGAGCTTGGCATCCCTGATCTGCTGCTGCAAGGCGCTCTGGACTTGTTCCGCTGTCATCTTTTCTTCATTGACATACGCTTCGAGAATGGCGGGATCATGTAATGCGACCAGTTCGGTGCATGCGGCCAGAAAATGCTGCGGCGTATGCTCGGAAAAACTGTTTTCGACGATATAGGCTTGCTTCGTACCCACATTCTCAGCTCTGTACAACGGGATTACGTTCTCCGTGAGCTTTGCCTTGATACGCTCGACAAGGGTGTCCGACTGTGCGCCGCTGCGATCTATCTTGTTGACAAACAGTAGGGTGGGAATGCCCAGTTGCATCAGGACGGTCATCAAAATTTTGGTCTGGGCCTGGATGCCTTCGACGGCTGATAGCACCAGGATGGCGGCGTCAAGCACGCTGAAAGAGCGCTCCACCTCCGCAATGAAGTCCGCGTGTCCAGGGGTATCAATCAGATTGATCTTCAAATCGTGGACGAAAAATGAGACCACCGAGGCTTTGATTGTGATGCCTCTTCTTTTCTCTAACTCCAGCGAGTCCGTCTGCGTATTGCCTTTGTCCACGCGGCCAATTTCGTCGATGACGTTTGTTTCATAGAGTATACGTTCAGTCAGGCTGGTCTTGCCAGCGTCTACATGTGCTACGATGCCTAGATTGAGTATGTTCTTCAATACGATCCCCACTTCTCATTGAGCATACCGCCGCTGTGGTGATGATAGACAAAAGCTATCTAGCGGTCAGGTAAGGAAAAAGGTCAAAACGAGGGTGTTGGCTGGTGGAAGCTGGTCCTGAGCATCAAGATGCCGGGTCCACGCGTGCTGCGAGGAGAAGAGGAGGAAAAAAGTGTCTGAAAACGAAATGGGTATCAGTATGCCCTACGTCGTGCTGGGACGCTAGAGGCGACCTGCCCTCTTCATCAAGGCGATGGTGTGGAGGATGCGCTGCTCAGAGCTGCCGAATACGAATGTGGACATATAGCCTCCTTTTGTGCTGTAGCGGTCATCAATAATTATGGGCCTAGAGTAGCATAGCTGTGTCTGCTGTGTCAAGTATTTGTAATAGCGGAGTTTATCGATCTAAGCTTCTATTAAATATTGCGCCAAGCGTGTCTTTACGTGTTGTTGCTCTGGATCTATCGTATTGTCCCTCTCACTCCCTTCCCACGCTTAAAGGGACATGTTAGAATGGTGTGAGCAATTGTCATTTTTCTCGGAAGTGTGACAATTTTCACGCCACGTAGGGTTGTCATTCACTGGCTCATCGGGATCGTTGGGCATTTCGCGTGGTCTATTGCTCGGGCGGATCTCGTTGCTCTGCTCATGCTTCATGGAAAGGAAGGATCTTCCCAGTGGACTTCAAAGGCAAAGGGCCTGCGCGCATCGAAAGTAGGCGCGAAACTCAAGGTGAATCTGTAGCCACCCTGGATGTGATGCAGCAGGAGCAAATCGAACGCAAACGGCAAAAAGATCAAGGCCTGGGTCCAGACACCGATAAATCTGACAAGGTCTTACTCGAACACTACGAATTTTTGTCTGGTTCAGAACACTTCCGGCGTCTGGCTCGGCTGGCTACCTCCGACAGAAAGATCATCCTTGAGGACTCGTCGGATGTACCGGACCAGCCATTTGATTATACTTATTATCAAGACGCCCACATGATCCGTGTTTCTCTGAAGACTAAAGATGGGAAGCCTAAACCCCTTGCAGAAGTGCGAGAAGAACTTCTCTGGGAAATGCGCAATGCTAGTGTCAGAGACCAGTGGCAACGTATAGGGAGCCTAATGCCGTCTCCCGCTTCCTCTTCTGAAGAGAAGGAAATGTATCCCTATAAGATGGCTGCATACGCACTCTCTGCTGAATGGCTTGAATGGAGCAACATGATAGAGCATGTCCACTGTGTTCAAGCCATCAATGCCGACTCAAACATGGGAGAAGGTGGGTCGCATGTAACAACGCGCTATGGGCACTGGTATGCAAAAGCTGACCAGGGCTGGTATAAATTTGTTGACTACCTAAAAACGCAGATCGAGGTGAAGCATACTACTCAATTTGATCCAAAGGCAGCGAGCCGCAACTGGGCAGGAAAGCATGTTCGGGTTATGGCGAATAAAGCCGCCTTGGAGATTACGCAGGAACAAATGCAAGACTGGCAAAGCGGAAAGTCGACAAAAGTAATGCCTTTCAATAATCCCTTTTGTTCGCACGTGATTACTAGACTCGCTGTCAAGGAAGCCAATAGGGCGGCTAGATCAGCCAGAGGTCCTCGATTAGCCGGTAAGTCTTAACAAGCAAAGAAGGGCTTCTAATTGTATGCACTTTATATGAGTTCGAGCACAATTGTAATATAACGGCACGCGAAAGATCAGAGGAAAGGAGAGCAGGGAGGTGAAAGGATTTCAGCTTCCTGCATCGTGGCTAGCCTGAGTGGTGCTAAGTATTGTCAAGGCACAATTGGCGATTGTCCGAGCGTCGGCGTTTGCTCTAAGCCCGGCGTTGGCGACGACAGCAGGCCCGACGATGGCTGGTCCGCTGAGGATGAGAGATCCCAGACCTGAGCATCGGTAAATTGCGCCACAACCGGTGTGCTGCGATCAATCACGCCAACTCCGATTTTGCCTGCTGTCAACGAACTGTCCGTCACGCTAGCAAGATATTGTCCATTGGCAAAGAGATACAGCATATTGCTATTGGCAACCACCGCCAGTAGATTGGATTGTCCTACACCAGGCGTGATGGCGGAATTGAAGCCACTGCTCAAGGTGCGAGGATTGTTGCCCTGGTAGAGGTCAAGCGCGTAAGAGCCATCGGTGCCGATATGAAAGAAATAATAGGCTTTGTTGCTGCTATTGATGCGGAAGATCAGTCCGACCTGGCCTAGATTGCCCTGGCTGATCGTCACCTGTACTTGATAGGCGAAACTGCTAAAACGGGTCTTTTGCGCGATACAGGGCTGAAAAAAGTTCAGTTGTCCCTCGCTCGCCTGATAGACACTATTGGTAAAGCTACAACCGGTCCCTTTGGAGGGATTGCCTACCTGCCAGCTACCTGCGCCCGTATTGTCGCTGAGTGGATCGTCAAAGACAGGGGTGCCATCGGTCGAACTGGTGTAGAGATCGTTCAGGGCAGAGGCCGTAGCAGTAGCGTTATCAACGGTCTCGGTGGCCTGGGCGCTGTCATTGGCCTGAGAGGTCGCGGTGGCATCAATATTGGCCTGAGCCGTATTGAGCGCCTGTATATTGGCTTGAGCCGTATTGGTGACATTGGCGGTTAATTGTATTTCCGCGCTCTCTAAATGATGGAGCGATGTTTGATATTGGTTGGTTGTGCTGTAGATAATAAAACCCATGCCGCTGGCGATCAGCACGACTACCAGGACGATGACAAACACGATGACCGGCGTAGGGAGACCTGCGCGTCGTCTATGGCTGCCTGGTAGCGGAGGCCAGACCGTTGCCGGCCTGGGTGTTACCGGTGTCGTCTCCTGTGCGGATGAAGCCGTATTATCTTTGTTAGCATCAGCAGCCTTATCTGCTGTGTAGGGAACTAAATCTTTTATCTGTGGAGACTGTGTCTCGTCTGACTTCGCATCTTGCATCGTGCTAGAGCAACTCCTGTTTCTAATGCCTCTACATAGTTCATCAGTCGAGTTACAGGATAGCATATATGCGCGAGTTTTGCCTATGCATTGTGCATAGATTGGGCTAAATAGACCCTTTCTCTGACCAGAGGGGATCGCGTAGGGACAAGCCCTTGCGGTTGTCCACCGTGGATGCAAGACCAGGCAGGCCGCCGCAAGGGACGCAAAGACCTTTTTTCCCGGTTTCAACGCAAGAGACGAGCAGCCAGAAAAGGTCTTCGCTCGGCCTCTACGTGAGATTGCACTGCACCTGAATAGCTACGAAATTTATGTGGACGTTCCCTCGCTAGCCTGCTACTGGTAGTAACAGGCCTTCACGTACCCGGAAGCTGGATCACCAAAGACACTGACGGTACAGGCTGTTCCGTTGACAAAGCTCCCATAGAAGTACTCTCCGTTGGCTCCAAAGGCCACTTCGTGCTTGCCAGTGAAAGAGCATGTGCTGTTTTCGGCGGCGCATATGTGCCATGTTGTTGTACTGGTGGGTGGTGAAATCATGTAGCAGGCTTTGACGATGAGGATATCGGGATCACCAAAGACAGCGTCGCTACAGGCTGTTCCGTTGGTCTTAGTCGCGTACTTGTACAAGCCATTCACGCCAAAGGCCACGGTCATCGTCCCGAGAAAAGAGCAAGTCGCGTTCTCGGCAGCACATTGGGTCCATACATCCGTCGTTGGCGCAGCTGTCTCTAGATAGCAAGCTCTCGATATTCCATTGATCGGATCGCCAAAGACGGCAACAGTACAGGCTGTTCCGTTGCTCTCGGTGGCATAGTTAAATGCGCCATCCGCACCAAAGGCTACCGTCTTTGTGCCACTAAAGCTGCAAGTCGCGGCCTCTACGGCGCACTGTGTCCACGTGCCAAATAGAGATTGGACGGTGGTGTTCGCGGTTGTTTGAGGAGTTGCCGTGGGTTGAGAAGTGGTGATTGTTTGAGAAGTGGTGGTGGGTTGAGAAGTGGTGATTGTTTGAGAAGTGGTGGTGGGTTGAGAAGTTGTTTTTGTTCGGGGAGTTGTGGTTGTTCGGGGAGTTGTTTTTGTTCGAGGAGTTGTAGTTGTTTGAGAAGTGGTGGTTGATCTAACAGCGAGAGGTATCGATGGAGATAGCGCTCCTTGTCTGAGGAGCAGCACACCCTCAAGACCGCTACTCAACAGGACTATCACGAGTACGCCACCGAGAAAACCTTTGAGAAAGCCAGGAAAGAAGCGGCGCGAAGGTGGTGGTGCTGGGGACACGTCGGGACTCGTGGGCGCAGAGGAATTCTGCATATTTCCTTCAGGAGGCAGTGCCCCTTCGTAGATTGATGGCCAGGGGGTGTAAGGATCAGAGGGTGAGGCGACGTTAGCAAAAGCCAGCGCATGCTCCTGCTTCTCAGCTTCACCAACCCCTTTGGAGATCGGTTTGCCACAATTTATACAGAAGAGAGTGTCTTCGGGAAGGTTGGTGTTACAGAAAAGACAATACATACATAGTTCTCCTGATCGTACTTTTTTGATAAAGATAAACGATCTATTAAGAGCCTTATTGCTACACAGGACCTTGTTTGTATAGAGCATAGAGAATGTTAAGCAGAATGACAATCTTTCTAGGATATTCAGGTCACTATTCCAGTTTTCGACAGAGAGAAGTAAGGAGATTTCTTGCAGACAGAAGCCACATCGCGCATGCTGTGCTTATAGCGTGGTAAGTGTCAATGTTGCTCTACAGGCGTTGAAAGGGGGGGATAGACGTATTGCTACCGAACAACTTATAATTTGTGAACAGAGAGTATTCGGTAGCAACATAGCGAGTACGGGAGATACTAGACCATGCCCAGTTCCCATTTGGCGTCCTCCGTCATGCGGTCAGGGGACCAGGGAGGATCAAAGGTCAGTTCGACCTTGCAGCTCTGGACATGCTCGACCTGGCCCACGCGCATCTCGACTTCTGAAATGACGTCGCCCGCCATAGGACAGCCCATCGCTGTCAGGGTCATCGTCACATGGACATTGCCTGTTTCGTTATTGATGTCCATGCCATAAATCAGACCCAGGTCAACGATGTTGACCGGTATTTCCGGGTCATAACACTCGTGCAACGCGTCGATGACTTCCGCTTCATTGATCTCTGCCATTATGTGCCGCTCCTTTGAGCAATCTTAATCCGAGTAAAAGAGTAGGAATATATCTGCCTGTAATATAGCCCATGAAGGCGGACTTGTCAAAACAACCCACTTCTATCGCCTCAAGCATTATAGAGCGCGAGTACCTCCGCGCGTGTTGGTAGTCCTGGTTGTGCGCCGAACTTTGTCACCTTCTGCGCGCTGGCATACACGGCGAAGCGCAAGGCATCCTCGGGCGCTTGTTTCTCGGTCAAGGCGACGGCTAGCGCTCCAACAAAACAATCGCCTGCGGCAGTCGTATCGGCTACTTTGACACTGGGTGCCGCTTGATGGATGCTGCGTGGCTTCCCGTCCGTATCTCGTGTGACCAGCAGTGCTCCGCGTACGCCAAGCGTGATCACAACGGTCTCAGTACCACGTCCCTGCAGGACCGTGGCTACAACACGTGCATCTTCTATGCTTTCGACCCGTTGTCCACTCAGCAGGCTGGCCTCACTCTCGTTGAGCACGAGGACTGCAACCTGAGCTAGCGTCGCGCGTGGTAACGGCTGGGCCGGTGCCAGATTAAGTACGACAGGTATGCCGAGCGTGTGCGCTTCTGAGATCAGCGTGCAAACCGTATCAACCGGAATTTCTAGTTGCAGTACCAGTAGACTGGCCTGTTTCAACGCTTGTAGGATCTGTGCATACTGCATTTGATCCTGCCCGACGCGTCCATTTGCGCCAGAGGCCACCACAATCGCATTATCGCCAGCGGCCAGAAAGATAAAGGCGACCCCGCTGGATGCTTCAGGATCAATGCTAATGAGGCCAGTGTCAACGGAGTTCGAGCGTAAAGCGTGGAGCAGTTGTTCACCAAATGCATCGGAGCCGATACGTCCCGCCAGCGTAACGGCAGCGCCCAGGCGAGCTATCGCTACCGCCTGATTTGCGCCTTTGCCGCCTGGAACGAGTTTGAGTGAGCCGGGGCTGAGTAATGTCTCCCCCAGAGTGGGCAGGCGCTGTACCTGTACCACCTGGTCCATATTGATGCTACCAACGACAAGAATGGGCTTTTGTACCATTACATAAATCTCCTATGTCTAGCTATATTACGTCGTCGGGTGCTCAAAAATCACAAGTTTTATGCTGGTTAAGAACTTCCTGCTGTTAAGCGCCAATCTCAACTACCTTCGTGGATCTTTCTCTATATTCTATGAACGGCAATTGTGTATATAATGATATATGATGTACAGTCTGACAGACGCCCTTTAGATATTCCACGTCGTACAGAAAAGAAGGCTGTGCATCTCTCATTTTATTACGCATGAAATGTCTTCTTACAAAAGAACCTGCGTGTCATATGTGATGAGCGTCTGCATACTGCGACTGTAAGCGATCAGCCGCTGAAAGATCGGTAGCGCTTCGAGCGCAGCTATGCTACCAACGAGGATGAGTTTGCGTTGCGCACGCGTGAGTGCGACGTTCAGACGTTGCGCATTGCTCAAAAAATCGCGCCGCTGACTCTCTACAGCCGGTTCGTGACTGGTGGCGAAGGACATAATAATTACCAGGCGTTCGCCTCCCTGGAAGCGGTCAACGGTGTCAACGCTGAGCGGTGAGTCTGCTGGCAGCGCCAGCCAGCCGCTTGCTCCATCAGCACTGAACAGGCAGCGGCGGATACATGCAACCTGTGCACGGTATGGCGCGATGACGCCGATATCTTGCGGCTCGATACCACGTGCCAGCAGTCCAGCCACGATCTCACGTACCGCCAGCGCCTCCGCTGTACTGGCCTTCGCCTCACCTGGCGCATCCTCATTCCGCACATCCAGGAAGACCAGTGGCAATTGCGCTTTGAGCGCCTGTGTGATGGCTGGATCTTCCGTCGTCGGCTGAGGGTGTGTGTACCGCAGGCGACTATTCGCCACGCTATGGTGGGCGAGCAGTTGTTTTTCATAGAAGACGGTCGAGGAAAAATTCGCGATCCACTTGTTCATGCGATACTGGATGCGCAACGGTACACACGCACTGATCGCCAGCGGATGGTCATTCGTATAGTCATCATCAGCCTGCTTCAGAGCGCTAAATAACGAGTCGGCGAGACCCGCGGCGGCGGCTTCGCGGCTCAATACCAGAGGGGGCAGTTGTTTTTCGTCGCCAACGAGAATAAAACGCCTGGCAAAGCGCAAGGCACCTAAGATCGCTGGTACCGTAAGTTGTCCGGCTTCATCGATGATCGCGACGTCAAATTGCAGTCCAGTTGAGGTCAGTGAAGCATCCTCACCGCGTGCCGCGTGGGGGATATATTTATCTGATGACCATGTCGCAGTTGTAGAGGCGACGACGGGAGTAGTTACCAGCATGTCACGCAGCACATCACTATATGTCGGTGGCTCGCCAGTCTGTGCCTGATCATCCTCGCCTGCCCGCTCGTGCATGGCAGCCTCGACAAGCGGTTTTAGCAGGCGGGGCCTGATGGCAGCATTGGTACTGCGCTCGTGACCCAGGCGCACATACGCGTGCAGACCCTCTTTGTCGAGTCGTTTGAGCATGGTATCGACGGCTTGATTGGTGAAGGCCGCCAGCATCACGCGCTGTCCCTGTTGTGTCAGGCGTTTCACGATCTCCGCAATGACGCTGGTCTTGCCCGTACCGGGAGGACCGTGGATCAGCAAATAGTCTTGCATCTGCATGGCGCGCGCAACGGCCAGATTTTGTTCGCTATTGAAATCTGCGCGATAAGTGCTATCCTCGCCGATGAAACGTGGACGCACTTTGCCGGCGACGAGATCGCGTAAGTGGAGTGGCGCGTGTTGCCAGCGCAAGAGATTTTGTAATGTGCGCAGGTGAACCAGCTCGTTATCATAGCGGTCGAGCAGCGCGGGGTGGGCAAGCAGCTCGCGCGTCCAGACGGTCACGTGCTCCGAACTGATGGCCATGATGGTACCGGATACCACCTCGCCCGCGATAGGATCGCCGTCGCTGAGCAGAATCTCGTCGCCCTCGCGTAATTCAGAGCTGTTTGTGCAGCGAAAAGTCTGGACCCAACCGTCCTTATCGGCCAGCGCCTTATCCTGTATGTGCAGACCGCTGATCGCCGTGCCGCGTTCAAGGCGTTCCGCAACCGACTGTTGCCAGAGGAGCGCCTGCTGCAGCTCGCCAGCCTGTCCCTCTAACTGTAAGAGATGGTAATAGCGAGCGAAGAAAGCGCGATCTTCGGCTGTATCAAGCGATGAGCGTGTGCTTACTGCTGGTGCCTGTGTGTCATCGCCCTCTTCTGCTGTCTGCTGGTCTGCTTGTGGACGTGGTTCAGGTGGTTGCCATTGCAGGAGTCCCGAGATTTCCTGGCAGGGCTCAAGCATGGCGCACTTGCTGCAACGCGAGGGTCCGGGCGGTGCTGGTGGTACGCCAGTGACGCGACTGAGGATCAGCGTGTTGCGTGTCTCGTTGACGCGTTGGATCTCGCGTATGCTCGCTGGTATACCAAAGGCCTGTGCATGACCGGGTGTGCCGCTATAGAGCAGCGTTGCCAGCGCCCGCTTCATGTGCGAGTCGCGGCGCACGGTCAGCAGCGCGTGATAGCCATAGACCTGCCAGCGATGCTCGCGTTTTGGTAACTCACCGCTGGCTCCGCCCGTCTTCAGCTCTAACAGACGCTGACGACCGGATTGCTGCCAGAACAGGTCGAGTCGTCCACGCAAGCCGATTTCGGGCGCGAGCAGGAACGTCTCAGCCCGTACCTGGTTGCTCGCTGGTTGCTCGCCTTCTGCGCTTTGTTGGTCGCTATAGCTGGCGGGCATATCCCACAGCGTATTGCGCTCAGTCTCATACCAGTGAGCCAGGCTTTCGAGATGGGGAGCAATATCGGCGCGCATGGCTTCCTGCGAGACATCGGCCAGCGCCATCTCCATGCTATTGAGTTCTAATGCCTGCTCCAGGTGCTGATAAAGGGTATCCAATGATGACTCTGCCGGCTGGTCGGCGGTTGCGGGTTGTGGTGAAGTCTTGAATTTACTCTGGTCGTGCTCTTTGAGCAATTCTTTGAAGCAGTGGTGGACCAGGTTGCCACGGATGGTGGCGGCTGATGTTGTGGATGGCAGCAAACGATTGAGCATATACTGACGCGAGCAGTACTCGGCCTGGTTCAGATCAGTGATGTTGAGGAGGATATCGGGATTCAGTACAGCCAGCGTATAGGCATTGGCCTGGTAACGCAGGCGCGTTCCCCCTTTGTACTCAACGCTACGCGGTGCGTCTGGCAGGTGATAGATGCGCAACGTGAGATTAGTGGTGCCGACGACATCTCTCAGTTCCCGCAACTGGCGTACCAGGCTGCGATAGTACTGTTTATCAAGTAAGATCTCGACGCGTTGTGTGTCGCTATCAAGGATGATCATGGGTGTCTTTTCGCCGTCAACCAGGCGTTCCTGGGCGGCAACAATGCGTCCTGTAAGCTGTGCCTCGTGACAGGTATGCCTGGGATCTAGCGTGCAGAGGAAGCACTCGTGTTTCCTCGCGTCTTGCTGCTCGGCATCATAGGTCGCCACTGGCATGCTCTCCTTGTTTTTGCGGTGTTGTCTCGAAGTGTACGGTAGGAACACACTTTCGTCAAGGGGATCTACAATGCTATAATCAAGCCGTAGAAGACTATTGAAGAGGGAAACAGCATGCCACCCATACGCACGATTACATTTGGAGTTGCCGAGCCGCATCCCATTCCAAGATCTGCAATTGAGCACGCACATACCATATTACGTGAAGCTAGTAGACAGTATAATGCGGCTAGCTATGAGGTACAGACTATACGTATTGCGACGCGGCCACTGTTTGTAGATCTCGCTGACTGGTCGTCTGCTGATATACTGGCATACGTCGGGAAGTTGCAGCGTTGGCTGACTGAACTGGGGCTGGAATATTGCTCGCTGGGGACTGTACCGGCGGCACAGCCTGCATTTCCTCTGGAGCGTCTTGAACTACTGGCCGATATCCTGGCAGCCACGCATGCGCTCAGCGCCACAGTACAGCTTGCTACGCTAAACGACGGTATACGTTCGGCTGCCGCACTGCCAACTGCGCGTATTATACAGCGCCTGGCCCACGAAACGCAGGAGGGTTTTGGCAATTTCCGCTTTGCCATGCTGGCCTGCGTTGACGCTGGTTGTCCATTTTTTCCGGCAGCCTATCATGCGGGTCCTGCCAGTCTCGCCATTGGCCTGCAAGGGGCATCCATTATCGCTGAAGTATTGCGCGCGCATGCCCAGGATCTGACCGCTGTGACGCCAGCAGTCAGGGACGCGCTGGAGGAGTATGCCAGCCCGCTGGTCGCGTTGGGTCAGCGCATGGCCCAGGAACATAATCTACTCTTTGGGGGTATTGATCTTTCGCCTGCTCCTATGGGCGAAGATAGTATTGTGGCCGCGCTGGAACTGTTTGGGGCGGGAACGTTTGGTTCACCGGGGACGCTTGCCGTGGTGGCTGCGCTGACTGCCGCGTTAAAAAGTACGCGCTTACCCACCTGTGGCTATAATGGCATCATGCTGCCCGTGCTGGAAGATGCGCTGCTGGGACGGCGTTGGGAGCAAGAGCAGGTCCATGTGCATCAATTGTTGTTGTACTCGGCGGTCTGTGGGACTGGCTTAGATACTATTCCATTGCCAGGTGATAGTCCAACAGAAATGATCGCGCACCTTCTATTAGATGTTGCCACGCTGGCACTGCGCTTGCGCAAGCCGCTCAGTGCCCGCCTGTTCCCGGTGCCGGGAAGACAGGCGGGAGAGCATACAGTCTTTACATCACCATACCTGACAAATACACTCATTAAGTGAAGATGCACTAAATGTTGGCTGTGCCCCAGAGAGCGCTGATTACGCCGTCATAGGAGTTCTTAACGCTCTCATAGAGTCGCGCATTTTCGATAGCCAGAGCTGCCAGGCTGGCAAGTACTGAGAGGAACTGTATATCATCTTCGTGGAAGTTTGTTGGCTTGTCGGTGTAGACACGCATCACACCAATGGCCTCGCCTCGTACCTCCAATGGCACACAGAGTACTGACACAATCCCTTCTTGTCTGGCTGCTTCCTTATATTGGAAGCGCTCATCACTTCTGACATCCGCGATGAAGACCGGGGAGCCTTTAAGTGCTTCGCTGTCGATAAGACTATTTCCTACGTTGACAGGTCCCTTGGCTAGATATTCGCTACTGAGTCCATAAACCGAACTCAGACGCAACTGGCCGGTGGCAGTATCGAGCAAGCGCAACCCACACGCCTTGACTTGCATCGCTTCAGTCGTGCTCATAACAACACTTTGTAGCACCTGGTCGAGTTCAAGGCTAGATGAGATCGTCAAAGCTGCCTGGTAGAGCGCCTGGTAATAATCTCGTGGTGATGAAGACTGATTGGTTGAATAAGAATCTGTCATCTTGATGATCATCTCCCCGCTAAGCTATAGTCGTGCCCACTTGCTAAAAAACGTAAGGAACACTAGTAATACGTATACACACTAGTAGACGTATCAATTTGAGCTAAGAAAAAACCAAAGAAGTCTATATTTCCCAGGGTGATGCTACCTGTTTATGAGTCATCCCCATAGTGGCTGGCGAGAAAATGTTTGATGTGATCTTGATGAAAACTCATTTTTCACGAAAATAGATCTGTCTTACGTGGATGTATCGCTTGCCATAGTGCGGTAGCGAACGTCGCAGGGACGCGGGTTCACTCACGTGACTGAACAGTGTGTTCTTGATTTGCTGTTCTATACCGTAAGTCGTGAAAAAAAGTGCAAGAAGAGCGCGCACTTAGAGGGTGTCTGGAAGTCGTGCGAAATCTGGCATCTTCGAGACACACTCTGAGATAGATTGTCTGCTAGTAGTTTGTGATCTTACGGCAGAGACTACACGAGGCTAGCACGGGTTCTGGGACGGTGGGTCCTGCACGAGCCAGACGCGACAGGGCGCGTTAGCCAGGACATACGATATCGTCTTCCCGAGATCTGCCTGTGTTTTGCTTCCGTGGCGTACTAAGCCGATCAAGAGCAAACCGCAGTGATGATCCGTGGCCTCGTCAACAATTGCCGGGCCAGCATCACGGGCTTGCACAACCTCCGATACCGCATCGCAGCCGACGCGTTCAGCTATATTCTTCGCGGTATTCAGCATCTGCTCGGCGCGTTCCGACTCCTGGGAAAGCACTGCTTTCAGCGGCAGCGCACGTGGCACTTCAATAACATGCACAAGATGGACCTTACGCTTGGCTCCTTTGGCCATCTGGCAGCCAAGATAAACAAGGTTTGTGTCAAGTTGCTCGCCGCCAAGGATCACAGCAATATCCCCTGCTGCACATCCTGCGAGAGCCGACCTGCTTATCTCGGTCTCTTCCCTGGTCTTGGAACCCCATAAGTGGACCATGACTTCTCCCCTCCTGATGGAGCGTGATAAAACAGCATCATCTAGCACCTTCAGCGTCAGTCTGTCAGTTGTATTGTAGCAAACGACTGCTATTTCTGACACACATCGGGTCTTACGGAATTCTAACTTCTCACGGGGGTAACGTCAATGGCAGAAGTATACACAAGCATAACCTCTACAGAGCACATAGCTACCATACAGACTGGCGCTCACGTGTATCTCCTGTGGTCTATCTCTTGATACGTATTGCTGCAATGCTCGTTTCTCCAATGAGATTACTATTATTATATCACAGGAACTATTCATCCCATAGTGTACAAAAGAGCGACCAATTTGATCGCTCTTTTGTACACGTTCTTGTTGACTAATCGGGTTCAATTGTTGCTGTGAGCTTATAGCTGAGCAAGCGTTCCTGATAGTATTCGGCGGCTTCCTTGAGGCAGACAATGACCACGGCCTTGCCGGTCGTATGGGCGGTAAGCATAATGAGGGTGGCTTCCTGGAGTGTTAGCGTATTGACCGATTGTAGTAGAGCAAAAATGACATAATTCATTTCATTATAATCGTCATCATGTACGATAACTTTATACGGAGGGAAGCGCTGAGTAAGATTCCGCGTGATTTCCTCCGGCCTTGTCTGGAAGTCTGGTTGTGTTAATTGTGCCTTGTGCATAATAAAATTCTCCAATAAAAACGATTAAAAATAAGAGTGATTGAAACTTCCAAGATCTATTGTAACGAAGAGTGTCTCATTTTACTAGTGCACTAGAAAACAGTCCTAATAAAAAAAAATATCTCATCCGGCAAGGATGAGATATACTTCAGGCGCTGAACTTACTCTTTACGCCCTACACTCCGATCAATTTTGCCCTGATTGTTCAAAAGGATAGCGCGTGCGCGTGATTTCCGACTAATATTTTCGGGGTCCGCGAGGCGGAGCGCAACCAGCGTACGTGCGCCTTGCGTGGCTGGTGAAGCAGGTGGTGGGGGTGCACTCTGTCCAATTGCTCCACGCACACGGCCACGTCTTGTCAAGCCGAAGACAGCGCCGAGGACAATACCGATCAGCGCTGCCACCAGTGATGTTATCGGCTCGTGCAACGTAGGTAGCGCGAATGTCGTGGCGAATGAGATAGCGGTCAGTATGACTCCAAGGAGCACCGCGCAGAGGATAACCGTGACGGGGTTTGGTCCTTTACGTTGTGTCTGGAGGAAAACTCGCGCCGCCCTGCGTTGGGTCCATGCTCACGGAACTGTCCGCTACCGATGCTACCAGCGGCTAACTGATAGACCTCGTTTTGGGCAAAGCCCGCCTTTTGCAGTTTGGTCGCTACCTCATCGGCTTTTGTTTCATCAGGAAAAACCGCCAACAGATCGTAGTCGGCAGGTTGTTGTTGTTGTTGTTGTTGCATAAGGGAATCGCTCTCCTGAAACGGTGATCGTGCTTCTGCCTCTTACATTTTAGCATAACACGATATATTCCACAGCGGCGTAGACACCAGGGTTCTCCGTCTATGAGAGAAAAGGGGTAGAGGTGTGCCCCAGAGGCGCGAACGGAAGACCGGCAGAGTGTCATCGGCAATTGGGTAGGGGCGTGTCCTGGCGACCGCCCAGGTTGGGGTTCACGTGAGGCCCGGGGCGCACGCAAGGTGACGCCTCTACCCGGTTGTCCTCGAAGGATGGAGATCTGATAGCGGCCATTAGTGGTGATGCAACGAGTCCAGAACAGCGGCAATTTCCTGACGTGCCTGGTCATTATTGGCAATCTCAGCGCGTACTTTTTCCCAGCCGTGCATAATAGTCGTATGATCCCGTCCGCCCAATGCTGTACCAATGATCTGGAGGGACGCTGTGGTCTCTTCGCGCATCAGGTACATCGCTACCTGGCGCGGCCAGGCGATATCGCGGTCGCGCTGCTTGCCGCGTAGTAGATCGGCCTGCACGTTATAGAAGCGGCAAACCCCATCCAGCACTTCCGGGACCGTCAGGGTCGAAGTGGCTTTCTTGTCATAAATATGTTCCAGGGCCTGAGCTGCCAATCCTGACGTGAGTGGAGCATCATGTAGTGTCGCGTAAGCAATCACACGATTGAGCGCACCTTCAAGTTCACGCACACTACTGCACTCGGGGCGCGCGATATATTCGATGACGCCAGCCGGTACTGTAAAGCGCAGCGATTCCGATTTGGAGCGCAAGATAGCCAGGCGATGCTCATATTCTGGTGCTTGCACGTCTGCTAAAAGTCCCCACTCGAAGCGTGAACGCAGGCGATCCTGCAAACTGTTAATGGCCTTTGGTGGTCGGTCACTGGTGACAACAATCTGCTTATTGGCATTGTGGAGGGTATTGAACGTATGAAAAAATTCTTCCTCGGTTGATTCTTTGCCCGCAATAAACTGAATATCGTCGACCAGCAGGATATCAATCTGGCGGTATTTGGAGCGAAACTCTTCTGTCTTCTGGAAGCGGATCGCATTCACAATCTCGTTGGTAAATTTCTCAGAGGTCACATAGAGCACATTCAAGCCGGCGCTCTCACCTGCGTGACCGATAGCATGCAGCAAATGGGTTTTGCCCAGTCCCACGCCTCCGTAGAGGAAGAGTGGATTGTAGATACGGCCAGGATTTTCTGAGACGGCCAGCGAAGCCGCGTGCGCCATCTGGTTCGACTTACCTACGATGAATGTATTGAACGTATAGCGTGAATTCAGCAAGCCCTCGAAGGAAGGGCCGCTGGGCAGCACCGGGCTATACTCCAGTTTTTTCTGCGTCCCCAAAGGGGTGCGTAGTTCGTATGTTTCATTGAACGCGTTCAGGTTGTTTTCCTGCGAGACTGGCTGTACTTTGTCATTTGGTGTACTAAGATACGCATTCGCCTGTGGCTCAACGGGTGCCATCGAAGTCATAGCCGTGGCGGCATCAGACATATGTTTGTCGCGCAATGCCGAAGAAAAGCGTCCCTTTGGCAGGCGATAGCTCCGTTTGGTCGTACGTAGCGGTTGGTCGGCGGCGGGTGTGGCAGGTATATCTTCTGAAAGCTCTTTCCCCACGATAAATTGCACTTCAACCGGCCCGCCAGTAATCTCCGCTAGGAGCGTGTGAATAGAGTCGTAAAAGCGATTTTCCAGATGCGCCCTCGCAAATGTCGTAGGTACGCGGACGACGAAGACGCCATCTTGAAAAGAATGTGCAGACGTTCCCTGAAACCAGGTGGTAAAAACTGCCGTGCTTACCCTCGTTTGTAATCTCTCTATAGTTGCTTGCCAGATCTGTTTCTCATTCACACGCGGCACCCCTTTGGGGATATTTCTAAATCATTCAAAATGCCTTGATACATTATCCGCACGTTCTTAGTATAATGATAGGGGAAATTAGACGAAAAAAACGCCCCTTTAGTTCTATTCGTGTCGGCAGAATGCAATGGTAGCATTAAATTAGAACGCTGTAAAGCCCTCCTTTTGTACCACCTTGAGAGCTACCTGATAGGATTCTCGCGCCGTTTCCAGTATACTAAGCCGAAGACTATAATGGTAAGGGTAATAATCTTAATGAAACGCTGCCGACTGTAGCGAAATAGCAAGTATCTCAATACATCTCTTATTTTCGCTCGCCAGCGGGCAATATGCAGTCACCTAAGGAGCTTTTTATGCCTCTATTCCAGCGAAGAAGATCTGGTGCGCGCCGGGCCGCTAATGGCCTTATGCGTTTGCACACTATACATTGGCGATGGACGTCTCTCTCTCTTCTGCTTGTCTTGTCCGGTATCTTGCTGGCTGCATGTGCGGGCGCGGGCGGTGCGAATAGTCAGGCTACTGCAACGCCCGAACCGGTGGCGCTGGCACAGTTGCACTGGTGTAGCAAGCCTGCAATGGTCTTTCGCGATGATGCATCAGCCGTAAAGCCAGCAACAGGCGCAACTGTTACGACGCCGAGTACGGGCCTGGGACCCGCGAATGGCACGCCGGTCACGCTGACGAACTGGTCAGTGGTCCAGGCTAACCTGGGTTTTACGGTCTTTCTCCCACCGACATTGCCTGCGGGCACCTGTCTCTTAAGTGCCTCGGGTACCTTACGTCACCCGGTGCTAGGAAGTAACTTTGTGATTACCTATCTGCTGGCTGATCATGACTCGATCACGTTTTCACAAGCGCCTTTGACTTCTAAGAATACCGTTTTTCAGTGTAGTGTGGCTCCTGATGCGAGCGTCCTGAACGGAGGCGCACAGGCAGCTACGCCTACAGCGGCGGTTTCCTCCAAACAGGACTCGATCCAGCTATGCAGTGGGGCGCGTAATACAACCGATATTGTTTTTTCAGCGCGTGGCAAGACGAGCGCATTGCAGCAAATTTTCCAGAGTTTGCAGCCGAATGTCAGTTGGATTCCCGCGACGTGAGATGCTGCTTTCCAGGGCACATCGCGTGTTTCTGCAAATGACTGAGCATATATGGGTGAAGATTTAGCGCTCCATTCGTCGTAGTATTGGGACGATTGGTAGCCGCAGGTGATTGTGATCACCGCGACCCTCGACGCTCAACTTTCACTTCTGGTATAATAGACGGAAGTTTTATATGCGTGCGAAATAGCAATTTGTGCGTGCAGACTAATGGGAGGAACTAGTATCATGGATAAGTGTCCTTATTGTGACGCTGAGACCCGGCCGGGTGATAACTTTTGTTTGAATTGTGGCAATCGCCTGCTTTCTGCGACTCCCTCTTCTTCTCAGCAGGCGCAGCCAGCAGCAGGAGAAGCAACCGTGGCCGCCGCAGATGATTGGGCCGCAACACCAGGCTCTGCACCTGCTAATAGTTGGTCTGATGGGGCGGCTTCGCTTGCTCCCACGATTGCAGATTCTTCTCCTGCGGGGCAGGATTTTCCGACCATGCAGGAGGCTACGTTGGATACTGTACAGACTGCGGATAGCATTGAGGAGCCAGCGCGCTTTGCCTTACGTTCTGACGAGGGCGAAGTCGTTCAGGAATATCCATTGGATAAGCCTGAAATCACCATTGGTCGCGCTCCGAACAGTGATATATTGTTATCGAAAGATAAGTTGACCTCGCGCCGCCATGCAACTGTGCGTTATGAAGGTGGTCGCTACGTCTTACATGACGAGCGCAGCGCGAATGGTACTTTTGTCAATGGGCAGCAGATAGAAGACACGACGCCGTACGAGTTACAGGATGGCGATCATGTAGGTATTGGAGAACACGAGTTGGTTTTTTATGCGTTCAATTCAAGGGCGGAGCATGGTGGTATCGACGAGTTACCAACGCAAGCTGTCCAATACGATGAGCCTCCACAGGATGTGACCTATCGCACGCGTGAGGATGCTCTGGCCACCCTGGCGAGTAATGATGAGTTTGGCACGCATGCGTCGTATGCTGCTGCGGAAGAGCCAGAAGCCCAGCCCGTCGCGGTCGCCGCTCAACCGCCGATGACGCCATCGGTGGAGCAGACGCCTGTGGCTGCTTATGCCTATACAGCGGCCTCCAATGCGAATATAGCGACTGCGCTGCCTGAGGTTGCTGATGTCGTGAATAATATGCAATCTTTCAACACCAATAACGATAGCGCAAATGCTGTGACACCAGCTCAGATCCCTGTGCAGTACGACGATGCGTCTGTGACGTTCAACCGTCTGGCGAACTTACCGTTGCCCACGTTGCCGGATATGAGCGCGTTGATGGCGGCGCTTTCAACATTGGATGGTCAGGTCATGTCGCTACAGCAGCAATTCAACGCAACTCAGGATGCTGTGCGCAACCATGAAGCTGAGGTATTGCAGGTTTCGAATCAGTTGCGAGTTGGCATTCGCCGCGTCTCTGAGCGTATGGATAATACTATCGCCGATGTCGCGCGCAGTCGCGAGGCGTTATCCTGGGCCGAACTGTTGCAATTGATGGAAGATGTCATGAACAATCCGCGCGATATCGAGTACGTGACAAAGCTCGCACGTAAGGCGCGTGAATTAAATAAGGTCTTCCAGATCCATCAGAACGTGCTCAACACCATGGCTGAATGCAATAGCCTGCTGCGTAGCATGATCGGCGAAGATAAATAGCGTAACAGATCGTTTTGCATACATATGGCTAAATTTGCTTTATGTATGCGGTTTTGTCTAGCATGGCGATTTTACTATGGATAAACGCGCATCCACCAGTGTAGGGAGCATCGTTGATGATGCTCCCGCGCTGCATGATAGCAGACCTGTTGACGCTATCATTATCGGTGCGGGCCTGGGCGGTCTGCTCAGCGCCGCGCAGCTTCTGCAACGCGGAAAACGGGTTGTGGTCGTGGAAAGATTACCCCATAGCGGAGGACGCTTTACCGCCAAGACGTTTCAAGGTGTGCAGGTCAGTACCGGTGCGGTACATATGGTCCCGTTTGGTAGTAGTGGCGTACTGGCTAGCATGCTGCGTCGTCTGCATGTACCTCACCGACTCTTTGATGCCGATGTCTTTGGTTCATTTCACGTTCACGGTAAGCAGTATCGCTCGCGTGGCCTGTTAGGCGTCTTTCAGTTCCTGGGACCTGTACAGTCCTTCTGGTTTACGCGTATCGGCTACCTGATGTTCTTGCGTCCGCTACCAGCGCATGAGCGCGATCTACCGTTTGATCTCTGGCTTGAGCGGCATGTCAATGTCAGGCGTAATCCGCAACTGGTCGCTTTCTTCGAGCGTATTGCGCGCTTTGCGCTCAGTCTTGAACTCGGCCAGGTCAGTACCGCTGAAGTTGTGCGCATAACCAAAAATATGCTGCGTTACGGAGCGCCAGGGATTGTGCAGGGCGGTTGCGGTGAGCTGACGAAGCAGTTGCAACAACACTTGCTGGCTCAGGGTGGTGATTTGTTGCTTGCTCATGAAGTACTGCAAATCCTCAGCGCCGGTGGACAGGTGACAGGGGTACGTGTACGCAATAAGCAACGCGACGAGGAAATACTCATCAATGCTCCGCTGGTCGTCAGTGATATCGGTCCTCGTGCGACCACTGCGCTGCTGGATAATCGCCGTGTGACGCAGGCCGAGGTCTTAAAGAAGAAAAATACTGCTGAAGAAGCGACAGAGCAGATGGAGGGTCTCCATCCTTCTGGGGAAAACGTTGGGAACGCGGGTAGGGGCGTGTCCTGGCGACCGCCCTGGTGGCCACAACGCGAGCAACGGGGGCGCACGCGAGGTGACGCCCCTACCCGCGTTCCCCCGAATGGACCGAGCGTCCAAGCTGAGCCAGAGTTACAAGAGGCTATCGGACTCAAAGTACACATTCTGAGCGATGTCTCGCTTATTCCGCACAAAGGCATCATGTATTGTCTGGATACAAAACGCATTGCCGGTATGGTCCAGCCGACTAATAGTGATCCCAGCCTGGCTCCGCCCGGAAAACATTTGCTGATTAGCCATCAGGTGATTCAGAGCAACGATGTTGCGGAGGAGCGCGCGCTGGCTCTCGCCGATCTGCACATGCTTTTTGGGGCAGACTTTTTTGCTGAACATTGCCGCGTGCTGACGATGGGTACCTATCGTGGCGAGTGGCCCGTCAATCGTATTGCGCAGGGAGAAGACGTGCGCGCGCAGACCGCTACGCAGGGTCTCTATCTAGTTGGCGATGCTGTGAAACCGTCTGGCTACCTGATGGTTGAGGGTGTTGCGCAGAGCGTCAATCGCTTCCTGGATCTCTTTGAAGCGAGCGATCAGCAACAGGTGCCGGCGTCGCGTAAGGCTCACGCGCACCATGAAATGTCCCCACCATCACGTCTCAACGCCCTACTCTGGTTGTGGAAGGCTCCAGGTAACTCTGGTAAATAGCCGGTGGATGTGCCCGACGTACCGAATTTTTGCACTGGCCCCAAATTGCCACGCAAAGGTCTTGCATATGACGTTACGTCATGCCTTATGCTTCATGCGAAAGGAGGTAACACTTGGATCGCCAATACTATACCACCAGTCAGTTTGCGCACAAGGCAGCGGTGACGGCGCGTACCTTGCGTTTTTATGACAAGGTAGGTCTCCTCTCGCCCTCGGAGTATACGGAGGTAGGGCATCGGCTGTACTCAGATGAGGATTTGTGGCGTTTGCAGCAGATCCTGGCGCTGAAGTTTCTCGGTTTCTCATTGGACGAGATCAAGGTCTGTCTGCAGACGGACCCCGAGCGCTTGCATGAGACGCTGATTACGCAGAAGGTGATGATGCGCGAGAAGCGCAGTCAGCTGGATAAGGTAATTCAGGCCATTGAGCAGGCTGAAGCGGCGCTGCGGAGCAAACAGGGAGACTGGAATGCGCTGATCAATGTGATCCAGGTGATGCAAATGGAGCAGCATAACGATTGGGTAAACAAGTACCTGACACCGGAACAACAGCAGAAGATGGCGGAGATCTCTGCCAGGTCGTATGATCCTGATGCGGCGCAGAAGGTGAAGGCGTGGGGGAAGAACTGGACGGAGGAGGATCAGCAACGCGCGAGCCAGCAGTGGGAGGCCGTTTACGCGGAACTGCGGCGACTGGTCGCGGAGAGCAAGGACCCGCTTGGTCCAGAGGGTCAGGCGCTGGCGCGGCAGCACAGTGAGTTGATCGGGCAGTTCACGCGTGGTGACGCGGATGTAGCGTCTGGCTTGCAGCAGTGGTGGAAGAACCACGACGAGCTGCCAGCCGCAGAGAGGCCGTTAGCCATGTATAGCTATAGCGCGGAGGAAGCTGCGTTCCTGCAGAAGGCGCTGAAGCACTATCAGCAATAATCGCGTGTGCTGTGTAGCGCCAAAGGCAATCCATTTCTCGTAAGGAGAGCCGACGCCCAGACTCGCGTAGAGGCCGAGCGAAGACCTTTTTTGGCAGTTTGTCGTAGCGTTGAGCCAGGAATAAAAGGTCTTTGCGTTCCTTGCGGCCAATACATTACACTTAGGCGGTGTGGGGAACCAACGTTCAACCTCGCGTAGGGGCCGAGCGAAGACCTTTTTTGGCAGTTTGTCGTAGCGTTGAGCCAGGAATAAAAGGTCTTTGCGTCCCTTGCGGCCAATACCTTTCACTTAAGCGGCATTGAGCGCAAACATTTAAGCTCGCGTAGGGGCCGAGCGAAGACCTTTTTTGGTGGTCTGTCTGCTCCCTTGAGCGAAGAAAAAAGGTCTTTGCGTCCCTTGCGGCGGCCCGTTTTTTGCCCTTAAGTGAAATGTATTGTCCCTTGCGGCGGCCTATTTTCGAGCTACCGTTAGTATTGGCGTCAAGGAGTTTGTAACCAGATACGCATTTCGCCTGGTTCACGGTTATCCCACGCGTAATAGGGGATGGCCGTGAGCGTGTAGGGCTGCTGTACGGCGGGCGTCGTGCGATAGAGATCCCCAGACCAATCTGTCGTCGCCAGCGCGACAGCTTCGCCTTGAATGACGGTAACGCCGCCCATCAGCTCGGCGTCAAAGTGACCTGTCAGCGTGGCATCCTGTGGTAAGCGGATACGATGCAGCGGAACGTGGTTATCTACCGCTTCGAGACAGTACACCAGAGGTCCCCGTTGCAGGGCAATACTCCCATTATCGGCGCGTATGTCAGGATGGGCATACACACGTTCGATGGGCATCGGCAGCGTCAGGACGATACTGTCAGCAGGCTGCCAGTGGCGTCGTATGTGTGCATAGCCCTTGTACGCACTTTGCTCAATTGCTATCTCCTCACCATTCATGCTGAGACGTGCGTCTCGTGACCAGTGCGGTAGACGTAAATTCAGGCCAAACTCAGCCGGTTGTGCCAGTTCCATATGCAGCCGGATAGTGCCATCCCAGGGATAATTACTTTCCTGGCGCAATGTCACGCGCTCATTGCCAACTTGTATGCTTGCTGTGCTTTGTATATAGAGGTGGACGAGGATGTCGGTTGGACTCACTGTGTAGATATAGTGTCCCAGCGACATCAAGAGCCGTGCGATATTTGGTGGACAACAGGCGCAATAGTACCATGGCTGGCGATGATGAGTGCCATTGCTCTCCAGGGGATTTTCGTAAAAGAAGGCCCGACCATGCAGAGCGACACTGCTCAAGACGCCATTGTACAGTGCGCATTCCAGTACGTCGGCGTAACGGCTGTCCGCGTCGTACTGCAACATGCGCTGGCTCCAGAAAATCAAGCCAATCGCCGCGCAGGTCTCTGCGTAGGCGTCTGTATTGGGCAGGTCATAATCGGCGGTAAAGCCCTCGTTGCGCGAGGAGGGTCCAATGCCGCCGGTAATATACAATTGCTGCGAGCTGAGATGTTGCCAGAAACGCTCGCTGGCCTGGAAGAGTGTGTCGTCACCTGATTGTTGGGCCAGGTCCACCAGGGCGCTATAGAGATACATCGCGCGGACCGCGTGACCGACGACTTTCTGTTGTTCGCGTACCGGCACGTGAGATTGATTGTACTCGTATGTTCTGGCCCAGAAGTTAGCCGGGTCCTCACCGCGTTGACGTGCTTCGATATCGTAGTAGTGTCCCTCGGCGCGTTGCTGGCCGCGTTCCTCGACGAAATACTGGCTCAGACGTAGATAGCGCTCTTCACCTGTGGTCTGGTAGAGCTTCACCAGTGCCAGTTCGAGCTCCTCGTGTCCGGGGTAGCCATGTCGTTTGTCTGTTTCCGCGCCAAAGATGCTAGCGATATAGTCGGCGTAGCGACAGACCGCGTCGAGCAATGTGCGCTTACCCGTGGCGCGAAAGTGTGCGACCGCTGCTTCGATCAGATGGCCCGCGCAATACAGTTCATGCCAATCGCGCAGATTTGTCCAACGTCTGGCAGGCTCAACCTGTGTGAACCAGACATTGAGGTAGCCGTCCGCTTGTTGGAATGAGGTGAAAAACGCAATAACTTCGTCCGCCAGGGCATCGAGTGCCGCGTCGGGATGACGCGCCAGGCTATAGCTTACGGCCTCCAGCCATTTCGAGATGTCCGATTCCCAGTAAACATGCAGGATGCCGTCGCGGCTATGCTGTTTCCACTCGTCTTTGTAGCCCTCGAAATATCCGGCCTGCTGGAGCTGTTGATGGATGAAGGGCAAGGTTTGCTCACGCAGCGTTTGTAGGCGTGGAGCCCAGAACGCATCATCAATGGTGACTGCTGTGTGCTCGAACCGGGGAAGTACTATGCCTGGCTTCCGGTATCTTTTCAATGGGAGAGGACGTAGGTTGGCTCATCGCGTGATCCTTTTCGCAGAACAAGGAAAAATTTCCTCGCGCTCTATTTTCGTTATGTAGTGAAGATTACGTGCAAACAGGCGAAAAGTCAATCTACTGTTATCGGCTGTCTCTACAGTTGTGGTGGTGGGTCGTGACCGTCTCCAATTTCCATTGCTCAAGCGCAATATCAGCCTCTACAACCTTTTTGGTGACGCGAAATTGCGTACTAGCTAACACGTTACAATTGCTCACTCGCAATATCGACTTCTACAACAATATTACTATTATCATCCTGACGAGATTGATGTTGTCTTTCAATTGCTCAAGTGCAATATAGGCCTCTACAACCTTCATCCTGATCCAGGTTTGTTCACAAAATCCCGACTTTCAATTGCTCACTCGCAATAATTTCCTCTGCAACGTCTCCTATCGAGGTGGTCGGTATCCTCATAGACCACTTTCAATTGCTCACTCGCAATAATTTCCTCTGCAACCGGGATTGCCTGCGTTGAGAATGGGACACGTATGGTGGTTTCAATTGCTCACTCGCAATAATTTCCTCTGCAACTGTAGACGGCCTGTGGCTTTGCACCCAGGCGCAGGCCAGTTTCAATTGCTCACTCGCAATAATTTCCTCTGCAACAACGACAAGCCGACCAACAAGACGTAATGTCAGCATTGTTTCAATTGCTCACTCGCAATAATTTCCTCTGCAACGATGTTGATGTGCTTGAATTGTGCGGGTGGGAGCGTGGGTTTCAATTGCTCACTCGCAATAATTTCCTCTGCAACCAAGCAATGCTTCGGCCAATACTGTTAGTTATCTCTTGTTTCAATTGCTCACTCGCAATAATTTCCTCTGCAACGAGATAAAAGAGATGAGTAATCCACTAGAAGACGATAAGTTTCAATTGCTCACTTGCAATAATTTCCTCTGCAACGAAAACCTCGATTGCCGTGTCGTCTCCGTGACAGCCTGGTTTCAATTGCTCACTCGCAATAATTTCCTCTGCAACTGAGGAGGCGGTGAACTTCTACGGTTCCGCAGGCGCGAGTTTCAATTGCTCACTTCGCAATAATTTCCTCTGCAACTCCAGCACGGTACTATTGGTGGTGATCCTACAGGTTTCAATTGCTCACTTGCAATAATTTCCTCTGCAACGACAGAGTATTGAAAATCGTCGTATCCTTATATATAGTTTCAATTGCTCACTTGCAATAATTTCCTCTGCAACGGAGAAATAATAGCAAAGAAAGGCACTCAAAATGTATAAGTTTCAATTGCTCACTCGCAATAATTTCCTCTGCAACTGTAATGTTGCTCGTCCATGGACCTGATGCCTGAGTGTTTCAATTGCTCACTCGCAATAATTTCCTCTGCAACTAAAGAGGTGCTGTTTCAATCCCAGATCGTCGTGTTTCAATTGCTCACTCGCAATAATTTCCTCTGCAACATTATACCTCCCGCTAGAAAGAGAAAAGGATATGCTGTTTCAATTGCTCACTCGCAATAATTTCCTCTGCAACTTTCTATAATTGCGAAAGCTAAGGGGTTGGCATTCCTGTTTCAATTGCTCACTCGCAATAATTTCCTCTGCAACTTGGAGACAGTGACGCGCGCGATACCGGAACCTGATGGTTTCAATTGCTCACTTGCAATAATTTCCTCTGCAACTTCCCGAGATGATCCCCCCCAAAAGTGCGGTGATCGGGGGTTTCAATTGCTCACTCGCAATAATTTCCTCTGCAACTTAGTAGAAAGGTTCTCCTAAGATTACTGCATATAGTGTTTCAATTGCTCATTCGCAATTATTTCCTCTGCAACACACGGGATTTGTGAGCGCCATGAGGTCATTGTCTGGCAGGTTTCAATTGCTCATTCGCAATTATTTCCTCTGCAACTATCCTACTTGCTCCCTAGTGCCTATGGACTTATCTGTTTCAATTGCTCATTCGCAATTATTTCCTCTGCAACTGCGTGCTGCTGCACCATTATTCTGTTGCCAGTAGGGTTTCAATTGCTCATTCGCAATTATTTCCTCTGCAACTTCAGGTTGGGGTAGGCATAATGATACATGATAATGTTTCAATTGCTCATTCGCAATTATTTCCTCTGCAACGATGTCGATACGTGATAATACTCTCGTCCCTCAGTGTATGTTTCAATTGCTCATTCGCAATTATTTCCTCTGCAACACTGAAGCTTGCCATGTACTTCTTCGGATCATAATCCCAGTTTCAATTGCTCATTCGCAATTATTTCCTCTGCAACCTTGCAAGGGCTGGGGACAACCCCTTTCTCAATCAGCCGTTTCAATTGCTCATTCGCAATTATTTCCTCTGCAACGCCGTTGCGGGATTCTGGTCCTGACTCAAGATAAAAAGTTTCAATTGCTCATTCGCAATTATTTCCTCTGCAACATGACTGTCGATCTTGCCCGTCTTCATGGTCTTATCTTTGGTTTCAATTGCTCACTCGCAATAATTTCCTCTGCAACAAGCTGGTATACCAATCTGGCTATATTGGCTCTGCCATAGTTTCAATTGCTCACTCGCAATAATTTCCTCTGCAACTGTTTACAGGACTACAGCATGGAATACAACCAACAAGTTTCAATTGCTCACTCGCAATAATTTCCTCTGCAACTGCGATAGGAAAGTTTTTGCCTCATTCTCCAGCAGGTTTCAATTGCTCACTCGCAATAATTTCCTCTGCAACTCACTCACACCGCATTGCTTAGCAACACACTGGTCGTGGTTTCAATTGCTCACTCGCAATAATTTCCTCTGCAACAACCCGAGCAGCGCGTCGTGGCTTGCAACGTGGCAGGTTTCAATTGCTCACTCGCAATAATTTCCTCTGCAACGCGTTGAGGAACAATGTGCAATAGTGGTGGAGAAGAGTTTCAATTGCTCACTCGCAATAATTTCCTCTGCAACAATCCAGACCTGGACGACAACACATTCATTTGCTCTTGTTTCAATTGCTCACTCGCAATAATTTCCTCTGCAACTGTGCAGGTCCCTACCACGTCATTGATAGACCGATAGTTTCAATTGCTCACTCGCAATAATTTCCTCTGCAACCTGAGAACTAAGGTCGTAACAGGCAACTTTGAGCCAGGTTTCAATTGCTCACTCGCAATAATTTCCTCTGCAACTCTGGGACTACTGGAACGGCATACACGCCAACTAGCACGTTTCAATTGCTCACTCGCAATAATTTCCTCTGCAACACGGCTTATACTGAGCGACTACAAAATTTTTATGTCACGTTTCAATTGCTCACTCGCAATAATTTCCTCTGCAACAGGATATCTTGAAACTTCAGGCAGCGGCGTTTTCGGAGGTTTCAATTGCTCACTCGCAATAATTTCCTCTGCAACTCCTCTGTTTCCCTCTTGCCTTGTGGTGCGTATCACCTAGTTTCAATTGCTCACTCGCAATAATTTCCTCTGCAACGAATGCGATTAGCATTGCAGGGGCTACTACGTACGGGTTTCAATTGCTCACTCGCAATAATTTCCTCTGCAACGCCTGTTGCGTGGCGCTTCCCTCCTGCCTACAATACGGTTTCAATTGCTCACTCGCAATAATTTCCTCTGCAACTCCCATTGCAGCGTAAACAAACGTGTTTTCACTTTCGTTTCAATTGCTCACTCGCAATAATTTCCTCTGCAACTTACAAGAAGCAGTAAAATACCTTACAGAGAACTATTGTTTCAATTGCTCACTCGCAATAATTTCCTCTGCAACGCAACACGGTAGAAGCCGTCTACGAGCCAATAGTCTGGTTTCAATTGCTCACTCGCAATAATTTCCTCTGCAACATTATGAGTGCATCGCAGAACATAATGCCAAAGAGAAAGTTTCAATTGCTCACTTGCAATAATTTCCTCTGCAACGATGGTCAAGGGGCGTAGTGGCATTCTTGCGGTGTCGCGTTTCAATTGCTCACTCGCAATAATTTCCTCTGCAACTCTGTTGTGTCCATCTATAATCCCTTAAGTGTATTTACGTTTCAATTGCTCACTCGCAATAATTTCCTCTGCAACGCGTCTAACGACTTCAAATCTGGCATAATTTCATCGTTTCAATTGCTCACTCGCAATAATTTCCTCTGCAACCTGGTCCAATGGCATCGTCAATCATTTGATGATCCAAGTTTCAATTGCTCACTCGCAATAATTTCCTCTGCAACATACTAGCGATACTGTGATCTATATGTACTACAGCAATTGTTTCAATTGCTCACTCGCAATAATTTCCTCTGCAACCTCTTGTAACTGACCTCTCATAGCATAGGTCTCTGCCAGTTTCAATTGCTCACTCGCAATAATTTCCTCTGCAACTACGATAGGGAATATCAAGCTCGTGGACACTGGCGGGTTTCAATTGCTCACTCGCAATAATTTCCTCTGCAACGCCGCCGTCGGGTCAGTGTGCAACGATACATCTTTCAGTTTCAATTGCTCACTCGCAATAATTTCCTCTGCAACGTTGCTCATTTTGCGCTCCTCAACGAGACTTGTAACGAGTTTCAATTGCTCACTCGCAATAATTTCCTCTGCAACCGCGGTAGCACTGTCTCATCGAGTGGTTCTGATACGTTTCAATTGCTCACTCGCAATAATTTCCTCTGCAACGATGAGAGAAGTGGCGTGAGACGAGTGGGAATAGGAGGAGTTTCAATTGCTCACTCGCAATAATTTCCTCTGCAACCGATCCCGATGCAAGGTATCTTGCCAATCAAGAAGAAGTTTCAATTGCTCACTCGCAATAATTTCCTCTGCAACGTGACAATGCACTCTGCCGTATGTGGCATATCAAACGTGTTTCAATTGCTCACTCGCAATAATTTCCTCTGCAACCCCGGCCCTCGCGAAAGCGCTTCCAGCGCTGGCCGAAAGGGGGTTTTCCGAGAGGGTCCCGGTTGACGCTATTATAGCATAGGTTTCGGGGAGGAAGCAATGCCCGCCAGACATTTTTGAGCTCAAATTGTCGTGCGAGAGGCTGAGCTCAGCACTGCCACAGCCGAGCCTCTCGCGCTCTGGAGCTTCTTCTTGCAATTACGCGTGTGGATTATCATTGCTCAGACGCTACCTTCACTTGAGCGTAGCTCAAGGCGCGCCTGACCCATGCCCATGGTTGTTTTGTAGCCAACCCCCGCGTAATGCGCGAAGTGCGCCAGGGTAGCCAGTTGTGGCGCGTAACTACCTCGCCCTTTGAGTGTATACGTACAACTGCCTACAAAGCCTTTTTGTAGATATTTGGGAAAATTTAACATGTCGGTGTTTAGTCGATAGTCACTGATCACAACCTGCTGCTGCACATATTCCCTGATCGCTGGCTTATCCAGGTGGAGTACCTCGGGAGCATAGCGATTCCATGTGCGCATCAGGCTATCCCAGAGCAGCATGGGCTCCGGGAAAAGCGCAAAACGATGCTCCCCCAGACTAAATGCCGTGGGGCTGGCGAAGTGCATGGTGATCACCTGTTGTGCCGCTGTATGTGCTAACGTCTGCCAATCTGTGTTTGCTGCCCAGCCGGTCGGATCGGTCGCTGCTGTGGAAAGGATCTTTTGCGGCGTGAATTCTGCCTCACCCAGGCGTACACGTTGCTGCATGCCGGCGCCTAAAAAGTAACTACTCAAGCATTGCCAGAGCTGTCCTCCGTCGAGCAACGTAACGCGTAAGCGGTAGCTCTGACCCTCCTGCAGAGCGAGACTGTTCCCGCGTTTGATCGCTCCACCGAGGGGCGAGACCGTAAATGGTCGGTAGTCAGGCTCATCGTGCAAGCGTGTCGCCAGTCCTGCGTCGATCTGACCGATGAGGCTCAAAAAGAGCGCGTGTGCCTGGTGTCCCGTCGTTGCCGGGAGTGTTGCGCTTCTCGTCGCCCGCAATTCGAGAATGATGGAATAGAGCAGGTTATTCATAGCTCCTCGTTCCAGTCAAAGATGTGGCTACCACGAGTAGCGGCGCGTTTGACCATGTATCTGGCATTTATGATACTTCTTTCACAGGCAACAAGCAGCGCCGCTGTACCAACAACGAGCATATATTCATGTTCTCCCCCTTCAGCAAAGTCGATTTTCAACGTATTGGTAAATAATGCCGTGGTTTTATGTAGTCTGGTAAGTGCTAGAGCCTCGGGCCCAATTGCTGGCACTGCGTAGAATGTTACGTAGTTTCGCCCGAAAATCGTGTTGATTTCTGCTGGGATGGGACCATCGTCTGAGTATAGCTGAAATCCCTCTAATGCTGCTAGTTTGCTGCAATAATGTTCCTCCCAATGCCTGCGGGTAATTGGCAGGTGACTGAGCTTAAAATAGAGGTGTAGCCTCTGCTCACGAGGACTTCTGATCTGGCAATAGAGCAGAATTTGCTGTCCCCGCTTCCCTTGATGCGTAATCATCTCTGTGTAGCGCTGTTGATCGCCATCAAACCAGTCCGCTCGATAATTTTGTACAATGTGTAATGCTGAATATGTCGTATATTCAGCCGTAGCTAGAAAGCCCTCTGGATCATAGGCCAGCGCAAGCGGTGGCTGAAAATTATCACGGAAATTGAAGCGCGCATCAGTGACATAGTATTCTTCTAGCTCAGCGCGACGTTTGCGCTCTGTTGGCTCCGCTCCATGATTTCTTAGGACCTTGCGCTCAGCACTTTTTGCTAGCGCGGCATCTATCCTTTCCAGATCTTCTAAGCTTATCTCTGGCTGTTCGTCCAGTGTCCGTAATTTTACGCTGGCAGGACCGAAGGTAAAGTGTTTTGCTTGTGCTTCTTTCAATAATTCTGGGAGCTGGGCCTTTATGGCCAGGTATTTTCGTATGTTGTTTGCCAGATAGTTAAAACTACGGGCATTTTTAGCGTCATAGACCTGCTGCAATGTCATGTATAGCTGTTCCGCCTTTTGCCGCTCGTCTGTGGGCAGCGCTTTATGTATGCGGTAAAGTGGCAGAAAAGCTTCGGCAATAGCGCCACTATGTATATAGGCATATATACCATTTTTTTGTGGCAAGGTCTCGTTGACTAGCCTGTTCAACGTTCTCCTCTGTACCTCTCCAACCTGCTCACGTAATGCCGTAACAAGCTCATCAGGAACGACAGCCCAGACATCGCTGGGATAATCGCATTCCAGTTTCCCGAGGACGCGTCCGGCTCGCCCTAGACGCTGGATGAACTCGTCTGAGCTGTGGGCATCAAAGAACAGGAAATCAATGCTTTGTCTCTGTTTCCCTGGCCTGCTGAAATTATAGCCAATGTCTACCGTGGGCGTTGCCATCAGTAATGCCGCAAGTTTATGCTGCTCCCTGTTATCAGATGTTTCGGCTCCCGTCAGGCGACCCAATAACGAATTGCTTTTTCCGCCATAGAGTTGGTACAGTGCATTTATACGCCACAAGGCGCTACTGATAAAGGCTCCATGGCGTCCTTGCGCCAACCACTCCGTTACCTGTGACTGTCCACTATCCGCCAGACTAACCAACCCACTATCAAGTTCGGATGCGCCCCACAGACGAAGACGCACTGGCGCCAGGGCAGGTGTAGTTGGTAAATCCGCTGGTTCATTGCCAGGATCAATATACACAATCCCTATGTTGAGGTGTGCCAGGTAGTCTTTTACTTTTTGGGATGGCGTGGCTGTCAGTAAGCATACCTTGCGTCCAAGCGCAAAATAGCCCCACTCGCGGGAAAGCGTCAGGAAGAAAAGGAAGTTGGCAAGCTGCTTGGCGTTGTAATAGTGAAATTCGTCTACGATGATATACTGGAAACTCAGCATGAAGGAGCGGAAAAGTACTTTCTGGTCGTGCGGGTTGCCCAGGCCATAGAGCGCGTAGTAGAAGATGTCAGGATTAATTACGAGCACATACGGGTGATGTCCATCTATATGATGACCATCACTAGCGGTTAGTACTGATCCCGGATCTTCCAGCATTTGATGGAGACGATCACCCTGACGTGTGAACTTTTCACTCAAGTATTGCTGCCCTAATGATGTGATCATTGCTGCATCGAGACGTAATACGATATATGACAAATCGTTTTGTTCGATAAACTCTTTGATATCCTGCTCGTGCTGGCGTAGTAGTTCGTTTGTGGACTGGCAATCCACGTGGCCCCTCGATCACCGCAATCGCGCCAAGCGGTGGTGCGACGCTGTCTCCGAGCTGACCACGTTGCAGGGTCAGTATGCCGCCTGGCTGGAAGCTCTGCCGGAGAACCTTGAGGACAGCGCCACCGCCGAGGCGTTGCAGGTGATCTGCAACCTCGATCTCACCGACCTCCAGGCGATCGTTCCGCCCCGCGGCTTCGGCCGGGATTGACCCGACGTCCCCTCGGCACGAGAGCCGGCGCTTCAAGAGCCGCGCCTGACCGACCAACGTCGCTTGCGCCTCACCGAACCGCGCCTCGCCCCGGCTGCGCAACCCCGACCAGCTCCGCCGGGGCGAGCGCTACCGTCCGCGCCCTACACAAGGGGGGTCAATTTTGGACGCCGATTGACAATCGGTGGCGTCGCGCGCGATCGCCCCGATGATACGTCCCCCGAGCGCACGCTCGATCAGCGCGGCGTGGATCTTGTCTGGCAGCGCGCCGCGCGCGAATTCGGCGAACGCCCGGGAAAACGTGGCTTCGGAAGGAACTTGCGAGTGTCGCTCCCAGCCGAGGATGCGACGCAGGGACTTGTCGACGTCGAGGCGCTCGATCAGGGCGCTGGTGGTGGGAACGCCCAGGACCGCCTTGGCCACGAAAGCTCGGGCGAGGGCGCGACGGTCCTCGGGCGGCCGGCCCGGCCCCCTGGGCGGCTCGGGAACGAAGGCTTCGAGGCCGATCACGTCGAGCGTGGTGACGAGACGACCCAACGCTTCGGTGATCGGATCGTTGTCCTCGCGCATCCAAGGGAACAAAGAGCCCTGGATGTAGCTCCAGCGAGGCTTCATCGCGTCGAGAGGGTCGTCCGTCATGTCTACAGCCAAGGCTGAAGCGAATCGCTTTCTACGATAACAGCGCCACACCTGAACCACAATCTCAATCTATTTCAATGTAGCACTTGAAAACGATAACAATAGCTATAAATATTACGGACTTACTAGACTGAATTCGTCAATCTTTTTGCAAGAGGCTCTTTAGTCATCAATTTCATGCTCGAGCCAGCCTCCACATATTTGGAACCTCGTGGCGCTCGCCGCGAGCGCCTATGCTTGTTATCCTCGGCAAGCTGGCGGTCTGGTGCGGCGTAGGAGGCCCTTACCTTCTGCCCGCAAACGAATGGGTGATCGTGATCCTGCTATTCCTGCTTGGCTGGCGCAATTTCGGCTTCATCGTGCAGGCCTAGGAGCGGCCGCTTGAGGACGGCGAAACTGCCCATGAGCACGGCGACTACGCGGCGGCGTTTCATTGAGCGACCCTCGAACGCTGCCCAACAGTTCACAAGGAAGGGGAATGATATGCATTCAAAGTCACACGCCAGGCCTATTCCGGAGACCGAATTTAAGGCGACCGTCGATAGCCTCGATGATCTCTTGGCAATGGCGGAGCAGTACGGGAGTGTCGGAAGTCTGCGGCAAGCGGGAGACATTTTCTGGATGTTGGCCGAAGAGCATTCCGAAGCGCCGCAAGCGGAAGTTGCGAGGGGCAAGCTGCGGGGGTTGGCTCACGAGTATGAACGAGATGGCCGCGCTCACGAGGCGCGCGCCATTTACGAGCGGTTGATGGAACCTCGGGTTGGCCCGTAACGGCCGACGAACTGGCGAAGTTGCCGACCTATTATGTGATGGATCGGGATGCAGACATGGCGGCTACCGTTGCGCCATTCATGCCGTCGAGCGAACAGGTCGCCTCCTGTCAGTGGATGACGGAAAGCGATCTCGATTTCTATGCTACCGAATTCGGCAGCGCGCGAGATGGGCGTGCTGAAGATGGGCACGATCGGGCTGGACGGCACGAAGATCCACGCCAACGCCAGCCGGCACAGCGCGCTTTCCTATGAGCACGCGGGCAAGATCGAGGCGCAACTGAAGGCCGAAGTCGCCGATCTGATGGCCAAGGCCGAGGCGGCGGACGCGGCCGACGTTCCCGACGGCATGTCGATCCCCGACGAACTGGCGCGGCGCGAGGAGCGTCTGCGCAAGATCGCCGAGGCGCGCGCGACGATCGAGGCGCGGGCCAGGGAGCGGCATGCGCGCGAGAAGGCGGAGCACGAGGCCAAGATGGCGGCGCGCGAGGCCAAGACCGCCGCGACGGGCAAGAAGCCCGGCGGCAAGCCGCCGGCGCCGCCGATCGAAGGGCCGCTGCCGACCGATCAGGTCAATCTGACGGACGAGGAGTCGCGCATCATGCCGGTGGCCGGCGGCGGCTTCGACCAGTGCTACAACGCGCAGGCGGCGGTGGCGGCGGGCAGCCTGCTGGTGGTGGCGACCGACGTGGTCCAGGCGCCCAACGACAAGCACCAGGTCGAACCGATGCTGGAGAAGATCGAGGCGTTGCCCGAGGCCTTGGGCAAGGTCGAAAATCTGCTGGCGGACACCGGCTATTTCAGCGCGGGCAACGTCGAGGCCTGCGAGAAGGCCGGCGTCGAGCCGGTGATCGCGATGGGCCGTCAGCCGCATCATCCGCCGCTGAGCGAGCGCTTCGAGAAGGCGCCGGACGCGCCGAAGGACCCGACGCCGGTCGAGGCGATGGCGCATCGGCTGAAGACGCCGCGAAGGCCGAGCGCTCTACGCCTTGCGCAAACAGACCCCGGAGCCGGTGTTCGGCATCATCAAATCCGCGCTCGGATTCCGTCAATTTTCGCTGCGCGGGCTCGAAAACGTGCGCGGCGAGTGGAGCCTCGTGACCATGGCCTGGAATTTGAAGCGGATGTTCGTCCTCGACCCCGCCTGACGAGGGCGTAGGCGCCAACCCGGCGCATAGACCATCCAATCCACCGCCATCCACCAGGCTCAATTGCGAACGCCCACCAAGCCCGATCGGGCGCCCACCGCCGCCGCAAAGCGAAAAACCCGCTCGACCGCCCAATCGCAAAACTCAGTCCGACAGATCCCATGGGGAGGTGGATAGCGACCAGCGCTCTGGCAGAGTGAGGTTGCGAACACCAACTCTGGAGACGACCATGCCAGCCGTAGCTGACCGACCGGACGCGCCGACCGCCATCCAAACCAATCTTGCCGCAATTTTCGTCTCCTTGGAACTGAGCCGTTCCATCTGGCTGATCACATCGCTGTCGCCGGGCTCCGCTGAGAAGATGTCAAAGCATTCTGTGCGAGCCGGAGACGTCGCGGCGCTGCTGGCGCGCGTTTCGGAGCTGAAGCGGAAGGCGTCCGAGCGGACCGGAAAATCCTTTCCGATCGTTGTCATTCAAGAAGCGGGTCTCGACGGCTTCTGGCTTCATCGTGTGCTGCAAAGCGAAGGAATTGAAAGCCACGTCGTCGACCCAGCCTCGATTGCGACGTCGCGCCGACGGCGGCGCGCCAAGACCGACAGGATCGACGGCGAGGCGCTGCTTCGCGCGCTATTGGCGTTCAAGCGCGGCGAACCTCGGGTGTGCGCGATGGTCAAGGCGCCGACACCCGAGGAAGAAGACCGCCGCCGTCTCTGTCGCGAGCGCAAGGTGCTGATCGCCGAGCGGGTCAGGCACGTCAATCGCGTCAAGGGGCTGTTGTTTTCCCAGGGCGTCTCCGGTTACGAGCCGCTGCGCCGTGATCGACGCCAACGGCTCGACGAGCTGACGACGGGCGACGGCCGTTCCTTGCCGGTGCATCTCAAGACCCAGATCAGCCGCGAACTCGATCGCCTCGAACTGCTGCTTGATCAAATCAAGCGGGCGGAGGCCGAACGAGACGCGCTGCTTGCCGCGCAACAGGCCGCCGCGCCAGGGCCGGCGGGGAGGATGTTGCTCGAGTTCAGAGGCATCGGCGCGGAGTTCGCCGCCAGTCTCTGGTTGGAGGCGCTATTCCGACACTTCGACAATCGCCGCCAGCTCGCGTCATACGCGGGGCTGGCGCCGACGCCCTGGCAAAGCGGATCGGTCGATCGACGAGCAGGGCGTTTCCAAAGCCGGTAATCCGCGATTGCGAACCACCCTGATTCAGCTTGCCTGGCTGTGGCTCCGCCATCAGCCGCAATCGGCGCTGGCTCTGTGGTTCAAAGAACGGGTCAACCGCAACGGCGGCCGTCTGAAGAAGACGACGATCGTGGCGCTGGCGCGCAAGCTGCTGGTGGCGCTGTGGAAATATGTCACCGCCGGCGTCGTCATCGAAGGCGCCGTGATGAAGGACGCCTGACGATAGACGCTCAACTGATTATCAAATCTCCCAGAACCTGATCAGTTCTGGCGGATCCGGGTGGACGAACCGATAGCAGCCATGGCCTGAAATGCCGATCCACAGAATGGTTTCGCCCCCTGAGCCCCTGCCGCCGCAAGCGGGATCTTGGTGCAGCCGTCTTGAGCGGCGACCGTATGTGAGGTTGATCGTGCTCGGAAACGGGCCGCGTCATGCAAACGGGCTCGGACCTCGGATACCGAAACTGCCCTCGGAGTTTGACCTATGCACGAATGAATCTCACCCCTTGACCTGAAGCTCCCCATGTGAGGCGTCTCCGGTTACGAGCCGCTGCGCCGTGATCGACGCCAACGGCTCGACGGGCTGACGACGGGCGACGGCCGTCCCTTGCCGGTGCATCTCAGAGAATCAGATCAGCCGCGAACTCGATCGCCTCGAACTGCTGCTTGATCAAATCAAGCGGGCGGAGGCCGAACGAGACGCGCTGCTTGCCGCGCAACAGGCCGCCGCGCCAGGGCCGGCGGGGAGGATGTTGCTCGAGTTCAGAGGCATCGGCGCGGAGTTCGCCGCCGGTCTCTGGTTGGAGGCGCTATTCCGACACTTCGACAATCGCCGCCAGCTCGCGTCATACGCGGGGCTGGCGCCGACGCCCTGGCAAAGCGGATCGGTCGATCGAGAGCAGGGCGTTTCCAAAGCCGGTAATCCGCGATTGCGAACCACCCTGATTCAGCTTGCCTGGCTGTGGCTCCGCCATCAGCCGCAATCGGCGCTGGCTCTGTGGTTCAAAGAACGGGTCAACCGCAACGGCGGCCGTCTGAAGAAGACGACGATCGTGGCGCTGGCGCGCAAGCTGCTGGTGGCGCTGTGGAAATATGTCACCGCCGGCGTCGTCATCGAAGGCGCCGTGATGAAGGACGCCTGACGATGGACGCTCAACTGATTATCAAATCTCCCAGAACCTGATCAGTTCTGGCGGATCCGGGTGGACGAACCGATAGCAGCCATGGCCTGAAATGCCGATCCACAGAATGGTTTCGCCCCCTGAGCCCCTGCCGCCGCAAGCGGGATCTTGGTGCAGCCGTCTTGAGCGGCGACCGTATGTGAGGTTGATCGTGCTCGGAAACGGGCCGCGTCATGCAAACGGGCTCGGACCTCGGATACCGAAACTGCCCTCGGAGTTTGACCTATGCACGAATGAATCTCACCCCTTGACCTGAAGCTCCCCATGTGAGGGGCTGTTGTTTTCCCAGGGCGTCTCCGGTTACGAGCCGCTGCGCCGTGATCGACGCCAACAGCTCGACGAGCTGACGACGGGCGACGGCCGTCCATTCCCGGTGCATCTAGAATCAGATCAGCCGCGAACTCGATCGCCTCGAACTGCTGCTTGATCAAATCAAGCGACGCCGAGGAGGCCGAACGAGACGCGCTGCTTGCCGCGCAACAGGCCGCCGCGCCAGGGCCGGCGGGGAGGATGTTGCTCGAGTTCAGAGGCATCGGCGCGGAGTTCGCCGCCGGTCTCTGGTTGGAGGCGCTATTCCGACACTTCGACAATCGCCGCCAACTGGCGTCATACGCGGGGCTGGCGCCGACGCCCTGGCAAAGCGGATCGGTCGATCGAGAGCAGGGCGTTTCCAAAGCCGGTAATCCGCGATTGCGAACCACCCTGATTCAGCTTTGCCTGGCTGTGGCTCCGCCATCAGCCGCAATGGCGCTGGCTGGCGGAAGAAGAAGAAGAAGAAGAAGAAGAAGAAGAAGAAGAAGAAGAAGAAGAAGAAGAAGAAGAAGAAGAAGAAGGAAGAAGAAGAAGAAGAAGAGAGATGCTGGTGCAGCGGCGACCCGGGTGTGGGGGCGTGTGCTCCGGAACGTGGCATGCAGAACGAGGCCTGGACTGGATGCCAAACTGCACTGAAGTTGACCTGCGCCAATAAAATCAAACCCCTGACCTTGAAGGCTCCTGTGACTGTCGGTTCTTGACCTTCGAGAATCGACCCTCCGCAGGAGGAGCCTTATGGACAGCGGTCATGCAATTTGGCCCGATCTGACGTATTCGACTTGGCGCGAGACGGCCGTGACCTTGCAGCTCTGGACCCAGATTGTGGGCAAGATCCGGCTGGCCCTGACGCCTTGGGTCAACCACGGCTGGCAGGTTCCCCTCTATGTGACCGCTCGAGGGCTTGGGACCTCGCCGATACCGATCGGCGCAGAAATATTCGAGGTCGAGCTGGATTTTATCGGCCATCGACTCGCCGTCCGAACCAGCGAAGGGGACGAGCGATCGGTCGCGCTCAAGCCGCAGACAGTGGCCGATTTTTATGGCGCAGTGATCGAGCTCCTCAAGACCATGGGACTTGCGGTGGCGATCAGGGAGACGCCTAACGAGATCCTGAACCCGATCCGCTTTTCTCAGGACCGCGTGCACGCCGCCTATGATGCGGCCGCCGCCCATCGATTCTGGCGCGCGCTCGTGCAGGCGGACCGCGTCTTCAAACTGTTCCGCAGCGGCTTCCTTGGCAAGGCGAGCCCGGTCCATTTCTTCTGGGGCAGCTTCGATCTCGCAGTGACCCGGTTCTCCGGGCGGCCAGCGCCGCTCCATCCGGGCGGCGTGCCCGGGCTGCCCGACGCCGTTGTGCGCGAAGCCTATTCGCACGAGGTCAGCAGCGCCGGGTTCTGGCCGGGCAATGACGCGTTCCCTCGGGCGGCCTTCTACTCCTACGCCTATCCCGAACCAGCGGGGTTTCGCGACAGGCCGACGACGCCCGGCTCTTATTTCGATGCTGCGCTTGGAGAATTTATCCTGCCTTACGATGCGGTCGCTGCGGCGGCAGAACCGGACGCCTTGCTGATCGATTTCCTGTCGACGACCTATGCGGCTGCAGCCGAGACCGGAGGCTGGGACCGGTCCGCGCTGGAATGCCCGTTCGGCGTTCCAGGACGGGTCCGTCCGATCTGACGAGAGCGTCATGCGGCGCCCGATCAGGAACTGTGGCGCAAATCCACGAGATCGAAGCCGAAGCCTTCCTGATATCACGCGAAAGTGAAAGCTGGCGTGGCGCGGCGCGTCAGATCTCGTTTAAGGTTCGGATTCCGAGCCTCGAATTTATCGTCACAAGCCCCGCCAGCGAGCGGGCTATCATTTATCCATCACGCAGCCTCGGGTAGCGCCTTGACCGTCATCTCGCTGACGCCAAGCTTCGCTGCTTTAGCGCCGCTCAGGGTCGGGAAGTCGATCGTGAGCGGGCTCGACTGGAGCGCGCAGGACTTGCTCCCAATAAGCAAATTCCCCAGTTAGAGCACAGACCAAGTCATGTTAGGTTTCGCACACGGGACCGATTAGCGAAGAACGCGATGACCGGAGCCGAAACGCATTCGCCCAACGAATTTTCCTTTGGGTCGTTCCGTCTGGTTCGTGACCAACGGCTTCTGCTGAAAGGGGAAAAGCCTGTTCGGCTGGGTGGCCGAGCGCACGAAATTCTCGCCGCGCTCCTCGAGCGCCCGGGCGTGGTGGTCACCAAGGAGGAGCTTTTTGCCCGTGTCTGGCCCAAACAATTCGTAGAGGAGGGAAATCTCAAATTCCACGTCGCCGCCCTTCGCAAGGCGCTCGGCGATGGTCAAGACGGCGCCCGATTCATCGCCAATATTCCCGGCCGGGGATATTGCTTCGTGGCCCCAGTTCAGTCTTCCGGACGGAATCTTTCCGCGGGCGGAGACAAGCGTTCCAAACCCTCAGCTGCGCCAATTGCCCGCTCCGCTCAGTCGCATTGTGGGGCGATCCGATACGATCGTAACGCTTGCAACACGACTGCCGCAGCATCGTTTCACGACGATCGTCGGACCGGGAGGCATCGGCAAGACGACCGTCGCGGTCGCGGTCGCCGACGCCCTCGTTGGGACGTTCAATGACGGCGTCCGATTCGTCGACCTCGGACCGATAGCCGACCCATTGCATGTCGTTGGCGCGGTCGCGGCGTCGCTCGGCGTCGCCATTCAATCCGAAAACCCAATTGAGGGACTGATTTCATTTCTCAGGGACAGGCATATCCTCCTCGTGCTCGACAACTGTGAGCATGTGATCGAAACCGTCGCAGTGCTCGCGGAGGGAATCGTGAGAGGCGCCAGCAGGACGAGTTTGCTGGCGACCAGCCGAGAGCCATTGGGCGCCGACGGTGAGCATGTTCATCGCCTGGGGCCCCTGGCTACGCCGCCTGCGTCCCAGGAGCTGA
>CAVTLG010000003.1:0-100768 GCA_963735495.1 uncultured Chloroflexia bacterium
AAACCAGGCACGAGACTCGCTAAGCTCTTTACTATCGGTAATCGATATCGGAGTGACAAGAGGTGAGCGAGCTGCTGACCAGAATGTTCTTTGGCGGGTTCGTGCGGCTGCACGTCCTGTACCACGCCCTGAGGGAGCCGGTCTTCGGCGTGGAGATGATGGAGGAGCTCGCCCGGCACGGCTATGACGTCGGTCCCGGCACGCTCTACCCGCTCCTCCACCAACTGGAAGAGGCGGGCTACCTGACGCGTTCAGACCGAGACCGTCGGCGGCAAGCAGCGCAAGTATTACCGGGCCACCGCCGACGGCGCGAAGGCGCTCGAGGATGCGAGGACGAAGCTCCGGGAGCTCGTCAAGGAAGTCCTCAACGACGACCCGCCCACTCCCTCGATCAGGTCGAAGTCCCGCGGCAACGGTCCGGAGAACGACGACCGCGACCCCCGTGGAAAGACACCATCATGACAGGACGCAACCTCGGGATGCTTGTGATCCTTTCTGTCCTGGCCGCCTGCTCCGCCGGGTGCGGCCAGCAGACGACCGCGGCCGCCCCGCAACCGCCAACCAAGTCTGAGCTCGAGGCCCGGGTGGCGGCGTTGGAGGCGCTCCTCCCCTCCCAGTCCCACATGATGGCCGATGTCGGCGAGCACTTCACGAACCTCTGGTTCGCCGGTCGGGCCGAGAACTGGCCGCTGGCCGATTTCTGCTTGGCCGAAACGAAGTCCCATCTCCACTGGGCGGTCCGCCGAATCCCGGTCCGAAAGGACAATCAGGGGCGAGACATCAACCTCACGAACATCCTCGAAGCTTTCGAGAACAGCCAGCTCGCGCAGCTCAAGCAGGTCATCGATCGCAAGGACAAGACGGGCTTCGAGCGGCTGTACAAGGAGAGCCTCACGGCCTGCTACTCTTGCCACAAGGCGGCGGACAAGCCGTACCTCCGGCCCCAGGTCCCGGCCGGGCCAGGGACGCTCATCCTGAACTTCGACCCGAAGGCCGACTGGCCTCTCTGACCATCGACCTCGCTTTCAAGTATGGCCATCCGCTCACGGCGTGCCCCGAGGGTCCGACCCCATGAATCCGATCATCTTCGCCATGCGACGGCCGCTGACCGTGATGGTCCTGGTCGCCGCCGTTGCGCTCGCGAGCCTCGTGGCCATCGCCCGGATGTCGCTCGACTTCTTTCCCGACCTCAAGCTGCGGCCCTCGGTGGAGCGAGTCATCGCCGGTCTTCCGTTCCGGATGTCGGTCGACATCTTTCCCAATCTGAACCTCCCCGTCGTCTACGTCTGCCAGCCCTACGGCGGCATGGACCCGGCTCAGATGGAGGGGCTCCTCACCAACTATTACGAGTACCACTTCCTCTACATCAACGGGATCCATCACGTCGAGAGCCGAAACGTTCAGGGCATGGCGGTGATGAAGCTCTACTTCCACCCCGGCACGAACATGGCGCAGGCGATGGCCGAGACGATCGGCTACGTCACCCGCTCGCGCGCCTTCATGCCGCCGGGCACCGTCTCGCCGTTCATCACCCGGTTCGACGCCGGCAGCGTCCCGGTCGGCTATCCTCGTGCTCTCAAGCGAGACGAAATCGATCGGCGAGATCCAGGACCAGGCGCTTTTCAAGGTCCGCCCGATGTTCGCGAGCCTCCCGGGCGTCTCCGCGCCGCCGCCCTTCGGCGGCAATCAGCGCACCGTGGTCGTACGCATCGACCCGGACCGGCTCCGCGCCTATCAGATGTCACCCGACGAGGTGATCGCCGCCCTGAACTCCGGAAACACCATCAGCCCCTCGGGCAACGTCCGGATCGGCAAGATGATGCCCATCGTCCCGATCAACGCCCTGGTCCGCCAGGTCCAGGAGCTGGGGACGATCCCGATTCGACCCGGCCAGGACCCGACCGTCTACCTCCGCGACGTGGCGACGATCCTCGACGCGAGCGACATCCCGACGGGCTACGCGCTGGTGAACGGCCGGCGCGCCGTTTACATCCTCGTGACCAAGCGGGCCGACGCCTCCACGCTCTCGGTCGTCAACAACGTCAAGAAGGCTGTGCCAAGCATGCAGGCGGTCCTCCCCGACGACATCAAGGTCGGCTTCGAGTTCGACCAGTCACCCACCGTGACCCGCGCGATGTGGAGCGTCGCGGCCGAGGGCCTGATGGGGGCGGTCCTCACCGGGCTCATGGTCCTCTTGTTCCTGCGCGACTGGCGAAGCGTCATCGTCGTCGTCCTGAACATCCCGTTCGCCCTCTGCGGCGCACTCATGGCGCTCTGGGCTACCGGGCAGACGATCAACATCATGACCCTCGGGCGGTCTCGCACTTGCCATCGGCATCCTGGTCGACGAGTCCACGGTCGAAGTCGAGAACATCCACCACCAGATGGAGGGGACGTCCTCGGTCGCTCGCGCCGTGCGGCGTGGCAACCAGCAGACGGCGATCCCGCGGCTCCTCGCGATGCTCTGCGTGCTGGCGGTCTTCATCCCGTCGTTCTTCATGCAGGGGGCGGCCCAGGCGCTGTTCGTCCCGCTCTCGCTCGCCGTCGGCTTCGCGATGGTGGCCTCGTACTTGCTGTCCAGCACGTTCGTGCCGGTCCTCTCCACCTGGCTGCTGCGCCACCATCACCACCGCCCAGCCGCGCGGGAAGCACAGTCGCACGCCGTTCGAGCGCGGCCGGGACGCCTACGGCCGGGCCATGGGCGGTCGTCGTCCGCTGGCGCTGGCTCGTCGTCCCGGCCTACCTCGCCGTGACCCTCGGCGTGATCGTCGTCGTCGGCCGCTCGCTCGGGCTCGAGATCTTCCCCAAGGTCGACGCCGGGCGGTTCCAGCTCCGCATGCGGGCCCCGACGGCACGCGGTACGAGGAGACCGAGAAGCTGGCCATCGCAGGCGCTGGAGACGATCGAGAAGGAGGTCGGCCGCGACAAGGTCGCGATCACGATCGGCTACGTCGGGCTGATCCCGTCGAGCTACCCGATCAACGCGATCTACCAGTGGACCGGCGGGCCCGAGGAGGCGATCCTCCGCGTGGCTCTGAAGGAGGGCGCGAAGGTCGACATCGAGCGGCTCAAGGAGCAGCTCCGACGAGAGCTCGCGAAGCAGATGCCGGACGTACGGCTCTCGTTCGAGCCGGCCGACATCGTCAGCGAGGTGATGAGCTTCGGCTCGCCGACGCCGGTCGAGGTCGCCGTCACCGGCCCGAGCCTCGCCGACGACCGCGCCTTCGCCGAGAAAGCTCCGAGCCGAGCTCGCCGGGATCCCGTCGCTCCGCGACCTCCAGTACGGCCAGTCGCTCGACTACCCGACCATCAGCATCGACGTGGACCGCGAGCGCGCCGGGCTCAGCGGCGTGACGGCCGCAGGACGTGGCCCGCTCGGTGGTCGCCGCCACGTCGTCCAGCCGCTTCGTCGTGCCGAACTACTGGCCCGACCCGAAGACCGGCATCGGCTACCAGGTGCAGGTCGAGATCCCCTACCAGATGCATGGACTCGCTCGAGAGCGTCGAGACCGTGCCGATCCAGAAGCCCGGCCTGGACCGGCAGCTCCTGCTCCGCGACGTGGCCCAGGTGCGCCCGGGCACGATGCCGGGCGAGTACGACCGCTACAACATGAAGCGCACGGTGAGCCTGACGGCCAACATCGCCGGCGAGGACCTGGGAAGGGTCGCCGAGCCAGGTCGAGCGGGCGATCGAACGGGCGGGCACGCCGCCCAAGGGCGCGACCGTCGACGTGCGCGGCCAGATCCGGCCCATGGAGGAGATCCTGAGCGGCCTGGGCATCGGCCTGGGGATGTCCATCGTCGTCATCCTGCTGCTCGCTGACGGCGAACTTCCAGTCGGTCAGGCTCGCCCTGGTCGTCGTCTCGACGACGCCCGCGGTGGTCGCCGGCGTGGTCCTGATGCTCTGGCTCACCGGCACGACGGTCAACCTCCAGTCGTTCATGGGCGCGATCATGGCCATCGGCGTGGCGGTGGCCAACGCGATCCTGCTGGTCACCTTCGCCGAGGGGCATCGCCGCGAGGAGGGGGCCCGAGCGGACACGGCCGCCGTCGAAGGCGCGCTGGGCCGGCTGCGGCCGATCCTCATGACCAGCTGCGCCATGACCGCCGGCATGGTGCCGATGGCCCTGGGCCTGAGCGAGGGCGGCGAGCAGACGGCCCCGCTGGGCCGGGCGGTCATCGGCGGCCTGGTCGCCGCGACCATCGCGACGCTGACCGTGCTGCCGACCGTCTTCGCGCTGGTGCAGGGCTGGGCCGGCCGCGAGTCGGCCTCGCTCGATCCCGACGACCCCGCGAGCCCGCACTATCACGAGGAGGAGAACGACGCAGCGCCGAGCCGAGCCCGCCCGTCGGCAACGGCGAGCCGCTCGCCCTCGAGGCCACAGGCTCATCCGAAGTGACGGACCCGAGGCACCGGCCAGACCACGACCCGAGAGCCTGACCTCCCAGAAAGCGACGCCATGCCTCGCGCCAATCGCTTTCGCAGTGCCTCGTTCTCGCGCGCCGGCACTGTCCTCGCGGCGATCATCGCCGGCTGCGAGCGGCCGCTCCGAGGGCAAGGCAGCCCACGGGCTCGCTCCGCCGCACCGGTTGCCGCGTGGAGATCGTCCACCCCGAGCGGCAGACCGTCCGCCGCAGCGTCGGCGAGCCGGGCCAGCTCCAGGCGTTCGAGACCACGGCGATCCACGCCCGGATCCCGGGCTACGTCGAAGAGCTGGACCGTCAACATCGGCGCATACGGTCAAGAAGGGCCAGGTGCTCGCCGAGCTTTCGGTCCCCGAGCTGCGAGGCGGAGCTCAGGCAGAAGCAGGCCGCGGTCGAGCAGGCGATCGCCAAGCACAAGCAGGCCGGGGCCGCGGTCGAAGGTGGCCGAGGCCAACGTCGCCGGCGCCCAGGCGAAGCTCGTCGAGGTCCGGGCCGGCATCGCTCGGGCCGAGGCCGACCTCGCCCGCTGGCAGGTCGAGTTCAAGCGCGTCGAGCAATTGTTTCGCGAGCGGGCGCAGACCGGCAGCCTCGCTCGACGAGACCCGGAACAAGCTCCGCTCGGCGGAGGCGGCCGCGAGGAGGTCGCAGGCCCAGGTCAAGACGGCCGAGGTGGGCTTGATCCAGGCCAGGCCGCGCTCGACCAGTGCCCACTCCGACGTCGACGCCGCGGCCGCCGCCATCGACGTCGCCAAGGCAGGACGCCGGCCGCGTCGAGGCGCTGCTCGGCTACACCAGGATCGAGGCCCCCTTCGACGGCATCGTCACCCGAGCGGAACGTCGACACCGGCCACCTGACCCAACCCGGCGCCGACGGGCGAGCCGCTCTTCGTCGTGGCCCGGTCCGACGTCGTGACCATCACGGTCGACGTCCCCGAGGCGTTCGCCCCGAGGTCAATCCGGGCGACCGGGCCGAGGTCAAGCTCCAGGCGATGAAGGGCCGGACCGTCGAGGGGAAGGTCTCCGGATCTCCTGGGCACTCGACCCGAAGACGCGAACGATCCGCGCCGAGATCGACATCCCGAATCCGGGCGGCCGGCTCGCTGCCCGGGCCTCTACGCCTACGCCACCGTCGTCGTCGAGGAGCACCCCGACGTCCTGACCGTCCCGACGACGGCGGTCGTGAAGGAAAAGGACAAGAGCTACTGCGTCGCGATCGTCGGCGGCAAGGCCGTGCGCCGGCGCGATCGAGCTGGGCCTGAACGACGGCACGCGGACGGAGGTCGTCTCGGGCCTGGAAGGCGGGGAGGCGGTGGTGAAGGCCAACGCCGCCTCGCTTGCCGAAGAGCAGCCCGTCGAAGTGGTCGATCCTGCAACTCCTCCCCCTTCGGGCACGAAACCTTGATGGCTGTGCGGATTCTCCGAGGCGGTAGAGTCGATGGAAACCCGGATGGGGATCGACGTCGCCGCAGTCAGCCCCTTGGGGGTGACGCTCCGCTCCGGCGAGCAGATCCCCGCGGCCACCGTGGTCTGGTGCGCAGGCATGCGAGCCAACCCGCTGACGCGGCTCTTCCCGGTCGAGCCCGACCGCTTCGGCCGGATCCCGGTCGATGCGTTCATGCGGGTCAAGGGGGTGGCCAACGTGTTCGCGGCCGGCGACGCGGCCTGGTCGATGATGGACGACCTGCACGCGTCGGTCATGTCCTGTCAGCACGGTCGGCCCATGGGCCGAATCGTCGGGCACAACTCTATCCGCCCTTGACGCGCGATCGGCAGATCCTCGACGCGGCGGCGTCCGCGGTCCAGCCGCCTCCCGAGATCCATCATGAGTCTTAAGTGGTCCCTGTTCACTATTAACGGTGGGGTTGCGATGCCAGTCGAGCCCTGGACCTATCGGCCTGAAAGGCCGCTGGAATCCAGCCCAGGGTGAACTCCTGCGGCCCGTTGGGCCGAAGACAGGGAAGGCTCGCCCAACCGTGCACTTTCGTTGTCGCTGACTTGGGGGTCTGGGCGAGGCGACTCGGAATTACTCCTGGGGCTCAAAAGCGCGTAGATCCCCTCGTCACAGGTGCGTGGCCCGTGGGCTCTCTCATAATCCAGCGCCGGAAACCCGGCCACCGCCATCCATGTCCGAGGAGAACGAATCCTTCAACCACGGAACACTCGGAAAACCACGGAAGCAATCAAATGCTACAATACCCTCCGTTCGATTTTCGCGTTCGGGAAACCGCCGAAGTTGACCAGCAGCCTTCTTTTCACCATGGTTGGCTCGGCTCAAAGCCTATCTGAGAAAACGGCTCCTGGAAGTCGATGCCCGTCGCCCGATTAGCTTCCAAGATCGCCGCACTTGTACCGACGAGTCCTCCGCAAGCGCACCCTCGTCCAGTTCGGTGTCCTTCCGTGCTTTCGGTGGTTAAAGTCTTTGCCTCAGGGCGTTTACACCTCGTGTGCCCGTGTTCGAGCCAAGAATGCAATGCATGTCCTTTCTTCCACTACAAACGCCCCAGACGAGCGGCCCGTATCGCTCGATGATCGTTTCGAAGGTCGAGTTCTCACGCCGTTCCAGGAACCGATCCAGCAATTGCCCGTCCGAGAGCATCCCGACGGTGCCCTCGTTGAAGAGCGTGCCAAGCTCTCGAATCGCCGCATGCATGTCGATGCTCTTCACCATGCCGCCCCTTCGACTGTGACGGGCCTCTACCCGTCTATTACCCGGTCGAGCCCTGACTGATACACTTTTCTCGGGATCCTCCTCGAAAAACAGAGGCCACCGCGCTGGGACTCTCCATGCAATACCAATGTGACCCGGTCCCCGGCCGAGAAGCGCAATCACTCGTGGCGGAAGCACTCGATCCGACCTTGTTCGGAGGCGACGATCTTGTCGCGGGTGAGGCGATAGTGGAAGGGCACCGAGTAAGAAAAGCACCCAAGCGATTCTTCTCTTGCAGGACGCGCGTCGGTATGATCGACTGAATTGCCCTCGGTCGAGTCGGACCGACGGCGCAACGCGGTCTCGCGGTTCATAGGCCAGGGTGAAGACCCCAACAGAGAAGGGATTCTGTTCGCCAGTTCAGCGGTGCGCGATCTGCGCAGGAAAGTGCTCTCCCGCCCTGCTCGCCAGGAAGACGAACCGGTGTCCGAGCGACCCTTTGTTCGTGAAGATGACCCCTTCCGGCGTCAGGCCCACTCCTTTACGCCAGCGGCCGCGCCCCCCTGGTCGTGAACCGTGACGGGAACCTGTACTACGGGAACGGGTATCCCGAGGGCGACGACCAGGACCCTGGAGGTCATACCGTGACCCGGATGTCGAGGTTCCGGCCACAGCGCGAAGGGCCGAAAAGCTTGACACCCCTGCCGTCCGATCTCGGTCCCTTACTCGATAGCTTTCACAATTTCATATCATCCCCCGGAACGCCCAGGATCCGGTGCATGTGCTTCCCCAGGCGGATCACCTCCGGCGGCAGCCCGCAGAGCGGCCGGATGAACTCGGAGAGGTAGGAAATCTGCCCACACGTATCGAACAGATGAATGTCGTAGCAAGAACCCCCCTCGGAACCGAGCTTGGTGAATGTCCGGATCCGGCTTAGCTCCTTCTTCGGGATTGTGACCCGGCGGTTGTACCGGCCGCCGAGGTGGAGATCCAGTTGTCCCGCGCACATGACCACCGTCAGGCTCACGACCAGGGTGCCCCTGAACAGGCCGCAGAGCACCACGGAGGACACGCCGAAGAGGACGGCACATCCGAAGAGGGTCCTCAGAAGCTCGGGTAGGCCCCCTGGCAGACGACCCCTCGAGAAATCGAAGACCATGAAGTAGACATAACCGACTAGGAGCCAGAGGAACGGGCCGACCGGCCAGCACAGGACCAGGAAGGGGATCAAGGCGAAGTACTTGTGCCCGGGTCCCGCGAGCGGGAGCACGACCCGGACCCGATCGCCGAGGTCCGTGACTTCGTAAGGGTCGTGGAAGAAGCAGGCGGAAAGGGGTCGACGGAGGAAGGATGGGCGCGGATCGCGAAATCCTCCTCATCGGCCTTCAATGGGTCGTCCAGGCGATCGCCCTCGAGGGAATCGTCCGGAGCGATCGGCCCCATCGCCCCCTTCTCCTTCATCGACGGCGGGTCGGTGGGCCACCACGAGGCACCGAAGTCGTCCGGAGGTTCGGGCTTCGGGGCGGGCACGAATCGGGACTCCATCCGGCCCTTCACGGTCGCGGGATCCGACGGACCGACCAGCGTGGGGGCCTTCTGCGCCGTGTCCAGGGCGTGTCGTCCGCGACGCGTCAGCTGCGGAAGGGGCGGAACACGGCCAAAAGCAATTCCAAATCCAATCAGATTGATTACAAACAAAACAAAAGCCGTGCCCCCTGACCGAGCCCAGGCCGATCCGGGTTGGCTTGCCATCATGAAGTCGAACAGGGCGATCAAGGTGGGTGCGCCCCAGACCGAGAGGAGGATGGTCCTCAACGTGGTGTCGCGCGACTCCGACACGAGCAACCCCTGGTAGCGCAACCGCCGTTGAATCGCCCGCAAGAAAGGCTCCTCGAGCCGGTACACTTCCAGCGGCGTGCCGTTCGCCCAGGGAAGCGTCGCAAGGAGGGTTCGCTCCAAGTCATCGGCGTCGTCGGGCAGGCCGTCGCGGATCAGGAGCGCGAACGTCCCCGGCGGTCGGTAGACCACGCCCTCGGCGAGCCACGAGGCCACCACGACGCCGATCAGGCTCTCACCGGCCAGGACCTTGAGTTCCCGGGGACTCAGCCCGTAGTCGCCACCAGGGACGAGGTCGGCCTGGACCAACCATCGACGGCCCCAGATGGTCAGGCCGCAAGCCAGGACGACCGAGGCCGTATACAAGGGCCACGTCCGAACGAATTCGAACACGGGAGAGGCAACGGCGGGGGCGGAGGCGAAAGCAGGAGCAACGGCGGGGACCGGCGTCACCACTGGAGATTCGACCCGAGGCACGTCCTCCGGCCGCGGATCGACGGTCGAATGGACGAGGAACACCAGGGCGAATGGGGCGGAGATGAGGATGCCTGCCGCGAGGCCGACGCCGATCAGACCGGGCGAGTTCAAACCGGTCAACCAACCCAGGAGCGAGGCCCGCCCCTGCCCCGCCGGGGATGTCGACGCGGCGGGTCCCGGCGCCCGTGGCGGGTTCTTGGGGGGCTTCCTCGACGGCGCCTTCGGGCCCCGGACCATCTTGGGCTGCGCCGCGTCGGGCGACTCCCGGTTGATCGGTCCCGGTCGAACGTGCGACCCCGGAATCGGCGGATATGCGTCGAGTTCCCGATCGTAAAGGGGATTATCCATGGCGCGAGTGCTCCCCGACGAGATGATCAGGGACGGGAAGTCGAGCGGATTTGCACTATTCAGATTCGTGATACTAAGTCGAATTCAGTATCGGGAATCTGAATGACATTCAGCTTATCTCGAGGGACGATCTTGTCAACGGTGCAGTCCCCCCGAGGTTCCGGCTCGCCGGGGAATGACTCGCCTTGAAGGGCCGCCCCGCCTGGCCCCGGGGGTTTCCTCGCCGTTCGGGATCGGCGAGGATTTCGCCCCCGGTGGATGCGAGATCGCGGCTTGGGGTTTTTTGCATGTCCCCAATAGCGTTCGGCCCACCGATTGCTCTTGGGGGCCGCGCCGGTAACCATATCCTTCCAGACTACGCCGACGCGCCGCCTGGGCTCCCCGGTCGGGCTTCTCATCAGCGTCAAGGCATCCCGATCGCCATCACCGCGCAGCGACGAACGCCGCGGGCTCGGCATCGAGCCGCGAACTCAAATGGCTGCGGGCTTCAATTTCGCGAGGTGCGCCACCAGCTCGTCGAGGCAGGCCAGCCCCGTGAAGTAGTGGCAGATCATCTCGTAGGTGCGCAGCGTTGGCTTCCTCTCGGTCCAGAGACTGATCAGCAAGCACGCGATGATCGCGCAGTACGCCTGGATCTCAATTCCCTTGGGCTGTGTGCTCAGCAGACGGCGGCAGCCGAGCACGTGCTTGAAAAATCGGAAGAAAGAGTTCAATTGTCCATCTGTGCTTGTAGATGTCGGCGATCATCTCGGCGGGGACGTCCAGCAGGTTCGTGGCGATCCGCAGCACGCCGTCGCTGGGAGGACCCGCGGTGCCCTCCCTTTCGGCCACCACGTTTGGTATGCGGCGTGGTCTTCACGAAGATCACCCGCACCCGGTGGCCCGGCCGCTCGTCCTCCTTCTTCTTGGTCGCCCCGAGCCTCACCACGAAGTCGCGGAGAATGCCGTTGGCCTTTGCCTCCTCGGAGATCGGCCGCTCCTCAACCACGTCCTCGAGATTGCTGTTGTCGCGGATCCGGCAGACGTAGCTGCTGCCCGCCGCGACGATATCGTTCCAGAGCGAGAACTGGGCGTACCACCGGTCCATGACGTAGCAGCGGTCCGGCTCCAGCCGCTCGCGGAGCCGATTCTTCTCGTCATCCTTGCCGCTATTCGAGGCGGTAGTCACGTCGATCCGCGTCGGTACATGGCGGTCGATGTCAAAGTGCGTGTGCAGCCGCCAACCGCTGTGTGACCCGCCGTTCTTGTCGCCCATGAAGGCCGCCTCGGTGATCGACTTGAGCGTCTTGACGACGCTGCCGTCGACGGCTGTCAGCGCGTGTGCCAAGTGGCCTTGGCGGACGTCGCGGACCGGCTTGACTCCGGCGGCCAGCGAATCGATGATCCCCAAGAGGCGACTTGGATCGAAGACCTCCACGGCCTCCGAGAGCGAGCCCATCGAGGCCCGCGAGCAGCCGAGCTTGCGCTGCACGTTGCGCAGTTCACTGACCTGCTGGATGGCCCGCAGCGAGCGAACGACCGGGTTAAACAACGAGAGCAAGACGAGCATGCAGTACTGGTCATAAAACAGGCAGCGGTTGCCTGCTTTGTCGCGGTCGCAGCCGACCTCATGAAGCGCGTCGAGCATCGGCAGCAGCCGCTCGACGTACTTCACGCCGCGGATATCCCGTGATTTCAGTGGTTCGGCCGGATGCCTCGCCATCCCCGAGTCCCCGATGCCCCGAAGGCAACTTCAACCCAGGTGAAATCACGCGCAAATGTCGTGCCGAACACTATTGGCATGTCCTTTCTTCCCCTTCTAGAATGCAATGCATGTCCTTTCTTCCCCCACCGACGTGGATGTTGTCGAACTCGACATCAATCGGCGTCTTCATTCCCGGGGCGAGGATGTGAAATCCCACTTGCTGGATCGGACGGGTTCCGAAATCGACCGCTCCGATCTGGTGAGGCGGCTGACCCCGAGCCGAGGCGAAGTAGCGGAGCTCCGCTCCGGCTCTCTCCAATCGCAGGCTTCCCGCCTTGTCCTCCGTGGACACGTTGTTTCCCGTGCCTTTCGCCTTGCTGCTGGCGGAAGGCTGAAACCAGATGCTGTATCCCTGACCGGAGTTTTTATCGTTCGTCCGGGTCATCGCCGCCTGGCCATCCGGGCCCTGGATGTAGATGGAGATGTTGGCCCATTCCTTCTCCGGGCGGGGAAGCGACCTGATGGCGTAGTCCACGCTGATGTCGAAGTCACCCTCCAGCCCGAACCGGCTGTCCAGGCCGATCAGCGGCCGCATCCCTGGTGCGGGGGGAACGACCAGGCGCAGCGTCCCTTGCGAGAAGTCGGCCTTGGCGGCCGCCACATTCAGGTTGCCCATGGTCCAGCGGGTCCGGTCGTAATCGCGATTCGCGAACGACTCGCTGACTTCCGCGGCAGCGTCCGAGCCAGCCTCCTGGGCCAATGCGGGCGGACCGGCTGCGCCGAGAATCGAGGCGATGAACGTGGCGGCGACAGTGCAGACGGAAGCGACGGACGTTCGCGTCCCAGCGCGATTCCGGTGAGAGGACACGTCTCGCCATGGTCTACTCCGGTTTCGCAATTTCGCCCCCGGCGATCGTTCCCAGAGCCTTCCAGGCGGCCGGCGCAATCGTCTCCTTGACGAATCGAACCGAACCATCGGCCGTGAGGAGATTCACACCGCCGGGATGTCGGCTGCTGGCCGTCTCTGCAAGTTGTCCGTCCGTATCGGCGATACCCGTGGTGCATCCCGGCTTTCCGGGCGGAAGGTAATGATGGTACCTGGTGTAGAATGCGTTACCATCCGACCAGCGCTGTCCAGACCACTCCAATGAGTGGTCGTAACGAGGCGTGGTCATCGGACCGGCCTGATCGCACCCGGTCATCGTGGGAGCGATCAGATAGATGTCTCCCAGCAGATCCGGCGCGGTGCTATTGCCCAGGCATCGTTCGCTGAAGGCGGCGGTCGAGCTGGTCCCGTCACGAATATCCGACAGCTTCACCCGGCTCTGATACCAGAAGGCGCCGTCATTGCGGCCGGTGCCCTTGGCGGTGTCGTCGATCAGGTTGATCGGCAGCGTTCCAGCACAGGCTCGATAGTTGTTGCACGAGGTGCCGTCCTGGTCCTGGATCTGGCCCACGTCCGACGGGCAAAGAAACCCTGCCACCTCGGTGAGCAGCGCCGTCGCGTTGGGGGCGCCGAACTCGGGATGATGAGCCCAGGGTAGACCGCTGAAATTGAGCGCATGAAAAATCGCCGGCTGCTCGAGGTAGGGAAGAAGCTGTGAATGCGCCGACCACCGGGCGACGAAGCCCGGAGGATTGCCGCCTCCCGCCCCGAAGGGATAGACCGCATGGGCGGTCTCGTAGCCGGCCAGAGCCAGCCCGATCTGCTTGAGGTTGTTCAGGCAGGAGGCCCGGCGCGAGGCCTCGCGGGCCATCTGCACCGCAGGAATGAGCAGTCCAACGAGTACACCGATGACTGCGATCACGACCAAAAGCTCTATGAGAGTGAAGGCCGCGGGCGAGAAGGCGTTTCGGTGAGCGTGAGCCGTTTTCATGTCTCGCACCCTTCACGGGATCGGTCACCTGTCAGTTCTTTGTCTTGCCGGAGCCGGACGATACAGAGCGCCTGTCAAGCTCGTAACGAACCTTGACATCTGTCGTTTGTACCGGGATGACGGGTTCGGCTTCAAGCCATCATTCAAGCCCAGAGGGCGTCGCGAAGACGGACCGGATGCAGCGGTCCACGCCGGGCGGTGCGTCGTCGAGGACTCGACGCACCCGCCGTTACTAGTCCTCATGATGGAAGGAGTGACAAGAATGGATCCCTGTCCCACGGCGCGTATCTGCACACAGGTAGGGTGCGTCGCGAAGACGCACCCGATGCAGCGGCCCACGCGGGGCGGTGCGTCGTCGGGACTCGACGCACCCTTCTATGAGAGAAGGCGGATTGTCAAGGTCGCGCGGTGGTTTTTTCTTGGGATTGTGTTTCCTCCCTCTCAAGGCCTTCTTCGTCTTTGTCTGACCCGACTCTGGCTCGGCTGTCCAGCAGGTGCGTTCGCTCAATTTCCCAGTGATTTGCCTCCCTTCCTCTCAAGGCTGTAGTTATTCTTATTAGATCATATGGCATAATTCATGTGATCAGTCATGCACTGTCTGTTCTATGGTTTGCCTCCTTCCCTCTCAAGGCCGTCTTCTGTTCTTCATCTCCAACGACAAAAAAACCCCCTCCCCGAATCCCAGTTCGGTCTCTGCTACCGGTGTCCCATCGGGCCTCGTGGTTCAGCCTTCTATGGCGGATCGCCGTATCATTATGTGATAACGTCGTCCGATGATGGTGTGGGAACGTGGCGGCCAATTCTACGTAAGGTCGGGTCCGTTGCCGGCCCGAAGGGTGCGTCTGCAGCTCGCCACGCGGATCCACTTGACCTCCAGGAACCTGTGCCTCGTCAACCTGCTTGCCTCATGAGCCCGCGGCGGCCACCGCCGCCGTGGGCTCTGCCTCGAACTCTACCCCCTCCTTGATCATCTTGTAAATGCTCCGCAGGAGCATCCGAGCTACAACCAGGCGAGCCACCTTGGAGCCCTTCCGCCTCCGCACTCGCCCGTAGGCGGCCGCGTAACGGGGAGCCTTTTGCGCCCACGTGGTCGCCTCGATCAGGTAATGCCGCAAGTGGCGATCGGTCCCACCACCGCCAATGTGTCCGTCACGCCGCGTCTGGTCTGACTCGTGGATCCCCGGAGCGAGCCCCGCGTACGCGATCAGGCAGTCCACCGAGCTGAACCGTTTCACGGGGCCAATCCGTGCCACGATCGAGACCGCTGAAACCACATTGATGCCCGGAATGGCGTCCAGCCGCTGGGCCTCGGGACACTCTTGAAACACCGCCAGCAGTTGCTTGATGGTGGCTCCCAACTGCTCCTTGAGCTGCTTCAGCTCCTCCAGCTTCTGGGTGATGATGAAGGTGTCCTGAGCGGGCAACTGCTTCAGCAAGGCCTGGAGTTGCTTCTGTCCCGTGATGGTCCAGAGGCTGGTGCGATCGAACCAGGTCTCATGCGCCAGGTAACGGTTGATCCAGTTCCGCAAGGCAGTCCGGCGGGCGACCAGGTTTTCGCGGAAGGAGACCAGGCGACGCACTTGACGCCACCAGGCCGGGGGTTGGTAAGCCAGCGGCAAGCGGCCGTTGAGATACTCACGCTGGATGCGGGCGGTGTCGGTCTTGTCCGTCTTGCGTCTCCTGGCCTTTGGGGGCTGAGGCATTTGCACGACGTTGGCCAGCTGGAAGTCAACGCGATCGCCCAGCAGATCTTTGACGCGGGCCCAGCCGGTGGTGCTCTCCTGGATCCAGACCACACGGCGGCGGCCGGCGGCCCGGCGGGCCTGATCGACGAAGTCGCTCAGTGCCTGTGCGCTGGTCGGCACCTCGGTGAAAACCATCTCCTTTCGGGTGCGAGGATCGAGCCAGCGGATCACGCAGACACGGTCATGATAATCGACGCTCAAGATGATACCCTGGTGCATGGCGGTCTCCGGTGAAAACCTTCTCGGCCCCAGGCCAGAACCTTTGAAAGCCACTACAGCCTTCTTCAGGCGAGCTTACTCGACCTGCGGGGGAGACCGCCTTCTCTCATACCATCTACAACCCTGGCGGTGCGTCGTCGCTGCGCTTGACGCACCCTACAACTACAACCCTGGTGGTGCGTCGTCGCTGTGCTTGACGCACCCTACAACCCTGGCGGTGCGTCTGCTGCGCTTGACGCACCCTACAGCTCTGGCTACGGCTCATCGGCTCTCGCACTGGAGCCGGATGCCTCGGACACTCTGGTGAGTACAATCCGGAGCCAAGACCGCCCAATATCGGTACAATAATCGTCCGGCCTCGGCGGACGACTCAGCTCGTGCACGGGGCTTGAACTGCATCGCACCATCGAGAGGACCGCAGATGACGGGCGAAGACCTGACAACGATCCGGGTGGGGCATAGTCCGGATTCCGATGACGCGTTCATGTTCTATGCGATCACGCATGATCGGATCGACACCGGGGGGCTGAAATTTGTCCACCAGCTCGAAGATATCGAGACGCTCAACCGGCGCACGTTGAACGGGGAGCTCGAAGTCTCGGCGGTCAGCATCCACGCGTTTGCGCACCTGGCCGACAGGTACGCGCTTCTCGCCTCCGGCGCCAGTATGGGTGATCGGTATGGACCGACGCTGGTAACCCGCGAGCCGAGGACGATCGAGGAGCTGAAGGGCGAGACGATTGCCGTGCCGGGAAAGCTGACCTCAGCCTACCTGACCTTGCAGCTTTGCCTGGGCAAGGATGTGCCGGTCACGGTGATGCCCTTCGATCAGATTCTGCCCGCCGTGGCCTCCGGCGCCGTGGCGGCCGGGCTCTTGATCCACGAGGGCCAGCTCTACGGAGACGCGGGGGCTGCGCGACCAGTCATGTAATGCTCACGCCCATTTTCGCTCAATTATTTAACCGCATCTATCCAAATGATCGGACAAAGCTGCCCTTCATCCTGGCAACGGGATTTTTCGCCGATGCGATGAGCGCTATTGTTGTACCCAGCAACCTGACGAATATCATTATCGCCGATGCTAGCCAGCTAAATTTTGTACGCGTGGCGCTCTGGATGTTGTTGCCCACGCTGGCAGCTTTCATGGCTGGAGCCATTGCCTTTGGCATACGCTTTCGTGCACATCTGGGTGCAATTTACAAAGTAGAGGCGCTAGGCGATCCTGCACAGGAGATTCATGACCGCCCTACCTTCTGGTTGGGTTGGTTGGCGCTGCTGCTGCTGGTGGTAGGATACATTATCGGAGGTCAGTTACATTGGCCAGTTTCGCTAGTCGCTGGCACGATTGCGCTGGCAATGTTGCTACTGGTGCAGGTACGCAAGCTGCGTTCCGCCGACAAGATATTGCTAGCGGCACCCTGGTCCATTTTGATCTATGCAGTGGGTATGTTCATCGTCATCACAGCAGCCTTTCAAGCGGGAGTGCTGGCACTGCTGGTCAATCCTTTACGTACATATATCGCGCCACATAGCGGTGCGGGAGGAGCACTGGCGGCAGGTAGTATACTGGCTCTCTTATCGGCAGCCGTCAACAATCTGCCAGCAACACTAGTAGGTGTATTGGCACTACACAGCGTTCCATCGCACAGCTCAATAGCAGTCTACGCTATGATTCTGGGTGTGGATATTGGACCCAAACTTACGCCCTTTGGATCGCTGGCCACGTTACTCTGGCTGGGTATTCTGGCTCGCAACAAGATCTCTATCGCGTGGGGCACATATATACGCGAGAACTGGTGGGTGACAGTGCTCGTGCTAGGTGCCGCATTCCTGGGCTTATTAGCGGCAAATGGACTGTTGGGATAGCTCGCTGAGAAGGGACACGACGCACTCACCAGTTCCAACGTATGCATGAGTTCGAGCGGGCAATCAAGTTGCATAGTCCTTGCGGCTTGCACGCAGGAACGCGCGCACCAGGTGTATCTCGTCATACGAGTAATCTTCGCCCAGGTCATCCTTGATTGGTCTAAGCGCCTGATCTCCGATACGCAGGATCGCCTCGACAATCGTATGATAGTGTCCTGGTTGCAGCAACCGCTCGACATCGGTCGTGATGGTACCATCCTCCATCAGTGTGCACAGATGCGCGACGATGGTCGATGGTTTGCGCTCACACTCACGCGCCATCTCTTCAATACTGAGCGCTTGTTGATACAGTTCCAACACACGCTGTCGCGTCGATAGACTCTCCTGAGCCTGGATGCTTTTTGTCGAGCGTGTCTCCGCAGTTTGCTGGACGACAGTGCCAGTCACGATCTCCGTCTGTAGATGATGAGCCTCGCAGTATGCACGGATTTCGTTGGCAAAAGGGGTAAAATACGTCACCAATTTGCTATTCCCCACACCAGGGATCTGGGCAAAGTGCGTACGGCTCAGTGGTCTCTGCTGAGCCATCGCGCGTAAGCTCGTATCAGGAAATACGACATAAGGTGCCACACCCTGTACATCCGCCAGTTGCTTACGCACAACACGCAGATGCTGGAAAAGTGCTTCAGACTCTGCATCAAGGACAACTGCTGTCTGAGAGGCGGATTTTTCTTGCGACTTCACAGACACGCCTGGCAATTGCACACGACGCTGACCACGCAAGATCTCTTTTGAGTATGCATTCAACTTGAGTACCGGGTAGCCGTCGGTCGTCTCGCTCAGGAGTTCTTGTTGGAGCAGGGATCGGCCAAGACGCTGCCACTCGTCCACGCTAAGATCTTTGCCAATACCATACGTCGAGAGCTGGTCGTGTCCATTATCACGGATCTTCTGCGTATTTGCGCCGCGCAAGATGTCGATAATATAGCGCATGCCAAAGCGCTCCCTGGTTCTACCTATGCAGGAGAGGAATTTTTGCGCGTCGATGCTGCGATCCTCCAACGTGACCGGTTGCCGGCAATTATCGCAGTTGCCACAATTCTCCTCCTGTACTGTCTCGCCAAAGTAGCGCAGCAGGATATGACGACGACAAACATGCGTATCACCATAGGCCAGCACCTGGCGCAATTGCTGAAGCGCAATCATTTGCTGTTGCTCGTCTGTCTTCTGCGAGATCAAGAACTCGATTTTCGTGCGATCTCCAGCGCTGAAAAAGAGGATACAGCGCGCCGGTAGCCCATCGCGTCCTGCGCGTCCAGATTCCTGGTAGTAGCCTTCGAGGTTGCGCGGCAAGTCATAATGAATAACCGCGCGTACGTCGGGTTTCGCGATGCCCATACCAAAAGCTATCGTCGCGACAAGCACGGAGACATCATCCCGAATGAAACGCTGCTGATGCTCAGTGCGCAGCTCCCGTTCTAAACCTGCATGGTAAGGCAGAGCTGGCACGCCATCACGTTCCAGGTTTGCACTCACCGTCTCTACATTATGACGACTTAAGCAGTAGATAATGGTTGATTCGCCTGGTCGCGCGCGCAGCATACGCAGCAATTCTTTATAAGTGCCCTGATTTTTCTGCCGTACCTCATAGGAGAGGTTAGGACGGTTAAAACTGGCCACGTGCAGATAGGGATCACGCAAGACCAGTTGTTTGAGGATATCCTGTCGCACACGCTCGGTAGCCGTTGCGGTGAGCGCTAAGATCGGCATGCGCGGATAACGCTGGCGTAAACGACCAAGCTGCCGATACTCGGGACGAAAGTCATGGCCCCATTCGCTGACACAGTGCGCCTCGTCTACCGCTAACAACGAAAGACCTCTCTGCTCCTGTACCTCGTCCAGGAAAACCAGAAAATCTTGACTTAACAGGCGCTCTGGTGCGACATAGAGCAGTTTCAGATTTCCACGCAGAGCCGCTCGTTCTCGCAAGGCACACTCAGCCGCGCTCAGAGAACTATTGATAAACGCAGCAGCAATACCGTTGGCGCGTAGACGGTCCACCTGATCCTGCATCAGCGCGATCAACGGTGAGACAACGACCGTCAGGCCCGGTAGAAGCAGGGCTGGCAACTGATACGTGAGGGATTTGCCTGCGCCGGTTGGCATCAATACCAGCGTGTCACGGCCAGCCAGTACCAGCTCAATGACCTGACGCTGCCCTGGTAGAAAGCTATCGTAGCCAAAATATTGCTTGAGATCGTCCGCTATTTCCCCCAAGTATGCACCTACCCCTTTTTAGCTATAGAGCTTGCTATTAAGTTATGTTGTGGTATATAGATTTAGCAGCGCATATATAATAACAAATTTCTGCTGTTTAGGGAAGCGACAAAAACTTCTGGATCTCTATCCTTGCAGAGGCAAATTTCCGGCATATCCGTCCATCATACACCGCCCCCACAAGACGCCCCTATGCAACCACTCATGCTCGCCGATCTGCATAGGTACAATTTTGTCGCCATGCGGCTGAAACCAAGAGGAAAAAACAGACGTTTATATATAGTTGATGCTATCATTTTAGCGCAGGCATTATAAATAACGTAAAATAATGAGAGGAGTTCTAGTATGAAGCACATCGTCGGGCATATCGTCCGCTCTGGTATCATGGGTCTGTTATTGCTTACACTCTTCACCACGAGTTGCCTCGCCGTAACGGCCCATGCACAGGCGGCGCAGATGAGCAGTGCCACGGCATACCTGATGCACGCACCTCATGGTTCAGCGAATTTGCAGTGGAGTCCACAGACGCAGGCTCTGACGGTAACGATCTTACTGGGTGGATTACAGCAGAACACGCGGCATCCGGCACATATTCACACCGGCTCATGTCCATCAGATGGTTCCATTCTTTACACCTTGAATGACGTCATAGCTGACGCCGCAGGCAATGGCGTATCAATCACCACCATCTCTAACGTGATGCAAGGCATACCAGCTACTGGATGGCATATTAATGTGCACAGCGGACCTACATTAGCAGCAGCGGCTGAGGCACTACCGATCACCTGTGGCAATATTCTCAACTCACAGCCATCAACACAGGCATACCAGTCCATCAATGTCCCGCTCGCCAACGTCGCCCAGCCTAATCAGAATGCCTATGGCTTCGTCTATCTCTCGCTCATAGGCACAACCCTGAACGTCAAAGCGGTCGTGTTCCACCTGGTACCGGGATCTTCTCACGCCTTCCACATCCACGCGGGCAGTTGCGAACAGCAGGTTCCGGGCAACATCCTCTACCCACTCACAACACTCACTGCCGACGGGAGTGGACAAGCCACCTCGACTACCATCGTGCAGGGAATTAAGGCTATCCCCGCCACGGGCTGGTACCTCAACGTCCATTTCGGCACGAATCTCTCTATACAGAGTAGCTTTGACCCCATCGCCTGCGGCAATGTCATCGTGCCAAACGTTACCAAAAAGTAAATCACCATGCAACCGCGCGTAAGGACCGAGCGAAGACCTTTTTCGTTACTGGCCAGCGACGGTAAATCGGCAAGCGGGTAGGGGCGTCACCTCGCGTGCGCCCGGGGGCGGTCGCAAGGACACGCCCCTACCCGCTTGTCCTCGGATCTTCTTACGCTCGTACCTATAGGGATTGTCTCTACGCGGCTAATCCCTCTAGCCAACTTGAAGAGTTGCTGCTATTTCTAGTAAGGGGAGGCTTTAGCAGTAAGTACGACTAGAGATTAGATCTTCTTGCGATTAATCAACACATTAGCCAGGATAACAAACACTGTAAAAACGCCCAATCCCATGATGACTAACGGTTGGATTACATTGACCGTAGGGTTATGGAGAATAATCGCGATACCGACGAAGAAAAATATCATCCAGAACACCAGTGAAGTAATCGCCATGCCCATGCGTAGATTAAGCATATGTTCGCGCAGGTGAGCATCTTCAGGCGTGTTTCGTTCACTGCCTATTTTCTGATTGAACCGACTGGCCTCGTAATCAGTGTTATTATGGATAAACGCCTCATAACCACTATCGTATATTTTAGTATCGTTTTGCTGATTATGCTCAAATTGCATTTCCTGCTGTGACATACGCGTCGCCTCCCTGTCTGGTAAACTTAACTATAATGCTATGCTAGTTACGATCAACAGAAGAATATGTTGCAAAAAGCATAAGAGTATCTCAATTTTTTCGCGCGTCCTCAAGCAAGGTGATAACAGCATCAAGACCTGCCATCGACTGTGGAGCTTTGCGCAAGAGATAGAGATTATTCAGCACAGCATCTATCTGCACATTCCCTGGTGTGAGATGTATAGCTTTTTGATAGAGACCCTTTGCATCATTGATCTTGCCCTGCGCCAGACGAGCCAGAGCAAGGTCATAATAGTCCCAATACATTTCAGTCTCCCCCGACTTGAGGCGTCCCTGAGCAACCACCTCGGTATGCCCAAAATACATTTTGGCGTCATCCACCTTGCCCAAATACCAGGAGAGACTGGCCAGGTTGCCGAGCGCATATGAGGAGCGGGGGTTGTCATGCCAGGCGCGTTCATACAAATTTACCGCCAGGAGATACTCTTCCTTCCGTCGATACAGCCCTCCGAGAATCGCCAGAGCGTCATCGTCATTGGGTTCCAGAGTGATTGATTTCTTCAGCGCACGGATTGCTAGATCATAGTCCGCACTTTGCTTGAAGGCATCGCCACGCCGCCGATACGCCAGCCCCAGTTCTTTTTCTGCCCGCGCCTGTCCGGCTATGTCCTCTGGCTCAACGTTTTTTAGCGAAACCTCGAACGCATCTATAGCCGCATCATAATCACCAATGCCACTATATGTGCGTCCCAAAATATAATTTACCTGCGTATCATTTGGCAATAAGCGCTCAACCTTGTGATAGTTTTCACGAGCCGCGCGTATATTCCTCTGCGCAAGCAAGCGATCACCCAAAGTGAGATAGATCAATGCATTACGCGTTTTACTTGCTTCCAACTGCGTATCTTTGACACTTTTCCGTAATTCTGCCGCCAATGTGCGCATTTCTGTATACGTCCTGAAACCCAGAACGGCAAAGACGGCTGTCAGTAAGGCCAGGAACGCCAGGATCAGACCTAAGATCGCGACAAACCCGTTTACGATATTCAGGATATCTTGCGCCTGGGAGAGAGTATTACTGGCATCTTGTAGCGCCGCTGTCGCATCTGGGGTTGGAGTACTGATCAGCACATGACTATGAGCAAATACAGGGGTCACAAAGCATTGCGTGCAATATACGAGAAGCGCAAGTAGCAAGGCCAGGCTACCAGTGCAGAGTCTTCTCCACATCCGTTTATGCTCCGATCTTCGTCTCTTTCTTTTCCTTGCATGACTTATCTCTTTAAAAAATATTTAAATCATTGTACTGAAACTCACAAAAGACGTCAAGGAAGTAAAAAAAAATTCGGAACTATGGAAAAATCGCTGCCAGCGTTGACATACGCTCCCATCTAACACTACACTATAGGTGCTCACCTCCTTCCTTCAGGTGCAAAAAAGACAGCGAAAGGTTCGTCCGCACGATGCACGAATACCAGCACATACCAGTGGGTCTGGAACGACGCAAAGAAGACTATAACTTGATTACTGGCCATGCTCTGTATGTGGATGATCTACGCCCTGCTACGGGACGTCCTGCCACTCTCCACATGGCCGTTGTACGCAGCCCTTACGCCCACGCTCGTATTGTCTCTATCCATCTCGACGCTGCGCGCGCCATGGCCGGCGTCGTCGCCGTGTATACTGGCAGTGAGCTGGTAGAGGGTCTGCCGCCGCTAGCAACATTCACGCCACCAGGCATGTGCGCCACACAATCGCCACAGCGGTATCCTCTGGCAGTAGACAAAGTACGCTACGTAGGCGATCCGGTAGCTGTGGTAGTAGCAGAGAATCGCTATGCCACCATTGATGCTCGTGATCTCGTGGACGTTGACTACGAGCCACTTCCTGCCGTGATTGACCCGGAGCAGGCTCAAGATCCTGCTGCCCCTCTACTCTATGAGGAACTGGGCAGCAATGTCGTCTATCGCACGCCCATCCAGGGCGGAGACGTACAGGCCGCATTCGCCCAGGCCGACCATACAGTCAAGCTACGCCTGGTCAATCAGCGCCTGGCACCGGCTTCCATAGAGGCGCGTGCCTGTATGTTTGACTTTGATGCAGCCAGTGGTCTCCTCAGTGCCTGGGTTTCCTCTCAATCAGTCTACCAGGCGCGTGATACATTGGTGCGTTTTCTGGATCTCGCCCCTGAACGTATCCATGTCCATAATGCCGAGGTCGGCGGTGCCTTTGGCGCAAAGACAATCTTTCTCGGCGAGGAAATTATTGCGGCTGTCCTGGCCGTAAAGCTGGCACGCCCGGTGAAGTGGATTGAGGACCGCAGTGAAAATCTCCAGGCGCACATACATGGACGCGGTCAGATCAACACTATCGAGGCTGCCTACACCTCTGCTGGTCGTTTACTAGCTCTGAGAGTGCATACGGTGGGCGATGTGGGCGCATTCTTTCATGGTGTAGGACCTGTGCTGCCAACCTTCACCGCCAACATGCTCAGTGGCGCCTATCGCGTCCAGGCTGTAGATTGCCAGATTGTTGGCGTGCTCACCAATAAAGCGCCCATCGGGGCATATCGGGGAGCAGGAAGACCGGAAGCCGCCTATATTATAGAGCGTACCATCGAGCGCATCGCACGAGAGCTGCAACTCGACCCGGTAGAGGTGCGCCGCCGCAATTTGATTGCTCCCGACGCCTTTCCTTACCGGACGCCCACCGGTCTCGTCTATGATAGCGGCAATTACCAGGCTGCCCTCGACAAAGCACTGGCGCTGGCTGACTATGCTGGCTGGCGGGCACGTCAACGCGAACGCCGCAGCAGGAACGCGCCAGATATGCTAGGGATCGGCGTTTCCACCTTTATAGAGACAACCGGCGGCGCATCACGGCCAGGCGCGCCACAGGATGCGGCCACGGTCCGTATCTTGCGCGATGGCCGCATCCTCGTGCAAAGCGCGGTCGCACACAATGGCCAGGGCCATTTCACCACGTTTGCGCAGATTGCCGCCCAGGTGTTTGATGTGCCAGGCTCGCGCGTAGAGGTTCGCTTGAACGACTCGACTTTGCCCGGTTATAGTATGGGCACCAATGCCAGCCGCATCACGCAGACCTCTGGCTCAGCCATCCACCTGGCCGCTGAAGCTGCGCGCGCTAAAGCCATCCATCTAGCCGCTCAGCGCCTCGAAGCGTCGCCCGACGATCTTGTCATGACGCAAGGTAGCGTAGTGGTACGCGGAACGCCCTCACGCTCTATTGAGTTAGGTGAGCTGGCCCGTATGGCTGAAGCACAGCCCGCCCTGATCGAACACGAGCCTCCAAATCCGGCCAACAACGCGCCTATCGAAGGACTGGCCGCCTGGCGCGCGTTCTCTCCATCCGCCGCATCGATAGCTTCAGGTACACATATCGCTATTATCGAGATCGATAGTGAGACCGGCAATATCCAGATCCTGCGCTATATAGCCGTGGATGATGGGGGCCGTATCCTGAACCACTATCTTGTGGAAGCCCAGATGCACGGCTCTCTGGCACAAGGCATTGGACAGGCACTCTTCGAGGAAGTCATATACGACGACGAGGGGCAGAATTCTCAGCAGTACGCTGATGAACTATGCCTTGCCATTAGCAGATCAACTACCCAATTTTGAGCTGGCGGTGGTCGAGACACCATCGCCTCTGAATCCGCTCGGCGTCAAAGGCGTAGGCGAAGCTGGCACCATTGGCGCACCACCAACACTGGTAAACGCGGTACTGGATGCCCTTGCTCCTCTGGGGGTCAAAACTATCGATATGCCACTGCTACCTGCCAGGATCTGGACTATCATCCAGGCAGCCAGACAGGGAACGCTGGAGCAATAAGAGAGGCTGCACAATTCTAAATATGAGCTATAATACAGGAAAGAGCTTAAAACATGTATGTCAAACTCTGGCGACAGCTACACTGGCCTGAATACGGGTCTGAATTTATCGGCACAGCCTTTCTTATCTTCGTTGGACTGAGCGCTGTCGTCTTTGACTTCGGTCGTGGTCTGCCACTCTCAACACTCCTCCCCAACGCCAGTCTACGCCGGTTGATCACAGGTCTGCTCTTCGCGGGAAGCGGCTCATTAGTAGCTATTTCTCCTTTTGGCAAATTGAGTGGCGCTCATATCAATCCGTCGGTCTCGCTGGCCTTCTGGGCACAGGGCAAGATGCACCATTACGATGTTGTCGGCTATATCATTGCACAATTTCTGGGCGCGTGTACTGGCGAGACGCTCCTGGTACTCGTCTGGCGACACTATGTATCCAGCGTCTCTTTTGGTATGACCTCACCAGGTGCTGGCTATCCACTCTGGAGCGTTTTTCTGGCAGAGATGGCTCTCACGTTCTTGCTTGTGCTGGCTATCTTTACCTTTGTGAGCAGTCGCCGTCTTATGCGGTGGACACCATGCATGACCTGGCTGCTCGTCGCCACGATGGTCTGGCTGGAAGCACCTATTTCCGGTACGAGCCTTAATCCCGCCCGCAGCTTTGGTCCGGCGCTCATCGCCTGGACCTGGACGCAGCAGTGGCTATATTACATAGCACCCCCACTAGGAGCGCTTCTGGCAGTGGGAGCTTTTCGCCTGCTGACCCTGGGTCAACGCGAGTTGCTAACGGGCAAGCTCTTTCATGAGGCCAGTTATCGCAGTATCTTCAAAAATGTGAACGCATAGCATTTGCATAGAGAAATTCACAGTCGCACTATAGAGCACGCATGCTGTTCATAAGAGAGTAGCGTATCAGGTGAGGTGCAAGCGTTGATAGGTCTTCCAGAGTGGCTGAAAACCTCTATGTGGCCAGAAAGCTTGCGCCAACGGATTATCCGGGCTGTACCAGAGCATGTAGCCATCAAGAGGGATAGCAGCAAAGGCGTCGAAGACGGCCTGGACTAACAAGTGACCTACACCCTGCCCACGCTGCCTCTCCTCTACTCCGACGTTGTTGAGATAACCGTAACGGCCAGGCAAAAGCATACCCGGACGCCCACCATCCTGCTCAACCACCAGCAACTCATTTTCCGCGAAGGCTATAACCTCGTGCTCCTTTTCTACGACAACCACCAGCGGTGCTCCCTCTTCAAGGCTCTCTTCTGACCAGAGTTGTGCCAGCCTGGCCCGAAATGCTTGCTCAAGCGCCGGGACGATATGCACGAAAGGGGTATAGGATACATGGAACTGGATCTCTTGCAAGTGCAACCGGACCAACGCCTCTTCATCCTCAGGACGCGCCAGGCGTGCGTGAAACAACGGCGAGACAGGTGGAAGAGGTGCTGGCAGAGGTCCAGTTCCACGATATGCCAGAATATTGTCAACTCGAAAACCATGAGCCAGGAGCTGCGGCTCAAACCAGAGATCGCAGATGGGCCAGCGCAGCATATCCCCAGTTGTGTTTTGCTCGCGCCAGTACTCGCTCAATGCTTCTAGCAGAGCAAGCAGCACAGCCTCCACATCTTCATCTGTGGGTGTGGGTAATATGAAATGCTGAAAAGTACCGTTGCGCGCCGTGAAAAATGTCAGCATCTCATGCTCAGGTGGCATAATCCAGAGTTCGGGTCTGACGTAGCCACGAATGCGTCCATGTGCATCAGCAGCAACGAGAGCCTGCTCCTGCACGACAACAATCTCATCCCGCCCGCGCGGAGCTGTCAGACGGGCATCGAGTGCGTGCCAGCGTATCATCTGAGCGAGCATCAGATCAGTAACGGCAGAAATGTCAGTATCGGAGATGGGGCGTACCATAATCGATTGGCCAGTCATCGGGATTCCTTCTCATTGATAGCTTCAAGTGCATCAACCTGTTCGCTTACCAGGTCTCCCCGTCATTGTATGCTCTAGATAAGATGCGAACAAGTTTCTGATCATCCAGAGGATAGCGCCCGAAACGCTCAAGATGTTTCCACTTCACCTTTGCGCCAGCGCGGCAATAGTACGCGTAGGCCGATGCCTTGCCCCAATAAGGTCACGAGCACAACCCCGTAGATAATACCGTCCAGGTGGTCCTGTTCTTGCCAGGCAATAGGCAGACTCAGCACCAGAGCTATCGATAGCGCCCCGCGCAATCCCGATAGCAGAAAGATTGGACGCCAACGTGCTGGCAGCGGCTGCGGACGTGGTAGACGCCGAGATGGCTGTACAACATCCTCGCGACCAATCCAACGCGCAACAGCGTCATGCAGTGGTAACAGCAGATAAATCATCGCACCCCGACCAATAATAACTCCTGCCAGAGCCCACACAATCCCTCTAACCGCAGGCAACAAGTGGCTCGCGCCAATCTGCACCCCCAATAAAAGGAAGAGCAGCGAGTTGGCAACATAGCTAATAAACTCCCAGACATCGTGCGCCGCCTCGCGTGCCCGTTCAGATAAACCATAGCGCCGCCCATAGCTTCCCAGCACTAGCCCAGCACCCACGACCGCCAATAAGCCCGAGGTGTGCAGCAATATGCCCAGTAAATACACACCATATGCGACGCTCACCGTCACAGTGATCTCAATCAGGTGATCATCGACGAAACGCAACAAGCGTCCTACGAGCAAACCTACCAGCAGCCCTAGCGCCAGTCCACCACCCATCAACCAGATCACCTCCAGGAAGACCGGCCAGAATGCCGGTTCATGTACAGATGTCGTCATGCCAGACGCGGTAAGCAAAAAACCTAGCACAAGTTCAAAAACAGCAGCTCCTACTCCATCGTTGAACAGGCTCTCCCCTTCTATAATTGTACGCAAACGCCCCCCCAGACCCAGTTGACGCAGCAATGCCAGTATGGCCACGGGATCGGTGGGGGAGATCATCGCACCCACCAATAGCGCCAGTAACCAGGGAAAGCTCATGCCCCAATGCAACAATGCGGCCACAATGAACAGGGAAAGCAGCAGACCAGGCACCGCGAGGAGCAGGACCGGCAACCAATCCGCCATCAGTAGCTCGATCTCTACGTTCCAGGCTCCTTCAAAGAGTAGCGCCGGCAGGAAGAGCAACACCACCAGATCCGGGTCCAGGTTGAGCGTGGGTAACAAGGGTGAGAAGCCAATGAGCAGGCCAACGACCACTAATGCTAGCGTGTAAGGCAGACGCAGGCGACGCGAGACGAGCGCCACAACCAACGTCACAACCAGCAGAATCACCATAAGTTGAACCTGTTGCTGCGTTCCCACGCTGGTCAGTACGTTGCCAAGACCGCTCATAGCTATATTCATGTGACAATGTACTCCCAGATAAAAAGCGCCGGTAGCCGATCAGGCTTCCCGGCGCTCCCGGCATCTACAAGACACCATCTTTCTTTACGGGCAGTGTATCATATGTAGCGTGCAGTGATCAAACATGCACAGGACCAATAATGCTGATTGGATCTCCAACACGTAACACTTTACCCGCCTCCGTAGTTGATACGTGAGTATTACAGCTCAAGCGATAGAAATGATTGAAGCGCGAGAGCGTTGCCCACTCTGGCAGGCTCTCCTGACGACGACACCTGAACGTCTCCTGAAAATGCAACCACACAGCTCCAGTCTGCGCATCGCGCGACGGCACGACACAGCGTTGACAGGGATTTGTGCCCTCAAAGAGCACATCGCCAATACGAAATTGCATGACAGTTTCCGCCACGCTGAATAGCCTGTCTTCCCAGAAAGGTGGTACGCCTCCAATCTCCAGGTTAGCACGGAAACGCTGTCTAATTGCTTGCCCATCAAGGCCGGGAAACCAGGTTGCCACGGTCAAGCGCTTTAAAAGGGTAGATGCAGATACGCGACAGATAAGACACCTGCGAGTTCCTTTCCTGCTAAATAAATACATGATCTGGCTCTCCATTCTTCGTCGAGAGACAGGACAGGGGCGTGTCTTCGCGACCGCCCCAGAGGCTCATGCAAGGTGAACCCCTATCCCGTCTCTCCTCGTGAACGAAGAGCCAATGCTCCAATATCAATCATCATCAATCCAATTCTGGCACCAGATCCCCAACCAGCACCGGCTCGCTCGGCTCTTTCTTCAGGAAGAGTTGATGCGTTGTCTCCAGGTCATGCTCGATCTCTTCAAGCTTGCCAGGTGCGCGACGGCTCACGACGAAGAGCCATGCTACACCCACAAGCATATACGCGATAAAGATGAACGGGAAAAGGTTAACCGGGTACGCCGGCTGCGGATAAAACAGGCTCACAGCGGGATAGAGCAGACACAATACGGCGAGCACTGAGATCACGATATGGCCTGGACGCAAGCTGCCTTCACGCCGTAAATAGACCGGGGCCGCTATCGATATCATAAAGTAGGCGCTAAGAAAACCAATGGCCCCAAAGGTGCCGACATCATTATAGGCATCCTGCGTAGCCATACCGGCCAGGATCATCAGTGTTGGTATCAGCACCATGATCAAGATAGTCACGGTCACGGCCACATGTGGAGTTCCGTTCGTGCGGTGCGCACGTCCTATCCCTGAGTGCAAGACGCCGTGTCGTCCCATGGGAAAGAGGATACGCGCTCCAGCATTGAGACAGGACAGTGAGAGCGAGAAGAAGGTCAACATGGCTCCCAGGGATAGTGGTACTTTGAGGTAGCCCACACCCATCAGACCAGCCAGCACATTCAGCGGAGCCGTAAGCTGGTCAAGCGAAGGTTTGTTGCCGCTGAGTCCGAAGACCTCGACATAAGCGATAAAGACGAAGAAAAGTCCTGTGAGAATCAGGCTCCAGATGACTGCACGCGGAATAGAACGCAAAGGATCGCGTGCCTCCTCACCGAGAGCTGTGGCGCTTTCAAAGCCAACTAGACTAAAGATGGCGGCAATCACGCCCAGACCAATGCCCGAAAAAGAGATACCTTTGAGCGTCACCTGGTCATGGTCAACGGTGAGGCCATGCCTGGACAGGACCAGGATAGCTAACACCACGATCAGCGTCACTGAAAGCCCTTCCAGCACCAGCATAAGCACCGCTGAGAGCTTGATATCCTTGTAGGCCAGGTACCAGCAGACAGCTCCACTGATGAAGAAGAAGATAATCGGCGAGACACTTATGCCAATAAAACTCATCAACTGTCCGGCAAAGATAGCAAAACCGGTCATCCCGGCCATACCGATAAATAGATAAGCCCAGAACAATGTCCAACCGGATAAGACACCCATGCACGCGCCCAGCCCACGTCCCGTGTATGCATACATCGAGCCTGGAGACGTTGAGCGTTGCGCAAACTGGTTCAGGTTGAAGACAACAAAGAGCAACATGATGGTACCGAAAAGATAGGCTAACCATGTTCCTTCACCCGCACTGGCAAAGGCCAGAGGTATGAGCAGTGCGGCAGTCATCGTCGGTGCAATCAAGGCGATTGATTGGGCCAGTACCTCGGGGAAGGCGAGACAACTGGTACGGAGACCAGCATTCGTGTGGGTCTTCAGCTCCTCAAAACTCATAGGTGAGAACCTCCATCAGGATAGGTATGAGTGGATAATGCGCTTATTACACGAAAAATGGGTAAATACGGGTAGATGTACCAGACAGAGCTCGCGTAATTGGTACACTTTTCGGCGTAACTCTTCAGGTATAGTGCAATATCGCGTAGGGGCCGAGCCAAGACCTTTTTCGTGACCCTTCGGCTCTGTTGGAAAGAGGAAAAAGGTCTTGGCGTCCCTCGCGGCGGCCCGTCCGGTCTTGCGTCTACCCTGGACAACCGCAAGGGCTTGTCCCTACGCGATCTCCACTTCCAAACAACCTTTTCGGCGACTATGGCACGGGCGGCAGCGCTGCCAGCTTCCAGCAGCTCCAGAGCGGATGACCTATCTCATACAATGAGAGGAACAGGATTGGACCATTACACAACACTCGCATGGTGTCGTTGATGGTTAAAAGTAGGTAGATACAGTGTCTCTGTCACTTATGTGGTTTAGTATACCTGGCAAATCGCGCAGAAACAAGAACCAGTTTGACAAAAAGTACTAATACCACTTCCATTCCATGTACAAAACATCCATACTGTAGGGGACATTTACGTGAGAATGCTAACAGGTCGTAATTCAAATCAGGTGATACCATGACAAGGCAACAAAGCGGCGTCCTTTTCTTACCATTTAGCATTGACCCGGCGTTACCCGTTCCGTTGCATCGTCAGCTCTACAACGAGCTACGCCACGCCATACTGCAAGGACAACTGGCAACGGGCACACAACTGCCCTCAAGCCGCGCGTTAGCCAGCCGACTAGGAGTCTCGCGCACAACCGTTGTGCTCGCCTTTGACCAGTTGTTGCGCGAAGGCTATGTGGAGGGTAAAAAGGGCAGCGGAACGTACGTGGCCACCGCGCTCCCTGAGGAGTTACTGCAACCGGCGACCAATCGTACAACACATGCGCCTCGCACGCCGCAAGAGGGTCCGCGACTCTCACAACGCGGCAAGGTCCTGGCCGCGACAGATGTCGCTACAGTCCACTATTATAGCGAGGCGCAAGCCTTCCGGCCTGGTATTCCTGATCTCAATCATTTCCCTTTCGATCTCTGGGCGCGGCTGGCAACCCAGCATTGGCGACATCCTCCACGTGACCTGCTCAGCTATAGTCATCCTGCGGGCTATCTGCCACTACGAGCGGAGATCGCGGCTTACCTGCGGGCCGCGCGCGGCGTGCGCTGCACGACCGAACAGGTGATCGTGGTTTCAGGCTCGCAGCAGGGTATTGACCTCGCGGCACGTGTGCTGCTTGATCCAGGAGACGCGGTGTGGGTGGAAGATCCTGGCTACCCAGGGGCGAGTAGCGCGCTCCGCGCCTCGGGGGCACAATTGATTCCGGTACCAGTTGACGCCGAAGGACTGGATGTCGCAGCGGGCATTGCACTGCGCAGCGATGCCCGGATGATCTATATCACACCGTCATATCAGTTTCCCCTGGGCAGCACCATGAGCCTCACACGCCGTCTGCTGCTGCTCCAATGGGCCAGCAGTCATGGCACATGGATACTTGAAGACGATTATGATAGCGAGTTTCGCTACGCAGGACGGCCACTTTCTTCATTACAGGGACTCGATAATACCGGACAAATAATCTATATTGGCACATTCAGTAAGGTCCTTTTCCCAGGTTTACGCCTCGGCTATCTGGTTGTTCCTGAGGACCTGGTGGACGCGTTTACAGCTGCTCGCGCCGTCTCAGATCGCCACTCACCCATGCTGGAGCAGATCATATTGACCGATTTCATCGCGCAAGGCCATTTCGCGCAGCACATCAGGCGCATGCGCAGCCTCTACGCAGAACGACAGGCCCACCTTGTCGATGAGGCTACCCGCGAGCTGGCCGGCCTACTTACCCTCCACCCAGCTACGGCAGGCATGCACCTCCTGGGCGCGCTGGCACCTGGCCTGGACGACGCAACGGTTGCACAGCAGGCAGCCAGACATAATCTGATTACGCCTGCACTATCAGCATTCAGTATGGGAAAGTCACGCCTGCATGCGCTCTTGCTTGGCTATACAGCGATCAGTAAAGCCGAAATCAGTGCCGGTATTCAGCGCCTGGCTACCGTGTTGTCATAATTTGGGTCTCCGTCCTTGAGGGGGAGCCAGGTAAGGGCGTGTCCTGGCGACCCGCCCCAGGGCGCACGCGAGGTGACGCCCCTACCCCCGTTCCGTTTCCCAACGTTTCCCTTGGGGGGATGTAGACCCAGAAATTCACCGACCTTCTTAAAAGGGGCAAATGCTGGTATAATGAACTCTATATAATGGGATCTTGATCCTGAAAAAAGTTGTTCCTGGAAAGCGCAGAGCAAAACACAACAGTTACGATAGTTTGCACACGCAATACTGTCTGTATTACCTCTTAATGAAAGGGAGTGGCATGATGTCTCAACTACTCAGGCGTATCCAGTTGCCTCTGGTCGGCGCGCTGCTTTTTTGCTTGCTTGTTGGTATATACCTGGTTGCCTGGAAGCGTCTGGCAAAACCAGAACCTGCCGACATTATTGTAAAGCACTCGGTAGATACTCCTCCCGATGAGGTCCTCCAGTATTGGACGGTGGATAAAATGCGCCATGCCAAACCCGCTGAATTGCCAAATGTCGATGTTCCTGACCAGGGGAAACAGCATGCGCAACGTCCCCCACATAAATCGCATCCGGCTTGAGGAAAGAGAGAGACACGATGTCACGACAACATGGACGCACCTCACCCCTTCAGGCGGATAAGATCTTTCTTTGCCTGCTTGCCTGTGTGTACCTGGGATACCTGATAGTAATGGGGGGAGTTCTGCATATCGGGACGCTAATACCTGCTGCCATCACTGAGCACCCATTGACTACAAGTGCCAACGCCGTCATCAAGTATTGGACTGTGGCACGCATGGACAATGCCATCGATGCAGATCAACAGAATAGCAACGTTTCCGATCTCACACAAACGCAGAGCGACACGAGCACTGGCACGGCGGCCTCGCAGCAGGGACAGTTGCCACGCGATGAGAGCCTTGCTTATCCCACCTCGACGGTGGGCAAAGTTTTCTTTACGAACTCTACTGGTTCCAACTCCGTCTGCTCCGGTACTGCTGTTGCCAGCGCCAACGATAGCGTTGTTGACACAGCTGGTCACTGCCTCTACCGCAATGATGGCTGGTCGAAGAACCTGATCTTCTGCCCACTGTACAATAATGGGAGTACGCCCTATGGCTGCTGGGCCGCGCGCGACTTAGAGGTCCCAGCCGACTGGATCAATGCCAAGCCTAACGACTATCATCATGACTTCGGCATGGCCATCGTGGATGCCAATAGCCAGGGTCTCCTGACCGACCTGGTGGGCGGCGCGGGTTGGGCCTATAATCAGTCCGTCAACCAATCCTTTAGCGCGTATGGCTATCCCGCCGCGTATCCCTTCAATGGTCAGATCAGGAAGTCCTGCGAGAATTCCTCCGGCACAGGTTTGCAGCATGGGGGTGGCAAGGTGGTTTCCATCGTCTGTAATATGACTGGCGGCTCCAGTGGTGGCCCGTGGTTCGTGAAGATCGGCAACAACTGGTACCTCAACGGCCATAACGACTTTATCAGCAGCCTCCAGCCCGGGTACATGTTCTCGCCCTACTATGACGATACGTGGTACGCCCTTTACAACAAGGCCCAGCATACATAAAGTCATCTCGCTGAAGCTGTTGCACTTGAACGACAGCTTCAGCGGTGCTCCAGGTTTCAGGATAGTGCGTCTAATGCTTGCAAAAGCTGAGTGTAGTGCGCCTGGCTGATCACTGTTTTGGGGTGGGCGTCTCCCAGAGACTGGGAGCGGATCGTGAGAGCACGTTGCGCCAGAGCTATGGCCTCGTTCAGCTCGCCCTGTTTGTGCCGGAAGACGGCCAGACCATGAAGCGTGTTGGCTGTGTCCGGATGCTCTGGTCCCAACTGTCGCTGCTGAATGTGCAAGGCTCGCTGATATAACGGCTCCGCCTGTTCATATTTGCCCTGATCTTGATACAGGCTTGCCAGGCCAAAGCATATACGTGCCAATTCCGGGTGCTCATCGTTCAATTGCCGCTGCTGAATGTGCAAAGCGCGTTGATATAACGGCTCCGCCTGTTCATACTTCCCCTGATCTTGATACAGGCTTGCCAGGCCAAAGCATGTGCGTGCCAATTCCGGGTGCTCGTTGTGCAACTGCTGCTCCTGAATGTGCAAAGCGCGCTGATATAACGACTCCGCCTGCTCATACTTCCCCTGATCTTGATACAGGCTTGCCAGATTGCTCTGGCTGACTGACATATCGGGATGTTCTGGCCCCAACTGCTGCTCCCGAATGTGCAAGGCGCGCTGGTACAACGACTCCGCCTGCTCATACTTCCCCTGCTGCCAGTACAGGAGTGCCAGATTGGCGAGCGTGTAAGATATCTTCGCATGGCTGGGTCCTAGCTGCTGCTCCTGAATGCGCAGTGCCCGCTGATACAATGGCTCCGCTTGCTCATACTTGCCCTGCTTCCCATATAGAAGAGCCAGATTGGAGAGCGTATCGGCTATCTCCAGGTGCTCGAACCCCAATTGTCGTTCCTCAAGATGCAAGGCTTGTTGGTACAAAGGCTCCGCTTCGGCATACTTCCCCTGGCTGTGGTAAAGTGCCGCCAGGTTGTTGAGCGTTTCCGCGATCTCGGGGTGCTCTGGTTCCAGGTGTTGCCCCCCAATCGCCAGAATACGCTGCAATAGCGGTTCGGCCCGCTCATACTGTCCCTGCTTCCAAAACAGCTCTGCTCGTCTCTTCAACCGAGGAATGAGCAGCGGATGGTCGAGGCCATACTGTTGTTCACCCAGCACCAATGCTTGTTCCAACAACGATGCTGCCTCTCTGTAGCGTCCGTGCATCAGGAGATAGCTCCCGGTTTTGTACAACAACTCACCCACTTCTGGCAGATTAGTGCCTACCACTTTCAGCAGCGGCACGCAGGCCAGCGCCTGCGCCAGGCAGCGCTCGCACTGTGCCCTGGTCTCAAACGTTGGCTCGGGAAAGGCAGCGTTGACCATGCGCACCACACGCTCGCTCCACAGGCGTGTCTCCCCTGGCTCCATCTGATCCTGGAGCACCGCCTGCACCAACCGGTGGACCGAAAGCGTCCGTGTCTCCCCATGGCGAGCAAGCAACGAAGCACTACGCAAGGCAGCCAGGGCCAGATCGAACTGGTAGGGATCAACAACTGTCGGACCCAGCACTGGCCCCAGGTGCGCCGCACCTGCTACAAAGAGTTCCTCAGGAATGACTTCTGGATGCAAGAAGGCACTGGCCCGTAGGAGGTCTGCCGCAGCCGGATGCTGCCGCTCGACCTGCTCTGCCGCCAGTTGGAGGGTTGTAGCAACCGAGGCCGGATGAGCGCCAGCATGGGCACCCCGTCGAGCAAGCACATGCTGGCGCTGCTCGTGGTAGCGCCGCAGATAATCCGCGAGACTACATCCAGTTTCTTCAATATATGCGCCGGCCTGATCCAATGCCAAAGGCAATCCTTCCAGCAGCTGCACGAGTTCTACGGCTTCCGCGAAAGCGGGATCATCCAGCGGCGTCTGCTGTGACAGGGCAGCTTCGGGGAAAAAACTACTCAGCTTCCTGGCACGACGTAGGAGCAGCGTCACACCCTCTTCGTTGCTCAGTGGCGGAAGTTCCAATAGTGTAGCCACCGTCCCCAGTGTCTGCCTCCGCGTCGTGAGCAGGAACGCACCCTGCCTGCTCGCTGGCAGATAGCGCTGCAATAGGTCCAGGTCTTCCAGGTTATCCCAGATCAGCAACCACTCGCCATGCGTCTCCAGCCAACGTTGCACTGCTGCCACGATGCGTTGCTGGTCAATTTCCACACGCTCTGGCAAGTCTAAGCGTTCGGCGATACGTAACAGACTGGCGTGTACCTGCTCAACAGTTTCCGCCCCGATCCAAAAGACCGCGCTGTATTCCGACGCATAGCGATAGGCATACTCCAGCGCGAGCTGGGTCTTGCCAATCCCACCCAACCCATGCAGGGCATATGACTGGGTCAGCGCGATCTGCTGGTCTGGACCAAGCTGCGCATGGAGCGTCGCCAGCGTTTCCTCGCGTCCCGTGAAGAAGGGATTGCGTGGATGTGGGAGAGACCAGAAGGCTGGCAGGAGGCCACTGGGGGGCGATGAAACGCTGCCAGAGCTTTCCTGCTCAGCGGATACGAGACACAGATCAACTGCACTTTTCCCGAAGAGTTCGCACAGCTTCCGGCGAAAGTACAGACTGGGCTGGGCTCTTCCACGCTCCCAGCGGTTGACCGTATACCCATCGGTACCAAGAAAACCTGCGACATCTGCCTGCGTCCAGCCATGCAGAACACGTTCCTGCTTTAAACGCTCATTGGGCCTGGGGGCAGAAGGATGCTTCATAGTATCTGCTTTCTGGATAGGTATGCCCATACCACAGTTTAGACCGATTAGAGACACGGAAGAACCCATCGGTTTTACCCCTCTTGTGTTTTTAAGAGGAACCGCTTCCCTCATGCCGCTATTATAGTATGTCTGTCAAGCAGGATAAGGGAAAAGAAGCAGCCAGGATAGGCAAGGATGAACAAGGATACACTCTGTTTCAGAGGAACGGTTATGATAGCACCATACTGAATGGGAAATAATCGCAACACGTAAGCCGCTCCCGACGTTCTTAAATCCATTTTTTATGTGTGCTCAAAGGGGTTGTCAGATAGAAAGAAACCAGCATACTGCTTGCAACAGTATGCTGGTCAGGACGGAACCGACGGGATTCGAACCCGCGATCTTCTGCGTGACAGGCAGACATGTTAGGCCACTACACCACGGCTCCTGATGCTCGCTTGTGCTATCAGCACTGCTCACAAGCTAAATCATAGCAGATCTGACCATGCTTTGTCAACTTTTTTGCTGACTCATCTCTGCGCCATACAATAGCGCGCCAGCACAGGGTTTGATGGCAGTCAGTTGAGGCTGCCATCAAACCCCGTTCGCTACACGCATTTATCCGTCACAACTGAGCGCAAACAATAACAATGCCTCACTCACTCACTCACTCACAAGTTGCAGGCAATGCCAGCATAGGTCTTGCTCAAGGCAACCCCTACTGATCCGGTCATCTGGAAGGTGTCGATCATACGATGGGCAGGCGTCAAGCCTTCTTGCAGCATAAAATAGAGTGGATCAAGAAACTGGGCATCTTCATCAGCACCCAGCGCGCGCCTGACTGCATCTAATACAGCAAGCGCTCCGGCAGAAATATCAGTATTGCTAAAACCTTGAAATGCCGATCTCTGGTGCAGGGGGACATCAGGGGTCAGTGCGCGACCGGAGAGGGTTGTATCCAGCGCTAAGCCCTTGAGCAATGCGCAGATGCCCGCGTAAATGGTGAAATCATCACAGCTATCACAGCCTTTAAACTCAATGCGACCAACTTCCCCAGGAATACGAGCCAGTTTTGTGAGCGAAGGCACACTATCGAGCAACTCATCAGCGTGCGCGAGAAATACGAGCGTCGCCGGTCGCAGTCCACTGCGCAGAAAGGTGCGCACGGATAACCCACCCCATAAATGACCCTCGATAAACGGTGAGCTATACGTAAAAGGTATAATGTAAGGACTGTAATAGGTAAATTTGTGTCCAATATCGATCATGGCACTCGTTGTCATGCTTTGCATGGACATATTGATGTCAGGCCCATAGGTCAGCAGAGAAAATGGAGAAGTCAAATCCTCGGGGGAAATTTGTAGCTGTGCTTCTTCAAAAGCATTAAAAGGGGGATCGGGCACAAACTCCGAACGGTAGGGATGAAAGCTCGTGAGTACAGGGGAAAAACCGCTCTCGACAACCGTTTCATAGAGGATACGAAAACTCTGCGTTAACTCGTCAATAGCTCCCTGTATGGTTGGATGAGGTGTTGTACGAATCTCGATGCCCTTCGATAAGTGATCGATCAATTTACCTGATGCATCGAAACGTTCAAGACCTTCAATATACCAGCGTTTCACCCTGATCCCCGCGTCCCCAACATGTAGCCAGGGATAGTCTCCAGCATAGGTAGGCAGTTTCGCAATGATTGCCTCAAACTCCGCAAATGATGTGGAGGCAAAATCAGCAAACTGACCCTCACGATTAAGAAAGGCTACCTCGTGCTCAATACCAAATGTGAACATGTTAACTTCTCCTAATTACCCCTTTTCACAATACAACGGCGGTAGACGCATACCCCGTGAGCTGCTCAAGTAGAGCGATATGCCTGCGGCTCACGCTATCTTCTCGCAGTCCATCTATTAGTATAACCTAATATGCGGGTTTTTAGCAGGATTTTCGCGGCCAATTTGACCTTATATCCTATTTTTGATTACTCTATCATCGTTATCACGTGATTGAGATAGTTAGGCATTAAAAAAAATTAAGATATCGATGCTATCAGTATGAGGTTATTTGCAAAAAAGACTGCGAGAGTGTATATTTATGTAAGGAAGTGCAATTAGTGCTTTCAATTCAGACTCAGCCAAAAGGACTACAGAATGGGTTTCGATCAATACCATGAACCTGTTAACGAATTGTCGCAAGCTACGCGGACGTTTGCTCGAGTGATTACATCTCTGCAAGAGGAGTGTGAAGCCATTGGGTGATATCAACAGAGAACCTCATTAGAGCAAGATCCCGAAGCAAAGAAAATCTTGCTCCGTGCTCAGTCCGAGGAGTTCCTACACTTCGCTATGGATCTGGAGTTCTTGCTTCGTCGCCACCCACAATGGCGAATCGCTGTTCAGAGTGTCCTATTTAAACCTGGTGATATTATTGCAAATGCAAAGCACGGGGAAGCAGAGCTGGAAGCGTCAGAACAGTAATTTGCCAGTCGCAGTAATATCTGTACACCCCTCAAACGCTCTTTTAGGATAGTAGCACTTTTCCGCGTAGCGTCTTTCTTTAGAAAGTTTCTACTATTCTTGTAGGGATACAGGTCATCCTTTCAACATGATGACCTGTATCCCTATTTCGACTGCCACATTTCTGACCTGGAAAGCCTGGAGTATGCTCTCCCTATCCCCCACACATCCCCATCCCAAATATTGAGCCTCGTCTCCCTGCCCCACTTTGCTACTGGCGAGAGAAACAAGAGGCGCGCTTCAGGCCCAACGAGAACGAGTGCTCTTGCTTCTCTTCCCTCTTCACCCGCCAGGAGACAGTGCACTATGACAACCATGTTGTCTTCACTGAATAGTGGGTAGGTATACGTGCAGAGCGAGTGACTTTGGGATAGCCAACATAAATAAAACCCACGATGTGATCCTGAAGAGCCAGGCCGAACCAGCGCTTAACGACCGGATCATAGGCGGTGTCGCCTGTACGCCACAATGTTGCCAGTCCCATCTCTTCAGCCGTTAAGAGCATGTTCTGGACCGCCGCCGCCGTCGCTTCGATATTCTCAATCAGCAGTCCTTCCTGATGCAACGCACCTCTCATTGTCGCAACAATAATGACAGGGGCACGTAGCGGCTTATTGCGTTCCCTTAACAGCTTAACGCGTTTTTTCTCTTCAGGGAGTCCTTCGTCGTATTTTTCCATACGTGCTGCTAGCGATGCGGCCATCGCATCACCTAATCTCTCACGAGCAGTTCCTGTTACGACAAAAAAGTGCCATGGCTCGGTTACATGGTGGCTGGGCGCATAGACAGCGGCTTCCAGCATTTGCTCAATCTGTGCCTGCGTTGGTTGCTCCTGTGTGACCTGACCAACGCTACGTCGGTGCTTGATGACGTCCAATACTCGTACGGCTGGCGCATTTAGTACAGCGTTCATATGGCTTACTATCTCCACTAGAAGAAATACTCTTCATGGTTTCATATTAGCATGGAACTACTATAAAACCGTTTTCCTGTGAAATGTATCGCAAGCTTCTTTCTGATCACTTACGATAGAGGGGCGAATCTAAAATATCCCCTTCGTTTTACACGTACAAGAAGTGCTATTTTTACCGATTTCGTCGGCAATTTACCACTACACCCCAGAAAAAAGTACTTTCGGTATTTCTCACGCCCTGCTGTCTTTTCATAAATAAACACCTTCTATCCTTCTTAAATAAGATGCAAAAACACTGCGTCATCTAATGACAGATGTACTCACATAAGACAGCGAGTACATCTGAACAACAATAACGCCTTTCTTCTTCAGGGATAGCATCCAAAACCAACCGGATCGTCAAGCATTTCCTAACAGAAATGCCACTGCAAAGACGAGAGCTCCACCACCAACCACCTGCACGATAGAAAGCCACCAACTGGTTCCGAAGAACTTATGGCGGATCGCAGCAATCACTACGAGCTCAACCGCAACGACAACATAAGCCGTCGTTAGCGCAAGGTGAATATTCGGCAGGAGGAAAGGTAATGCGTGTCCCAGTCCACTGAGAAATGTCATCAGACCCGTGACGCCTCCACGCAGAAATGGTTTGCCGCGCCCGGTGAGTTCGCCATCGTCGGAGAGCGCTTCAGAAAAGGCCATGCTAATGCCTGCGCCTAAAGCTGAAGCCAGGCCGATGATAAACGTTGTGAATGGGTTATGCGTTGCGAAAGCCACTGAAAATATCGGAGCCAGCGTCGAAACAGAACCATCCATTAAACCCACTAAGCTCGGCTGGACTATTTGCAAAACAAAGTCCCGCGATGCGTCTTCCGCAGGAGCCTCTTCTGGCTGACTGCGCGTTGCAGCCGGGTTGTTAGGTCCTACTAACATTCCGGCATTGGGAGTAACGGGCATATTCCACGCGGGGTGAAGTGCCGGTTGCGCCTGCATTGCTTGCGCCTGCATGAGTTGCGCTTGCATCGCTTGCGTTTGCGTCAGTTGCGCCTGGATCGCTTGCAGTTGAGCCTCTATCCCTTGCCCCTGCATTGGCAAAGGCTGGGACTGTACCGTTCGTGCTTGCATTGGCAAAGGCTGGGACTGCGCAAGAGGGCTTTGCCCTACGTTGATGCTGTACCATTGCTGATTAGCGCCCGCGAAGCTGACTCTCATGACAGGTGCGCCATCCGCTCCAAGCGCAGGCTGTGCGCCTTGCGGAAAATTCATGCCATTGGGTGGAGTCTCCTGCGGTTGCCCATTCACTACAGGTATGCGCCCTCCCGTAACAACTGGCGGCGTAATTTGCCATCCTCTCATGGGGGAAGCGGCCTGCCAATCATCCCCAGCTAGCGGTGGTGCATATGGGCTGACCGGTCCATCATCCCCGAAGGCTGTCGGTGCATAGTTTGTCATTTCGCTGTTTTTCCTTCAGTCCTCTATATTACTTGTATGCAACTGTGGCTGTCATACATTTATCTATATGGATAGTCTAATTAAAGACTATATGATGCTGCAAAGTTTTTCCAAAGAATATGCCCATTCCCGTACTTATGGATAGGAAATAGCGGGCATTTCCTCACGACAAAGATACAAAACGACCCTATCATGACTCACCTGTGTATGAGGGATTCACGTAAGCGCTGTGAGCTGAAAGATGCTCGTCGTTTCTCTTGCCCTTGTGTTGAAAAGAAAAACCCACGCTACAACAACCGCCTCCAACTGCGGCGAAGATCATCGTCAAGAATATAACTCCATGTAGGAGCGCGACGAGTGCCAATCCATAGAGACAGAGTGTAGCACCCATGCTCAATACGAGAATGAGCGACGAACGGCTTACCATTTTTTAACCCTCCTGGACCATCTCTCGTTGCTCTTAACCAACAGAGACAGGTCGTACATCTCTCAAACCTGGTGAGCAAGCTTTTCTTGCTAAAAAGGGTTCCTGGGATATCCTCGGCATTCACTGTCATCAACTACCGCTACTCCTCTGCGCCAATTTAGAGTAGTTAGGCATATCACAAAATAACCCACACACAAGGTCAACTAAAGGTTAACTCTAAAAATCAGTCTACAGGCTGTATCAGAAAGTTTCAAGTCATTGTCCTGTTTACCAGGACTTGTTGGTATCCAGCAGTGAAGATTCTAGAGATAACGGCCATGAGATCCATGCTATTCGCCAGCAGAAAAATACTCAAAAATAACAATTTCCATTTAAAAATGCATCAAGTATACTATTGCTACTCTTAATGCATTCAGAATTGGAGTAGTCTGGCCATGTGCCAATTTTTCACAACTGTGAAGTATGGATCTTCCAACAATTTTTCTTATCTCTCAGAGAGTGTTTGGTTTCAGCTCACAACTGACGAAAAGTGTGCGCGTTCCAAACACTCTCTCAGGAAAGTAGACGATAGCAGTAGTGACAGACACATTTTCGCTATGTCGTGCTCAGTTACCTATCCTTTCAATGCCAGCAGCAAAGAGAGATGTGAGCTTGAGCCTGATGGTGACAGCCCACACAAACATTTCTCGTTTCGCGCAACTACTGGCCCCAATACCACTTATATCATTGCACGCACTTATGCAGCTCTATTTACAAACGCGTACTCTTGTCTGGCCATGGGTACCTTGTCTGGCCGCGAACGCATCCAGGCATACGTTTTTTGAGCAGGACGAAGACGTTCTCGGGCCCTATTTTCGCTCAATTATTGCGTCGTACCCGCACTGTGCCTGCGGGACAAGAGAGCATAGAGCCGGAGTGCAACGATGAAAAAACGCGTCATCTGGCCGCTCTTGCTGCTCTGTTCCAGCCTGCTGACCGCGCTTGTGGTGTTCCTCGCGCCAACAATCAGCATCCGCCCGCTGGTGGTCATGTGGTTTCTGTTTATCTGCCCCGGCATGGCATGGGTGCGCTTACTGCGCCTGCATTCCAACCTGGCGGAGTGGACCATTGCGCTGGCACTTAGCATTGCGCTTGATGCGCTCGTAGCAGGCATATTTCTCTATGCCAGAGCCTGGTCTCCTGCGTCCATTTTTCTAGTACTTTTGTTGCTTTGCAGCACAGGCGCTTTTCTGCAAATGATCGTAGATGCCTTTTTTATCAAACTATAAAATTCACGGTTCGCTCATTTTTCGAACGGTTTTGAAGAATTGTGCTCTCAAAGGTGACACTTTCTGCCATGAAACTGGAGCAGCACTTCACTTTGATAAAAATACATGACTTTGGCCTAACGTACTTTTGCCAAGTAGGGTAAAGATACCGTTTTTGCGGCAACGAAGCACCAGGAAAAACATGAGGACTTCTCCTCATAGCAACCTGAGAAAAGTTAGGGTAAAGATAGTATGGTGGCCCGGTCTTTCTACACGTCGCATTCTCGGCCTCTGAGGAACAATAGCATGGGGAGGTGCGATTGCCCGCGCCAATCTCGCACAAAGCGACGCGGGAAACTTGGGCATGTGGTACAATGGAGGAGTATACGAGCACCATTGGGTGTACGATGCTACTTTTCAGCATAAAGGATATTCTATGGGATACCAACACTCTTTTCATGTAGAAGACGTGACGTGCGAGCACTGTGATACGCGTGTTCGCAACGCGTTACTGGCTCTTCCAGGAGCACAGACTGTAGAGCTTACCCGGACTCCCCAGGATGAGGCTACGGTTCTCTTCACGACAACCGAAATCCTTGCCCCTGAGCAGATCGAGACAGCCATTACTCAGCAATCAATTGGAACGACTCATCACTATCGCGTCCGATGGGATGCCTCCCCAACAGTTTGAAGATAGATCCAGACACATTTTCCCGGTGTTTTCCTATGAAGCAAGAGAAGAAAGTGACAACTGGAGAAGTATTTGAGAAGGAAAACGACCCCTGTAAGCCAAAACAGGGAAATCCATCGAAATGCTTGACCATCTCTCGTCTTCTGATCTATTATAGACCCACTGAGTCTATAATAGATCAGAAGACGAGAGATGAAGTATTGGGTTTTGTATGACACACATTTGGCACTATCGATAGCTGCAATATCCAACAATTCTGAGGTAAAATAGCAAATGGAGGAGAAAACGATGAATGAATCAGCACAATGCACAATCTGGACATGACTGGAATATCTTTGCGCGCGAGCTAAATTCTGTCCTTCAGCAACACGGACTGGATTTAGAGCACCTGGATGAGCACATAGGCGTGCATCAGCTAACGCAACGTCGCCTGATCCAGTCATTGGATACACCGGAGAGCCTCCCGGTCTTAAGCGACGAGGAAATGCAGCAACTCATTCAGGCATTGCAGCTTGCTGAATCAGAGATCTTACACCTGAGAGCGGCTATGCTCGCTACGGCCATACACAGAGAACTGCTCTTACATATTCAAGAGGATGACGCACAACTGGCAGCAGAGCAGACTTTCTCTATCATTTTCCAATCACTGCAAAAGCACGAGCGCAATCTGGGGAATAAGCGCAAAGGCGATTTCGGGGGCATCGAAGATCCTGGGCTTGACTACCTGCTGACGCCGGCATGGAACAGGATCGATAGCGGCTGGGAACTGCTGGATCAGAGCAAACATACAAACGGCCATTCTCACGCCAGTGTAGAGAAAGCCCATCAGGCTCGCGGCAATTTTCAAGTCGCCAGCGATCTTATCAAGAGGCTGCCCGCTGTTATACGTCAGAAGCCAGCCAGTAAGCACGCGTATAACGCAGCTCAAAAGGGCTTATCATCCGCCACAAAACGGCTGACAGAGCTGGGTGAGTAACGGTAGCAAGGGGTTTCTACACCATTGAAGGACATATCTATACCGACAAGCACTGGATCTGACAAACCTATCGCCATCTATTATTCCTGCGCGCATACAAAGGAAGACCAGGCGCTCCTGCAACAATTGAACACGAGTCTGGCGGTGTCGCGACGTAAGCAAGAGATTACCACCTGGCATGAAGGCCAGATCAGCAGCGGAGGCTCTATTGAGCAGGAGCGCCTGGTACAGTGGGAGCAGGCACAGATCATCTTACTCTTGCTCAGCCCAACCTACATTGCGGACGACCATTGCTACGCACAAATGCAGTTGGCACTACAGAGGCAGCAAACGGCTGGCACACGTGTCGTTCCTATACTGCTGCGTCCTACACCTGGCTGGGAGGCCATGCCTATCGCGGACCTGCAAGCATTACCGCAGGGAAATCGTCCGATTACAAGTTGGAACCAGCGTGAAGAAGCTCTGGCAAACGTCGCTGAGGGGATACACAATGTCGCCTTACAGTTACGCGAGCAGCAACACCCACTCCTATTGAGCAATGGTGTCATGCGCGTAGAGCCACCTCCCCACCAGCATAGCACGATACTGCCACGGGAAACGCTGGTCAACGCGCTCTACGCGCAGTTAACCCACTCCGATGTCTCCTCTGTAGTGCTCTCAGGCTTAAAAGGTGTGGGCAAATCAACGCTGGCCGCCCAGGTCTATGACCTTGCAGAGCAGCGCCGCAGTGCAGGAGAAGGTCCATTTACCGGCGCGGCGCTCTGGCTCAAGATCGAAGCCACAGGCACGCTGACAGACCTGCTACGCGTCATCGCTGCCGCATTGCGCCAGGACTACGACAGCATTAACCATCTCCCGCCGCCAGCCAAAGATTTTTCTACTCCTCAGCTCAAACCAGATCTAGAAATTTTTTATCTGCTGAAAAACTCCCCGACACCACGGCTGATTGTACTCGATCAGTTCGAGACCTGGCTGGATACCCAGACGGAAACACAGCCTGCCAGACAGACAGAGATTAACACGTGGCTCGACCTGCTTAACGACTACCCCTGTGCCAGCCGTATCCTGTTAACCGCTCATACCTATCCTCAGGGCACAGGCGTTGCTCGTCCACTGTACCGACAGGCATTTCCTCTTGCAGGCTTCCAACCATCCGAAGGCGTGGCATTACTGCGTCTATGGGGCATACCCGATGCTGATCGAGAGCTGTTACGCGCAGTTCAACACTGCGAAGGACACGCGCTGGCCCTCGTCCTTTTAGATCAACTACGACGACAGCTCCAGGTGAGCCTGGCAACCTTACTCGATGATCCCGCCTACAAACAATTATGGCTCAAGGATGTGCAACACAATATATTGGACTACATCTATGAACACCTGTTAAGGGATGAGCAGCAGCGCCAGTTGCTGCTGGCGTTCTGCATCTACCGCGAGGCCGTGCCATGGTCAGCCGCCTACGCCATTACCCATGCCCAGTCACAGGTCACAGAAGCACAAACGCTGCGAGCGTTGGGCGTCCTGCAAGACTACCAGCTCTTCCAGAGGCAAGATAGCGGCGAAAAACGCTATATATTACATCCACTGGTGGCGGATTATGCTCACGGTCGCTTTGCTACCGAGGATAACCATAACGGCTCTCCGTCCATTGACGCCCCTACCCAGTCACCAGACGTTTCCTCCACAAGGATGGAGATCCCCCATCGCCAGACGCTCGACAAACGCCTGGCTCACGTTGCGGCGGCGCGCTACTACCAGCAGCACTCTCCACAATCTGGTCAACGCCATCAACGCATCGATGATGTACACACGCTCATCGAGGCGCTCTGGCATCTTTGTCAGGCAGAGCAATACCAGGAAGCCTACACGCTCATGCGCCAGGAGCATCTTTTCGCTGATCTCCATCGTTGGGGCAGCAACACTATTTTGCTCAGCTTCTATCACATGCTATTGCCGCTTGAGCGCTGGAATACACAAATGGAGCAAGCTGCGCATATCTCCTACGAGATCGGCGAAGTCTACAACGCACTGGGACAATTGCATGCCGCGCGCACTTCTTTTGCCAACGCTCTGGCCTTGTACCGTAACTGTGATCTCTGGGAGGGAGAAATCAAGGCTCTGAACAGCCTGATGCAGTATCCTCAGACGGATCAATGGCATGGAGAAAGTCAGATGCCGCCTCCCGCGCCTCCCAACGGAGGATATGCTACGCGAATGATGCCGAAGAGGTCAAGTGGTTTTGCACCAGGGCCAATTTTCCTGGAGGACGGAGCAATAGAGCAAGCACAGATGTACTGCTTACAGGCACAACGCCTCGCTGAAAAGCACCCAGGCCACGTTGAGCAGGGCGTCACATTCAATAACCTGGGACAATTGCAGAAAAGGCTGGCACAGACAGCACACACAGTCAACGCGAGAAACGCATGTTACCGGCAGGCCCTTACCGACTATAAGCAAGCTCTGGCTATCTACAAAGCATTGGACGATGTGTCAGAGATTGCGCGCACGCTGAACAACATGGGTGAAGTCTATGATCAGCTCGATCAATCGAAGCAAGCACTCAACAATTACCGGCGAGCGCTTGGGCATTTTCGCGAGACTGGCGAGAGACGCGGCGAGGGCATTGTTTGTAATAATCTCGCGTATTATTATAAGCAGCGCCAGGAGAGACAAAACAGCGTTGAATATTATATCCGTGCGTTACACATCTTCCGTGAAATCGGAGATCGCCGGCACGAAGGGATTGTGCTCAAAAACCTTGGACATCTCTATGTATCAGTGCAGCGCAACGAGGTCGCGCTGGCCTGTTTTTTGTTAGCCAGAGATAATTTTACGCTCTTAGACGATCCTGAGCGTGGAGCGATAGACGTAGAATTACAAACGCGTCTAGCCGCCGAGCGGGTATTTGAAAGCATGGTAGCAGAGATATACCCACGTGCAGAGCAGATCATAGAGGGGGAATTCGGGTAAGGGCGTCACCTCGCGTGCGCCCAGGGACGGTCGACAGGACATGCCCCTACCCGAATTCCCAACGTTTCCCTCAGAAGGATGAAGATCCTATATAATTAATATATCAATATATATAAATCAATGGTTCGTAGTGCATGCCACTTTATCGCAAGACAAGGAGTATAGCAGTCAACATGGCAAAGATCCTTTTTCTTTCAGCCAACACGCCCATGGGCGACGGATATCTCAAGACAGACAAAGAATACCGCACGATAGACGAGAAGCTACGCGCAGCCACCTATAGAGATCGCCTGGAATTAGTGTCCGCGTGGGCAGTACGTCCGCTAGATCTGCTTGACCAGTTGAACCTCCACCATCCCGACATCGTGCATTTTAGTGGACATGGCAATGCTAAAGGCGATCTTATGCTGGTAGGAGCCGACGAACTGGCTCGCCCTATTTCTCTGCAAGATCTTAAAACGGTTTTTCAGGCGGTCGAGAGCAATACGCGACTGGTGATTTTGAATACCTGCTATTCCAGGCAGCAGGCGGAGGAGTTGACGAAGGTGATTGACTGCGTTATTGCGATGAAAGACAGTATTTATGACGACGCGGCCATCGCCTTTACAGGAGCTTTCTACCAGGCTCTGGGCTATGGACGCTCTATACAAAATGCATTTGCTCAAGGGCTAGCTGCACTCCCAATTGAAGGCATTGAGGGCGCAGATATTCCTGAATTGATCGTACGTTCAGGGGTGAATGCAACCAAAATCGTGCTGACAGACCTGGTACAACCATCAGTACATCCAGGGGTGAAGGGAGCAAAAATCGTGCCAACAGACCCGGCGCAACAACAAGCACAAACGATACCCACGCTTTTTTATGTACACGCACCAGAAGATATAGACTTCTGTGTAGAGCTGGACAAGCAATTCTCCGTTATGAAGAGAAATGGACTTTTAAGGAGTTTTTATGAGCACGATCTCTTAGGTGGAGATGATATACAAAAAATAGTACAAAAAGAGCTACAAGCAGCAAAAATCATCCTACTCATTGTCACGCCTAATCTTCTGAGATCACAAGAGATCGATGAGCAACAACTCACACTGGCGTGGAAACTCTATCAAAGTGGAACCCGCGTTATCCCCATTAAGGTGAGACCTACGATGGACTGGGATCTGACTCCATTTAAAGGTCTCAGTGCATTACCTCGCGACGGGAAACCTGTGTATGCCCCCAAGAAGCGAGAGGAGGAATTCTATAACATAGCCATGGAGATCCGCCATGTTCTCGATGACGAGCTAAAAAAGCAAAACAATTGACCTGATTATTTTGTCATCAGATCGATATTCATGTATGTATCTATCAAGCTAGAAATCGGGCTACAACACTTTATAGGTAAAAAATAGCATACGGACTCATGCCCATGGCGCAACGAAGTGTTTTGCGACCTTAAACCGCTCCCCGAGGAGGGCAAGCCCGGTTGACTCACCCTCCTCGGGCAAAAGGGATAGGGCAATTGCCAATATTGCCGCAGGCATTGAAAGAGCAATAAAAGATCTCATAGGATGCACATGATGCAAGCTGATTACGCGGGGCGCAAATCATACACTTCAACCTCCTTACTCAGCGAGCGTCGGTAGATACGCACACGATGGATATGTTGAGTAAGGGGTAGCAGCAGGTATTCTACTTCTTCATCGCCCGTGGGCCGCACATTGAGCGAGCCACGTTTCGTGAGTTGAAAGTCACGTCGCTCACCTGCGTCGATAATACCGAGCAAGTGATAATCATGAAAAATCTTCCAGCTGATAGACGTCGCATTCATCACCAGCAATGTGTCGTCATCGCCGCCTGCCATGGCTAACTTCACGCGTCCTACCAGGCGTCTAAACCATCCACCAGAACGGCGCGGACCTGGTTTAAGCACAGGCGACGGATCGATGACGGGAGAAACTGTTACGGGCATAGGATATCACCTTTCATTATTCAATCGGTGCAAGCATACACGCGTAGACGCCATACAAGCCTTTATCTTATGAGAGTGAAACGTTCTTCCTCCATAGCTACCGGCGTTCCACAGACATGGGCGATACGCTCCGTAAAAGAAAGTTCCCCCCATCTTCTCTGTGATGGAACGCGACTCCGATCCGCCAGCGCGTGCAGCCCCTGACAGGCTCGCGTGCGCCCAACCCAACGTACCATCACCATATCTGCCTTCTGTGCCAGCCTCCTTATATATACATGCAGCAACCAGAGGATGGTCCCAATCAGCACGATACAAGCAAACATATTCAAGAAGCGCGTCAAGAGAGACAGCTCTTGCGAGAAGAGAGCGATCATGGCCCACACGAGCAGACCTAGTATTGCGCATATCGACAACACACGTGCCAGTACAGCGGTTGGTCTACGCAGCTCTTCGTATCGTGCCAGCCCGCCTGCCAGCAACACATCCAGTTCCGCCGGTTTAATAGCCATATGTGCAGGTAAGGTAAGCTGAAGATGCTGTTTACTCAGCAGCACAACGCGTACACGCGGCACCCTGGTACGCGGGGTAGAGCGACAAGCGAGCATATGCGTAGCAGGCGACCTATGTGCAGCGTATAAGATACGCGTAAAAGCCTCTTGCACGTTAGCAGGAAACGAGAAACGCCGTCTTCTGAGCCGTAGCCTGAAAGGTCGCCACACGTGACGTTGACGTCGTTGGGATGAACGCGGTTGTTGTACACCTAATTGTGAGCGAACCTGCAACCAGGAAGCTGCGGGCAACGGTTGTTCAGGCTGTGCGGGACCATAATAGGACCTCAGCCGTTGCTCAAGTGTATGCTCCATTTCTCGCCCATCCTTTTTTTCCCCAGCCTCGTCTGCGGGATGCCACTCATGCGTCATCTCTCACTTCCTTTCATCTCATCCAGCAATAACTCACGACAGCGAGCACGAGCACGATTCAAGCGAGATTTGACGGTTCCGACAGGCCAGCCCAGCACGTGCGCGATCTCCCATTCGGTAAGATCGGCCCCATAGCGCAAAGCGATGACGCGCCGTTGATCGACGCTGAGCTGAGCCAACACCTGCCGCACCTCTTCTCGCCGAGCAACCTGCTCCTGTGGATCGCTACAACTGTTATCGGCGCACTGTCGTTCGCTCGCAACAATCTCGTCAAGTGAGAGAGGACGCTCGTAACTGCGTTGTCGCTCAAGCACATCAAGAGCATGGCGATAGAGTATGCGCAACAACCAGGGACGAAATGGTCGTCCAGGCTGAAACTGTGGCAATCCACGCCAGGCCAGCAAAAAAGCTCCTTGCGTCACCTCTTCCGCGAGCGCGCGCTGCTGACAGAGTCGGAATGCAGCAGCCATGGCGACGGCATGATACGCATCCCAGAGATGCCGAAATGCCTCCTGGTCTCCACACGCTGCTCTTGTGATATACTCATCTTCGCCGATACTCACACCGTCATTCCTCTCTTCTGTAGAAGTATTACGGCTATAGCAGGTCAAAAGGTTCCCATTTTCCGGTAACAGTGTTTTATTGCTGGGAAAACGTTGACAAATGGGGTAGGGGCGTGTCCTTGCGACCGCCCTGGGGGCCACGAGGCGAGCCACCGGGCGCACGCAAGGTGACGCCCCTACCCCATTTTCCCACAAGGATGGAGAACCAATGCTGAACGATGAAACTGTCCCTATTTCTTCCTGAAGAAGCGGTGCAAATTTGCTATACTCACGACTATATGGAATCGATGAGATATGCTTTCACAGCGGAAAGGCCACTATGCCTCAACAGCAAGCACGACCAGGCTTCGCCTGGAGCAACCCTGCCTCTATTGCAGCCAACCAGCAAAGCACAATCGCCCCTGAGCAGCGCGCCATGCTCAAGCGCCCCAATCTTGCACCTGCCATCATCATGACCCTTTTCGCCTTCATGCTCGCAGTTCCCATCTACCTGTTCGCCGCCGCGTTCGGCCACAGCGAAATCCTGTTTCTCGATGTTGTGACGTTCGGCTTCACTCTCCTCTTGTTCGTTCGCGCCTATCTGCAACGCGCGAGCCGCGTGCGAGCCGCTGATCAGGACCTGGTCAGACAAGAGCAGGGCGAGATCATCTGGCAGGGCAACAAATATATCGCACGCACCCCCACCTGCAAGCTCACCACTGTCAACAACATCACCCTGCCTCCACCCGGCCCTTATCACTTCTATTACCTCTCCGCGAGTTCCATCCTGCTCGCCGCCGACCCTATCAAAACCTACACTGGCATGATTGCTTATCCCGACACGCTCTCCGCCAGCGGCCTTCCCGGCAACGAACAGGCGCGCATCGCATTGCAAGAGGCGCTCTGTCACACCATCCACTTCACCCTCAACGATCTCAACAGCAACCAAATGGGCGTGATTAGCAAGGAGCAGCGTGGTAGCCTCTCGCAAAAACTACGCCGCACCTTCCTCGCCCCTCTGATCTGCATTCCCCTCGGTGTAGGCCTCCTCTTACAATCCGGGGTGATCTCTCCCACTGGCATCGGCAGCGCTTTTTCCCTTAATACGTTTCTGTTCATCGGCGGTGCTGCCCTTCTCCTCTTCGGCCTGTATCAACTTACCTTCAGCACACGTGCCCGCTGGCAAGAGATCCAACGTGCCGAAATCACTATCCTGACAGGCCAGGTTAGCACACGCAAAATATCCTCCGGTACCGACGGTGGTGGCGACAATTTCTATTACTACATCGACTCCACCCTCATCCCCGTCTCCAAAGAGGCCTGCGACGCTCTTATGCCCAACACTCGCTACCGTCTCTACTATCTGCGCCACATGAAAACCCTTCTCAGCATCGAGCCATTAGAAGCGCCGCCTCGCTCTTAGTGGTAGTTTGTTGATCTGGGAAATCTCGCTTGATTTTCAGGTCTGTGTCGAGTATATACTCATCAGCCTGAGCTCAGATTATTGTTTTTGCTGTGTCTAAAATAAAGCGAAATCCCGAGTCAACCAACTACCGTTAGAGCGCTGTACAGAAGAGTTGAGCTGTGTTAAACTGTGCAAACGTACGTTCGAGCAGATCCTGGCTCCCAGCCTGCATCCGGGACAGATCGTGATCCTGGACAATCTCTCGATTCACCTGGGACCTCATGTGAAGCAGGCCATCGCTGCCAGAGACTGCCAGCTCCTGTTTTTGCCAGCGTACTCGCCCGATTTTTTCCCCGATTGAGGGGGCCTTTTCTAAAAGGACTCTTGTCAGAGACACATCACCAGAACAGCGGCTCCTCTCAAAGAGAGAAAAGAGGAGGGCAGCGACATCAGAAAGGAGATCATCCATGCAGCAAGCCATTCGTCATCTGCTCATCGAGCTGTTCAGCCGGCACGGCTTACCGCTCAAGCTCAATGGGTATGAAGGAGACGAGTTCGAAGCAACAGACCATCCTGTCCTGGAAACGTCAGAAGAGCAATTCGAAGTGATCAAGGCAACGCCGTCCGGCGCATTGCAGGAACGCGCCAGGGTCGCCATCACCTCCAGCCAGCCGCACCCCGGCCCAGACAGTTCATGGCGAGATCAGAGAAGCTGGACCAGCCGTGTTGAGTTCATGGTTGAGCAGGAAATCAGACGCTTGCTGCCCACAAGGTATAGGTATTTCGATACCGAGTGCATCTATGACGACCGTGACTACGCGGGACTGCTCCTGGCCCTGGCAAAACTGACCGACGGCGAATGGCAGCCACGAAACGTGGTCTCGCGGCTCTCGGAGGATCGAAAACGGGCCTTCCTCACGTGGGACGATCCGCTCTGGCCGACCAACGCGGGCTTTCGAGAAGTGATGTTTTATCAAACTGACGATTGGGTGAGCATAGATTTCGACAATGTCATCAAGAGCCAGGGCAAGTATCTCCCTGGAACCTTCGTTTACCTGCCATCGGGAGATCAATGCAGCCGCGTCGTCTACTTGCCACATCATGCCGCGGCAGAATTGACTTCGCTGCTGAACCATTTCGCCAGACTCTGCAGAGCGGCCACAGCAGAACCAGAAGGGATCTAGCTTCTCCATGGGGCTATGCAACTGGGATCTCTTTGTCCAGGCTGGTGTTCTGGAACGTCTTCAGAAGGCAGCCGGGGACGATTACCTCCAATGGCATTTCGATCACAGCAACCTGCCTGCTCCCTACACCAGCGACGCTTCCACGCCATTTGAAGTCGAAAGCGAAGAAGGCATTTCGATCAACTGGAACGCCCTGCTTGACCAGAGGCTGGATCACCTGGAGCCGCCACCTCCCTCGCCTCCGGGCTACGAACTCTCCTCCGAGGATCACCTCCCGGCATTGAATGCGGCGCTGGAGATGCTCCTGTGGATTGAGGAAGAGAGCAGTGCCACGGTCTTTGTGCCTTTTGCGCCTTCCGATCGCACCTACGCCTTCGATCTGCTGCACCCGGATGGCAAGACTTTCTGGGTGGTTATAACCACCAACCGCGTTCTTCTGGAGTGGCAGAGCCGATCAGCAGAGTACCGCCAGTATGCCCGGCAGCGGTTTGAGCAGATTCGTGATCCCAACGTGGGGCCGATCGATCGTGATTGGTTCGTCGCCGCCATGGTCGATCTGGCCAGCCAGTCTGTGCGCTATGGCCTGCCCGTTTTGATTAGCCTGCCAGCATCGAGGAAGTGAGTATGAGCAGCATGGCCCATTTACCAGAGCAGCCGACGCTCAAAGATCTCCAGAGCTACATGCAAGAGGTCTGCGCGGAACGCGGTTGGACCCACGATACCTACGCGGAAAAATTCTTACTCTTCACCGAAGAGGTCGGCGAGCTAGCCAAAGCCATCCGCCAGTCCCAGAGACTCTACGCGGAGCAGGCCAAACCCAGCTTCGCGCTCAGCGAAGAATTCGCGGACGTGCTCAGTTACCTGCTCGACCTGGCAAACCTGTTTCAGGTCGACCTGGAGCAAGCTTTCCGCGAGAAAGAGCGGCTCAACCAGACACGAACATGGGAGTAGATATTTCTTTAACTTACCTCGTAGCTTTTGAGCAAGAACTCTTTAGCACGTTCTAAATCTGCATCAGTTTTCAGAGAAATCTCTAAGCTGCCCGTTCCATAGTGACCAATCTTGCGCACATCGCGAGTAAACCCATCTTCCAATTGAATGTCATCCGGGTTTACTTTGACAAAAAGCACAATGCGCCTGGACTGGGCATGAACTTCTATGCAAGCAAAATTCTTGATGCGCCTGAAAGCAATATAGAACTTCAGCGTTTTCATCTGTACATCGTCACCGAGTGCTATCAAAAAAGCTTTAAGCGCCTCAAAACGATCCTGAACATCAGGCGCAGCTTGCGCTAATTGTTCCATAACAGTCTTTTCATTGGATCTTCCCTGATTTTTCGCGGGCGTATCAGTAGGCGTTGCAATTGGTTGTGAGGTAACTGCACTTCCTAATTCAAGTAATAATAATTCAGTCCCATATCTCCTATAGCGAATTAATTCGATATCACGATTGATCTGTTGTACTGCGTGCTCATCGTACTTTGTAAAATCGTTGGCGATACAAAGCAAGCGAGGAAATGTCCATTCTATTTTGTCAGCTTCTTTCTCCCCGAGCTTTTTGAGCACAAGCAGTTCAAACTCAGCCTTGTGATCCATCAGCCAGTCGAGGTAGAAGAGACCCTGGTTGATGACGTTTTCGTTCAGCGCACGCTTGTATTCAATGATCACAGGTGAACCATTCTCATCGATGCCTAGTGTATCTATTCTTCCCCCATGTGTTTTCCCCGTGGAATATTCGGTTGCTAAGAACTGTACTCCAAGCAAGGCATCTAGATTTTTCTCAATGAGGGTTTGTAGCGTTTTTTTCAATAGCAATGGAAGTACCTTGCAATTCCTGAAAGCTTCCATTGTGTATTTGGAATAACTTGATATCACTCATTCTCTATATAACTCAAAATTTACTTAAAATCTCATTCTTCTCATTTACGGCCTCTTTCCACTATGTATCTGGTTGCGCATCTTTCCAATCTTCCGGTATCTGAATTTTTGCTTCTATTCCTGCATTTTCTTTAAGCAAATACAGTAGATTGCTTCCACTCAGCAGTTCTAGTGGCTTGCCTTCGGCGAATTCAAACGAAGCTTTTCCATAGCCACTAGTCGTTACCAATATTCCTTTTGAAGCTCCTTCATTTTGCACAGTACCATAAAGATCGCGTACTGCACTTACACCAACAGTATGCTTATAACGTTTGGCTTGGATAACCACTTTCCCACCAAAAATGGGACGCGTATCAAATGCCACACAGTCGACTCCTCCATCACGCGATGCCTGCGTTTGCCGTGTTTCCAGGCCCATTTTTTGAAATAAGTTGGTGATGAGAGACTCGAATTCCGTAGGAGTAAGCTCCATCAAGTTAGGACGTTGATCAAGTTCCGAAAGTACATCAACCTCTTCAACAAAACGAGCATCAACCATATTGAATTCCAGGACAGGCCGTACCGGAGCCAATTCTACAGGGCTTTTAGAGACAGAAGCATTGAGGGTGATAAGACAAGTCTGTGGGTCCACCTGACTCAAATTCAGTTTCATGAAGACATCACGACTAGTACGAATGGTAATAAGGCAGGTACGTATAGATCGTCCTGTTCCTTTATCAATACTGTCAACATAGCCATTGAAAACAATCATATCCAAATGCTTCGTACGATCAGCACAGAATAGTTCATAGAGAGTACGTAGCGTAATCTGTGCAATGGTAGAAGAATACAGAGTTTTTCGTTGTGCCAGTGGCCGAGACGTCTCCGTAACGCTATCTTTTGACTTTATATATTTATAGATACCAATTTCAGGGATGACCTCAAATGCAGGCAAGTCATACTCAACCACCAACTGTTTAGACTCAGGCACATAGGCTAGTTTCGCTTGTTGCGGAAAACTGTCAGGATAAGCGCTTGAGGCAAGCACCATCGTAAAATACTCAACAACGGCCTGGGGAGAACCAGCGAGCCAATCACGCTGAAAGCTATCTATCTCAGCATGCTGCACGGCAACTCGCTGCTGCTCTTCTAATACTTGACGCTCAAATTGTGATCTCATTTCTGAAAGTGCCTGCTGGCGAGCAGCTTCACGGCTTACATGAATGGCCACATGAGACCTATACAGATCCTGTGCTCTCGCGACCTCTTGAGCATATTTTTCCTTCGCGCCTGGTAAGAGTTTCTGAAATCCAGTCAGTTCTGGTGGCTTATACATAGCTTGTGGCGGTGGTTCTGGTGTCGCCAGGGTTCCAGGGTTGAATATAGGCAAATTAGGAGCTTGTTTCAGGGACTGAATATCAATGTAAGTATCTAAAGAAAGAGAGCGCACTAACAGGCTTTCCAGTAATTTTACCTGCTGCTCCAACTGCTCATTCTGATAATTAACCTGAGCTATTCTTGACTCCACATAGAGTCTAGCCCGTTCTTTTTGATCAGCAGTTTTAGCTTGTTCATAAGCTTTTTTAGCCTTCTCAGCTTCCTTTGCAGCTTTCGACTGTAATTTATCCATCTCACGATAATGGGCAAGCCGCTTTTTTTCTGCATCACGTTGTGCCCGTGCAAGGGCATGTACCAGTCCACTTCTCCGTGCCATACATTCTTTCTCCTTCATCCCTACGTAAAATAATGTGCAATTTTCTGTATGAGTACTATTGAAGTAATACTTATATTTAATAACTCAACTATGTAGTACCCAATATTAACAGAGAATAAACAGAAATGCAAGATCGATTTTTCGATATAACATAGACGATACGTACTAACAAGTACTTTATAGCCTATGCAACACAATCCTTACTCAAATTCTCAGTCTGCTCAATCAGCGTATTGACCGCCTCTTCCCGCTTCTCCTGCGGATAACCATGCTTCTTTAGCAGGCGTTTGATGATGACGCGTATGTTGGCGCGCGTACTCTCCTTGAGCGCCCAATCTATCGTTACGCTGCGACGCACTGCCACTATCAGCTCTTGCGCAATAACTTTGAGTTGTACATCACCCAAAACCTCTAGCGCGCTCTTATATTGGCCTTTTTCCCGTCACTTCGTAGTTCTGTTCAGTGAGCTTGGACCATAAGTAATCATCATCTAAAAGCTTAAGAATGATCCATCTCTGCTTTTTGTCATAGACAAGCATCTCTTTACCTTCCACTTCTACTATCTGTAATGGTAATTTATTTTGTTCGATCACTTGTTTGATATGATCCATCGTGATTTTGCTCAGGTAAGGTTGGGTAGCAATATTCTTGAGTTTGCGCAATTTTAGGATATGTTTTTCACAATCCTGAGCAAAATCGTCAAAGTTTTGGATAGGTACCGTAGTCTTGATGGTGTTAAGCGCATCCTGAGCGACGGTACGTACCGTCTCGAAAAAACGAAATATGTTTTGAAAGTTTTCTTTATTAAAGATAAACATGACGCCACTACGGCTCATACAGTCTATTTCTCGATCAAAAAGGAGCAGTGGTTGTGTCACTTTGTCATAGCTTCCATCGTGCAGCCAGGCTGCAAAGATAGATGAGCGGTGCAGCCGTCGCATAGGGGTATAGACACGGAAGAAATACACGGGATCGCCCTCTGGAGGCTGAATTACGATGATGTAGAAATGCAGATCACCTATAAATTTCTCGTCTTTCTCAAAAATGTCCATACCAGCTAAAGACAAGAGCGGACTAATTTGCTCCAATAGAATGTTATAAGCGGATAAATCAATCCGCTCAATCTCATATGCTTCTGGTTTACTAGTGGTAGCAAATTCGGGTAATAGTAAATCCTGTGCCTCCCACTCGCTTTTGTAGCGTTTGATTAGCTCTGCCACAATATTACTGAATTCAGCGGCTACCGTATCTGTGATCCTTAGTCGCTCGAAACGAGGAACGGCTTCAGTCTTCGCGACTGAAGCCAAACATACTGTTATTGTACATTTCTTGATGTCAAGAGTCAGAACACTATCAAAAACATCCTGGTGGCTATGCGCCAAAACTGCTGACTCATTTTTAAGAGCTGTTATTTCACCCACGGAATCTTCTCCAAAAAGACATTTCTACCCATATCAACAATACGTACCGTCTCGCCTCGCTTAATGCGCCGACGTGTAATCAGAGAATATGACTCTGCCTCATTGTCTATAGTGATCTCATAGAGATGGTAACCAAGAATGCTAAACATAGGATTAATGCTTATCATTTCTGAGTTAATATAGACAATGCCCAACACTATCATGAAAATTAGCAGTACGGCGATCTGTTGCCAGCCGTTTAACGGAAACGCCACAAACGGGATAATATAGCTGGCAATATAGCCCATTACATCTCCATCGCGTATCTGCCGTCCAGTAATCTTCCCTTGAATTGCTGCCATGCCCGGGGCGATTTTGAAAAAGTATACATAGGTAAATATCAACCCAACAACTCCGATGACCAATGCGCTCCATGCCAACACTGGCTGCTGTGTCAAGAAAAGTATCCACATAATGAGCGCTAACGGAAAGTACGAGCTAATAAACAACATGCAGCGTACGAAAATGGTAGGCATGTTTATATCCTTTCAGCTAGGGGGCAGTCTCTTTTTACTTCCAGACTGTTCTCTATTCCTATTCTTAATCTCTCCAGCAAAAGGAGTAATAAAAAGCCTCGAACCCACATTCCACGGCCTGGCATATGGCTCTTTCAGCATATTATAAAGTATCAGTGGAGAAGATATCCTGTGTAGCTGTAGATTATACAGCAAAAGCAGTTTCACCCACAACTTTTATATTCAGCATTCATAGCCGTACAATAATGGATGAGCAGAGATATTGTCAAGTGAAAAGTTTGTATCAAAGAAGAAAAAGGACAATAGGCCCGCCTCTGTCCTATCTCTATGGGATACTTGCTTCTATCAACCATATTAGCTATTGTTGTGACGTCTGCACAATAAAAGCGGGCATATAAATGCGGATGCAATCTTGCGATGTAACTGCATACAACGCGTAAGGGCCATTCATTCCAGCGAGGCTGAAATAGTTACGATTCTACTCAAGTGAGAAATTCTCTGAAGTCCTGAGCACCTCATACACTGATTGCGCCCACATGCGAACACTATCGCAATAGTTGTCCGCGCCATCCGCTATCACATTTGCGGCATACCTACAGTGAGCACAAGAGACCGGCTCACTTTTTCCTGTTCTGGTGTCACCTCTTGACTCTCCGACATGAGAGAGGCAAGAGGGCAAAAACACCGGCTGTTTTTGCTCTCTTGCCTCCGAGACTCCCTGTTGCATTCATGCAGGGAAGTGGTCATTACCGCAAAGGCGCAGATTCTAAAAGAGGCAACTGATATCGCTGGAGGGGATGGAGTGGTTACCACCCCCATTGTTGATGGAACCCCCACAGTTGTTAGGATGGTTGTTTATCAGAGTGCTGTTGCTGATAGTCATCACATCAGTAGACCCGTTATTGATGCCGCCACCATTGCCGGAGGTGGCCGTGTTATTGGCGATGAAGCTCCCGACGACGGTCACCATGCCACTAAACTCGTTGTCGATGCCGCCGCCATTGTTGCTGGCTGTGTCGTTGGCGATGAGGCTCTTGCTTATGTTCAGCGTGCCACCGTTGAAGATGCCGCCACCGCCAAAGGTACTGTTGATGGAGGCTGTGTCGTTGGCGATAAGGCTCCTGGTAATGGTCACCGTGCCACCGGCACCACTGAAGATGCCACCGCCTAGTCCTGTGATGGCTGTGTTATTAGTGATGCTGCTCTTGCTTATGTTCAGCGTGCCTCCGACCGTATTGAAGATGCCTCCACCATTGCCGATGACCGTGTTGTTGGCGATGCTGCTCTTGCTTATGTTCTCCATACCATCATTGTTGAAGATGCCGCCGCCGAACCTGCCGAAAGCCGTGTTATTGGTAATGCTGCTCTCGGTGATGGTCACCGTGCCACCGGACTCGCTGAAGATGCCGCCGCCTAGGCCGCCGCTGTTGTCGACGACTTGGGCCGTGTTATTGATGATGCTGCTCTTGCTTATGTTCAGCGTGCCTCCATTGTTGTCGATGCCACCACCGTTGCCGGTGGTGGCCGTGTTGTTGACGAAGGTGCTGCTGCAGATGGTCACCGTGCCTCCATTATTGGCGAGGCCACCACCATTTGTCGAAGACCCCTTGGTAATGGTGAGAGTCTTGAGCGTGAAGGTGACGCCGCTGTTCACGACGAAGACCTCTACACTGTTGTTGCCATCGAGGGTGACTTGCTGCCCGTCACCGTCCAGCGTGATGTTTGCGGCAATGGTCAGCGTCTTGGTGAGCAGAATATCTCCACTACAGCCAAAGACGATGGTTTCTCCGTTGGTCGCGGTGCTGATCGCCATTTGCAGTTGCGTCTCATCGCGACAATCGGCGATGACAACGTACCAACGCGCAGCGGCATGGACGAGGCTCTGCCGTGGGTTGACCAGCCCCAGCAGTCCGACGAGCAGGGCCAGGGCTAGCAACAAGAGCAAGTGGGTTCTTTTTCGTGTCATGGTCAACGATCCTTTCTGTTCTTGTGGATAGCCCGCACCAGAGAGCGATCTCACCGAGACACAGGGCATACTTTTTCTGCCAGTGTCTCTCTTTCTCTTCCCAGCATACCTCTCCTGCTGAACACAGAGATGTCTATCCCACGATGGATCGTTTGTCAGAAAACACAGAACGCTTTGCCAGGGATCTGGCGCAATGCCCACAGCATACAAACTAGAGCAGCGCAGGATCAGTACCCGCCTCTGCCACCTGTTTCAAGAAGCTGTTCCTGGTCAGCAACAGCCCTTTCATGTAGCGCGTGAGCACCAACATCTCAGCCAACCGCCCCAGGATACCCAATGGAGCACGGAACGTAAACTGATCGATCATCAGCGTTCCAGACCCCTGAGCAACAAACTCATGAACATGGGTTATTTCCTGAAAGGCCCCCTGCACCATTTCATCGGTAAAACGGGATGGTCGTTCATAGGCCGTAATCTTTGAGGTCAGATGTTGCTTGATACCAAAATGCACCGCCTCCCAGGTCACAGTATCACCAAGTTTCATCATCCCCGAAGTCACACCCGCTACCGGGCGCTCATGTGTCTGCGCTACCGAGTGACGATGCAGGTCAATGCTCAGCGACAGATCGAAACAGCGCTCTATAGGAGCGTCGATAAACGTTTCTAAGCGAATGTCAGCCATATCTTATCTCCTTACGCACATGAGGTAAAACAGTATAAGAGTTTCGCCCATAGACACGAACGTAAGAACTACTGAGTTTCGTTGATAAACGGGTAGGGGCGTCACCTCGCGTGCGCCCTGGCGGCGGTTGCAGAGACACGCTCCTACCCTATTTCTCGACATTTCCCCGCGAGGATGGAGACCCCAAAAAAGCCATCAACTGCCTATCCAGCGAGCGAATATAATCTCTGCCATACTGACCATTCTCTAACTGCTCGCAGAGATGCGCGGGAAGATCCTGCGCGATCTCCTCACAGCAGGAGCCAGCAGCCAGAGCAATGGCAGCGACCGTATCCACATCACCTGAAAATTGAATGCATGTCTTCAACACCTCGCTCATCGCGCTACAGCCAACCAGGGCAGTAATTGCCGCTCGCACACTCATCCATCCCTTGGACATCACCTTGCCAGTCCAGGGTACGTCCCAGCGTCCAGGCACATGCGCTTCCAGAAAGCTACCAAGGGCTTTTTTAGGACCCAGCTTATAGAGGAAATAATGCGTCATGAGCGCGGCTGCGACCGCAGCGTTGATACCATCAGGAGTATTATGTGTCACAGCAGCCTGCATGCTACAGCGCTCGATCACCAGGGCAACACTTGGATAGATACCAATTGGCGCGGCGCGCATAGCTGCGCCACTCTTATCGCTGGTTGGATTAATCTCCTGGAGAAACTGTTTGCCATCCTGAACATGCAGCAGAAAGTCATAGAAACCGGCTGCATATCCCTCCCTTGGATCGCGCCGAAAGACCTGCACAAACCTATCAGCCAGCAACGCAGGTTGCCAGGGTTCCCCTGAAACAATGCTTTCCGTGATAGCCAGACTCATCTGAGTATCGTCCGTGTAGCAACCGGGCTGAATGCGATGTCTGGGATGTTTCACATAACCGGAAAGGTCATTCCGCCGGAGAACCATCTCCCTATCAACGTATTCAAAACCGGCTCCATATGCATCACCGATTGCCAGCTCAAGTAACATATGGTATTCACTCCTTCAGCAGCGAAGTAGCTCCCCTTGAGCAATGCAGTCAAACACGCCAGAAGCGCTTCAAGAGAGAGGGTCGCTGTCGCGTAATAGCTTGCTCGCTATCAATGTGAGAGGTGGTATCCTGGTGACTGCCAACTTCGAGAATAGCTTCCGCTTGTTGTCCAGCATATGGCAGATCAATCGTCACCACATCAGCCGGTATAACGACTTTCGTGTGCTCGTTCAACTTCTCCACGATGGTTTGAATGGTTGGAGCGTCCTGATTGAGATGATGACCCTCGTATGCCAATGTTTTTTTGCTCCCATCGATCTGGATCGTCAGCGTCGTTTTTCTATTATCTAGCCAGGCTTTTAGCACGGTTGCGACGGCAGAGGAGGAGAGGATACCCGAACTGATCGCGATGACGACCTGAAGAAGAGCAACATCCTTCTCAGATAGTGCGCCTTTTTTCAAGACAAATGGCAGTTTGCATGGATTTTCCATCCTGCTATTCTCCTGAGAGGTCAGTTGCTGCGACTACTTCTCTTCTTGTCACAGGATTGCCTCTTAGTGTTAAATATACACTATTTCCGCTAGAAATGCCACCCTGGAGCACGTCGGTTATTGCCAGGATGATCCATTTTTATCTCCTCTCAATTCATTCCTATTTGCATTTCAGCACCATTGCTGTTATACTGGAAAAAGAATTCCTGCTTTCCTCGTACTATCATAGGAAAAACACATGCACACACTATTGTCATCATCTTTCCCCCATCCGCTTCCTGTAGAGTATTGGTGCAACTCTTTCATAGGCATATATACTCTTCCTCTCCTCATCTTCCTCTTCCGCCAGCTTCCTGTAAGACCTGTAAGACTTTGTGACAACAATTTGGTGCATGCACATGCTTTTTCCTCTATCTTATACGCTCTCATGCCACGCGCTTTATCACCGCGCCTGGGCAGCGAAAGGAAAAAAGATGAACGTGCTTAATTCCGACAAAGCAGTGAGCACGGTGAGGGATACCACGATTGCGCTGCTGCGTTCACTCGGCATAACTACCATCTTTGGCAATCCCGGCTCGACGGAATTACCGTTTTTCAAAAATTGGCCTGGTGACTTCCGCTACATCCTTGGTTTACAGGAAGCAGCCGTCGTGGCGATGGCGGACGCCTATGCTCAGGCCACCCATAACGCGGCCTTTGTCAACCTCCATTCAGCGGCAGGTCTGGGCAATGCGCTGGGTAGCATCTTCACCGCCTCGCGCAACCAGGCACCACTGGTCATCGCGGCAGGCCAGCAAACACGCGCAATGCTCCCCAGCGAACCCTTCCTCGGTGCCAAGGACGCCGCAGAGTTCCCGAAGCCGCATATAAAATGGAGTTGCGAGCCTGCGCGTGCGCAAGATGTACCCACGGCGCTCGCGCGCGCCTACTACCTCGCCATGCAAAAGCCCTGTGGTCCAACGTTCGTCTCCATTCCCGTCGATGATTGGGAAAGCGCAGCCGAACCAGTCATGCCGCACCAGGTCAGCTTCGAGTTTGCCCCTGATCCAATTGCGCTCCAGCGTGTCGCGGACGCACTCAACCAGAGTACATCTCCAGCGCTGATTGTCGGTCCCAGCGTAGATCGGGATGGCGCATGGGATGCCGTTGTCGCGTTGGCCGAACGTACCCGTAGTGTTGTATGGGAAAGTCCAAAGTCCAGTCGGGCCAGTTTTCCAGAGGACCACCCGCTCTTCGCGGGCTTCTTACCTCCGATACGGCGCTCATTAGCGGAAAAACTCACCGGTCATGACGTGGTCGTCGTACTGGGCGCGCCAGTCTTCACGTACCACGTACATACGGGAGGTGCCTTTGTGCCTGAAGGCGTGCAACTCTTTCAACTCATCGACGATCCTGAGGCTGCCGCCCGCTCCCCGTTAGGTACGAGCATACTTTGCACACTCCGTCTGGGACTCACGCAACTGCTTGCGTTGGTGGAGACCACGACACGGCCTGCGCCCAGGCCACGCGTTCGTCCTCCTACACCAGCCGCAACCGATCCATTATCAGTAGAATTCTTCATGCACACCATCGCACACGTCATGCCACGCGATGCCGTTATCGTCGAAGAGGCACCTTCTCACGAGAACGCCATGCATGACTATCTGCCGATGCGCAAAAGCCACAGTTTCTACACTATGGCGAGCGGAGGACTAGGCTATGGCTTGTCTGCTGCCGTCGGTGTTGCGCTGGCCGACCCTCGACGCCGCGTCATTTGTCTGCTCGGCGATGGATCAAGCATGTATACCATACAGGGTTTGTGGACAGCAGTGCAACACCATCTACCGATCACCTTTATTGTGCTCAACAACCAGGGCTATGCAGCCTTAAAAGACTTCGGTCGCATGTTTGACATACAGAATTTCCCGGGCAATGATTTACCCGGTATCGACATCCCAACCATCGCTAGAGGCTATGGTTGCGCAGCCAGGCGCATAGAGCAAGCCAGGGACCTCGCCGAGGCGCTTACCAGCTCGTTTACAAGTGAAGGACCTATCCTGCTCGATATACCCATCGCTCCTGTTACCGAGCCATTGTACTAATACGACACGCCAGACCACCCTAAAAATTCCATGCATACAAAACACCGTGCACAACGCAACACGCCTCAACAAAACAATTCTGCCATACGCATCGGCAAACACAGCTCCTCTGCTATCAAACCCGCCCCGCAGGAAAGTATCTCAGGGTTGCACGCCTGTATTCATCACTTCCAGAATCGTAGTAGCATCCAGATGCGGAGGGTCGAGGGTCGCGCAAACGCGCCCATTATAAAAGATAAATACGCGGTCGCAGACAGTCGCGAGTTCCCAGGGGTCAGTAGAGGCCAGCACTTGCACGACACCCCGTTCGGCAAGTTTTCTCATCAGCGCATAAATCTCAGCTTTAGCGCCTATATCCACGCCGCGTGTTGGATCATCGAGCAAGAGAACCTCTGGCTCCGCTTCAAGCCACTTAGCAAAGACAACCTTTTGCTGATTACCGCCTGATAAGTAACCCACCTGCTGGTCTACCGAGGAGCTACTGATGCCCAGTTGAGCGACATACTCGCGCGCACGCGTGCGCAACTGGCTCGCTCGCAGAAACAAGCCATCCCGCAGCAGTGCAACAGAGCGCACTTGAGCCATATTGTCCCACAGAGGCTTGTCCAGCATCAAGCCAACGCGCCGTCGGTCCCCTGGAACCAGCGCAACCCCCTGCTTGATAGCCCCACGCATACCATAGCGCACCTGAGCACCACCTGGAAGCCGCACGCGTCCTTCCGTTGGGCGCGTTAACCCCGCTGCAACAGCCAGGATATCACGATGTCCCGCGTCCGACAGTCCGGTCACACCGACAATAGTTCCTACCGGTGCCTCAAACGTTACTGCGTGCAGGTGCTTCGGCACGGTCACATTTTCTACACGTAAGGCACGCGTGCCTGACATGAGTTGATCCAGCGAGGTTGAGCGTTGTTGTACCGGGGCTGCCGTCTTGTCTCCCAGCATCGCCCGCACGATTTCATCGAGCTTCAACTGTGCAACCGGAGTTGCGTCCAGCACGCACTCGCCATCGCGTAGTACAGTCACTTCGTCGCACAGGCTTAGTACATCCTCCAGGATGTGCGAGATATAGACGACTGCAACCTCACGCTCGCAGAGTGTGCGCAATACTTTGTGCAATCGCTCCGTCTCACGTGTATGCAGCGCCGATGTAGGTTCGTCCAGGATCAATACGCGCGGGCGCACCGTCAAGGCACGTGCGATCTCCAGCAACTGGCTCTGCTCCAGCGAAAGGGACGCCGCTGGCAGAGACAGATCAACATCAAGTCCAAGCTCGCGCAAAATAGGTCTGGCCTGCTGCTCCATCTGCCGACGATTGATCAGCGGACCCCGGCGCGGCTCTCGCAGCGGAAACATATTCGCCAGGATATCGAGATCTGGGAAGAGCGTCAGCTCCTGCGAGACAACCGCAATACCATGTTTGGCCGCATCAGCCGTGCTTGAGAAGTGCACCTCCCGACCGTCAAGGCGTAAACTACCCGCATCCGGGGTAGTGGCTCCCACTAACAACTTGATCAAGGTGGACTTTCCTGCGCCATTCTCTCCCACTAACGCGTGTACAGATCCAGCATGCACACGAAAGTTCACCCCTTTGAGCGCTGCAACGCCACCATATGACTTACGCAGTCCCTCTGCTTCGAGCATAGCATCAGAGCTTGCCATACATACCCCCCTTTCTCTTATCAAATATGCCTGCCAGCCTGCTGTATACAGAAGCGGCAGAGCGTTGCCCTGCCGCTTCTACGGCAACAGTGTTGTCCAGTAGCTACTTATCTTGCCTCAGATAGCGGTTTGATCTGAGCTGCTGGATCAGCAAACTCTTTCGTGATGATCGGCAAGTAGAAAGCGCCTTTGCTAGCAAGAGTCTTCTGACGCGTAATGATCTGCTGGACATTGCTCTGGTTCACAAGTAAATCGCCGGGATTCCACCATCCCGTCGGAATGGTCGTCCCATACAGTGCGTGCTCAATCAGCAGTCGCATCGCCACGTAGCCCTTCAGGAAGTGCTCCGGGTCAAGGAGTGCATAATTGGTACCATTGGCGACTGCCTGTAATGCTGTGGGGTCCAGGTCAAAAGCAGAGGTCAGGTATGTGCCCTTATTGGCTTCCTTGATTCTCGCCAGGGAAGAGTTGTCCGGGTCCCCAACGCCAATATAGGCCAGAGCACCAGGGTGGGCCTTGATAAGATTGTTCCAGGCTTGATAATTCTGGTCCGGCTCCTGCTGCGAATCGTATGGACCAAGAACCGTCACACCAGGAAGCGCATCCTTGAATGCCTGCTTAATACCCTGGAAGCGGTATTCGAGCGGAGGTATGCCTGGGGTGTCGATACCAACTACCACGGTGCCCTTGGCATTCTTAGCCAGATGCTTGATAGCCTCCTGGGCCAGCGTTTCTCCGGCAGCGAAGTTGTCATTGCCAACATAGGTCGTGATGTTGGTACCCGCAGGCGGTGCCGTATCAACAGCAATGACCGGAATACCCTGACTAACGGCGTTAGCCTCTGCACGGATGAAGAGGGCTGGCGCCAATGTCTCGACGGCAATGCCATCGCGCGCGGTTCTTGTCAGGCCCTGGAAGAGACTGACTGATTGTTCATCGTTCTCGTTGGCTGGTGCCACAATTTGTGCCGATACGTGGAACTGGTTCGCCGCGTATTGTGCGCCAGCCGCCATCTCGGCTGCAAAGTCCTCGCTACTGGTTTCAGAGACGAAACCGACATGAATGTCCGCCGGATTCTTGCTCGTTGGGGTACCTGTACCAGACGTCGATGTTGCTCCGCCGCCACAGGCTGCCAGAAGCAGGAGTGATAGCACCATCAGAGCGCTACTCAGGGGTGCCAGGATTTTTGACTGCATACATTCCTCCTAAAATGAAAAATAATTTTTGCTGAATCTGTGCATCAATGCATCATTCCGCAATGTAGTACTTGTAGTGAACCTGCTTCCCTCAAATAGGACCGTAACGCTTCAGATACCATCCTCGCACTGCACCAGCAGCGCGGCAAAAAAGCAGAGATAGTGCCGGGAACATCCCATGCCCCGACCAGGAGACTAATGACCCCAGTTCCCCTCACCTGAATTGTTACCAGGAGAAAACGTGTCCAACTCGCGTACAAATAAGGAATACGTCAATTGCACATATAACTTCACAAATATATTACTTAAATCGCCACGGACAACACAACATGAACTCCTGAAGACGTCCTCACAGGTGGGGACCGCGATTCGCTCGACTCCTACGTAGCAGGCTATCCAACACAACGGCGAGCAGAATCACACCACCAGTAGCAAAGGTGGTCCAGTTAATACCTACGTTAAAGTATGCGAGACCACTGCTTACCACTTGTAGCAGAATGGAACCAAGCGCCGCACCGATAATTGTTGCCTTCCCGCCTTTTAGGGAAGTACCTCCGATGACGGCGGAGGCTATCGCCAAAAGCTCATAGCCTGTACCAAGGTTGGGGTCTGCTGACCCAAAATAGCCCAGCGTGAGTACTCCGGCCACTCCACCTAACGCACCCATCAACACGAAAGCGAGTAATCGAACCTGCCGTACTGGCAGACCACTAAATGTTGCCGCATCGGGATTCGATCCAATGGAGCGGACTCGATACCCAAACGGCGTCGCATACAGTACAACGGTGAAGAGCGCGACAAGCACAACCATCACCCACACGCTTGAGGGGATTCCCAGGAGATGACCACCCGCAAATTCAGCGAATGTGTCGGTCAAGGCCGGGCCGACGACCTGCGTGCCATTGCTCAACGCATAGGCAAGCCCACGATAGATAGACGCAGTAGCTAATGTTGCAACAATTGATGGCAGCCGAAACAATTGGATGATGAGTCCATTGACCAGACCCAGCGCCGCGCCGATCAAGATCCCCATAAAGGCACTGAGCCAGGTGGACATGCCTGTGTGTAGAAGCATGGCAGCACAAAGGCAGGTCAACCCATAGGTTGAACCTATAGATAAGTCCAGTTCGCGCATTGCCAGGAGAAACGCCATCCCACAAGCCAGGATAGCCACAAATGTAGCCTGATTAAGGATGTCTAGCAACTGACCGACAGCCAGGAAGCTGGGGTACACCGCACCAATACAGGCAACCAGTGCGATGATCGCAACAAGTACACCAATGTAGTCCTGCGAAACGACCGCGTGAGTAATGGAACGTAGAGATAGGCCAGAGGCTCTTCCTTTGTTGCTAGTATACACCGTATCGGAGCTAGCACTGTCTATCTCAGTCGTCGCTACCGGTGACTGCGTACTTTCTGGCGAGGGCTGTTCATATGTTGGAGACGGGTCATCACCACGCGGATCGGGGAATTTCGCATCCATGAGTGCAGTCCTTTCATTTTATAAAAAATATTGTGGTTCGTGGAGGGCTCGAAGGATGATGCGCAAATACACTCTATGCAAGTTCCACAAAGCTGAGAGTTTGAAGGTGGGAAATTCTACAAGAGCGGGCTGCTTCGCCACAACCACTGGTACTTTTGTCTCTACCATGGCTTGCCCCTTCCGCTACTCCCGTTGTTAGAATTGTTTGAAAGATGGTATCCACCATACATCCATGCTACGGGGCGGCAAGCGTCTTCTTCGTCCTCTTGGGTAAAACTGCTTCCGATTATAGCATGCAAAGAAATCTCAGTCAATTCTCCTATTTGGCTGCATCAGCGCAGTACCCCCAAAAGATGCAAAGTTCTTTTTTGCAGATAGCAATGTACCACGGGTCGCAAATGGAACACATGCTCTCACAAAAAAGCTATAATCTCTCATCAATGGATGTATGTGTGTTCTATACAAAGAAAAAGGCTCTCCATCCTTCCGGGTGAAAACGTTGGGAAACAGGGTAGGGGCGTCACCTTGCGTGCGCCCTGGGGGCCGGTCGCAAGGACACGCCCCTACCCTGTTTCACCCTAATGGATGGAGAGCCTATCGGGCTGTTTGATATATCGGGTGAAGATATGCAAATGCTGAACACTAGTGTTGCCTTGAAACGCTATATACGCCATGCTCATGGCATTATTTTTCTGTTCGATCCAGCCACTTTTCCCAATGTGCAATACCAGATTAACCATGAAAGTAAGTCAGGCTCCTCTACTACTATCCCACCTGACAATAGTGTGTTAGCCTTAAGAAGTCTCTTTGAGGCAGAGCGATTGGTGCGTACGACAGAAAAGGTAAAAACACCCATCGCATTTACGCTCTCAAAGGTAGATACGATACAATCGCTGCTTGATCCTGCTTCTCCATTACGCAGGCCTGGCTTATACCACAGCGACATAGAACAAGAACAATTGCAATCCTTGAGTACCGAAGCGCTGAGTCTCTTCAATGCCTGGAGTAATCCAAATTTTGGCAATCTGGTAAACAGCGAATTTGCTACCTATGCGTATTTTGGTGTATCGGCTCTGGGAAGACAAGCTGACGAGAATAATCAACTCGCTGCAATTAGTCCCCTGCACGTTGAGGACCCATTTCTCTGGCTTCTCTTACAACTCAAGGTACTGAAAAAAGACAAACGTTGATCATAGCAGGAGGATGAGTCTATGCCAACAATGGTCTTAGTACGAGGGATATCAGAAATACTTAATGAGCGTGGGGCTGAGGTTGGATAGACATTTCCATCTGAGGAGAGCACCTGATTTCAGAAATGGAGTTGTTGAGTATGAAAAAGCCAACGGCCTGCTTATAACAGAACGTTGGCAAGAGCGGAACCGACGGGATTCGAACCCGCGATCTTCTGCGTGACAGGCAGACATGTTAGGCCACTACACCACGGCTCCTGATGCTTGCTCGCTGCGCTCAAAAACGAAACACAGCTTACGAGATAGGATCATACCAGACCGACCACGCCCTGTCAACCTTTTCTCGATACAATTCCCGCCTGGTTCGCGTTTCTCCTTCCAATTGAATTGGTGTCCAGGCTAAATGCTAGCCAGAAGAAACTCGCCAGAGAAGGAAGAGGGAAACGTACAAACATTCATCCTTCCGGCTAGTTGTCGTGCGGCACTGAAGAAGCCCGGCTGTTCTTCTTTGGTGAAACCTCAACAGGGATAACACGAAACGTTTTTATTTCAAAAGGTTTTACTGCAAAGGAAAACCTGTTCTCTTGCACCGAAACATCCGCTAAAGGCTGCTCCAGCAGATTACAAGCCTGTACAGAGCGTAGAGCGGTTGCAAAGCTGAGTGTTCCGCCGCCGCGCCGATTATGTGCTTCGTAAAGACGCACAATCCATCCGTTGCCATCTTCAGCAGGTTTTACCGTCTCTACGACAACATGAGGACAATCGGTTTGTACGAATGGCACGAGAGCATTGGCGGGAGACGAGATTGTTTGTGCCTGACCAGGAAGAGAGACAAGCGGAACATTGAGTTCATAGGCATGTCGTACCGTTTGTGCCTCACGCCAGTCGCCGAGGTGCGGCAAGAGGCTATAGATAAAACGATGCAAGCCCTGATCGGCCTGTGCATCAGGGTCCACGCCAGATTTCAGCAGAGTGAGGCGCATCACGTTATCATGCACATCGTAGCCATACTTGCTATCGTTGAGCAGACTTACACCATAGCCTCCTTCGCTCAGATCAGCCCAACGATGTGCGCAGACCTCGAAACGCGCCAGGTCCCACGAGGTGTTCCGATGCGTCGGACGCTCAACACTGCCAAACTGGATTTCATAGGTTGCACGCGTACTGTTGATCGCCAGGGGAAATGCTGTCTTCAAGAGTGTCTGATGTTCATGCCAATCGATCTCTGTGGCGATATCAATGCGCGGTGAGTGACGCCAGATTGAGAGACGTTGCGTAATGCGCGACGAGAGGTAGAGCCGGGTGATCTCGACCGTAGCGCGTACCGGTCCCTCTTCAAGGATACGTAGCTTGGCCGCGTCATACAGAGGATAGGCTTTCTCTTCATAAAAGAGATCAATATCCCAGGCATCAAAATCTAATGGACGGTCCTCATAGGCAATCAGCTGATTGCCCACTTGCTCAGGCGCAAGCACATCCCGCATGGCTCGCTTATCGTAGAGCCGACTGATGTTCCCATCGGCGTTGAGCCAGAGATCGTAATACTCGTTCTGAAGTAAAATTGTGGCGTTATCCTGGCAGAGCGCGCGGCAGTTTGCTGTTCGCCTGTTTGTTGCGCGCCTGTGATGTATATGTGCCCCGATGATATTCCAGATAGAGTTCACCAACCCAGGTGGGCAGGCGAGTATTCTTCCAGACACGCGCATAGAGTTCCGTAAAGAATGCTTCGGCTCGACCAGATTGCACCAGGGGAAAGCCGGGCAGATCGGCCATAATTTGTACGCGTTCCAGTTGCTCCTCGGTTGGTCCGCCACCACCATCGCCCCATCCAGCGAGGTAAAGCAAATGATCATTGATGTCCTGCTGACGATAGTTGTGCCACGTGCCGATCATATCTGCTGGACGCAGAGGGCCATTATAGGTATAGGAATGCGAATCCACAGACTCATCGGGTGCCGTGATGAAGTGCGTCAACACCTCGCTACCGTCGATGCCGCGCCAGCGGAAGGTATCACAGGGCATGCGGTTAAATTGATTCCAGCTAATCTTAGTGGTCATGAACACAGGGATATTACAGCCGCACATAATCTGAGAGAGTGTTTGGCATGCGCACACTTTTTGCGAAGAGCGAGCTGAAATCAAACACTCTCTCAGAAGGTCTATTCCTTCAGAAACAGCTCAACGACGGGGACCAGCACATCTGGCCGCTGAATGGGCAGATTGAGCCTGAGCGTGGTCGCGCCCTGTGAATCGCCCTCAACGGTGCCTGCCTCCATGTGTATCTCAGATCCGTCATGCAGCAATTGAGCATACTCCACGCGGCCAACAAAGTTATCCAGATAGACCGCTTCCATGGGCCAGGCGAAAATGTGCAGGTAGAGACGGTTGCCACGCTGCGTGAAACGACAGTCCGGCGGAGCCGTAAACTCGCTCTGCGTCGCGCCATAGATAGAGCGGGCATGCAGCCGCATCCATGCACCAAGAGCATGCAGTGTCGTAACCGCTCTGGGATCAAATTCGCCACGGGCAGTCGGGCCAACATTGAGCAGCAGATTGCCACCCTTGGAAACGGTATCTATCAGCATACGCAGGAGCAGATCCGGCGCTTTCCAGTTCAGGTTATCGCGATCATAGCCCCAACTACCGTTGAGTGTCTGACACGCCTCCCACACCACACGTTCGCCATTGATTTCTACCCAGTTGCGCGGCTGCTCCTGTTCCGGGGTATAGAAATCGGGATCGACCTCGGTGCGGTTATTGATCAGAATAGCCGGCTGCAACTCGCGCGCCATGTGCAGCAATTTCTCGGATTGCCAATCCTCTTTACCTTTGCCTTTTGACCAGCCCCAACTCTGATCCGTATAGGAAAAGTCAAACCAGAGGATATCGATCTGGCCATAGTTGGTGAGTAGTTCACGCACCTGTCCGTGCAGATACGCGGCATACTTGCCTATATCCCGCTGTTTTGCTTGCTCCCGAAACTCCAGATCTTCACGCTGTGGGTACAACCCATCGACGGGAAATTCTGGATGATGCCAGTCAATCAGTGAATGATAGAAACCAACCTTCAGGCCCTCGGCGCGGAATGCCTCAACCCACTCGCGGAGCAGATCACGACCGGCAGGCGTATTAGTGGCCTTGTAGTCGGTCAATCGCGAGTCCCAGAGGCAAAAACCATCGTGGTGCTTCGTGGTGATAACAGCATAGCGCATGCCCGCGCGTTTCGCGATACGCGCCCAGGTAACGGGATCGTAGAGATCAGGATCGAAGTGATCAAAATAGCGCTGATAGTGCTCATCAGTCAACTGCTCACGATTCTTTACCCATTCATGCCTGGCTGGCAGAGCATAAATCCCCCAGTGAATGAAGAGCCCAAAGCGGTCTTGGATGAACCATGCACGTCGCTGTTCTACCGCATGTTGCGCAGGTTGTGTTTGTGCCATGAGAACTTTTTAACCTCCATACCCATTATTTCATAGAGTACCCGCTCAGATAAGCGAAGACGCCCTCAGTAACTCTTCAGGTCGACGAGGGTATAATTGCGTAGGGACAAGCCCTTGCGGTTGTCCACGGTGGGCCGCTGCAGGGGTCGCCAAGACCTTTTTTGCCAGTTCCAACGCGAAAGACCAGCCACCAAAAAAGGTCTTGGCTCGGCCCCTACGCGAGGTCCTGTGGCTCCTGAATAGTTACCGCCCTCAACGTATTGGCCTTGTCTCAAACAGAGCCGCATCTGGAATAGTCGGCACCAGCCGCTCCAGCAACGCCTCATCAATGCTTACACTAGCCATCTCCAGAGCGCCGAAGAGGAGACCAACTACCGGCTCAAAGCGCGAGCGTACAGGTTGCGCATGGGGTGAGGTTGTACGCACACGTTCAACAATCGCATCCCCTAACAGGGATGACGGATGCCTCAACACGCCGCCGGCTAGCACAACTGGAAACGCTGTCCCCTCGATGCCGACACGCCGCGCCGCGACAACAGCGATATTGCCTAGCGCCTGCCCCTGCTGCATCACAATGCGTCGTGCCACCTCGTCGCCCGCCTCTGCTTCATCCAGCAGGATTGGCGTCAGTCCCCCGATATGCCGATGGGCACGTGTTGCACGGTGCGTACGACCTGTCCAGTAATGGAGAACCTCCTCGACGCTGCTCATAGCAAAATATGCCAGAACACGCGCAGTAAGCGTGGTCGGTTGCTCAATTCCTAGCGCTGAGTAGTAAACGGCATCCAACGTCTTCTCGCCCAGTTGAATACTCCCACGCGCATCCAGTTGCCAGAAGCTGCTATGCCAGACCTGTCCATCCGGTCCACGCGCTCCCGTAGCCGATCCAGTACCACAGACGATAGAGACGCCGATATTCTTTACCGTGCCAGCATGCAGCACGCCCAGCGCATCATTCTGTAGCAGCAGCTTGCGGCCAAACCCGCGTGCCTCTATGCCCGCCTGTAACACAGCAAAATCTTCCTGCCAGTCAGCACCAGCCATACCAAATGCGCCAACCGCGAGATCGCTCGGCTGCGCCTGCGCAAGCTGCAACGCGTCGCCAACAGCACACTCGATGTTACCAAATGCAGCCTCCTCCGATGTTTTTCCAGCAGCACGAGCACCGTAGATATCACCACAACCAGCTCGTCCCGATCCCACAATCCTCCCATCCAGGGTAGCTACCAGCGCGATGGTTTTTGTATTGCCACCATCAACAGCCAGCACACACTTCATATGATACATCTCCCGCTGTGCCATTTTTCTGACGCAGCATCCTCTCTAACGCAAGAGACGCTCAGGTAGATAGTCCCGGTGTGCCGCTGCCATTTCGTCATATAATGCTTCTGCTTTAGAGGGCGAGAAGACCAGTGGATGGCTGGCCATGGCGCGGATAGCATCCTTACGCGTCCCACTCCAGGCGGCCTCAGCAGTCAATGCCTGATATGCACCAAGCGTCTGTACCAGCCCTCGTATCTGCTGCGGCAGGTGTCCCTGTTGGAGTGGAACAATGCCATTATGATCAACGTAGCCAGTCAGTTCGACGACCAGGTCGTCAGGGAAATCCGCGATAGCCCCTTGATTGGGCACATTGACGTACCAGACCTCTTTGCGGTCATTATAGATTGCGTCCATGACGTCTACCGCCAGTTCCAGTTCATTGATCCCACCACGCGAGCGCGCGGGATCAAGCTCGGGACTGTCTTTCTCTGCCTGCTCACGATAATGTCGCCAGTAGTCATCGACGTGCGCCATGATATCCTGCGCCCGCGTGGTTGGTTTGGCCTGGAGGCTCGCCAGAAGCTCATCTTTAAAATAGTAGTACTGGAAGTAGGAGTTCGGCAGTGCTCCCATCAGGCAAGCCAGTTCCAGCATACGCTGGTCGTGGAGCGATAGTGTGCCATCCTTGCGCTTGCGCTCGTAGGCAGCTTGCAGCAAGGGCATGAAATCCTGCCCTTCGTAGCGATTGCGCACAGACCAGGAGCCATGATTTAAGCCAAAAAACGAGGTCTCGACCTTAGCAGGATCAAGGTCGGCCTGTCGCGCATACCACTGGGCATCAAAAATCGGTCCCTCACATAAGGAAACAGTCGGAATAGCAGCATGATGTGTGACAGCCTCAGAGACGATGTTAATGGGATTGGTATAATTGAAGAGACGAGCGTTGGGACAGGCCAACTCCATATCTTCGATGACGCCCTTCATGACGTGAATAGAGCGCAAAGCCATAAAGAAGCCGCCCGGTCCCTGTGTCTCCTGCCCTATCATTCCATGTTTTAGTGGTATACGCTCATCATTGTAACGCGCCTCAAAGCCACCTGGTCGGTAACTCGTCAGCACCGCATCACAGTCCTTCAGCCCCTCACGTCGGTTGGTAGTAATCGAGACGCGCAGATCCAGTCCTCTTGCCCGTGCCATCTTCTGGGCGAGCGTCTGTACCAGTTTCAAGCGCTCCTCATTCAGGTCAATCAATACGACTTCTGAGCCGCTGAAATGCTCTCCCTGCTGAATAATTGAGGCCATGGTGCCAGCACCACGCGTGCTACCACCACCAACATACGCCAGTTTGATACGTGCCATAAAAAGTCTCTTTCCTATCCAGACACCATCGCGAGATGGCCTAAAACAATACGACCAGATTAATGTATCACATACCAACAGCTTAACGCAGCGCAAAATATGTTTCTCGTATGTTTTGAGAACAAGATTGTTGAATGGAGCGCAAAAAAACGTTACGATAGACTCTGCTGTTCTTCTCGTAAGGGCTGGACCAGTGCTACCTGGCTCTCTTCAGCTCCACTGCTTCTGCGTATCATCAGGCTGACAGGCAGCGTGACCTGCCGTACGCCCGAGAAACGACGCGCAATAAGATCCAACAAAATTTGCGCCCCCTGGCGGCCAATTTCTGCCATCGGTTGGATAACGGAGGTTAATGGCACACGCATGTAAGCACCGAGATCGTTGCTACTACAACAGGCGAGCGCCAACGCTTCGGGCACCTCTATAACGCGCTCTGTTGCTTGAAGGACCTGTAAAGCCACATAGTCATTCATGGCCACGATGGCGGTTGGCCTCTGTGGTCCACGCAAATAGTCACAAACACGCAGAAGATCATCATGACCACGCGCGTAAGGTAAACCGTGCGCAGATGAGGAAAAATCGTGCATCTGATAGAGTGTGTCCAGCAGGAAACTCTCGTCAAATGGGAGCTGATGGTCGCGCAAGCATTGGCGATAGCCATTATAACGATGAACACAACTGGTTACTTGCTGAGCAATAGTCATAAAGCCAATACGCTGATGCCCCAGCGCTACCAGATGCTGCGTAGCGGCATAGCCGGCTGAGAAATCATCGGAGGTTACATAATTGCAAGCAATCTCTGGAATATAGCGATCAAGTAACACAAAAGGAACGTTACGCTGCTGCAGCATGTGCAACATCTCAAGACGATCCTTACCGTGTACCCATCATGCTCAAAGGCGTCAACCGTCACGAGCACCATCCTGATCTCGGCAGGACGATACCACTGCGTTGGATGCAGGAGGCCGTGCAATTGATGAAACAGTATAACATCAATGCCGTGCGTACTTCCCACTATCCAGACGATCCACGCTTCTATGATCTATGCGATGAGTATGGACTCTATGTCATCGATGAGACCGACCTGGAATGTCATGGCTTCGATCAAGATGAAACCGATCAGGCATATCATGGCGCTGGAGAGCTTCCCGAGCCACAAGAATGGACCTCAGATAACCCGGAATGGCAAGCGGCCTATCTTGATCGTCTCACACGCATGGTGCAGCGCGACAAAAATCATGCCTGCATTATTATGTGGTCATTGGGCAACGAGTCCTTCTATGGCCGCAACTTTGCCGCTATGTACAAATGGGCCAAGGCCAACGATCCCACACGCCTGGTCCATTATGAAAGGGACCAGGCGGCACTCACGGCAGATGTGTATAGCCTCATGTACGCTTCCATCGATACGTTGCAGGCGTTCGGAGCTACACCAGGGCAGGATAAACCGCTCATTCTGTGTGAATATGCTCATGCGATGGGCAATGGACCCGGCGGACTGCTGGAGTACTGGGATACATTCTATCGTTACAAAGGCTTGCAGGGCGGTTTTGTGTGGGAGTGGCAGGATCACGGTATCCGTCGCACTGCCTCGGACGGCTCGTCTTACTTTGCCTATGGCGGAGATTTCGGTGATCGGCCAAATGATGGGAACTTTGTCATAGATGGCTTACTGTTCTCGGATCAGACGCCATCACCTGGATTGCTGGAGTACAAGAAGGTCATCGAGCCAGTGGTCGTTGATAGCATCGATCCGGCCACGGGAGCCATCTCTCTTGTCAATCGCTATGATTTCATCAGCCTGGACCATCTCTACCTGTCCTGGAACGTCATGGAGGATGAGCGGGTGTACCAGGCAGGTACATTGCCATTACCACAGATTGCGGCTGGCGAGCAAGCTATCATCACGGTGCCATTCGCCGGGACGGACGCGCTGCGCCAGGATAAAGATTACTGGCTCAATCTCAATTTCAGGTTAGCGCACGATATGCCATGGGCCAGCGCAGGTCACGAGGTCGCCTGGACGCAATTTCCGCTCCAGGAGGCCCACACAGTTCTATTAGCAGCCGAAGCGCTAGCGCCACTGGAGTGCCAGGAAACAGCGCGACAATTACAGATTGTGGGCAGCGATTTTGTGATCGAGTTTGACCGGGTGTATGGCTTGATTACAGCATGGTCATTCCAGGGTCTCCACCTGCTCACTGAGGGACCCAGGCTCGATCTGTGGCGTGCTCCAACAGATAACGTGTCAGGTAGCGGAATCTAAAATGAGGGAAAATTGCTAGGTGATTTGCCGAGCAAGCCGATTGGGAAAAGGAGTGGAATCTATCATCCCCGCATCTTTCCGTTTAGAGCAGCAATAGAGCTTATCCCCAAATCTAGCATTTTGCCAGTCTTAGCATTAGGACTAGAAAAAACACACCGACGATATATTGTCGATGTGTCCCACTTGGTAGAGTTCAGACGGAACCGACGGGATTCGAACCCGCGATCTTCTGCGTGACAGGCAGACATGTTAGGCCACTACACCACGGCTCCCGGTGATGCTTTTGTTAGCATACCTTATGGAAGTGGATAATAACAGGCTTCGCTAACCCTGTCAAGCCTTTCTCCCCGGCTAAAGCCTTGAGCCTGATTTATTTGTATCATTTCTGCTGTTTCAGGCATAAAGATAATCAATCTGAGAAAATAGCCATAAGACAGGGAACTATGCACCTATGATCGGGCAACGAGACCAGATGCCTCAAATTCAGAGGTAATCCGCTCAATTACCATGACTGGCTGTGATAAGATCATCGCAATCTGTTCAATACTGTGCGTACCGTCAGCGAGAAAATACACGGAACGTTTCAGATCCGACCAGGTGCGAGTTTGAGACGCAGAAGCGGTAAAGCGCCGCGAAACGAAGCGTCCTTTTTTCTCCACTGGCTTTGCCAGCGGTACTGCGGGTGGAACAACTGCATTTGAAGTAGTAGGAGCAGCGGAAGAGGCAAGCTTCCAATCTAATATCCCGAACTTGGGAAGCAAACGTTGAGCCTCCGGGCCGTGATACAACTTCCGCCCACTTTTATCGAAAATGAAACAAGACATGATATTGCCATCTTGCACTAACAAGACGACACGACCACCTCCTCTCAACGCCGGTTGAGAAGACACAACGGCGTTGAATTCTCCTGAGTATTTTAACTGCTGCAGAACCTGGACGATCATTCCATATGCAAGGCTATACATAACACACTATTCTCCTCCAAATGCGCTAGAGGTACCGTCATTGGCAAATATTTATGCTAGATTGAGCGAGAACACCTATACCTTGCGAGGCTGCAATTGCAGCCTCGAAGAGAGCACGCGCTTCTCCGTTCCTGGTTGTATATGCTCGCATAGAAAAGTGGTCGATTGCTTACGCGAGTGTAAATTACCATACAAAATAAATCAATTAAAAATTAATTAAGATATTTAAAAAAATCTCTGTTAACTTCAAAAATACAGAATTACTCACAGAGTGGCATGATGCCGGAACGGCCATACCCTATCAACCTTTCAGCATACCAAACTGCGCCGGTTTCGCGTTTCTCCTTAACATAGTGACACTCTTTTTTGTGCAAGATGCAACGCGCTCTTTTTGTAGTAATGTCGAGTATAATATTGAGAGAAGGTTCGTTTACATCGCTCTATATATAGCATTCAAGCGGGAGGCGTCTGTGACCAATAGCCGGTCAACTCAGCAGCCAGGACCACCAGATCGTCCTTTCATTAGCGAAAAAGGTACACTTGCCTGCGTTATTTGCCAGGCAGTTTATACGCCTGCTCCAGCACACGCTTATCTCTTAAAAGCGCCTGCTATCGCCTTCGAGTCAGCGTTTATGAGCATGTGTCATTTCTGTTTCCGCTGCCGACGTCCCGCCTGTCCGAGCTGCTGGGATGACGTGCACGCCGTCTGTGGTATGTGTACGCTTGAAGCACATCTGCCCTTCCGGGCTGAAGCTGATCCTTTACACGGAGTGCTCTTCTCACCGCTACGCCAGGAGCAAACCAGGCGCATACATGCTGAACCAGCACGTTTTATCTGCGTACGCCCCGGTCGCTTCCAGCGCACAGGATCGCTCGTAGCTCCTCTTGAGGTGGCAACGACGCTCCCTATCCCTGTCACCCCCAAAAAACAGCCCGCTCCCCAGATGAATCCCCCTGCTGTGGATAAGCCCCTATCACCATCACCCGCCGTTACACCAGTCCAGACTCCCGCGCCAGAGCGACTGGTGGATATCGATAAGATTGTCACACGGCCCGCACACGATGAAATAAAGACGCGCCCTGAACGTCATCCATCCAGTGCCGCGTCTAAGATCGAAATCATCTTCACCAATATCTTATTGTTTTGCCTGCTTTTTATCTTACTGGCGATCTTCTCCGCTGAATTCTCCTCAGGAGTAAATGCGTTTATTGCCAATCTCCTGCATATTGACATTCGCCTGGAAATCGCCTACCTCTGGCAACTTATCAGCCAGCTCCATCTTTAGTTTCCTGTTGTGCACATCATGCAGGCCTGGTTCCGATGACACTGACAAATGTGCCCAGAGCGCAGAAGTTGGGCCTGCTTGCCAGAATGCTCAGACATTGGTAAGCTGTGCATAGTACTTCAGGACTCTTTGAGGAAAACAGAGGAGCTATGGTCACATTTTCCACAGGTGAATACGTGAGAGTCACAGAAGGCGAAATTTGCAGTACAATAGCACTGGGTACAGGATGCTCTGCTGATGTTGAAGACACTCTCTGCAAGACTGCTTGCACGCAGAACAGTCCTGCCCCTGTACTTACAATCAACACAAGAAGGGATTAGCATATGCAACTTGGTTTAGTTGGACTTGGCCGCATGGGCGCAAATATGGCGAAGCGGCTGCTACGTGCAGGTCATACCTGCGTCGGTTACGCCCGACATGAAGAAACAGTGCAAGCACGCATCCAGGATGGTTCGATCAGTAGCGGAGCAACCTCGCTGGCCGATCTTGTCCATCAGCTTGATGCGCCACGTGTTATCTGGCTCATGGTGCCAGCGGCCTCCGTCGATGCAACATTGGAACAACTCATTCCGTTGGTCTCACCCAATGATGTGATTATCGATGGTGGCAACTCTTACTATCATGATGATATTCGGCGTGCGGATACGCTCAAAAAGTTTAACATCCATTATCTTGACGTTGGTACCAGTGGCGGTGTCTGGGGACTGGAGCGCGGCTACTGTCAGATGATCGGCGGCGAGACGGAGATTGTCCAGCGTCTCGACCCCATCTTCTCAACACTGGCTCCCGGCATTGACGCGGCTCCGCGCACACCTGGACGCGAGCAAATCGGCGGCACAGCTGAACAGGGCTACCTCCACTGTGGTCCTCATGGGGCCGGTCATTTCGTCAAAATGGTGCACAACGGCATCGAATATGGCATCATGGCCGCCTACGCCGAGGGACTTAACATCCTGCACCACGCGAACATTGGCCAGCAACAGCAGACCGTCGATGCCGAGACGGCTCCCCTGGGCGATCCACGCTACTATCAGTACGATCTCAACCTCACCGACGTCACGGAACTCTGGCGACGTGGCAGTGTCATCGGTTCATGGCTACTGGATCTGACAGCCAGCGCCATGCTCAAGAGTCCAGAACTCGACAATTTCCAGGGCCGCGTGTCCGACTCCGGGGAAGGTCGCTGGACCATCAGTGCAGCTATCGACGAAGGTGTTCCCGCACATGTGTTGACGGCGGCTCTCTACGAACGTTTCAGCTCACGCGGCAATGCTGATTTCGGCAATAAGATCATGTCAGCCATGCGCTTCGAGTTCGGTGGTCATCTGGAAACCAATGAAACAGCCAGGGCGAAGACAAAAGTCGAAGGCTAACCCATCCGCTTCTCTGCGGCTAAAAAATATGGCTCTCCGTCCATAGGGGAAACGAGGTAGGGGCGAACTTAAGAATGGATCAGTTTAGAGTATGATGTGTCAGATGCAAAAAGGGAAATACCGGGAAGGTTGCCACCTTTCCAGGCTCCGCGCCCACGAGGACAACGGGGTAGGGGCGTCACCTTCCTCCTTTCCGACACATGAGCCGAAGGCTAGCGGCGAGAGCCGCGTTTCCTCCGCTCCGTCAGATGAGCGAAGCTAGAAGCGACAGCTTCGTTTCTGACGGTCTTAGAGGTTGTGTCGGTCTAAGAGGCAGCGTGCGCCCTGGGCCTCACGAGAGCCACCCCTTGATCTCTGAATACCCACCGGGGGCGGTCGCCAGGACACGCCCCTACCCGTTTGCCGATGACTCTCAGCAGTTCCTAAGTTAGCGCCTATAGGTGACGCCCCTACCCAATTTCCCGACGCAATTCTGCCGGGATAGGTGATCTCGTACGCTAAAATTATCGTATATAAGCAGAGGTAATACGTTTTTAGTCAATTAGTATAGAAGGAGTTGTTTATCATGATAGTAGACATCAGCCAATGGAACGATGCGAGTGTGGAACGCAGCCCATCTCGACAGCGAACCAGACAGCATGGTCCGCTGACAGAGACGAGATGGAGCTTATGGGGTTTGAGATTTTAGTTGACGGCTACAATGTAATTAAAAATAATATGATGTTTCAGATGGTGGAGATGAAAAGCCTCGCCGAGGCCCGCATGCTCCTCGTCCGCCAATTAAAGAACCGTTATCGCCAGACAACACATCGTGTGATTGTTGTTTTCGATGGCAATGACCGCCAGGAACAGGTCAGCCACGATGAGCATATCCGCATTATTTACTCACGCTATGGGGAAACAGCCGATAGTGTTATTGCGCGCCTGGCTGGCGAGGCACAGCGCAATGGGCAACAAGTCATGCTCTATAGCGATGACGTAGAGGTGAAAGAGAACGTGGTGGAACGTGGTGGTCAGACTCAAACGACACGCACCCTGACAGCCCATCTCAATGAGGCTCCCCGTGATATCGCGCTGCGCTCACAGCATCGCCAGGCCATGCGTCGCGCCTATGGCATCGATCCTGCCTATAAACCTGATGATGAGCTAGAGCCTCACCACCAGGCTCACAAGAAAAAGAAAAAATCACCGAAACGCTATAGATAGACATACATCAATGTATCACCAGGGAATCCCATGGGCTACTTCCGCACGCCTGAGGTTACTTCACTTACTGCTTCAGGCTGCTTGTCTGGCAATGGTAGTGCGCTATCGCTAGCTTGTGGCTTGCTAAAACGGGCACGCAATACAAAGGTAAAAGCCTCGGTCACAATCTTGCTTGACATCTTCGATGCGCCGACGCGCCTGTCCATAAAGACAATGGGGATCTCAACTATTTTATAGTGCTGTTTCATGACACGATAGGCTAGCTCCACCTGGAAGGCATAGCCCTGTGACTGCACACTATCCAGATCGATATGTTCCAGTACTTCACGCCGGTAGCAGCGATAGCCTGCCGTACAGTCATGCACGGGGATACCCAGCATGATGCGAGCAAAGATATTTCCACATCCACTGATGAGGCGACGGGCCAACGTCCAGTTCGGTGTCGAGCCGCCCGGGATATACCTTGAGCCGATCACCAGGTCTGCCTGCTCAATGGCCTGTAAGAAGTCTGGCAAATAGCGTGGATCATGTGAGAAGTCGGCGTCCATTTCGAAGGCCGCGTCATAGCCATGCTCGATAGCATACTTGAAGCCCGCCACATATGCTGTTCCCAGGCCTAATTTGCCAGCGCGGTGCATAACGTGAATACGCGGATCATCTGCGCGCATTTGTTCAGCAAGTTGCCCTGTACCATCGGGAGAATTGTCATCGACAATTAAAACATCAGTAGCAGCCGCATTGGCAAAGACCGCAGTCATGAGTGGACCGAGATTCTCATATTCATTATAGGTTGGAATAATAATTAACGTCTTCATAACAAAGTTTCTCCTGTATTCGCTGATACTGACGCAGGGATTAACCTCGTCAGGCATCATCACAGCTCTCCTGTGACAGTCCTCATGCCTTGAGGATGAAGGAGGAAATACCGCTCCATGAGGAACCGTTACCTTCCATTTACACAAATGTACGTCTCCATGCTACGTTGGAAGCAGATACAGAACTGTGATAATCAGGACTGTACATATCAAAACGGTTCCCAATATATGGTAGTCACGCAATAGGACTTCTTCGGGACTCCCGCCTTCCATTCGCATATAGACCAGATATAAATAACGGAATATGCCATACAAAACAAATGGCACCGTCACAAATAAGCGATGATCCCCCGTGGTTGACTCAATGGTATACAAGCTGTATGCCATGATGATACCTGTCACAACGATGGTTATCATCTGATCCAGCAGAGGAATACTATATTCTTTGAGTATCTGGCGATGGCTGCCTGCTTCCCCATGCAACAACACGAGTTCTTGACGCCGCTTGCTGAGTGCCAGGAAGAGCGAGAGGAAACACGTGACCAGGAAGAGCCATGGCGAAATAGCCACCGGCACAGCGACTGCGCCTGCCATGATCCGTAGCATAAAACCTAGCGCAATACAAAAGACATCGATCAGCACAACATGCTTGAGATAGACGCTATAAAGCGCCATCAAGAGCAAGTAGGACGCGATGCTGAGCGCAAAGAGTATATTTGCACCACCAGATGCGACATACACATCTTGCAAAGTGATGGGGAGCTTGAAAATGCAGAGCGTCAATGCTCCACAGACGATGAGTAGCAACCCTATCATGGCGATAGCCCAGGAGATTGGTAAACTCCCGGAAGCCAATGGACGCCAGCGTTTCGTTGGATGTTGACGATCCCGCTCTACATCCAGCAGATCGTTAAACAGATAAATACTACTGGACGCCAGGCAAAATACGAGAAAAGCGAGCGCCGTTCTCTCCAGAGGGACACGCTCGAAAAGTTTTTGTGCAAATACCAGGCCAATAAATACAACGAAGTTCTTTGTCCATTGCCGAGGACGTAGTGCCACCAGTAGCGCACGCAGACGACTCGCCGTGCTCGCAAATGTAGCAGTCGTGTCATCCGCTCCTACGTTGGCAGGACCCTGTTCCTCCTCTGTCATCGCTTACTTCTTTACTATACTTCCTTATTCTAAGAATGCATATTCCCTCTGGCGTGTACTGCACAGACGCGCAGCTACACACCCAACGTAATTGGAACGTACCGCAATTCAAGCAGGTAACAATACTTACCCCAAACCCAATACTATTGCTAGTATATGCGTTTCTTTAAATCAGCTACACTTTTCAGTGTAATCCTATGTTTATCGGTACTGATATAGTCTTTCTCTGTAAAATATCCCAGCACCTTATTCACGCTCTCACGCGATGCCCCAACCATTGAGGCAATTTCTTGCTGCGTCAGCCGCAGATCGATGCGCAGACCATCGCCCACTTTGATGCCGTGGCTCTCAGCCAGATCCAGCAGTTTCTTGGCTACACGCCCATAGACATCCAGGAAGATCAAGTCCTCCACCTGCTGATCCGTATTACGCAACCGCTCACAGAGCACTTCCATCACACGAATAGCAATCTGCGGATTTTTCATAATGGCACGATGAAAATCGCTGCGCTGCAAGCTGTAGCATTCAACCTTTTTCGAGCGTAATCGCGTCAGCGGAGCGCGGCAAATTATCGAGCAGCGCTAACTCACCAAAGCACTCGCCTTTGCTAAATACAACCAGTGCGATTTCTTGCCCATCGGGGCTGCTACGACAGATTTTTACTTTGCCTTCTTTGATCACATACAAGACCTGCCCCGGATCATCCTGGTGAAAGATGACCTCACCTGCGCGGAACGTGCGCCTTTTTACCACGGCTGCCAGCGCGTCTATCTCTTCATTACTCAGGCCATTGAAGATGTGTACCTGTTTGAGGTAACTGACTTCTTTCTCAGCCTCCATCGTCATTTCCTTTATGTCTCGGGTTACAATTGAAAAGGGCGAAATACTCCCGCAAAGCCATACTATCATAACCATCCCACACATGCAATTCTACCTATTGTTTATGGGCAATCTCCCTCCTCACACATGCGCAAATACACAGGACTTTTCAGGTGAAAAGGCCCTGTTTCTGCTTGCACACAAACCATGCTAGCGTTATAGTTCCAAGAAAAGCAAACATTCTATTGACCGCTTGCCTTCTGGCTTCGTGAGGGGAACGACAACCTCACTGGATGGACTACCGGCTTGTGGCCTTTCCCATCCTCTACCCCCTCCGACCCGAAGGCATCAGGGGCTACTTTTCTGATAATGTTGCCTGAACCATTGCAATCGGCATTCATGAGCGTGCCATCTGCTGCACGATACAATCCACGCTTCATGCGCTTGCCGCTAAACTTTGGTTTCTCTGTCTGATTGGGATCATAGACCGGCATCTCATCACGATCAAGGAAACTGGCTTTGCTCGTGTAGGACTCTTCGGTGATCTTGACCGTAATGCCTGCTCGTTCCGCTTTGTACGTCAGCATGGAAATGAACCGAGCATGAGGGATAGCAACGAAATTTTGATTGGTGCGCTTGCCCATGTTGGCTTCCTGCTTCCATCCATCATTCTTGCCAATCACGAGCGTCCCAATCCCATGAGCTACCAGATCATCGACTATCCATCTGGATGTCGTGTGCAGGTAATGCTCTATCCGCCGATTGCGTTTGTTCGTCAGACGCTCCATACGCGCAGTACGGCCTGGATGACCGAGCTTGCTCTGTAACGCTGCTTTACGCTTGTTGTAAAATTGGTTCACCGATTTTATCGGACGCCCGTTAACCAGAACCGGTACGAAACCGGGAAGGTTTGAAGTTAGCGCCACCAGATTATCCAGGCCAATATCTATGCCAGCGTAATAGTCAGGGTTGACCGCACTCTTTGGCTGTTCGTGTTCATAGACCACTTCGATCACGTAGAACCCGTTACGCGGTACAATCCGCACTTGATCGATGTCCTTGTACCTCGTGTGCACCGAGATCGCGAGCATGGAGGGTTGAATACATCCTTGCTTCAACCCTCTCTTGCTGATCGCCTGGATGGTGTAGACCAGCAGGTTCCGCCCTTCCGTTTTCTGTTTGTACCTGGGCAACCTGGGCCGTCCCAAGAACATGGAGGGGTCTTTGTTGTAGGCAGCACGTGCTTTGAAGAAGCTTTCCCAATCGTGGGCAAGCTGCATCAACACCTGCTGACTGACCTTTGCCGGAAGCGCCTTGTACGCCTCGTGCGATTGCATGCGCCGTTGCACCTCGTTGTAGGTGAGGTACGTTCCATCAGCAAAGAAGGCTTGACGTACCTCGTAGTTTCCCGCATTGTACAAATTCTTCGACTTGAAAGCCGCTTGATCGATCACGGCATAGCGTGGATCACTCCGGCTGATCACATGCTGCTCTACCAGCTTCATTCGCACTGCCCCTCTCGGTTCATCTGCAAACGTAAGGCTCGTAGCGCATTCCGGTCTCTACAGGGAAGCATGCGACACCCCTCACAGAAGGACACCCTCGCGCTCTTCTTCGTCCCGTTGCTCATCCACTGGCACGACATGCACCTCACAGACAGGACGATCACAGCCATAACAGGTCACGGGTGTCAGGATATTACAGAACCCGAGAGTCCCGTCCAGGAGCATAACAAGCTGCATACAATGCAACAACTCTTCTCGTTCCTCAGAAGCCAGCAGCGAACGAAATTCCGGCAAGAGTAGTACAATGTCTCTGTGTGTCAGGGAAACACCCACCAACGGGTGGAATGATTGGTGGATGCTCTGCTCGATTGATATCCCTGCCCCGTAATGCGCGGGTTGTTCACTCATGATCGATTTTCCTTTCTCACTAGACATCCTGCAGGAGCAGTAGATGAATCTGATTGAGATCAGTTGGCAGGCGCTCGGTGTGCGTAGTCGTAATCGAGACACTTTGCACGCCTGGTGCCCCAAGCAGTCGTTGCGTGGCCTGTGCTTTGCTCTGCCCGGCAATCAAGGCCGCCAAGTGCTGAAGCTGGCTCGGCTGAAACTGATACATCCATTGGCCTGTGGCTTTGACCACAAACGCAATAGTACCCGCTGATTGTTGGGTGGTGCTCACGTGCATCGTGCTTGCCTGGACGTCCCCTACCTGGCTATAGCCTGCTCCCAATTGCCGGGTTGCCTGGCTGATCACAAACTGCGTCACGAGCGCGTGATAGTCGTTGGCGTTGTACACTTCTCCGGTGCACGTCTCGCTCTCCGTCACACGAACCTGAGCAGCCTCTGCTCCTGGCTCGTGGTCAGCCGTCACGGTTGGTTGACATGGCAGCGGCGTGATGAGCGTCTCGTTGGCCCGGACCTGCGTTTGCAGTGCCGCCTGGATACTCTGATCGATGCTTGTGGTGAGAGTGGAGGCGGCACTGGTGATATCCTGCTGCGTTGCCGTCTGATAGGTGCGTGCAGCCTGTCCCCCGCTAAAGGCGTGACTGACCGCTGAGATATTGAGGCGGCAACAGGATCCGTAGATATCTCCTGCGTGGATGTTGCCCTGGGGTCCTGCCACGACCGCGTGGGCGCTGACCGTTGCCTGCCCAAACGTGGGATAGCTGGCAGCCGGGATAATCGCGTCCTGCTCCGTCACCACCTGTACCCCGTCTGCTCCTGTGAGCAAGGTCCCTGCTGGGATCGTCTGTGCACCGGTCGCGGCGTTGTAAAACGTGATCACACCCTGAGCGGCATGTGCATCCTGATGCGCAGTTCCAGTGGTGGGGACGGTTTGCGCCTGGCTCATGGTGATGGAAGAGAGGCGTCTGCCTGCTATCTGATCGTGCTGCGCGCTCGGGGGAGCGGTGACAACGATGATGGTCCCGGTGCTGCTGATCGTCTTTGTGATAGGGACCAGGGTCACGGTGGCCGATGGTGCCCACGAGGGCAGTAACGCAACGACCACCGTGATCCCTGCGATAAGCAAGCAGCAGGCAAGAAACACGACAGGTAATACCAACCCCCGTCTCCAGGGTTGTCGTGGTGGTGGGGCTGCCTCATCCTGGCTGGCCTCTTCGTCCTGCGTGTCATCCGGTAGGATCGTACTCTCCACGCCTGGCAGTTCGGTTTCTGCTGCGGGAAGATCATAAATGTGCACGTCAATCAAACGGGTGGGTGGTCCTTCTGGCACTGGCGTACCTGTCTGGGTGAGTATTTCGTCGGTATGACGGATAGAGCTCATGGTTCGTGTCCTCCTTTTCACGGAACAAAAGGGAAGAGAGGATAGGTATCACCTCTCTTCCCAGGTAAGGTTACGATGATGACGCAGGTCCCGCTTGAGGACCAGGGGCATCATAGATCAGGTAATCGAGCATATCGGTATCCTGTTTGAGTTTGGCGGCAAAGCGTGCAGGGATGGGTTTGCTCCACTCCAGGAGGACAAAGCCGTCTCTCGCCTTTGCCGTGACGCCGTACAGCTTGACAGCGAGTCCTTCGTCCTTCCAGTCTGCGAACTCGTCAACGATCTTCTCAAGCTCTCGCTTGTTACAGGTGACAAGCATCATACTTGGCATTATTCCCCCTCCGCTATATGGTGATCTTGTCGGTTGAGGTGCTCGGACGAAACCCCGTATGGGTATTGATCAAGATGTAGCGTCCAGTGCCCACCGCAATGATCATATCGGGAAAGCCATCCCCGTTGACATCCCGAAACGAGATGGTGGCAGGTTCCTGATCAACGCCTGCTCCTGAGAACACCGGACCGGTATAGACTTTGGAGTGGGACAAGTCACCGGGCAATACCTCGGGTAATGATGATATGCCCGTTCAGGTTCTCCACCGTAAAATGGCTGACCCCACCATGCCCGACATTGGCATCACATTGGTAGGTCCGGGGAAAGCCATACTGCCAGGTCTCTTGCGCTGCCTGCCACCAGTGAACCAGGCCAGAAAACGCAAGAAATACCAGCAGGGCAAGCAGCATTCCCAGGCCGATGGACCACAGGAGTGGGAGCCGTGGTAGGGTCGGTTGTGGGAGCACGAACGGCCGCGCGTGTTGCTGGTGTACCGGTGCCTGTGTTCGTGATGCGCGTTGCATAGGCGGAGGCGGAGCCTGGTGCCTAGTCACACGGATCATCGTTCGCGGTTGCGTCTGTGCAGCAGGAGCCGTGTAGCGCCGGGTACTGGTTGGCAGCCGGGTGCTGTAGAGCGTGTCGTCTTCGTCCCCGTGCATCGGGCGTTCATCGGTGAGATAAGGGCTATCGTCCGGGTGAAAGCCGTGGGTGGTTCCAACACTGTGCGTGGGCGCTGCATGTGCCCGTAGCGGGACGCGTCCAAATCCGGCGGTCTGTTCCTTCAAGGGTGGCATAGACGGGCCTCCTCCCTCGGTTGCTGGTGGGTGGAACAGTCAAAGGGAAACGTGCGCTCATGCGTGACAGGGGAAAGGTGGTGCTGCAGCAAACACGCTGGGCAATAAAACACGGTGCCACAGGCAAGACAGACCTGTTCTCCTGGACGAAAGGTGGCGCTCAGGAGATGCTTCCCTTGGTGGCATTGAACAAGCGTGTGCCTGTGTGAAGGTTGCGGCGTCCGGGTGCCAGGAGTGTTGTACATGGGACCCTGCCTTCCTCACACGGTGGTGCCGTGAAAAATACGGTCAACGTCGCGCTCAGAGACTTCTCCATTGCGTCGGGCCTGCTCCAGATCAGCAATAGATGCCGGGTTTTCATGGCATTCATGGCTCATGTTATGACAAAAGCCGGTCGAGTTATGTTCGGGGTAATCTTCCCCCTCATACTGAATGACAGGAACAACGGTATATTCTTCGTTGTCGTCCTGGGACGGTCGAGGTAGAAACATGGTTGGCCTTTCTTGACTTTGGCGTCCCATGAGGTATAGAATCCCCCTGGGACCATGTAGACAACTTAAAGGGGTTTAACGGTCCTGCTCGGCTGTCTTCGTCTGATCCACGAAGCCAGCTTCTTTTTGTTCAAAACTTACTGTCCTGCCTGCCTTTCTAGTTAAGTACATCTAACATGCTAATTATACATGACTGAATGATATTTTTTCAAGGTTTCTGCTATTGAATATGATTATTTGATATAGATCATAATAGAACAAACTAATTGTTGACCAAATATTATGCTAGTACTATAATGATTGCAAATAATGGTAAGGAGTAGATTTAATGTCGCAATCGCAAGATGAGCCAATGCTCACCGTAAAGCAGGTTGCCCGACGTATGAGTGTAGATGAGGCTACCGTTAGAAGGTGGATACAGGCAGGCACATTGCGGGCTGTAAATTTAGGGCGTATTCGGCCAGAGTATCGTATCAGACCTTCTGACTTAGATGATTTTATTCAGCATAGAGAAACTGACAGGAATAATTAACTATCCATTTCATCCTATCAGGATTTTTTTAAGTGTACCTTGTAGCCTGTCTCTGCGTATTACCTAAACAGAGGCAGCACACACGAGACCCCATATGGTCACATTTCTATACAGTGTGCTATAATATCTTAGTGAAAGAGTCGGAATTAGGTTTTTATCACAAGCTTATCTACGCTTCAGCTAAAAAAGAGGAGAGTAGCAAGCGGAGTCTGTTTCCTTTGCTACACGTGAGGATACAAATATGGCGGAAACGATTACTGCCGAGATGGTTATTCATGATGTCGTCAGCAAGTACCCGGCGACGGTGAAGGTTTTTCATGGACATGGCCTTCCCTGTACGGCTTGCGCGGTCGGTTCGCGCGAAAGTGTGGCTGGCGGAGCGCGTACGCATCATTTCCCACCCGAGAAGCTGGACCAGTTGGTGACAGATTTAAATGCGGTCATCAACGGTGAGCCGATTTCTGTGGCGCCCAAAAAGGCTCCTGTTGGCCGTGGTGTGCCCCTGACGATGGCATCTGGCGCTCCTGATCGCAAGATTAAGCAGGTCATCGCGATTATGAGCGGCAAAGGTGGCGTCGGGAAGTCGCTCGTCACAGGGCTGCTCGCTGTGTCGCTGCGCCGGCAGGGACAGCAAGTCGGCATTCTGGACGGCGATATTACCGGTCCCAGTATTGCGCGCATGTTCGGCACTCATGGACAGCCTACCAAGTCTGCCAGCGGCGGTATCGAGCCATTGCGCAGTAAAAGTGGCATCAAGGTCATGTCCATGAACATGTTCCTGGAGAAGGAAAGCGATCCAGTTGTCTGGCGTGGTCCGATGATCTCCGGCGCCATCAAGCAATTCTATAGCGATGTGGATTGGGGTGCGCTCGATTACTTACTGGTTGACCTCCCGCCGGGCACCTCTGACGCGCCGATGACGGTGATGCAGTCACTCCCCCTGGATGGTGTGGTGATTGTTTCTTCTCCGCAGATGCTCGCTACCATGATCGTGATGAAGTGCATCAATATGGTACGCCAGCTCAAAGGCATCATCGTGGGTGTGGTGGAGAATATGTCCTACTTCGAAACGCCAAATGGCGAGCGCTACGAGATATTTGGTCCCAGCAATGGCACTGACCTGGTTGGTATGACCGGCGCTCCCTTACTCGGCACGATGCCCATTGACCCTGCTCTCACCACGCTGTGCGATGCCGGTCGCGTTGAAGAATACTATGCTGAACCCTACGAGGAATTAGCGGCTAACTTCATCAGCACGCTGAAAATCAAACGCTAGCAGAGCTGGACGCAGCATCCGCCAGTTTCCTATTTCACAGAGGAATAACTGGCGGAAGTTTTTTGGGGACTAGATGCTGCGCACAAATGAACCCAACACTTTGCAGAACGTGGTATGACCGGCGAGGTCTGCCAGTGCACTGCGTACAGTCGGATCATCGCGATGTCCCTCCAGATCGAGGTAGAAGACGTATTCCCAGGGGCGTTGCCGCGATGGCCGTGACTCCAGTTTGAGCAGGTTAATCCCGTTGGCGGCCAGAAAGCCCAGGCATTTATAGAGCGAGCCTGGCTGGTGAGATGTCGCCATGACGAGCATCGTCTTCGCGCTCCCGGCGCGGCGCGCGGTGGATTCTCGACTCAAGGCAATAAAGCGCGTATAGTTATCTTTAATGGTCTGAATATTACTTGCCAGTATCTCCAACTGGTAGAGTTCTGCGGCTCCGGCTCCAGCCACCGCCGCCACACCCTCTAACTGTCCTTCGCGCACCATCTTCGCACTACCCGCCGTATCATAGGTCGCGACAATCTCTACACCCAACTCACGCAAGTAGACATCGCTCTGGGCCAGGGCCTGCGGATGGGAAATAACGCGTTTGATCGCACTCAATGGCTGTCCCGGCAAACAGAGTAAGCAATGATTGACGGGATGAGCGATCTCACCGATCACAAACAGATCATGCTGGCGCAACAGATCATAGACATCGTTGATACTACCGGCCTGCGAATTTTCTACCGGCACCAGCCCATAGTCAACATCCCCTGCTGCCACAGCGCGGAAGACCTCGGCAAAGCTGCGATAAGGCATCGCCTCTGGCTGACGATGGGCCTCTTTGCCAAAATAGATCTGTACCGCCTCATCGCCAAAGGCTCCACGTTCGCCCTGGAAAGCGACGGTGATCGTGCGGGACTGTGGCTGGACGTTGTGCTCTTGGACCAGCTCTTTATCTTCGTTGGTCGATGGTATCATTAGGGATATGTTCTGCCTTTCTAAATGGTTCTCTCAATTGTTTTGCGCGCGACGAGATGGAGTGCCCTGTACAAACAGCCCTGATGCTTGTTGCGCTTTGCTGCGAAATGTGCTTGCACACCTGACTCAAGTACTGATATCGGCGCGCTCCTCTTTGACAACAATCTCGCTTAGAACGGATGGTGTCCAGTTGTGTATTATACCACTTGCCCCCCTTGCAAACAGCGATATGGTAGAAACATCCTTGCTCGTTCACCCCCGTTGCCAGGGATCTTGCTATTTTGATCCCCGGGCCTATTCGCGCCCTATTTTCATGGCAGATGGCGCGTCTTCAGTACTGGCTGATTAAGAGGTGCAATCTGTTTAAGGCTGTCATACATGAATATGTTATTATCTATCTATCTATAATAAATGATGTCTGCTATAGCTGCGGACAATACAATGCCGATGAAGTTACCCTTGGATTTTATCCAGGATGTCCGCAAGGAAGAGAGGAGCACAAGCATGGACCGACGCGCATGGGAACATCAGCGTACCATCGATACGCGCAAGGGACAAAACGGTGATCACAATGGAACCAGGGACCAGAACTTTTTGCAGATACAACGGCAGGAAAATAGGATGCGAGCTGATCGGCAAACTCAGCAAACTCCACGTGAACAAGAGCGCATAAATCAATATGAGCAGATAGAGCGGCAGCATATTAATGATTTTTTACGAGCCTTTAATAGGCAAATGGGAAACAGAGAAACAATTCATGATCGAGAGTACAAGCGTCACTGGATAGATAGAGAGGAGGAAAGTGCTTGGAAGAATTTATATCTAATACAAAATTTAAATAGGCAAGAGAAGCGGCATGGGCAAGAATGGCAGAAATTGTCAGATCAGGAGCGGAGGCAAGCTCGGCGACAGTTGCAAAAAGAGGAACGTCTGGAGCGGTTGGATCTGCAGAAGATGCTGAAAGATCGGCGAAAGGTGTGGGAAGGTCTGAAGTTGGAAGAACAGGAAGAGCTGTTGCAAGTGCCAGAGGCGCGCCGAATGCAAGAGATAATGGGGCGGCAGTTCCGAGAAGCTCTAGAGGAAAATCTGGGACGCTTTCTGGCTCAAATGGAGCAAGAGTAGCGAAAGAAGTATAATCCGCAATATTAACTGAAGCAGCAAGAGTAGCGAAGGATACAAAACCTTCAAAATTAAGATTTTCAGAGCAATAAAGGCTGCAACAGTGGCAGGCGCGTCGATGAGCACAGTGGAAAAATATGCCAGTTTCCTATAACCTTGTCAAGTAGACTATGCTTGTCATCAATGCCTGCCAAAAAGCAACAAGCCCCGATGCATAAAAGCCTGGGGGCTTGTTAAAATGCTCCAATTAGCCGGGAGCTTATTGGAATTTGTAATGCTCTTTGTGGTAGAAAGACATACCCTTACCGCTCACTTTCACCGGCTGCAGATCTACGAGCATAATCTTCTCGTTGCAGACCGGGCATGTGTGGTCGGTTAGATGGTTCACAACCTCGCGGTTTGCTAGCGAGGCACGAGCTGTCTTTGAAAGTTCACCCTTCTTAGGCATTGACGATTTCCCCTTTCACCTGTAGATAGCCGTCTCGATTTCAACCTCGGAGGCTTCTCTTCTCTCTATGTATATGAACACAACACGTCCATATTTTGTTCCCCTATCATATCATAGTGTCACGTAGCTTACAATTATCTGCACCACCTCTTGAAAAACAGTGGCGAACGCCGCTAATTTGCGGCTAGTGAAACGGCCACAGTTGAGCCTGACTAACGTATTTTTTTTTGAGGCACCGCAATGGGCTGCTGGCCGCTTCACTCACGCCATTGAACGGCATCTCATCTACGCAGGTTGACAGACAAAAACGGCAATCTCTGGTCGACAATTCAGACGTATATGCGGCGGCCCCACCATACCCAGGCCGCGATTAGTGTAGTGCTGCAAATTCTTCGTTCGATACATACCAGCACGGTACTTGTATGCCAGCAACGGAACCTGGATCGGGCCCACAAAGGGCAGACGGACCTGTCCACCATGGGAATGCCCGGACAACTGTAAATCGAAACGCCCATTTGCAGTCGCCACATCCGCAAAATCTGGTTCGTGCACAAGTAAAACAGCAGCTCCCGTAGCAGGCAGCTCGTCCGTTAAGCGCTTGAGTGTGTCCTCATATGACCACATATCCGGCCTGGTAACAGACACGGTCCAGATATCATCCATGCCCACAATATGCAAAGTGGCATCCTGACGCCGCACTGTATAGGTCTCATTCTTAAGATCGCGAATACAGTTGTCGCGCAGTAGAGCGCGAATTGCGGCTGGTCCATGCCAGACATCATGATTGCCCAGCACCGCGCATACGCCATCAACTGCCTGCAAACGCCGCAGCGCGCTCAACGCATGAGCTGAACTGGGCAGCAGCTTCGTCACAAAGTCCCCAGTAATTACGATCAAATCCGGTTTTTGCGCATTCACAAGATCGACAATCTGCGCCAGGCGCTCAAAGGTCATCCAGGTCTCATCAGTATGCAAATCTGTAATATGCACAATGCGATAACCGCGAAATGCAGGATGCAAGCGCGGTAGCTGGACAGCTATCGTGTTTATTTCTATCCACGCCGGCTCAATAGCAGAGGCATAGGCGATCACTCCGCCACCAGCAAGAGCCATACCAGCCGCCGCAAGCAGAGCATTACGGATAAACATTCGTCTTCTCGATTCCTCTATTTTCTCACAAAATTTCGCCATTTAAAGCAAACGCTCTAAACAACTGTGTTCCCCTCAAAAATACAGTAAAGGGCGCGTTTGCAGACACGCGCACCAGTATTTCAATACAATCCACATGGCTAAGTATAGCAAACCAGGGTTTGAAAATACAGCGTTTGAGAGATATATGTTGTTTGATCGACTTTTCACCTATCATCGGCGGCAATGAGCGCTTCACATGCACTTCATAAGGGGCCGTCATGACCGGCGAAAAACCGTCGCACCTCGCGAGTTTTGCTGTCAGCATTGGACCCTGCACCAAATTTAAGTGAGCCTGTTGGCTATGCATAACAAGCAAGAGGGGATAATCCGCACAGGCTGGCAATTTTTGTCAGGACTTGACACACCAACAGTTTAGTGCTAAACTCTCATCAAGAAGCAAGGCAAGGAGGAAACAAGAGATGCTTCAACCATCGGTTCTTGCCTGGTTACGACTCTACCGCGTCGTCCAGAAAATTGACCGCCTGCAAAGCACGCACCTGCGTTCGTGGGGTCTGAATACGGCCCAGTTCGACGTCTTAGCACGTGTCGGCGCGACCAGTGGACTGACGCAACAAGAACTCGCCGATAGTCTCCTGGTGACGAAAGGCAACGTTTCTCAGTTGCTTAACCGCATGGAACAGCAAGGGTTGCTCAGACGCTGTCAGGACAGGCGGAACAATAACCTGGTACTCACTGAGAAGGGACAGGAGCTGCATGATCGTGTCGTACCGGCGCATGAACAGCTGATCGCGCAAGAACTTTCCGTGCTTTCTTCATCCGAGACAGCCGACTTGCAGCGCCTGCTACGTAAACTGGATCACGCGTTGCATTGAGTTTTTTTAGCATATAAGCTTAGTACTAAACTCTTGAGAGTTAGAGAGAGAAAGATTAGAAGGAGCATATGATGCAATTAGGTGGTCTTCATCACGTAACAGCTATTACCGGAGATGTTTCGGTCAATGTCGCATTTTACACCCAGATTCTCGGCTTGCATTTAATCAAGAAGACCGTTAATCAGGATGACGTTTCAGCGTATCACGTTTTCTATGGTGATGAAACCGGCAATCCCGGCACAGAATTGACGTTTTTCGACTGGCCGACGAGCGGTCCCAATCGCGCTGGAGCCGGTACGATCTCGGCTATTGCCTTTGGCGTCACTGGTCGCGAGGCTTTAGCGTGGTGGGTACAGCGCTTCGATACCTTTAAGGTCTCCCACGATGGCATTCAGCAGCGCGGAGAAGAAAGGAGAGCTGTACTAGCATTTCGTGATCCCGAGGGCCAGCGTCTCGAACTGGTTGACGACGAGGGACGCTTGCAAATTCAGCCGTGGAAGGGCAGTCCCGTTCCGCCAGAGATGGCGATTCACGGCATGTATGCAGTAAGACTCATCGAGAGCGCACTTAATCCCACGGCCAGCTTCCTGACCGAGACGCTCGCATTCCGCCAGACCGGAACCTATCAGTCCGAGCAGCAAACTACCGTCCATGTCTTTGAAGTGGGACCAGGCGGCCCTGGCGCAGAGATTCACCTGGATATCCGCCCAGGCATGCAGCATGGTCGTCCTGGTATCGGAGGCGTGCATCATGTCGCCTTGCGCACACCAGATGAAGCGGAACAGGTGCAATGGCGCAACCAGCTAGTTGGGAAAGCAGCCGGTCAGGTGACACCAGTGATTGATCGTTTCTACTTCCACTCGGTCTACTTCCATGAGCCGGGCGGCGTCCTCTTCGAAATTGCGACCGATGGCCCTGGCTTCACCACGGACGAAGATCCAGCCCATCTCGGCGAAAAACTGGCTCTACCACCATTCTTAGAGTCGCACAGACACGAGATTGAGGAAAACTTGCGCCCAATTATTCCGTTCAAAATCGCTACCCTCCAATAAGCAGCGATACCATACAACAGACCAGGTCGTACACGCTACGGCCTGGTACCCCACACGCTCATCAGCGGCCAGATGCCACAAAAATCTGGCGACAGCATCTCTATCAACGACTGTTGATGTAACTGCGCCGCCTCTTCAGCGGTGGCCAGACCCAATTTACTCAAGAGAAGCTGGACGGTCTGCCCTGCGAGTTCGTGATTGCGATAGATATCTTTCCATGCTGCGGCCTCCGCCGAGAAATTGAGCGCACACGAGGCTGTCTGTAGTTCCTGAAAACCTGCATTACGCAGTAATCGCTCCAACATATACGTCATGCCAAGAGTGCGACCATCTGGTGAAAAGCCATGACCCAGCTTCTGCATGGCACGTAACCCCAGGGTATAGAACTGCTCAAATGCAGGCGAGTTCGAGAAATTCACCATCAGTTTCCGTCAAGCGCAAAATACCGCCAGGTCGCAGAATGCGCATACATTCCTGCAATAACGCAGGCCAGGCGGACCTGGGTAAGACGCCAAAAGAAACCGCGCATTGACCAGATCAAATGTATGGTCTGAAAACTCGAGTGGCTTCAGGATATTCATCACACCAAAAGAGGCATTACTTACATTTTGCGTACGCATTCTAGCGTTTGCATACTCGATCATAATCTGGCTAATATCAATACCGGCCACCTCGCTAGTAGGATGGGCGAAGGCAACATCGAGCACCCAATCACCCGGTCCACAGGCGATATCCAGGATAGACTGAAAATTCGCAGGGTCGGGCAGGCCCGTCAAAGGACCGCCCATACACTGTGTGAAGAGCCGACTTTGCTCGATCAAGCGGACCACTCTCAGTCGGGCTTCCCGGGTCCATGACATAGGTATTGTCGTTGGAGGGGGGTTGAGGCGTCGTTGACACGATGCCGTCTCCTTTCCTAAGGCGATCAATAAAGATCGTCAGGCACATTTTATGCATAACGCTGG
>CAVTLG010000004.1:0-19744 GCA_963735495.1 uncultured Chloroflexia bacterium
GGAAAGTATAATTAAGAAAGGGGTCGAAGTCAAGGGGAAGAGATTTCAGAAAGGTCGGGGCGCAGCCTGGCTCCGACCTTTCTGACCTCTCAGCTAAAAAGCCACGGGCAGAGCGGCCAAACTCCGTGAGTTCAGCGCAAAGGTCCAGGTGATGCTCTCGCGGGGGATGCTCAGCCGCAGGTTGGGCATGCGCGTGAGCAGCGTGGTGAAGGCAATGTCTCCTTCCAGGCGGGCCAGCGGCATCCCTAAACACATATGGATGCCCTGCCCAAAGGCGAGATGGCGATTGATCTGGCGCGCAATCTCCAGATCCTCTGGCTCCGTAAACTGGCGCTCATCCCGATTCGCTGCGGCCAGGAAGGGAAAGAGCATATCCCCTTGCTTGATCTGCTGCCCGGCAAGCTCGATGTCTTCGGTGGCAAAACGCGGTCCTGCGGTGGTAGCTGGCCCATTGAAGCGCAGCAGTTCTTCGACCGCCGATGCGCTCCTGGCAGCATTAGATCCCGTCCTCTATCTCTTTCAGCGGCACAAGCGAGGCTACACACCAGAACAGATCCTGCAAGGTGCACGACGCATTTATATTCAGGGGGTATCTTTGCGCTCTCCCCACGCCGGTTAGTCATCTGCAAGACTCCCTTCAGTGGGAAGAGCAGCAAACGCGCTGCGTGTGGCTCTTGAAGACTGGCTTGAGCAAGAAGCGCAGGGAGATCTGGTTTCCTTGCCAGGTGCGTACCTGGACTCCTTCCCGTCGCTTTTCCACCAGGACTAGACGAGTAGATCTTGCCTCTTGACCACTCCGATGGGAAGTCGTAATGCCAGAACCATGACTTTCCGTCGGAGTGTCTGCATGTCATGCTCAGTTGTCAAAGACAATAGTGTTGAAAGAAGATGCATCCAAACGCAGGAAGAAACGGCCACCCTCTGCCGGCCAGGATCAACGGTGATCATACTGTTTTGTGAAATGATCACGTCGAGAAGACACCTGCGATCAGCCCCGTCCCGATGATGTCCCAGGAAAGTGTTCTCCTCATGTCCCTGTCTCCTTGTATCTCTTTATCCCTTGACACTGCCAGCACCCAGCCCACCACGCCAGAAGCGCTGTAAGAGCACACAGCCAAGCAATAGTGGCAGCGAAGAGACGAGGGCCCCCGTGATGATAAGCGTGTAGAGGAACTTATTGGCCCCCCCGGTCGTCACGTTCCAGGTCTGTAGCCCCACCGTCAGTGGAAAGAGCTTCTCGTTACTGAGCATCACCAGTGGCAGGAAGTAGTTGTTCCACACCGCCACAAACTGGAAGAGTAAGACCGTCACCAGCGCGGGCACCATCAAGCGCATCGCGACGGTGGCAAAGGTGCGAAACTCGCCTGCCCCATCTATACGTGCCGCCTCCAGGAGTTCATCGGGCACTGACGCTGCCGCGTAGATGCGCGTGAGGTAGACGCCAAAGGGACTCACAATGCTGGGTAACAACACCGACCAGTAGGTGTTAGTCAGGTTCCAGCTGCTCATGAGCAGGTACAGCGGCAGCGCCAGGGCGGTGCTGGGCACCAGAATTGCACCTAAGACCGTCGAGAAGATCAGGTTGCGACCAGGAAAGCTATATTTGGCGAGAGCATAGCCCGCCATTGTCGCCAGGAAGGTACCCACCACCGCTCCCACTCCTGCGTAGAGCAGCGTATTGAGCAACCACTGCACATAGATGCCATCATTGTAGGTGAAGAGTTGTTGCAGGTTGGCACCCAGGTTAAAGGTGGGAGCGAACCACAAGCCAAAAGTGCCGAACAAATCGCCTGTGCTCTTGGTCGAGGAGATAATCAACCAGAAAAAGGGCACCAGAAAATAGACGGTAAAGATGATGAGAAAGGTCATCACGCCGATGCTGTTGCCGATACCGCGGAAATTGCCACGTCGGGTCTGGGCGCGGCTGACTTCGCTGGCGGTAGGTATGGGAACCGATGCAGTTCGTTGACTCATACTCGTTAGACTCCTGCCTGTCGTTGGGTCACCCGAAGGAAGCCAAAGGAGAAGACGAAGGTGACCAGGGCCAGCACTACCGACATAGCGGCAGCATAGTAGTAGTTGTTATTGCCAAAGGCGGTGTTATAGGCATACAAAACCGGGGTATAGGAACTGGAAATGTTGTTGGAAATAGCAGTGAGCACCTGAGGTTCGGCGAAGAGCTGCAGCGTGCCGATGATGGAAAAGACGCAGGTGAGCACAAGAGCAGGAGCCACCAGGGGAATTTTGATATTCCAGGCGATACTGAAGCCCGAACAACCATCGAGGCGCGCCGACTCGTAAATCTCGGTAGGAATGGCCTGTAAAGCTGCAAAGATGATGAGCATATTATAGCCCGTCCAGGTCCAGGTGGCGATATTGGCAATCGACCAGAGCACGGTGCCAGGTCCCAGGAAATCTGGTGGGGGAACACTGAGAGCTTGCACGCCTTTGACGATGGGACTGAGCTGAGGGTCATAGAAGAAGCCCCACAAGAGGGCGGCGATAATGCCGGGCACGGCATAGGGCACAAAGAAAGCGATGCGGAAGAAGGCTTTGAAGCGCACCACGGTCGAATCGAGCAACAGGGCCAGCACGAGGGCTAAGATGAGCATGACTGGAACCTGCACGATGCCATAGAGCAGTACACGTCCAATGCTGCTGTAGAAATTAGGGTCATGGAAGACATCGTTATAGTTGCCCAGGCCATTGAAGCTGATGGTGGGCGCTCCCAGGCCCAAACCGCTGCGCTGCGCGCGGAACAGGCTTTGATAGATGGCATAGAAAATGGGCACCAAAAAGAACAGGAGAAATAGGATGCCAAAGGGCAAGATAAACAGATACGGTGTCAAGGTACGCCGCCGCGTGGCGGATATTACACGAGGCGACACCGATGTGGTCGCTCCCAGAGCCATATTTGTATGCTCCTCTCTGAGGTACGACATCCCTTCAAGGACGAACAGTGAGCCATGAAGGGATGCTCGTTCATAAAATTCTATAGAGAGACGAGCACCTTCAGACCGAAGGTGCTCGCACTCCATCTTTCGCGAATTTTTCTTACGAAGTAGTGACGCTAAATCCCTGCTTTTTCATGAAGGTGACGGTACTCTGCTGCACGGTATCAAGCGCATCCGTCAGGGTACCCTTGCCATTGATCACGTTGGCGAAATTATCGTCCATGTCGTTGTAGACCTGATCGATGGTCGGTCCCCACTGAAAAGTAGCATCCACCTCTGAAGAGCCTTCCTTGAACACCTGGTTGATAGCCTGGTTGCCAAAGAACGCGTTGGGACCGCTCACCAGGGATGAATCTAAGGCGGGCCGATAGGCCGGATAAATGTTGGCACCTTTGATCATCGCGTCCAGACTCTGCTGATTGGTATTGAGCCAGATGGCGAACTCGGCGGCCTCCTTGGGATGCTTCGAGCTCTTGAATACGGCAGTGGTGGATCCACCCCAGTTGCCATCTGCGGCTTGACCTGCCTGCCACTGCGGGAGCGGAGCGACCCGCCAATCCCCAGAAGTCTGTGGAGCATTTGAAGAGATTGTACCAGCGCCCCAGACGGCAGTGGCCCAGGTGGCCACTGCACCAGTCTGCAGGTCGTGATACCAGGCATTGTCGAAGTCCGGCTCGGTCTTGACGAGCTTCTTGTCGAGCATGTTTTGCCAGTAGGCTGCGACCTGTTGGGCCGCAGAATTATTGACGGAGACCTGCCAGGATTGGCCACTGACGCTAAATGGGTGTCCGCCTGCCTGCCACTCCAACCCGGTGAACCAGCCTGGCTCCTTAGGTGGAAAATCGGTAATGTACTCATTGGGATTGGCGGCATGCAGTTTGGCAGCATCCTCAGCATACTGCGCCCAGGTAGTGGGTACCGTCAGATTATACTTCTTGAAGATATCTGCCCGATAGAACATACCCATGGGACCGCTATCCTGCGGGATGGCGTAGACGGCGCTGCCGAGTGACACCTGACCCCAGGTCCAGGGAACAAACTGATCCTTCACCGCACTCGTCCCATATGGGGATATATCGACGAGCCCTCCCGTTGCCTCGAAGGTCGGCAAGAGCTGGAACTCGACCTGGCCGAGGTCTGGCTCATTATTGGCCTTGATAGCAGTATATAACTTATTGTATTCAGCAGGCCCTGAGCCGACATTAGCCAGCGTGACATGAATGTTGGGATGGCTACTGTTCCACAGAGCGACTGACTTATCTATCCCAGGCACCCAGGACCAGAAGGTCAAGTTTACCGGACCGCTTGAGGCACTACTACTGCTTGAACCGGAGCTACCTCCACAGGCAGCAAGGGAAGTCATGAGCATAAATATGATGCCGACGATGGCGAACCGGGGTGCCAGGCGGCGCATCCCGAGGGAAGAGGAGAAAACCTGCATCGTCTGATGCCTCCTTTATGGAAATAAAAAACGACAGTGTAATTTACGAAACTTCTTTACGACATCTGCTTCCCTGCAAAATTTCCACCTATTTGTTTGTGATCACCTCCAAAAGCGGTATTGTTAATCATGCAGACATGTGGACATAAGGCATTTCGTGCATGATTAATATTAGTATCTTCTTTGTGAGAAGAACACCAATCATGTAAAGCCGATCCCATAATATTAAGCCAAATCGCTCATCCGAGAATGCGGCAGGTTTTGTTTTCCAGCCGTCAAAAGAAATTGCTCCAGCGTAAGCGCGGCAGCCCCCATCGCTACAGCGTCCTGGCCGAGCTGGCTAAGCTCGATCCTTGTGACAGAGAGCGGCAGCTTGAGTGCATAGCGCGCGATGATTTGACGCAACTCTGGGAGAATGTATGCGCCGATTGCCGAACCGACCCATCCACCCAGGATGATAAGTTGTGGGTTGAAAAGATTGATAAGGTTTGCAATACCAACACCAAGATAGTGCGCGGTGTCTTTGAGCACCAGGATTGCAGCAGGATCTCCACTCCGAGCTGCATCAACAATCATGGTGACAATGTGCTCCTGGTCGTTATTCTGGAGAAGTAAACTCTGGGGTGCTATTTCTCTCAAGCGTGCGATAATGCCTGGCGCGCCAACATAGGCTTCAAGACAGCCGTAACTACCGCAACGACACAAACGCCCATCGAGTTCGATTGTCGTGTGCCCCCATTCTCCTGCAGTATTGACAGCACCACGGTACAAAGAATCATTCACCATGATACCAGCGCCAATACCTATGCCAACAAGCAAGACCGCTACATGCTCGTACTCCTGGCCTGCGCCAAACAAACTCTCGGCCTGTGCCATGGCTTTCGCCGCATTATCAAGATAAATAGGGAGGTGGAAGCGTTCTTCGAGGAGAGAGGCGAGTGGCACACGACGCCATCCCCAGCTAGGAATGTAAACGGATACCTGTTCAGCCCGTTCAACCGGGCCACCCACACCAATTCCTATCCCGATCACTTTCTCGAGCGGGATGCCAGCTTCGGCCAATGTTGCCTGTACGCCCTGGTAAATGTGCTGCACCATCTGGTCGGGTAGATTCTCATCAAGAGCCAACGTATACGAAACGGTGCCCAATTTGTGGAGTGTCAAATCAAAGAGTTCGATATGCAAAAGCGTCTCACCAATCTCCACACCAATAAAATAGCCGTAGTGAGGATTGATGGTTAGAATGGAACGAGGCCGCCCACCCTGCGATGCCTCTATGCCGGACTCGATCACAACCCCATCCTGGAGCAACTCTGCAACAACATGCGTGACCGTTGCTGAACTTAGCCCAGAATATTGACTCAACTCCTGGCGATGTATCGACTGACTCAGATAGATGCGCCGCAGAACTGTTGAGCGGTTCATCCGCCGAACGTCCAGCACCGTCGATTTTTGCACTCGCTTCATTGCGCTCTCCACAGGTAAAACCTTATCTTCACTCTTATTTTAAGGTGTAAAATAAGAGTTGTCAAGAGAATTTTGCCTGAATTTGTGGTTCTGTCAGAACCCAGAAATACGTGATCTCTGTACATAGACCAGGGAATTGCTTTCCATCTCTCGTTTGCGTCTTTGTGCTCTTAAGAGCCAACGGAGAGGATAATAGCCGAGGGATGGGTGGGATCGTGATAGATCGACTGGTCAGCGACCACCAACCTGGTGGCGGTCCCCAACGGCTCGCCGCTGCCAGGATTGCGGGCATAGCGTGGGTGCGCGCCGCTGGAGACCTGCACCCGCAAGCGATGACCAGAGCGGAAGCGATGCGCGGTCGGCCAGAGATCGAAGGTCAGGTGCAGCGTGCCATCGGCGTCCTGCAGCGGATGGCCTGGGGTGACGCGCAAGAGGGCATCACAGACGTTGAGCGATCTGCCCTGCTGATCCACATCGCAGAGGCGCACAAAGAAGTCGGTATGCTCCCGGCTGGATTGCACGAACAGATCGGCCTGCACGGGTCCGATGACTTCCAGAGCCTGCTCAAGCGGGGTGGAGGTGTAGGTCAGCACATCCGCACGGGCCTCCAACGCGCGATTGTCGGTCGGTTGCGCTTTGCCCATGAGCAGTGGGCCTGCCAGGGAGGGGGTCGGATCGGCTGGATCGTAGCGATAGTGATCGGGTTCTGAGACGGGTGGCAGATCAGGAGCCAGTCCGAAACCAGACTGGAGATGGAAACGTTGCGCACTCACGCCCGGTGGGGGCCAGTCTGAAAGATCGCGCCATTCGTTCGCGCCGGTGACAAAGATGCGTACATGCGCCTGCCGGTATTGCTCGGCCTCTCCACGGACTACCGCCTGTAACCATGGAATGATCTCAGCATGCGAGAAGAGGCTGAGTTCGGGCGAGGTATGCGCCCAGGGGCCAATGGTCAGGAACGGATGTTGGCCATGCTCGCGCAGCGTGCGATAGTCGCGCAGTTGCCAGGGCAGAAAGGTGTCGTACCACCCGCCCATCAGATGCACGGGCACCGAGACATCCTGAACGGTCTGATCAAAACAACGTTCTTCCCAGTACGGATCGCCCGGCTCGTTGTGTACAAGCCACTCCTGAAAGAACGCAGCCTGCGAACCTGCGGCAAGCGTATCGAGATCGCGCAGCGGAAGGCGCTGGAACAGCGGTTTCAAACGGCGGCTGGCGGGAGAGATGAGCGACCAGAGCACGTTCATGTGCTCCTGATGCATGACCAGATCCGTCCAGGAGAGCGTGGCATCCAGGGCATAGGCTCCCCCGGTGTAGGTCTGGCTGCGAAACTCCGCAGCGCTCTCCTGGATGGCCATCCCTTTCAAGTCAGAACCGGCGTCGCGGGCGATGGCCCATTGCACAAAGCCCAGATAACTGCCGCCAGTGGTCAGGAATGAACCGGGATACCAGGGCTGCTGTTTCAGCCAGGCCACGGTCGCCAGGCCGTCATCGTGCTCGTCGAACGGGTTGAGGGTGCCACCCGAACCGAACGTACCGCGTATGCACTGCATCACCACCTGGAAGCCGCGCTCGGCATACAGTTGGCCATACGCAGTGCCAAAGATCCCGCGTCGCCCATAGGGGCTGCGGACCAGCAGCAGGGGTGGGTTCTCAACGCCGCGTGGCGCGTAGCGATCTGCCAGCAGCACCACGCCATCAGGCATGGGTACCTGCAGATCGCGCTCGACAACCACCCGAGGGGTTGAGGTTGGTGGCAAGTGAGCCATTTTGCTCATGAGACGACTGAGGAGCGTCATACAAGTGATCCTTTCCTATACTTGAGAACGAGACCCTTCACTCTTCGAGGGCTTGACCCGGTCCGCCAGGTGCGAGGTGATAGACAGCAGCGCAGGTTCACCGGCCACAGCCCGACTCAGGATGGACATTCCCTGGATACAGGCAGTCAACTCCTCGTCTGAAAGAGCGGACAGGCGTTCAACACGTCTACCCATGAATTTTGGATAGCCAATCAACTGTCCAAGCATCTCCTCGCCCTGTGGCGTGAGTTTCACAAATGTTCGGCGGCGATCATGCGCATCTTCATTGCGTTGAGCCAACTCGCTTTGCACGAGTCGTTCGACGAGATGACTGGCCGTCGGCTGGGTAACTCCAAGCACGGTTGCGATCTCTCCTATGGTTGGTGCTCCCAAATCTGCCACCGCCAACAGGGTTTTAACTTGCGCGAGCGGCAGATCGAGATCGACCCAATAGGGTGTCGTCTGGCTTTGCAAGACCCGGATGAGCGTGACCAGTGAGGTCATGACCTCTTCAACAAGCTCCTGATGTGTTTGTGTCATACGGTCTCTTCTCCCTCGACTTCCTGAACTAAGAAGAGTATAGCAAAATATATAGACGAAAGCAATATGTTTCATTCCATCTATGTGTGGGAATGTCAGACGATGAGGGCGCAAAAGCATTTGAAATTGCTTCAGATCCGAGTCTGGCTATAAAAGTAGTGCTGGATTTAGAATAGTCTTCTACTTTCATTGAAACAAGCCAGAGCCAGAAGAGGCACGGGCGAGGCGCGAGGCTATCGACTGTGCCTCTTCCAACCGTATTCGCAAGTCATTGGGGTAAAATTTCGGAGAAAATCGTTCTCTCCGACAAACTGCTAGAATGCCTTGAAGATGTTTGTAAAGGCATAGGTGCTCTGCGTAATGCTGCTGCAAGTATCGTTATCGTCGGGACTACCCGAGCAAGAGCCATTGTCGCGTGAGACTTCCCACATGGATAGTTCGCCAATGTGCTTCTGCTGCGCGAAGGCCAGCACCAGTTTGGCATCGTTCAATGTGAAAATTTCTTTGGCCGTATCGTTCTGACCAATCAGGTTTGTCAAACCAACCATCGACCACAGTTGAGCAGTCGTATCTGCAGGATACATGCCCTTCAATTTGCTGTACAGAGCGTTGGCAGCCTCAATAGCATCTTTCCCCATGTGATTATCTGGACCATCGTAGTCCATGGTCATGAGATTAACAATGCTGAAACACCCTTGGCTTTGGCATTGTTCAGCAGACCCATATCATCGCTGGTAGGACCGGTCGGGTCAGAGGGCAGGGTGAAGTCAATGGTCAAACCCGCATTGGCTTTCTGCAAAGCCGCCAGAGCCGTGTTGCGCCGGGTATAAGAAGTCACATCGCCTTCGGTCCCGCCTTCGATATCGAAATCGAGATGGCTCACCTTATAGGCATTGATGACGCTCTGATATTGCGCCTGCAAAGAGCTCACACTCTTACAAGCCAGCGCCAGCTCAGTGCCCGCCTCACCTCCAAACGAGATCATCACATCGCCGCCATGGCTGCGAATATAGCTGAGATCACTCGTCAGGGTCGGCGTGCTGCCACCCCAGGAATACTTACAACCCCCACCGCTGGTGATAACGGCTACCTGGAACAAGCGTACTGTTGTCCCGGTCCAGTCGTCGAGGAAGCTTGTTCTTAGGACGCTTACAGAGAGATAGCTTGATTGGATGCATGGTCTTTCAAATGAGGATAAGGCAGCCGTCCTGTCAGGCGCTCGTTAGGGCAAGAGCCGAACTCGCTCCTGCCCGCAATCGAGAGATCCTGATGGATCTCATACTGAAAGAGAAGGGAATCCACCCATGTTTCACCTATCATCACTCCTGGGTACGTCTCGCAGAAGGTATCGACCCGTTGGCATACTTTCCGCATTGCTTCTTGCTTGCGGCGTACTGTTCTCTCTGATAGGGACAGCCTCTGCGGCGCCCGTAGCCTCCGCAGCCACACTGGGTACCTTCAGCCCCGCGCTAGAGTCCGGAGTCGCATACGCCAATAGTCACTGGAACTGGACGTACTATAATCACACAGCGCCCTACGCATGTATGACCAAACACAACGGCGTTTGCTATCGGAGTACGAATGTGAAAGCTGCCGGCGACACTCAACCATGGTTTCAGTGTGCGGAATTTGTGGCTCGCTCTCTCGCTGCCGAAGGTTTCATACCTGGGCTCAGTGCCACCTCGCCGGAGAGTAAATATGACCCCTATAAGCCTGGAAACGGCAAAACGTATGACCTTCTTCTTATTACTCCTGGGCTGGCAGGTCCTCACGTTTACACTCTCGCCGACTTTTTGCTGACGTACGGGTATGTGAAGAATATTCATCAAAATCTGGGCAATACCCAACCTGGCGATATCGTTGTATTCAGAGATAAAAACAACATCCCCCAACACACCGGACTGGTTGTTTCGGTGAGTTCAGGCAAGCGCACCACGAACAACACCCTACTTGATCTCCATAATTCTGCCCGTTACCATGCTTCCTTAAATAGCGAACTAGTGCTTCGTCAAGCTTCATTTGAGTAGTTGCCAAATGACCTGAGGCGGCTTTTCACCTCGTTTCATGGCTATGGACTACCTGTCAAATGAAGATTGACAGACCACTAGGAGGAGAGTTTCCAAGCAGCGGCTGGTACGTTCTTCATATTCAATCGAATACTCCATAACAGACGAACGGTGTACATCCCAACAGTAAACTGGCTCATGCCCTTGATACTGGTGGCGAATTCGAAGATTTTGTCTCAAGCCGCTTGCTGGATCACCTGATTGAAAGGGGAAGTACGGGTCTGCTCCCGTGCTTCTCCTCGTAACCAATGTATCAATTGAATGACATTCACAGCGGTCGCAATAGCAATATAATCCAAATGCGTTTTGCGCCCCCAGCAAGTCTAATCGTCTTCCATCACTCTCCTAATCATAATCCAGATCCTGAAGGCCACACATTTGAAGATGTTGAACCCACATTTACAACTACCTCGCCCGTCGTATCGCCGTAATCGGGTCCAGCCGGGAGGCGCGCAGCGCAGGATAGAGGCCGAAGATCAGGCCAACGGCTCCCGAGACGACGAAGGGCAGGATCAACGTAGTGGGGGTGACGGTGAAAGGCACCTGGGTGCCGCTACCACTGGCGGTGATGGCTCGGATGAGCACGCTGACGGCTATCCAGCCGACGAAGAGGCCGATGAGCATACCAATGAAGCCGCCTACCAGGCAGAGTATGAGCGCTTCGATGAGAAACTGATTGCGAATGTCGCTGCGTCTCGCTCCAATGGCCATACGGATGCCGATCTCGCGCGTGCGCTCGGTGACGGAGACGAGCATAATATTGATGATGCCGATACCTCCTACGGTCAGTGAGATGGCCGCAATGCCTCCTAGCAGTGTGGCAAGCGCACCCGAGACGACGTTTGCCTGGTTCAGAAGCTGCCCGGCAGTCTCTGTGGAGAAATCGTTGGGCGTGCCGCGCGCGATGTGGTGACGGACTTCGAGCAGGCTGGTGATCTCTTCCACCATACTATTGATGTTGTTCTGATTATCGACCTCCAGATTGATCTGCGGCAAATAGTCCGAGTTCACGAGACGCGTGTTGAAGGCTTTGTATGGAATGAAGATCGAGCTATCGCTCGCCCCAAAGTTTCCCCCTCCTTTGGGGGTTAAGACGCCGATGACGCGAAAGGTCTGGATGCCGATGCGAATCTGCTGACCCACTGGATCAATATTGCTCGTGCCAAAGAGATTCTGGCGTGCAGTATCCCCCAACACAGCGACTGGATCACCGCCTGCGTCCTGGATCGAGCTAAACCAGAGCCCTTGCGCCATCTGCCAATCCTCGATGGTTGTAAAACCAATGCCAACTCCGACGACGCCAGTGTGCACGTTCTGATCCCCATACACCACCTGGGCATTCTCTGAAAGGACCGGGCTGATGGCTGCGACATGCGGGAGCTCGCTTATCGCCTGAAGATCCTCGGAGGTGAGCGAGGGATGCTGCTGCTTGAGCTGCGCGTTCCTGCGCCCCTGAATTCAGCGAGGGTGAGCCGCTGATCAGCACCGTGTTGGAACCCAGCCCGGCTATCGCGGTGCTAAAGTAGATGCCGACCCCCTGCGCCAGGCTGATGGCCCCGATGACAGCGGCGATGCCAATCACAATGCCAAGAATGGTTAAAAATGAGCGCACGCGGTTGGCCATAACCGACTCTAGCGCACTGCCCATGTTCGTGCCCAGCAGACTCCCTGCCTGCTTTTGGCCACTGCGCAATTCCTGGAAGAGGCTCTCCAGCGGCATCGCTTCCAGCGGCGGCGCGGGCACGGTCCGACTCGCTTCCGTTCGTGTTGAACTCCTCATGCTTGCTCCTTGCTACTCGTCGGTACGAATGGCAACAATCGGGTCCAGGTTCGCCGCCCGAATTGCCGGATAGATGCCAAAAATCAGCGCGATGCTCGCCGAGACGGCGAAGGGCAGCAGCAACGTGAGCGACGTGATGACAAACGGCAATTGACTGGCTTTGGTCAGGATCAGGCCGATCAAGATGCCCAGAGCAAAGCCAATCGCTCCGCCAATCAGGCAAAGGACCAGTGCCTCCACCAGGAATTGATTGAGAATATCTCGCCGCCGCGCGCCTATCGACATGCGAATGCCTATCTCCCAGGTGCGTTCAGTGACGGAGATCAGCATGATATTCATAATACCAATGCCGCCCACGGTCAGCGAGATCGCGGCAATGCCGACCAACAGGATAGTCAGAATCACTGAGAATTCCCCAATACGCTGCAGAATCTGCTGATAGGTTACAATGGTAAAGTCATTATCCCCGGCCACGAGGTGATGATTCTTCCGTAGCACGTTGCCAATGGTTGTAGCAGTTGTCTGGACATTGCTCGCGCTATCCACCTGCACCAGGATCTGATCGACATCCTGTGTGTTGTCCAGACGGATCTGCGCCGCCGCCATCGGAATCATCACCACATCATCGTTTGAGAAGCCGCCTCCTGCCGCGGCCAGCACGCCGTCCACGCGGAAGGTCTGGTCGCGGATACGAATGGCCTGGCCGATGGGGTTATTGCCTGAGGCATCGAAGAGGTTATGCCAGACGGTATTCCCAAGCACGGCTACGGGCGTGCCGCTGGTTACGTCTTCAGAGCTAAACCAGGTGCCCTCCGCCAGTTGCCAGTTCTGAATCCCTTGCAAGCTGGGGTCCGAGCCTTCGATCTGGGTGGTCTCGCTCTGGTTGCCATACACCACCTGGTCGTTGGTCACGAGCAACGGGCTGACGCCAGTGACATGCGCCAGGCCGGTCAGGGAATGCGCATCTTGCAGGGTCAGGGTGCTCAGCGAGCCGGTTCCCTGCGAAACGCCATTGCTGTTCGCCGAGCCTGGCGAGATTGTGATGGTATTCCCCAGGCTGCCAATCTCGCTATTGACCTCCGCCGACGCGCCCTGCGTGAGCGTGAGCGCGGCAATGACGGAGGCAATGCCTATAAAGATACCCAGCGTGGTCAGGAATGAGCGCGTGCGGTTCATCCACAGGGCGTCCAGTGCGCTTTCAATATTCGCACCCAACAGACTCACGGCGCCGCTCCTGCGCTTGCTCACACGTAGCTCCGCCAGCAAGCTCGCCAACGGCGTCGGTGAGCCTGGCGTGAGTGGGGGCTGCTCAACAGGCAGCGTGGGCAGTTCTCCTCTGCGTTTCACTCGCGCGCCTCCTCTACCAGGGTTGCGCCTACGCCGGGAGACGCGTTCGCGTTGAGCAGGTCTTCCCATTCCTTCTGGGCGGAAAGCGGGGTAAGTACCGGCTCATCCCGCACGATCTGCCCATCCAGGAAAGTCACCTGGCGTTTGGCATAGGATGCCACCTTTGGGTCGTGCGTGACCAGCACAATGGTCAGTCCCTGCTCGTTCAGGGCCTGCAAAACACCCATGATCTCGATACTGGTGTGACTATCCAGGTTGCCTGTCGGTTCGTCCGCCAGCAGCAGCGACGGCCCGTTGACCAGCGCGCGCGCAATGGCGACGCGCTGCTGCTGACCACCAGACAACTCCGGTGGCTTGTGGTTCAGCCGCTGACCAAGACCGACAAGGTCTAGCACTTTGCGCGCTCGCCGCTCACGCTCGCTCCGCGACAGCCCACTATAGACCATGGGCAGAGCTACATTGCGCACGGCAGTTGCGCGACCCAGCAGGTTAAAACCTTGAAAGACAAAGCCGAGCAACTGATTGCGCATCCGCGCCAGATCGTCGCTAGCTAACTTGCTCACCAGTTGGCCCGCGAGCCAGTATTCTCCCGCTGTTGGACGATCCAGGCAGCCGAGCAAATTCATAAATGTCGATTTACCAGAACCCGATGGTCCCATAATCGCTACAAACTCGCTCGGGTAGACCTCCAGCGATACCCCACGCAGCGCCTGCACGCGTGTATGCCCGCCCAAAATATAGGTCTTGACCAGGTTACGCACAGAGATGACCGGGGCCTGAGTCCCGGCTGGCCCCGGTGCTTCCTGAACCAACCCACTCGTACTTTCTTCCGGGACCAGCATCTCAGCGGCTACCTCTTTGTCCGGGACCAGCACCGTCTTCTCCGGCGACTGGCGCGCCTGTACGGCCTGCTTCTCGATTATCGGCAACGCAGGAGCCGTCGGCTCCTCCGAGTCATCCGGCACCGTCTGATCATTCTTTGCCATATCATAGCTCTCTTCCCAAAGCAAAGCACCAGGCTTAGCTGTTTGTACCCACCAGAAATGTCTCATTGAGGGCAAGACCCTGGAGCACCTCATAGGAGATGCCATCGGTCAAACCTAGCACAACCGGCTTCGCCACATAGGTCTTGCCCGACTGCTCGATGACAAACGCTGGCATGGGGCCTTCCAACACCAGACCCGGGTTAGCTACCTCCAGAGTATCCAGTTCAGTGCGCGCCTGATTCAACGCTTTGTTCGCATCCTGCACAGAGACAAGTTGAGGTGTACCGCCGCTACTGTTGCCGCTACTGGCCAGGCGCGCGAAATTGATCGCGTTCACCGGGATGAGCAGGGCATTCTTATGTTGAACGGCGTTGATAGTCACATTCGCCGTCATCCCGGGCAGCAAATGCGCGCCTTTCAAACTACTCTCGTCTACACTGATTACGACCGGGTAGGTCACAACGTTGGAAGTGGTCTCGCCGGTTGGGGGAATCGAGCTGATCGTGCCTGTGAAGGACTGAGTGCCATACGCGTTGACCGTAAAAGACGCGCTTTCACCCATTTGTAAGTCAGCCATATCGGCCTCGTTGATATTGGCCTGCACCTGCAAAGCTGAGAGGTCGACAATCTGAATAAATGCGGAACCAGCCGTCGAGCCAGCGCTGCTGGCCGAAGTGCCACCAGGCGTGCCACCTACTGTGCCATTAATGATCGTCACGGTGCCAGCGCGCGGAGCCGTTAGCGTCGCATTCGCCAGATTATGCTTCGCCTGCGTCAACTGATCTTGCGCCGTGTTCAACTGATTCTGCGCGGCCACCACTGCACTCTGACCCGACGTCTCACTCACGCCCGCGCCGGACTCCGCGCTGTTGACCTGATTCTGTGCCGTGTTGACCTGATTCTGTGCCGTGACATTATTCGCGTTCTGGCTGGCCTCGGCCTGATTCAGGCTCTGCTGAGCAGTATTTACCTGCGCCTGAGCCGCCGTCACGTTCGTGTTGGCCTGATTGACCGTCGTGAGGTAGGTGTTATACGCGATCAGACAGGCCGTAGGCAACGTATTGGCATTGGTAAACGTGCCCAGATGCGGGCACGCTGTTGTTGTCGTCGTACCGCCCGTCGTCGTCGCGTACGTCGTCGCGTTATACGCCGTAGCCGCTGCCTGTTTCTGCTGATTGGCCGTTGTTTTCACCTGTGTCAGGTTATTCTGCGCGTTGGTCAGAGTCGTCTGAGCCGCGTTCACGCCAGCCTGCGCTTGCGTCTGCGTCTGCGTCTGGCTATTCTGCGCGTCAGCCACTGCTGTCTGCGCGGCGCTCACGCTGACGCCTGCGTTATTGGATGAGCTGTTCGCCGAGGCATTTGCCGCAGCCAGACTCGCCTGCGCGTTATTCACCGCCGTCTGCGCCTGGTTCACCGCATCCTGGAGCGCCGTCTGATCCAGACGCGCCAGCACCTGGCCCTTCTTCACCTTCTGCCCAACACTCACATCGATCTGATCAATCTTACCGCCCGTCCCATTAAAAATAAGATTATACGTCCCGCTCTGCAGCGGCCCCGTCGCGTTCACTGTAATCGTCAGGTTGCCGCGCGTCACCTGCCCGGTCTGATATGTCACCTGTGACCTGCGATGGGCCGCTCTGAGGATCAGTCCGCCCACTAAGAGCACCAGCAGCAGCACGACAACGACAATAATCCATCTCCTGCGCCGACGCGGCGTGCCTGAGGGGGGATTGGCATCAGAGCCATTCCCACTTAAACCCGAGAGATTAATCAAAGGAACAGGCGAGGACGCCGTTTGCGTATGCGCAGAACTCATTTTCTCCTGTTGCATAGAGAAATATTCTCCTATTCATCAATGTTTTCGTAGTAAAATCTGTCACTATTGAGAATTATTGGCTCATAACCACTCCTGGTGCATACAGCGATATATCGTTAATAGCAATGATAGAGAGATATCGTTATTCTGTCAAGCCTGAGGTCTATTCCCCCCGGAAACTATGGTCATGTGACAGCATCGGTGCAGAACCAGACAATGCAAGCCCTCGCGTGACTACTCAGCAGGGGGTCAAGCAGGGCGCAAGAAGGCGAAATTTCATGAGGCATTGTTCGACACAGGTGAGATCCGCGACCGTCCAGCAATATCTGCGATGAACGCGCGAACCTGCTGTTCCGCATGTGGGACAGCAGGCACACGGTGTAATCGCATGAAGGGTGAAGCAAGGTCTATTCTGCTTTGAGCCAGACACCAGACACATTAGAGGTATAGCCAAGCGAGAGATAGACAGCATCGACAAGGTTCTGACCTCTCGCGTTGAGGCCGATCCCCCCACCCATTTTATTCATTGCATAGCCAAAGGACATCCGAGCCAGCGGATCAGCAAAGCCTATCGATCCACCAGATCCTGGATGCCCAAATGCTTCTTCTGAGAGCAGAACGCTGTCCTCCTCAGTACAGAACGGCTCGCGCCTGTTATCGGCGGCTTTCGCGTAGCCCAGAGAGAAACGTGTAGGAGCTGAGAGCGTCGCATCACTCGCGCTCGCCGAAGAAACAGCTCCCATACGAGCGATCTCATCGCGACTCACCAGCTCAACTCCCCTCAGGCTACCACCATTGGCCAGAGGCGCATACATGCCAGCCAGTCCTCTCGCGTTCGTCATACCACTTGCCGCCCCAATCTCAGCGGCACGCGAACGGCGCAAGTTGAAGCCCGGGATGCCATCGGGTCCTGGCAACATATAGCCCCCGGTATTTAATATTACCAATCCCGGCAGAGAGTTCGGATTTGCTGCCGCAGCATAGACATGAACTCACCTGTCAGGGAGAGAAGAAGAAGCTGAAACCTCACCTTGCTCTTTCGCCTCGATGGGAGTGTTTTCCTTGACGGCCTCGACCGGAATACCTGGCGTCAGATAGGCTCCGAATTTGAGACCCAGGCTGTGGACATAGCTGGCCAGACCAGAGAGGCCAGTGGGAAATTTCGAGGTGTCAACCTCCCAGTAACCATTTGCATCAACAGTTGTCGATGGATTGAGGTACCAGAAATCGTCCAGGAGAACGTAGTTGTATCCATACGCTTTCAATTTGCTGGCTTCTACCTGAGCCTGGGCTTCTATTTTGGCTTGAGTTGGGCTGGTGCCGATAAAGTTCCAGGTGCTCCAACCCATAAAGGGCTTAACAGATGGCCCCTGAGTATTCACTTCTGCTGGTTGCGCAGGAGACGCGTGAGCTACCTGTGCACCAGCATTGTTTGCTATCCAGAGCGAAAAAACCAGCGAAGAGGCAAGCAGACAAATCAGCATTTTGCCTACCCACCTCTGTTGTTGCGTCCTTTGCATTGTGGTCATCGTATTCTCCATCGAATTGTCCTGTGGGGTGTTCCCCAGGAATAATGTAGACACTCACTCATGTTCCCTTGTCTACACATACGCACGCCAGCATAAGAAAAAAAGAAGCTTAAAGCGTCACTCTTCTTCCTTCTCATACGCAATAATACGTAAGCCGAAAGCTCCTAAACGGGTTATAGTTTTTCTTTTCCCCTCCTTTCAGCGAGAAAGTATCACAGATTACCTTTTCCCTATGGACGACTAAATATCCCTGGCGTCTATTTTCCCCTGGCCGATCTACAAATAAGCACAAAAACATCCTTCTCTTCGCTTCTTTCTCATATGGAAAGATTTGGTGCTTGTACATCTCCTTCAACTTCATTTAGGTGCAGAAGTAGTCATATACCGCCCTTACAAGCTCAATGGTACCACAGAAATAGCCTATTGTCAACATAGTTTACAATATTTGGAGGACCTCTGGCCGTTCTAAGAGATGATAGTCTTTGCTCCGTCCCGTATGATGACCCCAGGCCCATCATCGGCAACCTCTCATTGAGAAATGCTGGTACAGCATACAACAAAGGTGAGGATTCTATGGAGAAAGGCGAGAGAGGTATGTAACCCTCTTGCCTTTCTCTCATATGGAAACGCGTGTATTCCTCCTTACCCCAAACTACACCCAGATATCGGAGGTGCAGTCGCCACCGGGATAACGCAGCTCGTGGGCTCGTGCTGGACCAGCGGGTTCTTTGCCGAAATCAACGTAGAAGTTCTCGTTGATCTTCAAGCCACCGTCCTCCGTATCGCAATCTATTTGCAGGAGATACGACCCTGCTTTGGCGATCTCGGGGTAGAACTGATTATCCCACGAACTGTAGAGTGAGCTGGTGACGTACAGCCGCTTGCCATCAAGACTGAGCTGAAGCATCTGCGGACCACCGTTGAGCTGATGATCTTGAACACTGACAGCTTTTCCAAGCAGGCCACCGCACCAAACTTGCCCGGTAAGTTTCGGATGGGAAGGATCACTGATATTGTACTGGCGAATATCACCATGGAGCCAGTTCGACAGGTAGAGATACCTGTCGTCCATCGAGACCAGGAAATCGGTGATCAGCGATGGTACTGGAATGGGCCAACTCTCTAGTTCAATTGAAGGGATATCAATGACCTTTTCAAGCTGCCACTTCTCATTGGGCTTATGCCAGTGCCACATGTTGCTACTGAGCGCCGCTCCAACGAACCCATGTGTGCTATGAGGATTATGGTGGAAGCGCACCTCAAGCGGAATCATGCCTTCTTCGCCCAGATCGAAACGCTGAACAATGTCATGCTTCTCCCAATTCCAGAAGTACAGGTGGTGACCATATTTGTCCGCAGCCACATCTTCCAGGTTGAAGCCTTTCATAAATGTAGTAGGCGCAGCCCATCCACTGCTCACCATCACATTGTAGCGTGGCTGATACCAGTGGTCATAATTGAAGCGCATACCGTCAGCGTTGTGTTCCCAACGGCCTGCAATACTGAACTGCTCGTCGAGCAGAAGGAAACCGCCAGGACCATTGCCTTCACGGTCACCAAGCATCGAGATCATAATGTTACTGTTGGCAAGACAGTGAACAGTGTGGGGAGCAGTAAGGTTCGTTTTCTGCTTGACCTCTTCGGGTTCGATCACCTTATGCAGTTTTGGTGCCCGTTCATCAGAGACATCCAGGATGTGAATGCGGCTGGAAAACATCCCCGGAACGATCAGAAAGCCGCGCGATTTGCTTTCGTCCAGGTGACATGAGCTACAAGCATTCCAACCAAAATGATGCAATTCGTCACCAACGTTGGGCATCGGTGTACGATGAATCACCTGGGAGTAGGTTGGGGATGTGAGATCCACATCGACTGTGGCCAGGTAATCGGGCTCCTCGATCCCCGTTCCTACGTAAAGTGCGATGCTATAAAGCACCTTTTCGGGAGTGGCCTTCATTGCCTCTGCGGGTGAAGCGTAGCCTGGCCCAGAGTTGGAATGATCTTCATGATGCCTCA
>CAVTLG010000005.1:0-184146 GCA_963735495.1 uncultured Chloroflexia bacterium
GATGAAGAGGCGGTGCTCTGGCTGTTGCGCACATCTACATCTCAAGCATCGTGAATCACCGCTAAGCTGAAGACTTAGCGGCTTCTCAAGAGAGGGAGACTTCTGCTTGTGTTCTTGAGAAGCCCAGGTTCACCAGACTCAGTCTCTAGAAACAGAGGCTACGTTAGAGAGGTCAGGACACCTTGAGCTGACGCACCAGGCTCTTGCATCTGTCATCTGAGGGTAAGTTGGGTCATTGGGGAAAGCCCTGTGCTTCAGGTTTCACAAGCCTCTTTAACTGTGTCGAGGTGAAGTCGGATTCTCCATCTGGTGACAGGATGGAGATACGCACCACCCGCGCAAGCGGAGTTTTTGGATCACTGTCTGTACCCTTGCTCTCAGAACAAGGGTACAGACGGCGATTCATCCACGAAGCTGAAGACTTCGTGGATGAATCGCCGAAAGCATATAAAACAACGAGCGGACTCTGGTCAGCGCTTTTGTGCTAATCAGAACCAGGCACATCCTGCGCTAGAATATTGCCGTTATCGGGAGGACGATCCACGACTGCGACGGTACAACGGGAAATGCAAACCAGCTTGTCGTTTTCATCGGTGATCCTGATATTCCAGATGTGTGTGGTACGACCAAGGTGGATCGGTGTGGCGACACTTATCAACGTGCCATCACGTTTCGGGCGCAGATGATTGGCATTGATTTCCAGCCCAAAGGCCATCTGCCGCTCTGTATCGATATGCAAGGCACTACCAACGGAGGCCACCGTCTCCGCCAGCAGCACTGAGACTCCGCCATGCAAATACCCCACCAGTTGATGATGATGAGGTCCAATTGGCATCGTTGCGACAACGCGCTCTTGCGATGCCTCAACTAGCGTAATACCCAAAACATCAAGCACCGTTCCCCGGCTAGCCGTATTGAGTCTGGCCAGTAGCGCCTCCTGCGAATATTCCACAGCAACTCTCTTCTTTCTATACAAGTTGCGGATACAACCAATTTGCACCCATTACCTTTATTCTGCGTGTGCCTGCGTTTTTTCCAGCACAGAGACAGTTTGAGAGCCTGCTTCCACACGCTCTTCACGCTGCGGAGTCAAACGCCAGAAGACAAAGAAGCCCGCGTAGAATGCGACAATCCATAAAACGACGGTGGCAATACTAGCCACGGCCACATTTTCCCACACCTGGTAAGCAGTATTGTAGACGCCCCCTAGAATATCACGTACAATACAGAAGAGAGGCACGCCAATAAGGAACAGCATGGCTAACCAACGCGTCCGTCCACGCCAGAAACGCCAGACAAGCAGATAGGCGAGGCTGCCATAAATCAGGATCGGGCTGAGATATAACGGCAAAGAGACATGCGCGGTTGCCAATACAGCGTTAAGAGCATTGAGTATCGGTAGCAGGTAAAAAGGTGTATCTTTCACCGGCATGGCCTGTACTGCATAATGCCACCAGTGAGCATAGTAAGCGAGCACATCAACCAGTATATTCAGCAGTCCCATGATTAGGCCACCTAGCAGCGAAGCTAGTAGAGCTTGCCTGGTTGGATGGATAAAGAAAAGGGCAGCCAGGTAAAAGAGTACAAGGATAGGAACCACCAGTGTCAGAAATGCCAAAGTGTCCATGTTAGGATCAAACTCCTTCTCATGATAGTGTTTGGAGCGCGCACACTTTTCCTCCTTTCCGTCAGATGAGCCGAAGGCTAGAAGCGTCAGCTTCGTTTCTGACGGTCTAAGAGGGAGGTCACTAGTGAGTAAAACCAAACACTATCTAACAGTCTATCTAGTTCTCACTGTGTCTGCCGGTGCACAGTGCACAGAAGGCAGCAAGAACGGAAAGGATCGCTTATGAATATCATACCGCTACGTGTCGCGCTTGCCCAGATCAATGTCACCGTGGGCGACCTGGCAGGAAATACGCGGCAGATTCTGGCTGGCATGCAGCATGCACAGGCAGCGGAAGCACATATCGTCTGCTTTCCCGAACTAGCCCTGACAGGCTATCCACCTGAAGACTTGTTACTGAAGCCAGGCTTCGTCGCCGCCAATCTGAGCAAGTTGGACGAGATTATCCAGGCCAGCAAAGATTTTCCGGGTCTTACTGCCGTGATTGGCTTTGTTGATCGTGTCAATGATATCTACAATGCAGCAGCCGTTGTCCACGAAGGGCAACTAGCAGGAGTTTACCACAAACACTACCTCCCTAACTACGGGGTGTTTGATGAGAAATCGCTATTTCCAGGCTGGACAACGCGCACCTATCTTCCTCATTCACGGTATACACGTTGGCATCAACATTTGCGAGGACATCTGGTATCCCACAGGACCATTAACGGGCCAGGCTTACGCCGGGGCAGAAGTCATTCTCAACATCAACGGCTCTCCTTATTATCAGGGAAAAGGCATTGTGCGCGAGGATATGATTTCTACACGCGCCGCCGACAACGGTTTAATCATTGCTTACCTCAATATGGTTGGAGGTCAGGATGAACTGGTTTTCGATGGCGGCAGCATGGTCTTCAACGAGCAGGGCCTGCTGATCGCTCGTGGCAAAAGCTTTACAGAAGATATGCTCATCGTCGACCTGGATACAGCCTCGGTCTTCCGCTCACGTCTACACGACCCACGTCGTCGGCAGGAGCGCTTGCATGTTACCGCCGAACAAGTGCCAACCATTTCCGTTGATACGCGTCCTCTCAAGCCACCGACACAGGATAGCGTTTTGGCGGCCCCACAGCGTATTGAGCCAAGATTGGAACGCATCCAGGAAATCTATGCCGCGCTGGTCCTGGGTACAAGAGACTATGTGCGCAAAAATGGTTTCAAATCTGCCATCATTGGTCTATCAGGGGGCATCGATTCCACGCTCGTGGCCACTATTGCCAGCGATGCCCTGGGTGCAGAAAATGTAACTGGCATCTCGATGCCTTCCGGCTATTCATCCGAGCACAGCAAAAGTGACGCCCAGCAACTGGCCGAAAACCTGGGCATTCGCTACCTGACCATTCCCATTGAAGATATCTTCCGCACCTCGTTGAGTATGATGGAACCGGCACTGGGTAGCGAATATCCAGGCCTGGCAGCAGAAAACTTGCAGGCCCGCATACGCGGCAATATCCTCATGACTATCTCTAACAAATTAGGACCAATCGTACTGACAACTGGTAACAAATCTGAGATGGCAACCGGCTACAGCACACTGTACGGTGATATGGCTGGTGGCTTCGCGGTCCTCAAGGATGTCCCCAAAACGCTGGTATACAAGTTGTGTAGCTATCGCAATACGCTGGGGGAGAAGCCGGTTATTCCGCAAGCCGTCATCGACAAGCCCCCATCCGCCGAATTACGGCCAGAGCAAAAAGATGTTGATAGCCTGCCACCATATGATGAGCTTGATCCAGTTTTACAGGCTTATGTAGAGGATGATCGCAGCTTTGAAGAGATGCTGGCAATGGGCTTCCAGCGCGAGACCGTTGAGCGCGTGATGCACCTGGTCGACATCAGTGAGTACAAACGACGCCAGGCCCCTCCAGGCGTCAAGATTACGGCCCGCGCCTTTGGTCGAGATCGCCGTCTGCCCATTACCAACAGGTACCGCGAAGGGAAATAGGACCACACGATCCGGGACCCACAGTGGGTCCCGGCATTCAAGCCTGACTGCAAATATGCTGTATCAAACCGGCCAACAGTGCTCCGCGCAGCGGGATAGAGTCTACACGCAAATGTTCAATCGCCAGATTGTGCATACCACCACCCACCGGACCAAGCGTATCCAGCGTTGGGAGTCCTGCCGCCATTAGATTATTCGCGTCAGAAACACCACCTTTCGGCTCCGCGACCAGTTGTAAACCCAGTGCTTCACCTTCTAGCTGCGCGAGAGCAACCAGTTGGCTTACCTCGGGTGTCGCCTCGTAAGGTCGTCGACCTGTATTGCGTTGTAAGGTGGCATGGGTATCCGGTACACTACAACTGGCGGCAATTTTTTCGAGAGCCTCAGCCGCTGCCCCTAGAGCATGTTCATTGAATGCACGCACGGAAACATGGCAACGGGCTTTATCTGGCACAACATTGAGCGTTTCACTACTGCTCAGGCGCGTGATATTAAAAGTAACGGTAGGGAAGAGCGCATGCAAATTCTGTATAGCAATAATTTTGTGCGCCAGTTCAACAACAGCGGACCGTCCTTTGTATGGCTCAACGCCAGAATGCGCCGCGATCCCAGAGACTTCCAGCACATACTTATCCGCACCTTTACGGGCCTTAGTCAGCACAGTTAGCCTCCCAGCTGGTTCCAGCACAAGTCCAAGGTCAGCTTGCTGCGCAACTTCACGTAAGAGCGCGCTACTCCCAGGAGATCCCACTTCTTCATCATTATTAAAGACGATAAGAATTTCGCCGTACTGATCAAAGCCAGACTCAAGCAGGCTGCGCAAGGCATAGATGCCCATCACGACGCCTGATTTCATATCAATTACTCCAGGGCCACGCGCAACACCATCCTGAAGCACAAACGGCTGGGTTTGCGCAGCCCCGGATGCGTAGACGGTATCAATATGCCCAACGAGTAGTACGCGCTTCTGTCCATTGCCTTTACGCCGTGCCAACAGGTTCGCCCCAAATTCAGCCGTCGGATGAAGGGTCACGCTGAAGCCAAGCTCAGCGAGCCACTGCTTCAGATAGGTCATGATCTTGTTGACACCTTCAACCTGACCCGTTCCTGAATCAATGTTGACGAGAGTTTCCAGATCCTGGAGACATTCACGTTGGTATGCCTGCAATTTGGGCAGATAGACTTGCGCGTATGTGGCAGTTTGTGGCATAAATATTTATCCTTTAGTGATAGTGATGACGTTCAACAACCCTGACATTTCTACGTCATTGTATCACAAGCAGTGTAAAACACGCGACAGGACATTATTTCCAGGCGAACACTATGCAACAAAAAAAACCAATCTTCCATAAGATTGGCTCCATACATGCAAAAGCTTCTAGTTGCCCGGATGCATCAAATCTGAATTTCGTGCTTCAGGCGCTTGTAAGCGATACTACGCAGAGCAGCGTATCTTCCTCGTTCTGTGGGGTCGTCTGAACGCGGACGCTTGTAATCGCTCAGGCGCAAGCCAACGTTCGACAGAGCCTGCTCCAGTTGTGAGGGTTCGCCATCCAGTTCAGACATATTCGCGAGATCAGTCAAGAGCGCAATTCTCTGCCCACGAGGGAAAGTCGCGACCACCTGCGCGACCGTCACGATGATCGAATCCATGATCAGATGATCCAGGGCGACCTGCGCAGCATCCACGGCCTCGCGTACGATCAGGCTCAGATCATAGGCACTCGAGCTGAGTGTAGGACGCACAAGGCAACGATCTTTTTTGCGCCAATCGCGAAAATAATTGAGCGCAATTACCCGACATAATGCCTTAAGAGAACCAACGGCAGGCATTTCTCCCCGATCAGCTCGCTGATTATAGCGGAATGTGCGCATGACCGCTTCATGAGCGATATCTTCTGCGATCTCTCTGTGCTGACCATACCAGGAAGTTACACCGGAGTCACGCACCCACATTTCTACCAGCGGAAGTAGCCAGTTATACAGGTCATACCAGCTTTGTCCGTCACTTAGCTGCTGCTCATCGAGGTCGGCATGCCTTGCTCCAGTAACCATGAGAAATCTCCCCTGTGATACGGTTTTATGCTGAGTTGTGTCCATACTTGCTTTTATGAGCACACGTTGCTCTTTTGTGCTGCTATCCAATCACCTTGCTGCTTTACTTCTACCTGTTATGATTGCTTTCCAGGCAGGAATTTCAGGCGAAGAATGTTTACAAATCCGAAGAAAATTAGTATATTTAAAATTAATGGTACCTGACAAGAAGGTTTTTGTCAAGGGTAAAAGGAGAAATTCCCAGCTCAAGGCAGCATTCAGGCAGCAGAAAGTTCTTTTATCAGCTTTCTTGACATTACAATAGATTTCCTTAGCAGATGTCTATTGGAGGGAACATACCTGACGCGGCGATCTGTCTTTTACTCACCCATGAAAAAAATCTCGCATCGAGACCCCTGGCAGCTATACAAAGCAATACGTTTATGGTACTATTAAGCGTGTGCTGCAAAGAGGCAAAGGTTTTCCTCGCTTCTCAGGGAGACGAAGATGGACGTGCGAAGTAAGCAACCAATAAGAGAGCACCTTCTGAAAAATGATGTACAAGAGCGCATCTTGCAATATATTCAGAAGGGGCGAGATGAGGCAACCGTAACAATCAGCAGAGCGGCTGAGTTGTTTGGTATCACCGAAAACAAGCTGCGTGATTGGGAAGAATACGGTTTTCTTAATCCACTGCGTCCCAGTGGTCCTAAGGGACGGCGCCTCTATACACCATTAGAGTTAGATAAGCTTGCCATTATTCGCGAGCTCATCAACGCCGGTTACGCGCCCAGCGATATTCCGCCTGATATCGATAAACAGTGGCATACAATTCGCGCAAATCGAGAGATCATAGGCAGCGCAGAACGCCATAATCGTCCGGCCCTACAGGATGGTCAGTCCGAACTCCCGATCAATATACGCATAGAGCAAGAAAGAAAAGCGTTATTCTGGCGCTATTTCGTCTCTCACGCATTACGCCTGTCATTAATGCTTATCAGTGAGGACATGCCCAATACCGCAGCAGGTCTGATCTTACCTCTCACGCCTGCGCCGCTTGCCTCCGACATACAACGCGTAGAAGACATTGTGACGCTGGGAGAATCCCTGGTTGGTTGGCTTAGTCAGAGCCGCTCCTCACATACCTTGTTGACCAGCAGACCTTCTTTTCAATATAGTTCTGACTTCCGCATCGAGCCATTACGCGGCATAAAGGCTGGTATACCACAAGAAGCCAGTCTGCAAGAGCATACCGTTATTATCGTGCAAAGAGAAGCCAACCCATTAACCCTGGGCTCTGAAGCAGTCAGGACAATCAGGCGTCTGCTGAAACCGCTCTATGAGGAAGTAGAGCTATCCCGCGCCAGTTTCGGTTCCGCCAGGCGTGACGTGTTAGATCCAGCCACGGAGCTGCTGAACACAACGAACAACGAAGATGTCATTCTGACGGGTCTGGCTGATATGGTCATACGCCTGGGTGGCATGAACGCAACCAAACATCCACGCTGGCGCTTTTGCTGGATCATGTTACCTAAAGATCCCTCACAGCTCTTGCGCCTCAGTAGTCTTATTGTACGTGCGCAGAGCCAGGACGCTTTTTACAAAGCAAAATCGTCCATTTCCACATCCGATACGCACACCAATAGTCCTTATCTGAAAGCGCTACGCAGCGGACATGTCATCTACCAGCCCAGAATTATTGGGGCAGATGCATCGTTTGTAGTGCGAGACCTGGAAGAGCCGATACGCTCGGCCATTGCCATTCCTATCGGTGGTGAGGATGGTATGGCCATAGGTGTACTCTATGTCGCTTCACTTGAAGTAGAAGCGTTTACCGAAGACGATCAACGCGTTTTACGCATGATGAGTAGAATGGTCGAAGAACTCCTAAAAACGTATGGTGTACGGCAACACACAACGCAAAAGTTAACGGATATGGTCAAAGACCCTAATCTGGTAGATACGTTCTTTGAGGATTTCGCCCCTGAGAAGCGCTTCATTCAGGATGTCGAAACGCTCTTGCATAACGTGCAACGATACCATGAAGAGGGTCTGGAAGCCGGGGATGAGCAAATAGTTTCGTTTATTGCCGTGGATATCGATAAACAGGGCAGCCTGGCGAATAAATACGGCGACCGTCTCGTCAGGAATCTGACGCGAGAAGTGGGTCTACGCGTGCAGGAGCAGATACATACCTCATTCAAAGAATATCCCGATTGTCAGCTCTATCATATCTACGCAGATCGTTTCCTGATCCTGCTCAAGCACACTTCGCTTGAACAGGCGCGAGAGCACGCCGAGCGACTACGTCAGGGTACAAGAGGGTCCTACAACCTCGATGCACTGCGCGTTTCTGTCGATCAACACACACGCCCAGAGAGCATGATAGAGATCCCTGATGTCACAATCCGCCTGGGCGTGACATCCTATTCTTACGCGAAACTCATAGAGATCCTCCACGAACATCCCGCCGAAGACGCGATTACCGAAGTACGCTTCATTATTACATCTGCATTAGATGTTGCACTTTTGAAAGGGCAAAATGAAGGTGGCAATGTCGTTATTGGTTGGGACGCCGATATCCATAATTTTGTGCGCTATGCACCTCCACGCAATACATAGAAGAGCATCAAGTGGATCGTATGCTGCTAGCAATGGCTTGACTCACCATCTTTCTTATCCGCCTCCTGGATCGTTACCTCTGCCAACCTGCACGCGTTAGGTGTATATTAACAATAACTGACGCCCCTCCCTTTCTTTGTACAAGACGATACAGAGTTATCTGTACTCGTTCTATTTTTTATACGCGAAGCAGAGTTAGAGGGGGTGCAGCAGATGGGAGTACCCTATGGCAATAAAGTTTTTTCTCTTAGGACGGCCTGGATCTGGCAAGTCAACGGCTGCACGCTACATCTATGCTATCGCGCAGCAAAGCGGTTGGTCCACGATCCATATCAACGATTACACGTTCCTACGCCAAATGTTCGAAGCTGACACCCAGCACCAGCAGTTCCAACCTTCGCAGGAGGATGGCTTCGATGTAATAGATTTTTCTGTGCTCGACCTGGTCTTACAGGATGTAGAAAAGCAAGCGAGCGAATACACATATTGTCCGCAAAAATTGCTCTTGCTCGAGTTCGCACGCAAGGATTACGTCATGGCCTTACGACAATTTCAGCCAGCTTTTTTGCGTGACGCCTATTTTCTCTTCTTCGAGACCGATATCAACACGTGCATTAAACGCGTTTATAATCGGTCCTTCCATCGTATATTCAGCGATGATCACTTTATTTCCGAGCAGATGATCCGCAGTTATTACAACGAGGAAAATACTGGCAATCTGTATTACGACCAGCTAAACAGCTACGGTATCGACCTGCGCAGAATCAGGTCGATTCAAAATACTGGCAACAGGGAAATGCTCAGGCGACAGCTCAAAGAGATCATTCAGCCGATTATAGAGCAGCATGGCCAGAACAGCCAGGAGGCTTATACCTTACCAGATATATTTCCTGGAGCGTGCTGTACGCAGGCATATTGTACAGTCACGCATAGCGAGACGAGATGCTCCTTCGCTATCCCGGCATTGGCCACACAACCCGATCTCACAAAAATTTGACGTGATGTGATAGAGTTGTAGGAGGTACATCCCTCCATAGTGTATTTTCAGTTGACCTCTTAGGGCTTCATGTCTATACTTTCTTCCTGGAAGGAGCGGCAGAAGCCCATGTTTTTTCACGACCCATTCGAGGGTACTGAAAACAGTTGATTAGGAGAACGAGGACGCGTGGCATCAACACACACTCCTTTTGAGAAATTAACTCCGATCCATCCGAATCGTCGCATTACGTTAGAGACTGGTCCAAAACCTATTGCTCCGCGCATGATTGACCTGCTCGTACCGCTTGGCTTCGGCCAGCGAGCACTCATCGTAGCGCCACCGCAAGCAGGCAAAACGACTATTCTGCGGCAGATCGCGCTGGCGTTACGCACCAATTCACCAGAGGCACGTTTATTCCTCTGCCTGGTCGACGAGCGTCCTGAAGAGGTAACGGACTGGCGTACGGAGATCTGCGGCTCACAGGTAAAACTGTATGCATCGAGCTTTGATCAGCAGGTTACGAAGCATGGACGCATTGTTGAGCAAGCATTATATGACGCGAAACGCGAGGTTGAGCAAGGCCACGATGTCGTCATGCTACTTGACTCGCTCACGCGCCTGGCCCGTGCACACAATCTAAACAGTGATATGTGGCAAGGACCACGCAACCAGCGCGGCGGCTATGGCAGCCGTACACTCTCAGGAGGTATCGACGTCCACGCGCTTGAGGTGGGTCGACGCGTCTTTGGCTCGGCACGGACGCTTGAAGAAGGTGGAAGTCTGACGATTGTTGCGAGCTGCCTCGTTGAGACAGGTAGCCGTCTTGACGAGGTGGTCTACGAGGAATTTAAAGGCACAGGTAATCTGGAAGTTCGCTTATCAAGAGAACTGGCTGATCGGCGCATTTTTCCTGCCATTGACGTGACTAGCTCCAGTACACGCATGGAAGAACGCCTGTTGTCGGAGAAAGAGTTGCGAGCAATGGCTATTGTGCGCCGTCGTATGGCTGATCTGCCACGTCGTGAGAGTACTGAACAGGTTATCCAGTTGTTTGAAAAGACGCACTCAAATGCCCAATTGGTCGAGGCCATTGTCAAGCAAGGCTGAGGAGATAGTCAAAATATACCTCTTTTTTTACCCATCCTGTTTTTTTTGTACATACGGCAGGCATGTATGCAAACTCGCTGCTGTATCTGTGGTATACTACGGTAAATGCAGCTAATTTATTGCCAAAATGAGAGGACGAGTTATGCGTTGTCCCAATTGCGGAGGGCTGAATCCAGATAATATTCGTTACTGTATGCGCTGCGGTCGCGAATTAACGCCTGCACAGCCATCACAGCAGCAGCCAGCCTATCCGCCTCCAACAAAACCAGGGCCGACGGTCCCACAAAGAACCCCGACATACCAACCGCCACAACCAGTTCAACGGCCAACACCTGTGACGAAACCCGCGTCTGTTACAGTACAACAAGCACCGAGCATTCAGCGCACAAATTATCCACCAGCGGCAAATCCACTACCACAACAGGCTCCAGCAGAGAGACGCTCAAACCGCCAACGTCCCCTTGCCGTGCCCATTGAGCCAATTGAACCTCCCGCACCCGAGCCACCTGCACCATTCCCGCCACGCACGGTAGCACAATTAAAGGCGCTTGAGCCAGGAGCACTCGCTTATACGTTTGTGACCGATGCTACCAGTTACGGCAAAAAACAGGTTGTACGCATCTCCTATCGCCGTTGTGCGGCATGGCAGCAGGCCGCGACGCTGTTAAAAGCTTTCCGCGAGTACGATACAGCAAAGTACGATACTATCCTTATACAGGGAGAACGCGAGCAAGAAGACAGCCCTTACGCTTACACCAATGGTCAACTGACTTTTGATCGCAACACACGCCTGGGCAGTCAGACCCTGGACCGCTATCAGATTGAAACGGGCAACGGCTTTGCCAGCGATTCCATACGCATCGTGCTCACGGAATAGTCAGGACCTTTTATGCAAGCAGTTACATTGATTGGTAAAAAACGCGACGGTGCGGCGCTGAGTACTGCTGAAATTGCCTGGTTAGTAGCACAATATGCGCAAGGCTCTATTCCCGATTATCAGATGGCAGCCTGGCTTATGGCTGTCTACTGGCAAGGCATGGATGCCCGTGAGACCAGCGATCTTACCTTAGCCATGGTCCATTCAGGTGAGCAATTGCACGCGCGGGATATCGTCTCTCCTGTCGTGGACAAGCATAGCACAGGCGGCGTGGGCGACAAAGTGACGCTGGCGGTTGCCCCGCTCGTCGCGGCCTGCGGCGTTGCTGTTGGTAAGATGACCGGGCGAGGACTTGGACATACCGGTGGTACCGTTGATAAGTTAGAGTCTATTCAGGGCTTTCGGGCCGAGCTATCCAGCGACGCGTTCAGGCACATTCTGGCTCGGCACCATATCGTGCTGGCTGGACAATCAAATGACCTGGCACCGGCTGATGGCAAATTATATGCGTTACGCGATGTAACAGGCACCGTTGAAAGCATCCCGCTGATTGCGTCCAGCATTATGAGCAAGAAACTAGCCATTGGGGCTTCGCATCTGCTGTTGGACGTGAAATATGGATCGGGTGCCTTTATGAAAACCATCGAGCAGGCACGCGTGCTGGCGACAACGATGGTGGAGATTGGACGAGCGGGAAACATCCACACAGTCGCTACGATTACCTCTATGGAACAACCGTTGGGCAATGCCGTCGGCAATGCGCTTGAAATGGCTGAGGCTATCGCTATTTTGCGTGGAGAAGGACCACCCGATGTATCTGATCTCTGCTACCACGAAGCTGCTGAGCTTTTACTGATGACTGGACACGCAAAGAATCTACAAGCAGCAGAAACATTCGTCGCACAGGCGGTCCAAACAGGTGCAGCCCTGGCCAAACTAGCTGACGTAATCGCAGCGCAAGGAGGTGACGTACGCCAGGTTGAGCAGCCACAGTTGCTACCCCACGCTCCTATCCAAACAATGCTAACTGCGCCACGTACTGGCTATATTACGGCTATCGACGCCGCACAAATCGGCCTCGCCAGCATGAGTCTGGGAGCCGGTCGCTTCAAGAAAGGCGAGCCGATTGACCATCGCACCGGTCTCGTCCTCCAGGCCAAAGTGGGAGCCTACCTGCACGCTGGTGACCCGCTGGTAGAGATCCACGCGCGCACGGCTGATGAAGTGGCTGCAATTCGCGTCCCGCTTCTCGCTTGCTACACCTGGAGCGATACACAAATAAAAGCGGGACCACTCTTACACGACGTCATTCGCCCTTGATCACTCATGCTGTGGCATCAGGCACGGGACTGGCAGGCACGAGCAGCGCCAAAAAGTCTCGCGTTGGCACCTGGGGATTACTCGCGCCCCGCTCCAGATAGACCTGACCATTGCCATCACAGGCAGCCGCACCCAGGACGGAGCCACCAGTAGGGAGCGCGGGCAAGCTCTCCCAATGCAAGGATTGCAGATTGAACAGCCAGGACTGCTTGAGTCCCACGTTGTGCACGCTATCATAACCACCCACCACGACAACCTCGTCCGGCCTCACGAGACAGCTAGCGGTGCCACTCATAGGCTGTGGCATGCGCGTCTGCACCTGGGTCCAGCTATTTTGTAGAGGATCATAGCGGTATATACGATCCTGCGGATCATGTTGTCCAGCGTCAGTTGAGCCGCCCATCAAGAAGATATCACCGTCGCTATTCGTCGTCAGCACAACATAGCCGACACCCAGCGGTAACGGCGCAAGCACGTGCCATTGTCCCGAAGCAATATCGTAACGGTACCAACCGGTGCCAGCCTGGGCCTGAGCATTGCCGCCGCGCAGAAAACCTTGCGTGATATAGAGATGACCCTGCCGATCAGCCAGCATCGAACCTCCAAAGCCCAGTGGCATCAGTTCAGGAGGTATGATCTTCTGCAATGTACCAGACAGCGGCTGGTACTGGTACAGTCGCGAAGTCACGGTGTATGTATCAGAAGAGTAGCCCGCCGTAAAGAAGATGTGACCTCGCTCATCCACAGCCGCCGCATTGTTCACCATGCCAGGAAAATAACTGCCGGTCACGTTCTCCCACTGAGCAGTCTCAATGTTATAGCGATACAGACCACGATCATAGGATGGCGCAAGCGCACTACGATAGCCACCACTCACATAGATGTACGTATACCCCTGCAATTTCACGTAGACAGCGGTGTTATCGGCCTGCGCAGCCGGTAAAGTCGGTAACACGCGCCATTGACTTACAGGACCCGCCACCACCGTCCTGGTATTGACAGGCATAACAAACGTCGGCGCTGGTGATAGCTCCTGCCCTTGCAGCAAGCTACGAAATTGATGCTCAACACGCACATATACCAGCAATGATGCCAGCGTCACAAACAGAGCCAGCACCAGCAGAAAGCTTACCTGGATGAGACGATACAGCTTGCGCTCTCCTCTCGGGCGTTTTTCTGGCGACCTCCAGCCTACCTGTGACATATGCGACTGATGCGAACGAAGTCGTAAGCTCTCATCAACTGAGGCCAGTTGCAGTTCCAATTGCTCCTGTGTCTGACGCTCATAGCGCAATTGTTGCAGTGTCTCGCGTCTTTGGCGGCGCAGCTCCAGGTCGAGTGCACGTAAAGACTGTATCTTTGACCCATTTTCTTCATACATATTGTCAAATATTTTATTGCTCTTCGCATGTATTTCTACAGTATATAGCTGCCGCTCTTCGAGATTATATGCGCGCTCCAACGCCAGGTAGAAGACTGAGGCACTTTGCAAACGCTGTGTGGCTTCTGCTCGCGTTGCCAGTTTGAGCAAGCCGCTCAGAGCCGTCGAAGCAGTGGCAGGCGGCATACCAGTAGTCTGCTGCTTCTTGAGCATCTCGCACAGTATGACGCCCAGACTATAGAGATCGGCATGTACATCAACCTTGCCATCAGCCAGGTATAACTCAGGTGCAGCGTAGCTGGACAAACGGTGATCTGCGCTAGCGTGCAGAGGCTCATCATGCAGATAGTGCGCGCAACCAATATCAATCAGCATGACAAATTCATCGGGTAAGATCATAATATGCGTTGGATTCAGATCATAGAAAAGAACCGGCGGCGTTTGTTTATGCAGGTAATCCAGCACATCACATATCTGCATAGTATAACGTAAAATCTCTAAGCTCGCTAAATTATCACTTTTCTGCAAATATGTATGGAGCGTCATACCAGGAACATAATCCATGACGAGATACCAGTACCCGTTCTCAAAAAAATAATCGTAGAGCGTGGGAATTGTTGGATGTTGCAGGCGCGCCAGGAGTAACGCTTCGCGCAAAAAGCGATCCGTATATACACCACCGCTGGCCGGAAAAGCTGTGTGTAGTCCGTTGGCATTGGAGGAACGCGGCGTGATTACGCCACCGCGCAAAATATAATCCAGTTCAGTGCTGACACTGACAGGTAACGGCTGGTCGGCTGGCAATTGTTTGAGTGCCAGCGGAATGGCCAGCACGGTATGCAAAGCGAGATAGACTCTGCTCGCGCGACCCTGTCCCAATTGACGCTGGACAAGATATTCTCCTTCGCGGAGCGTACAACCTACAAGATTTTCGTTTTGCGCTTGCTGCCGAGTATTCATAACACACCTCCCACATTTCCCTTCTTTCCACTATAGTAGTGAAGAACATATCGTTCGTCAAGTCCTTTTGATGGCGCAGAAAGAACTGCCGTTTCTTGACTTCGAACACAACATATGGTAGGGTAGTGTCTGTAATTACTCATATATTGTGTCTTTGCCAATTGAATACAGAAAAACTCATGGGGTTACGCTGTCGTGGCGTAGCTCTCTATGGGGGAAGTCCGGTGAGAATCCGGCGCTGTCGCGCAACGGTATGGCTACTTGTAGCTAAGCCCGCATGCCCACCCATGAGCTATGGATTCATCCCTTCGCGTGAAAGGGGAAGACCCGCAAGAAGACATTGTCTGCATGCATTCCTCGCAGGACTGCATACCTCACTTGCTCGCCGGTCCGGCCTGTTCCCGTGAAGGGGCAGGCTTTTTTGTTGTTGTCTTTTGAGGAGATGTAGGTATGTCTTTTTTATCACAGAGTGCGGATACGTCGCCTGCTTCCGCGTGGAACAGTGAGCAATCCATCGCCGGTATGCCCTGGCAAGCTGTTCTGACTGACGCTTGCCAGGGATTGGAGCACACAGTAGATCGTACCCTGCTGTTGCACGATGTGCAGGCTAATATCTACGAGGGTCTGCCTACGACGGAGATCTGGCAGGCCATGATTATGGCGGCACGCGCACACATCGAGGTTGATCCCAGCTATTCTTTCGTGGCGGCACGCATACTGCTCCTGTCCCTCTATCACGAAGCTCCGGCAGCGTCGCAAGAGCAGCCGATCAGGCTACAGGATGCTCAAAGTATCTACGCGGATTATTTCCCGCGCTATGTGCAGCGAGGTGTGGAGGCGGGACAATTAGATCAACGCTTTCTGGCTTTCGACCTTAGCAGGCTGGCACAAGCGCTGCATGCTGAGCGGGATCTTCTCTTCGCGTATCCAGGTCTACAAACTCTGTATGATCGCTACCTGTTACAGCAGCAGACGCAACGTATTGAACTCCCTCAGTTACTCTGGATGCGTGTCGCTATGGGTCTGGCGCTACAGGAGACGCACAAAGAACAATCTGCGATTGAGTTCTATGAGACCATCTCGCAATTGTATTTCGTGCCTGCTACGCCAACGCTCTTCAATGCAGGCACCTGTCACCCGCAACTCTCCTCCTGTTATCTCACGACCGTACAGGACGATCTGCGCCATATCTTCAAGTGCATCCAGGATAACGCGCTACTCTCGAAATGGGCAGGTGGCCTGGGCAATGATTGGACGCAGGTGCGGGCACTGGGAGCACATATCCACGGCACCAACGGTAGCAGTCAGGGCATCATCCCTTTCCTCAAGGTCGTCAACGATACGGCGGTAGCCGTCAATCAGGGCGGCAAACGCCAGGGGGCGGTCTGCGCCTACCTGGAGAACTGGCACCTGGACATTGAGGATTTTCTTGAGCTGCGCAAAAATACCGGCGACGAGAGACGCCGCACGCACGATATGCACACCGCCTGTTGGATCTCCGATGAGTTTATGCTGCGTGTCCAGCGTGGTGAAAGCTGGACGCTCTTTAGCCCGGACGAAGTACCAGACCTGCATGATCTCTACGGACAGGCTTTTGCTCAACGCTATCGTGAATATGAGCAACTGGCCGACGCCGGTAAGATCAAGGTGTTCCGACGTCTTCCGGCACTGGATCTCTGGCGCAAATTGCTGACGCGGCTCTTTGAAACCGGCCATCCCTGGATCACCTGGAAAGATCCGGCCAATATCCGCTCAACACAGGACCACGCGGGGGTGATTCATAGCAGCAACCTGTGTACCGAGATCCTGCTGAACACCTCCGCAGACGAGACCGCCGTCTGCAATCTTGGTTCGCTCAATCTTGCGGCGCATATCGCAGATGGTCAATTGGATACAACCAGACTCCAGACGACGATTCGTGTGGCGATGCACATGTTGGATAACGTTGTAGACATTAACTATTACCCCACCCCTGAAGCGCAGCATGCCAATCTGCGCCACCGTCCAGTTGGACTCGGGTTGATGGGTTTCCAGGATGCACTTTTTCAGCTCCATTTGAGCTACGCCAGTCAGCAGGCAGTCGAATTTGCCGACCGCAGTATGGAAGCTATCGCCTATTATGCTATCCAGGCTTCGAGCGAACTGGCCGAGCAGCGCGGCAGCTATCCCAGCTATAACGGCTCTAAGTGGCAGCGCGACATCCTGCCATTTGATAGCCTGACATTGCTTGAGGCCGAGCGTGGCGCGGCTATCGAGGTTGATCGCTCTTCTACGCTCGATTGGCAACGGCTCCGCGACACCATTCAGCAGCACGGCATGCGCAATAGCAACGTACTGGCCATCGCGCCAACCGCCACAATTTCGACCATCGCCGGAGTCAGCCAATCGATTGAGCCTGAGTACAAAAATCTCTATGTCAAGAGCAACCTATCCGGCGAATTTACGACAATCAACGCCTTTCTTGTCGCTGACCTCAAGGCCGCTGGCCTGTGGAATGCCGAGTTGCTTGAGGGACTGAAATACTACGACGGATCTCTCCAGGCGCTTTCACAAGTCCCGGATGAATTGAAGCAGCGCTACCTTACAGCCTTCGAAATAGAGCCAGCATGGCTGATCAAGTGTGCCAGTCGCCGCCAGAAATGGATCGATATGGGGCAGTCGCTCAATTTATATCTCTTTGCACCAGACGGCAAGACGCTACACGAGACCTATCAACTGGCCTGGAAAAAAGGCTTGAAAACGACCTATTATCTACGCACGTTAGCCGCCACGCAGATAGAAAAATCAACCGTTGATGTCAATCGCTGGGGCATTCAGCCACGCTGGATGAAGCACAGCAGTCCTTCCAGTGCGATCCAGGTGACGCGCGAGACACAGACATCATCCGCCTGCTCGCTTGATGATAATTGTGAAGCATGCCAATAGCAACAGTCGTAGATGGTAGTGGCATGCGCAACAATACGGGTAGGGGCGTCACCTCGCGTGCGCCCTGGACATTCGCGTCTTGGCTACCAGGGCGGAGGCAAGCGCCGCCCCTACCCAATCGAACCTGTGCACTCGTCGGAGTTGGGAGATAAATCGGACCCGCACCCGCATGTCCCTTTTGCATCTCGCCGCGCAGAGATATGGTCGCATTCCGTAGCAACAACAGCGACAGCCGAATAGGAAATAAAAAGGAGAGCACATGAGTCTATTATTCGAGGATAATTCACAAATAGAGCAAAAGCGTCTTATACATGGTACGCAGGTGGCAGTGAACCAACTGATGCCGCTCAAATATCGCTGGGCCTGGGAACACTACTTGAACGGTTGCGCCAACCATTGGATGCCCAACGAGGTACCGATGACCAGGGATATCGAGATATGGCGTGGACAGACCCTATCCGAGGCTGAACGCTTCGTCATTATGCGCAACCTGGGCTTTTTTGCCACCGCTGAAAGTCTGGTTGGCAATAACCTGGTACTGGCCATTTTTAAGCACGTCACCAACGCCGAGTGCCGACAATATCTTTTGCGCCAGGCGTTTGAGGAAGCGGTCCACACGCACGCATTTCTGTATATCGTGGAGAGCCTGGGCCTGGACGAGCACGAAATATTCACGATGTACCATACAATTCCTGCCATCACCCGTAAAGATGCCTTTGAAATGAAACTAACCTCGTCGTTGCTCGATCCAACCTTCTCGACAGAAAGCTTTGCCGGCGCACAGCAATTTCTGGAAAACCTTATTGGATATTATGTTATTATGGAGGGTATCTTCTTCTACAGTGGCTTTGCCATGATCCTCTCGTTTCATCGGCGCAACCTGATGACCGGCATTGGCGAACAATTCCAGTATATCCTGCGTGATGAGACCATTCACTTAAATTTTGGTGTCGATCTCATTAACGGCATCAAGGCTGAAAATCCAGACCTCTGGACGCCAACATTCCAGCAGCATATCAGTGATCTCATTCAGGAAGCGGTAGCGTTGGAGATAGCCTATGCGCAGGATTGCTTGCCGCACTTGCAGTATCCTCAAACGGATCAAAGAAAAAAGGAACATCTGGCATCGCCCCCAACGCCTTCTGACGCAGGTCATGCTAGTGGAACGATGCCTAAGATGTCAAGTGGTTTTGTACTAGGCTTACACGCGTCAGCATTTCGCCAGTATGTTCAACATATTGCGGATCGGCGTCTGGAGCGGATCGGTCTCCCCACGCTCTACAACGCGCAGCATCCTTTTCCGTGGATGAGCGAAACTATCGACCTGAGTAAAGAGAAGAATTTCTTTGAGACGCGTGTGACTGAATATCAATCAGCTTCCACATTGCGCTGGGATTAACATCCATATGCATGCAGAAATGCAGCGACACCACGAAAGGAAACATGTATGGTACAGGCGACAAATCTCGGTTATCCGCGCATTGGCGTGAAACGAGAACTGAAGAAGGCTCTGGAACAATGCTGGTCAGGCAAGTTGAGCGAGGGTGCACTATTGGAGCAGGCGGCTTCATTACGCAAGCAACACTGGTTGCTTCAGCAGCGTCTCGGGCTACAGCACATACCCTCGAATGACTTCTCATTGTACGACCAGGTACTCGACACGATAGCGATGGTCGGGGCGGTGCCAGAACGCTACCACTGGCATGGCGAGCGTGTCGATCTGCGTGCCTATTTTGCCATGGCGCGCGGCATGGAGCACGACCAGGAGCAAGCAGAGGCCGTTCCTGCTATGGAAATGACCAAGTGGTTCGATACCAATTACCACTATATCGTCCCCGAATTCGCCGCGCAACAGCAGTTTCGGCTGGCTTCAACCAAAGCGCTTGACGAGTTTATAGAGGCGAGAGCGTTGGGCGTCCATACGCGACCAGTGTTGCTCGGTCCCATCTCGTTTCTGCTGTTGGGCAAGACACACCAACCAGACGTACAACCACTTACTCTGCTGGATGCCTTATTGCCAGTATATGAGCAAATACTCAGCAGGCTGGCAGCCGCCGGAGCGGATTGGATTCAGATTGACGAACCATGCCTGGTACTTGATCTGGATTTTGATGTACAGACCATCTTCCAGCAAACATATACGCGTTTGAGCGCAGTTTCCTCGTCTCTGCGCCTGTTACTGGCAACCTACTTTGGTGATCCAGGTCCCTATCTCCCCATGCTGTTACACCTACCAGTAGCAGCCATCCATCTAGATCTTGTACGCGCGCCGGAACAGTTGGAGCAGGCGCTGACTCACACGCCCTCCACCCTCACACTATCGCTAGGTATCGTCGATGGACGCAATATCTGGCGCACCGAATTTGAACGCGCACTCGCCCTCATTGAACGTGGCATACAGGTATTAGGTTCTGAGCGTATCCTGGTTGGACCTTCCTGTTCGCTCCTGCACGTCCCCATTGATCTCGCGCAAGAGACACGACTCGACGACGAACTGAAGCAGTGGTTGGCTTTTGCGCAACAGAAGCTTGCAGAAATAGTGCTGCTCACGCGCGCCTGCAATGACGGTACAGGTGCTATTGCGGCACAATTGGAGGATAATCGACGGGCATTTCAGCAACGACGCAGTTCTCCGCACATTCACAATGCCGCAGTAGCACAGCGTGTGCAAACAGTGATAGGGCAGGAGGCACAGCGCAAGAGTCCTGCGACCGAGCGCAGGAAGCTGCAACACGCCAGATTAAAGCTGCCACTCCTGCCAACCACCACGATAGGCTCATTTCCGCAGACCAGCGCGGTACGTGCCGCCCGCGCAGCTTACAAGAGTAGCAAGCTCGCCCTCGCTGACTACGAAGATTTTTTGCGCGCAGAGATTGCGCGTACCATCCACTTCCAGGAAGAATTGGGACTGGATGTGCTGGTGCACGGGGAGTTCGAGCGCACCGACATGGTCGAGTACTTTGGTGAACAGCTCAATGGCTTCCTCTTTACGCAGAACGGTTGGGTACAAAGCTACGGTTCGCGTTGTGTGCGCCCCCCTGTCATCTATGGTGATGTCAGCCGACCCGGTCCTATGACCGTACGCTGGTCCCGTTTCGCCCAATCTCTGACGGAGCGACCTGTGAAGGGCATGCTCACCGGTCCGGTAACGATCCTACAATGGTCGTTCGTGCGCGATGACCAGTCGCGTGCAGAAACCTGTTATCAACTGGCGCTGGCACTGCATGACGAAGTACAGGATCTGGAGGCTGCCGGTATCAGCATCATTCAAATCGATGAGCCAGCGCTACGCGAGGGCTTACCGCTACGTCGCGCCAACTGGCAAAGCTACCTTACCTGGGCCGTCAATTGTTTCCGCCTGACTGCCTCTGAGGTACGTGATGATACCCAGATTCACTCGCATATGTGTTATTCTGAGTTCAACGACATCATAGACGCGATAGCGCAGATGGACGCGGATGTGCTCTCGATAGAAGCTTCGCGCTCGCAACTGGAGTTACTGAACGCCTTTGTGGCCTACCGTTATCCCAACGAGATAGGTCCTGGCATCTACGATATCCACTCACCATACGTGCCTTCACAGCAGGAATGCAGTGAGATCCTCCACAAAATACTCCAGGTATTGCCAGCCGAGCACATCTGGGTTAATCCTGATTGTGGACTCAAAACGCGCCAGTGGGAAGAGGTACAACCGGCACTCACGCACCTGGTTGCAGCAGCGCAGGCCGCGCGAGCTACACAAAAGATGTAGAGTGACGGTACTCAAACCAGGCAAAATCGGCTGGACCTGTTCTAGCGTCACCATTGCCGGTGGCATACATGCCGATATAGACGCCGGTAAAGCCGCCCGCTACCTCAGTGGAGAGATAGCGCGTCGCACCGGTTGCCAACTGCTGCATCGGTTGTCCCGCAGACGCATAGGAGAACTGATAGACTTCGCGATCTGCCTGAATCTCTAACTCAACACAGCCCGCTTCTATCATCTCCCACGCCACTACTGCGACCAGGTCGCCGATGCGGCGACGGACAATGATAGAGCGGCCTCCGCGCATGCACGCCAACGCAATTTCATAGTGATGCCGTTCATTCATAAAGACTGTCAGACCAGCCTCGTGCCCCTCCTGCTCCGGGTCAAAATCGAGCAACACGCGCACGCAACAATTGAAATGCTGTTGCCGTCTCCCCACAAACGTTGGTGAAGCCTGGGCATCCAGATTGAGAGCCGAGCCATACAGGCGTAGCCAACCCGGACGCTCGCTCAGCGAGTAATGCTCGGTATGAGGATTGCGCAAAAAGTTCCAATGCGGGCGCAAACTGGCTGCATCGAATTCATCGCGCGCAGGCTCTATTTCCCAGACACGTTGCGGCAACGCGGCGACTGTCATGTTCACGGCGACAGTTTTCTCAGGTGACACGACAGGCCACCCATCAGGCGTCCAACTGACAGGGGCCAGGTATGTTTCACGGCCCAGGTGATGATAGAGCCGGTCGTGCGGACGAAAGGCCAGAAAGACCAGCCACCAGCTACCATCATGCGCTTCCAGCAGATCGGCGTGTCCCGTACCTTGAATGGGATGGTGCGCCTGGTCGCGGTGTGTCAATATTGGATTATGTAGACACGCCTCAAACGGTCCCCAGGGACTCGTGCTACGCGCCAGCGTCACCATATGTCCGTACTCGGTGCCACCTTCGGCGATTATCAGATAATACATATCGCGAATATGGTACAGGTGCGGCGCTTCAGGATAACGTCCGCCACTACCCCCCCAGAGAAAACGCATCTCCGTCAACTGTCGTCCACTCTCAATATCGATTTCGCATTGATAAATACCTGATTGAGGTGCCTCTCCATTGCTGGTCAAATAGACATGCCCGCCATCAAAACACAACGAAGGATCAATACCACCTTGCTCCACCCAGATAGGTTCCGACCACTCGCCTGCCGGATCAGTGGTAAACACATAAAAATTGCCTCCATGCGAGACGTTCGTCGTGATCATATAGAAGATACCCGCGCGATAACGCAGCGTAGGAGCAAAAATGCCACGCGAGCTGTCCGCCTCGGTTAACGGGAGCTGGCTCGCACGCGTCAGACAGTGGCCAATTTGCCGCCAGTGGATCAAGTCCCGACTATGAAAAATGGGTACGCCAGGAAAAACTCAAAGCTACTCGTGACCAGGTAGTAATCCTCTCCAACGCGGCAGATACTGGGATCAGGATAAAAACCCGGAATTATGGGATTGCTATAGGATATCATCTCTTGTACAGACACCGTAGGCTTCTTCCTCTCTTCCAGATAAAGGGATTAGGGAGAAAGAAGACGGCAGGTCCCTCCGCCGTCTTCTCTTCATCCACCACACATATGAAATGGAGCAAACATCACATTCCCTGCCCACAACAGCCAGTGATGTCTGCCCCCGGATCAGGAGACACTACAGGCAACTCCGTTGAGTGTAAAGGCCGTTGGAGATGGATTACTCCCGCTCCAGGAGCCGTTAAAGCCTGTTTGCGACCCTAACGAGCCTCCTGCCGCAATGCTGCCGTTCCAACTGGCGTTCGTAATCGTCACTGCATTTCCCGATTGCGTAAAATTACCATCCCAATCGCTGGTGATCTCCTGGCTGCCCGGAAAACTGAATTGCAGCGTCCAGCTACTGATCGCAGTCGAACCAGTATTCTTAATTGCAATGGCCGCGTTGAAGCCACCAGACCACTGTGAGTTCACGGTGTAACCAATCGCACAACTAGTACCCGGCATTGGCGTGGCCGTCGCGGTCGCTGTAGCGATTGAGGTTGGCGTCGCTGTGGGTGCTGTACCGGTCGCGATCTGATACGTCACCATTTGACGCGCCCCAATTGTCGCGCTAAAAGAGCCATTTTGGATCGCCAGAGCAGTCTGTGCGGTCGCCGTATTCGTGGCATCCGTTGCATACGGCGTGGCAACTGCGCTGGTGGGCAGCGTCACATTTTGCAGCGCAAAGGTCGCGGGAACCGCGTTATACGATTGATTGAGCACTACCAGAGAGAGCGTCCCATCGGTATTTTGATACGCAGTGACCTCCAGATTGCTATCGCCGGAGGTTGCACCGATGCGCGTTGCTCCAGGATGAATATAACGGCTATAGTTAGCGAGCGCCCAGAGCCGCGCCGAGGGAGTCACGGTTCCGTTGACGTCGTTGATCAGGAAACCGTTATCGGTGCCACCAAAGCTCACGCCCCACCAGTAAAGAAAGGCACTCAGGTTCGCCTCAGTGATGCCATTGTACACATTCTGGGCCCAGGAGAAGCCAGAGGCATCGCTACCATCATCCCAGGCAGTATCCCAGGCATCCCAGGTGGCCCATTCTGTCTCCCAGATATGCTTGCTGCCAGTTCCGGTTAATGCAGAATTAGGCGCACCGGTATAGCCATGACTGGAGATGATGCTGTCATCGGCATTTGCGGTTGTATTGCTGGTAATACCGCTGGCATAGCTCTGGGCCGTATCCCAACCCTCACCGTCACAGCAAGCAATCTTGGGTATAGAACTCAGTCCCGATGCCTGGAGCGTCGGCCCCAGCACGGCAATCAAGTCAGCCGTCTGCGTCGGATTCATGACCATACTGGAATAGGAGGTCGTCAGGTTCGGCTCGTTAAACGCGCCAAGCTCGGTCAGAGGGACCCAGGCACTCGCGTAGTCTTTGGCGTACTGGACCAAATAATTCGCGTATGCCTGCCGCCAGTCGCCCGTGCTACAGGTCGTCGCGCCGGGAGAGCCACAGAGTTGGCCACCATTTGACTCGTCGCCGTTGGTCTTCATAAAACCGGGAGCGCTCCAGGCATCGCCATAAAACTGCTTCACCCCATAGCTCTGCGCCTGTTGTGCCAGCCAGACCTGTCCCTCGCTACTACCCAACGCGGCATACGTCGGCGTCGCCGTTGGACTTCCGGGGCTGGTTGGTTCAATTGTATTGGCAGCGTCCGAGGGCAGTAAATTACGTAGGATGGTAAAACCTGCGCCCGTTGTGGGGCTGAAGAGCAGATTCAGAATTGACTTCTGTTCGCTACTCGACGAGAGATCTTCTAACGTGAGAGCCGGTCCGAAAGCATCAGAGAAACCAAAACCATCCATGGTTTGATAGCTTGTTGCCCCATTCACGGTCACACTTGACGCTGCATGCGCGGTATATATGGGAGCAAAAACTCCGTACAGCGATACCAGCAGCAGAAATACAACACATATTGGCAGCCTTGCTTTCCGTACAACACCATTGAACATCGTTGTTTTCCTTTCCTTCCTTAGATAAAGAAGCAGATGTGTCGGGGGAAAATAGCATAACAAGGAACATATGAGCAGCATATCTTCATCGAGGATGACGTGCAGCCAACCTGCCGTTCTGTCATGATGTAGTCAGGTATATTGCCTCTTCAGAGTCTCAACTTTCCGGGCAAAAGGCAATCTTTTCCCCCATTAGTAAAACGCTAACAACACAGATAACTTTGCAAACGCTTACATACACTATAGAGAGATATACACTATCAAAAATGTTCTGTCAACCCTTCTTTTGCAAAAAATATGCAGAAATTATTCACTAATACAGCCTATCACCACCTCTTTCCGCCAGAAAAACAGCAAGAAGTGAAGAGAAAAGGGGTTGACAGCAGCCAGACTTCTATGGTATTACTGTGCAAGAACTGCAAACGCTTGCAAGCTTCAACGAAGGAGCAGCTGCTTGAGAGAGAAAACAACCAGGCATGACATCAAGCAGATACATGATGTCACTATTATTGACGTTGCGGCTGAGGCGGGGGTGTCATACGCAACGGTATCGCGTGTGATTAACAATAAAGAGCATGTCAGCCCGGACAAACGTGAACGCGTCCTGCGTGCGATGGCTCAGCTCGGCTATGTAGCAAATGTACAGGCACGTAGCCTGGCCGGGGGATCTTCGCATATTGTGGGACTGCTGGTCAACTATCTTAGTTCGAGTTATACCGTCGAGATCATGCGTGGCATCGACGAGGCACTGCAAGCCAGCCATTATGATCTGGTCCTTTACAGCACGCATACACAGAAAACCAAAGAGTCGGTTTATGTTGCGAAACTGACACGTAATCTCGCGGATGGGCTGCTATTGATCTTACCGCGCAATTCCAAGGCGTATTTAGACGCGTTGAATCAACGTCATTTCCCATATGTGCTTGTGGACTATCTTAGTGATGGGTTAAATGCTCCCTCAGTTGCTACCACAAATTTTCAGGGTGCCTATGATGCCATGGTTTATCTGCTTGAGCTTGGGCATCGCCGCATCGGTTTTATTACGGGCACGCTGGAGACTGGCTGTGCTCAAGAACGGCTAGCTGCTTACCATGTGGCGCTCAAGGATCACGGTGTGACAGCGGACCCACTGCTGATATGCGAAGGGAATTTCATGCAGCCGCAAGGCTATCATTGTGCTCAGGAACTGCTAGACTTAGCAGTTCCTCCAACAGCTATTTTTGCCTCTAACGATATGATGGCGCTTGGAGTGATGGAAGCTGCCCGCGAAAGAGGTCTGCGCCTGCCAGTTGATCTCTCGATCATTGGCTTTGACGATATTCCGCAGGCAACCCATGTTCATCCCACATTAACCACGGTGCGCCAGCCGCTGGAAGCAATGGGACACAGCGCGGCAGACCTGCTCTTAAAATATATCGCCCATCCATCAACCGAAATCCAACGTATTGAGTTGCCCACAGAGCTTATTATCCGCCAGTCATGCCAGGCACCACGCAGGATGCTATCCAATGGCCAGGACCCGGCTTAAGCTCTGCTCAAAGCAAAGGAGGTCAACTAGCCCCTGGCACATCCCGCTAGCGTCGTTGTCTTGATGCACGCAATACAAAACGACGAGACGCTCAGCTCCTGAGCGCCTCACCTTCTCTCTAGCACGAAAATCTTCATCCCCAAATGGTTAACGCGTCTGAGTCGTCGCCCAGAGCTGATTCACCAGGATATGAGCCTGGCTCACCAGGTTATTTGCCAGGTGGAACTGCCCATTCACGTGAGGCCCAGAGGCATTGCCGCCAAATTCGGCGGCTTCCAGAATAGCTATCATTTGACTGGCAAGCGCATTGCGAACCTGTGTCGTCTTGATCAGCAAGTTCTCCAGCCGGTTATAGGTGCTATCATTGGGCGCATTGCTCTCCAGAGCGGTTGTTGAAACACGCAACGACAGCAGTCCCAACGCGCCTACGGGTGCATTGATCTGCTTATACGCCTGTGCCAGAGCAGTCAGCGCCTGCTGGTTATCGCGCACAGGCCCGGGGAGTGCCCAGGGCTGCATGATCTCGAACAGCACACGTCCATCGTGCTGATAATCATCCTTCAAGCCAAGTAGCTCCATCATCGTCTGACGCGTATCGGCATGATCTGACCAGATACTACCAGTCACGCCCAGGTGCTTTACACCAGGACCAACCATCGACAGCCAGGTTGTATTAATCTGCGGGTCCACATCGCCATGGTTCCAGGCGGACTGCTTGTCCAGCGCGATACAAGCTGACGAGCAGTTCGCCGCGCCAGTATAGAGATAGTAATCAGGATTGGCGAAGAGCGTGAGCGTCGGCGTGCGCGCCGGATCTGCCGTGACCATATGCAGCAAGTTCATTTCTACCGGATCTGCCAGATAACTTGTCACCTGCTGAGTCGTGTTAGTGAGCGGATTGACCGCCGTGATCTTCCCAAGGGCACGATCAAAGAGTCGCGTCACTGTTTCATTATCGCGAGCAGGATTGCCCGTAATATAGATGGCCGGAGCCGAGTCGGCATGCACTTTGAACGGCGTAGTGATCCCTTGCTCACTTGCCAGTAAGCCCGTCAGATTGGCATCAACCTCACCAATCTGGCTATAGGTGCAGGGCACAGTCACACCATTGCAACTCGCGGGACTGGGTGCACCACCCACAAAGTGATCACCCTCGTCAGCAGTGAAGACAAACAAGGTGTTCTTGTTGGTGATACCATCCTGCGCCAGGAGTACAGCAAACGCAGTAACACGTAGGTAAGAATGTTTCTCCGGTTGTCTGATTTGTGCCATACGTTTCTCCTCAAGATTATAAAGTCACAAGACTTTCCACTAAGAGACTCCACGGGAAAGGTGATTGAGTAATCTTCTACATTATTTTGACAGATAAGACTGGCACCATAAAAACAGTATACCGCAATGGTTAATGAAAAACGCTGAAATTATTAAGCGAATGCAAAGAGCAGGTTAAAATTATGCAAGTATGAAATCAGGCTGGATAAGCACATGCACTACAACCACCTATTACTCTTGTTGACAGCGTCCTCTTCCCTATCGTATAGTTAATTCAACAACGTTGATCCAGATATCGATTTTATATACAAATACAGCATTAATACTATAGATTATGCGTAAAATGCTTCCAGAGCATATTGAGGGAGGTTAAGATGCCAAAAGTCGAGTTTTTCTACTGGGCCGAGTGTCCCAGTCATGAGCGCGCCTTAGCCATCCTGCGCGAAACAATGGCCGAGCAGAACATCCAGGCACCCGTGGAGATTATCGAGATCAAAAGCGAAGCCGAAGCAGAACACTATCAATTTTATGGATCTCCAACGATTCGCGTTGATGGCACGGATATTGCTCCATTGCTTGAAGATACAGCCCAATTCAGCCTTACTTGCCGGGCCTATCGGCGCGCAGATGGACGTATCTCTCCACTCCCGCCACGTGAGTTGCTTGTAGCAGCTTTTCAGAGCGACTCTCTATCCTTGCCGGAGAAACGCCGGGAAATCGGGTAGGGGCGTGTCCTTGCGACAGCCCTGGGGGCGCACGCAAGGTGCACCTACTCCAACTAATTCAAGAAAGGGGTTGCAAAAACGAAAAAAAGAGAGGACAATCTTTTTCAAAAAGAATAGTTTGAAAGAGAAAAAGGAGACCTCTCTATGCCGTATGATACCCCAGGACAGCGAGAATTGCCATTAATAGAGAAGCCGATAGAGTTGATGGAAACGATGATGATGCAAGCTATCGAGCAGCCGCAGGAAAGAGCCGTGCTCAAAAAGCCAGGACGGCCAGCACGGATGAGCAATCATCTCTTGGCAGCAGGCATCCTGTGGTGTTTGCTGCATGGATGGGTCTCCCAATGGGACTTGTGGCGACGGATCAGCGTCTTTGGGGTGGGCAACCTGACTCCGGTTCCGGTGTGTGATCAGGCGATTTACAACCGACTGGGCAAGCAGGGAACGGAGGTGATGCAGCGGCTCTGTGCTCAGATCAGTCGATGGTTGTGGCAGTGGATGGCTCCTTATGAAGAGCGTCAGTTGGCTCCTTTTGCCACACGGATTTATGCGCTCGATGAAAGTACCATGCGAGCCGTCAAACGCTGGCTTGAGGAACTGCGTGATGTCCCTCTAGGAGATCTCGCCTTATTGGCAGGACGGCTGGTTGGGCTCTTTGACCTTCGTCGGCAACAGTGGGTGCGCATCGACTGGCTTCCCGATGCGATTGCCAATTGTCAGGCGCACGCCCAAGACATGCTGAGCACGGTGGAAGCGGGAGCCCTGTTGCTCTTTGACTTGGGGTATTACAATTTTGAGTGGTTTGATAGCTTGACGCAACGAGGGATCTGGTGGGTAGCACGTCTGAGAAGCAATGGGTCCTACGTCATCGAGCATTGCCTGGTGCAGCGTGATGGCTACTTTGAGGCTCTGATTTTTCTGGGAGCGTACCGTGCGGATCGGACGGCCTATCTGATGCGACTGGTGCGCGTGCGCTATCGGGGACAATGGTACAGCTACATCAGCAACGTCACCGATCCGTGCCAATTGAGTGGGGCGCAGATCGTGGCGTTGTATGCACGCCGCTGGGATATTGAGCTCGGCTTCCGCCTCTTGAAAGATCACTTGGGACTCAACTTGCTCTGGAGTGCGAAGATGCAGGTCATTGGAGCCCAACTCTGGGCCACCGTGATCCTGGCTCAGCTCTTGCATGCCTTGCAGGTCCAGGTGGCCGTCGAGTCTGGGGTGGAGACCTTTGATGTCTCAGTGGAGTTGCTCTGGCGCTATCTGCCCGCATTGTCCCAACTTTCGGCCAAGCAAGCCACCCCCTTGCTTGAAGTCATCAAGCAGGTCGGAGTCGCTCTCAAGCTGATCCGACCTAGTACGCGCATCCGGCGAGAGGTTCCCGACATTGACTGGCAAGAGATGACTCCTCTTCCCGTCGATCTGGTCTGGATACGAGAACCTCGGTATGCCCATAAAACCAATGAGACCCGTTCTCGTACGTCTAAAAAGGCCAAACAGGAGCCTGGGGTCATTTAGTTGGAGTAGGTGACGCAAGGTGACGCCCCTACCCGATTTCCCCTCATGGACAGGTGTTACATTATCGTTAAGTAACATAACAAATAACAGACGATGCATATTTTACCATAACAGATAGCAAATAATGCTACTATTGATTTTACACGCTTAGCTACGTATGGACAACAGAAGAAGGAGATAGTATCTAATGGCGAACGTTCTGAGAGGCGATACGCTTATTGACTTCACATTGCCAGCAACCGATGGCACAACCTACCATGCCAGTGAGGTTGCGCAACGCTCAAAGGCGCTTGTAGTGGTCTTTACGTGCAACCATTGCCCTTATGCGCGGGCATGGGAGGACAGAATCAATCAGCTCGCCCGCGATTACGCTGTACAGGGTGTCCATCTGCTCGTGATCAATGCCAACGACGCAGCACGTTATCCAAGCGATAGTGTTGAGCAGATGATTAAGCGGGCAGCCGAGAAACAATTCGCATTTCCCTACTTGCACGATGATAGTCAGGAAGTTGCTCACGCATACGGAGCGGAACGTACTCCCGAGCTCTTCATCTTTGACGCTGCTGGTAAGCTACGCTATCATGGTGCTCCCGATGATAACTACGAAGAGGAGCAAGCCGTCCAGCACCACTACGCACGAGAAGCCCTTGACGCTATTATCGCAGATAAGGAAGTGGTCATTTCTGAAACAAAGCCCGTTGGCTGCACCATTAAATGGAAGGCATAACAAAGCGCTCGCTTAGAGGGAAATGCTATGCAGCAACCAGGGAGATTTGCCCTGGCTGCTGCATTTTCGACTTACGATGCTATGGGTACAGGCTCGACAGAATGCGTTATTGCAGGCCGTCAAAAGTTGTACGCAGAGCCATCGGACCATCATACGTCCACTCAGGCAGATAGTCAGATAGGCGCTCAGGGTCCTGACGCAGCAAAAGCATGGTATCGTGCGCGAAAGAGACATGCAGCCGAGGATACTCTCCCTGCGCACGATACTGCATAGGGACCAGGTAAACAGCCCGTTGCCTGTTCGGCAATGACCTCACCTCCGCTGGCATGCTAGCCAATTGCTCCTCAAATCCAGCTAGGAGCGCGGCTACCTGCTGCTGAGTTGCGCTGCTATCGACGAGAATCACTTCCTGCCAATCATCAGTGATCCCTGCTCGCAGAGGCTGAGAGAGACTGAGCAACAGCCGCTGAGCAATATCGACGCCACGAATCTCTCCCGCGCGGAAGTAGTAGCCACTGACACGCCAGAATGGGTAGTTTGTGGGATTCAAGCTATCCTCACTCCCACAGTTACACGGGTTACAGTCACAAGGATCGCACGAACAGGACGAGCCACGAGCACCAAAGGTTTCACCTTTGACTTTGTACCGGAGTTTTATTGACGCGCTCATCGTCTTTATACTGCCTTTCTGCTCAGTGGATCACGCTCATACACAAATAAAAGCAAGTTCCTACGAGCAAGGAGATGATGGAATTGTCCATCCTGAAACACACAAAAATCGTGTTCGTTTCCACTTTACGACGACAACCTACAAGAGCATCTCACCTCACCCCCACATACAACCACCCTTATGTTAAACCTCCTCCCGACTTGAAACAGAGGCATTATCGGCGACAGGATATTTTGCATCAGCCAGTGTCTTCTTGATCGTTTCCCATGGCGTCTGCTGCGGAATATAACGCAGATGAACCATCTTTGTAGACACATCAGTCTCCATGATCTCCACTCCGGGCAACGTCTGGAGGGCATTGCGCACATTTTTGACACACCCTCCGCAATTAATACGCGGAATCGATAGGACTCTATCTTCTGTCATAGTTAACTACATTGCTTCCTTTTCTACAGTTTTCTGGTGCAGAACAACGGTCTTCTACACAATTTCTACTCTGCTTTTAGTATACACCACCATCATTACGGCATAGCAAGATAGCTTTTTTTCGGCCTCCGTCCATGAGAGGAAACCGAGTAGGATCGTCACCCATAGGCACTGCTGAGTTTCATCGGCAAACGGGTAGGGGCGTCACCTCGCGTGCGTCCCGGGAAAGCCAAACACAGCAAGTGTTATATATTGAATGCGTAAAGTGGGTCTTTTTGCATTCAAAACGGTTCTTTTAGAGCATACACTGAAGGATTTAAAATCTCTATGCGTATAAATGCCTATTTTTTACCTTAGGGGTTGCATTTCCAGTCATAGAGACCCATATCGGGATTATGTCCAACTGGAGCAAATCCGCAATATGCCCTGATCGCTCACTAAGCCTGCCTTACTATCACCCTGGCATTCATGTTCGGGTGAAACTCGCACGTGTAGAGATAGGTTCCAGGCGCACTGAATACATAACTCCAGGATTTGCCTGAAGCCAGTATACCGCTGTTGAAACCATGCAGCGTAGCGGATGCATGTTGCCCCTCAGTTACCGTGTGTGCCATCGGATCATGATTCACCCAGGTAATTTTGCTGCCACTCGTCACCACGATGATGTTCGGATGATATTCCTGGTTGGAGATAGTGATAGTCACATTGCCACTATGAACGGGGAGGCTGGCTATATTTGTGCCAGTTGCATTGCCAACATGCGCATCAACAAGCACAATACCCACTCTAAAAAGTACCACCACACCGACTATAAGTAATATCTCAAGCCATCTACGACGACTTATGCTTTTCATATATTATCCCCATGTGATCTTCTATACACCAATACTGAAAGGGGATGTATATGGATAGCTTATGGCTTTCCATATACATCCCATCAAGATGTTTCAGTACGCACTTGAATTGGACGCAAAACCAGCAACCTTGCTCAAACACGTTCTCAGGCTACACTGGTTGTGGTGAACTCTGTGGCTGTTGTTTTGCCCCGTCGGCTGGCTGCTCCTGTGTCGCCTGTGCCAGCAGCGCCTTCTTCGGCCAGCAAGCAAGCGCCATGACAATCAGTAATAAGCCCGAATTGAAATCGGTGGCCATACCTGTGAAAATCATCCCAAAGGCTTGAGCGCCCCACCAGATGATAGCGCTCACCACAATGGAGACAATCAAGAAGGAGCGCAGACGCTCTTCTTTGGCAAATGCCACGCCAGCACCCAGCGCGAGACACACGACGATCAGCACAATATTCAAGGGAATTTCAATATTGGCGGTAATCGCTGAAAGTCTATTCAGGAGAGGATCGATGAGCCAGATGTCGAGTCCTCCCTGACCAGTCATGCCGCTAATCGCCTGCGAGATCTGGCCTGCCTGCCACCAGTGGGGTTGCAGTTGCAGCAAGGCCATAAAGAACCAGAAACCCGCTAGCGCCCAACGGAATTGTACCTGTGAGAGCAGTGTACGAGGCTCAGCATTCGCCGCTGCATCTTTGCTTATAGCAGGCGATGATTGTCGCGGATAGACAAGCAAGCCCAGCAGTGGATAGAGCAGAACAGCACCAGGAGCACCTGTGAGGATACCGGCCTGACCGGTGAACAACATACTCATACCCTCGCCAGCGAACCAGACGATCAACGCCCACACAAAGGACGCGATCACCGTCTCTTTCACCCAGCGTCCCGAGAGGAAGAGCAGACCAAGGATAATCTGCACCACCGCGATGAGCAGGTTCACTATAATGAGATTTTGCGTGGTCACGGCGATGACCCAATGCAGAATGGCCGCCACAAACCCCGGCTGGGCATTTACTGTTGGGACCATCACTCCATTCACCATATTCATAGTGAACATCTGCGGCTGTAGCTGCAACAGCCCATCAAAGAGCCACAACGCACCAAGAATCTGACATAACCGCTTCTGTGTGAGTAGCATAAAGGTGTCTTATCCTTTCCAAACTAATAGTTCTCTATAAAAAGTATAGGATGAAGCACCTACTCTGCCCATTGGGAGAAGTCTCTAGTTTTTCTGTAAGGTGGAAATAGCAGCCTCTCTTCCCACCTATACTCAGACGCCTTGAATAAGTATGCCATCGGCGGTTGAAGCTTGAAAACGAATATTGCGTGCCTCTGTATACTCTGGCGAGTCATACCAACGATGAAACTGCGCGGCGTCTTCAAACTCCACAATCACCAGCCGCTCAGGCTTCCAGGCACCTTCAATGCTCTCACAAGCGCCGCCACGTACCAGGAATTTTCCACCATACTGCTCTAGCGTCGGCGCAACCAGTTTACGATACTCATCATAGAGGGATGGATTAGTCACTTTAATATCCGAGAGAAAATAAACTGCCATCACGGTTTCCTTCCTATTCATCTCATATCATGGCCCAGGTGTAGTTCTCAAGTTTCCGCAGATACAGAGAGGCGTCGCTGGTATTGACGCCTCTCTCTAGCCAAAAAAGTATACGCACGTTCAAGCTTCGGCTAACTTGCGCCACACGGTGCCACGTCGCTGGTATTCCATAGTTTGCTCGACTGACAGCGCAATGGCAGATCCCCAGTAGCGTTCTAACCTGAGCACCTCAAAAGGAGCAATCGCGTCTAGCTCATCGAAGCCATCGTAGATAAGAAGCTGTATCTTCACCAGTATTACTCCTTTTGGGATGTTACAATTGAGACATTACAAACTACACTTCTATATTTACGCCATGCCAGAATGCAATATAATCCTTGATCTCCTTCGCTGCGTCCTTGGGCTGCGGATAATACCACGCTGCATCCTGGTTGACCTGTCCATTGACAGCCACCGAATAGTAGCTCGCCAGACCTTTCCACGGACACGTCGTATGCGTACTACTCTCCTGCAAGTACTCGCGCTTGACCGCATCAGGCGGAAAATACTGATTGCCCTCAATCACGATACACTTGTCACTTTCAGCTAACGTTGCACCCTTCCAGGTAGCTTTAGGCATAATTATCACTCCTTGTTATGTGCTCTATCTCCCTGCCAATTGGCGCTTATGGCCTTGCCAAACCATGAGCAGGAGACATATAGGGCTTCTCTTTCCCCCTATTCAGATTACAGCGACATTTGACATAATGCAAGCACATCAGGATAGCTCGCCACTGAAACGTGGTGCACCTATAGAAGCATGATCTGGATTGGCCTCATTCCTTCCAGGCGTAGGAGCCTCATACCCGCGCGCATAGATATATCCATGAAATGCAAAGCGGTGAAACATCGAACCCTTTCTCGGTAATCAGTTCAATCATCGCTTCTTGCAAGAATTGATGGGTGCGCCGAATGCGCAAGTCTGTTTGTTCTTCGTGCGACATATTTCCCTCTTTGTTGCATAAGTAACAAGAGACAAGATTTGATGCTTGCTATGACTGCACCATTGTATCGTTTTGAGATGTCCAATGGGAAGCACGCCTGGATGGTCACGCGCTACGATGATGCGCTGGCTATCATCAAAGATCCGCGCATCGTCAAAGATATTCGCCGTGTGCTCCCACCAGAAAGCGAGTCGAACGGCGTGTCCGGTTCAGATGTACTGAGTATGCTCAGGTTTCATATGCTCTCCTCTGATCCGCCTGATCATACCCGTCTGCGCCGTCTGGTCTCCAAAGTGTTTACGCCACGCATGATTGAGCAGTTGCGCCCGCGCATCCAGCACATTACGGACGAGCTACTGGATCAGGTACAAGCGCAGGGGCAGATGGATCTCATCAGCGATTTTGCCTTTCCATTGCCCATCACCGTTATCTGCGAGATGCTCGGTGTTCCTGTAGAGGATCGGCTGAAGGTCCGCACGTGGAGCAATGCATTCCTGGACCGCTCTGGTCTGTTTCAAGCGGATACCGCAGAACTGCCTGGGCTGAGCGAGTTTGTGCGTTACCTACAAGCATTGATAAAAGAGAAACGGGAACGACCCGATGATCGCCTGGTCAGTCAGCTCGTGCGTATTGAGGAGGCTGGCGATAAGCTTTCGGAGAATGAACTGATTTCGATGATTTTCCTGCTGCTTATTGCCGGACATGAGACAACCGTCAATTTGATTGGGACTGGTGTATTAGAGCTACTCCAGCACCCGGACCAATGGCGCAAATTGCAGGCCGATCCTTCGCTGGTGGGAACAGCGGTCGAGGAAATATTGCGCCATACTTCCCCTGTCATGGTTGGGACGGCACGCTGGGCCAGCGAGGATATAGAGATGCACGACACGGTCATTGCGAAAGGTGATGTGGTGTGGATCTCGCTGTTGGCGGCGAATACTGACCCGGCGCACATTTCTGCTCCCGAAGAACTGGATATTACGCGTGAGGAGAACGAACATATTGCCTTCGGGAAGGGCATTCACTACTGCCTGGGTGCGCCGCTGGCACGTCTGGAGGGTCAGATCGCGCTGGATACCCTGGTGCGCCGTTTGCCAGACCTGCATTTGCAGGTGCAACCAGAAGAACTGCGCTGGCGACCCGGCCTGCTGATGCATGGATTGCAGGCATTACCGGTCGCATTCTGAGGCTCTGTGCTTTCATGGAAGCCACACGTGCAGTTTCCCGCTGGCATCGCCTATGGCAACCTGTTTCCCGTCAGGCGACCACGCGACTGCCGACACACGTTCAGCATGCCTATTATAAGTAGAGGCATTGCTTCCGGCGACGGCATGCCATATCTGCGCTGTCTTATCCCAGGAACCTGTCGCGATGCGCTCGCTGTCAGGCGACCAGGATACAGCCCGTATGCGCTCACTGTGTCCCTGGTAGGTGTAAACGTGGCTTCCATGCAGAGCATTCCATACCTGCACAGTGCGATCAGCACCGGCTGAAGCCATCAGTTTGCCATCAGGCGACCAGGATACCGCCTCCACCACACCAGTATGCTGAGCATACGTCAAGACACAGCGACTGGAGAGCACATCCCATACCTGCACGGTGCCATCAACGCTGGCTGAAGCCACGCTCCGGCTATTGGGCGACCAGCTCACTGACGTTACCGGCTGACGATGGCGCGCATAAGATAGACGCGTACGATAGGTAGTCGTATCCCATAGTAGCACAACGTGCGCGGCGTCTGCTGATGCAATATATCTGCCATCAGGCGACCACGCTACCGCCTGTAAAGGAGCGTGATGGGCCGCGTAAGTATAGAGGAGATTGCCGCTATCCGCATGCCAGACCTGGGCAGTCGCGTTGGCGCTCACAGAAACCATACGCTTCCCATCGGGCGACCAGGCCAGAGCGGTTATGCCTATGCCCATGGACTGAGCATAGTTGACAAGCGGCTTCTGCTGCGCCGCATCCCACAGGCAGACGCCATTTATCCTGTCAGCCGTGGCCAGACGCTGTCCATCAGGCGACCACGCGACAGAGAGCAGGGCAGTTGGCGGCAATTTGCCTGCGATCAGTTTAGGATCAATAGCAGCCACGTGGGCGGAAATCTGCTGCGGTACGGCGCTAACAGCGTGCGCGACCCCATCCAGCGCATTACCTAATCCAGTCAGCAGAGACGAGCCAGTACTCGCAAAGCTCGTTCCAAGTAGATGCGTATAGTAAGCAAACGTCTGGGGCTGCGCGAGAGGCTGGCGCGGAGCAGGCAGTTGTCGGGCGGGCGGATAGTACAATGGCACCTGTCCTGGTGCTTGTGGCAACGCAGCCACTGGCCCATTGCGATAAGCGGCAGGCGCAACACCTGCGCGTGAAGGATGCTGCGGAGGAGAGGCATGACGCGCGGCCAGTGTACGATTACGTCCAGCAATCATACGCTGCAACTCACGCATGATATTTGCCATGCTGGCCGGTCGTTTTCTTGCATCTCTATCCAGCATACAGGCGATAAGGTGTGCGAGTGCCGGACAATCAGGTAAATGAAGCGGCGCATGCGAGAAAGGCGCACTGGCAGGATCATCCCCGGCCAATAACTGATGCAACGTCGATCCCAGGCTATACACATCGGTTTGCGGAGTCGTCTGCGCTCTGCCGTATTGTTCCGGGGCCGCATAACCGGGAGAGCCTAATACCAGTGTATCTTTCGCCTGACCATGTTTAAAGTGCCGTGCAATGCCAAAATCAATCAGATAGAGCAAGCCTTCTGGCGTACGCATCACATTGGACGGCTTCAGGTCGCGAAAGATAATCGGCGGATGGCGTGTATGCAGGTAGCTGAGCACCGAGCTGAGCTGCACGCCGATATGCAACACTTTTTCAACTGGCAGACGACCATCTTTAGCTCTGTTGAGATAATCTTCCAGAGTTTCCCCTTCAATAAAACTCATCACCAGGTACCAGCGCCCATCTTCTATAAAATAGTCATAGATGCTGGGCAAATTGGGATGCGTCAGACCAGCCAGCATAAAAGCCTCGCGTTTAAAAGCATCGGTAGCCTCAGCTATCTCCTCAGGACTGAGACCATGCTGACTCATCTCTTTCACCGCCACGTGTCGCTGTCCAAATTGCACATCAGCCGCTTTGTAGACTACTCCATAGCCACCTGAACCGACCTGTTTCAAGACGCGATAGCGCTGCTTCAGGACACGTTTTTCCTCAGGGCTGTTAACAGGGCCTTCTAACCTGCTCTGGTCCACCTGTAACGCACTGCCACAGACGCGGCAGAAATGCGCATGGAGTGGGTGGCCTGCGCCACATTGTGCGCAATACAGGTGAGAAGTGGCAACCATGACCTGCTCCTTCGTCTACTAGTACTTACCGCTAGCAAAAATGAAGACAAAACACTCCACATTGGTTATCATATTACACTATCTACAGGAAAAAGGCTATGAGCAAAGCCACATTCCAGGCCAGAGCATGCAGTTCCACGAGCTAAGCCGGAGGCTGGCGGCCTTTTATGGCCTTCCAGTACCCGGTGCAATGCTTCCCTTGACATATTTCTCAATACTTCGTCATAATCAGTCAGGGCTGACTTACGAAGGAAAGGAACAGCATGCATAGCAAACACCGGTCTCCATTACTTTTAATGGCCCTGACCGTTCTGATAGATTTCACTGGATTTGGCTTGATTATCCCACTACTGCCCTTCTGGGCGCAACGTCTGGGAGCTAACGCGGTCGGCGTGGGCTTGATTCTCACGGTTTACGCACTGGCTCAGTTCATCTTTACGCCACTCCTGGGATCACTCTCTGACCGCTATGGTCGCAAACCTATTATTATCACATCTCTGCTCATCGAAACCATCTCATTAGCGCTCACCGCGCTGGCGGGTTCGCTGCCCATCCTGCTACTCATCCGTTTCATGGGTGGCATTGGTGCCTCCAATATCGGCTCAGCCCAGGCAGTAGTCTCTGATGTGACCGGCAAGCAGGATCGTGCCAGGGGCATGGGTCTGATCGGCGCGTCTATTGGTCTCGGCTTCGTGATTGGTCCACTGCTAGGAGGATTGCTTTCTCCGCTAGGGACAACATTGCCATTCTGGGTCGCAGCCGCCTTAGCGCTTGCCAATACTCTTCTTGTCATCTTTCTGCTCCCCGAGACACGTCAGATACGAACAGCTCCGTCGCGGCGTACAGGCTTGCAGGTTGCCGCCTGGCGCAACGCGCTGCGTTCTCCAACGCTTGCCGCGCTCATCGTTACCAACCTGCTCTTCACATTAGCATTCACTGCCATGGAAGCGCTTTTTCCGCTCTTCTCGCAGCATATCTTTCACTGGGGAGCTGCGCAAAATGGCTATCTCTTCACCTATGTCGGTTGCATCGTCGTCATCATGCAGGGCGGCCTGGTTGGCCGATTGGTGAAGCGTTGGAGCGAGCAGAGCGTTTTGCTGGCAGGTCTCGTGCTGCTCGCGCTTGGCCTGATCCTGCTGGCATTCAGCAACCAGCTCGCGCTACTGCTGTTGAGCGTTGGCCTTTTAAGTATTGGCGATGGCGCAGTCACACCAACCCTATCCACATTGCTCTCTTTTAGTAGTACGCAGGAGACACAGGGTGCAACATTAGGGCTGGCGCAAGGGGTCGCGGGCTTAGGACGCTCGATTGGACCACTCGTCGCCGGAGCCGCCTATATACTCGCACCTGGGACACCCTTTATCGCAGGTGGTATACTCGTGTTGCTGGCCTTGCTGGTGGCATTCCCGGTATTGTCCTCTATTCACAGGTCGGAACCAGCCGCCGTGGCAACAACGACGCATGCTTATGAAACCGAGAAACCAGCTGCCGTGGGGAAACAGAGATAAATTCTCTACCGCTGTGCCCTGCTGCAATACAGAGAACACTGCGTTCTCTCTGCCTATTTATCATCTAAAGGAGAAAAACGTATGCTTGTACGTATCACATCCATGGTATTACGTGTTTGTGGAGTTATTGTGCTCATTCTGGGCATTCTTTTCTGGACCAATAATGCGACGAGCCTCATACCTGTGCATATGCTACTGGGTATCCTCATCACCATTGCGCTATGGATACTGGGCGTGGTTATGCTCGTAACCAAAGGTGGCAATATCGGCATAGGTATTGGCGCTATCGTGCTGGGCATCCTTGTTGTTGGCCTTGGGCTGACGCAGCAGCAAATACTCGTCGGTAGCGCCCACTGGATTATCCAGGTTATCCACCTGCTGCTCGGCCTCTCTGCTATTGGCATGGGTGAAATGATCTCCGCGCGCTACAGACGCTTACACCGTCGCATAGCAGCATAGTTCCGTCAGCGACCCCATGCGTGAAGCGCAGGGGCTTGTTTCGGCAAGCCTGTCGTTGTCCAGCTCAGGTTCCAGACTGCCCAGGCAGCAGGGTGAAGGAACCACGTTGATCCGGTCATGGCACCCAGCAATGCCGCCTCAGTTGCTGGCACTGCCGCTCGTGGTTAAAAGCTCGTTCGGGGTATCGAGCGGTGCCACGAGCAAGACAAGCCGGATCAACAGGAGCGAGAGGAGCGATCTGGGAAGGCCGTCCCAGGTCCGTCACCAGCCTCGTAAGAGGGCCTCAGAAGAGGCAGAAAGGAAACGAGCATGTCCGTCTTTGTGCTGGATCGTCAGAAAACGCCGCTCATGCCCTGTTCAGAGAAACGGGCCCGTCGCCTGCTCACGCAAAAGCGCGCCGTGGTTCATCGTGTGGCTCCTTTCACGATCCGTCTCAAGGATCGCAGCGTCCAGGAAAGTCAGGTACAACCGGTCGTGCTCAAACTGGACCCAGGCAGCCATGTGACCGGGATGGCTCTCGTACGCGAGGAGCAGACGGATGCCGGTCCGGTCCATCACGCGCTGCACCTGGCCCACCTCTCGCATCGAGGTCAGCAAGTGCATGATGCGATGGGCCAGCGCGCTCGCTATCGCCGACGCCGCAGAAGTGCCAATCTCAGATATCGTGCTCCCAGATTTCTCAATCGGCGTCGCCCGTCTGGTTGGCTTCCGCCATCACTGCGATCACGCGTGGGCAATGTCGTGACCTGGACCCAACGCTCTCGGCGCTGGCTTCCCGTGACCCGCATCGAGGTGGAGCGCGTCACGTTCGATACCCAATTGCTCCAGAATCCAGAGCTCTCGGGAGTGGACTACCAACGGGGTGCACTGGTTGGATGGGAGATCCGGTCGTACCTGCTGGAAAAGTTCGGGCGGCGCTGCGTGTATTGTGGGGTCACGAACCAGCCCTTCGAGATCGACCATGTCCAGCCACGCAGTCGCGGAGGCTCCAATCGCGTGGGGAATCTCGTGCTCAGTTGCCACGATTGCAACGCTGCGAAAGGCAACCAGACGGCTCGTGAGTTTGGACATCCTGAAGTGGCAGCCCAGGCCAATCAGCCATTGCGTGATGCTGCAGCCGTCAACAGCACGCGCGTTGCCTTGGTGGAAGCTCTTCGCCTGTTGGGTCTGCCCATAGGTACCTGGAGTGGGGGACGCACGCGATGGAATCGTGAGCGCTTTGGCGTGCAGAAGGACCATGCGCTTGATGCGCTGTGTGTCGGGGACATGGCAGGGGTGCATGCAGGGGGTGGATACACGGTTGGGATCAGGGCACAAGGGCGAGGACGCTATGGGCGTACGCTGGTTACGAATGCTGGTTTTCCGCGAGGATACTTGCTGCGTCAGAAACGAAGCTGACGCTGCTAGCCTTTGGCTCATGTGTCGGAAAGGAGGAAGGTGACGCCCCTACCAGGTTTCCCGACGTTTCCCCCCGGAAGCATAGAGTCCGTTTTTTTGGAGAACTATTGCCGAATAGCTCTCGATATGATTTAATGATGCTTACATTGCTGTATCCTCAAGACGGATCGTCACTTCTCCTGGCCGATTTGCTCAGGTGCAAGGATATATGCAGAGACGGCAAAAGTTAGTTCACTATATGTCGGAGATCCATTGTAGTATCTTAGACCTGAGCCACTGAAGGAGCGGTAAAACAAGTGGATATTGAGAACGGGCGTCATCGTATAGCTGTCTATCCGGGCAGCTTTGATCCATTAACGAACGGGCATCTTGATATTGCGCGCAGAGCCGCCAAGCTCTTCGATACGCTCATTGTTGCAGTTTACGCACTTCCTGCTAAGAATCTGCTCTTTTCGGTGGACGAGCGTATGCATCTCTGGCAAGAAGTGCTTGCCGTGGAAGGGCTGGCAAACATACGCGTCGAGAAGTATTCTGGTCTGACGGTACAATATGTTCGCTCGCTTGGTGCGGAAATAATTGTCAAAGGCTTGCGTTCCGCTAACGACTTTGAGGCCGAGTTCCAGCAAGGGATGATGAACCACAAGCTGGTACCGGAGATCGAGACGATTTGCCTGATCACCAATCTTGAACAAATTTTTGTGAGCTCATCGCTGCTCAAAGAGGTTGCGCGCCTGGGTGGGGATGTCACTGATATGTTGCCAGCCGTCGTCGTGCGCGCCTTAACACAAAAGTTAGGGATGAAATAAAGTCGCTTCGTTCCGTGTTTTTAGTAGCATGCAGAGACAACGTATGACGTCCGAGGAGATGCAGAGGCTCACATGGGAAGGAGTAGAGGGCTAATATGGACATACTCTATCTCTTAGATCGCCTGGAGAACCTTGTCGCCAACAGTCGCCGTATGCCTCTCGTAAACCAGATTATTGTCAAGGAGGCCGATCTCCTGGATATCATTGATATGATGCGTACAACCATCCCCGAAGAAGTAAAACAGGCTCGAACGCATCAACCAGGAGAAAGAGCGCATTCTCGCACAGGCGCAAGCCGATGCCAAGAGTATTCAGATACGTGCGCAGGAAGAGGCCGAGCGGATTATACAGCGCGAGGGTCTGCTACGCGCAGCCGATGAGCGCTCACAGGAGATACTACGACGCGCGCAAGAGCAGTCTCAGACGCTGGTACGCCACGCCGAAGAGCACACGCTCCAGCTCCAGAACGAGGCCGATGCCTATGCGGCAGAAACATTGCGCAATTTGCGCGAGCATCTGACCAGCGTCAGCACCGAAGTAGAACGTACTATCCTGAGCATCGAACGTGGTCTGGAGAGCCTGGAAGGGCAACAAAACGAGCTGGATGAGCTGGATGATGTAAGTGAAGAGGAAGATGAACCACCTCCATCAGCACAACGGACGCCACGGCGAGCATCACTGGCAGCAGATACAATTGGCGGTCCCACATATCTCTCTTAGCCCACCTCGGACAACGCAAAACATTGTCCCTACGCGAGTTCACAGCAGATCTGTATAGAAGAGTTACCCGGCGGGATCAAAAAAGGGCTGCAAGACTTGACACCCTCTCACAGCTTGTCTATAATGAGCAAGCGCCAGCAGAGAGCATGGAATCATTCATCTTGCGCCATACTGTATTTTTTACCAGTCAGAAAGAGGTTTATTCTAAGCTCTAGTGGAAAGGAAATCGTGGTATGATTTTTAATGTGGCGCAATTGATGAAATCTCCCGTTGGGACTTCGCTTACCGCAGATATACAGGAAGATCAGGTTCAGCTCGACAATGATCTCAAAGTGGTCAGTCCTATCACGGGTCATGTGCGTATGCGCCGGGTCAACCAGGGCCTTCTGGTGGACGGTGCGGTAGATCTGACAATAGAACTTACCTGCGCGCGTTGTTTAAAGCAGTTTGAGCAACTGCAGCATGTACCATTCGAAGAGCGCTTCTACCCAACGGTAGATGTGATTACAGGGACGCCGCTTCCGCCTATCGATGAAGATGATGTCTTCTCCATCGATGAGCATCACCAGGTTGACCTGACCGAAGCCGTACGACAAAGCGTATTGCTCGCTCTCCCCATGGTCACTTTATGTAAAGAGGATTGCGCTGGGCTGTGTGCGCAGTGTGGTCATGACCTCAATCTTGGGCCTTGCGATTGCACAGAACCAGAGGTTGATACGCGACTGAGTGTACTTAAAACGTTATTACAAAATGGATCACAACCATAACACGAGTAAAGGAATCTGAATAGTATTCAGGTCACAATACTGGTGGAAGAGGAGAATACGGTCATGGGAGCATTACCCAAACAGCGCATCTCGCATGCTCGTCAGGGCGAGCGCAGAGCGCATCATCACCTGGACTTACCACAATTAGTTGCCTGCCCGCAGTGCAAAAAGCCACGCCTGTCACATCATGCCTGCCCCAACTGCGGCACATACCGTGGTCGTCAGGTCTTTTTGCCCAGAACAAAGAAGTAATGTAGCACGAGCCAGAGCTGCTACGCATATTGCAATCAGATGCGCGTGACATCTTGCGCAGAGAGAAGCTCAAGGAGCCTGAGTTAGCCATGGCGCAACCTGCACAGGTACTCAAGCGTGTATTGCAATGTACTAAGGGCATGGCTCTTCTACATCAATAAACGAAACGAACATGATAAAGAAACCAGTTGCCTTTCTTTTCCCCGGGCAAGGTAGCCAGTCCGTTGGTATGGGAGCTGACGTCTTTGAAGCATCTCAGGCCGCCAGGCGTGTATTTACAGCCTTTGATGAAACAGTAGGCTTTTCGCTCAGCACATTATGCTTTCACGGACCGGAAGAGACATTGCGCGCGACGATACATGCACAACCCGCGATTGTTGCCGTCAGCCTGGCTTACCTTGCGGCCTTTCAAGAAGCCCTCTCACCTCGCCACTCATCCTGGTCCACTCCACTCACACCCAGTTACACTGCCGGTCATAGTGTTGGCGAATGCGCGGCGCTCCTTGTGGCAGGAGCATTGGATCTTCCAGGGGTTGCGGCACTTGTACGCGAACGTGGACGCCTGATGCAGCAGGAAGAGCTGGCTTGTCCAGGTGGTATGGCGGCGGTTATCGGCATGGATGCAACTATCTTACAAGAGATTTGCCAGCAGGTTGTACAGCAGAGCGAGCAGACACAGGCAACGCATCCCGGGCAGGGACAGGTGGTCGTGGCAAATTATAATGCACCAGGCCAGGTAGTGATCTCTGGTGAGCGGCTGGCCCTGGAGGCTGCGATACAGCTAGCCAGGGAACGCGGCGCGAAAAAGGTCATTCCGCTTGCCGTCAGCGGTGCCTTTCACTCACCGGTCATGCTGCCTGCAGCGACCAATCTAGCCCACTCGGTAGAAGCACTCGATCTGCGCGATGCGAGCATCCCGATTATTGGGAACATCGCGGGCACGCCCCTGACCACGGCTCAGTCGCTGCGTAGTGAACTCGCGCAGCAAGTTGCGGCATCCGTCCAATGGACGCGCAGTATTGAATATTTAACGAGTGTGGGTGTGACAACCTTTTTTGAGATTGGCCCTGGTCAGGCTCTGACAGGTATGATCAAACGCATCGCCAAAGGTACTACTACAATCAATATTGGCAGTGTAGCCCAGGTAGAAAAAGCAGTGCAGCTTACTCGTGAGTTAGATCTGTTACAATAGCGTATAATTGAGGAAACAGCTAAGCGCCGGGTCAGCGCATTTCGCTAAGCCTTGCCGATAAGGATAGTATACTTGACACAGAGCGGAAAAGCGCCTATCTTTGCTGTAAGGCCATAGTACGTACGCGGTTACGTACATAATTACGGATGTATCATTCCCGAGACCTTCATCGTGGCACTGAGTAACAACCCTGCGCCTGATACGTTACTCAGCAACGCGCAAGAGAGTGATTGCTAACAGATACTGGTATCCGGCCTGCACAGATCATCAGGCGCGTGCTGGCAGGCCACACAGAAGCATCGATGGTGGTTTATCACTGAAGCAAGGAGAACTCGTATGGCAATAGAATCACAACTAGCAGGCGTGGTACGTGTTGCCCGACCGGTGCTTTTTACGATTGTGATTAACACTGCGCTGCAAATTCCAGGTGTCATACGTATGGCACAGACCGGCGACCAATGGACACGTCTGCTCGGTCGTGAAGTCCCCAGGCAGGGGGTCGCTTTAACAGTCAAAGAGAACAGTGTGTCTGCCGACTTATATATCGTCGTCGGGGCCGGTTGCAACATCGTGGAGGTGGGAAACGCCGTCCAGGAAGAGGTGGCGGCGGCTATCGAAGAGATGATAGGCATGCAGGTACGAGAAGTCAACGTCTACATCCAGGATGTTGCGTAATGTGTCCAGCGAGAGCTGGTCGTTGTCACGCATCACGGTTATGCACATTCTGTATAATTTTTTATACACTAGACTATTTAGCTAGTTACCATTCGAGGATACTATGCCAGGGATACGCAGACAAGCGCGCATGATCGCACTGCAAACGCTCTACGAATACGATATCGCCAACCATACTCCAGCAGAGGTCTTGCAGCGTCACGCCGAGGAACGCAATCTGAATCCGAAGGTTGTAGAATACGCTAGCGAACTCGTCCTGGGTGTGTGTAACCATCTTGCTGACATCGATGCTCATATCCAGAGCGCGGCCCGCGAATGGCCGTTGCAGCAAATGGCCCGCATCGATAAAAACATTCTCAGGCTTGCAATCTACGAGATTCTGTTTAATAATACGGTACCAGCCAAGGCTGCGATTAACGAAGCAGTGGAACTTGCCAAGTCCTTTGGCAGCGAAACCTCCAGCCGCTTCATCAATGGCGTCCTCGGCACTATATTTAATCGGGCACAACAACAGCCCACCCCAAAAGCGGAAAGCGAGGTGAAATAATGCCTACTACCCAAGAACGCCTGAAAAAGATTATCGTCGATCAACTGGGTGTCGATGAGAGCGAGGTGGTTCCTAGCGCGTCTTTTGTTGAGGATCTCAACGCCGACTCACTGGACCTGGTTGAACTTATTATGTCTCTTGAAGAGGAGTTCAAACTGCAGATCTCTGATGAGGATGCAGAGAAAATCACGACAGTGCAAGAAGCCGAAGATTATATCGACGAACATTCGCGCTAATTTTTCGCAGCACTCTTAGACGTTCATTATGGACGTCACGTCTGGGCGGCCACGTGGTCGCCCCTTTTTCTCGTTTGTCTCTGTAGGCGTTGCTCTTGAAATGCAGTTCCAAATGCCGTGCGGACGCGGCTAGCGCAGCTCATGGAACTGCATGGTATGCTTTTTTCCAGCACGACCTGTTTTGCTTCTTTGTGTGCTGGCTTTTTCGTTGTCACAAATTCCTACCTTCGTGCATCTCTATTACTGTGCAGAGTAGCATTGTCTGCTCTGATCAACGCGAAAGAGTGGCGTGTGGATACAATGCCTGCAGCCGAGGTGGTCGAGGCTCTCATTCAGGAATATTATAAGTTAGTTTTCCATACCATTTATGGTCTAACAAATAATTGGGAGGAAAGCCAGGATCTGACTCAGGATACCTTTCACCAGGCCCTGAAGTCGCTTGATGCTGCTCGCGCTGCCAGTGGCGCTCAATTCCATGCCCGCGCATGGCTCTTGCGTATTGCTTTAAATACGGTACGTATGCAGCGCAGACGCCGCAACATTTTTCGCTTCATCCCTTTCTCACAAACTCAGGAGAACAGGCTGCAAGAGACTGACGAAAATACTGACGAGATGCTGCAAAAACAGGCTACCCCCGTCCAACCAGGGGGTTATGGGGCTGCCACCAGCACTGATCCGGCTGAGTTGGTCGCCGAACAGGACACAGTTCAACGTACTCTGGCAAAATTACCAGAAAACTTACGCGTCTGCCTGCTTCTCTCAATCGTCGGTGGGCTTTCTATCACAGAGATTGCTCGACTGCTCGACTTGAAAGAAGACGCCGTGCGCCAGCGCATTGCCCGAGCACGCAAACAGTTTAAGCAGGTCTATGACTATGAGAGTGGTGAGGAGCTGGTCGATAGCATATCTGCCACCACATCTCTACAGCAAAGCGGGCAGGAACGCGCCAGGCATCATCCGCTGACCGATAAGCGGCAGCCGTTCAACCTGATGACACAACCTCCCGCGACATGGAGCAAGTATGTATAACGACTCTATTGAGACTTTGCTGTTACGCCACTACGGAAGCATGGCTGCTACACCGCCCGCTTTAGAGCAGCGTCTGCTGACCTCCGCACGGCGCGAAACCAGGGAAGTGCAGCGACAGCAGCAGGTAGTTACCCAACTGCGTGAACATCGTGTGAGCCGCCGACGCGTGGTACAGATGGTCGCGCTTGGTTCTGCTGGACTGGGCATCGTGAGCGCCGGGCTAGAGGGCTTGCAGTCGCTTGAAGCAAGCATATTGGGCCAGGATATCGCACAGCGCGCGATCCCTTAAAAGGTTATCTCTAGCTTAGCCGATTGACAACTTGCATCTGTGACGGCTCTATCAGAGAAAACGGCCTGTTCTCGTGCTAAACGCCGCACGTTATGAAAGGACCATCTAGTATGCCATTTGGATTTCACCCATTTGAGCTTATTATTATTTTCGTGATTGCCCTGCTGATTTTTGGACCAAAGAGGTTGCCGGAGATGGGTAAGTCTATTGGTCAGAGCATTCAGATGTTCAAAAAGGGTATGAACGAATTAAGTGCGCCTAAAGAGGATGTGAGCACACCTGCCGAACCTGTAGCGTCACAGCGCTCACTGGACGCAGCCAGACTCGAACTTGAGGCCCTCGAACGCGAGATGGCCATTAAAAGGGCCGCCGCAGAGCAGGAAGCTGCTCAGCCCGAGGTCGAAACCCATGAGAGTGAATCGACTGCACACGTCGACTAACACCCATAAGCATGAGGTCAAGTGAAAATGCACCAGGGAGAAGAATAATGGCGGCTAGTAATGCCAGTCAGCAAATTCAGACGGATGATTATGGCGATCCTGACGAGTACACGGAAGAAGCAAACGACCCGTCTGCCATGTCATTGGTAGATCACCTGGAAGAACTACGCTGGCGTATCTTCAAAATGTTGATCGCGGTAGCTGTTACTACTGTGATTGCTTTCATCTTCAGAAACCAGCTGCTGCATATTCTGGATGCACCGTTGCCCAAACAGGCCGACGCGCTGAATAACGGCAAACCGGTGGTACTGGGACTTACCGAAGGCTTTACTGTCGAGCTGCTGATCTCGGTCGTCGTTGGCATTGTCCTGGCACTACCAATATTGCTCTATCAGACCTGGGCTTTTGTTGCACCTGGACTCTACGCGCACGAGAAGAAATACGCGGTGCCCTTTATCTTTATCGGCATTACGCTCTTCACTATCGGGGTTGTGCTGGGCTACTTTGTCTTGCGCTACCCGGTCGAATGGTTCATTAATTTCTCGTCTGGCAACTTTGTCGAGCTGGTGACAGCGAGCAGTTATTTTTCATTCGTGGCCATTTTCATCCTGGTTTTTGGGCTGATCTTCGAGCTGCCCCTGGTACTGACCTTCCTGGCTAAGGTCGGACTTGTCTCAGGAGAAACGCTGCGCAGAAAACGTACTGCGGTCCACATTGGTATGTGGATTGTGGCCTGCTTTGCGACGCCGGGCGCGGATGTGGTTAGCCCCATTATTATCGGGGTAGCCCTGTCGGTCCTTTATGAGTTGACGCTCATCTTCATTCGCTTCGCGGTCAAACATCCAGTCGAAGCTATGGAATAGTCAAGATACAATTTCGTTGTCACAAATTCCCATACTCGCGCATCTACTTTTATATATAACCAGCTATCCAGGCACACATATTTAGCACAACAGGTCAGTTGTTCAGAGCATTGACCTGCTCCCTGGACAGAATGCACAAACAGCACAGCATAGTCGCATTGCATCTCTCCGTGGTAGATGCAGGAACAAGAAAGGATACCTATCATGCCAGGTCTACATCCAGAACTCATTATTATCGTTGTCATTGCCCTGCTAATCTTTGGGCCGAAGAAGTTGCCAGAGATGGGTTCTGCCATCGGTAAGAGCATCAAAGAATTCAAAAAAGGTATGAACGACCTGAATGCCCCTAAAGAGGAAAAAGCGGATTCATCCGCTGCCAATAAGCGTGATGAGCTAGAGGCTATTGAGCGGGAAATCGCCAGCAAAAAGGCCGCCATGGCAGCACAAGAGGCTGCACAGAGCGAGGTCAGCGCCAGCGAGACCGCCAACGTTGATTAATGCCATTCTGGCATGCAGATAAACGTGTGCGTATGGATACGCACAACATAGCCATAGCAAAGTACTATTTTTGTATGTTCATCGAGCATAGAGGGAAAAAATGGCAGCAAGTGATCTTGATCAGCAGGTCCCCTCACCATTAAATAGTGATAATGACGCTTACAATGACGATGACGGGGAAGAGGCAAGTGATCTATCTGCTATGTCACTGATGGATCACCTGGAAGAACTGCGCTGGCGTATCTTTAAAGTATTGATCGCGGTAACCGTTGGTTCCATTATTGCCTTTGTTTTCAGGGATCAGATTATGACCTTCCTGGAGGCCCCGTTGCCAACTCAGGCCAGTGTTTTGCATACAAAAGATGGCAAACTTGTGGTCACTGGACTGATGGAAGCCTTTACGGTTTCGCTCCTGGTCTCGGTAGTTGTCGGCATTATTGCTTCACTGCCGGTATTGCTCTATCAGACCTGGGCATTTATTGCTCCAGGCTTATATGAGCGCGAGAAGAAGCATGCAGTGCCGTTTATCTTGATCGGCGTTGTGCTCTTCCTCGCCGGAGTTAGCCTGGGTTATATCGTATTACGCTACCCGGTTGAATGGTTCATCGGTTTTTCCTCCGGGAGCTTCACACAACTGGTGACGGCGGACAGCTACTTCTCCTTCGTCTCTATCTTCATTCTGGTCTTCGGGTTGATCTTTGAGCTACCCCTGGTCCTGACCTTCCTGGCGAAAGTAGGTATTGTCTCCGGTGAGACGTTGCGTAGGAAGCGCGCGATGGCACACATCATCATGTGGGCGCTTGCCTGCTTTGCGACGCCGGGAGCTGACCTCTACAGTCCTATCTTTATCGGTGTAGCACTGTCAGTTCTCTATGAATTAACGCTCATCTTCATTCGTTTCACCGTCAGAAGCGCACCTGCGGCCATCGAGGTTGACGACTAGCAAAAAGCACAGCAGGGGGAGCATGCAATTTACATGCTTCCCCTGTGCTTTTTTCTTTCTGGATGCTACGCTAACTCATCTGTCAGGAGCTTATTTTATGTCAACTGACCAGGGAAGGTCGCTTTCCATTATCAAATCGCGGGTTGAGGAACTGCTTACGGAGGTCTGGGGTAGCGAGGTACAACTTGCTCCGAATGCCGCTGATCTTCAGGCCAGTGGTCGCACCCAGGTGTATCGCTTCTCGCTCCTTGAAAAGCCGGTTGATGCCCCGCAGCACATTATTGTCAAAGCCATGCCTATGGCGGAAAGCATATCCGAAGCCTCCAACACAGCTTCGGAAGATTCTTTTCAGCTCTTCTTCAATGATTGGGCTGGATTACAGCTTTTAAGTGAGATCGCACCTCATCCAGCCCTCGCGCCCTGCTTCTATGCTGGGAACAAAGCGCATGGACTGATAGTCATGGAGGATCTGGGAACGGGAAACGGGCTGCACCATCTGCTGCTCGCGGATAACCCTGAGGCGGCAGAAGAGGCAGCTGTACAGTATGCAGCTACTGTGGGTAAGATGCATGCCGCCACAATTGGTAAGCAAGAGGCTTTCTCCCACATTCGTCAGGAGCTTGGGCCTGTAGATATCCCCGACTATGCCTGGATCTCGTCAGCATTGTGGGAGGCCATTCACACGCTGAATGTCGCACCTGCTGCTGGCATGGAGGATGAATTGCAGCAGCTTACTTCCATCATGGAAAATCCAGGACCATTCTCAGCTTATACGCATGGCGATCCCTGCCCCGATAACATATATATCGGCACAGCCGTAAAGTTGTTTGACTTTGAATTCGGAGCGTATCGTCACGCGCTCATCGAAGGCGTCTACGCTCGCATGCCATTCCCTACCTGCTGGTGCGTCAGCCGGCTTCCTGCTCACATCATTCATCGTATGGAGACACGTTATCGTATGGAATTGGCGAAGGGCTGCCCCGCAGCACATGATGACAGGCTATTTGCACAGGCCGTTGCCGCTGCCTGTGCCTACTGGACAATCAATGATTGTCGCTTTCTGCATCGTCATCTGGAGAAAGATTGGCAGTGGTCGCCAGGTCTTGCAACGGCTCGGCAGCGTTTCCTGCTGCGCTTCACTGTGGCAAGAGAAGCCATTGAAACCAGCGAGTACTTGCAAGCTATCGGTAAGACATTTGAGCGGATGGCTGGTAGGTTGCGTGAGCTCTTACCTCCCGAAGCAGATCAGATGCCTTATTATCCAGCATTCCGCTAGCAATTATCCTTGACAGACAAGTAGACTCTGGGATGCGACCTACCTCAGCTTCAGCTCCGAGCAGCACCTCGTCTGCTGATCAAACTGACAGATGTACCAACCGGGCCGTAATGATACCGCAGATGCACGAGTGGCAGGACTGTGCTTGATGTGGCTTGCTCAGACACATGTGAGCGACTGACGACTCCAGCAGACCTGAAGAGTTACGCGGCATCTTCGATGGAGGAGGCGGGCAGCAGTTTATCAGAGAGCAACCTCGTCAGGACTCTGCTCATCGTGAGTTTGCACTGACAACTGGCTCTGTCCAAAGCGTGCCCACAGCAGACCAATTGCCAGCATATAGAGTAGCGCCGCACAGATAAAGACGGGCGTGTAGCCCACGTGAGCGATGATCAGTCCTCCTATTGGAGTTCCTATGGCCGACGCGCCCTGATAGGCAGCCTGATAACTACTATTCGCCAGCCCACGATGCCTCCTGGATACGACTTCCATCGAGAAAACCTGCATGATACCCTGCGACATATCCATAAAACCCTGCCTGAAAGGATAGAGCAGGGCAGCAAGCGGCAAAAAGCGCGTTAAGCCAATGATTAGCATCAATGGCACACTCACCAGTTCTGTGAGAGCCATGGTGGCTACTTTGCCGATGCGCTGCGCCAGCCAGGGAGCCAGTAAGGCGAAAAGAGCGTTGAGCAAATTAGCTCCCCCGGCAATCACGCCGAACAAAGCAGAGGATGCACCCAGGTGTCGCACGAAATAGATATTGAAGTACGGGATAAATAATCCCGCCCCAGTCGCGATGAGTACCTGTACGAGCACGATGGCCACCACAGGACTGAAGAGCACACGGTGCAAAGAAAGCTGTCGTCTCCACTGTGTGAGGCTCGCCAGTGCTTCAGATAACGAAGGTACCTGTCTCAAAGTCTCCATCCTTGCGGGAGAAACGTTGGGAACCAGGGTAGGGGCGTCACCTTGCGTGCGTCCCGGGGGCGGTCGCAAGGACACGCCCCTACCCTGGTTCTCCCCCATGGACGGAGATCCCTGGCTCAATACAGGCGCGCTAGCCGGATCTCCTGCACTGCGACGAGGATGGTCATTGCTCAACAGAAAAAGTGGGATAAGGTTTGGAGCGGCAATAAGTCCGGCCAGTAGTAGCGCCAGTTGATACGCGCGAGGTGCAGCCTGATCGGCGAGCATCCACGCAAGGGAGGATGGTAGTGGACCCATGAGCCAGGGTATTGTGCGCAACCAGATGGGCAAAATACCACCCAGCGCCTCACCAATGACGGAGGTCGCCAGTGTCACCACAATATTGAGGCTGAAAAGATGGGGACGCTCAGCAGGTGTGCTATGCAGCGTGAGGAACGGCGCGTTGATTACCAGCACAAATGCGCCTGCAATACCCGCGATGAAGGTGCTTATGAGCAAAGGAACAGGCGTGCGAAAGAGTATCTGCCCCATACCAACGATGCCAATCAGTACACTCGACCAGATCAGGATGCCTTTGCCGCTAAAGCGATCTATACAGATGCCCGCCGGGAAAATAGCTAGCCCGGCTCCCAACGTTCCCACAAAGAGCACAAGACCAATAAAATCAGTACCATATCCCAGTGCTGTGAGGTAAAGATTATATAAAACAACGATGATGCCAAACGTGATACCGCTCAGGGCGTTGCTCAGCAAATACAAACGGGCATTGCGCTGAAAACGCCCGAATTGTTTCCAATACTCAATGAGTTGGGACATTTTAAGTTAGCCTGCCGTTACGCTCTGCGCGGTTTGTCGCTGTCCATCCGTTGCGGGCGCTTGCGCAGGCACCTCTGGAGTACTCTTTTCCAGCCGAGAGTCGGGGACACCGTTTTTATCCACCCTGGTTGTGCTTCTTTGCTTCTTTGCGCCTGGTATGAAAAGCGCTCTAGCTATCGTTTGCACCTGGACAGTGCGCGCGCGGAATTCAATCGCCGCTTTCACAATGCGTTCGGTCGTCTGGTCCACTTTGGTATCGACAGCCTGGACACGTCCCGGCACACTGACGAGCGCACGCACAACTGGCTGTGTGTCTTCAGTGGGAACAACACCATTTTTGGCCGCTTCTGCGGTCTTATTCACGCTTTCAACATGTGGTCGTAGCAACTTGATCAGCTCAGCTTTCTCGCGCAGCCAACCCAGGCCAAACGCCATCGCCAGGTTAAATACTACGGCGAGCAGGACAAAGATAAACACGAAGAGACACAGGATAATGGCTGATATCTGCCCCAGGGTAGCTAAAACCGGATTCGCTGTACCTATCATCCTTCGTTTTCTCCCACACTAGCCTGTATAGCTTCCTGCTGCTGCTTGCGCCGCTGCTCGGCGCGACTTCGCGTATGTCCACGTCCCAGAAAGACGCGCAGCATTTGCTGCCCTGCGACAACGGCAGAGACAACGCGTACGCCTGGCACAAGAGCAAACTCGGAAGTCAAACGTGCTGTATTCCCTATCGTAGAGGCCGTATGGCCGGCGGTTTTCGCCGTCTCTTTGACGAGACCCACGGTCTCTTGTACTGATGCTACTAGCGGCTTCATTTCATCGCGCACCGTTACAATCGTGCGCACCAGCACGAGAATAGAATATATCTGAAAGACTGTCGCCAATACCATGAGCACCGCCAGAAGCAGCAACGCAATGTAGAGCACGTCCAGTAATACATGGAAAATAGCTGCTAGAACGAGGCCAATGATAACGAGCAGAGTAATGACTGCTCCTACTATGATTGCGAACCTCTTTACGGTTTGCATAATGTGCCTCCCAATCCAATTCTGAAGTAATTCAGTTTCATTATAGCGCACAAGCATCAATAGTTGTAGAGGGTTAACGCTGAATACAACATCATTAGTGATGCCGCCACTTTTTTAATACGCAAAGCCAACGACCAATAACTACACCTCGCTCTAGCACAAATGTATCAGTCATGTTTTAAAACAGCAGCATTGTGACGTTCTTACATATAGGTACGTAGATAGAGATCATACTTCCGATTATAAAGGAGATAAACTACGATGTTCATTGCACTCGCATTTCTGACGCATGCCGCCACGACTGATCCGGTCGTGCTGAGTGGCAATATTCTAGGCAACCAGATCGCGGTTACTACCAGCGACCTCATTTACTGGGGCATTGCCGCTGTTGTCGGCCTCGTGGCAGAAACTCTTGTTGGTTGGCGCTTGCCATTTGGTGTCATCGGTGCCATTTTCGCTTCATTGATTGGCGTCTGGCTACTTACGGATGTTATCTCCTTGCAGGTCGTGGGCAATGTCACTATTGCTGGACAAAATATCCCTATCGTTAAAGCGCTACTTGGGGCCATCATTGTGGTCGCCATCTGGCACCTGCTCACCTACCCGGTATGGCATCGTCGGCACAGCTACTATCGAGGCTACCGCGACGGGTACCGTCGTGATTACTAAGGCCAGATCGCAGAGGAAGGATGTCCCCATTCTTTTCCTGGAAATGAGAGGGCCACTCTGCAGAGAGGACGAACTCAAGAGACTTTTTGCGTAATCAGGTCACATAGATATGCTATAATACGGCAGACATTAAATCAAATTGATGAGGCTTCTGCTGTGTCTACTGCTACCATAACTTTTACTATTAGTGCATTTGTGACTTTTTTTGTCGTTATTGATCCCGTTGGTCTCGCGCCTATCGTAGTTGGATTAACTTCCCACTTTAACCCGGCACAGCGCAACACGGTAGTGACGCGTGCCATCTGGATCAGTGCCGCGATTATTGTTTTCTTCGCCCTGGTAGGACGTTTTTTGCTGGCCCGTCTCGGGATTAGTCTGTATGCCTTTAATATTGCCGGTGGTGTGCTACTCTTCCTCGTTGCCGTCGATATGCTTTTCGGTCGTCCTTCGGGTGCTCGCGAAACCAAGACGGAGGAGGAAGAAGCAATGACCCGTGAGGATATTAGCGTCTTCCCTCTCGCTATTCCTATGATCGCAGGACCAGGCACGATTGCCACAACTATTCTTTATGTCGACCTCGCTACTCCCAAACCGCTTGACCTGGTCGCCGTTGCAGCGGCTATCTTTACTTCATTGCTAGCTGCCTGGCTTGCTATGCGTGGCAGTACCTGGATTATACAGCGCATCGGCAGAACAGGCATCATGGTTCTTTCACGCATTCTTGGCATCTTGCTGGCAGCACTGGCCATACAGTTCGTTTTTAACGGCATCACGATCTTCGCCCATACAAATGGCTTTATCAAATAACAGCGCCATTTTTCTCTCATTGCGCCCTGACTTCAGGTACTCTCTTCAAGAGATTGCGACATTCAACCTCCTAGATCGTATTACCAAGAAAGACCGTTATAGAATAGAGGCATGTGCACTGCTTTACAGGCAAGTATACATTCACATGAGGCACGAGTGAAGACTATTTCTCTCACAGAAGACGCAACGGCACGCAAATCACGTGCTCAAGCCAGTTACCGAGCGGCACTTCACCGGCAGAGACGTGGCTTGCAGGATATGCCCTGGGCCACCTGGATACTCACCTGTGGCACAACTGCGATCTGGTGTTTCACGGCTTATCAGGTAGCGCGAGCAACAGGAACCCATGATCTTCGTGATATACTGACGAATATTGTGAACAATGCGATCAATGTTCAACCCAGGGATGAAAATGCACTTACCAATGTGCTGGTTACTTACGGGGCTAAGGACAATCCCCTGATTGTGCAGGGGCAGTACTGGCGTTTTATCACCCCTATTTTCCTGCACGTCAATGTCCTACACATTGGACTGAACATGCTCAATCTTTTCGTGCTAGGTATCTACCTGGAACGTATCTTTGGACATCTGCGTTTCCTGCTCATCTACCTGGTGACTGGCTGTGTCAGTATGCTGGCCAGTTTCCTCTTTGCGCCGCAGGAAGTGAGTGTTGGAGCGTCAGGGGCGATTTTTGGGTTGGTCGGGGCATACAGTATATTTGTTCTCATGCACCGCCGAGCCTTTCCTAATGGAGGAGCCATGGCGATGCTCTGGCTCGTCGTGGTTATTGGCATTAACCTGGGTATCGGCTTTTTGATGCAAGACGTCGATAACTACGCGCATCTCGGAGGTTTACTAAGTGGTTGCGTGCTTGGATGGGAATTTAGTCCGCTCTACCGACTTTCAGCAACACGCTCCTGGCAGGATACACATAGTCTCGCGCGCCGTTGGTGGTTGGCAGTATTGACAATTTTAGGTACACTGCTACTAGCAATCATCGCTTTATATCTAAACAGAATGAGATCGTAAGCGCAGAGCATCTTTTGCGTACACGATTTGCTATTGGAGGATAACTCGTGGAAGCTCAAACGGATCTCCAGTCCTATCTGGAACAAGGGAAACAGGCTCTGGCACAGGGAAAAGCTCGCGAAGCGGCCCTGGCCTATGCTCACAGTGCGCAAATTGAGCCGAATAACCCTCAGGTCCACCTGGGATTAGCCGAGGCCAATCTCGCGCTAGGCAGTTTTGATGTTGTACGCATGGCTTGCCGCCGGGTACAGGAATTACAGCCCCAGGGCGGTACCGAAACGAAGCTCGCGCAAGCGTTACTTGATCTGCTGGATCACCGCTATGAACGCGCCTTACAGAGCGTTGACGCGGCGATCAGCGAAGACCCGATTATTGCCTATGCTCATGCTTTGCGCGCCTATCTACTGCGCGCCAATGGGCAGGACTACGATGCCAATCTAGCGCGAGCACGAGCAACGCGTCTCTCATACGGTGGCCGTTTTGAAAACTGTTTTCCGCCCCTTGAAGCACCCAAAGCATCCGGCTATACAGGCACTCCAGCATACACGCCTGCTGCTCAGCCCTCGCCTGCTAGCAGGGCAGCCAACGGCGATAGCGTGCCCACGTGGTCACGACCCAACGGGATGCAGCGTCAGATCATCCGCACTCGTTTTGCTTTGAGCCGCTATCCGACACTTGTGACGACCGTCTTGATCACCATCAATGTGTTTGTATTCCTTCTTACGACGTTCGTGTTCCCGACACTTTATAACCTGGGCCTACAAGATAATAATCTGGTCCTACAGGGACAGATATGGCGTATCTTTACGGCTATGTTTTTGCATGAAAGCATCGAACATATTGGCTTAAACATGCTTTCATTGTTTTTTATTGGCCGAGCGGTCGAGATTTTCTATGGGCACTGGCGTTACCTGGTCATCTACTTGCTATCGGGCATTCTGGGGGGAATTTTCTTCCTCTTTCTCTCGCCGGGTCAGGCGGCGGTGGGTGCCTCTGGTGCCATCTTCGGTGTCTTTGGCGCGCTCGGCGTCTTCTACATCATGAACCGCCGTTCACTGGGAGCTTATGGACCGGGTGCCATCGGGAACTGGCTTTTCTGGTTGGTGCTCAACCTGGGCTTTGATCTTTATGCTGGTTCCAGTATCGCCATCTGGGGCCATGTTGGAGGCATCATTGCCGGAATGATCCTGGCCTTCTTGCTCCTACCGCGCTCACGGCGTGGTCGTACGACGATATAGGGAGGCGCATTGTGCAAGCGGTACATTTACCGCTTGCTTCTTGTTCACCTGAGTACACTGAAAGTAGGGAGTTGAGCTTGCAATCTCGCTGTGACCCGGCTGAGTCACAATGATCCTATCCATGCTTCGTATTTATCACTACGCGGCAGGTGGGAGATCCTATCCATGCCCTTTACCCCCCTGCTTAACTCCCATTCTTCTCCTTGTGTGACTCGCGGCATAAAATGGCCGGTGTGGCCATTAATTGCCGTTTTTGGGAAATTCTCCAACGGATTTTCACGCGCTTTCCCCTCGTCATCAGCTACTTGCCAAAGAACTTTTGAGTGAGCATCGCAATGAAGACCCCCTCAATAACAAGCCCTGCAACAGCCTCAAAGGCAGTGACCCAGATCTGGGGAGTAAATGGTGAGAATAGCTCTGTAAAGACACGTCCGTGGAACGCGATGATACTTTCGAGAATCGCCTGTAGTAAGGACAGATGAGGTGGATAGTTTAGCCCAAGGAGAAAGTACGCGACAGCGCAAGCTGAGACAATAATCAGGTAAGCAGCAAGAATGCGCCAAAGACGATAGCCGTAGCCAGCCAACAAAGCAAACAGTAGAGAAAAGAACCAACGCCCAGCCTCCCGCTGCTTCCAGAGGACTTTACGATGGAGGATCTGCGCTCGATAGGCAAAGCGGGCCGCATCTTCATTCAATCCCTCTCTCTGGAGGACAAGGGCAAGCTGACGATTTGCTCGGACTGCTCTTTGATATCCTCGCAGCCATCCACTCTTGTTTTTCGCCAATCCATACCACGTTGTCGGTTGGTGTGCCTCGTATTCATCGCCGAGTATTTTGATACGTGCCCAATTCGTAAGAGAGAGAGTAGTGTCGCCCCAGTGGACATCCGATAAGAAAGCAGAACCAAACTCTTCATTTACGAGAACGATGTTGCTGAGGATAGTGGCAGCGTCAAGGAAAGCGCCTCGTAAAGAGGCTCCTGCTAGATGTGTCTCAAAGAAGGAAGTACCTTCCAGATGCGCTGTGTGAAGGTCAGCTCTCTCCAGATAAGATTGAGAGCAATTCGCCAACTCTAAATGGACGCCAGCGAGGCTCGCACCTTCCAGATGAGTGGAGGAAAGGTTAGCACCCTCCAGATGTAGCTTTGCTATGTTCCGTTGCTCTACAGATGCTTTGGTCCACTCGATCCCGCTGAGTCCACCTCGTAAGCACGCTAATGGTAATCCATGCAAATCCGCCTGACGCAGGTCAGCCCCACGCATATCTAGTCCTCCCCGTTTACGGTTGCTCTCATCACTCCAATCCACTGGCCCAAGCCCATCCTCATGCGTTGCTAAGAGCCACTCGATATCAGCACGACACAATTCCATCTCTTTGAAAGGATAGATCCCTTTTTCAATATCAGGAACAAGAGAACGACACTTACTCAGTTCTTCCTGTCGCTTCGCATCAATCTCCGGTTCTGTTCTCCATGGAAAGCCTTTCGCTTGCCAATGTGCATGCCACTCTTCAGGAGACGTAGGCAAGCGTTGTGGTTGAATACGCACACGTTGCTGTGTTTGCTGACTCTGAAACGGAACTCCGAAGAACTTGCGAACATATTGGTTCATCGTGATTTTTCTCCATCACCTGCCTCCAACTCACGGCAAACTTCCCGCAGGAGTTCACGTACTTTCGGATCACGCAAAATGGCAGGGTGCGTTAGATATCGAGCAATATGTTTCTGAGTAAGTGCTACCCTTTCAGCCTGAAGGAGCAATGCAATCTGTCTGATTTCCTCACAATACCCTTGTAGTCGCTTTTCTCGAAGCTGGCTTCGATATGCCGTGAAACGCTCAGCAATCGCGTGACAGGCGGCTCAATTGATCTTGTACAAGGTCGTTGGCTGGTAGGAGTATGCACTCAACAAACCATTCTCACAAAAGAGACCTTCAGCCATACACCTATTGCTCTATTAAATCATATCACAAATGCTGCATGTTAAATCCCATATTATCCGGCCAGGATATGCTTTTTTTGGCGATCAAGCTGGGACAGCATGATCTCAAAAGCTTTCAAGATCATAGGCAAACGTAATCGGACCATTGTAGTGCAAACCGATAGCGCGTCGTGTGATAGCGATGTCCTCTGTGTCAAGTGCGTCATGTATTAAGACAAGCGCCTTCACGTTCGCGCATTGTGCCAGAGAGCCAACGGCTTCCGCTGTGAGATGCTGGTTCTTCAAGTGGTTCATAAGGAAGGGTTCCACGTAGAACGGTATGTTATGACTCTTCCTGGCCTTGTTCATCCCTGCTTGCGGGTCGATGACTTCACTGATCAGGAGATCAGCATTGTGAGCCAGGCGCTCAACGTTTGGGCAAGGACCAGTATCGCCAGTGTAGACGATAGAACGATCCAGCAGGTCGAAGCGATACGACAGAGATTGGTAGCGTAACGCATACTTGCTACCAGGTTTGAAGCTGTAATGGGTATTGGTAGCGGCGGTGATCCTGGTGGACCCGATTGTGAACATGGAGCCGTCTGTTATTTCGATGACGTTGCATTGCAGGGCGTTCGGAGCTGCGGTCAGCACCTGGGCGGACGTTGTTCTGGCCAGTGGTTGCAGTCCAGCGATTATCCCATCGACCATCTGCTGCGTTCCAGGGGGTCCGTAGATGGTCAGTTCTCCAGCAATCGGCTCCTGGAAGCGTGTGCCAAGGACCGCAAACAGACCACCAGTATGATCGATATGAAGATGGCTAATAATGATCGTGTGTATCGCAGCAAGCGATACACCTGCTTTGCTAAGCTGTGCGAGCGTGCCATCCCCAGCATCGATAAGGATAACTTGCTCGTTATTATGAAGAAGATGGGCAGGTTGGGAGCGTTGCGGATTGGCTGCTGGCCCGCCCATTGTTCCAAGTGTCGTGAATATCATGGCACCATCCTATTGATTATTAAAACAGGTCAGGAGATTGACCTTCTGAGCCAGACGCTCGAACATGTGAGTTAGAACCGGCGTCGCCGGTATGCAGGAGAGAACGCGTATCCGGCAGATCGCAGCGATATGACACCATGTGAGCAGGTGCCACGTCCGCCTTGTCAATGCCATCATAGGTGCTGGTAGCGGCAGCGATCCTGACAGATCCGATGGTGAATGTGGAGTCATGCGCTACTTCGACGACCCTGGCCTGTACCATACGCTTCTCCGCAATACGCTTCGCTGCAATCGGAATATGCGCGAACATGGCTTTGCTGCAATTGACCTGAGGTTGCAGTCCAGTGATCATTCCATCGACCATTTGCTGCGTCCCAGGAGGGCCATAGATGGTCAGTTCGCCCGTGATACGTTCCTGGAAGCGCATGCCAAGGATCGCGTAGAGACCACCAGTATGCTCAATATCAAGATGACTGATAGTGATCGTCTGAACCGATGCCAGCGTCATGCCCACTTTCGCGAGTTGTTCAGCCGCCCCATCTCCTACATCCATAAGGATACTTTGCGTGTCATCACGTCGCTGCTTCTGACGGTTGAAGAGGCATGTCTGCACGGTTAGCACCAGCGCCAGAAGCACAACGAGGGTAACAGTACTGATGAGCAAGGAGTTTTTTCCGAAGATAGTTACACCGATCAGCGCCAGACGTATAACAATGATTATGATGGGAATGAACCAGAGTTTGTTTCCGAGAAAAGCACTCAGCTTGTTTTTCATTGCACAACCTCACTGTGTAGAGAGATCACTATCAGTCGCAGGACCAGCGTAATTTGCCAGGAAGTCCCGTGTGAGTTGACCACACTCCGCCAGGTTGCTCAACCAGGGGAGATGACCAGCACCTTGTATGGCATGGAACTCCGAGTATGGCAGTATTTGAGCGATGTGACGACCGGTCTCACTACTGCCAAACGGATCATTCGTGCCCCACAGGAACATCGTTGGTTGCTGGACACGCTTGAGTTGCTCCGCAGTTAACGTATGCTCCGGCCTCGGTCCACGCAAACGGTTCGTTCGCTCCATGAGACTGAGCGTCGAGATGCGATAATGGGGCAGCCGTTGAAAGTGATAGCGGCAAGCAGCCATGGCCGCAGAGGCGCTGGTGCCCGTTTCTGACGGTTGCCTATTGACGGCGAGCATTATGATGCCGAACAAGAGGCGATTCAGACCTGGGACAGACAGCAGGCGCAATAAGAGAGGCGGACCGGTGCTGATGAGATTTCCCGGAACGCCCAACAACGTGAGGGCAGTCACCCGTTCTGGCCTGTCCAGCGCCAACCACAAACTCCAGTGCCCTCCCATCGAATGGGCGACAACCGAAACGCTCGCAAGCTCAAAGGCATCGAGCACGGTACTGAGCGTTTCTACGGCAAATTCCCGAAAATCTCCGATGGTACGATGGTCCATCCCATCACTCGTCCCACCACCTGGCCGGTTGACTGCGATGATGCGCCGCCCCCGAAGTTCGGCCATTAGAGGGATGAGAGGAAAGGCATCACCAGTATTGCCGGGAACAATCAGGACAGGTTCTCCAGAACCGATCTCGGTGACACGTATCCGCATACCCAGGCGAGGCAGAGACACGAAATGTGTCCGAGCCTTTAGACCATAGCAGGCGAGCAACTGCTCTTCCGCGTCGCGGGCTGCGATGACGCGAGGATCATGCTCGTCGAGGGTTAATAGCTGATGTTGAGACATTTTTCTCCTTTTTTTGTGCTCTCTAGCTCATTATTTTCGCGCCAGGCCGGGCAAACAGGCGAATTAGGAAGACGATGTACCCGTGGCGCTGAGTGCGATACCTTATCAGAACAACTAGAAGAGAGATCGTGGCTCGTAAGCAACCATTCAGGTTTGCCAACACCAAAGCTCTCAATAGACAACATGTCTATCTCATATACACCTGTCTATTTTTAGGATAGACTGAGAGCAGAACATAAGTCAACCGACAAATTGCTGTGAACGTCGTATGAACCGACAAAGGAGAAGAAATGTCGAAAAACTCGCCCCCTCCGCAGGAAGAGATGCGTATTCGGCGCACCAAAAAGCTGATCTGGGAAGCCTTACTCACCCTTTTGCAAGAGCAAACGTTTGCCTCGACGAGCGTGCGTGCCATTTGCGAGCAGGCGATGGTCCATCGAGCAACCTTCTATAGTCATTTCACCGATAAGTATGCCTTACTAGCGTATGGTATGCAGGACGCACTCCAAACGATTGCGAAAGACTTACAGTGGAATGAACCGAGACAAAAGCGAGAGGCATTTATCCTCTCTATGCTGGAATACATGAGAACGCATCAGCGCTTCTTCTCTCTGTTACTTCACGAAGAATTTGCCAGGCGACTTCACAGTCGTCTCGTGATCTGGTTTGAGAGAGAATTAACCGGTCCCGAGGAGCCGATGAAGCAGATGGCTATTCCTACAGCCATTCTTGCGCAGTTTTATGCGGGAGCAGTCGCGCATGTGATGATCTGGTGGGTGGAGCAAGAGATGCGTATGCCCTCGAAGGAACTGGCAGATTACATCAATCGGCTGCTCTTGCCAATTTCGAGCTATGAGAGAGAGTCATGATAATGGCATCTCATCGAACATGATCTTTGCTGCGTCCTGGCCCCAACCAATTTCAACCGGATGGACCACCCAGAGCACTTGCGCAAGGCTCTGGAAGGCAGCTTGCGACGCCTGCGCGTTGATCAGATCGACGTGTATCAACTACATTATCCTGCCAATCCCTGGCACCGCTTCGGTGAAGCACCTTGAAGAGAACGTCGATGGTGCGAAGATCAGACTGAGCCAGGACGAGTTCGAAGAGATTCGCCGCGTCGCTCACGCGTAGAATGTTCTCTTTGGTGCTCACCAGCATATACAGGGAGATCAGGAACATGACGACCAACGTCAGGGGTGACTGAGGACGAGTTGTTCCATGTGTTCTTGACAATGCTCAAGGACGTCTTTCGTTCGTTCGTAGACATATTCGCCTGGATGAAAGAACGTGTCGTCCAACTTCCTCAATATCTCGACAGTGTTGCGGTATGCCCGGCGCAGCAGGCCACACAGAGCCTCAAGGGACTGATCTCCAATCATGGTGACAAACGCAGCGTTGATCGCATCGTTCATGACAGCTTGCCGTGTCTTGTCTGCGGCCTCAAAGGCTGGAGGCATCCCAGCAACAACGTGGGGAATACGCACGGAGGCCATGACTTCCCAGCCCGCCAGATGAGCAACAATCTCGCGTGGTCCCCACGTGTGTCCCTGGCGAACCTCGCCACGTTGCGCTGCGAGCAATGCAGTTTCAATGACCCGCTCATAGGCATCTGCGAACTCCTGTAGGAGTCGTTCTTTTGACATGGCCACTTCTTGTCCTTTTGACATAGCTTCCTCCTCTGTTGGCATACGTTCAGATTGACCCGCGTTTCTGGCAGAGTCTAGTTGAGATGGTACTGGCTCCCGCGTCGCAATTCGTGCGCCATCGGGTGCTCCAGACCCGAGTTTTCCTCCAAAAGAGGATATTGTTCTTCCAGTATACCGGCTCATGCGGTCAGCATAAGTCCTGATATACGTCTAATCTGACCATAACCATGAGAAAGAGACGCCGCAGCATATTCAGCCAGACATGGCTGTTAGAAAAACTATGCTGCGGCGTCAACACGAGCGTAAAAATCCATGACAGCCTTTCCATAAAAATTTGTGATGGATTACCAAAGAATCTTCTATAGCCAAACATTGTCCTGCTAGCCAAACATTCCGTACAATAAAAACAGAACAACCAAACACATATTTGTACCTTTACGCATGCTCAAAATATGCTCCTTAGCACACCAGAGCTATCTTTCGATGGAGGAAAGACGTGAACATTATTCTCATCGGTGCACAAGGATCGGGAAAAGGCACACAAGCAGAAAAGCTTGCACAGACCCAGGGTCTCTGCCACATTGCCAGTGGTGATCTTTTCCGTAAAGCCCTGGACGAACAAACGGAACTAGGTCTCAAGGCAAAAGTGCATTTAGATAGGGGAGAGTTAGTTCCTGACGACATTACCGTAGCGATGGTGTTGGAGCGCATATCACAGCGAGACTGTATCCCCGGCCTACTCCTGGACGGTTTTCCCCGCACTATCGCGCAAGCGCAGGCGCTGGATAGCAACTTACGACGCATCAGGCGCGGCATTGACAAAGCTATTTATCTTCAGGTTCCACGCGAAGAGCTGCTCCTGCGGCTCTCGGGCAGATATATTTGTCAGGCTCACCAGCATATTTACAATATTAACACGCGTCTTCCGCGTGTCGCAGGTATTTGCGATATTGACGGAAGTGAGTTGTATCAGCGCTCCGATGACAAGGGCGAAGCGGTACAAAAGCGCCTGGATATCTTCTTCAACGAGACCATTCGCCTGCTCAAATACTACGCGCGACAACAGAAGCTTGTCACAATCGATGGCTTCCAGGACGTCGACCAGGTTCACAGAGATCTCGCCAGGGCTATCAAAAACTCTCGCGAGAACAGGGACCAGGAGATGATCTTGCCATGGCAAATCCCGCTTTCACCTGATATCGTCGGCGGCGAGCAAAATCTGTACAGATCCTAAAAAGTGAATTCGAGTGTTTGCAGCCATTCCACAACGAGAGCTGCTTCCTGGCCACCTGCTTTTGCATGATCAAGCAAAGGAATGCCGTGAGGACCTCGCAGATGACGGGCAGCGGGATTAGAATAAAAGAGCACAGGATTGTTTTTCCGACTCAATTAGCGTATGCTCTTTGAGAGCTATCGTAATCTCACGTTTCTGAGTCTTGCACGCCAGGCGCGTCTACTTTAGGGAGGAATATGCAGCACTACGATATCGTGATTGCCGGTGGCGGACCAGCAGGATGCACGGTCGCCACACTTGTCAAGCGTTACGCTCCTCATCTGCGTGTTTTATTGCTCGAAAAAAGCCCATTTCCCACGCCATCATGTCGGCGAGTCCCTGCTGGCTGGTGCCTCGCCTGTCCTGCAAGATATGGGAGCCTATGAGAAGGTTAATCGTTACGGCTTCGTGGAGAAGCTGGGCGCTACCTACGTCTGGGGACAGGACCGCAAACCGTGGGGCTTCGATTTTGATGAAATTGTGGCTAAGGTTGCCGCGCGAGGCCAGACGCTCCCCGAGATATATACAAAATCCTGGCAAGTCAGGCGAGCAGAGTACGATCACCTGCTGCTCAAACATGCCATTGAGGTTGGCGTTGAGGTCCACCAGGATGCCCGTGTTCTGCGTGTCCTGCACGGCGCAAACGACACACGCGTTACTGGCGTCGAGTACCGTGACGCGAAAGGCACGAGGAGTGTTAATAGCACCTGGTTCATGGATTGCAGCGGTCAGGATGCACTGCTCGGACACGCCTTGGGGCTGCGTGACTATGATGAGCAGATGAACAACTATGCGCTGTTCGGTTACTGGAAGGGTGCGAAGTGGAAGTTCGCATACCTCGGCCACCCTCATTTGACGCGCATCTTTCTCGCCACCACCCCACGCGGCTGGGTCTGGTATATCCCCGTTAGTCGTGATGTCGTCAGTGTTGGCTTTGTCACGCATCGTCAGATGCTGAAGCAGTTGACCAATGGTCCAGAGCAACTGTATCGTGAAGAAATTGCTGCTTGCCCTGAAATTCAGGATCTCCTGGCAGACGCGACGCTCGTACGCATTGCGCGCGACCAGTCCCGCGACGTCTGCGCCATTCAGGACTGGTCGTACACGAGTCGTCAGATGGCCGGACCTGGCTGGGCGCTGGTTGGCGACGCCGCCGGTTTCGTCGATCCCATCCTCTCATCGGGTGTAATGTTAGCGCATGAGCTGGGTCAGAAGGCGGCCTATGCCTTAAACTCGTCTTTCTCTGCGCACAGTGATGCGCAGATACGCACCTACTGGAACTTCTATGACGAGACCTATCACCGCTACTTGCAAGCCTATCGCACGATGGCCCGTTTCTGGTACAGCAATAATTTTTCCATGGAGTCCTGGTGGTGGCAGGCTCAACGTACTTTTACGCAGCAAGCAGGTGATATCAATCTTAGCGACCGCGAAGCCTTCACGCGACTCGCATTCGGCTACGCGTCGCGAGCTGAATCGCTGAGCCTCTTCGGCAGCTATCCGCTAGCGGAGGCCCAACAACTTATCAGCGGACTCTTTGGAAATCCCTGTGACACGACAGCCCTGGAAGCTGCCTATAGCAATCGTCCCTTACGGCTCAAAGAGCACGTACAGATCACGGAGGGTATGTACTTCTACCAGGGACTGGTGCGCACCAATCAGCGTGTTGTCAGCGATAATCAGCGTTACCTGGATCTGCATCCAGCCGAAGAGATTTTGCTGCCACTTTTTGATGGCACCCATACCCTGGACGACCTGCACAATGCCATTAAGGATCTGCAAGCGCTAGAGATCAGGATGCCCATACGCAGCGAACTCGACCTGCTCGTACAGCTCGATGACATTGGGGCACTTGCATAAACACGCCAGCAAAAGGTCACAACCAATTCAATGCATCAAATATACATTGTTACATGCATCAATGCTGTTCTACGAGCAGCCTGGCGCTGATTTTCTTTGCCATATGGACATTTGTAGTCACATAGCCAAGTCTTTCATAGAGAGATCTGGCCCTCGTATTATGTCCAAAAGCGTGCAGTGTAACCCGATCCATACCCAGAGCAGCTACTTTTTCCTCCACCAGATAGAGGGCCTGTGTCCCATAGCCTCGCCCACGGAACGCCTCATAAATCAACACATTGACAATGGTCATCGAACGCTGCATACCGGTCTGCTCGACCATCAGCCAGATAAAACCTATCGCCTCACCAATAGCCTCATCAACAATCATAAAGAGAAAGTGGTCTTTTGTGTCCAATCCGTTTGGGAGCAGTTCCTGATACTCCTGGGCGGACAACTTCATCGCATCGGCAGACACGTAATTGCCCGCCGTTACTTTCTCTTCCGCATAATCGGTAATTGCGTAGTCCAGAAAACGCTGGTATTCCATTTCGTCCATCGGCTTGAAATACAACATGCTCTTGTTCCTCTCTCTGCAAAAACACCATCTCTAACTACACAATATGTGAGACTTTGGCAATCAGCAACATAGCAGCGAAAAAGTACCATATGTACCACAAAGCAACGTGTAGCGCAATACTGAGGCATGCAGTTTTCCAGCGTCCCTAATCCAAATTCCAAACCTTCACATTGGAAAATTGCACATCAGCGGATTGTGTGAAGTCAAGCGCGAGAAAGCCAATCTGCCCACAAGCAGGAGACTTTGAATGCTGGAGATTCCCTATATGTTGACCGTTGACGTAGATATCTATTGTGCTTCCCTGTGCAATGCTCGTCAGAACATTCGACTTACCCAGGCCCTGGTGTATAGCACTGCTCGCCCCGTAAGGACCGATATTGGGGGAGGTGTCTACTAAATCGTAAGAGCCATTGGAGCTGACACGGAAGCGTTCCATCGTGCCATCGGCAAGACGAAAAATGAGCCCACCCCCATCACCCGTAATAATAGTCATGTCTGCTTGAAAAGCAAAATTGCAGAATGTGTTGGCCTCTTCTCTGCAGATACTGAACGTACCCGGGTGGGTATCCAGGACGTGGTAATCGCCAGCTTGAAAGACACAACTGTTTGGGACGTTATCCCATTGATTGCTATCTGGAGCCGCCATAGTATCAGATAGCGCCGATGTGCCACTGGTTGCCGTACTATAAAGGCTTGGAGGTTGCTGATGTGCAGAGAAAGCCGGTAAACCATACAACAGTAAAGAAAAAATAATTGCGCCAATAATTACGCCAACACTTACTGATAAGACAATAACTGTGAAAGGATGCAAACGACGATATCGTGAGAGCAGCGAAAAAATACGCGATGCGAATTGAACGGGAGGAACAACCGCTGACACGGAAGATCCAGCACCGCTGCCTACACTCCCTTGATTCTGTGCAGACATGGTAATCGAGGGAGCCTGCCCTGAGGAAGTCAGATCCGTGGGGGCTTGTCCTGAGGAGATTAAATCCGTGGGAGCCTGCTCATCCAGGTCGGCAGCGGCGGCAAAAAAGCTGGGATCTGCCGGCTGAAGGAAACCCAAATCCTCAGCGGTCTTTCCGAAGAGATCACACAGTTTTTGCTGATAATAGGGACTTGGCGTCACCTCACCGCGTTCCCAACGGCTAATATAGTAGTCAGGAACTTCGATCTGTTTCGCAAGGTAAACCTGCGACCAGCCCTTGAGTTGTCGCTCACGTCTCAAGTAGTGATTCGGGACAGGCATTTCTCCATTCCTTCATTGGCAATCATCTCAACCATAAGAGCTAACGCCCTCCGCGCCGGGGATGGATACGCATTCAGGCCGTCTCGGAAATCGTCCATCTTACGCACCATTTTCCTCATGACGAGATTGACTGTTTCTTGCTCTCGCAACCATAGTTTACCATACTTTAGCGTAGCGTGACTCCTCAATGTATGGCAAATGACGTCATCAACAAGAGAGGACTACAACATCTTGCCTTGCAAAATCCCTGCTAAGGAGCACGAAACCAGCGCTCTTTGATTCTGCCCTCGATGATCCTTGCAAGCCTGTCATATGACAACCGTCAGAACTTGCCTGCCCTATGATGACAGTATGATATGGGTTTGCAGGTCCAAAGGCATTACACTGTTCATGTGGAGCAGCGTGGAGAGATGCCAATTTCAGGGAAAAACAACCCGATGAACAAGAAAGGGCTGTGAGCAAGTGCACAATCTCATGCAAACACACTCATTGACAAGCGCTCGCATCGCGCGTGGCTGGTCGCAAGCGCGTCTGGCCGAGCTGGTCGGCGTTTCGACCAGAACGGTGATGCGCTGGGAATTGGGTCAAGCCTTGCCCTATCCTATCTATCGTGAGCACCTTTGTCGTCTGCTTGATTTGGATTGCAGTGCGTTGGGTCTGCTCCCTGCACGGGATGCAACTGACCAGACCGAGGAGCGTGAACAGGCTCCAGCCTCCCTCCCGTTGCCAGCAGCACCAGTCGTGCATGATCCTATAATCCCGGAAGTGCTGGGACAGGGCAACCACTTGCAGGGACGTGAGGGCCTGTTGCAGCAGGTAAGACAGAGCTTGTTGGCCGAAAAGAGCCAGGCCGCCATCGCCTTGCAAGGCTTGCCGGGCGTGGGTAAAACAGCCGTAGCTGTGGCTGTGGCCACCGATACGCAGATGCAAGCTCATTTCCCTGATGGCATCTTATGGGCCGAGATGGGACCACAGGCTGATGTGTTGAAGGTACTCACCCGTTGGGGTGCGTTGCTCGGATGCCAGGAGACCGACAACAGCAGTTCTTTCTCCTGGTCCACCTGGGGCAAGATCTTGCGTGAGCGCATTGGGCAGCGACGCATGCTGGTGGTGATCGATGATGCGTGGAGCGCAGAGGCCGCTCTGGCCTTGCAGATGGGAGGACCACAGTGTGTGCACTTGCTGACCACACGCTTGCCACAGGTGGCTTTTGCCTTCGCCCAGGAGACGACTATCGTCGTACCAGAACTGGCCGAGGCCGACGGCCTGGCGCTGTTGACGCGCATTGTGCCCCAGGTGGTTGAGCGAGATGTGGAGACAGCTCGAACGCTGGTGCGTATGGTGGGAGGGTTACCTCTGGCGCTCAACCTGCTCGGTAAGTACCTGGCCATGCAGGCATTCACGGGGCAGCCACGTCGGGTGAGAACAGCGCTCTCGACCTTGTTAGAACGGCAGCACCGCTTACACATGCGTCTGCCTGGGCATCCCCTGGGATTAGCACGGCAACACTCACTCTCCCTGCATTCAGCGATTGCCCCGAGTGTCGAGCAGCTCAGTCAGGAGGAGCAAGCAGCTCTTTCGGCCCTGGCGCACTTCCCGGCCAAGCCCCAGAGTTTTTCCGAGGAGGCCGCTCTGGCCGTGAGCGGAGGATCGGTTGAGCAATTGGATGCCTTGTGGGATGCTGGTCTGCTGGAGAGCAGCGGGCCAGGTCGCTACACGTTGCACCAAACCATTGCCGACTATGCACGTGAATTGAGCACCGATCAAGCTGATAGGCAACGGCTGATGGCCTAGCATGATTACTTGTCGCTTTAGCGTAAATGGCTAAAAAAACACATATCAATTCTACAGCAAATTTCAAGCCTGAGCCCCACCTTTGATGAGATCAATAAAGGGGACCCTGGAAACCCCCTGAGGAGTCAGGAGGTTTCCCCTCTGCAGCGAGGGAGAGCTTCCGTGTTGAGAACACGTCAAGCGGAGACGACGGAGACGGAATCCAACCAGACGGAGCCAGTGCTTTGAGCGAGATCAAAGTCGAAGAGCGCGTCAGCGACGGTGGTGGGAGCGGTAAAGGTATAGGCGTATTTGGTCCAGGTGGTGGAGAGAGCAAAGTCCCGCAAGAGATACTGGGTCCAGGGAACCGCATTGAGTTGCACACAGACTTGTCCCGGACGGTTTTGGGAGGCTTTGGCCCAGAAGGAGATGGTGTAGGTCCGCCCCTGGGTCAAGCTGAGATCGGGTTGCTCAAGCTCAACATTCCAGTAGTTCGTGCTATCACGCTGCGTGACCGTGATATGGGCAGACGTGTGGCCGTTCTTGCTGACCGTGTGGTCCAACGCCAGACTACCGGCAGCGCTCCCTCCGACATAGAAGTACCAGGGAGCAAGGGTCCTCGCTTCGAAGGACCCATTCACCAGCAGATTTGCTGCCGCCGTGGGTGTCGGCGCCCGTGTGGGCACGCTGGTGGCCGTGGGCGTAGCAGTCGGAGTAGGCACGCTGGTGGCCGTGGACGTAACAGTCGGAGTGATCCCTGCCGTTGCCACGACCTGGAGAGAAGCCTGTAAAGAATTATAGCCTGTCTGTGCATCCCAGGCACCAGTGTTGGCAAGTTGAATGGAGTATGCGGGATTAGTATGCAGGCTGGAGGCAGGATCGGGCAAATTCAAGTAGAGGTTGTATGTTCCAGCTACCATGTCGGATGGCACCGCAACGGATACATTGACTGTCGTCGTCTTCCCAGACAGCCAGGTACGAGGATCATTGTTCAACGTGACCGTATATTGCTCACTGCTATTCTGCTGGTTGCGCAGGACTAATTCGAGATCGCGCGGATTGTAGAGATTAGCCCACCCATCATTCGCTACGTTAAAACTCATGTTCAAGGTTTGGCCCGCTGCTATTTCAGTGGGAATGACCGATTGGGTCAAGCGGAAGCGGTAGCCCAGATCTTCCTGGATCTGCGATATGCAACCCTGGCTGGTCCAGCCACTTAAGACATCTGTATTGTAGTCTTTGTTCAATGCACTATAATGATACTGGGCCAGCTCGGTGAGAGCATTTGGGCAGTTAGTATTAGGCGCTGCAACGGCACAGGTTTCACCTACCTGTGGTACGTACTGGTTATCTTGCTGCAGAAAAGTTTGCTGACTTTGGACCGTGGCGCTGCTAGACTCTTGAAATGTGCCTCCCTCGTCATCCCCATCCAGGAAGCAATCATCATGTGCACCCATACGCGCCTGGTTCGTTCCACTAAAAGCCTGCGAAGCAGTAAGAGACGTCGTTCCATCGAGTTCCATCGTAAATCTTGGGTAGCGCATTGCCAGCATGCGCTGCTGAGGCAGCACTTTTAATAGTTCGTTCACAATCAACTGTGAAGCACTATTGATCTGGTCGACCCCATCCGCGTCTGCTGTCAGCAGCCCATTGGTCGAATCATGCCATTCGCCCCAGGCTCCTACAAAGCCAGCCTCTAACAAGTCGATGACATCAACATTTTGTTGCAGTACCGGTCCAAGCTGAGCGATATGCCCCAGAATGCGACACAAGGGCGCATCGGGCAAACCACTATCAAAGTTGTAGGCAAAGCGCAGAATGACTTTTAAGCCTGCACTGCGTATCTTGGCAAGGTCATTGTTTACCCCAGCGAGAAAATCCTGTGGTAGAGGTTCGTCAGCAACATACGGTTGGGAACAGGTTTGCTCAGGACTTTCCGTGCTAGCAAAGTTCGAAAGAATATAATAGACCAGGACGACACGATTACCACTCTGCTGGATGCCAGCCAGATCGCTCGTGCTAAGTCCACCAGCACCGGACCAGTTTGATGTATAGTACACGACACGCTCATTAAAAAAGCCACGCTCAGGGTTGGGGAAGTTCTCACTACTGGCTTGATACGTATACGTCTTTGTTGAAGCAGTCGATGCAAATGAGTAAAAGAGGGTAGCAGCAACTCCAGCGAGGGTTATGACGGCAGCTAAGATCATCGCAAGCCAGCGAAACCTATATGCTAGTCCCATAATATGATAGCTCTCCTTACTGTACTATGTCCCTTACTCATACTAGAAAAGCACTATACTACTTTTCTTTCTAAAAATATGGACGTTCCAATAAAATATGCTGCATCACAAGATACACCAGACGAAGAAGTAGAGAGGTATTCTTCACCTGCCCGGATATCGTTGGAAGTATAGTCAATAGAGAAGTAGCCTGGCTAGATAAATATGGGGACAGTTTAAGGCTTTTCCGCAGAACATCAATCTTTGTCATTGCTTGCAGGGAGTAGCCACTCAGATTATGAGAGTCAGGAAAGATGAAAGTTTGTCCCTCTTCTTGGACAGTTTGGTTGTCGGGCAATTTTGCAATGGCTAAATACTTGTTGTTAAGAAGCAATGCTTGTACACTATAGTTGGCATTCCTCTGCGAATTTCGGCATTGTTCCAATGCTCACATAAATATCAATGAGTGCAATGTCATATTCCCACAATGAGTAGGAGCCTTTTTTATACATATTGCTTGTCCGTAAAGCACAGAAGCGTGGGTACGCCAATCTATCTGTTCTGGTGGATATATCTATGCAAGAATTTTTTCTCGATTACTGTCTGACGCAAGAGTTGTCTCACAAGAAGTCGAGGCATACGTACCTTGCTCATGCCCAGCAAGATGCGCAACAGAAGCTGGTCATCAAAATATTTGATCCAGACTGTGTCAACTCCGAGCAGAAGCAGGAGGGGTTGTTGCTTGCAGATATTCTGCTCTCATTAAGACATCCCCACATCGTCCCCATGCTAGACATCGCAATCAAACAGGGGCAGCCCTATGTCGTGAGTGAGTATCGACCTCATGGCTCGTTGGGGCAGCGCCTGGAGCGTTTGTTGCCCGAACGCATGGACTGGCCGGAAGCAGTGAGTATCATCATCCAGCTTGGGCAAGCGCTTTGCTATGCTCATGAGCATAGGATCGTTCATGGCAACCTCAAACCTGGGAATGTCTTTTATCATGCCGATGGTGAGGTGCAGCTCACCGACTTTAGCCTGACCTCCTTTATTGATGTAGCTAAATTGGATTATAAGTCGGATCTCCCCACGATCCGCTATATGGCCCCGGAACAGTTTATGGGGAAAACGGATCAGCAAAGCGATCAGTATAGTCTGGCTTGCCTGGCTTACGAACTGATTACGGGGAAGCCTCCTTTTGCGGCGGCGAGTTTCACGTCTCTGTGGGGAAAACATGCGACCGAGTATGCGGCGCCTCTGGCGAGTGCGGTGCCAAAGATCCCGATGCCGATTGATCTGGCGATCCTCAAGGCCCTGGCAAAAAAGCCGCCAGAGCGCTACGAGGATGTGGCCGCCTTTGTGGCGGCTCTGGAGCGCGGCTTATCGATCCAGGTCGTTGATTATGTGCTGCCTCGTCTGAACTCTTCTGTCGCCAATAATGCGGATGCTTTTCTCCTGGACAATGCGCGCGGCAATTCCCTTGTTCCAGAGCAGTCGATCTCGTCAGCAGGCATTACTACCAGGCCGTTGCCACGGCAATCAGGTGGACTAGGTAGCTCTTCTCCGGGTAACCTGTTGACTGCATCCCCCATCCCTGCCGTGCCGGAAAATGGTGAGGAAGCCCCCCTATTTGAGCCTGCGTCTTCTCCGCTCTCTACCTCATTACGCATCGAACACGGGTATGAGGCATTGCGGTCGTATGTGCAAACGACGAACGCATTCCACATCGATGTCAGTGATACCCACGCTGATCATGAGGATCTCCCAGCTCTCGATGGAGCTGAGCTGCCGGCAGCAGAGACGCCAGAGCAGGGGAAGAGAACAGGCGCTTTGCAAGCCGCTGCCGCTCAAACGACGGAGTTGGTGCCTGTATCTCCAGCGCGGTTGCCACAGTTGCGCACACGTAAAAAGGCATTGGTATTGTGGACGAGCGTTGTGTTGCTAGCTGGGATACTGCTTGGTCTCCTGGGTTCGTCTGTCTTTAGTGTCTCTTTTTTGCCTCTTCACACGTCCAGTGTTCATGGGAAGCAAAGCATTCATAGTAAAACAACAAAAACAGTTGTTGCCTATGCTACTAACACTATGCACATAACTCCTACTGTCCGTTCCTACACTCCATCGCGGGCAACAGTTCTTCCTAAAGCGACAGTGCAGACTTCTTTGCAACCGTCTGCGCACCTGACTGCTACGCCGACGGCCACCAGCGTGCCCACACCGACACCGACACCCACAACGGCTGCGAATCTGCTGGTGAATGGGTCCTTCGAAGCCACGACTGTTGCTCCCTGGTACTTCTATGTCGGAGGGAGCGCTGCCAGCAGTCTGGCGTTGGACCACACGGTCAGCGAGAACGGCCACACGTCTGCCCACATCACGGTCACCGAGGGTGATAGCACGAACTACTGGAATGTTGAGCTTGAGCAACCCGATCTTGGCTTGACCCAGGGGCGGACCTACACCATCTCCTTCTGGGCCAAAGCCTCCCAAAACCGTCCGGGACAAGTCTGTGTGCAACTCAATGCGGTTCCCTGGACCCAGTATCTCTTGCGGGACTTTGCTCTCTCCACCACCTGGACCAAATACGCCTATACCTTTACCGCTCCCACCACCGTCGCTGACGCGCTCTTCGACTTTGATCTCGCTCAAAGTACTGGCTCCGTCTGGTTGGATTCCGTCTCCGTCGTCTCCGCTTGACGTGTTCTCAACACGGAAGCTCTCCGTCGCTGGAGATCGGAGAGAGGAACAATCACAACATTACCGATAGCCATAGCCAGAGGAATTAATTGCTAGAGCTAGCCTGACCGAACCTGACCGGTGCTCGCCTAATGGGACGCTGACCGAATAACAGATACAAAAACGCACCAACGAAGGGCAGAATCCAGACAACAGCAAGCCAGAATATCTTGCCTCCTACTGTGTGGTCATCCTCCAGGATAAACACTGTTTCGATGACGTGGCCAACCCCAGGCACAAAAACGCAGATGAGGAATAGCAGCGAATTGACTAAACAACCACGAGTGCGCATAATATATCTCCTTGCATTATCTGTATAATCTTATACTAGCATAACAGCAGCGAGAGCAAGGTTCTGTTTTGCTCTGCTGCCTATTGTACGATTGAGCACGCCTGGAAGACGCAAAAATCGCTGGAGATCGGCACTTTTGCTGAATCAGCAAGCAATCTCGCTTAATCACCGTAAGCCGGGCTGACATAGCCACCACTTGCCCCTGGTTGATTAAAGAATTCCTCCTGCGCCGCTACCACAGGCTGATCCGCCGTAATTGTTACACCAACGGATTGGGCCAGCCCCACATCATTTGCCAATGCTATCGTTCCACGCGTATGTGCAGCTAACACATATGTCCTGCTAAGCAGAACACCGGTCGCTCGTAAGTAAGCAACATGTATGGTCGTTGCCAAAGCACCCGGGTTCGCCAGAGCCAGGAAATCCTTACATCCAACAGACGTATTACCTTGCGACACATACCAATGCATATGTGCAGCAGTGCTCCCCATAGCCGTTGTACTTCCTATAACGGATCCGGCGATATTCGTCGTAAAGAAGTTCTGTTGCTCGGCCACAAGCGGCATATTCGCGTTAATTACTGTTGCATGATTGCCTTGCTGTACGCTACGGTTCACATTTACCTCGATACGACTCAGACCTGGCACCCTGACGCTCTGCACGATGCTGCGTCCATCAGTCATCAAGTAGCGCAGTTGTGCTAGAGCTACATCAGACGCGGGATTCGCTAGCACCAATCGCTCAGTAAAACCAGGGGACGTATTCCCTGCACCAAAGTACCACAACGTCTGCGGAGCAGTCACCCCCACAACTGCATCTCCCCCACGCTGTGGGCTCACCACCAGGTATTCCGCTCGCTCAACTGCTATTGCGCGACTGGCCGTGATTACCATGCCAAATTGCTGATTAGCGATGGCGTTATCCAGTACGAGTGTCGTGCGTGACTGAGCGGGAATGCTATATGCCAGTGTTTGCTGTCGTATTGTAGCGCCACTATTCCCTCTTGAGGGGAGCGTTGTCAGTCTGAGCATTACAGGCACAGCCTGCGGATTCAGCACAGCCAGCAAGGTATTCCAGCCAAAGGTGGTATTGCCTTCGGCGAAGTACCAATTGGTGCTGAGGCTGGCTGAGCCCATACTGTCAGTGGAGGCGGCAAAGCTTTCTTTCTGGGTATGCATAGTGCGCTCAGCTACAAATGGCTGATCTCCCTGCACGATCATGCTTACACTCTGATTCGCGCCAGCCTCTTGATTAATATTGAGGATACGGTGTGATAGGCCCGCGAGTTGATACACGAGCGCTTTCTGTTCTGCATGCTGATATATATACATAATCGTTATATGGGCTGGTGCTGAACCAAGATTCGTTAATGCCAGCTCTTCAGTTGTACCTGGACCTGTATAACCCTCTGCAAAGTAATAGGATCTGGCCGTGGTGGGCACATGTTCGTCGCTCCCATGCGCGGTAGACACCGCTGGTACATACGGAAGTGGTGCATGTGGCAACTGCAGCATGGCGTGTTGTGGCGCTACTTTTGCCGGCACAGGTGTGATGCGCGGAGCTGGTACACTCCCATTGACCGGCTTCCCGCCTCCAGAGACAATTCCACCGCCCACGCGGGCAAACTCTACGCCGTCGGCTGCCATCTGTTGGCCGATTTCTCCGGTGTTATTGCTAACAACAACACGCGCATCCATCGACGAGCGGAAGTAATAGGTGCCAATACTTACCCACTGCGGCCCTGTTGACACGGTCCCGAAAGGTCCACTAAAGCGCCCGATATGCGATTCATCGAGGTACACCGTATGTTGGACTTCCACATCTGCTCGCCTGGGATCAACACTATAGACTGTATACGGAACCCAACTGCTACTCGCGTGGGTATCGTCAACGAAGACTCCCACCTCATAGTCCCCATCAGCAGGAATTGCCGGACGCCAGGTCGCAGTCGCGGTGACACCAGTACTTGCTGTTGCCGTCCAGTGCAACGTATCATGGATGCTCGTCTGCGAAGAAGCACGCCGCCAGAACCCTGTGCGACTCCAGCCTGGATCACCATCATCGACGACGGTCGCGCCTGGATAGACAGCCTGTCCATGCGCACTCAGATTGGGTACGTTGCCAGCACTGGAGGCTCCATTAACCCATAGATAATGGTCAGGCACAACATTAGGATCGGGATAATTGCCTTCCCACCCAAACGGGTCTGTTGCCAACCAGTAAGGCATATAGTATGTTGCAAAGTGTAAATGAGGTCCGGTCGCAGCTCCAGTGGTCCCACTTGTGCCAATCTGCCATTGCCGACCCACATAATCCCCGACCGAGACGGTTAGCGCGCTCAGGTGCCCATAAGCTGTCACCATACCATTGCCATGGTCAATGGCTGCCCACAATCCCAGGGCACTATTATGGTTAAGCGGATTATACCAGTTCGCCCGAATCACCGTGCCAGCCGCCGCGCTTAGTACTGGTTCAAACCGCAACCCCAGGTCATATCCATTATGTCCATCGTAGCAAGAGACACCCGGCATGCAGCTACTGACCGAGTCATTCCGCGTCCATTTCCTGCCATCGTAGCGTACAAAGGTGTTATCGTCCTCATACCAGGGCTTATCGTGATCGACGAACGAGATAGTGCGTTGGAGAACCGTGCGATTTCCATAATACGGTCGATACATAAACGGTGCAACTCTTCTGCTCTGCAACTGCTGACGGATCGTGGCAATGCTATTGTCCTGCCCACGCGCAACCTGGACGCGCACAAACGTAACCACACCTAAGATATTCAACAACAAAGCTGCCAACGCGCAGATAACATAGCTAGAACGCAATAGTTTTGCATTCATATCTTTTATCTTCTTTCCCGCAAGGAAACATTTGCGCACATATTCCCACCGCACTAAGAAAACAACTGTTTCATACAAATGCATGGGTACGAACGGGTAGGGGCGTGTCCTGGCTACCGCCCTGGGGGCCACGCTGTAAGAGATACCCAGGGCGCACGCAAGGTGACGCCCCTACCCGTTCGTCAGTAATCACAGAGGAGCGGGGACCTTTACGGTCCCGCTTACACAAAGGGGTTTGAGGACTACGCAACCGCAATAAAATGCGGAATCACAGACGTGATAGGTCTGATGCGTATTTGTGGTCCGTTGCTTATAGCACCGGTTGACCAGTACTGAGGACTGCCTCCAACGACACGGTTAATCGCGTCCAGAGCAGTAAAAGTAATACTAGAGCTATTCCATGTCCAGCTTGGATTAATATTCAGTTGCCTACCCGTCTGCATAACTGAAGCCACCAACCAGGACCGATGACTGGCCAACGTCACAACGCCAATGGCGCTCTGGAGTGATTGTGCCAGCATATCAGCCAGATGGTCATGGACATTTATGCGTGCGACAAAGGCAATCTTACTCCCATCAGGCGACCAGGCGAGGGGATAGCCATGCCCACCATCGACATCTGCCAGGCGCTGTTGTTGCAGACCCAGGCTATCCATCACCCACAAGCTAGCCGGTAAAAATGGCGTTGAGCTATCGGAGAGGCGCTCATAGGCTATTCGTGAACCATCAGGCGACCAGGTAAAGAGGCCAGCGACTGATTGTGCTCCACCCGGCGCGCTAAAGATGTGTGTGCGCTTGCTCCCATCGCTATTCATCAAGAAGGCATCGCTTCCCAGACCCAGCCCCGAGGTTATCGAGTAGACGATGCGTGAGCCATCCGGTGCAGGGGCCGCATCCACAAGGTCAGCGGACGGCACGCCGATGTCGATATTTTTATAGTTCCCGCTGGTCGCATCAACGATCCACAGGCCGGGATACCAGCCACTGCTATCCGGGAGTGCGTTCGGTCCCATTGGGAACATCGGACGATAGAGAAAGGAATGCCCATTGCCGCCTGGCAACCAATGCAAAAAGTTGCCGATGACAGCAGCAGGCGTCAGCGCCAGTGTCTCATGGACCGTGTCGTACATCCAGACCTGTTCGCCCTGATCGCGCACACCATCAATTGCCAGGTAGTCACCATCAGGGGAGAGTTGCATGCTAGCAATAGAATCTGACTCAACGCTGCCGAACCCGTTGCCCAGCGGCATCAGCCTTTGCGGCTGTCCAAGCGGCTGTCCATTCAATCCCTTTGGCGCACGTGCCAGCACAAAACCGGCTGAATCTTTCAGCATATAGTACAAATATGCTTTATGTATGAGTGTCGGACTGGTCGATGCGCCTGGTAGCCATCCAGCATCATGCCATAGCAAGCCACCAGCTACTACAGTAGCTATCAGTAGTGGTATGAGAGGGGCGAGTAGTGCTCGTTTCACTGCCTTCTCCATTCTGCCTCTCAGAGGAGCTATAGCTCTTCTGAGAGTATTACATTGGCATAAAACTGTACATATCTTGCCCTCTACAATCGGATGACACTGTATGCACGAAAGGGAACACTCACTTTTCCCGGCCAAACGGGGACATCTAGCTACCCCAAACTCGCAAATATCACTTGTCTTAGGGACTCCGAGTCCTTTTTACTACTGATCATAGCTGCGGAAATGTATAGCCATGCTCTGTCAAGTACTGTGTGAACCAGGCCACGGGAGCTTGATTCTTTGACTCGGTCATACTATCCGCGTAAAAAAATCGCACATAGAGTCCTAATGCCTGGCCTATGCGCAGCAAAAGCCGCTCTAAGCGTTCTTCTGCATGCTGCCATTTCCCTTTATAAGCACCTAGCCGCCAGCTATTGTATGCTTCGTCATGCAGCTCAATAATATCTAGCAGTACCGGGTCATCAATATACTGCTCGGCAAATTTCTGTGCCAGATAGGCATGATGATTGGTACCCACCTTAGGCCGTTGCTCATCCACGCGGAATTTGAGCGCGTCATGCACAAGTGCGATCAGCCGTAACGCACGCCGCTCTTCCTCAGTGACATGTTGGCACTCAATATTCGCCAGTATATCCGCGATATGATACATCACGGGGCCTTCCAGGTGTCCAGTACGTGGTTTACCCCAGGCCACTCCCGCCTGCCATACAGGATCGGCAGCAATTCTTTTCTCCAGGTCAGTTTCGAGCGTGAAAGGCAAATCCATACGACAGAAATCCACTCATCAGATAAACCTACGAGCAACCTTCATCCTCAAGGGATGGTAGACCAGTTCGTAGCAACCGAGGAACTGCACAACGCGTCCTCCCCAACCGCTTTTAAAGCGGTACACCCCTGCCATCGCTTCATCATCGGCCTCCGTTTCGGGGATACCCCAGAAATCGTACTGGCGTGCACCATGTTCTTTGGCCCAGCGGATCGCTTCCCATTGTAGCAGATAGTTCGGCATGAGCTGTCGTTGTTCATTGCTGGATGCTCCATAGAGATAGATCGCCTGCTGTGCGAACAGGCTCACGAAGATCCCTGCCAATAGCTGCCCATTATATTCCGCTAATAGCAGTCGCAGTTCATTGCGTGCTGTCAGGCGCTGCCACACCTGTTGATAATAAGCCAGCGTATGAATACCAAATTGATCCCGCTCGCCGGTTGTCTGCAACAATGTATACCATGCCTGTACATCTTCAACGCACTGCGCTACTCTCACGGTCACACCTTTGCGTCCTGCCAGTCGCACATTGTAGCGCCATTTCTCTTTCATCTGGGCCAGCAATGTCTCCTCGAAGGGTGACAGATCCAGCACAATTGTGCGTCGTGGTTGTATGGCTCGCACACGTTGCGCCTGCATAGTCGCCAGGTGGTGCAGAACGACCTCGCTCTCGGTCGTGTCTACTTCCTGTCCCAGTTCCATATGCAGCGCCATAGCACCTTGCTTGCGCAGATAGCCATGGAGTTGGGTGAAAAAGGTCTCACACAACGCAGCTTGTGACCAATCAAGCACTGGCCCCTTGGGAATATAGGCCAGGTGTCCAGCCTGCAATGGCATATGGGCGGCAGTGCGGCGCAGTACCTGCGCCGCTGCAACTATGTGTTCTCCCTCCCACAAAGCAAGTCGTAATGGCGACCAGCCCGCCGTAGCTTTCAATTCACCCCAATCCCAGCTTTGTAGCAGATGACCAGTGGGATGAGCAGTTACAAAGCCATCCCATTGCTCACGCGTAGTTACAGTTCGTAATACATACAGTGCACTGTTCAATAACATACTATAAATTCTTTCATAAACGCTATTTTCTCCACATTCGGGCGAACTCAAACACTCGCTTACAGATATGATATGATATGCTTACTTCCTTTATCTATACGCGAGGAAAAAGCGCCTTTTTTTGTGGAGCTTCTCTGCTCATTTTTCTTTCCTTTTCTTTCCCAGGATCAGCACATGCTCAGCAAGCATGCTTGCTAAGTACATGCTATAATATCGTGGGTGTATCACTACTATCCTAAAGGCGGCTGATAGGCCGATAACAGGAGGTTCCCAAGTGAGAGTTGTCATTCTTGGTTGTGGCCGTGTTGGCGCAACACTCGCCACACAATTAGAGCGGGCTGGACATGTTGTCTCCATCATTGATAGTGACAGTGACGCATTCCAGCGTCTAGACCCCAGCTTCCGTGGTGAGAAAATTTCGGGGAATGGTGTCGATGAAGAGACTTTGCGCCGCGCGGATATTGATAAAGCTGATGCCTTTGCCGCTGTTACTAACGGCGATAACCGCAATATTATGGCAAGTCAGATCGCGAAAGAGATCTTTCATGTCAAAAAGGTCGTTTGTCGCATCTACGATCCTCTTCGTGAGCAAACGTTCAAAGAGCTTGGACTGGAGACGATCTGCCCAACCACTCTTCTTTCAGATCTGCTCTTCCACTCGTTGAGCGGCGTTAAGGTACAGCCACAAGGTGTTAAAAACTCTTAGTTGCAGACCTATAAGCTGCAAACAGGAAGAGAGTAGATATATGTATATTATCATTGGCGGTGGAGGCGATGTTGGTTACTATCTTACACGCAATCTGTTGAACCAGGGCCATGAGGTGCTTCTGCTAGAGAAAGCGAATGACCGCTATCAGACGTTAAGTGAGGAACTGGGCCAATCTGTCTTCAAGGGAGATGCGTGTGAGGCACGTACAATGGAAGAAGCCGGGGCCAGTCGCGCTGATGTTGTGATTGCGGTGACAGGCGAGGATGAAGATAATCTCGTCATTTGCCAGGTGGCCAAAAAGCGTTTCAATGTCGCGCGCACTATTGCACGTTTGAACAATCCGCGACACGAGGATCTTTTTCAGAAGCTGGGCATCGACGTGACCGTTAGCCCAACGAAATCCATTCTCTCGCTGATCGAGTCTGAGCTGCCTGGGGCACGTTTTGTCATGCTCATGACGCTGAAAAGAGCTGGCCTGGAAATTCTTGAGACGAGCATTCCGCCGCTCTCGCCAGTCGTGGGTAAGAAATTGAGCCAGATTAATTTACCACGTCGGAGCAACCTCACGTTGATTATCCGCGATGGTGAGCCCATCTTTCCTGATGGCGACACCGAACTCAATGCGAATGATGAGGTCTACGCGTTAGTGAACCAGGAAGGTGAAGAGGAACTCCGCCGTACATTTGGCACATCTTAAACATCTCCATATAGGAGAGACCACACATGGCTGTACGCATGGTGGTCTCTTGATCTCGTCACAGGAAGCGCTGCCGGAATCTCGTCCGTTCAACGCTTCTCTTGCTCCGGCTCAGTTGAATAGATAAGATCGCTCGCTTCCTGCTGGTCTTCATTATGTTCATCATGTTCATTGTCGCGACTCGGTCTCTCGTCAACGCTCCCGCTCTCTTTTACTGACGGCACCCGCGTATTGTTTCTTACCGCAAGCCTGTCTTTTATAAAATTTCCGGGCGGCCTCATGAAACTCCTCGTGGTCTGTATAAAGTTCCCCGAGGGTCCACGCACCTGCCAGGAAACACGTCTCCGCGACAAAATTTGTTCCGCGGTCTCGCCGCGCGCCGAGCGGTAAATGCTGGCAACGACGACCCAGACCGCAGCCACCATCGGGGTTGCCAGTAATGCTCCGAATATACCAAACAGATGCGCACCAATGATTAACGCGAGGATCGCTGCTACGGGATGCAAACCGACGGCATGCCCGACGATGCGTGGTCCCAGGATATTGCTTTCAATGATTTGCAGCACGACAAATAACGCGAGTATTTCAAATGTACGTGGAAATGGATCGGGCAGTAACAACGAGAGCAGCAACGGCGTAATTGCGGCCAGTGCTGGTCCAACCATGGGAATTGTCTCAAACAGGAATGCCATAAATCCACATATCAAGGCGTAGCTCCCAAGCCCAGTCAGCATGCAAATGCCACCTGTGCATACCCCCACAATCACTGCCAGGGTGAGTTGCCCGCGAATGTAGTTTCCTACTACGCGACTCAACGCATTTTCAAACAGCAGAACGTTTGGTAGCCAACTTTTCGGTGAGATGCCAATGATACTATCGCGGATACGCTTGCCGTCCAGCGTGAGGTAAAAGCTAATCACGACGACCAGAAAAATATCCAGGAATGTATTGGTTAATATCGTGATGAAATTCACTACATTCGCTGGCAATGATTGAGCAAAACTCGTTGCTGCAGTTTGAATCTCTGTGATTGCATTATTAATGTTGTCCGCCGGAATATGTCCTTGCGTCTCCAGAAAATTTATCGATGTTCTTAGCGTATCCGGTAACGCTTTTGCTATGTCTATAATGGTGCTAGAAAAGGTTGCTAATTGCAGTATCAGTGAAAATACCAGTTCGTAGCCAATTCCACCAATGGCGCCTATGACAATAATATACGTTAAAAGGGTGGCCAGTGGGCGTGGCAGACCTGACTTTGCTAGCAAATTTACAGCGGGCGTTAGCAAAAACGCGATGGCCATTGCTAATAATACAATCACGATTGCATCGACAAAAAGTCCTAAAACATGCCAGAGAGACCAGAAAATAATACCGATACAAATCACACAGATCAATATGTCACGTGTTTTTTGCCAGTTTCTATGATCCATGATTTTTATCCTTTACCTATTGAGAGATCTCCTCTCTCTTCCAGTCTATTGTGACAGGTTTCTCTAAAAAGAACAAGACTATTGGAGGTACATAAACACATGCTGAAACTTTCCTCTTTCTTCTTTCGTCATTCCAGTGGGGACATTCCTGATGGCTCAGCATAGCACATTTGGGCTGAATGGGTTAGTACTACTGTCAATATTAGTTTCGCATATTCGCTTCGTCTATTACAATACGATCATCTTATGCTATTCTTAATTTTGAGTAGCTTGAAAGAGGACGCACCAGTGGATACGCCAACCACAATCACTATGACATTAACACAAATATACTTAGTTTGTATGCTTTCTGTTTTTCTGCTGGGCTGGATGGTCACGTTTGCCTGGTTATCGTTGCGTAGGACTTCTGAGCCACAAACTACCTGGGAGGAAGTTTCATCTCCCCAGATTATCTCGGCTATGTCCACCGCACCAAGACTCCGTGCGATTACTCCAGTGCCAATACACACTGTGCCACCGCAATATGAAGTTAGCGCCGAAGCATTGCTGGAGCGCTCTTTGAGCTAGCTTTTCGCCTACCTGTCTACTGACGCAAGATGTACTTCTGCGTTATGCTCTGCGCTGGTGTCACTTGTGCTTTTTCTGTATATCTATAGTTGGGAACGACAACCGCGTCCTTATTCCGCTTGGCAACGAAGCTAGCGCTGCTCCTGCTCCGCAGTCAGCCAAGCGGATCAGCAAGGGCTTGTCGCTACGCGGAACAGGGACCTGCGCGTAGCGGCGGGGCTGTCCTGCCGACCCTAATAGTTATATAGTATAGGCATTATTGCGAAATGTTTTCCCCTGCATTGGGAGGGCGAAATGCTCCATTTGCGTTGATAAACACAAAATGGCTACCTTGCACATTCACAATCATGTCTAGTTTGCCGTCGCCATTCACATCTCTGAAGCTGAGTGTGACGGGCGCGAGATCTTGCCCAGGACCTACCAGTACTGGTCCAATATACACTTTTGCTTTAGTGGCATCGCCGCCGGGAAATTCGATGATCTCCACATGCCGGTTCAAATTCAAGGCAATAAAATGGCTCGGCTGGGCTGCTGAGTCGTTATGGCCAACAACTGCATCTGTCTGAAATGTGCGTGGACGACCATAGCGCCAATCATCTTGCGTCACCTGCCACCAGTTCGTTACGGCGCTCAACACCATCCATCCCAGCAACATGACCACCAGGGCTAAGCCTATGTAGAGCAGCCAGTGTGCACGCCATTGACGCTGTGTCTCCTCTCTACCAGCCTCCTCCTCGTACGGCGATAATATATCTTCCTCAGTATCCACGCTACGACGTCGGTTAGGTTGGAGCGGAGGCAACGTTGACTGTACAGCGGTACGTCGCGGAGGCACCGCGTTTTTACGACTAGCGCGATGCAGTTCACGGTGTACGGACGACTGCACGTCTGCCGCCGCTCTGCCTATTTCGGCCTTTACATCACTATGATAGCGACGCGTGCTACTCGGCATACGTGTAGGCCACACGTCATCATAGTCCCCCTCATCCTCATACGCGTCGCGCCTTACCGCCTGTTGATTGACTGGTTCCTGTGGTGCAGATGCACGCCTGGTGCGCTGCAAAGAACTTTGATCCACATTGCTACCGTCCTCTCTATCTTTTTTGAGGGCATACAGAACATATGTTCTAGTCACCCTCATAGTACACGATACAAGAGAACGTGTCAACAATTTCTGGAACAAATATCCTAATTGTCTATCAAGTTGGTCACTTTCTCTACCTTCGTCCCTGTGCATGTAGGACCAATTCCTTACAACTGACTGCTCTTTCAACAAATGAAACTGGTGTAGTTTGCGATATCAAGAGTCAAATTCTTGCTTTTCGAGCATAAATTGGGTACTCTTCATTCAGAGAAGTGGTTGGACGCGCTATAAACACATGCTATTCAACTCTATGAGCTTGCGCAGGCAACGTCCAGTTGCACCTGGCGCTGCCTTTCATTGGTTGGTATAACGTGTTTGTTTGATGAAACGGCTCACGCGCACTTTCGCATGCATATGTACCGTAAGTGATAGCATTCATTTTGATGATCAAAAAAGGAGTATCTGGTATGACTAAACGCTCAACGCAACCAGATGGTTCTATGCAAGCCAACGACCTCAGGACAACACAATCGTTTGCGTCCATTCCACTATGGGTGTCCATAGTGGTGATCCTCGGTGCTGTTTTGACTGCAATCGGTGCAGTTATCGACAAAGTCGATCCTGCGTTCCTAACGAACAGCAGTCCTATGACCAGCGCAGTGCTAGTCTATGCAGACTATACGTTTGCACGGAACCTCCCATTAGCAGTGATGTTGCTTCTGCTCCTGGCATTGAGGGCACGACGCATGCTCGCCGGGTTCATGGTGTTGACTGCCTGCATCCAAATCGTTGATGCACTAGATGACCTGATTCGGGGAGCATTTCTGCTTGCTCCAGGGGTACTGGTATTCGCTATAGTGTTTTTAGTCGGAGCGTGGCAACTATTCGGCGTGGCAATCTGGCATGTTACTGCCTGGCGCGAGTTAGAGCACGATCCGTCATGATATCGCTTAAACTCGAGCCACGGCGTCGGCACCGCACACCAGCTTGAACAAGGTATCATTGAGGGGCAGGCTCACCCCACAAATCGCCCTGTATCACCTCAGGCTCACTTACCGCACGTTTCTTCGTTGGAGTTCTCCGCTCACGTCCAGCTCTCTTCGCATCCTTAGTAGCTATCTCTGTGGCTACTACCTGCGCCACAGCTTCCTGCGGCTCAGGATCTTGCGCCGTCTTCTCATCGTCCACCAGTTCCACCACTGCCTCAAAGATCGATGTGCGCCGTATCTGTATCTCCGGCCACAATCCCAATAACGTCTCAACCGTCGAATCTGCACAATCCACCAACGCGACCTGTTGTTTCACCTCCCGCACTGCTTCCGCCAGCGATACCGTATGCACACAACTTATCCAACGCATAAAAGCTTGCTTAACCTGTAGCATCCACGCCTGGTGATACAGGCCAATACCGGGTACAAAGGCCATCATCTCAGCGCTAGCACACAGTTGTTCAGCGGCCTGTTGCAGTTCTGTATGCCGGTAGCAATGCAACACGTGGTAGCAAGCCCGTTCAGGCAGCAAGCCCGCTTGTTGCACCTGTTCTCGTACTCTGACTGCATCGATCTTTGCCAGTCGTTGCGCAAAGTCATCATAGCGACTCCTGAGCACGCGTAGTACATCCGTTACTGACAGTTGTCCGGCATAGTAGACTATAGGAAAATCGTTGGCAATGCTGACAAAGGCAGCTTGCGCTTCTACCGGAATCGCCAGCAGCAGATCTTCACGCTCGCGCAGTTGTTGCAATTTCTGTATCTTCCGCTCACGGTAAGCAGGCGTCCAGAAACCCAGGATTTCTACGTAGACGCGCCGCTCGTCGCGTGTAAAGGCGAAGTCGGGTATGAAGATGCCTTGCTTCAGCAGCAGCGGCTCCGGTTCACGCTCCAACCGCCAACCATCGACGCCCTGGCTATTAGCGGACCCGATGAAGGCTTCTGAAAAGCTCTGTTCGATGCTACTATCATAGAGCTGTGTGGCATCTACGCTGCTACTTATGCCACCTTGACTGCTATCTGTGGCGGGAGGAAGCAGTTGCAACAAGCTCGCATCCATGGCAAAGATATATGCTCGTTGCAGAAAATGGATGCGCGCTTCCGCTGCTACGATAGCTTTGGACAATGTTGCCTTCTTTGTCGTTTGACTCTGCCCCGTTTTCGCCACGCCATATCCCAATAGCAGACGACACAACCGAGCCAGGCGCAAGCCGTACTGCTGTGGAGCGCCCGTCACTTCCTGTGGCCCATATAATGTCAGGGTCAACAATGTAGGTGCGCTCCTACCTACTGTTTGCTCCCGCGCCCCAGACTCGTATTCCAGGTCATAATAGACACCCAGACGCCGGGCCAGATAGCATAGACGCTTGATCACTGCTCCAACCCCCGCCTCCACGCTCACTCCTACCGGTTGTGTATCGCTCAAGTCTGTACGCGCAAAGGCAGAGCAATCAATCACAAAGCTCACGCTCGAACGCATTACATAATGCAGCCTCAAAGGCCCACTGATTGTATAAAGTAGCCACTTCCTGAGCTTCTGGCGGCTGAGCAGTCTCGCGTGTCAATAGGGCCTCTTCCTCACTATCCAGGGCCAGCAGAGTCTCTAGACTAGCTGTACCAAGTCCGTACTGCTGTGCGAACGCTTGTAGAGTGCTTGCTCTAGTCTGTGTATCCAGAAATCCTTGCTGGTGCTCATTCACATAACTATACAGGGCAAGCCGTAGTTGTACCGCAGAAGACACGTTTGCCAGCTCTATATTGCCGGCTGCTTCCTGCACAGCCACAGCCCACTCACGTTGCTGCCAGGTATACCAGTGACTCAGCGTAGCAATCAAACAATGAGCCAGGCGATACTCGCCGATGCATGCTCGGGCATCCTCTACTGCGAACAAACGTTGCGGCTGACCAAGCAGACCTTCATGGTAGGCGATCAGTTGCTCTATCTCGCTCTGCAACGTCCCTGGACGCAAAAATTGTAGGGAGACGCTTAACGCGCCGCCTCGTCGCTGTATCGATTTTCTTATGTCTTGCAAACTAAAACGCACTGCTCACTGCTCCAATCTTCTCGCGGACCTGCCAAACTGCCGTTATTATAGCGCATTGCATACAGAGTAGTGGAGGCTTCAGGGAGGCAATCTTGGGATTTATTGAGGATCAGTTACCAGATATTCTTGAAGAAAGTGAACAAATATTATCGCTGTATAAACCGCAACCATTCCAGATTAGGGCCAATAAGTAATTCTGTCATTTCTGTATGGTGCGCGTTTCTCATTGGTACTATACGCGTATCAAAGCCATACCTTTGCGCCAGTGCTTTCACTCCATCAACATTATCATAAGTCATCAGAAAATCACCACGCAACCTGGCTGCGATCTCAAATAATGCTTCATGATCTATCTGCGAGTATCTATAAAGGCGAGAACCAGCTTTCTTGCCAAGAACAGTGTAGGGAGGATCAATAAAGTATACCGTATCTTCGTGCTCGACATGTTGATTGAGAACAGCCATTCCATCGCCAAAAATAAACGTAATACGACCACGTACTTCTACAATATTTTGTATGCGCTTTTTGAGGGTTGCAGGATACCAACGAGACTTAATACCTTTTCCAGCTTCTCCGTGCTTGATAAGCCCTGCACCTGGAGCCAAAATACCACCACGATTTACACGGTTTCTCACAATTGTTCTGAATGCCTCTTCCGTCAAGGTGAGATCTGTTCTTGCGAGCAAAACCTTAACATTCTCATAAGTTAGATCAAAGTTAGTTATTTCTTCTACTAGCCATATCCAATCATCTTCATGCAAGATAGTTTGCCATACAGCAGCTACTTCAGTATCTAATTCTACCATTGTGATGTGATCAGCAAGGTCCTCAGCCGCAGTTGTTAGACTTTTAAGAAAATAGTGTTTATATATTTTCATTAGAAACTTTGTTATTGAACGGACAAAGCTTATTTCTTCTATAGCGCTCAGCATCCGACGAGAAGTTATCTATAGGAAATCCAAAAACTTCTGCAAGTGGATGTTTTGGCATCTCATTCAACCTCTATAAAAAATAGTTCTTTCCTCAAAGAGGAGTGACTTCATTGTCGCTGATCTGTCAAGTACCTTAGTCGATTTAGCATAAGATTATGACAGCGAAACGGCATCACGACCCTGGTCAATTAGATCATGAGCAGCGCAAAGTAGCGTCTGACAGGAAAAACCATCATGAACTCCTTGTATACCGGTGAGGCAAGGCATTGACTGCTAACAGCGCTAGAGGCAAACATACGAGTGTATCTATCGTGATGTAATAGTACCTGACAATGCTGAATAAAACATTGTTCTAATGGACGATGCGCGCCTGTTGACAATTGTTGTATAATATCCATGTGGAATAGGGGGTAGAAGGGGTTTCGTCTGCTCGAAGTTACACCACATTGCATGTATTGCTTCCTCTACCCGCTTCCGGCAATGCTGGTTCCGCAAATATATCCATTGCAGGAACCTGAAGTAGCATAGTCCAACGCGGACAAGTAGAGTAGTATAGTAATATATCGGCAAGTAGGAAATACGTCCTGACAAGTTGAACATCTGTCTTGCTTCTGATATGCTAGTACAGGGCCATTATAAGGATTTCTAGCCCGCATAGACCGAGCACAGTTGTATTGGTTAACGGAGGTTGCCATGAGCACAGCTCCACGGCGCATCGGGAAGTACGAGTTGCAGCAACAATTAGGCAAGGGCAATATGGGTGAGGTATGGAAAGCGCGCGACTTATCACTTCACCATAACGTAGCCATCAAAATTTTACATAGTGATGTTCTGTCCGATCCCCATTTCATGACGCATTTTTCTACTGCCGGGTCAATTATCACTTCATTACGTCATACCAATCTCGTACCGGTCTATGAATTTACTGTCGCTCGTCCCGCACAATCGAACGAGACCGTCCCTTATATTGCAATGGACTACATCGAGGGACAAACGCTTGCTCAATATATCCATACAACCTCTCACCGAGGCGACATCCCCACGATTGCTGAGATCCTGTATCTTTTTACGAGCATTGGCGCAGCCGTTGACTATGTGCATCAAAATAACCTCATTCACGGCAATATCAAGCCCGCCAATATTTTGCTTAACAAACATAACATCACTCACTTTGCGGCTGGTGAGCCTCTGCTGACTGACATCGGTATCACCCAGGTTCTTAGCAATGTCGAGAGTGCGGGTGCACCATTCTATATCTCTCCTGAGCAAGCTGCTGGCGATCCGCTCACTACACGCAGTGACATCTACGCCCTTGGTGTTATACTCTATGAGATCTGTACTGGCGTCGCACCGTTCCGTGGTGAAAGTCCGGTGACGATCATGATGCAGCACATCAATACCTTACCGACACCACCCTCACTCATCAATCCGCATATACCTGCTGCGCTTTCAGAAGTCATTCTACGCGCAATGTCCAAGGACCCGACTACGCGCTTTGCGCGGGCAACCTTGTTAGCCGAGGCCATTGCTGATGCCTGCTTCGTCCAGGCTTCGCAGGGATCAGTTCCTGAATTAGCACGCAAAGATACTGCTAGCCGCCCTTTGCCGTCCGCTATTCTGGGTGTTTCACAGCCATACCCGGTTGTTTCACCTATTTCATCTGTACGCCTACAGCCGCTCCAGGGACTCCCGGCACGCCCGGCAGCTAGCGCAACACAGCAATCAGGTATTTCCGCGCCACTTCCGTTAAATACGCAGCAGACTCTTTCTGGGCCACTCGCCGCCAGCGCGGTACAACAAACTGCGCCTGCACGACCCACACAGCCAACCAAAGCGCTTCCTACCACGCCCGCTAATAGTCCTGCTTTCAACCCACAGTCTATACCAGTCGAGCCTCCACGCACGCCTATGCAACCTCCTGTGCCAACATCGTCGTTCTCCCTATCGGCATCGCCCAGCGCCTATATGCGCGCAGTCCAGTTATCGCCACAGTCCCCTGCCGACATACCACAACCATCCGTATCACGGCCACTCAATGTTACATTCCCCACACAAACGAAGGGCAGCTTCAATTTCAGCGATATGCCCATGTATCTCGTCATCGGGATTCTCGTTTTATTACTTATTGTGCTCGGCAGCGCTATCGGAGGGAGCCTGTTACTCAATCGAGCACAAACCGTCACGCCCAAACCACAGGGTCAGGTTTTCTTTCAGGATGATGCGCTCGGGAATAGCGATCAGTTGCGTATCAATATGCAGAATATTCCTAGCCCACCTGCGGGCGAAACCTATTTCGCCTGGTTCCAGACCACTAGCCAGCTAGAGCCGCTTGGCCCCATGATCTATAACAATGGGACAATCTCATTTCTCTATGCCGGTACCAGCCAGCATACCAATTTGTTGACGATGGCTCAAGGCTTCACAGTCACCCTGGAAGATAGTAGCAGTTCACCAACAACCCCATCTGTACACACTGTCTTTCAGGCCACATATAACAACACAACGCTGCAATATCTTAAAAACATTCTCTACTCGACCCCTGGTTTACCAGCCGGGCAGAGCATTATTGTCGACCTGTTCGAAACTATCAAATCTATGAACGACAAATCCGTCAGCATCGTCGATTCAATTCAGGGCTCACAGACCGACTATGGACTGGTCAGACGGCAGGCTACGCGTATTGTCGAGATGCTCAACGGAACACGCTATGCGACGACCAGCGGTGATCGCCCGGCCAACATGCCCAGCCAGCTCTCAGTACCTATTGGTTTGTTATCATCACCACAGCAAGCTGGCTATCTTGACATCCTCAGCAAGCAATTAGGCTTACTAAAGCAAGCAGCAGGCAACAACGCCAGCTTGCTTAAGCACCTGCAAAATGTCCAATACGCTATCACAGATTTACGTAGCTGGCTGCAAGAGGTTCATGATGCGAATGTTAAGATCTTGCGAGCCACTAACTTAAATACGAAAGCGGTGTTGGATTTAGCCCTCCAGCAAAAACAGGCCGACTCTAACGCCGAAACCGGTTCTATCGTGCCGCCCAACGCGAGTCCACAACCCACGCTTGGCTCTGCTGGAGCTTACCAGGCATACACCGAGTCCCAGTACATGGCTTCTCTCAACCTTCAATCCGTCTGATATTTCCTTAATAGGTGAATACATAGCATGGATCATGAGAAGCAGAGACCGTCCAACGACGAGCAACATATCATTGGTTTCTCTACACGGGACCCGGATACCATCCTTTTACTGTCAACACCAGACCTGACCCAATTGGAGCTTGCCAGGAATTAAGCCGGTCTCCTCGCCTTGCACACAACCGCAGGTATCAGGGCGGGGAGCCAGTCTAACAACTGACTCCTCTGCTCATCAAGCAACATTTATGTCATTTTCACTGTATTAATAATATTTGCACTCTACTTCTGGCTCCGTTGCTCTCATATTGCCTTGCATTCACAGCAAGGGACGCAAAGACCTTTTTCCGTTTCCACGCAGCAGACGGGCCACCAAAAAAGGTCTTCGCTCGGCCCCACGCGAGCTTCTGTGGTGCCTGAGTCGTTACGATTAACTCAACGAATATTACACTAAAACATATTTAGCGCATGTATCACTAAGCGCGTCATCAGTTTGCGAAAGTAACGTGTTGGGTAGGATCGCTCGCGGATAGCACAGGAGATGCAGTACCAGTGTGAATGTAATCGGCCAGTAGCTTCCCAGCCATTGGACCCTCCGAAAAACCTGAAGAACATAAACCTGTCAGCAAGTACAGGCCCTCAAAATGGGGAATTTTCCCTATGAGAGGCCGCAGGTCTCGTGTGAAAGGCAACCATCCTGCCCAGGTTCTCTTGATCGGCAGATCTTGTAAGAAAGGGAAGATCTCGATGGCGTGACGGTGGTTGACCTCAATACCGGCAGGATCAGGAATTTTGTCCACATCTACTTGCCTATCACCCCCAAAGATAATCTCGCCGTTTTGTCTCTGGCGGCCGTAAAGATGCCTGGTGAGCCGCTGATGACCACTATGGGTGAGTTCTCGTGAAGTATATGCATCCTGAGAGGGATTTTTGTGCCAATAAAGCATGGATTCTACAGCATGAATAAAATGAAACATCCTGGTTGGTACTGGACCAGTTGACCACATTTGTGCGCGCACGGTATACACTGGAATGTGCAGGTTCAGTAGAGAACCGAGTGCAGGGCACCATGGACCAGCGGCTAAGACGAGGAGCTTTGCCTTGAATATCTCTTGCCGCGTCACAATCCGATACGTTCCATCGTCAAGCCCTTCGATGCCTGTCACCTCGTGATTGGTGAGAACAGTTGCTCCCTGCTGCTGTGCAAGCTCCGCGAAGGCATATGTCGTCTTGACCGGGTCCGCCATACTTGCATGAGGATCATACATGCAGCCTAAAATATCCTGGCTCAATGCAGGCTCAATACTGCGTGCATCTCTTGCCGTCAAAATTTCTACCTTCCATCCCTGGGAGGTCAACTCCAGAGCTTCTTGGCGGGCAAACGCATATTGTTCTTCTGTCTGGATGACCTTGAGGTTGCCGCTTTGGCGAAACTCAATATCACACCCATGGTCAAATTGGAGCATTTTGAATATTTCCAGGCTACTTGGCGAGGAGATCCCGCCAGCGTTCAGCCCCGAAGCCTCAGTTGCCAGCTCGTTTCGCTCCAGCAAGGTCACTTCATGCCCATACTTGCTGAGATAGTAGGCAGTAGAGGTCCCCGCGATTCCGCCACCAATAATGAGTATCTCGCACTCTCGCATTATGTAAGACTCCTCCGTAGATTACTAGCTCTCCTTTGGTGCTAAAGAAAAGCGTGTGACAAAAAGCAACAGATTTATAATCTCTCAGTAGGAGTATACTATATTTGACGAAGAGATTTCGGATGATGAAGCATACAAAATATACTTATGACGCTAAAGAGGGGTAAAATGGCACGTTGCTGACTCAGCCAATCTTCTTGCTCTACACACCATCGGAGGCACCAAATTGAGGAGCCAGGTCAACAACCGACTCCTCTGCTCAAGCAACACCTATGCCATATTCAGCGCATGAACGGTATGGACATACCACTTCCCAGCTTCGTTGCTCTCAACTATCTTGCCACCGCGTCATCAAGCTCAGCAGATGGTAATGCGGGACCTACACCCAGGCCGAACTCGGCGGTCAGGGGCAGATGATCGCTCGCCTCTCGACCAACCACTCCATCGCCTGCGGTGATCACTTCGCACGTCGTCAAGCGCTGGGCCTGTACAGGATCGGCGAAGATGTAGTCGATGCGTCCCGCTGGAGCTGCTGCAGGGCAGGTAAAACCTGCATCAGCCGAATGTTCGTGTCGATAGCTATCGACATACCCTGCGTTTTGCAAGCGTCGGATACAGCCGCGAGGCGCATAAAAGTAGGCCGCAGCATCAAAAAGTGAGCACAGAAAATCGCTACTGGCAATCAGGCGTAGCGCAGGTTTGAGGAAGCGCAGGCAGGGTGGCACGACAGAGTCGAGGTATGGGTTCCCATCATTGAGCGCCTGCGCTGGACGTCTTTCATCCATTCCTACGACATAGCGCAACAACGAACTCGCCGTAAATGCATCGCCAGGAGCCAGCGAGTTGAAATCACCCATGACCAGGTGTGGTTTTCCTGCGGCCCGCAATGGAGCCATAAAGCACAATATCTCCTGTATTTCGCCCATGCGAATGTGACCACCACCTCTTCCTTGATTGAAAGCCGCTGACAGGTGCGCCACAAACACCGTCAGTTGTTGCCCATCCGCCTCCTCCACACAGACTTCTAGCAGGGGCCTGAGCAACCGCCCTGGACTCGCGTGTATCTTGCTATATACCACTGGCAAACGTGTCAGGAGAGCCAGTTGATAATCCTGGGGCCGTGTTGGCTCTCCACCCTTAATCAATTGCATACCCAGATTCTCGGCAATCTCCTCCACCACCAGTGGCTTCTGTGTCATTTGTGGATGGATCGCCTCAACTAACCCTACGATATCTGGCTGAACAGAGCGAAGCATTGCTGTTATTTGCGTTGTGCGCCTGGCACCTTTTTCGCGTAAACTATAACCACCAGCTAACATATTATACGAAACAATCCGCGTCATGTATTATTATCCTTCTTATCAAGCATACATAACCAAAAAGAGCATTCCCTGCATGGACATCGTGTCTCTATTTCTGTCCATCATTGGAATGCCCTCGTTGGCAACCACACTACATCACTACCATCTGCAATTGCACTCTCCGACTCACTTCCATGCTATTTATAAGCATATTTGCTCTTCTATTTTATCCATACCTTACAAGTAAGCCAGAGGCTTATATTGCCGGAATAACGATATCCCTGCACACAACTTGCAGTACTACTCTACTATATTAGACGAGTACGAATACAAAAAGGCACAATATCTTCCGCAAGTGCTATCCCTCTCATCACAACCTTAGCCGCATTAAAACTACTTCAGGGACCAAACGAGATCACTAGCAAGTCGCCTGAAGGATAAACAACATGACCCCATCCCGCATTATTGGGATGGGGTTATGTTATTACTTAAAAAGTAGCGTTACTATCTCCAGGTGACGCGATCTAACAGATACATTGGCAACTCCTGTATCGCCACACGCACCTGTGACATACTATCGCGTTCGCGCACCGTGACTGTCTGGTCATCGAGCGTCTGAAAATCGACGGTGACGCAGAAAGGCGTCCCAATCTCATCCTGGCGACGATAGCGGCGACCAATCGCGCCACCGTCGTCATACTGTGAAACCATCAAGCGCCGCAGATTTTTATGCAACGACTTCGCTGTTGACGCAAGTCCTTCATTATTCTTTTGCAGCGGAAACACCGCTACTTTTACTGGTGCCAGCCAGGGATGCAAGTGCAGCACCGTACGCGCCTCCTTGCCTGCAGGATCAGGCTCTTCTTCGTACGCATCCAGCAATAAATTGAGGAACGTGCGGTCAACCCCACCAGATGTTTCGACGATCCAGGGTATATAGCGCTCCTTAGTGATAGGATCTACATAGCTCAAATCCTGTCCACTGTACTCGCTATGACGCGAGAGATCCCAATCCTGCCGCCAGTGGATACCTTCCCATTCCTGCCAACCAAGCACGGTGCGATACTCAACGTCGAAGGCTTTTTTCGCGTAGTGTGCCAGCTCATCCTTGTCATGTTCACGGAAGCGCAGGCGATCTTTATGGTTGATAATACTCTGATACCAATCGAAACGATACTGCTTCCAAAACTCGTACCACTTATCCATCTCGCTCGGATGCGTAAAGAACTGCAGGTCCCACTGCTCGAATTCACGCTGCCGGAACAGGAAATTCCCTGGTGTCACTTCGTTGCGATACGCCTTACCGATCTGACAGATACCGAATGGCACGTGCATACGTGAAGACTTCTGCACGTTATCGTAGTCCAGGTAGATATTCTGACAGGCTTCACCGCGCAGGTACGTCTTCATGCGGTCGCCCTCGACCACTCCAAGATACGTTTCCATGAGCAGATTAAAGACGCGTGGCTCGGTTGTCAATTCGCCACCGCATACTGGACATTTATGCTGCTCAAGATTGGCGGGGTCCAGGTGATCTATGCGGAAGCGCCGTTTACATTTCTTACAATCCACCAGCCGATCAACGAAGTTCTCAACGTGGCCGCTGGCCTCCCAGACGCGTGGGTGCGTAATGGTCGCACCTTCGATACCCACGACATTATCATGGTTCTGCACCATCGACCACCACCAGTAGCGTCTAATATTGTTGCGAAATTCGACGCCCAGCGGCCCAAAATCGTAGATACCGGCGACTCCGCCATAGATTTCAGAATTGGGATAGACGAAACCTCGTCGTTTGCAGAGCGAGACTATCGTTTCAATAGGTACGAGGGGGGTGTCCTTAACTTCCGTTGCTTGTTCTTGTTCTATCTGTGTCATGAGTGGTTCCCTTCTTCCACAAAAAATTGCCCCAGGCGTCCAATACAATACGCCCAGGGACGAATGCGCCCACGTAAGCCTGAGGCAACTACGTTTTACGGCCACATCCGCGGTCCCACCCTGCTTCTTCACCATGAACAGTGAAGCCACTCATTCTCAAGTGAGCCAGCTCCGAAGCGCCCTTCTCCTGCTGTAGACTACCGATCTCGCACCCTCTATCGGCTCGCTGCTATCCCTGGCAAGATACTCTTCTTCATCATTGTTAGCTCTATTCTTTATTGCTTACCACGCTCAGTATAACGAATATTGCGCCAAGATGCAAGCAGGAAAGTACTACTACTTTTTTCTTCGGAAGAAAAAAAGTACGGCTCAGACTTGTTACAGATCTGAGCCGCACCCAACAACAACACTGCGAAAGATTAATTGCGACCAGGTCTCTGCTGGTTCGCGTTCTGGTTCTGGTTCTGATTCTGCTCGTGTGCGACATTCGCTGCCGCGAAGGCAACCCATGCAGAAGCAACGGCAGCAATACGCACAGGATGCTCAGGAATGGCCTGCGCGGCTGAAATAGCGGCCTCACGCACGGCAACCAGACCCTGCGACGCCTGCTGATTATCACGGCGGGCATTATCGCGCTGCAAATTGTCCTGCTGCTGGCTGCGCTGCTGATCTCGATTCTGCTGATGGTCATGCTGCTGCTCCTGGTGCAGAACATAGCCACGGCGACCTGTGGCAATTTCAACTGCATTCAGGATATCCTGACTGTTAGCAGAAGGAAACTGAGCGTGCAGGTGCTCTTCAAGATACGCCCTGAGTTCGGTATGCGAATTTGACTGAATATTCGTAGCCATAATATAGTACCTCCTTAAAGGTGCTCTACGCAAAAACAACGATCTGTTTTCATCTTAGAGCGCGGTAAAAATTGCGCATGCACATTTTTCTATCAGAGAACATAGGAGGATTTCCCTTGGGAACAAACACTTCTCCAGTCTATACGAAGCCATTTTTTGAGCTTCAACTGCTTTTCGCGCAGAAGATTGCTGCTGTGTCACAGCAACCATTAGATCAAGCGCTCTTACGCTTCACGGCATTTTATAGAATCTTCGGCCTGGATTGGAGCATGGACCCGACAAACTCGGTCTGGCAGACATATACACGAGGGCTTCAGCAGGCAGCGGATAACGTCGACTTTACCTATCAATTCTATCTCCAGCGCTATCCTGCTATTCCGAAATTCACTGACGAAGAACACTGGGGATGTTTTACGTATGAATACAATTCAGAAAAACGCGTAATTCATTTTCACTTTTCTAACCAGGATACGTCTATATATGGACCGCTCAGCCATCAGCGTATTGATGTTCGTAAAGCTGAGCTGCGTGCGATGTTCCAACACATAAAACAGAGGCATTCCGACGCGGCATTGGTGCAGGGAGGATCATGGCTCTACAATTGGGAAGCATATAGACGCCTCTTTCCTCCAGTTTTTGGGCAATCAGCACAGCGAGAGCAAATGTTTAGCCTGGCGGGTCGTAATGTGTGGGGCCAATTCCTGCGGCGACACGGGGGCGTCCATCAGGAAACACGATCTTTGTTTTTAGAACGCCTCAGTCAACTGCAACGCGTTGAAGACCATCCACAGTGCTTCCCTTATCCAAATGTACGCACAGAAGCGCCGCTTCCCTTGTTTTACGCGTTCTATGCTATTGACCAGATATAAAATAATAATGTCGTTATTTTCTCCTTTCAGAAGATAAAAGCGACATTTCACTGCGCTTCCTACGTAACTACTCAGATCGGCTCGTAGAGGGGGATCGCGTAGGGACAAGCCCTTGCGGTTGTCCACCTGATACGTTGCCTCACCTGAGGAGTTAGCTTCCTACAATAAAATCAGGTCGCGCTTCGCCAGTAGCATATCTGCCAGCCAGGTTAGCCCTATGATGTAGCCTACTGCCACGACCAGCATCACCAACGCATAGCCATCCACAATTGGCACCAGGCCCAGATTATAGCAGGCAGTCACTGGAAGCAGCGGTAGCTGCGTGACTGTAAAATATTTAGCTATGTCGCTAAATCTACTATCGGAATAGAGCATCGCCGCCAGCCAGACCAGGAAAATAATTTGCACGCGCCGTGTCGCCACCGGCACTGACAATACCACTGTCAGTATTGAGAGGATACAGCAATTTAAGAACAATCCGACTGCGCCCGGTAGCATATTTCCCACGGTCGCGTCGGTAATACCTATCTGCGGCGCACTTGTATGATAGCCCATTGCGAGCACAAGCATGAGCAAGAAAAGCGGAATACGCCATACGCACGTTGCTAGAATCAGGCCGCGTATATAAGCCGAACGCGAAGTCAGTCGAGCCAACGGTAAATAGACGCGGGCGCTTCTGAGTGAGCGCTGCACAATCACAACCGTATCCAGTACCGCTAGCACACTCAACCCCTCGCCGACCGTCCCATAGAAATAGCTGGCATCCCCGCCATACTCGTAGAAGAATAATGCATAGAGGAACCAGATAAAAAAGATATCTCCGAATATCCAACCGCTGCGCACATGGCTCTTGAGCGTAAAGCGAGCTACTGTTACTGTCGGACTACGCCAGCACTGTTGCCATATGCGCGACCAGGCCGCACTTGTGGTCGCTGGCACATCGGTATCGCTCATATCTTCCCGCCTCCTACAATTGTTGCCAGTAGCGTATCTTCAGTGTTTACCTGCGTTGTGCGCACATACACCTCTTCCAGCGTACGGCTGACGGGATTGAGCGACACTATCGGCACTTGAGCCTGCACGAGTTCTTTCAGTACGCTAGCCTGTGCAGTATCTGCAACGCGCAGCACATTCCCCTGTGTTTCCATGACCTGTTCGGCAATATGTAGGCGTGCCACCACCTCGCTGGCGGACAGGTCATGTGCCAGAGCAATCTCCACGCGGCCTTGCGAACGCAGCAAGTCGGACACCTTCCCCTGAAGGATCAACCGTCCACGCCGCATAATGCCTACCGTGTCGCACAGCGCCTCCACCTCCGTCAGATAGTGCGAGCAGATCAGCAACGTTTTCCCCTGTTTGCGCAATTCTCCCACAATCTGACGCACCTCCCACTGACTGCGCGGGTCCAGGCCGCTGGTTGGCTCATCCATCAGCAGCAATTCCGGCTCTGTCAAGAGAGCCTGGGCGATTGCCAGGCGTTGCAGCATGCCTTTTGAATAGGTTTTGATAGCCCGGTCGGCTGCCTCTTGCAGGTGCACCTGTTCCAGTAGAGCATCCACACGCTTTTTATTTGCCTGCTGCCACAGCCCGCTCAACTGCCCGAGATACATCAGATAGGAGCGGGCGCTGAAGCCGCCTTCAAAGATTGGTCGCTCGTGCACATAGCCAACACGGGTGTGAGCACGCGCCACCTGCTCTTCGCCCAGCACGCGTACATGACCAGAGGAAGGAAAAATAAAGCCCAGCAGAATGCGCACCAGCGTTGATTTTCCCGCGCCATTCTCGCCAAGCAAGCCAAAGGATGTACCTTTATCTATACTTAGCGTAATAGTATCCAGAGCGGTTACGCGCCTGCTATACGTCTTCGAGAGTTCAACGCATTCTATGACGGCCACAGCGAGACTCCTTATCCTGGCGGCCCGTAAAACCCCTGGCATTCAGCCATGGGGATACAAGGGCGTTCCTTTTGGTGGCGCGATGGGGATGGTGAAAAATACCCCCAAATAGGGATGTACATCTACATGCTGTTTTGCTATACTCTGCATGAGTACATTGACAACGGAATAGTGTTTGTGGGTTCCAAGCTAAATCGTTCGCTTGGGTAAAAGCACTAACGTGTTTGACCATGTCTCCTCTCTTTCTTCTGCCGACTTGCGAAAACCAAGCACGTCGATGAATGGGAACAAAAACCACGTTCCTACTCTTCCAGATTAAGAAGCTACCCTGGGACTCAGGGAAAGCCAATGCCTGTGGAGGCGATGTAAGACCGGCTGTCGCGACAACGGCTCTCTCCAACGAAGCAGGAAAGCTCACTCGTGAGGGTGAGAAGCCCCCGTCCTTCCAGACGTGGGGAGATGTCACCTTAACATCGCGCGACAACAGTGATGACGATGCCCATACTAGTGTATCCTCTCCATGCACAAGGAGCAACTACGGCGGCAAAAGTCATAGTTAGTCCAGGACTCTCAGCGCGCAAATGTATCTCTTCCTCCTTCCCCCATCTTTTTTCATTCAGACACATACAGAGTGCAAACTACCATTGCAATATTTTCGTACAACAGTAACTCTAAAATTTTCCATGCTCCTTGTAGATATAGGCAATAGATGTTACAATAGTCCAAAATTATTCAGTCTCATTTTGAAGAAGTGAAAATGGAAGAACATGTGCTGACCGGTTCCGCGACCGAGGCGGACATCCAAACATTCGCTGCGCGCTATACGTTTCCCCTCGACGCCTTCCAATTGGAGGCGATGGAGTATCTTGCCAACGACCAATCTGTCATGGTCGCCGCGCCAACCGGCACGGGTAAAACGCTGGTAGCGGAATATGCTGTCTGGCGAGCGCAGCAGCGCCATCAGCGTGTCATTTACACCACCCCATTAAAAGCGCTATCCAACCAGAAATATCGTGATATGCGCACACTGTACGGCGATGAGGCGGTGGGTTTAGTCACGGGCGATATCGTTGAGCATAGTAAAGCCTCCATTGTGATCATGACGACCGAAGTTTACCGCAACATGCTCTTAGAAGATGGCGGAGATCGCCTGGCAGGTGAACAAGCGTTTGGACCATCCTCGTTAGCCGATGTGGCCTTTGTGGTCTTTGATGAGTTGCACTACCTGAGCGACGTCGGTCGTGGTCCTGTTTGGGAAGAAGCCATCATCTGCTCACCATCACATATTCAGCTTGTTGGCCTTTCGGCCACCGTGAGCAATGCCGAAGACCTCGCCAGTTGGATCAGCCGCGTCCACCGTCCTATCGCCCTGGTCGTACACGAGCAGCGCGCCGTGCCTTTAGAGCACCACTATTTTCTGGATGGCAAACTGCATCTTGTTCAGGACGCCGATGGCAATCGCCTTGAGCGCTTCCCCAACATTGGAGGTGAGGCCAAGCTGGCACAGCTAGCTGGTCGTAACCGTACTTACACCTCCAACGAAGATGATGAAGACGACGCGGATGAGGCGTGGAAACGACCGCGTAAAAGGGGACAAGGATACAGACCCCCCATCAAAAAGGCCGCAGAAAGTACAGCTCCTGTCGAGGTCGCAACCAGCAGCGAGACAGCAACTGAAACGGATGCGCCGTTTAAAGAGCCACAAAAATCCCGCCGCCCTCCGCAGCGTAAACCTCCAGACGCGGGAGAAATACTGACTGTGCTGCGTGACGCAGACATGCTACCCTGTCTCTACTTCCTACCGGGCCGTCGTGTCGTCGAAGAAACGGCCATGAGTGCAGCACTCCACAACTTCACGACTGCTGAGGAGGAAGTACAGATCCGCCTGGAGATCGAGGTCTGGCTTGAAAATCTGCCCAAGGAAGATCGCAAACTACACCAGGTGCAGGCGCTCATCAACCTGCTACCGCGTGGACTGGCCTTCCATCATGCGGGCCTGCTCCCTGGACTCAAGGTACTCGTTGAGACGCTTTTCGCGCGTGGCTATCTGCGCGCAGTTTTCGCCACGGACACACTGGCCTTAGGCGTCAACATGCCTGCACGCAGCGTCGTCGTCGGCAGTCTCAGTAAGTTTGACGGGCAAGAGATGCGTCTACTCACGCCTAACGAGTATCGTCAATTGACGGGACGCGCAGGCCGACGCGGCATGGATACGCGTGGTGCTGCGATCATTCCCTATTCTCCCTGGGAGCCGTTTGAGACGTCGTTCCAGCGCATCACAGGCGAGTTATTGCCAGTCACCAGTTCTTTTGTTATCCGTTACAACTCGGTGCTCAGCCTGTGGCGACCGGGTGATGTCCAGCATCTGCGCCGTGTTTGTGCCTCCAGTTTGCGCGAATTCCAGCGTTATTTGCTCTGGGAATTCAACGAACTGCACCGCCTGGAGAAGCGTTATCAGAAAGCTAAAAAGTCGGGCAAAAAGAAAGGTGCAGCATCGCGCGAGGCCGAACGTGCATTAGAAAAGCGCAGGGAGCGTATCGGCGCATTCCCATTAAGTCGAGCGGGAGCAGCCGAACTTGACGGCACGATTTTTGCCTTGCGCGCACTTGGCTATATCGGCCAGGACGATCAGCTCACGCTCAAAGGTCGTCTGTTGCGCAACATCTTTCATCCAGCGGGTATTATCATTATTGAGCTGATCACGCTTGGTGTCCTTGACGAGTTATCGGCCCATGAGCTGGCTGAAGTTTGTAGCTGGTTCACCTATGATAACGACCGACGTCTCAACAATCGCGATGTAGTGCCAAACAACCTGGTACAGGTACGCCGTGAACTCTGGCGCATCACACAGCACGTACGTGGTATTGAAGAACGTGCCGAGGTCAACTTCACGCCTGGCATTGTACCTGATTTCCATGGTCTGGCGCTTGGCTGGTCGCGCAAAATGGCCCTGACCGGTCTTTTGCACCGTATCGACCTCGCCGAAGGTGACATCTTAATGTTGCTCAATCAGACCATCGACCTGTTACAGCAGGTGCAAACTGCTGTCGGTCAGTTGCTTGATACAGCTATGGTCTGGGATCAAGCCTCGCCGGTCATGACCGACGGTGTATTTACAGCCAGCAGTGCCAATGCACGTTCCCGCGACCGTGTAGAGCAATTACTCAAGCAGCGTGAGCGACTTGAGCACCTGCGTCCCTTACTGGCCCAGGCGTCGGCCTCATTACTCCACGGGATCATCATCCAGAGCCGCACTATCCCATCCATGACCGTGCGTGTTGGTGACGAAGAGGTTCCCCTCGATGCCGAAGAGGACAGAGATGCGCAGGGTCTTCATGACCCACAAACCTTCGTCGAGGACCTATAAAGTTTGTCCGCAGATCTCGAAGTATGTGGGTCATGGTCAGATCGAGTCCTTCAGAAGTCTGAGAACCCACAAGAATTCTCTGTATACTTATGGGACAAGTCGTCAGTGGCCAACGAAAGCAAGTGTTACTTGCTTTCAGATCATAAAAGGGAAAGTTTGAGCAGCCTTTCGGCGTTACGGTGGGCGATTTTTTCTTTGTCAGCAGGACTGATTGGGGCATGCTCCAGAAACGCTCTGGCTTGATCCCCCTCCTGGAAGGGATAATCAACGGAATACAGAATACGGTCAGCCCCCAGCACTTGCAGCGTCAGCTGGAAGGGAGGAAGCATAAACATTCCGCTGGGGGTGACATGCATCTGCTGGGTGAAGTAGTCAGCTACAGGCCGCTGCAAGTGCTTTGCCGCCGGAGCCAATCCCCTGGCAAAGCGCTCCAGATAGAAAGGGACCATTTCTCCCCAGTGACCAAGAATGATTTGCAGACCGGGATAAAGATCGAAGACGCCTCCCAGAACCATACGCAGCGCATGAATACCGGTATCCAGGTGCCATCCCCACCCAAAGGTGGCAAAGCTTCCACTGACGGCAGGCCCAAAACCAGCATAGTAGGCTTCCACTACGGCTTTGGGCGGGGGCGCAGGATGCAGGTAAATGGGAACATCGAGCGTGGCTGCCATTGCGAGCATGGGACGAAACGCGGGATCGTCCAGAAAACGACCATCGGTATGTCCATGAATCATCGCGCCCCTGAAACCCAGAGTGTTCACTGACCGCTCCAATTCGGCAGCGGCGGCTTCTGGATCAGGCGTGGGCAAGGTCGCAAGGCCCACAAAGCGGTCAGGATGAGCACGAATGGCTGCCGCGAGCCGGTCGTTGATCTCTCGCGCCAGCGAAACCGCCTCTGCTGCCGGGATCGATGGTATCCCCGACGAGGTATGCGAAAGAACCTGGACATCGATGCCCATGGCATCCATAGCTTGCAGGCGACTAACTCCCAGATCTTCGAGTTGCGCGGTGGGCGAAGCATAGAAACTCTCCTGAGAATGAGGCAAAAACCGGGCAACAGCCTCGGTGATCTCAGCAAGCTGGAAGTGCTCTTCAAGGGTTATTATCTTCATGTGTTTCCTCTGTCTTTTTACTAAAGCAAGTGGCGCTTACATTTCGGAGTATAGCAGATCTTCCACAGAAAAGCAAGTGTCACTTGCTTTTTATGAAGACAATTGGTATACTCTGAACATGAAGAAAACAGGAGACGAAACACCTACCAGAGCAGGGTATCCCTCTCTTCAGTCCAAGGCCCGTCCTGGGGGGCGAAGTGCATACGTGCGAAAAGCTGTGCTTGCTGCCACGCTTGAGCTGTTGAGTCAACGAGGCTATGAGGCGATGACAACGAAAGAGATTGCTTCTGTAGCTGGGGTCAATGAAGTCTCGTTGTTTCGTCGGTGGGGAACCAAAGCAGCCATCGTGGCAGATGCTTTGCAAGACTACAATGCCACGGAGACACCCACGCCAGATACAGGAACCTTCCAGACTGATTTGCTGGAGTCGCTGCGTGGGATTATCGTGCGCATACAGACCCCTTTAGGAAAAGTCATTGACCAGATTGTGGTGGGGCACAATGCACAGCCGGAGTTAGAAGCGGTGCGCCGGGCCTATTGGAGAGATAGCTTCAACAGGGCCGAAGTGATCATTCAGCGAGCCAAAGACCGTGGTGAACTTCCCGAGGAGATTGATGCGCACTTTTTGATTGAAGCTGCGATTGGACCAATCCTGGTTCGATCGAATGCAACGGATCAACCGCTCGATGATCAGCTCCCTGAGCAGATCGTGGCACTTCTCCTCTTTGGTGCCAGGGGCACAGAGGGGCCAAGGTAAGGAGCATCAGATCATCATCACAGCAAGGCCCTCTCTCAATGAACCACTATCTCACCTCACGCTCTCGCCTCGCGGCAGAACCAGACGAGCCTCCCTACTCCTACGGCTGTAAGACCTGTAAGACCTTATGACAACATTTCCGCCGCTTCCAATGTTCCGTTTCACTCCTCTGACCGCACAACGTGTCCTTTTCCAAATGCTAGTGATGCCGAGCCGTTATCAATGTGAGAGAGCAAAAGTATTAGACGTATCACCAGCTAGCTAGTATACTAATAAATTAGTAAGCGTTGTCACAGTTCGCATCGCCTGATGTTTCTGCCTTGGAATTTCTGTGGAGCTGTATGTTATGCTGGCAGGGACAATGCTCTGACACGTGAGACTCGGTGATCATGGTAACAACTGAACTACCCACGATTTGACCACTAACTTTATAATAAATGCGAATAGAAGGTACTAAACCACAAACACAAGGGGGTTCAAATTGAGTACAACACAAAGTAGTGCGCCACATGCGCCCAGAACCATGTTTGACAAAATATGGGACGCGCATGTCGTGCGCAACGTATCCGGTGAGTCAACGGTTCTCTACATCGACCGTCACCTGGTCCACGAGGCGACTTCACCACAAGCTTTCGCTGGCCTGAAGGTGGCCAAACGGCCAGTGCGTCGTCCCGATGCCACCGTTGCCGTCCTTGATCATAATGTACCAACCGTGAATGGTCGGCGCATGCTGGATGTTGTGGATCAGGAGAGTAGCCTGTGCATTACAACGATGGAGCAGAATGCGCAAGATTTTGGTGTGACGCTCTTCGATATGCACGACGCCAAACAGGGTATTGTGCACATCATCGGTCCTGAGCTTGGCCTCACGTTGCCCGGCATGACCCTCGTCTGTGGAGACTCGCATACTTCGACGCATGGAGCATTGGGGGTCTTTGCTATCGGCATTGGTACCAGCGAAGTTGAGCACGTGCTGGCAACGCAATGTCTCTTGCAGCAGAAGCCCAAAACGATGAATATCCGCATTGAGGGCGCGTTGGGTCCTGGCGTTACCGCGAAAGACGTAGCCCTGGCCGTCATAGGCAAGCTGGGTACCGGCGTGGGCACCGGACATGTTATCGAGTTCAGCGGTTCCACCGTGCGCAATCTCTCAATGGAGGGTCGCATGACGCTCTGTAACATGGCTATCGAAGCTGGCGCACGTGCGGGTATGGTTGCGCCTGACGAGACAACCTTCGCTTATATCAAGGGCCGACCTTTTGCTCCTCACGGTGAACTCTTTCGAGCAGGCTGTAACTGCCTGGCGGCAGCTTGCCAGTGATCCAGATGCGGCCTTTGATGCAGTGTATGAGATCACGGTAGATGGACTGGGACCACAGGTGACATGGGGCACCAATCCTGGCATGGTGGCTGACATCACTGCATCCGTGCCCGATCCTGCGGCGGAGTCCGATATTTTGAAGCGCCAGGGTTACGAGCGAGCATTACAATACATGGGATTGACTCCTGGACAGAAGATCGAGGATATCAAGCTGGATACAGTTTTCATCGGCTCTTGCACGAACTCGCGCCTGGAGGATCTGCGCATGGCGGCCCATTATGTCAAAGGGAAGCATATCTCGCCTGCTGTGCGCGCAATCGTTGTGCCTGGATCAATGCAGGTGCGTCGTATCGCTGAAGAAGAAGGTCTGGCTGATCTCTTCCGCGAAGCTGGATTTGAGTGGCGCGAAGCTGGCTGTAGTATGTGTATTGCCATGAACGGCGACCGTCTCGGCGAGGGTGAGCGCTGCGCCTCGACCAGTAACCGCAATTTCGAGGGCCGTCAGGGACGCGGTGGACGTACTCATCTTGTCAGTCCCGCAATGGCTGCGGCAGCCGCTATTGCCGGTCATTTCGTCGATATCCGCACGCTATAGCCATCGTAACACGTGTGCATTCAAACGACAGAGCAGTCCAAGGAGAAGAAAACTGTGGAACCATTTACACAACACACGGGCCTGGTAGCACCACTGGACCGTACGAACGTAAATACAGACGAGATTTGTCCCGCTCGCTATCTCAAGACGATCAAGCGTACAGGCTTTGCTGCTGCGCTCTTTGCGAACTGGCGTTTCCAGGCTGACGGGCGCACGCCCATCGCTGATTTTGTGCTCAATCTTCCCCGCTACCAGGGAGCCAGTATCCTGGTCGCCGGCGATAATTTTGGCTGCGGTTCCTCGCGCGAACACGCGCCGTGGGCCATCCGTGAATATGGCTTCCGTTGTCTTATCGCACCCAGCTTTGCGGACATTTTCTATAACAACTGCTTCAATAATGGCATCCTTCCGGTCACTCTCGCTGAAGCAACCGTCAAGGAACTGCTCTCACAGATCGAGGCGCACGAGGGTTATACGCTCAGCGTAGACCTTGCCGCGCAGACGGTAACGACGCCAGATGGGCGCATTTTGCACTTTGAGATCGACCAGTTCAGGAAGCAGGCCCTGCTGCAAGGTCTGGATAACATTGGCTGGACGCTTTCCCACGGCGACGAAATTGCCAATTACGAGGCGCGCCGCAGGCAAGAAGCGCCCTGGCTTTTCACCACAAAAGAAAGTATTACCCACTGATCTCTCGCCATAGTTCGCGTAGGGGCCGAGCCAAGACCTTTTTTGTGGCCCGTCTGTTCCCTTGAGTGAAGAAAAAGGTCTTGGCGTCCCTGGCGGCGGCCCATCCCGTCCCGTCTCGAACCCACCCTGGACAACCGCAAGGGCTTGTCCCTACGCGCTCCCCCCTCTGCGAGCCGACCTGAGGAGTTACATTCTATGCTTGTTGCAAGGATGCTAATGTACCTCCAATAACGATGGTATGGCCGCTTGTTAATGTTGCATCCGTTGCGGCTGCGGCAATAGCTGTGCCCATATCCTCGGCAGTCGGTAGCGGACCAATCGACGTACGACGCTGCTCCGCCAGACCGGGGGCAGCGCGTTCTAGCAGTTTCGGCGTAATTGTGCCGTCTATCAGGTCCCCTGTGACTACCACCAGACGTATAGTGCGCTGCGCCAGTTCTGGCTGGCGTACACGTAGAGCCTGCTCGCCAGCATACTTTGAGGCGGCGACAGGTTCGTAGTTAGGAATTTGCTCAACCTGCCCATAAAGATGCGCCCAATGGCTGGTGACAAAGACGATAACAGCATGTGGTGGCATCAAAGGTAGCGACAGGTCGAGTAGCGCGACTTGCGCGTCGCGATTGATATGCATGGGATAATCGGGATCGTCGGCCAGTAAGTCATGCTCCAGGCCGCCGGAAGCGTTGAGAATCAGCGCATCAAGATGATCGCCCCACGTTTGTAACGTGGCGAAAAGCTGCTCCCGTTGCGCTACTTTGGTGATGTCACAACCTACCGCGAGGGCACGAACACCCCGCTGTTCTGCCTGAGCGGCTACTTCAGTTGCGCGCGCCGCCTTATTGCGGTAGGTAATAACGACATCATAGCCATGGTCGGCCAGGGCCAGTGTGGTAGCTGCGCCAATGCCACGTGATCCTCCAGTAATCAAGGCGATCTTTCTCTGTGCTGTCTCGGACATATGCTACTCCTGTTACGATGTATTTATTGCATTGTATGCACCGCTGAGGATCTCTCGCAAGACTGAGTTATGGAAAAATTTTGCTAGCTGCGAAGTCCTCCATTTTAAAAGCAATGTGCCTGTCTAAATAGAACTTTATGCCAGCATATACGTAGATAGCAAAGTATAACAGTTGTTGTGACGAGCAGAGACTTATTGGAGGAACAGCTTTTTATGATGCCACAGATGGAAGCAGGCGACCCACGTGAGCAACCGCGCGCCGCCTATGGAGCATATTCTGGCAACCAGGACTATGCCCAGCAGCAATATCATCCACCATATGACCAGACCCCTCCAGGCGCAACGTATGACGATAGTTTTATCGAGGATCTGGCGCAGAGAATTGCGCAACGCACAACTGGAGGTTCAGGTTCAGCCGGGAAGATCTATACGCAGCCTCGCGCCGCTGATAAAGCCTCTGCTGGTATGCGGCTGGCATTAGCCATTGTTTCTATCGTTATGCTGATTCCGATAGCTGGTATATTCGCTGGTGCAATCGGGGGATTTGGCGCGCTGATTGGCTTCGGCCTGGCTTGCATGGCTTTTGTTCTGATTAATGCTGTGTTTAACAATGCTTTTAGATCATGATATGTATGTAAAGCTGCAGAAGACTGTGGGGATTTTTTGTATGGGATCTCTACAGTCTTTCGCTAGCGCTTTTACGCGTCACGATGGATGGAGTCTCATTGCGTTCAACGTCGGAGTCGACCTACAGATGGCCAGCTCATCCATTGCGCAATACCATTGCATTTGCAATATGCGTTGCTCTTTGAGCAAGTGATCAATCTGCGGCTGTAGCTTCAAGTACTGCCATGGATGCAATTGCTCCATCCCTTCGTTCACAAGGGATTGTATCTGATCATCAATGGCCGTAATTTTCAGCGTCAGCTGGTCAATCACTGTTAGAAACTGGTCGCAATCTGGTTGTAACATCTTTCTCTGCCTCACGAAGGAAGATCAAAGTGAAAATACACTAGGGATCAAATATGTCTATCAGGAGTCCTATCAATCCCAGTATTGTCAGAAATAGAGCGATAATAAGCAGTATGATGGCTAATAGAGGCATGGCTAATATGACCACAAACGGTAATGTTCACCAGTGAGTCAATGCTGATATCATATGAAGTATAGGCAATGGCCTCTGTTTTGTCAAGTATTTGTATTATAAGGTGTACTATATCTGTGAAGCACAGGTATACTTTCTGTCGATCCTGACAACTACTGTGAGAAAAGCTCTTCAGGAACATTTTGTGGCACAATAACTTTGAGTGCTGCCGGGGCTAGCGTAAAAACAGTTGGATCTTTGCTGGTATATCCGTTTGGTTCACCATCGACCTGGATTGGCACGGGCTGACGCGTATATATCTTTGCGACACTCGCTGTTTCATAGCGTACCCACTGCCGTCGCTGCTGGCGTCGGAGCAAAAAATCCAGCAACATGGCAACGCGTCCTAAAAGACCTTGCTTGCGCACAACACAGATATCGAGCAGACCATCATCACATTTTGCTTGCCAGGTATACTTGAGCGCACCTGCATATAATTGGGTATTTCCGACCACAACCTGCAATGCACGCAGTCTGATGACGCGTCCGTTCAGTTCTAGCATGACGCGGAAATCACGGTAGCCAATACCCAACCACGCGCCGATCAGTAGATACGCCAGGACACCCAGATGTTTAACTGGTTGCTTCTCGACCGCGTGAGTAACCGCCCCATCAATGCCGATGCCCACCATGAGCAAAAAATAGCGCTCATTGATTTTACCCAGGTCGATGGAGCGTGTCTGACCATGCACCAGCACGTCGCGTGCTCCTACCTCGTCCAGCGGAATGCCAACTTCCCGTGCCCATACGTTCACTGTGCCGCTGGGAATGACTCCTAACGCTGTCGTGCTACCAGCTAATTGCTGGATGATTTCATGAATTGTGCCATCGCCGCCCGCTGCCACCACCACATCGGTACCGTGTTCTACCGCTTCACGCGCCAGCTTACCAGCATCCCCAGCAGCATGGGTCAGTCGCAACTCAGCCTGCCAACCATGTTGACGTAAAAACTTGAGGGTTCTCGTGAGTTGTGCGACATGAAGTAGATAACTGCCAGCTGTGGGATTGGCAATCAGCATGGCAGTTGTTTGTGGCTTGACCGTTGTTGCATTATTTGTGTGTATGCTTTCCGTCATTGTCGTTTCTCAGAAGCCCACTCTCTATTGTATCGCATCACAGATACTTCCCTTATCACTAACTACGAAGTCTCGCAGAGAAAGTTTGCATTGACACCGTTTAATCTACGCGCGGCACCCGTGCGAGTATTTCAGAAACGACTTCATAGTTGATCGTACCCAGGCGCTCTGCTACTTGCTCCGCTGTCAGAGTGGCCTCGCCTTGCCGACCGATAAGCACGACCTCGTCGCCAACGCGCGTCTGAGGTATGTGCGTGACATCAACCATGCATTGATCCATACAGACACGACCAAGGATGGGCGCTTCCTGCCCATGAATGAGCACACTGCCCCAGTTCTGGGGTCCGCGCCTGAAACCATCTGCATAGCCGACCGGTAAAACTGCTATACAGGTTGGCTGCCTGGTTACAAACGTACTGCCGTAGCTGATACCCTCGCCAGCCGGTAGCCATTTTACCTGCGAGACTTGCGTCTTGAACGCCAGTGCAGCTCGAAAGCCCTCTGGAATGCGCACATCAGGCGAAGGGTCCAGGCCATAAATAGCAATCCCTGGCCGTACCATGTCAAAATGGGCCTCACGCAAGTTGAGCGTGGCACCACTATTTGCTGCATGTACGATTGGTGGGCGCAAACCCTGTTCTTCCAAGAATTGCAGAACCTGTTGGAAACGCTCTAGCTGCATGCGTGTATATACCTGACTACTGACATCCGACTGGGCGAAATGTGTATACAACCCTTCTAATTCCAGTCCTGCTAACGCACGAATTTCTTTTACTAGCTCCACAATTTCGTCAAGCTGCTCCGCCCGTATGCCCAGACGCGCCATGCCTGTATCTACCTTGATGTGCACTTTGACTGTTTTGTTGAGTGCGAGTGCGGCTTGTGAAAGTGCCTGGGCCGCCTCACTGGCGTAGAGCGTGACGGCTACACCCAGGCGCACAGCCTCGCGCATCTGCCACAGTGGCACATATCCGTAGACCAGGATGGGAGCACTGATATTTGCCTCACGCAGGGGTACTGCTTCGCTCACGGTCGCCACTCCGAGCATGCTGGCCCCATTGTGTAAGACTGTGCGCGCAACTTTTAGTGCACCATGCCCGTAGGCATCAGCTTTCAGGCTTACCATGACCTGTACATGCGGTCCTACCAGGGATTTGATATGGCGCGTGTTACTGCCAATGGCATTGAGGTCGATCTCAACCCATGTGGGACGATCCGCATGCCGGAAGATAGTTTTTTTCCAGCCCGGCGTCTGGCGTACCAGCTTTTCAGGTGCCTCCCAGGGCTGTGCCATCAACATTTCCACGACGCGTTCCATGCGCGTCTCTTCCGAACCCTTCACCAGCACGACGTCCAGTATTTGCTGCTCGTCTGTCGTCACAGCCCTTCCCGGCTGGTGGGGATGTTCCAGAATACTCCATACGGCCTGTGCCGCGTCTTCGTGTGTTGACGTCATAATGATATGTTCACTGGAAAGTCCTGCCTGGCGAGCAGTTTCTGCGATAAGTGCAGCTCGTTCACCGCGCGTGACCAGGTAATCGGCATAGCATGCTACCTGTTGCCCTAGCGCACGATGCGCCTCTTGCTCGTAGTCTCCCAGGCTGAGCATATCTCCCAGGACGGCGATGCGCCGTCCCGTTGACGGGGTGAGCGCGTGCAGCGTTGCTAAACCGGCGATTACGGCTGCGGGTGTGGCATTATGGGTGTCATCGAGTAAGCGTGCGTTACGCACTCCTGGGAGTGGATTAAGCCGTCCAGCTAGCGGATAGAGGTTAGTCAACGCGTATTCAAGTGCTCCTGGATGCATGCCACGACTCAGTCCTACCTGATAGGCAGCCAGCATGGTACTGAAATGGTGCGCACCTAACAGGTGGGACGCGATTTGCAGTTGATTATTTCCGTTGCGTGCCTGTTTTGCGGTATTATCTGCTATCTCGACAGTACCTTGCACACCATGCCATCCTACATGCGTAATATGAGTCGTACGGGTATCTGCCGGGTGTCCAGGCTCGGATGCGACTGAAGACCCTGGCGCGAAGGTATGCAAGATGACATTACGTCGCTGCTGTGTTGTTTTGTAATTGTCCACAAGTGTCAGAACATTACTATCGTCCTGGTTATAAAAGAAATGCCCACCATCTGGCAAATACTTCAGTAGCATATCCAGTTCTAAAGCCAGATGCTCGATTGATTGAAAATACTGCAAATGCACCGGGTTTATATTTGTTAATACACCAATCTGCGGACAGGCGATGCGGCAAAGATCGCTGATTTCGCCGGGGTGATCACAGCCCAATTCCAGGACAGCATACTCATGTTGCGCTTCAAGACGACCCAGCGAGAGCGGAATACCAAGCAAGTCATTATAATTTTGCCAGCTCCTGAACGTCGTAAACTGGCTTGAGAGTACCGTTGCTATTGCTTCTTTGATGCTTGTTTTGCCTACGCTCCCAGTGACGGCAATCACGGTCGGATGCCAGATTTTGAGGATGGCGCTGGCATACTGCTGTAGAGCCAGGCGCGTATCCTCCACGACGACTACCGCGACTTCGGCCTGTGCGAGCGCGGCCAGTGTCTGTTCGGAAAGATTATTCAGCATTTTCGCGCTCACCAGCAGTCCTTTTGCGCCCAGGCGTACTGCATCGAGCAGGTAGTCATGACCGTTGCCACGTTCTCCACGCACAGCCACGAACATCTCGCCGGGACTCAACTGACGCGTATCGTGGCTGAACGTCTCAAAATCTGTATATTTTCCCTGGTAGCGTAAAAATCCATTGGTTGCCCGTAGTAAGTGGTCGAGATAAATCATGCCTACCCTCTAGTGTTGCATCATACTTATGAATATACTTATGGTTGTGTACGTAATAGTAACGTCACAGGTCGAGCCATGGTGGCGCATAATCGCAGGGATATGCTCCCGTATCAGCTTGTGACACTCCACTTGGTCTAAAGACCAATGGCTTCACGCAAAGCACCACGGAATGTACCCGTGGATACAGGTTCGCGTAGGCTCCGTCCAAGCCCTCGGTCGAGAATATTGATCGATGCATTGTGATCTCGGTCGAGCACCACACCACAATAGACGCACGTGTGCGTACGGACACTGAGGTCTTTGTGCTCACCTTCCTTGTGGCAGGCGCTACAGATCTGGCTCGTCTTGTTGGGGTCCACTTCTAAGACCGTGACCGCACCGGCCCATGCTGCCTTGTGCTTCACCAGATCTATGAAGGTCCCCCATCCAGCATCCACAATACTTTTGTTTAATCCGCCTTTTGCAGCGGCACCATTGGGAAGATAGTTCCCGTTCTCATCCTGCTTCGGCTTTGGTCTCTTCACCATGTGGTGGATCGAGAGATCTTCAAAAATGATCGTCTCAAATGTGTCTACCAGGAGACGAGACTCTTTCTGCTGAAAGTCCTTGCGCTGATTCCTGATCTTCCGATGCGCAGTCGCAACCCGTTTGACGGCCTTTGCTCGTCGATTGCTGCCCTTCTTCTTTTTCGCCAGATGTTGCTGCGCCTTTTTGAGCCGACCATGTGAGAGGCGAAAGAAACGCGGGTTCTCCACTGTATCGCCTAGTGAGTTGGTCATGAAGTGCTTCAGCCCCATGTCAATACCGATAGCGATATCGGTCAATGGCTGCTTCACCTGTACCTCTACCTCACAGGCAAAGATAACGTACCAGTGCGTCCCATCTCGTTTGATGCAGCAGGTTTTGATAGTTCCCTGTATCTCTCGGTGCATCTTCACTTTAATGGTTCCCAGATTAGTGATAGAAAGACGATTGTCCGTCAACTTCCACCCTGCGTGATCGGGGAAACAAAACAAGTCGTAGCGCTTAGAGGATTGGTAGCGTGGATAGCCTGGCGTTTGCCCGGTGCGCACACGACGAAAGAACGCCTGAAAGGCTTTGTCCACGCGCTTGAGCACCTCTTGCAACACATGCGCACCAATGACAAGATACTCTGGCCGGATCTCACTTTTGAGCGTGGGCAAGGCATTGGCTTGATCGTAGTAGTTCACACGATAGTCGCGTGCATGCTCTTTGCGCCACGAAGGATCGTAGTAGTTAGGATGCTTCTTACACCTATTCCAGGCGTCTCTTCGTTCCTGTAGTGCGGCGTTATACATCTCGCAACAGCGTGAAAGCGTCCACTCAAGCTTCTCAATCTGCGCTTTTGTGGGATATAGACGATACTGAAATGCTTTCATCACACCCTTTCTGAGCATCGATATAGCTCTGGATGGTTTGTGTACTTACCGCACCGGAGGTACTAGCAAAGTAGCTTCTTGTCCACAAAGGCGGTAATTTACTCATAATGGGTTTGAACTCCTGCCGAAGGTGGAAAGAGGTGATGCCTTTTATTTCCTTCACAATATCGGCAGCACTATCAGACGGCCATACACGGATAAAGAGATGAATGTGATCATATTATATAGCAAGTTTGTGCAGGAATAACCGCAAGAAATGAGAGCCTCACAGAAGTGTAGCGCGCACATATTGCATGCTACCCACCTGCTTGATCAAGCCTTTGAGTTGCATAATCGTGAGCGTCGCGATCACAACAGCCGCAGCCAGCCCTGACTCCCTGATGAGATCATCGATGTGACAACCGTCCGGGTTAAGCAGGGCGAGCAGTGTATGCTCCTCAGTATTTTCGGGTAGTGCCTCCTGTGCCTCGACGTGATAAGGTACCGTGTAGAGGTTGAGACTCTCCAGGATGTCTTTGACAGTTGTGACCGGGTGCGCGCCGTCCTGAATAAGTTTGTTGACACCCGCAGCTCCCGGCGAGAAGATATTGCCCGGTACGGCAAATACTTCGCGCCCTTGTACAAGCGCTGAGTTGGCGGTAATCAGCGACCCGCTTCTTGCTGGAGCTTCCGTTACCAATACTCCCAGCGAAAGCCCGGAAATAATATGGTTGCGCGCCGGGAAGTTGCCCGCATCTGGCTTAACGCCCAGTGGGAAAGAGGTGATGAGCGCCCCCTGACCAGAATCGACAATGCGCTTGGCCAGTTGATAATTTGTTGGCGGGTAGATGATATCTAGTCCACTTGCCAGCACGGCGATTGTACGTCCACCCGCATCGAGCGCCGTCGTCGTTTTTTACGCACCGTACCGAAATACAAGAATGCCTGCTGGTACTGTCGCAGCTGCTTGCTGCAAACTGACACGTAACGAGCCTGACCATAGGTACGTGTGGTAAGGCTCGTGGTTGTACTACTGCTGATTTGCTGGAAGGTGGCCATCTGCTGCTTCCAGCTTTTTTCGTTTCTCTTCCCTTTCAATCTTTCTCAGAGAGCGTGCCACCCTATGCAGAGCTTCATCAATGATAAGCCAATCTTCTTTGCAGAGGCCACATTGCCCTGGCGTATCTGGGAGTGGCGTGGGCGTGACATCAGTGCCATGCATCTCTCGTCTCCCAGTATGGCTACCGGCTTGTCGTCCATATATGATGTGTATCAGCAGGGGTTGAGCCATATCATATATGCTGTGGATCGAAGGGTTGCTGTTGGGTCGTAAAGAGAAAGCTCGATATTAGCGCGCTAGCTTGGCCATGCAACGCCAGTCAGTGAACGTGGTCACATTGAAGATATTTGACAAGTTTCGCTGAACAGGTTACGATGCTACATAAGGTGCAACACTGCTCAACGGAGGTGGATCGTGAGTACAACTGAAGCAACCCGAAGAGATATCCTCGATTACCTTATCGCAGGTAATATATCATATACAGGAAGTTTAGATCTGTTAGAGTTCTTGAGCCGAACCTGGGACTTAAACGCAATGCCTTCCACAGACGGTCGTTATCAGACCGCTTATGGCGATATCTTATCTGCACTGGCACGTGAAGATTGTACGTAAGTTTGGCTCTTCCGCGCTTTTGGTGATGAAAGCCCATCAACAGGACACTATCCCCAGAAACTGAGGCTTCTGCAACGCGGTCACCCCGTTCCGCAAAACCAGAAAGCGTCTCCTTACCAGCCAGTTGTGTGTCACTGGCTGGCTATCGGCAAAAAAAGAGCACAGGGGATCGGCTCAGAAGGACTCCCTACGCACAAATGAAGCTTGTCTAGCTTCGCCAGCTCTTAGAAGCGGTGCAAAACGCGCTGACGCAACAAGGGAAATCCGGCGCGGCCGTACATCATTCTCTTGATGAGTTTTATTCTGGTGACCTGCCCTTCTGTCTGTGCATTGTTGTGGGAGCGCGTTAAGCCCATGAGGACAGCGGCTTTATCCTGTTCGAGTCCATTGGCGAAGCGTTGCAGCTCCGCGATCTGACTTTGCGCCACCGCGGTCAGCCAGGCATCGAGGCGTTCTCCTTCCAGCTTGCGAACCATCTGTAAAAACTCCTGAACGAGGAGGTAAAGGGTTTCAGCCGTCTCACTCGCCTGACGAATGGCGGCAAGTTCTTCTCGTTCCTTTTCCTCTAAATCCTTGAAGCGACGGATGAAAAGCCACATCGCCTTTTTTGCTGAAAAGTGGTCGCGGCAAGAGGCTTCGGGAAAATCAGCGTGTTCTTTGCCAGAAAGAGCTTCGAGATGCTTGCGCAATGCTCGATCAGAATGAGGATACCCCTGAGCTTTGATCTCACGCCAGATCTGCTGGATGTTGTGACATCCAGAGTCCCAACGTTGCATCACAGAGGTCTCGTAGGCATCAAAACGGCTGCGATGCGGATGGTGGTAGTTCGTTTCCCTATAGACACCCGCAGAAAGCCAGCCCTGGACCGTTCGCCTTCCGAGACCGACCCGGCTGGCGATCTCTTTGATCTTCATCCCCTGCTCACGCAGCGCCACGACCTGTTGGTAGCGCTCATACCGCTCAGTCTGGTGCGCAGAGTAAGGCTTTCCATCAGTGATCGCCAGAGCGCGCGCTGGTTCTTCTGTTGCTGGTGGATCGACCGGCTCGGCGCTCTTTGGCTCTCGGTGCAGTTCTGCACGGCAATGCACTAATGCTTTTTGTACCGCTTCTGCCATATTTTTCACTACATGAAAACGGTCAGCGCTCTGAGCTGCCTGTGGAGCGCCTTGACTGGCTGCGCTGGCATAATCCCCTCCGCGGTCGCGGCAGACCAGATCAATTTCCGGGTGGGCTTGCATCCACACTTTGGCGGTTTCTGCCTGGCGATCTGGTATTATGAGGGATATCCGCTCGAAATCTCTTGAAGATTGCAAGGAATAGAGTGGATAACCGCTCATAATGCCCGTTAAGAGGCATTAATTTAATCCCTCTTAACAGCAAAAAGGTCGATGACGCGATGATGCACTCTATCCACAAGAACGGTTCCGTAGTTTCTCCCTCGCAGTAAGGCAAAGTCATCAATTCCCAACTGTTTGACCAATCCTACCGCATCGGTGGGCAAGGCCATAATACGGCGAAGAAGCGTGGTGGGAGAGGTCGGCAGGGCAAGCCGTTGGGCCAGACGCGTACCGACCTCTCCACAGGTTGCTATCCCAACAGCCTCCAAGCCTTGACGCAGGCGAACTGTCACCCGTGCCCAGGGTTCCACAAAGGCTGGGAGCCGTTCGGTAAAAATTTTGCGAGAACAGTCAACCCTCTCGCAGAAGAACTTGCGTACATGCAAGATGAGTTGCACGCGGAAGCCCGTGCATGGTAGATCAGCTACCACGCGAGTATAGTGACTATGTCGGCGTTCACTGGAACCGTGGCAGAGGGGACAACAAGCTCTCTCTTTCGTTGAAGCCACTTGAACCTTCAACAGATCATCAGCGGTCTCGACGCTGACTATCTCTAAGCCGGGTGGAAGGGGAAGAAATGGAGATGAAGACATCTTGGGTAAAGACTCCGGACTCTTGACCGCTCTCATTTGCGATCTTCCCCTTCAGTCTATCACCTTGGTGCAAATAAACTCATCATTTCATCACCAAAAGCGCGGAAGAGTCAGAGTTCTGCCGTTAGCGTTTTCATGCTTGCATATGACTTCTAAGGTTCTTCTCACCAGAACGGCACACGCATTTGCTGAAATGTTCCGCACTTTTAGAGCAGCTAGATACTCTTTTGCAACAGCATCGGGAAGGTTGCTTAAAGGTTCGCCCTCTGTTGGATAAAGCAATGTTATTGAGTCATCAACGAATGTGCCATCAAAAGAAACCCTATAATATTGCTCAATCAATTGTGGTTGTAAACAACCCATGCATTGCAGGAGGCACCACGTCGTAACATCTCCTTTATATGTGAGATCTTTCTGTGCGTACTCGGCTCTTATTCCAAAGGTTGATTTCCTGCCACAGTGTCCGCAAAAAGTAGCTACCTGAGAGTCGTCTAACCATTTGACATTAATGTACTGGCTCATACCCGCCTCCTCTGCACGGAAGGAAAAGTCTGAATGTAAGATGTTGAAATCGCTCTGTTACTTTAGCAGGCTGACAGATTTTACGCAACACTTAGGATGGCCTCTTTGTAGTGATGAAGAAAATCCGGGTGCTAAGGCTTTCTCTGTGGCTGTAACCCTTACATTTTGGCTGTCTCAGGCAACTGCCCATCAATCATCGCACTAAGAGCCATTGTCTAGTCGCCTATCATGCTTTATGATCGAGGCCAAGCTGTCACTCTGGAGTATACTCCAGATACACAGACAGCTATTAGTAGACTATGCATAACTTTAGGGTTGATTTCGCCATTTAGTACACACATGTTACCATAAGTCTTAGAACCTAGATAAACAAAACAGCACTAATGGAGGGTAGAACACGATGAACGGCCAACGAGTCGGCTACAAACGAGTCAGCAGTATTGACCAGAACCCAGCGCGACAACTGGAGGGTGTCGCATTGGATCGCACCTTTACCGATAAGGTATCCGGCAAGAATACCGACCGGCCACACCTGCAAGAAATGCTGGAATATATACGCGAGGGTGACACCGTCTTTGTGCATAGCCTCGACCGCCTGGCCCGCAATCTAGTTGACCTGCACGATATTGTCAAAACCATCACCGACAAAAAGGCGTCAGTTACCTTTGTTACGGAAAACCTGGCCTTTACCGGCGACGATGCACCGCTCTCCGTATTGCTGCTGCAAGTGCTCGGTGCTTTTGCCCAGTTCCAGCGTATGATCATACGCGAAGCCCAGCGGGAGGGCATCGCTATTGCCAAAAGGGAAGGCGTGTACAAAGGCCGGAAGAAAGCCCTGACAACCGACAATATGGCAACCGTGCTCCAACGCATTAGCGCGGGTGAGAGCAAGGCGCAGGTTGCCCGTGATATGAAGGTGAGCCGGAAGACGTTGTACCAGTATTTGAATGCGGCGCAGGCGAGGTTATAGGTACTGACCATCGGAAAAAGACTACCCTCCAAATGCTTGACAGATCGCAAACACGATGATACAATCTGCGCTAAATTGATGAGCGACAAAGCCGTCAGAAAGGCGCAGAAGACTTGGACGCAACAGATATCCAGGCTCCCATCCAGCGACGTGATGGAATAACGACTGCTGAGCGCTACCTAAAGCGGCTCAGTGACCACTCATTTTTATCACTCTGGAGCTATTCAGGCGTTTACCGCGACCAATTTGATAGCCCAACCGCAAAAATTGGCAAGGAGGTCACAGACCTCCTGGTGGTGTTCCAGAACCATATCATTATCTTTTCTGATAAGGATTGTGCCTACCCTACCGGAGACGATAAGCAGGTCAACTGGCAACGATGGTTCAGACGTGCTGTCAGCGATGGGGCAAAACAAATCTGGGGCGCTGAGAAGTGGATCAAAAACCACCCACAGCGGCTTTTCCTTGATCCAACCTGCGCCCAGCGCTTTCCTTTCCCGTTGCCCGATCCTGCTACTGCTACCTTCCACCGCATCGTCGTTGCTCATGGTGCTGCTGAGGCGTGTAGAAAGTTTTTCGGAGGAGGAAGTGGCAGCCTCGTCATGTGCTCCGACGTTATTGGGTCTGCGCACACGGCAAAAGATAGCAAGCCGTTTACTATCGGCCAGGTTGATCCAACAAAGGGGTATGTCCATGTGTTTGACGATACCTCTTTAGAAATTATCATGCGTACACTCGATACAGTCACCGACTTCGTGAACTACTTGACGAGAAAAGAGCGCTTCATGACAAGTGGCAAGGGCATCTTTGTCACTGGCGAAGAGGAGCTGCTTGCATTTTATCTCAGAGATCTAAATAGCGACGGCGAGCATGATTTTATTGTATCCAGCGATATAGACGGGCTTTGTATCGAAGAGGGATTGTGGGAGGAGTACCTTTCTAGTCCAGAGCACAGATCACAGTTACAAGCTGATAAGGTGAGCTATCACTGGGATAGACTCATTGAGGAATTTAATACGCATATATTGAACGGTACTCAATACTATACGTCGCACCCTGGTATTGAGTCATCAGAACAGAGTATGCGCTTTCTCGCTCGTGAGCCACGTACCCGACGACGGATGCTGGCACAAATCCTTTTGAACATGCTGGAAACTACTCCCACGACACAGCGGCGAACGAGCGTTGTGCTCCCGTCGCAGCCAGGAGATCCTCATTATGTGTTTCTCTTGCTCCCTCATCTATCTGGTCTATCTTATGAGGATTACCGTGAGGGGCGACGATATTTTCTGGAAGCTTGCTGTCTGATTACCAAACTGATGTATCCAGAGGCACTGGACATTATGGGCATTGCGACAGATGCAAATCCCGACTTTACGGCAGGTCGCTCCGAGGATGCAATGTACTTTGACGCCCGCAATTGGACAGAAGAAATGCAAGAAGAAGCGAGAAGCATTCAGCAAGATATAGGCTTGCTCACAAACACAACAAAGCATGCTACTACTGTGCGGGAATATCCTTATCAACCGGAGGGGACGCGGCGTGCTTCACATACTTCGTCTGCATCACCGATGAAAGGACGAGATAGGAATAGACCCTGCCCCTGTGGAAGTGGGGAAAAATTTAAGAGATGTTGTGGTAAGTAGATCTGCCAAGATACATTTGCGTTACGGTTTGTTTCTGACGAACTGTCTTCAAGGAGTAGTATAGAGGCTATCATCGAAAGTCCACAACATCAGGTCATATGGGGTATAGCGCTACACCGTCAGGAGAAAGCACCAATGCCAAAGAAAATACTGAAATGCGGTCACTGTGGTAATACAACGACGTTTCAAGTCAAAGGGTCATGTGAGCAAGAGGAAGCTATTAAATATGCTTCTGATGAATTTGGAGAGCATTTTGTTAGGACATTCTCAAAAACGGCATGGTATCTCCTGAGTTGCGGAACCTGCTCGGCAGCGATACTGGAATGCGTAGATGAGTATTGTGTAAGGCACCCTGAAATAGGCTCAGATGCAGTAGAATGTGATGAACTAGGTAGATCCATTGTCTACCCCATTCCTCGCCTCGCTCCAGACCCGATTGCTGGTATGCCGGAAGACGTCAAAAAGGATTATGAAGAGGCCAGTGCGGTGCTTGCTCATTCGCCGCGTGCGTGCGCCGCTCTCCTCCGGCTTGCACTGCAAAGACTCTGCGTTCATCTGGGGCAACCCGGCAAAGTTTTGAATGATGATATTAAAGCACTCGTCCAGCAAAGAGGGCTGAAGCCACAAATTCAGCAAGCTCTGGACATTGTGCGAGTGACGGGGAATAACGCGGTTCATCCTGGTGAGATGGATTTAGATGATGACCAGGAAATTGCGCTGGGTTTGTTCACGGTTATTAACCTCATTGTAGAGGAAATGATCGTCATCCCTAACCAAATCCAAGCGTTGTACAGCGCTCTCCCAGAGAGGGATCGCAACAATATAGCAAGGCGAGACCATCATGGTTCCTGGCTTATATGACTCCCCCTGTGGCTTTCGTTCTTGGCTACTTTGACTACCCCTTGGAGTATAATTAAATTATGGAAACCCCGAAGTTTTTTATACCGAACTCAGACGATTACGAAAAGCACTATAGCGAGCTAGCTTCATTCTGTGAATCTACACCCCAGCCACCGGGTTGCAGAATTTACTCGATCTCTTATACCTCTCATGGACAAGACTGGACCGCGACAGTTGGAGAGCGGTTGAACGGTGTGGAAGTCAAAACCAAACGTCGAGGCACTCAATATCGTGAAGATAAGAAAAGGCTGGGTGACTCAGCCACAGTCCTGGCCATTTTTTCTGGTATCCCGTATGTGGTTGTCACCGACGCTCAGCCTATTGGCAACACGAGGTCGGCGTGGGCTAATCCATTTATGGCTGGTCAACCTACTAATATCATCTACTTTGCGGAGTAATTTTATGGCCGACAAACCGACTCCAGGTATTGAATAGAGGGTCGTCGGCAATGACCATCTGTCAGAGTGATACCCTATTATAAAGATAGAGGAACTATGGATAGAGAAGTTTTGAGGAGCTTACTTTTTGAGCAACTTAAAATAGAAGGCAATACCCAGATCGTTAATGTAACTATGGGCATAGGATTGTTGGCTATGCAACGGGGGCATATAGAGAAACCGACAGACTTTGTATATTACAGGGATAACCTCCTTGCAAAAAACGACCAGTTGGTTGTTCAGGAACTCATATGGGAGTTCATTATTCAAGGCATACTGACGCCAGGTACAGTGAACGGCGAGAATAATCTGCCGTTCATTCGCCTCACAGAGTATGGCAAGCAGTGCGTGAATGAACAACGTGTCTTGCCGCATGATTATGGGCGCTATCTTGATGAAGTGAAGAATATTATCGGCGCTGATGACCCAGTCTTTATCCTCTATATCGAAGAAAGCGTGCAAGCCTTTCTCAAGGATCTTTATCTGAGTGCAGTTGTCAACCTTGGGGTTGCGTCCGAACGTCTTACTGAACAGTTGATAGACGCTTACCGCCTCACGCTTCATGACGTAAGTAAAGAAGTGAAGTTTGATGAAGCGATGAATAAAGCGCGTCATGCGTCAAAAAAGTTCGACGAGCTATACAAACGACTGGAAACGGAAAAATCACGGATGCCAAATGAACTGGCCGAGAATCTCGAAATGGTACGCTATCTAGCAGAGCTAATCCGCAGGGAGCGGAACGACGGTGGACACCCAACTGGCAGGAGATTCGCACGTGATGAGGCATTGGTTCTATTGCTTGCTTTTCCGCCACACCTGCGAGTCATCGCGGCCTTGCTCGAACTGGCTAAAAGGTCAAGTATAGGAAAGAAATCAATAGAGAGTATCACCCTGATGCGATTTTACACTTTGGGTAGCCGCTTGTGGGGGATGTAGGCATTGGGCCAGCTAACACAATCGGCGCTGGTTACGTCAGACCGTCGTAGTTTGTGAGAACGACTCTAGATAACAAACGTGGGAGAAAGCTGGCTTTTGTCGCAGTATTATGTGGAAGGCGACAACACGGATCGTATCCAGTCAGTCTGACTCCAGTAGCTCAGGGTTCTCGCATGAATTGCCAACGATCTGCATAAATCGTGACAGGCCGATTTTGCGGCAGCTTCCATCTTCGTAGAAAATGCCCCATGCGCCTTCGTGATTGTCCCAGCGAACCTCATAGATTTCGTCGTGGTTTGGAAAGCGCAGTAAGTCTTTATCGTAGATGTCGACGTTGTCGATGCTGCGCTGGCCGGTGTACGCCATGAGCACATAGCTTGTATCGCCGTCATAATAATTATCCTCACCGAAGACTACGCCGTCTTTACGCTTGAGAGATGCAGTCAAGCAAGTAGGGTTCCAGTCCAGTCCTACTACCTCGTACATTTTATCTTTATGCCATGCGCGAAATTGAAGCCTTGCTGTATCTTTGTTGCGTACATAGGTGGGTGGGAAGCCATACGGTGGGTCAATCATAGTTGTCTCCGCTTTTTATTCTGCTTGATAAGTTACAATCAGTCAAACGACACATACCCCTCCACAAACGCTTGCAAGAGCGGATGCTCTGGGACAAGGTGGTCTTTGAGGGGCACTTCCTCAAGTGACTGGAATGGGAACGGGAGGCTATGCTTTGTTTAATCTCGCAGCACTCGAAAGATGATAGCCTGTTGCTCGTTAGTGGCTGTTTCGACGCCATGAATAGTCAAGACTTCCTGCGGTTCTTGCTCACTTGTGGTGGGCGTGAGCAGCGCAATTGCAGCAAAGTAGGCTCGGACCAGTTTGCCAACTTCGGGATGCTCCAGAGCGGTCTGCCTGCCCTGGCTCCGCATGGTTTTAGCGACTGCTGCATCCAATCCGCCAGGGAAGCCCGTAAAGGTGACACCGAGCTGGGACTTAGTGCCAACAAGCAAAATGGTAGGCCGCATAAAACCTTCGGCTTCCATCTGCTCTGTGACCATTTCTTTGATTTCTTGGAGTTCGTTCATTTTGTATATGTTAGAGCTGTTATTGCCTATTTTACTTCAACTCTACCAACTCATACCCATTCTGCTCAGGCGGGAAGAAGTGATTGGTGCAAAAATAGCCGCGTTCTTCGTCATCTGCCCACAGTACATCATCGTTGCTGCAATTGCCTTGATCCCAATGCTCGCACGGCACATGGCTTCTGGATTTATTAGGGTTGGCTCTCCTATCGTACTGAGAGAAATGAAGTGGTGGGTTGGTATCGCCGGGGTCGTGAGCTGGCAGGATGGCTAAGCCGATATTTTCTATGCGTTGGACGAATTGTGGCTTAATCATGTATTTTGTTTGCTATATCTTTCATACATCTATTTCTGTTTAGAATTACACCATTACTGCTCAGCGATGTCAATGGGTATGCACAATACGACCTTTCTGTATAAAGATATAGAAGGCAGCACCAGCGCCAAGCAGTGGGCAAACTCAGTGCAATCCGAGCACTGCTCGGCAAAGTTGGCGGGCCAAGCGCGAGGCTTGCAGCAGTTCGTCGTTTTTGGGGACTCGACCCAGCGCTTTGTAGAGAGCGAGGGCTACTGTCGCTTCAAATAGTTTCTGCTTCTGCTCCACTGTTGCCATAGCAGTCTGATTGTTTCAAAAACTCACCAGGAAGTCAAAACTGAATACTTTGTTTTTAATACGCTTTTTGATACTGGGGACTGATCGGGTGAAATCGCCTTGTTGGTGGCATGCGGCTCAATCCCGTAAAACGACCGTTTTGTGGGACACCGTAAATACTCTCTAGCACACCACATTACTTGGTAATTGACACTGATCTTCGAACAAACGAGACACCAATCTTCGAACAACGACTGCCGATTACCCGAAAGGTTGATTGTTACGCAACTTTGCTGATCCCATGTGTGGTAACCTGAGAGTTTGTGTTCTTTTTCCTTCCCCTAGATATTTCGAGAGGATCTTTCTGTTGTGTTTGCTTCTTCTTCTTTCTTTCCAGACTCTTCGGACTCTGGTGAAGCACGCGAAGCTTGAGAAGATTGAGATCGGCTTGACCATACATACTTCGTTTAATGAGCTTTAAACGGTTTACATTGCCCTCTAAAGGTCCATTGCTCCAAGGCAAAGTTAATCCTGCAAGAACAGCATCTTTGTCTTGTTGCACACCGGTCACGAAGGGCTGGAAGGCTTGGAGATGACTTGCTTCCACGTTGCCAAGCCACTCCTCAAGTCGTTCTCCGGTGAGCTCACGCACCATGTGCAGAAACTCTTTGACCAGCTGATAGGCTGTTTCTAAATCCGGGCTTGCCTGCCTTAACAGCCGGAGGTTCTCCTGTTCCTTTGCTTTCAAATCTTTCTCTTTGCGGAAAAAGAGCCAGATGGCTTGGGAAGCAGAGAGAGCCAGGAGGGGATTGGGCTGGCTCTTGGTCGCCTCCCGACTTTGTGCGCCAGAGCGCCTGGAAGGAGAACTCACAAAGAGCTCCAGGCTCGCCAAACAGCGATAGATCGCCTTTTGTGACCCTTTGTAGCCTTTGGCCCTCAATTCTCTTTCCAATTGCGCTCCCGACCGACAACCCTGGTGCCAACGCTCAAGGAGATAGGTCTTGTACGGGTCAAGGGGACTGGAGCGAGGTTTACGTGCACCAGAATAGGGGATGCCTCTCTGACTGAGCCAGTGACGAACGGTTCGCTCCGCCATGCCGAGCGCTGCAGCAATCTCAGCGCTCTTCATCCCTTGCTGGCACAAAGCCGTGATCTGCTGATAACGAGCTTGGCGCTCGGCTTGACGAGCCTGCTGCGCCTGTCTTTCGGCTCTCGTCCTTGGATGTCCCTGTTGCTTGTGTGGGCATGGCTCCTCTCGCCCTTCTTTAGCCTCTTTCGCTGTTTCTGCACGAAGAAGCTCGGCAAGACAGGAGGTAAGCAGAACCGAGACACATCCGGCTAGGTTCTTCACGAGATGCCACCGATCGCTCACTTCTCTGGCTTGGGGAGCGCCTTTCTTCATCGCTGAGGCATACTCTGAGGAGCCATCGCGGCTGATGGTGTCAATGGAGGGATGCTTCTTTAACCAAGCCGAGACGGTCTCCACGGTGCGGTCGGCAAGGACGTCAATGGGCCGACCTCGCTCTAGATCACAGATCAGGGTGCCATAACGCTGCCTACGTTTCCACGCCCAATCGTCGAGACCAATGACACGTGGCTCTTGTTGGGCAGGCTGTTCCGATTGGCGAAGCAGCCGCAAGATGGTATCGCGACTGCCACTCATGCCCAACTCGCTGCCCAGGTCTGCCCCTGCTTGACCCCCTGTGGTCAGTCCTAGCTGACAGAGCGCTTTTTGCAGTCGCTTGGTGCGTTGAGCGTGTGGATAGCAGAGTTCTGGGAGCCGTTCGACAAAGATTTTTTGCGCACAAGTCCTCTTCTTACAGAAAAAACGACGCACCTGCATGACAAGGCGAATGGGACGCCCGACGGAGGGAAGATCGCGCAACGTTCGTGTATAGCGGCTCTGGATGCGGGATGATGCGGTTCCACAGGAAGGACACAACGCTGTTGGAGAGACCGTACGCAGGGTCAGCGTGATCTCTTCTGCAACCTCTATCCCTTCCACTTCGACGTCTGGAAGGTCGGGAAAAATGATCATAGGAGAATAGTCGTCCTCGAAAACGTTTGTGGGAAGAAAAAATGTTCAACTCTCTAGTATACCACATAGCCGATCAGCAAAGTTGCGTAACAATCAAAAGCTTGCCACGGAGTTTTTTAACCATCGTGGGAACAGGCTTCCGATCATCGACATTGCCAGGTGTCAGACAACACGCCAGCAATTCACCTTGGTCATTGACCGCCAGATGCAGTTTAAAACCAAAGAACCATCCCATGCTGCTCTTGCCACGCTTGGCATCTGCCGCGAAGACGCGGTGTTGGCTGATCCGTTTGGGATCACACACTTCCAATGACGTCGAGTCAATGAAGCTGATACCAGTACACACTCCATAGCGAGTCTGCAAATAGGCAAGAAGCGGAAGCATCATCGTCGGGATGAGCGCAATAAAGCGCGGATAACTCACCAGGTGAGGAAATTCCTTTGTCAGATGCACTTGGACATGCTCCGTGTAGTACGCTTTGAACGTTCGATAGTGGGACTGGTGAAAATGGATCAGAATCGTCATCACCTCGCTTGGACAGAGTTGTCCTGCACGCTCTCGCTGCCTACCTGCTCCCAATCGACTCGCTTTCCATTGCGGCTCAAAGTTGAGCCAAAAATCATCGACAGCACAAAACAATTCAAGTAAACTCATTTCTAGATCCCTCCGATGAAAGAATAGAAGCTCTTCGTCTTGCTCCTATTTTCGCTCATCGGAACGGGATTTGCTTATCCATAACTCACGTTATTGAAGAAGTCCATGAAATTCGCCGGCACCCTGATGCCCTTCGCTGGACGTTGCTGGCTGCCTCTTGCTGGCTACGTCGACAGGAGATTATCGATACCCTGGTAGATTTACTCATCGATATGGCCCACCATCTGAGCACCAAGGCCGAGCGGCGGGTGGAGCAAGCGTTTGTCCGCGATATTAAAAAGGTTTCTGGCAAAACCAATCTGCTCTTTCGACTCGCCGAAGCCGTCATTGATCAGCCTGATGGAGTCGTGCGTGCGGTCGTGTTTCCAGTGGTCTCGGAGCAAACGTTGCGCGATCTGGTCAAGGAATATAAAGCGACCGGAACCACCTATCAACAAAAGGTCCAGAAGCTCATGCGCTCCTCGTATAGCAAGCACTACCGACGCATGATCCCGGCCATCCTCAAACATCTGGAATTTTGCTCGAACAACGAGGTCCATCGACCGGTCGTGCGCGCCTTAGAACTGCTCAAGAAATACGTCGATGTCCCCAGTACCCAGGTCCATTTCGCACCCACCGAAGATATTCCTCTGGACGAGGTGGTGCCGGGAGCCTGGCGCTCGGCTGTCGTGAAACAGGATGCGAAGAACAAGACCGAGCACGTCAATCGTATCAACTATGAACTCTGTGTGCTCCAGACGCTGCGGAACAAGGTCCGCACAAAGGAGGTCTACCTCAAGCACGCCAATCGGTTTCGCGATCCCGACGATGACCTGCCGAAGGATTTTGAAACGAAGCGACAGGGCTACTACGAAGCGCTGCATCAGCCGCAAGACGCTGAGCAATTCATTCAACAGGTGCAACGAGAGATGACGACGGCACTGGAGAAGCTCAATCGAAATGTGCCAACCAACCTCAACGTCCAGCTCTTGCCCAAGAATGGCGGCTGGATTTCCCTCTCACCCTTAGAGCCACAGCCTGAACCTCCGAACCTGGGCTCCCTCAAAGCAGCATTGTTCAGGCGCTGGTCCGTGATTGACTTACTCGATATGTTGAAAGAGACGAACTTTCGGACGCATTTTACCGATCTCTTTCCTAGCCCGACGCCCCGCGAGCACCTGGACCCGGCAACCCTCCAAAAGCGCCTCCTGCTCTGCCTCTACGGGCTGGGAACCAACATTGGACTCAAGCGCGTCAGCGCTGGTGATCATGGGATCAGTTACCGGGAGCTGGTGTACACCAAGCAGCGGTTCATGACGCCAGAGCACCTACGAGCCGCCATTCGCGAGGTGGCCAATGCGACGTTCCAGGCACGACTCCCGCATATTTGGGGCGAGGCGACAACTGCCTGTGCCTCCGATTCCAAAAAATTTGGCGCGTTTTATCTCGAAAGTATGGTCATGTCTCAAGTGTCTCATTGGGCTAGTAAATACATTGATGATACCAAGGGCAAGATGGCAATATTGCTGGGCATCAGCCCGGGCTGTGGATCATGACTGTAAGTAGTTTTTGTTCCAACTGTTTTTCCCACTTACTTGCCTGAATCCAAATGCCAGCAGGCTTTGACCGCTTTGGTTCCGCTCGGAGCCAACCTTACGGGCGGTTTTGGCTCTCGTTTGGGTAAGCCCCATCTCGGATTAACCATTTCACCAGACAGCGGATCTTTTGCACATCCACTCTATTGCCGTCTATGATGATAGTTGTCAGTATAGGGACTCCAAGGTGTTTCGGTAATTCTATATCCAATCCCAGAGAAGGCAAACCTCTTCAATGGTTTTAGCACTCACTTGGAACAAATAGGGTTCGATATCGTCCCAAGGTAACTCAAAATATTGAATCAAGAACTCTAGCAACTTGCTGCGGGACTGTTTTGATAGTATCAAAAGACAATCACTGACCAAATTATTGCGAAGAAGCAACACGCGACTTCTTATGGGCTCACATTGGGACAAAGAACACAGTAACGGTAGCTGAGCAGTTGGCTCATCGATTTTCTGAACAATTTCGATGAGCCTATCGAGCTGCCTTACGTTAGCGTACCTGATGATATACTTAAACACCATTACTTTGCTGAACTCGCGAACTTCATAGCGGTCGCTTGCCAATAGTTCAATTATTCTTTCTAAAATGGCATCTGCATCTTGTCGATTCTGACAAATCGACAAGATGCATCCCATCCACTCAATGTTGATGACTTTTGGTTTCAATGTTGCCCTTACTAGACGTTTGGCCTGCTCGCTAGATAAATGAGAAATTGCGCTGTGTAGGAAATAGAGAGCTGCTCGGTCGTTTATCAGGTCTTTAGTGATGACCAAGTCGATGACAGAGTCTAAATGCTCAGCACTTTGATATGCAGCCAGCATTGCTAGAATATAGACTTGATCGCTTCTCCCGCTAACATTACTTATTTCCTTAAGAATATTAGAGGCGTGTAGATTTCTTTCCTCTTTTCCCAGCATTCGCGCATATTCAGCCCAGAATTCTAACTTATATTGAGATTCGGTAAAACTATCGATTAATTCATCAAACTGCTGTCGATTTAAGCGGGTTGCCAACGAAACAAGTACAGATTCGCGCGGATTCCACCGACTAAACTCGTATTTCCACACGTCACCTAGATCGGGATCTTCAACGTCTGGCAGATCCTTCGCCATCAAAATTGCCCGCTCGACTTGCTTGAATGTCAACGCATGAGCTAATCCTATTAATAATTTTCTCAGATCAGAATGATCATCGATTTGCTGTAGGCTATCAAAAGCCTTTTGCATTTGGTGAACATTCAGCAAGTGAGCGATCGGTATGAGCAACTCTAAGCTACCCGCTATATCAGCAAACATTGGGCAGTCATCTATATGCGAGATAGCGTATGTGCAAATATGGTCTAATTGATGTTGACCAAGCTTGGGGGCCAAGGCTTCTATTAACTCGGGGCGACGGTCTTCAAGTGCAACCTCAATGAGAGCATCGATGAGAACAGATAAATCATGATCAACACTCTCCGAAATAGCTAGTAAAGGCTTTAAGGCTTTCCTATGAAGCACGATTCGATATTGGTCATCGACATTTCGCCGTGCAATTTCAAAAACCGCAGCAAGTAGGTTTCTTCGTTTATCGTTCTCAAGATATCGAGCGAGTTTCGCGAGAAGAATAGATAAGTTGCTTTCTTCTGTTGGGATATGAGATTGCCTGATGCAATCTACTACAAGGCTTTCATCGAAGTATGGTATAAGGTCATCTGCCTCATTGAAATTGTCCAGAATCACTTGTCGGAGGGAATGTAGCGCCTTTACCCGTTTGTTTTCGTCCCAGAATGAAAATATCTTCGCAACAGTACGAAAGAAGCTACTATATATCTTCCTTTCAGCACTAATCGCAAACTGATAAGCAGTCTCCAGCGCCTCTTCCTTCTGAGCTTCTGTGATAAATGGAAGTAGTTTAAGTAGCTCTTCATATCCATACGGAGATTGCTTCATATGGTGGAACAATCTTGTGACCTGAGAGGCTTCTGCTCTCGAAAGCATGGCTATAAATTCTTTCTCATCGAGAATAGTCACCCAGTTCTTTTCAAGCAATCTCTCTATATACTCTGATATTACATCGATGTCTGACGCATTCCTCTGAAGTTGTTGTTTCCTCGTGTCAATCTGGTTGAGGAGTTTTGTGCACATTTCACGAACTGAATTTGGGCTTATTCCTATCAACCACACCCCCTCAGGTTGGGTTGGGTTAGGCTCGTAATATTCCAAGATTTCCTGAACAAAATGTATAGCAAGGTTCAGATGTTCAACTCGCAAATACTTTAGAAACTTTGAGATCTCAGAGAGATAATCATGGTTCTCAGCATTAAACTCGCCATCATGAATATTGTATGTTTGGGCTTCAACCTTGGATCGAAAGACTTGTTGCATAACCTCAATGATGTTCTCAAATGCTTGTTCTTGTTGAGGAGATTCTAGATGTGTGGCTAACTTGATTTGTGTTCTGATTTGTTCTTCGATAGAAGTGAAGGTCTTAGTCTCCTGAATTGCGGCGACAAGCTGACGCTGCATTAGCATTGGTCCTAGCATACGAAACGCCCTTGCCTTACGAATATCGTCTAGTTCTAAGATAAACTGATACGAGTCGCGATCCCACCGCGCTGCAACTGCCTGTAGCGCCTTATTTGGCATATCTCCATCGGGTATATTGATTAGATCTTGAAAGACACTTGAGAGCCTTTCTAAGGGTATATGATTTACTAGTGAGCATATAACGTCGGCAGTTTTGTGTTTTTCTCTTACTTGCCATGCTGCTTTGTATGTTTCATTCAATGCTTTATCCGTTTCGATACTGTTAAGTATAGATGTTCCTAATAATGCCAGAAACATTCTTGATCGCCGTTCTGTATCATTGACATATGTAGCTATATTTATGGCGCGAGTGCTGGTCCAGAGTTTCAGCTTGACTGCTTGTGCAACAAGATTTGGAGAATAAGCGGAGGATGTGCTGATGAAGCTAGACCGTATAGCTGCGAAGCGAATTTGTTGCGTCAGAACTTGAGGATACCATTTATTTTTGGATTTGCCATATGATTCCCACGTCTGTTCTAAATCTGATATATATCCAGAATAGGTGAATTCGGCAGATTCGACGCGATACTTCATCCAATCATCTGAGCGAAAAAGCGCAACGGCCTCGCCTATATTCTGGAGACAAAGCAGATGATAGACCAGGAAATTTGCAATATATCCGTCGTTGGGAACCCGATGCCAAGCGTAATCTGGGTATTTATATCTATACGAGTCTAGCAAATCGCGGTGCGTCTGTAAGGAACGCTTGCCAAGCTTCTCACGAGTATAGCTGTGAAGAAGATCGTGCAAAGTGATCGCCTTGCTTTCACTACGATCTGCTAGCCGAAGATCGACAAGTATACTCAACGTCTCTCGGAGAGAAAATTCATCCATTTCTGGGCACAGGTGTTGCCATAGCTGTAGAATTGTCATTTGGGGAATTGCAGTATCTTCTTGAAAGATACCAAAGCTGTGATAAAGAAACACATCCCCTGCCCTACCTGCAAACGCAGCCTCCACGCTCAATATTATACTTGCTTCCAGACTATCTTCACGATCGGTTGCTAGCTGGTCAATCTTCATGCGAGAGATACGATCAAATATATGCAGATATTCCATGCTGGAGAGATTGTCCTTTTTCATTCGTGCCCCAGCCAGCTTGAGAGCCAAAAACAGGTATCCAAGTTTTTCTGCTACTGTGTGTAATCCTGGCTTGTCACCTACCCAACTCTGTAGATAATTCACTGCCTCCGCTTCATTAATCAGATTGAGGCGATACTCGTTGATATCAAGGATAACGCTGATCTTCAGATTTCGGGTGGTGATAAGCATTCGAGCCACCGTACCAGCAATTGCATCACGGAAGATACGTGCGACATGTATCTCCCAAACATCATCCAGGATTAATAAGCATTTCTTGGTCGCAAGTATTCTCTGCATGCTCTGGCGTGCCAGGGTCTCGTTTGAATAGTTGCTGGGATCATCGCCCAGCGCAATCCCAACTGTGCGACATAGCTCGTTTATAGTCGGTGTTCGACCCACCGCCAGCCACAAGATGCCATCAGGAAATGCGAAACGCACTTTGCGGTCTTGGGCAAAAGCGGCAGCTATCGCGGTCTTGCCAATGCCACCCATTCCATTAACAGCGGTTATCCGTTTCTCCGAACTGATAAGCGTGGGCTTATCCACATCAGCAATGATTAAATCGCACAACGACTCCAGCACATTTGGTCGGCTCAAATAATGGGGCGGCAAAGCAGGGACATTATGAAGCATCCCAATGAGCGCTATAGGATCTGCCAACTGCCGCCTAAGCGTCAGGAACTGCTCGATGGTTGTGCGAAGGATTTCAGCATTCAGCCCTTGGATGACCAAGACTACATTTTCGTCGCCTGTGACAATGACGGCATCATTTACGTTACCTCCGACTGCCACAGCTTGTTCACCTGTGGCTAGGGTAATCTGATCTTTCTCTACAGCTCGTTGTACAATTTCGAGTTCGGCATCAGTGGCATTACCAGCAACGAGTCGAAGTAAAGCTTCCTTTAGAGCATCACTATCTGTCATAAATCAAGCTCTTTCTGCTTGTGATTGCCATTTACATCGCTTCCTACCTAAATTCGTTAGAGCATAAGTTCTCATTCACTTATGACAGCTGACAGAACCAATTCGATTTATCTCACTGCCTCTCAGCTTTCAGCAGGAGGCTCGGTTCCTATTGTATTGTATCGTGGTCACCAGTAATGATTGTAGTGCTACTTATATCGCCACCTATAGCCACACTACGTTCACCATAAGCTTGAACTACCCTCTGAGTTGATTCTCTTGCTTCGTGCTTCACACTCTCCCATCCTCCTACAGGCAGACCTTTGCCACCTCGTAGAAGAGCAATAGTAAAGTCTTCTGTTGCTGTATCGAAGAAAGGGGTTTGTTCCTTCTGGTAGAACTGTTGTGTGCTGGCCGGTACTGTCTTGCCTAGGTGATTCATCAGATTAGATAGACGGACTTCTGTCTCATCCACTTGGTTCCCTGCCCCCCGCAGCGCTTCGACAAAATGATAGGTATAGATACTCATCGTTTGGTCAGGACGAATATAGGATAATTGTGTTCCGCGAGAAGAGGTAAAGACAGCTCGACCTTCGCCTTGTTTCAGGATATCAATCATACTTTTGGGAGGAGCTGCCTTGGCAAAGCCAGGTGGGAGATCTATTTCCTCTTCATTTTTTGCTTCGGCCATTCCTTCTGCATGGCAACTATCAATAGCCACAAGCAAGCGACGTGCCTGGATAGTACACAGGGTATCAGTAAATGTCGTAGCAGAAAGAGCAGATTTTGAGATATTATGAGGTTTGACATCATGCGGGATCAAGTAATAAAGCCCAGTCGAGGTATCAAGCCAACCATGGCCGGAGTAGTAGACCACGATAGTAGCTTCCGAGTCGGTCGCAGCTTGTGACCTGAGCCAGTCTAAACCGTCCAGGATGGCTTGGCAAGTGGCACCAGTGTCGTGCAGTAATCGAATATGCTGATCATTATTAGGATAGGAACAGAGATTGGGGTCGGTGAAAATGGAGACAAGCGCTTGAGCATCCTTCACGGTGACAGGGAGCGACCAGCTTGGGTAGTAGGTATTCCCAACTCCAACAAAAAGTGCGTATCCATGAGAAAATGTTTGAGACATAGCTATTCTTAGCTCCTCCCTTAGTACATGTGCGTAGAAAGCTATAGCACCTGTCCTAAATGCCAGCGCGACCAATGGCAGTGCGCACATCTTCTTCGCTTGGTGTCAGGTAAATTCCCGTAGTCGAGAGCCGACTATGCCCCAGGACTCGTTGGACTTCAGGTAACTGTGCTCCACGCTCCAACATCCGCCGAGCCAAGCTGTGGCGCAGCATGTGGGGAGTCACTGTTTCCAGTTGACGGGCCAAGTCCTGCAAGAACTGGGTGCGTGTTATGTTCTGCTCGCGTTGGGCCTCGGTCCGCAGTTGTTGTGCAGCAGATTGTCCCAACTGCTGCATCGTTCGTTGAGCAACACGCTGGGTGATTCCCACTCTCATTGGTTGTCCTTTCATTGTCATCGCGATGCCCACCAACAGCCACTCTCGTTCCTGGTCGCTCCCGATGGCAGGCACTCCTTCTGGACAACGAATGTCAAGGTAGCGGCGCAGCAAGCGCTGGGCATCCGCATGGAGTGGAACACGACGCGCTTTTCCCGCTTTGCCACTTCGTATTGTGACAGTTCCACCCTCCAGATCAAGATCACGCAGTTGCAAATCACAGGCTTCCTGCACCCGTAATCCAGCATAAATGAGTAGGGCTAACAATGCCTCATTCCTCATACGAAGCAGTGGGTGCTTTTCTGCTCGTGCCACGCGAAGCAACGCATCCACTGCTTCAGTGGGCAGGGAGCGCGGCGCAAGTGGGTCGGTGGGAACGTCTTCTATATCGGTGGCAGGGTTTTCCGTAAGCAGATGCGCAAGCGTTGCCCACTGACAGTAGCCACGTAAGGAAGCCAGGCTACGATTGATGGTGGCAGGAGCTGCCCCGTCATCCCGTTGGCGAACGAGTCGCCAGTCGCGGAGATCTTCGTGCCGCAGCAACGCAGGGTCGAACGTCCGTCGTCGCATGTGTTCCCACCAGGCAACGAAATGGGTCAGATCTTGGCGGACCACTTTCAGTGTTGCCGGAGCACGCCGCTTCGTGTGTAAGACTTCCAGATAGTCCTCTATAGAAGAGTGCAAATCAGGCCTCCCTTGCTATTTGATGTTGCTTCCCATTTTACCACAGCTATGCAGATTCTACGACATGCAAAAATAGAGTTGAAGCCATCCGATATCTGCATCTTCTCCGACGTGTTTGCCCGATTCCGGCAGTCAACGTGCCGGAGATGAGGGCGTCTCCGACTCGTCGCCTCCTGATTCTTGTGGAAGCGTTCAGAAATAGAACATTACAGATGTTTCTGAGAAAAGAAAGACTCTACGCTTCCCGCTGTTCCCTATTCAGTCTGAGTTGCCTCAAGCTCGGCTGCTTCCTCACGCTGTCCCAGTGCGTGGAGCAGGGCAATGAGGCGCTCGCGCGTCTCAGTTGTTTGGGGATGATGCGTTCCAATCGCCTGCTCACGAATGGCCAGAGCGCGGGTATACAAGCTTCTGGCCTCCTCGCTGTTGCCTTGTGCTTCTCGAAGCCTCGCGAAACCAAATATGGTTTCGGCTGTTTCGGGGTGTTGAGATCCCAGGCCCCGTTCACTAATACCTAACGCGCGCTGATAGAGCGGCTCCGCTTCGGCGTATTTCCCTTGCTCAAGGTAAAGGTCTGCCAGGCTGTTGAGCGGAGAGATCATCTGAGGATGCTCAAGTCCTAACCGCTGCTCGAAGATGTGTAGCGCACGCTGGAAGAGCGGCTCCGCTTCAGCATACTTCCCTTGCTCAAGGTAAAGCGCTGCCAGGTTGCTGTATACATAAGCCATATTGGGATGCTCAGGTCCCACCTGCTGCTCGAAGATGTGTAGCGCACGCTGGAAGAGCGGCTCCGCTTCAGCATACTTCCCTTGCTCTCGGTAGAGAATTGCCAGAGCATTGAGTGAAGTAGCCACCTGGGAATGCTCAGGTCCCACCTGTTGCTCGAAGATGTGTAGCACACGCTGGAAGAGCGGCTCCGCTTCAGCATACTTCCCTTGATACATAGCAAGAAGTGCCAGGTTGTTAAGCGGTGCAGCCACCTGGGAATGCTCAGATCCCACCTGCTGCTCGAAGATGTGCAACGCACGCCGGAAGAGCGGCTCCGCTTCGTCATATTTACCCTGCTCTCGGTAGAGAATTGCCAGAGCATTGAGTGAAGTAGCCACCTGGGAATGCTCAGGTCCCACCTGTTGCTCGAAGATGTGCAGCGCACGCTGGAAGAGCGGCTCCGCTTCAGCATACTTCCCTTGATCCATATAGAGGATGGCTAGATTATTGAGCGGAGATGCCACCTGGGAATGCTCAGATCCCACCTGCTGCTCGAAGATGTGCAGCGCACGCTGGAAGAGCGGCTCCGCTTCAGCATATTTACCCTGCTCTCGGTAGAGAATTGCCAGAGCATTGAGTGAAGTAGCCACCTGGGAATGCTCAGATCCCACCTGTTGCTCGAAGATGTGCAGCGCACGCTGGAAGAGCGGCTCCGCTTCAGCATAGTGCGCACGAGCCTGGAGGTAGGACGCCGTTTCGTAAAGTAAACGCCCTGCTTCCTCGTCGATCATCTGATACTGCTCGATGACGTGCGTTGCTACCAATGCTTGTGGAAGCAGACGTTCGCACTGGGGCCAGGTGCCCTGCTCTACATGTGGAAACGCAGCATTGACTGCGAATATTGCCCGCTCTGCCCACGTGCGCCTTTCTGCTTCATTCTGCATGTCTTGGAGCACGGCTTGGACTAATCGATGAATCGAGAGGGTTTTCTTTGTCGGGTCGCGTCTTATGAGAGAATAAGCTCGTAGAGCTTCAATTGCCTCATTGAGCTGTAATGGATCTGCTGCAACAGGAGAGAGCACTGGTCCAAGAGATGATATGTCTGCTGTAAGGATTTCTTCAGGGATCATGTCAGGAGCGAGAAACGCACAGAAGCGTAATAATTCTCCAGCAATATTACTCCGCTGTTGCACTTTTTGAAAGTTCAGCCTGAATGTGGTAGCGACAGATGCAGGATGGTCAGTAAATGTGTTCTCCCCTGTTCGCCTTTGAAGAAGTTGACTCTGATATGTTTGAAACAATGCAATATACTCGGCAAAACTACACGGCGTTTCCAAAATGTAGGCACCTGCTTGGTCAAGCGCAAGAGGTAAGTTGCCTAGGAGTTGCGTAACGGCTCGGGCCTCTTCAATATCCTGCTCAGAAGCCTCTTCTAGAGATCCCTCGATGGGAAGTACTTTTGCCCGCTTGAGCAAAAAGAGAAGGGCATCGTTTTCTGGAAAAGTATCTAGCTCAAGCGCTTGCGCAATTGGTTCTGTCACCTGCCGGCGGGTGGTGAGGAGAACCGATCCCTGCCCATCAACTGGAACAAATTGGGGAAGGAGGTGGAGATCTTCTAGATTATCGAAGATGAGCAGCCAGCCCGTATGTTTTCGTAACCAGCGCAGAACGGCCTGTACAACGACTTCCCGATCCGTCTCTTTGCGTTCAGGCAAGTGCAACACGTCCGCGAGCAGAACATATGATGTGAACAGCGACTCTTCAGTATCTGCATTCACCCAAAAGATATCATGGTAGCTTTTCTGATACTGATACGCATATTCCAGGGCCAGCTGGGTTTTGCCAATGCCACCAAGGCCACTGATCGCTTGTGTCAGCGCAACCTGTTTCTCTGTCGTCAGCAGGGTATGGAGGGTTTTCAACTGAGCACGGCGACCAATGAAATAAGGATTACGCGCAGAAGGAACATGCCAAATTGGCGCTTCCTTCTCCTCTATAGCAGAGGCAGTGTCCACCATCAACTCATCAGGAATATGGATAGAGACGTTTGTGCTGTCGGTCATCTCCGAATCCGAGATCGTACTGATATCCGGTCGCTGAATGATAACTTGGACTAAACCTCCCGGCAGATTCGTGATCTCCGGCAATGGTAGACCATATTTCTGAAACTCTGCCATTATAATTTCAAATCCGTGTGCAATTCCTTCAGCCCAACGTTGAGCAACCAACACATCAAGAAGTTCGGGGTTACGCGGGTGTGATTCTCTGTAGGAGAAAGGCGAATCGCTTTCGGCAATCGCCGAGTTGAGCCTGCCAGGATTTGTGATTAGAACTTGCTTAGGGGTAATTTTGATTTGTATGCTCTCATTTGCTTCGTAATCCCGATGGAGGACGGCATTTACCACGAGTTCCTGTAGTGCCTTCTCTGAAATTTCACAACGATCAATGCGTTGACCCACCTCCACATCCTCTCTGATGGTTCGTAGATTACTAATTAGCCATTGAATTGCTTTCTCAACTTGTTCGCCTAGAAACCCTTCAATGGTGTCTCTGCTATAAACACTGTTATCTAATGTCCTTAATGTTACGCGGATTACTGCTGGAGGAATATAGCGATTTGGAAACTTATGAAAAGCCAACACGGCTGATCGCCGTGGTGTCCCTATGCTCGAAGCCAGACCAAGGCGTTTGCAAAGCTCAGTGACGTTTCCTAAAGGAAGTCGACTGAACCCCTGCTGTTTTCGAGCATACGCTAGAATTTCTTCTTCATCAAAGTCGCCAATTTCTACACCAGAACAATATTGTCGTAAAAAAGGTTCATGAGCGTGAAGAGCATGCTCTTCACGCTGCTGCCGCTCTTCCAAGGATGTCGTAAGTGTATATCCTCGCCTGCGCTCAGTAAACCAGACCTCATCATCATCTGCTATGTCCCGCTCGCTGAGCAGTCGAGGAAGAGGAATTTGTCTATCTGGCTCCAACTCCTCATTAATTCTGTCTCGCGCTCCTGGCAGCCAGTGAAGAACATCAGAAAGTGAGAGCGCACCATCTCTAGAGACCGTTGTAAAGTATTCACTGCACGCAGCAGCTAAAGCCCACGAGAGGAAACCAGCACCTCTATCGTGGTAGAGTTCAAGGGTATCCAACTCACGAGTTGGTTTGTGAGGAGCGCAGGCAGAGAGGATCGCGCTGACGCTTCCTTTAATATCCTGTAAAGCTATCTCCAATTCTTGCTCCCCTCTCCATGCGCCACCAGCATGGGCGATACTCGCGTGACAGCAATCAAGGACTAAGAGTTTATGTTTAGCATTACACTGGTCTAATATATCTTTGATTTGGTTGATATTAATAGCTGTAGATAAAAGAGGTCTGGGACTAACTTGCGTGGTATTACAAATAAGATAGAGATGCCCACCCCAGACTTTGCCGTGCCCCGAGAAATGCACCATCAGCAGGTCTGAACGTTCACAAGATGTCGCAAGGCGTTCTAGATCCGTGAGTACATTAGATGGGTTAGTAGCAATAGTGCTTTTTACGTCACTAAACTCACACGGGTAATCACCGAACGCTCTTTGCAAGTGCTCTATATCCTTCTCAGCATATTGGAGAGGCGTGATATTTTGGTGTTCAGGCCCATTTGCTCCGATCAGGTAGGCATAGCGCTTCTGCGGCATTAGCGGCTCGTCTGATTCGGATCGTTGCTACTTCCTGAACTTGGTAGTTCTGGTTTCTGTGGCATTTGAGAGTGTTGTATCTGCTGATTGTATTCTCTCTTCGTGTAAATATGGATGCGACGGATAGTAACAGTGCCATCAGGATGATGGCTTTCTGTTTCTTCTTGCAAAATCTCTGTCGTATCGGGCTTGTACTGGTTGAGAATCCGTACGACGAGAGGCGTGAGAGCAGCAATAAGGCCAGTTGTAGCAACAATAACGGTCACAATATCCTTACTCCCGCCAGGGGCAGCAGGATCAGACATCACTTCCAACCGAACAGAAGGAAATTCTTCCTGTATTTCCCTATAAAGGTCTATCCGTTGTCGCTCGATAAGCTCTTGTACTTTAGGGGAAAGATCCAGGATAACGTTGGTAGTGCTAGCCATGCGCAAACCTCCCAAAGATATGTCTTCATAAACTGATGTTTTGGGATCGGCTGCTCCAGATAGTAAAAAGCATTTGTGCCTATCTCTTGGCAAGATCCCTCAGCTTTGTCGTTATTTACACGTCTTTCGCAATGAGTTTACAGATCTCGATTATAGCCCACCTTGGTTATCGATGCAACTCAAGCAAACAAAGAAACAAAGTCCATAGCTCTGCCGCGAAGAAGAGCTTCTCTTTCTCTTCTTAATCGTCTCTGAGCGAGAAACCAATTTCATCAACTTGGTGGCATTTATCGCCTATTTGACTCGCTTCTCTCATCGACGAGGGAATTCCGTCACATTGTCAACGGATCGTACCGTGCTTGTACGCAATCGCTCATTCTCCAGGGTGAGTGCTTGAACCTGCTGCGCCAGGAGTGTCACAGTCGCTTGCAAACCAGCGATGATCTGATTCTTTTCGGCGGTCACCTGAGCGAGACGACGTTCCAGTTCTCGGTTTTGATCATGCAGCCCTGGAAGCTTCTCTGGTGTTTCCTGGAGCGCGATCATACGGTTATGAAACTCAATCAGCACAGCCTCTGCCCGATTGGCCGTCGCTCGACTGACTCCAGCTTCTTTGGCCAGGTTACTCACGGTGAATTGTCCATTGGTGCGCTGTGACGTTCCGTTACACAGACGATCCATCGCTGCCCGGAGCTTGTGCTCTGTTGTCAGGCTCACCGCCATCGTTCCCTCCTTTTAAAGGGGCAATCACCCGCGAAAAATCCGCTATTTGCTGCTCGATAACCGTGCGTTGCAAGACGGGCAGACGCCGTTGGCTCAGGTGCTCTTTGGCCGTCGCAAGCGCATGTTCCCAGGCAGGCAGATGTCGCTCGGTAATGCGCGAATTGGGACAGCGGTCAGGATGACATTGGGCGATCAGCGGCGTTTCGCTCTTGACGGCTTTCAGGCAGTGAGCCACCGCCGGGTCGAAAAAGCAATCATTGAGGAGCCCTGGATAGAGCGTGCGACCTAAATGCAGTAACATCGCCCGCACCCGTGCTCGATCAACGATGTGGCCAGGAAAATCGCCCAATTCCTGTTGCACCTGGGCAAAGATGCGCCCAACGTGCGCAGATCCTGGTCCGGTCGCTTTCACCCCGTGACAATACTCCTCATACCGGTCCACAATGTCTTCCATCTGTTGTAACTGGCGCTCTGCCTCAATCTCGCTGCGAAATCCTGACGCTGATTGATTGTTACGCAACTTTGCTGATCGGCTATGTGGTATACTAGAGAGTTGAACATTTTTTCTTCCCACAAACGTTTTCGAGGACGACTATTCTCCTATGATCATTTTTCCCGACCTTCCAGACGTCGAAGTGGAAGGGATAGAGGTTGCAGAAGAGATCACGCTGACCCTGCGTACGGTCTCTCCAACAGCGTTGTGTCCTTCCTGTGGAACCGCATCATCCCGCATCCAGAGCCGCTATACACGAACGTTGCGCGATCTTCCCTCCGTCGGGCGTCCCATTCGCCTTGTCATGCAGGTGCGTCGTTTTTTCTGTAAGAAGAGGACTTGTGCGCAAAAAATCTTTGTCGAACGGCTCCCAGAACTCTGCTATCCACACGCTCAACGCACCAAGCGACTGCAAAAAGCGCTCTGTCAGCTAGGACTGACCACAGGGGGTCAAGCAGGGGCAGACCTGGGCAGCGAGTTGGGCATGAGTGGCAGTCGCGATACCATCTTGCGGCTGCTTCGCCAATCGGAACAGCCTGCCCAACAAGAGCCACGTGTCATTGGTCTCGACGATTGGGCGTGGAAACGTAGGCAGCGTTATGGCACCCTGATCTGTGATCTAGAGCGAGGTCGGCCCATTGACGTCCTTGCCGACCGCACCGTGGAGACCGTCTCGGCTTGGTTAAAGAAGCATCCCTCCATTGACACCATCAGCCGCGATGGCTCCTCAGAGTATGCCTCAGCGATGAAGAAAGGCGCTCCCCAAGCCAGAGAAGTGAGCGATCGGTGGCATCTCGTGAAGAACCTAGCCGGATGTGTCTCGGTTCTGCTTACCTCCTGTCTTGCCGAGCTTCTTCGTGCAGAAACAGCGAAAGAGGCTAAAGAAGGGCGAGAGGAGCCATGCCCACACAAGCAACAGGGACATCCAAGGACGAGAGCCGAAAGACAGGCGCAGCAGGCTCGTCAAGCCGAGCGCCAAGCTCGTTATCAGCAGATCACGGCTTTGTGCCAGCAAGGGATGAAGAGCGCTGAGATTGCTGCAGCGCTCGGCATGGCGGAGCGAACCGTTCGTCACTGGCTCAGTCAGAGAGGCATCCCCTATTCTGGTGCACGTAAACCTCGCTCCAGTCCCCTTGACCCGTACAAGACCTATCTCCTTGAGCGTTGGCACCAGGGTTGTCGGTCGGGAGCGCAATTGGAAAGAGAATTGAGGGCCAAAGGCTACAAAGGGTCACAAAAGGCGATCTATCGCTGTTTGGCGAGCCTGGAGCTCTTTGTGAGTTCTCCTTCCAGGCGCTCTGGCGCACAAAGTCGGGAGGCGACCAAGAGCCAGCCCAATCCCCTCCTGGCTCTCTCTGCTTCCCAAGCCATCTGGCTCTTTTTCCGCAAAGAGAAAGATTTGAAAGCAGAGGAACAGGAGAACCTCCGGCTGTTAAGGCAGGCAAGCCCGGATTTAGAAACAGCCTATCAGCTGGTCAAAGAGTTTCTGCACATGGTGCGTGAGCTCACCGGAGAACGACTTGAGGAGTGGCTTGGCAACGTGGAAGCAAGTCATCTCCAAGCCTTCCAGCCCTTCGTGACCGGTGTGCAACAAGACAAAGATGCTGTTCTTGCAGGATTAACTTTGCCTTGGAGCAATGGACCTTTAGAGGGCAATGTAAACCGTTTAAAGCTCATTAAACGAAGTATGTATGGTCAAGCCGATCTCAATCTTCTCAAGCTTCGCGTGCTTCACCAGAGTCCGAAGAGTCTGGAAAGAAAGAAGAAGAAGCAAACACAACAGAAAGATCCTCTCGAAATATCTAGGGGAAGGAAAAAGAACACAAACTCTCAGGTTACCACACATGGGATCAGCAAAGTTGCGTAACAATCAATGATTGGATCTCCACCGCATTTGGTGCAGGATGAGCTTGGTGGAATAGAGTTATAAGAAATTTTGTTCTAAGCAAAGAAAAGCTTTTGGAAGGATGGTAAGATGGGGATGGATTTCTCTTTATTGTTCGCACTCCCCAACGGATTAGAAATGGCCGAAATTTCTATCACCGGCCCTGTTCTGACGCTCTCTCTCGTTGCATCTGCACCCACCGCGATGTGCCCACTTTGTGATCAGACGAGCCAGCATGTACGCAGTTCCTACACCCGTCACGTTGCCGATGTCCCTTCGGCTGGTCGCCACGTTCAACTCGTCTTACGGGTCCGAAAATTCCGCTGTGATACGACCGGTTGCCCACGCCGAATCTTCGCGGAAAGGTTAACACCGTTCATCGAACCCTGGGCCCGTATGACGAAGAGGCTAAGCCAAGCCATTGAAGCTATTGGTCTGGCCACGAGCGGAGAGTTGGGCTCGCGCTTTGCCCCTCACTTGGGAATTGTGACCTCACCCACGACAATCCTGCGTCGTACCATGAGTATTGCTGCACAGGGATCTGAGTCAATCTCAAAGCTGGGTATTGACGATTGGAGCTTCCGCAGGGGCCGCCAATTCGGAACCATTCTCGTCAATTTAGCTACTCATGAGGTGATAGATCTCTTGCCAGACCGAGAGACGGAGACGGTCCAATCTTGGATGGAGACACATCCAGAGATTGATCTTGTCAGCCGTGATAGAGCAGGGGATTATGCCGCTGCTGCTCGCAAAGGTGCCCCTCAAGCAAGGCAGGTAGCTGATCGATACCATCTGACAGACAACTTGAAAGACTTCGTAGAAGAGATCCTGGCCCGTTGTAGTATGGAGGTCGGCCAAGCATCGATGTCCCCAGCCTCTGAGATAAGAGCGCAAGAGACGGAAGATGACATGGAACAAGCTGAAGTCAGGCTCTTCCTGTCTGCGGAGGATGCCCCCTTGGCGGGAAGTGCTCATCTCGCTCGTCATGCGGAGAGGCTCGACCGCTATCGGCAACTCGTGCAACTGCGTGAAGAGGGATTAACGCAGAAAGGAATGGCACGTCGGCTGGGAATGGGAGAACGGACCGTGCGTCACTGGCTCACACGTGGTATTCCTTATGGGAAACCGGAACTGCGTCACAAACGAAGCCGTGGGTTTGATCCTTATGCAGCCTCTGTGAGAGAACGCTGGGAGCAAGGGCATCGCAATGGTCTCCAACTTTGGCGTGAGCTTCAAGCTCAAGGATATAAGGGAAGTTCGAGAGCGGTGTATCGGTTCCTCGCTCAGCTCAAGCAAGGTTCCGTTCCCACAGGAAGAAAAGCCCAACGATCACAAGCTGTCCGAGAGTCGCCTGCCGAGCAGTGGACGGCTAAACAAGCGGTCTGGTGGTTTATCCGTGACCTGTCCGATCTCAAAGAGAAAGAGCGACGAGCACTCGCGGTCATTCGTCAAGCCAGTCCGACTGCCGACGCTGCGTATGAATTAGCTCAGTATTTTATGCAGATGCTTCGTCATCGTGAAGGCCAACGCCTGGATATTTGGCTTGACTTGGTGAGAGCCAGCCATATTCCTGAGTTGCAACGCTTTGTCCGAAGCATCCAACGAGACAAGGATGCCGTACTGGCAGGTCTCACCTTACAGGAGAGCAATGGTGTCGTGGAGGGAAAAATCAACAAATTAAAGCTCATCAAGCGGATAGTTAGTTGTAGTTTCTCTTTCTCCGTTGCATAGGCAGATCCCGAGCCATTTCAGAACATTGTCCATTGACATACGTCCCCGTGAAGCGTGGTGTGAGGCTCTTCCGTTTCGGCTAGCCGAAACGGAAGAGCCTCACACCACGCTTCACGGGATATCAAAACAACGGCGTAGCGGCTACTACGTTTGTCATAGGAAGCCACGCAGAAGTGGCTTCAGAGCTTCTCTCATCCAGTATTAAGAACGTAAAAAAGGGGTACTTGAGTAAACGTATGATGTATGGCCGCGCCGAGTTTCCACTTTTGCGCCAGCGGGTACTTCATGCTCTATAGTGAGAACGAGAAGCCGTGACGGATGGCTTCTCTCCTCTTGTCCACACAAGACCCGCTCTACAAAAGGAGAACGTTCCGTGCTTTTTTTGGGTAGGAGAGAGCAACGATTTCTTGCAAACCGTTCAGCACTCTGCAAAGCTCATCCTGCACCAAAGTAGCGGGAGAGCCAACCTTTCGGGTAATCGGCAAAGGGGCTCTCACACCAGTATTTGCGTCCGAATATTCACCCAATTTACCAGCGAGCGCGGCAGTCATTTTTTCTAATTGTATTGAAGTGAAGGAAGCCTTTCTTATACTGTCGCGGGTTCTCGCAAGAGCATAAAAATCAAAGCACAGCCTTACCATAGGGCTCTATGGTAAGGCTGTGCTTTGATTATTTGCTGCCATGATATTATGGTGCCTCTGGAAATTGACCCTCTGCCTCTTTCAGCTTCCTTCGTTTCTCTTCCTTTTCGATCTTTCTCAGCGATCTTGCCACCCTGTGGAGAGCCTCATCAATGATGAGCCAATCTTCTTTGCATAGACCCAGTTGCCCTACCGTACTAGGGGATGGCGTGGGCGTAGCATCAGTGTCAGACATGCCTACTCTCCCAGGATCGATACTGATTTGTCGTTCGCAAACGGTGTGTACCAGCAGGAGTTGAGCCATAGATGGACAGCGTCTGGTGGCTGCATCTGACTGGTGAATACAAAGAGATGTCCGAGTGTCTTCAGGTCGTTGCCTAACTCCTGCCGCACAACCTCGCGCATCCTATCACGGCGCTGGTCACCTTTGAAGGTTGTGAACGCTATGGTTATAGCATTCACCCCGAAACGCTCTTTGTAGACTGCTGACTTGACCAGCGCGATCAGGCCACGTACTTTCTTTCGGAAGCCTTCGCCAAACTCGCTGTTACGGTCATGCTCCAATACGACTGCGACACGCCGTTTTGTGCCATCCGGCAAGGTAACACGCAGATCGAGGAACGCATCGGGAATGATGTCCAGTTTCTTGCCATGCCATGGAACGTTACAAGGGTGATGCTTCAGCTCACGGTCATGGATCAGGCGCTCCAAGTTGTAGCGTGAGTCGTGTTGTCGGAGGAGCATGGCACTGATCAGCACATCATTACGTTCCAGCAGGTGCGTAATATACGAGTAACTTTTGCCAAGCTTCCTGACTGGCACGCAATGAGTGGCTGACGTCGTAATCTTGCTCCTTCAGGTAGGCGATGCCTTCCTCGCCGAGCACGTAGACGTGCTTCGAGCGCAGTAATCTGGTCGGCGGCCATTCTTCCTGTACATAGTGATGATCCACCAAGTCTTTGAGTAACGCTTGAACATGCTTCTCCGACTTGGGGCTATAGCCTAACAACCAGCACACCTGCGCGGCCCGCAGCATATGGAACTGGTAGATTGCAAGCAGCAGACGCTCGTAGACGGGAGTGATACCCATGTGTGGTGCCTGAGGTTTCTTCACCCATTCTGGCGTTTGTTCGGTCATCAGTCGATTACCTCCCAGCGTGATGTTTTGATCTCGGTTTCGGTAGAAGTCTCCATGTTTCTCTCTCTTTCGATGTCCGCCTTCGGGCGGCTGTATGTGTCGCGGCTTTGCTGCTGGATACATGCCAGACGTTCGGCAAGGGCAGTGCCCTCGAGCGGCTCAGGCAAGTCATCGGTAGAGATGATCCCCACCTCGCTGCCGCTACGAAGGGCAGCATAGAGTCCGACCCCCGTGCTAGGAGATCAGTGGTAAGGTTCTCATTCGGGTCAATTACCACCACTGCTTTGCCGTTCATGATATCCTGAAGGGTCATGTTCAGAATCTGGGCGCTTTTGCCATAGCCGGGCTTCCCGATACTGTAGGTAGGAGCGCTCAGGCGCTCCGCAGTTCACGGAGTTCAAAAAAGCTGCGAAAACGCTCGTCTTCTTCCATGAGTTTGCGAGCATAGCGCGAAGAATAGGTGTTGTTGATTTTGAGCGGTTCGACGTCGCTTTTTCCCGAAAGAGCGCGATGATACCGAATGATCTCTAAAATTGCTTTTGATCCGTAATGTGACCGTCCGTGGCAAAGGAGCGTGCGGGCAATCTGACAAAACTCCTGATAGATTTCGGGATGGTTGGTATCAAAACGACGAAACTGCTCCTGAATACGATCTTCTTTTTCCATGCTGTTCCCCCAGATCCTGCGGTAAAAGATAAAAAAACAAGAGTGTGATTATCCCTGTCAAACGACCGCATGATCGTTCGTGCGGTCGAGTACGCTGCCGTCTCTCACTATCTGTGAGCGCCTGGGATACTTTGGGATACCTGCGCAACGAGCGCGTCGATGTGTTCGGGACACGTGCAGATCCATTCGCTTTGGTCGTCGCATACCCCGATCTGATACCCTGTTCCGGCGCGTTCCAGAAACACCTCCACGTCATAGCCGAGGCTGGTCAGAGTATCAAGTAGCTGGAGGGCTTCACGGTACGCTGCATCTCGGTTCTCCCAGCCATCTGGTGCCTGCTCGTCCCATGCGTTCGCTTCCTCCTGAGGAGCATGTGCTCCCGTGTTTTCCCGTTCCTGCTCTTCTTCCGGCTGGACTATCGACCGAAGGAGCACCAGCGCTTCTTCCGGCCAGGTGGGATCAGGAACACAGAGCGCACAGACCTCACGGCCCCGTGGTCGATGGTATAGCGGGCAGCCACAGGCAATATGCTCCCAGAGCACGGTGGCTCCCTGAAGGACCACCCCTAGCCCACCGAGACGCCACAAAACCTGGCGTGCGAGAGCAGCGCGCACCTCCCGCTCCGCATCGCTCCGACTCAAACGCCTCGGACGATGCGAGCACAGCTCCTTCTCTGCTGCCTCCTGAGGAAGATATGCTTGCTTGTCCTGTCCTTCTGCCTCCTGAAGGGCTTCCCTTTCTACGTCATCTGAGAGCGCGAGGGAAGGCAGGTGAACCTGTCGTTGGTGCTCGCTCCACCACCCTGCCAAACAGGGATCAGAGACCAGCGCTTCTTCCATCAGAGACCCATGCTCATCCCATGCTGGCGCTTCTTCACCGAGAAACCGTTGTAGCAGCGCGAAGAACAGCGGCATCCGATTGGCTTGACCGGTTGGGGAACAATGAACGGCGCGGATCGTCCGGGTGTCTCGCGCCACGAGATAGGCCCGAACCAGGCATGGCAGCACCTCGGCAGGCGTAGAACGATGCGTTTCGCTCAAGAGCACGCGCAGACGCGTCTGGCTGCCTTTGGGGCTCCGGTCCCCAAAGGGACCAGCAATGCGGCGCAGAAAGGAAGCAGCCAGTTCAGGACCAGAAAGTGCCATCTCAGGATCAGGAGGAGTGGTCACCTCTGGTGGTGCTTCCTGAGCAGAAGTGGGAGGGGTGGTGCTCTCAGCTTCGGAATGCTCCTTCTGGTTGCAGACAACGCTGCCCGGTTCTGGTTCTTCAACAGAATCAGCGAGAGATGGATCAATCGAATCGACCAAATCTCTTCTTCCTCCGTCCATGCTATCTCTTTCGTTTCTTCGTTTTGAGGAACCTGTTGCCAGAGACGTTGTCAGATCTTTTGCCGACAATGTTGACGGAATCGGGTCGTTTTTCAGGACGAATGCTCCTTCTGCATGATCTGCTTGAAACGAAGCGGATGATGGCTCCGGCTGATAGGCGGTAAACCAGCCGTCTACCTCGCGTGGTTTCGTCACGGGTCCTGGCTGCCGGTGATAGAGGAGGCGACGATAATTCTCGAAGCGTCTGACCCGTGCCACAAGCTGCGGTTCTTGTGCTACGAGGGTCATCATCTCACGGTCCGGCGCAATATAGCCGGGGTCAGCAAGCCACTCGTGGTAGTCGTGTGCGAGGGTATAGAGGCCGCGAAAGTCTTTGATCACGACGACCTGGCTGTGCAGTCGTCCATCTGCTCCACGAAACACCTTGCGTTCCGCCCGCTCAACGAGCAGGTCTTTCGCGCACAGCGATGCCAGATTTTTTTCCACGGTGCGGGTGTTGCGTCCAGCCATCTCTGCCAGGCGGATCACGCCTAGATAACAGGCATTGCCCTGCGCTTGATGGTCCACGAAAATCTCCCACGTGCGATACAGGGACAACGGCAAGATTTGTCGCAAGAGCTTTTTAAGATAGCGTTCGCCACTCCAGCCTGCAAATTCGGGATAGCGATATTTCTGGTCATCCTCTCCCACGTGCTCTGACACCCCTTCTTCTGGTTGCAGGGAGATCACATTCTCAGTCATGCATGCTCTCCTTTCTGTGCGGTGAGACATCGATGCACGCTATCTCAGCCGATGCTGCGACGACGGAACGCATGGGTTCATCGTTCTTGTCGAGGGAAGTATGCCATCGCAGGAGGGAAAACACCACTACATGACCCTACAGTTTCCCTGTAGAGCACTGCAGAGTGGTTTTCGCGAAGCAACTGAGAAAAGCGACTTTTCGATCCGCGTATTTCAAGAAAAAAACAATAAAAGATACAAATAGTGTAAAAGTATCACGGTGTGAGGGTCAGAATCACGTTTTTGACCCTTTTTTTCCCAACTCGGAAAAGGGGGACTAAAAACGTGATTCTAGCGCTCAGAAACGAGCGGGGATGCGTTTTTTGCCGCATTTTCCCGTTGTACCCAAAGAGATGTACCGCTTCTTCCGTTTTTTTGGCTGTTTTCGCGAAAACCACTCTGCATTACTCTACAGGGAAACTGTAGGGTCATGTAGTGGTGTTTTCCCTCCTGCGATGGCATACTTCCCTCGACAAGCACAACGAGGTGCGTTGTCCCACAAGAACCGCATGAGTGTCAGGAGAAGAAGACCGCTATGGAGAAGCACCGGGGATACCCATCACAACCCGAGGTTCTGGCTGTATCGACACCGATCGTGTTTGCGCACGCGAGCCTGTTGCCTGCGGGCAGACGGCTCTTGCTTGACCCAAAAATGCGGATGGTTGTGCTGCTTTCTCTGGAAGAAGAGGGAGAAGTCCCATCCTTTCGCACGTTCCGGCTTCCCCCAACTGCAACACCCATCTTGCTCGCGTTGCTCCAGCGCTATCCTCACCAGTGTACCCATCGCGAACTGTTTCACGTGCTCTATCCGCACGGTCGGACCCTGGACGAGCACGCGTGGGAGCAGGAACGAGACCTGGCCATTCCGCTGATCCGTCGGGCACTCAAATCGCTCTTGCCCACCCTGCGGGGATGTGGACTCCAGGCGCTTTCGCTCCGTGGTCAGGGCTATGTGCTGGCATCACGCCTATCCTGACACCCATCACGCTTGACACAAGGAAAGGTTGGTATGGATATCGATCTCGCCCCTGCAGCGCTCCAACACGCGCTGCTTCCCTTGCCGCAGATTACCAGACGCTTGGCTGTACGTCGCATCCAGGTGAGCGGCGTCTTGCGTCTGAAAGCCAGTATCGAGCGTTCCGGTTTTCTGGAACAGTTCCCGCTGATCGTGACGATCCTCGCTGATGGAGCGATCCTCGTCTGGAGGCAGCGCTTGCCGCCGGTTTGACCTGCGTTCCCTGTCTGATCAAGGTCAATCTGACCGAACAGGAATGCTATACCCTTGCGCTGCGGTCCAATAGCGCCACCGAAACGGTGGTTCCTACAACACTGGTGACCTCTGCCGAATTTATCTGGCAGCGCTTAAAGGAGCACTACAAGCAGCAAGCTATTGCTGATATGTTGGGATGGAGCCGAGACAAAGTGACCAAATATGCTGCCCTCAGGGAGATCTGCGAACCTGCCTGGAAGGTGATTGTGACGACCTTTGAAAACAGCGTCACCACTGCCGAAGAAGCTGCCGTCACATCAGATGGGACGCCCGTCGCATTTACCAAGTATCTCCTACGAGACCTCATTCCTCTGAAACCGGAGCAACAAGGTGAGTTGGTGCAGCTGCTTGCTTCCAGGACCATCAGAACCATGGGGGCAATACACTCGTACTACCAAAAATGGTAGAATGAAAGGAGGTATGCTGACAGATAAAAAGGATAAATATGAACAATGAACAAAAAGAAGAGATACAATCAAGCGGTCAAGCGTATATTGCGTCCAGAAGTAACGCATTGTTTAAAATGTCAAAGTAAGTTAAAGCGGTGTGTAACTATTGCAGATAGAATGATTGTCACCCTAGAACAAGTAATTCGATTAGTTCATTGTGGATATCGATGCCCAAAAGAAGACTGTGAAGGCAAAAGCATTCTTTATCGCAGCATGGAAGCAGATGCATTAGCTTTGTCCGGTTTTACTTTTGGATTAGATATTGTCCTGGAAGTTGGACATCTTCGCTTGAGTGAACACAAAACCGTTGATGAAATTCACCAGTACCTTTTAAAGCGGCTTGTACCTCTCGAACAAACCATCTCGCGCAGGGAAATCTTGTTTCTTTTTGAGTCTTATACTGCTTTGTTACGTGCAGGAACAGAAGTTGCTCATGATGAAGAATGGAAAGAACAAGTACGCGCAAACAAAGGAATATTGCTCTCCATTGATGGAATTCAGCCAGATGCAGGAAACGAAACAATCTATCTCTTGCGCGATGTTTTTACTGGAAGGATACTTAACGCAGAAAATACGACTGATAGTACGAAAGAACGTTTAAAACAGATTCTGTCTCCTGTCGTCGCCTTGAATTTGCCCGTCATCGGGGTGATTAGTGATGCTCAACCAACAGAATTACAGGCAGTAGCGGAAATATGGCCGAATATTCCCCATCAGATTTGTCAATTTCACGTCATCCGTGATGCAGGGCGACTCATTTATCAGGCTGATACTCGTGTAAGAAATGATATGCGTGCCCGTATGAAGCAAAAAACGCATGAGTATCGTCAAAACATTCATAAAAGATTAAAAGAAGCTGATGCTCAAGATAAAAAGAATGAACAGGAGATAGAACAGCTTCATATCTTAGAGGAATATGCAGCAACGGTAGAGGGGGCTTTGCAGATCGATAGCAAAGCTCCCTTCGAGTATGGAGGATTGGCAACACAAGAAGCATTACTTCGTATTCAGGAGAGCTTAGAAAAGCTTGAAAAAAAAGAGGAATGGTAAGCAAAACAGGTAAAAATCGTCTCACTCGCCTCAAAACTATTGTGAGCCTGCATGAGGAGAAAAAAGAGGTTCTCTCCTCGATCAAAATGATGCGTGAATGGATTGTCGATGCAGAGCATATTTTAGACGGATCATGGGCCACGCGTCCAGAAGAAATCACGAATCAAGCAGTGGGCCAACTGTTCGATACCTACTTAGTGCGTCTCTCGCACTTTTTGAATGGAGAAGAAAGAACCGAAGATGAGAAAACACGTTTAGGGGAACTTTTCAAGGTTTTGAATCACCTGAGGCCAGGGCTGATTCAATGTTATGATATTGAAGGATTTCCGCGCACGAACAATGATATGGAACGGACTATTCGTGCTATTAAAATGCATTATCGCCGGATGAATGGCCGAAAAAGCTGGAATGCCTACTTGCTGCGCTACGGGCGCTGTGTTGCGTATCAAGAATGGTGGCTTCATCAACCAGATGGTGAAGCACAGCTCCGAGCTCGCTTACGCTGCGTGTCCACTGCATCGTGGCGATGTGTTCGGCAGCAGACACGTCAATGCCGCCTTGAGCAGCTCCATCGCTTTCGTTTTCGTCATCGGCCATTGGAGTACCTGGCTTCATTGGAAAAACGGTGGGAGCAAGCTATCGGTACGGGAGTATTGCCCCCATAGATCAGAAAGGCACGTTTTACCGACCTTGCCAAAGCCTACCGCATCCGCAACGAGATGTCTGTGGCGGCCTGTCAGCACCTCGGAGCGCTCGGAGAAGCGTTCACCACGCGCCTGGAGGAAGAGATTGCCAGTGGTGCCTACGACGCCGATTGGAACGTCCCCGAGCATCCCAAACTGCACAAGCTTTTGGATGCGCTCCGTGATGAGTGGGAACGCATCCATCGTCTTCACCTGATCCACGGCGATTTCTACACCGAAGTGCAACGATTGGGAGACGGTTGCGTCGACCTCATCTTGACTGATCCACCGTATAATATTGCACGTGACAACACCTTTGTGTTAGAGGGGCGTAGAGCCATTTCCCAGGACTTCGGCGACTGGGACAAATACAGTGACCAGGAGTTCCTTCAGTGTTTTCACCACTGGGCACGCGAATGGGCACGTCTCCTGCGCCCACAAGGTAGTGGTTATGTCTTCACCTCCGATCGCTCTCTGTCCCACCTGAGACGTGCCCTGGAGGAAGGGGGATTGCATGTGAAAGCGACGATTGTCTGGCATAAAACCAATCCCGGAACCCAAATGGTGCACACGAATTTCAAAAGTAGCGTGGAATACGTGCTCTTTTTTGTCAAAGGAGAAGGAGGCCATACCTTCAACTGGCAGGGAGAGGAGGAGATGCATAACCACATCGAAACCGCCATTTGTAGCGGAAACGAGCGCCTGGTGGACGGGAAAGGAAACACCCTGCATCCGACCCAAAAGCCAGAGAAGGTCATACGTCATTTTCTGGAGATCAGTAGTAATCGTGGGGATACGGTCTTTGATGGGTTCGCCGGAGTGGGAACCACCGGCAAGGTCGCCAAAGATCGAGGGCGCAAATTCATCGGCATCGAAGCAGATCCAACCTATTTTGAAGCGATGCAACGGAGGCTCGCCGAATGAGTCCCCATGCTTTTCCAGACAACTATGCCTTTGGCGTCAAAAAATACCGGCATCTGTTGGATATCTTCTATCGGCATTATTGTTATGATGGACGGTTTGTCTCGATTGGAGATGTCACGAGAAGCCACTTCTCGGACATTCTCCAACGGCAACTCAAGACCGATACGGTTATTCAGCGAGGGGGCTTTCTCAGTTATGGCGTGGAAGAAAAGGTGGTGGCCTGGCCAGAAAGTGACCAACCCCATGACGCCTTTTTTCTCGAAACCCGCTCCTGCACCAATCCTGGTCACGAGAGTGATGGATGGATGAAGACGTGTCAGGCCGATGTCCTGCTCTACGCCTTTGAGATCAAAGATGTTGGCCTGCTGCTGTTCCTCTTCCCGTTTGCCCCTCTCAAGCAGTGGTTCTGGGGAACCTATCTTCCCCATCTGCCACGTCCCGCGTATGGACGCTCGGTGATGCGAGACGAGAACCGCACCGAAGGGTACGTGGTTGCGCGTTCGACCATCGTGAAAATGGTTCCCAGCCGTTGCTTTCTCGTGACCTTCGAGGGGGACTATTACGAACTGAAACCGGATGTCGATATCCGCGTGCTGCGTGAGCGTTTTCAACACCGGAAACCACGACCGGAAGAAGGCATCTGACGTGTTTCTCCCTCTGGCGCATGTTTCCTCCACGGAAACCGTCACACCATGCTCCCGATACGTGTATGCTCTCCAGTACTCCACAGGGGAAAAAAGCACGAGGAGCGGCCTGGCAGGCGGATTGCCGGTGAGAGAGCTGCTGGTGAACCATTCACCAGTCCATCCGCCGCTTCTTCCGCTTTTGTTGCTGACACGCGTGTGTGAGACAAGATGAACTGAGCAAGGTCGTGCTTCTCTCCCTGGTTTAGCAAAGAAACGATCGATTGCTAGACACCATGTCGAAAGGAGTCCGTTTGGTATGGGTATACACGTGCCACCCACATCGCCACCAAAGCCAGCACGACGAACGAAAAAAGTGCGGCTGGATCATTTGAATATGGGGATTGCGAAAACGCATCGGATAGCAACCCAGTTGGTCGGCATCCAGCTTTCCGGGGCGAATCTGCTGGCACTCATGGTGTCAGCCGCCTCCGTGGTGGCAGGAACGGTCTCCCTGGTCGCCGAGCGCTCTCCCTTCAACTGGCCGCTCTTGCTATCCGCAGGCGTGATTGGCCTGGGTCTGGCGTTGCTGATTGAAGGGCTGACACTGGGATCACTGATCCGCATCCGCCTGGCCAATCGCGCCATTCGTCAGATCGAAGAGCAGCTTGAAGATGATCTGCGTGAGGCTCTGGCGGCCCTCGCTGTGCCAGATCTGGCACAACCGAATGGAAAACAGGCCATCGGGCACTATCGCCAGATGCGCCGCCTCCTCCAACAGGAGTACCGACACAAGCGCCAGCAGGCGACTCGTCTGCAACGCAGGCAGCGCCGGTTTTCCTTGCCGCTGGCTTCCATGGGGGCGATGTGTAGTGCGATTGCGGGCGGACTCTTTTATCATACGATCCTGGCCGGGCTTGGGCCAGTGGAAAGCCTGGTTCTGGCGCTTCTCTTCCCGCTGGTCGTCACCGGAACCTTCGTCTCATCGGAAATTCACAAGGACGCGCAGGAAGACGCAATTCGGGAAGGCTTTGGAGGGGGAGCCTTGACGGAGACGGCAATTCGCGAGGAAACCAAGCTCACGTCGGCGCTGGCGGTACATCAACACGTGCTGGCTTACCTGGAAAAGCCAGAGGCCGAGCGGGCCATTGAAGAAGGGGCCAGGCATCTCCTCGCCGATATTCTGGCCGAATTGCGTGCCTCCTCTCAGCAAGCGACACGACGCGTGCTCATTTCCGAGGAGCAAGGAGACGACACGACACGACAACTGGCTTTCATACAGGAGAGGGGCGACACGACATCCTCTGGCATGAGCACGACAGACGACACGACAGCACCAGTCTCAGGAAAGGCAGACGACAGGTTACGACAGCATGCCGCTCCATCAGAGAACATCGACATGGAATTGCCCGGCCACAAGACGGAGAGTGATATGACACGTCACCTCCCACAGAAGGAAGGCGACACGACAGCAGGGGCAAAAGCGACAAACGACCTGACACGACACGCTCTTCCTCCACACGAGGAACGTGACACAAGCTCCCCTAGCACAATCTGGGCAGACAACGCGAGGGAGTGTGGCAGTGAAAAGACAGGCGACCTGACACGACAACAGACCTTCGCACAGGAGAGAGATGATACGATATGCTTGCCACATGACGCGACAGGAGAGGAAAAAGCGACGAGCGACAAGACACCTTCTGGTACTGCCAGGACGAGCGACACGACAGATGACACGACAGCAGGGGCAAAGGCGACAAGCGACCTGACACACTCCCCTCCTTTGAAACAAGAGGAACGCGACACGACATCCTCTCACCCAAAAGCGACAGGCGATCCGACAAACAAGTGGGAGCTGCAATCTTTCTCTGAGCATCCCCTCTCGGACCAAGGGGAAAAGGCGAGGGAACAGGACCCTGTGACGACCCAGATTCTCACCTATCTTGCACAGCGTCCCCATGCGAAGCAAGCAGACGTTGCTGCTGCCCAGGGAATCGCCGTTCGGACCGTTCAGCGCAAACTCACCGCATGGAAACAACAGCAAGGTCACTAAGCGGTTGGGCTGCTCCTTGTCTCGCTCCTCTCATGAGCAATGCCAGCATGTCCGTCAAAAAGCATTGAGCAGACGGAAGCAGCATATTCTTTTTCTTTGGGATTATCTCGACGTGGATTATGCGATGACAACAACGTATACGACGCATAATTTTAATACCGTCTAAACGCTAACGTTAAGATGTTTAAATGACGTTAATTACGCTCTATAAGCCACTTTAACTGCTACGTCGTTTACGTTAAAGACGTTTAAACGTTGCATGAGTCGGCTTATTAGCTGGATTGACGCAATCGAGTCGAGATAACGCAGCAAAAGAGGGACTTCGACGGGTGAACCGTTCACCAACCGCACCAGAATCACGCAAGCCTTCTCTCAAGCAGCTCCAGAGGCTTTTTTCATGCAGGGAGTACTGGAGAAGATTCCCTGTTTTTCCACCCACGCGAACGCTCCTGCTCCTGATTCGTATGATCTCCTGACGGTGATTTTCTCCCTAAGCTGGCTCTTCCGCTTCCTCGCTGATGCAAGAAGCTCTCGTCAGAGCCTAACGCCAACGTTTTCGCTCATTGCAACCCTTGCCAGGCCAGGGGCTGAGAGACGTGGTTGGTTTCGCTCCTCTGCTCGCTTATCGGAGGTGGATCTACTTATCCAGAACGCACGGTATCTCCAGCGAGCAGTTGCTGATCAAGCGATAGGAATGTCCACTGTCCGGTCTGCGTGTTCCGGTCGAACCGCCAGATCACATCGAAGCGGTCATCAGGCCAGGATGTTGGTATATCTGTCTGGTTGGCGATGAACTCGATATGGGCCATGGCACCAACAAGGTTGACCAGATGATGATGTTCCCAGCACACGAGCACGACGTGGGGGTTCATCGCGAGCAATGAACGCACAATCATGGTCGGATCGGCATCGACAGCGTATTCAGAGAGGATGGTCTTCCCCAAGCGCTGCGAGAGGGGCAACAGGGTGAGAGAGGGGCGATGCACCGGCATAGGATAGGTGGGAGTGACCAGGGCATCCGGCGAGGGGAGTGTGGAGGTCAAGGTGGTGTTGTTCGGCGCAAAGAGCGTGACGAGCGTGCCCGCCCGTTCCCATCCCTTTGGGATCAGCCCATCCGGATTGGCGTTGCCCTGCGCATCGACGCCCTGGTCGCCGTTGAAGGGTTTCTCGCCGTGTCGGATCATTAGTAGGGTAACGAGCTGAGCCATACTCTTCTCCTTTGATCGCAGTTGAACACAAGACTCTGCTGAACAGATGTGGCAGAGAGGTCCCTCTATCATATCATTCCAGACACGTGAAGGAATGCGTCGTTCTTCCTTCACCCAAGCTGGCAAGCTAGCTGGGATCAGCCGTCAAGCCATGGCTCAACTGGTTGAACGCTGCCATCAGCCTGGGATGGCGGCGGTGCTCACGATGTTCACTGGGTCGCGGCTGGGTTTACGTTGCCCAACCCGGGGGATTTCGACGTGGCGTGGGCGGTGATCGCCGATCCGGTTCCTGCTGCCTGTTGCACGACACTCGCAGTCTTTCTCTCGCTCTTCACCAAAAACAACCAGGTGTTGCCATCGCATGCAGAAACGGCGTTCTGGCTGGTGAACCGTCCAGCAGCCCATCATGAGCACTCGTGCAGCCTGGGGAGCCGGATCAAGCAGCATAGAGAGTGCTGAGAACCACACCCATGCGCGATGTCATTGTTCCATTTTTTGCAAGCTGCACTGTTTCTGCTTGAGTTGCATTTTTCCTCATGGTCGTGTATATCTCTCTATATCGAAGACGTCAGACCAGCGAGATGCAAGCGCATGCTCGGCTGCAAGACAAAGAGGTACCCCTTCAAACCTCTGCCTCGTCCGTCGCTGTGCCTTACCTGGCACGCCGGAGGCGAAAGGGCTCACAGGTCACGTACAGCCTGCTTCCAGTTCGCTGAGTACCCACTCGCACCGGAAGAAACTGACGCAGGTATTGACAATTATACCCGCTCGAAAAAAGCGCGACGAACGAAAGGAGGACATCTGCTGAAGCACTGACGTGCTACGGGGGACGGTTTGCCTTTTGCCGCGCCGTTTTTTGCGAGCAACGAAAGGACCCCCTTCTCATGGCACAACGGTATCAGCAGCGTTCCAACAGTTCCTGGCAGTCTCGCCAGCAGCAATCCGGCTTTCAGTCGAATAGTTCTTCGTATCGGCGTGCGCGTCTGGTCGAAGAACGACTGCGATTGCAGCGGGAAATGGAACGAACCAACGCCAAACTTGCGGCATTGGCAGCGAGGTGGGATCTTTGGAAGCAGAGACGGATGGCATTGGATAGTCGGAGGCCCTTGGCTCTGGCACAAGCCGCCGCATCCTTGCTTGGCGTCCGCTCTCTTCCTCCCATTGCCCGACAGTGGGAGTATGAGTCACTCCGGCTCAATCAAGAGCGTCAATGGCTCGAAAACCAGGGCATTGCCATCCACTTTACCCTGGATGCTTTCTCACGAGAAATGAGCCTGATCGAAATCGAAATCTCGATGGTTGATTTCTCCTAACGTTTCCACACATGACCGCTACACTGCAACAGTGTAACGGTTTTTGTGTTCCTCGGTTTTCTCTTCTTCCTGCTCTTTTTCCCTTATCGATGAAAGGATAGTGCTCTATGCTTGTCCCCCAGAATACACCATACTGTCGTCAATGCGGTCTCCTTCCGGCAAGACCGACCGCACTCTGTCCATCGTGCAGTGCTGCTCTCCCGGTTCTCTGGCCTCCACAAGCCGCGTCCACTTCACCATTGCTCTTGCCTCCTCCATCTTTCCCTGCTCCCACGTTTCCACAGGTCACTGTTTCCGCTCTGCTGATTGAGATCCTGTTCAATTGCCTTGGATTGTACGGCGTGGGATGGTTGCTCAGTGGAAACACCACGGTGGGTGCCCTCTTGCTTGTCGGCAGCCTCGTGTTGTGGCCACTCATGGGTCTCTGCATCATCTTGACGATGGGCTTGGCCCTACTCTTTGTGGCTCCTCTGGCTCTGGGGTTGATCGTCTGCAACGCGGTCCTGCTCAGCAAGGCCACGAGGCCGCTTCCATGGTGAAGCGCGCGTGTCAGCAAACGGCTCTCGGCCAAAACGTGAAAAGACCTCCCGACCAGAAGATCTTTTCATGGGTGTTTGTCAACCCTTTTTTGCGACGTGTTTTCGGGAGACGCTATCAGCCTATCACGCTGCCCCGTCTGCGCGCACGTGCCACCTTCCTTTTCCTGTTTGTTTCTTCGTGCCTGGTGCTCCTGTACAGGAGCATCGTTCGTGACTCTCACCTGGAGGTTCCCATGTCCAGTTTGTATCCCTTTCCGACGAACGTCTTTCGTGTCTTCCAGTCGTCCGATATCGAGGTGCTCAAGCGTGATGAGTGCGATACTCCCGCAGCTCTCTGCCTGACGACGCATACCGTTGGTGACCGAGCGATTGCCCTGGTGTTGCTTCAGGAATCCCCGGACAGTTTTGTGCTTTCCGAGGGCGCACGGTATTTTTCCAATGGCACGGTGCATCCCTGTGATCCCGCGCGTCCGGCCAGCCTTACCGAACTCCGCCGGGCATTTGATGTGGAAACGGTAGAGATCGTGTGGCCTGGCCCTCGCCTCCGTGCGCATATCTTCACCCATACCCTCCAGGAATGGGAGGATGCCAGAGCGGCAGTACGTCATCTGGTCGATCAGCAGCTGCTCTCCCCACTCAGCTCCATCGAAGGCGATCATACGGGAGAAGATCAGGGGCTTTTCGCGCAGAATCTGGATGCCATTCCTCATAGCGCGGGTCTGGTGGCTCTGGTCCGTGAAGCGGCGTACTGTGTCCAAAACGACCTCTACGAAAAGGATGCCTATGACGAGGAGGAAGTGTGGCAGGATGAATGGGATGAGCAGGAAGAGAATGGTGATGATGACGTATGGGAGGATGAATGGAATGATTCAGTGGAAGAGGAAGAGGAAGACACGTGGGAGGACGATGGCGCGCAGCAGGACAGCAGGGAAAACCTGGATGAGGAACTGGCAGACGGAGCAACGGCAGGCTCTGAGGAGAATGGCACGTTCGTTGGAACGCTGGCTCCGCTCCACAGGCACGCTCAAATCTGGTGCTCCTGCATGCTGAACTGGTGGCAGGCACTCCAGCGCTCCGCCCCCTGGATCGTGGTGTGTCAACGCTGTCATACGCGCTGTGAAACCGGCGTGGAACGGGCCGAGCAGCTCTGTTCGTTCCATCTGTACACGTGCGAGTTGGGCACCCAGATGGAGGCAGCACAGGAGCAGCTGGTGGCCCTCCTGGCACGCCGGGTGACCTTCCTCCAGTCACAGACAAACTCCCCCTCCCGCTAAGGCTTCCCCTTCTGATGTTGTTTGTATTTCTCACCCGGCTCAGATTGTTGAGCCGGGTCTTGCTTTTTGGAAAGGATGGCTCTATGAGCATGGTGCGTTCTGCCCTTGTTTCCCCTCTCTTCTCTCTCCCTCTTCCCCAGTACGCAGGAAAGCTCTGCGATGTCGCATGGTCCGCGTCAGGAACGTACCTGGCTGCTGTCACGTCGGCAGGGTGGGTCTTCCTCTGGGAGAGCCATACCGGCGCGGTGCTTCAGCAGAAACAGGTCACGCGTACTCCGCTGCTGAGCATCGCCTGGGCACGGCAGGGAACCTGTCTGGCGGTCGGCGGTCAGGACGGGATTGTGCGTCTGCTCGATGAACAGTTCCTGGTCTGCTCAACCTATCGGTTTGACGCCCCCATCAAGCGGATTGCCTGGGCACCTCACGTGGTGGGAGCGTGCATGATTGTCACCGGGCAGCAGGTGACGGTGCTCCGCGAGGATACCCGGACCACGCGGGTCTTGCGCTACCAGAGCGAGGTACTCGATGTAGCCTGGTCTGGCGATGGGCGTCAGATTGCGCTCCTCTGTGCCGATGGGCTGGTCGAAATCTGGCACGCCCGCCAGGCTCGCCTCCTCCATCGCTTTTCGACCGCGCCAATGGTGGATGGATCACTTCTCTGGGATCAGGCATGTCGCACCCTCATGGTGGTAGATGACGATGGGCCACGGTACTCGTATGCGCTGTTCGATGCTGGCCCCATCTCCTTTGGTCCTCCTCCCGTCTTGCCTGTCTTGCTCCCGAAGCATGGAGGAGCAGGGCGTCCCGTCCACGATCCTTCTGGCCGGTATCTCGCCACGATCAACCCGCATGCAGTTCATCTCTCTGCCATACGAGGCTAACAGGGATGCTTGCTACTCTGCTGTGGCTCCGACCAGGGCTCGTTTCCCTCGGTTGCGGGCACTCGTCGTTGGCGGTCCATGCAGAACAGCCAGAGGGGTACTAGGCTGTTCTGCGTTCTCTTGGAGGTTTATATGCTCAAAGCGCTGCTGCTCTCTCATGGCTTGCTGGCTCACGCTGATGCTTCGGGGACCGTGTGGGTCGAAGCGTTACTTTCCCACCAGCTTCGCTGGCGTGTGGAGCAGGCACACCTGGGGACCGTTACCGTCCTCGCCTTTTCTCCTGATGGTCTCTCCCTGGCCTCCGGTGGCCAGGATGGTCAGGTCCAGGTGCGGGAGACCGAAACAGGTGCGTTGCGCCAGACGTTCACGCACGGTTCCCCGGTAGAACTGCTTCACTGGTCGCCCAACCACCTGCTCGCTTCGACCTCGCAGGAGCAGCTCCTGGTGTGGTCTGTTCAACCACCATCTCCCATCTGTTGATCGTTTCACGTTGCCAGTGCGTCCCAGTATTCCCTGGCATGCTTCAAAAAGGACCGGTTATGCCTCTCACTGTTTTTCCCGCTCGTTCTCTCCTGGCGTTGAACACGATGCCACTTGCGAAGGCCGCGTGTGCCTACGCTGCCCAGGGGATTCCCGTGTTTCCGCTTGCCCCGCGTGACAAAGTGCCGCGCGTGTCGCGGGGCTTTTATAGCGCGACGACGGACCTTGACCAGATCCAGCGCTGGTGGTCGAGCTGGCCCCGTGCCAACATTGGGATTGCCACCGGCAAACCCAGTGGCTTCTGGGTGTTGGATATTGACCCGCGCCACGGGGGATTTGCCTCGCTGGAAACCCTGGAACGGCATGCAAAGGGGTGGGGAGCACCAACACCTCTCTCCCAGACGCTGCGGCAACTCACCGGTGGCGGTGGCATTCACCTGATCTATCAGATGCCAGCCACCACTCCAGGGGTTGATCCCCCCAATGGCACGTTTGCGGACTATCACGGCATCGATCTCAAAAAAATCGGCGGCTATGTGGTGGCCGCGCCATCGATCCATCCTAGTGGGCAGGCGTATCAGTGGCAACACGATGCGTTGCCAGCGCCTTTCCCGTTGGCACTGCTCGATCTGTGGGTCGAAGCGCGGCAACGAGCCTTTTCGCGTGCGTCTGCTCCGGGCGAAAACCTCCTGCGCGCTCGACAGGCCCGCGAGGTGCCCCAGGATCGCGAGCGAGATCCTGAATACTGGCTCCATGCGGCCCTGCGCCATGCGGCTCCTGGCTGTCGGCACAATTATGCCTGTTTCCTGGCCATTCAGCTCGTCAGCGTCGTCGGATGCAGCTTCGAGGAGGCCGCATGTTGGATGCGCGAGTACGTTGCCCAGGTGGTGCAGCTTCCCTCAGATCCCTACGATCTGGACGACGCGCTCCGCTGCTTGCGGTATGCCTGGTGGAAATATGGCTCGTAACGTGCGCACCTCTTGCTGTCTCCTGCTGTGCTCCCTGATTGTGTTTGTGTTTCTCATCCTCCCAGGACGCCGGGAGGTTCTTTTTGGAGGAAGCTATGACCAACGCTCGTTTTCAGCATCCCCGGCGAAACAATCCCAGGGACTGGTTTGTTCCCCCACGGATCGTCCATCAGCGCTACACGCTTGACCAAGTGATAGGGGTTGGAGGACATGCCTGTGTCTACCGCGCCTGGGATCTGCAACAAGGAACGCAGGTGGTCCTCAAACGTGCTCATGTGCATATCAGCGCGACGCAGGCGCTCTCTGCTGAAGCCGAAACGCTTGCCAGGTTGCACCACCCGGCCATTCCCACGTTTGTCGCCTCCTTTGAGGAAGCTGGCTTCTCCTATCTGGTCGAAGCCTTGAGGGAGGGCACCGCCATGAAGCACCTCCGTCACTTTACGTTGGAACACGTGCTCTGGATAGGCCACCACTTGTGCGACGTGTTGGCCTATCTCCATCAGCAGCAGGTGGTCCACCGCGATATCGCGCCGGGCAACATCCTGCTTCAGATGGAAAACCAGTGCCTCTCGCTGCTGGACTTTGGGTTGGCGTGCCCAGAACCCGGTGGGTATCTGGATGATGCTTCCTCTTCAGGGGTGGCATTGACCGCCGGATCCCCTGGCTATGTGGCTCCAGAGCAATGGGAGCTGGGAGCCATCAGTCGCGCCTGTGACATCTACGGCATGGGCATGGTGCTGGGGTGCGCGCTGACGGACTGTCAGCCTGGCATAGCGACGAAGGTTTCCTCTTTTGTGGAGCTTCGGGAGAATCCGCACGGCATCTCGCCCGAAGAAAGGCAGTTGTTGCTGCTCCTGGATCGCATGGTGCTGGCTCATCCAGCGGAACGCCCTGATCTGAGCGAGGTCCAGTTCTTCTTCTCCCATCTATCCGGCCTGATGCTGGGAACTGACTAGTACACGAAAGTCTCAATCCTTCGGTCGTTTAGATAAGCCTCGTCTGGCTCTCCAGGCTCGTTTTTACTGCTTATAAATTTGAGCGTTCATGTACTAGCCTCTCATTCCTGTCTGCCTGCTTCGCTTTCTCGTCTGGTGTCCCTCATGCGTTTCCAGAAGGAGCGGTCGATGTCCCCATGGAGTTGGCCGCGTGGTCCCCCACAGCGGTCGTTTTCGTTCACTGTTTGTCTTGTTTTGTTGTGATCATTTTTTCCAAGGAGGATTGTTTCTATGAGTCATATTGAAGAAGCCACCACCACGCTCAAATTTACCGCACTGGCTGCGCTCATGCAGCGGGGAGATCCTGATGCCTTCGAGCAGCATCCGTGCATGGCACTCCTGCGTCAGGCCGTGACCCTGGTTGCCACTGCCCATGGCGGGACGGTTTGTACCACCTACCGCGATTACTCTGGTGATGCGCAGCAGACCAATACGAACCTTGCGCTCCATGTGCCCGACAAACTCCCGCGCGGCATTGGGCTGCTCATCGATGAGCACACGGGAGCGTTGTCCTTCAAGGGCGATCCCTGGGCGCATGAGGCGTTTTTCGCCGAGGTCCAGCAGCAGATGGTGCAACACTACGTCGTGCTGGCGCATGCGGCGGCACTGCGCCGCATGCACGCACAGGTTTCGACGCAGGTGCTCGACAATCAACAGGTCGTGATCACGGGGGTGCTACATGGCTAATAATCATCTTCCACCACAACTGACCATCACGGTCACTGCCACTGGCGAGATCTCGACCGATTTCTCCCATTTTCTGGGCCAGCACTGTTTGGTTGCGGGCAAGCAGCTCCACACGCTGTTGGCAGACTATGGCATCACCACGGAGATCACGGACTTTACCCCAAAGCCAGAATTGCGGGTCTCCCCTTCCACTGGTGGGCTCACCGTTCAGGAGACGGAGGTACTGCATGAAAGATGACACTGATATGCTGGCTCAGGGCAGGGATCTGAAGAGTTCTCCCCCTGCTGATCGTGGTGATCCGGTGCCCCAATCCCAACAGCCACAGACCCTCTCTATCACCCTGGGACCGGGTGGAGCGTTCAAAGTGGGAACCTGTGCGCACTGCGTCATCGAAGAACAGGGACGCCCAGCAAGAGCCTGGGATGCGGATGGGGACAAGGACCTGGACTTCGACCGTGCGAGCCTGTTTGCCTATCTGGCAGAATACGGCATCGTATTGACCAACCGCCAATCGTACGTGTGTCCCTAAGCTGACGGTTCACCTGTCGTTCGTCGTCTTTTTACCTTCTCTGGCAGGCTGCTCACAACAGCCTGCCAGGATGTTTTTTCACAGGAGGAAAAAACGTTGACAACCACCACTCTACTACAGCCGCATCAGCCGATCTGGTGGCTGGAGTTTCGCCGCTTGTTTCAGGCTGGCATGAGTCATTGCTTTATCATCTCAGGCGATATTCATGGCGTGACGGCCTTTCATGGCCTCTCGCAACAAGTGTTCCTGCTCAGTGCCCTCTCGGAGGCCCGCGAGGTCGTCATCACCTATCATCCTGCTACGGGTCTCACCTTTGCCACACCGTCGATGCGTTCCATGGCCCTGGAAATTCTGGGACCGGACTGGCAACCTCCAGTCTCCACCGATGATCCGTATGCGGCAGCACTGGATGCGATGCACCTTCATTCGGCCCCTCAGGATCTCTTTGCCTCGGCCAAAAAGCCCGCGCAAGCTCTGGCGCTCCTGGATGCTCTCTTGCACTCTCCACAAGCCACGCGCTATGAGCAGGATGACGCAGGCCGGACGATCATCCGTGGACGCGTGGCCGTGCTGGTGGATCAGGCAGAGCTGATGATCCCGATGGCGAATAAAGCCCAGCTGTCCGATGAACGCCTTGGGGTTCTGGCGATGCTGCTCTCCTGGGGACATGATCCGGTGCTGGCCCGACAACAAAACCCCATCCTGCTCTTGACCCCTATGGTCCAGGATCTGCACACGGATGTGCTGGAGAGTTCCAGCGGGTATCGGCTGATTGAGCAACCCCTTCCCGATGAACAGACGCGCCTGGCCTATCTGCGCTGGTATCAGGAGGTGCATCGTGCGGAGGTGCCCATTCCCCTGCTCGACCTGGACCCAGAAGACTTTGCTCGCTCCACTGCCGGGCTGGACTTGCGCCAGGTGGAAGATGTCTATCTGGCAGGAGCAAGCGATCCAGGTGCACCCGATGGACCACCTCCGGGGGTCAGCCGGGCGTTGATTAAGGAACGCAAGGATGCCATCATTCGCCAGCAGTTCCAGGACGTCGTCGAGATGTTGGAACCGCTGCCAGGAGGCTTTGCCAGCATGGGAGGGATGCAGCAGTTTGCCACCTGGTTTCGTTGCGAGGTCATCGCGCCACTGCGTGCCGGGCGACTGCGCGACGTGCCCCGTGGCATCCTGCTGGTTGGCCCTCCAGGAACAGGCAAAACCATGCTGGTCCGTGCGGCGGAGTGGGAACTCGGTTTTCACGCCATCCAGTTGCACATGGCCAACATCCTGGGAGGCGTCGTTGGAACCTCGGAGCGGAATCTGCACAAAATCTTCCGTCTGGCGCGCGACCTGGCTCCCACATTTCTTTTTATTGATGAGATTGAACAAACACTCCTCGGCCATCGTGGCGAGTCCTCTGGCAGTCCCGTAGCAGGGAATCTGTTTGGGGCGATGCTGCAATTCCTGGGTGATCCTTCGCTTCAGGGCCGCGTCATCGTGGTGGGAGCCACCAATCTGCCGGAGCGCCTCGATCCTGCCCTTCGTCGTCCTGGTCGCTTTGGGGTCACCTTTCCGATCTTGAGTCCCGACGCGGTAGCACGGGGCGAGATCCTGCGCATTCAGGCGAGCCAGCAAGAGGCCGTGCTGACGGAAGAGGCTCTGTCTGCCCTCGTGGAGGAAACCGAGCGGTATAGCCCGGCAGACCTCGAAGCCCTGGTCGGGGAAGCAAGCTTGCTCGCCCGTCTGGATGGGCAACCACGGATTGGGCTGCCACAGGCGCAAGCCGCGCTGGAGAACCTGCGCCCGGCCACCCTGGGCAGTGTCGAGACCTTTACCCGGTCGGCCATCGATGCCTGCTCTAACCTGCGCTATCTTCCGCCAGCCATTGCGGAAGCCGAGCGCACCCGCCTGGCAGCCCTTCGCCGCAGCGCTGCCTCGCCTTCCGCATCACAGCCCACCGCGCCGAGTATGCGCAGCGCCCGCCAGCTCTAACCCTCCTGATCGTCGTTGTTTGTTTCGACGCGCTACCCTGATGTCATCAGGAGAGCGCGTCTTTGTTGCACTCTTTGGAGGTATTCTATGACCCTACAGATGGTGAGCACACCTTCCTCCCTTCCCATGTCTTCTGCCACACGTACCCCAGAAACCCGTCGTCATCAAACCATCGCTCGTGCGCTCGGGGCCGAAACGTTCACGACCATTCCCTGGGGTCAGTTGATGCAAGAAGGCACACTGGTCCAGCTTCATATCGGCCGTTGTCGGTTCAGTACCCGATTGCTGCTAGAAGATATGGGCATTCATATCGAAGATGATGCTACGCGCGAGAAAGTGGCCCGCTGGGTGGTCCTGGGAGAAAAGCGTCTGCTGCCGGAAGCGTACATGAAAGCCCTGGCACGCATCGAAGGCAGTGCGCGCTATACGCTCAAAGAGCACGCCTTCCAAAGTGAGCTCGGAAGCTTCGTTCCAGTTACCTCGTATCTCTCCTGGCGGACGAAGACGGAAGCCTTGCGCCAGGAGTATCTGGCCTTGCGGGACGATATCGTCGCCAACCACCGGGAATTGACGCGCCAGGTGCTCACCGACTACGAAGTCATCGCGACTGATACGTATCGGCGTGTGCGGCAAACCCACCCCGAACTGGTCAGCGAAAGCCAGCAGCAGTTTGTTGCGAGCTACTGCAATCGTCTTGCTGACCAGATCCCAACGGTCGAGCGCATCCGTGAGAGTTTCTCCTTCACCTTCTTCCGTATGGAGGGGAACCAGCCGGTCGGCCTGTCCACCTCCGAGCATCCTGCACCGGCTCCGGCGGCTCCGGCGACGCGTGTTGCTCCATCGGTGGAGGAAGGAGAGGCAGCGGCACTCTTGGCGACCCAGCGGCACCAGATGGAGCAACGCCAACGTGCGCGAGCACTCATGGAACAGGATATGCGCCATGATGCACAGGCGAGGGTGCAGGCTGCGCTCGATACCTTTCTGTCCTCGATTGTGGCGCAATTACGCACGCTGACCTATGACGCGGTCACCGATGTGCTTGCAACGATCCAGCGGCGAGGGGGAGAAAGCTTCTCTGGCCAATCCACCCGGCAACTCAATCACTTGCTGGCGCACATTCGCTCACTCAATTTCTTCGGTGATACCGAAATGGAGCAGATGATGGAACGCATCCAGGAGATTGTCGAGATGACGCCGCAAGAACGGCAACGCAGCCTGGCCGAGGTTGGGCACACGCTCCGAGCGATTGCGACCACCACCCGTGCCACCTTGCTTGATCTCGAGGAGGAGGTGCGCACTCCCCACGCCGATCTGGGGATTGTGGCCTACCCCACGACCCAGCAGGTCTCCTCAGCCCGCGCGGAATTACGCTTGCCTCCGCTGGATCTGACCAGCCTGGCCAGCTTGCCCACTGACACGCGTGCAGGCACGGGACGTGCTGAGTTTGCCAACACGGGCGAGGGATCGATCTGGTACTTTCTGGACCAGCAGCACCAGCAGCCAGCAGTTCGCTCCACGCGCATGCTCTAAATCCTCTTGAAGTCTGTCTCTGTGTTCTTCCGAGCCTGATCGCTTCGTCAGGCTCGGAGGTGTTTTGGAAAGGAAGAATCTATGTCTCTCACGATACCCCAGGCACTCCAATGGTGGAAGCACTATCTGGGGCGCAGCATTCAATTTCCCGTCGTTCCTCCTGCTTGTGAGCAGGTGATGGCTCAGGCTCGCGAGGTTGGCATTCCAGTGGGCGCGCTCTATATCGTCTCTCGCCCGCTCTCCGCAGGCGGGATGGGGACCTATGACCGCGACACAGGCGATCTGTGTTGTCATTACGAAGCCAGTCAGGGTGAAGAAGGGCAGCGGGAAGTCCTGCGAACCCTCTTCGTGCTGATCGCCACCGTGAAACTTCAGGTTCCCATTCCGCACTCCATCGCCCAGGAGTGGGAAGCGGTTCGTCGGGCCATTGAGGAGGGCTACCGACTGGCCCAGCAGTGGGGCTACCTGTCGGTGTTTACGGAAGCCGATGTCACCAGGTGGGTCGCGAGAAGCACGGAGCTTGCCCGTGGCCATCATCTGGCCGCCGAACTGGCAGGCCATCGCTCGCCCTGGGTGGCACGCACCGCATACAGCGCGTTGGATGCGCGGCGCAGCGAACTCTCCACCCTCGACACGCCAGAACGGTTTGTCGAGGCACTGGCGGGAACGGGTGCGAACCGCGTCTCCAATGATGCGCTGGTGCGCTTTGACCGCTCGTTGTTGCGCGAACGGTGGGCCGTGACCTCCGCTCGTCCGCAGGGAGCGCATCCCTCCTTTGGCACTCTCATGGTTCCGAGCACCTTGCGGTCCGCGCGAATCTTGCGTTCTGTGCTCTCCCGTGTGGCAGGCTGGCCGCAGGATGGCGTCTCAGAATGTGCGCACCAGTCCTGGTTTCAGGAGATCGCCGAGGAAACAGATCTGGCTGTACTGATACGCATCTGGAATGGCTGGCTGATTGAGACCTGTCCCCAGGCAGCAGTGAGGCTGTCCGCCTGGGCGTATGGGGATGGCTATCAGCTCGCCCCTCGGGTCTATCGGGTGTCGCTTTCCTACGAAGACGCGTCCATCGAGGGACCGCCGACGCGTGATCTCTGGGTCTTGTTCGCCGAGCGTCCCTCTCCTGAACAAAGCGCGTTGGAAGGTGCCTGGCAGTTCTTCCTGGCCGATTGGTTGACCTGGAGCACCCTGGAATGTGGACCCCTCTCCCAGGGGTTGCAGCACCTCTGGCTGCAAGGAGGAGACGCATGACCACCATGGGACACGACGACCAACAGATCAGACGTGCGGTGCACGTGCTGTTCCGGCGTGAAGAAACCATTCCTGATCGCGCCAGAGACGCACAGCAGTATGAACGGCTGCTGACAGCCCTGGCTTCCCCTCCCAATGAAAGGAGACCAAGACGATGACCATTCCCCCCCATCAGGCAGAGGCAGAGGAGTTTCCCCATCTCCTGTTTGGAGGACATCAGGGCTATGACCTGCGGGAGCAGTGGATTACCAAAGGACTCCTGGCCCTGGCCTACACGGAAGATCCGCAGGTACGAGCACGTCTGTTTACCGCCTCTCTTGCCCCCGATCACTTTGGCATTGGCCCTGGCATGGTTGCCTCGCTTCGCTACTGGTTACGGGCAACAGGACTCATGGGCGAGCAGCCAGAAACAGGGTATGGGCGGAAGGTGCCAACACTCACGCCGCTTGGTGCCTTGCTCTCTCTCCATGATCCCTATCTCGGACGTATGGGAAGCCTCTGGTTGCTCCACGCCCATCTTGCGCGCAACCTGCTGCTGGCTCCCACGTTTTCCTGGTTCTTCCAGTGTTTTGTGGGCAAGACCGTATTCACGAAAGATGCGTGTCTCGAGGCGCTGCTTTCGTGGGCCATCAAGGATGCGCAGCAGCAACGGATCAGCTCGGCACTCCTGCGCAAAGATGTGGAATGCCTGTTCCGCCTCTATGCGGCGGCGTCTCATTCCGACCAGATGATCCCAGAGCAATCCGTGCTTGCCTCCCCGTTTCGCCGTCTTCATCTGCTCCAGTGCCATCCCAGCAAGGCTGAGACGGAGCGCCGCACCGAACGAAGGGTGCCTCAGTATCAGTACACGTTCCCACACGCCGAAGACATCCCAGAACTAGTGGTGCTTGCCCTTCTGCTGGAACACAATCCAGGCATGGCGCAGGTTCCCTTGACCCAGGTGCTTTATCGTCAGCAGCAACTTGGCCGCAGTTGTGGCCTGACCCACATAACCCTGCTGGATGCATGCCATCGCCTGCTGCTTCTGGAGCCAGACTGGGCACCTCGGCACGTCTGGATAGATCAGCAGCCCTGGCTGACCTTGCCAGCGGTGACCGTCGAGCAGGTTCTGCTGCGCTACTATACCCAGCTATGAGGCAACACCTGTGTATCGGCTGCTCCAGGAGTCGTGCTCCTCCCTTCTACATCTTCTTCTCTTTATTCATCACTGAACCGACTTACCTCATTCGATTCCTATTATGCTGTTTTCCTAAACGAAAGGATACGATGATGTTTTTCACCATTGAGCAAAAAGCGTTCTCTCACGCGCTTTCTCTGGCGTTCGCATTTGCCGGGCAAAGCGCCATCCAGATGCCCATTCTCAAAACGCTCCGCTTTGACGCGGAGCCAGGGAGGCTGATCATCCAGGCTGCCAATGACCGGACCCGCGTGCGCGTGCCTGTTGCCGCAGACGTGCAGGCTCCTGGGAGTGTGCTGGTGCCTGCGCAGACATTTTTCCATCTCGTGAGTGACCTTCCGAGCGTGCCGATCAGCGTGATGTCGCCTTCGCCGACCGATCTCACTGCACTGCAACTGCGTGGTCCGCAGATCAAAGCGAATTTCAAGCTGGCCGCGTTCCCGCTCGACGAATTTCCTCAGGTGACGAGGCTCGCGGAGGGAGAGGAACTGCTGACACTCGACGCGGAACTCTTGCGAGAGATCATCGAGCAGGTTGCGGTGGCCGCTGCAAGCGATAGTGCGCGCCCGGTTCTCGAAGGGATCAACGTGGTGTTTCAGCAGGGACAGGCCACCTTTACCGCTGCGGATAGCTTCCGCGTGGCCTATCGGAGCGTGCCGATTCCAGATCACCACCTGGCCGCCTCACTGCTCATTCCCGCCTCCGTCTTGCGCCAACTCGCACGTATCCTGCCCTCGTCAGGGGTCGTCCGTCTGGGGCGCTCTCACAATGGGGGATCTCTGCTGGTGCAAAGCAGAGAAATGGATCTCTCGTTGAGCTTGCTGGAAGGCGAGTTTCCCAATGTACGTTCGCTCCTCTCGCTCTCTGCGCTGACGCGTGTGGTCCTGTCCTCACAGGATCTGCGCAACGTGCTGCGGCTGATGGCCTCATTTACGCGTGAAAACAAGCACCAACTGCGCTGGGTTGTGGAGGCCGACGTCTTCCTGGTGGAAGCCGACGTCCCGGACCTGGGAACCAACGAGATGCGTTTGACGGAAGGGGTCACCATCAGCGGGCCAGCCGTCTCGATCTTGCTCAATGCTGCCTACATAGCGGATGCCCTGGCTGCCGTGACAACCCCAGAGGTGGCGCTGGAAATGGTGAGTGATCGTCACCCGGTCACCATCAAGCCGGTTGGCCCGCTGGATGCACGCGGTATCATTATGCCCCTTCTGCGGCAAACGAATGCTGGGCCCACCCAGACAACGCCGGCTTCCCAGGCCACCCCGGAAACGGCCGCTTCCCGCTAACCATTCACTTGTTGTGTCATGTTCATTCCTGGCGCACGCAAAAGAGACCTCCTCGTTGCGTGCGCCTTGTTCAAAAGAAAGGATACCGCTCGATGACGATTCGCCTTGATACCTATCCCGAAGCACAGATTGCGATGCAGATGCTTCCCCAGAATCCGCCTTCGGCAACGCCAACGCTGTGTTGTCTGCTCCACACCGGTCCTTTGCCGCCTTCACACCAGGTAGAAGTCTGGGTCGAAGGAACCCAGCAACCTGCGTACCAGGAAGGGTCACAAGACGTGTTTTCCTGGACCTGCACCAAAGGCAGCGAAGTGCGTATTCACCTCAAGCAGCATGATCGTCTGGTCAAATCTTGGCGCGGGTGGTGGCTGGGAGAGACGACCATTGCCCATACCGGGACGCTCCGGGTCCAGGTCTATTGCGCAGGAGCCCTCCAGCCCGCAGGACTCCCCCGTGCGAAAGCTGCTCCAGTGGAGGCGACGGCACTCCTCTCCAGCAGCACCGATCAGCACAATGGCACCCGTCACGATGGGATGGCTGCGGTGGCCACCTGGCCAGCGGTGACCACCGCTACTCAGTTGTCTCCCTCCGTGACGGAAGGGCCATCAGCCGATGACGACCTCTGGGAGCAGGCACGCCAGGATGCGCATTCTGGGGTGGTCGAGGAAGCGGAAGCCGTCTCACCTCCAGAGCAAGAGACGTGGGAGGAAGCCGCCAGGCAGGAAGCGGAGGAAAGAGACCGGGAGCAGATCGTTGAAGAACCTGCTTCCCCCAAGATGCAGCCATTGCCCGTTGAGCAAGAACACCCAACACTGCATGCAGACACCTCCATCGCTGCGGCTCCGGTTGGAACCATCCTTGCCAGCTTCCCCGCTCTGATCGTCTGGTCGCAGACGGCGCACCAGGAACAGGAAACGCGCCTGACGAATTTGCTCGCGGCCATGCCTGCACAGACGATCCTGGTGGACCTCCGCCCGCATACGCCCACGCTCCGACGGAGCCTGCGAAAGAGCACCGTCTCTGGGCAGCAGAAACTGGGGCTCTCGAAAGAACTCCTCCGCAATTGCTACGGTGGTTGCTATTGGGATTGTGGGGTAACGATCCAGACCGTGCGTCGCCTGGTCTCGATGCCTCCGCCAACCTGGGACCGCGTGGTCACGAACCCTGACGACCCGGATGGTCTAGGCACCCTGGTGACGGCGCTCAGGCAAGGCTTCTCTCTGGTGGTCCTGGATGGCGAGACGAACTATGCCGCAAGTGCGCGTGCAGCAGTCCTGACCGAACTGCGCCAGCGGGTTGCCAATGTAATCATTGGTTCCTGTTCTTGAAGGTTTCGTTGACGTTGTGCGAGAACCGGGAAGCCTCTGCCTCCCCGGTTCTGCTCTTCAGTTGCCGAGGCACCCATTTCCATCGGCTTTAATATGTACGACGCTCCGGGCTGGCTAACCACGCTATCCAGATGATGATGACCATCTCTGAACTGGTGGTGTTCCCAACGAAGACTACCGCACCCAATGGGCATGCCTCAGAACGCTCAGACGCCGATGTGAAAGGAGAAGCGCTTGCCACTGTCGAAAGTCATCCCGATCCCTTTCAAGATGTGCTCACCCACCCGTGTCCAGATCACGCTGGAGGATCTCTGGGATGTTGCCCGCAAATGGGCTCGCCTGCACGGTTACCACAAACAGGAGGGAGCCTTCCAGGGGCTTCCCCCCTTTCTCTGTAGTTAGGCCACGTTAATTAACATACAACGCCGTCGTGTATGGATCCCCATTCACAAAATGGATAATGTGAAGCCCTGATTGCATGAGGAGATCGGGGCTTAGCAACCCTTCTGTATGTCTCGCTTACTCGTCAAAAAACGAACGATTTGAGACAGTGATTTCGAGACGACTTTTGAGATAGCCCAACCATTTGTGTCGGCCTTGCGCTTCTGGTCCCACGGGATGCGCAACGAGGTTGAAGGGGGAGAACGTGGCCCCCTACTCTCCAGGATTAGCGTCTCCTCACAGCATTGAAAGGAGACCCCTCAGCACTGCTCAGGGATGCAAAGACGTCACGGGCAGCATCATCCAAAGGGCGAAGTGCCATAATGCAAGGATACGTGTGGCTGCAGACCGAAATACGAATATGCTGAAGCTCTATCGGCAACCATTCTTCCGTCGTAGCATTTCTCCCCAGAAGCAGCTTTGATGGGACATCATGCTGATCACATAGTGAAGGCGTTCGTTCCCAATACTGACGAAAATCGGCGACGGCACAAAACTGTTTGACCAATTCATGATACCACGGTTCAAATTGGGAGAGCCGATTGCTTTGCTTAAAGAGCTGAATGCCGCGAGATACCCCAGCTTGCCAGGCTTTGACTGCCTGGTCATTGAAGCTCGAACGTTCTCGGATCGGCAAGTCCTCTCGAAAAAAGACGGGGAGGACGTACCGTTGTGTTCGTGGAAGCGCCATGAGTGGAGGAAACGCAAAGAATCGCTGGAAAGGCTCGTTGAGAGCTTCGATTGCCAGGGTGTGCGTCACAAGCATGGCTGGATAGGGGAGTGTTTCCATCAACTGCCTGGCCTGTTCTAATGTGAGCCTGAGCTCGTCTCCTTCCAATTCGAGGCTTTCAGGGAGATAACGAGCAGCCAAGAGCAAGGTGTTGCGGCTTTCAATGCTACATTCGAGATAATCAGCGATCTGCATCAACGTCTGGCGGCTGGGAATCCGTTGCGAGCGCCCAACCAGCAAATTTTTATAGGTGGGACACGCTTCATCGGTTAACTCTTGCTGAGTAAACCGTTTGAGGAATGGATGGGGACGATCCCTCGCCTCCTCCTGGCGGATGTTCCGCAGTGTTTCAATCTCGCCAAGGACATCACGCAGCACATCTGGCGTGTGAGAAGCGTCAGGTTCGATGTTCATCATACCTCTCTCCTGCTGTTGGAACTGGGAGAGACCCGATCCGCGAACAGGCGGGACGATCTCTTGCCAATCCAGGTGTAGTTTTACACTTGGTACAACACATTTCCCCTAGTATACTCTTCCCTGTGAGCAGAACATGGCCAAATGCGCGTGACTGCCTGGAAGAGGCTCTCTCAAAGAGGACCGTGCCGTCGCTTCACCTCCCAATGAGCGTGAGCTGTTCTTGCGAGAAAGACAAGCTCACATTCATGCAGGTTTCAGGCATCTCGTGCACATGCAAGAAGAAATGGAGATACAACATGGTTACTGTAGGGTTTCTCATTCGATTCGAGGCAAAGCCCGGAAAAGAGGCGGATGTCGAGCGCGCCCTCAAAGGAGCGTTGGCAGCAGCCCAGGAGGAGCCGGAAACGATCGCCTATTTCTTAATTCGCCTGGGACCCTCGACGTTCGGCGTCTTCGATGCCTTCCCAGACGAAGAAAGGAGGCTCGCACACTACAATGCCCGCTGGCCGCAGTTGCAGGAAAGAGCGAAGACTCTGTTTGTCGAAGGATCACTGGTCATGGAGAAGGTTGATATCCTGGGGGCCAAGCTTCCTGGGTAGAGTCGGCTTCGATCTCCGCGTGCGCGACCAGAAACACCTGTGGTTTGAAACCCCGCCAGGACCGGCGCGCCGGTCCTGGCGGGGTTTCAGTAAGTGTTCTATGAGCACCGCCCTGAATTGGCTGGAAGCTACGTCTTGAGAAAAAAAGAAAACGATTGAAAAGATGAACAGTCCAACAACCAAGAAGCCCATTCTGATCCGAGCAGGTCATAGAGACCTCTCGGGAGTCTACGCAAAACCTTCGAGCGCTCCTCGCGCTCTGATTGTGGCCTTGCATGGGGTCAGCAACTCGGCCGCTATCTTTGATAACACCATCCCTGGCGAAGCAGGCTTCCTCGATACGGCGGCCTCTCTTGGGTACGCGGTGCTGGCGCTGGATCGACCGGGCTATAGGGCCAGCCAACAGATCGCCGAAGATCTGAGCACCTTTGACGGCCAGATCGCCCTCCTGCGACTCGCGCTGACCGCAGCCTGGGAGCAGTATGGAGCCGACGAGGCCGGAATCGTTCTGCTTGGCCAATCCTTCGGGGGACTCATCGTCCTTGGGCTGGCAGCCAGCCAGCCTGATGTCCCTTTACTTGGCGTGAGCACTCATGGGACGGGATTACGCTGGTTGCCAGGTGCCCTCCAACGCTTTCAACGCTTGCTGGCTAACGCCCCATTTGTTGAGCTTCCTTTCGACGAGAACGCCAGGTCCCTTGGGCCTGCCAACAGTTGGGTTCATGAGGCCCGAGAACGTTTGAAGCAGAGTCAAGCACCTTTGCCGATGGCAGAGTTGCGTGAGGTGCTTCGCTTTCCCGAGCATCTTCGCCAGATCAGTGCGGATGTGCGCGTTCCCGTCCAGATGACCCTTGGAGAGTATGACACCGTCTGGGAGTCCTCTGCATCTGCGCTGGACGAACTGAGCCAGCTCTTCCCACAAGCCCCATTTGTGGATGTGCGTCGCCAACGCTTCGTTCCTCATCAACCTAATGCCCACTTGGCGGCGCGTGCGTTCTACCTGCGTGAACTCGCTTTTGTCGAAGAGTGCCGGGTTCACCACAGCATGATCGCCCCTGAGCCCTTGCCATAACCTTGCTTTCGCGTTCGATACCGAAGCCGTGACTGTGTGAACACAGGTGAAAAGCCTGAGTATCATTGCCGTCTGGATGAGCATTGCGCGAAGAAAGATCGTGCGTTCATCATCCAGGCGGATCAGAGATGGCTCTCCATTCAATGGTACGGCAGTTGCAGTCCAGGAAAAGCTCGTGCCATTGAACATGAGAATATTTGTCACAGGAAATAAACGGTTTTGACACACATTCTCAGCCACTGTTTTCAAGACGTTTGAGGGCCTTCGGAACGTTGCTCACAGTGTTCTTACAGAAATGCATACTCCCATTTTACTCTCTAAAGAACTCATATGCCAGTTAGGAGTCCACTGACCTCAAATATCCTTTGCGCGTGTCCTGGGGCTGTGAGGAGGTAACATCAACATATCCTCTCGCCTGCTCCAAACGTCGAGTCAGAACACGAATGTGGCCCCGCAGTTCAAGATTTTCCTGCTCCCATTGTTCTAGCAGTATCATCGCCTTTTTGAGTGCGTCTGAGGATGCAAGTCGGGCCTGATCTTGCACCTCTTTCAATCGTATGCGCAACTGCGTGTTTTCTTGCCGTAATGCTGCCACTTCTTCATCTCGTGTTTTGCGAGAGCCTGGTAGTGCGGAGCGCAGGGCTCGAAACTCTTCCCCGGCGAGGTGATACAGCCAGACCTTCGAGATCCCAGCTGCATCAGCTATGCGCTGTGCCGTAAATTCGCTCTGGTTGGTCACGTGAGCATGGATCTCGTACATAACAACGAGCAGGTGCTTTTTTCCATCCTCTGTGGTTCTCCGTGGTTGCTTCATGGCTTCTCCTCTTGTGCATTGAGTTCAGCAAGCAGGGCCCGACGAACATCCTCACTCGTTTTCTGAAGCGCTTCGTCGCGGAGGCGTTCAGTGCGTTCTGCCATCACCCCATACTTGTGCGCTTGCACAGTGCGCCCCAACGCCAGGTTCTCCTGTTGTTTCGTGCGATGTTCCCTGACACGATTTTGAAGTTCTGTTTGCATCTGAACATCATTGGGATCAGTTAAAAACCAGGCGCACCCCTCATCCATTGCTTCAGTGCAATGCATGAACTCCGGGCATCCTTCCGGTCCTTGGGGAAACGCACAGAGGCCACAAGGAACACGATTGGCCTGAACAAATTGCGGGTTATTCACCAGGAGCGCCTGCCAGCGAGCATCGAAGAAGTGAAGTGTGCCTTCTCGAAGGCATTTTGGGCACCGAATTCCACAAGGCCCAGGCACTGTTCGAGCCAGTGTGTTCCCAGACCATGGAGTTGGTGGCTGACGATGCGCTCGCGCAGCTTCGCGTTTGCCTTTCGGAGATGGTGCTGGTAGATCATCTGTGTATTGCGGCTGTGTGATTCAAATCTCGCTGACGTGTTAATGGAGTAATATTCGGATCTTCGGCCAGGGCCGATTGACGAGTGTGGCGCGCCTGTTGCGTATACATGAAGTAAATGGAACTGGAGGCTTTGCCATCTACAGTGATGCTCCATTGCTCAAAAATGCTGGAGGTGCGTGGCCCCTGTGTCCCTCTGGTGTGGCCAGAGAGCCAGTGTAAAAAGACGTGGTACGTCATCGCTCTCGCTGTTGGCGATGTTTTCTGAGGCTGGCGGCGGGGCTCGCAGGCGTTGCGCTGGTCATACTCTGTAATCAGTATCTTGTTCCGTCGCAGGAGAACGCAGGCTCTGTGGCCCAGAGGTCAGGTTCCACTCACTGATCAGGATGAATAGTGCTTGTTCCT
>CAVTLG010000006.1:0-409554 GCA_963735495.1 uncultured Chloroflexia bacterium
CTGCGCCGAAGCTTCCCAGGTGTAGTGCTGGACGCGTTGATAGCCCTTCTGACGCAACTCTTCGCTCAACTGCTCATCCTTGAGCAGGCGTAGGATGGCCGTTGCCAGCTCATCGATATTGTGCGGATCAATCAGGAGTGCGGCGTCACCTACTACCTCGGGCAATGAAGAGGTGTTGGAGGTGATGACCGGAGCACCGCAAGCCATGGCCTCGATAGGCGGAATGCCGAAGCCCTCAAAAAATGAAGGGAAAGCAAAAACATCGGCCATACTATATAATGTCACCAGCTCAAAGTCGCTCACGCGACCCAGGAAACGCACTTTTTTCTGTAGCTTGAGTTCCCTCAACTAAGTGCTGTGTCTCCTCGTAAAGCCAGCCCGCGCCACCGGCAATTGCCAGCATAGCGGGACCGTTTTTCTGCTTCTGTACCTGGTAAAATGCCTTAATGAGACCGCTGTGGTTTTTGCGTGGCTCCTGTGTACCCACAGCCAGCACCAGTGGATGTTTCAAATGGAACTTGTTGCTCGTGGCGTTCAGCAGGACCGGGTCAGTGATGCGGTGCAGGTGGGGACTGACGCCGTTGGGTATTACCACAAGCTTCTCACGTGGTGTCTGAAAGTGGCTGATGAGCGTGCGACTGACCTCGTGTGAGACGGTAGCGACGACATCAGCCGCCGCCACTGACTCTGGTACGACTTTGCTCAGATAGGTTGCCAGCGCAGGAACCGCGTATTCAGGATGTTCCAGGAAAGCGAGATCATGGATCGTGACTACCTTGCGCACCTTCTTCCCCAGCGGTGGTAAAACAAAATCAGGGCCATGATAGATATCGGCAGGCCCTGAGAAGAGTGTGGCAGGCAACGGCATACGCCAGCGATACCAGAGAATATTCAAGTAGCGATCAGGAAGAAAGATGCTGCGCCCGCGCGCATTTGCTGCCTGAGGAAATGGACGCTCTGCTGTAGGACGGCCACTGGTCAATAAAGTATATCGACTGCTGCTGTCCTGAGCAAGCATAGCGGCTACCAGATTGCGAACATAAGCGCCGATGCCTGCTCCCTGTCGGATAGCCGCCGTATAGTCAATCGCGATACGCATGGAATTCCCTTTGTAGTCTTATCCTGGAGGCCACGTCATCTGGCGTCCGCCGAGCAGGTGAAAGTGGAGATGAGAGACAGTCTGCCCGCCATCTCGACCAACATTGGTCACAAAGCGGTAGCCTTGCTCCAGTCCAAGATCGTGAGCGACATTTCTGGCTGCGGCATAAATGCTTGCCAGGAGGGGGTCATCCTCTGGCGTCAGATCAGCCAGCGAAGCAATATGACGCTTAGGGACAAACAAAATATGCTGCGGAGCTTGTGGATTGTTATCTCGGAAGGCCACAACATCCGCATCCTTATACACAATAGTACTGGGTATTTTGCCAGCGATAATGCGACAAAATATACAGTCCTCCATATAAAAAAACCTCCATGACGAGGCGAATTATGCCTCAATTCGCCTCGTCTGGCTAGTCATCACAAAGAGTAGATGACTTATGTCTCATGCTTCATGAATGGTAGCGCTGGTGTCGGTTGTTGTAGCGACGCTAGCAGCCTGCTCGAACAGGAGCCTCCGTAGTAGAGATATCCGTAGCAGTTGTGACGCTAGCAGTTTGCTCGAACAGGAGTCTCCGTAGCAGTTGTGACGCTAGCAGTTTGCTCGACAGGAGCCTCCGTCGTAGAGATATCCGCAGCGGTAGTCGTGCTGGCGGCATCAGCTTGTGCTTGTGCCTGCTCAGACCGCCTGGCGCGTAGTGCGGCCAACTCCTGTTCATGGAGCGTAGGATCGTTATACTGTGGCAGGTTCATCTCCTGGCGAATAGTCTTGATCGCCTGATAGATGGTTCCTGGCTTGATCAAGAGTGTGTCGGCAATCTTTTTATGCACGCCAACTGGAGGAACCGGCAGGTAGGGTTCATAGGCCGCTTTGATTTTCTCCAATTCCTCGCTGCTACCCTTGTAGATCTGTAGTTCCCACCAGCTGGGGATATTCTGCCGCGCTCGCAGATCCTTAATGATTTTCTTGACCGCTTTCTTAGGAATACCAATCTCCTGAGCGATTTGCGTACGAATCCCGTCAAATTCAGCGGGATTTGCCAGCTCAATATAGCGCTCTTCTACTTGCGTTATTTGCTCGGGCGTTGGGACGAAAGGCGGTGGTGGCGGCGTCTTTTCACGTTTTGGTTTAGGCGGAGCCGCTGGCCTGGCCGGTTTAGCTTTTGGTCTTGGCTTCGGTTTTTGTCCGCCACGGGGAGCATCTTTTTGCCAGGGTTTGGCTGGTCCACGATCATAACCACCTTCTGATGGTTGGCGTGGACGTTGGCCGATAGAAGGCGAGAGCCGGGTATCGCTGCCGACACGGTAGGCGGCAGGGCCGCGCGGAGGGCCGGAGGGACCACGGTCATCGCGATAGGCATTAGGACCATTGGTGTTGGGACCACGGAAGCCTCCCGGGCCGCGATTGTCACGTTGTACAGGAGGCGAAGGTATTTTCGGACGTGATGGTGGCTGTTCAGGCTGGCTGACCTTCACATCTTCGAGTTTATCCAGCCACTGGTTCGTCCCACCCTGTGCTGATTTAGGCTTAGGTGGAGCAGGTGGTCGTACCGGACTATTGGCGGCGGCCTGTCCGGCGAGTCCTACTGGTCTATTGGCGGTCGGTGGCGCGTTTTTGGCGGCCAACTTTTCTTTTCTCGCTTTTTGGGTGCAATCAGGGCAAGTCACTTCTTTAGCATTTGCCGACTGAAACCACTTGCCGCAGGCGATGCACCGCATTTTTGTTTTGCTCATGCGCGAATTCCCCTGTACCATAAAAAATGTTGACGTTACGTCAAAGTCGGAATGCATCTTCTATTTTAGTGCCTACAGGAGTTTCTGTCTACCCTTAGTTTTTCAGGAGGTACTATACAGCTTTTACCTTTGCGAGTGATACAATTCACTTTGGGAGCCTTGACAAAATTACTGCAACACCGTTTCCGTAGCCTCGTGCGTCGTTGTGAGGCTGTGTATCAAGAGCACTTGAAGCAGGAAAGGGAGCGCAAGGAGAGTCTATGAGATGGCGTATTTTCCAGCGGACGGCGTTATGTATCCTCTGTTTATGTTTGCTGGCTGCCTGCGGGACGGCTAAGGCACCAGCAAGCACACCGGCAACGAGTGGTTGTGGCTCGATAGGTAAAACCACTCAAGTACGCGCGACCTCCAGGCTACCTGTGGTGCGGGGGGATTGGCCTCTGGCGCACGGTGACGTAGAACGTACTGGCGCAGCCGTTGCAACTGGCGGTAGCAAGCTCTCTCTGGCGTGGTCATACTGCACTGGCGGAGCAATCTTCTCCTCGCCGATTGTACACAATGGCATCGTCTATGTCGCCTCTACAGCTCAAACGCTGACGGCGCTCTCAACTCTGAGTGGCAAGCAGCTCTGGCAGCTCCACACAGATAGCGCCTTTTATAGTACGCCTGTCATACAAAATGGTGTGCTCTACGCTTTTACATTGAGCGGCATACTCTATGCCCTGGATGCGCAGACGGGAAAAGTACATTGGCAAGCTTCTGTCGATACGCCAGGCGCGCATTTATGGTCCTCACCTGTGGTCACTCAAGGTCTGGTGATCGTCGGTGTGGCCTCAAATCTAAATGAGCAACCGAAGATCGCGGGCCAGGTACAGGCTTTTGCGGTACAAACCGGAAAAATGCGTTGGCGTACGTGGATATTACCGCAGAGAGCGCCCGGAGCTGGTGTGTGGAGTTCACCAGCGGTCGATGTGGCGCAAGGTATCGTGTATGCTGCGACAGGTGATCCTGATGATGGTGTCGTCGCGTTAGCGGTCCAGGATGGGCATGTGATCTGGCACTGGCGCTCTTTGCTCCATGATACCGGTGATCACGATATCGGGTCGGGTCCAACGCTGTATCGTGATCAGCAGAAGCGCCTGCGCCTTACCGTGGGTGGTAAGAATGGCAACATCTATAGTCTGGATGCACAAACGGGACGTGTTTTATGGCAAACACACGTGGCAAATCAGATCTACGGTTCACCTGCTTTTGCCAATGGTACGTTGTATGTGGTGGGTGTAAACAACCAGACAGCGGTAAGTTGGGCGCTATCTGCGCAGACGGGTAAGCCGCTCTGGCAGCATGCGATCCCGGTTATTGTCTACGCGTCTCCTGTTGTCAGTGGGCAGACCGTGTATATGGCAATAGGTAATGGCTTTGTGCCGGGCGATGGAGGCGTTGAGGTCGTGAATGCCGCCAATGGACAATTGCTGCAATACAAGGATTTGAAGAGTGGTACCAGTTCCTCGCCAGCAGTACTGGCCTCGTGGCTATTCATCGGGTCCCGCAATGGGAACCTCTATGCGTTCACGCGCTAGCTGTTCCGTGTGCAGTTTTTCCCTGCTAGTAGGGGCCTAATGCAGCAGATTGACCTATCTGGCCGCTCGCGAGTGTATAAATAGCATAGGCTGAAGCCGTCTCTGGCGAAGTGTCGTGGACCATGGCAGTGTAGCAAGATGTTTTAACAAGTGTTACACCAGTAGTTGCTCCCACATCACAAGTATAAGATTGTCCATCGCTATTCCTGACAATCTTTGCATTGCCGTCGCCTGCTGATACATGACGATTGAAGATAACTTCCGCCCAGGCAGCCTGGCAAGTGGCGCTAAACTCAAAGTACAAGGTGCCAGTTATACCTTTAAGCGCTACGTGGGCGGTATAAGAACTAGAAAGTGTCGCTGCACAGGTCTGTCCATTGACGGTATAGGTCGTGGGGTCCTGACCATCGACAGCATTTGTAGTAAGTGGTGTAGGGGTAGGCGTAGCAGTAGCTATGGAGGATGTAGTTGCTCCAGCAGTCGGCGCTGTGCCTGGTGCGGTGCTCTGCGCACCTTGCGAGGTGGAAGCACCCTGTGAGATGGGAGCATCTTGTGAGGTGCCTCCACCTCGCAAGGCACTTCCGCCTCGCGAGGTAGTAGATGAGGCTATTGGTGTACGGGTGCTTCCAGCGCTAGCTACCTGTCCATTGCCGGACTGATGTTGTTGTGCTGTCGTGGGTATGGCGCTAGATGGCCGCCCGATAGCAGACCTGCTATGTGTGGTATAGATGAATGTACTGGCAATGAGCAGCAATGCTACCGAGATAGCAGCTACCGCTATGCCCTTTTTCACATTGTTGTGGGTATGTGCTGCTATGGCAGTCGGCTGTGGAACTGGGGGTGCTGGAACTGTCACATGTGGAGTGGCCTGCTGTGATACGCCTGGCTCGCCAGAATCAGAAGCGTCAGGTTCCAGCGGAGTGGCCTGCTGTGAAGAGGCGGGCTCGCCGGGTACAGAAGCGCCAGACTCCAGTGGACTGGCCTGCTGTGCTATGCCCAGCTCGAAAAGGATCAGAAGTATCAGGCTCCAGTGGAGCGAGATGCTGTGAAGAGGCAGACCTGAAAGGGTTAGAAGTATCAGGTTCTCGTGGAGCGAGATGCTGTGAAGAGGTAGGCTCGCAAGGTGCGGAAGCTTTCACAATGCGAGGCAGCTTATTCGTTGCCTCTTCATCGACAACCAGCACGTTTATAGGTGGTGTACTGACTGGCTGGATCGTAGATATACCCTCAGATTGGCTCACTGCTGCTAGCTCGCTGGCGAATGATTGCACACTCTCAAAGCGTTCGTTTGGATCTTTTGCCAGCGCTTGCAGTACGACCTGCTCTATCTTGCCAGGGAGCAGAGGAAGCTGCTCATGCAGGGATGGTGGCGATGTCGTGGTGTGTTGCTGGGCCACCTCGATGATAGTTCCCTCGAATGGACGTTTACCACAGAGCCATTCATAGACCACAATCCCCAGCGAGTATTGGTCGCTGGCGGGACGAGGCTTCCCTTTGAGCTGTTCGGGGGCCATATAAGGGATGGTGCCTTCCAGTTCTTTCTGCATATTGGATGAGACGGTATTGTGGACTGCCGTAGCAATACCAAAGTCGCTCAGCAGGATCTCGCCAGTGGCCCCCACTAAAATATTCTCCGGCTTGACATCACGGTGGACCAGGTGCAAATCATGGGCGTACTGTAAGGCAGAGGCAATAGGGGTGACATAGGATAAAACTGTCGAGAGAGGCAACTGAGAACCTTTGGGATGCCATGTGCGCAACGTTCCGTGCGGTGCGTACTCCATCACCAGAAACGGGAAATTATTGTTGCCAATACCAAAGTCCAGCAATGGTACGATATGGGGATGCTTCAGGCGCATGGTGCGCGCCTCATTAATAAATGCCTCCAGGTCCTTGTGCTGCGAGAGGCGGGCGTTGAGTATCTTGATGGCTACCTGTGTATGGTCATATATATGTTCTGCCAGATAGACATCGCCATACCCGCCGCCACCGAGCCAGCGAAGCAAACGATATTCCCCGAATTTCTGGCCCAGGCGATCCATATTGTCAACCATACGTGTGCACCCTCCGACTGCTTGAAGAAGGAATACCGAAGCTCTCCGGGAGCCAGGATGTAAGTATTGTAAGGGAGGCAAATGCTGTACGTCAAGTATTCTGTCTGAGAGCTACCCTACTCTGGCTACTCTACAAAGATGTTATTCCTCCTGCAACTCCGAACAGAAGAGATGCTTGAAGCCGCAATGAGAGCTGACGCAAACTCCGAAGAATGCTTCAATAGCACCAAAAAAAGAGCAGATTATGCGATAGTCCCGGCATAGGTACCGATGTTATACGAAGTTTTTTCCCAGCTAGTAGGGACCTAATGCAGCAGATTGATCGGTCTGGCCGCTGGCGAATGTATACGAGGCATAGGCAGAAGCCGTCTCTGTTGATCCGTCGTGGACCATGGCGGTGTAGCAAGACTTCTTGCCCAGCGTTGTGACGGTACTTGCTCCCACATCACAGGTATAAGCTCCTCCATCACTACTCCTGACAATTCTGGCATGGCCGTCACCGGCTGATAGAAGATTATTGAAGGCAACTTCCGCCCAGGCTGCCTGGCAAGTAGCGCTAAATTCAAAGTACAACGTGCCTGTTACGTCTCCAAGAACGATAAGGTGAGTATAGGTGTGAGAGAGCGTAGCTGCGCAGGTCTGCCCATTGACGGTATAGGTGGTTGGGTCTTGACCATCAACTGCATATGTTGTTTGTGGTAGAGAGGTAGGTGTAGCTGCTGCTACATTGGTAGGCGTGGATGTTGCCGCTACGTTGGTTGCTGAAGCTTTGCTTGCTGCCGTGCTGCCTGGAGTGCCAGTGGGCGCACCCGTTGCGGCACTGGATGGGACAAAGGGCGTGGGTATTTTCCCTGTAACAGGCGTTTGTCCGGCACCAGTGTGGTCTGTTTGTGTTGCGGTCGGCATGCTCGTAGAGGACTGTTTAGCTACAGGTTTACCGTAAGTGGTATAGATGAGTACGCTGATGACGAGAAGCAAAACCAGGGCTACACTAAGCACGACCATGCTCTTTTTTACGCCAGGATGTGCTACAACGGGGGGAGGCTGTACCGTTGGCGTTGTTGGCGGAGTGATTGGTGGTGAAGAGACCGGCTTGACCAGAAGCGGAGTATCTGGTTTTTGCAAAGTGGCAGGCTGTAATGGTACCGGCCCAAAGGGATCAGAGGTATCCAGCGCTTGTGAGGTGATACGGTGTGAAGAAACTGGTAGAGAAGTATCAGGTTCCAGTGGTGCGGCCTGATATGGTGATGCCAGGCCAAAATGATCAGAAGAATCCGCTGCGTGTGAAGTAATATATGGTGAAGAAATAGGCCCGATAGGAGACGAGGTATCTGGCGTCTGTGGCTCATGCATCTCATTGGCGACCACTTTGTCAGCGTCTGTTAATTTGATCGAAGGTACAGATATTTCCTGCTGTTGGCTGGCGGCTGCTAGCTCAATGGCAAACAACTGTATGCTTGCAAAGCGTGCCTTAGGATCTTTCGCCAGCGCTTGCAGTACGACCTGTTCTACCTTGCGAGAGAGCATAGGAAGCTGCTTACGCAGGGAGGGCGGCGGTTCTGTGGTGTGTTGCTGGGCCACTTCGATAGCTGCTCCCTCGAACGGGCGTCTACCACAGAGCCACTCGTAGACCACAATCCCCAGCGAGTATTGGTCGCTAGCGGGACGTGGTTTGCCTTTAAGCTGTTCAGGAGCCATATAGGGGATGGTGCCTTCCAGCTCTTTCTGGGTATTGGATGAGATGGTATTGTGGGCTGCCGTGGCAATACCAAAGTCGCTCAGCAGGATCTCGCCAGTGGCCCCCACCAGAATATTTTCCGGCTTGACATCACGGTGGACCAGGTGCAAATCGTGAGCGTACTGTAAGGCTGAGGCAATGGGTGCGACGTAGTCCACGACCGTCGATATGGGCAGTCGAGAACCCTTGGGATGTCGTTCGCGTAAAGTTCCAAGAGGAGCATACTCCATGACTAGAAACGAGAGGTCATTGTTGCCAATGCCAAAGTCCAGCAAAGGCACGATATAGGGATGTTTCAGACGTATGGTGCGCGCCTCATTAATGAATGCCTCCAGGTCCTTGTGCTGGGTGAGGCGGGCATTGAGTATTTTGATGGCCACTTGCGTGTGATCACGTATGTGCTCTGCCAGGTAGACATCGCCATATCCGCCACCACCGAGCCAGCGGAGCAAACGGTATTCCCCGAATTTTTGGCCCAGCCGATCCATGCTATCAACCATATAATACGCTCACTCTCTGACTATCTAGAAGAAGAAATACCAAAACTATCAGGAGCAAAGATGTAAATATTGTAAGGGAGGCAAATATTATACGTCAAGTATTCTGCCTGGACGCTACCCTACTCTGGCTACTCCTCAAAGAATTGTTCAACATCTTTTACACTTGAAGTACGGCGCGCAGGCGGTAGGGCGTTGAGTACCTGTCGACCATAGCCCTTTGTATGCAGACGAGTATCAAGAATAGCCATGACGCCGCGATCATCGCGTGTGCGCAGTAAGCGACCAAGTCCTTGTTTGAGACGCAGAACCGCTTGTGGTAGGACATAGGTGCCAAACCAGTTTTCACCGGCTGCCTTCATGTGGGCAACGCGTGCCTCGTGTACTGGATCGTCAGGAGGATCGAAAGGCAGCTTGTCGATGACGACCAGCGAGAGAGCCTCACCCGCAATATCTACGCCCTCCCAGAAGCTCTTGAGACCGAAAAGCACCGCGCCCTCTTCCTCGCGAAACCGCCTGGTGAGTTCTAAGCGCGTCATGTCGCCTTGTTTGAGCAGTGGATAGGGCAGGTGCGGTGACATCAGCTCATAAGCGCTCTCCAGCATGCGCTTGCTAGAGAAGAGCAGAAAGGCGCGACCACGCGACAGTTTGACCAGCTTGTACATCTCACGCGCAATGGCCTTCATGTAGTCTTCTGAGCCACTGCCGTACGTGGGCTCGGGGAGATGACGAGGGAGATAGAGCAATGCATGGCTCTCATAGTCAAAGGCGAGTGGAAGGACATGCTCCAATACGTCGCTGCGGTCGCTGGGATCAAGTCCGATGCGGCGGCGGAAGTAGGAGAAGTTCGGACCTTTGTCCTGTGGCTTCAGCGGATTAGGGCCGATAGTGGCCAGGGTAGCGGAGGTGCAGATGACGTTACACTTGTCGAAGAGACGCTCTTTGAGCCAGCTAGTAACATCGAGTGGAGCTGCTGATGCCTGTAAAACAAAGCCGCGCGCCACAGAACCCTCTACACGCTCGATATAATAGACGAATTTGTCTGGTTGCGCCACTGAGAAAACCATGCGAATATGCTCGGCCAGATTTTGTGTGCGTTTGAGCAGCTTATCGTATAACTGACCGTCTTTTTCCTCCAGATCCTTGGGACGCTGCTTGCGCAGAGAATCGGCCAGGTCGGAGATGACGGTTGCGAGGTGCAAGCCTTCCTCAAGTGGCGATTCCAGGTTCACGCGGCCCTTATAGCCAGGATTAGCCACCTGTTCGAGGCGCATCCACATATTTTGCGCTGCCCGCATTGTTTCATCTTGCAGCGTGAGCTGGCTATGATCCTTGAGCGTGCGCTGTGCCAGCAGCGTTTGTATCTGAGCAGGCCCGACCGTGGTGGTAAAAGAGCGCGTGGCTTCTTCCTCCAGGTGATGGGCCTCGTCGAGCACAATCAGGTCCCGCTCGGGTAAGAGGAAACCGTCAAGCGCGGCATCCAGTAGCAATAACGTGTGGTTGACAACGATGATTTGCGCGCGCTCGGCGCGCTCACGCATCTGGCGCACGTAACATTCGCTGAAGAAATTACATTTACTCCAGGCGCATTGATCACTGTCGGTGGCCACGCGACTACGAATGTCGGCGGGTAGCTGGAAGCCGAGCGTTTCAAAATCGCCTGTAAAGGTCGAGTCAGGGTCATTGATCACATTGAGCAAGCGGTTGAAATCGCGATTCTTGGTGAAGAATTGCATGCCAGTGCGCTCACCTTCGACACGGTCCATGCAAACATAGTTGCTGACACCCTTGACCAGTGCGGCCTCAAAGTGTTTAATGTGTTTCTGCACAAAAGGTATATCTTTGTAAAAAAGCTGCTCTTGTAGCGCTTTGTTGGCGGTACTGACAATAGCGACTTTGCCGGAGCGCACGATAGGGACAATATAGGCCAGGCTGTTATGAGTTGGAATCATAGATTTGCCTGCAAGGTATAGATGGCTCTCAGACTCAACCTGAATGCAGCGCACCGGTCGTGAAGGCACCTCGCGTACTTCAACAACGTATCGGAAGTAGTTACGTTCAGGGCTGTAGTTGCGTAGTCGCTCTTTGTGGGCTGTAATTTTGCGTTCTAACCGAAAAACCTGCTTTTTCGTTGTGAAGGCAATAGTCCATTTCGGGCCACAGTCTTTTCCATTGTATTGCGCACTCCCTTGACGTATGGTAGGCCGGAAGCCTAGTGAGCATACTAGCTCATACATATCCTGTGCGAGTTGTGGGTTCGTGTTGGTGAACTCAATAGCACCAGTGTGACTAACTGTGCCATCTGTATCTAGCAGTCCTGCGAGAAGGGCGAGCCGTTGCTGCTCGGATGCACGTAGATAGAGTTTGGGGATGTGCTTGTTGCACCAGACTCCAAGTGTGCGTAGGCGACCAGTCATGCCTGGCTGCCACCGATTCACAGCCTTGCCATTTTCGTCATCAACTGCATACGAGTATTGGTGGCTTGATAATGATCGGACGGTGTAGCCATCCTTTGCTATTTCTGCGATGATGTCCGGGTCAGCGCTTGTTATCTGGTTACTGCGCTCACTACCGTCGCCTAGCCAGACGCCGAGGAAGTATGGCGCGATAGGCAGGTCGGCATCTGGTAACGTGAGCGAACCAGCAACTGCAATGGCGTGGTTTGTGCGTTTTGCTGCACCAACTGTAAGCGTCGCTGCCATTTGCTCAGTCGTGACCAGTGTATATGCTCGATTGTCACGGCGCTGTTCGTTCAGATCCCTTGCCAGTCGGCTCCGCAACGGGTAGGGGCGGCGCTTGCCTCCGCCCTGGGGCCTCGGGGCGGAGGCAAGCGCCGCCCCTACCCGACTGCAAAAAACTGACGGATACCCCCCACGCGTTGCTTGATAGACGCTCCATCGATGGCCGCCGATAAGCGCTACTGCTCCAGGTATCGAGAGGGTGTCGTCATTGTGGGATAGCGCGATGAGTTGATCAAGCATGGCCATCTGGTCTAATGTGACGAAGTTCTTGTCTATGTAGGTGCTCGTTTTTGGTTGATTGACCCGCTTGTGCTTACGGTCAGGTGTGGTGTAGGATGCCCACTCATGTTCAGCGTCTGCGACGAGCGACGAGCCATCGGAGAACATAACCTCATAACATGGGCGTTGCTGCATTATGTCAAATGCAGCAACGACACATGTAGGGCGACCTTGCTCATCAAATACCATATCGCCGACGGCGAGATCACCCATGCATTTCCATCCGCTCGGCGTTGGGATGGGCGTATCTACATCCAGAGCTTTTCCTGTACCAGTCCCGGCCTCTACTATGGCAGGCACATTCTGCGTCAACGAGCGTGCGATCAGCGTTGCCATCTCTATTTGTGCGGGACGTTCCTCATAGCCGGGCAGGCTCTGCGAAAGGATGCCCCCCTGGCAGAGGTCTTCGACAATGGTGGTGCGTAGCGGTGATTCTAGCGTCAGGTCGTCGTCCTGCTCGTTGCTAGCGAAGGGCGTATCATCAGCGTGCGCGTGACCTTGTGCCTGTGTCGCTAGAGGCAGTGTGGTCTGGTGAACTGGTGGGGCAATGTTGGGTGTAGACGTGGCACTTGGGAGGGGGGTAATGGCCGGCAACTGGGGCGTCTTAGGGCTATGCGGTAATACTGGAACTATAGGCGTGAGAGGCGCGGCGTCGATCAGCGTTGGCGTATCTTCGCGCGTTACATGATTGGCGTCGAGCTTTAGGGAGGGTGCAGGGCTAGCCTGTGCTGGTTTGTGCGTACTACTGATGACCGCTGGCACAGGCGTTTTGACCTGGAAGCCCATCAGTGCGCTGAGATAATGGTCAGCAAAAGCCTGGATATGCGGGAAACGCTCGGTTGGATCAGGGGCGAGCGCCTGTACAATGACGCGCTCGACGGCTGGCGAAATAGCGCTATTCAGTGAGCTGGGCAGCGAGAAGGGCGCTTGTTGTTGCTGTTGCTGTAATTGTTCGCGGTCAGTTGCCTCGTAGGGACGGCGTCCACAGAGCCATTCGTAGGCCATGACTGCCAGAGCGTACTGGTCGCTGGCGGCACCTGGCTGACCCCTGAGTTGTTCTGGAGCCATGTAGGGAATAGCAAATTCTTCATCGTCCAGGGATGGCGTGAAGCCCGACGGCGTGAGCGAGAATTCGGCAAGCAGAGGCGAGGTATCGTTGTGCTCCTTGATCAAGAGATTACCAGGATGCAGATTGCCATGGATGATGTTGCTCATGTGTGCATAATGAAGTGCACTGGCAACAGGCGAGAGCAAGCGCTTGACTTTGTCGGGGGCCAGCTTTTCACCTGGGGCGATATGCTGGCGTAGCGTTTCGCCCGTGATGTACTCCAACACGAGGTACCCGTAGTCACCATCAAAGTTTGCATCCAGGACGCTGACAATGTCGCGATTTTTGAGCTTCTTGAGTTGCCTGGCACGCGCCAAAAAAGCTTCTTTTCCCTCGTTTGTCGGAAGTGCAATCGTGAGACGCTTGATAAGGAAGTCTTTCTTGCGTTGTTTGCCGTGGTAGAAGTTGCTCGTAGAACTTGCGCGTAGCAGCTCGGTGATAGTGTATGGGCCGATCTGCTGCAGCTCTACCTCTGCCATGTTGTACCTCTTCCCCAGAATTGAACACTTGTTTTGTTTGTACGTGCAGTATAACACAGCCTGGAGGTGGGGACAATCTTGAGCTCTTCTCGCAATAAAGGCGCTCCTTGACACAGGTCTATATCATTCGTTATACTCGTTTGTGCGAGGTGGACGTCCCATCTGCTGATCTTCACTGTGAGCGTCTGGGTAGCATATAGAGTGGAACATATGACACAAGAACAAGCGCCGGGGGCATACCTTGTCATCCAGAAAGGCGCTCTGGTTGGTAAGCGTGTCGAGTTGTGGAAAGAGTGTACCACGATAGGTCGCAGCCGTGATAGCGACATCTTTTTGGAAGATATCGCTGTACATCGTAAGCAAGCCAGCATCCTCATAACCCGTGCAGGCGGCTATGTCTTACGTGATGACCACGGGAGTGGCGATAGCTTTGTCAATGGCCGTCCTATCAGCGAGCAGCCGCTGAATAGCGGGGATCAGTTGTACTTTGGCAATACGCAGATGACCTTTTACGCGAACGAAGGTACCAGGCCGTTCCAGCTCCCTTCATCGCGCGGACGTGAGTTGCAGATTGGTAAGGTGCTCGATCCTCAGGCATCGGCTATTGCGCGCCTGCAAGTTGTAGGTCCACATAGTAATGTGCAAAGTATTGAGTTGCTTACGGGCATGACGATAGGTCGTAGCCGCGAGTGTGATATCTTTTTGGAGGATCTGGCCGTCAGCCGGCATCACGCGACGATCCAGGAATTGGCGCAACGGCAGTACGAGATCGTAGATAATCGCTCGGCGACCGGCACATTCATCAACGGGCGACCGGTGCAGCGCCACACGCTGCAAGAAGGCGATGTCATTCAGATTGGCATGACGAGCTTCACATTCTGTGTGACCCACCCATCAGGCTCTCCTTCCCTTGAAAAGAGCTAGGCTTGCTGATTGGCGAGCGTCTGGGCGGGACGCTTGCCGCTCTTTTGGGGATGCACAATATGCATCCAACTCCTTCTGTGGTCCTGACAAAGATTGAGTCCTGGGAAGGAGAGAAACAGTCCCTCTTTTCTCCCCAAAAAAACAGAGTGCATCTGCTATTCTAGGCGATGGAGTTACTCATCTGTAGTAGAGGCATCTTTAGCATCGGAGGACACTATCTTTATGAACGCAGTAGACAGAAGTAAGCGAATTTTTGGAGTTTTTAGGAAAATGTGGCAGAGTATGGCGTTGTCTCTGTTACTTCTCGTAGGCAGTGTCTACTGTTTCTATGCGGTCGCTCTCAACCGCAATATCTTCGTCCCTACCAATCAGAACTACTATATCTATCTGCTCGAACGCATTCTTCCATGGGCGCGTCAATGTTACTCCGCCTGCAACACGTGATCTCTCATTCTTTCAAGGCAAGTGGTATCTGTACTGGGGGCCAGCACCTACCCTCTTGATTCTCCCATTCTATCTCATCTTTCATCTCCAGGCCAGCGATGTGATCTACACATTGATTGGTGGTATTGTAAATGTCGTCCTCTTTTTTCTTGTCACCCAGGAGTTTCAACGCTATTTCGACATTTCGCTGTCACCGCTGGCAGTATTTTTCTTGTTATTGAGTTTTGCCTTTGCCTCACCCAATTTTTTCCTTTCGTTGTTTGGCTCAATCTGGTTTACCAGTCAGATTTTTGCCACTACCTATTTGCTGCTCTTTTATTTGTTTTATTTTCGTTTTCTCAATCAGCAGAAACTTGTCCATTTTCAATTGGCCACGGTCTTCTTTTGCCTGGCGTGCTTATCCCGCTATAGCCTGATCTTCCAGGGACTCTTGTTTGGCTACGTGTTTTTGCATTACAAGACTACAGGACAAAATCTCCCCCGGCAAGTCATCTGGTCTTTTGTCTGCATCCTTCTGACGTTTGCGAGCCTGGGTCTGTTCTACAACTATCTCAAATTTCAGAATATTTTGGAAACAGGTCTCCGTTTCCAGGTCGGCAGTGGCAGATACGCTCAGATACTGAAGAGCAATACCATCTTATCGTTCCATTACGTTCTATATAACGTATATTACTATTTTCTAAATATCGTCCACTTCTCCTACTCATCTAAACCGGTAGTCATTGATAGGGAGGGCAATAGCGTATTTTCGGTGTATCCCGCGCTGCTATTGTTGCCAATGCTCTATTATGCTAGAAAAGAAAGAGAAAAGAAGCAATGGCTCTTTCTTATCGTTTCGGGCGTGATCATCAGTCTGAGCGTGGTGTTTCTTATGCTCTATTTTTCAACAGGATGGGAGCAGTTTGGAAATCGGTACTTTTTTGATGTGATTCCATTGCTCTTCCTCCTCCTCATTTTCGTTCTGCCCTATGTGCCAATCCCTGTGCTGCTGATCTTGTTGTACTACGGATTCTTTGTCAATTGTTTTGGCATCAATCAGAAGTGGTAGGTCCAGGATCTCTGCGAAAATCTAGCCTACGAGGTGTTCTGACATTGGGTTCATGAAACGGGCATGCCCAAGAGCTGGCTCAATGCGTGCTCGCGTTCTGCGTAGATATCAACCTCGCCGTCTGATCGACGAACAGGTGGCGCATATGCGCGTGTTGCGCGTATAAATTGTCGTACCTCTTGTGGCGTATCGTGTCCATAAGCTTGCTCATGCTGGCGTATCAGTGTAGATGAGATGTCGCGATACTGCACATTGAAGGGGAGCGCGTGAATATAACGCGCAAATTGCTCATTCTGTGGCTGATGCAGTAGTGCGTACAGTTCGTGCTCTCCTGCGTTCCCGCGTGGCGCGACGAGCAATTCCGCCAGCGAAAAGAGTGCCTGCAAGGCAGCATCCCGATCAGCATAATAACGGGGATCGAGGATTTGTACAATTTTGTCGAAGCCCATCAGAAAGAGGATGCGCTTTACGCCAGGAAAAGAGTTGCGTATCGCTTGCGCCTGCTCTACATATAATCCACGATTGAAAAGCAGAATGCCCGCGTGTGGCAAGCGGCGCTGTAGCAGTGTCTGTAGCAGTATAATACGATCCAGCAATAACGGACGTTCGACCTTCTCTTTATCCACGGTATGTTTGCTGAACGCTGCATAGAGGTGCATTGGTTCGTGTTGCCGGGCATACTGTTGCGCTTGCTTTAAAAGTGCCAGGTGGGCTATCGTGGGTGGATTGAACGAGCCAGTAAATACAATGATGCTGTCGTGTGGCTGTGGCGAGCCTGGTACAAGCAGGGCCTGTGGCTCGGCTGCGGGATGCAACCGGTCCAACACCTTTTGTATATGTTTGAGGCGCTGCTGTGTGGCGGAAGAAAGATACATACCTCAACCTCTTTATTTAACCCAGATCGGCATCTCTTCATGCGCCATGCCAAAGTGGTGTGCTACCTCGTGCAGGACTGTCGCATAGACCTGAGCACGAATGCGCTCGGGATCAGCGCCGCAGTGGCGCTCAATCGTCCGCTGATAGATCGTGATGCGCTCGGGAAACAACGTATAGTCGTGTCCCCATGCCGTCAAAGGCACGCCTGTGTAGAGTCCCAGCAGCGTCCGACCTTCTTTGATGCCGACGCGCCTGAGCGTCTCCGCGTCTGGTTCATTCTCGACTACCACTAGCAGGTTGTGCATGCGCTGTTGAAATTCGGCGGGAATAGTATCCAGCGCCTCCTGCACTAATTGTTCAAAAGAGACCTCGGCTGGTTGTAGCACGGACTCATCATCGTGTTGATCCTGCTCTCCTTCATCTTCAGCACGGCTATCCGCTGTATCTTGTAACGGGTCTGATATGGCTGGTTGTGCCTGACGTTGCTGGTACCTGAGTAGCATAACCGTTCCGCCAGTGAGGACTAGGACGAGTAGCAGGAATTTATAGAAATCGCTGAGCGGCAGGTACAGTATGCTGCTCAGCAGGAGGATAGCAATCACCGAACCCAGGAACACGAAGAATGATGGGGAGTCGTGCGTACCCTCCGCGTTTGTGAGGCGTGTATGCTCATCCCGTGCAGGCTCGTATTCTTGATCCTGGGAGTCCATCTGAGGCATAATGCATCTCTCCTTGTAGCAGTAGCTATCGTTTGCTCCATAGAGCATTGTACCACCTGTCCCGCCTGTTGAGATCTCTAATCTCTGACTCCTCTTGCTACGCTTTAGAAAAGATGCTGAGAAAAGTGTTGACAGCTATATATGGGTGTGGTATTCTTAATCTCGCTGAAGTCGTCTTATCAAGAGCAGCTATGCTAAAAGGCTGTAAGCGAGTTTGCACTGGAGAGGTCGCATAGTGGCCTAGTGCGGCGGTTTGCTAAACCGCTGAAGGGGTAACCCTTCCGTGGGTTCGACTCCCACCCTCTCCGCTAATTAAACATATATAGTGGTTGCTTAGAGGCATAGATCAATTGATAGAGGACTCCTACCTTCCTCAGGCAGTAGTCTTTTTTTGTTCTAGTCAGGTTCCTCTTCCACTAACTCAGTAACCTCCACTTTCAGTGCACGAGCAATTTTCACAAGTACTTCGTAAGTTACTCGTCTATATGGGTCATGCCAGATGCCACTCATAGTTCTACTGTTAACATCGGCGGCACGTTGCAGTTTAGCCTGGGTCCATCCTCGTTGCTCAGCTATTTCCCGTACCTTGAGTCGCTGTCTCATATCATAATCCTCTTTGTTTTTTCTGTTTAGTCTAGCATGTCTTGACATCATCTGTAAATGCACTATATACTGGTGTATAGTAAATGCTTGCAGAACTACTACTTTGTAAATGCGTACCAAGCTAGCACAGAAAGCGAGGAGCTAGAGACATGGCTATGCGAGCGCAAGCGAAACCATTAGTACAAATCACGGACGCTGATTTCAAGGCTGGTTTTGACGAGGCGCAAGAACCGTATTACGACGATTGTAAAATACGAACCGATGTGAGCCTTGTTGATGTCATACGCGGAATGCTTACGGAGTATGCCGTAGAGATGGGTCTCTCTGAGCAGCAGTTACGACGTAGCACGGGGTTTATTATCGGTATAATGAGTCGCAGCTAATTTATGGCAGATACCTGGGCATCTAGCAGTATCAGGAGATTTCTTATGAAAAAAATCTGTTCAAGCTGCAATGAAGAGCGAGATGCCGAGAAAGATTTTAGTTGGGAGTATAAACATCTTGGTATTCGTCAGTCGCGTTGCAAGTATTGTCAGGCAGAACTTGGCAGGCTCCACTATCAAAAAGACAAGCAAACATATAAGGACCGCTCTCGCGTTCGCAAGAACCGGGTACTTATTGAGAATAAAACTCGATTGCGTATTTACCTTTCCAATCATCCTTGTGTTGATTGCGGCGAAACAGATATTCGCCTCCTCGAATTCGACCATGTACGCGGACAAAAAGATGGCGAAATATCTGACCTATTTAGACAAGGCTTTAGCTGGTCCATTATAGAGGCTGAAATCGCTAAGTGCGAGATTCGCTGTGCTAACTGTCACCGCATCAAGACTTTTAAGGGTAGCGGCAACTGGCGCATCAGCCAATATACTCAGCAACAAACCAAAAGCTACCGACAGATACGCGTCTATCTTTCTATCCATCCTTGTGTTGATTGCGGCGAAACAGATATTCGCCTCCTCGAATTCGACCATGTACGCGGCCATAAGACAGCTAATATATCCCGCCTACTCACTCAAGGTCGAAATTGGTCCATCATTGAGGCTGAAATCGCCAAGTGTGAAATTCGTTGTGCTAATTGCCACCGTAAGTGCACCTCTGAGCGCGACGGAGACTGGTGGAAAACTGCTGAGGTTGAATAAAGAAAACCGTTCGTAATCCTCTGCCCAATTGTGCTTTACTCCACCTATAACTGCTTCTTCATAAGAAACACGCCAACTTTGTCTTCTTATGATTCCCGCGTACCAGTCCCGCACCCTTGAACCGAAGTGTCATATCACCGCGTTTTGGAGCCTCATCCACTGAAATCATATAGACTTTTCCATTATCTGGCAAATACACTGCAAAGTACTCAGCCAATCCCAACTGCACCAGTCGATTTAAGACAGCCGTATGGCTTATTAAACCTGTTTGTGATGTATCTCTCATAATCCACCCTTCTACTCTGATATAAATTTTCCATGCATCCGGCCAACCAAAAGTCTATCTTAAGATAAGCAGAATATATGCCTGTTTGTTTTACTATAGGATATTTTTATCCACATGTGGCAAAATATATTTGTATATTGTAATATAGGTTAGTTTATGGATAAAAGTCAAGTTTAATGGATATTTCTATCCTGACGGGTTATAATACCGAAAGGTAAGCTAGAGTACTGTAAACGTGATGCCGATGGCCTTGACAGATCCATTTCTCTCTGCTATCATAATGCCACAGACATAGGGGTGTAGCTCAGTTGGTAGAGCGTCCGTCTCCAAAATGGAATGTCGCGAGTTCGAGCCTTGCCACCCCTGCCTATAAAAGCTCCTGCGTGCTCAGCATGCAGGAGCTTTTGTTTGCCTCTGGCCCCAGGTGGTAGTCTCAACCTTTTTGTGGGGAGTGCTGATATTAGATAGCAGTCAGCTAGACTGGATGTGCGCGATCAATCAAAGCTATGGTAATGTCAGAAACGTCTCCATAGCCGTACCTCTCGTCGTTGTAGCGTGTTACCGTTATCTCACCAATCTTCTTGTCACCAAGCAGCCAACGGTACTGCTCTAGCATAAAGGAAATAGAGTGGCAGTTAGGGGTCTTCAAGAGGTTTTCGGCAGCCTCACTGCAAGGGTCAAAGCTGCTTGTGGCACCAAATTTGACCAGGCTATTCACGACTCTGCGTGATGTTTCATTCGAGACGATGCGGTGCGTGATGCGACGAATATTGAGATGGTTGGGGTCTCCTTCTACTACATCGAGCGCCTGATTGATGAGAATTTCTGAATTTGGGAGGGTCTCGCCATCCATCTTGGCCTGATCCCGATTTCTCCAATTCTCAGTAGCGTAGAAGTGGCCTTCCTGCGGGTCGTAATAATTTTTATAACATGCGTATATGAATGCGGCAACAGAACCTGCTTGGTCGGGATATTCGGTATCAGCGCCATGTACATCTTTTTCATACAGCTCTGTTTGCTTATATGCTGGTTTGACAGATTGAACTTCCGTCCTGATAAAGCGCGTGGCTACACTTATGGCAAAGCCCTTAAGCGCAGCATCATTTTCTATGATCCCTTGCACTTCACTATAATATCGCTGATGATAGATGCTGCGTGAAAGGAGCAGTCTTCGTAACTCGATCTCTTGCGCCAGAGCGATAAATTCCAGCCGCTGCTCCTCCAGTAGCGGGTGAACCTCCGTCAGTAGCTCTTCGGCGTGTAACAGGTCTTTGCGCCACTGATCCAGCTTCTGCAAAAGCAATTCATTAGTAGGGAGAGAACGTACCTCCTGGCCCACGTGGCGAAAGATTTGCCAACCTTGTTGAAACTGTTCAGCACTCCCCGCTCTTCGTCTACGCTCAGTTTCATCATGCTCATTTGTCTCTCTTCCTCTTCTCAAATCGCCTTGCATCCTAATCTCCTTCTACAGACTTTTGCATCTAAGCAATTTCTTATCCACCAGATGAGAGTTTTGAGCGTGATGTTGGAAATGTGGGTTATTGTGCATAGGTGCGGAGCTATAGTTCATAACAGACTATTTCAGGGGCAATTCTACACAGAAAGTACTGCCTTTGCCGATCTCGGACTCGCACCAGATGCGGCCTCCGTGGCGCTCAACAATATCTTTGGTGATCGCCAGTCCCAGTCCTAAACCGCGCTTCGCGGAGGACTGCGCATCGGGCGTACGATAGAAGGACTCAAAGATGCGTTCGCGCTGATCCTTAGCGATGCCACGACCATGATCATAGACCTGGATCAGAGCATATTCACCACCATCTTCGCTCACCTTAACCTCTACCGGCGTATCCTCGGGCGAATACTTGATGGCATTGCTGACCAGGTTGATTAACACCTGTGCCAGGCGATCACGGTCAACAACCATCTTCACTGGCGCCTCAGGCTCCTTCAGCATAATCTGGCGCTGCGTCAAAAGACGCTGATCCTCAATAACTTCGCGGCAGAGTGTACCAAGATCCGCGTTTTTCTTCTGCAACGCAGCTTTTCCCGCACGCATGCTACTCACATCCAACAGCTCATCGATCAACGAGGTCAGACGACTGGTCTGTTCATCAATGCGCTGTAGGGCTTGCGTCGCGCCTTCCATTTCGGGTAGCGTCTTTTTTTGTCGGGCTAAACGGCGCAACATGAGCTGGGCCTGGCCGCGAATAGTCGTAATCGGCGTCTTTAGCTCATGCGATGCCACAGAGATAAAATGATCTTTCGTCTGATTCGCATCCTCAAGCTTCTGATTGATCAGCTCGAGTTCTTCAGCATAGGCTTGCAGCTCCTGCTCAGTCGCGAGTGCTCTAAGTCGCGCCCGCTCGCGCTGTGCGGTGATGAGTGCAATAGCCAGGCCGCAGATCACAAAAGGCAGTAATTGTAGCTCACCCTGCCAGTTATCGAGCATCACGTGCATCACTGGTGGCACGAAAAAGTAATCGAGGGCCAGCGTCGATAAAACCAGCGTGAATAACGCCGGGCCAGCTCCCCAGAAGAGCGCCACCAGCAAGATAGCCAATACCGATAAGGTGCCAGGAAAAACAAAGTGTACCAGCAGATGCTGCAAAGACAACGAGCCAAGCACGGCCAGTCCGGCCAGCAAAACTGCGATGATGTAGCCGAGCAAAGGATGACGCCATCTGGGGATGGTGGCAACATAGCTCTTGCGCAGTGCCACCCGTTGCTCCAGGCTCATGTGTTTATAGGGGTTTCCCCGTTTATCGACAAAGATATCAGTCCGCGCAGCTCTCATATCAATCCTATTTTTCTTCTACAGAGTGGCCTTTTGTTTAGTTTAACATATGCCCAGTGTTTTACGGAAGTACAACAATTGGGTAGTAGTTAGGTGGTAAGTGATGAGATATAATTGGAGGTATCATTACTCCATGCCCAGGCAATCCTTCTCGCTCGTGGCCTATTCGTATCCTCTCAATACTTCGGGGTAGCTTGGTATGAGGCATCAATGGTTGTTGCCTCATGTCTACTATAAAGAATGATAGAAAACGTCGATCCCAACACCATTGAAGATGAAGGGGTACGCCAAGTGGTCATCACCCTGATGAACTTGGCCGAACAAGCCGAAGAAATCCGATGGCTTCGCGATGAGCTTCGTCGGCTCAAGGGTGAACAAGGCACACCCATTGATACGTTTTCTCTCTTACATCCTTTGATAGCCAATATGTATCGAAGATGTGTTGATCACGTATGATCGTTCGTCTCTACCAGAAAGGACCAACACAGATAGGATGTGTGTGATGCAAGAGTCAAACAAGAGGAGGAACCCTTCCCCTTTGCGAACTGAACGCGTACAACGCCACTGGTCACAACGTGAGTTGGCCGAACGCGTCGGAGCCACCATCGCCACCGTGAAACGCTGGGAACGTCAGGCCACCGTTCCCGGTCCGTATTTCCGTTTGAAACTCACGGCTCTCTTTGGCAAAAGTGAAGAAGCGTTAGGGCTGAGAGAAACACCTGTCTCGCTTGTACTCCCTTCGGCGAGCGAGGCCAGCAGCGAGGAGCCAACTCAGACTGTTTCCACACCGATCTCCTCACTCTGGACCGTCCCCTATCTGCGCAATCCCTATTTTACCGGGCGCGACGAGCTGTTTCGCCTCCTGGATGAGCAGCTCACCATCACAGACCAGGATGAGAGTACGAAGACGCGTCATGTGGCTTTGACGCAAACGCAGGCTCTGACGGGGCTGGGAGGAATTGGCAAAACACAGCTTGCTGTTGAATATGCCTATCGCACGCATGAGCTGGATGTGTATACGCACACGTTCTGGGTCAATGCAGCAAGCGAAGAAGCCATGCTGACGAGTTTTACCGCCTTTGCCACGCTGTTGCCAGCCTTTCCAGCCTCTCACGAAACCGATCAGCAGAGGCTGGTGAACGCGATCAAACAGTGGCTGGAAGGATGTCCCCAACGCTGGCTCTTGATCTTTGATAACGCCGATGACCTTTCCTTACTCCAAAACTATTTTCCCCGCCATGGCAACGGCAGCATCTTGCTCACCACGCGTGCCCATGCTGTCGGCTCACTGGCCGCATCCATCGACGTGGAAAAGATGGGCTTCCAGGAGGGAACGCAGTTGTTGTTGCGTCGAGCGCAGCGCGTACAGCCGTTGTCAGATGACGAGATCAATGCAACACAACATCTGGTAATAGCCCTCGATCATTTTCCGCTCGCTCTCGAACAGGCTGGAGCTTATATCGAAGAAACGGGATGCACCTTTGCCCATTATCTGCGCCTCTATCAAAGCCACCACAGCACCTTGCTTGCCAGGCGTGGCGTGCAAGCTACGAACTATCCCGACTCGGTCGCTACGATCTGGTCGCTTTCCTTTCAGAACGTCCAACACGCTCATCCAGCAGCAGCACAATTGTTGCACGTGTGCGCATTTTTGGCACCTGACCATATTCCCGAAGAATTGCTGAGAGAGGGTGCAGCGTATTGGCCAACATTGCTTCAACAGGCGGTCATCGACCCGTTAGCCTTCGATCAGGCGTTAGAAGCCCTCCTGCGCTTCTCCCTGGTGAAGCGTCTGGCAGAAGACCAGCAGTTGAGTATTCATCGCCTCGTCCAGGTCGTGCAAGTAGAGAGAATTGCTCCTGGGGAACAACGCCAGTGGGCCGAACGCATAGTGCGTGCCGTCAATGCCCTGTTTCCTCGCCAGCCGCAAGAAGACGTCAGCTCCTGGCCGCAGTGTCTGCGCTATCTGGAGCAGGTGCAAGCCTGTGCCACACTGATCCAACGGCATCGAGTACGGCTTGCTGAGGCTGCGGATCTGCTGGATCGAGCAGGAACCTATCTGCGTGTCCATGCATCCTATCCTCTGGCCGAAGCGCTCTATAAGCAGGCGCTCCATCTTCGTGAGGAGCTGTTGGGGACCCATCATCCTGAGACAGCTACGACGCTGAACGGCCTGGGCATTCTTTGCCATGAGCAGGGGAAGTACGAACAGGCTGAACTGTACTTTCAGCAGGCGCTCCATCTTCGTGAGGAGTTGTTGGGAACCCACCATCCTGATACAGCCAAGGCTCTGAACAACCTGGGTATTCTTTCCCGTCAGTGGGGGAAGTATGAACAGGCTGAAACGTACTATCAACGGGCGTTGACGATCCAGGAGGAGCACTTGGGAATACATCATCCTGATATAGCTATGACCCTGAACAACCTGGGTATTCTTGCTTGTGAGCAGGGGAAGTACGAACAGGCTGAACCGTACTTGCAGCGGGCATTGGCAATTTATGAGGAGTACTTGGGACACCATCCTCGTGCAGCTATGACCCTGAACAACCTGGGCTTTCTTGCTTGTGAGCAGGGGAAGTACGAACAGGCTGAACCGTACTATCAACGGGCGTTGACGATCCAGGAGGAGCACTTGGGAGCGCACCACCCTGACATGTCCGAGACCCTGAACAACCTGGGCTTTCTTGCTTGTGAGCAGGGGAAGTACGAACAGGCTGAACCGTACTTGCAGTGGGCATTGGCAATCTATGAGGAGCAATTGGAACACCATCCTGATACAGCCAGAACCCTGAACAACCTGGGCTTTCTTTCCTGTGAACAGGGAAAATACGAACAGGCTGAGCCGTACTATCAACGGGCGTTGACGATCCAGGAGGAGCGCTTGGGAGCGCACCACCCTGACACGGCCAGAACCCTGAATAATCTGGCTGCGTGGTATCGAGATCGGCACGAGTATGAGCAGGCTGAGCCACTCTTTGTACGCGCTTTAGAGATCCAAGAACATATCTTGACAGCCAACCACTCTGATCTTGCCAGGACGTTACATGGCTTCGCTCGGTTTCATGAAGTCCTGGGGATCCTTCCAACAGCGGCAACCCTCTATCAACGAGCACTGAGCATCCGAGAACAGGTGTATGGTCCACAGCATCCTAAAACCCGCGAAACCCGCGAGCGCTTGCAGATGGTGTTGCACCTCCTGGAAAAAGTATAATGGTCCCAGTTTGTGCGACACGAAGTTACTTGCACTGTGATTAGCTCTTCAACAGCCTCGTTGCGCAATTCGTAGGATAGTGTGCATGAACCGGTAAAATGGGTTCAGTCCAACCATCATTGTTCTTGTGACAAGGCTTTTTCTTGTGGCTGTGTCCTGTCACTCATTTGGGCGAAATTTAGGTAGTATAAACGAAGAGCGACAAGAAAGGCAAGATGGTCCCTCCAGCAAAAATGATCCCGGAAAATGATCCCAAATGATGCTCGTCATTTGCTCCCTCTTCGTATAAACTCTTGTTGAAAGTACGAAGAGTACTTCGCCGCCTCACCCTGCGATTAGCTCTTCAACAGCCGCGTTGCGCAATTCGTGGGATAGTGGAGCATACATTGTGCAAGACCGTATCATTGGGTTGTGTTGGGCTATGGAGTGGTACCTTGATACTCTTGAACTTGAGGCAGATTGTTGTGGGCAATGCCACTGAAATAGCCAATTGTTGTCCAAATTATTGACGTAATGCTCTCACCGAACTCAGAGCAAGTGTCCCAGAGCGGACAAGATGTATGCTTGAGAGTGCTCTATAGCACCAGGTCAAAAATCTAGCGTCTGACTTTCTGCTCTCAGGCTATCTGAGGACTGTGACGCTCATTTGGACAAATTTAGGGAAAGAAGCAGATCGGACGCGAGAAATAAGGAGGCGTTATATTGGGGAAAAATCCAAAGGAAGTACCATCAAGAGGAGATAAGCCAGGGGAAGTACCAGGAGGATCACAGGGGGGTTCCATAGGTGGTAGGGCTGATGCTTGGATGTATCGTCGTCCTGAAGGATCAGAAGCTCCTCCACGAAAGGAGGGTAGAGGATTTCCTCCTGCTGTGGAGAAGTATAGAAGAGATGCATTAAAGCTGCAAAATTTGCAGAAAGGAAGGCTTGATGGTGAAACTTATCGTGAGTATCGGAAACCGGAGTCGTCGTCAACTGGTGGAGATCAACATTTTGAGAGTGGCACTATGGAGGCTCACGTCGATGCTCTCACTGTTCAAATGAAAGAACTCAATGACAAAATAAGTAATCTGCGGGCTGATTACCAGCAGTTCAATGAAGTTGGAGCGAAGTTGGATTACAACCAACGTGTAGTCGCTCGATATAGGACCAGCCTCGCTCCCATTATAGAACGCGAGAAGGGACACCAAGAAGAGATAGGTAGATTGACACCCTTGGCCAAGCATTCCGAGGACTATCGTACACTGCTAGACTCAAGCGTGTCCCAGAAAGAGGCATGCGAACGAGCGCGTGAAGCCCTCACCACAGAATGGGTAAAGCGGAGAGGCGTTTCTCAAGAGGGGTATCGATTAGAACCCGGTGAGAAGCTTGAAAGCGCACTCTCGAAGGAAGAAGAATCACATAAGCTTCGGCAGGTGGAGTTGAATGAAAGAAAGGCCAATTTGGATACGGCTTGGGAGAAGTACCAGCAAGAATGTGCTATGCTTCAAGATCAGCTAAAAGCAAGTGGAGGGCCGAACGTGTCTGTACCTGAGACGGGGGTAAGACGCCGCCCTTCACTCGAAGATAATAGGCGTCAGGCTATGTATGAAAAGCCACCCACTGAAGATTCCGTTAGTAACAGAAGCAGTACAAAGTTGGGCTGGGAACTGTTGAAGACAGTGGGTAATGCATTCCAACCTGGAGATAACCCGTACGCAAGTTTCCATACCACCTTAAGCATAATAGAGCATCAGGCTCGCTCAGAAGAAACGAAGCAGATTATTCGCACTTTAAGAGCAACAGATCAACCCTCATCGGCAATAGTAAAAGCTAGTCTGGAGCATCCCGCACCAGATAATGAGAGAGGATCAACATTGAGACCACTAGGACAGAATAAGCTTTGTGCTAATGATCATGTAAAAGTTACAGTAAACGAACCAGGGCCGAGTGGCCTGGGAACGTTAAGGGCTGAGTATGTAATATATGGTTCCGACTATGATGCTATTAACCAGGCAGTAGCTGGCCTTCACAGCGGGGGCAATACAGATGATACTAGAGGAGATCAAGTCTCTTATTGGTAAGTATGAGTCATGCAGAGCTTGTGAGTTTACCCGCATTGCCTGTTTATTTGACGTTTAGACTAATCGGCTCTACTAGAACTTCCCAGGAAGTTCCGTAAAAAGAAAGGTTGACGGTAAATTGCGAGACAAGCCATCAAGATGGAACAATTTGAGAACCGCAGATTGCTGGACAAGCGATCTGCGGTTCTCTATCTGCCTGAGAGAGTGTTTGGAACGGGCACACTTTTGGCCTGTAGTGAGCTAAAACCAAACACTCTCTTACACGCTTACGCGTTCTGTGGCTGTGCGACCTCCTGTGCGACGACGACGATGCGGTCATCGACCACCTGCAAGAGCGCTTTTTGTCCACTGGCAATGCCATCAGCCAGGAGAGCATCGGCCAGGGCATCATCGACATAGGTCTGGATAGCCCGACGTAGCGGTCGAGCGCCATACTCTTCATCGAAGCCTTCCCGCAATAAGAAGTCGCGTGCCTCATCGCTGACCTCTAGCTCGATACCTTGCTCGCTCAGTCGTGAGCGGACCTGGTTCAGCAATAGATCGATGATACGGTACAGTTCTTCGCGACCCAGCGAGTGGAAGACCACGATCTGGTCAATACGGTTGATAAACTCTGGACGGAAGACGCGCTTCAAGCCTTCCAGGGCCTTTGAACGCATCACCTCGTGCTGCTCATCGCGCTCATCCTCGCCCTTGCGAGCAGAGAAACCGATGCGCAATGCGCGTTTGAGATCCGCGCTCCCGGCATTACTGGTCATAATCACGACAGTGTTTTTGAAGTCCACGGTACGCCCCTGACCATCGGTCAGACGTCCATCATCCATAACTTGCAAGAGGGAGTTGAAGACCTCAGGGTGCGCCTTTTCTACCTCGTCCAGCAAGATGACGCTGTACGGGCGACGACGTACCTGCTCCGTCAACTGACCACCCTCGTCATAGCCAACATATCCCGGAGGGCTACCGAACAGACGAGACACGGTATGCGGCTCCATGTATTCCGACATATCCAGGCGGATCAAGTTTTCCTCGCCGCCAAAGAGTTCTGCCGCTAACGATCTGGCAAGTTCAGTCTTACCCACCCCGGTTGGACCCAGGAACAGGAAGGAACCAATCGGGCGTTTTGGATCTTTCAGGCCCGCACGCGAGCGACGAATGGCGCGCGCGACTGCGCTGATGGCCTCATCCTGGCCGATGACGCGCTTGTGCAGGTCCTCCTCCAGGTTGCGCAGGTTCTGGCGCTCACCCTCTAGCATCTGGCTGACTGGCACACCGGTCCACGTCTCTACAATATGCGCAACGTGCTCTGGCGTGACCATCAATGCGATCATATTCGCACCCTGAGAGTGCGCTTTTTCCAACTGACCCAGCGTTACCAGCTCCTGTTGACGTAGCTTAGCAGCCTGTTCATAGTCTTCTGCATTCGCCGACGCCTCTTTTTGGGACTGGATAGCGGCCAGTTCTTTCTCCAGATCAGAGATCAAGGTCGGGCTGACGATACCTTTCTCCATAGCCTCCAGGCGTAGAGCAGAGCCAGCTTCATCCATCACGTCGATAGCTTTATCCGGCAAGAAGCGATCATTGATATAGCGATCAGAGAGTTTGACCGCTGCATCTATCGCATCATCAGTAATACTGACGCCGTGGTGTAGCTCGTAGTTCGGACGCACGATCTGTAACATGGCGATAGCCTCTTCAACGGAAGGCTCACCAACCTGGATGGGCTGGAAACGGCGCTCCAATGCCGCATCCTTCTCGATGTTTTTGCGATACTCGTCGAGCGTTGTCGCGCCAATGCAGCGCAGCTCGCCACGAGCCAACGCGGGCTTAAGCATATCGCCAGCGCCAACCGCACCTTCGGCAGCACCTGCCCCGACAATAGTATGCAGCTCGTCAATAAACACAATCACTTCAGTGGCCTGGCGCAACTCCTCCAGGATTGACTTGATGCGCTGCTCAAATTGTCCACGGAACATCGCGCCTGCTACCATCCCACCAATGTTCAGCGAGACAATACGCCTGCCCCGTAGGCTGGATGGTACGTTCCCATCATTGATGCGACGCGCAAGACCTTCTACTATCGCCGTCTTACCAACGCCAGGTTCACCAATCAGGACCGGGTTATTCTTCTGACGACGTCCCAGTACCGTGATGACGCGACGCAACTCGCGCTCACGTCCTGCCGCAGGATCTAATTTTCCCGCAGCCGCCTCAGCGGTCAGGTCACGTCCGTATTGATCGAGTGTTGGTGTCTTACTATGTTTAACTTGCTGCTCAGCGGTTGCAGTGTTGGTACCACTGCCATTACCGGCAGACGCAGCAGATTTGTTATTGGCAGAGAAACCGAAGGGAGCACCAGAGGTACCCAACCCCTCAAAGCCGCCCATCTGACCCATGGTATTCATCAGTTCGTCTACGCAGGACCGGCAGAGATAGTGAGATACGCGTTGACCGTCTATCATCTCGTCGACACGCACACCGGCTGGGTTCTTTTGGCAACGTTCACATTTCATATGTTTTGCATGCTCCTCATTTTATCCTACAGAAAGCCCGGTTCGGCTTCCCGCATCATGCTTTAGCAAACTAGCCAAGCGATTGCTAGAGATTATAGCATCTTTCACTTTCGCTGTCTAGCACTCTTTTCTAGTGATTGCTAATCACTGATTATAACGCCATGATGGTCCACGTTATTCCCGGACTGCAAACACTTTGAAAAACTTCCTGTCTCCTCTATATACGGATTATATAAGCACTCCGGTGTACTATTTTCTCAAGAGAATGCTCCTGGCTATCTAATAAATGAGAACAATTGCGCCCTCTGTCCATGAGGAGGAACCGACGGTTTCTCTGCAAGGATGGAGACCCGACGATTGTGCTCGCTTGCATCGCAGTGGGCAGGAGTGATAGAGTGAATAGATGAGGACAAACGGTCGGGCAATCTTGTGATCTGACCTGGCAACGATTATGCTAGCAACAGGAAAATAGAGCAACGTATGAATAAAGATCCACTTTTATTGCGACCCACACACGCCACCGAATTCTATCTGATCCGCCATGGTGATGCCATCCCAGGACCCGAAGAAATCATTCCCAGCGGTAGCTATGACGACCTTCCCCTCAGTAAAAAGGGACGCGAGCAGGCGCAGAAAGTAGCCAAGCGTCTCAATGGTATGCAGTTCGCAGCAGCCTATAGCAGTCCATTGCGGCGTTGCCTGGAAACCGCTGCACCGCTGTTGACCCAATTAGGTCTGACACCTACGATTGTCGATGGTATCAAGGAAATCAACACAGGTGATCCGGTAGCTATTCCTACATTGAAGGATGGCGATGATCTGGAGACGCTGACCAGAGCCTTGCAGGCACGTCAGCAAGAGATCGTACGCATCGCGGGTACTACAGGACACTGGGATGGCGTCACACAGGGCGAATCCTCCAAGGGTTTTCGTGCGCGCGTCGTGAAAGCGCTCGATGAGATGGCCCAGAAGCACATTGGTGAGCGGGTGCTTGTCTTCAGCCACGGCGGAGTCATCAATGCCTACGCGGCGGAGGTCCTGGGGCTGGACAAAGAATTCTTCTATCCCTGTGCTAACACATCCGTCAACATCATACGTGCCAATGCTGAGACGCGGGTAATATTCGTATTAAATGATATTTCGCATTTGTACTCCTAGCGCATCTTCTCTTAATCGCTGAAGATTTCGCGCAGCCCCTCATGTCCCTTTTATTCACTATCACTACTGCCTCACGGTGTGCGGCGTATTGGAGTCGTCACACCGTCATAGCTTCATAGAATGTAGCTAGCAGAAGCAAGCTTCCTCGTGCTTCAACCTGTGACCTCACCGTGATACATTGCCCTTGACATTTATTGCACATAGGTGTAATATGCATATAGATGCCATACAGGAAATGCAAACGTGGTCATAGTTCATTACCGTAAATTGTAAGAGATTGTGTGTAGAGGCCAGAGAAGCTCTCTTCCATTGTTTGGTTTCCATCGGCCTCTTGAGCCAAGTGCCCTGGAAGCAAAAGTCTTTTTGAACGAGAAGTGCTCTTATGAGGTTCTGAAGTGGCATGTCAGGCCGAGTCAAATCATTCATGCGAACTGACTTCTGAAGGCTTTACACACAGTCTCCAAGCTTAGAAAGGAAACAAGATATGGACAACCAAAAGCAAGATATGGACAACAATAAGACAAACGAAACAACGAAAAATCTGGTCAAAATCATCCAGGAAAGCAGTAATTCCCTGACAGACGCGGCCATTACTACCCAGGAGCACAATCTGACATTTGCCCAGGGAGTTTTTGAGAACGGCATTGAAGTGCTCAAGGGCCATGCAGAGAGCACACGAACACTTATACAAGAAGTGATTGAGCAAGCTAGAAAACGGCAAATAGGGCCAGAAAGTCTCCAGGTACTGATGAATACCACAGTTGACGCACAAGAGCGCAACACAAAGTTTGCTCAGAATGTTCTTGAGGGTGGCGTCGAACTCCTCAAGAGTCAGATCAATGTTACTCATTCACTGTTGCAAGATCTGGAGCAACAATCGCAGAAGAGACAGTCCGCAATTCAGTCCCTGGCTCAGGACTCAATGGAAGCCTACAAAGACTTCCTCTCCGCTCCGCTTACTTTCTGGCAGAAGACGTTAGACACAGCGGAATCCGTCACGCTGGAGGGATTGAAGAACTTCCAGAATGCCACACAGCAAGGGGTGGAAACCATGCAGAAAACGACACAACAGGCTGCATCTAGGATGGAAAAGACTTTGTCACATAGTTAGTAATTCGGTTACGTCTCGTTTACGATACCGATTGCGAAGGTGCGGGAAGGGAAGAAAGCAGGGGCTGTGCTCCCGCTTTCCCGGTCAAGGGGCAACTGCCCCTTGCATACCAGCCTTTATCTAAAGCTTGACAGCCCATAGAATAGACAAACGTATCGTAACGAATGGAGGGAGCTAGTTCAGGCCCAATCCCTTTTTTGAACGCTTCTCGGTGTTGAGATAGATGTCTGTATCGATGTTGTGCATATGCTATCAGCCAAAGGAGTCAACACGTGAATGATCACTCCCAGCCTTTAGCTCCGCTTCCCACCATCGGAACGGAAGCCACGCTTTCACGTATCATTACTGAAGATGATATTCTCCTCTTTGCCCTGGTAAGTGGAGACTACAATCCCCTTCACCTGGATGCGGAATATGCTGAGCGGTCTTTCTTTGGCGAACGGATCGCTCATGGTTTCCTGATCGGCTCGCTCATTTCAGCCGTATTGGGCAATGAGCTACCTGGTCCTGGGAGCATTTATCTAAGCCAGACCTTGCGCTTCCTGGCCCCTATCCATATCGGTGATACGGTCACAGTTACCGTCAAGGTTGTAGCTCTGCGCCATGATAAGCGTATCGTCACATTGCATACACAATGCACCAACCAACATAGTACCCTGGTTTTAAGTGGCGAAGCAACCGTCAAGTATATGCGCGAGGCCACTGCCGCATAAACAGGTGTCTCAGCGAACAGCCTGGAGCTACATTTTCCGTAGCTTCGTGAGAGGAGCTTGCCTAATCGCACTGTCATGGGTGGCGATAACGCCCAGTGCGTGCTGCCTTGACGCACAAAGTTGATACCTGTAGAATGCATATAGATGCAATTTTATAATGGCGGGGTACGTAACTATATGCATATAGGTGTGGCATGACAGAAGAGCATAAAGAGACTGCATTTCAGAATGCAGCGACTGACGCCTGGTCGAAAAACTGGCTTGTTCCTGTAGTGCTTTTGATGTTGCGGGAATGGAGTTCCTACGGCTATGAATTGATGGAGAAGATGACCGCGTTCGGTTTAGCCGCCATGAATCCTGGCACATTCTACCGGACGCTGCGGCAGATGGAGAAAGATGGCATGGTCAGCTCATCCTGGGATACCTCGGTGGGAGGACCGGCACGCCGCGTCTACTCGATCACTGATGCTGGTGAAGCCTATCTGAAGTACTGGGCAGATTCCTTGAATCAATACCAGCAGATGATGAACACTTTTTTTCAATTCTATACTAATACAGGGACGGCTCACGTCGGGCCGGAAGATAAAAAGGGGCAGAGCGAAAAATGAGGGGTCAGAGTATCAGCCCCACCCTCTCTTAAACTTGTAATGTGGTACGCACTTATTGAGAAGCGAGTGAAGCAAAAAGATTCCTTGCGCACGAAAGGAGTGCTTGCAATGTCAGAGGAGACAAATACCCGCAAGCCTACAGATCCCATGGATGTGTGGGAGCAATGGTACGAGACAGTCTCTAAGGGGTGGTCGAACACCGTGCACGGGAACGGCAACGGGCACGCGGCTGGCAGCTCTGACCCATTCAACCTCTATCAAACATGGCTGAAGGGCATCACAGACGCCCAGGAGCAGTTCAAGCAGAGTTCTGGCGATCCTCAACAGTTATGGACGCGCTGGTTCGAGACCACGACCGCCATCTGGAGACAGAGCGCCGCAGTCGGAGGAGACCCGCTGGGGCTGACAACACAGTGGCTGGAGATGATGGAGGAGGCACAGGCCAGATTGCTCGCGGGCGTAAAACTTCCCACCGATCCTTTCACCTTCTTCAAGCAATGGTATGACTCCATGAGCGAAACGTGGTCTGCAGTCATCGGGAAGCTCATTGGCACTGAAAAGTTCATGGAGGTGTCCAGCGAGTTGCTCAGGAGCTACGCGAGTTTCTATGGGACCGCGCGTCGTGCCAACGAAGAGTACTTCCGCAACCTGCAACTTCCTACCCGCACAGATATTGCCCGCGTGGCCGGGCTGGTCGTCAGTCTCGAAGATAAAGTAGATCGCATAGAGAGCATGTTGGAAGATGCTGAAGATAGGAGCGGGCAGTTGGCGACGAGCGACTCAGTAGCGTCCCTGCATAAGCGCGTGGCGGACGTGGAAAAACGCCTGGATCGGATGGAAGGGAAGCTGGATACCCTGCTCACGTCACTGGAAATGCTGGCGACCAGGGAGTATACAGAAGTTGTTAAGTCCGCTGAAACGACCAGACCCCGACGGCGCACACCGTCCAAAGCAGAGGTCCAGTCCCAGGAAGAGGGCGGAACTGAAGCGCAGCTTAGCTCATAGCAGCCTTCACACGGGTTATTCAACAGCAAGTTGAGTAAAGGATAAAACGATGGATTATGCTAATAACACGCAGGGCCTCCCTTTTGAGACGGCACTCAAGAAGTATCGGATGGGCATGCAGATTATTCTTGAAGGTGCGAAGGCTGAGACGGGACAGACCCCCAAAGAAGTCATCTGGACCAAGAATAAGGCCAGATTGTATCATTACAAACCGGCGACACAGCAAGTCTTTCCGGTGCCCATTCTGCTCATCTACGCGCTCATCAATCGTCCCTATGTACTGGACTTGATGCCGGGGAATAGTCTGGTCGAGTTTCTTGTAAGCCAGGGCTTTAATGTCTACATGCTCGACTGGGGTACGCCGGGTGACGAAGATAAGGATCTCGCCTTTGAGCATTACGTGCTCGACTATATCCCCATGGCGGTTAAGAAGGTGCTGAGGGACTCACACGCGCAGGAATATACGCTGCTGGGATACTGCATGGGTGGAACCATGACCGCTATGTACGCCGCTCTCTTTCCAGGTAAGCCGCTCAGGAATATGCTTCTGCTCACCGCACCCGTCGATTTCACGCCAGACGATATGGGGCTGTTCGGGCACTGGACCAGCGAGAAGTACTTCGATCCCGATCTGGTGGCGGATGCCTTTGGCAATGTTCCGCCGGAACTCGTCGATACCGGCAACCGTATGCTTAAACCTGTCACGAACTATGTTGGTACCTATGTCACCATGTGGGATCGTATCATGCAGGATAAGTCTATGGATACCTGGTTAGCTATGAGCAAATGGGTCAACGATGGTGTGCCATTCGCCGGAGCTGCCTTTAAGCAGTGGATTCGCGAGTTTTATCAGCAGAATAAGTTGGTGAAAGGTGAGATCAAGTTGCGTGGACAGTCTGTGAACCTCTCACATGTTACCTGCCCTGTCCTCGCTATTGCCGGCACAAAAGATCACATCTGCACTCTGCCACAGGCAGAAGCTGCCATACAACTGATCAGCAGCCATGACAAAGAATTCTATGCCATCGATGCCGGGCACGTGGGCTTATTGACAGGCTCCGACGCCAGAAAAACGCTCTGGCCTAAGATTATGAACTGGCTGGAGCTTCGCTCACAGTAGTACCAGGAGCCTCTCATGACAGAGAGGTCAATAGGCGCATAAAGCCCTTTTAAGACCTTTCATTGTTGGTTGCAGATACAACTAGAGGGCGCAAAGGCTTTTCTCCCCGGCTTCAATCGGGAGACCAAGCGCGAAAAAGGTCTTCGCTCGGTTCCTATATGAGCCTCTACTGTACTGGGAGAGACACTCATGATGCGGGTGGTTCTCCGTCCTTGAGGGGGAAATGGGGTAGGGGCGTGTCCTTGCGACCGCCCGGGGGCGCACGCGAGGTGACGCCCCTACCCCATTTCCCAACGTTTTCCCCTAGAAGGATGAAGATTCATGCAGGTTCACCGCTCGGCATAAAAACAGTCGCCTCCTGGAGCGTGACCAAAAAACGAAAAAATCCTCTGTTTTGCTGGCCATAAGTATCAAATGCAGCGTGTCTACCATTATATTCATCTCATACTATGCGACATTCGCCAAATCATAACAATCTATGTATAAATTGATTCTCTAAAATGTGAGTGATTTGTAATATAAACATGCTAAATCGTGATATGCCTGTGATTAAGTCTGGCTATGCTCTTTTGGTAATGTATAGAGGTGTATTATATATACAGATCACCGTCATGATCTTCATATATAATTACATACTGATGAGAAAGGAGTTTCTAATGGGAACATTAGAGGGCGTTGTCGCCGTCGTCACAGGTGCAGCAAGGGGTATCGGACATGCGATAGCAGAGGAACTCGGGCAAGGTGGAGCAAAGGTTGTCGTGGATTATGCCCACAGCGGGGGACTGGCAGAGGAGTTGGTGGCAAAACTTCTACGAGAGGGATCGCATGAGGCAATTGCGTTGCAAGCGGACGTATCTGATGCTGAGCAGGCAGAGAGTCTTATCAATGAAACCGTTCGCCAATTTGGCAGGATAGACGTACTGATCAACAATGCCGGCATCAACATTGATCGTACGATGCGAAAGATGTCCGTCGAAGATTGGAACACTGTTATCCAGACCGATCTGAGTAGTCTGTTTTATACGACAAAGGTTGCTCAGAATTATTTGATACAGCAGAGAAGTGGAACCATCATCAACATCAGTTCTTTTGTCGGCCAGACGGGAAATTTCGGCCAGGCAAATTATGCCGCCGCGAAAGCCGGCATCATTGGTTTCACCAAAGCAGCCGCGTTGGAACTGGCACGGTACAATGTTACTGTGAATGCTGTCTGTCCAGGGTTTATAGAGACAGATATGTTCGTGAACATTCCAGACAACATAAAAGAGAGCATTCTGAAAAGAATCCCGCTGGGTCGCATCGGTACCCCCCAGGAGGTCGCCCGTGCTGTGCGCTACCTGATTGTGGATGGTGCATACATCACCGGTCAGGTTCTTAACATCAATGGTGGCATCTACATGTAATGCAAACGAGCATGAAAGAAGTGGCCGACCTGTCTGAAGCGGTTCGCTCAAGGGATCGCGTAGGGACAAGCCCTTGCGGTTGTCCAGGGTGGAAGCAAGACGCAGGGGGATCGCGTAGGGACAAGCCCTTGCGGTTGTCCAGGGTGGAAGCAAGACGCAGGGGGATCGCGTAGGGACAAGCCCTTGCGGTTGTCCAGGGTGGAAGCAAGACGGGATGGGCCGCTGAGTAGTTACCAATATCAAAGGAAAGAGAGCTATGGCTGAATTACAGGAAGCAGTTATTGTCAGCGCAGTGCGTACCGCTATTGGCACCTATGGCGGAGGACTGGCGGAGATGCCAGCCGCGAAATTAGGTGAAACCTGTATCCGGGCCGCGCTACAACGCAGCAATGTCCCATCTGACCAGGTCAATGAGGTCATTATGGGCAACGTCCTACAGGCGGGGCAGGGGATGAATCCGGCGCGCCAGGCCGCTATTTATGCCGGATTGCCCGTTCACGTGCCTGCCATGACAGTGAACAAGGTCTGCGGCAGTGGTCTGAAGAGCGTCATACTGGCGGCACAGTCGATTCGCCTGGGGGATGCAGAAGTCGTTGTTGCCGGTGGTATGGAAAACATGAGCCGCGCTCCTTATTTGTTGGGGAAGGCGCGCTTTGGCTATCGTATGGGCGACGGACAGTTGGTTGATATGCTGATTAAAGATGGTCTGTGGGATGTTTTCAACGATTGCCATATGGGCATCACCGCTGAGAATATCTGCTCAGATTACCATCTGACGCGCGAGGAATTGGACCAGTTCGCCCTGGAAAGCCAGCAACGAGCAGTGCATGCCATTCAGGCTGGAGTCTTCCACGACGAAATTGTCCCGGTTGAAGTGCCGGGCAAGAAAGGCTCAGTTGTCTTTGATACCGACCAGCAGCCACGTAGTGACACATCGGCGGAGGCGCTCGCCAAATTGCGTCCTGCCTTCAAGTCACAGGGCGGTATGGTCACAGCGGGCAACTCATCTGGCATCAACGATGGAGCTGCGGCAGTCGTGGTCATGAGCCGCAAAAAGGCCAATCAGCTTGGTCTGGAACCGCTGGCCACTATTCGCAGCTACGCTTCGGCGGGCGTCGAGCCACGGATCATGGGGATCGGACCTGTACCCGCTACGAAGCTCGCGCTGGAGAAAGCCGGCATCAAGATGTCCGCTATCGATCTGATCGAAGCCAACGAAGCCTTCGCGGCCCAATCGGTGGCCGTAGGCAAAGAGCTCGGGTTCGACCGGGAGAAGCTCAATGTACACGGTGGTGCGCTTGCGCTTGGGCATCCCATTGGTGCCAGTGGCACGCGCATACTGGTCACGTTGCTCTATGAAATGCAGCGGCGACAGTCTCGCTATGGTCTGGCGACCCTCTGTATTGGTGGTGGTCAGGGTGTGGCAATGATCGTAGAGCGCTAACGAGCCAGAGCGTCAGCTTGTATGCACAGACGGCGGTCAAGGCAATGCTGCCTGACCGTCGCTCACTTCTGTAGTGGTGCTTCAGGAGGATGTGGATGGTGTGGTTTCAGAAAGTGCTCTCGCGCTGATTGCAGATGCTCCCAGAGCACATGTTTACCATCCCCCTGAACATGCATTTGATGCTTGATAAAAAACTGGTACATAGCCAGGCTGGCGTCGGGTCCCGCCGGGTCGCCATAACGGCTACCGGGACTTCCTCCTGACCACCCATGCCCCAAACCATCTACTTTCCAGTATTCCTGCACGTTTCGTCCATGAGTGTCTGCCCAGGCGTACACAGTATATGGACGCTTTCCGTGTACCTTGCATGTTTCTGTGTGCGAAGGCTCATCAAACTTGACTGCGTACGTTCCCTGGGATGCCAGACAATTTGTATGCATCCATTGCTGTACGACCTGATCACCGTTCACAGGGTTTACCTGATGATCGCTGGTACCATGGAAAGTAATCACAGGAACGACGCGTGCCGCAGGACCCATGGCCGCGTAGGCCGCTTGCCCCAGTTTCGTCGGGTCCGGGGCGCCTCTGCGCATAGCTCTCAATCCATCGATCATGGTGGTGGCAGCCTGATATTCCAGCCCCGAATGCACGCCAATGGCGGCAAAAACCTCGGGGTAGGTTGCTCCCAGAATGCTGGCCATTGCCCCACCGGCAGATAATCCGGCAACATAGATCTGTGTGGGATCGATGGTGCAGCGTGCTTTACTCTGTGCGATATCTTGCACCACGCCTGCAATCAGGGCTGCTTCTCCATGGTCGCGCGTCTGATTGGCCGTCTGAAACCAGTTCCAGCATAATGAGTGGTTATGCATAGTCACCTGCTGCGGATAGGCGACAATGAAAAGATGTTGCTCAGCCAGCTCATTCATGCGCGTACTGGCGGCGAAATCCGCTGCCGTTTGTGTGCAGCCATGCAGCATGACGATCAAAGGTACTGCTTTTCCAACTTGATAGTTTACCGGAATATGCACAAAATACGGGAGACTACCAGCGGGTGCGGAATGGATATATTTTTGCAACATGAAACTACTGGTAGTCTCCCCTCTAAGCTGTCTATAGTCTTTTCAGTCTTCATTCTGATGAGAGCCTCGGTGCTCCTGGGAATGCTACAGGCTGGAGAGGGTCAGTTTGCAAATAGCCACCTTTTAAATTGGTCTTTCGTAACTATTCAGGTAGGTATGTACTCGTGTAGGGACGCCAAGACCTTTTTCCCTCGTCCAACGCGGCAGATAGGCCACCAAAAAAGGTCTTGGCTCGGCCCCTACGCGAGCCTCCACGGTACCTGAATAGTTACGTTCTTTCTTAATAAGTGCGAGCGGACAGTCTTCCTACCACAGACACTCAGGCTTACGTACACTGTATCTGCTCAGCTATTCTAGCAGAAACTCTATTGTCCTGGCAAGAACGCTAGTTGAAAGTAATCGTTTGGGCATTGCCTTACCACGCCATGCCACAAGATCCTGCGTCCTGGTGTTGTCCTTGAGCACGCGCGAGCTGTTTTTAACCAGTCTTCCCAACCGCACTGCAGGCATGCTATAATGGAGCCGTGAGGCTATCAATGTTTAGTACAATTGTCGAGTGCACATCTCTAGCATTTCGCGCAACGCTATGCCATGCGACCATCGAACGCTACCTCCTTACAGCCGGGTAGCCGGGCCTCAACACGCCCCTGAAGTCCTCTCAATGCAGAGGAAACCCACACCTATCTAACGCAAATGCAATATATCATCCGTCCGCTGTGTTTTATAAAGTGAGTAATACGAAGAACCACCCTGGTCATCACCTTTGTTGTGTCAACGCGTATGCAAACGGGCGGATTGTGAAGTATCGGGAGGAACCTCTATGGATTTGATGGATAAACTTGCCAGTCTGGCAGAACGCTATGAAGAACTAAATAATTTAATGGCACAGCCTGATGTGCTGGCGGATATCGCTCTGTTGCAACGCTATGGGCGCGAGCATGCCGAACTGGCAGTGGTGGTGCAAAACTACAATGAACTGATCGATAGCGACAAACAGCTCACTGAAGCTCAGGAAATGTATGACAGTGAAGATGGCGAATTGCGCGAACTCGCATTTGAGGAAATAGAGCGACTCAAAGCCCATAAAGAGCACTTGCTCGACGCGGTAAAAGTTGCCCTGTTGCCTAAAGATATCATGGACGAGAAGAATGCGATTGTCACTATTCAGGGCGGTGCTGGCGGTGACGAGGCGGCCCTTTTCGCAGGCGAACTCTATCGCATGTATACGCGCTACGCGGACAACCGCCGTTGGAAGGTCGAAGTGCTGGATGTCAATGACACCGAGGGGGGCGGTATTAAAGATATCACCTTTGTGGTGAGAGGCAGGGGAGCCTATAGCCGCGTGAAATACGAAGGTGGCACGCATCGGGTTCAGCGCGTACCCGTAACCGAGGCCAATGGGCGTATCCATACTTCCACGGCGAAAGTGATTGTTTTGCCAGAGGCCGATGATGAGATTAATATTGATATCAAAGATACCGATATCCGGGTGGATGTCTACCGTTCCACTGGACATGGCGGTCAGAGCGTAAACACCACCGATTCGGCGGTGCGTATCACGCACTTGCCCTCGGGCCTGGTCGTCACCTGCCAGGACGAGAAATCGCAGTTGAAGAATAAGACAAAAGCGCTTTCCGTGCTCAAAGCTCGCCTCTGGGACTTAGAGGAAGCCAAGCGCCAGGAAGAATTGAGTAAGAGCCGTCGTTCCCAGGTACAGACCGGGGATCGCAGTGAGAAGATTCGCACCTACAATTTCCCGCAGGACCGTGTTACCGATCATCGTATTGGTCTGACCCGGCACAATCTGCCCGGCGTCCTGAACGGCGACATTGACGAGTTTATTGACAACCTCATCGCTGTCGATCAAGCTGACAAGTTACAAAGCGTCTTCCGCTAAGTTTTCCATGCTGGCCTTGCTGGTACTGGGCTTGTACACTTGTGGCAACTATTCAGGTCGGCGTGTATGTGTAATCGCGTACGGACCAATCCCTTGCGGTTGTCCTGCTCGGACTGCAGCCAGGGACGCGAAGACCTTTTTGCCCGTTTCAACGCAAGAGACCAGCTCCCCAAAAAGGTCTTCGCTCGGCCCCTACGCGAGTTCTTGTGGCTCCTGAAGAGTTACATGATTACCCACGCGTAATGAGGTGCGCCTTGCGTTGGGCCAGCCCGATACGCGCAATAAAGCCAGCATTAAAGCTCAGGTAGTCTGTTTCAATACCATCGCTGAAGATGACCCCATAATCGGGCATCTGTGAAGTGATGACCAGTTCCCGACCAGGTGGAATCTGACCGAAGACGATGCTGGCCTGCGTCGTTTTAGAGACAAATGGTTCGCGCACGGTGAACCATAGATGATCAGACTCCCAACCAAGCTCAAGCTCCTGGAGATCAGGTGGTGTGTCGCTCGTCTCGGCGAAGTAGTGCGCGACATGCCAGGCTCCCAACGTGATGGAACGGAGCCAGCCTGTACAGCCAGCTCCGGTTGAGACGATGATGCCACTCGAACTTTGTTGCTCACGCTTTCTCCCGAAGGCCAGCTCGTAACGCGCCGAGCCATGGCTGCGCGGACCGATAAACAGGTCGTTGACAGCATAGAGTTCCTGTCCATCGTTGAGTACTGCTTTGATCATGGAGACGCGAGCAACCTGCACTTTCCCTTGCAACGCGCGTTCAAGCCATAAGCCTGTCTCGTGAAAGGGAAAAGGGATTAAGACGCCATCAACGCGCGCCGGGTCCGGGTTGATAGCCAGGATCGGCTGCGTGCTCAGGTATTTAGCCGTGTTAATAACCAGTCCATCGGGACCGACGGTGATGACGAGATCGTGCTCAGCAAACTGGTACGAAGGAAGAAAGTCACGGTCGATAAACTGCTGCTTGATACTACGCGGTAATTGCTGCTTGATCACCTGTAGCGCACGCTGATATTGCGCATCGGCCAGCTCGTATTCGGTAAACGAAATCTGATTTTGTTCCAGGTAAAATCTGGCCTGCGCTTTCGAGTTCAAGCGGTAGACCAGCTCCTCAAGGGCGGTTTTTTTCGTGACCACCACGACGCGCTCTATCTCAACCATTACTTCTGATCCTCCTCTCAAGCATTGAGTAATTGTGCAAGAATCTCAGACGTAATCGTCAGATTGCCAATCTTCTGGGCATTTTCGGCAAAGTCGCGGAAAGCCAGTCCCAGGAGTTGGCGTGCTTCAAGCTGCTGATAGGGCGTAAGTCGGATACGTGTGGCTTCTGCATCAAACTCCGCTTCTTGGCGAGCATTTTCACCTTGCAAAGCAACCAGTTCTTGCCGTCGCTGTTCGAGGGCGACAGCCGTCGAGAGTTCGTTTTGCTTAATCTTGCGTTCTTGTTCAACGGCATCGGCGCGGCGCGAGTAGATCGCCTGGTCTGCGCGCTTTTGCAGCGCTTCACGATACTCTGCTTCTAGCGCCTTGGTCATTTCTGGTGTCGCTTTGATGGCTGTATAAAACAGGCTGACACACTCTATGCCCAACGCAGCCAGAGCTGGCTCTTCACGTAGCGTCGTCAGCACGCTACGGGCCAGGCGCTCAGTGCTGTGCAGGGCATCTTCGAGTACAAGTTGTTGGAGTTCCTTACGTGTGTGCATCTGGATGACATTAACAATACGCTGATTCAGTTTGGCAGGGTCCTCTGAACTGTACTGGCGCGTGAGCGGATTCACGGTGAAATTGAGCAACTGCGCGATGGTTTCGGGCGCAGTGATACGATAGGTGATCTGCCCTTGCAGGGTGACAGCCTGAAAGTTACCCGTCGTTTCATTGAAAACAAAGGGCGCGTCCACCGTTGAAATGGGTACCAGCACAATGGATGTGCTCGGACGCCAGTACCAGAATGCGCGCCCACTACCCTGGCGAAAGATTTTCCCATTGCGATATGCGAGAATGTATTCAGTAGGTTCGGATTTAAAGTATGCGACTAATACCATGCCATGTCCCTCTTTTCCGCTGTTTGTATTGCTATGCCCGACTTAGTGTATGTATAACACTAAGTAATGTACCTGAAAATGCCGAGATTGTCAAGCGTTGAATTGCTTTAAGCAAATCTTGACGATAACTCTTGACGTAAAATCAGATAAACTATATGCTGGCTAAGTTAGGGAAAAGGACTCGGTGCCCCTACATGAGCTAGCGATGGAGCATGGCTTATACGCGCACTTCACGCGATGTTGCGCGGCTGTTCTTTCCACACCCAGCAGCGGTACTCAGATGTTCCCCTGCTCGTCTGCAAACTGCATAATCATGTATATACTATTGCCTGGCGCTGCTTTACCTTTCAAGCAGATCGAGAGTAAGCAGTAGCGTGATAGATCGAGAGTCGCATGAATAACTTACTGAAACAGAAACCAGCATCTTTTGAGTCCTCAGTTCCGTCGCGTCTGAGAAATCTGCCTCCTCTGCCTGTGGTAAGTATAGTGCTTTATGGCTTTACCTGGCTGCTTACGATACTGGCATTTGTAGCTGGTGGATTGCTTTTGCTCTATGACTTGTTATGGCATGACGCGCCCTGGCTAACGCATGCACCTGTCTCGGCTGTACCTTTACTGCTGATTGGTGCGGCTTCGCTGGCTTTTCAAGCTGTGATGCGCCCAAGTCTTCTGGATCTCTGTAAGGCGTTGCTGGTAAGCGCTGCCTTTATTCTCTGGGGAGTCGATCAATTATTGCCTGCTGGATGGTTTGCTACGACACTGGGCGATACCGTTATTATTTTATATGTGATCGACCTTGGCTGGATGATTGCTGGAGCACTGCGGGAAAAAGCGCGCTCTGCGCATATCTAACCTCTTCCGTACAATAGAATTGCCTCACTTAGCCTTTTTTTGCGGTAATTTGCAACTGTTTCGGAGCGTAGCGCGTGTTAAAGAAAGAAACCTTTGTGCACCAGATTGATGTCTGGCACGCGCTTCTTGAAATTCCAGTCGTGAATTGTGTTGCGCGTGGAAATGGCATATCCAGCGTTTAGAGGTGTGGCATTTACTCTTCATCTGCGGCTGCTCTGCCAAGGATGGTATGAAGGAGAATAGATATGAGCAATCAGCCTTACCCACCCAACCAGCCTGCGGGGCAGGTTCCCTATCAAGAGCCAGTGTATGGCTCGAACGATGATAATACCATCAGGTCATCTGACATTGGCAGCGCACACGCACAGAGCCAGCATGAAGCGTATGTTGATTCGGCTGGCAATCGGGTTGAGCAGCACGCGGAAGTTTTTGAGGATAAGAATCAGAAACGCGCGAATGAACGGTATATAGTTAGAAATGTCATCTACTTTATACTAGGCGTGTTGGAGATCATATTGCTGTTACGGCTCGTGTTCAGGCTGCTGGGTGCTAATGAGAGTAGTAGCTTTGTCGCATTCTTATACAATTTTAGCCACATATTTGTGGTGGCGTTTAACGGCATTTTCAACGATCAGACCGTTGGCAGTAGCACCTTTGAGTTTTCGACAGTGATTGCGATGATTGTGTATGCATTGATTGCGTGGGGCATCGTTGCGTTGAGCCGCGTGGTCCTTGCACCTGATCTCTCAGGTAATCAGAGCATTACGACGACGCGTCGTAGCCGTATGAGGTAACGTTTCTATTCTATGTGCAACAACCAGATGATTCCTATCTGACCCTCCAGTTATCCTGAAGGGTCAGATGGTTTACCATTGGGATGCCTTATGAGCCGACATCCTTACCTGGTATAGAGCACACTCGCACACGCGTGACGTTGCACTCCTTGCAAGGCTACGCACCGGATATTGCACTCCTTGCAATGGCTATCATATGATCTCGCGCACTCCCTGCGATGCCCACGCGCCTGATCTCGCGCTCCTTGCGATCTCTACGCGCCGGATATTGCACTCCTTGCAATGGCTATCATATAATCTCGCATTCCCTGCGATTTCCCTGCGAACATGCTTCAGCGATAGAACGCACTACTAGGATACACTACAAGTTACGTTATTTAAAGTGAAAGAAGTCGGGTTGGGATTACTGCCACTCCATGAGCCATTGAAGCCTGGACTGGCTGTGGAACCCGACGGGAGTGATGCATTATAGGCGGCATTCGTCACGGTCACGACTTCCCCCTGCTGCGAGATATCGGCGTTCCAGCCCTGCGTGACCTGCTGGGTGCCAGGGAAAGTGAAGACCAGGCTCCAGCCGTTGAGCGAGGATGTCCCCGTGTTTGTGATCGTGATATTTGCGGTAAAGCCGGTCGGCCATTGATTCGACACCGTATAGCTTACCTTACAAGTACTACCCGTTACCGCCGTACTGGTTGGTGTTGGGGTCGGGGTCGTCCCCGGCGTTGCCGTGGGTGTAACTGGCGTGGGAGTAGGCGTAACCCCGCCAGCCAGAGCGATCAGGTGCGTTTTGAGTCCCAGGCCAAACTGCGTTGGCGTCCCATCATAGCTGGTAATCAGTGAGGGGTAGCTGCCGCAGTCGTAGACATCCCAGCCCCAGCCCAGGTAGCCGATATTATTTTGATCAAACCAGTTCATGGCCGTAGTAATGAATGTGGATTGACAGTCGTTCTCGCCCAGTTCGCCGGTAATGACGGGTACTTGAGCCGCCACGGGTGCGACTTGCGCATTCCAACAGGTGCTGCTGCTGCAACTATTGAAGTTGTACAAGTGGAATGAGGCTGCCAGATCATTCAGCGTATCGGTCGGCTTGTTCGCCAGCCAACCGGATAAGTCGTTGGCGTAGGCCAGGCCACCTAGCATAAGTATGTTCGTGGCTCCCGTGGCGCGTACGGTATTCACCAGCGTTTGCATGCCCGCGACAGCGAAACCGACGTCATTGCACGGGCTGGCGCTGGCGGCGGTGCTGCCGTTGAGCCAGCAGGACCAGCTACTTGTATACGGTTCGTTATACAGGTCGAAGATGACTGAGGAGTTGCCCTTGAACGTATTGGCGACTGAGGTCCAGAAAGCCGGGGCATGATCGAGATCAGGCATAGGGAGCTGGGCATTGGCTTGCTGGGTACCTGGCGCGCTCCAATGCAGATCGACGATGGCGACCAGGTTATAGGAATTGAGCAAATTGACGTAGCTGACGATGGCTTGCTGGTATTGTGCGGCAGTATATTGCGCGGCGGGGTAGCCATTGAGACCCAGCCAGCAATCTTCGTTGAGGGGCACACGCACGGCATTAATATCCCAACTTGCCATGGCCGCTACCGAGGTAGCATCGCTGGGTCCATCAAACACGGTTGTATCGAGGCTACTATCGCACATATACTCGCTGCCGCCGCGATCCACGCCGAGCGGACGTATGGCCTGACCCGCGCTGTTGAGAATCTGGTTGCCGGATACGTGTAAGCCAGCGATAGATGCAGTGGCTGCCCTGGCCGGAGTCGCTCTACTCAGCACTATGCCTGCACTGGCAAGTATGAGAAGCACGAGGATGATCAATACGAGATAGGTTTGCTTCCTTTGCATAATACGCTCTCCCTCCTTTGGAATAGCATACGCTTCGTCCAGGTCACGCTGAACGATAAATATTCTTGTTGTGGATGAAGGCTTTCTTTTATTAAGATAACTAAAAGCCGCATAGAATGCAAGATATAATCTATGGGCAAAAAAAACTGAATAGATTCTGAAGAGTTTTTTAGCAAGAGGAAACCGCCCAGGTGACGTAGAGACAAACCCTTGCGGTTGTCTGTGTGGTACTCGATCTCCTCCTCGCGTAGAGACAAACCCTTGCGGTTGTCTGTCTGGTCAGGTACCAGGCGTTGGCGTAATCAACACAGGGGTGGGGATAAGGCCATCACCCAGGGCAGTCAGGTGTGTTTTGAATCCCTGACCATAGCGGGTTGGTGTGCCATCATAGCTAGTAATCAGCGAGGGAAAAGAGCCACAATTGTAGACATCCCAACCCCAGGCCAGGTAGCCGATATCGTGTTGATCAAACCAGTCCATTGATGTATTGATGAACGTGGATTTACAATCGTTCTCGCCCAGTTCACCGACAATGACGGGTACTTGAGCCGCCACGGGTGCGACTTGCCTGTTCCAACAACTGTCGCTGTTGCAGGGATTAAAGTTGTACAAATGGAAGGAGGCCACCATATTGTTCAAAGGATCAATGGGCAGGTGCGTTAACCAGCCTGATAGGTCGTTGGCGTAATCCAGGCCTCCTAGCATGATGACATTCGTCGCCCCGGTGGCACGTACCGTATTGATCAACATTTGCATGCCTGCAGTGGCAAAACCGATGCTATCGCAGGGACTGCCATGACTAACCGCACTGCCATTGAGCCAGCAGGACCAATTGCTGGGGTGTGGTTCATTAAAGAGGTCAAGGATAACGGAAGAATCGTGCATGAAGGTGCTGGCGACCGAGGTCCAGAAAGCGGGGGCATGATCAAGATCAGGCATAGAGTGTATCTCATTTGAGAGATATGTGCCGGGACCATTCCATTGCAGATCCACAATAGCGATCAAATGATTGGCGTTGAGGAGATGCACATAGTTGATGATAGCTTGCTGGTACTGTGTCGCGCTATACTGAGCTGCGGGATAGCCGTTAATGCCCAGCCAGCAATCTTCGTTGAGCGGCACACGCACGGTATTGATATCCCAACTCGTCATGGCCTCAACCGAGGCTGCATCGCTCGGGCCATCAAATACTTTCGTATTGCCGGCTGCTTCGCACTCATACTCGCTACCTGAACGATTCACGCCGAGCGTTCGTACGACCTGATTGGCGTTGTTGAGGAGTCGATTGCCTGACACATGTAAGCCTGAGATAGAGATAGAGGATTTTACTGCTCTGTCAGGGATGAGCTTCCTGAGCACTATTCCGCTACTAATGAGCGTTATTCCACCACTAATAAGAATCAGTACCGCTAGAATGGCTACGATGAAATATGTTCGCTTCCTTCGCACTGCCGCGTCTCTTTTCGCTGAATGTTTCCGTTGCTCTTACCTTAGCATAACCGATCTCCATGCTGAAGAGCAAGCCGTCTAGCTTATTGGTCTCTATCCTTCCGGGAAACGTTGGGAAATGGGGTAGGGGCGTCACCTCGCGTGCGCCCGGGCGGTCGCCAGGACACGCCCCTACCCCGTTTCCCCCTCAAGGACGGAGAGTTGTTTAGCTGAGCGTTTCCCAGGGCTGCCAACTGCCATCATACCAGATATGCTGCAAGGCATCGTTGGTGCCACGAGCGAAAACGTCGATGCGACCATTGCCCCAGGATGCAGCGGTTGGTGCGCTGGTAAGGGTGCCGCCCAGGGATTCCCAGGATTGCCAGCCGCCATCAAAGCGTATATGTTGCAGGCTATTATCATCAGCAACCACAAAAACATCAAGTATCCCTTGTGCCGGAGATGTCACGGTCGGATCGGCGGTAAAGCTGCCGCCCAACCATTCCCAATTTTGCCAGTTGCCATCGTACCAGATATGTCCCAGATCGTTGTTATAGCCGCGTACAAAGACGTCCAGGCGTTGTGCGCCCCAGGAAACCACGGTCGGAGAAGATGCGAAGCCGCTACCCAGGGATTCCCAGCCTTGCCATGTCCCGTTGTAGCTTATATGCCACAAAGCATAATCTGTGCCACGCGCAAAGACGTCAATTTGTCCGGGACCCCACGAGGCGATGGCTGGATCGGAAGTGATGATGCCGCTCAGTGACTCCCAGGCATGCCAGCTACCGTCGTACCATTTATGTTGGATAGAGTTATCACTGCCTCTTACAGCGAGGTCGAAGCGTCCGGCACCCCACGATGTGGCGACGGGATCGTAGGCAAGGTCATCGTCCAATTCGCTCCAGGTGCTCCAATTACCGTTGTAGGTGCTATACCACAGATTATTGTCTCCACCACGCACAAACATTGTGAGATTGCCAGTACTCGCAGAGGTGGGTGCGGGCCGGCTGGTCGTGGCATCGACGATAGCAGGTACGGTAACGACTGGCGTGGGTGTAGGATCTGGTGTGGCTGTTGCCGTCGGGCGAGCAGCGCTGGATTGTGCAGAGCGATGGGAGAGGTTGTACGTGAGTACCTCTGTACCGAACGCGGCCAATGATGTCACCGCCAGTCCGGCAGCACCCAATACCAGGAACATCTGCCGTCTTGAGATAGGCTGTGGAGCAGGTTGTTGTGCGGGTACAGGCGGCGGCAGTACCGTCCCCGTGGCTGGCAAACGAAGTAGCGGTGATATCTCTCTTAGCGGTATGTTGCTCACGGCTTTACCGGTCGTGGGCGTTGGTGCGTATTCACGCGTTAACAGGCCAGATGGCGCACCCTCCTGTACCGCTTGTGGTCGTATGGTTGGTAAAAAAAGTGGCTTCGAGAAGGTATGCAGCGCAGGCTCAACCGTACACGCTTTTTCCAGGGCAGCGGCGAAGTCCTGGATACTGGCAAAGCGCTGCTGCGGATCTTTGGCGAGCGCTCGTAACAATACCGGCTCAATAGCTGGTGCCAGCGTAGGCACGTGTGTGTGGAGTGGCGGAGGTGCGTTATAGAGGTGGTGCATGGCGACCAGCATGGTTGAACCATCAAAAGGTGGCGCGCCACTGAACCATTCATAGACGACGATGGCTAAGGCATACTGGTCACTGGCGACTGTCGGGTGATCGTTAAATACCTCGGGGGCCATGTACGGAGCGGTCCCAAATGTCTCAGCGTGACTGCGCTGATTGAGCTCGGTGTGGTGAGTTTGTACGCTGGTGGCGATACCGAAATCACTGAGCATCAGCACCTGATTGTTACCAAGCAGCATGTTTTCAGGTTTGACATCACGGTGAATGATATGATTGTCATGCGCATATTGCAGAGCCTGCGCCATTTGTTTGACGTAGGAGAGAATGGTCTCGGCTGGCAGTATGCTGCCGTGTGGATGGCGCTTGCGCAACGACCCGTAGGGCGCGTAGCCCATGACCAGATAGGGCGTGGTATGTTCTATGCCAAATTCCAGCACCGGCACGATATGAGGATGCGTCAGACGCGCAATAATACGCGCCTCAGTGAGAAATTTTGCCAGCGCATCCTCATTCAACTGCATCTGTAATACTTTAATGGCGGCGGGAGTTTGCAGATAGATATGTTCGCCCAGGTAGACGTCCGCAAAACCACCCTGACCGAGCAGTTCTCTGAGTTGATAGTTGCCTAATTTGTGCCCCGTCCAATCAATCATCTGCGATAAATTCCTCTATCTGTTTCCTGGCTCCCATTCTATCTATAGCATACTTAAGTGTACGAATATGGCACAATCCTAACGCAAAAGCTGACAAAAAGTACTAGCTCGTATCTCTATGAGTACGTCTCCTCAGAGACAAATAAGAGAGAACGGGATTGTACTCTTTGCAATGTATTGATCCTGGCGCGTGATCTGTGGCTCCCGCTAGTTGACGGTTTCTGTTGTTGCCTGGTGGACTAACTCTGCTTCAGCGTCATTCAGCGTGAGCTCATTGCAGAGCAAAAAAAAAGGCAAAACAGAGATTGCTGCCATCCCAGACCTCGGGCAAAAAGATACCTTGTAGCCGTGAGAAGTGAAACCGAGGCGTCAGTTAGGGAAAGTGAAGGCTGGTGACTGCGTAGTCCCGTTGCGATACTAGCACTAAGCGTTTTCCTCTGAACTTTGGCCTGAAGAGTAGAACCGGCAGAAAACCTGAACATACCAGCTCCCAAAACAAATACGCATGACTATTCAGGCCAGCGAGCGTGGATGGTCGTGTAGGGCCAGCGTATACTTCACTTGAAGTGTTACATCTAATAGTATTAGCCGAACATTGGTACCAGGGGAAAGACACAACTGAGTGAACAGGCACTGGGAGGTATGGTATAAGAAAATCGTCCGCTCGCGCCACAGATTTCTGTGTTCAACCCTATCAGTGGCAGCACGATTTCAGATTGCCAGCCAGCACCCACCTTTTATCGCAAAGGTATTTGAAATCATCAACTTTTGCTGGTACTCCTGGTCCCCAAATAGCTCCTAAAATCCCCGGTCTGCACAGCTATTTATAGCCATAAACCCCCTTCCTGCCTGGATTCACGGCATAATTGGCTGTTTTATGTACCAAAAGATCTTAATACCATTTTAATGCCGATTTTCAGACTTCCTGGGGGTACTATCGGCATATATCTACGCGTGGACGGTCTAAACGCGCTCCAGAAGAGACTTCAGCCCAAGGGCATCAACTGCTAGTACTAGATTAGTACTTTTCTATCACTACTTGAGGCAAACATGAGGATACGGAAAAAATCTTATACCATACCTTCTTGTGACCACTGAGAAACGTATAAGACTTCAAGACGTTCAGAGGATACGCAATGGAGTCTTTTGACCGGCGTTTTTGAGTGGTCGAAGTACAAAACAAACACATCGCGATGGGTAGCAGGAATAAGAGCTAAGCATGCAGGCTCTCCTGACGGTAGACCCGGTAGCGTCCGTCTTCTGGGAGATCGCGACCTCCAGTAGTCGGTGCGCTGCCATAAATAGAAGTTGTCGAGCGTACAGCGCTGGCTGGCATTGTGCCGGCAGCCCTACGCCTGACGTTACCGGGCGCTTACACCCTGTGAAGAGCAGCTCCGGTAATCAGCAATAAATATTTACAGAGACTGTGGGCAGCCCGGAACTGGTTGTACCACACTCCCTGGACGGAAGGAAATAACATCATGCAGAAATTACAACTTCGTTGGGTCCTGGCTATCCTGGCTATCTTGTTGGTTGCGACAGCTCTGGTATTGGTGCCCCTGGCATTTCACTCATCACTTACTGCATTCATGTATGGTGTGTGAGTAAATTAACTTAGGATAAAAGGCGTAGAGATTAATGAAATATACACAATATCTCCCTCTACGCCTTTTATATGCCTAGATATTTAATGAACTGAGCCAATCGCTGACCTCTTGTGCCCTACGGTCTCCTATCTTTTTTAATGTTGCAACACTTATCTCTCCAGTTTTTCGTGCGTTAGCAATGTTGCCTTGCGCTGCTGCGACACGTGACAGCCCGTACTGAGCTAATGCAATCAAATCCTGTGCCCCCTCAGGAATGACAGTAAGCATTTTCCCAAATGTAGACTCAGCCGCTTCTAATTCCTGCCTACTAAGATACAAGTTACCTCTTTCATATAAAACATTTGCCATAATTTGGGGTCTACCAATTTGATGCGCTAGATTTGAAGCCTCATTGAGATATATTTCTGCCTGTGCATAATTTCCCTGTTTTTGTGTCGTTGATCCCAAGTTGATAAGTATTTTGCTGATCATTTCACGATGTCCAATTTGGCGTGCCAGGATCAAACCTTCTTGAAAGTATCCTTCCGCTTGATGGTAATGACCTTGTAGACTGGCAGCTTCTCCTAGATTACTGAGTAATGCACTTGTCCATTCACGATGTCCAATTTGGCGTGCCAGGATCAAACCTTCTTGAAAGTATCCTTCCGCTTGATGGTAATGACCTTGTAGACTGGCAGCTTCTCCTAGATTACTGAGTAATGCACTTGTCCATTCACGATGTCCAATTTGGCGTGCCAGGATCAAACCTTCTTGAAAGTATCCTTCCGCTTGATGGTAATGACCTTGTCCACCTACAGTTGTACCCAAATTCATTAACATGACACAGATTTCTTCACGATCTCCAATTTGACGTGCCAAACCTAGCCCTTCTTGGAAATAAGTTTCTGATTGGGTAAAATTTCCCTGGCTGCCAACAACAGAGCCAAGAGTTTTAAGCAGAACACTAATACGTTTGCTATTCCCAATTTTTCGGGCTAAAGTTAAACCTTCTTCTAAGTATATCTCTGCCTGTTTAGAATCTCCCTTCTTCCATACTATACCCCCTAAATCGGTGAGAAATTCACAAATACGTTCAATATCTCTAATCTCACGAGCCTGTGCCAATCCTTCTTGGAAGTAAGGTTCTGCTTGACTATAAATCCCCTGCTTCTGTGCAACCTCTCCTAGATACAGCAGAGCACTCGTTATACCATACTTATCATCCAGCACGACCGCAGCCTCTTGTGCCCATTTTAGATATTGTTCTACCGGCGCATAGAAACCTCTCAGTATAAGAAATGGCGCGAACGCATAGGTAGCATGGACCAGTTCGGCCTGTTTACCCAGGTGATGAGCGGTTTCCAGGGCTGCCAGAATATTACCACTCTCCAACTCCAACATCTCGTACTCTTTGTTGTGTGCCTCCACGTAGTCGGTAACGTAGGCAATTAAGTGTTCGTGGGCCGTATGTTCCGTGAGATGCAGGCGCGCGTAGTCGGCGATGACCTGGTGCAACGTATAGCGGTCACGAGCGGGTCCGCTGCTTTCTAGCAGACCTGCATCGGTCAGAGCATCGAGATCGTCCAGACTACAGGCGGCAACGGCCAGGGCCGCGTCCTCAGAGAAGGTATTGGGTTTAGGCGGAAAAACGGCCAGCGCGTACAGCGCGGCGCGCGCGGACGCACTCAGCGTCTGATCCGTGACGGAGATGATCGATTGCAGCGAGAGCGACGTCTCAATCGGTAAACTGGGATGGCTCTCGACGGGCACGTGTGGCTCATTGAGCGTGAGGCGCACCTCCGCGTCACTCAGGCGCTCCAGGGCAGCCGTAATGCGTCGTGCAGGTCCGCTGTACGCTTGTTTGCGTAGATAATTTCCCATCAATGTGAGCGCCAGTGGCAAACCACCTACCGCCTGTACGAGATCATCGACTTTCTGTGCTTCGCGGGCCACGACCTGTGGTGCGAGCAAGGTGAGTAGCTCGATGCTCTGCTCCTTGCTCAATTCCTCGATCATGGTTGCCCCGCCGAACGCCATATGCGAGGCGATGCTGGGGAAACGTGTGGTGACGAGGTGAGCGCAGCGGGGTCCACCGACTTTAAAGGTCAGCGCCTCTTCGAGTTCCCAGGCGTCATCGATCACCAGCAGCATGGCGCGATTGCCTATAGCCGCGCGAATGGCCTTGGCCCAGGCTTCATTGCTGCTCAACGTCGCCATCTGTGCGGGGGAGATATCCAGGAGACTGCCCCAACGACTCAGCAGGCCGGGCATGTTCGAATTTGGTCCCAGGCCAGCCCAGAGTATGCCGTCACGGAAATGTGCGCGTATCTCTGGATCATGGGCCAGCGTAATCGAGAGGGCGGTTTTGCCGACGCCGGGTAGACCATTGAGCGCGGTCAGCGCCACGCTACCACCGGAGGTCAGTCGCTGCTTAATCTGCGCGAGGTCATGTTCGCGTCCCACGAGACCGATAGCCGGTTGTAGAGGGATGGCCGGATCATAGAGCGCCGTGCTGGGGACTGTGGTGCTGTCAGTGGCTTGCTGTGTCGGTCGTGTGCGCGTTTTTTCCTGCTGATCGGCGCTGGACGCGGGTAGCAGGTCTAGCTCCTCTTCGGTTTTGCCGAAGAGATTGATAAGTTTGCGGCGAAAATAAGGGCTTGGCTTGGTAATCCCTCGTTCCCATCTACTCACATTGACATACGTCGTGCCAATGCGCTCGGCCAATTCTTGTTGCGAGAGTCCTCGCTCATTGCGCGCCTCGGTCAAACGTAATCGAGGTTGATGGGGTATCTCAGGGGTCTGCATAAACTATCACCGAGCCTTCCCGTCCAAAAGCAAAATGATAAAAATGATAAAAAGAATGATAATGTCTGTCATTAAAAGTATACCCGATTCAGGGCATAATTAGGAGAGAAAAAGATTGTATCTTCCAAAGATCCTAAAATCCTTGACGAAGTCACAAAGATAAGGAAATGCGGGCTGCACATGAAACATGAGGAAACAAGCGACCTGGCGGCGATCCTGGTAGAGCCAATGGACGATAAAATGTCTGTTGTACGCCATGTGAGTAAGCTGCAGAAGCCGGTTGTTGTTGTGCTGTCGCCGCATGCAACCTTACGGCGTCCAGGCGATTTACTGGAGCTGAGGCGCGCCACGAGCCATCTTGAGAGGCCATTGATGCTGGTCATTGAGGGTAATGAGCGTTTGCGCACATGGGCACACCGACAGGGTTTCGCCGTCTTTGCTTCACCGCAGACCTGTGCGAAAGCGCTCACACGGCAACGTATCACACAACCCTTGCTTGACTTGCAGCGCGAGTCACAGAGCGGCATAGAGATGCAGGGATCAGGCGAGTTACGTGCCTTGCCCCGTAATACCGAGCCGCTTGCCGTCTCACGTAGGCAGCGCGTTTCTACCACACCTCAGCAGAAACGTAGATCTGAGTGGCTCTTGCTGCTGCTCATTATCTTGCTTGTGCTGGGTATCCTGGGTGGCATCGGATTTGGCTATTTGTTCTCTGTAGCGCATACCGTACCGGCGTTACGTTCGCCAGCAGCATTTAGCTCTTTTCAAGCCCGTTTTTAAGGTTTGGAGGATAAATTTGGCAAGTTACATCTATCGTTATCGTGCAGATTTTCCTATCAAAGTCCGTTTAGTTGTGTATGTACGTTTTGTAATCACAAACACGCGCTCTGCCATCTCGCCGGAGAGCGTCGTGGGCCCAGAGGCGATGCGGGATACCGATGAGATCCCTTGTATTAGCCCGCGCGCCAGCGGTACCAGGGGAAATCATAAAAAAATGGCGCTGCGATTGAAACTGATTGGCACAAGCGTATCGAATATGAAGGAGCACCAGCATGCAGAAAGTATATCTGCGTAAAAGCAAAGCAACGACCGAGTACCCGCAGCAGGAAAATGAGAAGATCTTGCATTTTTCCTTGCAAAATTCCTTGCCGGAAGCTCATACGTTTGCCTTAAACAAAACATTTGGTACGCTATCCTACCTGGCCTGCGATGAGCGTGGCATGCCGCGCCTGTTACGGCAGGAGCAGTTTACGAGTACCGAGATGAGCGTCTTGTTGCCCTTATTGGAGATGTTCCCGTATTATTGCCCCTACGACATGCTCTATGCCAGTTTCTACGGTGGTGGTAAGACGACGGAGCAGAGCCTCAAGCAGGCACGCGAACATCTGGAGGAGGCGGAGGTCGAGGGTGTCTGGGAGCAGGAAATGCGACCGATCCGCTGTGCATTATCGCGCACACGCCTCAAGATCCGCTCATTCGGCATAGACATCTCGTCCATTCTGGCGACCGGTTATATCCTGATGGTGGCTAGCGAGCCAGTCGATGAGAGCAGCATCGAAGATGTCAGCAGCACCGCGCCGAAATGGAAACGCGTCCTGGCATAGTGCGAAATGCTAGGAGCAAGTCACCCCGGGCATCATAGTGATTGTTGGCAGAGACAATCAAAGACGGTAAGAATAGAAATGAATAAATCTTTGTCATAGGAGCCGTAGGAGATTTGTTCTTTCCTGCTATGCTTGTCTCATGCGACTTTTTTGTGGATCGAAGCTATGCGGGTAACGCTTGCGCAGTTTCTCCACGTTTGTTTGCATAACATCATCCAGCGTCAGCCCTACCGTGTCACAAAGCAGAACCACATACCAGAGTAAATCGCCAATCTCTTCGTCCAAAGCTGAAACATCCAGTTCATGAGAGTGATAAAGCACTTTTTTGATGATGTCAATTACCTCGCCGCTCTCTCCCGCGATACCAAGCGCAGTTAATGTCAGTAGCTCTCTGTGTTCGCTAATGCCACAGGTACGGTGAACTTCTCGCGTATACTCATCAATATCCATAATTCCTCCTTTTTCCTTGTGATTAAACGAGTCAGGTGCTATGCGCCATCGACGCGCCAGATAATCACCGTCTTATCAAAGGACGAGGTGGCGATATAGCGCCCGTCAGGAGACCAGGCGACATCGAAGACGGTCTCGGTATGCCCATGCGTCGCGCCAAAAATCAACGCTTGAACGATGGCTCCGCCCGACGTTTTTTTGCTGCTGGCCGTGTTTTTCAGGTCCCAGACATAAATCTTCCCGCTGCGGCCATAACTTCCAGCGATATATCTGCTATTAGGAGACCAGGAGATTCCACCTACCTGCGGCACCCAACCCACAGTATTGTTTTTGGGGAGCGCAAGAGGCTGCGGGTCATCGGTCCCCAGCGTGTAGAGGAGTTTATTATGCAAAAAGTCGTAGACCGCCACCGTCGCCAGATCTGTAGACGCGAGCATACCAGTACCAGCAGGCGAAAATTTGAGCGCCTGCCTTTCTAGTATCGCGTTCTTGCTCAAAGGCAATTGCAGATTCTGGACCTGCTTCCCGGTCTTGACTTGCCAGACTGGAATGCTATATTCAGCAGACTGTACTGCCAGGTACAGGCCATCCGCCGACCAGGCTGGGACACTTACGCCAAAAGCCATTAGGTTTGCCGGGCTATATTGGAAGATCTTAATTGGGCCGGTTGCCTGGCTCCAGAGCACAACGCTATTGGTTAGTTCAACAGTGGAAGCAAACGTATTATTGACCGGCGACCAGGCCAGTGCGCTGTATGAAGTTGACAGGATGGGGTTGTCCAGGCTAGCATCTGTATATGCCCGTGGCGTGTCGTTTTGACCAAACACATCGATCAAGTAAATACTACTTACTGACGCTTCTGCCACTCCCAGTGTACGCCCATCATAGGACCAGTTGAGGCTATCTTCATTGATGGCGTTAGCGAATTTCCACTTTTTGACAGGTGTGGAGATTGTTTGAAATGCATTAGATTGCTTAAGATATGCTGCGATATTCCAGAGCATCACACGTGTATCTGCACCGGCGGAGGCAAGATACTGTCCGCTAGCGTCCCAGACGACGTTTGTGACTGCATTGGAATGTCCGGTCAGTGAAAGCAGAGGGATGCCTGCAATCAGTTTTTGCGGTCCCAGTACTTTTTGAACTGGCTTTGGTGTTGTGTGTGTGGATAAGAGCTTTGGCAGCAGTGTAGCTCCGGTGACAGCCACAGCCGCAACAGCCACGGTCGTCGTTCCTGCAATGACCAGTGTGCGGCGGCTGATCCTGCCTTTTCCCTCCGGCGATGCGGGTTGCTGTGGTGGTGCTACCTGTGTTGATTGCGTCTGAGCGGCAAAGGTAGAAGGTCCGGCTTGATAGGGACGCGGCCCACCTGCCGCCGAAACTTCGGTGGCTAACGGTATGAAAGGCGGTTGCGTGATGGGACCCTGGGAACGTTGCAGCGCAGGAGCCGATATATCCACTTGAGGAGCTGGCGTAACAGGTCCGGCACCGCGAGGGCGGTTGTTCCATGGTGTCAGTTGTGTCGCGTCAGGGTCTCTTGCAGGCTGCTGTTTCCATGCCAGTTCCAGGCGGCCAACAAACTCAGCGCACGATGTTGGCCGCTCTTCTGGACGTTTGGCCAGACCTTGCGCCAGGATATCATCGACTGTCTGTGGAATGGCCGGATTAAATTGTTGGGCTGGCGGCAATGGCTGTGTGATGTGCTTGAGCATGGTTTCATAGGGCGTTTCGCCGTGAAATGGCAACACATCCGTAAAGAGCTGATAGGCGATGACCGCCAGACTGTAGCGGTCGCTCGCTGGTTCTGCATGCCCCTGTGCCTGTTCCGGGGCCATATATTCTGGAGTGCCAGCGCCAGCGTGTGTCTGACCACGATACGTCGAGCTGACCAGCAGCTTGGCAATGCCGAAGTCGGTGAGAAAGAGCCATTGTTGTTGCAGAAGCAGGTTGCCGGGCTTAATATCGCGGTGGAGGACGTGCTGGCTATGAGCATAATCAATCGCCAGGGCGGCTTGCTTCAGATAATGCAAGCTTTCGTCTACGACCAGGGGACCGCGCACGCTGCGTATGCGATTACTCAAAGATCCACCCTGGATATACGGCATAATAAGGTACGTCACAACTTCACCGCTTGCTAGTTGTTGCTGACCAAAGTCGTGTACGGGCAAGATATGGGGATGTTCCAGCGCGGCGGCAGTACGAGCCTCGTAAGCAAAAGCCTCCAGATAGCTAGCATCTCCAGCCAGCACCGGGGGCAGCAATTTTACGGCCACTTGGCGGCGCAACTGGCTATCTTCCGCCAGCCAGACCTCGCCCATGCCACCGCGTCCGGCGACTTGCAGCAGTCGGTAGCGGCCAAGCATCTTGCCTTGCCAATCCGTTGTGTGATCTGAAAACATCGTGACCGCCTTCCTTACACCTTCCAGACGACAATACTGTCATTGACTTCGTTATAGGCTGCCGCTAGCCATTGCCCATCGGCTGAATAAGCCAGCGCCCTGACCGAACCTGTTATCGTCGCGGGTGGACTCTTCTTGCCCAACGGCAACGTATTGCCCGCGCTATCCCAGATATAGACCGTGCCATTATTTGCTCCTGCTGCAATCTTTGTACTGCCCGGCGCTTGATCCCAGGCCAGCGTCAACAGATAGGTATTCGCGCTCCCAGGTAGGGATAGTGGTACTAACGTGTCTCGATTCTGGAAATCCCAGATAGTGAGGCTTTGGGGTTTATTGCTGGCGTCTTTTATCGCAGCCATATATTGCCCACTAGCAGACCATACCACAACCGCCGTATCATCGTTTGTCAGGAACCCGCTAGATCCATACGTAAATGGTGCATTCTTGTCCTTCGTCATACGGGGTGGCTGTGTTGCCATATTAATGTTTTCTACGTCGATGCCATTACTGGTGCCCAGGGCTAATCTCAATGGCGTTGTATCGGGCGCTATCGCCAGTGAGTTGGGAGTCAGCGCGGAACTCGAAACCGCATCAAGGGGATATGGTAAGCTAAATGTAGCCAGTCGCTTTTGGGGCTGCTGGGGATTCCATATGATGAGCGTATCACTGGCATTTAGATTGAGAAAAGGCGTCGTAACAGTGCAGAGATAGTCACTGGGAGCCCAGGCCAGCGCGGCAATCGAAACTACACCATTGAGAGCAAATGTGTTGTTATAGCCATTGGCATAGCCGCTCAGGTTTTCTTGATAGACGGCGATAGTTGGTGCATCTACGTTATTGTTGAGAGAGCCTGCATTGGCGATAGCTAGCATATCACCTTTGGGCGACCAGGCCAGCAGCATGTCTACACCGGTGCTAAACTGGTGTGATGCTGTGGGCTGCGGTGATGAGTTTTGCCGAGCATAGAGCGTTGCGACATCCCAGAGAAAGACCTGTCCTTCCCCATTTGATCCCGCCGAGGCCAGCATGCCTGTGGCTGACCATGCTAGCGAGGCGACCGGCTGATTGTGTCCAGTTAAAACCAGCGGCTGATTGGTGGATACGACGGCTGTTGCAGGTGCTGTGGTAGTTGCTGGAGTAGGCGTGATATGTGTGACAGGCTGTGGCTGCTTTTGCGATGAGAGCGCCCAGATCCCTAAGCCTCCGCCTGCCACCAGCAGTGCGGCCCCGCCACCTAACAAGAAAAGGCGGCGTGTAACAGTTGTGCGTTGCGCATCCTGCTCAATTTGTCTGACTGTTTGCCCATCATTAGCGACGAGCCCTGCCGTAGCCTGCGCGGCTGATTGCGCGGAAAGGTTGGGAGCCGCAGTGGCGTCAAAGGGAGCGCTAGCTACCGCTTGTTGTAGCCCGTTCACAAATGCGCTGGCGGACGCGGGACGTTGTGCCGGCTGCTTTTCCAATCCGCGTAATAGAGCCGTCTCCATCACAGGTGGCATGGCCGGATTAAATTGTCGTGGCGATGGTGGTGGTAGCGTCATGTGCTGAATGGTTGTTGCGTAAGGTGTATCTGCATCAAAAGGGACGCGACCCGCAAAAAGTTGGTAAGCTATGACGGCCAGGCTATAATTGTCACTGGCAAATACAGCTTTGCCCTGGGCCTGTTCGGGGGCCATATAGAGCGGTGTGCCAATGCCTCCCTCTATTTGTGTGAGATTATCTGTCGTAGAGAGCATGCGCGCGATACCGAAATCGGCCAGCAGTAGCCAGTCATCACTGCGCATGAGCATGTTCTCTGGCTTGATATCCCGGTGAATGACACCTTGCTCGTGCGCATAGTCTATCGCCTCAGCCGCCTGCCAGAGATAGCTGAGCGCATCCTGTACAGGGAGAAATATTTTTTTTGCTCCACATAATGCAATGCGCTCAGCTAATGAGCCTCCAGCGATATAGGGCATCACAATATAGGTAGTAACCTGCCCATTGGGCAGGAGTTGATGACCATAATCATGAACAGACAAAATATGCGGATGGTTCAATGCCGCTGCTGCCTGGGCTTCACGTTCAAAGCGTAACGCAAAATCCTGGTCGTTCTGGCTACGAGCGGGCAACGTTTTAATTGCCACCTGACGACGTAAAGTCGGGTCCTCGCAGAGCCAGACATCTCCCATGCCGCCTTTACCGATCCGCCGCAGTACCTGATAGCGTCCTAACGTCTGGAGCATACTGTTGTGTGAGGTACGGCTATCATACATGAGCGCATTTCCTTTGATCAAATATCTAAAGATAGAAGTATATTAGCCATATTATAGTAGAGTAGAAAAGGCTTGTATAGCTATCCCACTTTTTGTATGCGAAGGACAATGGGACAAAAAAAAGCAGGACAGCGCCTGCCTACAGATGCTGTCCTTGCTGACCACGAAGCTAAAACTATTGGAACATCTTAAAGCCCTGCGCGATATCGTGGTCTGCCTGTTGGAATGCGTTAGTCCCTTTGTTGACGTGATCCCCAATCTCTTTGAGCAACTCGCTGATCTGCATGGCATCACTTTTCCATTGAATCATGAGCTGGCTAAAACTCTCAAAGGCATCACCTTTCCAGGCACCCTGGAGGCCTTCTACCGCTCGCGTGACATTTTGCAGTGCGTCCTCAAATTGCACAGCTTGCGTATTGAAGGTACTGACTGCACCACCCATTGCACCATAATCAGCTGCTAAATCTCCGGCCATGGCGAGAATCCTTTCATGTTTGCATAGAAAACCTTCATCGACAGAACGCAACGGAAATGATGTTTAAATTTCCATGTATCACTTTATCATACTCTTACTGGTGATACAAGCTTAGCCCGTGCTAGAGCCTCTGGTAATTTATCACATTCTCCGTATTCTATTAAATAGAACACGGTTTTTCTCAGATCCGTTACATATTTATCACCACAGCGTGAAACTAGCCGTCTTTGTCAGCATAACCCAACCTGGACAACCGCAAGGGATTGTCCCTACTCGAAAGGCTCGACCTGAGAAAGTTCTCGCCATGAGTTTAACCTATGAGAGAGGAACCACAAGGAAGCGTCCATACGCGATAAACAAAGCCAGCAGCAGCAAGACGATAGGTGCACCGATAGTGGAAATTTGCTTGAAACGAATGTGGACGAAGATCGCACCAATCATGGTTAACACTAAGCCAACCGCTGCAACGGCTGTGAGCCAGGGCAAGATATGCGTGACCGCCGGTAGAATAAGTCCAAGCGCCCCTAATAGCTCTAAGACCCCTATGATGCGCACAAAGGTAGGAGCAACATGATTAGTCCAGGCCATACTCTTTTGCAGTTTTTCAAGCGGCTGCGACGCTTTCATAACGCCTGCCCCGACAAAAGCGAGTGCGAGCAAGATCTGCACGATCCAAAGCGCAATGTTCATAACTTTTCTCCTCAATGAATAAATACCTGTATAGTTGCTGCTCCTGTTTGTTCTTGAGGGCAGCTTCCAGGGAAGCACCTTTTATTTCCCTTTTTATATATGCTTCCCTTATGGAAAAATTATAAATCGGGAAACTAGTTTCGTCAAGGGACGGCGGTGGGGAAATAACTATTTTTACCTATCAGGGTAAGGTGGTATCTGCTAAAAGGCCCAGGGAAGAGGATAGAGGGATCACCATAGAATAATAGTACAGTTGCACGCAGCATCAGCCGCCGGACGGGAAGGCTCCCCCCTTTGGATGGACAAGTCAGGCTTTGTCTAACATCTTGATCATTGCTCAAGTACAGAAGTTTACATTGGGCATCCAGTTTGATCAGAAAAGTTCACTCTCTGCAGTGAATTATTTCCTTGCGAAATGATAAAGTGACCATCATGGCCCACCAGGCCTAGCCTGATATGATGACACTTTGGAGCTGGGAGGATAAGGGTAATCGAGAGCACATAAGTATGCCCAGGAAGTACTTTGTCACCCATAAAATTTGAAAAGATCGCATGCTGACAATCAGGATCGCCTGAAGTGCCTGTAGGAGGAACGCAGGCGAGGTGGTATCCTCGTGAATCTGACCATGTACTCTGTCCGGTATTTTGCAAAATAACATAGATAGTAAACTGAGTACTGTTCTGGACCTGCTTTTCCGTCAGAGAATAGCTGAGAATGTTGTCACCATCATTGCCAGATTCTGCCTGTACCGTCGCTTGCATGTTTTTTTGGGCTATTTGTGTGCCCTGAAACGTTACTGTTGACTTACCCAGTGCCATGTATGTTGCTTGTGCCGCTGGCGAGGGATGAGTTGTTCCTATATAGTATAGTAGAGGGTAAGTACATAAAAGTAGTATTACGATACATAAAAGAAAGAAAAAGCGTCTGTTCGAGCGCTTTGAAAGTATCTGTTTCATCAGTTGGAACGTACTGGTGAGCAGGTCGGTGACGGCTCTTTTGAAGTTTACATCCTGGCCTGTCACCTGCGAAGAAGAGCGAGGAGACTGCACCGTGGAATGATCTTCTACCTGAGGAGCAAGAACCGTATTGGAGCGTGTAAGATTAATCAATTGTCTTCGAGTTTCAGGATTGGTATTCTCTGCATTAATGAGTTGTGTACAAAGCTGGTTTTTAAGGACATTATCAGGTTCCCAGGGTGAGAAAAAGTCGAGCAGCGTCTCTATGCACACTTCTTCTGCTTCGCTAGCGAGCAGTTGCAATGCTTCTGCAAATACCGGCTCATATTTTTCAATCAGCGCGGTCGATTGTGTTTGCACCCATTTCGGGGAAAGGAGTGTGGCAATAATGGCTTCCACATGCCAGGCTGCGGGCAAATCTAAAGACAGAAATACTTCTAAATTACTCCATGAGCCAGAGAGCCAGGGATTGAGATGATCGATCATCTCTGGCGCTGCTAATACCAACCCACTGAATAACCACTCACACGCGGCTCTCTGTTTCATAAGCTGCTGGCACAGTGCTTCCTCCTTTGAAAAAGTGCGAAACAGGATGTTCCATGCATTTTTATGAGTGGCAGGGGGATAATGCAGCGTGAATTTATGACATAACTGCGACATCGCTGACCAATTGCTTTGCAGCAAGGCGGTTCTAAGATCATCAATAAGTTGCGTCAACTTGTCCCTGACAGTAAGCTTTCTAAAAAGCTCCAGGAACGCTTTTACGGTCGTAATATTTCTTTTTTCAGCCTGGTTAACAATCCCATTGAGCTTTGCTGATTGACCATCATCGCTCTCGATAAGGCAGCGGACGGCATAGGAAACATACTCATCAACAGATATATCGGTAGAAAGTTGGCGTGGTGGACTGATGTCGACAGTCGTTTCGGTAGCATCAGGGTGCAATAGCTCATGCGAGTTGATAATGCCAACAATGCTCTCATGGCTTTTAGCAGGCTCACACTCATAGGTTGCAAAGGTAATATCAGACAACAGCGTTTTGGGAATACTATGGGTAAGTCCCCACAGCAACTTGAGAATATTTTCAGAAGATCCAGTTATTTGTACCTGTGATCGCAGGCTTGCAGACGAAAGAAAAGCTTTGATCAGGATGCCAAGATGCTGCTCAACCGTAGCAAAATGAAATCTTTGCTTCACAATTTTGTTTGCCAGATCATCCCTTGAGAGTTCTCCTAATTGCGTCGATTGTACTTCTTGAGGTACATCATTGCGCTTCCATAATGGAGATCCCCATAACTCGATAGCATCACGAGCCGAGAAATCTTCTGGCAGGTAAGCCAGGAGGTGAGCAAAGTGGTTACCGGCGCGTCCAACACCATCGCGTCCTACGTACACCTTATGGGCGAGTAGCTTTCCGTATTCATTTTTAGCAAAAGTAAAGCTAATGGGCGCTTGTTCAGGAGAAACGGAGTTGGAATCAATACCTTGTGGCAATTGATACTGAAGATACCTTGCCATACTATTGTATCGATTACTTTGTAGATTACTCAAACTGGGAGAGGCGGCACGCACACGGTATCCCACGCTTATGCTATCCAGTCCGATAGTAGACCACGTATACCATAGCTGACCAATTGTTTTTTCTGCCATATGGTGATATTATCAACTCCTTCCAGGACGTCTGGCGAGAACTCTTTTAGATCGTGTTTGGAACACGTACACTTTTCGTGACTATTGATTGAGCTAAAACCAAACACTATCTAAGATCGTGTTTGAAACGCGCACGCTTCTCGCCAGTATTGAGCTGAAACCAGATACTCTCTTAGTGATTAGCCTCCGTAAGTCTCCATAACAACCAGAAGAGTGGATCAAGGCAGCGGCGCGGCTTCACTTCTCTAAACTTTCCATTCGCATCGAGCGCACATCCCGTAGCTGATGTTGCAAAAAAGCTGGCCGTGGTAAAGAGCATATGACCGTCTTGTACAAGTTCCAACTCGCCAAATTGCTTGAGGAACCTTTGCGCATCCTGATTGACAATATCCATATCTTCTAGATCAATTGTGCCGTTAAACGTGACATCCTTCAAAAAACGTGCCTGCTCAAATCTATTTGCCTGCGCAATAGGATCGAGCATATCAGACTTAGAGAGCATAATGGCAATAGGGGTGCCCACCTTACCTTCGGGACTTAATCGATGATGACGCTTAAAGATGGAAATTATACGCTCCAGAACCACATGAGGTCTGGGCCGGTTTTTTATGAAGTCTTTAGCATATTTTACCTGTGGGTTATTAGCAGGCAGTTTATCCAGGACAGATCGTATATTGAGAATGTCCGCGAAATAGATAATGGCTTGTGCCTCCAGGATAGGCCAACCAAACTGCCGCACTTTCTTGTCGTCTGCAATCTCCTCACCTGCGATGTCGTAAAAAACTATATTCATTACGCTCGTCACAGACTCTTTCAGCGCATAGTCTATCTCCAGATGAAAGATTAATGGTTCCCTTACCGAATAATTCTGTTCTATTTCTTCTTGCGAGAGCGGAGTAAATGGTTTATTGCCAATGAGCGGCCCACGATGTTCAAAAAGAGTTTCTTGATATTCTGCCCATTTTTTTTCCGCAAGTTCATTTATGGGTTTCAGACGTATGCGAATGTTTTCCTGTTGCTCAATCTCATCATTGATGAGCTGATGGAGGAGGGCCGCAAGATAGTGAGTTTTACCCGCAAAAGCATCGCCCACCATAGCAATGTTAAAACTTGCCTCTATCTCGAAGCGATATGGTAAAAAGTGCTTGCAACGTGGGCATTGGCGGCAAGCTGCATCTTGAGTATACTCTGGTCCTTCCAATGATGATACTGCTCGCATGCGGGCAAGAAAACGGAAGAGTGGGGCAGGACGAAGCAGAACATTCTCTCCCTTGTCATCAAAACGCAGGGTGGAGTAAATAGCACAGTCGTTCGGGTGAAACGAAAGGTTACAATAGGGACAATTTAACCGAAAATCCATATTAAATAATTTTTGCAGCTTTGTGCCAGCATACAATTGAATCAAAGTGCCAAAGTTTTTTTGAGGAGGTCCCTTAGGCTTTAGCGGCACTGGCCCATTAGGCTTTGGCGACATAGGCCCATTAGGCTTTGGCGGTACAGAATGCCCATTAGCGCACGTTGTCGCATTTGATGAAAGAAGCAATCCACATTTGTTGCAATAGTCAGGCATCGTTCATCGCTCCCAATACTATACTTACTCATCTGACCAGATGTGTGATAACAAAGATATTGAGTGTACCATTGGCTAAAGATGATGCGCTGCTTCCTCTAGTTCAGCAACACGTTTTTGCCATTGTTGCTGGTACGTTTGCCATTTGCCAATCTGACTAAACTCTGCACTCCAGATAGTTGACTTGTGAGCACGGTAGAAAATTCCCCACTGATCACTTACCCCGGGAGCGCGGAGAGCCTGGTCTAAAAGTTCCTGTACGGAGGCGACTGTCGCTCTCCCTGGTAGCGAATAAAGGGTTTGCAAATTTTGTGTGATCACGTCCAGGGTATCTCTATGAGCAGTATGGAGAGCTTCGGAAATTTGCCGTGGTTCAAAAACAGTGAACTCTTTTTGCGTCTCGGCCAGGAAAAGAGATTTTATAGCTTCTTTTAGCGCGTTCTTTGTAGAGTCATCGACTTGAAGTAATGTGCTGATGTCACTCATAAGAGCAACAACCGGGTTGAGTGTCATTGCATTCAGCATAAAAGTAATAATGATGTTTACCAGTTGCACCCAGTTCTCAGCATCAAGCTTGAATTGCCCGTACAAACGAGAAAGCCTGGGGGAAATATAATTTGAAACCAGGTATCTCATAATAGCAGCATCAGGATTCATGATATTGAGAAACCCCTCACGAATCAGTGTCTGAACGTATCCCCAGCCTTGAAAGTCAAAATCGATAAATTTGCGCAGTGTTTCTTGCAAATGCGCGGAGAGTGCTGGCTCTGCTGCCATTTTCTTAAACAAATGTGCCGGGTGTATACCCGGATACAGTTTTTCTAATCTGCCTTCCTCAAGAAAAGTCGTGGCGACTTCCTTTTTTACCTCTTCTATGTGTATACGGAGTCGCTCATCTATATCTTTGAAGTGGTTTGTGAAGTGAGTACGCATAATATCGACCTGCTCACTAAAAATTTTTACATAGTTCCGATGCTCTGCAAGTCCTTCTTTTGTTATTTCTGCGATTGATACTATTCCTGTGTCATTCCGGCACAGTGCTAGCTTCTGCTGGAAATATTGAGTAAACGTACTATCTGTAGACTTGCTTTGCGCTAACTGCAAGCTCAAACGTTCTTCAAGTGCAGCACGAAGATCGAGCCAGAGGGAGTTAAAACGCTCTATATACAGCGTTTCTTCACCAACATCAAATGCCCCTGTGGATGGTGAGAAGAGGGTTATTGTATTCGAGCGCAGCGGCAACGTCTTTTTTGAGTTGCTCGTAGCGTTCATCCCAGAAAACCATATACGTTTTGTCGAGATGGGAAACCTGCGTATTGAGATACTGCGTCATGTGCGTTTCAAGGTATTCAAGGACAGGAATAAGCACTTCCTGTTTGGTTTCTTGCGCATTATTGCAGTTGACGGTATAACATTTTTGTACTATTTGAAGATCATCGATCTGCTTTTTAAGACGTCCACAATTCTTCTTATTATCGGCTCTAGGATCGCTTGACGGCTTGTGGTTAATAACCGCAAATGCACTCTCTTTGAGGGAAAGACCTTCAAAGGTATTACGCACAAGATCGTATAACGCCAGGTCAGCACCACCGATGTCTACACGGTCTGGACTGGGCATATTAAAAAATAGAACAACGTCTATATCCTCTTTCAATGCCTGCTCCAGCCGTTGCTGATCAGCAATACGCAGGCCACCAAGTCCCGGTATATCCAGCAATCCGATCTGTTGCACATCCAGGTTTCCGAAATTCTTCCTGATGATAGCCTCTTTGACTGCGAGATAACTATAGAGCGCTTTTTCATTGGCATCTTCCTGAGCAATGTATGTACGAGCTTGAGAAAAAGCGATCTTCTCTAGAGGGCGCATGTGAAGCAAGTCACGATATTCCTTGACCTGCTGATGATAGACCAGAAGTTGGTTATATATTCCTTGTAACGTTTGCTTCCCTGTTTTATGCATATCTGCTAATGAATGAGGCCCACCGACATATGTCCCATTGTAAGCAGTGATATCATCCAAGTCATCAGGAAACGCTGTTTGCTCGAAGTCGTCGAGGCAATAAGGATGTGGTACCCTCAGATGGAGAATTTCGTAGTAGGGAGCAAGCACCTCTTCCAGGAATTCTCTCTCGGTATAAAAGGTGATGGTTGCTCCCATATGTTGTGGATCATGATCATGTATGATCAGACTACGAGCACCGGTACACGCACCACCACTTCCTGTTGGAATCACATCTTTTTCATCATCTTTAATCAGTCCGCTCACGCTACGTAGAAATGTGCTTTTCCCCTGGCCAGAGTAGCCAAGCACGCCAATATTCAAGGTGTTGCGCTGGAAACGGCGTTCGGGCTTCTCCAACTTCTGATATTCTTCATCGATGCGTGCTCTGAGTGCTTTCAGATTTATGTTGTTCAATTTACTCTTCATCAATGGAGAGCCATCACCTACGATCCGCTCACGCTGAGCTTCTAGCATGCCAATGGCTTGTGAAACTTCATGAAGAGCCTTTCTTCTCGCTTGAATTTCTTTTAATAAAGGATTGCGCGAGGCAATAATTTGCGCTATCTTTTCTTTTGTGCCTGATGAGGTGCCCATTTACATTTACCTCCTGGTTACTTGATAGGTTCTGTGTGTGTGTGTTTCTAAGTGCTCGCTACCTGGGTTGGGAAATTCTCTGGCGTTTCGGCTGGCACTGCGAATGGCAATGCTACTCTTCTTATGTAATATCAGAAAAATACTACTGAATAAGAAAACCTTTTACATAATAGAAAAATAATTTAGAACTCTTCTATTAGATTGTAGATTGCTAAGTGACATTTGTCAATAGATATTTAGAGAGAATCTGAACCATCTAACGATATAAAAGGCTTTGTGTAACTATTCAGTCTCGTAGAACCCTTGCCCAATCGGCAAGAAAACAGTAGAGTGAAGATATGATGCACAGCTCGATGAGCCTGAGGGGCCGTCTTATATATTATCTACCGGGTGGTAGACAAAATATGCGCTTGTAGAGTTCTCTCACTCTGGCGAACTGCTTTGCGCCAGCCATCGCGTAGTTAGCGAGTCCGGGTGAATCATTAATCTCGATAATACTATAATCCGCGTCCGCGTCTTCTATAGCAGAGCAAGCGATATCCACACCGCAGAGCTGTAAGCCCATGGCTGCCGTCAACGTGATGCAAACATCGCGCCAATGCGCTGCGATGCGCTCGGTGAAATCCTCCATATCGCCGCCGGCTGAAAGATTGGATACATCATAGATGGGACACATGAGTTGTCGCGGCAGCACGGTGTCCAGGCGATAATTTCTCCTGGCCAGTTGTCTGGCGATGCGCGCATCATCCATGTCGATGATCGCGGGCCGACCGGTATGTATAAGTTGTGCATGCTTTTGCTGCAAGAGTTCTTTGATGGTGGAAGTGCCATCTCCTATAACAGTAAGCGGTGTACGCAAATAACACATAACCACCTCATCCTTAAAGACCACAACCCGATAATCGGGCCAGGGGATGGCTTTTTCCACCAGCAGCGTATTGATGCGTTCTTGCTGATATTGCTCGACCGTTAGTGCAACGTCGTCTTTATGCATGCACTTGCTGATACCTTTGCCTTGTGATCCATCATTCGGCTTGAGAAAGCAGGGATAGCCGATGGTGGAAGTGACATATGCGTCGATCTCCTCTATGCGTGCGTAGTGCTGGAAATGATATTTTTCGAGCGATTTTTGCAGGGCATCCACATAATGGGGCAATAAAAACACTTTGCCCGGGGGAGTCTGATAGCCTAACACGTTTAAGAAATATTTTGTATAGCCTTTATCCACGGCAATCTGCTTAGCGCCAGAAGTGTTGACGCCGACATCCGAGCCACGAAACATGCGCGCACTCTGATTCTGATAGAGCACGCGGCCAACGTAGCCATACTCTGGCTCAATCGTGATGTCGCGAACGTTTGGCAATTCGCCCTGACGAAACAGGTCGATAAGCATCCTGGTCAAAAAGGCATAATGCGGTTTGGCCACCAGGTTCTGCTCATGCCGAGATGCTGCATTGATCTCTGTCATTGAGGCCCCACTTTCCCTGATCCAATGACGCCATTCACTTTCCGTCAAGATGGTAGTGCACGCTTGCTGCTTTGTCAATAACCACGACAGCCAGAATCAAGTGATCTCATTTTCGTCAGGTGGGAATGAAAAGCAGCCGCTCGGTCCGTATGGAGATGAAATCTTGTCAGGGCGGTTTCGCTCTACCTCACAGAGGGGGAACTTCGGGTGCGAAAAAATTACATGGGATATTTCTGTAGCTTGCTAGCGTTATATACATTGATATGTGCAAATATTGAGGAGCGTTGCTATGGATGAGTATATCTACATAATCTTCTATTTTCGTACCAGGGAAGAATTCTATCATCTGGCAAGAGTACAACAGACTCTTGCACTTTTAGAGCAGCAGGAATTGCATATTTATTCAAGAAACTCTGAGTCTCATGATTACGATGCCTACCTGGCTATTCTCTACGACCATTTTAGAGGCACTAAGCAAGAACAAACACGCTTAACGACTGCTGGTATATCAGCAATATTACAGCAAGAAATCCAGGAGTTTGTGAGTCAGCAGAAAGACGAGTTGAGAATAAGCGCGTATCCGGTCAGCCAACGTGGCAGTGAAGTAAGTCTATCGATTTACGCGGATCTGCGCTATTTTCAATTTTCTGTACGGGAGAAAGAAGATCCAGGCGCCAATGAGCACGGTTTGGCCAATTATCACCTGTTGTTGGAGCTATTGAAAGAACTGTATCGCATCTGGCGACCCCTGCTCGTGTATAAGTTTAGCTGGGAGCATGGCGCGGTCAACATTGGCTGGGATGAGATACGTGCGCTGGATATTCCCGTGTTGTACGCTATCAATTTCTTTGCACCTGAACTGGTGGGCAAATGGGGGCGTGAAAAGCTGTTAGCCGCACCGGCCTGGATCGTTGAAGAGTTGGATGACGGGGGCGTGCTCCTGGTCCCGGAGGAACCCACCTCTCTCTTCTCTCCTGAACACTCTCTCCAGCAGGTGGCGCGTCATCTCAATATGCAGCCTCATGCTCGCGGAACCGAGGAAGACAAGGCATAGACCGGGTGTCCATGAGGGGGAAACGGGGTAGGGGCGTGTCCTGGCGACCGCCCCAGGGCGCACGCGAGGTGACGCCCCTACCCCGTTTCCCGACGTATCTCCTGGCAAGGATGGAGGCTCCATTTGCTGCTCCTGTTCGACATGTATGGGGCCTGGTGCGCAAATGGGCTTGTGGACAAGCTGTATCCTGATCCTCCTGTTAGCGATCAGTAATTGGCCGCTTGTAAGGATTTTGCTCGAACGTTGCGAACCTGGTCGGGATAGGTAGCTGGTGGTCTTTCCCCCATGTAATTGACGCTGGTACTGGCTGCTGATTGTGTTGTCGTTGCACCTGTAGGGAGAGCGCCACTGATGGCACCTTCAGAACGCTCCAGGTAGCGCTTTGCCGTATCACGTCCACCCAGGCCAAAAGCCAGACCAAAGGCCAGCGCGACAGCGCCTATAATGGCCAGGAAGAGGGTTTCGATGAGAGCTGGCGCTATCTGTAACTGATACAGTGCGACGAGTACCGCGAAGCCAATAATGGCATAGCGTGCAATGTTTGCTATGATGTTCGGATTGCCCAGGCGCCCTCTTGTCACTACTCCGCGCAGCAGATCTGCTACAAACGTTGCTACCAGCATACCCAGGAGGAGTACGATGACAGCCACGAAGACATTCGGGATATAGGCGATTATCCCATCGAGCAATGAACTGATGGCGGGCAGACCCAGCGCGTCCACCGCTGCCAGCACAAAGATTAGAAAAACAAACCAGTAGACGATGCGACCCAGCAATGCGGCTGGATTCATCCTCATGCCCAGCTCCTGCTCCAGGCGGGTCAATCCAATGCGTGAGGCAGCACGCTCAAAGCCGATCCTACGCAGCAGAAAGGTGATCGCTTTGGCAATGGCCGAGGCAACTATCCATCCAATCAGCAGGATGACGAGGAAGCCGATTAACTTTGGAACGAACGAGAAAACAAGCGCTAACGCCGTAGCTAGCGACGATATTAATGCTGCACCCCAGTTCGTAAAGGTTCCCATGAGTGACTCCTTTCCAATAACTATGGAATGTTCTGTTACTCAAACAGAAACAATGATCTATCACCGCTATCTGACACGCTTTCTACTATGAGATAGACTCAATTTTTATATATTTAATCACTCTTCCTTTTTCAAATATCCGCACATTTATGAGATATATAGCCTAATCTTAAGTGCGGATATTTATGTATTAAATATGCTCTACCATAAAAGCAATGCACACACTGTGAATTGACAACAATGCTTGTGCCGGGTAACTCCTCTGAAAACGACCGTTATCATGCCGGGTGGTGAACCCGCTTCATGAGCGTCTATTCAGGTGAGAAGAGTTACATGAAAAAACCGCAGATTGCTGGACAAACAATCTGCGGTTCCCTATCTGCCTTAGCTAGTCTTTGATTTCAGCTCACTATTGACAAAAAGTGTGCGCATTCCAAACACTCTCTAAAACGCTTATGCATTCTGTGGCTGTGCAACCTCCTGTGCAACGACAACAATCCCATCACCGGCCACCTGCAAGAGGGCTTTTTGTCCACTGGCAATGCCATCAGCCAGGAGAGCATCGGCCAGGGCATCTTCGACATAGGTCTGGATAGCGCGGCGGAGTGGTCGAGCGCCATATTCTTCATCGAAGCCTTCCTGCAACAAGAAGTCGCGTGCCTCATCGCTGACCTCTAGCTCGACACCCTGCTCGCTCAGTCGTGAGCGGACCTGGTTCAGCAACAGATCGACGATGCGGTACAGTTCTTCGCGACCCAGCGTATGGAAGACGACGATCTGGTCAATACGATTGATGAGCTCTGGACGGAAGACGCGTTTCAAGCCTTCCAGGGCCTTCGGACGCATCACCTCACGCTGCTCATCGCGTTCATTCCCATCCTTGCGAGCAGAGAAACCGATACGCAATGCACGTTTGAGATCCGCGCTACCGGCATTACTGGTCATAATCATAATCGTGTTTTTGAAGTCCACGCTACGCCCCTGACCATCGGTCAGCCGTCCATCATCCATGATCTGCAAGAGGGAGTTGAAGACCTCAGGATGGGCCTTTTCTACCTCATCCAGCAGAATGACGCTGTACGGACGACGACGTACCTGCTCGGTCAACAGGCCGCCCTCGTCATCGCCAACATATCCCGCAGGGCTACCGAACAGACGAGACGCGGTATGTGGCTCCATGTATTCCGACATATCCAGGCGGATCAAGTTTTCCTCGCCGCCAAAGAGTTCTGCCGCTAGCGACCTGGCTAGCTCAGTCTTACCAACCCCGGTTGGACCCAGGAACAGGAAGGAACCAATCGGACGTTTTGGATCTTTCAGCCCAGCCCGTGAGCGACGAATAGCGCGCGAGACCGCACTGATGGCCTCATCCTGGCCGATGACGCGCTTGTGCAGGTCTTCCTCCAGGTTGCGCAGGTTCTGGCGCTCACCCTCTCGCATCTGACTGACTGGCACATCGGTCCACGTCTCTACAATATGGGCACCATGCTCTGGCGTGACCATCAATGCCATCATATTCGCACCTTGAGCGTGCACTTTCTCCAACTGATCCAACGTTACCAGCTCCTGTTGACGCAGCTTCGCTGCCTGTTCATAGTCTTCTACACTCGCAGAGGCTTCTTTCTTGGACTGGATAGCGGCCAGTTCTTTCTCCAGATCAGAGATCAAGGTGGGGCTGACGATGTCCTTCTCCGTCTCCTCCAGGCGCTGAGCAGAGCTAGCTTCATCCATCACGTCGATAGCTTTATCCGGCAAGAAGCGATCAGAGACATCTATGGCATCATCAGTAATACTGACGTCGTGATGCACCTCGTCGTTCGGACGCACAATCTGTAACATCGCGATGGGCTCTGCAATGGAAGGCTCGCCAACCTGGATGGGCTGGAAATAGCGCTCCAATGCCGTATCCTTCTCGGTGTTCTTGCGATACTCGTCGAGCGTTGTCGCGCCAATGCAGCGCAGTTCGCCACGAGCCAACGCGGGATTAAGCATAGCGCCAGCGCCACTGATGGCACCTTCAGAACGCTCCAGGTATCTTTTCGCCGTATCGCGCCCACCCAGCCCAAAGGCCAATCCAAATGCCAGCGCAACTGCACCAATAGTTACCGTAAACAGCGTCTCGATCAGCGCGGGCGCAATCTGTAGCTGATACAGCGCAACGAGTGTTGCAAAGCCAATGATGGCATAGCGTGCAATGTTTGCTATGATATTTGGATTGCCGAAGCGCCCCTGTGCCAGCGCACCATGCAAAAGAGCCACGACAAACGCAGCCACCAGCATGCCCACGAGCAGTACGAGGACCGCCACGAACACATTCGGAATATAGGCAACGATCCTATACAGTAATGCGCTGATGGCAGGCAAACCCAGAGCATTGACGGCAGTCAGCACGAAGACGAGAAAGACAAACCAGTAGACGATGCGACCCAGCAATTTCGCTGGATTCATCCTTATGCCCATCTCCTGTTCCAGGCGTGCGAGTCCACTGCGGGAGGCCATGCGCTCAAACCCGCTTCTCAGCAACAGGTATGTGACGCCTCTGGCAATGGTCGCTGCCACTATCCAGCCGACAAGTAGAATGACGAGAAACCCGAGCAATTTTGGGGTGAACATGATAATAAGCGCCAGTGTGGCTGCTAACGGCGATAGTAATGCCGCACCCCAATGCATAAAGGTTCCCATAAGCGACTCCTCTCCAATGACTGTGGAATGTTCTGTTACTCAAACAGAAACAATGATATATCACTGCTCTCTGAACGCTCTCTACTATGAGATAGACTCAATTTTTTATATATTTATCTTCGCTTAGTCTTTGCAAATATCTACCTGTTGATGTGATATATAGTCTCACATCAATCACGGATTTCTATATATCAGCACTGCTCTACTATAAAAGCAACGCCTCCGTCATGGCTTGACAGAAAGGCGTGTGGCGGGTAATATCATACTGTATTAGCTCTATATATTTACAACAAATATCGATAAATTGTAGAGTTAACGGTGATATCTAAGGACATGCATATACATTATGAATAGTGCTCGAGTGTGATCAGCGTACACAGTAGTATCTTGCCGGGTCAAGCGTCTTGCAATTTAGCAAGGGAACGACAGAAAGAAGGTGAAGCATGGCAAAGTATGTGCTGAGTCTGGATCAAGGTACGACCAGTTCGCGAGCGATACTTTTTGATCATGATGGCAAAATTGTGAAGGTTGTCCAGGAAGAATTCCCACAAATGTATCCATCCCCGGGCCTAGTCGAGCACGACCCCGAAGACATCTGGTCAAGCCAGCTCGCCGTGGCCCAGCAAGTCATGCTGCGGGCCAACGCAACCGCTGCGGATATCGCCGCCATAGGTATTACGAACCAGCGTGAGACCACGATTGTCTGGGAAAAGTCCACGGGCAGACCGGTCTTCAACGCCATTGTCTGGCAGAGTCGCTTAACGGTTCCCATTTGTGACGCCCTGAAGGCGAAGGGTTTTGACACGGTTATTCGTCAGCATACAGGTCTGGTGACGGACGCCTATTTTTCCGGTACCAAGGTCAAATGGATTCTTGATAATGTGGCGGGCGCGCGTGAGCAGGCTGAACGTGGAGAACTGCTCTTTGGCAATGTCGATACCTTCTTAATCTGGCGACTGACAAAGGGACGCGTGCATGTCACAGACTATTCCAATGCGTCGCGTACGCTCCTCTTCAACATCTATACCAGGCATTGGGACGATGTCATCCTGAAGGAACTGGACATTCCACGCTCGATGCTGCCCACGGTGATGCCATCCAGTGCTGTCTATGGGGAGACTGATGCAGAATTCTTTGGTGCGCCGTTGCCCATCGCGGGTATCGCGGGTGATCAGCAGGCTGCGACATTCGGCCAGGCCTGCTTTGAAGTTGGTATGGCCAAGAACACCTATGGCACCGGCTCTTTCCTGCTGATGAACACGGGTGAGAAGGGTGTGCCATCGCAACATGGATTGCTCACAACGCTGGCCTGGGGCCTTGGGGACCCCAGGCACGTGCTGGTGGCGTATGCGTTGGAGGGCAGCATCTTCATTACCGGCGCGGCAGTTCAATGGCTGCGCGATGGCCTCAAGGCCATCAAAAATAGCGTCGAGGTTGAGGCGCTGGCTAATACTGTGTCTGATAATGGTGGTGTCTACATGGTGCCTGCCTTTGTTGGGTTAGGCGCTCCTTATTGGGACCCCAATGCTCGTGGCACCATTGTGGGTCTCACACGTGGCTCTACCATGGGACATATTGCGCGGGCGACGCTTGAGTCTATGTGCTATCAGACGCGTGATGTGGCTGAGTCGATGATCGCTGACAGCGGAACCAACCTCAAGACGCTGCGTGTTGATGGCGGTGCCAGCGTCAATAATCTGCTCATGCAGTTCCAGGCAGATATGCTGAGTGTTCCGGTACAGCGTCCGAAGATTGCAGAAACAACCGCTCTGGGTGCTGCCTACCTGGCGGGTATCGCTGTTGGTTTCTGGAAAGGGCTGCACGAGGTCGCTGAGCACTGGGCCGTAGATCGTACCTTTGAGCCACGCATGAGTACAGATCAACGTGAAATGCTCTATGCCAATTGGCAACGCGCAGTGGAACGTTCTCTGCACTGGGAACAGGGTTCGTAGCATCGTCAGCAAAACAGACACAGAACCCAATTACATTGTCAATGACTATTTGGAAGAGGTTCTTCGTTCACGAGGGGAAAATGGGGTAGGGGCGTCACCTTCCTCCTTTCCGACACATGAGCCGAAGGCGCACTCCTCGCAGTCAGATGAGCCGCCAGGCTAGCGGCGACAGCCGCGTTTCTGACTGTCTCAAAGGAGCGGCGGCAGCCGCGTTTGTGTCGGTCTAAGAGGCAGCGTGCGCCCCGGAATGATCACCAGGACCAGGCCCTACCCCGTTTCCCGATGTTTCTCCCTTAAGGATGGAGACCCTGGTTAAGAATGAGGGGTGAGCACATGGCTCGTTCAATGACTGAAGTGCAACCATCCGCTTTGGCTGGTCTGTTTGGTGAAATGATGGCTGAATTTTTTGGCACGCTGGTGCTAATCCTGTTTGGAGATGGTGCCGTGGCCACCTTTGCGCTGTTTACAAACATTGGTGGCGCACCTACGCCATTCGCCAATGAATGGATTGTGATCATGTTAGGTTGGGGTCTTGCCGTGATGCTTGGCATTTATGTGGCAGGTGCGATCAGTGGAGCGCATATTAATCCGGCTGTCACTCTGGCTTTCGCTGCGCGTGGCAAGTTTCCATGGAGTAAAGTTGGGCCTTACTGGCTGGCCCAGGTGCTGGGGGCCTTTGTGGCGGCAGCTATTCTTTACTTTGTCTATCAAGGGGCCATCGTCCATGCAACCGGGACAAGAAATGTTGCCGACGCTGTCGGTGGTGTCTTTTATACCAGCCCGAAGCCATTTGTGGGCACTTTCGGAGCTTTCTGTGACGAGTTCGTTGGTACCGCTCTGCTAGTTGGTCTGATCTTTGCTCTGGTCGATAAACGCAACCAGCCCGTGCAGGCCAATCTCAACCCGTTGATCATTGGTCTCCTGGTGGTGGCTATCGGTGCCTCGTTCGGACTCAACACCGGATATGCGATTAACCCGGCGCGTGACTTTGGCCCGCGTCTGTGGATGGCTATTGTGAGTGGGGGGGCCAGCTTTACAAGCTACACCTGGATTCCGATAGTTGCTCCTCTCCTTGGAGGGGTTGTGGGTGCTTTGATTTACGATTTCACGATAGGTAAGGTGCTGGCCGCGAGACACCTCGCCCAGTCGGGCGCTGCTATTACGAGAGGTGAAGCCGTACGAGAGCCATCTCCGCGTGGTGAAATCAGAGGCAGATCTATACGCGAACCTTGGGCCTAAATAGTATCAATCCAATTCACTTAAGGGCATGGAGAGCCAACATCCACGTTCGCGTAGGGGCCGAGCCAAGACCTTTTTAGGAACCGTCGGCTCTGGTGGAGAAGGAAAAAGGTCCCTTGCGGCGGCCCATTTTCTGGCTTATGTGAAATGGATTGAGTGCCAGTAGCACTCAACACACAGGAAAGGACGGAAATACGCAAGCAGCGCCGCGTATTTCTGTAGTCTACACTATGCAATCACTATCATCTACGGTGCGTATGCACAATCTTGCCGCTCTAGCTAGCGACCATTTTGATGTCCTTGTCATTGGTGGGGGGATTACTGGCGCCGGTGTGGCTCTCGACGCTGTTGTGCGTGGTTACAAAGTTGCGCTTGTCGAGAAGTCTGATTTCGCCAGTAGCACGAGTAGCAAATCAACGAAGTTAATTCATGGCGGTATTCGTTATCTGCCTGAATTTGATATTGTACTGGTACATGAGGCCCTGGTTGAGCGTGGCATCCTGTTGCGCATCGCGCCATTTCTGGTCACGCCGATACCGTTTGTGCTCCCTATTTATGAGGGAGATCAACATCCTGTGGGTATGCCTTTTACTACTCCCGGTGGTGTTGGGCTGGGCTTCTTGCTCGATATGGGCTTGTGGATGTATGATCTGCTGGCGGGCAGACGTAATATTCAGCGTCACCGTCGCTTGCGTCGTCGGGATGTTGAGCGTCTGGCTCCTACACTGCTGACGAACGGGCTAAAAGAAGGGTTTATGTATTATGATGCACAAACCAATGATGCCCGCTTGACCATGACGCTGATCCGTACAGCGGCTCACTATGGAGCGACGATTGCCAACTATAGTCAGGTTACGTCCTTTCTTACTGAAAAGGGCCTGGTTTGTGGCGCGTCTGTTCATGATACGCTTAGCAATCAAACCTATACGGTCCGCGCTCGTCATATCGTCAATGCAAGTGGTGTGTATGCCAGCCAGGTTGAGGCATTGACAGGTACACCGTCAGAGGTACGCGTTGAACCGAGCAAAGGAGTACACCTGGTATTCTCGCGTGAGGCTCTCAAACTGGGGTATGCCGCGATTGTGTTGCCTGAGACGGAAGACAAGCGTGTGCTCTTTCTTGTCCCCTGGGAAGCGCGGGTAATCTTTGGTACGACCGATACTGGTTCTGGGGACCTGGATCATCCGTACGCCACGCGGGAAGATATCTCCTATCTCCTGAAGTACCTCAATCGTTACTTAGCGGTGCACCTTACCGAGGAGGATATCATCAGCTCATATGCTGGCTATCGACCATTGGTGAAACCGGTGCATACGCATACCTCGACGGCCAGGTTATCGCGTACCCATATAATATTGCAGGGAGGGTCAGGTCTCGTTTCGATTGTTGGTGGCAAGTTGACCACGTATCGTCGTATGGCACAGGACACGGTTGATGTGTTAAGTCGGCGGGATGGAGCAAAGCCATTGCATCCCACGCAGTATCTTCCTTTACAGGGCAGTGCCGGCTGGCCGCGTGCTCAACGCAGGCTGGAGCGCCGAGGGATTGCGCTGGGGTTCCCATCCAGTACAATACAGCATCTGGCCCACAGTTATGGAACTGAAGCCAACACAGTCCTTGACTTTGTCGAAGGTGATGCATCTCTTGCCGCGCCACTAATCGCAGATCTTCCCTATATCAAAGCCGAGGTACTCTACGCCTGTCGTCATGAAATGGCCATGACGCCTGATGATATTCTGGCGCGCCGTACCGCGATTATTCTCGCAGACAAGCAGCGTGGGCTAGGCGTCCTTGACGAAGTAACTGCACTGATGGCGCGAGAGCATGGCTGGTCTGCTGCGCAACAGCAGTCTTTGATGTCTACATACCGTTCATCCGTACAGGGACAGTTGATTGCCGAGCAAACGAGTGAACAGGTCAGCCCACAAGCATTTGGCTCGCCATAAATGTACCGTGCGCGCATCTGAGACCCCTTCAGATCAGCGAGCGTGGATGATTGCGTAGCGACAATACCCGATGTCAGCGGGGGCAAGCCTCGCCGCTACGCGTTTGGTATGTTTATGGCCGAGTGTGAGGCGTATCTCCGGGCTGCTGTCCTTTTTCAGTGGGGATAGTGCTCTGGCCGATACCCAGCATCTCTACTGTCAAAGGCTTTTTTAGCATGCGCCGTGCGATGGTCTGGCTGTCCGTATGGTAAGCCCCGGCTGCAATCTGGGCCTTAAGCGTTTCCACCTGTGCAATACGTTCGGCTTCATGCGCCTGTGCCGTTAGCGGTCCGCTAGAAGTGGAGCACGCGGCGTCGGGTTGCTCTTGCGCGACCTGTCTGCTCATTTGCTCTACTTGCGTTGATGTATATCTGCTATCGAGTTTTTGTGCTTTGACCATTGGTCGTATCTTTACCTGCCACTTTCTGGTTCTTTCCTTGCAGACGATCCCATCATGGTGAGGGGATGAGCGTAGAGGCAGAAGCACCTCACCCTGAACAACCAATAACTACTAGCCAAACCTTACCATTTCCGCCCTTGCCATCCCACCTGCATACTCTCATCCCTGTGAAGAGCATAACCGAGTTTTCTGGCTGCCATAGGGAAATTCGTCATGGCTTTGACTGGCGAAAAGTCCACAAAGAAAAAGGCGCCGAGCAAACACAGTATGTCTGCGCACGCCTGCTATCTGCACACTACTGTAAGTGCGGTTGGTTCATCGTAGCGCGGAGTTTCTGTAGATACAAACGGCGACGTTGCAGGCGCAGCATACCCCGATCACGCTTGATACGCTTGCGCAAGCGCAGGAGCAGCAAGATCGACAACAGCGCGGCCTCGCTGGTCGCCGCGCCAGCCAGTGCCAGTGGAATTGCCAAAATCGTGTATGCAGGACTCAAGATATGGAACAACAAGTAGAGCAAGCCCAGGTGCGCAAGCACCGAGTAGGTATTCGTACACAATGGCGTCAGGGCATCCTTTAAGGCGAAGAAGCCACAAACAACCAGATTGCCACCAGCCAGACCCGGCAGCGCAATGGCATAGCCTAAGAGCGCCAGGGTTGTCAGGTTCGTTGAGTGTTGGTTAAATGCTCCATGTTGGAAGAGTAGATGAATGGTCGGTTTTCCCAGCAGCAGCAGGACGATGGCCGCTGGCACGGTCAGCAGGATAGAGACACCCATGACCTTGATCGCCATTTGTCGCATGCGCACATAGCGTCTGGAGGTAGCATGAGCCGTCAGGTGTGGTAGCAGGGATTGACCTATCGCCTGCCCGATCAGCGCCGCTGGTAGCGCTTGCAACATTTCAGCATTATTGAGCGCCGAGAGACTGGCTGTATCAGGCAGATACGAGGCGAAACGTGTATCAATGATCGTTGTTATATACAGCAAACCCATGATCGCGGCGTTCGGCAACAGTAAGAGCAGGATTTGACGCAGACCAGGATGCCGCAGATCCCAGATGAAGCTATAGCGCGCGCCTTGCTTCAGCAAACCGGGTATCAGGACGATCACCTGTAAAACGGCTGCGACGAGCGTCCCGCAGGTGGGACCGTAGATGCCGATATGTGGAAAGAGCAGCGTGCAGAGTAGACCACCAATGACGCCAATGTTGTAGACAGCCAGCGAGAGTGCCGGTAGCAAAAACTGGCGTTTGCTGTTAAGTACTGCGCTGGCGATGGAGCCGAGTCCTAGTATGAGGGGCTGAATGAGCATGATGCGTGTTAATGTCGTGGTCAGGGCTTGCGCGGTAGCAGAATAGCCGGGAACGAGCAGCGTATTGACAAAGCGCGGCGTCAGCGTCTCCCCCACGAGCACGAGCACAATCAGCGCCACCAGTAACACATTGAAGATCAGGCTGGCCAGACGCCATGCCGCCTGTTCACCCTGCTCTTTTTCGTACGAGAGGAAGACTGGCACAAAGGCGCTCAGCAATGCCCCGCCTGCCACTAGATTAAACAGTGTGTCGGGTAAACGTGAGGCTGCGATGTAGGCGTTTGCTTCGAGGCCAGTACCAAAACGATAGTTCAGAATGATCTGGCGTACCACTCCCAGCACACGCGAAGCTAGCAGCGCTACCATGAGTAAGAGCGCGGCTTCGACAATGCTGAAGCGTCGTATGGAGAGGCCGGCACCACGGGTAAAATTGCGCATATTAAAGCGAAATGTGCGACCACCCCATACTGTACGTTTGCTGCCAACTGTGGGGGGGACGTTGGTAGGTGGCGTTTCAGGTGCTGCTATGGGCGCAACGACTGTTTCTGGTTTGCTGACCGGATCAGATGATTTTTGTAAGATACGACGCTCTCCTCTCCCTCAACGCAAACTTTATGCTCTCCGTCCACTCAGGGGAGATGGGGTAGGGGCGTGTCCTGGCGACCGCCCTGGGGGCGCACGCGAGGTGACGCCCCTACCCCATCTCCCGATGTTTTCCCCGCAAGGATAGAGATGCAAACTTTATAAGATACATATTGCCAAGTATAGCAGCATTCTGCGAAATCCAGCTACATCTACTAAGAAAGTACTGCTCTATTTTTTCGGACGTGGTTTATAAATGTTGAGGCCGATCTTCACATCCTCGCGCTCTGGTATAGAGACATTCCCCTCCGTGCTGGCTATGGTAATAGATTTTCCGCTCGATGATAAGCCGAATTCCTGGCTCAAATCTACTACGATGACCAATTTATCGCCCTCGACATTCATCTCTATATTCTTCATAACAAACATCCTTCCCGTTCCTAATACAAAAAACGTACATATATGCGCGCTCTGCTTTGTCCCTTGCACATTTTCGCTTGACCTCTGAGGGTTTTGTGTGGACACGTTATCCCTGGAGGGGCGGCTAGCGTCCTTTTTTTACTCCTCTCAGTCAGATGAGCCGAAGGCTAGAAGCGGCAGCTTCGTTTCTGACTGTTTAAGATGGTTCCTTGACCCGCTTGAGGGTGCTGAAAAAAAAGCGTCATCTCTAATAACGAAGCATCGGGTTCCCTGTGGTGGCTGAAGATAATAGTCCTATTTCATGCGCAGGTTGCAAACACAGTCTTCGGAAGGGGTAGCAAGGGGAAAGAAATTGCTGACACATACCCGCTTGCTGGTTGGAAGCATAAAGAAAAGGCCAGACACACTGCTGGCCTTTTCTGGTTTGCGCTACTTTTTAAGCCTGGACGTTGTACTTTGAGCGACGGCGGCTAATTGAGCCACCTTTGCGACCAGCGGCTTGCGCCTCTTCACTGGTCCATTTGTGCGCGGTGCCTAAGGCGTGAGCCGCTTTGCCGCCCTTGCTGGCAATTTCCCGCTTTTTCTCGGCACTCATCGAGGCAAAACCACGGCCATGCCCTTTTTGCGTCTGCATTGATCTTTTCCTCCTAATAAATGTGTAGTGACATTATGACTCCTGACTTAGACAGGATGTCCCAATGCTGGTGCGCCGAGGCGCTCCCTTACTCTTGTCCTTTTGTGTGCTTCTCCCGGTACCGATGGTGAGGTATAACAGATATGCTGCTTACCTGCTATGTACAACACGACTCATCTGGTCGTTTAGATACACATGAGACAGCCTATTTTTCAATTTGTACCAGGTTGCGTCAATTTGGCTGGCCCATGTTCGTCGCTGTGGGTGCTAGAGTAGTAATCGTCACGTGCATAAGGGGCAGAAGCGCATCTAACCAGAATTATGGCTCGCCGGAGCAGGGGTGAAAGTCCTTCTTAGCTGTGCTTGTATCACCGTTTCCTGCTTATGTGCCGCTTCTTTAAGGAAACGACAGTGTGACAACTCATGAGTATAGAATACCAGACTGTATACACAAGAACAACCCCCCTGAGAAAACTTTCAGCATTCTCTAAGGTTAGCGCACCCATTCCCAGGTGAAATGCTGAGTTCGCAGGTAGAGATAAGCTTGTAGCAAGTTGCATGTACTGGTCTATCGAGCCTGATTTGTTCCGTGCAAATGCAACTGATGGACCAGTGTGTCCAGCTGCAAGACGCCAGGGAGATCGGGCTCTGGCACAGTGGTATTGTAGAGTGTCGGGGCGCATTATCGAGCAGGAGGAGCAATGCTACGGCTGGGTGAGATGTTTAACCAGGGCGATCATGTCATCAACGGAGAATGGTTTCTCAAGGAAGGATATCTGTAAATCTTGCAAGGCTTCGGTATCGCTAAAGGCAGCGGCGGTAGTTAATATAATCGGCAGAGTACGCAGGTACGGAATAGTGCGGATTTTCTGGATGACTTCGATACCGGTGATGGTTCCACTTAAGCGCCAGTCGACAATCAGCAGATCTGGCAATGCTGCCGCTGGACTCTGTTCCAGTGTGGCCATGCAAGCTTCCGCAGTGGGGAAAATGATCACCGTGTGGCCAGCATCTTGCAGCACGAGTTGGAGCATCTCCTGGATGGCAACATCGTCTTCAAGTAATCCTACATACATATATCATCTCTTTTAAGGACTAGTGGTAACCATTCATGTGTATTGTGTGCTGGAGCTTATTCCCGGCACTTTCTAGATGCAGTGGAATAGTATAGTGTGTACACACTATAACAAACTGTGCTGTCTTTAGCAAGTGTCGAGCGGCACGGGGCTGTTTTTGATCTGCACGTGACTACACAGCGTCTTGCTGGTGGGAGAAAAAATTCTGCTACTTATCTGTACTTGACCATGCTGGATAAGGACGGTACAATAAACCAACGGCGTTAAACGCAATATCACTGCGCATTGCTCACAGGAGGTGTGCGCCATTATGCTTGCGACTTTTCGTATGCAATCACCATAATAGAGAGGGCTACGGTGTATGTCTGATACAGACAATGAACAGACCGAGTCTGTCAACCCTATCGAAAACGACGCGACAGAGCCCGGCTTCTTGAGTATTCAAGAGAAAGAAGATTCCGCCGCTGGCACGTCTGGCGTCGAAAGCCCGGTCACTGATGTCAAACCGACAACTGCTCCCCTATCCTCACAGGAACGCGAACGTGCAGGCACTGTTGAGCACCTGGCAGCAAGACGTGCCGTACCCGCGCTTGATACTACAGCACCGGCCATTAAGCAAACCTTGAGTGAGTTGCGCACCGAGGTCACGCGTTTGTTAACCGGGCTGCGTTGGGAAGATCAGTCTATCACCGATACCGCTGAGCAACTTATTCCGCTGCTGAGTGTTGGTTCAGTGCAACAATGGAAGCCCGTTTTGATCCCCTTCCTGTATGAAATCGACCGTGGTGGGGTGCTGATCCCTGTCTGGCTCAACATCATCGACCGTGGAGACCCGCCCGATGTGCCTGACGACAGCAATCCAGCTGATACCATGCTGGGGCGTGCCAGGCGTTTTGCCATTCTTATGCTGGGTAATTATCGGATGATGGGTATCAGCGGGACGAATAAAGCTGCGCGCTCATCCTCGACCAGACGTGTTGAGGTAGATCTGACACGCTACCTGGGTACGCTGGCAACAGATCCGAATACCTCCCTCTATGCTACGCAGTCACTGGTGAAGCATGCCACTGTACCAGCTATCCAGGCGCTCATCACCGCGTTGAAGGACGCGCAAGGCTGGGCCAAAGTTGATGTTGTCGATGGTTGCCTGGAATTAAACCAGGAACGTTTTTATGATTTGCTGATCGCGAGTGGTCTGGACAATGCTCCTGGCTTAGAAAGCTATCTGGCGATCCCTCTCTATCGGACGATTCCCTTAGAGACCTACCTGCGTGCTGAGAGCGAGCGCAGCCTACGTTTGACACAGAATGCTGCGCTGATCTTCAGCCAGGTTTTACACGATAGTATTACGCCGCCAGGTACGACTGCTAACGCCAATACGCTACCGGTAGTTTTTGAGCGCGATTTGTCTGCCACGGCTTTTGCTCTGTTTGAAGGCGCGCGCAGCAACCCTCTCTGGCAAAATACGGTGGCCTTGCACCGCCTGGGCCTTTTCCTGGGTCGCTATTGGAGTGAGATTTCGCGTGGGACACTGAAGGATGTGCGTATCGTTGAACCGGTCTATCGCTGCCTGCCGATGATGAATGACGTGGAGCGCTGGATGGCTGGACCTGGACGGGATGTGCTGTTGAGTACGCTCGCCAACGAGCAGGAAACTGTGCTCTCGCCAACCATTAAGGTATTGGGTGAGATGCGTGAGCCGCGCGCAATATCACTGCTGATTACGCGCGTTGAGAACACGAAGTCACTTACAGATCGCCTGCACGCGCTGACCGTCGGGACGATGTGTGATACACTGGCAGCCCTGGATGATCGTCGCGCGGTAGCCCCCATGATCCAGCTCGTCTATCGAACCGTGGATGTGGCGCAGCGCGCAGGTCGTAGCAGATTGCGTGACAACCTGGCCTCGGGAGATCCTCATATCCCTGGCAGTATTGTCTATGCCGCCGTCGTCCGTGCCAGTGGAAAATTGGGAGATCGCTACGCGTTAGAGGGTGTTGTGCGCGCAATCAATGATTTTGATCCCTATGTGCGCAGCCAGGCTATCGAGGCTATCAAGCAGCTTGATCCGAATGGAGATGATACACGCAGCCGTGTAGCGGTACGAGCGGCATTAACTGATCCGCGTGAAACGGTGGTTCGTACGGCCTTGCAGCTGGTTGCGCAGTATCGAGATAGTGAGGCTACCAGCGAACTGCGGCGCATCGTGGAGACGCGTCCCGAACTGGCCTATCTCGCCCAGGACACGCTACGCCAACTGGGCTAGTCTGATTGGAATGCGTGAGCCTGTAGCGTCGCTGCGTTATAGGCTCATGCGGCCTGGTAGGCTGTATCTGCACTTGACCTCTGAGGGTTTTGTGTGATACTTTCTCTTTGAACGTAGGTTAAAGCTGGTTTCGTGGGCAATGGAATAGTTGTCCATAAATTAGGCAACTATACTATCATTAGGGTGTAATATCATGAAATAGTGGGAGTGATTGTTTTGTTGTTTGTTTAAGGCTTTCACTTACATATATTCAGAGGGATAGGTAGAGGATGAACATGTTGGTGGGGAAAACTCTCGGAGGATATCGTCTCCTACGACTGATCGAGAGCGGTGGTATGGGTGATATTTATTTAGCTCAACATGCACGTATTGGACGAAAAGTGGCAATTAAAGTGGTCTGTGGGGATCTCCGCGCCGTTCCAAATACCCCTGAGGGCAAGCAAGCTGCTGCGCGATTCGAGCGCGAAGCGCGCGCCGTTGCCGAATTGGAACATGAACATATTTTACCTCTCTATCATTTCGGCGAAGAATTTGTCGATGCAAGCAATGGTCCGATCACGTACCTGGTGATGCCTTATCTCTCAGAAGGCTCTCTCTGGAACTGGCTGCAGCGGCGCACCCAGCAATTTGGCTTTGGCTGGCCCATCTCCGCCGAAGAGGCTGGCTATTATCTGCTGCAAGCCGCAGCCGCGTTGCAGTATGCGCATGATCATGGGATTATCCACCGCGATATCAAGCCAACCAATTTTTTATTACGCGTTCGAGCGGGGTCCATTACGAGGCGAACACTATGCCTATCTCGCGAATATCTTTCCCCATGGACGCCCGCATCTTTTACTGGCGGACTTTGGCTTAGCCGCCTTCTACCGAGCCGGGCGCTCGCTGCATCGTTCAGTGGGAACACCGCTCTACATGGCCCCTGAGCAGTTCGACGATCCGACGCTGGCTACCTCTGTGCTGGTTGGACCCTCCGCCGATCAGTACGCTTTGGCCGTCATGATGTATCAGTTGATGACCGGGCGCGCGGTCTTCGAGGGCACAGCAGCACAGCTTTTGCACCATCATCATCATACGCCGCCCGAACCACCCAGCTTCTATAACGCCGCTTTGCCACAAGAACTGGATGAGGTATTCTTGCGCGCACTGGCGAAGAAGCCAGAGCAGCGCTATCCCACGATCATCGCCTTCGCCCATGCCTACGACGCCGCATTGCAAATCGCGCTACGCGCACGACAATCCAAACACAGACTGAGTGTCGCAACACAACGCGCGACTTCACGAGAGACGCGGTCGTTTAGCATGGGCAAACAGCGCGAGGCGACAACGTTGCCGCTACCGCCTGCCGAGAAAGCTGCTATGCATCAAGGCAAAAACCTGGTGGCACAGGTCGCGACACTCGAAGCCGAGATTGACCAGAAACCTACGCCGGCGGTCAAAGGCAAGACGATGACTGATTTACCGGCATTACTGGCTGCGATCCCGGCACTCAGCGAATGGCGCAGAACGCTGCCTATACGCTCTATACGCGTTTCACCTCTGTTCGCCATGCTGATGATCGGCCTGATATTTCTCTTGCTGCTCGCCGTGGCCCTGGTTATGACCATGTTGCTCTTGTGGCATGGTCACTAACAAGTCAGGCGAGCACGATGGGTAAGAGCACAAACGAGGGATGGGCGGCATCGTGCAAAATGCTCTGCTGCGCCACCACTCCTGTTGTATCGCTGCCGAAAGTGTTTCCGGTATTTAGATTGCGATCCCAGCGTGGAAAATTGCTGCTGGTAACATCCAGGCGGATACGGTGCCCACGCTTGAAAACATTGCTGGTGGCCCACAGGTCAATCTCATAGGCGTAGACTGTACCAGGCTCGATCAGCGAGGGCTCTGCACCTTGAGCAAAGTCCCGGTAGCGCGCACGCATAATGCCATCGGTCAGATTGCGCGCGTAGCCGTCGGCATGGACATCAACCAGGCGAGCCACAAAATCGGTGTCTGGCGCGCTTGAACTGGCCCACAGGTGCACAGTAATGGGTCCAGTCACTTCCACGTCTTCTTCCAGTACTGGCGTCGTGTAGACCAGCACATCTTCACGTTCCTCGGTTGGACGCTGATCGATGACGCCCGCACGAAATTCCGGGGTCATCAACAACGCCCCACCGCGCGTTATCACCGGATTGGCTGGATCATAAACATACTGGTCAGCCGTCTCAGCTTCGGGTATGCTGGTACTCAACGTGCCATCTCCGCGCACTGAGTTGGCGTGTCCGCTGCTATGGAGATAGTAGCGGGTCTCGCGAGCACGGGCGAGAGGCCATGCGTACTCGTCGCGCCAGATGTTTGCGCCCATCACGAACAGCTTAATGGGTGCTTCATTGAGCATGCCAGTATCAATGCCTTTCAGAAAATGGTCAAACCAGCGCAACTGGATGCTCATGATATCGCTTTGCAGATTGATTAATGCCGGAGTAGAGGCAAAGCCAAAGTTCATATCCCCAACCGGGTTTGTCGATCCACCATGCACCCAGGGACCGATCAACAAGGTACTCTGGCGCGCCTGCGCAGTAGCGCCTTGCTCGCGCATCAGTCTGAAGTTCTCAATCGTATCTTTCAGGAAGATATCGTACCAACCGCCGATGTTTAACGCCGGCACTGTGACTTGCTGATGTTTGCCCAGGATGGTCAGCGGCTCAACATGGGCGCGATCCATTGGATGCTCGAACGCTTCAAAAAAAACGGGCGCGATATCCAGAGCTTTCAGGGGAGCGAAATCTTTGAGCGGCAAAGACCAGTAGCCCTGAGGTCCCAAGTTATCCTGTGCTTTAGCCCACTGGTAGAAAGCCATGCCGAGATTGCGCGGATCAGCGTCCTGCGAGTGACGACGAATAAGCTCATTAATGCCCATTAACAAATGCCAGCTCGCAGAGGCGCCCAGTTCCAGTGCTCCGCCGCGAAACAGCACACCTGCAAGGGGATCATTCCAGGTGACATATGGGGCTATCGCCTGGAGCGCAGGTGGCTGATGGACGGCTGCCGCCCATTGCGTAAAGCCAAAATAGGAAGCGCCAAACATACCCACCTCGCCATTACGATAAGGCAAGCTAGCAGCCCAGGCAACCGTATCGACGCCATCCCACTCCTCCTTACGCATGGGGTCCCATTCACCCTCGGAGGCGAAGCGACCACGCGTATCCTGGACGATGACCACATAGCCACGACGGGCCGCCTGGACGACATCCAGCACACCAGGCATTCCTGGTAAATCTTTTCCATACGGCAAACGTGTAAGTAGAACTGGCCATTGACCCTCGCCAGCGGGCCGGTAGATATTGGCGCGTAGGATTACCCCATCCCTCATCTTCGCGGCGACATCAAACTCAGTGATTACTTGTTGACCCTGTTGTAGCGACATAGACGGCTTTGCTCCTCTTCTTCAGTGAATAATTTTAGCATGTAGTTCCAAACATCCCCTGGACGCGGGAACTGATGCAACTGAATGGCAGTCATTCAACTGTATCATACAACGTTAGCTTAACTATATGCGAACTCCCCTGGACAGCGGCGGCCCATCCCGTCTTGTACCTATACAAGACAACCGCAAGGGATTGTCTCTACGCGATTCCCTTTGTGAGGTGTTCTCAACTTTTTTAACGGCCTCCGCGTAATATAAAGGGGCATTGTAGATTGAGAACGAAATGCAGCAGAAACTCAATGATCTTGCAAAGAGATTATTGCAGAAAGGGAGAGCAAGCGTTGACTACACGATATAACGATATACCGGTGTATACACTGCGTCAGCAGGCTGACCGGACCACAACGTACGATAGAGCGACACGCGATGCCTACCACTGGACTTCGCAGTTAGGCTTCGTGGCGGGTTTGCGCTCAATGATGCCTTTAGCGCTCCTCACGTGGACAGATACTTTTCATACTTCTTCCAAAATAAAAAATCTGACCGCTGCGCTGGTGGTCGGTGAGGCTATTGTCGATAAACTGCCAATAGCGTCCAGTCGCCTGAAGAGCGGATCGCTTATTGCGCGCATAACGGTTGGTGCACTGGCGGGCGCTCTCTTATGCCGTCGCTCACAGGCATCACCATGGCAAGGTGCTCTACACGGTGCTCTAGGTGCCGGCATAGGTTCCGTCGTTGGGTATGCCTATCGCTCGGTCGCAGCGCACACGACGGGCATACCCGATATTGTGTGGGCACTCCTAGAGGATGGCGCAGCATATCGCCTGGGAATGAACGCCGTGACAAAATTACCTGCACAGGCGCACATGCAGTGATCAATGCGGCTCGCTAGCACGCAAAGGTCCAAGGCGGCGCATTTCAGGCCAGAGTAAGGCCACCAGAATGACGACGAGTACGGTGCCAATACCACCCGCCACGACAGAGATAAGCGGGCCGAAGAATTGTGCCGTCAATCCCGACTCGAAGCCACCTAGCTCGTTAGATGACCCAATAAAGATTGCCTCAATCGCGGCAATACGCCCGCGCATAGCGTCCGGCACGCGGGTGAGCATGAGCGTCCCACGGATCACCACGCTGATGTTATCGAGTCCTCCCAGGAGCAATAACATGAGTAGCGAGAGCCAGAAGTTGTGTGATAAGCCAAAGATGATCGTGGCCAGGCCAAAGCCGATAACCGCCAGGATAAGTGTGCGACCAGCATGTTTAAAAGGCGGAAGATGAGCAAGCAGCAAGGCGATACAGACGGCTCCCACCGATGGCGCGGCGCGCAAAAAGCCCAGCCCTAGCGGACCAACATGGAGGATACTTTGTGCAAAAATAGGTAAAAGCGTGGTTGCTCCTCCCAGAAAGACGGCAAAAAGGTCAAGCGTGATGGCGGCTAACAAAACCGGCGTGCGGCGTAAAAAATGTATGCCCTCGACAAGCGAATGCCAGGTAGCACGTTCATGCGTATGCACTGGTTGCTGCTGTTTGCCCCGGATAAACACAACACAGATGACCATGAGCAGAGCCGCGCCCGCGTTGCAGGTATAGACGAATGTAGCTCCGCCAAAGAGCGCTATCAAGAGACCGCCCAATGCAGGACCAATCACGGAGGCAAGCTGCCAACAACTACTGTTCCACATCGCAGCACTCTCGTAGGCGTAAATAGGGACCGTTTGTGCCAGCAGCGTTGAACTGGCCGGTGTAGAGAATGCTGTTGCCGAACCCATGACCAACAAACAGGCGTAGATGATAAAAATAGCTCCATGGGTGCATGACAATACCGTCAATCCTAATGAGCAGAGCATCAGGACGGACTGAGCGATAAGCACAATACGCTTGCGGCTAAAATTGTCGGTAATGTGACCAGCAGGCAGCGAAAGCAGGATAACAGGGATTACCAGCACTAAGCCAACTCCACCCAGTACAAGCGCTGATCCTGTGCGCGCATAGAGTTCCCAGCCTAACGCAATCTCCACCATTTTTTCGCCGAGGGTAGCTATGAAGAGACCATAAAAGAGCAGTCGGTAATCACGAAAACGCAGAGCAAGATAGGGATCGTGTGGAAGAGGAGCTGCGCTAGCTAGCGGAGAAGCCTGCGTAGGCGCAGGCAGGCCAGATGCAGATGGCTGCGCATCTTTTTCGGAAGAGCACACGTTATTTACCTCGCGGAGCAACCTCGTAGAGCCTCTCTTAACGCAGAGAGATGAAAGCATAACTCTACCAGGGTTCCCGTTTCCACACTATACCACATGGGCACGACGCGATGCTCGCAAAACGAAGAACTTGTTTTTCGTCTAGGAGAGAAAACGGGTAGGGGCGTCACCTCGCGTGCGCCCCGGGGGCGGTCGCCAGGACACGCTCCTACCCGTTTGCCGACGTTTCCCCACAAGGATGGAGACCCGCAGAACTCCTGTTCGCTCTTAACCACCACCAACCAGCGTAACAATCTCTAGCTGATTACCGTCCTGTAAAATAGCATGTGCCATGTCTGCACGCGGTACGATATCCCCCTCCAATTGCACAACAACATACTTTGACTCGATAGTCAATGTGCGCAAGAGGTCCGCCACCGTGCTGCCCGCAGCGATAACGCGCGGCTGACCGTTGGCAATGATCGTGATAGTTTCAGCAGCGTCTATCTCAGACATAAAAAAGCTCTTCTTTCCAGGCTTAGATAGTGTTTGGTATGCGCACCCCTTTGGCCAGGAGCGAGCGAAAACCAAACACTATCTTACGCGAGATCGATTGCTCGCCGTAGTGCTTTGACGGCGGATGTCACGTCGGCAGCTTGTAGGATGGCTGAGATAACGGCAACGCCATCTGCTCCTGCCTCCATGACGTCCCGCGCATTCAGGGCGTTGATGCCTCCAATGGCGAGTACAGGCTGTGCAGGACATGCTCGCTTGATAGCGTTGAGCAACGCAGGGCCTGCGCCCGGTTCTCCGGGATGCGATGCGGAGGCGAAAATTGTGCCTGCGAGCAGAAAATCTGCGCCATGAGCTACGGCTTCCTGGGCCTCAGATGATGTATGTACCGATGCTCCCAGCAAACAGGCTGTACCAACGATCCGCCGGGCTGCGAGTAGTGGCAGGCTATGCGCACCTAGCTGAAAGCCGTCGGCCCGCACTGCCAATCCAACGTCCAGGCGATCATTGACGATGAAGGTTGCTCCATAGTCCTGACAACGCGGGTACAGTTGCTGCGCCAGCCGATACAACTGCGCCGCAGAGAGCTGATGTCCACGTAATTGGAGCATCGTGATACCTACCTGTAAAGCTGTTTCGACCAGGCGTAGCAGGTCAGGCGCAGTAGGATCAGTGACCAGGCACAGTTGAGGACGCGTCAGCCTACTCATGTTGGGGTGGCTGAGTGAGCACCGGGACGCCAGTGGTGGGACTACTGGCGACAGCTTGCGTGCGCCGCGCAATACGACCGGCAAAGAAGGCAGCTCGCCCCGCTTCAATACCCAGTTTCATGGCGTACGCCATCTGTACGGGATAGTGCGCCTGCGCCACAGCCGTGTTGACCAGACAGGCGGCTGCACCAAGCTCCATGGCCAGCGCGGCATCGGATGGCGCACCAATCCCAGCATCCACGACAACCGGTACGCGTGCTTGCTCAATAATGATCTGGATCTGTGGTAAGTTGAGCAGTCCCTGCCCTGAACCAATTGGTGAACCGAGCGGCATGACAGTGGCTGAGCCGACATCCTGCAAACGCTGCGCTAAAACAGGGTCCGCGTTGATATAAGGAAGCACGTCAAAACCTTCCTCGACCAGCGTTTTGGTAGCCTCCAACGTAGCTATCGGGTCAGGCAACAGGTATGTCGGATCGGGAATAACCTCCAGCTTGACCCAGCGCGGCAATCCCATCGCAGCCGCCATACGGGCAGTCTGGATGGCTTCCTGGGCTGTCTTACAGCCAGCCGTGTTGGGGAGGATGGTGTAGCGGTTGGTGTCAATGTAGTTGAGCAGACCCCGCTGCCCGGCATTAGAGAGGTCGAGACGTCGTAGGGCAACCGTGATGATCTCCGCACCACTGGCCTCCAGGCTGGCTTGCATCTCTTCAAATGTACGATACTTGCCGGTACCCAGCAGGAGCCGTGAATGGAACTCACGCGTGCCGATTTTCAATGTGTCCATCAAGTTATTTAACCTTCCCTCCGCTGGCATTATCCAGAGCAGGTGTTCAGGGTCCTCCACACACAACGGTGGCGTTCTCAGCTCGGCTGCACCGGGCTCCCCTGGCAAACCTATGAATACTGTGTATCATTGTATCCGATTGAGTGCTATCTTTCAAGCCGGGTCTGTGTGAGGCACCTTTTCTGGTGTAAAGTGTTCGGGATGCTCATTTTCCCACCTGTGCCTGAGAGCTATGATGATGTGCTGTAAAACACCAGCAACTGGTATAGCCAGGAAGCCACCCAGCAAGCCAAAGAGTTCTGCACCAGCCAAAAGCGCGAAAAGGGCCACAATGGGATGAACGCCAACTGCTTTGCTAAAAATGCGTGGTGATAGTATCCGCCCCATGACGATGCCCTGAAGCAGCACCATAAAAATGGCTACCATGAGCACTACTACCCAGCCTTGTGGTATGGCCGCCAGGATACACAATGTGCCAGCACAGTAGCTACGTGGTCAGCAAAATCAGGAGTATGCATTATAATAGAGCTCATTCTAGCGAAAACGGACAACAGCAAGGGATCAATGCTGTTTAAATAACGCCATGCGCAAGTTTTTTTGCCAACGAAAGGGGTAAGCCTCTCGCGTCTGGAATGGGACTTACCCCTGTGGTGTCTTATGTACTCGACCGCTGCCCAGGCAGCAGCGACGATGCTGCATTCGGCTCGGACTCTGGCATCTTAGGAACTGACGCTGAATCCCTGCGATTTCATGAAGGTGGTAGTGCTTTGCTGCACTGCATTGAGAGCGCTGCTCAGGGTCCCCTGACCATTCACCGCGTTAGCGAAATTATCACCGAGGTCCGAATAGACCTGATCCATGCTTGGTCCCCAGACGAAGTTTTCATTTACCTCTGTAGCCCCTTGCTTGAATACATTGTTGATCACCTGATTTTTGAAGAACGGCACCGGGCTATTGATGGTAGACGAGCTTAAAGAAGTCAGCAAAGCTGGATATGCTCCGCCCTCTGTAAACTCCATTTCAGCGCTCTGCTCGTTGCCACTAATCCACCTGGCAAACTCAGCGGCTTGCTGGGGATGCTTGGAATCCTTAAACACCGCGGTAGTTGATCCGCCCCAATCCCCATTGGCGGTTCCACCTGCCTGCCACTGTGGAAGAGGGGCGACCTGCCAATCCCCAGCGCTTTGCGGAGCATTTTGTTCAATGATACCTGAGCCCCATGCGCCGGTTAACCAGGTGGCCAGTGCACCTGTCTGCAGGTCATGATACCACCCATTCGCGAAGTCCGCTTCAGTCTTCACCAACTTGCGGCTAGTCAAATTTTGCCAATAGGATGCAACTTGCAGAGTCGGGGCATCATTGACAGATACTGTCCAGGATTGACCATTGATACCGAACCAATGGGCACCTGCTTGCCAGGCTAGCCCGGCAAACTGTCCAGGATTCTTGGGAGGAAAGTCGGCGATATAGTCATTGGAATTGGCAGCATGCAATTTGGCTGCATCATCCGCATACTGGACCCAGGTGGTGGGTACTGGGAGATGATACTGCTTGAAGATGTCAGCCCGGTAGAACATGGCCATAGGACCACTATCCTGTGGGATGGCGTAGATAGAGCTACCGAGGGTCACTTGATTCCACTCCCAGGATGCATACTGATTCTTCACGGAAGCGGCCCCGTAGGGGGCTAGATCAAGCAGTCCACCCGTTGTCTCAAAGGTTGGTAAAAGCTGGAACTCGATCTGGGCCAGATCTGGCGTATTATTGGCCTTGATTGCCGTGTACAATTTGTTGTATTCATCAGGGCCAGCTCCTACATTGACCACATTGACGCGGATATCAGGATGGGTCTTGTTGAAAAGCGCAACCTGCTTATCTATACTCGGTATCCAGGACCAATAGGTCAAGGTCACTGGGCCAGTGGAGGTACTGCCACTCCCCGGACTGGAGCCACCACAAGCAGCGAGGGGCAGCATGAGTATGAGCGCAATGGCGACAAAGGCAAACTCGGATGAGAAGCGTCGCAACCATGGAAAAGAAGAGAAAAACCGCATCGTCTGGGACCTCCTTTGGATGTGTTAATTAAGAGCAACAACTCTCCTTGCTATTTGATCTAGAGTGGTCTACCTGCCTGGTACTGATCTCGAAAACCCAAGTCATTGCTGAGCTAAAATTTTTATCGCTTGACGCGTTTCTTTTTCCAAAAGCCTCCTTATCTCTGACCTGACAGGCCAGGTGCTGACCTTTGAGTCGCATGCCCTGGAGAAGCACATGGGAAGGACTGACACAAGTAACATTTCGACATTTTCCGAAATATAATATACCAGATAAGTGTAAATATACTGATTTTTGAGGGAGGTGTCAAGGTTGATTCGCGCTTCTCTGGCTTTTTCTTCGATACATGCAAAAAAAAGCCGATGTTTTGACTTTTAACGTGCCATAATAATACGAAAATTTCTGAAAGAATTGAGAGGAAGAATTGATGGCAAAGAGGCATTGCAGGCCATACTCTTCCTTAGAAACAGAGGGAAATCGTGAAAATATTTGCTTTTCTCTGCATCAAGCAAAGAAAAACTGGATAAAAGCACCGATAATCTCTTTCTACCACTTGACAGTGCGTTGTAAATTCACTATATTCGTAGCATATGACATCGATATTGATTTCGTAAAATGTCGAAGGAGTCATATTGTAGCGTATGGCGTATATACGACCTGACGGATGAATGTCCTACATTAGCAGGGAACCACTCAGAAGGAGATGTCATGGAAGTCCATCTTCCCGGTGCTACGATGCGCCGGATATCGACGCCACGAAAAACAGTCCGACAGCTGATCGGGGTGATCATGCTCCTGTGTTGGATGAGCGGACTCTTGGCAGCCTACCCATTATTTTCTGCTCACGCCGATGCCTCGCCTGTGCAAATCAATGCCGGTGGCGATGCAGCTTCGCCCTTTGTGGCTGACACGGACTATAGCGCTGGCTCGACGGCGAACACCAGCCAGACAATCGATACCAGCGGGGTGAGCGATCCCGCTCCCCAGGCCGTCTACCAGAGCAATCGTTACGGCAACTTTACCTACACGATCCCTGGGCTGACAGCTGGCAGCGCCTATACAGTGCGGCTGCACTTCGCCGAGGAATACTGGACGGCGGCAGGTGATCGCATCTTCAATGTCAGTATCAACGGCAGCCAGGTCTTAACGAATTTCGATATTTTTGCCACCGCAGGTGCCGAGTACACCGCAGTGGTTGAGCCGTTCAGTGCGACGGCAGACAGCAGTGGCACCATCACCATCCAGTTTGTGACCGTTAAGGACAATGCCCAGGTCAATGGCATCGAGGTGCTGGGAACCAGCTCATCCACACCAACCCCTACACCGACCTCAACGTCGACCTCAGGTTCTCCCAACTTTGGTTCCAATGTCTATATCTTCGATCCCAGCATGTCGCTCAGCCAGATCCAGTCAACGCTCAACTCTATCTCAGACCAGCAGATCTCCAACGAGTTCGGGACTCAGCGCTACGCGCTGCTGTTTGAGCCTGGCACCTACGGTACCACCTCTGATCCGCTGAACTTCCAGATCGGGTACTATACTAGCGTGGCGGGCCTCGGTAGCTCCCCGACCGATGTGGTCATCAACGGGTCCATTGATGTGTACAACCAGTGCTCCGGCAGTACCTGCAATGCTACGACAAACTTCTGGCGCTCGGTATCCAACCTGACTATCAATGTGGACACGCCGGATGCGGGCTGCTATAACGGCGAATTCTGGGCGGTGTCACAGGCCGCGCCGTTGCGCCGGGTTGAGATCAACGGATACACCACACTGATGGACTATTGCACCAATCCGGCCTACGCGAGTGGCGGTTTCATCGCCGACTCAGAGATCACCGGCAGCAATATCGTCAATGGCTCGCAGCAACAGTGGCTGATCAGGAATAGCCAGATTACTGGCTGGGGTAACGGCGTCTGGAACCAGGTATTCTCAGGTGTGGTGGGGGCACCCGCCCAATGCTTCCCATCCGCGTCATCGTGTGGCGGCCCGTACACGACGCTGCCAACCAGCCCGGTGACACGCGAGGAACCTTACCTGTACATGGATGCCAGCGGAAACGACCACGTCTTCGTGCCTTCGGTTCAGACGAACACCTCCGGCACGACCTGGGGAAGCGGGGCGACTCCTGGTACGTCTCTGCCGATTAGCTCGTTCTTCATCGCCCAGCCGAGCGACTCTGCGGCAACCATCAATAGCGCATTAGCCAGTGGTCAGAACCTGATCCTGACTCCAGGGGTCTATGATCTGAGCCAGAGCATCGATGTGACGAATCCCGATACCGTCGTGCTCGGTCTCGGTTTCCCAACGCTGATCCCTCAAGACGGCATTGTGTCCATGCAAGTGGCCAATGCGCCAGGGATCATGATTTCTGGGCTGATCTTCGATGCAGGTGCAACGAACTCGTCAGAGCTGCTCCAGTTCGGAAGCAGTGTCATGAACAATAACCTGTATGCCTCCGACCCGCCAGCTCTTCAGGATGTGTTCTTCCGTATCGGCGGCGCGGAAGCTGGCAGTGCTACGACCAGCCTGATCGTGAACAGCGCCAATGTCATCCTCGATGACATCTGGGCCTGGCGGGCCGACCACGGTACCGGTGTGGGTTGGACCAGCAATACGGCCAATACGGGTCTCATCGTCAACGGTGACAACGTGATTGCGTACGGTCTTGCCGTCGAGCACTACCAGCAATACGAGGTGATCTGGAACGGGAACGGCGGCACGGACATCTTCTTCCAGAACGAGATGCCCTATGACCCGCCCAGCCAGGCGGCATGGATGGAGGCTTCTGGTGTCGATGGCTGGGCAGCCTTTAAAGTGGCCGATACCGTGACCAGTTTCAGCGGGTACGGCATGGGCAGCTACAGCTACTTCAACCAGGGAGTGGACATTTACGCTGCCAATGCCTTTGAGGTTCCCTCCACCCTTCCGGCGGGCAGCCTCCACGATCTGCTCACGATCTTCCTCTCCACGGCAGGATCTGGTGGCATCCTGAATGTGATCAACGACACTGGCGGATCGTCAACTAGCGCTAACCCGGATACGCCAGTCACCGTGGTGAGCTATCCGTAAAGCGCGGAAGGGAACGGAACAGGCATGGGCAGCTCTCGCGGGCCGTCGCCCATGCCTCTCAAACCTACTTCCATTCCGTCGGCCCCCGAAGGCATGGCCCTTTCAAGCCGATTTCCTGGCTATGCACAACCGAACTCAGGCCGCCAGAGACACACGTACCACTACGGCAGTAATATTGTCAGGACCACCGTGCTCATTGGCGCGCTTTACCAGCCGTTCCGCGCTCTCTGCGGGAGCATATTGCTCGAACGATGGTGCGCAACTCGTCCTCCGCAACGAGCGTCCAGAGACCATCCGTACAGAGGACCAGTATATCACCATTGCGCACAGCCTGGGACGCAACGTACACCTCCACAGTTTGTTCTGCTCCAAGGCAGCGTGTAATAATGTTGCGCTTCTCATGGGTGCGCGCCTGTTCCCTCGTCAACAGACCTGCCTGTACTTGCTGCTCGACCCAGGAGTGGTTTTGCGCGATCTGCATCACCTGACCCTCACGGATTACATACGCCAGACTATCACCCGCGTTGGCAACGTACACCTTGTCATCCTGCAAGACCGCCGCGACACAGGTTGTAGCCATGGGCGTTTTCTTTTTCTCTTCGCTGGCGGGATCTTGCGGCAGTGCTGCATTTCGCTGCCAGATGAGCGTGTTGGCCTGTTCTACAGCCTGCCGCAGCGCTATCGCGACATCTGTGTTCGTGTCCTGATAATAGCTATCGCGTATTGTATTGACGGCGAGCGCACTGGCAACCTCTCCATAGTCATGACCACCCATCCCATCGGCGACAACGAATAGCGCGCCCTTTTGTGCCATCACCTGGGTATCCTCGGGCACATATGAGGTCATATTGTCTTCATTATTGGCGCGCTGCCCGATATCAGTATGTAGAGCAACATCGAGATTAAGCAATGAACTTGTCATGAGAGTTTCCTTTCCGAGACCTGATAGTGATTTTAAGAGAGTTATTGACGCTTTCCAATGTTCAGTGCACGCAGAGGTAATCAGATCAGAGAGCACGAGACCCCACAATCTGGCAATACGCCAGACATCGCCATGTGCGCGCTCTGCGCGCTGGCAATCGCGAAAGGTCTGGAGCATTTCATGCCCATAAGCACGGCGAAATTCTGCCGGGTAGAGCCAGAGTAGTGCACGGTAGAGGTGCTCGGAGAACGTAGGGGTATGCAATGGTGAGGTGCTCATGAGGCACCTCCTGGTGCTTCCGCACCTCCAAGCAGCCGCTTGAAACGGGCGACATACACCAGTTGTGCTAGCCGCCGGGCCTCCGCCTGCGCTACGCGCTGCCCAAATTCGGTCAGACGGTAGTAGCGACGCCGCTCATCATCAAGGGTCGGATCAGGACGCTCGTCCGCTTCCTCAATCAATCCATCGGCTAACATGCGCTTGATGGAGCCGTAAAGCGTCCCTGGCCCCATACGCACTGTGCCATCCGTGCGTAGCGCGATTTCCTGCATGATACCGTATCCATGGCGCTCGCTATCGGCAAGTGCGAGCAGAATGTGAAAGACGGCAGGTGTGAGCGGAAGCAATGTCGCGGGATCACGCTGGGCTTTGTTCATATCACCTCCGAGTGTTATATCTGTGACGGATATATCCATTACCGATATAGTACCCGGAGATTAGCAGGTTGTCAAGGGGTTGGTGTAGTTACCAGACATTTAAGCTTCTGGCCATCCTTTTTTCTGTTTTTGTGCACGTTTACGAGCCAAAAAGTTGGATGCCAAAGAGACTCAGGGCCTGCGTAACGACATAGACAATGGCCAGCAGGCTGACAACGATGGTGAGACCATACGCGATGACGTTGAAGACCAGGCCATTGGTATAGCGTCCCATCAAGCGCTTCTTGTTCACCAGATAGAGAATGGCGAAAAGCACGATAGGTAGCAGAATACCGTTGAGCAGATACAGGTTGAGCAGAATACCAACGACAGGCAGGTTGGGGAAGGAGGCGATGACGACGCTCACCACGATGAGCAATGTGAAGAGCGTCCAGAAGGCAGGCGCTTCTTGCCATGTCTTGTTCACACCATTCTCCAGGCCCAAAGCCTCAGTGACCGAGTAGCTTGTCGTGAGCGGGAGCACTCCCGCCGCCAATAACGAGGCTCCCAGCAGACCGAGCGCAAAGACGTATTTGGCGTAAATACCCAGGAACGGAACTAATGCTTGCGCCGCATCTGCCGCTGATCCCAGCGCGACGCCTTTTCCTCCGCTATGCACAAATAAGGTCGCGCCGGTAGCTACGATAATGAAAAAAGCGATGGCATTGGAAAAGACCGCAGCGGCGTAGATCTCGAAACGCTCGTATTTATAGTCACGTAACATCACCCCACGTTCAACGACAGCGCTCTGCACGTAAATTTGCATATAAGGGCTAATCGTCGTCCCAACAGCGGCAATCAACGTTAAGATATAGCCGCCTCTAAGCTGCACTGTGGGAATGAAGGTTCCGGCCAGGACGTGGCCCCAGTTTGGTCCCGCCTGAAACGCCGAGATAATATAGGCAAAAAAGGCGATGGTGAGTACTAAAAATAATCTCTCGACCCGGGCATAGGAACTGCGCACCAATAACAACCAGATGATCAGCCCGCCACACGGTGCGGCGATCCAGGAAGGTATGCCAAAGAGATTGAGAGCTGCGGCGATACCAATAAATTCGGAGATAATCACACCCGTGTTTGCCACCAGAAACGTTAACATAACAAAAGCTGTGACGCGGATCGGGAAATTTTCACGGATCAGGTCACTGAGTCCCTTGCCGGTAACGACGCCCATGCGACTACACATCTCTTGCACCACCCCCATGCCCAGTGTCAGGACAACCATCACCCACAGCATCTGATAGCCATATTGCGATCCCATGGTGCTATAGGTCGCAATGCCGCCCGCGTCGTTGCCGGCATTGGCCGCGATCAGTCCTGGACCGAAGATGCCCAGATAAAATAAGAGGCGGTTGAGAAACCTCCTGCGCCTCCTCAAGCGCCCGCTCGTGGCCTTCTTGTCAGCCCCTAGCGCACCGGTTGTTGAAGATACCAGGGATGTGCTCTTCTGCTTATCGACTGGATCATCTGTCATTCTTCACCTCTTGTCGTCGTTAGTGCATCTACACTTGATTTCTTAGGGTTTTGTGCATATACTTCCCTTCTGAAAGGGCGACAGGAGTCCATGTTCTTTCACGACTCGCTGAGGGGATTGAAATCAGGCAGTGCATGTCGCCGCTTAAAGGGATGTGGGAGTGGTATGCGCTCGCGCAACTCAGGTGGGAGCAGGACCGCCAGGGCATCGTCAAAGGTGATGATGCCAATAATGTTATCTTCCTCCTCCACAACCGCCAGCGCCCGCAGATCGTACTCCGCCAACAACGCGGCAGCTTCTTTGGCGGAAGTTTCGGGGTGCACCGCCACTACATCATGCACCATCAGATCACGCAAGCGTGCAGTACGATCCAGACAAAAAACCACATCTCGCAATGAAGCCACTCCCAACAGATGCTCCGTGCCAGGTTCCGCAACGTAAATATAATCCACGAACTCTGGCTGCTCCGGCATACTGCGGATCGTGCGCAAGGCTTCCGCTACCTCCAAATGGTCGGGCAGGAGCAAGAACTCGTTGGTCATGATGCCACCGGCTGTATCTTCATCATACGCGAGCAACTCCTGGAGTTCCTGTGACTCCGTGTGGTCCATTAAGTTCAGCAAACGATCTGCCTTCTGCTGATCCAGGTCAGCGACAACATCTGCCGCCACATCTGGCCGCATCTCTTCCAGCAGGTCCGCCGCACGTCCTTCCTGCATACCCTCCAGAATATCAGCCGCATCGTCTGAGGTCATGGCCTCCAGCGCATCAGCCGCCTGTTGATCAGGTAAAGCCCCCACAACTTCAGCACGCTGGACGTAGGAAAGTTCATCGAGCAGACGCGCGAGGTCCGCAGGATGGAGTTTGCCTAAGCGATCATGTGAGATATTGAGCTGCACAGCAGGAGCACTGCTGGCAAAATATTGCACGTCCGCCCAATCCAGGAGATTCTCGTGGCGCTGGAGTTCTGGTGTGCTCAAGCGTTTGCCTAAGGGCAAAATACGCCGCGAAAGAGCCTGGAAAGAGATATCCACAGCTAAGAGGCGCAACGCTTGCTCACCGGGCACCTGCCCTAAAGCCAGATCGTTTACACGAATGACTCTGCGCCCTTCTACATCGACCAGTTGTTTGTCGAGCACATCCTGACCAAGGAGAATTTCGCCGTCGCGGCGCACGAAACGCTCCAGGCTTACCTGGGCGGAGGAGAGTTGCATAGACCGTTCCTCAAAACGCGCGACTTGCTCAACGGGTATCCACAAAACACGCCCACCAATGGGTGCTAACAACCCGGCTAATGGTGGATAGGTTTCTTCGCTTTTGCCTTGACTGGGATTGATACGGACAATCACGTCCTTGAGCACGGCAACCTTCTCCTGGCGAGAGTCGAGAATAGGTTTGCCGATCAGTTGACTAAAGAAGAAGAGGGCCATCACTTTCAGCTTTCTCGTTCGTCAGATATTGAATCAGCCACTATGATACCACGCCCCACGGCAATCTTGCCGCAAAGGGTCTTCATCCTTGCGGGGAAACGTTGGGAACCAGGGTAGGAGAGCCGCCGCACATAAAAAGACGACTCCGCGCCTGCGGAGCCGTCCAGACTGCGTAATACCCATATACATTCAGAAACGAGGCGATCTCCTTTCTGACACATGAGCGCGATAGCGCTAGAGGCGGTAGCCTCGTTTGTGTCAGTAGCAAGAGTAACGCCTCTAGCCTGGCGGCTTATCTGCATGCAAGGCAATATAGGCTACGACTATTTCGTGCTGATAGCAAAGATGTGAATATGTCCCGCGTTGACTTGCGAAGGCAATGTGACGCTCTTGATGGTTTTGCCTGCCAGCAACGCAATGCCGGTATAAAAGACGTGCGGCGTGTTGCCATTCGCCTGTATGCCTTTAGGCGTATTGCGATAGGGCAACGTCGCGACAACCTGATTCCCAAAGGATGGTGCCATTTTGCCCGCGCCGAGCGTCCAGTCGCTGAATCCCAGGCGGAAGATCTGCGTCGAGCCGTCTGTATACGTGATAACAGCATTGCCCAGCGAGGGTCCGTTGGTTGAAGATCCCAGGAAGGCTAATGTCTTCGCACCCTGTACAGGCGTCACAGGGATAACCTGCCCCATAGCCATAACGTTATCGGCTGCACCGGCAACAACGTTCGGCCAGGTGAACGTGACTCCGTTAAAGGTAATCGTCTTGCCTGGATTGAGACCTGCCGCCAGCAATGTTTGCTCTGAGTAACTGGCACCTTCGAGGTCAAAGTTGGCAGTCGTGGCATGACCGTCGGTACTGATGCCATCATTGTTGAAAGGCAAGGCTGTCGGCGTCGTGGTCGTCGTGCCACCACCAGTGCCCGTGCTCGGCGCAGCCTGGCAGGTCAGGTTCACCGTATTATTGGCGAATGCAAACGTGCAAGCCTGTCCATTAATGGTAACTTTTCCAGCACATCCTGCCACAGCAACACCATTGGCATTGCAGTTTGGCGTTGTGGTCGTCGGGGGAGTGGTGGTCTGTGTGCTAATTGGCTGTCCATTAAATGTGGCACTGGTAGCAACACCATTGCCATCCACCGTCACCTGGATAGGGCTGGGTGCATTGAGTAATTTTTGGCAGCCGAGGTTCGTATAGGACCCAGCAAAGCGCTGTGCCAGGAATGTGAAGAGCGTTGTCGCGGCAGCTGGATCGGGTGACGCCACTTTCGCCGTCAGAGGCGCATCCAGCACGATCCGTGGAGCACCAACGGAAACGAAATTCTGACAATACGTTGTACCACTGGCACCTGCTGTAGTGGCTGCGCGTGGTTGATCGACGCCAACACGGTACAGGTTGGTTTTCTGCAAGCTCTCTGTCGTATTGCCATTGGCGTCGGTGAGGACCGTCATCGGGTCATTAAGTGGAATGAGTGCAACCGGTGCCTTCTGATCTGCGTTGGCCTGTATCTCGTCCAGAGCCAGTGCAGCAACTGGCGCGTTATTATTCGCCAGATCTGGAGCCGTCCAGCTCGTGCATCCCAACGTCGGATTCTCGAAATTGGTGAGCAAGGCGTTATCACTGGGATTGGAGAGGACCGTCGCGTTCGCTAATGCGGCCTGATTGGTTGTCGAGAACTGTGCAGTCTGGCCGTTGGCCGTCGTCAGGTACTGCGTTTGTACGTTGTCACTCTGGTCCTGGTCGACGATACCAAAATCGCGGGTTGTGGGGCAGGCCTGCCCATCATTGGCGGTTGCCAATGCAGGCACTTGCACTTGACCCGCCGCAATAGCTTTATTCGCTGCTTTGAAGAAGGCCACGGCGTTACAGTAAGCGAATTGGGTGAAAACGGAGCCGTTCAGCCCATTGACACACTTTGCCTGTTGTAAGGTGTTGTTGTCAGCCGCTTGTAGTGTCAGATTAGTGCCATTGAAGCCGAACCATATGCCGACAATTGCTCCCTGAGGCAGTGTTGGTACAACCGTTGCTGCGGCTGGTTGTGTGCCTTTATCGATCACCAACGGGTTGTAGACGCTGAATTTGCCTGTCGCGGGATCAAATATGACACTTTGCACAAAGGCGCTCTGGGCTGTATTGGCTTCGTTACACGCACCATTCTGTGCTGCATCTGGCGCGAACAATTGGTAAGGCGTTGCCAGTCCCTGCGCTGACAGCGGGTTAGCAGGAACGATAATCGTGCAGTTTGGATTTGGTGTGGCACTTGCTGCATGAGATCTGACGTAGGGGAGGACGCCCAGATAGATACCAGCGGCAAGAACGACGACAAGCGTCACACCTGTGCCGATAAGCATCTGCGGAGAGAAACGTCTGCGCTGTCGACGTGGTGGGATGGGATTTCCACCGCCTAGATTTGGCTGAGGTCGAGAGAGTGTTTGCATACTTAAATTCCATTCTCCTAATATTCGCTTCGCGTTATCACTTCAAAGGCATCATAGGTGATCAGGGGAAGCGTCATTTGAAGCAGCTTGAAGTAATCCTAACTAGTAAGGTACTTCCTGGTAAATACAAAATTAATACTACTGTATAGCGCCATATATTCACATGATTCTGGGCTAAATTAATCAGAAGGTACTACAGATGGTTAAGAAATTACCTTAAAAACGTGAAACTCAGCCATGCAACCCGCATAGAATGTGCCCTGAATTGTTGATACTAACTTGCGCACTGCTATGCAACATCCTCGACGCTTAACAACGCAAGAGGAGAGCTGAATTGCACTGCATATTTGAACGCAGAGTAACTATTCAGGTCGGCGAGAGATGCAGGCCGCGTAGGGACAATCCCTTGCGGTTGTCCAGGGTGTGCTCAAGCGGGATGGGCCGCCGCCAGGGACGCCAAGACCTTTTTCCCTCGTCCAACGGTGCAGATCGGTCACCAAAAAAGGTCTTGGCTCGGCCCCTACGCGAGTTGTATGATTTACCAACTTCGGCACCTCACGATGTACCTGACATCGGAGAAATGGAAGCGGGATCACTGTGCTTCTCATGCGCTCTGATGCCTCGAACCTGTGCACGATGTCAAGGAAGCTACCTGGTGCCGAAGTTGGTAAACAGTACACGAGTTTCCGAGGTACCTGAGTAGTTACAGCCAGTGTTACTATTTGACTTCTATAACGAGAGGTAACGCAGTATATGCATCAACCGTCACCTTCTGGTTAGTGCCATCGACGTAGAGTCCGGTTGAGGCACCGCCGTCGAGATTGAGCGCGTTCTGAATATCTAAATCGGAGGTAGCAAGCTGATCCGCCAGTTCGTCCAGCGAGAACGCCTGGCCCGGGCTCACTATCAGCAAGAGGTGTCCCTGCTTATCTGTGGCAATGACGCTGCGCCGTCGGCTGGATGCATCCGTATCAAGCTGCGTCCGCTTGCCATTTATCATCAACATCGGCCATGACTGCGTGGCCTGTTGCAACTGCTCTGTCGCAGCATTATATGGCTGGATGCCTAATGAGCGCAAGGAAACATTTCCCTGCTTGTCAACGGAGAGCATGCCACCTGACAGACCATAAGAGGTGCCATAGCTCTGCCCATTGGCAACAACGAGTGCGGCGCTGGTGTTATTCGCGAGAAAGTAGCCGCCATTGATAAGCGCCAGCGCATGTGTTTGTTGCATCCACTCACTCATCGTCAACGGGTTATCGGGCTGGTAGCCAACGCTAATATGAACGTGTGACAGGTCTAAACGCGCGATAGTCACGATATCCTCATCCCCACTCGCACTCTTCCACTTCTCAGTACGGATCTGGATGCCTGGCGCTGCTTGTGCCCAGACGTTAAACGTGGAGGCAGGCGTTGCCTGGCTCGCAGTCGGACCCGTAGCGTCGCCAGGAAACAGATCGCAGCTAGCCAGCAGCAGCAGCAAGAGACAGAGTACAAGCGAGAAGCGCGGATACGTTACTTTCACGCTAGTTGTCCCAGGCCGCGGCTTCGGTAGCTGACATGGTACCCTTAAATTCCATGGCCAGTTTCAAGGCTGCGTCATGGGCGGCATTCTCGGTTGTGTCGTCCAGGGGAAGCAGTTCAACCTTGCCATAGCGGCGCTCCAGTGCACGCTGGATCAGCAAGTCAGTGAACCAGGGATTCTTCGGCAACAATGGACCATGCAGGTAGGTGCCGAAGATGTTTTTATACTGAGCACCTTCGGCGCTATCTTTGCCGTTGTTGCCCCAACCGGCCAGTACTTTGCCCAGAGGTTGCGCTTTCGAGCCAAGATAGGTGCGTCCACTATGGTTCTCGTAGCCGACCAGCACCTTCGTTCCCGTCTCTGGAAAGGTGCATTCGAGTGCCATATGCGTCATGAAACGCGTCCTACCACCCTCGGTATGCAGATCGAGCAGGCCCACGCCCTTTAATTCTGGTCCCTGGTACGGCTTATAATAATGTCCCAGCAACTGATAACCAGCGCACACGCTGAGGAAGACGTTGCCTGCCTCGGCTGCCTCGCGCAGTGATGGAGCCTTGGCCTGAATATCTTTAGCGGCAATCTCCATCTCGCGATCAGCTCCGCCATGAAACAGAATCAAATCGTAGGCGGTGAAATCAGGGGTCTGTTTCACAAAAATTTGCTCGACCTCGGTGGCAATGCCCCGCCACTTACAGCGCTTCTCAATTGAGAAGAGATTGCCACGATCAGCCGCTACACTCATTAACGTCGGATAAAGATGGCCGATCTTGAGCACCATGCCCGTATCCTGGATGCTTTTTGCCATGCGTTCTACTCCTCCCAGAAGTGCTTAACCCAACCCCGCTTCTGCATGATGCGACGCAGCTCATGGGTGGGTGTATAGCTGCTCATAATATACAATGTACCCCCAGGCTCAACTTGCTTCAGTGCTGTATCCAGGGCCGCCTCACGATCAACAACGAGCTTGATCTTGTCAACAGGAATTTCGGCATATTTGAGGCGCATCGCCAGCTCTTCCGACTTGTTGCCACTACACACTGCATCCAGTATATCACTTGCAATCGTTTCCAGCTCGACGTCCCACAGCCAGGCGAAATCTTCACCATCGACCACCGTATGACTTGCCACCAACAACACGTGCTTTTTCCCGGGATGCTGAGCGATCAGGCGCAACATCAGGTTGAACGACGTCGGATTTTTCACAAACGAGAGATAGATGGTCTTATCGCCAGCCTGGATCTTTTCCAGACGCCCAAAGGCGGTGCGCAGATTGCTGAAGGCTGGCTGTACTTTCTGCATGGGAAAACCAGCCGCCATCGCCGCGCCTATCGCTGCCGTGGCATTGTAGACATTGTGCAGACCCGGTAGCGGGATCTCTAGCTTTATCTCTCCCTGAGGCGTGCGCAGCTTGATGTGCGATGGCCCTTCGCCATCACTGGCCAGCGTCACCGAAGTGGCCGCAATATCGAGCATTGGCAATGTATAGCCACAATTGGGACAGCGATAGATCCCCAGGTGCGACATGTAGGCTATCTCGTAGACAAAGTCACTGTCGCAATGAATACAGCGGATGATGTCCGCAGACTGCTCTGGGACAGGGGTGCCGACCTCTTTGGTCTCCAGGCCGAAGAATAAGCGCCTGGCTTTGGCGTTGCTGCCAAAATTGGCGACCTGGGGATCATTGCCATTGAGCAGGATCGTGGCCGACTCGGGCAAGTTTTCCAGCATCTTATTCAGGGCCCGGCCTACCGAGTACAGTTCACCATAGCGGTCCAACTGGTCGCGGAAGATGTTGGTAATCACCACCACATCGGGCTGAATTTCTGGCACGGCCAGGGGGATTGTCCCTTCGTCGATCTCGAAGAGCAGCACATCGCTGTCCAGACGCCCAAAGACGTCCGCGAAGTTGACTGCAACCGAGGTAACGCCTTGCAGCATGTTTGAGCCTGTGCGGTTCTGCGACACCCGTTGTCCACCGGCATCAGCTATCGCTGCGGTCATACGAGCCGTGGTGGTCTTGCCATTACTCCCCGTAATCACTATTTTCTTAGCTTTGCTGGCTCCTACCACCGACTTGAGGACATTGGGATCAATGCGGCGAGCAATCATCCCGGGAAGACTCGTTCCCCCTCCGATGTGGAAGAAGCGTCCAGATGCACCAGCTAACTTGCCAGCGGATATGGCAAAAGCCAGGCGAGCTTTGCCTAAACCCTTTGGTGCTGCGCTGTCACTGTTGAAATTCTCTGTTAGCATAGAAACCTATCCATACCCTGACTTAAAATGTTGCAAGGCGTCCCTGGAGAAGTTTCCCCCGTGGATCACGCCGCCAATAAGGGTCTCCATCTTGCGGGGAAACGGGTAGGGGCGTCACCTTGCGTGCGCCCCGGGGCGGTCGCCAGGACACGCCCCTACCCAATTGCGTATTACCCTGTTCCCCCTCATGGACGGAGAGCTGCCAATAAAACGTACTTTCTGGTCTTTTCTCTGCTGTGGGTACGCCGTTTGAAGTATAACAAACATGAGTAGAGTGGGCAAGAGAATTAGGTACATTGTCCGCTAGAGGGAACTAACAGGAAGCGTGTGCCCTGATAGCCCGCCACACCTCTATCCAGGCTATATATGCCCTATTGCGCCGTACCTATTAATGCGTACTACTTGCTCCGACACTGTTTCGTGCTCGTGTTACATTGTAGCGTGGCATGCTGAAAGCGCTGATTCAGCGTGGTGTTATTGCTCATCGTAGGCTCGCTGGTCGGGAAACCAAACTTCCCCAGTCCGCCATGTTTGTCGAAGTAGTTCATCACGATGCCTGAAATACTATAGCCGGTGAATATATAGTAGCGTCCCGCGTTGCTCAACCGGATGGTGTTGTTTTCTTTGTCGCTGGCGAAGTAATTCCAATCGCTATCATAAGGGATGGCGCTCACAGTGTCCGCGATGCGCGGCGAGACCCAGGTGAACGTACTGAAGCCCCAATTCATCAGGTCGCGCATATCCGTCCACCAATCATCGGTATGCATGACTACGCCGATTAAGTGGTGATGGTTGCGCACGCACGAGATGACCTGGATAAAGTCCGAGGCGGCATCCCAGCCTGTCTTGCCGGCAGTGACGCCCGGATACCACCAGAAAAACTGGTCGTCGTTGATGAAGGTATGCGCTGCGTGGCTGGCCGTCTGCGGGATCTGATACTCCCTGGTGCTCGTGATTTGCTGAATGAATGGGATGGCGAAAACCGTGGCCGCCAGCACTGCCAGATCGTGCGCGCTCGAATAATGTCCCTCCTCCAGCAGGCCATGAGGATTGACATAATGCGTATCGTACAGCCCGAGCTGAGCTGCGCGCAGGTTCATCTGCGCCACAAACGCCTGTTGGCTACCCGCCAGTGCGTCGGCAATCACCACTGCTGCGTCATTGCCCGAAGGCAGGAGCAGGCCGTAGAGCAATTGGCGCAAGGTATAGGTCTCGCCCTTCTTAATGCCCATCAATGAACTATCTGGCGCCAACTGATTGAGGTCGTTGCCCATTGCCGCGTTCACGGTGATGTTCCGGTTGAGATTGCCCATGTTCACTGCCAGCAAGGCCGTCATCAGCTTGGTCGTGCTGAGCATTGGCAGGTGCATGAACGGATTATAGGCGTAGAGCGTTGCTCCACTATCCACGTCGAGCAGATACGCCGAGGTAGCCAGGACCGGTGGGGCAGGATGACCATTGTTGGGTGGCGTAATCACCAGCTCATGCACATCTGCCCCCTGCGCGCTACTACTGGACACGTTATTAGAGCTTGACTGTACGCCAGCTTGCTGCGTAGTGGCTGTGCTATGGGACGCGATGCTGGAGATCAGTGAGACACAGACGAGGAAGAGCAGCAACACGCAGGCCGCGACGATGAAACCGCGTTGATGGCGTTGGAGCAGGAAGATAAAGGGTGGGGGCTGATACCGCCGTCGTCGTTTGCGTGCATGGTGGCGCACAGTTGGCAACGGCTGATAGACTGTTGAACGGCGGCGTGGAGCGACCATAATTTTCTGGGAAGCAGACATCTCCTCCAGCTCTGCGTCCTCGTCCTGTTGCTCATCCACGGGACGGCGGCGTGGCAGCGTGTCAGAGGGATGCCGTAGCGCTTCCTGTTCCGACGAGAAACGCCTGATTCCCTGGTATAACGAAGCACGCCTTATTCTTGGGATCTCAGGATGCTCATCACTATGAAAATCCCCAGCCGAGCGGCGGCGTGGTACGCGAGAACCATGCGATGACGCTTCGTCATCTTGTGGCGACGTTCTGGACATGCGCCAGTCCTCTCCATTCTCTAATGCAAGCTCTCTGCGTCCATTCAGATGTTCGCATGCTTCCCTCGCCTGGACCTCTGTTCTTTCACGGTCCGCTTGAGGGGATTAAAACGCAACGGACATCTAGCGGTCAATATGCGTATCGTGGGTTTTTCCTTCTCCACGTTCCTTATCTTACTCAGCATTTCTCGTTATTGTCAACTTTAGACGCCCGGTCAGCAGAATTCGTGCTGAGCGTTCTACCCATGCCAGGGACAGGATGATAGAGCTGAGAATAGGCGACTCATGCTTTATTGACAGCAGAAAAGTCACAAGTTTTCAATTTTTTTACAATTCTTTGAAGCTTTCCTGACCACTCTATGCTAGAGTTCTACTATAGAAAAGTAATAGTAAAAGCCTGGTAACTATTCATGTCGGTGGGTACGCGCGTAGGGACAATCCCTTGCGGTTGTCCACGGTGGGCCGCCGCCAGGGATGCCAAGACCTTTTTGCCTCGTCCAACGCGGCAGATGGGCCAGCAAAAAAGGTCTTGGCTCGGCCCCTACGCGAGCCTCCACGGTACCTGAATAGTTGTCTTTTGCACATATGTAGTATATCTTGCAAGTGAAATATCGCCCGGTTGACGTTTTCGCCTGATACATCGAGAAGGGTTTCCTGTGATCCAGAAATGCGCCGCTGCGTTTTTTTGTAAGGGGTCATACATATAAAAATATTTTTGACTTTATCATAAGGAGGTTATCACTGTGGCTATCCATCGCTTCTCCAGGCATGCCGGCATGAGTGTGCTCTTTTGCAGTCTGTGTACACTCTTCATTATTGGCTGTGGTAGTGCTCAAGCGTCTACCGCCAGCTCAGGTGCATCGGCCACCGCAACGGCTACCGCCTGCGCCAGCTTCCGTTCCCAAACGGCAACCGGCACCATCCAGAGCATCAGCGGAGACACGCTGAGCGTCAAAGCAAAGAACGGAAAGACAACCCAGGTCACGTACTCAAGCAGTACACGCTTCACCCGTGAGCAGACGCTCGCCGCAAGCAGTTTAAAAGAAGGCACAACCGCTCAGGTGAGGGTCAAGCAAAACTCAGATAGCACCTATACAGCTACCAGTATTCTCTTAACCAATGGCACGACGGGCAGTGCATTTGCCAATGGCACAGGCGCAGCCGGTACTGCTGGCACCGGTGGCTTTGGGCGCGGACAAACTTCTCCTTGTTTCAGTGGGACACGCGGTACAAATCGCGGCTTTGGGAATGCAGCCGGTGGTAATGCAGCCGGTGGGACAACCACTACTGCCACCCGTGCCATCACAGGCACCATCGGACAAGTCAGTAGCAGTTCACTCAGCATCACAGACACGCAGGGCAACGATTATTCAGTCACGCTGGGGAAAACAACCCAGATCATCCAGACCAGTTCAGTGACAGCTAGCGCCCTGCAAACCGGCCAGAATGTGGCGGCCAGCGGTTCTAAGGGGAGTAATGGCGCGATTACTGCCCGTACTATTTCTATCTTATTGACCAGTAGTACCGGTAATGCGGGATAAATTGTACATTCCCCTTCATTTATTATCTATGTATTTAGATCTGGTTTAAGAACCATAAGGGATAACGATGAGCGACGATGTAAAGATGACTCTTCAGCCCCTGGTGGATGAAGATACACTAGATTGGGACGCAATAGAGGATATCCCCGCTGCTCCTAAGCGTCGGCAGCGTCTATGGGTGACTATCCCGGTGATTGTGCTTGTGCTTTTACTGCTGGCTGGCGGCGGCTACTGGATCTGGCTGCTACGCAAACCGCAGCCTGTCCAATATACCCAGGCGGCGATTACTACTGGCAACATGAGCACCAAAGTTTCCGCTACGGGTCCGATCAGCGCAGGTGCAGAGTATGCGCTGAACTTCTCTACCAGCGGCACTGTCAGTGAGATCGACGTCACAACGGGTCAAAATGTCAAGGCGGGACAGGTGCTGGCAAAACTGACCGTGGATACCACATCACTGACCGATGCACTGAATCAGGCCCAATTATCTGTCACCAGTGCGCAGACCAGCCTCAACTCAGCCCAGGCTGCACTCGGGAACGCCCAGACAAATGCGACGAATCAGAAGGCGGAGAACGCGGCAGCACTGGCCGTAGCGCAAGACTCCGAAACGACTGATCTTGCCGCCTGTGATGCGAAGAATGCCGCCGCCAATTGTAAGCAGTCCGCGCAAGATAAGTTCAATCAGACGCAGACGCAACTCACGGCGGGCAATGCCAACGCAGACCAGAGTGTGACATCAGCACAAAATCAGGTGAATTCAGCCCAGAATTCCCTGGCGGCGGCTCAAGCTCAGGAACAAACCGCACAAGATAATCTGAGCACCGCGACTAAAGACGGGAACCTGCTGGCACCGGCTAACGCTACCGTTGCTGAGATCAATGGTGTCGTCGGTCAAAGTGTCAGCTCCGGTGGGTCAAGCAGCTCCGGCAGTGGTTCAAGTTCGAGCTCGAACGGCGAGTACAAGCAGTTCGAGCTCCAGCGGGTCCAGTTCTTCATCCTTCATGGTGTTGACTAATGATAGCAGCATGACGATTACTGCGCAGGTCAACGAAGCTGACATCGCCAACGTGCAAGTGGGACAGCCAGCCCAGTTCACCCTTTCACCTTATCCATCCAGTACCTTCCAGGCTACCGTCTCCACCATCCAGACGCTTGGGGTGACTTCTTCAAATGTCGTCACCTATCCGGTTATTCTCACCGTTGATCAGCACAGCATTGCCAGCAGCCAGCATGTCTATCCGGGCATGACGGCGACGATCAATATTACGACAGCTCAGCGTATCGGTGCCTTGCTCGTTCCAGCAGCAGCGCTTACCTACCCGACGACCGCGTTAGCGAACGGCGAGATTAGCCGCACGGCTTATACTGCGTTGTTACGAGGGACCACAGGTGCCAGCGGTACGACGAGCACAACTGGCACGACACAGAGCAGTAGCAGCCACAAAGTCGTGCTGCAATTGAAAAACGGCAAGCTGGTGCCAGTGCTGATTACTATCGGACTCAGCAATGGGACAGATGATGAAGTGCTCTCTGGATTACAGTCGGGCGCAGAGGTCGTTGTCGGTCAGACTGGCGGAAAAACCACGTCAACATCAACAACTAGTAGTACCAGGACTGGCACCGGCGGCTTCGGTGGTGGTACTGGAGGCTTCGGCGGCGGTACCGGTACTGGCCGTGGTACTGGCACAGGAGGCTGATACTGATGGGACGAGACGTGCAAGTGGGCGGCAAAACTGCCGCCCCTCCGATCATTCGTTTGCAGAAGCTGACCAAACAATACCGCATGGGACGCACGATGGTCCTGGCCTTACGCAGTGTGGATCTGCGCATTGATCGCGGCGAGATGGTGGCCATCATGGGACCGTCAGGATCTGGGAAATCAACGCTGATGAATATCCTCGGCTGCCTGGATCGTCCGACCTCCGGGGGCTATGCGCTTGATGGCGTACCGGTCAGTCAGATGAACAAAAGCGAGCTGGCCGACATCCGCAATCAGAAGATCGGCTTTGTCTTTCAGAGCTTCAACCTGCTCGGGTGGATGACGGCCTTCTCCAATGTCGAGTTACCGCTCGTCTATGCTGGCATGCCCACCGAAATGCGGCAGAAGCGTGCAGCCTGGGCTTTGGGACTGGTTGGTCTGGGCACTCGGATGCAGCATCGACCGCTGGAGCTATCAGGTGGACAGCAACAACGCGTGGCCATTGCGCGCGCGCTGGTGACGTCACCGGCTTTGATCCTGGCGGATGAGCCAACGGGGAACCTGGATTCACATACCAGCATCGAGATTATGGCCATTATGCAGAAGCTTAACGAGCGCGGCATGACCATCGTCCTGGTCACGCACGAACCAGATATCGCCAATTACTGCAAGCGTGTCGTCGTGTTACGCGATGGTGTCGTCAAGGAGGATCGTCTCAACCAGGCTCCTCTGGTCGCGCGGGAGCAGTTGACAAGCCAGAGCCGGTCAGAGGGCAAGCTACTACCAGAAGGCAAACAGGCGCAGTTGACAGGCCAGAGTCTGTCAGAAGGCGAGCAGGTGCTACATGAGTAAGAACTATAGGCGCAGGCAGATCAAACGCCGACGGGGACTGCTCGCCGTCTACCAGAGTTGCAAGAGCGCCCTGGAGGCGGTACGCGCCAATAAGCTGCGTTCGCTGCTCACGTCGTTAGGCATTATCATCGGGGTGGCCGCCGTCATTGTGATGATCTCGACCAGTGAAAGCAATGCCGCAGCCATCAATGGTCGTCTTTCCGCACTCAATCCTGACGAACTGGTCGTGCGAGCAGGCAGCACAAACGTAGGGGGTGTCAGGGGAGGCGGTGGGACAGCGACGTCTCTGACGCAGGCCAACGCCGACGCCATAGCGGCACAGGTCTCCCATATCTCGGCGATCAGCCCCATTGCAAATGTCAGTGGACAGGTGATCTTCCAGTCGGAAAACTGGAGCACCTCGATCCAGGGCGTCTATCCCGCTTACCAGCAACTGGGTAGTTGGCAGATGCAAGAAGGCAGCTTTATCGGCGATAGCGACGAGCAAAGTGCCACCGCTGTCGCAGTCGTCGGACAAACTGTGGTCGATAATCTGTTCACGCCGGCTGGAGTTGACCCGCTTGGGCAGCAAATTCGCATCCGCAATGTGCCATTCACCATTGTGGGCGTGCTTGATGCCAAAGGGGCCAGTGCTTCATCTTTCAGCGACCCGGACGATGTTGTCTATGTGCCCTTTAGCACGGCTCAAGAGCGGCTGACCGGGACATCGTCGGTCAATTCTATCGACATCCTGGCGGACAATAGCACGGATCTCAACAGCGTGCAGGCCGCGACGGAGCAGTTACTCGAACAACTGCATGGCATCACGAACTCCGCCGATGATGATTTCACGATCCAGAATCAGGCTCAGATCCTGCAGACCGCACAGGCTACCTCTCAGTCGCTCACGCTGTTATTGATCAGTGTAGCCGCCATCTCTCTGCTCGTGGGGGGCATCGGTATCATGAATATTATGCTGGTCTCCGTGACCGAGCGGACACGCGAAATCGGCATTCGCATGGCGATTGGGGCTCGTCCCAGCGATGTGATGACGCAGTTCCTGATTGAAGCGCTCATGCTGAGCGTCTTAGGTGGACTGGTCGGTGTCCTGCTGGGAACAGCAGGCGCATACATCGATGCGACCGTCACGAGCAGCCTCTTTGTATTAGATCCCCTCTCAGTGCTGATTGCCTTCGGGTTTGCTGCTGCAGTGGGGGCAGTTTTTGGTTTCTATCCGGCACAACGCGCCGCGCGGCTCGATCCTATCGTAGCTTTGCGCGTCGAATAGGAGCTCTTTTGTAGGCGCTGTCCGCACCAATCATTGCCGATGGTGCGGACCCGCGACAGAGAGTCTCCAGAATATAGGATGCATAAAGTATGTATATGACACAGGATTATGTACCCATGGTAGCATCAGGGGAACTCTCTGACAGCTTTTTAATAGAACAAACGTTAGCAGGCCACGAAGAAGCATTTGAATGCCTGGTTCAACGCTACCAATCTTCTTTGTACAATTTCATTGGCCGCTGTTTGAAGGACTATGAGCAAGCGCGGGATGTATTACAATTCGTATTTCTGCAATTACATGTTTCTCTGCCCAAGCTGCATATGAACCTGACAAGCGTACGTACGAAGGTCCCACTGAAAGCATGGCTCTTTCAGGTGGCCTGGAACCGCTGCATGGATGAATTGCGCAAGCAGCGCCCGCTGCTCTTCTCCGAGCTGGACCCGGTTGAGGATGATGAGGAACTCTCATTGATCAATGTGATTCCTGACCGAGGGCCGCAGCCTGACGAGGAAGCGGAACGCCACGACCTGCAATTTACCCTCTGCCAGGCTATTCAAACCTTGCCGCCCAAGTTCCGCGCGGTCGTCTTCTTGCGCTACACCAGAGAGTTGAGCTTCGTGGAGATCGGGCGTATCCTGGATATGCCTGAGAATACCGCCAAGACCTATTTTCAGCGTGCCCGCCCGCTCTTGCGCACGGCGCTGGCACCAGATATACGCTCGGTTATCGCTTCATAGAGGCCGCAGACCATGCCTACCAACTCAGGTGAAGTACCTTTTCATGAGCCGTGGAAGTTCGTGTAGAGGCTGTACCTGTTTGCCAAATCCTTGACAACGGCAAAAAGATCATCTATGGTATAAGCAACTTCTTCATAATGGAGGGTAGCAAGGGGTCTCAAAAAGAAAGGATACCTCATATGTCATCGCCCGACTCTTCAGAAAACTCCTATGTGATCGACATAGAGCTGGCAGCCGAAACGGCCCGACTCATAGAGCAAGATAAGTTTTTTACGGACGGGACGGGTGGCCTCTTCCCTGAGCAGCCTGACCTTTCTCAGACTGAAACCTTGCTGGATGTCGGCTGTGGTCCCGCTGGCTGGACGCTCGAAGTGGCCTATACCTATCCTGATTTCAGCGTGGTCGGCATCGACATCAATCCCACAATGATTAATTATGCATTTGCCCAGGCCAGGTCGCAGAGCTTGCGGAACATTTCGTTTGAGATCATGGATGCGCGCAAGCCACTCATCTTTCCCGACAACTCGTTTGACCTGATCAACGCACGCTTCATTGTCGGGTTTATGGATCGCACATCCTGGCCGGTCCTGCTCAGTGAGTGCCGGCGCGTTCTCAAGCCTGGCGGATTGCTTCGTCTGACAGAAGCAGAGGTCGTGATATCCAACAGTGCCGCACTAGATCAGCTCGAAAGCTATCTGTATCAAGCCTTTGCCAGCCAGGGGCGTAGCTTCTCCCCCACTGGTCGCTCGTTTGGCATTACGCATATGTTCAGCACGCTTTTACGGGATGCCGGTTTTGTAAAGATCGATAGGCAACCATTTCTGTTTGACGCCTCCTACGGTACCGCAGCCTACTATAGCGCGTCGAAAAACCTTGAGTTACTGTTTCCGCTGCTGAAACCCTATATTATAAGATCAGGTCTGGCCAGGGAGGTAGAGTTTGATCGGCTCTATCAAGCGTTGCTGATCGATATCCTGGAGGAGACGTTCATCACAAACACCTTTGGACTCATCGCCTGGGGCGTGAAACCGTGAAAAGGACCACCTAACTGATCTTCTTCACGGCGGGTAGGGCCTGACAGATGAAGTTAGCCGCCAGCTCATACGAGAAAAGGCTGGTGTTGATGAGCAGGTGGTATTGTCCCGGCTGACGCCCATCGTTACTATAATAGCGGCGCAGATAGCTCTCCAGCTCATAATCGCGCTGCTGGATCAGTAGTTCAGCCATGCTGTGGTTCAGTTGGAAGCGCCGCATCGTATTGTCGATGCGGTAGGGGAGTGGCGCAAAAATGGAGATGTGCAGGGTTCGCGGGGCGTGATGCAGCAGGAATTGTGAACCGCGACCAACGATCACCGCGTTGCCCTGCGTCGCCAGCTCTAGAATCACTTTTTGCGTCAAATGCAGATAGGCCAGCTCTTGCGCCTGCGCCTGTGCAGAAGGGGTATCAAAGACGGTATTGTAGTGCATAAGTGGTGAACTCGCCTTGAGCGCCGCGAGAATATGTCCGGTCATACTTGAGGTTTGTTCGTCCTGACGTGCAACGTGCTCGGCATCCACGCCTAAGCGCCGGGCCACCTCCGCAATGATCTGATAGTCAACATAGTTCAGGCCGCTTTGCTGCGCGACGAGACGGGCGATTTCCGCTCCACCGCAGCCAAACTGGCGCGCTATCGTCACCACCGCTGTATCTTCAGGAGGTATACCCGACGGGAGCGGCTCATCAACCCATACAGTTTCGGGGAGGAGTTGCGTGGCCTTTGCACTCTGCGCTGACGGCGTATGGACCTGTGCTCTACTACTAAACCAGTGTGCCATAATCGTGATCCTTACTGTATCAGTTTATGTCTTTTTGCTATGCCTATCGTACAACGGATAGTGGCTGGATGCAAACAAGAACATAACGACTCAGGTATGGTAACGTTTCAGCAGCCTTGGAAGCTCGCGTAGGGGCCGAGCCAAGACCTTTTTTGTGGCCCGTCTGTTCCCTTGAGCAGAGAAAAAAGGTCTTGGCGTCCCTCGCGGCGGCCCACCGTGGACAACCGCAAGGGATGGTCCCTACGCGATCTCCTCTGCCGGCAGACCTGAGTAGTTACAAAAAGGGACACAATATGTGTCCCCTAATGCCAAGCCACTTGACGTCTTCGTATTATGCGCATAAAATGGCTTCATATGAGAGGTGCAGGAGGCGGCATTAGCTGTTCTCCATTGCATTGATCCGTACGAGGATACTGCACCTAACTACACGTTTTGCTTATCCCATCACCTGGGTATACAGCTCGCAGACGGCATAGCCTGCCTCCTGCTCTCCAACGTAAGTCGTGAGCTGGTCATGGTAGCCATCGACGCGCTTCATGCGTGCATCGATAAAGGCATGTTTCGTGGTTCCCCATGACAGTCCAGTCAAACCACGCTTCATCGCTTCATACTCATCCACAATCTTCTGCCGTAACAAGGCAACTTCACTTTGACACATCGGCCAACTCCTGTGCTGCAAAAACCACAATAAGCGTGTTTGTCATCATTTTATGAATGTACGAGGACAACTACTTTTGTCTATATAAACGGGAGCGGCACCTTTTTTGTCGTGTGCAGCACAGTCAATTACCTATCCAATACAGCAATATATATGCTTATGCTAAAATCTTCAACTCTCCGAAACTGGTGATCGCGTAGGGACCATCCCAAACGTTGTCCTGGGGTAGAGGGTCAACGCCCGGGTCGCTGCTAGCCCCTACGCTTTCTTGCTCACACTTTGATAATAACAGAAACGAGCAGTTAATTAGGGATAAAAAGAGGGACAAATTGGTTTCTCTGTCCTTGAGGAGGGACACATTGGGGTAGGGGCGTGTCCCATTGGCGCGAACGTAAAAACCGCCGAGTGTCATCGGCAACTGGGTAGGGGCGTGTCCTGGCGACCGCCCCTGGTGGGTCTTCCGAGAGCAGGGGATGGCTCGTGTGAGGCCCGGGGCGCACGCGAGGTGACGCCCCTACCCCATTTACCAATGTTTCCCCTGCATAAGGGAAAATCACCGATTTGCCAGCAGCAGTACCGAGGTGCTATACTAGTACTTAACACTCTGTTAACATTCTGTTAATGTTTATTTAACAAAGGAGCGTCGAAACTTATATGATCGCAGCGCAGCAGGCACACCTGGAGCTTTCTTGCATCCTCCTCAGCGTCGAGTGATTGAAGCCTCTGGGACAGCTCTGCATGCATATCTTCTCGCAACCCGGAAAGGTGATACAACCAATGGTCGATACCATCAACCCAACTACCGTTGTCTGCCTCATTTTCGGTGGGGTGCTGGCCCTGCTCTACGGCATCCGCTTGATCAGTGACACCATGCAGCAAGACGCAGGCACATGGTTGCGGCGCAGCTTGATGGTGCTCACGCGCTATCCGCTGGCGGCTCTGGGTATGGGCATCGGGATGACCATGCTCACACAAAGCTCTGGTGCCACGTCTTCGCTGCTCGTGGGACTGGTGAGCGCGCAATTGCTCCCGCTGGCAATTGCCATCATTACATTGTTAGGCACGAATATTGGCTCGGCCCTGACGGTCCAACTCTTGATCTTCCACATTACCGACTTCGTGTTTGTCTTTGTTGGCCTGGGTTCTGCCATCGCCCTGCTGACCCGACGCACGCCCAGACAAGGTATCGGACAGGCTTGTTTTGGCTTTGCCCTCATTATCTTAGGGCTGGCTGCGCTCCAGCAGGGCAGTGGTCCGCTGGCTGCCAGCCCTATCACCGCACTGGTATTTGTGGCCCTGGCTCAATCGCCACTGGTGCTGGCCTTGCTCGGCGTCATCCTCTCGATGACCTTCGCCTCCAGCGTGGCAGGCATCAGTCTGGTGATTGTGATGGCCGGCAATGGAGCCTTACCCCTGGCCGCCGCATTGGCGATGATCCTGGGGTCAAATGTCGGATCGACGGTCACGGCCCTGCTCACCGCACTCTCTAGCAAGTCGCTGGCCGGTCGGCGTCTCGCACTCGTGCATATTGGCAGCAAACTGTCGCTGGCCTGCGTGGCGTTACTGGCGCTCAATCCGCTGAGCATGGCCTTAGCGCGCATCGCCTTGCCGGTAGGCACAGTGGTGGCGCTCTCGCACCTGGCCTTTAATCTCATCGTGGTCATGATCTTTACGCCGCTGGCGAAACCACTGGCGACGCTGATGGAGAAGCTGATACCTGAGCAGACGACGGGAGGTCAGAACGGCCTGCATTATCTGCATGCCGATGCCCTGACGACGCCTGCGGTCGCCCTGGGACAGGCCACGCGCGAGGTCCTGCATATGACCGACCTGGTGAGCCAGATGTTGGACCTCAGCATGGGCGCATTTCAAGATGACCATAATACAGTTCCGGCGCGCATCGCTGAACTCGATGACCAGATCGATGACCTCAATACGGCTGTCAAGCTCTACCTGACACAACTTGAGGTGGAGAAGATGAGTGTCCAGCAAAAGCACCGCCAGATCGCGTTACTCTATGTGATTACGGATCTGGAGGCGATGGGGGATCTGCTAGATAAGCAATGTATGCACCTCGCGCGCCGCAAACGCCGCCAGCAACTGAGTTTTTCGCCAGAAGGTTGGCAGGACCTGCTCACCTATCATCATGCGATAGCAGATGCGGTCCAGCAGGCTTTTGCGGCCCTGGCAGCGCAAGATCCTCATCTGGCAGTGTCTTTCTTCGCGCAGAAAAAACAGCTCAACCAGATGAAGCAAACATTCCGTCTGCGGCATCTGCAACGTCTGCAAAGCGGTGTGTTACCCACGCTGGCCTCTAGCGCGATCCATCTCGATCTGCTCACGGCGTTGCGCAGCGTGCTTTCTCACGCGTCAACGATAGCCCATGTCGTGCAGGAGGATCTCTCTGTACAAGAAGACCTGGGCGAGACACGGTCGGACACCGGCGGAGGCAAGCTATTTTCCGCCTATGACACGTCCTTTTAACTACTCAGGTGAAGACATCCCGGGTAGGGGCGTCACCTTGCGTGCGCCCCCGGGCCTCTCGATACCCACCCACATACCCGGGTAGGGGCGTCACCTTGCGTGCGCCCCTGGGCCTTGTGCGACCATCCCCGGATCTCTGACCACCCACCGGGCGGTCGCCAGGACACGCCCCTACCCGTTTGCCGACGACACTCAGCCGGTTTCCCGTTCGCGCCTCAAGGACACGCCCCTACCCGTTTGCCGACGACACTCAGCCGGTTTTTCGTTCGCGCTTATGGGGATTGTCCCTATCCACCGTACAGTGGAGACACTACTAACGGGTGCTACGCGCGTTCTAGCAGTTCATCGTACTTCATATCATACGGCAAAATACGCCCCTCGGGCATCAGCAGGATCATGCTGGGCTTGAGGTTGCGCACGAATTCGACGTCATGGGTCACGGTGATGATGGTGCCGTTGTAGTTGCCCAGCGCCTCGCCGATGATGTTCTTGGAGGTCACATCCAGATGGCTGGTTGGTTCGTCCAGTACCAGCAGATTGGGACCGGCCAGCACCATCTTCGCCATCGCCAGGCGCGTCTTCTCGCCACCGCTGAGCGTCTCTATCTGCTGAAACACACGGTCCCCACTGAACATGAAGCGTCCAAGCACGCCACGTACACGCTTGGTATCGTCTGGCACGATATCTGTGGCCTCGTTGAGCACCGTATTCTCGTAGTCAAGTCCCTCATTCTCCTGCGCGTAATAGCCGATATGCACGCGGTCGCCGAGGATCACTTTGCCCGCGTTGAGCGTGGTCAGATTGAGCAAGCTGCGTACTAACGTGGTTTTGCCGACGCCATTCAGTCCGACGACGACCAGGCGTTGGCCGCGCTCGATCTCGAAGCTGATGTTGTGGAAGATCTCGCGACTGCCATAGCTCTTGCTCAGGTGCTCCGCTTTGATCACCAGTTGTCCACTCTGCTGACGGATCGGGAAGTCGATCTTCATACGGCGACTGCTCTGGGTCAGTTGTGGCTTGCTGGTCTCCAGCGTCGCAATGCGCTTGTCAACCGCGATACGCTGCTTTACACGTGTCGCACCAAAACCACGCAACTTCTCCGAGGTTTTGCGCAGGCGGGCCATTTCACGCTCCTGCTGCCGTTTGGTGCGTTCCAGCAGCGCCTCGGCATCCCCGACCGCCGTGAGGTAGTTCGAGTAGGTGCCACGGTACTCTTCGAGCTTGTGCGTGAACTCGTTGAGGCGCAGGACCTTGTTGATGCTGCGGTCGATCAGGTCCAGGTCGTGCGAGATGATTAAGAGTGCGCCCCGGTAGGTTTCCAGGAATTCCATCAGCCAGAGCGTGGCCTCCACGTCCAGGAAGTTCGTCGGCTCGTCGAGTAGCAGCAGGTCGGGGGACTGAAAGAGCAAACGCACGAGTGCCAGTTTGGTCTTCTGTCCGCCGCTGAGCGTACTGACCGCACGCTCCAGATCGACGCCACCGATATTGAGTCCCGCAATCAGTTGCTCACTGCGCGCATCGGCGTCATAGTAGCCCAGCGTCTCCAACGTCGTCTGCGCCTGCTCAAAGTGTTCCAGCAGCGTAGGCAGATCGCCATTGGAGGCGTCCGCGATACTTAACGAGAGCTGCTCATACTTGTGGATGGCGTCATCGAGTCCGGTGGCGCTGAAGATGAAGTCGCGCACCGTCCCGCCCGCGCCCTCGGGTGTTTCATGCGCGATATCCTGCGAAAGATAGCCATACGTGCGTGGCAGCATGACCGTTCCAGCGTCGGCCTCTTGCAAGCGGGCGATGATCTTTAAGAGCGAACTTTTGCCCGCGCCATTGACACCGATCAGCCCGGCTTTTTCTCCGGCGGCCACGGTGAATGAGATATTATCTAATATCAGTCGTGCACCATATGCGAGCTTCAGATGATTGACCTGTAACATTGTATTTTATTTCCCTTATATATGCTTCCTGAATAGGACCTGGATACAGCCTGCATCCCGGTAGCTGCGCCTGTCCAGGCACACAAAAAGCCTGGGCGCGAGTTGTGGGCATAGACTCTCGCGCATGGATGTGGCAGGAAGCAAGGAGATAGAAGCCACGGTGCCGCAGGCAAACAAGCAACGAGAGAACGCTGCCCGGCGACACACGCCATCGAAAGAGAATCAGGGGAGGAATAGGGCCGAGAAGATGCAAAGACGACAGTGGATAAACTCGCTCACCTCAGCGATGAGAGCGTGAACGTGCATCATAAAAGCGCCATATCCAGCCGCATAAGCCCAGGCGTGGTCGCTCATGCGGCAATATAAACTGTTAGCAATTGTGCCCTTTTCATTCCTATTCCCAATTTTAAGTAAAAGACAGTATCTGGACCAAATAGTAGCACCATCCGCCAGCGTTGTCAAGCAAGCTCTACCAGAGGGACAATAGACCTGTTTGAGCTGGCGCGCCGTTTCTATGACCAGTGGACGCCAGAGGGTCAAATCTTGACAATCCCTTGCGGTTGTCGTTGCCTGCGAAAGAGGAAGTCATCGGCGTCGAAACCGCGTAGCGACAAGCCCTTGCGGTTGTCGTTGTCTGCGAAGGAGGGTGTCATCGGCGTCGACCCCGCGTAGCGACAATCCCTTGCGGTTGTCGTTGGTCGGTAGCTCAGGGAAAGACCTGGACGAGAGGCCACCGCAAGAAAACAATACCTTTCACGTAATCCTGGCAACAGGCCGCCGCAAGGGACGCAAAGACCTTTTTTCTTCACCCGAGACGTCGCAAACAAGCCAGCAAAAAGGTCTTCGCTCGGCCTCTACGCGAGCCTGGTATTGGCCGCAAGGGACGGCGGGTATCAGCGGTCCGGGGGAGCTGAGTAGTGACCGCGTTCAGTCAGCACAAGCTCGCCTGCATCGAGCATCTGACTTAAAAGCGCCTTTATATTGGTGCGTGGTTTTTCGAGCAACTGCGCAATTTCTGCTGGCGTCAAGCTCTCCTGCCGTTCACGCAAGAGGTCCAGGATCTCCTGGCGCTCCTTTGTGAGACGGCGCTCTTCAGCCGGTCCCAGCAGTGACCACAGTGCGCTTTCTTGAGAGAAGGCCAGGGCCAGTTCCTGTTCTTCGACATCGCGCCCGGTGATGTGCAGCACGGCATCCATCTTCCCCCGCTCGCGTTTGAGCACCATATTACAATCGGTCGCGCCGGTCAGGCCCGTGGACCCGCTGATTTCATCCATCGGGTCTGTCGCTCCCGTCTTCCGCAAGTGGTGGATGAGCAAAATTGCCACTCCATACTGCTCGGCAAGCTGCTTGAGCGGGGCCATGATCGCATAGTCTTCCGCGTAAGAGTTGCTACTAACCGTGCTGGGTGGGCGCACCTTCACCAGTGTATCAATCACAATCAGTCGTGCCTCTGGCTGCTCTTTGAGCCACTTTTCCAGACTGGATAGGCCACCCGCTCCCAATAAGGGCCATTGCGGTGCCCACAGTGAAGTCAGCGGATGCGTCAGGTGCATCGCCTCTAGTACTTTCTGGGTGCGTTCCTTCATGCGGCGCGGACTATCCTCCAGCGACAGGTAGAGGACACTGCCGTGCTCAACCGGCAATTTCCCCAGGGCGATACCACCACAGGCTATGGCTAGCGCCAATCCTAATGCTAACCAGGACTTGCCCATTTTTGGCTTGCCAGCCAGCAGTGTCAGGCCAGCAGGCAGGATACCGGGTATGGCCCATTTCAACTCTGGCAGGGGCGAGTCTAGCAAATCATTGATGTTTTGCAGCACTGGCTCGGCGTTTGTGGGTTGCGGCTCGCCTTGCAAAGGCAGTTGGCCCGGTTCCCAGTGCGCAATACTTTGCGTCAGCTTCAACACCTCCTCATCAGACAGGGTGGGCTGGCATTGCAGACGATTGATCACCAGTAGCGCCTCGGTAACAACTTGTACAGTTAAGCCAACCCGGCGCAATGTTCCCGCCAGGCTCACCAGGGTCGCGTGGCGTTTGCCTTCGACGATCATGCCGGGAGTTCTGGCTATTGGAGCTGGTGAACTCGGTACTGGTGGAGCTGGAGCTAGCGGCGGCTTTGGCGACGACAACGCGATGCGCGCTTGACGACTGCCCTCGTCGATTTTTTTCAGCAAGGCGAGCGGCGCAGGTACGGGCAGACTCGGTATCGGCCTGAGCCAGACATACGCATCGCCAGACATATGCCTGCTGGGTGAAGCAACGACATAGCCTCCATCGCCGCGTACATCAATGCCACTCCCCAGTTTTCCTGCGCTATTTTTAATCTGCCAGCGTACGGTATCATAGGTGAAGTAATAGTGCCAGCCACCCCCGCCGGTTGTACAATACATCGTTTCGGGGATCTCCGTCAGGGCCGCGAGTGCTTCAAGTGTGCCGCCATGGCGCGGATCGAGATCGATTACCAGTAGCCCATCTCCGGTTGCTATACCGACATTGGGCATATAGGTCCCACGTCGCCATTTCCACCATTCTCGCACCTGAACGGGATCACAGGTCGCTTCTTTTACGCCGTTAGCGGTGATGGGATGTTTCCCGGCGCTCGGACAGTTCGCTCGACCACAACTACACCTCTGTTGATCAGTAATCGTGTGGAGAGGCAGCACGCGCCAGCCTTTATTAATATAGTGGAGCGCGAATTGTAGACAAATGTGGGGTGAACTCATTGGGACAAAAGGCTGTTCCATAAGGGATACTCCTTTGTGTTGGAGAGTAAGAAGGGGCAAACATAAGAAACAGTAGAAGAGGCATATACGGCTTGCGACGCTATGGGCATCTTGCTAAGACCGAAATTGGCATGCGATGACTATTGTGTCCTCAATTCCTTTGAACTTGTCCGCACATGAGGAGCGTGTTTGCGATGACCGCGATGACCGCGATGACCGCGATGACCACGATGACCACGATGACCACGATGACCACGATGACCACGATGACCATACAGAGGGAGCGCACTTGCGCTGACACATGTAGCAGAAACCATCATGGGAATTCAAGAGGGGAGATTACTTGCATCACTTCGCCTACCAGGATGCCATGCTTTACTACCACTGATATGTAGTAAGCGTACGTCATTAAGAGGGTATGTACCTAATAGCTATATTCCATACAATCTTGATACAATCGGAAGTTTTCCTGTTTTTAGTATAAAAGGAAAACCTGGAAAATACTAGCCTTTTCTATACGTAAAAATAAGTATTTTTCAGTGATGTCCACAAACGTAGCAGAAATATATGCCACCTGGATCATCTACGAGGCATAGCCCGCGTCAGTGTGTGTGGTCATCGCGGTCATCGTGGTCATCGCGGTCATCGCGGTCATCGCGGTCATCGCGGTCATCGCGGTCATCGCAAACACACTCCTCATGTGCGGACAAGCGTATCTGTCCGCTCTTGCCCATCTCCTTCATCGGTAATATGATCATCGCTTCTGCATAAAATCTCTATGGTAATCGATCTTCGTACCATTACAGTAATCGATTATGAGTCATATTATTTATTCTTGTGGATATAGAGGTTCCCGTCATGTTATACAATATATGGGTGTAAAATTCCTTGACAAAGCAAGCCCTTCTTTCTATAATTGAGATAGGTATAGTTCCTGTAAAACAGCTACATAGCATTTGCAGCGTTTCTTGCTATTCTTCTAACTGGGTACCTCTTCTACCCACTACTCTGATATATGCATGTAAAGTGAAGGAGCTTCTCTATGCCCAAGCAAATCGTGTTAACCGGTGGCAAGGTCTATCAACAGGATGGTCTGGAGCGCATTGAGCGCTGGATTGAACTTTTAGAGCAACGCGTCAACGACCTTTTGTACACGCAGCAGCCAGGATCAAAGCAGTCCGAGCGCGATCTGGCCATCAATCGCTACATCATCTTACTGGCCCACCTCCTTGATGCGCGTCAGAAGTGCGCGGACGCCCTCAACGTCGTAGATCGGCAACATATATTCGATATGATCACGCAAGGCAAGGCTCTCCCGGCCATGGAAGAAAAGTTGCGCGACGACTTTGAAGAGAGCTTTTCGTCCTGGATGTCTGAAGCCCTGGATGGATAGCTAGTCCTATCATCAGCAAAAACGACTACTCTTTATGGGAGAGTAGCCGTTTTTGTCAGCAGAAATGGACCCTTTAGAGTATAATCACAGAGAGTATTTATCGGCACACAGAGCATAAGAGGAGAACGTTGTCCATGTCATACGCGATTGCACCTGATGGCGCGCGTCTTTATTATGAGGAAGTGGGGACAGGTGATCCCCTTTTGCTGATCAGCGGGCAGGGAGGCGACCACAGGGATTGGGATGCTGTGCGCGAAGACTTTGCCCCGCACTATCGCGTGATTGTCTTTGACCATCGTGGGACCGGTCAGAGCGATAAGCCCACGGAGCCACCCTATACGACGCGGGGCTTTGCGCAGGACGCGATTGCCATTCTCGACCATCTGGGTATCGCGCGTGCTCACGCGTATGGCGTTTCCATGGGTGGGCGCATTGGTCAATGGCTGGGCATCGACTATGCCGAGCGCATCGGCGCATTGGTGTTAGGCTGCACGACGCCCGGCAACGCCCACGGCGTCAAACGACCACCAGAGACCGACGCCGCCTTCAGAAGCCGTCCCAGTGATCCAGATGCTGCTTTAGATGCCCTGCTTCCCCTGCTGTTTTCGCCCGACTGGATTACGGCCCATCCAGACTACGTTGCCCAAATGAAGCAAGAAGCCCAGCATCCTATTCCGCCGTACGCGCAGAGGCTGCATTATCTTGCCAGCGAGGGTCACGATGCCTGGGATCTCTTACCGACCATCAAAGCGCCTACGCTGGTGATTCACGGCAGTGAAGACGTGATTAATCCAACGGCCAACGCGCCTCTGCTCGTCAGTCGTATCCCCGACGCCGAGTTATACATCGTCGCTGGTGGTCGGCATGGCTATTTCATCGAGTTCCGCGAGGAGGCCGATGGGGTAATCAACGCGTTTCTGGCGCGTTATCCATTGTAAAACATTTGATACTGCGTGAGATCGTAGATATGAAACTATTGCATACTGTCCATGTTGTCGATGTGCACGACGCTGTGGCTAACCCATATTTGCTATCCTCACACTGACAAACTGGTGTACTGGTTGGTTTGTTTGCTACGGAAGGAGCACAGATGCCGCATTCTGAACGGAGTCGTAGCGAAGAAAGTATTGAACGTAACCATGTTTCTTCTGCCGACTCTCGTGGAGAAAACCATAATGTTATAAGAGAACAGAGAGGGTCACAAGTTCGCCATCAGGAGCAATTGAGGCAGCTTGAGCAAGGTCTAAACGATATCGAGCGACTTCTTGCGATACCGAATACTGACCGTGATGCACTAAGAACATGGTTAGAGCAAAACCCCCCTCCAGAACGTCAGAGAAGGCCGCGAGCAGAGCAGGCTCGCACCCAGGAGCAGCGACAGGAAGCTGATCATCTTACGCGGCTTGAGCGAGGGCTAGACGAAATAGAGCGATTGCTTGATAGACCAAGAGGAAGGACTGGGGAAAGAAGCGAGCGGGAGGGGCGGCAGAGCAGGTCACGAGCAGAGCAGGCTCGCACCCAGGAGCAGCAATTTATTACGCAATTTGAGCGAGGGCTAGACGAAATAGAGCGACTGCTCAATATACCGGGAGGAAGGCTTGGGCAAAGAAGCGAGCGGGAGGAGCAAAGTCCCCCTTCAGAACGGCAGAGCGGGTCACGAGCAGAGCGGGTTCGCACCCAGGGGCAGCAAATTATTGAGGAGTTTGGGCAGGAGCTAGATGATATCCAGGGCATTCTCGGTATGCCGAGAGATATAGAGACCAACCGAGAGCTAATGCGGCCAGATCGCTCCCCGGGAAGGCGCGGGGAATCGCCTCCACCAACTGTGGATGATCGTGCCCAGTGGTGGCAGATGTTTATGGAGCAGGTCGCACGCAGACAGGAGAGGTCAGGATCTCAGGGTAATCGTGATTCCTCAACGAGCCCGCGATCTTCGGAGCAATCTGGACCGCAACGGAGAGAAGAGGAAGGTTAGGTCGGTTGGGTGCCGATCTACGTAACGTAATGGTATGAGGAGGTCTCGTGTATGACTGCATAGGGGTATGTATCGATCCGATTGGGTAGGGCGTGTCCTGGCGACCGCCCAATACCGTTGAGAGAGCGAGCATGACACGGCAGGGGCCAGCGTACCAACAGGGGAGCGGCGGATGCGGTGAACCGGGTCCGTACCGTTTTGCGGCCATGAATTGCTGGCACCTCTGGTCTCTTCTGGGCGCGTGGTGTGGAGACACGACGCTCTTGAGAAAACAGCAGCAGGTTGTCCATTGACTCACCAGGCGACCGCTCGCACGCGATTTATCGCCTGAGAACGGTAGGGACCCGATTTATCGCGTCCGCGTCCGCGTGCCTGTTCTGCATCTCTCCCAGCAGTGACCAGGGCTGCGTTTTTCTGTTTCTCCTGACCTAAACGGTATTGGGCACACGCAAGGTGACGCCCTACCCGTTCGTTAAAGTTGGTGGATACAGTGGTATCCTTATCCGTTTTTTACGCCAGCAACCTTCTCAGCACGGTCGGCAGGATGCCACCATTCTCATAGTAGGTCACATCGATAGCACCATCCAGGCGCGCAATGGTCTGGAAGGAGAAGCTTGAGCCATCCTCGCGCGTCACCTTCACCGTCACCTGCTGGCGCGGCTTCAGACCTTGCGCGATGCCCACAATGTCATAGCGCTCACGACCGCTCAGTCCCAGCGACTCTTTACTCTCGCCGGGCAGGAACTGCAAGGGCAGAATACCCATGCCCACTAGATTGCTGCGGTGAATACGCTCAAAGCTCTCCGCGATAGCCGCGCGTATGCCAAGCAGCATAGGACCCTTGGCCGCCCAGTCCCGCGAGCTACCGGAGCCATATTCTTTCCCGGCGATGACCAGCAGCGGCACGCCTTCCTGCGCGTAGCGCTCCGCAGCTTCGAAGATCGTCGTCTCCTCACCATCGGGCAGGTGCCGCGTATAAAAGCCTTCCTTACCATCCAGCAAGCGGTTGTGCAGACGAATGTTGCCGAAGGTCCCGCGTATCATCACCTCATGGTTGCCACGCCGTGCCCCATAGGTATTGAAATCCCGCTTCTGCACGCCATGCTCCAGCAGATAGCGACCAGCCGGACTCTTCTCGGAGAAACTGCCAGCCGGCGAAATGTGGTCCGTGGTGATCGAGTCATCGACCATCACCAGGACGCGCGCGCCTCGAATATCCTGTATGGGAGCGGGCTCGGGCGCAATATCTTTGAAGAACGGTGGCTCCTGAATATAGGTCGAGTTGGCGTCCCAGTTGAAGAGCGGACCCGTCGAGTTCGAGAGCGCCTGCCAATGCTCATCACCCTCAAAGACGTGCGCATAGTTCTTGGAGAAGACCTCCGGTGTCACGGCCCGTGCCACGACCTCGCGCACCTCCTCAGTCGAGGGCCAGATATCGCGCAGATAGACTGCATCCCCGTTGATATCCATGCCAACCGGGTCAGTGGTCAGGTCGATATCCACCGTCCCGGCCAGCGCGTAGGCGACGACCAGCGGTGGCGATGCCAGGAAGCTTGCGCGCACCTGGGGATGGATACGCCCCTCAAAGTTGCGGTTGCCGCTCAGCACCGCAGCTACCACCAGATCGTTATCCTGCACGGCTGCCGCGACCGGCTCAGATAGTGGACCGCTATTCCCAATACAGCTTGTACAACCGAAGCCAACCAGGTGGAAGCGCAACGCCTCCAGGTAGGAGAGCAGTTCGGCGTTTTGTAGATAATCCATCACCGCCCGCGACCCCGGTGCCAGGCTGGTCTTCACCGTCGGACGCACCGAGAGTCCTCGCTCGACCGCGTGCTTGGCCAGCAGACCTGCCGCGATCATCACCGAAGGATTAGAGGTGTTCGTGCAACTGGTAATCGCAGCAATCGCCACCGAGCCATCAGACATATGCAGTTGCTCATTGCCGACCTGCACCAGCACATCATTGACGTGCCCATTATGACCATTGCCGTTGTGCAGCTTGGTCAGTTGCTGGAGCTGATCCTCTGTTTGCGCCACCGGATCGGGATCGGCGCTACCGCCCTCGCTACCCAGACGCAGCAGGCCATTCTCCGTACTTACATTGTCCTGCAACGCCTTGAAGCGGTCGGGATAGTTTGTGCGGAAGACCTGGCCCAGATCGCGCATGGGCACACGATCCTGTGGACGCCGGGGACCCGCCAGACTCGGCTCAACGCTCGCTAGATCGAGTTCCAGCAGGGCGTCAAACTGCGGCTCCGGTGTTGTGTCCGTACGGAACAGACCCTGGGCCCGCGTGTACTGCTCCACCAGCTCGATGAGAGCCGCATCACGACCGGTATCGCGCAGATAGCGCAGCGTCACCGCGTCAACCGGGAAGAGCGTCGAAGTCGCGCCAAATTCCGGTGACATATTCGAGATCGTCGCGCGGTCCGCCAGCCCCAATTGACTCAGGCCCGGTCCAGTGAACTCGACGTAGCGACCAACCACACCGCGTTTACGCAGGATCTGCGTCACAGTCAGCACCAGATCCGTAGCCGTAGCACCTTCTGGCAGAGCGCCGGTCAGTCGCATACCGATCACCTCCGGGGTGAGCAAGTAGAGCGGCTGTCCCAGCAAAACCGCCTCTGCCTCAATGCCACCCACGCCCCAACCCAGCACACCCAGGCCATTGACCATCGTCGTATGCGAGTCCGTCCCCACCAGCGTATCGGGGAAAGCGACCTGCTGACCAGCCTCATCTTTCGTCATCACCACCGAGGCCAGGTACTCAAGATTGACCTGGTGCACGATGCCCGTACCCGGAGGTACGACCCTGAAATTGCTGAAGGCTTGCTGTCCCCAACGCAGCAGGGCATAGCGCTCACTATTGCGTTCGTATTCCCACTGCACATTGCGCGCAAAGGCCAGCGTCGAGCCAAACGCGTCAACCTGTACGGAGTGGTCAATCACCAGATCAGCCGGGACCAGCGGGTTGATCTTCTGCGGATCACCATGCAAGCGGTCCACGGCTGAACGCATCGCGGCCAGGTCTGCGATAGCTGGCACGCCCGTAAAGTCCTGTAGCAGGACACGTGCCGGCAGAAAAGGATATTCCGCCTCGCTCTGCGCAGACCGGCCAGGCACCCAACGCGCGAGTGCCAACACATCCTGTTCCGTGATCAGTTCACCATCAGCGTGACGTAGCAGATTCTCTAATAAAATTTTCACCGTAAAGGGCAGTCGCTCAAGACCCTGCACAGCACGTTCGGCCAGAGCGTCCAACCGATAATAATGAATTGTGCCATAAGCGCCCTGGAGGGTCTTACGCGCACCAAATACATCTTTGTACGTAGCCATATTCTGTCCTTTTGGAGTAATTATTGTAGGGGACGGATGAGCACCCCAGAGGTGCGTAAGTCACCCATAGGCATTCAGAAACGCAACTTTGTCCTTCTTAGACCGTCAGCAACGAGGCTGTCGCCTCTCGCCTTCGGCTCATCTGACAGCGGAGGTTGCGAGAACGGTGCTGTAGCACCGTTCTCATCTGAATGCAAGCCAATATCAGTCCTACATGATCAATCAGTCTATTCAACCTCTTTATTATATAGCAGAATCGGCATATTAGTTAAGTGCAGTATCCTCAGACGGATCAATGGCATGGGGAAAACCTGATGCCGCCTCCCGCGCCTCCCGAAGGAAGATATTTGACGTGAACGATGCCGAAGACGTCAAGTGGTTTTGCACTAGAGCACTAGGTGAACCGAAAAGCATTCATTAATCCTGCGCTATGCACCTCCTTCCTGTGGCATACACAGGTCTTGCTCCATCACCGACACGATCAGTGGCACGACTTCAGCCGGACCATACTGCTCCACCAGAGAAGCCGTCACGGCCCCAAAACGTTCCAGTCGGGCGATAATCACCTCATGTTTCGTTGAGCCGCTACTCAGACCAGAGAAGCCACGATACACCGCCAGATATTCCGCATCAATCTGCGCACGTAGCCGTGCGACTTCACTTGCTCCTAACATCCATAACACCTCCCTTGCTACATTAGTCGGCGCGCACACTCCTATGAGATAGTGTACTCGCCTCAACTATCGAACACCACCACTGTTACGGAGTCCAACGTAAAGGCCGTGCCAAAGAGCCGATTGAACGCGGCAAGCACAGCCTCCGCCTGCCGCGTTTGTACAGGCATAGATGTGAGCATCTTACGCACCACCTGCGGGCTCACATTCGCGTGGTCTGCGAGTATCGTAAGATCGAAGTGATGCATCTCTCTCAGCGTTTGCAACGTTGGTTTCTTGTCCATATTGTTCATATTGTTCATATTATTCCTTTATCCCCCCTCACATCTAACTACAAGCAACGACAACGGACTCAGAGACGCCGCCGCGTCGCTACCAGGCCCTTCCTCGGCGAGATCAGCCGAACAGGTGCATGATCTTGCCTCGGCCAGGACCTCAGTACCCCCTCCACAGTGCTGAGCGGACAGGCAAGCAACACCGTTTTAGGAACTATTTACAGTATAGTCCTTATGCGCATGAATTACAGTAGCAGCTAAGCCCAAATGGGTACCAGTTCATCTCTTAGCATCATGTATTATCATCATCTATCATGTTATATTTTATGTCATATCGTACTTCTCGTTGCTCTCCAATCTAATCTCTACCCCTAATAGCTGCGTTGCGTTGCGTCTATTACAATAGGGGGAACGTTTAATGAGTGGTGCTTGTCGAAAATTCGTTGGCAAACGGGTAGGGGCGTGTCCTTGCGACCGCCCTGGAGGTAGTCTGGGAGCGGGTAGGGGCGTCGTGGCGCGGAGCCCGGAATGGTGACGCCCTTCCCGTTCGTATCTCTGCACGCATTGGTGGGCAAAACATCCATATATTTAGCGCTTGCACACGATGATACACTATTGGCAAGTCACGAGATGGGTGGCATAGTGTGTCAAAGCTGCCTGTTAGCTTTGGCACTACAAACATCCTAAAGATTGACAAAGCGGCAACAGTTTCGCTACAGTAGAGAAAACAATTTGTGACATGCACAATAGAATGCGTAGGACAGGGAGGACGGACGGTCATGGGGAAGTGTTTGGACTTAGCTAGTTGCGGTTTCGTAAATCAGGAGAAGGCTCGATTTTGTGCACGTTGTGGCATTCCGACAAAGGGGGCATTTCTGCACGGGCGCTACGAGATTACTGCGCTCACTGGCAAAGATCGCGGCACAGTTACCTTACAAGCAATTGATAAACACGGCGGCCTGCCCGTCACGGTGCGCGCCTTAATTCCTATGAATACCAGCTTACAGGAGCAGGAGAACTTCTTACAAGATGCAGAATTAGCGATGTCACTCTCATCGCGGATCAATGATCCTGGCAGTATTCGCGTAATGGACTATGGTCAGGATGGGCCTGTGACCTTCCTGGTAAAAGCGGAGACGCGACCTGAGTCTGAACGCCCCGCGCTCCCACGTATGGTGACGCGTGTCAGTAGCGACTTGTTTGCCGCCGCGACGCAGGTGGCCGAGGATGACGAAGGTATGGCGACGCAGTTGCGCATTGCCATTCCGGGACTGCAACCCAGGGTGACGCAGCAGTCGAAGGTGGTGACGCCACCACCGGTACAGCATGACTGGCTGGCGGAAGGCAATCTGGCCTATGAGTTCGGACGCTACGAGGAGGCTCTGGCGGCCTATGAGACGGCTACCAGACAGCAGACACTGGCCATTGATGCCTGGAGCGGCAAAGGTGCGACGTTGTTGCTGCTGGGTCGCGCCGCTGAAGCCTTAGCGGCCTATGACCATGCGCTCTCGCTCAAGTCCAATGACCCGGAGTTGTGGACCTCGCGCGCCAGTGTGCTGCACGAGTTGCGCAACTATGACGACGAGATGTATAGCTACGAGCAGGCGTTAATCCACGATCCTGACTATGTGTACGCCTGGAGCGGCAAAGGCATGGCGCTGGCCGAACGGAATCTGCCGGAGGAGGCGCTGGTGGCCTTTGATCACGCGCTGCTGCTCGATCCCCGGCAGAGCACGATCTGGCAAGCAATGGCCGATACGCTGTATAGTCTGCAACGCTATGAAGAGGCGCTGATCGCTATCGACCGTGCCCTTGAGCTTGACAATACACAAACCGCGCTGCTGGATACCAAGGGCAATATTTTGCGTCGCCTGCACCAGCCCGATGGTGCATTACCGCTGCATGAACGCGCAATCACGCTGGAGCCGCACAACGCGACGGCCTGGTTTGATAAAGCCAACGACTTGCGCGATATGCGCCGCTTCGGTGAGGCGCTCGGCGCATATGATCAGGCCCTGGCGCTTGACCCCAATCTGGCTGGCGCGTGGTATAATCGAGGCAATGTCTTAGCTGCGCTCCACATGTATGAAGACGCCCTTGATTCCTATGACCATGCGCTTGAGTTCGACGACGGTCTGATCTCGGCCTGGTACAATAAGGGGAGCTTGCTCCATGAGCTGAAACGACACGAGGAGGCGCTGGTGGCCTTTGATCGCGCGCTCGCGTTGGATGTCCATTATATCGCGGCCTGGAATAACAAGGGGTTGGCGCTCTTTACGCTGGGGCACCTGGATGAAGCGCTTGCCGCTTTAGATCAGGCTACCTCTTTTGCACCTGAAGAGCCAGATGCCTGGTATAACAAGGCGGTGGTACTGGAAAAGCTCGGCAGGAAACAGGAGGCCCAGACCTGCCAGGATTGGGCGCGCTCGCTGGAGCAGCAAGCAAAAGATGCGTAATCGGGCTGCTTTTTCGTCAAAAATCGTAACTACTCAGGTCTGCAGGCAGAGGAGATCGCGTAGGGACCATCCCTTGCGGTTGTCCATGGTGGGCCGCCGCCAGGGTCGCCAAGACCTTTTTTCTCTGCTTCAACGCAAGAGACCAGCCGCGAAAAAGGTCTTGGCTCGGCCCCTACGCGCGTTTCCGAGGTACCTGAGTAGTTACCAAAAAGCTAATGATGCTCTACATCAACACCTGCTGAGGGTGTCCTTACGTTCGGAGGAGGGAATGCGACGCTGTGCCGATCAGGTAGACTGCGGTTATGAAAACCGGGACAACGAGTTATTTTGTAGAGCATGTTCGCTGCCACTCTTGAATACGGCGTTAGCCGGTCGCTATGTTGTTGAAGCATTGTTGAGTAAAGGTGGTTACGCGGCAGTTTTTCGTGGTGTTGACAAGCATCTGACGCGGCATATCGCCATCAAGGTGCTGTTGCCCAGCAAAACGACGCCGAGCGAACGGGAACATTTCTTGCGCGAAGCACAAATCGCGGCGGCGCTGGATCATCCAAACATTGCGCCTGTGCTGGATTATGGCAAGGATGGTCCCAGCGTGTATCTTGTGATGCCGCTGTATACGATTGGCTCGTTGCGCACCCGCCTGGCACAGGCCAATGGGCCACTGCCTTTACAGGAGAGCGTGCACAATCTCCACCAGCTCGCCTATGCGCTGCATTATGCCCATACGCGTCCACGTCCCGTTATTCATCGCGACATCAAGCCGGAAAATCTGCTGCTGCACCAGGAGGATTATCGCGTGATGATCACCGATTTCGGTATTGCGCGTTCCCTGGAACCTGGCATGCAGGTCGGCAGGACCGTCACGGTGCGCGGGACCGTTGGCTACATGGCTCCTGAGCAGACCAGCGGTATTGTTGATCCACGCAGCGATCAGTTCGGCAGCGCGGTGGTGCTCTACGAGATGTTGACCGGCTACCATCCGCTCGATGCATCGCGCGGGGTAATCCCTCCTGCATCAACATATAATACTGAATTACCATTAGCGATGGATAATGTATTGCAGCGCTCGCTAGCTACGAGGCCCGAAAATCGCTATGCAGATATGCTCGAATTCGTGCATGCCTTTGATTTCGCGCTGCGACCAACCACAAAAATACATATAGTTGCACCCAATACGCAAGTCAATGCACAGTCTCCCCGCTCTACGCAGAGTAGAACCAATCCGGCTCAGTCCACGCAGGCGACCGCAACGGGCAAGTATAAAGCATTGAGCAATTCGCATCAGTATACGGCACTTACCAATATCAGTACCGGCTCTATTCTCGAGAAATGCCGTGAGGGTGATCTGCATCTGAAACAACAACAATATACGCTGGCATTACAGGACTTCGAGGAGGTGCTACGCCGGGAGCCAGAGAATTTCTATGCCTGGAACGGCAAGGGCACCGCGCTCTACTATCAGGGAAACTATCGCAAGGCGCTGGAAGCGTATCACCACGCAACCGAGATTGCGCCAAACGAGGCTGTCGTCTGGGTCAGCGCGGGTTTGACCTTGCATCGCTTGCAGCGCTATCAGCAAGCCTTCGTGCATTTTGAACGCGCCCTGGCTATCGACACCCGCAATGTCGCCGCCTGGAATGGCAAAGCCGATACCCAGATGGACATGAATATGCCCACCGAGGCTCATGCTTCCTATGAGCAGGCTTTGAGCATCGATACACAAAGCTTCACCGCCTGGAATGGTCTGGGCAATGCCCGTTCCTGTCTGCATGACTTCAATGGGGCCGTCGATGCCTATGCGCACGCGCTGATGATCAATCCCCATAGCGCGGTCGCCTGGTGCAATAAGGCGGAGGCGCTGATACGGCAGGGACATAATAAGGTGGCATTGGACGCGCTCAACGAAGCGACCGAAATGGACAAGAACTACGCGCGCGCCTGGTCCCTCAAAGCGGAAGTCTATGAAGCGCTGAGCAATCCCCAGGAAGCGCAGAAAGCCCGCAGACGCGCGAAGCCGTGGGGGAGCGTCAACTAAGGCACGTAATCGGTCCCAAAAAATAGGGGAGAGAGCACACACGAACGTCGGCGCTAGAAGGAAGAACAAAGCCGCCGATGTTACAGTACTCTCTCCCAGTGAGTCACAGGCCCCACTTCTTACTATAGAGAATAGCATATTGTGCAAATGCTGTGAACTGCTCTGGCTACAGGTTCTCTGTCCATGAGGAAACGGGATAGGGGCGCGTCCCAATGGTGTGCACCTGGAAAGATGGAGATTCGACTACAATGTTGACACTATTTCAGCATCCAGGCGTGGGAACAACAAGGTCCCGGGTACCACGCGCGTAAGTTCGCGACTCCCCCAACTGCTCTCCCGCTCCCATGCTCCGCTCGTGATAGCGGGCTGCCCCAGTTGGGCCATGATACGGTTGCAGGACGTCGGCATATAAGGTGCCAGCAAGATGGCCAGGATACGCGTGGCTTCGGCAGCCGAGTAGAGGATCGTATTGAGTTGGTCCGCTTGTTCTGCTTGTTTTGCCAACTGCCATGGCGCATTGTGCTCAATATACTGGTTGACCCGTCGCACAAACGTCCAGATGCTATTGAGCGCGTTGCCCATCTCCCAGTGCTCTAACGCGCTCGCAGCCTGTTGGCGCGTCGCCTCGGCCAGGTTTTGCAAATCCTGCTCCTGCGTACCGGACGCGTCGGCAGCCGGAATCGTTCCTCCGCGATAGCGTTGGATCATCGACACCACGCGGTTGAGTAGATTGCCCAGATCATTGCCCAATTCGTCGTTGTAGAGTCGTAGCAGCGCCGCGCGCGAGAAATCGCTGTCCGAGGCAAACGACAGATTGCGTGTCAGGGCATAGCGCACCGCATCCACGCCCACTTTATCCACCAGATCCACGGGATCAATCACGTTGCCTAACGTTTTAGAAATCTTGCGCCCTTCCAGCGTCAGAAAGCCGTGGACCGCGACTTGCTGCGGTAGCGGCAGGTCGGCAGAGAGCAGCATAGCCGGCCAGTAGAGACAGTGGAAGCGCGTAATATCTTTGCCGATCACATGCGCGTTGGCGGGCCAGTAGTGCGCGAACTTGCGTGTATCCTCAGGAAAACCGGCAGCGGTCAGATAGTTCGTCAGCGCGTCAAACCAGACATACAGGCTGTGCTGCGCATCGTCCGGCACTGGAATGCCCCAGGGTTCCGCGCCAGGCCGCACCAGGCGCGATATCGAGAAATCCCGCAAGCCCTGCTTGATCAGTCCCAGCACTTCGGCCTTGCGCGCCAGCGGCACAATGAAATCAGGGTGCGTATCGATATGCGCGAGCAAACGCTCTGCATAGTTGGAGAGCGCGAAGAAGTAGTTCTCTTCACGTAGCCACTCAGGCATAATCGAGGGATGGATGGGACAGCGACCCGCTACCAACTCTTCTGTCGTGTAGTAGTTATTGCAATTGGGACAGTACCAGCCCGCGTACGTGCCCTTGTAGATATCACCTCGCGCGAGCGCGCGCCGGAACATCTCTTGCGCGGCGTGCTGGTGGCGTTCCTGCGTTGTACGTATCCAGTCGTCATAGGAGATATCCAGCTTCGACCAGGCTCTTTGAAAGCCCGCACTGATTTGATCGATCCAGCTATGTGCATCTACCGCCTGGGCTTGAGCTGCGCTCAACACGTGCAGGCTATTCTCATCCAGGCCCATGCTAAAGTACGTATCATGGCCGCGCAAGCGGTGATAGCGTGCGACCACATCAGCCGCGACCTTCTCCAACGCGTGGCCGATATGCGGCAGTCCATTGGGATAATCAATGGCTGTCGTAACATAATAGCGCTGAGGTTGCACAGACTCATCAGGGTTAGCGCTCATTGCATGCCTCCATTTTCCAAAGATGACGCAAAAAAGAGGGACGCAGGTGTGTCGCCTGCGTCCCTCGAACATCTTAGCGGTTCAATGCTTGCACCTTTTCAGGTCGCATATGTGCGTGGAGAGAACAGCGACACCGTACTCACTGCCATCGTCATCGGAGACATGCAGTGAGCGTAAGCAAGCATCATAAACAGAGAACAAGAGTGCTTACGTTCCAAGGTGATCACAGTCCTTTCCTTTATATTCTCAATAATTCTCGTCTTTAAGTGTAGCCTCTATACTTGTGATATGTCAAGGAGTCGTTCTTCTTGGATCTCCATCCTTTCGAGGGAAAGATCGGGAACCCGGGTAGGGGCGTGTCCTTGCGCTGTCTTTTACCCACAACGTTCAAGTACAAAGAATGGTAGAATGAGAGGAGGGAAAGAAGAGAAAGAAAGAGGAAAGGCGAGAAAAGATGGAATGGAGTGGAAGGGAAAGTGCAACGGAATGGGCAGTGATGACGTATGGATCGGTGCGGCTGGAAGATGAACGGCGAACGCAACGAGCCGTGAAGATGGCAAGTGCACTGGCACGAGATCCGATGGGTTCATTGCCCAAACAATTGGGAGGGCAAGCAGCGACGAAAGCAGGGTACCGCTTCTTGGAGAGTGCGAAGACGAGCTATGAACAACTGATGGAGCCACATGAGCAGCAGACGAAAGAGCGGATGCAGCAACGCAAGCGGGTCTTGCTGATCCAAGATATGACGGAAGTGGATTATGCGCACCATCCCAAAACGAGTGGATTGGGCCCCATCGGCAATGGGAGCCATCAGGGCTACCTGCTGCAAACGGTGCTGGCGGTGGACCCGAGCAATAGGCAAGTGCTGGGCATAGCCACCCAGGAAGCGTTTTTGCGACAGCCCGCTCCAGCCGGAGAAACGAGTCACCAGCGAGGCAAGCGCAAACAGAAAGAAGCGGAGGTCTGGCAACGACAAGCACAGCAGATCGGGGAGGCACCAACAGGATGTGAATATATTCATGTGGGGGACCGAGGCAGTGATATCTTTGCGTTTTTGCGAGCGTGTCTCAAGCAGAACGGTGGCTTTGAGGTGCGCGTGCAGCATGATCGGAGAGTGGATCTGCGGGTGGATCAAGCCGAGACCCCGCTTTCCCCCGGAGCGCTTCGTCATGGAAAGAAGCGACCAGCCGGACAAGAGCCCACCCAGCATCTCTTCGAGGAGGTGAGAAGTTGGCCATCGATGGGGCAAGACACGATCCAGTTGGATGGCAATCACAAGCGCAAGCAACGAGCAGCCCACCTGAGCATCAGTTGGGGAACGCTCCGGCTCTGGCCTCCCGATGGGCCAGCAGGCAAAGGAGAGGTGCCACTGGTGGTCACCGTGGTCAGAACCTGGGAAGCCAACCCACCAGAAGGGCAAGAGGCGCTCGAATGGCTGCTGGTAACCTCGGTGGCAGTCCAGAACGAAGAGGACGCCTGGGAGCGGGTCGAATGGTATCGCATGCGCTGGATCGTGGAGGATTATCACCAATGTCTCAAAACGGGCTGTCAGATTGAGGCACGTCAGGTGCAAACCTATGAGGGATTGCGCACCTTGTTGGGGTTTCTGGCTCCCTTAGCCGTGCGCCTCTTACAATTACGAGACGTGGCCCGCCAGGAGCCCGAGCGGCCTGCCCAGGAAGTCCTGCCAGCGGATGTGGTCAAAGTCGTGGCGCATCTGGCCCACGTTTCTGCTCAACGGTTGACCACGCAACGATGCTGGCACCGCATCGCTCAGGCGGGTGGGTATTTGGGACGCAAGGGAGATGGAGAGCCAGGTTGGAAAACCCTTTGGAAAGGATGGTTATACATCCAAACTCTCATCGAAGGGGTTCACCTAGCCTCTCAACTCTCACTCGAATAGAAAATTGTGGGTAAAAGACAGTCCTTGCGACCGCCCCGGAGCCATAATGCGATCGATGTCCGGGGCGCACGCAAGGTGACGCCCCTACCCGTTTATCGACGGAACTCCGCAGTTCTTACGTTCGCGTCGATGGTGATGCCCCTATCCCATTTCCCCCTCACGGACAGAGAACCAAGGCCATTCGGCGCTTGACTTTTTACCTCTGCTCATGTATCTTAATAACTATATCAAATAGCTTTAGTTTAGTAGGAGAAACGATGAGTGAGATAGTCTTCAATTAACCATGGATCAACGCTCTAACGTATGCTGTATCACAACCAACTGCATCACCACAGACATCTCTGTTGGCGTGCAGGAGTCGATGCGTATGCGGCGGCACCAGGTGAAGAAGGCGCTCATTGTTGTCCATCCCGCGACAAGCATTGGTCATAGCCCACACAACATGTAGCCCCGTACCACATTGCTCGGGCAGCGACGAGCCTGTTCGCTCCTCCTGAGCCATCCCGGTGGATAGCCCTTCACTCCTGACCGCTAGCAAGCATACAAGATATGACAGATATCTCGCTGTAAGCAAGCAGCACATACAATAAGGAGTTTGCCTTGACGGAACACACACACCCTCAAACAAAGGGGCAGAACAATACGCACATGAATGATGAGCAGAAGCCGATGCAAGGCTTGCTCGCTGAGGCACCGTTGCGCGCTATCCTGGTCGGCGTAGACATGCCCGAGACCACCTGGCCTATCGACGAGTCACTCGACGAACTGGCGCAACTGGCGGCGACCGCTGGCGTCACCAGTGTTGATCGCGTCGTGCAGCGCCTGGCGTCCCCGCACCCGGCGACCCTGCTGGGATCAGGAAAAGTCCAGGAACTGCTGGAACGGGTACGCGCTCACGATTGTGACGCCGTCATTTTCGATCTCGAACTAAAGCCGGGACAGCATCGTAACCTGGAGAAGGAGCTAGAAGTGCAGGTGCTGGACCGTACCGCGCTGATCCTGATCATCTTTGGTCAACGCGCGCGCACGCACGAGGGACGTTTACAGGTTGAACTGGCCCAGGTCGAATACGATCTGCCGCGTCTGACACGACAATGGGGACACCTCTCACGGCAGCGTGGTGGGACGCAGCAGCGCGGTGAAGGTGAGAAACAGATCGAGGTTGACCGTCGCCTGCTACGCCGCCAGAAGAATCAGTTGGAGGAAGAACTGGAGCAGGTACGTGGTCAGCGCCAGCTCCACCGCGAGTATCGCAAATACGCGGGCGCACCCGTGGTAGCGCTGGTTGGCTATACCAATGCTGGCAAATCGACCTTGCTGAACCAGTTGGCAGGCTCACAGACGTTGGCCGAGGATAAGCTCTTTGCTACGCTTGATCCCACCACACGCCGCATACGCCTACCCCGGGGACAGGAGCTCCTGCTGACCGATACTGTCGGGTTTGTGCAGCGCCTGCCAACGACGCTGGTAGCGGCTTTTCGTGCCACTCTGGAAGAAGTCGCTGAAGCGGATCTGCTCGTGCACGTCGTTGACGCGTCTCATCCGCAGGTGCTCCAGCAGATCGAGGCGGTCGAGCAAGTGCTGGAGGAGATCGGTGCCGGAGGGCTGCCGATGGTCGTCGCGCTCAACAAAATCGACCGTCTGCCACCAGATATGCCGCTGCACCTGAAGGGACTGGCGGCAACGCTACCCTCGGTGCAAGTGTCAGCCATGCAGGGTACAGGCATCGAAGCCTTGTTGCGCTGTCTCAGCGACACACTGGTCCAGCAATTTGTCGCGCTCAACGTGCTCATCCCGTACGAGCGTGGCGACCTGGTGGCGCAATTTCACCAGTTCGGCAGCATCGACCTGGAGGAGTACGAAGAACGGGGCACACACCTGCGCGGCCATATGCCAACCAACCATAGCGGACCATTCCAGTCTTTCCAGCAAGCAGCAACGAAGACCGAGAGCAAAAAGACGCCATCCCCACTGTAATAGAGGTTGGTTGTTAGGAAGCTGTCCCTCCAGTTGACTTGAGGAGGGACAGCTTCTTGTTGTAGAATGGTAACTAGCTACACTTACGCTTCGTGGTTACTTACGATACTGCGCGCTCTTTCTCGCACAGGTGAAAAGAGCTTTTTCTGGCGGAATGCTCCTTGCCACTGTCTATGATTCAAATGGAGAAGCACCTCTGGGAAATAAGTAGAGCCTTCCCATGGACGAGGGTGTCCCTCCTCTTATTTTTTGAACCAAGGTTTTTATTTAGCATGGTGCGCCTGCCACGATTGGTATTTGAAACGGAGCACGAACAATGAAAAATAATCCAAACGATAGGAAGCTTGGCAGGCAATTTGAAAGGATTCCCGAAGTACCTAAAGAGCCGCCGCATGAAAAGGCTCCAGAAGTACCTAGTGAGACGCAACAGCGTGATGAGACTAAGCCTGAGACGCCGAAATACTACGACGGTATCATTGAAAACATTGAGCATTTTACAAATGATCGCAGTCGAACTTCCTTATCAGGAGGGGAAACCAAGGAAACTGTAGAATATATGAAATCTATGTTGCAAGGTAGGGAGGGAAAGCGGGAAACGGAGGATAGTAACAAGAGAGTAACGAAGAAAGGTAGTAGGAAGGGAAAAAGGGCGAGAAGGGCGAACATACCAGCGCCCCGACCAGAAGATGGACTTCAACGACCCATACGCCCTCCAGAAGGCAGTGATCGACCGCTACCACCAGAAAACAATTTAGGCTTCTAAAACTCTCAGGAGAGAGCTGAAACGCGTTCTCTCTGTATCACTATTCAGTCTTATAATCAGTGATATACCATGATTTGCTAGAGATTTGCAACGACAACATTTTTTTAGTGATAGGTGGTTTGCCTTGGCAGCTAACCCGCAGAAGAGACGCTATAGCTTTGTACAATACCTCACGCTGTTACAGAACAATGATCAACGGCTAGAGTATGATCATGGCGTAATCTACGCGATGGCAGGTAGCAGCGCTAATCATGCGGCGATCTCTGCCAATATGTGGCGTGCTCTGGACGATGCACTGGGAGAAAATGTCCCATGCCGAGCTTACATGGTTGATCGTGTCGTACGACTTACCCCTGATGTGATCGTGATGCCGGATGTTGTTGTGACCTGCGAGGCAGCCGATCAGGGTGAAGCTTTTTTCCTCAATTCACCACGACTCGTCGTTGAAGTGCTGTCAAAGAGTACCGAGGCCAGAGACCGCACCTATAAATTGTTGCGCTATCAGGCTAAGCCGAGTATCCAGGAGATTGTGCTTATCAGTCAATATGTGCAACATATTGAGGTCATTAGCCGCACTGCTTCCGGTTGGGATTACCAGGAGTATGGGCATGAAGAGCATTTCACTCTGGCGAGTCTGAACGTAACCATGCGTGTGTCTGAGATCTATCGACGGCTCTCCATCCCCATCGAAAAACGCATGTCTCTTTCCCTTGAGATTACCGAGCCAGCAGACGAACAAGAGGATGCTTGAATAGCCGTGCAACCGCTCCCGGTCTCAATCAGAAAGAAGGAGACGTCTCTGGCGGTCAATTTCGTAGAGCAGGATCGAGGTGGCGCAGGCTACGTTGAGCGAGGAGGCCGACCCCTGTATCGGGATGTTCACGATGCTATCACATAGCTCACGGCAGGCCGCGCTCATGCCCCAGGTCTCGTTGCCAATAATGAGCAGCGTCGGCTGCGTAAAATCGTGCTGTGAGATCTCCAGCTCCCCATGCTCATCGCTGCCCACAATCTGCAAAGACCCCATACGTTGCTTGACCTTTGCCAACCAGGGCGACAGCTCTTTCAGTCCGGGTACTCTCACCGTTGGTAACGCGAAAAACGAGCCTGTACTGGCACTGATGGTCTCAGGATCATATAGGTCCACACTATGTCCAGTGATGATCAGCCCGGCGGCGTGCAATGCGTCACACGAGCGTATGATGGTCCCCAGGTTGCCGGGGCTAGCTGGTCGGTCAAAGAGCACAAGCAGCAGTGGCTCGCGCAGAGGTAGACGCACCAGGTCATCCTCAGGCATAGCAACCAGCGCAATCAGCTCAGAAGGTTCAGTTTTGTTGCTCAATCTGGCATGCAGGTGCCAGGGCAATTCATAATGGATGCTGGCCTGCGAGCGCTCTAAGATATGCTCGGCCCAATCCGACAGACGCTTCTCCCTGGAATACAGGAACGCACGCACCTGCCAGTGGTGTTCGAGCGCCTGATTGATAGGTCTGACGCCTTCGACAAAGAACTCGTGTTGCCTCTGCCGCTTCTCGCGTTTGCGGCGTAGGGTCTCAGCATATTGAAAATCGTTGTTTTCAGAGTAGATTTTAACTATCTGCGGTTTTGTGCTCTGTTTCATGCAGAAGCCTCGCTGCGTGCAATCTCGACAGGCAGACCTGTGCGTGCCGCCTCAATCGCCGCGAGCATAAAGGCCAACGTGTGCAGATTGTTGCGCCCGGACGTCTCAGGAGCCTCGCCGCTACGGACGGCCTGTACAAAGGCATGCAGGCAGCCTGCACGATCAAGATACTCAAGCTCTGGCAGCTTGACAGCGCGTGGGCGTTTGCTGAGAGGTCGCAGTAAGACACGATCAGGCTGATCGCCGCGACTGGTCCACACAAGCTCACCACGCTCACCATCCATACGCCAATCGCCCGCCCAGTTCGTCTGTGGACCCGGACTGACCCAGCTCCCGCGATAGCTAACAACGGCCCCAGAGTCGAAGCTAATCGTCATGGTACCGCTTGGTGGCTGATCGAAATGACTCCAGGGAGGATTCCACGTCTGACAGTAGATCTGCTTTGGCTCCTGTCCCAGTACAGCGCGCATCAAATCAAAGTGGTGAATAGCCATATCTGCCAGTAAAGGCTCCCAGATATGATAATGCCGGTTGGTCTCAATGGGGGCGGTATTGGCATAGCGTCGAAAATCAATGTTGACCGAGCCGATTGACCCGATCACTTGCTCGCGCACCAGATCAATGACCTTGCGTACTGCTGGCGCGTAGCGATAATTCTGACTAATCATGAGCACGCGTCCACGGCTCTCAGCCAGTTCTACGAGCAGTCGTGCCTCGCTGACAGTTGGAGCGAATGGCTTCTCCATCAGCACATGCTTCTCAGCCTGCAATGCAGTCGCAGCATTCGGCACATGTCCCGGCAGACTGGCAGTGATCAACACGGCATCAGCGTCTACCCGAGCCAACGCCTCATCCAGCGACAAAAAGCAACGCTCAGTCGGCAGACCGAGCCGCTGTCGCACACTCTCCAATGCCACCGGATCTATCTCTACCCACGCGACCGGCTCTACCGCTTTATTCTGTGCGACCACCCGCGTGGCCCAGCTTTGTCCCCAACCACCCATGCCCACCTGGATTAAACGTACAGTCATGCTATCCCTCACAACGAGTGTCAACGCTTTCAGCTTTCTAATATTTATTATCGCACGAACACACCAGTGCTTTCCAGATCGCAAGTCAGAGAGGTCTCCATCCTACCGGGGGGGGAAATGTTGGGAAATGGAGTAGGGGCGTGTCCTGGAGACCGCCCCCGGGCGCACGCGAGGTGACGCCCCTACCCCATTTCCCCCGCGTGGGCGGAGAGCCAGCCAGAGAGAACCATGCTCACCAGTCGGTAAAAAGAAAGGACCAGGCAACCGTAGCTGCCAGGTCCTCCTCGTCCTATGGATGCGAGAGTAAGAGTAAAACCGATCTTTAGCTTTTTTGTATGCTCGCTGACGAAACACTCGCATTGGCAAGACCCCCGGTTGGGGGAGCATCAAGGACCTGGAAAGGAGCAACGCCCTGTTTCTTTGGCAACGCGGTCGCCTGGTAGCGAGCGACGACGTAGCTGCCGATAACCAGAACTACCGCGATGACCTGGGCTACCACGGTCTCCACATTGGGGAAGAGGGAGAGCCATGTACCCGCCCAGTCAGGCAGCCATTGTAGCCAACTAATATTTGTCGTGGTCATCCAGCCTGCTAACTGCATCTCATTGATTTGCTCACCCACCATGACGACCAACACTATAGCAAGCAAGACGCCAGTTAAGATTAACATCTTTTTATACGGCAGACGGTGGTGTCCCACAAAGGTCAGTACAGCCACGATGCCGGCAAAAATGCCTCCCAGCAGTGCTCCATAAAGAACAATGGTGCCGCCCATCTGTAAACGATAGCTCTGCAAGAAGAGCACCACCTCAAAGCCCTCACGATAGAAAGAAGTAGCTCCAAGGATAACCAGACCCAGGAGCACACGAGAAGCTGTGCTACTCCCATTCTTCGAGTCTTGCAATATGCTCCGTTTTCTGCGGTTCTGGAATGAGATCCAGCCAGTCCAATAGACCTTGTGGAAAAACCAGTTCATAACGACCAGCAGCACAACGATGGCAAGAAGACCGGTTGCAGCCTGCACTTCAAGCGCTGGTATGCTGTTTGTCAGGTCATTGATAATACCAACAGCAATGAACCAGGTAATGAGTGTCAGGATGAAGCCAACTCCAGCACCAATGCCGATAGGACGGCGATAGGACTGATTAGAACCCATCAGACCAGCGGTAATGGCAGATAACACGAGGACGCACTCTAAGCCTTCGCGAAATACCAGCACTGCAATATCCAGAACGGCGACAGGCGGACTCATATGCGCTGTCGGATTTGGATTTCCCGCCGCTGTAACTGCTTGCCAGAGGATAACAGCTGCGATAATCAGTGCCCCTATTGCCAGACCGGCAAGAGTCAATGGTTGCAACTGATTTTTTTCTTTGGGAGCAGTATTACTAGCCATCGTAAAACCCTTTCTTTTCCATGAGGCAGAGAATCGGCCCACTTTTCTGCATGTCACAGAAAAAGAGCACACATCATACCGTAGACCAGTCACCATGTGCCAAAAATATTAGGGCATACTAATATCTTACTGCCACACTCAGATATTAGTATGCCCTAAACAAAATGTCAAGGGAAAAAACCATGAGTTTTTCCTTGACAGCGAGATCTGCATTTTTTAACCATTGCCCACTTCCACCTGCGGCGCGTACAGTTGGTAAATAAAGCGAAATTATCGTCACAAAGGACTTCCTTCTCTTCGTCAACGCCAGGGAGGCAAAAGCTATCCCGACGTTCATCACCACTACAAGCATACGCAGCATATCATCAAGTTTTGATGCTGCACGTTCGACAATAGTACTTGCAGTCCGTGGAGGCTAGCATGACCTTAACCCTGGTGGGTTGCCTGTCAGTTGCAGTATGGGATTAAAGCGGCAGGACTTCATACAGACGCCACTCGGGATTAAGCTCGATCTGCGCGAGTGCTTTCTCGCCCGAGGTCCCCGTGCGTAACAGGATGCGCGTGTTTTTCCCATCAACCAGAAACCAGTTGTCACTGCGCTGATCATAGAAGCAATCTTGCAACCAGTTCGTTTGCGCGGACACTGTGGCTGCAATCTTGCCCTGCAAGTCCTTGATATTGACCAGCAGTGCGCGCCCACGACCGGTATCGGCCACGGTAATATACTGATCATTCAGGATACGCACCGAGTGCGGATGATCCAGGTCGCCTAGCACAGGTTGCCATGAGCCATCGGCGCGGTTAATCGCGATGAGCAGGCCCTGGTGAAAGAGCGTCGCCAGCACCGTGCCATCCGGCAGCTCTGCCGCAGAGTTCACATGGGTCGTCTGCGCCAGTGTGCCATACTTGATGCCGCGATGGTCTACTGCTTTGTCAACAACCCGTGCTTCGCCTGTGGGTGTCTGCTCGAAGCCATGATCGGTCGCCCACCAGCTCCACAGCAACTGGCCCTGCGGCGAGAATTCCAGGATAGCATCCAGGCCGGTACTGGCAACCAGATAGCCCCGGCGCGTGCGCGAGAGCGAGTGCAGCATGTTAAATGCGGGCAAACTGACAGTATCTAGGTGCACCATGGAAAGATCTGGCGTCACTTTATGCACATCATAAATGGAAGCCACAAATATTCCATCATCAGATAAGGCCATACCTGCTGGCATCGGCAGCCCAATGCTGGCCTGCACCTGCCCGCTGTCGTCCAGCAAGCAAAGCAGACCTCCCTGATCATCCTTCGGCTTTTCCATGCTGCCCAGAACGGTCACAGGGCACTCTGTCTTCTCGGGTGAGCCTGCTGGCTGTTGCGTGTCGCTCCAATGCTTCTTGAGCATCGAATGTTTTGTCGAGATGCAACTCAGAAGAAAATTCATATGTCTACTCCTCACACAATTTACTGAAACAGACTGTCCATTTCCCGCCAAAGGGTTGACAGCGTAACACCCTGACCTTATAGTAAGTATCAGTATTACTTTGTTGATTTAATATATCAACAATTTGCTGTAAAAAGCAAGAGGTAAATGTGCCATAGTTGCCAGTGCAATGCGACTATACCAGAGGAGCAAGGGCCATTACAGGGCAAGCAGTGCCAGGACAGACCAGAAGGAGATGCCACGATGCCAGCTGATCAGGATCAAACACCGACTCCCCTCAACCTTCTCGCCGCAGGACCGGGGGTGGGCAGCAAGGTTGAGCATATCAAAGACACGAGTGATTATTTGCATGGACAGATTGCTGAGCAGCTCCAGGAAGATAGCGCGCGTTTTTCCGAGGATCAGACGCAGCTACTCAAGTTCCACGGTACGTATCAGCAGGAGGATCGCGACGTACGTCAGGCGCGTAAGGCGACAGGGACAGAGAAAGCCTATCAGTTTATGGTGCGCTCGCGCATCCCTGGTGGTGCAGTGACGAGCGCACAATATCTGGTCGAGGATGAGCTGGCGGAGCGCTTTGGCAATGGTACGATGCGCATTACGACACGGCAAGGTTTTCAACTGCACGGTATCCTGAAGGGAGATTTGCAAGCGGCGATCCGTGGCATCAATGAGTCGCTCCTTTCCACGCTGGGAGCCTGTGGTGACGTCAATCGCAATGTGATGGCCTGTCCCGCGCCCGTGAGTAGTCGCGCCCAGGCCCAGGTGCAGGAAATTGCGCACCAGGTCGCTATGCGCCTGACACCGCATACGCAGGCTTATCACGAGATCTGGATCGATGGCGAAAAGATGCACACCGTTGAAGCTGAAGATGCAGCCGAAAACGTCGAGCCACTCTATGGACCTACCTACCTGCCACGCAAGTTCAAGATCGGTGTGGCCTTTCCCGGTGATAACTGCGTCGATGCCTACACGCAAGATATCGGCATGGTCGCACGATTGGATGGTGCAGAGCTGGTCGGTTTCACGCTGATCATTGGTGGTGGTATGGGTATGACGCACGGCAAAAAAGAAACCTTCCCACGCCTGGCAACGCCCCTGGCCGATGTGACGCTGGAGCAGACGCTGGCAGTGGTCGAGACCATCGTGACGGTGCAGCGCGACTACGGAGATCGCCAGAACCGCAAGCATGCGCGCATGAAATATGTGGTCGAGGAACGCGGCATCGACTGGTTTCGTGCGCAGGTTGAGCAGCGCCTTGGCTATCAACTGACCGTGCCCAGCCCGGTCGTTTTCCATGATGTAGAAGACCATCTTGGCTGGCATCAGCAGGCCGATGGACGCTGGTTCCTGGGACTGCATGTCGAGAATGGACGTATCAAGGATAGCGCGCAATTGCGCCTGAAGAGCGGACTGCGCGCGACGATTGAGCAATTTCAACCCGGTATTCGCTTGACTGGTCAGCAAAATATCTTGCTCACGGATATCGCTGAAGAGCAACGTGCTGCCCTGGAAGCACATTTGCACACATATGGTATCTCAACCGATCCACAGGCAGCGGGAGCGTATCGCTTTGCCATGGCCTGTCCCGCCCTACCTACCTGTGGACTGGCGCTGGCAGAGGCAGAACGCATATTGCCCGACGTCGTCAAGCTCATTGAGGACGATCTGCACGCACTGGGCCTGGCTGGCGAGCCGCTCAGTATTCGTATGACCGGCTGTCCCAATGGCTGCGCACGACCTCACATGGGCGATATTGGACTGGTCGGTCGCTCCAAGGATCTCTATAATCTCTATGTCGGCGGTGACTGGGCCAACACCCGTATGAATACGCTCTATGCACAATCCGTAAAAACACACGAGATCGTGCCAACGCTGCATCCCCTGCTGGTCCTCTGGCGTGACGAGCGTCAGTCGCAGGAAACCTTTGGCGATTTCTGCCAGCGCATCGGTATTGTCCAATTGCAAGAGCGTGTAGCCGGACAAGCAGTTACAGGATAAGTCAGGTATGCCAAATTATTATCCCATCATGCTCGATGTACGTCAGCGAGCAGCTCTGGTAATCGGCGGTGATCATGTAGCCGCCGAAAAGGCCGCTGCCCTGAGCGCCAGTGGTGCACATGTCACCGTGATGAACGCCGCGTTCTGTGATGAATTGCTGGACCTGGCACAAAGTCAGGCCGTAACGTTGCGCTATAAGACCTATGAGCACGGGGACCTGGCGGGCGCGTTTGTTGTAGTTGCCGCTGTGACCTACGATCCGCCACTGGCCGAAGCGATCTGGCAGGAGGCACAGGAACGCGGTCAACTGGTCAATATCGTCGATATGCCAGCGCGCTGCAATTTTATCTTGCCCTCTATTCTACGGCGTGGAAAACTCACCGTTGCCGTCTCGACGGAGGGGAGCAGTCCCAGCATGGCAAAACGCATGCGCCAGTACCTGGAGGGTCTCCTACCGGCGGAGTATGAAACCTACCTGCTTATAGCGGCAGCCGCGCGCGCATGCATGAAGGAAAGTGGACTCAGTTACGCCGAGCGCGATGCGTTTTTTGGCGCATTCTTTGCTTCAGATATTCTACAATTGCTCATCGAAGACGATGAAACCGAGGCATTGGCAAGCACCGTACGCCTGCTACGACGGTATCATGTGGATACTGCGGTATCTATGCTTATCAACGCGATGCAGGAGGCGGAGACAAACGATGGAAGTCAGCATATTACAACCGAACGCCAGTCTCTCTGAGGCCGCAGGCGATCCAGAAGTCTCATCTTCGACCAGCGGGCAAGCCAGCAAAGTGTACTTGATTGGTGCCGGTCCGGGCGATCCAGAGTTGATGACGCTCAAGGGTCTGCGCTGCTTACGGGCCGCCGACGTCGTACTTTACGACCGCCTGATCAGTCCGCTGTTGTTAGATGAAGCGCGTCCTGGTGCTGATATGATCTATGTTGGCAAGGGACCGGGCTGCCATACGTTGCCGCAGGAACAGATCAATGCGCTGCTGATCAGCTATGCCCGGCAAGGTCGGACGGTGGCACGTCTAAAGGGTGGTGATCCCTTTGTCTTCGGGCGGGGCGGCGAAGAGGCGCAAGCACTCGTCGAGGCCGGTATTGCTTTCGAGATCGTCCCAGGTGTCAGCTCTGCCATCGCCGTACCAGCCTACGCAGGCATCCCTGTGACGCATCGCGATTATGCCTCATCCGTCACCATTGTCACCGGCCACGAGGGACGTTCGGCCTCACCAACGGTCAACTGGCAAGCTCTGGCAGCGCTTGGGGGTACGCTGATCGTGTTGATGGGCGTCACGGCGCTACCGAACTTTACGCAAAGCCTGATTAGCGCCGGACAAGATCCGACGACGCCCGCCGCAGTTATTCAGGAGGGCACGCAGCCACAACAACGCATAGTTACCGGTACCTTGACCGATATCGCGCAGAAAGCACGCACTGCCGGTCTCACGTCTCCGGCGCTAACGATCATCGGCAACGTTGTGAGCGTCGGTGAGACCCTGGCCTGGTACGATAGAGTGAACATATCTGCGCCTCCCGCGTAGCGACAAGCCCTTGCGGTTGTCGCCGATCCCTGGCTGGGCAACGTGCACACACCCGCGTAGGGACAATCCCTTGCGGTCAATGCTGTTTAAATAAGAAAAACCTGAGAAAGAGAAAGGCCTTTGAGATGAACATCCTGATGCCACCACTGCTTGCGTCGGAAGCTGGACAGCGGACGCTTGACGACGCGTGGCACAAACCGCAAGCACCGAGGCGGCAGCAGGTCCTCACGCAAGTCACGCAGCAAGCGCTCCTTGAGCAGAGGGTGATCCTGGGGATCGGTTTGTCCAAAGTCCTGCAGCGAACGCTGCACCACATGCGCCGCGTGGGTAAAGCTCAAACGGTCTGGGTCCAGATCCGCCTGCCGCGGCGATTGGTGCATCAAGTGACGGATGGCATAGTGCGCCATCAACAGCCCGTACATCTCCTGATAGCAACCGGCCACCGTCCGAGAGCGCAAGGGCGTCTGCGAAAGACGCAGATGGGTCTTCTGTTCGTCAAGAACCAGTTCGACTTCCCAGCGCTCATGATAGAGATCCACCAGGTCCTGCGCACTGATCTCCTCGGGGTCCAGCAACGTGGTCACCAGTCGCTGCTCCACTTGGAAATGAGGCATGGCCGGATCGCTCACCACGTAAGGGATGATGCGCAGCATCAGGGGCGTGTCCAGTCTTGTTGGTGATCGTGGACAGGTAGCTCCCATCAGCCAGACGGTGCTGCGGGCTGGGCTGGTCCATGAGCATGTTGCTCTGCAAGCGCCCCAGCACGTGAGCGCCTTTGACGCGCAGTGCCAGGATGAACAGGGCGCTGAAGAAGCCCCTATCGATGGTGATGAGCATATCGGGTTCAATGGAACGCAGCAAGCTCCACGCCATGGCTTGCTCATTGTTGCGACAGGCGGCAAGCACGACATCCACGATGGTGTGGGTGCCGCATTCCGCCAGGTAGACTCTCCGCATCTGCGGGAAGGGACTCCGACAAGGGCTTGTCGCTACGCGGCCTGCATCTCTCGCTGACCTGAATAGTTACGTAATAGGTAAGAATACTTCCCTGTTATGCAATCAGTCGGGCAATGAGGAAGGCTGCCCCGGCAGCAAGACCTCCAATCAGGGCCGTTTGCAGTCCGCTACGTATGGGAGTCGTTCCTGTAAAGCGACCTTTGATGTAACCAAAAATCAGGAGTGCGAGCAGTGTTACAAGCACCGAACTGAGCAATGCGCTAGTGACAACATGCAAGAATATATAGGGACTGAGAGGGATCAGACCTCCGATAATATAGGATACAGCAATTGTGAGTGCGCTGGTAAGTGCTCGCTTCGGATCGGGTTCCTCCAGACCTAACTCAAAACGCATCATGAAATCAACCCAGGTTTCAGGCTGTTTACTGATGGCTTCTACAAGAGGGGCACATTGTTCTGCGGTTAGTCCATAGGAGGTAAAAATACCACGAACCTCTGCTTTTTCGGCCTCAGTCATCTCTTTGACTTCCCGCCCTTCGCGTCTGCGCTCGCTAGCATAATGCTCACTATCGCTTCTGGCCGCCAGGTACCCTCCCAGACCCATGGCGATAGATCCCGCTGCAATCTCAGCCAGCCCGGCTGTAATAATGATGGCGGTGGAACTTGTCGCGCCTGATAGCCCGGCTGCCAGGGCGAATGGAACGGTGAGCCCGTCCGACATACCAATCACAATATCTCTAATGGTCTCTCCTGCGGTAAAGTGCCGCTCCACATGAGGTGTCTGGGGCATGTGCTTTCTTGCTTTCTACCGGGTCAGGTTGTGAGGGGCCGTGCCGGTCACTGGAGCCGCGAATGGCAGCAGGTGGAGTTCGTAGGCGGCGTGCTCAAGGGACTCACGGAACTGCGGTGCGGCAATCGCGATCAGGCTGCGAGCCCGTTCAGCAAGATCGCGTCCATGCAGAGCCGCGCAGCCGTACTCTGTGACCACATAGTGGACATGGGCACGCGAGGTTGTGACGGCTGCACCTGGGGTGATGATCGGGACAATGCGTGAAATGACCCCATCAAGTGGTTCGAGCATGCCAGGCCAGGTATACAGGTTCTCTAAACCGTCTTCATGTGGCGCACGAGCGGTTGCTGGTAAGGCGATGATTGGTCGTCCGCGTGGGGAGAGTGCGGCACCACGCATAAAATCCATCTGCCCACCGACTCCGCTATAGAGATGTGTGCCTATCGATTCGGCGCACACCTGCCCGGTCAAATCCACCTGGATCGCGCTATTCACGGAGACCATGTGCTCGAATTGGCGGATGATGAGCGTATTGTTGGTGTAGCTCATCGGCTGCATCTCCACAAGCGGGTTATCGTCAATGAAGTCCAGCAAACGGCGGCTGCCGACCACAAAGCTGGCCACGATTTTGCCCTGGTCGATGGCCTTGCGTGCACCGGTAATCGCTCCGTTTTCGATGAGGTCGAGCACGCCATCGGAAAACATTTCGGTATGGATGCCCAGGTCGCGTCGATCCGCCAATGCCTGGAGCACGGCGTCGGGGATCGCGCCAATGCCCAGTTGGAGCGTGGCTCCATCCTCGACCATCTGGGCCACCTGCTGACCAATGCGGAGCTGCGTCGCGTCAGGGACACGGCGTGCGACTTCATAGATAGGTGCATCAATCTGCACCGCATAATCGAGCCTGGAAACGTGGACGAAGCTATCGCCGTGGGTGCGAGGCATCTGTGGATTGACCAGGGCAATGATGGAACGCGCATGATCAACTGCCGCTCGCGTCACGTCTACCGAGGGGCCAAGCGAGCAATAGCCGTGCTCATCAGGAGGTGAGACCTGGATAAGCGCTCGGTCAATGGCCAGCGGCTCACCAGGCGCAAAGAGCGCGGGCACGTCCGAGAGAAAAACAGGCGTGTAGCTGGCGCGTCCGGCATTGGCCGCCTCGCGGACATTCTCGCCAACAAAGAGCGCGCGCAGAGAAAAGTGTCCCCGCCAGCGCTCATCCGTATAGGGAGCTGGACCGTAGGTATGCAAGTGAGTAAGTTCGACATTGTGCAATTCCTCTCCGCGAGCGACGAGTGCCTCGATCAAGGGGGTTGGAGTCGCGCAAGCTCCCTGGACAAAGACACGATCACCGGATTGTACGGCCTGGACAGCCGCAGGTAGATCGCACCAGATCGTCATGATATGCCTCCAGATATAAATTTCTTAACAGCAGCATAAGGCTCTCCTCTTACATCCCTATCACGTGAGGGGCCGCGCACATCACAATTCTGTCACAAGGGACCCATTTGAGAGCAGAGTGTTCTATAGCTCGCCATAACCAGGTGGTTCACTGAGATCTACTTAGTGTTTTGTGATCTCCAGGTGATCTTCCTCTTGCTCCTCTTCGGGTGCTTCCAGGCAATGGTCTCCCCATTAGCAAATGGTCAGATCGGGATGACGCGTTTCTTGATATTCTTCAAGCAGTTGAGCAGATTGTTGCTGACCTTCAAGGCAGGTAAACATGGCATACCTGACGTACAGCTTCCCACACAGAGGGAAGCTTCTGGACGATCAGCGCTGAAAGCTGCTCACCGACACTGAAATCTGCACCGGTCATACTGACGACGATCACTGGTGGGCAGTGCCCATAGATGCCGGCTGTCAACGTGGCGAGTTCTTCTGGCGTCGTGTAGTGAGTGCCGATGGCACCGGGTTGCGCAGAGAGAGAGACTGGGCGCATGTTCACTGTGCCTGGCTCTCCTTCGTGGCTGGCATCGATCATAACGACAAGGTCTGCTGCGGCAATCCACTGCACCAGCTCTGGTGTCAACTGGTGAACCATGTGAATGTTGTCGCCCAGGTCGCCGTCCTGGACAAGCTGTTCCGCCACGATCCATCCCAGGCCGTCGTCGCTGCGCAACGGGTTGCCGATGCCAATGATCAGCGGGTGTGTGCTAGCGGACACGTTCATCGACCATGCTTCCGGCACTATTAAATACCTGCACGTGCAGCGGCATCTCGCCTAGCGCGTGGGTGGAACAGCTCAAACAGGGATCAAAGGCGCGGATCACTGCTTCCAGGCGATTGAGCATGCCATCTGTGATATGTGCGTCCTTAATGAAATGTTGCGCCACTTGCAACACGCCACGATTCATCGCCAGATTGTTATGGCCGGTCGCGATGATCAGGTTGGCTGAACGGATCAAGCCATTGTCATCTATTGTGTAGTGATGGATGAGGGTGCCCCGTGGCGCTTCGGCCACGCCGATCCCCTCAAGCTGGTTCGGCTCGGCATGCGCTCGCACGCGTGGATTCAGAATATCTGGATCGTGCAATAGCATCTCCATGCGTTCGCAGGCATACAGGATCTCGACGAGCCGCGCATAATGATAGAAGAATGAACTGGTGCGCGCTTCGCCATACGTACTCAGAAATTCTGCACGCTCACTGTCTGCCTCTGGTGTACCGTAGCGTTCACTCACCAGTAGCCGTGCCAGTGGCCCAACGCGATACAATCCCTCCTGCTCGCCTAATGGTTTGTAAAAGGGAGATTTGAGATACGTCCAGTTCTCGACCTTCTCTGTGAGAAATGTCTGATAGCGCTGTGGATCGAGCCGGTCGGCGATGACGCGCCCATCTGATGCGACGATGCGCAATGCCCCATCATACGTCTCCATCTCGTGCGCGTCGTTGACCAATGCCATGAATAACGAGGGAAAATTCGCGAAGCTAGCAATCTCCTCCTGATACTGCAACAGGGTGCCCTTGAACCATGCTAGCGTGCGGAGTGTGGTCTCCCTGGCTTCCGGGAGCAGTGCCAGCATCTGATCGCGCTTCTCCGCCGACAACGGCTCACTCACGCCGCCCGGCACAACCCAGGCCGGATGGATACGTTTGCCTCCCAGTAACTCGATGATCTGCTGCCCGGTGGATCTCAAGCGAATGCCGCCCCGTGCCATCTCAGGATGTTGTGCCAGGATGCCGAAGATGTTGCGCTGCGCTGGATTTGCATCCATGCCCAGCAGCAAATCAGGCGCTGACAGGTAGAAGAAGCTGAGTGCGTGCGATTGCAGGATCTGCGCGAGATTGATGATGCGGCGCAAGGTGATGGCGGTCGATGGAATGCGTACGGCCAGCAGAGCATCACACGCTTTACTCGAAGCGATGAGGTGGCTCACGGGACAGATACCACAAATGCGGGCCATGAGCGAGGGCATCTCGCTAAATGGGCGACCCTCACAAAACTTTTCAAAGCCGCGCACCTGGGTTACATGAAAATGGGCGTCCTGTACCTTTCCGGCATCATCTAATTGCAGGGTGATTTTGGCATGGCCCTCGATGCGTGTAACCGGATCTATCGTAATATGTTGTGGCATAGCATCTCCTTTCAGACTGCCTGAGCGATAGCTAGACGCGGCAGCGTCGCTAGTCGTCTGGCTCTCACTTTCCAAAGCGGGTAAGATCATGGACATCGGGCGTACGACCGGCCAGCAGTTCCGTCAGTGCAAAGTAGAGCACGTCGGCTGAGGGTGGACAGCCAGGCAAGAAGGCATCAACCGTAACGACCTGGTGGACTGGCAACACGCGTGGCAGCATGCGAGGGACAATCTCGCCAGGGGCATGCCGCAGATACACATGTTGCAAAATCACTTCAGCGCCAAATGGATTGCGCATGGATGGTACATTGCCAGTCACCGCGCAATCGCCCATCGCGATCAGCAAGCGGGTGTGCTCACGAATCGTTTTGATCTTGACCAGATCTTCTGCGCTGCTGACTGAGCCCTCGACCAGCGTGAGATCCACCTGCTCTGGAAATATTTTTGTATCCACAAGAGGGCTATAGACGATATCGATGGCAGCTGCCAGCTCAATTAAGCGCTCATCCATGTCAAGAAACGACATGTGGCATCCAGAACAGCCATCCAGCCAGACAGTTGCTACTGAGACTTTTGCCGTAGGTGGTGTGCTCATGATTGCTGTCCTCGCGTTCTCTTCAAGTAAGGCAAAAACTCTGCATGTTTCACGGATTCTGCCACCGCCTTGCCTTTCTCGACCAGAGCGCCCGTGGGACAAACCTGTACGCACTTGCCGCAACTGGTGCAGGTCGTCGAGTCGCCCCAGGGTTCGTTCAGATCTGTGATGACGCGGCTGGCAATACCACGTCCCATCACGTCCCACGTGTGTGCACCTTCGATTTCGTCGCAGACACGCACGCAGCGCGTACAGAGGATGCAGCGATTGGCATCGAAGGTGAAGCGCTGGTGCGAGGCGTCAACCTGGCGGCGCGGAGAGACATAGGGGACGCGTACATGATCCATGCCCAGCCGTTGTGCCAGTGCTTGTAACTCACAGTGCCCATTTGCGACACAGACAGCGCAGATATGGTTGCCTTCGGCAAACAAGAATTCGAGGATGGTTCGTCGATAGCGGTCGAGTCGCTCAGAGCGTGTGTTCACTTCCATGCCTTCTTCGACGCTCGTCACGCATGCTGGCAATAGCTTGTTGACTCCCTTTACTTCAACCAGGCAGAGACGGCACGCACCAACTGCGGACAAGCCTTCCAAACGGCACAGGGTGGGAATGAAAATGCCTGCTTCCTGGGCCGTTTCCAAAATCGTCTCGGTTTCGCGTGCACTGACGTCCCGCCCGTCGATAAGCAGCGTTTTTACGGTCATGATGGCACCTCCTGGGCCTCGAACTGACATTGTCCAGCAGGGCAGACATGCTCGGCTATATGCGCCCGGTATTCTTCCGCGAAGTATTTGATGGTGCTGAGTACAGGGTTGGGTGCGGCCTGCCCTAAGCCACACAGGCTGGTATATTTGACTGTCTCGCACAGCTCCTGTAGCAGTGCCATATCTCCGTTGCTGGCTCGTCCCTGCACGATGCGTGAGAGCAGCTCATACATTTCTGCCGTTCCCACTCTGCATGGTACACACTTGCCACATGACTCGGACATACAGAATTCCATGAAGTAGCGCGCCACGTCGACCATACACGAATACTCATCCATCACAATCATCCCACCTGAACCCATAATTGATCCCAGTGCAGTGAGTGATTCGTAATCGACTGACGTGTCCAGATATGCAGCAGGAATGCAGCCACCACTCGGTCCGCCGGTCTGCACGGCTTTGAAGCGATGCCCCTGAGGAATGCCCCCGCCGATCTCGTGGATGATCGTGCGTAGAGAGGTTCCCATCGGTACCTCGATCAAGCCTGTGTTGACAATCTTGCCCGCGAGCGCAAAAACTTTGGTGCCCTTACTGCGTTCCGTGCCAATGCTGGCGAACCATGCAGGACCATGCGCCAGAATGGGGGCAATATTCGCGTAGGTCTCCACATTATTGATCAGGGTTGGCGCGCTCCAGAGTCCGCTCGCCGCTGGGAAAGGTGGCCGAGGCCGAGGCTGGCCGCGCTTGCCCTCGATGCTGGCAATGAGGGCGGTTTCCTCGCCACAAACAAAGGCACCAGCTCCTAAGCGGATGTGCAGATGGAAGCTGAAGGCTGAGCCGAGCACACTTCTTCCCAGCAGTTGCGCTCGCTCTGCTTGGTGGATCGCCGTTTGCAAGCGCTTGATCGCCAGAGGGTATTCCGCGCGAATATAGATATAGCCCTCGCTGGCACCAACGGCATAGGCGGCGATGGCCATACCCTCCAGCACGCGATGGGGATCGCTCTCCAGCACACTGCGATCCATGAATGCACCCGGATCGCCCTCGTCCGCATTACAGATCACGAATTTGCGTGGTCCGCTGGCCTTGGCGACCGTGCCCCACTTCAAACCGGTGGGATAGCCAGCTCCGCCACGACCACGCAAGCCGCTGCGAGAGACCTGGTCAATGACCTGCGCTGGAGTTAAATCAGTCAACACATCGGCCAATTGTTGATAACCGCCGACAGCAATATAATCTTCCAGGCGTTCGGGATCGATCTCGCCAGAGTTTGCCAGCACAATCTTCGTTTGCTGGGTGAAGAATGGTCGATTAGTTGGGCAGACGAGGCGCTTGACCGGGGTCGCCCCCAGGCTCTCGATGATCGCAGGAGCATCCTCCGGCGTGACCGCTTGATAGAATATTTTTTCTGGCTGAACGGAGACCAGTGGCCCGGCACTACATAGCCGCATGCAGCCAACACCTTTGACGCGACAATGGGTCAGACCATGTTCCTGCAGCTGATGCTCCAGGTTTTGTTTGACGTGGTCGCTGTGTTGGGATAGGCAGCCTGCCGCTACACAGACGTGGATCGTATGCTCAAAGGTCCCGGCAGTAGTATTTTCAGCGTCAGCGATCCTGGGCAGATCGTCTGGGGTGAGAGCTTGTATCATGATGCTGTCCACCCTTCCAACGCCGCGAGAGCACGTTCAGGCGTCAAGTAACCAACGACGTTCTCATCCATAATCGCGGCTGGAGCCATACTGCACGCTCCCAGGCAGCGTGCCGTCAGGAGCGATATTTCGCCATCCTCTGTCGTGTCGCCAGGGGTGATGTGATAGGTCTTCGTCACAGCATTGAGGATGGCCTGGCTGCCTTTGATATAACAGGCGGTTCCCTGGCATAAGACGCAGCGGTGATGTCCCTCGGGCTTGAGGGTAAAGGCATGATAGAAGGTGGCGACTCCATAGACCTTGCTGAGGGGAATATGCAACTCCTGGGCGACGAAGCGCAGCGATGGAGTATCGAGATAGCCATACGCATTTTGCACGGTGTGCAACGTCTCGATAAGCGCATCGGGAGCATAGCCATTTCTACGCATTGTACCAATGATCATGCGCCGTCTTTTTTCATCCGCTGAGAGGGCTGGCGCGGATTGTGTCATGATACATCTCCTCATCTTCAGATAGGGAACCGATTTATGTATCTGCCGACGTATTGTCTTGCTCAGGTGAAAACCATTTGGTAAATTTGTGAATGTGATAAATCGGTTCCTACTCTCTCTCTTTTATTTTAATCATTTGGGAAAGGTCTTTTATCTGGAAGGACCACGTCAATGGCGCTGATGGAACACTCGTCCCGGTGAGAGATTTCCAGCGCGACATCGCCACAGAGAGGACATGGCGCCGTTGATGAAGTGCTCTCAAAGCGATGCTGGCAAGATAGGCATTGGTAGGTGGCCGGAAGCCATGAAAGCATCAGTGTGGCTCCTTCAATGGGGGTATGCTGTGTCAGGGTCTGGAAATACTGCTGCACAGCTTCTGCTGTGAAATGCCCGGAGACCCCCAGTTCCAATTGGACATTGGTCACGCGCGTCGCCCCCACATGTTCTACAGAAGCCAGTATCGTGTTCACAACGCTCTGCATTACTGCTCCTTCGTGCATATGTTTTATGCCTACCTTTCAGCATACGATGGTTTCATAATTGTTTTACCATCATCGTTACACATTTACTGCTATTTATGAGATATATGGAGATTGAATTCAAAGTAGTTATCCGCTCGTGACAATCCTTGCATGGTCTCCTTCCTATGAAGCAACAATAAGGCTGTTTGATCTCTCTAGCGGCGAAAAGGCTCTTTCACTTGAGAGTGTATATACTGTATCACATATGAGCGTCACAAATGTGCAAGGGGTGTCACAATCTCATCACAAAAATATTCTGTAAATACACTATTTGCTCCTATTATGACGCATTACTTCACGAGAGATCGTACCCGTTGGTCGGATTTCCCCCTTTTGTTCTCCAGAGAGAAGAAGCCCCAAACATCGTTCCCCGTTGTTTTTGTACCCGTTATTGGCAAGGAGAAAGGATCGCTCTTTCGCGTGAAATGGGTACGATTTCTCGTGAAGCGACCGTTTTTGGGGGGACTGGTGGCCTCCATGGGTGGTGACTGGAAAAGCAGTCAGTGCGTTTGACTAAGTGAGAAGCAGGCAAGGGAAAAGAGGACAAAGCGAGCGCACATGCTGCGCCTTGTCACGCCAGAACCTCTTTCCTAAGCGTAATCCGGTTGTTTGGAGGGAGGATCTCCAGTGATGACTCAGCACATCTCGCGTCCCTTTCAGTCTCGGCGTGCGTTACTTCGGTCTTTAGCACCGCGCTATCAGCAGGCATCCCCAACCCAGAAAACGCTGTTGCTGGATGCGTTTGTGGAATGGACTGGCTATACCCGCAAATATGCGATCGAGCTGCTCAACCACGGGAAGTATGAGCAACAGACCATCCAGCGACACCGTGTCCCTCACTATCGTCAAGAGGTGCAGCAGGCACTCTTTCTGAGCTGGAAGGCCGCCCACTACGTCTGTGCCAAACGCCTCCTGCCAACCTTACCGGCCCTGGTCACCTCTCTGGAACGGTTTGGCCATCTGCATCTGGCGGATGACGACCGCCAGCAGTTGCTCACCATGAGCGTTTCGACTGCCGAGCGGTCCTTGCGCACGCAACGCAAACCCTGCTTGTATGGTCTCTCCGCGACCACTCCGGCTCCTCGGCGCATGTCCCAGATTCCCGTCCTCGTTTTCTCCCCATGGGAGGAGAAGCGCCCTGGCTTTGTCGAAGTGGATCTGGTGGCTCACTGTGGCACGCATCTCGACGGCAACTTTCTGTATACCATGACCCTGACCGACCTTGCTACAGGCTGGACCGAGTGTCTCCCACTCCAGTCGAAGTGTGCCGACGCTGTGCTAGCCGCACTGGTGCAGGTTCGCACGCTGTTTCCTTTTCCTTTGCTCGGGATAGATACCGATAGTGGCTCAGAATTTCTCAATGAGGAAGTCGTCGCGTATTGTGAACGAGAACGTCTGACGTTTACGCGTGGACGTCCAGGGATCAAAAATGATCAGGCCCATGTAGAGCAGAAGAATGGAGCGGTGGTACGTGAGGCGGTAGGCTGTGTGCGACTGATCGGGGAGCAGGCGTACCACCAGCTTGGCGAGATCTACCAAGTGTTGCGTCTGGTGGTCAATGCTGTTCAGCCTTCTCTCAAGCTCCAGGCCAAAGTCCCCGTGGGCAACCGGGTGCGCCGCGTGTATGATGTAGCCCAGACCCCACTCCAGCGACTGCTGGCCTCTGGCGTTTTGCCGGAGGATCAGCAGCGCGTTCTCCGCGAGCAGGTCCAGCACCTCGATCCGCTCGTGTTGAGTGAGCAGCTTGACGCTCTGCGGCAGACGCTCCTGTGTCTCGCTCCAGAGCTTGAGGCCATCGCTTCGGACCCGCGAGCCGATTGGGAAGACCCCTGGCCATCAGCAGACCTGCAGAAAGATCACGCGGAGCCACATCCAGAGGAGCAACACGTCTCGGGACCAGCCACTGAGATTGCGGACCTGTTTTCCACGCAGGCTTCTTCGCTGTCCGCCACCGCTCCAGGGACACCGAACAGCGATGGAGAGCACGAGGCTGGTCTGACCACCATCGAGCAAGCTATCGCGGCCTATCTCCAGAACATACGTGCCTGTGGGCGCGATCCCAAAACGGTGCAGTGGCATCACACCTCGCTTCAAGCGTTGCGACGCTATCTGGAGAGGCGGTTCCATCTCACGAAGGTAAAGGCTCTGACCACGGATTGCTTGCGCACCTGGGTGAGCGACCTGCCTCTGGCGCTGTCGATTCGGACTGGGACGATGAGGACCGTCAGCACCGTGGCAGCCTACGCCCGCTCAGCGCGTGCGTTTTGTAACTGGCTCGTTCGGCAGGGATATGTGTCCGAGACACTCTTTCCAGCAGATGCAGTGCCTCATGCCCTGCGAAACGTTCCTCAACCAGTGGAGCCTGAGGCGTTTGACCGCTTCGTGCGCGCTTGTCACCTCCCCGGTGATCTCGGAGGGCCCAATGCAGGAATGACGGCGCGCAACCGCGCCATTCTCCGGCTGTTGCGAGACACCGGGCTGTCCGTCTCTGAGATATGCGGCCTCCGCCTAGCAGATGTGGACCGTGCAGGAGGCACCGTCATGGTGCGTGGAAGAAGAGCAACGCGCATCCTTTCCGTCTCAGTGGAGGGGCAACGCGCCGTGTGTGTCTACCTGGAGCAAGCCCGTCTTACGCCTGCCTGGATGCCAGTAAGAAAAGAGGAGCAGGACGTTTTCTTCCTCACCGAATTACGGCATCCTCTCACCAAGAATTGTCTGACCCTCTTGTTTGAACGGCTGAACCAACGAGCGGGAGTGATCGCGAAGCCAATCTGTCCCTCCATGTTCCGTGATACCTTCGCGATCCGCTTTTTGCAGGCCGGAGGGAAATTGCAAGACCTCCAGGAACAGCTTGGAGTGGCCGATCTTGCCTCTGTCCGACGCTACCAGCGCTTTTGCGATGAGCAACGGAGAGCAGAAGTAGGAGCACAAGCTCTTCCTGAAGGACCAACCAAGCCTCTACGGCCAGCTAGGCAAAGCAGGAGCAAACGCCAGAAGGCGAGAAGACGAGGATAAGCGGGGATGTTCAGCCAAGTGAAATGTTGCTGTCGAGTAACATTTCACTTGATGTAATGCGCACAATTGTCACATATGTATGTTCTGCTCGCACGTTTTGTCGCTGGTTGGTCCACCAGGGCAGACTGACTCGTTCCCCTTTCTCAGACATGGCCCCCCTCAAAGCCGCCCATCTCCCACTCGGGTGGTGGAACCGGAGCGCTTTGCGCGTCCGAATCCGCTTCTTTGAGTGGCTCCTCGGTATCTATTCGCTCCAGGAGGGCTTGTGCAAGTTGGATAATGCTCAATCCTTGTAATAATTTTACGACAGGAAAAGAGATCGCCAAGTCTTTCACTATGCTATTCTTCAGTTCTATCGCCATCAGGAATCAAGGCCGATTCGCTGCAAGGAGCGCTGTTTATCCAATTGCTCTGGAGAGATACACGTTACGCAAGCAACCCGCTGGTGAAGATAGGTTGTCAGGAAGGAAAGACGTTCTGTCGCTGGCACTCTCTGGAAGAGAACTGGAGTCACTATGCTATTTGCCGGAGTGATATCCTGTGTTTCCCCTGCTCCGTCGTGGATGACGTGAGAAAGGTAGGGAACCGTGGTCGATGCAGGGTGGTACTGCTGGCATTCTTGCCAGTGTATAGGCATGACAGCACTGCGGGCCACATCGTGGCGGATGAGATATTCAAGTACCTTCAGAGCCTGTTCCGGCGTGAAACTCTCCATACCACGTGGCGTGGATCGTTGTGTTTCATGCTCACAACGCGCTCCCATCCCGACCTGAGACCATATTCCCCAGTTAACGCTCAGTGAAGTCAGACCCCGACAGTGTCGATAATGAGCAAGAGCATTTAGAAAACTGTTTGCCGCTGCATAACTGGAGAGAAAAGCTGGGCTTAACAACGTTGCGGCTGAAGAGAAGAGCACAAAGAAGTCCAGTGGAGTATGACCAAATGTTTGGTGCAGTAACCAACTTCCTGCAATCTTTGCTCGCGCCTCGGTACGTAAAATCTCTGTATTCAGTTCCATAACCAAATGGTCGCTGCCTATACCGGCAGCATAAATAATGCCACGGACGAGCGGCCAACCTTCTTTGCCATAGGTATTGAAAAAGTTGGTGAAGCTCTCTGCATCAGCTACGTCCACCGCCGCTAGTGGGTCAACCCGTAATTGAGGTGCCATTGAGAAATCGCTCCTTGAGCCACTCAGGCCAGTTTGTAATAGCAGGCTAATTGTAAGTTGACCCACTAGTACATTGCGGCTGAAATAAGATGGTAGTAAAATAGGAAGGAGAATCGAAAAGAGGAAACAATCAATGAGAGGTCCCAAAGCAGCCCCGCTGAGCTTGAGCGAAGAGGAACGAGGAGCATTGGAAAAGCTGGTACGCCGCCATAGTACTGCTCAACAGGTAGCAGTGCGAGGACGGATTGTCCTGGCTGCCGCCAAAGGAAAAGGCAATAGCGAGATCGCCCGAGAGGTGGGTCTCGGGGTGGATCGAGTACGGCAATGGAGGATGCGCTGGATCAGCTTGCAGGCCGTGCCATTGGAAGAACTGTCAGCCATCGAGCGGCTTTCAGATGTCCCACGTCCCGGACGGCCATCAGAGATCACGGCGGAACAAGTCTGTCAGATCGTGGCGATGGCTTGTGAGCAACCAAAAGAGCGTCCGATCAGTCACTGGACAGGACGCGAAATTGCTGACGAAGTGAAGCGACGTGGGATCATCAAAGAGATTTCCCCGCGACATGCCTCTCGGATTTTAAAAAAGGGGATCTCAAACCGCATTTGATCCGCTATTGGCTCACTCCACCAGTTGATCCTCATCGAGAAGAAACGATTGTGGCAACGTGCCAGGTGTACGAGCGAGCTCCAGAGCGAGCCAAACAGGGAGAACGCACCGTGAGTACCGATGAAATGACAGGGGTACAAGCCCTCGAACGCAAACACCCAGGATTGCCTCTGGCTCCCGGAAAAGTTGAGCGACGCGAATTTGAGTACATTCGCCATGGCACGCGCACCTTCATCGTGAGTCGGGATGTCGTAAGCGGGAAGATCGTCGCTCCTTTTTGTGGGCCGACACGCACGGAGGAAGATTTCTTGGCTCATCTGCAAGCGGTGGTCGCAACCGACCCACAAGCCAGTCGTTGGCATGTGGTCTGTGATAATCTCAATACGCATCAATCCGAGGCACTGGTCCGCTTCGTTGCTGAGCGTAGTGGCATCCGAGACGATTTGGGGATCAAGGGCAAAAGCGGGATTCTGGCTTCCATGCCCAGCCGTGCGGCATTTTGAGTGATCCCACTCATACCATCGTCTTTCACTATACGCCTAAGCACAGTTCCTGGCTCAACCAGATTGAAATCTGGCTCAGTATCTTGGTGCGCAAGTTGCTCAAACGAGGATCGTTCGTCTCGGGAGAGGATTTGCAAACCAAGGTCCTGGCCTTTATTGACTATTATAACCAAACCATGGCCAAGCCTTTCAAATGGACCTATTAAGGAAAGGCTTTAACCGTGTAAACTAGAGGGCTATTTCAGCCTCGTTGTACTAGGTCAATGGTTTGCGGACCTCTGGCGACAAGTTGGGGACGAACGGGCGCATATCCGGCGTATCCATTATTGGGCGGTGTCGCAAGGTGGGTCCATTGTGTTTCCGAATGGCAAACCGTACGAGAACACCATTGAGTGTTGGGACGCGCTGAACATCGCTTCGAAGGCGGCGCGGTACTTGCGGCTGGTTGATCCGGCGGCCTTTAATGATCGGCGGTCCCCGGAAGTGCAAATTTATGCGCCGGATGACTACCCCTATGATCCGTCTGTCTACGTTTATAACTCCTCGTATAACCTGGGGATGAAACTTCCCGGCTTCCCTGATTTGCCTTCGTTTTCGGTGAATGATTATCGTGCCTCTCAACCTTACCATCTTGAGGTCTGGTGTGAAAAATCGACGATGAATGATGTGCTTGCACCGATGTGTGAGCGCTACGGGGCCAACTTACAAACGGGTATGGGAGAGATGAGCATTACGGCTGTATTGGCGCTGGCCCATCGCTTACAGCAAGCCGTAGTCTCCCTGGCGCGTCAAAAGTGGTTGGGTCAACTGGTTTCGTATGTCTACGAGCCAGATAACGGGCCGATTATAGGCCGGGTGCAATCGATTGCTGATAACGGGTTGGTGTTTGTGGAGTCACTTCCAGGGCGCGGGTATATCCCCTGGGCCATCGAGATGTCGGTGTGTTCCTTAGATCGGGTGCTAACGCTGTTGGACCAGTAAGGGTGTGTTCCATGGGGATAGTTTGCAAGTGGTTTACACACATTATTGCTTAGTTGTCCACATTTTTAGTACCTTTATCCACATTTTAGAAGGGGGTGTATTATGGAACTTAAACAAGCAATACGCGACTATATGACCGCTCATAGGGTGAATAATGATAGTGCAGATACATTGAAAAACTATCGTTATGTGTTGCCTCGTTTTGCTGATTGGTTAGCATCTCAGGGTGTAACCGATACTGATCAGCTTCGTTTAAATCATCTTCGTGGATGGGTTGTATACCTGCAAGATCAGCCTGTTAAACATAGTGGTGAAAAGTTGAAAGATACAACAGTACAGATGTACGCTAAACATATCTTGGCGTTCTGTCACTGGTTGGAGCAAGAGGAGATTATAGAGAAACCTATCACGACGCGTTTTAAATTGCCTCGTGTTGAAAAGCAGTTTATCCCCACACTTGTGGCTAGTGATGTTGACAAATTGTTGCAAGCATGTGAATATGGAGATGACAGACAGCCACGTCTAAAGAAAGCGTTGGCTGCTCGCAATCGTGCTCTAGTGTTGCTTTCTGTTGACGCTGGTCCTCGTCGTAAAGAGTTAGCAGGGTTGCGACTTTGTGACATTGATCGTAACTTGTGCTTGTTGAATATTCATCGTAAGGGCAATACATGGCAACAGGTGCCGGTGTCACGGGAAGCATTTAAAGCTCTTCATGATTATGTTAAGAGACATCGCCCTTTTCTGGCTGGTCGGGGTGGTTCGACTGTAGCGAGAAAAGAGGATGCGGTTTTTCTGTCACATGAAGGTAAGCCGCTTACACGTGTTGCGATTGGGCTTTTGTTTTCTGATTTGGGTAAGCGAGCAGGTATTGATGGTAAGAAATTTTATCATCATCAATGCAGGCGATATATGGCGACAACGCAGCTAGCTATGGGCCGTAGTCCGCTTGATGTGCAGAGACAGATGGGCCATACTACCTTGGCAATGACTAATCATTATGCTTCTTTGACGACAGAGCATCTAAGGGCAACGCATGAAAAGTTCTCTCCTCTTCGTGCAAAAGATGTATTAGGAGATGGCGAAATTGGGGGTAACTACTGGGATGAGCAATAGGGTAAAGCATTTCTTTGTTGATATAAGTAGTGTTTGGTCTTCTGTGAAGCCGCTTCAGAGGCCAGTTTATGGGCGTGCAGTTAAGCACTTCTGGGAGAAGTCTTTCCAATACTATCTCTAAGCATAGCTCTTCTTGTATTTCCTGTATGCAAGCTTCTCTAGGTGACTCTTCTTTCTCTACACTACCGCCAGGGAGTAACCAATCTGGTCTGTAAGTAGGTTTGACAATCAATATCTTTTCTTCTTCATTGAGAAATAAGGCTCCTGCTGCCATACGCTTTTTTGGTAGGGCTTCATAGTTGTAAATGGTATCTGTCATGTTTCCCTCCATTATAGTAAGTACTTTATGTTTTTTCTCATAAAAGATCACCTTTATCTCTATAAATCTTGATGCGCTCTATTTCACTTTTTACTAATTTGCGGTGTTCTGCTGATAGAAACCATGTTGTAGGATGCCACTCGCCGGTGTCTGCATAGTAGTTAATGATCTTGATATTGTAGGGTTGGAAAACTTTAGTGAATGTTAAGTAAGTCCTTAATTGATGGAATGGTGAAGTTACGAGGATCACCTGTGTCATACGGTGTTTTTTTAGGAATTCTAGTACATACTCAGCATTTTCTCTTGTGTGAAGTGATTCATCTTCAACTAAAATAGCTTCTTTTGGTATGCCTGCTTGGATAGCTTGATCTCGTATATAGGTGGCTCCTAGACCTATGTCCCATGTCTTTGCAGTAAAGTGGACCCGTTTTTCAGACTCTTCTGCGCTTTGTATGAAAGATGAGCGTACCAAAGCCTTCTCTCTTTTGAGCAGTCAGCTTTTAGAGCCTGATCAATCCTTGCCCATATTTACTGCCCCCATGTGTTAAGGCTCATAAGGCGAGATACCAAAAAGAGAGGCGTACTCAATTATAGGCATACCTTATAATAGGCACATCTTATAGTACAAACGGGTGAGAGCGGTGAAATTAACAGCGGGAGTAAAGAAGGTAGGAAAATTGTTTATCGCCTTTGGCAGAGCAGTAGGTAGTTGCGTCAAGAACGAGCAGACAGAGAAAACGGGAAAGCAAGCGGACAGACTTAAACAAAACGGGTACCATATTGACCACACGGTCTTTACGTTTGTGTCTGAGCAAAGTGGTTCGCTGTATCTGTACTCCCAGGATGAGGAACACAATGTACAAAAGAATCCGCACGGGCTTAGAGCGCTTGCTAAGCCCACGCAGATCACCGCCTTGCAGGGAGCGGCTTCTAGCAGTTAGGAAATGCTGTAGCTGATCTTGTTCCAACTCCGGCCACCGTCAGTGGTTTTCAGCAAAGTCGGCACTTGCCCACGATAGGCCCAGCCAGTGGTACGTGAAATAAAGCTGAACTGGCTCACATCGTGCAGGGTTGAAGAGAGGCTCCAACTCTGACCACCATTGGTCGTGATGTACAAACCTCCCTGGCTATCAATCGCCCAGGCGTGTGTGGGATCGACAACATACAGGTTGTTCTGGCCTACCTGACCCTGGCTGCCAGGGAACACCACCGGGTTAGATTGCCAGGTTGTACCACCATTGTGGCTGAGGTAAAAGGCAAATCCGTTATTCTCCAGCACTGGCATGACAATGTCCTGACCAAAGATGACCGGAGGAGTTGTGCCGCCCATCACTTCCTGCGTGGTGTTGGGAGGAGGCAAGGTCTGTCGCGTCCAGGAGATACCTCCGTTGTGGGTAACATAGACGAAATTCTGGCTCGCAGCAGCCGTCGCGGTGGCCCAGCCAGTGCTTGAATTGGCGAAGGCCAGCCCGGTTTTCCGACCTGTATAAGGGAAGAACCCAACGCCATGCGGTGTGCCGATGCTGGTACTGACCAGTTTCCAGGTCGCTCCTCCATCAGTAGTATGAACGATGCCTGCTCCTTGCTGTCCCATACCACTCCCTTCATCGATCTCGATCCAGCCCTCGCGCGCGTTGATGAATTTGAGGTCGATAATCTGGATGGCCTGCTTGTTAATCTGAGCGGTTTGCGTGGTCCAGGTTAGACCGCCATCGGTCGTGTGAATCAGTTGAACGGTCGTGCGGCCTCCTTTGAAAGGCGTGATATTGACCCAGGCCGTCAAAGGATTGTAAAACACGGCACAAGGATAGTAAAACGCGGCACCAGGATTGATCAACGCACGGACATTGGCAGGAGTGACATCTTGCCAGGTCCGACCACCATCAGCTGTTTTCAGAATTGAGGAGGCGGTCAGAGCCCAGCCGTGTTGTTGATCGAACAGACGCACCAGCGTGAATGGGACAACTGGCTTCGCTGGTCTCGTGGGTGTTGGCGATGGAAGTGCGAGTGTCGGAGTTGAAGCAGGTGTTGAGCTGCTGACAGTCGCTGTAGCCGATGCGGAACCGCTGATGGTTGGAGTGGCCGATGCAGAGCTTTGTGGGTTGGACCCACGCAGGCTGCTGCCACAGCTAGCCAGGATGAAGGTCCCTAGGGTGAGTAACGATGCTGCAAGGAAGAACGCATGCAGACGTATCCGGGTGTGTTTATACATAGCTAACGCTCCTCGTGGTTTTTGCTTTTCTGACTTTCATATGCTCTTTACACTTATTCACTCAGGCATAAGATTGGAAGGAATCTGGAGATCCTGAGAAACAGGCACGTCACTGGCGTTGTTTGCATCATTGCACTGGCTTTCTGTAGCCTGCTTTTTGTGGTAATGACCAGGAGCTTGTTCTTCCGTTTTTCTCCAGATAAGAGGATTTTTCACCCACCACCATTCAGATTCTCCTCTACAAGAGGTTTATCTTCTTCGCATTCCATCACGATCACAAAAGGCATGTGCTGTGTCTCAATATTATCACGGTTCTAGCGTCTATTTTCGTATGCCGCCGATTAAACACGGTTCTTTAACACGGCAGCCTTCCACCTTTTGTCAACCTCATCTCATCTCTTTTTTATCTCAAATACCTTTTTTATCGATTTTCACTCATTTATTCCTCAGAGCCAAGTACTGCCGCGTTAAACTCATAAATTCCACATGAACTCAACAAAGGTTTTTTCAACAGGCTGGATCGATATTTAAACTGAGCAATACCGAACTGGAGTCCACCACTTCGGCATTTTGCTTCTGATACCCCCTCTGTGAATTTTGCTGTTCCAACACGTTATATATAAGCATCTATCTATTTTCTCTCGTATGACATCTTTCTTTCTCTTAACTTTGACCTTTTTCTGTATTGACTTTTGGGACCACCATATCCAAACCGGGACAATTACACCACCAGATATACCAGCAGAGCACATTGCATAGCCAGAGAACATGGCCACACCTGTTTCTCGTGTAATGACTTTGTGAGCAGAATGTTTGTTCGTGTGATGTTGCTGTGACGGATAAAGCCTATGCTAACAGGAAGAGATGCGTGGGGTGATGGGCAGTGTCACTGATCGTCTGCTTACGAACACGAAGCTGCCAATGTTGATCGTGCGGCCACCGCAACACACATAAGAGGAGCTATGTTGCGTGTGAGTGCTGTAACAGACAACGATAGCAGCTCTGCCATCTTCCCCATGGAAAGGAGAACGTTCATGGAAATTGGACCACTAGAATATGTGGTGATCGGCTTTGATGACCATCAATTCGCGAGCGAAGTGCTCCCAGAGCTAAATGCCATCCAGGAGCACGGCCTCATCAGGATCGTTGATCTGGTGTTTGTCAGCAAAAAGACCGCTGGCACGGTCTCGCTGCAAGAAGTCAGCGAACTGAATGAGGAGGAGGTATCCGCTTATGAGGGTTTCGCGGAAGACCTCATGGGTCTGCTGACAGCGCAGGATGTGGAGCACCTGACCAGGGAGGTTCCCTGCGATACCTCAGCGGTGATTGTGCTCTTAGAGCACAACTGGACCCTTTGGTTGGCGCAAGCGGTTCGCCGGGGAGGTGGCGTGCTTTTTACCGGAGGAATGGTCTCGCCGGAGGTATTGGAGAAGGTGAGCGCAGAGCTGACCACAGCAAAGGAGGAAAATCATGCCTAGAGGAGGATTTGGTCGAGGCTTCGGGGGCCGAGGCTTTGGAATGAGACGCTTTGGTGCTCCATTAGTGATGCCCATGGGCGGATGGGGCATGGGGGGATATGGCTCCCCGCTCCTGACGACGCTGATGGCGGGTGGATTGGGCTACGCACTGGGCAGCAACTCGGCTCAGCCAGCCTACCCTCAGTATCCCTACCAGGCACCACCGCCTACAGCACCGGCACCGCAAGGGTCGAACGCAGATAACGGCAAACTAGCACAGCTCCAGTTACTCGGTGAACTGCACGCATCTGGTGCGCTGACCGACGACGAGTTCGAGATGCAGAAACAGCGTATCTTGGGCAGCTAGTCGAGGGCACTGAGTTCTACGTTTGAGCTATCCAATAAAAGAGCAGCAGGAGCACGTTATGCAAGGATCATCTTCTCCACAAGCAGTACAGACTCTCCCTGACATACAGGGAACTGGCACATCTGCTGTTTCGTTACCGCAACTGTTCAAGCAGCTAGAGAGTAACGAACAGGGTTTGACCAGCGTGGAGGCAAGTAAGCGACTGGAAAAATATGGTCCGAACGATACCATGGGTCTGCAACGAGAAGCGCCAGTTGTCCAGTTCCTGCGCCAGTTCTTGAATCCGCTGGTTGCCATCTTGCTGGTAGCCAGCGTTGTCTCCGCAATCCTGGGCGACCGGGTCAACGCGAGCATCATCATTGTGATCGTTCTGCTCAGTAACGTGCTCAACTTTGTCCAGACCTATCGATCTCAAAATGCCGTCGAGAAACTGCGCGCCGACGTTGCCCCTACTGCGAGCGTACTCCGAGATGGCACGTGGCGTGAACTGCCTCGCCGTGAGGTGGTGCTGGGTGATATTATTCGTCTTACGGCGGGAGATCTGGTGCCTGCTGATGCACGCCTGGTCCAGGCGACCGATCTCCATGTGCAGCAGGCAGCGCTAACCGGTGAGTCGCTCCCAGCCGAGAAATGCGCAGATGATCGGAGCGATGTGACAGAAAGCTTTGCTGATGCGCCGAATTGCGTCTTCCTTGGTACTTCGGTCGTCAGCGGTCTCGGGATTGCGCTGATCACCCAGACTAGCCGCAATACGGCCTTTGGCGATATCGCGATGCGCCTGGTCAGCCGCGCGCCCGAAACCGAGTTTGAGCGCGGCATCAAAGGCTTTGGCATGTTGATGATGCAGACCTTGTTTTTCCTGGTGCTTTTTATCGTTCTGGTTGGCATCATTGGTCATCATCAGCCCTTCGAGACCGTCCTCTTTGCTATTTCGCTGGCTGTTGGTCTGACCCCCGAGTTTCTGCCCATGATCACGACCGTGACACTGGGACAGGGTGCTCTGCGTATGGCAAAGCAAAAGGTGATCGTCAAACATCTGGAGTCGATCCAGAATTTTGGCAGCATCGACACGCTGTGTAGCGATAAGACCGGTACGCTAACGAGCGGAGAAACAAAACTCGAAGGGTATTTCGATCTTTCCGGGCAAGAATTTGTGCGCGTGCTGCTCTATTGCGCTTTGAACAGTATATACCAGACAGGCATCAAAAGCCCGCTGGATGAAGCGCTCAAAAAAGCGCTTGATATGCAGCAGGGCGCGCTAGATATGGGTGGATATAGCAAGATTGGCGAGATCCCGTTTGATTTTGAACGGCGTTGCCTCTCCGTGGTGGTCCGACACGAGGAAGCCTGTCTGCTGATCACCAAAGGTGCTCCCGAGAGCATCCTGGCTCACTGCACAGCGTATGAGCGCGATGGTGCATGCAAGCCATTGGAGAGTGTAGGCGGCGAGGTACGTACCATGTATGAGAACAGGTATCGTGCGCTCAGTTCGCAGGGGTACCGTGTGCTCGCAGTCGCCTATCGCGTGCTTCCGCACCAGGAGAACTATAGCAAGGTCGATGAGCAGTCTTTGGTGCTGCTCGGCTTCCTGACCTTCTTTATCATGTTACGGGTCTTCAACGCGAGCGCCGTGCTCTTCCATACCGGCTGGTTCGTGGAGTCGCTGGCAACCCAGACGCTGGTCTTGTTTAGTATTCGTACGGCAGGTAATCCGTTGCGCAGTCGTCCCAGCCGTCCGCTCACGATCACGACGCTGCTGATTGTTGCGGTGAGCTTTGTGCTTCCATACACGCCACTTGCCAGACCACTTGGCTTCACCGCGTTGCCCGCCTTGTACTTTCTCTTTCTGACAGGGATGATTGTCACCTACTTGTTCCTCGTTGAGCTGGTCAAGCGCCGTTTGATGAGACGCTATGCGTAGGTGGCTCTTTCCTCCTCCATGAGGCTACGCTTCGTTCAGCACAGGCTGTAACTCCATCTCGTTCTGTACAATGGAGACCATGCCACAAATGTTGTTCGCATGGTCCGCAGAGCGTTTGAGGCTATGCACCTTTCAGGAAGAGATTGCACCGCCTGTTTGATCAATAGAAACAAGAGGGAGGGTCATGAAGAAGGTCGAGCCAGCACCTTCTTCCGATGCAAACCAGAGGTGTCCTTCTTGTTGCTCCACCAATTCGCGACATAGGTAGAGTCCGAGCCCCGTTCCACTAATGCCCCAGGCCACGGCATTATCCGCGCGAATGAAGCGTCCAAAAATCTGGGCCTGCTGATGCCTGGGGATACCGATGCCGCTATCTTGTACGCTGATCTGAACCACCTGGGTGGGAGGCTCTTCCTTGATCGTCACAACGATAGCGCCGCCTTGAGGACTGTACTTAATCGCATTGCCAATCAGATTTGTCAGCACCTGTTCAGTCCGCCTGACGTCGATGTTTGCCACCAGCTCCGATTGCATTGCTCGAAGCTCTACCTGGTGTTGCGCCGTCGTCGTTTGCATCTGAGCAGTGACCCGGTGCACCAGCGTGACGATGTTGATCGGTGTACATTGCAAGAGCAGTCGCCCGGCCTGTAAGCGTGTCACATCCAGCAGGTCTTCTGTGAGCGTGACCAGGCGAGCTGTTGCCTGCTTGATCTCCATGAGGGCTTCCTGTTGCCAATCGGCAAGGGGTGCTCCGCGCCCCCGCGCCGTTTGCGTCAGGAGCATATCAGCGTAGCCCGCCAGGACCGCGAGAGGGGTACGCAGTTCATGCGCGGCAATCCCGACAAACTCATCTTTGAGGTACTCTGCCTCTTTGAGCGCGGTGACATCTTGATGGACAACCAGTGCCACAGGCTCCTCAGAGAGCAGTAGCGGCTCGCTCTTTCTCTGAGGTTCGCTCCAGGACAGGGGAGGAGCAAGCACGACGGCATTGACCTGCACCGGCAGATTGGAACCATCGTGACGACGGATGGTCTCCTGATACTGCACAATCGTCTTCCCCTTCTGTACCGCTTGCAGCGTCGCCAACGTGTCCAGGGGAAGCGGACGTCCCTGAGCATCCACAATCTCGATGTCATTGGTAGCCAGAAACTCAGACATCGGTTGATCAATCTGCCAGTTGGCCCCCCATATGCGGCTCGCCGTACGATTGATCAGCAACAAACGCGCATCTAAGCCGTGGACAAGATAGACGCTCTCAGGTAATGCATCGAGCACTTGCTGGAGGAAGGCCAGGCGTCCCATCGTTTCAGCATAGGCCGTTTGTTCTTCTTGGGTCTTGCGCTGACGCTCAGTGATGTCGCGATTAATCTCTAAGATGGCAAGAGGTGCTCCGGCCTCATCTCGCACAAGCACCTGGCGACTTTCGACGATTACTCTGCTGCCATCATGACGGGCATGGGTCAGTTCGCCTTCCCACTGTCCTTCCTGTTCCAGCTGTGTGTCGAGGTCGGAACGGCTGATAGGCAGATGCGTTTTGAGAAAGGCATCTGCGATACGGCCCAGTGCCTCCCGCTCGGTCCAACCATAGAGGTGCTCCGCTCCCTCATTCCAGGAGAGCACGCGGCGAATGGGGTCCAGGACAAGAATGGCATCATGCGCTCGCTGGATCAGCTCCGCCTGCAGGCGAATGTGCTGTGCTTGCTGAAGGCGCTCCCGCTCAGCGAGCCGTTGCTGGGTGACATCACGGATGGCCGCAAGGGCATGAGGTACGTCGTTGAGCAAGAGCGACCTCAAACTGATGTCCACAGGGAACTCTGTGCCGTCTTTACACAGCCCGAAGAGTTGCAGCCCTGCTCCCATGAGGCGAGTGCGTGGTGCGGCGAAATAGTGCTGTCGGTGAGTAGTATGCATGCCACGAAAGCGTTGTGGGAGGAGTATTTCGAGTGAGCGCCCGTGCAAGTCCTGCTGGGCATAGCCAAAGAGCATCGCTGTTTGCTCATTCGCCAGCACGATACTTCCAGCAAGATTGACGATGATTAGCGCATCGGGTGATATATTCAATAACTGGGAAAGGTCTCCTGGAGAAGAGATCTGTAGAGACCCAGAGGGGTGAGGTGCATGTGGATCATACGCTTCTCCTGCATCTGACATCAGTATCAGCTCCTTGATGGATCTCTCATTCCGTTCCTACCTGGACCTTTAACATCTCTCGTCCCATGTTTTTTGTTTCCGGGGTGTCAAATACCTGTGACCGTGCATAGATAGCTTAGCGCCTGCGCGCAAAAAAAGCAAGAGCTCCAATCTTCTTTCGTGGGAGCAACGGAGAGCGTCGCTTGTGGCACGTGTGACGACCGTGTGACGTCCGTGTGACGTTCACCTGTGGCAGGGAGACAATGTTGTGAGACTTCTTCTATATACTTTACAGTGGAAACAGAGGTGGTGCATCGCAAGGCCCTTGAAAGGAAGGAACGTCTATCATGGTCTCACAGAAACAGAACGAGAAGATGGAGCAGAGAGAAAAGGCACCATCTCCGGTTTCGGAAAAGCATAGGGCCACACTGCTTGAGCAGCGATCTCTTGCCGAACCAGCGACGGTGCCATCTGGTGCTGCTGACAGACCGCTTCCACCATCCTGGAGAAGGTCAGCACTGGTCGGTGTGAAGGCGATGCATTCGCTGCTCTACTTTGCCATCGAGTACTGCATGGGATACCTCATCTACGCAGGGCTGAGGGGGCGGGAGGACAGACGAACGGCGATTGCTGCTGGAGTCGTTGGAGGTGAGAGTCTCATCTTTCTGGGAAACCGATGTCGCTGCCCTCTGACAGGATTGGCGGAGAACCTTGGTGCCGCGAGCGGTTCGGTGACCGATATCTATTTGCCAGACTTTCTTGCTTCCCATCTCGTTCTCATCCATGTGCCGTTGCTCGCTTTGGCACTGTGCCTGCATGTCAGGAACTTTCTCCGCAGGTCAAGAGCATGAGGAGCACGTTTCTCCTCTGCCTGTTTGCTTTGCATCCCGTGGAAGAAACAGATGCAAGAGCCTGGGGCCTTCTCGCAGACACAACCCGCATCACCAAACGGGTCCGAAAACCAGTAGGAATGAACTCTATCATAGGGAGGAGTATATTTTCAGTATGGCAAGACAAAAAGAGTCTTCTTATCCAGAACACCTTTTGGGAGCGAAAGAACGCATTGGGAAGGTCTCTCAAATACGGGAGTTCGTTTTTGGCGCTCAAGATGGACTCCTGGTGCCGTTGGGTGTGGTTTCCTCAATAGCAGGGGCATTCAATAACAATCAGATTGTCATTATTGCAGGCATTTCGGAAGCATTGGCAGGAGCCTTCTCGATGGCGACCGGCGCGTATCTTGCCTCACAAGCAGAGCGGCAAGTCCATACGGCTGAGATAGCGAAAGAACGCCAGTCGATTCAAGCGTACCCAAACGATGAGCAACAAGAAATGCGCTTCTTGTTGGAAAAAGAAGGCATGGATACAACTGACGCGGAGACGATTACAAGCATTCTATGGAAGCACAAAAAAGCCTTTTTTACGACCATGGTCCAGAAAGAGCTGGGAATTGAACCCGAACCACCAGGCACTCCTGTAGGAGATGCACTTTTTGTCGGCCTTTCTTACCTGGCTGCGGCTGTTGTTCCGTTACTTCCCTACTTTTTTCTTCACGGAAAAGCCGCTATTCTTACGTCTCTTCTTGCAACATTGATAGCGCTGTTTGGTATTGGTCTGCTTAAAGCAAAATTTGCGGTCTTGCCCTATCTGAAAAGTGGATTGCAGGTGTTAGTGGTTGGAGCAGGATCTGGGATCGGGGGATACTTGCTGGGGACCATTTTGCCTCATGTGTTGGGAATAAAATAGACGTCCATCTTTCTCACAGGAGCAACTCGAAGTGGATCACGACTGCTCCTCTTCCTTCTTTCGAGAGGGTGTGCCCAGCCACTGCGTGAGTCCTTTGAGAGCGAAGCGTTCTATAGACTTCCATCATCAGGTGTCCACTGAGATCTATTGAGCGTTTTGTGATCTCCCTGTGATCTTCCTCTCCTGTTTGTGAGAAGAGAGAGAGCACAGAAGACTATGCTTTATTTCAAGAGCAGGAGGGAATGGATAGGGATGAGAAGCATGTTGGGATCAACACAAAGCAGATGCCTGACATGTCAGTGATGCAGATAGCGTTCCCACTTTGCCTTTGGAAAGAGGGAGCTTTCCTGTCATACCTGCACCGCTTTTGTTACGCGATAAGACAATCAGTCAACGGGGACTCTACATACCTTTCAGGTTTTCGGGAGGATCTCTGATCCTTGCTCATCTGCTTCCTGCTCGTACCGGGATTGAGAGCGATCAAGCTTTGCAAGGGGCGGTGACGCAGGGGACGACAGCCAGCCAGGCTGTCAATGGATCTGCCGCTGCTCTGTTGCGCGATGGGCAGTCTGAAAAGAGCAAAAGTGTCGCTCGTGCTGATAGCTATCTGCATATGGTGATGCAACAGTACGCAGACGAGCTGAAAAATACGCAGGTAGAGACAGACACAGTAGAAGTTGGTTCTGTCTCTACCGGTATCGTATCAGCGACGAGGTTGGAGCAGGTCGATCTCGTTGTCCTGTGTTTGCAAGGGGAGACCTTTTTCAATCACTGGCTGTTCAAACATCTCCCGCGACAGGCTATTCGGCGGAGCGCTGTCCCTGTGCTGGTTCTGAATGAGCAAGGCAAGTTGCTCGACGAGCCAGATGGTGCGCATCCCTTCCATGTACTCGTGCCGCTGGATGGCTCGACGCTGGCCGAAGCGGTCCTGGAACCAGTTGCTCAATTGCTCAAAGCGCTTATCCTGCCTGAGCAACGGGTCGTTGTCCAGTTGCTGGATGTTCTTGATGCCCCACATATGAGAGATCACGGACATGACGAACACGCAAACTATGAACGGACGAGAGACGAAGCTGTGACCTATCTGAACACGGTGGCTGAGCGCATTCAGCGTGAGTGGCAGATCAAACCAGGCGTCATCTCGTCTGTACTACTTAGCTCTGAGGTGCCCGAAACGATTTTGCATCAGGCGGAACGCGTGGCTGACGCTCATGCTCCTGCCGGGTGTGACCTGATTGCGATGGGGACACACAGCAGAGATGGCATCCAACGCCTGATACACGGCAGCGTGACAGAACACGTGCTTGGTTCCACCAGGTTCCCGCTCTTTGTGGTAACACCGGGCTGGCCGCAAAAGCAGATGCTTCCAACCACATAGAGATCTCGTTGCTCGGCGTTATGCGTGGACGCGCTTTTCTGGATGGAAAAGCGCGTCCACGGCCTGCGGCAAGGTAGGCCAAAGGAGTAATCATGCAAGCCAAGAAAATATAGAATGTACGTAACCGTCGAAGAGCGGATGCTGGCAGAAAAGTTCGGTACGGCATGGGAACAGTATAAACGGACGACAAGACGCTGGCTATAAAGATTGCTTTCTGTAGGAAAGAGAGTAATCTATGTGCTTTGTGATAAAAGAGCATCTCTTTGTGAGAAAAATGTGAGAGCACCATGCTATGCTCTTTTTTATGAGCCTGCTAGCATTTCTTCTGACGGATGATATCGGGAATGTATTGACGCAGGATGTTGTTCTCGTTTTATCCTCACGCACCTACCTTATGACAATCTGACCTCACATTGCTCAAGATAGCTTCTCGCAATCGGGCGCGAGTAACGGATTTGATAGTGCGTCACCAGTAGCTATGATCATATAGGTTCGCGAAGGAGCAGTTCCTATGATAAAAGCCATCATTCGGCTGCGCACTCTGGGTGCGCCTCTTTTCTTGATCGTTGTGTTGGTGACGTTTATGGGTGCGGGGACAGCGCAGGCAACGCCGACAGCAACACCCGCCTGTCATGCAAAATCGTGGCGGATCGTTGCCAGCCCTAACACTTCGGCAACCTACAACTCGCTCAACAGTGTCGCCGCATTTTCGGCCAACGACGTCTGGGCTGTGGGACAAACACAGTCCTCCTCCTCCTCGTCCAATCCGCTGGCTGAGCACTGGAATGGCAGGGCCTGGCGCGTGGTTCCAACCCCATCGAGAGGGCAATCAAGCTCGTTCACGGCTGTGACGACTATTCCTGGAACGCACGAATTGTGGGCGGTAGGTTCAGGGATCATCGTCAACCCAAGCGTGTCGGGGGTGGCTGAGTTGTGGAACGGGACCAGGTGGAAGATTATCCCCACCCCTGCCATCAACTCAGCCTCCTTCTCTGGCATCGTTGCACTCTCTGCTACGAATGCCTGGGCGGTTGGCACTTTCCGCCACAGCAGTCAAATGCCCTATCAAGCGTTGATCGAACACTGGAATGGCAAGAAGTGGAGTCAGGTGCCCGTGGTGGTTCCCAGCGACGCCCAGTACAGTTCCCTCTCCAGCGTGACCGCCTTTTCTGCCACCGACGTCTGGGCCGTAGGCAGTTATGATATCGGGTTTGAGGGTTACACGCTGATGGAGCATTGGAATGGCAGACAGTGGAATGTTGTCTCCGCTCCTAGCCCTGGCCCCGATAACATTTTGCTCAGCGTGACCCGCGTTCCCCACACAAACCATCTGTGGGCGGCTGGATTTTGGACTGGTGGCACGGTGGCGCAAAGTTTTATCGAATACTGGAATGGTAGGGTCTGGAGTGTGGTCTCAACGCCTCGCGTTGGCATATCCAACCAGTTCTTTGGAGTCATCGCGCTCTCGGCAAAGAGCGCCTGGGTCGTAGGGAGTTACAGCAAAGGTCCGGGAATGGACACTCTGACCGAGTACTGGAATGGCAGGGTCTGGAGCCTGGTTTCTAGCCCGAATCGGGCGATGATAAGTTCCCTGTATGGGCTGGTGAGAGTGCCAGGTAGCGACACGCTCTGGGCTGTGGGGTCTGATTATAACAGTCAGAGTGTCACCCTGACCGAGCGGTATAGCTAAGTGGAAATTGTTTGATTCAGCGTCACTACCCACGGGAGGCGTGTATGACTTCCCGTGGGTAGTGAAAGCTACCAGGGATAGTTTTTCAGGTTCAAAGCCTGTCATAAGTTGCAGTCCATTTCACCACAAAACACCTATTATCCTTCTAGCTCAACCGGAACCCAATCTATGGGGTATGATGGATGCATTGCATTCACCACATCACTTTCCACTTGCTCTAATGAGAGCTCATCACGGATGATGTGTGGAGGTTTATGCTCGCGTTGAATGGAGAGCCTGTATCCCCCATCTTCTTTCACAACCACTGCCGTAAAGTCGTCATACCACCCTTCTATTATACTGCTGTCTTTCAATGCTTCTTTCAGCTTCATCTTGATCTCCTTTTCTCAGGCGGTAGAACCACGACCTTGCTCATGGAGAGCAGAAGATACCCTGTAGATCTATTATCAGGGTATGTTTTCAGGTTGTCTTTTCATCACAAGGTTCATCACACCTCTCTCTAGTATGGTGGCTATGCATTCCATTTCGATCACAATGGCCTTTGTGGTATCACGGTTCGCTCACTCCACACAAGGCAATCCAGGAGTGGTTGTACCACCACTCTTGATCTATGCTAAGATACTCGCCATACGGCCTTTTGGTGTACTGGTTCTTTCCTGTGAAGTTCTTTCTCGATTGCTCGGATCGCATACAGATGATGAGATATGATTACCCGACCGTTTGAGGGGAGCCGCAAGCTTTTACGAGCGCGTTGAGATACTCTTTTACCATCATGGGCAGGAGGTAATGCTCCTTGACATGCTCGTGAGCTTGCTCACCCAGTCTCTGCCAGTAAATTCTGTCATTGATGAGTTTCAATGTATCTTTTGCAGAGGTTTCTGCGTCATCGGCAATAAACCCATTCTGTCCATCAATAATCTGTGTACGTAAGCCTGTGGCGGACGTTCCTACCACAGGTTGATATTTCCACATGGCTTCCGTAACGGTTAGGCCAAACCCTTCGCGAAGAGAACGTTGGAGGATGACACTCGAATAGCGTTGAAAGGCATTGACTTGCGGATGCTTGACACTATGAGGATCGTAGAGCAGATGGATATCAGGGTCCGTCCCAGCCCTTTTTTGCACCTCCTTGAGTATCTCGACCGCCTTGACATCATCCGCAGCCTCCAGAGCCCCGACGAGTGCCACCTGGGCAGTGGGAAGTTCCTGCTTGACCAGGCGATACACCTCAAGCACTTGCCAGGGATTTTTCCAGTTGCCGAAGCGCGAAACCTGGGTGAGAAGCGGCCTTGAGGTATCGATCCCACAGTGAGCCAGTATGTCCAATCCTTTTTTTCGTGAAAGTGGCTTATTCTTCTCACTGAATGGGTCAATCGCGGGCGTGATCACCTGAACCTTTTCAGGTGACAAATCCTGAAAAACAGAGAGCGGATTTGTAAACACGCAGATACGATAAGCGTCGAGAAACTGGTCAATATATGCTTTTCCCTGGGGATCGGGTTGCGCGGTATCGACATGGCACATCCAGATGGCTGGTCGCAACCAGGGATACATCACCGCCAGAGGGGCGAGTTGAAAGTCATGCACGACATACAGATCAGATCGATGATGTTCGATCTGGTTCATGGTCAGTGTGTGACTCAATGTCTCAAGCAGCCTGTGCTGTCCAGTAAGAGGAAGCGGCTCATGCGCCATCCCTTGTAGCAGATCAACAAGCTGTGCGGTAAACTGGCTCGCGGCGTCATCCAATGGAAGCACTTTCCAGGCATGAGGGATGCCCAACTCTTCCATGAGCGGGAGCAGCGCGTGAAGGAGTTCCGCGACGCCTCCCCCTTGCGCCGTCGTGTTGATGTGGAGGACACGCATGCCAGCGAGCGATTCAGCCACACGATAGATGGACGAGAGGAACTCATCCCCCACCAGAGTTCTATACCGCTCTAATTGCGGCGATTGTTTGATCATCATCTCTTCCCATTTCTTTTATCGTTGAGAGAAAAAGAGTCACGCCTCGTTTGATCTGCTTTCTCTACTATACAATAAAACAGAAGCATATCATACCCGGTAAGCAGGGAGAGAGAAGGTCGGCTGACGGTTTCTTCATGATCTGTCGAGCTGTGTAAAATGAGAATGATGCATAGCCGCTCTTTTTTCTGTCCGGGTATCTGGCTGTTGAGGAGTGAGCTCCATTGTCCACCGAACAATAGCTGGAATTGGTGGTTCCCTGGGGCGAAACTCCCGCCCACGTAGCAAAATTCGCGGCTGTGGCACGTGTCCGGTGCTTACACGAGGGAGGCTGTGATAGGTCTGTGACAGGATGGCTTATCCTCGTGATCATTCTGTAGGATGTTCCACCTATATTTTTATCATCAGCGTATGCAGTCAAATGAGTTACATGCCGGTTGAACATCGAAGCCGCTAATACTGTGAACACAATAGTGCATACGCATAGAGCTACTGTAAGCTTATCTTTCCTATCTTTCAGAAAGGACGCAGAGGGGGTATTTGCCATGATGAACAACTTAAAAGAAGAAAAAGAAGAACAGCAAGCGCTACAAAAGCTTGGTTTTACGGACAGACAAATTAGTAAGCTTTGTCGTCTCCGCAAAACTTATGGGCAAGACAGGATGGATCAATCGGCTCTTGACATACGGCACTTAGAGTTTGCACGCTACCTGGTCGTAACTGGGAGGCTGACGGATGGCCAGGCCGCTTAACCTCCTCTCGACAAATTTTTGCCGGATCTGTACTGACGTGCTCGCCTATGCCAGAGCCAGTTGAAGCTGCGCAGCCAACTCACTCACCCAGGTGCAGATGGCTGTCCAGTCTCGCGCGTCGCATGCAGGCATATGGTACCACATACCTGTCACATCTGCCTCACTATTTCAGCTCTCATCCCTCACTTGTATCACAATCCGTTCCTGCTTTATGTGGTGATGGCGCTCGTGTGTGACGCTCTCCGGTGTGACCAGATCGTGAGCTTGCAGCCCGTGATTGTGATCGCGTTGTAACGGTGAGGGGATACAGTGGGGGGGTGGTGAGGCAAAGTAAGCCTCCCAGTGCATTGAGTGTAAATATGTGAAGAGCAGGTTGTGCGGAAATGTAGTGCTTCAGATGTATTGTAATATATCAAAGGAGAATTATTATGTCGACGGTAAGAAAAGATCCTTTTGAAGCTCTGGTGCCTCTCCGCGAGGCGATGAATCGTTTGTTCGAAGAAAGCGTTGTCGGACCGCGTTTCGAGTTTTTCACGGTACGAACCTTCCCATTGGATATCTACGAGGCGGATGATAAACATCACTATGTGGTTGAGGCTGCTCTGCCAGGATTTACCCCTGAAGAGATCCAGATCACAGCGGAAGGCGAAACACTGAGCATTCATGCTGCAAAAAAGGAAGAAACCAAAGTCGAGAAAAGCTCCTATGTACGCCGGGAGCGATATGAAGGGGAGATGAGCAGAACGGTGACGCTACCCAGCGCTATCGAAGCTGACAAGGTGCAAGCCGTCTACGATCATGGTGTCTTGAAGATCACCATCCCCAGGATGGAGAAGGCGAAGTCAAAGCAGATCCCCGTTCAGGTGAAGGAGGCAGTGGGCACTCGTTAAGCTCTCCTCCATTGGGCTATAGTATGGCGGATGTCTGGTCAGATATCCGCCACTTTTTCTTGGCTTTTTCCTCCTGTGAGCATATTGTGCTCACTGCTGCACTATTTGTGATGCCACTTGTCTTTGTTAAACCGACGTGGAGCTTACCAGACTTCCATCCTTTTTTGCAACACAGCCATCCTGCGTACGTGAGCCACTACCAAAGGGAGGGTGCGGAACGTCGAAGTCCTGGAGAATCCGTTCCGCAGTCAGGCGAGCCGAGAGGAGCGCCATCGGCATACCTGTGCCGGGATGGGTGCTGCTGCCAACAAAGTAGAGATTGCCGTACCGACGATGGCGGTTATGTGGTCGCAGGTATCCCACCTGCATGAAGTTATGGCTGAGACCAAACGCCGCTCCTTTCGCCAGATTATAGATGCTGGACCAGTCGCGCGGCGTGTAGCTCATCTCCCATTTCAGGTGTTGCTCCAGGTCGTTCATCCCTGCGCTTGCCGCCAGACGATGGATTACTGCGGTGCGAGCATTCGCTCGTAGCAGATCCCAATCCTGAGCGCGGTTGGCATCCAGGTGGCCGGAGGGAAATCAACACCATCAGTGTGTCTTCGCCAACTGGAGCCGCTGACGGATCGGTGCGCGCGGGCGCATGCACATAGAAGCTCGGTTCATTCGGGAGTAGGTGCTCTTTGAAGATGCGATCAAAGCTGGGGCGATACTCATTGGCCAGGAACACATTGTGGGTTCCAAGCTGCCGATAGATCGTATCGACTCCCCAGTAAAACATGATAGCCGAACAGGTATATTGCAACTGTTCCAGGTGATGAGCACCAACCTCATCAGGTAGTAACTGGGAGTAGACGTATGGCAGATCTGCATTAGCTACGATCACATCTGCCCTGAGAACAGAGCCATCGTGCAGTTCCACGCCGATGGCGCGATCACCATCGACTTCGATCTGGCTGACTGGCGCGTTGAATAGGAAACGCACACCCTGCTCTGTCGCAATGTGAGTCAGGCTTTCGATGACGCGGTAGATGCCTCCCATGGGCAGCCATACCCCATCGGCCAATTCAGTATATTGCAGCAGGGAATAGGTGGCAGGCGCATCGAATGGACTCAATCCCAGGTACATGTTCTGGAACGTGAACGCGGCCTTGAGATGCGAGTCATGAAAGTAATGACCAACGTTGTCGTAGTGGTTGACCAGCGCTTTCAGCTGGAACAAGAGAGGTAGGTTCTGGAGATTGAAGTAGTCAAACCAGTGATAAAAATTGCGCCCGACAAAGTGTTGCAAGCTGAGATGGTACGATTGATATCCCTCCGTAAGGAAACGCAGCAACCCGCCAAAACTGCCAGGCTCGATTGCCTCTAGCTGCGCCTGCAACGCATTAAGGTCAGAAGTGAGGGCGAGTTGTGTGCCATCCTCAAAGCGAATCTGGTATGTCGGGTCAATACGGCGCAGATCAAGGTGGTCTTCCATACGTTCCCCCAACGCTGTATACGTTTGCGCAAAGATCTCAGGCATAAGCAACAGCGTTGCACCTGTGTCGAAGCGATGTCCCTCACGAACAATCTGGCCGTACCGACCGCCGGGAGTTCCGTTCTTTTCTAGTACACATACGTTGAAACCGGCCCTGGCCAGGCGAGCAGATAGAACAATCCCTCCAAGGCCCGCACCAATCACCAATGCAGTAGGATGAGTATCCATTTCTTCCTCCTTAGTATTCAAGCCTGTACGTCGTGGCGATCTGTCGCAATGCTTGCCACACGAGTGATGGTGGTAGGGAAGGGACCATCAACCCATTTTCCCAGGTCGAGGCAGCCTCATCCAGAAAGCGAAAGATCCGCTCAGATGAATTGCGCCGGAACAGGTCGGTGAAGATCGAAGCGATCCTTGTTCCATGATGAGTCATGATCTCCAACATTACTGAATCAAAGAAGCGATAGCGACGAGGGCTGTCTGGTACCTGAAAAGGATGCCCCATCTCGATCAACGAACGAACAATTGCTGACGAGTCCTGCTGTATGCGCAAGAAGGCATAACCTGTGGAGGGCTTGATCCTGCCACCATTGATGCCGATAGTCATCACACACCTCCCTCTTTGCCGTGGAAAAGGTCGATCAGTCAAAGGAGTAATACCTTGTTCTTCACGCATAGTGTGGTAGGTAGTGATATTCAGAACATTCCCAAGATAGAGACCCACCGCCTGTTCGCAGATTTCCCAACGGATTGGGGTTGCCGTATAGAAGACGGATTCTACCGGTGCGTGGCGTGTGGAAAAGGGTAACACATAAAAGAAATGCGCTCCCTGCTCCTGTGACACACGAAAGTCTAGTAAAGTCGCAACCTGCGGGTTGAACGCCTTCTCCGGCGTTTCGATTTCCCAGCCCTTGAATTGTTGTATGAGGCAATGGTATCGATTCGGCTCAGGTTGAAAGGCTGTCCAGTTAAACGAACTATCAAAGACCCAGGTACCTGTATAGCGCTGTCCATCTACCAGCACGCTGGCTGCTTGATCGCCGTCCTCGATATGCTCGACTCTTCCTTGTAAGAGATCCATGTGTGGAGAAGCCGCTATGATCTGGTGAGCGAAGTGATAGAAATCGATGCCACGAAGCATCTTGTAACGGTACAGATGCAAGTCCAGGGTCTTTGCAAAGCACTCGCCGACCACCTGGAGTTGGTTCCACGAGCGGAACACGAGATCATCAAACAACGTCGGCTGGTCTGCCCAGAAGCACCAGGTTCGGTCGTTCTGGTCTTTCGCGTCCTGCTCCACGATCAGAACCTTTCGATTGCGCAAGGGGCTGCACATCAGGTGGCAGGCCAGGCTCAATCCCGCAGCTCCTCCTCCAACAAGAATGATATCATATGGCTTCATCTCTCTTTTCCCTCTCGGCTTCGCCACCAGATACCGGGGAGCCTGCACGCTTTACTCCAGGCGCTCACATGCGCTCGACGGTGAAACACGTCGTAGTCATGCACCTCAATATCGTCCAAAATGGCGCTGTAGAGTTCGCTGGCAGCAGTGACCGCGAAGCGTCCATCGCGCTGCAACAGCGCAATACCTGGTCTGGCCTCGGCGTAGAGGCGGCGATTGCGTGCGATCTGAAAGCCCAGAAAAGCCCGCCAGCGATCATCTACTTGCTCCCGTTCTAGATCAGCCTCGGTCAGCCCATAGGCAATCATTTCTTCTGTAGGAAGATATATGCGCCCAGCGCGCCAGTCTTCCCCGATATCCCGCAAGATGTTCGTGAACTGCAAGGCGATGCCAAGCTTGATGGCGTAGGGAATGGCCTGCTTGCCCGCAAAGCCGATGATGTGCATACTCATCAAGCCAACGGTAGATGCCACGCCATAGGCATAGGTGGTCACTTCCTCAAAGGTGCGATATCGTTGCTGATGCAGGTCTTGCTCAACGCCGTCGAGGAGCTGTTCAGCGTAGCGTTGAGGAATGCCATAGCGGTGCCGGGTATCTGCCCAGGCAACGGCCACGAGATCACTGGAGGATGGCGCTGGCGCAAGCGCTGGCTGCCGCCAGGCAGCCAGCGCCTTCTCCGCATCCACGACCGGGCAGTCTACCATGTCATCACTCAGGCGACAGAAGGCGTAGAGGGCGCGCATCGCCTGCCGTTTTCCGCTTGGCAGCAGGCCGGTTGCGATAGAAAAGGTCCGGCTGTGCATGGAGGTAATCGCAGCGCAGCAGGCATAGGCACGAGCGAGCAAAGCCGGATCGCATATCGGTAAAGGAGGCAACGTTTCATCCTGATGTTCTGCTTCGTCAGCCAGTGGGAGCAAGGCACGTTCCCAGGTCGGTAGAGACGCGTTCGTCATGATTCCCTCCATTTCTGTCATGTCTATGCTTGTGTTCTGGGTAGTTGGTTATGCTCCATTCGGCGCACCTTTATAAAGGTGGAACTCCCAGGAGTACGGATGGCTGTTGTTGTCGGATAGACTGATCAATAAAGCTGAGGATCTCATGCACCACGTTATATTCCGTCGCCGCCCCGACCGCAGCCGTGATTAAAAGCGGATGCAAAGCCAGACCCACCGCTCCAACCGCGATCTGATCTATCCAGTCCTGTACGCCCACTTTGACAAGCGTTCCTCCTGGAACCTTTTGTAAGGTAATCGCCAATGCCTTGTTGAACCCTGTGAGCGTTCTGAGCGTACTCTCCTTTTTGAGTTGGATGAGAGCCCGTTCGGGCGTTCCGACCTGCTGTGTCTCATACCCTTGTATCTGGTACTCATAGACCAGCGCTTGAGCTATCCTCTGCAAGTCGATGTCTTGCGTCTGATACAAGCGTGTTTCCATGATTTTCTCCTTTTTTGCTCTCCCTGTTCCAGTTAGTGCGCAACCAGATGGTGTTGCAAGGTCTCATATTGCTGGCGAAGGCCTAAGGCCCAACGAGCAGCTCGTTCCACTTCTCCCTCAACCAGCGGACCCTGTGTGCCCTTCACAAAGAAGCTCATCGGCGGCACCAAAGGTTCGATTCCCAGCACACGTAGCTGCCTGGTGAGATGCCGTGCCGCAGAACCCCACGGGCCGTGGGTGCGGGTATCGAAGCTGGCGACTGCCAGGCCTCGAAGCAGTGCGAATGGAATTTCTTCTACAAAGGATTGCATCGCCTGGGTCGCTCGGAATCCCTGCGTTGGCGACCCGAGAATAAGCAGGTCTGCCTTCCGGCAATCGAGAAGGTGGGCTGGATCGACGTGGACAACTTGCACGGGCCCAAAGGTATGCAACGTGTTGGCGATGGCCTGAGCAATCCGCTCGGTATTCCCAAATTGTAAATCGTAGGCAACGAACGTGTACATCGCTTTCTCCTTGTGGAATGGCACGCGACGGCTGGCTGTATCTCTACTCGCCAGGGCCGAGAGTGTGTTACTTTTCTTTCATTGGAAAGACCGGGAAGCGTGTTGGAAGTGAGTAAGCGACAAACCATCCAGATGATGCTTATTTCGTCGATCCCGTGATGGGTACTCCCAACAGCGTTTCCCAATGCTCCATGCTCTATCGTACCGTAATAACCTCTCGTGTCCATCACTAAAGCACAGGTTACTCTCTCGATTGGCTCACAGCATCCCACCGCCTGAAGCGAGGAGAAAAACTGGTATTGTGAACTTGTTGTGATCTTCTTCTCTTGTTTGTGAGGAGAGTGAGAGCGCATGAGACTATGTTTTCCTTAACGGGCAGGAGGAAATGGGTAGACATGATAAGCATGGGGGGATCAACAAAAAGAAGAAGCCTGAAATGCCAGGGGGGTGGATAGCGTTCCCGCTTTGAGTAGACCCTAGACGGAGGAAAGATGAACATTATTCTCATCGGTGCACAAGGATCAGGAAAAGGCTCACAAGCGGAACTGCTGGTGCAGGCCCTGGGCCTCTGTCACATCGCCAGTGGTGACCTCTTTCGTAAAGCTCTGGACGAATGCACTGAACTAGGCCTTAAGGCAAAAGTGTACCTGGATAGGGGAGAACTGGTTCCTGACAGCATTACGGTAGCGATGGTGTTGGAGCGTCTAGCACAGCGAGATGGTACCTCGGGCCTCTTACTGGATGGTTTTCCCCGTACTCTTGCTCAAGCTCTGGCCCTGGATAACAACGTACGATGCATCGGACGAAGCATTGACCATGTGGTGTATCTGCAGGTTCCGCGCGAAGAACTCCTCAATCGGCTCTCTGGGAGATCTATCTGCCAGGCCCACCAGCATATCTACAACAGCGCGACGCATCCCTCACATCTTCCTGGTATTTGTGATATCGACGGCAGCGAATTATATCAACGCTCTGATGACAAGGGTGAAGCGGTACAGAAGCGTCTGGATATCTTCTTCGACGAGACTATTCACCTGCTGAACTACTACGAGAGGCAACAGAAGCTCGTCACGGTCAATGGCTACCAGGATATCGATCAGGTCCACAGGGATATCCTCAGTGTGATCAAAAGTCCATTTGAATATGGCGAAGCCTTGCGCAAGAGACATGAAGCGTGGCCTGGGATAGGTGATTAGAAATGGGTGTCTATTCCACGGTGACGACGTACATTATGGCTGCCAGCTCTTCAGTGCGTAAACATCTTGAATGCCTTATCCCGCATTTAGGAAACCAGCGCACTTCGCATCAAGGGATTGCCCCCGATGGCTCCCAACTTTGCGAGAAACAGATAGCCTTCGAGTTGCTCCGGCGTGAAATGGACAGACGTGGTAGGATAGCTCTGCCTGTCAGGAAGCTTTGGTAAGGTAATGGTTTCTGTGATGGTTGCCCCCTCCAGCGTGCTATCCTGGATGTTAACTGCATATTGCCCCTGCCTTGACGCCGTCAGCAACTGGTAGGTCTGGTCACGAAAGCGACGAAACGCTGCGATCCTCTTTGCACGTATCCCTTCCCGTTCTCTTCTTTCTTGCCTTTCCTGTGCTTGCTCTTCCTTGCTCATCATCGCATACCTCTGTTTGAGTCGGTTGTATACTCCTTTTGACAATATCTGCACCTTTTTCTCTTCCACGGAGTTCCCTCGTAGCATTTCCATCAGTTGTGCCTGTTGTTCGATCTGCTCGGTCAAGGTCAGTTCAAACTCAGGATTGTGATACACGCGGACGTGCCATTGTCTCACGAGCGTTGTCCACAAAACCTGGAGCTCCTGAAGGAGATCTTTCTCCGCTTCCCTGCCCTCCAGGGCGTGTTTCAAGCGTGCGAAATCGGACCAGGCATTCTTTTCGATGGCCTGTTTTTTGAGCATTTTCAGCACTTGTGCCCCTTTTGGGCTTCTTCCAGGAGAATCTCTTCTCGGCTCATCCCTGGCAGTTGCGCCGTCCTTTCAGTCCCAGCATAATAGCCTTCTAACCCGGTATAGGGCAACTCCTGGGGATGGCCGTCAACCATAATGGTTGATGGATTGCCCACGATTTCCCCTCCTCTCCCCTGTTTCAGCAGAAGAAATGCCAGGTAGCGGAGATCGCGTGAGTAATCCTCTTCTTCCTGGTAGAGTTGGGAAATGATGGCATTCCGAAAATTTGCTTGTTGCTCCTTGGGTCCTCCCAGTTCTTTTCTCCCAGAAGCATCGGCCTGGAGATGCTCTAGCGCAAAGAGTTCCAGGCCTAACTGAGGCCATTGGTGCTGGAGAGGGGGAAGTGCAAAGGCTGCGTCACGATGGCTGCCGGCTTTATTTCGATGCAGTTCATCTGTATCAGTCATAGTGTACCTTCCTGTCTTTCTTGCGCTTTCTTTTCCGTCTTGAGCAGGGAAGACTCATCAGGAGAAAAGAACAAATGTGACCATATCCTCACAGCGAGATCCACGCCTTTTGCCTGGGGTCAACTTGAAATTTCTTGTACATCTCATCCATGAATTTTTCGTCTCTCACGCCGTCCCAGATCTGATCATCTTTGCCAACAATCCATATTTGATACTGCTTATGGGCATATTCCCATACGACCACACTGTCTCCGTTCGGTCGCTCTGTTCTCGCTTTATTCCCTATGCTCAGTGCAATGGCGGCATACAAGCTACGTCGTTCTGGGTGTTCCATTTTCTGACCTCCATTTCATCGCGTTCTTTCCGTTTTTTTCTGTCTCTTGCTCAAGGTTTCGCTTGCCTCGGTACCAGATGAAGCTCCATCTCCGAACTCAAGCAAAGTACACGATCCACTGTTCGAGCCGCGCCCAAACGCATCCCAGCGACTCCGAGTTGGCTGACTCAGGACCAACTGGGTGACGTGATGCTCCCTTGCGATCTCCGCCAGTGCCCTGGCACGGTCGCGATTGCGGGCCTGCATGATTTCAGCACCCAGCTCTTTCGCCAACCGGATATGTTCCTGCAAGCGACGTTGTGCTGCAACCTGCTGGATAGTGCTCGCCTCTTTTCCAGTAGTGAGCCGAGTGACTACCCGGTGGATCCTGGTAGAAGTGTCTTCTGGTTCGATAAAGACGGCCAGCAGGTCGGCATCGAGTCCGTGGGCCAATCGCGCAGCTTCGCGAATGACGTGCTGACTGTGAGGGTGCTGGTCAAATTCCACCAGTACCCGCTCGGTGGTAGCCCAGGTTTGGTGGATCCCATGCTCAGTCAGGTACGCTTGCCATTGCTCCTCCGTAAGCTTCGCGACAAGGCGTAAAGCCAGTTCACGCAACGCATTGCCTCACCAGGAATCTTCCTTTTCGGCCTTCTCCAAACCGGCTTCTCTTGAGCCTCTTATGCATTGAGCGTCCCTCTTTTCTACTCTTCCAAAAGAAAGGGAGATACGATACAATGCCTAGAAAGAGGAAGGTTTCTGGTGAGGCACATGGGCCGGTCGTTGTCGCCGTGTCGACCTCTCACGCAGAACAGCTTCAGAGGGGGACAATGGGGGGAGTGGGATTGCGTCTGCGAGCCAGGCGCGAATTACGACAACAAATGGGACCACCGTATCGCACGGCATCATCAGCACGGAAGCGAGAACTGCTGGATGCCTTTACCCAGATCACCGGCTATCATCGCAAATACGCGATGTGGCTCTTGAATCATGCGGAAGAAGGATGTTTGACGAAGCCGCAGGGACGCCGCCGCCAGTATGGAGCGGAGGTGCAAGAGGCCCTGGTGCAAATCTGGGATGCCGCCAATCGTATCTGTACCAAGCGTCTGATCCCGTTTCTGCCCACCTACGTGGAAGCTTTGGAGCGGCATGGGCACCTGCACGTGAGCGAGGAGTGCCGTGAGCAACTGCTCTGTATGAGTGTGGCTACGGCAGACCGTCTGCTGCATCAGGCGCGCGGACGAGATCTCCATGGCCTCTCGACGACACGAGTAGGAACCTTGCTCAAGCAGCAGATTCCCATCCGCACCTTCCAGCACTGGGATGAGACGCAACCGGGCTTTCTGGAAATGGATGTGGTCGCCCATTGTGGCACCGATTTAGAGGGGAACTATCTCTCTACCCTGACGCTCACCGACATTGCCACGGGATGGACCGAATGCATGCCGCTGCTCTACAAGAGCCCAGAAGCTGTTCGTGATGCCTTGCAGCACGCACGGGAGCGCTTTCCCTTTCCCATCCTGGGGCTGGATACGGATAATGGAAACGAGTTCATCAATGAGGTCTTGCTGGACTATTGTGAGCAGGAACACCTCACCTTTACGCGAGGACGCGAGGGTCTCAAGAATGATCAGTGTTTTGTCGAGCAGAAAAATGGAGCGATTGTGCGTCAGGTGGTGGGCTATGATCGGCTTGTTGGGGGACAAGTCTATCAGCAACTGGGTGAGGTGTACCGCGCGTTGCGTCTGTATGTCAACTGCTTTCAGCCCTCGATGAAGCTGCAAGAGAAGCAGTACGATGGCAGAAAGATGCGGCTGGTCTATGATAGAGCCAGGACGCCGCTGCAACGTTTGTTGCTCTCCAAGGTGTTGCCAGCCTCTCAGGAGCAAGCGTTGCGAGAGGTGTTCGAGGCGTTGGACCCGGTTCGCCTCTTTGAGCACGTGAAAGAGGTGCAGCAGGCACTCTTCGTCCACGCCAGGAGCATCTCATCACAGGCAGAAGAACCCGTGGTGGTTCCTCTCCGACGGTTTGAGGTCGAAAACTGCCTGGCAGGATCTCCGGTTGCTGGTGGGCTCATCTCGGAGCAGGTCTCTCAGCAGCAGGAGCAGGAGGAAGGGCTGCCTTCAACACGGTCGCTGCTCGCTTGGCATCGGACGTGTCACGATCCGTTCAAGGAGGTCTGGGAACTGATTGCCTCCTGGGTCCTTGCCCACCCAGAGCGCTGCAGCGCGGAGATCTTTCGGGAATTACAACGGCTGTTTCCCGAGCGGTATCAACCGTCACAGCTGCGCACGTTGCAGCGAGGAGTGCGCAAGATCCGAACGCGACTGGGAGCAACCGTACAGGTGCAGTGGCAGCAGGAAGTGATCCATGCAGAGGTGCCCAATCCTGCCTTCCCAGGTCAGCAGAAGGTGGGTGGGGCAACTGCTCCTCTCCAAACGCTGGTTCTGGCTCCGGCAGGTGACCCATGCCAGGACCAAACGCAAGGACCCGTGATGGTGCCGTCCCAAGGCAGCATGCAGGAAGAGACGAGGTGCTCGCTGGGAAGGACAAGCCATGCAGGGATGCAGGCAACTCCCGTGCCATATCTGGAGCAGCCTCAGGCAAGCCAGACGTCTCGCCCATCTGCAAGGAGCACAGGATCTCGCCAGAGACGCTCATCTTTGACCATCGAGCAAGCCATCCAGGACTATCTAGAGATGCAGAGAAGGGGCAAGCGACAGGCGAAAACCCTGGAATGGCATCAGACGGCCCTGCGCCTGTTTCAGCAGTATCTGCAGGCCGAGCGCGAGTGCCACCTGATCAACCAGATCACGAAGACCGAGGTGGGTGGCTGGTTCACGTATCTGCGGGAGACGCCAACGACCAGAGGGACGCTGCGATCGGCAGGCACGATCTCGTCCTACACACGCTCGGCTCATGCTTTTTGTCAGTGGTTAGTGCGTCGAAGATATCTGGAACGGACCCCTTTTGTGCACCTTGTTGTGCCCAACGTGGGACCTTCCCTCTTTCGCCTGCTTGAACCAGAGGAGTGGGAAGGCTTGCTGCAGGCCTGTCGGCCTGGAGGGAGGAATACCGTCCTGGTGGATCAGGCGACGGAGCGCAATCAGGCTCTGCTCTGGGTGCTGGCTGAGACCGGGATAGGAGCCTCCGAGATCTGTGAGCTGCGCCTTGCAGATGTGGACCGAGAGCAGAGTCTGCTCAGGGTAAGGGGGAAAGGCTCCAAGGCTCGGTGGATACCACTGAAGCAGGAGGGGTTGCATGCTCTGCTTGCGTATCTGGATCACTGCCGCCTGGAGACGGTGCAGGAGGTGAAGCGAAGATGGATGGGAGAGGAACCCCTCTTTGTCTCTAAGACAGGGCGTTCTCTCACGGAAAATGGGATCGCGCTCTTGTTTGGCCGACTCAGGAAACGGGCAGGGATGACGAGGGATGTGAATCCCTCATTGTTGCGCGACAGCTTTGCGGTGCGGTATTTGCAGGCAGGAGGAGATCTGTTCACGTTGCGGGAACTGCTAGGTCAGGAGGAGAGTGCCAGAGTGAAACGCTCTTTGCGAATGAGCGAGGAGGTGATCAAGAACGAAAAGCGGAAGGGGAGTTGAGGGAATGGGCTATCCTGCCCAGACTGATGCCTGGGTCATACGAAAACAGGTGGGAGGCGACCCTGCAAAATCGCTCTGGCTCGTTCACCAGTTAGTGATATTGTTGGCAAATTGCCATTTCACGCTCAGTGTGAGGGCATTTATCCACCACCGGCGAGCACAATTTTTGATTTTGCCAACAATATCTTCTGAGGTATGTGTACCTCATGCGGAGTGGTGCGCCTCCGGCGCATGGCGTTTCTTAGTGGAGTGCTACCGGAAGTTAAGTGCTGGTGTTTACGCTGTTATTTGTATCCTCAAGTTCAACAAACTCACAATGCCATAGATATCCCAAGCTCAACCAGGCTCTAAACTTTTATGTAATACTTGAAATGCTGCTGTAACAAAAGAAACAGTTACTTGTCCATACATTCAATGCTTCATTATATTAATATGTAGAATGTTTGTTCTATTGCCACACTTGAGGCAATAAAAGTGATTACAGAGTAGAAACGTCAGCGAAATTTTTGTTGGCATGTGTGAAGGAGCGTGTGAATGGATGAATCCCAGGTTGAGCAAGGCGGTGTCGTCACTTCCGATTTTGCAAAAAAACTCCACCTGTATTTTGCAGAGTCCGCAAATATTGAATATCTGGGCCGCTTACTGCAATCATATATCAGGCGAGCACGAATTCTACCTGAAATCGCAGATAAGGGATGCAGCGATTGAACTTCTCCAGGATGTTATTCTCAAAGCTCTGGAGATACAAGATCGTTATCCGGGCAACGATGTCCAGGCATGGCTGCTTGGTATCGCTGGGAATTTGCTCAAACAAAAAAAGCAACGTGTAATTAACTCACGTGAGACAGCAGTGAGTAACCTGCCAGACACTCAGCAGCTTGAGGAGAACGAGACAGCCTTTTTTGATCAATTTGCCAGTATGGCCATGAATGATCCCAACCAGCATTTCGCAATAAGAGATCAGCTCCAGGTTTGTCTTGCCACTCTTTCTATTGAAGATCAGAGAATACTGCTCTTGCATATAGAATATGGCATGAATCTTCATGAGGTTGCTGGCAAGCTAGCAATTAACCATGCCGCAGCACGAGCCCGCTTTAAACGAGCCCTCGACCGGCTACGCAAAGTCTGGAATGCGCAAGAAAACGGTAAGGGAGGTGCGAGCAATGCATAAAAGGCAAACTGTTTCACAAGAACAACTAGAACGTGAAAAGCAGGTATACCTGTATTTCAGCGCTCTGGAGCGTGGTGACTTTGAGTCAGCTGTTGACATCATGCAGCGTGCTCAGAGCGATAGCCTGCTTGAGAAGATGATAATGGAGACACATGCATACTATGCTGAAGAAGAAAATAGTATCCTTCCGGCACAGGTGCGTGAACGCATTCAGCATTTAGTCTTACAGCATCTCCCCTCTGGCATCTGGGGTATTGAGGATGATTTAGCTATCCCACCGCTTACTGTGGGTGATGTGGTGACAAAACTTCAACATGATGCAACGCTACCCAATGCCACCCGACAAGAGATAAAGACGGTCAGCGAACAAATCCAGGACTCACAGCGGCTACTTCCGGGAAACCTTAGCTTAAAGAATGTCTCTCAGCTTTTTGAGCAACTGGGCGTCTCAGTCAGCCTGCGGGTACAAAAACTGTTTCGTGACACCGCTATTTTTCTTGCTCGTGGCCGTGAGCAAGGAATTGCACAATTAGTTGCGACTCGACGCCAACAGCAAAGGCGTTTGCAACAAGATCACCATGTCTCAGAAGGAGAGTCACAGCACAATGATCAATAGACCCGGAACATTTATCGAAGATGCTATAACACAGTTGTATCACATTGCCGGTCTATCCCAACCTACATCACGGCGTTGTGTTGCCCCTTTGGGAGAGTTAGTAGGAACGTTTAATCTCACCTGTACTGAGATAGCATGCCTCACACAGCCCATTGCCATACGCTATCTGCTTGAACGTGGGGGGATCGTAGAGCTACCAGAGATAGGCAACCCTGAGCCATTGGCAGGTTTTTTACACGTCGATATCCATTATGGAAGCATCTTTGTTGAGGCAGAAGATCCACTTGTTCGCCGTCGTTTTTCTGTTGCGCATGAACTTGGTCATTATCTTTTACATTTTCAGCCTTTGCTCTCTCTTGCTGAAAGTGATCACGAATATTGTGAAGTTACTGATGCACTTTCACATAGCGATCCGTTTTTTCTGAGTGGGCAGGGAGAAGAACAACGGGCGGTATCAACAATAGTGGCATCATCAGTCAGGAATCAACAGCAGGTATTGCCGCCGTTTGTACAGATGGAACGGGAAGCGAATCAGTTCGCAGCTGAACTACTGATGCCATGTGATGTGATCAATGGCTTACTGGCACGCTATGCCACCTACTTGCGTGGAGATGATCTTATCTGGCGTATGGCCACAGAGATGTTGGTAAGTGGCGAAAGTGTGCATTGGCGTTTGCACAATCTTGGACTCCTCTCTGTTCTAGAGAAGAAAACGCATTAGAGGATTGATGTAGTATGGGCTTTGATTTTCTGAAAAATAATGGAGCACGGCGTGTACGCCATTACCAGCCGCAACCGCTCCTCCTGAATGATGGAATTACACAGGTAAGCACAGATGAAGAACAGCAGAATCTTGATTACGAATATCCACATGAACAGTGGCATGCTACAGTGATTGCTGATCAAGAACTCCCTGTTCAGTGGTCAGGTCGCCCAGTACGTTTTATTGATGGCAAAGATGTTGGGCGTACAGCAGTCTGGCTCCAAACACGTAGAGGCCATCCTATTCCAGTACGTGTAGCTGAGATCGGTGCCGTGGTAATAGAGAATCAACAAGGAAAGCTGCGCCGCTCTTTTGACACCGTTGAGCGAGTTGTTTCAATGATTATTGATCAGTTTCCATGGGACGAAGTAGAGAGCTTTGCTATCGCATTACAGGAACAGGATTTTCGCCTGTTACCCTGTACCCCGATAGCAGGACCATCTTATAGCTTTGAAGAAATGCGTCGCGCTACCCAAAATCGTACGCAAAATGAAATGGGACGTCTGGAAAAGCAAATGCTGGCCAGGTGCGATACTATACCTACACTTGTTGATGGTCGCTTGGAACCGCATACTGGTGCGTTTGACCACCTTCTCTCACCTGTTGTTGGCATGATCAAGACGCATTCACGTAATTATTTGTCTTCCACTGGTTTGGGACTGCTGTACGAAATGCAGACAGGTCAGCGCACACCAGCCTTCCGCATTCAGGGCAAAATGGATCTTGTTTCCTGGTATGTCCGTCTTAATGGCTTGCAAGGCGAGATGCCCGATTGGGGTATTGTACGTCTAGAGATCACTCGACAGTTTTTTGAGCAAACTGTCAACAAAGATTTTTCCTACCTGGATTATCTTTCCCGCGTCATATATGACTATCGTTGTCGCGATACTAATTATAACAGAGCTCCCATCTCAATCTATCCTATTCAGCGTGCTGAAGAAAGTCTGGGATCTCTGTTTTCCTCTCAGGATACGCTGATCCAACATTTTTATCGTCTTACTAACCTCTAATGGAGGAGATACTATACATGCAAAATGCATCTACACAAAGATGTCTTGGAGTTGTCGGCTCGCCTCAGGGTCAGGAAGCAACCAGCAAAGAGTTTTCCTTCTGGGTCGTGCGTGATGTGCTTGTTGAGGAGACGCAATTAGTCGTTTGCGAAAGCATAATAGCAGGACAAATCTATAAGTTTCATGGGATCGTGAGCGAGGTCTGCCGTCGTAGTCGCAAGAAAAATATGGATAATGAAATTGATCAGGCCGATGGCGAGCCTGATTATATTCCACCTTTTGAAAGTGATGGGTATACCTATGCCACCGTCAGTATACTCTCTGTCACTCCGGCAGCACTGACTCCACCATGCGAGCGTAGCAAAGTCTATCTTGCAGGCGCAGATGATGCCGCTATTGCCTATGGTGCAAATGAAGTAGAACGTCCTCTGGCACTGGGGCTAATTAAAAATGGTGGCAATCAGCTAGCCGGTCCAGGTATGATCGACCTGGATTATCTCTTAGGCGTCAACGGTGGCCATATGAACGTCAATGGTTCAGCCGGACGGGGAACAAAATCGAGTTTCTTGTTACATACCAACTGGCAACTCTTGCGTTATGCACGCGAACAGGCTCAGCATTCTCCTTCACTCTCTAATCGAATACAGATTGTACCAATTATCCTGAATGTGAAGAATTTCGATCTATTCTATATTGATCGTTGGAGCAAGCGCTATCAGCCTGAGCGTGACTTGATTGGTTGGCAACTGTTGGGTGTTGATCAACCGGTGCCATTCCAGCATGTCAGTTTTTATGCGCGTCAGTTGCCTGGTAGTGAGTTATCGGTGCCCACCAATAGAACAGAAGAGGTTAAGCCGTATAGCTGGGGTCTAAAGGATATTATCGAGCGCGGCCTCTTCTCCTATCTTTTCGCTGAGGTTGATGCGCATGATGCAAACTTCAGCGCACTCGTCATGGACATAGAAAATTTGTTGACGACAGAGAAGAATACCAGTGCGGGTGATACTGAACGTACGCTGAATGAAACAGTGGGTGTCCAGACCTTAAAAGCTCTCGTTGAATGGATTGATAAACAGAGCCAGGAAAAAGATGAGGCTCGTGCTCGGCGCAATCATCATGTTTACACCTGGAAAAAGCTGTATCGTCGCCTGTTGAAATTGATCTACGAGAGCAATGGGATACTGCGGCGCGATGATCCGCAAGGACACCCATTGGATGTGACTCGTACACAGACTTGTGATCCTCTTGTCGCTGATCTTTCACAATTGGCGAGCACGCCGGAACTTCAGCGCTTTGTGGTTGCGACTATCTTTCGTCAATTAGTAGAAGCACGAACAGGAAGAGATGTCACTCCTGGACTTATCTATCTCGTCACGCTAGATGAACTCAATCGCTTTGCTCCCAAAGGGGCACGTGACCCTATTACCCAACTTATAGAAATGGTGGCAGCCGAGATGCGTTCCCAAGGTATTATCCTCTTGGGTGCACAACAGCAAGCCTCGAAAGTATCAGAAAAAATCATCGAAAACTCAGCTATTCGCGTGCTGGGCAGAACTGGTTCACTGGAACTAGGCATGCCTGTCTGGAAATTTTTGAGCGATAGTGCGAAAGGAAAGGCTTCTAGTCTTCAAATAGACGAAAAGCTTGTGTTGCAAGACAATTTCCGAGAGCCTATGCTTATTCGTGTTCCGCGTCCAACCTGGGCAATGAATCCTGACGAAGCCGAGCCAGTCGACAAAGTAGAGGGCGGAGCGAATGACTTTTCAGATCTTTTTGAATTATAGTAAGGAACAGACATGAAAATAGTACATACCTCTGACTGGCACCTCAATAGTACGCTTGGTCGTCATCAACGCAATGAAGATATTTGCCGTTCGCTCAAACAAATTGCTGCTTATCTGGAAGAGCATCAGGTCGATGTCATGATTGTATCCGGTGATCTGTTCAGGGAACGGAGTCGTCCCGAGCAAATGCAAGCGGGCATAGAGATTATCACAAACTGTTTCCAGCCATTTATCGAACGTGGGGGGGTGATCATTGCAATCAGTGGGAATCACGATAGCGATATCTTCTTTGAGATGCTTAATGATACACTTAAGCTGGCACCTGGTCAGAAGGGACCTCAGAGCACTGATGCCACAGGACGAGTTTACCTTGTTTCTAGGCCACGTATAGTTAAGCTTATGGGGCGCGACGGCGAGATTGTACAGTTTGTTTTGATGCCCTATCCTACTCCTCGCCACTATCTCCGTGGCGAAAAGACGAATTTTCAAAGTCCTGAAGAACGCAATCGTTCTGTCAAAGAGGCATACAAACAGACCCTTGTACAGTTACAGCAGCGTTTTCTTGATCCAACATTTCCTAGCATATTAGTAAGTCATGTGTACGTGCACGGCAGTCAGATTGCTTCAGGTCACACGCTAGGTGAAACCAATGAAGTTGTGCTGGAACTAGGTGACTTACCCATATCATGGTCGTATATTGCGCTTGGTCATATTCACCAACCTCAGCCAGTGCGCAAAAATGCACCCCATATGCGTTATGCAGGGAGTATCGAATGTATGGATTATGGGGAAATGGGTGAACAGAAAAGTGTTGTCTTGTTGGAAATCAAAGATCGAGCTTTGTTCGGTGAGCCGCGAGAACTTCCCTTACAGAGCACTCCATTTTTGCGCATTGAGATCACCGATCCTGATACACAGATACCGCTCTTGGCGAGGCAATATCCAGAGGCTCAGCAGGCATTAGTGCACTACGTTTTACACTGGGATTCCCTGACTCAGCAGTATGAACCCTACTGTCAGGAAATCGAGCGTATTTTCCCGCGCTGCTATAGTCGTAACATTAAAGATATACATGCAAATATCGCAACTGAGGCTAGCCTTGAGATGCATCAGACGCGTGATGTCGTTGGCACCACTCGCCACTATCTGCAAACACAACTGGAAGGGCATCCAGAGCAACAGGAACTTCTACGATTGGTTGAGTGCTTATTTGAGGAGGAGGAGCTGGTATGATCCCACGGCGGCTGAAAATCAAGGGCTTTATGAGTTACGGTAATGAGGTAGAGATCTCCTTTCGTGAGAGCAAACTGTGGGCATTGCAGGGTAACAACGGTGCTGGCAAATCGGCCTTACTTGACGCAATTCTTTTTGCCCTCTATGGTGAACATCGTCTCAATAATTACACACAACTTATTCATCACAGTGCTAGTCAGTTTAGCATCGAATTCGACTTTACCGTTGGTGATGATGATTACGCTATTAAGCGGGTCATTACGAGGCGTACTTCAGGCAGTCATACTACACTGGCAATGCATCTACGTGGGCCTCATGCGCCAGATCCCAAAAGATCTGGTCCTCAGGTTATCGCCGGAACCGATCAGGTCAGAGGTCTCAATGATTGGGTCATCAATATGCTTGGCTTCGATAAAAAAACCTTTGTCTTCTCGGTACTCCTCCAGCAAGGCAGAAGTGAGGCATTGATCTCAGGAGAAATGGAAGATCGACATCGCTTGCTCACACAAATTATCGATCTTTCTGTCTATGAACGTTTGCACCAACGAGCTAGTAACCATCAGCATGATCTGGAAAGAGAGGTCAAAACTCTCACATCACAGCTGAGCAATGTGGCATCAAGTGACCCAGCGGTTCTCACAACACTGCAACAGAAAATTGACGCGGCACAAAAACAAAAGGCCGCGACTCTAGCAACTCAGATTCAGCTCTCTGTCTGGAAAGCACAATCTGAACGCTGGCAAAAACTGGTGGAAGAGCAGGGAAAGATTGAGCTACAACTTAATAAGGGGCTAAAGTTGTTTGAGCAGGCTGTATTGATTGAACAAAATGCAGCTCGTCATCACACATTGACAAATGTATTGCCGCCTCTTCGGGACATCTTCGCGAAGCGTTCTGAGCTGACTCGAATAGTGGAGTGTATCAAAGCTGACCAGAAACAACTCATTATCTACCAGGAACGCCTTGAACATCTGACAGGTCAAAAAAGTCAACTACAACAAAATATTCGATCATTAGAACAGCAAAAAGAGGATGTACAAACACAACAAAACACCATGAATAAGGAGATGGCGGAGTTGCTCCCAACCTTGCAAGAAATTGTCGAACTTGAAAAGAAGCAGAGGCAAGGTAATACTATCCAACAGCAACTGGCTACGATCCCTGAAGATCTTGACAAGCAATACCAACAGGTGCAGGATGAGCTACAACAATTTGCGTTGATTAAGCAGGCTTTGCCTCTTCTCCAACAATTCTCCCAGGCCCGTCAGCGCTGGCAACAGGCGAGGCAGCAGCAGGTACCTCTCCTGCAACTTCGCCTGACGAAAGAGCAAGAACTAGGTTCTGCACGCCAACGAGTCACAGATCTTCTTAACCAGGGTCTTCTCCTTCGCAAGCGCGTAGATGAAGCGCAACAGGCACTCACGCGCCAGGAGACATTACATACTGAAATTCAGACCCAGCAGGCGCAATTTCACGAGGTTGAACATTTGCCAACCTGTAGTTACTGTGGTCAAAAGCTTACACGTGAACATATCGCTCGTGAACGGGACAGATTGGCTCATGAAGAACAGCAGGCAACGCTCCACTTAAATGAAGTCAGGCAAAGTCATGCTGACCTGCTTCATGAAGATCTCTCGTTATCAAAACAATCTAGTACTTCGTGCCAGACTGTGGAGATCCTTCTGAATGATCTGGCAAATATTCAGCAACAAGAACAAAGGAACACTAATACTCAGAACAATGCTGAAACTCAGGCATATACAGCACTAAAAGGACTGCCATCAGTCTATGCAATGCGCATCAGCAGGTCCGCTGAAGAACCCATTATCATGGAGCAGGCTTTCCAGACTTCTTTCCCCACAGAACAGGAGTCGCAAGAATTTCGTCAGCAGTTGAAAGAAGAAGCGAAACTTACCAAGCGCAAAGGTAATCTGAAAACAGATTTGGGGCGGCAACGTGATCTGCAAAACCTCTATCATCACCTTCAGAATGAACTGGCACCTCTCACCATCAGTTATCCTAATGAACGTATCCTTGAACTTCGCCAGAAGCATCGAAACATACAAGAAACTCAAAGTACCTTGAAGCAAACTCAGCTTTCTCAGACGAAACAACTCAAACAACTCAAACAAGATCTTCAGGAATCTGAAGAACAGCAACAGAACGGAGCTGCGCAACGGGTAATTCTGGATCGTAAGATTGCCGTTGCAGAAACGCAGGTGCAAAATCTGGATAACCACCTACGTGAAAAACAGGCAACATTACCTATAGAGTGGCAGGTACAAAGTGCGGACATTACAGCAGAGCAGCTTACAGAGCTAACACAAGAGCTTGAGCAATTGGCGGACGCGGCGCAATTATTAGAGCAATTAATAACAGCAAAACGTAATCAAGAGCCTCTCGAAATACGGCTCGGGCAGTTGCATCAGGAATGTGAGGAGATACCTGCTGAGGCGAGAAAACCTACGACCGAACTGGAAGCGGCAGAGGCCCATGCACAGGAACAATACCACCATTTTGATAAATGTGAAAGCCAAGCACGTACTGATAAAGCGCATATAGAAATGCAGCAACAGCAACGTGATGATCTTCTGCAACAGCAGAAACGAGCAGTCAGAAATTCGGCTCTTTATAAAGATCTTGCCAAATTGCTCGGCCCAGATGGGCTGCAACACTATCTCGTGCAAAAAGCAGAGGCGGGCATAGTCCATTACGCTAACGAGGAACTGGACCGCATCTCTGCTGGAGCGTTGAGCCTAAAACTTCAGTCCAGTGGGAGGGCCAAAGCATTTGAGTTACTTGCTTGTAATCGTGAGATCAGCGCTACACATTGGATGCCGGTAAAGTCATTAAGCGGCAGCCAACAATTTCGCGTCTCAGTGAGCCTTGCACTAGGCATCGGCAAATATACGAGCCGAGACAACCGACGTATGGAAGCGGTCATGATCGATGAAGGCTTTGGTAGCCTGGATACACAGGGGCGTTCCGATATGGTGCAGGCATTGAAAGAGCTGAAAGATACATTAAAATGCATCATCGTTATATCACACCAAGAAGAGATCTTTAAAGAGTTCGACAACAAATATCTTATTGAACTGGTCGATGGTAGAAGTTGTGTCACGCTTGAATGATGTACTGCATAATCACTTCTCAGTGGGAAAAGGGAGAAGCCAATGCCTTTCAGAATCGACGAAGAGCGTTTGGAATGGGATCTTCAGCAATCCCCCAGTATTCGTCTGTTAAAAGCTGATTATGCTCAGTACGTTATAGCGTTTCTCCATCAACAGTTTAAATACACACAGCGTGTTTCCATCCCTCTGACGGAACTAACTGAACAGCTTGATGGCTATCTAGAGAGTTTGCATGAACGCAATGCCGAACAGTATATACGTTCTGCTCAGACATATATCAATGAGTGGGCAGATCAGCAACATCAATTTATTCGGATCACGCCCAGCTATGGCAGTGGGGATGTACCAATGGTCGAACTGACTGCTGATACAGAGCGTACCATTGGCTGGTTGGAAGATATGCAAATGCGGCACTTTATTGGTACAGAGTCTCGTTTTTTATTGATTGTTCAATTGCTGCACGATATTGTGCAGCAAAGTACCGAAGATCCACTTGTGCGCCTGGAGCAGTTGGAACGGCAGCGCGCTGAGCTAGATCGACAGATTACAAGAATCGAAGAGACGGGCAAGGTTGACCTGCGCCTGACTTCAACGCAGCTACGTGAACGCTTTCTTGAGGCATCTACGCTTGCACGCCAACTCTTGAGAGACTTCCGTCTGGTCGAGGAGAGGTTTCGTGATATCGCACGAGAACTGCAAAGAGCCCAATTACAACCTGATGCACGCAAAGGTGAGCTCATAAAATACGTGCTTGATGCCGATGCAGCACTGAAAGATTCGGATCAAGGCCGAAGCTTCTACTCCTTCTGGGCCTTTCTGATCTCGCCTTCTAAAAGCGAGGAGTTTAAAACACTTCTTGAACAACTGATAGCACTTCCAGACCTACATGAGGTGCTTAGTGAAGACCCTCTCTTGCAACGCCTACCAAGTTATCTGGTCAATGCAGGTGAAAAGGTAGTGCATTCCAACTCGCGCCTAGCTGAGCAGTTACGCCGACTTTTGGACGAGCATGCACAGGCCGAGACACGCCGTGTTCATGAATTGATCCAGGGGATCAAGCAGGAGGTCTATCGTCTTAGCGATGCGTTGCCTGATGATAGCATCTTGTTAGTAGTTGAAAGCACTCCAGAGATCTCTATGGTCATGGAACGCGATTTGTGGGAACCAGTGAAGACACAAATGTTTAGTACGCAACCTTCTATGATTAGCGAGGAGGAACTACGCGACGACGAGTTGATTGGACTCTTTACACAGTTTGCCATTGATGAAAAACAGTTGCAAAGGCATATCGAAACATTGCTAGAACAGCGACCACAAGTGCGCCTATCCGACGTGGTCGAGTGTTATCCTGTGGAGAAAGGCCTGGCTGAAGTGCTCGCCTACTGTGTGCTAGCAGCTAGAGATGTGCGCCATTCTATCGATCCAGCCGCGCATGAAGAAATTGTTTTTGAGGCGATAGGACAGGAAAAATGTTTGCGCGTTCCATTGATCTACTATCGGAGGCAGGCTCATGCGCAGTAATATGGTAGCACCCTTTGCAGCAGTGGTAATCAAGCTATTGCAAGGCCCGCTCTACAATGATGATGGAACCACCTGGAATTTACTCCTCTCTTACATAGAGCCAGTACGTCTCTACTGTGCACAGATGGGGCTCGAATTGCGTTTGCATGAGGAAGATGGCTTTGCTTATCTCCTCCAACCAATGCTCAACAAGGAAGATGAGACGCCTCTTAATCTACCACGTCTGACGCGGCGCATACCACTCAGCAAGCCTATTTCTCTGCTCTGTGTGCTTTTGCGTGAACAACTTTTGTTATTTGAAACGAGCAACCTGGAAGGCGTGGCCTGTGTACTCACAAGCGAACAGATCTACGAGCTTATTCAGCCAATGCTGCCTGAGCGTACCAATGAACTCTCCGTACAGCGCAAGATAAATTCCTGGATAGAACAAGTCGTGAATCTGGGCTTTCTTAAAAAACGTCCCCTTTTAGGTCCAAACTATTTTGAGGTGCGACGTATTCTCAAAGCAAAAATTAATGCCGAAAAACTGGAAGAACTCAAAGAAAGGTTGAAGATGAATGGTACAAACGAAGAATGAAACCCCAGTGCAAGGAGAAGAGGTCCGTATCGAAGGGTTTCGCTTGCAACATCTGGAAGTCTACAACTGGGGTACCTTTAATCAACGCATCTGGATACTGAACGCAGCAGGAGGAAGTTCACTGCTGACAGGCGCGAATGGCTCCGGAAAATCAACATTGGTTGATGCTCTGCTTACCCTGCTCGTTCCGCCACAGAAACGCACCTATAATCTGGCTTCCGGTTCTGAAAAGCGGCGCGAACGAGATGAGCGTACCTATATCCAAGGTGCCTGGGGGAAGCAGAAAGACCTTGAAAATAACCGTTCGAAGCCGCAATATCTGCGCGCAAATGATACTCATTCCGTTCTGCTCGCAGTCTTTGAGAACGCCACACTCCAGCAAACACTCACGCTAGCACAGGTGCTATGGCTAGACGAAAATGCACCGCAACGTCTTTTCTTCGTAGCGTTACGCCCATTGAGTATTGACGAGCATTTCCGATTGCGCGGCTCTCCAAAAGAACTACGTAAACAGGTAAAGGCCCAGGATATTGAGGTCTACGATCAGTTTGCAAAATATAGCCAGCGTTTTCGTCAGTTTTTTGCATTGCGTTCAGAGAAGGCACTCGATCTGTTTAATCAGATCGTCTCGATGAAAGAAATTGGCAGCTTAAATACGTTCGTGCGTGAGCATATGTTGGAAAAAACTGATGCGCAAGAACGCATTCGCCAGTTACGTGAAAATTTTGAGAATCTCACCCGCGCCCATGACTCCATCCAATTGGCCGGACGCCAGTTAGCTATTCTGGAGCCATTGATGCAAGATACGCAGAAGTATGCTGATCTTCAGGCGCGTATACAGGCAGCAAACCGCTGCAGCGAACTGGTTCCCGCATACATAGCTTGGCGCAAGATGACTCTGCTGGAAGAAGCCCTCACCATTTCCCAACAGCAACTCGCCACAGCAGAGACGCGTAGTCAGACGCTCCAACGTTTGTTGGAGAATCTCAATCAGAGCATTGTTGACTTGCGTGTAGCAATCGACAAAGATACCGTTGGCCGACGCCTGGAACAACTCAAGTCGGAGATCAAACAGGTAAAACAGCGCTACGACGATCAGAAAAATCAGGCAACCCATTATGATCAACTTGCCAAGCAACTTGGCCTTCCTGTATACGAGGATGAAGCGACTTTTTACGCGACGCGTCAACAAGCCATTCCACTTCAACAAAGCATACGAGAACGCCAGGTACAGCTACGAGGCGAGCGCGATCAGCACATGCAGCAAATGGTGAAGCTTAAGGACGAGTCTACATTGCTGGAAAAAGAATTGCTCTCGCTCAGAAATCGTACTAGCCAGATTCCCAGTGAGGATATCCTACTGCGTGGGCGTATTGCAGCAGCACTACATCTCACAGAAGAAGATTTGCCTTTTGTCGGTGAACTCTTACGTGTGCGTCAGAGCGAACAACGTTGGGAACCAGCCATTGAGCGCCTCTTGCGTGGCTTTGGGCTGCGGCTGCTCGTTGCAGATAAGTACTATCCAGAGGTCAGTCGCTATGTCGATAGAACGCATCTCGGCAGACGGCTGGTCTATCTGCGGGTACGAGTTCCGCGTGTGCCACTTCATAATGAACGTTTGGATGCCAACGCTCTCTATCATAAGCTGGAGGTCAAACCTGATACACCTTTTACACAATGGTTGGATGCAGAATTACTTGATGCACATAATTATCTCTGCTGCGAGACGTTAGAGGAGTTTCAGTATGTACATCTCGCTTTGACGATCAATGGTCAGATCAAGCGTGGACAGGTGCAGCACGAGAAAGACGACAGTGCGGAACTTGGCAATCGTCGTCGCTACGTCTTGGGTTGGAATAACAAAGAAAAGCAAGAGGCTCTTCGGCTGGATCTTGAGGCCTATAAAAAATCACTGCAAAGCTTGAATGAACATATCCAGCAAGTTGAACAACAGCAAGATATCATACAGAAGCAAGCGGACGCTCTCCAACGCTTGCTGGAATTTGAAAGCTTCACTCTGCTTGACTGGCGTACGAGCGCAAGTCAATTACAAGATTTACGTGCGCAATTTCAAGAATTACAAATGAGCAGCTCTCATCTAGCGACACTGACTGAGCAGTTGCACGAGGCTGAGCGCCAGCGTAAAATGCATCAGGACGAGCGCGACCTGGTTACGAGTGAAGTGACCACATTGAAAAGGGATATCGAAGCATACTCTAGAGAGTCAAACGAGTGCCGATATCAGTTTGATGAAGCCACGCTAGCTCAAGAAGTACTTTTGCTAGGGCAGATGCAAAAGGACCTCAAGACGCTTGAGCGCGAGCGCGGCAGCGAACTTTCGCTGATCACGGTAAACGATCTCCGTGATCGCCTACGACAATTTTACTATAACCGCGCGAGTTCATTTCAGGGTCAAGCAAATCAACAGGTACAACTGATTGTCAACGGGATGCGTACGTTCCTTCAGACCAATCCAAGTTTAGAGCAAGAGATGGATGCTTCAATTGATGCACTGGCTGAGTACCAACGCGTATACGAACGGGTACAGCGCGAGGACCTGCCACGCTACCAGCGGAGCTTTAAAGCTTTATTGAATGAAAAAGTCGTCACTGATATTGGGAGTTTTCAAGCTGCGTTGAAGCAGCAAGAAGAGGATATCCGTGACAGTATTCGACATCTCAACGGGCCACTGAGTTCCATCGGTTATACTGATTCTACTTATATCCGCCTGAATTGTGAGTCGACACATGACGCTGATATACGTGAATTTCGTAATCTTCTGAAAGATTGTCTACCAGACGTTGGACGGGACGAACATACGTCTGAAGCCAATGAAGCAAGCTTTCAGCATATCAGAGCACTGTTACAACGTTTTGAAGAGCAAAGTAACTGGACACAGAAAGTGACCAATGTACGCAACTGGCTCGATTTCTCAGCGTCAGAACTCTATCGTGAAGATAACTCACAGAAGCGTTATCATTCCGACTCCTCGGGTCAATCCGGCGGTCAGAAAGTCAAGCTGGCATATACTATTCTCGCCTCTGCTATTGCCTACCAATATGGGCTTGATCAGGTCGAGACACGTAGGCGTACCTTCCGCTTTGTGGCTATTGATGAGGCGTTCGGTCGATCAGACGAGCGCAATGCACAGTATGCCATGCGGCTCTTCCGCCAACTCGATCTCCAGGTGCTCATTGTGACACCGCTTGACAAAATTCAAATCGCCGAACCCTATATTGCGTCCTGCCATCTGGTTACGAATAACGAGGAGGAAAACGATTCGAAGGTCTATAATCTCACTCGTGCTGAATATCTTGAGCGCAAGCGTGCTTGGCGGATGCAGGATGCGCAATGATCACACCAGATGAAATCAAAGCGAAGGTGGAGCGCTGCTACTTTGCCTTTTTACAATCCTGGCTGCGTGGGGAACCCTATGTTCCCCTACGCTTTCCCGTCGGAAAGTCTCCTGATACCTTTCCTCAACTGCGTACCGCTGTGCAACAGCTTCAAGCTGCGGCAAAAGCGCAGAGAGGCTATGGCTATCATATTGAAACGCGACAACAGCAAACGCGCTCATTTGGTATGCAAACACGACCTATCGCCGTCGTATTTGAAGCAGCAGAGGATTTTCTCCGTTTCATTGAAAAAGAGCATGAGTTTCAGCACTTTCAGCAGGATGTGGCGCGGATTCGGGAGCAATTGCCACAATTAGCGGATTGGATGGAACGATCTCCGAAGAAGGTTATCGCGCAACATGAGCTCTGGCCTGACTTACTCATTGTGTGTCGATATCTTTTGGAACATCCTCAGCCAGAGCTTTATATTCGTGAGTTGCCAATCAATGTACATACGAAATTTGTGGAAGAGCATAGAGGTATTTTACGCGAATTACTGGAAGCCATATTACCTGCCGAGACCATTCTATCAGATGCGCTCACCTTCCAGCAGCGATTTGGCTTACGCGAGGGGGAACCCCAGATTCACGTACGCTTTCTTGATGATCAGCTTGGCAAGAGCTATGGGTTACCAGTTGATGAACTCAGTACCCCTTGTTCGCAATTTGCGCGACTTCAGCTCAAGGAGCAACGCTGTCTTATCACAGAAAATAAGATGACATTTCTAACCCTTCCACCTTTGTCTCATACCTTTGCTATTCTCGGCGGTGGCTTTGGCGTAAGTGCCTTGGCTGCTATCCCCTGGCTGAGTCAGTGCCCAATGATCTATTGGGGAGATCTTGATGCACAAGGTTTTCAGATCCTCTCACAACTACGGTCCTTGTTCCCCCACGTTGTGTCATTGATGATGGATGAGCCAACATTTAAGACATTCTCGCCTTTTCATGTCGAGGGAACGCTATGTACAACCAGGCAATTACCACATCTTACTCGAGAGGAACATATACTTTTCTTACATTTATCCGAAAAGACACTGCGCCTGGAACAGGAGCACATTAGTCATGCGTATGCACTCACATGTATACAAAAATATTTTCAACGGTTGACTGACGTAACATAAAAAAGAGAAGCTAATGCAAATAGATTTTGTTAATGGTAACAGGTAACATAACAGGAGATACACAGAATGGCACCAGCGCTCCTGGTGAAATAAAGAGGTGACTATCAATGGTACAAGGTGTTCTCCAGAACAGCATGCAATGCTTACGCAGGATGAACAGGTCGCCTCTATTGAGAGTAAGGCTCGTTGGGAAGCACCGCTACGGAAATGAAGCAACATGAAACTGAAAAGAAAGAGAGTATTGATTGATGGAAGAAAACAATAAACGAACAGAGGCATTACACACCACTCAACCTCCATTTCCTGATGCTGCATTGACGGCTTCATCCGTTGAGTTTATGGCAGGTCAACTTGTGGCTCTCCGCTCAGATCCTACTCGTATCGGTGTGATTATTCATATGGTGCCTGGAACGCCTGAAAACCGTTATCTTGTCTTTCTCGATAACACGCCATCGACGTACTATGCCAGTCAGCTCCAATGCTATGATCTGTCTTCTCCTTCAGTTACTATCACCCCATTACCAGCATTTCATGCTTATATGACCGCATTACAACTCAACCATCCCAGCTTAGCAACACTTTACTCCCTCAATGCTGCGCGTGTAAACTTTGTCCCCTATCAGTTTAGACCTGTCCTCAAGTTTATTCATTCAGATCGTCCTCGTCTCCTTCTGGCAGATGAGGTTGGTGTGGGTAAAACAATTGAAGCTGGCCTCATCTTACGAGAACTCCAAGCACGGAAGGATATGCACTCTATTCTCATCATTTGTCCCAAGCCATTGGTAACGGAGCGGAAGTGGCAGATTGAGATGAAGCGTTTTGATGAACAGTTTATTCACCTTGATGGACCAACATTGCGACGTTGCATCCAAGAAACTGATCTTGATGGAACATGGCCCGAACAATATGCAAAAGCTATTTTGCCATTCTCTTTATTTGACCAGGTGCTTTTATCAGGGAACCCCACAAGAAAAAAGAAGAACGGTATGATTGGGCTACTCGAATTGAACCCACCTCCACATTTCGACCTAATCATCGTTGATGAAGCGCATCACCTACGTAATACGAATACGGCAACCCATCAAGGGGTACGCTACTTTTGTGAGCAAACTGAGGCCGTCATTTTTCTGAGTGCGACGCCTATTCAAATGGGCACAAATGATTTATTCGTGCTTTTAAATCTGCTCCGACCAGACCATATTCTTGATAAAAGTAGTTTTGATCATATGACCGAGCCCAACCCTTTCATTAACCATGCAGTAGACGTTGCCAGGACAAATGCAACAGATTGGCCCCGACAGGCACGAGATGCCTTACAAGCTGCTGCGGAGACTCCATGGGGACAGGCTCTTTTACGCAGGGACCCAACCTTTCAACGAGTATCTACGACCCTAGAAACCGAGTCTCTCAGTGATCGAGAGAGAGTGGCATGCATTCACGACATGGAGCAATTACATACCTTTTCGCACCTGATCAATCGTACCAGGAGAAGAGACATCGGGAATTTCACCACACGCAAACCTGAAACGGTGACCATTTGCTTCACACCTCAGCAGCAGCAATTACATGACCAGTTACTGACAGCCCAGCAGAACGTGCTCCGTCTCACCCATGAAGATATCAACGTCAAATTTATGATGACAATGCTCCGTCGCCAAGCTACGAGTTGCCTGTATGGTCTTGCTCCTCTCCTAGAGCATATCCTCACGCGTCATATCGATCCATTCTTACTAACAGAGGTCGATGAAGAAGAATTTCTTACCGTTACATCCTTCGCATCGCTAGAGCCAATTGAAGCACAGATCCATGCAGTATTGGCGCTCGCTGACCGCTTAGATGCCTATGATCCCAAATGGGAAGCATTGCTCACCATTATTCGTGACAAACAGAGGTTACCAAACAACAAATTGCTTCTCTTCAGCAGTTTTCGCCATACGCTCCTCTATTTATTTGAACACCTGAAACAGGAGGATGTTCGCGTGGCTTTCATTCATGGAGGAACACCTGACGAGGATCGACGGATGCTACGTGATCGTTTTAGTCGTTCGAGAGAAGAGATTGAAGCACTCGATGTACTCCTCTCCTCAGAGATAGGATGCGAAGGTCTCGATTATCAATTTTGTGATTGCCTGGTCAACTATGATTTACCCTGGAACCCCATGCGTATTGAACAACGGATTGGGCGTCTGGATCGCTATGGACAAGAAAGCGAAACGATCGCCATCTATAACCTGATTATCTCTGGAACCATCGATGCTGAGATCTATGAACGTTGCCTCACCCGTATTGGCGTCTTTCATCGGGCAGTAGGAGGAAGCGAAGCGATCCTTGGAAGGATAACACATGAGTTACATGAAATTGCGGAAAGCCTGACCCTCACACAAGAGGAAATGCAACGTAGACTGCAACAAATCGCCGATAACGAAATCCGCCTTATGCAAGAGCAAGCGGTGCTAGAGGAGCGCCAGAAAGATTTATTTGGCATCCGATTACCGATACAGCAACTTGAAAAGGAAATTCAGGATGTGACAAGTTTCTGGCTCTCTCCCTGGGCCTTACAAAATATCGTCCAGTATTATTTAGAGCAACAGTGTGGAGGAGAACAAGCCTATATTTTAGGCGAAAAACCACAGAAACGCCTTCGATTAAGTCAGGAAGCACGCAATGCCGTATTGAAGCACTTACAACAGGTACCTCGGCAATTTTCACCCGTCTTCCGGGAATGGGAAAAATGGCTCAAAGGCTCTTCTCCGTATCTTTCTGTCACATTTGAGGCCACCTGTGCTGCGGAGAAACGAGATATCACCTTTCTGAATGCTATTCATCCTTTGGCTCAGCAAGCGGCTCGCTCCTTCGGGAAAAACGAGATCCTCTATACCGCATTTTCCGTCGTAGATGCTTCCCTGACGCCAGGAATATATCCCTTTGGCATTTGGCTTTGGCAAAAATTTGGCATTCGTGAGGAAGTCACGCTCCAACCGGTGTGCAATGAGCAAGCAATAACCGATCGTTTCCTTGAGGTGCTTGCACATGGTTTGCCCATGCCGCCAGAGGAAATCCGATTGCCTGATCAGACTGTCTTTGATCAACTTGATAGCGACCACCATCGTCTCTGGAGCAGAGCTCAAACCTTGCAGAAGGACGAGAACAGACAACTTGTTCAGTATCGGAAAGAGAGTCTCCAGACAAGTCACCAGGCACATATTTCACAATTACGTACACAACTTGCACAAGCAAAGGAAGAAAATATCAGGCGCATGCGGATTGCACAAATAGCAAACGCCGAAGCAGATTTTCAGAGACGTATGGATGAACTTAGTCAGGCTACTGGACGAGCTGATATTGCTGCTCAACCGGCAGCTTTTGGCATCATTATGGTAAAGGAGGAAGAAAAGCATGAACGACTGGTTTGAAGAACTCTCCCTTAAACGCAAAAAATTTGATGATAGTGTGCAAGAGAACAACTTTGAGAAGGGTATTCGCCGTTCAACAGTTGAAAAATACCCTGATCCCGTTCATTTCATCTATGAATTACTGCAAAATGCGGAAGATCAGGATGCAACGAAAGTGCAATTTGCATTATCCGCAGGTAAGCTTGTTTTTCGTCATAATGGCAACGCTTTTACCAAGTCTGATGTGGAGAACATTACAGGTATTGGCAATAGTGATAAAACACAAGAAGCCAATAAAATTGGTCGCTTTGGTATTGGCTTCAAATCGGTCTTTGCCATCACAAACCGGCCTGAAATTTATACGCTCGTAGAGGGCAATCATTTTGCCTTTGCGATTGAACATCTTGTCGTGCCAGTTTCCATTCCTGGAGGTCATGCGGAAAATCATCCCTATCATACTCAATTTATCTTTCCATTTATCAACGGACAAGAAGCGATGCTCTACTCAAAGATCAAGGAGAGACTATCCACATTAGGGTTTGAGGCCCTCCTCTTTTTACAAAACTTGACCTCAATAGAATGGCAAACAGAAAGAGATCATGGAACATACATTCATAAATTCCAAGATGTGCAGCATAACTTATCAGAAGAAAGCTGGAAGGATGGACAACTCCAACAAAGCAACGCAAAGTATCTCATGTTTACAAGAAATGTACAGATCAGCAACAATGAAAGGAGATTAGATGTCTGCATAGCATTCAAGCTCAACGAGAAGGGAAGTATCATAGCAGAGCCAGGCCAAAGGCTCGCTGTCTACTTTCCTACAGAGCAAGTAACGGGCCTAAAATTTCGCGTACATGGCCCCTTCTTGCTCACTGACAACAGAGCAAATATTAAAAGCGATAATGAGACGAACAGGAGATTACTACAAGAGTGTGCTATTTTGTTGGGTGAGAGTATCCAGAAAGTAAAAGAAGCAAGCTTACTAACGATTGACTTTTTATCTCTGCTTCCAATACGGAAAGATATCCCGGTACAATTCATGCCACTTTACTACGAGGTACTGGAAGTGCTCAAACAGTATCCTCTCTTACCTACTGCCGATGGAAGATTTGCCAATGCCACAACGGGTAAGTTGGCACGTGGTGCAGGTTTGCGAGATCTGATAGATGACCAGCAATTGTCTTCACTCTATGGAGTGACTTCCTCTTTGCATTGGCTCTCCTCCGAGATCACTGATGATAGAGTACCAGATCTTTATCAGTACGTAACCAAAGAACTGAAAGTTGAGGTGATAAGTCCAGAGATTTTTGTGCGAAAGCTGGAAAAATCGTTTCTGCAGCAACAAACAGATGCGTGGCTTGTGAAATTGTATACTTTTTTGAGTAAGCAGCAAAGTCTTGATACGGCCATCAAAGTGAAACCTATTCTCCGTCTGGAAGATGACAGCCACGTTTCCCCTTTCAAGAGTATCTATGGAAATGAACCCCCAAACGCATATCTTTCGCCGAAAGGACAAGGAGAAAGTAAATTTCCTCTGATAAAGAGGTCGTTACTAGTAGATGATGTTATTCGCACATTTTTCAAGAGAATTGACTTATCCGAACCAGATATTGTTGATGAGGTGCTAGAATATATCCTACCACCATATCAAATAGGAAGAGTAGCCATTGACGATGAGACACGCAATAGGCAAGATCTACAGCACATACAGGATGCTCTCGCGCAGAAGGTACATCTTGCCAGGCCGCGACTTCTGACTGCGCTCAACGAAACCGCATTTATACGAGCAATAAATGCAAAAAATGTGGAAAAAGCATGGAAAACACCTCAACAAGTCTACAGTAAAACAGACGAACTCTCTCTCTGGTTCACTGGCAACGAGCAGGCATGGTTTATCATAGAACCATTTCCAGAAGCTCTCCTGCGTGACTTAAACATTTCAACCCATCTTCGCCCAAGAGCAAAGACGACGACAGGAAATACTGGCTATATTGCGATTCGTAATGGACGATCTTATCAACGAGGGCTCCATCGCTTCGATCCAGATGCCCACTTAGATGGACTTCAACATGTCCTCGATCATATAACGCTGAAGAGAGCAAGATTGCTCTGGAATTTGCTGCTGGAGAACCGTCATCTGATCAAAGGCCATGTGGAAACATCAAGCTACCAGAGCTTTGTCAATGCTCAGAGAACAGAGAAATTTTCTGAAATGGGGGAACTTTGTAGCCAGAATGCTTGGTTACCTGATGAGGAGGGAGAGTTTTATACTCCTGACGAACTATTTTTAACAGACATACCGGAGGCATTTGAAACGAACACAGGGGAAGCCCAAGAGGTTGCTCAAAAGTTAGGAATGAAAAAAGCCGAAGTGCTACAACTGGCGGATAAACTGGATATACCACCTGAGTTCATTATCCTGATTCAAAATGATCCAGAAGCATTTCGTGTATGGTGCAATGAACAACAACAAAAGCCATCTTTACCCTCAAGTATCACAAACGATCCAGATAGAAGAAGAGAAAGAGCGACAGAGAGAGCGTACGCTGCTAGCGGAAAAACCTATAGAGCGGTGATGACAAACAAGCGTGTTTCAGCCGAATACAGTGCAGCGAAAGCGTATCTACGTAATCATAATACAAATGAAAATGGTCAACTGATCTGCCAACTCTGTGATCGAGAGATGCCATTTCGACTTCCACACGGAGAAGCTTTCTTTGTCGCTTGCCAGTATATTGATCCTTCTGAAAAGGAGTATGCCGCGAACCATCTGGCACTTTGTCCAAACTGTGCCGCTGAGTTCCAATATGCCTGCCAGACAAATGAACAAAAGAGAGCAGATCTTATTCTTGCGGTTCAAATAACAACCAATGAAAAAAATCTTGTCGTGCACCTGGATATGCCTGTTCATCAGTGCTTGCGCTTCACTCAAAGGCATCTGATAGATTTACAAATGGCGACCAAAGATTGGCTTGCCACGGTTTCAGACGCATGATCTGGTTCGCGCAACTTGGACTCCCTGTAATACATTGCTGAGTTTGTGACTGGACTTGGTAGTGATCCTAGATCTGTTCTCATCCTTGATGGTACCTGAACAATGGCACTAACCAAGGATGAGTAACTCGCCGAGTCGCATTGCGTCATGAGAAATATTACCTGCCGGTAATATTCACATACACTCTCTCCTTGCTCATTTTTTGTTTGCAGCAAAAGCTCCGTAGGCGTTATGCCAGGGGGAAACGATCTATCGGCTGGTTCCTCTTGCACGCTCAAGTAAGATTTCTCATAAATCAAGTGAGGAGGATGGTGGTGTCCCTCATCAGGAAGGTCCTCTCGGAAACCTCTTTCCGTGCTCGCTGTTGGTGGGAATGGTGGCGTGGCTTTGAGGCGTCCTCAGAAGGGTCATGAGCCCCAGAACCCATCCTCTGGAGAGATGGATGGGTTCTGCATGTGCTGTTTCCCTCCCCCTCTTTACCACTGTCGATGGTGTCTGTCTGTTCTGAGGAGAAGGAGAGCAAGACCACTCCAGGATGGATTGCAGTTATTTTTTGTGCTATTATAGGCATAACAATTCTTTACAGTTTATCATTCTTATGCATCACATTCAGGTGATAGGAGAGAGAGCTTGACGTATTGCGGTAGCAATCTATAGCTCCATTTGATAGATATGAGCAGCATTGAAGTTACCGAGCACAATCTTGTTCCCGTTCAATTTGACGTTTAGACTACATAGCACTACCGGAACATCCAGAAAAGTTCCGTTGAAGAGAAAGATCTGTAAGCGAGATGTCAGGAACACCGTCACGGTGGCACAATTTGAGGCACGTTGGGCGTTTTGCGAATGACTGGAAAACGCTCAGCCTTTTTGATCCTTGCTCCAACGTTGCGGCCTTTCGATTTTCCGCGCGGTTGTGGCGGCTGGGCAGGAGTCCCCAAACGTGCCAACAATTTGTGCATCCCGCGCCGCACCTGTTGTGGACTTGGCTTGCGCTTCTTGCTTTCCCATGGTCGCAGTTCAGCTTCGACCAAGTCGCGAGCCAAGACCAGATGATTGTGCGCGATGGCCACAATATGGCTCCAGCGCTCAAACTGCTCCGGGGTCCGCAAACGGGGTTGCTCCCACAACAGACATTGTTTGTCAAAGCGATAGCCATGCTCTTGCCCAAAGCGCAAAACATAGCCCAATGCGATCTGGACCACATCGACTTCTTGATCGCCTATCCACACAAACCAGCTCACCCGTGGATCGCGCTCTTTGTTGGTCGCATGAGGTCGCACGACCCGCATCACGGTCACGTCCAGGTAGCGTGCCTGTTTGACATGCAGGTGTTTCCACCAGGTTACTTCCACTGGACGTTTCTTCGCATCGGTGCCTATCCACACACCATCAGCATCACCATGCGTGGCCGGATCTTTGGGTTGCAGCTTGGCTCCATCTTTGCGCGGACAGCCTTTTTTGCCCGTTGGAGGTGGTGCTGTTCGGTAGAAACAGCGATTGCTTTTGAGACGACCCAACACCCCGATATCCAATGCGCTACACCGGCACCACAACCAGTTGGCATCATAGCCTCGATCCAACGCGACAATGACCTGCTTGGGCAGAGAGGGCATCAAACGCCGGAGCTGTTCTTCTGCCACCTCAATGGCTGTGGTCTGCGAACCCACCCGTTGCTGGTCCAGAATGTAGGTCCAACTGCTTACTGGCTCTGCCAACGCCACCACCGTCGAGAATTGCCACCCAAACGTGACCGGCTTCTTACATTCTGGCAAATTATGCACGTGTTGCGCCGTGCGATCTGCCGACGTTACGGCAGCCGGGCGGGCAATCTTGCTTGCATCAATGCCAATCCAGAGCCACTTGCCCGCATCCGGTTTTGGCAGATAGCGGGCCAAGATCTCCCGCAGGCGCTTCTCGTCGATGCGCCCGTCTTCAAAGGCTTCATACAAACTCGCCCACTTCCGCTCAAACCATGGCGATTGCGAGAGGTCAGGAAACGATGTGGCCTGCGTTTCTGTCATCAGAGCATCGACGGTATTGAACAAGGCATCCTTGGCTCGCAGAAAACAGTCATAGATCTCGTGACGAAAGTCTCTCACTGTGGTATTGTCTTTCAAACAAGTAAACTTCCTTTGCGTTTTTCTTATCGGAACTTTACTTGATTCGGCCTCCCGCCGCAAGGTTGGGGGGCCTTTTGTCTAAGATAGTCTAAACGTCAATTCAATATGAAATACTTCTGAAGGCTATCCACTCTGTCTTACAAGATCTGACCAAAGCGGGTGAGAAGGATAAAAAGCACGAGTATTTTTTTCCCTCTCCCACAACCTTTGCTTTCGACATTGACAAGGTTGCAGATACAGTTGCGCAACAATTTGAATCCAGTAATCAGCTTCCCTTTGAGCTCAGGGACGGTTTGAGCTACGCCGCTGTTCATGCACTTGATATCAATGAAAAAACAGATTTTAGTCATACTCTTCAGCAAAAGATTATGGGAGAGTTGCGTCTCCAGCTCTTCAGCAGAATGGATAAAAACCTTCAGCATCACTCCCTGGAGCGCTATGTTTCCAGCATGCTTACTCCTATTGACGCTTTTATTAAGGATCAGGCCATAGGGCTCTCCTATCCGTTGCGTAAAGAGCATGCGATGGAGAAGCGCAGTTTGCATGCGAGCAAAGATCAGTCATCCCATGATTCCTGGTTAAAAGCACACAAGTTGACGCTTAGTGTCATCAATATTGGCAGTTTTAATGGTTGTGTTGCAAGAACAAAGCTGATCTGCTACAGTGAGGAGAAAAGAAGACAAGAGGACTCGTCATGGCAGAGCAACACCCCTTCAAATGGCGTCATTTTCAGGCTGACCTCATTCTACTTTGTGTGCGTTGGTATCTTCGGTATGCTTTGAGCTATCGCGACCTCGAAGAGATGATGCTCGAACGGGGTCTGCACGTCGATCATACCACGATCTATCGCTGGGTCCAGTGCTATGCGCCAGAACTGGAGAAGCGCTGTCGGCCTTCCCTTAAAGCCTCTAACGACTCCTGGCGAGTTGACGAGACCTACATCAAAGTCAAAAAGCAGTGGGTGTATCTTTATCGGGCGGTTGATTCGCAGGGGAACACGCTCGATTTCTTCCTCAGTTCGACGAGAGACGCGAAAGCAGCCAAAGAGTTCTTGCTCAAAACCCTCACCTCCTCTCATACGAGCGAGCCGCGTGTCATCAACGTGGACAAAAATGCCGCCTACCCCAAAGCGTTCAACGAGATCAAGGCAGAAGGACACCTTCCCGCAAGCTGTGAATTACGGCAAATCAAATATCTCAACAATCTGATCGAACAAGATCATCGGTTCATCAAGCGATTGACGAAGCTGGGGATGGGCTTTTTCTCGTTCGAGACGGCCTGGCGAACATTACAAGGATATGAGGTGATGAATAGGATCAGGAAAGGGCAACTACAGGGAGTGGTCAAAGGGGATGTGAGAGGCCAGATGGCTTTGGTAGCCACGCTCTTTGGAGTGGCCGTTTAAGAAAGATTATTTGGAACCATCACGCTCAGTTTCTTCTTTGCAATTTCTTGCAACACAACCGGATATATGTTTCACTACTCATGTATGCTCGCGTAATTTTAGCTATTGATTGAGAGTGCCCTGCAAAGAAAGGGTTCTACATTCACATAGTATCATCCTCTGTCTACGGGTAGCTGTAGCCATCTCTTATGCTCGGTGTATGCGTTGGAGAGTAGAGGTAAGTTTCGCCAAAAATACTATCATGCCTCCTTAGATAGATTGATATGCGTTTTATAGGGTGGCGGCTCTCTTTCTCTTACTGGCGTCCCGTTTGTTATCCATTACGTTGTGTCACGGTTGCGGCCAGGGCACTGCTGGTTTCTTCTCCAATCCCCGGTATGGCTTGCGTAAGAGGAAGAGAGACCCCGTCATCGCTTACCAGTGCTTCCCTTTCCTGTTTGTGTGCTTCCCGACCATTTGTAAAATCGCCAGACGACCTGACCATGTCGTCTCATGTCGACATGTCGTTGGAGTTTCTAGCAAGTTTCAGTACGCTAAAAGTATACGATGAGCAATATGACTGTAGATGTGGTAATGCTGGTAATGCTGGTAATACTTATATTAGCAGTGCTGTATTAAGCAACCAGGTAATATAACTCCAGGTGGTGTACTAGTCCCTTACATTCAGCAGTTGATGCATCTTCATTGTTTGTCGACTAGTTTCTGACACTGCCGGAAAAGTTTCTTTCCAGTGTTGTAAAAGCATGAAATGTCTATCGCTTGTTTTCTAGCAGAGAACAAACGGAAAAGGAGATCTGTGATATGCACATCAACCAAAAACGTGTGACCAGGTTTGGCCGCAGCGCAGTGCTTGCGGGCATGCTGGTACTAATTGCGATTGTCGGGAGTGGCATGCCCGCGTTCGCCATGGGCCCGACGATAACCCTGACGACGAATAGCGGCTCCATTGTTGGTACTACCGATGCGGCAGTGACCTTTACGAGTTCAAACGTGACGAATGGCACACCGGCTACGATCAACCTGGCTGGTAAGGATCAGTTGGTCCAATTTAACTTTGGCATTACGCTCACGGATTCTACCGGCGGTACTACTGGTTGGTCGATCACAGCAGACAGCACGAACCCCTCGACCGGTACGGGGACGAACCAGCTAGCAACAAATACTGGTGTGCTGAACGATGATATATATACCACAACCCCTACGAATGTTGTCGAGTATCCTGTGACGCTAACCAGCCTGGATTCGGTCCTTTCCGTCTGTGATACAGTCAATGGCAGTCAAGGTGGCGCAACCTCCGATTGTTCTCCTTCAATAGCGAATGTGGAGTCGGCAACGAATGCTCTGACTCCGCCATTTGTGCTCACCAGTGGTAGTGTAGCACCGACAAAGGTGATCAGCTCAGGAACGACCTTTGGGACGAGCGGAACAAGGGTGGCACCTATGATCTTGTGGAAGACGGCAACTTTTATCTTCCAGTTGGTGCACCACCGGCAACCACGCATGGCTACGTATCGACAATTGATATAGTGGCTAACACTGGCGCGTAAAAAAGGAGCATTCTGCTGCTAAAAGAAGGTGAGGAGGAAGCACGGCTATCATTGCTTCCCCTCACTTTGCGCTGTGCATCGGCGTGCGATACCTATATTTGTCTGGATGCACAGGAAATAGTAAGAAAGGAATTCTACCATGCCATCAGACCGACTTCTACGTATATACTGGCTGCTGCTCTGCGCGACTGGCGGGATATGCACAGCACTGTGGCTAGCTGGTATACAGAGTATGCCGCTCGTTCATGCAGCAAAACAAGGAGGCGCAAACTTTACCATGAGTCGCATCTCTCCCAACGCAGGTAATCTCATGGTTCCCTATTTTGTTTTCCAGGGATACGCGGGGGAGACTCTGACGAATAGCGCTCGTGTGACGAACGTTGGTGACGCTACTGGTACAGTTAATTTCTATGTCCAGGATGCTAAAACCTCGCAGAATAGTGGAACGTCATTTTCATCACTGGTCACACCTCCGCAGAGAGTGGGGGCCTGGATCACGCTGAGCCGTCAGCAATTGACACTTGTGCCGGGGCAAAGTCAGAATATCTCATTTGTTGTGCACATTCCACTAAATATGCATTCAGGACAATTTGAGGGTGGAATTTTGGCGATACCTGCTAACGGCTCGCAACAGCATACCACGGTCAATAATCATGATAAGAATGTTGCGCCAGTGCATCTGAATATCCAGAAGATCATTGCCATGGGCGTGCTCGTCAATCTGCCAGGTCCGTATGTTGCTCGTTTGCAATCGACAGGTGTCTCATACAATACACAGAGTTCCTATCAGCAGGTGCTCGTGGAGCTGAAAAACGCTGGTAATATGCTGATTCATCCTCATGGCTATTTGAAGATTCGCGATAATAAAGGACAGATCTTGCAGAACTGGCCTATGAAACTGGACACCATTCAGCCACAAACTGTGATCCAATATCCGCTCTATATCCAGAATGCAGTCCTGCGTCCCGGAACGTACCCGGCAGAACTGCTGCTCCAATATGAACAGCAGGGGCGTTTGCTGCTCAAGACGACGCTCACGGTACCCGCACCTCCTGCTCCTCCATTGTTGCCAAAGATATCGCTCGTTCCGGCGCTCACTGCGACGGGTAATGCGTGGAACTGGTATTATATTGCTGGTATCATCATTCTATTGTTTCTGGGAGGAAGCTTCGCGTTTTGGAGACGCAGTCTGAGGCGGAAATAGGTATCATTGCATAACCGTGCGCTACGGTAGACAACTGGCTTTCAGCTATATACGCGTACGGAGCTTCTGCGCGGAGATACATCCTGACAAATCTCCGCGCAGAAGCTCCGCCTTTTATTAATTTATGAATAGAAAATCCATTTTTGCTGTAACCCTTCAGGTATGGTGTTACCTCGCGTAGGGGCCGCGCCAAGACCTTTTTTTCTTCGCCCCACGCCGCAGATCGACCACCCAAAAAGGTCTTGGCGTCCCTGGCGGCGGCCCATCCCATCTTTGAACCCAACCCGGACAACCGCAAGGGCCACCAACTCCAACTAATTGAGAAAAGGGGTTGCGAAAAAGGAAAAAATGAAGGACAATCCTTTCAAAAGTCTTCAAACGCCTGAAAAAGGAGTCCTTCACATGAAACATGATACCCCATGGACACAAGAGATGCCGGTAGCCACGCAGAGTCAGGAAGGAGTCAAAGCCATGGTGAGACAGTTCAGCGTGATCCAGCCGGTCACACCCGCAGGCAAGAAGCGGGGTCGCCCCCAACGCTTGCGCATGGAGCACCTCGCCAGAAGCATCCTGTGGTGCTTTCTGAACGGGTGGCATTGCCAGTTGGAACTCTGGCGGTTCTTGTGTCGGGAGTCCATCGGTCGCTTTGCTTCGCTGGACATCAGTGATCAAGCGGTCTACAAGTGCTTGTCCAATGGGGGAGCCCAGGCCATGCAGGTGTTGTGTGTCCAGGTGAGTGCGTGGATCATTGAGCTGCTGGCTTCCTGTGAGGATCGCGATCTGGCACCAGGCTTTGGGCAGATCCTGGCGCTCGACGAGAGCACGCTCGAACGCCATGAAGCGCTGGGTCAGCGAGTTGCGCGGACGACCTAATGGCGATCCGTTGCTGCTGGCAGGCCGGTTGAGTGTGCTCTTTGATGTTCGTCGACAGTGTGTGCGACGCCTCGATCTGCTGCCGGAGGCACTGGTGCATTCCTTCGTCCATGCGCGCCAGATGATCGACGGGTTGGCAAGGGGAACCTTGCTGCTCTTCGACCTGGGCTACTACGCCTTTGCGTGGTTTGATGAGCTGACCGCCCGAGGGTTGTGGTGGATCAGCCGGGTCAAGAGCAATAGCTCGTTCAAGCTCCAACATGTGCTCATCGAGCGCGATGGGTATCGCGAAGAGATCGTGCAATTGGGTGCCTATCGCAACGACCATGCTGCCTTCAGCGCCCGCTTGATCTGTATCCGCTATCATGGGGTCTGGTATCGCTATCTGAGCAATGTGCTCGATCCGCGCATGCTCTCGGGAGCCCAGATCGTACGTTTGTACGGCAGACGCTGGGATATCGAGCTGGCCTTTCGCACGCTGAAAGATCATTTGAACCTGCGTGTGCTCTGGAGTGCCAAAGCCGACGTGATCGCCGTCCAAGTGTGGGCGACGCTTATCCTGGCCCAACTGTGCTCGTGCTACCAGGTGCAAGTGGCTGCTGAAGCTGACGTGGAGGTCTTTGATGTCTCCCTGGAATTGCTGCTGCGTGAGCTGCCTCGTCTGCTCTCTAAAGGGATTGACCCTGTCTGTGAGCTGGCTCGCATCGGACGCTCCCTTGGCATCATTCGACCGAGTACTCGTATCCAGCGCGATGTTCCTTGCTATGATTTGCGTGTCTATTGTTGGCCTCCTTTCGATTTACCGTTGTTTCGCGTACCGCGTTATGATCACCGTTCTGCTGGCAACCGCAATCGTCAAAAGAAGGCGACTGCTTGAATTAGTTGGAGTCAATGCCGCAAGGGCTTGTCCCTACGCGACCCTGCTAGCTGACCTGAGTAGTTACCTGATGATTTGATCACAGCAATATATTGATAAAATTATGTTGCACTGTTCTGTAACATATAATCAGGAAGGATGATCAAGAAGATTGGGTAGCAGTGTGTGTGGTATGTATGGATTTTGGTGGAGGGTCCTCAAATACTGTTTGCAGGGCGCAGTGTTGGGCATATTTATCCTCGTAGCAATAGCAGGGAAGCCCTCCTATGTATTTGCTGGCAGTATCTCGGCAACAGCCGATTCGGCGGCAACTGTTACCAGTTCTAACGTTACAAGTAGGCATATTGCGCTGGCGGGAGAAGATCAGATGGTCACATTCGATTTTGCCATCGATCTCTCGGATACTACCGATGGGACAACCGGTTGGAGCCTCGCGGCTGCAGATAGCAATCCTTCGACCGTCTTTTTGGGTCCGTCGGCTAATACCAATACAGGGATGCTCAATGCAGATCTGTACAACGCTGATCATAGTCATGTTGTTGAACTGCCGGTCTATCTGACAGGACTGGATACCGTAGCATCAACCTGCACAGATCTCTCTGGATGCTCTCCTACGCTAGGTAACGTAGAGAGTGCTTCTGACGTGCTCGTGTCTCCCACAGATCCACGTGCACTTTCGATTACTCCTTATACGTTTATAACATCAAGTAACCCTGGCAGTAGCGCGACCTCTGGAACATACCACCTGGTTGTAAACGGTTATTTTGTGCTGCCAACGGCTGCACCACCCGCTCCAACTGACGGCTATCAGTCTACGATTACGGTGACGCTCACCGATAGTTATGCTTGATAGAGTTATGCACTCCCCTGAGACAAAAGCCCAGGGCTATTTAAACCATGGGGGCAATACACTCGTACTACCAAAAATGGTAGAATGAAAGAAGCGCATTGCGTCATGGGAAATCTTACCCGAGCGTATGCTACTCACGCCCTTTCCCCTTGCCTGTTTTTGGGCCTGCCGCAAGCTCTCCGTATACATCGAGCCTCTTCTGAACACGACCCATTGGTTGGTCCCCCTTGCTTTAAGGAGTAAGATGTCTCATGAGGCAAGCGGGATGGGTCAAAGGTCCCTCATCAGGACTCTCAACCTTCAAACGGTTTCCCATTCGTTGTTGCTGGTGGAGGAGGATACCTTTCTCCGAAAATGCTCACCGATGGTCTGGCTTTCAGAAGTGATCTGCATCCATGAAGTCTAGGTGGTCTATCGCTTGACCTTGACCCGCTTTTAGGGAGTCGGAGAAGAGAAATATGCTAGACTAGAAAGCGGGAGGGCCAGATTTTGACCTCTATTCCGGGGATTGGACCGCTTCAGGCTGCTATCCTCATCGCTTGCATTGGCAACATTGCCAACTTTGAACGGCCCGCTCAGCTCAAGTTGTATTGCGGGTGGGTTCCTGCCATCGCTGAGTCTGGAACGATGCTGAACCAGGCTCGTCTCTCGCCACGCGGATCGCGCTTGCTCAAACCCACGATCTATATGGCGGTCTTGAAGACGATTAGAATGGATTGCGAATGGGCCAGGTTGTACGAGCGTCTGGTACCGATCAAATGCCGCTACGATGAGAAGAGGAGAGCCTATATTGGTCGTGGACGCGTCATTGGTCGTATCGCAGGGCAAATGCTCTCGGTGGCCTATGCTCTGCTGAAATCGGACCAGGAAACGCTCAGCAAATTGGCCCAGGTACTCCTTTGCCTCCCCCAGTGCTCTATGACCCAGAGCTTCATCGGAAGCATCGCGCAGGGCAGTATCAGGCTCCATCTTCGGGACAGAGACCACGTAAGTTGATCGAACTTCCCCATCATTAGCTCATCAATTTAATGTTTCTACACAAGTCTTCCTTTCAGAATTCAAGCTAATTGGCAGGGATAAGTCGGGTATGCACAGAGTTCTCCAACAACTCTGATACCTTCCGGTACACTCACTTTCTGCCGCTGATGCGGCGCACTGGCTCGTTGCGCAATTCGTGGGCTTTGGAGCCTACTATCACCGCCTGGTTGATCGCGGGATGAAAAAAGGGATGGTTATAGTGGCAGTGATGCGCAAATTGCTCATCGTGGCTGCTCATCTCATCCTCACTGAGCAGGTGTATGAGCCTGTGAAAACAACATCTGGACACTGTCCAGACGCCAAGGGGGATTTGTTGTGCCTTTGTAAGACTTCACGATCCGGTTATTAGGCAGATTTTTTACCACCCCTTCCGCAGGGCTTGACAAATTCTATATTAGACGAGAGCTACTGCGTCACTGATAGCTCTTTCAAGAAGAACTTTCACCATGTCTTCGAGCCATATGCTGCCTGGTTCACCTCGAGCACAAAAGAGCCAGTTTCCTGGGATATGGTCTCAGGCTTGGGTGATCATCATGCTCCAGAATGTATTCCCCATACTGGCAATTATGTGGAATATGATTTGAAGGCACTACATCTATAAATTTGATAATATTGGCTTTACATACATCCCCCACTTAGGTATACTTTCGACAACTTGAGATGAGGAGAAGGAGTGTGTGAATGAAAGATATTTGTTGGGATCGTTACCCGCTTCTCTCTCAGTTCGCCCATGGACGAACATGGCTGACGATCCAATCAAACTTAGGTTTGTCTCCTAATACGATTGATGCCTATGGACGCGGATTGGAAGACTATCTGACGTTTAGCCATCGCAGCAATATCTCCATTGAAGCTGCAGACAAGGAACACGTAGCTCTGTACGTGAACGATCTTACTTCGCGTAACAATCCTCATCGTGCGAATATTCGTGTGCTCAATTCGGGAGCAGGCTTGGCGAATGCGACTCTTCAGCAAAGATTGACCGTCGTTCGTCTTTTCTATGACTACCTCATGAAAGAAGGGCTTCGGCAGGAAAATCCTGTAGGGAGAGGATGCTACACACCTGGAAAGGGCTTTGCAGGTTATCGTGACCGTGGCCTTATTCCGCGCTATCGTAAGCTGCCCTGGATACCGGATGATGAACAATGGCAGCAGATTCTTCAGGTAGTGCGAGAGGAGTCCTTACGCAATCGCTTCATGTTTGCGTTAACATACGATGCAGCGTTACGACGGGAAGAGGTATGTAGTCTGCAAACAGGTGATCTCGATCCAGCAAGACGGTTGGTCCATATTCGTGGGGAAATCACAAAAGAACGAGTCACTGAGCGAGTTATCCCCTATTCTGAAGCTACCAACAAACTGTATATGAGCTATCTCTCTGAGCGTCGCCAACTCAGTCGACAACGTGGTCCTTTATTCCTTTCTGAGTCTCGGCGAAACAAAGCCCATCCGATTTCTATATGGACCTGGTCAAAGGTCATTGAGGGCATTGCTCGCCGTGCTGAAGTCCAACAATTTACCACGCAAGCACTTCGTCATCTTTGCTTGACAGATCTTGCGAGATCACACTGGGATATCCATGAAATTGCGACATTTGCAGGCCATCGTAACTTACAAACAACCATGCTTTACATTCATCTGAGTGGACGTGAACTTGCCGACTGTGATTTGCCATCGGTCCTGACCAATTTGGACGGGTTATCGTTCAATGGCAGTGAAGATTATACCTGAGTTTGACTCTCCCGCGTTTTGGTGATGAAAGCCCATCAACAGGACAACATCCCCAGAAACTGAGGCTTCTGCAACGCGGTCACCCCATTCCGCAAAACCAGAAAGCGTCTCCTTACCAGCCAGTTGTGTGTTACTGGCTGGCTATCGGCAAAAAAGAGCACAGGAGATCGGCTCAGAAGGACTCCCTACGCACAAATGAAGCTTGTCTAGCTTCGCCAGCTCTTAGAAGCGCTGCAGAACGCGCTGACGCAACAAGGGAAATCCGGCTCGGCCATACATCATTCTCTTGATGAGTTTTATTCTGGCTACCTGCCCTTCTGTCTGCGCATTTAAACGAACTGTCAACTACACCTGATAACACGAATAGTGAGCATGGTTTTACCATCACTCACCCCTTTCATTCTCTGTCAGGGCAAACTTTTCTTCTGCTCTCACAGCGCTTTGCCTGGGGAGAAGAACGGGTGCGTTTTTCTGATCCGCACACCCACCAGGTCCGCTCCTTACCACTGGCCTGGACGAATCTCGCCCTGCCTGATCCTTTTGTGGTTGTTGCAGCAGGGAAAGCTGTGCTACGTTTTAGTGACTTGCAACAGCTCACAGCGTTTCTTACGGAGAAGCAGACTTACGGTCAGGGGGATCACTAATATGGCTCAGCATGTCACTGCTCAACACCTCACACGCCTGGCATGTTTGTATATTCGTCAAAGTACCCTGCAACAAGTTTTGGAGAATACAGAAAGTACTGCCCGCCAATATGCACTGCGGGAACGAGCGCGAGCACTGGGGTGGGCCGACGAACGCATTGTGGTGATTGATCAAGATCTGGGCCACTCGGGGGCCTCTACTGTCGATTGGCTGGGCTTCCAGTGCCTGGTGGCAGAGGTAGGACTTGGGCAAGTGGGACTCGTTTTGGGATTGGAGGTCTCTCGGCTCGCACGCAACTCCAGAGATTGGCATCATCTGCTGGAAATTTGTGCGCTCACGCATACGTTAATCCTGGATGAAGAGGGTCTCTATGATCCCTCTACGTTCAACAATCGTCTTTTGCTTGGTTTGTATGTTAGATATCATCTGGAACACAGTGGAAGATGAATATCTAACTGTCATTATGTATCTTCTGTGCTCGATTCCGATGAGGTTTTCTGGGAAGACGAGCTAGATGATACATAATGAAAGGGACCATGTCAGAGGCTGAGCTTTTTGTCCTGCGTGCTCGTCTGCAAGGAGGCATCCTGAACAAAGCACGTCGTGGGGCTCTCAAACTGCCTTTACCCATTGGATTATGCTATACCGAGAACGAAGTCATTGTTCTTGATCCAGATCTGCTTGATGAAAGTCAATTAGATAGGCCCACTTCTTTTGATACTGCGGTCCAACCCGCTAATAAAAAAGCTGAGCAAAGGCTGAGATCCGCGTTTTCGCAGGTGTTTCTCCGTTGAGCCAAGCTATGCAACGGACGATATTCATCGCCGCCGCAATCGTCACCATTTGCAGATGGGTTTTTGTCTGACCAATGGAGCGAGATCGGCGCAGACCAAAAGCCCGAACTCTCTGCGAGATCGTACCCTCAATGCCATCTCGTAGGGCATAAGAAGGTGAACGTCTGGCTTGTCCCTCCCGTTCACGAGCGCGTTGCAAGGCCAGATATTGCTCCTGGGGGCGAATGGTGAGCGTGCGACGTGGGGGAGAGGACGTGGTACACTGCTTTTGACTTGGGCAATGTCCACAGTCGTGAGAAGAAAACTTGATTTTGACGGCATCATGGTGTTTGCGATCAAGAGCAGGTGTCCAGCTGATACTCGCGCGCCCCTCTGGACAAATGGCTTGTTGGTGCTCCCTGTCAATAACAAAGTGACTGGAATCGAAGCTGGTGGAATGGCGCGCTTGCCATTTGTAATTGGCCCGAGTTGGACCAATGATCTCCATGCCCAGGTCCTGATGTCCTGAAACCTGTGTTTGCGAGGGAATAGAGCCCGAGTCGAGCCACTGTTTGTCTGGCAACAGATCATGCTGTTTCAGGTCTTCCTGAATGGGAACGAGCATCGTATCGTTGGTCGTTGTGGCAGGAGTAGTAGTGACCTGAGTGATCAGATGTGGCTGATCGTCATCACACGTTTCCGTCAAATGGACCTTATACCCTACCCACATCATCCCCCGCTTACATCTGTAGCGGGCTTCTTCGTCATAGGGTGAATCGAGAAAGCGTGCCGGAGGTGGGATAGTGTCATTGGTGCGCCAATGGATGGCTCCCTCTTCTTGCTGATAATTCTGAACCCAGATGCGGCGCAGCGTCTCCACGGCTGGGATCTGACGAAGCCAGTCAGGAGTTTCTGAGTCAAAGATGGCAGAAAGCAGACTGGCTCCATTCTTGCCAATTCCTTCTACTGCTGCCTGCTGCTCTCCTTGACCAGAGGGGAACTGTGTTCCCTCGACTCGATGAGCGTAGCGGTGGACCGATGCGGGATCACAGTGTTCCAAAAGCCATTCGGGAACGATAATCGCAAGACTGTTCAGGGCCGCTCGTAGTGTTTCTCCCACGCAGACCAGGCGATTCAGGGCACGAATTTTGGCTAAGACATGCGTGGGGTCTGTGCGCTGCCGTCCACGTCCTTTCAGCCATCCTCGCTCTTTGAACAGGGTAAGCATCGCATCCAGCAGGAGATATTCCGCTTCTCCGTCCACCAGACGTTTGCGAAAGGCGCAGAGGACCGAGGCATCAAAGCCTGAATCGGTCAGTTCCAGGCTGAGGGCATATTTCCAGTCGATTCGGCCTCGCACGGCATCAGCCGCTTGTCGATCGGGAAGTTCTTCGGCAAACTGCATGATGGTGATGAAAGCCAGCCTCCAGGGTGCCTCCGCAGGATGTCCATTGTGAGGAAACAGATGGGCAAAGTACTGATCCTGGTAGATACAGCCGAGCGCATCTCTCATCTGCATGGAGACATTGCCGTTCGGGTAAGCCGCGTGCGCTATTCGAGCAGTTTCTTCGGGGATCATTACAGCCGTTTGTGGACGCAGCGTCATGATCTTTCTCCTTTTCTCGGTTGAGCTTCACCTCCTTTCTTTCGTTTTTCCCATTCTAACAAACTGAGGCAATGGAGGTTGGACCGCAGTATCTCTTTTGAGGATGAGCCACTTCTATTATCGTTCATCATTGCGCGTCTCTTTGGCTTGCTCTGCTATTCACGAGGTGGGTACTCTGGTCGACTGACGATGTGTGTAACCTATACACGTGCGTGGGTGGAGAGCTACCAAGATAATCTCAAGGGATATTTGATGCTTTGCATACGTAATAGAGGCGATGAAGCAGACCATGCTCAGCAATTTCGTGGCCATGCTTCTCTAAAAAAATCTCTACTCCCTGCTTTGCGCCCTTGAACTGGGATTCAAGGTAGTCGTCAAAAAGCAGTCGTCCGCCACTCGAGAGTTTGGGCCAGATAGTCTCAGCCGAATATACGAGGCTATCTTTCAAGTCACAATCAATCAACGCCATACAAAAAGGGCCGTTAATTTTTGGAAGGCTATCCTGAAAGTAGCCTTTGATTGGAAGCACGACATTCTGGAACCCAAGCGTTGCGATTTTCTTCTGCACATACTCATAGGAGGTCGAGGTAAACGAATTTTTGTGGGCGGTCGTTCGCCCATCCTTGCGTTCGTTTTCCAATTCGATGAGATCAAATCCTTCATATGAGTCACATGCCAGAATTTTCTTATCTACCTGTTGGATCTGCAAATAATGAGCCATAATCACACTTGCACCACAACGCGAACAGCCACACTCGACAATGTCACCTTCCACATCCAGAACTGTCGACAACTGATCTAATAGTTCATCTATTCCCCCATTCGCCTGGAGATTTGTTTCATAGAACACAAGCTTTGTACGGTACAAAGATGGGAAGCGAAGAAGCAACATATTAAGTAGAGCCAGTGGGATAGCATGCTTGAGCATTTTCTTCCATGGTAGTTGCACGGTATTCCTCCTGATATTCGGAGCGTCTCTCCTTAACTTAGAGCGTGTTTTGTAAAGAGGCTGAAGCGTTTCATGAAGGAGCTTCAGCCTCTTGGATTGGTGAGGCAGGTGGGAGCGCGTTCATGCCCGTTGGCTCCTTGGTCTTGGCTCTCGCTTTGGAATCATTTCCCAAACACACTCTTATAAGTAGTATACTCTCCACACAAATTTTTCATTGACGTGCAACAGAAGGTATCATTGTCACGTGTTTCATCTCTAGTGGGACACCTGCGAAACAGCTTACGCTGCCAGAAGAGCAGCCCCTGATCCTCCCAGACGACGAAGATGCGCTCGTTTGCGCCGCGCGTCTCGCTTGCCTTTCCAGACAAAGGGCGTCGGATCAGCATTCCAGCCAGTGACAGTTTGTTCCAACCACTCAATGACTTGCTCAGCTGTCTTGGGATGCTGACCGGAGAGTGCATGATGCACAATGATGCGTTGCACCGATTCGGCCATATTGAGCCAGGAACCCGAGATGGGGGTGTAAAGCGGCATCACGCCATGATGGAAAAGCCAGATCACCAGATCGGGTGTCAGATGTCCAGCGAGATTGTCTCAGACAAGCAAGATGCGTAAAGGCGGGAGTCCCTCAGCGCTCTCATGAGGCTGGAGCCAGGTTCTCCATTGAGCAGCAAACGGTCGCTCTGTTTCAGGAGGTAACTGCTCGTCTAGCTGCTTTTTCTCGATCTTGGCCAATACCTCCGAGAGTTGTTCTTTGAGCCAGGGTGCAGTACCGCGTTGGGAGCAGAGAGCACTCCTTTGGCTCGCACCTCTCTTGTGACCGGGCGAAAGAGGGTCAGCTGTTTCGCCGTGCCACCTCGGACATACTCATGTGGCTGAAGAGCGGCTTTGCCTTCAGGTTGCCATCTTGCTCCGGGCTGAGGGATCGCCTGATACGGTTCTGCTTCATCCTGGCAGAGAACCATCACCCCGGCGCATTCCCCAGTTTGGTACGCTTGCTCAATCAGGGCTTTTTTTTCTTGGGTCTGTGGATCGTGGACGATCACGACGCCTTCTTTACGCACTCGCTCGGCGGTTCCTGTCGGGCACCAGGTGCGGCTCTGTTGATACGTATAGCCAGCTTCTAACAGCACCCGATGATGGTATGAGCACACAACTTCGGTAAGCCCAGCTCGCGGCGCAAAGTACGTTCCAGGGTTTTCAAAGACCAGGTGGCTGTTCCGTCTCCTTGCCGATCAGGACAACGTTGCACGGTGCGCAGGATGTGACCTCGCACCTCTTGACGATAGGTGGGTTTGCGCCCTCGTCCTGGCGCAATGGTAAGCACCGCTGCCATCCCGCGCTGATGGAAGCGTTCAACCAATTGGGCCACGGCTTGACGACTGATCTCTGCCTGTTTCCCTGCTGCTGTGAATGTATGACCTTGTGCAAGGGCTAGCAATGCTTTGGCTCGTCGAACCACATCGATTCGTTCACTGCTCGCTTTGGCGATCTGCTCTAGCTGCTGTTGCTCTTCTGCTGTCAATGATCGGAAAGGATTCTTTTGTGGGCGCTCATGGTTCTTTGTCTCCTTGTGCGTCATAATATCATTTACTACTCGATTTTCACCTTTATTAGTATATCATTTCTTTTGTATCTTTGTAAGCTGTTTCGCAACTGACCCACCAGGCAAAGATCTGTGCACGGGAAGCTCGAAGAGCTTGTCACTATCCAGAATCAATAAATCAATCTATTTCTCTTATACTGAACCGTTAGAATTATTTTAGCGAGAACCGTTATTTATCATGTCTGTTTATCGGGTGAGATATTTCACCCAATCCCAGTACACCTCTGCGGAAATACCGTAGGAGTCTTGATACACATACAAAGCTCAGTACCGTACGTACAGGCTCCCTCGTTATTTATCGCTACCTGTACTAGTCCAAGAAAGGAGTGGCCATTCATCCCTCTCAGGCATGATGGGTGCCCTTGGCCAAGAGCGTATGATTCGAACCCAGGTCTCTTTTCTTCCTGCGAATGTCGATGCCCATGCCGAATTCTTCAGGTGGATTACCCAGTATTGCGATAGCAATTCCGAAGTGTTAGATGTGGGTGCAGGGAAAGGTTTAACCGGCCACACGGCACTGATCCAGTCGCACGTCAAGCGCTTAGTCGGCGTCGATCCTGACGTCGAAATTGAACAGAATCCCTATCTGCATGAACGACATCAAGTTTCAATAGAAGAATTTGCCAAAAACCACAGTGCTCGCTTTAACTGCCTCTATACACGTATGGTACTGGAACATGTGGTTCACCCGCATGATTTCCTGTCCGCTTGTAAATCTCTGCTACTGCCAGGAGGCGCACTTTTTGGCATCACTCCTAACTTGTGGCACTATTTTGGCATGGCCACGAAAATAAGCGCGGCATTAGGGATCCAGGACTGGCTCCTAGGTCGCCTGATTGGGGAGCAGGCGCGCGACTCCTACCACTTCCCCACTGCTTACCGCCTCAATAGCATACGCGACATTCGTCATACTCTTGAACAAGCAGGATTCCGAGCGGTCGAATTCATCTATCTTGATCCCCGTGGAGGCTTTGAATACTGCTTGCCCAAGAGACTCCGTTGGTTCCCTCGCCTTTACTCTCGCTTTGTGTATTCAATAAAACAACCCAGGATTATGGGATTAATTATGTTTAAGGCATTCACCTGAGACTCCTCAACCATAATCTTCGAGGTATGGCTTGTTCCATGACTGCTTACATGCTGCAATACCATCGCGAATACCCTTTTCTACCTCAGGGCTATTCATAGGGGTTTGTGACAGAGCCCCAAAACTGGAGTCACTCCAGCCATAAAACGTGAGTCCTGTTGCCCCGCTTTCGCAAAAACTTCTGCTTTGTGTCTCAATATCTTGTGCTGTTGGAGGTACTTGATAACTATTCATATACGCGACAGGACCACCAATAGCTTGTACAATGCCGAGCAATGGCTCTTGTTGGATATTCCACCTTCTCTGCTTCAAGCTCGCAAACATCGCAGGCAGAAGTTTTGACATGGACCAATCATAGGTACTAGAAGAAGGGATATGCGATACAATGGGTACACGTGCTGAGTAGATATACAGTCCAACCTCATCACATCCTTGCGGAGAAAAATTGTCTGCCACGTTATCGTTCCAGCCAAGACTCGTATTAGCGGAGAGAGTTCCACCGAAGCCACAAATGGCAGGACGACCAGGTGTATAGTGCTGAATAAGGTGGCGAATCTTTGTGAGAAGGAGTCTGGCACTCCCTTCGTCCCATGATGCCCAATCATCGAGTACCCAGTACCCCACAATGAGATGGTTATGCATAACCTGTCGTAAGTGAGTGGCTATGGTTGCGAGAAACGCATCTTCGCTAGCGAAAGTCGGGTAAGAGTCCTGACCACAATATGAGTTCAGCGCGTAAGGGGGCGATACTATGAGCATAGTGCGTAAACGCTGGCACTCATAGTAATGCATGGAACTGGAAATGAATCCATCCACTACATGCATATGTAATGACTGCAGTGTTTGTCCAAATGCATCATTTTCTGATGGAGGATTGCCATACTGAAACTCTATCTGAATCCCTTCTTTCATTGCACTGAGAGCCTGCTCAGCAGTAATAATACTGAAACCGCCTATCATATGTGATTGATAGACGTCCTCTAGGAACCGTGTTGGAGTAGGTATCAGTATGGATATGAGGATGGAACACAAAACGGCTAAGAAAATGAAACAGACCTGAAGAAATTTCAGCCGCCGCCTCGCTGATCGTTGGAACTTCGTATTCATCCAACTATTTCCTTTCACATACAAAGTTCAAGGGACACTTCTAGCGCTTCTATGGCAAGTATTTATCCTGTCGTCACATGGAGGGGCTCTTCATACCGTAAGATGCAGTCCCATCGTATTCTATCAGGGCTGTGACAATGCGCTTTGCGGCTTGTCCATCTCCATAGAAAGTGGTAACCTGGGCCATTTTCTTATATGCGTCACTGTCTTCCAATAGTCGCTTCGTTTCTTCTACGATGCATTGACGGTTGAAACCAACCAACTTGGAAGTGCCAGCTTCTACTGCTTCCATATATTCGGTCGTATTACGCAAAACTAAGAGGGGTTTTCCTAAACCGGGGACCTCAGCTTGTAACCCGCCTGAATCTGTCAGTACCAGATAACAGCGCTTGAGCAAATGTGTGAAGGACAGATAATCGAGCGGGGATACCAGGGTGATGCCTGCTGTATCTCCTAATTTGCGATGCACTGGTTCCCATATACGTGGGTTCATATGTACTGAATAGACGATGTGGACACTTTGCTGGTAGCTTAATGCAATTTCTTGTAATGCTTCACAGATTGCCTCTAGCGGTTGACCCTGGTTCTCACGTCGATGTGTCGTAACAAGAATGATGCGTTTCTCCCAGGGAATACCAGCAAGTGGTCCATCTTTCACCTTATAGGGTAAGCTCGTTATCGCATGAAGTGCGTCGATTGCTGTATTGCCTGTCAATAGAATGTTCTCAGCAGGAATATGCTCCCGTCGCAGGTTATTAAATGCTTCTTGGGTTGGCGCAAAATGCAGATCAGCTATGGCGGCTGCGATTCGTCGATGTCCTTCTTCAGGAAAAGGCTGAGTCTTATCGTAGGTCCGCATTCCGGCTTCTACATGTCCGATTTTTACTCTTGCATAAAAGGCTGCAAGCGCTCCAGCCACAAGCGTGGTCGTATCTCCCTGAACCAGCACCCAGTCAGGACGCTCGACCATCAAAATGGGTTCCAGCTTTGAAAGTACCGTAGCTGCGACGGCGGTAGGTGATTGTGCCTCTTGCATCACATTTAAGTCGTAATCCGGGATGAGCCTAAAAAGACGTAATACCTGATCAAGCATCTGTCGGTGTTGCGCAGTTACGCATAGGCAGCTGGTAATATGCTCAGAATGTTGTTGTAACTCCAGAAGTACTGGAGCCAACTTGATGGCCTCTGGGCGCGTGCCTAAAATTGATAGCACTTTGATCATCGCATCGCATCTTTCCTCAGATTTTCGCGACAGAACCAGATGTCGTTCCTATCTGACAACGTTTTCTACACCACTCACACCACCCCAAGATTTTCTCATCTTGTTTCTCAATATCAGTGAGGTGATGTGCACACTTGCAGACATAGCCATGTGGGCATGCGGGGTTGCCAAAGACGAGCGTGTATGGTGCTACATCCTTTGTCACCACCGATCCTGCGCCAATGAGTGCGAACGATCCAACCTTTACTCCACCGATAATGACGGAGTGTGCGCCAATCGAAGCTCCGTATTCGACGTGTGTTGACGAACACTTCCAGTCACTGGCTGCTTTGAGTTCCCCTGAGGAGGTAATAGCACGAGGAAACAGGTCATTCGTAAAACACACATGAGGTCCGATAAAAACTCCATCCTCGATAATTACACCATCAAAAAGAGAAACATAATTTTGAATCTTCACACGTGAACCAATGTATACATGCGAATTGACGTACACGCCTTGACTAATGGTACACTGTTCGCCTATTGATGCGTGTGCACGCACATGTGCTTGTCGCCAGATACGTGTTCCTGCTCCAACCTGTGCATCTGGTTCTACTTCCGCAGTCGGATGAACATAAAATGATGGATTAGACATTTATTTCCACTTTCTTTTCCCTATTTTTATCCTTCTGTTTTAATTGATACATTTGCTAAGTGCTTGTCATATTCTATATACTTCGTACGCTCTCAGTATTTCAAGCAGGTCGGAAAGCCTCCCGAATTTAGCGAATGCACCACGAATGAACTTGAGCAGAGTTCTCCTTTCCCTATAGACTCCATTTGGAATTCTTATGTGTCAGGCAACACAAAAATAGTATATCAAAATAGTAAATATATTATATTTGAATGGGTAAATATTTTCTGTTTTTTTGCTATGTATATACTAGAAATGCGTCTTCGTGATCACAAGAAAAGCGGAGAGGCATCCAACGTCACTCATCGAGTATCCTTTGAGGAACTGGTCTTTGAGTTCAGGATTGAAGCTACTTTGGGCTCGTTTTCCGATCAGCTATGAGGAAACATACATCAGGGTTTTATCTGGCTTCCATAGACGGCCGCTCAGCAATTTATACGTTTTTTTTAAAAGGGGAAGTAAGTCCTTCATGATTACAGTTGCTCATCCACTACTAGGTGAAGCGGAAGCGGAAGCTCTTCTTCAGGTACTGGCGTCTGGTCAACTTGCTCAAGGCGAACAAGTTCAAGCTTTTGAGCGCGATTTTGCCCAATTTTGCCATGTGCAGTCTGCCGTCGCCGTTTCTTCGGGAACTGCTGCGCTTCATCTGGCATTACTTGCTCATGATATTGGCCCCGGTGATGAGGTCATTACCTCCGCGTTCAGCTTTGCAGCTACCGCAAATGTTATTCTCCTGGTTGGTGCGACACCCGTATTTGTGGATATTGAGCCAGATACCTACAACTTGGACCCTACATTGGTTGAGGCAGCCATAACAACACGCACAAAAGCCATCCTGCCAGTACACCTGTATGGCAATCCTTGCGATATGGCCTGCTTGTTGCCACTTGCCGCAGCGCATCACTTAGTCCTGATTGAAGATGCGTGTCAGGCACATGCAGCTACTGTCCATGGAAAGCCGGTTGGTGGGTTTGGGACAGGCTGTTTCTCGTTTTATGCCACCAAAAACATGACAACTGGTGAAGGCGGCATGGTCACGACGAATGACCCGGGCATTGCCGAGCGCATACGTCTTCTGCGCAGTCACGGGCAAAAAGAACGCTATCGGCATGTCGATTTAGGATACAATTTGCGTATGACCGATATACAAGGTGCTTTGGGGATCGTCCAACTTCAGCGTTTAGCACAGCTCACGACCCAGCGTATTGCCAATGCAACCTTTTTGACGCAACACTTCTGGGAAGTGGTGCAAGTACCGATGGCACGGCCAGAGCACCGTCACGTTTATCATCAGTATACCATTCAGGTGCCTGGCAACCGCGATGAATGGGCCACGCATCTGCGGGCACGAGGGATTGGGACTGCCATTCATTATCCTGTCCCCATTCATCGGCAACCTTTTTATCAGGCGCACCAGGAGTTGTATCGATGTGTCGGTTCTCCTGAGGTTACGCACGCAGATAAGTCATTACCTATCACTGAAAGTGCCGCGCGACAAGTACTATCACTACCGGTCCATCCGTCACTCAGCACAGAAGATCTTATCACTATCTCAAAGGAGGTGCTTGATCTATGCCACTAAACATTGGGATTGTCGGAGCTGGCTCGATGGGAATGAACCATCTGCGAGTCCTACGTGATTTGAGTGGAGAGCAGATCCAACTCGTGGGAGTTGCCGATGAGTCGGATCTCGTTTTACACCGGGCAATGAATCGTTTTCACGTCCCGGGCTATACGCATTATCAGCAGATGGTAGATGAAACCCATCTTGACCTTGTCTCGGTCGTCGTTCCTACCCACATGCATTTTGAGGTCGCATCCTATCTCCTGGAGAGAGGTATCAACGTACTGATCGAAAAGCCAATGGCCCGCACCACCGAAGAAGCCTCAACGTTAATCCAACTCGCTCGTAGAAACGGAGCCAACATCGCTGTTGGACATATCGAGCGTTTCAACCCAGCCATTATTGAATTGAAGCGACATTTAATGGCAGGTGAAATTGGCCAGCTCTTCCATCTGCATGCAAGACGTCTTGGGCCTTTCCCTTCACGTATTCGTGATGTCGGTGTTATTCTTGATCTTGCGACCCATGACATCGATATTATGCGGTACTTGACTTCTTTTGAAGTGGAACATGTATTTGCTGAGACACAAAGACGTATTCACAATACCTGTGAGGATCTGTTACTTGGTGTTCTGCGTTTCTCTCATGATGTAATCGGCGTACTTGATGTCAATTGGCTGACACCAACGAAGGTGCGTGAACTGACAGTGACAGGCGAGAAAGGGATGTTTCTCGTGAACTATCTCACGCAGGATATCTACTTTTATGAAAACGACTATACTTCGACTTCTTGGGATGCATTGCGCTCTTTAACGGGAGTGAGTGAGGGCACAATGACACGCCTCAAGGTGCAGAAAGCAGAACCGCTACGGCTAGAATATGAAGATATCATCAGGGCTTTAACTAACAAAACGCAACCAGTTGTGACCGGTGAGGATGGTCTGGCTGCCTTGAAAATTGCGCATCGACTCCTTGAGTCAACTGCCCAGAGTGTCCATGCACAATATCACGAGGTGCAATATGCAAACAGCTATGTCTAGTTCCTCGTCGTCATCATACACTATCGCTGTCGTTGGTTTGGGTAAAATTGGCCTGCCACTCGCCGTACAGTATGCCAGGCATGGTCACAAAGTGATTGGTTGCGATAGGAACGCCCAGATTGTTATGGGTCTGAATCATGGAATGTCTCATATCCAAGGGGAACCAGAGCTTTTAGAAGCTCTTCCTCTCCTTGTACTGCAGGGATTGTTCTCAGCAACTACCCATACGACTGAAGCTGTTGAGGCAGCGAACGTTGTTGTGGTCATCGTACCTGTTTGCATTGATGCCACGCAGAAGGTAGATTTTCAGCAGATTGATGCTGCTACTGCCGCTATTGGAGCGGGGTTGCAACCAGGCACCCTGGTCGTGTATGAAACAACGTTACCAGTGGGCACGACCACCTTACGTCTGCTTCCTAATCTTGAGCAGATATCCAGCCTGCATGGAGGCAATGACTTTCACCTGGCGTACAGCCCAGAGCGTGTTTCATCGGGTTCTATTTTTCGTGATCTGTGTCTCTATCCCAAAGTTGTTGGAGGTATCGATGCCGCTAGTGTTGCTCATGCCGCAGCATTCTATCGTGCGGTGCTTGATGCCGAAATCATTACCATGGCTTCAACAGACGAGGCGGAATATGTTAAGCTCATTGAAACAAGCTATCGAGATGTCAACATTGCGCTTGCGAATGAATACGCGTGCTATGCCGATATCCATGGACTCAACGTGCATGCCGCGATTGCCGCCGCTAATACGCAGCCCTACTCCCACATTCACATGCCTGGAGTTGGCGTCGGTGGTCATTGCATTCCAGTCTACCCCTATTTTCTTTTCGCGAACTCCAATGATAAAGACACTCAGGAGGGGGATACCTGCATACTCACATTGCCGCGCTATGCCCGCCGTATCAACGATGCAATGGCAGAGTACGCCGCCCGGCGTCTTGAAGAGATTATCGGACCACTGGCACAGCAATCAGTTCTCTTGCTAGGAGTCGCCTACCGAGGAGATGTGCGCGAGATGGCATTTACAAGCGCGAAGTTGTTGCAACATGCACTCACCAATCGTGGCGCACAGGTCTACGTTGATGATCCATATTTTAGCGGGGATGAGTTACATAAGGAGGGATATAGAGTCCTTCCCCCAGATGATGAGAGCAAGATTGGAGCCATTGTTCTTCAGTGCAGTCACCGAGCCTATCAAAACTTTGACTTTAGCCGCTTCACAGGATGTAAGGTCGTGTTAGATGGGCGCTCTGTTTTGCGCCGCGAAGTGATCGAATCTCTCGGTATGGGTTACATCACGATCGGAGGAGGCAATTATGAACACATGAAGCGCAAAAGATCTGATATTGTCTCAAAAAAGGCACCGCCAGACATCGTGGACGAAGTTTGTAAGAAGAGAGTGATTTAGCATGGCACATATTCTCATGGTCACGCCGTATTACCCACCCGAAAAAGCCGCCGCTGCGGTGTGTCTTAGCGAGACAGCAACCCATTTAGTACAGTTGGGACACGAAGTGACGGTGCTGACGACACGACCTAACTATCCAATAGGGATTGTTCCCCCTGAGTATCGTGGACACATTCTACAGGAAGAGCGGCGCCAGGGGGTCCGGGTCGTGCGCATATGGAGCTATACCTGTACAAATAAAGGGTTTTTCCGCCGTATTCTCGCGCAGCTTTCTTTTGGCTGTCTTGCTCCCATTTTTGGATGGAAGGCAGTAGGTCGACCGGATATAATCATAGTGGGGTCGCCCCCTCTCTTTGATGCCATTGCTGGACGTATACTGTCCACAGGCAAAAAATGTCCTTTTATTTTTGCCATTGCTGATCTATGGCCTGAGTCAGCAGTGCAATTAGGCATGCTCCGTAATCGTGCATTAATCCGGCTTGCCCAGTGGCTGGAATGGTCAACATATCGGCGAGCAGCGCTGATATGCGCTGTCACAGAAGGTATTTATACAGAGATCATCAGGCAAGGTCTCCCTCCAGAGAAAGTTTTTCTCTTACCAAACGGAGTGAATACAAGCACATTCAGACCACTACCGCAGGCGCAAGCTCGTCTTGCGCTTGGCTGGGATGATCGGTTTACCGCACTCTATGCTGGTACACATGGACTGGCACAAGGCCTGACTACGTTGCTCGATGTTGCAGAGCGCTTGCTCAATTGGACTGATATACGCTTTGTATTCGTCGGCGATGGAGCGGAGAAGAAAGATCTGGTCGAACAGGCCAAACAGCGCAATCTCACCAATGTGCTCTTTCTTGAGCCACAACCCCATGAGCAGATACCACTGTTGCTCGCTGGTGCTGATGTGTGCGTCGTACCTCTCAGAAAATTACCGTTGTTTGAGGGTGCGATCCCTTCAAAGATATACGAGGCAATGGCTTGTGCACGCCCCATTGTGTTGAGTGCCGCAGGGGAGGCTCGCTGGCTCGCGGAGCAGCAAGCGGGAGCAGCCATCGCAGTAGCACCAGAGAACAGTGAAGAACTGGCATCCGCGATCCTTGAACTCTATGAACACCCGCAGAAAGCTCAAGTCTTAGGACAACGGGGACGCGCCTTCGTAGAGGAGCACTTTGACTGGAAACAATTAGTAGCCAAACTCGATAGACGCATCAATGGGCTCTTGAAGAAGAACGAGGTTCTAGGTATGCCATCAGAGCAGAACCAATCTGGTGACCGATTATGGGAACCTGTGCAGCCTGTAGCCCAGGCGAGGGAACGTCAGAGATAGGAGAAAGAAAGGAGACCGGCTTGTATGCAACCGAAGTTGAAGCAGATTGTCGTCACAAGCATACCTACAAATGATCTTGAAGTGCAACACAAACACAGCAAACCTGGGGGGACACAAGCCGCGCCGGCAAAAGGTCAGTCCTGTCCGAGTGTCACCCAACCAGAAGAAATCAGCGCGATATTCCCTATGGAACAGGCAATATCCCTATTTTATCCATGGTGGTGTATGGTGATCAATCTGGTTTTCGGGGTCTTCGGCCTGGCACTATTCCTCTTGATCTTGCCCCTTGTGGCATTCCTGATTTATTGTGACTCTCCTGGTCCTATTTTTTACACGCAGAAGCGCATGGGATACAAGGGTACGATATTCCGCATCTACAAATTTCGCTCGATGCATGTTGAAGCAAGAAAGAACACCGCTTGTACTCGCACGACCCAGGGTGATCCAAGAGTGACCCGCATAGGGCGTTTGCTGCGGATCACGCATCTTGATGAGCTACCGCAGATAGTAAACATTCTTTTAGGTGATATGAATATCATTGGGCCACGACCTGAACAACCGGAAGTGGTCGCTATGTTAGAGCAGATAATTCCATGGTACCGAACACGCTTGTGTGTCAAACCTGGGATTACCGGTTGGGCACAAGTCATGTATTGTTATACTGATACCGTACAGAGTGACGCGATTAAGTTGGAGTACGATATGTACTATATAGCTCATCGCTCACTGATCCTGGATTTACGCATTCTTTGCAAAACAGTCGTTGAGGTCCTGTGTGGTCATGGGAGATAGCTGGTCAGACCTGACCTTCGGCCAAAAACACCTCAGTACAACATGATGTTTGTTGAGTACAATAGAGAAGTGGAGGAATGAATAATGACGCTTGAGAACTATTGGTCCCTACTGCTCAAGCAGTGGAAAATGCTGGTGGGTTGCGTTGTCATTGTTGGCCTGGGTGCATACGTAGGAAGTAGGTGTATGACACCGGTCTATCAATCTAGCGTACTCATGCGGATTACGATTGCTGCGACGAGTAATTCTACCGATATTAACAACCTTCTTGCGAGTGATCAGCTTGTGCAAACCGAATCCCAACTGGCCATGAGCAGTCCGGTCATCAGTGATGTCGTCTCACGTTTTCCAGGCATGACAGTTGATCAACTGACAAAGGCAACAACGAGTTCCTATAAATTAAATACCCAGTTATTTGAAATCGATGTGGTAAACGTTAGCCCGAAAAGAGCAGCCGCACTCGCAAACGATATCGCAAACACATTGATCAAACAGCAGAGCAAAGAGAACCAGCTCGATAACAATCGTTCCCAACAGCAGTTGCAACAAGCAGTAGACGCTGCTCGTCGAAATGTGGATGCGACGCAGAAAAGCATGAATGATATTCAGTTGCGTATAGCAACTCTGGTTGTCTCTCAAGGATCAGTCGGCCAGATTGATGCGTTGGAAGCTCAGATGTCCAGTCTAGGAAGTCAACTCAACAGTCAGCAGGAATACTATAATCAATGGCAGACGAGCCTGACGCAACTCAAGCTAACAGAAGCACAAAATAGCAGCTTCCTGCGTATCGCACAGCCCGCCCAACCTGCGATAAACCCGGTGCGGCCACAGATACTGCTCAATACTGGATTGGGCAGTATTGCAGGCTTGTTTCTTGGTTTCGTGGTGGCAGTGCTTCTTGAGCAGCTAGATACACGCATACGTACAGCAGAAGATATTAATCAATTACTGAATTATCCAACTCTAAGTACTATATGGTATGCAAATGGATCAAAAAATGATGAAGGGACTATTATTAATTTTGGAAGAAAAAATATTAATTCCGAGTCATATCGTATTTTAAGGACAAATATAGGCTTTGCTGCGGTAGATAAGCCTATACGCTCATTGGTTGTGACGAGTGCTATGCCCAATGATGGAAAAAGTACAATTGCTACCAATCTTGCTATCTTTATGGCTGGAGCCGGGAAGAATACCCTCCTCATCGATGCGGATTTGCATCGCCCAGCGATCCATACGAAGCTCCTCATTCATGAAGACACAAAAGGACTGAGCGATGCTATTGTGGCCTGTTCTCAAGATCAATCCTTGGCGTCGCTACCAGCAACATCTGAGATGATGGACCGTTTTCTTGAGTCTTTTATACACTCGGTCGATAGTGCGAATTTACACGTGATGCCTGCGGGATCATTACCCCCTAATCCCGCGGAATTACTTGACTCAATCGCAATGAGCAACTTGCTCACTATTATCATGAAGAGCAAGTTTGACATCATCATTTTTGATACACCTCCTCTGCTGGGATTAGCAGATACCAGAAGCCTTACATCAAAAGTGGATGGTACGGTGGTTGTCGCCGATGTCACTCGTGCCACCAGAAAAAATATGCAACAAGTCAAAAGCTTGCTGACACAATCAGGGACACGTATTCTTGGTTTTGTTGTCAACAAGCAGCATCGCGTGCACAGAGAAGTGCCTTATTACTATTATGATCAGGAGCAGGAGCAGAAATCGAGCACGGACACGCTACAGCCCTTACCGCACAAGTCAGTATCTTCTCTCGTTTCTGCTCATGCATCACGACTTCCCGTTAGAACTGAAGGAACAAAGACAGCAAAACGACGCCGCATTTGTGAGGTTGGAAGTGAAAGAGAAGAAAAACAGCGTTAAAATAAGAAAGATTTGGCTTATCAGGATGCTTCTCCTTATGGTATGTCTCTCTACAGTGGTAGGTCTGGGAAGTGGGATAAGCATTGCGAGCTACCGGAGTAACCTCCCTATTGCACAGGATGGAATACGACATTTGCTCAAAGCCAAGACGTTCTTAGTCGTGTTATTAAAACGTCCTTTTGATCTATCCAGTGTAGTCGGAGCACAACAAGAGTTCTCAGCCGCTTTGAGCGATTTTAACGATGTAGAGAATACGCTCCAATTTGTGCCTGGCGTTGCAGCATTCTTGCCAGTTTACGGAAACAAGGTTCATGCCGCTCTTCACCTTGTTCCGCTGGTGAGGGAGCTTTCCCACGCGGGGCTGGTAAGTTGTGATGTTCTGAGGTTGCTCATGACGCATCTGCATAGCTCGCTCGGTGGTCAATCCCAGGGCATGACTAGAACAGATTTCACCTTCATCAGGCAGCGTCTTCAGGAAGTGCAGGTCTCTCTTAACAACACTATGAATGAAAGGGATCAATTAACCCCTGTGGATCTGCAATTTGATTCGCACCTCGGTGCGCTCGTGGATGTCCTGCATAAAGACCTTCCTGTGCTCCAGATGTGGGTGGATAGTATTGTAAAGGCGCTGCCAGCAGTGCCAACGCTCCTGGGTATCGAGACGTCAGCCAATTATCTACTGGAAGTGCTTGACTCAACAGAGCTACGACCAGGTGGTGGTTTCATCGGAAATTATGGCATCGTCACATTCACAGGGGGGCAGTTAGCTGCTGCATCCATTACTGATACGAACTTGCTGGACCATACCTTTAGCGCAGCAGGTTTTCGTACTCCATTCCCAGCTGCCTATCGTTGGTTTCATCTCGCGCGAGGAAATTGGGGATTGCGAGACTCAAATCTCGATGCTGATTTCCCAACAGCTGCCAGATACGCCGAGTCGCTCTACACTCGCGAAGGGGGCAATATACCGCTTCGGGGAGTGGTTGCGATTACTCCCATGTTTATTCAGCATGTGCTCACTATCACTGGACCTATCTATCTTCCTGAGTATCATGAAACAATAGATGCGCACAATCTCATTGAACGCATTAATTACCATCAGTTGGGGCCAGGGACGGAAGGGCCAGATACGGTGGCCTCCCCTGACGGATATTCTTCACTGCGGAAACACTTTACGGCATTATTAGCAGAACATTTTCTTGCCCGTATGCGCCAACTAACAGCAGCAAATATGGCCAAATTTCTGCTGATGGTTGTCGATGGGATACGCACAAAAGACGTACAGATCTATTTGAATGATCCTCGCGTAGAAACGTTGCTCCACCAAGATCATCTCGATGCAGCGATTCAAGCAGCACCAGGTGATGGCATCTTCGTCGTCGACGCAAATGTTTCAGGTAATAAAGCAAATAGCGTGCTTGTAAATACATTGGCTGATACGGTGACTATTGATGCGGCAGGCGATGCTACCCACCTGACTCAGATTCTGCTACTCCTGGACGATTCCAGAGCAGTACGGTCCTCCGCTCTATCGCGATTATGTGCGTGTTTATGTTCCTCAAGGCAGCATGCTGCTAGCTCAAGATGGATGGGAACCGCAAAGCAGCAGCAATAAATTTGGTCACGAGGTATGGGCTGGTATCTTTCTGCTTCCTTATGGCCAAACTCGCACGATCACTCTTACCTGGCGTGTGTCCCACATAGCTACCCACGATCAGCATGGTTGGCATTATCAAGATACGGTCCAAAGACAAGCAGGAACAGTATGGACATTCAATGTGCATGTGACGTTGCCATCATGTACCGCGCAAGTGAACAAAGTCGTAGGGATGAAAATGCCAGGCAAACAGCTTGCAATGGCTAACCAGTTGTTGACAGAGGATACAGATATGGAACTTGACTACATATGCTAATGGAAGGAGGAGTCATAGGCATGATGTTCAAGAATTCACGAGTGTTGTGTTGCTTGGTTAGGCTCTTTATCCTGTAACTAATAAGGAATTATCATTTGGGAGTAGTATCATAATGATGAAGACGAACGCGTGGAATCCAGGTCACAGAAGTGATAATAATGGTAGTCTTTTCAGCTTTTGGCATTTTCTCTCCTTTGCCGCCTTGATTACAGCATGCCTAGGAGGTATCGGATGGGGACTACTATCTGGGGGTATACTTGGAAATATCGGGTTGTATGTAATGGTTAGCATTATTGGTACTGCAGTGATGATAATCATGCTCATTCTTAAACAGGATGAATTGGCTATAACTGCAGTTGTTGCAGTTCATCTTTATGTTGACTGGTACTTAGGGTTAGGTTTTGTTGCACTGATAATGATGCTTCTGTTACTGATATTTTATTATATGTTTCGAACTTCTCACATTTTTTTGGAAAATCGAAATACCTTGTGGATATGGTTTTTACTTCTCCTAATGGCCGTTATTCCAGCGACACGGGGCATTAATCTGCTAGACGAGGCTTACTATTATGCTAATGTGATTCTCGGAGCCTTTATGATGTTCAGCCTGGGCACAGTTATAGGATGTAATGATATACATATTATAAAACTTTTCAATTTATTATCTTTGTTTGCTGTGCTTATTGCCATCATTGTTATGATCCAGACTACTACTGGAGATCTCTTGTTTGGATCAACAAGATATGATGCATATTTTGCACAGATTGGTGGTTACTATGCATTAAGTAGTGACACATCTGTACAACGTATTGGGGGTTTTTTTATAAACCCTAATTCTGGCGGTGGATTTTTCGCTATGATGCTTTTGATCCCTCTGGGACTTTTTTGGGAAAGTTCCACATGGCGGGGAAAACTCCTCTACTTTAGCGAAATCTTTATTTTGTTGCCCGCTTTGATCTTCTCTTTTAGTACAGAATCTTGGTTATCACTTTGTGTGGGTGTAGTTGTCTTTCTCATATTTATTGGACGAACCAATTATCGCTTATTTTTTCTTTTCATCATCGTTAGCGTTGCCATCATTATAGTAACAGTTTTTCCTTCTCAAATTGTTCTTCAACTGCAGCATGCTGAAGATCCTAGTGAACTGCCATTGCGTTCTGGCGCATGGCAGACTGGTATACAAGTCATTCGAGCCTTCCCATTGTTTGGACTAGGGCTCGGTCGCTATGTTTACTTTGTGCGAGCTGAGCCATACCGCGCGATCACGCAGTACAGCCCCTTAGACCATCCACATAATGCGTTTCTGGAATTAGCTGCTTTGGGCGGGCTACCAGTTGCGATTATGTTTACATTCCTCCTTCTGCTGACATTTCGGCTCGCATTGCATAACTGGTTTCGGTCTAGTGTAAAGGTTCGTCCACTTATTGCAAGCGGTGTCGCTTCTGCTGTAGCTTTGACTATCTTTAGCTTGAGTGACGCAGGATGGACATGTGCTCCTTTGTTGGCTGTGGGATGGCTACTTCTCGGTGCTGTTTCTATGCCTATTAAGAGCAAAAGCTAGTTAAAGAGATGTATAGATTTTGTGAAGTATGTAATATAAAAAGAATATTTTGAGATAAATAAGCATAAAGAGAATAAAAAGCATGAAGATAAAAAACATGAGTGGTAGGATTAAAATGAGTAATAAAAGTAAATATTTTATAATCCTAACAAATAAATCACTTTCTGCACTGGATAAGGTAAAAAAACGTCGTAGCATGCCTATAACTTCCGCTGAAGTGCAGGAAATCAACGAAGCTGTGGCAGTAAAGTCACGTGTAGAATTGCCGAAGCAAGTCTGTGAACAGATACGACCACCTCAAGGTCACATAAAGAGTGGGAAAAGTTCTCTTGAGCTAGTCCGTACCCTTGTCAAAAGCTCCGGTATTTATGCTCTCTCATCGATGACTTCACCGCTTGTTTCACTGCTACTGCTGCCATATCTGACTCATGCGCTATCTCATGCCGATTATGGAGCTTTAGCAGTATTAGATACTTTGATATATTTACTATCGAGTATTACTATATTTGGTGTGGATGCAGTTTTTTCGGCTATCTATGCTCAAGATTGTAGAACCAGGAGAGAAAAACGATATGCACTCTCCACACTGGCCTTGCTTTTGTTTTTCATGATCATGCCGATTGCATTGGTCGGCATGATGGTTGCTCCCAGATTATCCTTATTACTCCTAAATAGTACCTCGTATAGTACTGCGATTGACCTCACTGTTTTTCTGGTGGTGTTGCAGAACCTGACCACGCCAGGTCTGATGTGGATGCGGGTAGAGGGTCGTGCGGTGTCTTACTCAATTGTCTCTATTGCTAATTGTTTGCTCATGGCAGGAGCTACGGTGCTGCTCGTAGGAGTGTTCCATAGAGGCATTCTAGGAGCGTTGGTTGCCATGGGTATTGGAAACGCGGCTATTGTTGTTGGCACCTTACCACTCATTTTTCTCCACACAGGTTTTCGCTTGCGCTTCACTATGGTCGTCAATATGTTGATGCTTGGCGTTCCCTATGCAATGAATGCTATGACGATGTGGCTGCTGCAATTATCCGATCGCTACCTGTTAGCTCATTTTGTGTCTCTCTCCGCTGCTGCTAACTACACCATCGCCTATAGCCTGGGTGGAGGAGTGGGCTTCCTCATTACGAGGCCATTTTCCATGGCCTGGTGGGTTTTGATTTACCCCATTGCGCGACGAGACGATGCTGCGCATCTGTTCAAATTGATCTTTCGCTGGTATAGCTTCTTTCTCCTTTTTGCGACGCTGAGTGTGTCGCTGTTGGGAGTGAGTGTTCTTGACTTCCTATTCCCTGCGTCATACCGCGGGCAGTCACTGATTATTTCAGCTATTGCCCTCGCCACTGTGTTCAATAGTTTTTTTATCGTGTTTAATCTAGGCATGACATTGCGACGCAAAACATGGCTGGCTTTTATTGCTCTTCTTTTCTCTGCGTTGCTCAACTTCGGAATAAATCTTTTTCTTATTCCTCTCGATGGTGCAATGGGTGCGGCTATTGCTACGTTAGTGGCTTATATCGTGCTGGCATTGGTAAGTTATGTGTTCAACCAGATCATGTATCCTGTGCCATTCGAGGTAGGCCTCGTCATGCTTGCTCTGGGAATAGGCATCGTGCTCTACGTTGGAGATACTCGCTTTGTTCAAGGGCAGAGCCCCATCGCCATTTGGAGTATTCATTGTGGTCTGTTATTGCTCTATGGAAGTATTCTCGCTGGGTTGGGGATATTACCACGAGATAGAAAAAAAGCTGTTAAAGGAATAGTAGAGGAGGTTTCTAGAATGAAAACGAGTCCGGCTGTGAAATCACCCGTGACAGGAGATTCGTTCTCTGCCAGAACACCTATCAAGGTTTGTATGCTTTTAATGGAAAGGGTGAGAGTCGATCCTCGCGTATTACGTGATGCAACTGCGCTGATAGAAGAGGGATTTGCCGTTACGATTGTTGATGTTGAACGCGATCGTGTACAGTCGCCTGAGGAAATTATTCATGGTGTGCATGTAAAGCATCTTTTTATACCGGGGCTTTTTGTTTCACCACGCTTCAAACCTTGGTTCTTTGTGAAACTGTCGTTCATGACCATATATAGCGTTATTCAATTAGTAAAGATGCGGGCAGATATCTACCATGCACATGTGGAACATACCTTGCCTGCATGTTATCTTGCCACACGTTTGCTCCGCAGGCCTCTCATTTTTGATGCTCCCGATCTTACTTTGTCAGACCCAAAGATTTTGCGATGGCGTAGATTGAGGGCGCTTTCGATACGTTTCCTCGCGTATATGGTGTCCCGCTGTTCAGCGGTCATCACTGCCTCCCCTCACTATGTTGCAGAACTACGAACGCTTTACCATGCTTCGAAGGTAACAGTGGTTCGTAATGTACCACTCTATAAAACCGTCTCTCACAGTGATCGCTTGCGTCAGCACTTGGAGCTTGGCCCAGAAGTGCGTATTGCCCTCTACCAGGGATATATTCAGGCAAACCGAGAATTGGAGAGACTAGTACTTGCGGCGAAATACCTTGAGCCCAATATCGTGATTGTGATCATGGGTGGAGCTGTCGAGCCTGTGTATTCTCAACTGGTTGCGCTCATCGCTCGTGAACGAGTGGCTGATCGCGTCAAACTTTTGCCTGCGGTACCCTATACAGAACTTTTAGACTGGACTGCCTCGGCAGACATTGGCCTAACGATTTTCCCGCCAGACTACTCACTCAGTATTCGGTTTACGCTACCCAATAAACTTTTTGAGTATCTCATGGCAGGTCGACCAGTACTCAGCACGCAACTAGATGCTATTGCAGAGGTCATCAAGGCATATGATGTTGGGTGTATTGTGCCTTCGGTTGCTCCATCAGCTATTGGGACTGCAATCAACGGGATGTTGGCAGATACTACGGCTCTTGCCCGTATGCATAGGAATGCATTGGACGTTGCCCGACAGGAATTCTCTTGGGAAAAAGAGCGTCATGCCCTTCTCGATGTCTATTATCGTTGTCTGGGTAGTACAAGGGAGGAGACAATGTCATGAGTACGTCCCCTGCAATAAATGAACCGGAAGGAACGGGCGATCTCTTGTTGAATAAACCGGTCAAGGTATGCCTGCATGTTGTACGGGATGTGACTGGAGATGTGCGTGCGATGCGTACTATCACCGCACTCGCTGATGCAGGCTGTACAGTAACTATTGTGGATATTTCCGATGCACAGGGGCAGCAAAAGAGTAATGCGTGTGTATTGAGGAGTGCTACCCAGCTATCGCATCTTCACTTCTACCACATATCCGTCTCTCGGGAATTTAGCCAGACACGCTTCGCGCATGGGACTCTTGCTAAGGCGCTGTGTATATTTGTGCAGAGTAGTATATCCGTCGTAAGGCAGCAGGTGGATATCTATCATGCCAGTGAGGTAACAGCCCTTCCTGCATGCTATCTGGCGGCCTGGCTTCGCCGCAAGCCACTCATCTTTGATGCCTATGAACTACCACTCTATGACAAACCCGTATCCGAGCTAAACTATAGCCGTCGCCTATTACGGAGCCTGTTCAAGATCTTCCTGCGCATAGCGCTACCGCGCTGTGCCGCAGTAATAGCTGTCTCACCACTTATTGTAGCAGAGCTTCAGAAAACGTATCATCTACAGCGGGTAGTCTTGATACGCAATGTTCCTGCTTATCGCAGTGTACGCAAGACAGATCAACTGAGAGCATTTCTCAAGCTTCCTTCACAGGTACGGATTGCTCTCTATCAAGGAGCTTTGACACCGGAGCGTTCATTAGATAAGCTCATTTATGCAGCGAAGTTTCTAGAACAAAATATGGTCATTGTCTTGATGGGGCCTGGAACCAGAGAAACAGTAGCGCCACTTGAGGCCCTTATCCAGAGTGAAGGAGTGGCTGATCGCGTCAAGATCCTTCCAGCCGTACCCTATGAAGAGTTGTTAGATTGGACAGCATCGGCAGATATCGGCTTAATCATTTTTTCGCCAACGTATTCACTCAGCATTCAGATGTGCCTACCCAATAAACTCTTTGAGTATCTGATGGCTGGCTTGCCCATTCTTTCATCGCCACTGAGCGCAATAACAGAGATTGTGGAGGAATATCATCTAGGGCAGATTGTCCAATCTCTGGATCCAACTGACATTGGTTTGGCCGTGAATACTATGCTCAAGGATAACGAGATGCTTGCACATATGCATGCCAATACGCGTACTGCCGCACATATATTCTGTTGGGGAAAAGAACACCATGTGCTGCTTCAGCTTTATCAGGATGTTTTGGAAATGTATGAAAAGAAAATTTAACGTTGGCTTCATCGAGGCAAGGAGATCGCATTTCCCACAAGGCCCTCAGCGTATCTGTATGCATGTTTTGACCAAAGCTCGGACTGATGTGAGAGTAATGCGTGAGGCTAAAGCTCTCATAGAAGCTGGATATGCAGTTACGATTGTTGACGTTGAAACTGACAGTATGCAGTTCCTTGAAGAGCGTATAAGCGGTGTGCATATAAAGCACATTTTTATGCCCAGGTCTTTTACTTCTGTGCGCCGATGGTCTTTTGTAAGAGCAGCTCGAATAGTTGTTTGCGGCACATTTCGGCTGATATGTACACCAGCAGATTTTTACCATGCGCATGATGAATCGGCTCTACTCGCATGTTATATTGCAGCGTGCTTTCATCGCAAGCCTCTCATCTTTGATGCACATGAGCTACCTTTATTGCAATGGCCTTTATCTGAGATGAGCGTAAGCCGACGTTGCCTTCAAAAATTGTTAACGATCTTTCTGCGAATGGTCATACCTTACTGCACCAAAGTCATTACAGTTTCTCCACCTATTGGACAGGAACTTTGTAAGCGTTACCATCTTCCAGAAGTTGTACTCGTTCGTAATATTCCCTTGCATCGAGTCGTTCCCAAAAGCGATCGACTTCGGCAATATCTGGGAGTGAGCCCAAATGCTTGTATTGCTCTCTATCAAGGAGCTTTGACACCGGAGCGTTCATTGGATAAGCTCATTTGTGCAGCGAAGTTCCTAGAACAAGATATGGTCATTGTTTTGATGGGACCTGGAAGCAGAGAAACAGTAGCGCCGCTTGAGGCCCTTATCCAGAGTGAAGGAGTGGCTGATCGCGTCAAGATCCTTCCAGCCGTACCCTATGAAGAGTTGTTAGATTGGACGGCATCGGCAGATATCGGTTTAATCATTTTTTCGCCAACGTATTCGCTCAGCATTCAGATGTGCCTGCCCAATAAACTCTTTGAGTATCTGATGGCTGGCTTGCCCATTCTTGCCTCATCGCTGGATGCTGTTTCAGATATTATCAAAACATATGATGTTGGACAGATTGTGCCCTCGCTTGCACCGCGTGATATTGCCACTGCGATCAATAAAATGCTCGCAGATCGAGATGCTCTTGCACTCATGAGACGGAACGCTCTCGATGCATCGAAAAATGATCTACGTTGGGAAGAGGAAAGCCGACAGCTCATTCAGCTTTATCAAACCATGCTGTAAAAACCAGAGGAGTAAGATATTTATCTCTGTTATAATATATTAACTGAAAAATAGATTCTCATCGCTATTTCTTGTTGCACCGGAAATATCGATGAGAATCTTGATATCTAATTTATAATTTAAATCATGTTTCGCACCTCGCATTTCCTCATGGGAAATCTTACCCGATCGTGAGATACTCACGTGCATTCCCCTCATATGTTTCTTGGTCTGCTGCAAGCTCTCCGTATGCATCGAGCGTGTTCTGAATACGATCAATAGGTTGGCCTCGTTTGCTCTGAGGAGTAAGATGTCTCATGAGGCAAGCGGGGCGCATTGCGTCACGAGACATCTTACCCGTCGGTAAGCTTCTCCTCACTTCTTTTGTGTTTGCTGCAAGATCCCTGTAGGTGTTGTGCCAGGGGTGAAACGACTCATCGGTTGGTTCCTCTTGCAGACTCGAGTAAGATGTCTCATGAAGCAAGTGGCGGGATGGAGGTTGTGGCTCTCTCATCAGGAAGGTCCTCTCGGAAACTCCTTCTGTGTTTGGTGTTGGGAGTGGTGGCATGGCGTTGAAGTTTCCTTGGGAGGGTCATGAGTCCCAGAACCCATAAAGAGTGGGTTATGCATGTGCTGCTTTCCCCTTTTCACCACAGTTAATGGGATACGCCTGTTCTGAGGAGAGGAAGTGGTATTCCTATAGCCATAGGATAGAGGGAAGATGCGCCCATTGCCAGGAGAGGTCTGTTGTGGATGGCGCGTGCCTTTCTATTGGCCTGCAGAAGTGTCTGATCAGAACGTGGCCAGTAATCATCGCATCAGAGAGGAGGAGCCAGAGCAGGAGCATAAATCGTAGGGGTGGACAACGAGCAGAACCCTGGCCAATGCGTGATGATGAAAAGAAGTACTGTTTCACCGTGCTTTCCTCCCACTGAGAGACAGTGCCATATGGCTCGCTCTTGCTGCTGTCATTGTAAATCTCCTCCTTATAATATATATACCTATCGCAATGAGAAGCCGTTTGTGGTGATAGAGGCTTCTGCAGCCAGTCCATGATCCATTTGGAACCACAAGTATACTATAAGGGAAAAAGGAAAAGCTTTTCTTATAGTAAGAAACGATGGGGGCAGGATGTTTCTCTTGCACTTTCTCAAGAGATCAGGTATAGTGCTTCTAGAGTCCTCTGAGGTAAGATCATACTGCCTACAGAGGCTTAGAACATATCTATTCATTGAGTGGAAAAAACCTTGGGAAATATATTGCCTGAGTGAGGTAAGGTACCTCACGAAATAGGTTGCAAGGTGGAAAAGCTCAGGCATAAGAAATTTTGCCCGAGGAAATATATTCCCTAGTTTTTCTGAAAGCTCATGCATAAGAATATTGAGAGTGCCAAAATTCTCGTGAAATATTCTGCCAATGAAGCTCATATGAGAATTGGCGTGCATGGATCAGCCTCTCAGGCTGATTTACAACAAGCGGGCGCTGTTTTGGAGACAACCTGCCTTCCAAGCAGGCTGTCGCGAGTTCGAATCTCGTCTCCCGCTTTTCTCTGATGATCGTCTCTCTCAATCGGCTTGTAGCGCCAATTCGTAGGAATTGGCAGATGAGCGGTGACAGAAAGGCGATTTTTGTTTGTATCAAACAGGCTTCAGCGACATCCTGCCCCATCAGGGCCTTCCTCTTTCATCACGAAAGATCTTCCCCTTTCCCCGTTGGAAAAGCAACCTGATGTTGTTCCTCTTGAAAGGACCGAGACCAGGTGGGATCGTCTTTCAGACCCCTTTGCCTTCTGCAGGGAAGCCCTGCTTCCATCTTACCGCCGGGTAAGATTTTTCGTGATGCAATGCGTGCGGTAGTATCCAAATTCGGAGACTGTTCAGCAAAAATAACTGCGGAATGCTGGTTTCTGCTTCAATTCCCATATTCTAGGTTTTCTCTTTTGCTACCGTTTACGGTTTTTCTTTTTTGATTGTTGCGTAATCGTCCGTCTGATTTTCTTCTGAGAGCCAGGTTTTTTGTGGCTTTTGGAAGCGGATCGCAGATACTGCGTATTCCTGTCGCGACGGAAATCGAGAGGGGAAGGAGGTCGTCGTCGTGCTGCGCGGCGCAGTTCGGCTTCCTCTTCGGTGATCAAGCCGAACTTGGATTGCACAAACTCCCAGTCACCGGCGGCCATATAGTCAACACTCCCAGTCGCAAAAGCTCGTTCTATCAAAGGAAGCGCTTCCTGGGCTTTGAGCTGTGTCAGTGCAGAAACGAACCAGCCATTTAAATCGTAGTCGTTCTCCTCGAATGTTGGAAGGTGCTCCATACGCTCCATCTGTTCCATCAGAAGTGTCACAGCAACTGGACGCGTTTCCGGTGAGTTTGTGGCAATTTTCTGGACCGCTTCAACTGCAGTGATGCGCCCCCAGTGGTTATGCAACGGATCAGCAATGTAGGCGTTGAGCGCGGGCAATGCAGCAGGGCCGATCAGGGCGTAGACCGCTGGCAATTCTTCCAATGCCCAGTCGTTGTCATCGTCAATGTCAAAGACAGAAAGGAGGTGTTCGGCTGCTGCCATAGCTTCAGCACGCAGTTCGCCCAAAGCGCGCCAGGCATGGATAGGTGCCCAACCAGCAAGATCCTCTCGGTCAGGAGCAAGCAGCGTGGTGTCAGTGACCATGCGAATCAAGTCTGGAACATGCTGTGGGCCAAGACCCAATGCGAGATAATCAGGCCAATCCGGGACATCTCCAATTTCAGGTTTGCCATAGGTCAGCAATTGATCGATCGGTGGGGAATAGCTGGATGTTCCCATTTTCTCCATAAAAAATACCTCTACGTCTCCAATGTTGCAATCGTCTTCTCTACACGAGCATCACAATTGAGATGCCACGAGCGTGTTCTGGAATCCCTTGAGTGTGCGGTAGTGCTCACGTAATCGCACAAGATAGCGTTCCCATGCTTCTGGTTTGCCTATCTGCGCGAAAAGCGTGCGAATGCGGGGCAAATAACAGCAGGCTTGCTCGTAACTGGCGAGCTTGCGTTTTTCGATCAGGAAAGCGGTATATCCCTGATAAAAGTGCAAGACCGCCTCTGGTAGGAGTGATTCAGCCGCTTCAGCATGTGAGTCCTTGTAAAATTGTCTTCGTCTCCGATTGATTTATACTGCTCCCCGCGCTCTCCAAATGCCTAGTTTTTCTTGGCGCTAGTGTAGCAGGTGACGCTAGAAATGTCGAGAGACACGGCCACGACCGGAAGGTGTCGACCTCACGAGCGTTTTGTCTCTCCTACACCTTCCACATGATCACCAGAGTTCATAGAACTGATCAGTACCCAAGGTAGGAACGAGTACATGGGCCAAGGTGGCCACGAGTCCTGTTGGTATGTGCATCAGCTCTAACCAGCCGTCAATACTGCCTCGATAACACATTCGCTCAGCTCCGAATCGCCGTTGCTGTGGATCAAGGAGGGTGAAGCGCAAGACCGGCGTATAGTGGGCGTAACGGGCCTCTTCGGATCGCAACCGCTCAGCCATACCAGGGTCTGCCCTTCCAACCATTTGGAGATCGCTGAGCAATGTGTCGTAATTGGGGCCAATTTGCTCGTAGATTTCGATGCGGTCATGCTTGACAGTGACTCGGTACTGGCGGGCTTGGGGGAGTTGCTTCACCTCTTTCTCGACGGCTGCCATCTCCTCTGGTAGGATCAATGCAGGGCGGTCTTTGACTAAAGAGACGACGCCATTGATACTCTCGCTGATTGTAAAGCCAGATGGCAATTCCGTGACCGGTTCCCCTTGACCCTGGCCTGTGCGGCCAAAGTAATAGCGCGTCTTGCCCATCTTGGTCTGTCCTCTGTACAACGTATACACCTGACCTTTGCGATTGGTGTAGCTGATTGACATCCTGATCCTCTTTTCTTCACTTTTTCTTCTGTGGAAATCGAGTCTGTGGTTGCCAAACCCGTATCCCCAGTGAATGGTCTTCATGCGATGCTTCACAAAGCATTAGATGATGCTGTGCGTTACAATCTCATTGCACGCAATGTCTGTGACGCAGTTTCGCCACCACGTAGAGTGCGTTATGAGATTCAGCCACTCTCGATGGAGCAGGCGCAACAGTTTCTAACGATCACCAAAGGACACTCACTGGAGGCGCTTTTTGTCCTTGCGATCACCAGTGGGATGCGGCGCGGCGAAATTCTGGCACTCAAATGGCAAGACGTGAACTTCTCACAGCATACGCTCCAGGTTCGACGTATCTTCACCCGCCAGGCAGGCAACAGATATATCGAAGCTGAGCCGAAAACCGAGAAGAGCCGACGAAGCATTCTGCTTGCGCCAATCGTCGTCGTGCTGCTCAAACAACATCGTGCGCATCAGTTGAAGACGAAAGTAGAAGCTGGTTCGCAGTGGCAGGATCGGGATCTCGTTTTCTGTACCTCGGTAGGGACACCGCTTAATCCATCGAAGGTTGTGGGTCGATTCAAGACCTTGTTAAAGAAGGCCGGGCTTCCTGCGATTCGCTTCCATGACGTGCGCCGTTTCGGCGACTGTAAAATAGCCCCGAAGGGGCAGAAGGTTAGGGCAATTACCTTCTAGGACACCTTGCCTACCTGGAGAGGAAACTCAAAGGGGAAAGTAGCATGCAAGGAAAGCGGTTAAGCACGAAGGTATGTAGTGCGAGGCACCGCAAGTCCTGTGCGCAAGAAGTCCCGAAAGGGATAGAGGTCAAATCTACACTGATTGAATCCTAGTTTCCAGTGGTGAAAAGCGCACCCATCGTAGCATACCTGAAACGATGACACGGGAATACCGTATGGGGGTCATGCATACGCAAAGCCCTTCCCCGTGAACGGCTCTCAAGGAGAGAGATGAAGGAAACGAACGGGAGACCTAAACGCACTACCGTTTCACAGTCGTAAAGACGGGATCGCCTACAAGCCGCGAGGCTCATGGCGACGGAGTTCCCATAGTAGCCAAATGCCCAGGGTAATGCCTGGGACATGACGAAGGGGAACAGGTATTGTTGAGTATCACAAGATAGAGAGGTGCGTGTGATGCGTACAGCCAAAACTATCCTCGAACTCATCGGAAAACGAGGCGAAAAAGGGTTGCCTCTTGAACGAATTTACAAGCTCCTGTTTAGTAGGGATTTGTACCTGCAAGCCTATGGAAAGATCTATCGGAACAAAGGGGCGATGACACACGGAGTCACGGACGAAACACCCGATGGAATGTCACTGGAAAAGATTGATGCCATCATAGAAGCATTGCGAGATGAGCGCTATCAATGGCTCCCAGCACGACGAATCTCTATCCCGAAGAAAAACGGGAAGAAACGCCCACTCGGCATGCCGATATGTCTTTCATACTGCCTCTCTTTGCAGGCGATGTTCGGGATGCCGAACATCGCCAACTGGGTGGACCAGAATTTCCAATCCACCCGCATAGTTCTACTGTACCATATTTTGCTTCTGTTGACGAGTGATGCAACGTTTCCAATGTCGTTGAAGCGGCTTGCGAAGCTCCGTGATGATTTCTGGAGTGAGGGTAATCCAGCGTGGACCACGAGGGCAGGCTCGGACACACTCCAGTCGTCCCGCATTGCACCAATCTGCGATGGTCGAGACATTCACGTTCAACACTTCTGCGGCGGCCAAGGCCGAGTAACGGCCATCGCCACGCTGTCCTGTTGCAGCCACGTAGGGGCGTTCTGGACAATCCAGAGGGATCTGATAGGCATGGCGAATCCAGGCGACCTTGCTCGCGGTCAATGTTCCTCCCATGCCAGCTTGCTCCCCTTCTGCATTGAGCAACGCCGCAATCTGCGTCTCGGTATGGGTTGGGGCCAATTCGCGGATGCGAGTAACGACCTGTTGGCTGGTTTGGCGAACTTCCCACGACTTTTTGAGGCGAGGAATGGACAGACTCTGTGCGGGCTTCAGTTTGCCAACGAATGTCGATGGCAATATCATTGCCACGCTTGCAGAGCGTCACATCTTTGATCAGCCAGCGCAGAAGCTGTTTGCGCTGAGCCCAGGTGGTCGTTGGAGCATCCCAGAGGGCTGGCAGGTTCTGCGCAAGCTGGCGGATATGTTCCCGTTGTTCCGCAGACAGCATCAGTGCGGCTGGTTTGGGCAAGGACTGGTATTCCCGTTCCATTCGATCAACCTCCTGCAGTTTCTCATTCCACTCCCGCTCCAGGCTACGAGCGACCAGGCGGTTGTCTGGGTCCACAGCCCGGTAGCGGCGGCGAGCCAGGTCTGCCTCGTACTGGACCCGTTCAATTTGTCGCAGCGCTTGCTGATCGATCTGTTTGGCACGTGCTTCCAGATGGGTGAGGGCCGAGAGCGCCACTTCCAGTTGTGCGGGTTCAATGGCCTCCAGAAACACCTGAGCCACCGTCTGGTCAATGCGATCCCCTCGCATCGTCTGGCAGGTTTTGACGGCCAGTTGCGCATGTGCTTGATTACATTCATAGATCAGCAAAGATCCGTCCCGTTGATAGCGAACGCTCATGCGCCGGCCACAGGAGCCACAGAGCACGATGCCTTGCAACAGCGAGGAGCCTTCACGTACCGCTCCTCGATGAGCATCAACTGGGGTTTGTTGGTTATCGAGCAGTTGGTGTTGGTTGCGCAAAAATTGCTCCCAGGTGATGTAGCCGGGATGGGTGTCTCGCAAGACGATTGGCCAGTCTTCCAGAGCCACCCGACGCGTGCGTCCTTTGAGACGTGGCTCCTCGCCGGGCAGCGCATGGCGACGCGTCTTGGTCCGCCCGTAGACGTAGGCTCCGGCATACAGGGGACAGTGCAGGACATCCAGAAGCCGACCATGCGTCAGCCGAACCCACTCCAGTTCTCCTGCTCGTGCTCCGCCCCAATGCCGTGTGGGGAAGAGCAGATGATGCTTGGCGAAGTGACTCACGACGGCCAGCCCCGAGGTGGAGTGCTCAAAGAGCGTGAACACCAGACGAAGGGCTTCGGCAACGGCTTCATCAGGATCCAGCACAATCTTGCCGACAGGATCATAGACCAACCCGCTCGGCAGGCGGAAGCGCAGTTTCCCTTGTTCGGCTTTCGTCAGTTTGCCGCCCTGCAGGCGCTGATGGAGCCAATGAAGTTCCGCTTCGCTCATGGTCCCCTTGAAGCCCAACAGCAGACGGTCATTGTACGATCCTGGGTCGTAGACGCCCTCCTCGTCAATAACCAGCGTCTCCGTGAGGGCACAGATTTCCAGCAGGCGATACCAATCACTGCACGAGCGAGCCAGACGAGAGACTTCCAGACTCAGGACGGCTCCCACATGGCCCAGCCCCACTTCGGCAACCAGCGTTTGAAAACCGTCGCGTCCGATGGTCGAGGAGCCGGACTGGCCTTGATCCTGGTCAATGACTTCAATCCCTGCCTGTTCCCACCCCAATTCGTGCGCTCGCTTGGTCAGATCATACTGTCGAGTGGTGCTGCCGATATTCTCACGCACTTGCAGCAGCGTCGATTGACGCACATAGATCACGGCTTGTCTGCTGAGATGATCAGGACGGATTTTGAGGGTATGTTGCTGGATCGGCATGGCAAGCCTCCTCTCGTTCAGATTGGTTCTGGGGATGCGCTACGACCATATTCAATGCGAGTTGCGCTAAGAGGCCAACGACGCGGATTTGTAGATCAGAAGAGAGGTGGACCCAAATGTGGGTCAACGTGCCCTGCTCCTGATCGCAAGAGGAGAGTGGGACCATGCAGCAACCTCCTTGATGTGCCCAAACCAGACCTGCTGAGAACTCTATCATACCTCATGCTCTCCTCTCGGTTCTTGGTCCTCGCACTGTTGCCTGGCCCATTGCGCGATCTGCCACAATCCTTCAATCGAGAGCAATGGCGGTTCGGTCACGCAGAGACCAGGATCTGGTGCTCCGGCGTAGTCGGTCAAGCTGGCGGCGATAGCCCCGTGGTAGCCGTCAGGCATGCGAATGATGAGGTCAGGATCTGGCCCTCGGCGCACCCGGATGAGTTGGACGCGCTGGCCATGCAGCGGATGATGGGGATGGGTCACTCTCACCCATTCCTCAGATCCCTTGGTAAAGGGGGTAGTGGACTGTGAATATGCCAGTCTGGTCTGACAAGCTGGTGCAAGAAGTAATACGCTCCCTGCTGGAGGCGTACTTTGAGCCGCAGTTCTCCGACCACTCGCATGGATTTCGCCCCAACCGTGGTTGCCACACGGCACTGCGAGAAATCTACCACCATTGGCGAGGAGTAACCTGGTTCATCGAAGGAGATATTGCACACTGTTTTGATACGCTGAGTCATGAATTACTCATTGACGTGCTCAAAGAGCATATTCACGATGGGCGCTTTCTCAAACTTCTGCAAGACCTTCTTGATGCAGGATACATGGAAGACTGGACCTACAACCAAACGCTGAGTGGAGTTCCACAAGGCGGAATTGTGAGCCCACTCCTTTCAAATATTCTGCTTGATAAACTGGACAAATTCGTAGAAAACGTTCTTATCCCACACTACACCAGAGGAAGTAGGAGAAAGATCAATCCCACGTATGACAAACTTAGGATTGACTCACGAAACCAAAGGAGAAAAGGAAATACTGAGAAGGCCGAGGAATTGAGAAAGCAATCTCAGACTCTGCCCTCGGTAATGACGAACGACCCAGACTATCGACGCCTAAAATATGTCAGATATGCCGACGATTTTGTGTTGGGATTTGTCGGCCCAAGATCGGAAGCAGAAGAAATCAAGCAGCAACTCAGAACGTTCCTGCGAGAGGAACTCAAATTGGAACTCTCTGAAGAAAAGACGCTTCTCACCCACGCGGTAAGCGATGCAGCAAGGTTTCTCGGGTATGAAATAACGGTGCTGCAAGATGATACGAAGCGCACAAAACGAAGGGACACCGGAAGAATGTGCAGGAGTATCAATCGTGTCATCGGGTTACGAGTGCCTGAAGACGTGTTACAAGCGAAGATGGATCGCTACAAGAAAAACGGCCAAGCAACACAGCGAACAGAACTGATAAAAGCAAACGACTACACAATCGTTCTGACCTATCAGCTCGAATTTCGAGGTCTTGCGAATTACTCTCAGCTTGCCTACAACATGCGGACCTTAGCACAGCTCAAGTGGGTCATGGAAACCTCACTGACAAAGACGCTGGCAGCAAAGCACAAGATATCAGTATCCAGAGTCTATGAGAAATATGGGGCAATGCTTTTGGTTGGAGACAAAGAGTATAAAGGACTCCAAGTGACCCAACCAAAACCCGATGAGAGTAAAAAGCCGCTACGAGCAACCTGGGGCGGAATACCCTTGAAGTGGAATAGTGAAGCAACCCTTGATGACCAACCGCCAAGAGTCCCTATCAACCATCGAACAGAACTTGTGCAAAGGCTTCTCGCAGATTTCTGCGAACTGTGCGGAAGCGACAAAGACGTAGAAGTTCATCACGTCAATGCCATGCGCAAACTTCATGAATACCCAGGAAGAGCAAAACCTGACTGGGTAAAAAGGATGATAGCCTTGAGGCGAAAAACGTTGGTTCTCTGTAAGAGATGCCACGTCGCCGTTGAACACGGATTTCCAATCACGTGGCAACTCATTAGCCTTGACGAGATCAAAGAGCGACGAAAGAAGCTCAATGACGCAATACTGGAGAGCCGGATGCATTGAAAGGTGCAAGTCCGGTTCGGAGGGGGGAGGTCAGATAAGGAGCGTCTTATGAAACTACTTGAAGGAATTCAAGCAATTCTGAGAAGCAACGTTACCTCGCTGGCCCCCTACCCTACCTGAGACATAGCGCGGCCACTATATTGCTCAGTTTAGATGTGCATCCCAAAGTCGTCCAGGAGCTTCTTGGGCATAATCAGATCAGCATGACCATGGACATTTATAGTCATGTCTTACCAAGCATGCAGAGAAACGCGATGACCAGGCTTAATGATGCACTGCTAGAACCATCAGAGGATGAGGAAACAGGAAACGATGCGTTATCAGAAGGTGATGAAGAACCGCACTTTGGGTAAAATTGTGGCGTTGCTGTCAAAATTGCTGTCAAACCCCTACCATCTCCAAAAGTAAAACACCTCAAGCGGCTCTAGAAGCGACTTGAGATGTCATCGTACAACTACGGGGTGCCGAAAGGGGGACTCGAACCCCCATGCCACTTAAGGCACAACGCCCTGAACGTTGCGTGTCTACCATTTCACCACTTCGGCTCGTTTACTTCGATGGACCCATAATACAGGAATAGCGGGTCCTTGTCAATAGGTTTTGTGTGGGGAAAACGATGTTTTATGAAAACACTACAAGCTCTACAGTGTAGAGCTTCCGAAACAACGCTCCCTTAATCCGTGGTATAATGAGATCTGTACGTTCTGTAACAGAAAACAAAGCATAGTTTTATCTATGCTTTAAGTTGAGACGAGAGACTACGGATATGTGCGTGCCTCTATTCTAGAGTTGGAGCCTTCGATGCAGAAACAACATCCAGTGTGTGCCGCTATTGACATTGGAAGTAATACGGTCCGCCTCGTGGTTGCGCGTAGTGAATCTGATCATCTGGACATCCTTGAGGCCGCTGAAGAGTTGGTGCGCATTGGTGAGAGCGTGAATGCGACGGGAAGTATCTCCACGCAAAAACTTGACGCTACGATTGCTGTACTACGTCGTTACAAGGATCTGGCAAAAAAGCACTCTGCTGGCCCTCTGCTCGTCGTTGCCACGGAAGCCATACGCAAAGCCACGAACCGCGCTGAATTTCTTGCCGCCATCCAACGCGAGACCGGACTGGAGGTCCACATCATCGAAGGGATGCTAGAAGCAACGCTGACCTTTTATGGCGCGACATATGGACTAACCCCCGAGATGCAAGAGTCAGCCCAGATAGGCGTAATGGACCTGGGTGGGGGTAGCACTGAATTTATCGTAGCGCAGCATATGCAAATAACGTGGCGCACCTCTTTGTCCGTCGGTTCTGGATTAGTCCATGATCGTTATCTTAACGCTGATCCTCCCACGCCTGACGATATCGTGGCTGCACGTGCATTTTTGCACACATATTTGCGTGGTGTGCCGATCAGATATCTGCCACCTGTCTTAATCGCGACTGGCGGCAGCGCTAACGCGCTCTTACTTTTAGCTCGTTCGAGCCTTTGGTCTGGCTGCTTCACAGCAACATTTGACACTTGACGACCTGGCGCGTTGTGAAGGGTTACTGAGCGTGCTCACCGCAGAAGAAATTTCCCAGCGCTACCAGTTGCCCCCTGAACGTGCTCGGATCGTAGGTGCCGGTGCCTTCATCATCCATGCTGTCATGGAACGTTTCAAGCTGACGGAGATCCATGTGAGCACCTATGGTATCCGAGAAGGTATCTTGCTGGCCTATGCGCGTTATGGCGAACAATGGTTGCAGCAGATCAAACACAGCGTGGAGGCTGCCGGGACATCCAACACAGACAGGCAGGAAGACGAGAAATTTGCGCAGTCTGGACGTCGCCTCTTGCAAGTGCGAGCGCATAAGATGCTTGAGTGGCGTGAGGAGGTCTTGAAGCATGAGGACGTTGAGGCGGTGCATAAGATGCGTGTCGCATCGCGTCGTCTGCGGGCTGTCCTTGACGCGTATGAGTCGGCGTGCAGTCCCAAACAGTTTAAGAAAGTCTACCGTCATATCCGGGAAATGGCTGATATCCTGGGTCTGGCCCGTGATACCGATGTGATGCTCGAAAATTTGCGTGGACGACTGGCGCAGATCCCGCGTGAAGAGCAGGCAGGGGTCGAATGGCTGCTGGAACGTCTCGCTACTTATCGCCAGGAGCATCAAAAGAGACTGGAAGCCTTCTTACAGGATTTTGACGATGCTGCGTTCCTGGAGCAGATCGCTGCCTGTCTACCAGAGGAGGAATAGCGATGGCGAAAGCGAAACGTATCATTGGGCTTGCTGCTGATGCTCCGACAGGCAGAAATGCGCGCATCATTGCCAGAACGCGGCTGGCGGAAATATACGACTGGGATGCCTACGTTGATGAACCCTACCACGTACGTAATTTACATAATTTGCGTATTGCTGCCAAGCGCCTGCGCTACACGCTGGAAATCTTTCAAGACGTGTTGCCTGAAGGTATTGAGGCCAACATTAAAGAAGTTGAGCAGGTCCAGGAAGAACTGGGGGCGTTGCATGATAGTGATGTGATGATTGCGCTCTTGCGGCTCTGTCTGGGCAGTCAGGACAGTGGAACGGGCTATGAGTACGTGCTGGCGAGGGCGTCGAAGTTGTGGAGTAGCGGCGATTTTATTGTCAATCCCGCGCTCGTTGCGAGCTTGCTTGATCCGACGGTTGCGCCTTCAGCGCAGCAGCGCCATGGGTTAGAGCTACTGCTCAGTAGTTTACAGCAACAACGAAACGAGCAATATAATGCATTTCGTAAACACTGGTATGAGCTCAAGGGAAAAGATTTTCGGCGGGAACTTGAGAGCCTATTAGAGTCCTGAGCTGAGATCGGCGCAGTAACGCTCTTTTCTGAGCGTCCCTTTCACTGTACATATCACAGTAGGTAATAGCTATAATTTTAGAGTGGTACCACGGAGCAATTATTCTCTATATGTAGATATATGAGTGCTGTGAATGAATTATGCTGTCGATGGAGTTGCGTGTATATGAGGCAGTACACTATAATGTCAGGAGGAGCCGACAAATGATGATGCAAAATTCGGTGAGTGAATTGAACTGGTGGACTTCTGATCAGCCAACGACAGAAGAAATGCGCCTGAGTGGGGGATTACTTGTGGAGGATTGGCCTCATGCTCGTTATGTAATGCGTCTCTCCGTGCAGCTCTTCGAGGCAACGCAGCCCCTCCATCATTTGCCTGAGCGTGCCCTGCGCTTACTCAAACGTGCTGCATTGCTGCACAATGCGGGTATGATGATCGACGCGCGTCGTCATCATAAGCACTCATTTCGCTTGATTAAAGAGGCACCTTTGCCTGATGTGAGCGACGCAGAGCGTTACGAGATTGCTTGTATTGCGCGCTACCATCGCCGTGCGTTACCAAGTAAAGAGCACGAAGAGTTTGCTATACTCAAGCCGTCGGCGCGCAAACGTGTTTCCATACTTGCCGCCATCCTACGCGTGGCCGACGCACTTGACTTTAACCATGATGGACGTGTGCAACAACTGACCGGGCAGCCTGAGTTGTCTGACGACAATGATTGGACGATCTTACTAGAGGTGCGCCCTTTGGCCGAACTGGATGAAGAACTACAGCACGCTCAAGAGAAAGCCGATCTCTTTGAGAAAGTGTTTCGACGGAAGTTGCGCTTCGTCGTGCAAGAGTAGGTCATTGTATAAGAGTTTCCAGCAGTAAAAAACCGATTGATGACCATTTTCACCTTTCCGGCTTTTTGTCATCAATCGGCTGTGATCACTGTGTTCGCTGCTACAACGTGTTAGCAGCGGCAGCATGTGCACTGCGTTAGCGTGTGGGTGCTAGTTCGCGTTCTTCGCGTGACCGTTTGCGCGGCTGAACCTGGCGATCACGGTCGAAGCGCCCCAGTCCCAACTCACCTTTCTCCCAGATCACCAGCAGCATACTGGCGTTGAAGATTGACGAGTAGGTTCCACTGAAGATACCAATCAGCAGCGCTAACGTAAAGTTATGCACGCTGGCAGAGATATCGTTGGTGAAGAGTGTCAGGGCCAACAAAGTAAAGAGCACTGTCAGTGAAGTGTTGAGCGAGCGTGCCATAGTTTGCAGCAGGCTAGCATTCACCACCTCTTCAAAGGTCTCCGAGGTGCGGCGCTGCATATTTTCGCGGATACGGTCGAACACCACAATCGTGTCGTGTACCGAGAAACCCACGACCGTCAGCAGGGCGGTGATGAACAAAGAATCGATCTGGATGTTAAAGAGCTTGCCCAGGATCGAGAAGATGCCCAGTACAACCAGCACGTCATGCAACAACGCGATGATAGCGCAGGCTCCATAGCGCCAGGCTTTTGGCACCTTGCGGAACGAAAACCAGACGAAAAGCAGAATGAGCACGGAAGCTGCGATGACCGCCAGGATTGAATCCTGGATCGTCTGCGCGGCTACCGAGCCGCCTACTTCAGAGCTATCGACCACCTGCACGTATGGTCCACCTGCTTTGAGGATAGCGGCCTGGATATGCATGACGTCCGTACTATTCGCTCCCGAACTGGCCGCAGTGCTAACGTCGGTCAGTGTGAGGATGTTGAACTCAGAAGTGGTGGTGCCAATTTGCACGTCTTCTACGTGGACAGGGATTGTTGCCGTTGAAGTTGTTGCCGTAGCGGTAGCGGTAGCGGCGGCCTGAGCTGCGGCAGTGGCAGTAGCGGCAGGCGTGGTGGTCGCTTTGGCGGCAGCGGTAGCGGCGGCCTGAGCAGTCACTGTAGCGGTAGCGGCGGCTTTGGCGGCGGCAGTGGCAGTAGCGGCTGGTGTAGCGGCTACTGTGGGCGTAGCTGTAGCCGTTGATCCAGCTGTTGTGCCATCAGTATTTGGTATAGTTTTTAGCACAGCCTGAATATCACTCGCCGTTGGGGCTGTGGTGAAACCGGAGAGCGTGATCAGTGTGAAAGGTTGCCCACCTGATTGTGGAATGTTCTGGTAACTCTGCTGGAGCGCTGAACCATATTTCGTCGTCAGAGTGCTCTTGATATCTCCTTGTACAGTGTCATCAATCACCGTATTCAGTTTCACCCAGGCCGTCTTATTGGCTGGTAATTGAGTATTGGTTGCCATGGTGATGACCAGGCTTTGCAAGTGCAATGGCGCGAGCATACTGGTAATCTGGTCACTCGTGAGCGTACGCTGAGGACGCAAATCAATACTTGATCCACCTAAAAAGTCAGTACTCAGATTCAGGTGGAAGACCAGCAGCGAGAGTGTGCCCGGAACGATCACAATCAATGAGATCAGCAGGAATATGAAGCGATATTTTACCAGGTTAAACACGACTGCCTCCTCTAAACAGCACTGTTCCGCCGTACCTGGGCCGTAGAAGGAATCGCATCGGCGGGCAGCCCAAACAGTGCGGGATGGTTGATAAAGCCGGTTGGCACCAGCAGATTCAGGAACGTGCGCGTGACGACAACAGCGGTGAACAAACTAATCACCACGCCCAGGAACAGCGTCGTAGCGAAGCCTGAAATGGTCGATGCACCAAAGTCCTGGCCAAAGGTATAAAGTACCGCACACGTGATCATGGTTGAGCTGTTAGAATCACGAATAGACGGCCAGGCACGTTTCCAACCGATATCGATGGCTGAAGAGAGCAGTCTGCCTGCGCGTAACTCTTCTTTGACGCGTTCAAAGATCAGCACGTTCGCGTCTACGGCCATACCTATCGAAAGAATAAAGCCAGTGATACCGGCCAGCGTCAGGGTGACACCGATGAGTTTAAAGACCGCGAATGTCATGGTTGCATATAAGATCAGCGCTATGTCTGCCAGGAAGCCAGGCACGCGATAGTAGAGCAGCATAAACAGGATGACGATGCTCAGGCCAAGTCCACCAGCCAGGAGACTCTTAGAAATGGCTGCTGCGCCAAGCGTACCACCAATTGTTTCCTCACTAACCTCTTTCAGCGAGATGGGCAGTGCGCCATACTTCAGGACATTGACAATTTCCTGGGCGGATTGTTCGGTAAAGCTCCCGGTAATTTGTCCCTGTGAGGTGATTTCTGACTGGATGGCCGCCGAGGTGATGACCTTTTTATCCAGTGTGATGGTCAGACAATTGCCGATGTTCGCGCTGGTAAATGTGCCAAAGCGTTGCGCGGAGCTGCTCTTTAATTGGAACTCGATCACGTAAGCGCCTGTCGATGAATCTGTACCAACACTCAGCCCATTTGCATCAAGGTCATTACCAGTGAACTCCGGGTTGAGGCTATTGTTGTTATACGACTCATAGGTAGTTGGGTCCAGGGTTGCCCCATCAGATAGGCAGCCACTTGTGCTCGATCCTGTATTCCAGAACTTGAGTTTTCCCTGTGTGAGCAACGTTTTGAGCGCATCTGCTTCGTTGCCACTGAATTTGGGCAGGTCGATCTCAATACTAGGTTTGCTATTGCTACCATGTTCTACACGCACAACTGGCTCTTTTACGCCTAAACCGCCGTTGATACGGGACTCGATCAGGCTGGCCGTTGTATTCATCTGGTCATCTGTTGGATTGCCTGATGCAGGCTGCAATAAGATACTTGTGCCACCCTGTAGATCTAGCCCTTGCGTGATCGTGAATGGATTTTTAACGCCATGCCAACTGGAATTGGGCCAGAAGACGACGAATGCTGCGCCCAGGGCTAACAAGATGATGAAGAAGAGGACTGTCAATGTTCCTCGCCGCATAAATATTTTCCTCTCGCTTGGTATTTGTATCCAAGGAGCGCTCCAATGCGCTCCCATCTTCTTCCCATTGGGCGCTTTCTCATGCACTTCCAGATATGGCATGCAGAATGCGCCACTTTATTTCTGACCAGTATAGCATAGTTGCCTACCATTGCCTATCCTTGTGCAAGTGGCTTCTGCCTTCCCGCCGAAACTGGAGATTCTTTGAACAACCTTCCCCGCTACTGAAGGATTGCAAGCATGCCCATGATCACTACTGGTAGTATTCACAACTAATGTTTGAAATTATAGCGTTTTATTGAGTTTTCTAGCGTTTTATGACACTGGCTCCCAGATGATCGTTTGTTCTCGCTCCAATACCTGGCAATCTCTTGGCAGTGCCGATGGCGGCTCCCCTTTGACTCGCGCAAACGCCACGCGCCCATTCACATATATGGCATTGATCTGTTTGATCCATGTGCCTTTGACACGAACGATATCCCCTTTTCTCAAGCCCTCTCGCTCTTCATAGCGCTGATAACGAACTCGCCCTTGCCCTTTGCGTGGGAGGCTATGATACTGCTTGCGTGTCTGTCTGGGACGAAAGCCGATGTGATACACATTGCTCTTTGGAGGTGCCACTACCTCCCCGGTACCGAGCGTGGCAATGCAAATTGCATCGATGATATGGCTTTTCTCTAATCCTCGATATTTGCGATAGGTTGCCGTTTCATAGCCATAGACAGTGGAAAGCGGTGCTACCTGGCGAAGCGTCGCGTACAAATACGCCTTTCCCTGCATGCTGCGCTGCGCAATCTGATCCAGGTATCCGCTCACCCCAGTGACCTTGAGCTTGATCGTTCCCTCATGGAGCCTATGATGACACTGTTCACATAACGTGATGAGATTGTCCAGCGTATCTTTGCCCCCATCTCGACGAAAGTGGACGTGATGGGCTTGCAGCCGTACATTTTGCTTCTGGCACTGCTGACAGCAATAGCCATCACGCATCAGGCAGGCCATACGCAGATTCTCATCCAGTCGCGTCGGATCTTGATACTGGCTGCCCTGGAGTTCCGGGTTGTTCAGCCTGGTAATATCGACCTGCACATCCTCGACCACGACGGTGCTGATCGGCAGAGGAAGCTTTCTCACCACACGAATGGCCTCCTCCACATTGGTTTTGATCGAGGGTGGTAATCTCCCGCTGCGCTTGCTCGATGCCCGATGAAGAAAACGGGCAGGGCGATACCACAAACGGGAACGTCGGCTCTTACGACGATCTCGACGATCATTCATCTTTTCTTTGACGTCGCGACGATGCCCGATCTCGGTGGCAAGCAACACTCTTCCGTTGCCGACGCAAGCCAGGCCCGTGACACTACTTCCCTTGTCGATGCCACAGGTCACGTCCTGCGTCTGGCCTTCACACTGCCAGCACAACTGGATCGTGAAAGGACGATAGCCGACGATCTTCGCTTTTTCTGTCTGCAAGAGTTTGCGTGCTTTTGCTTCCGAGCAAGGCATCACTGCCGCTCCATCCTGATTTTTTACATAGATGTGCATAGACGTGTCCTTTCTCCCTTGCGGGAAGCCGTTTTGTCGGAACGGCCAACCTAGCCAGTAAGGCCACCGTTGCCGGTGTGAGATGCTCCTCGCGACTGTTTGAGAGGTTTTGCTGAGACGATCACCTTTGGCTTTCACCTACCCTTAAATCGTCTCCACATTTCCTGGAACTGGAACCACATCCCAGGGTGTGATGGCCTCCCAAACTGCTGCCTGACCAGCAGGCCCGCTGGTAGCCTCATGAACCTGACGTCATAAAACGCTAGATTTTTAGAGACTATACAGAAGGAAATACGGGATAATCTCATAATCAAGAATGCCTGGTTATTTTCCCTCGCCAAGAATAGCATAAACACGGCCATGAGACAAACTATGTGCTCAAAGGTTATACGAAAATGCCCATAAAAGGTTCCTTATAAAGGCGAGATCCTACTCTGCGCTGTTATTTTCCTGGATGTAGGTTTGTAGATACGTCAGGAGTACGGTGCGCATTTCGTCGAGTTGCAGCGCACGCTCTTCACCTTGCAGATCCATGGCAAGAAACATCAATGACTGGAAGATGGCGACGCAGGTGCGTGAGCAGATGCGACACTGTTGCTGGCTGAGGTTGGGCATGCGCAAGGCCAGCAGGACTTCGATACGCTGCATGATTTCACTGTGCAGGGTGGTGGTTATCTCAGCGACCCCCGGTGATGCCTGTCGGGCGAAGAAGAGCGGGCGAAAGCCTGCATGTGACTCTCGTAGGTGTGCCAGTCCATGGATGAGGCGTTCCAGAAACACATCAAGAGGGAGCGTACTGACGGACTCCTGGGTCAGATTCTGATCGAAGAGGGTGCGCATCTCTTCAATGTAACGCAGGACGACTGCTTTAAGAATAGCCTCTTTATTGGGAAAGAATTGATAGAGTGAGCCGATGGACGTATGGGCGTGCGCTGCGATAGCGTTGGTGGTAGCATTGTCGTAACCAACTTCGGCGAAGACCTGCTCGGCGGCATTCAGTAGTTTGTGGATGCGCTGTTGTCCACGTACCTGTTGCGGCATTCTACGCAAGGGAGCCGCTCTGGTTTCGGTCACAATCTCTCTTCTCCTTAGTCTGTCTGATGCGTCCTATTGTATCACAAGCCTTGACAATGTGAGCACAGTCTCCTATATTACATATTATGAATGTGAGTATTTGCTCATGATAGAGCAGGAAGAGGCAAGCAGTAAAAATGGCAACGCAAGTAACTTCTCCACCAGGACCGCGAGGGCTTCCCGTGCTCGGTAATTTCTTGTCGTTTCGGGACGATCCTCTCAACTTTATGCCGGCAGTCCAGCGGCGCTATGGTGATCTGGTTTCGGTGAAGCTCATGAATAGTAACGTTATCTGCGGCTTTCGCCCTGAGCATGTGCGTTATTGCTTGATGGAGCATCCACGTAGCTTTCAATCGCTACAGAGCCAGGGTGGCAACCTGCGTATCTTGCTCGGTGAGGGCCTCCTGACCAGCGAGGGAGACTTCCATCGTCAGCAACGGCGACTCGTACAGCCGGCATTTCATCGCCAGCGCATCGAGACGTATGCCGATACGATGGTCAACTATACGCTGGAAACCCTGGATGGCTGGCAGGCCGGACGTGAGGTCGATATGGCGACACAGATGCAGCAGTTGACGTTGCGTATCATTCTCAAGACGATGTTTAATGTGGAGAGCCGCGAGCAGGCGGTGATGCTGGGTCAAGCCTTCAATATCGTCATCAACCAGGCCCCACGCCCTATCCCGTGGATACGCGGTCCTCTGGCCCGTTTGATGGGGAAAATCGGGCGCGGGCAGCAGGAGCGCTTAGAAACTGGACGCATGCAACTCGATACATTCGTCGCCACATTAATACAGCAGCGTCGCGCTGACGAACAGGATCAAGGCGATATCCTCTCAATGCTGATGGCAACCAATGACGAGGGCGAGAGCCTGAGCGATCAGCAGATTCGCGATCAGGTGATGACCTTAATGGCGGCGGGCCACGAGACCGCGCAGAACAGCCTTTGCTGGACCCTCTATCTGCTGGCGCAGCATCCCACCGTGTTTGAAAAGCTGCTGGCCGAACTGCATACCGTCCTGCATGGTCGAGCACCTACTGTACAAGATCTGGCGCAATTACCTTATCTTGAGTGGGTCATGAACGAGTCCTGGCGCATTTATCCTCCTGCATGGCGCATCGGTCGCCGGGCTATCGAGCCGATTGAACTGGACGGCTATCGTTTCCCGGCTGGTACCATTGTGCTGTTGCACCAGTGGGTTACGCATAACCTGCCAGAGCTCTGGGGCGATCCCGAGAACTTTCGTCCCGAGCGCTGGGACCCTACACAGAATCAAAAGCTGCCCCAGGGTGCGTACTTTCCCTTCGGCGGCGGCCCGCGCATCTGCATTGGCATGCCGTTCGCGCAGATGGAGGTTCGTCTGTTGCTGGCTACTATCCTGCAACAGTACACTCCACGTCTTGCTCCCAACCAACGGATCGTCCCATTGCCTCGTGTCACGATACGTCCACGTGACGGTATGCGCATGATGCTGCAACCTGTGGGCTGATATGGTCTTGCAAACCTGACCGTTGGGCAACGTGCTATGCTGCTCAACGGTCGCTTGATATATATGTTCAGCAACCTGGCAAGGGAAGTCCCCGCAGCGTTTATGCGGCGCGTGCGTCACAGCGGCAATAATAAGAGGGGAATTTCCATCTCCTCGGGTGTCAGGCCGCCATGATGGCCCTGGAAGTGCATGCCAAATTTGCCTTCTTCGTACCACCAGACGCTCTCGTGCTTGTAGGGGAGAATGACCATATTGCCCAGGCGCTGCAAAAGGACAGAGGAAGGCGCTTCCATACCGAAGAAGTGTTGATCGAGCAGATCCTGAGTCAGATAGACCTCAGCTTTCCCGGCCAGACGTTGCCGTAGCTCAGCCAGGAGGAAAGTGACATGCTCCTCTTTCACGTAGAGGAACATATCGCGTGCAGAACCGGCGGGAACCAGTAAACTTCCCCGTTTATTGGTCTTGAGAGAGCGTGCAATGCCCGGTACCTGTCTATTGAGGTAATAGGTGGTGTGTGGATCAACTTCAACCTGGCCGTGGTCGGCGCTCATCATAAATAAGGTCTTCGGTGTTTTGCCACGTACCTGTTGATAAAAGATCTGTTCCATGCTGCTCAGGCAGTAATCCACGGCTTCCTCGAACATCTTGGAGTAAGGACCATAGTTATGGCAGGCAGCATCGATGCGATCAAAGTAAAGAAAGTAATAAGCCGGTGTCGTACCTTTGCTATTGAGCAAATCGGCCATGAGCGTAAATGCTTCTTGTAGTGTTCTGTAAGGGTGAATGGTGGCACCACGAAAGACAACATCTGAGTAAGTTGATGATGAATACGCTTGATATTGTAATATATGGGAATTTACACCTTTAGCTTGAAAACGGCGATATAAGGTCTCTTTGGGGAAGAAGTCCGCAGGCGGTATTGCCGAGTGCTTGATGGTGTCTCTGGTAAGCTTGTCTCCAATGTAAGAAAAAAGCAATGGCGAAATGATCTCATCCACCAGCGGCTCATAATAGTTCCATTCATAAACGCCGCTTTGACCAACGTTTAGACCTGTATGCATACAGGTAACGTGCGCAGCAGTTGTCGAGGGGAATTGTGAAGTTAATTTAGAGACCACTCCCTGCTTGAGTATGGTTTTGAGAAAACTATATTTCTCTGCGTAGCGTTCAAAGAAGCGCCAGCCAAACGCATCAATAAAGAAGAAAACAACCTTGTCATAGCGGTTTGGCAAATTCCCAAGGACGTCTAGTGGCAGTGTGTTTTGACCCTGGCCTGTGAGGAGAAATTCAATGGTGGCAGGCAGCCGGGAGAAACAATATGAATCGTAGCATGGTCGCACGAAGCGCTGAGAGAACTTCGCATGATTAACTACTCTTAGAGATGCTGCATTGAGCATACTTGTTCCTGCTTCCTAAATAGGTGAGGTTGTATATCTATAGCTTTGGTTGCTGCCTATTGAACAGTATATCACGAAATCTAGAAACGTGAGCAAACAAATAATTCTTATATAGCCAGCGAACTCACCTGCTTTCTCTGAATCAACGTTTGCCAGTAGCTTTTTTCTTGTGTTATATGTATGGAGATATCTATGGACGGCGGCTCTATGTTACTCGCTGCTGCTGCAGAGAAACTATACTGATTGATGTAGAACGTAAAATACTAAAAATGCTGTAGAAATAGTGGAAGCTTACGCGAGATCTTTGCGCGTTGCTGCTGCGTGCTCACAATGGCGCGCGCGAGGGCAGAGGTGTTCCGCTCTGCCCTCGCGCATTTATTCACCCTTTTTATGCTGCTCTTGCTTATGATGTTTCATGACTGTGCGTGCTGCAACTTCCTCGGCGCGATCGCCATAACGACCACTTTTCTCTGCTGACTGCTTTATGTGCTCGTATTCACGCTGCTCTTTCGCGCTGACACCTCGTAAATGTTTCTTTTCTGGCATAAAGCATCTCTCCTTATAGTATGGAATGAACTACTACTCCCTCTAGTACGTATATATTGGACCAGGAAGTTTCAACTTTCTGTTGTCCTTGCTTTACAGTGGGGCTTTGGCGCAATATACTATGGGTGAGTGTGGTTATACTGTATAAGTGGCATTGATGGATAAAGCAGTGCAAATATGTGTAGGGGCCGAGCCAGGACAATCACAAGGGATTATTCTGACGCGAAGGCCCAACGCTGTACCTGAAGAGTTACAGAGATACAGAGAAAAAGTGAAGGTGGGCATGCATGCTATCTGCATTACCGATCTGCAAACAATGTAGGCAGCCGATCATGGGCAATTACGTGAACGCATTGGGGGCTACGTGGCACCCTGAGCATTTTGTCTGTGCGGGTTGTGGGCAGCCTCTGGAGAGTGCGCACTTTGTTATGCATGATAATGCTCCTTATCATACTGCGTGTTATGGTCAATACGTTGCAGCGCGTTGCGCCTACTGTGGGAAGCCGCTGATCGCCGAATATCTGGTAGATCAATGGGGCACGACCTACTGTAAGGCGCACGAGGGACAGTATCCTGCCTGCTCATTCTGTGGACGCCTTGTGCCACCTGCGCAGCAGGATGGAAGTACCGAATATATCCGCTGTCCGATCTGTCATGCCAGCGCTATCGAAGCTGCTGTGGAAGCAAAACCACTCTTTGTGGAGGTGATCCACTGGGTGGGTAGCCAGGGCCTTGCGTACAACAATCTGCATCTGAATCTGGAACTCTGCAGTCGCACACGGCTGGCGGAATTATTGCAGGTGCATAGCCATACCCATTCTCTCGGAGCCACAACCAGTTCTACGTATGAGCAGAATGGACGGGTCGTTCGCACCCAGGTCAACGGTATTGCTGTGCTGCATGGTCTGCCTGCAATGCTCTTCAAAGGCGTGACCATCCATGAACTCGGCCATGTCTGGTTGATTGTGCAGGGTATTTATGGTCTACCTTCCTGGGCTGAGGAGGGTTTCTGTGAATGTCTCTCTTATCGCTACTATGACGAAGTGAATACAGCCGAGAGTCATTATCGCGCGCATAGCGTTGAACGCAACCCAGATCCTGTGTATGGTGAAGGCTTCAGACGTATTCAGGCCCTTATTGAGCGCTATGGCTTTGTGCGCTTTCTCGAAATGCTGCGTACAACAAAGCAACTACCGCGTGGATAGGTGATACTGTCTATTTCCTGGCGTTCAGATCTAGCCACTAGAGGTGCATTTCTGCCTGCATATTATAAGTGTTAGCTCGCTTTAAGCTTCTGCATTGGCTACAGCGGGACCCCATGTTGTGACTTGCTGGGGGGTAATCACGATCACTGGATACTGTTCCAACGCCATGGTCAGGTATTGTCTATAGCGCTCCCGTAAGAGATGCAATGCACGCGGGTGGAGTGCGTCCGAAGGAAAAATGAGTTCGGCGTGGCCCTGGAGCAGAATATAGCCAAGTTGTGACCAATCATCGGTGTACTGGTCGATGAGCAAGGTGGCTGCATGGCGGGCTTCTATGTTACGAACGCGCCGCAACCTGCGCGGAGCGACGCTCTTAGGCTTCTCATCGAGCGCGATATAGAAGTGTGTGCCGTCAAAGGCATAGCAGACGGGAACGAGAGATGGTGTCCCGTTCTCATCTGCCGTGGCGAGGCGTGCCACGCGCTGTCGTTGTACAAAGGCTGTCTCGGTTGCAGTGAGTGTGCTACGCCTGGTCATAAATCATCCTTACAATGATCTTAGCGACCAGCAACCTGGATCTTCTCAACCTCAGGGATAATGCTGGTGGCGAGTACATCGAATGCTTCCAGATCTGCTACATTGATCAGACTAAATATGGCCTGATCGATACCTAGACTGGCAAGTTCTGCAAACAGGTCGATTGCCGCGTTGGGAGAAAGCGTATCATCACGGCCATCGCGCGTAATATGAAGCGCATCGAGCGTTGTTTTCTCGATCTCCTCATAGGGACGACCAAGAGCCTGGCAGTGGTCGCGCAGCACATCTAGCTTGTGCTTTAACTCGTCTTTGCCGATGCGGGCGAAGATATTGCAGGCATCCCCGTACTGAGCCACCATGCGCAATGTCTTGCGTTCGCCAGTACCACCGATCAGGATGGGGGGATGTGGTTTCTGCACGGATAGCGGCGAGTTAAGTGGACGCTGCAAACCATAGTGCTTGCCCTCATAGGGCTGCTCATTGCCATCCCACATCTGATGAGCAATTTGCAATGTTTCTTCCAGCCGCTCAAAGCGCTCTGCTAACGGAGGAAAGGGTACGCCCAATCCCTGGTGCTCTTCCTCGTTCCAGGCTGCGCCTATACCGAAATACGCGCGTCCATGTGAGAGCACATCCAGCGTGGTGGCCGTCTTCACCAGCAGACCTGGATGGCGATAGGTGACTCCCGTCACCATCGTGCCAAGCTTAATGTGGTTTGTATGACCGGCTGCGAAAGCCAGGGCGCTCCAGCCCTCAAGCATTTCCCGTTCAGGTGATCCGACCATACGTATTTGAAAGAAGTGATCCATAACCCATAGGCTATAGAAGCCTGCTCGCTCTGCACGTTGCGCAATGAGTGCGAATGTATCGCCAATCTGACCTGGGTCACTAGACCAGGTAAAATTGGGAACTTGCAAACCTAGACGCATAATTTCTACGACCTTTCATAAGCAGTTTGCTATAGGTAATCCATTATTCACCTGTGTGCAGTATACAACACCCTATATTTAATGCCCAATAGTGACAGATTTATTGATCATCCACGGGCAGAGAAGCATGCTCGACTCAATCAGGTACCAACCTATTTCTTTCCATTGAACAGTATATGTACATAGATATATGTATGTGTGTTTTGGTCAGCTATGAGAAGAGACAAACGTTCTATTGTGTGGTACATTTCTTCTCGTTGAACCCAATAGCGGAGCTGGTCGGGGGCTCCATCCCCTTTTAGGAGATGAGCTTGTGAATGGTTGCTCGCTTGGGAGTAGGCTGAACAATCTATAGAGCATGTTATAATAGCATCCAGACACGGCAGAATATATCCGTTCTTGTCTGGAGTAAGGAGAAACCATACCATGAGCATCCGCCCACGCTTGGAGGCGAGAGTAAGCGCACAAGAACGCCGCCAAATTAACCTGGACGCACGAATTGAGGAACTGGCCGAAGATATGGCAGGTAGTTTCAAACAACTATCAGAATACTTCGGTAAAATCGAGGAACGCTTTGATAAAATCGAAACCACGATGGCGACGAAAGAAGATTTAGCCATGATGGCGACGAAAGAAGATTTAGCCATGATGGCGACGAAAGAAGACTTAGCCACGATGGCGACGAAAGAAGACTTAGCCACGATGGCGATGAAAATTGAAACCACGATGGCGACGAAAGACGAACTGGCTACGATGGCGACGAAAGACGACCTGACCACGACGGAAACCCGTATCCTTGATGCATTTAAGCAAATGCTTACACTGATAAGTCCACAAAGTCCCCCTTCACAGTAAATGATAAACAAAGCCTTTAGAGCCTAAAAAACTAAATTAGGCTCTATTAAAAAATGTCATAGAACCTGGCTGGTTCATGCACACTTTTATAGAATATGTCATAGAACCTGGCTGGTTCATGCACACTTTTATAGAATATGCAAGACACTTATACTCATTTCCTCGTACAACTCAATTTTCTCTTATTTTGGGCCTGTAATGGCCTTGACTTTAAGGGCTCATGTAATGCTTAATTATGGCAGTGCGTTTTCTGGTAGTTGTTCCTTGCAGCAGAATGATAAAAGAAAAGGGAAAGAAATGATGAGGAAGGCATATGGGCCTGTGATAAAGCAAGTGGACCAAAAATATGGTATCTGTTCGGTATGCAAACGTTCGGTGAAAAATATTAATCGATGTGACTCATGCAAATTGCTGTTTTGTGTACAATGTTGGAACCCCAGTAAGGAAGCGTTGGATCTATGCAACGATTGCTGGAATGACCTTAATCATCTTCATGACTATGAACAATGGAGAATGCTAGAGGAAAAGGTGAATGATTAGTGAAAACTATGTTCCCTGCATTTTCCATAGGGGATGTGTGCTGAAATAGCGTTTGGCTTCAGCTCGCTCCTGGTGAAACGTGTGCGCGTGCCAAACACTATCTTTTAGAAAAGCATACCAGCGAGGACGCTATACTACCATCACTGATACCTGTTTATTTGGAGTGGAGAAGGCTTTATTTCACGATAATGGTCAAATTCATGCCTGGGTGAACAGTGCAGTATAAATGGAATGTCCCGGCTGTATTAAACGGCCCGATGGTCTGGCTACCAAAGCTACCAACGGTGTCATTCACTTTTGGTGCACCTGTCTCTACTCTTGGTATGGGATTATCATTGCTATCCCATGTGCCGTTTGTAATGATGTGTACGGTAGCGGTATCGTTGACCAACGTGATGGTCTGCCCCTTTTTGATCGTGATAGATGATTGTGCGAAGGTGGTGTCAGTGAGGTGGACCGTATTTTGCCCACTAGCTGCTGAAGTGCTTCCCCCACAGGCTACTGCCAGCAGCATAAGGATCACTAACAGGCTTGCTAAGGATACTGCTTGCCAGATGTTTTTCATAAGTATGCTTGATTACTCCCTACAAAATGACTGGGCGCGCTTGCTATCAGTCGGTGCGCTGCCCTTTGTCTCAATGTGTCTATGATAGATGGTCCCAGGGCCATCGCTTATACTCTATTTTATCTTCTGTATTATAGCAGGAAAGGATCGTAGTGGTCTATGCTCGTGTCTCTGCCAATGAGAACCGCTAACCTGGACGCGCAAGCAGAGCATTTATGCGCCTACTGCACCGCGAAGGGTTGGAAAGTGGTGAAGGTATTGTAGCGTAAGGTGTGCTACAATAAAATTGTGGGTTGCCGTTATTGCTAGCTTGCCAGGAAACCGTTTACGAGCAAACATCTTACCGCCTGAGCAGATTTGTCCCATGGTTTGTGCTGAATGATACGCAAACGAGCCTTGATATGCGTGTGTGATGAGCATATAATGCTCTGCGATAGTGTTGCATGATCCATGGAACTACCATGGAAGGTACATGAGCTTGTGAGGTGTGGCAAACGGTACCCTGGCCGGGCTTTATTCGTGCATCATTTTTTATTAACAACAAACGAGGAGTAAAGCATGCCAAAGCCCGATAGTGCAACGGAAACACAACTGCAAAAACCAATCACGATACGTGAAGTAGCCAAACTGGCAGATGTTTCTGTGGCGACCGTTTCTCGTGTTCTCAATGGTTCCACCAGGGTTGATCCGCAGCTTGCGGAGCGTGTACAGGCTGCTGTGACTACCCTTAAATATCGACCCAGCAGGGCGGCACGTGTGCTGGCAGGCAGAAGCTCGGCGTTACTTGGGTTACTCGTTACTGATATGCAAAACCCCTTTTATATGGATCTGGTGCGTGGCGTTGAAGAGGTTGTGCAGCGGCATGGCTACCTGCTTATTATTTGCAATACCGTCGAAGATCCCAGCAAAGAAGAACTGTATATTGATGTCCTGGCAGCGCAAGCTGTAGCAGGCGCTATTATCGTTCCCACGCAGGAGCGTTTGCCATCATTGGAGTTGCTCAGGGCACGTCGTATTCCGGCTGTCATCGTTGACCGACGCATAAAAGACCGCTCGGTAGATACGGTACTGATCGACGATGTGGCCGCCGCCAAAGAAGCGGTCACGCATTTGATCAACAATGGCTATCGGCGTATCGGGGTTATCACTGGCCCCAAAGCAGTCACGAATGCAACTGAACGTATCCTCGGGTATCGTCAGGCATTGCAGGAAGCAGGCATTCCGCTAGATTCTGCCCTGGAGCAGCGCGGGTCACTGATCAACGCCGAGGCTGGCGAGTCCCTTACCCATAAATTATTGAATGTTGATCCACCTATCGACGCTCTGCTTGCTGCGAACAATAGAATAACCGTCGGTGCTTTGCGAGCACTGCATACGCGCAATAAGCGTGTCCCCGAGGATGTTGCGCTGGTGAGCTTTGGAGAAGTAGACTGGGCTGTGCCCGATCTGATGTCGATTACCACGGTGATGCAGTCGCCTTACGAGTTGGGCAGTGCGGCGGCTAACCGGCTCTTGCAGCGCATGCAAAAGCCCGATGCTCCCAAGCAGGAGATCATTCTACAACACCAATTGGAGGTGCGCATGTCGTCCAGTCCACGCTCTCTGCTGGATACGAGTGCCCCTGGCAGGCGCAACACAAAAACGAAAAAGCAGAGCGATGGCTCTGTTGTGAAAAGCACATCATAGGTGTGAAACCGCTTTCCCCATAGTGTTCTGATGAGAGTAAGAGGAACAGATCATGAAACCAGTTAGAATCATTGTCGAAAACCATGTAGACGGTTATGTGGTGTATCCATTAGGGTTGAAAGGCGTTATTGTTGGAGAAGGTGGTAGCTATGAGGAGGCGCTGGCGGATGTGAAATCAGCCATACGATTTCATCTTGAGACCTTTGGCCCGCATATCTTCGATACGGATTCTCCTGTTCTGGAAGCTTTTGTTGCAGAGGTGGGAGTAGCCCTCTCGTGACCCATTTCCCTATTGACGGTGCCCAAGATGAAAGTCAATTGCGGCTTGACATGTTCTGGGGGATAGTGTATGCTTTGCTCCAATCAAGCGAATAGGAATAATGCGCTGATCAGGATTAGTAGGCACTGGTGTTATCGCGTAGCGAGCCGAGAGAGTGCAAGTCGGTAGATGAATACTGTGTTGAACCCGCCTGAGAGCGTCAGTGAGGAGCTGACCGGCTATCTTCGCCGTTATCGGGAGGAGCGGTTATTGTTTGACCGCGTGAGTGGGATTATGCTGTGAGGTATGATTCAAAATGAGGTGGTACCACGGGTAATGTGCTCGTCCTTGAAGGGGGCGAAGTTTTTTTATGCTTGTTTCTTGCTAGAGAGATAGAAAGGGAACTCTACTTATATGAGCAACGAAGAGAAGTTCGTTGAGGATATTGTCGACCAGGACGACAATTTTTCGATGTGGTACAACCAGGTTGTACGTAAGGCGGAACTGGCTGATTATGCACCGGTACGTGGCTGTATGATTATCCGGCCATATGGCTATGCGCTGTGGGAAAACATTCAGCATCTTCTGGATACCCGTTTTAAAGAGACTGATGTTGTGAATGCCTACTTTCCTTTGCTCATTCCCCGCAGCTTTCTGGAAAAGGAGGCCGAGCATATTGAAGGTTTTGCACCTGAAGTGGCCTGGGTGACGCGCGGTGGTGGTGAGGAATTGGAAGAGCCACTGGCTATTCGCCCGACCAGTGAGACCATTATTGGCCATACCTATGCGAAATGGATTCAGAGCTACCGAGATCTGCCGTTATTGCTCAATCAGTGGAACAACGTTATGCGCTGGGAGAAGCGTACGACATTGTTTCTGCGCACCTCTGAGTTCCTCTGGCAGGAAGGTCATACCGCTCATCGTACGCTGGAAGAGGCGGAGGAGCGTACGCGCCTGATGCTTGAGGTCTATCGCGCTTTCGCCGAGGAGGACGCGGCTATGCCGGTGATTGTTGGTCGCAAAAGTGAGAACGAAAAGTTTGCTGGCGCGTTGCGTACCTACTCCATCGAAGCCTTGATGGGTGATGGCAAAGCCTTACAGGCGGGTACCAGTCATAATCTGGGCGATAATTTTGCGCGTAGCTTTGATATCCAGTTTCTGGATGCCGATGGGCAGCGCAAGTATTGCTCGACCACCAGTTGGGGCATGAGTACGCGTATGATTGGCGGTATCATTATGGTACATGGTGACAAAGCTGGTCTGATCATGCCACCACGCCTGGCACCGCACCAGGTTGTGATTGTGCCGATCTGGCGCAAGGAGCACGAGAAGGCTCTGGTCAATGAGCAGGTAGATCGTGTGGAGAAGCTGCTTAAGGGCAAAGTGCGCGTGAAAGTGGATCGTAGTGATAACACACCTGGCTGGAAGTACAACGAGTGGGAAATGCGTGGTGTGCCTGTGCGTATGGAGATTGGTCCGCGCGACGTGCAGAACAATAGCGTGATGCTTGTGCGGCGCGACAATCGGGTCAAAGAAGCGGTCTCGGTGGATGCCTTAGAGACGCGTCTGCCCGCCTTATTAGCGGAAATCCAGCAAGCACTCTATCAGCGCGCACTGGCGTATAGAGAAGAGCATACGCACTACACCGACAGCTATGACGAATTCAAGCAAATTATTGCGGAGAAGCGCGGTTTTGTACGGGTGAAGTGGGCTGAAGACAGTGCCGCCGAACTGGCAATTAAGGAGGAGACAAAAGCGACCTTGCGCGTTATTCCATTTGACCAGCCCGAGGGGGGCGTCAAGGGCAAATGTATCTACACGGGAAAGCCCGCGACCTGTGAGGCCATTTTTGCTCGCGCTTACTAGTTTCAGTACCCTCAAGCGGGTCAAGGAACCATCTTAAACAGTCAGAAACGAAGCTGCCGCTTCTAGCCTTCGGCTCATCTGACTGAGAGGAGTAAAAAAAGGACTCCAGCCGCCCTACCCAGGATAAATTGTACACACAAAATCCTCAGAGGCCAAGTGAAAATGCACGAGGAACGTGGGTGTGATAAGGGTTGTTGAGACTGTGATGTGCCATGTCTATGGGGAAAGAGTCAGAAAGGCATGGGGATGCTCTTTAAAGAGCATCCAGTGCTTCTCATTGGCCAATCAGGCGGTTGCAAACTTGCGCGCGATTCATCGCTTGAGAACGGTACGGACATGATTTATCATGTCCGCCGCTTTCCTATGGACCTGCTTGATCCGTAGCTTATATATCGCCGTAAAGCTTGTGGCCTGCTTTATTGGCGATTGCATATGCAGAGCGTCTACAAAGAATTTTTGTGGCCTATAATAGAACTGACAAAAGCAGAAAAAAGGAGGGTGCTTGATTGATCACCTACAACGACTTTGAAAAGGTCGATATCCGTGTGGGCATCATTGTGCAGGTAGAAGACTTTCCACAGGCTCGTAAACCGGCGTATAAGCTGCTCATTGATTTTGGGGCCGAGCTGGGGGTAAAAAAGTCATCGGCGCAGGTTACCAGACATTATACAAAAGACGAGCTGGTAGGTATGCAGGTTATGGCCGTGGTCAACTTTCCGCCCAAGCAGATCGGACCTTTTATATCGGAGGTGCTCACGCTAGGGGTAGCGGATGAGCGTGGAGACGTTGTATTGCTGCGTCCAACCATAGCGGTCCCGCCCGGTGGAAAAATGTTTTAGCTGTGTATTGCTTTACTTGACATACTGCAATGCGTAGTGTATTCTTTGCACAATGAAACAAAATACAGATAACGCGCAGATCAGAATTAGTAGATGAAGGTCACGTCGCATAGCGAGCCGAGAGAGTGGAAGTCGGTAGATAAAGGCCACATTGAACCCATCTGAGAGCGTCAGTGAGAAACTGACCGGTTGCCTCTCCGTTAGCTGGAGGCGCGGCCCTACTACTATGTAGAGGACCGAATGAGTGGAGCCATGGCGTGTGTCTGTGGTTCAAAAGAGGTGGTACCGCGAGTGCATATGCTCGTCCTTGTAGAGGACGAGTTTTTTTGTTCCCATTTTTTATGTGCAGACTGTATGTCATTCCATGGAGGAGGAAACTATGTCATTACTGATCGAAGATAAGGCTGTTGTGCTATTCCAGGGCGATAGTATCACCGATGCAGACCGCTATCGTGAAGATCCTGACCACCTGGGAACTGGTTATGCCATGCTCGCAGCTTCCTGGTTTCAGGCGCTCTATCCTGAAAAAGGGGTGCGTTTTCTCAATCGTGGCATTTCAGGGAATCTTACCACTGATCTGCAAAACCGTTGGCAGGAAGATTGCCTGGATTTACAGCCCAGTTGGGTGTCCATCTTGATCGGCGTCAACGATACCTGGCGGCGTTACGATAGCAACATTGTTACTCCGATTGCCGTCTACGAGGCCAGCTATCGGGCCATCTTAGAGCGCACCGTGCAGGAATTGCACGCGCGGCTGATTCTCGCGGAACCATTTGTGTTGCCTGTGTTTCCTGATCGTGTCGCCTGGCGCGAAGATCTCGATCCACGTATTCATGTGGTCAGAAAACTCGCGCGCGAATTTGGTGCTCTATTAATCCCGTTTGATGGACTCTTTGCCCAGGTCTCTGCCCTGCGTGAACCGGCTTTTTGGGCGGCTGACGGTGTCCATCCGACACAGGCCGGACATGCACTGATGGCTCAAGCCTGGTTGCGCGCCGTCAAAGCCATGTAACTTGCCTGGTTGATCATTGGAAAGAAAAGAGTGATGTCTCAAGTGAAAATCGTCGTTCGTGAAGCTCGCTTGCAGGATAGTGTGGCTATCGCTGCTATTCTACGAGCGCTCGGCTTGTTTGAACACATCAATGCGGAAGCGCCCGAGCAGACGCAAGCACATGTTGCTGCTACTGTTGAGTTGGCTTTGTGCGAGAAAACGAATATTATTCTGGTTGCCGAGCGTGTGCATGAAGATACTGGTGGACACGTGGTAGGCTATGTTGCCATGCACTGGTTCCCTAACCTCATGCGTGGAGGGAATGAGGGCTATGTCTCAGAGCTGTTTATCCATCCTGCTGAGGCTGGCAAAGGCATTGGGAGTCATCTGCTGGATACTATGAACGCTTACGCGCTGGAGCGTAACTGTCTGCGCCTGTTCCTGATGAATCGGCGTATTCGTGAGTCGTATCGACGTGGCTTTTATCGCAAACACGGTTGGGAGGAATTGTCCGATGGCGTCTTTTTCTCGCATCCGTTGCCTGTTCCGGGCTAATTACCCATGAGCATGAAGGAAGAGAATTATGCAAACATTACCATTTTATCCCCGGGGATTTCGTTCCTGCGCCAAAAACGTTGGCATCCGGGATGAAACACTCGACTTTACGGTTATCGTGTCAGATGTGCCTGCGGCTGCTGCGGCTATGTTCACGCAGAGTCGTTTCTGTGGCGCAGCCATTACACTGGGCAGAGAACAGATCGTTGACGGTCAGTTGCAAGCCTTTGTCATCAACAGCAAAAATGCGAACGTGGCGACCGGTGAGCAGGGTCTTGCCAATATTCGCGAGGTCGTCCAGCTCGTTGCTGAGGAGCTGGAGATTGCTCCTGGCGACGTTTTGCCTTCATCGACCGGCGTCACCGGCTGGCAATTGCCGATGGAAAAGCTGCGTGCAGGCGTGCGTGGTATCCGCGCTGAACTGCGTGAAGACCAGTTGCCCATCTCGGCACGCGCCATTATGACCACAGACACGCGTCCCAAGATCCACGCGGGTAGAATTGGTGAGGCCGTGCTTGTGGGTATGGCCAAGGGCGTGGGCATGATCGAGCCAAATATGGCAACGATGCTCAGCTACTTCGTCACCGATGCTTGCATTCAGCCGGACCTGTTGAAGCAGTATCTCAAAGAAGCCGTTGATCTTTCATTTAACATGGTCAGCGTAGACACCGATACGAGCACCAGTGATACCGTTGCTATTATGGCCAATGGTCTGGCTGGCGCAGTAGATGCCGACGAGTTCCGGCGCGCCTTGCAAACTATGGCTATCGAGCTAGCCAAAGATATGGCGCGTGACGGTGAAGGCGCGACCAAGCTTCTGGAGGTGACAGTTGAGCATGCGGCATCCTTTGCGCAAGCGAAGCGCGTAGCCAAGTCTATTGTCAACTCGCCCCTGGTCAAAACCGCTATTTTTGGCACAGACCCGAACTGGGGACGTGTGGCGATGGCGATTGGCAAATGTGATGAGCAATTGGATATTGTGCCCGAAAAGGTCTCGATTGCCTTTGGCGATCTGCCTGTTTACCAGGGACACGCACTTGGTCAGGAGCACCTGGCGCAACTGAAAGCGTATCTGCAAAATGCTGAAGTGACTATTCGTGTGTCGCTTGGCCTGGGAACTGCCAGCGCTACCGTCTGGGGTTGTGATCTCTCCTACGAATATGTGCGTATTAATAGCGAATATACGACATAGCTGCTCGTCGATACAAGTATGAGAGGGAGGCTAGAAGATGCTCACTTCTAGCTCCCTCTAGCCTGACTGAAAAAAACTATTAGAGCGTGGAAAAAGTGGAGCAATAAATAAAGGAGCGATATTGGACAACTGGTGTGACCTGTTAAATAAAGGGCAGATGCGTCTGAAAAACCATGGGTGGGAGAGCAGGCTTTGAGCATCTTTGCGTCTCTATGTGCATCTACATTGCCTATATGGTAAGATGTATTTAAGGAGGACCTGCTTATGAGAACGCTTGGTGTTGTTATTGTCATTATGTTATTGCTACTTCTGACCGTAGCTGGATGGCTATTCTATCTGCAATCTTTCTAGTCGCTTGCTTTTTACAGATCGTCTCCGTAATCGGGGCGTTCTTCAACGGTTGGTTGCTGTGCTGGAAGCGGCGCCAGCCCCTGGGCATAGCGGCTTTTATCATAGTCGAAGTGTTCGGCTATGCGCTCCGAGATCTTTTCCTCGAGCCAGCGTGCCAGCAATGCGCCAAGCACCGCACCTCCTGCCAGGGCTACAACCCTTACTACGGCTGTGCCAAAATCGTCCATGGTTGTTCTCCTTTCACTCATCATTCAACGACAAACTCTTGTCAGCCATCCTGTATATAGTACACGGATCATCCAGTGTTTCGAGACGGAGCTTGTGCCGATAGATGGCAAATATTTGGCTGCTCTCCGTCCTTGAGGGGGAAATGGGGTAGGGGCGTCACCTCGCGCTGTCTTTTACCCACAACGTTCAAGTACAAAGAATGGTAGAATGAGAGGAGGGAAAGAAGAGAAAGAAAGAGGAAAGGCGAGAAAAGATGGAATGGAGTGGAAGGGAAAGTGCAACGGAATGGGCAGTGATGACGTATGGATCGGTGCGGCTGGAAGATGAACGGCGAACGCAACGAGCCGTGAAGATGGCAAGTGCACTGGCACGAGATCCGATGGGTTCATTGCCCAAACAATTGGGAGGGCAAGCAGCGACGAAAGCAGGGTACCGCTTCTTGGAGAGTGCGAAGACGAGCTATGAACAACTGATGGAGCCACATGAGCAGCAGACGAAAGAGCGGATGCAGCAACGCAAGCGGGTCTTGCTGATCCAAGATATGACGGAAGTGGATTATGCGCACCATCCCAAAACGAGTGGATTGGGCCCCATCGGCAATGGGAGCCATCAGGGCTACCTGCTGCAAACGGTGCTGGCGGTGGACCCGAGCAATAGGCAAGTGCTGGGCATAGCCACCCAGGAAGCGTTTTTGCGACAGCCCGCTCCAGCCGGAGAAACGAGTCACCAGCGAGGCAAGCGCAAACAGAAAGAAGCGGAGGTCTGGCAACGACAAGCACAGCAGATCGGGGAGGCACCAACAGGATGTGAATATATTCATGTGGGGGACCGAGGCAGTGATATCTTTGCGTTTTTGCGAGCGTGTCTCAAGCAGAACGGTGGCTTTGAGGTGCGCGTGCAGCATGATCGGAGAGTGGATCTGCGGGTGGATCAAGCCGAGACCCCGCTTTCCCCCGGAGCGCTTCGTCATGGAAAGAAGCGACCAGCCGGACAAGAGCCCACCCAGCATCTCTTCGAGGAGGTGAGAAGTTGGCCATCGATGGGGCAAGACACGATCCAGTTGGATGGCAATCACAAGCGCAAGCAACGAGCAGCCCACCTGAGCATCAGTTGGGGAACGCTCCGGCTCTGGCCTCCCGATGGGCCAGCAGGCAAAGGAGAGGTGCCACTGGTGGTCACCGTGGTCAGAACCTGGGAAGCCAACCCACCAGAAGGGCAAGAGGCGCTCGAATGGCTGCTGGTAACCTCGGTGGCAGTCCAGAACGAAGAGGACGCCTGGGAGCGGGTCGAATGGTATCGCATGCGCTGGATCGTGGAGGATTATCACCAATGTCTCAAAACGGGCTGTCAGATTGAGGCACGTCAGGTGCAAACCTATGAGGGATTGCGCACCTTGTTGGGGTTTCTGGCTCCCTTAGCCGTGCGCCTCTTACAATTACGAGACGTGGCCCGCCAGGAGCCCGAGCGGCCTGCCCAGGAAGTCCTGCCAGCGGATGTGGTCAAAGTCGTGGCGCATCTGGCCCACGTTTCTGCTCAACGGTTGACCACGCAACGATGCTGGCACCGCATCGCTCAGGCGGGTGGGTATTTGGGACGCAAGGGAGATGGAGAGCCAGGTTGGAAAACCCTTTGGAAAGGATGGTTATACATCCAAACTCTCATCGAAGGGGTTCACCTAGCCTCTCAACTCTCACTCGAATAGAAAATTGTGGGTAAAAGACAGACCTCGCGTGCGCCCCGGGCGGTCGCCAGGACACGCCCCTACCCCATTTCTCAACATTTTCCCCAGAAGCACGAAGAGCCAAATGTTTCGTGATATCTACATTTTTCGTCTATATACGCGCATTGTCGGTCAAATAGCGGCCAGCCCTCGTTTAAGATGATGCCTCTGACTAAAGCACCCAAAATGGTTATCTGGTTTGCTATTTCAGGGGGGAACTTTATCGCATGTGTTAAAATTATCATCAACGCTCAGGTATTGAAGTCCTTTATTTAGCAGAAGAGCGCTTTGGATCAAGTAGGATCGAGGATGTGTATGCATAAATTGCAACGACGTATTCAGATTGCGCGCGGTGAACTGCCAGCAGATCTTTTGTTGCGCAATGTTCAATTGGTCAACGTATGTAGTGGTGAGTGTTATCTGGCTGATGTCGCCGTTGCCGATGGCATCGTTGTGGGTATAAGTGATCCCTCGTCTGGCTACCGGGCGCTTGAGGAGCAAGATTTGCAGGGGCGCTGGCTGGCACCCGGTTTAATCGATGGGCATATGCATATCGAAAGTACTATGCTGGTGCTTCCCGAGTTCGCTCGTCTGGTTGTTCCGCGTGGTGTCACGGCTGTCATGCTTGATCCGCATGAATTTGCCAACGTCATGGGCGTTGAGGGTATTCGTTATGTGCTGGAGGCTGGACGTGGCTTGCCGCTTTCAGCTTATGTGATGCTTTCATCCTGTGTGCCGGCGTCGGCTTTCGAGAGCCCTTATCGTGTGTTGCTGGCCGAAGACCTGCTACCGTTGTTAGAAGATGAGCGTGTGCTGGGTCTGGCGGAGATGATGAATGTGCCTGGCGTTTTACATGCTGATGAGCAGGTGCTGGCTAAGATTGCGGCCACGCTTGAGCATGGTCTTGTGGTGGATGGGCATGCACCAGGTGTGAGTGGTCGAGATCTCTGCGCGTACGCGGCATCTGGTATTATGTCTGACCATGAATGTACGACGGCGGAAGAGGGACGGCAGCGTATCCGCCTGGGTATGTGGCTGATGATTCGTGAAGGCTCGGCTGCGCGTAATCTCGAAGCTCTACTCCCACTCGTGCAGGAACTGCATCCACCGCGCGTTTTCTTTGTGACCGATGACCGTGATCCACAGGATCTAACGACGCGCGGCCATATCGATTCGATAGTGCGACGGGCTATAGAGCTAGGACTGGACCCGGTCGAAGCTATCCGTCTGGCATCCTATAATACCGCGCAGTACTTCAGGCTCTATAATCGGGGAGCCATTGCACCGGGTTTTGTGGCGGATATGGTGGTGCTGGATGATCTGCGTACTTTCCGGGTCTCGGCTGTCTATAAAGAAGGCAAGCTGGTGGCCCGCGCTGGCGAACTCCTGGCCGGTACGGCAGATATGCCTACGCGTATCTTTGCGCATGGAACTGCCACCGTGCATATTGGTAGCATATCTGAAGCTGCTTTGCGCATCCCCGGCAAGCCGGGTCTGGTTGACGTGATTGGTATTGAGCCAGGACAGATTGTCACGCGCCACCTGCGTGAAGAAGTCCCGCTACGCAATCAAGAGATCGTTGCTGACCCGACTCGTGACCTGCTCAAACTCGTGGTTATCGAGCGACACCATGCCAGCCAACGTGTTGGATTGGGATTGGTCAAGGGCTTTGGTCTCAAGCGTGGAGCTATCGCGTCCAGCGTAGCGCATGATGCTCACAACATCGTGATTGCTGGCGTCGATGATCGTGATATTTTGCGTGCGGCCTATGCTTTGCAAACCATGGGTGGTGGTTTTGCCTGCGCGGTAGATGACATTGTGCGAGCCAGTGTGCCATTGCCTATTGGGGGCCTTGTTTCGCCTTTGCCAGCCGCTGAACTGGTGGAACAACTGCGTACGCTGGATACAGTCGCCGCTGAGCTTGGCTGTACGTTAGACCACCCCTGTATGACGCTGAGTTTTCTCTCGTTATCGGTCATTCCAGCGCTTAAGTTGACTGATCAAGGTCTGATCGACGTAGACACCTTCACGCGTATACCTCTCCAATGTTGACCTCTTGTAGCCAGCCCTGGCAGAAATAACCGCCAAGAAAGCATCGTCAGGTGTCAATGTAGACAACCTGACCGGCAGTGCGGCCATGTTTATGCTGGCATTCTTCTTAATGGAACCACGTTAAGAGATTCTGCGCTCAGTTTTGACGCCACTGGATGAAGGGGGCTTGAGCCATACTGCTCATCGGCGTTGATTGTTTTGCCCATCGTAAAAGCACTCCGCGTATTTGTATCAGGGAAAGTACAACAGTACTTTTCCACGATGGAGTGTTATTGTTCACAACAGAGGTGAAAGTGAAAAAGACGACATTTTTGCGTACGACACGCTATGCCATCACCATGTTGGCCGCTCTTCTTTGTACGGCTGTCTCTCTCGTATTTAGCAGCACAACGTTTGTGTTGGCAGCCTCACAGAGTAGTCCGGCTCAACGCTCAGTTATTGCCAATCAGATGGCCACTGTCCTGCAAAATCAAGTTCCATTACATGCGGACCAGGCCAGTCGCACGCTGAGCCTATCGATAGCGTTAAATTTACGCAACGTTGCTGGTCTGCATCAGTTGCTTGCAGAGCAAAATGATCGTAGTTCGTCCCTGTATCATCAGTACTTGACGCCGCAAGAGTTTAACGACCTCTTTAGTCCAGATCAGGCAACCGTACAAAGTGTTGTACGGTACTTACGTAGTCAGAGTCTTACAGTTCAAGCAATCTCAGCCAATCATACATTGATTGATACAGTGGGCACAGAGGCGCAGGTCGAGCAAGCCTTTCATGTCACGTTTGCCGACTATGCAATTGCAGGTCGCCAGGTTTATGCGCCGACGAGCGCGCCTACCGTGCCCATGTCGTTAGCGGGAATGATCCTGAATGTAGGGGGCCTGGATGATGTTGCCAATTATCATCGCCTGAGTACAACCAGTGTAAGTGCGCATAATAGTCCTGATGGTGGCTACGATCCAGACGCTTTGCGCACGGCCTATGATACCAACTCACTGCTTAGTAACAGTAGCGGCTCAGGTCAGACCGTCGCTATTTTCGAACTGGATGGCTACAAATCCGCTGACATCGAAAAATATCTGAGCTACTACAACCTTGGTTCTGCTAAGTATTCCGACGTCCTGGTGGATGGAGCAACCAACACGGCGGGCAGTGGCGCTCTCGAAGATGAGCTAGACCTGGAAACGGTCTCCGCTATGGCGCCTGGAGCGACACAAAAGATCTATATTGGCCCTAATAGTGATAGTGGAGTGAATGACACCTATAACCAGATGGTGACAGACGATGTAGCTCAAGTTATCAGCACCAGTTGGGGTGAGTGTGAGGCTGACTCTGGTACCTCTGAGTTGCAGACGCTGGATAACATCTTTGTGCAGGCTGCTGCGCAAGGTCAAGCTGTTTTCGCTGCCTCTGGCGATTCTGGTGCTTATGACTGTGGTACCAGTGCTCTTGGTGTTGACTCACCGGCATCTGACCCCAATGTGGTAGGTGTTGGTGGTACGACGCTCAACACAGTCCATGGTGGCACCTATGGGAGCGAGTCTACCTGGGGTAGTCCATCTGATAGTTCGGGTGGTGGTGGTGGTATTAGCGCATACTTCTCTCGTCCTGGCTACCAGACCGGTGCGAATTTGACCAATGCGAAACGTGAAGTACCTGACATTTCGGCTGATGCTGACCCTAATACAGGGTACTCGGTCTATTGCACGGTGGTAGTGGCTGGCTGTGATAGTAGTGGTTGGATTACTATTGGTGGTACCAGCGCCGCCGCGCCTTTATGGGCCGCCATAGCCACTGATACCAATGGCTACTTGAGTGGTTTAGGCGACAATACATTGGGAAGTGCAAGTTCATTGATCTATCGGCTTTACAACACGACACAGACGTATGCTGCCTATCACGATGTCACAACAGGCAACAACTTGTACTATGCAGCCACAACTGGCTACGATAACGCGACGGGCATTGGTTCACCTGATGCCTGGAACTTCGCCCGCGATCTCACCAGAGCGTAGTCGAGCGTGGCTATGAGCTATAGGGCGAGGCTGCCCGATAGCGAACTTGTAGCGTGCAACGGAGGAGCAAGGTTTTGGCCCCCTGACCTTGCTTCCTCTCTTTTTGGGCGTCACCGCCAGATTTTCCTGCGCATAGAGCGCGCTCCTTACCGTTGCCTTCTGGGAAGAGAAACCATGCTGCCAGAGAAACCATGAGCCGTTTGTCTCATTAGTAGGACCTTTGACTTCATATATGCTATTATGGTCTCAAGCTTTCTTATATTGTAAACTATAGAGATGTTCCTGAGAGGGAGCAGGCGTGGGAAGGGAATGTTGCTACTAGTTGTATAGTAGGTCTGCTAATTTGTATTTCCTTGCATAGCTATCCAGCCGTCTCTATTGAGGGTGGAGGTATTTTTTTAAGTACAAAGGTAAGGCGCATGCTACTGAAGCTTGTTGAATATCATTGGGTGGAGCATATTGACGATGCCTTGCTCCTCTTAGGGCGTCTTGATACCAAAACGGTGCCGCTGGCGGGTGGTACGCATCTACTTGGTTTGCATGATGACAGTATTGAGGCTGTTATTGATCTGCGTGATCTCGGGCTCGCCTATATTTCCGAGGACAATCGAGGCATTCATATTGGAGCCATGACAACCTTGCAACAGCTGGTTGATGACCCTCTCCTCAAAGAGTTTGCGGCAGGACTGCTAGCGCGAGCGGCGCTCGTCTCTTCCTCGTCGCGCCTGGTGCGTAACTGTGCAACGCTGGGTGGTACATTAGCGACCGGTATCTCTTCCCAGGCGGATCTGCTGACGGCCCTTGTGGCCCTGGATGCGGAGGTTATCGTGCGTTCTGCTTCCAGGACGCAGGTTGATTTAAGTGGTGGAACCTCTGATCGCCCTGGTTTGGCGTTGGCGGGCGTTGTCTATAAAGGGAAGCAGGAGCGGCGTATTCCTGCTAGCTCGTTCAACCTGGACCATCGTGTGCGTGAGCTGATCATTGAGGTTGTTGTGCCGCGTCCTACAGTGAACTATGGCGCGTGCCTGCTGCGTGTTGGTCGTACACCAACTGATATTGCGCTGCTGAATGTTGCGGCGTCTGTGGAGATTGCCGAGGCGGCCTATCGACGTGTGCGCCTGGTTTTTGGAGGCTGCAACATGGAGCCTGTGCGTATGTACGCTGTAGAGCGCTATCTTGAGGGCCAGCCAGTTGCGCAGCCGCTGAACGGTCGCGCATTGCTCGATGCATTGCGGGGTGGTATGAATGCATTTCGACCGCCCGCTGATAGCCTGGTAAGTAGTAGTTACCGGCGTGTGAGTGGTCTAAGTATGGCATATCGTGCGCTTGAAGAGGCTATGACCGTAGCGTACTGGCGCAGTGTCGTTTCATCGGAGAGAGGGGTATAGAGAGCTATGGAACTTGAACTGCGCATCAACGGGGTGACGGCGAGTCAGGATATTGCCCCGGGTGAGTCGTTACTCACGTTATTGCGCCGCGAGGGCTACTGTAGTGTGAAGCAGGGTTGTGAAACGGGTGAATGTGGAGCCTGTACGGTTCTGGTTGATGGGATAGCGCGACCTAGTTGTGTGATGTTAGCGGCACAGGCGGGTGGCTGTGCGCTCACTACGGCTGAAAGCCTGGGTACCGCCGAGCGTTTGCATCCTTTGCAGGCGGCCTTTATTGAAGTTGGCGCGGTGCAATGTGGCTTCTGCACGCCGGGGATGTTACTCTCCGCGCAGTCCCTCCTTGCACGTAATCCTGCGCCAACCGAGAGTGACGTGCGTGATGCACTTTCTGGCAATTTGTGCCGCTGTACCGGATACGAAAAACCCGTTCTAGCTGTCATGCGTGCGGCTGCGATCCTGCGTGGCGAAGATGTGCCTGAGCTTATTTATAACACCATCGATGCCACTGAAGATGTAACTCTCAATACCAGGCGTTTGCTGGCAGTCAGCGGAAGTAGCGCGCGCTTGCGCGCGGTCAGAGCCGAGAGCGTGACGAACAAAATTCCTGCCTTGACTGCCAGTGCAGCGGTCGTTGCCAGTAAGCGTTCTGACGTACAGCAGGTGATCGGGAAGTCTCTTCCCACTATCAATGCGGCCAAACTTGCCACCGGTCAGGCGGTATTCACAGGCGATTTTGCGCTGCATGACATGCTTTACGCGTGCATTCTTACCAGCCCTCATGCACACGCCATCATTCGGGATATCGATGTGTCGGAGGCCAGGGCGCTGTCTGGCGTGCACGCCGTATTGACCTATAAGGATATACCACATATCCCTTACTCTGCTGGCACGCATGCGCAGGGATTGGAGGGTGTGCAAGATCAATATTGCCTGGACTCCGTTGTGCGTTATGTCGGTGATCGTGTGGCTGTGGTGGCTGCTGAGACGCCCGAGATTGCTGAACAGGCGCTTAGCCTGATCCAGGTGCGATACGATGTGCAGCCAGCTATTTTTGACCTGCGTCAGGCTTCTGAAGCGGGAGCACCGCGTTTGCATGCAGAGGCAGAGGCGCGTGGTATTTATGATGCAGCCCGTAATATCGTTGCACGTGTGCGTTCTGATGTTGGAGATGTCGAGCAGGCATTTGCTATGGCTGATCTGGTTGTTGAAGGTGAGTATTTGACTGCTCCATTACAACCGGCTCCTATGGAGAAGCATACCGCCCTGACCTATTTTGACGAGGAAGGCCGCCTGGTTGTGCGCACGAGCAGCCAGTCCCCACATACTATTCGGCGCGCGCTTTCCACGGTCCTGGGTTTACCATTGCGTCGCATTCGTATCGTCAGTTCAGCAGTAGGTGGGAGCTTCGGTGCGAAGCAAGGACTGGCCTTCGAGGACCTGTGCGCGCTGCTGACGCTGGTAACACGGCGTCCCGTCAAACTGGTCTACTCGCGCGCGGACGAGTTGCGCGCTGGCCATCCTTATCGGCAATATATTATGCGTCTGAAGACAGGTGTGAAGCGGGACGGCACCATTATTGCGAATCAATTGGTACTGCTCGCGGATACGGGCGCGTATGCGACGCACTCGCTCATCACGCACGAAAATGCTGTGAGTGCGCTTGCGCTCTATCCCTGTCCCCATATGCGTTTTGTAGCTGAAGTGCTTTACACCAACCACGCGCCTGTCGGTACGTTTCAGGGTTATGCTTTGCCGCAGGAATGCTTTGCCCTCGAAACGCATATCGACGAAGTTGCCAGGCAGCTTGGCATCGATGCCCTGGTCTTGCGCCGTAAGAATTGGATCAAGGTTAGTGGTGAGTATCCGTTGCTAAGAGATCAGGCCGTGAACAAGGATGCGGTTTCGTTCGTTGAGAGCTGTGGTTTGCCTGCGTGCTTGAATATTGTGACGGAGAGATTGAAATGGGATGAGCGACATCGTCTTGTTGAGGAGGGTCGTTTCCGTCATGGGGTTGGTATTGCGCTGGCGCTGCACGCTACGCCCCCTGGACAGATTCCTCTCAGCGGCGCGATGATCAAGCTCAACGAGGATGGTTCCTTCGATGTTTTTAGTGGGGTGAGCGATAGTGGCAGCGGTGCTACCACGATACTGGTACAGATTGTGGCTGAAGTGCTGGGTGTCTACACCGACGACATTCTCCTGCATACGTCCGATACGGATGTCACGCCATTTGAGGTTGCGGTCAGTGATTCTGCTCTCCTGTATGGCAGTGGCGGAGCGGTGCAGAAAGCAGCGGAGCAGATGCGTCGGCAAATTCTCTCGGTCGCAGGACGTATGCTGAATGTGCTACCCGAATCTCTAAAGACTCAGCACGCTGTGATCACTGGCCCCAATGAGCGGCAAGTAACCATTGCGCAGGTTGCGGCGTATTCTCACGCCGTCGAAAACCGCCACATCATGACCACGGCATCCTGGAAGGCGCAGTATGCGCCAATCACCTTTGCGGTCCAGGGTGTGCAGGTTGAGGTTGATACCGAGACCGGTAGCGTACGGGTGCTCAAAGTCGTGACGGCTGTTGATGGCGGCAATCCACTCAACCCGCAACTGGTGGAAGGGCAGATCCAGGGCAGTGTCGCGCGCGCACTTGGTCTTGCGATCAGCGAGGAGCTACTCTATGATCCGCAAGGGGCCTTGCTGACCACGAACCTGCGTGATTATCATGTCTATACGGCACCGGATATGCCCGAAATGCAGACCTATCTTATCGAGACCTCTAGCGCTGCTGGACCGTTCGGAGCCAAATCTGCCGCTGAGATTGCGCTCTATGCTATTGCTCCTGCTATTGCGAACGCCATCGCTGATGCTGTCGACGTAAAAATGCGACAACTCCCCCTCTCGCCAGAACGCCTGCTGCGTGCTTTGCACGCGAAGATGGCCAAACGTCCATAACGGCGAAGCGTCTCTACGCATTAACTGGTAAAGAGCCAACAGCAACAATCTTGCCTTGAGGTTTGAGCATGAACCTGATATACTCCCTGTTAGGGAAACTGTTAGGGTCTGCTCCTAACAGTGCTCACCGCAGCCATCTTTTTGTGCTTTCTTCGTTCTAACTTAAGGAATGGCGCATGGAAAAGCTCGCGCTGGCAGTCCCGACTGTCTAGCATGGAACGCTGATCTACGAAGACCAGGGACAACATAGAACAGTCATGGTGGGGACACCTGTCTGGTATACCTGGCTGGAAACCGCGACGACCTTCACGTTTGCTGACGCGGAGGGAACGTTTACCGCTCGCAAGGCGCGTGCGGGGAACCGCCGTGGTGGCTGGTACTGGCGTGCCTATCGTTTCCAACACGGTCGGGTCATCCGTTGTTACCTGGGCATCTCTGCCAATTTGACGCTGCCCTATCTGCATGAGGTGGCCTGTCGCCTGGCGGTGCGTGCTGAGGACACGATGAGCAAAAAAGCAGTGGGAGGCGCGAGGCAGGCAGCGCAGACCAGCACCTTGTCGGATGTTCCCACTCCCCTGCCCATTGTTACCACAAAATGTGCTGTCCCCCGCCTCCCTGTTCAGCATGTCCCGCGAACACGGTTGGTAGCTCTGCTGGAAAGAGGCACTATCTTCCCTTTGACGCTTGTCTCTGCGCCTGCCGGTTCTGCTCACGTCTCTGGCCCTCCAGGCTCAGGGGGAGACGCAAAGCGCGCTGGTCCAACTTTCACGAGCGGTGGCCCTGGCTGAACCCGGCGGTTTCGTGCGTCTCTTCGCTGACGAGGGCGAACCGCTGGCCCGTCTACTCGCTCGCATACCAGCCCAGAAACCAACCACCACAGCGTATCTTCACATGTTACTGGATGTGGCGTCTCCTGGCAGTGTGTTAGAGCACAACAGAACACAACAACGCAGCCTCTCCGTTGTCCATCCAGGGCTGCCAGAATCTCTAAGCACTCGCGAGATGGAGGTGTTGACGGAACTGGCTACGGGAGCCTCGAATCAGGATATCGCTGCTCGTCTGGTGATTGCTCCCAATACGGCCAAGCGGCATGTAAAACACATCCTGGCCAAACTGGCTGTGACCAATCGCATGCAGGCAGTGGTGCGTGCCCGCGAACTGCACCTCCTCTAACTATCCCGCGAAATACTCCCCACAATGCTCCTGAGGGAGCAAGACAACGCTCTTTCTGCACACTACACTGTTAGTGCGTGGGAGGAAATGACATGTCCTCTCTCAAAGAGGCTGGCTATGCTGGCCGCATAGATGAAAGGAAATTGTGTATGAAAGCTGCAATTCTTCACCAGTTTGGAGATGCGCCTCGTTATGAAGATTTTCCCGCACCAATTCCGGGAGAAGGCGAGATTCTTGTACAGGTAAAAGCGATAGCTCTGGAAAACATTGATAAAGCTGTGGTAAAGGGTTCGCATTATGCAAGCCACCAGCAGATGCCGCAACTACCCGCTATCGTCGGGGTAAGTGGGATCGGCACGCTGGACGATGGCCGACTAGTTGGTTTTGGTGGCGTGTGACCACCCTATGGCGCGATGGCTGAAATGGTGGTCATTCCACAAACGCATTATGTTGCGTTTCCCGCCGAAGTGGATGCCGTGACAGCGGCGGCCCTTCCCAAATCGGCGCTCACTGCTCTCTTTCCCTTGAAGTGGGCAGCGCAGCTTCAGCCGGGCGAAACGGTGCTGGTAAATGGCGCGACGGGCGTTTCTGGCAAACTTGCTGTCCAGATCGCTAAACTGCTTGGAGCGGGACGCGTTGTTGGTACCGGGCGCCACGAGGAGTCACTGAAGCAGCTCAGCGAACTCGGGGCGGATGCCGTTATTGATCTCAAACAATCAGATGAGCGGCTCGCTGAAGCGTTTCTCAAAGCAGCAGGAACGACAGGATACCATATCGTCCTTGATTTTGTCTGGGGCCATCCGACAGAGGTGCTCATCAAAACGCTCGTTCCCCGCGAGTTGTCTTTTGCCAAACGCAGAGTTCGCCTTATTCAGATTGGGGAAATGGCCGGACCGGCCATCTCGCTTACCGCTGATGCGCTACGTACCTCGGGTCTTGAAATTTACGGTGCGAGCGCGAGCCTTTCTCCTGAAGCCATCGCCGAAGGGACCAATCAGGTTTGGGACTGGATTAAAGCGGGAAAGCTCTCTATGGACATTGAACGAGTGCCCCTCAAAGATGTGGAAAGTGCCTGGCAGCGCACTGACTTGTATGGCAAAAGGATCGTGATTGTTCCCTAATCGCCATGCGAGGAATGAGCGTATGAAAGAAGTCCGGGTAGGAGGAACGATCTATCGCCGCGCTCGCTGCGACAAATGGAGCCAGATAAGCAGCACGAGGAGACGAATAGGTCTCCTCGTGAGTTCAATGTCTCCTTTCTCTCCGCTTTGAAAACACAGCAATGCTCAGGAAACGTGTGCCTTTTGCCGGGTTGCTGACGTATATTTGTATAGACGGAAGTATCTCCTAAGTTCCTCTTAATAAATGACTTTTGCGTGCTGCTATGCAGTGTCTTCTGCTCCGTCATGTTCGGGTTCTTGTAGTATTTCCGCTCGTAGTGTCTAAGTACTATAGCCATTTTTATCGATGGTTGCTCCTATCAATCCCTGCTATAATGCGTGTAAAACTAAGATTAATGCAGATTGGAGCCGCTTATGGCGCGTCGTTTTCATCCACGAAGCACTCCTGAAGAAAATCTACGTATGGCTATACGCTCGAATTCCTGGAAGGTTTTGCTTTTAGCTGTGGTGCTGATTATACTGATAATACCTGTATATAGATATGCAGCTCGTATTGGGGGAAATATATTACCAGGAGCCACACAATTTTTCTATAAGATGACCAGCCCTGTTATGCCGACGCCCACGGCAATGCCTACGTACCTGGCGGCATTTCCTCAAGTTGGGTCAGTGCTCTACACTGTGCTGGATGGTGATTCCTGCGATGGTATTTTAACTGATCATATGAACATGATCGATGCCAGTCAGACCTTTAGTGATGCTAACCCTAACACTGTGAGCGCTTTGGATAGCGTCCTTGGTAAGAATTGCCATGCGCTACAGCCTGGTATGGTGGTGCCACTCTCGCCGCAGTATCCGCTGGTGGCGTTTGGTGGCAAGGTGCTGAAGATCACGGCCACGTCGCCGCAGCAATTAGTACCGACACCTTTAATCAATGTGCCGGGCGTGTCGCAGTCCGCCCCTGATTGTGCTAATGGCTGCTTGCTTACATTGCAGGTTGGGCCGCAGGCACAGGTGAGATTGGCAGTACAGACAGAGTTGGTGATCCATATAGGTTCCTGGGTCTGGGCGCAGGCCATGCTTCCGCAGAAAAAGGTGTCTGGTTTTAGTAACTATCCCTATACTGATGCACGTTTGACGTTCAACAATATTACGCTACGAGCCTGTGATTTACAGGTTGATGACACGCATGATGACAATTCGCTCTCTTGCGACCAGCTGACGCCGAATACCATTGATGATGATGGGGGAGCCTGGATGTATGGTGTCGCAGGTGCCAGTGGCCTTGGTCACTGGAAATATCCCTTGCACCTGGCTACGGGAACACAGGTTTTGCTCTGGCTTACCGTCGATAAGGACGGCAACCTGAAATACCAGGCGGGCAATCCCATCTATCGCTATAATGCGGATACTCATGTGTACGTAAAAGTCTAACTTAAACTTCCTGGTTGTAACTACTCAGGTCGGCTAGCAAAGGGAGCCGCGTAGGGACAATCCCTGGCGGTTGTCCGGGTTGGTCTTCCACCAGAGACGGGCCGCCGCCAGGGACGCCAAGACCTTTTTCCCTCGCCTAACGTCGCAGATGGGCCAGCAAAAAAGGTCTTGGCTCGGCCCCTACGCGTGCTTCCATGGCTCCTGAAATGGTACCTCACCTGAGTAGTTACTTCTGGTTGTTGGCAAGGGATCGGATAATCGCTTGCCGTGTCATCTGGTTGGTGTGTAGTCAGCAGCCAGGGAGTGTGGTTGGCTTGCCTTGCGGCTATGAAACGAAACCCTTTTTGTTTCGTTATGTAATTTATATGGAGGGGAGAGCAGATGGAGTCCATACTGCTCTCGTAGCGCTTTTATCTCAAAGAGAGCCGGGTAGAGAGGAAGCTTTGCATAGTCTGGTACTCTACTGCTGCGCGTTTTGTGATCAGGAGAGAATCGTATGACTGGCTTAGAAGGAAGGACCCTGGATCGTTATGAGTTGCGACAACTTATTGGCCGGGGTGGTATGGCTGATGTCTATCTAGCTTTCGATCCCCATTTTGAGCGAGAAGTTGCCGTCAAAATCTTCAAGCGTGAAGATGAAGAATTGTTAGGTCGTTTTGTGCGTGAAGCGCATTTAATGGCTTCATTGAACAATGCTCATCTTATGCCGGTTTTTGATGCTGGGGATAGCATGTTGGATGGAGTCAACATCTATTATATTGTCATGCCTTTTCTGGAGGGTGGTTCTTTACGCAAACTCATCAGGAACTCGCCGCTCTCGTTACAGGATGCCTGTCGTTACCTCAGTGAGGTTGCCGATGCACTTGATTACATGCATCGCCAGGGTATTATCCACCGGGATATTAAATCTTCCAACATCATGCTGGATGCTGATGGGCGTAGTTACCTCGCCGACTTCGGTATTGCGCGTACAACGGGTGATTCGGCGCAGTTGACCAGTGCTGGCAATGTGTTGGGTACCGTTGACTATATGGCCCCTGAATTGTTTGAAAACGATCACAAAGCCGACGAGCGCAGTGATCTCTACTCGTTGGGTGTGTTGCTCTTTGAGATGGTCACAGGTGCGTTACCCTTTACCGCTGAGCACCAGATTGCCGTTGTTTCCATGCACATAAACAAGCGACCACCCTCCCCACGTAGTCTGGTCCCAAGTATTCCTCCCCAGGTTGAGCGTATCATCTTAAAGGCATTAGAGAAGCGGCCCGAACTGCGCTATGCGAGCGCGACCGAACTGGCGCAGGCTTTTTGCCAGGCGACGCAGGCTCCTGCCGTTGATGCTGCTCCCACGAATGCTTTCTGGGAGCAGGAAACTGTCGATCCTTTTCTAACTGAAGAAACGCGTGGAGTATTATCAGCTCCTCTTACGTCTGTGCCCGTGTCTGCCGTCGGAACCGCGCAGCCTGTGCGTGCGACGGGCACGACTGGACGGTATGCCACGTATGCTCCTGAAAATCGCCTGCCCTATCAAACGCAGGTGCCTGTGCCGCGTACGCAGTCCAATGTACGTGTACAGACGATTATTGTCTCGGTGTTGGCGTTGCTGGCGCTAGCCGCTGTAGTGGGACCGACCACTTACGTCTTGCTTACGCGTGCGCATGCAAATCCCACGGCCACAGCCACCGCTAATCTTGCGGCAACGCCGAACTTGACGGCGACTGCTCAATTTGCCTCTGCCCAGACAGCGGCTGCCACGGCACAGCAGGGGAAGAATGCCACGGCCACTGCGGCGGCAGGAGTAGCCGCGACGGCGCAGGCCGGGGTTGTGGCGACCCAACAGGCGCAAAATGCGACTGCCACGGCTGTTGTGGGTAGTACAGCGACCGTCGTGGCGAATGCCTCTGCCACCGCAGGTGTTATCCAGACCGCTACTGCTGGTACTCCTGAATATACCGATCCTTTGAATAATGCAAACAGCGCTACGACGCAAGCTGCGCAGTGGGATCAGAATAATACCTGTGCTTTTCAGGGTGATGGCTATCATGTAACGGCGAGTGGGGGTCTTTTGCCTGATACGTTTGCGGGTTGTCATGAAAGCCAGAAGCAGTTTCAGAATTTTGCCGTCAAGGTTGACGTCTCCATTCTGAGCGGGAATACGGGAGGTCTCTTCTTCCGTATGAGCACAAATACGTTGGGTGCCTATATGGGCTATCTGCTTGAGATAGATAGCAATGGCAATTACAGAGTTTCGCGCTCTGCCAGTTTCAATAGTGGTGAGACGCCCTTAATTGATTGGACCGCATCACCTGCTTTAAATAGCGGAAATGCTGTTAATACGTTAGAAGTTATTGCGAGCGGTAATACCCTCTTATTCTATAGCAACGGAACCTTTCTCACGTCCGTACGGGATGCTAGCTATCCCAACGCTGGTGACATCGGTTTCCTGGCCACTACTGTGGCGAATGGTGCCAATGCGGACATAAGATATGCAAATTTGAATATCTACCCACTAGCATGAGCATGCACGCTCTGATTACGGTGATGTCGTGCTCCTGCTACACAGATAGTGAACGTGGTTGAAATTGAAGGAGTGCTGCAATGCTGTATCGTGAGGATATGCGGGGTCGGATTGCGATTACCCAACCGACGCATGCCTGGCTTTCCGGTCAACTGGCGCGTGCCTGGGGTAACGAACTTTTCGCTGATGTGACTCCCTGGGAGGAAGTTTGCCTGGGTGCGGAACAGCATGATGTTGGTCACACTGCCTGGGAACAGGCACCGACACTCAACCCACGGACGGGTCTGCCCTACAGTTTTTTTGAGATGCCGAAGCCATTGCATGTCAGCATCTGGTCATCGGCTGCTCGCCTGGTTCTGCCGCAGGGACGTTATCCGGCGCTGCTTGTCTCGCTACATGGTACTGGACTTTACGAGAGGTATTACGATGCGTCTCAAGAAACGCCCGAAAATAACCAGGTGGTCCAGCACTATCTCGCGCAGGAATACGCGTTCCAGCAGGCTCTGCTGGCGAACTTGCGCGCCGATGCGTACTATGCTCCATACGCTACAGAGGAGCTAGTGGCGCGCAATCGTCGTCTTGTGGGGGTCTGGGATGGATTTTCTCTGGCTATTTGCGCTGGCCGCCAACAGATAGAACCATTGCAGCGAGTGCCCACGGCCACGGGTACCGCAACGCTCACGGTCACTGTACGCGATGGTGATCCCACCCAACTGATCGTCACGCCGTGGCCGTTTCGTCGCCAGCAGGTGACATTGACTTACGAAGGGCGTATCTTACCTGAAACATTCTCAGATGAAGCTACGATGCGTGTAGCGCTTCAGCGCGCCGCCTGGATCACCTTGCAGACAACGCTTTTCCCTATGTGAAAAGAAATCCGACTCAAGCTAACTGTTAAAAGCAGCGATTTCGTTATAGAGCGCTTCTGTCTGTGTCAGGGAGTTCTCAAGTTGTGTGCTTGTGGTGCCAATTGTGCCGAGTAGCGTGGAAATGCGTGTGAGAAAATTTTCTGGTCGTACTTTGAAAGCAGAGACATCGGTTGCCAGTTTTTTCTCACTAAGATAATACGTTGCATTGAGCGCATAAAGGACTTGCACGAGACAATGAAGTTTCTGCGCAAGTTACGGAGAGAAACGAGGGCTTTTCCAGAAGAAATAGTTACTCGCTCACACGCTTTTGGGGTGGGACGAGTTTATGCTCGACTGCATACACAGCGGCTTCGCTGCGCCGTGAGAGATTCAACTTTTCAAGAATGTGGCTCACATGATTGCGCGCGGTCTTCTCGCTCACGGACAGCGCCTCGGCAATTTGTTTATTCGTATAGCCGCGTGCCACCAACGCCAGCACATTGCGCTCTTGTTTGGTCAGTTCACTGCCTACTATCTGGCCTTCGTCCGTTGTCAGCATGCTTATCTGCGTGAGTGCCTGTTTCGTCGTCGCAGGATTGAGCAAAGATTGTCCAGCGGCGATCAGGCGCACTGTTTTCAGCAACTCTGCACGGCTCACATTTTTTATTAGGTAGCCGCTCGCGCCTGCCAGGATGGATGCTGTGACTGCTTCATTGTCGGGAAAGGATGTGATCAGCAGCACCTGTACGCCTGGGTAGCTACTTTTTATTTCGCGACATGCTGCAATGCCGCCCATTTTCTCCATGCGTACGTCCATCAGGACAACATGGGGGTCCAGGACGCGCATCTTTGCCAGCGCTTCCGCGCCATTACTTGCTTCACCGACAACCTGAATATCAGTTTCCAGCTCAAACGCAGCGCGCATTCCCAGGCGTACTACTTCGTGGTCATCCACAATCATAAGACGTATTTTGGCCATTTGCTTCCTACTTCCTTGCCTTATTCTTGTACTCTATAGCAAACGTATGAGCGAAAAAACACAAGTGTTGCGACTATTTGGTTCTTCGTCCATGCGGGGGAAATGGGGTAGGGGCGTCACCTTGCGCTGTCTTTTACCCACATCTTTTCAGGTCATCAACGGCAAGCCAGATGACAGGCCGAACGAACTTTTACACGGTTCTAATGGATGGCCTCGAACTCATCCTTGCAGGTGCTGCTAAGAAGCACCCGCAGACCTATCTACTAAAGATGTGGGTAAAAGACAGACCTTGCGTGCGCCCCGGGCGGTCGCCAGGACACGCTCCTACCCCATTTCCCAACGTTTTCCTCCAGAAGGATGGAGGCCCACTATTTTTAGCAAGCCGGGCATCAAAGTAATACCAGCGGACGGGTGATACTTTCAATAGTGGGGCAACCTGAGAGCACCATGGCGCGTTCAAGTTCGTCGCGTAGCAGTTCCAGGACACCACGTACCCCCTCCTGTCCCTGTGCTGCCAGGCCCCACAGGATAGGACGACCAACGAGCACGGCGCGCGCGCCGAGTGCCAGAGCTTTAAGGATGTCGGTACCGCGCCGGATACCTCCGTCTACGAAGACCTCGCACGCGCCAGCGACCGCCTGGAGCACTTCTGGCAGTGCGTCAATGCTGGCGATAGCACCATCCAATTGGCGTCCGCCGTGATTGGAAACGATAATGCCGTCAACATGATTTTCGACGGCAAGCCGGGCATCTTCGGCGGTCAGAATACCCTTTAACACGATGGGCAGTTTAGTAATCGTGCGCAGCCAGGGAATGATATCCCAGGTGAGTGTGTCGCCAATGTGGGGGTCAGTATCCGTGCTTTTGTGGAAATGATGACTGGCATTGCCTCTGAAAGCGTCACCGAAGTTGGTCTGACTGAAGTGACTGAAGTTGTTGCGCATATCGCGCTCACGTTTGCTCATACGCGGCAGATCGACGGTCAGCACAATAGCCTGATAGCCTGCTTGTTCGGCGCGTGTAATCAGCGTTCTGGCCTCGGTATAATTGTAGATATAAAGCTGGAACCAGAGTGGACCAGTCGTGACACGAGCAATGTCTTCGAGACTACGTGTGGCATTGGTACTTACGACCATCAGTGTCTTAGCCGCATTCGCAGCCTGGACGGTTGCGCTCTCAGCCTCAGGATGAGCCATACCGTGTCCTGCCGTTGGCGCAATCAGCACAGGCATACTGACCGGAATACCCAGGACGCTGGAGCGTAGATCGCAGGTGCTGACATTGACCAGGACGCGTGGGCGCAGGCGTATGCGCTGAAAAGCCTCGCGGTTGGCACGTAGCGTAATTTCGTCTTCGCTGCCTCCCTGATAGAAGTCCCAGGCTGGAAGATCTACCTTTGCCGCTGCGAGTTGCTCATACTCGAAGACATTGATTGGGTTCATCGCATTCTCCTTCCAGAAAAAGAACGATACGCAGATTTCAGATTGGGATACAAGCTCTTACCTCCAATCCGCCTGTTGTAGCAGGCAAGAGTGTGCATGTTCCGCCTAATTCTCTTGCTCGTGCCTGCATACCCCGCACCCCATGTCCAGAGTAAATGCGCACCTGTTCTTCATGCGTTGGCAGCATGCCGTCATGCTGTACGACGTGCAAACCACGGCCATTGTCACGTATAGACACTTCTATGCTTTCTTTCCTGAAGTACAGTATAACCTGTAGCTGTGTGGCCTCCGCGTGCTTGTAGGCATTGGAGAGTGCTTCCTGTACGATGCGGAAGAGCGCCGCGCCGACCTGTGCGTATCTGTGGGAGCGCCGCCGGTCGTCATCAACGCTCTCTTCTGTACCCTCGACACCTAGTTGAACCGGTAGGTCGCTGATAGTTTCAAATTCGCGCAATTGATGCCTGATCATCTGTGTCAGTGTAGTTGTACCACTCATTAGCGGCTTGAGAGAAAACATATAGTTGCGTGTCTCCCATAGTGCCTGTTTGGAGACAGTTACCATTTTGTCCAGTCGCGTAGCCAGAGGCGTAATCAATTCAGCATCTTCTTCAGAGGCTTCAGCGATACGTTGGGCCTGCGTGACACAGGTTTCGGCATGTAAACTGAGCATATAGATGAGTTGTGCTATGCCGTCATGAATCTCGCGGGCGATGCGGTCGCGTTCTGTCGTCGCCGCCAGTTCTACCATTTGTTCAGTCAGGCGCATATTATCGAGCGCAATGAGCAACTGATCTCCAGCAATGGTCAAGAATTTTTCTTTTCCCTCATCAAACGGTGTTGTGCGCCTGCTTTCGGCACCTACGACGATTTGGATAGTATCATCTTGTGGCAGTGGCAGATAGAAACGAGCCTCTCCATAACTACTACTTTGCTTATGTGCCAGGCGCTCAAACGTAACCAATTTCTTCCCGGTTTGCAGTACCCGCTCAAGGTATCCCTGCTGTCTCTCAGGAAGGTCTTCCTGATCCGCTGTGGCTTCGACGCACATGCCTATAACTGGCCGCTCTGTATGCTCTGTCTCATCGCCTGGCTGTTCTACTAAGGCTATCGTCAGACGTTGAAAATGTCCGCCCTGGAGTATCTGTTGCGCGCTGCGCTGTAGTAACTCCTGTCTATTATGGGCGCTTTTCATCAGTGTCTCGCCGATACGTACGAGTGATTGTTGTATACGCGCATTGGATTGCTCGCGCCGTTTACTCTGTGCGTAATTTGCGATGAGCGTTGCTAAAAAAGCAGCCAGGAGCGCTGCGACCGGTGCATCTACCAGAGAGCCAACGATATCTGTGGCGGTCGGCGGATAGTAGGATACGCCTGGGGCGTGGATGACTATGCCAAGTACGGCGAAGAGATCATAGCCGATGGCCGCTGCTAATCCGCCACGATAGCGATAGGCGAGAGCAGCAGCAAACACCGTGGATAGCCCGTAGCGATAAAATGGTGAGCCTGAGCCAAACCAGGGGGCAGCAAATGCTGCGCTATAGTACATGACCAGTCCGCAGATCAGTACATCCAGGGTATAGATCGCTACATCCCAGATAACGTGGCGAGTACGTGTGATTGGAGGCACGATTTCAGGCTCATCCTCATCTTCCTGCACGTGCTGTTGTGTGCGTTTCTGCTTTCCGGTTGCCAGCGCGGCGCTTTTTCGCGACCAGTACGGGAAGAACATCTGGACGACGGGTGCATAGAGTGTGACGATCAGTGCCTGGGTGAACGTGATGGCCAGCAGCAACGTGGCGATGCTGGCATATGGTAATATCCTCGGTGTTGCCTGGTAGGAAGGTCGGGACCAGATAATGACGACGAGCGCGTAGAGCCACATACTCCAGCGCCAGACCAGAAAGAAGTAGCCTGGTGTGATGCGCAACCGACGCAGCGCTGTATCTGGTATGGTACGGACCTTGACGGTCTGCAATACGTTTTTCGCTTGACTCATGATTATGCGCCTTTGGTCAACTAGAGGAGAGATATCCAGGTATAAGGTTTCATGGGCAGTATGCCTTTTTTTGCCAGTACTGTCAATGAGGTATCTTTTTGCCGCAGGTCGAGACACTGCTAAAAACACGACTGGCATATTGCCTGGTTTATGTGATATGGTATGAATACATACTTGCTTTTCCGCCTTGAGGGAGTGCAATAAGAAGAACAATATAGTATTCTTTGCATTTAGATGCGTGCGGAGTCACCACGATGGTGGTCTTTCTGAATGTATTGCGAATATTAGGAGGCTTTTTATTTAGGGAAACTCAGGCAGATAAAAACAATGGACAGTCTTCTAGTAAAAGAAGGGACGGTTTATCATCGTGAAAAAGGCCGAACGCAAGCAATCCTCGTTATTGGCTAACCTGGGCGATCTCAACCGACCTTTGCGTGTCCGACCTGTTCGCTATCTTGGTCGCGAATGGTGGGCAATTGACGCTGACGATACCTGGCCGGGCATGGTAATGGACCTGCGGCGTCTGGGTTTCGAGTCAGTTGCCATCGAAGAGGAAGTCCTGGTGCGTGAGGGTTCAGTCTACGAGCCGCAGATGGATGGCCCAGCTGCGCCTGGTGGGTTAAAGCCTTTTCCTGTCATCCAACCGACCATCCAGATTCGCAAAGAGTCGTACTCGACTAAATATTCTTATCTTGATGAGTATGAGGACGAGGAAGATGAGGAAGACAAGTGGGCACCAGAAGACCTGGAGGTTGGCAAGTAGCTTCTCCCGGTCTTTTTAATATACAAACTCTTTACGTGAAAGCACCTTGCGGGCTTTTAAACCTGCAAGGTGCTTTCTTCTTGTCTCATATCACCATATTTGCCTATGACTTAATCATGCAAGATGCACATTTGTACTATAGCGATCACTTTGGACTTTCTGAGCAGTTACTTTAATGTATTTATAAACGTTAATATTATGTTACGTAGTTAGGAGAGAGGTTTTTTATACTATGAGTCAACAACCTTCAGGACCGCAAGACTCAGAGCACCAATGGCTCTGGTTATTCCTGATTCCTTGCGTCATTGTAGCTACTGGTGTTCTTATATGGGGACAGCTCACATCACATGTTGCGATATCCACGACTATTGGGGATAGTCTTATTGCTCTTGGGATAATACTAGCGTTCTTTCAAGTTTATAATGCCCCAATACTTTCACGGGGTAAACGGATATCATTTGCCATTGCTCTGGGTATTTCTCTCATCATAATGATAGCTTTCACTGTTAAGGCGGTTGAGCCACAACAGGTAGGGCAACGCACACCCATTTCTCGCTCACTGCCTCGTCCTACTCCCTCTCCAGAAGAGATGCTCCAGGTAGATGAAAAAATTGCTCCTGTGTATAATAATGCATTAAACAGTCAAACTAATCCTCTAATAGAGGGATGGGATACAAGCTCTAGCAATCAAAGTTTTGGTGCCGCTTGTAAGTTTAATGCGGAAGGCTATGATGTCAGTGTGTCTAATGGGAGTACACAATATGGTAATCCTAGCTTCTGCCAGGCAAAACAACCGTATGAAAATGTGCTTATTGAGGTAACGGTACACATCACAGATGGGACTGCTGCACTGCTGTTTCGTGATCAATACTACAAAGGGAGCTGGGGATATTATTCCTTCCAAATAGATCCCGGTAAACGGCAGTTTAAAATCACCATTAATGGTGACTCTTTCCCGCATACTAGTTGGCAAATTTTTCCGGCAGGTGTCCCATCGGGAAGCACCTACACCTTGCAAGTTATTGCTCAGGGAAGCACTTTTTATTTTTTCATAGATAAGCAATTTACAGCAAAGGCATCTGATATCACGTATATGGAGGGAAGCATCGGCTTTGTTTGTTATAATGGTCAGGGCACCAAGATTGGCAATGCAGAGTTTAGCTCAGTGAGTGTTCGTAACTTACCTGACTAAACTTGTCATAGCGGTATGTTCGCTCAACGTCTTCTGCTCCTTACCTGAGGTCCTGGCAACTATTGTCGTGGTAGACAGGCAGCGTGCATATCTGCTATGTTATGTCATTATGAGTACATCTGTTTTCTTCCAGGGCGGCACGTTAGTTCTGCAACACGCAGACGATCTGGAGCATATACCCGATCCATTTCAATATATCAAGCATCGTTGGCGCTGTGAGGCCTACCATTACCCCTCGTTGTTGCCCTGGATACGGGCACAGGCGATCCACAATGCTGTCCCACGTTGGCAGCGCCTTACACTGCAACTGCATGACAGCCGGGAACCCCATGACTACCAGCTCGCCGCTCTGGATGCCTGGGAGCAGGCAGATAGGCGCGGGAGCATCGTTCTACCCACGGGCGCAGGTAAAACGTTTGTCGCTACGCATGCTATACATCAAGCCAATGTCCCGACGGTTGTGCTTGTACCCACCATCGAATTGGTCTACCAGTGGTACGTTATCTTAACCAACACCTTTCAGACCGACATCGGCGTCTACTATAGCGGTGAAAAGCGCCTGTGTCCTCTCACCGTTACCACCTATCATTCAGCGGGAGATTTGATGGCGGAGCATGGCAACTGCTATAAACTACTGATCTGCGATGAGGTCCATCATCTCCCCGCGAAGACCTGGGGCGAAGCGGCACTCATGTCTCCTGCGCCATTTCGTCTCGGCTTGACTGCCACCTATCCTGAAGCATATGAGCAGACTGCTGATCGCTGGCAACTTGCTGACCTGATCGGTCCCATTGTGTATCGGCAGCATCTGGAGGAGCTGGTTGGCAAACAGCTTGCGCAATACCGCACGCAGCGCATCCGCGTTGATCTGACTGTCGAGGAGCGCGCCGATTACGATGCTGCCTACGCTATCTACGCGGGATTTTTTCGTGAGCGCAACCTGCGCCGCAGTCATGGACCCAACTGGCTGCAAGAATTGATGCGCCTCTCGGCCTTTGATACGCAGGCGCGTCGTGCCTTGCTGGCTCGTCAGCATCTGCTAAAAATAGTTGGCTGTTGTCAGGGCAAATTCGCGGCTCTCGAAACGTTACTACGAGAGCATACGGGAGAGCGTATTCTCGTTTTTACCGAGTCAAACGCTGTTGCTTACCGCATTGCGCGTCAGTATCTCGTGCCGGTGATCACGCATGAAACGACGATAGCCGAGCGTAAGCATATTCTCGACGCCTTCCAGGCTGGTGATTACCAGGTTGTTGTGACGTCCAAAGTGCTCAATGAGGGTGTGGATGTACCAGAGGCGAAAGTGGCTATCGTTCTGGGTGGAGGATCGAGTAAGCGCGAATATCTGCAGCGGCTGGGTCGTATCCTGCGCAAAAAAGAGGCCTTATCGGCAGCACTTTTCGAGGTGCTCGTACGCAATACGATAGAAGAAGGCAAAGTACAGCGCAGACAGGTGCGTAGGGAGAAGCGTTAATGCTCACCAGTGATTTGGTCCGGCCAAAGCTCCGTATGCAGGGTACTACATTAGCAGTTGAGATGGTTGATACGCAGGATACGGCTCTCCAACAGACCGCTCAGGATCTTATTGCTTTATTTCAGCAGCATGTTGGCCAGTCGTTAGAGACCTGGGAGCATGCACTTGAGGCGTATGAAGGCGCGCGTACTGATTATATCTTGCTGCGTGGACTTGCCAAGGTGTTGCAGGATGCCGCCGAATTTACACCACTTGCCGCTCCGCTGCCTCCAACAGCATTGCGTGAGCGTCTCTTTTCCCGAGGTCCAGTCTTTCATACGCCTGATATGTTCCATACCGCGACGCGTCAATTGGTCCTTCATGAATCTGCTGCTCAATATGGCCTCTCATCTGATGCTGTCGAAGACTTGCTCTTTGCCGACCGGCGTAGCGCGTATCGTCTTACCTCCGCAGGTCCCGCCTGGACACCTGACGCCTTGTTGGCTCGCTACAATCTGGAATTAGCACGGGGTGTCCTGTATTGGGCCTCGCATATCACTATTGAAGCATCGAGCAATTATAAGGACCTCTGGCACTTTATAAAATTTTTTAAATTAATGTTCTCTGCCGAACCAAAAGCGGATGGTGGCTATCGCATTGATCTGGATGGTCCTATTTCGCCCTTTGTGTCGTCCACATTGCGCTATGGGCGACAAATGGCGGCATTTCTGCCAGCCTTGCTGCTGTGTGATCAGTGGCGCTTGCTCGCCTATGTACGGCCTCCGCAAGCACGGACAGAGATGACGTATCATCTCGACTATACTTGTGCGTTGCGCTCACATTTCAAGCGTTCAGATCTCTTTGATAGCCGACTCGAAGCCGACTTTGCCAGTGAGTTTGAACAAAAGGTTGGTAGTAAACGTGGACACTGGCAACTTGTTCGTGAGAGTGAGGTACTGTTATTGGGAAATACGGTGATGATTCCCGACTTTACCTTCATTGACGATCAAGATGATACGCGGAAAGTGCTCGTCGAGCTGGTGGGCTTCTGGCATCCACAATATCTCTTGCGCAAGATCGAAAAAGTTCGGGCTGCGCATTGTGCGCACCTGCTCTTGCTGGTTTATAAAGGGCTGAACGTTACAGAAGAGGATTTCCATGATACGGCTAGCGAAGTCGTTTTCTTTCAACAAAAGCCTGTGATTAAAGAAGTGATGGCACTAGTGGAAAAGATAGCAGAGAGCGTCTATGGTCCGCGCCATACGCCTGGGCGTGGAAAGTCGCACAATGCAGGATCGACTCCCTAAAGGACTGCTTCTCTAGTAGCGTCTTGCCAGCTCGCTGTCAGTCTTTATCTGTACCTGCCACTGTAATTCTGCTATAATGAAAAACAGAGAAATCTCCGGTAAATTGGCACCTTGCGCGGTGCTGATGAAAGTAGAGCGAGTTGAGGAGCAATATATGCAGAAGGAACCTGAGCAGGAAAAGCCACATGAGCAAATTCATGCTGACGATAACACGACTATCTTACAATCCAACCTCTTTGGTGCTTCGACGGTAATCGCTGAGCCTCCCAATCCTGTGGAGACGCCTTATCCTCCCATTATACGTACCAATCCGTTGACCGATCAATCCAGTCTAGCCGCCTGTGTGCTACCTTACCGGCAGGAGTTGATGTTGCGCGGGAAATCAAATTACACGATTACCTGTTTCCTTTCAGATCTGAAGATGTTTAGTGAATTTACAGGCTTTGATACGCCGGTTGGACGTCTCACCAAAGAGCACTTGACTGATTGGTTGATGAAACTGAAATTTGGCGTGCAAGGGCAGACGCCAGCGCCTAAGACTATGGCTCGTCGTGTGACTTTTCTGAAAAACTTCTTCTCCTGGCTGGCGCGAGAGGGTATCGTCAGGGAGGACCCATCAGCGAGCTTGACGTTAGAGCGACCTCTACCACCTTTGCCGGAGCTCTTATTTGCCGATGAGATTCAGCGTCTGCTCAACGCGGCTGCTGAAGACGCGCGTTGTCATTGCCTGGTCTATCTTATTTTGCATGCTGGCTTGAAAAAAGAGGAAGTGATGGGTTTAAACGTCAATCATATTGATCTGACCAATCCAGAGGTGCCGCTGGTCACTGTCCATTTCGCTGCATCGACGGGTAAGCAGCATCGTGAGCGGCGTCTGGCGTTGCCTGCGGAATTCACCGGGATCTTCAAACGCTATCAAGAACTCTACCACATTCATGAGACTATTTTTGCCTGCACTGATCGCAACCTCAACTACATTCTGGCCAGAGCAGTGAATGCCGCAGGTATCCAGAAACGTGTCACCCTACAATTGTTGCGGGACACATTCGCGGTCCGGCAGTTACAGGCGGACGTCTCCATGGATGCTTTGCGTGAGAAACTGGGTCTTTCCGATGAAGCCTGGTTAGAGTCCCGGGAAAAGTACCGTCGGCTGGCATTTCCCAAATAGTAGAGCACAGGTAAGAACCGCTCGAAGTAGTGCCTACAGCGCCTGATTGGTTTCAGGGATCTGCGCCGCAACAGGAACAAGTGTCCCCCTGCGCGTAGCGACAAGCCCGTGCGGTTGTCGCCACCGTCTGGTTACATGGAGGTCAGGGATCTGCGCCGCAACAGGAACAAGCGTCCGATGCGCGTAGCGACAAGCCCGTGCGGTTGTCGCCACCGTCTGGTTGCATGGAGGTCAGGGATCTGCGCCGCAACAGGAACAAGCGTCCGATGCGCGTAGCGACAAGCCCGTGCGGTTGTCGCCACCGTCTGGTTGCTCACCAGGTAGTCACGACTGAGGAGGAGTAGGCGGGTGGGGAGTATGCATGACCACAAACTGTGTTGCCCTGTGGTTCAACAACGTATTTAGCAGCAGCGTATTCAGGATAATTGCACCGATGGCCAGTGGACCGAGACAGATCAAGCCAATACCGAATGTAAACATGGTGCCTATAATCATTATGGGCCAGTAGATCAGGATGCTGCAAACAAGCAGTACGACGCCAGTAACCGTTTCTCCTGCTATCAACCAACCTATCCCGAAGAGGCCGAAGAGTGAAAGAATAACCTCTACGATCAATGCGCTATCGTTTTTATTGGAAACTGCAATCGTTGTCTTGCCCGAACCTGCATATGCCGATCCATTTACAGGCGTTGGCCCGGCATTATGGGGAGGCAGAGAACCGCGATAGGGGGGCTGGAACGTCGCTTTGGCCCGTACGAAAGCCCCTATATCAGCTTGTGGAGTGTAGTTTTGCGGGAACGTGGCGAACTCATCCAATCTTCCTTGTAGTGATGGACCATAACTTGTAGCTATTTGGGCGCGAGCCTCGGGCTTTCTTACTGCCATACCGCAGACTGAACAAAAAGCCGCTGTATCCGCTATCTCATTCCTGCAATGTTCACAAAGCATAATCAGCCAATCCCTCTAGTAGGTCAATCTTCTATTGATAGCATGTCATATATGCGTCTTCTCTGTCTAAGAGCAGTCTTGTGTTTGTATATTTTTATTCCAGGCAGTCTTGCTACCAGTTATCTCAAGTGTCCCCAACTTTGCTGTTTGTACAACTTGCCAGCCAGCCGATGAGAGGCCCACTGGTAGCGCGTATGCAGGCGCAGGACTGGCTTTTCGTTGTGCCGCGCTTAATGCAGCGGGTGTAACAACGATGAGTGAAGGATGCGCCATCCGCAGTACCTCCGTGAGCGCTGCTGGAACAGCTTTATCTGTCTCCCCTATCATTTGTACGATTTCAGCGTGTAGAAAGTTGGCGTTGAAATCACTGATCAAGCCCGCCAGAGCATAGGGACTTTGGGCGCTTGCTCCCAAAAGTAATATATGCATACCAGGTGCCACGAGGCGTAGAATCAGACCATTATCGCGTACCTCGTTGCTGCCTTGATGTAAATGTGCTCCTGGCCATAAGACCTGGAGTGCTACCTGTGATCCCAAAGGAATAGTCATGCCCTGGACCGCAGGCACATAGCGCAAATTGCGCTCACTTATTGTACGTCGCCAGCGTGCATAAGTTGTAGAGGGATGCAGCATACCTGCATCTATTACCTCTTCAATGCTATAGCGTGTGATAATATCCTGTAGCCCAGTAATATGGTCGGTACGAGGTGTGGTGAGCAGCACTATGTCGAGTGAACGTTGCCAGGGAGGCAGTCGGCTATCGAGTTCCTGGGCCAGTGAAGTTGCATCTAAGCCACCGTCGATCAGTGCCGTTTTATGATCAGGAGTGCGGATCAGAATCGCCTCGCCCTGCGCTGGTGGACATGCCGGACCTACACCCGTTTTATTATCAGGGGTACAGGCCAGAATCACCTCACTCTGTACAGGCTGACATGTCGGACCTACATCCAGAAAATCGATGCGGAGCAATCCAGGCTGTTGTGGGGTAACTACTACTAACCCTGTGGCTACAAGTATCAGGCATGCCGCGCCTAACTGGACAATATGCCAGGTTCTGGTTGGTATGTGGAAGGTGGGCGTATGCCGCACTTCAGCTTTGAGCGGCCATCTGATGCGGAGTGCCAACACGGTGCAGGCCAATATGAGGTAATAGCCCCATACGAAAGTAGTGCTAATGATGATTTCATTTGCAGGTATATAGGCCCAAGGTAGCTTTGCACACTGTGTAACAATGTGACTTATGTACCAGAGCAGGGGCCATGCCACCCATCCACAAAGCTGTGCGAGTGGCGTAAATACAAGCCCTGTTGCGCCTACAAGCACACCCAGGAGAATCACAATACTGAGCAAAGGGACGGTTAAGATGTTTGTCAGTGGAGCAATGAGAGAGATTTCCCCAAAGTACACTGCCTCTAGCGGCCACGTCGCGATCTGAGCCGCCAGTGTGACCGCAACAATCTCGGACACGTAGTCCCCGCAGGGGATGCGTTTGAGAGGCAGGAGCAAACGTTGTATGTAGGGCGTGAGTAAAACGATGCCAAGTGTCCCCAGAAAAGATAATTGGAAGCTGATGTCCCACAATAGAAATGGATCAATGAGACTCATGAGTATAGCAGCCAGAGCCAGAGCTGCATAGATATTATAGGTGCGGCCTAGACGTGAGGCGAGCACCAGAATACATCCCATGATGCCAGCACGCAGGGCTGCTGGACCTGCACCGTTCAGTAGTGTATAGGTGCCGATACTGCTGATGACCAGGAGCGTTGTCAGCCAGCGTCGCCAGTCTCTGAGTTTCTCGGCTGGCAACTGTGGGCGTGTCCGTTTTTTAGAGAGCCATCCCACGCTACTGGCGACCTGACCTGCGAGAAGCGTAACTTTAAAGCCAGATGCTGCGATCAAGTGTGCTGTTCCGCTGACACTAAAAGCTTGCGTTAGTAGCTCAAGTTCGGGTGTATGCAGACCGAGTAGTATGGCGATCAGGAGTGCAGCGGCTGGTTCTGGCAGTGCTTGTGATATGGCCGTAGCTAGTAAGATGCGCAGGTGATACAAGCAGGCAATGATCGGGTTGCCTCCGCTGCTCTCAATGGACACTCCTGGCAGGAACATACTGGCTGAGATGTTGCGCAGGCTGTGCGATGATGGTGGTAGCAATTTGCCTTGTAAGACGACGGTGTCACCATAATTAGCCGCGTACGGATCGTCTAAGCTTGTGTCGAGTGTTTGTACCTCTATCTGTCCATCTATGGCCGTCCACTGATAGTTACTCTGGCGGCTGATGCCATTGACTGTAACAGTAAGGAGGCGCGTGCGACCTGCCAGTGTTGGCTCGTCGGATACGGTCCCTTGCAGTTGCAGAGAGCCGGTCCCAATAGCGGCAATGAGCGATTGTGGGCCAGTATCTGGTCGCGCAATGGTGTAACGCCAGGCACCACAAAGGAAACCTATGGTGATCAGCATGAGCAGGCGTCCCTGCTTATCGTGCCAGAGTAACAACAGGAGCACGCCAGAACTTGCTGCTAGCACGAGTAGAAAAAGCGCAGGGAGAGGAAATGATGCAGCAACAACGATCCCTGCTAGCCATGCCCCACCTATTACGACAAGCTGCATTCCATGAAAATCAATATTGGTGTATATCTGTTGTTGCCGCATACCCCACCTCCACCCACACCGAGATCAAGAGTGTAGCTATTTTCCTGGTTTTTTATATGCTTTCGGCGAGAAAACCACGAAGTCTTCAGCTTAGTGGTGATTTACTAATGAGGAACTGTGTGTGTGATTAAAGCAGTTAAATGTGTTGCGCTATAGGCACCCAACATCAGCCCCAGGCATATACCTATAAATTGGCCCCATTGCTTGCCCACGCGCCCACCTTTACGAATGCTCTCATCCAACGAATTGGCTATCATCCAACCTAAAAATACTCCCATAAACCTTCCGATAAGTGCTCCAACACCCATGCCCAGCAGAATACACACTATCCAGATTACTGCATTGAATACTGTAAGAAAGCTGTTCGAGAGTGCTATCAAACCGTTACCTTATCCTTTATTTTGTTATAGATCTCTTTGCTTACCGCCTGTAACAATGCATCTACGGATGGGAACGGGCCGTGTTGCAAACGGTAATTCACAATAGTTTGAGCTGTCTTGTTACTGATTGACAACCCTTGCTTTAACTCATCGGCGCTGGCGCTATTAATATTGATCAATGCTCCCTGATTGGTGGTTCCCGGTGTGCTGGTGACTATAACTGTCGTTGGCAGGGGCGTTTCGCCGATAGTTGTCACGTAGACCTCTTGCCCATCGCTTACCCGTGCTGCCAGGTTGAGTGCCGTAAGGTTAGCATCCGGTAGAGGTCCACCGGCTGCTTGTAACAACTGATAAACGCGGGCATTTCCTGCCAGCGTATAGACGCCAGGGTGTTGCACTGCTCCTACAATATAGACCTGGATGGTGCCGCTGGTGTCACTGGTCGTACTTGTGCTATTGGTGTTGACCGTTGGTTGTGCTGTCGTGCTCCCAAAATTCTGTTGACTGATGGGTGAGGCTGTGCCCGCAGTTGGAGGACGCCATATAATATAGAGGCTAAACGCCAGTACTAGCATAACGACGATGGCGAGGAGCCGCGTTAGTTTTTGTTTCCGCTTGTTTGCTGCGTCTGTGTCATCATCGGGTGGCTGATCAAATGGTGGAGGGGGAGATATGTCAGGAAGCGTAATTGCGGGATATGGCATCGTCTGTTGTTGTGAAATATATGCATGGATCAGGCCGTATGGTTGCGAATGTTTCGATGGTTCTGTGGTCATATTCCCCTCCTCTACTTTCTCTGCGCTGGTACTAGCATAATGGAATGTATCATCAATTTCAATACGTAAAAATGATGATATTGTGCTGCACTGGTGATAACCCGTGTTCGACAAAGGGAAAGAGAGCAGGGAGCAGGTTTTTCAGCACACGATACAAGTACTGCGGGCCCGCCTACATGAGCAACTCCATCGCTTTCGGTTTCGTCATCGGCCATTGGAGTACCTGGCTTCATTGGAAAAACGGTGAGGAACAAGCTATTGGTACGGAAGTATTGCCCCCTAGATCAAAAAAACCTGATCCACCCCAGCATACTCTTGGCAGTGCTATCCAGGCAATGCTATAATAGCTCGACATCACGAAATTAGAAAGGAATTACTGAAAAGTTGGCATCTTGAGCGTCTCATATCCAACACGTCTATAACAATCACAACGTGAGAATGCTCGTTTGCTAAGGACGACTATTGCATGCAGGTTTCGTACCTTTATCTAACTGCTTATCGACCATCTTTACATGTAACTCGCAGTGGCTTCAAATTCCTGAGCATTTACGGATTTACTTTCATTATTTTATAAAATATAATATCAATTGTGTTAAATAGATTCCAGCTTTAGAATGTGTAGGTGATAGCGCTAATGATTTACGAAAAGCTAGTAGACAACTCTTTATCAGCAACACTCTCATCCATTGAAATTTACAACAAGCCAGATTTTAAATACCGAGAAGAAGTATTTACTATTCTCATTGTCAATGCATGGGAATTGCTCATAAAAGCAAAGATCTTGAAAGATGCTAATGATACAATTGGGAGTTTGTATGTATCTGACAAAAATGTGCCCGGGGGATATAAGCTAAACAGAAATAATACACCATTGACAATAGAAATTAATAGAGCAATGAACAAACTTGGACACACGCTCTCTCCATCTGTTGCGAGTAATATACAAACCTTAGTAGAAATCCGAGATACAGCCGTGCATTTTTATAATGATCCATCTATAGGTTTCACGATTTACACACTCGGAGCTGCTTCATTACAAAATTATCAAAAACTTATTACAAGTTGGTTCGGAAGAAGTTTATTGAACTATAATTTCTATATCCTTCCACTTGGATTCGCTTATAATTTTCAAAAATTATCTCTTATTGACTTAGAAACAAAACCAGAGGTTATTTCCAATCTAATCAAGTCAGTAATAGCTACTCAGCAGACAGTTGATCAATCAGACGAATTTTACTTCACCTGCGAAATAACTGCTCAGATAATTAAAAAAAACCAATACACAACAAACTCTGCAGATTTATCTGTATCCATAGATCCAGAGGAAAAGGGAAATATAATGATAGAGCGGCTAATATATCCAATAGATAAATATCCGCTAAATTTCACAGCACTTTGCCAAAGTATTAAAAAAGAGCGGCCCAATGCAAAGCAGACGGAAATTCATAGTATCATTAATAGACACAAGATGAAGAGTAAACCAGAATTTGCACTCTATAATTTCAGAACAAAACAACAAAAAAATAGTTATGAACAAAATGGCTTATTGCCAAGTGGACTCAGTCCAAATTACAACATCGACGCAGTTCGCTTCATCATCGGACAACTCCCTACCCCTTAAAGATCAATTTTGAATCTCATCTATGTACAGGGAGAGTTTCCATAACCATCGAACGAGAGTAACTCAACTTAGTCCAAAGATCCCCTATAGCATTTGCTACAGCAGCAGCCATCAGAGGAGGTACAGCATTTGCTAATTGCTGCTGGCGGTCATTAAGTGTTCCATTAAATCTACACCAGTCAGGAAAAGACTGTAAACGACAAGCTTCTCTAAAAGAGAGGCCACGATGTTGAGAGGGATGGATAAGCATCGACTTCCGATAATGGCTTATAGTAATCGCAGGAGAATCATAGACGAGCCTTCTGTATATATTACTGTGTGTATTATTTACTTCCTTGTAATTACTCATATCATCTACAATACTTTTCCAGTTCCCTCCTTCTGGAATTTTCTTATATCTTTCAATTACATAATTAGCATGGTGTGTAGTAACATGGTCGTACAAATCACCATTTGGCATATAACAGCGAATTTTTTTAACGTAATCCTCATCAGATGGATGATATTCACCAGTATCCCAACTTTGCCCATTCTCTAATGCAGGAAGATCACCAATAGCCCTTTTTACTGAAATTTTATCAGGCGTTTTCAATCTGTTCAGATAAGGCTCCAGATCTACAATATTTTTATCGGAAACAATATCAGTACGAACTCCAAATAAGAAGAACCTCATACGATGTTGAGGAACACCAAAATCTACCGCATCTAGCACTCCACTCCATACATGATAACCAAGAGATTTAGCACGCTGCATTAAAAAACTACGAACATTAGTAAGTTCATTCTCAACAGGCATATCAGGGAAAAGGCTTTCTTGAATAGGCGGAACGCGCATATCCTGAGTAGGCTCAGTCCATTGAACACCTTGGACATTTTCAATCAGGAACATTTTCGGTCTAAATTCATCAAGCCTGTCAAGAAAGACATTAATTAATCTGTTTCTGTCCTCTTTATTTTTCGCTTTACCTCTTCTATTCGAAGAAGAAAACCCTTGACACGGAGGGCCTCCGAGCAAAAGATCCAGTTCGCCGACATTTAACTTAAGCAACCTTAAGACTGCAGAAACATTAAGATTTTCAATATTTCGCTTGAAAATACCAGGAGTATGTGGTAGAACGTCTGGTGCATTTTGAGATAACCACTTCATATTGTATCTGTAACTATCTACAGAAGGAGCATCATTATCTATAGCAAAAATCGGGCGAAAGCGCACATTTGGATGATTAGCCAAAATAAAACCCAGGCCAAGACCACCTGCGCCAGCAAATAACTCTCCTACACGCAATTCAACAACTTGATCCATAATCAATCACCAAAAATAAATTTAGGATGTATCCTCTATCCAACTTGGATAACAAACACCCTAAAAAGGCTCGACTCTAAAAAACAGATACCATAGGTAAACTCCCTATATTAACAGAAAACTCACAATCAGAAAAGTACTCTTGTTCTAAGTTTACTGAAAAAGCAGACTCTCGTCAATAACTTTTCTCGCCTATTTTACCTGACAAATTTTAAATGAAAACCTTGTTACTATCGTGCAATATAATACCATAATGCTCAGATTCTTGAAACATTTAGGGTAAATTTGCTACGAAGCAGTAAACTTGTGGCAAATTTACTAGGTCCTATCCAAATTGAATATCAGCGCATATTTACCATCAGGAAAATAAATAGTCGGTATCCAGAATGGAACACCATCCCAATCGCTACCTGGCTCGCGATACATAAACAACGTAGGAGAATATTTATGTGGCTGACGTGCATACTTCTCTAATTCACCAGGCCCTAAAACGGACCTTACGATCCCAGTTGTAGGCTTACGAATACCCCTACGTCGACGGCGTACAACTAGATAACCAGTATTGTCATATTTAGGCGCATCTCTTAAATATTCTAATGCTTTGATGATTATTTTGTCATTGATCCAAAGACCGCCACCACCTGGATCAGACTTAATCAGACTGACAAATTCTATCATTTGGCTAATCGTAATCTCAAGTGGATCTTCCCTTGAGTTAGGGTAAATTGGATCAAGCAATTGATTTAATTGTTCAGTTACTTGTTCTACTTCCGACCGTAGATAAGGTGGTTTGCGCGGGAAACACGAACTTCCTCCAGCATATGCTCCTATATTGTTAGGATTAAGAACATTCTTGCGAGTGGCATTTAAGTTTTCGCCAATAAGAATACCATAATATTCCTCATTTGGATATCTCTCTATAACATCTCGTAATGTCTGTTCTGATTCATTTATTAGACGAAATCTCTCTTCAACATCATGTGTCACAAATAGTCGTGTCACATCTAAATCCTTCTCGCGATAGCCGTACATACGTGCATGTTGAAGCATGGTATCCATGTTGGTTCTTTTCGCCTGACGGCCATAATATGTAACTAATAGATTTTTTATCGTAACACCACGTGCTAGTTTGTTACCTCCAATGAGGATATTATACCGACGACTATAACGAGGACGGTTCTGCTCCTCATTATTACTATTAAGAATCTGTACGTCTGTACCAGGTATAAAAACACGTAGCACATCCAGTATCTCATTAAAATCAGGAATAGTTTTAGTAGATATAGTCTCAGCTAAGTCGTTATAAGCTATACGCATATCCTGTTCGACAGCAGCACGAAGCTCAGCAGAAGCTGCAGCGTTCACACCTTCTACAAGATATGCTAAGTATGTTTTTATTGCGTCTTCGGCCTTATCATGATCATACTTTTTTTGGCTAATATGACACAGAAAAGAATAAACAAGGTCATCTATGGATATATCTCTATTGTCTTTTTCCTGCAAATACTTGATAGTTGCACCCATAAAAAAAATACAAATAGCCTTCTTCAAGCTCTCTGGGACATCGGAAAGCTTGCCATTTAATAAATCATCCAACTCTGATTGAGAGACATACCTAATTAGCTCTTCAGCTCTCCCCCACTCTAGCGAAAAGAATGTATTTCCACCTATATACCCTTTTCCCGGCTCTATCAATACTGTAAATTCGGGCCTATATAATCCCATATCTTGAAGAAACAAAGCTTGTGGTGTCGCGGTTACCTGCAAATATGTGTGGGTATCAAACTGTTGACGTATTTCGGTTATCAAACTATTTATCCGACCAGGATCTACAGAGGGCTTCTTAGCTCTCTGGCTTGTTTTTGTATCTAAACTAGCTTGATCTGCTTCATCGTCAATAATTAATGCAGTAGGTAGTTTTCCACTAAAAGATACCTTCAACGATTTTAGAGTATCAACTAAATTACTCAGCATAAACATATTTTTGGTAGATACCAGTATAAGCCCATTTCCAGTAGGTTGGAGACTGCTATAAGCAAAAAGCAATCCATTCCATTTATCTTTTCCTTCTATCTCTAAACATTGCAAATCTCCCTTTAGGCGCTCAATTGTCTGCTCATAAAGCCATAAATTATCAGATGTTAATACTATAAAGCATCTATATCCATTATCTGCGGCTAAAGCTATAGCAGTAGTAAGAGCTACAGTTTTACCACTTTGTACTAACCCTAGCATAAGGCCCTGTTTTACCTGACCTACAGCTTGTGGATCAGGTAGGTTAGTGACTACTTCTCTCGCCCTCTGTACTACTCTTGTTGCATCTTCACCTTCCATCTTCCTTAGAAGGCTTGGTTGCAAGTAGGTCATATTCCAACCACGATCATTGAGGATCTTTTGCATGTCACACCTCTCATCCTAAGAAACATTGAGTGGTAAATACTTCACTACCCTTTATATGAATTGAAAGATTTTAATATTGCAAGTGTACTTCATGCACTGCACATAGGTCAAGAGAGTTTCAGCTCAAAATCACGGCCATTTTACATTTGGATGAATTACAATAAAATGATACCATGCCGAAAGTTGTGAGGCACTACAATATGCGTGTCTGAAAATCGTCTTGGTCTACCCTTCACTAAAAGGCACATTGGCTCTGTACAATGACGCTTCATTTATGGCCAAAGGCTCCTGGCTGATTAGATCTTCTTCGCCAAATATGGTAAGGTACATCTACGTTATTTCTTGATTCCTTAGTTTTTTTGGAATATTCCTATTCTAGCAAGAAATAGCTTCTTTTTTTATTCTTTCGGGACTATCGGGACAACCAAAAAGCCCTGTCCAATAGCAAAATAGCAGAAAAGAGCTTGAGAGATGTTGACGTTTGTGGTATATTTACGAATGAAGCTCCCGTAGCTCAGTGGATAGAGCACCGGTCTCCGGAACCGGGTGCGCTGGTTCGATCCCAGTCGGGGGCACCCAACAAGAGAAAACCGCTTGAGAAGCCAAAAAGCCTGAATGAGAGCAACATAAAAAACACCTCATTTAGGCCATTTTTTTGCGTTTTTTGGGCTATGCTGCTGTTGTTCGGCGTGGTAGTAAATAGCAGCACTCAGCCTTTCTTGCGCGAAATGATCTCTCAACGAGGATCTAACGGTTGTGCTATACTGTTCTTTTAGGAAGAAAAGATCGTTTCTCTTAAATATTCAAGAGAATGATTTTGCCAAGGTTATGTAAGTCAACCTGTTCGGGGAGTTGACAGAGACTGATAGCAAGTTTGTCATGCACTCTAGCAGCACGAGCAATATTTGCTGTCTATTAAGGATGCAGATTATGAGGGAACGCCATATTTTGTGGTTTCACAGTACGAGAGCCACAATTATGCGCAGGCACAGCCGCCGCCTGGCAAGTTCTTCACTTTGGCTACGCTACAGTATGCTTGTTGCACTCACACTCCTGTTCGCTGCTTGTAGCATAACCGGTACCGGTGATACTATGGTCGCTGCTCCAACAGCGATACACGTGAATGGTTTTGGCACAGCGGCCAATCATCCGCACTCATTTATGGCTTTTCCGAACAATGTGCTCGTCATGGCGACCCACTATGGAACGTTCTGGTCGGGTAATGATGGCGTGGATTGGACAGAGGTCGCAGGCGGTTCGGGACAAATTATGGACGGCTTGATGACCTACTCTCTCACGAGCAGTTCACTCAATCCGCAGCGTCTTTATGAACTGACGCTACCTGCTATTAGCGCTCATAAAGGCGTACTTGGACTCTATACCAGCACGGACCAGGGGCGTAGTTGGAAGCTGAGTATCACTGAGAAGAGTTTGACCCCCGACGAAGAGGTCTATCTTACCTCCGCTGGCAATGATAGCGCGGATCAGGTCTATGTCTACATACCGGCGCTCGGTACGGCAGGACTCAAGGTAAGCGAAGATGCTGGAGCGCATTTTCATGCGACTGGCACGCTACCGTTTGACAGTTTGACTGTGCTGCTTGCGCTTCCCGGCGCCCCGGGACACTTGCTGGCAGCCAGTAGTGTTGGTATGGCAAGCAGTACTGATGGAGGCATGCACTGGGCCGTTATCAAAGGTATTACTGGCGGCATCTTCAGCGTCGCCACCGCTGGTCCAGGCAAACCCATCTATGCCTCAGGAGACGAAGGAGTCTACGCTTCGACCGATGGAGGCAAGACGTTCAAGCTGGTTAACGCTGGTATCGCTTATGGTTCGCTTACAGCCTCCACCGTAGACTCCCAGGTACTGTATGGTAGGACCGGTACAAGCGTCTATCGCAGCGTTGACGGAGGAAGATCCTGGCGAGCCTTGCCGCACATTGCTGGCAACCTGTTTGGCCTGGAAGCGGACCCCAAAAATGCAGAGCAGGTCTATCTCTCTCTGTCTTATCCAACTGAGGTCTATCACTTTGAGCAGGCCGGTCAAAAGTGGGTCTCACTGACTCCTAAACCATAAGCAAAGCCAGGGTCATAGAGATCTCTACTTGCTATACTCCTGCATACTGCGGAGATGGTAGGAGATCCGCGACTATCCAGGTACCGACATATTTGATGCAGTCAGAAAAGCTGTTAAAGGCGCTTCTGGTAGCGTCTCCAAAACAGCCAGAGTATACCCAACAAAAGTACTGCTGCTAGCAGTGGTAAGGCCATCAGCAGAGGGAGGTTGCTGAGTATTGCCGATGATGACTGTGTTGCCGTCTGCTGCGTGGTGGATATCGTGCTATTGGCAGGTGGATAGAGACCGGTGATGATGAAGTGGGGCGTTCCACCGACCAGGACGCTGGTGACGATGCTGCGTCCGGGGACATTGAGCATCGCTACCTGTCCATTGGAGAGCGCTACGAAGCCGAGTTGTCCGTCGCTGGTGATGGCAACGGACTGTGGAGAACCGCTCAGATGCAGTGTGCGCGCTGGCTCTGGCGCGGTTGCGCTTGTGCCTGCTGTGACCGGTGTCAGCACGTCCAACTGGTTGTGCCGCTGATCAGGTACATAGACCTCACCTGTGTTCGCGTCATAATCCATGGTGCCAAATTGTGCTTCACTGAGCAGCGTACGAAAGACTCGCCGTGTGTTCAGATCAACGGCAACGACAGTGCCCTGGCGCGTGGTCACATAAGCCGTAAAGCCACCGGGAATGCTGATATTTTGCGGTCCACCAGCAATCGGTACAGTGCCGAGCAAGTGTCCATCGACCTCAAAGACGGTGAGCCCAGTGGTTCCGGTAATCCAGAGCTGGTTGGGGGTTGAAGGTGTGGCATTAGCCGCTGTGGCCGCAGTCACCGCCAGTCCATAGACGGGCTCATCGGTCTGGAAGGTCCGCTCAACTGCACAGGTCAATGGATTAAGCGCGCGCACGCTGGTGTCTCCCTGGCCTGCTGCGTAGAGGACGGTTGAGTCTAGACTGAGCGCTAAATGTGAAGGTTGGCCTGGCAAGTTGGCTGTGCAGTGCGTCTGTCCTGTTTTCGCCGTAATCACTGCAACTCGTCCCAGTGTTGGTTGTGTGACGTATAGATATTGTCCATCCAGGCTCAACAGAATCGCACCTGGGTTGCCTGCTGCCGCTATTGTCCCGGTGACACGCCGTTGTGCGATATTGATGATGCTGATGCCCTGTGCAGTGCCTGCAACATAAGCAAGTTGAGGTGCCCCTCCATCCGCGTATGCTAGCGGGGAGCATAATCCTATAAATAATAGCAAGGTAATCGATGAACAAATATAGTAGCAATATATACGTGAGATCATGGTTATAATTTCCTTTCAATATATTTAGCAAACCTGCTTACGGAAACATCTCAACTATTCCCATCCCAAAGTATATACTATATCAGGACATCAGGAACAGGAGGGTAGGAAGGGTTGCATACCTACACCATCATATCATCATACCATCGTATTATATGCCCATTGCAAATGTTTCGTTTTTATGGTAAACTAGCATTTAGGTTCAGGACCGTCACATTGAGTGACAGTGATATTTTTTATTTTAGCTATTTTTCTAAGCACTTCAACTGGTAGTATAGTTTTACTATGATCTCATTGCGAGACCAGTTTGCTCCACCTATGATGGTGGAGAATACCTTCGCATCCTTATCTTTATGTCTGGTACCCTCATCGAAGGTAGTCTTGTTCTTGCATGAAACTCTGCCCTGATCTTTTCTGACTATTGATTGAGTGAAGATTTCAGGAAATTGAGGAGTTTCTCATCGCAATGGATGTCTGTGTCATGATCGCTCAACAAAAAAAGCACCCTTAGTGCAGCAGTAGTGTTGCGATCATTGGTAGATAGAAGTGTACTGTCACGTCTATCGGCTTTTACCTCGCACTCGCAGACAAGGAGGACTGCATTGAAACAGCATTCATCGGTCTTAATTATCGGCATCGTAGCATCGATCATCTTAGGTTTTGGTGTTGTAACCGGAATCGCAGTGGGTCTTCGCTCTATCACAGGACTGGGGTACGAACCCGATGTGTATAAAGCGAAGATAATGAGCCCCGGCGCGGCAACACTCTCAATCTCCACCTTTCCCGACAGTCACGTATGCCACGCAACCGAAGGAGAGCCGCAAATCGACTGGGTGACATATTGCCCATCGACAAGCTTTGAGGTTCCTCCGAACAGCACAATCACCGTCGTGATCAGCAACTACGATGGTGCAACGACCCTGGTCAACAATTTTTTTCGCCAGGTGCAAGGCACGATTGGTGATGTCGAACTGGTCAACAACAAGCCCGTGAGCGAAGTTGACGCCTCAGATGTAGCCCACACGTTTGATCTGCAATCGACGCCTGATTCTGCTTATCCACTGTACGTCAGTGTGCCGCTTGTTGGGGTCGCAGATAATGCTCCCACACCCGTAACTATTGCTGGCAACAGTTATCCGAAGCCCAACATCATCACTTTCCAGTTCCATACAGGACCTCCCGGGACTTATGTCTGGCATTGCTATGACCCTTGTGGGGCAGATCGTGATCCCCCCTTTGGTTTTACCGGAGCGATGTCTACCACCGGGTATATGGCTGGAACGATGAAAGTCGCAAGTTATTAAGGGGGGCAAGATGTCTGATGCCAATGTCAATGGAAATCCTGCTAGTCCTTCACCAGCACGGCAACCGCGCCATCTGCGTCGTGCTCTGATTCTCTGGGCAGTGCTCTCTGTGATTGGGATTGTGCTAGTGATTACGCTGGCTCAATTTGTGCTTCCAGTATCGGCCAGCGGGCTTGATGACGCTGATAACTTTACGCTGGTGGTTTTAACCGTCCTGTCTGTACCGGTAGCCTTTTTCGTCTTCGTCTTTCTCGGCTACAGTCTATTCGCATTCAGGACGCAGGGTAGACCCACCGAGGATGGCGTTCCCTTACAGCCCAGGCCACTGCTGCAAATTGGTTGGTTGGGAATCACAAGTGCTCTGTGTCTTTTTCTGGTCATCTGGGGCTTGTTTGCCTTCTACCAGGAAACTACTGCCGCTGCCTCTAATACTCTCGTTGTCCAGGTAACTGGACAACAGTGGATGTGGACCTTCAACTATCCGCAGTATAACGCGTCTAGCAGTGGTGCTCAGGTCATGGAGTTGCCAGTCAATCGTCCGGTGCAGTTCAATGTCACCTCGGAAGATGTGCTGCATGGCTTTGCCATCCGTGCACTCGGGGTACGCGTAGACGCTAATCCCGGAGAAGTGACCAGCACCGCAGTTGTGACCCCAACACGCATCGGAGATTATACCGTGGTCTGCGTGGAATTGTGCGGACTCTATCATTCCTATATGTGGGAAGCGGTGAATGTGGTCAGTGATTCGGATTTCAATGCCTGGATAACAAGCCAAGGAGGACACTTATGACCGAAACCAGACGCACGAGTCTCATACGAACGCTATTTCCCAGTGTGCTTTCTGGGATCGTACTCGGTGTGATAGGCGCTATCGTAGCGGGTGTAATCGTGGCACATTTTGTGCAGGACAACGCCGACGCAACGGTCGTAGCTGTCTACACCGGCTGGACGATCTTCTTTTTTATCGGCGTTGGAGCCTTCAACGGTGTCTGGAAGTGGGGGTTTGATCGCCGAGATCCCACACCGGCTGAAGATCTGGCGCTGGCAGGCAAGGATCAGGGTCTCTGGCGCTACTTTCGCTATACCACCGATCACAAAGTTGTCGGCATGCAATATCTGGCGACTGTGCTGGTCATTTTCTTCTTGGGTTCCATGGGAGCCTTCATGATTCGGCTGGAGCAATCAGTACCAGGCGCAATTTTCTTTAATCCTGCCACCTATAACACTATTGTGGGTATGCACGGTATACTGATGATCGCTGCTACCATCATCATGATTAGCGGCCCTTTCGGTAACTTCGTGTTGCCCATTATGATTGGTGCGCGTGATATGGCGTTTCCGCGCCTCAACGCGCTGAGCTACTGGCTGCTTTTCTCGGTCATTCCGGTCTTCTTTTCCACACTGGCGCTTGGCGGTTTTCCGACAGGCTGGACGGGTTATGCCCCTCTGTCTGTGCAGGAATTAACGCCTGGCATGGATGCTTACTGTTTCACCCTCATCATCTTTGCTATCTCAACTACCGTTGCGGCCATGAATATCGTCACGACCGTGCTGATCATGCGCACGAAGGGTATGACCTGGGGGCGACTGCCGGTCTTTGTCTGGGGGGTGCTGCTCTCGGTGGTGCTGGGTTTGACCGCATTCCCTTCGTTCCTGATGTCTCAGGTGATGGTCTTGACAGACCGGGTCTTCGAGACATCCTTCTTTGTCGCGGCCTATGGCGGTAGTAACTGGCTGTATGAGCACCTGTTCTGGTTCATGGGACACCCTGAGGTTTATGTAATTGCACTGCCATCGATGGCGGCGGCAGCCGAGATAACTGCGGTTTTTGCCCGTAAGCCGGTATTTGGCTATCGCATGCTGGTTGGCAGCCTGGTCAGTATTACCATACTGAGTGTGCTTGTGTGGGGACACCACCTCTATACAAGCGGGTCGGAAGGCGCGTTGGATGGCCCTTACATGCTGGATACCGAACTAATCTCTATTCCCACTGGTCTCTTCTTCCTGGTGCTTGTGGGTACGCTCTGGCGTGGCAAGATCTGGGTCACGGTCCCACTGCTGTTCGTCGTGGGCATGCTCGTAAACTTTGTCATTGGAGGCATTACCGGCATCTACCTGGCGGATCTGCCGACTGATGAGATTTTGCATGGCGGTATGTTTGTCACCGCGCACTTCCATTTCACGCTCGTTGGCAGCATGGTCTTCGGGTTTTTCGCCGCCTTCTACTATTGGTTCCCCAAAATGGTGGGGCGTCGACTCAATCCAGCGCTCGGCAAGCTGCATTTCTGGCTGTTTGAGGTCGGCTTTGTGGGCACATTCGCGGCACTTTTCTATGCGGGCCTGCAGGGTGAACCCCGTTGGTCGGCTAATGTTGCACCTCCATTTGCCACCGCCAATTTGATCGCCAGTTTGTTTGCTATCCTGATTGCCGCCTCTGTGTTTGTCCTCGTCTACAACGTGGTGACTGCCGTGGCGCGCGGTGAGGTGGCTGAGGCCAATGAGTGGGGGGCCAAGACACTTGAGTGGGCCGTGCCAACGCCGGTACCTCTGGAGAATTTTGAGGACCTGCCCGAGATAAAATCATTGCCCTATGACTACGGTGTGGCTCCATCTCAAAATGGCAGTGGTAGTGCCGTGGAAGCGCCTCTACAGCCGCAGGCAGAGAGTTGATAGCACTGGAGGAGATATACGATGAGTACATCCTTAGAGCAAGTACACACAGAGCATGGACTTGCGCCACAGGTGCAGGTCGCGCGTGCACGCATAGGCGTGCTCATGCTTATGCTGTCGGACGCTTTGTCGGTCATCGCCGTCCTGGCCGGGGGTGGTTATCTGAGCGCCATGAATACGGAGGGCCAGTTTAGGATTGCTGGCGATAAAGCTCCCACCTTTCTGCCGGGACTCCTGGTCGCCATTGTTCTGCTGCTCAGCGGATTTGTCTACTACTGGTGGGAGCGTAGTGCGCGTAAGAGCGGTGGGGGCGGTCCACTCATTCTGGTGGTTTTAGCCTGGGTGCTCATGATCGGGGCGCTGGTGGGTCAAATCTGGATTGGCCAGACGCTGGGCTATGCTGAGCCTTTCCAGGCCTATCAGAGTGTGATCCTGCTGCTGACCTGGTATACAGCGGTTCACCTCCTGCTGGCAGCAATTATTGGTCTCTTGCTTGTGGGACGGGTGATACGTGGCAGGATTGCCGGGCATGATTACATCGTCGAGGTTACTGGCTACTGGTGGTATTACACGGTGATTGCCTCCCTGCTCATGTGGGTGTTCATTTTGCTGTTTCATTGACACGCTTGAAAAACGGGTGCTTTCTGGCTCGTTCACAGTAACACAAATTGACTGGTACGCGGAGGTGCCTGGTGAACATCTGGGTTGATGTAAATGGGTGGCCAGTTCCACCCATCATGCTCTTGGGATGTCTGGTCGCCGAAATTCTGTACTTTCGGGGATGGTGTCTACTCATCAAAGGAGCACAGGCTAAACAAACTGCCAGGACCATGGCTGTCTCTAGTTCTGCCATCGGCGCATATCAGTGGAACAGTTGGTTCTGGCGCGGCACCTTCTTTCTCGGTGCGACCTTTGCCTTGCTTGTTGCAAGTTGTGCCCCTATCGACATACTATCCAGCAAGCTGTTCTGGGTCCACATGATCCAGCATTTGCTCCTGCTGCTCGTTGTGGCCCCGCTCTTCGTGGCGGCTGCCCCGCTCCTGCCATTCTGGCTGGGATTACCGCGCTGGGGTCGCAGGTTCATAAAAACAGCGGTAAAGGTAAGTGCCAGGCGTACCTTTTATCACGGAATGCAGTGGTTATCGCAGCAACCGATTATTGCATGCGTGCTCTTGCTTGTCGGTACCTGGGTGTGGCACTGGCCCCCGCTCTATGATCTTGCCTTGACAAACAGCGCTATCCACGATTGGTGTGAGCATACGACCTTTCTCATCGCAAGCATGTTTTTTTGGGCGCAGGTGATCCCATCGCCACCGCTCCACCTGCGTCTGGGTTATCTTGGGCGCATGGGTTGCGTGGGGTTCGCGATAGCGCAAAATGTGGTCCTGGCAGCGTTGATCGGCCTGAATCCGGTGCCTCTCTATGCTTATGCGCACCTGGTCACTGCACCGGGAGGATTTTCGGCGCTGCAAGATCAGCAATTTGGCGCAGGTATTATGTGGACATTTGGTGATCTCCCTTTCGGAATAGCTTTTAGTATTCTTTTGCATCGGTGGTTGGTCTCGCAATCGGACGATGCCAGTAGCGCGCCACAACCACTCCACGCCACAGAAAGGTACATGCTGGAAAAAACTGAGAGCGTGGATGCTCTCACGTCCGTATCTGGTGAAAGGAGATGACTATGTTGCAGCCAGATGGTTTGCAGAAACTGGCTCGAATTGTCTTTATTGCCACTTCAATCCTCGTGGTCCTGGCCGGAACTATCTGGGGTATCAGGCTTTTCACTGTGCTGCATCAAAACCAGGAGGACGCACAGGCGGCTAATGCTGCAATTACCGGTTTCCCTTTGTCAGGCAAGACCGCGCCTGACGTCAAGCTCGTTGACCAGTTTGGTCGAACGGTCACGCTCTCCTCTTTGCACGGGCACGAAGTCGTGCTGGCCTTTATCGATGCACGCTGCACGACCCTGTGTCCATTGACTGCTGAGATTATGTATAACGCCAGGACGCAGTTGAAGTCCTCTGCTGCCAGCCAGGTTATGCTGGTGGCCATCAATGCCAATCCTGTCGCAACCGGTGTAGGGGTGGTGCAGGCCTGGTCCATTGAGCATGGCATGTTGCATCAGTGGTTATTTCTCACCGGTTCAGCCAAACAACTGCAGTCTGTGTACCGCCTGTACGAAGTGTATGATCAGGTCTCAAATGGGCAAGTGGTGCATGATCCATCGATGTATATCATAGATGCCAGTGGACATGAGCGGCTCTTCTTCGAGACACTTGACTCAAATAGCAAGGCTGATCTGAGTAGTGAAGAACTCGGGCTGGTCGCTGGCATGCAGCAGTGGTTGCCGCAGCAGAGTAATTAGTTAAGGAAGGCTGCCCGGAAGGCGCACGTTTCGGTGCATAAGTGCTTTTGATGGATCTCATGCTGTGCGGACAACTGTAAAGCGTCTGGAATTGTTGACGAGGAACTCTGCCTTATGAAATTATTGGGTCGAACTACCTGGGTATCAGGTGGCTTTCCATATTTTCCCGGCGTGTCTATTAAGAGCATACGCCAGGCCATTCCTGGTTATATCAATCTGATGAAGCCGCATGTCACGGTGCTGCTGCTTGGCACAACCGTGGCGGCGATGGCCATTGCCAGGCAAGGCTTGCCACCACTCGGTCTCGTACTGGCGACGCTCCTGGGCGGTGCTCTGGCCGCTGGCAGCGCGAATTGCATTAATTGTTACATTGATCGTGATATCGACCAACTGATGGGGCGTACACAGCGCCGCTCGTTGCCTTCTGGTCGCGTGCAGCCGCAGCAGGCGCTTATCTTCGGTATCATGTTAGGCGTAGGAGCTTTCATTATCCTGACCTTATTCGTCAACCTGCTGAGCGCGTTGCTGGCATGCTCGGCTATTTTCTTCTACGTCTTCATCTACACGTTATGGCTGAAGCGTACGACACCTCAGAACATCGTGATCGGCGGTGCTGCTGGCGCAGTTCCCGTACTGGTTGGTTGGGCGGCAGTGACAAACAGCATCTCACTACCGGCTATCTGGCTCTTCGCTATCATCTTCTACTGGACGCCTCCGCACTTCTGGTCGCTCTCGCTGCTGATCCAGAAAGATTATGAGAAGGCGAATATACCCATGATGCCTGTGGTACAGGGCGAGCGTGAGACGCGCAAGCAGATTTTCCTCTACTCGCTGTTGCTGCTAGCTACAACGCTGATGTTGTTTGTCATGCATGTCATGGGTTACTTCTACCTGTGCTGGGCGTTGCTCCTGGGCGGCATACTGGTCTATATGTCGGTGCGCCAACTGCGTGATCCAACAAAGAAATGGTCGCGCACACTTTTCTGGTATTCAAACTGCTACCTGGCATTGATCTTTGCGGTCATGGTGCTCGACCGCGTCATTCGTTGGTGAATGATGGCGCACATGCGAACGCCCAGGTGACATAGTCCCCGCTGCATTGTACACGCACGGTAGGTGAGAAGACCATCTATGAGCATAGTTGAGACGCATGGTGGTCTTCTATTGGAAACAGTCGCCTTGCTGTGTATTTCCATGGAAGGATCTTGCCATATGGAAGGTGAGAGTGTAACACCGAACATGCTCCAGACGCTGCCGTCAGTTGTTGTGGCAAAACGCTCACGCAGGCGTCGCATCACAACCTTTATTGTGGTAAGTATCGTGAATGTCGCTTTGCTCGTGCTGATTGGGACGCTGCTGCTAACACCTGCTCAGAAGCAGAGTCAGCCGGGCACGAGCAGCAGTAGCGCAGCCAGTCTGGGGGATATCAACAGTCCTCTGATCGGGCAGTCAGCGCCCAATTTCACGCTGCCAGTACTCGGTGCCAGTTCTGCGACACTCCAGTTAGCAGATTTCAAGGGGCAACCTGTCATCCTGAATTTCTGGGCATCCTGGTGCACTCCTTGCAATGGCGAAGCAGCTTTCTTGCATAAGTCGTGGCCTGGCCTGAAGTCACAGGGCATTGTTTTTATTGGTATCGATGGCTCAGAAAAGGCCAGTAATGCGCTCAAGTTTCTGCAAAAGTACGCTATTGTCTATCCTAATGTGCAAGATACGCTCAATAGCGCGACCGCTATCGACTATGGGGTGACAGGTTTGCCAGAGACGATCTTTATTAACCGTAGGGGTATTGTCGTGGCAAAATGGGTTTCTGTGCTCAATCAGCAGGGCTTACAACTTGAAGTGGCGAAGCTTGCACACTAGCTAGGATGCTGGATCGTCTCATCTCTTTTTGATGCTCGAAGTGTCCCTATTATCCCCTCGTTTTTGGGGTAGCGAATGGCTACACTCAGAAATAAGGAGGATGCACATACTGCGGAGAACAGGGCATTTCCGATATTTTGCGCGGCATTCAAGGTCGCTACGTCTGCCACAACTCTTGCTCTCTGTCTGTCTCAGTATCCTCAAGCAGGTCAAGTGAAAAAAGGACTCCTGCCGCCTCTTCTAGCGAAAAAGTATAGACACAAAATCCTAACAGGTCAAGTGAAGATGCATCAGGGGAAATGTAGCTCCTATATCGGCCAGATCGGGAAACCGGCGATATGGCGAGAGAAAGCAGCTAGAAAGGATTTCCAGGATGCAGGAGCGCAAGATCAAGAAGGTATACAAATATATTGGATCAGTAGCCGTATTGATTATATTTGTGGTAAGTACTATCAGCATACTGACGAACTTACCACATGCAGCATCTGCTGATAATGCAGTACTTACTACTGTACAGTACGAAGCCGAGAGCGCGTACCTTTCTGGTGGTACAAAGATCGATACGAGTGGCAGTGGTTACTCAAGTAGCGGCTACGTTGATGGGTACACGAGTGTGGGAGCAAAGTCAGTCTTCTCCGTCAATCTGGTGCAGGACGGGACGTACGCGGTCACATTGCGCTATGCCAATGGTTCAGGGTCAACGCAGACGCTTGGTATCTCTATCAATGGTATCCATGTTACCAAAGCATCATTTGCCGCGACGAGTAGCGCCAGCACCTGGGCAAATCACGTTGAGTATATGCTGCTGCGTACAGGAATCAACACGATATCTGTGGAGTATGATCAAGGCGATAGTGGTAACGTCAGCCTGGACTATATCAGCATTCCAAACACAACGCCGCTCGCGAAGCAAGGAGCTACGTTGCCATATACCGAATACGAGGCCGTGAACGCAGCGACCAATGGCACGATTATTGGACCAAATTACACCTATCTGACGTTACCATCAGAAGCTGTGGGACGTAAAGCTGTGCAGTTGACCAGCCAGGGAAAGTATGTGGAGTTTACGCTGACCCAGTCGGCGAATGCTATTGATCTACGCTATAGCATCCCCGACTCGGCTGATGGCTCGGGTCTGACGGCCCCACTCAGCCTGTATGTGAATGGGAAGCTCAATCAGAGTTTGTCATTGACCTCGAAGTACAGCTGGTTTTATGGTAGCTATCCCTTTACCAATACGCCCGGCGATGGCAAGGCCCATCATTTCTATGATGAGGTACATGCCTGGCTGGGGAGCCTGGAACCGGCAGGCACCAAAGTGCGGGTGCAGGTCGACGCGGGCGATAGCGCGCCATCGTATACTATTAATCTGGCCGACTTCTACAACGTGCCCGCTGCCTATACCGAGCCGTCGTCTGGCTATCTCTCCGTTGCCAGTTACGGTGCTGATCCGACCGGCGCTAAGGACTCGACCCAGGCTATCCAGAACGCAGTCAACGCAGCGGAAAGCGCAGGCAAGGGTGTCTGGATACCTACGGGAACGTACACTGTGACCAGTCATATTATTTTGAACAACGTCACCATGCGGGGTGCCGGCCCCTGGTATACCGTTCTGGGGGGCAATGGCGTGGGTCTGTACGGCAATTCCCCATCTAATCCCAGTTCGGATGTGCAGATCTACGATCTGGCCATCTCAGGGCAGGTGATGATCCGCAACGACGCTGCGGATGTCAGTGGTATTGGCGACTCTATGGGTGGTGGCTCGGTGATCCAGGATGTGTGGATCGAGCACACCAAGGTTGGTATGTGGTTCAACGGTCCGTTCAGCGGCCTGCTGATTACTGGCGACACCATTCGTGACACCACCGCCGATGGCATCAACTTTCACGACGGCATCACCAATGCCACAGTAGAGCAGACCACGATCCGCAATACCGGCGATGATGGGCTGGCCATGTGGTCGGATACCAATGCCGACGAGAACGATGTCTTCGAGTACAATACCGTACAATCACCGATCCTGGCGAATGACATTGCCATCTATGGCGGTTCGAACAATAGCATCCTGAACAATATCGTCGAGGATACGGTGGCAGAGGGTGGTGGCATTCAGGTCGGCAATCGCTTCAGTTCGGTGCCGCTGGCGGGCACCACCACGATTGCCAACAATCTGACCATCCGGGCCGGACAGCTTGATCCCAACTGGCAGTTTGGTGTAGGTGCTATCTGGTTCTACGCGCTGGACGAGGCTATGTCAGGCACGATCAATGTCACCAATGATCAGATCGAGAATAGTCCCTATGAGGCGATCCAGTTTATCGGTTCGACTGTCACCAATGTGCACTTCAGCAACATCACTATCACCAATGTGGGAACGTTTGTCTTCCAGTTGCAGTCCGCAGGCTCGGCGACGGCCAGCAATGTCACGGCGACCGGTGTGGGTGATGCGGGACAATATAACTGTGGCGTAGCTTTCACCATCACGCAGGGATCGGGCAACTCGGGTTGGTCCCCGTCGGTGTGTGGTTTTCCTGCACCTGGAACAACCCCGACGCCAGTAACCGGGACTACCTCGACGCCAACATCTGGGACCACCCCAACTCCGGTTCCAGCCACTCCAACGCCAGAGCCAACCTGGCTAGCGCCCTCCGGTTCGCTGGTAAAGGCGATCAACGCAGGTGGCGCGGCTTCGGGTACCTTTGTAGCGGATACGGGCTATAACCAGGGCAACGAGTACTCGGACACGTCAACCACGATTAATACCAGTGCAGTCGGTAATGCGGTATCGCAGGCGGTGTACCAGACCTGTCGCTGGAACAGTGCGTTTACCTATACTATCCCAGGACTGGCGGCGGGCAAGACCTATACGGTCCAGTTGGATTGGGCGGAACTGACATTCCAGGGGGCGGGTCAGCGCGAGTTCAACGTGGCCATCAATGGTAGCCAGATATTGAGTAACTTCGATGTCTACGCTACGGCGGGATATAAGACGGCGTTAGCCAAACAATACGCGGTGGCTGCGAATAGCAGTGGTCAGATCGTGATTGCTTTTAGCCGGGGTGCCGCTGATAATCCCTTTATTAGTGCCATCGAAATCTACTTGCCGGGAGCAGCATCCACAAATCCCCCGATACCAGTGCCGAGTCACAAGACGCTGGTGAAGGCGATCAACGCGGGTGGCGCGACCTCGGGTACTTTTGTAGCGGATACGGGCTATAACCAGGGCAACGAGTACAGCGATACTTCGGTGGCGATCAACACGAGTGGTGTGATCAACGCTGCACCGCAGGCGGTGTACCAGACCTGTCGCTGGAACAGTGCGTTCACCTACACCATCTCGGGCCTGACGGCGGGCAAGACTTATACGGTCCAGTTGGATTGGGCGGAACTGACGTTCCAGGGAGCGGGTCAGCGCGAGTTCAATGTGGCCATCAATGGTAGCCAGGTGTTGAGTAACTTCGACGTCTACGCTACAGCGGGATATAAGACGGCGCTGGAGAAGCAGTTCACGACGAAGGCCAATAGTAGCGGCCAGATTGTGATTGCCTTCACGAAGGGACCGGCTGATAATCCCTTCATTAACGCTATTGAGATCTGGCAGTAGCCTGACGGCATGGCACTCAGTGTTGTGCCATGGAATACGAACAGGCAAGCATGATCCAGCATGGGTATGATATCGGGCGTGCATGTTGTATCTTTCAAGTACAACATGCATGTGTCATTTATCAGCTAAAAAACTGTTTCTCAGATACCCTGCTGTCCCAATCGCGCGTGTTCAGGCGGTGAGGATAATCTTGGCAGTACTACCCTTTTCGGCGATTGCCTGTGCTTCGGCAGCATCAGCGAGCGGCATGATACGCTCGACTGGGATCGTCAACTTGCCGTCGCGTACCGCCTCTGCATAGCGCAAGATCGTTGCGGAGTTGACTGGCGCGATAACGATAGTGATCTGAATAGTAGGATGCAGCGCAGCGTTTCGCGGGTTTTGCGTTGGGAAACAACCAAACGTGCCACCTTCCTTGACCCTGGCAAGGAGCTGGCCGGCGAGCTCCCCACCGACGGTGTCGGCGACGCAGTCGAGAGGACCGAGTTTATCAATCTCTGCATCATCATCGATGGCGATGGCCTCGTTCACTCCGGGAAGTTGTCGAGCAGCGTCCAGTCGCTTGCCACGGACGCCAGCAATGACGCGAGCCCCGATCTGCGACGCTGCGAAGACCGCTGAGCGACCGACGCCACCTAAAGCTCCGGTGATGAGGACGGTCTGACCGGGTTGGACCTTGGCACCAAGCCGTATCATCGCATCGCCCGTGACGTTGACCAGTGGAAGCGCGGCTGCGGTGGTCATCTCCAGGCCAGCGGGAATTTTGACGAGGTCGCTGGCTTTGACGGTGCACAGCTCAGCGTAGGTACGCCGTGCGACAGCCATGACGCGGTCGCCAGGCTCGAAACTGGTGACGCCCTCGCCTGCCTCGACAACGGTACCAGCGAGGTCGAGGCCAGGGATGTAGGGGAACGCTATCGGAAGGAAGTTCTTGACTGCGCCAGAGCGTACCCGCCAATCAGCAGGGTTGATGCTGGTGGCAGAGACGCATACGAGCACCTCGCCTGCGGCGGGTTTGGGGTCTTCAACGTCTTCGTAGGTAAGTAGTGACGCGGGGCCATACTCGTGGAGGACAATGGCTTTCATGCTTTCCCTCGATTTCTTGAAAACTGTTCATGTTTGTACATACGATCATTACATGAGGTAATTTTTGTATCATTCATTGCTGCTTGATTGCTTTGAAGAGGGTTTGATTGAGAACAAGCCAGTCAGCAATAAGCTGTCGCAGAACTCCCTCATATAATGATCGTATGTACACTCGGGGATCTTGCTCCAGACCAATTGCTCGCTCACTGTTGGGATTTACAATGGCCTCAAATACTGCTTCACCTTTGCTCGAATAATATCGGCCATTTCTTTCGGCATGGTGACGTGTGGAGCGTGAGCACTGTTGACCCAGGTGACAGGTCGATTTCCGCGAGCAGCAGTCGCTTGATTCGCCGCCGTCAACCATGAAGGCGTCCAGATACCAATGGTGAAGTCAACAGGAGCCATGTGTGCAAAATCTTCCTCGAAGTACTGTCCCATATCAACCGTCCCAAGATAGTATTGCGCCCAGTTTGCCCCATTTTGCGCTATGCGTGCGCGTTGGGCAGCGTCCTCGGTAAACCCTGCTGTTCCAAGCAGTGTAATGGATAAGATCGTTGATGAGTCAGCAATTTTTGGAGAGAACGTGGCGATCCTTTGAAAGTACTCGACGCCAGCATTTTTAATGGGTGTATCCGCCTGTAATGCCGCCTCATGGACAATACCATTTCTGGTAATATCTGGATGGAATTTGGCTAACGCGAGAACGGCTTGTCCTCCTGAACTCACCCCAAATGCCGAAATCGGTTGCTCAAGAGGGATTGCCTCAACCAGCGCCGCGATATCATCGGCAAAGAGTTCCGGGGTCACGGGACGGGGATGGGGATCTGGTGATCGTGATCCACCGCGAGGATCAAAGGTCAACACGGTAAACTCGTCTGCAAGACATTCCATCAATTTCTCATACGTACCACAATCATTGCTACCAGGAGGGACAAGCACCATGGTTGGACCTTGACCCATCATTTCGCAGTAAAAATCCATGCCATTTGCATAGACCGTAAACGTCTTTTTTTTCATAAATCTCTTCTCTTTCAGCGTTTCCATGCTTGCATTTCAAATATGGAAACAGTATCGTGAATTGTCTTTGCCGCAAGCGTTGCGCGACCTCACCGGAAGCCTCAACCAGCGCTCGCAAGCCGCCCTGGAACCTCAGAATGAACTACTAGCGCATGTATTGAACTCATCTCTCTTTTTGTAAATTTGGCAATGAGGTGAGCGGGTCTTCCCTTAGAAAGAGAGCAGATCACTCACCGATTTATCAAAGATTCCAGCCATGGAATTACCAAATTTACAGGCCCTCAGCCTCACATCAGTTGTTGAAGTAGTGCTCTTCCAGGTCCTGGATCAGTCCGGGATGCACAGGGCGCCATCCCAGGAGTTCCTGGGTCTGTGCACTTGACCTCGGGATATCGACCGCCGCCACCATACCAAGGAAAGGACCGAAGTGGGCGTCTGCCTCTTCACGGGGAATGCTGACCACCGGCAGGTTCAGGCGGCGACCAATGACGCCGGCGATGTCGCGGAATGGCACTCCTTCGTCGCCGACCCCGTCAAGCCGTGACCCCGCCGGGGCGCTTTCCAGCGCTAGGCGGTACAGGCGCGCCGCATCAAGGCGATGGACGGCCACCCAGCGGTTGGACCCGTCGCCGATGTAGGCAGAGACGCCCTTCGTGCGGGCGATAGTGATCAGTCTTGGTATGAAGCCGTGCTTGTCGCCCTCGTCGTGCACGGACAGAGAGAGAGAGGCAACTGATGCGCGCACGCCAGCCAGTGCGAGCACCGCGTTATCCGATGCCTCCCCGTTGCGGTGAGCGGTGGTCACGAACGGCTTGCCGGAGCCTTCGAGCGCCGTCCCCATCGTCTCGATGGCGCGCAGATCGGTAGTGAGCGCGGCTGCGAAGTCCGGGTGGCCGTGCTGAAACGCCAGGTGAATGACGCCGGATGCCTCGGCGGCACCGCTGTGAAGACTGTCGAGGTCGTCAAGGGTACCGCGACGCACCTCGGCCCCAGCTTCCTTCAGTGCCTCAGCACCCTTGTCTGAGCGGGTAAGACCGACGACCGTATGACCGGCATCGATGAGTTCGCGGACGATGGCGGAACCGATGAAGCCTGTTGCTCCTGTGACGAAAACACGCATAAGAAAATTCTCCTTCTACTGGTAAGATGTAGCGTAAGCGTGATAAAATGAGGGTTCCTCCATATATTAACGGAGGAACCCTCACTTTGTCAAGGGCCAATATTTCCAGGGGAAAGGGGTAGCATGAAATGAGCGAGCCAACACCAGCCAACCACCCCATGCGAGCTGATGCCCAGCGCAACTATGCCAGCCTGCTGAAGACGGCGCGAGTCGCGGTCTCCGAGCGCGGCGCTGACATTGTCCTGGAGGACATTGCCAGATCGGCTGGGGTCGGAATCGGAACGCTGTACCGCCACTTCCCCACGCGTCAGGATCTCCTGGAAGCCGTGTTCCTGGATGAAACCAATGCATTGAGGGCGCGCGCTGAAGAACTCGCAAGTGCTCCGGTTCCTTTCGATGCCCTGATCAGCTGGCTTCGTCTCCAGATGGACTTCGCGGCTCGCGGGCGCAGCATGGGCGCAGCCATCATGGCTGCCAAGCACGTTGAGGGAACGAGAATCTCTGCTGCGAACAAAGCGATGCACGAGGCGGGAGCAGTCCTCTTGCTCCGCCCCCAGGCCGCAGAACAAATCCGAACGGATGTCCATATTCGCGACGTGATACGACTCGTCTACGGAATCGCCCTGGTGAATGAACGTGCGTCCGATCCTGATGGAGCCAACCGCATGCTCGATCTCGTCATCGCCGGAATCAGCACAAAGCCGAGTCGGGACTGAAAGATGGGGTGTCACCTCTCGGCGAGGAGTCGATCCGACTTTCCGACGGCGTGCGCCAGTTGAGCATAAGCAGCGCCTGTCTCGTTGCGTATCGCGTGGGATCAGCGAATGGCAGAAGCCCTGGTGGGGACCAGCAACTGTCAAGCTGAAAAATCGGTCCGCTGGATCAGGTGCCAGCCTTTCCTTCTGTCGACAACTCTGCGTTTCTGAGGGCAAAACGCCGAATCTTCCCCGTGGCGGTTTTAGGCAGCTCGGGTATGAACTCGATCCAACGCGGATACTTGTAGGGTGCCAGACGTGTCTTGATATCCAGTTTGAGTTCTTCGACCAGCGCTTCCGATGGCTCGTATCCCTGTTGTAGAACGATATATGCTTTGGGTTTAACCAGTCCATGCTGATCAAGGCTCTGCACAACGGCGGCTTCGAGCACCGCCGGGTGGGCGATCAGAGCGGCCTCGACCTCAAAGGGTGAAACCCACTGTCCGCTGACCTTGAGCATATCGTCGGCCCGACCACAGTACCAGAAATATCCCTCTGTATCCTGATAGAACTTGTCTCCTGTCATAACCCAGCTACCCTGGAATACTTCTTGCGTTTTTTCATGCTTATTCCAATAGCCCGCTGCGGCACTATCTCCACGCACAAGCAGCGTGCCCATTGCGCCTGCAGGCACGTCCTGCCCCCGTTCATCTACAATGCGAGCGTCGTAGCCGGGCACCAGTTTCCCTGAACTGCCAGGTTGCACATCGTCAACTCGATTGCTGATGAACGTCTGTAACATCTCTGTAGAGCCGATGCCGTCCAGGATGGTGACATGAAACTTCTGCTCGAAGCGCTTCAAGAGTTCGGCGGGCAAGCCTTCGCCCGCGGAGATACAGAGGCGTACCGAGGAGAAATCGAAGCGCTTTTCGACGTCGGGTAGTGCCAGCATGCTGGCATAGAGGGTCGGCGCTCCGAAGAACAGGGTAGGGCGGATGCGCTCTACTAATGTGAGGAGATTTTCGGCCAGGGGACGTCCTGGATAATAGAGCGCGCTGGCTCCAACCGAGAAGGGATAATACAGATTATTGCCCAGACCGAAAGCAAAAAAAAGCTTCGATGCAGAGAAGGTGATATCGTCTTCGCGGATACCAAGGATGGCTTTGCCAAATAATTCGGCGCAACAGGTCATGTCATGCTGTAAATGAATGCACCCCTTTGGCGTACCCGTCGTGCCAGAACTGTAGAGCCAGAAAGCACTATCGTCCTTGCTCGTCTGCGCCGCTGGTAAGTGTGCAGATGCGCGATCTGTCAGGTGTGCGAAATCGTGTAGCGTGGATGTTTCTCGTTCGCCGTTCTCCTCAAGTCCGATGACAATGACGTGGCGTAGATAGCGCAACTGCGGCAGGATGGGTTGTAGTGGCTGCCAGAGTGCAGCATGAATGCAGAGTACCTTTGCTCGGCAATCATTGAGCAGATAGAGATAGTCAATGGGACGCAGCGTCGTATTGAGTGGCACAGGGACAACTCCAGTCTTGATGGTGCCAAAAAATGTTGCCGCGAACTGCGGAGAATCCAGCAGAATGAGCGCTACGCGTTGTTCGATTTCGACACCCAGGTCGAGCAAGCCGTTGCCAATACGGTTAGCAAGCTCTGCGATTTCTGCATAGGAATAGGTCTTTCCCTCGTGATAAAGCGCGATTTTTGCGCCGCGTCCCTCGACTAGATGGCGATCCAGAAAGGCGCTTGCCGCGTTAAACTGCTCTGGGAGAGGGGATAAAGCAATTGGCGTCTCCAGAGACATGCATCTCACTCCTTCTTTGAGTGGGCGCATCGCCAGAATGGCGTGGATCTCCGTCCATGAGGGGACGTTTTCCCCAGCTTTGAGCCGTACCTTCTGACAATACGCGTCTATCTTAATACTACAATACTAATATTTGCTCGAAGCCTGCTTGATGGGACCGGAACGAGGCCCATACGGACCGGAATCGAGCCAGAATCCGGCGCGTTTCCAGTAAGGTGCTATCAACGCGGCTAGCGAACGCCTGACTTCCATGATCCGGCTCTGTTTCTGGAGGTGTGCCAGGGCCTGTGCAGCGGCGTCACGATTGTATTCGGCGGCGGCGCGACGTATGCGCGCAAACTCCTTGATCGCGGCTTGTGCCTCGGTGGGATCGGCTGCTTTAAGGGCGGTATCAATGGCGCTCGCGGCGGCGGCGGCGTCGGCGATCCCCGAGTTCATGCCGCGAGCGCCAAATGGCGCGAAGAGATGGGCGGCTTCTCCGATCAGCAGTACGCGGTTGTGGGCATCGGTGAAGTCGCGCGCGAGTACTTGCATGAACTGGTAGGTCGATACCCAGGTGATGCGGTCGGCGTAGGCGGCAGGTACCACTTGTGGCAACCACTGGCGCGCGCCCTCGGTTCCGCTGAATGCTTGTGGGTCATCATCATCATTGCACTGGAGGTCGATGCGCCAGCCACCGACGAAGGGCACGAGCAATACGTTGCGTTGACCGATGCGGGGATGTCCGTAGTGGAAGACGCGCGCTACCTCCATCGGGTGGTCAGGGTCCTCGGCTACATCCACCACAATGTACGAGTTCTTGGAGCGGTTGCCCTCCATCGGGATGTCCAGGGCTTTTCTGACAGTTGAGCGAGCGCCGTCTGCGCCTATCAAGTAGTCTGCAGTCCAGGTCTGGCCCGCCTCGGTTGAGGCCGTCACCCCGTTCTCCGTTGTCTCAATCCCATGTACTGGTGTGTTCCAGGCGAACGTGACACCGGCTGCTTTACAGCCGTCGAGCAGGTAGCGCTCGATCTCGACCTGGGGCAGGCTTGAAAAAGGTGGTAGGCTGTGTGGAGCGGGCGCGGGATAGTGGCGCACAAAGACCTGTCTGCCGTGCCAGAATGTACGCTTGGTGGGCCAGACCAGCCCATGCGCCGCGATCTCCTGACCCAGCCCGGGCCGGAATGCTTCGAGCAATTTTAGTGACTCTTGATGCACAAAAATAGCCCGGCTGCCGGGCCTACTGCGGCCCTCCGGTTCGGCCTCAAGGATGGTCACGGCGCGCCCGCGCGCCCGCAGGGCCTGGGCCACACTTAAGCCAACTGGCCCTGCTCCGACGACCAGAACCTCGCTATGCGTTGATTGAGGTTCAGTATTCTTCATCTTGTCTCCTTCAATTCATAGAATCTCCCGGGTAGGGGCGTGTCCTTGCGACCGCCCTGGTGGCTCGCATCGTGGCCACCAGGGCGCACGCGAGGTGGCGCCCCTACCCGGATCATGGGCGATGGCAATGCCGCCAGGGCGCACGCGAGGTGGCGCCCCTACCCGGATCATGGGCGATGGCAATGCCGCCAGGGCGCACGCGAGGTGACGCCCCTACCCGGATCATGGGCGATGGCAATGCCGCCAGGCGTACGCGAGGTGATACCTCTACGCGAGCTTATGCTGGAACGTATCCGTGACCGGCTGATGTCCCTGGTTCTCAGTGTACGCCTGTTCCCGATACTTGTGCAGTAACGTGAGCAGGGGCGTGTCGTGCATAGAGAAGAGGATAGCGCGGTTCTGTGGCGAGAGGTTATGATGCTCGTGCCAGGCCCAGCTAGGTAGTACGAAGAAATCCCCTTGCTGCCACGCGAAGCGCACGCCATTAATAATGGTCTCGCCCGTGCCCTCGAAGACGTGGTAGACCGTGCTGCCAACGTGGCGATGTGCCTGCGTCTGTATGCCTGGTCGCAACATTTGTATCCAGCAGGTGAAGGATTGCATCACCGGACCGCCAGACTGTGGATTGACGTATTCCAGCACGACATCGTCGAATGGACTGGCTTCCACCTGTGCTAGGTTAGTCAGTGCGCGCTCGGTATCGGCCCATTTGTAGGTATGCATTGGGGGATAGTCGGTTGAACGCCTCTCCCAGGCCGGTCGCAACTGACCGACACCGTATTTGAGCACTGTGCCGTTGATGACTTCGGTCACTTCCTGCGCTTTGTGCGGATAGGGTTCAAAAAAGCTAGCGTCCAGGAAGTTATTGATCGGAATGTCTAACCCATCCATCCAGACGGCGGGTTCATCTGCTTTACTACCATGGTCGTGCCAGAGCCAGGGGGCTGTCAGCACAAAGTCTCCGCGCTCAAGAAAGACGCGATCACCCTCAACTGTGCTCCACGAACCACTTCCGTTGATGATAAAGCGGATGGCCTGTGAAGTATGGCGATGCGCTGGAGCGATCTCGTGGCCATTGAGCCATTGTATGGCGGCCCATAATGTCTGCGTGGCATATGGCAGGCCGTTTAAGCCGGGGTTTGAGAGCGCGATAGCTCGTCGATCACCCCCACGATCAATGGGGACGAGCTGGCCTGAACGCTGGGCAATCTCATGGAGCGTTTCCCACTTCCAGAGCCAGGGGATCACTTTGGGCTGCGGTTGGACTGTCATGAGCGCTTCTTCGATCTTCCACAGCGGCGTGAGGGATTGTGTCTGCATGTCATTATAGAGTTGACTGACTGCGGACTCAGTATTTGTGGCTTGTTGTGCATGTCGTTCAATCATTGTCTCGTTCCTTCTTTCCAAATCGAGGAGTCGCACAACGCTGTGCAGACGTACTGTGAACGTTCGTAACGCTTCAGGATGGGAACGACAACCGCAAGGGATTGTCGCTACGCGTGGTGGATGCCGATGGGTCTCCTCCGACGCGTAGCGGCGGGGCTTGCCCCCGCCGATATCCTGCTGCTATAACGCACTACAAGGTCGTGAAACATGCTCAGGCTGCTCTCCTATGAGAGAAGATTGCTTGATTGCTTAACATGCGCCTGGTCGTGATCAACGATGAAGTGATCAATGAAGTAGCCCAGAGTCTGAGCACCATACTTTATATGCGTCACTGGCTTTTGGAGATCAGCGTCGTTTATCTGCTCTAATAGTTGAAGGAGCTGATCATGGCTTCTGGTGAGCTTGTCCAGAATGAGTGAGCGCGTATCATGACCATGGTCATGAACGTTCTGGATGCGCTGGGGATCGGTAATCGTGCGGCCAAGGGCAATATCAGGTCCATCCAGGCCCTTGCGCGCCTCTGCGCCGAAGAAACTCACGCGCCTCTGCGATGTGGACCAGGTTCTCGGCTATGCTCCACTCGTGTTCGCCCAGATGCTCGTATAAAGTGCTATCGTCAGCTTTGTGCAGGATATCGAGCAATGCCTGCTGACTCTGGCGTAGCGTTGCTCGCATTTGACTCAAGGTATGTTGTTCCGTCATTGGTCACTTCCTTATACCCATAGGCATTCAGAAACGCCACTGTCGTGGCTAGCCTTCGGCTCATCTGAATGCAAGGCAATATCGCTTTCAAAGCGTCTCTTCGTCACTATTCTTTTGTGCTCCGAGGCGCGATAACCGGATTTTCGAGTATCCCCAACTCGGCAATCTCTACCCGTACAACATCGCCAGGCTTGAGAAATACTTGTGGGTCGCGGGCATCGCCAACGCCGCCCGGTGTCCCGGTGGCGATGATGTCTCCCGGCTCCAGGGTCATGATCTGCGAAATATAGGACAGGATGGTGGGGATGGTGAAAATGAAATCGCCGGTATTGGCGTGCTGCATGACTTCACCGTTGAGCCGCAGGGTAATGTCGAGCGCTTGCGGATCACGCACTTCGTCGGCTGTGACAAGCGCTGGACCGATTGGACCTGTGCCATCGAAGGTTTTGCCTTGCAACCATTGGATCGTGCGCTTTTGATAGTCACGTACGGAGACATCGTTGAAGACTGTGTAGCCTGCAAGATAGTCAAAAGCTTCCTCCGTCTGAGGAATATCTTTCCCCACACGACCAACTACCAGGGCCAGTTCGGCCTCGTAATCCACTTGCCGCGAGATCTTTGGCAAGACGAGTGGCTGGCGATGACCGATCAGTGTATTCGCAAACTTGGCGAAGAGCACTGGATAGGGTGGTATGGGTCGGCCCATCTCCATGACGTGGCGACGGTAGTTGTGGCCCAGGCAGATGATTTTGCCGGGACGCAGAATTGGTGGGAGCAGGCTCACCTCGTCGATGGCGTGGACCAGACCTCTGCGTGTCAGTTGCGTAAGTTGTTCAGGGGTGGAAGCAAAGGCCACAACCTGCGGGACGAGCGCTCTGGTCGCCTCGTCAGCCTGCAACAGCGCGAGCACGCTATTCGGCAGCGACTCTGGAGCCGCTGGGCCATTGGCTGACTGTTGCCAGACGTCATACGCGCCAGCAAGGTCGATAATCTGTGTATGAACAAGCACTCCTACACGAGGGGTATTATTCGTGGTAAAAGTTACGAAGCGCATATATGACTCCCATGTATGATAAGAAAATAAACGTAACTGTGAGTGTGATGTGCTATTAATGTGTACGTGCACCCACTACGCGAAGGCACCAATTCCAACACATGCGTAGGTTCCAACGGGTAGGGGCGTGTCCTTGCGACCGCCCTGGTGGCCAATGCGACCGTCCTGGGGTCAGGGTGCAAGGGAGAGCCAGGGCGCACGCAAGGTCTGTCTTTTACCCACAATTTTCTATTCGAGTGAGAGTTGAGAGGCTAGGTGAACCCCTTCGATGAGAGTTTGGATGTATAACCATCCTTTCCAAAGGGTTTTCCAACCTGGCTCTCCATCTCCCTTGCGTCCCAAATACCCACCCGCCTGAGCGATGCGGTGCCAGCATCGTTGCGTGGTCAACCGTTGAGCAGAAACGTGGGCCAGATGCGCCACGACTTTGACCACATCCGCTGGCAGGACTTCCTGGGCAGGCCGCTCGGGCTCCTGGCGGGCCACGTCTCGTAATTGTAAGAGGCGCACGGCTAAGGGAGCCAGAAAACCCCAACAAGGTGCGCAATCCCTCATAGGTTTGCACCTGACGTGCCTCAATCTGACAGCCCGTTTTGAGACATTGGTGATAATCCTCCACGATCCAGCGCATGCGATACCATTCGACCCGCTCCCAGGCGTCCTCTTCGTTCTGGACTGCCACCGAGGTTACCAGCAGCCATTCGAGCGCCTCTTGCCCTTCTGGTGGGTTGGCTTCCCAGGTTCTGACCACGGTGACCACCAGTGGCACCTCTCCTTTGCCTGCTGGCCCATCGGGAGGCCAGAGCCGGAGCGTTCCCCAACTGATGCTCAGGTGGGCTGCTCGTTGCTTGCGCTTGTGATTGCCATCCAACTGGATCGTGTCTTGCCCCATCGATGGCCAACTTCTCACCTCCTCGAAGAGATGCTGGGTGGGCTCTTGTCCGGCTGGTCGCTTCTTTCCATGACGAAGCGCTCCGGGGGAAAGCGGGGTCTCGGCTTGATCCACCCGCAGATCCACTCTCCGATCATGCTGCACGCGCACCTCAAAGCCACCGTTCTGCTTGAGACACGCTCGCAAAAACGCAAAGATATCACTGCCTCGGTCCCCCACATGAATATATTCACATCCTGTTGGTGCCTCCCCGATCTGCTGTGCTTGTCGTTGCCAGACCTCCGCTTCTTTCTGTTTGCGCTTGCCTCGCTGGTGACTCGTTTCTCCGGCTGGAGCGGGCTGTCGCAAAAACGCTTCCTGGGTGGCTATGCCCAGCACTTGCCTATTGCTCGGGTCCACCGCCAGCACCGTTTGCAGCAGGTAGCCCTGATGGCTCCCATTGCCGATGGGGCCCAATCCACTCGTTTTGGGATGGTGCGCATAATCCACTTCCGTCATATCTTGGATCAGCAAGACCCGCTTGCGTTGCTGCATCCGCTCTTTCGTCTGCTGCTCATGTGGCTCCATCAGTTGTTCATAGCTCGTCTTCGCACTCTCCAAGAAGCGGTACCCTGCTTTCGTCGCTGCTTGCCCTCCCAATTGTTTGGGCAATGAACCCATCGGATCTCGTGCCAGTGCACTTGCCATCTTCACGGCTCGTTGCGTTCGCCGTTCATCTTCCAGCCGCACCGATCCATACGTCATCACTGCCCATTCCGTTGCACTTTCCCTTCCACTCCATTCCATCTTTTCTCGCCTTTCCTCTTTCTTTCTCTTCTTTCCCTCCTCTCATTCTACCATTCTTTGTACTTGAACGTTGTGGGTAAAAGACAGCGCAAGGTGACGCCCCTACCCAGTTCGAACCATGGCTTGCTGGCATTACTTCGGTTCTAATGCATGAGCGATATTTTCCGCTTCGATACGTAACACACGCCCGGCATCTTGCAATGCATCAGTGGTGAAGTGAGATGTAAAACCCAGCGCGCACAACGATGCAATGAATGATCCATCCGCGCCCGTGATGGGAACCGCTATCGCGTTGACGCCCCCGATGTACTCGCCGCGATCAATACCCATGCCGATCTCCGCAGTTTCCTGTATAGCCGCAAGAAACTGCTCAGAATCAGTCAACGAGTGTTCGGTAAAACGCGGCAGGCTATGATTTTGTAGCCAGTACCGCCGTCGCTCTAGCGGCCAGTAAGCAAAGACCAGACGTGCAACGGCCCCTGCTGGCAGAGGTATCCTGGTGCCGCGTGGGACGGAGACGTGTGGGAAAAGGTGTTCACCTCCGGCTTCAACGGACTCGATAACATGGATACTCTCGTTTTCGAGGCGCGCTAAAAAGATCGTCTCTCCAATCTGGGCGACAAGACGTTGCATAGCTGGCAGTGCCAGACGTCGCAATCCCACCCCGCGCGCGCCTATGGCCAGCTTATAGATGCGCGGCCCAAGTACGTAGAAGCGCTCTTCCTGTAATGAGACGACCCCGCAACCTTCAAGCATCTTGAGTAGTCGATGCATGCTGCCTTTGCTTACGTTAAGTGTGCGCGCAAGTTCTGAGAGCGCCATCCCCTGCTCTGACACCATGAGAAGGTTGAGCAATTGGAAGGCGCGCTCCATAATAGAGGCGGGAGCAACTCCATCAGCGCGAGTATCCAACTCTTCGTCTTCTGGTTCCATATTTTGTAGATCGAGTTCCTTCATAAAAAAAGTATACAGACAGCGATGTGCATTTGTCAAGACGGTGCTAGCAATTTTTGAAACTCGAAGATCCAATTTTTATCGCATAAATCATAAAAATGAAACGCTGCGTTCAGCCATCTGAACGCAGCTACCCTATCATCTCGCTTGATTGGCCCTTATAGCTCATCGTGTGAACTACTTCATTGTTTTTCTGCAATTCTAGGAGTAGTATTGATTCAGCCCCTCTGCTCATATGAGCAGCAGAATCAGGTAAAACTTACAGCGTTCTCCCCCGGGGGCAAGAGAGCAGCGTGCATGGAATAGCATCGCTCCTACAAAAAGCTGCCGGCATGTCTGGTGTTTCCAGTGCTGGCTCATAATATAGGTGTAGTGAAATGAATAAGTCGAGTAAGATAAGAACCGCTTTTTCCCTGCTCGTCATCGGAGCGGCATGTGCGTTGCTGCTCGTCGGCTTCTGTCTCCCCTGGTTTTCCTCGCCGGATTTTGCCCTACTCGCCATTGGGAATGGACCCTTTAAGCAGAGTGTGCCAGAGCAGGTCTCGGGTCTGAATATGCTCTTTGGTGGCATGGTCTATGCGCTTGCGTACGCCCCCTCTATCGTCCCGCAGGTCTTCGCTCTGCTGTGGCTGATCCCCGTCTGCGCGTTGCTGATTACCGGGTTAGCGCTGGCTGAACTCGTCGGCTGGTTGTGGAGGCGACCCTGGTCACGGGGCTCCGGCTATGTCAGATTGGCGCTTTATACGCTCCTGTTCGTTCTGATGGGGATGCTCCTTGGGCCAATCATTGTAGGACCCACCGGCCCTCTTTTTTACCGGGAAAATCGCATGTTCGGCCTATGGGTCACACTCGCAGGCTTTGTGCTGCTGTTGCTGAGCATGGCTTTTCTGCACGTTGGAGCGGCACAGCAATCTTTCTCGACGGCACGTGAGGTGAAAAGCGACCAGCAAGCAACGTCGCTCGCGCGTCGTCGGGCGCTCTCCAGCCTGCTAGGTCTGGTCGCCGCAACCACGTTGGGTACTGGGGGATATCTGTTGGAAAGGCTGTGGGCAGGTCGTCATACGCTAGCGAGCTTTCCCCTGGTCACGTCTTCCAGGCAACCTTCTAAGCAGGTATGGGAGAGTGCCTATCCTCTGCCCCGTATGGGTAGGGTCGCGTGGTCGTCAGATGGTAAGCGTGTCTTCACTTTCGCCGACATCGCTTACTATCCAGGAAGTCGGGACGCCTTTAGCGGGGCTCATGTGCTGACCTATCTCTTTCCCACACAGGACATTGCTTTGTCACCGGACGGCAAGTACCTGGCTTTGCTTGATCCGACGCGGGGTACGCCAGCGATTGTGACCGCTCAGGATGGCGTGCTGGTCGCTGCATCCTGGACTCAGCAGGTTCTTGCGACGGCGGAAGCAGCCTGTGTGGCCTGGTCGCCGGATGGGAAACGTATGGCCATCGGAGGAGTGTTCCAGAAGCCGAATACTCCAACTGTAGAAAGTGCTGGCATATTGTGCTACGACGCCTTCAGTAAGCTAAATCAGCGGATGTACAAGACCACATCGCCTGGGGGAACTCTGTACGCGGTGTCGTGGTCGCCGAATGGTCGCTATCTTGCTGGCGCAGGCGCGAACGTATCAGATACAGATAACGGTCGTCATCTTCTGGGGGACGTCTTCATCTGGGAAGCCGCCAGCGGACAGTTACTCTTCAAGATACCAGCCAATTACTGGGCCTCTATGGCTTGGTCGCCAGATAGCCAGAGGCTGGCTGTGGGCCAGGACAACATTGTCGCAGTATGGGCTCTGTCTACGACAGCGCGCAAGGTGCTGGAATATCACGGACACCAGATGGAGATCTGGTCGATAGCCTGGTCGCCAGATGGCAAGTATATCGCCTCTGCCTCCGATGCCGACGGTCTCGTGCATGTGTGGGAGGCGGCTACGGGCCAACTGCGTTATCTCTATCAGGGACATATCAGTACCGTCACTGATATCAGCTGGTCCCCGAACAGTGTGTATGTGGTGACGTGCGATGGGTCAGTTAACGCCGTGCATGTCTGGCAGCCTCAGATATAACTACTCAGGTGAGGCAACGTTTCAGAACCGTGGAAGCTCGCGTAGGGGCCGAGCGAAGACCTTTTTTGGTGGCCGAACTGCGACGTTGGGCGCAGAAAAAAAAGGTCTTGGCGTCCCTGGCGGCGGCCCATCTCGTCTTGCACTCACCCTGGACAACCGCAGCAAGGGCTTGTCCCTACGCGGCCCTCTTTGCGAGCTGACCTGAGTAGTTACCCTCTGGCGAGCCAATTTGATGGAGTAGTGATATTATAGTCATCATTATGGTATGATCTAAGCTGTAAAACTTGCTGATACTATTTACGAAGGGGTAAGTTTCTATGGCCGAGGTAATTTCTACAACACTGATGGACCCGCAACTGTGGGCCGGAAAAATCTTCAACGGTAGCTGGATCACGCCAGCAGACGGTGAGTATGCCGTCATCGAACCAGCCACGGGTATGCAGATTGGTAGCGTCGGACGGCCCGGGCTGAAGGATGTGCAGCAGGCAGCAGAACAAGCGGCGGAGGCGCAGCGGGCCTGGGCCCGTACCTCGTTTAACGAGCGCGCGCGGGTCTTGCGGCGGGCGGGAGAGCTGTGGGAGCAGCATGCCGCCGAGGTGCAGGAATGGCTCATACGCGAGTCGGGTTCGACGGCACCAAAGGCCGGCTTTGAGCTACACGTGACCGCCAATGAGTGCTATGAGGCCGCCGCCCTGGCGACCCGACCCTATGGGCAGCTCTTACGCTCAGAGGACCCGGCGCGACTCAGCATGGCGCGGCGCGTACCGGCAGGGGTTGTCGGTGTGATTGCTCCATTTAATGTCCCCATCATTCTCTCTATTCGCTCTGTAGCTCCGGCTCTGGCGCTCGGCAATGCTGTGCTGCTCAAACCAGACCCGCGTACCGCTGTCAGTGGTGGAGTTGCTCTGGCGCGCATCTTTGAAGAGGCTGGCTTGCCGCCAGGTGTGCTCCACGTTCTGCCCGGTGGCGCTGAGATCGGTGAGGCGGTGGTGATCAATCCGCATGTACGTGTGATTAGCTTTACGGGTTCGACGAGCGCGGGACGCATCGTGGGTGAGCTGGCTGCCAGACATCTGAAGCGTGTGCATCTTGAGCTTGGCGGCGACAGTGCGGTGATTGTTCTGGACGATGCGGATTTGGATGCGGCTGTGGCGGCTGGCGCGTGGGGATCATTCTTCCACCAGGGCCAGATATGTATGACGACGGGTCGCCACCTTGTCCACGAGCGTATCGCCGACGAGTATGTTGAGCGTCTCACAGCCACGGCCAGCAAGTTAACCGTGGGAGATCCCGCGAAGCAGCCGGTCGAGGTGGGGCCGATCATTGATGCGCGCCAGCGAGACAAGATCCATGGCTTTGTGACTGCCAGTGTAGAAGCCGGTGCTCGCGTCACCACGGGTGGCAGCTTTACTGGACTGTTCTATCGGCCCACGGTCCTGGCAGACGTCACGCCGGGTATGGCGGCCTATGAAAACGAGATCTTTGGGCCGGTAGCTCCGGTCGTGAAGTTCTCGACGCTGGACGAGGCTGCGGCCCTGGCGGTGGGTACAGAGTATGGTCTATCGCTGGGTATTATGAGTAAGGATGTGATGAAGGCTCTGGAACTGGCCGAGCGTATCCCTACTGGCCTGGTCCACATCAATGATCAAACCATCAACGACGAGCCATTTGCCCCGTTTGGTGGAGTGGGTGCGTCCGGCAATGGAGCGCGTTTAGGTGGGGCAGAATGGAACATCGAAGCGTTCACCGAGACGCAGTGGGTGACGGTGCGCGGACAGATCGCGCCCTATCCTTATCACGCGTGAGGGACGGTACTCGTAAGGTACCGGGGCGTACGCGAACCCGGTTGGATAATGAAATATGGTTGGGTAGGGGCGTCACCTTCCACCATTTCGAGCATCGAACTTTGCAGCATGGCCCGCTCGCTACTTTGGGCCTACCATGGTCTCTCTCCCCGACAGAAAATTTGTTCTAGGAAAAAGAAAGAGAAGAAAAGGTAGGAAAGAAGAAAAGCAGCAAACAAGCCAGAAGAGATCGTCCTCTTGAAAGGACCTAAAAACTCAATCAGGAGGACGATCATGAATGAATTCGACCTATTATTAGATCAATGGAGAGAACAAGTCAAGGAGATTTTTCCGGGATTGCATGCGTATCAACAAGAAAGTATGGCCCTTTGTGTTCAAGGACTCGTTCAGTCTGGCAACGCAGTGATGCAGAGAGCTACCATGGTGGGGCCCAAATTAACATCGGTCTTGGGGTCTAATCTCTTCACCGTCCAGCCAACTAAACTGACCCTATAAAGGGATTGCAATACGCACGAACAAAGTATACAGTTAATATCATACATTGCTCTCTTGAAATGAGCAATCGAAGATTGTTGTAAGTGACAGAGAGAAGAGGCAAGAACTTATGGATGAGATATATTCCCACTCCAACAACGAAATGACTGGACCCTCGGAGTGGAGCACGCATCCAGAGGCTTCAGGTCATCATACCACGAACATCCTCCGGGATCACGAGATGTTTGATGCATCTCCTCAGGGGTTTGTCAATCCTGCCGATCTGCAAGCGCCAGTTGCTGGCTATCACTATACATTTTCCTTAGTGAAGCCGGAGAGGAAAGGTAAGGAGAGGAAGGATAAGGGTAGCGGTAGCAGCGGTGCTAAGAGAGACGAGTGGATGGCGGAAGTAAAACCATATGATGGGGACCCTCCCAAAGCAAGGAACGACCTTCCCCTCCGCTTAGGAAGCCCTCTGAGCGGCGACAAATATGACAAAGAATATCCAGGGAGTTCCACGGGCTTTCAAGAATTATTAAAGGAGATAAGGGATAATAAAGGAAGAAATGATGCAAGACCAACAACAATTGATATAAAAAATGCAGAAGAGAAAGGTTTTGAAATGGTCGGTCCTCTTAAAAATGAAACACCAGGGAGAGAAGACAAAAAAAATAAAAATTATAATAGTAGAAATAGATCGGACCAAGATATATATGGTAATCTAAAAAAAATGATCAATGTATTAGGTGAATTTGGTATTAATGAAGAGAATATACACATTAGTAAATATAAGAATTATAAGAGATTCTTTCAGAGATTGAGAGAATTGAATCCCAATATTGACAAGAACGCGGTTATGGCGGCTGCTGGCATCTCTATAAGCAGAAAAAGGAAAGGCAAGGAGATTACTAGCAGTAGCACCACCCGTGCCGACGCTGACAATCCCCGCATGGGTTACGATGATATGCAGCGGTTGTCGCAGGCAGGCTACGGCGCGCCACAGCAGCCAGCGAGACCCGAAGAGGCACCTCCTGGGATGCGGTTCTACGAAGGGTACGGCTTGCAGCCAGATAATGTAGGGTATATGGAGCCGTCCTCATACCCGCGACCAGAGGACCCCCAATGAGAGATGAAAACGCGCAAAATGGTTTCGCTTTGCCTAGATTTCTCCCTGCTATGAGAGACCATTCAAATTCGGATATAAACTGTATTTCGAGCAGCGAATTTGAATGATCTCGAAGCAAAACCAGTGTCCCACTACGCCCTCTCATTTCTGACGTCGGCTCATGGGCTTACCTCCCCATTCCTTCAGCAATGTGCGGCTGTAGTGTGCCTGCCATGCTCTGCCATGAGGAGTGCAGAGATGCAATAGAAAGAGGTAAGGTATAGAAACATATCACGGCTCTGGCAAATTTTGTAGGGAATGGTCCGTCGTTTCGGCGAGGGGGAAGCTGAACCAGAAGGTAGCACCTTTGCCCGGTTCACTCTCTATACCTACATTGCCCCCTTGTAGCTCGACCACCGTGCGGCTGATGTGCAGGCCCAGGCCCAGGCCGACCCCTGAGCCACTTTTAACGACTATCCCTGGCACACGGTAGAAGCGTTCCCACAGATGCTGTTGCTGCTCTAGAGTCAAACCCGGTCCCTGGTCCTGGACGGAGACGTGTACGTGTGACCCGATGCACTCCACGCGAACATCTATAGGCTTACAAGCCTCAGAGTATTTGAGTGCATTGGAGAGGTAATTGGTGATGACCTGGCGGACACGGTCAGCATCCACCATCACCGGGGCTGCCCCTGGTACGTCAATAGACACATTGATCGTGCGTTCTGGCTCCTGGCAACGCTGATCTTCGACCACCTCCTGCACCAGTGCCACCAGATCGTACTGTGTGGGATGCAACTCCAGCCGCTCAGTCTCAATGCGCGAGACATCCAGTAAATCGCTGACCAGTCAATTCTGCAAGTTCACCTGGCGCTCAGCACGGTTCAGCAGATCTTCTATCAAATGCAGGCACTTATTGACGTCTGGCGGAAGGTCTGTATGCTGTTTGAACAGACGGGCTAACTGTCGTTTGGCGAACTGGACACTGGCGCGGATCGTCGTGAGTGGCGAGCGCAACTCGTGACCGGCAATGCCCAGGAACTCGTCTTTCAGGCGATTGGCAGAGCGTGCTGCCAGCTCGGCGGCCTGTAACTCGGTGCGTTTGCGGATCAGTCGCTCGCGTTCGATGACGACGGCAGCTAGCTTCGCACTGGCCTGCATGAGGGTCATCTCTTCCAGGAGCGGGTAATGATGCTCGGTCGTGCTATGGTCAATGGAGAGAAAGCCAATGAGCTGTTCGCCGAGTCGCATCGGGGCACATAACACTTGATGTGAGCTATACGTCAGGAGACCAGCAGCGGGAGTAGCCAGGTTAAAGCACATCGTTTCCCCTCGTGAAAGCCTGACGAGATCGGACGTGCGGAAATAGTCCTGCAAGCGTATGCGTGGTATGTTTTCTCTGAGCTGCTGCTCAACCTCTGGCAAGAAGCCAACCGCAGCGGTAAGTTGTGGCGGTTGCGACTCATTGCCTATCTCGATCATACTGGCGGTCTGGCTTCCCAGCAACTCGCAGGTCAGTTCGACCAGGCTCTGTGCTGTAGCTTGCCGTGTGGTCATAACTGCTTCTTCGGGTGCGCTTTCCTCTGCTGGAATATGCACCATCACCTCTGCCATCTTCAGTAGCGTCTCCAGCGCAGCTTGCGTTCGTCTCTGCAGCAGACGTCGCTCCGTCACATCGCGGCAGCGCAGTACCCCTCCGATTATCTGTCCATCCTGTCCATAAATAGGCATACCACTGATACTCACATACTGGATGGTTCCGCGCAATTTTGTGCGTAGAAGCACTTCCGTTTCATGGAGCTGTTCTCCTCTGCGCAACTTATTGCTTGGCCACTGCTTCCTGGGCAGGGGCTGTCCCTGCTCATCTAGCAATTCAAATGCTGTAACATGGTCTAAATCAAGCGCAGCTCCATCTGGCAGACCGAGGAGCCTTCTGGTAGCTTGATTGATGCGTACTAGACCACTGTGTATATCCAGGATGATGAGGCTATCACTGATCGCTTCAAAGACTGTTTCCATCTCGTGGGCGCGCTGTTCGGCCTGTTGTTCGGCCTGTTGCAGGGCACGTTCCAGGCGCTTGTGATCCGTAATGTCAACGGCGGCGACAACGCCACCCGTGATGGTCCCGTTCTCATCCCGTATGGGAGCGGCTGCATGTAAGAGTGTCTTATATTGGCCGTCAAAGGTCTGGATATCGATCACTTCTCCCTGTGAAACTTCACCTTTGGTGACGGCACGCGCCATCGCCCAATCCTCTGCAGCCACTGGCTGGCCGGTTTTGGTCCACCATGCCTTATACTGCCCGTACTCTGCAAAGCTTTCCGCGTGAGGAAATGTCTGCCCCCACTCCTGCAAGGTTGCGCCATTGCGCTGTACAATACGACCTTGCTGATCCGCAATGACCACGCCAACAGGCAATACCTCCAGAACCGTGGCGAGTTTCCGTGCCGCTGCCTGCGCCTGAGCACGTAGCTCGCGTTCTTTTTGTAATCTTTCAATATGACTATGCTGCGTATGACTGGCAATCAGGCTGACGATGAACCCGATGAGCAGGTAGAAGCTGATGCCAACGACGTCTGCTGGCTCACTGATAAAGAGAGTAAAATGGGGCGGAAGGACAAAAAGGTCCAGGAGCAGAGCACCGATCAATGTTGCCGCGCCCCCAGGTGCAGCTCCCCAACCTAATGAAATCAAAAGGACGACAAGAATGACAGGCGCTTCGACAAAGCTGAATTCGGGATACGTGCGCACCAGTAATGAGACGAACGCAACCGCCGCCGACTGCAAGAGGAAGGCAAACGCGTAACCCATGAACGCTGGCTGAAGAGGGGCAGGCAACCACGCGGACACGAAGGTATGCGCGGAGAACCAATGACACACGCTTCTCCACCAGGAAAGTAACAGCGCACTTACTGATGAAGCCATCCTGGTGTGTGGATTGCTCTTAGCTTTAGCAGAAGTCTCATGCGATGAGTTATCCAGTTTCATAATGTCACAATCTTAATTATAGAGACACCCTTGTTTGCCTCTTCCACGACGGAGGGGTTGTCGCTCCCATATCTTTTCAACAGAGAACCTGGCTATTGAACCTGTGAGGAAAGCATAGCATAGGTAACACGCTAGACAGTAGTTGTGTGTTACGAATTGGCACAAGGAAGAGATGTGCAATGATTGACGGTTCTTCAGAGATCTTTTTCTGGAGGGTCTTCGGCCACAGCGCGCAGCACACGCGCGACTGTAGGTGGCTGTGTTTCCGCTTCGCGTCGTTCATCGGGAGGTGTTGGTGCTGGACGCGGACGTACAGGCAGCGTAGGGGCTTCGGGAGAAAGACCGATTTTGAGGTCAACGAAGCGGCGGAAGCCGGGCGAATAATAATTGCGCTCCTCGCGCCACATGCTGCGTAGATAGGTCTCACTGAGTATTTTACCCATATAATCTTCCCACTCCGACCAGATATTTTTAGGCAAACCACCCATCTGAGCCTGTGTCCAGATATGTTCGAAGAAATCGAGCAGGGCCGTTCCGAGCCAACGTACGCGTTCGCGTAACTCAGGATCGAGCGTAGATGGAAACTCATTGGGATGAGAGGTCGCGTTGTTTTCGCCGGATGATGCCGGTTGAGGGCGCATCAAGATACGGCTTGCCTCGGGATAGGTCATCATGAGTTCGCCGATGTGTGCCTCTGCGTCATAGAGACTCTGAAAGGTCGCGCTGTAAATCGTCTCGGTAAAGACACGGGTTTGCGCCGTCATTTCCCTGCTCTGCTCAATGAGCGCAGTTGTTTGCAGTCGCATGGCCCGCGTCTGTACCGCAAGCAGATAGAGTGTAGCTGGCAACACCAGCGCTTGTAAGACCGCCGCGGCCAACCCAATCAGCGAGACAATCTGGTCAAATGAAAGATTGGCAATGACCAGGGCAACGAGCAACATACCTCCTCCATGTGTGCTAACCACTAAGATCATGTCTGGTTTCATCTCGATATTGGCCAAAAGTCTGGGGTCTTCGTCCTTGAGGGAGAAATGGGGTAGGGGCGTCACCTCGCGTGCGCCCCGGGCGGTCGCCAGGACACGCCCCTACCCCATTTCCCAACGTTTTTCCCCAGAAGGATGGAGAGCCAAAGTCTGCGCAAATACTATCTAACGTGCGTTAGCTCCTACCACTTTATTTTTAAGGCTACCAATGTGTTCAACCTCAACCTCAACTACGTCGCCGTCGCGCAAGAAAATTGGTGGTTTGCGGCTCTGGCCCACACCTGCGGGCGTTCCTGTCGAGATAACATCGCCTGGCACCAGCGTCATAACCTGACTGATAAAAGACACGCACTTTGCCACTGAAAAGATCATCTCGCGTGTTGTGCCATTTTGCAGTACTTGACCGTTTACACGGGCGATCACCTTCAGATCCTGGGGATCAGGAATATCCGTGGCAGGCACAATGCCAGGACCTAGCGGGCCGAACGTATCAATCGCCTTGCCGATCATCCACTGGTTGGTGAGGAACTGCCAATCGCGCGCGCTCACATCGTTCATCGCGCAGTAACCGGCCACATATTTCAGCGCATCCTGTTCGCTCACATCTTTGGCCGTGCGCCCGATGATCACCGCCAGTTCAGCCTCGTAATCTATCTGCGTACTGAAGCCGGGCAGCACAATGTCATCATAGGCACCAATCAACGAATTGCGAAACTTGGGGAACAACACCGGCACCTTTGGCAACTCCATATGTGACTCAGCCGCGTGGTCGGCATAGTTGAGTCCCACACAAATAATCTTGTCGGGGTCTGGTATGGCCGGTCCCAGTTGTAGAGATTGTAGTGGAAGAAGTTCATGGGCACCGGCCTCCAGGAGACGCCGGGCCTTTGCCAGTGTCGTGGCGAGCGTGTCCTGACCCGCTTCAAGCAACGCACGTACCGTATGGGTCTGGGTATCAAATGTATAGACGACCGTAGCGGGTACTACCTGTCCATCCTGCTCAATACCCGCGCGCCACGGCTCCTGCGCTGTGGTGCGATAACTAATAATTTGCATGTACAACTGCCTTTCACCATGTATCCTGGCCTTCTTGCCTGGGTCAGAAGAGCAGACAACTCACTATATCTTACCATATTAATTTGCTGTACCTCGCAGAGCTTCATCAGCAGTTCTCTGACCTCATCCGCGCGTGTAACTTTTAGCTTCCTCGTCTCGTGCTAGATTTGTATGAGTTTGCAGGATGCACTTCAGACGTATTATTTGTAATGGTGTCTGTAACTATTCAGGGAGATGAGTGTACTCGCGTAGGGACAAGCCCTTGCGGTTGTCCAGGGAGGACAGATGGCAGGGGATGGGCCGCCGCGAGGGACGCCAAGACTTTTTTCCCTGGTCCAGGGCAGGAGATGGGCAGCCAAAAAAGGTCTTGGCTCGGCCCCTACGCGAGCCTCCGGGGTACCTGAATAGTTACCTTTGTCTTTTGACTATAGCGAAAGGAAGGAACAGATGACCGTTGGTAGACAGGCTGACAAGCAGCCACAGCTTGGGTTTATGGGCATGGGGCATATGGGCCGCCTCATGGCGATACGTCTGCTTCAGGCAGGCTATCAGCTCTCCATCTATGATCGCAGCCGGGAGAAAATGCAGGATATAGTGCGTCATGGTGCGCGCATGGTCGATAGTCCGCGAGAACTGGCGATGAGCAGCGCCGTCGTTTTGTCCTGCGTGACCGACAATCACGCGCTGAACTCGCTTATGCACGGGCCAGAGGGGGCCGTAGCTGGAGCTAGCGCCGGTACTGTCTTTATCGATCTGAGTACTGTTTCGCCCGGGGAATCGCGTCACCTGGCTAATGATATACAGGCAAAGCGTGGGCAGATGCTCGAACGCGGCTGTATCAGGCAGCACGCCGCAGGCTCAGGAGGGCAATCTGGTGATCTTTGTTGGTGGCGAGCAGGAGACATATCAGCAGCACCTGCCCATCCTGGAGACGCTGGGGCAGCATGTCTTCTATATGGGTGCTCACGGTATGGGCACGACGATGAAGATGGTCGTCAATACGCTGCTCGGACTGGAAATGCAGGCCATCGCGGAAGCGATTGCGTTAGGGGAGAAAGCTGGTCTTGAGAAAAATCTGCTGCTGGATGTCCTTGGTCAGACAACTGTGATCGCGCCCGCGCATAAAGGCAAGTTGGACAATGTGCGTCAGGAGCATTATCCGCTACAATTCGCGCTCTCGCTCATGCGCAAGGATTTCAGTCTGATCATGCGCGAGGCAGCGGAACTCTCGGTCTCCATGCCAGCTACCGCCGTTGCTGAGCAGATGTACGCGGCTGCTCTGGCCCGGGGAGACGACGAAGATTTCTCTGTCATACTTCAGTTTATGCGCAACCTGTCAGGCATGGAAAAGCCAAAGGTAACTACTTAGCCTTTCACCGATGAGCCAAGCGCGCCCTCGATGAAGTAGCGCTGGAAGAGTAAGAAAAGCAGCAGGATAGGTATTGTGTTAAAAAGAGATCCTGCTAGTAACAGGTTATATTCTGTGTAGTGAGCTGACTTGAAGTAGAACAGCCCCAACGGCAGTGTATACATATCCTGTGTGCCCAGCGCGACGAGCGGCCACTGGAAATCGTTCCAGGCACCCTGGAAGGTCAGAATAGCCACGGCGGTCAGTGCGGGCTTCACAAGGGGGAGCATTATCTGGAAGAAGATGTGGAAGCGCGAGGCTCCATCTATCATCGCCGACTCTTCCAGCTCTTTCGGTAGCGTCTTCATGAACTGTACCATAATAAATACCGAGAAGGGCTGAGCCATGGCGGGCAGGATCAGCGCGAAGTAGGTATTGTTCAGGTGCAGGCTAGTGACCACCAGGAACCTGGGAATTAACGTGACCGCGGCGGGAATCATCATCACCGCGAGCGTGAGGGCAAAGATAAAGTTCCGGCCCCGGAAGTTCAGGCGACTCAGTGCGTACCCGGCCATGGCGGAGAAGAGGACGTTGAGCACCATCGCTCCGCCCGCGTAGATGCACGTATTGAGAATCCAGCGTGCAAAGAGCGCATTGCGCAAGATTTGCTGGTAATTACTCCAGGTGAAAGGCTGAGGCAGCAACGTAGGTGGGAATGCCAGCACATCATGCATAGTCTTGAAGGACGAGATGCAGGTAAAGAGCAGCGGCCCCAGCGACGAAACGGTAAAGATACCCAGTCCAATGTAAATGACAATCTGCCACCAGCTCAGGCGGCATGTACGTCGTGGAGCGAGCGTCCCACGCTGTGACGGTTGAGAAACCTGTACCATGACTGTACGCCCTCCTTATTCCTGGATACCAACGCTCGTATCGATGAAGCGCCGTTGCAGCATCGTCACCACGAAAATGAGTAGAAAGAGTATGACCGACATCGCAGCCGCCGAGCCATAGCGACTCTCGGTAAAGGCCGCGTTATAAATCTCCAGCATGGGGGTGAGGGTTGCATTGAGCGGGCCACCTGCGGTCATAAACTTGGCCTGATCAAACATCTGGAAGGCTCCGATGCTGCCCAGCGCTACTACTAGAAATATCGTCGGACGTAAAAGCGGCACCGTGATGTAGCAGAAGCACTGCATGCGGCTGGCCCCATCGACCTGCGCAGCCTCCAGAACTTCGCGTGGCATGTCCTGCAATGCGGCCAGGAAGTAGATCATGAACGTTGCCGAGGTACTCCAGATGCTGAGTAGTATCAGTGCGGGCAAGGCCCAGAGCGGATCGTTCAGCCAATCCGGTCCCGTGATATGCAGCCAGGAGAGCGCATAGTTAATCAAGCCATCGGCGTTGTAGAGCCAGAGGAAGATTAAGGATGTGGCCACAGAAGACGTAATTGCGGGCACGTAAAAGATGGTACGAAAGATGCCCTTGCCGTGTACCACCGCTTGCAAGAGCAGTGCCAGTGTTAGCGCTAGCATGCTTTGTCCGATCACGACGAAGAAGGTGAATTCGCAGATATTGACGAGTGAAATCCAGAACAGGCTGAGCGATGGATGAGTAAAGAGCTGGGTAAAGAGCACTGCATAGTTGTGTAAGCCCACAAACTGCGGTGTGGTAAACCCCAGATCTACCTTGAAAAGACTCAAACCAACTCCACTACACGCGACCAGGACCAGGAAAACGAGCATGACTAGCATATACGGTGCGAGAAAGAGGTAGGCGATGCATGTCTCGTTCCGCTGTCGACGACTACGCCGCACATTTTCGACTCCGGGCTTCCCTGTGTGTTGTGCGTTTTCTAGTGAGTGTGTTGCCATAATTGCGGTGCCTTTCTGCGCGCAGAACCGCTTGATCTGTTAGACAGCATGCGGTTGGCCTACAAAGAAACACACGTGGAAAGCAGGCAAAGGGTCACTCTTCCTGAAGCTGAGCGTCCACCTGTAGCGCAGCGTTATTCAGAGCTGTCTGTGCGCTTTCTCTGTTGAGTAAGACCTCCTCAATAGCATTGGCGACCATCGTGTGGATCATGGCGTCCTGCGGGCCATAGTAGTCCGCGTAGCTATATGCGCCTGCCTCGAAGAGCACTTTGAAGTCAGGATGCGACTGAAAGTAAGACGCGTTGCTCAGGCTCTTGATGGTTGGCAACATATAGCCCGTGTCGAGCTGGCTTGTCTGTACGGTTGGGCCGGTCATATACTGGATCAATTGCCAGGCCGCATAGGCGTGCTGCGTGCCGGAGTAGGCTGACCAGGCGTTGGTGTAGCTCAGGTTAGCGCGCATGCCGCTATTGCTGGTTGGTAGAGGTGCCACGCCATAATTGACATTGGCATAGGTTTCGCGCAGATAGGGAGTCAGCCAGCTCCCTTCGAGGACCATTGCCGCGCGCTGCTGGCCAAAGGCATCGCCGTTCCAGGCCGCGCCAACGCTGGTCGCTAGGGCCCCTGTTTTGTGCTTAAAGAAGCTAGCGTAGTATTCCAGGGCTTTCACGCCTGCCGTATTATTGAACGTAGCCTCGGTCCCGGCTGTGTTGAGTACCGAGCCTCCGCTCTGCAAGAGGATCGCGCCCCAGCGGGAAAGGTCGGCAGAAAGTACCGTCCCATAGACCGCCCTGGTAGTGCCGGCGTTTTTGGTCAGCTTCGCGGCATCCTGCTGGAAATTGCTCCAGGTCCAGCCGGAGGTGGGAAACGCGAGACCGGCCTGCTTAAACAGCGACTTGTTATAATACACACCCAGGGTGTTCCAGTCCTTGGGGAGGCCGTAAACTTGCCCGCTGGCACAGGAGAACGGACTGATCAGCGAAGGGTAGTAGTCGCTGGCTTTGACGCCGGCTTCAGCCATGTAGGGCGCAAGATTGAGCAATTTCCCAGTGCTGATATACTCGCTGGACATGGATGGTTGCAGGTAGAAGACATCGGGAACTGTGCCGCTGGCGACATTGGCGCGCATCTTCGTTGTGTAGTCGCTGCTAATCGGCGACCAGATGATCTTGATAGTGGGGTGCAGCCTGGCAAAGGTGCGCAGATTTTTCTGTACCAGCGTGTCCTCGGCAGTCGTTGAAGACCAGCCGGAGACGGTGAGGGTAATCTTCCCTGTTTCCGCTCTGGCGGTAGTGGTGTTGGTGCTGCTGGGACAGTTGATATAGCTGTTTCCGCTAGCCAAACCCGGCTGGTTCATTCCCCCACTACTGCTTGAGGTCGTGCTACCGCCAGCGCAGGCCGAAAGGAGCAAGGCCAGCATACATACTACGAGTAAGAGAGAGGCAAGCTGCTGTCTCATTGCATGTCTCCTGCGGACGACTCATCATCACTTTAGCATTTGCTATCACATAGCACAGACTACCGTTAGACTTTTCACGGGGCAGAGGCAGCTAAAGGTGACTTTCTCTATTTTCGTCCGCTCAAATATTCCTTTTTAGTCGCAGAGAGCTGCAACAAAATGAGCAGGATCAAGAAGTCTATAAGTACAGTATCAAATTTCAGAAGAAGAGGTGATTGTAGGAGAACGCCCATCATATGTCCTAAATCAGCTTTGTTATCAGGCTAGGCGGCAAGCATTCCGCTTTGTTCCAGTGGCATTTTAAGGTGGTCTTTATCTGTTGCTTGTTCATCAGGAATTGTTACAATTTGGCTTTGAGTGTTGTTGCAGGCAGGCTTCTTGCTATTTCATCTTTGCTAAACGCTTTCCATTCATCCGCGACTATTAAAAGGTTTGCTCCGTTTGGTTCTTGTCGCAATGTGCTAATTGCTTCGCTAAGAGGCTTCATGCGTACCCTAACTTTGTCAAGAGCAGCGTGGAATTCATCTGGAGTGAGTTCAGGTTTTTCCAATGCAGCACATGCTAGGGCTTCATCGTTATCAACTATACCTTCCTGATACATTCGAAGCCGGGTATCAAGATACATACTATGCGTCTCCCATTGTGGGCGGCTAGAATCAATGTCGTTTCTAAGATTTTGTAAATCTTGAGAGAATTGAGTTCGGGCCTCTTTTTGCTGCTGTATACTTGCCTGAAATAAATTTAAGTGCTCTTTATACAATGGAGAAGTTTCAGCCTTTTTTGCAAAGTTTTGTATTTGTTTATCCTGGGCTTCTGCTAGACGTGTTTCCTGTTCAGCTATGGTTTCCAAATGCCAGGGGAGAAAATCTGGAGGTGGCATGGACGATGTACCTCCGTCAGCAGTATCAGATGAAAAATGACCATGGAGTACTTGAGCGCGCTGCTCAAGCGTTTCGTATTTCTTTTCGTAGTCCTGTGCATGGTAAGTTATATCAGTCTGAGCATCCCTGCTCTGTGTTGGTTGGACACGTTTTTTGAGGTCTGCGACGACTAATTGAGCCCGTTGCTCAAGCTCGGAGTTCTCATCAGTCTGAACTGCCTTGTCCTGTGTCTTATACTCAGAGTAAGTTATATCAGTCTGAGTATCCCTGCTCTGTGTTAGTTGGACACGTTTTTTGAGGTCTGCGACGACTAATTGAGCCCGTTGCTCAAGCTCGGAGTTCTCATCAGTCTGAACTGCCCTGTCCTGCTGTGTTTTATTATCGGTCTGAACTACCTTGTTCCGTGTCTTATACCCAGATATTTTGAAATCAGGGGGAAGTGATCGAGCCCGTTGCTCAATCTCGGGGTTCTCATCAGTCTGAACTGCCCTGTCCTGCTGTGTTTTATTATCGGTCCGACCTGCCTTGTTCTGTGTCTTATACTCAGATATTCTGAGATTCAGGGGAAGTGATTGAGCCCGTTGACTGCGCTTATAATCCTGAGCTAACATACGCAGTATATCGGGTTCCTTTTTCTCGGCTTCGGCACGAGGACGTACATTCACGTCGTCGTGCCGAAATGGCTGCCGCCCGCGTGTTAAATCCTCATGCATGAGAAATACTATCTCCTATTATCTTCTGGCATATCAAACAGCTATGATTTCATTGCGTCATGTCGGTATTATTTACCCGTTGATAGCATACCACAAAGAGAACCCTCTTTGCACATCCAAAAATGCTGTGGGAGAAATTGGTAGAACTTATATTGCTTTACATGCGCTAGAAACTTTGGGGATCGGTGTCTCAAATGAGCGCGCAGATGTGAGGAAAATCACTCGTTATTTGTGACCCATCCACTAGAACTCATCCGTAATATTGGGTATACTATCGCTGTAGTTATGCATAGACAAATTTTTCGCTTTTAGCGCGTTTAAGCTTTGATTAATCCCTCTACTGAAAAAGATAGTAAGTTGAATATTAAGTTTCTCTGTTATTGCTCGATAAGCGCATGGGTGGCTTGTCGATTGGTATGGTAGGAGGAAGGTATGACGGATGACCAAAAAGCCAATCCGCCAGTCATAGAGCGGATAGGGCAGCGTTGGGGACACTATCGTATTATTAGCTCCGTTGAGCAGGGAAGATTTTCCCAGGCTTACCTAGGAGAACATATACAGGACCATACGAAACAGTTTGTGATCGAGATCCTGCCAATCACACTGGCAAATGCTCTTATTCCACTCTTTCAGCAACAGGTACAACAGCTAATACGCATGGTTCATCCACATATTCTGCGTATCGTTGACGCGGGCGTGGAGCAGGCGACCCCATTTATCGTCATGGAATATGTTTCCCATATACCCTTGCGTCAGCTTTATCTCAAGGGAGAAGGTCAACCTTTAGCGAAGTTATTGCCCTATGTCAAGCAAGTCGCTGAGGCTTTACACTACGCGCATGAGCACGAAATCCTGCATAAGAATCTGCGGCCTGAGAATGTCTTGCTGGGTCAGAACGACGCGGTTTTCCTCTACGATTTTGCCATTGATGTCATACAGCAGAACGAGCAGTATCAGAAGCGGCTGCGGCGCAAAGCGGCCAGCGATCCAATGACCTACGTAGCACCTGAGCAACTCAAACGTCAGGACTGCAAGGCCAGTGATCAGTACGCGTTGGGTGTGATGGTGTATGAGTGGCTGTGTGGAGTGCCACCTTTTCAGGGCACACGCATAGAGATAGCCAATCAACACGTGTATACCTTGCCACCACGCCTGCGCGAGAAGGTACCAACGCTGGCACCGGCTGTTGAAGCGGCGGTATTGACGGCGCTGGCGAAAGATCCCCAAAAACGCTTCGGTAGCGTTGTCGCCTTTATCAGCGCATTGGACCAGGCTTATATGGCTACCGCGAGGCCATCCTCCAACGCCTATGCGACCGAGCCAGAGCTTGTGGCGCACGCCCCATCCACGCCTGCACCTGTTGCTCACGTCCCCGCAACACCTGCACCTGTTGTACAGCCCATAGGACCACAGGCTGCGCAACCGCCCGTTGGAGGCTTTCAGGCCGCTCAAGCCTTCTCAGATCTGACTGTGGCCGACCAACCTGCTCCGCCAGTTATACCGCCAGCCAGGAGCCAGCAGCAGGCGGGCAACACGACGCGGCGGGCATTTCTGGTCTCGGCAGCCGGGGTAGCACTGATTGGTGGAGGCGGTTCCTGGTTGCTATGGCGAAAATTGCATCCAGCGGGCGCTGCGAGTAGCGTGGTGAACACGAATGGTAACACGACGGGCACCACAACAACGTCCTCGGGCGCACCCGTCCTGGTGTATCGTGCCCATCGTGCGCGCGTCAACTCAGTCGCCTGGTCTCCTGATAGCCAGCGTGTGGCCTCAGCGAGCGATGACAACCTGGTACTCATTTGTAATCGTGCCGGGAAAACGCTCCTGACCTATGCCGGTCATCGCGATCATGTGAACGCCGTAGCCTGGTCTCCAGACGGTCAGTATATCGCTTCCGCCAGCGCCGATAGGACCGTGCAAGTCTGGGATGCAGCGACCGGTAAGCTCGTCCACACCTATCGAGGGCATGCCGCAGCCGTAAACACCGTCGATTGGTCTGCTGATAGTCGCATGGTTGCCTCAGGTAGCGACGACCACGCGGTACATGCCTGGTTCGCGATGACCGGCACTGTCTTCTTATTCTACCTGGAACATACGAACGCCGTCCTTTCGGTCGCCTGGTCTCCTGACATGCTGAAGATAGCCTCTGGCTCCTGGGATACCACGTTGCAAGTGTGCTCGACTGTCCCGACCGTCGCTTTTGCGATTGGCGATAAGATCTTCTCGTATGCCGGCCACGCGGCGGAAGTCTACTCGGTGAGCTGGTCGCCGGATGGATCGCGTATAGCCTCGGGCGGTGGAGACAACGTGGTGCAGGTGTGTAGCGGTGTCGATGGATCTTCGGAGCACTATCCGCCGCGTCCGCATGACAAGCCGGTGCGCAGTGTCACCTGGTCGCCCAATGGGAAATATATTGTTTCTGGTAGCGACGATGAAACTGTGCGTATCTGGAGCGCGCGCACGGGCGAGAACGCGTTTACTTTCCGCAAGCATACCGATGCCGTATTGAGCGTCGCCTGGTCACACGACAGCAAACTTATTGCTTCAGCGGGTGCGGATAAGACGCTGCAACTGTGGCAACCACAACTGTAGCAGCGTGTAACATATATTGCTTTGCATTCAGATGAGCCGAAGGCTAGCCACGACAGTGGCGTTTCTGAATGCTTATGGGTGTCAGCAAGATCAGGGAGGGCGAGGTATGTCCACGGTCATCAGCATTTTTGAGGTGTTCTATATCCTGATTATTCTCTTGATGACGGTCCAGGCCATTTTCAACATTCGTTTGCGCCTGTTCATCTGGGAAAAGCCAGAGCAGGCCTGGCTGAACAGTGCGCCAACCATTTATCGGGAGCCGCATTATTCCTTCACGATTATGCTGCCAGCGCGCCATGAAGAGGACGTCTATCGCGAGACGATCCAGAAGGTCTACGATCTCAACTATCCCAAGCGCCTGATCCAGATCCTCGCCATCTGTCGTGAGGACGATCCGGGTACGATAGCCGAGGCGCGCGCCAAGATCAATCAGCTACGTAGTCCCAACGTGCAACTGGTCATCTTCAACGATAAACCAATCAACAAGCCGCATGGACTCAACCTGGCATTGCGCGTTGCCAGAGGTGATATCGTCACCATTTTTGACGCCGAAGATGAGCCGCACCCCGATATCCTCAATATTATTAACACTACCTACCTGGATGAACAGGTGGACGTGGTGCAGAGCGGCGTGCAATTGATGAACCACAACACCAAATGGTTCTGTTTCCTGAACGTGCTGGAATACTTCTTCTGGTTCAAGTCTTCGCTGCATTTTTTTGCCAACGTCGGTATGACGCCCCTGGGAGGCAATACGGTGTTTGTGCGTCGGGATCTGATGGAGCAATTGGGTGGGTGGGATGAGACGTGTTTGACGGAAGATGCTGATCTGGGCATTCGGCTGTGCCTGGCCAAAGCGCGGGTGCGTATCATCTACGACGACGAGTTTGTTACACGTGAGGAGACGCCGAATACCATCGAGCAATTTATCAAACAGCGCACGCGCTGGAATCAGGGCTTTATTCAAATCCTCTTCGCGGGACGCTGGCGACAGCTCAAGAAGCTCAAGCAGCGCTTGCTCGCGCTCTATGTGCTGATCTTGCCAGAAGTCCAGGCGCTGTTCGCCTTAATGGTCCCCGTGTCGGTCGTGATGTTTTTCTTCGTCAAGCTGCCGGTGTGGATGGCGATCATCACCTTTGCGCCGCTGTACTGCTTCTTTCTGGCGATGTTTATCGACCTGGCAGGATTGCATGAATTTGTGAAAGTGCATAAACGCCAATGGCGCTGGCGCGAGGCGCTCATCCTGTTGCTCGCTTTCTTCCCCTATCAACTCCTCCTGGGTGCTGGAGCGATGCGTGCCGTCTATCGCTACATCAAGGGCACCTCGAACTGGGAGAAAACGGCGCATGTTGGACAGCATCGTAATAGTACAGCGGCCAAGAGCTAATCCCTCCGCATTAGAGAAAAAGGAAAGATCAGCATGAAGACATCGCAAGGACCAGGACAGGATGGGCAGGGCCGACCACGTGTACAGGGCGGACCAACACCACCTGCGATGCCCGGTGGACAGCAGCCGCCATATCCCGTTCCCCCATCGATGGCGCAACGCCCTGCGCAATGGCAAAAGCCGCCGCAACAGGGGAGTGCGGAGGCGTCGGACATCGGGAATGTGACGCTCTTTCGCACGGCACAATTTTTCGTCCACGCGGTCTCAGGTCAGAGGCAGCGCAACGCGCAACGCAGTCCAGCGGGCAATACATCTTTACTGGAACAGGTGCGCTGGGTTTCGACGGAACGTCAGCGTGTGATCGAGACAGAGACACGCCTGCTACCGGATATTGCCTTAATTAATCCACGCTTGCAGCGAGAAATCATCATTCCGGGCTGGCTCGAAGCCGTTGTCGTCGTCCTGGTGCTGGGTATTGCCATGGTTGTGCACGGCATCAACCTTTTTGGCTTCCCGTTCTACCAGCAAGACGAGGGCGTACTGATGTCCAACGCCTGGGCTGTTACGCACGGCTTGCTCAAACCATACGCGTATACCTATAATCAAACGTTTCTCGGCTGGGTGCAACTGGCCGGCTGGTCAGTGATTACCGGCGGATTCGCCACCTTTGGCAACGCCATTAACAGCGGGCGAGCGCTGATGTTTGTGCTGACCTGTGGTAGTGCGCTGTTTGTCTATCTCACGACCAACCGTCTGAGTGGAAGTCGCAGTGCTGGTTTGCTGGCGATGGTCTTGTTTACGCTGTCGCCGCTGGGTATTACCTATCAGCGTGAAGTCTTGCTGGACAATATTGGCACCTTCTGGTTGCTACTGTCGCTCTACCTGGTCGTCGTGGGCAACAGTCGTCTGCTGCCTATCGTGATGTCTGGCGTAGCGCTGGGGATTGCCGTACTGACCAAAGAGGTTTTCATCATCTTTTTCCCCGTCATGCTCTACGCGGTCGCGCTGCATGCAACGACCTTCCAGCGCAAATTTTCCATCGTCGTCTTTACCTATATTGTGCTCTCCCTGGTCTCCACGTTCGCCCTCTTAGCCATCCTGAAAGGCGAACTCTTGCCGACGGGTGTGCTGCCATGGGATCACCACCAGCATCCCAGCTTGTGGGCGGGGATGATTGACAACATAGAGTCCGCGCGCCAGAGCAGCAACTTTAGCGCCACCTGGCAGACGTGGATGCAGAGCGAATGGCCGCTCTTCGCTGTGAGCGCCGTTGCTGTTGGTATCAACCTGTTCGCGGGCTGGCGCAGTCCCTTGCGCTCGCTGATTGCCTTGTTGCTGATTACCTTCTGGGCCTTTATGCTGCTCACCAATATCATCTTCGCATCCTACCTGGTCATATGCTTGCCCCTGATGGCCTTAAATATTGCCGTCGCCGTCAATGCGCTGATCAAGTGGCCGAGCAAGCGTTTCGGTTTTGACCTCGTGCGCGTCATGTTGATCTTCGGCATCATTGGAGCGATTGTGCCGTATCGCGCGCAACATGCGCAGGTGTTGATGATCCAAAATGCCAGTAGTGCCCAGGTGAGCGCCTTAAACTGGATACGCGCCAATGTGCCGGGTGACTCTACGCTGATTGTAGATAGCTATCTCTACGCTGACCTCCATGAGCCTGGAGGAGCTGCTAACAGGGTGTATCCGCATACGCAGTATTACTGGAATGCCGAGCTTGATCCCGACATACGCATTACGGTCTTGCACAATGACTGGACGAAGATTGACTACGTCGTCGTCGATGCGCAGATGCAGCAGGACATTAGAACGCGTCCAGGCGCTATGGTTTTGCTTGATCGTGCCATTCATCACGGCACCCTCTTGCAAACATTTCAGGCCGCCAACCATGATCCAGCGGCGGTGGTGCAGATCTACCAGGTCATACATTGATAAATAACGAAAATTGTAGCGATCACTCGCTGCTGCATTATGAAATACATGTTATAAATAATAAAAAACGATACTATGTTCGATGGAGTGGATGTCTCTGCGCATCTGGTAAATGAGGAATGATCATGCACAATCAACCGACCGACAAACTGGCTATCCCATTGTGGAGGCGACCTCGTATCATTGTCGCGGCATCAGTCGCTGTCATATTGCTCGTTATACTGGGCATTCTCGTGGAGCTGGTTGCGCCATGGCTCAGCAACCTCTCAGCGGCGCAGAATACGAACATCCTTGGGGCGGGATACTGGCATACCGATGGCTCACAAATTCTGGACGCGCAAAATCATCCGGTACGCATTGCTGGCGTCAACTGGTTTGGCTTTGAAACTCCAGACTATGTCGTACATGGCTTGAATATCCGCAGCTATCAAAGCATGCTGGAGCAGATCAAAAGCTTGCACTATAACACCATTCGGCTGCCCTACTCTAACCAGCTCTTCGATCCGGGCAGCAAGCCTGTTGGTATTAACTATAGCTTGAACCCGGACCTGAAAGGACTCAGCGGACTGCAACTGATGGATAAGATCGTTGATTATGCCAGTCAGATTGGCCTGCATATCATCCTGGATCGCCATCGTGCCGACTCCAGTGCACAGTCTGCGCTCTGGTACACAGCGGCATATCCAGAGTCACGCTGGATGTCTGACTGGGAGATGCTGGCCGCTCACTACAAAAACAACCCCATGGTCATTGGCGCTGACCTGGACAATGAGCCGCACTCGCCTGCCTGCTGGGGCTGTGGTAATCCCAGCCTGGATTGGCGTCTGGCCGCTCAGCGGGCGGGCGATGCTATCCTGCAAATCAATCCACACTGGCTCATCTTCGTTGAAGGTGTCGATTGCTATGGTCCTGGTGGATCAACCAATGAAGCAAGCTGTTACTGGTGGGGAGGCAATCTGCAAGGCGTCAAGACTGCGCCCGTGGTATTAAGCGTAGCGCATCAACTGGTCTATTCCGTCCACGACTACCCATCCAGTGTGGCTGCTCATCCCTGGTTCAATGCGGCCAATTATCCAGACAACCTGGCGCAAGTGTGGGATACCTACTGGGGATACATCGAAAAACAACATATTGCGCCCGTCTGGGTTGGTGAGTTTGGCACAACCTTGCAGAGTACATCGGATCAACAGTGGCTCACGCAGCTCATTAGCTACCTGGGTACCGGTGCGCAGGGCATCAACTGGACATTTTGGAGCTGGAATCCCGATTCTCAGAATACGGGAGGCATTTTGAACAATGACTGGAAGACGGTCAACCAGGCAAAGCAACAGGCGCTCGATCCTATGCTCTTCCCTCTCGGTCAACATGTAGCCACAACACAGTCGTCAGCGCAGGCGGGTCGGACGCTGAATGGCTCAACACCGACGCCGACAGCCGCAACGCAGTCTAACGTTCCGGTTGCGCTCCAGCTCTACTACATGACCGGCAATCCTGGCGCTGCAACGAGCGCTAACCAGATCATGCCCGATCTCAAGCTAGCCGACGTGGGACACAGCAGTATCGACCTGAGTACTATCACCATTCGTTACTGGTATACGAGCGATTCGCAGCAACCGCAGCAGTTCTGGTGTGACTATGCAGCCCTCGGCTGTAGTATGATCAGTGGCAAGTTTGTCTCCCTGACCTCGCCACGAACCAAAGCTGACAGCTACCTGGAGATCAGCTTCGCGCCAGGCACAACGGAGCTGACCCCTGGTAGTGATAGTGGGGCGATACAATTGCGCTTTAACAAAAGCAACTGGTCAAACTATGACCAAAGCAACGCGTATTCCTATCCCGGTTCCACGACTACCTATATGCTGGCGACCCATATTACCGTCTACTACAAAGGGACTCTGGTGTGGGGTACTGAACCGGCATAGCTAAGACCAGAGAACTCCTCCTATCCTGGTCAATGCGCTGGTTATAAAAACGGCGTTAGCTTATCCTGTAACGCTCTGCTCAGGTCCGCTGTCGTCGTTGCTCGTGGAGCGATGATCGCAACCTGTCCGAGCTAGCCTCTACGCATGTATGCCCAGGACCTAAACAGCGACGACTTTCTCCCCTATAACTTTATTAATAGAGATATATACTGTCAATCGTCCAGCGCATATAGGCCATAAACCGGCTCTGGTACTTTTTCGGGGTTGCTTTTCCGTATAAAATTGAGTATGCTTTCTATAGCCCCAGATGTAGTATCTGGCACGTTTCCTACCACCTTTGTAAGGTCAGTCAACGGGCCATGAAAAGAAGCGCTCTTGTGAAAGGAAGAACAGACATGGGCGAAATATTTCAGGTTGCTACGATTGAGCGAGCAGGAAGAAATATACTGCAAGCGTATGTATCATTAGTACAGCGCGACTCTATAGATGGAACACTCGATTATTTTGTGAATATGCGCTATGCTCAACCGTATAGCATCAGCCGCTACCCCCAATTAAGTAAAAGCACGTAAGTCACCACCACTGCTGCTCTACGCGCATGCTTCCGCGCGCGACTAAAATGAATGAGAGGACCGACGAAAGAGGAGGGTGACTAGCTATGGCAGACCGACGCCATCTCAAGCATCTGAAACAAGGTGCATATGCCTGGAATATATGGAGAGACAGGCATCTCAGGCGAGGACCAAACTTGAGCGGCGCGACACTCAGGGAGGCGCTGCTGAGTGGAGCGAATCTCTCCGACGCCAACTTCTATCAAGCTGATCTCGTCAAGGCCATGCTCAACCGGGCCAATCTCTGTGGAGCGATCCTGAGTGGAGCCGATCTTTCCTACGCCGATCTCGCACAGGCAACGCTCGTCAAAGTCGCGCTCAATGCAGCCATCCTCAAGGGCGCGAACCTGAGCAGAACAGACCTCTATGCTGCCAACCTGACCTGGGCGAATCTGAGTGGAGCAAACCTGAGCGGCGCAACCCTCGTGGGAGCCGATTTGTGTAGTGCGAATCTCAGACAAGCGAACTTGAGCGGAGCGGATCTCAGAGGGTGCAGCCTGAGCGGAGCGGACCTCAGCGGAGCCACTCTTGACGGCGTTGACCTGCGGGCAACCAATCTGTATTGGGCGAACCTGAGCGGGACAACATTGCGCGGAGCCAGTCTCAGTCGAGCCAATCTCAACAGAGTTGACCTCAGACTGGCCGACCTGAGCAGAGCGGACCTGCGAGAAGTGACGCTCAGAGGGGCAACCTTGAACGAAGCCATCCTCAAAGAGGCGAACCTGAGCGGAGCGGATCTGCGCTGGTCACAGTGTATCCAGACCGTGTTCTGTGATAGTGACTTGAGTGGGGCTGATTTCAAGGGCGCGACACTGCTGGGAGCGGACCTGAGCGGAGCCAATTTGTGCGCTGCTGATCTTGCCATCACCTGCCTCAGGGGCGCGGATCTCTATTTTGCCAACTTGAGCGGAGCTATCCTCAGCGGTACAGATCTCAGAGAGACCGATCTGCGCGCCGCCAATCTCAACCGCACGCTGTTGTTGGGAGCGGATCTGAGAGACGCCGATCTCCAGGGTGCTCTCCTCGATAGGAAAGGTCTTTTTGATGCCCAGCTCAACAAGAAGGACCTTTCTAGCATGAAGGTGGTCACGTTGCAGACCTACCAGCAAGCAGAGGTAGCCTTGGCGCAAAGAACGTAAAAACGGTCGGCTAACGGTTACAAACCATGCGCTAAATAGAGGCTAAATAGAGGCTTCCATACTATACTTAATCAGGTATGGTAACTACTCAGGTACCTCGGAAACTCGCGTAGGGGCCGAGCCAAGACCTTTTTTTGCAGTTGGTCTGCTGCGTTGATGGTGAGAAAAAAGGTCTTGGCGACCCTGGCGGCGGCCCACGGTGGACAACCGCAAGGGATTGTCCCTACGCGATCTTCTCTGCCTGCCGACCTGAGTAGTTACCAGGTATGTTATACGGGGAGGCTAGCACCTTTCTCCGTGGCATACGCTATTGATTATTCTGCTTTTTGTAGGAGATGAGGGTGAGCACATTTCAGCGCAGCAAGCGTCAGGATCAGCATAGTTCTTTGGCCAAAGCGCCTCAAAGTACACCATTAGCCAACCTGTTTCCACCGCTATCAGTTGTGTCTTCAGCACCTATGCTGGCGCGACCTGAGCGTGGGACTCGTTTTGGACACTCCATTGCGCGTATTCCTGTGAGCTACCAGGATACGGCTGAAGTTGATACTATACCAACGGAACAACTGAGCCAGCATATCCAATCTGCCAGAGGACAGGGATATCCTCTGCAGAGCAACACTCGGCGTACTTTAGAACAAGGGCTCCGCGCAGATCTGTCTGCTGTGCGCGTACATACTGATAGCAGGGCGGATACTCTTGCACGTACGGTCAATGCGCGCGCGTTTACGACGGGGGCGGATATCTTTTTTCGTCAGGGCCTGTATAGACCGGATACCACGCAGGGCCTACAGATGGTAGCGCATGAAGCAACGCATACAGTGCAGCAAGCTGCTGGGCCGGTCGCCGGTACGCCGATTGGCACAGGGCTTACCATCAGTGATCCCAGCGACGGTTTCGAGCGAGCTGCCACCACGACAGCAGCGCGTATAACGCAGGCGCATGCATCCCAGCAATCTGCCCTGGCTGAACGTGTGTCTATGAGAGCCATGCCTCTGGATTGGAGCCGCCAGGTAGCTATACAACGGATGACAGATTATAAAGCGACGATTGCAAAAAAGTGCGGCATGCCCTATCTAGGGCCTCGTAAGGCGCGTGTAGTTACCTTGCCGCGCAAAAGAGACATTACCTGGCATGCTACATTTTATCCCTATGAAAATCTAAATCGTCAAATAGTTTTCGATGACTTCCATATCACTTCTGAGCGTGGTGGTATTAAGACGCACCATCATTACACTGATGATGGAATAATCCCGCAATTTGTACCGCAGGGTCAACAGGCAGATTTCAATGCAACGTCCTGGGGTCCGGCCAACAGACATGCGGCATATATCTATACCACCTGGCTTGGCATTCCTATCACCAAACAGGAGTTGGATGGTCAACTTGCAACATTGCGGGGCGAAGACGAAGCTTCAGAGGGTGAGGTGGAAGTGCCTGAAGAAGAGGTGGAGCAGGTACCCGCATATGAGGAGCCGGTGTCTGCGGAGGTGCAGGAGCAACGATGGCGAGAATGGTATGCAAAACAGGATGCGGAGTCGATTGCGTACTGGAAATGGCAATATGCGTTAGAAGGGAAAGCGGATTTATGGGACTGGTATGAGCAACGATATATTACTGCAATTCTTGGCGAACAACCAATAGCGACGCAGCCGACCACAGAGGAGGGAAGTGTGGAAACGCACTCGACGCAGCCAACCACAGAGGAGGGAAGCGTGGAAACGCATTCGACGCAGCCAACCACAGAGGAGGGAAGCGTGGAAACGCATTCGACGCAGCCAGCAATTGTACCTATCGGACCAGACTTGCCGCCGCGAAAAAATACTCGTGCAGCTGAGCTGGAGTTTGAAGAGGAGAAGAACTCCAAAAAGTCTCGCCCCGATGATAATAAGTAGCGACGCGGCATGTGAGGATTGCTGCATATACGCGGTTGTGTTGCCCTGGCACTGGGAATACGGATATAATACGCGGTATGAAGAATAGCCTTGTGGTTAATGTCGCGTTGGGTGTTGGAATGATGAGGTGTGCTCTACTATAATTGTGGGGGCAACCGCGTTTTATGAGGGAGTGTACGCTATGTCTAGTTTTGCTCGTCGTGTAGAGACGTTTGGGACTTCTGTTTTTACTGAGATAAACGTGCTGGCTCAGCAACATAATGCGCTAAATCTGGGTCAGGGCAAGCCAGATTTTGATACCCCGCCTGATATCGTAGCGCATGTGGTCCAGGCTCTACAGTCGGGCAAGCATAATCAATATGCGCCTGGTGATGGGATTGCCGCGTTGCGCAATGCAGTCGCCAACCATGCGGCTCATTTCCGCCAGTTGCAGATTGACCCGCAGCATGGCGTGATTGTGACATCTGGAGCGACCAAGGGTATCTTCGCCGCCATCCTGGGGCTGGTAGATCCCGGCGATGAAGTGATTGTCATCGAGCCATTTTACGACGCGTATGTGCCAGATATTTTAATGGCGCAGGCCGTGCCAGTCTATGTGCCTCTGCATCCTCCCACCTGGACGTTCGATCCCGCTGAACTGCGCGCCGCGTTTTCAAACAAGACGCGCGCCTTGATTTTAAATTCGCCGCATAATCCGACTGGTCGTGTGTTCTCGCGCGAGGAGTTGACGCTGATCGCAGAGCTGTGCATCGAGCACGACGTCAAAGTGATCTGCGATGAGGTCTACGAGCACCTCACTTATGGAAACGCCCGGCACATCTCGCTCGCTACGTTACCGGGTATGTTTGAGCGCACGCTGATGATCAGTAGCGCCGGGAAAATGTTTAGCGCGACGGGCTGGAAGGTCGGCTGGGTCTATGGAGATCCCGCGCTGGTCGAAGGCGTATCCCGTGCGCACCAGTTTATCACCTTTGCCGTGCATCACCCCACGCAGGAGGCTGTAGCCTACGCGCTCAACCTGCCAGATAGCTACTATGATGGATTGCGCACCATGTACGCGTCGAAGTTGCAACTGCTGCTCGCTGCATTGGAGGGCACGGGACTCAAATACGAGGTCCCTGATGGTGCCTATTATGTCATGGCGGACTTTTCACAGCTCTTCGCCGGGACCCCCACCGAATTTGCGCGCTATCTCACGTCAGAAGATTGGCGTCGCCTGTATCCCTCCCGAAACACTGTATAGCCGGGACCACGCGCATATCGGGTCGCACTACGTACGCTTCTCGTTCTGTAAGAGTGATGAAGCGCTGCAACAAGCCAAAACGTTGCTGGCCAAGCTGGTGCGCTAGCTCGCCTCTTGCCCCATAGACGCGAACGTAAAAACAGCGGGTAGGGGCGTCACCTTCGCGTGCGCCCTGGTCACGTATTGAATTGTGGCCTCCAGGGCGGTCGCCAGGACACGCCCCTACCCGATTGTCCTCGTGAGAGCGGAGCCAGGAAAGGTGGCTCGCTCCCTTTATTCCTCTTCTGCCTTTTACAAAGACGGATCAGATGATCTTCTGCCTATTGCAGTATCCTCATACGGATCAATGAAATGGAGAAAACCCAATGCCGCCTCCCGCGCTTCGTCGCTGAAGGCATTTTATGCGAGCGATGCTGAAGACGTCAAGTGGTTTAGTACTAGAAGGTTATACTGATTGAAAGAGGAGCTAGAGGAGCTATGGGATGCGCATACAAAATCAAGAGCATGTCGATAGGTTGCTGACGCTGGATGGACCGTGGGAGGTAGGTGAGGATCGCTGTTATGACCGGGTGGTTAATGTGCCGGGGTTAGCCGCTGATCCGTGCCAGCCAACGCAAGGTCTGTTGTGGTATCGTCGTGAAGTTGTTCTGCCAGCGGGTACGTGGTCCCATGCAACGCTGCTGTTGTATGGTGCGCGTTTCTGTCCACAGGTATATGTGGATGGACAACTGGTAGCGGCCCGCGCAGGCGGTATGACAGTCACAATGCATGATATCAGTTGTGAAGCTGTGCGGCCTGACAAGACGATTGTGCTGGAGATTGCTTTGTTATCGCTGCACGATGTTGCTGCAACGGATGCCTCTTTTATCCCCATTGCCGATCACTGGCGCACAAATCTGTCTTCAGGTCTTTGGGACCATGTGACATTACGACTGCATGCTGCATACCGGATGAGCCGCGTTATTCCCGCATTCGATATCGTGAGCGATACGCTAACGGTTACATGCTACCTGGAGCAATTGCCAGAAGACATAATTATGCCAATGAGCCTCCCATCTGCCTCAACCCCGCGTAGCGACAATCCCTTGCGGTTGTCGAGCGTCCAAGGGGATGAGCCACCACCCTCAACCCCGCGTAGCGACAAGCCCGTGCGGTTGTCGCCCTCGCTCATTTGCCAGATAGTGAACAACGCAGGCGACGTGCTGATCGAGGGGCAAGGGGCGGTTACAGACTTGCGCGGTAGCGTAACGCTGGCATTACAAGGTGTCTGTGCGCTATGGAGTCCAGAGCAACCGCATTGTTACCGACTCAGGGTTATGTTGAGACAGGGTGAGGTAGAGCTGGATAGGGATGAAATGACGCTAGGTTTGAAAGACTTTCGGACCAGAGAGCGAGACTTCGTGTTGAATAATGCACCTGTCCATATGCGTGCGGGAACGGTGGTATGGCAGCGCTGGTTGAGAGATCCTGAAGCGCATGACCTGGCCTTTGATGTAGCCTGGTTTGAGCGTAATGTGGTGGTGCGGCTGAAGCAGTACGGAGCGAATGGACTGCGTTTTCACCTGGGCATACCACCTGAAGCCTTGTTGGATCTATGCGATAGGCATGGTTTGCTGGTGCAGATCGAGTGGCACTTTTTTCACGGCATGACGGCGTCGGCGGAGAGTCTGCGCGAGCAATGGCGCAACTGGCTCAACGTATGTATGCGCCATCCCTGTATTTGCTTAATTCATGCCTGGAATGAGACAGAAGGTGCGCAACTGACAACGGCGCTGGCAGTACTGGAAGAGCTGGCAACAGATTATCCCCCACTAGTGATCTCGCATCGGGATGTACTACACATCCATAAATACTGGTGGAGTCTGTTTGAGAACCTGGGATTGTACTACGATACGGCCAGTGAATTTCCCTTGCCGATTATGGTAGACGAGTTCGGTGGGAATTACCTGGATGGCGCGGGCAATCCAGGAGGCTATCCAGCGCTGGCTGAGAGCTTCTTGCGTTTCCTGGGACGAGATCACGATGCCGCTCTGCGGTTACAGCTCCATTGCGAAGCAAATACCCAGATAGCCGAATACTGGCGGCGCGTGGGGGCCGCAGGCTTCTCGCCGTTTTGCATTCTGGGTAGTCCCGAAGATGGCAATCATCATTTCCTTGGTCCCTTGCGCGAAGCCGTCCCCAAGCCAGTGTGGGCAGGTTTAACGGCTGCCTACGCGCCACAAAGTTGTAGCCTGGAGGTATGGGATCGCAACTATGTGCCGGGTCAACTGGTACAACTACCCGTGTATTTTTTCAATGAGACAGGTCGAGACGCGCTCCTAAAGGCGCAGGTCAGGATTGTATCTGAGGATGCCATCGAACATGTTGCCAGTGCACAAATGGTTGAGCAATTCGTGCAGGCTTACGCGGTGGTCAAACGCATAGTGACATTGCAACTGCCTGTAGCGGTTGGACAATGGCGATTTCAGGCGATGTTACAAAATAGCGTTGAGTCGGTTGCCTATCCGATTGTTTCATCCTGGCGTTTGCGTATCTTCTCGCCACAGGTGCCACAGGCTGTTCAACAGGCCCTGTTCGGTATCCCTGAAGATGAGCGGGAGCTACGCGCGTTTTGTGCTGAGCAAGGGCTGTATACGTGTGCGTTTGATGACCCACGAGCGGATGTGCTGGTCACTGCGGCGTTGACTTGGCGCGAGTTCACGCGAGGAAACCAATGCCGCGCTCACATAGAGCAGGCTCTGCAAAGAGGACAGGCTGTGCTGATGTTGGATATCGGGCCGCGCAAGTTGGGCTATGGCTACGTGCCGGGGAAACACGGCTTCTTGCAGGGAGGGATTAGCGTCAAGGAGCCAGATATGCAAGAGTTTGATCTTGTTCATGGTATGCGTGTGCGTTTCCACGAGATTGCAGAGCCTGAGAGCTGTCTGCACCCGGCTGAGACCAATCATGCGTTGTGGGCAAATCTCACAAAACAGCACTGCTGGCTGTGGAATGGCCTGCGTGGGGGACTGATCGTTCCGGCGAGCGCTATGACGTTACCAGCGCTTGACGCAGCATCTTTTGTAACGCTATGGCAGAGTCTGGGAGCCGATGGCGCGTTGATACGCGCTGAGGCTGATTATTGCGCCTACGAACTGGCAGGCTTTTATGCCTTCTCAGTGGGAGAAGATGCGCAGGTGGTACAGCAACTGCGCGCTAAGGTGATGTTGCTGGTTGAGGATGCCCCTGCGCTGCAAGCAGCCATTGATACGCAAGCTCCAATACGAACCCACCGTCTGTCGGCTTTGTATCGTAATCGCTTGCAACAGTCGAAGCGCTCGGTGAGCCTGACAGCCCTGGCTACGTGCGGAAAGAATCTGACGCGCATACCCATTGTACAGATCGATTTTGGGCCTGATCGCGGTCAACTTTTGCTGTCACAGGTCATGACACAGGGAAGATTGGCCCAGGGATTTGGTGAGGATGGCTTGTATGGTGTACGCTACGATGCCGCAGCAGTGCAGCTAACGCTAAATATGTTACAGCAGTGCCTGACGCGTGCGATTCATGCTCAAACAGTTGATGAACCGGTTTAAAAGGTTCATTGTCATACATAAGGAGGAGACGCACATACATATACATCCCTTTTCCAGGCTCTGATCCCAGGACGTAGGCATTTCTGCTTGCTTTTTGTGGCGAAATCACGTATGTTTTGCTTAACGTAGATTGCTTCAAATAATACTTGATGAAATTGGGAAATAAGGGATACTATGTGTAGAAAGAGCGGGAAAACTGTGAGATGAGCAGCGCAGAACACGCTTCGGCAATAGAAAAGACCCCGCAGGATCAGCAGGGAAAGACCTCTGTGCCAGTACTCGCCCTGTTGTTCCTGCGTCTGGGCTGCACCGCGTTTGGCGGACCTGCCGCGCATATTGCGATGATGCGCGAGGAGGTTGTGCAGCGTCGGAAATGGATGAGCAGTGAGCGGTTCGTTGACTTGATTGGAGTGACCAACTTGATTCCGGGCCCGTCGTCTACTGAACTGGCGATTTATCTGGGCTATCTGCGCGCGGGGTGGTTGGGATTACTCGTTGCGGGCGTCTGCTTTATTGGTCCAGCGATGCTGATCGTGCTGGCCCTGGCCTGGGCCTATGTCACCTATGGGGCGCTCCCACAGATCTCCAGCCTATTTTACGGCATCCAGCCAGTTGTCGTTGCCATCGTGACCCAGGCCATCTGGAATCTTTGGGCGCACGATCTTCAAAAGCCTTTGGGCTGGCGTGCTAGCGGTACTACTGTTCGGGTTGTATCTGCTTGGGGTCAACGTCCTGCTCCTGCTGTTTGGTGGTGCGATCCTCTTCGGCGTCCTACGCCTGAGTTATCAACGCTGGCAATCTGGGCGCTCGCAGCATCGCTCCATCTCAGCAATGCTTCCCGCCGGGATCTTCGGGCTATTGCGCGTGCAGAGTGGAAAAGCTGCCGTGGTTGTCACGGGTGTTGCGGTTGCCGCGGCTCCGTTCAGCCAGCTCGTTCTCTTCCTGACATTTCTCAAGCTTGGGGCCGTCGTCTATGGCAGCGGCTACACCTTGCTGGCGTTTTTGCACGCAGATCTGGTACAGAATCTCCACTGGTTGACTGACAAACAATTGCTGGATGCCGTGTCCATCGGACAATTTACGCCTGGCCCTGTGTTTACTACGGCCACCTTTATCGGCTATGTGCTGGGAGGATGGCCTGGAGCGCTATTAGCCACGCTGGGCATCTTTTTACCTTCCTTTGTACTGATTCCGCTCATTCATCCACTGGCGGCGCGCTTGCGCCAGGCTGTCTGGACGTCTGCGCTTCTGGATGGTGCGAACATTGCCGCTCTGGCCCTGATGGCTGGTGTGCTCTTCCAACTCGGGCAGCATGCCCTGATCGATGTCTGGACCTGGTTGCTCGCTATTGGAGCACTGGCATTGCTAGTACGTTTTAAACTCAATTCCGTCTGGCTCATTCTCGTGGGAGCGGCGTTTGGATTGCTGCGTTTTTGGGTTTTGCACCTGTAGTGCTACCACTCATAAGTGAAGATATGGGGTGAGCGTTTGTAATAACAGATCCTGGTGGCTGTGCAGGAAAAAATGCTCGCTGGGCAACATCTTTAACGTGAATGTACTGGACGTTTGCTCTTGCCAGTTCTGGAGTTGTTGCTGGCTGATTTCGTGATCCTCTGTTCCTCCAAATGCGGTGATGGGATAGGCCAGTGGAGCTTCGTCTGTGTAGCTGTAGGTTTCGTAGATGCTAAAATCTGCGCGTAGGATTGGTGACATAAGGTTCATTAACTCTGCATTCTCAAGGACGGCCTGTGGTGTGCCGCCAAGCGTGTGCAGGGTTTCGATGAATGCTGCTTCGGACATTGTGTGCCGGGTAGGCGTGAGGCGCGGTAACTGGGGCGCACGGTGCGCTGAAACAAAGAGCTGTGTTGGTTCAGGTAGATGGTTTCTGCGCTGGTAGCGTGCCAGCTCGAAAGCCACGAGCGCGCCCAGACTATGCCCAAAAAACATGCAGGGAATATCCTGGTATGGGCGTATGACCTGAGCAAGTTCTGTCACAAGTGGTGCAATATGGGTGTAAAGTGGCTCTATGATTCGGTTCTCGCGACCCGGTAGTTGGACCGGGCAGGCTTCGACTTCGGTTGGCAATTTGCTCGAACCAGAGCCGGTAGATGGACGCTCCACCGCCCGCGTAGGGAAAGCAGAAGAGTCGCAGTCGAGGCTGTGCTTTGGTACGTATAATCCAGCTTGAGTTTGGCATAGTTGTTATGACCTGTTCTATGTTATGCTATCAAAAATAGGAGTGACGCATAAGCGCAAATGAAATGAGTTCTCATGCTATGGAACGCCAGTCTATAGTAAAAATGATGGATGCATGTTGTTAAACTGTCTCTCTGTTGTCCTTTCACGCGTGTGAGGCAGGTTGCACGCGATACCAGTAGCGATAAAGCTCGTGGAAGCCGAACTGCTCGTATATGTGGCATGCGACCAGGTTGTTGTTGAGGACTTGAAGGTATGCATGCTCGGCACCGTGTTGCGTAGCCCAGGTGAGCATAGCGGCTATCAAGCGTGTGCTATGGCCTTGCTTGCGTTGTGTAGGACTTGTGACGATGCCGAACAGGCCAAAAACCTTGTTTTCCAGCGCACCTAACCCGCAGGCAACGGGAATTCCTTCTTGATAGAGGACCGCGAACAAGGGTTTGGGCGTAATGCGTTCCAGGATCGCGCGATGAGCTTGCTGCTTCTCGACTGGTATCTGGTTGAACTGCCAGGATACTGGCAACCATGTGGCCAGTGAAACGCTACGGAGTGCTGGATCGAGTGTTGTTGCGCCTGGAGCAAGTTCTCGGGACATGACGAGTGAAAGGTCAAGATGCTGATACTCGCGTTGTGCTAACAGGTGATCGAGTGTGTCTATGCCTGCTAAAAACGACGGCAGGCGAAAAACCATTGGTAGGTGTTTCTCCGTATAAAACTGTTCACAGAAACGAATTTTTTCCTGCACAGGGAGTAAAGATGTGTACACCGGAGTAACAGAATTTGCCCGTTTCGTATATCCCTGGTCACAGCGTATGACCCACCCATCGAAAAGCAGTTGCTGGCGCGCTGGCCAACTATTGAGCGCGGCTTCCTCTATCCGTCGTTCTAGCATGCATGTGCTCCGCTTCAGTCTTTTTAACAACTCAGTTCGCTTCTCTTCTGAGACTCTCCCTAGTGCTTCGTCAAGCTTCATTTGAGTAGTTGCCAAATGACCTGAGGCGGCTTTTCACCTCGTTTCATGGCTATGGACTACCTGTCAAATGAAGATTGACAGACCACTAGTGCCAAACCACTTGACATCTTCGGCATCGTTCGCATAATATCTCTTCACCGGGAGATGCGAGAGGCGGCATCAAGTTCTCTCCATTCCATTGATCCATATGAGGATACTGCACTGGAAACAAGCCCCGTAAAATGGCTTCTCTGGCTCCTGCCTCTCGTTCTCAAAATGAGGAATCAGGAAAGAGCCAGGCCTAAACGTGACGCTATCGCGGTGTCAACGACAGGGTAAACCAGTTCGCGGGGAGTCGTCAACTGTTCGTAAGCAGACCCTTGAGCGTACTGGCGCTGTTCATAAACGAAATCAGAGATATCCTCGATCTCGATCACCCACTCGCGGGCATACTGAACCAGCATCTCACCGCGTAGCCCAAGTTGCATTGCGCGCCGCTCGACTTTTGCGCCAGCAGGATCGTGGTCTGGGTCCCACTGCAAACGCACCTGCGAATGCTCGACCGCCCATTCCCATGCCTGTTCGCTGTGGTATATTTCCTCACTGTACGTTGAATGTACTGCCTGAGCCAGAAGGCTATCGAAGCCGGTTCTTCTGAGTCGCACCGCAAGGACGACCTCCTGCCCCTGCTTGCTAGCCCATCCGCAGCGATACATCATCCAGAGGAAATTTGTTTTGATCCACGACATACGAGCAAGAGAAAATTCACCACCAAAGTACCCATGCTGTGCTGCAAAGTGGCCGATGGAGGGCCGGTATGCCTGGTAGACAATGATGGAATGGTCATCGTATTGGGCGAGGATGTGGCGGCCTGACCGAGGCCAGCGAGCAAGTTGAGTCACATAGGGTTCTCGTATCAGGTTCAAGACCTTTCCCTCCCTATCGTTTTGCCTCGATTATAACATGGATGGCACAAGTTGTATATTCGTGAGATTTTACATCATATCCACGTTCTCTCCAGACCTGCTGCTCTGAAAAGGGGGAGTGCAGCAGACGGTTCACGGTAAAATCACCATTCGTTTTGGTTTGGTCAACCCACTAGTGATGCATCATCGAGAAGCGTCCGGTCGTTGCCCGTTGAGTTCCAAAAGACAGGATTGCCGGTTTTAACCTGGATTTAGCAAAAATTTAACACAAGAGAGCTATACTAAAGGCGGTACAGGGGGGACCTTGATGATGAGCTACATATCCACCCATTCATTCAGATGAGCAATGTGCTACAACATATTTCTCGGAACGTAACGAGATCCGATCAGTTGCGGGAACTCACGTTGTTACTGATCGGAGTTTAAGAACGTGTTTTCTGAGTGCAAATGAGTGCTAGAAAGAGGATCAATAACGTATGAAGAAACATTGGCGCGTGGTTGCGTCGATCTTTACTCTGGTTGTAGTGCTTCTCGGTGCGACTCTTTTTGCGTATATACGCGCGGAGTCAGGCATCACAGCTGCGCAACCTGCATGGGGTTCAGGCGGATCGTCAACAACCACTCCTATCAAACATGTCGTGGTTATTTTTCAGGAAAATGTCTCATTTGACCATTATTTTGCCACCTACCCCAACGCCACGAACTCTCCTGGCGAGCCAGCTTTCCATGCCAGCTCTGACACACCAACCGTCAATGGACTGACGACTGGCCTACTGACAAATAATCCCAATCTGGATAATCCCAAACGCCTGGATCGTTCGCAGGCGCTTACCTGCGACCAGGATCACGGCTATACCGATGAACAAAAAGCCTACGACAACGGCCTGGTAGACAAATTTGTCCAGGATACAGCTGGTGGTGGCTGTACCGACAAATCTACCGTGATGGATTATTATGATGGCAACACCGTCACGGGCATCTGGAACTATGCCCAGAATTTTGCGCTCAACGATAATTCCTTCAACACTGTCTACGGACCCTCTACGCCGGGCGCTATCAATCTCATCTCTGGTCAAACCCATGGTGCAGTCGCCACTTCGTCGGTGAGTGAAGTCCTCAACGGCACGATTATTGGCGACTCCGATCCGCTCTACGACGATTGCTCGACGACCAGCGGCAACACGGCGGCCATGAGCGGGACGAATATTGGCGACCTGCTCAACGCGAAGGGCGTTACCTGGGGTTGGTTTGAGGGTGGTTTCACGCCTACGGCGACCGTCAACGGCAATGCGGTGTGTGGTTCGGCACATACCAACATTGGCGGCGTATCCATTACCGACTATGTTCAGCATCACGAGCCATTCCAGTACTATAAGTCCACCGCCAATCCGCATCATCTGCCACCATCCTCATCTACAATGATTGGCAAAACGGACCAGGCCAATCACCAGTATGACCTCTCGTCTTTCTGGACAGCGGTGAATGATGGTAATATGCCAGCAGTGAGTTTCTTGAAAGCTCCGGCCTACGAAGATGGTCACGCGGGCTACTCTGATCCGCTTGACGAGCAAACTTTTCTGGCCAATACGATCAATAAGCTTGAGAAAACTCCCGACTGGAAGAGTACGGCGGTAGTCATTAACTATGATGACTCAGACGGTTGGTATGATCATGTCATGGGACCCACTGTCAGCCAGTCGAATAGCACTGCTGATGCGCTTACCGGTGCGGGACTTTGTGGGACGGCAGCGGCTGGTGCCTACGAGGATCGCTGTGGTTATGGTCCACGCTTACCGTTCTTAGTCATCTCGCCTTATGCGAAGAAGAACTTCGTTGACAACACGCTCACCGACCAGACTTCCATCATCCGCTTCGTTGAGGATAACTGGAGCCTGGGACGTATCGGCGACCAGTCGTTTGATGCAAGAGCCGGTAGCATAGATAACATGTTCGATTTCAGCACGCGCTCTACAAGAACGCTGTTCCTGAATCCCTCAACAGGTGAAGTCGTGCGTGGCTAAATGCCTGTGGGTATGAGTTGTGCAGCAGGCTTTGCGGCTCCGTCGTTTGTCAGAGCGTAACACTGCTATAATACAATAACTCGGGATTTGTGCGAAGTTGTCAAGAGATGAGTCGTGGCCTTGCTAATGGCATGGCTACCTCATCTACAGGGCGGCTTCGTACATTTTCATCATAGATATTGCCTAATGGGCACGCTCCTTCAGCTATCGAACATTTCATATTACTCGTGAATAGTCATTATTTCTTTCTTGTGGTAATGATTTGGGTGGTGAACAAGATCGCGTAGGGACAATCCCTTGCGGTTGTCCACGGTGGGCCGCCGCCAGGGACGCCAAGACCTTTTTTCTTTACTCAAGGCCGCAGATGGGCCACCAAAAAGGTCCTGGCTCGGCCCCTACGCGAGTTTGCCGGATCTGAAGCGTTACCTTTTGACACTATGCTTTTGAGAAAGGTCAGGCACTAGAGTGGATTCTCAACCCTTAGAGGAACCCATTATATCTGATGATGTTTCAATAGTTGATGCGCAATCTGCGTCAGAGGAACCGACGATATCCGATACCCCAATAGTTGATGCGCAAACTTCAGCAGAGGAACCAGCCGCACCCGATACTGCGACGGCAGCAACTGACGATGAGCAGCCCGAGAGCGCAACAAGAAGCTTTCCGCGTCGTCTGCTATTTAAAGGTCTGGCTGCTGTTGGGGTCCTGGCAACAGCCTGCGGAGGTGTGGCCGCACTCGCTACATCGAATGCTGCAAAATCATCAACTACGGTAGCGGCATCCAATACGACGGCCTCAGCCAATACGGCAGCCGGATCGTCCAATCCAATAACCTTGTCTATTCCGCCAACGCTGCAGACAGCGCCAGGTGGCAAGCTGCGCGAGTACTGGATACAGGCGGACGCTTTTTTTCATAATCTGATGCCCACGGGCGTCGACGACATGTCGGGTACGCGCTATCTGCCCAATCAGACCTCGTACTGGGCTATCGGGTACCGCGCTTACACTGCTGGTTGGAAGACGCTCTTGCCTGGTGACAACAGCATTGGTGCGAACGCGGGCATTCCCGGTCCTGTGCTACGCGCAGAGGTTGGCGATACTGTGCGCGTGCACTTCCGCAACAACGATACGCATTATCGCTTCTGCCACAGTATGCACCCTCATGGTTTACTGTATACGCCAGCCAATGACGGTTCGTGGATCGCTAAATTTAGCTCGAAGCTGGGTACAGCCCTGACTGTCGGCGAGACCTTCACCTACGAGTGGAAAGCTGTTGCCAGTTCTGTTGGCAGTTGGCCTTATCATGACCATGCCATGCCTGCCAACATTGCTGGAAGCACGGGTTCAAGCGACAACGACATGGGTTCGTCGAGCGGCATCATGGAACTCGGCGCTGAACTGGGACTGTTCGGTATGATTGTTGTGACTGACGCACAAACGACGCAGGTGGACCGCGAAATCATTCTTTGCTTCCAGGATATCTACGAGACCGATGTCCCCCAGCTCAGCCAGGATTTCGACTGTTTCAATGGCTATGCTTACCTGGGCAATACGCCGACGTTTGAGGCCAGGGTTGGTGAACGTGTCCGCTGGCGCGTCATGGCGCTGGGCAAGGATTTTCACGTCTTCCACCTGCATGGACACCGCTGGCTCTTCAATGGGCGCTACGACGATGCGCTTGTCTTCGGACCTTCCACAACTCTGACCTTTGACTATGTTGAGGACAATCCTGGCATCTGGCTCTACCATTGCCACGTCACTGACCATATGATGGGCGGCATGGTCGGTTACTATGTGTCCAGATAGGCAGAGGTGCCACCTTCTTAGTAATCGAGCATTATGTGGTGTATAATCATAGAAAAGCAGAAATGATGGATTATGAAGAAGGGTCGACTGGGTAGCCATAGCCTTCTCGGTGGGCTATGGCGTCAACCAGATTTTCTCAAACTGTGGACTGGTCAGACCATCTCTCTATTGGGCGACCAGGTTTCGTTGCTGGCAATTCCGCTCACGGCGGTGCTGTTTTTAAAGGCCAATGCTGCCCTCAGCTTTATTGCTCCCCTTGCTCAAGCATATGCAGCGAAAAGTCTACGGCATCAAGCCGTTCCACATAGTCTACGAGTGGTCGCGCGATTTCACCCCGACCACAACCCACATCAAGAACAGAACGTGGTTCTCCGTGGATCAAGCCTGCCAGGATAGTAAAGACTTCAGTCGGGTAAGGCGGTCGATGCTGATATGCTTCTACCACGCTGAGGTCTTGAAATGCCTCCGCATATGCACGATATTCGGATATGATATTTTTAGCTTCTTACTCCATATCTGTACCAGTGCCTCCTTATTGAATTTTTTTATAGTCTTTGGCCCGTCTGCAGATCGCATTTTTGACAGTGTTAATTTGATTTATAGCGTCCTTCTTGAAAATTATCAGGTGCTCTCGTCTTCTCTAAGCGATGATCACACCTTGCGTGAAGTGGATTTGCTGTGATAGCTAGAGAGTGAATGGAAACCTTTGGCGCATTTATACATGAATTATTTTTCAGAAGAAACATTCACTACTAGTAATTTCAATCTAGCTCTAGTATACTCTAGAAGGTTTCTCAATACAAATATGTTCGTTTGTATATTATTTGGGAAGAGAGAGTATGTGATGGACGGCGCTGCTTTTGATAAATTCATTCTCGCAAATATGCCACACTTCATTGCGATACATTACCAGCGGCTACTGAAAACACTGCAGCCACAAGAGCAGGTGGAGTTGATTGTACGGATTTATGATCTTGCTCTTCGTACTTTGACTATTATTCTGGTGAGCCAGTATCTCATCCGAGATAGAGAAAGTGTGAGTGATTCATATCTCGATGAGCTCCTGCTACAGAAGCTTCCTCATTTAACTCTCGATACCTGGGAAGAAATACTTTTCACCTTCTTAAAAGCCTATGAAGGCAAACAAGACTTATTCTTCATGCCAGAGCTGTATAACCTCTATTGGAATACATCAACGTTTCCTCACCAGAGGCGTATTGGAGTGCAAGTAAGTTTTAGTCGCTTGACGCAGGCGGGTGTAGAAATCCAAATGAAACGATTGCCACCTCAAAATGAGTTAAGCTGGAAAAAGTTGGCAGAAGATCTAATGCAGCACCTTTTGCAAGTGCTGCGTGGCCTCTCATTCCTTGGACGGTATGACCTTATCCGCGTGCTCGACCGAGATGGGCAGCTTTATAGCTTTGAGATGTACAAAGGTGTGAGCATTTCCAGAGGCTGGCGACCTCTGCCAGAGGTCAGTAAACTCAATTCAGGTTGGTTCTATCTGCGCACTGAAAGAGAAGATTTTCTCCTTCTGCATCCATTATTCGTGTTTTGGGAAGATGCAATGCAGAGAAATGAACTCGGTCCAACGGATATAGGGATTTTTGATCGCCAGGCTTATGCACAACTGCGGTATCTCTTAGCTCTGTCAGGTCAAATCAGCGTGGATGATAAGCGCGTCCAAGAGTTTGTAACACTGTTCTCTGATACCATCATAGAGATAAAGCGCAAACGCCGCGAAGCCGAGAAGCTTACCTGGGTGGAGTTGTGCGATATCTGCGAGGATATTACGCGACAGCGGATGGCAACGGTGCGGCGGAAATATCGCAAAGAACTCTATTTACAGCGAGAAAACGTGCTCCAGAAATTTGAGGCATTTTTAGATGATCCAGAGAAGCGAGGTTTTGTCCTGGTAGGAAAGTCTGGCGTGGGGAAGAGCAATTTTCTGCTCGCATTGAGTGAGGAACTCTGCGTATCGCGTAGTAACTTGTGTGTGCTAATGTATGATGGTGCGAATCTGGATGTAGCATCGTCTGTCACTGGGATCATCAGCCAGGATTTTAGTAATCGGCTTCTTCTATCTGGAAGGCAGGTGCAGCAGATATGGCATGAGATAGCGAAAATTGATGGTATAGAGGAGCGATTGGTTGTTTTATTTGTAGATGCCATTAACGAGAACCCACAGGCCAGAGAGCTTCTCAAACAATTAGATGCCTTGGTCCAAGAACCATGGTCCTGGTTGAAGATTATCTTTACCTCACGCCCAGAGACATGGCAGACGATTAAGCGAGGAGTCAAACTAGCTGAAGCTTTATACTATCAAGATCAAGGAGCAGAGGTGCTGGGAGTCGAATTGGAGTCCTTTAGCTACTCTGAGCGCATAGAGCCATTTTCACGTCAAGAGCTTCCAGAAGTATATAGAAAATATCAACAAGTATTTGAGCTAAAAACGTCCTATGAGATCTTATCGAACGAGTTGCGAGAGATATTGCGTGATCCATTGAATCTCTGGTTAATAGCAAAAATCTATAAAGGAAAAGTTTTACCCGATGACCTGAAGGCTACCATCCTGATAGAGCGATATGTAACAGCCCTGTTACAGAAAGAAACCTTGTGGTTTTTAGAGAAACATCTGGCTCCGCTGATGGTGAGTGTGGGACATTATAGTAATGTGATTACACCTGCAGATCTTGATGCTGCTGGAAATGGCCTTTATGAGGCAGTGTTTAGCGAGCAGGTGCTGAGTGATGGGAAAGCCGCGAATGTGACGTTTAGACACTTATTAGATGCGGATATTCTTGTGAGGCAGGAGCAAGGAATCGAACAAAAGATTGTTTTTAAGTATGAGAGGTTCTATGAGTACTTTATTGGGAAGAGGATAGCGCGTCTTAGTGAAACCCAGAGAGATAGCCATGCTTTTTTTCTGAACCTGATTAGCGAGATTGCTCATACTCCCTTTCTGTGGGGAGCCGTCAGAAATACGCTGGTTCAGGAGGCAAAGAAGCCTGGCTCCGAAACAGTACTGAAACTTTGCGGAACGGTACAGCGCCATGTGAAAGAAATGATGGTGAGCGTCCTTATTCAGTTGGGTTTAGAAACACGCGGAACCGTTGAGGAGATACTTCGAGCACCTGTTGCCACGAGAGATGGTGGCAACAGAATGGCGCAAGGGACAACAACTGTTGGGAAAGTCGCCTCGAACATCTGACGTAATCTCGCGGAATGCTGGAAGAATAGCTATAGAAGTTGCTTGCAATCTCGGTATTTGCGAGATTCTGCAGCGAGGAGCACTCCACGCGGATCAGTCGCTCAGAACAATGTCCGTGCGTTATAGCTATAATCTCTGGCAGCGCGATCCTGCTAGAGGTTTTGCCATACTTGAGGAGGTTGCCAGGCAGGCAGTTCATGGTTTTCTGCCAAACATGCTCGCGCTTGAGTCCACGTTTGGATTATCTGTGGTTATCTTCTTTGAGCACTACCAGGATCAAGCTATCCTTACCCAGTTGCAGCATATCTGGCGGAGAATCATTACTTCCTTGCTGTATATTCGAGAGGGAAACAGCCACCAGAAAGGTGTGATACAAGCATTCCTCCGGGAGCGGATTTTCTCGTTTGTATCTGGCATGGTCTTTCGTTTGTTCCGTGATGCTCCAGCTAATGATATCTTGAATGCGCATGAACTGGAGGCTTTTTTTCGTGTATCTGCGGAAGAAAGGAAACTTTATCGACGCTTAGTTCATTATATGAATATAAGCGATGTATATACAAGAGAACAAATGAGGCATGACTATTTCCAGGCCATAAAAAAGAGTAATTTATTGTTTATTGTGGTTACCGAAGTGGGTCTTCTTGCACGCTCATGTGATGCTCCTCTCTCATTTCTTCCATTTGTGAGAGAACTCTTTGATGAAGCGAAAAGCGATCAAGCTGCTTATGTATATTTGGGTCAGATAACATATGTGCTTGAGAATATCTTAAACAGGAGCATTCTGAGTGGCGATCCAGTGTCAGATGAGATATTCAAGTTCTTCGTTGAGGCGGTAGAAACAAGTCAGGAATATTATATCAGACACCCTGCATCACTTCCGTATCCTGCGTCTGAAGCTCCACAAACGCTCCTTTTGGGACCATATATCTTGCATTATCATTGCAAAACAGGCGTTGTGAAAACACCATTGCTAGAGATGCGCATACGGGATGCTCTTGCGTCAGGTAATCTGCCATTTTTCAATAATTTAACTACAACGGAATTGAATTTCATCGCTATTTTGTGGCACAGGCCGCATATTGCGCTGGAAGTGTTAGAACTGTTTTTAAACAGTGGTCATCCTAAGATTGATGCAATGATCCAGGCTTTTCTCTCGCGCTTGAAGGTCCGCTATCCCGACGAAGTGGATGACTTTCTGGAAGCGCAACATGTTTCTGATGATTTTCGTTTGCAGGTACAAACGAATGAGCCAGTGGAAACACTTGGAGAACTTATCGGACAAAACGCCTGGTATTTCATACGAGATGAAGTGATTCTGAAGTCGCCTGAATTACGTTCTCAATTAATACAAATTTTTGATAAGGCCGCTGATTGTAAGAACTTACGAGCCTGGTTAGATTATTTTATTCGACAAATCATCAATCGCGTTTATGGGGAAGAGGTCTTACATCAATCAGCAGAGTAAACGTGTGCTAAAAGGATTGGATGTGCAATGACAGTTCAACAACGAGAAAAGATCATGCAGATACTCTATGAGAAGCCTGCCAGAGATCCTCTGCAAACACTCGATAAAGAAGATTTGACCGGTCAAATGGGCATAACATGGGATGATCTTCGAGCGGAAGTGGTTTATTTGGAAGAAAAAGGTTATGTTGGAGTAAAGAGAAGATACATAGGAACGCGAGTCTTTGACAGGTTTTATATCACCACTAAAGGCATTGATTGGATAGATGAGCATACAATAGAGCCTCAAGGTGCTTCGCCTACGTTGTTGGAGCCTATTCTGCTTCCTATCGAATCCCCTGAGCAAAGAGAACATGCTGTTACTATTTTTTTCTCTTATGCCCACGAAGATGAGACGCTGCGCAAAGAACTTGAAAAGCATTTGAAGGTATTGCAGCACCAGGGTCTCATACATATGTGGTATGATCGTGAAATCGGTGCAGGAACGGAATGGGAAGGCCAAATTGATACTCACCTGAACTCTGCCCAGATCATTCTATTACTCATAAGTCCCGACTTCATGGCTTCGGATTATCGCTATGGCAAAGAGATGAAGCGAGCAATGGAGCGTCACAAAAGTGGAGAGGCGCGCATTATCCCTATCCTCTTACGGTCTGTTCACTACGAGGGAGCGCCTTTTGAGAAGTTACAGATGCTCCCTATCAATGGAAAGCCTGTTGCAAGCTGGCCTTATCTCGATGAAGCCTTCAAAGAGATTACCAAAGAGATCAGTAAAGCAGTCAAAGAGCTGACATCCGCATCTATCAATGTTCCGCAGCATGACCTATTGTCTCCAAGTGCAGATTGAACGTGTCCTGCACATGAACAAAAGAGACACCCCGGACAATTTCAGACGGGTGTCTCTCTTGATAGTGTAGAGCTGCCAATCAGCCCATTATGCTGTCGCTTGAGCGACTTTAGAGCTGTGCCA
>CAVTLG010000007.1:0-65590 GCA_963735495.1 uncultured Chloroflexia bacterium
CATTCCTTATATTCTTCATGAATAGTCACCTCTAAAAGCTCTTTTGCCTGAAATTTATTTAAAACTTCTTGAATCGCTTTCTCTACCTCTTCACGCGTTTTTAAGCGCATCTTTCCCTGCTTCCTCACCGAAATCTCCCGAATTGCTTGCTCTGCTTTCTGAAGACGTTCTCGCAACCCCTGCGTTGCAGTTTCCAATCCGCTTGTTGATTGGATCAAAAACCGACGTTCTGTCCAGATCTGCATTTCTCCGTTCACTTCGGTCGTCAGTTCTTGAGAAATTTCATACCCTTGAGCAATACAAACCTTCTTCTTCTTCTCATTGAGACATTCAACGCTTTGAAGCACTGTTTCTTTTTTTCGTAGTTCATCTACTTTTCGCCGAATTTCTTCTGATGACACTTGGATTGATGAAAGAGGACATACATAAAAATCCTGCTGAAATTGGATCATTGCACGTGTTTGAAGTGCTGCCATCTTACAATCCCCTATATACAGCAATCCCTTCTCATTCAGTCCCTCACGCACTCGCTGCAATAATGGGGAGATAGACCGGATCGTCTGCATGTTCGCCTGAAATCACTTCGGTCGCGATTGGCATCCCCAAAGGATCCAGCTAGCAAGCACCAATTTGAGTTGTGCCAGGTCGGGTCGATGGTCTTTACTGTGCCCGTATTGCAGTAATCCCTGCTCATTCACTTCTGCATAACTCTTGACACTCGTCGTATCGATGCGGATGCACTCTTTTTGCAGGTCATACACCCGTACCAAATTTCCCATCAGCTCCTGTTCAAATGCTGCCCAATGGATATCATTGCTCAGTGCATGCAAAATATCAGCAAGTCGGTCATCGGTCATATCTTCGGCTTCAAATGTTTCCAATCCACAACTACGGATGATCTCTTTTCTTCGCTTTGACCATTCTTGTACGTGATTTATCCGATGATCCGCTTCTGAAAGGATATGGGACAACCATACCAGTATGACCGTTCCTACGCTCAATCCCTTTCGATTGCCATGAGCCGGAATATGCTTGTCTAAAAGTTCCGCAAGATTCATGTGCTGCATATGTGCTAGCAACAGTGGAATATCATCTGCACGTTCTGTTTCAATATTCAATGTCTCTTTCATGCTTCTAGTGTATTACAATTTTAAAATCTCGTCAAAAAATGAGCGAACCGTGAGTATGGATTGTCCACAATCTGCAGTCTATTTGTCAAGGCAGTGGACAGGAGAGCACGAGATCCTATGCCTGCGAGACTTCTCGTACGACCGCAAGAAAAGCCTGCAAAAGAGGTGAACCAGCACTCAATCATTTGACCTTTCCAACCTTCGCATATATAATCAGCGTGGCAGTGCGGAGCTAGAGCCTGACTTCATGAGGACACCGCATTTGCGTCCATCCATATAGTACGAAGGAAGCACATACAAGTGCCTATACACATCGACGACCTGGCATTCTTACAACTGACGCAGCTAGCCGATAGCGCTCTACCTATCGGCTCAGCTGCTCACTCCTATGGGCTGGAGACCCTGGTTGCCGAAGGATGGCTGACCGTCGAACAACTTGAGGCATTCTTACGCGACTACTTGCACGAGTCCGGCGAACTGGAAAGTTCTTTTTGCCGACTCGCCCACAGACTGGCTGCCGAGAGCGATCAACAGCTCTTCACAACACAATGGCTGGCACTCAATAACCGTCTGAGTGCGTTCAAAGTTGCGCGCGAAAGTCGCACGGCCAGCGCCACGCTTGGTCGCCGTTTCTTGCAGCTCGCGCACGACCTGACTGGCCAGCAAACACTCAGCCTTGCTCAGCAAACAGCAAAAGCCAGCAGCACAGACATCCATTACAGTCCTGCCTTTGGCCTGGTCAGTGGTATACTAGCAGTAGAGGAAACGGCATCGGTGCTAGCATATCTCCACCAGTCATTGCTCAGCCTGGTTTCAGCCTGTCAGCGCCTGATGCCCCTGGGACAAAGCCAGGCCAGCGCTATTATCTGGCGACTCAAACCAGTATTACTAGATATAGCTTGTCGCAGCGAGATGACCGCACACCATCCTGAAGACATCACTGTTTTCACGCCCCTGATGGATGCAGGCAGTATGCGTCACCCTCATCTGCCAACCAGGCTCTTTATCAGCTAGCAAACACAGAAGCCATATTTCGCTCGCGTCGGTCAACCAAACGCTCATCCAAAAAATACAGAGATAGGTGCAGAACACAGCGTGGACACACAATTTATCCCGCAGTCAATTGCGCAGCAACAAAACGTCAATGGGCGCTTGTGCCTGGATTTTGCCTATGACGCGACTGCTCGACAAACCAGGCTGGTACGTTGTGAGCACCAGCCCCCGTTAAAGGTTATCCGCGCATTTCCTCTGACGACAGGTGGAGTCCTGGTGCATCTGCACAATCTTTCGGGCGGAGTCCTCGCAGGAGACCAGTTACGCCTCGACGTCATCACCGGAGCGCACTGTAACGTACAACTCACCACTACCAGCGCTACGCGCATCTATCGCAGCCGTCCGCAGACGCCCATGGCCCGGCAAAGCAGTCACATACAGGTTAAAGCTGGTGGACTTTTAGAATATCTGCCCGATCCAGTCATTCCTTTTGCTGGATCACGCTACCAGCAACACACCACCATCGAACTGGACACAGACGCTGGCCTTTTCTGGTGGGAGATGCTGGCACCTGGTCGTACGGCACATGGCGAACTATTCGCCTACGAGCAGTTCCAGAGCAGCCTGGATATTAGTACGCAAGGGAAACCATTAGCCATAGAACGCAACAACATCGAGCCACAACTGCGTCCACCAACATCCCCACTGCGTCTCGGACCGTATACCTATACAGCCAGCTTTTATATCTGCCGGGTTGGCCTGGAAACTCACACCTGGTCCAGCCTGGAACGCACACTCAGTGCACTCGCCAATCAGCTCAGTTGTCCAGGAGAAACCATCTGGGCTGTCAGCACCCTGGTTGCGCATGGACTGATTGTGCGCGCATTAAGTTGCCGGGGACGGGATATTAGCGCTGGCCTCTACGCGTTCTGGCGAGCAGCAAAATTAGCACTGTACGAACAGGAGGCTATTCTCCCACGCAAAATATAGTTTTTTCTTTCTTTCAATCCCTTCAAGCGGGTCGTGATAGAAGACTTTTGCCGCCCTTACTGAAGAAAAGTATACCCACGAAGTTCTAAAAGGTCAAGTGAAGGCACAGCAGGTATTACATTTTTCTCTGTACAATAGACCTTTATTTACATAATAAGGAGGTTTTCCCTTGTATCTTACCTCACGCGAACAAGAAAAGCTTTTACTGTTTGTAGCCTCTGAACTGGCGCGTAAACGCCAGGCACGTGGACTCAAGCTCAATTATCCAGAGGCCATCGCCATCCTCTCCGCTGAAATCATGGAAGCGGCCCGTGACGGCAAAAGCGTCGCTGAGATCATGACCTTCGGCACCACGATCCTTAAACGGGAAGATGTCATGGAAGGCATCGCCGATATGCTGCATGAAGTACAGGTCGAAGCTACGTTCCCAGACGGCACCAAGCTCGTCACCATCCACGATCCCATTCAATAGGAGGCATAGCATGAAACCAGGAGAATACTTACTCAACACGGGCGCAGGTGAAATTGTCGCCAACGCGGGACGCGCTACCACCACGCTTCTCGTCAAGCACACAGGCGACCGTCCAGTACAGGTCGGTAGCCACTACCACTTCTTCGAGGTCAATCAAGCACTGCTGTTCGACCGCCCGGCGGCTTACGGTATGCGTCTGAACATCCCGGCAGGCACGGCTGTACGCTTCGAGCCTGGGGACGAAAAAGAAGTCAGCCTGGTGGCCTTTGGCGGAGCACGCGCCATTTACGGTCATAATGGCAAAGTCAACGGTTTACTCTAAGCCAGCAGTAGCGCCGCAGCTCGCGCCAGGGGATGGAGTGATCCTTTTTTACACTATATATCAAAAATAGGAACGCAGGGACAAAATGCAGTCAGGGGGTTCCTGCGTATTGTCGTGATAGAAAGAACGTGCTACACTGACCACGGGAAGTAAAAAGCTGTATATAAATTCTATAAAATATGATCTTTTCATCCAACGAATGAATCTCTGTGTCATCTGCGAGCAAAACTACGGTGGCATATGCTATTTGCCAGAGATGACGGCCCAATAAAGAGGTATGAGATGCAGGCACATCCACTGAAGGTTGCACGAGAATTGCGCGGCTGGTCCCAGGCAAAGGTCGCTGAAACGCTGGGCATCACATCCCGCACAGTGAGTCGCTGGGAGCAAGGGCTGGCTGTCCCCTATCCCTACTATCGCGAACAGCTCAGCCAACTCTTTGGCAAGAGCATTCGAGAGCTGGGCTTCTCAGCAGAAACCACCGGGGAGATAGTAGCCACGATCACACCTCCGGCTGTAGCTGAAGAGGACGCGACGGCGGAGATACCACAGCTTTATGATGCTAACATCCCATTAGCCTTAGGTTCGAGCGGCGGCTGTGTTGGGACGCGAGACATTCCTGCAACAAATCAAACAGCAGCTCATAGCCGGAGAGAGTCTGGCCTTGACCGCGCTCCAAGGCTTACCAGGCGTTGGCAAGACCGCCCTGGCGGTGACAGTGGCCATCGACCACGAAGTGCAGGAGCGTTTTCCCGACGGTACGCTCTGGGCTGGCCTGGGTCCTCAGCCTAATGTATCAGCCCTACTCACACGCTGGGGTTCACTGCTCGGTATTGAACCCGCCGATGTTGAAGAGGCCACCAACTGGTCTGCATGGGGTCGCGCCCTGCGGGCTGCGATTGGCAACCGCCGCATGCTGTTGATCATCGATGACGCCTGGCAGGCCGAGCATGCGCTGGCCTTGCAGGTAGGAGGTCCCCACTGTGCCCACTTGCTGACCACCCGTTTGCCACAGGTGGCCTTTACCTTTGCCCAGCAAGGCGTCCTGCAAGTGCCCGAACTGGCAGAAACCGCTGCACTGGCCCTGCTAGCACGCTACGTGCCACAACTCGTGCAAGAACAACAGCAACAAGCGCTCAAACTCCTACGAGCGGTGGGGTGTTTGCCATTAGCCATCACCCTGATGGGCAAGTACCTGGCCACGCAATCTTTTACCGGCCAACCTCGTCGTTTGCGTACAGCGCTGACCCAACTCCACGACGCCGGGCAACGTCTGCGCGTGAGTATCCCCACAATACCCAGAGATCGCTCACCCCATCTTCCTGCCGACACGCCTCTCTCGCTGCATGCCACAATTGCTGTCAGCGACCAGTATCTCAATGCTCAAACGCATGCTACCTTGTGCGCGCTGGCCGTGTTTCCCTCTAAACCCAACAGCTTCTCAGAGGAAGCAGCACTGGCGGTGAGCCAGCAAGCGGTAGAAACCCTGGACACATTGTGGGACGCTGGATTGCTGGAGAGCAACGAAGAGGGCCGCTATACCTTGCACCAGACGATTGCCGACTATGCACGTGTACAGAGCCAGGACACTACAGCCCAACAGCGACTGGTCAGCTATATAGTCCCCTTTGTGCAGCAGCATGCGCACGATCACAGCATGCTGGAACTAGAGATGAGCAATATTCTGGCGGCACTGGATGCCGCCGCCACGCTGGGGAACTATCAGGACTTACAGCAGGGCGTGCTTGCCCTCGTCCCTTTCATGCGTGTACGCGGACTCTACACGCTGGCCGACCAGTATTTACAAACAGTGTTGCAGTTGATACCAGCATCTGAGCATCAGAGAGAGCAGGCTACGATCCTGAGTCAGCTCGCTACTTTTGCAGAGTTACGCAGTGACTATCAGCAAACGGAGAGCTATGCGCAACGCGCCCTGACTCTGGCTCAGGAAAATGAGCAGCCTGATGTTGTGGGTGACGCTCTGATGGCGCTTGGCTCCGTGACCTTTGAACGTGGAACTTTTCCGCAGTCACAGTCATTTTATGAGCAGGCATTAGCTCTGGCCCGCCGCCAGAGCGATTACGAGCGCATCTGCCTGCTGCTCAGCCACCTGGGACAAATCAACCGCAGACAAGGACACTACACGTCAGCCACCGAACTCCTCCAGGAGGGACTAGAACTGGCACGACAGCACAACAATCGCGAACAGATGAGCCTGCTCTTCGTTTCCCTGTGCTGGGTCGCCAGAGATCAGAGCAACATCACACTGGCAGAGCAATATCTCCAGGAAGCATTCACCATTGCCCGCCAATTGGGACATCGCCATATTCTAGGTCGCCTATCGCACCTGGCAAGTGACATTGCGCTGCAACATGGACAGTATCAACTGGCTGAGAGCTATGGGCAAGAAGCGCTCACGTACGCACGCCAGATTGGCAATCGGTTACGCACCTGCCAGGCACTGATATGCCTGGGTGGATCAGCCGGAGAGCAAAAGAACTATACCCAGGCACAATACTATCTCCAGGAAAGCCTCGATCTTGCTCGCCAGCTTGGCATCCGTTCGGTGCTCACTTCTTGCCTGATGAACCTCGGAGAGTTAACCGGACTACAAGGAGACTATGCTCAGGCGAGTAGCTATTTCCAGGAATGCGTGGAACTGGCTCGCGCATTGGGCGTGGTCAAGAGCCTCAGCTATGCTCTTATGGAATGGGGCAACCTCTATCTTCGCCAGCAGAACACGGAAGCTGCCGCAACAGCATTTCAAGAAGTCCTCACCGTCTCTCAAACCCCAGAGATCATTGCCATGGCTCAGTATGGGTTAGCACAGGTCGCCGCACAGCACGGGGACGTGACCGAGGCCATGCGCCTGGGCCAGGAAGGACTGGCAAAACTTACAGACAGCGGCCATCACAGAGCCGAGGAAATCCGTACCTGGCTGCAAGCTCTCACTGCCAGGAGCGAGACAGAGCAGCAACAAGCGTAAGCAAATAAGCAAAGAGTTGTCCACTACTTGTCTACTACTTGTCACCTCATCGACATTGTGTAACCAGCCTTCCACCTGCATACTTATATACATAACATGTTTCCATAATATGTTTCTTAAAAATCCTTTACGCGCAAGCCACAGTACACATTAGAACTATTGGTAGTGAAAGCGTAAGCGAGCAAATCTCTACAATGATTATGATAATGATAAGAGAGGAGGTGTTTTTAATGGCGACAACACTAGCAAGCCTTGTCGTTTCAGAATCTATTTCCCAGTCTACCTATTCTCAATATGCTGAAGGTTCAACAGCTACCGGCGATGGTTAATCAATAAATTGTTGTTATGTTTCAGGAGAGAAGAATGGCAGCTAACGTGCTGAAACAGCGTGACCAATGCGACGTCACATCTATGCGAGCCGCTCTTCTCGTTATCTAGCGTACATACAAGAAAAGAGAGATGTTGATGTCAGACACACAGAAAAACAACAGTGAAGTCGCCCAACTTGTCAGGTGTATACGCGAAGAATACGAAGCAGGACAACAGGCGCTCTTCGGTTTAGCCGCCGGTACAGCGCGACACCAGTTTATTACCGCGCGGATGGAGAACATTAGCAAAATGCATATGGAACTTAAAGATATGCTTGGTGATACCATGGCGATGAAGGTGATTACCGAAGATTTAGGTTAGCTTATAGCGAGCCTGGCAGCACCATTCTCGCTTTGTCCCTGTTCATAGAAATCTCTAAGTTTGTCCTGTGGGCATTTCCGCTGCTCGTAGCACGGAAGGCGTGCTCAGGAAATGAACAACAAGTTCTATCTCTGTCGTCCACTGCAACCATATAGAAGAAGGAGAAAGTATCTATGGCTACAGCATACCAGGACACCATTCCATTCGTGCGAGCAGAAGACATTCAATGGGATGAAGCCAAACATGCTCTGATGATCCGTGGGAGAAGGATCGCATTGACAAAGACTGAATATCGCTTACTCTTCCCATTAAGACATTGCTTGCCCATCACTTACGCCGACTTATCTTTTATTGTCTACAATTGTAGCGTCGATGAGAAAGTGCGTGCGATGATGGATAAGCATATCGATAGAATCCGTGATAAGCTACGCGGTACAGGTATCTATATCTATTGTGTTCTCAGCTATGGCTATATGCTCTTCTCCGAAAATTGGCAGGGAGACTAGGCATTAGCACGTTTGCCCGATAGCATAAAATCGCTGCGAGCTTTATTTATGCATAGCAAGGCATTCCTAGCTCTCTGGCAGGGTTGCCAGATGTTCTACAAAAGCATGGACCAGGCTCTTCTTACGGTGGCCCAGTAACTCAAAGGTAGCATAACTTTGTGCAGCCAGTGCCTTAGCCCTGCTGAATTGACCCAGTTGCATAGCTACACATGCCAGGCCGTATTGCGCCTGAGCGTAGATAGCTCGGCTACCAGCAGGAACCAGGTCCAGCATCTCCAAAAAGTCATATTCGGCGGCCTCAACATTCTGCTGCTGCAGATGGAATTCTCCCCACGCAGCTAGCTGACGACAGATCAATTGTGGATGTTCGAGCTGGCGAGCCAGGGCGAGTCCTTCTTGCAGGTACCTTCCTGCCAGGACCAGTTCGCCTTGCCTGATAGCCAGCATCGCGAGGTGTTGCAACAGATCGCTGATGCGTTCACGATGCCCTAACTCTCGCGCCAGGGCCAGCCCTTCCTGAAAATAGGCTTCCGCCTGTGCTTCCTGGCCTTGCTCCATGACAATATCGCCCAGATTGAGCAGAAGCAAGCTGATGCGTTCACGATGCCCTAACTCTCGCGCCAGGGCCAGCCCTTCCTGATAAAAGGCTTCCGCCTCGCTGTCCTTGCCCTGGCGATCTGCAATCACGCCTAGATTGAGCAGAAGCAAGCTGATGCGTTCACGATGCCCGATCTCACGCGCCAGGGCCAGCCCTTCAGAAAAAAGCGCCTGTGCCCGCGCATAATCCCCCTGGGCATCAGCGATCACCCCCAGATTAGAAAGCAAGATACAGGTATTCTCGCGGTAGCCCCACTGGCGTGCCAGGGCGAGTGCGTCCTGATAGTACGTTTGCGCCAGGCTATAATCGCCTCGCTCAGTAGCCACAACACCCAGGTTTGTCAGGAGCAGGCTGACCAGATCGTGATTATCCAGTTGACGCGCTAGATCCAAGCCTTCCTGATAATAGGTCTGTGCCTGCAGATAATTTCCACGTTTCTTAGCGAGCACGCCCAGATTCTTCAGCAGAGTAGCAATACGTTCGTACTTGTCCTGCTGGCGCGCCAGGACCAGAGCTTCCTGATAATACATCTCCGCCTGCGTATAGTCTCCCTGCTCGTGTGTGCTTCCTCCCAGCGCTGTCAGCAGACAAATGACCTTCTCCTGATTATCTATTTGACGCGCCATGGTCAGCCCTTCATGGGCAAAAGCTGTGGCTCGGTCATAGTTCCCCTGTAAGTGATCAAGGACACTCAGATTTTCCAGGCTTTGAACTTTATCATGCGCGCTGCCAGCTCTGGCCACAGCAAGAGAGTTCCTTTGCAGCAATTGCTCGGCCAATGTATACCAACCCCAGCGAAAGAGCAATGGCACGAGCAAGGCATAGCCACGGATCAGTTCCGCCCAGCATTCGGCTTCCCAGGCCTGATCCAGGGCAGTCAGAATAATGGTACTCTCGCGCTCCAACACCCTGGCATCGGCGTAGTGCGCCTCAATAAAATCAACGCCGTATCTGATCAGCCTCAGAGAGGCTTCTCTTTCCGGGTCCTGAGTTCGCACATAATCGATGATCAGAGGATGCAGCATGTAATGCTGTGCATTAATGTGCTCGACTAACCCTGCATCGCAGAGCATAGCAAGCACCTCGACGGTCGTATCTGCAACGGCCAGCACTACTTCCTGCGTCAAATAGGTAGGCTTGGCAGGCAAGACAGAGAGGCAACGCAGTGCGTGTCTGGCTGGTAGAGGCAGATGCAGATCACTCACCGCGATCACAGATCTGACAGATACCTCTATCCCGTCAGGGATGGTAAGCGGACGCTCATGGGCTGCCTGAGGCATATGTAAGCGCAGACGCTGCTCCACATTGTGTAGCTGGTCCAGTGCGGCACGCAAACGCCTCGGTTGGCCCATCAGGGCATTGCTGCCTAGATACTTGCTCATGAGTGTGAGTGACAGGGGATGTCCACCCACGGCGTTTACCAGGGCTAAAGCAGTCGCACGTTCGTGTGGCAAGATCTCCGGCACGAAACGCGTCAGCAATTGCACGCCGGCAGCTTCCTCTAACTCAGGAATATGCATGGCCCGCTCACCAGATAGGTGCATGGCAATGTGCGCAAAGCGTGTTGTCAGTAGATAGCCACATCGAGTACTACTTACCCGCAGTGCTTCAAAATCTTCCACTTGCCAGACATCGTCAAATACTAACAAAAAACAATGCGTAGCAATGATAGCCTGTAACGCCTGAATCCAGGCATTTTGACGGTCTTTCTTCTCTTCCTCACGTATAGTGATGCCTAGTAGCATCCCCCAACGCCGCAGCAAGCCAGAAACATACGGCTGCAGTCCCAGACCTGCCCATAACACCCCATCACTAAATTGTGCGCAGATATCCTGATCGTAGGAGAGCGCAACAGCCAGAGCCGTTTTGCCCACACCAGGTAAGCCGTAGAGCGCAAGACTACGCTCAGTTAGCACCTGTTGCTTGAGCTGTTGGAACAGTGAATCACGTCCAACCAGTCTGCTCATACCAGTCAAAGGCGGAGGCCTGAGGGGATCATACACAACGCTTGTTTGCTCATAAGATGGTTCGGAATGTGATGCAGATGAGACAGGCCGAGTATGCGGAAGTAAAAGAAAAGCTGAGTCCTCATACATAACAAATATCTCTCCGCATATCGTATGTTCACCTTTGAAATGGGCATGACTTTTCATTACTTTATAGCCCGATGCGAATAAGTATACACTGCACTCAAGCAACTCCTCAAGTCGTAGATAGGGACAAAAAAATGAATATATCACCACAATGCAGTTCCAAGTGCCCATTGCCACGATTTTTGAGGAGGGTATCCGCCGGAGAGAGCTGCGCAATGCAGAGCAGGGCGGCCTGCCCGCTTTTTCTGCGGCTTACCTGTTTATGAACATGCTCTCGTGCTTTACATCTCAGCAAAACGAGCAGGGCACAGCGCGGGATCATGTAGGGGACCCCGGCCCAACGTTTTTCCGCAAGGATAAAGATCCCTCTTCTCCGTCTAAAAGAGAAAGTAGCGTTGCGCCAATGGTAGAACGGTCGCCGGTTCGCAGGTCAGTAACTCACCATCAGCTCGTACCTCATACGTCTCAGGATCAACTTCTATGACCGGCGTCGCGGCATTATGGATCATGCTGGCCTTGCCAATACTACGGCACTGCTCGACTGCCACGGCAGTTTTGTGGAGTCCCAGTTTGCTCGGTACATTTTCCGCCAGCGCCGCTTGCGACAGGAATGTGAGGCTCGTGGCAGCAGTCGCTGCGCCAAAGGAGCCAAACATAGGGCGGTAGAAAACGGGCTGCGGCGTCGGAATAGAAGCGTTCGCATCACCCATCAGGCTCCATGCGATAAAACCGCCTTTGACAATCATCTCCGGCTTCACGCCAAAGAAGGCTGGACGCCATAAAACCAGATCGGCCAACTTGCCAGGTTCAATTGAGCCAACGTGCTGAGCAATACCGTGCGTAATAGCCGGATTGATCGTGTACTTTGCCACATAGCGTTTGACACGGAAGTTGTCATTACGCACAGCATCTTGTGGCAGCGCGCCGCGTTGCACCTTCATCTTATGCGCGGTCTGCCAGGTACGCAAAACGACCTCGCCCACGCGTCCCATGGCCTGTGAGTCGCTGGAGAGCATACTGAAGACACCAAGATCGTGTAAAATGTCTTCTGCGGCAATGGTTTCTGGCCGAATACGGCTTTCAGCGAAGGCAACATCTTCAGGTACCTGGGGATTGAGGTGATGGCATACCATTAACATGTCTAAGTGCTCGGAAAGGGTATTTGTTGTAAAGGGCATGGTAGGATTTGTCGAGGATGGCAAAATATTCTGGTAAGCCGCAATACGAATGATATCCGGTGCATGACCACCGCCAGCACCCTCTGTATGATAGGTATGTATCGTCCGACCGGCAATAGCGGCAATGGTATCTTCAACAAAACCGGCTTCGTTAATCGTGTCCGTATGGATCGCGACCTGCACATCGTAGGCATCAGCAACCTTGAGGCACGTATCAATGGCGGCAGGTGTCGTTCCCCAATCTTCGTGCAGTTTTAAGCCGCATGCGCCAGCTTGAATTTGCTCGATAAGCGGGGCCTCCGTAGCTGTATTGCCTTTGCCCAAAAATCCCAGGTTGACCGGCCACGCCTCGGCGGCCTGTAACATACGAGCAAGGTTCCACGCGCCTGGAGTACAGGTTGTCGCATTCGTACCGGTGGCTGGCCCTGTACCACCGCCAATCATTGTGGTGATACCGCTGGAGAGCGCCTCGTAGACCTGTTGGGGTGAAATAAAATGAATATGCGAGTCGATGCCGCCAGCCGTCACGATCATATTTTCGCCAGCAATCACCTCTGTACTGGAGCCAACGACAAGATCAGGATCGACGCCCTCCATGGTATCGGGATTGCCAGCTTTGCCCACCTTCACGATGCGCCCATCCTTCACCCCAATATCACCTTTCACAATGCCCCAATGATCAATGATGAGCGCATTGGTAATCACGAGGTCAAGCGCTCCATGTGCGCCTTCTCTGATCGCGCGGCTGCTCTGGCCCATACCATCACGAATAACTTTGCCGCCGCCGAAGGTGATTTCATCGCCATAGGTGGTGAAATCTTTCTCCACCTCAATCATTAGTTCAGTATCAGCCAGGCGCACACGATCACCTGTCGTGGGACCATAGAGATCGGCATAGGTGCGGCGCGGAATGTTTAAACTCATACCAGTTACTCTCCCGTTTCTTAACAAAGTCCTGGGCCTGCAATCTTCCAAAAGCAGGAGGTTTTTCCTGCTCTCACTCCTTAAGTATATCATCCTATAACATGGCCTATGATAGCGGATAGACAGAGCTCCAGCCGCTGCATCATTGCGTCTATGCCCGCATGCGTTGCATAATAGGATTGTTTGGCAAAGCTGAACTTTGGTACATACATTTGCAAGAGATGCGATCAACCCAGCAGCAGCAGTAACATAAAACCATATTTTCCTGTTATAAAAGGCAAAAGAAAGTACAAAAGTTTATGACAGACATTGTAATCCGCCAGGTGCAGGGTGAAGAAATGTTCGCCATAGCACGCCAGTTCGAAGGTTATGCCTTCCATCCTTCGCCACCACTACCCAGCCTTGCAGAGGTAAAACAGTGGTCTAATTATTTTGAAGATGGTGTGCATGTTGCTTTATTTGAAGATGGCAAGCCTGCTGCATACGCCGTTTGCTCACCTCTGCTACAGAATGTCCGTGGTACGCTCTACCGTTGTGGAGGACTGTTGGACGTCTCCACTCATCCAATGGCGCGACGCAAGGGCTATGCTCGTCAATTATTGTGTCACCTCTTTGCTGCCATGTATGAGGCAGGGGTACCATTCTCTACGCTGTATGCATTCCGCGAGTCTTTCTATACACGATTGGGCTATACGACTTTCCCGCAAGCGCATATTATTCATTTTGATCCCTCATCACTGGTGCCATTGCTCAAAAAAGACCTGGCCGGACACGTGGAGTTGCAGGAGGCCACACAAAATTTTGCGGCACACCGGGCATTTCTGGGTCAACAGCAGCGCAAGATACACGGTATGGCCCTTTTTCCCCACAAAGCCTATCACAATCAGTACTGGTTAGCGACTGCTCTGCTGCATGATGAAATAGCCGGGCTCATGCTTTATCAGGTCAAAGATGCAAGTAATGGTTTACAGATGCAGGTGTACAAATTCCATTATGATAACAGCCAGGCTAAGTATCTCTTGCTCGAATGGTTTGCGCGCCATGCGGACCAGATCAAAGACGTTGAACTTAAGTTGCCGCCCTATGAGTTGCCAGAAACATGGTTCCCTGATATGAACATCACGATTGGTTCAGCGCACGCGCCCATGGCTCGTATCATTGACCTGCAAAAGATGGCTGGCATGCAGAGTGGACCAGGGCAGTTCTCGGCGTACGTCAACGATGTCCAATGTCCCTGGAATAGTGGCAGCTACCGTTTTGAGACCGTCGATGGTTTGCTCCATATCAGCCAGAGTAGCAAGACAGATTGCCATCTGAGCATACAGGCACTTTCAGCGCTGGTTTATGGCACACACGATCCCGAAACCTTTGCACTCCGCGAATGGGGCAACCCAACACCAGAGATACAGGCCAGCATGCGCAGTATGTTTCCGTCAGCGTTGCCCTACCTCTACGAAACTTTTTAGCACGTGCCATAATAGAGAGAGCAGGCACACATCGACGTCGCCATACTCACATCGGACCGAGCGCAGCGTCTGGTTCCAGATCGTGGCGGCCTTTCCCGGTCTGTGATTGTTTTCACACAGCGTTCTCGATCATACCACCTGATAGAAAGGGACAATCATGGCAGAGCACACCACTTCACGAGCGTTCAGAGTCGGCATTGCTGGTCCGGTGGGTAGCGGCAAAACAGCTCTTGTCGATAGCCTGAGCAAGCGACTCTACCCTACCTATAATCTTGCTGTTGTCACTAACGATATTTATACGACGGAAGATGCGGAATTTCTGCTACGCCAGGGCACGTTACCGCGCGAGCGCGTGCGCGGCGTAGAGACGGGAGGCTGCCCGCATGCCGCCATTCGCGAAGATGCCTCGATGAACCTCGAAGCAATAGCCGATCTGGAAGATAGTCTGCCGGGGCTGGAACTCATCTTCGTCGAGAGCGGGGGCGATAACCTGGCTGCGGCCTTCAGTCCCGAACTGGTTGATATCTCCATCTACGTTATCGACGTATCCGGCGGCGACAAAATACCGCGCAAAGGTGGTCCCGGCATCACACGCTCAGATCTGCTGATCATCAACAAAATCGATCTGGCACCTTATGTAGGTGCTTCGCTGGCCGTCATGGAACGCGATGCGCGCCAGCAGCGTGGAGAACGTCCTTTTATCTTCACCAACCTCAAAGATGCCACTGGCCTGGACGCCGTTGTGGCCTGGTTAGAGCAGTATCTGCGCACAGCGCCAGAGCAGCGCCGCACCCTCATCGACGCACATGCACCCTATATCGGGCAACCACATAGCCACGATCACGAGCACAACCATAGCCATGATCACGAGCATGTAGGGCCTCATCAGCACTAAAAGGGATATGCAAGCAGAGACATAAGCGCGAATTTCGTATTGACAGGCGCATAGCTTGCTATAGAACGCTATCGCCAACAGGCCACCCTATCGAGGAGTGGCCTGTTTTGTTTGCCTTCGTTTCTAAAAGAGCAATGGCACGTGCTGGCCTCACTAAACGAGCCTGACAAGCCATATCGTAACCTTACTACATATTTTATAGCAACCTCATCTATATTTCTTAAAGAATATTTCTTAAATATTCTATACATCAAATCCACTTTTTTAACAAAATGAATACCTAAGATACACCAGAAAGATACCTAAAAAATGCCTATGTTGTTTTATGCTAGGAAAGGAGTATGGTCTAGCCATCCATCAAAAACAGCAGAGTATAAGAAATATCTCAGACAAACATGCGCAAGATTGCGCGGAAGGAAAGGTTTCATGTTAGGGAAAACAAAGCGTTTCGCAGTACTGCTCATACTATTACTCCTTGTAAGTGGACTCAGTGCTTTTAGCGGAGGTAGTGCAGCCGCTAAGGGTGCCGCTCGTCCGTCAGTCATATCGTCCGGGCAACAGGTACAACCGGCAGTATCATCACAAACATACTGGACAGCGGCACGGATGAAGGCGGCACGCTCGGCAGATAACCTGGTGAGCACAGCTAAACTTACAAAGCAGGCTGCTCATACAACCTCTTCTGGCTCGGCCAAGCCAGTTGCTCCCACCGTCCATCCCACATTAAAGTCAAGCGTACAGCCAAACGTACATAGTGCAGTTGTCACACCAGGTGCCTATTCGCTTCCATCTGGTGCTTATTCGTCTTACCCCTATTCAACAATAGGCAAAGTCTTCTTCACTGACCCGCAGACCGGATATGGTTACGTCTGCTCTGGAGCAGCAGTGAATAGCGCAAACCTGAGCGTTGTTGATACGGCAGGCCACTGTGTTGTAGCAGGCGGTTCTGGTTCAAGCACCCCTGACTGGTATACAAACTGGGAGTTTTGTCCACAATACTATTATGGATCTACCCCGTATGGATGCTGGTCCGAGAGACAAGCGGTCACGTCCAGTGACTGGTACTACTCAGGTTCTCTTGAAGACGACTTCGGCGATGTTGCTGTCTGGGCCAATGGTTACGGCAATCTCGTGAATGTTGTTGGTGGAACAGGCTGGGCCTATGGACAAGCAACAAGCCAATACTTCTATCCTTTCGGCTATCCAGCGGCATCTCCTTTTAACGGAAATTCCATCTACTACTGTGCAGGTTACGGTACAGCTTACGGTTACGACGATGGGACGGTCATCTCTGTCTCTTGTGATATGACCGGTGGTTCTAGCGGAGGCCCATGGCTTATTTCACTCAATGGTACATTTGGGTATGTCAATGGGCATAACGATTTCAAGTATACAAGCGATCCTTCTCACATGTACTCACCATACTACGACAGTGACTGGTATAACGTGTTCAACACAGCACAAAACTTGTAAGAGGTGATCCTGGAGGCTGGCTCATATTCTCGGGGATGAAGGGCACGCTCTTCATCCCTACCACTCTCTATGAGGAACTTTCTAGCGTCGGACAACGTCCAAAGAAGGGAAAGGGAACTCATATGTTGAGCAGGCACACGATTGAAAGAAAAGGAGACGCTCATGCGTCATTTATCACGCTATCTTCTTCCTTGTCTGGTTGCATTGTTCGCGCTGGTAAGTTGCGGTCAGAGCCCGTCTGGAGGGAGTTCTACCACATCACAAAATGCCTGTGAGAAAACCTCCAATGTGAGGGGTACGATTACTTCTATTAAAAACGTGATCACAGGAAACTTTGTTGGCAGCTTTCTACTCAATGGCACCAAAGAGCAACAGGCAACGTTTGACCTGGTTGTGGTGCGTGTAACATCCACAACCCAGGTGTTTGAAAAACAAGGCACTGTCTGTCGTTCGCTCTCATTTGCCAACCTCAAGCAGGGACAACGGCTCCAAATTCAAACCACAGGCACAACACTCCAAAGCTATCCTCCTCAGGTTGAGGCCACAGAGATCGTCATTTTGTCTGGTGTATGAATTGGATTTTGGCAATCCAGAGCTACTAATAGATGCTCTGCTGTTGAACCGCTACCTAATTTCGTAGAGGCAATGCAGATGATTTGTCTTACAAGCCAACCGGGCCAAACATGCTGTATGTATGTTGATACTTCTGCTATGGTTCTGGCTGCTGGTTCCACTCTATTTTCATTCATCATATACCCCTATAAGGAGACAGAAAGCTAAATTTATATTTTTACCTTTACGTTTTATGATATGATATAATTAAAGGGGAACATCATATATATTGAGTCCAGAAGCAAAGATAGAAAGAGAAAATCATGCAAGAAGAGCATCTATCGATCTTCGGCGTTGAAGAACAGCCCGTATCATTACGTACGCAACAACTGATGCAACACCTCGATCATCTCTGGAAGCATCCCTACAAACCTTCACCTGAAACGTTAAACCGGGTCATCGAGGTTCTTGTCCAATTACCTGAGTCTTATAAGAATCTAGGAATGACAAAAATCGCTGAATACTTAGTAAACGTTTTGAGCTTACATTTCCTTGATATTATTGCAATATTCCAGCAGAAAGCGGAAGGAGAAGGAATTGGCGAGGAAGAATGTAAGCAGACTTTACATGGGGCCATTATAGAGAAGTTTTCCGAAATGATGGGAATTAGTAAACATGTAATTATTCGATCTATTGATGATTTAGTGACTTTAAGTAACATTACGCTCAGCCTACAGACTCTTTCTCAAGTTAATTCTGCAGAGGAAGCTCAAAACTGGATGTATGATCTTCCTGAACTATATTATCGTCAGTTGAAGCAAGAACACCTTATAGCCAATTTACAAATTCAGGCAACTGTATCAAGAAGTGCAACCAAAGTCAACACGAGTGGTTACATATCTTGGAATAACAGCTCATTGCCAAGACCAATTGACTTACCACCCATCGTATATGGAACACCCACAATCGCATAGGAGAAAGTATATGGAAAGGGAACCTACACTTGCAGATTTATCAAATGAACAAACAGAAAGCAGTATTCCATCCGGTGGAGGTCAACGACTTCAATTGCTCCCATTTGCAATGCAATTACAAAATATTTTCCCAGTAGAGATAATTGCAAGAAGATTCCCAGTAGAGAAGTTAGTAGATATGAATGATGCTGTCATGTCCACTGCACATACACAATTAAATTTAAGCGACCTGGGTATTAACCCAGAAACTTTGCAGGCACAAATCCATTTAGAAGTCAAAATAGAATTTCTTCAAGAACCACGCCTTTTTGAAATTTATTTTAAATTGGCAGGAATCTTTAATTATACTCAAGAGTATAACCCTGAACAGGTAAGACTTTTTTTACAGCAAGGAAGCTTAAGTGTTATGCTGCCATCAGCACGGGAAATGCTTCTTAGTCTGTGTACACGTCTGCAGGTTCCTGCAATCGTCCTACCTTTAATTCAGCTTGCTCCTCCTGTGGCACCCAATGCAGAGCAAGCAAATGGTGTTAATGAATGAATTCATAATCCGCGTTTCGTAGAAAGATGAGGTTGAGATGGAGCTTACTCCTGCATCTAGTCCTGGCATGAGGATTGCGCATTCAAGCAATTATGTTAAAACGATTGTCAATATTTTAGCACAAGATCGCAATATTCTCAGGTTAACCGCTATATTCCTCAAAAAATTCCAATCTGCTGATCAAACAGGTTTCGAAGAAGATTTAGAGAATCTAACCCTCAATAGGAGCCGCCCGGATGTAAATGGTATTGTTACTCCGCCAGCACACGTTCTTACACTGATTCAAGCATTACAAAACTTATATCATCAACGCGACATATCACAGATTGGATATCAGCGCGGAGCTATCGTTGAATTACTAACACTCAAGCTTGTCCATCATCGTTATGACCAGCCCTCCGATGTTTGTTTAAACAACCAAAGATTTTCAGAGAATTATCGTGATATAACGGTCCAAGAAGTGGATGTAGCAGCACTTTCTGTTATGAGACGAAAAGCCGAAGGCTATGAGTGTAAAGTTAGTGCCAGCGGATTTGAATCATACGACTGCACGAATCTCACAAATCTGGTCGATGCTGCAAATGATCGAGAGTATCGTATAAATGCAGGCTTTGTTTCATTTGAGAACGATTCTGTTATGAGACTAAAACTTATACGCAGGTTTCAGCTACCTGCATTTATTAAGCAGTATGGCCTGGACAGTATCGAAAACTTACAACATCTCCCAGCCCTAGATGACTAACATACTGCGTATTTGGATGATATTGGCTGCAGAAGACACAGTCCCGCTGCTACAGAGCATAGCAACAATGACTATGTCACTCGGGCCTCTGTATACTGGTGACTTCAGGGGAGGCCAGCGCATCCTGTGCGAGTTGCGAGAGCGCGACATCATCCATAGGCGGATTATGCAAGCCCGCCCGCACATCTCGGTAGTAGCGCTGCAAGGGCGAAGAGAGCGCCAGGCTGGCCGCACCAACAATGCGCATCGCCAGATCCACAATCTCTAACGCATGATTCGTTGCCACATATTTCGCCGCACTAAACAGGCTCGCAGGTACGCTCTCTGGATCGTTACTAAACTGTTCGGCGACTCCGAAGAGCAGCGCGCGACTCTGCAATAGCGCCAGGTCCATCTTCCCCACCTTCTCTTGAATATGCGGCAGACTGGCAATCGATTGCTTGAGCGAATTGGGACGCCGCTGCTGAGCAAAGCGCACGGCCTCATCACGTGCCGCCTGCGCAATCCCCAGGTACACGACACAGGTTGGCAACGTCCAGGCCGCCAGACGTCTCTGTGCAGCAGGGATAGGCGAGATCTGCTCATCCATGTATGCTTCCGGTCCCACATGAACGTTATCCAATAGCAGATCATTGCTGCCGGTCGCGCGCATACCAACGGTATTCCAGGTATCTTCGATAGACAGTCCAGCCGCATCTTGCGTGACCAGAAAGTTGCCACGCTCAGCAGTCAGTGGTGGCAGACCCGGCGTTCCCTCGGCTTCATCCTCGATACTGCAACCAACGATGAAGTAGTAGAGCGCGTGGCTCCCGGTGGTAAACGTTTTGCGACCCCTGATGCGCCATGAGCTATCCGACTGGCGATACGCGGTTGTCTGCGGACGACCGCCACGACTGGGACTACCTGTTGCCGGTTCGCTCACCGCGCTATTGATCATGGCACCCTGATCTACAATCGTACGACAGATCTGCTCTAACAACGGGCTATACTCTTTGCGACCCTCCAATAAACGCGCGATGTGTGTCACATGCATACTCGCTACCAGTGCAGTTGAACCATCTCCTTGCGCCAGACGAAACTGCGCATGTGTCGCATCGAGCAGCGAAGCGCCCCAGCCACCCAGATCACGCGGCACAACCAGTTTCAGGTATCCTGAGTTCCGCAAATCTGCAAAGTTCTCTAATGGAAAACCTCCGCTCCAATCGTACTCTGCTGCACGTTGCGCAAACGTATCAGCTAACTTGCCCACAATGGTCAACAATTTTCTTTGATCAGCAGTATCAGGATACGAGAGGAAACTCATGAGTACTCCTTGGAATAGCACAAAATCTACACAGCCTAGCAATGCCTATCTCCATACCTTCCCAATTATCATATCACCATGTCTCCAGCACCTGTCACCTCCAAACGCTCTCACGCATAGCTCCTCCTCGCCTACCACAGCCTTATCAGGCAAACTGTGATAGGCGGGATCGCCATTAGATCGGTAGCGCTGAAATCCTGAAGAGGCGAAAAAGGAGTTGCAGCAGCCGGGAGTTACGCCAACTGATAGCGTTGGAAGAATTGCCAGCCCAGTGTCGTGGCCGAGATGGTGTGTGTCGTTGCACCCAGTGGCGTTGGAATGATTGCGCCCGGCCACGTATGTCCACCGCCAGCGATGCGATAATGCTGCACGATGACACCACCCTGACAATTGGTCCACTCAAAGCCGGTTACGTCCGCTTGCTGAAAAAAGGTGCTCGGGCCGCTGCTGCAACCATCGCGCGTCGCCCAATCTTGCATTGTTTGCATGACCGGCAAAAATTGCAGCACTGTGTTGCCCGTATAGCGCACGAGTGGGTCGCTGGTCCCATGAAACTCCAGATAAGGTACTGGCCGCGCAGGATGACAGCCACCAGGAATTGGGTATATCGCCGCAGCGACCGGAGCAAATGCCGTGATGCGTCCGGCCATCTGGCAGGCCAGCAGGTTTGTCATGCCACCGCCGTTAGAGATACCCGTGGCGTAGATGCGCCGGGCATCTACGCACCATTGTTGTTGTACTGCCGTCAGCAGATCGCTAAAAAAGAGGACATCATTGACTGTGGGATCGTTTTTCCCATAGGTTGCCCAGCCGAGTTTGCCATCAGGTCCCACCACACCCTGCGGATACACGACCAGAAAATTTTGTTGATCGGCCAGCGCAGAATAGGCAGAATAGTGCTCTTGCTGTAGCGCAGTCTCGCCATGGCCAGGAATGTCCAGGACCAATGGAGTCTCCCGGTCGAGATTATACGTGGTAGGAACGTGCAGTCGATAGGTCCGCTGCAAGCCACCCGAGGTCAGTGTGAGGTCAGCGGTACTGCCTGCCGCAACAGGCGATGCTTTCCCACAACCGGTCGTAGCAATGGGCGTGCTGACGATGCCGCTATGCGTTATTGAAGCAGTGGTGGTAGCAGACGGCACGCTTGTTCCAGGTACACTGACTGATGCGCTACTGGCGAGACGTCTACATCCACTTAGCAGCACAACGAGGAGTGCCGCGGCGATGAACCACTGGTGGGCACGGTGTATCTTCATCGAGTTGAGAAGTCCTTTCCTATTGTATCTTTATTGATAGTGGTAAATGCATCTTATTAAACGCTTGCTTACTATGAAATCATCGGGTCATCGTTACACACCGTTGTGTTATTGCTGATAGACTGGAAGTCCAGCACGCGATCAGTAGCTACGCGCTACAGCTTTTTGGCAATCTCCTGTAATGCGCTGAATATAGCAGTAGAATCACGCAGATCACGCCGGGCCATGCTTTCATAATCTTGCAGCATCTGTGCCAATTTGCTACCAATAGCCTCTACCTGAATTTGTGACACGGATAGAGCCGACGCTACAGCTTCTCTTACAGTCCAATCCGCGTCCGAGGTAGCTTTCAGCAATGCTTCAACAACCTCAGGCTGGCTGTGCTCAAAAAGCTGTAAGGCACGTGCAGCTTCTTTTCTAACTTCGGGCAAGGGATCTGTAAGCGCAGAGAGCAAAAGGCGTACGACAGCAAGCTGACTGTCAGCGGGTTTATTGAGAGCTTCAATTGTTGTCTCTCCAGCCAGCCAGGAAGGATCTGCAAGCTTTGCAAACAAAGCGTCAATGAGCTTATATTGCTTGTTCTGAATACCTGATAATACACGAAGTGTTGAAACTTTAGTCAACAGGTCAGCATGTGAAAAATAGATGTATAAGGCTTCAATAACATTGACCTGACCGTTCCAAAGATGCCCAATCGCAGCCACTGCCGAAGTTCTAGCACGTATAGAAGGTTCAGAGAAAGTCCGCAGCAAAGCTTCAATTATTTGTGTCTGTCCATCATTCAGCAAGCGCAAGGCAATAGCAGCACAACTTCTCACATAACCCGACTCTCTATCAGAGAGCGCTTGAAGAGCCGCCTCGACAACCTGAGGCTGTCCCACACCTAGACTCCCAAGAGTATGAATTATCTCACTTCTGACAACCTCATGATCGTCAGTCCTGGCGCGCAGTAGTGCTTCAATAACACGATGCTGTCCCTTTCCGCATTGTCTGAGAGCAAGAGCAGCCGACCATCTCACAAAAGTTTCGCTATCAGAAAGAGCAAGTAACAATTTATCAATAACCTGAGGTTTTCCTGCTCCAAATTCCCCAAATGCCTGTAAAATATCATAGGGATCATCGCCATCCAATGGCAGTGACAGCAATCTATTGACAACAGATAAGTTCTTTTTGCCCAATTGCCCCAGGGTCTCCTCTGCTCGTGTTCTTATCGAGCCAGAAGTAGAAGCTCTAAAATCAGGAAGAGCAAGTAGCAAAAATGCGAGGTCGGCAATGGAAGATTGATGAGTACCTACACATCTCAGTATACCCAGCGCCCGTTCTACAAAATTCGCAAAGAGACGCTCTTTATATGTTTGGGTTGCCCTATCCACAATCTCATCGCCTGCTAAAGCCTGCAACAATTTATGTGCAATCTCAGGTTGTAACCTGATAAGATTACCAAGTGCTTGAATTGCTTCTTTTTGCACATCCATGTTCCAGTCGGCCAGAGCAAGCAAGAACGCCTCGACGATACGCGGTTCTCCATTGTCAAACTCTCCAAGGGTCTTTATAACATCCTCTTTCACCCAGTAGTCTGCAAGCGCAGCAAGCAATATATCAAGAATACTAGACTGCTTTTTGTCGAGAGACGCAAGGGCTCTGACTACGGCTTTTCTGACCCTCCAGGAGATGTCCGCCATAGCATTAAGTAATGCATCAATGACACGCGGTTCTTGATTGGTCAGTTGTCCAAGAGCCTCAATGGCCTCTTTTCTGACTCTCCAGGAGGCATCTGTTACAGCATTGAGTAACGCATCGATAATCCGTGGTTCGCCAGCATTTAGTTGTCCAAGAACTCTGACAACTTCTCTTCTCAAAGAACTGGAAGGTGACGCGCCGAGTGTGGAGAGCAATACATCAATCACGCGAGACGGCCCCTCACCAAGATACCTTAAGGCTCTCACCACACCTACTTTGAGCGACCACGATGCGGAGCTAGTGAGGCTTGTGAGTAATACATCGATAGTATGAATCTGCCTCTCACCAAATATTCCCAGCACATTAGCCGCTGCTTCCCTTGCTCTATCTGTATTGGAGAAAGAGTGTAACAGTATCTCTGTAACATACGTAGGATTGCTACTGAGTTGACCGATAGCATTAGCCGTTGGATCGGTGACTGCAATTAACAGTGTATCAATTGCATCAGCCTTTTTTCGCTCGCAGAGTTTTGCCAGTGCATCAGCCGCTGCTTCTCTCACATCCTCATCACTATCGGCAAGCGCGATCAACAAGGCATCAACAACATGCGCTTGTCTCTGACCAACTTTGGCAAGAGCCGTAGCGGCAGCTTTCCTCACCCAAATTTCATCTATATCTGTAAGTGCTACCAGGAGCACACTAACAACATGTGGCTGACTTCTAGCAAGCTGACCAAGAGCGCGAACAGCTGCACGTCGAACATAAGCGTCTTTACTATATGAAAGCACTTTCTGAAGTGCTTCAATCACGCCATATTGGGCACTTTCGCATTGTCCTAGTATAGCTAAAGCTGCGCCACTTACTTTGTAGTCAGTATCAAATACTGCCGAGAGTAAAGCATTTATAACATCAGGCGACTGTACTATATCAGGTCGTTGCAGAGCTACTATGGCATTTTGCCTGACATATTTATCTGGATCGGAGAGCGCAACAAGTAAAGCTTCAGTGATACACATCTGCCTGTCAGCATATTGTGCAAATACATCGCGCATACGCTCCCGGACACTCTCCTCTGATACAATGCCCAACAGGCTCGCACGCCAATCTAGCTCATCAAGGGCCTGTGTGTGCGCGAGTAAAACGGTTATATGAAAGCGTAGTTGTTTTATCACTGTCGCTTGATGGGCTATCGCCGACTGCTCTATATGTCCAGCAAGTGCTTTGTCAAAAGGAGAGCTTGCTGAGAATACGCGCGGCGAATGTGTTAGCTGCGTCCATTGGCGCAATAGTGGAAAGATAAGCTGACCGGCCTTTTCCGCAATCTTTGTGCCATTCCATTCCGTCAATACAGTTGCACAGCTAGTGCGAAAGCCTTCGAAGGGAGAGGTGAGATACAGGTAGATGATTTCTTCGAGTAGCTCTTTTTCGCAGGCAACATTCACACCAACATCATCCGCCAGGCAGAGCCCAGCAAAGAGGAGATCGCGGTGCAAATACTGCTCGTAAGGACTTCCCGCGTTGGCAATCACATCATGTACAAGCTCCGTTACTTCCTCTTCATCGCTTCTCAGAATACCCGCCGTACCAACGGTCAGTAATATGACCTCGCGCCAGCGCGGATCATGCAAATGTGCTCGTATAAACGCATGCTTATCTTTGCGCTTCTCCAGTTCGAGTGCAGCGAAATATTCTTCAAAGGTTAAATGCAAAAAACCATAGCGTGCCTTACCACGCTCAACCAAGATACCAGTTTTCCCACGCACTGTCTCTAGAAATTGCTCAGCCATCATTGTCGCTTCATGCTCGCTGATCATCCTACCAACTAATTGACGCACAATTTGATCATGTAGATCTTCTTCGGGAATCGCACCCACCGCTGGATGCTCATGCATCCAGAAGGCTAATGGACGAAGAATTTTAATCAGACCATTCTTGTCAAAACGCGTCGTATGTCCCCTGCCCTTCGCCTTCACCCAGGTGTCGATTAAGGTGATAGCACACAGCTCAAAAAGTTCGACGCGGTGGCTTGGTAGCTCAATACCTTGCCGTTGAATGAGCGCCAGGATCGTCAGCAGAAGCGGATTCACCGCCAGGCGCTTGACTCCCGGTTTACTCTGGGTGGCATTAAAAAGATTTTCTGCTTCTCTGGTCGCCGCATCTTCAAGATACTGACTTTCCCTCACATCCTGCACCCAATATTCATAAGCAGGACACCACTGCTGGGCAAATTTCCTGATCTGGTCCTCATTGAAATCCGCCAATGTATAGGCTTGGTACTCAGCGGAAAGCGAGGCCGCTTTATAGCCAACAATCCGACTGGTTACGATGAAACGATTCGTAGTATGCGCCTGCGTAAACATCTCAACGTGCCGTGCCACATCCATACGCAAAGCTGTATCAGGAATCTCATCCAGCCCATCGAACAGCAAGAAAAGGTTGCCCTGTTGGAGTTGCTCCTGGATAAAATCGCCATATGCTCCAAGATAATTATCGCGCAGATAAATCGGCAGAAAGTCCTCCAACGAGCGGCTACCGGGAACGTTGGAGCGCAACACTTCAGCATACGTTGCCAATGGCATATAGAGCGGGATAGCCATCGCGACATCTGCCGTTTCTGGAAATGTTGTAGTAAAGGCATCAACGCCCTCCACAAGCTTCAATAGCAGATAACGCAAAAGTGTTGATTTGCCTGATCCTGGGTCACCCAGTAATACCAATCGACGATGTTTCGCCAGCGCGCTATGTAGTGCCTCCCGTTGCCGTACAGTCTGTTTTATTTTCTGTTGCAAGTACCTTTCGTAGAGAGGAAGTTCACCCTCGCGCTCAAGAGTTTCGTGTTCCGGGATGCCAAGCAGCACATCAGGAAAGATGAAGACATCTGTCAGCGGAATGCTGATAGGACGGTTCATATCAACATGCATGATGCCTTTAAAGTCCAGCATCTTCCAACGCTCATAGAGAGCATGGCGATACTGTTCCTCTAGCATAGCCATCTCTTCGTCAGCTAAAGCATGTGGTGTAGAACCTCCAACTGCAGCAAGTGTGACAAAAGAAACGCCAGCTATTGCTTTAAAAATGTCAATTCTAGCTACTTTCTTCTTTGGCATATTGCACCTTTGCTGTTGTCCAGTGCTCTCTTCTCGCTACAAACATACATAGAAATGTGCTTCTAGCAAACAGCGATTCTATTATACACGACGAAATAATAAAAGCCGTATCAAAATCATGAGCAAGCATTGCATCATCGCATGTGAAAGAGGCTGACAACCTTTGTATAGCCCTGCCACAGCGTTCTCATCACCTTGACAAACATGCCAATTCAATTTAGTGTTAACTATATCAGTAGCGTGGAACGCAATGAGGCACGCGTCGAAAGAGTTTCGACCACTGGTAAAACTAGCATTTTTTAGAGAGGGGTATGCGGCAATGACTTATCGCAGCGAAGTGGTGGGTAGCCTGCTCAGGCCCACTTATCTGGCAACAGCACGCAAACAATTTGAGGCAGGACAGCTCAGCGCAGCAGACTTCAAGGTCATCGAAGATCAGGCGGTGAACCAGGCCATCGCGCTCCAGGAAGACATCGGTATTGATGTCATCACCGACGGAGAATTACGGCGTTATGCATTCTATGGTCATCTGGTTGACTCGCTGGATGGCTTTGACAAACTTGGCGGTTGGGCCATTCCCTTTACCGACGAAAGCGGCGAAAAGTTGATTCTCAAACGACCGGTTGTCGTGGAGAAACTGCAATGGCGCAGAAGTATGTGCTCCGAGGAATGGGTCTATTTGCGCTCACGGCACAAAGGTCCAGGCAAGGTCACGATGCTCAGCGCACAACAGACCGCAGCTTACTATGACGCCGAGAAATCGCGTTCCGCCTATGCCACGCGCGATGCCTACCTGGCCGACATCGTGGATTTCTCGCGCCGCGAGATCGCCGAGCTGATTCGACTGGGCTGCACCTATATTCAGATTGACGCGCCACAATATGCAGCGCTGTTTGATCCACAAATGCGCGAAGGCTATCGGCAACGCGGCAGCGATCCCGATCAACTGATGGATCAGTGCATTGAATTGGACAACGCGATTATCGATGGACACCCCGAAGTGACGTTCGCCATGCACATCTGTCGTGGTAATAATCAGAGCAAATTTTATGCCAGAGGTGACTACGAACCAATCTCACGCATCTTCACGCGGACGCACTTTCAGCGTTTCCTGCTCGAATACGACGATGCGCGTTCCGGTGGTTTTGAGCCATTGCGTCACGTACCAGAGGACCGCTTCGTCGTCCTTGGCCTGATCACCACCAAAAAACCGCAGATGGAGACCGCCGAGGAACTACGTCAACGTATTGAAGAGGCGGCTCGCTTTGTGCCACTCGAACGCCTTGCGCTCAGCCCACAATGCGGCTTTGCTTCCACTATGGAGGGCAACCACCTTTCTCTTGAAGACCAACACCGCAAGCTCGAACTCCTGGTAAGCGTGACACGCGATGTTTGGGGCGCTCCAGTCGCATAAATTTACAACAAACACACTATTTCGCTGGATTGACGCCACCCTTCAGGTTGGCTGCGCGTAGCGACAATCCCTTGCTGATCCGCTTGGCTGACTGCGAAGCTGTAGAAGCGCTAGCTTCGTTGCCAATCGGAATAAGGACGCGGTTGTCGTTTCCAACCTGCACTTTTACGGATTGTCGCAATCCAGCGATTTTTCCTGAATAGTTGTCATAAGCACAAGGGCTTGATCGCCAACAAGATCCTGCAAGCAACCACGGAGCTGACTTATCTGCTCCATGCGCGCATTGATGAAATCATGCCGTGCAGTACCAGACATCAGCCCGGAGAAACCGTTCTGCGCGGATTCATATTCTGCTTGAATGCGCGCCTGCAGACGCGCGACTTCGCTCCCGTGTTCTTCAGTTTCTTGCATTGGTACATCACCTTTCTCTTGCTCTCTAACCGGAGGCCAATGCACATATACAGTTGCGTGCAGTGGCCTCCGGCTAAAATTCGCGTAGACGCATACTCGCGCTACGTTACACTCAGGTTATAGTTGCTGGAACTGTTATTATCCCAGGTACTACTCTGGTTCTCGAACGCCATATTGAGCACCGTCGCTCCTGATGGCACCGTGATGCTTGCCGTCCAGACCCCACTGCTCTGTTTCGTCATCGCTGTATCGGTAATCCCACTCCAGTCGTTATAGCCCCAATGCAGCGTAATACTCGTTGCGCTGGCAGCTAACGTACCAGAGTAAGAGATCGTAGCCGTTTGTCCGGCCACCAATGGACAGGTGGTTGCAGATACCGTTTGCACCGTACATGTAGTACCTCCTGTTGTTGGTGTCGAAGTTGCCGTTGCCGTTGCTGTCGTCGAACCTGTATTCAACAGCACAGCGCCTGAATGCGCTGGCAGAGTCAGCGAGACCTGCCCTCCCACAACCTGATAGGTATTACCAGACAGCAAATCAGTCACATTACTGCCGTTGACCATGCTCATCTCGTAGACTGGCACGGTAATCGTGTGGGCACTGCTAGCATTGTTGAGCACAACAGCCAGGCTATTGTTCTGATCCATACGTCCGTAAGCGTAGACATTGTTTGTGTCATCGGTCAGCAGAGGCATAAACGAACCGTCGGTCAAGGCGGAGTACGTCTTGCGCAGACCGATCAGTTGCTGGTACAGCGCAACGAGCGAGTTACTGGTTGTAGCTTGCGACCAATCGAAGGTGCGGCGGTTATCGGGGTCCGCGCCGCCTTGCATACCATACTCATCGCCATAGTCGATGGTGGGCAGTCCCTCGTAGGTCATCTGAAAGATTGCGGCCAGTGCCTCTTCGCTCTCGTTGCCATTGGCCCGCTGACCAAAGCGCGTGATGTCCTGGCTGGAGAGGAAGTTCGGCATAGCTTGCTGCACATCGGTAGGATAAGCCGCACGTGAGGACTGTAACGTGGCATTGAACTGACTCGGCGTCAGCGATGCGGAGTTTCCATTGTAGTCTTCGCCGGTAATCCACTCTGAGACCGGATCAGTAAAGCCCGCATAGTTCGTCACAGCGTCCCATTGCGCGGGTAGTGTATTCGTCCAGGCCGCGCCATTGCCCCAATCCTCGCCGAAGAGATAGGCGTTGGGATCAGCTCCCAGGACAGCACTGCGGAACTCCTGCCAGATCGCATGATCGGTACTATCGCTGCCATTATTGCCACTGGCATCCACGTAGGTGCCGGCATCCAGTCGCCAACCATCGATGTCATAGTTGCGTATCCAGCTCTGAGCGACAGAGCCGGTACTATTATAGATAGCATTGCGCACAGCCGAGCCGCTGCTCCCATAGTCCAGTTTGGGCAACGTACTATAGCCCAGGAAGGTCGTATAGGTTGACGGCCAGTTCTGAAAATCGTAGTAGGAGTAGTACGGGCTGGACTGGCTCTGCTCAGCTCCATCATCGTTGGCGTTGACATCGCCCTGGTTAAACCAGGTGTTCCAGACGCCTGTGTGATCAAACACACCATCAAGGACGATATGTCCCGCATCTCCATTGCTGCTGCTGTGCACATCGCTGACCAGTTGTGTCAGAGCACTGTTACCGCCCAGATGCGGATCAACATTGAAATAGTCCTGCGTATCGTATTTGTGGTTGGAGGGCGCAGTAAAAATGGGCATGAGATAGAGGATGTTGACTCCGAGTGTATTTTTGAGATAGCTCAATTTCTGATCGATGCCTTGCAGATCGCCGCCGTAGAAAACGAGGTTATTCTGCAACGCGTTTCCCGTTACCGGGCTGGCGCCCCAGCTCTCTTGCAGCGTTGAATAGCCCTGATAACTATACTCGCCAGTCGTGACATCGTTGCTACTATCGCCATTGTAGAAGCGGTCAGGGAAGATCTCGTACATAACACCGGTCCTGGACCAGGAGGGAACGGTGAAACCAGGAATGATGTAGAAATCATCAGTGCTCGGTTCACTCGTCGAGGCACCTGCGGCGTTATACCAGGCGGTCGCGCTGCCATCGATCAGTTCAAAGCGATAATACTTGATTGAGCAGCTTGCCGGGATAGTACCTTGCCAGTAGTCGACCTTACTGAGCCAGGCTGACTCGTCGCTGGTATCGCTATTATCGGCAGCCAGGGCTGCCGCGCAGACCAGACCTGCAACCTCAGCGGCAATCGTCGCGGGACTATAGCCACCATTCTCTTCCCAGCGCTCCTGCCCCGTCGATGGCCCGTTGTTCATGATGTAATTGGCCGCCTCTTTGACGTGAGTATAGTCGCTGCTATCGGTGAGACCTAACTCATACGCCAGCATAATGGGGAAGGACTGCTCATCCTCCTGGATGCCGCTCCAGTATGGCGTCCCATTCACATAACTGTTTTGTGGAAAATGACCATCACTTTGCTGCTGCGTATCAAATGCCCATTCAACTGCCCGTTTGGCGTCAGCAGTATCTCCAGCGGCCATCAAAGCACTGACCATCTGGTACATATCGCGTTCCCAGACCAGGTGATAGCCGCCATCCCCGGAGCCAGCAGTGTCGCCCCACGGCGTCCCCAGACCCGCCACAAATGCTCCCGTTTGCTTATCCTGCGAAGCTTTGACTACATTAGCCGCCAGATAGTATTCTTCCTGGCGTGCCTGCTGAATAGCGGTCGTACTACCCACGCCAGGCAGAGTGTTCAAGCTATTGTCAAAGGTATTCCACTGCGAGATATAGGTGCTGAGCATGCTTGTGAAACTATCGCCCAATGTGCCAGCCAGTGTCTGCTCCGCACTGCTCGTTGCGCTTGTGCTACCGTTCAATTGTCCAAACGACAACACAAGATCAAACGAGATCGACGTAGCAGTCGAAGTATTAATCATGCCACCATCAGAGAGGTCCAGCAAACCTGTCTGCGCGGTATTGCCGCTACTGGCCGTACTATAGGTATCGCTCATCGTATAATCGGGACAGGAGCTGCTGCCACAGTTGCTGCTACCGAGCAGATCCGTCAGGCCATCGTTCTGACCTACGAAACCGGAACTGGTCATGCCAGACTGATAAGGGATCGTTGCCGCCAGGGCACTGGCATAATCTCCCGAAGAATCGGTCGTCACGAGCATCGTCGTGTTGTTATACGTCTGCGTGCTACTGGAATCGCTGTTGCCACCATTGCGCATCGTCGGATTGTAGTACGCGTAGAGGAGATAATTCGCTAGCGTACCCGTCAGGGCAGTGAAGGTCACTTGCTGGATTACCGAATTGCGGCTCGGGTCGGCGTAAATAACCTTGGTAAGTTCATAGTCTCCGCTTTTCGCGATGTTCGTCACATCCCAGGCCAGAGAGTGCCCATCATCAAGTAGCGTTGTCGAGTTGGTGCCCGTTTCCTCCTGATCCACCCAGCTATGGCTGCTGTTGCCAACCATAAATTCGAGCAGGGTACTATCGGCATAATCGGCTGTGGGATAATACATTTCAGTGAGCACACCATTGTAGCCAGTAAACCAGACATCGCTGGTCGTATTGGCTGCGGTGCCAACGATGGTGTTGGTGGACGGTGCCCAATTTGAAGAAGAACCAGGTCCACTCGGAGCGGTCCCGCTCGCATAGACCAGTTGGGGAGCCAGTAAATATATGCTCATAAAGATGAACAGTAAACCGGTCGTCAGTGACACCCGAAACGAACGGCGCGTACCTCTATCGGCAGCCTTGAGGTAACACTTCCCTTTGTGCCTCAAACATGGATGCATAAGATCCCCCTTCATCTCGCTATGAACAAAGCGTTGTTCGGTATGGACAAGTAGAGAAAATATCAGTTATAACGAACTGCACAACAACGTACGAAGGCATCAATGCTACGCTAAAATATGCTCATCTGGACCTTTTAGTAAGCTATACCTCCCTTTCTGCTGTTCTGTGAAGTACAAACATCAAGCCAACACAGCTACACAAACAGCATTTGTACTTAGTGTACCTACAAGCAATTATCATGCCAATAAGTGTGTTATTCGGAACTCTTCGGGGGGGGCTGAATAGGAGAAAAAGGGGAGTGAGCAAGAGGAGTGATGATAGAGGTAGTGGCCTTTGGAATCGCTCACGAGCCGGGTAGGGGCGTCACCTCGCGTGCGCCCTGGTAGCAATGCCATCGCCCACGAGCCGGGTAGGGGCGTCACCTCGCGTGCGCCCTGGTCTCCCATTGCATCGTGGCCACCAGGGCGGTCGCCAGGACACGCCCCTACCCGCTCGAACCCATGCATTCGTTGGCAGCCAATGCAACAAGGGATTGCCGTTGCTGTGGTCTGTGTGGAAAGAATTATGCATGTGTGTTGTCACGCTGAGCACATGTGTGCTATACGAGCATATTGCATCCATAGCGTGAACATATCTTTGTCTTTCAGCATGCCGTACGTCGCTATGGGAACTAGCAACGCTCGCGTGACGATAGAATGCCCATTTCTTCGCGATACTTCGTCACGGTGCGGCGGGCCATAGGGATGCCGCGTGCGGTCAGCATATGGGCCAGTTCATCATCACTGAAGCGATGCCTGGGTACTTCGGTAGCGATCAGCTCGCGCAGGATGTCCTTCACGCCCAGCGAGCTATCAAAGAAATCAGCGAGGGGCATCAAGCGGCCATTGGGCAACAAGGCGTATTTGTTGGCGATAGCCCGACTGACCGTTCCTTCGTCCAACTTCAGGCGCGCAGCGACCTCGGCGCGCGTCAGGGGACGTAGATAGCGAATGCCTTTCTCTAAAAACTCGTGATGGTAGTCCACGATGAGTTCGGCCACGCGCTTGAGGGTACGCCAGCGGCGCTGCACGCAATCAATAAAGCCATGAGCAAGATTGGCCTGGTGATGGATATAGCGTTGCATCTCTGTGCTGTTCGTCTGGCTGTCTGCATAATAGAGCCGTTGGGTATCATAGCCACGCCTGAGGCGAAAACGATAGCGTTTCTCCTCGATCAGTTCAACCTCGTAGCCATTCTCCCCCTTCCGAATAAGCACATCCGGTCGCATATACACAGTGCCCGCCCGGCTGGCATTCATGCTGGCGCTGTAGCTATGAGCAGGGTAGGGATTGAGCGTGCTGCGAATATACTGCGCGGCCTGCCGCACTGCCTGTTCGGACACTTTCAGTTCGCGAGCGATCTCTTGAAACTGACTTTTGCCCAGCCGATCCAGGTAGCGATCAATCAGCAGTACGGCCAGATCTTGAGCTTCTCCCAGTTCACTCAGCGCCTGCAGTTGGAGCAAGAGACACTCACGCAGATCACGCGCACCAATACCCAGCGGCTCCAGGGTCTGGAGCTGGCTTAGCACGTATGCCACGCGTTCCAGAGGCACCTCCAGAAGTTCGGCAACCTCTTGCAGACTGATCTCCAGGTAGCCGCGTTCATTGAGATTGCCTACCAGTTGTTCAGCAATTGGCGCATCTTCAGGGGCCAGCAACGCTTCTAGCTGCTGCTGCAACAGTTCCGACAGCGTCTGACCCATCGGGATACGCGCCATAGGATCAAACTCCTCATCGTCGTCGTTTTCCCCTGCGGCGTAGCCATCGCTGTCATACAAGCGGTCCCCACTCCACTGACCCCACTGCGGTTCCACCAGACTTCCGTCGTTATTTCCTGCTTCGTGGGTGGAGATTACCACCTCGCCTGACTGCGCGAAACTTCCACAGGCGAGACAGTGTGCACCCCGCATAAATGCTCCACAGTAGAAGCAGACCTGTTGCTCGACAACCTCCAGGGCAGGATTCTCAATCTGCTCCTGGGAGACTGCATGTTCCAACTCGTCCGCTGAAAGATGAAGTATCGTACTAGCAGTGACCATACGAGCGGAAACCCACAATGTATGATCGAGTTTGGGAGTTGGCTCTAAGCGCATATGCTTCCCCTTTACCTGAAACAGCGGCTCCATCCATCGTCGATGCAGCAAAGCTACGGCAGCTATTGCCTGCTGTTCGCAAAAGAGACCTGTTCTTAAAAATACAGCGCTAGCGTCTCCTCCAGCGTTGTCTTCGCCCAATGGCCCTGCTGGACGACGCTACGCTTTCCTTCACCAATATGCCAGAATTATTGTAACGCGCTTTTCTCTACAAAGTCAATTGGCAGTGCCTGATACTCGTAGGCATTACGGCCTCTGCAGCATCTTCTTCTGCCAGTGTAAGTCAGCCCGGATCTGTGCGGAGGTTTTGTGGTGAAAATGCCGGATATCCTCCCGCACATGCTCGTTGTAAGAGTCCCACGCGTCGAGATGACCAAGTAGCAGGTGATGCTCTCTCCTCCTGGCTTCACACAGCGTGATCAGGTTCTGTGGGTCAAGCTCCAGGTGAGGATGAAGATGGAAGGGTTTAATGTGATGAACTTGCAGTTTTTTGCCTTTGTACCCACAGGCCACACACGCAGGCTCACGCAGTCGATGCTCCATGGCTACTCTGGGCCACTCGGGACTGCGTTCATGCCCATGCTGCCTGGCTACGTGTGCTCCATGATCCATCTTCCTTTGCGAACCATAGCCCTTTTTGAGCAACCTTTTCCTCAGATGATGTGCCTTCCTCGTGGGCCGCAAGAGCGCGCTCCCTACGATGAGCACCACCACTACCACCAGGAGTATAACTAGCAACGAGGTATTCATATCTCTTCTTTCTCTGTTAGAAACAACAACTTTACATCAGATTTTATAGCTCTTCTGAGCACAGTAGTCAATGATCAGTTTACTGAAAAGCATATCCAATTGAGCAAAAAAAAACAATCCCTGTAGGAGATAGTATTTTTACGGCAAGAGCCGATATTTCCTCTGCTTTCTTTTCGCAGGAGAAGATCTGTCGCTTTAGGAGAAACCATTGATATCAGAAGCCAGATATGTTATCGTAACTTGTCCCCCAAACTCAAGTATGCTAAACTGATTTCAAGTAACCATGGAAGGTTTCATGCAGAAGGGATCTCGCCGTGCTCCGCAAAGATCGAGTTCTTGACGCATTACGTTCTTTATGCGCACAGCAGCCAGTACAACAGAACATATGGGATCAGCGCACAGGGATCAGCGCAGAAGAAATAGCCGAGGCAGCTAAAATTGATCGCACCAACGCTAGCCGGGATCTAAATCAGCTGGTACAAGAAGGGAAGGTCGAACGTATTCCTGGCCGCCCGGTCCTTTTTGTGGTGAAAATAGCAACGCAACCATTGCGCGAAAGCCATACAGAGGCGCTTCCCGAGCACACCACCAATCACCATACCGGGCAGTCTCAGCAGACCACTCACACGCCAGATGCTCCCCCACGCGTCATTCAGGAACCAGGGAAACCGCCCACGGTCGAGGCTTCCATCCAGGTTGGTCTGATCGCGACGAGCTTTGAAACCTTGATCGGCAGCGATGAAGGTCTGAAGGTGGCCATTCTCCAGGCCAAGGCCGCCATGCTGTATCCACCACGTGGACTACATACCTTGCTTTCTGGTCCCAGCGGCGTGGGCAAAACGACGTTCGCGCGCCTGATGCACACCTTTGCAGTGGAGATGCAGGCGTTACCAGCCGACGCGCCGTTTATTAGTTTCAACTGCGCGGATTACGCCGGGAATCCACAGTTACTGATGGCTCATCTCTTTGGCGTCGTACGCGGTGCCTACACTGGCGCAGATCGTGATCGCGAGGGGCTGGTTGAACAAGCACATCGCGGCATTCTTTTTCTGGATGAAGTGCATCGCCTGCCACCAGAGGGTCAGGAGATGCTTTTTTATCTCATCGACCGCGAGCGCTTCCGACGCATGGGCGACGTGCGTGAGCGTCAATCGTCGCTGCTGCTGCTGGCGGCTACTACCGAAGATCCGGCAACGGCATTGCTGCCAACATTTCGTCGCCGCATACCCATGACCATCGCGTTGCCGGGTCTGCGTGAACGCACCCCCATGGAGCGCTATGCCTTATTGCGCGCCTTCTTCACCACCGAGTGCAGCAGCATCGGCAGCAATATCCGCGTTGATGCGCAGGTTTTGCGCGCCTTGCTCTTCTATGAATGCATTGGCAATATCGGCCAATTACGGACCGACGTGCAACTGACCTGCGCGCGTGCTTATCTGGAATATCGCACAAACAATCTGCCAGAATTGCATGTGCACCTGGGTACCTTGCCAGAGCACGTGCGTCACGGCCTGCTGCGTACCGCCGAATTACAGCACGATGTTGATGACGTATTGCCTTTCCTGGAGACCGCCCATGTTTTTACTCCCACCGGTCTCAGCCTGGACTTCGTCGGGGAGTCCGTGCAGGATCTTTATGACATGATTGGCAAGGATCTGAATCATCTGCGCAACAATGGCCTGCCGGAGAACGAGATCAATCGACTCTTGCATCTAGATATTCAACACTATTTCCAGCGCTTTGCCAGCGAGGTTGGCGATGAAAAGCTAGACGCACCGGCTGAGCTGGTAGATGAACGTATCGCGGCCATCTGTACGCAGATTGCCAGATACGCGGAGAAGCGCCTGGGCCGTACATTCCCCGATAAACTGAGCCTGGTGCTGGCCATGCACCTGACCAGCACACTTGAACACTTGAAGCAAAGGCAACAGATCCCTCTACCAGCATTCCAGTCGATGCGCGGAACGTATCCAATTGAGTATGAGATTGCCCGCGAAGCCCTGCTGCAATTCCGCTCTGCCCTGGGGGTCACGTTGCCCGAGAGCGAGACAGATGTGCTGACCGTCCTGCTGGCAAACGCCGAGACGCTCCTGAGCAGCGAACAAGCGACGGTGGGCATCGTCGTAGCAACGTATGGACGTGGTATCGCTATGGGACTGGCCGACCTGGCCAATACCCTGGTGGGCGTGAACTTTGTGCGCTGGGTTCGAGCTGACACTTGAGCAGTCACCCGAAGAACTGCTGTCCCAGGTGATTCGCTGGGTGCGCGCCGCCGATCAAGGAGGCGGAGTACTGCTGCTCGTGGATTTCCCCTCACTGCTCTGCCTGGAAGAAATGGTGACGCTGCAAGCCAATGTCCAGGTACGCACGATTGTCGCCGTTTCTGCGCCACTGCTGATTGAAGCAGTGCAGCAAGCCCAACACTCACGACAAATCACGCTCGACCAGTTGGCAACCGATCTGCTAGCACGTTCGGCACATGAACGTTTCAAAGCCAGTCCCAGCGCGATAGACCCGACACGTGAGCAGGATAGCATGCATGTCAGGGAAGAGAGCGTCCACTATGATACTGACTTCGCAACTGACTATGACGCAAAATATACGCCACGGGTCATCCTCTCGGTTTGTTTGACCGGCTTTGGCAGTGCTGCGAAAATCGCCGAATTGATTCACGAGCACCTGCCGGGACTGGACAAGCGGGGCGTCGAGATTATTTGCATGGACATTAGCCTCTCCAGCAAAACCGAGACCGATATCCAACGCCTGGTGGGCAATCGACAGGTGGTGGCCGTTGTCGGCACCATCAATCCCCATCTGGAGAGTTATCCCTTTATTGCCCTCACCGATTTTCTCTTCGGCGACGGTATCACCCGCCTGCGCACACTGCTGGGAAATACGCTGATTGATCCTGCCCTGCTACATCCATCCTCACTGGAGCAGAAGCCTGTAGAGTCGGCGCAAAATTTGACCTTTGTGCGGCGCAGCGAATTAATGCAAGAGATCGCTACGACCCTCAGTCAGCGCATGCTTTTCCTCAACCCTATCCGCATCATGCCCTTGATTGAAAAGATGATCGAATTGATAGAGGTCGAGGTAGGAGAAACCTTTGACTTCGACGTCCTGGCAGGACTGATTCTGCATCTGGCCTGCATTCTTGAGCGTGACACACAGCCCCGTGGCATGCTTGTCAGCGCGCTGGTTCGCCAACAAGTTGAGCAGTTATTTGCGCGCGAACTGAGCATTTGTCGGCGCGCACTCCACATCCTCAGCACACAAATTGCACGCACACTTCCCGATGAAGAGGCATATAATATAGTCGGGATTCTCAGGCAGGTTGATATTTTCGCCGTTGATGGCGAACAGGAAGTGTTGTAAGCTCGTCGATCAGCATTTCTTGCCGTATCTTTGTTCCCTATACTATTTCATCCTGCTTTGCTTTTACAGTGCTATTGCATGTGTGCTATGTGTGCTACACAGATTATGGCATGATTCTTGCCATAAAAGATAGTGTACCCGGCGAGTTTCGCTCGAAGCTCGGGAAGAACACACCTTCCTATGGGGCGAAGCTCGTTGAGGGGGAGTTGTTAACTACTATGCTACGAGTGTTAATTGTTTGCAGTTGGGGGATGTCTACAAGCATGCTGGTGGACAGTATGCTTGAGGCGGCGGCGGCGGCACAGTATGAACTACAAGTAGAGGCATTGAGTGCAGGCGAATATGCAGCGAAGGTCGATGATTGCGATGTGGTGTTGATCGCGCCGCAGATTCGGCATTTGCGCAAGAGTATAGAGAAACTTGCTCTTTCAGTAGGCAAGCCGGTTGCGATGATTGAACCATTTTATTACGCAACGATGAACGGGCAGGCCGTTCTGAAGCAGGTTTTGTCCCTGGTCACTAACACGCAGAAAGACGATGAGCAGACATGAGAGGAATCATTGAGCGCAGTGCCGACGGCTTTGAGCGCTATCTTGTGCCTCCGCTCAGCGTTATAGCCAGTAATATTTATTTACAGGCAGTGCGTGATGCCTTTATTGTTTTCACATTGCCGCTAGTGCTGGCCGGGAGCCTGTTTCTGATCGTGGCTACCCCGCCAGTGCCAGCCCTGGCTACTCTGCTAGCGCATTACGAAGGCGCGATCCTGGTACCCTACGAACTGTCATTCGGCCTGATGGCGCTCTTCCTGGCTTTCGGTGTGGCTTATAGCCTGGCACAGTACCGACGTACCGAGCCAGTGCAGCCAGGCATCCTGGCGATGGTGCTGTTTCTACTGGCAACCATGCCGGTCAGTACTATGACCAATATGACGCTGGGCGAGCTTTTGCCTTACCTGGGTGGTGAAGGTCTGCTCGTGGCCATTCTGGTGGGGATTCTCTCAACCGAGACGATGCGCCTGTTCCGAGGTTCGCGTTTGTCGATCAAGTTGCCGAAGACGGTGCCTGCAAACGTCAAACGCGCCTTTGAAGCGCTGATGCCGACGTTACTGCTGATAACACTTGTCTGGCTGCTAGAATGGTTTATCAGCAATCATACATTTGTCGATGCCAGTACAGGCAAAGTTACGCAATATACGATACCCATCCTGCTGATGAAGGTTTTTGAGCCACTGGTGGTTGTGCAGAATAGCTATCCGGCGGCGCTCTTCGAGATTATTCTGATGATGCTGCTCTGGTCGGTCGGTATCCATGGTATGAACATCGTTACAGCCATAGCGCTACCATTCTGGATGAGCACCATCGCAGCCAACGCAGCCGGTGGTCATGGCATCGTCACAGAGCCATTCTTCCATATCTTTACACACCTGGGCGGTTCTGGGGCGACCTGGCCGCTGGTGATTTATATGCTACGTTCGCGTTCATCGCAATTGCGCGCGGTAGGGAAAGTAGCCCTGGGTCCAGCAATCTTTAATATTAACGAACCGGTGACATTTGGGGTGCCGATGGCCCTCAATCCCGTGATGATGATTCCATTTATCCTGATTCCATGCATCATCGTCACCGTGAACTACCTGGCCTTTTCGTTTGGCCTGGTGCATGTCCCGGTGGTAATGCAACCATTTACTGTGCCAGTAGTAATCAGCGGGTTTATCGCAACTGGAGGAGATATCAGGGGCAGTCTGCTCCAAATAGTAAACCTGGCGATCTCGGCACTTCTTTATTATCCCTTCTTCAAAGCCTGGGAACGCATCCTCGTCGCACGCGAAGAGGCCGCTAGCCAGCCGGAAGAGAACCGCGTCGCGGTTCAAGCCGCAGCGCCCTTGCAGGTTGCGGCAAAGAAATAATCTAACGCGCACGAAAGGAGACCAAATCAGCGCCACTGGCATGCCCACCAGCGGTACACGTGAAAAGAGCATTTGCTTCTTGCATACGCAGTCGTATCATACCGTCCTGTTTGATATTCTAGCGATCCATTGGACATTGTCATGTTTGTTAGCCTTCTCTGTGACGACCTTTCCTGGAAGTAGGAAACACGTGAAGGCTGAGTGTGAAAGGACACACCATTCAATGAAATTATTTGCTCGCGCAGGCCGTAAATCGACCGTCACGGTCTGTCTCCTCTTTCTTTTACTGACCATGGCCGCCTGTGGTAGCGCCAATAATGGCAGCGGATCATCTACCACCAGCGCACCTGGCAAGGGCTGCAAAAAAGTTGGTATTCTGCTACCAGAAACGGCAACCTCTGCTCGTTGGGATAACAACGACCGTCCCGATCTAGAAAAATATATTACCCAGTATCTTCCCGGTGTGACGAACGACTATAGTAATGCCCAGGGCGACGCAGACACCCAGCAGAACCAGGCCGAAGCCGACCTGACAAAAGGCGACTGCATTCTCGTTGTCGCTGCCTCTGATAGCACAAAAGCGGCCCAGATCGTGAGCGAGGCCAAAGCCAAGAATGTGCCAGTCATCGCCTATGATCGCCTGATTCAGAGTAGCGATCTCAACTACTATGTTTCTTTCGATAACGTCGCTGTCGGCAAGCTGCAAGCCCAGTATATTGTCGATCATTATCAGAGCTACGTGTCAACTGGTCATAAAAATCTCGTGATGATCAATGGCGCGCAGACCGATAACAACGCGCTACTGTTCTACCAGGGTGCCACCGACGTGCTGAACCCACTGGTGAACGATGGTACACTGACGAAAGTCTACGACAAATATACACCTAACTGGGACAACCCGACCGCCGGTAACGAGATGGAAGGCGCACTGGTCGCGAATAAAAACAACGTTCAGATCGCCTATGTGGCGAATGACGGTATGGCTACCACAGTTATTGCCGCGCTGAAGGCGGTGAAGCTGAATGGCAAAGTACTCGTGACCGGTCAGGACGCCACCGTTGCTGGCATCCAGAATATTCTGACGGGCGATCAGTCGATGACCGTCGAGAAGAACTATGCCTTTGAGGCCCAGGCAACGGCAAAGCTCGTAGCCGCCATCAGCAATGGCACGAGTACCACCTCCTTGACCAATGGCATAGTGACCAAAACGAGCACTGGCACTGGAATCCCTTCAATTCTGGAGACACCACAGGCCATCGATAAGAGCAACTTCCAGCAAGTTGTGACTGATGATCTGATGACGCAGGCCCAGATCTGTAAAGGTCTGCCAACTAACGCGAAGTATCTCCCTGCTGGCTACTGTTCGTAGCACAGAAGGGTTATGCTCCTTGCCCACGCTACTACCGACGGTAGTAGCGTGGGCAACTCCCCCTTTTTGCAGCGGCATGTGTCAGCAATTTTCTCTACTACGCTTTATTGATAAGACAATAATGATACTATCTTGGGTCTCCATCCTTCCGGGAGAAATGTTGGGAAACGGGTAGGGGCGTGTCCTGGCGACCGCCCGGGCGCACGCAAGGTGACGCCCCTACCCATTTCCCCCTTCATGGACGGAGAGCCACTATCTTCTAGGGAGGGCCATATGGCCGGTAATAGCATCCCTGCGGCTGGTGAAACAGCTTTCCCCACACCAGGTCAACCGCAGAGCGGTGAACCACGTCTCAGCCTACGTGGCATATCGAAAAGTTTCGGGGCGGTACGAGCGCTGACTGATGTGGGATTTGCAGTCTATCCCGGTGAGGTTGTCGGCCTGGTAGGCGATAATGGTGCCGGTAAGTCAACCCTGATCAAGGTTATCGCGGGTGTGGGTCCCGCTGATACAGGTGACATCTTTGTCGATGGTCAGCCCGTACACATTAATACTCCCCAGATCGCTACCAACCTGGGCATCGAAACGGTCTACCAGGATCTCGCGCTCTGCGATAACCTGGATGTGGTCGCCAATCTTTTTTTAGGTCGTGAAGAACGTTCCTCTCTGCGTGTGCTGAACGAAGCTGACATGGAATATCGCGCGCTGGAAGTGCTACGCTCTCTCGATGTGAAATTGCCCTCAGCACGCGCGACCGTTGCTTCGCTCTCTGGCGGACAACGCCAGTCGATAGCAGTCGCCCGCTGCATCCTGCGCCAGGCGAAAGTCGTGCTGCTGGACGAGCCAACTGCGGCCCTGGGCGTCGCGCAGACCAAACAGGTGCTGTCGCTGATCCGGCGTTTACGCGAGCAGGGTCTGGCGGTAGTGGTGATTTCCCATAATCTGGCTGATGTGTTTGAAGTTGTAGATCGTGTGCTTGTCCTGCGTCTGGGACGCTACGTTGGCACCTTCGATATAAAGAATACAACTCCTGAACAGGTGGTTGCCGCGATCACAGGCGCTGAATTCGGTAGCCTGATGACGGCTGAAGAAGGCAATGGTAACAGCCTGAAAGGAGAGATTTAGGCGATGAGTAAGATGCAAGAACAAAAACAACCTGCGACTGAAGGTAAGTCGGCGGTCTCAGCGGTTGAAAGACCGGAATATATACGACGTCGCACGTTTGGCGAACTGTTGCGCGGTGATTTGGGTTTCCTGCCGGTCTTGTTTACGCTGGTGGTCGTGGTAATTTTCTTTACCGCTACGACGCAGGGACTTTTCCTGACGCCTTATAACCTTTCAAATCTGGCGCAGCAGATCGCCGAAATCGGCGTAGTTGGCCTGGGATCTATTCTTGTCCTGCTGCTCGGCGAGATTGACCTTTCGGTGGCGGCGGTAGCCGTCCTTTGCGCAGTGATTATGGCGATCTGCTCCGAGCGCCTGAACTATCCGGCCTGGCTGGCCATTACCATCGCGCTCCTCGCAGGTGCTCTTATTGGGGCCATCAATGGCTTCTTCGTGGCAATTGTGCGTATTCCTGCCTTCATTGTCACGCTGGCTGGCTCAATCGCCTACTCCGGCTTGTTGCTAGCACTCCTAAATGGGCAGGCCACGTTGCCGATCCGCAACAGTTTTATTGTGGGCATTGCAGGCTCTCCCTTCAGCTTTCTGCCGGATATCTATGGTGTAGGTTTGCCTTTACTGGCAGTTGTGATCTATGCAACGGCTTTGCTTCTGGGTCGGGCCAAACGTCTCCGTCTTGGTCTGCGTACAGAATCGCTCTCACGCACTATTGTGCAGATCATTACCGTGGCTGTGATCGTCGGTGTGGCTGTAGCGGCCTTCGAGAGCTATAACGGGGTGCCCTATTCTACGGCTCTGTTTTTTGGCCTGATCATCCTCTTCTGGCTGGTCCTGACAAAAACCGCCTTCGGACGACACATTTATGCCGTCGGTGGCAACCGCGAAGCAGCGCGGCGTTCTGGTATTAACGTTGTAGGCATTCGTATCGCCGTTTTTACCCTCTGTTCGCTACTCGCGGCAGTCGGCGGCATCATCGAAGCCTCACGTGGCAATTCGGTAGCCAGCCAGATTAGCCCATCGCTGCTTTTGGATGCTATCGCTGCTGCTGTTATCGGTGGTGTGAGTCTCTTCGGAGGCCGTGGCTCGGCCTGGGCGATTGTACTGGGAGTACTGATCATCGGTGCCCTGGAGAATGGTCTGACGTTGCAGAGTCAGGGCACCGATGTGCAGAATATGGTAGAAGGCGCTGTGCTGGTCCTGGCAGTGACGGCTGACGCGTTAATCCGCCGCGCACAAGCACGTTCTGGTCGCTAAACAACAATGGACGATTGTCACCTTTCCTGGGTTCCACTCCCACGAGGACAAGCGGGTAGGGGCGTGTCCTGGCGACATGCGTTGATACTAAATCAAAAAGAAAGAGAAAAAACGCGGTTGAAAACACGGACGATGGGAACGAGCCTCGCATTTGCGCCTGCCATAGCGCTCCTTCCTGACGTACACCAGGTCAGGGGGAGCAGGCACGTAGGGCTCAAGCAAGGCCGGGACGATAGGTTGATAGCGTCGAGAAGGACGGATGAGTCCCTGCTCGTGGCCTTTGCGCACCAACAAGCTGCACAGGCTCTCTCCCATCGCTCGTGCTGGGGCATGAGCCAGCAGCTTGACCAGCACCGGCAAGGAGACGGCAAAGAGCTCGACGCCCGCCTCTGCGGCCACCCGCAGGTGCAAGGCATGCAGGACTTGAGCCAGGATGAAGGCGCACAAGAGTTGTTGGAGCACCAGGATGGGAAAGCTCGACCACCACAGATGCAGGCCCAACTCCCCTTTGAGCATTTTGAAGGCCAGCTCGATATCCCAGCGGCGAGCATACAAGCGGGCGGCATCACTCATGCTCAGCAGCGCAGGGTCTCGCACATTGGTCACGTAGCGATAGCAGACCCCAGCATGCTCAAACTGGATCAAGCGCACCAGATGCTTGGCTTTATCCGCGTTGTAGGCCCCCAGCCAGATAAGTGCATCCAAGGTCGTGCCTTGCTGCACGAAGACATGCACGATCTGGTAGGAGGTCTTTTCTCGCAGGCGCGAAAGCCACCAATAGCCCTGATCGGTCAGCCAATCAAACCACGCGAAGCTGAAATAGCCCAGATCCGCCAGGATGAGGGCTCCCTTTTGGATACCCGCCAGGAGCTCTTCGACGAAGAGCTTCTCATTGGCAAAGACATCCTCTCGAAAGAGCACGCGCACCCACTGTTGTCGCTGGACATCGAAGAGTGCGGCCAGTTTGCCCACCAGCAAGCGGGCACTCTCCACCGGCTCTTCCCGCACGTCCTGGCAGGTGCGCCGGACCGCATCGAGGGTACTTTGATCCAGTGCCAGGATGCGGGTCGCGAAGGGAGCCAGGTCCCGGTCCTGTGCCTGGGTGGTCCAAGGCAACAGTGCCTGACTGACCCGTGCCAGCAGGTCGTGCAAGGAGTCCAGCTTGGCGTGCAGCAAGCGTTTGCGCACGGCGTCACGCTTGAGATTCAGGATAGGCAGGTTGCCGATCCCGGTCCAGGTAATCAGTCGCCACACACTAGCAAAGCTGGTGGACCCTTGCAGCATCGTCAGCAGCATTGCCAGCCAGAGGTGATCATGGGACAACGTGGGTGGGCGTCCGCGCTTGCGCGCAACTGGCGAGATCTGCGAAGGTATCGATCCCGCAGACAGGACGTTGAGCAGAAGGGCAATGATCTGATTGGCGGGACTCGTTGGCATCTCCTCTTGCGTCGATGCGATAGAATGTTTCATGGAGGACCTTCCTTTTCGGCGAAATGTATGAATGAAAAGATTGTCCTCCTTTTCTTCTCTCCACGCAAGAGATCTCGCCATTTTGTCCTCCTTTTCTCGCTCATTTCCTATTTAGTATCAACGCATGGTCCTGGCGACCGCCCTGGTGGGCATTCAGAGATCAGGAGTTGGTTCTTGTGAGGCCGGGGCGCACGCAAGGTCTGTCTTTTACCCACATCTTTAGTAGATAGGTCTGCGGGTGCTTCTTAGCAGCACCTGCAAGGATGAGTTCGAGGCCATCCATTAGAACCGTGTAAAAGTTCGTTCGGCCTGTCATCTGGCTTGCCGTTGATGACCTGAAAAGATGTGGGTAAAAGACAGCGCAAGGTGACGCCCCCTACCCGCTTGCCAACGACCCTCCGCCAGTCTTCCGTTCGTGCCCCTGGGACACGCCCCACCCGCTTTCTCGCTCATGGACGGAGAGTCGAGAAATGACCAGGGCGGGCATTTACAAGAGACAACAAGATCATTGACCGGCAATCAATGTGCAAGCTTCAATACACAATCGTACCAGTTGTGCCATACCTTTCCCAATGGGAGGCACCTGGATATACTCTTCCACGGTATGCGCCTTTTCTCCGTAGGTAATTCCTATACAGACAGCGGGGATATCCAGGCTGATAGGAACATTGGCATCGGTACTAGAAGCAACGTACTGCGGTTCTATCTCCAGCCAGCGTAGCGCCTGTGCTGCCAGTTGTACCAATGGATCAGTCCGGCTACGCTTGCCAGCCGGGCGTTCTCCCAACACCTCAATCTCGGTACGCAAACCAGCACCCACATGCTGCACGATACAACTGCGCGCTTGCTCCGCTAGATGATCCAGCGCCACCACGTCCACCGAGCGCATGTCCAGCAAAGCACTCGCGCTAGCAGCAATAGTATTCACAGAGGTGCCACCCTCGATCACCCCGACATTAAAGGTCGTTCTCGGCTCCTTTGGCACCTGTAGATCTGCCAGCGCCGCAATGATCCTCCCCAGACCATGAATAGCGCTCGGCGTGCCAAACGACCCAAAGGAATGACCACCTGGACCACGCACAGTCACGCGCCAACGTTTTGATCCTACGGCCACATTGACAATACTCCCCAGGCGTCCATCGACCGCAAGTACTGCGCCCAATGCAGGACGATAGCGCTCCACAGCCGCCCAGGCACCACGGAGATTCCCCAGGCCCTCCTCGCCCACATTCGCCACAGCGACAATGTCGGCTGCTGTCTCCCAGCCCAATGCGTCCAGGAGATCCAGCGCGCTGATCATGGCGGCCACGCCCAGGCTATTATCGCCAATCGCCGGTCCGCGCAACACATCACCATCACGGCTAATCGTAAGCGCTGTTGTCGCCGGAAAGACCGTATCGGTATGTGCCAGCAAGAGCAACACCGGTCCAGCGCCATGTTTGCCGCGCCGCACATACACATTGCCCAGGGCATCGATATCCGGCAGATAGCCGCGCTCCTGCAACAGCCCAGCCACAAACTCGGCGCGCAGCCGTTCGCTGCCAGTAGGTGCTGGCACGGCACAAATACGTTGCGTGAGATCAGCTACAGACTCACTACTAGCCAACGCCAGCGCGCGTAAATGCTCCAGATCGGATGGTGTAAGAGACATATATCCCCCTCCAAATAGTGTTACAGCAAATAGCGGTCATAGAGGCTCGCATTCCATAACGCGACTCCGCCTTCCCTCATTAAGACGAAATTTGTACCCGGCTTGACACATGTTTCCCTTCGTGTATTTAATGGATATAGTGCGCACTTGTAGCAGGCGTACGCTTGTACTTGAACACATTAGGAGCAAAATAATCACGCCTTTTGTCACGTACAACATGGCGATATCATACCATCACCATCACAACCAACGTTAGGATCACGTAGGAGCAAAAAAAATGACTATCCCAACACAAGCCTTTGGACGCAGCGGGCATATGAGCACGCGTACGCTCTTCGGAGCCGCCGCGCTTGGCTCAGTCACCCAGGCTGAAGCGGACCAAACACTCGATGTATTGCTACAATACGGCGTAAATCATATCGATGTGGCGGCCAGTTATGGCGATGCCGAACTGCGCATTGCTCCCTGGCTGGCCCATCACCGCTCGCAATTCTATGTGGCAACAAAGACTGGTGCGCGTACCGCCAGGGCAGCGACCGAGGAGTTGCACCGCTCACTAGAACGTATGCGCATCGACTATGTAGATCTGTGGCAATTACATAATCTGGCTGACCCTATCGAATGGGATATCGCGCTTAGTCCTGGTGGTGTGTTGGATGCGGCCCGCGAAGCTAAACAACAAGGGCTGATTCGGGGCATTGGCGTCACCGGTCATGGCCTGCAAATAGCCGCGACCCACCGCCGCAGCCTTGAGCGCTTCGACTTCGACTCGGTCCTGTTACCATACAACTACGTGACGCTGCAAAAACCTTATTATGCCGAAAACTTCAACGCGCTCCTCGCAACCTGCCAGGAACGCAATGTAGCAGTCCAGACAATTAAATCCATCGCCTACAAACCCTGGCTGGGCGAGCAGCATACCCATGCCACCTGGTATGCGCCCTTAGGCATTGTCAATAAATAATGTTAACAAATAGAGGCGGTACGAGGGAGGATGGTATAGTTCCATTCTCCATGAAACAGATCTGGTTGAAGGGACAGAGCAGCCATCTCTTCGTCGGACACCTTAAGACCTGTCGGATACGTGTTGGTATCGAGTTGGCACTGCACGGTGAGTCCTGCTTCGGTCGTAGTTGCAGCGATCAACTTGAGGATCACGGCATAGCTGACCAGCGGCTTGCCCCGCCAATTCTCGCTGATCCAGGCAAACAGGCGATGCTCAATTTTGTTCCATTTGCTGGTTCCCGGAGGAAAATGGCAGACGCTGATGCAGAGACCAATCTCATCGGCCAATTGCTGGAGTTCCCATTTCCACAAGCGCACGCGCGACCCGTTACTTCCCCCACCATCCGCCGTGATGAGCAAGCGTTTGGCACGAGGATACTGCTGCTTTCCCACAGTGTTCCACCAGCGTCGAATGCTTTCCACCGCGAAGGCTGCTGTATCATGATCGATGCCCACATTGACCCAGCCGCTGTTCTGTCCCTGGTCGTAGATACCGTAGGGCGTCACCCGACCCAACTCCTTGAGAGGAAAGTCATACACGCGCACTTGCTCCGGCTCGCCTTCGGGACGCCATTCACGCCCGCCATTCTTAAAATCGCCGACCAATTCTTTTTTCTTCGCGTCCACGGAAAGAACAGGCTCCCCTGCTGCCAGAGACGCCTTGGCCTGTGCATTGATGTGCTCAAACTGGGCATTGCGATCCGGGTGCGTTCCCCCCTCCAGGGTCTTGCGGTTCGCTTGCAAGCTATAGCCCAGCTCGTACAGGAGTTGGCTGACAAGCTCATGGGAAATCTGGTGACCCTGCTGGCTGAGTTCCTTGGCCAACTTGCGCACGCTCTTGCTGGTCCAGCGCAACGGCGACTCCGGGTCTCCCCGCGTCACTGGCTCCACCAAGCGTTCCAGTTCGACGCCGAGTTGTGGGTCTTTCTCCACCAGTTTCTTGCGTCCTCCCCCTTTCTTGCGAATGCGCCCCTCGCTGGTGGGTTCCTCCTCTTGCAGTTCCTTGATCCCTTGGCTGATGACCTGTCGCGACAGCCCCGTCGCCCGTGACACCGCCGAGATCCCTCCCCTTCCTATCGTCATGGCCTCGCTCGCCGCGACCAGCCGTCGCGTCCGTTCATTGAGGGCCAGAGCCACTCGCTCATATCGTTGCTTGATCGCTGCTTCTCTTTCTGCTTTCATGCCTCACAGGGTATCACATTCTTCCTTGCTTTGCAAATGTTATTTATTGACGAGTCCTTAGAGGATCAGCATGATATCGACCTGGCTGTCCATTGGGCACTCAGTCGTCCAGGTATCTTCCTCAACACCGTGGGAGATATTCATCTATTGCCCAAAGTGCTGGATGCCGCGAGCCGTTTCCAGAGCGCACCGCCAGATACGGAGATGCAAGAACTGGTCACACGCCTGGGCATGTTACCTTTGTTTGTCTAAAATGCGCTGAATATCTTCAATTTATTAGCTACTCACGTAGGGCCGTCCCTTGCGGCCAATACATTTCACTTAAGGCCAGAAAACGGGCCGCCGCAAGGGACGCAAAGACCTTTTTTCTTTGCCCAAGGGAGCAGACAGGCCATCAAAAAGGTCTTCGCTCGGCCCCTACGCGAGATTGAACGTTGGCTCTCCACACCGCCTACGTGTAATGTCTTGCCCTTTCGGCGGCCTGCAGCTCGTGTAGAGGCTGTTTCCCTACTTCAAATTCCAAACCTTCACATTAGAAAATTGCACCTCAGAATCCTGTGAGGAATCATAGGCGAGAAAGCCAACCTGCCCACAAGAAGGAGCACCGCTATCCAGATCTGTGCCGATAAGTTGACCATTGACATAGATCTCTATCGTGTTACCGCGTACCACGCTCATCAGTGTATTCGACTGACCGAAGCCTTTGTGTAGAGCACTGGTCGTACCGAAAAACGGTGCTGCATTGACGCCCGCAAGGTTATAGCTGCCCTCGGAATTGATAGTAAAGCGTTCCATCGAGTTACGATCGACAAAGCGAAAAATGAGTCCACCTCCTCCACCCGAGATCATTGTCATGTCTACTTGAAAGGCAAAATTGCAGAACCTGTCCTCATTTTCATGGCAAAGATCGTACGAACCCCGATGCGTACTAAAAAGGACGTAAGCATTATCTTGAAACTCACAATTGCCCTGGTACTCGTCCCATTGACTGGCATCTTGAATTGCCAACGTCGCGGACAGCACTGGAGGGTCACTGATTGGTGTAGGTGCAACTGCTGGTTTACTCGTCGCCGTTGGAGCACGTGCTGTCGGATCACTCGTCGCGGTGTGAGCGAGGACGACAGGTTGCTGATGCGCGGAGAAAGACGGCAAGCCACGGAAAGAAAACACAAGATCGACAATAGCAGCTCCAACGAGAAACAATAAGGCAATAATTATTAAAGGATGAAGTCTAGTATATTGTGGAGCAGGCGCAGGAGAGATAGGAGGTCCGTCGGGAGGGGCCTTTGTCGCCCTGGGGGACGCGTATTCGTTACCTGCATGCTCCCTTATTTTCTCTGATCTGCTAATCGAGGAAAAGTACTCCGAGGAAGTATCTTCCTCCTCTTCATCGGAAGAAGCCAGGAAACTGGTCTCATTTGGTTGCAGGAAGCCCAACTCTTCAGCGGTCATTCCAAAAAGATCGCACAGTTTTTGTTGATAATAGGGACTTGGCGTCACCTCACCGCGTTCCCAACGGCTAATATAGTAATCAGGAACTTCGATCTGTTTGGCAAGATAAACCTGTGACCAGCCCTTGAGTTGTCGCTCACGCTTCAAGTAGTGATTCGGGACAGGCATCTCTCCATTCCTTCTTTCTTTAGTGGCTACCTCATGGGTTTATCATATTCTATCATACCATGGCTTCTCAATGACGAGAAGATGATATCATCAACACAGGAAAAGGAAGCTATACTAGCCTAAGCGGGTCTACCCCGACTCCACGGAAGAGAAACTACATGTATCAATTTGACCGTTGGGTGATTACGTTAGGAGCACAGGTACGCTTCCTGTCTGATCAACTTTCTGCCCAATCTTCTACATCACTAAGTAAGGAAGTAACCAGATGTGAGAAAGAATTGCAGTCCCTCTATGTGTATGCTCATCAGCACTCTATCAACCTCATTGCTTATTACCACCCATTTGCTGAAATTGAGCAAGGGCTATTGCGTATGTACGATCATCTGAAACAGTCAAAGTGAAAGTGCAAAGATGTGAAAAGCAAGCCATCCAGGTCGTACCGTCAGTTTGCCAAAGCGCTTCTCAAGAAAAAGAGCGCTGCTTACAACAACCACTTGTCCTTATAAGACTGCCGATGTCTTTGAGCTTTTCAGGCCACATCCCCTTATTTTGCTTTTCTCAAAGGTCAAAGCCAGGATTTAAAACACCTGCCTTTTTTCTGCCGAAGACGCTCTTGCAAGCTCACTTCTATGCTACCGTCAGAACCTGCCTACTCTATGACGACAGCATGATATGGATTTACACGGCCACGGACATTAACATTGTTAAGAGACAGCGAGGTGGATAGATGCCTGGGAGAGATGTAATGAGAAACATAATCCTTCTTCTCCTTTTTCAGAGAAAAAGAACTCGACACATAAGAAAGGACTGTGAGCGCTATCGCACAGGTGCACAATCTCATGCAAACACACCCATTGACAATCGCTCGCATCGCGCATGGCTGGTCGCAAGCGCATCTGGCCGAGTTGGTAGGAGTTTCGACCAGGACGGTAGCTCGCTGGGAAGCTGGTCAGAGTGTACCCTATCGCATCTATCGTGAACACCTTTGTCGTTTACTCGGTCTGGATAGCAATGAGCCAGACCTGTTTCCCGCACACGGTGCAACCGACCAGACCGGGGGAGATGAACTGACTCCATCATCCCTCCCGTTGCCAGCAGCCCTGCATGATCCCATGATCCCAGACATACTGGGACAGGGTAGCTGCTTATTAGGACGTGATGGCCTGTTGCAGCAGATAAAACAGAGTTTGTTGGCCGGAGAGAGCCAGACCCTCACCGTCTTGCAGGGCTTGCCGGGCGTGGGCAAAACGGCCATCACGGTAGCGCTCACCACCGATGCGCAGGTGCAAGACCATTTCCCCGATGGCATCTTATGGGCCGAGATGGGACCACAGGCTGATGTATCGAAGGTATTCGCACGTTGGGGGTCGCTACTCGGCTTCAAGGAGGCCGACAGCAACAGTTCCTTATCCTGGTCAACCTGGGGCAAGATCTTGCGTGCGCTCATTGGGCAGCGACGCATGCTAGTGGTGATCGACGATGCCTGGAACGTGGAGGCAGCCTTAGCATTGCGTGTGGGAGGACCACAGTGTGCTCACTTGCTGACCACGCGTTTGCCACGAGTGGCTTCTGCCTGCGCGCCGGAGATGACCATCGTCGTGCCAGAATTAGCCGAGGCCGATGGCCTGGCGTTGTTGACGCACATTGTGCCCCAGGTGGTTGAGCATGAGACGGAGACCGCTCGGACACTGGTGCGCATGGTCGGAGGATTGCCCCTGGCGCTCAATCTGCTGGGCAAGTACCTGGCTATACAGGCGTTCATGGGTCAGCCACGCCGCGTGAGGACGGCACTCTCTCGCTTATTAGAACGACCGCACCGTTTGCACGTGAGCCTGCCCACTCCATTGCCCGAACGTCCCCTGGGATTAGCCTGGCAGTCCTCCCTCTCGCTGCACTCGACCATTGCCCTGAGTGTTGAGCAACTCAGTCAGGAGGAGCGAGCAGTCCTCTCGGCTCTAGCGCTCTTCCCGGCCAAACCCAACAGTTTTTCCGAGGAGGCAGCTCTGGCCGTGAGCGGGGAATCAGTTGAGCAGCTGGATGCCTTATGCGGTGCGGGTCTGCTGGAGAGCAGTGGCCCGGGCCGCTACACATTACACCAGACCATTGCCGACTACGCACGGGAGTTGGGCACTGACCAGGCTGCGTGGCAACGGCTGATGGCCTGGGCGGCAGACCTGGTGTGGACCCATAGACACGATTATGCGCTCCTGGAGCAAGAACTGGCGAACGTGGAGATGTATCTGGAAGGGAACCAGACGAACAATGGCAGTAAGAGTGAACCACATCAGAGAGCCGTGATCCAGACCATTTTGTCCCTGATGGACTTCCGGCGCATGCGAGGTCCCTCTACCCAGGCGGAGGGATGGCCACCGCAAGGTTCACACATGACACAACAGCCCGGTATGATGAGGATGCAGAGTGAGCTACCAGCCCCTCTTGGCGCTCTCATGTAGACACATCGGCGGCCTCCTTCGAGGCAGAACCAGGAAACGACAACCGCGTCCTTATTCCGCTTGGCAACGAAGCTAGCGCTTCTACTGCTACGCAGTCAGCCCATCGGATCAGCAAGGGCTGGTCGCTACGCGGGTCTCCCTACGAACACGCTCGACAACCGCAAGGGCTGGTCGCTACGCGGGGTTGAGGTCCATGGCACCCTCCTTCGCGTAGCGGCGGGGCTTGCCTCCGCCGCTGTCCTGCCGACCTGAATAGAAGCCACATCCTCAACAAGTGCCAGATCCCTACAACAGACCTCTCCATTCGAGCGCCGCGATTTACAACCTCTACTCAGGTGAAAGCCCCTCTTTGTGACAATATTGCGACACATTCATAACAACAACGTCACAAAAGTAGCGTATTATGATCTTAGTAGATCTGCGCATATGCAGCACGCAGCTTCCCTTTTATTCCATCATCAAAATTATGTATCAGTGGCAACAAGAGTCTCAATAATCATTCTTGAAAGGAATGCAATTTCATGGTTGATAACACCATGGCTGCGCCAGTTGCGAGTCCTACACAGACTCGTTCTGACGAAGTCGTTCTAAGCCTGCAAAGTCTTACGAAACAGTATGGACAACGCCTGGCGGTCAATAATCTGAGTCTCAACGTTCACCAGGGCGATATCTTCGGCTTCCTGGGTCCCAATGGAGCGGGCAAAACAACCACAATTCGCATGGTCTTCGGCCTGATTACCCCTACAGCAGGCAAGGTCAAGATCATGGGTCAGGATATAGCAACGCACCGCGCCGAGGTCTTGCCGCGTGTTGGAGCGCTCATTGAGACACCTGCTCTCTACCTCTATATGTCAGGTCTCGATAATCTCAAAGCAGTCGCCGCTACGTTGGGAGGAGTACCCAAACAACGCTATGCAGCCGTCCTGGACCTCGTGGGGCTCACGGGCCGCGAAAAAGATCGCGTACGCACCTACTCGCTCGGTATGAAGCAACGCCTCGGTCTGGCGATAGCCCTTCTGCAAGATCCCGATCTACTCATCCTCGACGAGCCCGCGAACGGCCTGGACCCGGCTGGTATTGTCGAGATGCGCGACCTCATGCATCGTCTCTCAAGAGAGGGCAAAACCGTGCTCATCTCCAGCCACCTGCTTTCAGAAGTTCAGCAGATCTGCTCCCGCGTCGCCATCATCAATCACGGCAAGCTCGTCACAGAGACCACCATTGAGGATCTCACGCGCAGCCAGGGTGAATATGATGTCAAGGTTGAGCAGCCTCAGCAAGCGCTCGCACTGCTCCAACGCCAGCCCTGGGGTCAGAGTGCACGCCTGGACGAGACTGGTACAATCATCACGCCAGCTCCACAAGATCGTGGTCGCGACCTCAACCTCTTCCTGGTCAACGCCGGTTTCCCACCCGACAGTCTGACCCAGGCGACGCGAGACCTCGAACAAGTCTTCTTACAATTGACCAATTCTGAAGCAGGAGATGTGAAATGAGCAGTATCGTTACCAGTCCGACCGCCCCACACATGCTGCCAGCCACGCGACCCAGCTTTTTTGGCATCGTGCGCGGCGAAATTTTCAAAGTGACGCGCATGTGGAGCATCTGGCTCACGCTCGTCCTCATGCTTGGCATCATGTGCCTGCCCTATCTCGTAACGTCCTTTGTCTCAAGACAGGCGGATAGTCTCAAGAATACACCATTACACTTTTTCTACAATACGGTGCCGCTCAATCTGTTTGTGCTACGCGTCTTTATTGGCTTCTTCCTGATTATTCTGACCGCCAGTGTCTTTGGGCGCGAGTATCAGTTAGGCACCATTCGCGTTATCCTGGCACGCGGCGTTGGGCGTTTACAACTCCTGTTCGCCAAGTTGCTGGCTATCGCAGTGATTGCCCTGGCTGTTCTCGCCTTCTGCTTGCTCTTCACCGTACTGTTACAGGGCATACAGATGTTGCTGCTCGAACATAGTTTTAATGGTCTCAGTGCACTCGATAGCACATTCTGGCACAATATCGGCATCTACCTGCTGACTATATTGATCAGTATGGGTGCAACTATTCTGTTAACTGTTGCCATGACGGCCCTGGGACGCTCGTATGTCTTTGGCTTGAGTGCATCATTAGCCTTTTTCCCTGCCGACAACATCGGCACAGAATTCATGCGCATCGGCTACCGGCTCACAGGCAATGTATTCTGGAACAACATTACCGCTTACTTCCTGGGACCAAACCTGAACCAGATGCCCGCAGCCATCGTGCCAACCCAATTTGAAAATGATGGCATCGCACCGTTAGTGAGCGTGAATGGGACGCATACGCTGCTCATCGCGCTGGTTTATGCGGCCATCTTCGCCGTAGTGGCTATTGTGCTGACCTGGAAGCGCGACGTCAAAGAATAGATAGTGTAACTACTCAGGTCGGCTAACAGAGAGGGATCGCGTAGGGACAATCCCCACAAGCGCGAACGGAAGAAGAGACGAGTTTAGAGCGTGATGCATCAGATGCAAAAAGGGAAATACCAGGAAGGGTGCCACCTTTCCTGGCTCCGCTCTCACGAGGACAAGCGGGTAGGGGCGTGTCCTGGTGACCGCACTGGTGGCCACGCTGTGTGCAACCGGGCGCACGCAAGGTGACGCCCCCTACCCGCTTGCCGATGAAACGGGGACCATCCCTTGCGGTTGTCCAGAGTAGGTGCAAGACCAGACGGGCCGCAGCAAAGGATTGCCCCTACGCGAGCTTCTATGGTTCCTGAAAAGTTGCCTCACCTGAGTAATTACTAGATAGTAAACTAAAAGTAGTATGTGGCGCAACCCACCTGCAAGCCAGAGCCAACATTAATAATCAGCCCGATATCTCCTGGCTTCGCCAGTTGCCGCTCACGGACGTACTGGAGCGTATAAGCAAGTGAAGACGTGAAAAGGTCGTGCTGTGCCTGCACATCTACCACTTTGTCACGGCTAACCTCCAGCGTGTTGCTCAATTCAGCGATAAAGGACGATGAGATCTGCGGTGGCAGAATAACGCTGATCTGTGACATAGCGAGTTGCTCAAGGTCCAGCAGTTCGCGGACGGCTCGCTGGATGCCTTGCACATAATAGGTTTCTAGCTGTGGGTCTTTCTCAATCTGCAAGTAGGTTTTGCCATTGCGTATCACCGTATGGCTCCGCAACGCCGCCATGTGTTCTGTGAAGTACTGGAAGACAAAATTGCCGAAACCAGTCTTGCCATCGGGACTCTCGTCCAGCAAGAGAGCTGAACCCGTCTCTTCGATACCTACCAGGTCGGCTGGCAGCTTGTCGCGATTATTCTCCACCTCCGACGTGACGATAAGCGCGTTATTGACCTTTTGCGCTTTGATCATGGCAATAGCCGCGTAGCACGCATTGAGCGGACCAAGACCGCCATTGAACAAGTCCAGGGCAAACGTTTTTTTGTCCTGCTGCGTCTCAATATCAGCGTTGATGTCGAGCATACCAGCAACCAGGGCAGCCACCGCCGGCTCGGATAAGAAATCGTCACGGTATACGCCCGCGTAGATGAGCAGATCAATGGCACTGCGCTCGTACGTGGAAGTGGCGAAACAGTTTTCAGCCGCAGACTTGACCAGCGCCAGCGTCTTCTTCTCTACCTCACTATCAGTAGCTAGTGTTCCAATGCTGGCAACCTGCACGCGCCTGTCAGCGGGCAATTGCGCGACGAACTTCTGCTGCTGTGGCTGCACTTTTTTGGGGGTATAGGTACCGGCTTCACGGCGACGGATGCGATCCGGTAAGTCGTCAAAGGTATACAGGGCAGTGCCGATGGTCGCGCCAGAACCGGTGATACCGAAGACGGCGTTATCTCCCGACTGGATGCGGTTGGAGCGAATATTGTCCATCAGCGCAATCATATGCGTCGTGGTCGCTGTATTGCCACGTTCCGCGATATTGTTGATGACGCTCTCTTGCTTGCTGACTTCTTGCCCAAAATAGTTGTTGATCTCGCGTGGGACATCATTGATGGTCGTGTTAGATGTCTGGTGCACGATGATGTGCTGGAAGGCGTCACGCGCCCACTGCGAGTGGTCGATGATGTACCCGGCATGCGCAACCGCGTGCTTCAGGTTGACAGCAGAGACGAGTACCGCGTCGGTGTACATAATAGCGCCACCATGCTCTCGATCCGTGGCCTTGCCAATGCAGGCTTCGCTGTAGCGACCCAGCGTAAACATATCGAATTCATGGAAGCCCACTTTCTTGCTGGGAGATTGCTCCAGGATCAGCGCCGCTCCCGCATCACCAACAGTCAGGCAGGCCAGCCGCGAATCCATGTAGTTCTCGATCTCCTTCTGGGCCGTGAGCGCGATGTGGCTGATATATTCGCCACTCACGACCATCGCACGACGTACCAGGCCAGTCTTGAGGAAGGCATCGGCGATATACGCAGCGGTGAAAAGGCCCGTACAGGCATTGGAGACGTCAAGCACGGTAGCGTGCTTGAAACCAAAATGCTGCTGGAGCTGGACGGAGGTATTCGGTTCAAAAGTAAATTGCAGGCCCGGCGCGTTACAGCGTGAGATGTTGCCACAGATCAGCAGGTCGATGTCCTCGGGATTGTACCTGGAGTTGACAAGGCATTCCGCGACTGCTTGCCTGGCAATATCCAACGAGAATTCTGTCTCACCGGCCATGCGCCTGTTTTTCACACCGGTAAGTTTTGCCAGTGGGAAACGAATCGGCTGGCGACAAGCGTCGAGCACCTGCTGGCTTGAGACGATCTTTGGTGGCAGATAGGTGCCAAGGCTCTCAATAATCGTATTGCTCATATCAGTTTTAGCAGGCTCGTTGGCGAGCAGGGGAGCCACAGCTCTCACGGGAGCCTGGGGTACGCTTTCAACCTGAGCGGTGCTCTCAGCCGTTGTTGCTGTCATTGGCTTCGCATCGATAGCGGCTGCCAGTTCGGCTATCGTCTGGTACTCGAACAGCATCTCTAGCTCTAACGGCATACCGGCTGCCACTGCTTTGGAGATCATTTCCAGAGCCTGGATCGAAGCGCCACCCAGATCGAAGTAGTTGTCATAAATGCCGATCCTGTCAATGCCGAGCACGCTGGACCAGATCTGAGCCAGACCCACTTCAGTGGGCGTGCTGGGAGCTACAAAGGCGGCTTCTAGCTCTGGACGCTCCGTATCCGGTCCAGGCAAGGCTTTACGATCCACTTTGCCATTTGGTGCGAGCGGCAAGGCATCCAGGTATAGAAAGAGTGCTGGCAGCATGTAGTCAGGCAACAGATCCTTCAAATAGGTGCGTAACGCCTCAATGGAGGGCTGTATACTCTGCGGTCTGGCAACAAGATAGGCAAGCAGGCGTTTGTGTCCCATGGCGTCTTCATTGGCAACGACAACGACATCTTTAATGGCGGGATGCTGACCGAGCACAGCTTCGATCTCACCCAGCTCGATACGGAAACCACGGATTTTGACCTGGTGATCGATGCGACCCAGAAACTCGATAACGCCATCCGCCCGGTAACGCGCAAGATCTCCGGTTTTGAAGAGTCGCGCAGTGGTATCCTGACTGAAAGGATCGCGGATAAATTTCTCGGCAGTCAGTTCAGGTCGATTGTGATAGCCACGCGCCAGACCGACTCCACCGATGTGCAGCTCTCCTGGCACACCGACCGGTACTGGCTGTAACGCTGCGTTCAAAATATAGATCTGCGTGTTGGCAATGGGACGACCTATCGGCACGCTCCCCTGGTCGCTATGGCGCTGACACTCCCAGTACGTGACGTCGATAGCGGCCTCGGTCGGACCGTAGAGATTATGCAATTGCACGCGAGCAGGAAAACGCTCAAAGAAACGCTGCTGCAACTCAGATGAGAGCGCTTCACCACTGCAAATAACGCGCAACAGGCTCGTACAGCGCTCAAGCTGTGGCTCCTGTAAGAAAGCTTGCAGCATGGATGGCACAAAGTGTAGCGTTGTAATGCGCTGTTCCGCGATGATCGAGGCCAGGTAGGCTGGATCTTGATGTCCACCTGGACGCGCTACGACCAGCGTAGCTCCCGCCAGTAACGGCCAGAAAAACTCCCAGGCCGATACGTCGAAGCTAAACGGCGTCTTCTGGAGCACCCGATCCTCAGCACCAAGTTGATAGGTCTGCTGCATCCAGTGCAGACGATTGCAGACGCCCCGCTGCGTGTTCATGACACCCTTAGGTTTGCCCGTAGAACCAGAGGTGTAGATCATGTACACGAGATTATCTGGCTGTACGTCACTACGCGGATTGTCAGGATATGCAGAGGCGGTTGCGTTCCAGCCGGGATCAAGGCAGAAAATAGTTTTTACGGCGTTATCAGGTAAGCGGTCCAGAATACGCGCTTGCGTGAGCAGTACGGACACCTGAGCATCCTCAAGCATATAGGTGAGGCGTTCCTGCGGATAGGTCGGGTCAAGCGGCACATAGGCCCCACCGGCTTTGAGGATAGCTAGCAGCGCAACCACCATCTCCAGTGAACGTTCCATGCAGACACCAACAAGCGTATCCGCGCCAACACCAACCGCCTGCAACTGATGTGCTAGCAGATTGGCCTCACTGTTCAACTCACGATAGGTCCGTCTCTGCTCCTCGAAGATAAGCGCGAGCGCATCAGGTGCGCGCTCGACCTGCGCTTCGATGAGCTGATGCAGGCTGACCTGCTCCGGGTAAAGACTTTGCGTAGCATTCCACTCAACCAACTGCTGCCGTCGCTCGACCGCACTGAGTAGCGGCAGAGCAAGTAAATGCTGTTCCGGCTGCTCAACGATAGCGGCCAGCAGACAACGCAAATGCTGCTCCATACGGGCGATAGTCGCCGCATCAAAGAGATCGACGTTATAGCGGAAATCGGCGGTGAGCGCGCCCGCAATCTCAAAGACCGTCAGTGTCAGATCAAATGGCGCACCTTGCTGTCCATAGGCGAAGGGTTCCAGACTCAGCCCTTCCTGCGCAATACGCTGCGCCAGTTCGCCCTGCCCAAAACGCGCCAGATCCTGCTCATTGCGCGTACGAGGTCGATCCCAGATGAATAGGGTCTGGTAGATTGGCGAATAGCTGGGATCGCGTCTGGGCTGTAGCCGCTCCACGAGCAGCGGGAAAGGGAAATCCTGGTGTTCTAGCGCGCCCATCACTCCGGCGCGTGTCTGACTTAAGAGTTCTTTAAAAGTGGGGTTGTCTGCACAATGAGCGCGCACAATTACCGGGTTAGCCAGGTAGCCAATAACGCGCTCTAAATCCGCACGACCACGGCCTAAAGCAGGCGTTCCCACCAGCATGTCTTCCTGGTTGGTATAGCGAAAAAGTAGACACTGGTATGCGGTGAGCATCAGCGTAAAGAGCGTAACCTTTTCAGTCGTGGCCAGCGCTCGGAGTTTACGCGTCAGTTCATCGGGTAGAGCAAAACTGTGCGACGCTCCCTTGTAGGTCTGAATGGGAGGACGTGGCCGATCCGTGGGCAGGTTGAGCAGAGGGAGCTCACCCGCCAGTGTCTGCTGCCAGTAGGTCCAATGGCGCTCGCCTTCGGCGCTGTTGAGCATGGTCCGCTGCCAGTTTACATACTCAGCATTCTGCGCTCCAACCGACGGGAGCGGTGCTGCTAAACCAGCTCTTTCTGCCACGTAGAGCAGGTACAGTTCATCGACGACGATATCCAGCGCCCAGAAGTCCGCCGCGATGTGATGCACGATGAAGGCCAGCACATAATCATCTTCCGCCCGGCGCAAGAGCGCAACGCGCAGGATAGGTCCCTGCTCTAGATTGATGGGACGATTGCTCTCTGCGTAGAGCCTCTCAGTGAGAGCAGCAAGAGACCAGGTGGTCGCAGCGATTTCCTCAAGCGGAATAGTGCAGTCGGGATGCAATTGCTGCATGGGCGCATTATCGTGCGCCGTATAAGTCGCCGTCAGGGTTGGGTAGCGCTGAACCAGTGTCCGTAGCGCACGCTGCAAGGCCGCAGTGTCCAGGGAAGATTGGATACGCGCAGCATATAACAGGTTGTAGGCCGCGCTGGTAGGTGCGAGCCGGGACAGAAACCATAACGCCTGTTGATTATGGGAAATAGGCAACCACTCTTTCAGCTCCTGCGCTTTGGCTTTTTCACGCAGCAATTGAGCAAGCAATGCCCGCCTGGCTTCTGGTGAAAGATCGGCCAATTTTTTGGAAACATCGTTCATCGATTAAGGTCCTCTTTCTGTGCGATCTGGCTGAGTAAGCTGTCTACTTGCTCATCCGAGAGCTGATCGAGTTGGGCTAGCAACTGCTCGGCGTCCTGTGGGCTGATTTCATTGTCGATTGCGTGATGGCCATTCTGACTATAAGCAGGCTGACTATGCTCTTCCTGTAACATCTGATCAAGCAACGCATCAATATCCTGATCCGAGAGCTGATCGAGTTGGGCCAGCAACTGCTCGGCATCCTGCTGCTGGAGCTGCTTATCGCGATTGTCTAGCAACTGGCTCTGTGGCAGTCCATCCTGCGCATGCGGAGCCGGTGCCATTTCGGCGATCTGGTTGAGGACCTGGCTTGCGAACTGCGTAATGCTGGGACCTTGCAGAAACGTGACTATCGGAATGCGCACATTTAATGCCAGCTCGATGCGATTCTTTAATTCGATAGCCATGAGAGAGTCAAGTCCCAGCGCAGTGAGTGGCTGCTCGTCATCCAACCTGGCTACCGGCAGACGCAGCACGCCTGCTATCTGCTCACGTAAATATGCTGTAAGCAGTGATAGACGCTCTGCTCCAGTTACGTTCAGCAGCGTTTGCAGCGTATTGTCGCCCTTTTGTGCAGTTACATCAGCTTGTGGCTCTGCACTTAGCAGGTTCCTGACCAGGGGCAAGCTAGTAATTTGCGGATAGAATTCACGTAATAGCTGCCAATCAAGCTTGAGTACGCCCACACGCGCCAGATTTTGGGGGATTAACAGTTCCAGAGCAGCAAGCACCTGTGCGGGCGTGATGCGCTGAATACCATGCGACTCCCAGTATTCATGCACGCGCAGACCCTCAGGCGTCGCGCCAAACCCTATTTCCGAGATCGCGCCCCAGTCGATACTCAGGGCAGGTATGCCCTGAGCGCGCTGATAGTGCGCCAGTACATCGAGAAATTCGCCTGCCGCTGCGTAGTTGCCCTGCGCCGCCGAACCGAATAAGGAAGCACCAGATGAGAACGAGACGAAAAAGTCCAGTGGATAGTCTTTTAAGTACGTGTGCAGTAACCAGCTTCCGCTCATCTTGGGCCGGAAGACGGTCTGGAGTCCTGCCGTCGTGAGATTGGCTAGCGGGCGTACGAGAGATTGTCCCTGTTGATCCTGCCAGACCGATGCGGCATGGATTACGCCTCTGATGGGTGGATGTCCCTGAGCGTTGAAAGCGTTGAGAAATGATGATAATTGCTCTGCACTGGCTATATCCAGCGAGACATACTGAACACGCGCTCCACCGGCCTCCAGCGAACGCAAACCCGCCACCTGCTGCGCCAGACGCGAGCCAGGCGCAAGCTGGTCCCAGCTCGCACGCTCCGGGAGTCGCGTACGACCAAGCAGAATAAGCTGACCGGCACCCTTTGCAGCCAACCAGCGCGCTACCTCCAGACCCAGACCCCACAGTCCACCAGTAATAATATAGCTACCGTCCGAACGCAAAGAGAGCGACCGTTCCATTGACGATTTTATATGTTTCATGCGCGCAACATAATGCTGACCCTGGCGAAAGGCAATTTGATCTTCGCCATGTTTTGTAGTCAGCACATCCAGCAGATGCACCGCACTCGACGGCTCCTGCGGATCAAGATCGATTAAGCCTCCCCAGATTTCTGGGTGCTCCATCGCGCACGTTTTGCCCAGGCCCCATAACGGTGACTGCGCGACTGCCAGCTCTGTCGTAACCGGACCTACCGCCTGTGCACCACGCGTGACCAACCACAGACCCGGTGGCTCGACATGGGTTATGGTGATCAGCGCCTGTATGACGCTGAGAGCACTTGCGACACCGCGCTGCTGGTCAGCTTCTAACGAAGCGACGCTGGTATCAGCAACCGGCGTCGCATCCAGACTCCATAGGTGCAGCACCCCACGTAGCTGGTTGGCACTCGTCTTCAGTGCATCCTGAACCACGCGCTGCACATCAGCCGGCTGAGCAGGATTGATCTCGTAGTGATCCGTTGCTATGCCGCGATACCTGGCACCAGGAGTAACCATAATCGCGCTACCTCCGCGTGTCCGCAAGAGATCGGCGAGCTGCTGACCAAGTCCCTGACTATCCATAAAAATCAGCCAGGTACCCGGTTGCGGGGCTGCATCTGTAGCGATAAGCGCGGCACGCTCCCAGGACAGTTCATAAAGCCACGCAGAAAGATCCTGCTGCGGCGCACGCTTCTCTGGCTGCATGACGGCTGGCTCGGAACGCTGAAGTTGCAGGCCAGAGGCTTCTGCCACAACTTGACCAGCCTCATCCAGGATACGCACGTCACCGGCAAAGAGTCCTTGAACCTGATTGGTGTCTGCATTGAGTCGCACATGGCTCCAGACACAATTACCGGGACGCTGATACTGCTGGAAACGACGCATGCCGGTGGGCAAATAAAGCGCTTCGTCGTTAGCTGCAAACGCGTTCGGTATAGCCGCAGTCAGCACCTGAAAACAGGCATCTAACAACGTCGGATGCATCTGGTAAGCCTGAGCTTCGTCCGCAAAATGCGCTGGTAACTGGATCTGACCCAATGCTTCACCGTCACCGCGCCAGAGACGTTCGATACCCTGGAAGCTGGATGCCAGTTGAATACCACGTTCACTTAGCTGCTGATAGAATGTGGCGATGGCCACTTCCTGCTGACAACGCTGCTGTATGGCCTGGATTGAATTTTTCATTTCCACATGTTTTGCTTCTGGAACAGGTGGTTGCGATGCGCTGTGTCCGTTAACCTGGTAAGGAGTTGTGCGCTCTGCCGTGTAAACATCGGCCTTGAGCTGCGCCAGCTCATGATTGCTGCGCTCTTTTAATTGATCGAGATAAGGCAGACTGTTTAAAACCAGGTCAACATCGACGCCGAAATCCATCTGGCTGGCGATCTCATCGACGCCAGCAGCTCGCAACTGCTTGACAAAATCGAGGCAGGTGTCAGGCGTACCGAAGAGCACGCGGCGCGTGGAAACGAGACGGTCCAGCACAAAGAGCAAATAATCCTGGAGATCTTGCGCCGATAGCGTCGCCAGGTCGATCTTCTGTCCACGACTATAAGCAATGGCGTTGACGAGGTATGCTGCCGATTTAAGGTATTCGCAGAATGGTCCCTCGATTTGTTGCCGCACCGTCTCTTCGTCTTTGCCGATAAAGGTGTGTAGCATGACGGAAACCAGGCCAGTGGCGGGATCATAGCCATGCTGAGCACGCGCATCACGATATATGCGGATCTTCTCGGCCAGTTCATCGACGCTCTGGTTATACATGTGCGTGAGCAGATGAGCCCCGATCTCGCCCGCACCGGCAAACGTTTTGGGATTGCCGGCAGCAGTCACCCAGAATGGCAGTTCGGGCTGAATGGGTGGCGGATAGGTCTTCAATTCGACCAGATTGCCATCGCCGCCCGGAACCTGGACAGACTCACCGCGCCAGAGTTTGCGTACCATCTCGATACCACGATACATCACCTCATTGCGCTGCGCGTAGTGTTCGGGAAAGAGCGCGAAATCGTTGGGATGCCAGCCAGAGGCAAAAGAAACTCCGACGCGCCCGCCGGAGAGATTGTCGACCATCGCCCATTCTTCCGCTACACGTAGCGGGTTATGCAGTGGT
>CAVTLG010000008.1:0-539030 GCA_963735495.1 uncultured Chloroflexia bacterium
CGAGGACTTCCTGAATGGTTTCATTCAGGTCCAGTTTTTCTCTCGGAAGCGCGGACCTTTTTGTCAGCGCCCGAATGCGAGCGATCACTCGCCGCTCGCTTGCCGTCGCGAACGATGTCGCGAACAGCGTCCCGGGCTTCGTAGGTCGGGTTATCGCCCGCCAGAAAGCGCAGGCACGCGCTGCCGTTGCTCACGATACCAGTCAGTGGCTGGTTCACTTCATGCGCGATCGAAGCCGTCAATTCCCCCATCATGCTCACGCGGTTGATATGCGCAAGATCCGCCTCGAGTTGGCGCAGCCTCTCGCGTTCTTCTTCGGCTCGCTTGCGATCGTCACGTCCATGCTCTTGCCCGTACCACTTGAGAATCTTCCCCGCCCGGTCGCGCAGAGGCACGCTGCGGAACAAGAGCCAGCGATACTGCCCATCGGCGCTGCGCATCCGCGCTTCAGCCTCCAGTTGCTCTCCGGAAACGATAGAGTTTCGCCAGGAGTCGATGAGGCGGGCACGGTCCTCAGGGTGCACGGCATCTGCCCAACCCCAGCCAGCGCCTGGCCCAGCGAGAACCACTGAAGTCCAGCCACCGCCGGTTGATGAAATCGACCGATCCATCCGGTTCAGCGCTCCACACATAGGCCGGGATGGTTTCGATTACATCCCGCAGTTGTCTGGCTTCCCGCTGAACCTGCCACATGCGGTATTGGTACGCCGCGCCAAGGACCGATATGAAGGCGGCCGCAGAGAGCGCGCGAAACCACCAGGTACCCCACCAGGGAGGAAGGATCTTCAGCTGCAGGGCAACCCCCTGCTCGTTCCACACCCCGCGATTGTTCGAGCCTTGAACCCGCAGCGTATAGTTTCCCGCGGGTAGCGTCGTGAAGGTAGCGGTCCGGTGTTCGGCGTCCACGGGATTCCAGGAATGGTCGAGTCCCTCCAGCATGTAGCGATACCGGTTCCGCGGCGGATCCAGGTAGCTCAGAGCGGCGAACTCGAACGAGAATATGTTCTGCTCGTGGGACAGTGTCAGCGACCGCGTAAACGTGACGGAGTTAGCGAGCAGTGAGCTCGGGCGGGGCTCTACCGGCTGGTTCCGCAGTGAGAATTCGGTCAGGACTACATTCGGGATGGACGGCTTTTCGACGATCTGGTCCGGCCAGAATGATGTAAGCCCGCGGTTGCTGCCGAAGAACATCTGACCGCGCGGGGTTTGAAACGCGACCGGAGAGCCGTCAAAGACATCCGAAGTCAGGCCGTCAGCCTCATAGTAGTTCGTGAACGTCCTGGCGCCGGGGTTGAACCGGGATAAGCCGCCGGCGGTGCTCACCCATAGATTCCCGTTGTGATCTTCGAGGATCGCGCTGACGGAGCTGGAGGGCAGGCCATCACTTGCGTAAAAGGCAGTAGACGCTCGCGGTCGCGATCGAAGCGCAGCAGCCCGTTTCCTGTAGCAGCCCAGATCACGCCCGAATGGTCGACGATCAGGTGATCGTTCACTTGCTTCGGTCCCGATCTGACAAGAGTCGAGGAGCTTTCCCGGTCCGCTCTTCCCGTCTGAGACGGATTGAACTCGTAAGCGGTGAAGCGTCCCGCCGCCGGATCGAAGCGCTGAAGCGTCCCACTGGTTAGCCACAAGCTCCGTTCGAGTCTTCAACGATCCCACCGACTTCCTGCGGCGATGCGCCGGCCCGCGCCGCTTCCAGGAGCGGAACCACCCTTTTACAGGATCCTCACAGCGGTTCAGCCCGTCTCCGGTTCCTGCCCAGAGGGCGCCTTCATGATCCAGCATCAGGGTCTCCACTGTGTCGTGACTCAGGCTGCGAGGATCGGCGGGGTTATGCCGGAACACAGTGAACCTCCGCGTGCGCGGATCGTACCGATTCAGTCCGCCACCATAGGTTCCGATCCACAGATGCCCGGAGCGATCCTCGACCATCGAGGTCACGAAGGTGTTGGACAGGTTCCCTGGGGCAGACCCTGAGTGCTGGAAAACGGTGTACTGGCCGCTTTTGCCATCGATCCGCGTTAGTCCTATAGGGGTGCCCACCCAGATGTTCTCCTGGCCGTCCACATATACGCTGGTATCGATCGTTATAAAAGGTTCCACAGGACTGCCGGAAGTGACTACGTAGCGGTGGAACGGCAGGGGCTTTCTCCGAAACTTATCCACACCAATGCCCGGCACGCCAACCCAGACTGTCCCTTCGCGATCCTCCGATAACCCAAACAGCGAGTCCGAATCGATGCTGTTTGGAAGCCGGTTTACGCGATATTGAATTGCAGTCCGCCGGTTTTGATCGATCCTGATCAGACCGCTTCCGAATGTCGTCAGCCACAGGTTGCGATCGGCGTCTTCGTAAATTCTCTCCGCGCCGCTGAGTTCGGTGGCGGGAGGCTCGCGGTCTTTGAACGAATATAACGTGAGTCGTCGAGTGTGGCGATCCCAGGAAGCGAGTCCGTTGCCCGACGTGTAAATGATCCACAGCACGCCGTCATGGTCCTCGATGGCTTTTACCGAACGCGACTCGGGCACGGTCAGGCGGATGTGCTCCGTCACTTTTTCGGTGCGCCGGTCAAAGGCGTCCAGGCCCGCCAGCGTGCACACCCAAAGGGTGCCTTCCCGGTCCTCATAGGTCGATGTCACCGCCGCGCTGCTCAGACTCGCAGGATCGGAAGCATTGTGAGAGTAGTGCCGGAAGGTTCCGTTCGCCGCATCCAGCCGGTGCAGGCCGCTCGGCGTGGCCAGCCAGAAGATTCCGGCGCGGTCCTGGCTGATGTGCGAGACCGGCCCGAGGAGACTATGCGGACTGTTATGGTCAATGGCGAAGCGTGTGGAAGTTTCCGTGACGGGATCGAACCGATCGAGCTCTTCGTTGGAACTGACCCAGAGATATCCGGAGCGATCCTTGAAAACGTAATTGAGAAAGCCCCCGGCCGGGTAGTTCGGGTGGGTCGCATCGCGAGTGTAGGTTTTAAAGTGGTAGCCGTCATACCGGTTCAGGAATCCAGAAGTGTTGAACCAGAGGAAACCCTGATCGTCCTGAACGATGTCGCGGATCTGGCCGGGGGACAAGCCATCCTTGTACGTCAAATGGGAAAACCGGATCTCTTCGCCTTTGCTCACCGCGAGTTTCACCAATTCCGGTTGCGCGTTCAATACCGAGGCAAGCTGAATAAAGCACACCGCCCTCAAGAAGCGTCTCATCTCGCGATTCCGATTCTGGTTCCGGCAGGGTAATCCGGCAAGACTCGCGCTTCTGCTTTATGCCGGCCCGATGCCAAACGAACTGCAAGCGTTACTCGCCGCCTCGGAGACAACCTGACGCAACAGATCAACATTCGAACTGCGCCACCAATCCACATTTAATCTCTATCTATCGGGCGCGGATCAACGAACCCGCCTTCACGTCTCCAGCGCCGCCTTTCCATGCAAGCTCGGCTCCAACGTTTTGACCGAGTCAGGGCGACCGCGTCGACCTGACGCTCCGCCGTGCCGGCTTCTTGAAATCTTCCAGCATCCGAACTTCGACCCTCGGGTCAACTATATGACCTTTCTGCTGTTCCGCAAACCTACCCGAATGCCACTCGCGCTGAAGCTGGTTTCCGACTTAGTCATCGCTTCCAAAAATACACACACGTATTGTTTGGTTGAAAAATGCGTTAACGTATGGCATCTTGAGCGGGGGTATTCATATTGCCACGCTCAAGCCCATACTCTATAGAATTATCTGCGCAAGAAGAACACGAGTTGCTCCGGCGGGCCGCGAAATACACGTTACCGTATTTTGAGGTCATGCGCGCCAGAATGGTGCTTCTCGCTGCCGATGGACTGTCCAATGATCAGATCGCCTCCCGCCTTGACACTCGTCGCGAAGTCGTTAGCATGTGGCGTAAACGCTTCTTCGAGGAGCGCCTGGCCGGACTGGACGAGCGTTCCCGCCCGGGTCGTCCCCGGGTTTTTCCCCCCAGAACTGGTCGTTCAGATTAAGGCGCTGGCTTGCGAGTTGCCGGCCACTCATGGCGTTCCCCTCTCCCACTGGAATACCCCAGACATAGCTCGTCAGGTCTGTAATGCCGGTTTGGTCGCCACTATCTCGGGAAGCACCATTTGGCGATGGCTCCATGAAGACGCCATCCGCCCCTGGTACCACCGCAGCTGGATCTTCCCCCGAGACCCCGCCTTCGCCGTCAAGGCTAACCGGATCCTGGACCTGTATGAGCGCTCCTGGAATGGTAAACCCCTCAAAAACGATGAATTTGTCATCTCAGCCGATGAGAAAACCAGCATCCAGGCTCGCCGGCGCAAGCATGAGACTTTGCCCGCCGCGCCCAAGCGTCCGATGCGCGTTGAACATGAATATGGTCGTTGCGGAGCCTGGGCCTATATCGCAGCTCTCGACGTTCATCGTGCTCGCATCTTTGGCCGCTGCGAAACAACCACTGGCATCGCACCCTTCCATCGCCTGGTTGAGCAAGTCATGACTCGCCCTCCCTATAACGACGCCCGCCGTGTCTTTTGGATCGTCGACAATGGGAGTTCGCATCGCGGTAAGGCTTCCGTCGCCAGACTCAAGCAGCAGTTCCCGCGCCTGACCCTCGTTCATGGGCCGGTCCACGCCAGTTGGCTCAATCAGGTCGAGATCTACTTCTCCATTGTGCAGCGAAAGGTCCTCACCCCGAACGACTTCACCGGCCTCGACCAACTCGCCGAACGCCTGCTCGACTTCCAATACTACTGGGAGGCAACCGCAAAACCCTTCGAATGGAAGTTCACCAAAGCCGATCTTGCGGCCCTCCTCACCAAGCTTTCGGCCCACGAAAACGTGCCGGCTTGACCGGTCAACAATACGTTAGTGAACTTCTGAACTGGAGTACTTAGAGAGCGGCCCACCGACGGTCGCGAACCCTGGCTTCGGCATCCTTCGGCACTGATCCTTCGGCAAACGCCGTTTTTTCGTCACTCCGCCACTGAATCCAAAGGTCTTCCTGCTGGAAGCCGATCTGCACTTCCGGTGGCATGAATTATCGAATGCTCACCGTCGCCCGCGAATACGGCAGCGGCGGTTCCGAGATCGCAGCGATTGTCGCCGAATCTCTGGGGTGGCGGCTGCTGGATGATGCGCTTCTGCTCGAAGTAAGCCGTGCCGCAAACGTGCCGATCTCGGAGGCGCGAACTTTCGACGAAACGATCGACCCATGGATCTGCCGCCTCATGCGCCCGATGTGGGGCACGAGCCCGGACGGGATGTCCCCCGTAGCGCCCGTCCAGCTGTTCGATGCGGATGAAGAGGCAACATTCGCGGACAGGATTATCCGAAACGCCTGGGACGTCGGCGGTTGCGTAGTCGTTGGCCGCGGAGCGCAATGCGTTCTCCGGCACGAAACAGGTGTGTTCCATGTCTTCGTATACGCCAACTGGAACGAGAGGATCGAACGTGTTCGCAGCCGGCATGCTTCGGGGACCGACCTCGATGAGGTCCTCAGGGATATGGACGAGCGGCGCCTGCATTACGTCCATCGTCATTACGGTGAGAACCGCCTCGACCTTCACCTATACGACCTGATGGTGAACTGCAACAATCAGCCGCAACTCGCGGCACACGTCATTCTGACGGCGATGAATGCCGGTGGATACGGCACTGCGGTCAGCCGCGAATCCGTCTCTCAGTTAGCTCTAGCCGTGTAAATCCAGGAGAAATGAAATGTCGAATGTGAAAGAGTGTTTAATTCTTGCGGCCGGCAATGGCACGCGAATGAGGCCGGCTTCGGGATTGCTGCCCAAGCCCCTGGTGAAATTCCGCGGCAAGCCACTGCTGGAGCACATCATTGTGAATGCCAGGCGCGCCGGCATCGAGCGCTTCACCGTTGTGGTCGGATATCGTTCCGACCTGATCCGGGCATGGTTTGCGCAGAACTGGATCGACGGCATTCCGGTTCATTTCGTGGAGAATCCTGATTACCACAAGCAGAACGGAGTCTCGGCGCTCAAAGCGAAGGGTGCCATCGAAGGTGATTTCCTGCTGCTGATGGCCGATCACATCTTCGAAACCAGCAGTGCGCAAGGCCTGATCAAGCAGCCGCTGGCTCCAGGAGAGGTGATCCTTGCGGTCGATTCCCGCATCGACCAGACCTTCGATCTGGATGATGCCACAAAGGTCCGGCGCAGCGGTAAATTCATCGTGGACATCGGAAAGGAGATTGCCCATTACGATGCTCTCGATACCGGCATGTTTCTCTGCAGCCCCGTTCTCTTCGCGACTCTCGAAGCGGTGATGAAGAACGGGGACTGCTCGCTTTCGGACGCAATGCGCCGCCTGGCGGCAGGGCGGCGGTTCCGGGCATTCGATATAGGCGACGCAGAGTGGCAGGATGTCGATACGCCCGAAGCGCTGGCTCATGCCGAAACCATGTTCACGGAGCTTTCCCCCAATTTCCACCCCTGGGCCGTGACCGAAGGGTCACGGGTCCTCCGTGCGTAGCAGCCGGGCGAGGGCGATTATCGCAGCCGCCGGGGTGCTTCTTCTGTTCTGGGTACTTCACCGGACAGGCACACGGCAGATTGCGGCCGACATAACCCGGCTTGGATGGGGACTGGCGCTGATTATCGCGCTGGGCGGGTTGGCTCATGTCGTGAAGACCTGGGCCTGGTGGTTCACGCTGCCGGAGGATAAGCACGCAGTCTCTTTCTGGCGCATGCTCGGGCTGCGGCTCGGTTCGGAAGCGGTGGGCCAGATCGGAGTCATCGGGACCGTTTTAGGCGACGGATTACGCGTATCCCTGCTGGGCGCAAACATCCCCGTCGCCAGCGGCCTGGTTTCGGTGGCGCTCGATCGCGCGTTGTTTATGCTCAGCGCTGCTGTCACCATCGCGATCGGCACAGTGGCCGCCCTGATCTTATGCCCGCTGCCGCACCGGATTGCGATCGCAGCGGATGTCTTTGCTGTGGTGCTCATTCTGCTCATTGCAGCCGCTGTTGTGGCAATCAACAGACGCATGCGATTCATATCAGGCCTGGCTCGTGCGCTAAGTCGCGTTCCGCGCTTACGCACCTGGATTGCCCCGAGATCGGCCGCCATCGAATCGCTGGAAGAGCAGCTCGTCGATTTCTTTCACGACAGACCTGCGCATTTCCGCGCCAGTCTTGCCCTCAATTTCGCATGCCATGCGGCTGCTGTGGTCGAGGTCTGGGTTGTGCTCGGGCTGCTCGGCGCGCACATCGGCTTTCGTGGCGCTCTTGCCGTCGAAGCCCTCACCAAGATCGTTAACAGCCTGGGCGGACTCAACCCCGGCAATATCGGGACCTACGAAGGAGGAAACATGCTGATCGGAAAGCTCTTCGCATTCGGCGGGGCGACAGGACTCGCACTCGCATTCGCGCGCCGCGCCAGAGCGATTTTCTGGACTGCCGCTGGAGCTTTGTGCCTGGTATTTCTATGGAAACCAGGTCGTCGCAGTTCAGGGCCGGTTCCGGACAGCAACAAGCAGCCCCCGGATCCGAACAGCTGCGCGGTGATTCTGGCGGATGGATTGTTTGGATACTGCGGGCCGGACGTGGCCCTCCCGCGGGTGGGAGAGACGCCGGTCCTGCTGCGTGCGATTCTGGGGCTCCGAAAAGCGGGCTTTGGAAAGGTCGTGGTCGTTGTTGATCGAGTGACAGGGCAGTCAGCCGAACGTGAATTGCGGCTGACCCGCCGTCTGCCAGACTCCGTCCGCTGGATTGAGCGCGAGGCTTACGGCCAATCTATGGCCGACCTGATTCTCAGATTTGCGGCGTGTGACGCGGGTCGGGTAGCCTTCCTCGTGGCCGACAGGATATATCATCCCGGACTGCTCCAGAGTCTCGGCACATCGAATGGCGAGAGCGAGGCTCTGGCGCTTAGGACCGGATCGAAATTCACGGGCGCGTGCGTTTTCTCAATCCCCGCGGCGAAAGCATTCGCTGCTTCGACTGTACCGGGCATCGGCTGTATAGAACAGGTCGACGCGTGGGTTGCCGAATCCGGAGGTATGGACTATGTCGAGGTAAGCGAAGATCGCTGGCAGCGTATCGGCAATGAGCAGGAACACCTCGCCGCCGAACGAAAACTTGACAGCTGGCTGGTAAAACCGACGGACGGTAACTTTGCCCGCTTTAACCGCAGGTTCTCGATCCCGATCAGCCGTCTGTTGATCCGATTTCCAATAACGCCTAATATGGTCAGCCTGTTCACTCTGGGTGTAAGTCTTCTCTCGGGCGTGTACTTCGCCATGGGCGGCTACCTCAATATGGTGCTGGGCGCGCTATTCGGCCTTTTCGCCAGCATTCTGGATGGATGCGATGGCGAAGTGGCGCGCCTTACACTTCAGGAATCCGAGTTCGGCTGCTGGCTGGAGACGGTCTGCGACTATCTCTACTATCTGTTCATGTTCGCCGGGATGACCATCGGTCTTGTTCGCAGCACTGGAACCCGAGCCTATCTGTATCTCGGCTGTATGCTTTTGTTCGGCGCCGTGATGAGCTTCGTGACTACGGCGATGCAGAGAGCACGTCTGACCGCCGCCGGACGACCCGAACAGCTTCTGGGCAACTGGCACAGGGAAGCCGAGCGCCGCCGTTCGAACCCCCTGATGTTCATGGCTCGGCACACCGAGTTCATCGTGCGCCGCTGTTTCCTGCCTTACGCGATTCTGTTCTTCGCCGTGTTCCAAATCATTCCGGTAGCGTTCATTCTCGCCGCGGCCGGAGCCAACGTGGTTTGGCCGATCGCGCTGTACTCCTGGTGGACCTTTCCTTCGGCCCGCAGCTCCGTGGTCGGCTCCGCTGCCTGACCTCGGCGTTCAGGGTCGGCATCAAGGAAGGCCGGCTGTGTTTGTCTCCCCGGACATCTGGCTGCCCTGGTAGCAACCCCGGTGACTTCGTAAAACTTGCTTTCTCTCGCGCCTCGGGCAAACACGATTTGCCTCCAGGTCGGGCCGCCGGTTGTGGGTATCTTTGGTTCGTCGCGATACCGGCCCTCGGCGAGTAGGTCCGGCACCGTGGCCGGGCTCTTGTCGGGCGCGAAGCGGTCAAGAGCTTATCGATATTGAGTGCCGAAGCGAATCAGTGACAGTGAGTTCCATACCTTTCCCGACACGCATTCCGAGCTGCTGCTCACGAGCAGGGATTATCAGGAAAGGAACCGCGTGAACTTGCCGAAGTTCCGATCTTATATGGAAGCTATCTGTTTGAACTCCAGGCTCGCCATCTCCTCATCCGAAATCACCTCCTGTAATTTCATCGTCCGCCCCATGGCTGCGGCGCTCGTTGATCCCGAAATTGTTGAACCCCAGAATCGCCGCCGCTTGGTTAAGCGGGCAAATCACGTGTGAATTGGCCCGGACATTTACAGAGTAAACAGACTCTATTTTGTTCCCGTTGCTCGTCCCTGGAAAGCAGTCACACACTGAGCTCTCCAAACCCGTCTCATCGGCGCCAGTTGCTGCAGTTCCCATTCCCGAGTCGGACGCCGGCACCGTTCCAGCCGCCGGAATCGGCGCTCCGCCCGCGGACTAGTGCGGCGTTCCACTCAGCGGCAGCAGTGGCGTATGCGTTTCAACGCGAACTCCGCCTGTCATGATCCACTCCCACACTACCCCCACATTCCCGCCAGGCTCATGACCACAAGGATAGACTTTGCCGGAGTTTCTCAGGCAGTTTCCCCACGCTTTTGCACGTCCAGTCCAGCGGCGACTGCGGATCACCGCGCATTACCGCGTCCAACAGCCGGTCCAGATCCCCTCGCACGGCCAAGTCCTTCTTTCTAGTTCTCTTTTGTCCCGCTCATCTCCGCCGAATGCGGGCCTGCGCCGGCCCAGTCATATCCACTTGCCTCACGCGGTGCGAACAGACGGCTAATGTGCCCAGTGCACAAACGGCGACAAAGCGGCAAAGCGCAGTTGAACGCCTTCGTCGCTCATCACGTTGCAAACATACAGTCTGGATGGTTCTACCTGTTTCGTGCCAGATCACCAGTTTAGCGGCACGGAACTTCAGACGGGTCCTTTCCCGCGTTCTTACAACCTCACGGGGTGCATTACTGGCAGCCGGAATCGCAGAAGCCGGTTGTGAACCCTTGGGAGGAATGGGTCGAGGGCGAGCGTTTAGAAATGCAAAATGGGCTGGCCGTTGGCCGGCCCATGTTAATTCGGAATTTCTGAAGACTCGTCTATTGCAACGCGGCACTCTGGACGGTCGCTTCGGGAGCGTAGATTTTGATTGTCACCCGACGCGCGCCGCCGTCCTTCTCTGGTACTCACCTTCTCACTTGCAGCCGTGAGCTGATCCGGGTGAGTATCCTTGCCGAAGCCGATGATGTGTATGCCACGAAGAGCAATGCCATGGCTGACGAGGTACCGCGCTACTGAGTCTCCCCGTTTCCGGCTGAGGGCCAGATTGTAGGAAGCGGAGCCAATCGGGTCGGTATAGCCGATCAGTTCGAATTCGAGGCGTTGCTTCGACGAAACCTGCTGGAGCAGCGTATCGAGTTTGTCCCGACCCACTGGCGTCAGGCCACTCTTGTCGAATGAAAACTCTACTTCGCCCTCAGCAACGAGCGAGTAAGTCATCGCCTTTCCTACTCTGGCAATGGATTCCACGTTCATTGCGAGAGCGGCCTGATCCGCTGTCCGATTAACCGCGATCGCAGTCTGGTCCTGCTTCGCAAGGTCATTGGCCTGATTCGCGAGTATGTTTGCCTCCTGAGCTGTGGCGGCAGTCTCCCGAATCTGATTGTCTGCTGTCAACAGCTTCTCTTCGACTCGGGATATGTCGTGTTGCTCATTATCGACGTTCTGATTGGTGTTGGTTTCCAGCGCGCCAAGCTTTGCATTAACTGGAGCGATCTGGGCAATCACGTATTTCTTTGTTGCGCACCCGGTTGTCAGGATTGCCAGAACACCCGGGATGATAATGCTACCGAGAAATAGTTTTGAGTTGTTCATTTTGTTCATGAAGTCCCTTTGGACCCTTTCACTTGAATAGACTCTTTGTGGACGATATATGTTTGTGGTTCATTGCCGCACTTCTCAGGCTGCATTCCGTATGTGCCCGCTGCCTGTCAGCCATGGCGCCAGCTTCTTCCTGGCTCTGAACACACGCCATTGGACAGTGCCAATTGGAATGGATTTAGCGCTGGCGATCTCGTGGTATTTCCAGTCTTCAATGAAGCGCAGCATCATGACTTCGCGTTCGTGTACCTCGAGACGTCCCATCCACTCCATGAACTCGAAAGGAGCAGCAACGGCTTCCATCTTCGTTGCGGGCACTCGTTCCACACCGTCTCCGATATCGACTGTATCGATCTCCCTCGTGCGTCTCTCGAAGTGGCGAGCTAATGTGTTCCTTGCAATGTTGAACAGCCACGCTCGGAAACGGCCGCAATCACGAATGTGTCCTGCTTTGAGGTAGACCTTCAGCATGACTTCCTGAGCCAGATCCTCCGCCAAAGTGGCTTCGCATCCGCGCGATCGATAAAAGGCCAGCAACGGGGGAGTAAGAATGCGAAAAAGACTGGTGAACGAGCCGTCGCTGCCCGAGCCGAGGAATTCGCGGATCACTTCGGCCTCATATGATAGCTTTTGATTTGCGAAAGGTACTGAGTCCATGCCCCTGACGATGCACCTGCCTGACCAATGCTTTTGCCAGCGAACCCCCTGTGTTTTGCGCAGTTTATGCTCGGTGGGCGCATTTCCGGGAGTCCTCCCCTGACATTTGACGATGGCTCATGCAGCGTACCGGCAGATGGTCCGAGGCGGGCCGGGTAAATCGGACCTTACTCGCCGCCGCCCGGCTTGAAGACTACGCCGACATAGTATTGAACATCCTTCTCATGACGGCCGAGATTGCGATTCCTGGAAGCTCAAAGTGGCACTGTTGAACTGAGTCATCGGTATTCGATCGGTTTGTACACTAATGAGCTCTGGAATTTGTAGTCAGGCGCTGCGCCAGAGACCATGTGAATGCGTTCTCTGTTGTGTTCCGGGGACCGCTCAATGCATATCCGCAGTCAAACAGGTACTGGATGTAGGGGTTTAGCCGTGTGTCGCAAATCGAAATCCAGGCGCAGAGCCGGCGCGGACACTGAGTTTAAAAGGAGACATCAGTCATGAGAACATTACAATGCGCTCTCGCCGTTATACCTTGTTTTCGAGGTGGGCTGAGCGTTCAGAGAAATCCAGCTCCCTGCCAAGAGTGCTCGGGTACGGTCTTCGGTCGCGCGATGATAATCTCAGAAATCTTGAGGGCACGGTGAGCAGGCCGAGGGTGTGCCCAACGGGAATCTACCTTCGGGCCGCCGACGCGAGAACCACTGCACACGAGACCGGATAATGGTCGGACGCGCGCACGCGACGATGAACACGGCCCTCATGGCTCTCGACACCGCTCCGCACGAGGATCGCGTCGATACTTCGGCCGGGATCGAATAAGCCCTTCGCGGGCGTCGTTTTCACATCCGGAAGGCACACTGCGTCACGAAATCCCGCAGCTCTGATGGTTGCGGCTGGCCCGGGATCTGAGATGTCGAGGTTCATGTCTCCCGCGATCATGACCGCGCTTTGCTCGGAATAACGCCCTGCGGCCGAGAGCGTCTCCTTCAGTTGCGACAAGCGCAGTGTATCGTCGCCGCGGCTCTCCAGGTGAACGTTGAAGACCGCAAGAGCTCGCCCGGCCACACCGACCTCGGTGACGAGCGCGATGCGTCCTCCGAGCCGTTCCTGGAAAAGCGGCAGGTTGGGCCGGTACCACTTCGGCAGCCAGAAGTGTGATTGCTTTTCGAACCGGATCACGCGGCTGTCGCGGATCGGCCATCGGCTGAGGGTCGCCTGACCTGTCCAGGCGGGGAGATCGCGGGAACCTTCGGCCAGTTCCTGAAACTCCCATCCAAACGCATAGTGCATTTTCAGATTGCGGGCGAGGTCCTCGGCGATGTTCCGCAATCCTGTGCGTCGCGCGTTCAGATCTACTTCCTGAAGAGTGAAAAGGTCGGCGTTCTGCTCTGTCAGGAATTCCAGAATCTGCGGGAGCTTCAGTCCGCGCTCGATGTTCCAGTCGACGATACGAATTGCTTCGGGCGCCCACAGGTTCCACCGCCGTGCCGCGAAGCTGCCAGTCAGGACGTCTTTCATTGCGAGGCCGGAACCTGGTTCTGCAAGATATTCACTGGTCATCCGACTCCGCGGATGCCCGAAGCGTGACATTGGCTGTGCCCATCTGGTATTCGCGGTACAGGATCGTGACCTTTACAGGGCCGAATATCCGCGCATCGGTGAGGGAGATGTCCGAGGCAGGGAGCCACATTGAGCCGAGCTTTTGATACGTGTGCGTGAAGCTGACCTTCTTGATGAAGAACGAAGGGTTCTTCGCGGGTGAACCTTGCATCCGGACAATCGCGTAGTCCGCAGCATCCACCCAGATCGTACCGCGCATCAGGTATGTTTTCGGCACTTTCGGCGTAACCTCGATCGCATAGGCCGACTCGTCCGTCGATCTCCTCGACACCGAGCATGCGGAACGAGTAGTTTTGCGGGGTGACGCGGGACTCTTCGCTGTTGCCGGGCTTTGAAGCCACCGCCTCGGTTTCAAGAAGTCTGGAGAATACATGTTTGCGGGCGCCGCCCCACCCGCTCGCGGAAAGAATTTCGAATTGTTTGGTTCCGTCGCGCTGGCACACAATACGTACTGTCATCTCGGCTCTCTTGTGATAGGCCGCATTCTCGAGAACATAAGTGCGTGTGCCGGTGTAGCCCTCAAACGCGCTCCGGCGATCGGCTTCCTTCCGCAACATTGCCGATACTACGTCGTTTACGTCCGGGACCGAACGCGCTGAGCTTTCATTTGTTGCCAGAAACGATAGCAATATTAGTGAAGTTGTAAGCATGATCAGAACTCGATTGTGAACTTTCCGCGCAAGGTGCGACCGACTCCGTTGAACAAAGCGCCGTACCGCGCGCTGTCGACGTCATTTTGCACGTCTCTCGGGTTGAAACGATTGAGGATATTGAAAACAGAGAACCCGACCCGAGCTTTGAACCGCTCGTGAAGAAATTTCAAAGCGACAGGCCGCGTGGCCTGCAGATCGAGGGACGCGAAACGCGGAAACCGCTCCGAATTGCGTACTCCCGCGAACTCGCGTGTTTCGAGAATCGTCGACCAGGGGAACCCCGTGTGGATATCCAGCACGGGAAGCACCGTGACTTTGAAAGGCGCCTGCCACTCTCCCCAGGCAAGTACACGATTGGGAGCATCGAAAGGCAAACGGCCCTGCTGATCCGCTTCAATAACCGCGACGCCGTTGTTTCCGAAGAACTGATTGAAGTCGTTCAGATTGCCGTAAGCCTTTGATCGGACGTATGACATGTTGAGCGTGCCGCGATGGACCTTGTACCGTCCGCTGACCTCGAATTCCCGGTAAAAGCTATGACCCGTATTTGAGAGCAGCAGCAACCCCCGGTTCTGGTCAGGATTGAGCACAAAATCGCGTGAGGTGTTTCGCTCCTGAAAACCTGCTCGCACGGTAAGGGCCGAAGTGATCTGACGGTCGAGTTCGATGTTCCACCCAAAACTGCGAGGATTGCGCAGGTTGCCGGCGAATGTATTCAGATAAGGCTGGGATTCCAGAATGGCGCCGGTTGCCGACAGCGTATTCACGGTGCGGTCGGGCAACAGTCGGGAAGGAGGCCACGTTCAGCGGCACGCGATCGTAGAAGAGCCCGGCTCCACCTTTGAGAACCGTGCGCTGATCGTTCGTCAGCATAAGGCTGAAACCGGCCCGTGGCGCGGGACTGGTCGAATTGGTAATGCCGTCATGGTCCATACGCACGCCCAGATCGAACGTGAGCCGCCGAGCGGGCTGCCAGGTATCAGCCACGAACAACGCGATCTGGTTTTGCCGAATGTTGAACCGTGATGCCGGAGTAAACTGAATGCGCTCCAGCGGAAGACCGGCTGTTCCGACGATTGTTACGGGCATCATATTGACGCGGCCATCGTAATCGTCATGCGCGTAGTCCATCCCAAACTTCAGTTGATGTGTACCGAGGAAACTCTTCATCCCGTGCTGCCAGATTTCCTGCCACTCAGCGTGCCCGCTGTTTCTGCGCTGCTGGTCCCAGAAGCCACCGGTTGTGGTTTCCACGAGCAGTTCATAAGGAGCACCGCTGTTTGCGGTGACATCGGCGTCTAAGCGCTTGTAGCTGAAGCGTGAGAGCAGGAGCGAATCCGCCCCGATTACGTCCCGGTGATGGAGGGAGATCATGTAGCCCCGCTGGTGGACATCAGGACTCGAGGCCTGCGGCTGAAATGTGTTCAGGCCGTAGTAATTCACTTTTTGCGGATACAGCGTGAACGACATACTCAATGCCTGGCGCTCGCTCAGGTTCCAGTCGATCTGGTTGTATAAGGTCACACCTTCGAACTTGATGTCGCGCTGCAGGGGCGGCAGGCTTGATACAGGCGTGCGTACAAACCGGTACTCGACGGACTGTGTAAATGCGACCTTGTGGCGGATCAGCGGCCCTGTAAGCGTCGCGCGGGGAGTTGCCGATTCAATTCCAACAAATGAGCCGTCGCGCTGTCGCGGACGGACGAAAAAGTTCTGCACTGAGAGGTGCATCTTGTCGAAGTTGCCGGTAGATGTCTCGACAGTGGACACAGCTCCAGTCAGCCGCCCATATTCAGGATCGTAGGGGTTGGCGATGACGGTCACAGCTTCGACGACATCAATCGGCAGGCTGAGCGCGGCATTGCCCGTTACCGGATCGACGGCGCTTGCGCTATTGACCAGATACCCACTTTGAGACGAACGGGCGCCCTTCATATTGATGAGCCCGTCGGGACCGCGTACAACGCCGGGAATCAGTGGAAGGAGCGCGTCGGCGCGATCGTTATTGGTGGGAGCATTCCGTATAGTGCTCTTATCGATCGATGCCCGCTGACTCGTTCCGGGATCGACAAGGTGCTCTGCCTCCGCGGTGACGGTTACGCTCAGGTTCACCGTTTCGATCTCAACCGGTATCGACACCTTGACCATAGTGGCGGCCTCAACCTGGACCGCCGTAGTCCCGGAAAGACTGTCGGCATGGGCTTCCAGCTGGTACAGGCCGGGCGGTACGGTCGCAAAAGCCCACGCGCCGTCGTCATTGCCGTCGGTCTCCATCGAGACATTGTCGCCGTGCAGAAGGATGTGCGCGTGGGGCACCAGGGACCTTGCCCCATTGGGATCAGTAACGACGACATCTCCCTGAAGGGACCCGCTGTCGTCGCCCGCTATTAACCTGGATGCTCCCGAGACCAGAAGCAAAACACCTGCAATTGTCCGGCAAAGGTTCGTTCTCACGCAGGTGAGAAAGCATTCGCATTGCCGCCTGGCGTGCGCCCGAACGTTTGTGCGGAATCAACGAGTTCGGGGAATTTCTGCGGAAATCTGACTCGGCAGACCCTTGCGGGGATTCAGCAAATGCCCAATAGCTTCGGCAGGCGACGATTTTAACGAGCCAGGCGTGCGGTTGTCGTAAGAAGGTCGCATGAGATTCGGACTTTATCGATGATTGACGCGAGTAATAAGGATCGGCAGGTACTCTCGGCACTTCAATCGGCACGTGCCGAAGGTGCCGAGAATATTTCCACGACATCTCCCCTAACTGTCTGATTGCGCGTACGTGCAGCGTGGTGACCTGACTGCAACCTCTCCGGGCGAGGCGACCAGATAAATGTCAGGAAATCGCATCTTACTAATTTCAATTTGTGCCGTTGGGTGTATTCCGCTGCTGACATCATGTCGCGGCGATGCCCATCCGGTCCCGCAGGAGCCGAATACCGTTGCAGTTGCGGTCCGGTCTCCGGCAATCGTTCAGAGGCAGGATTCGGTTACGGCCAGTGGTTCCGTGGAAGGATCGGAAACCGCCGACGTGGCCTTCCAGGTAGGTGGCAGAGTGGCGCGCGTGTACGTCGAAGAAGGACAGCACGTCAGCAAGGGGCAGTTGATAGCCGAGCTGGAACCCACCGATTATCGCAACGCCTTCAATGCCGCCATTGGGCAGAAGGAAGCGGCTCTCGCTGAGTCTCGGAAAGCCGAAGCGGGCTTTCGCAAGCAGGAAGTCGAGCAGGCGCGCATCGACCTCGATCGTTCGGAGGACGAGTACAAGCGCATGAAGTTTCTTGTGGAACACCAGAGCCTGCCGCCAAACGATTTTCAAAAGATCGAGGCGGCCTACAAGAATGCTCGCGAAAGGTACGATCTGGCGGTTGAAGGCACGCGAAAAGAAGATCGCGCAGCCGCCGAGGCACAGGCGCACGCGGCTGACGCGCAGGCCAGCGAGGAACAAAAGCGGCTTGGCGATACCCGGCTGCTCGCGCCGATATCAGGAAACATATCGGCTCGCAAAATAGATCCGGGCCAGACCGTCGCCGCCGGTGCGTCAGTCTTTTCCATCACCGACCTCAATCCCGCGAAGGTACGTGTCGGTGTTCCTGAAGCCGAGATCGCAAAGGTCAAGCTCGGCGCCAAAGCGGAAGTCGTGATCCCTTCGCTCGGCGGGCGCCGCTTCGAAGGAAAGGTGGGCATTATCGGGGTTGCCGCCGAGCCGGCATCGCGGACCTATACGGTGAAGATCATCGTGCCGAATCCTGGTCCCATCCTGCTGGACGGGATGATTGCGGAATCCCGAATCTTCGGGTCTTCGACAGACCGGGTTCTTACGATTCCCGCCGAAGCGGTGGTTCCCGATTCGCAAGGCGCCCCTAACGTTTACGTGTATAGTTCGGAGCGCAGGCGTGTTTACGCGCGCAGGGTGGATGTTGGCCCGCTGGTTGGCGCCGAGGTCGAGATACGTTCCGGCGTGGGGCCAGACGACCAGATTGTTATCGCCGGGCAACAGAAAGTCCGCGAGGGCTCGCTCGTTCAGATCCGCGGAGGCTCGCTGTGAACCCCGTCCGGGCCTTGCTGCGCTATCCACAGGTGACGCTCGCGATCACCGTAATGCTGATCGCCTGCGGCGGTTACGCCCTGCTGCGGATGCCCCGTCGTGAAGACCCCAAAATCCATGTGCGGACGGGAATTGTTGCCGCTATGTACCCGGGCGCTTCCGCGGCGGAAATCGAAAATCAGGTAACGCATAAGGTCGAGGAGAAGCTGTTCAAGATCGAAGGAGTCAGAAGGGAAAAGACCTACTCGACAACTATGAACGGCTCCATGTTCGTCAACGTCGAACTGGAGGACAACGTTCGGGATACCGAAAAGTTCTGGTCGAAGCTCCGTCTGGACATGGCCGAACTCCGGAAGACGGATCTGCCCGACGGCGTGCTTGGCCCGGTGGTGGATTACGACTTCGGCGACACGGTAGCGGTCCTGCTCGCCATTCATGGCGATCATTACGGCTACCGCGAACTGAAAGATTACGCCGAACGTATCGAAGCGGTGATCCGGCGGATTCGCGCCGTATCCAAGGTCAAGCGCATCGACGAGCAAAAAGAGGAGATCGAAGTCAGCAGTTCTCTCGCCCGAGTCTCGGAATATTCCGTTCGGCCCGAACAAATCATGAAGGCGCTCGAGGGCCGCAACATGGTCAATTATGCCGGCGCTGTTCCAACCGAGCGCGGCAAACCGCCGATCCAGGCGACCGGAGCATTCCAGACGGAGGACCAGATTCGCCACGTCATGATCGATGTCTCGAAGACGGGACAACCGGTCTACATAGGTGACCTCGCAGACGTTTCGCGCGTGTATAAGGATCCGACCCAATATGCGCGGTCACGAGGCGAACGCGCCATCCTGCTTTCCGTGGAGATGCAGGAGGGCAACAACATCGTGGATTTCGGTCAGGATCTGCACGAGGCTCTCGACAAGCTGCGTCCGCTGCTGCCCCCCGATCTGAAAATCGACATGGTCGCCGATCAGCCGAAAGTGGTGGCTCAGCGCGTGAAGGATTTTATCCGCGAATTCGGGACGGCAATCGGCTCAGTGATTCTCGTCACCATCCTTCTGTTGCCCTTCCGGGTCGCGCTGGTTTCGGCGATCGCCATTCCGGTAACCATCTCGGCTACATTCGGACTGCTGAACGCTTTCGGCATCGAGCTTCATCAGGTTTCGATAGCCGCTCTCATCGTCGTGCTCGGGATGGTAGTGGACGACGCGATCGTTATCGCGGATAACTACATCGAACTGCTCGATCGCGGCGTGGATCGCGACGAAGCGGCGTGGCGCAGCGCTACCGAACTCGCAATCCCTGTCCTCACGGCGACACTGACCATCATTTGTTCCTTCCTGCCGTTCGTGACGCTTTCGGGCACAACCGGCGAGTTCATCCAGGCGCTGCCACTGACGGTAGCGATCGCTCTCGCAACCTCGTTCCTGGTAGCGATGCTGCTGACCCCTCTGCTGTGCCGGACTTTTATCCGGAAAGGGCTGCATAACGCCGAAGCCAGCGGAGCCAAAAAGCGCCGTTCACCGCTCGAGTGGATGCAGTCGGTCTACAACCGCGTGATTGTCGTCGGGATGCGTTGGAAGCCGGTTGCGCTCGCCGCGGGCGTACTCGCCGTCGTGATCGGCGCGGTGATCCTGCAGCATATTCCGCAGCGCTTCTTCCCCTTTGCCGAGCGGGATCAGTTCGTCGTCGACGTGTGGCTTCCGGAGGGATGGAAGGTGGAAGCGACAGATGCCGCGGTACGGCGCATCGAGTCGGTGCTGCAGCACGACAAGGACGTCGTCAACTATACGTCATTTATAGGATCGAGCGCTCCGCGTTTCTACTACAACGTCAATCCGCAATTGCCGGATAAGAACTACGCGCAGTTGCTTGTTTCGACAACTTCCGCGGAAACGACGCCGCGGCTGGTCGAGAAGCTCCGTCCAGTGCTTGCTCAGGCAGCGCCGGACGCCCGGGTGTTCCTCCGTGAACTCCAGCAGGGACCCGTCCAGGAAGCCGCGATCGAAGTCCGTTTGACGGGTGAGGACGACCAGGTTCTACAGTACTGGGGCAATCACGTGAAGGAGCTGCTGGAACGTACTCCCGGCGCCCTCGACGTACACAGCGACTGGCGGGAAGACGCCTACCGTCTCAAGGTCAACCTGCGCGAAGAGGTCGCGAATCGTCTTGGCTTCACGAACGTCAACATCGGTCAGCAACTGGCCGGAGGCTTCGAAGGGGAGCCCGTCACGACTTACTGGGAGGGTGATCGCGATGTTACTGTCGCCCTGCGTCTGGAACCGTCACGCCGCCGGAATTTCGAGGATGTCGGCGATACATACGTCATTTCACCGATCACGGGGGCGCATGTTCCGTTGGACAGCATTGCCTCAGTGGTTCCGGTGTGGGACCCCGGCCGCATTGTGCGGCGCGATGGCGTGAGGACCGTGACCATCCGCGCCTGGTCAGAGGGTGTACTGCCAAGCCAGGTGCTTCAGCAGATCAAGCCGGTGGTGGACAAACTGGCGCTGCCTCCGGGGTACCGGCTCTGGTATGGCGGCGAATACGAGAACCAGAACGACACGTTTCCGGAGATGGTTAAGGCGCTCCTCATCAGCTTTATCGCCATCTATCTGATCCTGATGTTCCAGTTCCGGTCGGTCGTCGAACCTCTGGTCGTGATGGCCGCGATTCCTCTCGGATTGTTGGGAGCATCGCTTGGCTTTTTGATTACCGGGAACCCCTTCGGCTTCACCGGATTCCTCGGGATTGTCAGTTTAGGAGGTGTTGTAGTGCGGAATTCAATCATTCTTGTGGATTACATTCGCGAGCGCATGAAGGAAGGCGTGGAGATTGAAGAAGCGGCCATAGAAGCCGGTGAGCGCCGGTTGAGGCCTATCTTCCTGACCACAATGGCTGCCGCGGTCGGCGTCACGCCGATGATTCTCTCGGGGTCGAGCATGTGGTCGCCTCTGGGGAGCGCGATTGCATTCGGCCTTGTCGGCTCTATGTTCTTCACGCTGGTCGTGATTCCGGTGCTGTATGTAGTCGTTCACAAGCGCCGCCATATACCGGGGCCGGTTGCCGCGGCGGCGATGCTTCTGATCGTGTTCGGGGCAGCCGGACACGCCCAGACTCGCACGTTAAGTCTCGACGATGCGGTATCGCTGGCAGTCCAGCATAACTCCGCGGTCAAAGTCGCCGGCGACAAGGTGAAGGAAATGGATGCGCGTGTTCGTGAAGCGAGGGCTAGTTACTTCCCCTCGCTCGCGAACGAAACCAACGCGGCGCACCTCCTCGAGACGCAGCGCCTCGAAATTCCCGCTGGATCTCTCGGCTACTATCCCGCAACTGGCCCCCTGCCAGGCGCCGGTGTCTCGCTTGCTCAGGGAAAAGCCAATATGCTTCTGAGCACCACGACTCTGTCGCAGCCGATCACACAGTTCTTCAAGATACGGGCGGGCGTCGAGGGGGCCCGCGCGGAAGCGGCAGGAGCACGCGCCGACGTCCATCGCACGCAGGACGAAGTTGCGTACAAGGTGAAAGAGGTCTACTACGCAATCCTGACAACCGAGCGCCGGCGTGATGCGGTGGATGCCCAGATTCGCGCCGCCGAACTGCGCATTGTGGAAACACGCAATGCGGTGGTTTCCGGGGTGGCGCTGGAACTCAAGGCCGACGAGGTCAATGCTCAGATCGCGCAGGCGAAACATGGTCTGGGACAGTTGCAGGATAATGTTGCCGACCTTAGAGAGGAACTGGCCGATCTTGTCGGTCTGCCGCTCGACAGCCAGTTCCTGTTGAGAGCGCCGGACCAATCCGCCATAACTCCGGCGGCCGAACCAGCCAGCATGACGAAAATCGCTCTGGCTCAAAATCCCGAGATCGAGAGTGCCGCCCGGCAGTTGGACAAAGCGGAGGCGGGCGTGAAAGCGGCGCGTGCCGAGTTCATTCCTGAAATCGGCGCTTTTGTCCAATATATTCACCAGGACGGTGCTCCCTTTCTGTCGCCGAATAACGGCGCAATCGGTTTCAACATGAAGTGGACGATCTTCGAATTCGGCAAGCGCCGCGGTCAGGTATCGGAGAGAATGTCGCAGGTGTCGGAGGCTAAGGAGAATCTCTCGCACCTGCGCACTCGCCTTCAGATCGATGTCGATAAGGCCGTTCGCAAGCTGAACCGTGCCGAAACGGCTCTGGAATCGGCTCGACAGAACCTCATCGCCAGCACGGAAGCTCACCGCATCGCATCCAATCAGGTGGAGATCGGTACCGCGAATGCATCCACGCTGCTCGATGCGTTAGCCACCGTATCCAACGCGCAGGCGGACGTGCTTCGGGCCGAATACGACCGTGGCGTAGCCGCTGCGGATCTGGCACGGCTTACAGGCACACACTGATCCGTGACTACGGCAGGAGCATGCAATTGGCTCCTGCCGTGGCAATCGCCGACTGCGCCGGTAACAGGAGCAGCCAAGTCCTTTAAATCCGCAGTTCCAGGCTGGGCATGGTTTTGCACTATCAACGGCAGGAATCAACAAGAAAGACAAGGAAACAATGAAATACATCAGCTTGATTGGAGTCATGTTCCTGGGCGCGTCTGCTTTCGCTCAGGAAGTGCAATTCGATTACGACCGCTCGGCGAATTTCGGTTCTTATAAGACATATCAGTGGGTGGATCGCCGGCCGATTGCTACGGGTGATCAACTGCTGGATCAGGACATTAAACGTGCAGTCGACGGCCAACTCGCAGCTAAGGGTTTGCGGCGCGTCGAGACCGGCGCCGATCTGCAGGTGAGCTATCAGGGTGCGGTCTCACAGGAGAAGGAGTTTGACTCGATCGGTCTGGGACCTGGACCGGGTTGGTGGGGTGACCGGCGAGTAACTTCTTCGACCATTGACATCGGCAAGCTCGTGATTGAGATGTTCGATCCCGCCGCGGGCCACCTGGTCTGGCGCGGGTTCGCGTCCAAAACGCTCAATCTCAATAAAGACCCCGATAAGAACTACCGCAATCTCGAAAAGGCAATGGCGAAGCTGTTCCGGAACTATCCACCTGCCGCGAAACGCTGACATTCGCCCGCTCTATAGTCCGCGAAAGGATCGAAAATGCTTGAGACAATTCGCTCGCTCGCCAGAGAACACCGGTCTTTCTACGAAGTCTCGCCCTACTACATCATGCTCGAAGAAAGGCACGAAGGCCTCGACCCCGTGACCCGAAGAATTCAGGCCGGCTTCGATGTCGATGTATACGGGGTAAACCTCAACGGCCACCTGACAATGCCAGGTCCCGACCCTGATTACGCACTTGCCCGCGAAGAACTACGAAAGCTCTCGGGTGAGACGGCAAGCCATGCCGCCGATCAGTGCGCGATTGAAGTGATTTCGTTTCCATCTACCGCCATCCTCGATGTACGCACCAACGCGGTGGAAGCGAGGCTTCGAATCAGAATTCACCATTACCGCGGTCTTTCCTGCCCGGCCGGAACTGCGGAGGAACGTGCGCTCGAAGAACTCGAACAAGAGCTCAAGAGCATGGGGATAAACCGCAGATGATGTGCCGGTTGGAGGTAAAACGACATGAATGAATCTACTATCAGTAACTCGAACTCAGAGATGGCTGTATCGGATGCGCTTACGAATCTCGCGCTGGACCTCAGCTGGTCATGGAGCCACTCAGCTGACGAGATATGGAAACGTCTCGATCCCGAGTTGTGGGAGCTGACGGCAAATCCGTGGCTGATCCTGCAGTCAATCTCAAAACGAAAACTGGATAGTCTGACCGACCCCGGCTTTCGTGAGCGAATCGAACAACTGCTGGCCGATCTGAGCGAGAAGAATACAAAGCCGGCGTGGTTCCAGGACGGCGCACCCGGAGTCCCCGCTCCGCACCGTGGCCTACTTCAGCATGGAATACATGTTGAGCGAGGCTCTGCCCATCTATTCGGGAGGCCTCGGGAATGTTGCGGGCGATCAATTGAAAGCTGCAAGCGATCTTGGAGTCCCGGTCGTTGCTATCGGCTTGCTTTATCAACAAGGCTATTTCCGTCAGGAACTTGACACCCGGGGCGATCAGCAGGCTCTTTATCCGGTCAATGAACCAGCGCATCTGCCCGTTCGCAGGGTACGAACTGCCGACGGCGAGTTGCTCCGCATGACGTTGAACCTGCCCGGCGGGAAAGTCTGGCTGCGCGCCTGGGAGGTTCAGGTCGGCAGAGCCCGACTGTATCTGCTGGATGCGAACGATCCGGCCAATCCAGCCAGCATCAGAGCCATCACGAGTGAACTGTATGGGGGCGGGCCCGAATTGCGGCTGCAGCAGGAGATGCTGCTCGGAATTGGCGGGTGGCGATTGCTCCGGGAGCTCGGGATTCGCGTCGATGTCTGCCATCTCAATGAAGGCCATGCGGCATTCGCGATTCTGGAGCGGGCGCTGCAGCACATGCAAGAGACCGGCCGCACGTTCCACGAAGCGCTCGCCGTCACCCGCGCCGGAAACGTATTTACGACGCACACCGCGGTGGATGCCGGATTTGACCGCTTCTCCGCCGAACTGATCCGCCAGTATCTCGCGCACTACTCTCAGAACATTCTCGGGATCTCCGTGGACGATCTGCTGGCCCTCGGCCGCAATAATCCCGCCGACAGCTCAGAACCGTTTAACATGGCGTACCTCGCGATCCGTGGCAGCGGCTCGGTCAATGGCGTGAGCCGTCTTCACGGAGAGGTGAGCCGCCGGCTATTTCAGCCGCTGTTCCCGCGATTCCCCGAAAACGAAGTGCCGGTTGGCCACGTGACGAATGGAATTCACGTTCCGACCTGGGATGGCGCGGATGCCGACAGCTTATGGACGGAACTTTGCGGCAAAGGATCGTGGCGCGGAAATGTTTGCAGCCTGGAAGAGCGGATTCGATCCGCAGACGATCAACGGATCTGGCAAATGCGCTGTTCGGAACGTGCGGCGCTTGTGGAGTACACCCGGCAACGGCTGCATCGCCAGGAAGCAGGATACGGAGCCTCCCTGTTACAACTTCAGCAGGCGAAGGCGGTACTGAATCCCCAAATACTGACGTTGGGGTTTGCCCGACGTTTTGCCACCTACAAGAGGCCGGCGCTTCTGCCCTACGATCGCGAGCGGCTGGCCCGTATTCTGACGAACCCGCAGCGGCCGGTGCAATTGGTGCTTGCCGGCAAAGCGCACCCGAACGACCTTGCCGGGCAGGCACTCGTTCGTGAATGGACCAGCTTCGCCCGAAGGCCGGATATCCGGCCCCACGTGGTCTTTCTCAGCGATTACGACATGCTTCTGGCCCAGCGTCTCGTGGCCGGTGTCGACGTCTGGATCAACACGCCGAAACGGCCTTGGGAAGCCAGCGGTACCAGTGGCATGAAGGTGCTCGTGAATGGCGGCCTGAATCTGTCAATTCTCGACGGATGGTGGGCCGAAGCCTGGTCGCCCCAGGTGGGATGGGCGATCGGGGACGGGCAGGAACACGGCGACGATCCGGAATGGGATCGCGCGGACGCTGAGGCGCTCTATGCCGTTCTCGAGAACGAAATCATCCCGGAATTCTATAGCCGGGACGAGCAAGGAATTCCGCGAGCGTGGGTCTCCCGAGTCCGCGAAAGCATGGCGGTCCTGACGCCCGAGTTTTCGGCAAGCCGAACGGTCCGGCAATACACGGAGCAGCAGTACATTCCCGCGGCCACCGCCTATGCGCGTCGTGCATGCGGTAATCCCGAGCTTACGAAAGCCTTTTTGAGCTGGCAGGAGAACGTGGCGCGCAACTGGGACCACGTTCGTTTCGGAACGCTCAAGGTGGCTGAACAAAGCGGAGACCTGGTCTTTGAGACCGAAGTGGACTTGGGCGGCCTCGATCCGGGTTCCGTGCGGGTCGAACTATACGCCGCGCCCTCGGATGGCGGAACGGCGTTCATTCAGAAAATGCATCCGATCGCCCCGACATCAAACGGTTCCGCGGCGCACCTGTATGCCGCACGGACACCTGCGACTCGTCCGTGGTCCGATTTCACGCCGCGAGTTTTGCCGTTCCACCCACTTGCCTTGCCGACGGAAATCCGCCGCATCGTTTGGCAAAGATGAACCTGCGCCCCTCTCAACAGCCGACATAAGGAGTTAAAGAATGCCACTTGTTTTAGAAGCAGAAAAGCCCGCAACGATCTCGCTGAGCGCTTATGGCCAGGCGAGGTCCACGATTCAGGGATCACCCCTAAGCGCCGACGAACTGCGCAAGACCGATGCTTACTGGCGAGCATGCAAGTACCTGGCGCTCGGAATGATCTACCTTCAGGAGAACCCGCTGCTGAAAGAACCTCTGAAACCGGAGCACATCAAGAACCGGCTGCTCGGACATTGGGGATCGAGCCCCGGTCTGGCGTTCATTTACATCCACCTGAATCGGCTGATCAGAAAATTCAACCTGGACATGATCTTCATGGCGGGGCCAGGACACGGAGCGCCTGGAGTTCTCGGTCCCGGTTATCTCGAAGGAACATACTCCGAGATTTATCCGGAAAAGAGCGAGGACGAATGCGGACTGCGCGAGTTCTTCAAGCAGTTCTCGTTTCCGGGCGGCATAGGCAGTCACTGCACTCCGGAAACGCCCGGCTCGATCCACGAGGGAGGGGAATTGGGGTACGTCCTCTCTCATGCCTGCGGGGCTGCCTTCGACAATCCCGACCTGATCGTTGCGGCCGTGGTCGGCGATGGCGAATCCGAGACTGGACCGCTCGCGACTTCATGGCACGTCAATAAGTTCCTGAGTCCCATTCGTGATGGGGCGGTTCTCCCGGTCCTGCACCTCAACGGGTACAAGATCAACAATCCGACTCTTCTCGCGCGTATCGGCCACGAAGAATTGGAAAGCCTTCTCCGGGGCTACGGCTGGGCGCCGTGCTTTGTGGAGGGATCGGATCCCGAGACCATGCACCAGGCTATGGCGGCCACGGTGGAACATTGCGTGCGGCAGATCCGGGAAATTCAGGGCGAATGCAGAAAGACCGGCGCGGCGCACCGGCCCCATTGGCCAATGATCGTGCTGCGTTCTCCAAAGGGATGGGGCGCACCAGAAGAAGTGGGTGGTCACCGACTGGAAGGCTTTTGGCGTGCACACCAGGTTCCGCTGCCCGATGTCAAAAAGAACCCCGAGCAGTTACGTGTCCTCGAGAAATGGATGCGGGATCAGCGGCCGGAAGAGTTGTTCGACTCCAACGGCAGTCTGGTTCCAGAGCTGAAAGAACTGTCGCCAAAGGGCACGCGACGCATGAGCGCTAATCCGCACGCAAACGGAGGCATTCTTCGCAAGGCTCTGCGCTTGCCGGATTTCCGCGATTACGCAGTCAAGGTCGATCGGCCGGGCACGATCGAGGTCGAGAACGTTCCACCCCTGGGCAGCTTCCTGCGCGACGTGATGAAGCTGAACATGAATAACTTCCGCCTGTTCGGGCCTGACGAAACCACTTCGAACAAGCTGCAAGCCGTCTATGAGGCCGCGAAGAAATTCTGGATCGAGGAATACTTCCCGGAAGACGCCGACGGCGGCGAGCTTGCGACCGATGGACGCGTGATCGAGATGCTGAGCGAACACACGATGGAGGGCATGCTCGAAGGCTATCTGCTCACCGGGCGAAATGGCTTCTTGTCATCGTATGAGGCGTTTGTCCACGTAATCGACTCCATGTTCAATCAGCACGCCAAGTGGCTGTCGATCTGTAACAATCTTTCGTGGCGTCGGAAGGTCGCATCTCTGAACCTCCTGATCACCTCTACAGTCTGGCGGCAGGACCATAACGGATTCACACACCAGGATCCGGGATTCCTCGATGTCGTTCTGAACAAGAGCGCAGCCGTGACCCGCATCTATCTTCCGCCTGATGCGAACTGCCTGCTCTCGGTGGCCGACCACTGCCTCAGAAGCGAGAACTACATCAACGTGATCGTGTCCGATAAGCAGCTGCACCTTCAGTTTCTGGATATCGACGCGGCGGTTACGCATTGCACCAAGGGCATCGGCATTTGGGAATGGGCGAGCAACGATAATGGCGCCGAGCCCGATCTCGTTATGGCTTGCGCCGGGGACATACCGACACAGGAGGCGCTGGCCGCAACTGCTCTTCTGCGAGAAGAGTTCCCCGATCTGAAAATCCGATTCATTAATGTCGTCGATCTGTTCAAGCTTCAGCCGGCGACCGAACACCCCCACGGTCTCACTGACCGCGACTTTGATTCGTTGTTCACGACCGGCAAGCCGATCATTTTCAATTTTCACGGCTATCCCTGGCTCATCCACCGGTTGACCTATGGGCGAAAGAACAAGACTCTTCACGTTCGCGGGTACAAGGAAAAGGGCAATATCAACACGCCCATGGAACTGGCGATCAACAACGAGATCGATCGCTTCAGCATCGCGATGGATGCCATTGACAGGGTGCCTGAGCTTCAGGCCATAGGAGGGCAAGCGAAGGAGAAATTCCGGAACCAGTCAGATCGCTTGCCGGGCGTACGCGTACCAGCACGGAATCGACATGCCCGAGATCACCGGGTGGAGGTGGCCGCAATGAGCACAGCAACTCTCTCCCCGGCGCTTCCGGTTGCGCATGATCTCGACCTTACGAGCATCAACACCATTCGCACGCTTTCGATGGACGGAGTGCAGGCGGCCAACTCGGGCCATCCTGGAACACCGATGGCTCTGGCGCCGGTGGCCTATTGCCTCTGGCAGCAGTTCCTTCGATTCGATCCGCAGGATCCGGTTTGGCCGAACCGCGACCGCTTCGTACTGTCGATCGGTCATGCATCCATGCTGCTCTATTCGCTCCTCCATCTGACCCGAGTCCGTGCGGTGAGCAAGGACTATGAGACCCTCGGTGAGCCGGCCGTGCCGCTGGACGCCCTCAAGGCATTCCGGCAGCTTGACAGCCGCTGTCCCGGTCACCCCGAGTACCGCTGGACATCCGGCGTCGAGACCACTACCGGGCCGCTCGGCCAGGGGGTGGCTACCAGCGTCGGCATGGCAATAGCCCGGCAGTGGCTGGCTTCGCGATACAACCGGCCGGGATTCGAAGACCTGTTCGACTTTGATGTCTACGCATTGTGCGGAGACGGCTGCATGATGGAGGGCATTTCCAGCGAGGCCGCTTCTCTCGCGGGACATCTTCGACTATCGAATCTTTGCTGGATCTACGACAACAATCACATCACGATTGAAGGCAACACCGCTCTGGCGTTTACGGAAGACGTGGCTACGCGGTTCATTGCCTACGGCTGGAATGTGACCCGTGTCGGTGACGCCAATGATCTCGATATGCTCGCACGCGCGTTCCGAACCTTCCGGAACTGCAAGGATCGGCCGACGTTGATTATCGTCGATAGTCACATCGGATACGGAGCGCCGCACAAGCAGGACACGAGTGGCGCCCATGGCGAACCTCTGGGCGAGGAGGAGGTGCGCCTTGCGAAACGCAATTACGGCTGGCCCGAAGACGAGAAATTCCACGTGCCGGAAGGGGTTTACGAGCATTTCAGCGAAGGAATAGCAAAACGGGGCAAGGAGTTGCGAGACGCCTGGTTCCAGCGAGTCGAAGAGTATCGCAAGCATTACCCGGATCTGGCGGATGAACTCGTACGCATGCAGCACCGCCTGCTGCCGACAGACTGGGACCGCGATCTTCCGGAATTCCCGGCGGACTCGAAGGGTCTGGCCACTCGCGAGTCATCCGGCCAGGTGCTGAATGCAATCGCAAAGAACGTACCGTGGCTGATCGGTGGCGCCGCCGATCTTGCGCCATCCACGAAAACCCGGATTACGCAGGATGGAGCCGGCGATTTCTCGGCGCAGAACTATGCCGGGCGTAATTTTCATTTCGGAATCCGCGAACATGCTATGGGCGCGATTCTGAACGGGATGAGTCTGGCGAAGGTCCGGCCCTTCGGCTCCGGCTTTTTCATCTTCGTGGACTACATGAGGGGCTCTCTCCGTTTGAGCGCTCTGATGGAGTTGCCGGTCATCTATGTGTTCACTCATGACTCAATCGGAGTTGGCGAGGATGGCCCAACCCATCAGCCGATCGAGCAACTGGCACATATGCGATCCATGCCGGGCTTGATTGTGCTCCGGCCGGCGGACGCGAACGAAGTGACAGAAGCCTGGCGGCTGATCATGCAACTCCATCACGGGCCCGCTGTGCTCGTGCTCACCCGTCAGGCCGTGCCGACAATCGATCGCACCAGATACGCAGCCGCGTCCGGCCTGACACGCGGGGCTTATGTTCTTGCAGATGCCCAAGGCCGGACCTCCCGAGGTAATTCTGATCGGGACGGGCAGCGAGGTTGCCCTATGCCTGGAAGCCCATGAACAATTGGCCAAAGAGGGTATCCGGGCGAGGGTGGTCAGTATGCCGTCCTGGGAGTTGTTTGACGATCAGGACAGAACCTACCGGGACGCTGTTCTGCCCCCGGCAGTTAAGGCTCGCGTCTCCGTGGAACAGGCATCGGACTTCGGCTGGAGCAAATACACCGGTTCTGAAGGTCACAATATCTGCATCGAAAGCTTCGGGGCGTCGGCGCCGCTGAAGCAGCTGCTGAAGAAGTTCGGTTTCAACGTCGAAACAGTGGTGGCTGCGGCGAAGAGTCAGATCTTGCGGCATCAAGGCCGGGACGGCGGGAGTGACAAATGAAAGTGGGTGTGGCGGCGGATCACGGCGGATTCGAGATGAAGCAACAGCTGGCAAAGCTGCTGGCAGCGGAAGGGCACGAGCTTCACGACTTCGGAAACGATGTCTATGACGCGGACGACGACTACCCGGATTTTGCCATTCCGCTCGCACGGGCCGTGTCTCGAGGCGATGTGGAACGCGGCGTTCTTCTTTGCGGTAGCGGAGTAGGGGCGTCAGTGGCGGCGAACAAGGTTTCGGGCGTGCGGGCGGCGGTCTGTCACGACGACTTTTCGGCACGCCAGGGAGTGGAGGATGACGACATGAATATCCTTTGCCTGGGCGGCCGTACGACAGGTATCGCTGTGGCATGGGATTGCACCAGGAATTTCCTCAACGCCCGGTTCAGCGGTGCGGTCCGCCATCGCCGCAGACTGGCACGGGTCTCGGCACTCGAGACTGTCTGGTTGCCAAAGTAACGAAAACTGGAGATCGATAGGAAGGAGTATTTCTATGAAGCTGCTTGAATCTCTCAAACAATACACAACCGTGGTAGCTGATACCGGTGATATCGAAGCGATAGCTCGCCACCGGCCGCAGGACGCCACTACGAACCCATCGCTTCTTTTCCATGCGGCTCAGATCCCGGCATACCGGGCCCTGGTCGACGAAGCTGTCGAGCTTGCTCGGAGCCAGGCCGGCGACCAGGAAATGGCCAACGACTTCATCGATCGGCTTTTCGTGCTTTTCGGATGCGAGATATTGAAACATATACCCGGCCGGGTCTCGACCGAAGTGGCTGCCAGCCTGAGCTTCGACACTCGGGGTACGGTCGCCAGGGCCCGCAAACTCATCTGGCTTTACGAAAGGGCGGGCGTGTCCCGTGAACGGGTTTTGATCAAGATAGCCAGCACATGGGAAGGGATTCGGGCGGCCGAGCAACTCGAGAAAGAAGGCATTCATTGCAATCTGACACTGCTCTTCAGCTTCGCTCAGGCAGTAGCTTGTGCTGAAGCGGGCGTCACGTTGATTTCGCCGTTCGTCGGCCGCATTTACGACTGGTACAAGAAAGAGCGAGGTGGCGCGGAGATTCCGCCCGATTCCGACCCGGGCGTCGCCTCCGTTACGCGCATCTACAATTACTACAAGAAATACGGCTACCGTACGCAAGTGATGGGCGCGAGCTTTCGAAATGTAAACCAGATCGTCCAACTGGCCGGGACAGACTTGCTCACGATCAGCCCGGAACTTCTCGATCAGTTGGAGCAGACCGAGGGCGTTCTCGATCGAGCGCTTGATCCCGCGAAGGCGAAGCAGAACAAAGAAGAACAGTTGCATCTGGATGAAAAGACCTTCCGCTGGATGCACAACGAAGATGCCATGGCCACGGAGAAACTCGCCGAAGGCATTCGAAAGTTCCACGCTGATTCCAGCCGTTTGCAGGAGTACGCTGCTCTGCAGGTCGCCGCGAAAGTCGCGTAGTCAACCGGAAAGGGACTGAGGCGCCCGCCTCACATTCGACTCACTGGACCAGGTGGTTCGCGGAACGTCAAAGCCGACAATCGCGAACCACCTGGCATGCCTGCTTGCCATTACTCTATCCTATGAGGCCGCGAAGAAATTCTGGATCGAGGAATACTTCCCGGAAGACGCCGACGGCGGCGAGCTTGCGACCGATGGACGCGTGATCGAGATGCTGAGCGAACACACAATGGAGGGCATGCTGGAAGGCTATCTGCTCACCGGTCGAAATGGCTTTCTTGTCATCGTATGAGGCGTTTGTCCACGTAATCGACTCCATGTTCAATCAGCACGCCAAATGGCGGTCGATCTGTAACAATCTTTCGTGGCGTCGGAAGGCCGCGTCTCTGAACCTCCTGATCACCTCTACAGTCTGGCGCCAGGACCATAACGGATTCACACACCAGGATCCGGGATTCCTCGATGTCGTTTTGAACAAGAGCGCAGCCGTGACGCGCATTTACCTTCCGCCTGGTGCGAACTGCCTGCTCTCGGTGGCCGACCGCTGCCTCAGAAGCGAAAACTATATCAACGTGATCGTGTCCGATAAGCAGTTACATCTTCAGTTTCTGGATATCGATGCGGCGGTTACGCATTGCACCAAGGGGATGGACATTTGGGATTGGGCGAGCAACGATAATGGCGCCGAGCCTCATCTCGTTATGGCTTGCGCGGGGGACATACCGACGCAGGAGGCGCTGGCCGCAACTGCTCTTCTGCGAGATGAGTTCCCCGATCTGAGAATCCGATTCATTAATGTCGTCGATCTGTTCAAGCTTCAGCCGGCGACCGAACACCCGCACGGTCTTACCGATCGCGACTTCGATTCGTTGTTCACGGCCGGCAAGCCGATCATTTTCAATTTTCACGGGTATCCGTGGCTCATCCACCGGTTGACCTACGGGCGAAAGAACAAGACTCTTCACGTTCGCGGGTACAAAGAAAAGGGCAATATCAACACGCCCATGGAAGTGGCGATCAACAACGAGATCGATCGCTTCAGCATCGCGATGGATGCCATTGACAGGGTGCCTGAGCTTCAGGCCATAGGAGGGCAAGCGAAGGAGAAATTCCGGAACAATCAGATCGCTTGCCGGGCGTACGCGTACCAGCACGGAATCGACATGCCCGAGATCACCGGGTGGAGATGGGCGCGATAAGCACAGCAGCTCTCCGCGGCGCTATCCGGGCTCCCCAATAGCCGACGCTCCATCCTGCTAACGGCGTCGCAAAGGTCGAACCAGAATCGTGAGAACGAAGCCGACCGCCAGGAAAGCGGCGATCACCTCCAGTGGCTGGTCGTAAATATGAATGTGGCTCTCTCCCGGCGCGAGAGTCGCTTTGGCTCGGTCTGACAGTTCGGTGATGATCACCGGACCAACGACCGCGGCTGCGCTCCAGGCCGTGAGGATCACGCCATGAATCGCGCCGACGTTCTCCGCGCCAAACATGTCCGCGAGGAAGGCCGGAATGGTCGCGAAACCTCCGCCGTACATCGTGAATATGACGAACAGGGAGGACTCGAACAAGACCCATTCGCCTTTCGAAGCAAGGCCTGGAATCAAAAGGAACAGGATGATCTGCACCACAAAGAACACCAGATACGTATTTCGGCGGCCGATGTAATCGGAGAAAGACGCCCAGAAGAAGCGGCCCCCGGCGTTGAAGAGGCTGATCAGCGAAACCACCGCCGCGGCTTCGACCGCGGTCTTGTGAAACATGTCCTGCATCATCGGCGAGGCCTGCGCCAGGATGCCGACTCCGGCGGTGACATTTATAAACAGAATGCCCCAAAGAAGAAAGAACTGCGGGGTCTTGACCGCTTCATTGCGGCTGAGATTCCGGTCGGTGATCATTTTGTTGGTAGCCACCGCCGGCGTCCAGCCTGCAGGCTTCCAGCCGGCGGGAGGCCGGCGGATAATGCCCGCGCCGATCATCATGATCAGAAAGTAGATCACGCCGAGCACGATCACTGTATTTGCCACGCCCATCAGGTTCATGAAATAGACGTTGAGATAGCCGGCCACAAACGCGCCACCGCCGAATCCCATAATGGCCATACCGGTTGCCATCCCCCGTCGGTCCGGAAACCATTTGACAAGGGTGCTGACCGGAGCGATGTAACCAAGTCCGCATCCCATCCCGCCGATCACGCCCATCCCCAGAAACACCAGCCACGACTGCCTGATCGCCAGACCAAAGCCACCGACAATGAGTCCGCATCCGAAGAGGATCGCGGCGGCGATCGCGGCCACGCGCGGCCCTCTGCGTTCCACCCAGGGGCCGCCGAATGCCGCACTGAGTCCCAGCAGGACGAGGCCTGTTGTAAAGGTCGTGTAAGGCGGGCTGAACCAGGAAGGATCGTTGGGGAACAGCGCTTTGATGGGCCTGTTAAAGGTGCTCCACGCGTAGATTGAGCCGATGCAGATATGAATACAGACAGCTGCAACGGGGATCAGCCAACGGCTGAACGTGCCTGTACTCGTGGAGATTTTCAATTCGGATTGAGGAACCATTTGAGCGAGGCCTTTCTCAGCCGGGGAAAGTTTATCACAGGTTTGTGACAGACCTTAAACACTGAAATGGCCGTAAAATGCTACCGTGTTTTTGCGCCGCGTCGTGCGGCAGTTGGTGGGTGTGGTTTGCCTCGTATCCGTATGTCTCGCTCAACACGGACGCCCCCGAGCAGAGCGACGCCGGGATAACAAGGCAGATGGGCTGGTCACGTTCAGCACCGCTGCCAACAGGTCGACAGGGCGGCTCCATAAAGAAGACCGTCGCTTGCGAAAAGTTACCGGCCCCCGTCCACCGATGGCAAAGACCGCCGGCGCCACCCAGCTGCCGTGAAGTTCCGTGCCGGGCGGAAGCCCGGCTGCAAAGCCGAAGCTCTGCCCCACAGAAACTCATAAACCATCTACCAGACGATTCCGAACTCGGCTGTATACGCCCTCGGACTTACGAAATGCGTCCCGCTGAACGTTGAAAGAAAGTTGTACAGGGCCACGACGTTCGTGAGGTTCACCGCCGTCAATTGTATCCGGTACCGGATTCGATCCGTGTGAAAAAGGTTGTCGTCGCCGATCGCGAGATCGAACAGATTTCGCGGGGCTACGCGTGAGGGATTCGTATCGTCGTTCTGGGTGCCCGGCGCGGGAATGCGCACCAGGTTGGCCGCCGCGTTGCCGCCGGGGCATGCCGTAATGGGGCTGAAGATGGTCGCGTATGTCGGTCCGCAATGGAACTGGATCGATGCCTGCTGGTCGCCGGTGAGGGCATACACATCTTCGAGAGTCGACACGGACGCGGCGACCTCGCCACTATCGTAACGCCACGTGAAAGACGCCCAGGGCCCGTTGTTCTTCCGCTGATAGCGCAGGTTGGTGGTCGTCTCGAGCGCCTGATCGTGATCGATGCGGAACACCGAATCGCTGACGGGGGAATTAAAGATTAACCCGCCATTTTCCGGTCCGAAGAAGCGCGCGCGTGTGTGCCCCAGAATCATATATGCGGTGAACCCGTGCAGGTCGGTCAGAGTTATGCGCGCGGCGGCGCCATCGATCTTGCTCTTGCGCCATTCAATCGGAAAAGTGATGGGGGTGGTGAAGAGGTTATCGAAATCGAACGCGTTGTGGGTGTACTTCCAGAAGTAACCCGCGTCCACCAGAAGATGCCTTCCGATACCCTGCTGCACGCCGACGTTGTATTGATCCCGCGTTCCGGGGCGGAGGGGCGCCGTTCCGAATTCGCTGAACACGTTGCCGCCGAGTCCTCCCGGGCCGGTTTGGCTCGAAATCAGGAGGTTCTCGTTGTACGGCGTCTCATAGAACTGCGAATAGGAAAGGCGAAAAACGGTGTTGGTTGGTTTGAACAGGTAGGAGGCGCCTATGCGGGGTTGCACCTGTTGTCCCGAGGTTAGGCCTCGATAGAAATCCACACGTAAACCCGCCTGAAGATTCAGGCCGCCGAAAGTCAGATTGTCCTGTGCGTAGATCGCGTACTCCTTGATATCGGTGTGGTCGCTGAAGGTGAAGGGAGGGTCGCCCTCGGTCAGATTGTACGGCGCCAACCCGGGATTATCGATGATCAGGCTCGGATCGGTGACGCCGAGGAAGAAGTTCTCGTTGAGGAAAGTGTGCTGGACGATGATCCCCGCCTTGACATTATTGTGATGATTGACATACGCATAGTCAGCCTTGACGCCGACGTTCATCAGTTGTCTGCTCTCGCCGACGGTGGCCGGAAGATCCGCAAACGGATTGCGGCTCGGGTCGTAAGTTACCTGATCCCGCCGCACATACGCATTAACGCTGATCGTGGCGTGCGGATTCAGAATGTGGACCCATCCGGGCGCGATGTTGTAGCTGATGATCAGCTGACGCTGATCCTGACCCGCGAACTCCTGATCGTAGGTGTTGGGTGTCTGGAACCAGGCGCGCGCAAAGAACAGATTCAGGTGAAGAGCGTCGTTCTGTTCCGGCTGATAATCCAGGCGGTCGAAGATCGTCTGATTATTTCCTGCATCGTGATGGGCCGAGAATTCGGGCGGGTCGAGATACCGGCCCGAACGCACCCCGTTGAGCGAAATGAACTCGCCCCATTTCGCGCCTCCCTCGCCGAAAGTGACGGCCGAGGTCGTGGTGCCGAACGAGCCATAGCTCGTGTTCGCGCTGCCGAACGACTTGTCGACTCCGAGTCCGCTCTTCGTGGTTGCGTTGATCACGAGGCTTGTCTTGTCCCCGTACTCGGCGGGCGGCGCGCCGGTGATCACCTCCACAGAGGCGATCGCGTTCTCGGGCATCGAGGTCGAGAACTGCTTGCTCTGCTGATCGGTGATCGGCTGATTGTCGAAAACGTATTGCGTCTGCGCGTGGTCGCCCTGCGGATGTATGAAGCCGTTGGAATCCGCTACAATGCCGGGCGCGGAGTGCGCGATCACATCGTTCAGGCCGTTTGCCACAGACATCACCGGCAGCTTTTCAAATTGGGCGGCGGTCACGTCGATGTGCGCAGTCGGAACAGACTCGACAAGGTCGGAATCGGCGCTGACGTGCACGCTTTCGGTCGAAGAGGCCAGCCCCAGCGCGATCTTCAGATTTACGGCTACCGTCGTCTGCACCATGACGTCTTCCGCATGCGGTTGAAAACCCGGCTCGGTGACCGTCAGGTGATAGTTATTCTGCGGAACGCCGAGAAACCTGAATGTTCCTCCGGAATCCGTGGTAGTGCTCTTGTCGTAACCCGTAACTTTGTTCTGGATCTCGACTGTGGCTCCGGCGATCACGGCGCCGCTCGGATCGACAACCGTTCCATTGATGCCTCCGGAATTCCCCGTCCCCTGGGCCCATATCGTTACGCATGCGCCTGACAGCGCGAGCGCGGCAAATAGAATACGTTTCATTTCCCCTCTTACTCATGTCTGTTTTCGCGGAATTGCGAAGCACGCAGTTACAGAGCGCAGGGAGGGGGGCCGCGGGAGCAGTGGGGTTGGGCGGAAAACGTCTGATAGCCGAAAAACGGCGGCAATATGCTCGTCCGCCCGGCGATATCGGGCCCGTACACGAGTTGCAGAGACGGCGTCTCAACCACCGCCGCATGCGCGACAAAGCAAACGTCGCACCCTGATGGCGAGGCGTTTGGGTGGAGGTGAGCGGGCGATGCCGATGCGGTGGCCACGCCGAGCAAAGCAACGGCCAGGACCAGCAGGATGGCTATCCTGCCTGCGCGCGGCATCGACTCGGCGGCAAAGATCACTGTTTGGGTTTTTGGTTTTCGGGCTTCGAACTCGAGGGCCCGGCCGTGTCGTCGGTATCGTCGAACGTGATCGTGGTGTCCGCGGAATACTTCTTGTAGCTTCGGAATTCGAGATCGTTCTTTGTGCCGACTCCGTCGGCGCGCATGATCACTTCGCTCTTTTGCGGCAGCAGAAACTGCTGGCCGCCGACATCGGTGTAGCGGTAATCGAGAGCCTCGTGGATGTTCTGCATCGGGAAGCTGGCCGGCGGCTCGGGTTCCACGGAAATTCGCCAGATCTCGTTGGATGCCTTATCCACAAAAACCTCACCGTGATAAGCCGGCGTGACTTGCTGCCTGTGCTCGTAATCGAGCGTCCAGTGCGAGTGCGGCTGATCGATGTAATAGGTGTAGACGTGCATCAGGTGGCCGGACAGGGTGCTCCACCGCTCCCAATGAAACTCGGCGCTCGATCCCGGATCGAATACTTCCTTCATCAGGGTTCCGAACTCGTTGCGCGAGAGCGCGCCGCCCACGGAATCGGATGATTTGCCGTAAAGCGAATCGTCATTGCGGCTGATCAGTTCGTATTTTTCTTTCTGATCGTAATAGGTAAGTTTCTCCGCCAGTCTGTCAGCGACCGCCCAGGAGCCTTCAGCGCCCGGCCGGTAGTGCGGGTCGTAATAGCGGCGAGTGACTTCCAGGCAGATGAAGTCCGGCAGATTTTTGGTGTAGTTTAAAGCATATTCGCGAGCCGCATCGAGGACCTTCTGCTGCTCTTCATAAGAGGGTGGATCGAGGGGCTTCGGCTTGGGAGCGGCAACCGTCGGAGCAGGCGGGGTGAGACTGGCGGACGCTGTGGCGAGGCGCATAAGCGCGTCCACGGTCTTCGGGCCGGCTCCCTGGCCCTGCAGGTTTTCCACTGTGCGCGTGTCCAGCTTTTCCGTCATTTTCACGGACGCGAGAAAACCCGCGACTTCCTTATCGGGCGTCTTCAGCGTGATGGAAGAGTGAATGAATTCAACAAGTTTGCTGACGGAAAGCTGCTGCTGCGCGAGACTCGTCAGGGCGCAGACACACCCCACCGCCAATACTCGGACGAACCCAAACCGCATGGAACTATTGTCGCATTGCGCGCGAATAAGGTTTCAACCGGTTTTCAGACCGGGATCGGTGACATCCCTCCCGACCGGGAGTCGTTCAATCGCTATTGCCGCCGGCGCCGATCTCCGTGCGCAGGTGCCATATACTCTGACCTCCCCGATGGAAGAGTAGCCAACCGGGAATTAACGGTGTGGCGCGAACATTTCGATTACTTCGGGAACCAGCCTGACTATCGATGAAAGCGGCAGAGTCACTGCGCTGGCGGGAGCCAGGATCTATGTCCGGCCTGGTTCACCCCGAATACCGGGGCGACCCCGGTATTCACGGCGATGGTCCCTCCGGCGCGGTTACTCCCTTGGCGTGGCGCCGGTTCGGCATCGGCACCTGATTTCGTCAGATGCCACTGTTCTCGACGTCATGTGCCGTATCGAAATCGTCCGCCCTAAATCCTCGAGCATTCCTGAGGCTTCCGGAACTCAACGAATACTGGCGCGCGTCCGATCTCGCCCTCAATTCAAAGAGTTTGCTTGTTCAGCAGCCGGTCGTCCGATGGTGTCCCGCGGCCGTGCGCCTGGATACGGCCAAAAGGCATTTGGCCTCGCGCATGCGCTTTGAGCTTACGGACACGCTTCCTCATATGTCGCAGAGCAAAGCAAACTGGCTGACAGCAACGCTCGAACCCATTGGCAGCGGCGCGTCGTTCGCGCTGCGCGTGATTGCCGATGCGTTCCGGCCGCCATTCGAATTCAACTATCTTATCGAGGAGATGACAGACCAGGGCTGGCGGTCTCTCCCGCTGATCATTTCGTCGGGCCTGGCGCTGGGCCTCGTGATGACGCTGCATACGCGCAACGAGTTGATCAGGTTCGGCGCAAGCGCCTGGATACCGCAAGTACAATCGCTTGCCTTCTTCATCGAGATCGGTCCTCTGTTAGCGGCCCTGCTTCTTGCAGGAAGAGTAGGCGCCGCGATGGGGGCATCGCTGGCCGAGATGCGCGCAACCGAGCAGATCGACGCAATCGAGGCTCTTTCGCTCGATTCGTTCAAGCTTCTGGTCGTGCCACGCGTGGTTGCATGCATCCTGGTTTTGCCGCTGCTCACCACCTTTATGAATTTCTGCGGTGTTGCCAGCGGATTTCTTTCGGAACATTTCATGTCTCATATCTCGCTTCAGCTTTACCTGACCCGCGCCTTCAGCGGCGTCCAATGGTCGAATTTCATCCCGCCCACCCTCAAGACCGCGGTGTTTGGATTCATCATCGGAACGGCCTCGTGCTTCTTCGGGTATACGACGAACGAGGGCGCGGAGGGTGTCCGCAGGGCCGCGACGAACAGCGTTGTCACGTCATCGCTGCTCGTGATCGTGGCGGACGTCATGCTCGTGAAAATCATCTTGTTCCTCTTCCCGGAGAATGCATTGTGACGAACCAGAATGACGCCGTGATCACGCTTGATAACGTCTCCAAATCGTTCGGAGAAAGGCAGGTGCTGCGCGACGTCACGTTATCCATCGGGCCGCGCGAGGCAATGTGCCTTCTGGGCCGTAGTGGAACTGGCAAGAGCGTCACTCTCAAGCTGATCATGGCTCTCATAAAGCCGGATGCCGGGCACATACGGATCGACGGAGAGGACATCGCGACACTCAAAGGACAAGACCTCTCACGCGTACGCCGAAAGCTGGGCTTTCTATTCCAGAGCGCTGCTCTGTTCGACTTTCTGAACCTGTACGACAATCTGGCCCTTCCGCTGCGCCGACTCACTCGAAAGCCGGAGCGGGAAATTGACGAAATCATAACTCGTGTGCTCCAACAGGTGGGCCTGAATGGCGACAGGAGTAAGAAGCCGTTTGAGCTCTCAGGAGGTATGAGGAAACGGGCCGGACTCGCGCGAGCGCTGGTTTTGGAACCCCGGATCCTTCTGGTTGACGAGCCGAGCAGTGGACTCGACCGCATTACGGCATCCGAGATCGATGATCTTCTGATGCGGCAGAAAGGACGTATGAGCATGCTGATCGTCACTCACGATGTACACGGTGCGAGACGTGTCTGTGATCGCATCGCTGTGCTTGACCAGGGCCGGCTGGCTGCACTCGGAACGCCCGGCGATCTTGAAAATCATGAGAACGAAACAGTGCGAAGGCTGGTAACGGAGGAATACCATGTGGAATCGTAACGTGGCTGTCGGGATTTTTGCGATCACCGGAACGGCATTGTTTGTTTTTGCGATTTTCCTGATCGGCAATCAACATAGCGTGTTTGCGAAACACTTTCAGGTGTACACGGATTTCAGGAATTTGAATGGAGTCGGCAAGGGCGTCAAGGTACGCGTGGCAGGCTTCGATGCGGGCGAAGTGAAAGAAGTTCGTATTCTTTCCTCACCCTCGGCGGGATTTCGTCTCCGGCTGGAACTCAGCGAGCAGACACGGGCACTGGTAAGAACCGATTCGCTGGCGGAAATTGCCACTGAAGGAGTTGTTGGGGAAAAGTATGTACTGATCGGGCCAGGAAGTCCCTCGGCGCCCGCGGCAGCGCAATTCGCCACACTCCCGAGTCGCGAGGCGAGCGATATGGCCGAACTGCTGCGAAAAGGCGCCGACCTGGTTGGTAATGCGAGCGAAGTTCTCAATAGTGTTTCAGGCAGATTGAATGCGGCTCTCGATGCGGTCACAACTACCGTCAACAACGCGGATGATCTTGTCATTGGTATGAAGCAGGGACGAGGAACCGTGGGTATGCTGCTGAGGGATGAGAAGACGGCCATGGACATACGAGACGCGGTTGCGAGCGCGCGTAATGCCGCCTCCTCGCTGAATCACGCTTCGGCACAGGCGGACACCCTGATATCCGACCTCGCAGTCCCGAGACCTGCCGGCGAAAGTGAATGACGTGATCTCCGACATCCAGTCGCGGAAACTTGGCCAGAGGCTGGATGAGACCATGGACCACGTTCAGGTGGCAGTACGAAATGTGGATGCGACGACCGAGCAGTTGCACGACACTGTCGCCAGGGCTCTGGCGCCGGATGCACACGGCAAAGATGCTGCTGACAATATTCGTGAGACGCTCTCAAATGTCAATCAGGCGACCGTCAACATGGCGGAAGATACGGAAGCCCTCAAACACGGGTTCCTCTTCAGAGGCTTCTTCAAGCGCCGTGGCTACTATTCCCTGGCGAGCCTGTCGCCCGAAGCAGTACAGGAACAGACAAGGTGTTTGCGAATGCGAAGAATCCCCGAGCATGGATCGAAGCTGCAGACCTTTTCGAGCGAAAAACCGACGAGCCGGAAACACTTTCGCGCACAGGCGAGCTGCGGATCGACGCCGCGAGTTGCCCAGTTTGGAGATCGTGCCGTCGGCGATGCAATCGTGGTAGAGGGTTACGCACTCTCTGATGTCCCGGGGAATGCGCTTGCGGTCTCCGGAGAACGCGCTGTTCTCGTGCGTAATTACCTGCACAGGCGTTTCAGGATCGATAACCAGCGCATTGGGACCGTGCCGCTTCGTGGGCCTGCCTCCCCCGGGCGCGCATAAGGAAAGCTGGAATGGGATTTGTCTCGTGGTTTTGGCTCGGTCTGCCGGGTAGCGGTCGACCACATTGGCAGTTATCGATCGTCGCACTTGTTCTTTCGGGAGGTAAAAGCGCGCATGCAAATCAATGTAGCGGTCCTCGGGGCGGTCTCGGCTTTGGCTGGATCCATTGTGGGCGCTTGCGCGTCTGTTGCGGCCACATTGCTGGGCCAGCGACGACAAGCTCGCGGCGCACGAGTGTGCCGCCGAGCTCGATGAGCATGACGAGCTCTATGGAAGATTCGTGGAAAAGGCTGTGCCGCTGTTCGTAGAGGCAATCGAACGTTCGGTCATCGATCCGGGAAAAATGATGCAACTGTATTCACTTGTGGCGCGCATTCGCTTGACCTCAGGCGACGAGGTGCTCCAGGCCGCGGAGCAGGTCGGCAAGCGATTGCTTGATGCGTATCAACTACCGCCCCAGGAGACCGTCGCGGTTCTTGCCCGGTACGCAAATGGCGATCATACGCTCGATCCGCTGAGAGACTTTACCGAGGCATGCCGCCGTGAGCGTGCCACAGCCGTTCAATCGATATGACGTCGCCAGAACGTCCTGCTCAATCGCGGTAACCCCAATCTTTCCGATTCCATTTTTCTCGCTTTTCAATCCCGAAATCGCTTTCACCTGCGAGCCATGTTACGAACCTTCTGTCCCTGGCCGAGGAGCACGCTCTGGAGAAGATCGAGGGCGCAACTCACAGCATGGAAGCGACGAAGCCAACCACCAGATGTGCGTGGGCGGAGCTCGACTGCCGTAAGCAGTTAAAGGCGTAAATGCAAGAGGGCCGAAAACCGGCACTAGCCATCGGCAATTGTCATTTTCAAGGGCGTAGCGACGTAGAAATACGGCCATATGTTGCGTAATCAGTCGCTTACGCTTTGGAATGGGAAATGCAGTTAGTACGTCGTTCGAAACTCTTGGACTAGGAGGTTCCATGGAATCTCTGGAGAACTTAAGGAGGCTTATAATGACGCAGGCACAGACGAACCGTTTCAAGACAGCAATCGAGAAGCACCGCAGTGAACTCGTAAGCGAGATACATTCGCAGAAGCGCCAGATCGTTATAGCTGAAAGTGAGCACGATCCGATCGACCAGGTTCAGAGTATGCACGTGCGTGAGAATTCCGCAACGCACCTTGGCCGGCGGTCGCGCATTCTCGCAGAGGTAGATCGCTCGCTTCAGGCGATATCTGAAGGGTCGTACGGCATCTGTGTCGATTGTGAGGAGCCGATCAGCCTGAAGACGCCTGGAAACCATACCCTGGGCGTCGCGCTGTCTCAGCTGCCAGGAATTTCTGGAGCGTTGCGAAGCCGAAGAGCGGCGGGCCGCCTAGCGGACTGCCAAACCTTTTCGACATCACTAATGCTGGGCAACCGGTTTGGAGACGCGAATCATGTCGGGAGAAACATTTGAGGTCTTATTGGCTCCGACCTTGCGGCGGGGTGCGAAGACTGGTAAACATACGAATCAGGAACTCAGACCACGCAGAGGACGTAATGCAGGAGATCCTGCTACGGGCTTTCGCTCGCCGGGATCAACTACGCATGGACGAGAAATTCGGAAGTTGGCTTTATTCTATAGCGCTGAACGAGATTCGCCGGTTCTTCCGGCACGCTCGCAGGGTTGTTTCGTTGGATGAGTTCCCCAATTTAGTCGCGCATGACACCGAACCTTCGCCCCTGACGAGATTTGAGGAGGTTGAAAAGCGCAAGTGGGTTCGGGCATGTATCGCAGCGCTTCCAAAACGCGACCAGGTAGTGATCCGCTTGCGGGATATCGATGGTAAGAGCGTTCGCGAAGTGGCTGTGGCACTTGGGATGTCGCAATCCGCCATAAAAAGCGTTCATTTTCGGGCGCGAAAACGCATGGCTCGTGTGATCCGCCCCGATCCCGCCGAACCAGGATTCGTCCGGGGTATTAGAACAAATAGCAAATAAGGAGAATCGAATTGTTCAACAAAGATAGCATTCATATTGCGCCTGCCGACGGCACACTCGGCATCCTTCTGGTCGGCCAGGGCGCGGTGACGACGACGTTCATTGCCGGCGTGGAAGCGGTAAAACGGGGTCTGGCAAAGCCAATCGGCTCGCTCACCCAGATGGCGACGGTGCGGCTCGGCAAACGCACCGAGGGCCGCAGCCCGATGATCAAAGACCTCGTTCCGCTCGCTGGTTTGAACGATCTCGTCTTTGGAACGTGGGACGTTTTCGAAGAGAACTGTTACGAGGCCGCCGAGCATGCCGGAGTGCTTGAGAAATCTCTTCTGGAGCAACTTCGGACGCCCCTTTCCGCCATCCGCCCGATGCCTGCCGTTTTCGACCAGTCGTACGTGCGCCGCCTGCATGGACCCAACGTCAAGCCGAAGGGATCGAAGATGGATCACGCCGAGATGGTCATGGACGACATCCAGCAGTTTCGCGAGAAGAGTGGCGCGGCGCGTCTCTCGATGATCTGGTGCGGATCGACCGAAGTGTTTCACAAGGCGGCCGCCGTGCACCAATCGCTGCGCGATTTCGAGTGCGGGCTGCAGAAGAACGATCCCGAAATCTCCCCCAGCCAGATCTACGCGTATGCCGCGCTGAAGTCGGGCGTGCCGTACGCGAATGGCGCGCCCCACCTTACCACCGACACCCCGGCACTCCTGGAACTCGCGCGCGAGCGTCAGGTGCCGATTTCGGGCAAGGATTTCAAAACCGGCCAGACCTTTATGAAAACCCTGATCGCGCCGGGCCTGAAATCACGCATGCTGGGCCTGGCCGGCTGGTTCTCGACCAACATACTGGGGAATCGTGACGGCGAAGTGCTGGACGATCCGGGCTCGTTCCAGTCAAAGGAAGAGAGCAAGCTCTCCTCACTCGAGCACATCCTGCAAGCCGAGCTCTATCCCGACCTCTACAAGCATTTCAGTCATAAGGTGCGCATCGAGTATTACCCGCCCCGTGGCGATGCCAAAGAGGGATGGGACAACATCGACATCTTCGGGTGGCTCGGCTACCCCATGCAGATCAAGATCAACTTCCTGTGCCGCGACTCGATCCTTGCAGCGCCTCTGGTGCTCGACCTGGTGCTGTTCATGGACCTGGCACAACGCGCGGGCATGCGCGGTGTGCAGGAGTGGCTGTCGTTCTATTACAAGGCTCCCGATGACCGCGCCCAATCTTTACCCCGAGCATGACATCTTCATCCAGCTGATGAAGCTGAAGAACACGCTACGCTGGATGCGCGGAGAAGAGTTGATTACGCATCTTGGAATGGAGTACTACGATTGAAGAGACGGAGGTCAGGAAAGAGAAGACCTGGCGCAACTTCACCTCCTGACCTTCTCCAGAAGTGCATGTCCCTCCCTCTACGCGAGCCTGCATTCGCCGCTCGCAGGCCGGTCTGAAACCGCAGGTGATTGGTAAGACCTCGGAATCAGGAACGACAACGATGCGCCTGTGCGCCGCGGTCCGGTCGAGCGGGGAAGCTATAAGACTGCTATCCGTTAAGAAGCTGACAGTGACGATGCGTTACATCTCTGGGGCATTGAATGCATGCTCGCTAACTGGGATCGCATGGCTCCGGAACGCCAGAGGGTCCCAATCTCCTGGATATTGACGCCGCCGCACAGCCTGGCGCATCATGATGGGTCGGCACCCTCGTCACCAGTAATGAGGTACTCGTACGAATCGGGGACTGCAGCCATATGACGCGTACCCACAATTGCAAGAACTCGGGCACTGCCACATCTACGCCGGGAACAAACGGACATCATCACACTTGACAGGTAGCAGCTGCTCCGCTCCGACGATCGGCCGGGGATAAGCTGTAACACCTGCGACGGGCGTGACGCGGATTCAGAACTTGATTATTGAAACGCGCTCGGGCGACTGGAGCTGACGGTCGTCAATCTCATCGTCGACACGGCAGGGCTCTCGACATCCGAGATCTAGACTCTTATAAATACTCAGTCCGGTTGTCCTCGAGCCCACGGACTTACTAACGAGAATGTTGCTGGGAGGAAGTGCGAAAAAGGATGACCACCGTTTCTGCCCGGCCATCGAAGCCGTCTGCTATCGGGCGTGGTTCTGCGGCGGACCTCGGATGGGCTGACCTGACGATCAATCTGGTCGCCGCCCCCCAAAAGAGCGCGATCGCAGGCCTGATAGGACTGCGTCAGCAGCAAGAGGTCACCATTTGTTGCTTGCCGGATTGACCCGAACGAAGATCCTCTGATCGCCATTACATTCTGCGGCGCCCTTTGGGAGAACCGCATACATCGTATCCAAAAATAGAATTGTCGCTTGTGCGCTCTCGGGAGTTGATCTCTTCCGGGAAATGCATGCGAGCCTTATCCATCTCGCCCGTCGTGATGGCTCGATCCGCCCCAAACTGGTGTAAGAATGAAATTGGAAGTGCGAGCTTTCAAGCCGAGGCAGCATGGATAATCTTGCGGTGAGTTTCGAACCGGGCGGGATTAATTGAGTTCCATGTTTAACGGTCTGATTGTAAGGACGGCCCTAACTCAGACCAACTCCTTGCGCTTCCTTACGCCGCAACACGCCCGACAACCTTCGATGATTCGATCGCCGGCGCTGCCTCACTGAAAAACATAAGTACGGGGGAACCCTCGCGGTGGCTCACACGGATGCTGTCGCCGCGTTGAATCTGCCCCGAAGCGATCAGATTGGATAGTGGGTAGACGATCAGGCGCTCGATTGCGCGCTTTAGATGTCGCGCACCATACCTGGAATCGGTACCTTCCGTCAGCAAAAACTCCCGGGCGCTATCTTTGACATTCAGCGCGAAAGGCTTGTCCGCTGCGGCGTTCTGCAAACGCGCTTGAACCATCTCCAGCTCGATGTCGACAATTCTGCACAACTCTGCCCGGCCCAGAGGCCGGAAAACCACGATGTGGTCCAGGCGGTTGATAAACTCAGGCGTGAACTTTCGGCGCGCAGCTGCGACACCGACACGCGACATCTGTGCACCGCGTTTCTCGTTGAGCGCCAAGTTCTCCGGCACAGGGGGTGGAAGCCCAACCGCGGCTCGCAGATCTCGAACTCATCTCGGCAGCGCCAAGATTGCTCGTCAGGAATATCATCGACGAAGAAAAATCCACCTTGCGATTGTCCCCCAGCGTCAAAATTCCCTTGTCCAGGATGCCCAGCAGAAGATTCCACAAGGCGTCTGATGCTTTTTCGATTTCATCGAACAGCACCAGACTGATCTTCATCTTCTCGGTGCGATGTTGGTTCAGCGCCTCCTGAGACAACGCGACGCGGGTTTCCTGGTGCCCAAGGTACCCGGGAGGTGAACCGATCAGTTTAGCGATCTCATGGCTGTGTTGAAATTCGGCGCAGTCGATCTTGATTACGGCCTGTGGATTGTTCAGCAGCGCCTGAGCCGTAGCCTCTACTATGCGAGTCTTGCCCGAGCCCGTCGGCCCGAGAAACAGAAAATTCCCGATCGGCCGCCCGCCCGGGGATAAGCCGGCCACGTGAGTCTGGTACGTCCGGACGATCTCGTGAATTGCTTCCTCTTGTCCAACGACGAGGTGTCGGAGTTTGTTCTCCAAATCCTGCGCCGGCTTTGCCGTCCGCGTCGGGTCGAGTAACGTCAGTTTTGCCATTTTACGTACCGCTTTCTCTTGATCTGTCATCTTGACAATCTGGTCCTGGAGAAGACACGTCGGAATCCAAACTGCCCGCTATCCGATACCACTCAAATTGAAGCGCTTACCAGAGCTTGAGTAAAACACTCCGTAAGCCGGATCGTCAGATGTTTGGGCAGTTGCCGATGCAACGCAAACCTGGCGAAGGCTGTACGTTTCATCACCATAGCTTGCGCGCGCGTCAACAATCACATGCCTTGCGCATACGCGAAATGGCTTGGCGCGCCCCGGCAACCCGGGGCACACTTTCTACAAGAAGCCTATCTGGCTGAATTGTTATAGCTACTTTGACGCAAATTTGGATTTTCCGGGCTGCGGACCGGTCCGTTACCGTCGCGGCTCAGAATGATCCGGTTGATACGCTGGTCATTTCCCGATGCGAGTCCTGATCAGCGTTACCGACAAGACCGGCGTGGCCGAGTTCGCCCGCGGCCTCGCGGCGCTGGGCGCGGACCTGATTTCCACGGGCGGCACCGCTCGCCTCCTGCGCGAAAACGGCATTCCCGTGCGCGATGTCAGTGAGGTGACCGGTTTCCCGGAAATGCTGGATGGGCGCGTGAAAACGATGCATCCGAAGATCACCGGCGCGATCCTCGCGGTGCGCGGCAATCCCGAACATGTGGCGTCTCTCGAACGGCACGATATCGAGCCGATCGACATGGTGGTCGTGAATCTTTACCAGTTCGAGAAGGTCGCGGCGCGCGCCGACGCTTCGCTCGAAGATTTGATCGAAACCATCGACATCGGCGGTCCGACGATGATTCGTTCAGCGGCGAAAAACTGGCAGGATGTTGCGATTGTCACGTCGCCTGCGGATTACGGCTCAATCCTCGACGAATTGCGCTCCGCTGGAGAATTATCTCGCGACACAAGGTGGAGACTTGCCAAACAGGCATTTCAGACTACCGGCGCTTACGACCGTGCGATCAGTGCCCGGCTCGCGCAAGTCGGGGGCAGGCCTGAAGCGCTGCCATCCGTCCTCGATATCCGAACGCCGCGTCGCATGTCGCTACGGTACGGCGAAAACCCGCACCAGCGGGCAGCCCTTTACGCGACGGGCGCGAAAGGCGTTGCGGGCGCCGAACAGCTTCACGGCAAGGAACTCTCGTACAACAATCTCGTGGATCTCGACGCCTGCTGGGAGCTGGTCTGCGAATTTTCGAAGCCGGCGGCCGCGATCATCAAGCACACCAATCCGGCGGGATGCGCGGAACAGTCGTGCCTGGCTGAGGCGTATCGAAAGGCGCTCGAATGCGACCCCGTATCCGCCTTCGGCGGCGTGATCGGGCTGAATCGCGAAGTGGATGAAGAAACCGCTGTCGAACTGGCGAAGCTTTTCGTCGAAGCCATAGCCGCTCCCGGTTATTCGGAAGCCGCGCTCGCAATTCTCCAGGCGAAGAAGAATATCCGGCTGGTCCGCGTCACGCCTGCCGACGACCAGCTGGTTGTCAAGAGCATCTCCGGCGGATACCTCGCTCAGACAACCGACCGCGCCGCTTTCAATCGCGGGCAGTGTGAAATCAAAACGCGCCGACCACCCACAGATTCCGAATGGAACGCGCTTGAGTTCGCCTGGAAAGTGGTGAAACACGTCAAATCGAACGCAATCGTCTATGCCTTCGAAGGCCAAACCGCGGCGATCGGCGCGGGACAGATGAGCCGCGTCGATTCTGTGAACCTCGGAGCGATGAAGGCACATCTGCCGCTGGCCCGGACAGTGGTGGCTTCCGACGCCTATTTCCCCTTCCCCGACGGGCTGGAGCAGGCAGCAAAACACGGCGCCACCGCGTTTATTCAGCCCGGCGGCTCAGTCAATGACGCAGCCGTGATCGCGGCCGCGGATCATCTGGGAGTCGCAATGGTTTTCACCGGCGTGCGCCACTTCCGGCATTAGCAGACTGCAAGTCGCCCCAGGCTACGGCTTTGTTTTCACTGCCGGCAGCACTGTTGCGTGTGCGATTTGAGTTCCGCCCTGTCCGTTCGCGTTCCGATACTGCGCCAGCTTCGCCGCCGCTTTCGCTTTCGCTTCTTCTGAAATCTGAATTTGGTTCCTCACGGCCACCGCGCCGCCGGTCTTTGCCATACGTGTCGCAACGCCCTTGTGCTGGATCACGTTCGTCTTGCCTTCAATCGTCGCAACGCCGTTCTGCACGGTAACGGTGAAATGCTCGGCGTTAATCTTCGACTTCGCGAACTTCGCCCGGATATTGCTTTGAATCTGAGCGTCCGGCAATCTGGCCGGCGCTTTGGAAGGGACCGCGGCCGGCTTCACAACCGACGCTGCCTGGCTCAGCCCCGCCATAGCGACGGCCAAAGCCAGCGCGAGAAATAACTTTCGCACTCTCTATCCGGACGATACAACAAATGGCGGAGCAAAGCCTATATCTCTACAACCAGAACAAGTTATACCCGGTCGACCTCACGCAACCAGTCGGGCCGCTTGAGCACCTCCCTCGGCTTGCTGCCGTCCGGCGGACCGATAATCCCGTCGCGATGCATCATGTCCAGAATGCGCGCGGCCCGGCCATAACCCAACCTGAGGCGACGCTGCAAAGTCGATGTCGAAGCCTTGCCCATTTCGAGCACGACCCGCATCGCTTCCTCATACATCGGATCCTGATCGCCGGGCACAACATCTTCGCCCTCCGCTTCACCTTCCTCGCCCGGAGGCGTGAGGAGATAAGACTGATCGTAATCCGGCTTCGCCTGCGCCTTCCAGAAATCGACGACGCCATTGATCTCGCTCTCCGTCACAAAGGCGCCGTGAACCCGCGTGAACCGCGACGACCCCGGCGGAAGAAACAGCATGTCGCCTTTACCCAGCAGATGTTCCGCGCCCATGCCGTCGAGAATGGTGCGGCTGTCTACCCGCGTAGCCACGCGGAAACTGATGCGCGCCGGGAAATTCGCCTTGATGATGCCGGTGATGACGTCGACGCTCGGCCGCTGCGTCGCCAGCACCAGGTGCATCCCGACCGCGCGAGCCATCTGCGCCAGGCGAGTGACGGACTCCTCGACGTTCCGGCCTTCCAGCATCATAAGGTCCGCCAATTCGTCGATGAGAATCAGAATGTAAGGCAGCGGCTTGATCTCTTCCTCCGCCGGCCCGTCATCTTCGAAAAGACTCCGAGGTTCGGTCTGGAGCTTGCGTATCTTCTTGTTGTACTGATCGATATTGCGAGCGCCCTGCTCGGCCAGAAGCCTCAGGCGCCGCTCCATTTCAAGCACAGCGTTTTTCAGAGCGTTGGTCGCCTTCTTCGGATCGGTGATCACCGGCGTGAGCAGATGCGGGACGCCTTCGTACATCCCCAGTTCGACGCGCTTGGGATCGACCATAATCATCCTGACCTCGTCGGGAGTCGATTTGTACAAGATGGACATGATGAGCGAGTTGATCATCACTGACTTGCCCGATCCCGTGGAACCGGCGATCAGCGCGTGCGGCATGGAATCCAGCGCCGCGACTTTAATGCGGCCGTTGATGTCCTTACCCATCGATATCGTCAGGAACGAACTCGAGTCCTGAAACTCTTCCGATTCGATAACTGCCCGCAGACTGATTACTTCGCGCTTCGTGTTCGGGACTTCAATCCCGACCGTGGGCTTGCCAGGAATCCGCTCGATGAGGATCGATTCCGCCTGCAGGCCGAGGCACAAATCTTCCACAAGGGACGTAATTCTGCTGTACTTGATGCCGGCTTCCGGCTTGAACTCGAAGGTGGTTACAACCGGCCCGGGATTAATCTGCACCACCGATCCGAATACGTTGAACTCCTCGAACTTCGCTTTGATTGCCGCCGCCGTGTTCTTGAGCTCCTGTTCGTCGAAAGCCGACCGAACCGGGATTTCATTCAGAAGATCGGTGGCCGGCAGGCGATAAATGGTATGACTCTTCGGAAGCGAGTCCCTTTTGATCGGCTGACTGAAAGGAAATTCGACAACGTTGGCGGCCTCAGGCGGCGGAGTCTCGGCCAATTGGCAAATGGGAATTTCGTCCGTTGCCACAGGTTCGGGTTCTTCGGCGGGATGAGCAGGCTCCGGATCGTCCCACGGCAGGCCGGCCGCCATTTCGGGCTCCAGTACTGTGCGGCGGGTGTTTTGGGCGGTCATCCGCTGCGTAGCAGCCGGATCCGGCAGCGGCACATCGGCGACGGGCGCCTTGATTTCCACACGTCGCTGTCTCTCCGCTGCGCGCGCTTCGGCTGCCTCTCGCTTTTCTTCCAGCCGGCGGAGGGCTTCTTCGCGGCGGCGTTCCATCGACCTGCGCCAGGCGTCTCGCATACGGTCGAGCAACCCTGAACAATGGACCGAACCAGACCCCGAGTTTCGCCAGTGTAAACGTGGAAACCAGGTACGTGGACAAGACAACCGCCGTAGCGAGGACTACGGCCGCCCAGCCAGATTGAGCGACGCCTTCAGCCAATCGGCAATCAGAAAGCCCGCGGCTCCACCGGGCATGATGGAGTTCTCGAACAACCGCCAGCGTGGCAGTAGAGCAACTGCGCCGCAGAGCGACGCGATGAGAATACCGCTCCCGAACAGCTTGATCAGCGGCGCCTCGAGAGCTTCGGAGCGGATCCATTTCCATCCCAGCGCGAAGACGAGCAGCGGAAAAAGAAAAGCCGCAACGCCGAAGCACTGCAGAAAAATATCGGCGACAAACGCTCCCGCCGGCCCGATCAGATTCGTGGCCGGAACATTGCCGACGGCGGAATCCCACGACGGGTCGTGCGGACGATATGACGCAATGCTCAGAAGAAACAGGATTCCAGCTGCAAGGAACAGAAATCCAGTCACCTCGTTGAGGCGTCTCGATTCACCGGGAGTAAATAGCCTCATCCGACTGGCGGGCGGAAGAAGACGGAGCTTATTCAGTATCGCAGATCTCCACCGCGTCCATCGGACATGCGCCGGTAAGATGGATTCCGTGAAACTGCTGGTCTTTTCCGATATCCACAGAGACGCTCGTGCCCTCGATCGCCTCATGGCGACAGAGGCCGACTACTACTTCTGCGCCGGGGATCTCGGGAACTTTTCGCGCGGCCTTGACGCCATGGGAGAGATTCTGCGGAAGCGCGGAGATCGTGTCTATGTGATCCCGGGCAATCACGAGTCGGCCGAGGAAACGGCAGACCTTTGCCGCCGGTTCGGCCTGAACGATTTTCACGGGGGCAGGATCGAAGTGGGCGGATTTCACGTGGTCGGGCTCGGATATTCGAACCCGACACCATTCGATACGCCGGGCGAGTATTCGGAAGAGGAACTGGCCCGGCGGCTCCATGCGTTTGACGGTTTGAAGCCGATGATCGCCATCTGCCACGTTCCTCCCTATGGAACAGTTCTGGACCGCATCACTAATCTGCGGCATGCGGGAAGCAAGGCGATGCGCGAGTTTCTGCAACGCGAACAGCCTCGGTACTTCTTCTGCGGACACATTCACGAGGCCGCCGGCGCGCAGGAGATGCTCGGCGAAACGTCCGCCCTGAATGTCGGCAAAAAAGGCTATTTGCTGGAGCTCGGTAAGCAAGCGGAACCAGTACCGATGTAATGATTAGTACCAGCCGTTTGGATATCATTGATCATAGACGGGGGTTTTAAGAGGTTGGAGAGCTCTTTCGGCCCTGACCCGTTGGAGGATTATTGATCAAGCAAAGAGTCGGAGCCTTCTGTGTTACAGGAGTGTTCCTCAGCTGCGCGATGCTGGCTCAGGCGCAGTTTCCGCCGGCGATTACCGAATTTCCCATACCAACTTCCGGCGCGGCTCCTTTTGGCGTCGCCGCCGGACCCGATGGCGCTGTTTGGTTTACCGAATTCTACGCGAACCAGATCGGGCGAGTCGCTCCCGGGAACGTAATCGTCGAGTACCTGATACCCACCGCGTCCAGTTTTCCAAACGGCATCGCCGCAGGTCCGGATGGCGCGCTATGGTTTACGGAGTTCCTTGCTAACCAGATCGGGCGGATTACCACAGCGGGAGCCGTCACCGAGTTCTCAATACCCACCGCCGCCTCTGTTCCCTTTAGCATTACGGCCGGGCCCGACGGCGCTCTATGGTTTACAGAGTTCAGCGCCACAAAAATCGGGCGCATCACCACATCCGGAGTAGTCACTGAATACCCGGTTCCCTCCGCCGGCAGCGTTCCAAGCGGCATCGCGGCGGGCCCAGACGGCGCGCTCTGGTTTACGGAGACTTCGGGAAACAAGATCGGGCGCATCACCACGGCCGGGAGCGTCTCCGAGTACGCGATCCCCACGTCGTCGAGCGCACCGGGCGGAATTGCGGCGGGTCCGGATGGCGCACTCTGGTTCACTGAGGCCTCGGGAAATAAGATCGGTCGTATCACTACCAGCGGGACCGTCACTGAATATTCCATTCCAACGCCGTCCTCGAACCCAACGGCCATCACCCTCGCGCAGGACGGCGCTCTCTGGTTTACTGAGTCCAACGCAAACAAAATAGGGCGCATCAGCGTTGCGGGGGTTATTGCCGAAGCTGCGATACCGACGGCCGCCAGTGGTCCTCTCGCGATCGCGGCCACCGGTGGAGAGAAGTTGTGGTTTGCCGAGAGCTACAGCAACATCATGGGGCAGATCTCCCTCCCGATCACCCAGCCGCCGCTCCAGTTGATGACCGTCACGCCGTGCCGGGTTATCGATACCCGCGGCGGCGCCGGGCCGCTCGGCGGCCCGTCTATCGCCGGCGGTACTTCGAGGACGATACCCGTTCCTTCGAGTTCCTGCGGCGTACCGCCCAATGCGGCGGCCTATTCGCTCAACATTACAGTTGTTCCGAAAGGGGGAACTCTGGGCTACCTGACGGTTTGGCCTGCCGGTCAGCCGCAACCGCTCGTCTCCACGCTCAATTCGCTGAATGGAGCGGTTCGCGCCAATGCGGCGATCGTTCCGGCGGGAACCGGCGGCGCAATCAATGCCTTTGCGACAGATACGGCCGATGTAATTATCGATATCAACGGCTATTTCGTGCCTCCTTCCGGCGGCACGCTGCAGTTTTATCCCTTACCGCCCTGCCGGGTTCTTGACACGCGAAACCCGAATAGCCCTCTCGGCGGACCGTCCCTCGGGGCCGCCCAAAGCCGTTCCTTTCCGATCTCCGCCGCTTGCGGCGTACCCGCCGGCAGCGCGGCTTATTCGTTCAATGTGACCGTGGCGCCCCAGGGCGATCTTGGATATCTGACTGCGTGGCCGACGGGAGTGGGACAGCCTGTCGTATCCACTCTGAATTCTCCGGCGGGAGAGGTGCTGGCCAATGCCGCTATCGTGCCGGCGGGTTCCGGAGGCGCGGTCAGTTTTTACGCTACCAACCCTACCGACCTGATCGTGGATATTAATGGCTACTTTGCCGCCCCAGGCTCGTCCGGTCTTAACTTCTATGCGGTAACTCCCTGCCGGATTGTCGACACGCGCAACCTGGCCGGCCCTTTCGGCGGCCCGTCGATCCTCGGCGCCACCGCTAGAGCTTTTGCGCTGAGTTCCGGGGCCTGTGAGCTGCCCGCTTTCCCGACCGAGCAGGCTTATTCTCTGAACGTGACGGTCGTTCCTCAGGGACCGCTTGGCTACCTGACAACATGGCCCACCGGAGTAAACCAGCCCCTTGCCTCGACTTTGAATGCGGTTGACGGTCAGATCGTTGCGAACGCGGCCATCGTCCCTTCGGGAGCCACGGGATCGATCAACGCGTTTGCAACGAACACCACGGACGTCATTGTGGATACGAACGGCTATTTCGGACCGTAGCGCCCGTCCCGCGGTGCCATCATGTAAGAGGCGAATGAGCCTGACTGAAGCGGATAAGGACTGGATCACGGCGCAGCTCGAAGCGACGGAGACGAGGCTGCTGCGCGCTTTTCAAGACTGGGCGAGCCCGAATGAGGAACGTTGCCGCGTTCGGCGGCCAGAAGCGCGGTCACTGCGGCTGCCTTGCGTGCGCTCGACGTGGAACAGGAAGCTATTGGCGGTCGTGTCACGCGGATCGAAGAGAAGTCTGCCTCGATCGCGCAACATCGGCATTCGCGGACGCGACATCGCCGATTCCATCTTCTTCAGGCGCTCCGTGCCTCGCCGCTCGATAAGCAGGTCGAGATGGCTATGCCTCATGAAGAACCGCACCACCTGATCCGGTTTCGGCCATCTCAAAGCCGTTGCACGGGTCATACTTTAGCTGATCCTATATATAAGCTCCAGGTCGATGCTGAGCTTCATAGCCCCAGGCTCTCCCCCGGAACGGCGCAAAATGGTTGCGATAGCCTGCACTCATATGGCGACACTCGGCTTTATCGAATACAGCGACGCGAGCGACGAAGTACGCGCGGTCTACGACGACATCATGACCACCCGCAAGACCGACTGGATCAACAATTTCTGGAAGGCGCTGGCGCACGATCCGGTAACGCTGCGCCGCACCTGGGCCAGCATTAAAGAAATCATGGGACCGGGCGCGATCGACTCCGCTGACCAAAGAAATGATCTACGTTGCGGTGAGCGTCACCAATCAGTGCGGATACTGCATCGCATCCCACACTGCCGCCGCGCGCAAAGCCGGAATGACGGATGAGATGTTTGCGGAACTGATCGCGGTGGTCGGAATGGCCAATGAAACCAACCGGCTCGCGAGCGGATATCAGGTCGAGATCGACGAGAAGTTTCTTGCGAAGTGAGTAAACTGAAGCTTGGAAAATCGCGAACTCGCACGGATCCTCTATGAGACCGCCGATCTGATGGAGATCGCGGGCGAAGACGGTTTTCGCATCCGCAGTTACCGCAATGGCGCTTCCGCCATCGAAGGTTATGCCGAGAGCATCTCCGACATTCTCGCCAACCCGGAGCGGAAGGTCACCGACGTTCCGGGCATCGGAAAAGGCCTCGCGGCCGTGTTGCAGGAGATCGACAAACGGGGCAGCTTCGACAAACGCGATGAGCTGCTGTTGAAATTCCCGCCCGCGGCGCTTGAGTTTCTCAAGATTCAGGGGCTCGGACCAAAGAGCATCGCGCTGCTGTTCGAGCACTTCCGCGTTACGACGATGGATGAACTGGAGCAGCTCTGCCGCGACCAGAAGCTGCGCGAACTTCCGCGCATGGGTGCGAAGCTCGAAGAAAAGGTCCTGCGCAGCATCGCGCAATACAAGGAGCGCAGCGGGCGTTTCCTCCTGAGCTTTGCCGACAATGCCGCGCGCGAGTTGACGGCGTACCTTTCCGATCTCGACGGCATCGAAGCGATCACGCCCGCGGGCAGTCTGCGGAGAGGGCGCGAGACAATCGGCGATCTCGACCTGCTGGTCACCGGCCCCAATGCCGCGGCGGCTCTGGATCGCGTGGCGACGAATCCCAAAGTTCATGAAGTACTCGGCCGCGGCGTGAACAAGACCAGCGTGAAGATCGGACGCGAGGGGCTGCAGGTCGACGTGCGTGCGCTTGAACATAACAGCTTCGGCGCGGCGATGCAGTACTTCACCGGCAGCAAGGAGCACAACGTGGCTCTGCGGCAGCGCGCCATCCGTATGGGCCTGAAGCTCAGCGAGTACGGTCTCTTTGGCGCCGAAGACGACGTGCGCGTCGCCGGGGAAACCGAGGAAGAGGTCTACCGCACGCTCGGGCTGGACTGGATTCCGCCCGAGCTGCGCGAGAATTCGGGCGAGATCGAACTTGCCGAGGCCCATGCGCTGCCCGTTCTTATTGATCGCCGCGACATTCGCGGCGATCTCCACATGCACACCACCGCTACCGACGGCCGCGCGAGCCTCGAAGAAATGGCCTCAGCCGCACGCGCCCTGGGATACGAGTACGTCGCCATAACCGATCACTCGAAGGCCATCGCCATGTCCTTCGGGCTCGACGAGAAGCGCGTGGTCGATTTCGCGCAGACGGTACGGAAGATCAACGACTCGGGCCATCTCGGCATCCGCATCCTGTCCGGGATCGAGTGCGACATCATGAAGGACGGCGAGATGGATATCGCCTGGGATGCGCTCGCCGAGCTCGATATCGTGATCGGCAGCATCCACAGCCACATGGGTCTGGAGCCGGACGCGATGACGGACCGGCTGCTGCGCGCGCTTGAGTGCCCGCACCTGAAAGCGCTCGGCCATCCGACCGGCAGACTGCTTCTGCATCGCGACCCGTACACGTTCGATTTCGACCGCGTGATTCCCGAAGCTGTTCGCCGCGGCGTTTGGCTCGAAGTGAATTCAAGCCCCGAGCGGCTCGACCTCAGCGCGAACCATGTACGCGCGGCGAAGGCAAAGGGCGCGAAGTTCATTGTGTCGACAGACGCGCATCATCCCAACCACCTGCTGAACATGCGCTACGGAGTCCTGACCGCCCGGCGCGGCGGGCTCACGGCGCTTGACGTCATGAACACCCGGCCAGTCGGAGAGTTCATATCAGCCCTTCGCCGTTAACGGGATCACTTCTTGCGGGGGTGCCAGGAGCAATCGTAGTACTCGAATACCGCGCCCCGTCCGCCGCCTTCCTTGATGGCCTCGCGATGACGTTCCTCATCGGCCCGCCCGGTCTTGTCGCCTTCGGCGCAACGTGGATGTTTGTCGGGGGATTCGTACCTGCAGTAGGCGATATATTCATCCGTCGCATACTTCTGACGCACCTGACACATGTCGTGCGTCCAGGGTTTAAGGGGTGCGGTCGGCTTGACAAGAGCGAACAACAGGAGAAGTTTCATTTCATAGGCCCCACCTTATTGTCATCCTCGGCATTGTCATACTCGATAGGGAACCGATATGAAAATCACCTCGACCAAAGAAGTCTATAAATGCGACCTGTTTCGCGTAACTGAAGATCATGCCGAAGACCGGACCGGATGGAAGATGAAGCGCAGCGTCGTGCGCCATCATGGCTCGGCCGTCATGATGGCAGTCGATGCAAAGAACCGCGTCCTGCTGGTACGCCAGTACCGGCTGCCGGCCAATCAATTTCTGTGGGAGCTGCCTGCCGGCAAGCTGGACGAGGGAGAGACCGCTCTACAGGCGGCCAAACGCGAACTGATCGAAGAGACAGGTGTGCGAGCGAAGGCCTGGAAGAAGCTCACGACGTTTTTCCCCAGTCCTGGCTATGTCGAGGAGAAGATGACAATCTTTCTGGCGACGGATCTGACGCAAGGCGAAGCGGAGCCGATGGAGGATGAGCGGATCGAGACCCGATGGTTCACAAAGAAGGAATTCCGCGACCTGATCACCTCGAACAAGATTCTCGACGCCAAGACGATGATCGGGTTTCTGCACTGGGCGAAGCTTTAAAGGGGGTGTTTTGAAGCGGGGTGTTGTGAAGAGGTTGCCGGAAAGGAACTTGCTGCGAAGGGTCTTACGGTATGGCCTTACAGATACGGGGCAGGCTTGGCGGCCTGCCCCGCCCCTGGTCCACTACGCCTTTTTTGCTGCCTTCTTCACGGCCTTCTTTACAGGGGCCTTGGTGGCGGCTTTCTTCGGCGCAGCCTTCTTTGCAGCCGCCTTTTTCGGAGCTGCTTTCTTCACTGCCTTTTTTGTTGCCATCGTTTATGATTCTCCCGTTCTTTTCACATTATGAAACGAAACGCGAAAAGATACACCATAAAAGTTGAAAAATGTTTCAGAGTGTGCGTCAAACGCGGGCACCCGGGACAGCGTTCGAAGGGGTGGTACAAACGGAATCTGTGAAGCAAGTTCAACTGATCACCGATGGCGCATGCCTCGGAAACCCTGGCCCCGGAGGATGGGCGGCGATCCTTCGCTATGGCCCGAACAGGAAGGAGGTCTTCGGGTTCGAGCGCCACACCACCAACAATCGAATGGAGCTCACGGCCGCTATTGAAGGGCTCCGCGCGCTGAAAGAGCAATGCGAAGTGGAAGTGATTACGGACTCCGAATATCTGAAGAACGGCATCACGCAGTGGATCGCGGGATGGAAGAAGCGCAACTGGATGACCGCCCAGAAAAAACCCGTGATCAACCGCGATCTCTGGGAAGCGCTTGACGATCAGGTCGCGCGGCACAAGACGAAATGGTCATGGACGAAGGGCCACGCTTCGCACGATGACAACAACCGCGCCGACGAACTGGCGTCGGCCGCCGCCCGCGAACAGCGAGCTTCGAAGTAAGCGTGCTTATTCGAGATCGAAGTCGGTCGTATGTTTTACCCGTAGTGCCCCAAGGAGCTGGATACCGCCCGGAGCGACCATCGCGGTCGGTCAAGCTACCTTGGCGCTGACGACGGCTCAATCGAACACGAGCCACATGGTCAACAACCCAAGCAGGATCCCCATCAAGCGGTCCCGGCTGGCCGCAAGTGATGCGCTGAGCCCTCCTGTCTGGAACGCGGTCAGATAATACGCGAGCGCGATCTGACGCCCACAGTACGAGAGGCTCGGACCCGACGTGGCAATCCACGCGGCGACCGTCGAGACGGCGGCGAACAACAACGTAAATCCGGCAATCGAGTCGAGCGCCGGAAGAATGTAAACCTGCGATCCGATCCCCAGGATCACACCTCCGAGCAACAATCCCGCGAGCCGCGTAACGATCCGCTGCGCCGATGAGCCGGAAGTTGAGAGGGGCGCGACGATAAAACAGGTAACCGTGCAGACCCCCAAACCCGGCCAGGCCACAGCGGTCCAGACGACGTAACAAATCGTCGCGGCGACACAGCCCTTAAGCGCAAACTTCACATAGGCTGTATTCGAAAATGCGTCCGCGACAAATAGCGTGCGCGACGGGCGCCCTCCGCCCGCCGCACCCGCCGAAAAAATCCAATCGGCCAGCACCGCCGCTACAGTGCCCAGCATGATTCCAAACGATGTCCCGAGCGTGATGAGGACATCCGGCCTGAGCGGATTCGGCCGCGCCCAGATAATGTTCACCGAAGACGCGGCGAGCAGGATGATGCCGAAGCCAAACGCGAGATTGTAATCGGTCAGCGTGCGCGCGAGAAAAAACGCCAGATAGAACGCGCCGAGCAGGAAAACAAAATGCAGCAGCGGAAAGTCGACGAAAAGGACGATCCCGGCGAGAGCGAGCGCCAGGCCCGCCAGATTGCCCAGAATGAGCGCGAACCCGTTACGCCAGGTCGCATTCAGACCCTCGCGCGAGATTGCCAAAGCATAGAAGACCGCCAGAAACCCGTTCGGAATCTGGAACACGATCACGGCCAGCATGGTGAATACACATGCCGCCACCATGCGCCCGACCGCCGCAGCGCGCCCGGGATACGGCGCAAGTTCCCGTTCCAGAAATACGGCGGCGGAGGCGGCCATAGGTCTATCGCGAATCGCCGCGAATGATCACGTTTGCCGACGCGCCCATACGGAAATCCTCCGACATCGCCCCATCCATCCTTATGCGAACCGGAAAACGCGTGGCCAGATGAACCCAGTTCAAAGAGCGCTGCACGTCGGGCAAACCCTGCGAGACGCCGCCCACCAGATTGACATCCGGCATGACCCCGTAACCGGCGCTGTCGATGGTTCCCTGCACCCTGCGGTTCGGGTTCGATAATACGTAAACGTCCGCTCTTCCGCCCGGCTTGATGCGGTTCAACTCGGTCTCGCGGAAGTTTGCGATGACCCACCACGTGCGCGTGTCGATCAATGTAAACACCTGCTGGCCGGCGCGCGCGTATGCGCCTTCGGAGATCGTGAGGTTCGTCACCCGCGCGTCGAAGGGCGCCACCACTTTGCAGCGTTCCAGATTATAGGCTGCGTCTCTCACGGCGGCCTCGCGAGCCTCGCGTTGCGCGACGAGCGGATCGAGAATAGACACGCTCTTCCGCGATTGTTCAAGCTGGGCGTTGCTCTGTTCATACCCGGCGCGCGCCTCGTTCTGCTGCGCGACCGCGGAAGCCCACTGCGCTTCCGCAACCGCCAGACGGGATCGCGCCTCTCGCACGCCCTCTCCCTTTACCGAGCGCGACGTTCGAGCCTGATCGACCACATCCACCGTGACGAACTGTTTCCTCAAAAGAGGCTCCAGGCGCAACAACTGGTTTTCGGCGTAGGTGTAATCCGCAGTCGCCTGCGACAAGGCGGCTTTAGCGGTGTCGATGCTGGCCTGCGCGGCCTGGACCGCGGCCTCCGAACTGGCGATCTTCGCCTGTGCGCTCCTGGTGTTCGATGCCGCCGAGATTATCGCGCTTTCCTGCGCTGTTACCGAGCGCTGCAAATCGCGAATCTGGCCCTCGAGAACCGCCTGCTGCGAGCGTGCCGTTTCGAGGGCATGTTCGTACGGAATCGGATCCACTTCAAACAGCGTGTCCCCTTTCCGTACGAACTGATTGTCTTTCACGGCAATGCGAACGATTCGCCCGTTCACCTCGGGGGCGATCCCGATCAGGTTCGCGAAAACCTCCGCATCGTCAGTCTGCGGATTGAGATGGTTTTCGCGCCACACGGCCGCCGCGGCTGCGATTCCGCCCGCAACGATCAGAACACCCAGGAGCCGTCCGACTTTTTTCTTCGTCATTTGGATACTGCGCAAAGCCCTCAATAATTGAAAAATGCAAGCCAGATGCCGCACGCGAACAGCACAGCCAGGCTGGGATAAATCACGACTCGCGGCCCGAGGTAAGCATCCAGCCCGGCACGAATCAGCAGATAGCGCGCCGCAAGAGTCAGCAGAATCGCGGCGCCCATGCAAAGCAGCCACACTGGAAAGAGCGAGCCGAAAAGATCGAAAGTAGGAGCGCGGGAAAACATCTCATTCTTTCCGCGCGCTACTTACCGAGCCACGACCGTGAGGGAGTGTTCTTCGACTGCTGGTGTCCTGTCCCCCGGGCAGCTGCGGCCACCGTTGGCCAGCCCCTAACTGGTAGATAGTCGCCATCACACTAGTGTTGCGCCGCCTGAACCGGATCGCCGGCCTCGAAGGCGAAATCCGCAATACTCGAAAGCAAATCGATGCGCGACGTTGTCTGCGCCGTGCGCGCCCGCGCCAGCTCTCGTTGCGCGGTGCTGACGTCGACGAATGTTCTGACCCCGTCGCGAAATGCCTCCGTCGCCAATGAATAGGACTGCTGAGCGGCTTCGAGCAGCGCGCTCGCAGCCTCCTGCCGCGCCTGCGCGGTCTTCAGATTCGACCACGCCGTCCAGATCCGATTTTCGATTTCATCCCTCGATAATGCCGCCTGCGACCGAGCCTCCCGCGATGCCGCACCGGCCTGCAAAAGCGCGTTCCTTCGCGCGCCTCCGTCGAATAAATTCCAGGTCACTGTCAATTGTGCCTGATAAGGATAGATTCGCGACTCCGCGGACGAACCGAAGCCGCGCTGCTCCCCAAAGCTGTTCGAATGGCCCCAGTCCCCGGAAAAACTCACCTGGGGATAAAACGCAGACCGGGCCTTCGCAACCTGAGCGTCCGCCGATCGCACCAGCGCCAATTGCGCCTGCAGATCGGGCCGCTGGCCGATCGCGCGAGCGACGACAGTGTCGATGGGTTCATCAATGACCTCCGGAATCGGAGCCTGCAGAACATCCGCGACCTGGAATGTTCCGGTGGGAGAAGCCCCCAACACCGTGGCCAGCGATCCGCGCGCAACCGTTTCCAGTCCGCGTATGGATGCGAGTTCATATCGGGCCTGCGCAGTCGCGGCGCGCGCTTCGAGAACGTCCGGCATCGTCGCCAGCCCGTTGGCGAGCTTTGCTTCAATCGCCTCCTGAACCGTCTCCGCGTCGGTTAATGCCGCCTGCGCTGCGTCCTCCTGGCCGAGTGCATCGAGCAGCCGGTAGTAGGCTTCGGTGACGCGGAAAATAATCTGTCGATGCGTGTCGTTGAATGAGAAATCGGCTGCCAGCAGATTCGCCCGAGCCTCGTCGATTGTGGCGCGCCGCGCTCCGAAATCGAAGATGGTCCACGAGAGAGTCAGCAGGGCCGGAAACACCGCCGTGTTTTCGTGATAGAACTTGCCGAAGAAGAGCGAATACTGGTTAATGGAGGCCGACGCTGTCACAGCGAGGATCGGGAATAATGCGCTCCTCGCGATACCGGCCGCGGCAGCTCTTTCCTTCGCGCGCTCCCAAAGGACGCGAGTTTCGGGATTGTTCTTCTCCGCAAGATCCACCAGCTCGGCCAGCGAATACTTGTGCGCCGGATCGAGGGAAGGCCTGGCAGTCGGAAGCAGCTCGCCGGTCCGCATATTCGGCGCAGGCGCAACGGGCCATGCTTTGTCCGGCGACGGCGGCGGCTGTTGGGCTGCCACCGCCAACGGAAACAGGACTGGGAAAAGAAGGACAGCAGTCTTGAATTTCCCCTGCCCTGCCTGGATCCGCTGTGCCACGATTTGAATGAGCACCATTAGCCCTGGGATGCCGCGACTTCCAGCTCACGCAAATCGCGGCCGCGTGTTTCCCGGCCGAACGTTGCGATCAGCAGCAGAGATGCGACCGTCGGCAGCGCGATAGCGCCCGCCGCCAGTCCGAAGGCCGGCACCAGAGCAAGCGAAGCAAATCCCTGCGCCAGGACGCCGCCCACTTTGCTGCAACCCGCCACCCAGCCCGTTGCCCGGCCGCGTTGTCGGATCGGATAGCTTTCGGCGGCATACGGCATCAGAATTGAAATCACCGCGCTGGTCCCCACGATCAGGAGAGATACCGAGACCAGTGGGTTTGAGAGGAAAGGCAGTGCGCTGTTGTTACGTAGCAGGGTCGCAAGGAGGCCTGCGGCTGTGATCGCGATCGAAATAATCAGGACCCTCTTGGTGCTCCAGAGACTGTAAAGCCAGGTGGCCGCCGCGACCGTCGGTATTGCAATCAGCGTCGATTTTGCAATCAAACCGCTCATCGCCCCGACGCTTCGGCCTTCCGCGATGAGGCTCGCGGGCAGCCACAGCATGATGCCGAAATTCACGAATCCCCAGGCGAGCGCGACCAGGGTCAGCGCGACGCTCAGGCCCAGGGACCTGTCGGAACCACTCTGTCTCACAGGAGTTGACGGCAGTGGCGCGGCCCTGTCCCGGGTGCCTGTATCCAAAGTAAGAACGGTTCCGTATCGCGCCAGCGTTTCCCGCGCTTCCTGCACGCGGCCCATCGCCAGGAGGAAACGCGCCGACTCCGGAAGCAGCGGACTCAAAGCCACCAGCAGCAGGCCGGTCGGAAATCCCACCAGCCACATGACGCGCCATCCGAAATGCGGCTGTAAAATGGCGGACAATTCGCTCGTCGCGAAATATCCACCCACAGTGCCGATGCCGCCGAGCAGCACCAGGCACCAGCCCCGATGCCGCGTCGGCATAATCTCCGCGATCAGCGCGTTCGCCACAGGAAGCATCCCGCCGGCCGCGAGGCCCATCATGAAGCACATGAAGATGTTCCACGAAAATGACGGCATCGCCCCGCAGATGGATGTCCCGACAAACATGACTGCGGCGAGCAGGATGGAAGCCCGGCGACCGTAGATATCCGCCAGCGCGCCCCAAACGAACGACCCCACCGTCGTGCCCGCGAGGCCGCTGAGGGGCAGCACGGCGACGGCAGCGCGGCTCAGGCCATATTCAACCCGCATACCCGGGGTGACGAATCCCAGAGTCGCCGCTTTCATCACGTCGATGATGAGCGCCAGCGCGACCAGGCCCAGTTGAATCCAGTGAGCTTTCGTCAGCGGCGCGTCTTCCGGCGGAGAGATCGTTCCGTGCGTGGTCTGATCCGCCGGCCGGCGGGGCAGCAAGCCGTAACCGGCGGCCACAATGCCCAGCACAATGAGGTACATTCCTGCGATCATGCCGGCCGTCATCGGCATACCGGCCAGACGAAAGTGATTGTAGCGGCCCATCCAGAACATCGGAATGTGCAGCGCGACACCCGCCGCAACCATAAGCGAACCGGTCCAGAAAGCGAGCGCATGCTGCCAGCTCGCGAATAAAGATCTTTTCTCAACCTTCACACCCAGAGCTTCGCCGCAAACTCTCTCGAAGTTACGGACGCCGTTTGGAAAACTCCGCCGTAACTTTCCCGGCTTTCGAGCGAAGTAGATGTTTGAGAAGTTAATAGTTGAGAGGATCCGCACAACGAAAACACATTCGGAGCCGCGCGCGTGAGCAAGCGTTTTTCGTGAATACCAGGCAACTGAGTCCCTGGCAGCAGTGGCTGCAACATCCCGAGAGGTCGTCGCTGCGAAATGTGCTCTTTCAGATTCATTTCTGGACCGGCGCGATGGTCGCGCCGTGGGTTGCGGTGATGAGCGTGACCGGCGCGGTCCTTGTGTATCGCAACGAATTCCCGGGCTGGACTTTCATGAACCGTCTTGCGGAGTTCCACGGGAATCTGCTGGCCGGCGATTTTGGCGCCGCCGTGAACGGAATGGGCGCGGCTGCAATTGTTCTGCTTTGTGTGACCGGAGCCGTTATCTGGTGGCCGGGAATCGCTCACTGGCGCCGCGCTCTGAAGGTGAACTGGCGCGCCGGATTTCCGCGCATCAACTGGGACCTGCACAGCGCGCTGGGATTCTGGTTCCTGCTGTTCGTCCTCTTATGGGGCGTCAGTGCGATGACCTTTGCGTTTCCGGGAATGTTCGATGCTGTACCGGGCGGCGCCCTCGACTGCTTGTCGAGATTGCATTTCGGGAGGTTTAACCGACTGACTGAAGCCGTGTGGGCAATCGTAGGGCTCGTGCCGGCGGCTCTCGCGTTCACCGGCGCATTCATTTGCTGCCGGAGGGTGATTTTCCACAAGCCCTCCCATCCATACCGGTGATGGAATTCGTTGTTCGGCGGGTTACGTCATGATGAGATGGCAAAGTACCCAGAATCGCCGGATATACGAACGGAATGAGTGACGGGACCGCCGAGGATTGCGAATTGAGGAAGCTGATGACGCGATATCAGGGAGCCGACGCGGCCGCGCTGGACGAACTCGTCCGGCGCATCTCGCCGCCCGTCCTTCGATACTTTGGCGCTTCCCGCGTGGGCGGCGATGAGGCGGAAGACTTGCTGCAGGAATGCTGGCTGCGCATTCACCGCTCCCGTCATACTTATCGCGCGTCGGAGCCCGTGATGCCGTGGATCTACGCGATAGCCCGGCACGCGCGGCTCGACGCCTACCGCAAGCGCCGGCGCCGTGAGTCGCGGGAAGTGCTGGTGGAAACGCTGCCGGAGAGCGTTGGGCGGCAAACTCCCGACCACTCTCTCGAGCAGCAGGGCATCGAGCAACTCATCGCCGGTCTTCCGGAGTCGCAGCGCGAAGTGATCGTTATGTTGAAAGTCGCCGGCATGAGCCTCGAAGAAGTAGCCGGCGCGACCTCATCGACAGTAGGAGCCATAAAACAGAAAGCGCACCGGGCATATGAGACCCTTCGCCGCGCCTTGGGAAAGGATCGTGAAAATGCGGGCTGATTCGTTCGAGTCGGATCTGGATGGCCGTCTGGAAAAGTGGGCGGCTCGCCAGTCGCTGGATGAGTTGTCGCAGGAGACGGCGAGGCGCATCGACGATCTTCTGATCCCATCGCTCGCGCCTGTCCGGCCCTTGCCGTCCCGGAACAAACTGGTTCTGCGCTTTATCGCCGTTTTCGCGGTCGGCGCCCTCGCCTTGATGGGGCTCATGGATAAGGCGGGGTTTCATCTGATGACACACGCACAGATGGTGTCGATGGCTGCGATTCTCACGGCTGCGGGAGTCCTGCTGTCAGTTGCGATGGCGCATCAAATGGTGCCGGGCAGCCGCGAGAGGTTTCCCGTTCGGCTCGCGCTGGCATCTTCCGCGATCGCCGCGGCTGGCGCGATCTGGCTCCTGTTCCCCTGGGTGACTCCGCGGGCTTTTGTATCCGAAGGCTGGCCGTGTGCGGTTATGGAGTCGATCGTCGCCCTTCCCGCGGCGGGCGTATTCTGGCTTCTCGCCCGGCGCGGCGCATTTTTTTCCGGTACCCGCGTGGGGGCCGCGGTGGCGGGACTGGCCGTAGTTTTGTCTCTTCTTGTACAGCAGTTCCGATGCATGTTCCCGCAAGCCCCTCATCTTCTGGTCTGGCACGGAGCAACAGCGGCGATTCTCATCGGACTCGGCGCACTGATCGGATCCTGGCAACATCCTGCTCGCTGAGGACTGATGAAATCTGACCCGCCGGACCAATTCTGACCGGCCGCGACCGACGCCCTCCCGTCCGGCGCGGAGCTTTACGCAGCCTGGCACCCGCGATTCTCGTCGCGGTAATCTAACGCGTCTTCAAAGTACGCCATTAGCCTGCGTGCAAGGTGGTCAAAGCGGTTAGCCGACCTGCGTTGCTACAATCCTCACTGCTGAAGCTGTATACTGCTCGGGAACCACGTTCAGGAGGTTCACCGTTGGAATCGACGTTATTGCGCTAACTTCGCTTTCTTAAAGCCGCCGTCGCTCTGTAATTACGTTGCCAGCGTATGAAGGCATTGATCCTGAAGAGATCAACACTCGCGTATCCTTTTTGAAGATCGCCTACCCGCTACGCGAGACCAAACAACAACAGAAGTGCCCGGCAATGCCGCGAACCGCAAGTCAAACGAAGCTCACAGAAGTTTCAGAAATCGGTCGATCGTCAGATTGGCATCGGATAATAGCCCGCAACAAAGGCGTCTTCACGGTTCGGCCTGATGAACCGTAACTGTCCCTGACTTCTTTTCAGGATGAATCAGAATCAGATGACTGCCACGCTGCCGGTCTTCAACGAAACGTGCGCGTTTCAGCGCGCCGACTACCTGTCGGGCGGTCAACGACGGCAAAGAGGACATTTCAGGCGGCGACGGTAACTCTGCCCTGAAATGATTCGCCCTTCTTCGGGTGCGGCCTCCCCCATAACTGGGTAAGTCTCGGAGCGTTTTGGCGCAGACGGTTGGCCAGCTTACCTGCTGCCTGAAGATGGCCGTTTCGAGCTGTCCAGAGCTTGCCGCAATAACGTTTTGATAACCGCCTGCCGGCTTACGTTCAGGCGTGCAGCGCGGGCGTCGAGTTCGCGCAGCATCCCCTCCGTGAGGTCCACGTTCACTCGCCGAACCGGCCTCACGACTCTGAACTGGTTGGTGAAGAATTCCGAAACATCCTCGCCGCGCGTCGCCATCGATGCAATCTCGTCGGCGGTCGGTGATTTAGACTTGATCGGCATATGCGTCCTCCTCTTGTTTAGTCGCTTTCCACGCTGTGATCAGGCGATAGTACTCGCCCTCGGGATCGCGTCGAATTTCAAAGATGACTGAACACAGTTTGTCCCGGCACCACCCGATTGCACGGAATTGTTCCGGATCGTCATTTTTCCTGTCGATGATATGAACCTGGTCGAAAATCTCCTGCGCCTCCTCAAGGCTGACACCATGCTTTTGTTGAACCTTGCGGCTCTTGGCCTCGTCGAATTGAAAACGCATCGGCGATATAACTGTTATATCGTACGCATGCCTGCTCCGACAGGTAAAGCCAACGTCGGCCTGTACGAACAGAGTATCGAGCTCGAGAGATCCCTGAAACAGCTTCAGCATCCGCGGCAAGATCGATAAACACTGCCACGACAAGGCGGGACTGAACTGCTGTGGGTCTTCAGAGACACCGGCTGGACATTGGGAAGCACGAGCACCTTACCATAAGATCCGGACTCCAGCACCCGGTAGGCGTCTGTGACCTGGTCGAGAGGAAAGCGGCCGGCGATGTCGCTGATTACAGCGGGGCGTTGCGCGGCAAGGGCCAGTGCATCCGAAATGAGACCAGCGAACTCGTGGAATCCTTCGACCCAACGCATACCGTTGTATTTGGTGACGAAGACGGACTCCGTAAAGAGTTGGTGGAGGTTGATGGCGGGCGCCGGGCCCGACAACTCACCGTAGCTGATCAGGCAACCCCGCGGGGCGAGCAGTTGAAGACTGGTCTCGTAAGTCGGAGCGCCTATCGGGTCAAATACAGCGGCCACACCGCAACCTCCAGTGCAGGCCCTGACGGCATCCCGCACATCCTCGGTAGTCCGGTCAATGACGTGGTTGGCCCCAGCCGCGCGAACCGCGTCCACACGCTTACCGCTGGCTATGCCGATGATATCGATTCCCTGATCGGCCAGCGTGGCCACGAGCATTCGACCTACGGCACCAGCGGCGCCCCACACGACGGCTGAGCGCCCCTTCAGCGGCCAGACGCGAGCGAGGCCCCCAGCCGTGAGCCCCGCGACCGCCAGGCACGCACCGTCTTCAAAGCTGAGGCTGTCAGGAATGGGCGCCAACATAGAAGCTGGGGCTGTGACAAAAGTCGCGCACGATCCGGGAACCGCTCCCCAGCACACCCGGGTACCCACGGACATCCTCACCCCGGATTCGGTCGCCACGATGGTGCCCGATCCCTCTCCGCCCACAGCGTGTGGGAAAGGCAGGCGAACGGTGTAGTTGCCTGAACGAATCAACGTTTCAACGTGGTTAAGGCCAGCGGCCTCGACGCGGACGAGCACCTCGCCGGCTTTCATTGGGCCCAATTCCTCAACGCCGACCTCAATAACCTCCGGACCGCCACTGCGGAGCGCACGAGCAACCCGGCGTTGTGCAATCAGGGCCATGATGAAGAAAGTATCACCAGGCCCCAGGTGATGCGCAGCGTCAGAGTCAGGTTGACCGTATGGCCCCGGGATGTGCGCCGATCATGGGCCGACAGGGGCCGATCACGCGCCGCCGACATCGAAGTGGCGATCTGAATCTACGCTGGAGCAAACTCGCCACTTTGCGACAAGGCAGGAGTAATCTCCTCGAAGGCCGTTTCGGGCCAACTGTCGAATTGCCGACCACCCGGACCACAGCAATTCCGGCCCGCTAGAATCGCCGCATCAGTCGCTCGAGCCAGGATGTGGATTCGTCGAAGCCTTCGAGCATGTAGATCTTGCCGTGCTGGCGGACAAACGAGACGGCGAGTCGGTGGCCGTCCGGATGACTGACGGCTGATGCGCCCGGACTGGATGGACTTCGACGGCGGATCCGGCGTGGCGAGTTGCTTCTCGACGCCGGATTTGACATCGATCGAGACCAGCCGCTGGAACGGGGTCTTGCGGCGTCGGATACCCGTCAAGATTGAGCGCAACGAGCGCCAGCGTTGCTTGATTAAGAACGCCGGATCGTGGGTGCTTTGGTCGCGCGCGGAATCAGAGAAACGGCGGAGTCACTCCGGCGCGACCACAGCGATTCTGTCGCATTATTGAGCATGTTCGACGATGTTCGCGATAAGACGTCCGCGGCCAGGGAGTGGGATAGACTCATTAACTTACCAGCCGAAGGACCGCGAGCGCCAGCATCAGGCCCACACCCGCGAACGGGAGATACCACCGGGGCGGCCATTTCACCTCGCTATAAATCTCCTTGCCATCCACCGATACGGTGAATCGCAGTCCCCACGGACCTTTTGAAAAACGAGTGTTGGCGTCCACCTTCATAGACCGGTTCCCGTCAAGAATGGTCGCGTGAAAGCTGCGCGGTTCCCAAGTGGCGCCTGGCTGCCTGGCGACTTCCTGTCCATCGACAATCAGCCGCTCCAGATTTACCCGATTCTCCAACTCGACGACATGTCCTTTATACTCGGTCTTCCACGTGGTTTTAAGCACTCAGAGCCTCCCGGCATGCTTCGAAACGTCAGATCATATCAGTTTTTGGGTGCGGTTGCGCTGACCAGGCCGCGCTCCCTGTTGCGCTTCACCTTTCACCAACCATCTGCCGCCTGCGCCAGAGAGTCCGCCACGGCGCTCCCCTGGGCACATTGCTCCGCGTTCTGCAGGTGCCGCGCGAGGTTCAATAGTTCACGGTCGGGAAACGACGATCCGCTGATCATCCGACAGGCGCTCGCAGCCATGCTCTGACGACATCGGTGTGTAGTTGGCACAATATCTGAGGATGCCCGGTTTTCAGTTGAAACGGACGACAGTGGTTCTCACTGATCATGCCACAACGGCCTGACGAAGTGGAATTGCTTTGACGACGGCAAGTTCAAGCTCCTTTACCAGAATGGGAAGCTCCCTGTAACCATGAATGCGGTTCCAGCGGGACTCGGCCCAAAGTAAGCCGCTCGCCACCCAGCGAAGATATTGATCTCCACCCTGCCATCGCTTAACATTGCGGCATACCGTTTCCACCGTCGAGAAGGCTGACTCTATAAGGTTAGTGCTGGAAAGGGTGCGGCGCAGACCCTCCGGCAGCCGCAACCGGTGCATGGTGAGCGTTTCTTCCAGTCCTTCTTCCAGACTTCGCGCGGCGCTCGGATTGAGGTGCATCAGTTCGTGCAGGAGGGCATCGAGGCCGCGTCTGGCATCAGTCTCTTCCCTCATCGAATAACAGCTCCTCATCTTGTAACGGATCGCCGATTGATACTCCTCGGTCAGGTGGTCGGTCACATTGCGTATCTTATGTACCTGGCAGCGCTGGATCACGGCGCACTTGCCCGCTATTTTGCGCACCGCCGCATACAAACCCTTCCCGCCATCGAGCACATACAGCCGGGGCACATCGAAATCCACCCCGCGGCGCTCGATATCTTCCAGCAGATGCCTCACCACGGTGGCGTTCTCGGTGGCGCCCTGATGCAGCCCGAGAACCACCTTATGACCCTGTAAAGTCAGGCCGATCGCAACTACCACCTCCTGATCGGCGAAGCAGGTTCCATCGATCATCATGGCGCACAGAGCGTGTTCACCAAGCGGCCGATTCAGTAGTTTTTCCAGCCGCCCCCGGCTCGCCTCGATAAAATGTTCGCTCACGGTCGACTTTTCGATCCCGTAAGCTTCTTCCAGTTCGCGCACCACTTCGCTGTAGCGGCGTGTCGTGAGGCCATGCATAACGCGATGCCAGACCGAGTCCTCCATCAGCGAAGCCTGCTGGAGCATTTCATAGCTGCCCAGAGGGACTTCGCGGTTCCGCACGTCGCGCACGTTTCAGGGGGATCTTCTGGCCACCGACCACGCAATACCCGTTCTGAGTTCCCCATCGCTGGTTCTCCCGGGATGCGTCAGCCCGGTTTTTGGGGCCGGCGAGGGTAGTGGCTTCCCACTGCATCATCTCCTCCGCCATTTTCGTAAAAGCTGCCAGAGCCAGATTAATCAGCCCACTCTGCACCAGAGCGAGGACCTCCGGTAAAGGTAAGGCGAACTGGATCTGTCCGCCGGATGCGACCGCTTCCCTGCGAAAATTCTGAACGGCGCGCTGCTTATCGATCTGATATCTTTTTTTCACTTACGACTCTCCTTTACTGACACGGTTTGCCGGAGCCTATCACGGCTCCGGCGAGAGTCGTTCGTTTCAACTAAATTCCGGGCATCCTCCAATATCTCCACCGTTCGACAGACCAACTCGGTCCCGAAGACATCGGCGAGTACATTGCCCACCTGTGCAGCCAAGTCGTCGATGTGCCCGTCCGGATAGCTGCTGGATGATGCGAAAACCGGAATTTGGCCTTAAGTCCGGTTCTGGGAGATCACTCGCGCCTGACGGCGTAGCGTTTATGTTCCAGTACTCGGTGCGGAAATTGCAGCAACGCGTTTATTGCTGATCTGGCGACCTCCAGTTCAGCGTTTCCAACTTTTTCTTTTCCATAAAATCAACCATTTACAGTCCATCCCTGTCCGCAACCCCAGAATCGTCTGCTATTCGTGTAACCGAAGAGGAAATCATCTATGTCGCCAGTACAGACCGCAGAACCGAAATCGAAATCCACCGGCCCCCGCACCGAAGAAGGCAAACAGCGCTCCGCCATGAACGCAACGCGTCACGGGCTCACTGGCCGTACGGTTGTCATGCCGTACGAAGACATGGAAGCGTACTACAGCTTCTGTAACGAGCTCCTCGAAAGCCTCGCGCCCGAAACTCCGGTGGAGCGCCAATATGCCCAAGCCTTCTGCGACACCCAATGGCGTCTGAATCGCGCCAGATCGATCGAAGACGCCATGCTCTCTCTCGGCCATTTCGAACAAGCGGGCCAAATTGACGTCAACAATTGCCAGGTCCACGCGGCCCTGACGGCAGCGCGGGTCTTCCGTGACGACTCGAAATCCTTCGTCAACCTCAGCCTCTACGAACAGCGTCTCCACCGAACGCTCGAAAAATCATTAAAACAGCTCCAAACCCTGCAGGCCGAGCGCCGGGTCCAGACGGAGGCCGCCGCCAGACAGGCGGAAAAGGACCGCGAGGAACGAGCGCGGCTGGAAGTAGCGCGGCTCGAAAGCGAACGCCAAACTACAGCGCCCGGCAACGTCCACGAAATGAAGCCCAAACCGGCCAATCCCATCGAAGAACCCGCCGCCAGGGAGTTCGTTTTTTCGACCCCGAAAATCACAACCGAAGTCCCCAGCCTCTCCGCCCCCGATGGCGCCCAAACCACCGAAAATAACGACACAGCCGCTGAGATCGGCCCGAATTACCCCGAAAAGCGTGCCGCCTGAGATAAAAAGCACGGCGGAGATCCATTCTGCGCCGCCAGGCGCCATTCACTCAACGCCCAAAGAATCCTGGTATCATAGTGTCGCAACGGGACTTGGCGCTTTCGTAACACTACCTGCGCCATCACCGTCCAACATACATATGATTAAAGTCGAAGGCCTGACCAAGCGGTACGCCCGCCATGTCGCGGTCAACAACATCTCCTTCGAAGTGGAGAAGGGGGAAATCGTTGGCTTTCTCGGCAAAAATGGCGCCGGCAAGACCACGACGATGCGCGTTCTCACCTGCTTTCTCCCGCCCACCGCGGGAAAGGCGACGGTCGCCGGTTTTGACGTCCTCGAACAATCGCTCGATGTCAGGAAACACATCGGTTACCTGCCCGAAACTCCGCCGCTGTACCCGGAGATGGAGGTTTCCACCTACCTGACTTTCGTCGCAAAGCTCAAAGGCATCGCCTCGGCCGAAGTTCCGAAGAGGGTAAACGAAGTTTGCGACCGCACCGGAATCGCGAGCGTAAAGGATACGATTATCGGCAAGCTTTCAAAGGGATACCGGCAGCGCGTCGGCATCGCTCAGGCGATCATTCATAACCCGCCCGTGCTGATTCTCGATGAACCGACATCCGGCCTCGATCCTCAGCAGCAGCGTGAAGCGCGGCAGTTAATCGCCAGCCTGGGTGGCGATCACACCATCATTTTGAGCACTCACATCCTTTCGGAAGTCGAACAATCCTGCAGCAAAGTCATCATCATCAACAACGGAGAGATTATCGTGTCCGATTCGGTGGTGAATCTCCACAACCGCCGGCGCGCCTCTGAGTCCGTCCTGGTCGAAGTGGCGGGCGCCGCTCCGAATGCGATCAGGCAGCGTCTGGAGCAGGTGGCCGGCGTGGCGCGCGTCGTATCGCGCGACACCCGAAACGGCGCTGAAGTGTTCGAAGTCCACGGCCTCGAGAACTACTCGGTGCGGCCGGAACTGGCCCGCGCCATTGTTCAATCCGGCTGGAATCTCACGGAACTGCGGCCCGTCGGCGAATCGCTGGAAGAAATCTTCCTTGAGCTGACAAAATCCGAAGAGACAGCGCCCCCGGCCGAGTCCCATGTGACTGAAATTACGAATGAGAAGGAAGGCAACCCCGTAACACAATGAGAAACATCTTTACCATTTGCGGCAAAGAGCTGAAGTCTTACTTCACTTCGCCCATCGCTTATCTGCTGATGGCGCTCTTTGGCCTGATTTTCGGTTACTTTTTCTTCAGCGCCACGGCCTATTTCGTACAGGCCGGCCTGCAGCAGCAACTCGGGGGCCAGCAGCAGCCCATGAGCATTAACGATTACGTAATCGCTCCGCTGCTCGGCAACGCCAGTGTGGTCGGTCTGTTCCTCATACCTCTCATCTCCATGAGGCTCTTTGCCGAAGAGAAACGCACCGGCACAATCGAGCTTTTGATGACATCCCCCATTCACGATTGGGAAATCATCCTCGGGAAGTGGCTCGGAGCGATGGCCATGTATCTCTGTATCCTCGCCGTCTCCGCTATAAATGTAGGACTTCTGTTCGTATGGGGCCACCCGGACTGGCGGCCGATTCTTACCGGCTATCTCGGCCTGATCCTGCAGGGAGGCACGGTGCTGGCGATCGGAACATTTATTTCCACCACTACCAAAAACCAGATCATCGCCGGAGCCGCGACCTTCGCCGTCTGCCTGTTGCTCTGGGTGTTGAGCTGGGTCAGCTCTTACAACGACGCCCCATGGGCGGCCGCAGTCGCCTACTGTTCGATCCTGACCCACTTCGAACCTTTCTCAAAGGGCATCATCGATACGAAGGATCTCGTGTTTTACGCCTCGGCAATCTTCCTCGCGTTATTTCTCACTTCGCAATCTCTCGAATCCCTGAGGTGGAGAGCGTAAATGGCCGAGTCATCTTTTCTCAAAGCGCGGCAGACGCGCTATGGCGCTTTTGTCGCCCTGTACCTCGTCGTAATCCTCGCCATTGTCATCGCTGCGAACTGGCTCGCGGCTCATCACGACAAAACCGTTGATGTAACTTCCAACAAACAGTTCACGCTCTCCGACGAGACGAAAAAAGTAACGGGCAACCTCAAGCAGAATGTCACCATTTACTACTTCGGTCGAAGCGATTCTTACGATCAGGCTCGGGATATGCTCGATCGCTACAGGAACCTTTCGCCCAAGATCAAAATCGACTATGTCGATCCCGATAAGAAGCCGGACGTGGCGCGCGTCGAAGGCGCAACGGCGATGGGCGACATCGTCCTTGATAATGGCGTGAAAAAGGAAACGGCCAAGGGACTCACGGAAGAGGAACTTACCGGGGCTCTGGTCCGCGTCGAGAAGAATGGCGCGAAGACGATCTGTTTCGTCAAAGGAGACGGTGAACACACCCTCGATGACACGGGACGTGACGGTTATTCGACACTAAAAGGCGCGCTCGAAAAGAACAACTACAAAACCGACAGCATCTCATTGATCGAAAAGCCGGACATTCCGAAAACCTGCAGTGTTGTTGTGGTCGGCGGTCCCAAGCACGATTACCTGCAGCCGGCAATCGACGCTCTCAAGAACTTCATCCAGGGGGGCGGCCGAGTGATCTTCAACTTCGATCCGGTCCTGAACCTGCCGGAACAAAAAATGGGTGAGACGCCCAACCTCGCCGCTCTCGTCGAGCAGTGGGGCATCACGCCGAACGGCGACGTCGTCCTGGACCTGAGTTCCGCGAGTCGCCTGTTCGGGCAGATTTCCCCGGTTGTGGGCTCTTACGAACAGCATGCGATCACGCGGGTCATGGGAGATAACGCAACGGTATTCCCCCTCGCCCGGAGTCTCGATGTCAAATCGCCTGCGCAGAAGCTGTTCTCGACCTCGACCGACAGCTACTCTCTGACCAATCCGAAATTACCGATCAAGGACGCCGATCTTGCCACCGCAAATAAAGGTCCGTTTGTCCTGGGGGCAGTTTCAACCGTCGGTCCCGGCACCAACCAGGGCCGCATCGTTGTCGTGGGCAGTTCCACCTGGGTTGCCAATAATATTCTCTCGGCGCCCGTGGCCAACCGCGACCTGATTCTGAACATGATGAACTGGCTGACATCGGATGAAGATCTCATCTCCATTCGTCCCAAACAGCCGGAAGACCGCCGCCTGACTGTTACCGGCAGCGCCATGCGAATCATGTTCCTGACCAGCGTGATCTTTCTGCCCCTGATCGTAATCTTCTCCGGCGTTTCGGTCTGGTGGAAGCGGAGATAGTAAAGTGGCAACGACGAAAAGCCTTGATCTATTGTGGGGCAGAGCTTCGGCTCTGCCGCCGGGCTTCCGCCCGGCGCGGACCTTTACGTCAGGCTCTTCAATCGAAAGGACCCAGCCGCAATGAAAGCGGGCGGACTCTTTACCGCACTAGGCGTTCTGATCGTTCTCGGCGGCCTGGTGTGGTGGTCCAACAAGCATCCTTCGGTTCCGGCGACCACCACTCCGCCCGCGCCAAAACTAATCTCAGTCGATCAGAAGCAGATTGACGCGATCCGGATCGTCAAACCGGGCGACGAGCCGATCGAACTGGCGAAGCTGGCGGGCACATGGCAGATCGCCAAGCCCATGCCGCTCCCCGCCGACCAGGATGCAGTGGGTATGTTGACCGGCAGCCTGGCGAGCCTGAATGCCGACCGCCTGATCGACGAACATCCAGGGAACCTGAATGACTTTGGTCTCGCCAGCCCGGCGCTGGAGGTGGACGTCTCAGAGGGTTCCAAAACCCAGAAACTCCTGATCGGCAGCGATACGCCCGCCGCCACCGGTACTTACGCCAAACTTGAGAGCGATCCCAAAGTTTATACCGTACCGTCGTTCCTCAAGACGAGCCTCACCAAGACCGTAGCCGACCTGCGCGATAAGCGCCTGCTGACCTTCAATCAGGACAAGCTGAAATCGGTCGCCCTCGCCAACAACAAGGGGACGCTCGAGTTCGGCAAAAATCCCCAGGGTGATTGGCAGATCACCAAACCGAAACCCATGCGCGCCGACAGCCTGGCTGTCGACGACCTGGTCCGCCAGCTTAAAGATGCCAAACTTGACCTCACCTCGGCCGATAGCGATGTGAAAGCCGCCGCGGAGCAATATAACGGAGGCGAAAAAGTCGGCACGGCGACTGTGACGGACAACACCGGCACTCAGACGCTCGATATCCACAAAGGCAAAAACAACAGCTTTTACGCGAAGAGTTCTGTCGTCGCTGGTATCTATAAGGTTGCGGGAGACATCGGCACAAGTCTTGGCAAGACTGTCGACGACTTCCGCAACAAGAAGCTCTTCGACTTCGGATTTAACGATCCGACAAAAGTAGAGATCAACGGCATGGCGTATCAGAAATCGGGCGATAAGTGGACCTCCGGTTCCACGCAATACGACGCCGGTTCCCTGCAAGCCGTGATCGACAAGCTCCGCGACCTGAGCGCCACGAAGTTTTCGGACAAAATGGCGGGAGCTCAGGTATTGACAGTCGCGGTCACGTCCGGCGACAATCACCGGTACGAAAAGGTGACGTTTAATAAAGACGGCGATGTCTACGATGCCCAGCGGGACGGCGACCCCGGTACCGTGTATGTCGTAGACGGGAAGGCCTTCGACGATCTCCAGAAAGCGATCTCAGCCATCAAGCCGTCACAGGCGACATCAGGCAAGAAGAAGTAATGAACGGTCTGCTTACCGACCTGTACGAGCTGACTATGGCCGCCGGCTACTTCGGCGCATCGAGGCATCGCGACATCGCGACCTTCGAGTTCACCATCCGGCGCTTGCCGCGCAATCGGGAGTTCGTTCTGGTTGCCGGCATTCAACGGGCCGTCGAGTATCTCCTGAATCTCAGCTTCGAGCCTGACGAGATCCAGTACCTGCGCGGGCTCGAGAACTTCCGATCCGTATCTCCGGATTTCTGGGACTACCTCGCGCAGTTCCGCTTCGCAGGCGACGTGTTCGCCGTTCCCGAAGGAACGGTGCTATACGAAGGGCAGCCGGTGATGAATATCCGCGCGCCGCTCATCGAGGCGCAGCTTCCGGAAACGTATCTGCTTTCCGCCATAACGTTCGAAACTCTTATCGCGACGAAGGCCGCGAGGATCGTTCATGCGGCTCAGGGTCGGGACGTCATCGAATTCGGGACGCGCCGCGCCCACACGCCCGAAGCTGGCGTTCTCGGGGCGAGAGCGGCTTACATCGGCGGCTGCGCCGGAACCAGCAACGCCCTGACGGGCCAACAGTTTGGTGTGCCGGTCATGGGGACGGCGGCGCATTCGTGGGTGTTGTCGTTCGACACCGAAAGGGAAGCTTTCGCGGAACTGCAGCGGTTGCTGGGCGACCGCACCGTGCAACTGATCGACACCTACGATCCCGTCGAAGGGGCCCGAGTCGCGGCCCGTCTCGGAGAACCCCTGTGGGGCGTTCGCCTCGACAGCGGAGAGTTGCCGGCGTTGGCGCGCCAGGTCCGCCGCATCCTGGACGACGCCGGGCTTACCAATGCGAAGATCATGGCGAGCGGCGATCTGGACGAATCGAAGATTGCATCGATCGTAGCGACAGGCGCGCCGATCGATGCATTCGGTGTGGGAACCGAACTGGCGACCTCGGGTGACGCTCCCTCCATGGGCACCATCTACAAACTCGTCGAAATCAGGACCAATGGCGAGACCCGGTATACCGCAAAGAGTAGCCCCGACAAACGCACGCTTCCTGGCGCGAAGCAGCTTTTCCGCTTCCCGGATTACGATCTGCTGGCACTGGAGAACGAATGCGCCGCCGGTTCGGAAGCGATGCTGAAGCCCCTGATTATCCGGGGGAATCTGATCGAATCCCTGCCCGAGGCCTCTGAAATTCGAGAGCGGGCGCAAAAGGCGCTCACGCCCTGGCCGAAGCGCCGCCATACCAAACATTCGCGGCGGCTTCAAAATCTGGACGAAGAAGTTCGCGCTGGCCTCGTTCCCGCGTGACAGCGTATTTCGACATCGACACTCAGAACGACTTCGTCGTTCCCGGCGGCGTGCTTTACAATCCAGGAGCCGAGCGCCTGATTCCCGAAGTGGCGCGGCTGAATCGAGCCGCGGTGAAACAGGATTTCGTTTTGATCTCAACCATGTGCGCCCATCCGCCCGACGCGGAAGAGTTCAAGGTCTGGCCGCCTCACTGCGTCGTCGGAACTCCCGGTCAGCGCAAACCGGACGAAACGCTGCTGGCCGAACCCTCCGACCAGATCATTATCGAGAAGGACGATCTCGACGTATTCAGTAACCCGGCGGTACTCCCGCTTCTCGACAGACTGAGTGTAGAGGAATGCTTTGTGTATGGTGTGTATCTCGACCACTGCGTCAAGTGCGCCATCATGGGTCTCCTGAAATCGGGGCGTAAAGTCCGGCTCGTGACGAACGCGACCATGGCGGTCGACGCGCAGGCCGGCGATGCGGTGATTCGCGAATTTCTTGCGGCAGGCGGCCAGTGCGTGTCTCTGTAATAGCCCTTGTTCTGGCTTCGTTCGTCGGTGCGGCTCCACCCCATGCCGACGACTCTGTAGCCTGGGGAGAGCCCGTCAGCGGCCTGCGCCTCGGAATCGGTTTCGGCCCGGTTTCAGCCGAGCCTCAGCTGCGGCTGGTGTTCGAGAACGTAGGTAAGATTGAAATCCCGGTACTGCTGGGCGCCATGACTGGCAAAGGCGCTGTCTACAATCTGACTTTCCGGGTCAAATCGCCCGCCGGACAAGAGTCCGATCTCTTCAACTTCAACGGGCCGCCGGGAATCGCCGGAAGCGCGGACCCGATAATCGCCCACATCGCGAAGGGCCAGAAATACGAGATTCTGCTTTCGTTGAAGAAATTCGTCGCCCTCGAAAACGGCAAGAACCGGACCCTGCCGGAACTGCTCGCGGCTCACTACTCGGTGCGAGCCATGCTCGACACGAGCGGAGATCCGCGGCAGGTCCGGCCCCTCGCCCTTTGGATGGGTGAGTTGGCGTCCGGCGATTTCAAAAAGTAAACCGCGCGACCAGCACTCCTTGCCGCGGCAGGATTACCGGGCCCGTCGACTGGCTGAACGTGGTCAGGTTCATGTAACCGAAGCCAGACAGCGCGTTGCCGTTGGCCGCTCGAGTTTGCGGCGCCTGTGCGTTCGTGGCGGTCGGGTTGTTCCAGAACGCCCGGTTGAAGATGTTGCTGAACTCCCCGCGGATGTTGAGAGTCATGCGCTCCTTGATTCGGAACGTCCGTCCGAGATTCATGTTCTCGACAGGGCGGCGCTGCGTTCGGTAATCGCTGTAATAAGCGGCCGAGCTTCCGAACTGGCCGGCCGGCGGATTCACCCACGCCGCCGGATTGAGCGCGAACGTGCCGGCGGGGTTATAGCAATGGCAGTTCAGATCCACCGTGAACAGCGGCACGCCGGGAACCCGGTTGGCGAAAGTGCCCGTGGACGCCGGCACTCCTGGAATCGAATTGAAAAGCAGCGAATTGAGGTTATTGTTTGCGTAGGGCGCCTGGATGGGCGTTCCGCTCGCATACTGAAGAAACGCTCCGTAGGTCCAGTCGCGCACGAGCCATGACAGTACTTTATTGCCTCCGATCCGGGGTGTCGTGTAGTTTACCGAGATGTTGAACACCAGCGGCTGATCGTACAGCGAAAGGTACTTGTTATTCCGGCGGTTAAAGACATCGTTCGTCAGAGCGTTGCCCGCGGTGCCCGGATTTGGGTCCCGTTCGGTTCCGATGGTAAGGGTCTTTTGCCAGGCAAAAGTACTCACAAAGGTAAGACCGTGAGAGAGGCGCTTGGTGCCCTTCACCTGGAGCCCGTTGTACCAGGTGTCGCCCATCGGGTTCCAGTAGGTGTAGATGTTCGTGTATTGCGGGAATGGCCTCAATGACTGCGCGACGGTCGAAGTCAGCGGGAAACTCGGATAAGGCGGCGTACTGAAACCCGCCGCTTTGGCCGTGGCGGAGGCCAAAGTCGAAGTGAGCAGTTGCTGACCGGCAGCCGTCTGGATATTGATCCCTTTGGCCGCCAGCGTGGCGGGATTGATCGAATTGATGTTTTGAAGACCGGGCGCATACCACCAGATACCGCGATTGCCGATGTAAGAGACGTCGATTGCCAGATCCTTGAAGATCTCGCGCTGCACGCCGATGCTCCATTGATACTGTCGCGCGGGCCGGCCCGCATTCGGATCCATGAAGACCACGGCGGTTCCCGAAGGCGTGCCGGTCGGATTAAACTGACTCGGATCCAGGTTTGGCCACGGCGCCGGATAATACGCAGGTGAGATGCCCTGGGACAAAGTGGTAACCCAGGTCCCGATGCTGGGAGCGTTCACGGCGTTCGAAGAGCCGGCCAGACCGCTGGATGCGTTGTTGTTACTCTCGGTGCTTGAGTAAACGATGCCGAACCCGGCCCGCAGGACCGTTTTGGGGTCAATCGAATAGGCGCCTCCGATCCGCGGTCCAAATCCCCAGGGATAGTTCTTCGCAAGGTTGCAGTTGCAATGTCCGGGTCCACTGCCGTCGAACACAACCGCTCCGGGTATGCCGCCCAGCGCGGGGTTGAGCGCTTTGGGCGAGAAGAAAGGTTCGCGCCCATAGCCGTCCTTCAGGTAAGTCGAATAGTCGTAGCGCAGGCCGTAATCGAGAGTGAACTTCCGGGTGACTTTCCACGAATCCTGGATGTAAGCTCCGAACACCTTCTTACCCAGACGGGGATAGACCGGATTGGCGATGCTGATATTGTTCACCAGCCCGAGTACAAAGCTGGCGTAAGCGAAACCCGGCGGGGTTGCCTGGTTCACGGTTGCTCCGGTGGGATAGGGACCGGTCTGGTTCGGTGAGAAGCCGTAGCTTCCCGATGTGTTCGACTGCACCTGAGCCGGGTAACCCTCAGTCCGAAACTCCGCGCCAAACTTGGTCGTATGATTGCCGTGGACCCAGGTCATGCTCGAGTTGAAGGAAGGTACCTGCGAGATGTTCTTCGCATAGGATGCGCTGCCGAAATTCATCATGCCGCCCTGTCCGGCGCATGACATGACCGTGGCGCTTGCGCACACATTTGAAAACGGGGGAAAGAACTTGTTGATGATCGCGCCGTGCAGCCCCAGTTCTTCTGAAGCGTTGTAGTTCGGCACCTGACCTTCTTCATTGACCGTCGGGACAAAGAAGTAGTTGGCCCGGTAGCCCGCTCCGAAGTGCAGCAGAATGGTGGGCGACAGCGTGTAGTCGTAGTTCAGACGGTACAGCGGTGCGTTTTGAAAGGTGCCCAGGTTCGTCGCCAGCGGGTCCGGCAGACCGTCGATCTGACCGAAGGTCGCCGAAATGGGCGCGGTAGTGGAAGTGCGTTGCCAGAAAAAGGACAGTCTGCCTTTGCTGCCAATCACCTGGTCGATTTTTACAGACGGAATCTGCGTGTGGCGCGTCGTAGGAATGCTGGGAATGAAGTTGTTGATGACGGATCCGTTCATCGGCGCCGGGAAGAGATTCTGGATGTTGACCGCTACGGGATCGAACATACTCGTGGGGATGCTGTTGTTTGGAAACGGATCGCGGTAAACCTGACCCGTCGGGGAAACGTTCATCGAGTAGGGATTGAAGATCTCTCCCTGGTAAATCGGTTGTCCGTTCGGCAGCGTTCCGATTGGATTCCCTACTTCGGCGGTCGCAAAATTACCCTGGCGATAAGCCGCGGTGGGAACAGTCTCCAACTGGGTGTTGATACTCAGAGCCTCGCGATACTGCTCCCAGTTGAAGAAGAAGAATGTCTTGTCGTGGCCATTATAGATTTTGGGAATCCAGACCGGGCCGCCTATCGTGACGCCGTAATCATTGCGGCGATTGCGGGGCCTTGGAGTGTTGGTAAAGGGCTGGTTGGCATTCAGGTCTTCATTTACGAAATACTCGTAGCCGCTGCCGTGAAACTGGTTGGTACCCGATTTCATGGTGAGGTTGAACATCCCGCCTCCCACCTGTCCATATTCCGCGGCATAGTTACTCGTCTGGATCGCGATCTCCTGGATGGCGTCCACGCTCGGCTGGGTCTGCGCGGCGACGCCGGGCGTCCCCGTGTTGGATGCGTCCTGGCCCTCGATACGGAACGACTGGGTGTTATCCGGCGCTCCGTTCACGCGCACTTCCGAGTTCGCAATATAGTAGGTACCAGGGATGAGGTTCACCATGGCATTCGGATTCCGGATCCCAGAACTGCCGGCCTGACCGGCGCCGATCCCGAGGATAGGAAGGGCATCCAGAGTTTCGGAGTGAATGTCGTGACGTACGTCGCCCGTCTCGGTGTTGAGCAGCGAAGCCGCGGCGCTCACGGTGACCGACTCCGTCGAGGCTCCCACTTCGAGCGTAATGTCGATCCGGAGAACCTGCGCGACCTCGATCGTCAGCCCGGTTCGGGTGTAGGCTTTGAAGCCCGGGGCGGCCACGGAAATCTGATAAGAACCGACCGGCAGCTGAGAAATGGTGTAGTTCCCGGTGCTGGAAGTAGCGCCGTCGTAGACGATGCCGGTTGCGGCGTTCTTTGCCTGGACCGGTACGTTGGGAATTACGGCTCCAGTGGAATCGGAAACCGTCCCAGTCAAGGTGCCGCGGTCGCTCTGAGCAAACAACGCGGAGCAAGACAAAAATAGTGCTACTAAAATCCCTGTTTTATTCACGAATTCCTCTGTTGTCCTCTAACCTAAAGCGTGCTGAAGCCGCGGTGCGGTCTGGCGTGACGCGCACTACGGATTATCAAATTACTTGAAGCGCACCATATAAGAAATTGATACCGAAGTCAAGCCCCCCGCTTCCCTCTCATGTAAACTGAGCGGGCAGCCGATGCCGAGGAACCAATCTATCAAAACAGGCCCTCTGAAGGAGAGCGAACTCAAAGAAGCCGACCGTATTGTACGTCTGGCGTTTGGAACATTTCTCGGTTTGCCGAACCCTCTCGAGTTCATGGGCGACCGCGGTTGTATTGAGCCGCGGTGGCACTCGAGTAACGTCAAAGTGATCGCGGCTCGTGAGGACGGCCGTCTGATCGGATCGAACGTAGCTACGCGTTGGGGATCGTTTGGCTTCTTCGGACCGCTGACCGTCCTGCCGGAATACTGGGACCGCGGCGTCGGGCAGCGGCTGCTCGAATCGACCATGACGGTTTTTGAGAAATGGGGTGTACGGCACTCCGGCCTTTTTACATTTCCGAACAGCGCCAAACACATTGGTTTGTACCATAAGTTCGGCTACTGGCCGCGCTATCTTACGGCTTGTATGACGCACGCACCGGAGGATGGCCACGGTGGTGTTCCCGTAATGCTATCGGGTTTGAAAAGATCCGACCGGGATCTCGCGATTGAAGCTTGCGCAAGACTTACCAGTAAGATCGACAAAGGTCTCGATCTTACTGGCGAAATCCAATCCGTGCTCAGACAACGCATTGGAGACGTGGTGCTGACTTACAGACGGGGCGTTCTGGATGGTTTCGCGGTTTGCATGAATGGGCCTGGTTCGGAGGGCGGCTCGCAGACTTGCTATGTCAAGTTCGGGGCGGCGCGCAGCGGCGCGGGGGCCGGGGAGCGTTTCGACAGGCTTCTGGATGCATGCGACGCGTTTGCCACGTCGCGCGGAGCGTCTGTCGAAGCCGGAGTCAATATGGCTCGCGAAGACGCCTGGCGGCGAATGCGCGCCCATGGGTATCGAGTGGCGATGCAGGGCGTGGCCATGCAGCGGCCGCATGTGGAAGGATTCAACCGGCCCGACGCTTATGTGATTGACGACTGGCGCTGATATACTCGCTTGTTTTCAGGAGGTTCGCGTAGTGCTTAAGATCGGATGGTTTGCGATCGCCTTGCTGGCGGCGGGAATCGCTGAGGCGCAGGTGCCCCCGGATATCGCGAAAGAGTTGGTGGAGATCGGCCGCGGAGTGTGCGTACCGGAGACCGCGAAGATCTACCGGCCGCTGCATCCGAATCCACCTTACACGGGCGTTTCCATTTCGCGGGATCTCTCGTTCGGACCCGATCCGAAGAATGTGCTGGATGTTTTCGCGCCCGAAAAGGGTAGTTCGCACTCGGTGCTGATTTACGTATCGGGCGGGGCGGGGAACAAGTTACAGGGCGGCCCGAACGGCGATGTTTTTTACGACAACATCATGCTTTGGGCGGTAAAAAACGGCATGGTCGGCGTTAATATGCAGCGCCGGCCGGGCGAAGCGTGGGACGATCCCGCAAAAGACGTCGGCAAGGTGGTGGAGTGGGTTCACCAGAATATCGCGCATTACAAGGGGAATCCGGGGCGGGTTTTCATTTGGGCGCAGTCCGCGGGAAACGTGCCGACGGCGAATTATATCGGGCACCCTGAGTTTTATGGTCCGAACGGAGTTGGGGTAAAGGGCGTGATTTTTATGTCTCCGGCTACGTTTGACATTTTGCCCGCGAGGCCGCCTGCCGCGGCAGGTGGATTCGCGCCCTGCGGGCAGCCGGGCGGAGCAGCACCGGCCGCTGCGACCCCTGCCGCGGGAGGCGGACGAGGGCGCGGGGCCGGCGGAGGACCCGGTCGGGCGCAGGTGGATCCGGCGACTCAGCTCGCTCGATCCGATCTGCCGGGGCTGATCAATGCAAAGATCCCTTTCCTGATTACCGTCGCGGAGCTCGATCCTCCGAGCATTATCGCGTTTGTCGGAACTTTGAAGGATGAGCTCTGTAAGGCGAATAAGTGTCCTGCGACTATGACCTTTAAGGACCATAGTCACATTTCAGAAGTCATGTCGCCCGATACGCCGGATACAAGCGTTACCGGACCTATCCTCAAGTGGATCAGGAGTGTGAAGTAAGAGCTTCCCGGAGGGTAGGTTACGGCGACAAGATCGCCGGCGCTACCGCCTTTCGCGCGGCTCGGAAGTTTCCGCTCATCGTCAGTGGGCGACCTCGCCCGCTACAAGATCGGCGGGGTTGGGAAGCAGGCCCAATTGCTGATAGATCGGGCGCATGGCCGATCTGATTTTCGGCAGCTCCAGCGTATACCAGATTGAGCCGACGATACATACCGCGCCTGTGAAGAGAACGGTGTGAGGCGCTCCTATGCGGTGGGCCAGCGCGCCCGCGAGCAGGCTGCCGAAGGGCGCCGTACCGAAAAAAGCCATCATGTAATAGCCCATCACGCGGGCTCGCTTGTCCTCGGGAACCAGCGTCTGGATTATCGTGTTACTCACCGATGCGGTCTGTATCATTCCGAATCCCACGAAGACCATGATGACGAGCGAGAGCCACAAGTTACGCGAGAGCCCGAATAGGATCAGCGCGGCTCCGAAGACGGCCGAGGCAATCTGAATCATTCGGGTCAGCCCGACGACTGATTTGCGTATCGCCAGGGACAGGGCCGAGATGAGCGCGCCGACACCTGAGGCCGTTGTCAGCCAGCCGAGAGTATAAGCGCCGCCGTGCAGGATCTGGCCCGCGAAGATCGGTAGCAGCACCGAGTAGGGATAACCCATGAGGCTGATGAAGGCGAAGATCAGCAGGATGGTGCGGACGGGGCGGAATGTGCTGACATAATCCCAACCCTCGCGCATCTGTTCGAGCATGGTGTTCGCCTTGCGCTGAATAGCCAGAGGCTCAATGCGCATTAACAGCAGCGACGCGATCACGGCGAGGTAGCTGATGCCGTCGATCAGAAAACACCAGCCTTCGCCGACCATCCCGATCACCACACCTGCAATCGCCGGCCCGATCAGCCTTGCGCCGTTCGCCATCGAGGAGTTTATGGCGATGGCATTTCCGAGGTCGGCCCGGTCTTCGACCATCTGGACGAGAAAGGCCTGGCGCCCCGGCATGTCGAACGAGTTAATCAGGCCCTGTAAGGCTGTGAGAGCGATGATTTCCGTCAGAGTGATTACATGCGCCAGGGTCAATCCGGCGAGCGCAAGCGACTGGATTGACGCAGCGGTTTGCGTCCAGACCAGCAGCTTACGGCGGTCGAGACGCTCGACCAAAACACCGGTAAATGGCGCGAGAAGAAAGGTTATGATCTGTCCGGCGAAACCCACGATGCCGAGGAGCCACGCCGAACTGGTGAGGCGATAGACGAGCCAGCTTGTGGCAAGCCGCGTCATCCACGTGCCGATGACGGAGATGCTTTGGCCGAAGAAGAAGAGCCTGAAGTTACGGTGTCGCAGCGCTCTCCATGCGTGCGAGATCGGACTTTCAGCGAGGTGAGTCACCGGGCGTCAGTCGCCTTCAGGAGCTTGAGCACATCTCTGGTGCTGGCCGTTTCGCCGAGTCGCGGAAAGATCTTTTCGATGCTGTAACGGTGCGCATCCGCATCGCGGTCCGTCATTGCGTCGACAACGAGTGTGACGTTGTAGCCGAGATCATACGCGCAGCGTGCCGTCGATTCGACCCCGATACTGGTTGCGACTCCGGTGAGCACGACCTGCGTCACGCCTTGCCCTTGCAGGTAAGCGTCCAAAGAAGTGCCGTGGAAAGCTCCCCAGCGTTGTTTCGTCACTTTGTGAGTGGCCGGGTATCGCTTCGAGTTCGAGAACGAGCTCGGTCCAGTCGGGCGGGAGGGAAAATGTGCGGGGACCGGCGTCTGTTCGCCCGGGAGCCGCTCCAGTCACGTTGACCAGGACGACGGGAAGGTCGCATTCGCGGAAAGCAATCGCGAGCAGGACGGTGCGGGCGATGATGTCTGCGATCGGGTGAACGGTCGGCAGACCGGCGATACCTTTTTGCAGGTCGATTACGACCAGCGCGGGTTTGGCGTCGATTTGTGTGAGAGGCATGTTCAGGATTCGATGAGGCGGCGGATGATTTCGCCGGCGGCGAACAGAGTTTCCCGTTCCGATTCGTCAAGTTGAGCGATGGCCTGGGCAATCCACGTGCGTTTGGCGTCGCGCGCACTCTTTCGCACAGCGGCGCCCTGGGGAGTGAGTTCGATGTAGACCTGGCGGCCGTCGGTGGGATGCGGTTTGCGCTGGACGAAGCCCATTTCTTCGAGGGCCGAAACTGTGGTTCTCATCGATTGCGGTTTCATCGCCTCCGCGCGGGCGAGATCGGCGGTGGTCGCGGGGCCGCTCTTGTCGAGACGCGCCATGACGGCGGATTCGGTCAGGGAAAGCTCGTGCGAGGCGGCGGCCGCGCGCGCGCGACGCACCAGGAGACCGATCGCCTGGAGGAAGTCGACTACGGCGGCGTCGAGGGATTTGCGCGGCACGGTTGATTTCATTCTGATTTATAACAGCAAAACTTGCAAGCCTGGCTGTTATATTTGCCGGGGCGACCTGTGACGAGGCGTTTCGCAATACTGTAGATTCGCGGCCTCGCAGACATGGTGGCAGGGTCACCGGCGACAAGATCGCCGGTGTTACCGGCAATGACGTAAAGTTCCGCGCCGGGCAGAAGCCCGGCGGCAGAGCCGAAGTTCTGCCCCACGCTTTGGTTTGGCGGCGGATCTAGTTACTCAAACCCAGGCGCACGGCACCGCCGAGGAATGACCGCCAGTTCGCCAGCCGCGTCAGCGCCCGACGGACTCGACGGGAACCCTGGCTGTTTCGCGCGGCTGTTCTCATGAGCGTAAAGTGTTCGATCGTGCCGATGGCCGCGATCAGGGCGAACAGAATAAGCAGACGGCGCATAACGATGTTACGATTTCTCCCGTTTCAGCTCGGCGAGAAGACGCTCGATGTCGTCCTGCTTTTCGAGCGCCTGGAACTGGTCGTCCACGTTCTCGCCCAGCAGTTCCGCGCGGGCGTTACTCAGCGCCTCGGCGCGGCTCACCTTGTAGTTCATGCGGTCCCAGGCGGTTGACGTCGAGTTTGCATCGAGGTTCAGATGCGCTTCCGCCGCTTTGCCCGCTGCCCGGGCGCGGTGGTGTTTTGCGATCAGGATGTCGCTTTTCGCTCTCGCGTCGGCCAGCTTGCTTTCGAGTTTTTGCAGCGCAGTCTTGAGGTTTTCGGCCTGAACCTTCTGATCGTTCATCTGCTCGTTGAAGGCTTCCGACCGCTTCTGCGCGTCTATGGAACGCTCCAGCGCGGCGCGCGCGAGCTGGTCGTTCTCTTTCGCGACGGCCAGTTGGGCTTTGCGAACGTAGTCTTCGCGTTCGCGATTGGCTTCGTCGCGCTTCTTCCGGAGAAGGTGCAGGTCGGCGATGCTGATCGCCACCTGGGTCTTGACCTGGATGAGCTGATTCTCCATGTCGAGAATGATTTGTTTGACCATCTTTTCGGGGTCTTCGGCCCGGTCGATCAGGTCGTTCAGATTGGCGCGCAGCAGCGTGCCGACTCTTTCCAACAGTGCCATGATTTACTCCTTTATGCCTGGGCTTTTATGCCTGGCTTTATGCCTTTGTGGCCGCTTTCGCTTTCGGCCCTTGTCCGTCGGGGGGCGGCGTGTGTTCTCCGATCATCTTGACCTTCGAGAACAGTTCGGACATCTGCATGCCCGAGAGAGTTTCAAACAGCGCCGGGATCTGCGCTGCCATCTTCGTCAGATCGCCAGTCACTTTGTTCATGCCCGCGGTATCGCCTCCGGTGGAAACGATCGTGATCTTGTCCACGTTCTGCAAGGGCGCGGCGAGCGCTCTTACGATCTCCGGCATGCTTGAGATCAGCTTGTCGACGACGGCGGCCTGGTTGTATTCCTGATAAGCCTCGGCTTTTACATTCATCGCCTTCGCTTCGGCCTCACCTTTCTTGAACGTGATCTCGGCTTCGGCTTCGCCCTGCGCCCGGATGGCGGATGCGCGGCCCTCCGCCTCAAAGATCAGCCGCTGCCGTTCGGCGGAAGCGAGCGTTTCGATGCGGCGGCGCTCCATCTCGGCGCTCTTGAGCACGGTTGCGGTGAGCTCGCGGTCGCGGCGCTGAATTTCGGCGTCCTGCACCAGGATCTCGTGCTCCTTCTCGATCTGGTGGATTTTGACCTGTTCGGCGATGACCTGCTGCTGCATGACGTTGGTCTGGATTTCGTACGACTTGTCGGCCTGCGCCTGCTGGCGTTTCACGGTTTCGAGATATTCGGCCTTCTTGATTTCGAGATCGCGCTGCGCCTCGGCCTGTTTGGTTTGGGAGAGCGTTTCGGCGAGCACGCGCTCCTGATCGGCCTGAGCACGAGCGATGGCGGCTTCGCGCTGCGCCTGCGCGCGGCGAATGGCGGTATCGCGCTCGGCTTCGGCAGCGGCGACGTCAGCGTCGCGCTGGATGCGAGCGATGTCGGGGCGGCCCATGTTGGCGATGTACTCGTTCTTGTCGCGAACTTCCTTGATGGTGAAGGAGATGACTTCGAGACCCATCTTGTTCATGTCGCCTGCGCAGGTGTTGCGCATGCGGTCGCCCACCATTTCGGGCTCCTTCACGATCTGCTCGACGGTCAACTGACCGATGATGCCGCGCAGATGGCCTTCCATGACGAGACGGATGAGCGCTTCACGGTTCTGATCGGTCTTGGTGAGGAACTGTTCGGCGGCGGTCTGGATGGATTCGGGGTCGGATTTGACCTTGATCTGGGCGACGGCTTCGACAGTCACAGCGACGCCCTGCATCGTGTAGAGGTCCTGCTGGGGCGCGACATCGAAGGACATCAGTTCGAGCGACAGTTCACGGGCATTTTCGAGCATGGGAAGGACTACGGTGCCACGGCCTTTGATGACGCGCGGGCCGCGAAATCCATAGACGATCAGGGCCTGATGAGGGCCAGCCTTACGGAACAGCCTCGCAAATACGCCGATCAGAAAGACGAGGGCGAGAGCCATCATCACCGCGACGATAAAAAGCTGAGATTGAAACATACGAAAGAACTCCTTCTTTTCACGACACCGGCGACGAGACTCGCCGGCGCTACCTGGCCGATTCAGGCCGTTAACTCCTCCCACTCCCGCACGTAAGCGATGCCGTTTTCGTAGCGGGTCACAACAACTTCTTTGCCTGCCGGGATCGGGCTTCCCGTCTCACTGCGAATAGGAACCGCCGCGCGCCGGCCCTGCTGCACAAAGATCATTTCTCCGGTGCCGCTGGGGCGTACAGCGCACGATACCGTCCCGAGAGCGCCAATGATCCGGTAATCGGCGGGATCGAGCGGACGATCCCCTGGCGCGAGAACCTTCGCCGCGAAGAGGAAGACGATCGCAGCGCCGATCAGTCCCACCATGATCGCGGCGCCAAGAATCAGCGCCAGACCGAGGCGGCCCCAGTTGGAAAGGATGTAGCCCGCGCCTCCGAACCAGGTCAGAAAGGCGGCGATAGTCCCGAAGTTGAATTTGCCCAAGCCGCCGCCGTGCCCCGCGCCGGCGTGGTGCGCATGAAAATGCAGATGCGCGGAGCCTGCGAGAAACGCGATCAGGCTCAAAGCGAAACCGAAAGCGAAGCATCCAAGGAAAAACTGTTCCCAGGTCATAAACTGCCTTTCTCCCCGTCCGGATCGCCCGGCGCGCCGGCGCTGAGGACGTCAAAGAGCCGATCCGCCAGGCCGGGGTTTTCCAGAATCAACTGGAGCAGACGTAGGCAGCGGCGGGAATCGGGATGTCTGGCGAGACAAAGGAGCGATTCACGCAGAGCGACGTCATTGCGAAAACGCTCCGCGCCGTCGATGAGCCAAAGGTCGAGCTTGTCTTCTACCGCGCCGAGGTCCGAAATGAGTTCGGTTGAATAACCCTCGGGGTCGTCGACCAGATATCCAGGATGCACCTTGAAGAACTTCGCCAGAACCAGCCGAGTGGTGTTCGTAAGGTGCGGCCGCGTGCCGTTTTCGATTTGAGAAAGATACGACTGGGAGATTGAGGTCTTCAGGTCCTTCTTTATGGCTCGGACGACTTCCTGCTGGGTCATGGCCCGATCAAAACCCCTGAGCGCGCCCTCAACTTCCCGAAGGTAGCGGATCTTCTCGCCCAAGTTCATATTGCTATCTGTGATAGATCATATTGCAATATGCGATTTCCGTCAAGAGTTATTTTCTGGCACTGGCCGTGCCACGATTAACAAGCGGTAAAAAAATGTCCACTCAACGCAACGACGAATCACATCCTTCGAACCAGCAGCGCATGGCCGAACTGGTCGGCTACCCGGAGCACGCTCATCTCACCGGCGAAGAACGTGGAAAACAGGAGCATTTGACCGGGCACGAGAGTTCACGACGGGAGCAGGAGCACAAAAGCGCAAGCCCTCAGGAGTCGGATAAACCTACGACCGGCCACGGAATGATCGCATTCGGCCATGCTGAAATTGCAGAGCTGGCTCATTCGATCTGGGAATCGAAAGGCCGACCCGAGGGATCGGCGGAGGAAGACTGGCATCGGGCGGTGGAGGAACTCCGGTCGCGAAATATGGGACGGTGACGGGCTGCTGGCCGCCGGGCGTTTCTCCGTCAAGCTTTGCCGTATCGGAAACTGGATCGATGGGGATGCAACCGGCGTATCCGGCGGCCCGAGCGGCCGCGATCAGGGTGAGGCCACACTATGTGGCGCACCTGGGGGAACACAGCGAGATTGTTCCCGACGCAGGCACTATCGAAGCAATCATCAACGTCGCATTCTGGGCGAGCCTGAGGAGGGAGGAGCTCTACACGCCAAAGGTTTCGCTTGCGTTCGCTTCGCCCTCACAGGTGGATCTGCCGCTCATGTTCGAGCGACCGATTCCCCTTGCGTCTCAGCCTTTGACGCGGCTTGGACCGGCGGTCGAACGTCCGGGGATTCATTTGTGCGTGTCACGCCGCGACGGCGATCTGCTGGTCTGGGGCGCGAGTCGAAGCCTGCCGGAGTTTTGTTTTGTGCTGGAGGTGATTGCGCCGGGATTGCTGGTCGTGAAGCGGAGCCGGGGCGACGAATCGAGCAAGTTCGTCAATGTGGCGGTGCTGCAGGGCGATGAGATCAAGGTGATCGATCAACATGCGGCGGCCGTGCCGGATTGTCCGCACCTCCTGACGTCGCTTCTCGGGCTGCAGCCGCAGGACGATTCTCCCGAAGCGGATAGCGTTCTGATACAACTCGCCGTCTCGATGCGGGCGCACGGGAGAGGCGGGTTGCTGCTTGTGGTGCCCGCGAATACGGAATCATGGCGGGAATCGGTGCTCCAACCGATCCTTTACTCGGTGTCTCCGCCGTTTTCGGGTCTGGTCGATCTGATGCGGGAAGATGTCCGGGAAAGGCCGGAGCGCCGGTGGCAGGAGGCGTTGCGCCGGGTTATCGACGGGGTCGGCGGGCTGACCGCGGTGGATGGCGCCACGATCATTACGGATGAATACGAGCTGCTCGCGTTTGGCGCCAAGATCGTGCGGCGCCCGACGTGGGGCCAGGTCAGCGGCGTGATCGTGACGGAGCCGATCGAAGGTACCCCGGCGATTACAGCGGAGCCAGGGCAGCTGGGAGGCACCCGGCATCTTTCAGCTGCGCAGTTCGCACACGATCAGCGGGATGCGCTGGCGCTGGTCGCGTCGCAGGATGGCCGGTTTACGGTATTCGGTTGGTCTCCGTGTGAGGAGATGGTGTATGCAAACCGGATCGAGACTCTGCTGTTGTAAGGCCGGCGAAGTCTTCCTTCAGGTGAATCCCTGAGAGCTTGCGGCTTCTGGACTCGGTGATGAGGAATACGAGTCTGCTGGCTGCCGCGGCGTAGCTGAGACCTTCGGCGCGAATGTTTGAGATGCAGTTGCGGTCTGCGTCGCTGCGGCCGGGATGTGGGTTCCAGGTGAGATAGACTCCGAGGCTATCGGCGGAACTGAGACCGGGGCGCTCGCCAATGAGCACGACGCCCAGGGTGGCTCCCAGCCATTCGCCGATCTCGTCGCCGATGGCGACTCGGCCCTGCTCGACGATTACGATTGGGGCCAGGTTCGAGATATCGGGGGGCAGCAGGCGGAGCGTTGCTTCGAGCAGATTTGGGGCGTGACGTTGGACTGCGAGAGCGGAGAGGCCGTCGGCGATGATGAAGGCGATGTCGTGTTGGGGGGATGTCGCGGCAGGGTCACCGGCGACAAGATCGCCGGCGCCACCGGTGGTGACGTGACGCTGAGCGCCGAAGCGCTGGCCCCACGCATTCAGGAGATCGCGGGATTCGGGACTTAACTTGCGGCCGAGATCGGGGCGGTGGAGATAAGTAGTGCGGTCCGGAGCGGCGCTTCGGACAAAGAGCAAATCATGTCCGATGTCCTTGAGGTCCAGCGTGAGCTGCGCTGTGTCGAGTGCGGAGTGCACCGCCTGCCGGGCGCGAGCATGAGCGAGTTGAAGATTGAGGAGTTCGCTGGTTGGCAGGCTGTTTCCGGTGCGCGCCAGCCCGACTCGTGCCGATGTAAAGTCGCTCAGGCGCGGGATATTCATGGGGCCAGTAACGAGAGGGCGCCGGGCAATTCCGCTTTACGGCTTTGCATCCAGGCTTCGAACTCGGGGGCGGGTTTGAGGTTCAGGATTCGACGAAGATAGAGGGCGTCGTGGAACGAGGTGCTCTGGTAATTGAGCATGATGTCGTCGCCGCCGGGCACACCCATAATGTAATTCACGCCGGCCGCGCCCAGGAGCGTCAGGGTGGCATCCATATCATCCGGATCCGCTTCGGCGTGGTTGGTGTAGCAGACGTCGCATCCCATGGGCAGGCCGAGCAGCTTGCCGCAGAAGTGATCTTCCAAAGCGGCGCGCAGGATCTGCTTGCCGTCATACAGATACTCGGGACCGATGAATCCAACTACCGTGTTGACCAGCAGTGGGTCGAGGTGGCGGGCGACCGCGTATGCCCGCGCTTCGCATGTCTGCTGATCGACGCCGTGGTGCGCCCCGGCGGAAAGGGCGCTGCCCTGGCCCGTTTCGAAATACATCACGTTATTGCCGAGAGTGCCGCGCTTCAGTGCGAGCGCCTGATCGCGGGCCTCGCGCAGGAGAGCAAGGTCGATGCCGAAGGAACGATTCGCGCCCTCGGTGCCGGCAATCGACTGGAAGACGAGATCGAGAGGCGCGCCATGACGCATGGCGTCCATCTGCGTAGTGACGTGGGCGAGGACGCAGGTTTGCGTGGGGATGTCGAAGGTTGTCCGTATGCGGTCGAGCATGCGTGTCAGGGTTACGACCGAGGCGACGTTATCTGAAACCGGGTTCACTCCAATGACCGCATCGCCGCTGCCGTAGGTGAGGCCGTCGATCACGCTTGCCGCAATGCCCACGGGATCATCCGTCGGGTGGTTCGGTTGCAGGCGGGTGGAGAGGCGTCCGGGAAGCCCAAGCGTGTTGCGGAATCGCGTGACGACCCGGATTCTGGCGGCTACGGTGACGAGATCCTGCAGCCGCATAATCTTGGATACAGCCGCAGCCATTTCGGGCGTGACGCCTGGCGCGATGGCGGCGAGCAGGTCCGGGTGCGCGTCGTCGCCGAGCAGCCAGTCGCGAAAATCGCCGACGCACATGCCCGCGATGGGAGCGAACGCCTCGGCATCGTGCTCGTCGATAATTAACCGAGTTACGTCGTCGTCCTCGTATGGAATGACAGTTTCAGAGAGAAATGTCTTGAGCGGCAAATCGGCGAGCGCGAACTGCGCGGCAACGCGTTCCTCCGGGCCTGAGGCAGCGATACCGGCCAGTTCATCGCCGGCGCGCGCGGGCGAGGCCTTACTCATCAGGGTTTGCAGGTCTTCGAAGCGATAGACGGTCTGACCGATGTTTTGCCGCGAATTAATACCAGTCATTAGAACCCTGAGGCAGCGGAAATAAGATCGAGATTAGCGAAAATTGGATTCAAATTCCGGCATACTTAAGCTTAGTATCGGGTGGTGGTTTTATGTACTCTCCCAGGACGAGTTCGTGGCTTCGCCTGGACGAAGAAACGCGCCGACGGCTGCTGGACCGCGCGATCAGGGAACTCGCGCGACGATCGTTTACCGGCTCGATGATTTATTTTGGCACCATCGCGGCGGTGCCTTTCGCTTCACCGGTGCTGCGCGAACATCCGATGTTCACGATTCTGGCGCTGGCTTCCACGTTCGCCGCGGGACTGACGCGCATCGCAGCAGCCAGGCATTTGATGCGAACACCGTCGCCCGAAGGATTCTGGGTCCGGACGTTCGAGACCGCAGTGCTGGCAACCGTGGCGCCGTGGGGGGCATTCTGTGCGCTGACGCTCTTCCTTTATGGAGACGCATGGCCGTCGATTTATCTGCTGATCGCGGGCGCCGCGCTGTCGGGGGGCGCGATTACCGCACTCGCTCCACACCTTTGGCTGGGCACGTGGGCGCTGTTGTTGCTTATTTTGCCCTCGGGGATTTGTGGATTTTTGCTGGGGACAGCCGGATCGAGGGTTCTGGCGGTATCGGCTTGCGTATATCTGGCGTACCTGCTGGCTCAGCTCAGTCTGACTTCGAAAGCCTACTGGAAGGCTGCGACCACTCCTGCGCTGGATGCTATGCTCTCGCGGCGAGCGGCTTCGTGGAGCGAGGGCAGATTTCAGACGCTCTTCGAGGACGCGCCCAGCGGAATCTATCTTGCGTCGCGCGACGGGAAGCTCGAAATGGCGAATGGCGCACTCGCCCAGATGCTCGGGTATTCCGGGGCGGACCAGGTCGCCGGGCGCAATCTGAAAACGTTTTCTCCCGACAGCGATCTCGAACTGATGGCCGCCGCAATTGAAGAGCGTGGATCCGTTACCGGCTGGGAATCGGACTGGCGCCGGAGCGATGGAACTCAGATCCGGGTGCGTGAAAGCGTACGTGCTGTGCACAGCGGCGCGGACTCCCCGTTTTCTCTGCTTGGCATTGTCGAGGATGTCACGGAACGCTTCGCCGCGGATCAGGCGCGGCGGCAACTCGTCGAAATTCTGGAGAGCACCAGCGATCTGGTGGAACGAATCGCCGCGACGGGAGAGACTTTGTATTTGAATCGCGCCAGCCGGAAGCTATTGAACGCAACGAAAGAGCGGGAGGATCGCGACGTTGGCGGGCGCGCGTCTCCGGAATCCGTGTGGAATCGGGCGGGCGACGAGGAGTTAAGGCGCGATCGTCTGAGATCCGCCGATGAAGAGGGGATCTGGCAGGGCGAGTCGTGGCTGCATGGGGCGGACGGCAAACCAATTCCGGTCTCGCAGGTGATTATTTCGCACCGGTCGAGCGATGGCTCCACGAATTCCTATTCGATCATTTCGCGCGACATATCGGCGATGCGCGAGGCGCAGGAGGCACTACGAGAAACCGGCGAGCAGCTGTTTCAGGCGCAGAGGCTGGAAAGCCTGGGCCGGCTTGCGGGTGGTATCGCGCACGACTTCAACAATCTGCTGACGGTTATTATGGGGCACGCGTCCGTTCTGGAACCGGCGATGCAGGACACCCGGTATCGGGAGGGGATTGCCGCGATTTCCAGCGCATCGGCCCGTGCGGCTGACCTGACGAGGCAATTGCTGGCGTTTGGACGGAAGCAGGTACTGTCGAGGGGCATCGTCGACGTAAAGGAGGTTGTCCGAGGCGCGGAGAGGCTCTTGCGAAGGCTTATCGGCGCGCGCATCGAACTGATCCTCAGGTTGACTGAAGAGCCGCAAACCGTAATCTCGGACGCCGCGCAACTGGAACAGGTGCTGGTCAATCTGATCCTGAACGCGCGCGACGCGATGCCACGCGGGGGACTCGCAACGATCGAAACCTCAATCGTGCCGGGCGATGAAGAGTCCGAGAACGGAACCTCGGCGCGAGAATATGTGCGGATCTCCGTATCGGATACGGGTATCGGGATGGACGAACATACGATGACTCGCGTGTTCGAGCCGTTCTTCACTACAAAAGGCTCGGGCAACGGCACCGGCCTGGGTTTGGCTACCGCTCACGGATTCATCAGGCAGAGCGGGGGAAGTATCACGGTATCGAGCAGACCTGGCGTGGGGAGTACCTTCGTCATCCTGCTTCCGCGAAGCACGGCCGCAGTAGCGGAAGAGTCCGATGAAGAGGAGCTTTCCGATGCCGGACATGACGAGCGCGTTCTCGTGGTGGACGACGAACCGGCAGTTCGGGGCCTTTTGCGTCAGACGCTCGCCGGTCGGGGGTACCTGGTGACGGAGGCGCGAGATGCGGAGGAAGCGCTCGCGCTGGCTCTGGCTTCCGAGGAGGAGTTCGATCTGCTCATAACCGACGTTGTCATGCCGGGATTGACGGGGCCGCAGCTTGCCCGGCATCTGACGGAGATGTTTCCCCGTTTAGCGGTGCTGTTCATTTCCGGATATCCGGGAGAGACCCGCTCGGAACGCGCCGCGTTCGGCGCGCGTGCCGGGTATCTGCCGAAACCCTTCACCGCGGAAATGCTTCTGCGGTATGCGCGGCGGCAGCTTGAGCGAGGCCGGGAGCGAACGCGGCATGCGGGCCAGTGAGACGCGGCATGCGGGCCAGTGAAAAGATACAGAAGATCTGAGTGCCCTCGCGATCCCGAACAGATTCGGGATTGATCCGGGCGAGCCCCGCTGCGTTTGCGGCGACATCGAAACGGCGTATGCGGTCCTGATCCAGGACATAACCCGGACAGTGGCCGACGTACAGGACTCCTTCGGAGGGAGTGCCGGGGTCCGCAGGAATTATCGCGCCCGCGGACTCGACGCGGAGATTATCTTCGATACCCCAATCGAGAAAAGCCGCCGGCATTCCCTTTGAGCGGATGGTGCTGGACAGGTGCGGGAGAGCATCGGTCCAGAAGACGCTGAATCCGTTATCACGCGCGGCCACGTAGTAGTTTCGAATCAGCCAGGCATTGGAACCGACGATCAGCAGAACGACGCCGACCGCCAGCGCGGCGAAGCGCGGCCGCAGTTGCGCGACTGCCACGGCGGTCCCGGCCACGATGAAATGGGGACCAGGGTACAGCAACATGGTGTGATGCGGCCCTGAGCCCGCGTCCCGGAGCACAAACATGAAGAGCGCCGAAATGAGGAAGGCAAGCCATGCAAAGGTCAGCGAGCGGAAGAGCGTGGAGCGGCGGAGAAATGGCAGCGCCAGCAGAGATAACAGGAGGGCTGCCAATAGACCACTACCCGGGCCGAGACGCGAGTCTTTGTACCAACGTTCGACGATGACCGGCAGCGACGTGCCCCGAAGATCGAGCTTTTCGTCCGGCGCGCTCCTGAACATGTAGTGCTCAAGGACGCGTCCGTCCAGAGTTCGCTGAAGGATCAGAAGTTTCTCGGCGCCAGGCGATGCTTCGAGATGCGAGGCGGCGACAAGTGTCGCGCCGGAACTCTCAATGTTGAAGAGAAGCAATGGCGAGATGCCGGCGACGAATGACCCCGCGACTATCAGGAATTCGCGTCCGGGGATCTCACGTAACCTCCGGGAGTAACAGACGAGACCGGCGATCGCTATCCCAGCCAATGGAAATATGAAGGCGGTCTTGTTCCAGAGCGATAATCCGGCTATCAGACTCGCGGCGGCCAGCCATGCCACCTTGCGTGAAACCAGGAACCGCTGCCCAAGTGCAAGCATGGCGACTGACGCGAGTATTAGAAGCGCCACGGGGCCCCAGTCAAAAACATTCGTAAGGATGAAACAAGCATCCGATGCCAGGAGTGACGATGCGAGGATCGCGGCAAGGGGTCCCGCGACGCGCCGGACGAGGGCGGTGAAGACCAGTAAAGTAGCGCCGCTTACCAGGCAGACCGGAAGCCGAACAGACCAGACGCCTGGAGACCAGATGCTGAAGATGGGCCAGTATAGCCAGGACTTCAGCGAGCCCACATAGTCCATCAGCATGAGGGGAGCGGCGTTGCCTTGAAGGAACGGCTTGAGAAAGAGTACTTCGTCCTGCTGCAAGCCCGGCAGGGGGAGGAAGATCAATTCAACGACCAACAAGGCCGCGGCGCAAGAGAGAGCCGCGGGCCAGAACCACGCCGGCGCCCGATTATCTTCGGGCATCGCCGAGTTCTTCGTAGAGCCGAAGAACTTCCTGCGCAGTTCGCGCCCAACTGAAGCTGGCGGCCTGTTTGCGGCCCTTGACGATGAGATCGGCGCGCAACTCGTCGTCAAGGAGCACTTCGCAAATGCCGCGGGCTATATCGAACACGTTGTCGGGACTGACCAGCATGGCCGCGCCCCCAACTACTTCGGGCAGGGAACTGACGGAGGAGGCGATCACCGGCGTTCCCGAAGCCATGGCCTCAAGAGGGGGCAGGCCGAAGCCCTCATAGAGGGACGGGAAAACAAATGCGACCGCCAGCTCATGAAACATGCGGAGCGTATCAAGCGGAAGAAAGCCGAGAAAACGAACGTAGTGCTCGACACGGCTGTGCATTACGGCCCGCCGCACGTCCGGATGACGCGAAATTTCGTCACCGATGATGATCAGGCGCAAGTCGCGATATCTTGGATCATTCTCGACGCCGGTGCGCACGACCGCGAAAGCTTCGATCAGCCGCGGAATGTTTTTCTGCGGCCGGATGGAGCCTGCGTAAAGCAGAAAGGGATAGCGAATCTGGTAGCGCTCGAGTATTCGCTGGCGTTCGCGCGCCGTGGAATCGGCCGCGCCGTGCACCTCCCCCGGAAGCCCGCAGCGGTGGAAAGACGGGTCGGGCGCGCTATAGATCAGCCGGATCCGGCTGGCCGCGCCGGGTACCAGATTCATTACGTCGCGCCGCGTGGCGCCGGAAACGGCGATGATGCCATCGGCGCGCTCGAGGCCGCGGCGAAAGCGGAATGCGCGCGCGGCATGGAGAAATCCGGATGCGTCGTCGTAGTAGATGCTGCTGAGATCGTGAATCGTAACCGCGTAAGGTTTGGCGAGGAGCAGGGGAACCCGATGAAAAGGTATATGGGTGACATCCGCGCGCAGATCTTTGATGAGACGGGGAAGATCGAAATGATCCATCCGCGACGAATCCCGGCGGTCATACGCGACCGTCTCGAAGGCGGGCGGCAGGTCCGCAAAAAACGGACGGTCTTCAGGCGGACAGATCAGCTTGTAGGTGTGCTCAGTGTCCGCCGCGGCGAGCGCCTGGAGCAGATTGCGGATGTAGGTGCCAACCCCGAAGTCGCGAATCCGGCGAACGTCGATTGCTATTTTCACATCGGGCGATCTTCAGGCGGCTGCAACCTGAAGCTTCCAGGGATACAGGGGAAAGCGCTGTGTCAGCGCTTCCACGCGACCGCGAACACGAGCGATTGTTTCCTCCGAAGAGCCGGAAGCGATGCCGCGAAGAACTTCCGCGATGACCGCGGCCACCTCGCGCATTTCCGTTTCGGCGAAGCCACGCGTGGTAACCGCCGGGCTGCCGAGCCGGATGCCGCTCGGGTTCAACGGCGGATTCACGTCAAATGGGATGGCGTTCTTGTTGACCGTGATACGTGCGCGGTCCAGAGCTTCTTCCGCCTCGCGGCCGCGAACGCCCTTGGAGAAGACGTCGACGAGCATCAGGTGGGTATCGGTGCCACCCGAGACGATGCGGAAACCCTCGTGGCTGAGACCGCGGGCGAGGGCGGCCGCGTTGGCCAGCACCTGCTTCGAGTACGCGATGAAATCCGGCTGCAGCGCTTCGAGGAAGCATACGGCCTTCGCGGCGATTACGTGGACCAGCGGCCCGCCCTGAAAGCCGGGAAAAACGGTTTTGTCGATCGCGGGCCCATACTTTTCTTTGGCCAGAATGAGTCCGCTACGCGGACCGCGTAGGGTTTTGTGCGTTGTCGATGTGACGATATCGGCGTATTCGCAGGGGTTCGGGTGAACGCCCGCTGCGACCAGGCCGGAAATGTGCGCCATGTCGACGAGGAGGATTGCGCCGACAGAATCGGCGACTTTGCGGAAGCGGGCAAAATCGAGCGTCCGGGGATAGGCGCTGCCTCCGGCGATGATCATTTTGGGTTTGTGCTCTTCGGCGAGCTTCGCCATGTGGCCGAAGTCGATCTGCTCGTCTTCTTTACTCACCTGATAACCGACGACATGGTAGGTCTTGCCGGAGAAATTGAGTTTGTGGCCGTGCGTCAGGTGTCCGCCATGGGCGAGGTCGAGGCCCATAATGGTGTCGCCGGGCTGGAGGACCGCTGTGTACGCGGCCTGGTTCGCCTGCGAGCCGGAGTGCGGCTGGACGTTGACGTATTCGGCTTTGAATAGCTTTTTAGCGCGTTCGCGGGCGAGATTTTCGACTTCGTCGGCATACTCGCATCCGCCGTAGTAGCGCTTGCCCGGATAGCCTTCGGCGTACTTGTTGGTGAAGATGCTGCCGGTTGCCTGGAGGACCGCTTCGGAGGTGAAGTTCTCGCTTGCGATCAGCTCGAGCTGACCATTCTGTCTGCGCGTTTCCTTCTGAATCAGTTCGTATATGGCGGGATCGGCCTCAGCAAGGCTCCGCGCGATCGAGTTTGGCATGAATATGCCAGATTTTAACATTCTCAGGAGTGAAGAGAGCCGTGGTGGGAGCCGAGGTACGTGCCTGTTCAGGAATCCCCAAAAAGGGTTCGGAATCCTTCCTGTTCAAAATGCCGGTCGTTCGTAAGGGCTTGCGTGAGGCCTTCGCGCGCATGGTTTGCATTGAAACACAATTCGTGGGGTTGTATCCCTTGTCAGGACGGGCGCTATAAAGAGTCAGACCATCGAGGAAGGAATCCCGGCTCTGCGGAATAATACGAACTCCGGACCTGTCGATCAGCCCCGCAACATTCTTACTAGCCCAGTCCCGGATTGCGGGTTTCGCGCTGGCAAAGAACGTTAGATACTCCGAAAGTACCTCGTCTGTCGTGACGATACGCTCCGGTTGAAACGAACGGCTGAGTTCCAGAGCGCGCGGGTGGGCGGGGTCCACGATATTGGTCAGGGCGGCCCAGTAAAACGTGTCGGCGAAAACGGCTTTCAACTCGTTCTCTTGGGTACGCCGTAAACGTAGTGATCGATCTGGCTGAGCCCGTCCTTCGGCAAACTTTCAAAGTCCTCGGGAGGAACGTTCTTCATGTTTTCGACGATCATTTCCCAAACAGGCTGGCCAGGCCGACTGGCTGCGCCTTGCTCCGCCGAGGGCGCCGTCTGACCGCTCGAATACTGTTTTTCGACCAAAGCCTCAAGATAGTCAGCGACTGACACACCAGACGCCGCCGCAAGGGCGGCCAGTCTTGCTTCGGTTTCCGGGCGGAGATGGAGACTCATGGCCTATTCCTTTTCTCCGTTTCAGGGGCCTTCGAGGGCTGTCCTCTATATGGTGGCACAGCGCAAAGTTGCCGCGGGCGCCGCGCTCTTCAGGCATTCGCCGCAACGGCCAGTTTCGCTGCGCTGATCGCCTGCCCCACATGCCGCTGGCCATGTTCGGCGATGTGGATCGCGACGCTGATGGCGGTGGTCTGGAAACGCTTACGGCCGATTTCCCGGATCTCCCCGAATTTTTCGGGCGTCAATGTCTGAACAAGTTCTTCGTAGCGGGCCAGCGAATGTCGTAGGGCTCCGATCAATTCAACGGCGGACGCGCTGCCGCGGCCCTCCTCTTTAATCGCAGCGAGTTGTTCGGGACTGAGCTGCCGGCCCTCAAGATAGGTGCAGAGCCTTTCGGTGCTGCCTGCCAGGTGCCGAACGTGAAAACCCGCCGAAGTCATGCCATGCGGCCTCGCCCACAGCTGATCAATTGTCAGCGGGCCGATAGCCCGATCGATGTCTTCCCAAATGTGCTCGGCGGCCCGCAGAAGATGCCCGATGACTGGATGGATGCCGGGAACAATGCCACGCATCCAGGGTTCAATCTCAGGCTCGACAGAAGCCCCCGGCTGGATAACAGGTTTGATCATATTCGCCGGTTTCATCTTAACCGCGGGCTCGCGCTGGCATAAACTGGGCAGTGCATGCGACTCTCGAATCAACTCCCCGCTTTTGTGGCCGTCTCGTTATTCGGGCTTTTCGGACTTGCGTTCGCGCCGGCGGCTACAGTCACCGATGGCGAGCAACTTCTTACAGTCGATCACTATGTCCGGGTTCATTCCATCGTCCCCGCGATCAACGGTCAGATGACGCAGGTGTACGTTCGGGAGGTCGTGCGGCCAGGTATGGTCCTGCGCGAGGGCGCCGGCGACAAGGTTGTTCTATTCGTACACGGAGCGGGCACTCCAGCCGAGGTCGCCTTCGACGTTCCGTATCGCGACTATAGCTGGATGGCTTACCTGGCTCGCGCCGGGTTCGACGTGTTCTCGATGGATATGACGGGCTACGGGCGCTCAACGCGGCCCGCGGCAATGAACGATCCCTGCAACCTTTCAAAGGAACAGCAACTGACGTTCGTTCCCGGGTTGCTCGCCGCGCCCTGTGCGCCGTCTTATCCACAGCAGATGACCACCCTTGCGTCCGACTGGAACGATATCGGCGCGGTGGTGGATCATCTGCTCGCCCTGCGGCGCGTCGAAAAGGTCAACATGGTTTCGTGGTCTCTCGGCGGACCGCGAGCCGCCGGCTATGCCGCGCAGCATCCGGAGAAAGTGCGAAAGCTGGTCCTTCTGGCGCCGGCATACAACCGCAAGGCCTCCGCCACTCCGCCCGAGGAGGTCCCCGCGAAAGGCGCCGCCCTGACGACGCAGTCTCACGAAGAATTCACCGCGAATTGGGACCGGCAGACCGGGTGCCCCGATCAGTACGAACCCGCGACGAGCGACGCCGTATGGTCCTCGATGATCGAATCGGACCCCGTCGGAGCCACCTGGGGCCCGGGAGTCAGGCGAGCACCGCAGGTAACCAACTGGGGTTGGACGCAGGCCGCGGTTGCAAAAACAGCCATACCCACTCTGGCGGTATCAGGCGCGTTTGACAAGCAGGTTCCGCAAGACCGGGTGAAGGAGCTTTATGAAGACCTTGGCGCCAGCCAGAAGGTTTTCGTAAACCTCGCGTGCTCATCCCACAATGCGATGTGGGAAAAGAATCACCTGCTGTTGTTTCGCGCCTCGCTCGAATGGCTGACGAAAGGCACTGTGAACGGCCAGGAGAAAGGTATGGTTTCGCTGGGATTCTGAGCTATTCTTCGCTCAGCGTGAGATACATCAGAGAGCCGTCGCGCTCGATCTGAAGTACCAGCGGGTCCGAGACCTTAAGATTGTTCACCGCGTTTCGGAGGGCCTCCAGATTCGAAACCGGGGTCGTATTGACGGTGTAGATAACGTCGCCAAGCTTGAGGCCGCCCTGACCCGAATACTCGGATTCCCCGGTTCGGGCAGCGACGATAACACCATAGGGCTTTCTGGTGCCAGGCAATAATGCGGCAACATCCTTCGTGATCGGCACGCCGACAATCCCCAGTTTTTCGACCCGGTTTTCATCGGGCTTCACCAGATCGACGAACCGGAACGGATCGTCTTCGCGTTCGGCGACCTTGACTTTGGTGGAGATCTTCTCCGACCCGCGCAGCACCTGAACGTCAATCATCTGGTTGAGGGGAATGCTGTAGAGCGCCGTCTCAAACTCGCGCGCGTTCGCCATTCGCTTGTGATTGAGGGTCAGGATGATATCGCCGGCCTGAAGACCTGCCTGCGCCGCCGCGCCGTCCGGCACGACGTCGCCCAGAATCACGCCCGTATCCTGCTTAAGATCCAGACCGGCGGCAAGCTCAGGTGTTACGCTCTGCGCCGTGGCGCCGATTTCGCCGCGATGGACGTGCCCAAACTCCCGAATCTGGTCGTAGACGTTTTTGACAATGTTGCTCGGAATCGCGAATCCAATCCCTTCGCTTCCCCCGGACTGCGTAAGTATGAACGTGTTGATTCCGACGACGCTTCCGTCGGCGTCGAGGAGCGGTCCGCCGCTGTTGCCGGGATTGATCGGGGCATCCGTCTGAATATAGGTCATGGGGTCGTCAGGCTTTACCTGGCGTCCCACAGAGCTCACTACCCCCAGGCTGACGGAATTCTCAAGGCCCAGCGGATTGCCAAATGCCATCACCACCTGTCCCTGACGAAGTTTGTCCGAGTCGGCAAGCTTCAGAACGGGAAGCGCTCTTCCGGGTTCAACCTTGAGAACCGCGAGATCCGCCTCGCGATCCACTCCAACGATTTTTGCTTCGAGCAGTTTTCCATGTGCGTGAAGAGCCGTGGAATCGCTTGCGCCAGGTTCGTCCGGCACGGACGCAAGCTGAATCCGAATGCGCCGGGCATTTTTCACCACGTGATTGTTGGTAACGATGTAACCATCCGAACTGAGTATGACGCCCGATCCGGAACTGTGTTGCTTTGTAACCAGGCCGGTGTTGGTGGTATTGGAATCCCCCTCCTCTTCGGAAAGGGTGTAGCCCGTCGAGAACACCTGCACGACGGCCTGACTCACGCTTCCGGAAAGCGCTTCGATGGAGTCGCTTAGTTCGTGCAGCGTATCTTTTGCCGCGGCAAGGGCGGCAACTCGGGACGCCGGATTCGAGGACGGGGCTGTCTGCTGCGCGCCAAGCCCAAACACCGCGACGGAAACCGCGATCGATACAGCGCGAACCGTTGGTCCCATACTTATATCTTAGAGATAGAGGAACCGGGCCGATAGTTGCACCAGTTCCCGGTTTTTAATGCGTGACCGGCCTTTCGGAGCCAAAGTGACGGTGGACTGACAGACATGCGACAGTTGTCCAAACGGACGCAATATTGCCTACGCGCTCTTTACGCTCTCGCCCGCGATTACGGGTCCGGACCGACCCTGATCGCGCATCTGGCGGAGCAGGAGGCGATCCCGAAGAAGTTTCTCGAGCAGATCCTTCTGTCGCTTAAGGCCACCGGGCTGGTCGAGAGCAAGAAGGGCAAGGGAGGCGGCTACACGCTGGTACGGCCCCCGGATCAGATCAGTATCGCTTCGGTGATCAGAATGGTGGATGGGCCGCTGGCGCCGTTGCCGTGCGCCAGTGAGACCCGATTCCGCAAATGCGACGAATGCGTCGACATTGAAACCTGCGGGACGAGGATTGTGATGCGGGAAGTTCGCGATGCGGTCGCGCAGATTCTGGACTCGACTACCCTCGCGCAGGTTTGCCGCAAGGTGGATGAAGCGCGGGAGAAACAACAGACGGTCGAAGCTTTGACCTACGAGATTTAGTTGGCCAGGGCCGCCCGGGTGGAACCAATACCTCCGACGTGAATGTTTCCGCCAGAGGTACGCAGATGAATCAGCGGCCCTCCGCCGGCGAGCGAGCCGTGAAGCTCCGATTCCCGGTGCTCGCCGTAACGCGCGACCGGAAAGTCGCACGAGACACTTCCTCCGCTTGTTCGGGCATCGACTTCGAAGCCCTTTCCCGGCGCGAGCCCGACGCGGATGTTGCCGCCGGAAGTGGCAGCGTCCACAGCGTTGAGAGCTCCCTCCACCTCGATGTTGCCTCCCGACGTATGTAGAGTCGCTTTCCCGCGGCTGTCTTCGAGCGAGACGCTTCCACCCGACGTGCTGCCGTCTACCCACCCCCCGATTCTCACAAGGTGGAGTGAACCTCCCGATGTGCGCGCTTCAACATCGCCTCCAAGACCTGCAACGCTGATCGATCCGCCGGAAGTTCTCAGGTTTGCGCTCGATTGAGCAGGCAGTTCTACCTTGTATTGGATATCGGGAGATCCAAAGCCGTTAAACAGGAACGACCAGAGGGACCAGTTTGCGTGTCCGCTTTTGGATACGCCGGCAACATGAACCTCGGTTCCGGATCGGTCCACATCGAGCGAGAAATCGCGTACGATGCGGTCCAGTTCGGCTCGCGTCGCGCGATCGCTCTTGAACCGGACTTCGATCTGAATCGTTCCGGCCGTCCCGGGTGTTACATCAACCGAGCCGCCATTCCGTGCGTTCAGAACCAGCCGCGTGGGGGACGGCGCAGGGATGGAACGACGGATGGTCTGTTCAGACTGGGCACACAGGCTCACTGCAGAAGCTGCGCCAATGGCGAATATTGAACGGAGCATGCCCATAAATACGCTCCGCAGGCCTTTTCGGTTCGCAATGATTCTTTGCGGGATTACTGATCGGACGAAGGCGTCTTGACGATCTCTGTCATTTCGTGGGAGCAGATCGAATCGTCCGTGACGTAGGGATGGGGGTCGGTGTGGGGTCCCTTCCACCCGCTCGCGCGCCACGTGTCTGCTTCTTCCCGGAGGTCCCGCGCGCCGCCGCGCCGCATGAGATCGGTGACCTGTGGTTCAAAGCTGTCATCTATTTTTGCAATCAGCATGATGGCGCCGCGACGCACGGCCTCTTCGTATAGGGGTGCTTCTTCGTGAGAGATACCCATGTGGCGGAACGCGGAAATCAATCCACCTGAAACCGCGCCGATTCCAAGGCCGGCAAGTACCGTAGCCATCGCCCCGGCAGCTATGAACGGACCAACTCCCGGGATCGAGAGCGCTACAAGGGTTGCCACGATGCCCATTCCTCCCCCGAAGGACGCGCCCGAAGCGGCTGCGGCCGCGGTACTCTCCGACGCTTTTTTGGCCTTCTCCAGATAGTCCTTGTGGCGATCGCTTTCGTTTCCCGCCACGATATTGAGGGCCTCTGCGGGGATGCCAATCTCTTCGAGCTCACGCACCACGTTATGCGCCTCAAGCATCGAGGGGAAAATGCCCGCTACGGTTTTCATGTCCTTTGTCTCCCGGTTCCCATTATGCATTCCGGACTCCACTCGATACAGTATTGAGTTGGCTCGCATTCTGGCAATCGAAAGCTCGTGCGACGAAACCGCGGCGGCTGTGATCGAAGACGAAACGAATGTGCTTTCGTCGGTTGTCGCGAGCCAGTTCCCGGTTCACGGCAAGTACGGGGGGGTTGTCCCGGAACTGGCATCCCGCGAGCATCTGCGCGCGATCGTGCCGGTCGTGCGGGAGGCGCTCGAACGCGCGGGGTTGACCTGGAGCGGGCTGGACGCTGTCGCAGCAACCTCCGGGCCTGGGCTCGCCGGATCGTTGCTTGTGGGCCTGACTTATGCCAAAGCCATTTCACTGGCGGCGGGGATCCCGCTCATCGCGGTCAATCACATCGAGGGCCACATCCACGCGGTCATACTCGAGGCCAGCCGACGCGGCAATCCGGTGGAATTTCCCGCTCTGGCGCTCATAGTCAGCGGAGGCCACACACATCTTTTCGAAGCACGAGAGGCTGGATCATACAAACTGCTCGGGAAGACCCGCGACGATGCCGCCGGCGAGGCCTTTGACAAGGTTGCCAAACTGCTTGGCTTCGGATATCCGGGCGGACCGGTGATCGACCGCATGGCTCCGTACGGCGATCCCCGCGGCGTTCGCTTCACCCTGGCCCGCACGAAGGGAAATACGCTCGATTTCAGTTTCAGCGGCTTGAAGACGGCTGTGGTTCGGTGGGTGCAAAGCCACGACATCGCTGAAGAAATCGAGGAGCGGAAGCGGCTTTTCAAAACGAATCCCGAACCCGCCATCGAAGAGTTGCTTGCGATTACCCCGCCGCCGACTCGCGATCTGCTGGCGAGTTTTCAATATACGGTTATCGAAGAATTGCTTCGACACGCAGCGAGCGCGGCCGAGCGAATGGAGGAAGTGCGTTCGTTAATCGTTTCGGGCGGCGTCGCCTGCAATTCGGGACTGCGAAGCGCAGCGACCGATGCCAAACTTGGCATGCCGGTTTTCTTTCCGACCGCGGCGCTCTCGACCGATAACGCGGTCATGATCGCGGCCGCGGCGTTTCCAAAATTCCGGAAAGGCGAGTTCGCGGATCTGAGCGCGGCGGCGGAGCCCAATCTGGCGCTGGCCTGACTCAGGACAGAAAGATCTTCATTCTTCCAACAGCTGCCCGCTTCATCGCGAGCGGCGCTCACAATCAGCTCCGGTAGGGAACAATGACGGCAGAGCGGGCCTCCGGTGCCGTCGGAAAAACGGTAAACAGGGGTTTCGTGACGACTCGGGCAGCCAGGGAAGAATTCGGAGGATTCACCACCGTCGTGACCCTCACCACGGACACGTTGCCCGATCTACGGTCAATCGCGAGAGCGTACTCGCCGTCGGGCGTCAGAAGCACGTCGCCTGGATTTTCGCCCACGTGAACGGTCGCGGATACGGTTCGCGTATAGATATCCAGGATGGTCAGGTCACCGCTCTCGAGATTCGTGACAAAAAGAAGATCCCTGAGATCCGACACCGCCATCGCGCAGGGCGTTCGTCCCGCAAGAATCGTTTCATAGACCTCGTTCTGAAAGGGGCTGACGATCGCAACCACGTCTGCGCCGCTCCCCGTTACGAACATCTGCCCGCCGTTGCTGTTGAAACAGAACCTTGAGGGCACGATCAGAAGCGGCAGCCTCGCCACCAGATCGCCGGATGCCCCGTCGATTGTAACGATTTCGCGCTGCGTCGCCGCCCCCGCAAGGATGGTTTTACCATCTCTGCGAAACCGCAGTGGGCCGCAAGGAACGCCGACGTCCGTGGCTCCCGCGATCTTCAGATCGGGTAGCCCAACGCGCAAAATGGAGTTGCGTGAAGGAATCGACACCGCCGCCAGGCGGATCTTGTTGCCCGATGCAAGGTCGACAGACGCCACATCAAGGTCGGACGGCGCGCCCCTCAATGCCACTCGTCCGATCACCTTCCGCTTCGTCAAATCGATGATGAGAAGAGCGCCGGGCTCGTCCGTCAGCACGATTGCCGAGAGGGGGCCGCCGTCCGCGAAACGGCTCAGCCGCGCGGCTACTGGCCTTCCAGGCAGGGCGATCTGTCCGGCCAGCCGAAGCGCAACGGCGTCGATCTCGACCAGAGCTCGCCCCTCCGGACAGGTGGCGAACACCCGATCCTGCGAATGGAGCAACTGCTCGGGCGCGTGCGGCAGCGGGATCGTAAGTGTGCGCTGGAACGAGGCCAGGTTCGCGACCGCCACAGCTTTTTCCGCTCCGCTGGCGACAAACAGCCATCCCTGATAGCGAGACGCCAGTTTCCTGGTGCAGGCTGAGGCAACGGCCCCGGCCAGCAGAGCCCTCCTCGAAAACCTAGCCATAGCGCTCCCCTTTCCACGGGTCTCCGCGCATGTGATAGCCGTTGCTCTCCCAGAAGCCTGCCTCGTCGCGTGGGAGCAATTCGATTCGTCGAAGCCACTTCGCGCTTTTCCACGCGTAAAGCCGCGGAACGATTAATCGCGCTGGTCCGCCGTGATCGGGACTCAGCGGCTCGCCATCATGCCGAATAGCAATCAGAGCGTCTTCCGCGAGGAAGTCCGCCAGCGGAACGTTGGTTGTGAACTCGCTATCGTAGCCGTGCGCGAGGACGAAGCGGGCTTCGGGTAACGCTCCGCCGGCGCGCGCCAGGATTTCGCGAGTAGCGACTCCCTCCCAGAGGTTTCCCAAACGGCTCCATTGAGTGACGCAGTGAAAATCGGAGAAAACGCTCACCTTCGGCAATTCATTAAACTCGCGCCAGTTCCACTCGACCGGGTGATTCACAAGACCGAAGACGGAGAGTTTCCATGTTTCGATGTCGATATGCGGCGTTCCGCCGGCATCGAGCACGGGCCATTTCTTCGTGCGAGACTGACCCGGGGGGATTCGCTGCGGCCGCAAGGTATCGGGGCTGATTACGGAACCGGGCGGAGCGTCCGCGGGGGTAGGGGTCTTGTCCCCCTGTAGCTTGTCTGTACTCACCGGGCAGGAACTCTACCGATTATCCCTCGCGGCAACTACGTTGTAGGGCGTCGGAACTTCCGAGCCACGAACTTGCCGCAGTGAACCGGCAGCATCTCGCCTGGCTGGACCTCCTGAATTGCGTTAACAATAGCCGCAATATGGTCCTTTACGATGTTCCAATGGTTATCGCTCATCGCAACCACGGCAATGCTTCGGCCAATCATCGACTGCTCGTATCGGAGGCTCTGGTCGCCGGTGAGCAGGACGTTGAAGCCAGCTTGTTCGGCGGCTGTCAGGAGTCTGCCGTTCGCGATGGTCGCCCAGCCCATTTCCTCCGCAAGCTTCACGTCGAAAACCTTGCAAAGTCGGGCCAAACGACTCGGGACATTGTGGTCGAAGAGAACGCGCTTCAACGGGTCGTCGCGAATTCGGCAGCATGGGCGTGGTACCAGGTAATGATCACATTTACCTGCTCCAGCGGAATACGATAGTCGGCAGCAATTTCCTCAGGCGTTTCGCCGAGGTCGTCGCACTCGGCAATCGTATCCGCAGCCACGCGGGAATTTCGTGCCACCGGCCTCCCATTCAGCCGACCGGGCACTTTCTCCACGGCGGGACAATCAGCCCAGAAACTCTCTTCCATACGTCCATTTTAGCCGCTGCGGCTAAACCCGCCCTGTTTATCCCTCGCGTTCGATCCTCATCCTGTAGAACGAGCGCCAGATAAAGTAGATGGCCACGAGCAGGAAGATCGCCGACAGGGTGCGCCCGAGAGTCGTTCCCTGCTGATCGGACAGCGAAACGGCAAGCTCGACGGCCAACAAACCGAATAGCGTGGTGAATTTGATGATCGGATTGAGAGCTACAGAGGAGGTGTCCTTGAAGGGATCGCCCACCGTATCGCCCACCACGGTGGCGTCGTGGAGCGGAGTCCCCTTTTGCTTGAGTTCCGTCTCGACGATCTTCTTCGCATTGTCCCAGGCGCCGCCGGCGTTCGCCATGAAGATCGCCTGATAAAGGCCGAAGAGCGCAATGGAGATGAGATATCCGATGAACAGGAACGGTTCGGCGAAGGCGAACGCAAGAGTCGCAAAGAAGACGGCCAGGAAGATATTGAACATGCCTTTCTGCGCGTATTGGGTGCAGATCTCGACGACCTTCTTGCTGTCCGTTACCGAAGCTTTGGTAACTCCTTCCAGCCGAATATTCTTTTTGATGAACTCGACCGCGCGATACGCGCCGGTCGTGACGGCCTGCATCGAAGCGCCGGTAAACCAGTAAATAATGCTGCCGCCGGCCAGGAGACCGAGCAGAAAGGGCGGGTACAGAATGGAAAGCTTCTCCAGATTCGTCGTCAGCCCGTTGGTAAGGGCTACGATGATCGAAAAAATCATGGTCGTGGCGCCCACCACGGCCGTGCCGATCAGGACAGGTTTGGCCGTTGCTTTGAAGGTATTGCCCGCCCCATCGTTCTCTTCCAGATTCTCTTTGGCGCGCTCGAAGTTCGCGTCGAAGCCATACTTGGCCTTCAGTTCCGCTTTGATTCCAGGGACATCTTCAATCAGCGAAAGCTCGTATACGGACTGGGCGTTGTCCGTAACAGGTCCATAGGAGTCGACGGCGATGGTCACCGGGCCCATGCCCAGAAACCCGAAGGCAACCAGTCCGAAGGCGAAGACGGCGGGCGCCACCATCAGGCCGGCCAGACCCAGCGTACTGAGTCCGTAGGCCGCGCCCATGAGGAGTAGCATGCAGAGACCCAGCCAGAACGCGCTGAAGTTACCGGCCACAAGGCCCGAAAGAATATTGAGCGAAGCGCCGCCTTCACGCGAAGAGGTCACGACCTCCCGCACGTGCGTCGATTCGGTCGATGTAAATACCTTGACCAGTTCCGGAATCAGCGCGCCTGCGAGGGTGCCGCAGGTGATAACGCTGGAGAGCTTCCACCACAGCGTCGTATCGCCCGCCAGATCGGGAATGATGAAGTAAGAAACGATGTAAGTGGCTATGATCGAAACGATTGAGGTGAGCCAGACGAGAAAGGTCAGCGGCGCTTCGTAGTTGAACTTCGGCAGAGTCGAATAGCGCGCTTTGGCGATGGCTTCATTGATGTAATACGAAACTCCCGACGAGATCACCATCATGATGCGCATCACGAAGATCCACACCAGCAACTGCACCTGCACCAGAGGATTCGAAACAGCCAGGAGGATAAAGGTAATCAGGGCGACACCCGTGACACCGTAGGTTTCGAAACCGTCGGCGCTGGGTCCGACCGAATCGCCGGCGTTATCACCCGTGCAATCCGCGATGACGCCTGGATTGCGGGCATCGTCTTCCTTGATCTTGAACGCGATCTTCATCAGATCCGCCCCGATATCCGCGATCTTGGTGAATATGCCGCCCGCAACGCGCAGCGCCGCCGCGCCGAGAGACTCGCCGATCGCGAAACCAATGAAGCAATTCCCGGCATAATCGCTCGGAATAAACAGCAGAATACAGAGCATGATGAGCAGTTCGACAGAAATCAGCACCATTCCGATGCTCATGCCTGCACGGAGCGGGATCTGATAGCAGGGGTAGGGAATGCCGCGCAGACTGGCAAATGCGGTCCGCGAGTTCGCAAACGTATTGACCCGAATCCCGTACCAGGCCACGCTGTAGCTCCCGGCTATACCGAGGACGCTGAACAGCAGAATCACGATCACCCGGCCCGCCTCCAGGTGCTGAAAGTATCCGAAATAGAAGAGGATAATAACGCCGACGAAAATTTCGAGGATGAGGAGGAATTTGCCCTGCGTCCAGAGATATGTTTTACAGGTCTCCCAAATAATTTCCGATACCTCTCGCATTGAGCTGTGGACCGGTAAATCGCGCAGCTGATTGTACGTAAACAAACCGAAGAGCAGGCCGAGCGCACAGATGCCCAAGCCCCCCATCAGGAGCGTACGGCCGTTTATGCCGAGAAAATCTGCCTGGCTTAAATCGGGAAGAATGAGATGCGCCTCTCCCCCCGTTGGCGGTGGTGGATTCTGCGCAAATCCGTGCATCGGAACGATAAACAGCACGGCGACGGCGGCGAGAAGCGGCAAAAGCAGACGAAGGCTCTGGCGGCGGAAGCGAGACGAAAGCAAGTAAACGATCCTCCTGAAGGGTCGTCGGTTTGGCGCCTCGACCCATGGCCTAATAGCCTATATGAGGAAGTCGCGCGAATGCAACAAAAGGGGTGCAGATCGATCCAAATCGGGCGAGTTTCCGATTACGCGGCGGACGAGTGCCTCGCCATGCCGCGGTTGGGACCAAAATAAAGCAGACGCTGTGAGAAACTGAACTCGAGGATCCTCGTGAATACGGCGGCGCTAATTCAGCAGCCCTTCGTTCAAGTCGCTCTGCCCATCATTATCGCGCTTATGCTCGCAGCATGGCTGCAGAATAAGCGCTTTGATGACGTGAATCGGCGCATCGACGAGCAGGGCCGACGTATCGACGAACAGAGCCGACGGATTGACGAATTACGAATCGAAGTGATTCAGCATCTGGATCGGATCGAGGCTCAAGCTTGATAACCACAATGAGCGAATTACCCGGCTCGAAGAACGTACCTCGCTAGTCCCTTGGAATACGGCCCGCAAGCAACTCTGGAGTTGCTTACCTGTTTGACCCTTCGCGAGATCGCCGCAATAACAAAAACGCCCGGCCGGAATCGCCTGACGCGATCCCAACCGGGCGGCTTTTACTACCAGAGAACTACACTTCCACGAGTTCGGGAGCGGGTTCCTTGCCGAAGCTCAGTTTGCCGCTATCCCCATCCTTGTCGACTACGACCGTCTCACCCGCGAGGTATTCGCCGGCAAGCAGACGCAGCGAGAGCGGATCCTGAATCAGCCGCTGGATCGAGCGCCGTAATGGCCGCGCTCCGTAGGCCGGATCGTAGCCCTCGGCCATGATGACTTCCTTCGCGCCGGGGGTAACCACAAGCTTCAGACCGCGATCGGCCAGTTGCTTCTCCACCCGCCGCAATTGCAGATCGATGATCACCGACAGATGCTCCTTCGAAAGCGTGTTAAACACGATGATGTCGTCCACACGGTTCAGGAACTCGGGCCGGAAAGTCTGGCGCAGCGCGTCCAGCAGGCGCTTGCGCACATCCTCCTGGCCGTTCCTCACCTTCTGGTTCACCGAGAACCCGATCGGAGTCCCATCGTGAATAATCGAGCTGCCGACGTTCGAAGTCATAATGATCACGGTGTTCTTGAAGTCCACCGTGCGCCCCTGCCCGTCGGTCAGGCGGCCGTCATCAAGAATCTGAAGAAGCGTATTGAACACATCGGGATGCGCCTTTTCAATCTCGTCGAACAGCACCACTGAATACGGCCGGCGCCGGACGTGCTCGGTCAGTTGACCGCCCTCGTCGTAGCCGACATATCCCGGAGGCGCGCCGATCATCCTCGACACCGAGTGCTTCTCCATGTATTCGGACATATCCACGCGAACCATGGCTTTGTCATCGTCGAACATGAATTCGGCGAGAGCCTTCGCGAGTTCGGTTTTGCCGACGCCCGTCGGTCCGAGGAAGATAAAGCTTCCGATCGGACGGTTCGGATCGCTCAGACCCGCGCGGTTTCGCCGGATGGCGTTCGCCACCAGCGAGACAGCTTCGTCCTGACCGATAACGCGTTCGTGCAGCCGCTCCTCCATATGGATGAGTTTCTGCACTTCGCCCTCGAGCATCCGCGAAACCGGAATGCCGGTCCACTTGGCCACAATCTTCGCGATATCCTCTTCGTCGATCTCCTCTTTAAGAAGAGGCGACCCGGATTTAATCGACTCGAGGTCATGATTCGCGCCTTCGAGGCTGTGCTCAATTTCCGAGAGCTTGCCGTATTTCAACTGGGCCGCCTTTTCCCAATCGCCGGCGCGAGTAGCGCGTTCCTCCTCGGCGCGCACCTGCTCGAGTTCCTCTTTGAGCTGCTGTACGCGGGTAATCGCGCTTTTCTCGCGATTCCAGCGATCTTTCAGCCCAGCCGACTCGCCGCGCAGCCGCTCCAGTTCGTCCTCCACATGCCGGAGACGTTCCTTCGAAGCCGTGTCTTTTTCACGGTTCAGAGCCTGGCGCTCAATCTCGAGATGAGAAATCCGCCTCTCGATCTTGTCGATCTCGATCGGCATGCTCCCGATCTGGATCTTCAGCGCCGAACCCGCCTCGTCAACAAGGTCAATGGCCTTGTCGGGCAGGAAACGGTCGGTAATATATCGATGCGACAAGACCGCGGCCGCCACGATCGCCGAATCCTTGATTCGAACCGCATGGTGGATCTCAAACTTCTCTTTCAAGCCGCGCAGAATCGCGATCGTGTCGTCCACCGTCGGCTCATCGACGATCACAGTCTGGAATCGCCGGGCCAGAGCCGCGTCTTTTTCCACGTACTTGCGATACTCGGCCAGAGTAGTCGCGCCGATGCAGCGCAGTTCGCCGCGCGCGAGGGCCGGCTTCAGCATATTGGCGGCGTCAATGGCGCCTTCCGCTCCGCCTGCTCCCACCAGCGTATGCAGCTCGTCGATGAAGCAGATGATCTCGCCGTTCGATTCCGTAATCTCTTTCAAGACGGCTTTGAGGCGATCCTCAAATTCTCCGCGGAATTTCGTCCCGGCCACCATCTGGCCCAGATCGATCGCGACCAGTTTCTTGTTCTTCAGCTGATCCGGCACGTCGCCTTTGAGAATTCGCTGAGCGAGTCCTTCGACAATCGCGGTTTTACCCACGCCCGGTTCGCCGATCAGCACCGGATTGTTCTTCGTGCGCCGGCTTAAAACCTGCATGACGCGGCGAATCTCTTCGTCGCGCCCGATCACCGGATCGAGCTTCCCGCGCCGAGCCTGCTCGGTCAGATCCACGGCATAGCGCTCCAGCGCCTGATACTTCGATTCCGGGTTCTGGTCCGTCACTCGCTGCGTACCGCGTACGGCCACCAGGGCCTTCAAAATGGCGTCGTGATTCGCGCCCAGCTTGTTGAGCAGACTGCCGGCCGGTTCATATTTCTGATCGGAAAGGGCGAGGAGCAGGTGCTCCGTCGAAACGTACTCGTCCTTGAAATTCTCGGCTTCCTTGAATGCGCCTTCCAGAACCTGGTTCAGAGCCGGAGAAATATACATTCCGGGCTGCTGCCCCGTAACCTTCGGGATCGACGCGAGCTGGCGCTGCGCTTCGCTGACAAGCGGGTCCACCTGGACACCGCACTTCTCGAGGACCGGCCGCACGATTCCCTCGCGCTCACTAGCCAGCGAGATAAGGAGATGCAGTGGGTGCACTGCCTGATGTCCGTTCTGACCGGCGATCTCCTGCGCCTGTTGAACGGCTTCCTGAGCCTTTTGGGTCAGTTTGTCAAATCGGAATGGCATTTCTTCTCCTTACTAATACGATTCGGGCGGCGGGCCCCCGGCTACCGCCGGAGCACCTCGCCGCCACCGAAAACCAACGCAGCCGCTTTCTGTCTCAGGAATGCTGCGTTTCGACTTGCTGCTTCGGCGCGCCGTCCACCTGATGGACCTCAACCTTTACCTGGCGCGGCTTGGCCGATTCCTTGCGCGGAAGGGTCACCGTCAACACGCCATTTTTATAATCCGCCTGTACCTTGTCGGTGTCCACCGTGGAGGGGACGGCAAAGCTGCGGACGAATTCTCCATAGCTGCGCTCCAGTCTGTGATAGCCCTTCGCGTTCTCGTCCTTCTCAAATTTCCGATGGCCCCGCAGGGTCAGAGTCTGGTTTTCAACACGGACGTCGATGTCTTCGATCTTCACGTCCGGAAGGTCCGCTTTGACGATCAGAGCGTCGTTCGTTTCCAGGATGTCGACGTTCGGGGACCACGGGCGATTGGTGCGCGGTTCGCTCATCATTCTTGTGACCGCGTCCTCGAAAAGCCGCAGGCCATTAAACGGATCAAGTGTGAGAGATGTGCTCATAGTCTTTCGATTCCTTTTGCTCATTTGGGATTCAGGTCATTCATCAAACCTTATCCTGTAAAAATAATAAAATCTTAGTCTCATAATGTCAAGCATCGTCTCGTCTCGCGTTGTATCTCTCAGCAGTGGTGCGTGAAGAGTGCGAGAAGAATGATGAAGGGAATCGGCACGCCGAGAAAATAAAGAATGGCGGATCGCATAAGGTCCTCTTTCTAAATGGTTTGTACCCGGTCCCGCTGCCGCCCGCCCACCGTAGCGGCATAACTGGCGCAGAAGGCGCCGATCAGGAGAGCCAAAAACGTCCAGAGCAAAACGCGAGCTGTAACCCGGCGCGCCTCGTCAACAGCTTGACGGGCTGCCGCCACGATCTCAGATACCCGCTTCGCCGCGTCAGCCTCACTCAGCCCCGTCTTTGCCGCGACCAGCTGGGCAAGCCAGGCGCTGTCCGACGAAGCTCCCGCGCCGCCTTGAACAAGGCGCGTCACAGTCCGGCCAGCCTCGGCCCGCACGGCCATGTCGGAATCCGCGGCGGAGGGATTTCCGGACCGGAGCAGGCGATCCACGAAGTACGCGGATCCCGTGGTATCGCCATTGGAGTTTTCCCTGGCGGCTCCGGCCATCGAAGTTGCCGCGGATCCAAGGACAGCCACGGTCACTACGAGTGCGACCGCCCACGCCAGGAATCCATTTGCCGTGTCCCGGAAGTGCACCTCATCGGTGTGAAGGGGATGCCACCCGGTTCGCAGCCGCCCGGTCAAATAGCCGCCCATGCTGGACGAGATTACTTCCGTCACGATGATCCAGATCAGGCCCACCGTTCCCACAGTTGAAGCGGAAACGGACGAGCCTGGCCAGGGCGAAACCACCGACAGCCCGAAGCCGGCGCCGAGCGCCAGCAGAATCAAATACAGAGCGGCCATCACGAAAGCGCCGCCGATCACCGCGCCCCATGAAACGCCTGAAGAATGCACCACCACAGCACGACGCGTTAACTCTGAGGTTTCCATTGAAATGTCACCGTGTCTTCCCTCTCCTCAAGTGGAAGGAAGCACGCTCATGGCCGTTGAAATTTCCCGGACGTGGCAAGCTTTCTCAACCCTCTAATCGGCAATGGCTCCGCAGGACCGGATCGTAATCCGCCACGCTCCGGTATATCGCCTTTGGCGCATTCCCCTCTGGCGTGGCGCGCTTCTCCTTCACGGGCCTGTCTTTGCCCGAGATCTCGGCCACCGCCTCGCGAATCGCCTTCGCATCCGGCTCTGGCGGCTTGTTCCGTCCTATATACCCTGTAACGCTCATCTCTTTTCCTGCCTTTCCTGAACTGCTTCGAAATCAGTTGACGACATTCCGATCCACGACATTCCGATCCACGACATTCCGATCCACACCATTCCGATCCACACCATTCGAGCCGCGACATTCCGAGCCGCGACCGTGAGGGAGCGACACGTCTATATCCCCGGTAATCTCTGCGAACTCCACCCGATCTCTTTCCGCGCCGCCCGCCAGCACGCCAGCGCCAGCGCCAGCACCAGATCGTCATGCTGCCCGCTCCCCTCCGCCCCGATCTTTACCTTCCCCAACTTCAGACCCGTCGTAGCCCGCACATCGACCAGCTCCCGCACCAGCGTGCCCGCCTCCTTCATCCGCCGCGCGATTTTCAGTTCACCCTTCTCCAGCGCCAGCTGCAGCCCCGCGATCAGATCGCGCTTCGGCACGCTCTTCGCCGCGCCGCTCCCCGACTCCTTCTCGCCGCCCGTGATCGTCACCGCGGTCACCTCGCACCCCAGCCTCGCCAGGCGCAGCATCTCCACCACCGGAGCCCCCACGCCCGTCGCGTCCACCGCCAGCGCGCACTGCCCCGCCAGCGCCTCGCCGCACATCAGCTCCCGCACCCGCTCCACCACGCCCGGATACGGCGTCCCCAGCGGCAGCCGCTCCACCTTTCGCACCAGCAGCTCGCGTCCTTGCGGCGGCAGGAACGCCAGCCGCAAATCCCTCTTCTCCACCACGGCGATCGCGCTATGATCCTGCCGCTGTCCCAGATCCAGTCCCACGTAAAACATGCCTCAGGCCTCCAGTGGCTCCAGTTCGTCGTCCAGCGCGGCTTCCACCAGATCCCGGTCCGTTTGTCGCATTATCGCTGGCAAAATACCCAGCACTATTGTGTATAAGGATGCGGATGTTGTGGCCTTCCGAGATAATAATCCAAGCTCCGCAGCATATTTTGTTTGTCCCTAAGCGTCATATTGCTTCGCTGGCTGATCTGACGCCAGAGGATGACCCCCTCCTGGCAAGCATTTATGCCGCAGCCAGAAGATGTCGCTCACGATCTTGGACTGGAGCAAGGCTACCGCTTTGTGACCAATGTCGGTCGAGATGGCGGGCAGACTGTACTCTCATCTCCACTTTCACCTGCTCGGCGGACGCCAGATGACGTGGCCTCCAGGATAAGACTACAAAGGGAATTCCGATGCGTATCGCGATTGACTATACGGCGGCTATCCGACAGGGAGCAGGCATCGGCGTTTATGTTCGCAATCTGGTAGCCGCTATGCTTGCTCAGGACAGCAGCAGTCGATATACTTTATTGACCAGTGGCCGTCCTACAGCAGAGCGTCCATTTCCTCAGGCAGCAAATGCGCGCGGGCGCAGCATCTTTCTTCCTGATCGCTACTTGAATATTCTCTGGTATCGCTGGCGTATGCCGTTGCCTGCCACACTCTTCTCAGGGCCTGCCGATATCTATCATGGCCCTGATTTTGTTTTACCACCGCTGGGGAAGAAGGTGCGCAAGGTAGTCACGATCCATGATCTCGCTTTCCTGGAACATCCTGAATACGCGGTTCCTGCGCTGGCAACCTATCTGAGCAAAGTCGTACCAGAGTCAGTGGCGGCGGCTGATGTCGTCGCTACCGTCTCACACGAGGTCAGTCGCACGCTCATCAGCCACTTTCAGACACCACGTGAGAAGCTTGTGGTAATACCCAACGGCGTCAGTCCCCACCTGCACCGCATCACTGACCCGGTCCTGCTGAACGCCACGAGCAACAAGTTCCATTTGAAACATCCACTGGTGCTGGCTGTGGGTACACAGGAGCCACGCAAAAACCACAGCGGTCTCATTAAGGCATTTTACCAGGTACAGAAGCAGAAAAACGGTCCCGCTATGCTGGCAATTGCCGGTGGCGCGGGCTGGCTTTACGAGGAGACACAGCACTTAGTTGAGGAACTCAAGCTACAGAAAAAAGTGCGTTTCCTGGGTCGCGTGAGCGACTTTGAGCTGGTGACATTATATAGTATGGCCGATGTTTTTGCTTTCCCTTCATTTTTTGAGGGCTTCGGCATTCCGCCTATCGAGGCCATGGCTTGCGGTGCTCCGGTCATCACCTCCAACACCTCTTCATTGCCCGAGGTAGTAGGTGACGCCGCACTCCTGATTGATCCGCACAATATCGATGAGCTGGCAACGGCCATCCTACGCCTGCTCAAGGATGAGCAGTTGAGCGAAGAGTTGCGTCAGAAGGGCTATCAACGCGTCCAGCACTACACCTGGGAAGCTTCGGCGCAGAAAATGCTCGCCATCTACCAACATCTCTACCAGGGACAGACAGACTTCAGCGAAGAGGTGGCTATCTCATGAAAATTGGCTTTAACGCCCTATTTTTCCAACATCCTGCCACCGGCAGTGGACAATACATGGCGCATCTGCTGCATGCACTGGCAGAGGTTGACCAACACAACGATTACGTGCTGCTGGGACCGCGTCCACTGGCTGCGTCTGTGAGCACGGCGTTTCCTTATCATGTACAACCCGTGCCCCCTTTTGCGCGCAAGACGGAGAATATCGAGAAGATCGTGTGGGAACAGTTTACCGCACCAATGACAGCGCGCCAGGCTGGCGTCGATCTCTTACATATTCCCTACTTTGCGCCACCACTCCTGCCGCGTACAGCAACGGTTGTGACCATCCACGATATCATCCAATTGCGCGTACCTGGTTATCTACCCAACCGGAAAATCAAGGCATATATGCAGCTCGTTGCGCAGGCAATTCAGCATACAACCTCGATTATCACGGTTTCTGAGCATGCAAAACAGGATATCGTCGCGGGGCTAAAGTTGCCGCCTGAGCGCATCCACGTCATCTACGAAGCGGCAGGCGACGAGTATCAGCCCGTTACCGATCCAGCCACCCTGGCTACGGCACGAGCACGCTATGGCCTGGGTGAACGCTACATCTTCTACCTGGGAGGCATGGAGCGACGCAAAAACCTGCTACAACTGGTCAGGGCCTTTGCTCAGCTCTGCCAGCAGCTTGACGATCCCAACCTACAACTCTTTATTTCTGGCAATCCTGACAGGTTCAACGGAGCGTTTTTTCCCGACCCGCGCCCACTGGCTGCCGAACTTGGCATCACAGAGCGCATTATTTATCGTTTCGTCGAAGAGGAAGACAAACCCACCATTTACAGTGCTGCCAGCCTGTTTGTCTTCCCATCGCTCTATGAAGGCTTCGGCTTACCACCATTGGAGGCGATGAGTTGTGGTGCAGCGGTCGTTTGTTCAAATCGCACTTCGTTGCCCGAAGTCGTCGGTGACGCCGCACTCAGCGTTGACCCGGACAATACGCACGATCTGGCGGAAGCTATGCAGCGCATTCTCACGGATAACACCTTACGGGCAGACCTGCAAGCACGTTCATTACAACGAGCAGGACAATTTAATTGGCGCAAAACGGCAGTGGAAACTCTTGCAGTTTACGAAGAGGTATTGGCAAGTAGAAAGAGATAAGGGGGAACGACTATGCGTGTACTGATGATTTCTAAGGCCCTGGTGGCAGGGACCTCGCAACGCAAGCTGGAAGAACTGGCACGTTGTCCCGGCGTGGAGCTGACTCTGGTCACGCCGCCTTACTGGCAGAGCGACGATGGCAGCAAGCAAATGCTCGAAAAACTCTACACGGAAGGGTATCAGATGCTTGTCACGCCACTGAGCCTGAACGGGAATTTTCACCTGCATTACTATCCGCAACTGGGACAAATTATGCGCCAGGTACAGCCGGAGATCGTGCATATCGACGAGGAACCCTTCAATTTTGCCACTTTCCAGGCCATGCGCCTGGCACAGCCGTTCAAAGCAAAAACCTTATTTTTTACCTGGCAGAACCTCTACCGCAACTATCCGCCGCCCTTTCGCCAGTTCGAACTCTACAATTACCGCCATGTCGCACTGGCCCTGGCGGGCAATCGTGGAGCCGCCGACGTGCTGCGTCAAAAAGGGTATCAGGGAGAAGTTCGGGTGATCCCGCAGTTCGGTTTTGACATCGAGATCTATCAGCGCAGCAAACCGCGTCCGCCACGTCGTCCCAACGATCCCTTCGTACTTGGCTTCATCGGTCGCCTCAAGGAGGAAAAGGGTCTGCCGCTAATGGTCGAAGCGCTCACCTACCTGCCGGAGTATTGTCGCGCCGTCTTCGTCGGACACGGTCCCATGAGAAGCGTTTTGGAGGAACAGGCAGTCCGCCTGGGTGTTGCTGACCGCGTAACCTTCAAGCCGGGCGTGCCGACCTACGAGGTACCAGCTGAAATGGAGCAATGGGATGTGCATGTCCTGCCTTCTGTGAGCCGCTCGAACTGGATCGAACAATTCGGTCGTACACTCGCCGAAGCCATGTCATGTGAGACCCCGGTTATCGGCTCCTCGTCCGGCGAGATTCCCTATGTAATTGGCGATGCCGGACTGGTCTTCAAAGAGGGTGACGCCCATGATTTGAGCGACTGCGTGCGTAAGCTGCTGGATAATCCCACGCTTTATGCGACCCTTGCGCGCAAGGGCCGTCAGCGCGTGCTCGAAAACTATTCGCAAGGACAGATTGCGCGCCAGACCTTCGAAGCCTATCGCTCAATCCTACAAACTCCAGTTTGAAGCCTACTAGCGCTGACCCAATCGCGTCATTTTAAGACCTGAGAGATAAAGTTCAGCAACGGAGTAGCGAGCTTCACTATCCGAAAGCAGTGGCCGAGAAGTGTACTCCTGGAGAATCCCAGCAGCGGTCATACCGGTCACTAGCTCTTTCAACTTTACAGAATCCACTTCCCAGATTGCTTCCAGATGTTTTGCATCAATCGGCGAACGCTCAGTAGACAGTTTTTCCAAATAGACCACAAATTCTGAATACTCGTTCTTTACATCATTTACGCGTTCTTCCGAAACGATTGACAGCGCTTCAATCAGTGAACGGGGACGAAGAACAGCTTCGTAAGGATTACGATCATAAGCAATTTTCTCGTTACCAACCGCCTGTTGCAGGAGCAAAATTAAACTGCGAGGGAAGCGATTCTCTTTATAATCACCAATGCGTTTTCTGACCCAGTTATACGTAAAAGACTTATTTCCACGCCCCATACGTTCGCCCCAAAGAGGAAACAGTCCTTTTCTGAGCACATCGAGTTGAGAAATGGCATCTAGCCGCGAAAGCTCAATTGACGCCTGCTGCTGAACCAGCTTGGCCAGTGTTGGGGACGTATGCAATGCTTGACGTAGGACAAGACGCCATAAATCTTCCTCTGCCCAACGCAGCAGGACAGCGCGAGAGGAGTAATAGGTCTTATTCGTAAAGTTAAGGCCAGTCCATATATCTTCACGCAATAAAATTTTGGGCGTAATATTGCTTAATCCTGGACCAACTTCCAACCACCATGCTAATAAAGCTTCCAGGGCACTACGACGACTTTCATATTTTTGACCGAAGCCAGTGTCCAATTCATCATAGAGCACCCATATCTTCTCGTTCTGATTTCCCAGCCGTTCATTAATTCTCTGTAGCTCATCATGAACACGAGAAAAAGAAAATGGCAACGATATACGCGACTTGAGCCAATCCAAAATCATCTCCTGGGAGAGCTTTTTCTGTTTGCAAGCATCTTGCAAAAATGGATCAGGCAACAAAGAGGCTAAATCACTACGAGCTACAGCCAGTTGCAACAACAAATAATGAGGCCAGAACTCTGCCCACTTTTGTTGACCAACATGCTCCTCAAAGTCTCCCAGACTGCCACGAGCAAGAAATGCGCTACTTAGTTCTATAGGGCCATGACCTGGAACAAATTGTACATTGTTGAGTCTCTCATATGGCTCAGCCTGTTTGCGAGCATCCACTGACTGTTCTATGAAGAGACGAAACAGCAACGTTTTCCCAGTCCCCTTAGCACCACGCACCAGCCAGGTACGATCCTGCAAAAATTTGGGGAAATCGTTGGTGCGCTGGAAAATAGTGGGAATTTCGGCAGCATCCATTTCTTGCGCAACTGGAGATCGAAATTTCAACTCATCCAGGATAGATGAGCGGTTTTCGGCTATTTTTATATCAGGACCCGCCAGAGATGCCACTTTCCTCTCTGGCAAGCTGGCACTAATCACATCAGCTACAGGCATATAAGGGTCCAGAATAGCAGTTGGAACCTCCACAAAAAGGCTACCTAGCGTTATAATGCCAGGGTTGTAAGGCACAGGATAGTAGAGTTCATCTACAGCAATAGATGAGGGCACACCCCAATGTTGCATAATCCAGTCTGCAGTGTAGCCTAACCACTCTTGTTGTTGAGTCTGGGCAACAGGAGGCATAGGAGTCAGCAAAAAACGCAAGTCGGGAATACCCCGATATTTCCGTTGCTTACTGGCCGCCTTGACCACCCACTCCAGACCAGCAAAGCTCTGACCAGTCGGTGAGAAGCAGATTATGCCTAAATCCGCCTGATCGAACAACGCAACTGCCCCCATCTCAGTAAAACCGGTACGAGCATCAATGAGAATAATATCAGGATCAAGGGTACTTTTAACATCTTCCAGCAGTTGATGAATAGGGTTTGCCTCACTCTGATAGAGAGAACGCACGTTCAGATCAGTCAAGCGATGTATATAACCTTCATCATATTCTCCAGCCGGTATCAGATAAAGTTCGCCACGCGTAGCAGTACTGATCTGACGAATACAGGCATCGATTTTCGGCTCATCCTGATCAGGGGTTAAATAACGCTGATAAATATAATCTAATACACCGTAGGTAGTTGTCTCAGGCATTTCTACAGGATGCGCAAATGAAAGACCAGGGGCTTCCAGATCAAAATCAATCATAACCACGCGATGACCACGAGCAGCAAGAATATTAGCGACGAACGCGAGAGAGGTGCTTCGGCCAACACCACCCTTGAAAGAATAGAACGTAACCACAAACGGGCGTTTGCCATTATCATCATCTACATTAGCCGGTACCTCAGGATCAGGTGCCAGGAGAATCTCAGACCAGAGGGGTAGTTGTATAGGAGTAGTATGAGCTTGCTCTGCGTCTTCTTGTGGTGTCAGGAGTTGATGGGTAGCAAATGGATAGTCATTCAGTTTCAAGTTGAGAGCTTCGAGGATCTTGTCAATCTGATATTCACGTTCCTCAGAACTCACTCCCTCAAAAGCAGTTGTCACAACAGATAAGCGAAGCCAGCCAACGGAAGTTCGCTTCACATGAATCTTTACTTCAGGATCTTTGCCCGACAGCACCTGGAGCAATTGCCCTTTAATTTGTTGCGGCAAATGAGACGCGCTCATTATGAAGCTTCCTCCTGTTGGCTCAATATAAAAGCATGAAGCACCTTCACCGCTTTAAGAAAGCGCTCGCACTCTGTTTTATCCCCCAATTTATGCCCATAACGCCGTCCATCCTTTTGCCATAATATGCTAATAGTTCTCCAAGCACTTTTTAATCTACCAGTACGATCAAGTTCAATAGCATTGCGAAAACTGCGTGGTGCCGCATCGTACAAAGACCCTAAATTATGCAAAGCAGCTCCCTGCACGCGCTTAAATAGCACTGTTTCTTTCAGATTATTTGTGCGTTCTGCATAACATATTAAAGCTTTCAATGAACATTCAATAGTATAGCCAGCCATGTAAATCGCGCCATTCCAACGACCAGATTGCTGTAGGAACTCTGCATCTTTATAGCGATGACGAGAAGCTCCCAATTGAACACGACGGTCGTATGTATCATAATCAACCAAAACTACGATCCCCTCCGCAATCTTGATGGTTTATGGCCTTTATCTGAACTGTATGCGCGACTATACTACGTTATCCAGCGGGGGATTGCAAGAGTATATAAGACAGCCAGTCACGCAAGAGTAGACGCTGCTTATCCTTCGTTGTCGCTGCGCCAAACGCCTTCAGCAACGAAGCGACGCAATTGCGTCAAGTGGGTGTCCAGCGCAATGTTCTGGTCATGAAGCCACTGCGGATTATAGTACGTATCGCGATACAGCTCGCCTGCGTCACAGCCAAGGATCACCACGGACCCACTCTGCTGCTGGCGCGCCATATCCGCCATCAGCAGACATGCTCCATAGAAGTTTGTGCCGGTCGAGCCGCCATAGCGCTTCCCAATGATCTCTTCTAGCACGTGGATAGCAGCATAAGATGCGGCATTAGGCACCTGAAGCATATGGTCGATGATCTCCGGCAAGAAGGATGGCTCGACCTGCGGGCGTCCAATGCCCTCGACGCCCGACCCACCACAAGCAGTCACGGTAATATCACGTGTATGGTAGTAGTCATAATAGACCGATGGCTCAGGATCAACAACACACACCTGCGTCTCATAGCTACGGAACCGAATATAGCGTCCGAGCGTTGCGGCTGTACCCCCGGTGCCTGCGCCACACACCACCCAGCGCGGCAGAGGATAAGGCTCACTCGCCATTTGCCTGAAGAGCGACTCGGCGATGTTATTATTGCCACGCCAGTCCGTCGCCCGTTCCGCAAAGGTGAACTGATCCATGAAATGCCCATTTTGCTCAGCCGCTAAAGCGCGCGCACGCGCACGATCCTCGCGTGGATCATCCACAAAGACGCATTTACCTCCATACTGCGTAATACGACGAATCTTTTCCGGCGAGGTACTACGCGCCATGACTACCAGAAAGGGCAATCCTAGCAGACGCGCATAATAGGCCTCCGAAATAGCTGTGTTGCCAGATGAAGCCTCGATAATTGGCGTATCGCGCCGCACCCAGCCATTACAAAGCGCATAGAGAAAGAGCGAGCGGGCAAGTCGATGCTTCAAACTGCCGGTAATATGGGTTGATTCATCTTTGATATAGAGCTTGATCCGGGAGAGCGCCGGGAGCGGCACCGAGATCAAATGCGTATCGGCAGAACGGGTAAAGTCTGCATTGATGGCCGCAATGGCCTCACGCACCCAGGGATCAGACATAGCGATATTCTCCTTGTCCTATTTCTTCACTATCGCAGTAAATATTCATAGTATCTTCTTATCATGCGCAATTTCTCCTTCGAGCAAGATATCATCGCCCATCATCTGCGTCCTGATATGCTGAAGTTGTAGCGCATCTTGCATGACAGCCAGTCCTCTGCCAGCAACAGGAGAAGGCGCGCCCTCACCTCCCACCACCTTTGGAGCGATAAAAGCCGCCACATGGTCAATTAACTGCTGGTCAAAGGCGCTTCCCAGCACATGACTGCCCCCCTCAAGCAATACATGCATGACACCCTTTTGCGCTAATAGCGCAAGCACCGCTGCAAGATCTAACTCACCACGTTCTTTGAGCGCCACCTGTATCACCTCGACGCCGTAATTGCGCAACTGTTGCAGTTGTTCAGCAGCACAATTTTCGCCCACCATCACACATGTCCTCCCAGCAAAATCCGGCTGCAACAATTTGCTCTGCGCAGGTAGTATGCCTGTCGTCGTCAGCACGACACGCCAAGGATCTGGCCTGGGTTCTCGCTCGTAGTCGTGCTCGCCGTCTGCCAGGCGCACCGTTAGCAAGGGATCGTCAGCGCGCACAGTGCCCGCACCCACCAGGATAGCATCAGTACGATCACGCAAGTTATGTACCCAGCGACGCGCAATAGGTCCACTGATCCAGTAGGCATCACCAGTGTGAGTCGCTAGCTTGCCATCCAGTGTCATCGCCCACTTGGCAGTCACATAGGGACGTCCTCTTTGCATAAAAGTAGCAAAGGGGCGCATAATTTCAGCGCTTTCGGCGGCCTCTACGCCCACTGTGACCTCAATGCCAGCCTCGCGCAGTTGGGCGATACCCTGTTGGTAAACCAGCGGATTGGGATCGAGCGATCCAACGAACACACGGCGGATACCGGCGTCGATAATTGCTCTGGTACAGGGAGGGGTATGAATAGTCACGCTGCACGGTTCCAGGGTGACATACAGATCGGCTCCGCGCGCCAGTTCTCCGGCGGCATTGAGCGCGTGGATCTCCGCGTGCGGTCCATATGGCGGAGAGGTTGCCCCTTTGCCCACCACACGTGCATCGCGTACGACGACGGCCCCCACAGGTGGGCGCGGGGCCGTGCGTCCTTCGACCGAGTGCGCACAGGCAATGGCTTGTCGCATTGCTTCATTAACGTCCATATTGCTCCTGATGGCCGGTATAGGACAACCATCAAGGACACCTACTCCAACGAATATATGGGATCTCCCGGGTAGGGGCGCGTCCCATTGGCGCGAACGTAAAAACCGCCGAGTTTCATCGGCAATTGGGTAGGGGCGTGTCCTGGCGACCGCCCCGGTGAGTCTTCCGAGAGCTGGGGATGGCTCGCGTGAGGCCCGGGGCGCACGCAAGGTGACGCCCCTACCCAGCTCTTCCTCACATCCCGTTTTTCCCATTTTCTCCTTAGTTTTCTTCCGCGAACGGAATGCGTTGGAGTTGGAGCCACAAAGAATTGTCCCTACACGCTGGCCTGCTTTACTCTACGCCTGCTGCACGGCTGAACGTGCATAGCGCTTATTGGGTGTCAGCACAATAGGCTGAAGCTCGGCGGCCTGGAACGAAGCCGCACGCCGCTCCTCGGGCGCAGGACGGTAGAGTGTCGTACGCTGCAACGGAATACGCTGAATGGAGCGAATAATAGCTTCCATCTGCTCAGGCGGCAACTCCTGCCCGAACTCACCGCCAGCCGCGCGCGTAATACTCTCGTTCATCAGCGTTCCGCCCATATCATTTGCTCCCGCCTGTAGACAGGCTTTGACACCATCCTGTCCCATTTTGACCCAGGAGACCTGAATATTGGTGATAAGCGGATAGAGTACCAGGCGCGCAACTGCATGCATCAATATAGCTTCGCGGAACGTTGGTCCCTTGCGCGCACGCCCTTTCCAGAAGATAGGTGCCTCCATATGCACAAAGGGCAGCGGCACAAACTCGGTGAAGCCTCCCGTGCGCGCCTGCAATGCTTTGATGCGCAGAAGATGGCGGGCTAGGTGCTTTGGCTGCTCGATATGCCCATACATCACCGTCGCAGTGGTGCGGAAGCCGATCTTATGCGCCTCTTCCATCACATAAAGCCACTCGTCGGTCTTAATTTTATCGGGACATAACGTCGCACGCACTTCGTCGTCGAGAATCTCTGCTGCTGTTCCCGGTAAGGTACTCAGCCCAGCTTCACGTAACTGTACCAGGAAATCGTGCACGCTGATACCCAATGTCTGCGCGCCCTGCCAGACCTCCAGCGGCGAAAATGCGTGAATGTGCATCTGGGGCAGTACCTCTTTGATGGCCCGACACATGCGTACATACGTCTCACCGGTATATTCTGGATGAATACCACCCTGCATACACACCTCCGTGCCACCCCGTTCCCACGCCTCCTGTGCACGCCTGACAACTTCATCCTGCGCTAAATTATAGGGCGTCCCGCGCAAATTCTCGCTCAGCTTGCCCTTGGAAAAGGCACAGAACTGGCAGCGAAAATAACAGATATTGGTGTAGTTGATGTTCCTGTTCACCACATACGAAACAACATCCCCATTGACCTGCTGGCGCAACGTATCCGCCGCCTGGCAAACAGCCGCAAAATCAGCACCACGTACCTGGAAGAGCCTGGTAATCTCTTGTTCACTGAGATCCTGACCCGCCAACGCTTTCGCAATGATCGCCTGCACTTCTGCCGTTGGCTGCTCCTGTCCATTGGCTGATCGCTCGCTAATCAAGCGCTGCTCGTAGGCTGGTACAGGCACATTCGCGCCCGGAGACCAGGCATCGACGCGGGCATAGCCATCACTATCACTGAAGTGGAGGGTTGGCGTCACGAGTTGCGGATCAAGCCAGTTGTCTGCATCGTGAACATAACTCGGGTAGACAGCCAGTCGCTCTAGCAGGACTTTGCCTTCGGCAGCGGTCTGCGCTGCCAGTTCGTCGAGATGCGGCCAACGCGCCTCAGGATTAACGTGATCGGGCGTTACTGGCGAGACACCACCCCAATCGTTGAGTCCAGCAGCGATCAGCCTGGCATATGTCCCTGGACTGAGATTGGGCGGAGCCTGAATATTCATCTCAGCGCCAAACAGGATGCGCGCAACAGCTATCGTCCAGAGCAGGTCATCCAGATCCGGCTCTGGCGCATGCGCCATTTTTGTGTCAGGTTTGGCCCGGAAATTCTGGACAATGATCTCCTGAATGTGACCGTACTGACGATGCAAGTCACGCAATGCCAGCAGAGATTCGATGCGTTCCAGGCGCGTCTCCCCGATACCAATCAGTATACCGGTGGTAAAAGGTACCCGCAGTTCTCCTGCCAGCCGGATAGTCTCCAGACGCGCAGATGGCCGTTTATCAGGCGAGCCATAATGCACACCGCCGCGCTCGCTCAAACGCTCGGAGGCACTCTCCAACATGATACCCTGCGAGACAGAAACCTTGCGCAACAGCGCTATCTCATCAGCCGTCATGACACCCGGATTGGCATGTGGCAATAGACCAGTCTCGCGCAGCACCAGCTCGGCCATCTCGGCGAGATAGGCTATCGTTGTTTCATGCCCCAACTCGGCCAGCTCACGAGCAGCTACTTTGTAGCGTAGCTCCGGCTTGTCGCCCAGGGTAAACAGGGCCTCCTTACAACCCGCCTCCGCACCTGCGCGGGCAATGGCCAGTATCTCGTCCCGCTTGAGGTAGGCGCGTTGACCACGTACCGGCGGTTTGGCAAACGTACAGTAATGACAGACATCACGGCAGAGCTGGGTAAGTGGAATAAAGACCTTTCGTGAGTAAGAAATACGATTATGATGCACGCTATCTCGTAGTTGAGACGCTGTCAGCAGCAGCAACGTCAGATCGCTATACGTAGCCAGCGAAATAGCATCGGCATTTGACAATTCGTGGCCTTGCAAGACGGCGTTGAGCATGCTCTCAGGCTCATACATATAACCTGGACCCTTTCTTAGATCGTGGACATGATACAAGTCGATCAGTAGCATCGGACCTTATCCTGGCGGCCCGTAAAACCCCTGGCCTCCAGCCATGGGGATAGAAGGGCGTTCCTTTTGGCGCGCGATGGGGGCGGTGAAAAATACCCCCAAATGCGTATAGACATCTACATGTTATTTTGCTACACTGCGCGTGTAGCACATTGACAACGGAATAGTGTTTCAGAGGTTCCAAGCTAAATCGTTCGCTTGGGTAAAAGCACTAGCGTGTTTGACCATGTCTACTCTCTTTCTACCGCCGACGTGCGAAAACCATGCACGTCGATGAATGGGAACAAAAACCACGTTCCTACTCTCCCAGATTGAGAAGCTACCCTGGAACTCAGGGAAAGCCAATGCCTGTGGAGGCGATGCAAGACCGGCTGTCGCTACAACGGCTCTCTCCAACGAAGCAGGAAAGCTCACTCGTGAGGGTGAGAAGCCCCCGCCCTTTTAGGCGTGGGGAGATGTCACCTACACACTATAGTATGCAACATAGTCCTGGCTTAAACAACGAGATACAGGCGGTCAATATTCCCGTTGGCGTTTCTTGCTTGCTTACTTTACTTTACTCTGCTCATGAGATAGATTTACACATAACTATTCAGGTACCGTGGAGGCTCGGCCCATCCCCCGGCTTCAGCCCACCCTGGACAACCGCAAGGGATTGTCCCTACGCGCGTACACCCACCAACCTGAACAGTTACGAATCACACTAATACAGTAGCGCTATGATTTTGATAGCAGCAGAAAATGGCGTATTTGTTGCATAGGAGGTTTTAATGCCAGCAGTCTTAGCAGCCGGAATTTATCCACCGCTCCCAACCTTTTTCGATGCGCAAGACGAACTCGATCTTGTCACTTTGCAGCGGCATATGCTACACCTGAGAGATAGTGGTATTGCGGGCTACGTGCTCATGGGATCAAACGGGGAGGCAGTTCATCTCAGCGATGACGAACGCGTTCAGCTTACGCTAGCAGCGCGGGAAATCCTCGCGACAGCCGCAAGTGCCTTGCCCCTGATTGTTGGTTGTGGAACGCAATCAACACGTGCGACGCTCAACTATTGCCGCCTGGCTGCACGTGCTGGAGCAGACTTCGCCCTTATTCTTCCACCATCTTACTACCGTGGACGCATGAACAAAGCCGCATTGCTTACTCATTACCTTACTATCGCAGAGCATAGTCCATTGCCCATCCTGATCTACAACATGCCGGCCAATACAGCCGGCCTGGACCTGGACGCCGATACTATCAGCACGCTGGCAGAGCATGCCAACATCATTGGTGTAAAAGATACTGCGGGCAATATTGCCAAGATTGCGCAGATAGTCACCACTACACCACCTACCTTCCACGTCTTCGCCGGCAGCGCGGATTTCTTGCTTCCAGCTCTCGTCGCAGGAGCAATAGGCGCAGTGGCTGGGCTTGCCAACATCTTTCCACGTACCGTTTGCCAGGTACAAACGCTCTTTCACGCACAGAAAATCGAGGAAGCGCGTATCCACCAGGCACGCCTCATCCCTGCCAACGCAGCCGTTACAACCGTTTATGGCGTTCCTGGACTCAAAGCCGCCCTTGAATATAGCGCTGGCTATGGAGGCCAGCCGCGTCCCCCTTTGCAGCCATTGACGGCATCAGAGCGGGAGCAACTGCTGGCAATACTCACAGCCCTGCCACGCGAAGCATAGCGCAAGCTACGCGCTTACCGTAAACGACACACGTTGTGCCAACGTCATATCCGTGCACTTATCTGTGCTGGCCCAATTGACTTCTACATAGCCAGTCCCAGCCGTTGGAGGATAGATATACGTAAATGCATACTCCGACGTTGCACCGACATCAATGGCAAAATCGTCAGCCGTCAAGTGTTGATTATTGATATACCAGAGCATGCAAATAGCGCCAGAGTTTCCCTTAGAATTCAATGCCAGTGTCAGGTACATCTTCTGACTGACCTTGAAGCTAGTTGCCAGCGTGACAGGTAATCCTGTTGTTTCATCTACTGCGCTTGCCATCTGAGCACTGGTAATATACTGCTGTGCGGGAAACGCTGTTGGCGATGGGGTAACAGTTGGCAGACTCGCCGTCGGTGTAGAGGCAACCGGGGTTGTCTTTGCCAATGTAGTAGGTGCTGAGGTGGTCTGAATAGAGGGACTCGTAGAAGCTGGCAGGCTATGCGCCAAAACAGCGACAAAGACGAGAATAACCGCCCCGGCACACAAACATAGGCCAGCGACGGTAAAGCCACGTCGCGTGCCCTGTTTTCCACGCCCAGCAGGATTTTGTGGCATATATACGGCAGGTGGAGGTGTTGGCGATGGAGCTGGAGCCCCCTGAGACATCCAGTTAGCAGCACTCGGCTCAAATTGCACTGCTGCTGCTGGAGCATACCACGCCTGGTTCTGAGCGCCCATAGGAGGTACGCCTTGCTGAGGCCACTGCTCGTTCGGCTGAGCAAATGGCATTTGTGGTACCGCCGAAGCTCCTTGCGGGCCTTGCATGTCCCAAGGAGAAGCTGGCATATAGGCACCCGGTGGGGGTTGCGCAGACTCCGTCCCGGTCGGGCCTCCTCCCGGAAACATGCCCACTGTCTGGGACGATAAATCCGCAGTAAACGGAGTTTTCCCCACTGGCCGTTTTTCCACTCCTCCTACCGCAGCTCCACATCTGGGACACTGGGTACGTGATGGCGAGAGCGGTAATCCGCACTGTGTACATCTCATTATGCTAGATCCCCCTTAGTTGGATGATTCCCTTTATCCGAGCACACTGTCTATGACGAAATATGACCATAATTAGTAAAAAAAAGTCTCGCAATAGGAATTTTGTCATTCTTTAGCCCCAATTAACCTCCGCCTCCCTAAATTGCATACACATGCACTTGACACTATAAGATAGCACAACTACAATAAGGATCAAGATAAAAAGTGATAGATTGGTTGTATAATTTCACAATGGCGTGAAATACTGGAGATAGAGGAAGGGAAACGTGACATCAGGTGCTGACGTGGAGCAGATACTGGCCTCGCATATAGCTCGCCTACAAGCAAGCCTACAACGTGCTTCTGGAGCAAGCTATGGCCCAGAAGAGGGTAGCGACGCCTGGTTACTTCTCAATGCCCTCATAGGTTCCAACGATGCGGATCACCAGACACTTGATTCGCGCTTCGAGCAATCGGGATGCTGGCTGGCGGAGCAAGGTGGCAAGCTGGACAGTCGTCTGAGCGGTCTACAACATCATGTTGATGCCCTGGCAGACGAACTCAAACAGATATTGCAAGATCAACCCACGTTCCTGGTTGAGGTGCTCATACGCTTGCAACAAATGCAAACACAGTGTGCCATCGCGCTCACACGCGGCTACCAGAGCGTCTCTGACCAGTATCGGCTTGAGAGTAAGCGCACTTCTCAACAACTGGGACATCGGCTGTCAGCTTTACAACGCGTCAACGGCGTAAGCAACTCTGCCATGGATCTCGATCAGACCCTCGAAGTTATCGCCCAGGTCATTGCGGAAGAACTGGACGTTGATCTGTGTTCTATCTTCTTCTACGATGACATGCAACGCGTGCTCACCTTGCGCGCAACCAACGGACCCCGACCGCTCGGTGGCATGCACTTTACGCTGCGTATCGGTGAAGGCTATAGTGGCTGGGTAGCTGAAAAAGGGCGTCCCCTGGTCGTCAATGATGCGCTCACCGACGCGAACTTCTCTTCCGAGGCCCATGCCTATCCGACCGATGTACGGGGACTGGTAGCGTTACCCATCATCTTCTTCGGTAACGACGAGCGCCTGATCGGAGTCATCAGCGTTCAATCAACCAGACCACACGACTTCCCACGCGATGACATCAGCTTTGTGGAAATCGTGACCGGCATTCTCGCCATCAATATCGAAAATGGACGCCTCTACGAACAGACCGACGAACAACTGCGCCGCAAGGTTCACGAACTCGCCACGATCCACCGCGTCTCGTCTATCATTGCTCTGACTCTCAACCTGGATGAAGTGTTGCAGATGATCACGACCCAGGCAGTGCACCTCTCGGGCGCTGAACGATCTTGCATCTTCGAACTCGATGCCGACCGCCAGCGTTTGCGCGTGATTGCGCACTATGGCTTCAACACCGAACTCGCATCGCACATCCAAATCGGTGTGGGTCAATGTTGCGCGGGACGCTCAGTCCAGACCGGCAGGCCCAGCATGGCCGTTGATTGCTTTCTTACCGACGAAAATTGTTTCATCCGTAGCGACCCATTTATCTCTTCAGAGATACATTCCGTGCTGTGTGTCCCACTGAAAGTGAAGCAGAAAATTCTTGGCTGTATTTGTATCTATAGCAGCCACCGTCATCTGCTCAGTCCAGAGCAGATGCAACTGGTGATTACCTTTGCCAACGAAGCCGCCATCGCCATTGAAAATGCGCGCCTGTACGAAGAGACACGCCGGGGACTGGAACTGAAATCGGTGCTCTTACGCGAGTTGAATCATCGCGTCAAAAATAATCTCGCCACAGTTGCCGGTATTCTCTCTTTACAACGGAGACGCACAAAATCACCTGAAATACGCAATACCCTCGCCGAAAGTGTGAACCGCGTGCAAGGACTCGCCGCGACTCACGACCTCCTGGCCCACGAGGATGTCAGCGAAGCTCGTGTCGATGATATCGCCCGTAAAATCGTTGGCGTCGCCCGCGCGAACCTGAGTCCACCCGATAAACATATCACCTTTGTGGTTGAGCCGTGCCCAATTGTTATTCCCTCACGGGCAGTGACGGTACTCGCACTGGTGATCAACGAGATGATCTCAAATGCCATCAAGCACGGCCTGGCGAAACAATCGTCAGGGACGATTACCATTCGGGGACGCGAAGAGGATGGTGTAGTCATCGTGCAGGTCTTGGACACTGGCAGCGGTCCTTCTTTCAAATTACCTCTGGAAGAAGTGGGCGAGTCCAGTACCTTCGAGGGCTTAGGCCTTTCGCTAATTAAAAACCTGATCGCCGACCTGGAAGGGAAATTTGCCCTGCGCCGCGAGGTCGCAAACAATTCAGGGAGTCGAGACAACAAACAGCAAGCCCAGGTGGAGCAAACAGTCGCTGAAGTGCGTTTTCCATTAGTGAGACGAAGCCGTTCGTCGTAAGAATGCTTGAAATATGTCGGTGGATAGGAGAGGTGATTGCAATGTACGAAGCAGGAGAAAAAAGAAGAATTCTTGTTGTCGAGGATGAAGCCGCTATTCAACAAGTTTTATGCTTTTTTTTGAAACACCATAACTTCGAAGTTCTTGCAGCTTCTAATGGACAGGAAGCCATTCGTGTTATTCCCGAGTTCAATCCCCATCTTATTATTCTTGACCTGATGATGCGCCCAGTTTCTGGCTGGGATGTACTGCATTGGCTGAGTACGAACCACCTGACCCCACAGCTACCGGTGCTTGTGGTCAGCGCGCTCGTGCACCTCACAGAACAGTTGCAGGGTTTTGAAGAGGGTGCGATTGAATATATCACGAAACCCACACAGCCCAGCGTCATTGTAGAACGTGTGAGTGCGCTCCTTGCCTTGAGTACAGAACAGCGCATGATGCTTTACCATAAGCGCGTGGATGAACGTCGCAAAACAATCAGCCGCCTCCAGGCGATACAATCTGATGAGTTCGTGTACTAAGATAGTGTTTGGAACGCGCACACTTTTGGCAATAACGAGATAAAACCAAACACTATCTAAGGCGGCTTTGGTACAAGGGAAGCAGGCGAACACATCTTTATACGGCGAGAGGCTGACCACATTTTGTGCAAAAATGGTTTTCCACCGGGTTGCGCTCGCCACAGACCGTACATTGGTTGAGCAGGTAGCCACAGCGAGTACAGTAGCGCATCTGTGGTTTATTGAGATGCTGGCAATTAAAGCAGGTGTAAAAGGCGGACTGCGGGGCATCGGGCAGCGAAGGTCCCCGCGCGCCTATAAAACCCATACCATTTTGCCCTGCATAATAGCTACCTTGTGGCACTGATCGCTGGCTCAGTACCAGATTTAAGGCTTCACCCATCGCACGAGCCGTCTGATAGCGTTGTTGCGGATTCTTCATCAGAGCTTTTAAGATAATATGCTCGATGGCTGGCTCGATTGTCGGGTTGATAGCGCTGGGGCGCGGTGGTGGCTCGTAGATATGGCTATGTGCCAGGGCTGGATAGTTGTCCCCCTGGAATGGAGTACGCCCGGTTTGCGCTTCAAAAAGCATAACCCCCAGGGCATAGATGTCGGCACGTCCGTCGACAGTCCCTCCCTGGCACTGTTCCGGCGACATGTACTCAGGCGTGCCAACGCCAGCGCCAGGACGTGTCAGGTGCCCCTGCGAGCTGGCAAGCACCTTTGCAATGCCAAAATCAGAGAGGATGGGGCGTCCCGCGTGATCCATCAGGACGTTCACCGGTTTGATATCGCGGTGAATAATACCCTGCTCGTGTGCATATGCCAGGGCGTCGGCCAGCTGACTGAAAATAGAGACAACTTCAGCAGTATCTATCTTCTTCCTCGCCTGCTGCAGAGCATCCAGACGCTGCTTCAATGTCCCCCCATCGATAAACTGCATCACGATATAGAGATGCCCACGCTGTTCGTTGGCATCGTGAACGGTAACGATATTAGGATGTGCCAGACCAGCAACTAACCTGGCTTCCAAGTTAAAGCGCTCGACAAAACTACGATCAGCGGCATACCAGGGTGGCAGAACCTTGACAGCGACATCACGTCCCAGATTTTCCTGGCGGGCCTTATACACGCGTGCCATTCCCCCTTGCCCAAGTACCTCTAAGATGCGATAGTTGCCGAGCATTGTTCCAATGAGATCGTCTTGCTGCATTATATCGTAGCACCACACACGCGTTCTGCACTCATACGCTCTTATGCAGCGCGTACAAGAATGCTCTGTGGCGTCTTTCCCTCTCTAAATGGCGCGGTTAGACGAGCGCCAGTTGAATATCTGGGCACCGGCAAGACGTTATCACTATTTTCTGGCAAACACAAGTACAGTTTGACCAAGTTGAATACGATCACCCTCCTGTAACGGATAGGTCTGAAACTTGTTGACCACCTGCCCATTCACCTTGGTCCCATTAGCGCTGCCTTCATCTTTGAGCACATAGGTACCGTTGTTCATGTTCACAATAGAGGCATGCAGGCGAGAAACGGCCAGATCCTCAAGGAAGATATCACTTTCACGGCTTCTTCCAATGCTCAATGACTCTTTACGTACCTCGTAAATACGCCCTGGCTCTTTGCCTTCCTCTACACGCACATAGCCCAGGCCACCTGACTGCCCCGTTGTGCGCAACACTGTTTTGTCACTATCATTACTCTGTGCAAAACCGCCTTGTTGCCAGGACTGCATGGCAGGTGCGCCCGCAGGTGCTTGCGGGAATGCAGCTTGCGCAGCGGCTGGTGCGGCCCACGGGTCTGCGGCTGCCGGTTGCTGACCCCAGGCGGGACTAGAATTGGCCCCGGAGTACTGGCCTGCACCAGGCTGTAGCGGTGCAGAACTGCCAGCCGGAGCTTGCGCGCCCCACGGATTTGCTGCCTGTCCAGGCTGCTGCTGTCCCCAGCTATCTTGCGCCGCTGGAGCTGGAGCCGCTGCTGCATCCCACGGAGATTGTGCCTGCTGACCACCCCAGGAAGCATTAGCAGCAGGTTGCTGTGCGGGAGCCTGCCCCCACGGGTTCGCCGCCGCTGTCTGTGGCTGCCCGGTATTCGGTGCTCCCCATGGATTGGCTGCCTGTTGTTGTTGAGCCGCCGCATCTGGCGTTCCCCACGGGTTCGCCGCCGCTGGTTGCCCTGGCGTCTGTCCCCACGGGTTCGCCGCCGCTGTCTGTGGCTGCCCGGTATTCGGTGCTCCCCATGGATTGGCTGCCTGTTGTTGTTGGGCCACCGCATCTGGCGTTCCCCACGGGTTCGCCGCCGCTGGTTGCCCTGGCGTCTGTCCCCACGGATTCGCTGCCTGCTGCTGCTGACCGGGAGCCTGTCCCCACGGATTGGGCTGCTGAGGATTACTAGCGCCAGGACCACCCCATCCGGCTGCCTGCTGCTGGCCCTGTTGTCCCCACGCGGGTGCAGCCCCTTGCTGATTCCATGCTCCTGGTTGTCCTTGACGCTGCCAATCAGCGGAGTTGGCGTTATTAGCCGCAGCGGCAGCTCCCTTTTTCTTGTTACCACGGAGCACAAAGATCGCAATGATTACCACAATCACCGCCAGCACGACAAGGGCTCCGGCAATTACTGGCACTCCGAGTCCTGATAGCAAACCAATAACTAGCGACGATGGCACATTCATAATAATTCACCCCTCTAAGCGTAGGGACGGCATATCATCTCGTCACCGCTGTAGTCTGACACCCATAGACATTCAGAAACGCAACTCTCGTTGCTAGAAATATGCTGCCGCACATTTCTCATCTGAATGTAAGGCAATATGATTGCACTGCGGAAACGGGCCTGCTTGCCACCCGATGGAATCGGGTACCTTTCGTTGATACCCCCACTACTGCGACTATGTGCGTTGCAACACCACATTTAGCGCATTTCAAAACGTACCTCAACACTGCCAAAACGTAGTACATCACCATCTTTGAGTGTACGTTCCTCATGTGGTGTCAAGGTCACTCCATTTAAGCGAGTCTTATTCAGAGCATTCAGGTCTTCGACGGTATACGTCCCCTGCTGATTGCGCAGGTATGCATGCCGCCGTCCAACTGTCTTGTCCGCCAGGTTTATCTCCGGGAAGATACCTAAGGTGGGATCTTGCCGTCCGACCACCATCAATTCACTCTTTAAGGCGATAGGTTGCCCACTGGAGAGCACAATCAGACGCGCTTCCTTCGGAGGAACTGAGGCGACTTTCGGAGGGCTGACAATCCCTAGTTTCTGGTCGTTTCCTGGCCGTGCGACTCGCTCTGGCGGTGTGGCCGGGAGACGTTCCTGAATCTGGTCAAGAGCCGTAATGAACTCGCGAGGAGTCGCAAAACGCTCCGTAGGCGACTTGGCAAGCGCCTTTTGCATGAACTGGTCCATTTCCACGGGCAAATCGGGCCGCAGGCGGCAGATGGACGGGATCTTGTCATTAATATGTTTGAGTACGATGTCAACGGCAGTATCACCTTTATACGGTGGACTCCCGGTGAGCATTTCAAATAAGACAGTGGCGACCGAATAGAGATCTGAACGCGTATCAGCCGAACGCCCACTCTCTGCCTGCTCAGGCGAGATGTAGTAGGCCGTACCCATAAATACATTTGACTGAGTAAGTGTAACAGTTTCTCGGCTACGGGCCAGCCCGAAGTCTGTAATTTTGACCATGTCTTTACTATTGATAAGGATGTTTTGTGGCTTAATATCTCTATGCACAACACCTTGCTTACAGGCTGTGTCCAGACCCTCGGTGATCTGACGCGCATAGTTGAATGCCCGCAGCGGTTCTAGTGGACCCTGGTTGATCATATAGTATTTTAAGCTCTGCCCATCAATATAGTCCATTACAATATAGTGCATATTGTTGTCGTTGCCGTAATCAAAGATGCGCACAATATGCGGATCACTGAGATTCAAGAGAATATGCGCCTCTCGCTGGAAACGTGCTAGCAGCTCACCATCGCCGGATAGTTCCAGGTGCATGACCTTGACCGCAAAAATGCGGTTGTCGACGAGATCACGGGCTACATAGACGATGGCAAAACTGCCTCGTCCACGTTCGTCGATAAGCTTATAACGACTTTTGATGACACGTTCATTCACGTCACCGTTCATGATCGTCCTTTGCGGATACCCACAGGCTTCAACCGTGGGAGGAAACAAAAACTGCAAAGACAATAGGGAACAACTGCCCCATCTCTAAAAGCCTCCGCATTCATGCGGGGGTTCCTGACTGGCGTGAACTCCTCTAATAGTAAGCTACTGTTAGCGGCTACATTATACACCATCCATTCGCTTGTGTCATGGTACTATTCCACGTTACCGAGCAACCTTGTGTGACCTCCTTCATCTATCAACGCTGGAATTGGAGAATGCTCACATGCACCTTCAAATGATAGCTATAGAGTCCTAGTCGCACAGCAGATTGGAGACCAGATGCCGCGCTTTTCTTTACCTCTTCTGCTATTGTAAACGGCACACCGATTAGCGTTTGCAGATATTGTCGCCTGCTTTTTATAACATACCATTGAACATTTCGCTGATGCTTTCACGGTTATGAATGCGCTTGATCGCTTCAGCAAAGAGCGAGGCGACCGAAACCACCTCTATTTTCCTACAGGTATCGAACACGGCTTGATTTTCTACCGTGTCTGTGATCAATAGACGCTGGAGAGAACTTTGTTCAATACGCTCGACCGCCCCTTCAGTCAGCACACCATGCGTGATGGCCGCGTACACCTCCCTGGCCCCCTGCTCCAGCAGTCTTTGCGTCACCCCGACCAATGTACCAGCGGAAACGGTGAAATCATCCACCACAATGGCCGTTTTGTCTCGCACAGCGCCGATAATTTGCAAAATGTTCGCTCGTTCGTCGTGAGCGACACGCTCTTTATAGGCGATAGCGATGGGCGTACCGAGGACGGCGGCATAACGCCGGGCCTGTGCAGCAAAGCCAACATCAGGAGAAACAACGACCATATCAGGTAGCTTCAGCGCCTGGATATGGGCGCATAAAATCGGCAACGCATAGAGGTTGTCTACCGGCTTGTGAAAGAAACCCTGGATCTGCGGAGCATGCAGATCCATCGTCACAATACGATCCGCTCCAGCCCCCTCTAGCGCATCGGCACAGACGCGCGCACGAATGGAGACACGTGGCTCATCCTTCTTATCACCTTTGGCATAACTGAAGTAGGGAATCAGGATCGTTACCGTCTCTGCTCCCGCACGCTTGAAAGCATCGATCCAGAATAAAAGTTCCATAAAATTGTCGTTCACGGGAAAAATCGTTGACTGCACCACATAGACACGACGACCACGTACATTCTCCAGGATACGTACAAACGTATTCCCATCGGAGAAGTGCAGCGTCTCATTCTTCCCTTGCGCAATGTGCAAATAATCACAAATGCGCTCCGTGAGTCGCGGACTCCCACTCCCCGCGAAAACCATCATCGGGTCATCGTTTCTCACCCATCGCTCCTCTTGTGAAAACCCATACGCGCTAGATAATGTTCAGTTTCAGGGTTCTCCGTCCTTGAGGGGAAATTTGGGTAGGGGCGTGTCCTGGCGACCGCCCCGGGCGCACGCGAGGTGACGCCCCTACCCAAATTTCCAACGTTTCCCCCAAAAGGATGGAGACCCGATTTCAGCTTATTATTGACGCAAAGTGTGCGCGTTCTCAACACGATCTAAGACTCGTAACGACCACCCAGATGTTGTGCCAGAAACTTTTCTGCGGCTGTGTAGAACTTGAGACGGTTTTCTGGCCTGGCAAAACCATGGCCTTCGTCAGGGAAGAGCAGATACTCATAACTAATGCCCTTCTGCTTCATCGCCTCAACAATCTGTTCAGATTCGGACTGCTTCACTCGTGGATCATTCGCACCTTGCGCAATCAGCATGGGGATCTTAATACGATCCACAAAAAAGAGTGGTGAGCGCGACTTCAGGAACTCTTCTTCCGTATCAGGATTGCCAACACGCTGATAGAAAGTTGCCAGGGCCGTTGACCAATATGGTGGGATCGTACGAATGAGCGTCAGCAGATTGCTGGGTCCAACAATGTCAACCGCACAGCGGAAGAGATCTGGCGTGAACGTGGCTCCGGCTAACGCGGCGTAGCCTCCGTAGGAACCACCATAGATCGCTACCCTCTGCGCATCGGCGATGCCCTGCTGAATAGCCCAGTTGACGCCATCAACCAGGTCATTCTGCATATTGCGACCCCATTCTTTCGCGCCCGCGTTGAGGAAATCCTTGCCATAGCCGGTGGAACCACGATAGTTAAGCTGCAAGCAAGCATAACCACGATTAGCAAACCATTGCGCCTCGGGATTATAGCCCCAGGCATCGCGCGCCCACGGTCCACCATGCACATCGAGAACCATAGGCAGATTGTGCTTTTGCTCACCAACCGGCAAAGTGAGATAGCCATGCACGCTCAAACCGTCCCGCGCGCTAAAGACAATGGGTTCCATGCGCGCCAACTTGTAATCGCTCAATGCAGGCTGGTTGTCAAAAAGAAACGTGGCCTGCTGACTGCTGCGGTCATAGATATAATAGGGAACAGGACCACTATCAACGGTGAAGCCAACAACCCAAAGTGCATCGGCGTCGTCGCGCGACGAGAGGGTGAAATCTCCCCGGTGGATATCACGAATGCGCTCAAGATCTAGCCGGATCGTTTCATCCAGAATGGTCCACTCAACGCGATCCTTATTGAAAGACACCGCCTGGATCTCATGGGTATCAGGATGAATAATCACATTGCCCACGTCGTATTGGGCGTCTTCAGCCAGCACACTGAAAGCATTGCTCGCCAGATCTAGCTTGATGAAACGACCAGCGTTCACATCGCGTGAGTCAATCAAATAGAGAGACCCACCATCGTCGGTAAAGCCAACCGGTCCACTGTTGAGCGCATCGTCAGAACCCCAGATCAACACGCTACGCCACGCACTCTGCTCGCTATCGCGCACCAGGAGTTTCCGTACCACCATCCGGCAAGGATACGCTGGCACCGCGCACCTTAAAGTGCGTGTCAACCACCCACCCGGCAATATTGCCAGGATTCTCGGCGACTCGCACCAGTTCGCCCGAGGTCAGGTCGAGATGATAGACATCATGGACCTGCGGGTTCTCTTTGTTCATGGCGATCAGTAGTTCGTTGGGGAAATGCTTATCGAGGTCGATAATCTGCACCTGCACATTTTCAAACGGCGTCAGGTCGCGCGTCTCTTTCGTAGCCAGGTTAGTAGCGTAGAGACGCCAGTTCTCGTTGCCACCCATATCCTGAATATACAAGATGTGCTTATTATCGGCAGCCCAGAAATAGAAGCGTATGCCGCGCTCAGTGTCACTGGTCACAGGCTGAAAATCACCGCTCCCCAGGGGTCCTACCCACACATTGAGCACATCGTTGACTGGTGCCAGATATGCTAAGCGCTTGCCGTCCGGTGAGATACGCGGGCTGGCCTTCACTGGATTACCAAAGAGCACACGGCGTGGAATGAGTTCCGTCTGTGTTACTGTTGTCATGCTGTTGATCCTTCTTCGATTTCTCCATGGACAATGCTTGCTTGCCACAACTATCTGGAAATGTCACTGCATAACGGATGATCAACATTCAACCGCATGCAACATGATCTCTTTGACCTGCATCAAGAGAATATTTATAACTTTTCAGTTGGGAACGACAACCGCAAGGGATTGTCGCTACGCGGAACCAGGACCCTACGCGTAGCGGCGGGGCTTGCCCCCGCCGAGATCCCGCCGACCTGAAGAGTTACGAGTGTTTGCAGTCAGCTCAAAAGCAACCGCTCCTCCCAAAGATATGCTTAGCGCCAGTGGTAGACTGACTGTGTAGCACCGCTGCTGCACGATGGGTTAGGCAAAGAATATCCTGTAGATGGAGTCGCTGTCAAATTTGAGATGATAAATACATCAGATCTGCGTCCATGAGGGGAAACGTTTCCCTCGGAAAGATGGAGGTCTAATACATCAGCGTAATATACCCAGAGCCATGACGCCTATAACAACGACGACAACCATCAGCACACTAATCATCAGGATACGCCAGGTCGCCGCCCGGCGCGCCAGGCGCTGGCGTAGTTCATCGACACGCGCATCTTCAGCCGGCGACCAATGAGCCGTTCCACAGTAGGGACACAGCGGAAACAGTTCGTATGGCGGACATAATTCTGCCTCATGCGAAGAACGGTCTTTGCCATAGACATAAGAGCCAACTTCATAGCGAATCTGCTCGCTTTCAAAAATAGCGCTACAATGTATGCAGCGCAACAGCAGATACTCGGCCCAATCTGTCGCCTGGCAATGGGGACAGACCCGTGGCAGATCCCCTCTATCGTTACGGCTACGCGTCGCCGCGCCCTGCCAGTGATGGTGGCAACGATGACAATAGTAAGCGTGATCCTCCGTCTCTGGAGCGACTCCACGCAACAGACCCTGCTGCATAAGCTCACGTGCCTCCTGCGCCGACAGCGTATAGCGCATGTCGGCCAGGTCGATACGTACCGCCTGACCAGGCAGGAAATTCGGAAAGTCGTAGTGACGCTGGCGATCCCGCCGGGCATGCGACGATACATCGGCGCGCGAGCGCGTGCTGGTCGTCGTATGAGTAAAGGTATCTTGCTTGCTCGCACTCGCTGAGGCCATGCCCATCGTGAATACGCTCAGAGCGCTGCATATCATATTGCTTGCGCGCAACCGGGTCATTCAGCGTCTGATAGGCTCGCAGAATGACGCGCATACGCTCATCAGCGTCCGGGCCTTTATAGACATCGGGATGATATTGCAATGCCAGCTTCTTGAACGCAGCCTTAACCGCGCCCGAAGAAGCCGTCACGTCGATCCCTAGTAGGGCATAGTAATCAGTAAAGTTATCCATCTATACCATGGTATCATATTTAAAACTAGTAATTTTTCTAAAAAGCAGGTATCTTCTATGAGATAGACGAATCAAGTTCGCAAAGGTTGTATTTATGGTCCTCAAACGAGAACAGCAAGTATTATTCGCGGCCTGTGAGCAAGCGGGATGCCCATTCTGTCGGCTGGTACAAGAAAGCGTCCGACGCTATCTGGAGAGCTGGAAATATGCACTCTTCACCGACGTTGGCGTACGCACAGCCTTGCGCCAGAGCCAGGGTTTTTGCCATGCCCACACCTGGCAACTGGCCCATATGGGAGCGACGCTGCCTCTGGCACAGGCATACCGCGACATTGTTTCAGACTCAATAGAGCAACTGCAACGCGCAAATAGTGCAACAGGTTCAGGTGGACTCTGGCAGCGTCTTTTTGAGACAAAGCAAGACCGTCCTGTCTGTCCCGCCTGCCAGCGTCAGCAACAGGTAGAAGCAAACTATGCGCATACACTACGCCAGGCGATCCTCGATGAAGCTTTCTACACGCAGTTTGCCGCCTCCGAGGGCTTATGCCTGGATCATTTTCGTCTGACCTGCGAACTGAAGGCCACAGATACGCCTGGAGCATGGTTTCCCTTGCTACGCAATGCACAACTGGTCTGCCTGCAACGCCTGGATCAGCAATTGGGAGAACTGATCCGCAAACACGATTACCGCTTTAAAGATGAGGCGCGTGGTCCCGAAATGCTATCGTGGAAACGAGCAGCCAGCGTCGTCGCAGGAGAAGAAAATCATTAGACGTAACTACTCAGGTGAGGCAGCGTTTCAGGAACCATGGAAGCTCGCGTAGGGACCGAGCGAAGACCTTTTTGGTGGCCCGTCTGTTCCCTTGAGCGACAAAAAAAGGTCTTGGCGTCCCTGGCGGCGGCCCGTCTTGTCTTGCACTATAAATCCAGACGTATTGGGATCTGTGGCGCAATGGAACGGATGAGTATATGCTTCAAATCTCAAATTACTTTTCTCCCATCTTGATAAAAGCACTCAACAGTATTGATAAAATATTTTCTAACGTATAGAATACAAAATGACCAATGCACTTTTCCGCTGATTTTCCAACATGTGCTCTTTTTCTGGTTATAGCGTAAAGAAAGGCTGGACACCTATGGACCCAATTACGACGGCAATCGTCGCAGCTCTGACAACTGGAGCGACGGCAGGCATCGCTGATACAGCGAAAACAACGGTTACTGAGGCGTACCAGGCACTCAAAGATCTCCTGCACAAAAAGTTTGGGAGTGAAAGCAGTCTCGTTAAATCCATTGCCGTGCTTGAAGCCAGGCCAACTGCTGTTTCGCGCCAGCAAACGCTTGACGAAGAGATCATCGACGTAAATGCTCATCAGGACCCGGCTATTATGCAAGCGACCCAACGTGTGCTGCAAGAGATAAAAGCGCAGCCAGATGGAGAGCGTCACGTTCTCCATGTTATTGGCAATTACAACGCTGTTGTGCAAGGTACTGGCAACGCTACTGTCAACGTGAATACGCCGCAGGAACCGTAATGGATGAAGAGCAATCGGGGCACCTGCATGTCACAGGCGACTATACTGCCATTGTTCAGGGCGAAGGGAATGCGACCGTCAATATCACATTGCCCGCGATTACAAAGCAATGGCTCAATCCTCCTCGCCCGGTCTTGAGCAAAGCCTTTGTTGGTCGCCTGGATCTGGTTGACACGCTGATGAAGGATATTAGTGCCGGGAAAAATGTTGCCATCACAGGGAAACAGGCGACAAAGGCGTTCCAGGGTATGGGAGGTATCGGCAAAACCTACCTGGCCCTCAAATTAGCAACTGAACTCTATGATCACTTCCCAGGCCATACGCTGCGCATTGATGTTGGCCCCGGCATCACTGATGAGGCAAGCACACAAAGGCCATTAAGCAGACTTGCAAGCTATGCATTTGGCGGCATCGCTCCTCCAGGTCCGTTTCAACCGGAGCAAGTTGCCACCTGGCTGAGTGAAACGGCCCCTGGTCCTTTCCTCGTCATTTTCGATGATCTCTGGCATCCGACGCCTCTACGCATTCTCAACAGGGCGTTGCCCTCCACTGCCGTGCAACTCGTGACCACGCGTTTCACAAACGTTGCACTGGCTATCGGGGCAACCATCGTTCCGCTTGATCGTCTGACTCCTGAAGATGGTCTCGCGCTTCTGGAAGATCGCCTGCATTGCCAGCAGGATTCTGCTCACCGCACAGCCTTAGTCGCACTCGTGCAACTGCTCGGTGGGCACGCGCTTGCCCTGGAAATTGCGGCAGCGCAGATCAGAAAACCCTCGCGGCTGGCAACCATCCTGCATGAGCTAGAGCAAGGTATCGGGCAGAGCAAGTTGAGTGGTCTCAAACTCGCACCTGGAGATGAGCGAGATGACAACCTGGAACGCTCATTTGCGCTCAGCTACGAACGGATGACGCCTGAGCAGCAACGCCTCTTCCGGGCATTAGGGGTCTTCGCAGAAGAAGCACCGATTACAGCAGATGCGGCTATGCAACTATGGGGAATGGACGATCTCAACACTGCACAACAAGCTCTTTTCGAACTCACTGATCGAGCTTTGCTGACGGAAATGGAAACAACAGCTTCACATATGACGACGTTTCGTTTGCACAACTTGCTGCGTGTCTACGCACGTGCTTTGTTGGAGGAACAGGATGAACTCATACTGGCAAGCAACACCCATGCCCAGTTTTTTACCGCACTCAGTTGGCAAGCAGTAACCAGTTCACCACGAGACTATGAAATCCTCGATCTGCATTTGTCAGATTTACTGGCAGCGTTGCATTGGTCAAGCAACTCTGGTCTCTCACTTTTCCCACGTTTGCTTGATTCCCTACGGCAATTTTTACTGATACGCGGGCAATTGGTCTTGCTGGAAACCTATCTCCCCCAGGCTTTCGCTGTTGCGAACCAGATTGAAGACAAGATACTCTCGGCCAACCTGCTGACGAGTCTCGGCGACCTCGAAAGTCGGCTCGGCAACCTCGATCAGGCCCGCGCTCACTTTGATGCTGCCTTACCCCTCTATCATCTCGAACGCAACCGTCTGGGCGAAGCCAACCTGCTTCAGAGTCTCGGCGACCTCGAAAGTCGGCTCGGCAACCTCGATCAGGCCCGCGCTCACTTTGATGCTGCCTTACCCCTCTATCATCTCGAACGCAACCGTCTGGGCGAAGCGTACCTGCTGACGAGTCTCGGCGACCTCGAAAGTCGGCTCGGCAACCTCGATCAGGCCCGCGCTCACTTTGATGCTGCCTTACCCCTCTATCATCTCGAACGCGACCGTCTGGGCGAAGCCAATCTGCTGAAGAGTCTTGGCGACCTCGAAAGTCGGCTCGGCAACCTCGATCAGGCCCGCGCTCACTTTGATGCTGCCTTACCCCTCTATCATCTCGAACGCAACCGTCTGGGCGAAGCGTACCTGCTGACGAGTCTCGGCGACCTCGAAAGTCGGCTCGGCAACCTCGATCAGGCCCGCTCACACTATGATGCTGCCTTACCCCTCTTTCGCGCAGAACGCGACCGTCTGGGCGAAGCCACCCTGCTTCAGAGTCTCGGCGACCTCGAAAGTCGGCTCGGCAACCTCGATCAGGCCCGCGCTCACTTTGATGCTGCCTTACCCCTCTATCATCTCGAACGCAACCGTCTGGGCGAAGCGTACCTGCTGAAGAGTCTCGGCGACCTCGAAAGTCGGCTCGGCAACCTCGATCAGGCTCGCTCTCACTTTGATGCCGCCTTACCCCTCTTTCGCGCAGAACGCGACCGTCTGGGCGAAGCCAACCTGCTTCAGAGTCTCGGCGACCTTGAAAGTCAATTCGGCAACCTCGATCAGGCTCGCGCTCACTTTGATGCCGCCTTACCCCTCTATCATCTCGAACGCTCCCATCTGGGCGAAGCCAACCTGCTTCAGAGTCTCGGCAACCTCGAAAGTCGGCTCGGCAACCTCGATCAGGCCCGCGCTCACTTTGATGCTGCCTTACCCCTCTTTCGCGCAGAACGCAACCGTCTGGGCGAAGCCAACCTGCTGTGGAGTCTCGGCGACCTTGAAAGTCGATTCGGCAACCTCGATCAGGCCCGCGCTCACTATGATGCTGCCTTACCCCTCTTTCGCGCAGAACGCAACCGTCTGGGCGAAGCCAACCTGCTGAAGAGTCTCGGCGACCTCGAAAATTGGCTCGGCAACCTCGATCAGGCTCGCTCTCACTATGATGCTGCCTTACCCCTCTATCGCGCAGAACGCAACCGTCTGGGCGAAGCCAACCTGCTGTGGAGTCTCGGCAACCTCGAAAGTCGGCTCGGCAACCTCGATCAGGCTCGCTCTCACTTTGATGCCGCCTTACCCCTCTATCATCTCGAACGCTCCCATCTGGGCGAAGCCAACCTGCTGAGGAGTCTCGGCAACCTCGAAAGTCGGCTCGGCAACCTCGATCAGGCCCGCGCTCACTTTGATGCTGCCTTACCCCTCTTTCGCGCAGAACGCAACCGTCTGGGCGAAGCTAATGTGTACATGAGTATGGGAGATATGTTTATAGAACAAACACTATGGGCAGAAGCCAGAACATATTACGAAAAAGCGCTACCACTGTATACGGTGGAGCGCAACCCACTTGGACTGGCAAATACTCTCATCGACCTGGGACGCGCTCGTTTCGAACTTGGCAATCATGAGCAAGGCATGAACGATGTTCAGCAAGCTGCCACCTTGTTCCGCCAGATAAAAGATCTTGCCTGGGCAGATCGAGCAGAACGGCGCTTGGCGGAGATGCAAGAGCGTCTGCAAAAACAAAACGAAGAGGAAGAACGCTCTTGACAAACCCTCACGGTCAGGGGTCTCATAGCGTGGCGCTTTCCTCCACGCCAGACTCGCCAGAAAAACGGCTCTTCTTAGAAAAGGGACCAGGAAACCGCAGCTTTATGTTATGCTAACGATAGTTCGTCCTCGAACTCCACCCTGTAGTATGCGAGCCAAGGCAGATGGTAATTCCTCCAGCGGGATCTCGTGTCCAATGCTGTCGAGGAGCGCAGCAGGCTTGTAGTCGCTGGCGAGGCGCTGCCAGAGCTGACGGCGTAGCTCCATGGGACAGTTGCCGGAGTCGATGCCCAGCAGGTTGACGGCGCGTAAGATGAAAGGGAAAACGCTGGTAGCAACGTTTGGTCCCCCTGTATTGCCACAGGCCGCAATTGAGCCAGCATAGCGCGTGGTGCGCAGCAGATAGGCCAGCGTCGAGCCACCGACAGCATCAATACTGCCAGCCCAGCGCTCTTTCTCAAGGGGACGATTGCTCTCGGCAGAGGTCTCCTGGCGACTCAGGATAGTACTGGCTCCCAGGCTTTTGAGATAGGCATGTTCGGTTTCCTTGCCCGTGCTGGCGGCGACCTCATAGCCCAATGTGCTCAAGATGCAGATAGCCATACTGCCCACGCCACCCGTTGCCCCCGTGATCAGCACCGGACCACGCGCGGGCTTGAGGCCATTCAGTTCTAATTGATGCACGGCGAGAGCTGCGGTAAAGCCAGCCGTCCCCAATGCCATCGCCTCTTTGAGCGTTAAGCCCGCCGGTAAAGGCACAATCCACTCGGCCTTCAGACGCGCATAGGCACAGAAACCTCCATCGTGCTGCATGCCCAGATCATAGCCCGTGGCAAGTACCTCGTCACCCGGCTGGAAACGCGCGTCACTCGACTCCACAACCACACCGGACAGGTCGATACCCGGCACCAAAGGATAGCTGCGCGCAACCTTCCCTTCAGGAATAGAGGCTAGGCCATCTTTATAATTGACACTAGAGTAGGCAACTTTTATCAGCACCTCGCCTGCCGGTAGATCGTCCAGTGTGAGTTCTTTGAAGCCCGCTGTAAAACCCTCGTCGGTCTTGTTGACAACAAATGCGCGAAATGATGTAGGCATGTGCTCTCTCTTTTCTCACGACTATTAAACGAGTGATACTATGCTCAGACGCCTGTTGGATTTCTGGCCACCCTTACTTTCTAGTATATCCAGGGAGGTGTGTGTCGTCGTTCAGCAGCATACAACAACCACACCTCGCTGTCCAGGTATGTACCTTTGGAGTCTCCATCTGGATGAGTCCTAAATCTTGTTGCCAGGCAACGTCTCTGTGTCCAAAAGACGCTCGCTCACCTTGCCTGACCAATCCTCCGCCGTCACAGCCTCCGCCAGCTCCTTGACCAGCTCCACCGTCTTCACGCTCACCATCACCACCTGCTTCACCAGGCGCAGAATGTACTGAGGATCATCCAGGCGGTTCGGATCACTCTCAATGCCGCTGCGCTTATCAACCGAGACCTGATACTGATCGATGACCCATTCCAGAGCCGAACGGTTGCCTAAACGATACTCGAAGCACTCAGGCGGGATAGCATCTAGCGTCAAGCCCTTGCTATACAGCAGCGACGTCTTGTCCGCCGAGAGCTTCATCTTCTCCACGCGGAGACGCTGCTGGTACGGGATCTCTTTATTGTGAACGAGCTGCAATGGATACTCATCGGCCTGCTCATAGAGCACATGCAGCTCCATCAGTTGCTGACCGACGCTCACGCAGGCCTCAAAGCTCTCCTGATTCAGCAGCAAAGGGATATGCGGCAAGTCCCGCTTGAGGTTCTCTTTGTACAGCTCGCGATACTGCGGATGGTGCAGCATGCCGTAAACATAATGGAAGATGTTCCACTTGGTGACTGCGGGGCCATACTTGTCTTGAAACTGCTGCAAGGCCCAATCTGTAATATTCTCGCGGCGGTTGGTGCCATCTGAAGAGTAGGTATAGAAAGGAAAAGATTGTGTTCCAGCTCCAGCACCCACTAAATGCAATTCGGGAATTATATCAGATGCAATGACCATAAAAGGCTTCTCAGAACCGAGATCGGTAAGGCAGATAACTTTGTTTTCAGTCTCAGCTTCTATTGTGGGAAAGAAGAGGTGTTGCAAATATACCCTATTATTCAGAAGATGATTAAGGTATAGAAACTTCTTAGCAAAAGGCCGATATAAACTATGTCGAATATCCTCTTTAGCATAGGATGCATACCGGCCTCTAACTAGATGCTCTTTTAAGTCACCACTCCATTTAATCTTGGCATCATCGTAGAGTACAAAGTTATCGACGGATGATGGGCTACCACTTCTACGCCATCTATCAATCTCACCGTTGTAAGTCTCTATGAGGCGCTGCATTTTCTCAGCTAAACAATTGGCATCGAAATCATAAGCCCAATTGTCGCGACAAGTGCTAACACCTCGTGAATATTTTTTAAAAATAGTTTTTTCTTCGATACTACGTGCGTATTTAGCGTCTTTGGTTCCGATAGGAAGATTATAGTAAAAATCCTTCTCCATTTTATCAGCAAGCCATATGTTCTTTTCGTTAGATTGTAATTCCTGCCAATCTACTCTATAGATATTTTGCTGTGTTTCCAGAAAAGCTAGCTTTTTCTCTCGCCGCCAATCGTTCGGTACACGGCAGTAGTATAATTGTTTCTCCTTACTAGATGACAACTTAACAGCAACGGTAATACCAACACCTACTTGAATACCGAATACATTGTGTGCAGAACCAGAAAGTTTGGGGTTTTTACGTACATTGCCATGTAAATCTATATGATATATCTGTGTGAAATCCTGTAATAAATGCTTTCTCATACCATCAAAAGCAATCTGATCGAGAAATGAGTTATTGGAAACGAAACAAACTATACCATCACGTCCTTGTAAACGGTCTGTAGCCCATCTAAAGAAACGAACATATGCATCATACAGGGAATTTTTCAGAGTAGCCTTAGAATCTTTTGCATATGTCTTCCTGATGTGATCATCAATAATTGGATAGCTGCGATTTCTATTGTTATCATTCTCACTCTTCTGCCACGCGTTATACGGTGGATTGCCAATCACCACCATGATATCCGCCTCTTTTTCGCGCTTGACCCGTTCAGTATTCTCCTCAACGAACATCTCTAGCGCCATCTGCTTCCCCTCGGCCAACTCCAAGGTGTCCGCGAAACAGATGCCCTCAAACGACTCATACTGGCCCATCTTCGCGTAGTATTCGTGCTCGATGTTCAGCGAGGCGATGTAATAGGGTAGCAGCATGATCTCGTTGCAGAAGAGATCGTGCTTGTACTTCTGCTCCAGCGCGAACTCGTCGATGCGGCGGATGATGTTGGCGATGAAGTTGCCCGTACCCGTGGCCGGATCAAGGATCTTCACGCCTGGCGTCTCGATGGACTTGCCAAACTCGCGTTTCAGCACCTCATCCACGCTCTCCACCATAAAATCCACGATCTCCTGCGGCGTGTAGACGATGCCATGCGTGTCCGCTTGCTTGATCGAGAAACCCTGGAAGAAGCGCTCATAGACCGTGTTGAGGAACTCCTGGCGCTCACTCCAACTCTGTCGCCCTTTGGCAGTTTTTTCTATCGCCACATAGAAGCGGTCAAGCACCTGGAGGAAATCAGCGCGATTGAACGAGCGACTGGACAAGGCATCGATGACCTTCTCGACCTCGGCAGCAATCACGTTGCGGCGCACGAAGTCAGGATTGTTGAAGACTGTGCTGAAGAGGCGTTCGGTCAGCAGGTGCTGGGCGAGCATCTCGTCGATGTTGGCATCGCTCATTTTGGGATCGATGGAGGTGCGGCAGATCTCAGAAAAGGCGGTGAAGGCGACTTGAAACTTGCGATTGAGTTTATGCTCGTCCTTGATGATATCCAGCAGCGCCTGAGCATGCTCCGGGATACGCTCCTTGAACTCGTCAACGGCCTCCTCAAAGTTCTCAATATCCGGCTCAACGTACGTGAAGAAGTCGCGCAACAGGTCGATGGTGCGATTCTGGTCTGCGAGATCGTACTCGGTAGGTATACTGCGCTTCCCCTGGTACAGAAGCGCTCGTTTGCTATTCTCGAAGAGCGTATTGGTCAGCGGATAACCGGCGGCGATCTTTTTCCTGATCTCCTCCGCAAAATTCACATTGGGACCCTTGGCCTCCCAATAGCCACGACGAATATGGAACTCGTCCAACACCACGCCATCAGGACGGATCTTCTCAATCGTCATCTCTGGAGCGAACGACCAGCCACAATACTTTGCCACGCTGACGAGCATATTTTGAAAGGCGCTACGGATGCCTTGCTCGTAGTTCGCCACCTGCTGGTAGTCTTTCAGTTCTATAGAATATTGCCTGACAACCTTCTTGAGGTAGTTGCGATCAATATTTTGCGGTGTACGTGCCATGTCCCGTCTCCCAGCTCCCCCACTCCTGGCATGTTTCTTGCCATCCTCGGCATCTTCAGCGCCTTCTGTGCCGTTGAGATCATTGACGACTTTGCGAATACCCTTCGCGACATTGGTGAGTGCAGCATCTTCATTCGTCCACATTTTAACAGGCTTTCTGTTGGTAGGCAAAGGCTGGAGCTTTGCGAAAGGAGCATCTTCCCAATCACAGGGGTGAAGAAGGATCGGTATGACGTGTGCCTCGCCTGCTTGATGGCGTCGCAGGGCATCGCGAGCTTCAACGCTATAGCAGTAGTCGGAGGCCATAAAATTCGCGCTAATCAGCAGCAGGATAATATCGGCGGTTTTCAAGTGGTCGCGCAGATCCTGATCCCACAGAGTGCCGGCCAGCACATTCTGCGCGGACCAGGGAGCAATTAACCCCTGACGCACAAGCAGTGCCAGGTGTTTATTGAGCTTCTTCAGTAAATGTTCATCTTCATTGGCATATGCATAGAACAACTCAAATGTATCAGTAGCCACGAATAGCGTCCCTTGCTAACGAAAACCCCACGCGAAAAATAATCTCTGGTGATGACATAATAATACCATACGGAACTATGCAGGTACAGGGCTCTCTATCCAATGTGCTCAGGAACCCAACCTCCCTTCCTCAGAGCCTGGTAAAGCCAGAGCGCATACACCATCTAATCTGAGTAGAGAACATGACGTGCAAAATTGTCAATCAGGGAAGAAATAAAGCAATGAAGGCTCCAGCAACGCATCTGCATTGCTGGAACTTGCAGGAGGAGGCGCGTAGGGACAATTCCCATAGGCGCGAACTTAAAAACCGCCGAGTTTCATCGGCAATCGGGTAGGGGCGTCACCTTGCGTGCGCCCGCTTGCTCACAGCGTGGCCTCCAGGGCGGTCGCCAGGACACGCCCCTACCCGGTTTCACCCTAATGGACAGAGAGCAGCAGACAGGCCACCAAAAAGGTCTTCGCTCGGCCCTACGCGAGCTTCCATGCATCCTAAAACGTTGCCTCACTAAGTAGTTACGACAGCTGAACCTAATGAGATGCGCTGAGCAACGACCCATCATAGTGACCGGCATCGACGAAGTCACACGCCGAAAGGTTCGTGTTACGCGGCAAGACGCGCCAGAATGATCCAGCAAGCTGTTCCCAGTGCTCCAGAATGCGTTCAGCATGCTTGCTACGTGTCTTGCGCGCATGCCATTCGACAACGGTACGCAACGCATCCAGTTCAGGCGCATCAGTGACACGCCCCAGTCCTACTAGATCGGTATTGCAGCGTCCAGAAGAAGGTATTCGCGCTATCCAGCACATAAGCGACGCCAGCAGACATACCAGCAGCAAAGTTGCGACCGGTTTCGCCCAGCACAACAACCATACCACCAGTCATATACTCGCACCCATGATCACCCACACCCTCCACAACTGCCAGGGCACCACTGTTCCGCACCGCAAAGCGCTCACCAGTTCGGCCAGCGGCAAAGAGCAAGCCACCAGTGGCACCATACAAGACGGTATTGCCCAGGATCGTGTTATCCTGCGAGGCAAAGGTCGCTTCCGAAGGTGGCGCAATGATGATTTGCCCACCGGTCATACTCTTGCCCACGTAGTCGTTAGCCTCTCCACTGAGGATCAGCCGCATACCGGGCACACAGAACGCGCCGAAGCTCTGTCCCGCCGAACCCTGGAAATTACAGGTCATACTGACGCCCGGCAGACCTACATTGCCATAACGCCGAGCAATCTCTCCAGCCAGACTCGCGCCGATAGTGCGATCATAGTTATGAATAACGTGCTGCGTAATCACACTGCGCTCTCCAGCCAGTGCCGGTTCAGCCTCCTGCAACAATTGCTCGGCCACAGCAGAGGGTGGAACCGCCGTACCTGTACCGGGCACAGAGCGCTCAGGGACTGACACCAGCAGGTCACTGACATCAACGGCGCACTCTTCTTTACATTGCAACAGGTCAGCGCGTCCAATGAGATCCTCCAGGCGCGCAAAGCCCAGTTGAGCCAGCCATTCACGCACTTCCTCGGCGACCAGCGTGAGATAGTTGATCAAGAACTGTGGCCGTCCGCTGAACTTGGCGCGCAGATCTTCGCGCTGCGTCGCAATGCCTGTCGGACAGGTATTCAAGTGGCACTGACGCGCCATATCACAGCCCAGCGACACCAGCGCGGCAGTGCCAAAGCCGAACTCTTCCGCGCCCAGCAAAGCGCCTATCACCACATCTCGCCCGGTCTTAAAGCCTCCATCGACGCGTAGTTTGACGCGTTTGCGCAGTCCGTTGCGCGCCAGCACCTGCTGCGCCTCCGCCAGACCACGCTCCCAGGGCATGCCAGCGTACTTGATCGATTGCAGCGGGGACGCGCCAGTACCACCGTCATGTCCACTGATCAAGACATAATCCGCGTGGCCCTTGGCGACACCAGCGGCAATGGTCCCCACGCCAGCGGTAGACACCAGTTTGACGCCGACACGGGCCTGTGGATTGACCTGGTGCAGATCGTAGATCAACTGCGCAATATCTTCAATACTATAAATGTCGTGATGCGGCGGCGGCGAGATCAAGGCGACACCCGGTGCTGTATGACGCAGTCGCGCGATAAAGGGTGAGACCTTGCCCGGCGGCAACTGACCACCCTCGCCCGGCTTTGATCCCTGCGCCATCTTGATCTCTAGCTCCTGTGCACGTACCAGGTACTCAGTCGTCACGCCAAAGCGCGCCGATGCCACCTGCTTGATCTTGCTACTGACAGGATAGCCCTCCAGCGTCTCGTGGTACCACGCCGGGTCCTCGCCACCTTCACCAGTATTGTTACGACCACCAATGCTGTTCATAGCGGCAGCTATCGTCCGATGGGTCTCCGGGCTGAGCGCGCCAACAGACATCGCTGAGACGACAAAGCGCGCACGAATCGACTCCATCGACTCAACCTGCTCTAAAGGAATAGACGTCGTGGGCACAAAGGTCAGCATATCGCGCAGAGCCGTCGCCGGACGATGGTAGACCAGCGACGTAAATTCACGGTAGTCATCCATGCGGCCACTCTGCGCCGCCTTCTGGATGGCGCGGATGATGAATGGATTATATGCATGATACTCAGCATCGCGGCGGAAACGATAGCGACCCTGGTCAACGAGCTTGCGCCGTCGCGTACTCGCATCAGGCGCAGCAGGCTCTTGTTGCAACGCTTCACTCTGTTTGATGACTTGCTCGGCAACGTGAGTATAGGTAACATTGCCAGCCTGGAAGGTAGAACCGGCAAAGCAGCGTTGCACAAAGTCCGCTGCCAGGCCAAACACCTCAAACTGACCCGCACCAACAATGTTGCGCAAGGTGGTAATACCCATGCGCGCCATGATCTTACAGAGACCATCCTCTACCACATGGATGTAGGTCGCCACAGCCTGCTCTTTCGTGAGATGCTCCAGACGACGTTCGCCTGCCAGCGCACGCACACTGGCTAACGCCAGCGTGGGCACCACCGCCTCCGCACCATAGCCCAGTAACAGAGCCACCTGGTGTACATCACAGACGGTACCCGTCTCGCAGATGAGCGACACGTTTGTACGCAGACGGCGCTGGATCAAAGCGCGATGCACAGCGCCAACAGCGATCAGCATAGGCATAGCTGCGTGCGCCTTCGTCGCCGTTTGATCGCTCAAAATGAGCAGTGTGATACCAGCATTGGCCGCCGCAATGGCCTCCTGCTCCAGGCGTTCAAGCGTCGCCTCAAGCGCAGTTGGGCCAGCGGCCACCTCAAACGTCGTCGTGAGTGTCCGTGAGCGAAATTGCTCTTTGTCGAGATGACGTAACGTCTCCAACTGCTCTTCAGTCAACAACGGCGTCGCCAGATGCAGCAAGCGCGCGTGTTCGGGTGTCTCGGTCAGCAGGCTCTGACGTTTCCCTAGATAGCAATCAAGCGACAAAACGATATGTTCGCGTAGCGGGTCAATCGGTGGATTCGTCACCTGCGCGAAGCGCTGGCGGAAGTAATCCGAGAAAGAGCGCGACTGTTTGGAGAGGGCCGCCAGCGGGGCATCATCCCCCATGCTCCAGGTAGCTTCTTTATTATCGGTCAGCATGGGACGGAGCACCATCTCGACATCCTCATGTGTGTAACCAAAGAGCTGTTGACGTGAGAACAAGTCATCAGAGGCAGATGTTTGCGCTAGCTGCTCATCGGCGATCACCGTCAATGCGGACAGGCGTGTCAGGTGACTCTCAAGCCACTGCTGATAGGGCTGACGTTGCGCCAGACCTGCTTTGATCTCAGAGTCACGCAGCACGATACCACGCTCCAGATCAACGGCGATCATCTCGCCCGGCCCCAGTCGGCCCTTCTCGACCACATCCTGCGGCTCAACCGAAACGACGCCGGCCTCAGAAGCCACGATCAGTAGCCCCTGCAACGTCAGCTCATAGCGCGCGGGACGCAGACCGTTGCGGTCGAGCGCAGCACCAACCATGCGCCCATCGCTGAAAACGAGGGCAGCAGGACCATCCCACGGCTCAATCAGTCCGGCATGATACTCACACCAGGCCCGTTGCGCAGCGTCAAGCTCGGGATCATGCTCCCAGGCTGGCGGCACGAGCATCTGCATACACTGCAACAGATCGCGCTCCGAAAACGCCAATAATTCTAGCGCATTGTCAAGTTGAGCCGAATCACTCTGGTTGCCAGGCGACAAAACAGGCAGCAGATCCTGTATCTGCTCGCCCCAGGAGGGCGCTGTCAGCGTCTCCTCACGCGCTTGCATCCAATTGCGATTGCCTTGAATGGTATTGATCTCTCCATTATGTGCAAGCAGGCGCATAGGCTGGGCCAGCGGCCACGCGGGGAATGTGTTGGTACTGTAGCGCTGATGGAATACCGCGAGCGCGCTGCAAAAGCGCGGATCGTCAAGATCACGGTAGAAACGCGCTAACTCGTTAGGAGCCAGTAAGCCCTTGTGAACAAGCGTCGTCTGCGAAAGTGAAACGATATAACAATCGCTCAGGTGTGCAGCACTCAAACGCCGCTCAAGCAAACGGCGGGCGTGATATAAGGTTTTCCCGTAGAGATCAGAGGTCAGATGGTCAGGACGTGCAAGCAACACTTGTACGACTTCTGGCGCATTTTCTCTGGCACGCACATCAAGGACACTATAATCCAGCGGCGGTTTGCGCCAACTCAGGAATAGCAGGCCGAGACCTGTCAGTGTCTGCTCGATAATCTGGCGGCATGTCGCACTCACACCGCGACCCGGTGGAGGCAAGAAGATCATGCCAACGGCCAGGTCCGCAGGATCGGCTAGCGTAATCTGCTGTTTTTCAAGTTCCTCAATAAGCAATGCTCTAGGAATCTGTGTGAGGATGCCTGAACCATCACTCGTCCCTGCGTCTGCATCCTGCGCCCCGCGATGCGTCAGGCGGGCTAGCGCTTCAAGGGCGGTCTGCACGATAGTATGGCTGGCAGCGCCTGAAACTTGCGCCAGAAAGCCCGTACCGCAGGCGTCGTGTTCCCAGCGGCTATCGTAAAGTGGATACATGTTACACGCAGGTTCCAGGGCTTCATGCTTGTGCGTCATGCATTGCTCTCCCAAAAAAGACTATCTGCTCAATGCTTCGAGGCACCTGCGCTGGGGCCAGTGATTCCGACGAACAAACGTTGGTCGTCAAAGTCATTTGTCTGTTGTTTGGGTACTCACAAGAGAGACCGATCTTAGAGTGTGCCTGCAATCAGTTCGGAATTAAGAGAAAATGGTGCTTTTCCAGGACACATGCTTCAAGAAAAAAGGCGCAAGGAGTACACCTTCGGCCTCATTGAATTTCTAAGCGTCATAGCTCATTAAAAAAGGCGGCGCTACCAACTGTGTGAAGAGTATAGCACACGCTTAAATATCCAACAAGCTTTCACTATGGAGAAAATGCCCATACTCTGACCCTATATAGGGTACATTTTCGACTATTTTTCCTGGCCACAAGGGTCAATAGACGAGCATAAACGGTTCTATTGTGCACAATGCCCAAATTTATTTCCCCAGCATGCTTGTCTATAAACTTAAGTATAAAATGCACTATGAGCACTGTTACATAGTCGACAAGGCTCTCCATCCTTCCGGGTGAAAACGTTGGGAAACAGGGTAGGGGCGTCACCTTGCGTGCGCCCTGGGGCGGAGGCAAGCGCCGCCCCTACCCGGTTGTCCTCGCAGGCGCAGAGCCTGGACAGAGAGCTACAACAGCTTCAGCGCAGAGGAATGGAGATATACTATTGCATATGACTCACTACAACAATGTATAAAGAGTACATGTGATTACCGTTAATGTGCGGCATTATGGGCAAACTGCGCCAGGACACCGAGCGCAATAATCAGCAGGCAAATAGCAATGATGATCAGCGCCGTCAGCATGATCTGCCGCCAATGGTTCACGACGCTGGGAGTTTCAGGCTCATAGCGCGTAGGTGTCACCATATCCAAATTTTGTAATGCATGCAACATCTCTGCCATGGTCTTATAACGCTTGTCTGGATCACGGCGAATGGCCTTCATGACGACCGTAGCCAGTTCGGGAGAAAGATGGGGATTACAACCCAGAATGGAGGGTGGGTCCTGGGTGACGTGCTGATTCATCACAGCAAAAACATTCTCGCCTTCAAAAGGCGTATGACCACAGAGCATTTCATAGAGAATCACACCCGTGGCATAAATATCAGAGCTGGCATTGCCACGTTCGCCACGAATTTGTTCGGGGGCCATATAATCAGGCGTCCCAACTGTGCCAGTCAGACCGCGCCAGGTCACACGGCGAGCACCTTCCAGCAAAGCAATGCCAAAATCAATAATTTTGATATTACCCTCTTCATCGATCATGATATTTTCGGGTTTGATATCACGGTGAAAGACACCATGCTCATGACAGTAGACCAGGGCTTCACAGATCTGTCGCACGAGACGCAGAGCTTCTGCCGTCGGCAAAGGCTGTTGAGCATGATCCTCAAGCACATCGCGCAGAGTGCGCCCCTGAATATATTCCATCACGAGATAGTCGTCGCTGCGCTTCTCATCGATGTTAAAGAAATGCTGGATGTGGGGATGACTGATACGATTACCGATCTGTGCCTCACGCTTATAGCGTTCAAACACACCAACATTGCCGATCAGATCGTCGTTGGGGAACTTCAGCACAACCGTTTGCTGGTTGTGAAGATCGCAGGCCAGATAAACGCGGCTCATCCCACCATGACCAAGCTGGCGGATGATTTCGTAGTGGTCAATTTGTGCTCCTGGTGTATACACTGTCGTCATAGCTCTACACGTTCTTCCCTCGTTTTTGACAGCAGTAGCCCGCTGCCTCAAGTATAGCACACGAGGGGCAAGAACACCAAGAGCCATTGTATCTATGCTCCACTGCCAGCAAATGGCTAAAATGGTATCTCTTCATGCAGGTCCGTCGCGTAGGGACAATCCCTTGCGGTTGTCCACCGTGGGCCGCCGCAAGGGACGCGAAGACCTTTTTTCCAGGTTTCAACGCAACTGAAGGTCTCTCAAAAAAGGTCTTCGCTCGGCCCCTACGCGATATTGCACCGCACCTGAAGAGTTACCTAAAATGCCTGGAAGCTCAGGTACTTGTAGTACGTCACAACAAGTACCTGAAGCAGAGTATCTCTAGCTAGCGTAGTAACCCGCTAGCTATTCACCACCACCAGCAGTGACAGCGATTTCATTTTTCTGTTTGTAATCCTCCGGGTGTAAGATGGGGATACCGGTCGTCAGCTTGCGTACGTACAAGAAGACGAAACCAAGCACCAGAAACACTATCGAGAAGCCCAGCGCAACGATGACATTCGTCTGGCTTTGACCACCAGCAGTAATCGAATAGTAGGCCACCAGGATCAACATCAGAATGTTCAGGATCGCGCCCAGAATTGGCGCAATCAGCGTTCCGAAAAGACTGCGTCCCGGCACACTCGCAAAGGCGATGACACACACGATGCAGGTTAACCCATACAGAATGAAGGTACCGATGTTCGAGATCACAGCCACCTGTACCAGATTGTTCGCATTCAGAACGCCATATGAGCCAATCACCGCCGAGATGACAGTTAAGATGATCACCGCCATATGCGGCGTGCGGTACTTGCCGTGCAGGAAGCCGAAGATGGCTGGCAGTTCGGCATCTTTCCCCATAGCATAACTGACACGGACACCAGTGTTCAGGCACGACAGCGCTGTACCAATCAGCGCAAGCACCACTGTAAACGCCAGGATGGTCGCAAAGGTGATACCAAAGGAGGAACCACCAAAGATCTTGGCCAGGTCGCCAATTGGTGCCAGCGAGGCAAATGCCGCATTGTAGCCCGTGCCGCCAGCATTCTTGTAGTACGTGCCCATCACGAAGTTAGCGGCAAAGTATTCCAGGAAGTAGAAGATCACCGCCTGGATGATCAGTGACAGGATCACACCGCGCGGAATGTCACGTTTGGGATTCTTCGCCTCTGCGCCTAGCGCGGTAGCTGATTCGAAACCGACCACCAGCAGGATAGCAATGGTACACTGATAGATAAATCCACTATCATGCGGTAACAGCACGCTGAGGGCATTGGGATGGATGTAAGTTAACGCGGGATGATTCAAGCGGTACGTAATCGCCACAATGGAGAAGATCACGAGGGACAGAATTTGAATAACGTTGATGACAATCGCCGCAGTCGTTGAGCCTGTGACGCCGATATAGGCAATAGCACCTACTATAATGGCGAAGATCACGCAGATGACAATCAGTTCTACGTCGGTCGTCAGACCCGGGGTAGCGGCAAAGCTGGGATCGAAGGTTTGAATGATGTACGCGATCAGGCTACCCATGAATGCAACCATCACACCAGGATAAACCCAATAATACAGGTGTGAGGCCCAACCGGTAATGAACTTGGCCAGGCGCGCGAATTTAAAATGCCGGTGCTCTTCCTTATGCAGGAACGCGACTTCACTGAAGTAATAAGAACTGCCTGTACCCGATTCTGGATAACGCGCCGCCAGGGATGCATATGCGACCGCCGTCAACAACGCAATCACCGTCGCGACAAAAACGGATGCCCACATACTCGTTGCACCGACACCAGACTGACCTTCAAATGTGGTCCAGAGGAAAGCGCCGGGCGCGATCAACGCCATAGCATTGATGGTGACACCAGTGAGGCCAAGAGTCGGCTTCATTCCGGTATCGCTGGGGGCTTGAGCTGCCATGTAGTTCTCCTTCTTGATCTATGTCTCTCAATAAAACATCTGGCACCGTTACCAAACGACATAGCTCACGTGGCTGAGGCTAGAGTGAGAGGCGCAATCATTGCACCCGCCCGCGCTTCTCTTGGCATGCGTCCTGTGGAATAATGTGGATACAGAGAGAGGTCCTTTCCACATCATCTCTATCAATGTGGTCAAAACTACTAATAAGAAGAGTATAAGAATATCGCTCTTTAAAGGAAAGAGACAAAGTATCAGAAGCATATGCGCCTCGATTTGTGCAGTTTGCACAAAAACAAGGGTCAACATTATCAAAAAGCGCTCAAAAACTCGCCAGGAACGCTCAAAATAACAAATGTCCGCTTTTTTTACAGGGAAAAAAGCGGCAAAAACCTTTGTATATTTTGTATATACCCGCTACCCCAAAGTATAGAAATCCTACGCATACATGAGAATGTGCTAGAATAATTCTGTATATGGCGTTCCCAATAACAAAAAAAGGCTCTCCGTCCATGAGGGGAAAACCGGGTAGGGGCGTGTCCTGGCGACCGCCCTGGGGCGCACGCGAGGTGACGCCCCTACCCCGTTTCACGACGTTTCCCCACAAGGATGGAGACCTCCTATAAAAAAGGCTGTTTCATACCTGTATGAACAGTGCAAGGACGAACTATGCCAGAACAAGATTACCGCCGCGAGAAAGATGCGCCTCTGCGCCAGGATATTCGTACGTTAGGCAATGCCCTTGGGCGCGCCATTCAACGCCATGGCGGCCACTATGTTTTCGATACGGTAGAGCAGTTGCGCAGGCACTGTAAACGTCTGCGCGAGTGCACCGACCAGCTCTCACAAACGACCACACTCGAGGATCGCGCACGACTACAGAGCGAGATCACCCATCTAGCACTAGAAATTGGCGATATCGTTACAAGCTGCGATCCAGAGACAGCCACCGATGTGATTCGCGCTTTTACGATTTATTTTCACCTGGTCAATACCGCTGAACAGCATCATCGCATTCGCCGTCGCCGCAGCCATGAAACCAGTAACAGCGACCAACCTCAGCGGGGTTCACTGGCGGCGCTACTGGCAGTTTTTCCAGCGCAATGAGTTGGATAGTGAGCTGGTACAACGTTTGCTCGACCAGCTTTCGATAGAACTGGTCTTTACCGCTCATCCCACAGAGGCCACGCGGCGCAGCCTGATCACGAAATCGCGGCGCATCGCGGAACTGCTCGAAACACACGACCACACAACGACCATGACGCAGCGCGAACACATCCACTGGCAACGCGAGTTGGACAGCACGGTTGATCTGCTGTGGCGCACAGACGCCGTCCGTCGTGTGCGCTTACAGCCCATAGACGAGATCAAAATGGGCATCTATTATCTGGACGAAGTGCTCTATACGGCGTTGCCTGATCTCTATAGCGAGCTGGAAGAGCTACTGCAAGCAACGTATCCCGCTGTACACATCCCGCCATTTCTGCGCCTGGGTTCCTGGATTGGGGGCGACCAGGATGGCAATCCCTTTGTCAATGCGGAGACGCTGCTCAGCGCACTTACGCTGCAACGCAACCACGTGATTGGACACTACCGCAACGCTATTGAGGCTCTGGCACAGGAATATTCGCAGTCGGTCAACCATGCTCACATCACACCAGAGCTGCAACACTCAATCGCTCACGATGCCGCCTGTTTAGCTGACTATGCCCACGAACTGGGCTATCAGGTCGAGCTGGAACCCTATCGCAGCAAACTCTCCTTCGCATGGAAGCGCCTGGAAGCCACACTTTCCACCACCGATGCGCCTGCTCCGCACAGCAGACCGGAAGATTCCAGCGAACGTACAGCTAGCTCAGAGCAAACCCAAAGCGTGGCATATCACACAGCCGATGCATTGCTCAAGGATCTCCGACTTATCCATGCTAGCCTGCTTGCAGATGGAGAACGCGAGCTGGCACACGGCTCACTGGCCACACTCATACGGCAAGTGGAGGTCTTTGGCTTCTACTTTACCGCCCTGGATGTACGACAACATAGCGAACGACACGCAGCCGCGCTGTCCGAACTGCTGACTGTCACCGGTCTGCGCCAGGATGACTATACGACACTCGGCGAAGAAGAGCGCTTAGAGATATTGGAGAATTTGCTGCGCGATCCACGCATTCTGACGCGTCCCGGTTTACAGCTCAGTACCGAGACCAGCCACATTCTGAGTACCTTCCAGGCCATCCGCCAGGCTCGCGCACAATTTGGGCAGAAGGCCATCAGTTGCTACATCATCAGTATGACGCACACGTTGAGCGACCTGCTCGAAGTCCAATTTTTCTGTAAAGAGGCTGGCATCAGTGCGCTGCCCATTGTGCCACTCTTCGAGACCATCGATGACCTGCGCGGTTGCACCACGATACTAGAGCAAGCATTTAAGCAACCAGACTATCACGCTTATCTGGCAAGCTGCCAACACGAGCAACAGGTCATGCTCGGCTACTCTGACAGCAGTAAAGATGGCGGGATTCTGACTTCAAGCTGGGAACTCTATCAGACGCAGCGCAGACTGGCGACGCTGGGACAACGCCATAGCGTAGGTATCACGCTCTTCCATGGTCGCGGCGGGGCGATAGGTCGCGGCGGTGGTCCGATCTACGAAGCCATCCTGGGACAGCCTCCCGGCAGCGTCAATGGACGCCTGCGCATCACAGAGCAGGGCGAAATGCTGTCATTCAAATACGGCTTGCACGAGATCGCCATACGCAATATGGAGCTGGTGGTAGCCGGCGTTGTACAATCCAGCATTCCAGACGACAAGATTATCGAGACGCAGGTGCACCCACAAGCGTCTGCAGCGTGGATTGCGGCCATGGAGCGTCTATCAGCCAGCGCTCATCGGCGTTATCGCAGCTTGATTTACGAGGACCCGGCCTTCCTCACCTTCTTTGAACAGGCGACGCCCATCCTGGAGTTAGGCTGGCTCAACATCGGTTCACGCCCGGCACGCCGTACCATGGGACGCGCCATCGAAGAGTTACGGGCCATCCCCTGGGTATTCTCCTGGATGCAGAGCCGCTACGTCTTGCCGAGCTGGTACGGCGTGGGAGGCGCACTAGAGGAGTATATTCGCGAGAACCCCGCACATCTGACACAACTGCAACAGATGTACCAGCACTGGCCGTTCTTACGCGCATTTCTCGACAATTTACAGATGACGCTCTCTAAAGCCGATATGCATATTGCACAGCACTATGCACAACTGGTGACAGATGAACATATACGCGAACGCATCTCACGCGAGATCAGGGAAGAACATGAGCGTACGCAACGCCTTGTCGTCAGCATCGTCGGCGGCCAGACGCTACTCGACGCATCACCAGTCTTGCAAGAGTCCATTAAGCGCCGTAACCCTTATGTCGACCCATTGAGCTACTTCCAGGTGGTGCTGTTACGACGCCTGCGTGCGCTCGGTGGACCGCTCATGCTCGATCACGAGGGACAGCAAACCGCCAGCGCTGAAGAACTCGAACGCGCCAAATTAACCTACGCGGTGCTGCTCACCATCAATGGCATTGCAGCCGGTGTACGCAATACAGGCTAAACTGAGCTATCTGCCCTATTGCCTACACGCAAGCCATGAACAATTCGCGCGTGTGGGGATTGGACCCACTATTCCTCTGTAACGCACACCGCTGATCGGTTATACTACCGTAGACATACATTGCCTGGAGGCTATCTCTTCCTGGCATTGTGCCATTCTGGTATAAGAAGAATAAGTTCAGACGATGACTTCAAAGGAGGGATCAGCGAATGCCTGGAGATATATCTGGTAGTCGTGGAACTAAAAGAGGTCGTGAAAATGAAGATGAAAATGAAGATGAAAATGAAGGATTTCGTGTAATTAAAAGAATGCGTGAATCTGAAGTAGATAGTGAAGATGAAGAATATCGTGAAACTAAAAGAGGTCGTAATTCATCTCAGGGCGATATATTAAGAAGATCGGCCCTTGGGGAGAACTGGCAGACGAGTCAGAAGTCATCATCCGAGGGGTTGGCAAAAATTCAGGCCCTTAGGGAGTTGGCTGACTTATCGAAGAGACTTGAGGTGCGGTATCTATATCCTGAGACAACCGCTAAAAAAGATTTCGCTTCTTGGACAAAATCCATAATAGATAAGTTTGAGCCAAACACAAAAGATTTTAGCAACAATGTAGATGATATTAAAAAGAAGCTAGATGATATTAGAACGAAGGTGAATGAATTTAGCAATAATGTAAATAGTTCTAACGCAAACGAGGGTAGCTCTTTTGATGCAAACGAGCAGATAGCAACATGGCACAAGCACTTTACAGAATGTGACGAAAAGATTAATGAATGGGAAGAAAAGATTAATGAATGGAATGAGAAAATTCAGACGTGGAATGATAGGTTTGATACATTTTATATCGAATGGAATAAGAAGTTTGGGGCATGGAAGGAAGGCTTTACAGAGGCGAAGCAGGCCTCTATAGTGAATGAGGAACCCTCGGCGAAGCTTACGAGTTTGAAAGGGAAGCACGGGGAACTTCAGGCGTTGGACGAAGAGATTCAGAGAGTAGGAAGGGACATTTCTTGGGAGAGACAACTACTGGATAGCGAGCAGCAGGTATTTCTGGATAGCGAAACGCGGGTATTTCTGGAGGCACAGATGAAAATTAGTCAGGTGGAGCAGGAACTGGTGAAGAAGCAAGAAAAAGAACTTGGTATGAGATATCAGGCGGCGGATACGAGATTCACTGAGTTTTTGAGCAAGTTAGAGAGCTTTTTCTCAAATGGACGAACGTTTGAGAAACAGCTACAAGACACTAAGATGCAGCTACAAGACGAAGACGCTAAGACAAAGCTACAAGATGTTGAGAGGCAGCTACAAGACCTACAAGACTTTGAATGGCGCAAGAAGCTTGGGCAGTGGGCACAGAGCCTTATAAAGATACAAACAGACGCTACACGGTGGCAAGAAAACTTTGGCAAGCTATCCTCGGAATCTGCAGCGGGTGAACCGCTCCCGGCGGAGAAGAAAATAACACTCGAGGGGCTCCGAGAAGACCTTGATAGGCACGATCAAAGCTTTCAGTCAGCAAAAGAGGAAATTCGTCAGGGCCAACAGGCCTTTATGAAGATAGCTGGGATGGACCCAAAATACAACATTGAAATGGACGACTGAATCTTCGGACACCATGCCATTCAGTTGCGTGAGTGAACCCTGCTATTTTTTGCAGGTTCGATTACCAGCGATCACACCTGTTGCTACGATTAGCATAGATATTTTCGGCAGAAGCAATGATCATGATACCGATGAAGGAGATGGGCAAAAAGCGCGAGGTATGCTTGTCCGTACAGGTGCGGTGCATTTGCGATGACCACGCTCACCATGATAACCACGATGACCAGCATGGCCATGTTGGTCATCGAATCTGCACACTCCCTGTTCGGACATCCGGGTCTTAGTTCTGGTTAACACGAGCTAAGACCTGGACACCCGCAAGGGATCAATAGGGTTTAAATAGAGAGAAGCAGAAAGCAAAAAAGGGGATCATCACAGTGGGGTAAGATGCAGCATTGCCCCACTGTGATGAGTATTGGACGGTCGCCAGGACACACCCTCCCCACCCATTTACACCCCAGCTATCATCTAACATGGCGCTACGATGTGGGTGTCGCCGTAGGAGTCGCGCTAGCGCCGGTACTCAAGTTAATGCTCGTATCATCAAAGCTACTGAGATTGACAACGCTGCCTCCACTATTGACATAGGTCACTGTCACCGTATCACCTGCCTGCACCAGCGGCAATTTTGGTGAGAGCGCCAGGTTCGCCGTAAAGATGACATGCTGCCCCTGTATTTGCAGGTAGTAGACCGTTGTGCTGGTCTCCGGTACCGCAGAGATACGCAGCACCTTGCCGGTCACAGTCTGCGTTGTAGCACCGGTACCACTATTGCCTCCACCACTGGCACTGCTTTGTTGCGCCAGCCACTGCTGATAATCACTCAGAACGGTTGACAGCTTCTGCTCATATTGCACGTTACTGCCGTTCAATTCGCGCGCATCTACCATCCCCACTTCCTGGAAGATATCGCCACTATCCGTACTCTGTGTATAGATGGCCACCCAGGTAGGCGTATTGTAGATCTGGTATAACTGCACCGAATCGACACTATAGCCGCGTATATTCGCGTGCGTTGACGAAAACGTACTCTGCACGTTGCTGCCGATACCGAGACCCGCCGCCTTCGGATAAAAGGTGGCCAGGTTTTTGTGCGTGTCGAACAGAAACACACCCGTACTGGAATTATCATTTGAGGACGAAGAGGTCATTGGTACCAACCAGACCGGCTGATCAACGTTGTTATACAGCAACTCAGGGTCACTGGCTGGCGTCTGTTGCCCATTGCCCGAGGGATTGAACCAGGGTGCCGAGTGATACAGTCCCCACCATTGTAAGTATTGCGTGACCGTCGCGGCAGGCATCACACGATCCACCCATGAGGGCACGTCCTGCGGCGCGTATTTCTTGATGGCACCGGTATGAGCATCGACAAGCAATACGGCACTCAACACGTTGCCGGTATAGCCACGCGAAGGCTGCATCAACGAAATCGTCCAGTAAGGATGCAGGCTATCATCCAGCTCTAAGGTAGGATCAACCAGATTGCCATACGTATAACCACTCAGGTAGACATGGTGCAACAGATCCTGATTCAACAAGGCACCCGGCAGATATTTGATGGTTGATTGCCCGCCAGTATACAATACGGGAGTTTGCTGCGGATTTTCCGCGTCAACCATGATGAAGCCCGGCGTGGTCGGATTGGAGAGATTGACAAAAATGTTGTTATAGCTCAGAGGCGCAACATAGTAGAGATGATGATTGACAGATTGCAGGGTGTAGCTGGAAGAGTCCAGGTCATAGGCAGACCCCAGATTCTGACCGGTCGAACCCAGTATTTGTTGCCCTTCATACGCGGCTACACCCGCGCTGACCAGCACGATATGTGTAGCATCCGTGGGCGGCAAGTTAGGTGAAGTGTCCACCTGGACATGCGGGATGGCAGCCAGCGCCTTGGCATTCACATCAAACCAGGTGGTAAAGATCGAAATCAGTACGGTAGCAGCGATACCAATGACGGCCACAAAAATTAAGCCAAAGATGCCAGCCGCAATGGTCCTGCGCGAAGCGGTCGCTGGCACGCTCCTGTGCGCACTACTACTGCGACTGATGCCCGCGCCAGCCTCCACGACCTCAAATAGTCGACCGGAATAGGCAAAGAGATTGCCCAGACTACTGAAGAAGAGCGGCCATAGCACCCACTGCCAGCCCCCGAAAGGACCGGTCAGGGCTGGTAGTCCGATGTAGAGTATAAGCAGAGAAAATACATAGTTGAAGATGAAGTAGCCAATAAACCAGCGCAAAAACTTACGCCAATCTATGGCTTCATGCCGTCCAAAGCCCAGGCGTCCCACACAGAGTACGGCCATAATGATCAGCGTGCCAATCAGGGCCAGAAGGAAGATGACCATAAATTTACTCCTGACAGTTCCCGAGAAATCATCTTTGTTTTCGCAGCACATAACATTCTGCAATATGATTATATGCTAAGCGGCCATTTTTTGCACCAGGGAATTTTTGACGGGTCTCCATCCTTGCGGGGAAAACGTCGAGAAACGGGGTAGGGGCGTCACCTTGCGTGCGCCCTGGATATCGATTGCATAGTGGCCCCCAGGGCGGTCGCCAGGACACGCCCCTACCCAATTCTCCCTCACGTACAGACCCCGCGCGTGTGCGTTCTCGCCATAGCACAAATATGGATAGTGTATAGGATACACATGCATTTGCGTTGACAGAGCGCAAAGTAGCTGGTATCATTACCTACAAGACAAGAAAATACAACGTAACCCGCGTTGAGCGAAAGTAGTACGCGAGCGACACCCAACAGCGATTCGGAGCAAGTGGAAGTCCGAAATGGCCCTGTCCTCGCAGAACGCATTCGTGAGCGGCTGACCGAAGAAAGTTTTCTCTCCACCCAGAGAGCAGACAAGTAGGACGGGTGGGTGGTTCCCACGTTAGACTATAACCAGAATAAGTGGTCACTGTCCAATTTTGACACGACGACGTGACAAAGCTGCTGAGGAGCTGATAGTGACAAGCGGGGTGGTACCACGGGTATAGCCAACGCACGAAGTTGATACTTCTGTTGCAGAACTATTCTCGTCCCTTCATAAAGTATGGAGGCGACGAGATTTTTTTTGTCCCTCGCGCTTCCATCATTCCCAGTCTTTGTTTGCTCTTTCTCTTGCTGTCGGACTCGCTCCAGCCAGAGATAGCACAAGCGACCCAAGAGCAAAATAGTCAGGAATAAAGGGGTGCAACACATGCAAGCTCTCATGCTATCCAATACGTCTGCCGTCTCAGAGCATATCACATACGGCCAGTTACTATTAGAAGACGGGACCACTTTTACCGGCAAATCATTCGGCTACACGCAGGGACAGGCGGGTGAGGTCGTTTTCAGTACCGGCATGGTCGGCTACCCGGAAGCGCTCACCGATGCCTCGTTCAGCGGACAATTACTAGTCCTTACCTATCCGCTCACCGGAAACTACGGCGTGCCACAAGCCGCTGACTGGGAAGATGACCACATCCATGTCTCAGGACTGATTGTGTCAAACTACATCGATACTCCCTTCCACGCTCAGAGTACCATGACGCTGAGCACATGGCTCAAGCAGGAACATATTCCAGCACTGGAAATCAAGGATACACGCCTGCTCACCCAGCATATTCGCCAGCACGGAGCGATGCTGGGCAAGATTGTTTTTGACGCAGAAGTACCTTTCTATGATCCCAATCAAGAGAACCTGATTGAGCGTGTATCGACAAAACAGGTAACAAAAGCTGGCACCGGTAGCAAAACCATTGCCTTGCTCGACTGTGGCGCGAAACGCAATATCGCGCGCTGCTTGCTCAAACGGGACGTCCAACTGATCACCGTCCCCTGGGACTGGGATCTCTTCGCACCAAGCACCGATGTTCACTTTGACGGCCTTATCATCTCTAATGGTCCTGGCAATCCCAAACACGCGCAAAAAACGATCCAGACGATTCGTACGGCATTGGACAATAACATACCGACGCTCGGCATCTGTATGGGCAATCAGCTATTGACACTGGCGGCTGGCGGCGATACCTACAAGATGAAATTTGGGCATCGCAGCCAGAACCAGCCCTGCGTCATGCACGGTACACAACGCTGCTACATCACCACCCAAAATCATGGCTACGCGGTCGGCGAGCTGCCACCGGATTTCGCACCATGGTTTGTCAATGCCAACGATGGGAGCAACGAAGGCATTAAACACACGTCACGGCCTTTTATGTCGGTCCAATTTCATCCCGAGGCCGCACCCGGACCAACCGATACCGAATGGGTCTTTGATTACTTCCTGGAGCAATTCTAATGCTCTCCTTTTGAGGGATTAGGGTAGGGGCGTGTCCTGGCGACCGTCCTGGGGACCACCATGCACCACCACCGGGGCGCACGCAAGGTGACGCCCCTACCCAGACATATCAGAAACGCTCTGAATGAAAGGAAATATAATGCTGCAACACATACAGAAAGTGCTGATCCTGGGGTCCGGGGCGCTCAAGATCGGTCAGGCCGGGGAATTTGACTATTCAGGCTCGCAGGCGCTCAAAGCGCTCAAAGAAGAAGGCGTACAGACGGTGCTGATCAATCCGAATATTGCGACGATTCAGACCTCGCAGTTACTGGCCGACCGCGTCTACTTCTTACCCGTGACCCCCTACTTTGTCGAAAAAATTATTGAGCGCGAACAGCCAGATGGTATCCTGCTGGCGTTCGGCGGACAAACCGCGCTCAACTGTGGCATAGCGCTCTTCGAACAGGGCATCCTGGCCAGGCATCACGTCACGATCCTGGGCACGCCGGTCTCAGCGATCATCCTGACCGAGGACCGGCAGAAATTCGCCGAGCACCTGCATAGCATCGCCATTCCAACACCGCACAGTCAGAGCGCAACGACCTTAGAAGACGCGCTGACCATCGCGCGACGCATCGGTTTTCCGCTGATGATCCGCGCAGGCTTCGCGTTGGGTGGTCAGGGTTCGGGCATTGCCTTCAATGAGCAAGAGTTAGTACACATCGTAGAAAATGCGCTCTCGTTCGCTCCACAGGTACTTATTGAGCAATACTTACATCACTATAAAGAAATCGAATACGAAGTTGTCCGCGACCGCCATGACAATTGCATCACCATCTGCAACATGGAAAACATGGACCCGTTGGGCATCCATACGGGCGAATCGATTGTCGTTGCACCCAGTCAGACGCTGACCAACGACGAGTATCATATGTTGCGCAGTGCCTCAGTGACTATCGTGCGCAGCCTGGGCATCGTCGGCGAATGCAATGTCCAGTTCGCCCTCAATCCCGACAGCGCCGAATATTATGTCATCGAAGTCAACGCGCGCTTATCGAGAAGTTCAGCGCTAGCCAGTAAGGTAACAGGCTACCCATTAGCCTATGTCGCCGCGAAGCTAGCGCTCGGCTATGGACTGACCGAATTGACCAACAAGGTGACAGGCGTCACGCAAGCCTGTTTTGAGCCCAGCCTCGATTATCTGGTCGTGAAAATTCCGCGCTGGGATAACGAGAAGTTCAAAGGCGTAGATAACACCATTGGCACGAGCATGAAGTCAGTCGGCGAAGTGATGGGCATCGGCAGGACATTTGAAGAAGCCTATCAAAAAGCCATCCGCATGCTTGAACAAAACATTGAAGGAGCCGTCGCGCCTGATCACTACTTCACAACGCTGCCGGAAGTCACACACTACCTCAGTGTGCCAACACCGAAACGTCCCTTTGCTATCGCACAGGCGCTCAAAAATGGCACAACGCCCGAGGAGATCTACGCGTTAACCGGCATTCAGCCCTGGTTTCTCCAGCGCATACAACACATCGTTGCCGCAGAACAAGCATTGCACGCGCACAGTGTCCTGACGGAGACGACCTTGCGCGAGCTGAAGCAGATCGGCATCTCGGATAAGCGCATCGCCGAACTTACGAGCAAGAGCGAGATAGAGATACGCACGCTACGCAAGCAACTCGGCGTACTGCCTTGCATCTTGCAGATCGACACGCTCAGCGCTGAATTTCCATCGGAGACCAACTATCTCTACATGACCTATAATGCTCAGCACAACGACATCCAGGCCTTTCAGGATGCAGGCATTATCGTGCTCGGCTCAGGTCCTTACCATATCGGCTCCTCGGTAGAGTTCGACTGGACCAGCGTCAGCACCGTGGAGGCGCTCAAAAAGCATCAGAAGCGCGCTATCATCATCAATAGCAATCCAGAGACCGTGTCCACCGACTATGACGTTTCGGATCGACTCTACTTCGAGGAGCTGACATTCGAGCGCATCGCGGACATCTATGATTTTGAGACGCCCCACGGACTGATTGTCTCGGTCGGCGGACAGACACCGAATAACCGGGCGAAAGCCTTGCGCGCCTATGGTTGTACGTTGCTCGGTACTAAGGCGCAAGATATCGACCGGGCAGAGGATAGAAGTACCTTTTCGCATCTGCTGGATACGCTGGCGGTGCAGCAGCCAGAATGGAAGATGTTCAATACGCTGGATGCGCTGTCAGCTTTCGCGGCGCGCGTGGGCTATCCAGTGCTGGTACGTCCATCCTACGTGCTTTCGGGCAACGCCATGAAGGTCTGCGACACCTTAGAGGAACTGGTACGCTACACCAAAGAGGCGGCGGCACTCTCACCCGACCACCCGGTGACGGTCTCAAAGTTCTTTGAATATGCGCAAGAAATTGAATTCGACGCCGTCGCACAACAGGGGCAGGTCAAGTCCTTTGTGATCTCAGAACACGTCGAGAACGCGGGCGTCCATTCAGGGGATGCCACGATTGTGCTGCCACCACAATTCCTCTCCAGCGAGACCCAGCAGGAAATCGTCGAGATTGGGCGTAAGATAACGGCGGCACTGCATATTACGGGTCCCGTCAATATTCAGTTCCTGGTAAAAGATGGGCAAGTGTACGTGATTGAAACAAATCTACGCGCCTCACGCACATTTCCCTTCATCTCGAAAGTCACCGGCATAAACTTCATGGAACTGTTTATCGATGCACTCTTTGTCGATGAGATCGCGGAAGTACCGGTACCCACCATCCCTTTCACGGCCATCAAAGCGCCACAATTCTCCTTCGCGCGCCTGACCAACGCCGACCCGGCTCTGGGCGTGGAAATGAGTTCAACCGGAGAGGTGGCCTGTTTCGGCGAAGATGTGGCCGAGGCCTATCTCAAAGCCATGCTCGCCACAGGCAATCGCATCCCACAAAAGGGTATCTTTATCAGTCTGTGCGGTGAGGACAAGCACGCGGCCTTGCAAGCCAGCCTATCACAGTTGCAAGCGCTGAACTTGCCGCTCTACGCCACGGCTGAAACCTGGCAGTTTCTGCGCGCTCATGGTCTTGCAGCCACCTTGCTGCACCAGCCTGACACGTCGGAAGAGCCGAATGTGCGCACAGCTTTCCATAATCAGGACGTTGACCTGGCCATTATTGTCGTCAGCGGACGCATGCAAAAAGATTTCGATCAGTATTATGTAATGCGCCGCCTGGCTGTCGATAGTAATATTCCGCTGATTAGCAAGATCAAGCAGATGCGCCTCTTCATCAACGCCCTGGTCAGCAAAGACCTGGCAACCTTGCCGATCAAAGCCTGGGATGAGTATCACGTGAACCAAACAGCGCCTGCAAGCCAGCAGCACACAGCGGCTCTGGCCTCTACAAACTAAGCCAGACGACGTGTATTACAAGGGTACACGTCGTTTTTTGTGCCTCGTCTCAGTAAGACGCCCCTCTGGAAACTTGCACGATAATCGCAACCACCACCAGGAACAGTGCAACAAAGCCCAGGATGATACCGGTGATAGCCTTGCCACGCCCCAGGTTGTTTGGCAGTTGCCTGGCTCTATTGAGACCCATAAACCCATAGATAACTGCGAATGTCCCAGTGATGAGACCGGAGAAGCCAATCAGTGTCGTCAACGTGAGCAAACTCAAAACCAGCGAGATAATGCCGTAAACCATGGCCCTCGTCGCCCGTGGATTGTTCATGGGTCCGGCCATGTAAGGATATGGAGAGGGATACCCTCCCTGAGGCGGATAAGGCATCGAACCCGATGGGGGATAAGCTGCTCCAGAAGGCGGATACGCTGGCGCTCCCGTTGTCTGCTGAGGCGGATAAGCATCTGGCGAGTAATAGGGTGGTTGCGGCTGTTGATACTGGCTTTGAGATGGCGGCTGTTGTTGATACGGATTTTGAGATGGTTGTTGTTGATACGGATTTTGGGGTGTCGCATTCGGCGGCTGATAAGGATCTTGTGGATTATACAACTAAGGTTTCCTCCCTCAAACTTCATGCAGCCGCAATGGACTGCGCACGCAATAAAAATCTCATGTTGTTGTCAATTCCTCATAGTAAAACACAAGCAATTTGCGCTGTCAAAGTATAGACATTCGATAAGACTTTTTTCTTTCATCTGCCCTAAAAACAGGCTCTAGCATCTGTGGCTTCGCACTATGCTCCTCTGTTTTGCTTTAGCTCATCCCCTGATAAGAGAAAGCTAGACACCATCGTCGGTAATCTGATACTCTCACTATAACGACAATAGCATACATACTGAAGGTACATAGCATCATGAAACGCAGTTTATTAGCCCGGCTCCGTAGCAATGGAGTCTATTATATCGTCGGTGCGCTGCTCTTCTTAGTCGGCGTGCCACTCTACCAGTCCTTTGTCCTAACGCCAGCAGGCTTTAACAACGCGCTGCATGCTTCTGGCAACGGATATATTAGCGCGTATCTCGCCTGGATTAGCGGTCACACGCTACAATTTGTGCTCTACCGTGCGCTCCTCCTGCTCGCCTTTGCGCTCTTATGCACGCTGCCATTCTCGCTCTACCGCATCATCGTCGCCCAGGAGCTTCTGCTTCAGCAGGAACGCGCTGCAGCCGAAAAACCAGCACAGGATGCTGAAGAGGCGCGTGGAGAGGATAAGCCAGCAGGAATTGCAGTTGATGACAGCATGCCTGCTAATGCGTGGCGGGGCAAAGGTCTGGCGGTAATCGCCGTCTGGGCTGGCATGCTGGGGCTGGCACTCTCTGTATTGGGAACACTCGCCAGCACACTGTATTTAGCTAGCAGCGCCGGATCTGCTCCCGCTAGCGCAGCTACATTGTCTGGCATCTTTGCCATCATCACCGATACCATTGGGCGGGGACTTATCGCTATCACGGCCTTGTTCTTCGGTAGCATGATTGTCAAAAGCGGGCGCAACCTCTGGCCCGGCAGTTGGGTCGCATTTGGCTATATAGCCCTGGCAGTGGCACTGCTCCTCTTTGCCAGCGCAGTAGAAATCGCTGGCGCACCTACCTCTGGTCAAAGCGTGCTTTCGTCGCCAGCAACCTTTCTGTTTGCGTTATGGGTACTCTGGTTGGGCATTATGCTTGTGCGTCTCAAACCTGAAGCATAGAAGCAGAAAGATCTGACCATACCATAAAAATAGACATGCCAACCTTACCGCTTTCCGAGCAGTTGGTCGGCATGAATACTGTATCGTAGGAATTGCCAGTCTATCAATCAGTGTGTTCAGTGTCCTCTGAGTGATTTGGAAAGGGAGCCCGCCTGACGCATCCTGAGTGAGGTTAGTGTACGTCGTAATGCGGAAAAGGTCAATTAAGTTTGCATTAAAGATGAGCTCCTATGCTTGCTTGGTTCCGTGAAGTGACTTCATGCCTGGCTTTATGCTCGTAAAATTTTGTGAGGGATGCGCGTAATAACTTAAGGCAATGGGCAAAGACCATCACTGGAGCATCGCACTGTGATAGTACTAGCAGGTGATAGCAAAATAGCGGACCAACGACTGCGATAGATGGGGAAGAACGAGCCTGCTGTCAGGTGCGCCGCATGCTCACCCAGAGGGAATAGCAGGCAACGCCAGGGGCGAAGAAAATCCTGGTTGGTTATAATAAAATAGAACGGGACATCTTTTGCCTCCACCACCGCGCCCACAAAGTGGTAGAGAGATTTCCCGCTAGTGACAGTATAGCGCAATTTGCGTCCTTACACAAGAAGATAGGACAAATAGCAAATGGAGGATAGCATGAGAACAAAATGGGCATAGTTCTAGTAGAGCACCATTTTTAGGACAGGGGCGCAGTACGTTACTTGTACTGACAATCCATCGTCAGCTAGAGGAGTGTCCCATCAACGCGAACGGTAAGAACGGCAGAGTTTCTTCGGCAACTGGGTAGGGGCGTGTCCTGGCGACCGCCCTGGTGGGTCTTCAAAGAGCAGGGGATGGCTCTCGTAAGGCCCGGGGCGCATGCAAGGTGACGCCCCTACCCGGTTTCTCGACGTTTCCCCGCAAGAATAAAGACATAGTTTGTCCCATTTCTTGCACGCGTAATAGTGTCGTGGTAGACTGTTGGAGCGTGAATAGACCCTTTCAGATGCAAGAGCTAGCTGCTCAGCATCTGTCGAGAGTAGAATGGAATAGAAATACTTTGAACGAGGAATTTATGGTGGATAATCAATCTGAACGTAATCAGAGGAGTTACACAGTGCAAAGGAATTACCGTTCGCAGGATCAGTTTGCAGGGCGACGTGTTGTAACTATCGGTGGCGGATCAGGAACATTTTCTCTGCTTTCACATTTAAAAAAATATCCTTTTAACATTAGTGCAGTTGTAAATATGTCAGATAGTGGTGGCAGTTCTCGTAAACTGATGGACGAATTTCGGCGGCAATTGCCTCTGGGAGACTTGCGCATGTCGCTGGTTGCGCTGGCCCGCAATGGAGCGCTCTGGCGCGACGTGTTTATGCACCGTTTTGAGCGCGCCGCCGAAGGCGAACGGGAACCGGCTATTAGCGGCGTGAGCGGTCATAGCCTGGGAAATTTGATCCTCAAGGGCTTGCAAGATATCAACAATGACGATCTCTTGCTGGCCATTGAAGATGCGCAGGAATTGCTGGCGACCGCTGGAGACGTTGTGCCGGTGACGCTCGCGCAAACGACGATTTGTGCCGACCTGGAGGATGGGACAACAATTTGTAGTGAGACAGAAATCGATACACGCGGCAGAAAACATCCTGAATCCCTGTCACCTATCAAGCAATTGCGCCTGATACCAGAGGATGCCCCTGCTTGCACGCAAGCAATCCGCGCAATCCGGCGTGCGGATACCATTATTATAGGCCCGGGTGATCTCTACACCAGTCTATTACCCAATCTGCTAGTGTGCGACATCGCGCGGGCGATACGCGAATCAGAAGCGGAAAAGGTCTACATCTGCAATTTGATGACCAAGCATGGAGAAACCGATGGCTACAAAGCTTCGGATTTTGTCAACGAGATTCACCATTATTTAGGTGCTCGCGTTGATCGTGTCTTATTAAATGATGGATCATTCCTACCCGAGGTCCTGAGAACGTACTCGGCAGAACTGAGTGAGCCAGTGGAGGTAGACCGTACGCGTGTGGCGCGCCTGGTACCTAACATGGTCATCAAGCCCCTTAACCTGGAAGGTGATAGCCTGGCGCGTCACGATCCCGAACGCCTGGTACGAGCGATATTTCAGCCTGATACGCTCTAATGCATCTTCCTGGCCTTTTAGGATTTTGTCTGCTTATCGCATCCGAAATGTGACTCGTCTTCTCAATGCACTGGCCCTAACCCCGATGAGGGCATCTCCGGGTTCGTGCCGTCTGGATTGACCTTGATGCGCTCAACATAGCCATCTGGATAGCTCCACAAGACACGTGCGAGGCTGGACGTGGGATTGTAGAACTGGTGAGGCGTTTAGGCAGGAATAAATGTCGTATCGAAGGGGCACACCTGATGTGACTCGATGGGATGCCCCTTCGCACTAACTTCACAAATCACTTCTCTCCTCATTTCAAAATATATACTGTTCTACAAATCTAGTTCGCCAAATCCTGGCACCTCGTTCATCTGACGCAAGCCTGCCAACACCGTTTGCTGCAAGTAATCCAGGTCCTGATCAGTCATCACCGTCGAGAGCGCGCCAAGTCGCTGCCCCGCAATCAAGACACCATGATTGAGCAGGTACAGGTAGAGATAATCAAAGCGGTGTATCTGGTTCTGTGACGGGTACGCACTGCGATAATCGGTGATCTCAGTCTTCTTCATGTGGATCTTGAAAAGTGAGCCAACTCCTGTCACCTGGCCTGGTTGGCCCGATAGAGCAAAAGCTTCGTTCAAATCGGAGCGCACGCGTTCACCGAGCAGGTCAAGACGGTCGTACTCCGCTGGCGTCATCAGCTCCATCGCAGCCAGGCCGGCAGCCATCGTCACAGGATTCGCGTTGAAAGTACCCTCATGAGGCAATGCTGGTTTCCCACGTGATGGATCGAAGACCGACATGACATCAGCATTACCACCCACAACCCCCACTGGGAAGCCGCCTCCGATGACTTTGCCAAGCGTCGTGAGATCTGGAGTGATGCCAAAATTGCCTTGCGCTCCCCCATAGCCCAACCGGAAGCAGATAACCTCGTCAAAGATAAGGACTGCTCCATGCTGGCGCGTAAAGTTTCGAAGCATGCTGAGGTATTCGTGCGAGGCTGGAACGAGTCCTGCTCGATGGCATACCGGGTCAATAAGAACACCCGCAAGTTGGGAGCTATATGCTGTTAGGATGCGCTCAGCCTTCTCCACGTCATTGAGGGGAATGACGATGACATCGGCCAGCACGCCTTGCGGTGTCCCACGACTCGTAGGCACAGAAGCAGGGATATCCTCACCCCAGTTATCAGGAGAAGAGTCGAGACTGATCTGAGCGTAGTCATACGCTCCGTGATAGGCACCCTCAATTTTGGCAATCTTGGGCCGTCCCGTATAGGCCCGAGCAGCTTTGATGGCCATCATAACCGCTTCAGTGCCCGAGTTGGTAAAGCGAATGTGTTCCATCGAGGGAACTCGCGATGAGAGTAGCTCGGCCAACTGGATCTCGATTTCGGTAGGAGCGCTAAATGATGTACCCTTCTGGATCTGTTTGGTGACTGCATCGACGACTGCGGGATGCGCATGTCCGTGGATGAGCACAGTGGCGTTATTGTAGAAATCAAGATATTCAATTCCGTCAACATCGACAATACGTGTTCCACTTCCATTTGCCACATAAACTGGATACGGATCGTGGAATAGTGTGGTCCTTGTATTGCCACCGGGCATCACATGACGTGCTTTCTTATACAATCTGGCAGAGCGGGAATTTTGATCTGGATACATGCTTTCCTTAGTACCACCTTTCAAAAGAGCTATTGCTTATCAGAACTTGCGCAGCAGTAGATAGGATTACCTGGTGACAGCAATAGAGATAAAACTGCTACTGCTCTTTCTTACAAACAAGTCACTTTCTATGTGATCGGTCTGTCTTTATTTAGTTTACCTGGATACTGTGTGATAATGAAGGGGAAATGAAAGCTGTATCCTTCTAAAAAGCGAGAAATTTAAAGGAAAAAGGCTCTATGGCTTTACAAGGTGACCATAGCCTTCTCGATGCTATTAGATGGAAGCTCCTCCTGCTACCTATGCGTCGCTGACATTGAGCTTAGTGCGAGCGCCTGACAAAAATCCAACCTTCACAGAATCCGGCCAACGCGCCTATGAGCAAAAAGAACGGCATATGTCGTCCCGTACCGTCACCAAGCGCGAAGAGTCCGCTTGTGAGCAGCAAAAACGCCAGGATTGCCAGTACTGCCCCCACAAATGGCCGCGTAAACCAGGTGACAATCAGAAAGAGCGGCAAGTCATCAGCACGAAAACGGCCCAACGTGACGATGCTACTGATACAGCCACCAAGCAAGCCATACATCATCACGAGCCAGGGCACACCGAGCGGAGTAAAGTGGCTGGTCAGCACGCCATTACCAAAGCCCAGACCTTGTAAGACAGCGAAAATCAGGACGGTCAATAATAAAAGTACCAGGTAAGAGGCGAAAATGAGCAGCCAGCGATTGGCAGGTCGCGCTACCGGTGCGGCAGAAGATGACTTGGGCAAAGACTGTGTTACAGACAATATGTGCTCAGCGAAGGCTGGTAGTGGTTCTGTATCCTGCTCTGGCACAGATGCAAGCGCTGACTCGCGGTCTGAACGCATGCTAGCGAGCAGCGATGAAGACGCGATTTGCATCGTCTGCGTGCCCACGTTCGTGGCATACTGCTGTACATAGCTATCAGGTATCTTGTATTTCCTGGCGATGGCCACCAGACGTTGCACGAGATCCGTATCGCCTTGCCATTGCGCGGCGGGCACAAGCTGGAGCTGCTGATAGGCGATATCAGTGGCAACATAGGTCAAACACGGGAGATCCCGCTCCCGGTCCGGCTCACGCACAATGACTTGCGTCGCTTTAAAGAAATTTTGTGGCGCGATAGCTGCATGAATGGTATCTAGCAGAGAAGGATCATCGCCCACTTGCTCTGTCAGGCGGCGTGGAATGCGATAAAGTGTTCCCCAGACTTCTGCTGCCAACTGAGGACTGGTCATGATGGCCACAATAGTTGGCCCATAGCTACCGTGAATAGATTGAGCACCCAACATCAGCGTGTAGCCCTTTAATAGAGCTGGCCCATGGAAAAGTGCCTGCCCATTCAGACGTTCGGAACTATTCAGAACAGCAACATCCATCTCCAGACCATACTCAAACAGCCAGGTAAACTCCTGTGACCCATCTGCTGGCTGCGCTTGAGCAGACTGCGCGGTTGCTTCTGGTGTGGCGGCTGTCTCGTCCTCGCGTACTGCCAGCTCTTCTGGTAGCGGAGGCGCAGACGGAGCCTTGCTCGGAAAGGTTGATCCTGACGGCAATGCCTGCAATGGTCCACTGGAAGGCATCAGCGTGGAAAAAGAAAGAGGCCGTGGAGTATTGCTACGCACAATCGGAACCCCCGGGAAAACCTCTTCTATTGCCGATGACTCTTTATCTGAGAGCGCTTCGCTACGCTCATGTTTTCCGTCATCTGATTGATATTGCTGTACCTGACTCTTATCCACCACACACTCCTTCTGTCCCTAATGAACGTACAGGGGTCTCCATCCTTGCGGGTAAACGTCTGGACGGAGATCCACGTACCGTACAGTAGCAGCTTCTATTATCTCAGGATACAGGAATCAAGCCCTTTCACCAAATGTATAGGACCAGTGGAGCTAGCATGTGTAGATGGAGCAAGTGAGCATACAGGCGCTTTTAGATGCTATGCCTCTCAGCCAGTTGACTGAAGGCGCCGTTCACCTGTATTTCTTTGATCGCTTGTTCGCCTTCAGTCAACTGGCTGCTTTTTTAATAGCATGTAACTATTCAGGTAGGTGGGTACTCGCGTAGGGACAATCCCTTGCGGTCAATGCCGTTTAAATAAGAAAAACGTCAAGCTCAATTCGCGTCATTCTAGCTCTGCCATATGAGCGTGGATTGCACTTAACTAAACGGCATTGATCCCTTGCGGTTGTCCACGGTGGGCCGCCGCCACTCTCTCCCCGACAGAAATTGTGTTCTACATTCATAAAAAGATCAAGTCCGGTAAATAGAGAAATACAGGCGTTGGTTTCGATGCGAAAAGGGCAAGCAATTGGCCAGTTGCGCCTTGATGCGGCTCAGGTTTTTGGGACACCAATCGCGATTGGCCTTCTTGAGAATCGCGGTGAGCCACAAGCGGCCAATGCGAAACAGCCCTTTATCGCGTCGATCTTTCCGATCAACTTGCTCTCGATGCCCGTGATGGATGCAGCTACTTCCCAAATGGGTTATCCACCAAAGAGCGATAAACACAGCCAAAAGCCAGCGATTGAGATGATCTCGATTGGTAAATCGGCTGCATTCGATCATACACCCTCGGCTCTTTTGATCTTGAAAGGTTGCTTCCACTCTCATACGCACTGCATACTCTCTCACTCGTTGGCGCGATGCTTTCCGGTCAGATATCAAAAACCAGGCTTCTTCGTATCCAGGTTCCCAGCACGCACTCAGCCATGTTTCCAGTTGATGCTCTTGCCACAGTAAAACCTTCCCATACCACTGATCTCCTTCTTTTTTTACTACATACTTCCCTTGCTCCCAATTTCGATAAAAATGACGAAAGGTTCGTCGAAACCACGCTTCATTTTTGAGACGGAGCAGGTAATGCCACTTCTGCTTCTGACACAACTTGATCAAGTTCAAGCAAGTGAGTCCGCGATCGGCTAACAATGTGCAGTCCATACATTTCAGATAGGATGTAACCTGATCAAAGAGTCGCTGAACAATATCCCATTGTTTCTCATCCCAATTCTCTTGCTGTGGCATGATCTGCCACGCTATTGGTAATACCCGTGATTGTACGAGTATCCCGAGATACACAATCGTTGCTTCCTGGGTATATGGGGTCATATCCAATATTAACGTCACCCGCTTGTTTTCCCAAAATGGGAGGATATTCTGAAGAAATTCCTTCCAACACGCTTCCACTTCAATTCTATCATTTGCGACAAATCTCTGCAATCGTCGCTCATGACTCACCATTTTAGTTTCGCTGCTCAAATGCTCCCACACTGTTTCTGCTACTCGCTGCATGACCGCATTGCCTGACTGGATAATTCCTTGAACGGCGAACGCTAATGCTTCTTGTTGATACGGGTGTAAATGGGAAAATAGCTCCTTGACTTGTTGGCTCCATTGGTCTAATAATACGTCGAATGCATTCATGGTCGTCCTTCTGGTTGGTTTTTTTGTTCTTCCAGATGCGACGATCTTTTTGGGTTGCTCGCGGTTTCTCTTCGTTTTTCCCTCTTCTACCGCTTTTTCATACCCCTTTCTTCCTAGAACACAATTTCTGTCGGGGAGAGAGGCCGCCGCCAGGGTCGCCAGGACCTTTTCCCTCGTCCAACGCGCAGATGGGCCACTAAAAAAGGTCCTGGCTCGGCCCCTACGCGAGCCTCCACGGTACCTGAATAGTTACACAGCATGTTGAAAAAGTGCTTGCTCATATGCTTGTGTCGCAGCAGCAATCTCGCCGATAGCAGCCAGTTGCAGTATACCGTGTTCAGTGATCAGCTTGCTCACCAGTTTGTAAGGCGTACAGTCAAAGTAGAAGTTGCGCACGGAGACGCCGGGTATGGCTTGCGGCAGGACCTCTTCAGGCTCCTTCTCTTCCAATAAAGCTAGATTCTGAGCGAGATGTGCCGGATCAGCCGACCAGCGCTGTGGCGAGATTTTCAGGGTCTCGCAGAGCACGTAGAAAGGCACAGTGTACCCCTGTGCCGCCCACGCCAGCAAGGCAGTTCCGGCTTTATTAAGGATATCACCATCAGCCAGGACGCTATCAGCGCCAACGACAACACTCGTGCATTGTGGCAGAAAGATAGCCGCCTGTGCATCGGTGATCAAGGTAACAGGCAACCCCTGCTGACTTAACGCACGTGCCATCTCACGGCCCTCGTAGCGTGGACGTCCCTCTAAGGCAATAATGTGCTGGATATACTGACGATTGGCGAGCAGCACGTCCAGCACCGTACCAGAAATGCTACAGGTCATCAGGCGACCTTGCAAGAAGGGCTGAGCGTACGTAGCAATGCGTTGTGTGGCAGTATCACACTCCTGTAGCAGATCTTTTGCGGCCTGCGCGATAGCCGCAGGACCGCCCTGCGCACTGAGTACACGGCTAACAGCACTGGCCAGTGCCGCCATAGCAGGTCGTGCCCGCGCTAACTCTATAGCCGTGCTCAAAAGTTGGCGCATCTGCTCATCCCGATCTAGCGTGGTTGCTTCAGCAAGATCGCGCAGGATCAACAAGGCTGCTCTTACGAGCCAACTTGAGCCATGTTCCCGGTCATCACGCACCTGTGCAATACGTTGTGCAATGTTTTCTGCCATCGGCTATCTCCTCTTTTTTCAGCTACCACTATAGCATGGAAAAGTCAAAAGCAGCAAACCAGTTCAAGACGCAGCAACACAAACGCACGGTAGCATGGTGGAATGTATCTCGCGCGAGGCTTTAGCGTGCAGTCCGGCGACCATAGGCCCAGACAGACAGTGGGATGAAAACAACCAGGATGCCCAGGCACCAGGCCAAGGCTTGCCAGATGGTTGTAGCATCAGGCTGGTTTAATAACAAGCCACGCACCGCGTTGACCAGTAACGAAACCGGCTGATGTTCGGCAAAAGCTCGCAGCCAGCCAGGCATACTACTGGTTGGCACAAACGCGCTACTGGCAAAGGTTAGCGGAAAGAGCCAGATGAAGCCGGCTGACTGAGCCGCCTCGACGGTCCTGACTGCCAGGCCAATAGTAGCGGAAATCCACGAGAAGGCGAAACTGGAGAGCAGGAGCAAGCCGACTGCCCCCAACCATAACAAGGCATTGCCCTCGGGCCGAAAACCGACCAGCATGCCCACTATCCACATGACGATCACGATAAACGTGTTGCGTACGATATCAGAGATCGTGCGCCCGGTGAGCACCGCCGACCTGGCCATCGGCAAGGAGCGAAAGCGATCAATCAGGCCGCGTTGTAGGTCGGTAGCCAGGCCGATGCCCGTTGACGTTGAGCCGAAAATCACCGTCTGCATAAAAATGCCCGCCATCAGATAGTTAACATAACTTGTGCCAGAGACGGCTATCGCTCCGCCAAAAACGTAGCGGAAAAGCAATACAAACATAACAGGCTGGATCGTAGAGAAAATCAGTTCTTCGGGAATGCGCGGGATCTGGATAAGATGGCGTTTCGCCAGAACCAGTGCATCGGCCAGGGTCCAGTAGAACGCAGAATGCGCCTGTGGTGTCAGGCGTTCGGGGGTATAGAGATCACTCCTACTCATCGTGCACTCCTTACGAGAGGCTGTTTAAGCGGAGCCTCTTCAGCGGATAGCTCGGTCGCGGCATGACCGGTTAGCGAGAGAAAGACATCATCCAGAGTGGGACGTCGTAGCGCCAGATCATCCAGGGGAATCTGTGCGGCATCGAGGTCGCGTACAACGGCGACAAGCTGCTGTGCCCCGCGCGTCACCGGTACGGCGAGGTGACGGTGCTCGGCCTGGATCTGAATCTCGCCCGAGCTATAAGGACGGACAACCTGGAGCGCAGCGTTCAGATCGCCACCAGGCGCAACCGTGAGTTCCAGCCGCTCACCACCGACCTGCGTTTTCAGTTCATCGGCGGTGCCTTTGGCGATCACGTGCCCCTGATCAACGACGACAATCTGATGGGCGAGCTGATCGGCCTCCTCCAGATATTGCGTGGTCAGCAGGACCGTTGTCCCATCAGCTACCAGGCTACTAATCACATCCCACATAGCGATGCGCCCACGTGGGTCAAGGCCGGTCGTTGGCTCATCCAGAAAGAGGATCGGTGGCGACATAATCAGGCTGGCCGCCAGATCAAGGCGACGGCGCATACCCCCCGAGTACGTTTTGACCGTACGGCGGGCAGCGTCCACGAGGTCAAAGCGCGCGAGTAGTTCGTTGGCCCTGCGCTTTGCTACCTCGCCTGATAGGTGATAAAGCTGCCCGAACATCTTCAGATTTTCGTAGCCCGTCAGATTTTCATCGATAGCAGCGTATTGACCTGTCAGGCCGATGCGCGCTCGGATGGCATTGGCATGTTTGACCACATCCAGTCCGGCCACTTCCGCATGTCCGCCATCGGGCTTCAGCAGGGTTGTCAGGATACGCACAGCGGTCGTCTTGCCCGCACCATTAGGACCCAGCACCCCCAGGACGCTGCCCTCCTCAGCTACCAGATCTAGCCCGGTCAGAGCGTGCGTTTTTCCGTAATATTTGTGTAGTCCTTCGGCTAGAATAGCCGCTTTCTTCGACATCGGATAATTCCTTCACTTACTCATACCAGAACGAACATGAGATAGGCATGCTAGAGCCACTCACCAGGGCAAAATGACACTATCAGCTTGACTGCTCTGCCACAGCATGCTATACTTCCTATACGGACTGTTGTCCACATAGGATATTGTAACGGACACATGTTCCACTTGTCAAGAGGAACAGCTTATGACAGACAAAAAGCACACGTGCCCCTGGCCTGCGAACCTGCCGAGACCTGTTCTGCCTGCCGAGCGCGTTGAGCGGCGCGATGCCCGGGAGCACCGCCAACAGATTCTGGAAGTTGCCCAGCGTCTTTTCGCAGAACACGGTGTGGACGCTGTCAGCATGCATCAAATCGCCGTCGCGGCTGGTATCGGGCAGGGTACGCTCTACCGTCGTTATGCGCACAAAGGTGAGTTGTGTATGGATCTCTTGCAGGGACATCACCAGCAATTTGTCGAAGAGGCCGCCACGTTCTTCTCAGCAACGAAGAGTTCACCCGCGCTGGAACAGCTAAAGGGTCTGCTCACGCGCATCATCACCTTTCTTGAGGAGCAGGGTGCCCTGTTAGGTCCAATTGCTCTGGCCGGACCTATGATGCAGTGCGAGGGAGGTGATTTTTCCCGGCATTTGTCCACTCAATCTTCCTTTTTTAGCTGGTTATACGAGGTGTCCACTGGCTTGCTCACTGAAGCTGTGGAACGAGGTGAGCTACCTCCGCTTGATGTTGCCTATACTGCCGAGGCCATACTTATGAATATTTATCCCCTCTTCTATCGCTTCCAGCGTCAGGAGCGCGGCTTCTCGCCCGAACGCATCCTGCAAGGGCTCTGCCACATTTACATCGATGGTTTGCGGACGTGACAAGACGAGACGAGATAAGCAGATACGGGCCAATGGTACGTCTTGCTAGCCAGACTATGGCCGCTTATGCTAACCTAAGAGCGCACTGTTTGTTGGGCAATAATTGCCACAGGTACTTTAGTAAGCGATCGCCGCAGTGCAATATATTGCGTAGCGAAAATTGTAGCGTCCACATGTTCTATTTCATATATCTATAGAAAAGGTGGCAGGTTATGCCCGGTCTTTTCTTGTATTGAAAAAAATTGTAAGGAGGACAAAAAATGTTTGATAGAGAGCGTTTAGTTGGTGGCGTTAAGGAGTACGGAGGCCGTGGTTTGCATGCAGGCTGGAGCACATTAGGCGACTTCCAGAAATTCATTTTGCGTGGCAACGTAGTCGATCTAGCAGTTGGCGTGGTGATTGGCGCTGCATTCAATACGGTTGTTCAGGGTTTCATCAACGACATCATCCAGCCATTGATTGGCAAACTTGGGGGGGGTGCTAAGAGCTTTAACAGCTTTAGTCCAGGTGGCTTTCTGATAGGAAGTTTTATTGGTACAGTCATCTCTTTCCTCTTAACCGCTGCCGTCGTGTATTTCTTTGTCGTCAAGCCGACGAATATTCTGGATGATCGCTATAATCGTTTGCGGCCCAAGCATGATGAGGCTCCCACGACGCGCGACTGCCCCTACTGCTTGAGTTCGGTCCCGCTGCAAGCGACGCGTTGCGCCTATTGCACATCTCCGTTGCCACCAGCGAATGTACCGCCAGCAGCGCATATGCCACCGGGACAGGCAGCACCTCAACAATAAGAGGGGCGATTGTCCGAATTTAGCCGATTTTGCGTATCCTTGCATGTGCAGCGTGGGCTAGAGTATACTGCAAACGGAGCGGATAGCAGTGGTACCTTCTATAAAAAAATGATCAGTTCGCTCTAGACAAATCTATCACGGCAAGGGCCGTGCCAGGGTACCTGCGTAGCCAGGCTGGTCCCTGTGCCCAGTTCCATATAGAGGAGAAGATCGCTCATGGCATCAACATCCGAACCTATACGCCTGGAAGATCGGATTCGCGATATTCCCGATTTTCCACAGAAGGGGGTTTTGTTCAAGGATATTACGCCTTTGTTGCAGGACGCAGCAGCTTTTCGGGCCTCACTGGATCGCCTGGCCGCTCATTACGCAGGCGCGGGTATCGAAGCTGTTGTTGGTGTGGAGTCGCGAGGTTTTATTTTCGGTGCTCCCCTGGCATACTTGCTCGATTGTGGTTTTGTGCCAGTACGCAAATTTGGGAAGTTGCCATCGCAGACAGCTAGCGTCGAGTACGCGCTGGAGTATGGCACAAACGTTGTCGAGATTCATATGGATGCGATTAAGCCTGGTCAGCGTGTCTTGATTGTCGATGACCTGCTAGCAACCGGTGGGACCGTATCGGCGGCGATTGAACTGGTCGAGAAGCTCGGTGGTCATGTGGCTGGCATCGCCTTTTTAGTGGAGCTGAGCTATCTCAAGGGACGTGATCAACTGAAGAACCACAACGTCTTTGCGCTCATCCAGTATTAATACAGGTATCTGAGCATACCGGCACGCGAAGATAGACGAGTGATAATAGAAAAGCTAGCGTTCGTCCATCTTCGCGTCTTTTTTACGCTCCTCAGCCTAACCATCTTGTCTTTGCCTCCGCAGGTTGAGGGTGCCGCTCTGTTTTGGGGATAGCGGGATAGCCAAGGTAGAGCATGGCGATAATGTGGTCTTCCGCTGAGAGCCCTAGCCATTGCTTCACACGTGGATCGTAGGCGGCATCACCGGTACGCCACTTCGCGGCCAGACCCAGCTCCTCAGCAACCAGTAGCATGTTCTCAACCGCCGCCGCAGTGGCTGCAATATTCTCTATATCTACGATGTTCGGTTGCGTTGGATACTCTGACGCCACAATAATGAGTACAGGCGAACTTAGTGGCTTGTCACGTTCTTTCGCGAGTCGCGCCTGTGCCTTTGCACTCAGCGTCTCTTCTAAGCGTGTTGCCAACGACTCAGCCATGATGGTGCCTAGCTCGTTACGCGCCTGACCGGTCAGCACAAAAAATCGCCACGGTTCCACTCTGTGATGATTGGGTGCATGTGTTGCAGCTTCTAATATCTGTGCTATCTGTTCCCGTGTTGGACGCTGCTCAGTCAATTTGCCAATACTGCGTCGTTGTTTGATTATATCGAATACTGTCATGCGTTTTCTTTTCTCTCCATCCAGCGCGTTGTTTCTTCTATTAATGAATACGCTCGCGATGGGAAAAAGTAGAGGAACAGGATGAATCTCTTCCTGAGCTGACGCTAGAGATAGCGTGCGTTGCTAAAGATAGAGCGCTTGCTCACGCCTGAAATCATAGAGCGCGGCTATCTTGCGCTGCGCTTTCTGACTCAAAGCCAGCGCCTCGCGCGTGGCATCCTCCAGGCAAGAATAGATAGTAGTCACATCCAGGTAGCAATGATTGGTGGCGGGATCGATCCAGGTCCCCAACCAGCCATCAGGCTCCCGCAAATGGGCCTCATTGGCATAAATAAAAGCCGTCACCTCATGGCACAAATCTGCGCCGGCTGTAAGAATGACGGTCTTGTCTGGATATTTCGGGATACCCCATGCATCAACGCCAGACAAAAACTGATAGGTGTCGATTTTAGAGGTAACGCCACCCCGTTCCAGCGTCGTAATGCATACGTCCAGCACATAGCGCTCGAAGTGGTACCTTCCCAGTGGGTGCTCAAACTGCATTGCTTCCACTCTCCAGTTTGTATGTTTCTGTATTCAGATGAGAAATGTGCTATGGCACATTTCTCGCGACATCCTCTCCACCTGACTGAACGAAAGGTAACTCCTCAGGTCTGTGAGCAAAGGGAGCCGCGTAGCGACAAGCCCTTGCGGTTGTCCGGGTTGGGCTTCCCCAGACACGGGCCGCCGCAAGGGACGCCAAGACCTTTTTTTCTTCGTCCACGTCGCAGATCGGCCAGCCAAAAAAGGTCCTCGCTCGGCCCCTACGCGAGCTTCCACGGTGCTGAAACGTTGCCTCACCTGAGGAGTTACCATGAAAGCCCCTCTCTCCGTCAGATGAGCAAAGCTAGCCACGGCAGTGGCGTTTCTGATGCTCTAAGAGGAGCCACGACACTGGCGTTTCTGACAACCAAAGCAGAAACACGCCAATGTCGTTGTCAAGCGGAATAAGCCTGCATTGCTGAGTGGGTATGGGTTTAATAACTCCAATTGATGCCACATTGTGAACAGTGCCTGGCCGGTGTCGAACTCTCGAAAGCGCTGCGGAACGCTCCGTAGCGCTCACCATTCCAGATATGTTCTATTGGCTCACTGAAGATATTTCCTAGCACCCGCTCTTCTTGATACTCCTTCGCACTGCGATGACCGAACGGTGCGAAGCAGCAAGAAAGCACATTCCCGCTGGAGGTGATATACGTCAGAGAATAAGGGCGATGGCAACCAGACCAGGGGCGCTCTCCGAAATCACGGATGATGCTTTCCTGAGGCGTTGTAGAGCCAGCCGCTTTGAAGGTAATACCACGCTCTTTGCAGGTTTTCTCACAACGGTGGACCAGTGTCAGCTCTTCAGGGGTCGCGCGGCGGAACAACGCCTGTTCAGAGGCAGCCAATCCCTCTTCGAAATAAACGAGGCGCTGCATGTAGACTTCTCGAACACCATTCTCGCTTGCCAGATCAATCAGGCCGGGCAGCTCGTGGAGATTCTCGCGCATGGCGGTGAACCAGAGCGAGACAGCAGGCTTGCGAGCAGACTGCCGTTTCTGTAACTCAACGAAAGCTCTCACGTTGCGCCATATTTTGTCGAAGGCGTCTACTCCGCGTACGTGAGCGTAGGTCTCGCGCGTTGAGCCGTCCATTGAAAGGCGATATTCGTCGAGTCCCGCGTCGATGAGCGCCTGTCCGCGTTTAGCAGTCAGGGCAATGCCATTGGAATTAAATAAAACATACGTTCCGCGCTCTTTAAGATAGCGGATCATCTGGGGTAGATCTTTATTGAGCAATGGCTCGCCAAGTCCATGCAGCACGACGCGGTCCAGAGCCGGGAATTGATCCACGATATAGCGGAATTTATCAAAGCTCAGATCGCGGTCATCTTCGCGGGAAAGCAATGTGCGTGGGCACTGCTGGCAGAGTTCATTGCAGCGGCTGGTTGGCTCGATATAAATAGAGCGAGGCAGTGCCAGTGTTGCTACGGTAGGCGTCATATATGCTCCTTTTTCTGCACGTAATAGGCCGGGTAGATGATGCGAGCGTAGCAAGCATCTATGCGAGACGCTCTAACCCGTATTAATAAAATTGCAAGAGGGTCATCTCGGGAATGATTCGTCGAATGAACCTGTAATGACTATATACACACTAACACGTCAAGCAAGCTACCTATTTACCATATTATAACCCATTTGGGCTATGTGATAAATGTTCACCGGTTCGGACGGGTAGGGGCGTGTCCTTGCGACCGCCCTGGAGGCCACAATGCACATGCCCAGGGCGGTCGCAAGGTGACGCCCCTACCCAGATCGGAGACCTCCATGCCATCGGCGTCCAGGGCGCACGCAAGGTGACGCCCCTACCCAGATCGGAGACCACGAGCGCCATCACCACCATTCTTGCTCCCTGATTTTTCCTTACGCATCATACGAGTTGTACTGATACCTTATCATACCCGGTTGATCCATTAGGCACAGTTCTTTGCACAACGGAGGTCTGTAATGCGCCTGTACCATCGGTTGCACGCACAACCAGAGTATAGCTCCCGCGCTGCTTTGGCCGCCATAGCCAGGTCCAGAAAACCCAGCTATCTTGTGAAAGGGCTGGCTTCAAACTTGCTTGCTGCCACGTAGTACCATCGTCTGTACTCACTTCAACTTTTTGAATGCCGCGTAGTCCCGCAAAGGCGATACCTCCGACCTCCAGCGTCGGCGCAAAAGCGGTACGCCCTTGTGGATAATCAACACGGCTGGTGGTATGCAGTTGTCCGTGATACCAACCCTGAGCAGCATAAAGGCCAGCGATGAAGTGATCACTGAACTCTACGCGCGTCAGCCACTTGGGACTCTCTTCACCGTAACGCCCTGGTATAATGACCCGCAAAGGGTAGCCGTGTTTCTGTGGCAAGACAGCACCGTTCATGCGCCACGCGAGAATTGGATCGGCAGCCAGCACATCCGACAGCGGCAGACTGGTCGTGTAGCCGTCTACCCCATAGAATGCGACATAGCTTGCCGTGGACAGCGCCCCTCCATGACGTGCCAGTAAGGTACTTAATGTGACCCCATGCCAGATAGCCGTACCCATCAGGTGGCTACCGACGCCGTTAGAGATACACTCCAGGGTGATCGCACGCGAGGTTGAGGGCAGATTTTGCATCTCTTCATACGTGTAGCTACCCGGGTTATTGACCAGACCTGTCACCTCCAGCCGCCACAATGCCGCATCTGGATGAGGATCAAGCGTATTCTGCGTCACGATGTAGTGCTCGTCATTGGGCGTGATAGGCGCCGTGCGCAAGTTATGGACCGGCGTTGACGTGCCATCATAGGAGGCATACTCGCTGAGGTATTCACGTACCAATCCTGCCACTCCGGCTCCGGCACCTACCGTCAAGGTCGCTACACCTGCGCGCGTCAGTATAGAGCGCCGACTCTGTACCACAGGCGATAGCCCGGGCCGTGGTTGCTTTGGCAGAAGCGCTCGGTATGCCAGGCCGAGTGCTGCCCCATATAGCGCAAAATCGGCCAGCAGACCAGCGCCACTGGCTACTCTCTCCCAGAAAATGGGGAAACCAAACAGATTCTGCCGTATCTGCTCCCAGAACAAGATGATGCCTACCAGAGTCATCGCCGTGGTAAATCCACCTGCAATCAACCACTCGCGTCGTGTAAGCCGATAGCCCGACACTGGAAGTTTCAGGCGCACCAGTGCTGCATAAAGCAGACTCAGCGCTGTCCCAATGCCGATCATGCCCAGCATAGCCAGAGCAAGGGGAACGGTCTTAGAGTTAGGCGCGAACTTGTTCAGGAGGTCCAGGAACGTGTGGTAATTGATGTGGCTCAGATAAAAGTAACTGAACAACTCTACGGGTGTCGGTATACCAGCAACCAGCCTCAATGTGATCATGAGTGCGACGGCTAACAAACTAGCAACGAGACCCGCGCCTAGGGCCAGGGGCAATGCGGTGAGCAATGTGCGTAGACCCGTATAGACAATCGACGCATCCACGGCTGGCGGTGTTTCCTCGTGCGCGCCATTCTGTTTGGCTTCTTGCTTATCACGCTGATCATCATTCGTAACTGGCGGTGTTTCCTCGTGCACGCCATTCTGCTTAGCTTCTTGCTTATTATCATGATCATCGTTATGCTGAGCATCTTGCCCAGATGCTCGCTCAATATTTGACATAGACCTTCCTCAACAATACTATCCTCATACCTGGATGAATAATAACGTTCAATGTACTACATTATAGAAATACGATTGGTCCGCTCTAATATGAATGACAATATAGGGGGTGCGCGCCCCTACCCGGTTTCCTCCCGCAAGGATGGAAGACCTCCAAATGTATCTTCACCTGATCTCTAAGGTTTCGTGTTTCTATTTTCCTGCCGAATGGCCGCAGAAGTCCATGTTTTTTCTATGGCCTACTTGAGGACGACAATAATTATACACGCTCTTATACACGTCTCTTGGTGCACGCATTTACAACCTGGAGCGTGATTATCCAACACAAAGACGTGTGCAGGCTATCAAGTGAGCCAGGCTCATACTAGCGATAGGCGAGACGCCGACGTTGGATGCCAACGATAGCAGCTATCACCAGCAGCATACCTACCACTCCATAGATAAATATATAGTAGAGTGTCCAGTTATGTGTTCGGCCAAGAAACAGATAGGAAATATCCACGGTACACACAAAATACCAGACACCCAGCACTGCCAGGGTCTTGCCGTTGAGCCTGAGTAGTCCCTGTTGCGCAGGTGTCCACAGCGGTCCCAGCAGCAGGGCTACCCAGGGTAAGAGCGCTGTCACATACCACGGATAGACAAAGGCAGAGACAGAGAGGACAGAGGCAATCAGGATGAGTATGGCTGCTTCTATACTGATAAGTTCACGCTGGCGCAACACGAAGATCACCAGCCCGACCGAACCCATCACGGCGATGTCCGCGCCATGATCCAGCAGTTCTGTCATGGACGGCTGGAAGCCCAGCGTTTCGCCCAGGTGTTGTGCAAATACGAGGATGGGACCTGCATTGCCACCATGTTGGCTCAGATAGGTCGAGAAAAAGCCGAAAACCTGCCCATGCCCCAAGATAAAATAAGGCACATATGCCACGATCACCGTCATGATATAGGTAAAAACCAGCGCGTAGTCACGTCGACGTACGACTGCGGCTAGCAAAAGGATGGGATAGAGCTTTGCCAGCGTCGCCAGGGCCAGGAAAAAACCTGTCAGGACCCGTGCGCCACGCCGTGTACTATAGGCACATGCCAGCGTCAGCGTAATAAATGTGATCATGGCCACATCGATATGTCCCTGCGCGCCAAATTCGACGATGGGCAGAGGACACCAGGCATAGATGATACAGCGCGCGGGATCGAGTCCTTTGCGTTTGAGCAAAAATGCTAGCATGCCACAGGTCACGAGGTCAAAACCCATGAAGATTGCTTTGAGCACGACCAGGTTGCTGGGCGCTAGCAAATAGCTCACCAGGTAGATTGCCTGCGCGGCAGGTGGATACAGGGTTGGCACCGTATGATAGCCCATTTGCGCATACACAATAGGATCATGCAGCGGTACAAGGCGTGGATCATCGGGAATGACGACGTATGGACTATAGCCATGTAAGGTCACACGCGCATCCCATAAATAGCGCCACACGTCACCAGAAATAATCGGCCACGAGGGTAGCAAGAGTGCACGCGCCAGTAACGCGCCCAGGAGAATGAGTCCCAACTCTAGCCACTGCCAGCGTCCGCTACGCGCTCTGGTGCGCAGGACTAATATGCAACCTGCCAGATACGGTACAAAGCTGGTCAGAAACAAGCTCACCACAGCCACCGTCTGCTGGTGATAGGGCAAAGCTATCGCTATTCTCACCAGCGCCGCAACGAGCAACAGCAGGATGCAGAGCGTATAGGTCCGCTTCCCCCCGATTTTTGGACAGGCGTAGAGGTATCCTGATCAGGCAAAGAGTCAATGGGTGCTTGTTTGATCGACATACTGTATGGCCTTTCATAGGTCTTGCGCAGAGATACCTCGTACGACCGGTTGGCGGTGCAAAGGGCAGCGCCTTCTCTTCATAAATAAAGTGATTTTCTAGCAGGAACTTCGCAGACTATACGCTAAAAGCAGCTAGAGTGTAGAGCCTGCACTGAGAATATGTGCGAGTTGCGCCGCCGTATGGGGTGCAAGCGCTTGCTCTTTTTGTAAAAGTTGCGCGAGGCGCATGAGTTCCTGTTGCTCATCAACATCGAAGAGTGGTTCTAGCAAGTGCACTGATAATCCTAGCTTACGAGCCTTGTCAAACGTCATCTGCAAAACAGCGTCGGTGCTCATCGGAATACCACTGAAAACATCGTAGGGCTTGCGCATGGCGATCAGATAGTATCCACCGTCTTCTGCGGGACCAAGCACAACATCCGACCAGTTGAGAGCCTGCTGCGCCTGCACGATAGTCTCCCGACTGATCTGCGGTGAGTCAGAGCCAATCACAATAGTATCCTGGAAATGCAGGTCCTGTGTTGTGAAAAAGACCTGGTGCAGGCGTGCGCCCAGTTCAGGACCCTGCTGTGGAAAACTGCGCATCGCCGACGCGTGCTCTAGCGCCAGCGAGGTCGCAAAGGTCTGAAAATCAGCCTCGACCGGCGTGTAGGCCCAGCAAAGATCATACTTCCAACCAGCGAAGCGCTGAGCCAGATCTGTGAGAAACGCCCGGTACAATTGCAGCGTGGCATCCGCACCGATGCTACGCGCCAGACGTGTTTTAACCATGCCCTTTTCAGGATAACGTGCCATGATGACGACGGCTGTGCTAGACATAAGTACCTCTCTCTCCAACATAACGCACCGTAACGCGCAGCATATGATACGCCGCTTTCATACTTCCTACCAAGGTACCAGCTACCTTGGATTGGCCGTGACTGCGACGGCGATAATGTAAGGGCAATTCCGCGATGCGGTAGTGGGCACGCGCGGCCTTGACAAGCATCTCCACAGGCCATCCAAAGGTCATTTCGCGCATGTGCAGCGCCAGAAGAACATCTGTGCGCACCGCGCGGAACGAGCCAATATCGTGAAGATGAACTTTATACACCAGTTGAAGCGTCCGGCTAATCAGCCAGTTGCCCAACAATGCTTGTGGGGGAATAGCGCCGGATTCGGCATATTGACTGACGCGCGAGCCCATCACAAGATCCGCGCTCCCGGCATGGATAGGATTCAGCATCATCGGCAGATCATGGGGGTTATCGCTGCCATCGCCATCCATAAATACCACAATCTCTGCTCCCAACTCGCTCGCTTTCGTAAAGCCGCTCCAGCATGCGCGCCCATACCCACGTGCCGGTTCATTGACGACAATGGCACCTGCAGCGCGGGCGACAGCGGCGGTTGCGTCGGTACTCCCGTTGTCTACAACGATCACCCATTGCGCCAGGTGTGGAGGGAGTTCAGGTAAAAGATGGCTGAGAGCTTCTTCCTCGTTCAGCGCAGGAATCACGATTGCAACAGGACTTGTAGTCATAAAATTTCTCCGCACTCCTTCAAACAAACGTTAGGAAATTATTCTATCGATGTCACGATTATGAAGACGCTCGTTTACCAGAAAATGACCCCTGGCAAAACCATGTGACGCTCATAATGCTATCATAGCGCCCTTTGTTCTACGTGGGACCTTATGGCCTGAGCTATAGGTAAAATGGGTAGTAGCAAGGCTTCGTCATGCTCAGATTGCGCGTTTCGCAAAGGTTGGCGGCACACAGCCAGAAGTCTGCGCATTGCTGTGTAAATGGTAGGGGTATTGAACGTGGTAGAAGATGGAACGCTACTACGCAATGACAAGGAGATATCGGCTAACATGTTCTCTTTAATCGCCAGTCCTGCTATACTACTGACAGAATCTGTAAAAGCTAGCTCACCGGTTACGCGCGGCAAAGAGGAAGTAAGTGTCAGTATGACTGTCAACAAATCGGCGAATGCTCAGGGAAGATTAGCGGACGACGTTTCCTTGATGCAACTATATGATCAATTTCGGCGACCTATCCATTCTTATACCTATCGCCTCCTGGGAAATTGGGAAGATGCGGATGATGTCACGCAGGAGGTTTTTGTACGTGCCTGTACATCATGGGATGGCCTCTATGAGCGCGAAGCCCTGTCTGCCTGGCTGTATCGTATTGCGACAAATTTGTGTGTCGATTTATTAAGAAGACGGAAACGCATTTCCTGGTGGTCCCTTGCTCCTCATGCGCACCAGGATAGTAGCAACGAAGATCTCTTTAATGAAGATATGTTCCCTTTGTTGGCTGATAGTGGGGGTATTCCAGAGATTGCTGAACGGGAACTTATTCGCCATACGCTTGCTGAGATGCCAGTAGAATACGCTGCTGTACTTGTGTTAAGCGCAGCCCAGGGAGTGCCCTATCAGGAAATCGCACAGATTATTGGCATCTCGCCGCATGCTGCTGCCACACGCATTTCACGTGCAAAGAAGATGTTTATACAGCAGTATCAGCGCTTGAGTAAGGATGGGACTGGCACGCAGGAGCGAAAACTATGAACAATACTGGTCTTCCACCTCTACCGCCCATCGGTGCCGCGGGCCCCGACGTCTGTGCGGTTATCCGTCTCTATCTGGCTGTCGCGGATGATGTGTCTCCCGAACAGAGCCGTCTGCTTAACGCACATGTGCTTTATTGTGCAGATTGTACTCTGGAGCAACGCGTCCTGCAGCGTTCAGCCCAGTTTGTGGCAAGTATGGATGCCTCTGCCCCCTCAGCGCGTGTCGATCAAGCCGTGATGGCCGCGATAGCTGCGCGTCAGGGGAAAAAAGGTGCCAGTGTGCGCACTGCACCCTTCAGCGCAGCGCCCAGGCGACGACCTCGCCGTGCACCTGTACGCATAATTGCCTCGCTGGCTGCTGCCGCCGTTGTGCTGCTGGCGCTCTCGTTCTCGACGTATTTTTTCCTGGGGCAGACACAACAACAGAGCTTTGCCTTGCCAGCCAATCTTTCCTGGAATGCCTATGTGCTGTATCACACGCAGAAGATGACAAGTCCCGAGGGAAACTATAAGGTCGTGAGTTATGACAATATGGCGGCGAATATTACCAACGTGACGACGACCATGAAGGGGCAAATGGATGTGGTGGTGGTGCAGACTCCGCAGCAAACGCTCGGTCTGGATATGATGCACCACGTGGCACAATGGGGCGTTAAGGATTGGACCGTCGACGATTCTCTGTTTGATGTGGCAACGTTGCGCCAGGACTTAAAAGATGGCCACGCTGTCTATCAAGGGAAAAGTCAATTTGACGGACAAGCAGTTTATCGTATCCGCTATGCTAATGGCGATGTATTGTTGCTCGATATGAATTATATGCCTGTAAATGTTTTGCAAAATGGAAAAGAAGTCTATACTACGCTGAAATGGATACCAGCTTCACAAGTATCTAGTTCGCTATGGCAACAGCAGGTTCCTGCTGGTTTTACCATGGGAGAAATTCCTACGTCATTGTAAGTTATCGTATTGTTAAACATACCTCCGGTCTCTGGTCGGAGGGTTTTTTGTGTGCTGTTGCTACCTGCTTTTGACACATTGTTTCCTGTGATCCCACGTCCAGTCATCGCCAATGTGATCCAGAGAGAACGCGATGGCACTCAAGAAAAGTATAGTGCCAGTATGTTAATCCGACCTCTGTCCCGGCATCGCTCAGGCAGAGATGTGCTGGCTCTGCTTCGATGAGGATTGGAAGACCAACATTCCTTCTGACAGGCAGGATACTGGCCGACCCTGCCTGTTAGAGAGCAAAAACGCCACGCATTGAGCAAGCGTGTATTACCCCCACCTACCTACGGCCAGGGTAGCAGGTAGCCAAAACCGTACTTCTGCAGCGCTGGAATGATCAAGGAGAGCGCGTACTCAATATGCCAGAGCGTTAAGCCAACCGTTACCACTGCCAGCACAATATGGAAAATGCGCCAGTAGCGAATCATATAGCGAAAAAAGGCTTCTCGCTTGAGGGCATACTGTACATCCCCTATAGCTCCCATATATTGTTGGGCGGAGGCACGCGTGAGTACGCTATGCTGCAACGCAACCGACTGGAGATTATGCGAGATTGCCTCGATACGATCTTCACCCTGAACCGTCAGCGTATTGCGCACGTTCTGCGCGATAACACGAGGCAGCATACGATCCAACACACGTCCGACCGCGCCACTGATCACCAGCGCGATCATTCCATAGAGCGCATAGGTGCCGGTGCGCGGATTAAGATTGCCGAACGCGTGCAGAAACACCATCACCAGCGCGACCACACCAAAACAAACGTGCCAGTTTAAGGTGGCGTTGAGTTCTCCAACCGACCGTTTGCTCGCGCGCCGCCGCAGACTGAACGAGACGGCGGCCAGGAACATGAAGATGGTACTGGCAACGGCAAAGACCAGGCCAACGAAACTATCACCACTCATATCGTCGCTCACGTGAGTACCCCACACGAAAAATCCGATGCTGACGGCGAGTATGATCAGCGTCACCAGAAATGTGCGCTTTAACTGACTGCTCACACGGAAAGTGAACCAGGGATAACCTCTTTCCGCTTCTTCAGAATATTGCATAAACTCTCTCCTCTCATCACTGAAGTCAACAGGCATATCTCAAGCCATGACGTCATAGCGTCAGGACGTAGTCCTGTCCGACTCTCTACTTCTCTATTGAAAAGGCGACTCAGTCGACATCGACCACGAGCAACTCATGATCTGGCCCTTGAACATAGTAGACATCGGTATGTGCCTTCTCCTTCAAATGGCGCAGGAGATGTCTCTGGGATGCCCGGCAGCTAGTACCGCATACAAAAGCCAATTTCGCGCCAGTAGCGGTCTCAAATACAAAATTCTTGCCGGGTCCCACCTGGATAACTTTGCCGTCTACGTGCGCAACATTCGTACTGTGTACACCGATTGCGCTTGCACCGAGCCAGGCGGTGCCTGCTATCCCTGCAAATGCGAGACCTCCAATGAGCAGTAAGACACAGATGGTAGCACCTGTGCGTGTAAAAATCATTTGCGGTCATCTCCTAAATATTTGCTAGTAGTTCACAACACTATCTTAGCGACTGAAGAGAATCGTAGCAGAGACAACTGTATCTGCCAGACAGATGGCGAGGGCGAGATAGGTATTAAAATGGAAAATTGTCTGGAGGTAGGCTGTACTCACAAGCACAACAAGCATAAAGATACTTGCGAGCATAACTCTCGCACGAACACTAAGTTGTCCCACGGGTATTCTCCTTATTGGATGGAGTATGAGAACGGCCTTGCGGGCCTTTCTCTCCTCGTCTCTTGCCAGCTTCTGACGTGTCCGCCTTTCAGTGCAATCAACAAGTTATGTAAAGCATAAAAGGGGGGCATGGGCGTGTCAAGAGAAAATAGGAGTAATGTGGCCTTTTGTGATGACCTTGTGACACCCAACTGGCATACGCGCTACCTATGGACAAAATTTGCTAACGCCTTATTCTTTCAGTGTGCATATTCCCTATTGCTTTTTCTGTAGATACTCTCTATACTGTAATAGTAATCATTCGGTTTATTGCACATATACGTTTAAAGGATTGAAATTAAAAATGAGTATTCCAATGCATACAAATGAATCGCGTATAGTTCAGTTGATTCCCACAACAGAGAACATTTCTGCACTTTTTGATGCAGCTGCGTTTGGATCACCAGGTATGCCCTTTAATGAGCGGAAACCGCTTATATTCTGGGCGCTAATGGATAACGGGCATGAGCAGTTTATTGAAGGCGTCATCGTTGATGCCACAAACAGGCTAAGCTTCGCCAGAAATAGCGAAGGTTTCATTGGCTATGCCTACCCTGACAGGATGTAACCAGATCCACTATCTTGTTAGATAGTTGCATGATTTCGCGAACATACGCATAAAACAAAGAAGTCTGGCATCATCGTGCCAGGCTTCTTTGTGTCTGCGAAGAGGGGGTTGAAATTATTCTTCGTGCTCCTGGGCAATCTGTACTTTTGTCTCGCTATTGTTAAGCAAGTTCCCCTCGATACCGAGGGATGGTAGGAGCTGCGCCTGCGCCTGCGTACTGAGGGGTAAGGCCCAGAGTTTGATGAAACCAAGCGCGGCATTATGATCGAACTGATCACCACTATCATACGTCGCCAGCCCAAGACTATACAGCGAATGCTCAGATTTGCGTCCCACGACCTTACAATGTCCGGCTGAAAGCTTGACACGGACCGTACCGCTGACGAAGCGCTGCGTGCTCTGGACAAACGCCGCCAGATCCTGGTGTAGAGCACTGTACCACTGCCCATTGTAGATCAAGCGTGCGTATTCGGCGGCGATGGTCTCTTTAAAGCGGATCTGCTCACGGCTGAGCGTCAGACTTTCAATAGCGCTATGGGCAGCGTGCAGCACAGTTGCGGCAGGTGCTTCATAGACCTCGCGGGATTTGATGCCCACCAGGCGATCCTCGATGTGATCGATACGCCCGATACCATACTTGCCTGCTTCCCTATTCAACGTCTCAACCAATGTATAGCCCTCGATCTCTTCTCCATTGAGCGCGGTGGGAATACCATGCTGAAAGGTGATCTCCAGGTAGGTTGGCTCCAGGTGCGCTGCTTGCTCCGGGCTATCCGTCCAACCATAGACCTCTTCGGGCGGCTCGGCCCAGGGATCTTCCAGGACACCGCACTCAGCGCTGCGTCCCCACAGATTCTGGTCAAATGAATAGGGGCTGGCGCTGGTGGCCGTGATGGGCAGATGATGCTCAGCCGCATAGGCGATTTCGTTGTCGCGCGTCATACTCCACTCGCGTACAGGAGCAATAATCTTCAGGTCTGGAGCAAGCGTGTTGATAGAGACATCGAAGCGCACCTGGTCATTGCCTTTGCCAGTGCAGCCGTGCGCCACGGCCACCGCGCCTTCCTGGCGCGCAACCTCGACGAGCAGGCGCGCAATTAAGGGACGGGCTAATGCTGTTGCCAGGGGATATTGTCCTTCATAGATCGCGCCAGCCTGCAACGCAGGCCAGACAAAGTAGCGCACGAAATCAGCTTTGCCGTCGATGGTCAGAGCCTTGATCGCGCCAATTTTTCGGCCACGCTCAGCTATCGCTTCAAGATTGCGCTCACTCCCCACATCAATGGTGACGGCAATCACATCCAGGTCATATTTTTCTTTAATCCAGTGGATCGCCACGGACGTATCCAATCCGCCCGAATAGGCGAGTACAACGGTTGCCATGGTTACTTCTCCTCAGTGTCATCGAGTGCAGCGAAAATGTGCACGTTTTGTGTGCCTACGAGCGTTTGTATGGCGGTCCTAAAGCTAGCTGCGCGTTCCTGCCAATGCGTTTTGACCTGTGCCAGGCGTTGTTGATCCAGCTCCAATCCGAGATTGCCCGCACCGCCCAGATGACTGCGCGCATGCAGACGTGCTAGCAGTTGCGCCTGGCTTTCAACGGGCAATGGCAGATGCTGGTCGAGTTGCGCCGTGACATCTTTACCAACGATACGATAGGCGTCGCGAAAGGGCATATGCTCACTGCTGGCAAGCTCATAGGCGCGGTCGGCGGCGAAAAGCTCAAAGGTGCACGCTGCGACGGTGCGCTCGCTGTTCACCTTGATATTGCTAATTACCAGCGTACAGATATCCAGGCTCTCCCGTGCCAGATCCAATGCCTCCATAAAGGGCCGCTTCGTCTCCTGGTAGTCCATGTTGTAGCCCGATGGCAGACCGCAGACGATACCTAGCATCTGTTGTTGCAGCGCCAGCATCGTCTGCGCGCGCGCGCGTACCAGTTCCATCACGTCCAGGTTGCGCTTTTGCGGCATAATGCTGCTGCCCGTACAGATCTCCTGCGGGACCTGGAAGAAGCCGTACTCGGTCGTGGTGAAGAGCAGGGTGTCCTGAGCTAGTTTGCTCAGATCGAGCATGATCTGTGCCAATGCCTGCACGATAGCCGCTTCGATCTTGCCGCGTGCGTTCTGCGCGTAGATGACGTTATTTTGTACTCGCGCAAAGCCGAGCAGATCGGCGCTGAGCTGGCGATCAATGGGGATCGGTACACCATAGCCCGCCGCAGAGCCGAGTGGCGACTGGTCGTTGACGGCGTAGGCCGCTGCGAGCAATTGCTCGTCATCTAGCAAGGACTCGGCGAAGCTGGCGGCCCACAGTCCAACCGATGAGAGCATACCACGCTGCATATGCGTATAGCCCGGCATAGGGATCTCGCTGCCTGCTGCCGCGAACTCTAATAATGTCGCACAGAGCGTTGTCAGCCTGTCGACGATAAGATGAAGCTGCTCTTTGCCATACAGACGTAGATCTACCAGGACCTGGTCGTTGCGTGAGCGTGCCAGATGGATCTTTTTACCGGCATCACCAGCTTTGACGGCCAGATAGTTCTCGATGCTGGTATGCACATCCTCGTCGGAGGGCTTAATCGTAAAATCGTGCGTTGCTTCCAGGGCCAGGATCTCACGAAATGCTTGCTTGAGCGTTTGCAGCTCTGTCTCGCTCAAGGCGCCAATGTGCTGGAGCATAGTGGCGTGCGCGAGCGATCCCCAGACGTCGTGCCGGATCAGGCGCGTATCCAGGAAACTATTTTGCGCGGCCTCGTAGCGCTCTACGAGCGCGTTGACATTGTAGCCTTTCTGCCACAACTTCGTCATAGCTTTATCCCTCCCCATCGCATAGCATCGTACACAATTATGGAGCAGCTATATGCGCATGTTATGGGTGTCGTCATACAAAGGATCTCCTTCAATAGCCATGGGTCGAGGAAGGTTGTGAGGCCATAAAAAAAGCTCCCATCCCTTCCTGTAAAACTTTGAAGGGACGAGAGTGCAGGAGATTGTCATCCTAATCACACCCGTGGTGCCACCCTAATTGCCTTGCAACAACCCTTGCCTGAAAGGAAAGAGAGATTGCAGGACCACTTTTCCGTGGTTCATGTTCTACGTGGGAACCGCCCACCTGCCCTACTTGCCTGCTCTCTATGCAGAGAGAAAACTTTCTTCGGCCAGCCGCTCACGAACGCGTTCTGCGAGGACATTACCGTTCCGAACTTCCACTCTGCATCGGATCGCTGTTGGCTGTCGCTCTCATACTACTTTCGCTCAGCGCGGGTTGTACAGACTTGCTGTTATTTTTAAGCATACCAGCAGCATCCCGAAAAGTCAAATGCACGCCTGCACATATTTCTACTGCTTGACGCGGGCTAATTGCACATACCCCGGCTTCTATAGGTCCTCCAGGGAAGGAAATCTCTTCTTTACTTATCTCCCTTTGGAGCAGTGGAACGCCCAGTGTACTGTGAGTAAATGCGCAGGAACGATGCCCAAGATCCCTGAGCACCGGTTGGCTTTTCACTCTCAGGTAAATCATATACGACAGGCACCACAGCCCTATTGAGACCCATATGACCGGGATCGTGGACCACTTTGCTCCCTTCATATTTCCCTTGCAAGTGGCTTAGCTCCAAGATGTGCCCCAGAGCATACTTACTGGCAGGTTTGATGACATAGTAGGGGTCATACACATCAAAATCTGGGTGATGGTTGCCTTGCTCGTCGTGGAGATCACCTTGCTTGTGGATAACGATAACATGCGCATCAGGATCGGCAATCTTTTCTGGGCTATCGCAAACACCTATTATTATGGGAATGTAATGTTCTTCTCCATCTTTGACATTCATAAGCGTATCTTTAAGTTTTGCATAGCTAAAGTTATCGCTCACCTCGAAGCGGACTCCTTTTCCTTTTTGCATTGGAATAATCAATCTGCCCGCCTCAAGTTCAGCATTCAAATAGTCTGCTATCTCAACCTCAGACCATCCAACGTCTTTACGAGACTCTCCATGAGGATGCGCGTGAATTTCTGCAAATTTTTCCTGGAGTTCCTCACGGCTTGATGTTATCTCTGGACGATACAGGCTGAGAATTCTGGTGAGGCATGCGGGGCCACAGCAACCAGTAAAACCAGAAGAGTCAATATCTCTGTACTGCAGATTGTCCTCTTGCCACGTTGGATTATAGCGCCATATGTCAGAATCGAAAAACCTTAGCCAGATGCCGTTTATATACTTATTTTTCAAATCTCCACCAGCACGAGCAAAACGCTTGGCTTCGTGACGTTGCGTGATATGTTGAAAGAGATCGGCTTCGCATTCGAGTGAGCGTAACTTTATACGCTCGACAAACGTTTTCTTCGCCTTATCCTCGGTCAGATTTTTTACTTCATTTGCCTTACGATCTATTTTTACTATTACATTATGATAAGCATATCTTAATTCTTCCAACATACTATCTTGCCTCTTATATATAGAATAAGGATGATCAGGATCTATAAAATCTGCCTCGATTATGCTCTTTGCTTTTTTAGCCATATTGCGTAGTTTTTCTCTCTTTTGATCACTCATCTTAGCTTGGGATATTTCACTTACCTTCGCATCTATTGCCTGTAAAGCTCCATTTTTATCCATTTTTACACAATTTATAATATCTTCTTCTACACCCATTTCCCTCATATTTGCTTCTACTTTTAATAAACATTCATTATATCGCCTCGTTGACATTTTTTGTTCATCATTCATATCATCATGATAACTCGGATCTACAAAATCAGCCTCGATTGCTCTTCGCGTTCTTGCAGCTATCGCAAGTAGTCTCTTTCGATCTCGATCACTCATCTTAGAGTAGCTTTCACTTACCTTCGCTGCAATTGCCTGTAAAGCCCCCTCTTTATCCATTATCACACGTTCTACAATATCCTCTCCTACTCCTATTTCCTTCAAATTTGTTTTTACTCCTCTCACTGTATGCCTATATTTCTCTGATATAACACTTTCTAAGTTATAAGATACACTTTTTAATATTTCTCTATATTCTTTTGATATAATTTCATGTAAATTACATACTTCATGCCAGAATATTAAATCTTTCTTCAATTCTGCCTTGATATTGTCACGTACGCTGATACGACCTCTCTCCTCAGTGGATACGCCAACAGAACCATGCAATTCCAGGATATGCCAATTCAAGAGCGCCGCCGGGCCGTTGCCAACCTTACTAAGATCAGCATGTAAAGCCTGTAAATCCCTAAATGCCCCATTAAAACATCGCCCGCCACGATCCATATCGCCGCTATAATTTATAGCTGATTCTTTTATGTAATTATACCGGCTTATAAGCCGCATTGCTTCTTCTTCTAGCTTTTGATGGGCGTCAATTAACTGACGAACAGCTTCCAACCTTTCCTCTTCGGTCTCGTCTGCCATGGGACCCCTGTCTAATCGATAGCTATCCTGGGTTTCTTGCAGAGCATCCACGCGCTCCTTGAAGTTCTCTTCTTGCAGATCGTCTCTGGATAGATTGGCCGCTTCTTTCTCTCTACTTGCTACCCTTTTTACCAGCATACTCCTCCAGCTTTCGCCTGCCCTCTCTATCCTCTCCCGGTCCTTCTGCACTGCCTCATCTGCTCTCCCATCCGTTGGAATAGATCTTTTTGCCTTATCTACTACTGCTGCTACTATAGCATTTATTGTATCATATTTTAGAGAGCCAATAGTTTCATACCTCTCTCTCCGTAATACCCCATCTCTCAGCAAGTCAAGAGCTTTCCCTTCGGGCTCTGCCTCAGGCTTCTTCACCTCTCCAACATCAGTAGATTGCATAAAGCACCGCTCCCTTCTTTTTCAACGCTAGTATAACTATATATACTCTTAGCTGGGAAAAACAAGGGATATATAGGGTCAGACCCTCTTATTCAATTATTGTCTGTTTGTTCCGTATACAGCCTACGCAGAAACTTTCCGAGTTCGCGATAAGCTTTCCCTCTACGATGTGGAGTTTCCACGTTCTTGCCAAAGATTTTTTTGAGCTGCTCTCTGGTGTTGGCTTCGGCTTTGCCATGCGGCGTGCTACCATGAATACAAACACCCTTCTCCTCAATTACAGCTTAAAATAGATTGCTGAAATACGATCAGCAACCTCACCAAACGTATCCCAATCCAGCTCTTCATCGTTCATGGCATCTTTGATTTCGCCACGATCTATCAGATAAACAGCGACTTTCTCTTTGCTAATAAAAGCATCTGTATCCCGCAAGAAAAATTCTGGACGCATGGCTGCCTTATCCTCGTGTTCAGCGGCTATAGTCAGGTTGGTGAGATGGTCTATCATATACGGACTATGAGTAGTTACGAGCACGTGTAGCCCGGCATTGACGAGCATTGCGAGAAATTCGATCATCTGTACCTGTGCGAGCGGGTGCAGATTCATCTCAGGCTCGTCGATAACGAGCAATTCCCCTGGCTCTGCGAAATGACGCAGATAAAATACAAGTGGCGTAAGCTCTTTCACTATGGAAGACGCCACAGAAATTTCCAATGGGGCAGCGTTTCCAGCTGGTTTGAAGACAATTTCACGTGTAGGATCTGGTTCAGCATTGGAGAAATCCACATTACCGCCCAGGATTTGTGCTTCCAATAGTTCGGCCAGCGTGATGTAGTGTTGTATGGCTGGATTTTTCTTGGCAGCCCTGGCTCGCCTGCTTTTTTCTTTTGATCCAATCGTAAATGCATTTATGGCAGAAGACAGATATGCTGAAACTGGTCCAGAAAGTTCTCGGGCTCCTTGCGCTAATGCTTGCTCATATTCCTGTTGAATACTATGCTGGTCTAATATTCCATGTGTGACAGAACTATTGAACGGGAAAGTTATGAAGGTAGTTCTTTCCGTGGGAAGTACTGCTACATATGGATAAAGTGCTCTGCGCAGGGTACGCAGGATACGTAGAAATAAATCCTTTACGATAATATCCCGTGGCAGTCTTTCCGTTATCTGCTCGTCTGTATCTGCACCAGAAAACGTATACATGTATAGTTCTTTCTGGTCCGTTTTTTTACGCATACTGATCAGCAATTTTCCGATATTTGCTTCTACCGACGTAGCCAGAATAGCATCTGTAAATTGTTTCTTTGACTCTGTGAAGCTGAGCGACAATTCAAAATCGCTAAATGAGGCTAATTTTGTCCCCATGAACATAGGCAACCATGCTTGCGCCTGTTTGGCCACGTTGTTGAAATATCTTTCGCCGTACTCGTTAGCAAACTGTACAAGATCAATGGTTGTAGTACCAACTTCCAACATTTCGTCAATAGCAGTAATCAGATACGGATACGCTGTAGCAATCTCTTCCGCGTTTTTCTCTTTCATATAATGTAAAAATCCATATTCGCCAAAAATGCCGGCTAATGTATAGGCTAACCAGGTTTTCCCTGAATTGTTTGGCCCAATAAAAATAGTCAGCGGCTTGAGATCGAACTCTGCCAGTTGGCGAATAACGCCTAGATTACGAACATGGATCTTCATATGTGTACCTCTACAGATAGTCTTTTCTGTGCTAAATAACAAGCCTCTCTTTGCAGTATAGCAAGTTGCTGAACGTCATAAGGGCATCTCTGTGTCTTTTTTGGCCTTGGTCATCGCTGATATTGGCAATGATACACACGTATTGACAATAACCAGGCACAATCATCGCTAGAAAAATATGCTTCTTCTTCTTTTTAATGAAGTTGCAAATACCTTTTTCACTCTATTTACGAGTGTAACAGAGTGAAATAAGTTTGTAAACTGATTTTTATAAAAATGAGGATATTGTAATTTGCTTGCAGATCTGTTTTTGCACAGTAATGACCTATACAGGTCAGGGAAGAATAAACTTGGTTTGGCCGGGCAATATCGGCGTCATACCCTCTCTTTTCTAATAGCTGTAGACATCTTGCTGCAACTATGGTACGGTGAAGAAACAGCGACTATAACAACCTCACGTTGATAAGGAGTGCAGTGGCAATGCCGAGAGATCTACCGCTGGGTAATGGGTCATTACTCATCAATTTTGATAAAGGTTATAATGTACGCGATATCTACTGGCCCTACGTGGGACAGGAATTGCATACAGATGGTGATATTTCGCATACAGGTGTCTGGGTAAGTGGTCAATTTGCCTGGCTGGATGCTGCCGAGTGGCAACGTGAGCTGCGCTACGACCAGGAAACATTGGTTACGCACGTCACTCTGACGCACCCTGGATTACAACTCCAATTGCTCTTCAACGATACAGTCGATTTTTATCGCGCGATCTTCTTGCGCCACGTCACTGTCATCAATCAGGCGGACCGGACGCGCGAAGTGCGGCTCTTTTTCCACTATGACTGGCACATCTGGAACGATACTGATGGCAATACCGTCTTTTACTATCCGCCAGTGCAGGCGCTGGTGGCCTATAAACAGCGCGCCTATTTCCTGATGAATGGACAGACACTGTGGAAGGGTCAGGCGCGCAATGGCATTAGTAGCTGGGCCAGCGGCATTAAAGAGTTTAACGGCGCACAAGGCACCTGGCGCGATGCCGAAGACGGCGACCTGGGCCGCAATCCGATAGCTCAAGGCTCGGTTGATGGTACACTGGCCTTATACCTCCCTCCTCTGGACGCTCATGCTACAGGTGAAGCCTATCACTGGCTGGCGATTGGACGCGATTTGCCGGAGGTCGTGGAGCTAAATCGGCAAGTCACGGAGCGCGGACCACAGACATTTTTAGCGCGTACCCACAATTACTGGCATACCTGGGTCAATAAGGATGCGCAGGATTTCGCTGACCTTTCGCCAGAACTGGTGGCTTTGTACAAACAGAGCTTACTGATACTGCGTACACAAATTGATAATGCCGGAGCCATTGTGGCTGCCAACGACGCTGACGTGCGCAATTTCTCGCGTGATAGCTATTCATACATGTGGCCGCGCGATGGGGCCCTGGTCGCCAATGCGCTCAGCCACGCGGGCTACTCGGAGATCACGCGCAGCTTCTACGACTTTTGTGGCGCAGCCCTGACAGACGAGGGCTATCTCTTACACAAATACAATCCCGATCACTCCTGGGGGAGCAGCTGGCATCCCTGGGTGGACAAAGAAGGCAAACCGCAACTGCCTATCCAGGAGGACGAAACCGCGCTTGTACTGTATAGCCTCTGGCAACATTACAACCACTTCCACGATATTGAGTTCGTCGCGCCGCATTACCGTACACTGATTACACGCGCCGCTGATTTTCTGGTCAGCTATCGCGAGCCTACAACCCATTTACCACAAGCCTCCTACGATCTCTGGGAAGAACGACGCGGCATCCTGACCTATACCACAGCCGCCGTCTATGCCGGACTGGATGCCGCCGCCAGATTTTCTACGCTCTTTGGCGAAACGGAAGCTCAGTAACACATACCGACAAGCAGCTAACCAGATTAAGGATGCGGCGCTGCGCTATCTGTGGGATGAAAAGCGTGGCCGTTTCCTGCGTATGATCAACGTGGAGACCAACGGCACGATTGTGCAGGATGCAACGATAGATAGCAGTGTGTGCGGCCTGTTCCTGTTTGGCATGTTTCCGGCACGCGATCCACACGTTGAAAGCACCATGCGACAGTTAGAGCAGACACTGTGGGTAAAAACAGAGGTTGGAGGCATGTCACGCTACGAAAACGACTATTATTACCAGGTCACACACGATTTATCCAAAGCGCAAGGCAATCCCTGGTTTATTTGTACACTGTGGCTGGCGCAGTATCGTATTACCCATGCTGAGACTATCGACGAATTGCGGCAGGCCCTACCACTCTTGCAGTGGGTACAACAGCACGCCTTGCCCAGCGGCGTCATGGCAGAACAGGTCGATCCATTCAGCAGCGCGCCGCTAAGCGTCTCGCCGCTGACCTGGAGCCATGCCGAATACGCCTTAACTGTGCGCTGGTACCTGGGAAAATATCACAGATTGAAGCAGTAAGCACGCATGTCTATGCATCGAGCGAGTTGAGCATGGCCTGTTTGCCCAGTATTTTTAGCGTCACACCAAGTGCTAGCACAACAGCGGCATTCACGCCTAGCTCGATCATGGTATGGTAAAATTCGTCTGTGCTGATGGTTCCACCTATCGAGAGCCTGGCACCGATAGACAGGATGCCGCGTGTGGCTGAGATAATGCCGATGAAGAGAAATGGCTGCAAAGACGTTGCACGCGCTCTGAGATAATGAATCACAGTGCTGAGTACTTCCATGATAATCAGGACGAGAAGCAAATCAGAGATAAACTGGATAATATCGGTCGCCACAGCCGTCAGCAGAACATGGCTCAGCGCACCGTATAGCGCATTTACGAAATTCCAGATACTATAGATGAGCGCAATAAGTGCTCCTATCAGGAAGCATAACCCAACCGTTGTATAGACAAGGGTATCGGCACGATCCAACAAACGGCTGGCAAAGGTAGCAATATGTCTTGTTACCTCGTCGCTATTATTAGTATGCGTCGTGGCATTGGCGATTACAGGAGGTGACTCCTGTTGAGGATTACTGCTCTGATCACCGGTCATCTACTCTCACTCCTTTTTTATCGTTGCATGCCGCTCTATCATTCTTGATGACAGCATGCCTAAAATATCGCAATTGCCCGCTTCAATTAGACAGAAGAGCCTGCAACTGTACACTTGAAATAATACAATACGAGAGAAGATAGTGTATATCTTATGTATAATATTTAGGAGGACTGAATGTCACGCTGGTTCTATTTCCTGCTCATATTCTCCGTTCTGGCTGTGCTGCTCTATTTTCTCCATGCATGGCCCCTCCTCGTCTTTAGCGTCGCGGCTCTGGGTATCATGCCGCTGGCAGCCTTGATTGGGCAAGCAGTAGAAGACGTTGCAGAGCATACCGGTGAAATCGTTGGCGGACTGCTCTTTGCAACGTTTGGCAATGCAACGGAACTGATCATTGGCATCCTGGCGCTCAGCCAGGGACTGGTGGACGTGGTGCGCGCCTCCATTATTGGTTCTATTCTGGGCAATACCCTCCTGGTACTCGGAGTAGCCATTATCGTCGGAAGTATCAAGCATGGTCGTCTACGTTTTGAGACACGGCCAGCCGGTATGTACGCCTCTCAACTGACATTGTGCATAGGAGGTCTGTTGCTCCCAACTGTGGCTGAACTGCTAGCATCCCAGAGCAATCAAGACCAGATTATAGCGCGCGGCAATACCCTCTCCGATTTCATAGCTATCATGCTACTCATCGGTTATAGTGCATCAATTATTTTCAGTATCTTCCACGTACGCAAGCAAAATGGTGAGCAAGAAGAGGATTTTGATCCTATTCGTGGTGCGCGCTCAGCGGCAACCATGTCACGCTTAATTATTTATCGCCAACAATTGGCCAAAAGTCAAGTACCAGGCAGAACGGGCGTCTTACAGCAGATTGATAAGGCGCTCGATAGCATTGTGACACCTGAAATCGAGAAACAGCCGGCGATGACGACAGCACAATTGCCTCAACAAACAGTATCAGAGCCAGTAAAGACACCCCTATGGCGTGGCTTATTGGTGCTGTGTGCGGCAACGGTCGGAGTTGGTATCCTCTCGGAAATCCTTGTGGATGCCATTGAACCAGTGACAGAGCTATTGCACTGGAATACAGCCTTTGTAGGACTGGTCTTTATACCTCTGATCGGTGGCATTCCAGAATACTTTAATACGATCTCGATGGCGCTCCATAGGCGTATGAGCATGGTTTTAGCCGCTTCAGCCGGGTCTTCCATTCAGATTGCGCTGCTGATGGCTCCCATTATGGTACTGGTTAGCCTGGTAATGCCTGTCCGCTTGAACCTGGTGTTCAGTATCGTAGAACTGGCGGTGCTGGCGCTGACAACGTTTCTCTTTAGTGAGATCACCAGGGATGGCGAATTTGTCTGGCTGGAAGGGCTGCTGCTGATCCTGCTCTACGCAATGATGGGCGGGACCATTTTCTTATTTGGGGGTGGTTAAAGTATCCAGGGCGCACACAAAGCGACGCCCCTACCCAATGGTGGGCGCACACAAGGATAGAGGCCCTGCTAATTTCCTAACGCATGCTCATAATGGAATGGGTAGCACATTGCGTCCCTCACGACCGGCATGGACCAGCGGCGAGATAAACAACTCGATCACGAATGGTTTCTCGTAGAGCGGACTGTGCACAACATCCATGAAAAAGATGTGTAAGCGTTCACGATGTCCGCTGGAGCCTCCCGCGAGCGATTGCATGGGCATGGTGATCTCTGCTGTATAACCGGCAGAGGGAACTTGCACATCCGTTTGCTGAATGATATAAGCGTAATTTTCATACAGAGCTGAGCGCACCTCGATGTGGACGATATCACCCTCCACCATGCAGCTCAATCCCGCCGCTCCGCCTTGTCTGGCCGAGCGTCCCGTTACATTGATGCGAATAGAGTAACTCTGGTTGGGTTGTATGCGCAGGGGCGTCTCGATAATGGCAGCCGCTGCCGTCGCATGTTGCTGCTCACCGAGAATAAAACGCTGCACCCGCTTGAGAAGTGCGGCCTCAGCCTCTCCGTCCTGCGTTTCCGTGTTGGATACGACAACGCCTGATGAACGCTGCTGGCGCGGCACAGGTAACAACGACGCGGTCAGTAGACCCTTCAAGCGCATCAACGTTTTTTCAGCCTGTTCCAAAGACTTCGCAGGCAACAAAGAGGGCGATTTTACCGGGAGCAATGAGGAGGACTTCACAGGTACTAAAGCGGAAGAGTGAGCAGTTGGTTCAGTCGGAGGTACTTGCTTCTGCGGGCTATAATCACCGTGTGCAGTTGCCTGGCGCATGTTTTCAGCCGCCAGAGCCTCTTTTTCTCTCTAATAGAGGAGGCAATCGCGCTGGTGTTCAGCAACATCGTTTCTTGCGCAGCAATGGCCCTGATGTCCAATTGTTGCGTCTCTTGCGCGGAAAGTTCCGCCACGTTATCCACGAAAGATGTTCCTTGATCAGGCTTACCAACGAGCGGTTTCTCCACGGCAGGGACACTTCCCACAGGTGCATCCGTCTGCGCTGGCCCTTTTCCCCGCGCGGTTTGCACTGACGCAGGATCAGCCGCCGCCGTAGAAGCCCGTGGAGTTTCTGTCGGCGCAGCCCGCTCTGGCGGCTCTCCCGGCGTAGATTTTTCCACAGACACCTTCTCAAGTGGTTTTCTTTGCGGAAACTCTTCTTCTACCAACATCTCCAATTTCCCTGTCTTCATTCTGGACAGATAGCGTCGGGCCATCTGAGCCTGGAGCGGGACGACCGCAACGGTTACGTCGTCTGATTCGGCAGTAGGCGCTGCTTCTTGACGGTCTTCATTTTTATTATCACCCGGCGTAGAAGAGACGTTCTTCTCTTCTAGCACACTTTTTGACTTACTCACTTGCTTCGGCAGTTTCCCTGTGAACCCCTGGGGAGGACGCTTGCCGTTTGGGTCCGAGCGGACGTATGACAAGCTCGCGGATAATTCATCAGCACTTTGGAAGCGCTCGGTACTCTTGAGAGACAAAGCGCACATGACAAGCGCATCGGTGCCATGCTGTATACGCGGATTTATTTCGCGCGGAGATGGCAATGGGTGCTGCTCACGTGCGACTGGATCAGCCGGCACAACGCCCGTGAGCAAGAGATACAGCAGAGCACCCAGGCTGTAGATGTCGGAATATGGGCCGAACTGATCAGAGCTCACCTCAGGGGCGATGAACGCTGACGCGTCGATGTTGGTCGATCCTTGTGGAAGGAGATGGCGTATCTGCATAGGGAGATTGGCTACCAGCAACGCTGGCTGCCCGCCATAACTATTGTCACTCACAAAGATGAGCTGCGGGTCGAGATCTCCCAGGATGATCTGTTTAGCATGCAGACGAGCCAATGAGAGGCTGAGATCCTCGGCCCACGTCAAAACGGTCTGCTCATCAGGTAGGCCAATGCCGCTTTGCAAGAGTTCCTGTAAGGTCGAGATGGGAGCCTGGACACCGTCACCCGTGCCGACAGGCCACCGCGCCACCAGCGAGAGATGCTCTGGCGCTATCTGAAAATCGCTAAAGGGTATAACGCCTGGGATGCTCTGGCTGCGTAAAAGATCGTACTCCTGTTGCAACGCGGCAATGACCTGGGTACGCGCCTCTTCGTCGAGACCTCCCATCGCAATATCATTGATAATAACAGAGAAATGCTGCCGTATATCGAGCGCCCGAAAGGTCTGGATATAGGCACTCCGACGCACTAATGAGGTAATTCGATAGGTATCAGCAATAGCTGTTTTGCCGCTGGGCGACGCGCTGTCTTTATGTGTGACAAGGCGTTCACCGCACTTACTACAAAACGTTGCCGAAAGAGGTAAAACAGTATTGCAACGTTTGCAGCGTAGAATATCAGACTGTTTTTGTTTAGATGGTATTTGTGTTGCGCTCATGCCAGTTCTACGCCTTTTATGGAAAAATTTATGGAACTGAATAAGATTATAACACATACAAACACTCTATGCAGTCCCCGGCCCCATCTTTAGGCACTATGTCAGCGAATTGCCTGTTGCATCTTTTTGTGCCAGCCCTAAACTCAGCTTTTTGCCCTCTGGCATAGCATTCCCTGTGTATGCTAAACTATAGGTACAACCTCTGTGCAAAAATGCGCAACATTGCCCTTGTCAGAGCAGACTGGTTTTGCTAGAATCCCAGAGGGACTATGCACACGTTCCTGACTCCCCACCTGATCTTGGCTGTCATGTCGTGAGCCGTGGAATGATACAGTACGGAAGTAGCAAAATACACACAAAAGGATCTTATATTCTTCCTCGGGTCTGAGACGAAATTTACGATCCGATGGTATATGGAGGTATGTTTTTATGGGTTTAGCCACCCTGGTATTCTGGATCTTTGCCATCCTCCTGGTGGTTGCGGCACTACTAGTGGTGGGACAGCGCAATATCGTGCATAGCGCACTGGCTCTGGTGGTGGTCTTCGGGTTCGCGGCTGGTATTTATGTACTATTAAGCGCTCAATTTATCGCTATCGTACAGATTCTTATCTATGCCGGCGCAGTGACCATTCTGATTCTGTTCGCGCTGATGCTCACTCGCATCAGTGGTCAGCAACAAACGAATCCGACCAATAAACTATGGCCCGCCGCTGCGCTTATTTGTGCTCTGCTGTTTGGAACGATCATCTACGCGGTCAGCAGTAGTGTTCACGCGATAGCAAATACAGACAACGGCTCAAGCCAATTGCCGCCTGGTATTAGCAATGTCGTACGCATTGGTCAATTGCTGTACAGCCCTACTACGTATAGCTATGTACTGCCTTTTGAAATCGCGTCACTGGTGTTATTAGTGGCAATTGTGGGTGCGATTGTCATCGGCAGAGAGGATTAAGGCAATGCTATCGCTGACAACTGTCACGCTCAACGACGTGCTCGTGCTGGGCGCGGTGCTCTTCTGCATTGGCTTGTATGGTGCCATTACCAAGCATAATGCGGTCGCCGTCTTGATGGGCATAGAGATCATGCTCAACGCCGTCAATATTACGATGGTGGGCTTTTCGTTTTTCAACCACGTCAAGTCGTATTCCACGTACTTGACGGGTCAGATTTTCGCTATTTTTATTATCACTGTGGCCGCAGCAGAAGCGGCGGTGGCCCTGGCGATGATTATCGCGATCTATCGCAAACGCGACACAGTGGATGTTAGCGAGATCGATTTGATGAAGTGGTGAACCAATGAATCAATTGTATCTATATTCCCCTGTAATTCTGTTCGCACCGCTCTTAGCATTTGTAGTGATCATCTTCGGCACACGCATGTGGGATTTGCGCAGTCGTCCACGCGCCGAAGCCGCTCCAACGCGTACAGGGCATCATGAGGTCGATGCGCACGGTGCGCAGGAAGATGAGCATGGCGGGCATGGCGCGGACGATGATGACGATCCCCAGGTGCCTCGGCTCTCCGCCGGAGCTATAGCCAGCTCGTATGTGGCCCTGGTCATTATGGCCGTAGCCTGTATCTACTCCTGGGTGCTGCTGATCTACTCGGCGAGCAATCCAGCTTCGATGCCAGCGGCGGGCTACAGCGTCTTCCAATACACCTGGCTGAACATAGCCAATGTGGCTAACTATACAGTCGCCTTCCACCTGGATCACCTGGCGATAGCTATGCTGGTGGTGGTGACGACTATCGCGCTTTTAGTGCAGTTCTATTCACAAGGCTATATGGAGAAGTCGGCGGGCTACGCACGCTTTTATGCCTATCTTTCCCTCTTTGCTTTCTCCATGCTGGTAATTGTCTTTGCGGAGAACTTTCTGGTTATCTTCATTGGCTGGGAACTGGTTGGCCTCAGTTCCTATCTGCTGATCGGTTTCTGGATCAATAAGCGCGCCAAGCCGGAGGAACAGCGTCCCTCACCGTCCAGCGCAGCATTGCAAGCCTTTGTGATGAACCGTATCGGTGATGTCGGTTTCATTATCGGTATCATGATCCTTTTCGCCAAATACAATACCTTCAATTTCTTGCAATTGCAGGCGGACGTCCAGCATAATCCAGACAAGACCCTGCTGGGAATTGCCATGATCCTGGTCTTCTGTGGCGCGATAGGTAAGTCGGCGCAGTTTCCGCTGCATACCTGGTTGCCATCCGCAATGGAGGGTCCCACGCCGGTGAGCGCCTTGATTCACGCGGCAACGATGGTGGCGGCTGGCGTGTATATGGTCGCGCGCACGTATCCGCTCTTCGCGGCGGCTGATCCTATGGCCTTTACGACGGTGGCCTGGATCGGTGCTTTCACGGCTTTCTTCGCGGCTACCATCGCCCTGGTACAGTCCGACTTCAAGCGCGTGCTGGCCTTCTCGACCATCAGCCAGTTGGGCTATATGTTTGTTGGCCTGGGTGTAGCCGGTCCTGAGTACGGCGCGGGCGTTGGTATGTTCCACCTTTTCACCCACGCCTTCTTCAAAGCCTTGCTCTTCCTGGGTGCCGGTAGCGTGCTGCACGGACTCCACCACGCGACGCATAAAGAGGTCCAGGATATGCGCGTGATGGGTGGCCTGGCCACACGCATGCCGATTACCGCCGCCACCTGGCTGATCGCCACGCTGGCGATCTCTGGCTTTCCCTTCTTCTCTGGCTTCTATAGTAAAGAGACGATTATCGGACTGGCTCTTGAGCATAACGATTATGGTATTTATGCCCTGACCCTGGTCACGGCTGGCTTTACGGCTTTCTATATGTTACGGGCCTTTATTCTGGCCTTCGGGGGCAAGGGTGGCAAGATCTTTGGCCTGTGGGGCGGACCCTATCGCGGCGTCGGCGAAGTCCACGAGTCTCCGTTGACCATGACTATTCCGCTGATGCTGCTGGCTATTCCAGCGGTCATCGCTGGCTACTGGGTAGGTTTCTTCAGTTATGTTACGCCGGGTGCCACGAATCTGAGCATCGCAGGTCTATTGGGCAAAACAGATACATGGATCGGTGTAGCCGTCTCCGTTGTTGGTCTGGTTGTGGCCTGGGGCCTCTATGGTAGCGTAGACATTGTGAAAATTCACGCTTATGTTGAGCAGCGCCCGGTCCTGCGCACAGTGCATCGCATTCTCTACAATCGCTATTATATGGATACGCTCTATGACTGGATCGTGCGCTATATCGTGCTGGGCATCTCCCACGTTGAGCAGGCTTTCGATACGTATGTGGTGGATGGCGTTGTCAACGGCGTAGCGCGGGCTATCTCTGACATCGGTAGCGGTGTGCGGCACGTTGAGACCGGTCGCGTGCAGTCCTACATGATTGGTTTCTTTGGTGGCGTCGCCGTGCTGGCTGTGCTCGTCCTGATACTGATCACCGTGGCAAAGTGAGGATCAAGATATGATATTCGCGAGCGATCTCACATGGATTATCCTGCTACCCGTGATCGGTGCAGTGATAACCTATGCATTACCAACACATTGGGCGCGGTGGGCAGCATTGACCTTTGCTGCGCTGACCTTTGCCTTGTCTCTAGAAATCTTCTTCCACATCCTGTTTAGCAATGGGATTAACGGCTTCGGCAGCCTGCAAAATTTGCCCGATGCCATCGACGTGCCATGGCTTGACTTTGCGCTGGGCACAGGCGCTAATGCGCTGCATCTGCGCATCGATTACTTCCTGGGCGTGGACGGCTTGAGTCTGCCGATGGTGATTTTGAATGCGCTGCTGACGATGCTGGCGGTGATTGGCGGCTGGGAAAAGGTCAATGTCAAGAGTTACCTGGCCCTGATCCTGCTGCTGGAAGCGGGCGTGATGGGCGTCTTTATGGCGCTGGATATCCTGTTCTTCTTCCTCTTCTGGGAGGTCGAGCTGGCTCCGATGTTCCTGCTGATCGGTATCTGGGGTAACGAGGCGATCAAGCATGGTATGCCCGGGCGCATCTATTCGGCCTGGAAGTTCCTGCTCTACACATTCTTCGGTAGCGTCTTTATGCTGGCGGGCTTCTTGCTGCTCTATTTCACGCAGCGCAGCGGCAACATGCCCTACCTGGCCCAGCACTTGATTGGCGGCACAACGACCATCTTTGGTATCTCCATAAGTTTGCAGTTGCTGACCTTCCTGCTGGTCTTCGTGGCCTTCGCGGTCAAGATTCCGATGTTCCCCTTCCATACCTGGCTGCCCGATGCCCACACCGATGCACCAACCGAGGTCAGCGTGCTGCTGGCCGGTGTCCTGCTGAAGATGGGCGCGTACGGACTGATCCGCATCTGTCTATCGCTTTTCCCGTACGGTGTGCACGATTTCGCTGGCTGGCTGGTCGTTCTCGCGGTGATCAACATCATCTACGGCGCGGGTATCTGCCTGGTGCAGAAGGATATGAAGAAGCTGATCGCTTACTCGAGTGTCAGCCACATGGGCATCATTCTGCTGGGTGTCGCAGCGGCAGCCGGTGGGGGCAATGCTATCTTCAACCTGGGCGGCGCGACGGACCTGGCTTTCCGCGAGGCGGCGCTCACGGGCGCAACGGTGCAGATGTTCAGTCACGGTATCATTACCGGCTTGCTCTTCTTCTGCGTGGGTGTGATCTACGATCATGCACATACACGTGAAATCTCGGCCTTTGGTGGCGTAGCGAAGAAGATGCCGATCCTCGGAACGCTCTTTACCTTCGCGGCCCTGGCCTCGCTAGGCTTACCTGGTCTGGCTGGTTTCGTGGCCGAATATATGGTCTTCACGAGCAGTTTCCGCATCTGGACCATTCCGACGATCATCGCCGTCTTTACGATGATTTTGACGGCGGCCTATCTGCTCTGGATGATTAAACGCGTCTTCTTTGGTCCGTTTAACACCAAGTGGAGCTGGCTACCAGATGCGTCGGTACGCGAACAGCTACCCCTGATCACCCTGGCGGTGGTCATCGTGCTTGTCGGCATCTATCCTGCACCGCTGATCAATCTGATTACGGTAAGCTTACAACCAATTCTACATTCGCTTACGGCGACTGTGACTTTGATCAAGTAGGGGAGGTCCCCTATGCAACGGACGGCCTGTATGGTCGCCCTGTTGGGGGTAAGGAGTTATTATGTTCACGTTGTATGATCTCTACCTGCTCGCACCGGAAATCTCGATGATGCTGCTGGCGCTGGTGGTGATGGCGGTCGACTTGTTTGTGAAACGTCGCATCGTCATCGCCGGTACTGCGCTGATCGGTCTGATTGTGCCCGCCGCTTTTATTATCGCGCAGGCCATCAATCCCCCGGCACCAGGACAAAATACGGCGTTCTTCGGGATGTTCGTGGTTGATAACTATGCGCTCTTCTTTGACATTATCTTCCTGGTGATCGCGGCGGTGATGATTTTGTCTTCCTATCAATATATAGGCAGATATGTGAAGGCGGATGGTGAGTTCTACGCACTTTTGCTCTTCTCGGTGACGGGCATGATGCTGATGGCCAGCACCGCCGAGCTAATTACCATCTACATCTCGCTGGAATTGACGAGTATTCCGCTCTACGTGATGGCTGGCCTGCTGCGCGGCAACGCGAAGTCGTCGGAAGCCGCCGTCAAATATGTGCTGTTGGGAGCCATGTCTTCGGCGATCCTGCTGTATGGTTTCGCGCTGCTCTACGGCTTGACCGGCACCACCGACCTGCACGGCATTGCCACTTCGTTTGCGACACTGGACAAGGGCAACCTGATGGCCCTGATGGCGGATATCCTGATCGTGGCGGGCTTTGGCTTCAAGATTTCGGCGGTCCCCTTCCATATGTGGGCACCAGACATCTATGAGGGCGCGCCAACACCGGCTACGGCCTTCTTCTCGGTTGGTTCTAAGGCGGCGGGCTTCGCAGCGCTGATCCGCGTATTCATGTACGGTGGACTCGGCCATGTCAACCTGCAAGCCTTAATTATTGTGGTTTCCATTGTGGCCGCGCTGACCATGACGCTGGGCAATCTGGTGGCTGCTGTCCAGTCGAACGTCAAGCGCATGATGGCCTACTCGAGTATCGCGCAGGCAGGCTATATCCTGGTTGGCTTTATTGCCAGCCTGGCTTCGACGGGTACCTCGAATAATGCAGCGGGCAATGCGGCGGTGCTCTTCTTCATCCTGATCTATGTGATCACCAACCTGGGCGCTTTCTCGGGCATTATTGCCCTGGCGAACCTGACCGGCGGTGAGCGCATGGAGGATTTCCGGGGCTTATGGAAGCGCGCTCCGCTCTTGAGTGGCTGTACGGCGCTGTGTCTGCTCTCGCTGGCTGGCATACCACCGCTGGCGGGCTTCTTGAGCAAAGTCATCCTATTCTCGGCGGCCTGGAGTATGGGTCAGCAGTGGCTGGTGATCGTCGCTCTGCTGAATAGCATCGTCTCGCTGGTCTACTATGGACGCCTGGTGAAGATGATGTTCTTCGACGCTCCACAGAAAGAGGATCATCTGGTGACACCGCTCAGCCTGAATACGTCGATGGTGCTGGCTACGGCGGCTCTGATCGTCCTCACGGTGGCCGTGGACCTGGTGCTAAACGCGGCTAGTCCGGCTGCCAATAGCCTGCTCTTCCTGGCAGGTCATTAATCAAGCGCGTAAGGCTAAAATTGCCACATACGGGGATACTCCTGTATGTGGCAATTTTAGTTTGACAGATCAGTGCTTGCACTTGAAATCTGCAAGCCCAGGCCCTATACTAATGACGCCTATTGTGGAGGCATTGCGGGCAGTTAGCAGCCATGGTATTGGGTGAGGAGCACACTTTTTGATGCACGAATACGATCTTATTGCGCCATTTTATGACATTGAGCATATGCGCTTCACAGAAGATCTCGATTTATATAGCAACTTTGCCGAATTGTGCGGAGGCAAAATACTGGAACTGGCATGTGGCAGTGGACGTCTGTTGCTACCACTGGCGCGCGAAGGTTATGCATTGACTGGCGTTGATACCTCTGCCGCCATGCTGGAGCGCGCACGACACCATCTCCAGGCAGAGGAACTGGCAGCCCACTGTAAGCTCCTCCAGCAAGATATCTGCGCGCTTCATCTGGAGCAGAAGTTCCGCCTGGCCTTCATTGCCCTCGGTTCATTCGGACACATCACGACGCGCAAAGATCAACAACGTGTGCTCGCCTCAGTGCGCACTCACCTGAGTCCAGGGGCCACGTTTATTCTCGATATCAGCAACGCCGACGCGCGCTACATGGAAAACCTGACCGGACAGGTGTTACACCAGGGCACATGGCAGGTAGAGGAGCATATGCTCACACACTTTGTCAGCCCGGCCTCTTCCCCACAACAGCATTTACTGGAATTGACGCATTTCTACGAGCAATATCAGCAGGGCGGCAGCGTACAGAGAACGACAATCACGACCAGACTATATCTCTTTGAGCGCAATGAGATTGAACTCTTACTAGAACAGGCAGGCTTTGTTATTAAAGGCATCTACGGAGACTATGATCTCAGTCCCTACCAGCTTGAAAGTCCGCGCATGATCTGTATCGCAGAAACACAGAAATAATACGGCTAGAAAGATGATTTGGTGGTATAAATGGCTACGAACAGCCCACTACATACATGGGACCTGACGCCGCAGGAGGCGATAGCGCTTCAGCACGAACTGGTGCCGCGTATTATCTTAGAGGATCACCTGGGGACAGTCCGCCATATCGCAGGCGTCGATATGGCAATCAACGAGGAGCATGAGATGGCACGTGCCGCAGTTGTGCTCCTCAGCTATCCGCAGTTGGAGATTGTCGAGCGGCACGTCTACGAAGAACCCATACGTATGCCCTACGTACCCGGCCTGCTCTCCTTTCGTGAAGCTCCCGCCGTACTGGGCGCGTTTCATCAACTACGACAGCAGCCAGAACTGGTGATGGTCGATGGTCAAGGCATTGCGCATACACGGCGCATCGGCATTGCCTCACATCTTGGACTGTGGCTGGCATTGCCCACGATTGGCTGCGCGAAATCTATCCTTACCGGCCACTACGATAAGGCCGCCCTGGCAGAGGAAGCAGGCTCGTGGGTCCCACTCATAGACAAAAAAGAGACCATCGGGGCGGTCGTCCGCACACGCACGCGCGTCCACCCGATGATCATCTCAGCCGGCCACTTGATCAGCCTGGAAACGAGCATCCACTACGTCCTCCACTGTAGCAAAGGCTATCGTCTGCCTGAACCAACCCGCCTGGCCGACAAACTCTCGAAAGATAATGCCTGGCAAGAACCCGGCGAGGGTGAGCAGCAACGCTCATTGTGGTCATAGCTGATCGCCAGCATCGCCATCCTTGTCTTGCTTCAGATACAAGGGCAACGTGAAATAGAACGTGGTACCCTCGTTCATCACGGTATCAAAACCAATCGTTCCGCCATGCTGCTCGACAATCAGTTTGGCTATTGAGAGGCCAAGCCCGTAACCACCCATTCTGGACTGCTCGCTATGGTTTGACTGGTAAAAGCGCTCAAAGACGTGCTGACTATCCTCCGGTGGAATGCCGTAGCCCGTATCGCTGACGGAAATCATCTCAGAACGCTCGTCATGGCGGCGCGTACTGACGGTAATCGTGCCGCCCGGCGGGGTGAATTTGATCGCATTCGTCACCAGATTATTCAATACCTGCTTGATGCGTTGCGGATCAATAAACAGCGTGGCCGCGTTGGACGGAATATCCTGGATCAGCGCGACCTCAGCCTTCAATGCCTGCGGTTTCAGACTGGCCATCACCTGCCTCACCAGCACACGGAATGGTACCTCTTGCTGCCTGATCTCAAACTGTCCCAGATCCGAACGCGTCATAAACAGAATATCTTCGACGATGGAAATCAGTTGCTGCACTCCCTCCTGGGTATAGCCAAGATAGAGCTGCTGCTCGTCTGACAACTCGCCCATATGCCCCTGCAAGAGCAGATCGATAAAGCCATGCACCGAGTTGAGCGGCGTGCGCAATTCATGGGAGACCATCGAGACAAAATTTGAGCGCACACGGTTCGCGACCTTGAGCGCTGACATGTCGCGCGCATTAAAGACGGCAAAGGCCATGCCGTGCCGCTCAACAGGGGTGACACTGGTAGATACCTCACACTGCTGCGCATGATTGCCAATAATCAACTCCTCATTGGGTAAAGGCAATTTCTGCTTGAGCACACGCGCCAGAGGACAGCTCGACGTACCACACAGCAGCATGCGGTTCAGATTTTTACAGCTTAAGACTTCACTACAGGGACGCTCAACAGCATCCGCAGAGGATATGCCCAGCGCAGTTGTGGCAGCAGGATTGACATAGCGCACACGAAAATCCTGGTCAAGCGCGATCAGGGCATCAGACGTATTGGCAATAATCGTATCAACAAAAACTGTATCCGTGTAAGGCTCCCGTAGCGTAACATCAATTACGCCTGCATCTGTGTTCTCTTCCATGGAACGTCGGGGTGTCGCATCCTGCCTACCATCTTTTTCTACTTGAGCTTGTTTTTGAACACGCTTCCGCACCCTTTCCCCCTATTTCCCGACAAACTTATAACCCATACCACGAACTGAAACGATGTGCTGCGGTTTAGCCGCATCCTCTTCCAATTTTTCACGCAAACGCCGAATGTAGACATCTACTATATTACTATTATTTTCGTTATCATTCCATACTTCTGCGAGCAGTTGGTCCCGATTCACCACCTGCCCCGCACTATTCATTAAAGCACGCAGGACATGCATTTCGGTCGGAGTAAGCGTAATTGTTGTGCGACCATCCACCACCACCTTCAGCTCCGCCGGGAAAAGCTCAATCTCTCCGCCACGCACACTCTGGTTGCCGACCTTGCCATTTTTCTTGATACGGCGCATGACAGCCTGCACACGCGCAACCAGTTCCTGGTGGTTGTAAGGCTTGCAAATGTAATCATCTGCGCCAATGTTAAAACCTTGCAGTTTGGCCTCTATCGTATCCTGAGCCGTCATAAAGATCAGTGGGATCTCATAGCCCTCTGAGCGCAGCTTGGCAGAAAACTCAAACCCGTTAATATACGGCATCGTTACATCGAGGATGAGCAAATCCGGTTCACGCTTCTGAATCATTTGCATAGCGCCACGCGGATTATCGGCTACCTCGACCTCATATCCTTCTTTAGTGAGGACAAACTGTACCAATGTATTGGCAAATCGATCATCATCAACGACAAGAATGTACACAGTCTTCCCCTCTTCTTGGTACCTTACTTTGTCGGCTATGCTTTGTAGGCACCTCTAATGCACATTGCTAGTAGAGATCAAAAGTGGCGCACATAAGCATGAGAACATCCCCAATCATAGATACTCCAGCAAGGCATCGTCGTTTTATGGCTTCTGCCTACTATACAACAAACCAGCCACAAACGCGGGGGGGACAACGTACGCTGCTAGTTCTACTTCATATTGATACGCTGTAGATGAGTAATACGTGTATAGTACACGCAGAATGCTCAAAGTGTCAAGGTAAGGTTTTTAATGCACGTAATTTCTCCAGGTAGACCATTAAGATAGCGACATCCGCAGGCGTGACACCCTCCACACGAGCAGCCTGACCGACCGTACGCGGCTGAGTACGCGTCAACTTTTGCCGCGCCTCGGTACGCAAATGAGGTATGGTCTGATAATCCACTGACTCAGGCACGCGCATCTCCTCCAGGCGCTGAGTCCGATGCACCATCTGTTCTTGCTTGCGTATATAGCTTTCGTATTTCACCTGCATCTCTACCTCTTCGGCAGTATCATCCGCCAGGTCTTGCAGTGACATTGGTGTATCTCCATTCATTGTAGAGAAACGCTCAGGAGGAACGATTTTGGTGAGATGCATTACCTGGTGATAATGTACCTCTGGCCGACGTAACAGGTCCCGCGCGGAGAGTACCTGGCCCAGCGGCTGCATACCAACCTCCTGTGCACCGCTCTCCACCTGGCGCGAGGAGGTAAAGCGCACCTGTTCTAACTGCTCTAATGTCTGCTGGATGGCGGCGCGCTTCTGCATCACCTGCGCATAGCGCTGCTCGTCAAGTAACCCAAAGGCGTAGGCGTAATCGCTCAAACGCAGATCAGCGCTCTCCGGTCGCAGTAACAGGCGATGCTCGGCACGCGATGTGTGTAAGCGGTATGGCTCGCTCATGGGACGTGTGACCAGGTCATCAATGAGCACGCCAATATAGGCCTCATGCCGTCCCAACACGAAAGCCTCCGCTCCTCGTACAGAGAGCGCCGCGTTGATCCCCGCCATCAGCCCTTGCGCCGCCGCCTCTTCATAGCCAGAAGTACCATTAATCTGACCTGCCAGGAAAAGACCTGCCACCACCTTTGTTTGCAGTGTCGACGAGAGTTGATCCGGCGGCACATAGTCATACTCGACAGCATAGCCGACGCGCATCATCTCCGCCCGCTCCAGAGCAGGGATACTGCGCAGCATCGCCAGTTGCACATCTTCCGGTAAACTGGTATTCATGCCCTGCACATAGACCTCGCCTGTCCGCCAGCCTTCGGGCTCCAGGAAAATCTGGTGCGAGACCTTATCCGCGAAACGCACAATTTTATCTTCAATGGAGGGACAATAGCGCGGTCCAATGCCTTCAATGATGCCCGTATAGAGCGGCGAACGATGCAGGTTATCGCGAATGATTTGATGCGTCCGCGCAGTGGTCCGCACCAGATAACACGGCAATTGCGGTCGCCAGCCATGCAGATCCTCGTCAGTGACCGGATAGATCGGATTAGGATGCCCAGCGGGCAATTGTACATCAGCGCGCGCCGCTACGTCCCGCGAAAAATAGAGCGGAACACGGCTGCCAGGTTGCGGCTCTGTCTTACTATAATCAATAGTGCGAGCATCCAGACGTGGCGGCGTCCCTGTTTTAAAGCGTCGCACGGTCAAGCCTAACGAGCGCAACGAATCCGCGATGCCCAGAGCAGGACCCTCACCTGCCCGCCCGCCAGGCTGCGTCTTTTCTCCCACCACCAGGCGACCATTAATGAACGTGCCAGTCGTCATCACCACCGCGCCAGCTTCGTAGACCCAACCATTATTCGTCACCACCCCGCTGATCACAGGCCGTCCATCATCACCACTGCGTGTGATTAATTGTGCGATTGTCGCTTGCTTCACATCCAGGTGCGGCTGACTTTCCAGCACAAACTTCATCGCCAGGCGGTAAGCCTGCTTATCACATTGCGCACGCAGAGCCTGCACGGCTGGTCCTTTACTGGTATTCAGCAAGCGAATTTGAATGAACGTGCGATCCGTATTGCGCGCGATCTCGCCACCGAGCGCGTCAATCTCCTTCATCAGATGGCCTTTGGCCGGACCACCCATCGATGGATTACAAGGCATCAACGCGATACTATCGAGATTCATCGTTAGCAACAACGTTTTTCTGCCCATGCGCGCGCAGGCGAGCGCAGCCTCACAGCCAGCGTGGCCCGCACCGACCACAATCACCTCATACGTACCCCGTGTCAGCTCCTGCAGGGAAACATTCTTGCCCTCAACGTGATTTTGCATGTAATATACCTGACCACTTCCTCTTAGAAACGGGTAGGGGCGGCGCTTGCCTCCGGCCCGGGCGCACGCTGCCTCTTAACCGACACACCCTCTGAGACCGTCAGAAACGAAGCTGTCGCTGCTAGCTTCGCTCATCTGACGGAGCGGAGGAAACGCGAAACGCGGCTGTCGCCGCTAGCCTTCGGCTCATGTGTCGGAAAGGAAGAAGGTGACGCCCTTACCCGTTTGTCGACGAAACTCATCTTCTTCTTTCGTTCGCGCTTATGGGACACGCCCCTACCCCGTTATCTCCTCTAGACGGAGACCCCACCAGAGCCACCTCTTGTTAATAAAAAGGAAGGAAGGTGTTGGCGATATTATACGGTCTGCGCTACGTTCGGTCAACCAATTTCTCTCCACTACCAGGGCAATTCCAAGCAGGGATATGCGGTCTGGATGAGAGGTGCCCTACTGTGGATTCGCTTTTGCTGAGTATCCGCTCATCATGAGCGACGATGCCAAACAGACTGTCTATCATACTGCCTACACCTTTCAGCTCTCCCGAACTAACCCGCTAAATTTAGGAGAGGCGCAGCTAGAGAGACAGAGAAGGGAGATGGAAGCATGGAAGAAAAAGATAAATGATCCAGAATATGCATCAGAAGGCGAAGAAACAAATAACTATGATAATATAGATTATACAGAATTTGGTGTCAATATTCAAATTCTTAGTGATAATATTCGATAACATAGAAAAAACAGTAAAAATGGAATAAAAATATTGAATGAAAGGAAACGCCTACGTAAAATTTATCGAGCAAAAGTGAAATAAATAGCAGAAGATCTGAATGTAGTGGTACCAGATCAAAGGACCAAGCTATGGAGACGTTTTACCAGTTTTATGACAATAAAATATGTAGAAAAAATTGCTAATCCGGCAAAGGGTGCAAAAGAAATTAATGAAGGGCACCTCCTTATGTTAGGAGATGTATTGCAAGAAGGAACGAGTTTGCGGGTATCGGAGAAAGAGAAGCAGAGCGGAAAATATCTCGATACAATAAAGGATCTACTAAGGGAGTGTAAGAGCTATGAAGAAGGCTTCTTGCAGAGCGAGGAGGAACAAGTCTGGCTGAGTGGCCCAGAGGGACAAGAGTTTCTGCAGAATGAGGGGGTAAAGGTTGCAGGCACCTCAGTGGGGAAAGCGTTCTTTGCCAGCCCGGATGGACAAGTGTTCCTGAAAAGTCCTGAGGGGCTAGCCTTTCTGAGTTTGCCCCGGTTTCGTAGAGTTGGGCCTCCAGTATAATGAACCCATAGGCACCCATCTCCTGATCAACCAGCCGTTCACCTTGCCACCTGATCCGTGCTTATTGGGCCATTGAAAATTGCTTACACTATGTGCGTGATGTCACGCTCTGCGAAGACGACTCGCTGGTGAGAACCAAGCACGTGTCTGTATGCTCGCGCTCCTCAATACCACGATCTTAGCCCTCATGGACCTGCTTGACGTTCGCAATGTCCCAGCTCACATGCACGCTTACAATGCCAGGTCCTCTTCACGCTTTGCGCTTGTTGCCTGGCTCTCTCTGACTTTCGAAATGCCCTGCCTCCACCACCAAAAAGCGGGCATCCTACGAAATTTCGCATAGCTCATCCGCCGAAAAACAGTGCTACATACGTTTATCTACTGATTCTCAATGGAAATAAACTTTTATAGATTTCATAGCATTGCTGCAAATTTCCATTGGAGATGTACACAAGAGATAAAACAAACACATACCGAGGGTAAGATGACGGCATCGCAATCATTTGTAATTATTGGCAATGGCATCGCCGGAGCAACTGCCGCAGAAGTGTTACGCACAGAAGACAGTGCGGCAGAGATCACGGTGATTGCCGATGAACCGAACCCGGTCTTCTATCGTCCCGCGCTCAAGGATTACCTGGGTGGCAAGATACGCGAAGAGAAACTCTGGGCGCGCCCCATCAGCTTTTATCCCCAACGTCAGGTGCGTTTCGTGACGGATAGAGTCGTAGGTATCCAGGCAGCAGAGCATAGAGTGCTGATGCAAAGTGGACACACAATGGACTACTCGCGCCTGCTGCTAGCGCACGGAGCACATGCCACCTCGCTCACCTGTCCCGGGACGAACCTGCTGGGTGTCACCACATTACGCACCGTCGCGGATTACCAGCAGGTGCTGGGCCGCCTCAACATAGTGAGACGCGTCGTCGTTGTTGGCAGCGGAACACTGGCACTTGAGTCGATTGAAACGTTACGCCACCGAGGCTATGCCGTCACCCACCTGCTACGACGGCGCGCACTGTGGTCCGACGTCCTCGATCCAGTCGCGTCCGATCTGGTGCTCCAGCAGGAAAAACGCGATGGCGTCGATATCCGCGTCGAGCAAGAAATAGCCGAAATCGTGGGACAAAATGGGCAGGTTGCCGGCGTGATTACGACGGGCGGGCAACACATTCCCTGTGAGGTTGTGCTGCTGGGCATCGGCATCGAGCCGATTACCGACTTTGTGAAAAATGCCGGTATTGCCTGTGGACGCGGCGTCAAAGTGGATGGTGCCATGCGCACCAACGTCGCCGATATTTATGCGGCGGGAGACCTGATCGAGACAACCGATCCCATCACCAATAAGGCCCGCGTGATTGGACAATGGTATCCCTCCATCCAGCAAGCGCGCGCAGCGTCTTACAGTATGCTCGATCTGCTCGATACCGAACACATCTTTCGTTTTGGCAATTTTTACAACGCCTCGTTTTTGTATGGACTCGAGTTTGCCTCAGTCGGTATCTCAAGCATACCCAAAGGTGGCAAGGGCTATCAGGAGATCGCTGCCGATCCCCAACCACGGCACTATCAGAAGGTCATCCTCAAAGACGGCGTACCTGTGGGTATGCTGGCCCTTGGGGACCGCAGTAGCGTCCTGGTGTATAAGCGGGCCGTTGACCATCAAGTGAACCTCTCAGCAGTAGCTGCACGGCTCTTCGCCCCTGACTTCAATCTCAGCGCCTGGTTAGACAAACAGGGCGTCCCAGCGGCTGTACTCGGAGTCAACCGTGCAGGGGCAGTCGCCATACAACAGGCAGCGCAAGATCATGCACCAACCGTTATTGCAACAGAAGCGGCACTACAAGAAGCGAAACTTGTCTTTGCCAACAACCTGGAGCTAGAGCCACGTCCGCCCGAGACCTACCTGAGCCAGACACGCGTCATCAGCGTTGGCCGACAGGAAGGGTGCAGCCTGGTCATTAACCACACAACGATTTCCCGTCGCCACGCCGAAATCAGTTATGTCCATGGCCAGCACATGCTACGCGATCTCGGCAGCAAGAATGGCACCACCATCAATAACCAGCGCATTGAGCCAAATAGCATCACCATACTCAGGCCAGACGACAAGATAAGCTTTGGACACGTCCAATTTATCTTTCAGCGACAAATCGTCGACCCATCATCTTCCATATTACTCGGCAAACAACAAGGACTCTTCACAACAGCATCCAGCCGCACCGCAAAAGCCAAAACGGTTGAAGCGCCAGCCATATACTGCCGTCAATGCGGCTTGCAGCAGGTTGCGCAGGCGCGTTTTTGTCCACGTTGTGGCTCAGCACAGTAAGGAGCAGCAGAAATCCTATGCAGAAACACCCTGCATTGCCTGTCGTAGGCGTCCAACATCGCAGCAATCTTGTGCCTCTCACAGAGGACGGAGTGCGCTTTGAGATCGACATGTGTATTGGCTGCGACCGCTGCATGCGAGCATGCCCGCTACCACTCTCTACGCAGGTCAATATCGCCGACCTCAACCTGGCGACGATCTCCGACGAAATCGCGCCACATGTCGCACGCTTCACCGACGAATGCGTTATGTGTGGTTCATGTGTGCCTGTTTGCCCGGTCAACAATCACCGGGATCTCCTGATGCTCTCGCTCAAACAACGCCTGGGTATCCCCTGGGATGGCAACGTGGACATGGCACAGGTGCTTGAATATCTGCCTGCCGGCTGGGATCTGCCATTGCTGCTCAGCCGTTTGCGCGAACAACCGATGTTTCGCGATCCACAACAGGTATCCGACAACCATCTCAAACACTTCATCGCTAGCTCCAAGTTACTCCCCCTGACGACAGGAGCAGTAGCCATACACGAGGGCACCTATGGACGCGAGATCTACTTTATCCTGGAAGGACGCTGCCAGGTCTCCGCGCTTGGACCACATGGACAGGACTTGCCGCTAGCTGTACTCGGACAGGGAGAATTCGCAGGCGAACGCGGTATGCTCACCGGACAGCAAAGAAGCGCGACGGTCACAGCGTTGACCAGCGCGATGGTGCTAGAAGTTCCCGAGCAGGTCATGCAACGCATGATGGAGATCGCGCCACCCGTGCATAGCTACTTCGAAGGGCTAAACAATGCGCGCTCGGTCGAAGCATTACTCAAACGCATGGCCCTCTTTCAAGGCATCGCCACACCCGATATGCGCTGGATCGCGAACCAGATGCAGTTCAGGACCTACGACCGGGATGAACAGCTCTTCACAGCCAGCGATCAGGGACAACCAGCACGCGAGTCGCTCCACATCGTCCTGGAGGGCTTCGTGAAGGTCGCGCGTCTCACCGCCGCAGGGACCGGACAACAAAAGAGCGATGAGCGCATCATCGCCTATCGACAAAACGGCGATTACTTCGTCGGTGGCCTGGATATGCTCGGCGATGGTAAGGCCGTCACAGCAACAGCCATCAACCGTGTGCGCGTAGCCGAGATTGGGCGCGAAACCATGCTCACCATCCTCGCACGCTATCCAGAAGTCAATCAGCGCTTCATGCACCGTCTGCAGGAGTATCGGGATACCGCAGTTGCCGCGCAGACATTCATCGGGACCAACGATTTCCTGCGCAAAACGAGCACACAGGTCCTGGCAGAAGCAGAAGCGCGTGAAGGACTACGCGCACTCGTCGGCGGCGGCGTGGTTGAAGGGACCGAGGTACTGGTCATCGACCTGGATAAGTGCGTCCAATGCGATAAGTGCGAGGATGCCTGCGAGCGCAGACATGGTCACTCACGTATGAACCGCAAAGGCATGGTCACGGGCAACATCAGCATCGCCACAGCCTGCCGCCAGTGCCAGGACCCCGTCTGCATGCTCTGTAGTCGCGCCGGCATCGCGCGTATGCCCAGTGGCGAGGTCTACATCACAGAGAGCTGCATCGGTTGTGGCATCTGCGCCGAGCGTTGTCCGTACGACAACATCTCGATCATCGCACTGGCAGAGGAGACTACAGCCACCCCGACATGGCAGCGCTTCACCAACTTCTTTACCAAGGGCACAGGCAAAGAGCAAGGCCGAAAATTGCTGCCGATGGCCACACAGGTTGCGGCACCTGGTCCACTCTCAAAGGCACCAGCGACGGATGGTATCGCGGAGATGCGCAAAAAGCTCGCCATTAAATGCGACCTGTGCGCAGGCTACAGCAACCAGGCATGTGTACAGGCATGTCCAACGGGAGCGGCCTTCCGCGTCCAACCAACGCAATTTTTCGGCTCAACAGAAGACATTCTCCGTCATCGGATACAATAGGAGCAATACATAGCCATGGCAATAACGACAAACACACCCACAAAAAAAGTTGCGCAGCGCATCTGGCATACACCAACGTCCAAAGCTGCCATCTACTGGCTGATCTTCGCTGTCGCATACAGCGCGCTCTTCTATATTCTTTACCTGGTCTTGCTGCACGCCAAAACACGCCTGATCACTGGACCCTTCTTCGACGTGGTCTTCCGCTGCGGCGTCATGTCGTACATCATGATCCTGGCCGTTGCCGCGTACTCGCTACGTGCGCGCTTCTTTCATGGCATGCCGTGGAAAGCGCAAAGCTGGGTCTGGGCACACATGTGGGTCGGCATTGCGTCGATCCTCCTCGCCCTGCTACACGCCGACTTCCGCTTCATCCTACACTTCAACTGTAGTGGTCTGAGCTGCGTCACCGACGAATATTGGGCCCTACCTTCGCTGTACGGTCTGATCTTTCTCGTCGCCAGTGGCATTGTTGGCCGTCTACTTGATTGGCAGCAGACACGCGTAATCGCGCAAGAAGCCAGCACAAACGGTGTCGGCATCGCCAAAGCTATCCCAGGACGCCTGGTTGAGCTGGAATATGTCGTTGAGCGTCTCAGCGCGGGAAAATCGGAGGCATTCAAAAACTACTGTGAGCGCGCCCTGAAAAGTGTCGGTATGCTGCCTGCTGATGTGCCGGCCATAGCACCACAAGAGCACGCGGACTTCCAAAGCGCTTACGCGGCCCTGGCAGACCACGCTCGTCTGGTCGCTTCACTACAGCGGTTAAATAGGGCGCGCATGATCTTCAAAACCTGGCGCACAATTCACATGGTCCTGGTCCCGCTGATCTTGCTGATCATTTCGTATCATGGCATTGCCGAATTGGTCCGCGTCTTGCTGGGCCAGATCCACGCGAAGCCGCTGTGAGTTGCAAACACGCGCCAGAAATTCTGCAATATGCCATCAAAAAATGATTGACGAACGGGCTGAAGCATGATACTATCATAGCTACGGAAAACTAGCCCAGGGGCGATGGTGGAATGGTAGACACTGGAGACTTAAAATCTCCTGGCCGAAAGGTCGTGAGGGTTCGACTCCCTCTCGCCCCACTCCTTCTTCATAAAAGCAACATCAAAAGGTGATGCTTCTGTTTTGAGTTCAAGACGCACTTGTTAAATCCCGATATTCCCGATTAGTGATAGAGCCATTTTTCTGTACATAACGCATTGCTATCTCTAACCGATGAGGCTGATCGAGAAGGCTACTACTATTTAAGCCAGCAGTCCGTTGTTCATCGCTCTTTTTCAGAGAGCCTTCACCCGCTCTAAGTCAATATCTCGCAAAGAATTATCCTCAACACCAATAATAACTAACCCTCCCTGAGTATTAGCCATACCACACAACCGTTCTGCCAGTTCAGAGGGACGGGGAGGAGATATTTTAAACTCAACACTAGATGTTTCACCTTGCCCAATGATACGCCTTAGATCAAGCTCACTCAGCTTCTGCACCTTTATCCTCGCTTCAACTATAGGACTCTCATTTTCGCAGAATTATAACACATCTGGCGGATTATGGCGGAATTCTTGGCGGAAAAGCAACACAAATGCTCCACTATCTCTTTCATATCCATAAAACCCTCTTCTATTTGTACCTCGCTATCCTTGTAGATCGAAAATTGTTCATCTATAATGAAAGCACGACAAGCAAGGAGGACAGTATGGCAACGCAAACACATCTCGATATCCTGCGACGAGGTATAAACGTATGGAACACCTGGCGAGTACAAAACCGGGACATCCAACCCGATCTCAGCGGCGTCGACCTGAGTAGTGCCAATCTGAGCGGTGCCAACTTCCGAGGGGTCGACTTTAGAGAAGCCAACCTCTTCAGCACCAATCTCTTCGGTACTAGCCTGCGTAGTACCGACCTCAGAAGCGCCAACCTGAGAGAAGCTAACCTCATCAAGGTCGACATCAGCCAGGCCGACCTCAGTGGTGCCGATCTCAGTGGTGCCAACCTCCGAGGGGCCGACCTCAGAAAAGCTCATCTCAGTGGTACTAACCTCCGCGAGGCCGACCTCAGAAGAGCTTATCTCAGTAGTGCCAACCTCCGCGAGGCCGATCTTAGCGGCGCCAACCTCCGCGAGGCCGACCTCAGCCTTGCTAACCTCGTCAAGGCCTCCTTCAGCCTCGCTGACCTCAGTGATACCAACATCAGTCTCGCCAACCTCCGCGAGGCCGACCTCAGCGGTGCCAATCTCAGCAACACTGACCTCAGTGGAACCAACCTCAACCTCGCTGACCTCAGCGGTGCCAACCTCAGCAATGCCGACCTCAGAAGGACCTCCTTCAACAATGCCGACCTCAGCGGTGCCAACCTCAGCAATACCAACCTCAGAAGGACCTCCTTCAACAATGCCGACCTCAGCAAGGCTGACCTTCTCGGTACCAATCTTAGCAGGGCTGACCTTCTCGGTACCGACCTCAGCAAGGTTGACCTTTTCGGTACCAACCTCAAAGGAGTCAAACATCTGCATGATCAGAACGGCTTGTCTCGCCTGCTGCATACATTGCATGGTAAGCTAAAACGCGAAGAGAACCATTGAGCCAACCAACCAAACCATAGAGCACTCTTTTCTCTTGTTTAATGGTTGCCATATCCTCAACCGTCACATCAGCAGGTACACTCAACCATTTCTTCTCTATGGAGGAAAAAGGGCAAAAACTACATTATCTGAGGCATTCCCCATACCACATAGCTCACAGCAGACAAGGTAAGCAATCCCTCCCGAAGAAAGGGTGCCAGCATCGTTCTGACTGCCTCATCAAAGGCTTGTGCGGCATCCTCTCCCATACGCTGCCGGGAGAAGCCATTTCGTGAGTGAATGGAGCGAATATAGTCTTCTCCAGATTGCACAAACGGGACCGGACGTGTACGCATGCTCCCCTGTTTCTGAAAAAGGTGAAGCCGTTCCAATTCCTCAATGAGATTATACGGACGATACCCCTGATTGGTGGAGAAGCGAGCGATGAGCCTTTGCAGGGCATCATCCCAGGGATTGCCTGCGGTTTCGCGACCAATAACAGCCAGGTAGCCATGTGGCGTCAAGATACGGTGAAATAAAGGCAAGATGCTATCCCATGCCATCCAATGCAGACTTTCCCCTGCCGTAATCAGCGCGTAGGGAGGATACAGCTCAACTTCCTCCACACGCCCACAGATCCAGTGGAGATGAGCGTGAGCACCATTGGGAAGCGTTTTGCCTTTATCGATCATGGCACGAGAGAAGTCAACCGCATCCACTCGTTCAGCCGCGTTCACCAGCCTGCGGCAGAGGTCTCCCGTCCCACATCCTACGTCCAGGATAGTACGTGGCTCGTCAACGATTAAGGCAACAAGCTTGCTAATCGCCTCATCTGCATAGGGTGGTCGGTGATGATAAACTTCAACGATACTCGCGTCCTTGAATTGTTCCACATATTTCAGGCCAAGATGACCGGGCTTTGGTTCCATTGATAAATCAGTTCCTCTTTTCGGCTCTCCGCCCTTGAGGAGGAACTTGGGTAGGGGCGTGTCCTGGCGACCGCCTCGGGGCGCACGCGAGGTCTGTCTTTTACCCACAATTTTCTATTCGAGTGAGAGTTGAGAGGCTAGGTGAACCCCTTCGATGAGAGTTTGGATGTATAACCATCCTTTCCAAAGGGTTTTCCAACCTGGCTCTCCATCTCCCTTGCGTCCCAAATACCCACCCGCCTGAGCGATGCGGTGCCAGCATCGTTGCGTGGTCAACCGTTGAGCAGAAACGTGGGCCAGATGCGCCACGACTTTGACCACATCCGCTGGCAGGACTTCCTGGGCAGGCCGCTCGGGCTCCTGGCGGGCCACGTCTCGTAATTGTAAGAGGCGCACGGCTAAGGGAGCCAGAAACCCCAACAAGGTGCGCAATCCCTCATAGGTTTGCACCTGACGTGCCTCAATCTGACAGCCCGTTTTGAGACATTGGTGATAATCCTCCACGATCCAGCGCATGCGATACCATTCGACCCGCTCCCAGGCGTCCTCTTCGTTCTGGACTGCCACCGAGGTTACCAGCAGCCATTCGAGCGCCTCTTGCCCTTCTGGTGGGTTGGCTTCCCAGGTTCTGACCACGGTGACCACCAGTGGCACCTCTCCTTTGCCTGCTGGCCCATCGGGAGGCCAGAGCCGGAGCGTTCCCCAACTGATGCTCAGGTGGGCTGCTCGTTGCTTGCGCTTGTGATTGCCATCCAACTGGATCGTGTCTTGCCCCATCGATGGCCAACTTCTCACCTCCTCGAAGAGATGCTGGGTGGGCTCTTGTCCGGCTGGTCGCTTCTTTCCATGACGAAGCGCTCCGGGGGAAAGCGGGGTCTCGGCTTGATCCACCCGCAGATCCACTCTCCGATCATGCTGCACGCGCACCTCAAAGCCACCGTTCTGCTTGAGACACGCTCGCAAAAACGCAAAGATATCACTGCCTCGGTCCCCCACATGAATATATTCACATCCTGTTGGTGCCTCCCCGATCTGCTGTGCTTGTCGTTGCCAGACCTCCGCTTCTTTCTGTTTGCGCTTGCCTCGCTGGTGACTTGTTTCTCCGGCTGGAGCGGGCTGTCGCAAAAACGCTTCCTGGGTGGCTATGCCCAGCACTTGCCTATTGCTCGGGTCCACCGCCAGCACCGTTTGCAGCAGGTAGCCCTGATGGCTCCCATTGCCGATGGGGCCCAATCCACTCGTTTTGGGATGGTGCGCATAATCCACTTCCGTCATATCTTGGATCAGCAAGACCCGCTTGCGTTGCTGCATCCGCTCTTTCGTCTGCTGCTCATGTGGCTCCATCAGTTGTTCATAGCTCGTCTTCGCACTCTCCAAGAAGCGGTACCCTGCTTTCGTCGCTGCTTGCCCTCCCAATTGTTTGGGCAATGAACCCATCGGATCTCGTGCCAGTGCACTTGCCATCTTCACGGCTCGTTGCGTTCGCCGTTCATCTTCCAGCCGCACCGATCCATACGTCATCACTGCCCATTCCGTTGCACTTTCCCTTCCACTCCATTCCATCTTTTCTCGCCTTTCCTCTTTCTTTCTCTTCTTTCCCTCCTCTCATTCTACCATTCTTTGTACTTGAACGTTGTGGGTAAAAGACAGCGCGAGGTGACGCCCCTACCCAAGTTCCCAACGTTTCCCCCGGAAGGATGGAGACACCTCTTTTCTTTTTGCGATATGCAGATTTGCATCACCTGTTTTCTTGATCTACGCATGAACCCTGCTACAGTTTCTTTCAAAAGGAAGCTGCTGCAACTGTCACCTGGTTAACCTGACCACGAGGGCATGAGATTATCCCCAGATCATAAAACGTATGATTTCTCGGTGATTTAGTCCAAAAAATAATACAAAATGAGTATAGCATATGTTTTTATCTATGATATAACAGTGCCATACAGCACATTAAAAATCGACAAGCTAGGTCCGTGTTCGACATACTCAGACACCATGATATATAATGGAGAGGAAAATGCCACCAAAGATCAGGCAGCTTAAAGCAACCCTGGCTAAAGCCGGTTTCTCTACTCGATCAGGCAAAGGGAGCCATACCGTTTGGCGTCATCCTGCAATTCCTGACGTAAGCGTTACTATATCAGGTAATAACGGAGATGATGCAGAACGGTACCAGATTAAGGATGTCGAAAACGCCTTGAAACGTTTAAGGGGAATATGACATGAATCCACATCATTATTCACTCGAAATCATCTGGGACACTGAAGATAAAATCTATATCGTCAACGTTCCAGAATTGCCAGGCTGTAGAACCCATGGAAAGAACTACGAAGAGGCCATAAAAAACGCATCAGACGTTATTGACCTTTGGATTGAAGCCGCTGAGAAAGATGGCATACCAGTACCACCCCCCAGAATTTATACGGACACCGCAGCATAAATCAAAATCTTATCAGCAAAAACCCTAACTACAACACGTTAGGGTTTTCTTATTAAGAACACAGGAGGAATGTATGAAGGAAGCAAAACACTACTCTATGATCATTGAATGGAACCCGGATGGTAAAATCTACGTCGTCACTGTACCAGAACTACCTGGGTGTAAAACACACGGAAAAACATATAAAAAAGCGGTCAAACAAGGGCAAGATGCTATCGAAAGTTGGATCATGGTAGCCAGAGAGCTGGGGCGTCCCGTTCCCGCACCAAAAACCTATGTAGCGTAGTTGCTTTTGCGAACACAATGAAACACAAAAGATACATACAAGCTACTTTTGCCAGGATCATAGCCCTATCTCTAGTTGGGTCTGAAACCCATATCCGGCATTGACAGCTCCTTAGGTCTCTTGAAACAATCTTGCTGCTCTTGGTTGATTTGTGGCGAAATAAATGCGTTGTCACGCACATTTTTATATCCCATCTCATCTAATTTATCAGAAAATGCCTTTAGACTAGGGAGATCAGGAGATATGCGTATTTGGCAATTATCGTCAACTTGCACGTACTCACTATCTGGCATGTAATGACCGGATGCATTATTCATAGAGACTATCTCTCCACCCTTGACTTCGAAGACACCCGATGCGTGTACACGTCCACCTGCTGCTAACACACTGTGCGGGATCGGGTTATTGATACTCTGACTTTTGCCAGTATATGCGTATGCAACTCGTTTGTCAGAGACTCGATAAGCATAGGCGTAATAACCATCTTCGAAAGTTTGCTTTCCTTTCTCTTGCAGAACTTTAATGTCTGGGTACAGATTGGGATCATAAAAGTTTTTGAAAGGGTTAATATCCAAGTTGGCTATTCGATTGACCAAATCCTTAAAATAAGCGCCCCATAAGAGAGGATACTCTGGGAGAACTTGTGCTGGTTTGTCTTCCTTGAGCCATTGAACCTCTCGTTCAATACGATCCATAGTATGAAACTTCTCGCTTGAGGGTGGACCTACCTGAAGGAGAGAATGGGCAAACTCTAATTGCTTAATTTGCACCTCCGGGTTCCCTTTAGTCTCAACGGTATAACCAACAGGAGAGTCAGGCGACAAGTTTGCTGGGCAAACAGGAAGACTTGTATTACTGTAGGCAGCCGGAACTGATGGCGTAGAAACTCCACCTTCCCCTATACGTTGCACCGTAATCTGTGTGGGACGTCGGACAACCAACTCCTTCTCTGTACAAGGACAATGCTGCATTTGTAGACTATCAGCATGACCCATCACCTTCTTCGCCGATGCTTCTGCGTCTCGCTCGAATTGGTCGCCAGGGTCACTCACGGAGATGCCTTCAGCAATAGGCGTCCCTGCTACAGGCCCCGCCGCCTGCTGCACTACATGTGTGGACTCATGCGCCAACAGATGAAGTCCCTGCGATGAAGAAGGGTTATACATCCCAGAGCGAAAAAAAATATCTGGTCCTGTGGTAAATGCCACCGCGTTGACAGAGCGGGAGAGGCGATCCGCCTCGCTGTCACTATGGACTCTTACGCTGGAGAGATCCATACCTCCTAACCTCTGTTCTAGCCGCTGCCGAACTTGCTTATCGAGAGGATACCCACTGCTTCTCGCTGCCAGAATACGCGACTGTAGCTGTTTCCCCTCTTGTAGAGATGAAGGAAATACAGCAGCCTTTCGTTGTATGTTGGAAGAGAGTGGAATGTTTGCAAAAGAATATCCGCAACAAGGTGTATAACTAGCAACCACATGGTCTTGAGCTGGTAGAGGTACAAATGATCGAGAGAGGTCTAAGAAGCTCCAGTCCGTATTAGTAGGATTTGGGATATGCAGGCGTTTGTGTTCAAACTGCTTGAAGGTACTCATTATATTTCTCCTTACAAGTGTTGCATCGTAGAACCTGTACTCAATAGAGGCAGTGACCGCTACATTCCTCTCAAGTACCATGGAAACTTACAAACAGATAAATGAGTATATGGAAAAGTATAGCCTCTTCCCCCGCAAAAATCTAGTATCAGTTTGCACTTGCCTTGCCCTATGCCCACTCCACCCGCAGGTCGATATATACTAATAACACTATTCTCTGCGCTGCTATAATTACTAGAGGACAAGAAACCCATTTATACTTCATCTTACAATGAGGAAAGAGAGAGAAACTATGTGTGCTTCTTCCCAACCAACATGCCATGTTATTCACCCACACAAGACCTACGAGGGCAAGCAGGGCCACACTTTCCTCGCAGGGGTCTCAAAGGAGAGCGCGGGTGCACAAATGCTCTGCATGCACCTGCTGACACTGCCACCAGGCGAGCGTGGGCACGCTCACCTGCATGAACACCATGAAACAGCTCTCTATATTCTAAGCGGAGAAGCCGAAACATGGTATGGCGAAAATTTACAGGAGTATCTGACTTTGGGTACCGGCGATTTTCTGTATATTCCAGCGAATATGCCCCACCTGCCCGGCAACCGTAGCCAGAGCACACCCTGTCAGATAGTGGTCGCACGGACCGATCCCAACGAACAGGAGAGCGTTGTACTCTTACCTGAATTAGAAAAATACGTGCCCCCCAGGGGAATTTGATAGACGAGCTACGCAGGCCGCAGCGCGGTCACGACGGCAAAACGTCCTGTTCTGCCATGCTCACAACGGTGCGAGAAAAAGCGCTCGGTATGGCAACCAGTACAGATATCCATCACCTCTATCTGCTCAGATGGCAATCCAGCCATGAGTAGTTGCTGGCGATTGGTTGCTTGTAGATCGAGGCGTAAACTATTGCCAACATGCGAAAATACCGCCGACTCGCATACCTGTCCCCGGTATTGTTCGCGTGTTGGCCTCTCATCAAATAACGCCTGAGCCTGAAAGATCTGCTGCACTTCCACGGAGACCTCATAACAGCAGGACCCTATACCAGGAGCGATACCCGCATACATGTTCTGTGGGCGACAACCAAATTGCGCTGCCATCGCCTCGACGGTCGCCAGCACGATACCGCGCGCAGTACCGCGCCAACCTCCATGCGCAAGAGCAATCACGCGTATAGTCGGATCATACAGGAGGATGGGGACACAGTCGGCAAACGAAAGCGAGAGTGCCGCGCCCGGTTCCTGAGAAAGGAGCGCATCGCCCTTGCGTATCGACGCAGGCGTCCAGGGATGTTCATAATAGGAGAGATGTGCCCAATCGGCGCGCCACTCATCCTGTCGCAAAAACCTGACAACGTCCGCGCTATGAATCTGCCAGAGCGAGACACAGGGAACAGTGGCAAGGCCCAGAGCTTGCAATGCCAACATACGGTTACGTACTACATTGACAATGCTATCGCCATTTAAACCTCGCGGCGGCGTTGAAGTATTGAGTCCACGATAGACGCCCTCACTATAACCACCCACACGCGTAAAAACGCCATGGGTCATCTCAGGAAATTGCTGGAAGTGGCTGAATTGCAGGAAGCGAACGTCCCCAAACTGTTGCTCGATCAAAGTGTCTCCTTCACTCTCACGGTTAGTCTCAGCATATTGTAGCACAGAAATGACTCATCTTTTTCAATTTTGGGGATTAGCGGGTAAACACAAAAGCCCTGCTGAACAACACACGCGCTCCCTAACGTGCAAGATATCTGCTATACTATTGCTGCGTGCCCTTGCATCATCCTTTATTTTTCTAGCAGGGTATTGCCCATCGAAGGATCATTTGCTGTCAGGAACACGCATGGAGGTGTACTTCTATGACTACTCTCTTTGAAGATGTAGATGCTGTGTTTACGGCATGGGATAAGCTGGATTCACCGGGTTGTGCATTGGCTATCGTTCAGCATGGCAAGGTGATTTATGCGCGCGGTTATGGCATGGCCCACCTGGAATATGACATTCCGATTACGCCACACTCGATCTTTCATATTGCCTCTCTCTCCAAACAGTTTACCGCTTATGCTATCACACAACTGGCTCATGAAGGGAAAATCTCGCTCAACGACGATATTCGCACCTATCTGCCAGAGATGCCTACCTATGCTGCTCCGATCTACATCGATCACCTCATTCATCACACAAGCGGCTTACGTGATCAATGGGACCTCTTCGCGCTGGCTGGTTGGCGTCAAGATGATGTGAAAACTAATGCAGATGTGTTGGACCTGGCAAAACGTCAGCGCCATCTCAACTTCGCGCCAGGTGAGCAATACGTCTACTGCAATACGGGCTACACCTTGCTCGCGCTCATTGTAGAACGCGTCACAAGCCAATCGTTCCGGGCCTATGCAGATACTGCGATATTCAAGCCACTGGGCATGACTCAAACACACTTTCATGATGATCACACTGAGATAGTGAAAAATCGCGCCTATGCCTATCAGCCCAAAAAAGCCGGAGGCTACAGCATCAGCATTCCGGTCTTTGATACCGTGGGTGCAACCAGCCTTTTCACCGTTGTAGGAGATCTCGCTCGCTGGACACTTTATCTGGAGGAACAACTCGCGAACAAAGAGCAGCGCGTCACACACATGCTGACGCCTGGTAAGCTGAACAATGATCAGGAAATATCTTATGGTTCTGGCTTTGAATTAGGAACGTACAGAGGACTTCCGTGTCGAGGTCACTCAGGTTCAGACGCTGGCTATCGCTCTGATTTCATCTGGTTCCCAGAGCAACGCTTCGCAGTGATCATTCTAGGGAACGTCAGTACGTTAGAGCCTACGCGTAAATTATCCTGGCAGGTCGCTGATCTCTTTCTGAGCCAACATTTTGTCACAGAAGGTCCAACGCAACAGCAGGAGCCATCCCCAGTAGAGCCTGCCGCAAGTACAAACAATACTGAGGACAGCAGGACGGAAATAAGGCCAGAACATTTGAATGAGTATATTGGTACATATTACAGCGAAGAGTTGCTCATTACCTATGAAATCAGTGTAGACAAAGAAAGACTGGTATTCAAAAACCGCCGATTGCAGCTCGATAGGTATTTTCAGCCTCCCGTGGAGGATAAGGTAACAGAAGGCCGATTTACCAAACAATTTGTGCGCAATGAAGATGGTTTTGTTGTCGGTCTCACATTTTCAACAGGACGGACATATCACATTGAGTTTGTAAAACAGCAGAACTCCAACGCATAACAGAATGCCTGCAAAGATTCTGTTATTGCACTAACACTGAAACCATAGATTGTCGTGTATCCATTGATCATATATTGCAACTTAGCCGGTAACATTGCAGCTCTGCTCAGTTCCCATATCAAAGATCTGATCTATGACCGGCTGAATAGTGCTGCAATTGGGGATAATCACATCTTGATCTGCTCCCGCCGACGAATCATAAACGGTCGCATAATCGCCGTAATCCTGACTGCCTGAACCGGGTCCCAGAGTGAGGCGGTGAATATCATTGGCATTTAGTGTGCGCCCAAAGTTAGCAAATGACAGCATCTCCTGTTCGCTAAAATCGGTATAGACCTGGCCCGATAAGTCCTTAATCAAATTTGAGAAATTCATGATCACACTCGTGACATTCAACTTCTGCCTGAGCGCATCCAATACCTGTTGCTGCCGCGCTGTACGCCCGATATCCCCAACAAGGTCTGCATGGCGCGAGCGCACATACTCCAATGCCTGCTCGCCATCCAGGTGTTGTGGACCTGGCACGAGATACAGACGTTGGTACGCATTGGGATTATTGGCATTACTGCCGGTATCATCAGGATACGTATCATCCACAATAGGGTGGGTAACATCAATATCCACCCCACCCAGCGTATCAATGACCTTCGCAAAACCATCCAGACCAACCCACGCGTAGCGGTCAATCGGAATGCCATAGTCCTGTTCGACGGTGAGTCGAGCCAGCCGTATCCCATCATCAAAACTGTCATTCTGACTGGCACCCAACAGGAAGGCCTGATCAATTTTATGCATACCCTCACCAGGTACATTCACCCACGAGTCACGCGGAATCGATACCATACTGACCGTGTTGTTGACGGTATCAATGTGCACAATCATCATCACCTGCGTCAGCACTGCGGGAAACGTATATTTTTGATCATTGTCGCTACCAAGCAGCAGAACATTCCACTGCTTCCCGGCGACGCTCCCGTAACTCCCAACCGTGGGAGTGCCAACCAACGGCGTATTGCTGATGGATGGCTCATCTTTGCTCCTACTCACCGGGCGAATAAAGCTATGCAACGGTTTCGCCACATTTTGCTCATAATAATAGTAACCGAAGCTCAATCCCCCACAAACAACAAGCAGAAATATACCGAAGAGGCTGAGCGCGATAGTCAATGGACGCGCTTTTCTCTTTTTCTTCAGGGGAGGCTGCGTAGCAGGTACAGGAAGTACAGGCAGATCCGGTAGCGGCGTGTATGTCTCTGTTTGCAAAACCATTTGCTGACCTTGATCAACTTCTGGCAATGATGCTTGCTGACCTTGATCAGCTTCTGGCAATGATGCTTGCTGATCTTCGTCAGTGTCTACTAGCAATGCTGGCTGATCCTGATCGGGATCTGGAGATTCGTTAAAAGTGGAATCTTCGTTCATGTTCGTCCTATTGATCTCATAGCAATTCTATTATATATTGATGCAACATGCATCCATCGGGTGATACCAACAAAAAGTGGGACCTAACAGTTTATACCGTGCATCTAAAACGTTCGCACCTATGCGCTCGTTTCAATCCGCCTTCCAATCCCTTAAGCATAGTATAATCAAGAATGGTAAAAATCAGTAGTCAGGCTTAAGCAATGCTCCTTCTCTAGATGATCTGATAGCTTCTTTCACATCTGATACAATGGAGCATACATCACTTTGTTGAGAGGTCACACTATGGAGCTTGAACACATTCAACAGGCATTACGCGAGGAACAACTCGCAGGCTGGCTTTTCTATGATTTTCGCAAGTCAAATCCCATCGCCTATCAGGTATTAGGTGTACCGCTAGAAGACATGTACACGCGCCGCTGGTTCTATTTTGTGCCCGCTCAGGGTACACCAACTGCGCTGATTAGTGCAGTAGAGGCACACGTTTTGAGTTCGCTCCCCGGAGAACGGCTGGTTTTCCGCACCTGGCAGGACATGCACGCGCACCTACGCGCATGCTTACCAGCGGGACAGCGCGTCGCCATGGAATACTCTCCGGCCAACGCCATCCCTTATATCGCACGCGTCGATGCCGGGACAGTCGAACTCGTGCGCTCCTTCGGCATCGAAGTTGTCAGTTCGGCCAATCTGGCACAACGCTTTATCGCACAACTGAGCGCGCAACAGATGAACAGTCACCGCGAAGCGGGACGGCGTCTGATAGCAGTGAAAGACACGCTTTTCGCCGAGGTAGGTGCGGCGCTGCACGCGGGACAGGATCTCGATGAATACCAGGTCCAACAGCGTTTTCTGGCCTTGATCTTGCAGGCGGGACTCGTGATACCTGAAGCGGAAGCGCCCATCGTGGCCGTCAACGCTCATAGCGGCAATCCTCACTACGAGCCAACCAGCGTACAGTCCAGTCCTATCCGGCGCGGAGACCTGGTGCTCTTCGATTTCTGGGGCGCTCTCCCACAACCTGGGGCAATCTTCGCCGATTACACCTGGGTAGCCTTGGCGGGCACACAGGACGAGATTCCGCCGCGTCAACGTGAAATCTTTGAGATTGTGCGACGCGCGCGGGATAGCGGCATCGCTTTCGTACGCGAACGCTTAGCCGCCGGGGAAAAAGTCGAAGGTCGCCAGGTCGATGATGTGACACGCGACGTGATTGCCAGAGCAGGCTACGCCGACTACTTCGTGCATCGCACCGGTCATAGCATTGGCAGTGACGAGCTACACGGCAACGGAGCAAATATCGATGACTTCGAGACGCAAGATGAACGCGTCTTGCTCCCCTATACCTGCAACTCCATTGAACCAGGCATCTATCTCCCCGCATTTGGTATACGCAGCGAGGTGGACCTGCTGATTCTGGAGCATGACGCGGAAATTACCGGCGTGCCGGTACAGGAAAAAATCGTGGCGCTGCTCTAGGCTTGCATTGCTACGAGAAGCTTATGCTCAAGCGGTGCCAGTCCCGGCATAGCATATACAACTCTCCTGAACGTCTAGCGTAGATACTAATGAAATAATCTTATGCGGTGTTCCTGCTAACGTGCAAGACGCCACAGCCATACCCATCCATGTGCATTCAGAAACGCCCCGCGCGCGTCTCACAGCATGCAGTCAGGCGGCACGTTTCTCATCTGAGTGCAGGAAAAGACAAATAATGGAGGCAGCATTAGTATGGGTAACGAGTGGGAGCAAAACCCGGACCCCTCAACGGGCCAGACAGATCAAGACGAGATGGATAAACGCTTAGAAGATATCAGAAAAAAAGTGACTCAGGGAGCAAATGAAGCTCAGGTACGCCTGAAACGCGTTTTCAATAAAGCGACCGGTTACTGGCAACAAGCTCAGACGATCCCCACACCACACCAGGCTAGCAGTGTGGAGGAGCAGCGTATTCGTCAACTCGCCAACGCGTGGAGTAACGAAAACTGGCGCGTGGCTCGCGAACTCGGGAACTACATGGACATAGTTGCGTTGAGCACCGATGAAGTGTGGGAAGTGACGCTGCAGACACGTTGGGAGAACCGCAGTCTGGAAATTGTCAGCGAGCCATATACCGGCAATACGGCTACGACACCAAAACCATTGCTGCCAGTGTGGGATTACGAACTACCCGCTGTTACCGGCCTGAAAGCGCCTCTGACACGCTCACGTCTGCAAGGCATGGACGAAGTCACTGCCTGTACCGTGTGCAACAGCACCGGCCATGTGCTCTGTTCAGGTTGTAGCGGTCGCGGCTGGATCGTGTGTCCCGACTGCAAGGGGCGCACCAAGAAGCGCTGTACCACCTGTCGCGGACGTGGTTACGTCGCCGACTGGACACCCGGAGAAAAGAAGCCATTTTTCAAGAAACAGGCCGATAATGTCACCAGCAGTATCGGGAACAAAGTCTCGGATGTCTTTGAAAATATCCGTCAGCAAGGCGTACCAATCCCCAACCCGGTCGATACCGATCCCGCCAGTAAGGGCGCAACCGTACCCTGCCCGGATTGTATCAACGGCGAGATCGATTGCACCTGCGGCAATGGCAAACGGGTATGTACCACCTGCCAGGGTGCCAGGATGTCTCTGTGCGCAAACTGTGGAGGGACCGGCAAAATCGTACGCCATCGCGAAATGGTGCGCTCCTTTGATCTACGTACACAAACGCGCTTCATTGGCACGACGCCAATTCCTCAGCAACAACTGCTCAAGGCCAACGGCGACCTCGTTTACAGCGCGGAAGTCAATGAAACGTTGCACCCAGAAGCTTCCACCTGAGCGTGTACCACTGGATATATGGCACACAACGGTAGAAATGGTGCAGAACGAAACCGACAGTCAGGAGAAGTCAGGCGTTGATACACAGACACGCTCACGTCCAACCTTGCAAGTAGTCGAGCTGGTACGCATCTCCTACACTTCGGTACAATACCGTTATGGAGAGCAAGATTATGTGCTCTATGTCTACGATAGTGAAGGCAACGAGAAATTCTATGCCGAGCACTACCCGGCACGCTGGGATCGCATTGAACGGCTCGTCAAAGCCATCTCTACGGACCTGCTGACACCCGGGACCGCGCAGGATACGCCACCCCGCAATACCTCCGGCGGCTTCTATCGCGTGCCGGTTGAGGTGCCACCGTATAATATCACCGAAGAGCACGATGAGGATAAAGATACTCCACCATCTTCTCCTTATGGTCAATAACAACGCGTATACAGATCGGAGAAACGGGGTAGGGGCGTCACCTTGCGTGCGCCCTGGTTCCCTTGTACGATGGCTCTGGGGGCGGTCGCAAGGACACGCCCCTACCCCGTTTTCCGACGGTTCCCGCATAGATGCTATTGCTGCTGATCCATCAGGTAAGCCAGCAACGCAGTCCGCTTTATTGTCACCTGCTTACTCTCGATATCCATACCTTGCGCTTGCAAATCTTTGACGGAGACGGCATCATGCGCTAGTTCGTCCTCACCAATAATGACAGCGTAGTCGGCACCCGAGGCATTGGCCTGCTTCATCTGCGCCTTACGACTGCGATCACCATAGCTCATCTCAGCCTTGATGCCCGCTTGCCGCAACTGGGCAGTAATTTGCACCGCGGCAGCCTTGAACTCAGGTGTCTTGCCAAAGTAGACCACAAAAGCGCGTAGACGCGGTTCCGCAGGCGGCACGATATCCTGACGCTTCAGTTCGAGAATGATACGCTCCACGCCCGCGCCAAAGCCGATAGCGGGCGTCGGTGCGCCGCCCAGAATTTCGGCCAGACCATCGTAGCGTCCGCCACCGTTGAGCGCCACTTTATCTAATTCAGAGGTGAACTCAAAGACGGTGCGCGTATAATAATCTAGACCACGCACAATCAGCGCATCAATGGCATAAGGTACCTGGTAGAAATCCAGGAAGCGCTGCACCGCCGCAAAATGCTCACGGCAAGGCTCACAGAGGTTATCTATGATGTGCGGAGCAGCCGCGATTTTTGCTTGATCCTGCGGATTTTTACAGTCCAGCAGACGCAGCGGGTTCTTAGAGAAACGTACCTGGCAATCCTCACAGCAATCCGCGAGCAAGGGACGATAATAGTCCTGCAACGTCTCGATATACAATGGACGACAATGCTGATCGCCAATACTATTGATATACACGCGAATGTGTTGCAAGCCCAGTTGCGTATAGAATTGGTAGAGCAGTCCGATCAATTCCGCATCCAACGCCGGATCGCTCTCGCCCAGGGCTTCGCAGCCAAACTGGTGGTGTTCGCGATAACGGCCCGCCTGCGGACGCTCACGGCGGAACATTGACTCACTCAGATAATAGAGCTTCTGCGGCTGCGCCAGCTTGAACATACCATGCTCCAGATAAGCGCGCACCACACCGGCTGTGCCTTCTGGTCGCAAGGCAATACTCTGTTGCTTGCCTTCTTTATCTGGTCGATCAGCAAAACTATACATCTCATGCTCAACGATATCGGTACCCTCGCCAGCCGTGCGATGGAAAACAGCCGTGTCTTCCAATAAAGGCGTCTCAATACGTCGATAACCAAAGCGTTGCGCAACCTCCGCCGCCGTTTGTTCCACGAAGCGCCAGTACGGCTGCTCCTCGGGGAGAATATCTCTGAAGCCCTGTAAGGCTTTGTACTGTTCTGACATAATTAGTCCTTTTCCTCCACACACATAGGAGTTTCCGCCATTATAGCAGATTAGCTCACGCGGTGCAGTGTAGCCTACGACCTTCCCAGTGAATTTCGACCAGGTGCAGAGGAGGGCGCATGCAGACTAAATTTCACGCCTATCTTGAGAAAATCATGAGTCTTCCTCAACAGTTCGATGACAATTTTACGCTATGATCTAAATAACCCTTGAAAAAGGGGACGACTAAATGACACACGGAGATAATCCGCAAGGAAGGAACAGGTTAGTGAAAAATATTTTCCAATGGGCAACCGCCCCCAAAACCGACACTCCCAAAAACCAGCTCCCCACCATGAGAGAACTCAATGAAAACGAGCTACAGCAGGTTGTCGGAGGCGTCGACCTTCATCACCACCACCATCATCATCACCATCATCACCACCATGATCCCAAGAAGAAGCTGAAATAGCAGCCACTATGACAAGCAATACTCTCTTTTGAGGTTACAATACTCTTCTCACCTGGCGCTTGTGCGCAAACCAAAACACCCTTCCTCTGACGATAGCTCAGAAGGAGGGTGTTTGTCGTCTCTAATAAGACAGATGATATTAAAGCGATACGTTACGAATCCTGATAAATGGCGCGGAAAAAGTCGACAAGATTTGGCGTGCCGAGGCCCGTCGTGAAATCCCAACCCCGTGTAGCAGAGTAGAAGAGATTATTGCCTTGCGTGACATCGAAAAAGGGATGGAACTTGCCCGCATGGTCTGCTACCGTGTAGAAGACCGATGGACCATAGAAGTACTCGTGCTTGCGTGCGATCATGCCCTGATTGACCATGAGCATGCCGGCTGCCCAGATGGGCGTAGCGGCACTGGTTCCACCAACGGGCTGCCACTGGCCCTGATAGTAAACCGCGAGACTATCGGCAACAGCTGCGACGTCTGGCAACTGTCGTTCTCCATCAGAAAAATGATTGTGTACGCCACTGCCCTGTTGCCATGAGGGCTGGGTAAAAGCGATACTCAGACCACCACCACTCCCCCATTGATTCGTACATTTTGCAGTGTCCGACCCATCTGACCAGACCACCTCATTGGCGCGCTGACCCGCAGAGTTAGTAGCGAGCGTCGTTCCACCTACAGCAACCGCCGAGGTAGAGCTGGCAGGAAAACTCACAGCGAGATCTTTGAAGATGCGCGAGGTGAAAGCACCACAGTCCCCACTGGCAATAAAAACGGTCATATGCTCTACCTGATTGAGGACTTGCAGACTCTGATTAATAGCGGCAACATTCCCAAGAGTCATCCCCGCTTCGGCTGCGCCCAGGCTGATGCTGACAACACTCCCCGAACTGGTATTATGCGCATTATCGCTAATAATCTGTTGCAATTCGTCGTTGACTTGCGTCCAGACATCATTGTCAGATTGCGCCTGGCTGATATCTGTCTGATAATCAACGATATTGGCAGCAGGCGCAAGCCCGGCCACCATCTCGATATCCAGCGTGGCCTCTCCACCTGGAGCCGGAGCATCCCCATCAACGCTGACTGACCCGAACTTCCCCTTGTAGCCAACACAGGCAAAGTAATTGGCGATATCATTTGGATCGAAACCATCAATCTCTACAAGGTTAGCGGTCATATTCTCCCCATGCCAACCGGCCTTCCAGAACTGATTATAGCCATAAGCGCCGGCCACCATGCCAGGAATAACCACGTCGTTACCCGCTTCACAGTCCGCATCACCACGCACAGTTGCGTGCGTGGCATGCGCAGGGGCTAGAGACACACCGGTCTGCGGTGGCTGGCTATAGTTATCCAGTCCAGTCACCGCCAGAATGTAACCAGCAATGGCCGTGGGAATCATCGGTGGCTTCGCCGGATCAGGAGTGAAAAAGGTACGACCATTGAGCTTGTGGGTCACAAAACGCGTCTGCAACAACCGCGCAAAAGAACCTGCCAGTGCATCGACCGTCAGATTGGTATGGAGCGCACTCAGCTTCAGCGTTGCATCCTTGACCCCAAAGAACGCTTTAATTTTTTGATAGGTGGCATCGCTAATACCCAGCGCGTTGGCAGTCGCCTGCACATTTATATTCTTCCCTGATTGCGCCTTATTCTTCACACCCAGGCTATTGAGCGTTGATTGATTGATCTTAAAGGTGATACTGACATGCAATAGTTGACTATCTGGCACAGTACCCGTAATGGGCGCATTCAGCGCCTGTTGGGGCAGGCCCAGATCTAGTGGAGAAATTTGACTCGCGACGCTCGCCGTAGGCGTCGTGGATGTTGTGGATGTCGAGGACCCTCCACAGCCCGCCAGGAGCGTTAGCGCAAGCACCAGGCCCGCCAGACTTTGCCACAGTAGATGAGCAGGGCCATGGGTATGCTGTTTGAAAAACACAGACGTAACCTCCATACACACTTTAGAGCAGGAATAGCATTGTATATTCCTATTCTATATGTATGGGCTCAGCATTACTAGTGTTTTTGACACTCCATTTCTGTGAATAATTTTACATTGTAGACCACACGACCCCGCCAGAGCCTGGCGGGGTCGGACAGATTTTCTACGCTTCAAGCTTCAAGATACAGGGACGAATTGCCATTGCTGGTTGGTCCCACCATTGCTGGTCCATTGGATAATCTTGGCTAGATCAGCCGTGGATGCGCCACTGACGTCAACTAGCAGTCCGCTGTTGCGGTTCACGATGGTATAGTAACCACTACCGACGCTAACGAACTGCCATTGTTGGTTCGTGCCTCCAGTACTGCTCGACTGATCGAGTTGCACACCAGTCGTAGTCGAACTACCGGGCACCTCAAGCAGCAGGCCACTATTGACATTGACCAGGTTGAAGTAGCCACTACCGACACTGACCACCTTCCACTGCTGGTTGCTCCCACCGTGATCGGTATACTGGATCGCCACTCCACCATTGGCAGTAGATGCACCTGAGATATCTATAACCTTGCCACTGTTGCGGCTCACCAACTCATACGTGACGTTGGCCGTCGGGACGACCACGAGCGACCATTGCTGGCTTGTGCCACCACTGGCAGTCTGCTGGTCAACGGCTGCCCCGCTGCTTGTCGAAGATCCAGACACATCCAGATAGAGTCCATCGCTGTGACTGACGATATTGTAGTAGCCATTGCCAGCATCGATGAACTGCCATTGCTGGTTCGTGCCGCCATTGTCGGTCCACTGCTCGAGTTGGAGTCCTGCCGTAGAGGATTTCCCGGGAATATCGAGCACTTTGCCGCTATTGTAGTTTGCCAGCTTCACGTAACCATTGCCGGTGGCGACGAGTTGCCACTGCTGGCTGGTTGTGCCTGCGCTGGTGGACTGGATGGTCGCTCCGCCATTGGCGGTGGATGATCCTGAGATGTCCAGCAGCAGACCACTGTTGCGGTTCACGATGGTATAGCAGGTGCCAAAATACGTGGTCGCACTGGTCGTGACGCTGAAATTTTGGTACTGCGCGTTCTGCCAGCCACTGACGCCAATACCGACCTGACCGGAGCTGAACGTCGTATCAGTAGTGGTGCCCACGGTGGTTCCGTTGACCGTCGCTGTGATGGTGCTGCCACTGAAGCCTAAGGCGATGGTGTTCCAGGTACTGGTCCCCAGTGCGGTTGTCGTACCAGATGTCAGCGTGGTCAGAGTACCGCTCGTATTGTTGCGCAGGATACTCCAGGCTCCAGCATTGCTGACGCGCAGATAATAGGCATCGATATCGGGGCTATCAAATGACGTCTGCGTGTTTACACGTCCCAGGATCTCGACAAAGCCAGCCTGCTCCAACAGCACATCGACGCTTACCGTATAATTAGCCCACGAGAGTTCGCCCATGAGCGAATACGGCTCACTGAGCGGTGCCCAGTTGATCGGTGCAGTCGCTGCCATCTGGCGCATACTATAGCCGCTACGCCCACCAGTGCTGGCGACGATCTCAAAGGCTCCGTTCTGGTCGGAGAAGTACTGCGCTTCTCGCGAGAGGGCATAGCCCTGGAAGGTGTCTGTGTACGGTAGCCCAAGCGCTGCCGGCGGAGGACTGGCGACCGTACTCTTTCCCTGACCAGTGGTAGTAGTCAGGCTGTAGACATAACCAGGCTGTAGCGTCAACGAGTAAGCTCCACTGGATGGCGTAATACTGGACTGCTGCACGAAATAACTGCTCGAACTCGACGACGCCAGATTGGTGGCCCAGACATAGACGGTCCCGGTCGAGAGGCCGTTGGAGACCTGGAAGCTTACCGTCTGGCTGGCAGTTGCATCCACGGTCTCAATAATCACGCTGTAGTCGCTGCCATTGGTCGATTTAAGCGTCACATAACTGCCGTTACTATCGCTACCGCCCAGGTATCCGCAGGCAGCGGTCAGGTATTGCCAGCCGGGCTGCGTAAACTGGGTCGTGTGAGCCGTGGTCCAGAGCTGTTTGCCAACTTTATAATTGCCCGACCAGGGCTGATTGGCGAGGATGAGTCCATCGGTATCGTAGGGTAAGTTGGGATAGACGGAGGCAATCACCGGCCAGTTGATGTAGGCGGTCATCTGACCATCAATATAGCCTCGGTTAATCGCACGAGCCATGGCAATGGAACCGCTATTGTAGTCCTGGGAGCCGTTCTCGCTGGCCCACAATGGTTTGCCCAGACTGATTGCATTGGTGGTACTTGGACAGGAGGTATTGGTGCCGCCATCGCCGCCGGTACACGGATAATGCACCCCCACGATATCGACGGAGGCGTTGAAGGTGGAGTTGCTGACCATGTCGTTGGTGATACTCCAGTCAGAATCAGCTCCAACTACTTTCGTTGAGAGTCCGTTGGACGCGATGGCGCTATGCAGTGCTTCGTAGAATGCTTCGTTGTAGCCGCGTTCATTCCAGCCACCGATGTAGTCGATGGTCAGGCCATAATGAGTACTTGCGCCTTTGATCCAATTGATATAATAGTTGACCATGTCCAGTGACCAGAAACGGTTGCTCGTGTCGTAAACGGTCGCGCCAGTGGTGCCGATCCAGCCCGGCGCGCCCCAGGCCAGACCATAGAGCTTGATGTTGGGATTGCGCGCCTTGGCCTCGGTCATCAGCCACCACTCATAACCAGTATTGAAGTTCTGTACGGTCGCGGTGTGCATATAACTGGACTCAGAGCCATCAGTGGAGTTGGTGTCGCCGCCAACCTCAACTTTCAGGATGTGCAGGTTGGACCCATAGCCAGGCTTGAAGAGATAGTCGAGGATCTGGCTACGGTAGGGATCGGGATAATCATAGAGCAGGCGCGTGTTGCCACCACCACCACTAATCGCGCCAATACCATCAAAGGTGCGGCCACTATCTGATCCGTTGAGGGCAATAGAAGTAGAGACGTCAGCTTGCGCGAAGGCAGGGATACCACTTGCGGTAAGCCCTGCAGCGACGGCGGTTGCGCCCGCAGAAAGTTCCAGAAATCGTCGGCGATTGAAACGTTTCTTCATAAATCGTAAATCTCCTCAGTGTTTCCATACTTCTTGCATGGAGTGGTTGCCACGCCCAGGGTGGCAAAAACGACGGCAGCTTGCAACATTGCAATTGCAGATAGGGAAAGCAATACGACCGTATGTCATGTCGTATTACAGAGAGGCAGGAGCGAAATAGTGAGCTGCACCTCCTTATCCAGCACCAGAAAGCAGACAGAGCAAAGGGAGAAATATGCCTGGCGATGTGGTACGCGACAAGCTTCTCATGAAGTCTATACAAAAAATAGATCACTTGCTCTTTTTCTGTGCACATCCATATATCAATAAGTTTACATAAAATTTTGTTCTCTTGTCAAGAGCTTTGTTTTCGAAAGAGACAGCGTAGTTTGGACTCAAAAGACTAAGCGCACAAACTATGATACTATTAGGTATAGAAGCGCAAGGTCAGTATGTTACCAGGGCTTAAAAATCTGTACGCAACAGCCGTTTTACGAGTTGATACTTTTTGGAGTTGATGATGTCCAGCACATTTAATGAACTTTATAGTGGCTTGCTCAACGAGGTTTTTCTGGAGCGAGCACGGCAACAATTGGAGCAAGGTGTCGATGGTATCGCGTGTGCGGATGCATATGCCGATCAGGGCAAACCTGATTTTGCGCTGGCGCATCTGCTGCTGGCCGACGCCCCTGACGAGGTGAAACAGGCTATCCTGGCGCGTTCATATGAGCAACGCGCCCTGATCTCCGATGAGAAAGCCGAGAGCTTCGCGCAACAATACCACCGCCCATTTCCATTAGTGAAGTTGGAAGCCCAGAAAGATCGTATGTCAGCCCAACAGGTGCGGCTGGGCAAACGTATACGCAGAGGCGGCAAAGCTCTCAATCTTGGATGATATACACCCGGCACTACAGGCTCTGAGAAAATAACCCGACCATAGGCTGAGAGCTTTCGCTCCACGTCAAGACAAGCAACATCGTATCGCACGAAGCAATCTCTGCCATATCCCTGATGGGCCTCCCATGAATGGAGACGGAACTTCCCGCACCGGATGTGAAAAGCCTCTCCCTGTAAGCCCTACGGGGCGGGGCTGGCAGATTGAGATGACTATACGCATGATATGCTTTATATTCTCATCATTTTACATTATAAATCGCTTTTCCATGGAATTGCTCAAATAAATGCGATGGCTTTATACTACCGTCACTAATTTCCCTCATAATGACTGGAAATTCACCTGCCTCTGATTTATCTATATCATCGCGAAAAATATCTACTCTGTCTCCATTATTGCTATCCCCAAATAAATCAGCAATAGCTGTATAGCGTGCAGTCTTAGGAGGAATTTGTTCTTCACTGAGCCGCCGAACAAACTCATCTGGTTCATGAGGCCAGCCTTTTTCCGCAAAAAGCTGCTTGTGATACTTTTGCAGCCATTTTGTTACCTCACCTCGATCATAGACGTAGAGCCTAGGCTCTCGCATGCTCATGCTCTTAGCATACAACACACCTAAACATTGCTCTTCTCTCTCTTGTGCAAGCGCTGTAACATCTTTACCTGTACGCTCAATCTTGGCATATTCCTCATATGCTAGAGGTTTATCTTTCCCCACATGCATGATGTCCAGTGATGATACTTCTGTATTTGGTATTTTCGCGTTGAAACAAAATTCAAAATATTCTTTTAGTATTCGCTGCCTATCCTCATCGTTCGTATGCTTGTCAAATGCCTCCTCAGCGGCAGAAACAAGCCGTTTGTGCTCCTGATCATTGAGATTATCCTGAAGCAGCCAACCTTTCAGTTTCTCAATCCCCTGCTTTATCAGATAAAAACAAGCTCTTTGCTCTTCATGAGTCAACTGGTCAATTTTGTGGCGAAGCCTCAGAGCATCTTGAAATTCAGATTTCTGAACTGGCGCAATATTGATACCCTCCTTTTGTACTTCTGGAAGAAACCTATCGTAACTAATCAATCGCTCGCTCCGCTGTAGAAGTGCCCTCTCGCGCTGCATAGTCTTTAATTTGTTTTGATTATCCAGGTAATCCGCTAGTTCCAACTTTTCTGCAGAAAGTGAATCGACAGTGACTGGAAGTCGTTCTTTAGCATCTCCCTCTCTCAAAGGATTATAAACATCTGTTCTATATCTATTGGAAAATTCTCCAAAAGCATCGCATCGAGCAGTATAGAGTGCAGTATCCACAGGAACAGAAGTTGTACTGAGCCACTTAACAAATGTCTCTGCATCCAGCGTCTTAAGCCCCCCCTCTTTCTCAAGAGCTGAGCGATGCTTGTGGATCACCTTCTCTACCGCTTCAGGATGATAGATGTAGAATCCATGATGACTATCACTCTTATACTCATAGATACGCAAATTTTTTTCTTTTGCATAATTCGTGAGTTTCTCTTTCAGGCCGTGTATTTTTTCTTCAGTGAGTCCAAGCGCTTCATACAATTTCTCTGGTGAGGTTACAGCTTTCCCCGATGCTTTGTTTATATTCTCTTGCGTTTGTTCAGTCAGCACAAGCGCTTCAAATGGCAGGCAACTGATAGGTTTATCATCTTCTTTTGGCCCTACATTCTCTACATAGGACCAAAACAACTTCCCGCCAAAATCTTTCTTTATGTAGCGGTCCCATGCTTCCAGATAGTTTATAGTAGCGTCTCCAAGAGGCTTGAGAAATGAGTCATTCGCATGCCCAACTTTCTTATACAGGCTATAAGCCTGCTCAACTGCCTGAGCTAGCTGCATGAGGCTTTCCTTCTCCGTGTCAGTTAGAAAGTGCGAACCATTCGTGTTCTCCCAATGATGTACCAGAGAAAAAAGACTTCTTAGCTCATGTGCATTCATCGTATCAATCGCCTCAGCCCTAAGATGTCGGTGACCCAGTTCCAGAGCCGTCATAATTTCATGATTTAGGACCGGTGCAACTGTTATACCTGCTTTTTCGTATGCTTGTAGTTTTTCAGGGAGAAACCTATCTAGACCAATCTCTAGCCTCTGCTCAGATCCACTGCTGTGCTGGCGCTCATCCAGCTCACGAGCATCATGGGTCTGGGGGAAGAACTGTCCTCTCTCTCGGATGAGATCGGAGGAAGCAGAAGCTTGATGACCACTACGAGAAGAGCGTTCCAAAACCTCAGGTAAAGAAGTCTCATGGCCTGGCATGGGAAGTACCTCCTTCAGAGAAAAATATGGGTAGACAAAGCGAAGCTAAGGAAGAAGTGTAACAGAAGAAAAGAGAAAAGGAAAGGAGAAAATGGGGAAAGTTCGGTGTCAATCCCAAGTGGTAGATAAGGCGACCGGAGTCAATTGGCTTGAACCGCTTTTTATCTATGTATGAGCTTAGCACGAAAGATGACGGAGACCCATTAAACCGGTTGCATTCACAATAATTATCCTGGTGGACAAGCTTTCTCAAAGCTCATCTATTCCCCACCTTACCAAAGTCGAACATGAGCCTCCGCATCCTCGACAGTCCCGTCTCTGAAGAGCCTTATTCTGTCTCTTCAGAGACGGTCGCGGTCGTTTCCTCATCATCGCTGTCGGCTTCGGCGTCCGCGAGATCACCGGCCAGAGCATCATCATCCCCGTTCTGCTCCTGCGGCTTCTTGCCGTTGGTGGTTGCCACAGCTACCACTGTATCGCCCTCAGCCAGATTCATCAGCTTCACACCCTGAGTTGCGCGCCCGGACGTCTTAAGATAGCTCACATCCGTACGGATCACCACGCCACTGGCGGAGATAATCATCAGATCGCTATCCAGTCCAGTAATCGTGCGTGCCGTAGCGACATGCCCGGTCTTGTCAGTCACCTTCGCCGTAATCACACCACCACCACCGCGATTATGCAGCGGATAATCCTCGATGGGCGTACGTTTGCCAAAGCCATACTCGGTCACAATCAGCAATTCACCGTCCAGAGCGAGATTGAATGAGACGACGGTATCACCCGCACCCAAACGAATACCGCGCACACCTCCACTGGTACGCGAGGCTAAGCGCAAATCGTCAACACAGAAGCGTATGGCCTGACCCAGCGCCGTAACCAATAGCACATCATCACCCGTACGCGCCATTTTTGCGCCAATCAGCTCGTCATCCTCCTCCAGGTTCATCGCAATCAACCCCTGACGACGCACCACCTCAAACTCGCTCATAGAGGTCTTCTTCACCTCACCCTTTTTGGTGGCCACAATCATCAGGTCATGGCTCGATCCCTTGGGGACCGCGACGATGGCCGTGATCTGCTCACGCTGCTCAATCGAGATCAGGTTAATCAGGTGCTCTCCCTTGGCAGTACGACTCACATCGGGCAACTCATACGCCTTTAACTGGAAGACGCGGCCACGATCCGTAAAGAAGAGCAAGCTATCGTGCGTATGTGTCACCAGCAGATGACGCACCGTATCATCTTCGCGCGTCGCCATACCGGTAACGCCACGACCACCGCGCCGCTGCGCACGATACGTACTTGAAGGCAAGCGCTTGATATAGCCCTTCTCCGTCAGCGTCACCACAGCTTCCTCATTGGGGATCAGATCCTCATCCTTGAAATCGCTAGCCTCCGCCTCGACGATCTCAGTACGTCGGGCATCGCCATACTTTTCTTTCAGCTCTTTGAGATCCTCTTTGATCAGGAGGCGGATCTCAGCGATATCATCCAGCAGCATATGGTAATATTCGATATTCTTGAGCACTTCTTTGAGTTCATCTTCGATCTTCTGGCGCTCCATCGAGGCCAGACGAGCCAGGCGCATATCCAGAATTGCCTTCGCTTGCTCTTCCGAGAAGCCAAATTGTTCTCGTAGATTGGCCATACCATCGTCATATGCCGACCTGGATTGGCGTATAATGGAGATCACCGCGTCCAGGTTGTCCAGGGCGATTTTTAAGCCTTCCAGAATATGTTTGCGCGCTTCAGCTTTCGCCAGTTCATACTGCGTACGGCGCGTAATCACCACTTCGCGATGACTAATATAGTGCTGCAAAAACTTTTTCAGGGTCAACGTATGCGGCTGTCGATCCACCAGTGCCAGCATATTCGCGTTAAAGGCCGCCTGCATAGCTGTGTATTTGTAGAGCGAATTGAGTACGCTATCAATATTGGCATCGCGTTTCAGTTCAATTACCATACGCATGCCATTGCGGTCGGACTCGTCACGTACGTCAGAGATGCCATCCAGTTTTTTGTCGCGGGTCATCTCGGCGATCTTCTTGACCAGTTCAGCCTTATTGACCTGGTAGGGCAGTTCTGTCACAATGATGGTCATCCGACCGCGCTCAGACTCTTCGACGAGCGTGCGCGCGCGCACGACGATACGCCCTCGTCCATTAGCATAAGCGTTGCGCACACCTTCCCGCCCCTGAATGATGCCGCCCGTGGGAAAATCTGGACCACGAATGATGCGCGATAACTCTTCAGTCGTCGCCTCGGGCTGGTCAATCAGATAGATGATGCCATTGCACACTTCAACAAGATTATGAGGAGGGATGTTGGTCGCCATACCCACCGCGATGCCGGTGGAACCATTCAGCAAGAGATTAGGCAGGCGCGCCGGTAGAACCGTTGGCTCATCGTTCTGGTTATCGTAGTTGGGCACAAAATCGACCGTGTCCTTATCGATATCGCGCAAGAGTTCATCGGCGATGGCCGCCATTTTCGCCTCGGTATAGCGCATAGCAGCCGGGGGATCATCGTCCTGTGAGCCGAAATTACCTTGACCAAGGACCAGAGGATAGCGCATCGACCACCATTGAGCCATACGCACCAGGGCGTCATAGACGGAAACATCACCATGCGGGTGATAGCTTTTCAATACCTCGCCTACAGTACCGGCGCATTTACGGAATTGTTTTGTTGACTGGAGACCCATCTGGTCCATGGCGTAGAGCACACGACGATGCACAGGTTTTAGCCCGTCTCGCACATCGGGGAGCGCGCGAGCAACAATGACGCTCATCGAATAGTCGAGATAAGCATCTGACATTTCTTTGACAATATTGACTGGCCTGACATTGCCCGGTTCCATAATTCATCCTCACCAAAAAAAGACATAGCCTGAAGGCGATATCGGATTGAAGCATTTGCAATAGCTAGATGGAGGGGTCTTAGAAAATTTGATCCTACCTGTATTATTATACCACACTGGGAGCGCTTTTACGAGTAGAGCAGCGCCTCCCACGCTGCAAAATCCCCCCATAGGTCCCCCCCATTTTCTCAGCATCAGAGGCGCAATCTGGACCAGCGTGACACAAATATGCGCAAAATTGATGGGCAATCCTCTATGTTTTGATGGGAAGCTGTGGTATGATTAAATGCAGGAACGGGATTTAAGGGAGAGAATCCGATACAGCAAATCGCCAGAGAAGCACGGAGCGCTTAATGGCCTCTGGTGATATAGGGGAGATTTCAAGAATATGCTGTCATTGTCTGCAGAACAACAATGCTTCTATGTAGCCATTCTCGCGTTCATTGTCGTAGGCTTCCAGCGCGGTTGGCGACGAGAGCTCGTTTCGCTGGTCTTTGTGCTACTCGCCTTCTTTCTGATAAAACCTACCACCAGTACGCAGGTGGGAAATTTCCTGGTGCTCCTGGGTAGCGTGCTGAGTTATCTGCTGAGTGGAGGAAAGAATGCCGTCACGCAAACGCAAGCACCAAACTTCCTGGGTGGAACGGTAGGCTCCCTGATCATTTTTGTATTGGTCATAGCGCTGGGATACTATCTCGGAAACCGGGTATTCCCCAGGCCATCACAGCCACACGAGCGCTTTATTGGCATTGTGCCAGCCGTCATTTCTGGGGCATTTATCATTTACTACCTGACCAACTATTTTCCCAAAAATGCTGCGGGTCAACCGGCAGTGTCGTTAAATCTCAATTCGTTAAGCCCAACAAACTTTATACCGATCATTTTCGCTATCAGCATTGTTGCACTGGTGGTCGCGCTGATTGCAGCACGGTCCAAAAAAGCTGCTCCAAAGAAGTAGGACATGTTCACACGCAATAGTGATTCTGCTGGATTGACACGTCGAGGTGACACGCATGGCTAATACATCAAAAAAAACGTCCTCCCCCAAAGCTAAGAGTTCCTCGGGTACAAATCGTACGCTTTTCGGTTTGCAAACATTCAAGCGTGGAAACCGCCGCGTGTGGCGCTTTTCTGGGCAACAGCCAGACGAGGAAGTCCGCATGGTGGTACGCCAACACTGGTGGTTCTTGTTCGTTAAAGCCTTACCTTTTATTGGGTCCGTGGTCGCCCTCTTCACTATTCTGGTGACATCGATTGCGGTGCCGTCATTGAGCGCACTATGGTATCTGCTGGACATTACGGGCTCACTAGCAGTAGTAGCAACGGGCGTCTGGTTCGCCTATAAACATCTGCTGTCCTGGTGGTACGAGACCTACATCATTACCAATAAGCGCATTATTAACGCGCGCGGCCTGTTAGAGCCAACACGACAACAAACACCGATTGATAAAGTGCAGCAAGTAGGTGTCGGCGTTGAAGGACTCTGGGGATTAATCCTGGGTTATGGAACCGTCCATGTCTACCTGACGGGTGGCGATTTCCTGATCAAGGATATACCACATCCCCGAGAAGTGAGAGATGCCCTTCAGGGTATCACCGAGTTTGTCAAATCCAGTAAACCCAAAGAAGGCCCTCCGCCTGTACCACATGATCCCGAAGTCGCGCATGTCCTGGAGGCGCTGGCGAAAGAGAGGCCAGTGCCAAAATTGCCCGATGCCGACGAAAACCTCCCGCCATTGCGCGATCTCAACCGCTTCCGTGGTCCCCGACGCACCTTCGGTGGTATTCTGCGCATCCCTACGGATGTCCGTTATATGTCTGGCGAGTATACCGTCAAGTATATCCAACGCTCGCGTTATGTCTTATGGAGAAACTGGCTCGCCCCCATATTGTTACTGCTGATAGTCGTGCCAACGGCATTTGCCGCTCCAGGCTTTGGCTGGGTGCCTTTTATCTCGCAGACCTGGTGGACGTTTATGGGTATCGTTGTGCTCTTCCTGCTGGCCTGGATCGCGCTTATCTATGCCAACTTTGTCGATGACGTCTATATTCTGACAAACAGGCGTATTATCGACATTCAACGCTTCTTCATCTTCTTTAATGAAGATCGCAGAGAAACCGAGTACAAGAATGTGCGCGATATACGGGTGAAGGTCCCTAACCTGCTTGAGCGCTTTCTGGATATCGGCAATGTGTATGTAGAAACGCCCGGCAGTTCTCCCGATATCATCTTATCCAATGTCGATCAACCATTTGTGCTGCAAGACGAAATTCTCGGCATCAAAACCCATAAAGACCGCGAAGATGCCGCCAAAAAAGAGAATTTAGAAAAGAAGAATATGAACAAATGGTTTAGCACTGTGGTCACAACATTGGAGAACACGGCAAAGGGCAGAGGCACACCCAATCTGCGGGAAATGGATCTACTCACAGCCCTGTCCTGCGTCCAGGAGTATGGACTTGATTTGACGGTCTGTGGCGAGGCGGTCGATGATCCAGGCATGCCACCCGGACATGTTATACAGCAAATTCCCCCTCCTGGCACGGTGATGGAAAAGGGCAGTAAGATAGAGGTGGTATTGAGTAAAAGGCCCTCTCTGGTTGACCAGATCTAAAACGCAAGAGAAAAAACCGGCATCGCGTTATGCGATGCCGGTTTTTTCTCTTGCACTCATACGTTTGCGTTATCTTGATCCGACACGCACCAGCAACGCAATACACTCGATATGAAAGGTCTGTGGAAACATGTCAACTGGCTGAGCAGAAACAAGCCGGTAACGACCGCCAGCACACAATGTCGCAATGTCGCGCGCGAGCGTACTGGGATCACAGGAGACATAACAGATGGCACGTGGAGCCATGACCTGCAAAGCCTGTAACGCCTTCGGATGACAGCCTGCACGTGGTGGATCAACCAGCGCCAGGTCAATGCGCTCGCGCCGGTAGTGCAATTGACCGAGAATACGCTCCAATGTTCCTTCCAGGACGGTAATATTATTCTGGTTATTCAAAGTCGCACCGGCACGCGCATCCATGACAGCACTCGGCTGCGATTCAATGGCGAGCACACGCGCAGCGTTGGAAGCCAGAAAGGTTGAGAAGAGACCAACACCGCTATAGCCATCCAGCACAATTTCCGAGCGCTGCGGCTCTAGCATAGATAGGGCACGCTCAACCAGCACGGTGGTCTGAATAGGATTCACCTGGAAGAAAGAATCAGCGGAGATACGGAAACGACGTCCAAGCACGACATCCGTCAAATATTCCTGACCCGCAAAGACACGGCCATAGCGTCCACCCACGCGCTCGATGATCACGCCCACAATGCCAGGAGCGATAGTCATCAATTCTTGCGCCAGTTGATGGGGATTCTCGATCTGGGAGCCTGGGCGCGCACTAATGATCAACAGCGTTGGTACCGCTTTCACGCTGTTGGAAGCCATGCCCGTCAGCGTGTTACTGACAGCTCCAATGGCCCCACGTATCGTGACGCTCTGAATCATCTCACCAAGTGAATCACCAAAATAATCGATGAGTTTACGGCGCACCAGTTGATAGACCTGATCAAGTGCGGGGTGTAATAAACCACATTCATCAAGATCCTGGACCTCATGGCTGTCCATCAGCTTGAAGCCAATCTCGCCAGCAGATCCAACAGCAAATACAACATAATTGCGATAATGCCAGGGTAAAACGTTCGGAGGCATGCCAATCGTTGGATGAACGAGGGCATCTGGTTGCTTGCCAATACGGACAAGCAGACCGCGCACGATATGCGCTTTCCACGTGAGTTGAGCGGGATACGCGATATGCTGCCACTGACAACCACTATTGATGAGAGGTGGATAGGCTAACTCAACGCGCTCAGGGGAAGGTCGCAGAATCTCCACCAGGTCGGCACGAGCGTGTCCACGGCGCTCCTCGACAATTTCCACCCGCACCCGCTCTCCCGGAATCCCTCCTGGGACGAACAATACCCGTCCCTCGTAGCGGCCCACGGCATCGCCTCCGTAAGCCAGATCAGTAAGTTCAACATCAATGCTCATGTTCACCTCAGCGGCAGTCCACGACATTCCACGTCGTTGGTGTCCGCCCCATCTTTCCAGCGTTTTTGTCTATTTCAATGTGTATAATTTAGATAGCCCCAGTCAAAAGTTATAGGCCAAAAAGACTCCCGACCTGTTTGGGCCGCTTGCCCACAAGCGAGGAGCCGCACTTGCAGCGAGTGGGTCAGATTACAGCGGAAGAGGCTGCCTGGGTTGACTGTACAACCGTGTTCCGAAACGGCTCAAGAAAACGGCACCCAACCCCAGCAATCCTGTCCCCAGGCTAATACACCAGCCAACATAGGGCAGCGACGCGGCTAATGCCAGCACACCCACACCCACGATAATTTGTATCGAGCGCGTGTTGTGCTGCGGAGCAACATTGCGTAGGATGACATCACCGAACAGCCAGCCAACCGCGACGGTTCCCAGCGCCCATGCTGCGACAAGTCCTACCACCACGAGTATTGCCAATGGAATAGAGATAATCAGCGCAGTCAAGACCGCCAGGACGGCTGGCGCGAGCAGGATACTGAGAAGACCAAGCATGAAGCTACGCCGCATTTTGCTCTTGACAGTTGTGCGCACGAGCATTACATGTTCTGGCAGCAAGGCTGTTAAGAGGAGACCTAACACGATCCATGTCAAGGTTGACCAGAAGCGGAAACTTGCACCAGCATCGCTTATCAATAGCGCGCCCACACTTCTTGTGCAGTCAAAAACACTTCCATGAAGCTGTGAATCCGTGCCCTCCATCCACCGACCGCCACAAACATGAATATCGCCATTGACCCGCGTATCATTCAGCAGCGTGACATTCCCGCCATACAAGGTTACGTCACCATTGACAGTGCCATCGATCACGACATTCCCGCCGAATGAAACCACATCACCTATAACCGCGCCATCTATAACGACCTCACCTCCAAATGAAGTCAGATCCCCACACACCACTTCCCCGCTGCTTACCACCACAGCTCTTCCAAAAGACGGCTTACGACTTTCCCCACTGCAGCTCTCGCTCCCCAGCGCTGGATGAGCTGCGGCTACAGCAGTATCGGCCACCCCCCAGATGAAAACTTCTGCTCCCCCACTTATTAAGAACGCTGCAAAGAGCAACACTCCCGGCAGCGTGAGCATAAAATGTTGTCTTCGAGAGACCTTTTGCATACTAGAACTCCCTATCATGGCCTATAACATAACGGCAGCGGCCATGACCTTCGCTCCCTATGCCTCCTGCGGAGGACGCATTAAGCGAAGCCACATCCCCATCATGACAACTACGACGAGCGCGATCCCTGACAAGAGCCAGTTGTCGCGCGCAATCACGGTCAACCCTGCTTGCAGATATTGGGCCAGAATGACAAACACGTCGATGACACCAGTGAGCAACGAGAGCGCCCGCATGGCCAGATCTGTTTGCACAATCATGATCGCCAGAAGCAGGAGCGGAATACAGCTGAACGTGAAGATCAGTAGCGCAAAACTGGCGGCTCCGATGGGGCGTAAGCGCTCCATGCGGGTTTGCTGCTGCTGACGTATGTCTTCGAACTGCTGAAGCACGCAGCTTTGCTGCTGGACAGCACGCATAATAGTGTCGGTTGAGACGTTTGTTTGGACACGAGGAGCGGTGACGACAAGCAATGTATTGAGCTGTCGTTGTTGCTGCTCAAAGGCTCGACAGGCGCTACAAAGCTTGAGATGCTCTTGCAATGCTGAGGCTATTGATGGCTCAAGGACACTCTCGCGCCTGGCACCCAACCATGCTTTAGCGTTGCGGCAGTGCATCAATCTGTTCCTCCTCGTGCGATGTCTTCTGTTGAATATAACGAGCCAGTAGCTCGCGCGCCCGGTGCAGACGCGCTTTGACCAGCGTCGGCGTCAGGTTCAACATATTGGCAATCTCTTCATAGGAAAAATCATACCAGTAACGCAGAACAATCACAGCCCGGTACTTGCCGGGTAAACGCTGGAGATAGTTTTGGATTTCATCCTGTTGCTCTCCCTGCAATGCTGACTGTTCGGGACTGACGTTAGCATCAACGATCCACTCTAAAAATGGCACGTCATCCAGCGGCAAAGCCAAAAAACGTCGCCTTCTCAACTGGTCGATAGCCAGGTGCGAGGCAATCGAGAGCAACCAGGTGCTGAATTTATGCACAGATTTATAGGTAGCGAGCTGTGTATAAGCTCGCACAAATGTTTCCTGCGTGACATCTTCAGCCTCTGTGGCGTTCCCTAGCATACGGTACGCGAGATTTTGTACCGCGTCCTTATAACGCTCGACGAGGACCGCGAAGAGATCCTGATCACCGCCAAGCACAAGCTCGACAAGCGCTGCATCGCTCATCGACTCCACGATGGCTCCAGTCTTCGTCCGCGTGCTTAGCGCGCCGGTATCGCTCATCCCCTGAGCACTCACAACAGATGTTGTGGTTCCCCGACTCTGGCTACGACGCGTCTTGCGCACTGGTTTCGCCAAAGCCCCAGTGCCGATACCACCCAGTATATTTGCAGCGTTTACAGTTGATTTTATCATTTGTCACCGCTCATTTGTTTTTTCATTTAATTCAGGTCATTAGCAGACATAAAGCTGCACCCTCTATGATGGTTTACGAGCAACGGCTAAAAAAGTTGTAATCTTTGGACGAAGTTTAACACGACCCGGGCCTGTTGACAAGAGGGAAAGGACCCATAACAGGGTCAAAAAAGGCTTGTTTATGAACTTCCTTTCATTTTATGGGCTACTTCTCCGCCATAAATGCTCATATGCCCGCCAGATTATGAACATTTATGCAGAATGAGCGTCTCCTCCCTTCCTGCGCCAGACCTGGCGCCAGACAGACCATCCAACCGGTAGGACCGCTACAAGGGACCTCTACGCGAGGCGAGATGTTGTCTCTCATGCCCACGGGTTACAGACTGCTCCGAACGTTGGCATTGTCGAGGTCCCATGCAGCCCCTCAGCTAACCTGGATGAAATGGGACGGAAGTTATGAGTAGATTTCAGCCTCCAGATCTACGGCTCTTCCTGGCGTCAGAACCGCGACGCTGTACCTCAATACTACCGCTGACGCGCAGAGTGCCAGTCTTACCTTGCACCTGGTCGTCCTTAGTCGAATTACTTCCCTGTTGATGATCACCACTCTGCCGTACCTGGGATTGAGTGAGTTCAAGTAGTGGGAAGGCGCGATGAGCACGCGGTGGGATCAGAAAATTCTGCCGCCGCGTCGCGGTAAGGAAACGGTCAATCCCGTTATCGTCCGCATGAACGCCAGGGCCGGTCACATTCCCGCTTGCATCTTGCGGAGCTTGAAACCGCAGCGCGGCCTGATTTACACGCATCACTCTAAAGAACTCGGCTGTAGGCACAAAGACCGTGAATTGCAGCTTCGGCTGATTGGAGCCATCTGGTACATCCATGTCATCAAACCCGGGCCCATCCATACGGATATGAATAGGGGTTCCATCAGCCGCGCGAGAAGACTGCTGTAGTGCCGGCAGATGGCCCATACGCGGACGACGCTTGCCAACATCGTCGGCATCAGGACTCGTTGCGGGTTCGGGATCGTTCACCACATTCAGGCCATCCCCAAGATCCCGCGCCGTCTGACTGGCCTCCGTCACTCCCTGAGCCCGATAGCGCAAGAAGACGCTGGCATCGTTCGCTAGAAACGCAGGGCCACCACCATTAGAAAACTGATCGCCATTGCCCAGCGCAGGAATGGGGTCCGAACGAAACATATATTGGACACGCTCAGTAAATGGCTCGTCGGGAACCTTGTAAAATGCACCCAGATCTTGAATGACGTGCGAAAGGTGTTGAATCGAACCATTGGCGAAGTAGCTAGAACTGCTGGCATCGGTAAAACGCGCCGAGCTATTGCCCTGGAATGTCGTGATCGCGGCAGGTCCACTGGCCGCAACCTGCTGATCGGCAAATCCCATCCACATGGGAGAATCTGGATTGATGTAGCGGGCATATGGGAGATTATTCTTCTGGGCCACGGAGTGCGGCAGACTCATCTGTGTGAACATCGTGCGCATCGAGGTAAAGGTGAAGAGTCCATTAAATGCTGGAGAGGCAACCGAGGAGCCATTGAGGCTATTACTCCCCTGAAGCCAGCTAATCACATTCTGGACATTACTAAATATGTCGCTACGCAAAGTGAAGAGGACATCATTCGACTCTATAACGACCGGCACTTTGAACTTTGCCTTGGTGATACTTCCTCCTGAAGTGACGTCCGTTGGACTCGGGACTGCTTCTTCCAATGCATAACGGCTGGTATCCGAAAGCAAGCGTGGCATATGACTGCTCACCACACTGCCCGTAATCCCCCCTGGGAGCCTGCGGAAATAGGGAAGCCCGTAGGCCACAAAGGTAAAAATTCCACTCGGACTGAAAGGAAACCTCTCCTCAATCGCATTCAAGGCGTTTGCCAGAACCGTCTGATCGCTTTTCGTGGGGGTATGATTCAGACGAGCGGTAAGAAAGACGGTATAAACCGGCCCAAAGCGTACCTGAACTCCACTGAACGTTCGGACTGGCGCAAAGAATTTACTGATATCAAACTGAATATCAGGAAAAGCCGTTGCACTCTTAGTCGCATCCGCAATACGCAGTGGAACCCACGCCAGTGCATCAATACCCGCCAGCGTCGTTGCCGCCACTCCCAGCAAACCTAAACCGAGTAAAGCACGACGACTGACTGGCTCCTTCGGAACTTTTACGATTTCGTCGGCGCGAACAAGATTCTTCTGGTAGGTGGATCGAGTATGCATACTTTTTCCCTTTACTACAAGCTGATGACGTGATGTTAGCTTGTACGTTTCAAATTGAATACAAGACGACACGAGTCTAGCCCTGTGTAAACGGCCATACAGCTTACTCCTGATAGTAAGAGTCCAGGGACCCCATAACGACAGGTCCTGGTGTCCGCACTACCGGCTAGCTTACAGTTTACCTCCTTATCTATCAGCAATGATAACCCATTATATGCAGCCCCCGTAAGTGGTTTGTAGGTACAATTATGCATTTTTCATATCATCTCAATTTTTCCAGGAAAGAAAAACTGAACATCTGACGAAGCTGTTTTGTTCTATCAGTCGGCTGCTTCTGAACCATCACATCAATAGGAAGACGGTGTGAAGCGGATAAAGACACGTGATATAATCTTTGACTTGCTTTTGGCATTGCTCAACGGACCCGTAAAACAAATCTACGTCTGATCCTTGAGCAAAGTAATAAGGCCATAGAAAGCAGACACAAGGGGCACAAACTTGGTATAATAGATGATAAGGATTTCTTCATCAACCGGTAGAAAGAGGCTCTCTGTCCCAGGGGAAAACTGGGTAGGGATGGAGGCCCTGGTGCGTTTTCCCTTGACCTCTGAGGGTTTTGTATGTACACGTTATCCCTGGAGGGGCGGCTGGAGTCCTTTTTTACTTGACCCGCTTGAGGGTACTGAAACTAGAAAGAAGAGCACTTGACAGACAAGCACCTCTTAAGCCAACAAGCAATACTGGCGGCCAATATCGCCCACATTCGCGACAGCATCGTCGAGGCAGCCGCACGCAGCGGACGTAGCGCCACAGAGATCACGCTGGTAGCTGTGTCAAAAACGCAGCCCCTCGAACTGATCAAGCAGGCTTACACGCTAGGGGTAACGACGTTTGGCGAGAATCGGGTGCAAGAGGCATTGGCGAAGATTGACGAGTTTCACCCAACGGGGATACACTGGCACATGATTGGACATGTGCAGCGCAATAAGGCTGCCAAAGTAGTCGGCGCATTCGATTGTATCCATAGCGTGGATAGTCTGGCACTGGCACAGCTCCTGGATCGCCATGCCGCGCACGTGCAGAGACGTCAAGCGGTGCTCCTCCAGGTCAATATCTCCGGTGAAGAGAGCAAAGAGGGTATGACAGCAGAAGAGGCGCTGGGTACCGCTGGTCAGATCGCGGCGTTACCAAACCTTGAGGTGCAGGGGCTGATGACGGTCGCGCCGCTGGTGGCCGATCCCGCGCAAACACGTCCAGTCTTTCGTGCTCTGCGCCTGCTACGCGACAGGCTGCGTCACGAGGTAACAGCGTGCTCATGGCAACACTTATCTATGGGCATGACCGATGATTATCAAGTAGCTATCGAAGAAGGTGCCACCATTGTCCGCGTCGGGCGGGCGATCTTTGGCGAACGGGTCTATAAAGGAGACACATAATGAAACTAAGTGATATCGCATTAGGCCGCCGCACTCGTCAAAACCACGCACTGGAACACGCAACATTCACGGTCCTGGCAGGCATGGACCCCACACTCAATGCAGCTGCGCGTTCCAATACGGATGGCTTTGTCATCTTTGGTGATGTAGATCTTGGACTGCTACGACGCGCCCTGGACGAAGCGTTGCGGCGGCTACAGGCTGGCGAAGCAGCACTCGCTATCCACCCCAATTGCGGTACGAACCTTGCCGTAGGCATTTCTCTCGTCACCCTTGGTACACTGCTCGGTATGACCTCCAGCCAGACGCGCACACGCGTGACGATGGCGACGGCATCATCTCTGGCTGGCTGGGTGGCGGCCCGCCCACTCGGCGAGTATATGCAGAAACATTTTACCACCCTCCCGGACTTGCAAGGTGTGCGCGTGACGGATATTGTGCGCCGCCAGTTGTTAGGATTTACCTTTATTGAAGTACGTACAGTACAGGAGTAGCTATGTTTGTACCTCCACCATTACCGGTGCCGATTGTCACCTGGATCATTCAGTTTGTGCTCGTGTGCCTGATCGTCGCCCTGATTGTGCGCGCCTTCGCAGGCTGGTTCCAGATGGATGAACGCTATGCGATCATACGCTTTTGCGCCAGGCTGACCGATCCCTTTATCACACCCATACGTCGCTTTGTCGGCACTGTATGGATGCTTGATATCTCGTTTCTCGTGGCTCTGTTCATGCTGTTCATCCTCAAAACGCTATTGCTCCAGGCGCTACCTGCTGGTTGGTAGCATGGTGCTGATCAGCGTCAAGGTCATCCCGCGCAGCGCGAAGAATAGCATCGCATGGGAACAGGGAAATCTGAAGGTCCATCTGACTGCTCCACCAGTTGATGGAGCCGCGAATGAAGCTTTAGTGGCACTGCTAGCTGAACGCCTGGCAGTGCCACGTCGCATGGTTAGTATTGTACGCGGCTCTACCAGCAGACAGAAAACGGTGGAGATTAATGGTCTGACAGCAGAAGATGTAGCCGGCAAGCTACAAATATAAATGAGACGCCCTTGCAAACCAAAGCCGAGGACGCACTTGAAGAGGCGAGGACTAGCAGAGATGCTTGAAAAGTTTATCATTGTGTTATATTGACCTCTTTTGGGTGCAGAGCTGCTACGGACCTGGTGGGGCAGACTCATATTCAGCCTCCTTCTCCTATTTGGAAGTGCAGTAGATATGTATCTCTGGTTTCACAACAATGTGAGATTGGCACTTGGCACATTGCTATTACTCTGTACTGCCGCAATCCTTCTTCTTAAGGTGAAGCACGAAAACTTACAGGAGGATGCTGTGAGTTGGCTCGCACAGGGTTTAATTTTGGGCACTCTCGGTCTGATTCCAGGTCGTATTGGGGTTCTACTCATCATCTTCGAGCTAGTACGACACTGATCATTGATGAAAGAAAATAAAGAGATTCCAGTGAGAAGTGTAAAACTTTATTCTGAGATTATGTGCCTAATCACTCTACTGCTATCTATCTCCAATCGGTGGACGATTCTTGAAGTCCGCCCAAATTTAAGCGAACGAGCGAACAGAGAGTTATTGCTATTAAAGCTGAATAGAAGTATACTTCTCAAGTAATGTCTTGAAAAGAAGGGAGGCAAAAATGTCTAGTTACGTTAAACGTGTGCAAGCAAAAGGCATTTATGGACGCTTTGATATAGACCACACATTTAAACCAGGAGTGAACGTACTACATGGGAAGAATGGGGCGGGCAAAACCACCCTTCTCCATATTCTAGCGAATGTTCTTAACGGCGATTATGAACTATTCGCATTCATAACATTCGATTCCATACGAGTTCAGTTAGATGATTCTACTGAAGTTATGCTTCACCGAAGAGGAGCCGATAAAGACACTATTATCAATATACAACGGACAGGCTATCCTGAAATTGAACTTTCCGTAGAAGATTTCAAGGAGTACGTTCTACGACGCCGAGAAGGTGTTAGAGTACAACAATTGAGCATATTTGATGATGAATTCAACAAATTGAGCCAGACGGAACCATTGATGAAAACAGCATATTTTCCTGCCTTTAGAACTATGATAGAGGCTTGGGCGTCTGTGCAAGAAGATCGAACTGTAGCTAGTGCTAATGCTAGACGTGCTCGTGAATTACGAGAACTAATGGAAACAGAAGTTTATAGAGTTGAAAGAAGTGCATTAATGCATGGAGGAACTCTTCGTGCAACACAATTCGCCCGGCAACTCTTTGGCCCATTCGTACCTTCAATAACCTATCCATCACCCTTAGAAATAGAAGTACGCCTGACTGAGGAATTCAGAAAAGCAGAGCGCAATATTGGGTATGCTAATCAAAAACTACTCTCAGAGGCATTTTTAGATATTTTTTCAGTACTATCAGAAACTTCCGGTCAGGTGGAAGAAAATCCCGAAGCAATTTTAGAGCGGATTAGAGCACTCTTCAACGAGTTAGATACTTCTTCGCTCGGAGCAGCATCAATGGTTGACGAAGACTTTTATTCAAAGCTTCGTAATAAGGTTAATGACTTTAAATTTTATAGTGAAAATCTAGAAGGTGTTGCTGTAAGAGTATTAGAAGTTTATAGAAATTCCCTTAGCAATAGAGCTAATATACAAAAAAGTTCTTTTCTAGGGATTAGGCAATATCTACAAGCAGTAAATGAATTCCTTGAAGGTAAAATCCTTTGTATAAGTCAGCAGCCTCCTGAGCTTAATACCTCGTCATTACAAGTAAAATTTGATAATGGGTCTTATAGTAGCCTTCGTGCATTATCTTCAGGTGAAAGACAAATCATTACTCTGATTTATGCAGCTTCACAGATGAGTGCGCAAAAAATAGTTCTTATTGATGAACCTGAGATTTCTCTTCATATTGACTGGCAGCGGCCATTGCTCAAAAAGATGTCTGAACAATTGCAAGATAGACAGATTATTGCTTGTACTCATTCTCCGGTCATTGCTTCTAATTATGAAGACCGATTGATGGAGCTAAAGCTAATACCTTCCTCAAATGAGCTTCATAAAGATACCTTGAACAATGACTATCATGAAGCTGAAAGTGAAGATGAGGATTTATTTTAAATGGGTGGACTTAAATATACGCCTGCTGATTATAGAAATATGCTTAAAATGAGTAGTGGTAAGTTCCTTTTGGTTGAAGGTAAAGATGACAAAGGGTTTTTCAGATCTCTTCTGTACGAGCTTTCTAAAGAGGTTGACCAAGTTACTTCTTTTGATAGCATAATTATTAACAGTGCAGAAGATTTGATAAAAGCTGATAATTGTTTAGATAACCGCCAAAAAGTTGAGCTAATTTGTAGTAGTATTCAACAAACGCCTTTATCCAACAAACACATAGGATTTGTTGATCGTGAATTTCGCGAATTTGATATAAGTGGAGTTGTAGAAGATAAACTTAATGGACATAATGTTATTAATGGTGTTGTATGGTCAAGAGGTCACTCTATTGAAAATTACTGCTTTGATTTTTTTATATTGCATAGTCCTCTTCGTGAACATTCAGATATAGATCGGTTCGACCTTGCTCTTGAGCTGTTCAAGAAAATATTTGATTTAACGCTGCGCTTAGCATGCGCATTTAGCTTAGCAGCAGAAGAGCTTGGTAAGTTGCAGCGAGTGAGTGGACATATTAACTGGCGGATGATAGAGATTGATCTATCAGAGGTTAAGCTTAAACCTAATATTTTGAGATTTGAGCTTGTTAATAAGCTTAGTAAAGGTAGTATTACAGAAGAAGAATATACACTTCTTATCGAAATCTTTTATAAGTGGCATAAAAAGATCGAGAACGTAGATTTGTCATGTATCAGATGGCTGTGTCATGGCCATATCGGTATGAACTTTATATGGGCATCTTATGGACAATGTGTCTACGAGGTTTGCAAGAGTTTGGGATTTGAGCGCCCAGAGGCAGAGGTGAGTAAAGTTCTTGAAGCTAAGGAACGTAGTAGATTCCGTACTTGTGTGAGTTCCTGGATTAGAAGAGTATTAGATAATGACGCTGAATATCCTAGTGAAGTCCTTAATTTTTTTGGCTTTTATATTGGTTAAATTATATATATTTTCCAACAATTCGATTAATTTTATATGCTACATAGCGAACACACTACCCATCCAGAGCAGAGGTAAATTCAACTAGCAAGACACACGCAGAGTATCCGCGATAAAAGGGTCCTACGTGTAGCGTAGCGCTTCTACAGGGGTAATTCTTCCGGCCTGCCAGGACGGCAGCACAGCGCCAAGAAATGAGGCCAGCAAGGCTACACCGACAATAATGGCTATCTGCTGCCAGGGAATGCTAAAGTACAAGCCTGTCTGGTATTGCTCGAAGAAGTTAGCCGCGAAGATATTGCGCGCCAGAATAAGGCCGAGTACGACACCGAGTATGCTGCCCAATGCGCCTACCAGGAACGATTCGAGCAAAAATGCCTCCCGTACCATGCGACGCGAACAGCCGACTGCGCGCAACATGCCTATCTGCTGACGACGCTCCAGCACAGCCCGCGTACCGGTCAGCGCGAGTGCAGCCACTCCCAGCAGCAAAGTCATCCCCACAACCCCTAACAAGACATCGCTCAACAGAATACGTGGTCCGCGCACCTGCCAGATCGCATCTGACAGCACCGTTGTCTGCAATCCATAATCGAGATAGGCCGAGCCGAGCTCCAGAGACAGCGCCCGCACGTTTTGACCAGGGGCAACTTTAAAGTAATAGCTCTGATTTTGCGGCGTGGTAGGGTCTATACCAGTGCCTACGCTGGCATTACTATAGGAAGATTGCGCGATATAGAGACCAAAATGCGCACTATCACTGTTATCGACGACACCAATAATGGTCAGTTTCGTCGCAGCCTGTTCCTGCAAACCAGTCACCCAGACCGGTGTAGCCGGAAATGTCTTCTCTCCCTGGTAGACACCACTCATCGCAAAAGTATAGTTCGCGTCGAAGCCCGGTGGCGTCGTAGGCTCACCAGCAGAAGAAGCACTCGGCGCATTAGGATCATAGACATTACTGGCGTTCGCAGGATTAACGGGTAGCGCGCTACTATCGATGAGCGCATAGTTCGGGTGCGTTTGCAGAGCCTGCCAGATAGCACTGTCACTGCTAAAGCCGTTTGCCCGCGCCGTGAGACTCAGACCGTAGCCCTGCAAGAAGCCGCCACTGACGATCTGCGCGGGATAGATGGACCAGCGCGGCTTGGTAGCGCTCGGTTGGATCACACCGACGGCAGTTGTGTTGCGTTCGCCAATAGCCGAGAAGTCGCTCGGATTGATGCCGTGCTGCGCTAACGATGCCGACAAATTAGAGACAGGCTTAAAATACGCGGTGGCCTGGATATCATAACCACCCGTCTGCGCGTTGATGCTGACATAGGTATTTTGCATGGCATTGGTGATAATAGCCATCACGGTCATCGCAAAGACGACCAGGCTGAACATGATGATGCTCAAACCGGTACGGAAACGTCGCTGCAATGGATAGGACGAGGCCAGCTTCACGACTGCATAGAAACCAGTCAGATATGAGCACAACATCAGCCAGGGACTGGCCAGGAAACGCGCATTGGCCATGATCGCCCATATCGCTCCCAGCACCATCATGACACCAGCCACAAAGAAGACCTCGATACCACCCTGGAAGCGGGGTAGCCCGAGTGCGGCCAGGATATCAAAAGGCAAAGCCCAGTAAGCTACCAGCGCGAGACCGACTACGGCAGCAAAAAGGCTATCAGCAACGTGGCGCCAGTGAGCGCTATTCACAGCTCTCCCACGCATACGAGCAATGCGCGCGACTATCCACAAGCCCATAGTTTCTAGCAGCAGACCCGCGCCGATCAGCACAAGCGAGAGGCCCAGTGAGAAGGGGATAATCAGCGCGCTGACCAGGCCGAAGGCCATTAAGATACCACCCGCCAGCAGAGGCAACAGGCCGAGCATGGTTAATTCGCGCACAAAGCCCAATAGCAGATCAGGCATAAACTCTAGCAGGATACGTCGCGTTCGCCGCACGGACGGGCTGGATATCGTATTTTTGCCCATTTGCTGCGCCAGTTGCAGAAAACGTGCGCCAAGCTCGCGCAGTGAAAGTTCCGCCTGCGTTGGCTCAGGTTGATCGCGCACGGCTTCAACAATCGTCATGCGGCTCACCAGCCACGAGGAGAGCGCTACCGAGCAGAACGTAAAGATAACACCCAGACAATAAGCCACGATCAAGCTATGCGGCTGCAACGTAAACTTCAAGGGAAAGTTAAAGCGCGCCAGAATGGGTCCCAGGAAGATGATCAGCACAGCGCCGATGCCCACACCAGCCAGCAATCCGATAAACGACGAGATCAGATCGTAGACGCTGCCCTCGAAAAGAAACATCAGGATCAGGTGACGACGCTGGACCCCTATCGCGCGAGCCATACCCATCTCGGCTCGCCGCTCAGCCGCCAGCAGCACAAAGATCAAAAAGATCAGCAACAGGCCAATGGCCAGCGCAAATAAGGCAAAGAGCGAGAAAATACGCGAGAAGATATCACCGGCCAGCAGCGAGGCCTGCACGCCCTGCTCCTTCACCGGGATCACATGCAGATCCCCCAGAGCAAAAGGATTCACACGGACCACGGCAGTCCGTCCAGCGGGAGGATTACCTGGAGGTCGGGGATCATCGCGGTCAAAGTGCCGGAAACCATACAGACTACGTAGCCAGGTCCGTACTTCGCTCGACACGGGATCCGAGAGCGAGACGCTGTTCGCACCACCACGATTGGCGATAAAGATCTGGTTGATCTCGTTCGGCGTGTTTTCGATCTGCTGAAACGTTTGCGCCTGGCTCAGGATGGCTGGATTATCGCCAACCAGTCCATTGTTGCCAACAATAGCCGCTACCTGCAAGCTATAGCGCTGACCAGGCCAGCGTGACGAGTAGACATAGAGCGCATCCCCAACTTTAGCGTTGAGTTCTTGAGCGGCAGTCAGATTGAGATAAACCTGGTCGGACTTCAAGGCGGCGATGGTCACATGGGCCTTCGTCTGTACATCTTGCATACCACCAAAGCCCTGCTCGCTGCCAGGCACCACACCCAGTGCAGTCACACTCGCACGCACCTCACGTGAGGTCTCATCGGCCAGCAGCAGATTGGTCTCCTGCAACGCCGCGCCAACCGCCGCAACATTTGTGGATGTCTTCTGATGCGCGCGTATGGAAGCGTAAACACTCTCAGGATACGTACCGAGCGTTCCTCGACCGCCCTGCACAATTTCATCAACATTGCCCCAATTATAGACTGCCACCGTCTGTACAGCCGAAGTCATGACGTCACCCGTGGCGAGGACGCTGGAAAGTAAGGTAGTCGAGAGCATCAAGGCGAACACGATTAAGACCATTTGCAGACGCCGCCGCGCAATATTACGCACGCCGATCTTAAAAAAGAGCGCGTTGACGAGCGCCAGCAGCAGTACACCCGCCACAATGATAGCGGTGATGACCAGCAAAACAGTGGTGAGCGTGTCAATAGAAATGCCAAAAAACTCAATCATGAGGACCGCTTCTCCAACACCTGATAAAAAAGCGCCGCTATCTGCTGATAACCCACTGTGCTGGGATGAAGGCCATCACGGCTAATATATTCAGGATGAGCAGCCAGGTTTTGCCACTGCTGATAGAGATCGACAAGCAGTACGTGGTGACGTGCTACGGCATTGGCAATAATGGAATTGTATGTGGAGATTTTCGCATGCAGAGTCTGCGCGTTACTGGCTTTGAAACTGGGTAGCAGCGTGAGGTCCGGTACGTTGGCGATGGCAATTCGCACATGCGGCAACGCCGCTTGCAAACGACTCAGCAACGTGTTCAGCGTTTGCTCGTAGCCGGCAGGTGGCACATCAGCAATAATATCATTGACCGCTAACCAGATCGTCACCAGACCGGGGTGGACATCCAGGGCGACCGGCAACTCTATATTCAGAGCTTGCTGTGCTACGATATCCGGGACACCAAGATTGACCAGGCGCACACCAGAACCAAGCTTCCTGGCAAGGTCTGCGGGCCAATTTTGCTCATCAGGATCATTGCTCCCAATACCAAAGGTATCAGAAGCCCCGATAGCCACATACGTCAGACGTGCTGGCGCGGCTTGCTGAACAAGCAGAGTACTCGTTGTAGCCTGTCCTCCTGCCCCAGAGGAACACGCGGCACTCAAGATAGCCAACAACAACAGGCTCATACTAAATGAGACACTGAAACGGGCCAGCGGATTGGAAAAACGCATTGGCTGGGCCCGATTCTGACGTAAAACTCTCGATGGGTGGTTGAGCCGTGCATGCACGATAGATCCGTGTACTCTCTAATAAAGGTCGACATAAGCTGCTGGCTTTATACACGCAACATCACTTAGATAGTGTTTGGTTTCAGCTCGTTACTGGCAAAAAGTGTGCGCGTTTCAAACACTATCTTGAGCCGTATGCCTAACGAATCAATGCAGCACTCGCCACAGAAATAGCCGCAAAGAGGAAAACAAAGACAATCGTCGCATTGAAAATCAGCTTCTCAACACCGCGCCTGGTCTTAAACACCGAACCTGCACTGCTGCCACCGAAGGCACTGCCCAATCCTGCCCCACGCACCTGGAGGAGAATAAAGACAATCACAGCTACACAGAGAATGATCTGAATGATTCTGATCGCTGGAACCCATTGAGTCAAGAGCATGCCTCTCTTTCATATCTTGATCTACAAACATCCAATAGCGCATTTGCCGAGATCCCTGTTTCATAAGCATACGAGCAAACGCGTATTTGCATGCCAGAGAACGTAATCAACGCCACCGAAGACAAAACGGTTTTGCTGATTATAGCATAATAATGAACCAACGTCGAGATGCATTCCCGTTCTTAAGGTTGGGCCTGTACTTCCTCTGGTGCTGCAACATCTGCTTCCGCTGTTACAACGCGAAAGGGCTTACCAAAACGGCGGCGGAACAGCATCGCCAGAGCCGGCCAGCCATCTTTCCAGGGAGAGAGCTTCTTCTCTTTACGCGGTGCATAACTAATGGGCACCTCAAGAATAGTATAACCGGCCTGTAAGATGCACGAGGTAATTTCCGGCTCAATCTCGAAGCGCTTGCCCTCCATTGGCAATGCTCGCGCCACGGCGGCGGGCATCAATTTGTAGCAGGTTTCCATATCATGAATATGGCTGCCATACAAAACGTTCGTCACCGTCGTCAAAAAACGATTGCCCCAACGCGTGGTTAATTTCTGCGGAGCCAGGTCACGACAGCCGTACACGGCAATCCTGGCCTGATTATCGCCCATGGCTTCCTGCCATTTTTGCACAATCGGCGGCAGATCGAGGGGATCATATTCCATATCAGCGTCTTGCACGGTCACGAGATCACCGTTCACCAGACCAAAACCGGTCCGTAGACCTGCCCCTTTGCCTTGATTGTGCTCATGACGCACATAACGATAGGCATCAAAGGGCGCTTGCTGGCGCAACTGCTGCAAAATTTCCCAGGTGCGATCAGAGGATGCATCGTCCACAACAATCACATCAAGATCGAGAGGCACCTGCGAAAGTTTTTCTAGCACTTGCGCGACAGTCTTCTCCTCATTATATACAGGTACGATCACGGAAATACGCATAAGACAAAACCTCACATCGTTAGAAAGAATACCTAAAACAACGAATTATTAAAAATCCTTCATATCGGATAAACGAATGACTCAAAGTATAGCAACAAATACGCTATTTGGTCTATAGAGTTAACGATATATAGCTCGCCAAATGTGGACCCATAGGCGTTTGGGCTATCCTCATTTTCTCGTATGCCGACCAATTCCCGCGTTTGGACAAGCAGCGGGCAAATAGTAGGCTATAGAGTAACCTTACCGCATGGGCCAAATGCATCTCTGGCCATGTCTCTGCAATGCGATATGACATGATACGAGACGTGTAATAGGCGTGGGTGTACGGAAGCGATAAATCGGGTCCGTACCATTCGCAGGCGATAAATCGCGCGCGGGTTTGCAGCCGCATGGTTGACTTCACTTCGTTGCGACGCATAATCGGCTGCTTCTCTCAATAACCATCGCCTGGTCCCTACCGTTCATGGACGACAAGCAGCTAGACGTCAAGAGAAATTACCACTTTTAGTGCATCGCCAGGGTGGGCAACCACGTTGAACGCTTGCGCCGCGTCGCGCAATGCAAAACGATGCGTGATGAGGGCTTCGACATCAATACGCCCACTGAGCAGTAACTCTAAAGCCTGTCGCGTCTCATAGGGTCCCGCCGAGTAGCTGGTGCGCAAGGTGATTTCCTGGAAGAAAAAACGATTTGGGGTGATGGTTACGCCTGCATCAGGGGTAGGTGGTGCAAACAGCAACACGGTTCCTCCGGGACCGACCAGTTCGATGCCTTGCTGTATTGCGCTGACCTTTGACGGCGTCACGATGACAATATCCGGTTTGCGCCCCTGATTAACGGCCTGGATCTGTTCAGTGATGGGTTGGGATGAAGGATCAAGCGCGATGTCGATACCAGAGGCGCGGGCGCGTTGGAGGCGGTACGAGATAGGATCAACGATGATCACACGCCCGGCACCACGCTGTTGCGCCAATTGAGCCAGCATCAGTCCATTGCTTCCCGCCCCAAGAATGCACACGCAGTCGCCAACCTGTATGCTAGCGCGCTCAATGCCACGCAGACAACATGCAAGTGGTTCGATGAGCGTAGCGGCTTCAAATGAAATGCCCTCGGGTAAAAGAAGCACATCTCGCTCAACATTTGCAGCAGGCACACGCACATACTCGGCCAGCCCTCCGGGATAGAGACGGGTTGCTCGCCAGGTAGCACACTGGGAAAAGGACCCGCGTTGACAGAAGTGGCAGACCATACAGGGTACATGATGATGGAAGAAGACCCGTTGCCCGACAGAAAACTGCTGGACAGTATCTCCTACGGCTGCCACAACCCCAACCGGTTCGTGCCCCGGATAGAGAGGGGCACGCGGCTGCATATACCATTCCATCACGTCTGACGCGCAAATACCGCAGGCCTGTAATTGTACGAGCAGTTCGCCTGGTCCAATCTCCGGCACCGGCAGATCGACGAGACGTACATCGTCATTGGCATGGTATTCGACAACACGCATAGTGCTTCTTCCTCTCATCTTTTGGCTGGCACGATACATAGGAAACCCAATGGCTCTTCACCAAGAGTAAAAAACTGGTGGATCTCGTTTCCCGTAATATATACGACGTCTCCCGCATTGATCTCGCGCTCATCATCCCCCAGGCGCAGACGGGCACACCCATGCACAATATAGACGCCGTGATCATGGGCGTGCTGATCGAGCGAGGTGTGACCACCCGGTTGCACCGCAAAATACCGCAGATGAAAATGTGGCGAGTCTTCCTCATTGCCGATCAAGATCTGGCGTGTCGCATGGTCGGCATCGCTATTCTCAGGTCCGTATGCACGCACCGGCACATCTTGCCAGCGTAACTCGTTGTTCTCCGCGTTGGATGAGCGATGAATGATGCTCATAACACACATTTCCTCCTTCTTTGCGTTGAAAATATTGTTCAAAAATGCCTATTCAGCGAAGACAACCGCAAGGGATTGTCTCTACGCGATCCCGGGCATACCTCCTGAACCCCACGAAGACAACCGCAAGGGATTGTCTCTACGCGATCCCGGGCATACCTCCTGAACCCCAGACAATAGTATATTGCAAAAACGGCGTGCCGGACAGGGATGCCTACCCTGCCTTGCAGAAAACACGCCGGTCAATTTCATCCCGGTGCATAACCAGGGTTAGTATGGCCGACCAGAGATTGCTCCACGACCGCCGCTAATAGAGCATCATACGGAGCATGGATGATACCTTTTTCTGTGATAATCGCCGTGAGATAGCGGTGAGGAGTTACATCGAAGGCGGGATTCGCTACGTCCACACCAGCAGGAGCAATTACTTTCCCCTGTATGCTTGTAACCTCTGCGGGCTTCCTCTGTTCCACGGGAATGGAGTCTCCTGACGGTAGCGACAGGTCAATCGTCGATGTCGGTGCAACCACGTAGAACGGGATGTTGTGCGCGTGAGCAAGTACGGCCAGAGAGTAGGTGCCGATCTTGTTAGCCGTGTCTCCATTGGCTGCAATGCGATCAGCTCCCACAAAAATAGCGTTGATGCGACCCTGCTGCATAAAATAACCGGCCATGTTATCGGTGATGAGGGTCAAAGGAACTCCGGCACGCTGCAGTTCCCAGGCGGTCAGGCGCGCTCCCTGAAGAATGGGCCGTGTCTCGTCAACAAAGACGTGGAGCTTTTTGCCCGCGCTGTGTGCAACATAGATAGGTGCAAGCGCAGTACCAATGCCAGCCGTCGCGAGCGCTCCCGCGTTGCAGTGTGTTAAGACGCTATCTCCGTCAGCGATAAGTCCAGCTCCCAACTCACCCATACGCAGACAGGCATCGTGATCCTCCTGGGCGATAGCCAGCGCTTCGTTGTGCAGATATGGCAGCAGTTCCTGCGGCGAGCTGACGTGCCGGGTAGACTCGTCGATGCAGCGTAGCATGCGCTTCACTGCCCAGTCAAGGTTAACAGCAGTCGGACGAGTACTGCTGAGGAGCTGTCCAACGGATCGCATATGCAACTGGACATCTGCCAGGCTGAGGTCGCTGGCGTCTCCTCGTAAAAGGTTAGAGAGGGCCAGCAGCATGCCGAAGGCGGCAGTAACGCCGATAGCCGGTGCACCTCTGACACGTAGCACCCGAATAGCCTCGGCAACTTCCTCCTCGTGGTGAAGCTTGAGATAGCGCGTTTGTTCTGGCAGCAAGGTCTGATCAATAAGATAAAGCGTGCCACCCTGCTCGTCCTCTTCCCACCAGACAGCTTTGATATGATACGGTATATCTGTGAGCATAAAAAGTATTTCTCTCCTTCTTTGCCTGAAGAAAAACATCTTCAGAGCCACAATGACCTGCGATATGGATACGCCTAAGTATCGCCTGAGTTACAAGAGTACATTGCCGATCAGCACTTTGTCAAATATGACTAAATTGACATACTAAGTCAACAATAAGGCTTCCAATGCAGTGCCCCTTGTCGGAGACTTATCCCTATGGTACAATACAGTTCGGGCGAGGACACGGGTCCCCGCCCGAACTTATGTGAGAGAGCTATAAATGTTATGGAAATATCCTGGTTAGGCCACTCCTGCTTCCAGCTACGTGGCAAAAACGTCATTTTAGTCACCGACCCCTTTACCCCTCAGCCAGACACTCCACCGGGAGATCGGCTGAGCAAGATTAACGCCTCTATCGTCACCATCAGCCACAACCATCCAGGCCATAACAACGCTCAGGGAGTGAGTGGAGACCCATATGTGGTCCATGGGCCGGGTGAATATGAGATCAGTGATGTCTTGATTACAGGCGTTGCCGCTTATCACGATAGCAAGCGCGGCAAAGAATTTGGTCGCAACACCATTTACGTCATTCATATGGACGAGCTGGTTATCTGCCACCTGGGCGATATCGGCCATACCTTACAAGAAGAACAATTGGAAGATGTCGCAGATGCCGATATCCTTTTAATTCCGATCAGCGGTCAACATACAATACATGCAAGCCAGGCCGCGGAAATTATCAGCCAGGTAGAGCCGCGTATCGTGATACCGATGCACTATCCCGCCACTCCAGGTACCGAAGGACCAAACCCCCTCACCACCTTTTGTCGGGAAATGGGGGTGGAGGCAGTCAATCCGCAACCCAGACTCGTAGTGACGAAGAACTCATTGCCTGCTGAAATGCAGGTTTTGTTATTATCAGCACGGCAATAAGCGTGCATAGCGTGTGATGGAACGCTCTGGCGCATACACAGCTCCGGGAAAAAGGAGAGAAACATGTCGAAATTTATCTTTGTCACAGGCGGTGTGGCATCGTCAGTAGGAAAAGGTATCAGTGTAGCCTCGCTGGGGCGTCTCCTCAAAAATCGCGGAGTCTCCGTCTCACTCATGAAGTTAGACCCCTATATCAATGTTGATCCCGGCACGATGTCCCCCTACCAGCACGGCGAGGTGTTTGTCACCGACGACGGCGCAGAGACCGATCTCGATCTGGGCCACTATGAGCGCTTCACCGATGAGCCCTCTTATCAGGCCAATAATGTGACCACCGGACAGGTCTATGCCTCGGTGATCGCCAAAGAGCGGCGAGGCGAGTATCTGGGCGGCACCATCCAGGTCATCCCGCATATTACCAATGAAATCAAAGATCGCATGCACGCGGTCGAACGGCATTCAGACGCCGATGTGGTCATCGTCGAGGTCGGCGGTACCGTGGGCGATATCGAGGGCGAGCCCTTCTTAGAGGCCATTCGTCAGATGCGCAAGGACGTGGGACGCCGGGATGTGCTCTACATCCACGTCACCCTCCTGCCCTATCTGGGCGCGACGAAAGAATTGAAGACCAAACCGACACAGCATAGCGTCAAAGAACTGCTACGCGTCGGCATTCAGCCAGATGTGATCCTGTGCCGCTCAGATTATCCCGTCAGCGATGATCTGCGCGAGAAAATTGCCCTGTTCTGTAACGTTGAGGCCAGGGCCGTCATTTCCATGACCAACGCGGAAACGATCTATGAGGTGCCACTGACATTGGAAGAGGCTGGCCTGGGCGAGTTCCTGGTCAACGAGCTGAAATTGCCGAAACAAGAGCCACAGATGGCCGAGTGGAACGCGCTGGTTAGTAAGATCAAGCATCCGCGTCCCGAATTGACGGTCGGATTGGTTGGGAAATATGTCGATCTGCACGACGCCTATCTTTCGGTCGCCGAAGCGCTGGATCATGCTGGCTGGTACCATAATGTCGATATCCGCATCAAGTGGATCAACTCCGAAGCTCTGGAACAGATGGGCGAGAGCTACGGCGACGCGTTAGAGGATGTGGCGGGCATCGTTGTACCCGGCGGCTTCGGTCATCGCGGCATCGAAGGCAAGATTAAAGCGGCAGGCTTCGCGCGTCGCAACAACGTCCCCTACCTGGGATTATGCCTGGGTATGCAGGTGGCAGTCGTCGAGTTCGCGCGCAACGTCATGGGACTCACCGGGGCCAACAGCACCGAGTTCGACGCACAGAATCAGCATCCCGTCATTGATCTCATGCACACACAACGACAGATTGCCGATAAAGGCGGCACCATGCGCCTGGGCAACTGGGTCTGCTGCCTCACACCGGGTACAAAGACCTACCAGGCGTATGGTGAGCCGATTGTGTTCGAGCGCCATCGCCATCGCTATGAGTTCAACAACGATTATCGCAAACGCATGGAAACACAAGGGCTGATCGTCAGTGGTCGCTCAGCCGATAACAGCCTGGTAGAGGTGATCGAGCTAGCGGACCATCCCTGGTTTGTAGGCTCACAGTTCCATCCAGAGTTCAAGAGCCGTCCCACACGACCCCATCCACTGTTCCGCGATTTCGTCGGAGCAAGCGTACAGCAACAGCAACACAAGGAAGTTGGCGTCATGGGAGCGGGATTGTCATAAAATATTGGCATACCGCAGACATTTAGCCATGAAGCAGGTTACACCTACCGGACCGGGCGTTGTTCGATAGGTGTAACCTGCTTCGTTTCCGTCGATCAGATCATGCATATGCATCGGCTCGCGTCATCATTTGCGAGGGACGCCAGCACAACAGGCGCAGGATCAAATGGCAGTGACAGCGCATGTAGCAGCAGAGCCTCAGCATCTGCAACATTATTTACCACCCAGGGACCAAGATTTCTGGCCTGCGCGTAGAGATAGCCCGTCATTTGACCTGCTTCATTGCGCGTCACATAGCAGCGCTCAGCATACTCCGTAGCAAAGTGCGCAATAATAGCCGAACGATCAGCTCCGAAATAAGGCGTATCAAAAGCGACCAATGCGGACAGATCCCTGCTTTGAAAACGTGAGATACGCCCGGTAGAGGTGGGATAGAGTGGAGCAGGCAAGTCCGCACTTTCTCGGTACCAATGCACCGTTTTATCATCATCAACGAAATCAACGTGTGTATATAATCTGGCCCCAGCAGCAGTAGCATCCAACAGTACAGTAGGACAACCTGCTCGCTCCAACCGGACAAGTAGATTTTGCATTAACGCCAGACCTATACCACGGCGTTGCATCTCAGGCAACACAGACATGGTACCAACATATGCAAAAGGACCGTAATTTATTGCACCCACAAAGCCAACAGGTCGATCATCGAGCAGCGCCAGCACGACACTATCCACTTGCAGAGACATGCTGAGACGTAGACCTGCTATAAACGACCGGGCTGAACCGTAAGCCGCACGGGCAATAGCATCTGCAGCAGCCAGATCAGCTTCAGTGAGCACGCGTATAGTTAGCATCACAAGCGCAGGCTCCTTCAAAGGTCAAAGCCAGCGGATAAAGCGCCAACTACAAATCGGATGCATGATAGGAGACAACAGTATTCAGAGCAGTAAAGACGCGCAAAATATCCTGGCATATCTCTACCATGACCAGAGGCAGCCACTCTTCGGGGTGAGGATCATCGGCGACAACCTCATCTCCATCCCCAATATGATTGATATCACGGCGTATTGGCAATAAGGGATCATCATGTAGTCCATGCATACCAAGCGGATGCCAGAGCGGAATCTCCACGCGTTGCTGCAAAGTGAGCATATCGGCTTGCAAGCGGTTGTCTTGCAACACCATGTTGACGCCTGGACGCGTTTCAACGCTCCGCTTACTATACTCGCTCGCTTGCAGTTTGAGCGTCTGCGTCAGTGAACAGAGCGTATCCTCGGAGATGGCCGCACCGTTCAGTGGCAGAAGATAGGATAAATCCAGCACCAATGGAGGAATAGAGCTTGTATGCAGATGCAGACAATCTTGCTCGGACTCTTCATGGAAGAATTCACACACGCCCTCTGGACCATCCAGCGAAAGCGCGGTGTCGAGAGAACCCCAGGTAAAAGAAACGGTACACGAGCACTGCCGCTCTACATCTTCACAATGACCGAGATGGCACGTACAAGCAAATTCTCGTTCGAGAGAGCGCGTGTTAAGCCAGTACTCAGGATGCGTCATCAGGCTGAGATCTGTCGCCGCCTTCAGGAAATAGCCGGTCATGTCTTCGTATGTTATCAATGGAATGACTCCTTACAATGGCCCAAATGTCGTGCACAAAATCAGGTAATCTCCTGTGGCAGCATGCTTCTTATATTACTCATGTAAAGGGCATGTGTCAATATATAGCATGGCGTGCTCTGCACGAATGCCATGCCCGCAGATAAAAATAGCAGGGCACCTCAAATGCTGGGGTGCCCTGCTGATGCTTATTGAGATTAAAGCATAGGACGAATAGAAAGTATCGTATAGTTGGAGACACCCCCCGGGGTAGAAACGCTCACCTCATCACCTTCCTGGTGGCCCATGAGCGCCTTGCCTACCGGCGACTGATCAGAGATCAAGCCAGTCTTAGGATCAGCCTCAAATGTTTCAACCAGTTTGAAGACGCGCTTCGCACCGCGCTCAGTTTCTACTTCTACCTGCATGCCAATACGCACAACAGGCGTAGTGCTCTCAGCCTCGTGCATATCGGGCGTCATAATCTCCGAGACAGCCAGCAACTGCTCCAGCCGCAAGATTTCCCCTTCCAGTTTGGCCTGGTCGTTTTTGGCCTCCTCGTAAGCACTACTCTCGCTGATATCGCCAGCTTCCTTGGCCTCATGGATATAGTCAGCGATCTCTTTGCGCTTCACCGTGCGCAAATACTCCAAACGTTCCTGCATTTTTGCGTAGCCATCGGGCGTCAAGCGATAAATCTTGCGCTCAGACTTCGCATCACTCTGTCCACCAATACTCATAAGTATTACTCCTCCTGCTAGTGAGGCTCACGACCACAAGCGGGTCAATCCCAGATCTCCGCCTCTTGTCATTCTTTGACTCTTACTACAAATTCATCACTCTTTTTATTCCAGCTTGTCTACGTATTTATAACCACTTCACACCATCCACTGCCATTCTTCTTTAGCAGACTCAGAGCCTCTTCACATATCCACCACCTGACCCATAGCTATAAAAGAGGATGAAAACCCTGACAACACTCTAACGTCCATTGGCATGTTCACTCGTTGTTGTCATTGCTATCCCTGATTGAGGCGACATTTCACTACACCTCGACTCACGACGAAACGTAGCTACTCAATACACATGAGGGAGATTATACGTTGAGAATTACAGAACGTCAAGTCATTTTGTTGCACAGTTTGCCCTCCTGAATAAGATTAGCAAGAGATGGTTTCAGCAACAAACGACAACTGCTTGCCACCCTACTATTTTGCTATAGAGACCTTCTTCTATCCCTCATAGCCTCAAGAGAACGCTTCTTTTCAGCTCGCGATAAAGCGGAAAAGCCTGGTGCCACACACGGGGCAAGTACCCTCCATAGCATGGCGTCCATTTTTCGTCACCACCCTTACCGGGTGCAGCATGGAACGTTTCAGACGACACTTGACACAATAAGCCTCGACCTGTGCTTCCTCTTTGATCGTTCCAGCCGGCTCTAACGCTGCATGCTGCGGACTCAGGTGCTCGGATGACGGATACTCCGGTCTTGCATCAGTCGTCGTTGGCTGCTCTGGAGTGTCACCCGCAGGTGGTTGCTCGTGCTCCATGACTGCAGGCTCGGCCTGATGACGCTCGCTCTCCTCAACAGCGGCAACAGTGCCAGCAACGGCTGGTGTAGCAGCATTAACCTGTCTGTCAGGTTGCGCAGCAGACACTGCTTGCCACCATGCCAGCACGTTGGCAATAATCTGCGCCGGGCGTTCTTCTTGGACATGCCTTCCCACCACAGGCATAGATACCACCCGCAGATGAGAAAGTGCATCCTCCTGGCTGCGCAAAGCGGCATCTCGCGCGGCTGGCACAGCCTGGACCACAAGCGATGGCTGCCGCAACCGGGCCAGCGAGACCGGGAGAGCCAGTTTGCCGCCGAGCAATGCGCTGGCGGCATAGTGCGCGCCGTTCTGATGAGCTGATGCAAACATATAATCAAGCTCACTCGACGGAACGTCCTGATAGGGAAGCGCATATTGCCTGGCGATAACCCACCGCAATACAACACGCGCAGTGAGAAATGCATAGAGCAAGAATGCCAGTAGCGGATTTTCAAGTAAATAGAGCAACCACTTAGAAGATCTTTTATGTGCATGCAAATCTACCGGAGATAGCAGGACGAGACCTTTACACAGTTCCGGCTCGTTTGCAGCAACAGCGATACTGTAATTACAACTCAGACCACTGGCGAGTAGGAGAGCAGGTTGCGCGACAACATCTTTGAGAAAATCATGCAGCAAAGAGACGTATGTATGAGCAGAATACTCGCATTGCGGACGGTCCGATAGCCCAAACCCCAGGAGATCCAGCGTATAGACATGGAATGTATGGGATAGGCTCTCGACCATATTGCGCATCTCATAGGAGGATGCACCGATCTCAGGCGTATGCACTAATACGATAGGCAACGCGTCTTCTGCACCAGCAACTTTATAGAAAATATGACCAGCGGTCCATGTATAGTGATGAGTTTCTCCCGGCAAAACACTTTCCAGTGGTTGCGGAGTTCTCAGAATGTAGCGCAACGTAATCAGTAGAGCGCCAAATGCAGCAAAAATAAGGGGTCCCACTATTGAACGAAGATATTTTCCAATTCTACACATATGCAACCTCCTTAAGCATAGAAAGCGCCTGCATTTCACGCACATTATGCGAAATTCTCGCTCTAATTGCCCTTGTAAGACACTCTCCACCACGATTCATCAGAGAACGGCAGCACAAATATATGCCGCTTATGATGATTATAAACATGGCAGAGTGCAAACGACAAGCCGTCCCTGGATAGCAGTAACTTCTAAAAAGATTTCTCAATGAGTGGAGCAGTGTCTCACGGGGAACAACCATGCATATCATTGATGACCTGGATGAAATGATTAAAACGGCGCGAGGCTGGTTAGCTGGCGGAAAAGTAAGCTTTGTACCAGTGGCAAACAACCTTCACGAAGGGCATACAGCACTCATACAAGCAGCACAGCAAGCCAGCGAAATCTGTGTTGTCGGTCTCATCAATAAGGCCGAACTTTTTGATGCCAAGCAGGACCCTCCCAGGCATGCAGGCGACCTGACACGAGATCTGCGCATCATGAGTAACCTGAAAGTGGATATCGTCTTCATTCCACGCGCAGAGGATATGTATCCAAGTCACACATTTGCGACCTACGCTACGCCAACGGGTCCCCTGATCGAGCACGTCAAGAAAATACAGGCAGCACTCTCTGTGCAGAAATTTGCCACCACCATGCTCAAATTGTTACAACTTGTGCGGCCAGATATTGCTGTTGTTGGTCAGAAAGATGTGCTCCAGGTTGCCATCATTCGTCAATTAATCCGAGACTTCAATATCGATGTCGGCCTACAGGTGCTACCAACGGTACGTGAACAGGACGGGCTGGCATGCAGTAGTCACAATCAACTCTTTTCTCCCGCAGAACGGCAGGCAGCGGCAGGTCTCAACCAGGCGTTACGTTTAGCGCAGACACACATTGAGAGCGGAGAGAGACAAGTGGCCAGCCTTGAAAAGGCCATCATGGCCAGTGTCAGCACACAGCCATTGCTAGTACTTACATCGCTCTTGATCTGTCATACGGAGACATTTCTGCCCGTATCCACAGTTGCGCCCGGAACACTGCTGATGATAGGCGCACGCGTAGACAGCGTCCAACTCACTGATAATATCGCATGGATGAGCGATGGACAATGGCGCGTGTAGCATACGCAGAAAGACCCCTGGTCAATTTATGCGCAGCGGTCTATAATGTGGCAGGCATGGAAATGAAACAAAGGAGACTACAATGCCTGGTACTATCGGTTCGCTTCTCCTGATAGCAGTAATCGGATATCTATGGGGTTCGCTGCCTTCAGGTTACTGGATGGGCAAACTGCTCCGTGGAAAAGACTACGATATCCGTAAATATGGCAGCCACAAAACCGGGGCGACGAATGTCCTACGCACGCTCGGCCCTGTTCCTGCCGCCATTGTCTTCGTGATCGACCTTTCAAAAGGGGTCGGACCAACGCTACTTGCGACATTCATCCCCATCTTTTCCGGTCATGGCTGGGGAGTGCTGATCGCTGGTCTGGCAGCCCTGCTAGGACATTGTTATCCTATCTTTATCAATTTCAAGGGAGGTCGCGGCGTATTAACTGGCGCAGGCGCTATACTGGTTATTTCACCGCTCGTGTTTCTGATTTGCGCCATTACCACACTTGTCGCCATAGCCATCTGGCGCTATGTCTCGCTCGGTTCCATTGTTGGCAGTTCGAGCGCGATTATATGCGGCCTGCTCTTCTACTTCATTGGACAAGCCAATCCGACCTTTATCGAACACCTGAGCCTCCCGCAAATGCTTTACCTGGTTATTGCACCTACGCTTGTGATCATCTTCCACGCAGACAATATCAGTCGTCTGCTCGCAGGAAACGAGAACAAATTCGGCGCGAAGGTACCCACGACAACAAACAACGTGCTCGGCACAGAAAAAGGACAGAAATAGCGTTCTACGACGTCCCGGCATGCACGTTCAAACCAGGGGAGATCGAGAGAGCGTCTAAGCAATATGTTGTATTTCCTGGCTTAGACGCTCTCTTACAGGAAATGGCACAATCATTCATGCGCTTTCTCTTGCAGTATCCTCAGGCAGATCAATGGAATGGCAAAAACCTGAAGCCGCCTCCCACGCCTCCCAACTGAAGGCACTTTACGTAAACGCGACCGCAGACGTCAGATGATTTAGTTCTGGGTATTGCGGAAGAGAGGCAGGGCACCAAGCATATATTCGACGCCCGAAAAGAGCGTCCAGATTGTGGCAACGATCAGCAAACCATCTGCCACCAACAGTAGAATTTCAGCAGCGTTGACGGTTTGACTATTGAAAGTGAGCATAAGCGGAAATAAAGACAGCATATGGGCACCCAGCCCCTTCGCCAACAGTAGCGCACCAATCGCCACGAGCGTGATAAAGGTCTTTTGCTTGCCCCATACGCCCGCTGGAATCACCTTGCCTCGCGCGGCTGCAACCGAGCGCAGGCCCGAAACAAGAAACTCACGCGCAACGATGATAAAAACGATCCACGCAGGCACCAGCCCAATCTGCACTAACGCAATCAGAATAGCGGAAACAAAAACTTTGTCCGCCGTCAAATCCAGAAAGACTCCCAGAGACGAAACGACCTTGAAGCGTCGCGCCAGGTAGCCATCCAGGTAATCAGTGACCGAAGCCAGAAAAAACAAGACTGTCGCCACGAGAAATGCCCACGGCTGATTCAGCAAAACTAAAACAAACACCAACACGGTCGCTAACAGCCGACTTATACTCATGATATTCGGGAGGTTGCGCATATATACCTCGTACTCAAGTGCGCTGCCACAGTTTTCCTTCGCGACTGCCGACATGCAGCATCACACACATTTCTGTTCAATCATATCCCATCACCAGGACGTAACTTTGTCTGTCATGCAAAGCTGGGACTTTCAGGTCAGATCAAAGAGATGCCGGCAAACAGTTACTATTATATCCGCAGCGTTGTCTATTGTATAGCTCTACCTCCAGGCTCTCCGTCCATTGGAAGAAACCGGGCAGGGACGTGTCCTGGCGACCGTCCCCAGTGCGCGCAAGTCGAAGATCTCTTGGCTCCCACGGGACGCGTAATGAGATAAACTCAAGTAGACGAAAGAACTCTGGCAAACCCGTATGAGGACACGGCTCTTGTGGCATCCCCAGGCTTTCGGCTAAAATAGCAGAAGAAATGTTCTCAATACCAGGAAGGAATACTGCAAAACGATGCGTGATTTCCCCGTATCCTCTATCAAACGCGTTTCACCCGCAGAGGAACCAGCCGTTCTCCCTCACCTGATCCATTTATTGCAAGATACCGTCGCCAGTGGGGCCTCGGTTGGCTTTCTGCCGCCCTTGAGCGCAGAGGATGCGCTGCAATATTGGAGCACGGTCTTTGAGGAAGTGGTTCAAGACACCTGCGTGCTTCTCGTGGCGCGCGAGGCTGGTCAGATCGTCGGCTCAGTTCAACTGACGCTGGCTACGAAACCGAATGCGCAGCACCGAGCCGAAGTACAGAAACTCTTTGTGCTCTCCAGTCAACGCCGGCGAGGAATTGGGCGAGCGCTCATGCAAGCGGTTGAACAAGCCGCCCGTGACAGGCAGCGAACGTTGCTCGTGCTCGATACCCGTCAAGGGGATAGCGCCGAGCCACTCTATCGCTCGTTAGGATACCGCGAGGCGGGTGTCATTCCTGGGTATGCTCAAAGCGCAGCAGGGACGTTTGACAGCACGATCATCTTTTACAAAACGCCTTCACCTATGGAATGAGGTGCGCAGGGAATTTCAGGGAGTTGGGTCTGCATGTGTGGAGTTCTTTGCCCTCTCCTTCGTTTGCGCCGATGGAGGCGCTTTTTTTCGCTCAGCCTGGAGACGACTGTAACACGAGGATATCGCGCTGCTTGATTACACGATCAACGCTATGCGCGAACTGCGTATAAGGTGGATCATTGTAGACATGTAGAGCGGTATGCTGCTCCAGCAACGCGACCATCGCCGCACGCTCTATACGCGTCGCATTCCAGGCTAAAGCCATACTGCCTCCAGGCAACAACAGTCGCTCCCACACGGGCAGCGCGCGACTCAGTAACGCAGAGATTTCGCCGAAGTGCTGGATACCATAGGGCAGATCAGCGACAATGGCATGCATATGCGGACCCCCAACGATCTCGCGCATATGCAGTTCCGCATCATTTGTATCACCATGCGCCAGTACTAGCCAACGCGTCTGCCCCTTCGCTCCAATCTCAAACTGATAGCGCCGACCGGCCCGGCGTCCATGCTCATCCAGTTCTTTATACCGCATATGTTCGCCATCCAGATACTGCCGCACAAAGACTGCCGTCGTTTCTACATCCTGCCGCTCGCGCTCTATGCCAAACACATCATAACCCGCCGCCAGCCCGAGAAAAAGCGTCGTTCCCCCACCGGCCAACGGATCAAGGATTCTGAGACGTTCGGCATATTGCTCGCGATACTGTCCGGCAAAGATAGCCACGTTTAGCAATACCTGCGTAAAGATCTCATTTGTCTTGCCCTTGTAACGACGCGCCTCAGCCATTTCCAACGGCACAAAGGGCACAAATTGTGCCTCCAGCGGTCGTAAGAGCGGCCCTGGCACATTGCCAATCTGCTCAAAGTATTCATGGACCTCGCTAATTGTCCCCAGACGCGCCAGGATGTTGAGCATTGCCGAAATTGGCATAGAGGTATCATCAACTGTGATCAGGAGATAGCTTTGACCAGCTAACATGATAGGTTGCACTGCGCTTATGGCGGACTTCAATGGACTGGTCAAAAGTTCGGGAGCGGCTAACGTAGCCGTCATCTTTGCATATTGAGTGCTACGTTGTGGCGTAATTTTGAGCGCTAATTTCATAGTCGCAGTATAGCATAGGTGCGGACTTCTTCATAGCTCTCTGTTATGTCAGGGTGAGCGTCAGATTTTTGCAGTCGGGTAGGGGCGGCGCTTGCCCAACCGGTCTGGTGCTCCAGCGCAAAAAAATGACGTTCACCCGTTATGCCATCCCGTCCAACGACAACGTATGCTGGAGCCTCTGTCTGCATCTATCGGTGAGTAGAAAAAGGAGGGCACGCGTCATTTATGCGTGCGAGAGCTCTCTCTGCTCAGTAAGTACTTCTTTATGCATACTATGCGTATCATGAGCAGAGCAAGCCGTACAGACAGCAAAAAGCACAGAGCTATAAGTCCGCTTCATGGCGCAGGCGTGATGACTACATATCGTCTTTCCACACTGTGTACACATCTGCATATTCCACCATTTGAGGGATGCATCGCAAAGAGAGCATGTTTTATTTGTATTTCCACTATGCATCGTTTTATTCCCCTTCAAGCATTAAAAGTGAGAAGAAGGTTTGTTTTAGAGTCAGCCCGCTACTCGACAACAGGAGTACGCTCCATGCTAAGGGTGGGCTAATATCCGACTACCTCTATCAGATATTAGTCCATCCTAATATAAAAGTCAAGAGTAACAAGAGACAATCTCGCTGCAGCATGTTCTTCACGCTCGTATGTCATAATGATTATGCGCGGATCACCTATGACCCTTCACTATTAGCATGACACCGATTACAATAGAGACAAACGCACGAACACAAGATGATGCCAGGAGGCCGCTATGCATATCGTTACTGTCACAGAAATGCGCGAACTGGAGGCACAGGCCGAGCGTCAGTATGGCCTTACCTCGCCCATACTGATGAAAAATGCCGGGAAAAGTGCCGCAGATCTTTTTGAAGCACACCTACTCCCGCACCTGAGCATGAATAACCTGGAAGTACTCTTCCTGATTGGTCCGGGCAATAACGGTGGAGATGGCCTGGTCATGGCCCAGCACCTCACTGAGGCAGGCGCGCTTGTTAGTCTCTATCACTGGAAGGAAAAACGCCTGATTGTACAGGGCGAAGAGCGCCCGGAGGCCGCGACGGCGGGAGAACTAGCAGATCTCATCAAGAGTGCCGATTACATTATTGATGCTCTGCTTGGTACAGGGCATTCACGCCCGCTTTCTGACGATATGCGTGCACTGCTTGCACGCGTACAACAGGAACGCGCACGACGTGACAGCGTCCGCATCGTTGCCATCGACCTTCCCAGTGGACTCAATGCCGACACAGGTGAAGTTGATCCAGGCACAGTGCGTGCCGACGTCACGATTACGCTGGCCTGTCCTAAACAGGGCTTTTTCTTTTTTCCGGGACGCGATTATATCGACGAATTATACATCGGCTCCATTGGACTACCACCCAAGCTTGAGAGTCATATACAAACAGAAATGCTAACGGGCAAACAAATTCACACATTGCTGCCAGCACGTCCGCTGAACAGTAACAAGGGCACATTTGGCAAAGTCATGCTCTTCTGCGGCTCACCGCCTTATCCCGGTTCAGCCTACCTGGCCGGTACTGCCGCCGCGCGTATAGGGGCTGGCTTAGTGACACTCGCCGTGACCGAAAAGATGCTCCCCATCTATGCCAGCGCGTTTCACGAAGCCACCTTCACGCTGTTACCAGCGGAGGACAACGAAAGCTTTGAGCGTTCAAAAGCGCTTATCAGCAACCTGGAAGGCTACCGCTCATTACTGATAGGACCTGGCTTAGGGCAATCAGCCAATACACGCGAAGTCATTTTACAGGTCCTGGAATATCTGCGAGCGCAGCCAGACGGGAAACGCCCTCACTTGCTCATCGACGCGGATGGCTTGAACAATCTTTCAGCGTTAGAACGCTGGTGGACCTTACTGCCAAAGGGCACGGTAATCACTCCTCATCCTGGCGAGATGGGTCGCCTTTGCGGCGGCATGAAAGTATCAGGGGGCAACATCGAGCGCCTGGCGTTAGCGCGACAGAAAGCTCAGGAGTGGCAGGTGAATCTTGTTCTCAAAGGGACATGCACAATTATCACAGAACCCGCAGGTCGCACACGCATCAACTGGTCGGGGAGTCCCGCCCTGGCAACCGCAGGGACCGGTGACGTACTGGCAGGCATGATTGCGGGCTTCCTGGCGCAGGGCTTGCAGCCCTTCGACGCGGCTAGCGCGGGCGTCTACTTGCATACATCCGCAGCCGATCTGCTGGGAGATGATGTAGGCAGCGCAGGTCTGCTCGCCTCCGATTTGCTACCGCAACTGCCACGCGCCATCATGCAAACGGCATGCGCCGAAATATAACCCTTTTCCCGCCGCGCTTACCACTGCCACGAAGAGCAATCGGACATGGCAGTGGCCATACGCAAGTGAACAAAGCAGACAAGGTGACAAAGCGGCTTGCTAGAGTACGCCACTGACAATGACCACGCCAACCAGTATCAGCACCACACTTCCTAGCAGCTCGCTCCATGCTTCAAAGCGTTGACCAAGATATCTCCCCAGTTCTAAGCCAGCCAGAGAAAGCACAACACTGACACAAGCAATTACTCCAGCAGCAAGGAGGATAGAGGTATGCAGGAGGCTCAGCGCAAAACCTACCACGAGATTATCCATACTAAGCACAAAGCCCAGCAAAGTTAAGCGTCTGAGGTTTTGCCGATGGTCACGTCCAGGAGTTTGCCGGGCGGCGTCTTGTCCCCCCCGCGAGCGATAGATCTCCCACAGCCCATAGCATCCCGTAAGAATGAGCAGCACCGCACCGATATAGCGCCCGGAGCTTCCCAGCACACCTGCCAACGCATGGCCTAACACCAGACCAACAACAGGCATCAGCCCTTCGAAGAAACCAAAGATGAGACCTGTTTGTAAGCGCGTTCTGGCATCAACACCGTTCAGCCCGATACCAATAGCCGCAGCAAAGTTACTCATACCAACAGAGCAACCAACCAGCAAGAGACTCAGGAAGGAAGACATACCAATACCATCCCTCGCGTTATTTTTTTGTGCTATCTGTTGAGATGTATATCATAAAACTGCTTGCCTGGTCAAACCTGGCCCGAAGATCTTCGTTTCAGTACTGCCAAATGGGTCATAAAAGTGTATGAATTTCGTCACACCTGCCAAAAGAAGATCTCCATACGAAACCCCTAAGAGGTCACATGGAGATACACCAGGGACGCAAAAAAACCGTCATTTGCGTCTACTCCCTTCGCAGTTCCACAAAGGGACGCGCTGACGGTCAATTTTCCTGGGTCAAAGCCGAAAATTTCTTCGGCTTATGCTTTTTCGTCAATCACGTTGACAGTAATTTTCGGCTCTAATTGGGCCGCAATTTTCACTGGTACGCTAAAAGTTCCCAGAGCACGAATTGGCTCTTGCAGATCAATCACGCGGCGATCTATCGTGATATGTTCAGCATCACGGAGAGCAGACGCGATATCCTGGCTGGTGATAGAGCCGTAGAGACGACCCTGACTGCCCACTTTCGCTTTGAAGGTGAGCGAAATCTGGCCCAGGCGCTCGGCCTGCTGGCAATTCGACTCGGCCTGTTTCTCCAGTTTGCGCTGTTCGGCAGCGATGCGCTGTGCCCGGTTCGCGATCAAACCTGGCGTAGCCCCTGCTGCTAATTGACGCGGCAAGAGGTAATTACGGGCATAGCCGTTAGCGACCTCTTTCAAGTCGCCTGCATTGCCTAAACCTTCGACGTTTTGTAACAAAATGACTTTCATTGTAAATTCAGCTCCTCACAGAGGGGGGCAAAAACCCGTTTTCCTCCTCACGCGATAATACGAAGCCTAGTATACACCTTGTGATAGCTGAGTGCAAGTCCACAAGAGACAAGACAAACTCAAGTATACATATGGGGACGTGTTGCAGGTACTGATCTTCTCCCCTATAATGGCAGCTAACGGCAATTATAATCATACAGCCGAGTGGACTCATCATTGTAAAGGACTTTCGCTTTATGGATATTGAAGGCACTTATACCTTACAGGCACGCCCCGAAGAAGTGTGGCAGTGCTTCATGGACCAACACATGTTGCTGCACATCATTCCAGGCATGGAACGGCTCGAAAAACGCGACAAAGACAGCTACGAAATTGCTGTGCGCATCGACTACGAACGGCTCAAAGGCACGTATCATGGACGCTTGACCATTGTAGAGCAGCACTATCCCTCACATTATCGTATCGTCATCGACGGAGCAGAAGACCAGAACAACGTCAATGGCGCGGGGAGCATTTCTCTGGAGGGGCATGGGAATACGACCATTATTACCTATCATGGCACGCTCCATCTCGGCAAACGCGGAGCATTTATCCCTCCCGCGTTAGGTAAAGGAGCTGCCAAGCTTTTTATCCAGCAATGCTTTACCGCCCTGGCCGACCAAATACACACAAACAACGCCGGACAGAAGCCACTGGCCGATGGCGCAGGAGAAATAGCTGTTGTAAAGCAACCAGGAGGAGACATTGTGATCCTACCGACTGCCACGCGACGCGAACAGGCTCCAACGCAGAGTATCTGCGGTAAAATTGTGCATCTACTCAAGCTAGGTGCAAACGATCCCCACGAGGAAGAACGGTGGGAGCGCCGCCTACGGCGCATCAGCATCATTTCAGGACTTTTGTTGCTCGTATGGCTTGGTACGCGCTTGCCCAGGCGCAAGTAACAACACGCAAAATGAACGCGGGGGAGGACACAGACAGACAAGCGCGAGAAGTGATACTACGCATCGATGATTGAGCGCAGGCGCGACTTCCAGCCATTATCATCATCGGAATTCGTCGTATCCAGACTCCAACTCCGTGTCCCATCAGCGGCGCGTGTCGGCAAAGACCGTGGATGCCGTGTCTCTTTGCTGTTCAAGTTACGTAGCGCGGTCTGCGCGGCCTTACGTACATCCTGTACCGGATCAAGTAACATGGGGCTGATTGCTTCCTGGGCGGACTGTACACCGAGACGTCCCAATGCACGCAGAGCAGCGGCGCGCTCATCTGACGTTGTAGCCTGCAGCAAAGGCAAAATGTCAGGAATAAGTTGCAGCAACGCCAGGTCAGCGATCAGGCGCAACAGACGACTGCGACGCATAGGATGTCTGACGGTCTGCAATGCTGCACGGCACTCTGCAATCACTTGCGCTTTATTGAGAATGAGTCCCTGCCCTTTTGCAGCGGCGACGGCCATTTCTGGCGAGAGTGGAGCATTGCCACGCAGAAACGGCTCAATCCACTCGGCAACGGCATCGACTTGCATAGTACTTTCGTGGAGTTGCAAGATCTCGTGATAGTGCTGGTCAAGCCAGTAATAGAGCGCCAGCGTCACCTCGGCATCACGGGCCGCATACGCAATCATGGCAGGAGGTAACGGACGACGCGTCCAATCGGTACGTTGCAAGCTCTTATCCAGGTGAAAACCAAAGGCGCGCTGCAACATAGCAGCCAACGACGACTCGTGCTGACCAAAAATTGAACGGCTTGTGGCTTCCAGATCATAGTAATGGGCGACATGCAACTCACGCTCAGCCATCACACGCATATCGGCGCCCGCGCCGTGCAAGAGTATCGCGCAGGCGGAACTGCTCACCACCGTAGCCAGAGGAGACAGGTCGTGCAAGCGTAAAGCATCGACGACGAAGCAATGATTATCGATAGCCAGTTGTAACAACGCCAGCCGTGGGACGGTCGTGACGACATCATGCTGTGTCCGTGAACGTACTTGCGTGAATTCGGCATCGACAGCAACGACCGGCGACTGCTTCAGCAAGGTCACTGCGTGGCGCAGTTGTTCGGGCCGATCCACCCAGAAGCGCTCTCCACGCGGTGGCAGTTGGCCCTGCGGAGAATTGGGACCGAGATAGCCAGGTACAATATCCAGCTCTTCTGCTTTTAATGGCACATTATCGCTCAATGAATTACCATTCTGTCTGCTAAAAACCATAGTAGCATGAGAATGTGTCTGCAATGAGCGCGCATATTCAGAAGAAAAATTGGTAGTTCTTGCTAAGACACACTCTGATGGTGTTCACTTCACACTATACCATACATAACATATTTAGTCCAGCTTAGCGCGCGCAAAAAAAGAGACACCCGCTTGTAGCATGCACAACTGCTGTGCTACACTACGACACAGCCACAAGGCTACTATAGAACACCTTACACCAAGAAAGGTATGCATAACGCTCATGCTTGCTGAAATACTAAAAAATAATGAACGTTTTCTGGAAAGCCAGACGCTGCCATATAGTGGCCATGCGCCACGCAAGCGTACTGCGCTTGTGACTTGCATGGATTGTCGCCTGGTAAACATGTTCGAGGACGCGCTGGGTCTGGAGCGAGGCGAGGTACTGGAGCTGCGTACGGCGGGCGCAACTATCGCGACGCCAGACCGTCCGGCAGCGGCCAATGACCTGATTCGCTCGCTGGCTGGTGGCATCTACCTCCTGGGTGTACGCCAGGTGATGGTGATCGGTCATACCGAGTGTGGACTCTCACACGTCAACCCGACCGCACTCACTGCCTCTATGCAAGCGTTAGGCGTCGATCCACAACAACTCATTGAACAGGAGAAACTCGCTGATACGCAAGGACTGGTAAACTGGCTTGGAGCCTTCCAGGACGTACATCTTAACGTCAAAGAAGTGGTCAACGTCATTAGAAAGAGTCCCTTTCTGCCCAAATCGCCCCAGATTACCGTGCACGGACTCGTCATCGACATTAATAGCGGCAAATTGACACTGGTAGACAAAGATCCTAGCACCACGCTATCCATGTGATACAATCTGGCTGATCAGCAATTTTCTGTGCTATGATTACCCAGACAATATTTTTAAGGAGCTGCATACCTGTGTGTGCTTCATCACGCAGAGAACGGTTTTCTCTTGCGGGCATTACGCAGCAGGCTCCAAGATGGGGTGAGAAAGGATCTCCTCTCATGGTAACAAACGTACCTATTACAGTGGCCCACGGCGATGGCATCGGCCCAGAAATTATGGATGCCACACTGCATATTATCCAGGAGGCCGGGGCACGCATCACAGTCGAAACAATTGAAGTTGGCGAGAAAGTCTACCTGCGTGGTATCAGCGAAGGCATCGAACCGAGCGCGTGGGAATCGCTACGCCGTACAAAAGTGTTCCTCAAAGCTCCCATTACGACTCCTCAGGGAGGTGGTTATAAGAGTCTTAATGTCACGACCCGCGCGACGTTTGGCCTGTATGCCAACGTGCGGCCATGTGTCTCCTATTATCCATTTGTCGACACCAAACATCCCAAAATGGACGTGGTCATCGTCCGCGAAAATGAAGAAGACATCTATACGGGCATCGAATACCGCCAGACGCGTGATGTGATGGAGAGCCTCAAGCTGATCAGCCGTCCCGGCTCTGAAAAGATCATCCGTTATGCCTTTGAGTACGCCCGCAGCCATAATCGCAAAAAAGTCACCTGCTTCATGAAAGATAATATCATGAAGATGACGGATGGTCTCTTTCATAAGGTGTTTGATGAAATTTCCCAGGAGTATCCAGATCTGGAGAAAGAAAGCTGGATTGTCGATATCGGCGCTGCCAAGTTAGCTGACACACCTGAGGCTTTTGATGTCGTGGTCATGCCCAATCTCTATGGGGACATCCTCTCCGACGTCGCGGCCCAGATCGCAGGCTCGGTAGGTCTGGCAGGCTCGGCAAACATTGGCGATCAGTGTGCCATGTTTGAAGCCATCCATGGTTCTGCACCGCGTCGCGCCGGTCAGAACCTTGCTAACCCGTCTGGACTCCTGCTAGCTGCGGTCATGCTCCTCGTCCATATCGATCAGCCAGATATTGCGACATGTGTCCATAATGCCTGGTTACGCACCATGGAAGACGGTATTCATACATATGACATCTTTGTTGAAGGGGTGAGCAAGCAGAAAGTCGGCACCAAAGAGTTTGCGCAAGCGGTGATAGATCGCCTGGGACAGGAGCCGCAGACGTTGAAGGCGGTTCGCTACATCTCAGCTCCGCAGTTGCCTACCATCAGGCCAAGCGCCAGACTCCAGGCACAGACAAAGAAAGAACTGATGGGCGTCGATGTGTTTCTGGACTGGGATAGCGGTACCCCTGATCAGTTAGGTGAGACACTACAAAAAATCAACTCAGCAGGTCTTGAGCTAACGTTGATCAGTAATCGTGGTGCACGCGTCTGGCCGCACGGTCTACCCGAAACGTTCACCACAGATCATTGGCGTTGCCGCTTTTTGTCACAACATGCTATCAGCCACACGCAAATCACGACGCTCCTGCAACACATCGCAGATAATGGATTCGACTTTATTAAGACTGAGAATCTGTACAACTTTGATGGGCAGGTAGGCTACTCGGCTGTCTCCGGGGCATAACAATGTACCCATTGCATGCTACAGCATGTCAAAATAGAGGGCTAAGGGCACCCTGACAGAGGGTGCTCTACGCGTCTCTTCTACAGGATGGGAAGTCGGGAATGAAAAACAAGCAGGCTCTCGTCAGCAGATATCTACATGCAAGAGCCTGCTTGTTACAGTTTACGCATGGGTAGTAGAATTAAAATCGACTTCGCCTTCGACAATAAAAACGACACGCTCACAAATGTTGCCACAGTGATCCCCAACACGTTCCAGTTTATGCGCAATCCATAGCAGGTAGGTCACACGTTGTAAATAGAGAGCATCATTTTGCAGAGCAGGGATAGCATGCGCGCCAGCCATCATCGCCATCAAATCATGGCGTACCAGGTGATAGCGTACATCGACGACATCATCCTCTTCCCAGATATAACGCGCAGCTTTTACATCACGTGCCGAGAACGCTTTAATGGTCCCCTGCAGGACACGTCGCGCCTCATTGCCCAGATCCAGCAGGCCGCGTGTTACAGAAGCCTCCGTAATCTGGGAACTGCCACGCGCGTGTTCATCCTTTATACTAACTGGAGCCGCATTACTACGTAAAGGCACCATACGCAGAATGATTTGGGCGATGCCTTCAGCGCCATCGCCCATACGTTCGAGATCACCGGCTATCGATAGAGCCGAGGTAAGATAGCGCAAATCGCGCCCTCCCAGCGGCTGCTGCAATGTAAGCAAGCGAATCGTATGTTCTTCAACAGTAGCACGCAGGCTATCAATAATCGTATCGCCCTCAATAACCATACCGGCCCTGGCTAGATCGCCGGTTTGCAAAGCCTCAAGAGCTTTCCCCAATGCGTCATCTACCAGGTTTCCCAGACGTTGGATCTGTTCATCCAACTCTTGAAGTTCTTTATCTAGTATTGTTCTCGTCATGCCGCTTCCTCCTTGGTGTACTATCACACCGGGCGCGATTACTGTTCTAATCACGCGTCACCCATTCGGTACCAACGACCTTTCTGGCCTGAACTCTAAAGACAGTGTAACATATTTGCCACAGGAAAGATAGAGATATAGTCTAAATACTCGTTCTATTCTTTAGAGATAGGTGCAGCCCAGCAATATTGACAGGCAAGACCAGCTTCAGGCCTGCCTCTAAGAGCCATGCTAAAAGACATCTAATCTCAGTCTATTCTTTAGAGATAGGTGCCAGACAAATACCTAATTGACAGCCATTCTTCAAGCGTGCTACAGTAGGCATAGAGGTTGCACCATGACAGTGCAGTACAAGAAGGAACAAACGTATGGCAACAAAACGACTACTGGGCGTTTTTGCTCACCCCAATGACGAGGGAACTATCAGTGGCACGTTATTGCATTATAGCGCATTGGGCGTCGAGACCGCTCTGATCTATGCAACACGTGGTGAGGTGGGCGATATTGCAGACCAGACGCTGGCGACACCCGATACCCTGGGAGAAGTTCGCGAGGCAGAGATGCACGCAGCAGCCGATATTCTCCATGTGCAAAACCTCTCGTTCCTGGGATATCGCGACTCTGGTATCACAGGCAGCCCGGAGAATCAAAACCCACGCGCCTTCATGCGCGCCCGGCCTGCTGACGTAATCGGTAAGTTAGTGGCGATTATTCGTCAATTTCGTCCACATGTCATGATCACCTTCGATGAAGCCGGTGGGTATGGACATCCCGATCATATCGCTATTTATAAGTACGCAACTGGTGCCTTCCATGCCGCCGCTGACGAAGTGCAATATCCAGAACTGGGACCAGCGCATACCGTGGCAAAATTATACTACTCATCATTCGCCCGCAGACAGCTTATGATGATGTCTGAGTGGTTGGAGGATCAGGCGTACGAGGGCTTTGTCAAGGACCTCAACGTTGAACAATTGGGGCTGGCCGATGATCAGATTAGCGTTTTGCTCGACGTCGAACGTTACCTGGACGCCAAGATCGCGTCGTGGGAGCAGCATCGCACACAGATGAGCTCCATCACGCCATTTTCGTTATTGTCTCCCGAACTGCAACGCAAGATGCGCAGCTCAGAGTACTTCCAACTGGTGGCGTCACGCGTCGGCTACGACACAGTAGGAGAGAACGATCTGTTCGCCCATATATTATAAAAATTACCTATCATTGTTCCTTTTCATAGTTTCGGCAGACATTGTCTAATTGCTAAGAGTATTACTGGTAAAGTTATAGCTAAACCATCAAGTGATACTTTCCTTTACACCATCATGACTTACGCCCGAGCTTTGCCAGGATAGCCCCTTTCAGCAAACCTACTTCTTCCACTTTGAGCACGATCACGACGGCAAAATAGACGCCAGCCGCCAGGCCACCAGCCACAATCACCGTCAATAAACGCCCCACTAAATCATTCCCCGAGAACAGACCCACATGACTCAGTCCAAGCTGCAAGCCCCAGGTAAAAGCTACCATGACAGCGGTCGCCAGCACAATCTTGATCACTGCAGGAAGCATTCTCCGTATATGCATAGGACCTATCACCAGGCGCAAGATGATCAGCAACACAACCGCATGCGAGGCATTCTGCACCGTATTCGCAAAGGCCAGCGCAGGCATACCTACCGTATGTCTAAAAGGCAAAGCAATTGCCAGATAGCTCAGGATGCTTATCAGGAATACCGAAACCGGGATAATCGTATTCTTACGCGCATAGAAGGCAAAAAGCAGCAGCTGATCTATAGCTAAGAATGGCAATTGCAAGGAATAATACTCCAGAGCCGTTGCAGTCAGTGTTGTATCATTCACAGTAAAATTGTGGCGCTGAAAGATGAGCGCGATAATGGGCGTGCGTAAGACGATCAGACCAGCCGCCGCCGGGATCATCAGCAACAGACCCAGACGAAAACCGAGCAGCAACGTCTCTTTGAAGCGTTCCATATTGCCTTCGCGGACATGAGCTGAGAGGGTAGGCAAAACCGCAAAAGACAACGCAGCGGCTACGAGTCCCCCGGGAAACTGGATCAGCGTTGTGGCAAAATTCATCGCTGAATAATTCGCCTCGCCACAATCCTTGTGCATAAAAGCTGCACAAGGAGTATTAGAAGCAAAATGCTGATCCAAAAACGCCAGGCCCGCGCTTGCCAGGAAGCTCAATGCCACTGGCCCATACAGCACAAGAATACGCTTGATCGCAGGATGCTTCAGATCCAGCACAAACATATAGCGCAAACGTTGATTGCGTAGACCCGGCAGCAGCAACGCAATCTCGCCCAGTGTGCCCACAATCACGCCACAAGGTAGGGCATAGTTTCCGATATAGCGCATGCCCACGACGCTGATAAAGATGGCACCGGCAATGATACCCACATGATAGGCAGTCGTCGCAAAAGCGGTCCAACCAAACTCCTTGCGCGCATAGAGCGCAGCTTGCAGGACAGCAAAAGGACCCAGGATAATCAGAGAGAAGAAGATAATACGGGCATACTCTACGGTCAACGCTTTGCTACTGGCAGTAAAACCCTGCGAGAGGAAGCTATCGATGAACCAGGGAGCGATAAAGACAAAGGCAATAGCCGACACAGCCATGATGATCATGACCAGGTTGACAAGAGTAAAAACGAGGCGACGCAGTTCTTCGCGCTTTTCTGGTGCGGCATAATCGTTAAAGGTCGGAATCAGCGCGCCAGGTACAGATCCGTTGACCAGGAAGTCGTTGAACTTCTGCGCAGGTGAGAGCGCGGCCAGAAAAGGACCAGAAATCAAAGGACCAGTTGCCGCAATGGCGGATTGGCGTACCATACCCATAATGCTACTGCCCAGATTGCCAAGCATCACCAATGTGGCAGATCTGACAATTTCATGCCGTTCGCTCGTCTTAGACGCTACGGGCTGCTCTTCTGCTACCTCTATGCTTGCTTCAGGCGTCGTTGATATCTCTTCCGCTGTCGGAGGCGTTGTTTCTACTATTTCTACAATAGGCTGTTCGGACGATACGCCTCCTGTGACCACAGGCGTTACTTCGACCACATCATCAGTATCATCAGCATGTTTTTTTTCTTCTAAAGAGTCCTTAGCCATACGAATTATTGCTCCTCAGCTCCTACGCAGACCGTTCGGGTAAATGCTTAATCGCCGCAATCAACTCTGTTGTCGAATGATGGGGAAGATAAGGGATAAGCCGTACGATCCCACCATATGCCTGCACAACTTTCGCTTCCGGGAGACGCTGCGTATCCGGTAGTTCGCTATGGGCAGATGCATAATCAGCGCCTTTGACATAGATGGCAGGTTGCAGCATTTCCAGCAGTGAGCTAGCAGTCGCTTCAGAAAAAATCGTTATATAATCAATACACGCGAGCGCAGCCAGAATTTCAGCGCGTTCCATCTCCGGCACCAGTGGTCTGCCAGGACCCTTCAAATTGTGCGTACTGGTGTCACTATTCAAGGCCAGCACCAGGAAATCCCCCAGGTTACGCGCTTCCTGTAGATAACGCACATGCCCCAGGTGCAGCAGATCGAAACAACCATTCGTGAAGACCGCGTGCTCTCCTGCCTGCTGTCTCTGTTGTACTTCTGTGGCAAGGGCTTCTCGTGAGTATATTTTCTGTTGTATAGCGGATAATAGATTACTCATACCAAAACACTCATCAACTCTTCGGGCGTATTACTGGCGCAACCGAGACGACGTACCACAATAGCGGCGGCAGCATTAGCCAGATAGGCTGCCTCTGACATACTGGCACCAGCCGTCAGGGCCAGCGTAAAGGTGGCGGCAACGGTATCGCCAGCACCATTTGTATCAACGATCTCACTCGCGTGGGACAACGGATACACCGGCAAGTGTAGAGGCACCTTGCCCTCCTCAAAAAGACTCATGCCCTCACTACCACGCGTGAGCAACACACCTCGCGCGTTACTGCCACTGAGCAAGCGTTGTCCGGCTTCTTCCAGATCAGCCTGCGAACGAATGGTCATACCCAGCGTCAGTTCTGCCTCGGGCTGATTAGGTGTAAGCGCAGTAACACCCTGGAAGCGGAAGAGCGAGCCATGCGAATCGACCACAATCACCTTATTGAGCGCGCGCGCAGCCGGCACACAGGCCGCAATAATTTCCGGGCTGATGACGCCGTTCTCATAATCGGAGAGCACGACGGCATCAATAGAAGGCAGCATATGCTGAATATACGCAATAATCTGCTCCTTGCACGGCGTCCCGAGATGCGAGGTGTCCACACGGTCAATGCGCACGACATGCTGCTGGACGATCTGTGAGCTACCAGCCATAATGCGCGTCTTCGTGGAGGTGGGACGCGTTTTGTCGGTGAGCAATCCTTCCTGGCGCATCTGCCGTTCACTGATGGCATGCCGCAAGCGCTGACCTGGCAGGTCATCGCCAACGACGCCCGCCAGAAAAACCTCTGAACTCAGTGCATTGGCATTGACGGCAACATTGGTTGCGCCACCAGGAATAGTACGCTCTTCATCCAGTTCGAGGATCAATACAGGAGCTTCGCGGGAGATACGCGTAGGACGACCAATCAGGTATTCGTCGGCGACCATATCACCGATTACGAGCATACGTTTGCCCTTAAAGGTTTGAATGATGGAGCGCAAACGCGTTGCGGCTAGCGGGGAAGTGGTGATATCAAGCGTCATATGCAGAGCGGCCTTTCCACAAGACTTGGAGCGCAAATTGTGGCAACGCTAACATACGGCGCCAGCGCCACGGTTCACGGTACAATCGATAGAGCCATTCCAATCCCAGGCGCTGCATGAAGCGCGGAGCACGGCGCTGGCGACCGGAGAGAAAATCGAAGGTCCCACCAACACCTATGGCTAGCGCCCCAGGCAGGCGCGCTAAGTTGCGCTGTATCCAGAGATCCTGCGCTGGGGCACCATAGGCCACACATAATACATCTGCATGCGTGGCGCTTATGCGTTCGATGATCTCGGCTTCTTCTGTAGGAGATGGCGACCCGGCATAGGTGCCCGCAATCTGTAAGCCAGACGCGAGTTCTTGCAAGCGTGTAGCAGCCTCTTGCGCGACACCGGGAGCTGCTCCCAGCAGATAGAGACGATATCCATGAGTAGCACACAGTCGCGCGATTGCCACGACCATATCGACACCTGCGATGCGTTCAGGCGTCGGCTTACGCAGATAACGCGCAGCCCAGACAATGCCTATCCCATCAGGGATGACCAGTGCAGCTTGATTGATGCAATCGTGAAAATGGGTATTGTGTTGCGCGGCCATCACAAACTCAGGGTTTACCGTGACGACCTGCTGGCAAGGCTGCTTATTGCGCTGATATTGCTGGAGCAGGCGCTCAACATAGGCAAGCACCTGCTGTTGCGTTAGACGATCTACCCGTACTCCCAGCACATAGACTGGTGCTGGCAAGTCAGGACGAGGGGTATTGAGCATTTGTACCATATACTTACTTACCAGTTCATTATTTCAGTTTCAATATGAGAAATGATCACATCTGGACGAGTCTCTTCTATATAAGAACGTACATGCTCGATGATTTCGCCAGCATGTTGGCTACTATTACTGACACATGTAATGCCAAGTTTCGCAATTTGCCAGCGGTCGTTCTCTTCGACCTCGGCGATAGCGACGTCGAATTGATTGCGCACGCGGGCCATGATTGATTTAATAATTTGCCGTTTCTCTTTGAGCGAGTGAGTTTCGGGCAAATGCAAAGTGATTTCACAAGCACCTATGACCATGCGCTTAGTATAGCATAAACCCATTTGCTTGGCCTGCCCTTTGACCTATTACCTATGAGGTGGACCGCAAAACCTGTAGCTACGGATTGTTTTGTAAGGGAGTGCATGCTATAATTTTCATTGAGAAGAAGTCTCTCTATAGAGCATAAGGAGCACCGGGAAGTCTGGTCGATCACAGGAGTCGTGTGTACGTCTCACGAGAGCAAGACGTATATAGGAACAATAGGCCATCAGACTACACCTGGTGCTTTTCTTTATGGAAGAGCAGCGACAACGGTAAGGCAACTCGCCGCAGGATTGTGATCATTGTTAGCTACCCAAAGGAGGGTTCTCATGAAACGCTTTGTGGCACCATCTGTCAGCGCACTTTTTGGTCTCTACTGTGTGCTCTGGGCTCTTGTAGCTGCGTCCTACCCGACATCATTGCGCATTAGCGGTGCTTTCTTCGGGATAGTCCTGCTGCTACTGGCCACCGTATACGTCCGTATTATTCTTCCTCAGGAGCAATAGAAACGACAACGTTCCTATCAAGCAGTGGCTCTCCCGCATGTTCGAGCACAAGGCAAGCGGCAATGCACGGGAGAGCCGTTCGATATCATCGCACATCAAACATCCTGGAGATATTTCCTGAATTGCTGAATATCTTGAGATAAGCCTATTTTGAGTATTAAATCATTCAGTACATCAGGATCATCAACACTATCTGAACGCTTTTTCGCCTGTGCGACTAGATCAGGATAACGAGCCTGTACAAAGTTCAAAAACAATTGGCGCTGAGCTTCCAGCCCTTTCCGCCGTTCTTCCTCACGCCCTTCCTGCAAGATGTCTTGAAATGCAGGCGTATCACGTAAGATATCTCGTAACATCACGAACCTCCTCCTGAGCCAGACTTGATCAGTCGGCTCCTCTAACGCTAACGACGCAAACAGATAGGTTAATGAAAGCAATTCGTCTCTAATATGGCTACCAGAAAGCAGTAAACATCCGATGACTTTTTCGATGACATCACGCTGTGCTCCATCCCGTGCCAATGACACCAACGGTAGTAAGCCAGCAATCCCAGCTTCTAGCAACATACTGAAAGGCATATCCCACAATAAAATGACTCGATAGTGGAAGCGCAGGACCTCTTCTCCATCCGGCAATAGCCGCAACATGGGAGAAGATACCATACTGCTCCCCTTTTTTAAGAAGATGACGAAAGAACAAACAGGACATTGGTAACGACGCCACGCTAGTATATTGTACTCCAGAAGACGCTGTACCATGTTCGCATCGGTATTACGCTGAAATTCGAGGTGAAATAATACTCTCTGCCCATGATAGACGATTTCGTGTATTGCATCAGCCTCAATGGTAATACTCTCGAACTGCTCAGAGCATGGACTGACAAAGCGTGCTCCTACAAGCAACCAATCAAGCATATCTTGCGGACACTCGTCCATCAGACGCTTCAGGCCCCTATCCCATGGCTTAACCATAAGCTAACTCCCCCCTTACTACATCGTCTACGCCTAAAGTATAACAAAAAATGTGCTTTACGCATAGGGCACAGGTATATTCGTGCGATTTTTCCTTGAATTGATGGGCATACATTCTATTTTATGTCAAATATCTAGAGAAACTCGCGCGCTCAACCATACGAGAATTATCACACCCCTCGACGCTTCTGGCGAACTCTGTTAAAATTTCCTATAAATGATGACGAGATAGACAAGGAGAAGATCCTCTATGATCGAAACAGGTGCCCAGGGCGGTCAATCCAGGCTGCCAATGCAAGGCGTCCCACAGCCTACACGCGCAGAGGTGCTCAATCTGCCACGCGTACACATCTCGACGCATCCGGTCATGGCCCATAAAATGACGCTCTTGCGCGACAAGCATACCGAGCCGCCAGCGTTCTACCGCCTGGTGAAGGAGATTGGTGCACTACTGGCATACGAGGCAACCGCAACGCTCGCGCTCGAAAGATCTAGCCATCGAGACGCCACTGCAAGCGACAAAAGGCTATCGTCTGGCGGGCGGCATTGGCGTCACACCAATTCTACGCGCGGGACTTGGTCTGGCCGAGGGTTTCCGCGAAGTTATCTCAGATGCGCAAGTCTGGCACCTGGGACTGCGGCGCGATGAACATACGTTACAGGCGCTAGAATACTATAATCGATTGCCACATAAAGTCGATTTGCAGGTTTGCTATGCCGTAGATCCGATGCTGGCAACCGGCGGATCAGCTATCGACGCACTGAATATACTGAAGCGCCGAGGTATACCAAGACTCTCGTATGTCGGTATTATTGCGGCACCGTATGGGCTTTTGCGATTATCTCAGGCACACCCCGATGTAGATATTTATGTGGCAGCACTCGATGAAACGCTCAATGATATTGGCTATATCGTCCCCGGTCTGGGAGATGCGGGCGACCGTCAGTTCGGAACGCTTTAAGCGTAACATACATACATACATAGAACACGTTTTTAGTTTAGAGGGTGAATATTCGTGTATACACTAATGGATTCTTTCGCGTCGGATGATGACAATAATGCGAAACAACACGTGTCATCTACCAGCGACAACAGTGCAGAACCATCCGTAGCACCTGACGACAATCAAAGTGCAGAGCCGTCTGTGACCAGTACGACAGCACCATCTGTTACCGACATTAAGGCAACCGAGCAGCCATTGTCAACAGAAGAGACACTATTACCACCAGAAGCGCAAGGTGATGTCAATGGTGGTCCACTTGGGTGTTGTCTTGGCATCACCATCGGACTCCTACTGAGTCTGAGCCTGGTCTTTTTTAGCTACCTGGGCATTAGCCCGTTAAGGCTCTGGCTGGGCACAGGACTTAGCATCACGCTGCGTGTACTGCTGGTCATTGTAGCTCTGGCTGCGGTCATCATCTGTGGTCGTGCCGGATGGCGGATTGGCAAGAAAGCTTATCGTGAATATCAATGACCTGCTGTGAAAGAATGATAGGGCACGAAAATCCAGGTGCACAACAAGCTTCGTCTCCTATTTCACCGGCTTGTATAAGAATTTCTGGCTATGTCTGGCCGTTAATGCCCCATTGAGGCTTGTAATAGTATATTCTACTAACAGGACCCTTAAAAAAAAAGCGCGCAAGCTATTCTTAATGAGGAAATAAAGGGATTGTTAGCAATGGACAAGCTGGCTATACCACGACAACAGATAGAACATACACCCGGGTTAGCACACGATACTACCAATATACACTGTGATTTTTCATTGAAGGAAACTGCACTGGTCGCTTATGAACAAGCAATCCAGTTAGCTCCTCGTGAAGCTGTTCTCCACTATCATAAGGGCCAGGTATTGGAGCAGTTAGGAAAAGCGGATGAAGCTCAACAAGCTTACGCCGAAGCTCGTCGTCTAGGATATTAGCAGGAAAGTAGCTCTCACCTGTATTACTCAACCCATCCCCCCAGATCCATTGCCCAGCGCTAGCGCTCACGCAGTTGAATTTCCGTCATACGTGAGCGCAGCGAGTTCGTCATCGTTACCAGATGCGTGGTTGATTGCTGCATTTCACGTGTATAACGGGCTATATCATCCATTATACGCAGGATCTCATTGGTAGCGCCTATAATCAAGGGCGACGTCTGTGATTGACTCTCAGCCGCCGAACAAACATTTTGTATCAGTTGCTTTAAGCGCTCAGTCACCACGCCAATGGCATCCAGAGCAATACTCGTTTGCGTCACCAATTCCGTCTGTACGACGACTTGCAGTGTACTCTGTTCCACACTTTGTGAAACGCTACTTGTTTCATGCTGGATGGTACGAATATAGTTGTTTACCTGCTGAGAAATTTCTGCACTGTACGCGGCCAGTGTGCGCATCTCCTGGGCCACAATCGTAAATCCCTGACCATGCTCGCCGGCTCTCGTCGCCTCAATGGCGGCATTCAATGCCAGGAGATGCATACGCATCTTCAGATCATTGAGCGCGGTGATTGTCTCATCGATCTCCTGCCCGCTCTCACCAAGTAATTTCATCGTACGAGCAGATTGCATGGTCGCCTCGCGCACCATACCCATACCCTCTACAGCACGATCAACGCTTGTCTGGGCCTCATGAGTCACATCACCAGCTTCTACGGCTGTTTTATCCATGGTCGCGGCTCGTTCGGAGATACTTTGCATGACACGCGTGATCTCTGTAACGACCTGTGAAATCTGATTGGCCTGCTGCCCCTGTTGCAACGTCACACGCACCAGAGACTCAGAATTACGCTGCACATTATGCAAGTGTTCGTCAATGGTGAGTGTAACCGTTTGCATACCACGTAGAATAGCACTGATCTCTTCAATCATTGCGTTGATCGCATGCGCGACTGGCTGCAACTTTTCATGCAGAGAGCGCACACGCACACGCAGATCTCCCTGCTGTAACAACACCAGATCATCATGCAGGACAGCAAGAGCTTGCTCCAAAGCGACACGCTCGGTCTCGCGTTCCTGGAAGAGTAATGTATTATCAATCGCCAATGCAGCCTGATTCGCAAAAAGCTCTACGGTCTCCACTGTTTCCATGGTAGGAATTTTTCCGTTCTCGGGATCGTCCAGGAACAGGCAACCTAACAGCTTTTGCTCACGTGGACTATACAAGGGGACCAGAAAAGCGTCCTCGGGATGCCAGCCACCCGCTTCATAATCCCCAATAGTCTTGCTCACAACCACAATCTTATCCGCAAAAATATCAGAGTATGCATGAGAAATAAAATAGCTCTGGCTCATACGAAATTCTGGACGCATTAATTGGGACAGGGACTCGAAAGAAAACGGAGATTGCCGCAGCAACCGTTGATCCTCTTCCGCTACGCCTGCAAACGCAACGGACACGAGATGCATGCCATTCTCATCAAGCAAGCGAATATGGAGTATACGAAAGCCAGTGCAGGCCGCGATGGATGTCACAATCTGAGCCAGCACTTCATCCAGACTCAAGTCCGCCCGCAAGAGGTTGCCAAGGCGCACAAGCTCTTTGATCTGCTGCGCGTGCAATTCAGCCTCCGATGCATGCGTCAAATCGGGCAACTGGGGCGGTGGCACGTAGAGTGTGGATGCAATCTGTTCACGTCCATTTTGCACGTTGTCACCTAACGAGCGAAAACGTACGCGTAAAGGAATATACTTTGTCTGCGATTTTCTTTCTGACATGAAACAATTACCCCCCAGGACTTTCGATCATAGATCACGGTCTTTGTCCTCAGAGGATAGCATACTCAAGCTCCCATCTACAAGTCAGATAGCACTTCCTGCTCTCTATTTGCTAGTATCCTTCGTGCCCTCATCATTTCGTGTCTCAGAGATGAATTCCTCCATTCTTTTGGGAGCTAAAGGGGTAAACGCCTCTAAAAGATGAAACTGACGTGCACCTACCAGATCCCAGGCCCGTGCGATGCCATAAAGATAGATGATCACAAGCAGTATACTAAGATTGTAAAGAGCAGAAAGATCTCCAGGTGTTATTAATAAGCGAATTGCGTAGAAGATTTCAAAACTGAAGATGGTCATACTGCCTAAGCTGAAAACAGCTCTCCTCAGTTTCTTTATCCAACTAACGGGATCTTGTAACAGGCTTATACTCATAAGGATGGTGTTTACCAGTCCAATCGCGCTCATCGTAATGGTTATTCCATCGATTGTCTCATGAGGTACAAGTGCTATCAACGAGATAACGAGCGGATTGAGCAATGCAGTGTAAGAGCTAGCAATCTGGACTTGCCGCATAACAGTGGCATTTTCTGGATTGATAGAGATGACGAGAAATATAAGGCCAAAAAGTGTCGCCCCAACTCCGGCCATAACGGCAAAAAAGTTTGTGAAATCTGCTGGCACCATAGAATCATTTCGTCCTTTCCTGTGCAACCTGGGACAGATTATAGCACAAGCATGGGAAACCGAAGTGTTGATCAAGCGTGCCAAACTGATCCGCGCAAGATATACTTCTGTTGATCCGCTCGAAGCAAAGCATGGCAGAGTAGAGGCGTGTCCTGGCGACCGTCCCTACCCTGTTTCCCCTTCAAAGGATGGAGATCCTCACAACAGTATCAACGTTAGCGGCTAGCAGCATAGATATATTGTGAATAATATCCATAAAGAGCATGCGGAATACGACCAACAATACGCACGCCAGTTGACTCGTGCACTTCTTGATCGACGCGCCCGCGCCTGTGGAAGAGTTTGACCAGGTCCCCTTTATTAAAAGGAATCAGCACAGACACAGTATCCATGCTCTTTGCCAGCACTTCAGCAATTTTTGCGCACAAGGCATCTAACCCCACATGCTTTAGCGCGGAGACGGGTACGGCATGCGGATAGAGGCTACTATCGATCTCTTCAGGTGCATCCAGCAAGTCAATTTTGTTGAGCGCGGTCACACGAGGCTTATCGTGCGCCTCCAGATCTGCCAGGATCTCATTGACGGTTTCACTCTGCTCGATAGCATTCTCATGATTGATATCCACCACTTCGAGCAGCACATCGGCATCAATGACCTCTTCGAGCGTCGCACGGAACGCCGCAATCAGCTTAGTTGGCAGCTTTTGGATAAAACCAACGGTATCAGTGACCAGCACTTCCTGATTGCCAGGCAGTATGATATGGCGCGTCACGGGGTCCAGGGTAGCGAAGAGTTTATCTTCCGCCACCACCTCGGCTTCAGTGAGAGCATTAAACAGGGTAGATTTCCCGGCATTTGTGTAGCCCACCACGGCAACCACCGGAATGGCTTGCGCCGCTCGCTGCCGCCGATGCAGCGTACGCTGCTTACGTACGTCTTCGATATCTTCCTTCAGTTCCGCGATGCGACTGCGGATGCGCCGCCGATCAATTTCGAGTTTTGTTTCGCCAGGGCCACGTACGCCTATCGCACCGCCAACGCCGCCCGCACCACGCGAACCACCAGCCTGGCGCGTAAAATCGTTCCCCAACCCCGAGAGACGCGGTAGACGATACTCTGATTGTGCTAACTCAACCTGGAGACGTCCCTCGCGGGTGCGAGCATGTTGAGCAAAGATGTCGAGGATGAGGGCCGTGCGATCAATCACACGTATACCAAGCAGTTTTTCCAGATTGCGTTGCTGCGTTGGCGCAAGCTCGTCATCGAAGATTACCAGGTCAAGCTCTTGCTGCTGCACCAGTTCGCTCAACTCCTGTGCACGTCCTTTGCCCACATACGTTGCCGAGTCTGGATGAGAGAGCCGCTGTATCATCCTACCAACGACCGTCGCTCCAGCCGTGCGAGCCAGGGCTTCCAGCTCGCTCATAGAATCCTCAACACTCCACATCGTATCGTCAGCAACAGCTTCTACCGCAACGAGATAGGCACGCTCTGGCTCGCTCTTCGCGCCAGTATCGATGAGATGATCTAGCTTTGTCGTATACTACCTCCAGCTATCTTCAAGGCAACAAAACATATATGTATTGTATGAATTTAGACTGCCAGAAAGCAACCCTTTTAAAATCCATAAGAAAGCTGACGCCGCTAGCCTTTGGCTCATCTGAACGCAAGGCCATAGAAAACCATCGTCATGGTTGCGGCAAGTTGGGCAAAGCCTTGATGAAGAAGCCATTCACCTTCGCAAACAGACTATTTGTCACCGCCTGATTGTAAAAGTTATGCCATTGTGTGAGCTGGCTCACCTGAATACTGAAACCGGGAATAGTCTGCGATCCCGCGTGAATAGCAGCCTGCGCACTCCCCAAAAAAGTTCCCAGCACAATCAATAAGAATAACCACAGCAGCCAGGCTTCAACAAAACCAATCGCGCCCCCCAGCAGTGCATCAGCCTGACTAATCACCGGCAAACTCTTTACAACGCCATGGACCATATGGCCGATAATATGCACGATCAACACCACGCCAAGCACCAGGACACCATACGCGATGAGCGGAGTCACCGACAAACCGTTGTTCGCCAGTAACATGGCAAATGCTGGCCCGTAGTAGTAGGCAGCAGCAAGACCGATAGGCAAACCAACCAGACTAATGAGGCTGAGCACCGCCCCATTGCGCAATCCGCTGAGTACCAGCAACACAACAGTGATCAAAAAGAGAATATCTACCAGGGACAAAGACATTGTTTATTCCTCCAGACATCGTAGTCACATGGCCGTTGCAATAATTATAGAACAGATGAGGCTAGCATCCATCATCAAATACGCAAGGGATAGGACTATTGTTACAAAAAGTTGTTCCCTTCCAGTTTTTCTGATTTGCACCTCATGTTGAATGACTCGCCTGACTGGTGGTTTCCATTTTGTAACAGTGTAGGTCTGCTGAGTTTCGTCAACAACTGGGTAGGGGCGGCGCTTGCCTCCGCCCCGGGGCGCACGCGAGGTGACGCTCCTACCCAGTTGTCCTCGTGGGCGCGGAACCTGGAAAGGTTGCAGCCTGCTCTGTTTCCCCCTTCTTAACGTTCGCGCTTATAGGGCGGCAGTCCTGGCTGAGCCGCCGCAAAGGACACTGCGCTCGGTCCCTACGCACGCTTGTACTAGGGATCGCGTAGTTACCTCATTTGAGAGCTAAGATAGTCCCATCATCACGAGCCGGTCATGCCGGTAAAGTTGAAGCCCGCGATGCGCAAGGCAGGAGCCACTACAGGCAGTTCATCCATGGACGGGATACGTTCACGGCCCACAGCCTGCACACCGCGCAACGCGTCAAGAATGCTCTGCGTGAAGCGCAAATTCTTGACGGGCCGCGTCAACTCACCATGTTCGATCAAGAAGGTACCATTGCGCGTCATACCGGTGAAGAGTGTTTTGACTGGATGCACAGTATTGGTATAGTGGAAACGCGTCACGTAGATGCCGTGATCCACACCCTTGATCAACTCCTCCAGGCTGGCATCACCAGCTTCCAGCATCGTATTGAGCGGCAAGGGACCATAACTATTCGGCGCTGGCAGTGCGTGACCAGTATTCGGTTTGCCCTCGCGTGCCGCTGTGAACGAATCATAGACGACCGCGTGCGCAATACCATGATCGATCAGCACCACACGCTGCTTCGGTACACCCTCGTAGTCAAACGCCTGTGGGAGTCCAGCGGGGTCATGTCCATCGTCATAAATAGTGACGAGTGGATTGACCAGTAGCTTGCCAAACTGACCGTTCATAAAGCTGCGCTCTTCCTGGACAGCAGTGGCTGAAAAGCCCATGGTGATCAGATTCTGTAGCATCTCACCGACAGCGTAAGTGTCCAGCACGACATGGTACTCACCCAGCTCAATATCCATGGGATTACGGCTGCGCAGCGCTTTGCCGACGGCCTCGCGCGCCATAGCCTCAAAATTGAGCATTGAGGCATCCGTCGCCGTATTTTGCGCGTAGCCAGAACTCTGTTCGTCGCCCATGACTACAATATGGCATTCAGCATCCGTACGTGGCTCATACGCAAAAATACCCAGCGAATTCGCGACGGCATGCGCATGCACATTGGTTGAAAACGCCCCGGCCACCTCCAAATTATGCTCATTGGCCAGCTTGACTATCGTCCCCACGCGATGCGCGCGTTCCTCAGGCGTGAAAGCGGCTGTCCGCTCGCTATAGCCAGGAGCAGCGCTGATCGGCTGCGGCGCTGGCAGCGAATGAAACTCGGGATTTTCGGGCTGGATACAGGCAATATCCAGGGCCTGTTCTGCAACGCGGCGCAACGACTCATCATCCAGGCGATTCGTCGTGGCGACACCGATCTTCTTGCCCATCACAGCACGCACACGCAGTTCATGGTTGCTCTCAGCCATATTCTGGTGGATATGATTATTAGCGAAGCGGGTCAGCGCGCTCTCCGTCGCCTCATAGACCACCTCGGTCTGTTGCGCCTGCGAGTAACCTAACACCTTCTGTAATAGTGCGCGAACATTAGCCTCATCTAAAGACATGCTTCGGCTCCTCCTACTACCCATAGGCATTCAGAAACGCGGCTCTCGCTGCCGCTTGAGAGGCCGCCACAAACACGGCTGTCGCCGTTAGCCTTCGGCTCATGTGGCGGAGCGGAGTGCGCCTGCGGCTCATCTGAATGCAAGGCAATATATTTTAGGACCAGCGACCCACGCCAACCTGTACATTACGGAAACGGGCAGGAGCCGCGCCATGACCGGTACGCATCACCTGCATCGGCTCGCCTTTACCGCAATTGGGCGTACCCCAGACCGTCCACTCGTCTGGTCCACATACAGCATCGCACGAGCCCCAGAACTGCGGCGTGATCCCCGTATAGGTCGCGTTCTTGAAGAGACGTCCCAGCTTGCCGTGTTTAATCTCGTAGGCCAGTTCTACGCCAAACTGGAAATTGAGACGCCGATCATCGATACTCCAGCTTTTATTCAGACTCATATAGATGCCATCGTCGGTATCGGCAATCAGATCCGCCAGTTTCCAGGTACCGGGTTCAAGGCTGACATTCGTCATACGGATCATGGGCAGACGATTCCAGCCATCGGCGCGTACACAGCCATTGCTCGTCAGACCAATCAAGGGAGCAGTATCGCGCGACATCAAATAACCGGAGAAAATACCATTGGTGACAATAGGTGTACGCTGTGCCGGTACGCCCTCATCGTCCCAGCCAAAGGTACCCAATCCACCGGGAATAGTCGCATCAGCCGTGAGACTCACGAACTCCGACCCATAGCGATAGTGTCCATTAAGCTTATCGGTGGTCAGGAAACTCTTGCCGACGAAGCCAGCTTCGTATCCCAGCACACGATCCAGTTCAATCGGATGGCCGCAGGATTCGTGGACCTGCAAGGCCGTCTGTGGACCATCGAGGATAATCGTCATGCTGCCGTTGGGACATTGCGGCGCCGACAATAACTGGACCGCCTCTTGCCCGATACGTGCGCCATGGTTTACCAGATCCATAGCCTCAATAAATTCATAGCCAGCAGTACCGGCCTGACGTCCAAAGGAATTAGGATAAGAGCGCGTCTGGATCTCGCTGCTCTCAGGATCGACGGCACTGGCCTCGATGGCGGCTCCGATATCAAACAACTCCTGCTCGACTGCGCTGCCTTCCGAGTTGACAAAAAACTTCCGTTCGCGCGAGTACTCCATAGCCGCGCTGCTCAAAGCGATCCCTTGCACACTGCGCATAGCGGCGTCAGCATCCAAAAGCAGTTGCACTTTCTGACCGAGCGGTACTGCAAAAGGATCGATCTGCATGGGTGTGCGGTACGAACCTTGCTGTGAGGCAAGTGGTGAGAGCCGTACAGGTTCGCCTGCGACAAGAGCGCTAGCCCGCGCAATTTGTACGGCCAGTTTCGCCACGCGTTCAGCCTCGGCAAGCTCCAGACGAGCACTACTGGCGAAACCCCAGGCCCCATTGACAATGACACGCACATTAAAACCACTGCTGGTCGCGCTGGACACACCCTCGACGCGCCCATTCTTGACATCAATACCCTCAGTTGTGCGCTCCACCACGCGCACATCAGCATAGCTGGCACCAAACTGTTGGGCAGCATTTAGCGCCCGGATAGCAATATCATGCATACACTACTCCGCTTTTCTTCTCCTACACGTCATGAGGAACAAGTTTTATCTCTCGTGAGCGGGAATATTTCCTGGCTGGCACCCAGTTCACCCAACCATTGTAACATACAGCAACTAGCATATGTTTCCAGATAGAGTCCGGCACAACTCGGGGAAAAAGTGAAACTGTCCCTCATTACTTCTTGTCTCTGTTTCCACCATCGTGCATGCTAAATGTAGCTAGAGCAAACAATCTTATTTTTTGCCATTTTTTCATAGAGCTGCCAACAACCTTATTTTTTTTGAAAGGTAGGTCTCTCCCTTGCTAACTCAACCTGAGCCAACACAACGGACGCGCCACTATCGTATGTGGCTCGCCACCCTTTTCACACTGATTGTGCTACTCAGCGGCACGCTTGTCGTGATCGGAGAACATCAGGCCGGTGCAACAAGCCCAAGTGACTTTCTCTCTACAGTGAAATCGCAACAGAGCCAGCTCTGCCTGGATGCACCACAGAACCAGACATCAGCACTTCAACAAGAGAGTTGCGCTAATACCTCCGCACAGCTTTTTTCCTTCCAGGCAGTAGCCAGTCTGACCAACACCTATACATTAGTCAATCAAGCAAGCCATATGTGCGTCGATGTTTCCGGTGCATCACAAAACAATGGCGCAGCGGTCACGCAGCAGTCTTGCAATGGCAATAAGAGTCAAGAGTTTCAGCTACGAGCAGTACAAGATTCGTATACCGGGTATCCCTTTGCCAGCGGATCTCCCGTTACCCAATCTCACTTTACCGGGCCTCGCTTTACCGGGCCTCACATGGTCGGATCTCCTGTCGCCTGGCCTACCTCTACCGGGTCTCCCGTTGCCTGGCCTACTCCTACCGGATCTCCCACTGCCAGTCCTACCGCTGCCGGATCACCTATCACTACCGGGTCATCCTTTCAATTGGTTGCCGTCAATAGTGGAAAATGCCTGGACACCCAGAACGGTTATATGTCTACCGGCACCCAGATCGACTTGTGGACCTGTGCCAACGATTTACGCATACTACACAATCAGGTTTGGCAAATCAGTGGAGCCCCCCAGCTTAATAGCGCTACACCCACCACAACGCCAGTATTCACTGCAACACCTGCTTCTACCACAACGCCAGTATTCACTGCAACACCCACAAGCATCCCTCAAACGCCGTCGGCAACACCCACAAGCATCCCTCAAACGCCGTCGGCAACACCCACAAGCAGTAGCACAGGGAGTGATCCTCAAGCTCAAGCGGCACAGGCGGTCTTCGCGCAAATCAATCAGGAACGCGCCGGCGCTAACTTACCTGCACTCCAATGGAGTACACAGCTCGTGCAAAGCGCACATAACCACAACCTTGCCATGCAACAAGCGAACCAGCTTCTCCCACCAGCTCCCAAATGAACCCGATCTTGGCACCCGCATCTCCAATGTCGGTATTACGTGGACGCAGGCGGCTGAAAACATTGCCGAAAGTATCGGAAACACCACCGATACCCCCACGGTTATTGCTACCAACCTTAATCAGGGCATGTTCAATGAGCAGCCACCCGACGACGGTCACCGCCTCAACATCCTCTCCACCAATACATTAATTGGCATCGATGTTCTCGTCGATACTCAGCATAATATTGTCTGGCTCACCGAAGATTTCGCGAAACCGGCCTCCTAATCGAAACACACAGCCATGCTCTCTTTCATAGCTGAGCATGGCTCCTACCACAAGTATAGTGAGAACGTGAGCGTTATGCGCCCTCAATCTCGCCATTCTGCAATTGCAAACGGATCAGCCTGGCATAGAAGCCACTGCGCCGCAGGAGTTGCTCATGTGATCCCTGCTCCACAATACGTCCCTGATCCAGCACCAGTATCAGATCAGCGTTGCGAATAGTGCTCAGACGATGCGCAATGATAATCTGGGTACAGGGCAAGCGGTTAAGATTCTGCTCCACAGCACGCTCCGTGGCAACATCTAGCGCGCTCGTCGCCTCATCCAACAGCAGCAATACCGGATGGTTAGCCAGCGCTCGCGCCAGAGACAGGCGTTGGCGTTGCCCACCCGAAAACGCATTCCCGCCCTCTGCCACCAGGGTCTCGTACCCCATCGGCATCTTCTCGATCTCTTCATCGATAGCAGCCAGTTTGGCAGCGGCGACAATTTGTGACATATCCATCTCCGGGTTATTCAAGGCGATGTTTTCTTTTACCGAGCCGCTGAAGATAAAAGACTCTTGCAGCACTACCCCAAACTGGCTACGCACTTCCTGGTAGTTCAGCAGTTCCAGAGGCATACCATCAAACAAGATCGCGCCTTTTGTAGGCGTAATCAAGCCCACGAGCAGTTTGCCTAATGTACTCTTGCCGGAACCCGTCCTCCCAACAAGTGCGACCTTACGCCCAGGACGAATAGCCATATTGATATCGCGCAAGATCAGCGGAGCGTTCGCGTCATATTGAAAACTCATATGGCGCAACTCGATAGATCCGGTCAACTTAGGAGCAGCTTGTACCTGCGCGAGATCCTGCTCAGGCTTCGCGCCAACCACGTCAGCGATACGCGAAAAGTGCGCGCGTACAATTTGCAGATTCTGCCCACTGGTCGCCAGAGAAGAGGACCACCCAGACCCAGTATCTGTAGCAACAGCGAAATGCCAATGATCTGAAAAAGCAGACCGCGCACCTGGACCAGCGAGCGCAGATAGGCCGAGATGGAGAGTGACTTCTGTGGTGCTCTTTGTTCAAACTGCTGGCCCGGCTCCAGCATGATCACTACGCCAGTGAAACCGCCATCGAACTCCTCGGGCGTCAAGCGCCTGCGCCCAACCGCCGGATCGACGACATCCACCTGCCTGGGAGACCAGCGCTCGACAATGAGAAAATGATCGAATTCCCAGTGAATAATAGCCGGGAGCGCCACATAGCGAAAATCGTTCCGCTTCAGCGATACCGTACGCACACGCAATCCATAGCGCTGCGCAGATTTCACAATCGCCAGCGCAGTCAATCCATCACGTCCAACACCACAGCGCTCCTGAACCTCCAGAATACTGGCTTCACAGCCGTAATAATTCAGGATCATCGCCAGGCAGGCAGCGCCACATTCGACCGCGCTCACCTGCCTCATCTCAGGGACATGTCGCAGTTTCCTGCGCAGCCTCTTACGCCGAACCGTCCCCTTTTGCGCGATCATTTTTTGGGAATCTTCGGCCAGTTTTTGTGTATCCGAAGTTATTATGTCTACCAGTTCGGGAGGGTAGCGCTCTGGCAGATCGGGCGCAATTTCCAGTTCAAGCTCCATCGTGCTCTGAACAGAGATATCATCGGAATGAGCGCGCATAGGTAAACCAAACCTGGGCCGTGTCGGTGCAGAAACCTGTTTCTGCACCGCAGAAGTATCTTGACTACGGCTGGGTAACGACAATTTAGGCACACGTCCTGTTGTACGAAACCGAGATGCAGGAGGTGTATGCACTTTCGGCTCAGAAAAACCAGTTATCGGCAGCCTGGCAGCAGTATCTTCATCGACATACTCGGGAGTATAAGGGGACCAGATTTGCTCACGTTTTGAAGGTTCAGAGACACGGTGTCCATCACCAGTATTCTGCATATACAACTCACTCATCTCTACTAAATTTTGAGAAGTGTGTCGAAGTCAGGCAGCAAGGAGAACACGCTCTGTGATCCAATTTGTATGTTGACGGTACATAGACTCCCCAGATCTGTCTTAGCTTGAGAGGCAGGCACCACAGGGGCAGTAGCAACAGCCGCAGGCCCGGATATTGCTTGCGCAGTTGCACCTTGCAAATTGAAAAGAGTACGAATAGCAGCCGGACTCATGACATTTGCTTCTATATGATCAATCGCACTAGTAAAAGTAGTCCCTGTCGACCCCACGCTCACGCTTACAGTTTGTCCTGTCTGCAAATGAGCGCGTTGATCTGCTGGTAGAAAGAGCAAGACCACTATCGTTTGTTCAGTATTGACCTTTTGCTCGATCACAACAGCGTTTCCGGTCACAGTAACGGGCACGTGCATAGAAGCAACAAGCACACCAGCAGCCATAAAAAGCAACAACAAAATTCCCAGGGACACAAAGACAGGCGGAGAGACCAGGCGTAGTATGACATTGAGTTCTTGATTCTGAGCGTACTTTCTGATTGCACGCTCACGAAAAATCGAACGATTAAACTCCGCCATTGCTACACCTTGTTCTCCGCAAATACCCATACATTAGTGATTTATAATCCTGCTGTCATCACCTACGACGATCAGAGGAGGGTATAATTATGAGGGAAACCCCTGGCTGAGGACAACCAGAAAACCGGATGCCCTCAATACTGCCAGGAGCATTACCCCTGAACTTCGTTCAGCATAGGGTAACTGTTCAGGTATGGTGCAAACTCGCGTAGGGGCCGAGCGGAGCGACCCTTGCGGCGGCCCACCTCGGACAACCGCAAGGGATGGTCCCTACGCGATCTCCCAGTAGACCCGAATAGTAACCATATAAATTTACACATTACTAAGTAGCAAACTCTTCATGCTAAGAGATGTACTATATAATCAGAGATGCGCTATTTACAGACAGAAGCTGCTGCGGGCTTGGCGGGTACGCAAGTCGCCGGAGCTTTAGGAGCAACATGATGAGGAGCAACATGGTGCTTGTGCTTCGGTGGCACTGGAGGCGTTGCTGGCACTGGAGGTTTCGCTGGCACTGCACTGCAACCGCCTGAAACCTGCAAGAGCTGCTCTTCCGTCAGGTCCTGCATTTCAAATTCCGCTGTAGAAGACGCTTTCTTTGACATTGAAAACATAGGTATTTTCTTCCTTCCAATTTTCAGACATACCGACAACAGGACATCATACGACTATCAGCCGTTTTTGATGGCCGCTACTGTGGTAGCCCATATATTAGGAGACCCGATCCTGTGGGAGGGGCTCCGCTTAACGGTCCAGTAAGATTTAACTGGACTGTCAATAGCATAAGACATATTTTTTATCCTTGTGCTTACACCTTTTTCAATACAGCCAGATGGTCCTATATTTATATGTATCAACTTAACCAGTTGTGCAATATCATGAATGCTTGCTCTGCCAATCTAGCTTTGCCACACCTGGGGATGCATCACGTAAGACCGTTTTTTTAGTAAGAAAGGCGGCATCGGCGAGTTTCTTCCAGGACGCGGCCTGGTCCAGAGGACTCACTGTGGCCATACCGCGTCCGGCTTCCATCCAGTGCAAACATCTCGTGGGCACGCTTTGTGCAATGGATGCCTCTTACCCGTTTACACGAGGCGAACCATCTCCTCCGTGGAGCAGATCACGCAGGGCAGTCTCCAGCGTTGCAAACTGAAAAGGGTAGCCGAGATCAAGCGCCTTACGGGGGAACACCCGGCGTCCAAACAGGATGGTCTCGGCAGTCATCCCCAACCATGTTCTCAAGAGAAAGCCAGGGACCACCATGCGGGCTGGTTTTCCGATCATCTGCGCGAGCATGCGCGTAAAGTCCCGATTGCGCACCATATCTGGAGCTGTCCCGTTCACTGCTCCCTCAACCCGACTCTCTTCCAGGGCAAAACGAAGCAGTCCAACTGCATCGGCGACGTGAATCCAGGGCTGCCACTGCTTGCCAGAACCGACGCGTCCACCGTAGCCGCGTCGAAACTGCTCGACCTGCTGCGCCAGCCCGCTGTGTGGATGCATGGCGAGCACATAGCCAAAGCGTATGAAGACCGCACGTACACCAACCTTTTCGGAGGTCCGCGCAGCCTCTTCCCAGGGCAGGCTGACCTGTCCCCAGAAGTCGGTGCCGGGCGCGCTGGCTTCGGTATACTCGGCATCACTGAAGCCTGCGAAGCCGTAGGTTCCGACGGAGGAGGCGGAAACAAAGACCTGTGGCTTTACGCGCGCTTTCGTCATCGCTCTGACCAGCCCCTGGATCGCGCGGATGCGCTTCTGTGTCTCAGCGCTGATACTCTCCCGTGTCTGGCGCGAGCCCCAGGTATAGATAGAGCCACCAGCAAGGTTGACAACTCCGTAAGCTCCCTCAAGATACTCTGCCCAGGGGCCATCCTCCTCTGATTGCCAGGCCACATAGGCTTCTGCCCCTGGCACCACTGTTTGAGCCGCGCGGGGATCACGCGAGAATACTACCACCGCATACCCACGTGTAATCAGTTCCCGGCAGAGGTTACTGCCGATCAAACCCGTTGCGCCGGTGACAATGACGCGCTTTGTTTCTATCATACATTCCTCCTCTCTACCAGACAACATGTTGTCTGGTAGCATCTAGACAATGTTTTTTGGGGAAGTGCTTATTTCTTGTCGGCGAGCGCCAGGCCAAGCGTATACGAGACCATGGTCAGCACGAAGCCGGTGGACATCAGCAGCGAACTAAAGTCATGCCCATAGTTCAGAAAACTTGCTCCGTTAAAGCCAGCTCCCACTATCCCAACCCATCCCAGAATGGAAGCAATGATCCAGGATCTGCACCGGGAAGCGATAGCCAATCCCATCAGGAGGGACGAAGCCAGAAGCAGAAGCAGTCCTAACGCGACGTGGAAAAGGAGCGCTGGAGGGCCAGAGAGTAGTGCCCATGCTATCCCCTGCACCACCCCTAGAAAGTAGTTTGACGCGTTGGCTCCTGGATGAGCGGCAGGGATCTGGATATAGAAATTGACCAGCATCCCGATAAAAAACTGCACATTGAGAAGCAGAAGGGTAAGCAGTGTGAGGGCGCGCAGCCTCGATGGCGCTGATCGTGCTGTACTTATATGGGATGATACTTCTGACATAAAGAGAATTTCCTTCCGTTGGGGAGTATGCTGCTTGCACAATGTATCTTGCTGGCTAGCTGGTAAGCCAGCGCTCAACCTCGGCCCGAAGCCGCTCGAAATCAACTGCTTCGGGGTTGGTCATAAAGTGCAACGTTGTTCCTTTGATCAGGAGGATCAGCCAGGTCGCCCCGCTGTCTGCATCAAGGTCTGAACGGAACAGGCTCTGCTCTTTGCCCTGGCGCAAGACATGTTCAAGATAGCCATGCCACCCTTTCTCCAGCCACGTGAGATGCGCGCGGATGGCCGGATTATGCAGCGACCGCAAGGTCAGTTCGTTCATTACCACAAACATATCCAGCTTCTCTTGCAAGAGATATTGCATCTCCGCCAATTCTCCCCGGATCTGCTCTAATGGTGTGCGCATCTCAAACGAAGAATCGGGTAAATAGGCTGTCATGAACTGGCGGAGGAGATACTCGACGACGCCCTGAATGAGATCCTCCTTGCGAGCGTAGTAATAGTGCAGGGTCGCAATATTGACGCCAGCTCGTGCCGCGACATCTCTGGTGCGGAGTTGTTCAAAGCCGCCCTCGGCAATCAGGTGGTAAGCCGCCTCTACCAGTGATTGGCGTCGTTCCTCGCCCTGGCTTTTCGGCGTTGTGCCTTCGCGCATGATCCGCCCGGCTACGGCATGAATGTCCTGTGCTAGTTGTTCGGGGTGCTCCATCAATTTCCTCCTAATCAATCACTTGATTAAGTATATCCTCAAAGAAAGGTATTTGTCAATCAGTTGATCAGTCCTTCTCACCCATCTAGATGGCCAAACACGTTCTTACAAAGGAAGAGGTAAATGAAAGCTCAATCTTTGAGCACGCCGCTGTAGTGGACTATCACACAGCGCGTATAGGCAATTTTGCGTTGTCACGCAGGTAGACGGGAATACGCGCTAACGGCGCGTCAACGCTCACATACTGTCCGCCGTCCAACGTCTGGCCGCTCCAGGCATCGGTCCAGGTAGCTCCAGTGGGCAAATACACCTCGCGCTGGCGTACGCCCTCGGCCAGCACCGGAGCTACCAGCAAGTCGGAACCAAAGAGAAACTGGTCATCGACGCCTGTGCACGCACGATCCGTAGGAAAATCGAAGAACAGCGGACGCATGGGGGGAATGCCCTTTTCCTGCGCGAGTCGCATCTGGGCCAGGATATATGGGCGCAAGCGCTCGCGCAGGAAAAGCAACTCTTTGATAATCTGGTACGCATCTTCCCCAAAGGACCAGGCTTCATTGGGACCACCAGTATCTATCATGGCCTCAGTGTCTCCCGCCTGATCGCGATAGCCATGCAGCCTGAACAGCGGACAGAACGTACTATACTGGAACCAGCGCACGACTAGCTCACGAAAATAGGCTGACTCCACATCGGCACCATAGAAGCCACCGATGTCAGTGGTCCACCAGGGAATACCACTGAGCGCTATATTCAAACCTGCGCGCACCTGTACCTGAAGGGCTTCAAAAGTACTGCTGATATCGCCTGACCAGACTGCGGCACCATAGCTCTGACTGCCTGCCCAGGCCGAACGACAGAGATTGAGGATAGCTGCCTGACCCTCTTCACGCATATGTTCATAAAAGCCGCGCTCGTGCTGTAAAGGGTACGCGTTGGCAACAGCCAGACCATTGCCCAAATAGAAGCGTAAGTTATCGGGGTCCATAGGTGCCATCTCTGGCTCACAGGCATCCAACCACCAGGACTGAATACCATGTGCGTAGTAATGCTCGCGTACCTGGTCCCAGATGAACTGACGCGCCTCCGGGTTTGTGGCGTCATAAAAACGCAGGTCGACCGGGCCAGCAGGACGATTATCCTGGAAGTTCAGGAACGCCGGAGCGCCGCGTTCCGTACGTATGAGCAAGCCACGCTCCTGCATCGTCGTATAGTTCTCGCTGAGAGGATTAACCGTGGGCCAGACTGAGACCATCAACTTGACGCCCAGTTCCTCCAACTCGCGCACCATAGCCTTTGGATCAGGCCAGGCGACTGGATCGAAGCGCCAATCGCCTTGCACCGTCCAGTTAAAAAAGTCGATCACAATCACGGATAACGGCAAGCCGCGCTGTTTATACTCACGTGCCACGGCGAGCAATTCATCCTGCGTGCGATAGCGCAATTTACACTGCCAGAAGCCTGCCGCCCACTCAGGAAACTCCGTTGGATGTCCAGTTGCATCGGCGTAGTGCTCCATAATGGCGGCGGGAGTCGCACCAGCGGTGATCCAGTAATCGAGCTGCGGTGTAGCTTCGGCTACCCAACGCGTCGCGCTGTAGCCCAGTTCAACGCGACCAACACCAGGATGGTGCCACAAGAAACCATAACCTCGGCTGGAAAGCAGAAATGGGATGGTGATCTCGGTATTGCGCTGAATCAGGTCGATGGTACAGCCCTTTTGATCCAGGCGACCATGCTGATGCTGCCCCAATCCATACAGATGCTCGTCATCGTAGGCTTGAAAGCGGGCCTCCAGGTGAAACAAATCGCCATTATGGACAGCTTTCATAGAGCGGGACGAGAGACGCGTAGCCCGTAACTGCGCTTCCTCCGCCAGCAGCTCGACGCCACTATCTGTATTGGAGAAACGGAGCAAGCCTTGAGGGGAGATACTGGCAGTAATCGCGCCATTGGTAATCGTAGCACCTGTTTCACTAATGGCAATACGCGTCTCCGTCTCGGCTGGAGGTCGCAGCACACTAAATACGTCATCGCGAATGCTGGCGCTGACCGTCGAACGGACACGCAAACTGTCACGTCCCCAGGGTTCAATCAGAACCTGCTCATAATGCTGTTCCCAGCGTAATTTGTTTTGTTCTTGACGAAAACCTTGCATGAAGAACCTCTTATTTTCTAGCAAGCTACTACGGCGCAACTCTTCAGATCTTCTAGCAGACCTGTTGTCCGTAGAGACATTGAAAAAGAGCGCAAAAGGGCCACAATACTTCAGGTACGCTGAATACGCGTTAGCCTTTCAGCGCACCAGACGTCATGCCAGCAGTGATATAGCGCTGGAAAGCAATCAATAAGATGGCAGCAGGAATACAACCCAGCGTAGCAACCGCCATCAGACCATTCCATTGCTGATTGAATTGTCCCAGATAGTTATAGATGCTCAGAGAGATTGGCTGAATCGTATCTGTCGTGGTGAGCGTTAAGCCAAAGAGAAAATCGCCCCAGGCAAACAGGAACGCAAAGAGTCCGGCAGTCACGATACCAGGCACGGCCAGCGGCAACATTATTCTCAGGAATGCCCCCCACTCGCCAGTACCATCGACAAAAGCAGCTTCTACTAACTCGTAGGGCAATGACTGGAAAAACGCACTCATGATCAGGATATCGAATGGCACCGCATATGTTGTATCAGCCAGGATCAATCCGAGATAGCTATTCAGCAATCCCAGCTTATTAAAAATGAGAAACATGGGTGTCGATAACGTGACCGTCGGGATCATCTGTGTTAGCAACAAGACAAAGACGATCACCACAGAAACGCGCAGACGAAAATGCGCCAGCGCATACGCCGCCGGTACGGCAATGATGAGCGCAATCAGCACAGTACCCAACGCGACAATCAAGCTCGTCGCCAGGTGTGGAAGCTGTGTCACCAGTACGCTTTGGTAGGCGCTCAACGTCAATTGCGTCGGCACCAGCGGTGCCGGAATACTGAAGATCTCCTGATTTGGCTCCAACGAATTCGCCAGCATCCAGTAGAGCGGAAACAGCATTAGCGCAGTCAACACCACGCCGATCACCGCCGTCAGGATGGATTTGATGGATACATTTCTATATTGCCCAGTTTGTGGGACCGTGTGCGCCTGCATCGCAAAACTCCTTTAGACAAGCAAATGAGAGCTTTTACGGCTCACCGCGAGCACTCTCATGCAATCGATCAGTGTACAAGGCGTGACATGCTGAGTTATCCCAGCCGATTCTGCCGCTGCGTCCACCATAAGTAGAACAGCGCAACAATCAGGGAAATCAGCAGAATGACGTTGCCCATGGCTGATCCCTCTCCGAATAACTGCTGCGAAAAGGAGAGATTATACGACCAGGTGGCAAACGTCTGCGTCGCATTCGCCGGACCACCGTTCGTCGTGACATAAATGATATCGAAGACTTTCAACGTGTAAATCAATCCGAGCATCAAGACCACCCCGATAACTGCTCGCAGCAACGGGAGCGTCACATAACGGAAGCTCTGCCACCGGCTTGCGCCATCAATGGAGGCCGCCTCATAAAACTCCTTGTCAATGCCCTGCAAGCCACTGTAAATGAGCACCATGTTCAACGGTATCCCAATCCATATATTGGTGATAACCACCGCGACTAACGCCCAGCCGGGCGTCGTCAACCAGCCAAAGTGCGCGGGTGCCAGGTGGAGCTGTGAGAGGATCTGGTCAACGATGCCGTTCGTCTGATCGAAGAGCCAGCGCCAGATCGTTCCCGCAACCACTAACGGCAACAGCCAGGGTAAAAGTAAGAGCGAACGCAAAAAGCGACTCAGCGGAAAGCGCTTGTTGAAAAACAGTGCCAATCCCATACCGATCAGAAACTGAGGAATAATCGAGCCAACGGTAAACCAGAATGTATGCACCGCAGCTAGAGAGAAAACAGTATTTTGAAAGACGTTAATATAGTTCGTCAGACCAATGAACGGCGCAATCCCTGTTACTTCTGCCTGGAGATCGTAGCGCTCAAAGCTGACACTGAAGCTATAGTAGAGCGGGTAACCAAAGAAGAGCAGCAGATAGAGGATGGCCGGCAGCAGAAATGAGAAGCGTAGCCAGCGTGTACGATATCTCTTAGCGCGACGTTGTGGTAGCGTCACTGCCTTCCCCTTTGAAACGGTTTGTACATCTTGCATATGTGTCGTCACAATAGCACTCCCTGAGCCAAATAACCTGAGCATGTGTTGACTTTCATACACTATCGACTGGAGCCAGTGGCAACCAGTCGATAGTATACTACTCTGTTTTTTATCTCTGGCTCAACTTTTTAAGATGGTGTTGATCTGACTTTGCGCCTGCGTCAGTGCAGCCTGCGCGGAGAGATTACCAGAAAGCGCCGATTGCTCCGCCGTCCAGATTTGCTGCGAGATATCTGGATACTTTGCCCCGACAGTAGCAGTACGCGCCTGAGCCGTATTCAGCTCATTCGCGAAGACCGTGAGATCTGGGTTGCTTTTCAAGTAGGTTTGAGCGACGCTTTTCAGCGGAGGAATATAGCCGTTGACCTGATCAAAAGCAATGATCTGCTGGGGCTGTTCCAGCCATTGCATAAGCTTCCAGGTCGCGCTCTGGTTATTATTGGTAGCAGGCATCGTCCACTCCTCACCACCTAGCGGTGAGACAGGGTTATCACCAACCTGAGGCACCGGGATCGGCACAACACCATAGCTGAGATTTTTCTGCGCATCCAACAGACTGAGATTCCAGGGACCATTGACCATCATAGCCGCATGACCCTCTTCAAACTGCGTGGTCACGTCACCCTGTGCCCAGTTCAAAGCCGCTTTTGAAAGCGAACCTTGCTTGACCATCGTCGTCAAAAGTTGCAGGGCAGCCACGCCTTGCGGAGAATCAACGTTATCCAGGTTGGCTTTATTCGACCAGAAGAACGGCTCAAATTGCCAGGTAGCTTCCTCATCCGCCTTGGCCGAGAGCGCCAGACCGTAGGTGTTCCCGCTGGTCAACTTTTTCGCGTCCGTCACGAGTTCTGCCCATGTCGTTGGCGGCGTCAGATTGGCGGCTGTAAACAGCGCTTTGTTATAGAATAATGCCAGGTCGTTACTCCCAACGGAGACCGAATAAGCCTTCCCACCATAGGTCATGGTAGAGTATGAGCCAGCGTAAAAGTCGGACTTACTTAGATCCCCTGTCAAATAAGCATTGAGCGGAGCCAATGCACCAGTTGCGGCAAAATTGGGGATATCAGGATTGTCCATTTCGAGGAGATCGGGAAGCGTATGTGAAGCCGCTTCTTGATCCGCTTTCGAGAGCAGCGAGGCAAAAGGTACGGCATCGCGCTGAATGGTGACACCTGGATTCGCCTTCTCATACGCGCTGAACAGCTTATTGATCTCAGTATTCGCAGGTTCGGTAGACCAGTAATCCATCTCTGTAATCACCGTATGACTACTGGAACTGGCAGTACTTGACCCGCCACAGGCGGCGAGGAACCCCAATAGCAACAATGCGATACAACTCGCTGAGAGTACTTGCCATGTGCGTAGAGAAAGCTGCTTCTTTTGAGCATGTGGGTCATCACACACTTCATACAATTGAGTGTTCACAGTCCATCCTCCTTTGGATTCTACTGATTTGATACCAGGCAACTACGTATCAAATAAAACATAAGACAGGTATACATCTGGTTCGCCGCTATCACCTGACAATCTCACCAGGGGCAAGAAGTGAGCCTACTTTGCATCACCCATACAGCCTGATGACAGCATGTGAGAACGTTCGATGTCCCTTACTTATTTACTCCTTGATTAGTTGTTGAAGCGCTTCGCTAACCAAAGTATAAAGAGCGATAAGCAAACTGTCAAGGGGCTTTTAAATGATCGTGGGAGGTTCGTATTAGCGTTTCATCAACGGGCCAGAGCTGCGGCGTACAGTTATGTGGGATTTTAACAACACCTGCGAAGGTGTTTCTTCCAGACCTTCTAGCTTTTGAATGAGCATTTCTGTACCGATACGCCCCATTGCTGCAAAAGAGAAATCCACAGAAGTAAGAGCTGGTGTGTTCATTTCCGCCAGGCGTGGAGAGAGTGCGGCAATAATCGAAACGTCATCGGGAATGTGCAGCCCCTTATCGGCTATCGCGTGTATAATACCACCACTCGGCCATGGGGTCATAAGAATAAAAGCGCTGATCGCTGGATCTTGCTTCCATAGAGCCATGGTCGTCTCATATCCCGCCTGCTCATTGGCCTCACAACAGCGATCAATACCATACAAGCCCCGTTGTTGGATCTCATGATAGAAAGCGTTCCTGGAGCGCACTACATAGCCAACGCCACGCTCTAGCATACTTTGTGACTGGTTGATCAGCGCAATATGTTTATGCCCGGCCTCAGACAGGTAGGTAACGGCTTGCATGATCGCATCATCGAAATCCAGGTCCACAAAACTGATTGCATCGTTTACTTCACAATGACCGATCATCGTGAAAGGGATTTGCTGTTGTTTGAGGATCTCCACACGCGAATCTTGCAGGGCCACTTCCATCAAAATTGCCCCATCAATAAAGCCCTGGTGGGTCATGTTGATGGTTTGATCCTCACTAGAGCTTGTCCAGAGCAGAATAGCATAGCCATGCTCGGTCGCTACATCGACAATACTGCTGACGAACTCCAGCACAGGACTTAATCCCGCAGTGCCTGAAGGGTAGAGCAACGTAATAATTCTGGTGCGTTTTGTCGCCAACGCACGAGCCAGCGAATTTGGCTGATACCCCAGTTCCTCCATCGCCCGATAGACTCTCTGCTTGGCTTCTTCTGAAATACGGCGTTTCCCACTCAGCGTGTAGGAAACTGTACTTAAAGCAACTCCTGCTTTTCTTGCGATATCCGACATCGTTGGCATTAATCTTTTTCTCCTGTCTCAAGACCCGAACAAAATATCTTCATGAAACCACTCGCGCCTAACACTATAGTGCAGGAACTTTATCGTTGTCAATCAACTCCAATTGCTGGTTCAGGACACACCAAAACAGCGCATTGTCGTGGATATTACACAGTTGTGATATCTCTCGACAGGCGCTGTCGGCATAAGTTCCTTAAAAATGGTGCTTCGCATCAAGCATTAAAAGACGCAAGATGCACGCGGAACGTTTTTATCTCAAAAGGTTTTACAGCAAAGGAAAAACTGTTCCCTTGCACAGCAACATCCGCTAGCGGCTCCTCTAGCAGATTACAACTCTGTGCGGCAAGCAACTCACCGGCAAAGCTAAGCGTACCACTGCCACGCTGATTATGTGACTCGTAGAGCCGCACAATCAGCCCATCGCCATCCTCTGCTGGTTTCACCGTCTCTACAATCACATGCGTACAAGACGTCTGTACAAATGTCGTCGCGTTGGCAGGAGAAGCTGAGACAGTTTGCGCCCGACCAGGCAGACAGACAACGGGAACGTTGAGTTCATAGGCACGACGTACCGTCTGAGCATCCCGCCAGTCGCCCTGGTGCGGCAAGAGACTATAGGTGAAACGGTGCAGACCTTGATCAGCCTGTGCGTCAGGATGCACACCAGACTTCAGCAGAGTGAGACGCATCACGTTATCATGCACATCATGCCCATACTTGCTATCATTTAGCAAGCTCACACCATAGCCGCCTTCACTGAGATCAATCCAGCGGTGCGCGCAGACCTCGAAACGCGCCAGATCCCAGGAGGTATTACGGTGCGTGGGACGTTCAACACTGCCGAACTGGATTTCATACGTCGCGCGTGTACTGTTGATCGCCAGAGGAAACGCAGCCTTCAGAAGCGTCTGATGCTCATGCCAGTCGATCTCGGTGGCGATGTCGATGCGCGCAGATCCGCGCCAGAGCGAGATGCGTTGCGCAATACGTGAAGACAAATATGAGCGCTCTATTTCGACCGTCGCACGCACCGGACCCTCCTCAAGGACGCGTAGCACGACCTCATGGTGAAGAGAATATGGCTTCTCTTCATAAAAAAGGTCAATATCCCAGGCATCATAGTTCAAAGGGCGATCCTCATAGGCGATGAGCTGATTGCCCACTTGCCCTGGAGCCAGCACTTCCCGCTCTGCACGCTTATCGTACAGCCGACTGATGTCGCCATCAGCGTTGAGCGAGAGATCATAATACTCATTTTGTAGCAGAAGCGTCTCATCTTCCCGGTATGCTACACGACAGTACGCTTGCTCCTCATCTCTTTGTGGACGAGCAGGCGCGGAGAAGATCGTGACACCACTGGAGGGCACTCGCACGCCAGTAAGCAGAAGTACAGCATTGCCATCCCAATCCACACTACGCTGTGCGGTCGGCACAGCGAACGCGGGCACCTCGGCTATTTCGATGGGATCAGTGCGCTCCCAGAGCAATGTATTGAGCAGAACCAGATCTTGCTCTCCAGCGGAAATATGTTGCTGGAGTGTTGCCAGTGCCTCATCGCGTACCCGTTGACCGATGGCCTGCACCTGGGCATAGATGCGCTCGGTATCTTCGTAGACCTCGTGAATAGACGAGCCGGGCAGCACATCATGGAACTGGTTGAGCAGTATAAGCCGCCACCCCTCGTTCAACTGCTCCTGACGCGAAGGCATAGCATAGAGGCTGGCCCAGGCATTGAGCAGTTCGGTCTCGCGATAGAAGAGTTCTGCACGTCTGTTCGCCTGTTTGTTACGCGCCTGGGAGGTATACGTGCCCCGGTGATACTCCAGGTACAGCTCACCAACCCAGGTAGGCAGGTGCGGATGCTCCCAGACACGCGCATAGAGTTCGCTGAAGAACGCATCTGCGCGACCAGATTGGACCTGGGGAAAGCCGGGGAGATCAGCCAGGGCCTGCATGCGTTCCAGTTGCTCCTCAGTTGGGCCACCACCGCCGTCCCCCCAGCCAGCGAGATAGAGCAAGTGCTCATTGATATCCTGCTGACGGTAGTTGCGCCACGTGCCCGTCATATCTTCTGGACGCATAGGGCCGTTATAGGTGTAGGAGGTTGACGTCGTGTGTAAGTCCGGGGCCGTGATAAAGTGGGTTAAGACTTCGCTACCATCAATGCCACGCCAACGAAAGGTGTCACAGGGCATACGATTAAACTGGTTCCAGCTAATCTTGGTCGTCATAAAGACGGGAATATTGCAGCCACGCATAATCTGGGGCAGCGCGGCACTATAGCCGAAGACGTCCGGTAGCCAGATATGCTGAGGCGCGACACCAAATTCTTGTTGCAGAAAACGCGTCCCGTGCAGTACCTGGCGCACCAGCGACTCGCCCGAAGGCAAGTTACAATCGGCCTCCAGCCACATAGCACCGACGGGTTCAAAACGTCCCTCAGCCACACGCTGCTTCACGCGCGCATACAACTCAGGCACATCCTCTTTCAACCATTGCAGCACCTGCGGCTGACTCTGGCTGTAGTGATACGTGGGATAGCGCTCCATCAGGCTTAACACATTCGCCACCGTGTGGGCAATCTTTTGTCGCGTACGCCAGTAGGGCCACTGCCACGCGACATCCAGGTGAGCATGTCCACTAATCGTAATCTGCGGACGGTTGCCGCTTGTGAGCCCCTCTGTCAGATGTGCTTGCAGATAGGCATAGGCGTCTTGAGCTGAGGCGGTAAAGCGCTCACTGCGCCATCCCTCACGCAGATCGAGCATGACATAAGCCGTATTCAAACGCTCTAATAGCACGTGACGAGCCGGTTCGCCTTCAGGCAAGGAGACACCAGCTTCCAGGACGGTTTGCATCAGCTGATAGAGCTGCCAATGCACCTGAGAGCGTGTATGCAGTGTCAGACCCCCAAAGGGCTGGGGCGCTGCGGTATACACCTGAAGCTGCAACCTATGCACTTCGCCATCAGCGGCTTCTGGTGGCAGCAAGAGCGCAGGATGCCGCCAGTCAAAAGCCCCACAGGCCCGACCGTCGAGAAATACCGTTGCTTCCAGACGGCACAGCAGTTCGTCGTGGTCGCGCATATCCCAGTGCAAGCGCAACACCAGAGGGTTGTCCTGCATTGCGTCGGGGACACACAGTTCCATCATCAGCCAGTTTGTACCATGCTGCACACCCCATAACTGCCCCACTTCTACCTGTTGCCACTCCGTACGCGTCGACGGTAGCGCCATGGGCCCGGCAGCGACACTCCCATAAATAGGTGTCAGGGCATGTGCTGGACCCTCTGTTGTTTTACCCAGTTCTCCGAGAGCATAACGAAGTTTTTGAATTGTAAATACCATGCGAAATTCCTCTATTATTGCAGTATCCTCTCCACAGATCGTCAATGAAAGCAGCATGAAGCTGTACACTGCTTCCGTGAATGAGAAGAAGTATACATGCATAAACTGATAAGATCAATTGATTATGTTCAAAGATAAAATCTAGCCAGAGCCATCACAAGGCACGATTTGTCCGGCTGCTACAGCGTAAGCGGCCAGCAAATTCCATCTTTGGAAAATTGTATGTTATCATCTATAGTATGATAAAGAATACAGTTCACTTCGAAAACATTGTAGGGAAAAATATTTGCTGCTACTTCTCAGAACCAGATTCATCCCCAAAAAAGCTGGTGATCATGAGTCATGGATTTCGAGGATCGAGTTTAGGCCCTGCACGAACATTTGTGGATTTTGCACGGCTGCTGCTATCTCATGGCATTTCTGTGCTCCGTTTTGACCAGCCCAATAGCGGAAATTCGGATGGTGAGTACATCTCTGCTTCCTTTGACGAGTGGGTGAATATCACTATCAATACGCGGTATTGCTCTTAGCGCGCCGACTTGGTACAATGTCGCCAGAGAGACAAGCGACACCAAAGGATATCTATGGAACAAGCGACAGCTAGCGATAGCATACAAGAACAACAATACGGTATATTACAGCTCCCGCATGGTCAAATTGAGCTGCCGATCTACATGCCCGATGCGACGCTCGGCGTGGTGCGAGCTACCGATGCTACTGATCTTGCGCAGTGCGACGTGCGGGCCGTGGTCATGAATACATTCCACCTGATGCAGCATCCTGGCTCCTCAACGATCCAGGCGTTGGGCGGTTTGCATAAGATGAGCGCCTGGCAACGACCTATTGTGACCGATTCAGGCGGCTTCCAGGCTTACTCGCTGATCCAGCAGAATGCAAAATTTGGCTCGTTGGACGATGATGGCATCACATTCAAGCCCGAAGGTGCCGAGCGCAAGTTCCACCTGACACCAGAAAAGGCCGTTCAGCTCCAAATGAGCTATGGTGCGGATATCGTGATGTGCCTGGACTATTGTACGCACGTCGATGCACCCGCTTCCGTGCAAGCGGACGCGGTCATGCACACTATCGCCTGGGCCAAACGCTGCAAGCTCGAATTCGAACGTCTGCTGAAGCAAAAGCGCCTGCCACCTGAACAGCGACCCTGGCTTTTCGGCGTCATTCAGGGCGGCGGTTCACACGAGTTGCGCCAGCGCTGTGCTGAAGAGTTGCTGGCTATCGGTTTCGACGGCTTTGGCTATGGAGGTTGGCCGCTGGACAATCAAGGCAAACTGCTCAGCGACATTATCAGTTACACGCGCGCCTTGATACCGGCCCAATTCCCCATGCACGCGCTAGGCGTTGGACATCCCAGCAATGTTGTGGAGTGCACACGCATCGGCTATGGTATCTTCGATAGCGCCATGCCTACCCGTGATGCACGCCATGCCCGACTCTATACCTTTACGCACGATCCGGCAGAGCTTACCTTCGCACCTGCTGAAAAGTGGTTCTCCTATATCTATGTGAACGACGACAAATATATCAAAAGTGACACTCCGATCTCCAGATACTGCGATTGCCTGTGTTGTACCCATTACTCACTGGGCTATCTGCATCACCTGTTCAAGATCAACGATACACTCTTCTTTCGCCTGGCAACTATCCATAACCTGAGGTGTATGACGATGTTAACGCAACAGCTAAGAACTCAGCATTATGCTCAAGAGCGCTGACCAATCCCAGCTCGCTACACTCGTGAGCGACGTACTGAGCAGCAGCAAATATCGCGACGTCTCCCCCGACGTGGTCAGAAATATTGGCAGTCAGGAGCTGGCGAAGCGGCGCAACCTCAAGGAGGCGCTCAAGGCTACCAGGAGCAAATTGCACCAGGTGGGGGGAGCGTATTTTCGTGGCAATGAGGATACTGCCGTCTGGCTGTCAGCCTTACAAGCAGCCGTACAAACAGGCGAACAGGAGCGCATAAAGCAAACGAGCAGAGAGATTATGAGCAATCACGCTTCTACACGCGAGCGCTTGCCACTGCTCGACCAATTTTACAGCACGCTGCTTGCCGATCTCCCACCCGTGCATAGCGTGCTCGACATCGCCTGTGGACTCAATCCGCTGGCCCTACCCTGGATGCCACTGGCAGCCGACGTCGCATATTATGCCTATGATATCTACCAAAACATGATGAACTTCCTCAATCGTTCCATGGAACTCATGCATATACAGGGACACGCCCAAACCTGCGATGTTCTGCAAACCTGTCCGACGCGCCAGGTTGATGTCGCGTTTGTGCTCAAAGTACTGCCTTGCTTAGAGCAAATAGATAAACAGGCCAGCTCCCATCTGTTACGCAACCTCAATGCACGCTACGTGATCGTCTCCTATCCGATACACAGTCTAGGAGGACGCAGCAAGGGTATGCTTCAACACTATGAAGGGCAGTTCCAGCAACTGGTGGACGCTGACGACTGGGAGATACAGCGCTACGATTTCGCGACGGAGCTGGTCTTCACCATAAAGAAATGATGCTTGACATAATTAATGGCTTCTGCCGTTATTGCACAATGTTCCCATGTATGACAAAATAGAGAAAAGACAATATATAAAGAAAACCAGAACATACAAAAGAATATCTAGCTTCTATCACAAGTATGCCAGAAAGCTAGACGGAAAAGGAACGTTGCTGGCTAACTGATTAAGAATCACTGCATCCACCGTACCTCTTCTAGGAAGATCATGAACGTGTTATAATGAGGCATGACCATATTACCAACACTACCAGCGCAGAAAAAGACGGACCTGCTCGCGCTCACGCTGCCAGAATTACAACAGTGGCTCACTGAGCGCGGAGAAGCTCCTTTTCGCGCCAAACAAATATATAGCTGGCTTTACCAGCATCTCGTCAGCGATTTTTCAGCGATGACCAATCTTCCCCTGGCCCTACGCACACGTCTGGCGGAAGAGGCATGCATCGGACCGCTGATCGTACGTAGCGAAATGCACTCCAAAGATGATCGCACACGAAAATTCTGTTGGAGCTGGCGGATGGCAAGCTGGTCGAGTCGGTGTTGATGCTTTATCCGCCACTGCGGGACAGCGGCGCACGCGCGACCGTCTGTGTCTCCAGTCAGGCAGGCTGCGCGTTCGGCTGTACTTTTTGCGCAACCGGGCAGATGGGCTTTGACCGTCACTTGAGCGCAGGCGAGATCGTAGCGCAGGTGTTGTTCTTTGCGCGCGAACTACGCACGGCCCCCTGGACAGCAGCCGGGCTACCTGGTAGTACGCCTATCGACCATATCACGAACATTGTCCTCATGGGCATGGGCGAGCCACTGCATAACTACAACCATGTACTGCAAGCGCTACGTACCCTTAACAATCCAGCAGGCTTTAACCTGGGCGCCCGCCATATGACCGTCTCAACCGTCGGACTGGTCCCGGCGATCCGCAAATTGAGCCAGGAGCAGCTACAGGTAAACCTGGCGATCTCGCTCCACGCGCCAACGGACGAGGCGCGCAGTCAGACGATGCCGGTCAACCGTAAATATCCTTTGCAGGAGCTACTCGCCGCTTGTAAAGACTATATTGCCGCCACAAAACGGCAGGTGACATTTGAGTACGTACTCATCGCGGGCGTCAATGACACACCAACGCACGCTCAACAGCTCGCGCAACTGCTTGCACCACTGCAACAATTTGCCCATGTCAACTGCATTCCTGTCAATGCCACAGCCGCGAGCTATCAGCCATCAGGGCCCGAGGCCATCCGCACGTTCCGCAATATCCTCTTCGAGCGTGGTGTCAGTAATAGTGTGCGCGCCGAGCGCGGCGATGACATCGCAGCAGCCTGCGGACAACTGCGTACGCGCTTCGAGCAGAAGCAAGAAACACCCCTCTCATAGACGTCCGAATTGCTTTCGAATTCGTCTATGAGAGGAGTGTTCCCGCAAACACTGTTCTTACATTGCGAACGCCTAGCGCACCTTTGGCAGCTTGCTCATAGTCCTCAGGCAACGTGTACAAATATTCACGACCTTTGGTGTACCATTGATCTCGATACGACGACGCTGCACATTGAGCACAAAGCGACGACGCGTGCGATGCTGCGAAAAGGGCACGTTGTTCCCATACATCGGCTTGCGCTCACATATATCACAACGACCTGCTGACATTATTTCTTCCTCCCTATAGTTCCAACGAACACAGCAGAAAACCTACCAGGGGCAGGTCTCGACAGTAGTGCATAGCGTTTACTTGATTATCGTTGGGGCCTCTGGTATACTGCATCAAGAAATTTCGTGCATGGCCCGAGCCATCCCGAATACATTATGCGAGTATAACCGATATTGGCTATTTTGGCAAGAGAGAAGATATATGCATATGCCAAAGGCGTCTGCTATACAACTGCAACACAGCACCCGCCCGCTGGGGAAGATAGAAGTCTTACCCAATGCCATTCATAGTATTGCCGTTCAGGCCACCTATGGATGCTATGGAGTATTGGGACTGGCACTTCCCCACCTGCGCAACGGACAGGCGATCCTGCTATCACCGGAGCAGAGCAACCAGGGGGTGCGCACGACTATGCTTAATGATCAACTCACGATTGATGTCTATGTGGCATTAGAGTATGGGCTACGCATATCTGAGATTGCCCATAACATTATGAGTAGCGTCAAATTCTCAGTTGAGCATATGCTCGGTATACCAGTCACACAGGTCAATGTAAATGTCCAGGGACTTATCCATGGACCCACAAGCCCTGCAAAGCAGTAAAGGACTAGAGGTACCATAAGCTACTATGGAGGAACAATTGCCCCGCACCATCCGTCAAAGACCCAGGCGTATCAGCGTCTTTGATGGACAAGATCTCAAGAAAGCTATCCTGGCGGGAGCGGCATGGTTAGAAGAAAATCGCGAAACCATCAACGCGCTCAATGTTTTCCCTGTGCCCGACGGTGACACCGGCTCGAATATGGCGGCGACGATGAAGTCTGCTATACGCAACATTGCCAGCAGTGACGAGACCTCGGCGGGTGTTATCGCTTCCAGGATTGCCCATGATGCCTTATTGGGAGCACGAGGAAACTCTGGCGTCATCCTTTCACAAATATTACGCGGTCTGGCTGCCGAACTCAATCAAAAGCAAACATTTACGACCCAGGACCTGGCAGCCGCCTTTCAGCAAGCATCGGACATGGCTTATCGCGCCGTTCTCAGGCCGGTAGAGGGAACGATCCTGACGGTGATACGCGAGGTGGCAGAAGCTGCTCAGCACAGTGCCGAACAGAGCGATGACTTGATCGCACAAATGCAAGAGGTTACAGCCGCCGCTCGCCTGGCGGTAGCGCGCACGCCAGAATTGCTCCCTACGCTCAAACAAGCTGGCGTCGTAGATTCTGGAGGCCAGGGACTCTGCACAATTCTGGAAGGCATCGCTCATTATATGCGCGGAGATGCTATCAATCGCCCAGGCGAAAAGGCCGCAGCACCCGACGCGCTGACGCCAGTCCACGCTAACCAGGCAGCCGCCAACGGTCATGTGAAAAAGGGACGCGTCACCGTTGAGGAAGAGTTTGGCTACGAGGTGGTTTTCTTACTGCGCGGGAACAACCTGGACGTCGAGAAGATCCGGCAAGCGATCATCGACATGCAGGGCGTCTCAACAGTTGTAGCAGGCGATGATAAGTTATTAAAGGTCCATACGCACACGCAGACACCAGGCAAAATCCTCGATTATGGAGTAAGCCTGGGAAGCTTGCTGGATATCAACATTGAAAATCTGCAGGAGCAGAGCCTGACCTACGCGGCGGAGAGCGCAGAAGAACATAGTAACGATCAGCCAGTATCCCAGATTGCCACTGTAGCAGTAGTCGCAGGGACAGGCTTCGAAAAGGTCTACCAGGGCTTAGGGGTCAATGCCATTGTCTCGGGTGGGCAAACGATGAATCCGAGTATCGAAGAGCTGCTTGCCGCAGTCGAAACCAGCGTAGCCAGCCAGCTCATCATCCTACCCAATAATAGTAATGTGATCTTGAGCGCGCAACAAGTAGCCAACCTGACGCAAAAAGAAGTGTTCGTCATTCCCAGCAAAACGTTGCCGCAGGGTATTGCGGCCTTACTCAGCTTTAACTATGAGGCAGACTTTGCCACCAATTGCCAGATGATGACCGAGGCTATCAAGCATATCCAGACCGCAGAGATTACAACGGCTGTACGCTCTGTCCAGTTAGGGAGTGTCGGTGTGCGTGAAGGTGATTATATCGGCGTCCTCAATGGCAACCTTGTTGTAGCTGGCCAGCAGATCGAGCAGGTCATTCGTGATACGCTACAACGCATGAATATCGATAACTACGAAATTGTGACGCTCTATTATGGAGCCGAAGTGACGGCGGAACAGGCACAGACAACGGCAAGCGCGATTAAAGCGCGCCATTCGCAGCTTGAGATCGAAGTTGTCGATGGCGGCCAGCCCTATTACGCCTACACGCTCTCAGCAGAATAGCGATCCAATTGCAGCACACTCTCTTAGGAGGCATGCGATGACCATGCGCATAGTCACAGACAGTACGGCGGATCTTACACCAGAGCAGGCAAAAGCCTTAGACATCACGGTTGTGCCACTGACTGTCTTCTTTGGCGATGAAGCTTACCTTGACAACGTAGAACTGGACAACGCGAGTTTCTACAGTAAATTACAGGCCAGCAAAGAGTTACCACGCACATCCCAGCCTGCACCAGCGGCATTTCAGGCAGCCTATACACGTCTCATCGAAGAAGGAGCCGACGGCATTATATCCGTCCATCTCTCCTCAAAGCTCAGTGGAACCTATCAATCCGCATGCACCGCACGTGATACGCTCCCTGACACAATGCAAAAATTTCCTATTGAGATCATCGACTCCGAAAGTATCAGCGCAGGGATGATTCTGGGTCTGATCAAAGCTGCCGATGAGGTACGCCAGGGTCTCCCACTGGCAGAGATCAAGGCTCACCTGGTTGATCATTTCGCACGCACGCGTATTCTGGCCGCCCTGGATAGCTTAGAGTTCGTCCATCGCGGCGGGCGCATTGGCGGAGCCAGAGCGTTACTCGGCAATATGCTCAGCGTGAAACCAATCGTCTCCTTGAAAGATGGCGCCGTCATTCCTGTAGAGCAACCACGCACGCGCAGCAAGGCTTACGCGCGTATCGCACAACTGAGCGTAGAAGCAGGGCCAATCGAAACCCTGGCCGTGGCCGAGTCCAACGCAGAAGTTGGCCTACAATTAACAGAGGCGCTCAAGACCGTTTACCCGGGTGAAATTACTAGATATAAGCTAGGTGCGGCCCTGGGCACACACACAGGTCCTGGTACCGTTGCCGCAATCATTGTGACAGCGCGAAGCTAAAAAGCCAGCGCTTACCCTGCATAAAGTTCTGCATAAAGGATAAGGAAGTGACCGGGACCAGGCAAGAAGCATAACCACCACTCTCTCCCCAATCACTTCTTATTCTCTAGCCTTTTTCTCCTCTCTAAATGACCATTTTGGTGCTGGGTGGTGCCCCCAGACATGATGGTCTCCTCTCTTTTTCCTAGAATTCCACGTTACCAAGAGAAAACGTTGTACTTTCTTTTGTTATGTCTGTTTGCTTCATTCGTTATACAAGTATGCACCCTTAAAATGATGTGAGTCTCCTAAAAAGTTTCCAGTTGTTTCTACTCAGAAAAGAGGAAATTTGTGTTTCACACTGTCTCAAAAAAGGGAATATGATGTTTGCACGATGGATACCATATCGTCTTCTCTTCTGGTTCTCGGGATCGGTGAGGGGATGCACTGCGAGTTTGCTGAGCATTCTGGTGCTCGTGCTTCTTCTTATTCTCGCCATTGTAAACGCCCTGGGAGGGGGAAGTTTCACTTCTGCATCCTCGACCGTGGCGCAACGTGGCGCGTCTTCAACGATAACGCAACATTGGACTGGTGAGAAAATCAAGCCGTGGTGAGTGCCGCGCTCTCCATGACACCCTATCTCAGCAATCATAGCACTGATAGAGATCAATGGTACGAACCAGGGTTCCCACGGGCGGCTCTTGATTACTGGTCGTCTGTGTGTCCTGTAAGTTCGGCGTGCTGGGCAAATTGGCAAGAAGGGCAATTGCAATGTGTGGAGTTTGTCACGGCTGCCTATAAGCTGGCGGGTCAAACACTCCCGTATGCCAGTAATGCTATCGACTTTTGGCCCGGATATCAAGATATGTCAGGCTGGCAAGAGATACCCAACGTCTCAGCACATAGTAGCCCGTTACCAGGTGACATTATCGTGTGGGAGAATGGCGGATTAGGTCATATGGCGATTGTCTTAGATGTCAAGCTCCCAACGAACGAGCACACCAGCGGGTATGTGATGTTCGGAGAGACAAACGGTCCTACACCGATTATGCAAGAGCCATTGGTTATCAACAGTTCCGGGAAGCTTGTCATGCTGACCTGGCCGGGCTATTTCGTGCTCGGCTACATCCGTCATACTGCGTTTGTTTCCTAACAAGCAAGGTGCCCTTTCTTATGGCTGGAATTGATTTTACCCCACTTGTAAATTTCATTATGGCATCTCTGTTTGTTCTGCTTCATCCCATTCCACTAGCAATTGTTTGACCCCGTGAAATAACAGATCGGGAGGGTAGTTAGAGCAGGTACAGCAGGTTTGCCGCTTCAAGGACACTCAAAAGCGTGCCAGAACCACGGAATTTTAAAATTTACAGGTAGGTACGCTACCGCGCTTAGCTTTAGCCTAAACAAAGGATGAGGTATTACCAAAACATCATGATTCGTGTATACTTATGGAAAAGTTATAGATCAGCAATCGCAATATTCTCACGGCAAGGAGGGCTACTTCGCATGGCACAGAATTACGTCGTCCCAAATATCTATCAGGATATAAGCAATCAGGGCCAGGGCTACTTCGCCTTTCGTTTCGTTTGCGAGACGTGTCAATGGCAGATAGACACACGACCCATTCGCTCCCAGGTATCGACGGCAACCAACATAATGGATATCGGCGTTGGCCTGCTTGGCGGCTTCTGGGGACGTGCAGCGGAAGCCGGAGAACAAATCTACGGCTCCAAGTGGCATACAGAGCAGGCTGACGCCCTACAAAAGTCCTGGGCTGAGGTCCAGCATAATTTCCATCTCTGCCCAAAATGTCACCGAACTGTTTGCATGCGCTGCTTCAATGTGCAACTCAACCTGTGTAGTGGGTGTGCACCCGATCTCAAGGCCGATGGCGCACAATTCCAGCATGGCTTGAATATCGAGGCACAACGCGAACAGATTCAACAGCAGTATCAGGCTCCGCAATTTAACGTGGGCGCAGTACCATCGGCAGTCACACCTGACCTTGTCACCCCACCGCCACAACAACAATCACTGCCACAAAACGTGGCAGCACAGGCACCTACACCAGCAGCAATTGCCGGCTATAGTACTCCTGGCTATCCACAAAGCGTCGTCTGCCCGACCTGCCGACGCCAGGGAGCGCCGGGCAAGTTCTGCCAGGATTGCGGCACGAAACTACCCTTACCGGACCTTTTCTGTCCAAATTGTTCCTCTCCCATTGAAAACAACTCGCGCTTTTGTGCTGAATGCGGCACGAAACTGCAGACTGCTACATAATGACAAAGGACGATACAAGCTACAGTCTACATCCATATCTACATCCTATTAATACGCATTTCTACTTGAGTAGCGTAATAGGCATTGACTATCTTAAAACTGTCACGTACAATAGTAGTAGTAACGTGTTTCGTCTCGCAGACGCTCCCAGGACGCCTGAGCCATGTGTTTGATGAAACATGAGCAGGTCTGCGATCTGCAACGATCCTTCAGCGCGAAACGTGCTAGTAAGTGGATCTCTCATGGAGGTCCCCTACGCTGTACCATGTAGTTCGTTTGATTGTAATCGGGCTACCAATGCCGTAGCCAATGCAGATGTTCGTTGGAAACTGCCATTCAGAGATGGCGTAGACTACGAAGGAGGAACGACTGTGGGAATGTTACGGGTGATGTCACGGCGTGGAGATGACCGCCTCGTCTGGGACGCGGAAAAAGCCCAGGCGGGTGACGCGGAGGCACGTGCGGCTATCCGTGAAGCGGAACTAATATTCAAACAAGCGCTAGCAAACGGGGCAACGGCCTTCGAAGTTGGAACGGGAAAACCGCAGCGTACCGAGAAGTTTAACGCCACCGCTGAGCAGATAGTCATCGTGCCACGAGTCGTTGGCGGATGAATTGGCTCTCCCAGGTGTTAGCTGCTCTGTGCTGGATTATCATCGCGTTTGCCCTCGCGCCCATGCTCTGGTTAATGCTACAACCATACATGAAAGGCTGGTCGCGGGCCGAACGACGAGCTACCGATCTATTACGCGATACATTAACGCCTGAGCAATTTCACCAGTTGCTCGGCTCCGGGTACCTGGAAATTCCCAGCCCAACCGAGCCGCAACGCGTGTATCGTGTGCCCAAAGGCAAAGGCTACGTACAAGTCATCGAAAATGGCCGTGCGATCATGCGCCTTTGTCTACAGCCAGTCGAATGTCTCCCCGATGCCGATGTCGTAGTATTACATAAGCTTATGATAGAAGCGAATGAGGAAACATATTTACAAAAGGCCAATAAGTATATGGGCTGAGATCGCTGCACAGAGAGATACCAGTAGAGCGTTTCGCATAAGAAGGATTAGCACAGAATATACAAAGTAATAGAGCAACGTACCAGAGCCAGGGCGCGAGTGATCGCGCCCTTTTTACTCTTGATCTTCATCATCTTCGATTTGCACGATTTGACGATGTCCATTCTGCTTTACGCAAGCATGCGGCCCACCGTCAAGTGGTGTATGGCAGAACGGGCAGACGGGGCGTCCAGCCGCGATGACACGGATAATTGAACTCGACAGTAATTGAGCTTGCTGCTGTGTAAACACGAAAGAGACCGCGCTTTCTTCACGCATAACAATCTGTGGCTCACTGCCGGCTTCCATGATCACATCCAGAGGTATCGCTTTGAGTAGGAACAGCGCATCACGTTGATCAAAATTGAGACTCATCTGGCCTACCTGAAATTCGTAGGTTGGGGTAGCAGGAAAATCGGCTGGCATAGCATTGGGAGCAGACGGGCCACCAATCTGAGCTTCTGTGCGGAGAACCTGCCCCTCAGTAATCAGAGCAAGAGAACGATCAAGCGCCACAGATAGACTATCCAATTGCTCTTTTTCCATCCATATCATTAGAGAACTACGCGTACTTTGCGCGTAGAGACGGAAACGACGTTGACCAGGTTGACCAACGGCATCGGCTCCCAATAATTTGACAGCACCCAGATCTACACTCATGGTACACCTCTTTCATAGCCACGCGCAGCGGCTTCCCACTACAAACGTTGCAGAGTATCAGCGACGCTCTTCACAGCGCACACTCAGACAATACTTTAAAGCAGCTCGCAATGCTGAAAATTGTACTCTCATCAAACGCATTGCTTAGAGATACCGAATTTAGCATAACCTTCGGCACAAAGAGACCCGCGTCCCCCTAAGTTTATATCAATTTGCGCGCGACGACCAGACCGCCGCTTTCTCTACTGAATAATATACCCACAAATGGCCGCTCTAACTAGCATGACTACAAGCCCTCTGCTTGCTGCTTGTTAATAGCACTACCACGAGATACACCCATCAACTGTTGCATTGAAATTGTTCCGTGTGCTATAATTCGACTGGTATAATAGGGAAAAAAAGATGGGACCAAAAGGATGAAAGAAAAACCGCCACCTCCCTCCGTCGCTGGAACAGTGGGTGCTCTAAGCGGTATGGGCTTCACAATAGCCGTCCCCATCGCTTTATGTGTCGTCATAGGCAACTACCTGGATGGCCTTCTACATACCGGATCATTGTTTATTCTTCTCGGGCTGCTGCTTGGCCTGATCACGGGTATTTATGGAGCGTACCGTTTGTACACAGCTATATTTAAATGAGCTAGACGGGGGACCATTAAGCACCACATTAGACTGGCAGGGCTCGGCGACATAAGGGAGGATGCCGAGTGAATCTGTGGAAACTTCCCGCTATCGTAATCGCCCCGGATGTGATTATTGGTGGCTGGATTACGAATACGTTACTCTGTACCTGGATAACAGGTCTCATTTTGATTGTCTTGCTCTATTTGGGTGTACGCCGTCGAGAAATGCTTCCCTCGGGCTGGCAAAATGCCGTTGAGTGGCTTGTCGAGTTTTTGTTGGGTCTGGTTGAGAGTGTTTCAGGCAAGGAAAAAGGACGGAAGTTCTTTCCGCTCGTTGCCTCGTTCTTTCTCTTCATTATGGTAGCTAACTTACTTGATATTATCCCCGGCGTCGATACCATCGGCACGATCAGTGGCGCAATCCACCCGGTGGCGGGATTTTTGCTCTTCGGCAGTGACTCAAATAAGCTTATTCCCTGGATTCGCCCTGCGACCACGGATTTGAATTTGACCATTGCGATGGCCGTGGTCTCGGTCGTCACAACGCAGATCTTCAGTTTCCAGGCACTGGGAGCGAAGGAGCAAATCAGCAAATATCTCAACTTCAAAGCCTTGTTTTTAGGCGGCCTGGGTGTCGTAGATTTTGTCGTTGGCCTGCTCGAAATCATTAGTGAGTTGGGACGCATCATCTCATTCTCGTTCCGTCTCTTCGGCAACATCTTCGCCGGTAGCGTACTACTGGCAGTGTTCGCCTTCCTGCTACCGGCAGTCGCAAACGTGATCTTTATTCCGTTTGAGGCTTTTGTAGCAATAATCCAGGCATTCGTGTTCGCCTTCCTGACGCTCGTCTTCATGGAGCTTGGCACGACCAGCCATGCCCACACAGACAATGAACACGAAGCACGGCTTGAGGTAGCTGAAGCAGAAGAGCGCAAGTCGCACGAAGCGCTGACAGCCTGAGCAACACAGATTGCAGCAGTACCGCCTGTATTCCCAAAGTATTCTCTAGCGATACTCAACTGAATGCAGGCCAGAAAAAGATTGCTACTCGCAGATATTTCCTGCGATTGCATAAATACTTATTACCTTATTCACAGCAGATTTATCCTTAAGGAGGATTGTTATCATGCCTATACAACTTGCAGCAGCGTTAGCCATCGGATTGGGTGCCATTGGACCTGGTATTGCCATTGGTCTTCTGGCGGGTCAGGCACTGGGTGCCATCGGTCGTAATCCCGAAGCAGAGCCGGTGATCCGTACAGATATGATTCTCGCCATCGTGTTTGCCGAAGCTATCGCTATTTATGCATTGGTGGTCGCCCTATTGATTATGTTCGTCCCAGCAGTCTAATCCCATTCCTTCCTAACAGCTTAGCGCGGAGACTTCGCCTACCGTTTCTGTCATCCCTTCCATAGGCTATAATACCAGCAGAGGGAACAGCATATGTCGCGTCTCCCCGCTAGACGTTAGGAGAGAGGGGTATACATAATACCACCTCTGATTATAAGGAGGCGTTCAACATGCAAATAGCATTTATTGCCGCAGACAGCGCGAGGTTCTGGAGGCTTAGGTCTCAATGCCCTGGCCTTTATCTCGCAGCTTATCAGTTTCCTCATCGTCGTGGTGGCGCTCTGGAAATGGGTTCTGCCCATTGCGCTGAGCACCCTCGCCAAGCGCCAGGAACTGATTCGCGAAGGACTGGAGAACGCGGAGCAGGCCAAACGTGACCTGACTGATGCCACGCATCGCGCAGAGCAAATCATCGTCGAATCACGCAGGCAGGCGCAGGAGACCATTGATCGCGCAACCAAAAACGCGGAACAGGTCGCTCAGAAAATTGAAGAAGAAGCGCGCGCGCGCGCGGAGCAGATCAGCCAGCAGCAAATTGCACGCATTCAGCAAGAGGCTAACCGAGCGCGTCAGGAACTCAGTCGCGAGGTCGTCAAGCTCTCCATCGATGCTGCCAGCAAGGTTATCAGCAGGTCGGTAGATAGCAAAGACAATCGCCGCCTGGTAGAGGAGTTCGTCACGGCTAGCGACAACGTGAGGAATAACTAATGCTTAAAGGAGCGATAGCACGACGCTATGCAGAAGCAGTCTTCGAGATTGCGCGCAAACACAATACGCTAGATCGCACACTTGAAGACGTGAAAGGTATCGCGCAGGTATTTGCCAACCGTAAGCTGGCCTATTTGCTGCGCGAGCCGAAGATTCCCTTGCAGCGTAAAGAGACAGCGTTAAGCCAGGCACTGGCATCGCATGTGCTACCAACATCGCTCAACCTGGCCCTGCTGATCGTCCAGCGCGAGCTGGTTGAAGTGATGCCCAATCTGGCAAAAGAACTCGAAGCGCTTGTGCTTAACTACCGCAACCAGGCAGTAGCCCAGGTCACAACGGCAACGCAAACAGACAAGGCACAAGAGACCCTGGTCAAGCAAGCGCTTGAGCAAAGAACAGGCAAAAGTATTATCATGCATACGCGGGTCGACCCGAGTATTTTAGGTGGTATCGTAGCCCGTGTGGGAGATCAAGTGATTGATGGCAGTGTACGCTATCGTCTAGGAGTGCTACAACAGCGATTGCTAGCGGGCATCTCAACAGCCAATGCTGATTTCGCACCCGAAGCGGTTGCTCAAGTAGGAGACAACAACGCTCTCACAACCGATACGAGTGTCACCCGAAAGACATCTCCCACCCGGACCAGCGTCTAAGATAGTGTTTGGAACGCGCACTCTTTTCGTCAGGATTGAGCCGAAACCAAACACTATCGAAGAGAGGGTCACAGATGATCTCGCACTGAGAGCATAGGTGCACCGCTCAAACATACTCTAATGGGTTAAAATAAGTTAAAACCAATATAATCCCCGTAGAGAGTCCACCTGACCGTTCTATTCGTGAGATAGAACCCAAAGCAATTTCTAAACATGTAAACAATAGATAGCCACTAGGAAATACTAGGAGGAATAACGATGGCAACTTCTTGGGCTGATGAAATCAGTGCCATCATAGAACAAAACATCGCAGGTTTTGGCAGCAACACAACCGCCACCGCGAGTGTCGGCACTGTCATCGCCATTCAAGACGGTGTCGCTCGTGTGTATGGTCTGCAAGATGTAAAGTATCTTGAACTGGTAGAATTCCCACGTACAGGACTCGTGGGCCTGGCCTTCAACCTCGAAGAGGAAACGGTCAGTTGCCCAATCCTGGGTGATTATACAAAGATCCGCGAAGATGACGAAGTGCGTACCACCGGGCGCATCATACAGGTTCCCGTTGGCGACGCACTCCTCGGTCGTGTGGTAAACCCGCTTGGAGATCCGCTGGATGATCGGGGACCTATCGCGACAGATAAATATCGTCCGATTGAACGTATCGCTCCGGGCGTGATCACGCGTCAGTCAGTGAATGTGCCAGTACAGACCGGTATCAAGGCGATTGACGCCATTATCCCCATTGGACGCGGTCAGCGCGAACTGATCATCGGCGACCGCCAGACCGGCAAGACCGCCGTCGCCATCGATGCCATCTTGAACCAGAAGGGCAAAGATCTGCTTTGTATCTACGTCGCCATTGGACAGAAAAATTCTACCGTGGCACGCACGATTGCCATTCTGGAAGAGCATGGGGCCATGGAATATACCGTGGTCGTGGTCGCTGGCGCTTCTGATCCGGCTCCCTTGAAATATATCGCCCCCTACGCGGGTTGCGCTATCGGCGAAGAGTTTATGGAAAGCGGACGCGATGCATTAATCGTTTATGACGACCTGACCAAGCATGCTGAAGCCTACCGTAACATCTCGCTGATCATTCGCCGCCCACCAGGACGTGAGGCGTATCCCGGTGATGTGTTCTACCTGCACTCGCGCCTGCTGGAACGCGCCGCCCGCCTGAACAAGGATTACGGTGGTGGTTCGCTGACAGCGTTGCCAATCATCGAGACCAAGGCAAACGACGTTTCAGCATACATTCCGACCAACCTGATCTCGATTACTGACGGACAGATCTTCCTGGAAACCGACCTCTTTAACGCGGGTCAGCGTCCAGCACTAAACACCGGTATCTCGGTCTCACGCGTGGGCACAAGCGCACAGGCGGCAGCCATGAAGCAGGTCGCCGGTATGTTGAAGCTTGACCTCTCTCAGTTCCGAGACCTGGAAGCGTTCGCGCAGTTCTCTTCGGACCTGGATAAGGCCACGAAGGCGCGTATTGATCGCGGTCGCCACTTGATGGAAATCCTCAAGCAACCGCAGTATCAGCCGGTGCCAGTTGAAAAGCAGGTCCTGATCATCTTCGCAGCCAACAACGGCTACCTGGATGAAATCCCCCTGGACCAGGTGGCAGCCTGGGAAACTGGTTTCTATCGCTACCTCGATGCCAACTATCAAGACATTCTGTCAGAGATCATCGAGAAGTCTGTACGCGGTCGCGAGAAGATGAGTAACGATCTGATCAGTAAGATACGCGCTGCGATTGAGGACTATCAGAAGACCGCCGCACCCGCTAGTGACCAGCGCTAGGAGGCAGCAAGATGCCATCAATCCGAGAAATTCGGCAGCGCATACGCTCAGTAAAAAATACGGCCAAGATCACGCAAGCCATGCAGATGGTGGCAAGCAGCAAGATGCGCCGAGCACAGCAGCGCGTTGAAGAGGCTCGCCCTTACGCGGACCAGTTACGCGAGCTTGTCTCGCGCCTGGCAAACGTGAGCGGCAATGATCTGGGTGATGAGTTGGCTTTGTTGAAACAGCGACCAGTGCGCAACGTCGGCATTGTGCTGATTTCGCCTGACCGTGGTCTGTGTGGTGCGCTGCCATCCAACGTCAACCGGCAGGCGATGCTCACTGCGCAGGAACAACTTGCCAGACACACAGAGCAGGGACAACCCGGTATAGAGTATGTCGGAGTCGGACGCAAAGGACGCGATTTCCTTGTGCGTACGCAGCAAAACATGATCGCGGAATTCACCAATTATGGGGATCGACCGGCGCTCTCCGACGCGTCTGCCATTGCCCAGGTAGCAGTGGATGCCTTTGTGCAAGGCGAGGTAGATATTGTGTACCTGGTCTATACCAAATTCATCAACACAGTGACGCAAAAGCCCGTCACCGTCCAGCTCCTGCCCGTGCAGCCACCAGCAGAGCAGTCAGGCGAGGAGCATAGCACACACACTGAGTATATCTACGAGCCGGGTCCGCAAGAAATCTTCCAGGCATTACTGCCTCGCTACGTAGATGTGCAAGTGTACCAGGCTCTACTCGAAGCGATATCCAGCCAGCTCTCAGCTCAGATGGTCGCGATGAAGAACGCAACCGATAATGCCAACGAGCTGGTGCAAGATCTTACATTGACATACAATAAGGCTCGCCAGGCAGCTATCACCACGCAGATTCTCGAAGTGGTAGCAGGCGCTGAAGCACTATAAGCTGTAGGGGCCAGAACAACATAGACCCTACACTGGAGAAATAGCTATATGGCAGTAACACAAACAGGCACGAAGGGAAAAGTCGTGCAGGTATTGGGAGCTGTGGTAGACGTCGAGTTTCCCCCGGACCAACTCCCAGAAATTTATAACGAAGTACGCACGCGGCCTGCTGGTGCCGATCATGACCTCGCCCTTGAGGTTGAGCAGCACCTGGGCAATAACTGGGTCCGCTGCGTTGCCCTGGGTCCCACAGACGGTTTGCAGCGCGGTGTACCCGCCTATGACACAGGTGGACCGATCAGCGTACCAGTTGGTGAAAAGACGTTGGGGCGTATCTTCAATGTGCTCGGTCAGGCCGTTGATAACAAACCTGAGGTCACGGATGCTCCGCGCTACCCAATCCACCGCGAGGCACCCACGCTGGAAGAGCAGTCATCGAGCGTTGAGCCTTTCGAAACGGGCATCAAGGTCATCGACCTGATCTGCCCCTTCATGAAAGGGGGCAAGGTTGGAGCCTTCGGTGGTGCCGGTGTCGGCAAGACCGTGATTATTCAGGAGCTGATCAATAACATCGCTAAGGGTCATGGTGGCTTCAGCGTCTTTGCGGGCGTCGGTGAACGCACCCGCGAGGGCAACGACCTGTACCATGAAATGGCGGAAGCCAACGTGCTCGATCAGCTCGCCATGGTCTTCGGTCAGATGAACGAGCCGCCCGGCTCACGTCTGCGCGTAGCTCTGAGCGGCCTGGCTATCGCGGAATACTTCCGTGACGAAGAGGGGAAAGATGTGTTGCTCTTCATCGACAACATCTTCCGCTTCACCCAGGCTGGCGCTGAAGTGTCAGCTCTGCTTGGACGTATGCCATCTGCGGTAGGTTATCAACCGAACCTGGCGGAAGAAATGGGTGAGTTGCAGGAACGCATCACCTCGACCAAGAAAGGTTCGATCACGTCGATGCAGGCAGTGTATGTGCCCGCTGACGACTACACCGATCCCGCCCCGGCCACGACATTCGCCCACCTGGACTCGACGATTGTGCTGGAGCGTGCTATCGCTTCAAAGGGTATCTATCCGGCCATCGATCCGCTGGCGTCGACCAGCCGTATCCTTGACCCACAGGTCGTTGGTCAGGAACACTATGACGTAGCGCGTGGCGTACAGAGTGTCTTGCAGCGCTATAAAGAATTGCAAGATATCATTGCCATCCTGGGTGTGGATGAGTTGTCCGACGACGATAAGCTGATTGTTACGCGCGCGCGTAAGCTGGAGCGTTTCTGCTCACAGCCGATGACGGTCGCGGAAGCTTTCACGGGCACACCTGGGAAGTACGTCCCGCTCAAAGATACCATTCGCAGCTATAAAGAGATCCTGGACGGCAAGCACGATGAAATCCCTGAGAACTACTTCTTCTTGAAGGGACCCATCGAAGACGTCGTTGCGGCCTACAACGAAGATCAGCAAAAGGGTTAAACGATGGCGACACACAACACGATGCATGTCGAGGTAGTGACCGCCGAGCGCGAGTTGTACAACGGTGAGGCGGACGCTGTCCAGGCTCCCGGTTCAGAGGGGCAACTGGGTATCTTACCGCGCCACGCAGCCCTGCTGACGCTGCTGGCACCAGGTGCATTGCGCATTCAACTCGGCTCCGCCGAGGAAGCCATTTTCGTCGGAGGTGGTTTTCTCGAAGTGTCCAACAACACCGTGACGGTGCTGGCCGATACAGCCGAGCATGCCGAGGAGATCGACGAGGCGCGCGCCGAAGAGGCACGACGTCGTGCGCAAGAACGCCTGGCAGATGTGCAATCGAATACAGAGCGCGCGCAATTGCAAGCACAACTGCAACGCGAAATCAGTCGCTTGCACGTGGCCGAGTTAGCACGTCGTCATGAGCGACGCCGCATCACAATGCCCACATCGCAGGAGCAATAAAATAAGTCAATGAGCAAGAGCATGATTCCTCAATAAGATATCATGCTCTTGCTCATTGACACCACCAGATTCATACGTAACGTTGCACTCACACAGGGACAGTGCAAAGGTTTCCTCTCGTCGTATAGGTTGTATCATTGGCTGTTAGTTGTGCGCATGCTGCTACTCGCTCAACTGGAGCATACACAGTAGGACTATCCTGAGAACCATGCTTAGTAAATGTGCCAGCCAGTATTGTGTGATCGGCTACGCAGGACTTTTCCCTACAATATGCTCATAGGCTACAGGGTCAGTCGCTCCTTCTGTGCAGATCACCAGAACACGTGTTGATGTATCAATTCTAAGAGTACTGCTCATAGTCTGGAAAGGAGGTGCAGTCAGCAACGCTGCCAGCCCTCCGATTCCTGCTGCACCTGTTTCACCTGTCACCAGACCAATCATGGCAAGATCACGCATGCCGCGCTTTGCCCACTCGTCTTCTATCGCGACGAAGAGATCAATGCCTGTGGAGATGAGAGGCCAGGCAATCAGCGAAGGTGTACCACAATTGAGCCCAGCCATAATCGATTGCGGTGGATCGGTCAGTGAGACAATCTGACCAGCCTTCATAGAAGCAAGAGCACAGGCCGCACTTGTCGGCTCAACACCAACAATCTTTACATGTGAGGAAACATCCGTATGCCGATAATGTTGTACTACTGCTGCCGCTAGTGCTCCTACCCCGATCTGAACGACGACAAGATCAGGTCCACGTTGCTGCCACCGCGACAATTCCTCCTGAACCTCCTGGAAGATGGTCGAGTATCCCTCGATTACCCATCGTGGAATGATCTCATAGCCTGACCATGAGGTATCGGAGAGCACCAGATTTCGCTCGCCCTCCTGCGTAGCCGCGTGCTCAACCGCATCATCATAGCAACCATTGACGACCGTGATCATCGCACCTTCCTGCTTGATGGCGTTGATCCTGCTCTCAACCATATCGCATGGGACGAAGATGTGTGCCTCGAAGCCAAAAGGGCCGCCAGATGAGCAACTGCTCGGCCATGATTGCCATCTGTCGCGGCCACCAGGGTCAAAGGACGGAGTGGCGCGCAACGGCTGACAAGCTCTTCCAGGGAGTTCCAGGGTTCCACGTCGGTTCCCAAGCGCTCTACGAGTGCCCGGTAGAGAGCCCAGGATGTGCCAAGGATCTTGAAAGATGGCATATCAAAACGGCTTGATTCGTCCTTGATCCATATTTTGCCTACTCCCAGACGGTTTGCTAATAGTGGAGCACTCACAAGAGGCGTTGGAGCATATCCAGGCAAACGGCGGTGAAATGCGAGTGACTGACCTCCGTAGGAGGGATGACAACCATCCTCCGAAACATGGATGTTCTGATAGATATTCATAGCCATGACTCTCTTCTCTTCTTTGCGGACCTGAATGTTCATGCGCCATCAAGCACAGAATTCTTGAAGCGTGGCGAGTAGAACATCACTACAGCGTTGCACCTGTTCCAGATCAGCCCATTCGATGACGGCATGAGCTCCCGTGCCTCCAGGGCCAAATATGACCGTTGGAATGCCTGCCGCCGCCAGCAGAGCCGAATCCATCCACGACGCTTTACCGACAATCTCTGGAGCAGAGCCGAGGAGCGATGCTGCCAGACGAGAAACTGTCTGCACAATAGGTGCGTCTTCCGCGACCTCGAAGGAGTCCCGCACCAGTGTTGTTTTGACGGAGGCCAGAAAGGTAGGATCAGCAGTCCGTATCTGCTCAAGAAGCGCTCGCACCTCCGCTTCAACCCGCAACGGGGTTTCACCAGGAAGCGTTCGTCGCTCTACCTGGAGAGTACATAGCTCTGGATAGCTGGAGAGTTCCTGCCCACCTTCAATCAACGAAGCGTGAAGCGAGCCGTTGCCAAGAAAACGGTGTGAGGGAGCATCTCGCAGTAAGTGGTCGAGGTGTTCCAGGCCCAGCAAGACATGGCCCATCTTCACAATCGCATCGTGTCCAAGATCGGGACGCGAACCGTGAGCGGCTCTTCCCTGTGTGCTGATTTCTAGCCAGACAAACCCTTTATGGGCCACACAGAGGCTCAGCTCTGTCGGCTCGGTGACAATCGCAGCATCAGCATGCCACTGCTTCACAATGGATTGTGTTCCGAGGCTCGCATATTCTTCATCGGCCACTGCCGTGAGAATCACATCGCCACGCAATGCCAGCTTCTTTGCCTGGGCAACGGCAACCATAATTGCAGCCAGTCCTCCCTTCATATCGTAGGCCCCTCGTCCGTACAAACGATTCCCTTCCACCACAGGATCATGCGGTCGTTCCATGCCAGCTATGCCGACCGTGTCCATATGAGCGTTGAGCAGAAGGGAGCGCCCGCCACCAGTCCCGTGCACGATCCCAACGACATTGGGACGGCCTGGCACTGGCTCATCCAATGTCACTTCCACGCCTGCTTGTGCGAGCCAGTTTGCCACAAAGTGCGCAATTTCGCGTTCGCCAGCTCCCCCTACCACCAGGTCGGGATTGATGGAATTAATGGCAACGAGTTGCTGTAACAAGGCGGTGATTTCATTCATCCGAAACTCTCTTTCTCCCTGAGAAACAGGGCGCGAAGAAGCGGTGCTACCTCGCCCTGACTTCTCTCAAAACCAGGGTTCATAGTAAGAAAAGGTCGCATTTTTATCTTCATGTAACATGTGATATATCACATGTTACATGAAGATATGATACACTGTAGAGAATGAGAAAGTCAAGGAGAGAGGAGACCTTCCTTTGTGGATGAGAAAAGGAGAGAGCAATGCCTATTCCAGAACAGGTAGAAAAATTCAGACGACCGCTTGCCCGAAAAGAGGTCTATGCGACCCTCCAAAATTGGATTGTCGAAGGGGTCTATCAGCCAGGTGAGATCATGCGCGATCACGATCTCGCCGAAGCATTAGGGGTCAGTCGAACGCCTGTGAGGGAAGCATTACAACGTCTAGAAGACGAGGGATTTGTCCAAACATCTGCGAATCGATGGACGCGGGTAGCACAGATAGGCATGAACGAAGCAAAGAACCTCTATCCGATCATCTGGTCCTTGGAGGCATTGGCGATTTCACTTGCGCAAGAACATCTCACAGCACAGAACTTTGACGCGATGGGTGAGGCCAATGCGCGTCTCCAACAGGCATTGGCAGTTAGGCAGGCGGTAGAAGCTTCGCAGGCAGACTATGATTTCCACCAAGTTTTTATCCATCAATCAGACAACCCTGACCTGATACGTATGCTGAGGGAGGCCAAAATGAGGCTACGCTGGTTAGAGATTGCCTATTTCAGGGACTACACGCTTGCCACGATCTCACTTCATGAGCATGAAGCCATCCTCGATGCTTTGCGAACAGGTGAACATGAGCGTGCTGTTCAAGCGGTGAAAGTCAATTGGCAAGAGAGTCTCAAGCGAGTGCTCGCGCAGAAAGAAACTGCAGGCCCAACTGCAACGCGAAATCAGTCGTTTGCACGTGGCCGAGTTAGCACGTCCTCATGAGCGACGCCGCATCACAATGCCCACATCACAAGAGCAGTAAAACGTTCAATTATAGCGCACGGGTATGATCCCTCTATGGGAATTATACTCGTGCTTATTTGTGCCATCCGCTATTGATCAGCATAGGAATTAAAAACAGTATTGCAGATGAAATCTTGACTAAACGCAACGAGCAGAGTACAAAGAGACACTATGTACTCTGCTCGTTGCATCCAATTTCACCTCCATCATGTTACTTACAGAAAGAGGTGGGTAACTCTGACTCTTAGCGCGTTATATTAGAAATTACCTCCTGCTCCTCTATCATCACTATTGCCGAAATCTCCTCCCGCTCCACTACTGCCGAAATCCCCTCCTGCTCCTCCGCCACTATTGCCAAAATCTCCTCCCGCTCCTCTTCTATCATCACTATTGCCAAAATCTCCTCCCGCTCCTCGGTCGCCACTACTGCCGAAATCCCCTCCTGCTCCTCGGTCGCCGCCAATGCCTCCACCGCCATAATATTCCTGGCCACCTTGACTACTCGGGGGACGTTGCTCGCCCTGCTCCTTGCCAAAAAGGTATCCGAGCAAGCCACCAGCAGCCGCTCCCATACCTCCAGCGGCCAAAGGATTCATGCCCTGATTGCGTGTTCCCGGACCATATCCCGGCTGATAGTTCTCAGGAGAGGGGTTATTGTACGGCTGATTGACGTTTGGATCGTACGGTCTACCGTAGGGAGTGGCAGGACGATTAGAGAGACCACCCAGGCCATGCGCTGCACGAGAACGAGCACGTGTAATAGCAAAGAATGCCAATCCAGCGATAGCCAGCAAGGCAACACACCAGATAGCTGGATTAATACCACCACCACGAGCTGGACTCACTGCGCCATTTCCGCCCAGCCCAGAGGAGCTGAACATACCATGCAACGCGTTAATAGAGGCAACAGTTGCGCTGGTCAAATTCCTACTACTACCGTAGTCGTTGGTAAAAGCCCGGTTGGCATCGTTATACTGGCTGCTAGATAGTGGCACATCAGGTCCGCCACCAACATAGAAGCGACCTGCCGTATTTAATCCCATAACGATCAGGTTCGGACTAGTGATCCTACTATGGACAGCTTGATCGAATTGCTGGCTCGATCCCGCGTAATTATTGACGGTATAAACATCTAATGGATATGCAAGCTTTGAACCAGCGCTACGCACTTTAGAGGCATTGAGCACATGCGCTGCGTCAAAAATGTTCACCGTATTCGCCAGTACGGTTACTGACGAGAGAAACAACAGACAGAGGGTAACACACACGACCACCAGACCTTTTGTAACCCGCTGCGGAGAAAAAAAGGCGTTTGTCTTTTTCATACTTATCCCCCCTACCAATCCTGTTTGTGAAATCCACACACTCCTATTCCTCTAAGAGGTCCCATACAGACAGGGAACACGTTTCTGTTTCAACTCCTATAATCAGGAACACGAGGCAAGTAGTCTATTGGATACAATCGGCCTCAATCTCGCTATGCTTCATGCCCTCTGCATGCTACAATGGGCAGAGAAATCTCGCGCATCATTACAAGAGCTGTATTTTTTTAAGGAGTTTAGATTACAGTAATGAGTACGACACCTTCAGGGCGACCACGCCCTTTTGTGCTGATTATTATGGATGGCTGGGGTATAAATCCACGTAAAGAGGGCAATGCTATCGCTCTTGCCCACACCCCCAATATTGACCGACTGGCCCGTGAGTGGCCGCATACGGCAGTGAGAACTTCTGGCGAGGCCGTCGGCCTGCCAGATGGACAGATGGGCAATTCCGAAGTCGGGCATCAGAACATTGGCGCCGGCAAACGCGTCTTGCAAGACTACACCCGTGTCAGCGAATCGATTAAAGATGGCTCCTTCTTTCACAATCCAGCATTTCTCAAAGCCATCGAGCACGTCAAGAAAAATCAGTCGCGCTTACACATCTGCGGTCTGTTGGGCGATGGCGGTGTACATGCCCACGAGACACATTTGGAGGCCCTGCTACAACTGGCGCAGAGACATGACATTGAAGAGGTCTTTATCCACGCGTTCACCGATGGTCGCGATACTTCGCCGACCGGTGGCATAGAGTTTATGCAGCGTCTCCAGGCACGCGCACGCGCAATTGGCGGCGAGCACACAGCCAGAGTAGCAACTGTCAGCGGACGCTATTATGCCATGGACCGGGACAACCGTTGGGAGCGCACCGGCATAACCTACTTTGCCATGACACGCGGCGAGGGTTTACAGGCCAATTCCGCCCTGGCAGCGATCCAGCAGGCGTATGATAAGGGCACAACGGACGAATTTATTCTGCCGACAGCCATTATGGACAATGGCCATCCTGTGGCAACCGTCAAGGCGGGAGACGCGGTCATCCACTACAATTTCCGCCCCGACCGCGCACGACAACTGACCAAGGCCTTCGTATTACCAGAGCTACCACCACAGGCCACAGGAAAATTTGAGCGCGGTCCACGGCTGGCCGATCTGACCTACGTCATGATGACAGCATACGAGGAGGGACTCGACGCCGAGGTGGCATATCGTGCCGATGAGGTGGAGATGCCCCTGGCACGCGTTATCTCCGAGCAGGGCATGACGCAGTTTCATACCGCTGAGACAGAAAAATATGCCCATGTCACCTATTTTATCAATGGACGCCGTGAAACTCCCTTCAAAGGTGAAGATCGCGTCCTGGTGCCATCACCCAAAGTGCCAACCTATGATCTACAACCGGAGATGAGTGCAGCGGGCGTAACAGATACCGCTATCGAGCATATCCGCAGTGGCAAATACGATCTCGTCATTATGAATTACGCCAACGCGGATATGGTCGGGCATACAGGGGTGATCGAAGCAGCCATAAAGGCCGTTGAGACGGTCGATACTGGTGTCGGTCGTGTTGTCGAAGCAACGCTAGCTGCCGGTGGAGGTCTGGCTATCACAGCCGACCATGGGAATGCAGAGCAACTGATCGAGTACGACAGCGGCAAACCATTTACAGCCCACACAACCTTTCCTGTCCCGCTCTACTTTGTCGTACCGCAATATGCCCAGACGCGCCTGCGCAGCGATGGCATTTTAGCAGATGTGGCTCCCACCGTCCTACAGGTGCTGGGTATTCCACAGCCAAAGGATATGAAGGGACGTTCCTTGATTTTACCCTAGCTTAACTTACACTTAATATGAACGACAAACACTCACTAGTTATCCACACTATACGCATAAAATGTGTGGATAACTAGTAATAATTGTGGATAAGCAGGCTACCCGATTCTCTGTATTAAGGCGAGTGGAACGACACACAGTGAACCATCTTCAAGGCGCAAACTCGCTGCACGCGCGCGGACACCCGAAAGAAATGTCTGGTTATAGGCAAAAAGATAGTCTATAACCCCTAGCGAACCCGCGTACTCACCAGCCAGAACACGCACCTGGGCACCCAGAGAGAGCGTGGGATCGGCCAGCACAGGATGCCACTGCTGTTGTGCTTCCTCTATAGGTAACGAGATAATCAATTCAGGATAAACCTGCTGGTGTACAGAGGTTACGCCCGAGAGCAATGCCACTGACCCTTGATAGCGACTCAACAAGTTAATAACAGACGCAGGCATAATAGCAGTACCGAGACCCTCAGTTAACAAGAGCGTGATGGGTGGCAGTTGCATCTGTAGCTGTGCTACATCGTCACGGTCAATAAGCTGCACAAAGTCGGTATGCAGAAAACCTTCCAGGTCGCGCAAAGAGATACTGCTAGCAACGATACCCGCAACACCTGAACTAGCAGCCTGGCGCAGTAGCGTGAAATTAAGTGGTCCCGGCACAACCAGAATAGCACCCGGTGGGATCATCTGTGGTCCCTGCTCAGGAACCCGGCTTTGCCAGATAATCAGCACACCCGCAACCTGCTTGCCAGCTCCAACAACTCCCTGTATCAGCGCAGCACGACTCTCAATAACCACGCCTCCACGCGCCGTGGTCTCAACGACACGTCCGTGTAAACCGGCAGGAACTGCCTCAGGCTTAGATGCAGGGACAAAAGAGCCAGGTGATCTCGGCGCTACAGTAAAACCAGCCGGCTCCAGACGCAACACAGGCTGGTCAGGCAGTACCTCCTGACCAATATAGACCAACGGAACACATCTGACCTTCGACCCACCCGGCCAGCGTTCTCTCGTTAGCAGTATTTGCGGTACGATAGGCCAACCGGGTGGATGCATACGGGACCTCCCACATCACACATCTAACGCCTGCGACCACTGCAACAAGCGCGCCTGACGCTCTGTCTCATCAGTTGGCAATACGAGTGGACGACCGCGCGCATCTATAATCAGCCCAATCAATCCACCATCGATCTCTTCAGCCGCGCGAGCACGCTCGCCAGGTCCAAGTCCAACGTCGACAGTAGGCGCCGGGAACAATGTCAGCAAAGCCTGCTCATTGGTGCGCAAAGGCACAACTTCGATAGAACCGCCCATCACGTCAACGTTCACCTGCCGCCCATCGCCGTACTCTATACCAACACGTACGGCCAGTTGCCCCTGCTGCACTCCACCAAAAGGGATCACGCAGGTGCCAAGGCGATGTGAGACAGCGTCATTCTCGTTGACCTGCACAGCCGTCACAGGTGCCACCGTTGCCACAGCACCAAGCTGTGGGATCAGCATGGTGCTATCGAGCACCAGCGAGGTTACACCACGTGGCTGCAACGCATCTAGTAAGATCATAGCCACCTGCCCCAGCTTTGGTGCATGCGCCAGAACGCCTCCTGTAGCCAGTACCAGGTCAGAGTCAGGCCAGTCTACATTGCTCTTGCGCACAGCTTCAAGTGTCAAGGCTATCGCCTCACGCGCAAAAGCCTGCGTTAACAACAACTCACGCATCTCCGTCGGCACAGTATGTGGATGCAGCTTATGATTGAAGACAAACTGACGTACTTCTTCCTCAGAGACGCTAAACGGCAACCAGCGCGTGATACGTTGTAAGCCTGCCTGCTGTAAAACGGCACCACTATTCGTACTAACCCCCACACTACTATTTACCATCGGGATAAATTCACCCTGCTCACCAGCTAGCATGAGCGTCGTCGTAGCCCCCCCGACGTCTATAGCCGTCACATTCATCCCGTAATGTTGCGCCAGGAAACGCACCAGACTGCTCAGCGAAGTCGCCGAGGCCACTGGCATACTATTGGACCACGCGTGCAAATGATCATAGCCAGGTATGCGCTTAAATACATAGCGCTCATGGAGCGCGCCAATCGCGGCGCTAATTGGCGCAAGCTGTGCCTGTGAGGCCAGGGCTTCAACGCGTGTCACCTCGCCAACCCCTTGCAACATACGACGCACAGCCTCTACATACTGAGGAGCACCTGCATAAATGACAGAGTATTGTCTGACGGCAGCGTCCTGTGCAGGTGCTCCAGCAGCGCCCTGAGTTCCCCGGTCGCGCGCCGAGTTTACCAGTAATTGACAGGCCTCTTGGAGTGATATAGGACCAGAAGCACCTTCAGCCAACCCAACAATCAGCGCTACCTGCGGCTGTATTTCACGAATACGCCCTGACTGGCGTTCCCATTCTTGCGCAATACGCTGCTGACTCCATTGTCCACCAGCAACGCCCGCACCAACAGGGACAGGCGTTGTTGTCGCCGTAAACGAAGGAGCAGGAACCATCTCAGCCTGCACGTACAAGCCAGAGACAGCTTGTTTAGCCAGGCCCTCCAACGCAGCATTAACCGCACCTACGACAACGAGACGCAACGGATCGCCTGTGCTCATGGTCGAAATAAAGACATCAACACCGTCACCATTTGGCTGCTCCGGGGAGATGATCTGCTTATCGACTACAAAACGACGACCCGTGATAAACTCAATGACATTGATGGCCTGAATGATCCCTTCGGTAACGTCCTCATAGGGTGGGTTGACGGTAGTAGGGGCTTCCCCACGCGCCATGAGACGATACTGACCCTCAACAAGGCCAAGGAGAGAGACCTTCGTAAATACGGTCCCACAATCAACGACTAGAAGGGAGCTAGCAGACGATGCATTAGAGTTGCTCTGAAGCCCCTGTTCTCCCCCTGAGTAGGGTTGTGTATTCATGCGCTATCCCTCTTCCCTTTGCTTAGCGATCAAACCAGCCACGAATAACATCCAGAAAGTTGCGTTTGGTAGATCTGGCTGCATTTCTCTGCTCGTCGGTGGCTAGCGCCTGCCCAGGTGCCGCTGGCACTCTGGCTGCATTTCCTGGTGTCGGTGGCACACCACCAAAAGGTGCCCCGGCCTGATAGCCCTGATTATTCGCTTGATAACCCTGATTATTCACTTGATAGGCCTGATTACCGGCCTGATAGCCTTGATTATTCGCTTGATAGTTCTGGCCGTTGGGGGCATATCCATTGTAAACACCAGATGAGCCGGCTGCATACCCTTGCGCTTGTGGCCTCGCCACACCCGCAGGAGTATTAGGAGCAACTGATCCACCAGGCATTTGCGCGGGCGATTGATAGGGAATATTGGGCGCTGGCGCAGGATAGTTGGGCGCAGCCGGGGCCACACCTAGCATGGAAGCAAAAACATTTGCCGCCATTTCGCTACTCTCACTTGAATTTACCTCATTACGCGGACGACTCGGTACACGTACATTCTCAACGTGTGGAGGAACCATCGGGCCAGCCGGTCTCGGCGCGTTATTTTGTGGCGATAGTCTGGGGTCATTCGCTGAACGTAGCCACTCAGGGAGCGCGTTGGCATCAACAAAAGAAGATGCAGCCAACCCACTACCCTGTGCAGAAGGGGACTGCATAGGAGATGAAAGGGCATCTTGCCAGGGTTGTTGATTGGGTTGCTGAGACGCTTGCCACGCGGGCATCTCGGGTTGAGACGCGGTCTGGTTCGGCTGCGCAGCCTGCCAGGATGGAGACGGAGGCACTGAACCCTGGCGCACGCTCTGTCCCTTGCCGCTCTCACGCATCCATTGAGGCAATGCATCTTCATCCAATAGAGAAGATGCAGAAAAACCAGCCGCCTGTGCATTATTTAGAGGAGCAGCTGAACTGCCTTGAGCTACCCCCTGACCATTCTGCGGGGCCATCCATGCCGGCAATGACTGCTGATCAATGAGATCACGAGCAGAGAAGCCAGAGGCAAGCTGCGGAGACATCGGCTCAATAGGCCGTGACGGCGACGCAGTTGGTCCTGAAGTAGAGGTAGAAGCAGACGCTTTTTGCTGTTGCAACTGCTTCATCCAATCGGGCACAGCATCTTGCTGGACCAGGTTTGCCGCAGCAAACCCATCCGCTGGAGGCACTGCGGGCATCGGCGAACTGCTTTGCATCCAGGGGGGCAGCGACTGTTCATCAACCAGTGAACGCGCTGTCACCCCATGGGGGGATATAGCATCACTGGTTATCGGACCAGAGAACGGAGAGGAACCAAGAGACGGATTAGAGGCAGTATTATCACGCGTTTCATTGCGTTCCGCGCGCATCCAACTCGGTAACGACCCCTCTTCAACAAAATCAGCAGCAGAGAAATTTGCTGCATCCGGTATAGGTGGAGCAGAGCGTTCGCCTGCTCGTAATGACCCCAGCCATGCTGGCAGCTCAGGCTGATCTTGAGGCATCATACCCTGATCAACCCTGCTAGAGAGTGGTGTGCCACACGACTGGCAGTTCATAGCACCAGTAGCGTTCATCATCCCACAGCGGTTACACTTAATCACTTTAGCTCCTCACTTTCGCCAGGTCTCGTTCTTGGCAGTGTATCACTCTTTTTCCAGCTTGACAACGACGATTTACAGGATAAGACATGCTGATATAATACACTATACGTGCTATCAGCATCCAGAAAGTACTAATTTTTCAACCCCCTCAAGTGGGTCGTGTAAAGAGCAGGGAATCCTACTGTCCTTCAGAAAGGCAGTATACACACGAAACCCAAAGAGGTCAAATGAAGATGCACTAGAAAACAGGAGAAATGTCATGTCTGAGCAAGCATCAAGCGCAGGCTCGAAAAAATTGCCCCCGCACCTCTATTTCACCCTACCACTTCCTCCTGGCATCAATGAACAGTATGCCACAGTTGACGGTCGCCGTGTCAGCACGGTAGTAGCCCGTCGCTTCAAGCAACAGATGAGAGACACCTTGCGCGCACTGGAGCGACAAGGCATGCTCCACAATGAATTACGCCATCAATTCCACCAAAGTTACCTGGCACTCCTCCTGGACTTTTACTTTACCACGCCACTTAAACGAGACCTGGATGGAGGTCTCAAGATTACGCAGGATGCGTTGTGCGAAGGACTGGGACTAAATGACAACCGGGTGGTTGATATCCATTTAATGAAACATATTGACCCACTCCATCCTCACCTCTACATTGAACTGGAGGCAATTACTGACTGGCAGTTTGACAAGGAGTACGTTCTACTTAATTAAACGTTGGGCCTTGTTATTCTTCTGAGCCTTCCTTAATATAGAACTAATAACAGCAGCGTTCTGTAACAAAAAAGAGCGGAATTGTATTGAGGTACTAACTAAAAGGAGCATTTGAATGAACATATTGCGCAGATACATCTCGCCGAACTGGCATCCAGGTCGAGCTGCGGCTGCCGGCTTCATCGCCACCATAGTCTATAGCATCGCGATGGAGGGAGATAAATTCCTGATTGGCAACCGCTTTAGCGACGTGCGCTTCATCGAAGGTATCCTGGAAGGTGAAGCAAGCACGAAAAAAGGCTCCATCCTGGCATGGACTATTCATGTGCTGAATGGTATCGCCCTGGCGGAGATCTACGCCGCTATCGCGAAACGCTTGCTACCAGGACCGGACTTGCTCAAAGGGGCTATTTTTGGAGAACTGTTCATTGTGGGCGCGTGGTGGCTCACCCCCATCGCGGATAAGCATCATCCACTGATAAAAAATGGCGAGCTACCGAAACTCGCCAATTGGACAGCATTTCTCCGCAATATTATACGTCACCTGGCCTTTGGTCTCACACTCGGCTGGCTCTACCACGAAGACTGATGAGCCAGTACGGGTAGGGGCGTCACCTTGCGAGCACCAGGGCGCACGCAAGGTCTGTCTTTTACCCACATCTTTAGTAGATAGGTCTGCGGGTGCTTCTTAGCAGCACCTGCAAGGATGAGTTCGAGGCCATCCATTAGAACCGTGTAAAAGTTCGTTCGGCCTGTCATCTGGCTTGCCGTTGATGACCTGAAAAGATGTGGGTAAAAGACAGCGCAAGGTGACGCCCCTACCCGTTTCCCCTCGTGGGCGCAGAACTCGGCAATGGCGCGACCTGCCCTCTTTCTCACGCCCGTTTTCCTCCTGTTTCCCTTTTTCTCACCGGTTTTTCCTCCACGAGTGGATTTTGTTGGAGTAGGTGTCGCCAGGACACGCCCTTACCCACCCGTAAGCCGGACCGCTTGCCCGTCAGGTAGAGTAAGCAAGCGAGCGGTCCTCACGGTGGATAGCGCTAGACAATGTATTGCACCCATTTGCTCACAAAGGGCAAACGATAGGCAGGACGCATCCAGGCCATCAACATCAACCATATCCACAAGAGAAACATTGTCCACCATAAGATATGGATCAACAGACCCAGACCGAAAGAGGTTAACCAACCAATAACAGGTATCCATGACAACATCGCATTGAGCATAGTCACACCAAGTATTAGCAACGACAAGGTGCCAAAAGTGACCATCGACTGTACCGCGTGCCAACGGACGTTGCGATTCTTTTCAAAGGCAAAAAGTACAATGCCAGACACCCATAAAAATGCATATGCAAGCACACGCTCCAGGCGCTCATTCAATCCAAGAGTCGTCATTCTATGCATCATACAAGCCTCACAGTTTCTTGGACAGACGAACCTCCCTTATGCAGAGAGGTCCCCCTATCAGATTTTACCAACGCAATCTTTAGCCATGCGCATAGAGCCAAACGCAAAGATTTCTCTCTATAGAGAAGGAACATGCTCATTAACTCAACTGCCCTATATACGTATAGGCAGAAAGCGAGTTGCAATTCATGGCAAACAGCAATGCAGTTATTGGTCTGGTCTGATGCAGTACACCCATTGGTTCAATGGGAGAAATGGTATAGTCAAAGATCGATTCCAGGGTGTTGAAGCGTTCTATAGAGTAAAATAAGAAGACGTCGCAGAGTATTGATAGCAGCACAGACACTTGCAGAGAAAAAAGGCGCTACATCTACAGGTAGCCAATAAAGAAGCTTGCGACAGCTCAAATTTATCTTTCTCCACCTGACAAGATAAGCAAGGGTGCATGGGAGAAATGAAGGGAATTTATGCAAAAAGAGCGTATAACGGTCTCATATTGCCATACTAATCGCACACGACGTATTACTCGCATCATTATAGCATTAATTACTGGCTGCGTAGGATTGGCGGATATGCTGTCCGCCATTGTCCCCAAGCTGGATTGGAGCATTCTCCTGGGAGCATGGCCGATTGTCAACCAGAGAGTGCCGGCACAAACATTTACCGTAGTGATTGGCTTTTTCCTGATCGTGTTATCCTACGGCCTGGCTCGTGGCAAACATCATGCCTGGCGCATTACCGTGGTATTATTGGCATTGTCAGCGCTCCTGCACATACAGCGTAGCGGTTCGGTCCTGGCGACACTCGTCGCATTATCGTTGGCGGTACTGCTTGCCATGCTCACGCGCTTTTTCCAGGCCAGAAGTGATCCACCATCGGCACGACGCGGCTATATCGCATTGTGCCTGGGATTAGGTATCGTGACGTTTTACGCTATTGGTGGCTTCATTTTCCTGTACAAGAGTTTTTCTCCCTGGATCGACCGCATCGGAGCTGAAGAGGTTATCTTACGACTCCTGTCCCACACGCCTTTGCACATAGCACATGGCACACCAGCATTTTTCTTTGAGCAAGCTGTACCGGTGTTGTGCATCAGCGCAATACTCTATGGCATGGTACAGATCTTTCGCCCGGTCGCTGCCGTGCTGATGCCCAATACGGAAGCACGCAACAAAGTACTTGAGCTTGCACGCCTGTATGGCACAAGCTCGATTTCTTATTGTGCATTAAGTGAAGATAAAAGCTACTTTTTCTCCCAGTCAGGGAAAGCCGTGATTAGCTATGTGCTCGCGGGCAGCACAGCCGTTGTCGCGGGCGATCCCATCGCACCCAATGATGAAATGCCCGTCGTCATCAAAGAGTTTATTAACTTCTGCCATGAACAGGGCTGGACTATCGCTTTCTGGCAGGTACGCGATGAATTAGTGGATTTTTATCGAGCCGCAGGCTTCCACCTGTTCAAGATAGGCGAAGATGCCGTGGTAGACCCACGTACATTCACGCTGCGCGGGAATAAGATGGCAACGGTGCGCGAGAAAGCAAAGCGGGCAGAGAAAGATGGTCTGCGCGTTGTTATCTACCATGGGAAAATAACAGACGAAGGCTATTTGAAGCAGATAGAGCTCATCTCACGCGCATGGCTGGCGAAAAAAGGTGGTATGGAGATGGGCTTTAGCCAGGGACAGTTCGATCCCGAGGGCGACAGCGAACAATTCTATGCCCTGGCGGTAGATACCAATAACCAGGTCCACGCATTTATGACCTTCGCCCCCATCTACGGTCGCCTTGGCTGGACAGTAGACCTGATGCGCCGCGCCGAGCATACCTCGCCGGGCACAATGGATCTCGTGCTCTCACGCATGATAGAGCACCTGAAGAACATGGGAGCGGAAATGCTCAGTCTGGGTCTCGCCCCCATGCATAATGCGAATGAAGAGCAAGAGACCTTCATAGGTTCCAGCTTTGACTTCTTGACAGAGCACTTTGGCAATCCGGCCAAGAACCAATCCCTCTCTTACTTCAAGAAAAAGTTTCAGCCTACCTGGGAAAGCCGCTATCTGGCCTATTCAGACGCCTTAAGCCTGCCGAAAATCGGCTGGGCACTTTACCGCGCTCATCAAACGGACGTCTCATTGGCAAGAGCCATCCGCCGGTCGCTGGCTGAATGGCGTCAGGGTCACCAGGAACAACAACAAAGCGCTTCCCCGGCGTTGGGCACAGCGAAAGCATAGATCCAATATTGTCACAAACACTGAAGCTGCCGTATAATGAAACTGTACTGATACCCATAGGCATTCAGAAACGCCACTGTCGTGGCTAGAAATGTGCGGCGGCACATTTCTCATCTGAATGCAAGGCAATATGAAACACACTTTTCTTCAGGAGGCATTTTTTATGGTCATCGCGTCTTTAAATATAGGCGATCCTATTTTCATCGGTGACTTCTTTGGTTTTATCCTGGCGCTACCCATCGGACTTTTTCTCTCATTCTGGATCAGCGCAGTAAAAAATCATACCGCGGTCATACTAGGATCATTGCTAGGCGCAATCCTTGGTTTCTTTATTATTCTTGCCTGGGCTGGCACGTTGTTCTTTTCAACTCCGCTACCCGGCGCAAACGGTACCGCTGTGTTCTTTGGAGCCGCGCTCTTCTGCTCAATCCTGGCACTGGTGACTGGCATGCTCGTCGATGTGCTAGTGGCACGCCGCAATACGAGCGATTATCGGCGCACGCAGTCCCAAGAATAGCGCAGACTGACGATGTTTTATCTGCTGCATGGCGAAGACGAGTTCACCAGTCGAGAACAGCTTAAAAAATTACGCCAACAAGGTGATTTTGGCTTCAATCAAGATACCTATAGCGGTAGTGATGTTGATGTGCAAACCATCATCATCACCAGTAATACGCTGCCTTTTCTTAGCGAACAGCGTCTGATCATCGTGGATGGTCTCCCCAAAAGGAAACGGGGCGAAGCTGCGGATACGGCGGCGCTGCCCTCGCCAGCCAAAGAGGATGCGGCACCCGCTACTAAGGGTAAAAGAGGCAAGAAGAGCAACAAGACAGCTACCGCGACGCGCGCTGGTTTTGAAAAAGCGCTGGCAGCACACGTCTCCACCATGCCAGAGAGTACATGCCTGGTGCTGCTCATCGAAGAAGCATTGGATGCCAATCATGTCCTTGTAAAAGCAGCAGAGAAGTATGGGAAAATACTGCAAAGCTCACTGCCAAAGGGAGCAGCATTGGAGCGCTGGATTAGCAACCGTGCGAAAAGTATCGATGTAAAGATTGCGCCAGAAGCCAACGCGCTGCTGGCAAACTTTATCGGCAATAATTTACGACTTCTAGCAAGTGAACTGGATAAGTTAGCGACGTATGTGGGCAAAGGAGCAACCATCAACGTTGAGGATGTACGCCAACTCTCGGCACAGGTGCAGGAAGCACGCATCTTTGATCTGACAGATGCCCTGGCACAACGCAACCGCAAGCAAGCACTAAACATATTGCACGATTTGCTGGCAGACGGGGAGCCACCGTTGAAATTGATCAGTACGATCACCTTCCAGGTGCGTTCACTGCTGCTGGTCAAAGAGCTAGCCCAAAAGGGATGCGCGCCCCACAAATCGCCTCCACACTCGGTATGGCCCCCTTTTTAGCCGATAAGTCCTTGCGCCAGGTGGGAAACTTCAGCACGCTCCAACTGGAAAATGCCTATCGCCAGCTCTTAGCAACCGATGCAGCCCTTAAACGCAGTCGACTTACACCAGAAATGGCCCTGGACTTTCTGGTCGTCCAGTTCGGCGCATGAAACACAATGCCAGACTTGCCATAGCTATGTACGCAACGTCCTGTTCCTCATTATTTCATGGAAAGCATACTACGAAGGTTGATCACTACCTCATGAGCATATGCATGTCGTCACACAACGTACCAGGAGGGCATTATGGCAGAAACTGATGTAAAGCTCTCTCCTGGCGACAACGAAAAACCGGAATATACCAGCCTGGAAAGCAGGGAAACAGATCCCAAACTCACCAGGCAAAGACAGCTACGAGCTTTGAATATACTGCTCCTGCTATTACTGCTGAGTTTATTCATGCTCGGCTTTAATGGCGTTCTTAAATATGAGGGCGGCATTGAACGCTCAACCTTTACTATCTCTGGCGCCCAGCCTGTACCCGTACTGGAGATGCAGCCACCACGTGGAGAAACATCCCTTGTGGCAGTAGTTACCCACGGCTTCGCAGGCAGCAAAGAGCAGATGACGGGCATAGGCACAGAACTGGCCCATGCAGGTATTACCAGTTATCTCTTTGATCTCCCGGGTCACGGCGCATCCTCAGTGCCACTGTCCCAGGTTGCTCTGTCTCAGGTAAGCACACAGGAGAACGCAAACACCGTCGCAGAGGTGGTGAATTATGCACGCACCCATAACCATGCGACTAAGCACCCACAGATCATATTACTGGGATATGCATTTGGATCGGCAGCCATTAACACCTATGCAGCACAGCACGTGACTAATAATGATCTCATCGCTACTATTCTGATATCACCGGCAGAGCAGGCGCTAGCAGTATCCAGGCAGACGAAAGATATACTGATGCTGATTGGAGAAAATGACACGACAGGTGCCCTGAATAATAGCCGGACACTGCAAAATAGCTGCGCGATGAAGAAGAAGTCAAAGACAACACAAGAGTGCGGAAATCCAGCCAACGGGTCGGGACGACGCACTGTGATATTGCCAGGTTTGAACCATCTCACGATCCTCAATGCTAGTAGCACTGCACAGGAGACGCTGAACTGGCTCAAGCGCGCTGCACCTCACCAGCTCAAAATCAGCGCGGTCAATCCAGGCACACGACTTTTCTGGCTCTATTTCGGCATAGCCAGCATCATGCTGGCCATCTTCCCTCTGTGCACATTGCTCATAGAGATTTTTGCTATCAAGGCAACGCCCCATCCTCTGCGGGGCTGGGATGTCATCGTCGGCGATATTTGTCTCATAGGCGCTATTGCAGCCGCCATCACTATCCAGTATACATGGCAGCTTTTTGGCTTTGTGCAGATGTTCCTCGCAGATTATATCAGTGGCTATGTTTTCATTTGCGCACTTATCATGGCGCTCCTGTTCTTAATCATCCGTCGCAAGCTACCAATCGCACCATGGAGCCAGTCATTAAAGCAAATAGTGCTCGGCGGCACCATAGCAATCTTTCTCTACCTGACGCTTGGTCAGTTGATAACCTTCGCCTGGGCACATCTCACATTCACCGCTGCACGCCTATGGCGCTGCGGACTTATTTTTCTACTGGTCTTGCCTATATTCCTGCTGGACGAAGGTCTTAACCGGGGTTATCAGGAACAAGGTCGACTACGAGGCATCGCGGCCAGCATTGGCTTTAAAGTATTGCTGCTAGGAGGATTATTTACAGGCATGATCATTACACCAGGATTGGGTCAACTCAACATGACCTGGTCGCTGCCAGTGCTGCTGCTGCTGATCCTGGGCGGTTTTTGCACACAACTCTACATCAGCGGGAGAGCCGCGCTGGCGGGTGCGATATTAAGCGCACTGGTGATAGCCTGGTGTATGTCTGTTACCTTGCCGATTACTTGATGCCACACTGCATTATTTGTTAAAGAGCAGCAACGCTATGCGAGATAACGGCGTTTTTGCGCTGAGAGATACACAAAAACTGGCTCTCCGTCCATGAGGGAGGAAACAGGGTAGGGGCGTGTCCTGGCGACCGTCCCGGGGCGCACGCGAGGTGACGCCCCTACCCTGTTTCCCAACGTTTCCCCCACAAGGATAGAGATGCACAAAAACTGGCAGAAACACGGGAAAGTAGGAGTACATTTGGATAAGTTGCAGCAACTCATCCTGGAACGTATCACGCGTGAAGGGCCGATCAGCTTCGCCGAATATATGCGTATGGCCCTCTATGAGCCGGGTTATGGCTACTACGTCAGTGGACCCGCAAAGATGGGCTGGGAGGGCGATTACTATACGAGCAGCGATGTTTCGTCCTTCTTTGCCCATTGTATGGGGCGACAGTTACGTTTATTGTGGGATCAGCTTGAGCGTCCTACACCCTGTGTGGTATTGGAACAGGGTGCCGGACGCGGCACTCTGGCTCACGACATACGCACGTGGGCAGAGCAGGAAGATGCCGAGTTTTATGCGGCCCTCGACTATCATGACGAAGATATACATGCAGGACAGGATGCGCTACAAAGCACATTGTCGCCCGCAATCATACTCTCGAATGAGCTGGTTGATGCCTTCCCCGTGCACATCCTAGAGAAACAGGGCCCAAAACTCTACGAAATGTATGTTGATACGCAGCATGAGCGGCTGCATGCTGTGCTGGGCGAACCTACGAGCACGGAAGTGGCAAATTATTTAGATCACTATAAGATTCCCTGGCAAACATTCGCAGATGGATGGCGCGCAGAAGTCAATCTGGATGCGCTACGCTGGATGGAACGCGCGGCCCACCTGCTGACCAATCCTACAGCCAGAAGAAAACGGCGCGGCTTTATCCTGACCATCGACTATGGCGATAAAGCCAACACGCTCTATACGCCTGATCGACTCCATGGAACGCTGACCTGCTACTATCACCACCAACTGACCGAGCAGCCACTAGTACGACCTGGCGCGCAGGACATTACCGCGCACGTCAACTTTACAGCATTGCTACAGGAAGGCAGGCGCAACGGTCTACACCTGCACACGTTTACCACGCAGCGCCAGTGGCTCACAGATATGGGCATCTACGAGGAATTGGAGCGACAACGCACCCGCGAATTCGCGGTGATCGATAGTGCACTCGCCAGCGACCAGGGTCAGACAGCGTTATTTCAATGGTACAATCTGCGACAGAGCGTCGCGACATTAACCCAGCCAGCAGGCATGGGAAATTTTAAGGTTCTCATACTCAAACGCTAGTCAGCACAACAACGCTGCTCGTACCCGTCTCTAAGGGTACAGTTTTTGGCAGCACAAAAATGAGCTAAAATTACTGCTTTGGAAAATCCAATCCTTAGCAAGGGATACATTACCTACTTGATTTAACGCTAGTGGTCTGTCAATCTTCATTTGACAGGTAGTCCATAGCCATGAAACGAGGTGAAAAGCCGCCTCAGGTCATTTGGCAACTACTCAAATGAAGCTTGACGAAGCACTAGTAATATTTTATTCTTTGCTATAAAATAAGTACATCGAAGTGCAAGGAGATAGAAATGTCGGATGGGTTTAACTCGGATGGATTTAACACTGATAGAACGCTTGCGGATGCGGCAAACTTTCTAATCCAGGGAGAGGAATATTATGAAGCGAGCATCCTTCTTCTTAGTAATATCAATATATCAATATACAGCCAATGGAACGACTCAACAGAGTTAAAAATTGAGCTCATTGCAAGCAGAGCTATATTTAATATCTCATGGTTCGCTCAAATTTTGACGAGATTTCAAAATTGTAATACACTACAAGCATGAAAGAGACATTGAACATTGAAACTGAACGTGTAGATGATATTGCGCTATTACTAGCACACATGCAGCGCATGAATATATCTGAGCTGCTAGATAAGCATATCCCAGTTCATGGCAATCGGAAGGGATTAAGCGTAGGAAACGTGACGATGGTCTGGCTCTCCCATATCCTTTCAGAAGCGGATCATAAAATGCACCATGTACAAGAGTGGGCAATGCGACGAAAAGAAATACTACGTGGCTGCGGATTGAAGACGCTTGAACCACGAGATATGACAGATGATCGTCTTGCAGATGTTTTGCATGCTTTAAGTAGCGATATCCATTGGTCAGCGTTTGAACAGGATTTGATGGGAAGCCTGGTGCGAGTGTATGATATGCAAAAAGCACGCATACGTGTTGATACAACGAGCGTCATGAGTTATGCTGAAGTGAATGAGCAGGGATTACTGCAATTCGGGCACAGCAAAGACCATCGACCTGACCTGCCACAACTCAAACTGGTGCTCGCCAGTTTGGATCCTTTGGGAATGCCATTGGCGACCGAAGTGATTTCGGGTGAAAAGGCAGATGACCCGGTATACCTGCCGATCATAAAGCGGGTGCGTGAAGGACTGAAAAGAGAAGGGTTGTTGTATATAGGGGATTGCAAGATGGCAGCATTCCAAACACGTGCTACCATTCAATCCTCGAAAGATTTTTATTTATGCCCTCTTTCAGCCATACACATCTCATCACAGCAAATCCAGCAAGAAGTGGATAGCCTGAGAAAGAACGGAGAGCCACTTATAAAGGTTGAACGCGTGAATGAGAAAAATGAGCATATTTGTATTGCTCAGGGGTATGAAATGATCCAAGAGCTGGAGAGCGAGAGAGATGGGCAGATATCTGCATGGACAGAACGTCGATTGCTGATTTAATCAATGGGTGGAGCAGAAGGAGCGAAGCGTTCTTTGCTAGAACGCTTAGAAAAAGCAGAGCAAGCTATACAGGAGCTATTGGTGAGAAAGCAAGGAAAGCAGCGCCTAAAAACACGTGTGGAAGTAGAGAGAGCCATACAAGAGGTGTTAAAGATATTTCGCGTGGAAGATTTATTAGAAATTGCTATTTATGAAGAAAAGCGGGAAATACCGGTTCGTGCTTATAGAGGAAAAATCTCCTCAGCACGTCAAGAGAGCCTTTTTACGATTAAGAGTACACGAGTGGAAAAATCCCTCGAGTATACGATAAGCCATCTGAGCTGGCGTGTGTATGTGACGAATTAGGAAAAAGAATATCTTTCTTTAGAACAAGCTGTAGAGGCATATTATGATGAATATCTTGTTCGAGCGGTGCTTCGGGCGCCTCAAAGGACATCCTTTCTCATTGGCTCCTCTCTATGTGCAACGTGATGATCATCGAGTAGGATTAGTGCGCTTGTTGACGATTGCTTTGCGTGTTTTAACGCTGTTGGAAGGGGTCGTTCGTCAACGTTTACAAGAGCTGAAAGGAGAGCTTGCTGGACTCTACGCAGGAAATCCCAAACGTCGCACGAATCAACCGACTGCGGAACGCTTATTGGAAGCCTTCCATGAAGTGACGCTTACCATCGTTCGTGCTCCTGGTTTCATACAACGCCATATCACGCCGCTTTCTTCGCTTCAGCAAGAAATTTTAACATTATTAGGCTTTACGCCTGTCATCTATTCTCAATTGGCGGATGATTCTTAATTTCCGTCTGGAAAATGAGCGAACCATGAGTTAATATTGTAGAAGATAAGGAAAATGAACATACCAAGAGGATTATAGCCGCTTTTAACGCAGTCCTTCCAAGTGATGTTTATATTGATCGTCTCTGGGCGAAAGTAGAATACACTGAAAATTGGAGAGAAGCTCTTCTTGAGGTTATAGAAGGAAAAAGACCGCTTAATCAAGGTAAACTAATTAAAGATAAACCAAGGTTTGACTGGGAAAACCTCTTTTTTCGTGCTCCTGTTGAAATTCAAATTGCTCAAGCCTTCGATAAAACAGGAGTACTCTTTCTGCCAAATTGTATGACTCGCTTAGGATTACCTGGCAGCAGGGAAAATAGGGAAGCAGATTTTCTAGTCTGTTATGAAGGCAAATGGGGAATTCTTGAGGTAAATGGTGAAACATTCCATACGAGTGCAGCAAAAGATCATGACAGAGGACGATTGTTTAAATTGCATAGTATTCGTGTTTTAGAGACTTACGATGCAAAAGATGCACTAATGAACCATATAGAGTAGTAAAAGAATTTCTTGAAATTTTACGGAGAAACGGATAATAATCATCGGAGACATGGCACATTTTTGTGATTTGTGCAAGAATACAGATTTTCTGACTCTCCGTCCATTAGGGGGAAACAGGGTAGGAGCGTATCCTTTAATCCCACTTTATTGCGTCATCAACGCCCCAATGTGGAAAGCTACTGAATAAAAATCGCCGGGCAACGCTATCTTGATTGACATTCCAGCGACATACTGATAGGATACATATAGAGAATAAGTTAGCCATAGCGACACAAGAAGGGGTACAAGTATGCCAGAAGAGAAAAAAAGTGAAAACACACTAGACCAGCAACTAGCTGACTTCAAGAGGCAGAATCCTAAAGTTGCTGAGGCTATGGAACTTTTTGGTATATCTTTAGCGAAATACCAGGAAACTTTAATGGCATTATATCATCCAAAAATTTACCAGAGTGCTTCTACTGCGCGTTTGGAGAAAACACAGCAATAGTGGGGAACAATGGGGATAGGATAAGTTGTAAGATGAGCAGTTGGAATAGTATTCTAGATGAGGTTCATAGACTTAAGCAGGCAGATGCTGTTGACGTTGTACGCCGCGCAAAAATAAAGGCTGTTCAGGAAATTACTGGCAGACCACTCATTGTTTACGCGGCTGATTTTATATCACCAAATCCCATCAAGGAGCAATTTACCAGCAACTTGACCATAATTTCGTTAGCTGACAAGGATGGGTTTGATGAAGTAACCCGCAATCTTCCACGCGGTTCTGAAATCGATATTCTCCTACATAGTCCAGGCGGTTCAGCAGAAGCAACGGAATCGATAGTTGAGATTTTGCGATCCCGCTTTTCTCACATTCGTTTTATTATCCCCAACGTAGCAAAGAGTGCAGCAACTATGCTGGCATTGTCGGGAAATCAATTGTTACTGGACGAACGGTCAGAACTAGGGCCAACTGACCCACAGATGATTCTTAACCAGGATGGTAAATTCATAGTCGCTCCAGCCCAGGCTATCAAAGATCAGTTTAAAACTGCTCAGGATGAAATAAACGGTGATCCTCAAAAACTTCCTGCCTGGATACCAATTCTTGGTTGGTATGGCCCATCATTGTTAGCCCAATGCGACAATCATTTAGCCCTAGCTAGAGAGCTTGTTTCAAAATGGCTGGAGAAGTACATGTTTACTGATGACAAGGAGGCAAAGCAAAAAGCGGAACAGATTGCTGAGTATTTAGCAGACCACAACAATTTCCGCTCTCACAGCCGTAGAGTGGGAATGACCGACCTCCAAGCATTGGATGCCAACATTTTTGATATGAGAAACGCTCCTGAACTTCATGAAGCAGTCCGTGACCTCTATGCCGCAATAATGGTAACATTCTCCGGTACAGGAGCATATAAGATTGTTGAGAACGGTAATAGTGAAGCGCTTATCGGTATGTTGCAAATCTCTCAACAAGCTCTACCACAACAACAGTTACCTCAATCGTCCTTACCCACGCCCACATCACATAATGTGCATCGACCTATTAGAAGAAGAAGGAAGTAAGGTTCGCTAAAGTGATTTACAAAGAATCATTGTACAATCGTTTGAGGGATGCAGATGATTTTTTGCTTCACAGCTCCATTGTTCTGATAACTCTGTCTACTACGTATGAGCTGTTTTTTGCTGAGCATGAAACACGTTTTGCTTTACTCAGTTAACTAAGCAAACAGTAAACTAATGTCAAATATATGGCAGTCTCAAATAGTGTTTGGCTTCAGTTCGCTACTGGCCAAAAGTGTGTGCGTTCCAAACACTATCTGAGAGGATTTGCTATCCATACCAGCGTACATTCAAGGAGATACACTTATGAGCTCGACTGACACAAACACGGATATCGTCAGAAACTTTATGAATACCCTGGAAACAAATGATCTGGATAACACGAGTAGCTATCTGGCGGACAATTTTATCTTCAGCGGCTGGACGCCTGATCCGCTCAATAAAGCAGACTTTCTGGGTCTGATCAGTGGACTCAAAGAGGGCATACCAGGACTAATCTTTAACCTGCACAACGTCCAGGAACATGATGCAGAAATAAGCGGGACTATTAAGGTGACAGGCTACCAGACCGATAGCTTTATCCTACCCATGCTGGGCACTCCGCCGATACCACAGACAGCTAATAGTATCTCCATGCCTGCTGAAGATGTGGCGTACAGACTGGATCACGGTCAGATCATAAATTTTACGGTCCAGCACGTCACTGGCGGCGGCGTTCACGGTCTCATCCGCCAGTTGGGTATCGACCTGCCAATCATCCAATAATGAGACCCTCTCTAGGGACAATAGTACCCTTAGCTGAGCCTGAGTTGAGGATCGCGCCAAAAACCAGGTAAAGAATATGGTATACCTCTTGCATGGTTGGTCTCTGTTAACAGTTTCATATATAATTTATGCATTGCAAGAGGTAACCCCTCTTTCAAGCCTGCTCAATGACAAGATGTGCATCCAGCTATGATCACTCCTATCACGCTAGAAAATGTGGAACATGGATAGATACTCAGGTTCTGACTGTGACGTCTTCTAGCTGCTGTGGCTTGCTATTATGGTACTGCCGACCACGCCAGTCCACGCCCTTGCCGGTAATGATGCGCCACATGGATTGACTCAGAATACCATCAAAGATGGCTCCCGCTAAAGGGTGCGTAAAAGCGTAATACCAGGGAACCTGTAATTGTCGATTCAGCCAGCAGCGGTAAAGCAGCAATGGCGTCAAAGCCGCAGCAGTCGCGACGTTAGCCTCGCGGGAGCTGATACGTCCCTCCTGTCGCTTGCGCGTTAAAGGAGCAAATAGGGGCAATAAAAACGGCAGTATGGTCACAGCAGGCAAGCCGATCAACTGAAGTAACACAAAGGGCCAGCCTCCACGATTGCCCAGATAAGCATTTTTACGCCAGCCACGCCATATATCAGCCAGTCCATGATACATATGAACGTGAACAAGATTACTGCCAGACAGAAAACGCAACTTGAAGCCCTGCTCTTTGACCACGTGCGCCAGATCACGATCATCCAGCAGCGTATCACGCAAACCGCTGCGCGCATAACCACCTATCAGATCATAGACCTCGCGCCGAATGAGAATATATTGCCCATTAGCAATCGCCAGTGAGCTGCCAGGATTGTTAACCAGCCTGGGAGGATAGAGCATACTGATACCAAAATAAGCCAGCGGCATCAATACCTTATCCCAGAAGGTGGGCAGTACTTGCGTCGCACTGAGTGTGAACATATCAATGCACTCAGCCATCGCTTGTGTCATAGCCGAGCGCAAAGCATTGGGAGCGTGCCAGGTATCTGCATCGGTAAAAAGCAACCATTGCCCCCTGGCTTCCTGCACGCCGCGATGGATAGCATGCGGCTTACCGGCCCAACCCTGCGGCAAATCACGCAGGCGCAGTATCCATAAGCGTTTCCCATTGGGATGCGTACACGCCAGCTCATCCAGGATCGTCCCGGTACCATCAGTTGAAGCATCATCGACGGCAACCACTTCATAGTTGTCATAGTCTTGCTCCAAGAGTGATTGGACACAGCGCCGAATATTGCGCTCCTCGTTGCGCGCTGGTACAATAATCGAAACCAGAGGAGAGGCCACTCCAGCAGCCACAGACGCGTCTCGCGAGGCAGACTTGCGTGCAGGGAGCGGTACCACACGATCCTTTTTGTCCGGTGCCGTACGCAACCAGATCGTCAGGTAAAAGCCGATAATCCCGATCACCTGCCACCACAGCAAGTAGCGCGGCCAGAAGCGCCACCAAGAGTATTTATTCATGTGCGACGTTATCCTACAGACTATATTTACCTTTATTATAGCAAGAGCCGGGACAAAAACAAAATAGAGCGTTGAAACGGAAAGATTATGCTTTCAGCGCGTCAAAATAGTGAGAGCACACAGATACAAACATCCGCCAGCCTGGAAACCTATAGAGGGAATTGAGCAGTTGTCCATCTTCATAAAAAGGTGCTACAATTTGTCGCGTAGGTAATCTCGCACATTTACTGGAAACACGGTTACGTCCCTATAGAATAGCAGGATTATGTGCCTGTGTGTCCGGTGGACATAGAAAGTTTTGTATGCGCAAACGTCGTCTGTTTATCATTATAGCAGCACTTATATGCAGTATGCTGGCGTATATTTGCTCAAATACGTTGATCCAGCCACCCGCTGCACAGGCTCATGCTTATGTGATTGGCTCTGATCCCGTGGATGGCTCAACAATACACGCGGTACCGGCGGAGGTCAGCATCTTTTTTAACGCGCCAATCAGCTCGATTAGTAGCGCACATATCTATTTGATACAGAACGCAAGCCAGATTAACGTGGGTCTGGTAAGCAAGGTCTCAGCCAACGATCCACGAGAACTGATCACAGCCATCAAGTCAGCCACTACACAGCCACAGGGCAGCTATGAGGTCGTCTGGAGCGCAGTAGCGAACGCAGACGCCGAGACAACCCATGGCATCATCGGTTTTGATGTTGGCTTCTCCAGCACAGGCGCAAGTCCAGGTTCAACGATCCTTGGACCCAGTAGCAGCAACGACCTTGGGGATACGCGCACCCTCAATCTCGGCAACTTCACGCAGATTCTGTCAGTTGCATGGGACTGGCTTGTACTGGCCGCACTGATATTCTGGGCAGGTACGCTGTTGATCGAATTCCTGTTACAGCAGGATAAAGAACGTAATGCGGAATTGCTCACACTATCACAGCAGCAAACGCGCTCGCTACAGAGTCTGTGTCTGATTATCTTGCTGATTGGCGAACTGATTGCTCTCTTCTTGCGTGCGACAGCACTAACACAGACGCTCCAGGGGAGTGGCTTCTCCTTCAGCCTGCTCACCCATATTCTGCTAGAGACCAATTACGCCCGCATCTGGTTTATACGCATCATCTTGATCCTACTGGCTAGCGGACTTTTATATTGGACCAGGCGCACAGAGCAGATTCCAGGTGCAGGCGAACAGACGAAGCAGAGCATACATAGCAACGCGCGAGCGTTCCAGCAAACCACGCAGGCAGAACAAATAGCATCTGGTCCATCCAGAAAGCACAGTCCCAGTCGAGCCACGCAGACAGCTCAAACGCCATTCTCACAAAAGTATACGTTGTCAGGCTTAGTCCTGGCAGTCCTGCTTTTGTTCACCTACGTGCTGACCAGCGACGCGGCACAGGTGCTGCAACCACAAGCCAGTTCACTGGTGTTTGCCTGGCTTTTCCTGATCGCGCAGTGTATCTGGCTCGGTGGCTTCGCCTATCTTGGCTATGTACAGCTACCGCTCTTCGCCAACCTGGAACTCCACTACCACACCGAGACGCTCATCATCTTATTAAAACGGCTTAAACCTTACTTCCTGGTAGGCATAGGTACCTTGCTGATCAGTGACATATACTTGAGCGAAGCCAGTATCACAAATACACAGCAGTGGCTCAATGATCCCTATGGGCGCACACTGCTGGTCCAAAGTGCCCTGATTGTCCTGATGCTACTGTTTAGTCTGTACGTGATCTATGTGCTGACACCCAGACTGAAACGCCAGGTCCTGCTGCTGCCTGTGGTTGATGCCGAACTGCCCGCACGGCGCATACGCCAGATTGCCTTGAGCAATGCCGAATACAATCTACGCCTGGTAACAATGGGGGTGGCCTGGCTAGGCGCAGGGGTCTTACTCTGCGCTGCCCTGCTCGCCTTTTTCGCACCACCAATCGTCTTTCCTGACGTGAACTATAACCAGTCAACGAGCCAGGCGAATAGCGCAAGCAGCGTGCAGGTAAAGCATATTGGCAATCTTACCGTCAAACTACAGATAACGCCAGGACGCGTAGGTTATGCCAACACAGTCAAGGTCACGCTACAGGATAGTAGTGGTAAAGCCGTCAGCAATGCGCAGGTACAGTTGACAACCAATATGCAAGTGATGGATATGGGTACCGGGCATGCCACGATGCGGGGGGGCAATCCAACCTATAGTGCTACATTCGACGAGCAGCAGGGATTGGATATGGCAGGATTATGGAATATCACCGTCACAATCCAACCACCGGGTCAGGCAACCATGCAGGGAACATTTCAGGTGATGCTGAATGCTTAAGCCTATGCTCCAGCCAGGCTCAAGCAACAGGGACGGCTAAGCATGTTCATCACAGAGAGCAAGTGTAACAGATTGGATGGAGTGACGCGGCGTGGATGAGCATATATCAATCAGTGGGACGCGCCGTTTCAGTACGCGTCGTCGCGCCTACCGAGTCCAGCGCACGATATTCAGCGGCAAGCTCCGCATAGTGGACAGCGCTACCAAGTAGGTGGGCACATTCGGCCACCGTCAGCTCACGCACCACGCGCGCCGGAACACCAACAGCCAGGACATGGTCGGCAATATGTTTATGCTCCGCAACCAGCGCACTGGACCCAATAATTGTTTGAGCGCCGATGCTGGCATGCGATAACACGGTAGCATGCATGCCAACCAGAACACGGTCAGCCAGAGTTGCTCCATGCACAACCGCATTATGTCCAATAGTACATTCTTCACCAATCGTCAGAGGAGCATCTGCATCTACATGCAAGGTACAATTATCTTGAATATTCGTGCGGCTACCAACGATAATCGGTGCGCTGTCGCCACGCACAACCGCATTGTACCAGACACTCACGCCCTCATGAAGCGTGACATTTCCGATGACCATAGCCCCAGGAGCAATAAAGACGTTTGCTGCAATAGTCGGCCAGACCCCTTTATAAGGTAGAATAGGCATGTACCCTCCTCGTCCGATGACAGGTATTTTTGTTTGCCTGCTGCATAGTATGTATTTTAGCGCAAGACATTGCTCATCACAAACACAAGATTAGCAGGACGCTCAGCCATACGGCGCATCAGATAGGGATACCACTGCGAACCATAAGGGACATACACACGCACGTTGTAGCCTTGCTTGACCAGCTTTTCTTGCAGGTCACGGCGTATCCCATACAGCAGTTGGAACTCGAAGGCCGGCTTGCCAATACCATGATCACGCGCATATTTACAGCATGCATCGATGATTGCCTCGTCATGAGTAGCGATGGCAGGATAATTACCACGTGCCAGCAGCATCGTCATCAAGTGCACATAGTTGTGATCGACCTCACCTTTATCCTGGTAGGCCACATCCTGAGGCTCTTTATAAGCGCCCTTCACCAGACGTACACGCACTCCCTGAGCAATTAACTGCTCAATATCTTTGCGCGTCCGGTGCAGGTAGGATTGCACAACGGTGCCGACATGCTCAAAACGTTCGTGTGCACGTAAGGTAATAGCTATTGTGCGCTCGGTATAGGCCGAACCTTCCATATCAATACACACAAAGAGAGCCGAAGCCAGAGCACGCTCAAGGACGCGCTGCAGATTCTGTTCACAAAGTTGTTGAGAAACGTCAAGTCCCAGCGCAGTAAGTTTGATAGAAACATTGGCTTTGACACCCGTGTTTTTAATGAGATCGATAGCATCGATATAACTCTGTGTCGCCGCCTTCGCCTCATTATCAGCGGAAACATTTTCACCAAGGTAATCAAGTGCAACCTGGATACCACGCTGATTGAGCGCATGCGCCGTCTGCATAGCGTCATCCAGCGCTTCGCCAGCCACAAAACGATGCGCAACATTGCGCGTAACTTTGTTCTGCACCACAAATTCGCGCAGGCGTGGATTGTCGGCGAGGGATAACAATGTATCTTTTAGAAGCATGCTCAACTTCCTTTTTCTGACCATTTGATGAAACCGGCCTTCGACGCTTGCAAGCACCGGATTTTTTGGTGATAGCATTTCTCCACTTATTGTATCACATCGGCTTTGGAGCTATGCCTTTCCTACCAGCGCAAGGTGCGACGAAGCAGAGCATCCCAAAGCCGATCAGGGAGAAAACGACGCACAAACAGCAGCCAGGCAGCCGATTTTGGCACAGCATAACGGGCACGCGGTCTCCTACTATTGAGAATACGCACCACCAGGTCGGCGAAACGTTGTGCCGGGAAGCCTACCCTACTCGAACGCCTGGCAGATTTCTCAACCAGAAGCAAGAGGCGAGCATAAGGACTATTGTCTTTATATTGCCCTAAATGCTCCAGTGAACGCTGCAAGCTCGTTTGCCAGATACTGGTGGGACTGGAAGATGGTTCAATGATGACCACGCGCACTCCAAAGGGAATCACTTCCAGGCGTAGCGCATCACTGGCCGCTTCAAGAGCATACTTACTGGCCGAATACGCAGCTGTTGCCGGGACAGAGATGCGTCCCCCGACACTGCTCACGTTGATAATCGTCCCTCTGGCAGCTTTAAGCATAGGTAGAAATGCCTGGATGATAGCAACATGAGCAATAAAGTTTACCTCCATTTGGGCACGGAGATCTTCAAGTGGCAAGAGTTCAAGTGGACCGCCATAGGCAGTGCCAGCATTGTTTAAAAGCGCATCGAGAGGAGGCACGGCTGTATCTTGATCCGCTGAAACGGTCTCATCGCGCAAGAGCGTCGCCACCTGCAGTGCCAGGGCCGTCACCTGTTCACCTTGCGTAATGTCACAGAGCAAAGCAGTCAGGTTAGCCTGCACATGACGTGAAGCCGCTTCTTCGAGCAAACTCGCGCAGTCCACCTCCTTGCGAACCGTGGCGAAAACATGCCAACCTTGCGTAGCCAATTCCATGGCAGTGCAGCGTCCGAAGCCACTTGAACAACCAGTAATCACAATTGTTTTCTTAGTCATGTCTTTGTCCAATACGCCCCCAGAGTCCCAGGCGTATCAACTCACTACGAGCCTCAAAGCCAAAGAGTCCAGGGTCAATACTCTGCCCATGGCGTATAACCAGCCCACGCAGCATCTCAATCTGCTCCGCTTTGCTAGCAACATCCTGTTCAAAAGGAATATGTTGAGCCAGGCGTTCAATCGCCTGACGATTATACCATTGCTCTTGCGTCTCTGCCATAACACGAAAAGGTGTATCATCTCCACTCCAGCCAGCACACAGCTAGCTAGAGCACGTGAAAGGAAACAGCTCCGCAACCATGGTAACATCTCTGCGCTAACTATTCAATAGAGTATAAGAAGATGACACACGTTCATACATAATGAAGAGAAAAAGGCTATATATAGCCATTTTGCCCTAATGGGCTCCGCGAAACTTGCTTAGAGAGGGTTATCGGTGTTAATGTGATAATGATGTGCATACAGAAATGTTCTGGCGGTGACTTGTTGCTCTGCACACAGCTAGATGCCAGGAGAAACACAATAACAGCGAGATATACTATATCCATAAGGTAGGCAATAAAAATGTTCTGTACCTATTGTAAAACAGCTCGAGTAGAGAATGAAGCCCCATGCCCATATTGTGGAGCACCTTCGCCACTCCTGGGAAGGTCACAAAATAACAGTTGGGGGATGAGTATGCCAGGCACAGACGTTGGAGGAAATCCAGCCACAGCATCCAATACGCCATGGGATGCACAGGCACCTCAACTGTCATTTGAAAGTCCCATGCCTGCCTGGTCGCCGCCCAATACTCCTGCACAAAATTCTATGCCCGCGTGGTCACAATCAGATATGGCACAAAATCCCATGCCGGGCTGGTCGCAACCAGATATGGCACAAAATGCCGTACAGGTCCAGGACCCGTTGCCACAGGGACCCGGGCAGGCACTGGTCCCTTATCAAGGTGTACAGTCAGAGATGCGTCAACCAACAATGGCACTGCAAATACTTCCCGAACAGGCAGCAGAACATTTATTGCCAGCCATCTCTCAAGCACCACAACCAGTCTATGTAGCACCAATGTACACAAAACCACGGCCCATCATTCCGAAGTATCGCGCGATCAGTGGTTTATTGAGCGTATTGATCGTTGCGCTGCTGCTTTGTGGTGCTGTCGGCTACTATGCTCAGGTCACAGGGAAGCTGAACGCTATCGGTATATACCTCGGAACTGCACAACTGCCTGATGTGAATGCCAATGCAGCAAGAACACTGCCTAATCCTCCGATTCAAACCGCCAAAGACCATGGGGCGGCATTCGCTACCATCCCGGTAGCCAGTACGACATCGGCTGTTGATCCGAAAAGCAACTTTCCACGCGATGTGCAGACCGCATTTACAGTAAATCAAACCTTCTATGTGACTTTTACCGTTCTTCATCCCAGTAAAAACGGCACGGTGATGGCAAAATGGTATACCAACAACCAGTTTTATAAGCAAACACCGGATACAACAGTGATTAAGGCCAAGGAAACCCAGAACGGTTCCATCGAAGTAGTGTATGGAGTACCAACTGAAGGAGCAGTAGAATTATATTGGAATAACCAACTCGCTCAGAGGCTCTACTTTGTGGTGAGATAGCAAAAGTTCGCCAGATCAGGCCGCGCTTCCAGCCTGCGTCATGCATTGGGAAACAGCCTGGTAAACTATGCAGAATATCAACCAGGCTTTCCCAAACTATTCCATCTAGCAGTCACTAGCACACGGTTTCAACCGAAACATCACCGAAGATCTTTACCTGGCAGGCAAGCCGCAGATTCGGATTCTTCTTGTGGTCACGGCCCAGACGGAATTTCTCCAGGAAGGTCGGTGGATTGGTATTAGATGCAGGTGAAACAACAATACGATCAGATGCGCATAAGCCATTGCCATGGCAATTAGCATATTTCCACGCCCCACAGTAAATAGGCACATCATTTTCCAGAGCGGGATAACGTACGCTATCACCCTCGGGGATCTCCACACGAACATTTTCACGTATATACGTAACGGTTGGCACGACTCTATCCTCCGAAAAGATTTGTTCTTAGCAGGCATAGCCTCTTTATACCCAGTCAGAGTGTAGCATAGAAGGTGCAGAGCGTCAACCAAAAAGTGGCATGCGGCCCTGACCAACTCACACTGAAGCATTGACAATAATTCTGGTTGGCACACTCGATCCCTGCGCTTCATCCAGCGTGTAAATAGTATGAGTACCCACATTCCAACCATCCGGTACACGAATCTTCACAGAGAAAACGCCCTGCTCATTTGTGTGCATGATAAGCGGTTTGCCGCTCAAACCCATCACGATCTGATTGTTGTCAATAGTAAAAGCCATGAGGTCGCGTGAACCAAAACCATGACCAGTGAGCGTGAAGACAGTGCCTACATGTAATAGATTTGGCGAAGCTTGCACCGCAGGCTCCACGCTAGCCGTATGGCTCCTGATCAGCACAAAAGCAATAATGCTGCTAGCTAGTAAAAAGAAGATGCAAGACATGGCTAGTATCAGCGAAGTAGCGCGCGGGGACAACAGAGCATTGTGAGGCATATAAGGAGGCGGTGAGACCTTGACAACAGCAGCATCAGATCTTCTGTCAGATCTGGAATGCGTTGTTGCACGATATACTTGCATAACAGGTGCTTCATCAGTATCTGGGAAAATAATCAGTTCCGGCTCCGGCTGCAACACCTGTTCAGCTTCATCCACAGGCGGACGCCGTACAACAATTTTATTGGATTGATATGGCTGATCTTCAGGATGCAAACCGAAGTAATGCCCGGCACGATGCGCCGATGCCTGAGGGATGGATGGGGCGGTCACATTTCTGACGACCGGCTTCTTGCGCACAAAGGTTTGCCCGCACAGACTACATACCTGCGCATCAGCTCGCTGTAATTTATGACAATATGTACAACGCTTCGTCTGCATAAAGCCCTATGCAGGAGAGGCGTGCTAAAGCACGTCACCTGCTTCTCCTCTTCTTGCTGCACTATGAAGACATGAATAGACCCATGCCACGGGAATGACTCAACGCGCTCGCGCTAGAGGTCCTATCAGATAAACGTAGAAGAAGCGCTATTTTCAAGCACGTATTTATGACATCGTCGCCATAAGCATACATTTGCGCTATTTTGGCACCCAGGCAAACGCTCACATGCATACACACTGTATATCGTGAATGCATGCAAAAAAATACGAGCAGAGAGACAACTTTGCAGTGCTTACCCAACTTATAGCAGGCTCCGTCTGGTTCAGGAGAGCCGTTTATCAACCATGTCTGCTGTCTGCCTTTGTTTCCTCCCCTGGCCTGAAGGCATATGAATCTCCACAAAGAAGGTTTGGATGAGTACCTGTGTACAGTATGATATCCATTGTAGCATATTAGAACAAAAAGACCTGCACAAAGAAAGCTTAAACCAGCTACAAACTCGGTGTGGAGGTAGCGCACTCATTATGAGCGCGCTACCTCCACACAATAACGAAGTAGTGACAAAAAAACATACAAGCTTAATTTGAACCCGAAACCATAGGCAGCGTTACATTGACTGAACTACCATTAATGTTGACGGGAACGCTGCCAGAATAAGCAGTATTGCTGTTATCAGTGCCATTGCCCGAGATCGTATAGGTGCCATTAGGAATATTCTTAAAGCTAAAGTTCCCCGAGGCATCAACAGCAGTAGTAGCTACGACAGTCCCATTACTATTGATAAGAGAGACCGTCGCCACCGCAGGCGTGCCGGGAGATGCACAGGACGTCTCACTGCAAATCGTAGCGGTTCCACTCACAGTAGAACCATTCACAGTCAGCGTCACCGGCACACTCTGTGGACTAGCCTGTACGGTAGCACCGCCGCTACCCATAGCCGAGACCGTCACCGCACTCGTGTACTGTCCCGGAGTGAGATTTGCAGCATTCACGCTCACACCAACAGAGCCGCTCCCTCCACTGCCACTCACAGCAGATAACGCCAACCAGCCACTACTCCCCGCATCAGTTCCAACACTCCAGGAAACCGGGAGAGCACAATTGCCCGTTGTACTAAAGGCCAGATTTTGTACGTTAGACGTCTGTCCCTGCGTGACAGAGAAGGTCAGACCATTACCACCGACTATCTGGAGCGTACAAGCCTGGAAGACGGTGAGAGTGACCGTAAAGACCTGTGGACTCCCCTGCGCCGCAGTGCCGGATGCATCAGTCGCCGAGACAAAAACGCGGGTCTGATAAATACCGGGAGCAAGGCCCGCGATATTAGGAGTAACACTTACTGTCGACGCTCCGCCATTCGCCCCTAAGGTGCCGCTAGAAGGCGAGATCGATAGCCAGGATGCAGAGCTGGTCAGAGATGCACTCCAACTCACAGGCCAGCTACAATCCCCCGAGGCCGTGATGCTCTCCGTCTGGGTAGTCGGATTACTTTGCCCCTGCGTCGCGCTAAAAGCAAGCGTACTAGCAGTAGGCTGCGAAAGCGTACAGGGCGGAGACACCATAAAGTTGATCAGGATAGTTTGCGGACTTCCAGCAGCGAGATTACCGTTTTCATCAGAACCTTCCACTGTTACCTGTCCAGCATATTCGCCGGGACTCAACCCACTATCGTTGGCACTCACATTAATCGTCAACTGCCCGGTCTGTCCTGGTTGGATAGTACCTCCCGTTGGAGAGACTCCCAACCAGGAAGTTGCCAGCAATTGGACAGCAGTATGCCAGAGCAATGGAGTTCCACCCGTATTGGTAATCGTGACGACCTGACCAGGTGGATCGTCAGCCCCCTCGGTCGTACTAAAGTTGAGATTAAGCGGTGCCGCTCCAAGAATGGGCGCAGTCGGAGGAGGAGGTGACTGCACAGTCAGTTGTACCGCTAGAGATTGTGTACTCTGCGGCAAGGTGATAATCACCTCTCCATTATAGGTGCCAGGCGCTAACTGGAGCGTATTCACACTGACAGCTACCGCACCGGTATTGCCTTTCAATTGGCCCTGCGTTGGCGTCGCTGAGAGCCAGCTAGCAGAAGAAGTGGCAGACCAGGAAATCGTACCGGTGCAATATCCCATCGCTTCCAGGGTTACGGCTTGATTAGCCGGGCCAGCCTGCCCAGAAACAGCCGTAAAAGACATACTGCCAGTATTGAGAGAGATGCCACAACGCGGCTCCACAATCAGAGAAACAGACACAGTTTCAGGGCTATTTAATGCCGTATGATGCGGACTCACATCGAATACAAGCGTCGTGTTATAGGTTCCCGGCAACAGAGCGCTACTGTTTACCTTCAAGCGTATCAAGCTCGTTCCGCCCGGTAAGATCTTCCCAGATGTCTGCTGCGGATTTAACCAGTTAAGAGCATGGCTAATAGCACTGGAAAATGGCGCGTCACCACCTAACGACATGGGCGTATTGTCACCTATCATCCAGTAAAGCGGCTGCTTGCCAGGATTGCTTACCTGTAGGAACTGATCCTGCGGATTACCATTGCCATCTACCGCCGTAAAAGTCGCCAGGGCCGGAGTGACCGAGAGCACAGCCCCAACATTATGCGGTAAAGGCAGCACAGTCATACTCGCCTGCACAGTTTGTGTAGGCCCCACATTCGAAGCAAAGGTCAATGTGCCAGAGTAATCTTTAGGCGTGAGATTCGTACGCTGAACGGCTACCGAAATCGTCTGAGCGTCGCTAAAGGTGCCCTGGCTGGGCGAAATTAAGAGCCAGGACTGATCGCTGCTCGCCGACCACGCAATAGTACCACTTCCACCATTCCGCAGTTCTAATTGCTGAATAGTATTCGCGCCCTGTATATCAGATCCGAAATCGAGCTGCGTCGTTACCAGCAATAGATGCGCAGGGCGCGTTGGACCCGCATTAATACGTAATGTTGCGTTGGCAGTATGACGATCCGCGATATCTTCAGCCTCAATGGTATGACTACCCGGGTCCCATGAACTCTCAATTGCCATATTTACATCTGCTGCCCCATTTACGTCAACAAGCACCGGGTTGCTAGCACCGTTCAAATACACCTGTTGTGCTATGTCACGCGTCAAAAATACTTGCGTAGAAGGCGGGAAATTGCGAATATGCAGGGTAATAGTCTGGCCATATGTGACTATATTCTGCGAAAGGGTGAGAGAAGGTGGCAAATCGCTCGTCGGCGTCGTCTTGTGATGATTGTGCATAAAGGCCATAGATAGCAGAGCAGTATCAACCACCAACGCAATAATAGCAAAAGTAATCAGGCTCGCAAATACGAAACGTAAACGCTTCGTCGGTCCGCGTCGCGCAAATGGCGTGACATCTGCTAATCCAGTCGAGATCGCAAGGCGCATATCTTCTTCTTCGATGCGCGTGATCTCCGAGTTTGACGGAAAACGGCGCGATTGGAGCGGATCATGCTGACTTTGCCAATCATCATGCTCATCTATGTCGGGATCGGGATCGGGGTCGCGCAACCAATCGGGGAGGCTCTTCTCCATTGCCGGTGAACCTGGATGAGTGCTAAAGAATGTCTGTGGCAATGGTGTACTATCACGTCGAATATCATCAGAAATATCATGGAGACGAGCCAGGCGAGAAGCACGGGGAGAACGATGACCCTGTACACTTGCCTGTTCTACAGAAGCAATGAGCCGTGCAGCATTGTTTAGCTTCAAGAGAGATTGCTCTGCAATGCCGGGCTGAGTTGCATAAGCATTGCGTGAAGATGAAAGAGGTTGCGAACCTTCCGGTGGAGTCAACGGCATTTGATACGTGCCAGCTACTGGTTCCTCAGCCAGCAGAGCATCAAAAGATGCATCGATTGGCGGCATATCTGCATGGAAGTCATCCCGCCCGTTGTCTGTATACAGCCGAGCAGTCACCTCAGGTACAGTATCCTCGCCCCTAGGAGTAACAGCTCGCTCAAGCAGGAAATCTTCGCCCTTGAGTTCTTCTACTCCCTCTTGCCAGGATGATGGAGACACAAACCCAGGTACGACTACACCCGAGACATCAACCGCGACCGACCATTGTCCTTGCAAATGTAAATCTGATCGACACTGATCGCAGAACATAGATATAGCATTACATGGTTTATTGCAACGTAAACACTGATTCATATCCTATCTCTTCTTGCAAAATAGAAACCCCTACACTCAAACTTCACTATTTCGTCTGTTAAAAAGAGAACGCACGAAGCTGCAACATATGACTTTTCAGCCAATGACAAGCATATGTCACGAGAAAACTTCGCGTTCAACGCAAAAGAGGAAATACTGCCCATCTTCCCAAGATATCCCTGCAAAGAGAAAGTAAGCAGCGCATATTGCTCCTTACTAGAAATGATCAGCCTCCCCTTTCCATGCACAAGACGTCCGCCCTCTATTGCCCATCGGAGATCTCATTGTCAACTTCCAGAAAATAGAGTTTCTCATTCTCAACTGAATTTTCGACTTTAAATAAATCCTATGAATATAACGTTGGCATGAAGGAATTTGTCACATCGGGGAAACGGAGTACTATATTAAAGTCATGACGCAGGTTCCACATGCAGGGTGCAGCAGAATATTAGAGTATAAAAGCGCCAATTGCATAACGTTGTTGATCGAGGATAGCAGGCAGGGCGGCCTGAGGCCGCCCCAGCACGCTTCTGGTCGGAGGACTAACGCAAATTTGCGCCAAACTCGGCGTGCAGAGCATGGATAATACGCTCCTGCAAAGTGTTCGCCTCAGCATCAGTCAGTGTGCGATCTTGAGCTTGATAGATCAATGCATAGGTCAGATTCTTTTTGCCAGCGGGAATCGGTGCGCCAGTGTAGACATCGAAAAGTACTACTGCACGTAAGAGATCACCCCCATTGCGCTCAATCGCCTGCTGGATATCTTGCGCCGCCACGTGCTGATCTACGATCAGAGCCAGGTCGCGGGTAAGTTCCTGGTGACGAGAAATTGGCGTGTAAGTCCAGCGTTGCGGTACTGCCGCATAGAGCTGCTCCAGGTCCAATTCACAGAGATATGCGCGGTCAGGAAGATCATAACGCTGCTGCACAACCGGGTGCACCTCACCCAACACGCCAGCAGGACTGAATAGCTCCTCACCAGTGGCAGAAAGATGCGCTAATTCCAGCAGTGCGCAACGGCCTGGATGAAAGGTTGGATGCTGCGTTGGTGTGAAACGATAGCGTGCAATATGCAGCCCGGCCAGCAGTGTTTCTACGATGCCTTTGAGATCATAAAAATCCGCCGGTCGCGCCAGTTCAGCCACCCACGAAATCTCAGCTGGACCACACAGTGCAATACCCACTGAACGTCGTTCATCAGGAAGCTTATGCGGATCTTTCGCAGGCAGGTACCGTCGTCCGACCTCAAAGAAACGTAGCCCGGCCTTATTGCGCTTACTATTCTCCTGTACCGTCTCCAGTAAGCTGCTCAGCAGCGTCAGCCGCAACACTTCTAGATCAGCACTCAATGGATTCGCCAGCGTGACGGCAGACAGCATGCGTGGATCAAACGGAGCCAGCGCCGTAGCAGTGCCAGCCGTAGCGACCGCCGTCGCCGTGGCTGAACCAGTTGGATGCTGTAAGAGGACCTGGGCCGAGCGCTCATCGACCTGGGACAGCACGTTGAGCATACGCGCTCAACTGGTCAGCGTATACGTTACGATCTCATTGAGTCCCGCGCCGATCAGCAGTGCACGAACAGCCTGTTCACGCTCGAACCAGCGGTCAATTACTTGCTCCGGTAAAGGTCCGGTGGGAATAGTGCTCGGAATACGCTCATAACCAAGCAGACGAATCACTTCTTCAACCAGGTCCGCGCTTTCATTGATATCGGAACGATAGGTTGGCACAGTTACCTGCATTGTGCGCCCTTGCTCGTCCGCCTCAACAGTGAATTCAAGCGCGCTCAACGCATCCACCACCTCGTGTTGTGTCACTTTCATAGCGGTCAGCCACTCAACTTCATCCGTAGAAAAAGCGAGCGTGCGCGGCTGTACAGGCTCAGGATACTGGTCAACAATGCCTGGATGAACAGTACCGCCAGCCAGCTCGGCCATTAATTGTACTGCGCGATTGGTACCGGCAATCACGAGTTTCTGGATCAAGCCCCTTCTCAAAGCGACTGGAGGCGTCCGTACGCAATCCCAGTGCAGTCGAGGTACGACGAATACTGGCCCCCTTGAAGTTTGCTGCCTCCAGCAAGATCGTCGTGGTTTTGTCGCTCACTTCGCTCTTCGCGCCACCCATCACACCCGCAATAGCCGTTGGCCCAGTGGGATCAGTGATAAGCAACATATCAGGCGTCAGGTGACGCTTTACGCCGTCGAGCGTCGTCAATGTCTCGCCCTCATAGGCACGGCGCACGATGATATGCTGCTCAGGCACCAGTTCGTAGTCGAAAGCATGTAAAGGTTGACCAAACTCTAGCATCACATAATTGGTGATATCGACGATATTGCTGATGGGACGCATGCCAGCAGCCAGCAGACGGCGTCCCATCCAACTGGGCGATGGTCCAATCTTCACGTTGCTAACGACACGAGCCGTATAGCGTGGACAAAGGTCAGGCGCAGTTATCGTTACCTTCACCAGTTCCTCGGCAGGAGTGCCTTGTTCGTGCAGGAGCGGTTGAGGGATGTGCAAAGGTTGCCCGGTCAGTGCAGCGACTTCACGCGCGATACCAATCACCGACGAGAGGTCTCCACGATGGGCCTTGATCGCAAAATCGAACACGACCTCACCCAGCACATCCACCAATTTTTGTCCGATGGCCGTCTCTGGATCGAGAATGTAGATGCCTGCATGGTCACTACTAATAGCGAGTTCGCGCGGTGAACAGAGCATGCCTTGCGAAACATAGCCCATTTTGCGCGTCTCACTGATGGTGATATCGCCAACCTGCGCACCCGGCAAAGCCAGCGGCACCTTATCTCCCTGCTTGATATTGGGAGCACCACAAATGACGTTCAAGCGCTGTGTACCAGTATCTATCTGCGTATAGTTGAGATGATCCGAGTCTGCAACTTTCTCCAGACTGACGATTTGCGCGGTGATGATCTTGTCGCCCCAATTTTTCCCGATGTAATCAATGGCGTCAACTTCCAGTCCCGCCATGGTTAAGATATGCGCCAGGTCCTCAGGCGACATCTGTATGTCGACATAATCTTTGAGCCAGCTCAAAGGTACTCTCATAACGACTTTTTCTCCTTATATTGCCTTGCATTCAGATGAGAAATGTGTCGCAGCACATTTCTAGCCACGAAAGTGGCGTTTCCGAATGTCTATGGGTATTAGCGTATATCTTAGCAGAAGACTTTTTTGTGCATTTTACACTCATGCCAGACATACTCTTCATCCATTTATGCTATTATTTCAGAAATGCTATAAGCTACTTGTTGTTAGAACTGACGCAAAAAACGCAGGTCGTTCGCAGAAAAAAGGCGGATCTCTCCAATGCCATACTTTAATATCGCGATGCGCTCTACTCCCATACCGAAGGCGAAACCACGATACTTTTTAGGATCATAGCCAACTTCTCGCAACACACGCGGGTGCACCATACCGGAACCCAAGATCTCTAACCAGCCGCTATACTTGCAGGAGCGACAGCCAGCTCCATCACACAAGAGGCAATTGATATCTACCTCCGCGCTGGGCTCTGTGAACGGGAAGTAGCTCCCACGAAAGCGCATCCGTCGATCTTCGCCGAACATCTCGCGCACGAAACGCTCCAGGCAACCTTTGAGATCAGCCATGGTACAATACTCATCGACCAGCAGCCCTTCGATCTGATGGAACATGGCTTCATGCGTCGCATCAATAGCCTCGTTACGATACACTTTCCCCGGTACCACCACACGGACCGGTGGCCGCATCTGCTGCATTGTACGGATCTGCATAGGCGATGTTTGTGTACGCAGCAGAATCTGACCGGGCGAGACCCAGAATGTATCCTGCATGTCACGCGCCGGGTGGTCTTCCGGTATATTCAGGGCCTGGAAATTGTAGTAATCCGTCTCGACCTCCAGCCCCTGCGCGACGCTAAAACCCATACGCTCGAAGATCTGCGTCACCTCTAAGATAATGCGCGAGATCGGATGCATGTGTCCGGCTGGCAATGTGCGTCCTGGTAGCGTGACATCAATACGTTCCTGCTCTAACGCTTGCAAAAGTTCACGCTGACGTAACGCTTCACGTTTTGCTGCCAGTTGCTGCTCCAGACTGGCTTTTACCGTGTTGATTTTCTGGCCCACGACGGGGCGTTCTTCTTTCGACAGCCTGGGCATCACCGCAGAGATATTTTTGAGTTCGCCTCGATTGCGTCCTAGATAGCGCGTATCCCACTCGTCCAGCGCAGCCGATGCATCAATCGGCTCCAATTCCGCAAGAGCACGCTCCCGTAACTCATCGAGCTGCCCAAGCAACAGTTCAAGTTGTCCCAACATAGATCCTCCAAAAAAACAAAAAAACCGACATTCGTCAACAGGGACGAAGTTGTCGGCATAGCAAGCTCCGTGGTACCACCCGCATTGAATCTAACGCCTGTTCCTGTGTTCGCCAGCGCAGAACCACAGAGAACATAGCTCAATTCCACTCGGTTTGTCCGCTAACGGTGACAGGCCGGGGCCATCTACTTACGTTTGAGCGTTCAACAGCCAGCTCTAGGGTGAACTTCAGCGAATAGTTGCGCAAAAGGGCTTGCAGTCGATGACCCTTTCTCCCTGGGCGTTACCTGTGCGCTTACTCTCCCTATCCTCGCATTTTTAGCCTACTAAATTTTTACTGGAGTGAAGTATAGCACATTTTACAGGTAATGTCCACTGAAGAAAAAGGGCTAATACCCTAACAGTTCCTGTAATTCCTTCTCACACTGCTTGCTCAGTGAAATCATCGTTTTCGTTGCGCTTATGACATCGGCCTACCTCGTACTTAATCTCACCATCGGAATTTATAATGAGGAATGTCAGTATTGCCAAATAAAGGCACATGCATGATAATAGGCACATTAAGCACTAGCACAATTGTTAAAGGAAGCGACAAGGGAGCAAATTAGCATGTTTTTTAGTAGAGAACAGATTGAGCAGTCCACTAGACAGCTAAGCGAGCTAAACCCGTTTTTTGGCACTGTGTTTTTGGCATTTAAAGAAGTTGATTTGCCCATAGATGAAACAAAAACGATCCACTTCCTGCCTCTTTTGGAGGCTTTCTTACAAAAATACTATCGTCCAACCAATAAATATAACGGCTTTTATACCCCATTCAAAACCTCTAACAAAAAGCAGCGCTGGAACACACACCAATACGCCAATACATTACACAGAATCTCCGTTGATACATTCTCTGATGTGATCCTGCACCCAAAAGGTGGTAGCGCATGGGGATGGAAAAGTGAGTATGTTAAAACGCTTTCACAAGAACATCTGACCATTAGTCTCATTCCCACGTTTGATTTAGCTGTCTGGCTATTCCGATCTATAAACTGGAAAAAAGACACACAAATCTCCGACATCATCGAGACTTTCTTCAAAACATTTCACGTTAACCAGCAAGAAGCTATTTTATTTAACACAAAAGTACCTTTCCATAGCAAACCACTATTTCAAGAGCAAGCTCTGATGGAACAAGATCTCCTGAGCATTATCGGACTACCACCCAACCTCACCGCAGAGAAGAGAAATGATCGGCAGGTACCATTACTCAATTCTATTAATACATCAGAAGAATACGGCGCTAAACTCCAAATGTTAAAACTCACTGAAGTAGGACCTTCCGAGCAAGTAGCCCTGGACTTTGCGCCACGGCTCAATATAATCACTGGAGATAACGCATTAGGCAAAACCTTTCTCCTGGAGTGTGCCTGGTGGGCCTTAACCGGAACGTGGGCTTCCCAATATCCAGCACATCCACATCCACATGCAGACAAGCCTGGCATTACATTTCAAATTGGCCGGGAATATCAGGCTGATAAGGCACAGACAGCCAAATATAACTGGAAAACACAGAACTGGGCTGAGTTGAAAAGGCGCAGTGTCTTACCTGGCTTGTCTATATTTTCTCAGGCAGACGGATCTTTTGCCGTCTGGGACCCAACAAAATTGGATGCATTCTCGCAAAATGGGGCGACAGAGGTCTTTATACGCATCTCATCTAGAGGAGTTTGGCAAGGCGTACGAGAAGAACGAAACAACAAGCTAGTTGTTAGATGCAGAGGGCTGATAGATGATTGGACTACCTGGCAAACCGCCGAGGATCAATCTCGTTTTAAGGCATTTTGTGCCGCGCTCAAAGAACTATCACCACACCCCCAATATCCCCTCGTTCCAGGAAAACCGACGAGATTCCCCAGTGAGGATGGAGATGTGCGAGAGGTTCCTACACTGCAATTTCCCTATGGCGAGGTGCCAATCATGGTATGCTCTGCCGGAATCAAGCGCATCGTCGCGCTAGCATATGTGCTGGTATGGGCATGGTATGAACATGTTGTCAGTTCAGAACTCATACGTGAAAAACCACAGCGCAGCATAGTTTTACTTATTGATGAGATGGAAGCGCATCTTCACCCTTTCTGGCAACGAGTGATCGTCCCAGCAGTCATGAAAGCTATTCAGGCACTATCAGAGGAAGTCGGGACGCAGGTCATTATTGCGACACATTCTCCACTTGTGCTGGCTTCTGTAGAGCCTTTATTTGACGCAGATATCGATAAACTATTTCATCTTTATCTAGAATTGACAGATGGCTCAGTGCAACTTAATGAGGAACCTTTTGTTAAGAGAGGGCGAGTTGACCAATGGCTGATGGACGATATTTTTGGACTGACGCAGCCTAGATCGCTAGAAGCAGAAAAAGCTATTGCAGAGGCGAATGCACTGCAATTAGAACCAGATCCCCCCACAGAAAAAGTGCAAGAGATCTCTGATACACTTAGAAAAGTCTTAGCTCCCGATGATGAATTCTGGCCTTTATGGGTCTATTTTGCGCAAGAGCGAGGTATTTCACTTTGATACCCATTAAAATGCAACCTGAACCAAGCCATTTCTATGAGAAAGTGCAAAAGAAAGGTGAAAAGTTTCTGGCACAGCACCCTGAAGCAAAAGGGAGTGCATTAGAAGCTTATTGGAGATCGATTATCCCTGATCTTTATACGGCATATTCAAAGATATGCGCATATAGTTGTCATTGGATACCTGAAGATACAGGTTGGAATACTGTCGAACATTTCAGACCAAAAGATCTTTATCCAGAAGAAGCGTATTGTTGGGCAAATTATAGGCTGGTGTGTGGTAGACTTAACGGTAGAAAAGGTATACACGAAGATGTGCTTGACCCATTTACGCTACAAGAAGGTTGGTTTACCATACATTTTCCTTCGCTACAGCTGATACCAGGTAGACATCTTGCAAAGGATGATGTACAAAAAGTCAAGCAAACAATCGATAGACTCAATTTAAACGATGCAACATGTATAGATAGTCGTAAAGGCTGGTTAGAATCTTATCTATTAAAAAGGTGCAACATACAACTGCTAGAAGAGAGAGCACCATTTCTAGCAAAAGAGCTTAATCGTCAGGAACTCACCGATATGAACCACCCAATGTGGGATGCCTTCAGAAAATATGCCAAAATCTCTTGACGCAACAGGGCTTTTCTGCTATACTCGCTGGTGTCCTTACGGATAACGGGGTGTAGCGCAGCCTGGTAGCGCACTACAATGGGGTTGTAGTGGTCGGAGGTTCAAATCCTCTCACCCCGACTAAGACAAGGCAGGAAGTTCTTCTATGAAAGAGTTTTCTGCCTTATTTCGTGCCAGCTAGCAGAGCCTGTATCAGAACACCATATGTCAAATAAGGGACTCTCGAAAACTAAATTGTCCCAGACATGCCATACCGCAGCCCAGGGATGAGAGCCTGCAAACCAACTCAGCACATGGTCTGCATAGGCCATTCGTATTTGCTCCAATAAAACAGGATCTTTCTTGTCCTCTTTTTCTGATATAAAGAGAGAAAGGCGAAAGAAAGCATTCAACCGGATGCCTATCACCAAAAGGAGCATGGTATGACCCTCTCATTACGATCTGTAACCCCTGATAACTGGAATGCAGTTGCCCAATTGAAGGTAAGTGATGACCAGAGCCATTTTGTGGCTCCCAACAGCTATTCACTTGCTCAGGCAGCCTATGAGTCTGGGAATACGCCGGTAGCAATCTATGATGATGAGACATTGGTGGGTTTTGCGATGTATACGCATGAGCCCTGGCAAGGCGAATTTGGGATTGTGCGGATGATGATTGACGCGCAACATCAAGGCAAAGGATACGGACGCCAAGCAGTACTCGCACTCAACGATGTCTTACGTCGTTTGCCAGGATGCGACTCGATCATCTTAAGCGTGATCAAGGAGAATACTGGAGCCTGGCATCTCTATCAAAGTATCGGTTTTGTGATCTATGAGGAAGATGAGCATCTCTCCTGGGCCAGGCTCACGTTGCCGATTTCGGAGGCAGAGTGAGCCTGGTTGAAAACGACTTCCGGTAGGTTGTTTCTCCACGCATTGTCGCATAAGTTGTCTTGAGCAGCCTTGAGGCCCATCCATTTCCATCAAAAGGAAGTGATGATTGATCACGATATTGGAGTTACTGAAGAAACAAGATATATTATAAAAAAGATAGATCTCGACTATTTTAACGAAGATTAGCCAAACTAAAATACCTTCCCAGGAATTCAAATTCTCTTGCCCCAGCCAGAGGTGACAAATTAGCTGTCACCTCTTTTTCACACTCCTCTCTCCAAACAGGTTACTTGCTCTCTGTATGCTTGACTGCTGTAATCACCGTAGCCCCAGGTGTAATGATACGATGACAGCGTATCTGCCCCATGCCCACCTGCTCAAGCCAGTTCTGCACCGTCGCGAAGGGATAGCATGTTCCCCCGATGGTTGCCATGGTTAAGGCCATAAACTGCACCATCAATGAAGCCAGGCGTGAGCCGCGCGTCTGATCTATCACCTGATCCACAAAGACCAGCACGCCACCAGGCTTGAGCGTTTGCGCGACCTTCGCCAGCATAGCCTGATTTGTCTCTGGTGGCAACAGGTGTGCTATATGAAAGTACAAGGCGACATCGAAGGACGCCCCAAGCTGTTCAGCGAAGTCGTCACGGATGATATCACCACACACAAAACTCATACGCTTCTCCAGGTGGAGCAGTTGCGCGGTGCGCTGACCAGCAACGATGCCCGGTTGAATATCCAGAATGGTCGCATGCAAGTTCGGATACTTACGGCAGAGTAACGCACTATATCCCGCGTGCGATCCTCCGACGTCAAGCAAACTGGTAGCAGCAGGTGGCACCGATACACGACGCATAATGTCGTCCCCAAGTGCGGTCGCCAGCGACGCCAGGCCCGCGTAGTGACGCGCCAGCAACGTTTGCACCTCTGGCTGACTGGCATCCTCTTCATAAGGCATACGCATAGCAGGCTTATTGCTGCGTACCACCGCGGGCAAATGATCCCAGATGGCGACGATATCAGGACTATGCAGAATGTAGGGCGCAATGCTCGCAGACGAACTACTGGTCAGCCAGCGCTGCGTCATACGCGTGTTACTATACTTGCTAGCGCGCAGGCGCAGATAGCCCGCTGAAATAAGCAGTTGTAGCAATAATTGTAAACCCTGAGGATCACACTCTACCCGCTCAGCCAGATCTTGCAGCATGAGTTCTTGTTCACTCAAAATGTCAAAGATACCCAGTTCACAAGCTGTCACCAGCACTTTGGCGATGCCAGGCGCTAGTGGCGTATCGAAAAGTGGCGTAGGTAGTATATTGAGGCGCGCCAGCATATATTCAAGTGGCGTGAGACGTAGCGGCATCGGATGGCAACCCTTTCTCTCATTCCTGAAAATAAGCAAACATTCGGGCTAATGACTTTATACGGGCTAATGAGCCAGCATAAACCCGTGTAAAGCATACCAGAGTCGCAACTTCAGGCACAAAAGAGCTTATGGTAGTACTAGCGGCTTTACCTCGTACTGCTGGCGATGTTCCTCACATAACCAGAAGATGTTGCCATCCGGCGTCAACGTCTTGCGCAAACCTCCCCACGTCTGATCGGGATCAACTTCCTTCAGGAGATTGTAGAGCGCGCGGAGAGCCGCACCAGCTACATTCTGACCTCCCGTAAGATGTCCCGACAGTGCATTCATACCATCAGGAGCCTCTAGCTCTGGCACATCACTCACGATTTGATCAACCATGCCAATCGTATCTTGCATCGACTTCACGTCGACCGCTGCGTAGACCAGGCCAACGGCTTGACCGAGCGGAATGCCATATTTGAGGAATGTTACCAGGTGATTGAGCCAGGGTGATACCGCCTTCCACCACTCCTCGGACTTGCGTACACGATAGCCTTTGCCCACACGATGCGGACCAGATGGGTGCTGGCAAATCAGGTACATGTGGTACTCCTCACTGACCCAGTTCTTGGGGTTAAACAGACTATTGCCCCCCGATTCAAGCACAAAGGTGTTCGGACACTCGGCTTCTAGCTTCTGCATCTCCAGGTTCCACTGGCGCGTGAAACTGCGCACAATCAATTCAGACTGCTGGTTCAGGCGCAACTCTAAGCTCTGGAAATGGCCTTGCATCTCCTGACGGCTACTTTGTATTTCCCGCTTGATCTCTGTTTGCCCTGTTTGAATGTCTTGCATGACCTGCTCATTTGTGCTGCTGTGAATACCGTAGAGCAGCAATGGTACTGAGACTGGATAAAACGTGTCGGGGCAATCAACTGTAAACCGTTTGTTTTCCATGCGGCGAATTAAATCTTCATAGCGATGATAACGAGGACAGGCTTCTGCCGCATCACGCCCCCAATGGCAGTTACAGGGTATTTCGCGTCTGACGGTCAGACCTTCGAAGCGCGCCAGGATTTCATCTATGGTATTCATGAGGATAGTAAAGAAGTTCTGCGGCAATGGTCCCTGCACGATTAAATGCAGTTCGCGCAGCAACGGATTGAGTTCGGCTCTGGCCTGATGTCCCTGATACTCTAATAGAACGCCCTCGCGCCAATGCTGCTTTTTCGTGTAGCGATGCGTGCGCACGATAAAGCGACTCATGATGCCAGCGGGGATAGCTTCAAGACGGTACACCATCTCCACCTGCGACTGACCTTCAGGCGGATGCTTCGGCCATGCAGGCAGATCAGCCGGTGGTTGATGCGGCAGCAATAAGGGGATCAGGCTGCTGGTTGGATGCTCACCTGGTAGATCGGCCTCCATCTGATAACTCAGTTCAAAGCGCTCCATCAAGCGCAGAAAGATCGGATAGAGATAAGACGCATAGAGCTGTCCATCCTCATCGTGCGACCAGATACGCGCTAGCTCAGAGTGCGGCAAAATCCCTTTTGCTGCGCTGGTAGCATCATCGTCCAACACCAGACTGATGGCCCTGGTTATCCAGTTTGGTTTCAGCACAACCAGATTGCTCAATACGTAATCATCGCGAAAATACAGGATTTTGCCGAGATCGTGCAGATAATTGCCGAGCGTCCCTTTGACAATCTCCTCTTCAGTGCCACATTGCGTACAGCAGCGCACATATTCATTTGCATCAATATATTGCTCTGGGCGAGCCAGCAGAGCATTTTCCACGTCCAGCCACGTGCGCGGCCACGGTTGACCCATCAGCGGCAAGCGCTCGGCTTCCTCAAGCAGCCGCGCTTTGAGCTCAGCAATACCAGCTCCATCTTGATTGCTGATGTTCAGGCTGCCAACAAGCTGCGGATAAGCATCTTTGTACAATTGATAATTCAAGTCTGAGCTATGCTCATCAATATGTGTAGCGACCAATAATACAGGCGCATCAGGAGCTAGAGCCTTAATCGTTTCCAGCCAATAATGCAAGCGCCCCTGCTCTGCTCCGAGGCGTGCATTCCAGACGACGAGATACAGCGAGCGTTTCGTCAGGAAAAACTGGTGCGTCGCATGATAGATATGTTGCCCGCCAAAGTCCCAGGTATTGAGCATGGTAGCATGCTCAGGATACGCCAGTTCCAGGCGATCAACCTCAATGCCGTGTGTGGTAGACAAATGAGGATTAAATTGATCATTGCGCAAAGCACGCAACAGTGAAGACTTACCAGTGCCACCCTCACCAACAAGTAGAAGTTTGGCTTCGTAGCGAGTGAAACGATTATTTTGTAATTCCTGTAGGAAACCGAGGACGTCTTTTGTGCCTCTGGCAACTACCTCGGGAGGAGGTGTAAGCAAGTTTGGATTATCGCTGAGGTCAAGTTTTCGTAAGTTGCTTAACTGACTCATCTCGATAGGTAATTTAGTGAGCAAATTGTGATTGAGATAAAGTTCTTGCAAATTATGTAATTGTATAATTTCAGCAGAAAGTTCTTTTAGCAGATTCCCGCTCACGTTCAGCACACGTAACTTACTCAACAGTCCTAACTCCCTCGGCAACTTCTTCAGTCGATTCCCGCCCACATACAACTCTTGTAAATTGCCCAACTGTCCTAGCTCTCCTGGCAATTCGCTCAATTGGTTCCCATACATAGACAATTCCCGTAAATTGCCTAATTGCCATAACTCTTCTGGCAGTCCCTCCAATTGGTTCCCATCCATGTACAACTCTTGCAAACTACTCAACAGTCCTAACTCCCTCGGCAACTTCTTCAGTCGATTCCCGCCCACATACAACTCTTGTAAATTGCCCAACTGTCCTAGCGCCTCTGGCAGTTCGCTCAATTGGTTCCTATGCACAGACAATTTCTGTAAATTGCCCAATTGCCATAACTCTTCTGGCAGTCCTTTCAACCAGTTACCATTCACGTACAGCACTTGTAAATTATTTAACTGCCCTACCTCTCTTGGCAATTCTCTCAATTGGTTCCCACGCACGTACAACTCTTGTAAATTGCTCAACCTCCCTAGCTCTCTTGGCAACTCCTTCAGTTGGTTTCTAAAAGCAGAAAGTACTTGTAAATTATTTAACTGCCCTACCTCTCTTGGCAGTTCCTTTAGTTGATTCCCACCCACATACAATCCTTGTAAGTTGTTTAATTGGCCTAGCTCCCTTGGTAGCTCCCTCAGTCGGTTCTCGCGCACGCTCAGCGTTTGTAAGCTACTCAACTGTCCTAGCTCTCCTGGCAATTCTCTCAACTGATTCCCATCCACACGCAGGTCTTGTAACTGGCTCAACCGCCCTAACTCTCCTGGTAGCTCCTTCAGCCGATTGTCTGTCACGAACAATATTTGTAAATTGCTCAACTGGCCTAGTTCTCTCGGCAATTCTCTCAATTGGTTCCTACTTACGTTCAGTATGCGCAATCTGCTCAACTGCCCTAACTCCCTTGGCAGTTCCCTCAATTGGTTCTCATAAACATCCAGATCTTGTAATCGGCTCAAATGCCCTAACTCTCCTGGTAGCTCCTTCAGTCGGTTCTCATCCACATACAGTTCTTGTAAATTGCTTAACTGTCCTAACTCTCCTGGCAGCTTCTCCAGCCGGTTCCCCTCCACATACAACTTTTGTAAACTGCTCAACTGCCCTAGCTCTCCCGGCAGCTCCTTCAGTTGGTTCCAATTCAGTGTAAGTACTCGCAAATGCATCAAACAACTAATTTTGGATGGTACATCTCTCAACTGGTTTGCATCTATATACAAATTATTCAGACTGATCAATTGCAATATTTCAACAGGAAAGATACCCATTTGATTAGAATCCACATCCAGCTCCAGCAAATTATTGAGCTGAACAAATTTGGCAGGCAATTTACTCAACTGGTTATTATTGACGATAAGCCTCAGCAAGCTTCTTAATCGGCTTATCCCAGGCGGCAATTCCCTCAGCTGGTTCTGACTCAAATCGAGTTCCTGTAAGTGGCTTAGCAAGCCTATTTCAGATGGCAATTGCGTTAGCGATAGTTTCGCCAGCGATAGAGTTATCAGATTGCCTTCATCATTGTAGGCGGCTTTAGTGATTTCAACGCCGAGTTTTTCCGCAAGCACTGCTACGATATCTTGATCTTTAGGCACAACCGACATATATCATATCCTCTCCCTATATATACTCTCTAAACCCATCTGCTGCTATCAGTTTAATCGAGAGTAAGGGTTATGGCAAGCTATTAGGTAGATAACATGCGTGTACTATGAGGCCAGAATACTGATTAACCAGCCACCCGCCAGTATCAGGCAAGTCATAACGGTCAGGTAGAAGTAATTTTTGCGTTGCAGCACAGGTCCGGTCGGTCCGAAAAATAGATACATGATACTGACTATAAGACACGTAAACAGCAGCGTTGGAAGGCTTATCCAGGGTTGAGTTGTAACAATCCGAGTTATCGTCAATACAACGATTAAGAGCCCTGCCAGGAGAATGAGCAACGGACAGGCGATGTAGGTTCCTCGGACGCCGAGTACTACGGCAAGCGTCCGAGTCTGGTGTGCCGCGTCCTCTTCGATGTCTGGTAGAGAGTTCGCGAGGTTCAAGGCGATGCCCAACAAAGCTGCGACAGGGACAAGCCAGAAAATAAAGGAGACAATATGTCCCACGCCAACAAAAGCATACACCGGGATGAGTGGAATGGCGAGCGCGAAGACGACACCACTGAAGGGCGTTGCTTTGAGTCCCAGGTTGTAGCTGAGGGCAAAGGCGAGATAGAGTAGGGAGATAAACCAGGCCAGTGGATTCAATGGCAACAGCAGCAGGACCATCACGACAATCAACGCAAGACCAAGGATCAGTGCTTCCCGCGCTGTCACCAGGCCGCGCACGATAGGCTTGTCGCGTTTGCTCACGGCATCCAGGCGACGATCACAGTAATCGTTAAGTACCGCGATAGAGAGCTGCATCGCAACATGTGCCGCAATCACCAGCACAATAGTGTGCCAGATTAGTACAGGCCAGGCCGCCAGGAGCGCGAAAATGGTCACGGCGATAGTATGAAATAAGACAGGTACTGGATGACAGAGCCAAAAGAAACCTCGCGCAGCGTCGCCCCAGGTCCGCTTCTTGACAGTCCCCATGCAATATTTACATCTTTCTGCCAGCTTGCCACAGATCACTTACCACACGGGCAAGCGATCCAGGACGGATTTGAACCAGAGCGTCCGCATCTCTGCACCGGCCAGCATCAGCGTGATCCATACACCCAGGATTGTCCCAACGACCCACAATATCAACATCAACGTCCCACTATCGACACCAATCAACGTATTCCAGACATTGATCAGCAGGTGAAAGAGCAGACTATGGCCGTTAGTCACCGGGAGCACAGCCCGCACGGAAGGCTGCACCAGCACAATACCGAGCATCGCCACCGTAGCCAGCAGAACCGCCGTCAGCATTTCCCGTAGCGATGGCCGGAACAGCTCATAGGGTTGCTTTTGAGCCATCTCCCGGCTCTGCGCGGCACTGAGAGCGACACGCCGCATGATATTTACCGTCAAATCTGCCGGTTCCACTACCAGTTCCATCCCCTGCACAGCATGCTCAATATCTTCCAGTACCAGCAATTCCGCGTGGCAATCAGGGCAGGTAGAGATATGCGCCTCAAGAGCACGCAGTTGTCCTAGCGTTAACTGATGGTCCATATATAACTGTAACTGCTTGACAGCTTTAGCACAGCGCATGACTATCCTCTCGATTTCCATTCATGCTCGAAAGCTTCAATGCGTTCCTTGAGCAGGTTACGTGCCCGAAATAACTGCGTCTTGATCGTACCAATGGGCATGGTCAGTACTTCAGCCATTTCTTCATAGGTCATGTCCTGCAAATGGCGCAAGACCAGCACCGCCCGGTACTTGGCAGGCAACTGCGCGAGATGCTCACGCACGAAAGCCTGTCGATCACGCACTTCTAATTCAGCGCCAATACGCTCATCGTTATCTATCTGCTCCGCCTGCATTGCCAGTTGCAGAGTATTGTCGCGCTTTCGCTGTTCTAACTGTTTTAACGCGCAATTGTAAGCAATACGATATAACCAGGTAGTGAAACGAGCCTCACCGCGAAATGAAGACAGACCTTGCCAGGCGGCAAGAAACGTCTCCTGCGTCACTTCATTTGCCTCTTCATATTGCTGGAGCATACGAAAGACAAGATTGAAGACACGTCGCTGGTGCCGTTGCACTAACAGGGCAAAAGCATCCTGATCGCCAGTCTGACTGGCGCGTACAAGTGCGACATCATCCAGTTCTGCAGCGGATGGTGTCACATTGGCAAGCGGTATTCCGATGCTATGTGATGGCTGCAAGATATACTCACTCATTATATGATATTAGAGGACGGCCAGCAGGAAAAAGTTTCATCAACCCGACGAAACATTCTTCCCAATTACTCGTATCTTATCATACTGAAATCCTATTGAGGAAGAGGTGATAGAAAATGTCATACAGTGCCCTGGCTTTACTGTTTGGTTGGTTAGTAGCTTTAGCCATTTTCTTTGGTTTCATAGTACTTTTGCGCTACATACACCATCGCGAGCGCATGGCTTTGATTCAGCAAGGTATCAATCCGAATAACTTACAAAAAGGCCGCCGTAGCCGAGGCTTGTTACGCGCAGGACTGATTACCATGATGGTGGGTCTCTCGCTCACGATAGGACTCTACCCCATCGGATTCTTCCTGCCCACAAACCTCGCGATCCCTTATCATCTCGGTCCCTGGCTGCTACCAGGACTGATCCCGCTGGGCGTTGGCGTAGCGCTTACGATCAGCTATTACCTGGAGCAGAACTCGCAAAGTTCGAACGAAGACGCGCAAGACAACGTCATCCCCCTCGAAGATCGCCTGCGACGCGAACGTCGAGAGCAAGACAAATAGCGCGCACACGTTCTGAATATTTACCATTTTCTCAATTTTCCGCAAAAACACAGGGAAAACTATTGACAGGATACGAGGTCAGTGCTATTATCTGTCTTGCGCCCGACGATAAGCACTGAAGGCGCGCGAGGGGCGAAAGCACCAGAGAAGTACTTGAACAACTGAAGAGTGGTAAGGAAGCAAGAAGAACAAAAAGCCAGTCAATAACTTTGATAAGCTCGCATCAGCAATAAACGTAAATCTCTAGTGAGAGATTTGCATATAAATACACTGGATGGCGAGTTTGATCCTGGCTCAGGATAAACGCTGGCGGCGTGCCTAACACATGCAAGTCGAACGCCCTACGCAAGTAGGGAGTGGCGGACGGGTGAGTAACACGTGGGTATCTACCATCTCGGTGAGGAATACCGGCGAGAAATCGCCGACAATACCGCATACGCTTCGCAAGAAGCAAAGCTCGTAAGGGCGCCGGATGATGAGCCTGCGGTCGATTAGCTAGTTGGCGAAGTAATGGTTCACCAAGGCGACGATCGATAGCTGGTCTGAGAGGACGATCAGCCACACTGGGATTGAGAACGGCCCAGACTCCTACGGGGGGCAGCAGTGAGGAATTTTCGTCAATGGGGGCAACCCTGAACGAGCAACGCCGCGTGCAGGATGACGGTCTTCGGATTGTAAACTGCTTTTCTCTGGGAAGAGAACGGACGGTACCAGAGGAACAAGCCCCGGCTAACTACGTGCCAGCAGCCGCGGTAATACGTAGGGGGCAAGCGTTGTCCGGATTTATTGGGCGTAAAGCGCACGCAGGCGGTTCTCTAAGTACAGACTGACAGTCCTCGGCTTAACCGAGGAAGGTGTATGTAGACTGGGGAACTTGAGGGCTTCAGAGGGAGACGGAATTCCGGGTGGAGTGGTGAAATACGTAGATATCCGGAGGAACACCAAAGGCGAAGGCAGTCTCCTGGGAAGTCACTGACGCTCAGGTGCGAAAGCCAGGGGAGCGAACGGGATTAGATACCCCGGTAGTCCTGGCCGTAAACGATGACCACTAGGCGTGGGGGGTATCGACCCCTTCCGTGCCGCAGCAAACGCGATAAGTGGTCCGCCTGGGGAGTACGGTCGCAAGATTAAAACTCAAAGGAATTGACGGGGACCCGCACAAGCAGCGGAGCGTGTGGTTTAATTCGATGCAACGCGAAGAACCTTACCAGGACTTGACATGCAATTGCACCATCCCGAAAAGGATGTCCCTTCGGGGCGGTTGCACAGGTGCTGCATGGCTGTCGTCAGCTCGTGTCGTGAGATGTTGGGTTCAGTCCCGCAACGAGCGCAACCCCTGTTGGTAGTTGAATGGTCTACCGAGACTGCCGCGATCAACGTGGAGGAAGGCGGGGATGACGTCAAGTCAGCACGGCCCTTACGTCCTGGGCGACACACACGCTACAATGGTCGAGACAAAGAGTTGCGAACCCGCGAGGGGGAGCTAATCTCGTCAAACTCGGCCTCAGTTCAGATTGGAGGCTGAAACTCGCCTCCATGAAGTCGGAGTTGCTAGTAACCGTAGGTCAGCACACTACGGTGAATACGTTCCCGGGTCTTGTACACACCGCCCGTCACACCACGAAAGTCGGCAACACCTGAAGCCGCTGGGCTAACTCGCAAGAGAGGCAGGCGTCGAGGGTGGGGTCGGTGATTGGGGTGAAGTCGTAACAAGGTAGCCGTACCGGAAGGTGCGGCTGGATCACCTCCTTTCTAGGGAACACTGATCTCCTTCGGGAGATCCATTCCCAGGTCGATCCTCACTTACAAAGTGAGGCGAACTGTAAAGGCTTATGATAGGTTGATTGGCGTTCGATTGTCACACCTTACCACTCTTTAGTTGTCCATGGAAGCTGATGCTTTCTCCTCGTTCAACCTGCACACGAGGGCTTTTAGCTCAGGTGGTTAGAGCGCAGTCCTGATAAGACTGAGGTCCCTGGTTCGAGTCCAGGAAGGCCCATTTTGGCGGAAGTAGGGGTTCGAATCCCCTCATCTCCATGCAAGGGGATGTAGCTTAGTTGGTAGAGCGCCACCCTTGAGGGGACGTAGCTTAGTTGGTAGAGCGCCGCCTTTGCACGGCGGAGGTCAGGGGTTCGAATCCCCTCGTCTCCACCAGGAAGCTATACCCGTTTGTACATGCAGGTGGTATGGTGACTATAGCGGAAGGGGAACACCCGTTCCCATCCCGAACACGGAAGTTAAGCCTTCCAGCTCCGATGATACTGTGTGGGCAACTGCATGGGAAAATAGGACGTTGCCATTCCACCCGCCTGTATGGGCGGGTTTTCCTGTACTCTGTGCCTGTAAACAACGGCATTGAGGGCTTTTAGCTCAGGTGGTTAGAGCGCAGTCCTGATAAGACTGAGGTCCCTGGTTCGAAGTCCAGGAAGGCCCACTACTCCTCTTGGCCCTCAAAGTAACCTGCGCCTGTATCTCGGCATCCTGGATGGCAAACCAGTTGCTACTGTTGCCCTATACCTGGCAGCCGGCGTGGCCGCGATCCAGCACGACGTCACCTTACACCAGTTCCGCCGACAAGGTATTGGTGCCGCAATGACTCTTATGGCGGCCCGCGAGGCCCGAGCAGCAGGCTACCGCGTTGGAGTCCTCACAGCTTCACCTTTCGGGATCAACATCTACCGTCGTCTGGGCATCAAAGAGTGCTGCATGGTCAGCACCTACGAGTGGTATCCCGCTTAAGCCTCCCTCTTATGACGATTGCGGAAGGCGGGAAAGCTACATAAGATAACGAGCATCGGCGTGGCACTACATACCAGCACGGTATACGCGGATACCACCGCTACCGGTGCGTAACTTGAGTTGTGGGCGCGGAAGACTGCCTGCCTGAGTGCCCCCAAATTCGTTCATGACGCCACCTGAGCCTGTTGAAGCCTTCAAGCGAAACGATGCATCGGCTGGCAGCGTCACGTGAATGCTACCACTGCCTGTCTTCATCTGGTAATCGCCAAGAGCATCAAGCGAACCTTCAACCTCGATTGAGCCACTGCCTGTTTTCAGGCAGGATGCGCCCGACAGAGCCGCCTCACTGACCTCGATGCGCCCACTACCGGTCTGCGCGACCAGCTGACCGTGTACGTTACTACCTTCGATGCGTGAGCTACCAGTACGCATCGTAATGCGACCCTGAAGATTGTTGAAATCGATGCGTCCACTGCCGGTGTACAGGTCGATCTGACCCTGGAGATTGTTGGCCTCGATGCGTCCACTACCAGTGTGCGCGACTATCTGACCTTGCAGTTCACTGATGATGACTCTGCCGCTACCCGTACGCAATCTGTGCCTACCGTTCGCGCCCTGGACGATGATTTTTCCACTCCCATTCAGCAGCTCCAGATCACAATTCGCAGGTACCGTAATATCCAGGTCGATGCTTCTCAAGCCAAATTGAAACAGGTTCCAAAAGATGTTACCTGCTATATTGAGTGTATCACCTTGCTGGTTATATATGACCTGCATCCTGCTCAGGTCCATGCCCAGACCACTGGCACGCTTGCTGCCAGCCACCGACACAACCCCGTCCGCACCACGGTGCAGCGCGATGGTACCATGGGCATTTTTGATCACGAGCGTGGGCCGCTCGGAAACCTGGAACGTCTGCGTCGGTAGAGGGACAGCTACGACGCGCCAGTTGCTGCTGATTACCACGCTTCCAACGATCACCAAAGCCGTAAGAATCAGCCAACTCAGCCAGTGAATAATGAGACCAAAGATAGTACCCGCTACCATCACAGCACAGAGGAATAGCAGCACGATCAGCAGCTCTCGCACACCCCACCGCGCTTTGGGTTTTGGCTGAAGCTTCTCGCCGTCCTTCAGCCAGCTATCCCATCTATCCTGGCCTGTATAGCCCTCTGCGTAGGATGCATCTTCCTGCGGCTGATAGGCTGGCTCACGAGGATTGGTGTTGACTGGCTGCTCACTCGCTGGCGTTGGCTCTGGTGTATCGTATATGTTTTCCTGGCTTTGCATGAGTGTTCCCCGCTTCGACTGGATTTAACAGACTAGACAGCATAGCAGTTCACCAGAATCAATACGAATGTGACCGGCATCAGGTTGGGCATAGAAACTGAACTTCACGATGCCTTTATTTTTTTGTATGCTAACCTGAGACCTTCCAGCGGCAAATACTGGTTGACATGCTTAATTTCGGGGATAATGGGAGCCATCAACTGCGCCAGGCCACCATGCGCAATCACCTTGACTTCGTCGGCCTGCGTGACGCCTGGTATCTCTTTGAGCAAACGAGCGATCAAGCCTTGTACGAGACCTACATGTCCATAAATGATACCTGATTGCATATTCTCTATCGTATTTTTGCCAAGCGCAGTGCGCGGTGGCGTCATATCCACCCGATAGAGGCGCGAGGCCGCACTGCTAAGCGCTTCAGCCGAAATCACCAGCCCGGGAGCAATGGCACCACCCAGAAAATCTCCCTGCGCAGAAACAACATCAAAGGTTGTTGCAGTGCTAAAGGCGATGACGATAGCAGGTCCACCATAGAGATGATAGGCAGCCATGGTTGTCATTATACGGTCAGAGCCGAGTTCCCACGGATTGTCTACCAGCAAATGAAAACCCAGGTCTAGCGTATGATCAATTACGAACGCTTCCTTGTTACAATAATTTACTGCGAGATCCTGAAATACGGGAGTGAGTGGAGGGACAACACTTGAAACGATCAGATCATCGATATCGGTAAGGTCGTAACCAGCATGGCGGAACAAATCATTCAGCACCATGGCATATTCATCCGTGGTACGCTGGCGGGCAGTTGACACCACCCAGTGATGCTTCATGATCTCTCCATGATAGAGACCAAATTTGATATTGGTATTACTGATATCAATGGCAAGCAGCATAAACGCTTCACTTTCTATGGATGAGTGAATCTCTATCCGCAATACATGTATGCACTATGACAGTGCTACTGAAGAGAGGCAGTATATTTTTTTAGTACAGCAGCAATCATAAAAGGGTCCCCGTATGTCTGATCATTGACAACGGTTACTTCACTATTTGTGCGTGCGTCAATAAAGGCCAACGATGTAGGGGTGCGCATTCTTTTGCGCCGCCAGCGCATACCCGATAGCGTCATACCACGTCCGAAAAAGAAACCCATGGTGCTCTCGCCGACGCCCGGTATCTGCTTGACATCGACTTGCTCGGTCTCAGCAGAGCGATCAATGGGAGCACGACCACGCGGTGTTACATGGCGTACATCGGCGAGCGGAACATGGATAATCTTCTTGCCCTCTTGCTTGACAAAGTCTTCGTCCGTAATCACAATCATATGCTCATCAGCGTGGATGAGGCGATACACGTCAACTATCAAAAGTATCACACTGCCAACAGCAATAAAGCCGATGATAGCCAGCAGCAGCGTGGTAAAAATGATAGGCGCAACTCCACGCTCATAATTATAAGGAATAACGGCAGGGACAATCATTGCCAGCAACCCCGAACCCAGGAGCGCACCAAATATCCAACCGGCAAGTCCCCCGAGGACCTGGCGGCGCAGCAATGGGAACACAGCCCAACCATCTGATCCTTTCACGTTAGCTCTAGCCTGAACAAGGATCTCTCTAGCATCCACGTCCAACTCCTTTGAGAGTGTTTAGAAGCCACATATTTTTTGTCATCTGAAACCAAACACTATCAGTAGATTGCTCCATGAGACAACGGCACCCTTTGCCAATTTCTCCTATGCATTTCATTATATCAAAGAAATCAGGTCAGCAACACTACTTTGAGGACCGTGTTTTTTTGCGCTCGACCATTTTCTTGCAGTCAGTAGTATGTTACAAAAATCGTAGTCCGCGAAGATGAGGCGAGAATGAGGTATAATAGAGCGGACGAAGTGCGCATACAGCGCGACTACACTCATAATCTATGCGACAGGGAGATTGCAGTGGATAATGCTATGCGTATAATGGCGGAGACAGCAGCTCGCCTCCTGCTCCAGGAATACCGAGATACCCACGCAGACTGGGCCGATGACAGGACCCCGGTTGATGCATTGGTATCCTGGCTTGGCTTGCACATCGAAACATTTCATCCCGCCGACTACGCCGCAGGCACCTACGGCTTCACTGATCCCGACGAAGAAGAGGATCTGATCTGGCTACGCCGCGATATGCTGGATACGTTGCGCCGCTTTACCCTGGCTCATGAATTGGGCCATGCCATGCTACATTGCCATGGCGGAAGCCGTTTCCAGGCTCTACTAGAGCGCAACACAACAACAAACATCCTGTCACCCACTCAGCACAATATAGCCGCTCCTTCGCCCACAGATCCCTGTCATGAAACCGACATTCAGGAAGATATGAGCCGGTTCTTCGACCAGGACCAGCATCAGGAAACACTTGGCATCGGCCAGACGTATGATCCACGAAGCCAGCGCGAACTGGCAGCCAATCTGTTTGCAGCAGCCTTGTTGATCCCCCTTGAACGCTTGCGTACGCTCTATCTGGAACAGCAGGTCCCTGCGCACACATTGGCAAGTACTTTTGGTGTTTCCCACGCGGCACTGCTCAACCGACTGGTCAGCCTGCTCAAAGTGCCTGAGACAATCCAAGAACCAGGCGCTGCAAGCCAGCAGAAGCAAACTGATAAGCCACCAGCAATACAGCCCCAAACCCGCTACGACGAATTTCAGCAGGCAGCCATCGCAGCTCCCACACCAGCTTTAATCAGCGCGGGACCGGGCAGCGGTAAAACAAGCACCCTGATCGGTCGGGTGAATTATCTTATACGCACACTCGGCGTCCAATCCCAACAGATTTTAGCGCTGACCTTCTCGCGTAAAGCAGCTCAGGAGATGGAGGAACGCCTGCAGCAGGTATTGGACAACACGAAGCCCAAAGTGAGCACCTTCCACGCTTTCTGCGCCGATCTGTTACGTCAACATGGCACGCTGGTCGGACTACGTACAGACTTTGCATTGATCGATGAGGCCGAGGGCTATTTCCTCTTGCGCCAGCTTGCCAATGACCTGCACCTGCACCACTACCAGAAGCTACAAGCTCCCACTTACTATTTTCCGGCGCTCCTAAAGGCTATCTCACGAGCGAAAGATGAGCTTGTCTCACCAGCAGCCTATGCCGCAATGGCGCAACAGATGAAAGAGCAGGCAAAAGATGCTAATGAGTTGGAGCAAGCCGAAAAAGCTCTGGAGGTCGCCCATATCTACGCATTGTATGAGCAAGCGCTGTTGCGTCGTGGGGATACGGACTTTAGTGGCCTCCTCGTGCTCACGTTGCAATTATTTAGCACCCAGCCTGAGCTGCTCTATCAGCAGCAGCAGAAGTATCAGCAAATCCTCGTGGACGAGTTCCAGGACGTCAATCGTGCTAGCGGTGTACTTCTGCGCGAGCTGGCCGGACATGAACAGCACGTGTGGGTTGTCGGTGATGCCAACCAGGCCATCTATGGCTTTCGCGGTGCCTCGCCAGCAAACATTAGCCAGTTTGAACAGGACTTTCCAGGCGCCGCAGTATTACCACTTAGCCGCAACTATCGCTCGCGTCCCGATCTCGTGCACCTCGCCGAGTCGTTTCGCTGCGTACAGTTAGAATTGGGACAAGAACCAGGCAAAAATCAGCCCGCTCGCCTCACACGGGAAGATACCTCCGTTACTCTCGCCAAAGCAACGAGCGAGGCAAACGAATTTACAGGCATCGTACAGGACATGCGCTACAAACATGCTCACGGCTACAGCTACAAGGACATGGTCGTCCTCTGTCGTACACGGGCGCAGGCGCAAAAAATCTCGCGCAAGTTGTCAGCCGAAGGCCTCCCCATCGTTGAGCAAGGTGGCATGCTGGAGCAAGAACACATCAAAGATATCCTCTCCATCGTCCTGCTATTGACCGATACCAGTGGCAAGGGCCTGCTACGGGCCGCACAGCAACGCGAGCATACGTTGTCCCAAAGCGATATTGAAGCACTCCTGCTAGCAGCCCGTGAGCCGGACAGCAATCCACGCCTGCTGCTGCTGACTGATGCAGCTCCACTCAACATCAGCGTTGAGGGTCGTCATGCACTCACACGCCTCTCCCAGATTTTACAGACCCTACAACACTACAACGACGTCTGGTCGCTGCTTGCTCAGTATCTCCTTATCGAGACCTCACTGGTACGCGATCTGCTCACTGCCACCAATAGCAAACAACAGAGTACACAACTCGCTGATTACGACCGCTTATTGCAATTGGCACGCCATTACGATCAACAACAAGCAGCTCAGCTAGCACGCGAAGGGAGCGAAAGCGCTCAAGCCATCCCACCTCCACTTGAAGAACGAGCTGGAGGCTTCCTGGAGTATCTCAATCTGCTGGTACTCTTACGACAAGACGGTGGCAGCCGCCAGGGAGAGGAGGAGAGCACAGGAGAAGATCCTGAGATTATTCGTGTGATGACCGTACATGCCAGCAAAGGGCTTGAGTTTCCCGTCGTCTACATGCCTGGGCTGGTACAACGACGCTTTCCGCTGCAGGCACGCGCCAATCCAGTAGCCACACCCACCGGTATGCTACGCGCAGAGAGCGAGGGCAGTACGGCCCACGAGAGCGGCGAAGCCTGTCTCTTTTACGTAGGCGTAACACGCGCCCGCGAACAACTCGTACTGAGCTACAGTGAACGCTATGGCAAGTTGAAATACAAACGCTCGCCTTATCTCGACGCACTGGAGGCCGGTTTAGCCTCAGAGCGTATGAGCAAATTACAATGGGACTTCACACCCGCCACGGGAGATCCCGAGCTTGCTGAGCAGGTGTTGTCACCAACACGCGCATCATGCCAACCAGGTGAAAATTTCATCAACGCCATGAGATCTCCCACCCTCAGTGCTTCCGCTATCGAAGCCTATCAGCGTTGTCCGCGCCAATATGCCTACAGCGCCATTTATCACTTTGCGGGCGAGACTGCAACCTATCAACTTTTCTGGCAGGCCACGCATAAGACGGTTGAGGAGTTCCGCGAACAGCTACACACTGCGACTAAAACACATGACGCTGAGAAAATTGTGCCTGGGCAGGAGGAACTGAAAGCACTCTACAACAAACACTGGCAAGCGCTGGGAGGGCCAGAGGCTCCCTTTGCCGCTCTCTACGAGGAACATGGACATGAAGTCATCGAGGCGCTCAGACGTAAAATCTCAACGCAGAACGAAGTCATCTGGGACGTTCGCTCGCCTTTCAACGTCGAGGTAGCCGGGAAAACGGTACACGTGACTATCGACCGCGTTGAGGTAGTGACACAGATAGATAGACCAACGCGATTTATACGCACGCGCTTCGGCAAACGCCAGGAAAAACCGGCGGCTGAGACACGCGAATTGTTTTATACACTGGCCTATCGTCAACAACATCCCGGACGATCAGTCGAGTTGCACAGTCATAATATGAGTACAGGCGAAGTCATACCCATTACTATGACAGCACGCAAAGAGCAAAGTCTCTACGAAGGTGTTGAGCAGGCAATCGAGGGATTGGAACGCAACACCTATCCAGCGCAACCGGCTGAACCATTTCGTTGCCCAGGCTGTCCGTTCTTTTTGATCTGTCCGGCCTGATAGAGGCACTCTATGGAATAAAACATGGAGTCAAGCATTGTTCTCTGTATCAGATAACACTAATCTCTGCGTGTATACAATGGCACAAAGATAGTAAAAATAGAGGTGAACAACTATGAACGACCAGGAAATCCTAAACCACATTCAAAATCTTGTGGATGAAGAACATCATCTCCTGCAGTTGCGCGAAGAGGGGAAACTACAAGAGAACCAGCATGACCGCATCCACACGCTGGAAGTCAACCTGGATCAATGCTGGGACCTGCTGCGCCAGCGCCGCGCGCGCCGCCACGCGGGACTCAATCCGAACGAGGCCGAAGTGCGCGATGAAAAGATTGTTGAGCATTACCAGCAATAATATGTTGCGCCAGACCTGATAAACAAACAGCCCACGTAACCTCTTGTTTATCAGGTCAATATCGTGCTATCCGGCAAGAAGAGCTTCAAGTAACAACCGCGCAGTCCTCTCATCATGCGCTTGAGTAATTGCTTGCAGCACGAGATCAAGCGCATCGGGCTTCGTCACTTTCATTACGTTGCTTTGTGCTAGCTCAACCAGAGCAGGGAAACGTCCCTTCACCACAGTCACAACGGCTTCCTGCAAACCTTCAGCTCTCCCTTCAATCCGGCCCTCACTTCTCCCTCTCGCAAGCCCCTCAGATCTCCCTCTAGCCTCGCTCTCAGCACGAATTCTTTTCATTTTAGGATCTTGCTCAATCAACTCATCATACATATTCAGCCGCTCCTCAATTTTATGCTTGTCATCTACAGGGACAATCTCGGCTCGACGCAGTGTAATACCCATCCAGCGGAGTTCTTGCGCCAACTTTATATTATCAATCTTATTCTTTTATTTTTCCCCAAACTACCAAATTCCCTTCCACCTATTTTCTATAGTATACACCCGAAAAATGCACAGAGCAAACCAAATAGGAGTGAACAATTCACGAATTGCTCACTCCCCAAAAACAATCTGTTAGATACATTTCAGTGCAACAGAGACAATCAGCCTCTGTACAAGAAATAGCTATGATTGGATGCTCTCATTGTGCTGCACCACACCTTGCTGCACCTCGTCGCCATAGACACCACGATAGCGCGCAGGGAGCATAGCGGCAATACGCAACATGACTTCATTCGTCACCCGATCAACATCCTCGCGCGTGATCTTTGTGCCCTGCGGCTTTAGCACCACTGGTTCGCCATATGAGATGGTAACGTGCGCACCGAATTTTTTCAGTGCACGCTCGCTACCCCAGATAGCAACGGGCACCACCGGCACGCCAGAACGCAGCGCAATCAGACCCAGACCAGCGTGCCCCTTCGCCATAGTTTGTGTCTTGCTACGTGTGCCTTCCGGGAAGATCACCAGGACCTTTTGCTGCTTGAGCTGCTCATCGGCGGCACGCAGCGATTGTCGATCACCCTCACCCCGCTTCACAGGAAATGCACCCAGGAAACGTACCAGCCAACCAAGCTTGCTCTGAAAAGCCTCTTCTTTAGCCATATACACGACTTTCCCTGGTATATATGCTGGCACAAGCGGTATATCGGTCCATGAGAGATGATTAGCAGCAATAATATATGGTCCCTTGCGCGGAACATTATAGCGCCCACGCAAATGCACATGCATCGTCAGGAAAAAGACCAGGCGCGCAAAAAAGCGTAATGCTTCATAGCTGATACGCGGTGTGGAGTATGGCTCGTACAAATTTTTCTCTTTTTTTTGCATCTTTTGCGTATTATCATTAGTAGTAACATGTACATCCTGTTTCATACGGTATCCTCCACGCAATGTGTGATAGCTTCCAACACCTGCGACACGCTGAGATGGTCGGTCTCGATGATGATAGCATCCTTTGCTGGCCGCATATTCTCACGGTCAATGTCATCACGGCGTCGAATATCACTGATCACCGCATCCAGCGTGGGCAGAGCAGGATTACGCGCTCCCATACGTTCTACCAGTTCCGCATAACGCCGCCGTGCCCGTTCAAGCAAACTTGCAGTCAGATAGATCTTGAGTTCGGCATCTGGGAGCACGACCGCCCCAATATCACGTCCAACCATCACGACGCGTCCCTGTTGCGCCATCTCCCGCTGCTGAGCAATCAAAATAGCACGCACCTCGGGATGTGAAGAGACCGTCGAAACAGCCCGCGTCACCGCTGCGTCCCGGATATCCCACGTCACATCACGCCCATGTACGGTTACTGTATACTGACGCCCATCGGCGACAGCCGGATGGCTAATCACGATACCTGCATGGCGTGCCAATGCTCCTAGCACACGCCCATCATTGATATCTTTCTGCTCCTGTAGGGCAAGCCAGGACACAGCACGATACATGGCCCCTGTATCAATGTAGAGATAGCCCCATAGTCGGGCAAGTTGTTCGCCAATAGTACTTTTTCCTGAGCCTGCCGGTCCATCGATAGCAACACGTTGTGGCCCTGACATGAATCCTCCGCTTATTGATGCTAATTATACTGGAGAGGATTATATCATACGCAGCACTTCTCGGGGTCGCGGTCGCTTCCCTCTACGCTCAAAGTAGAAAAGCGGGTTCTCCCCTCCTTCGCCTTCGTGTTCTTCACGGATCAGGCCACAGGATGTTACATAAACACGCACTCAGACTACCCAAACGGCTTATTTTTGTGGTCCAGCTTGCATCACGTTGAATGCTCCTGATAAAATAGACAAAGTCCAAGTAATTGGGCACGTACTAGTAGTACATTCAGGCGGATAGGTAGATTACGGCTAGCATAGATCGAATTTCAGAATTTCATATTTTGTTCGATGTAGGCTAGATGGGGGGTATCGAATGAAGTATCGTAGAGTGTGTAACGAACTCACCTGACAATACCATCATCAGGATTGAGGAATACATTAGGATTAGAGGAAACACGTGAGCGACCAACACGACAAAAAGCTACCAGCGACAACGACTGACGCAGGCATTCCCGCTCCGAGCGATGAATATTCGCTCTCCGTTGGTCCCAATGGACCACTGCTGCTGCAAGACCATTATCTCATTCAGAAAATGGCCCAGTTCAATCGTGAGCGCGTGCCAGAACGCGTGGTTCATGCAAAAGGGACCGGCGCGTATGGCTATTTCGAGGTGACAAGAGACGTTTCGCAGTGGACGAAAGCTGCATTCTTGAACAAAGTTGGCAAGCGTACTCAGGTACTCCTCCGTTTCTCTACCGTCGCCGGAGAATTAGGGTCCGCTGACACTGTACGCGATCCGCGTGGCTTCGCCCTCAAATTCTACACTGAAGAGGGCAATTATGACCTCGTAGGCAACAATACCCCTATTTTCTTTATACGCGATCCTTCGAAGTTCGCGGATTTCATTCACTCCCAGAAACGCATGCCCAACGACGATATGCGCAGTAACAATGCGCAGTGGGATTTCTGGTCTCTCTCTCCCGAGGCAATGCACCAGGTAACGTTCCTGATGTCAGACCGAGGCACGCCGCGCACGCTCCGCCATATGAACGGCTATGGCAGCCACACTTTCATGTGGATCAATGCCCAGGGGGAAAAGTTCTGGGTGAAATACCACTTCAAGACAGAGCAAGGTATCGAGAACTTTACAGCTAGCGATGCGCAAGCCATGACAGCAGAAGATCCCGATTTCCATCGCCGCGACCTGAAAGAGGCCATCCAGAAGCGCGATTACCCGGTCTGGCGTCTGGAAATGCAGATTATGCCTTTCGCCGACGCAGCAAACTATCGCTTCAATCCCTTCGATCTAACCAAAGTCTGGCCGCATAGTGATTATCCGCCCATCACAGTTGGACGACTTGTACTAGATCGTAACCCGGAGAACTTCTTTGCTGAGATCGAGCAGTCCGCATTCGAGCCAGCAAACATGGTTCCTGGCATCGGACCCAGCCCCGATAAGATGCTGCTAGGTCGCATGTTCAGCTATCCCGATACACACCGCCATCGTATTGGTGCGAACTATTTGCAGTTGCCAGTCAATCAGCCAAAAGCAACAACCGTCCATAGCTATAATAAGGACGGCGCAATGCGCTACAATCACAGTGGCAACCAGCCTGTCTACGCGCCAAATAGCTATGACGGTCCAAAGGCTGACCCGGAGCACTACGCTGACGCCAGCTGGTCTACCAGTGGAGAACTTGTACGCAGCGCTTACACACTCCACACAGAGGATAGCGACTTCGTTCAACCCGGCAACCTCTATCGCCACACGCTCTCTGCAACCGATAAGGATCATCTTGTGAACAACATCGTTGGTCATCTGGGTCAAGGCGTCGAGCGTTTTATCCAGGAGCGCGCACTCAAACTCTGGTACCAGGTTGACCAGGAGCTTGGAACACGCATCGCCAGAGGCATCGGTCTGGAGGGCGCATCCGCTCTCTCCGCCTCAGCCGACGGTGGTCAGCACAAATAGCGGCTAACGCGTAGGACCATCGCAAGGGATGGTCCTACTTTCCATGCAAGAGAGTCTCTGGCACGCTCAATCCCACGGGTTGCGCAACCCGTGGGATTATAAATGAAGTCTGGTTGTAAATACTTGCTAGAGATATCAGAAGGCCACAGGGTGTCCGTCCATGGAGAGAAATAGTGAAATCCAGAGGAATCCATCTACACGAGAAGGAGAGCAGCGCATTGTCGACTTTGCGACCAGTCAAGGATTAGGAACCGAGACACAAACAGACGCACCTAAACGGACAAGCACAAAGATACGGCGCCTGATAGATTTTCGGTCTCAGTGTCACAATCTACAAAAAGTCGAAAAGGATTTATCTACCCGCAATATATTTTCCACTGCCCATCAGCGATTGGAAAAGGCAGGAGCTACAACCGAAGAGTGCACGCTCTTCTCGGCAGCCTACCGACGAGTGAGAGAGATAAAGCAAGATGTAGGACCACAAGATATAAAACAAATCTCTGACCGCCAATCGTTTTTTACAGATACTTACCTGAGGTTATATGAGAGCAAGGCTGGAAAACTTAGCCTTTCTGCATTTACTCATGATTATAAGGAACTCTGCCAGGCAGGAGCCAGCACAGAAGTACTCTCAACATTTTCCTCGGCCTATCGCGATCTAAGAGCCGCAGGAGCCACAAGAGAGAGTCTTTCCTGGTTTTCCTCAACCTATCATAATTGGCACAAGGCAGAAGCGAGTCCTGAGGATCTCGCCAGTTTTTCTAATGTCTATCTTGACTTGCGCAAGGCAGAAGCTGACCTACCGCTTTTTTCTTCGGACTATCAACTTATGAAAGTGTCCGACACTGATCCGAAGAAGCTCTTAGTATTTGCTACCACCTATCGCGATCTAAGAGCAACAGGAGCCGCTAAAGACAACCTTGCAGAATTTTCTATGGACTATAGTAACTTGTATGGAGCAGGAGCGAGTCACGAGGACCTCGAAGTGTTTGCTACCACCTATCGCGATCTAAGAGCCGTAGGAGCCACTAAAGACGACCTTTCAGAATTTTCTATAGACCATCGTAACTTGCATGGAGCAGGAGTCACTGGGGAGAAGCTTAAAGTGTTTGCGGGGGCCTATCGCGACCTGAAATCAGCAGGTGCGCATCGCAAGGACTTCGAGGCGTTTGTGCGGGACTATCAAGATATGAACGATGCAGATGCCAGCCCGGAGGACCTTGCCGCGTTTTCTAGAGGCTATCAAGCTGTGCACGATGGTAGAGCTAACCCGGAGGAGCGCTCATTGTTTTCCACAACCTGTCGCGATCTGAAATCTGGAGGAGCGCGTCCTGAGGACTTCGAGGCGTTTGCGGGGGCCTATCGCGACCTGAAAGTAGCAGGAGCACGTCACGAGGATCTCGCAGTGTTTGCGGGGGCCTGTCGCGACCTGAAACTAGCCGGAGCGCATCCTGAGGACCTCGCAGTGTTTGCGGGGGCCTATCGCGATCTGAAATCAGCCGGAGCGCGTCCTGAGGATCTCGCAGTGTTTGCGGGGGCCTGTCGCGACCTGAAATCAGCAGGTGCGCGTCCTGAGGATCTCGCAGTGTTTGCGGATGCCTGTCGCGACCTGAAATCAGCCGGAGCGCGTCGCGAGGACCTCAAAGTGTTTGCGAGGGCCTATCGCAACCTGAAAGGACTAGGAGCGAGTCCTGAGGATCTCGCAGTCCTTTCTAACGTCACTCAGCGGTTACAAGGGGAAGGAATAGATCCCGCGACCTTCTGCCAGGCGTATGAAAGACTCTTGACACGACTCTTAGTGCGTGGAAATCACCTGGAGGATGTCCCCATTGGCCAGACATACAAGCAACTCTCTGAGCAAGGAGCCAGCGGAAGAATCCTTCGCCACTTTTTTCAGAGCCATGAGCAACAGCGCAGGGGAGGAGCCAGCGAGGATAGCCTTGCATACTATTGTGAGACATATCCAAAGCTGCATGAGAAAAGTGCTGATCTAGCTTTCTTAGCAAAATTTTATCAATTTTACCGGCAATTGCAGGAAAATGGTGCCCAAAGGGACCACTTCCTCACCTTTGTCAAAAAGTATGAGCAAGGATTTCAGCAGGATGTTGAGGATCTTCCGGGGAAAGAATATGTAGACGAAGTAATAACGGAAATGAAACGGAGAAGACAAAACTTTCACCGCGAAGCTGAAAATCGGCAATCAAATGAGGAAGGTCCAAGAGAAGAATACCAGCAACTTTTTAAGGAGACTTCCCCTGATACAAGAGCGGCTGAACTTCCACCATGGAATGAGATACAAGCAATGTCTGAGTGGGACCACCCAGCCGTACAGAAAGCGTTCAAACAATTTAATCTGGATGATGACCAGAAGCTGAGCGACAAGGCGGCAGCAGTCATCGTAGCATTTGAGGATCAATTAGACACGAGTAACCGGATAAGAGCCGCAAGCAATGAGCCATTGCTTGATGTAGCACCTTACCTCACACGACTGGGTCAAGAATTGCAAAACAGGATATCAGGTAGATAATCGTATTAAGCATATGCTCACTCAAACTGTGAGAACGCATCTCTACACCTATCGAGCAGCATATCTAATCTTTTTCCCCTTGACTCACATGCATTTCTGCCTTGCCTTAATAGAATGTGCGTCTCCTTCACCAATAGAGCAATACACTTTTATTATCTGTTCTATTTTTTTGATAAATATTGTATTTTCAAAAAAAATGGTGTATACTTACTAAGTCTTATCTTTATTTTTTTAAGACATGTTTCTAGTATAAAAAATGGCATATACTACCCACTTTTCGCTCGAAACGCTACGCTCTCTAGCCCTTCGCTCGCATCTCTCCATAGAGAAGTAGAGGTTCTGAGATGGCTCTATCAGCTCTCACGCTTTTACGCCTCGGTGAGAAAGCATTGCTAAAAAAGACATTCTCCTTGTATTAAAGACATGCTTCGCATGAGAAAAAGTCAGTGGGAAACTGAGCAGCAACTATGCCGTGAGAGGCCCGACGGGGCAGAATAGCACAAACCATTGGAGAAAGACGGAAAGAGCTATGGTGACAAACGCCGATGGAACTTACTTCCAGGAGGATGACTACGTTCGCATCAAACGCACGGGAGAGAAAGGACGCGTCAATGCAACTGATGGAGGGGTTGTGTATGTCCTCATGGATGAAACTGACGAGACAAGACTTTTTTCAGCCTACGTCGATGAAGACGCGTACATTGAAATCGTTCCCCCGCAACAGATGGAAGCTAAAGCCTGAGGATAAAAGCGCGTTTGCCGTTGCTCAACCTGCTAGCAGAGCGATGGCAAACGTGCAATGTATTATAGTAAGAGACAGTGTTCAACGTAGAGCATAGAGTGATCGCGTGCAAAGATTATTTCATTGCCTGATCAATAAAAAACGGCAAGGAGTACATAAATGGATGATAGATATTATACACAACGCGTGAGTGATCGCGAACATCTGGTTCGTGAACTGCAACAAGGCAAAGCGCTTAACCCGGATGATCGCGTTATCCGCCATTTCCAGACGCTGGAAAATGCCCAGCAGTACGCGGAGTCAGTCAATAGGGTACAACGTGAACTTGATAAGACCTATGGTCATTGGGTTAAAAGGGCCATTTAATAAGTGGAAATACAGCACGCCTCAAGTTCCTCTCGATTTCACTTGAGGCGTTTCAAACGTGCGCAACTGTATCAAGGAATTTTAATGAATATATGAAAAGCGTGTAAGGACGTTGAGGAGATGGGCCTGGCCATACTTACCCAAGCAGTGCCTGGACTTCAGCTTCAGTCAAATAGCGCCATTTGCCGCTGGGAACGTCACGCAGCGTCAGAGGTCCAACCCCCACACGTGCTAGTTGCAAGACCCTGTGACCAATCGCCTGCAACATACGACGCACCTGGCGCTTGCGACCCTCGTGGATGGTGAGCGTCAACCAGCTATCTGCACCTGTACGACGTAACACGCTCACCCGAGCGGGCGCGGTCATATGCTGGCTACCATCGTCTTCTGTAATCAGTACCCCACGCCTGAGCATCGCCAATGCCTCCATGGAAGGCTCTCCTTGCACGAGAGCTTCATAGCGCTTTTCCATGGCATAGCGCGGATGCGAGAGGTGCAACGCAAAATTGCCATCATTTGTCAGCAGCAATAAACCACTTGTATCAATATCCAGCCGACCAACAGGATACACACGCAGTTGACGCACCTCAGACGGTAGCAGGTCGAGGACAGTCGGACGCCCCTGTGGATCTTGCGCCGTGCTGACACATCCGGCTGGCTTATTGAGTAACAAATACACCTGCCTGCTAGTAGCATTGACCGCTTTCCCGTCAACAACTACGCGATCATGCGCGGGATCAATGCGTGTTCCTTGCGTAGTAATCGTTATGCCATTTACCTGAACGCGTCCCGAGGCAATCAACTCTTCCGCATGACGACGCGAGGCAATACCAGCATGGGCCAGAAAACGCGCCAGCCGTTCACCCTCCACCGTATCCTGTTGCTCACTCATATACCGCTCTTTCCCATCATACACAGAGTACAATGTTTCTCCTGACAAGTCTGCTGATAAATATAATGAAGTCCTTGCTGCTGACAGCTCCCACGTGGTTCTCCTGGCAATTGCAATTGCTTACACATCATACGCGTAATACGATTGGACGCGAGACCGGGATGCTGCCGATAACAGGCTTGTGCGCGCTCTGCCAGCGTCGAATCATGCTCAAGCAAGGCTACTGCTGCGGCAAATGGCAGCACCACGTTGCAAATAAGTATATCAGTGCGCGCAAGACTCAACCCCAGCGCACAGAATTCCGTGCGTAGCGCCTGTAACAACGCTGTATCTTCGAAAGCCAGAAACAGTTTACGCAGTGTTTGCCAGGCACCGACATGACGCCAACGCTCGATCAGCACGGCGAGTACGCGCAAACGGCTGGCATCCAGCGGTGCAGGTCGTGTCGCGCGCCCCAATGGCTCTGGCACTTCCTTTTTACCTACGAGCAAATAGAGACCGCTCGCCCGAAAAAAATCGCGATCACGCCCATAACCTAATCCTTCGGCCAGAGCTGGCAGCAAGCACAAATCATAAGTATCAATAGAGCAGGCCAGCTGATCAACGCAGTGTAACTGCTCAACAAACGTATGAGCCTTCTGCTCAAAGCGTAGCAATCCAGCATGCATCAGTAAACGAGCAATCTCCTCTTTACTCAGGAGCGGCAGCACATGATGGCAGGGCCAGGTTGTCTCCGTTTGCGATGTCATGGTAAGAGGAAATTGTGTCCTCGCCACTGGCTGATCATACAGTGAACACACGGGCACGACAACCCCGTCCTGGCGTAGCGTGGGATGCGGATCATCACAAATGAACACGACATGCAGCACAACTGCGTTATAGCGCGGATCGCGATGATGCAGATGCGCGGACCAATCACTGGCCCGCACATGGAACTCAACATCCCCAATATACTTGGCGAGCAGCCTATCCTGCTGCGGAAACAGCACAGCCTGCTCCTGAGACTGCAACGGTACCCACAGCACAGCATCTCGTACATCTGGCCCCACTGATCCTCCGGGACATCCGGCAAATATGAGTCGACAGACACGACCATCGCTCAATAATAACTGGCTTCCAGGCGCTAATGCCCACCAGCGGCGTGCAATATCCTGCTCATCAACCGAGATAGCTGCACGCGTCTGGCGAGCACAACTGCTACTCACATTGCCTCTCCGGGATCTATAGCCGACTCCGACAGAGAGTCTTCATTGCGCTTTCCGCTAGCCGTTTCTTCTACTTGCGTTGCCTCTTTTGCAACCGCTGTTTCCTCTACAGGGTGCTCGCTAGTTGTCTCATGAGAGGACGCTGCGATGGCATTGTTCCGCCGATTATCTTCCTCCCAGTGCTGATCTGCGGCAAAAGCCATCCCTTCAGCTACCTCTGCATCCGCCTCAGCATACATAGCCACGTGTAACGCCTGCTCCTCTGCCGCCTCAGCATCTGCCAGCACCGCCTGGGCATGTGTCGCCTCGCGTTCAGCCGCCTGCAAGGCTTGTACAGCCTCCGCGCCCAACAACGCCCCATCCTGTATCGCACTACGCACCAGCATCACCATCTGTTCGGCTTGCCTGAGCAGTTGACGAGCCTCTCGCGCACGAAGACTACTCGCCTCAGCCCGTGCCTCCGCCTCAGCCGCCACTACGCCAGCAGCATTGGCAAGCACCATAGACGCAAGCTTCTCCACAGCTTCCTCCTCCTCATCAATTTCCGCGCTACTGGCAGACCCCGGTCCACTACGGCTAGCGGGCAGACGTTCCACTAAGGGTTGCTCGTCCGCAGGCATAAGATTTTCTAGCACAGTAACTAGCTGCTCGGCGGTGCTGGCAGACTGCTCAGTTTCCTGCGCGAAAGCCCCGGCTTTGTCGGCCTCATCTTGCAACTGCTGCAGTTCTTGTTCCAGGTGACGAGCAAACACCATCTGCTCCATACGCACAGATGCATCAAGCGCTCTTTTTATGGCGAGACGCGCAGCTCGCTCGGCTGTACTGGCAACGGCACGAGCCTGTCTGGCTGTCGCGAGCGCCTCTACAGAAATATGCGCTACCAGGGCATCCTGCGATGGCTGAACTTCCGGCCATGCCTCTTCCGTTTGCGCTCGATAAGATACAACAACAGGCTCTGTGGCAGGCGCCACTGCTAATTTCTGCTGTCCACGGTCCAAAATCGTCTCTAACTCTTTGACGCGCGAAGCTCTCTTCTGCAGACGGACTTCCGCCCGTTGCAGACCCTCCTCAGCCTTCGCCAGTGCCTCGCGTGCCTGCTCCAGACGTACCTGTATAGTATTTCTACGCTTTTCTAGCTGCGTTTCACTTTTCTTTGAGGACTTATCCTGAGATCCGCGATTAGCCATGCTATTATCCTCCAGGCGAACAGGAATCACAACCTGCTATGACCTTCTTCTCATCTTCTCTTACCCTTCTACGTTCTCCATCTATAGATCATACCATTATTCACGCTAGATGATAATGTTACAGACTTTGTGTTACCTGGAACAAAGCTAGCGTTTCCAGCTTTTCACCCAGGCAAAGGTCATGCGCCAGAGTACCAGGAAGATCATGTTCACAACCAGCACAATAAACATAAATATCCACGGTGGGACGCCGTGATCGACGAAAATACCTCGCAAAAGCATTGATAGCGGCCACGCGGCTAGCCAGGATAGCGCAGTACGGGACGCCATTTTACGCGGCTGCGTGGCCAGTTCGCGGCGAAAAGCGCCCACGAAAGGGGATACGATAAACCAGGCCACGATAAATGGCCATGCCGTGAGCACAACATTTGTAACAGTCAGCCCATCTTTGTGACTATTGATACCAATAATCGTAAAGACCAGAAATGATACAATATCACCACAGGCCAGACTCGCAATATGTCCTCTATCTGCACCTTGTTTGTTTGTCACAGACGGCAAGGATTCTTTGGTGGCCATACCCTACACATCCTCCGTTACGCGAGAAAGCAATATTTCTTCCTCAGGTTCGCGCTCAGATGATTTAAAAACCTGTTCTTGTTGCTGCTCACGCACCAATTCCTGCACTGCAACTAGCTCGGTACGTACACCGCGAATACGCATAGCCACAAACGCCAGGTAAGCAAATAATCCAAGCCAGGCAATAGCATAGGCAGCTATCAGATAAGTTGATTCTTGCATCGCTGTATCCTCTTCTATTCAACGCTGACACGCAGACGCTGTGCCAGTGTTTGCATTTTCTGTAACTGATAGAGTTGCATCACGAGAAAAACATAGAATATGGTGAATGCCACCAGTGCTACCATCAAAGTAAGCGTGACCGAGGCAGGCAAAGCACCTGTCCCCACTTCATGAGCGGGATGTAGCGTACGCCACCAGTTAGTCGCCTCATAGATGATCGGCACATCAATCACCCCCACGATGCCCAGTACCGCAGCGGAGCGCGCACTGGTATCAGTACGACCCATGTAGCTACGTAGCATCAAATAGGCGACAAACATAAACCACAGGATCAGCGCAGCGGTCAGCATGGCATCCCAGGTCCACCAGGTACCCCAGATGACTTTGCCCCACATAGAACCCAGGATCAGCGCCAGCGTCAGAAAGACCACGCCAACCTCAGCCGAGGCACGCGCAAGCCAATCCCAGCGCTCATCGGGTCTGATCAGGTAGATCACGCCCGCCGCAGCCAGCACGACAAAAGCGAGCATACCAATCCAGGCCATGGGTACATGAAAATAGAAGATCTTCTGTGGCAGACCTTGCACGGCATCAACTGGCGCGTACAAGAAAATTAAGCCGATGGAGACCATCACGCCGATACACGATAACACACCCAGGATCAAAGAAACGACCGGCAGGCGCTCAGTGCGCCGCTCTTGCACGTCTGTTGGATTCTGGCGCTCAACACGCGTTGCTTGCTTTGCTAAGGCCATAACATCTACTCCTAATACAACAAGGCATTGACAAGGATAAGACTATCTCTCGTCGTCCTCTGCTATTATTCCTCGATAACATATTGAAAGGTGAGCGTGGAAACACTCAGAAATATAATATCAAACGCGACAAGCAGACCTAGCCAGGGTGGTTGGTTAGCTACTGGCGCTAACAACTGCTGCGTCGCTCGCACCACACTGATCACGACAGGTACAATCAACGGAAAGACGATAATGGGCAGGAGCAATTCTCGTGCCTCGGTCGCCGCTGCCATGGCGGAAAACAGCGTGCCAATCGAGGCGATACCCAGCGTTCCCAGCAAGACGATCAGCGGCATGCTGCCAAAGAGCGGTACGTTGAACAGTGCCGCAAAAACCGGCAAGGCAACGATCTCTACAACACCGATAAAGAGTACATTGCCCAGCAGTTTCGCCAGATAGATAGCTCTACGATCAACCGGACACAGTAATAGACGATCCATTGAACCACGCTCGCGCTCAGCAACAATGGTGCGTCCCAATCCCAACAGGCTGGCAAAAATAAAGGCGACCCACAACGCGCCAGGAGCGACCGCCGCAACAGTATCCACGCGCAGATCAAAGGTAAAATTAAAAATCACCAGGACCAACAAGGCAAACATACCCATGCCCAGCCATGTCTGCTTGCTACGCAATTCATAGCGTATGTCTTTCCAGAGAATCGCCCAGACCTGGCTCAGAAAAATACGCCCATCGCTGATCATGTGACCTCCTGATAGCGCCGTCGCAACTCGCCTGACTCCAGCCTAGCTGTCCTCTGCTGGTATGCCACGCGTCCCCGACTCAGGATGACGATGTGATCACTCAAGCTCTGCGCGCGTTCGAGTTGATGGGTCGTGAAAAGCAGGCTACCGCCGTGGGCAATATGTTCTGCCAGCAAGGTATCTACCAGTTCATTGCCCTGCTGATCGAGACCCGTTTCTGGCTCATCTAACAGTAAGAGGCGCGGCGCATGCAGCAACGCTCGCGCCCATGATACCCGCTGCACCTGCCCACGTGAGAGCGCACTGACTCGCTCACGCATACGTTTCTCCAGGCCCACACGCTGTAATAATGTCTGCGCACGCTCCACAGCATGCTTCACAGCATACATACGAGCAAAGAACAGCAGGTTTTCCAGCGCAGTCAGTTCCTCATAGAGATAGGGCTGATGAGCCACAAAGCCAACAAGATGGCGCACCTGCTGCGCATCGCGCACACTATCCAGTCCCAGAATAGAGACACTGCCCGCGCTCGGCCTGGTTAGACCAACGAGCATGCGCAACAACGTCGTTTTACCGGCTCCATTGGCACCCAGCAAGGCCATACGCTGTCCCTGAGCTAAGACAAAGTCAACGTGACGCAGAATGGGCTTCAGCGCATAACTCTTTTGCAGATCACGCACAGCAATGGCCGCTGGCCTGACAGGCACAGATGCAGGCAACGAGACAGAACCAGACACGACAATACCGTTCTGGAGCGTCTGTTCTGCCTTATCTTGATTGGTTAGTTGGATGTTTCTGTTCGTCTGCATGATCGCCTATCTCTGCGTGTCATTAATCCGTACGCCAGGGCGGTCGCAAGGACACGCCCCTACCCCATCATTTTCATCACCCAATCCCTCCACGTGTATGACCCAATCCCATCGTTTTCATCCCCCTACCGGGTAGGGGCGTCACCTCGCGTGCGCCCTGTCGCCTCCTCCACCCCAAATTTACGATATACATCTCCTAATAAAGGTTGCCTGTTCAGCGCCTCACGGTCTCCTGCTCACTCATGAGGGAGCGTAAGCGAGCCTTAGCTTTGTTGCGCCGCTCCTCGTAACCGGCTTTTGTCAACTTACCGCTCTCATACTCGCGGTCCAGATTGAGTAATTCTTGTAAGAGCATCTGCCGCCGATCCTGTTGTGCGTTGCTCTTCGCCGTACCATTGCTTCTGGGCAAGCTGGGCATGAGTTGACGCCGCCGGGCGCGATAGAGGAACCATGTACCCACGATGACCATGAGCATCAGCAATATGATCACTATCAGCCAGATGTTATTTGCGCTAAAGAGCGTAGCAAATATTGACGTATGCTCTAGCGTGAGTCCCCCTAAATTAACGGAGATCGTACGTTGAGCAAGCAAACCATCTACGCTAAAAAGGCGATAGGTATGCTGATCGGTCGCCGTAACGATGCCCTGGTTTTGCAATCCGCCCGCGTTGACTTCGAGCGTGGGTGGGATCATCACCGATAGCGCGACCGTCGGATACATTGCCGTGTAGCTCAAATCGTAGCTCGGTGGACTATAGGGTATTTCAAAGGAGAAGGAAAAGTCGTTTTCACCTGGCAACAATGCCGCATTGCTGGCAAAACCACGGTTCACGTATATCTCTTGATAACCCGCAAAGCCACTCCCTAGCGTGATGTCCTGCGCACCAACCGGCAATGAAAAGAGCAGCGCGTTTGGCTTGCTATGGTTGGCCGTTAATGAGCCAACATAGGTATGGGTATCCAGATTTTCGAAGGAGAATACCTCAGAGATCGTGAGTAGCCCTTTTTGCGTATCTGGCTCCTCCACGAGCACCGTAGCCTGTTCAATTGCCACTTTCGCCGTACTGGTTGTGGGCTGGTAGACTGTCAGGTTCACTTGCTGCGCAGGCTTACTATCCAACGTCACAATAGCGCTGACATACTGTGCACCCTTGTAATGGATGTACACAGCATAGCTGATGGTCTTATCGGTCGCCAGATTGCTAAATGAGAAATTGCCTTGCGCATCCGTTTTGGCGGTTGCCAGGTCCTTGCCACTATTGTCCTGCGACATCTGTAGCGTGACCGTTTGACCCGCTAACGGAGCATTACGATTGCTACCGTCCAGCAGTTGTCCAAAGATACGACCGTTGCTGGCTGCATGCGCGGAGATGCTGATCAATGGGAAAAGCCATACCACGAGGATTAACGCTAGCACAGCACTTCTACTTGTTTGCTTCTTCATGGCTCTCCTTCATGGCATGCAACTGTGCTTCAATTTCCGCGTCGATCTCCTGATCACGATCACGCCGTGACTTCAAGGCGACTAATGCACGTCGCATGTAGCGTTCCCGCAAGTTTCGGTAGTCTGGCTCCGCAATGTTGCCAAGCTGATAGTCAAGTTCGACTTCTTGCAAGGCATTGCGCGCGGATTGTTCTTGCTCGCTTACTGCTGCTATCTCTGGCGCATCTGGCCCCAGTAGCACAGGCAGCAGATCTTGCTCCGAGCGACGATAGAGCGGATAGAGCACGAAGGCCAGCGCACATAGTCCCAGCACGATTGCCACGGCGATAACCATTAGCTCACCTCCGTTCTGTAGGGTTTGAAGAGCACATCTTCAGCTGCCAGTTCTTGTTCAAGTTGCCCGCGATAACTTTCCAGCTCGGCATCTTCAAGTATCTCGCCTGTATTTTGCACAGCGCCTCCACCACTGCCGGGAGCGCTCATTCGCCATTCACGCAAGACGAAAAACAAGAGCACACATCCGGCCAGAAACAGCGCTATCGGGACCAGCCAGGCAAACAACGTCAGACCCAGCCACGGCGGCGACCAGACGATACCGGCTCCGTAGCGATCCTCGAAAAATTGAATTATTTGCTGATCTGACTTGCCTGCTTGCACTTGCTGGCGAATGACCTGGCGCATCTGCTCGGCTATGCTCACAGACGAATCCGCCACAGACTCGTCCTGGCAGACCGGACATTTCAATTGTGAGGCGATGCTATGCACTCGCTGGTCTATGGTCTGGGGACGCGGCGTCGCCAGCAACAGCGACGAGCCGATAGCCGCCATGACGGCTAGCAGCGCCGTTATGAGCAAGATTGAGCGCCTCTGTTTCATACCACGACCCCCTCATCGGCTTTACCGGCAGCCTCGTCAGCTTGCGCTCCAGCAGTGCGCGTGCCTGACAACCCGGAGCGGCCCGCCAACACACGACGATGTTCCGGCCACCAGCAGATTATACCGCCGATAATCATCAGCGCACCACCGTACCAGACCAGCGGCACTAACGGGTTGATAAAGACGCGAATCGTGGCTTGTGCCGGTCCATCCCAATCGTCCAGGTACACATAGACATCTGTCAGCCCGACCGTGGTAATCGAGATCTGGCTGGCTGGCTGATTCCCGTAGTTGGCATAGTAGGTGCGCCCCGGATAAATATAGCCCAGCAACTGCTCACCGTGCCACAGTTGCAATTGGGCGGCAATAGATTCTTTGCCGGTATTTTTTGTGTCAATATTGCCGAAATAGGTCAGGCGATAGCCTCCGATATTCATATCCTGCCCGGGCTTGAGCTGTGTGTCTTGCTGCGTCTGAAAATAGCCCGATCCGATAATACCAACGACGAGCAGTATCAGGCCCAGGTGCACCAGATAACCACCATAGCGCCGACGATAGCGATTAAAGAGCATATACAAAGCTAACAGGTACGACTCACCATGACGATGACGTACGCGCATGCCCCGCCACAACTCATAGAGAATAGCCGTTGCGGCAAAGGCACATACAGCAAAACCGACGTTTGCGGCGATATTCTTCACGCCAAAGAACGGCAGAATAGCGGCACACACAGCGGCCAGTATCACAGGAATACAGACATTGCGCCATAAAGCAGGCAATGAAGCACGTCGCCAGGCCAGCAGCGGTCCTACGCCCATGGCTACTACCAGCACAGCGATCAAAGGTGCCAATACCTGGTCGTAAAACGGTGGCCCCACTGTCATTTCCTCGTGCTCGAACAGAGCGGTAATCAGTGGGAAGATCGTGCCCCACAGCACCGCGAATGTCATGCCTAGTAGCAAAAGGTTATTGAGCAAGAAGACGCCTTCGCGCGACACCACCGAGTCAAATTCTTGCTCCGGTCGCAACTTCGGCAGGCGCAGGAAAAAGAGTCCGCTGGAGAAGACGACGACGATGACTAGAAACGCAAAGAAGTAGCCACCAATGTCCGAGTAGGCAAACGAGTGGACAGAGCTGATAACGCCACTTCTCACCTCAAAGGTACCAAAGATGGAGAGCGCGAAAGAAAGGATCACCAGCACCAGGTTCCAGACCTTGAGCATGCCACGGCGCTCCTGCACCATAGTCGAGTGTAGAAAAGCCGTTGCCGTTAGCCAGGGTAGCAGTGCGGCATTTTCCACCGGGTCCCAGGCCCAGTAGCCACCCCAGCCCAACACGTGATACGACCACCAGGCTCCTAGCAACAAGCCCGCCGACTGGATGGTCCAGGATGCCAGCATCCAGCGCCGAATCGTCTGCAGCCACTCGTTGCCCAGTTTGCCCGTAATCAGCACGGCGACGGCAATGGCAAACGGCACGGAAAAGCTCATATAGCCCGCCAACAAGGTTGGAGGATGCACGAGCATACCCGGGTCCATGAGCAAGGGATTCAAGCCGATGCCGTCAGCCGGTGGCACAGCTACGCGCGCGAAAGGATTAGAAACCGTGACCAGCACGAAGACAAAGAAGATCTCGATGCACATGAGCGTCGCCATCACGTAGGGGACAAGCACAGAAGGCGCACGGCGGGCGGTCAGCACAAAAATAGCGGAGAACACAGCTAACATACAGGCCCAATAGAGCAATGATCCTTCCTGCCCACCATAAAAGGCCGCAGCCGTAAAATACCAGGGCATAGCCCGATTAGATTGTTGCGCGACATAAATCACGCCGAAATCATGCGTCAGAAATGACAGGATCAATGCCAATGCGGCCAGCAGCATAAAAAGGGTCACGGCTAGTAGACCGCGCTTAGCGCAGCGCACCACTCGCGGAGCCAAACGCACGGCACCGAACACAGACGCAATAACGGTATAGAGTGCAAAAACCAGGGCCAGTATAAGTGCAATATTGCCTAGATCTGAAAAGTACACGGTTGATCCCTACTTCTTCGCTGCTGGCGTAGCAGCCTGGAACGTTGAAGGGCACTTGGTAAGTAAGGTTTGCGCCTGGAACGGTCCCTGTCCCGTGTAATGTCCCTCGACGACAACCTGGATACCAGCCCCAAAAATATCAGGCACGACACCGGTATAGGTAACGGGCAACGTCTGCTTGTTATCTTCAATGACAAATGAAAGACTTTGCTGCTGATAGTTGCGCTGGATTGATCCCGCCTGCACATAGCCCGCGACACGCACCGATTGTACCGTGCAGGTCGTGCAGGTTTTCAACTCAGGCACGGTCAGATAATAGACAGCGTTCGCCTGTGTATTGGCATAAACAAGATAAACGACAGCACCAAGTATCAACATCCCAACGAGCAGAAAACTCAGTGGGAAGCGCTTTCGCCGCCGCTGCGGTGGTTGCTCCAGCGGTGTTTCTTCTGCTGGCACAGTCAATGCAAGCTGCACAATACGACCTCCATCAATGTGACGCGAGACTGGCCTCATATAAGCTGTTGAGGATCGCGCCAAGTACAAATATACAGATACCCACGGCTAACATCAACTGCGGCGCGGCCCTGGAAAACCGCGTCGAGCGCTTTGCCAGCCGCCGAATATTACTCTGTCCCAGATAGATCGCGAGCACAAACATGACCATAGCGGCCACGATCTTGATCAGCAATACGACGATATAGGTTAAACCCAATGTTGTCTGTGTCAGGCGATCAAACGTGAGCAGAACACCACTCACCAGCAGCACGCCCACGCAGATATTGACCATGCGCTTGAATAACGCCGCAATCTGGGCCGCCACCTCGGGAGCAGGTCCAGCACGGCGCAACGCTGGCATGACGATCCATTGATACATCAGGCTACCACCGACCCAGGCCGCCGCAGCCAGGATGTGGATCATACGGACAAGCCAGCCGATCTGCACCATATTCGTGCCGCCTTTTAATATGCAACGTGAATTTTTGCCAGATTGGCCTTGAGACCCGCGCTCGTCAACGCCCCAATCCAACGCGCCCTTATGATACCATGCGCGTCGATAAAGAACGTCTCAGGATTGCCCGTTGTGCCGTAATTAATCGATGTCGCGCCATCTATCGTATCCCTGACATTGGGATATGTCACCCCATATTTTTGCACAAATGCGCGTGCAGCACTCATACTTTCGGGTCCGTCGATGCCAATTAAGACCACGCCCTTTGGCTGCATTTGCTTCCATGACTGCTGCAAAAATGGTGCTTCGGCATTACAGGGCTGGCAGGAGGCTTCCCAGAAATTTATCACCACGGGCTTGCCCTTGAAACTGGCCAGGCTCACCTGTGCCCCATTGCTGCTCATTGAGGGTAGCGTGAAATTCGGTGCCGCCTGTCCCAATAGTGGGCTAGAAATATCACCTACCAGAGACGAATCATTGCTTTGAGACGATGTAGACCGCGGAGTTAACAGCAACGTCCAGAGCAGTATCAAGAGCGACAAATTTAAGATGCTCACCAGTGTAAAAATGATGATACTGCGCTTGCGGGAACGCTTTTTGCCGGTGTCAGGCTGCGCTGTCTGTAATGCGCCGCCTGCGATGCTATTTACTTCCATAAAAATACACAATCTCCGTGCGGTATAGAATGTCATACCCATACACATTCAGATGAGCCGAAAGCTAGAGGCGATAGTCTCGTTTCTGAATGCCAGGAAATACATACCGATTATGGTGCCTCTGCCTGATAGTCAACTTGCAGTGCAAGAGGTCCACCTTACAAAGACCTGAATGTTTTGGGGGTCAGAGCCTTTGCTGTCGGCATAAAAAGATAATGTGGAGTTGGAGATACGCCAGAAAGATGAGGCAGCAGCGGGATAACCGAAGCATTCTTGCTCTTGAGAGCTATCCAGAGGTAGGGTCCTCTTTCGCTGGTGTAAACGTTCTATTGTGGAACAACACTTCATTTTGTTTTATTCACGACGGGTGCTCTAAAGCCACTGCCGCCATAGACATCATCGTCTCCTTCTGGCAGCATTTCATGTACCACTACTCTCCCCGGTAGATCCCGCCGGACCTAGCCTAGGTTGTTCTCGAACATGCTTTGACAAGCTCAGCTGCGCCCTTCTAAGCGTTGTGTATGCTATTTGTTGCCTGACTGTAGGCAGCCCCTGCGCCTCAATTGTTTGAAGCCGTTCCTCTTGTCGCAGGTACGCCTGATTATCCTTATCCCATGCAGCCCATTTTGCATTCAGGTTGCCTTGCAGCTCGCGAATTTCTTCCTCTTCCTTGCCAAGTGCGCTTTTAAGATCCTGATTACGTTCTAATCTAGATTCCCCAGGAGAACCTGACTCACTACCTTTCCACTGTTCCCATTCCGTGGTGAGTTTGTCACGATCCTCCCGACACCTCTGCAGATCTTCATTAAATGGCTTCAATACGTCCTCTTGAGACATATAATCAGCAGAAGAAGACTTCCTAGAAAACTTCATTCGAAGAGCCTCCCTTGAAAACCTCGAAGGCTTCCTTGAGGCCTCTTCTATTGCGCTTGCGTTATCCCGCTCGCGCTTGCTAATGCTATCCAATCGGCTCTTGATGTCATTGTATTTTTCCTGTTTCTTGCCCAAATGCTTTCCTTCTTCTTGGAGGCCCGTGCGCTGACGATCTAGATTGTCTTTCACTGCTAGGTACTTTTGAATTGATTTTTTTTCTCCCTCCAGGTTTTTTAATTCGCGATTGAGTTCTTCCAACTTAATAGTTTGGCTTTCGATTAGCTCTGCTTGAAACTGTTTTTCCTGTCGCCGGTACTCATGATTATCCTTATTCCATGCAGCCTTTTTTGCCTCCAGGTTGTTTTGCTGCCTGAGAAGTTCTCCCTTTTCCTTGTCAAGTGCGTCTTTAAGATCCTGATTACGTTCTAATACAGACTGCTCTGCCCATTGTGCGGTAAGTCGATCACGCTCTTCGTTAATTTGCCGTATAGCAAACATCTTTGAATGCAACCGCTCATCGTCGTCTGCAGCCCTGGAAGACGACGGTGCATCCATGACTTTCTTTTCTTGCTCGTCAATGCTATCAAACCGCTTCCTAATGTCATCGTATCTTTTTTGTCTCTCGCTCAAACGTGCTTCATCTTCTCGGAGACTCCTGCGCCGAGAACCTAGCGTGCCTTTCATCGCTGCCAAGTCCTCGCGTCGCTGGTCCAGACTCTTCTCTCCACGCGGCGAGGCCTGTTCTCCTAGCCTCCATGCATCTTGCATTCCCGCCCTTAGGCGATGCTGATTCGCGATGTCACGATGGCTGGTTCTAACATCAGACGGCGGCTTTACGTCTTGCTCTAACGGCTGCGATCCCTCTGGAGCGACAAACGTTACCTCTTTCTTTTTTCCTTTTTCTTGCCCCGAACGTTGTCCCGCACCATCCCCTAAAGCCCGCTCTTGTTTTTGCCACTCCAACACATTCCCGCTCGTCCCTGGTGCAGTATTTCCCGTTATTGCTTTTTTATCCCCTTCTTTTGGATTATCCCCCGCCATAGCGCCTCCTTCCTTATATTTCTCGAACCTTATATGCTTACTTTCCTACGTTTTATCCAAATGAGCATCACCGTTCTCAGATCACCTGGAACAGAAAGTCAGACCGAGAGTTTTGACTCCGTATCATAGCTTGCCATACACACATCGAATGCTTCCTTTGTTATGACTATACCCAATCAAACGCAAAAAAAATAGGAAGATAGAGGGACAGAGGGACAATATCATACCTACAACTATGGTGGGTTCACGAGCTGCGAGGGAGTGGCGTTCGCCACTGCATGTTCATAGCATGTCATAAAGATTACTCCCCCTCCGAAGATTCCCTCGTCTCAGGCATAGGCATGTCCTGCTCTTGTAATCTCTGAGGCTCATTCCACAATTGGCTGTATTCCGTCCTATTTAAAGTCTGTTGCTCTTGATTTTTGCGTAGCTCCGCTTCAAGCTCTGCTCTTCTTTGCTGAATATTCTTATCAAAATCATTCGATATCGTATTCATATATTTTTCTCTATTTTCGTGCAATTCACGTATTGCACCTACAATATCTTGAGCATTCTTTAATCCTGGCTCCATGTTTTCCAATTGTCCGACGATTACTCCAAGCCGTTCTCTGCCTTTCTGTATTTGCTCCCGGTTATTGTCTAACCTTACTTGTATATTATAGAGCGCGGTATAATGTGTAGCATCATCGTTTATCAATCTATCGTCTTCGCCTACTGTGGCTTCGAGAGCCTGCACACGTCCTCTAATTCCCCGGTATTCCCTCTCCAAATTATTAATGGTACTCCATCTACCTCTTTCTCTCTGGATATCTTGACGAAACTCTTTTGCATCCTTATCCAGCGTCGCAAGTTGCGATTGAATGACGTCTTTTTCGCTCGCCAGGCGTTTGAAAGCTTTATTAAGTACTGATAGTTGAGCCTCGCGATTTGATGGCTTCTCAGAAACAATTTCCTGGCGACTCTTACCTGCAGAATCCCCTTCTGAAGAAGCTGGCCCAATTTCCTCTCGCAATTCTTGCGATAACCGTCCTGCCTTTTCATTCTCCGTCATACCAGCAGGATTAAAGATACCTATGTCTTGCCCAACCGGTGTATACGCCACTGAATCTCGAGAACTCTCTACGGTAGCTGCTTGTCCTTTTCCAGTATCGATCCGTTGTGCAGTTCGCAGTCGACGCGCCATATCACCTCTCGACGAAGGCTCTACACCTTCCGGTCTTCGAAGTTCCAGTGTGTTAGTCCCAACTGGCTGTGCCTCTGTATCTGGTCTTTTTCCTTTTAGTATAGCCAGTTTATCATCAATTTCGCTTTTCCGATCTTTAAGTTCCTTTATCTTTTGTTGCAGAAACTTCTGATCAGTGTTTTGAGATCCGGTACTTCTCGCCTTCAGTTCTTCGCTCTGAGCTCTAATTGACGCATATTCATCAGTAAGCGCGTCTTTAATATCCTGACCAGGTTTTAGTCCTGGTAAACCTAGCTTACTTCGCTCATTTATCCATTGCGCAGTGAAACGGTCACGCTTTTCCTGATACTGCAAATCTACCTCCGAGAGCTTGCCCCCTTCAATGCCATTGAGTTCCCGCACGGACTCATAGTAGCTTTTTTGTCTCTCAGTCCATCTATTTGTGTCTTTCTTTATTGCATTTTCTTCAAACCTTCTCAGACCCCGGATTTTCTCTGTAATTGATGCTCTTTCTGTATTCAGGCTTTGTAGGGAATTTTGTGCACCTATCTCAGATTCCTGCATCTCAGGACTCTTGGGGCGCTGATCTAATCCACGGCCCAAGGGACCCAGGTTTTGCAGCGTTGGTGTCTCATCCCCACTCTCCTCAGACCGACCGGTCGGGCTATCGACCTGAGGAGCCTTACTCTTACCACTCAGCCAGCCTTTCGGTACCTTATCATGTGCCTTCTCTTTCCATATTGGATCTCCTTGCAAGCTTCTGCCGAACTGTTCCTCGGTAATCTGACTCTTCGCCAGCTTCCTCTCCAGAGCTTCCATTGCCGACAACCCTGATGTCTTAGATCCCCCGGTAGCATGATCCCCTGCTGACTTACTCTCCTGCGCTAGACGCCTCATCGCATCAACATCTTCTGGCACAGGCTGGTCCTTTGCTCCTGTTCCTTTTATATTTTCTATTGGCATAATGCCTCCTTTATCTCTATTTTCCTAAATTTTCATCTAAACATAACCATTCTGGCTATACATTCTATTCAAACCGAAAGTACCTCTCATATCACGGATACATCAACCAGCGTAAAAACAGTCGCATTTAGAAGAGTTACGCAAATGTAACCCACTGCTTGTTCCTCTTCTCGAAGATGTGTATCTCATAGCAAAAGTGTAGTGGCAAGTATGGAGAGCAGAAAGTGATGGAACCTCCCATTTGGAGAGTGGAGACTACGCATGTATGAAAGCATCGGTGACCTCTCGCATATTGCTACAATTGGAGATACAAGGCGCTTTTACTCTTCGGAAAAAGGGTCTATATCGAGTCAGGCTACTGCAAGGATCGCTGCGTTTGACCTCTCGTGAGCTTGCCCTTGATCTGAATTGCTCCATACTTATTGCCTGCCATACACATGCCAAGAGCTTTTCCCAGTATATCAGATCAAAAATAAGAAAAAAGGGAGGGATAGGGACAGTATTATGCGTATCCAAAAGCATGAAACTGATCTTATTAGAGGGAGATTTCGCTAACCGTAGAAAAGATAGCATAGATAGCCTGAAAAGTAAATATATACTCAATACAACGTTATTGCATATCTGATAATTTATTACGTCGCGGCGTGGCCCTGGCAGGATCGAGCCACAACGAGGAGAATGCTCGCCTTCAGCAGACAGGCAGAAACCTATCGCCAATTATTCAGTTTCTATTCATGCCTGCTCTTTTCATTGACTTCTATCGCCTGCTTCCCTACTATAAAATCAGGTGCAGTTTCATCATGAAAATTTTCACCATTGATAGTGGTATGTTAGTGCGCGCCGCCTATGCCACTTGTTCTTCTGATCATCATCGTATTGATCATGACCATCACTTTTAGTATGGAGCAGTGTATGCCGACAAAAGGTGCAAATATCGCCGGTACGGGATACTGGCACACACAGGGCAGTCAGATTCTCGATGCGAACAACCAGCCAGTACGCATTGCTGGTATCAACTGGTTTGGCTTCGAGACACACAGCTATGTCGCCCATGGCCTCTGGACACGCCATTATCAGGATATGCTTCAGCAAATCAAGAGCCTGGGCTACAATCTCATCCGTCTACCCTACTCAAACGCGTTATTTGATGCCAGCAGCGTGCCAACAGGTATCGACTATCAGCTAAATCCCGACTTAGAGGGGCTCACTGGTTTCCAGATTATGGACAAGATTATTGCTTATGCCTCATCCAGCGGATTGCGTATCATCCTGGACCACCACCGTCTCGACACAGATGGACAATCGGCCCTCTGGTATAGCGCACAGTATCCCGAGTCACGCTGGATTGCCGATTGGGTTATGCTGGCGCAGCATTATGCCAACAACCCGCTGGTAATCGGGGCCGATCTGCACAATGAACCCCATACTCCGGCTTGCTGGGGCAGTGGCGATCCTGCGTTTGACTGGCAACTGGCCGCTGAGCGCGCGGGCAATGCGATTCTGGCGGTCAATCCTAACTGGCTGATCTTCGTCGAAGGTGTGGACTGTCATCAGGGAGATAGCTACTGGTGGGGAGGCAACCTGCAAGGCGTCGCGCAGCATCCTGTCGTGCTGAATGTACCGCAGCGGCTGGTCTACTCGGCACATGACTACCCATCCACTGTGGCAGCACAGACCTGGTTCAGCGCTCCCAACTATCCCCACAATCTCCCAGGCATCTGGGATGCACACTGGGGCTACATCGCGCAACAACATATCGCGCCCGTCTGGTTAGGCGAATTCGGCACGCTACTGGCGACACAATCAGACCAGCAGTGGCTCGCAGCGATTACCAGCTACCTTGCAGCGACTGGCATCAACTGGACATACTGGTGCTTGAATCCTGACTCAGGTGATACCGGCGGTATTTTAGCGGACGATTGGACCACGGTCAACGCGGCAAAACAGGCGTACCTCGATCCCATCGAATATCCGTTATCAGACAACATCACAACGCCTGCATCTACCAGTACGCCAGTCGCAGAGAGTCCCATCCAGCTAAGCTATCAAGCTAGAGATCCAGATCAAGTGATCAACATCTCAATCAAGCCTCTCTCGTGAGTCATCCTGGTAACGCTTAAAAGTCAAAGTGACAAAGTAACACCTGCAAAAAAGTGTCACTTTTGTCACTTTTGTCACACCCCATCTATTTTATTTAATATAATACGCAATATACTATCTATTGCATATAAATATTATAATATATACAATAGATAGTATAGAATGGAGAGTGACAACAGAAGACACTGTCACTTTTGTCACTTTGCTAGATCGGCCTGTAGAGCGCGTTCAGAGCATGAAAGTGACAAAAGTGACAAAAGTGACACAGGTAGGGAGAGGATTGCAACAGAGCTACGCGGAAGAAGGCGACTGGTTACGCACGCTCACAACCACGGGAGCAGCTTCAGGCTTTTTCCCTAGCGTCCAGAGCAGCATAGCCACAATGACAATGAGCACGCCAATAACAGCTAGAGCAAGCTGGAAAAGCATCCCACTGACGGCCAGCAGTAAGCCAGCCGCTGTAACAAAGGGCCAGATACTGGGCGCATTCTGCTCAGGGTAGCGCGCGAGCAAACGCTCCTCTGCCTGTGCCTCCAATGCCGCCTTTTTTGCTGCTTTGATCTTGAGCAGTCGCTCGATTGTCTCATAGAGAGCACGCGCATCAAACGGTTTGGCCAGACAAGAGATCGCTGTCGTAGTGGCTACAGGCGCACTTGCTAGCATATTTTGTGCTGACAGAGTTTCCCAGGAGAGTACAACGGTGGGGAGAGTGGCAAGTTCGCTATGTTGCTGCACCGTTTCCAGCAGCGACCAGTTGCTCGTCGCGCCGCCATCGACGTCCAGTACCAGCAGATCCACCGCACTTACCGCCGTGGGAGGAATGGTCGCCAGCGAGTTTGCCTCGACGACATGCAGACCATGATGCTGCAAACCGAGCGCAATCAGTCGGCGCAGTGAGGGATCAGTTTCAAGCACGAGTACGCTCGAAGCGGTTGCATTCTGCCCTTGCGACATGGGTACACCTCTATAGCTGCAAAGTCATATTGCCTTGCATTCAGATGAGCCGAAGGCGCACTCCGCTCCGCCACATGAGCGCGAAGCGCTAGCCACGACCGTGGCGTTTGTGGCGGCCTATCAAGCGGCGGCGGCAGCCGCGTTTCTGAATGCCTATGGGTATCAAACACTACTTTTTACACTATGAGCATAACTGGCAGACATTACAATTGCGTTACTACTTAAGGTAAACACCTTACAGTGACCTGAATAAAAACTAAACTTTTCAGGTCAGGAGGAGGTCGCGTAGGGACAATCCCTTTCACTTAAGGCCAGGAAACGGGCCGCCGCAAGGGACGCTGCGCTCGGCCCCTACGCGACCTCGATAGTTACATAAAAATCAACGCTGCTGTAAGTATAGCAGATGTGGATGGGTTCAGTGTTTCGCGAGCTTATATCCCACATCGGGGACGGTGAGGATGTATTTGGGGTGGCGCGAATCGGCCTCAACCTTGCGCCGCAGCCGACTGATGTAGACCCAGATGAAATCAATGTCGCGATTATATTCAGGACCCCAGACTTTTTCTAACAAGAGTTCGTGCGTCACTACCATACCTACGTTCTGCGCCAACGTGCTGAGCAGCTTATATTCTGTGCGACTCAACTGCACAACTCGTTCTTGCATCGTGACCACGTGCTGGGCGTAATCAATCGTGAGCTCGCCTGTGGTGAATATCGACTGGCTGACGGTCCGCTCGTTCGCTGGTACCTGACGACGCAGCAATGCACGCACGCGGGCCAACAGTTCTTTCATCCCAAAGGGCTTCATGACCAGATCATCGCTACCCAGATCAAAAAGTTGCACCCGCTCATCTTCATCGCATTGATCGCACAGCATCATTACCGGTATCTGCGAAAACTCGCGCAGGCGCTGGAGCAGCTCAACTCCGCTCATATCCGCCAGGCGCGTAGAGAGCAGAATCAGATCAGGCTCCTCCAGATCTACCTGGCGCAGAAATTGGATGCCGTGGTTGACCGCTTGCACACGATATTGTTGCTCTTCCAGGTTCGCGCGCACATAGCGTGAGAGACGAGCATCATTCTCAGCGAGCAGCACACTGATACGTCGATCTTGCCTCAAAGGCTGCGGACGCACTGCACTGTGTTGAGCAATAGCAGGCGTGCTGATAGACACAGGTGCAGACGCCGTTGTTGATAAGCGTGGAGCAAACGGCAACGTAAAATAAACGGTGGAACCCTGCCTCACACCCGGCGAATCAGCCCAGATCTTCCCACCATGCGCCTCCACCGTGGCACGCGCCGCCGCCAGTCCGAGACCACTACCGCGCTGCTCTTCCTCGGGTTGGACACGGTAGAAACGCTCAAAAATACGTTCCAGGTGCTCCGCAGCAATGCCAATTCCCTCGTCAGCAATACTGACGCGCACCTCAACCTCGTTGCTTTCCAATTGCACGCGGATAATCTTACCCGCTGGGGAATAGGTGATTGCATTATTAACCAGGTGCTGCAAAACCTGCTCAACTCTCACCGCATCACAGGTCAGTAGCGGCACATCCTCAGGGATATCCAGCACAAAACGCTGCCCGGATGCTTGCTTCTGCCAACGCTTGACCAGTTGCAAAAGCAATTCAGTCAGCTGCATCTGCGCCAGCCGCAAAGGCTGTGTGCCAGCATCAAAGCGCCAGACGTCCAACAAGGTATTGAGAATATCATAGAGGTGATCGGACTGCGTATCGATCATCTGCAACATCTCGCGCTGCATAGCCGGGTCCCAACGCGCCGAACCCCCTAATAGCGTAGTCGCACAACCCTTGATAATGGCCAGTGGTGTCTTCAATTCATGGGCAGCCAGCGCTAACGTCTCGGCCCGCGACTCAGCAGATGAACGCTCCAGGGTGATATCGTCAAAGAGCATGCCGCGTCCTAGCAAGCGGCCTCGCTCATCGCGCACCGGAAAACTGCGCACGCGCAGCCAGCAGACAGCCGCATCCGCCAGAGCCAGTTCGGTCGCGTATTCCTGCTCAGTATGCAACCAGGCTTGATCCAATTCACCGCGCACGTGCTGGGGATCAGCGGCAATAGAGAGCAGATGCTGGTGCACATCAAAATCCAGCAACGTGTTCAGGTTACACTGCTGTACGCGCAACAAGCGTAACGCACTCTGGTTAGAGTAGGTAATGCGCTCATGCTGATTGAGCAGCATAAAGCCGCTACTCATACTGGCACAAACCTCTGCCAGCACATGATATTCCTGCGTAAAGCCTGCTGGCACGCTATCTCGTTTGTCAGTTGAAGACTGTGCTCGTGTGACAGTGTTCTCTTCGATCCACCAACCGCCGTTGGTGCTATCAGCACTATCCACTCCAGAGGAATTCATCCGCAAGCAACCCTTTCCCGCCTGGTTGTGTTATCGCCCTGCATTCAAATAGAAGCTCTGCCGAAGCGCCTACGCTCTCTGCATATTATGAGCCTGTTCTTATTCTAGCAAAAAGAGTCAACCGTGTACAAGCTGAAGAGTGCACAAAAGCGCCTGCCAGCGGGATTGACGGCTAGCAGACGCTCTTTTTCATAGACCAAAAGTGCTATTTCAGCGCATGGCTGCGACCGCGACGATCAGGGCCAGGTGGAAGATCATCGCCAGTATAAAGCAAGCTGCCATAAAGACGATCCAGCGCCGATCACTGACATATTGGCGGATGCGGGTAGGATAGGCGTGCGGCCAGCGTTCGGAGGCCACGAGTCCCATAGCGATGCGCAGACGTAATGGCGAGTTGACAGGAGAGCGTTCCACTTCCGCCAGCACAGCTTGATGGCAGGATTTACACAGTATCCAGGAGAGGCGTGGCTCTGGTACACCTTCCGGCTCCCGTAAGGGCACAGGACCAAGCCAGATCCGACTGGTACAAATCGAGCAGTGAGCGATGAACCGTCGTCGTGGTTTATGCTCGCCCAGCGCAACGACAGGTTCCCCTCTGTTCATTGCCTCTTTCATGGCACGCTCAATCCTTTCTGTCTCCTGATTGCTACGTATGACACGCAGCGTATCTTTTTATTGTACCATATTTTCTCTATACTATCCCCCTCAGCGAGAGACAGTAAAGCTACACAAAACAAAGAGGTCCGGCATCATGAAACGATGCCAGACCTCCTTTAGCTTCTACAGACCAATCAGGGATGCAGCAGTAATGGCAGCAGATAGACCGTGCTGAACACAAAGATCCACACACCGTCAACGAAGTGCCAGTACATCTCGGCAGCCTGGACCGCGAAGTGCTTCTTCGCCGAAAAGTCACCGCGCGCAGAACGAATGAGGCAGATCGTCAGGAAAAGCGCACCGATGATCACGTGCACACCGTGGAAGCCGGTGAGCGTAAAGAACGCCGACCCCTGCGTGCCACTTGATCCGTCGTAGCCGCTGCCCAGCGACATACCGTGTCCCATAAAGTCGAGATATTCATAGACCTGACCAGACAGAAAGACCAGGGCCAGGAAAATAGTTACGCTCAAGCCAATGATTAATTGCTTCTGATTGCCCTTGCGAATGCCAGAACCGGCCATATGCACAAATGCGCTGCTGGTTAGCAGAATAATGGTGTTAATACCAGCCGGGAAAATGGCGGCGGCTGGATGCCAGGAACCTAATTCAGCATTAGGCAGCACCCACTTCCCACCATCGCGGATCTCCAGATAGAGGAAAACGGCGATTAAGTTCGCGAAAATAAGCGCTTCGGAGCAGATGAAGAACACCATGCCCCACCATTCCAGGCTATGAGCACCTTCATGCCCCTGTTCTTCGAGAACCCTCACCTGCTCAGCGTGAGCAGCACTCATATCAGTAACTCCCTATATCTCAAGACTGGCTGCCCGCCCGGTGATGGACAGGCAGCCGCTTTTATCGACGACGCTCCAAAGCCAAACCAAACACAGAGACGATGAGCAAGACACCACCAATGACCATGATAAATGGCAAGGAGATGAAGCCAAAGCAGAGCAAGGCCAGCCCCGAAGCGAACACCAGAGGCCAGATGCTTGGTCGTGGTAGCACATCTTCGGCATTGACCAGCTTCCCCCGCTTCCTCACCCGTCTTTTCACAGGTGCCTCCGCGCTGGTAGCTGCTGTACCCTCGGCAGTCGCCTGTTCAGCAGTAACAGGAGTTTCAGTTTGCGCGGAGACAAGAAGTTCTTCCCGCTCACGCTCTTCATCATCGCCTGCGTGCGATTTCACTTGTACTTGATCTTGCTGTTCTTGAGCCACATTGTACCTCTACTAGCTTCTTGCTGACGTTGCCATGCGCTACTAATGCGTAACCGACTTCCAGTCAGCAATCTCTGGATACTTTTTATCATAGAACGGACGACGGCTACGCACAATCGGAATCTCCAGGAAGTTGTACTTCTTCGGCGGCGATGAGGTATCCCACTCCAGCGTAAAGGCATCCCAGGGATCGTCCCCAGCTAGCTGACCATTCTTCATCGTGAGCACAACGTTATAGAGGAACACCAGCACCGAAACGCCGATCACAAAAGCACCGATAGATGCCAGCAGGTTCAACTCGTTCCACCCCAGGTCCCCCGGGAAGGTATACACGCGGCGCGGCATACCCAGAATACCCAGAATATGCATGGGGAAGAAAGTCAGGTTCATGCCAATCAGCGTAAGCCAGAAGTGCCACTGCCCCAGCCGCTCGCTGAGCAGCTTTCCAGTAAACTTGGGGTACCAGTAATAGATACCCGCGAAGATACCGAACGCAGTACCACCAAAGAGCACGTAGTGGATGTGCGCGACGACAAAGTAGCTATCCGTCACCTGGTAGTCAAAAGGCACAACCGCCAGGGCCGCACCATTCAAGCCACCAATCAGGAACATCGCAATGAAACCAAGCGCGAAGAGCATCGGGACCTTGAGGTTGAGTTTGCCACCGTAAATCGTCGCCAGCCAGTTGAAGATCTTCACGGCTGTCGGAATAGCAATCAACGTCGTACTGGTCGCGAAGAAGGCTTGCGCAATAGGCGGCAAACCAACGGCGAACATATGGTGCGCCCAGACGGTGAAGCTCAGGAAGCCAATAGCCACACCGGACCAGGCGATAAACGTATAGCCAAAGATCGGTTTGCGCGAGAAGACCGGCAAGACCTCGGAAATGATCCCAAAGGCTGGCAGGATCAGGATATACACTTCGGGGTGCCCAAACGACCAGAACAGGTGCTGCCATAACAAGGGATCACCGTTATTGGCATACTGATAAAAATGCGTACCAGCATGGCGATCCAGCAGCAGCAGCAGACTGGCAACGGTCAGGCTGGGCAATGCGAAGAGCAACAGGAAAGACATCACCAGGATCATCCAGGTGAACAAAGGCATGCGGTTAATGCTCATGCCAGGCGCACGCAACCTGAAGATAGTCACCACAAAGTTGAGCGAACCGGCTATCGACGAGACACCGAGCAACGTGGTGCCCAGAATCCAGAAGTCAGCATTCATGCCCTGCGTACAGCTTACCGCGTGACCGCAGTTCGCCGTCATTTCGCTGAGTGGCGCATACATGAACCAACCACCATTTGGCGCAGCGCCAAACAGGAAGCTGGACTGCAAGAAGATACCACCAAAGAGCAGCACCCAGTAGCCAAAGGAATTCATGCGCGGGAAGGCCATGTCACGCGCACCGATCATCAAGGGCACAACATAGTTGCCAAACCCGGATAGCACCGGGATCACAAACAAGAAAATCATCGTCGTGCCGTGCATGGTGAAGACCTCGTTATACACGGTCGGACTCAACACCTTGCCATTCGGCTCCGCCAATTGTGCACGGATCAGGAGGGCCTCCATACCGCCCACCAAGAAGAAAAAGAAACCGGTGATAATGTACATCAGACCGATCTTTTTATGATCCGTCGTCGTCAACCATTCACCAATATAGCTTTCGCTAAACCGCCGTCGACGAACACCAGTGGTCACATTTTCGCCGATAGTGCTGGTTGCCATAAGCAATTCCTCCAAAGTCTAGCCCCAACCAGGGGTAGCAAGAGTATCTGGGCTAATTAAGACCTTCCAAATACGCAACGAGTTCACGAATTTGCGTCTGATTCAGATTGATAATCATATCATTGCCCGGTTTTATCGCCTGGGGGTTCTGTAACCATTTCGCCAGATTACAATGCTGGAACAGGTCAGGATCAGTCGGATCACATTGATCTTTATTATTCGTCAGCACGCCACCAGCTATCAGGTCGCGACTGCCAAAGTGTGTCAGATTTGGTCCAACCAGACAATCAGCGCTATTGAGGTCCTTGGCGTCACTATCATTACAGTATTTCTCTGTATTTGGATACGATTTGATGTCAACACCGACGATACCGTGGCAACCTGTGCAGGTGCTCTTGAAGACAGCTTCACCCTGAGAGGCCAGACTGGATGCCGCTGGTGTCACAGCTTGTTGCTGTTGTTCACTGATCCAGGTCTTGAATTGATTCATTGTCACGACTTTGACGTCAAAGCGCATATTCGCGTGCTGAGTACCACAATATTCAGCACAGAGACCGGTGAAGGTCTTGCCCACCGCTGAGCTATTGGCGACGAACCACTTCGTATTGTCATGGCCGGGAATGACGTCTGTTTTGCCGGTCAGCGCAGGTACCCAGAAACTGTGAATCACATTGTTGGAGAAGAGATTTAAATGAATAACCGTATTGGCTGGTACCTGTAGCGTATCAGCAGTATCAACACTATACTGGTCATAATCGAATTCCCACCACCATTGATGACCGACAACCGTGACGTTGACCGTATTAGGGTCCACTGGCTGCGATTGCGGCGATACCTGGATCAAGCCGCGAATCGTAAAGAAGAGCACAATAAAGAGCACCACCGTCGGTATAGCCGTCCAGGCAATCTCGAGTGTCGTATTGCCGTGTCGCTGCACAGGGTTGGGTGCCCCCGGACGCTCACGAAAACGGAAGATGGAAAAGACCAGTGTCCCCTCAACGGCTACAAAAACGATGGAGGAGACAATTAAAATCACCCAGAACAATACGCTCTCATCAGCCGCCACCGGGCCGAAGGTATTCAAAATAGAGGGCGAATTTTCACCGCAAGCGGTCAAAACAATGGAGGACAAAAACAGGCTACTGAGTACAAGCAACCAGCGCTTTGTCCTGCGAAATACAGGCATCCTCACGTCTAAATCTCCTAAGAAAGTGGTTTGGCTATGGACGATGATGTCATAGAGAAACCTTTCTGTATGGCCACCGCGTTAAAACAGTGGACGGATGGAAAGGCCACAGGTGCGTTTTTGAGCGCTCCTTGTGAACGGCTCCTGCATGCTCGCACACAGGAGGCTGGTCAGGCAAAGTACTAGACTACCCACTTCTGGGAAGTTGAGTACCTGACATTCAGCCGACACTCATGCCACTTTACTCACGTAGTGTAGCGATGGTGCCTGACACAGAACTTGCAATTTCTGAAAGGGACCTTACAAGGACCTGAACAGCATCAGAGAAGGCAGCCCGCCAGCAATTCTGGTGGCTTCTACATCAACGGGTATATATGATACCTTTTCAGCAATTATTCTTCTATACTATAGCAGTGGGAAGGAAATGAGACAACCGATATGGACAGGTAGCGCTAAATATTCAGGCGGTTGTAAGGTAATATTCCCCGGCTGCAAGGGTAGTATCAGGAGGGACAACGACAATAGAACAGGTCAGAATATCTATCCATGCAAGCAAAGGAAGCCCTATTTTTATGCGGTTCGATGCATCAAAAAAGCTGATACGCCACCTCACACAGGTCACGGTTGGCTTTCCATATTTCCTAAACATATCAGGAGGGACACGTGGCCTCACAAATCTTTAATGAAGAGCAACAGGCAAGCGAATTGAAGACCCCCAACGAGGTCTCAGGCATCAAGCAAACCATCGCCAGTTATGTGAACTTGATGAAACCACACGTCACGGTCCTACTGCTAGGCACAACTGTAGCAGCCATGGCCATCGCTGATCGCGGCCTGCCAAATCTGTTTCTGGTCCTGGCAACGCTGGTCGGTGGCGCAATGGCCGCAGGTAGCGCCAATAGCATTAACTGCTACATCGACCGCGACATCGACCAGATTATGGGCCGCACACAGCGGCGCTCACTACCAGCCGGGAAAGTACAACCACAAAAAGCCTTGATTTTCGGCATCGCGCTCGGATTGGGCTCGTTCGCCGTCCTGGGTCTCTTTGTCAACCTGCTCAGCGCAGTCCTCGCATTCGCGGCGATTCTTTTCTACGTGTTTGTGTATACATTGGGATTGAAACGCACGACGGCTCAGAATATTGTGATCGGCGGCGCGGCTGGCGCAGTCCCCGTACTGGTTGGTTGGGCAGCGGCCACAAACACTATCACCCTCGCGGCTATCTGGCTCTTTGCCATCATCTTTTACTGGACACCACCGCATTTCTGGGCACTCTCACTGCTCATCCAAAAGGACTACGAGAAGGCTGGTGTCCCGATGCTACCTGTCGTCGCTGGCGAGAGGGAAACACACCGGCAGATCTTCCTCTATTCGCTGCTGCTGGTCGCCGTTAGCTTGATACTCTTTGTTATGCACGCGATGGGCTACATTTACCTTGTTGGAGCTGTGGCACTTGATGCTGTCTTACTCTATATGGCGATACGCCTGCTGCGTGATCGCACAAAGTACTGGGCGCGTACCCTTTTCTGGTATTCGAATTGTTATCTAGCCGCAATCTTTGCCGTCATGGTGGTAGATAGAGTCATCCACTAGTACAAGTAGCGCTCAAGGAACATAGTAAGGATAGAAAGAAACCATGATGAGTACGCGCATGAATTGGCGACTGGCCTCACGGCTATCTGTCATTACGTTGGCAATCCTGGTCGTCCTTGTGGTAGCTGTTGTCCAGCATAACGCTTCCCAGACGTCTGTCTCAAATAGTAATGCTAGTAGCAGTACGAGTGCATCGAACTTGCAAGGTACTGATCTCGGCAGCACGCCTGCTCCTGGCTTTCAACTCACCGACCAGCATGGCAAACAGATCTCACTGGCACAGTTCAAAGGCAAGCCAGTTGTACTGGCATTCATGTATACCCACTGTCCCGATATTTGCCCGGTGGCAGCAGAACGCATCCACTCGGCTATGCTGGAGATGGGCAGCAGTGCTCAAAAAGTAGGCGTACTAGCAGTCAGCACAGACCCGAAACGGGACAACGAGGCTGCGGCGATGCAGTTCACCGATGAGCATAACATGCAGGACTACTGGCACTTCCTGATTGGGACACAGAGCCAGCTCACTCCCGTCTGGTCAGCGTACAGTATTTACGCACAAGCTATACAACAAACGTCACAGCACACCACTGCGATTTATGTCATTGATAAGCATGGACTTGAGCGCGTTTACCTGGATGAGCAGGATTTTACACCGACGGAATTAGCATCCGACCTCCAAGCTCTCCTACAAGAGCAGTAAACGAGCAAGCAGCAAGTGGCTAATAGGAAAGATAGGGATTAGGAATGGGCAGGCAGGTCGCGGACCTTCTCCCATTCCCAAACTCAAAAAGCTGTGCATGCGCACTATACTCCATTAGTGCTCCAGATTTTTCGCCACATCAGCCAAAGAACTCATAGCGTCCTCTACTGAAGTTGCTACAACCAATCTGCTATGCAATTGCCGCAAGCGTGCGAGATCATTTACAGGCTGCAATTGCTGTTGCGCAAAATCTACCAGAGCAGGGAAACGCTCCTGTACAGTATCCAGAATAATCTGCCGCATGCCCTCCATACGCCCTTCCGCACGCCCTTTCTCTAGCCCTTCTTCTAAACCTTCTTCTAAACCTTTCTCACAGCCCTCACGCCATATTTTCTGATAGAACCATGTATCGCGAATAATATCATCCAGCATCGCAACCTTCCTTTCGAGCCACACCTTATCACTCTCATCAACAAAAACCATAGACGCAAATGTTAGTGCTAAAGCCAACAAATCCTTTTCAGGTGCGAGACTTGCAAAGACTTCCTCCGCTATTTGATGCTGCTTGCCCTCTATAGTAAGCAAGCAGAGGGGCAACAAACCCAAAGCATTATCACGCCTTAGCACATCTATCGGCATTTCCCACAATTTAATGTTCCAGAAGTGAAACATGTGCACTATCTCGCGCCCCGACAATCCCCAAACAAGTGGGGACTGCACGATATCGCCACCGGGTTGCAGATAAATAACATAAGAATAAACAGGACAATTATGCTCTAAGGTTGCAAGAACATTATACTCCCATACACGTAAACCCATATTCTCACGAGGACGCTTCTGGAACTCGACGTGCAGCAGAGCATTCTGCCCTTCAATAGTAACTTTATACAATGTATCCGCAGTGATGGTCCGCGTCACCGTTTTCAATTCAAGCGAGACTTTACCAACGAGCGATGCCCCCGGCAATAGCCAGTCCACAAAATCCTGTGGCCGAGCCGCAAATGCTCGTTTCATCGCGTCGTCCCAGATCTTTGCCATACCACATCCACCTCCAACCCTATCTACTTGAGAAAATATAGCATAGTATAAATGTTTTGTCGAGACTTTTACCTATACTCTTCCTTAAAATAGCCTGTTTTCGCCATTTAATTCACATAACATGTAGATCTCGTTGCGATCGAGGAACAGTCGAGGTATGAGCACTGGCTCAGCTTATGTCGGGTGGCTTGCACGAAACTCCTATATTTGGTATGCTTAAGTGAAGGGACAATTATTCGCTAGCGAAACTAGCGTTTGAAAACAGAGTGAAGCCGCGCGTTTTATCGCATTTTTTCCACAAAACGGCTTGACTTCGCCTCTTTCTTTGTAGTATATTTGTTCCATAAACAGCAGAGGTTCTGCAACAAAGCTAAGTATACATTTTTCTCGGAGGAGAGCGAGATCTTATGGAAACATCTCTTCACAGCGCAAGTCTTGCAGTAGACGAGCGGGACCCGTCGCTGGAGATAGCTCAGACGGCAGGAAAGGAAGAACATCATATTCACCTGCCCAGTCCCAGCTTGTGGCCGCTACTCTTGAGCGCGGCTGTCCTGGTGTTGGTAGCAGGGCTGCTGTTCATCCCTGGCAACCCCTGGCTCTCTATTGCCGCGTTCCCGTTTGTTCTTCTCAGTATCATGGGCTGGGCACTAGAAGATCCCATGGCTTCCCCAGGACAACATGTGGGAGCGACTCATACACAGCAACATCAGCATCCACGCCCGGCCCAGGAAGTACTGGAGCAGGCACGAGAGGTCGCAGACCAGATCGTCACGGTCAGCAGCACAGCTTACAGTAGCCATCCTATCAAGGTGGAACTGGAGAGCGAAAGCAGCACAGGCATCATTCTGGCCCTTTATGGCAAAGTCGAGTTGCAGACACAGCGCCAGGCACTTGAGGAAGCAGTACGCAACGTCCCTGGTGTAGCCGAAGTGAAAAACTTCGTCGTCGCCGAAGACGAGATTTTGCATGTCGCCTACAGTCGCCTGGAAGCCATGCAGTCCAAAGGGAAGTTAGAAGGTGCTAATAATATCTCGATACTCGTCGAAAACTATATCCTGCACCTGTATGGAGACGTCCCCAACAGCACCATGAAATATGCGCTGGAACGCGAAATGATCGGCATTCCCGGCGTAACCGTGGTTGTAAACCATATCGGCCTGAACACCGACATTCCTGGCAACCTGGGAAGAACCAGAAACAAGGTCGGCGGCTAACTGGCCGGTACCATCTAACCAGGGATCATGCCCTACAGTTCCAAACCTCGCCTGGATGCGGCATTTGGAACTGTAATTTCAATAGCATAAAGGCGGACTGCTTCTCATGCGGTTCGCCTTTTTCACCCAGACTGATAGTTCGCAAACGGTCCTATATCAACCATCTCCCTTGTATTTTCTTACATTTTTGGCAATATTTGCCATTGACTTGATTTTAATCGCCACACTTATTGACATTTATCGCTCCACCATATACACTAGAAGCATAGACGGCTAACAATTACTGATGGAAACAGACCTTTTAGTAAGGAGAGCTGAATGACCACTTCTGATGCTCGGGAATTTGCAATCGAGGTGCATAACCTGATAAAGCGTTATCCTAAAGCCAAAGTCAATGCAGTCGATGATGTTTCGTTCTCGGTGCATCGAGGTGAGATCTTCGGCTTGCTAGGACCAAATGGAGCGGGAAAAACTACGACCATTGGTGTGCTCACGACCAATGTCCTGCCAACAGCTGGCAAAGCGCTCATTTCTGGCGTTAACGTCGTCGCTGACCCCATGCACGTGAAGCAGCATATCGCTGTCGTTCCCCAGCAAAGCAACCTGGATCGTAGCTTACGCGCACGCGAGATTCTGACGTTTCACGCCAGCTATCATGGCATGCCTAAGACGGAGCGGGAGGCACGCGCCGATGCACTGCTAGCAGAGTTGAGCCTGAGTGATCGCGCAAAAGAAACAGTAGGTCGTTATTCTGGTGGTATGGCGCAACGCTTAATGCTCGCGCGCGCCTTGATGCATTCACCTGATGTGATCTTCCTGGATGAGCCAACCAACAACCTGGACCCACAATCCCGCCTCTTCCTCTGGGACCGTATCCGTGCTCTCCATGACCAGGGAGTCACTATTCTACTCACGACCCACGATATGGATGAAGCAGATCAACTCTGCGAACGTATTGCAATCATGGATCATGGGAAGATCCTGGTACTGGATACTCCTACCGAACTCAAAAAGCTAGTTCCCGGTGGGACACGTCTGGAGCTACGTGTATACGCGCCAACGCCGGTCGCGGCTAACGCTGCACAGAGTACAGGTGAGGATGACAGTAATAATCTCCTATTACAAGACCTGCGGGCGTTGAGCGGCGTGGATAAAGTAGAGGTCGTACCTGCGGAGGATGCACAGTATGGCATCTACGTCTATCGCCTGTACACGGAAGACGCGGGAACACTGATCACACCGGCAACACAGGCTGCGCGGGAGCACGGCGCAGAGTTGCGCGACCTGCATGTCGCCAAACCCAGTCTGGAAGATGTCTTTATCTATCTGACAGGAAGGAACTTGCGCTAATGAGCAGTACTGTACCAGCCGCACAAGCATCAGAAGCTGCACCAAAGGTAGAGTTGCAGCCGCGCAGCTATAATCCCAATCGCATTACGGTCGCGCTGACCGCGTTCCTGGCGATCCTGCGCCGCGATATCGTCGTGACAGGTCGGGAGTTCATCGCCTTTCTGCTCCAGGTATTACTACAGCCGCTCTTCTTTCTCTTTATCTTTGGCACTGTCTTGCCCAAGATCGGCATCGCGGAGAAGGGCTTCGGCGCAGTCTTGCTCCCCGGCATCGTTGCACTGACCGTCTTTACGACCGCCATACAGGGAGTCACACTGCCATTAGTACTTGACCTGGGCTTCGCACGCGAGATCGATGATCGTCTCCTGGCACCTCTGCCTGTAAGCGTCGTAGCTATCGAAAAGGTCTTGTTTGCCACCATACGCGGCCTGATCGCTGGTGCGCTTATCTTTCCCCTGGCCTACTGGATTCTAGGCAGCGAATACCAGGTACGTACCGATATGATCGGTGTGATTATTGCCGTTATGCTGATGGGATCGCTGGCTGGCGCTACGCTTGGCATGACCATTGGCACACTCATCAAACCTGAACAGATTGGCCTGATGTTTGCTCTTATTCTGACACCGCTCCTCTTCACCGGTTGTGTCCAATATCCATGGAGCACGCTTTCGGCCCTGAAGTGGTTCCAGATCGTCACGCTCTTCAATCCTCTGACCTACGCAGCTGAAGGGTTGCGCTATGCCATGGTACCAAGCTTCCGTGGACAGGCATTGCAAACCATTGGCATTGGCTGGGTCTTTCTGGGTCTGGGAGTAACCATCGTGGTCTTCCTCTTTATCGGTATGCGCACCTTCCGTCACCGCGTCATCAGCTAGCCAAAGATGCATCATAGATCAGAGCAGGTACCACAAAGTGGGGTGTATAGTACGCTCCACTTTGCATCGTACAGGGCGTGTACCATAGCATTTACTGCAAACAGGCGCTATTCTACCGAGCTCTGACCGCTTCCCACTAGTAAATTTAGTAGGACTACTGAGCATCCACTGAGCAACGTCATAACAGGATGCACACCAGACTGTACCATCATATACGAAGCTGTGGAGTTCTTGCAGCGTGGCATACATTACCTTGAAATACTCATCCCTTGCCTCTATAAGATGAATGCTGTCCGAGAGGCATGCCCTGCGGCCAGGTACCACGTTCTAGTTCGACAGCTTCGCCAAGGTTATCGAAGGTGATGCCGTTGCATTATCACAATGAAAGAAAAAAAGTATTAGACGTATCACCGCCCGACAATTTATACTTGTAGAGCAACAAGCAGACCACTGTCATTTTCAGGCATCCTCATGAAAGGGATTTGAACGATGTCAAATAGCTATCAGCAAGGCATTCCAGGGGATAGAGATGAGCACGCATCGCACGCTATGGTGCAACACAACTTCGGCGCTGTCGCGCAGAATTATGTGACGAGTAATGTACACGCCAATGGCCTGGATCTTGAGTGGCTAAAAGAAGCCGCCGCCCTCACTGGCAAAGAACTGGTGGTAGATGTAGCGACCGGCACAGGGCATACCGCATTAACGCTTGCTCCATACGCAGCGCAAGTAGTGGCCATCGATATCACGCAACCGATGCTAGCAGCAGCCCAGCAGTTAGCAGCCACACGCCATATCACGAACGTGCGTTTCGTTGAAGCCAATGCTCAGGCCCTGCCACTCGCGAGCGCTAGCTTCGACCTTGTCACCTGTCGTCACGCCCCCCACCATTTCGCGGCTGTATCACAGGCCATCCATGAGTGGGTACGTGTCCTCAAGCCAGGTGGGAAGCTGCTGCTTGACGACCCGATTTCACCGGAAGAAGCGGAACTGGATACATTTCTCAACACGATAGAAACACTGCGCGATCCTTCTCATGTCCGTAACTACCGGATCTCAGAGTGGCTCTCGCTACTAAGTGCAGCAGGCTTGCGCGTCGAGGTCTCGCGCGTCTGGAATATTCCGCTGGATATCCCTTCCTGGACACAACGTATGCAGACCCCACCCGAGGCAGTCGAGAAGATAGAGCGCTATTTTCATGACGCTGCACCGGCCATACGCGAGCGTTTCCATATCGGACCAAACGCAGAAGGCTTGCTCTCCTTCTGGCTGCCTGCCGCAATTTTTGTGGGAGTCAAAGCCTGAGTGCAATAAAAATAAGACAAGAAAAAGCAACCGCAAGATTTCTCCTTGCGGTTGCCAGTGCTTTCTATGAACCCCTAATGCAAAACCACTTGACATCTTCGGCATTGTTCCACTAGCATGACTCGTGTCAGAAGGCGTGGGAGCGGTGCCAGGCGTTTCCTTTTTCTTTAGATCCGTATGAGGATACTGCACTAACGTTTACGTAAGAATGCCGGAATATCAATCGCATCACCAGAAGGTGTATTACGATTGCCACGCGCCATTTCTGACCCGGCACCACGATCCAGACGACGGACATAGCGCTGCTGACCCCCGGGACGCTGTAGCGGCTGTGCCTCTGGCTCCGGTACAGGTACATTCCTCATGCCGCTCTCCATGGCCGCAGACTCATCATCCAGATCAAAATCGTTGCCCTCATCTTCCAGATCAGCGGGCAATGGCGGCAGAGCACGCTGTGGCCGTCTGACATCTTCCGATACAGGTGCCGGCGGCTGTGACTGCACCGCTGGTACACTCGGCTGGACACGCTGCGGCGCACGACCGGCAGGCAATGGCCCCGTCGGATGATTCGCAACACTGGCCGCAGGCGTCACTGGTGGCAGACCATAATTCTGCGACTGTGGCGCACGCGGTGGCATATTTCCATTGTTCGTGCCATTTGATGAGACCGTGTAGAGCCTGCTGCGATCATAATCAGAACCAGGACGCGACGATGTATACTGCATGGACTGTGGCCGCGCCGCCCCGTTATCAAAGCCAGTGGCGATGACGGTGATCTTGACGCGCCCATCAAAATTAGGATCTTGCACTGCCCCAAAGATAATATTGGCATCTGGATGCGCCGCCTGACTGATAATATCGGCTGCTTCATTGACTTCGAACAATGTCATATCCAGACCACCAGTAATGTTGAACAGCACACCACGTGCGCCGCTGATATCAATATCGAGCAGAGGACTGGCTATCGCAATTTGCGCAGCCTCCGTCGCGCGCGTCTCGCCACTCGCCTCACCGATTGCCATCAATGCGGAACCAGCAGCGGACATAATCGTCTTCACGTCGGCAAAGTCCAGATTGATCAGGCCCGGTACCGTAATCAGATCACTGATACCCTGAATACCCTGGCGTAGCACATCATCAGCTAGCCGGAAGGCTTCCGACAGCGGCATGCGCTTATCCGCAACCTGTAAGAGGCGATCATTGGGTACGGTGATGAGCGTATCCACGTGCTGCTTCAGATTGTTAATACCCTCTTCCGCTGAAAGCTGGCGCTTCTTGCCCTCAAAATTAAATGGCTTGGTCACGACCCCCACGGTGAGCGCTCCCACCTCGCGCGCGATCTGGGCCACGACAGGACTCGCACCCGTGCCCGTGCCACCGCCCATGCCTGCCGTAATAAACACCATATCGGAGCCTTTTAGCGCCTCATAGATCTCTTCGGCATTCTCCTCCGCGGCCTTCGTGCCGACACTAGGGTTTCCCCCCGCACCGAGGCCACGAGTGAGCTTATCGCCAATACGAATGCGATGCGGTGCCTCCGTCAGCAGCAAAGCCTGGGAATCAGTATTAATAGCGATAAATTCAATCCCCATCATATTGGCCTGAATCATACGATTGACCGCATTGCTGCCACCTCCCCCAACACCGATCACACGGATCTGAGCGAAGCCTTCTAGTTGATGATTTCCCATTGGTAACATATTCGTGGCCCCCTTTCGCGTCTCTCATCTATAAGAACGAACAACTCCCATGTATACAACATCTGAGACGCGGTCGTTTTCCTACACATGAGTCACTACGTTTAAGGAATAAATGCACGCAACCAGCGACCAAAACGCGAGACGAGTGTTGCCGCGCCTTCTTCCTCGAATTCTTCTTCTTCAGTTAACAGCGAGGAATGGCTCAATCCCCACAACAACAGCCCTACCGCTGTAGCATACGCTGGCCTGTTGATAGAGTCAGCCAGGCCGTGCAGACCCAGCGGAGAGCCGATACGCGCTGGTAGATCGAGGATCTGCCCGGCCATTGCCAGGATGCCTGGCAATTCGGCTGTGCCTCCGGTGATGACAATGCCCGCCGGCAGTAGCCCATCGTATCCCGCTTTCTTAATCTCCTCGTGCACCATAGAGAAAAGCTCTTCGACACGAGCCTGAATGATCTCCGCTACCAGTTTGCGCGGCACCAGGTCATCGCAATCGGGCATATATTGTGACAAGTCAATCATATCATCCTCATCAATGGTCGACGGATCACAATGCCCATAGGTAATCTTTGAGTTCCTCGGCTACCCCCACAGGTAATCGCAAACCAATGGCGATATCGTTGGTGATCAGGTTTCCACCAACCGGCAAGACCACGGTATGCCAGATAGCCCCATCAGCGAAGACCGCAACATCCGTTGTCCCCCCACCAATATCAACCAGCACCACCCCCAGATCGGTCTCCCCATCTTCCAACACAGCTTCACCGGATGCCAACGGCTCCAGAACGAGGCTCTCGATTTCGACATGAGCTTTATTTACACACTTAATTAAATTATAAATGGAGGACACGGAACCTGTGATGATATGCGCCTCCACCTCCAGGCGAAAGCCAGACATCCCGATTGGATTTTTGATGCCCTCCTGACCATCTACGACATAGCCGCGTGGAATGACATGGATGACCTCGCGATTCGCAGGTATGGCTATTGCACGCGCAACCTCCATTGCACGACTGATATCGTTATGCACGATATCACGATGGCTGGGCGAGATAGCCACAAAGCCCTTGCTATTCTCCGACTGAATATGGCTGCCCGCGATACCTACATATGCCGAGATAATTTTCTTTCCAGATAGGCGTTCAGCACGATCTAGCGCCGCTGCAATTGAAGTGACGGTCTCTTCAATGTTCACCACCACCCCACGGCGCAACCCCTGTGAAGGGCAGGTGCCAACGCCAACAATATTCAGCTTCCCGTCACGATCCAGTTCGCCGACCAGGACACAGATTTTTGTTGTTCCGACGTCGATACCGACGATCACCCGCTCTTGCACGATATACGCTCCTATTGGGCGGTACACTTGTGAGACACACTACGAACACGGTAGTTGGGACCTGTCATACCCATATCCATTCAGAAACACCACTGCCGTGGCGCCCTTTTATTCCGACACAAACGCGGCTGTTGCTGCTAGCATTCGCTCATGTGTCAGAGAGGAGGTACCCTTCGGCTCATCTGAATGCAAGGCAATATCACGTGTACCTTTTACTTGCTAGCTTGCTAGTGTTGTAAAGTAAACACTGGACGCAGGCCATAACGTAGGTCGATGGTTGCAACATCAAGCTGCTTCTGTTGCGCGAGTTGCAGAATATCGCGCAATTCGATCAGCCGATTATCCAACGGATTAGCATCACTGGCACCTCCCAGGTTGGCTGTCCAACCTGCCGGACTCTCGACGATGTAGGACCCCTGACTACCAGATACCCCTCCAGATTGTTCGCTGGTACTTCCATACATTGTACCATCGTAACTCAGCTTAAACGTGTTGATGCCCACAACCTGAGGGAGACCTTGCAACACATTCACAGCGAACGTAATATTCCCTTGATCTAAGTGATCACCAGGATGCAGCACAGGTCCCTTCTGCGCCTTGCCCTGCCTGGTCACATCTACAACCGTCCCCAAACGGTCCGCTCCAGCTGTCTGCGCAGCCGTGGCGATGATCATCCCCTGTTTATCAACACTGTATGTACCCTGCGCCGTTTGCCAGAGCAGGACAGGAACTCGTTCAGTTACCGTCACCAACAGTTGATTTGGCAGGTGCTTGCTCAAATCAGCCACGGCGACGAGAGGCGATGCCTCTATATGCTCTTTCACAGCCTCTACATTCAGTAGAAAAATATTCTGACCCTGTATGCCCATATCTTGAATATCGCGCTGGAGCTCAGCGTTGTGCGTTCCGGTTACATCTACTTGCGCGATACGAAATGCACTGCTCTGCAAGACAAAACAGCAAACCAGCACACAGACAATGCCAACAGCGAAGAAACTCAAGATCCGCCACAGCAAACCACGGCGTTGCGAGCGTCCACTGCGCGTTGGTATCGTGGAACGACGTTGTGGCAATGGGCGTTGTATGGCCTTGATACGTCCACTCGACGCACGAGAACCCGTCTGAGCCAGCGTACGTGGCACCGAGACCACATACTGCTGCGCCCTTGCCCGCGTACGCCGTAGCTGTTCCTGACGTTGCGCAAAGGTATGCCACGCCATCGATGGATCTGCATCAGGTATAGTCACCACACGCTGTAAGCTTTGCGGAGCTTCACGGACTGGTCGACGGCCTCTCGCTCGCGCCAGGCCGCTCCTGCGCGCAGGACGCGCAGATCCCTTCGTCCCTGTACGATAGTGATATAAAGTCGTCTGCCCCGATATTTTCTTCTTTTCTGTCATAGCGTTGATACCTTCCACTCGCCGCGCAGTTCGACCTCCAACTCCAAATCCACCCCAAAACGTTCATAAACGCGGTTATGCGCTTCCCTGACAAGAGTCGCGACTTCAGCAGCACTTGCACCACCTACATTGACAATAAAGTTAGCATGACGCTCCGAGATTTGTGCCTTGCCATACATCATCCCTTTCATACCCACCGCCTCAATCAGCCGACCAGCATAATCTCCTTGCGGATTCTTGAACACAGAGCCTGCGCTTTGCTGTGGCGGCTGTGTTCTTTTGCGATATTTTTTATGCTCATCAATACTATTGCGTAGAGACTGGGCGTCCTCGCGATGGAGACGCACACCCAGTTGCATAATAATTTCAGACGGCTCTATAAGCTTACGCGGAGCCGCGATAGGATTGCCGAGTTCATCAAACTGTACACGCCTCTGTGCACGAAAGCGACTATGCCGATAGGATAGATCGAGCTCATCATGCTGATAGCGCACAATCTTAGGACGCTCCATGAGTTCTTCCGCGGCCCGCGCGTCCACAACATCCACCCACTCCAGCACTTGCCCTAGATCATGATCATGCACGCCAGCATTACTAATCACGCCTCCGCCCAACGTCCCCGGTATGCCCGGTCCAAATTCCAATCCACCCCAACCCAGAGCTGCCAGTTCGTTTAGGAGTCGCGGCCAGCTAATGCCCGCCCCTGCTACCAGGAGTGCGCTATCGTCACCTCGCTCCTCGATGGTGTAGCTATTTAAGGCGATACGAGCCACAACGCCACGTACTCCCGCGTCAGCATACAAAACATTCGTGCCATTGCCAGCAATCAGCAAGGGCCAACGCCGCTCAGCACACATAGTTACCAGGCTCACCAGATCTTCCGATGTATCGAGAGAAACCCACACGTCAGCAGGACCGCCCACGCCAAAGGTACAATGGCGTGCCAGTAACTCATGGCGACGGACATGCTCACCAAATTGCGAGCGTAACTCGCTATAGGCAGTCTCAACAGCGAAGTGCATACATCTCCCTCTAAGCCTGGCTTGCATTTTGCAATAAAAGTTCAGTTACGTTATAGATATCACCAGCGCCCATGACGACGACGAGGTCGCCTGAACGCAACGTTTGGCTTAATAACAGCGTTGTACTTTCAACGCTGCCACTATGCATAATTTGTGCACCGTCTTGTGTGAAATGTGGACGTTGCGCCAGCGCAGCCACAAGATCACGTGCATGCACAAGACCCGTATCTCGCTCGCGAGCCGGAAAGATGTCCGCGATCATCACGACGTCTGCGGCATCAAAGGCTTGCAAGAACTGCGCGAAAAATGTTTTCGTACGGCTATACATATGCGGCTGATAGACCGCGATGAGACGCTGAGCAGGATAACGACGACGGGTCGCCTCCAGAGTTGCCGCAATTGCGGTTGGATGATGCGCATAATCGTCGATCAGCATCACATCCAATACGTTCCCTTGCACAAGGAGCGGACCCTGCTGGCGTAGCTCAAAGCGTCGCCTGATACCAGTAAAGCCTTCCAATGTCCGCGCTATCGTTTCTGCATCAACACCAAGTGTGTGTGCGGCGGCTAATGCAGCCAGAGCATTCTCGACATTGTGCGCACCTGGCAGTTGCAAATGCAGCACACGATGCTCAGGAAATGTCGCACCGCTCCGCGTTCTGACCCGGAAGCTTGTTTCACCGGCTAACTGCACATCATAGGCTTCAAATGCAGCCGGTTCAGCCAATAAAGGCGAACCCTCCACCGAATAGGTGACAACTCTACCAGACCAGTCGTGCAAACGTGCAAGTAGTTCCAGACAACCTGGACTATCCGCATTCAAGATTAACGTTGGTGGCAAAGGCCAATCACCTTGCATATCCATACCGCGAATAAAGTGTTCAAAAGCACTCAGGAAGGCTTCGTAGTCGGGAAAAAACTCCGGGTGCTCGTATTCGATAGCCTTCACAATCGCCAGGCGCGGATGATAGTGCCAGAAATTATGGTTAAATTCGTCGGCCTCATTCACGAAGTACTGGCTCTGCCCCAGACGATAATTCGCTCCGAAGCGCGGTACCACGGCCCCAATCTCACACGTCGGGTCCAGTCCTGCATCCACCAGTATCAGCGATAACATGGCCGTCGTCGTACCTTTGCCATGCACACCACACACTGAAAGCACACATTTACCAAGCATCAGCTCACCAAGCAGTTCCTGCCAGGTGAGGATACGCAAACCACGCTGCTGAGCGGCTAACAACTCAGAATTTTGCGCATCCAGAGCAGTGACAGCCGGACTGATGACCAGCGCATCGACCCCTGCCAGGTGATCCGCACTATGACCAATCTGAATGGCAATCCCTGCTTGCTCTAGAGCACGCACGGTCGCCGATGCCCGTTGATCGCAGCCCGTGACTGTATCACCAGAGATGAGCGCCATCTGCGCCACCGCTGAAATACCTTGCCCGCCGATACCCATAAAATGCAAATGTGACTTCTTCAAACGTTTATACCCTCGTGCTTTACTGCCCGCTTTGACATCCCTTTCGCTGCGTTAAACACTGTTTCACCAATTTCTCGCGTTGCCTCTGGTTTTGCAAAACCACTCGCAGACGACGTCATCGCATCCAGACATGAAGGCGTCGATATAATATATCTTACACGTTCTATCAATAATTGTGGCTTCAAATCAGCATTATGCATAACTTCAGCGGCCCCTTGCTGCCCAAACATAGCAGCATTGACCTCCTGCGGCGAGCCACCAATCGCAGGCGGCAACGGTACTAAAATGCTGGCTTTTCCGAGCACGGCCAGTTCGCTTAAAGTTGCAGCTCCGGCACGACAGAGTACCAGTTCCGCAGCCTGCAATGCCAATGGCATTTCATCAGACATATAAGGCACCAGGCGATAACGTTGCTTCATATCGGCAGGCAGATTGGCCAAGCCCTGTTCAGCCTGGGCGCGCGTTTCCTCGAAAAACTTGTTCCCGCTGATCTGCAGGACCTGACAGCAGGGAAGCAGTTCTGGCAATGCCTGCACCGTCACCTGATTGAGATAACGCGCTCCCTGACTGCCACCAGTTACCAATAAGAGTGGCAACGCAGGGTCCAGACCAAGCGTTGTACGCGCCTGCTGCTTCGTCACCTGTCGCACATCCAGTATGGCCTGGCGTACTGGATTGCCGAGCACAAGCGTCTTCGCCGCCGGAAAGAAACGTGTTGAGTCCGCAAAAGCTACCGAAATGCGCGTAGCAAAAGGTGCAATGAGCTTGTTCGACAAATTTGCCGAGACATCCTGCTGATGTATGACCAGCGGCACAGCATTGAGCTTCGCTGCTAAGCCAGCCGGCACGGCGACATATCCCCCACTGGTAAAAGCCACATGAGGCTGAAACTTGCGCACAATGCCCACCGCTTGCACCATCCCAACCGGTACGCGTGCAACCCCCGTAGCCATTTGCCACGAGATATAGCGCCGCAGCTTGCCAGCTTTCACCGTCGCGATACGAAATCCGGCAGCCGGTACCAACTGCGTTTCCAGGCCATCATCGCTTCCGAGATAGAGAATATCTGCGTTATAGGTATCTCGTAAGTGTGTTGCCACCGCGAGAGCCGGATAAATATGGCCCCCAGTGCCACCACCTGATATTAAAACTCGCATATATATTCCACCAGTTATAGAGGAGAATAGGTGTCTATTCCCCTGTCACAGTTAAACTTTTTTTCTTCTGCTTTTGGTGATCGTGTAACGCGCGAATAAAGGATCTTCCGGCTCCTGAATATAACGCGAGATATTCAGTAATACTCCAACTGCTGCCATCGAAATAACCAGAGAGGTGCCGCCATAACTAATAAATGGCAGTGGCACTCCTGTGTACGGGACAGAAGCAGTGGTTGAGCCAATGTTTATGATCGCCTGCAACACCAGCCATGTCGTAATACCTGTAGCCAGCAGCGCGCCATAGACATCTTGCGTGCGCCGAGCCAGGCGAAATCCACGAAACGCCAGCATCAGAAACAGCAAAATCAGGATAGCCGCCCCAATAAAGCCCAATTCCTCGCCAATAATTGCAAAAATCGAGTCGATCTGCGGAAATGGCAGATAGCCTGTCTTTTGCCGACTCTGTCCCAGCCCCAGACCAAACCAGCCACCAGACCCTAACGCCAGTAACGACTGGTAAAGTTGCAAGTTGATATCGGTAACATGCTGGAAAGGATTGAGAAAGCCGATCAAACGCTGCAAGCGGTAGCCGTGAAACGCCTGCGTCATAAACATTAAGCCTCCGCAACCCATGGCGAGCATAAACTGCAAGATATTCGCTCCTGCCGTAAAGAACATAGCAGTCGTCAGACCGGCAATAACTATCGCCGTTCCCATATCGTTCTCCAGCAGCACCAGACCCAACACCAGACCCACGAGAATAACAAATGGCGCTAACCCATAGAGAAATGTCCCTACCTGGTTGCCTTTACGAGCCAGCCAGTCAGCAATATAGAGTGCTAATATCAATTTGATTAATTCACTCGGTTGAAATGATAAGAACGGACCCAGCGTGAGCCAGCGCGATGCTCCATAGGCGTTTGTGCCAAACAACAAGACGATCACCAGCAGCGGCAGCGCTAGCGCCATACCAAAGAGCGAATAACGTCGCCACAAGCGATAGTCCACACGCATGGTTACAAGCATCGCGACTCCTCCCAACAGTGCACCAAAGAGCTGCTTCTGGAAAAAGTACGAGACGTCATTGTAGTCCTGAGCTGCGACAAACGAGCTGGCACTATAGACCATCACCAGGCCAAAGCAAATAAGCGCCAGTACAACGATCAGCAGCACAGAATCTATCTTTCCAGCCACACGCGGTAATTGCATCTCTAAGGCCGCTAGCTTTTTTTGCTCCTCGTCGCTAATGACCTGGACAGGCGCGGCTGCTTGCACAGGCGCATGTGGTATACGCAAGCTTCCTGTCAGGTTCGCACGCGGTCGACGTCCAGAGACAGCCGGGATATCCGCATTTGATACTTTACTGCGTAGAGGCGGCAAGCTCTTACGCGTCGCAGCAGATGGCGCCAGACGATCTTCGGCAGCGTAGCTCATCTTCACGCGTCGTTCAGCATTTGCAGCAGATGGTCGACGCTCTGCTAACGGTCGCGACCGCTCCTCCCTCGCTCCCCTGGACTCTTGCTGCGCAAGTGATCGGTAGACAGGTAAGGATTGATCATGCCGCCTTGTGCCCCTTAACGGCTGCTCGCTATTCTTTTTGTTGAGCTTGTCTCGTAGCATGAACGCCTGCGATCTCCACTGTTTGCTCATGTCCAGAGCTTACCTGTACGCTAACCACCTGGAGCGCGCACATCCTTCGCAATCTCTCGTCATGGGCTTGACATAGAACGAATTTTCTACTATACTCTTCACAAGGTCATTGCTTAGCAAAGCGTGTATTATGTTTATCCGGTGAATCCTGATCTGGCTGCTCCTGCATCACCTCGAGCACCTGCTCAACTTCCTGGTCACTGATACGCAATTGAGCAGACTGCATGTCAAAGACCTCAACGCCTTTTGCATGTAATAATGTACTCCAGGGATCAGTTTCAAGCGTTGGTATGTTTGCCTCACCAGCAGGAGCACTATCAGGAACCGGATGATGCCCTAAGAGTTCTTGCCAGATGCTGCTCAATTCACCTTGTACAGGTTCTGGAGTCTGCTCTTTTTTTTGGCCTTGATTCTTTTTTTGCATTTTACACCTTCTTGCTATGCTTCATCCCCACACCCATCGATGATCACGCATCATGGCAAATCAGGCATTACGCCATAGTGCCACATCAATTGCTGCGCGATTGTCCTCCATAGGGGACCAGCCGCCGAGCCTCCATAGATCGTACTTTGCGGTCGGTCAATTTTCACAAGAATGACAAACTGTGGATTCGAGGCTGGGAGAAAACCAGCCATCGAAGCCTCGGTCTCGGTATCAGATATGCCTTGAGTCGTAGCAGTCCCTGTTTTCACCGCCACGCTATATCTCGCTATGGTTGCTTGCTGGTTATAATTTGCTGCGCTCACCAGCATACCAGTAAGTTCCTTTGCCGCCTCCGCACTAATCACCCGTCGCTCGAACTTGAGGCTTTATAGTAGTAACGTGCCCATTATTATTAATCGAGGACACCAGGTACGGCTTCATCATCACTCCGCCATTAGCGATAGCTTGATAAACCATAGCCATCTGTAGTGGTGTCGCCGTAATACTCTGCCCAAAGGACTGGCGTACGAGATCACTCATAGACCAATCGGGAGAGGCATTCGTACGATAGCCCCCTGACATCTCTGGATCTAATAGCCCGGTACTTTGCCCAAAACCGAAACGTTGCACATAGGGATAAAATCCTTGCGGCTTCAGAAAATTGTATACCACATAGGCGGCTCCAACATTAGCCGAGTGCTCTAGCACCTGGGTCATCGTCTCATGTCCATAAGCCATATCCGCCCAATTCGTTACCTCCTGTGTACCATCAGGAAAGGTGAGATAACCCGGATCATAAAACGCTGTATCGGGCGTAATCAGCTTTTGATCCAGTGCCGCTGCCATCGTCACCGCCTTCATGGTCGAACCTGGCTCATAACTACAGTAGAGCGCCGGATTGAGATAGACATCCTCACTACCCAGGCAACCCTTATCATCGGCATAATTGCCATAATTATTAGGGTCAAATGTCGGATAACCTGCCATGGCCACGACAGCGCCCGTGCGTGCATTCAGCACAACGACGGTTCCACTCTGCGCCTCTGTTTTTTGCACCGCATTAGCCAGTGCAGACTGCACCTGATACTGAATATCGCTCTCAATCGTCATGGTCAAATTCGCGCCATTCAGCGGATTTTGTCCTGAACTGGAACCAACCGTCAAAGGATTACCATTGAGATCGGTTTCTGCCGTGAAACTGCCTGGTTTCCCAGACAATAGCGTATTATATTTGGCCTCAATGCCATAGACTCCCTCATCCGAGGCATCAGACACATAACCCAGTACCTGCGAGGCCAGATCACCGCCAGGATAGGTCCGCCAGGTGCGCGGCTGTAAAAAGGTATCTGGCAATTGCAAATTACTCAACTGCGCGCTCTGTGCTGGATCGATAGGCCCCGCGATGCGCACCGTCTGTAAATTAGCGCCAAAGGCTTGCCTGAGACTATCCTCTGATACACCTGGAAGCACCTGGTGCAACTCCTGGATCTGCGTCTGTAAGCTGGCCCGATAATTTTCTGTATAGTCCGCTGCAAACTGTATTGGCTCGATATAGACATCATCACGCACAATGTTTGTCGCCAACACATGACCCTGCGCATCAAAGATCAGCCCTCGTGGAGCTGGCAGAATCTGGCTTTGTGTATGCTCCTCATTCGCCTGTTGCGCCAACCGATAACCACTATAGGATTCCAGAATCTGCCAGTAGTAGAGCCTGCCCAGAAGCACAACCATAGCGCTACAAACCAGCAAAAAAATCATCATTTGCCGGTTGCGCGCGCGGCGTAGCTCTGTACTCATTACTGATCTCCTCTGCCAGACGACGCACGCCAGGCACATATAACTTCATTCAGGCTCGCGTAGAGTTATGGTTGCGTCCCACCAGTATTTTTGGCGATAGACTGCAAATTATGCGCTACGATTACCCATACCTTACTTGTATCAACTGGCACCAACCCCTGGTGCTTTGCCTGACTGGCAATATAGGCCGGCGACTGCTCATAAGCAATCGTATCAATCAGATCCTGGTTTTGACGCGCCAGCATCGTCTGCTCGCTGTGTATTTGCTGCAAGTGCTGATTCGCAGCGACAGCTTGGCTCACCTGACTGAGATACAAAATCGCCATCAAACCTATCAGCAAGACGCTTATAACGCACAACGCGACAGGTCCGAGATGCAAAAAAAAGGGCGGTCGACGTCTGTTCACGGCAGATAGGTTCTTTTGCTGCATGGCTGGCAAAGCACCGGTATGCGCTTTCGAGCTGTACATACACTGCGTTCCTTCAAGATACAGAGCGGTTCCTGGCAAATGCACTTGACCAGCTCCCTACAAGTGACGCACTACGAACCAACAACGACTTCGGCAACCCGTAATTTGGCACTACGAGCGCGCGGATTACGCTCGATCTCTTGCGCGCTTGCGGTGATAGGCTTCTTCGTCAACAGACGTAAACGGGCCTTGTGACCACAAACACAGACCGGGAGTTGAGGCGGGCAGAGGCAATCACTTGCTTCGCGCCGCATAAACTCTTTCACAATTCTATCTTCTAAAGAGTGGAAAGCGATAATCGCCATCCTACCTGCATCTACTTTTTCGGTGCTCAGTACGTCCAAAAGCTGAGGCAGCACTGTCTCCAATCGCTCTAACTCATGATTCACAGCAATGCGCAATGCCTGAAAGGTCCGTGTCGCCGGGTGGATAGCGCCAGGCTTATGAGGCACCCCTACGGCGGCAAGCGTAGCCAGTTGAGACGTCCGTAGCAGCGCCCCTCTGGTGCGTTCACGCACTATGCGTCGAGCAATCTGCCGTGAACGCGGCTCCTCCCCATAACGCCAGATGATGGCGGCAAGTTCCTGTTCGCTGGCCTGGTTGACCAGGTCAGCGGCTGAAACGTCCAGCGTTTGATCGAGCCGCATATCCAGGGGACCATCCGCACTGAAAGAAAAACCGCGCTGCGCATCATCCATCTGGTCCGATGAAAAGCCGAGATCGAGCAGTGTGCCTTGTACGGAGACAAAACCCGTACGCTGCGCAATGGCAGCCAGGTCGGCAAAATTCCCGTGAGCCAGCACCAACCGACCACTCTCTATACAATCTGACAAACGCTCTTCCACCCGCGCCAATGCCTGCGTATCGGTATCAATGCCCAATACCTTCCCATCAGGAGCTGAGCTAGCCAGGATTGCAGCTGTATGGCCTCCTCCACCTAGCGTGCCATCAATATAACGGCCACCCGCATGGGGTTGTAGAAACCTCAACACCTCGTCTAACATCACCGGCACATGTTGTGAATGTTCTCTATTCATTTACTCTAGCTCTTGACATACGTCGATAGAGAGAGCATCTTTTAGAAAGGAATCTTACTTCCCTCAACGTCGAGTTGCTCCTGATAGGTCTGCCAGGTCGTGCGATCCCAGATCTCAAAGTGATCTCGCACGCCAGCCACTGTCACTTCACTCTCCAACTTTGCATAGACGCGCAACTTTGCGGGAATGATCATGCGCCCCTGTGCATCCAACTCGATATCACTTGCGCTAGGATACACGCGCCGTTCAAAGTCGCGTAATTCAGCGCTCGACATACCCGCTACAAGCTCACTTGACTTCTGTTCCCAGCGCTCCATGGTATACACTGACAGGCAAGTACCCATACCTTTGCTGATGACAGCCCCCTTATCCATCTGCGTCCGAAATTTCGCGGGAATTGCCAGACGGCCCTTTGCATCAATTGTATGTTCAAACTCGCCTAGAAACATAGCCAATTTTATACTTTCTTATGCGCATATTGCGCAAGAAACACAGGTAACCTATTAGCAGACCTACTTCACCATGACATGCGTCACCGACCCTCCCCACCAACCATAGAAACGCACCAAAATTCCCCACTTTTCCCCACTTCATTGTAACACTTCTTAGGCATGTAGGAAAAGAGTGTTATCCACCAATTTTTGATGCCTACGTGGATAACTTGTGGATAACTTTTCTCCTTGTCAATATTTGATTGCCTGATAGCTTTGTATCTCAACTTGTTGCAGTACGCATCACGTTACTTGCCCCTCTTCTTTACCATCGCTTCTAAAAGTACTAGCAGGAAGCAAGCTGTTTGACACATGCCCTTTTCAATAGCTATCGTATTAATATGGTATTAAGAATGTTAGTTACCAAACATTTGTTAGCTAGCAAACACTAACCGTCCTCAAACCAAGGAAAGGCTCGCCCACTACATGAAAGGGATTATCTTCGTCGTTTGGGAAAAGTATCTGGAAGAACGCTTTGGATCAAGTTTTATTGATAAATACCGTGAAAGCATCCATGAGTCAAAGGCTAATCTTCCAGTCACAGGAAAAACCTACCCTGATGAAATGTTGTTACAGGGGCTAACGGTCGCGCGCCAGCTCAGCACGTTTTCAGAAGATCGCTTGATGTTTGAGTATGGACGCTATTTCATGCTCAATGGCCTGGTGGAATATCTGTGTGGTTATCTGCTGGCACAGTCCTGGAACGCCTACGACCTCGTGCTCCAGATGCGCGACGCCCACGCCCAGATGCGTCGTACACCAGATGGTGTTATGCCTCCACTTTTTAGCTATGAAGTCCTCTCCAACGACCACACGCATATGATACTCACCTATGATAGCCAACGCAAATTATGCTCATTGCTGGATGGTGCAATTCATGGCGCGGCAGAGCGCTTTGGAGAACGCGCACGTACACGGGAACTTAGCTGTATGAAGCGGGGAGACCCCGTCTGCCGCTTCGACGTTGTGTTTGAAGGGGAGTCATGGGCCAAGCGTGCGACGCCAGCGGCCATAGCACAGGAGAAGCAGCGACTCTCAAAACAAGGATTAACGAACCTCATGCTGCAGGTTTTGCCCAAAGATGCCAACGCAGCTATGGATCTGAAAGCCATTAAAGTGGCTGTCGACCAGCATCAGGGACCTTACTTTCCAGAAATTTATCAAGAGCAACGCCACCTGACTGCTGTGCATATATCACAACTCTATACCGCTCTTACCAAGCTCCAGCAGGTCGGTCTGGTCGCCAGCACCGTTAATCGCGAAGGTGACACCTTCGAGAAGCGCCGCTACTGGCTCTCACCTACCACCGGTTAATAGCAGCAACACCATGCATATGTTTTCTATGTTATAGTATAAATAATGAATACATTGATCAGTCAAAACATCATAAAGTTGAGCGTGCCAATCCCCTTCCCGCTACACGATGTCAACATGTACGCACTCGTTAGCAAAGACGGCTGGGTTCTCGTGGATTGCGCCATCGGTACTCCTGACGCCCGAGCAGCCCTCTCCACAGGGCTGTGCCTGGCCGGGTTGCACATCGACAAGCTACAGGCCATTGTCCTCACGCATCATCACCCTGACCACGTCGGTCTCTCCGGTGAACTACAGGAGCAGAGCGGCGCCAGAGTGTACATGCACCCTATCGACGAAGCACTCCTACAACAGAGCTGGTCACGCAACGCAGCTCCGCCTAGTACGGCGGAGAATGAGCTTTTTTTCAGCCAGCATGACGTCCCTGGCATGCAACAAGCACACGATCAGCAGGGCCTGAACAGGTTACGGAGCATCATCCATGTCCCTCCACATGAGGCATTTACACTTATAGAAGATGGACAGGAAATAGAGCTTGCGCACGAATTGTATCAAGTAGTATGGGTGCCCGGACATAGTGACGGCCAGATCAGCCTTTTTCGTCAACGGGACGGGGTTTTTCTGTCCGCCGATCATGTCCTTCCACGTGTTACTCCCAACATTGGCCTCTACTCTTCACAGAACCGTGAGAACCCGCTGGGCGATTACCTCCAATCGCTGGCGAAGGTTGCTCACCTGCCTGCCAGTATTGTTTTACCAGGACACGGGGACGCCTTTCCACATCTTACTGAACGAGTCGCAGAGATAATCGCACACCATGAACAACGCTTACAGCAGATTTTGCTCCTGCTCGCTGAGCAACCACAACACGCATATCAGCTTACGGATAGCCTTTTTGGAGCACGCTTACAAAATAATCAAGCCAGGCATATGGCTGTCGCCGAGGTATTGGCCCACCTCGAATATCTGCGCTTTCAGGGGCTGCTTGAAAGACAGCACACAGAAACAGAGAGTATTCTTTATACGACCGTGAGAGGAAAGCACTAATACAGAGAGTGCTTGCTAGTGTAGAGCGATTTCAGCTTTTTTGTTCACTATCATGATTGTGGCTTATGCTAGAAAACAACAACCTTATATAGAGACGGCCTGTGAAGCCATTTTCTGGCCTACTCGACCCGCATAAACCAGCCTGTAGAGCCGATTGAGTCCCACTTATACTTTTTGACCCACAGTAAGAAGCTTGTATTTCTCAAAATCGCGTGCTATACTCCTAATCGGCAGTGAGGTTGTGATGCCGCTCTACAAGCTCGATAAAGTGGTATCGGGTGAGACAGCGACGTGTGTTGATAGTTGCAAGGAGGATTTCGAACCTATGGCCGATGAAAATAACGCATCTCAGACAATTGGTCGGCAGGAGCTTTCTAAGCGTATTGCCAAACAAGCGAAACTAACCCAAAAACAGGCATCTGAAGTGTTGGAAGCTACGCTCACAGCAATCCGAGAAGCACTTGAGGAGGGCGATGAAGTACGTCTCGTAGGCTTTGGCTCCTTCAAAGTGCGCCAGAGTGCAGCTCGTAAGGGGGTTAATCCACGCGACCGACAACCTATCGAGGTACCGGCGAAAGATCGTGTCCGCTTCTTCCCTGGCAAAGAACTCTCAGAGGCGGTTCTCAAAAAGTAGTCTGTTGTAAAATAATCCTTACTGCCAATCAAACATAGCCCTTCTGAACGTCGCGGCAGGGTGCACCACGGACACCACTTATAGGTACCGTGCAAGAACGTCTCCCTCCGCAGGCACCGCTCCGCGAGCGGCTCGCTGGAAATGACGCTCAGAAGGGCTATGTAACGTTTCTCGTTCTAAAGAAGCACACTTAAAAAGGCTGCGACAGGTGTGTTTGTAAGCTAAGGATGAGCAAGGCATGTCAACATATACAGTTAATGGGGTTACAATAATACTGCAACGTGGCAATATTGTAGAGATACAAGCAGATGCCATTGTCAACGCGGCCAATGAGGGATTGGCAGGCGGTGGTGGAGTGGATGGGGCGATCCATCGCGCCGGAGGTCCAACCATCATGCAAGCGTGCCGTAAGATCGCTGGCTGTCCCACAGGCAGCGCAGTCGCAACAACGGCAGGCAATCTTCAGGCCAGCTATATCTTCCATGCCGTTGGTCCCATCTATGGGCATCATCATAACGAAGCGCACCTGCTGGCAAGCGCTTATCAGAGCTGTCTGAACCTGGCTGAACAGTATCAAATTAAGAGCATCGCCTTCCCCTCGCTCAGTACAGGAGCCTTCGGTTATCCACTCACATTAGCAGCCCCAATTGCTCTCAAAACCGTCATCGAACATATCAAGCAACCAACCAGTCTACAACAAGTTACGTTCATCTTGTTTGACCAGCGTACCGCTACCACTTATCAACAGGTACTCGCTCAATTATTAGTCGGTTAAATTAAGTAGAACAGCGCTTTCGCATATACTTATTTCTCCTTATTTTATCTCTCCTGTAGCTTCAAACATTGCACTCGCAGAGCCGATTTGTTATGATACTCGCGGGAAATGTCGCAGAGGGAGGGGTAGATGAGTCAACACCAAGAACAGGCGCTTTCGATGTACCCACTGTTACCCACGATGCAGGATGCAACCGTTCCGCTTCTCCAGCAAGCCATTCAGGAAATGACAGAGCATTATACAGGGGAGAAATTATCGCGTCGACTGTTGTGGTTTAAAACATTGCTCGGGCGTGTCAAGACTATTCCGTTAGAAGATCGAGAGAAAGTCACAGAGGAAATACAAATGCTTGACGAATTTTTAGAAGATGACCCTTACGTTCAAACACTCGTTGAGCGAGGGATTCAAAAGAGATTCCAAAATTTTACCGAACAGTTCAACGCACAGGCTGCCGAACAGGCCCGGCTGGCTATCGAGCAGGCCAATGCACAGGCTGCCGAACAGGCTCGGCAAGCTATCGAACAGGCCAACGCACAGGCTACCGAACAGGCCCGCTTGGCTATCGAGCAGGCTCGGCAAGCTATCGAACAGGCCAACGCGCTGGCCGCCGAACAGGCTCGCTCAGCTATCGAACAGGCCAACACACAGACCCGGCTGGCTTGCTCGGTAGCAAGCCAGACACGCAGAGGAAGCCCGGTTTGCTGATGAACAGGCCAAAACAGAAATTCGCACACTACAACAAATAGCGCTTACGACGGTACACAAACGTTTCCCTGATAGCATAGACTCATGGTTCGCTCATTTTCCAGACGGAAATTAAGAAAATCATCCGCCAATTGAGAATAGATGACAGGCGTAAAGCCTAATAATGTTAAAATTTCTTGCTGAAGCGAAGAAAGCGGCGTGATATGGCGTTGTATGAAACCAGGAGCACGAACGATGGTAAGCGTCACTTCATGGAAGGCTTCCAATAAGCGTTCCGCAGTCGGTTGATTCGTGCGACGTTTGGGATTTCCTGCGTAGAGTCCAGCAAGCTCTCCTTTCAGCTCTTGTAAACGTTGACGAACGACCCCTTCCAACAGCGTTAAAACACGCAAAGCAATCGTCAACAAGCGCACTAATCCTACTCGATGATCATCACGCTGCACATAGAGAGGAGCCAATGAGAAAGGATGTCCTTTGAGGCGCCCGAAGCACCGCTCAACAAGATATTCATCATAGTATGCCTCTACAGCTTGTTCTAAAGAAAGATATTCTTTTTCCTGATTCGTCACATACACACGCCAGCTCAGATGACTTATCGTATACTCGAGGGCTTTTTCCACTCGTGCACTCTTGATCGTAAAAAGGCTCTCTTGACGTGCTGAGGAGATTTTTCCTCTATAAGCACGAACTGGTATTTCCCGCTTTTCTTCATAAATAGCAACCTCTAATAAATCTTCCACGCGAAATATCTTTAACACCTCTTGTATGGCTCTCTCTACTTCCACACGTGTTTTTAGGCGCTGCTTTCCTTGCTTTCTCACCAATAGCTCCTGTATAGCTTGCTCTGCTTTTTCTAAGCGTTCTAGTAAAGAACGCTTCGCTCCTTCTGCTCCACTTGTTGATTGGATCAGCAATCGGCGTTCCGTCCATGCAGATATCTGCCCATCTCTCTCGCTCTCCAGCTCTTGGCCCATTTCATACCCTTGAGCAATACAAATATGCTCATTTCTCTCATTCATGCGTTCAACCTTTATGAGCGGCTCTCCGTTCTTTCTCAAGGTATCTACTTCTTGCTGGAGTTGCTGTGATGAGATGTGTATGGCTGAAAGAGGGCATAAATAAAAATCTTTCGAGGATTGAATGGTAGCACGTGTTTGGAATGCTGCCATCTTGCAATCCCCTATATACAACAACCCTTCTCTTTTCAGTCCTTCACGCACCCGCTTTATGATTGGCAGGTATACCGGGTCATCTGCCTTTTCACCCGAAATCACTTCGGTCGCCAATGGCATTCCCAAAGGATCCAAACTGGCGAGCACCAGTTTGAGTTGTGGCAGGTCAGGTCGATGGTCTTTGCTGTGCCCGAATTGCAGTAATCCCTGCTCATTCACTTCAGCATAACTCATGACGCTCGTTGTATCAACACGTATGCGTGCTTTTTGCATATCATACACTCGCACCAGGCTTCCCATCAAATCCTGTTCAAACGCTGACCAATGGATATCGCTACTTAAAGCATGCAAAATATCTGCAAGGCGATCATCTGTCATGTCTTGTGATTCAAGCGTCTTCAATCCGCAGCCACGTAGTATTTCTTTTCGTCGCATTGCCCACTCTTGTACATGGTGCATTTTATGATCCGCTTCTGAAAGGATATGGGAGAGCCAGACCATCGTCACGTTTCCTACGCTTAATCCCTTCCGATTGCCATGAACTGGGATATGCTTATCTAGCAGCTCAGATATATTCATGCGCTGCATGTGTGCTAGTAATAGCGCAATATCATCTACACGTTCAGTTTCAATGTTCAATGTCTCTTTCATGCTTGTAGTGTATTACAATTTTGAAATCTCGTCAAAATTTGAGCGAACCATGAGCATAGAGCTTGCCATACACAATGTTATCAAGATTGCACAACCAGAGCCACTACGAGCACTCGTCGAATTGCTCATAGCAGCTCCTGACGCAGCAGCCGCACGTCAAGCATTGCAAGATAGCGCAATTGATACACATTGAAGCTTGGCTTTGTGATTGCCATTGAGCCAATAGTTATGAGATCTGACTATGCAATGACCAGTGCCTGAGACCGCTCAACAACTTCGTGGTAGCCACGTACGATACACTCCATGGCTTCATGCCATGTACGATGCCCGGCCTCGATAACAGCGGCTCGCTGCATAGATTGGCGCAACGGCGCATCCAGTACAAGACGTTGCAAGAGTGCCCGATAGGCTGTGACCTGCTCGGCAACCGACAAATGTTGGGCAGCGAGCAGCAATCCTGTTTGCCCATTCTGCACCAGATCGCACACACCTTCAGCTTGCAGTCCGACGACCGGCAGTCCAGACGCCATTGCCTCCAGCACAACCTGTCCAAAGGTCTCCGTATAAGATGGAAAAGCGAATACATCGGCTGAAGCATAGGCCATTGCTAGCTCTTCACCGGATAAATAGCCAGTAAAGGTCACAGGTACATGCCTGAGTTCTTGCTGGATCTCAGTATAGGCTGGACCATCGCCTACAATGACCAGGTGACACTGTGTATGCTCCATGCCTTGATATGCCTGCACCAGGAGGCGCAAATTTTTCTCCCAGGAAACACGGCCAACGTACAAAAGGATAACCTTCCGTGCAGCCGCTTGCTCATCTTGCAGCCAGGAGACACGCAGTTCCTTGCTATGACGCTGTGCACTAAAAAGTTGCATATCAGCTCCACGCGGCCAGATGCGCAAATGCTCAAAGCCCTGAGCGCGTAATAGCGTTGCAGTAGATGGAGAGGGACAGAAAGTTAAGACACACTGGTTATGAATAAAGCGATTATAGAGCCACATTGGCCTGGTGAGTAACGAAAAACCAAAATGTTCGCAATACGCTGCCAGATTGGTGTGATAGGAAGAAATGATGGGCAGGTTGAAAAATCGGGCCGCAGCCAGACCGGTAGCGCCAAGAATCACAGGATCAACGACGTGAATAATGTCCGGCTGGAACTCCTGGATGCGACGGACAAAGAGCGGACGGAAAAAGTTAAATTTGAGTTCGGGGTAAAACGGGAGAGGCAACCCGGCAGTGCCCACAACCTCTGCTCCAGCATACTGTACCATACCACTTTCAGGTCCCAGTAAGAGAGCCTGATGACCACTCGCTTGTAAGTGCTCTAGCAACCTGGCAAGCGTACGTGTAACCCCATCCAATTTAGGTAAGAAGTTCTCTGTAATGATGACAACGCGCATAGTCTACCACCTTAACCATAAGACAGCCCTTACGGTCATGTCTCAACAAACAGGCGGACAAAAGGGTGAACCTTGTACCCCTCCTTAAAAGTAGCACGTTATAGTTAGTAATCAGTTAAGCGATATTTACAATCGTGTAAAGTATAGGATAAATGGTGGTTAAATAGACGTTCGACGATCTAACCAAATATCCTAGTAGATGAGCGGGAAGCGCACCGCCCTGTGCATTCTGGCCTTGTCATACGTTATACTTACTACAAGCACATCTTATTGTATCAACTTAACTAACAATGTCAGATGAAAAGGGAAACCCACCAGGGTGACAGGTAGCGGAGGTCATATAAAGAAGGAGGGAACTTGGATCGTGGTTCTCTACGATAGAATTCAGAGAAGTAGGAAGCAGGTAAAACCAGGTGAAGCGTCAATTTGCAAATATACAACCATCCCAGGGGAAACAACCCCCTGAGCAGGCAATTCCGGCAGCGTCTCCCCCTGAAGCAAAAGCTCCTACCCCCCCTATACGTACAATGAAAACGACGGGAGGCGGGCTGCTCTCAAATAGCGGACTCCTATCAAATTGGCAAACAGGCAGCGTAGCGCCGTCTCAAGGGCCAGTTTCTGAGGTAGGAAATACGGCAACCCCACAACGCATAACGCAAAGACCTGTGGCAAATCCCATTTCTCCTATGGGGCAAGGCTTCTTTCCTTCAGCAGCAGTGCAACAAGCACAATCAGGAGTAGCTCAAATTCAGGCAGGAGGCATACCGGTATTGAAATTGCCGGTTTCTAGCGCCGACTTCAATACTGCCATGATACCGTTACCTCCGCAGCCCATAACACCAACAAACTACCAGAACAATGGCAGATTGCCAGGCGCTCCATCTGCACCTCCTACTCCTGGCAATGCGTATAATGCTGGATTTTCGGGAATGGGTAGCGCAGCAAACTATCCAGGTGGAGCAAGCACCGCATATGCATCCGCAGGCCCTGGCTATCCATCGGCTCCATATACCCCAGGTGCGCCAAATAACCCGCCATATGCCAGTGGAGTGGGCTATCCCAATAACCCGGCTTATCAGGGGGGGCCACCGGCAGGTTATCCAGGTGGCCCTCCACCTATGATGCTGCCACCAAACGGGCCAATCCCACCAAACAGGGGTCGCCGTAAAAGACGCTTCCCAATTTGGGCGCGCGTTGTTGTAGCCACCCTGGCTGTTCTGCTGTTAGCTAGTAGCGCTGGCTACGCCTATTATCAGGCAAATTATGCAGCGGCGGTTAATAGTATTACTGGCAATACAGCTATACATCATGTAAAGACTGCCTCAGGTACTGCTATTGCTACACAGGTTACGAACACTGGAGGCACGCTAACAGGGGGACGTATCAACATTTTACTCTTAGGCAGCGACAATGATGGCAAAGGCAATAACGGAACCGATGGCTCTCCTCTGGCACAAACCGATATTATTGTGACTATCGATCCACAAACTGGCAAAGTGGGTATGCTCTCCATCCCGCGCGACTTACAGGTGACAATACCAAATGGAGGCTCGGCGAAAATGGATGCGGCGTTTTCCTACGGGTTCCAGGAGGGTGGCAGCAGTAGTTTTAGCACGAATATAGCCAGTGCGGCTGGCCTGGCCGAAGATACTATCGAGTATAACTTTGGTATTCATATTAATTACTATGCATGGGTCGGACTTCAAGGCTTTGTCAATGTCATTCAAACTGCCGGCGGCGTCGATATCGACGCGACCCATCCCATGGTCGATGATGTCTATCCCAACGATGTAAGCAATCAGAGCGGCAATATCTATGACTATGAGCGCCTGTATATCGCACCAGGACCACAGCATATGGATGGCGAAGAGGCGCTTAATTATGTCCGTACACGCCACTCAGATCTCGTTGGTGACTTTGGGCGTTCAGCAAGACAGCAGCAGGTGCTCACGCAACTGAAAACGAAGCTCGCAACGCCTGCTACCATCGCTAAGGCCCCCCAATTATTAACAGATCTCAAGGGGTCCCTATTCACAGACCTGAATACCACCGAAATGATCGAGATGGCGAATTATGCACGAAGTATCGATACAAATAATATTGATCGCGTGACGTTAAGCCCGCCAACTTATTCGACGTCTGGCCTGAGTGGAGGAAACTATGCACCGGTCTGTGCACAGGTCGAAGCCGTCATCGCGAACATGTTTGACATCCAGCCCAATTGCATACCGCAAACCAGCATTGCATCTACAACTGGCTCCAGTGCAACAGGTATAGCCCACGTAACAACGAATGCGAATAGCAGCAGCACGCTGACGTTGGATAGTGCATGGCAGATGCTCAGTCGCCTGGGAAATATCGATTTCAACCCACTCGATCATTTTACAGTTATACACAGTATGCTGGACCTACTCTTCATGATCACCTGCGAGTCGTTTGATGGTGAAAAAGTGTAAGCGAAGGTCAATCATAGTCGCAGAGCAGGATGATCACAGCGTCATCCTGCATCCTTAGCTATATGAAATGGTACGATGAAAATACAGAAACAGTGGCCTATGTTTTTCCTGCTGGCAGTCCTTGCACTCAGCCTGCAAAGTTGTCTCGGCATTAACAGCAGTCCATTTCAGAACAAAAACACTGGTACGAATGGCGAGCAAGTCGGCATCAACACAACTGACCAGGCAAAGTTCAAAGGCAAAATTTATCTGACACTCGACCGCAACCTGTACGTTCTGGATGGCCAGGGGAATCTCAAGCAGCTAACCAAGGGAATGGATATACGTGATCCCGCCATCTCGCCTGATGGCAAATGGATTGCCTTTGTCATACGCTATCAGAACTACTCAAACCTGGCATACATGCCCAGCGCTGGCGGTAAAACCACCGTCTTAATCAGTGGCAACGGCGCTTATGTGCCCAATCCCGGTTTCGCGCCCAAAGCCACATATCACTGGTTCGCGCAACCCGCGTGGTCAGCCGATGGTAAGACCCTACTGTTCCTGAGTGACCTGGAAAAAGAAGATTGGTATGCAGCCACGGGACAAGATGCGCCATTATTAGATCTGCAAGTATTTTCTATTCCTTTTAGTGATCCAACCACTACGCCAAAGGACGTCGCCTATGCCGTCTACGGCGATGGAGGGCTGCGTGATCCTAGCTATCGCCCCGGTCATCCTGATCAGATCACCTACACAAGTTACCGCTATGATAGCACACAGACTCAGCAAGTTATTCAGATCAACATCGAAGATGCCAATGACATAACCAACCATCCAGGTACATACTATCCTGGCTTCGATCCCGCTGTAGCGCTGACACCAGGCACGGCCAATCTGGTAAACTTAGAACCTGCATTTTCACCCGATGGAAACTCGCTTATTTACCTGCGTCGAGACAGTGACACGCAAATGAGCATGTATACAATGCCAGTGGCCAATGGAGTCACCAGTGATGCTAATACGGCCAGTTTCAATCCGAACAGTACTAGCAATCAACAGAAGGCCGTAGCCCCCTACAACCAGTCTATGAAGCTTTTGAACTCCAAGTATCTCAGCTACCCAATCTGGTCGCCTGATGGCAAAGAGATCGCCTACTATACGTACAATAACAGTACGTTCGATCTCTGGCTCGCCACAGTCATCAAAGACCCGAAGATCGCAGGCGACTATACGCTGAAACCGAACAGCGAGGTACAAGTGACAAACGCGCAAGGACACCTTGATGCAGACTCACGCCCTTGCTGGAGTTTGTAGCATAAGCACGAGAGGCTGAGCAAAGCAGATATGCTCAGCCTCTCATGCTGGATAGCCATGGCCTTATTTATAGAGCGACAACTTCCCCTTTTATCCCAGACCCCCAAATGTCCCACCTGACAGGGAAAAAACTCCTATCTGTCTCCTATCTCCTCGGAAATGCGCTCTATTACCAGGCTGTTTCTTCTTCTGTCGAGAGATAGCGATACGAGAGAAACAGAGAGTGGAACATGGCATGGGGAGGTTATTCCGCAGAAGGATTTCGAAAGGAACTGCGAAGATGGTCATACGTAAGCAGCAACCATGGCACACCTACGTGCTGTTAGCCATGCTGGCACTGAGTTTACAAAGTTGTCTGGGTATCGGTAATAACACATTCCAGAGTAAAGTAAAAGCGAAGAATGGTCAGGTTGGTATTAATACCACAGTCAAAGCCAAGTTCCAGGGAACAATATACCTGACGCTTGACCGTAACCTGTATGCACTCGACGGTAAAGGTAATCTCACTCAGCTCACGAAAAATATGGATATCCGCGATCCAGCCGTTTCACCTAACAGCAAATGGATTGCCTTTATTGTCCGTTACCAGAACTACTCTGATCTTGCCTATATGTCTACGAACACGAGTAATCACACGATACATATTGTCGTCACCGGCAAGGGAGAATATTACCCAAATGAGGAAGGGGCCAACGATTATTTCTGGTTTGCACAACCAGCCTGGTCATCTGATAGCTCGCATCTGCTGTTCCTGAGTGACCTGCAAAAAAATTACTACTGGTCCAGTCAGGGTGATCCGTTTGCGGACGCATACTTCCTCGACCTGCAGGTATTCTCACTGCCCATTAACGCTGCCGAACTGACGGGTACGCAGGCGCAGAATGACGCAACATCTGTTGCTTATGCGAATTTTGGGGATGGAGGTGATCGGGACCCCAGTTATCGCCCCGGACATGCCGAAGAAATAGTCTATACGCACTATAGCTACGATAGCACACAGACGCAGCAAGTCGTGCAAATTCTCGCCGAAGATGCCAATCTCTTAAGTCAGGCGCATACGCCTGCATATCATCCAGGCGTGCAAGTTGGCTCAAACTATGACCCGGCAGTCGCGCTGACTCCGGCCACGTCCAATCTTGCTAACTTAGAACCATCCTTCTCGCCAGACGGCAACACACTACTCTATATCCGGCGTCTGGATGCCGATCATATGGGCCTTTATAGTATGTCTATCGCCAACAACATTACCGATGACCCGAAAAATGCGAACTTTGATCCCAATAGTACCGCAAATCAGCAGAAAGCGCTGGCAGCGTACAATAAATCGACCCAGCTTTTAAAGAAGGAGTATCTCAGTTATCCCATCTGGTCGCCTGATGGCAAACAAATTGCCTATTATGACTATAATAACGGCACATTTGATCTCTGGCTTGCCACAGTCGTTAAAAACGCAAAAACGGGCACCTATAGTCTGATACCCAACAGCACGGTGCAACTGACCAACGCCAATGGGGACCTGGATGCCGATTCGCATCCCGTATGGGTTGCGTAATACGCAATCTTGCGCGTGGAGCGAAGCTAGTGTGGTTTGAGGTAGTGATATAATAAGAAGAATAGTTATATTGATACAGATGCGCGCCAATTCTGGACTCCCTAACGCATTAATGGTATACTACCTTCTGACACTGTAAATCATTTCTATTTCCTTGCGATCAGAGATGAGCAAGAGGCAACAGTAACGCTCTAGCCGCCTTTCACGCGTAAGTGCATGGAGGCACCTCATCTGTCAGAGATGAGCGGAGCCAGGTGGCGTTTCTGACTCATGTTAAGAGGGGACACGCAGTGTCGTTGTTAATCGCTAGAAGTACGAAAGTAGCGTTTCTGAATGTCTATGGGTATGGGAAAGTCTTCGCCCAGGTCGCTTGAGGTGAAACGTTGAACCAATTTGAAGGCACACTGATCGCTGGACGGTACGAGATTCGTGAGCATATTGCCACTGGTGGTATGGCAAACGTCTTCAAAACCTGGGATCACCGCGTAGAGCGCATAGTGGCAATCAAAGTATTGCGGTCCCTGGACAAAAATGATCAACGCGCAGTTGAACGCTTCCGCCGCGAAGCGCGAGCTGCTGCTGCACTTGCTCATCCGAATGCTGTTACTATCTATGATTTCGTCGAAGAAATGGGCCAGTATTTTCTTGTAATGGAGTATATCCATGGCCCAACGCTCAAACAACTTATCGGGCAACGCCGACAGTTACAGCCTCGCGAAGCCATAGAAATAGCGGCTCAGGTTTGTGCTGTTCTCCAGGTGGCCCATACGCGTGGTTTTATCCATCGCGATATCAAGCCACAAAATATTATGTTGGCCTGGAGTGGTAGCGTGGGAGGGCTAACCGAAGGGGGCGCGTGGGTAAAACTAACCGATTTTGGCATCGTGCGCGTCGCGGAAGATGCCGGGTTGACCAATAGTGGCATTGTGCTGGGTACCGCCGATTATCTTTCTCCTGAACAAGCACGAGGGGAGACATTGACGGCCTCATCCGATCTCTATTCACTTGGAGTAGTGATGTTTGAAATGCTTGCAGGGCGTCCGCCTTTTGTTGGTCCAACCGCGGTTTCCATTGCTATGCAACATGCATCGACCAATCCTCCACCATTACGTCAGTACAATCCGCTCATTCCTCCCCAGCTTGAGCAACTCGTGAACCAAACACTGCAAAAAGAGCCGGAAGATCGTTTTGACTCAGCAGCAGAGATGCAAGTGGCATTACGCAATTGCGCAAAAGAGCTTTCGCGGGGGAAACAAGTAGGGATAGCCGCAACGCCAGCTTATCCAGCAAAATATTCTGTCAGCAAAGATGGTTCTGGGCATGCTTCTGCACCAGGACATGGTCAGTACCCGTCTTAGCGTCTCGATACAGAGCTACTCAGCCTTTAATAGGAACGAAGAATGGGGCACGGTTCACGTGTCCCTTCCATTCATCGAGATCTTGCAAGGAGTCCGGGCACACTCTTTGATCTATACGGCATAAAAAGCGCTTTTATGCGCGCAATCATGGGAAAATATATATGGAAAAAACACCCATCAGCACAGCACATGCGCCAGCAGCTATTGGGCCTTATAATCAGGCTATTCGCTGTGGTCAGTTTGTTTATACTTCGGGGCAGATTCCGCTCGATCCGCTTTCAGGAGAGATCGTTGGTAGCGATATTCAGACGCAGACACAACGCGTCTTGCAAAATCTCGCTGCAGTATTGAGCAGCGCGGGAGCATCACTCAACAGTGTTATCAAGACCACTGTTTTTCTGGTCCACATGAGTGACTTTCAGGCCATGAATGCCGTCTACGCGGATTACTTTAGCGACATAACTCCAGCACGCTCAACCGTTACCGTCGCAGAGTTACCACGCAATGCATTAGTCGAAATCGAGTGTGTCGCACTTGTCGAGGGCTAACTATGGGAGAAGACTGGTGAACACCGCTACTATCTGGCGTACCACCCTTGAACAACTGGAGCACACTCCTGTTGATGCAGTATCTAAGACATGGTTGCAAGACGCCCAGCTCGTAAACGACTCTGCTCCTGGCAATACTGATGCCGAGGCAGCTCTGCATACAACGGATCAAGGCATCTATCTTATTTTGCAGGTACCCAACGAACTGGCACGCGATGTCATTAATACACGCTGGCGGCGTGTTCTTGAGGATATTCTCAAAGATGTAACGGGCCAGCCGGTCAAGCTATCTGTCTCAAATGCACAGGATGAACCGCCTATAGCACAAGAGCCAGCTATAGACGATACCACGGCTCAGCCGCAGCCGGTATCAGTGGCGCATACGCCGCCCTATTATAATAAAATAGCGCAGCCGCCTGTGCAATCTGAGTTTCCCTATGCGTCAAATGATCGGCTAGAAGAATGGGAAAATGAACAACGCGCCAATATGCTTATGCATAATCGATTGAACTCGCGTTACACCTTTGATGCATTTATCGTTGGCAATAGCAATCGCCTGGCCCATGCAGCTTCGCTGGCCGTCGCAGAGGCACCCGGCGAGTCTTATAACCCACTCTTTCTCTATGGTGGTGTGGGACTGGGCAAGACGCACCTTCTGCACGCGATTGGACACCAGGGAGTAGAAACAGGGTTAGCCGTGCTCTATGTCTCCTCGGAGCAGTTCACCAATGAAATCGTGAACGCTATTCGCTATCGTACAACCGAGGAGTTCCGCGCGAAATATCGCTCCGTCGACATCCTCCTCGTTGACGATATTCAATTCATCGCCGGGAAAGAGTCGACCGAGGAAGAGTTTTTCCACACGTTTAATAGCTTGTATGAGATGAGCAAGCAGATTGTGATCTGTAGTGATCGTCCTCCAAAGGCTATTGTTAGTCTGGAAGAACGCTTGCGCTCGCGCTTCGAGTGGGGATTGATAGCGGATATTCAACCGCCGGACCTGGAAACCAGAATGGCGATCCTGCGCGTGAAGGCCGATCTATTGAACTATCATATCCCTGATGAAATTATTGCCTACATCGCCGGTCGTGTGCAGACAAATATCCGCGAGCTGGAAGGTTGCCTCAATCGGCTCATGGTGTATCAGCGCTTGCATCGCAGCGATCTGACGCTCGAAGTAGCACGTGCGGCCATGTCTTCGTTGGTGAGCGACAATCGGGAACCCAGTTTGAGTATCCATCAGATTGCTCAGACGGTGGCCGAGTATTACCATATCTCACTCGAAGCGATGTGCGGGAAGCAGCGCGACAAGTATATCGTTATGCCGCGCCAGATCGCCATGTACCTGATCCGTCAGGAGACACAGGTATCGCTGCTCGAAATCGGACAACTGTTCGGCGGACGCGACCATAGTACGGTCCTCCACGCCTGTGAAAAGATTGATCGAGCGCTCAATCTGAATCCCACCTTACGCCGCGAAATTATTGCTATTCGTGAGCAGCTCATGCGCGACTAATGCTTCAATCCCCTCAAGCGGGTCGTGAAAGAACAGGCATGCATGCCACCTCTTCAGGAAGAGCGTAGAACGACCCCTAAAAGGTCAAGTGCAGATGCACAAACAAGGGCAATGCCTGTGGTATGCTAAAAGCACGCACCAGGCAGAGTAACCAGCAGAACTCGCCTTTGCACAATCACCTCTCTGCAAAATAATGAAGCAATTGGAGCACTATGTTCACACAACTCACAACCTATCTCATCGATCTTGACGGCGTAATCTATCGAGGCGAAGTACTTGTCCCCGGCGCACAAGAGTTCGTGCACTGGCTCAATGCCAGGCATAAAAAATATCTTTTCCTGACCAATAATTCGTTTGCCAGTGAGACACAGGTACTGACCAAGTTACAGCGACTGGGCATTGCCACCGATCAGACACACATCCTTGGCGCGGGTCAGGCTGCAGTGCAAAATATCGCGCATCGTTTTCCGGGAGCCTACGTTTATGTTGTGGGCGAAGAGCCATTATTTGACATGCTGCGCGAACATACACTCCCTATCGCTAACCAGGCAGGCCATGCCGCAGAAGTCGTGCTTGTCGGCCTCGACCGTCAATTTGACTATACGACACTGACTGCGGCTGTACGAGCTGTACGCGCCGGAGCTGCTTTTATTGCGATCAACCGCGATCCTCTGCTGCCGATAGCGGGCGATCTTATTCCTGGTTGCGGTGCCATGGTCGCGGCGATCCAGGCCGCCAGCGGCAGCGAGCCTGAAATCATCGGGAAACCACAACCTACGCTGCTGCGAGAGGCCATGCGCAAGCTAGACAGCCAGCCAGACGAAACAGTAATGATCGGCGATGGCCTTGATACTGACATCCAGGCCGGTATATCGGCGGGTACGCATACGCTACTGGTATTTTCTGGTAAAGACAGTCGCGCAGATTTAGCCAGATCAAGTATAAAGCCAGATTATACTTATGACAATCTTGCGGCGCTCATGAAGGAAATATCGATGTAATAAGTAGTATTACCTTGCATATTACATAGGTTCGTGCTATACTGACGAAAAAAGTGGATGGGAGGGGTATGTAGTTATGGTAAAGCGCAAGAAAGCACACGAGCAACAAGCGCAAAGATACGATAGCAGCTTCAAGGATTGGCTTCAGCAGCAGCCACAGAATATCTTGCCATTGTTGTTACCGGGAACAGTTTATGAAGAGACACTCAATGTTGAGGTCATTCGACCGACGATGCGCGAGGATAAAGTTTTCAGGGTCCAGTATGCCGGTCAGGAGCATATTTTCCACCTGGAGTTTGAGTCAGGCGTAGACAGCGAAATGACGTCCCGCCTCTTGGTATATAATGCAATATTGTATCGGGATCATCGTTTGCCGGTAATCTCAATGATCATTTATCCGTTTCGTATCCAGATGGCAGAGACACCTTTGCGCGTGATGAGTGGTCCAAAGGAACTGCTGACGTTTCATTTTCTTACATTGCCGTTGTTCACATTGGATGCCCAGCGTTACGTAGACGAGCATGTCGCATGCATGTATCCACTACTACCAACAATGCAGGGAGCCAATGCAGCGCTTATCAGGCAAGCTATGGACGAGCTAGCAACGCTCTACAGGGATAATGAAGTCACCTTATCGCAGCAATTTGTGTGGATGGAGGTTTTGTTGGAACGCACAGATACCGTTCCTCCAAACGAAAAAAGTAGGATACAGGAGCAACTGCACATGTACGATCCATTATGGGAAGATCACCCTAAAGTCAAAAAGATCCGCGCGGAAAGTAGAGCTGAAGGTATGGCCGAGGGATTTCGTAAAGCTGTACTTAACATTATCAGCATACGTTACCCGAATATTGCTGAAATAGCACAAACGGAAATAACCAGGATTAAGAAGCCTGATGCGTTAGAATTGCTTCATCGCCAGATCGAAACTGCTCCTGATGAAGAGGCGGTGCTCTGGCTGTTGCGCACATCTACATCTCAAGCATCGTGAATCACCGCTAAGCTGAAGACTTAGCGGCTTCTCAAGAGAGGGAGACTTCTGCTTGTGTTCTTGAGAAGCCCAGGTTCACCAGACTCAGTCTCTAGAAACAGAGGCTACGTTAGAGAGGTCAGGACACCTTGAGCTGACGCACCAGGCTCTTGCATCTGTCATCTGAGGGTAAGTTGGGTCATTGGGGAAAGCCCTGTGCTTCAGGTTTCACAAGCCTCTTTAACTGTGTCGAGGTGAAGTCGGAATTCTCCATCTGGTGACAGGATATGGATTAGCGAAACACTCAAGTCCGTTACGGGCGACACACGCCTTCGCGGTTTGCAACTCGCAACCAGTTGTTTCTCGCAGCGCCGACGTCGCTTCCGCTTTTCTACCTCTCCCAACCAAATCGAGCAACGTATCATTCAGAGTTTGGGAAAAGCTGAACTGCGGAACGCCAGACCTGCAGCGCATACACGTCGGCCATGTTTCTTCTGGCAAGAGTCGAGCATCTGCGCCTTCGGTCAGTCGCGTCATTGCGCTCGTTCTATCGAAATTCGTGTCGAAAGCCTTGATAGGTGTTGCGAACGGTGCGTCCATCGCGAGTGCACGGCCTGCATCCAAGTCTCAGCGCTGTTCCCTTTGGGGCGTGGCATATGGGGCTTGTAGTCGACCCCGAACGGGAACCGGAACGACTTCATGAGAGAACTGCCTCCGTCGGTTGCAGGCTCGCGGTTGCCTTCAATCGTCGCGACTTCCGCGCTCGGTGGGGTTCTGGGCGGATGGTTGCTTCGGCACTCGTCATTGGTGTTAACGGAGATGATCAAGGAAATTCTGACTGTCGTCTCCCGGCAGGCCACGTGGGTTCTTATCATTGTGCCGCTAATTGGATTGGCGGTCTCGGTTTTGGTGCTTTACGGATTCGGTTTGAGTAGGAATCGCGGGACTCTCCGCCAGGTTCAGGGAACGGGCAGCGTCCTCGCTGGGCGCCCGTCTGGCGAACCTTTCCGATTCGCGCCGCTTCGCGCGGATCTGACTGGAGACATGGTGGAGTTCGCGGGCGAGGAGGATCGTTTTCCGTGGCGCTTGGCACCGATCCGCCTGCTGGCGATTGTTGCCACTGTGGGTCTTGGAGCGGCGATGGGGACCGAGGCCCCCGCAGCCTATCTCGGGGTCGCAACGGGAGCGGCGCTTGGAGATCGCTGGTGGCACAGGCTTATACGGCCGCTGGCAGTCGGAGGTGGAGCGGCGGGCGTGGCAGTACTAATGGGAATTCCCCTGGTGGGCACCGCGTACATTCTCGAGCTGGGTCGACGGCATCACGCCCCACTCAATGCAGAGCGGGTGACTGCCGCACTGGTGGGCGGATTCGTCGGATGGCTTCTGCATATTTCTCTTGGCGTCGACCTGATCCGCCTGGTTGTTCCGAAAGAGCCGCCGCACAACTTGTATCAAGGGATGATCACGGCGCTGGTCATCGGAGCGCTTTCCGGGGCGATCACCTCGATCTCGGCAGCGGCGATCTATCGAGCAAAAGGTTGGCAGGCTCATCCCATTGTGCGGCTCGCGCTCGGCGGGCTGGCCCTGGCGGGCGCGGCGATTATTCTCTCGGTCATCGCGGCTCCGTCGGCCGCTGTGGGACCGGGCGGAGGGGCGATCACTTGGGCAGAAACCACTCGTGCCTCGGCGCTTACCGTGCTCGCGGTCGCTCTGCTTCGCGCAGTAGCCACCACGGGTTCGGCTGCGGCAGGCGGATGCGGCGGCCTCTTCGTGCCATTTATGGCGATCGGCGATCTCGGAGGACGGGTGTTCGCACCGTCACTTGGAGTACCGGACGATCTTGCTGGTGCAGCCGGTGCAGCGGGCGGGATCAGCGGAGGTTATCACTTGCCTTTCACCGCGATCGCATTGGTTCTCGGCCAAGGTGGCCCCAGGCTCGCGATGCTAACCTGCCTGGCGACGGTCGCCGCGGCAGGTTTCTCCGGCACAGGCGCCGCATGGATGCTGGATCGAATTTTGGGTCCAGGGCCCGCCATTGAATATAGGGCGTACCCACCCCAAGAGTGACCATCACAAGCTACCTAGGGAGCAGATCCGTACGAAGGAAGCGAAACTCAAGGTCCCTCGACTCCGGCCGCGCGATCCAAGGCGGATCGCGAAGACGACTGCGGCCAGTCGCTCGGGATGACAGGGCCTGTAAGAAAGGTCACCTTCCACTTCGGTCAGGCCCGGCTCTCGATAGGGGACGAGAGGCGTGGACGCTCCGGCGAGGTGGCATCCAATATTTGGGTGGGGGCATCGCTCCTGTAGTTCAAGTGCAGCTTAGGTGGTCTCCGTGTTTCGCCGTCGGTTAGCTGTAGTCTCTCTCCTCTTCGTAATCCCTGTTTCCCTGTTCTCACAATCGCGTCGTCCTGGAACCGGTCAGGGGATGGGAACCCTGATGTCAAGGCTGGAGATACAGCTCACGACTGAGCGCTCACAGCCCTTAGAAAATCTTCCAGTTTTCGTGGAGATCACGTCTGGAGGCGGTGCGCCGCAACGAGGTTACACAGACTCAGAGGGCCGCGTAAGTTTCACAGTCCCAAGCGGGACGAGGTACGACCTGGCGGTGAAAGGACCCGGGATTGAGACCAAGGTGGAGTCCTTTGAAATTGCTCCCGGCCAGAGGTCCTACCAAGAAGAAGTTGAGGTGAAACTGACAGCAGGGGGAACGACAACGAAGGCTCCGGGGGGAATGGTCTCAGCCGAAAACCTGCGCGTACCAGAGAAGGCCCAGCAGGAGTTCACGAAGGGAATGAAAGAAATGAGCGCGCACAATTGGAGCAAAGCGCGTGAACATATGGAGAAGGCGATTAAGAATTATCCGCAATTTGATTGGGCCTACAACAACATAGGAGTCGCTTACATCCAGGAGAAGAACGCGCAGGGTGCGCGAGAAGCGTTTCAAAAAGCAGTCGCGATTAACGATAAGAATTCGGACGCGGTACGCAACCTGGCGCGGATGAAGCTGATGGATAACGATTTCAGCGGCGTGAAAGAACTGCTGATGAAACTTGGACCCGATCCGCATGATGCAGAGGCGTTAATGATGCTGTCCTACGCGCAGTGGCAGACTCACGCACCCGATGCCGCCCTGGTGAGTGCGCTTAAAGTGCACCAAGGCGATCCGGACCGCTTCCCGCTGGCGCATCTGATTGCGGCGCGCGTCTATGAGATGAAGGGAAATCAGAATGCGGCGCAGGAGCAGTATCAGATCTACCTGAAAGAGGCTCCCGATACGCCGGACGCGCGACTCGCGAAGGAAGGGATGCAGCGACTGGCGGCGAAGAGATGATCGGTTGCCCGTAGCTTGGGTCGCGTATGAAATGCGCTTCCAAAAGCATCTGCTGCCTACCTAAAAACGCAAGGTCTCTCGACTCGGACGCGGTTTGTATCAGCGATCTTCGGCTTCGCTCAGGATTTCGGCAGCGGGCTCAGACGCCCGCTTAACACCTCAACCTCGCTTGAAATGACAGAAGTAGTGGGATGAAACTCGCGGGCGGGGCGCCCGCGCCACCACGTCGATATCGGCAGCCGAGGTCGGCTGCCCCACGTGAGTAGTGGACAGGCGAGACCGCAGTTCCGCACCTACCCTATAGCCTTGGGTCACCCCTCGGAGTGATGATAGTCACGGCAGAGGGAACGCATCGGACATTAAATGAGCGCGATTCAAGCGAGTGCGGTTTACGGAGCTGCCGGTCTTTTGGAGCAAAGGCCGAGACGCGGTTCCGGCGAACGCATGCGCACGTTTCATCTAAAGCGCAGTCAATGCAATGTAAGGAAAGAGACAGCAAACGAGGAGCACATAAGTAAAGAAGCAGTCACACGGGCTCGTAGCACAAATAGCACACGCTAGTAGAAAGAGAGGGGTTCCCATGAGTGTTGGCATGATGTCCGGAATTAAGCTTCCGGCTGATTACACAAAAGAAGTTATGGGCCTGGTGAAGGCAAAGAACCCGGCAGAGCCTGAGTTCCACCAGGCAGTACAGGAAGTATTCGACTCACTGCGTCTGGTACTGGAGCGGCATCCAGAGTTTATTTCGGCGAAGATCCTGGAGCGGATCACGGAGCCGGAGCGGGTCCTAATGTTTCGTGTGCCGTGGACAGATGATCGCGGCGAAGTGCAAGTGAATCGCGGATTCCGGATTGAGATGAACAGCGCGATTGGTCCATATAAAGGTGGACTGCGTTTCCATCCGTCGGTAAATCTCGGCATCCTGAAATTCTTAGCATTTGAGCAGGTGTTCAAGAATTCGCTGACCACGCTGCCGATGGGCGGCGGCAAAGGCGGATCGGATTTCGATCCGAAAGGCAAGAGTGATAACGAAGTCATGCGGTTCTGCCAAAGCTTCATGACGGAGTTGAACCGCCACATCGGTCCGGATACGGACGTTCCGGCAGGCGATATCGGCGTGGGCGGACGCGAGATTGGATTCCTGTTCGGCCAATACAAACGGCTGCGCAACGAATTCACGGGCGTGTTGACCGGCAAGGGTCTTGCTTGGGGCGGTTCGTTGATTCGTCCGGAGGCGACAGGTTATGGCTGCGTTTATTTTGCGGCGGAGATGCTGAAGACGAAGAAAGATTCGTTGGATGGCAAGCTGTGCCTGGTGTCGGGCAGTGGCAACGTGTCGCAATACACGATTGAGAAGCTGCTCGATCTGGGTGCGAAGCCGGTTACCGTGTCGGATTCGAACGGCGTGGTGTACGACCCGGATGGGATCGATCGCGAGAAGCTGGCATGGATCATGGAACTGAAGAACGTGCGTCGCGGCCGCATGCGCGAATACACGGAGCACTTCAAGAAAGCCATCTTCATGCCGACCGATTTGAAGATGGATCACAATCCGCTGTGGAACATCAAGGCGGATTGCGCATTCCCGAGTGCGACGCAAAATGAAATCAACGCGAAAGATGCTGCCAATTTGATCAAGAACGGCGTGAAGCTGGTGGCAGAAGGCGCGAATATGCCGAGCACGCTGGAAGCGACAAAGATGTTCCTGGATGCGGGCGTGCTGTACGGTCCGGCGAAGGCGGCGAATGCCGGCGGCGTCGCGACCTCGGGGCTGGAGATGGCGCAGAACAGCATGCGAATAACCTGGACGCGTGAAGAGGTAGATGATCGGCTGCACAAGATCATGATCGCCATTCACAAGAACTGTTTCGAGACCGCAGAGATGTACGGCGCAAAGGGGAACCTGGTGCATGGCGCGAATATCGCCGGATTCTTGAAGGTGGCGAACTCGATGCTGGATCAGGGACTGGTATAGACCTCGATACAGTAGGAAACTAGGCGGGGTGGAATAATCCACCCCGCATTTTTTAGGGGTCGAGAGTGGCGCAGGTGAAGCGCGGCGCGGAACTCGATGCGCAACGGCTGTTCGAGGGATTCGAAGAGCTGATGCCGTTTCGCGTGCACGACATACTGCTGGTGTCGAGCCTGTATGACTCGTTCATCCTGCGCGAGGATGGGCGGCTGAATGAGTTGCTGATCGGCGAATCGCTGGAACTCGATCTGCAGCAGATTCCTGGAATCACGCATGTTTCGAGCGGAGCCGAGGCGCTGGCGAGGGCGCGATCGGAGCCGCGATTCAATCTGATTATTGCCAATCTGCAATTGAGCGATATGGATGCGGCGGAGCTGGCGCGGCAGGTGAAGGCTGCCGGGCTGAACGTGCCGGTGGTGGTGCTGTCGTACGACTATCGCGAGATCAAGAATTTCAGGGCGCGCAATCCGCAGACCGATATTGAACGGATTTTTCTGTGGCAGGGAAACGTTCGCATCCTGATCGCGATTGTGAAGTACATCGAAGACAAGAGGAACGTGCGGCACGATACCGAGGTGATGGGAGTGCCCGTCATTTTGGTCGTGGAAGACAACATACGGTACTACTCGGCGTTCCTGCCGCTGATTTATACGGAGCTGATCACGCAGTCGCGCGGGCTGATCGGCGAAGGATTGAACATGGCGCACAAGCTGGTGCGCATGCGGGCGCGGCCGAAGATCCTGCTGTCGACGACGTATGAAGATGCAGTGGCGAAGGTGCTGACGTACCAGGATTATCTGCTGGGAGTGGTGTCGGACATTGAGTTTCCGCGCGAGGGCGTGCTCAGTCCGGACTCGGGATTCGATCTGGCGCACATGGTGCGGAGCGTGGTGGCGGATGCGCCGATTGTTTTGCAGTCGAGCCGTACACAGTTCATGCCGCGGGCGCAGGCAGAGGGTGTGTCGTTCCTGAGGAAACGCTCGCCAACGTTGCTGCTGGATCTGCGGCGATATCTGATCGAGCAATTCTCGTTTGGCGATTTCGTGTTCCGGCTGCCGGATCACACGGAGGTCGCGCGGGCGAAGGATCTGAAGGCGCTGGAGCGTTTGCTGCACGAGGTTCCAGTGGAAAGCGTTCTCTTTCATAGCGAGCGGAATCACTTTTCGCGATGGCTGCGCGCGAGGACGGAGTTTGCGCTGGCGCTGAGGCTGAGGCCGAGAAAGGTGTCGGACTTTGCCGATGGAGAGGCGCTGAGGCGGGACATCATCGAGTCGATTGCGGAGTACCGGGCTGAGCAAAGCGGGCTGCTGATTGGGGATTTTCAGGCAGCGACCTTCAAGGCGGCGGAGGGATCGTTTCTGCGATTGGGTGGCGGGTCGCTGGGGGGAAAGGCGCGCGGATTGGCGTTCGTTCGGCACCTGCTGCATAAGAACGGTGTAGGCAGCCAGTTCGCGGGAGTTCGCATTGCGGTGCCGCCGACGCTGGTGCTGGCGACGGGCATCTTCGATCAGTTCCTGAGCGAGAACGATCTGGCGGATTTTGCAATCCGCTGCAATGACGATGCTGAGATCGTGGAGCGATTTTTGCGGGCGACGCTGCCGGCGCCGGTGACGATGGAGTTGCTGGCGTACCTGGAACAGGTGCGATATCCGCTGGCGGTGCGGTCGTCGAGTTTGCTGGAGGATTCGCAGTATCAGCCGTTCACGGGCGTGTACCAGACGTTCATGCTGCCGAATCAGGAGGAGGACGTTGCGGTCCGGTTGGAGCAGTTGACGGATGCGATCAAGCGCGTGTACGCGTCGACGTTCAGCCAGCATGCGAAAGCGTATATACGCGCGACTCCGTATCGGCTGGAAGAAGAGAAGATGGCGGTGATTCTGCAGCGCGTGGTGGGCAGCACGCATGGGGAGCGATTCTATCCGGATGTTTCGGGGGTGTTACGGTCGTGGAATTTTTATCCGATTGCGCCTTCGACTTCGGAGGACGGTATTGCGACGGTGGCGCTGGGATTGGGACGCGCGGTGGTGGATGGCGGCAAGTGCCTGATGTTCTCGCCACGGTATCCGCAGAACCTGGTGCAGTTCTCATCGGTCCACGATATGCTGACGAACTCGCAGTCGGAGTTCTGGGCGATCGATGTGAGTGAAGAGGCAAGTGACGGGGCGTCGGCGCGGGAAAGGAAGTACACGCTGCGCGACGCGGAGAAAGATGGGACGCTGCGCGCGGTGGCGTCGACGTATTCGCCGGACAATGACGCGATCTATGACGGGATGAGCCGGGCGGGGGCGCGCGTGGTGAGCTTTGCGCCGATCCTGAAGTATGGGCGGTTTCCGCTGGCGCCGGTGCTGGAAACGCTGATGAGAGTCGGCGAGCAGGGGCTGGCGAAGCCAGTGGAGATTGAGTTTGCGGTGCGGTTGCCGCAGGCGTCGGGCGAGGCGGCGGAGTTTGGGTTCCTGCAGATGAGGCCGCTGGTGCTGTCGCGCGAGACCGAGGAGTTGAAGTTGGATGAGGTGGATCCGGCGCAGGTGCTGTGCCGGAGTTCGAATGTGTTGGGGAATGGACGAATCAGCGATATTCGCGACGTGGTGATGGTGGACTTCCATCGATTTGAGCGGGCGAGGAGTTTCGAGGTGGCGGAGGCGGTGTCGTACTTCAATTCAAAGTTGAACCAGGAAGGGCGGCCGTATCTGCTGATCGGCGTGGGACGATGGGGATCGAATGATCCGTGGCTGGGGATTCCGGTGGAGTGGGATCAGGTGTCGGGCGCCCGGGTGATTGTGGAGGCGGGATTTCGGGATTTTCGGGTGACACCGTCGCAAGGGAGTCACTTCTTTCAGAATCTGACGGCGTTCCAGGTTGGGTACTTCACGGTGAATCCGGATGCGGGCGAGGGATTCGTGGATTGGGAGTGGCTGGGAGAGCAGATGCCGGTGGAGGAGCGGGACTGTGTAAGGCATCTGCGGTTCGAGGCGGCGCTTGAGGTGGTGATGAATGGGAGAGCGAATGCGGGGGTGGTGGTGAAGGGGCAAGGGGCAGGCGGAGCATGAAGGAACGTAGGAAGAGACATCCGTCGCTAAAAGCGAAAGGTAGTGAAGTGGATGTTCATGATGGCACTCAGTTTGAGTTCCGCACGGATGTTATCTGCGCAACAGGTGAATTGCGACGAAGTAGCGGCCATAGCAAGGATGGCGCGCGCGAGATCCTCAACAGTTTTGAATGCGACAGAAACCCAAAGCAGGGGATACGTATCGGGCACGACTTGTTTTCGCGGCTCGCATATTTCAGCTCGAGTCCGAAGAGCAAGCACGCAGCTGAAGTGTTGCTGGAGTCGATACCCAAAGATGATGAGCAGCAGACAGTACTAATAGAACTAGGAGACAGTCTGTGCGACGGAGAATCACTTACCGACATGCAATCGCTGGCACGAATTGGAGAGATTTTGCCACAGAATCTGGCGAGAGCTGTATTGATTGTGCCGGAGAAGTTGCCAGCGTATGTCGCGTATGCCCTAACTTCGATCCAAGATCCGCATAGTGACTACGCGGTACAGATGCAGATCGTTTGTCGAACCAGGCACGCTGAGTTTATCGGATCAGTCGGGGAGCTTGCCTCTGACAAAAAGACACTTTTCGTTAAGCGAGTATTCAGTCCTGAAACTTGCAAGGCGCTTTTTCTCCCGGAAGCTGAGTGAAGTGGAATCGGCAGCTCCCGGGCACGGTCGAAGGAAATGCGAGTGCGTCACGCGGGGAATGTACAGATGTTTCGCTGCGCTCAATATGACTTCGGTGGTTGCAGAGCGAATTCCAGGGGCTGAGCCTTAATTCGAAGACACGAGGTCCCTCGACTTCTGGCGCGCGATCCAAAACCGGATCGCGAAGTGACCGCGGCCAGTCGCTCGGAATGACAATTCTGGAGAGTATGGGCGAATAGACGTTTCGCCAGGCAGGACGGTGATCATGAGACATCTGCCGCTTTTGTTTCTGCTGGTTTCGCTTGCGAGTGTTGCGCAGGAGTCGGTGGAGTATCGTGCCTGCCTTGATAAGGCGACGACGCAGATGGCGATGAACACGTGTGCGAGCGAAGACGCGGCGCGGGTCGAGGCGCGGCTGAATGACGTCTATCACAAACTGCTGGCGGAGGCGGCGAAGCAGCCGGATGCGGTCGACAACATCAAAGCTGCTGAAAAAGCCTGGATTGCGTATCGGGATGCTTATGTGGAGGCGATGTATCCGGCAAAGGACAAGCAGGTCGAGTACGGTTCGATCTATTTAATGAACGTGAGTCTGCTTCGCGCCAAGCTGACGGAACGACAGATCACAGAAGTGAAGGAGTTGCTGGAGCAGTACAGCGGTCGTTAGCCATTTCCGAGCGGAAAAATGCAGAGGCGTTTCGCTGCGCTCAACATGACTTCGGCGGTTGTTTACGAGGCTTGTGGTGAGTCCACCCATTCGACTGCGGATCCCTCGCGGACTGACGTCCGCTCGTGATGACAAACAAATCCTCGCTTGCGCTCGGATGGGCAGCCGAGGTCGGCTGCCCCACACATTCGATAAAGCACGCACGAGTCGGCTGTCCCACGCAAGCGGTGATGAAGATTCAGTCGGCGGCGGTGCGGCGTAGGCTGACGGCTTCCGCTAAGTAGCGAATTTGCACCGGACCGACAGCGCCCTCCTGCAAGAATTCTTTCGACTTATCGTGATCGAGGAATCTGCGGGCACGATCGATGGTTTCCCATTCGAGCAGAACGGTGACGTCGCCAGGGTCGGCGAGGTTGCGGTAGACGTGGAAGTCGGCTTCACCGGCATCGTGGCGGCTCCAAATCATTTCGTCGAATCCACTCTTCCAGTCGGCAAAGTCTTGAACCTTGAGATTGATCAGCACATAGACCATAGGTCACCTGCCACCGTGCATCTTCTAGCTTGAGATGCTAGACGGCGCCATTTAAGTGCGGGAAGTTCACTTACGCGGTGATTGGGGTCACATGAGGGGGTGAGATGGGGGCTGCGGTCCGGATGGGGTAGCTGGTAGCTAGTGGCTGGATAGTTCGTGGCGCGTATTCGACTACCCCACACAAGCCAAAAGAAGGCTTGAATGGGCCACCCGAAATGCAGAGATGTTTTGCTGCGCTCAACATGAGTTTTCCTGGAGCATCAGGGCAGATCGATACGCCGGCGAGACTGCCTGTCCAACGTGCGCTGTTAACGGAAGACATACTACCCCACTCAAGCCAAAAGAAGGCTTGAATGGGCCACCGGAAGCGTTGTGTTGGTGCCGTGTGTGTAGCAGGTGTGGTCCTTATCACGTGGTGATGTGCTGCGGAACATTGTTCGCCTGCGTAACGCCGACATAGCATGATCTCAAATAGAGCTGGTGTGTCTGTCGAAAGGAGCGCGGCATGCACGCAGCATTAGATGAAAGACTTGCAGCCGGAGAGCAGGCGTTTATCGACCAGGTAGTTGCTGGGCGAGCGGGCCGTCCCGGGGCACTGCTGAGCATTCTGGAAGCGGTGCAGAACCACCATCCTCACAACTATCTGCCGATGGATGCGCTGCGCTATGTGGCGGCGAAGGCCGACGTGCCGCTATCGCAGATCTATAGCGTGGCGACGTTCTATGCCTTCTTCAATCTGCGTCCGCAGGGCGATAACACCGTATGCATATGCCGTGGAACGGCGTGCCATACGCGCGGATCGCGCAGCCTGCTGCAAACGCTGCGGCTGGACCTCGGACTGGGGGCGGACGATGCCGAGAACGCCAGCGAAGCCGACAAGGTGTCGCTGACTACTCCGGACAACAAGTTCACGGTGCGCACGGTGGCGTGCTTCGGGCAGTGCGCGCTGGCGCCGGTGGTGGAGATCAATCACCGCATCTGCGGGCACGTGAACGAACGCACTTTGCAGCGCGAGATTCGCAATCTTGAGCGGGAGAGTGAATGATGCCCCGAATCCTGGATATTGGCGCATTCAACGCTGTTCGCGAAGCCGGACTTGCGAAGCTGATGCCGGCGGTCCCGCGAATCACCGTGGGAATGGGCACGTGCGGGCGCGGCAACGGCGCGGAAGGCGTGTTTCATGCGTTCGCTGAGTTGATCGAACGCTCGGGCGACGAGATCGTGCTGGCGGGAGTGGGTTGCTTCGGCGCGTGCTTCCAGGAGCCGCTGGTGACGGTGCGTCTGCCGGGACAGCCGATGGTGGTGCTGCATCGCGTACAGGCGAATGATGCCGGGCGCATCCTGCACGATGCGACGACCGGAAAGATGACGCCGGACCTGATCTATTGCAAGATCGAGGAATGGGATCACGTGACCGGCTATTTGAAGTACGGGCACGGGTATCCGGAGATCCCGCGATGGAATGAAGTGCCATTCTTCAAGGGGCAGAAGAAGATCGTTCTGCGCAATTGCGGACTCATTAATCCTGACGACATCGAGGAATACATCGGCGTCGGCGGTTACCAGGCGCTGTACAGGGTGCTCATCGAAGGCAAGCCGGAGAAGGTAATCGAGCAGATGAAGGCCTCGAAGCTGCGCGGACGCGGCGGCGCAGGATTTCCGACAGGCAACAAGTGGGAATTCCTGGCCAAGGCGAAGGCGGATACGAAGTACATCATCTGCAATGCGGACGAGGGCGATCCGGGCGCGTACATGAATCGCAACGAGATCGAGAGCGATCCGCACTCGCTGCTGGAAGGGATGATTATTGGCGGATACGTGACGGGCGCGACGGAGGGAATCGTCTACGTGCGCGCGGAGTATCCGCTGGCGGTGCACCGGCTGCGCGGGCCATCGAACAGGCGCGCGAATACGGGCTGCTGGGCAACAACATCCTCGGTCGCGGATTCAAGTTCGACATCGATCTGGTGGAGGGCGCGGGCGCGTTCGTCTGCGGCGAAGAGACCGCGCTGATCGCTTCGCTTGAAGGATTTGCGGGCAGGCCGCGGCCGCGGCCGCCGTTCCCGGCGCAGAAGGGACTGTGGGGCAAGCCGACCAACATCAACAACGTCGAGACCTGGTACAACATTGCGCCGATCGTGACCAAGGGCCCGGCGTGGTTCTCGGAGACGGGCAGCCCGAAGAGCGCGGGAACCAAGGTGTTCTCGCTGGTGGGCAAGGTGCACAGCACGGGCCTGGTGGAGATGCCGCTGGGAACGCCGCTGAAGACGTTCATCTACGACATCGGCGAGGGAAGCGCGAGTGCATCGCCGATGAAGTCGGTGCAGACGGGAGGGCCGTCGGGCGGATGCATCCCGCAGGAGATGTTCGACACCGCCGTCGATTACGAGAGCCTGGCGCAGCTCGGCTCGATCATGGGTTCGGGCGGCATGGTGGTGATGGATGAAGACAACTGCATGGTGGATGTGGCGCGGTACTTCATCGAGTTCACGCATTCGGAGTCGTGCGGCAAATGCGTGCCGTGCCGGGTTGGGCTGAACAAATCGCTACGCATGCTGAATGCGATCACCGATGGTTCGGGCACGATGCACCAACTGGACGTGCTGGACGAGTTGGCGCGCTACGTACGCGATTGTTCGCTGTGCGGGCTGGGGCAGACGGCGCCGAATCCGGTGCTCACGACCATGCGGCACTTCCGGCATGAATTTGAAGATCACATTTTGGGGCGGCGATGCGCGGCAGGCGTCTGCGAAGACCTGGCGCTTTCGCCGTGCGAGAACAGTTGTCCACTGCACATGAATATTCCGCGCTTCCTCGAGCTGCAGCGCGAGGAGCGGCTGGATGATGCGTTCCTGTCGGTGATCATGGACAACCCGTTGCCGGCCTCGACGGGGCGTGTGTGCCAGCATCCGTGCGATCGGCGTTGTCGGCGACAGACGATGGATGAGCCGGTGAACATGCGCGAGGTGCATCGCTTCATCGCGGACTCGATTCTGCTTTCGGATCGATTCGAGGAAGCGGTGTCGCAGTTGGGCAAACGCAAGCTGGAACTGACCGGGCGCAAGATTGCGATTGCGGGCGCCGGGCCTGCGGGGCTGACTGCCGCGTTCTATCTCGCGATGCTGGGACACGACGTCACGGTATTCGATGAAAAGGCGGAAGCAGGCGGCATGCTCAGGTTTGCACTGCCGGAGTATCGGCTGCCGAAGGCTGTTCTGCGAAAAGAGATTGAGCTCATCGAGCGATTGGGCGTGAAGTTCACGTTCAATACGCGCATCGGCTTCGACATTTCGCTGAACGAATTGGACGATCGCTTCGATGCGGTGTTCTTGTCGATTGGAACGTGGAAGGAGTCGTGGGTGTACCTGCCCGGCACGGAGTTGAAGGGTGTCTATCCGGCGCTGCTGTTTCTGGAATCGGTGGCGAAAAACGAAGAGCTCAAGCTGGGCAAGAAAGTGGTGGTGATCGGCGGCGGAAATGCGGCGATCGATTCGGCACGAACGGCACTGCGACGGGGGGCGAATGTAACCGTGATCTACCGGCGCGAGCGCAAGGACATGCCGGCGATCGAAGAAGAGACGGCAGCCGCAGCGGCGGAGGGCGTGAAGTTTGCGTTCCTGGCGGCGCCGCACCGGATTGTTGGCGATGCCAAGGGAAATGTGAAGGCGATCGAGATCGTGAAGACGCGGCTGGGCGAGTACGACGGATCCGGCCGGAGAAAGCCAGTACCGACGGACGAGATACAGCGCTTCGAATGCGACTCGGTGATTCTGGCCGTGGGCGAGACGTTCGATCTTGATTTCGCGCGAGCGTCGGGCCTGGGCATGAAAGAAGCAGGCACCATCGAGGTGAATCGCTTCTCGCTGGAAACCACTCGACCGCGATTCTACGCGGGTGGAGACGTAATCACGGGCGCGTCGAATGTGTCGAATGCGATGGCTTACGGCAAGCAGGCGGCGCAGAACATCGATCAGCAACTGATGGAAGTACGGCGGTGGGAGCAGCTGTTCCCGAAGATCGAGTACGACCTGCGAGTGCCGGAGAATCCGAGTGAAAGCCGGAGGCACGGCGGTCACGAGCTGGTGGCGGCGGCGAGGGCGAAATCCGAAGAAGAGGTTGTGACCGGATTGAGCGGCTCGGAAGCCGTGGATGAGGCGTGCCGGTGCTTGCGGTGCGACGTGAAGGTAGAAGCCTGAGAGAGGAGCCCATGCCAAAGAAACTTCAGCTTCGAATCGATGGTGAGCTAGTGAGCGCCATGGAGGGCGAGACGATTCTCCAGGCGGCAAGAAAGAGCAGCAAGTACATTCCGACGCTCTGCTATCTCGAGGGATTGAGTCCAGTGGGCGGATGCCGGCTGTGCATGGTGGAAGTATCGGGGATCGACCGGCTGGTGCCGGCGTGCACGACACCGATCCAGGAGGGGATGTCGGTGGCGACGACCTCGGCGAAGCTGACGAGATACCGGAAGATCACGCTGGAGCTGCTGTTCGTGGAGCGGAATCACATCTGCGCGGTGTGCGTATCAAACGGGCACTGCGAGCTGCAGACGATGGCGTCGCAGATGGGAATCACGAACGTACGGTTCTCGTATAACTATCCCAAGCTGTCGGTGGACCAGTCGCATCCGCGATACGTGCTTGATCACAACCGCTGCATCCTGTGCACGCGATGCGTGAGGGTTTGCGCGGAGTTGGAAGGTGCGCATGTTTGGGAGATCACTGCGCGCGGCATTCATGCAAGAGTGCAGAGCGATCTGAACCAGAAGTGGGGTGAGTCGCGCGGGTGCACGAATTGCGGCAAGTGCGTGCAGGCGTGTCCGACGGGAGCGCTGGCGGAGAAGGGCTGGGCGGTGGAAGAGATGGTCAAGCGCAATGACAACATCAGCCTGCTGGCGCACCGGAAAGGAACTGAGGCATGAAGCGAGTGAAAGTTGCCACGGTTTGGCTCGATGGCTGCTCGGGATGCCATATGTCGCTGCTCGATATGGATGCGACGATCATTGCGCTGGCGCGGCGGATCGACATTGTGTACGGGCCGCTGGTCGACGAGCAGGAGTTTCCGGAAGACGTGGATGTAACGCTGGTGGAGGGCGCGGTCAGCTCACAGGAAGATGCGTGGCGGGTGCAGAAGATTAGACAGCGAACCAAGACGCTGATCGCGCTGGGCGACTGTGCGGTGACGAGCAATGTGCCGGCGATGCGGAATGCGATTCCGGTGAGCCAATTACTGCAGAAGATTTATGGCGGTGGCAAGGACGTTCCGGGAGATCGGCTGCCAGCACTGCTGAATCAGGCGCGCCCGGTGCATGAGTTCGTGAAGGTGGATATGTGTTTGCCGGGATGTCCGCCGAGTTCGAAGCTGATTGCGGGTGTGCTGACGGATCTGTTGGATGGAAAGAAGCCTGATCTGGCAGGGAAAGTGAAATTCGGTTAAGGAGCATGCGATGAAGCGCATCACGATAGAGCCGGTCAGCCGCATCGAAGGTCATGCCAAGATCACGATTCAGCTGGGAGACGATGGCAAGGTCGCCAACACCGAATTTCAAGTCACACAGGTGCGCGGTTTCGAGAAATTCACGGAAGGGCGTCCGTTTTACGAGATGCCGGGAATCACGTCGCGCATTTGCGGGATATGCCCGGTGAGCCATGCGCTGGCGTCGGCGAAGGCGTGCGAAGCGATCATGGCCGTACGCATTCCGCCGGCGGCGAAGAATCTGCGGGAACTGATTCACTGCGCGCAGTATGTGCAATCGCATGCACTGAGCTTCTTCTATCTGTCGGCGCCGGACTTTCTGCTGGGGATGGATTCGGATCCGCTGAGTAGAAATATCCTGGGAATCATTCGGAAGCATCCGGATGTGGCGCGGGATGGCATCGAACTGCGGAAGTTTGGGCTGCAGATCATTGAGGGTGTAGCGAAGGAACGCGTGCATGCCTCGTGGATCGTGCCGGGTGGCTTGAACGCCCCGATGACCGCACAGGTGCGCGATCGCATCCTGGCGGATTTGCCGGAGGCGAAGGCGATCACGCAGCGCACGTTCCGGTTCTTCAAAGCTGTGCTCGACGACTATAAAGATGAGATTGCGAACTTCGGCACAGCACCGACGATGCATGCGGGACTGGTGGATCGGAAAGGCAATCTGCAGCTCTATGACGGCATGCTGCGATTCCGAGGCGCCGCGGGAGAGATCATCGAAGATCAGATTCCGGTGGATGAGTACTCACAGTGGATTGGGGAAGCGAGTCTGCGGGATTCGTATCTGAAGGCGCCGTTCTATAAGCCGATTGGATATCCGAATGGCGTGTATCGCGTCGGGCCGCTGGCACGGCTCAACGTGATTGATAGCTACGGCACGCCGGCGGCGGATGTCGAGCGCAAAGAGTTTGCGAACCGCTTCCCCCTGCCGGCGCAGAGCGCGTTCCTGTATCACTACGCGCGGCTGATAGAGATCGTGTATGCGCTGGAGAAGATCGAGAAGCTGCTGAGCGATCCGGTGACGCTGGATGAACATGTGCGCGCGAAGGCCGGTGTGAATGCGCTGGAGGGCGTGGGAGTGATTGAGGCGCCACGCGGGACGCTGATCCATCATTACAAGGTCGATGAGCAGGGCGCGATGAAGTGGGCGAACCTGATCGTGGCGACCGGGCACAACAATCTGGCGATGGGTAAGAGCGTGCAGCAGGTGAGCGAACGCTACGTCAACGGAGAGAAGCTGGAGGAAGGCGCACTGAATCGCGTGGCGGCCGTCGTGCGCGCATATGATCCGTGCCTGAGCTGTTCGACACATGCATTGGGACAGCCGATGGTGAGGATACGGTTGGTGGACAGTCGGGGCAGGGTACTGGACGAAGTGGCGAACTAGGTAATCTGCGAAGCCCGGGAACAAGCCATGACAGGTGAGATCGCCTGTTCTACACCCGGGCGTGGGGTGCCCGCGCCACTTCACGCGCTGCAACAATCACCACGTGTTCCTGCAATCAATTACTCGACACGGCCTAGATACTTGTCGAGCCAGGCGAGTACGGTCTGGACCAGTTCTGTTCGGCGCTCGGTTACGTCGTGCGGCGTGTCGAGGATTACATGTTTCTTGTCAGCCTCGGGAGTGCCGAGCATGCGGAATAGCGGTTGCTGTGCTTTTTCAACCGAGAATGTGAAGTCATAGCGGCCGTTCACCATGAGTACCGGCCTCTTAAGGCGCGGCGCGAAGTTGACCTGGTCGATGGCAGCGGGCGGGGGGAAGAGAAAGTATCCGCCGTCCAGAAGCACAACCGTCTTGAGCCGATCCTGAGCGAGGGTGGCGTAGATGACGCCCCCGGCGGCACCGGCACTCACGCCGAGATACGCGAGTTTGTTTCGGTCAATATCAGATCTTGTTTCGAGATAATCCAGCGATCGTGCCAGGTCTTTGTATTGCTGGGTAATGAACTCGACGTCGCTGGTCTGCCCAGGCGCAACCAGCTTTCTCTGGCGCTCATACGTGCCCTGGTAAATCGGGTAGAAGACCGCTCGTCCGCTCTGCACGATGTAGTCGAAGAACTTGATATCGCCCAGCGTGCGGCTGTTCGGAATGTCGAGCACGCGTGCGCTCGGGAAGAAGATGACAGTCTGATAGGGTGGCTTCACGTTCTTCGGCAGGAATAGATATGCCGACATCCGCTCATTCTCATATGCGGGGAGGAACGAGATCTTTTCTTCTCGCCAATCTGCCGTCTCCTGGACTACACCTTCAACCTTGGCGTTCAGCGGCTTTTTATCGTAAGCGTAGAGAGCTTCGTAGGCGCGGAAGACGTCGTCCGGCAAGGGTTTCACCGCAGCAAAATCGCGCGCAAGAGGCTTGACCGGATCCAGAGCGCCCTTCGGCAGAGGCGCGAGGTTCTTAACACAGCGGATTCCATTTGTCGGAGAACGATCAAATGGGAGCAAGGCCTCGGGATCAGAGGCTAGATACGTCTGGGAGTTCCACGCTCCCCCCAGGATCAGGTGCGTATCGCCGACTGCGTTCTGAACCCATTCCCTTACGTTACCTGCCATGTCGTAGGTTCCATAGGGTCCTAGCCCGATGAATTTCCCGACGGGCGCTGCAGCGGACAAGGAGATGTTGCTCTCGCGCACAATGTAGCGAGCAAGATCGTTGGGTGCGGCCTGGTACCACTGGCTTAGAGCAGGCAAACTCTTGCCGGCAAATGCAGCGTAAGCGGCGGCCTCGTACCAACTGACTCCGGAGACCGGATAATCGGCCTGGCCTTCGGGATAGTGACCGCCCTCCCAAGTCGAAGGGCCTTCGCGTCCGGTGCGGTCGCGGAACAAAAGCATGGCGTCATCCCAATTCAGCTCGCGGCCGTTTTGGATGAACTTCTCCGTCCAATATTGTTTGTCCTTGTATCCGCCCCGATCGATGAATTCCTGGAACTCACGATTTGTGACTTCGAAGCGATCCAGGTAGTAGGGCGGCAGATTGAATGGGCCAACCCAGCCTATGAAGTCCACCATTTCGAGCCACTGGCCGCCAGGCACAGGCACCATTTCCGGCGGAGCAGCACGGGCGGCGTCGAGAGAAAAACTCATCGTATCTTCGGTGGGCGGAGCAGCAAGGTATTCGCCGATTCCTGGTTTTGAAACCCGCCAGCGGAAATAGCCGTTCGGAATCACGACGCCGTTCAGTGGAGTCGCGCCGAGACGAAACCACTTCGAGTTGGGGGAGAGATAGTCCTGGATTTCGACGGTCGCACCTTCGGGCGCAGAGTTGATGGAGACGGTGCGCGTACTTTGCGTTCTGATTTCCGAAAGCTTGGGATCACCCGGGAGGTATTGTTCTGACTCTTTCAGGAGCTGAAATGCAGCCAGTGGTTTGTCCGCAGCCTGCAGTTGGTTGACCTGAGGTATCGCATCTTCTCGCGCCCAACGTTGTCGTTCGGATTTGTGATAGAGCCAGGCCAGCGCGGTGACAAGCACGAGTCCCAAGAGGCCCGTGACAATCGCGTACTTCCGCGCGACCCGTACTTCACCAGAGCGTGGCGCTAACTCTGAGACGCTAATCCGGGTGAGCGCAGCTGAGAGATCGCGGCTCATGTCGGCAGCCGATTGGTATCGCTTGCTGACATCTTTTTCCAAGGCGCGCGAAACAATGCGGTCGGCTTCGGGAGGAGTATCTGCCCGCAGTTCCCGCAGAGGCTTCGGGGTTTTCAGGCTGAGCGCGCGCAGAACCGCCAGCCCGCTGTCTCCCTCGAAGGGGGTCTTGCCCGCCAGTGATTCGTACAGGACTGCGCCCAAGCTCCACAGATCCGTGCGCGAGTCCACTACCTTACCTTCGGCCTGCTCCGGCGACATATAGAGGATGGTGCCGACGGGGCCATCTGAGTCTGCGAGCGATCGGGTGCGATCACCATCAGACTGGGCAAGGAGCTTGGCTAATCCGAAATCGAGAACTTTTGCGTGTCCTTTGGGGGTGACAACGATATTCCCAGGCTTCAGGTCCCGATGAATCACACCGTGTTCGTGGGCCTCTTCGAGGGCGCCAGCGATCTCTCCGCCCAGCGAGAGAACTTCCTTGGGTGGCAGTGGTCCGGAACGCAATTTCTCCGCGAGGGATTCGCCAGGCACGTATTCCATGACGATGTAGTCCATGCCGTCTTCGCGGCCGACGTCATAGACAGTGGCGATGTTGGGGTGATTCAATTTGGCGAGTGCCAGCGCCTCTTTACGGAAGCGGCTCCGCGCCGGTTCGCTGTGAAGCGCGCCAAGAGGGAGAACCTTGATCGCGACATCGCGTTCGAGGCGCTCGTCGACGGCACGGTAAACGACACCCATGCCGCCGGCCCCTAGCTGTTCCAAGATGCGATAGTGCGCAAGAGTTCTGCCGACCATATTTCCCCGATTGCAGCGGTGGGCGAATATTAGGCAATTAGTCGAGATTCCTCAACCTGAAAAGCCGCGCGAGGTGCGGCAGAAAGCGCAATGCGCTAGGAGATGGCGCGCAGGCCGGAGATGATGACCGCGCCCACGGCCCAATTCCAGGCTACTTCGACAGCGACTTCTCCTTCGCTGCTGACGACGCGAAGGGCCTGGCAGGGCTTGAGGCCGGTGAAGGTGTGGCGGATACACATGCCGCGCTGGCTGAAGTTCACCAGGTCGGCGTGAAACTCGTGGGTGCCCGCGTCCGTTTCGAGCGCGACCTTGACCTGCCCTTCGGCGGGCAAGCGTGGTTCGCTGCGGCGATCGGCAAAGATCGGGGCGTCGGCGGCGATCAGTTCAATCCAGTCTCGCTCGTTACTCATGGACTGAAGCAAAGTAATTCAGGTTGCGGGAACACCGCAAAGCACGTTCGTAACGCGCGACGACTGGACTGAAGTAACTTGGCGCGCGGTTCAAGGCGGGCGATCCGCCGATGGAGTCGACCTCTGATGTCATTCGTCGACTGGAACTTGAGCCGGGTTTTCCGCACTTGGGGAATCTGCGAGCTAGTGTCCGGCAGACACCGCGCCGACGGCCTGCATTGAGGGAAGGTCTTTCACATCCCAACCACCGCCGAGGGCTTTGATCAGCTGAACGCTGGCGGTCATACGGCGTCCCAGAATCTGGACCGCGGTGCGTTCGTTGGAAAGCGCGATGCTCTGCGCAGTGAGAACTTCCAGGTAAGTGGTCACGCCGCCTCGGTAGCGATTGTTGGAAAGCGCGAGGGACTGCTCAGCGGAAGTAACGGCCGCTTGCTGGGTTTGCGCCTCGCTGTCGAGAATTCGTTGCGCAGCAAGGTTGTCTTCCACTTCCTGAAACGCGGTAAGAACCGTTTGGCGATAGTTGGCGACCGTCTGATCGTACGCGGACTGAGCTTGTTGCGTGACTGCGCGGCGGCGGCCTGCGTCAAAAACGGTTTGGACCGCCGATGCACCGACGGACCAGAATCCGCTGGAGCCGTTCAGCAATAATCCCCAAGAGGCGCTCTCGAAGCCGCCGCTGGCGCCAAGATTCAGGATCGGATAATAGGCTGCCTTGGCGATGCCGATGCCCGCGTTCGCGGAGGCCATCTGACGCTCGAACGAAGCGATGTCGGGGCGACGCTCCAGAAGATCCGAGGGAAGACCGGGAGGAATGATCGGCGGAGGAGCATTCAACGGATTGGCCGGAAGACCGAAAGTCGCAGGAGGTTTGCCGACCAGCACGGCGATGGCATGTTCGAACTGCGCGCGCGAAAGTTCGTCATCGATGGCAAGAGCACGCGTCGTCTCGAGTTGCGTCTGCGCCTGTGCGACATCGACCTGCGATGCGACCCCACCTTTGTAGCGGTTCTGCGTCAACTCCAAAGCTTTCTGGAAGGCGGTGACGGTGGAGTTCAGGAGTTGCTGCTCGGCATCAAGGCTGCGCATGAGGAAGTAGTCGACGGCTAATTCGGCGTGAAGACTGAGGCTAACGTTCTCAAGGTCAGCGGCGCTCGCCTGCGCATTCTCGCGGCTTTGCTCGACGGTGTGGCGGATGCGTCCCCAGAGGTCGACTTCGTAAGAGACGTCCATGGGGAGGATGAGATCGTTATAGCTGGTCCCATTGGTGGAAGATCCTAACGGGCGGTGCTGGGAGAGATGAACTCGATTGATGTTAGGGTTAGCGGTAACGGTCGGGAAGTAGCTTGCGCGAGTGAAACGAACCAGCGCGCGAGCTTGCGCATACTGAGCCTGTGAAGCTTTCAGGGTCTGGTTGGAAACGCTGATTTGCTCTTCGAGCGCATTGAGTTGCGGGTCCTGATAGATCTCCCACCACTTGCCTTTGGCGATCTGGTCGCTGGGCTGAGCGGTCTTCCACTGGCCAGTCTCCTTGTACTCAGGAGGCGCGGCTACAGGCGGTCGCTGGTATTTAGGGCCGACGGTGCAAGCGGCCATCAGCAAAACAAAGGCAAGCAGAGATGCGACGCGAAGGCGATTGGGAGCAGCGAGCGCAGATCTCACCTGGTAGCCCCTGCCGCGTTTTGAGAAATGCGGACCTGCTGGCCGGGCAGCAGAGAGTCCAGGGGATTCACGATGATGGATTCGTTTCCGGTAAGGCCCGAGATGATTTCGACTTCGGTTCCAAAGTCGCGACCGATGGTAACCGGAAGCAGAGCAGCTTTGTTGTCGTTCACGGTCGCGAGGCGCAGACCTTCCGAGCGAAACATCAGCGACGTTGCCGGAACGATATAACTCGAACTGCCCGCGGGCAGCTTCAGGTGTAGAGCGGCATAGGCTCCAGGCAATAGTTCACCATTGGCGTTGTCGACTTCGAATTGCACAAGCAAAGTGCGGGAAGAAGGATCGATGGAGTCCGACGTCGAGACGAGTTTGGCTGGGATGCGCTTGCCGGGAAGATCAGGGAAGGTGAGATCGGCGACGAGGCCGGGCTTGGCGGTGCGCGAATAATCCTGCGGAACGTTCACGTACGCACGAAGCTTTTTCACAGAGGCAATGTGGAAGAGTTCACGTCCAGGACCGCCGCTGCTGCCGGAATCAATCAGCTGTCCGATATCAGTGTTACGAGCGGTGATTACTCCGTCGAAGGGCGCGATAGATTCTCTGAAACGACAGGAGCTCGGTAAGCCGTTGAACGTTGGCTTCGCCGGACTTAACGATGGCTTTCTTGGCTTCGTAATCGCCTGCGGCGTTGTCTGCGTCTTGTTTGGAAACCGAATCGGTTTTCAGAAGTCCGGCATAACGGTCGGCCGTTATCTGGGATAAGTGCAGGTTAGCTTCTGCGGTGTTGAGATCGGCGCGTGCCTGGCGCAATTGCTGATCGACTTCAGGCGTATCAATTTCTGCTAGCAACTGACCGGCTTTCACGCGCGTGCCTATATCGGCATACCACTTTTTCAAGTAGCCGTTGGTGCGCGCGTAAATCGGAGCATCAGTGAAGGCCAGCACGTTTGCGGGCAGGACGATCTCCTCAGCAGCCGGCGCGCGTTTCAGGGGCACTACGCGCACTATGGGTATCGCCATCGCATCGGTTTCCTGACGAAGTGCAGCGCGAGCACGCTGGCGAGGGATGATACCGGCGGCAACGATCACCGCTACAACGACAAGGAAAGCCACTGCAAACAGCACGAGCCGGCCACGTCCGCTCGGCGGTTGCTGCGGTAGTGGATCCATAACTCGCGTTCTAGATTGTTCTTCCAACTTCATATTTATTCCAATCGACTCAAATAGAAACCGGTTCAACCGCCTGCTTCTCTTCGGTGTGCTTTCGTTGCGCGAGGAAAGTGTGAATCAATCCGAAGAGAATAGGAACAAAGAACAGAGTGGAGACGGTAGCGAGCAAAAGGCCGCCGATGACGGCGCGGCCAAGAGGCGCATTCTGTTCGCCGCCTTCTCCCATGCCGACGGCCATGGGCAGCATGCCGATGATCATGGCCAAGGCAGTCATCAGCACCGGTCGGAAACGAGTGAAGCCAGCTTTGAGCGCGGCTTCCATTGCGGTGGCGCCTTCAGCCAACTGCTCCTTCGCGAAACTTACTACCAGAATGCTGTTCGCGGTCGCCACGCCCATACACATAATCGATCCGGTGAGAGCCGGAACGCTGATGGTGGTGTGCGTGATGAACAGAAACCAAACGATTCCGGCCAGCGCAGCTGGTAAGGCAGAGATGATGATGAACGGATCGAGCCAGGACTGGAAGTTCACCACGATCAAAAAGTAGACCAGCACGATCGAAAGGATCAGACCGAAGATCAGACCGGAAAACGAGGAGCGCATAGTTTCGATCTGGCCGCGAACGACGAGTTCACTTCCGCGAGGAAGATCTTTCTTGCTGGCTTCCAGAATTCGATTCATATCGGAGGCGACACCTCCGAGATCTCGACCCTGAACCGTGCCATAGATGTCGATGACAGGCGCAACATCGCGGTGTGAAATGACCGCCGCGCCTTCCCCACGATCGACTGAGGCTAACGTTCCGAGAATCTGCGGCTTTGTCGAGCCCTCGCCTGAGATCGGGATATTCGAGATGTCCTGGAGCGAATCCAGGCGGTATTGCGGCGTCTGCGTGGTGATCGAATAACTGACCCCGTTCCTGGGATCGAGCCAGAAACTCGGAGATGTCTGGAAGCTTCCGCTCAGGGACACGAGCAAGTTACTGGCGATGTCGCGTTGGGTGAAGCCGGCGCCCTCGGCTCGGGTTCGATCGACTACGAGATGTAGCTTTGGTTGATTGAAGGCCTGCTGAATTCGCAGGTCGGCGGCCCCGGGCACGTACTTCAGTTTCTGCAGCAGATTGTCGGCGAACTGACGATTGCCCTCGATGTTGCGGCCCACTACCTGGATGTCAATCGGCGACGGAAGACCGAAATTCAAAATCTGGCTGACAATATCCGCCGGCAAGAACGAAAAGCTGATTCCCGGAAACTCCTGCGCAAGCCGAATCCGCAGGTCGTGGATGTAATCGTCAGTGGAGTGATGCTTTTCGTTGAGGCTGACGAGGATGTCGGCATCGGCCGGGCCGATCGGAGCAGAAGTGCTGTAGGAAAGATTGATGCCGCTATACGGGAGTCCGATGTTGTCGATGATGCTGTCGATCTCCTGCTGCGGGATCTCCTGCCGGATGCTGGTTTCGATGTTGTCGCAAAGTCGCGCAGTCTCTTCGATACGAGTCCCAGTGCGGCCGCGCAAATGGAGGCGGAACTGACCGCTGTCCACTGAGGGGAAGAAATCCTGACCCAGCCACGGTAAGAGCAGGAAAGAGAGCAGGCAGAACACCATGAACAAGACGGCAAATGCGCCGCGATGATGCAAGCAGCGTTCAAGCAAACCGTGATACCCGGTGCGCAACCGCTCAAACTGATTCTCGAAACTGGCCTGCACGCGCAAGAAGGGATTGCGGCTGCCAGCCTTACGTTCGCGATGATCGTCGTGGTGCACCTTGAGCAGATACTTCGCCATGGTCGGAACCAGGGTTCGCGACAGGAAATAGGAGGCGAGCATGGCAAAGACGACGGCTTCGGCAAGAGGCACGAAGAGGAAGCGGGCGACTCCGGTGAGGAAGAACATCGGAACGAACACGATGCAGATGCAGAGCGTGGAAACGAAGGCGGGAACGGCAATTTGGGATGCACCGGTCAGGATGGCGTCTTCAATGTCCTTGTTGCCGGCTTCGAGATTGCGATTAATGTTCTCGATTTCAACGGTCGCGTCGTCGACGAGGATGCCGACCGCGAGCGCCAATCCGCCGAGCGTCATGATGTTGATGGTCTCGCCCAGGGCGCTCATGATGATGATCGACGTCAGAATAGAGAGCGGAATTGAGACCGCAATGATGATGGTGCTACGCCAGCTACCCAGGAAGATCAGGATCATCAAGCCGGTGAGGCAAGCGGCGATGACCGCTTCACGAATCACGCCGTTGATCGAGGCGCGGACGAAGATCGACTGATCAGCCAGTGGAGTAATGACAAGCTCCGGTGGCAATGAGCCTTTGATCTTCCGCAGCGTTGCCTTTACCTGGGAGATGATGTCGAGCGTGGAGGCCCCGCCAGTCTTCAAAACGGAAAGAAGGGCCGAGCGCTGGCCGTCGACACGAACGATATTGGTCTGCGGAGGGGAACCATCGCGAACGTGGGCAACGTCGCGTATATAGACGATCGCGCCATTCACGGTGCGGATCGGAAGATCGTTCAGCTCCTGAACGCTCCGCGGACTGCCATTGAGATCGACGTCATATTCCAGCGGGCCAATTTTGGAAGTACCTGCCGGCAGAATCAGGTTCTGAGCGCTGATGGCATTTACTACGTCTACGGGCGTCAGGCCCTTTGACTGAAGGGCAGTGGTGTTCAGATCGACTTGCACCTGACGCTGCTTGCCGCCGTATGGATACGGCATGGCAGCGCCTGGGACCGTGACCAGGCGAATGCGCACTCCGTTGAGCGCCAGATCGTTGAGTTGAGCTTCCGAAAGTCCCTTGCCGGAAAAGCCAAGTTGCAGGATCGGTACGCTCGAAGCGCTGTAGGTGATCACCAGCGGAGGCGTGGTGCCGGGTGGCAACTGACGCAACTGGGTCTGCGAAATTGCGGTGATCTGGGCAATCGCTGCTTCAATCTTGACATTCGGCTGGAAGAACACTTTCACGACAGCGATGCCGTTGAGGGACTGCGACTCGGTGTGCTCGATGTCGTTGACCGTGGTGGTCAGCGATCGCTCGGTGAGCGTTACGATGCGGTCCGACATCTCCTGCGCGTTCAGACCGCCGTAATTCCAAATGATGCTGACGACAGGGATGTTGATGTTGGGGAAGATGTCCGTCGGAGTGCGCAGAATTACGATGGGCCCCAGGATGAGGAGCAGAATCGCGAGCACTACAAAGGTGTAAGGTCGCCGTAAAGCGACTCGAACAATCCACATCTATGCTTGGGTCCTTAACCGCCGGTCACATTCACGGCCGAACTGACGCAACCAGTACTCATGCTAGCTTGCGGCATGTAAGTGTTCACTTACTATTAAAGCGTAAATCACGGGCCGGGCGCTAACCTTTACATATTTTTACACTTGGCGAATCAAGAGCGCGCGGAAGTCCCGTATTTGGAACGACAGCAGCACAGGACAAAGCTGCTGACTTTTGGATGACTGGCGGGTACAGGTCGATCCACGGATTTGGACAGAGTTGAGCGCGAAATCAGTGCTCGCTCAGCTCTATTTCGGATACCAATCGATGAGCCGTACCTCGATGCCAGTCCCTTCAAGTTTCTTCTGAAAAATGGCGAGGTCCGATCCACGGTAGTGATAGGGAATCACAACTTTCGGATGGAAGGCCTTCACTGCGTCGGCCGCTTCTTCCGGCGGCATGGTGTAGGGCAGGTTCATACATACGAAAGCCACGTCGATGTTCTTGAGCGCGCGCATCTCGGGAATGCCCTCGGTGTCGCCGGAAAAATAAAAGCGAACGCCACCATAGGTGAGAACGTAACCGTTGCCGCGTCCCTTGTCGTGAAAGAGCTTACCGGGCGCAGGGCCACGAGTGAGGTTGTAGGCGGGAATCGCTTCGATGGTCCAGTCCTGCCACTTCTTGCTCTCGCCATTTGCGATTGGTTTGGCTGTCGTTACGGTGCTCACGACGGCGGGTGCGGCGAGAATCTCGGTTCCAGGCTTGCTGACGGTAGTCAAAGAAGCGGGATCCATGTGATCGCCGTGAATGTCGGTGATCAGAACGAGGTCGGCTTTGGGCTGTCCAGCGAAGTTCGCGGGCTTGGCGGGGTCCAGGTAGATCACCTTGCCGCCGGCTTCAATCAGGGTGCTGGCATGATACAGCGGAGTGATTTTGACTGGCCCGGCTGAGGTCGGGAACACTTGCGTCCTGTTGTCCGCTTGCGCAGAGGAGTTAATTGCGAGAAACAGGCAGATGAGAAGAAGAGAGAGTTTCATTTCGTCCTCGATCAGTGAGCCCCGGAATCGACGGCGGCTGAGAGCCGTCGCAAACGGTGACAATGATACCGTGTCGCGGCGCCGCCGCAGGAACAATCCTTTGACTGGTGACGATCTATGACTGTTTGCTGCGATAGCGGCGGATGGTGAGGTTGTGGCGATCGGAGCGATAGAGGCCGAGCATGTAGATGATGGGCAATCCTTTGCCCGAGTAAATTACCTGGCGTACGCGCAACAACGGCGCGCCTTTGGGCACGGAGAAAAGCTTGGCCATGCGAGTGTCGGCGGCGGTGGCGTCGATTTCTTCATCTGCGTAGGCCAGTTCGACGCCGAACTCATGTTCGAGGATCATGAAGAGCGATCCGCGTTCGAGCGCGGCGCGATTCAAGCCGGGGAACGATTCTGCGGACATGTAGCAGACTCTCGAGGGCGAATGGCTCTTCGCCGCCCTGGCGAAGGCGCTCGAGCCGGAGGAGGCGTCCACCATTGGGAAGCGCGAGGCGAGCGGCGATCTCCTGTTCGTCTTCCACTGGTTTGCAGGAAAGGAGTTTGGAGCGCGAAGTAAGGCTGCGACCGGCCATCAACTCGGTGTAGCTCATCAACCGATTGAAATGAATTTTCGGAGGCGCAACAAAGGTGCCGGCACCACGTCGGCGCTCGACCATGCCTTCGCGTTCAAGCTCGGCGAGCGCGTGGCGGGCGGTCATCAAACTAACGCGATGAATGCGAGCCAGCTCGCGCTCGGAGCTGACTTCGTCTCCGGGCTTGAGCTGTCCACTCTCAATCCGTTTCAGGATGATTCCCTGGATCCGCTTGTACGCGGGTATTCCATTCTGGCGAGTGCGCAACATGCTGTCTGGTCCCAAGCCGAGTATAACGTAGCAGCGTTTAGGAGTTCAGTGATGTGGGAGAGATGGAGCCGGCGTTGATGCATGCATTGTTCAATTAGTCGGCCGCGGCATACAAGGCTGAATCCCGTCGACTTGTTTTTTGCCGTCGAAGTATGTTCGGTCACAGCCAATCAGACTCGCCAAGTATTCCGAATCTTTGAACTCCGGCAGCGGATTGTAGCGTTCTTTGTCATCCCAGACTATCCAGTGCCGTCCTTTGTCAACACTCATTCGCTCAACTGACTCGGCTTCAGGAATGGGTCGTCCCATGACCACAACTGTTCGATAAACAACTCGCGAACTAACTGCCACGTGGTCACCCTCTACTTTCCAAATCCCAACGCCCACCACGTCTCCATCTCCTCGCGAGATCGAAACGCTTCCATCTCCTTGCCGGATTACATAGCAGAATACTTCCCCGTATTCTCCAGATGGAAAGAACACTCGTATCCTCGCTCGAGCAGATTGGGTGGTTGCGCGCAGTTCCGGAGGCGGGGATTTCCATTTCAGGGGCGAGGAAAAGGTCGCCCATTCTGGCTTTATCTGCTTCACCTGCGCAGAGCAAAGCGAGGAGAGAAAGAGCAACCAGAACAACAGGCCATTCTTCATTTTCACGTAGTGAATTATGCCTTCGACCTACCAAGACTCCAGCATCATCCGGATTGCTGTTCTGAACGGAACTTATTACCCACTATCCCAAACCGAGAACTAGGAACGACCTGTGCCAAAACGGAATTTCCATGTCAAGACCGGTCCGTGGGCGATTTATCCGCAAGTCCATCATTCCACGATAGAAATAAATTTTGCGAAATTGTCCAGGAGGTCCCAGCCCAATTTGTCACAATGGAAGTAGATAGCCTGTAGCCAGATTGCACGATCAGAGGAGACAAAGGTCTGACAAGTTGAACGACTTCATCCGACGGATTATCCGACGGACATCCGATCGTTTATCCGACGGACAAATTTCCCGTCCGACGGATACTTGCTTTGTTTTCAATGAGAGCATCGTGACCCCCCTCCCCCCTCACGCTATCCGAAGGACGCAAGCTTCAACACCGATCGGCGAAGGACCGGGCACCCTTTAGTCGTGATTTGAAAGTTCTTTCACAATATTGGTGACGAAAGCCTTCGCGTCACCGAACAGCATCAACGTGTTGTCCAAGTAGTACAGCGGGTTATCGATGCCGGCGAATCCGGGATTCATGCTGCGCTTGATCACCATCGTGGTGGATTGGACCTGTGCTGAGTATAGCGGAGCGTGTTGGGGCGGACGTCACCCATATCGTCATTGTCATTGTCGGTGTTAGCGGCAAACGGGCCCTTAGTAGTAGTAGGAAAGAGGGATGGGATCGCGAATGAGCAGTGAAAACAGTCCGGCTACTTGACGTTGGCGGCGACGCCCAGAATCTGCTTTCCGATTGAATCCTTTAGGTCCTTAGGCAAGGCATCTGCCTGTTCAAGACTTTTCCAAGATTCGGCGGCACGCTCAGCCGTTTCAACCGCGATTTTCCAGAGCGGGCTCGCCGGAATGCGAGCGGTATCCGCGAAGCGGCGCATCTGGTCGGTCGTGATTTCACTGAGGCTGCGGCTGCCGCCGAAACTCAGAGCCAAGGTATCGTTCGGAATGTAAGGAAGCGTGGCGACGAAGTCATAGGCTGGCGAGAGCACCGGCGTGCGGCGGTCGGGATAGAGCAGCGACCAGTTCTTGAGGTGCATGTCGGCGTTGCCGATGAGCACGGAAAAAACGAGGCGCCGGAAGAATTCGATAGGTGCCGGCTTCGCCGGTTTCCGCCCACAGCACTGCGGCGATGTTCGCGTAGCTGCGCTCGTGTATTTGTCATCGGGATATAGCCCGAACACTTGCGCGAAATCCTCCATGTGGACGGCTCGCCGTCCGCCACGCGGTCGAAGCGCTGCACGGCGAGCGCCTTGCCTTCCGACGGATGGGCCTCGTCGGGCAGACCTCTGATTGCTGGCGATATCGATGAGGCGGTTTTCCGGCACCTCGATGCCGACGCCGCGAGCGAGTGCCATCATGGCGTATTCGTTCTCGGGTACGGCGGCAAAGCGGGCCGAGGGCAGCTTGACGATCCATGATCCGCCCATGCCGCCGGCCGGGATGGTCAGGCCTCCGGTGGCTTCCATCACGGCCGAGAACTTCAGCTGTACACCCGCGAGCGAAAAGCGTAGCGGCGCTTCGTCGCTGCGATCGTCGGCTGACGGTCATTATCGTGGGCGCGGTGAGAATCGGATGGTCGTTGGTTGTCCTCAAGGGGCGCGACAACGAGTGCGCCGGGTAGGTCGGCGCCGAGGGACGGCGAGCAGAAAGAATTCGCGCTCGGGATTGACGTCCGCGCGCTTGGCAAGATAGTCGCGCAGATGGCCTTCGGGCAGAAGGTTGGAGAAGAAGACGGGAACGCGCCGTCCCACAGGACGGAAATTTGTTACGAGCCCACCTGTGCTGCCCTTAAAGGACAGGCTCAGGGTTGCGCGCTGAGGATCGTCGATATAGTCCTGCTCGAACGCGAAGAGCTGTCGGTCGCCCGCGAGGCGGTTGATGACGCCGATCGGTTTTCCATACAGGCGCACCGAAAGCGCGTTAAGTTTCTTTGGGTCAAACCTCATCGCGCGGCTCCTGGGAATTGCCTTCGTCGCGGTCAGCGGCATAGAGAGGCCGTTCTTCTCCTTCTCCCGGCTGATCCTTCAGGTGGTCCCGAACGAGCGACTGTACGATTGGCACCAGCGCGCGGGGAACCATGATGAGGTCCCGGTCGAGTGTGCGGACGATCTCAAGAAGCGTGTCGTAGCGCGGCACGATCTTGCCGGATTCGATGCCCGAGATGTGCCTCTGGCCGATGCCGAGCCGACCTGCCAAGTCCCGCTGACTCCAGCCGCGCATCCGGCGCGCCTCGATTAGGGCGCGGCGCATCTCGGCGGGAAGTGCCTTCTGTCGTAGAGGT
>CAVTLG010000009.1:0-1463814 GCA_963735495.1 uncultured Chloroflexia bacterium
GCGCGCCCTCAAAGGAGCGTTCGGGCAGCCCAGGAGGAGCCGGAAACGATCGCCGATTCAGAATTCGCCTGGGACCCTCGACGTTCGGCGTCTTCGATGCCTTCCCAGACGAAGAAAGGAGGCTCTGCACACTACAATGCCCGCTGGCCGCAGTTGCAGGAAGAGCGAAGACTCTGTTTGTCGAAGGATCACTGGTCATGGAGAAGGTTGATATCCTGGGGGCCAAGCTTCCTGGGTAGAGTCGGCTTCGATCTCCGCGTGCGCGACCAGAAACACCTGTGGTTCAAACCCCGCCAGGACCGGGCGCGCCGGTCGTGGGGTTCCAGTAGTGTTCGATGAGCACCGCCCTGAATTGGCTGGAAGCTACGTCTTGAGAAAAAAAGAAAACGATTGAAAAGATGAACAGTCCAACAACCAAGAAGCCCATTCTGATCCGAGCAGGTCATAGAGACCTCTCGGGAGTCTACGCAAAAACCTTCGAGCGCTCCTTGCTCCTTGATTGTGGCCTTGCATGGGGTCAGCAGTCTGGCCGCTATCTTTGATAACACCATCCCTGGCGAAGCAGGCTTCCTCGATACGGCGGCCTCTCTTGGGTACGCGGTGCTGGCGCTGATCCACCGGGCTATAGGGCCAGCCAACAGATCGCCGAAGATCTGAGCACCTTTGACGGCCAGATCGCCCTCCTGCGACTCGCGCTGACCGCAGCCTGGGAGCAGTATGGAGCCGACGAGGCCGGAATTGTTCTGCTTGGCCAATCCTTCGGGGGACTCATCGTCCTTGGGCTGGCAGCCAGCCAGCCTGATGTCCCTTTACTTGGCGTGAGCACTCATGGGACGGGATTCCACCTTGCTGGTTGCCAGGTGCCCTCCAACGCTTTCAACGCTTGCTGGCTAACGCCCCATTTGTTGAGCTTCCTTTCGACGAGAACGCCAGGTCCCTTGGGCCTGCCAACAGTTGGGTTCATGAGGCCCGAGAACGTTTGAAGCAGAGTCAAGCACCTTTGCCGATGGCAGAGTTGCGTGAAGCGCTCTGCTTTCCCGAGCATCTTCGCCAGATCAGTGCGGATGTGCGCGTTCCCGTCCAGATGACCCTTGGAGAGTATGACACCGTCTGGGAGTCCTCTGCATCTGCGCTGGACGAACTGAGCCAGCTCTTCCCACAAGCCCCATTTGTGGATGTGCGTCGCCAACGCTTCGTTCCTCATCAACCTAATGCCCACTTGGCGGCGCGTGCGTTCTACCTGCGTGAACTCGCTTTTTGTCGAAGAGTGCCGGGTTCACCACAGCATGATCGCCCCTGAGCCCTTGCCATAACCTTGCTTTCGCGTTCGATACCGAAGCCGTGACTGTGTGAACACAGGTGAAGCCGAGTATCATTGCCGTCTGGATGAGCATTGCGCGAAGAAAGATCGTGCGTTCATCATCCAGGCGGATCAGAGATGGCTCTCCATTCAATGGTACGGCAGTTGCAATCCAGGAAAAGCTGGTCATTGAACATGAAAATATTTGTCACAGGAAATAAACGGTTTTGACACACATTCTCAGCCACTGTTTTCAAGACGTTTGAGGGCCTTCGGAACGTTGCTCACAGTGTTCTCTAAAGAATGCATACTCCCATTTTACTCTCTAAAGAACTCATATGCCAGTTAGGAGTCCACTGACCTCAAATATCCTTTGCGCGTGTCCTGGGGCTGTGAGGAGGTAACATCAACATATCCTCTCGCCTGCTCCAAACGTCGAGTCAGAACACGAATGTGGCCCCGCAGTTCAAGATTTTCCTGCTCCCATTGTTCTAGCAGTATCATCGCCTTTTTGAGTGCGTCTGAGGATGCAAGTCGGGCCTGATCTTGCACCTCTTTCAATCGTATGCGCAACTGCGTGTTTTCTTGCCGTAATGCTGCCACTTCTTCATCTCGTGTTTTGCGAGAAGCCTGGTAGTGCGGAGCGCAGGGCTCGAAACTCTTCCCCGGCGAGGTGATACAGCCAGACCTTCGAGATCCCAGCTGCATCAGCTATGCGCTGTGCCGTAAATTCGCTCTGGTTGGTCACGTGAGCATGGATCTCGTACATAACAACGAGCAGGTGCTTTTTTCCATCCTCTGTGGTTCTCCGTGGTTGCTTCATGGCTTCTCCTCTTGTGCATTGAGTTCAGCAAGCAGGGCCCGACGAACATCCACTCGTTTTTCTGAAGCGCTTCGTCGCGCAGGTGTTCACGGTGTTCTCATCACCCCAGATACTTGTGCGCTTGCACAGTGCGCCCCAACGCCAGGTTCTCCTGTTGTTTCGTGCGATGTTCCCTGACACGATTTTGAAGTTCTGTTTGCATCTGAACATCATTGGGATCAGTTAAAAACCAGGCGCACCCCTCATCCATTGCTTCAGTGCAATGCATGAACTCCGGGCATCCTTCCGGTCCTTGGGGGACGCACAGAGGCCACAAGGAACACGATTGGCCTGAACAAATTGCGGGTTATTCACCAGGAGCGCCTGCCAGCGAGCATCGAAGAAGTGAAGTGTGCCTTCTCGAAAGGCATTTTGGGGCACCGAATTCCACAAGGCCCAGGTACTGTTCAGCCAGTGTGTTCCCAGACCATGGAGTTGGTGGCTGACGAAGCCGCGCTCGCGCAGCTTCGCGTTTGCCTTTCGGAGATGGTGCTGGTAGATCATCTGTGTATTGCGGCTGGTGTGATTCAAATCTCGCTGACGTGTTAATGGAGTAATATTCGGATCTTCGGCCAGGGCCGATTGACGAGTGTGGCGCGCCTGTTGCGTATACATGAAGTAAATGGAACTGGAAGGCTTGGCCATCTACAGTGATGCTCCATTGCTCAAAAATGCTGGAGGTGCGTGGCCCCTGTGTCCCTCTGGTGTGGCCAGAGAGCCAATGTAAAAAGACGTGGTACGTCATCGCTCTCGCTGTTGGCGATGTTTTCTGAGGCTGGCGGCGGGGCTCGCAGGCGTTGCGCTGGTCATACTTGTAATCAGTATCTTGTTCCGTCGCAGGAGAACGCAGGCTCTGTGGCCCAAGAGTCAGGTTCCACTCACTGATCAGGATGAATAGTGCTTGTTCTCCTTGGGCGCCGCAAGGTGGCGCACTTCGTCACTGTAAAACAAAATGGTCTTGACGCAATAGCGTGCGATATCGTGCCAGGCCGGACTAATGTACACCTGTGTCTTCCTCCCATCTTTTGTTTGGAGTAAAGCGGAACCAGAGCCCACCTTCTTCATTTCCTCGCGCCGGGAAGATGGTGAGTGGCCCGTCAGGCCCATTCCCTCGCTCAGCCAGGAGCACTTCGTGATTCTGCGGCCCAGGCAGAGATTGAGAAGCAAAATACATAAGCGCAGATGGTGGAAACGATTCAGAAAACGTTTCCCATCCCGATGGAGTCCCAGATGTTGGTCAGTTGCGCGATGACTGGCTGAGGAATGATGGCGTGCTCATCCAGTCCGATTTCCGCTGAGATCCTGCGCTGAGTTGGCGAAATGGGAGGGACCGAGACAGGTATTCCGAACATGGCACTCACCTGCAGCCAAAAGTGTGCGTATTGGCTTGCAACTGCACATCACGAGGCATCAAAGGCGGTTTTTTTGGCGGAAGAAGCGCTCTCCAAAATTGCTCAAACACCCCAGGAGGCGCTAGATCATCCAACTAGGTATACCCCTGGTTGAGAAAATACTCATCAATCCGCTTGAAAACGGAGGGCAGTTTCGCGAGGGTCGTTCTTGACCTCTCCTGGCGATCGCAGGATCTGTTGATAGCAGTACCATTTGAGAAACGGTTTGAGAAAGGATCGCAAGCTGGCAAAGTTGACCCGGTAGGACCCTGCGGAACCATGGGCACTCCCTGTCGTGCATAGGGCCAGAGATTTCAGGTATCATCGGAGATGTTGAACAGCTTTTTGGGATCCTGTTCGCTCCCTTCAAGAAACGGCTGGAGCAGTTGCCAGTGTGCAACAGCGTAGCGATGAACCCCAGTGGCAGTCGTGATTTCCAGAGCAGAAGTGGTCACACCAAACTCCTTTCTTGAACAAATCGGTAATTGATCAGAAACCGATCGTATTGGCCTTTCATTTGCGCCAGAAGGAGTTCGGCACCGGGCTTGGTCGCAAGTTGTTCTAACTGGTGCTCTCGAACGATTTTCTCGTGCTCCCACGCTGACAAATAGGCTGGCCCTGAAACCAGGTGTTCGCACAAGGAACAGGGAGGTAATCGCTCTGCGTCGAGTTTCATGCAACGTGTGTGCCGACAGAGCCCAACCTCCTGGTTATGGGCTATCTCTGCTTCAAGGAGCGCTCGCCGTTCTGCATCTGGGAGATCATCAAGCAGGAGCGGCATGTTCCAACAAACCAGGACTTTTCGCCCAAAACCATTAAGAGCGCCATCAACTTGGGCTGGATGCTCATAGCGATCGTATTGGGCATAGCCGAGCGTCGTTTTCATGCAGGTATGGCCGAGTTGTGCCTGGAGTGCCGCCAGACTCGGCAATTCATACAAGGCACGCGTGACATAGGTGCGTCTCAAGAGGGTGGAGCCGATCCGAAGCGGCGCACCAGATCGTTTCAGCGCATGCCGACGCGCGAACGTTTCCAGGGCAAGTTCAAAACGCTTGTCAGTCATCCGATCCCAACGTCTCATGGAATTTCTCCACCAGAAAGATCTGTCGGGTGCTCAAACGAGCACGGACAGGGGCAGTCATGTGAATATAGTGTTGAAGGTGTTCTGCCACCAATGCCGGAATCACCGCAAGCGATTCTTTGCCAGCCTTCCCATGTCTCCACGCCAAAGCGAAAGCTTGGGAACCAATCTGAGCAAGATCATCGGTTTGCAAGCGAACCAGGCTTTGACACCGTAATCCGGTAAAGGCCATGATGAGAACCAGAAGTCCGATGCCCCAGTGGAGGACTGGTTCGGCCTGTTCCGCGTGAATAGAGGTGCTTACTTCCCCAACGGCTGTCCCCACGTGCTGAAGATAGGTTAACCCCTGGACAATGTCTTCGAGGCATGCGTCGAGAACCGCATCGAACTCAGTCCCAGACAGAAAGGCTTTTTCCGAGGGAGGCCGACGGAGGCAGATCATTCGTAACCACTGGATAGCGCGTACATATTCCTGACGGCGATGAGAGTCTTCCATGGATTCCTGGAGAAGCTGCTTTTCGAGGATACGAACCAGCATGGTGCATACGCGTCGCCGCACGGGTACTGCTGCCTCATACCTGCACCAAACCTGCTGGATTGATGCCAACGTGAGAGCATGGATGTCCGGAATGGTTTCTCCCAACAAGGTCGCGACAGCGAGCGCGATTTGATAATGATTGACCAGCGTTGCAGCGGCAACATCAGTTGTCAAGGCTTCTTCTTGTAGCAACACCCAGACCGTTGAAGCAATATCTGGTCGAAGACGATCACGCCGCAACGTTTTTCCACGACTTGAAAGCCTCCAGACCGACTCATCAACATTGACCCACTCTCCCTGGATACAGGCGTAGGTTGCATTGGGAACGCGTTGGAGCCGTTGTTGCTCATGATACTGGATGAGCGCTTCGCGACCATCGTGAAACGTCTGCACAACCCTGGCATTGGCTTTCATTGGTCGTTCAGCGGTCTCCGCGTGGACACGCGCCCACGTCAATTCGTGGAGGGGGATACGAGCAGCGACAAGTCGTTAAATCGCCAGCACCATTTGCTCTTGAGAGTCAGGAAGGCTCAACAGGAGCTGCTGTATCTGATGACCAGCCTGGCGGGTCACACATCCGACGTGGCATCCGGCGAGGTCAGCAATGCGTTGAATGGTGACATCCCTCTGTGCATACGCCTGAGCAAACACCACATTGATAGCTTCCTCAATACGCCGATGGAGCCACGCTTGACGAAGGAGCAAAAACTGTTTATCTGGAAAAACCCGATAAAAGGTTTTCAAGCCCACGTCTGATCCTGCCAGTTCCAGAACGCGCGCACGAGTAAATTCCCGAACATGGGTTGCTTCGACTGAGAGTTGCTCAATGGCTCGCTTCAAGCGCTCTGCTTTCTTCTGAAAAACGGTCGTCACGAGGGGAACTCCTTTCCCATCTGCGCATTGTTCAGAAGTTGGAGAACGCGTCTATTTCCCATGGAGAGAATATCCTCAACAAACACTTCAGCCCCTGCAGCGTAGGCTTCCCCGGATTGAAGTGAGGCATGGCGCATGTTGGCGGTCACAAGAGAAGGCCCTCCCATTCGTTGCAATTCATACCCAAAAGCATGACGCAGCATGTGTGGAGTCAGTTGTTCATTCCAGGGAGGATCGAGCGCGCTCCGCAAGGTATCTACGAGTGCGCGAACACTTTCTGCGGTCAAGCCCTGTCCGTAATTGCGCACGCTATGACTCAAGAAAACGCGCTCTTGCGAGCCAGAAGATGCAGCCTCCCAAGGGCGGAAACGGGTCACATAGAGCCAGATCGCCTGTTCGACCGATTGGTACAGGACCACCGGCAAGCGCTTTCCATGATGCCCCTTGGTCACGAGAGAGATGAGATGGCGTTTTCGGTCAACATCTGCAATATGGAGTTGATTGGCTTCTGATCGCCGACTCCCGGCGTAACGAAGAACAAAAAGCAGTGCGACATTTCGGTAAAAGAGCGCACCGCGTTGCTTCTCTGGATCAGCAGCGAAAGCGAGATCGCCTCGTGGAATATGATCCTCCCAGCGCGTTTTTGCGGCTTGAAGGAGCTTCACAAATTGTTCATCAGGCAGTCCAGCAATCTTGGTCTGCTCCCATCGCACCGCATGAACGCGTCGTGACCCCTGTTTGGGAGGAGCATATCCGCTCGTCTGAGGCGGAGGAGAAGGCGAACCTTTGTAACGATACCAGTCGAAGGTTTCTCCATAAACCTCTGCAATATCTGAAGCAATTCCATACAGCAACTGGAGAATATGATCCACTCTTCGAGAGCTTCTTTTCCGTGAACCGCTCAAGTACACGAGAATTCCCCTCAGCGTCCTTGAATGGTTCACCGAGTAACGCATTTTTAAAGGAGGTGAATTCTTCATGAGCGACATCAAGAAGACCATAACGCCGATGGGCGCAGAATTCGACGTAGTATTGAGCCGCCGACGCAAGAGATGCAAGAGTTGTGTCTGGAGCGAGCAAAAAATCCCTTCTCCTCGTCAAGATGAGATTGATCGGAAGAACAGGGGTCCCCCCTGCCATGAGTTTCGGTACTGAATCCATTTTGAGGATATGGACAGGAGGTTGAAGTGCCATCGTCAGCGAACTCATCGGTTGCATATTCCACACCTTTCCACGTATTCCCAACACTGTTACTTGATAGCATGCATCACTCAATATGACGAATGACCTGCTGTTAATTAACAAAACCAATTACAGAGAACCCCCTTTTGAGGGTACACTGCTGCGGCGTGGTTCACGCTGCTTGCTCTTCCGTTTATCGAGGGGAGTATTGAGCAAGAAATCGATGCAGAGACGGGAGATTGGTTCCAATGGTGGGAGCTTCCGCCTGGGATCGATCTGCACTATGTTCCGCTTGCTTGCGCTTCTTCCCTCTACTTATTCCAAGGAGATGATCCGCTATGAGTTTTACTTCCATTTCCGCATCCCATACCCAGATCGATGATGCCTTACGTCTGCTCGCCGATCTCTATGCCCGCCGTTTTCAGGGGGGAACGCCCTCCCCCGGTGACCGTATCAAACTGGCTCGGTGGCACGCGTATGAACTGGTGCGCGACACGCTGTATCAGGTCCAGAATCAGCCAGAAGCGCTCCACCAATTGGCCACGCTGGCGAGCCAGGTTGAGGAAGAACATATCGGTCAAGAGGCCGAAGCCACAGCCTGGCGTGGTGTCGTCCAGGATGCGCACGCGCTGGTGGAACGGCTTATCGAGGCCGGTGGCAGTGCGCAAACGCTGCTCGCTGGCGAAACGGATGGACACCGGCATCTGTGCCTGCATTGTTGCCAGGATAAGCACAATGTGGAGCGTGTGCGATTTTTCAACCAGGCCGCTCGTCGCCCCCTCCTCATTGCCGAAATACGCACGAGCGGCCAGCGCTCGATGTATGATCGGTGCCAGATGTGTGGGCAGGCCCTGGCCCCTGTGAAATTTGTGGTCCTGGTCCCTGCTGGGACCGTCAAGCACGACAAAGGCTGTGTTTGCAAGGAGTGTAATCAGGCGAGGTTTGCCTCCGTGGTCGCGTTGTATGAAAGCGACACAGGCACCCATGCCATCCACCTTCCTGCCCTCCTCCAGGTTGCCGCTCCGAGCCAGCAACAAGCCCGCAAACGGGCCTGCGAGGCGTGTTGGCAGCAAGGGTGGTATCTGCTCTTCGAGCAGCCGACGCATGCCTGATGGTTCCTCTCTCCTTGTTTCTTCTTCAGTGTTCCCCTGCCCAGGCTGACCAGCCTGGGCAGGCAGCGTTTTGGATGCAACGCAAGTTTGATTAGGAGGTCTTTTTCATGACCATTGCTCTTCCTGTTCCCGATCTGTCCTCCATTGCCGGACAATTCCATGCCAAACGTGCGCTCGAAAGTTGCGGCGTGTGGTGGTCACAGCCTCGCCCTCATCGGCGGGCCAGGCTCTGGCAAAACGTTGCTCGCTCGCGCTTTGATGGGTCTCTTGTCTCCGTATGGACAACAACTGGTTCGTCCCGTGGTAGAAGGTCAAGACGCCATGGCCTGGGTGGAAGAGGCGCTTCGTGGTTACAGTGGGTCGCTGGAACGAGCGCGACACGGCATCCTTGTGCTGGATCGCCTCGATTGTTTTGGCTATTCGTCCCTTCAGATCCAACGCATCGCCACGGTCTTCGATCAGGTCCCGGATGTGCAACTGGTGCTCACGCTTCAGCCCTGTCCCTGTGGCTGGTATGGAGATCGTCTCCGCGAATGTCACTGTAGTGCCCAATTGATCCTCCGCTATCGGCAACGCCTGCGTGCCTTGCTGGAACGGATGGCTCTCACCGTCGAGCTTCCTCGGCTCGAGTATGAGCACCAGGTCGATACACGAGTATCGGAAAGATCGGCAACCGTCGCGGCGAGGGTACGTGAAGCAGATCAACGGCAACAGAAGCGGTTCGTGGATGAGCTCACCTTGCGGAATGCGGCCATGGATCACGCACAGATTCTCCGGTGGTGCGAGATGGAGAGCTCGGCCCAGAAGCTGTACAAAGCCGCCTACCAGCAATTACGCCTGTCTTCCCGTACCGCCGATGCAGTGTTGGCCGTTGCCCGAACCATTGCAGACGTGGCGGAGAGCGATCTCATTCACGCGAATCACCTGGCGGAGGCGATTCAGTATCAGCCACGATGAGAAGGTGTGTCTCTGGTGCGAGCCATCTGCGTAGCAAGCAGATGGCTCGCTTGTTTTTTGAAAGGAGTGCATAGGACGGTGCTACAGGAACAAACGTTGCAGGAACAGGTCCTGATCCCCCTGTCGCGGAAGGTGGCCGCAGCGATTGGGGCGCAGCCGAATCAGTGTGCGGTCAATGCCTGGCGGGCGCTCATCGAAACGCCCGAACTTTTTCGCAAAGGAGGACACCTGGTCGAAGGGTGGTTTGTCATCGAAGAAACTGCACGGGTTGTCATGGTGGAACATGTCTGGTGCAGTTTGGCCAACGGCCTGATTGTTGACCCCTCTGTCTTGCTCCTGGTAGATGCGTCTACCCCGGTCTTCTACTTTGCTGGTCTCACACGAACCTACGCAGAAACCGAAGCCCTGGAGGGAGAACTGTTTCCCCATGTCCGCTTTGATGGGGTGCATGGAGCCGATGGCCTAAAACATCCAGGATATAAAGCGGCATGGGTTGCAGCTCGCAGAAAAGCGTACGCACTGGCGATGGCTCGCAAGCCTCCGAAAGCATTGCAATTTCAGGCCGCGCGCAATCTGGAAGAACCATCCGTTTCTCACGCTGATGAGGAAGCTGCTCTTCCCATCATCGAGGGGGACTCCCTGGATCTCCAACGTTCATTGGAAACCAGTCGCCAGATCCAGGCGGTGCCAGGACAATGCTGGTACAATGCACGCCAGGCGCTATTTGACCTGCCCAGCGCCTTCTTGACCTCCACGTATGTTGAGGGATGGGTCGTCGGCGTGTGGTCGCAGGCGATCCGTGTGAGCGAACATGGCTGGATCTGGTCACCACAAACCGGCGTTGTCGATCCCTCCATCGTGCTGGAAGCAGTCCCCAAACGGTTGATCTATGTGCCTGGCATCCAACTTTCCTGGTTGGAAATCCAGCAGTATCGTCAGACGCTCCTGCCACTCGCCCGTGAACGGTGGAATGATTCCCTGGAGTATCAGGACGCCTGCCAGAAAGCGCTAGAGCGTGCCGAAGAACTGGCCTGGCAAACCGGGCTGCCTATACTCATCGAACCAGGAGGCACTTGCATCGTGCGCTTCGTGGATGGGGTCCTTCAGATAACCGAGGTTGCCTGGGATCTCCCAGGGTCTTCAACCACGAAACGGTAGCTGCCGCTCTCAGCGTTCTTGCAGTTCTCACACGAAGCGTTCTGTCATTCAAAGCGGCCCGAAGTGAATCTGTCCAGATTGCTTCTCCGATCCACTGTCTTTCTCTCTTCCCTACCGCAATCCTTTCACGAAAGGGAGGTTGCTATGACCACCTACTACTTGTATCATCATCACCCTGATCCACTCCCACAGGAAGATGTGGGCGATCACGTCTGGCTGATCAACAACACGGCAGCCTATAGCGTGGTTGCCGTCATTGACGCGCTGGATGCCCATCTGGCGCTGCACGCAGCCGTCTGCAAGGCACGGAACCAGACGCTGCCACGAAAAACCGCTGTTCGTGCGGGCAATCTCTTGCGCGAGACCTTTCCAGGGGATGTCCTGGTCACAAGCACCGATGCCTGGATGGTCGATGAGGGCACCCCATCTCGCCTGCGCAAGGTGTCCTACGAGAAAAGCCCGACGCTGAGAAGCTTCGGGCAGCGCTCGACCGTCAATGGGCTGGCCTGGTCGCCGGACGGACGGTTGCTGGCCGTGGCGGAAAATGATACCCGCGTCGTCTTGCGGACGCTCGAAGGCACAGGGGACTATCCCACCGCCTATACCCGTGGGCAATACGCCGCAGCGCATCTGGCCTGGTCCCCCGATGGCAGACGCCTGGCCTCGGCAGGCAGTCATGGAGAGATTCACCTCTGGCGGCCTGCCCCCTGGCGCGGTGGTGGCTACGACAGTGGATATACCGGCTCGCTCCTCATTTGCGGCCATGAGGAGAACGATGCCTCGTATAAGCAGCTCCACTGCGTGTCCTGGATGCCGGATGGCACTCGGATCGTGGCGGGACGCGAGGATGGGTATCTGCTCTCCTGGAACGCTTCGACCGGGCAGGACTATCGGTGCCAGAAGCGTCATGCCAAAGCCATTACCGCCCTGGCCTTCTCGCCAGACGAGCCGCAGGTCCTGCTCACGGCAAGCGCTGATACCACGATTCAGATCTGGGATGAGGCAACGGCGCACGAGCGCGTGCGGTATACGCATGCCAGGAGTGTGCTGGCTGCGGTCTGGTCGCCCGATGGAAGCCTGGTGGCATCCTGTGAAAAAGAAGACCCGGCGGTCCACCTCTGGAATGCACAGACCGGGGATCTTGTGGTGCGTCTCCCTCTTTCCATCTCTACGACCAATGAGCCAACGATTCACGCGCTGGCCTGGTCGCCGGACGGAACACTTCTGGCAGCCGGGTGTGATGATCGGACGATCCAACTCATCAATCCCGCGCACTACCAGCATGTGCAGACCTATTGGACCACGAGAGCCTATCAGGGACAAACAGTGTATGCGTTGGCCTGGTCCCCCGATGGAACCTTGCTCGCATCGGGAGGATCTGCCGCTTCCGTCGATGTCTGGCTGGTTCGTCCTGTTGCTCCCGAACGGAGCGAGGAACCCCTTGTTCCCGCCAATTCCATCCTGGCAGGCTCGTGAGAGACCTTCCCGCTTCTCTCTTCCAGGCGCGTGCGCCTCCAACAGTCCGTCTGCCCAAACTGCGTGTATCCCATGCGTTGCGCTCGACGAAGCGCATTCCTTCTGGGATGCGCTTCTTTCTTTTGAGGAGGAATCTATGAAACACTTGATCATCACGGATGCCCGGCGATCCGGGCATTGTACCACCGGCACGAGGAATAAAGTCTGGACGGCCTGTGTCGCTGTGGAGTCCAGTGAACCAGAGGAAACAGTCCAGGCGGTGAAGCTCGCCACCTTGCCATCTACCGCAGAAGTGGTCTTTCTCTGCGGTCATGGTCCCTATGGGGCTGCCTTGCGTCTGGAAGAGCCAAAGAACATGTCCTGCACGGCGGCCCAGAATTTGCTGCGCAAAAAATGGCAAGAAAAGGCGGGGAAAGGCTATGCTGCGGTGGCATTTGAACCCTTTGTCCCCTCCTTTGGCAAACCAGGCGGGTTGCCTTTGCTGCTACCGGGATCAGCTCTTGCTCCCACCAACTCCCCAGAGACACCCACCCTACTGGGGTCATCGGTGGTAAGCACAGGTGAAACGCCATCGTTGTTCCGACACACTGCGGCCCTGCTCAAAGCGGTCACGTTTGACCAGATGATGACGCTATTCAGCGAGGAATATACCGTCTCCGAAAAAGCGAACGGCGAGCGCTGTTTGATTGCGTTCGATGGAACAGAGATGCACGCCTACAACCGGAAAGGCCACAGGGTTTCTGCCCCACCAGAAGGCGCATGGGCGCTGCGACGACTGGGGCATCCGTTTGTCGTCGATGGCGAACGATTGATGCGCGACCAGGCAGGCCACTATGTCCTCTTCGACGTGTTGGAGTGGAACGGAGAAGATATCACCGCGCTTGCGTACCGCACACGCTTGACCCGTCTGGTGCGGGCCATGCATGGTGCGGGCCTGCTCAAAGAGGCACGTCTCACCCCAACCATTGCTCAGTCACAACAAAACAGTCCCATGTCCCAACTCAGTGTCCTGCTGGGCGTTCAGGGAAAAGGACGTGCGTCGTCGGTTCTTCAAGAGATTCAGGTCGCAGGCGGAGAGGGGGTGGTCATCCGGTCACTAGGTGCGCCCTATGCAACCGGCGGTTTCAAATACAAGTTCCTGGAGGATATCGATGCCTTTGTCATCGGCATAGAGCCGGGCGTCTCTGAGGGAAGTCTCGTTCTGGGGATGGTCCGCCCCTCCGATCACGCCATTGTCGAGGTCGGGCATGTGCGCTCTGGGTTGACCGATGCCAACATCCAACGGGTCAGAGGGATGATCCTCCGGGGAGAGAATCCGGTGTTTCGCGTGACCTACCTTCCAGCCTCGACCATCGGGATGACCCTGGTGCAACCAAAGACGAGCATGGATGCGCTTCGCACGGATAAAGCGGCACACGAGTGTACCACCAATCAATTTGGGCCAGAGAAAGCCGCCTTCATTGCGCAAGCACGACCCCTTGTCGGCATGCACGTGCAATAACGGCAGGGAACATTTGGAAAGGGTTTCTTCACAAAAAAATGGAGACAAACAAGGCCACCTGTCTGAAAGCACACGTGGCTTTTTTCTCCTCAGAAAGGTTGAACAAGATGGACTTTTTCGAACAACTCTCTTCCTTGAATATCCTTGGCGAGCAACAGGCGCAACCGGCTTCGGATGGGGTAGGAGTTCGGATGTTGTATCAGTGCCAGGTCTGTGAGCGCATCTGGCTGCAGGATGGTCGCTCAGTGATCCTCGACGTGAACGCGGAGCAGCTTCAACGCTTTGCGCAGGAATTGTCAGCAAACCTGACCCACTTGCCGCGTGTCATGTGCCGCCTCTGCCTCTTGCGCGCCGGAGGCGGCTCAGTGGAGATCGACCAGTATGACGCTGGCGAAGGTTTCGGCTTCTATTGGGAAATTCCTCGTCCGATGATTTTGCATGCCTCAAGCGCGATTCTTTCAGCGCAATGCGCGCGGGCCAAGGAGACCGTCCCAGAACTGCTCACCCGGCAAGAAATCTTGCGCTCCGTGCTCCAAACGATGAAAGGCACACCTTTTCCTCTTCACATGGAGGAATTGCCTGACGCCTATTGCCAGCTTCAAGCCCTGGAATTTCGTCCTGGTTTCGGGCAGGCCGGGACCGAGCGCTGGCAATGGCGAGGATGGATTTTTTTTCTGGAGTGTCCCCCCTTGGATGGTCAAGCGACGGTTACCTTCTTGCTTGCCCTCCCGAAAACAACCCGGCTCTCGAAATCCACGGCCTTTGCCGTCTGGCAATTTCTTCTGGAAATGACCCTCCTGGGAGGGATGCCTGAGCAGGGAGAGACCTCCCCCGGAGAAACGCACCCCTAAAAAAGACGCTGTTGACGAATAGCACTGAGAATCGCATCAGGGCACCGCGCGGGATGCAGGGAAGGAAGCGAGGCCAGTTGCGCAAAATGGGAGTGGCGGGTCGTTCCACGGACGCGGTGTGGGTCAAGATCGCATCGATGCGCACCAGATTGATGGCCACCGCCGTCAGGACCTGTTGCGCATGGGTGCGGACCAACCCATCGCAGCGCGAGCAGCGCAGCCCCATGGCCCGCGCCCCTTGCGAAAAGGTGCTCTCGATCCCTGCCCGCAAGGCAGAGATCTGGCAAACAGAAGGATGATGCCCTTCAGTGAGAGCAAGATCTGGCGCGGCTGGTTGGTGAGCCAACCCCGCTCGTTCACCGGACGGCAGTCGCCTCTCTCTCCGATACCGGAGATACTTACACGATGTTGATGCTGGCCCTGTACTGGCTCTATCGCGGAGGTCGGCACACTCACGCTCTGTATCAACGCATTCAGTCGTATCTCAGTAAGGCTCGTCAAGAGAAGGAAAGGTTCATGCCAGAGGACTGGAAAGGTGCGGCTTGTATGGGGAAGCAAGAAAACCTGGGAGTGAGCATGACGATGGAAGAGTGCCTTTGTACAAGAGGTAAAAGGCGTCCTGGAGTGTGGGCCAATGGCTTGTGCGAACCGTGTAATCAGATCCGAATAGCGGAAGATGCACAGGAGTTAGCAGCAGTGAAACGAGCCATAGCACATTACTGGACGGAGGCTCGCATGGAATCACGACCTGGCCTGCACTATAGCGAGCATGATGGTCGTGCAGGTTGGTTCAAGTATGATGAGGAAGAGAACAGTAGCGTGATCATTTCTTTACATGCATCTGGCGATCTCTTTCGACGGCGATATCGCATTCCTGTATCGGGAAACATCTACAGTACCATCGACCATTATGTGCTTACGGGGCAATTGCCCGATCTACCAGAAATGGTTTCATTGTGGAATCTATTACGAGAGGAGGAAAAACGATGGATAAGGAGTTTCATCACGAGGATTTTAGGGAAGCCCTCAAGCCCGAAAACTGGATTGAGGAACAGATACTCCATACACCTACGTTCGATGCTCATGTAAAGGTTGATGGGACACTCTATCTTCATGGTCCCGCTTTAAGGGAGGGTTTCTCTGTTGAAGCAGTCCAAGACCTCACACGCTTTCTCTCAGAGCATGTTTCCCTTCCGCTGTTAGAGCCGCCTCACGATTTTAGTGACGTTACCCCTCGCCGGGTTGATCTCGACAATGAAGGTATTGAACCAAAGGAGTAACATGCATGCTCCAACAAGAGAAGAGGAAAAAGGGCGACAGATGGAAAAAGGGGTCAGCATACAGAAGCCGGACGATGAGACACTGAGCCTTCGGTTCGCCACAGACACCACACAAGAGGCTGAGCATCACTGTTGGGCCTCTTTTCTTCAGACAAGATGAAAGGACAATCGTTATGAAAATTCGACGTGCCGTGAAATATCGTTCGTTTGTCAAGCTGGCGCTCGCTGGTCTCGCTGGAGCTGGCAAGAGTGTCACCGCGCTCGAAACAGCGAGGTACCTCTCGACGAAGGGGATCGCGGTGATCGATGCTGATTATCCGGGCGCTATCTCCAAATACGCCAAAGATCCAGGGGAGGAAGGCTTCGGCTTTTCCTTTGAGGTCCTGGAAATGATGCTGGAGGAGAAAAAGAATCCGAAGACCGAGCTGATCGAAGAAATCGAGATCGAAAAACCGTTTCGCCCCGCTCGTTTTCTGGAAGCCGTGCGGATGATCTCTGAGTCTGGTCGTTTCGATGTGCTGGTGATTGATGGGATGAGTAGCGAGTGGGATGGCACAGGCGGGATGTTGGAATGGGTCGATGAGTTGACAAAACACTTCCAGAATCGCAAGGTCAAAGATGCAACCCGGCGAGCCTGGGCCATTGCCACTCCAGAGCATCGAAAACTCTTTCACTATCTGCTGAGCATCCGTATGCATGTCATCATTACGCTCAGGGCAAAAAAGGAAGTGATTACCTTCACGGATGAGTCCGGCGCGAAAAGTCAGAAAATCGCGTTGGACACGATTCAACGAGAAGAAATCCCGTACTTGTTTGATGTCCTGGCCTATCTTGAGGACAAGCAGTGCCGCATTGATACATCCCATTGTCCAGCGCTTCCCGAAGGGCTGCTTCTCAGCCGAGAAGGTCCGTTCCTTGCTTACACGCTGAAGGAGTGGCTCCAGGGGAAGCCCGCACCGGAGCGCCCGGTCTATGATCCTGATCCAACCATGAGAGAGCTGTATACCAGCGGGCTGGAATTGAAGCTGTGGACAGCGGAGACATTCTACGAACAAGCAGCAGCCATCCTGGGAGGAGAAACCCTTTCCAAAGAGAGTGCTCGACAACTCACAGGAGAACACCGTTGCCGTTTAAAAACAGCGCTTGAAGAGCAAGAACTGCTGCGCACTTCTGCACAAGAAACACGTGAAGAGAGCTCTACCTGAAAGCAAAACATCTGAAATTTCCCTCCAGATGATGGGAAGAGCAAAAACTGTCGTGGCTTATGAGCAGACCTCCCAGAAGGTCCGCTCTTTCTTTTGCGGCGAAAGGTCATGTGTATCCTCTCAATAATTCGGGGGAGCTTGGTATGAGGCATCAATGGTTGTTGCCTCATGTATACTAAAAGTATGATAGAAAACTTCGACCCCAACACCATTGAAGACGAAGGTCTGCGCCAAGTCGTCATCACGCTGATGAATTTGGTAGAAACCCTGTCGGCCAAAGTGAAAGAGCAAGCCGAGGAAATCCAACGGCTGCGCGACGAGGTCAATCGGCTCAAAGGGGAACAGGGCAAACCGAAGATCAAAGCGAACCAAGCAGCACCCACGCTCTCATCGGAAAAGGAACGTCGTGAGTCCAAAGCGCATCACAAAGCCAAGAAGCAGGCCCAGGTGAGGATTGATCGGGTGGAGATCGTCAAGGTGGATCAGCAACGACTGCCTCACGATGCTCAGTTCAAGGGCTACGAGGACGTCATCGTGCAGGACCTTGAGTTTCGCACCGAGAACGTCACGTTCCGCAAAGAGAAATATTACTCATCCAGCCAAAAGCGGACCTATCTGGCAGAACTGCCCGTTGGATACAAAGGCCAGTTTGGACCAGGAGTCAGAGCTTGGGTGTTGGCGCTCTATTATGCAGCGGGGATGAGTGAGCCAAAAATCCTCAACCTCTTGCAGACGGTTGGCATGTCGATCAGCGCGGGACAACTCTCTGACCTGCTGATCCAAGACCAAGAGCGGTTCCATGCAGAGAGCGCAGATGTGGTAAAAGCGGGACTAGCAAGTAGTCCGTGGCAGCATCTCGACAGCACGGGCACGAGCGTGAATGGCAAAAATGAACAGTGCCATATCCTGTGCTCCTCGCTGTATACCGCCTATTGTACGTTGCCAGCCAAAGATCGCTTGAGTCTGCTTCGCGTTCTTACTGGAGGTGCCGATCCCGTTTTTCAGATGAATGACCTCGCGTTGGAGCTCATGGCTCAGTTGGGGGTGACGGAGAAGTGGCGTCGCACGCTTCCCACCCTGTTGCCGCACGATCAGACGTACACGGAGAGCCAACTCGATCACCTGCTTGATACGCATCTGCCCAAACACGGAGCCAACCTCCGCAAGAGTATCAAAGATGCCTTGGCTATCGCAGCCTATCGTACCCAGACCGCCTATCCAGTGGTCAAGTTGTTACTGTGTGATGATGCCCCCCAGTTCAACGCGTTGACCGTTGAGCTCGCCCTGTGCTGGATTCACGAATATCGCCATTACAAGAAACTGATGCCACGCTTCCTTGCTCATTGCCTTCTTCTGGAGCAGTTTGCCAAAGACTTCTGGAAGCTCTACCGAGATCTGTTGGCCTACCGAGACCATCCCAATCCAGCCGAGGCGGATGCGTTGCGCACGGCCTTTGACGACCTGTTTGGGCAAACCAGCGGCTACCAGCAGTTGGATGAGCGGCTCGCCCGCACGCGTGCCAAGAAAGATGCGTTGCTCATGGTGCTTGACCACCCGGAGATCCTCTTGCACAACAATCCAGCGGAGTTGGGGGCCAGGCAGCGTGTCCGCAAGCGAGATGTGAGCCTGCAGGCTCGCACCAGAGAAGGCATCGGGGCGTGGGATACCTTTCAGACGTTGGTAGGAACCGCCAACAAGCTCGGGGTCAATGTCTACCAGTATTTTCATGACCGCATCGCCCACACCAACCGGTTGCCCAGTTTGGCCACCCTCATTCAAGAACGGGCTGCCACGCTTCACCTGGGCGCTTCATGGGCTACAACACCTTGAACCTTGTCATTCCTTTACCCACACACTGACGTGCCCTCACCCTGCAAGATTATGCGTGCTCGCTTACTGGTTTCTCCCTGTACCTCACACCACTCTCCATCCCACCTAGTCATCGCTTTTCTCTCCCCGAATTATTGAGAGGATACGGTCATGTCTATGAAAACCCGAGAACAACTGAATGCAGAGTATACCGTAGCACTCAAACAACTCAAACACTTTTGTGGGCAGATGATGCGACAAACCGGTCGAGGTGCACCAGAAAGGGAAACGTTCGTGACGACGATGATCAACATCGAAACGGCCTGGCAACAGCCAAACCGGACGTTAGAGGAGGTGGTACACGAACGAATGCAGGAGAGCATCGCCTTTTATCGAGAGCGTCTTTCCGAACTCGACCGTAAGACACGCTGTCCCCTCTCAGATCGCGTCAGGTACACGCGGGAACTGGCTGCGTATGAAGATCTCTGGCAGCGCATGGACAGCGGCGAGTGGACGCTTCCGAAAGCCATCGCACCACTGGTGTTTTGTCTGGTGATTGATCGGCATTTTAGCCAGTTTTCGTTTGATGCATTTTTCTCTGCACTCTATCACGCCCAGGTCACAGACCTGCGCGTGGGCTTTGTATCAGGCTCCTATGGGAAAGGTGCCCTCTACGCGCAGACGTGCCCTGCATCGTATCAACACATCAAGCTTTCCGATCCCAGTGGGCTTGCAGCGCTGCACCACGCGATGGAGCGAAACGTGAGTGATCCTCTCACACTCCTCATCGGCCACGAACAGCACGAGATGGAGGTTGTGCTTCGTCAGCAGTTCCCCGATGTGGAGTTTGTCTTTTTGCCTGAACCGCTTCCGGCAGTGCTGCTCTAAGGGGGCCAACTCCTGCGTCGCATGAGTCCAGTTTTGTTCAGTGAGCCAACCAGCAGGGAATCTGGTTGGCCACTTTGTAGGAAGAAAAAATTCGGCTATTTGGGAAAATATATAGAATCTCTCTCGATGAAAAGGAGAAGATGAGTGAAAATAACAGTGAGTAGCTATGACCTCTGGAGGATGGGGACGGGCTTAGAAATGATGATAGAGCAGCAGGTGAGGGAGCAGGAGGTCAAGCCTGACCCAGAAGAAGATGAAAACATGATCCTGCTCAGTGCTCTCCTCTCGCTCATAAGTGCACTGACAGTTGAGGGAGGATTTGTTGTATTGGAAACGTGCCCTTTCCCGATCAATTTCAAGACGGAACAAGGCGAGTATCAATTACCAGCCAGAACGCCTGGCTCAACTGGCACCGCCGAATGATCCGGTGCCACGGGTGCTGGGGATCTATTGCGTGCATCTGGAGTTATCGCCTATCCCGGCCTCTATCGGTCAAACGGGGAATCTCCGGCGGCATAGCAATGAGTGAAGTGCAGGGCGTTTGCAGAGGCGATGCCCTTCACAACTCCGCACGTTATGGCCCCTATCACCTGCATGATGAAGGAGGAAAATGATGCGCCATCATGAACGACCTGATATGTCTCGGCCTCCTACAGAGCAGGAAGCCCTTTGGATCAATGAGTGGCTGCACATCGATCCCCACTGGTTTCTCCCCGGTCAACTTCCCTTGAGCGAACAGGAGGCGCGCTGGCTGATTGCCTACATCTCCCGTGTCCATGCCATGTTCCACCCAACCATAGTCCAGGTTGAGCATGGAGAGCATACAGAACGACGCTATCAGATCACCCTTTCCTATCCCTCTCCTGATCCTGCGCTCCCTCCTATGCAAGTGATTGTCCAATCGCTTGAAGACTACACCACGCTGCTTCGTTGGGCCTCTGGCCGCGATTCCTGCTTTGAAAGAGAAACCAACGCATTCCCACCGGAGCGGCAAGCAGCCGAAGAGCAACGGGTATCAGAAACTAGTGTTTGAAAATATAGCGTTTTATTGATTTTTATAGCGTTTTATGATAGGGGGTTTTGTCCTCAAAACTATCGCCTGGAGAACGTGGAGCCTATGAATGTTACCACTCATACCTTTCTACGTCTAAACTTGATATGGTCAAGGAAGTTGGTTCAGGCATTAACGATGGACGTAAGAAACTGCTTGCTATCCTGGCTGATCCAACGGTCAAGATCATTGTGGTTGAGCATAAGGACCACTTAACCCGCTTCGGGTTCAAGTACATCGAGGCGCTTCTAGCGATGCAAGGCCGCTCTATCGAGGTGGTGAACATCACAGAGAACCCGCTTGAGGACTTGATAGCCGATCTCGTTTCCATAATTTACTCGTTCTCCGCGAGACTTTATGGGCAACGGAGAGCAAAACGGAAGACAGAGCAGATTGTCAAAGAGTTAGAGTTACAAGCACAGACAGAGAAAGGGGGTGAGAAGGATGCAGTTAGTTGAAAAATATGTGATTGACCGGAACGATCCGCGTTATGGAGCGATTGATGAAGCGGCTTTTAAATCGAAGAACCTGTACAACGCTGGTAACTATGAGATACGCCAATCCTACATTCATATCGGAAAGTACCTCAACTACAATGAGATGGACAGGCGTATGCAATCTCATGAGGCGTACAAGGCTCTCCCAGCAAAGGTAAGCCAGCAGGTCTTGAAGCAATTAGATCACGATTGGGATGCCTTCTTCAAGGCACGTGCTGCCTACAGAGAAGACCCATCTCAGTTTCAGGCACGTCCCAGGATACCAGGGTACAAGCAGAAGACAGAAGGCCGCAATATGCTCGTGTACACCATTCAAGCGATTAGTCGAGGCAAGAAGGGTTTGAAGCGCGGCATTATCAAACCTTCGATGCTTGCTATCGAGGTGAAGACGAAACAGAAGCAGATCGATCAAGTACGCATCGTCCCGCGCAAAGGGTTCTACGTAGTGGAGGCCGTTTACGAACAAGAGGAAAAGCAAGCGCCGGTTAATCCCGCTTACTACGCTGGCATAGACATTGGCATGAATAATCTGGTTGCGCTAACATCAAACAAACCCGGCTTCAGGTCGGCACTCGTTAACGGGCGTCCAGTGAAAAGCATCAACCAGTTCTACAACAAGCGGAAGGCAGAACTACAGAGCCAGCTTAGGCGCAAAGGCACAACGAAGCGTATGGAACGCATGACCAACAAACGTAACAGGCGTATCGATCATTATATGCACACTGTGAGTTACCAGATTATTGATCTGTTGGTGAGAGAGGGGATTAGTACATTGTGCATAGGCAAAAATGACGCCTGGAAGCAAGAGGCGAATATGGGCAAGCGCACCAATCAAAACTTTGTCCAAATCCCTCACGCTCGTTTTATTGCCATGTTAACCTACAAGTCTGAACTGGTTGGCATTCGTGTAGAGGTCACAGAAGAGTCTTACACATCAAAATCTTCGTTGTTAGATCTGGACCCGCTACCAGTTCGCAACAATGGCAATGAGAAGCATACATTTAGCGGCAAGAGGATCAAGCGTGGACTCTACCGCACGAAAGATGGACGTAAGCTCAACGCTGATATTAACGGGTCAGGCAACATTATCAGAAAAGTAGCCCCTGATGCTTTCTCGAAAGTGGAGGGGGTAGAGGATGGTAAAGCGGTGCTTGCATCGCTGGTAGTCCATCCAGTGAGGTTCGTCGTTACCCCCTCACGAACCCAAAAAGGGAAATCTTTAGCTCATGCGATAAAATGCTAGAAAACGCTAGAGATCGCTATACTTTTTGGAACTATCAAGATATCAGTACCTTTTTAGCAGGGCACAACGGCAACCCGCTCGGTTTTGCTTTTCGTGCGGCGTTACGCCAGGATGCAAATGAACTGCTTTCGTTTTGTGCTCCGCTTCATACGGCACACATCCTGGTGGGAGACGTTGATGAGCATACAGGCGTTTTTCGTGGTGTTCCCTGGAGTCCACTGGAAGACCCAGCATTCCAGGCAAGGTATCACGACCATCGTGCGGACCGCTTCTGGAGTTTTCGCATTCCACCGCATTACGAGCATACATTGGTGTTCCAGACCCAGGAGGAGGGCCAGGTGCGCTCCACAGTGATGTATCAGCCACGTATGTGGCAGGGGTCCCTTCTGCCAGGGGTGTTTTTCCCCTATGACCTGACTTATGAGCGTCTCCCATCGCAGTCCTTCACACCGCAGGACTTTCTCATCCACAAGCGGCGGCGGGAGCACCCTGGCGGCTATCTGCTGACACTGGGATCGTTTGTGCAGTTTGCGTTGGAGTGTTTCCCGGTGCTCTGTCCGCATTACCAGATTCCCTCATTTTCGGAGGGCAGGGAGCATCTCTTAGAACTGTACCTGCGGGCCTGTTATGGCAAACGGTTTCGGGTGGACCAAACCACCTTTCAGGCCGAGGGAGAGATGGGTATTCGACACAGCCTGCCCCAATGGGCGCAACGGTGGATGCTGTTATGGCGCGATCTTCCAGCTGGGATGCACTTCGGGAAAGAAGAGGTTTTGGCCATGTTGGACTGTTTGTGGAATGTGGTTTGGGATGCGCGAAGTGTGCTGGATGCTGCTGTCGATGCCTGGCTCTATGAGCAGATCTATGGTCCACGTGACGAACCCTCTTCCCACTGATTGCGCACGAGGCACAAGCAACAGGGCTTACCTGCCTCCTCAGACATACACTGCTATTTCTTTCTGCCACCATTTTTGTGATCGTAGGGTCAAAGAGACGCTCGTTTCTCTGGCCCTTTTTGTTTCTTATCAGCGCAAGACGGCAGTTTCTGCGCTGATAGAACCGCTATGCATGGGCAGAAACGAGATGTTCGTTCGATATCTACGATGAGGAAGGAGTTTTCTCCATGGTTCATGATATGCCCTCTGATCAGGGAAACCCAACGATTGCCCTGAGTGACACCCACACCGTCGAACTCTTGGATGACGCGCTGATCATCCATGCGCCCGAGGTGACGATCACCCTGGACGATGACGAGCGCTATAAGCTCTACCTCCTTTTGCACCAGCTCTTGACTGCTGGTTGTTAAAGGACCTACCAGTGGGGCTGGTCATCCAGTCCCACTGCTGCCAGATAAAACGCGACGACGCGAATTTTGTCGGGATTACGTGGCAGCGTCCCGACCTCTCACACATTGCGTCCTACCTCCGGCGGGGCTTATCGAGCATATAGCCAGTCTCAATGATCGAACTAATCTCAATACCAAGACGGTGCGTTTTCATGCGAGTACGTGAAAGCACATTCCGTTAGAGCATATAGACATTCTCCTGTTTGATGGCTTTCTGCGTCTCAAAATCTCGCATAGAGAACATTGGAGGCGCGTATAGAAAGAGATTGTCCCACCAAACTTCAAGACCTGTTTTTAAGTGCTCGCGGTTTAGATGATATACTGTAGTATATTGGCTTCATTCCATCATTACAGGAAAGAAGAGGTTTAACACATGGCTACATCTTTCTCTGTGCTGCTCCCTCCAGGCGGACAACGCATTCTTGTCGTACAGGCACATCCTGATGACGCAGAACACCTTTGTGGAGGAACCATAGCGTTACTAGCAGATGAAGGAAAAGACATTCATTATCTCCTCGTGATACGGGGCGATAAGGGGAGTTCCGACCCTGAGATGACACCTGAACGATTGGCATCTCTACCGTCTTTGCGAATAAGCGAAGCATGCTAAAGTGTGTTCGGTTTCAACAATTTTTCGAGTCTCTTCACTGCTGCATCATTTGGAGTGAGATTTTTACAGCGCTCATGTATACTCTGTATGCTTTCTTCTTTGCTTGGCAATTTGATAGCGCGAACAATAGGCAACGCGTCAATAAGAGAATAACAGCAAGAGGTAATATCATTTTCTGCAAAGTAAGTCTTCGCTTCTTCTATGAGCAAATTGACCTGCCACCGCGTAAGTTCTGGGCTAAGATTCTTACGTGCAATTGCTAATGCATTATGAGCATCTTCAAATCGCCCAAACAGCGTTAATGCTTTGGCCCGTTCGATATAAATACTAGTTAAATCTGTTTTGACAAAGCTTCCATCTGGCTCTAAGTTTCCTTTTCGAGCAATTTGTGCCGCCTTGTTAAAGTAGCCCAGACTCTTTTCTTGCTTTTCCTTATTCTCATCAGCAAGATAGGCTAGTGATTTACCTGCCATTTGATAACATTTTCCCTTTAAGGGGTCACGCGAAAGATCGGCATAAGGAAGTGCCTCTAACGCATCCTTAAGTGCTAATTCGCGCTCTGGTACATGATGATAGGCTCTTGCACGCCGCAGCAGAGAAGAGGCTATTAACTCGTATCCTCTCAATAATTCGGGGAGAGAAAAGCGATGACTAGGTGGGATGGAGAGTGGTGTGAGGTACAGGGAGAAACCAGTAAGCGAGCACGCATAATCTTGCAGGGTGAGGGCACGTCAGTGTGTGGGTAAAGGAATGACAAGGTTCAAGGTGTTGTAGCCCATGAAGCGCCCAGGTGAAGCGTGGCAGCCCGTTCTTGAATGAGGGTGGCCAAACTGGGCAACCGGTTGGTGTGGGCGATGCGGTCATGAAAATACTGGTAGACATTGACCCCGAGCTTGTTGGCGGTTCCTACCAACGTCTGAAAGGTATCCCACGCCCCGATGCCTTCTCTGGTGCGAGCCTGCAGGCTCACATCTCGCTTGCGGACACGCTGCCTGGCCCCCAACTCCGCTGGATTGTTGTGCAAGAGGATCTCCGGGTGGTCAAGCACCATGAGCAACGCATCTTTCTTGGCACGCGTGCGGGCGAGCCGCTCATCCAACTGCTGGTAGCCGCTGGTTTGCCCAAACAGGTCGTCAAAGGCCGTGCGCAACGCATCCGCCTCGGCTGGATTGGGATGGTCTCGGTAGGCCAACAGATCTCGGTAGAGCTTCCAGAAGTCTTTGGCAAACTGCTCCAGAAGAAGGCAATGAGCAAGGAAGCGTGGCATCAGTTTCTTGTAATGGCGATATTCGTGAATCCAGCACAGGGCGAGCTCAACGGTCAACGCGTTGAACTGGGGGGCATCATCACACAGTAACAACTTGACCACTGGATAGGCGGTCTGGGTACGATAGGCTGCGATAGCCAAGGCATCTTTGATACTCTTGCGGAGGTTGGCTCCGTGTTTGGGCAGATGCGTATCAAGCAGGTGATCGAGTTGGCTCTCCGTGTACGTCTGATCGTGCGGCAACAGGGTGGGAAGCGTGCGACGCCACTTCTCCGTCACCCCCAACTGAGCCATGAGCTCCAACGCGAGGTCATTCATCTGAAAAACGGGATCGGCACCTCCAGTAAGAACGCGAAGCAGACTCAAGCGATCTTTGGCTGGCAACGTACAATAGGCGGTATACAGCGAGGAGCACAGGATATGGCACTGTTCATTTTTGCCATTCACGCTCGTGCCCGTGCTGTCGAGATGCTGCCACGGACTACTTGCTAGTCCCGCTTTTACCACATCTGCGCTCTCTGCATGGAACCGCTCTTGGTCTTGGATCAGCAGGTCAGAGAGTTGTCCCGCGCTGATCGACATGCCAACCGTCTGCAAGAGGTTGAGGATTTTTGGCTCACTCATCCCCGCTGCATAATAGAGCGCCAACACCCAAGCTCTGACTCCTGGTCCAAACTGGCCTTTGTATCCAACGGGCAGTTCTGCCAGATAGGTCCGCTTTTGGCTGGATGAGTAATATTTCTCTTTGCGGAACGTGACGTTCTCGGTGCGAAACTCAAGGTCCTGCACGATGACGTCCTCGTAGCCCTTGAACTGAGCATCGTGAGGCAGTCGTTGCTGATCCACCTTGACGATCTCCACCCGATCAATCCTCACCTGGGCCTGCTTCTTGGCTTTGTGATGCGCTTTGGACTCACGACGTTCCTTTTCCGATGAGAGCGTGGGTGCTGCTTGGTTCGCTTTGATCTTCGGTTTGCCCTGTTCCCCTTTGAGCCGATTGACCTCGTCGCGCAGCCGTTGGATTTCCTCGGCTTGCTCTTTCACTTTGGCCGACAGGGTTTCTACCAAATTCATCAGCGTGATGACGACTTGGCGCAGACCTTCGTCTTCAATGGTGTTGGGGTCGAAGTTTTCTATCATACTTTTAGTATACATGAGGCAACAACCATTGATGCCTCATACCAAGCTCCCCCGAATTATTGAGAGGATACATTAACTCTGCATTCTTGAGGCGCAAAGCTATAGCGACTGCTTGATTCTGGTAATCGATGGCTTGATCTATTTCCATACGGTCACGAGACACTAACGAGTAAAGTTGATAAAAACGGCAACGCATGGCGTCATACTGATCTTTCTTCACACCTACCGCATGAGTGGATTCCTCGTTTAGTGTGCTAAAGGCTGTATTAATAGTATCAGAAGCTTTTTGAACACTACTCGTATAATAGAGTTCCCAACTTATCGCCAGAAGTCGCTCATAAAACGTGACGGTATCTTTGCTTGCAACAGAATCCAATCCAATGCCATCAGTTTGCACTGTTGTACCGTTTCCCCATTCGACAAGCGTCATAGAAGATAAGCCTAAGAGGATTGGGGGTATGTGTAACGTCTTGGCAAGGAGTATTCTTCTTGGCAATAACTGAGGCATATTCCGGTTGTTAGGACTCTTCAACATCTCGATGTATCTTTCGGTCCAGTTGAGGATACGGGCAGCTTCCTGCTTCGACAAGCCACTAAGAGAAAGATAATAAGCTATCACATCGCCCGTACATGGAAGATTGTCCTCTCCTGGTGCAAAGTATCCATGTTTCTAGCGGCGCGGGTACCCCCACGTTTCAACTGGGGAGGAAGTGCCGCTCTCCTTTGTATTCCTCTTGAGGGCTGGCTGTCGTGTTATCATCCAGCCCTGGCTGGGACGCGCAACTCGGACCAGTTTGCGGGGCGTCATTTCCGCCAGCTTCTTCCCTCTGATGAGGTCTTTGATCACAAAGGCTCCCTTCTCTCGCCTACCCGCAATGTACCCCACCTCTGCGTTCACCTTGACTCGTTCGTAGAGTTTGAACCCGCGCACTTTCCGTGGTGCCCAACATTTGTGCTCACTGTGCAGACCATTGAAGCGTTGATACTGGCCTCGTGGGAGACAGCGCATCTGATGAACCACCTCCAATGGCCTCACCACCTCGCTCATCTCACAGGCAATGGCAACTGCATCATTGGCATGCGACTTGGGCAGGTCAAGCATCTGGATGCGTTTGTATTTCGTCTCGTACCCATACGTGATACCCACCTGGCTCACTCCAAAGAACACTTGCAGGTCTTGGACCACGCGGCTTTTCATCGAAGAAACATGGGCTGCGTCTTTCAGGGGCTTACGCGCTTGCGCCTGGAGAGCGGGAAAACCAAACTCCGCTGCCGTCTGCTGCGCTTTGCGCACGTTGCAAGCATGGCAAGCCAGCGTCAGATTGCTCGCTCGATTGCTTCCTCCTCTTGACTTAGGGACCATATGTTCGATTTCCAATGGCACCTCACGCGTTTGACAATACGCGCATGTCCGCTGCCACTTCTCCAAGATATATTCACGCAGCAAGTATCCTTGCAGTTCCCCTTGTTGGTATTGCCAGCCAGAAATCTCAGGATGTTGCAGTTTCTGGGTGTCGAAACTGCCGACCTCGACATTCACCTTACCAACAGGCAACAACGAGGCGATGAAACGCACCGCCTTGACGGTCGCCTCGGCCTTCGAGCGGATCGCTGGTGGGAGCCAGCCTGCTTTGCGGCGACGATTGGCGAAACGAGCAGCACGGTATCTGGTCTTGCGTCCCCGTCGAGTACGCCGATACTGGCGACGTTGGGTCATTTTCTGTGTGATGTTATCACGCAAAATGACCTCAGCCTGGAAAACCACGCCTCCGTTGGTCGTTGCAGCGAGACCGACTACTTGCGAGCCAGTATCCACACCCACCCTGGCTGGTTGCGTATACGCATCTGCCGCAAAACGTAACTGAATGGTGAAGGGGTCCCGACGCACGACACGGGCACGCTTCGCCTTGAGCCACATCCGCGCACGCCGTGGCGTCGTGGGCATCAAGGGCCTTCCTTCTTGTGATTGGACAAACACCTTCATCAGGTAAGGCTCCTTTCGGAGTAAAAACGATCCCCTCGATGTTGATAGCACCCGGTACTTTCCTCTGACCACCGTTCCTCGACCGCAGTGCTTTAAGCCAGAGGTTGCAGAGCCAGGAACTGGGGCAGCATTCCTGGGTGTGAACGTGAACGCTCAGTGCTATCGCTCACCTCTTCAGTGCCAGTCACGACGCTCGCTTCCTCGGCGCGCCTGGCTCGGAGGTGTCATCTGGTCAATCCGGCTTGCAAGAGGCGAACCTCCCACGAGCCTCCCCATTTTCTGGGGAGGTCATTGACGCGCCTATATTTTGTTAAGCGAAGTATAACTGATCTCCAATAGCATTTCAATAATTTTAACGAGATTTATGAGCAAGCTGCACCAAAGAGAAGGGAAAAGAGCATAGAGAGAAAAATGCTCTTTAGGGCCTTGTATATAAAAATGTTTAATCTGATAAATCTGGATGCTGAATAAATAAGAGGTGTAATCCTAACTCAGCAACTTCAACGCTCTTTCCGTAAGGACTTCCTTTTAAATCTTCATAAACATGGATCGTTATTGGAAGATGAATAGTAGAATTCATTTCCTCCATCATCGTTAATGCTTCCTGAACAAGCGCAGTAGCAATAGGATAGTAGCCTTTATCTATATAGTAAAGAGCCTCAATAATGTGACCATCCATGATATGATACGCATGGAATCTCTTGTGCTCTGTGTTACTATGCTTCAACATCTCTTTATTTACATCAAATGCTTCCACTGATTGATGTAGCTCTTTTTTAGGAGGGCCGACTAGGGCTTTTGCTCTATTCAATAGATATCGAACATCGGTGAGATCAAGTGCGTAAATGTCATCTTCCACCTCTGGTCCGATGAACTGCTCAGATTTATCCACCAATTTCATTGCTTCGGCCATTTCGACACGCGTTCTTGCAATACGAGCTTCTGTCAATCCTTGTACGTTTAAGATGCGACCTTTTACTTGTGGAGGGATGACATTTGCACCATCTACACTGAAACGTTCAAGAGCTAAGGCTCTCCCGAAATCTTTTAGTGCTACTTGAAAATCCCAACTATCAAAGAAAAATTCCCCACGTCTATATAAGGCAGTTGCCTCTAAAGCGCTATATTTTTCTTCTCTTGCTAAGATAACTGCTTTGTTGAGATGATCCAATGCACTAGCATTATAGGATAACTCACGGGCTACCTCTGCACGTCTCATATGATATCCACATAATAACTGCTTCATTTGTTCCTTTTGTATAGAATTTGTATAGAGAACATTATCATGTAAGCAGTTTATTCGGTATCCTAAATCCTTCAAAGCAGCTTCTGCTGTCCCACTGTATCCTAATTTCCAGTAAGACAGAAGGGTATCCTGATACTCCTCGACACTGACTGGTTGAGTTTTTCTTGAAGGCATGTAGGGTATCTTCTTTATAGTCTTCTGCAACACTGGCAACCCAAGCATAACAGGAGTAAGGTTATACATCCTTGCGAGAACCCATCGTCGTTTAATGTTTTTCGGTATTGTTCCTTCTTCCAAAGTATGTATCGCTCCCTCTGTGACGGGTCTTCCTCGAACAGCGTTACCATACAATACACCTGCGGTTTCAGCACTCCATCCATACTCAACACGTTTCTTTCTAAGCAACCGACCTATATTTATGTCCCGCATCGTTAATAACTCCTTTCACAATACTGCGATACCCCATCCAGTATAAAGAAAGAGGTTAGTGTTGTCTAGTATCGTGTAACGCTTCAATCCGAAAAATTTCTTAAATGAAATATGAAATTATGAATTTTTTCGTTCTGTAGAAGATAGTATTACATCCAGAGGAAAAATAGCGTTTATCTCCCAAGATAATAAAAGGGCATTTTGACCCTACCGCTTTTACTTCTCTGTTTCGAGTATGTCATTACCCAAGATATTTGTCAATCAAGCACCTTTAAGGAGCAGTTATGGAGGGGCTTATTTTATGCCAGAGAATCAGAGTAATGTAGCAGAATTACGCAGCGAGATAGAAGCAACCTGCGTTTCGATGCAGTTGCTTTTTAATGGGTATGCTCAAAAGGCATCTCACCGCATCATCAGCAATCAGTACAAAAGTCTGGATCAGCAGCGTGACCGTCTCGCGACCATTATTGGAGAAGAAGCCGCAACAGAAACGATCTGTGAAACGTACAACACTATCGTCCACTAACGAAGAGGAAAGGATAGCTGCCTTATGCCAAAAGATTACCATTACCCTATGAATATAGAAGATCCTACGGAAATGGCACGCTTAATTGAGCAGGATCGGCTCTTTACGCAAGCCATGGGTGGGATTTTCCCCGAACAACCGGACCTCTCCCATATTGGAAGCCTCCTTGATCTGGCTTGTGGTCCTGGCAGTTGGGCGCTTGATGTCGCCTTTACGCATCCTGCAATTGAGGTGATCGGCGTCGATAAAAGTCAGACCATGATTGAATATGCTCAAGCTCGTGCTCGTTCACAGCAACGAGGGAACGCATCCTTCGTCGTGATGGATATTACGCAACCGCTCCACTTTGCAGATTCCACTATTGGCTTGATCAACGCCCGTTGTGCTGAGAGTTTTCTTTCTCCGACGTCATGGCCTCTGCTCCTGGCTGAATGTCTGCGCGTCCTCAAGCCGGGCGGTCTGCTGCGCCTGACGGAAATTGAAGGGTGCATTTCTAATAGCGTCCCCTTGCAGCAATTGAGTGGATGTCTCTTTGAGGCCCTTCGTGCGGAGGGAAGGACGTTTTCAAGCGATGGGCGTTCGCTCGGCATTGTCCACATGCTCGGACCTTTCCTCAAAAACGCCGAATTTCAAGCGATTCAGAAACGATCATTCACTCTGGATGCAACCTATGGTGAGCCATTGTACTACACATCAAGCGAAAACATGAGAATCACGTTTCATCAGCTCAAACCGTATCTTCTCGCATCGAAACTCATCTCATCAGAAGCTTTTGACGATATCTACGGGCAACTAGTCATAGACCTGTATGATCAGAATTTTACCTGCCTCTCCTTTGGTTTAACAGCATGGGGGATGAAGCAACCATGAGTGACGTGAAGAAACGGAGCCTGAAGGAATTACGACGCCAGCATAACATTTCGCTCACGGCCCTTGCAGAGCAGGCCGGGGTACCACTGCGAGAGGAATATTTGCTGGAAATCGGCGTTCCCGTAGAGAAGCAAACAGTGTTGAAGATCCTCAAGGCATTCTCTCGACTCGTCGACCAAACATACACCCTTGATGATATATGGGCAAGCATCAAAAAGGAAGAAGGGACATGAGCAGTAATCCCACCTTTTCCCAACTGAGCGTGCAATATCCTTTTGAGATACCAACGCTCGCAAAAAAGGCCGGGGTAGAGGAACGCACGGTGTATTTTATGCTGCGAGGATTGCCAGTGAAGCGTACAGAAGCAGAGAAAGTCCTTGCTGGTCTCTCAAGCCTGCTCAACAAGGGATGGGATTATACGCTGGACATGGTAGACGTGATTCTCGAAGAGGAGCGATAAGCCATGGATACCAGACCAACGTTTCAAGCGGTACGAGAGCATCATACCATTTCCCTTGATCAATTGAGTGCAGAGAGTCACTGTCATCTGCAAGAGATATGTTTGATTGACGCATTCGGGAGAGGAACACCAGAGATGATTGATGCTTTGCTTGCGTCCCTCTCCAGACTCAGCGGGGAAACTACACCAGAAACAATGGAGGGGGATTCTCTTTTACTTTGCAACCACTTGAGTTAGCACAAGATATCGAGAAAGTGAGCCTCTTTTTCGATGAACATAGCCTGCGCGATGTGAACACTGGACAGCTACAGAGTACCATAGAGCATTTACAGACCTATATTCAAGCATGCAATGTGCTAGGGAAAAGTGAAGCTATTGTTCAGCGATTAACACAAGCACAGCAGGCATTCAAACGCGCTAAGGGACATCTGAACGGAAGGAATGAACGATCCCGTGGGTATTATGAATCCATTCGGACGGCGCAGAAATTAATCAATGAAGCACTTGAACAATGGAACTCGTAGAAAGGAATCTGAGGGTATGACCTGTATTGCCGCCTGTGTTGATGAAAAAGGAACAATCTGGATGGGAGGGGATAGCGCGCTTACGGCTGACAGTGGAATTTTAGCCATTCGCACCGGGAGAAAAGTCTGGCACAAGGGGGCTTTCCTCATGGGATGCAGTGGATCGATGAGAACGCTGCAACTGCTCCAGCATGCCTTTGTTCCCCCCCTCTATGACCCTAGCAAGAGCATTGAAACCTATCTCATCACCTCTTTCCTACGAGCCACAAGGAGGTGTTTGAAAGAAGCTGGAGAGGATGAGAAGAAGCTAGAAGAGAAAATGCTGGTTGGATTGCAGGGGAGATTGTTTCAAATAGAGCAGGATTATCAAATAGGGGAAGCATTCTGTTTGTATGACGCAATTGGATCGGGAGCCAAAGTTGCCAAAGGAGCGCTATTTGTGACGGCAGACCTTGCGCCAGATGAACGCATCAGGAAAGCCTTAGCTGCTGCTGAAGCCCATATCCACACGGTACGTGCACCCTTTTACGTCGAAAAGCTAGAGTTTTGCAGAGTACCGAACAAAGCATCGATGTTCCAGCGGTTCAAATGGAGGTAAAGCGTAAAAATAGTGATAATAATATAATAAGGGGGTTCTATCATTTTATGTCCCATTATGATTAATTAAGAGAAGAGGTGGCTTGATAGCGAGGAGCAACGAAAGGCATTTTTCTTCCTTCAGATGGAGGTGCAGGTGCAGGTCTGTGAAACACATCTTTGAGAACGTTTTTCGTCGCTCCCCCTTTCTTTCGTTCTTCCTCGCTGTCAAGCTACAAGAAACAAGGATATTTTGAATCCATCCAGTAGAAAAAAACGAAAAGGAGGAATGAGTGATGGTTTTTAAGAAGAAAAAGGAAAAGCTGCCTGATGTTCACTTTAAGCTACAGACGGTTGGTGAAGACTTTCAGCGCATAGGTACGCGAGACTATGGCGTTGCAATTTCCTGCTTGGATGGGATGGTACGCTTCCATCCATACCAATTCGGAGATGAAATTCCTCTGATCAGCGAAATAGCGTTAGATATGGGTCATTGTACCGAGTTGATGGCTCGGTATTATTTCACGATGGCTCTGATGAACCGGAAAAAGTCCCTCGGTCAGTTAACGCATACAGACGAGCGGGAGATGGAGAGGTGGCAGAAGAAGTTTCGGAAAGAACGTGCCCATTATTTGAAAGAGCGTGAAGAGTGGTTCACGCGTCGAAATATCCATCCGCGATTGCCAGAGGTAAGGCTAGAGTAGAGATGAGAGGGAACAGGCTGGGTTGTTTGTTCCCTGGTCTCCTTCTGGCTCCCTGGTGTAGTGCTGGCTCCCTGTCGTAGCTCCTGGGAAGATGCGTTGAAAGCGAACAGCAGACAAGAGGGAACAGGTAGTATGTAGCTGGTTCCTTGCTGCCTGTGGTTGGCATTTTCCGAATCTGTTCTTGTTTGGGAGTGTTCTACAGGAGAAAGAGGCAGGTGGTCGTCTTTTAGCACCTGGCTGATTGCCTGCCTCTCTTGGGTAGTTTCCACGTATGGAGCACATGTAGGCTTTCACAGAAAGCATTTCTTTTGTGTTGAGAGGAGAAGCAAATCATGTTTTTTGCCATTGATATAGATGGAACGATCACAGAACCAAGGTGGTATGACCTAGATGTGCAACGGTGTATGGAACGGTATATCAAAGAGGGGATTGTGTATAACTCAGTCACATCGTCAGTCGAGTGAGGTAGCCACATCGTACGCGCAGATGAGCTAGGAGATGGAAGAGTTCCATGCCGGTGAAAAGAGTTTTTCTCTTCTTTTGGAAGAACTCTCTAGGGGTGTCTTATTCATCTCATGTTCTCTCTCCAGCTTTCAATGAAAAAGACGAGAAAAACAGGTGATGCCGCCAGCAAAGAGCATCACCGTGAGCACGAGCTTCTGCCACGGTCCTCGGCAGAGTCCCGAGAGGTGGATGAGGTTGCGCTTAGGAGACGCGCTTTTTGCGGTCTTGCAAGGAACGCAGGCGGTGCAGCGCCTGCGCTTGCTGGATCATACACTCCACGAAGCGGGCAAAGGAGCAACTGCCTTCTGAAAAGCCGCGTAACGGGATCGTTTTGAGCAAGATCCCTGCCTGAAAGATTATAATGGACCCATAGAACGAGACCAAAAAAGAGGACTGGGTAAGATACAATCAAAGCATGAAAAGACAACATACAGCCAATTTTAAAGTCCAGGTAGTTCAAGAGTTATTGAAAGAAGACAAAACGATTGCTCAGATTGCTGCAGAATATGAGGTGCATCCGACCCAACTGAGGTGATGGAAAGCGATTGTGGTAGAAGGATTACCAAGCCTCTTTGAAGAAAAAGACTCAATCGTGGCGATGCGAGCGGAATATGAAGAGCGTTTAAATGGACTCTATGGAGATATTGGCAGGTTAACAACACAACTGACCTGGCTGAAAAAAAAATCTGGAATTGAACCTGAGCCGAGATGAGCGTCTGCGCTTGATTGAACGAGAGAGTGAGGAACTCTCCGTGCGCATCCAGGTGGAGCTCTTGAGCGTGAATCGGTCGGGAGTGTACTATCAGCCACAACCGCCTTCAGCCGCAGAAGTCCAGCTCAAACACCGCATTGATGAGATCTACACGAAATGGCCGTTTTATGGGTCACGAAAGATTACCGCTCAGCTCCAATTGGAAGGGGTAGAAGTCAACCGAAAAGCCATCCAACGGCACATGCGCGAGATGGGGATTGCAGGCATCTGTCCCGGTCCGAATTTGAGCAAACGGACGCAGAAGGAAGGCATCTTTCCTTACCTTTTACGCCATACAACGAGTCAGTACCCCAATCATATCTGGGGGCTCGATATCACGTATATTCGCCTGAGAGGCGGCTGGATGTATCTGGTGGCAGTACTGGATTGGTACTCACGGTATGTCGTGAGTTGGTTGCGACATGAAGTTGCTTCTGTAGCTGTTGAGGCTGATAAACAGCACTCAACCTGGTGTTCCACCACCAGTACCTTACTGAGACCTGCGTCGGGAGTAATTCCGGGGTGGGAAGCTCTCGGAACAATGTACCCTTTCTCAATGAGAGCGATGGAACTGTGAGGGAAAATCGTAACTGTAAGCATCAATACGGTTGAGGGGCTAAGGTTCAGTGGTATGGCTAACACACGTGAACTGCTGATAAACGTCGTTACGACAAACAAGCCAACGGTGCTGACAGGCTTGAACCAAAGGGTATGTGAGAGGCATAGAGGTATCCAGCTTCCTCTATCGTGGACATACTCTCACCGGCGAACAGGCAGGGCCTAACCCATTGGGGTGCAGAAGCAGAACATGGAAAGCCCGTCCCGCTCCCGAAAGGGAAAGCCACCCGCGAGGGGAGCCGATAGCGAGGCGGGTACAGGAGGACGGAAAAAGCGAAAGCTGCTCTGTAACGGAGCAGATAGGGGAAACTTCCCCACGCGAAAGCGGGCAGACTTCCGTCTGGTCTTTCATCACGAAAAGGAGTGGCAAACGATGAAGAAGGAAAGGCAGATGGCGGTAGTGAGCTCCACAACAGAATACTCTGATGAGGAAACAGCTACCGGTGCGTCCTTCCATGAACTCGTTAGAGTGGCACGGCATCCGCTGGTACCACACGCAACGAGAAGTGCGTCGGCTCCAAGCCAGGATCGTGAAGGCAACTCAGGAAAAGAAATGGGGCAAGGTGAAAGCCTTGCAACGGCTCCTAACCCACTCGTTCAGCGGCAAAGCACTCGCCGTACGGCGAGTGACGGAAAACCAAGGGAAAAAGACACCCGGCGTGGACAAGGTGATCTGGGACACGCCGGAAAAGAAAGCACGAGCCATATGCGACCTGAAAGCAAGAGGGTATCACCCTCAACCGCTCAGGCGTGTGTATATCCCCAAGAGCAATGGTGCTCAAAGGCCACTCTCGATTCCGACCATGAAGGATCGAGCCATGCAAGCTCTCTACCTGCTGGCGCTACAACCAGTAGCGGAGACACTCGCTGACCCACACTCCTATGGTTTCCGACCAGAGCGGTGTACAGCAGACGCCATCGTGTACTGTCACACCCTTCTCTCACAAAAGAGAGGAGCGCAATGGGTCTTAGAAGGCGATATTAAATCCTGTTTCGACAAAATATCGCATACATGGCTTTTAGCCCACATCCCAATGGAAAGAGAGATTCTGAGAAAATGGCTACAAGCGGGATATATGGAGAAAAACGTTCTCCACCCGACAGAAGAGGGAACACCGCAAGGCGGGATCATTTCACCCGTGATTGCGAATATGGCCCTCGATGGTCTCAGCCAGCATCTTTGGGAATACTTCCCCAGACCAGCAAATGGGAAGAGTCCAAAAGTTAATCTGGCAAGGTATGCCGATGACTTTATTGTAACAGGAGCATTCCAAAGACCTTCTCGAACAAGAGGTGAAACCATGCATCGAAGCATTCCTGAAGGAACGAGGACTCACCCTGTCGCAGGAGAAAACCGTCATCACCGCTATTGAGAACGGCTTCGACTTCCTCGGTCAACATATACGTAAGTACAACAATGGAAGAGAACTTACGAGGCCCTCGAAAAAGAACGTGAAGGCGTTCCTCAGAAGGTTCGAGGGATCATGAGAAACACAAGGATGCTCTGCGGGACAGATCGTGGTGAAACTCAATCCGGGTAATCCGGGGATGGGCGCAACTACCATCGATTTGGGGCCAGCAGTGAAATCTTTAAGCCATGGATCATGCAATCTTTAAAAAGCTTGGTGGTGGGCCAGAAGGAGACACCCAGAAAAAGCGCGACTGGGTGAAGCAGAAATACTTCACGACGCAAGGGACAAGAAACTGGGTGTTTACAGGAGAAGTCAAAGGAGAGGATGGAAACACGAAGCTCGTCCATTTACGGAAAGCGACCGATGTGAAGATCCAACGGCATATCCTTATACAAGGAGCAGCCAACCCATTTGATCCAGCCTGGGAAACGTACTTTGAAAAACGTCTCGACGTGAAAATGGAACGGAACCTGGCTGGGAAAAGACGCCTTCTCTTTCTCTGGAAGGAGCAAAACGGAAGCTGCCCATTGTGCAACCAGAGAATCACCAAAATCACTGGATGGCATAGCCATCATCTCATCTGGCGAAGCAAAGGAGGCACAGACCAGGCAGAAAACCGAGTGCTCCTTCACCCCACCTGCCATATGCAGTTACACACTCAAGGTTTATACGTGGAGAAACCGCGTCCTCCCAATTAGGATGGGCGTTAGAAAGGCTTGAGCGGCATGAGGACGAAAGACTCACGTGCCGTTCTGAGGGGGCTTGGGCGCAGCAATGCGCCCCGGCTACCCGGCGAATTGGACCAAACATTGGAATTGCCCTTTGTCTTGACGGCACTGGAACGTGCTCTGGCTCAGGCCACTCCAACCATTTGCAATAGCGATCAGGGGAGCCACTTCACCAGCCCACAGTATCGCCAGCTCCTCCAAGCAGCAGAAGTGCAAATCAGTATGGATGGGAAAGGACGGGCATTGGACAACATTTTTACTGAGAGATTGTGGCGAACGGTTAAATATGAAGAAGTCTACTTACATGAGTATGCTTCACCGAAAGAGGCACGACAGCAATTACGAGACTACTTGCAGTTTTACAATCATCAGCGCTTGCATCAAGCACTCGACTATCGTCCACCAGCCTCTGTGTACTTTGCACCTCAGCCAGAGGAAAACAATGTGCTTGGAGCTGGGAACCGTAGGAAGTCGCCAGAAGTCAGATGAGATGCTCATGAACACGGGAGGGTTGCTTCTACGCAGGCATCTCTTCCAATCTCAAGGGATTATTTCAAGAGAGAAAGGGATATCTTTCCAAAGATGCTTTTTTGGACTTGACTTTTGGGTCCATCATATAGGTCCATCCCTTTCCGCCGGGAGCCTGATGTTCACGATAGGAGAGAACACAACTCCTGTACCGGCTCCATTCCCGTTTGGGCAAGCCTATCAGCACCTTTGGCTTGTTCAGCATCACGACGTTTATCAGGATTTCGCATACGCTGTCCATACCACTCAATCCTAGCTCCTATCTGCTTTGGTGCTAGCAGAAGTATCGTCTTCTCACGATTTCGATACCAGCCTTTCGGCTGTGGCTTCATTGTCCCAGGAGCTTCACACCGTCGCGTTGCCACGACCGCATGTCCTGGTAGGATACTACTGGTGAAACAGTAAGTCTCATTACAACTTTCGTTGTCGAGACAGACATTGGGGCGACTTCATGTCGCACGTGTGCAATGCTGACAGATGACTCATAGGGAGGGATTTCTAGCGAATAGCGCAACAACTGTAACATGCGAAACGAAGAGGTACATCCAAATAAACACGCTCCGTTGAAAAAGACTTTGCTGTCGCTGCGAATGATTTGTTGACTGGAGCCGGTGCCCGCACTGTCACCGCCGATATACACGCGTCCGCTTCTCGGGTCTGCAATACCTGCAATACCTGCAATACCTGTCATCGAGAATCCTCCTCTTGATACCGTATGATTTTCCATTTCTTTTCTTCGGAGAGAAATCGTCTTGTTGCGTTCATATACTCAAACAGATAGATGATAGACTGATTTCCCCGTCAGAAAGTCCCATATGCATGCGTAACCGCTCCATGCATACCATCTCTCCCAATTGCCTGGGATACACAGGCAATTCCTCTCGCTTCTTTGCCCCACACCATCTCTGTTGAAAGATCATCACCTCTGCTTCATCCTCGAAAAAGAGATGATTTGATAAGGAGGAACGACAGAAAACGCCCGTTGGATGCAGAGAGCACGAGCGTGAAGGTCAAGAAGGTCTCCTGCTCCCAGCTATCGTCCCCTCTCGCTCCTGCCTACCAAATCATCTCTTTCTTCATTCAATTAGTCATAATGGGACAATTTTTTCTTTTGCTCCTTTTTCTCATAATCCTTTATAAGTGATACCACTCATCGTGGATATGGATCGTATCGTGTCGATACGTTCGCAAGAGGACCGCGTAACGGTAATGTTCCTTGGGAAACCAAACATGGTGGCTTATCCTTCCTTGAGAACCACATCCACGGTCTTGAGCGTCAGCTTCCATTCGCTTTCCAGCAGTGCTGCCAGCGCCGCAAGCACCCGTTCCGCTTCGACCTGCTCGACAGGAAACCCGCGCAGCATGGCATACACTACCCGATTCCCAACACCAGCCTTTGCAGCCAGGACTGGGATCTCAAAGGGGTGCAGCCTTCTGAGTTGGGCCAGTGTCGGATTCATCCTGCTTCCCTTTCCTGCTCCTTCTTCAGGTAGCACTCGATGTCTGGAAGAGCGCATGTCTTGCCGACAAGCAACGTGCATGGGTGAAGTCTCCACAAGCATGCTGATGCCTCCTGGCATCTGCCTCTGGTGGAAGCAATTTTGCCAGACATCCAAGCAACAGCTCATGCTCGCATTGTCGTTGCTGTTGTATGCCCGGTTTCTTCATCGTCCCTATCGTTGCTTACTTGTCCCGCTCTTCCTGATATCCCCATACCGTCAGGCCAAACGAGGTGCAGGCATAGTTCGGCTGTTGCAGATCAATCAGCATGGATTGATACAGCTTCTGAAAGGCTGCTTCCGAGAGCATGCCCACGTTCAACAGGGAAGGTTTGAGCAGCGCAAAAGCCAGTTCAAGATCTTTGCTGGATTGATACCAGAACGGCTCTCCCGCCGAGGAATCGATGACAAAGGGGCGTCTGCCAATGTGCTGAAAGCCTGCTCGCTGCAACAATCTTGCGAGCATGTGCACAATGCCACTGGAACGTCCATCGACGGAAAAAGACTGCCCCGTCTTCCAGAGCATCTCAAAAAACGCGCTACTGAGATGTTGCACACTCGTGCTATTTGAGGTCCACCACTCCAGTTCGGAGAGGCGTACCAGCCCACCTGGCTTGAGCAGGCGCAGACATTCCGCCAGGAAGGGGGACCAGGCATCCCGGTGTAGCACACTGAAGAGCAATCGGGCATTGATCAGATCGAAGGTGCCATCGGCAAAGGGAAGTGGCTGCGTGATGTCCATCGGCTCAAACGAGACATTCTTCAGCCGCTGAGAATGGGCAGTCGCGCGGGCGTAATCGATCATCGTCTGGCTTAGATCCACCCCCGCAACCTCCAGGTGCGGATAGTGAAAGGCAACATCACAGACCCATTTCCCAGGGCCACAGGCCATGTCGATGACGTTTTGCGCCTGTGAGAGATCTGGCTCTTCGGGGAACAGTCCTCCCATCGCCTCGGTGAAGAACGTATCCTGTTCGTTGAGCCGGACGATTTCGACGGGATCTTCGCTGTCAATGGGATAGTGGCTGCTCATTGCATCACTTCCCTTTCCGTTTGTGCATGCCTGCCCGTTGAGCGTGTCACGAGATGGCTCTGCACGACCGCAATCAGTTCCTGGGACGTCCACGGTTTGGTGAGGTAATCCGTCGCGCCTGCCAGTCGGCCTTTGAGACGATCAAGCATGCCATCGCGACGCGAGAGCATGACGATCACCGTTTTGCTCAACTGCGGCATGGCCTTGAGGCGCTGCGCCACTTCATAGCCGTCCAGCCTGGGCAGGCCAATATCGAGCAGGACGAGATCTGGGACGCGTGCAGAGGGATCAGTCAGCCAGCGTAGGGCTTCGATGCCGTCAGGAAAGCCCTTCACCTCAAAGCCTTCCCGACGCAGACAGGTCTCGATGAGCATGCGCACCGTCGCGGAATCGTCAATCACCAGGATCAATTTCCTGGATGAGGCCACGACATCGTGAGCAGCATGTACCATCCGATCATCCGTCCACAGGGTCAGTGTTCCTGCGGCTGACGACACGCTTGTCGGGAGGGATGTGGCTCGTGCCAGGTGAATGCGTCGCACCATCTTTCCTTCTCGCTGTCTCTTCATTCATCATTCCTTCCCGGTTGCCTCGTGATCACGGTATTGTACGTTTCGCAGACCGTTTCTATCGCTGCTTCCTCACCGATCAGCGTCGCTAAATCGGTGCGTTGCCGATCAAGGGTTGCATATTGATGGGTTGTCACGTAATGGGGCGCTTTTTGGGCAAAACCGTTGAGCGCTAACTGCATTGACTGGCACGTTGCCTCTATCTCCTGTCGCAGTTTTGCGACGTGACTGTGCTCTGTTGCCATGAAAGAAGCTCCTCTCGATTGATGTTGCACGGGTGCAAATGATCCATGAATTCCTCCCTGTTTCCTTCGCTGCCCTTTGTTCAGCCTTAGCATACCCAGTGGCGAGAACCGTCCAGGGACATCAAAAGGGGACAAAAAAGGGACCAACCAGAAAAAATCCAACAAAGTGGAAATGATGCGAGGAAAAAGAAGCTATGGTATACTACGAGAAAAAGGTGAGGCGCTCTTCTGAGCGCCAGGAAGCAGATGGAAAAGGAAGGCAGCCGATGCGTGAACAGCGAGAAGAACATCATCAGGTGACAGCAGGTCCTTTGCTCCGCGTCACTCTGTTCGGACCCCTGCACCTGCACTGGCTGGTCCCAACAGAGAGCGATGAGGATGCCTGGCACCGTCGAACCTCAGCGTGTGCCCTTTTTTGCCTGCTGCTCTGCGCTCCTCAGCGACGCGCCAGTCGCAGCCAGTTAGCCGCTGCGTTATGGCCAGAGGTCGACGAACCGCGAGCTATCGAGTCCCTACGCGTGGCAACCAGAGCCTTACGGATCGTCTTGCGTCCGGCCAGCGGAGAAGCGCTGCTCCACTCCCTCCCTGGTGGTTTGCTCCAATTGGCCAACCAAAGCCAGCTAGAGGTGGATATTGATACCTTTGAAGCGTTGGTACAGCAAGCCAGCACGAGGAGCGACGAGCGTGAGGCGCTGGTACTCTGGGAGCAAGCTAGAGCGTTGGTCTGTGGGGAGTTTCTGGCTGATCACGTCAGGGGAAGCGAGTGGAGTACGCATCGTTGGATCAAGATTCGACAACGCGACCTCAACGCAGCCCGTCGTCGTATGATCTGTGCGCTGGCCGATGGTTCTATCCGACGTGGGCAATTGGTCCAGGCCGAACTCTTGTTGCAGGGACATGTGAGCCGTTTTCCAGGGGATCAGGATGCGGTGTTTCGTCTGGTCAAATTGCTCATCGAGGGTGAGCACCTCGGTGAAGCTCGCGAGTCCTATCAGCGCTGCAAAGCAGCGTTGGCCTCATCGGGAAAGCAGCCCGCCGAACACATCAAGGCCCTGGAAGAGTACATACACGCACCCATTGAGTTCCTGGCGGATCACATCATCAAGCCACGCTCCTCTCCAGCAAAACGTTTCTCCCAACTATCTCTTTCTCTCTCTACCCACGTTGGTCTTGATGCGCCTGGAGAAAATCGTTCGCTTGATCTCTCTCATGCATCGATAATCAACCTCGCTACCATCACCCAACAATTCCGTGCCATACAGCGCCAGGGCGATGTGTTGATAACCGCAGGGGTACATGCACACATGCAGACCATTCAGGAAAGCCTTGCATGTACGGTTGATGACCAGAGACGACAAGATCTGTGGAAACTGCTCGCTCTCACGCAAATCGTGGCCGCCTTCAACCCGATGAAAAAGACCGAGCAAGGACGTGTCAAAACGTTTTTAGAAGCGGCCATTGCATCTGCACGCTCTAGCGATGATATCTTTCTCGTCGGAGCTGCACTCGGACATCTCGCACATTTCTCTCTCCGAGTGGAACAGAACCTGGAGAAAGCGTTGCAGCTTCTCCATACAGCACAAGAGGTTGTACACGTCCCTCACCCGCTCCATGGATGGTTTGCACTAATCATGGCCTCTCTGGACGCCAAGGCAGGTCAGACGCAGCATTGTGAAGCCCATCTTACTGAAGCGATGTCCATTGCTCACCAGCTTCCGAAAACGCCAGCGTTTGCTGATCTCTATTTGACAGACTTCGACCTGATCAGCGTTCACACCTTCATGATCAATAGTTGGCTCACGATGGGAAAGGCCGAGAAAGCCTTTACGCACTTGAGAGAAACGCCTGTCGAAGCGCTGTCTGATAACCGGCGTGCGAGTGCCTTCTACGACGCATCGAGAGCCTGCATCATGATGGGTGAATTCGATATGGCACAGCATTTTGCCTTTCAGGCCATTGATAAAGCATACGCAACACAGCAGTGGTACGTGATTCCTCGCTGTCTTCAGTTGGCTCACACGGTTCTTCAAAAAGAACCACACCACTCACAAGTCTCTGCTATTGCTGACTATGCTCGTATAGCACTCCAAAGAGAGTGAAGGAGAATGTCTATGATTATCCACGTTGTTCTTTTCCAACCAAAACCTGAAGTTCGCCGTGAAGCAATAGATCTGGCATTCAGTCATATCCAGGCGTTGCAAAAAAGTATTCCAGGCATCATCGATGTCCAGACCGGTGACAATAGGAGCGAGAACCATCAGGGCTATACCTACGGCTTTGTGATGCGCTTTGCCACGAAAGATCATCTCAAAGCGTATGCCATCCATCCAGCACATCGTGTTGTCAGCGATGAACTGGTCCACATGTGTGATCGCATCATCGACTTTGATCTTGAGGAAAGAGAGACGAGGTAGAGAGGCAACGTGAAAGAGGAAGAACGCCAGCCGCCGCGCGTGCTTTACATCATTGCATGTGCATCGCCAGTTGCTCAGGAGGTTCCAGAAACTCGTCATACGAGCACAGGCTACCGGTTGGAGTGTCTGCGTGATCACCACTCCACATGGGAGAAACTTCCTGGATAGCTCCTTGTTAGCGTCTCTCACCGGATACCCAGTTCGTAGTGCTTATAAGCATCCTGACGAACCTGACCTGCTCCCATCGGCGGATGCGCTCCTCGCCTTTCCAGCCACATTCAATACGCTCAATAAATGGGCCTTAGGGATCACAGATACACTGGCAGTAGGATTGCTGTGCGAATATACGGGACGCAAAAAGCCGATTGTCGCAGTTCCTGTGACCGGAGAGGGATTAGGCAACCATCCCGCGTTGCTCAGAAGTGTTCGCATGCTGAGAAGATATGGAGTCCATGTGCTCTACGAACCAGGAAGGTCCTTGCTTCAGCAAAAAGATCCATGGGCCACGATGGTCAGTTTGCTGGAGAGGTCTCTATAGATATATCCAGGTGTCGGTATCTGTCTCTTCATCTTGACGATGCGTCTGCTTACAACAAGGAAAAATCGGATGACGACACTGCGTGCAGGACTCGTGACACCACTGACCGGTCCACTCGAACTGTATGGAAAGACCTGTGCCACTGCCCTCACCTTATGGGCGAAGAAGGCTGCGAATCTCCCTGCCCCTTGGACCAAGGTAGAACTTGAAGTGCAAGACGCCGCAGAGAATCTCAAATCAGTGATACAAACCATCCTGGAAAAGCAACCAGATGTGTTGTTTGGTCCCTATGGAAGCGGTCCTATGCTCACAGCAGCACGTTCCTGCACACGGCTCATCTGGAATCATGGTGGGGCTTCTTCTCAATTGGCTCGTCCCTCTTTTCCCCAGGTAATCAATGTGCTCTCTCCAGCTTCGACCTATTTCGCGAGTATTCTTCAAGCCATTCATTCCTCTGACCCGACGGCCAGAACGATTTCTCTGTTTCATAGCACAACAGGATTTGGTCAGGATGTAGCAACAGGCGCGAAGCAAGAAGCCACTCGACTTCAGATGACGATACAAGCAGCTTCCTTTGAACCCTCTCGGGCTCTTGAAACCGTCGGCATGGTTCCAGACGGAGATATTCTGCTCGTCGCAGGGAACTTTGCCGATGAACGTGCCGTTGCTCCTCTCTTACGCTCTCGAAATTGGCGATGTACTGCCTTTATCGGAGCAGGGGTTGAGGAGGTCCTAGCTTCTTTGGGTGCGTTAAGAGAAGGACTCATCGGACCTGCCCAATGGGTGGCCCATACCTCGCTCAAGCCTGATGAGGGGCCTGATGCCCAGTGGTTTGTGACACACTATCGAGAGGTCGAGGGATGCGATCCTCCGTATACAGCAGCGCAAGCGTTTGCCGCTGGCATTCTGTATGCACGCTGTCTCCGAGAAACAGGAGTTCCCCATGATGATGTGATCCAGGCAGCGGCACAAAGGCTCGTGTGTCAAACCCTCTTTGGCAAGTTCCAACTCGACGCTGAGAGAGGTCTGCAAACGGGCCATCAGGTGGTCATTGTGCAATGGCAGCAAGGACAACGGTGGGTCGTCTGGCCCCCAGAGCAAGCTGAGCGTCCGTTGGTTTTCTCCCACGTTGCCTGATCGTTTCCAAAAAGTGTTCAAATAGAATCATGCTCATGGTGACGTGCCATTATGGCACGAGCCGCATGACGTGATATTCCCGCTGCACGTCCAGATGATAGCTCTCCACAGATGGTCTCCCTTGCTCTTCCCATTGCTGATAGATCGTGGACAGCACCGACCACAGCGGAAAGTCCCCTTGCACTTCCACATTCCAGGATGCTGGCTGATCATGCTGCGGGGAAAACGTTAACAGCGTGTGCTCAGGCAGAAACAGGCTGGTGCCATAGGAGCTGATCTCATGCCTTGGTCCTGCCAGATACTGAAAGTGTTTCTCCAGTGAGGGAAGACGTTGCTCCACAAAAAGGGCAAAGGAGGGATCGCGCAATACCTGCGGGAAATTGAGCGCTGTTTGCGCATGTTCTTTCAGCGGCAAAGCCGAGCATGTCGTCACGTCTCTGGTGCGTTTCTGCTCAGAGGTCTCAGAGGTTAATCTCATAAAGAGCGCAGACGTCGCTAAGAGCGCTCCCTGTCCACTCCCATCCGGTTGCTTTTCCACTCGAAAAAGTGGACTTGCCAGTGGGCCGAGCACATTCCCAACCAGTATTCCTCCAACAGTGAGTTGCTCGATCCATGCGAACGCGATACGTTCATGTCCTCCCGTGATGATGATGCGATCATACGGGTTCGCGGGCGGATACCCTTCCAAGCCATTGGCGGTCTGTGCCTCGACGACATACCCACCCTGACGAACATGTGCCTGCGCATTGTGAACCAATTCCTCATCCCGATCAACGGAAATCACGCGCCCCTCTTTTCCGACTATGTGCGCCATGAGTGCCGCATTATAGCCGTAGGGTAGGGAGCGAATGCCCTTTTGATGGGTCATACGTCACCCTCCCTCCGAACCGTGCTTACAGCTTTGACTGTACACGGCTCTCCATCTACGAATGCTTGGGGAACTGCTTTGTTAGGAAGCTTGCCTGCGTGGAGGAGGTGATGACATTGGCGACAGAGAATCAATGTTTTTCTGTTGCGGGCTGCCATCATCCACATCCAGGTTTCTCTTTTCTGAGCGACATCTTTCATCTTCCGAATATGATGAACCTCGAATGGTCCTTGTTCGGTTTCGCAATATTCGCATTGACCTGCATTCAGTCGCCGAATGAGTTCTGAACGGACGAGGGTCAGGGCGAGTGTGTTTGGCTGTCGATCCAGTTCTGAGTTTCCTGGTTGGGGTGGTTTCAGATCTTTCAAACGAAAGAGTTGAAGGACGCGAGTCTTTTGTTTTCCTGGTATCGTTATGGCATAACCTGTCTTAGTTTTGAGTTGTTTGGCGATTTTCGTGACGCTGGTCTTGTGTTTGTGTGCCAGCGTTTTGAAGAAACTCGTTTGCCAGAGATAGGCTAACTTGTTCATGTATCGCCGAACGCCCTGGGCCAAGGCATAGTAATTGGCTAACCCCTGTAATTCAGCATTGTAGGTGAGGAGAATTTCTGCATCACTGTTGTTGAGTAGTTCATATCTTGGTCTGGCGTCTGCCGTTTGATATGTCCCGTATCGTTTTGTGGCGCAGAATTCTTGAAGTCGACCTGGTGGGATATGCAGTTGGAGGCGTTCTGAAATTGCCTTCATCGTCGTGTGTCGTTGACCACGTGTGGTCTTGACGATCTTGTCTGCTGAGTAGGTTCCTACCCAGTAGCCCAGAAAGATGACTCCTTCTTTTCCATGACGAATATGGGACTTTTCTTCAGCTATGGTCAGTTTCAATGTCTCTTGAATATATCGTTTGACTTTTTCTCTGACCTGTTCTGCATCTGCCTTCGAGCCGATGATGCCAATGCAAAAGTCATCAGCATATCGACAATAGTAGAGCCGCTTGTAGTGCTGATCGTAGGGATCTCCACTGGGAAGTGTTCTCCGAACTTCTTGGAGTTCTTTGAGCTGTTGCTGGACCTTCTGAAGTTCTTCTTTGTATTCCTCCTTTCCCTTCAGCATGTCCCATTTCTTTCTCAGGCGAGCTATCTGGTGGCTGTAATGGTCATAAGCAGGATTTGGTCTTCGCTTTTTTCCTTGCTCGAACTGTTCTTTTAGGCTTGCCGTAAAAGTGTCCAATTCGTGCAAGAAGATGTTTGCGAGGATCGGCGAGACGATTGATCCTTGAGGAACTCCGCTATAGGTAGCATGGTACTTCCAATTTTCCAGGTATCCTGCATCAAGCATCGCCCGGATAAGTCGAAGAAACCGTTGGTCCTCGATCCTTTTCTCTAACAATTTCATGAGTTCATCATGTGGGATTGTCGTGAAATAGTCTCGTATGTCCATATCGATCAGCCATTTCACTGCCGTCCATTCCTGTTTCATCTGCTGTAGTGCCGTATGCGGAGAGCGCTGAGGTCGGAACCCATGTGAGCTCTCTTTGAAGAGTGGCTCGTACATACGCTCTAAAATCATTCTCACGACTTCCTGCACCAGCTTATCATCGCCTGATGAAATGCCCAGTGGTCGTTTCTTGCCATTGCGTTTAGGTATATAAACTCGTCGTACTGGCTGAAACCGGTAGGTTCCTTCTGCGAGTCGAGCAATGAGTGCTGTGACTCGTTCATGTGAAAATCCATCAAGTGTCTTTCCATCTGCGCCCGGCGTCATTGCTCCTTTATTGGCATAGATGTTGGCATATGCCTCGTGCCACAGGATGGGTTGTTCCATGAGTCGGAAGATACCATTCAGGCGTTTTCCTTGTTGAGCAATATTCCCAAGAGCTTCTAATCTCTTAATCACTGTTTCGGATAGCATCAGCACATCCTCGCTTTCGGATTCTTTGAAGCTTCGTAGACTCTCTTCCTTCCCCCTGACAGCGGAGGTTTCACCGATATTCCTATCTGCTTATCCTCCTGATCAGTACTTCATCCACTTCAGCGTGGCAAAGTCTGCGGAACCCATTACGGTCCACATTGGGTACTACGAAGAGTCCGTAACCATGCAGGGATTGCTCCCTGTTTAGGTCATCCCGCATTTACAGCAGAGAGAGACGCGACGTGCTCCAGGTCTCCCGTTCGTTCTGTTTCCCTTTGATCAGGGAGTTGCCAGAAGGGTTGGATAGGGTAGAAGGAACAGGATTCTACTCTACCTTCTGGATCACCGTTTCTAACGCTCTTTCGGTGACGCCGGAACTGTAGGCCATCAGAACTAGGATTTAACCAGTTTAGGTTTAACCATACACGTCTTGCGTTGACGGCTCGGAGTCTGAGCGTTGTTTCCTACGCCGCCTTTTCCTACCATGCTACACTCCCCCCTCCCTTTCGGGATTCAAGCTTCTTGAGCAGGGATAAGGTAGGTACGCATGGGCTATTCCAACAAGCCCAACAACTTTCGTTGCGCTCTTTATCTGCCGCCGATGCGGCGCACCGTTCCGGTTCCTACTTCGAGCACCCGCATCCCCGGTTGAAGATCCAATGCCTCTAGCATCGCGGCCATCAATGAAGGTTGACTACTCGACGAGCACGGTAGACCGTTCTGATCGAGCTTCGTGACCAGTGGCTTGTCTGCGTAGACCTCATCGCTAACGTCTTGTCGCACCCAGCGATGCGTCGCATCTTGACGATACCAGCGAGCCACAAACAGCCGCCGTGGTACTGAGAGAAAAGCGTGTCGGAGACGTGGGGGAAGCTGCTGTCCTCGTACCTGTTCAATGGTTTCGACTAACTGGGCACACGCTTGCGCCTCCTGTTCATCCATCCTCCCGGTCCTTTCCATTTCCTAACACCTCCGCGATGGTCGCCGAAAAAGGTAATCCGGTTGCGACCTCCAACCATTCGTACTGGCCGCCTGGGTTGATCTCCAAAAAGACATACTTATCTGAAGGTGTGACGATCATATCGATAGCTCCATACGCTAGGTGCAAGTGTTGCAGAAGTTGGATGCAACGCTGCTGAATCGCCTGAGGAAGCTGATAGGTACTATACCGCAAATCTTTCGTCGCCACACGCCAGTCCATTTTAGTAGCTGTCGCCTCTTGTGAGTGAAGAGCCACCGTCAACACCTGCTCGCCAATGACGGTAATTCTCAACTCAAAAGCCTTCTCTACATATTCCTGAAAGCAATGCGCAGTCTGGGTGACATTCTTGAGCTGCTGGAGATGCTCCGACGTCACACTGCTGGTAAACAGGGAGTGATACGTCATGCCACCTCCGGCAATATATCCACCATGAATCGTCTTATACACGATATTGCCATCACACGCCTCAAAAAAGCGACGAACAGCGCCAGCATCGTTGGTAATCAGTGATCGAGGCGTCGTAAAACCAAGCTGTGAAGCGATCTGGAGTTGGAGCGGTTTGAAATTAGCGCGACGATGGGCATCCAGCTCGTTCATCCAGAAACAATCGAGGCTCCGTAAAATACCGCCAAACCCTTTCCACGCCTCGTTTTCCATGAAGGCTTGGACCAAATCGGGGGCATCCTCATTCACGTGATAATGGGAAGGCCGTCGGACCAGAATACTTTTGATGTGGGACAATGGGTAGCGTTCCCCTTCATAGGACCAGATCCCCTGCCATATTGTTTCGTCAAAGGTTGCCTCCAGGCTCAGATGAGAGGGGAAAGAACCGGTATCCAGAAACAGGACAGGGGTTCCACGATGCCGAAGCTGTTCGACGACGCGCAGCGCGGTGGTATCTTGATGATAGCTCAACACGAGCACAAATTCATGCCTGAACATAGGTGCTCCCTCGATCAATCATCATTTTTCCAGTCGATCTCTTCATCCCTCTCTGGATCACTCGAATCCGCGCCAGTCGTGGACGGATCAGACGATGTTGGTTGTGGTCGCGCGGCATCATTGGCCTCCCGATCTGTGACGTGTACCGTGGTCGTGCGAACAAAAAGAAAGGCAAACGGCAACGTTTCTGCTGAGAGTTCATAGGGAACAGATGGCAGAGCAATCCGACGTGACGCCTCTAGTTCTCGTCGTCTCATAAGAATAGTCCTTTCCATGAGAAATGTGATTCTTCCTTTTGTGAATCATACCAAGCATGTCAGAACCACGACGGGACCAAGAGAGGACCAGAAGGGGACCAGGGAGAGAAGAAGATAAAAAGCGTGGATGCCATTGAAAAGCAGCTATGGTATACTACCGGAAAGAACGGAGACGGTTCCGTGAGGATCGCCGAGCAAGAAGAACCGGATGAGAGATGCAGGAGGAGCGTGATGAACCACAATCAGAACGAGGCACCAGACAGCGAACTGATCCCATCGGAACCGGTGCTTCGCGTCTCCCTGTTCGGGCCGGTGCGCCTGCACTGGCTGGTCCCAACGAAGAGTGACGAGGATGCCTGGCATCGTCGAACCTCAGCATGTGCCCTCTTTTGCTTGCTGCTCTGCGCTCCTCAGCGACGCGCCAGTCGCAGCCAGTTAGCCGCTGCCTTATGGCCAGAGGTCGACGAACCACGAGCCATCGAGTCCCTACGCGTGGCAACCAGAGCCCTCCGTACCGTCCTGCATCCAGCCAGCGGAGAAGCGCTGCTCCACTCCTTCCCTGGTGGTTTGCTCCAATTGGCCGATCAAAGCCGGATGGAGGTGGATGTCGATACCTTTGAAGCGCTAATCCAGCAGGCCAGCACAAGCAACGACGAAGATGAGGCGCTCGCCATCTGGGAGCGGGCAAGAGCGTTGGTGTGCGGAGAGTTTTTGGCCGATCACGTCAGGGGGAGTGAGTGGAGTACCCATCGGTGGATCAAGATCCGGCAACGGGACCTTCATGCCGCCCGTCGCCGCATGATCTGTGCTCTGGCCGATGGCTCTATCCAGCGTGGGCAACTGGTTCAGGCCGAACTCTTATTGCAGGGACATGTGAACCGTTTTCCGGGGGATCAGGATGCCGTGTTTCGCCTGGTCAAGTTGCTCATCGCGGATGAGCGCCTCGGTGAAGCTCGTGAGTCCTATCAGCGCTGCAAAGCCGTGTTGGCCTCATCTGGCAAGGAGCCTGCCGAACATCTCAAGGCACTCATCGAGCATCTGTCAGGTCCCCACGCATCAGACACCTGGGAGGACGCATCCATAAAGCCGATGCGACACCGCCAACAAAGGTGCGTACCTTCTTTAGCTAACAGCATCTCTCCCTTTGATCAAATAATAGAAGCAAACACTCCATATACTCGATTTTTCTCTATCTTGCGGCAAGAAAGTGGGCACGCACAAGAGGCAATGAGGACAGAGGAGGAAGAAACGTTCTCTCCTATGGCTACAGCAAGTTATGTGCAAAAGCATCTGAGAGATATTTCTTCTTACCGAAAGAACGTTCGTAGTGCATTGTATCTTCACCGAACAAATACCGCGCAAGGATTATTACACTCTATAAACGCCGATAGACACGACCTGCAATGGCTTGAATCCCAAACGAAGGGCTACGATCTCTATCAAATACGAGAAATACTGATCAGTGATGATCTGCTCGCAGCAAAAATTGTGAAAGACCAAAGAAACTACACACTTGCCTACCATTATGCTGATCACGCCGTCCAGTTAGCAACAAGCCTGGAAGATGGGGAACTCATCGCAACAACGAAATATACCCGTGGATGCATCCAATTGGAATGGGCACAATTCGGGACAGTCAAACAGATGAGACTTCAACTCGACGCACAAAAAGTGAAAGATGCACTCAGTGATTTTCAGGATGTCCTTCAAGCTACTCACTCTCGGTACCTGTCTCTTCATCCCCAATTACAGGGTTTTACGATGCTTCAACTGAGCCGCGCTCTCAGCTTGCTTCCCTATCATCGTGATCAGTATTTCCGTACCCACCCTTTGGCATTTGCCGATCAGGCAGAAACCTTTGCAGGATGTCACCCGGTTGACGATGCGTATACCCGTCTCCTTACAACAGGCACCCTCTCAGGTCTTCACACCGGAGGGTATCACCTCGTGAAGGCTGGTATTTTCAATGTGGCGGGGTTTCCTGATCAAGCGCTTACCGAACTCGTTCATCTTGAGCGTCTCACACAGCAGACATACGCACCTGATGAAACGCGGAATGCTGCATGGTACACTATCACAATGGCAGAGACCCTGATGGGACTGAAGCGCTATCAGGAAGCTCTTCATGAGGCAAAGAAAGCGCTTATCACATGCTCTTCTATCAATTCGATCCAGAATGTCACCATGATTCTCCCTATCTACAGCCAGATTGCAGCCAGTTCTTATGGGAAGTCTCCTGAAGTCAAAGAACTCGCAGACATGCTCCAAAAGTGGTATGGAGAGAGCCATGATCACGACACGAATGATGAGGCATAAACGCTGCTTTGAAGATCTATCTTCAGGAGTACCAAGCTGAAAAGAGGAACCAAATCATGAGCCCCTCCCCATTTGCCCTGGGCGTCGGTGGACATCAACATCTTGGTGGCGAAGAGACCCAACAATTTGTCGCCCGCCAGTTTCGCGAACAGCTCGCAAGCATACAACAACGTGAACAGCACCTGGTGCTCTACGCTGCATTAGCGCGTGGAGCTGATCAACTTTTTGTTCAGATTGCTTTAGAACTCGGCGTTCCCGTCGAAATTGTCATTCCCTGTACGCACTATGAACAGATCTTTTCTTCAGAGGCGGAGCAGCGCGAATACAGACGGCTCCTGCACGCCGGACAAGCCTCTCACCAGCTTCCTGCTCACATCTGTTCCGATGATGCTTTTCTTGCCGCAGGGCAATGGATCATCGATCACTGCGATCTCGCGATCCTGGCATGGAATGGGCTCCCGCCACAAGGAAGAGGTGGTACAGGGGATATGGCAAGCTATGCACGCTCTCTGGGACGTCCATTTGTCCATATTGATACCAGGCATCAGACCGTGAAAACCTATCCAGGTTCCGCTTTGCGCCAGAACCACGCTCGTGCGACATCTCCGAAACGGACAGACGTCATTTCCAAACGCCAGCTCTATCAGGGTTCGGCGCTGACGATCAATCAGTACCATCTTCAGATGCCCGACGGCGAAGAAGTGGTACGCGATGTGGTCGAGAGACCTGACAGTGTTCTCGTCATCCCTCTTGGTCAAAGCAATATCGTGCTCCTGATTGAGGAGTATAACTTCGGCGCAGGTCTCTGGCAACTCACACTTCCGGGAGGAAAAGTAGAAGCGTCATCCCGTGATAATCTGGATGAACAGGCACAGAAGGAACTTCGGCAAGAGATCGGATACCGAGCCAACAGGCTCGAAAAATTCGGAACCTTCTCTAGCCACCCAGGCTATATCTCCCACCATGTGCATGTCTTCATCGCACATGATCTGGAGTGGGACCCCCTGGAGTTTGATCCCCATGAGGAGATTAGCGTCCAGACCTTCACCATCAAGGAAGCGTTAGAGGCGACATCCATTAATAACCGGTGTGACCCTGAAGCAGCACTGGCATTATGGCTCTATGCTCAAAAGGAGTATAACTTTACTGCGCATTGTGAGCTGGATACAGATGTCAGATGAGCACAATGCTGTCGCATCGTGATGAAAAAAAGGGGCAGAGGGATGGATACTCTGATTCAAAGATTGAAGATTTCCGTGCAGGCGAGCCAGTGGAAGAGACTGACCCGCTGAGGACGACTATGATGTGTGTCTCTCTCGATACGCATGAGGCAATAATGAATGGTTTTTAACAGATTCATTTTTAGAAGATTTTTTGCATGAAAACGTTTCTCAGCAAAGTAAAATGCTGATTCGAGAAAAAAGCATTTAGCGGAAGTGATACAGAGAGGAAAGTAGTGATGAAGGATATCATGAAATATCTCTACGAGATAGGTCAAATGAAGCGGGTGCAACGCTCAGGATGGTGGCTTGCAGGCATCACCGATCCAGAAAGTGTAGCCGAACATTCCTTTCGTGCGGCGATTCTTGGCTATGTCCTGGCTTCTCTAGAAGGGGCCGATCCGCAGAAAACCGCGATGCTGTGTCTCTTTCACGATACGCATGAAACGAGAATCAATGATCTGCATCGGGTTGCGAAGCGGTATATTGAGACACGCCAGAGCGAAAGGGAAGCATTCAGGGAGCAGGTTGAGCGACTGCCACAAGAGATTGCGATGCCGATTACTGCGTTTATCTCTGAGTATGAAGAGAAAGCGTCGCTGGAAGCAAAGGTCGCCCATGATGCGGATCTGTTGGAATGTTTGATCCAGGCGCGTGAATACCAAGCATGCGGATATGCCGATGTGCAGGATTGGATTGTGAATTGCCAGGCTGGGCTCAAGACTGCGTCGGCCAAGGATCTTGCTGATGCGTGTTTGAGAACAGAACCTAAGGAGTGGTGGCAAGGTTTGAAACAGATGAGTGTCTAGAAACATCATCCGAATAATAGAAGCCAGTGTATCATTGGGTCATGAATGTCAAGAAAGCATTGGCCCATCTGAAAACATTGCCAGAGCTATTCTGTTGCTGGCTTCTTCCATCGATACTCTGTACATTGGCGTTCTTCTCTGGATAGCTACCTGCACCTTCCATCATCCCAGTTGTTGATTGAAGTAAATCTTAGCTCTTCCACTGTTTTGGTTACAGCTCAACAACGTTCAAGAGAAACACTGAAAGCTCTTGACCTCAAGCTCTTGAGGTATTTTATACTACGGACATGAAGAAGACGTCATCTCTTGAGCATCAAGAAACCTATACCATTCACGAAGTGGCTCAAAGAAGTGGGTTGAGCATTCCGACCCTCAGATACTACGAAGCGATAGGGCTTGTGCCTCATTCTGGCGTGATACCAGCAGTGGTCATCGACGCTATAGTGCTGACACGCTCCAGATTATGGAGTCACTGGCAAACTTGCGTGCCGTTGGCATGAGCAGAGAAGAGATGCGTACCTATCTGACCCTTCGTGAGCAGGGCGACGAGACCGCAGTCGAAAAGCGAGCACTTTTTCAGGCACACGCCGAAGAAGTGGAGAAGCAGATTGCGCAGCTGCACATACGTCAACGTTACCTCTCGTTTAAAGTCACCTACTGGGATGCCCGGGCCCGTGGTGATCTGGACGAAGCTGCGCGCATCGCTGGGGAGTACGAGAGTATCGTGAAGGATTTAAGATAACCAAGAAAGGCGGCAAGCAAATGGCAGGATTACTCACAACACCGTTTGGTGCGACAACAACCGCGATGGAAGTCATTGAAGGGATAAATTTACGTGGAAAACGAGCGATTGTCACAGGTGGCTCAAGCGGGATCGGAGTGGAAACGGCTCGCGCTCTGGCACAAGCTGGTGCTGAAGTGATACTCGCTGTCCGCAATACCGATGCAGGTGAACAGACAGCCCAAGACATCAGGCAGACGACAGGCAACCAGCATATTCATGTCGGGCTGCTCGACTTGTCAGACCTGCATTCGGTACGCGCGTTTGTGAGCGGCTGGGAGGGTTCACTTGATATCCTCGTCAACAACGCCGGTGTCATGGCTATTCCAAAGCGGGAGGAAAGTCGACAAGGGCACGAGATGCAATTCGCCACGAACCACCTCGGCCACTTTGCGCTGGCGCTTGGTTTGCACGACGCTCTGGCAGCGACGGGCCATGCTCGTATTGTGTCGGTCAGTTCGGTGGGTCATATCAATGCGCCGGTTGATTTTGATGACATCGACTTTCACTATCGCCCCTATGACGCATGGGTCTCCTATGGACAATCCAAAACGGCCAACATTCTGTTTGCAGTAGAAGTAGCCAGACGTTGGGCAGATGATGGCATCGTTGCCAATGCGTTGAACCCTGGTCGAATCGCCAGTACCAATCTTGCACGTTACACGAAAGATGCACCGATGAATCCCGCAGCATCAGGCCCGGCAAGTAGGGGGGTGTCGATGAAGAATATCGAGCAAGGAGCGGCGACCTCTGTTTTGCTGGCTGCTTCATCGTTCGTCGAGGGCGTAAGCGGTCGCTACTTTGAAGACGGTAACGAAGCTGGGCCGCATCAGCCCGGTATTCGTCGAGGCGTAGCGGCATATGCAACCGACCCTGATAACGCTGGAAGATTATGGAAGATATCCCAGAACATGCTCAACGAAGCACAATGACGTGGAAGCGTTTCTGGTACCGATGGAGAAGCCTTGTATGGAAAATTGCGCATTCAAGAAGTTCTAGAGGCGCTCATCGAGCAGGATCTGATCCAGCCTGTGTGATGCTACACTGAGCGGCCAAGCGGACAGAACTGGGCAACCTGGGAGCAGGGCTTAGGAGCAGGGCTGACCTCCCTTTTTCCTACATGGAAAGCGTACAAGAGCCAATAATCAGCAATGGGATTCCCTGCTTCACCACCAACTGGTAACTCTGCGGGAGTGGCTCTCCCAGTGAGACAAACTCCTCATACGCGAGCTGGAGATCACGCCAGAACGGTCCTGAGCCATACACGTTTGCGTGCCATCCTTCTGTCCCCTGCCGCTGAAAACAGACCAGGGACTGGCTGGCTGGCTCGATCACGAAGAGCGATTGTTTGCCTGTGTCGCGTTGCACCTGTTTGCTGATCTGGCACCCAGGAATACGCCATTGCAAGAACCAACGAAAGGCTGTATCAGAGAGCTTCTTGAGCAATAGATGGTCTTCCTCAAGGACGAAGGATGCATGACAGGTTTGTTGCAGCAGTTTCGCCGTCTGTATGTGTGGCACCCGCGTCCTCTCCGTGATCAGCGGCATAAAATACCAGGGCATGGGGAGAAAATGACCAACCACCTGCTCTGTCGTTTTCTCCACGAGGAGGAAGCTACTGGCAAGTGATCCCCACAAAAACAGGACGAGTTTGCCTCCTGGCCGTAATTGCTCTACCCATGAGTGAGGAAGCGTCGCTGCACTTGCGGTGGCAATAATACGATCATAGGGGCCTGCTTGTTCCCACCCGTCAAATCCATCACCGACGATGCCAGTCACACCCGATCCAATCACCTGCTCAAGTGCTCGCGCAGCAGTAGCGGCAAGTGAGGCATCATATTCAATCGTCACCACCTGACACGGATCTCCAGTGATGGTCGAGAGGAGTGCCGCATTATAGCCCGATCCGGTACCTATTTCGAGCACCCGATGACCAGGCTTTACATCCAACACCTCTAACATGTTTGCCATCGCCGAAGGCATCGAGCTTGAACTGGTGGGCCAGTGTCGTTCGTCAATTTTGGTCACAAGTGCCTGATCCTGATAGACTGCTGCCAGGTAATCTTCCATCCCAATCTGCTGTGCAGTGACGAGCTTCCATGCCATCGTCCGACTGGTCGTATCCTCCGCGTAAAAAAATGGCACAAATGCCTCTCGGGGAATGGTCAAGAAAGCCTGCTGGATGGCTGGCGAATGAAGCTGAGCGGATTGGAGCAGCACTGCTACCAGCTCCTGGCGTAGATGCTGAGAGCGCGCGTCGTGGGCATGGGGAAATGACGGGTGGGTGCTATTCATAGACGATACTCCTCTGTGTGAACAAGTAAATTGGCCATGGCCTCCTTGAGGGGCAACTGATCGTGCAGATGCCACTGCAACCAAAGGAACTGCCCATTGGGATTTAAATCGATAAAAATATAGTCACCTTCCTCTGTCACCAGAAAGTCCATGGAGGAAAACTGGAGATCAAAATGACGGACCAGTGCAACAACCTTTGCCTTGAGATGCTCTGGAAGCTGGTGGACGCGATAGGTCAGACGATCATAGGCACGTCGAAAATCGATCTGCGCATCTTCATCCTGTGGAACATGCAGTTCGACGGCAAAAATCTGCTGCCCGATCACCACGACCCGCAGGTTGAAGCAGACTGGGATGTATTCCTGGAACAAATGGGCGGTCGCCTGCACACCGCGAAGGGAGGAAAGATGCTCTGGCCGAATCTTACTGGTATACAGAAAACGTCTTTCCTCATCCTTTATTGCTCCATGAGAGACGGCCTTCAAAATGACGTTTCCGTGACAGGTTTCATAGAATGCGCGAGCCGCCGCATGGTCATTTGTCACCATTGTCCGAGGAACTCGCAAGCCCAGGTGCTGCGCGATGGCAAGCTGTAATGGCTTCAACTCGGCACTGCGAATACGATGGGCATGACTGACCCAGAGGGTTTGATGGAGGGTGAGGCTTTCAAGCACGCCGATCAGACCACGATTGGCTTCCTCCTCCAGAAAGGCTCTTTCACCAGGAGTATAGATCTCCGGGGCTTTGTACCGTTCTGGCCGACGCCACCAGATGCTCGTGAGTGAATCCAGAGAGGTCGCATGGCCTTGATACGTGATGGTCCCAGACCAACCAGCAGAAGCAAGCACTGTTTGCAGCACAACCTGGCCCGGAAAATCAGCGACATTAAAACAGAGAACATCAGCACCTCTCGCACGAACTTCTGTTGCAATTGGTGATACATGGGGATCTCCGGGTTGTGTTAAGATGAGGACACTTCCCACTAATCCACGTCCTCATCTTCAACGGAATCAGTTTTGACTGGTCCATCTCCCCCTGTTTGCGTTTCCGTTTCGGCACCAACCGTTTGATCGCCGTTGCGGGTAGGTTCTACCTTCTGTACAAAAAGCAAGCTAAAAGGAAGAATGAGCGGGTCAGAAACAGAAACGGTCTTCATCCGGGACTCCTTTCATCACGTCATTTTGCCTCGCATAAGTACGAGCATTAGGAAAGTATACAATACAATGGCAAAGTATACGAGGGGAACTCTCTTATAATCATCCCTCTAAACGGAGGTGACACGGTGTATTCCTCACATTCTATCGCTTGTACCGAACTGATCTGGATTGAGCCTGATTGTCTTTCGCATCACGCTTCTTGATGAGCAATAGCCTGTTTTGTCTTTCTGCGCTTCCCATCGGGAACGACTCATACATTGCTCTTTCTGCGTTCTATTCTAGCATAGTTGGTGACTGGGACCAAAGTGGGACAGAAGATGGGGACCAAAGCGTGACCAGAGCGTGACCAAAGAACGGCACAAAAAGTGTGTGTGCCATTGAAACAAGGGTATGGTATACTACCGGAAAATAGAGAACAGTTTCATAAGTGCTACTGGACGAGAAAGATCGGAGGAGGAATACAGGAGGAACGATGAGGCACAATCAGAACAATGCAACAGATGGGAAGCTGGTGACATCAGGCCCTTTGCTCCGTGTTTCTCTCTTTGGGCCAGTACTCTTACACTGGCTAGTCCCGACAGCGAGCGAGGAAGATGCCTGGCACCGTCGAACCTCAGCGCGGGCGCTCTTTTGTCTCCTGGTCTGCGCGCCTCAGCGACGCGCCAGCCGCAGCCAGTTAGCGGGCATCCTCTGGCCTGAGGTAGATGAGCAGCATGCTGTGGAGTCGCTGCGTGTGGCAACAAAAGCGTTACGCACCGTTTTGCGTCCAGCCAGCGGAGAGGAACTACTACAATCCTTGTCCGGTGGTTTGCTTCAATTGGCCGATCAAACCCGGCTGGAGATAGATATCGATACCTTTGAAGCGCTGGTACAGCAAGCCAGCACGAGTAGCAACGAGGATGAGGCACTCATCCTCTGGGAACAGGCCAGAGAGCTGGTGCATGGAGAGTTTCTGGCTGATTATGTCAGGGGGAGCGAGTGGAGCACCCATCGATGGATCAAGATTTCGACAACAAGCCTTGCGTGCATCTCGTCGTCGTATGATCCGCTCGCTGACCGACCTCTCCATCCAGCATGGGCAACAGGCACAGGCCGAAGCAATCTTACAAGAACATGTCATCCGTTTTCCAGGGGATCAGGATGCGCTGTTTCACCTGGTAAAATTGCTTATCACAGATGAGCGCATCGCTGAAGCGCGCGAGTACTACCAGCGATGCAAGGTAGCCCTGGCCTCATCTGGCAAGGAACCAGCAGAGCATCTCAAGGCACTAGAAGAGCATTTCCGTACGCATGTTGAGCATGTGACAAACCTATCAATTAAGCCACTCACTGCTCCACCAAAGCTTCTCACCCACCAGTATGGTGAGATAGGACCATCCTCTTTGCATGCCAACAGTGAAACACCTGTTCCCTTTGCATATAATCATGCACAAGATATAATGAGGAGAGTAGGTGAAAATGAAGAGCAACCAAGCACGAGATCTTTGGATATCGTGACTGCGCATGCAAGAGAAAACGGTGATGAATTGAACAGACGTGAAGCAGCCAAAACCATCGGAACATTCGGCCTCCAACTGTTCGGGATACCTCTCTGGGAACAATTCTCGAAAGCATTAACGACAACTTCTTCTCTTGATGGATCAACGATTGAAGCATACACGAAACTGACACAAAACTTCTGGCGGCTCAGTGAAACAGCCGCACCTTCTCTCCTTATTAGCCCTGTGGTCGGCCACTTTGAGATGATTACTCAGTTTTTACGCGACGTACCACCGCTCGCTTTCTATCAGCCTCTCTCTTCTCTTGCTGCTGAAGTTGCTCAAATTGCAGCCAGACTCTTCTTCGATATGAAAGGGTATAAAGATTCTACCACCTTTTATGACCTCTCAATTGAATTAGCTCAACGCGCAGGGAATCCCGTCTTACAGACGGTGGGGATCGTACGCAAAGCCAGAGATCTCCTTCAGATTGGGAACCCACAAGAGGGATACGCTCAGCTCCAATCTGCCCCACAACTCTCCACACAGCCTGGCGCTGCTATTGCCAAGGCATATCTGGCAGCAGTCGAGGCGAAAGCTTCCTCCCAGCTAGGAGAGTCTCGTCTGTGTCTCCAAAAATTGCACGAAGCGGCTCAACTTGTTGAGAAGGGACACCCTGACGAAGATTTCTATTGGACCTCATTTGATGCCTCATTGCTCGGTGACTTCCAGGGAGATTGCTACTTACAACTCCACCGCTTACCTGATGCTCAGAAGGCTTTTCAGGAAGCACTCCAGCCGGACAACTCATCGTCGCTTCGTCATCAAGCGAGCGTTACTGTTGGACTTGCCAACGTCTTCATGCAGGAGGGAGAGCTTGAGAAAAGTTGTCATTTTGTCAATCAAGCTCTTGATGCTACCCTCCAAACACAATCATGGATGATCTTACAATATATTCTCGCATTCCGTCACAGGTTAGACACGTGGCAAGGGGAACCATGCGTAAAATATCTGGATGAACATATCAATCATGTCAGTAGGAAATTGCCCAATGTAGCAGTATGATGTGCTCGTCATTGGAGCAGGGGTGATTGGGACAGCCATCGCCTCTTCTGTTATGAGCACTTCCTTGAAAAAAAAGATGCGACAGCAATGGCAGCATGAGCAAAGAGTGCAATAATGAGGGGATCGTTTCATTCACGCATTGATCAATCAGGGCGGTTTCTTGAAACGAGAGAGGGCTGACAGTGATTGAGATTCATGGGTCATACGCGACTTTTCGACCTCCAGAAGAAGCCGCTTACCTGATAGGAGATTTCACCGACTGGGATGAGCATCCTCTTCCCATCTCCGGGCCGATGACACTTGAGTTTCCTCAGGGTGCCTCTATCGAGTACGCGTATCTGGACGCAGAGCAACAACCGCTGGCTGATCCCACCAACCACCAGATGCCGAAACATCCCTGGTATGACTACCATCGCGCCTTCACTCTTTCGCTCAATCGCTTTGTCGAGCCTCCCAGACCATCTTCCTTTCAAGGCAGCGTCCGCAAGCACATCATCGAATCACCTACCTTTGCTTGTCCGCGTACGTATTACGTCTATGAGCCACCACGTGCGCCTGCTGCAACCCTGTACGTCCACGATGGAGCCGCTTTTTACCAAAAGGTACGCTTTCATGAGGTAGCAGAAGCCCTGATCGAGCGTAATGTGATCCAACCAGTGCGGCTTGTCATGATCGAACCACGCGACCGCCGAGCTGAATATTGGTTCAATGAACGCTATGAGACGTTTCTCCTCAAGGAAGTGATCCCGACGATTGAACGAGACTATGGCGAAACACAGGAGCGAGGACTCTGGGGAGCATCACTCGGAGGATTGGTTGCGTTCTGGTTGGCATGGAGAAACCCTGACCTCTTTTCAAAGGTCGCCAGCCAATCTGGCTGCTTTACAGCCATACCAGGAGGGAAAGACGCGTATCATGATCCAGAATGGCTCACGGAGCAGTTTCGCCAAACCACTCGTTTGCCATTGCGTATTTCTATGGAAACAGGACAGATTGAATGGCTCCTGGCCCCAAATCGTCGCTTTGCTGCCATGTTGGCAGACAAGGGTTACACTCATCGCTATCATGAATGGCCCAGCGGGCACAATTGGACCACCTGGGAACAAGGTCTGGAACCTGGATTGACCTATCTCTTCTCGACAACAGCCTAAGCGAACGAAAATACCCATTGGGTGGTACCTGCTCACAGTGCCCATCAACGAGCCACCCATTGCGCCAATAGCCACCTGCAAGATGGACTTGCACCAGATGGTCAAGAGGCATACGCTCCAGACAGGTATCTGGCGAGAAGTGATGGTTGATTGCGTTGATAAACATATTTGTGGCATCGAGCAGTGTTGATGGACATTCGTTATCATCTGGGAAGCTTTTCCTCATGCCATTTTACGCTTATGGCCGGCTCAATCGCCGAAACTCGTCGCCAAAGACCTGACACCACGCATCCAGAGCCGCTTCCTCTTGCCTTCCTTGTTCATATCTCCGCGCTTGCTTGATATCTTCATAGGTCTGTCGAATACGTTTGAGATAGCCTTGCTTGATACTCTCATTCCATTTGTGTGCTACATTGTTGTCGGGATTCACTGCATCCAGGACGACGACCAGATCATCGCAACGCTTGACGGCTTTCGGATCATAGTAATCGCCGAAAATAAGAGGCTGTGCAAAGGCATGGCGGGAAAGAAAGCCAAAAATCTTGTCCAGGCTGCTTTGCCAGTCACCTGTTACACCGCTTTCTTCCAGAGCCGCTGCGGTGATGAGTTCGCAAAAGTATGAGCACTGCTTCATATTCTCAGGCAATTGTCTGTTCCACCATTTCATCAGACGCACCAGATGATTAAACTTGACTGGACCCGGTATCTGTTTGCTGCAAGCGGTACGTTTGTGGATAAATCGAATATGAGCCGTAATCGAGGTCAAGCGTCTTTCATCCTCACGCGGTATCCATCCGCTATTTTTCTGTTTCAAAGAACCATCCCGAATGATAGGAACAGCATCCACTTTCAATCCACTGGTACGAAACAGCACATTCACCGCATTTTTGCCTTTATGAAAATCCCGCATTGGCTTCTCTGGTGGATAAATTTCGCGCAGACGGGCGTGAGTGTATGTCAGGAGTTGATCCAATTGTTCATCTGTATGCCCCTGGGCGCGATAATACACCCCAAGGTCAATATCAAATGACCCTTTGCCAGTGCGGGCAAGGTTGGTGTGCTTGGCTGCTGATCCCGCTAGGAAGATCTTCTCCAGATAAAAGTGTCCATCGAGTGCTATGCACTCAGCCAACTGCCTTTTTAGAAAAGCGACCCGCCGATCTGCATCTTCTCGTTGTTCTCTGGACGGACAGATCTGTGCGATAAAACGATCAAAGCGAGATGAGATATTCATAGATTACCTTTTCCTTTTTTACTTGCACCAGTTTTCAAGAGATCCCTATGATAACTGTTTCCTTTGGAAAGACGTATTTATATATGATAGTATATTCACTAACATAAAAAGAGGCAATGTGCCAAGATTTATTTCTGCTGAGGTTCTCGACATTTCTTGCATCGTCTCTCTGCCAGAGCTCTCTAAAAGATGAGCAACAGGTCTCTGGGTTGGCTCCGGTTCAATACATTGACTAAACCAGTCATTCTTTCTGGCTACGGCACGTGCTCGTTGTTCCATGCGGTAGGTCGGATGAGCTATATAAGGAAGACGTGAGAGAAGATACAGTCTCAAAATGATGGCCCATGAGAGCCTACTCTGGGAAGACGCTTCCTCGCTTCGTCTCAAGACTCTCTAATAGGATGCTTGCTTAATCCACCACTAGCTGGTTCAGCCGCCGAGGCTCGTGCGCGACTGCCGGATCAGCCGGTCCGGGCACCAGTCGCGTGCGATAGGCGTCGGCAGGCTGTCCGCTCTGGCAGGCCCGCAGCATGTCGTCGTAGATTGCGAGGATGACGCGCTTTGTGCGATACTCTCCGAACTGTTTCTCTTCCTTCTCTTTCCAGACGCGGAAGGTGTCCATGATGTAATCGACATCGTCCCGCGCAATTTCATACAGGTGGAAGTATGCGGCATCCAGTTCGCAGCGCAGGAGGAAGCGCCGCTCTTCGTCCCATCTGAACGGCGGGCCATCATAGCCGCAATCCTGGGCAAAGGCTTCGAGGTCCCAGGCGGTGTAGGTGAGTTCGAGGGCGCGGGGGGCGATCCAGTCGCCGAGGGTCTGCGCGGGAGACCAGGGACAGGATTGTTGGTAGGTGGTGGGAGGGAGGACGGGAAGTTGTTTGAGAATAAAAAAACCGAGACTCGCCCCACCTAGCTTTTGACGGGTCGCATAATCAAATATAAAGGAAGCAAAACAACTTTGGAGATATAGAAGATTATAGGGTTGTTTCTGGCTGAGTAGAATCAAAGGTAGTTTATGATTGCAAGGTGCAGCTGGTAGAATGCTAAAAATAGCCGTACGCATGTCTTTAGCGCGAGCAACATCACGAAAACTTAAAAATGCGGTATATTTGCCCCGTAATTTAGCAAGGAAATCTGCCTCTTGTACCCAGTAGTGCGGAAGTGGAAATAATCCAGCATTAGCATGTTGGTCCTGATTTAATTCAGGTAACTTGCCCTGATTAGCTTGGGCTTGAGTCTGACCTTCATACGTGCCAAAACGATAATCAAAAATAAAAATCATTTTGGCTTCATAAAGTGGTAGAAATCGCTCTTTACCCTTATAAAACACATTTCCATGTAATTTACAATTATCGTGCTCTAATTGTTCTCTGGTGTAAAATAAATGGGAATCGCTAGTCATATTGAATATGCCCTGTCGCAAATTAATTTCCCAAGCGTTTCCCTGTATATCAGTACTTTTAGTAACAAGCACTGGTGTTTTTTTGTATATGGACATAGATAATTCAGCATCTTTTCTCGAACTGAATACTGGACAAGTTTTGCTGTTAGGATTAAAGAGAGAAATATCGTCGGCTGATAAGGAAAAATGCCTCCAGTTTTCTTGCAAGTCCTTTGCTTGACGAGCAAAGAATACGAAATCAGTCTGACTATGTGTCAGTTTTATGCCTCCAATTGTGAGGAGGCAAAATCTAATGGAGTGATGAACAGCAGGAAAGACAAATTCTTCATTCTCAAAACTATATAAGCTTGCTAACCTGTGAGACTCTATTAAGTCTCGGAAAAAAAGCTTTGTTGTGTCATCTGTTGCAATTCCTGAAGGCACAATACAACCCATTCTCCCTGCTAGATTAACAATATAGCCCATGCATTCAGCAAAAATAGCGTATGTATTAATACGACCGCGCCCACAGAAAGGATAATGCCTGGAGGAGCGAACAAAATGGCTCCAACCTTCTTCCTGACGACGTGCTTCTAGAAAACTCTGATAAAGTTCCGGTTTTTTCGACGCAAGAGTATCTATTTTCCGTTTACGCTCGGCCCCAGTTGCGTTGGCAATTTCAGTATCGCGTGAGGCAAACCACTCTTGCTCTTTCAATTCCGTATGTTCCCACGGCGGATTCCCCAGCACAACATCAAATCCGCCCGACCATCCAGCCTGTTCGTTTTCAGCCATGGTATCGCGGGCAGGAATGGAAAAGACCTCCGGGAAGGCAATATGCCAGTGGAAGAACTGATACTGGCAAGTCAGGCACCCAACCTCCTCGCGCATCCAGCCAACCATATTGAAAGGATTGCGCTCGAAATTGCGGAAGATCTCTTCAGTAATCGGATAGGCAAACTCATCAGTCTTCTTCCAGACAAAGGCCGCGCACCAGATGTCGGCCCAGAGCTTGCTGTTCTGGTAGCTTTCAGAGATGCGCATCTGCTCGTAGTAAGCCTCTTTCTGGTGAACCTGCATCACGGTATCGTCGCCCATCTCCTCGAACTTGCGCATCTCGCTGCCGAGATCGCCCAGGCGCTCCCAGGGCTGGAGGTCCGGCGCGAAGAGGCTGAGCTGGCCGCTGTGCTGGGCCTTGTTGCGCTTCTTCCATTCGCTACAGACTTTTTTGTTGTCGCCCTCGATAGGATTAAACGCCTCGTCCGGGATACCGGCGCGCAGCAGAGCGGGTGTCGTGCCGAGCAGACTATTGCCACATTGGATATGGGCGTCGAGGAAAGAGAGCGGCTTGCCCGGCTCGATGGCCTCCATCCACAAACTGACCTTGCAAAGCTCAACGGCCATCGGGTTGATATCGACGCCGTAGATACAGTGGCCGATGACATCGCGCAGGGCCGCACGGCGCTCCAACTGGCCCGGCTCCTCGGTGCCCGTGCGCACGGCGGCCAAGCGTTTGGCGATGCGATGAGCTGTAGCGATCAGGAAGTGACCACTGCCACAGGCCGGATCACAGACCTTGAGCGCCAGCAGCGCCGCTTCAGGATCGGCTCGGACGCTGGCTTCGGCCAGCACAGGATCGAGCGCCGAGTCAAGCAAGCAGTCGATCAGGCTGGTGGGTGTATAGTAGCTACCGGAAGTCTTGCGGGCGTTGCCGCTGACCTCGACCAGTTTGAAGCTGGCGCTCTCAATATTAAGCTGGGGATGGAGTTCGAGCAGCGATTCATACACGCTGCCCAGCTCTTCGGCTCCCAGATTTTTATAATCAACCGTGCGGCGAATACCTTTCTCCTCGGTAAACGCCAGCGCGCGGATCGCCGCCAGCAGACTGGCGTTTTCCAGCTTGCAACCGACCAGATCGGGGAGGGAGCGCTGCGAGGAGAAAAGAAAGCCGTTGAGAGCCGGGAGACCCAGCGCCAGGCAGCCATCCTCGCCGCCCAACTGCTCCATCACCAGCCAGACTGCGCGGAAGAGATCGGAGTGGCGCGTACCCAGGCGCAGCCCGGCCATTCGTCTCAGGCGGCCCATAGAGTAGTATTGAGCGTAGCGCTGGCGCGCAAAGAGTTCAGAGGCCGGATCAAATAAAATATCGCGATCCTCGGCCACAAAAAGGATAAGCAAGCGATAGACAAAGCGCAATACCTGATTATAGTAGTCCTGAGCCTTGAACTGGCCTGAACGCAGCTTCTCGCGCAGCTCGCCATTATCTGGATGGGCCAGGAAACCGCCGCCCAGCAGATTGATGGCCTCTTCGACGCCGTTGCGCAGTTGATTCAGTACGCGGACACCTTGCTCCTGGGCCACGCGTGACCAGCGCTCCAGCCAGCACTCAGCCGGGTGCTCACTCTCGACGCGCGACTGGTGGCAGAGCAGCCAGAAGAGGACAAAATCGGCATACGCCTCGCCTTTAAACATCGCCTCCAGATCAAATTCGACATATGCCTGACGCGTCAGGCTGGCGTTTTTGCGCAACAGACGCAGGCGCAACCCATTGCTGGTCAGCCCCCAGAGATGCTCAGGAGAGCGGTTCAGAAACTCCTGCACCAGGCTATAGGGACTGAAGCGATAGCCGCTGGCAGTGTTGCGCGTCACCTCCTCCAGGCCAGAGCGGAAGCTGACCAGGTGGATCGGCAGATGTTGCCAGCCATGTGAGATGGGATAGCTCTTCTCTGCAATCTCTAGTGGTTTTACCGTATACAGCCGCCCGTAGCCCAATTCCTGAAGGAGGGGTAGCAACCAGCGCTCGCGCGTCTGCGTCAAACCACTTTCGTCTGGCCTCAACTTCTCGCATGCTTTCTGGAAGCTCTGCCAGAAACGCAAGAGCTTGCTCCATGAGTCGTTGATAGCCTCGTTCAGCCTCATCTCGCCCAGATTGTAGCTCTCGCCATCCAGCCCGTTGATGCCGCTGTCGAATAAGGCGATTTTTTGTAAGATATCTATGGGGAGCAGCGCTCCCTCGCTGGTAACAGTCAAAAAGCTGGATTGTTGACGAGTACGCATACGTTGTTTGTCCTCTTCCCTAAAAATCTCTCTCTGCCAACATTGATGGACGCGAAGTTGAGCCACCAGGGGCGGAGGCGAGCGCCGCCCCTACCCGATATTACCTATAATAATAAAAATGCTCATAAATCCTGAAATCAGGGGCGGAGGCGAGCGCCGCCCCTACCCGATGTTAGCCGTTATATGGCAAATACACGTAAATCCCCAGCACATCGGGCGGAAGTTGTGGCTCGACGCTGACGCCGCGCACGATCACCGAGGCCGAGCGGCGCACGCGACGATGCGCCTCACGCAGCGCTTCAGCACGCTCGCGTAGCAGATCTTCCAGGCGCGGAGCCAGATAGGTGGGATAGGCATCGATTACTTGTCGCAGGAAATGCTGGATTTGTGCCTGCGGAGTATTCGCCTGTGATCGGGCCGCGAGCAACCGGGTAATCTCCTGCTCATCGTCAAACCACTCGGCCTGCTGAGGCGAGCCGCGAAAGGCAAAGAGTCGGCTTTCCTCGGCCAGCAAAGGCTGGATCTCGCGCCCGGAACGGCTGGGCGTATGGATATGGAAACGCAGGCGTAGCAGCAGCAAGGTCGTGCGCGTTTGTACGGCGCTGGTCCTGATCAGCCCGCAACGCCTGGCGATGGGTTTGTTACGTGGATCTTCTTCGCTGTCGAGCGCCGTGTCCATCACATAAGCGGCCAGCCCTTCGACCAGAGGATGCGTGCGATTGAGATATTCGACGCCTTCCTGACCAAAGCGGGTAAAACTGGCATGCAGCTTTCTTGTGGGTGCGAAGCGATAGAGATCCAGCGCATCCTGGACAGCAATCGGTGTCTCTTTTAAATCAAAGACCTCGCTGCCGTCGGGGAGTTCGCTGATAAAGGCTCCGTAGGTGCGCAGGGATTCGCGGGTAAAGCTGGCCACATCTTTCGCAAAACCAATCGTCTCGCGAGCCTCGCGCAGTTCGCGCTCAACCTCTTCTGTTTTGATACTATGCTGGGCAAAAAGTGTGCGCGAACGCTTCTCACGCTCGGAGGAGGCATCCCATTGCTTAAACAGCTCATCGCGTTGAGCCGTCGCTGCATCATCAAAACCGAATAACTGCATCTGGCCGGGCTGCTCGTCGGGCAGATGATCACGATCACTGGCCAGCACTCCCTCGAAAAGGGCTTCGACCACCTGTTCTGTATCTAGCGGCACGGGGACCGAGATGCCCAGCGAACTGCGGATCGCGCGGTGCTTGCGGATGAGCACGCGCAACACCAGCTCGTCGATGATATTATTCTTGCCATAGTAGGTTACAACCTGAACTTTAGGGTTCTTCTGTCCATAGCGATCTACGCGTCCCTCGCGTTGCTCGTGGCGGGTAGGATTCCAGGAGAGATCATAGTGGAAGACGGCGTCAAAATAATCCTGGAGATTGATACCTTCACTCAAACAGTCCGTACAAACCAGCACGCGTTCCTTCGCCTCGGCCAGTTGGAGCACGCGTTCCTCTCGTTCAGCCGGAGGCAGCAGACCCGTCACCGCCGCAATTTCAACCCTGGGCAAAGCTTTGCGCAACTCCTGCGTGACATATTCGGCAGTCGTGATAAAGCGACAGAAAACAATCGGCTTGTAGCCTGCTTTGACGAGGCTGGCGATCTGTTTGATGGCTTGCTGGAGCTTGGCATCTTTGCTCCCATGCAGCGCCTCGGCCTCTCTGGCAAAGGCGGAGAGGCGATTGCGTTCGCGTCGCGCCGTGTTCTGATCCTCTTCGTCGTCGAAGATATCACCACCGGGAGTCAGATCGAGGCCCTCAGTGGTATCGCTATCAACCAGATCGAGAATTCGTATGGCGACCAAGCAGATCAGCCTCTTCAAAACTCTCTGCTCCGGTCACCTGAGCGCGATTGCGCAGGCTATAGGCCGCGGCGGCGGGACTGGAAGCCAGGGAGCGCAGCAGGCCGAGTACCGACCACCAGCGCACGCGTTGGCGGCTGCGTCCACCGCGAGTATCACGCACCATCTCGCGAGCATAGCGCAACACCCCGTCCACCAGTTTACGGTACTCTGGCGTGAGCAGATAAGAGATCTCATCATCCTCACGCTGAGGAAAAGGCGTATCCTCGTGCAAATACGACTGGAGATCGACGCGGCGGCGCTGCACAAAATGAGCCGCGACCCGCTGCCGCCAGCGCTCATTCTGGCGTCCGCTGAGATCCTCCGGCAAATCTTTGAAATCCTCATCCAGGAAGCGCAGTAGCGAGCGAAAAGCCTGCTCATTGCCACTATGGGGCGTTGCTGTCACCAGGATGAGATGGCGCGAGGGCTGTTCAGCCAATTGCTTGATCAATTGATAGCGCTGGTGACGAGCGCCGCGTCCCTCGCCCGCATAGGCGCATGTATGAGCCTCATCGACAATCACCAGATCAGGACATTGCTGGATAAAGCTCTCGCGACGGCGGTCCGCCTTGATAAAGTCGAGTGAAATGATCAGATATGGGTAGTGGTCGAAGATCGATTCGTCACGTGAGCAATGCCGCTCCAACTGTGCAACCGTGCTGGAGAGCACAGTCACAGCCTCAATATGAAACTTCTCGCGCAACTCGGCCTGCCACTGCTCGGCCAGATGCGGTGGACAGAGCACGGCCAGACGCTCAACTTCACGGCGGTCAAGTAATTCACGCGCCACCAGTCCGGCTTCAACAGTTTTGCCGATACCGACATCGTCGGCAATCAGCAGGCGTACCGGGTCCTGGCGCAGTGCCAGCAACAGCGGAACAAGTTGATAGGGGCGTGGCTCAACCGCAATGCGTGCAAAAGAGCGGAACGGTCCCGTGCTGGCGCGAAAGCCCAGCCGTACAGCATCACGCAACAGGCGGCAGGAACGCTCATCACCCCAGCGAGCGGAATCAGGTAGCTCAAACTGTGCTGATTCTACCGGTTCCAGGGGCAGATAGACCCCCGCTACCTCTTCATTTGTGCCACCAAGAGGGCGCAAAATTAACATCTCTTCATCTGAGTCTGGCAGGACCACCCACTCGCGTCCGCGCGCTTTCACCAGTGAGCCAATAGCAAACTTCATGCATGCCTCCTGAACATATCCGCGTAGTCAGCAAACAATGTCTCCCAACCCCCGCGTCCCTGGAAACGGATGACCATATAGCCCTCATCTTCCAACCTACTCACTAACTCCTGATCGCGAGTCTGGCGCTGGAGATCGTCGCCATCCACATAGACGACGGCTTCAGGATAGAGAAAATCCGGCTTTGCGCCGCCAGCCCCTACATTGGTATGAGCGTTCAGCGGCTGCATGAGGTTGCGCGCTGCCAGATCGTGTAACCAGTCCTGCTCAATCTCGGAGAGCAAAAGTGTACTGGTTGTCGCTGTCGCAAGAGGATCTGCCGACCCGGCGTCTGAATTTAATGACGTCAGGGTACCGTCCCGGCTGTCAAACTCGCTGCTGAGCAGCAGAGGCGTGATCAGAGGAGGCAATTCCTGGCGGCTTACTGAACAGTGTGTCAGGCGGGCCAGATCTCCCACAATCCTCTTGCGATCCAGGATCTCATGATCGCGCTGGTTGGCATAGGTCATCAAACAGTGATAGCAGGCGGCCTCGCACGGCTCCAGTGCATGCTCAGCCTGGCGCAGATCCTCCAACGTCTCTGGCTGAAAGTGGCAGAGGCGCAGAGCCTCGGCTGCTACTCTGGCCAGCGCTTGATGGTCTTCGGTTAACTGCCGCAACACGCCAGCTCCGCCCTCCGTTGCCTCATAGAAAAGCAGGCTGGTGCGCTGATTTCTATCGGGCAATGGTTCAGCGGCCAACTCATTATCCTCTAATTGGTAGCACACTTGCAAGGCGCTTTTCAGTGCAGCTTGCAACGAAGCCATGCGTTCTATGCCTAACTCCTCCAGCGGTTCAAAAAGCAGGCAGTTGCGTGTATCCTCTACATAGGGAATCACGCGTAGCCGACTATGGGAGAGTGGGTCATCTTTATCGCCTGCGGATTCGCTATCCTTGGCCCAATAGCCGCGCTCAGTATCAAGGACAAAACCATACTCCGCGTTCTTTTCGCGACGGAGCGGACCAAAGTTAATCCTCCAGAGAGTAGCCGCCTGACCATAACGTAAACGAGCCACCGTCTCGCCCGTCTCGTCTTTCACCAGGGCCAGATCATAATCAGGCTGGTCATCTTTGCGCGGCGGAAAGTGAACGCCCGTGCGAATTTCGTATCCCTGGCGCTGGCGTTCCTCCTCGTCGGAATTGATCTTATCCTTGCGCCTGGTTGAGACATTTTCCAGTCGGAAAAGCCCGCCGAGAGAAGAATGGTCGAGCGACTTACCACAGATCCGACAGATATCCAGACTATGCGTGCCTGTCACCGGGTGGAGATACCCGCAATGCTGACATTGCTTGGCCTCGCGAGTCAGCACGCCCGAGCGACCATCGCGGGCGCGCAATAGCGAACGATTAATGATATAGCGTGAACCTTCGTGATAGATAATCGCTCGTGGAGCAAATTCAGAGATAGCCAGGAAACGCGGGCGGGAAAGATATTCATTATGTTGACGTGCCCTGCGAGCAGGGATATAAGCAGAGAGCGGCAGGCGTGGAAAATTGTACCCAGGCAAAAAGCCTTCACTGGCAAAATAGCGATAGCTATAGAAATTCCGAAAACTCATCGTGCTCTGGAGAAGAAGAGCTGCTACCGGTCAGCAGTTTGAGCTGTTCCTCTGCTTCACCGCGTAAGCGTTTAGCCTTCTCGCGGTCATCCGGCGCGCGCGAAGCGTCGAGCGTAATCGCGTGCTGCGTATCGCGCTGATCCTGAGCCGCGCGATACAGTTCGCGCCAGCGGCCACAGGCCCGCTCAAAACTGTGCTCCAGACTGTTGAGCGTCTCTGCCAGCCAGTTCGGCGTATACCAGCGGGCCGAACTCTCCTCAAGGATGGGTAGGAGCGTTCTGAGCACCTCGCTCGCCCGTAGTTCAGCTCGCTGGCGCGCCGGAAGATCACGCAGCGCCTCCCGAATGTCAGGCTTGAGTTGTAATGTAGGTGTGGTGCCCTCAATTTCCAGCAGTTCGCTCAGTGTATTGCCCAGCGGGAGTCCTGTTTCCGCCAGCCAGATCGCGTAGACATGAGCGCGCAGGAGATCTTCATTGGTCAGATCAAGGCGGGGTGGCGCGACTGAACCGCTGACCATCGCACCTGGATGCTGGAAAAAGTACTGATCGTGCGAACTGCCGGTCGAGCAATAGGAAAAGACCAGAGCGGGTTGCCCACCGCGTCCGGCTCGCCCGCTGCGTTGCGCATAATTTGCCGGCGTCGGCGGGATATTGCGCATGTTGACCACATTTAATTCGGCAATATCCACACCTAACTCCATGGTCGGAGAGCAATAGAGAATGGGCAAAAAATCCGGCTCTGTTTCATCCAGGCGAAACTCTTTTTCTCGTTTCTCGCGCCGCTCTGCTGGTACCTGTGCGGTATGCTCTGCGGCGCGCAAATGCTGGATCTGTTCCAGGTGGGCCGCATTTTCCTGATAGAAATCCACAAAAAATTGATTCACGCGTTTGGGTTGGTTTTCTGGCAGATTGGGCATGCGGAGAGGATCATGATAATTCGTGCCAGGCTGACCAGAACGCCAGATCAGCGAGGCCGCCAGCAACTGATAACCAGGCACATCATCTTTATGGCGTTTCGCCATTACCTCCTCAATCAGACCGACTTCGGCCAGCGCCGCCAGTTGATCATAGATTATCTGTTGAATATCATCCAGGCTAACATCAAAACCTGCTTTGCGCAACGCTTGGCGCAGATAGTGCCCATATCTGCCACGTGCCGAAAGATACACATAGCCACGATCTGCACCCTCACCGCGTGGACGCGGAAAGAGGCAGCCAGCGTGTACCAGTTCCTCGTCTTCGTCAATGGCCCAGGGATCTTTCAGGTGCTGCCCGCTCTGCAACTTGATACCCTCATTGTAACTGGCATCGAGATACATCACCTTGATCGCCAGTTCACGGCGCATAAAATCCAACAAGACCTTACAGAGATCCCTTCGTAATCCCACAGACATCGCTGCAAGTAAAGGGTGGCGCGGCTTACCTTTGTGGTCACGTTCCCAGGTATCCTGATCCTCGCAAATCTCATCGAGATCCTGATACGTAATCTCCAGCAGGCCACACTGCTCCAGATTAGGTGAAGTAATGCGCCAGCCTCGACGTAGATCGAGATAGAGACGATAGCCCAGGACCTCGCGTATCGCGCGTTCAGCCTGCACCTTGGCCTGAAATTTCGCATCAGGGTTAATAGCAAAATCCCTGGTCTTGAGAGCGAGCGCCTCAAAGACCTTGCGCGCCAGCTCCTCGTGCCGAATACCCTCGTCGCCGCTCTGAAGTACCGCACGATAGAGAGCCGAGCGGAGCAAGCCGATCTCAATAAAATCGTTAAAGTGACCGGCCTGGAGTGAAGCATCCTGGCGATTATCAGTAAAACTCAGCATTTTAGGGAGAATGGTCAACTCCTCGCCGCGTTGTCTTGCCGCTCGGAGGTGGCGGATCGTCGACAGGCTAAGAATAGTCGTCGCTGTGCTGCGCCCTTCTGAACTCAGTTCTGAAAGCTTCTCGAAGTCGCTGCGAATGCGAGCGCTATAGGTTACGCCACAGTGCATGCAGTAGAGAAAAGATGAAGGGAGAAAGAAACAGGGCGTGCCGCTCTTTTCTTCTTCGTCCACGCAACCATCTGGGTGAATATACAGGGGTAATGGACAGTGTTTGCGCCCGGTAGTTGTCAGGCGCACCTTGCCATTGACTGTTTCGCGCCACTCTTCAGGCAGCCTCTCTTCGATTTCGCCCCGCTCCCGGGGCCAGTGATCATCGCTATCAACAAAAAGGAAGCCCGGGCGTCCCGTAAGCCGCTGAGAAGCAGGTTTCTTGCCTTCATCAGATGGCGTTTCACGCAAGAGATCCTGTACCTCGCGTGTCACGAGTGTCGCTTCATCTTTCCAACGCACTACATAATACTCCTGGCCACATTCTCGACAAAAGACCAGCGGAAAAAGCAGCCGCTCGCGTCCACCAGGGGCGTACATCTGCGGTTGGAGCGTAATATGGCGCGGATCGGCCTGCTCCAACGTTGCATAGACTGTATCGCCTTTACTGATAAATTGATGCAGGCGAAAGGCAAAGGCACCTTGCTCATAGCCTTTCAGCAGCCCTTGCTTAATGACCTCCGCACAGTGAGTTTCTGAACAGCCAGCAGCGTCAGCAATCGCTTGCTGTAAAAGCTGGGCAGCGCTTTCGTCACCGGCAATACGACGCGGCGTGCTGCGCACCAGGCGCTCATCCTGGCGTGTCACCCCAAAGGTACTTTCTAGCCAGATGGCCAGCGGATCTTGCGCAAATTCCTCGTAGCTCGTAATCGTCTGAGGATCAAACCTTTGCACTCGCTCAGCCAACTGCTGGCGAAACGTTGGACTGCTCTCATCAACTGCTGGCGTTATGCGCCTCAGGCTCTCGCCAATGACATGGTCTGGCAGGATCGTGCAACCAAATAAGAGCGAGGCCATTTTTGCCACTTCGTTCCGTTGTTGACTGCGCGTCCCGCCACTGGCCAGAGTGGCTGAGGTTCCGATGCATTGCAACGTCGTACCCTGAGGCGTCAGCCGGTTGCGCACACGTCTCACCAGGAGCGCCACATCTGCTCCCTGCCGTCCGCGATAGGTATGTAACTCATCCAACACCAGAAAACGCAGTTGAGTCTTATCCAGCAAAGGTTGTTCGCGTTGGCGCGTGAGAATAAGCTCTAGCATCACATAGTTGGTCAGCAAGATATCGGGAGGATGAGCAATGATCTCGTAGCGCTCGGCAGTGCTTTCCTGTCCGGTGTAACGTTTGAATGTTACCTGACGCTCATCCGGTGGATAGCCCAACATCAGATATTTTTCCAACTCACCTTCCTGGCTGTTTGCCAGCGCATTCATCGGGTAGACGACAATCGCCTTGACACCAGGAGGTTCCGGGTTGCGCAGGATCGAATCCACAATCGGTATAATATACGTCAGGCTTTTGCCAGAACCAGTCCCCGTTGTAAGAACATAACTATGCCCTCCACGCGCTAACTCAATAGCTTCCTGCTGGTGCTTATACAACCTCATGTCAACGCCGGTGGGTTGCGTCTGATCTTTCTCACGCCGAAAAATAGCGCTGCAAGCTGGATGCAAGGTCCCGCGCTTCACCAGTTCATCAATCGAAAGACCAGCTTCGAAGAATGGATTCATCTGGATGAGCGGCTCCGGCCAGAGCAATCCTCGTTGAAACAGCTTTTCATTCACCTCTTTATAGATGCGCGGATTACGCACCTCAATAAAACTCTTTACATAAGAGGAGTAATCATCGATCAGTTCCTGGCGTAGGTCAAAGATATTCATCGAGTACCTCACAGAGAAGCGCGAGCGCACCATGGGATTCAGTCAAAATCGTCGTCATGCTGGTAGAAAATAGCATGGATGCCGTCAAATTATAGTTGGGTCAGGGAGGGGCTGTCAATAAACAATCAGCAGCGGACTGTCTCGTTGCTTGACGCGCCAAATATTTTATCTTACACTGCTAGCGGACCAGAAAACACCGCCGAAAGGGAACTGGCACCTATGAGCAACTATTTGCTGTTTATTTCTCCTGAAACTGCTCAGCAATGGGTCTCGCCTACCATACCTCGTTTCACTCTGCCCTATACAACTTCTCCTTTGCAGGAGGATGATAGAATTATCCTGGCACGCCTGGCAACGGCGGACATTACCAGGGCCAGAACATTACCATTTATCTACAGGGTTGCCGCAACCAATCGCACTGCGGGGAACATCACCCTGGAACAGACGGCTATCCTGAATCACACCTGTTTAGTGAGTGAGCTGCAATTGCGCGACCTGAATCACAGCGCACTGAATGACCTGCAACTCTCGCGAGAGCGCTTTGAGCTTGTAGTGCAGAAAATGGGAGGGCTGCGAGTGGACGAGAAGACATTGCTGGCAAACGTCGAACAGTACATTACTGAGAGCGGCTATTATTTTGAGCGAGAAACGCTGCTCAACTATCATATTTGTTTGAAAACCCGGCCTTTTGTGATCCTGGCTGGTCTCTCGGGAACTGGAAAATCCAAACTCTCCCAATTGTACGCGGAAGCGCTCGGTCACAAAACCCACTACCTGCGCTTGCCTGTGCGCCCAAATTGGAGTGATGATCACTATCTGCTCGGCTACTTTAATACGATCACCAGCAAATATATGACCGCTCCTGCCGTTGAGTTCCTGCTGGATGCCAACGTGGACGAGGATAATTTGTACATGTTCTGCCTGGATGAGATGAATCTTGCCCATGTCGAATATTATTTCTCACAATTCTTGAGCGCTATGGAGGAAAAACCAGGTGAGCGTTGGATCACGCTCTTGAGCAGAAGCGAACGAGCGCAGATGCAAAGAGAAGGCGTTTCAGCATTGGATATGCACTTGCAGCAGACGGGCGGAGTACAAATTCCCAACAATTTCTTCGTGACCGGTACGATCAATGTCGACGAGACCACTCAACCGATCAGCGATAAGGTGATGGATCGTGCCAATACGCTGGAATTTTTTCGCGTCGATCTGGACAAAATCCCCCCGTCAGGAAGACCACCAGAGCCTTTTGTGCTTTCTGCCTCCACCTGGCGCAGTTATCAAACAACCAATGTAGATACCAGCTTTCGTTCCCAGATTATCGCCATGAGCCAGATCTTAAACAGAGCAGACCTTGGCCTGGGTTATCGGGTGCTGCATGAGATTGAACTCTATCTGGCAAATAGCGCTGGACTGCTTGATTCCCTGGTCGCCTTTGACCTCCAGGTCAAGCAGCGTATCCTCCCACGCGTGCGTGGCAGTATCTTTATCAGCGAGATGCTCGATGAACTACAGCAATTCCTCGTAGATCAGAAACTGGAGCGCTCAGTGCAACGGCTCGATGAAATGAAAAGCAGGCTAAAACGCGATGGCTACACCAACTTCTGGCATTAATCGCTGGCTTACCCTTCGTTGGGGTACCAGCAGTCCTGGCGATCCCATTCAGCCCCACCGAAGCATTCTGTTTGATCAACACAACGAGAATGAAGCGTTGGGGGTAGTCGAGTATGGCCATTATGTGATCGAAGCCACTGGAGATGCGCCTGGAGCGCTGACGATTTGGATTGATGGGCAAAGAGTGGAGACCAGAGTCTACGGAATCTGGGAATGGAAAACCGACGATTACGCTGGCCTCTATCGCTTTGAGGTACAGACGGCGACAGGAGAACTATACAGTACCTGGATGCGGGTGTTTCCGCATAAGATGCGTGAGCTAGCGTATAACCTGATGAAGCAAGAACTCAGCGAGATTGCCCTGGATCTTCTCCTGCGTCTGGACTCGCCTTCGCGCGAGCTAGCCGAGTATGGAGTACGCAAAGAAGATACATCAGCACTGCATGATTATATGCTGATCAGCAATGTGCTGGAGGAATTGCGCGATGTCATGAGCCAGTTGCGCCGCAATCCACTGCATACGCTGCGTGGGCAGAACGTGCAACAGAGTTGGCAGCATGTCGCCTATTTTTCGACTGACGCCACACCTCTCCCAGGCAACTACCAGGCTTCACCCTCCGTCCTGGAGAAGCGCAATGTGCATTACCTGCCTGCCACCTGGTTGACTCAAGAGCGTCGCCTGACATATGACACCTATGAGAATCGTTTGCTGAAGCAATTTCTGCAAAAACAACTGGTTGCCAAGCTGACGCAGATCGAAAAGAGGGCGCAGCACGAAGAAAAGCAATTGCGCGACCTCTGTGCGCGCTATCGCAACGATAAGAATGCCAGGGACTTATTAGACAAAATGCAACAGGCACTGGTCAGGTGTCAGCAAATGAAAGAGCGCTGTATCCGCTGGAGCAGCGAGCCGTTTCTCCAGGAAGTGCAACCGCTGGCACACGGAGGGGGCGCAACGCAGATTCTGCTCAAAAATCCGACGTATAACCGCTTCTATCGCCTGTATCTGCGCTTCCAGCAACACTTGAAGATTACACGAGACGCGCAGAAGACGGTTGATGAACTCTCACTGAAGAAAGTGAGCGCGCTCTATGAACTCTGGAGTGTTTTTACCTTGAGCAGGATGGCTATCGATGATCTGTTGGTGTCTGGCTATCGTATTATCTCCAACAGCACCTTCTTTGAGGTCGAAAAAGACTATTTTCAGTTTGATGTGCAGAAAAACAAATCCAGTATTATCCTGGCGAAAGATGATCTGCGCGTCGAATTTAAGTATGAGCCGATCTATCCTAACCAGAGTCTGATGCGCTACAAATCGGCTCTGGTGGCTACGACCTGGGGCAGCAATCCTCTGACACCCGATCTGGCAATAGAGGTCTATGAGGGCGATCAGCCACGCGACTTGCTCATTTTTGACGCAAAATACAGGCGCGAGAAATATAATCGGCGAGCTTATCCCAAAAGAGATGACATCAATACCATGCGCGACTACCGCGCTTCTATTCAGTACCAAAAATATGGAGGGAGCGGAGGACGTGACCCCTATGAGCGAGATCGCGTAGTGAGCAGCGCTTATATTATCTATCCTGGCGATGAGCTGTATCAGGAAGGAGCTGATAAGGGCATCGGAGCGCTTCCCCTGGTACCTGGCATGTCTGCATCTCGTGTTCACGAGGTACGCGAGGCTCTCAGAGATCTGCTGCGCGCGTATATCTGATTGGTTGAAAGAAAAAAGCCAGACAGAGAGCTAGGATGCATGTTGTTGCTTAACGACATTTGCTAGTGCCGGATCTGCTGGCCCTGGTACCAGATGTGTGCGATACGTTTGCTCATGCTCTATGGCATGTGCCATTTCATCGTAGATCTCCAGGATAACACGCTTTGTACGGTATTCACCACACTGCTTCTCTTCTTTCTCTTTCCGGACGCGGAAGGTGTCCATAATATAGTCTACATCCTCGCGACCAATCCCATAGAGGTGGAAATAGGCCGCATCTAATTCACAGCGCAGGAGGAAACGTCGCTCTTCGTTCCATCTGAACGGAGGTCCATGGTAGCCGCAGTCTCCGGCGAAGGCTTCGAGGTCCCAGGCGGTGTAGGTGAGTTCGAGGGCGCGCGGGGTGATCCAGTCGCCGAGGGTCTGGGTGGGAGACCAGGAACACGCTGCGGCATAGGTGGAGGGAGGGAGGACGGGAAGTTGCTTGAGGATAGAAAAATTCAGATGTAATCCTCCAACTTTTTGTCTCGCTATGTAATCAAAAACCCAGCTATTAAAATTGGTTAATAGTGCCCATGGTGCAATGGTAACATCAAAACCAAGGGCTGGACATGTCCGGGAAGCCACCACTTTCGGAATAACAGTTGAGATACAAGTTCGTTCGTTCGTTGCGTTAGCAACATCTCGCCAAAGCAAGAACCATGAGCGATTATAATCAGGATACTTACTATACAAGTCAGAGACAAAATCTCTTGGAAGAAAGTAACGTGGATAAACAGTTAATAGTGGATTACTTTTTTCTATACTGGAAAGCTCACGTGGTTGGCCAGCTATAGCTTTTTCATGGCTAACATTATCGAACGTGCTAAAACGGTGGTCAAAAGAGTTGAAAAGTTTGGATTCGTAAAGAGGAATATTCATGCCATCACCAAGTACTTCCCAGGAAAACTTCAGATATTCTGCATGATCTCCAAGATCTACTAATCGAATATAATAAGCTGACCAGGGATTAGCTTTTTTCTGCTCATTAACAAGTACAGGCACCTGCCTGTAAATTGCAAGATTCAACTGAGCGTCACGCCGAGATCTGAATGCAGAACCGGTTTTAGTATTAGGGCTAAGCACAGCAATATCGTGGACATTTAATGTAACGTGGCGTTGCTCTTCTTTTAAGTCGTCAACTGAATGTGCATAGAAAACAAAATCCGTCCCCTTGAGCGTTGGAGCTGCTGGGCCAGTCATAGTAAGTAAGCAAAAATTATATCTGCTATCAACATCGGGAAAGAGTTTCTTTCTGTTTTCGAAGTCATAGAGGCTTGCTAATGAACGTTTTTCCAGCAAATTTTGAAAAAACCACTTCGTTGTATCATCCGTCGCAACCCCCGACGGCACAATACAGCCTACACGACCTTTGGCACCAACGATCCAGCGCATAGTCTCAGCGAAGATGGCGTACCTATTAACATCTCCGCGCCCGCAGAGAGGATAGCGGCCAGAGTGGCGAATAAAGTGACTTTCACCAGCGGCCCGGCGCTGATCATCCATGAAAGCGTTGTAGAGTTCGGGATCGCTGTGCTGAAGGGCCGCAATCAGTTTGCGGCGTGCGGCAGCATTAGGAGCCTCAGCAATGGCGGGATAGGCGGCGAACCACTCTTTTTCCTGAATTTTGATGCGTTCCCATGGTGGATTACTCAGTACAACATCGAAGCCGCCAGACCAGCCCGCTTGTGGATTATCTGGCTCTTCCCCATCATCTGGTATACGAAAAACGTCTGGGAATTCCAGGTGCCAATGGAAAAAGAGGTACTGCTCTGTAAGGCGCTCGATCTCTTGCCGCATATCACGATACAGATGCTGATTGTCCAGCATTTCTCTGAGAATGCCATGCGTAAATGGATAGTCCAGGCGCTGTGAAGCAATATACACTTTACGCCAGACAAAGGCCGCGCACCAGGCATCAGCGATCAGTTTGTTTTGGAGATACTCTCGTCTTTTACGTAAGGCGTCGTGACTCTGCTTCATGGCTAAAACGTCGCTATAGGTCATGTCAGAACAACTGCGCAAATTGACAATTTGCTCCAATGTTTCATCCATTGGTTCAATGAGCAAATGCAATTGTCCGCGCAAACCCTCGCGATTGCGCTTACGATATTCCTGGCAGAGTGTTGGTATATCGCCATCAAGTGGAAGAAATGCCTCGTCGGGAATCCCTTCGCGCAGGAGACGCGGTGTTGTCCCTACTAAGCTGTTCCCGTGTCGCAAGTTATGATCCAGAAAGATCAATGGTCTTCCTGGTATCATCGCTTCAATGCAGAGGCCGACCATGCAGACTTCAAGTGCTCGTATATCGTTATCCACTCCATAGATGCAATTTCTGATCACATCGTGTAAAGCCTGACACCAGGTCAGACGATCTGGCTCGACGCTGCCTGCGCGTGCAAATGCCAGGCGATAGGCCATACGTCTAGCCGCTGCAATCAGAAAGTGCCCGCTGCCACAGGCCGGATCACAAATTTTGAGGGCCAGGATGGCTTGCTCGGGCTCAGGTTGCTGGCAAGCTTCGTTCAAGACAGGATCGAGAGCGGTATTGAGAAGCTGTTCGACGAGCTCTGAAGGGGTCCAGTAAGCCCCTGAGGTTTTGCGCTTGTTTCCCGGGAGAGCCTCTAGCCGAAAATGAAACGAGTCAGGTTCTACAAAGGCGCGCAACTCTAACAGGGATTCGTAGACGCTTCCCAATTCCTCAGCACCGATGTGTTGATAATCAATAGGTATGAAGCCATTTTTCTGACTGAGGAAAGCCAGTGAGCGTAGAGCTTCTAGGAACACCGCGTTGGTCAATTTACATTGTTGTAGGTCTATGAGAGGATCGCGTTTAAAAAGAAAACCATCAAGCACTGGCAAGGCAAGTCCGTGACATTCAGGGCCTTGAGCTAGTCTCTGAATGATCAGTTGAAATCCAGTGAAGAGATCGGTGTGTTGAGTACCATGAATTTTTCTTGCCAGGTGTCTGAGATGTGCAGTTGAATAGTAACGCATATAGCGCTCCTTCGCTTTTGGATCAGCATCTGGTATCAAGAGCAACTCTCTATCTTCAGCAACAAAGAGGACGATTAAACGGTAGATAAGTCGCAAGAGGTAGTGGTAATAGGTTTCTGTCGATAAGGTTCCCGATGCGAGTTGTTCTCTTAAATCCGTATTTGCTCGACAATCAAGAAATCCCTGACCTAACAGGCGAATGGCCTTTTCGACACCAGAACGTAACTGACCCAGTGCTCGCTCTCCCTGAGCATGAGCTGCTCTTGACCAGCGTTCCAGCCAACAGTGATCTGCTCGTTCTCCTTCGAAGCGAGACTGATGACAAAGCAGCCAGAGAAGGACAAAATCGGCATAGGCTTCGCTTTGCATCATCGTTTCGAGATCAAAGTCGAGGAACGTGCGATGTAACAGACGCTTATTGCGGCAGAGTAAGCGGAGGTGTAACCCATTTGTCACCATGCCCCAGATATATTCATCTGAATGATTTAAAAATTCTTGCACCAGCGTATGGGGACTCTGGCGTCCAATATTCCCACGGGAGCGAGGGCTGTAGGTATCGAGTTCTTCTAAAGAGGTTACCAGGTGAATTGGTACATGCTCCCAGAGGTGAGAAATAGGATATTTTTTTCCATCTTTTTCCAGAGGTTTTATTGACGGTAAACGGCCATAACCAAGTTCAAAAAAGAATGGGAATAACCAGGCCTCTTTGAGATCTTTGCAGAACTTATCAGCGCGATGAGTATCATAAGCAAGATGCCATTTTTGCAGGAGACGTGCCCATGAACGGCTAATGGCTTCATTTAGTTTCTCACCATCGAGGTGATACGAGGCTTCCGATAATCCTTCAAGTTGGGGTTCCCGCTGAATGATCTGACAAAGAAAATCATGAGGAAAGAGAACACCGTCGCTGGAAACGGTGTGAAACAGGTTGCGAGGGCGTTTGAGCATCACGATCTCCTCTACCTGGACATCGGCTTGCTATGCTTGACAAGCTACCTGATTCTCATGAGCCGTCAGATTTACAGGCAATTTCTAGTGGGAAATAGATTTTATGAGAATAGTTCTCTCTTTAGGAGTTTAACCAATAAAGTTGAAATTATCAAGTTATAAATTGCTCTATCTGGTAAAGAGGTTATTCATATGAGTCGCGCGAAGTAGTATCAGACTAGGCCAAAACTGGAAGAGATGTTATGAAGGTAGCTCATTCCATTCGAGGTTTTTGAGCAATGAGACAAGCAACTAAGATAAGCCAGCACTTCACGCTGCGTACCAATCCCCTGAAGTGAGAGCACCTGGAAGAGTTCGTGCAGTACTATAATATTACTCTGTTAGTTTCTTCGAGGACGGAAGGCTTCGATCTGCTGGGGGATGGGAGATGCAAAAGGCTGTCTGTGGCACGCTGCCATCACCAGTCATGACCGCCATATCGATGCGCCGCACTCATGCTAGGTCGCGACCTTCTTCCGCGACGCGCAGGACAATGATTCCCCGCAAGTGGCCGGATTCGCCGCGCTCGTGCGCGAATAGCCTCGCAACGATATCAAACGTCTGTGCACCCGCCAGTGTAATCGTACTTGCAGTACCCTAAAACGGGTCAAGAGCCTCGCAACTTTGAATGTGTTGGAGCAGACGTTTCTGAAAAATCGTCTTGCAGTACCCTAAAACGGGTCAAGAGCCTCGCAACGTTCTCTGGCTACGTATTGAACTAGCCCCGATTTACTTGCAGTACCCTAAAACGGGTCAAGAGCCTCGCAACATCGAGTACCAACATGCAACACGTAGCGGTACAGCGTCTTGCAGTACCCTAAAACGGGTCAAGAGCCTCGCAACCAATATAGCCACACTCATTGAGCCAATTCTCTACACTTCTTGCAGTACCCTAAAACGGGTCAAGAGCCTCGCAACACACGCGTGCTAGACCGAATGAAGGGGTTGTCAGCAAACTTGCAGTACCCTAAAACGGGTCAAGAGCCTCGCAACCGCCGGAGGTGCTGAAAGATGACCAGGGACTCACGGTATGTTGGCTTTCTTCTGCGCAGCAAGAATGCAACACGAGGGACAAGAGTGAACGGGAGGAGGCGTCCATCAAGCAGACAAGGCGACGCCTCGTTCACCTGTTTCCATAGGATGACCAGATCTCGATAGTACTTTGCACATGACGACACGTTGTTCCGTTTGGGGCCTTGAGGTTTCACCTCCACTCTGCTATACTTGGTGTTAGGGAACTGTTCGGAGTATCCCTAACATCCGTCACTTTTCTCGCGGAGTGTCGTCTTATGGAGAAGGTCTCGTCAACCGCCGGAGCAGTTTGCAACGGCTGTTTGCTGTACGAGCAGCAGGGTCAGAACGTCGTCGTGCTGGTTGATACGCCTTCCTGGTACGCCTGGCTGGAAACGGCCACCACCTTCACCTTTACCTGCGAGGAGGGAAGCTTTACGGCGCACAAAGCGCGGGCGGGCAATCGGCGCGGTGGGTGGTACTGGCGAGCCTATCGGCGCAAGCGCGGACGGCTCTCGCGCTGTTACCTGGGCGTCTCCACCAATCTCACCCTGGCGGAACTATGCGAGGTGGCCCGCTGCTTGGCGGCAGATGGTGAGAGCACAGGAAGCAGTCAAACCGGTGAGGACACGCCGCCTCTTGTACACGTTCCCCTCGCATTTCAAAGGCTCACGCCGACGGTGATCCTCCAGAGCAGCATCACTCCCCCGCGCCTGCCTGTGCAGCATGTGGCGCGCCCCCGCCTGCTCGAGCTCCTGGAGCAGGGCCTGCGCGGGCCAGTGACGCTGGTCTCGGCTCCTGCTGGCTCTGGCAAAACCACGCTGCTGGCCGAATGGGCTGCCACGACCACCAGGCCAGTGGCCTGGCTGACCTTTGAGGAGGGAGAGAACGACCCGGCGCGCTTCCTTTCCTCGCTCATCGCTGCTCTGGCGCGCGTCGATGCGCGCCTGGACATCGTGGCTCAGACTGAGCGGCCCTGGCATCCCCCCGAGCACGAACGGGTCCTGACTCGTCTCCTCAACGGGCTGGAGCGCGTGCTCCAGCACGACACCGTTTTAATCCTGGATGATGTCCACCATCTCACGACCGAGGCGAGTCAGGCCCTCCTGCTGTTTTTGTTGAATCATCTCCCCTCGCGCCTGCATCTGCTGCTCGGCACACGGGTGGATCCACCAAGGCTTGCGCGCTTGCGGGCGCGTCAGCAGATCGCCGAAGTGCGCAGCCAGGAGTTGGGGTTTACGCCAGCCGAAGTCGAGGCGTTTGCGCACACCATGGAACTTCCGCTCGGTTCCGAGACGATCCGTCTGCTGGAAGAGCGGACCGAGGGGTGGATTGCCGGGATCCAATTGCTGATGCTGGTCCTGCGCGGGCACGCCGATGCGGCAGAAGCACTCCGGGCGACGGGTGTGACCCCTCGCTTTCTCCTGGAGTATGTGTGGGAAGAAATCTTGCTCCAGCAATCCCCTGAGATGCAGCGCTTTTTGCTCCAAGCAAGCGTGCTGGATCGGCTCAGCGGGCCGCTCTGCGAGAGCGTGACCGAAGAGCCTGGTGGACAGATGAAGCTGGAGAGTCTGCTGCAGGCGAATCTCTTTGTCAGTGCGCTCGATACTACCAACACCTGGTATCGCTACCATCCGCTCTTTGCCGAAACGCTGCGCACCCTTCTCCAGCAGCAGGAGCCAGCGCTCGTGCCAGAGTTGTATCGTCGAGCCAGTCGCTGGTATGAGCGGCACGGATGGGCAGAGGACGCCTGTGAATACGCCTTGCGAGCTTCCAACCTGCCCCACGCGGCACGCCTGCTGGAGGAGTTGGTGCCGTCCCTGGTGGAGCAAGGCAAGCTTGTGCTTCTCCGCCGCTGGCTGGATCAGCTTCCGCAGGCGCTTATTGGGGCCTCGGTGTCCCTCTCGCTTGCCTTGATCTGGACCCAACCCCTACGCACGTCGGAGCCGCTTGACCCGGAGCGGGTCACCAGACACCTCACCGCGCTGTTGGAGGCGCATGCTCAGGACAACCCCGAGTCACAGGTAGCACTGCAACGGGAACTGGCGTTGCATCAGGCAGCGCAAGCGCTGGCTCAAGGGAATATCCCGCAGGCGCTTTCGCACGCTACTGAGGTGACGCATTCGCTCACGGGGCCGGAGACAGCCTGGACTCGTTTCACCCTGTGGCGGCAGCAGGTGCTGCTTGGGACTGCGTATCGCGCGCGTGGTGATCCGCGGGCCTCGGAGCAGATATGGCGGAACGCCTATCCTGCTGGCGGAACGCTCCCCAATTACCTGATTATCTCAAGTCTCGACGACCTGTACGAGGAGCAGGGCCGATTACGCGAACTGGGACGGCTCTATGAGGACCTGTTCCGCTCCTGCCGTGAGCAGCGCGATCCACCTCTCCTGCTTCTGGCACAAGCACATTGGCGCTATGGAGTCCTGTTGTACGAGTGGAATCGCCTGCACGAAGCGGAGTCCGAGGCCCAGCACTCCCTCGAACTGGTTCCACGCCTGGGGCTGGCTCGTCCCAGCCCTGTGCTGACACTGCTCGGGCTCGGAGTCCTGGCACGTGTGGCCCTGGCGCAAGGCAACAGCGAGCGGGCCAGGCAGCTCTTGGAGAGCGAAGCGTTTGACCTGGCGCAGCTTCCCGTTCCCCAGGCGAGCAAAAACGTGTTGATCTTGTTTCCAGTCCGCTTTGCCCTGCGCTGCGGCCAGCTCGAGCCGGCCTTGCACTGGGCCGCGACTTGCGGATTGCGCTATGATGACCCGCTCACGAGCCCGCTGGCGAAACAGCACTACGTGCGCTATGTCGCGTTGGCGCGGGTGTTGATCGCACGTGGACGAGGCCACCCGAATGCCTCATCGCTCGCTCACGCACGGATTCTCTTAGACCACTTGTTGGAGACTGCCGTGAGGACAGGTGCTCATGGTCGGCGTATGGAGATTCAGATGCTGCGCGCGCTGGCACTACACGCTCAGGGCAAAACCAGGCAGGCGCTCGCCATCCTGGGACCCATCCTCGCTCAGGCCGAACCAGAAGGCTATCTGCGCCTGTTTGCCGACGAAGGCGAGGCGATGGCGCACCTGCTCGCGCTGATGGCCCCTTTTACCACCGCCTCGCCTGACTACCTGCAGCGCATCCAGGCGGCGATCGTGCCCGTCTGGCAGGCCCAGCCCGCTGCCGCGACGCAACCAGTACCACACTCGACGCCCTATGAGCCGCTGAGTGCACGGGAGTGGGACGTCTTGCAATTGATGGCCGAGGGGTGCTCCAACCAGCAGATCGCGCAGCACCTGGTGCTCAGCCTGTACACTGTCAAACTCCATGTCAAGCACGTCCTGGCAAAACTGGACGCCACGAATCGCACCCAGGCCGTGGCCCGTGCGCGGGCGTTGCACATCCTCCCTCCCTCATGAAGACGACAGGACCCCCCAAAAAATACCTCTTTGGAGGGAAGACAGCCTGGCTGTTTTGCGGTAAACTCCTCAGCAGAAGGGACATAACAATATGCTATAGACACAATTGCATTCTGCAAGAGGCATAGAGGAAAGGAATGTATATGCAAGAACAGGGCACTGTGCGCCGGGCAGGCGCCGCGTTCATCTGGACATGGGGAGCGATCTGTGGGGGCGTGCTGGGCGTGATCCAGATCATCATCTCACTGCTCGTCGCTGGATCGCTCAAGACGATCCTTGACGTTCTCGTGTGGCTGGTCGCGTTTTTCGTGCTCGGCCTGTTCGCCGCTCGCCAGACTGGCAGGGTGAGAACCGGCGCGCTGGTCGGACTGGTCGCGGGTCTGATCGGTGGCCTGATCGCGGTGATCTTTGCCATTGTGCAAATCGTAACCGATGGGCAGGTCACGCAGGCCCTCCAGCAGGCCGAGCAGCGTGGCGGGAATTACTCGCCAGGTACATTACACACGATCGTCGTCGTTCTCATCGCTCTCAGCCTGATCGTGACGGTCGTCTTAGAGCTTGGTCTGGGAGCGGGCATGGGCGCTCTGGGAGGTCTGGTCGGACGGCGTCTTGGAAGATCTGCCGCATCCACATCCGTTGTCGATCCGGGATGGACCCCACCGTCCCATCCTTCGCCTCGTGGACCCTCCAGACATCGAGCCTGGGCTTTCCTGCTGAACGTCGCGTTCGCGGTGCTGGGGATTCTCGTGGGAGCCGTGCTGGCCATTCTCACGGCCGGTCTGCTCATTAACGCCCAGGCCAAGGCCATGCAAACGACGACCAATGGCTGGAGTATCACCATGCAATGTGGCAAGGCCAGCAACGGCATCCTGCTGCAAGCCTCCTGCGCCCAGACCCTCCCCATGGTCAACCTGCCGCAAGAGGCGGTGTACTGGACGGCGACGGTGGATGGGGCGGGTCAGACGCTCACGGGAGGGCATGACTACCGCCTGCACTTCCCGCTGGGAGGGCTGCCGCCCAACCAGGCCTTCTGGTCGCTGACCATGACCAACACACGGGGCCAGATGGTGGCCAATCCGAGCAACCGCTACAGCGTCGGCGACCGGTCGGGCCTGGTGCAGGGCGCCGACGGCTCCCTTGACATCTTCATCCAGCAGGCCGCCCCGGCGGAGCACGAGGCAAACTGGCTGCCGGCTCCCAGCGGGGACTTCAAACTCTGGCTCCGGGTCTATCAGCCCGGCGCGGCTATCCTCAGTGGCGCGTACCACGTGCCGCCTATCGTGGAGGTGCACTAATGGCGAACAGGGAAAACCAGGAACCGAACAACCAGGAGAGCGCGGCTGCGTCCGGCTTCTCGCAGACCTCGCAGACTCGGACGAGAAGCTGGTGGAAGGTCCCCCTGCTCACCTTCGCCGTGACCGTCCTGGTCGTGTGGGGAGTCGGCGCCTTCGCTTACCCCTATCTTCTATACGCGTCTCATCTACAACGCGGTTGGAGAACGCGGTCGTCCAGCACGGCCTAAGCCCAGGCAGTTCCTCTGGCATTCCCATCAATACGCTCTATACGATGCCGACCCTCGCTTCACCCTCGCAGTCCAACGCCCTTGGGGAGCACCGGGAACCACGACACGCTCTATACCGTGGGCTGGCTCGATCTGAGCACAGGGCCGGAGGTGTTGCACGTGCCGGACATGGCTGGCCGCTATTACAGCGTCCAGTTGACGGACCCGTGGGGAACGGACTTCGCCTATGTGGGCCAGGCGCACCACCGGGACGCAGGCCGGAGACTATCTCATGAGCGGACCGGGCTGGCAGGGCAAGGTGCCGGATGGAGTGAAGCAGATCGTCGCACCGGACAACACGGTGTTGCTGATCGGACGCACGCTCGTGGAAAGTGATAGCGACCTGGCCACAGCTTATGGGCTGGCGAAGCAGATCCAGGTCACCCCACTGAGTCACTGGAAATCTGGCCACTAGTATTCCATCGGCAGGGCGTCTCTCGGCTTCCGCTGGAGAACCTCCCGCTGATCGCGAGTGGGTGTCACTAATCTAGGCACGCGCACCGACGCCGTGACCAGGGATGAGATGGTCCGAACAAGGTGTTTTTTTGAAGTAGTGAAGGATGAACCGATGAACGCTATTGAAACCAACCACTTGACCCGTGCCTTCGGTAGCCTGGTGGCTGTGGACGACTTGACGCTGGCTATTCCAGAGGGAACCGTCTTTGGGTTCCTGGGACCGAATGGCGCGGGCAAAACAACAACCGTGCGCCTGCTCTCGGCCTTGATTGCCCCCACGCGTGGGAGCGCTGCGGTAGCGGGCCATCGCCTGGGCGAGCACAATGAGGCCATTCGGCAAGCTGTGGGGATCCTCACGGAGACCCCAGGCTTGTATGACCGCCTCAGCGCCTGGCAAAACCTGCTCTTTTTTGCGCAGATGTACGATCTGCCCGCCGAGCGTGCCTCCTCCCAGGTCGAACGCTATCTGCATCTGCTCGACCTCTGGGAGCGGCGCGACGACAAGGTGGGGGGCTTCTCCAAAGGCATGCGTCAGAAGCTGGCGATTGCCCGTGCTTTGCTGCACGAACCACAGATCATCTTCCTGGATGAGCCAACGGCTGGCCTTGATCCGGAAGCCGCGCGGGTGGTGCGCGACTTCATCAAAGCGTTGCGGGCCGAAGGACGGACCATCTTTCTCACCACGCATAATCTACCCGAGGCCGATGAACTCTGCGATCTGATCGGGGTGTTTCGCACGCAGCTCCTGCGCCTGGGCACCCCAGCGCAGTTACGTGCTGGCATGTTTGGATCGGGTACCCAGGTGCATGTCGTCGGAGACGCAGCGCGCTGGCTTGAAACCGTTCGTACCCTGTCCTTTGTTCAGGATGCAACAGCCTCCGAGAGTACCCTCTCCGTCAGTCTCGCGTATCCCGATGAGCAGAATCCTGCGTTGGTGCGCGCCCTCGTGGAGGCAGGTGCCCCCATCCGCGCGCTAGAACCAACCTCCCATTCCCTCGAAGAGGTGTACCTGGAACTGGTGGAGAGTGAGCGCAAAGCGGCGGCTGTCGCCACGAAGTAAGAAGGAGCTTCAAGTATGCACAAAGTCTTGGTCATTCTGCGCAAAGAGTTTCTTGAGATCGTTCAGCAGCGTATTCTCCTGTTCAGTATTCTGCTGCCTCCGCTGCTGTTTATCGTGCTTCCCCTCTTTTTCCTGCAACTGGGCGGCAATGGGTCGAGAGCCAGTTCGCTGCACGTCCCATCCCTTCAGGGGTTGACCCTCCACGAGTACACGCAGGGACTGGTGGGAACGGAGTTCTCCAACATCTTTCTCCTGCTGTCGATGCTCGTGCCCAGTACGATTGCGGCCTACAGCATCATTGGCGAGAAGAACAGTCGCACGCTGGAACCGCTGTTGGCAACGCCGGTGCGCCGATGGCAATTGTTGGCGGGCAAAATGCTGGCCGCGTTGTTGCCGGCAGTGCTGGTCACCTGGATGAGTGGGGGCCTGTTCATCGCTGAATTAGCGATCGTGACCGATGCGAATGTCGTCTCCCACGTGGTCACCGGAGGCTGGCTCATCCTCTTCCTCGCCAGTACACCGCTCTTAGGGCTGATCGCCGTGGCCGTCATGACGGCCATTTCGTCGCGGGTCAACGATACCCGCACGGCGCAACAACTCTCGATCTGGGCGGTGGTGCCAATCCTGGGGATCATTCTCGGCGAACTCTCCGGCCAGTTTGAACTCACTGTCCTCGTGGCGGTCATTACTACTGTGATCCTGATCCCGCTCGCAATCCTCTTGACCTGGGGATCGGCCCAACTGTTTCAGCGCGAAATCATTCTGACCCGTTGGAAGTAGGAGCGTGTGACAGGGGCCAGCATATCCAATCCTGCTCTTGGATATGCTGGCCCCTTACCAGGGACTGCAGGCAGGAGCTTCCGAAAGCCTTCTGCTGCCGACCTTTCCGGATCAGCACAGGTAACGATTTTCCCGACCTTTTCCATCCTGAGTGTTTGGGGGTTGTGTGAAAAGAGAGAACTGGCATGAGGCAAAAAGGAGAACTGCGCGAGCAGCGCTTTCACACCGGCACGGTCGAACTCAATGACGCGGAGGGGCCGGCCTCGGACGAGGCGCTTCTGGATCTGCATGGAGAGGACGGCAGATGGCAAGAGGGGCGGGCGTTGCTTTGAGGGCTATGATACGCACGTGCTCTTTCCAGCGATCCGCTGTCCGGTGCAGATCCTGCAGGCTGATCCTGAGGCGGGTGGTCTGACGCCGCATGAAGAGATTGCGCCTGCACTGGCTCTCTTGCAAAGGCGGAAAGCATGGGTTTCTGAAAGGCGTCAGCCATGCCTGGCTGCACGATCAGCCAGAACAAGGGCGAAAAGCCATCGCAGACTTTCTTACAGCCGTATGACCTCTCTCGATTTTGATATGCCGATTGCGCTTGCCAGGGGCAAAGGCCAAACAGCAGGTGCTGATCTGCGGGGTAGACTTTGGTACGCCTCGGCTCTGGCGGTCTCCTGGCCAGTTGATGCGATGGAGCGCGAGGCGGCCCGGAGTCTACCACGTGCGGGGCCAGGAGTGATGGAAATGAGAGAGGCAACGGCGATGTCACTGGTGGTGGCGTTGCCAGGTCAACGTCAAGGGCGGAGATTGGCGAGACTTGAGCTTGTTCGGCAGGTGGAGCTTGGAGCAACGGCCTCAGAGGCACGGCGACGCTGTCCTGTTCCGATGCATCGCACGACTGTGTACCGACTCCTGAAGCGAGTCGGGCAGGAAGGTGAGCAAGCATTCGCAGAGAGGCGCCACGGCCACCCGGTCAAACTGCGTAGAGAGGTGCTCACCTGGCTTCTGGACTATTGCCAGAGCCACGCGTCTGTTTCCAGTTCGGAACTCCAGCACCTCATCGCCGAACGATTCAATCTCTCGGTGAGTGTCAGTCAACTCAACCGTGTCCGTGCCGCTCACGGCGTGCGTCGCGTTCCTCCACTGCGAGAAAAGCAGGCAAAAGCGGGCCTGACGATTGCCCGGGGATACAATGAACAGGCTGGGAGCTTGCTCCTCTTGGCAGCAGCAGCCGAGACCGGCCTCCTCACGCAGTTAGAACAAGCACTGCCACCTGCTCCAGATCCTCACTGTCTTCCTCTAGCAGGCAGTTCAGCGGTCCGCCAACGTCTGATGCTCACCCTCCTGTTTCTGGGGGCGGTTGGACTCCAGCGCACGTGGGACCTGCGCGGCTATACCGCCGATGGTCTGGCCTTGCTCACCGGTCGGACGCACGCCTATGGCTATCGCTATACCGAAGCGTTTTTGTCACAGGTCGCTTGCGCCGATGGGGCCGAACGCTTCACCAATACGCTCGGTGCCTTTGCCACGCACCTCTGGCATCCCGTTGAAACATCAGCAATACCGCCCCTGCTCAAAGTCTAACCATGTGCCTTTGCCACGCACCTCTGGCATCCCGTTGAAACAGCAGCAGAAGCCGAACACCCGCACTGCCTTCAGGCATTGACCTGCTACGTCGATGGGCATCGCAAGCCCGTCTACAGCGACGTGCTCCTCCCACGTGGGCTGGTTGGACGCCTGGGTGTCGTCCTGGGATGCCGAGCGCTCCTTTTGCTCCACGATGAGCAGGGCCATCCTCTCTTTGTGACCACCCATCGAGGAGACCTGCATCTCACCGCAGGCGTCCCTGCACTCCTGGAGCGCTATGAGCAGCAGGTGCAAATGAGCCATGTTGCCCGCATGATTGTCGATCGAGAAGGCATGGCAACTGAATTCCTGGCGCGGTTGCACACGGAAGGACGCATCGTGGTCACGATCCTACAAACCAATCAGTACCGTGATTTGTCCTCATTCTCTGATGTTGGTCCCTTTGAGCCGCTGAGCACTGATGCCCACGGGCAGGTCATCCGGGAAGTCGCTCCGGCACGCATTACCTTATCCCGCGAGGAGCATCCCGACGATCCTTTGCGTTTACAAGTGGCCCTCGTCCGTGACCTGCGCCGAAAAGTCGAGACCCGGCCTGATCCAGAAGAAGCGGCGTATCCCCGACGATGGGACGGTGACCTGCCCCCAGAGGAGCAAGCCTGGTGGCGCGAAGGGTGGCAGGCCACGGCGGCCCCGGTCAAAGCAAAGGCCGCGAAGCTCATTCCCATTGTCACGACCGAAGCGATGCCGACAATTGATGCGGTGGAACTCGCCCGGACCTACATTCACCGCTGGCCTGCTCAAGAAAATGTCATCAAAGATTATCTTCGACCGCTCGGATTGGACACCAACCATGGGTTCGCCAAGGTCGCTGTGGAAAATTCGGAGGTAGCCAAACGACGAACCTGCCTGGAGAAGCGGCTCGCCAGACTCAAGCAATGGGCACAGAGTGCCGGCAAGCGCGAGGCCCAGGCCAGCCGACGACGGGAGCGGCTCCGCACGACCTACAACGCCCGCAGCAAGGAATTGTATCGTGAACTGACAGCCTATCAGTTCACGTTGGAAGAACAAAACCTTCCTGAGTACCTGTTCCGACAGAAGTTCAAGGAGCGCAAAGCCGAGATCGACGCCGAACTGGAACCACTCCGCCTCAAAGAATGGCAAGCCTATGACCAGTGCAATGCCGAGTTCCGCAAGCAAGAACGCTACTGCAAAGAGCAGCGGGAGGTGCTTCGCGCATTAGAAAACGCGAAGGAGCAGGAGCGAAGCATGTATGAGATTGATAACCGAAAAGACCAGGTGATGACAATTTGCAAGGTGGCATTGGCGAACCTGGCGATGTGGGTACGTGATCGATACTTTCCGGCATCTTATGCACAAGCAACCTGGAAACGTTTATTTCCCTTTTTTCAGCTTCCCGGCACAATCACGCACTCTGCTCAGATGGTGCAGGTTGAACTGCGTCCATTCAACGATCGTGCGCTCAATCGAGACCTGGCCATCCTGTGTGAACGGGTCAGCCAGGCATCGCTGCATCTGCCTGATGGACGCCGACTCTCGTTCACCATCGCCTCAACATGTTGCATTCTTGCTGCGCAGAAGAAGGCCAGAATACCGTGAGTCCCTGATGACAGTGCTCAGAGAGCATTTTCTCCGAGACAGACCATTTCTTGAGCCTCTCAACGTGCCATTTTTTCTGTAACATTCCCATGTAGTATACCGAATCTCCCCTTTTTTCGCAAATCGTTTTTTGTCCAAAAAGAGGGGGGATTTGCGAAGAGATGGAGCGAACTTCACACGTAAATAGAAATTTTTCGGGCCAATATGCGGCCCAAAAGAGCGCTCACTGGTGGCTCCTGCATCGATTTGCGAAACATCGCTTTAGAAGCCACCATTCTACGCACAATGCTATACGACGTCGTTACAAAAACGGCGAAATTCACAGGTGACACAGCGTCCTTGCGCCACAGGTGGCTCTGGCATTTCCTGCTGCTCTACTAGATGCCGGATAGCGCTCACCGTCTGGATAACCTTCTTGCGCAATTGCGGCGTAATCGCTACTGCCTCTGCTCGCTTCAGCGGAATTGAGTAGATGAAGCCTCGTTTCACCGGCATATTCCAGGCTTCCTCAAGCAGTAAGGCATAGGCCGCAAGCTGGAGTTTGAAATGCGCCCCGGCCTTTTGCTCAGAGTATTTGTACTCGACCACAACCGCTTCGGCTTCAATAGCGGTTCGTGATGGTGTGGCAATTGCCAGGTCGATGCGTGCCGCCAGGCCCAGCTTTTCCGATTGGAGCGCCAGATGAAAGAAGCGTTCACCCTCCTGCAACTGATAGTGGCGCAGGCTGCGCCGCTCCTCACGATCCTCCTCTTCCTCGTGCTGACGAATACCCTCCTCCATCAAGAAGGTCAGCGGACGTATGGTCGGCAGACAATAGCGATAAAAAACAATACGCGGACAATAGGTGTATTGCTTGAGATCCGTCACTTCTAGCAGCCAGGTTGCCATTTACTCCACCTCCGTAGATTGCACAAAGACATGGCGTCCTGACCAGCTCTTCTCGTCCAGTGGATAAAGCTGGACACTCGCCTCACGCTTGCCAATCCGACGCCTGATCTGGAGCCAGAGTTCACGCTGGTGCGTCTTATTCAACTCGCCGAGAAACGCGCTGTACTGGATACGCTCCAAACCATAATCCAGGCAGGCATCAGAAACCTTGGTACGTACACCATCGTGCGGGATATCATAGATTAACAGATAGCGCATTGGTTTCCTCCTTACCAGCCTGCAATAAAGGGTTCGTAGCTTGTGCGGTCGTTGCGTAGGAAGAGCGCGAGGTGGCGCGCCTGACTCTGGAGGATAAAGCGCAAGGCTTGTCGCTTCTTTTCATACGCTTCGCTGCTTTCCAGGCGCTCGATCACTTTTTCGGCGATCTTCTTGCGCGTTATCTCTGTGAGCAAACCCTGCTCGTCTTGCTCCAGAGGAATATGCTTGTTGACCAGACCAATAATGGTCCGGTCGACGATGGTCTGGCGAAACTCCTCAATACAATCCAGGACCAGACTTGGCTTACCAGGACGGTCGGTGTGAAGGAAGCCGCCGAAGGGATCAAGTCCCGCCAGTGTCAAGGCATGCTCAATCTGTGCATAGAGGATGCCGTAGCCGTAGTTGAGTGCTGCATTGAACGGATCGGTTGCACCTTGCGTTTCGCGTCCGGGCCATTGCAGTTCGTTGGGGATGATGCGCGCGACCATCGCCCAGTAGCGTTGCGCCGCGCGACCTTCAACCGAAAGGAATTGCTCACGTATCTCATCGATCTTCTCTGCATTGAACCGTTCCAGTTCATGAATAAAGTCCCGCATCTCCAGGGCTGCGAGCGTCAGTTCTTCATACAGCGTGGCATTGGTTTCCTTGCGGTACTTCGCCATATAGCGCAACAGGTTGGCCTGGTTCTCCAGTTTGCCGGTGATAAATGCTCTGGCGACCGTGATGCCAATGGTCTGTTCATATGCCAGGAGCTGTGCGCGGCGCGTCATCACCGTTCCCGTCAGGCCAGCGGAGTAAAGACTGGCGATGGCTGAGCCGCGACTACTCAAGAAATGAATGGGAATCCCCTCTTCGCTGCATGTCCGAATGACGTCGCTGGAGATGCCAACGCCGCTATCGACAATAATGACCTGCTTGAGATGGATAAGTGGTACTTCGGTAATCGTTTTTTGCGCACGCGTGACGCGCAGACGCCCTTGATGTTTGCCGACAAACGATCCTTTCCCCTCGACAACAAGTTCCATAGTGTCCTCTTCTCTTCGGTGTATTGGCGCACAACAATTTGTGCTGCTAGAAGACACTTTACAAAGAAATTCCGCAGTTTCTGCGGATTTTTTGTTGAGTATTTCTGGTGTGGGGATATTGCCAGGAAATAGGTATGAGGCAACGGAGATAGTTGGCCTTCAACTGGTGGGAAGGGTCATGGATGTGGCCGATTACACTCGTCCTATCACATGTAATATCTTATTTTGCCATATTAATGGGTCAATCACTGAAACTTCAAACGGCGGAAATCGCGTAAAACCCACGACAAAGACTTGCAGTACCCTCGAAACGGGTCAATCCACTTCAACCTATGTGCTACCGAACTGTCCCAGGTGGCATCACGCCTTGCAGTACCCTCCAAACGGGTCAATGCACTTCAACTTTGTACGCTATGTGACCGGCCAAAGTCCTCCGTATCTTGCAGTACCCTCCAAACGGGTCAATGCTCTGAAACGCGACGCTAAGCAATGCGAAGTCGCGCTGACCTTCAACTTGCAGTACCCTCCAAACGGGTCAATGCTCTGAAACCAGTTGCATACCTTCACCTATGGTTTCCGTGACGCTACTTGCAGTACCCTCCAAACGGGTCAATGCTCTGAAACCAGCACTACAACGCCAGATGCGCGGCGAAGAGCCAGCTTGCAGTACCCTCCAAACGGGTCAATGCTCTGAAACACAGGAGCTAGCCGTTCATGAGATCTCCGAGTCACTCTTGCAGTACCCTCCAAACGGGTCAATGCTCTGAAACCACTCACTGGCGTGGAGAGCGAGATCTCGATGATATTCTTGCAGTACCCTCCAAACGGGTCAATGCTCTGAAACTATAGTTGAAATATAGGTGATTTCACACTGATTTGTACTTGCAGTACCCTCCAAACGGGTCAATGCTCTGAAACAAGACATCAGGAACTTGCAAAACAAATGCAAGCCATCTTGCAGTACCCTCCAAACGGGTCAATGCTCTGAAACCAACTGAATGGAGTGCCACTGATCACCCTTCTTGAAGCTTGCAGTACCCTCCAAACGGGTCAATGCTCTGAAACACCGCATCGAATTGCCGCAACACATCATTGATCGACTCTTGCAGTACCCTCCAAACGGGTCAATGCTCTGAAACCGGCAACGGTTCCGTGTGCGCCTCTTGCGAAGCCGTCTTGCAGTACCCTCCAAACGGGTCAATGCTCTGAAACTTCGGCATCTAGCCAGGCTGATCGTCGCTCACCTCCTTGCAGTACCCTCCAAACGGGTCAATGCTCTGAAACCGGGCCATCGTCTGTGTGGATACAGGCGACTTTGTACTTGCAGTACCCTCCAAACGGGTCAATGCTCTGAAACACGCTGGTGGACTACGCGGCGGGCCTGTACAACTCACACCTTGCAGTACCCTCCAAACGGGTCAATGCTCTGAAACTTCGCAAGGCAAAGCTAGATGATGAATTGTATGGAACTTGCAGTACCCTCCAAACGGGTCAATGCTCTGAAACTGCGCATGCCAGGATCTGCGGCGTCTTCGAGGAACACTCTTGCAGTACCCTCCAAACGGGTCAATGCTCTGAAACCTCGTGAGTACCTTCGGCGATCCAAGTGAGCAGAGCTCTTGCAGTACCCTCCAAACGGGTCAATGCTCTGAAACTCTGCCTGCGCGTTTTTGACGAGGTCGACGGTCTGCTCTTGCAGTACCCTCCAAACGGGTCAATGCTCTGAAACCGCTTCTCGATGAGTCACGGAAAGAACTCATCGAGAACTTGCAGTACCCTCCAAACGGGTCAATGCTCTGAAACGAGGGTCATACAGCGGATATATTCGCTATTATCCCCTCTTGCAGTACCCTCCAAACGGGTCAATGCTCTGAAACCGCCGGCGTCAGCACCACCATCGGACCACCTCTCACCCGATTGCGTCGACATAAGCCCCTTCCTGAGCCTCTCAGCGCGTTGATTTCCTTCCATAGTATACACTCCTGATCATCATTTGTCCCGTTTTTCGCAAATCGATTTTTGTCCAAAAACAGGGGGGATTTGCGAAAAGTTTTCCCCTCTTTTAACGTAGAATTGCTGCATTTCCTGCACAAAAATGGTCCTCTCCAGCAAAAAAAGCGCGTCCCCGTTGCGATTTGCGAAAATACGTCCAGGAACGCGCTTTTTGGCCGGGTTTGCCCGGTCTCTATGCTTCGACGATAGTGTACCAACCACTGCCTTTGACGGCGTTCTTGCCAACATGGATGAGTTCCCCCCACGTCAGCAACTCCCGAAATGGCCCCAGCTCTCCCACGTACACCACTTTACCGAGAAAACCACTGGTTGATGTGTAACTCTGCTGACGCCGCGAATAGCCCTGCACCTCCTCCCAACTCGTCTCGTCCCGCTGGCAGATGATATCACCAGCCAGCTTGATCAGGTCTGGCTGCTCCTCTGAGCGCTCCTCGCCACCCTCCCCGTAGGCCGCTTCAAGACGCGTCAGGCGCTCACTCAGTCGCAGAATCAGTGGACGAAATGGCGGATGACGTACGACTTTCTCATGCTGCGTAATGCGCGTGGGCGTGAGAAAGTTGAGTTCGATACGCTGCGTCGAGAGTTTCGCCGTCTTGCTCTTGACCGCCTCAGCCGTAACTGCCAGCGTCGGAGCCTGGACTAGCGCCTTCCCTCGCTGGTAGATGCTGCAACGTTCACCCGTGATGGGATGATACGCTTCGATTTGCTGGATACGAAAGTGTCCCCGTCGTCCCGCGTTTTCTGAGAGGTTGCGACCAATGCCGTTCTCCTCAAGCACCGGTAACGACATGACAATATAAGGCAAGAGCTGAATGATCGAGCCAAAGAGCGTTAAACCGAAGATCAGGGTCTCGCCAGCCTCATAGCGGCGCGTCGTCCCCAGGGGTGGCAGGATAATATACGGGCGTGGGATGTCTCGCCCGTACTGATTCTCCTCGCGCAGTGGCGCTACCAGCGCGCTTACCGGACACATACTATGCAACGGACATGCTGCACATGAGGGCGATGCTTTATTGGTACAGAAGCGCTCCCATACTGCATTGAACAGACTTCCGCGTAACGCTGCTCCGCAGTGGTCATCCAGCTCCAGGGGACTGACGACAACGGCGGTAAACAGAAAATGATAGGTGGTCAGCATGGCTTCTTTATTCTGCCTCCTGAGCAGGACTGATACGCTGATACCAGCTGTATCCACGACTGGAACGGGTGAGCCGGTAGGGCAACACAATAGGACGGTAGATACGCTCCTTGCCAGCAGTCACCCGCTCAGGACTATAGATATTCGCGCGCGCAAATGTCAGGCTCTTGCCACAATCATCCAGCAATTGGAGGGTTCCGTTCGAGCGGGAAGTTGCTCACTCCACCGAAGGTGAGATCGATAAACTTCGCGCTCGTGCAACTGCTCTTGCAGGTGCGGAGGCTCGACGACCTGAACAAATCCTCCACGCTTGCCAACGTAGTTGATGTTCCCTAAAAGCATGGAAAGTTCTTGCGGCAATTCTACCATATCTGCTGCCCCTACCGCGAGTTGGAAAGGCTCGCGGTAGGAGACGTATTCGCGAAAAGAAATTGTGGAGTAGAAGGGATATTGACCACGCTGCATTTTCTCGGCGAGCTTCTCTTGCATCCGCGCCTCAAACTCCTCTGGCGTCTCCGTTGGCTTCTTGCTATCCTTGGACTCAACCGGTCGCCAGATCTTGCTGAAGGTCTTGAAGACAAGGATATCACGCGGCGGGGCCAGGCAGATCGAGAGATCCCGCAAACGTGGGAATAAGGCCGCACCAGCCTCCACACCAAGCGTACGAATAGCGACATCGAGTAACGCCATTTTGATCGCGTAGGGCGTCATCACCAGCAGCGTTTTGCCTCCCGATGAGGTAACAGCTGCTGGCTTGAGCGAAAATGGGGCGACCGGCAGATAGCGCGCAATCATCCACATAGTATCATGATCCTTCCTCTCAAGCCAGCATGGCTCTAGTGACTGACGGTCAGCTTATAGGGCGAACTCGCGTCGATCAACGCGCGCATCTGCTGCGCGAAGTCACTGACGGAGCTGAACGATTGTTGTTTGACCGTCTCACGCTCGGGACCGTTGAGCGCGTCAACAATGCCTGTCAACTGCTGTTTATATTCCTCGCTATCGTCCCCTCCGAGCAAGGGACTGACCAACGGTGCCGGGATGACGCCGGAACTGGTGGTGATGACACCGTCCAGCGCGACGAGATGGGGCAGTTGGGATGAGCGCATGGCGCCGTTCAATTCAATAAACGTGTGCAGCAGACTCTCCAGCAGCAGCGCGCTGCGGACCTGGCGCTCGTCTTCGTCGATGGCATAGGACTGCTGGATGTCATTGTAGCCAATACGCGCTAGCTCCAGGTGACAAACGATGGCGTAGATACCGCTGGATGCCGGACGCCGGAACAGGCTCTGCCCCAGATTGGAGCCAGCTTCACGCTGTCCCGTGGCATCTTCCGCGCGCTTCTCTTTGCTGCGTTCAGAGACATACTTGACGTGGAGATAGCTTTCGGTGCGTGTCTTCTCCGGCAGACCGATGACCCAACCGAATTCGCTGATCGATTTACGTGGGATCGAACGGTTGCCCTCTGTGACGAGCACCCCTGCGACGTCATCAATCGCGCAACGCGCCAGGACCTGATCGATAAATTGTGTGTCCGTCGTTTTGGTCGCCGTCGTTTCGCTAATAAAGCCACGGTCGGCATTGATGCGGTTGGCGTTGAAACGCTGGCAACTGGCGCAGAGTGCGACGTCTTGCGCACGAGCGAGCTGGTAAAAATGCTCCATCAGGACGTGCTTCAGCATATCGCCAGAGATGGCGTTGACGCTGTGCAGTTCGCCCGCATGATCGACGATTTCGACGATGCGCGTCTGGATCTGGTTGCCCTCACCGCCTTCATTGTTCAGGCTATGCATGTTGAGCGTGGCGCGGGCGGCAATAGAGAGCGATGCGATAGGTGTAGTCATTCTTTTCTACCTCTTTCTTAACTTGATGCGATACTTTTTTCTCAGCACTATTCAGCTTCTTTGTTTGAGTGGTGCGCGTAGCCGTAGGAGATCAACATCGAGCAGATCAGCCCGGAACCATAACGATCAATGAGTTCGCCGATCTCTTTCAGGTCGTTTTCAGATATATTTGACCGCAATTTATGGGCGCGACGATCCTCGGGCGTTAGCTTATGTCCAAGACGCGTTGCCAGTTTCTCTTCCTCGCGCACCGTTTCCTCAGAGTATGCCTGGAGGAATAAGCCCAACTCCTCCATAAACTCTGCGGGGCGGTGCGCCTTGCGTTTGAGATCCTGACCTAAGCCATAGCGCGTGTCGTAGGTCCGATCCCCCAACTGCGTGCGCCGATACTGAGCGGTTATCGTTGACTGTCTGATCGCTGCCGCAATATGCTTAAAACCCTCTTTTTCAAAAATGTCTTTCAGTTTCACACCATCACGCTGGTTATTCATCAGCAAAACCTCCAATCCTTGTGTCGTGAAGAGTTGCACGAAGCGATTTTTCTCGCGTGCGCTCATCACATAGCTACTATAGGCGGTCGTAAATGCCCAAAAAGAGTTCAGATCATCACCTGAGAGAAAGTCGCGATAGAAGTGGAGCAATTCGTATTCTTCAGCGCCCTCCTCGCCTTTGCTGTTACGCAACTGGCGGATCAGTTTGACATGCTCATCGAGTAACTGCTCTGCTGCCGTGACTTGCTCAAGGCTATCCAGAGTAGGTAGCCAGGTAGGTAGCCCGATGGTTGAGATATTCATCGTGGCATGAGCGCTGCCGAGGAACTTATAGAAGGTCACATCAAACCCGGCTGCCAGACTCACCGGTTCAGGCGGCAACCACCTGGCGAGCAGCGCATGCGGTTGAAACAGCGTCTGGTATTGCTCAACAAGCACCTGGGCAAAACGCAATGAGGCCAGAATATCCAGTTTTACAGCGGTCGTCGGCCAGAAGACGGCGCGAAACTGCTTCATCATGCCTTGCAGGAGGGTCAATTTGATCTGCCGGGGCTGGATCACATAGGTTTTGCGATCATCACTGTCCTGCACAACAACGGGCGCAGCTCCCTCCATGTAGCCACGAAATTTGAGCAATTCTAAGAGCCAGAAACTCTCCTGATTGCCGATGGTGAGTTCACTGGCCTTGGCCCGATTTGCGCCCTTGCCCGTTGTCGGATTGATGATCTGGAGCGCACTCGCCATCGTATTGCCTTTGATGCCCTCGGCTTTCGCGCGTTGCTGCCAGTCTGCGCTCGCCGCCGGGATGTCGTTCAGTGGATGACTGAAGAGTTCGAGCAACAGAGCAATGTGCCAGCGTTTTTGTGCGGGTGTGAGGCGGTCCCAGCGCAGCGCTAGCTCGTTGAAGGAGCTGGCAATCTTCATCATGTTGATGGATAGATAGTGGCTCAACCGGGTATCTGCTTCAACCAGAGCTTGCAGTTCAGGAGCCTTTTTCAGCCGCGCCTCCGGTGTCTGAAACGCTGATCCTAGCTTTTTTAGCTGCTCCCGATACGTGCGACTAATGTCTAACTGCTCATCATAAGAAAAGCCATCGAGAGGTGATTGTTCGCCTTTTTTGGCTTGCTTCTCGCGTTGCTTGCTAGAGTCAAGTGGGAGCACAATGAGCAATCTCGTGACCTGGTTGTCTGTAAGTTGCTCAGTATCAATGTATTGCGGCGCTCCAATGGTGTAGCACGAACCGCAATCTTGCAGGAAGATGCCTTCCTGATTTTGGTGCTGCGCCAGACTCAGGTCGCCGAGAAAAGATGCGAAGCCGATAGCTACCAGGGCGTCGGCTGACGTACCGCTCATTTTGTCAATAAAGTAATTCGATTGCATAGACGCTACCTCCTTTCGCGAAAATCATCGGCGCGCTGATCGGCGAGGCGCAAGGCACGCACGATGACAAAGTAGAGCCACGTCTCCAGCTCTTGCATGCGACCACGTTCAGGTCTTGTGATCACCTGTTGCCCATTTTCTGGCATCAGTTTCCCCTTGCTCTGCGGGTCAGTGCTGATCAGCTTGAGATCATAGGTCCAGGCCAGTCCCTGGCGCGCCAGTTCCAATGCCTCCTGGATGGCACTGATCGAACCTGGATGGAGCTGGAATGGGTTATAATCGTCCGCGCTGGGTGTATGATGGCGCGCTATCGCTCCACACACGGCGCGCAAGAGCGCCAACTCCGCATGGTCGGTGAACGTGAGACCCAGACTGTTCACGATCAGTGGCAGACCTGAGACAACGCTCTCGCAGGCATGGTGAGGCTTTTTGGTCTTCGTGGCATGCTGTAACTTCCGCTGCTCAGGGTTCCGCGCGTCATAGTCGGTCTTGGCAAAGAAGAAATGGGGATGGTGCGCATACGATCCCCACCCCTCATGCTCATAGAGCAATGTTTGCCACTCGAACGCCCATTGCTGCCATTGCACACTGAGCTTGCCAAAGTCATGACAGGCAAGAGCCAGGCGTAGCGCATGGTCAATACTGTTCGCAGGTAAGCCGAGACGCGTCTCCAGTTTGTGCGCAACGTAACCGAGATGCTGGGCAATACCATTGTTGTAGGCTGCGACCAGTCCACTGATATGCACCTGATAGCTCTGTTGCGTGATCGACGCATAGTCGGGCTTCTTCTTTTTCCCTTCATCCATAAGCGTACTTTGATACTCCGGCCATGGCAGTTCGGGCCAGTCGTCGCGGAGCATAAAACCGAGCGTTGGGTGATAGGTGGCAAGTTGACTGGGAAGCGCCAGCATCACAGTGCCACGTAGCGTACGCTCACGTGCTCGCGGATCAGAGAGATAGGGTAGCACAGGCCAATCAAAAACCGTGATCTGGCGACTATCGGCTTCCGCATCTTCCTGATCGAGTTGGCTGGCAATCGCTTGTCTACAGACCCACTCCACGTCCTCCAGTGTGTCTTTCATCTCCTCGAAAGACTTCCAGTGTGCGGCAAGTGACCCTGGATGCAGCGAGAAGCTCTGCCACTCCCAGGGCTTTTCACGTATCGTATGCTGAGGATCGTCATGGATCAGCACCTGCACCTGGGCCACATCGCGAATCAGGTTGGCTACGACGCTGGATGAATGCTCGTTTAAGCTCGTGAAGATATCCTTCACGATGCTCTCTTTGCGTTTCTCAAACCGCTGGAGCAGCTCCGTGTCCTCGGCTGTATGCACCGCGTTGATCAGCGCTTGCTCGGCTTTAAAATCGATGGGTACGGAGAGATCAAGCCGCTTGAGTTCCTGCACGGTCGCCCGGCAAAGCTCGCCATGATACGGGAGTGTCGAAGCCTGCTTGCCTGAGGGATCAGTCGGCAACTCATAGACGATGACGTGCCCTTCCTGTTGCGCAAATCTGGCACAGCGTCCCGCACGCTGGATCAGACTGTTGGCGGGTACCGCTTCAGTGTGCAGCGTCTGCACGGAGATGTCCAGGCCAACCTCAACCACCTGCGTTGCCACGACGATGATGTTCCGCCCATGGTACTGCCCATTCTGCCAGCCGTAGCGTCGACCGTCCTTCCACTCCCTGGGAGCTGGTCCCAGTTGTTCCATCACGAACTTTGAACGCTCTGTGCGATCTTTGGCTGTCAAGCGACTGTGCAGCAACACCACTTCGCTGTCTGCTCCACCCTGCTCAATGCATTGGCGTAGCTCCCAGTAGCGTTGTTGCGCGCGCAACACCGTATTGCAAATGACCAGCGAACAGTCTTGATGGCGTGCCAGGATAGCCTCAGCGCTCATGGCGGTATCCGCGACCTCGAAGAAGCGACGGCGTCCTCGCGCGATCTTTTGCAGCTCCTGCTCGTCTTCGATGGTGACGATCTCGGCATTCAGCAAGACTTTGAGCTGTTCGAGCAGCGGTCGCGAGAAGGTGGCCGTCATCAAGATAAAAGAGGTAATACCTTGCAAGAGCGAGAGCATCACGAGCGTTGTTGTGCGTGCGCCATAGCAGTGCTCTTCGTCCTTGAGTGGATACAGATGAAATTCGTCCAGCACCAGGTATGATCCAATCACTGCGCCAACGTTCAAATTTGCCCGGCGCTTCCCAATGCCGTAGGGGATGCTCAAGAAGCTGGCTAAGAGCTGGTCAATGGTGCAGAAGGTCAGTAGCGACTCGAACTGTGGGTCGTCAGACTGCTCACCGGTCTGAATGGAGATCGGCCTTCTCCCCAGGCGCTCGTAGCGTCGCCCATAGTCAGTGCCTTCCTTCTGATCCATATAGGCAATGAACGCTTTGTAATCGTCGTAAAATTGCGTGGAGAGCACGCGCAGCGGAGTCGCGTAGAGGCAACTCAGCGGTAAGGCATTCGTTCCACCTTCAAGATTGGTGGTGAAGGGTGAGAGCGCCGCCAGAGTCTTGCCCGAGCCGGTCGGTGCCTGCAAGATGACATTCTTGCCCTGCAAAATGAGGTCACGCACTCTGATCTGAAATGGCCGTAGTCCGCTCGTTGTGCTGGTCATGACTCTTCCTCCAGGAAACGCGCCAGCAGATCTGCGCCCTCTCCCATCGCGTTGCTGGCTGGTTGCGCGGCAATGCCATAGTGACGGCTAGAACGCCGCACGTCAGCAATCATGCGCTCACGCAGCTCAGGTGGACTCAGTACGATACAGTCTGAACCCCAGCCGCGAATCCAGTTTTCAATTTCGAGCGTGTCGCCAATCGCTACCGTGAGTTCGCAGCCTGCGGGCGTATCGACGATCTTTTGCGATGGATGCCAGAGCGTTTCTTTGACGCGTCGTGTGACATAGTGCGAGAAGCGCAGGCGTACTTCGATCAGTTCGTCACCGCCTGACATGACTCCCCATGCGCGCTGGAGTTGTGCAGGCCCATCAAAGTGCTGCGGGATGGTGAAGGGTTCATCGGTGAGCTGTGCTGAGATCATGCGTTCGAGCTTGTACGTACGCAACTCACCCGGCGGCGAACTTTCCCCAATGGCGTAGATGGTGCGTCCAATACCCGATGGCTCCAACAGGTACGGCGAGAAGGTACAGGTAAATTTGCGCTTGCGGGGTGGTTCATAGAGCAAACGCACGTTATGACCAGTGGCCCAACCACAGGCGATAGCTTCAAAGACGCCAGAGCGGTCGCTGGAGCTGTGTTGGCGTTGTCGCGCCATCTCAACGAGGAGACGTTGATGGGCCTGTAAGGAACCCGGTAACGCGTCAACGAGTTTGGTGAGCGCCAGGATCACGTGTCTGTTCTGCTCATCATGGATCTGCGAGAGCAGACGGCCTGCGATATAGAGGGCGGTCGCTTCAGCCAGGTTGAGATGAACCTGGAGTTGTGGTATCTTGGCATCTTCTGCCAGCAGCCAGAACTGCCCATCCTTCCGCAGTGGCAGGCGTCCACTGATATCCAACTCATCGATGTCGCGCTTGACGGTATCGTCACTCACGCCGAGTTTCTCGGCGATCTCGCTGGTGCGCAGACGTACGCCTGGTTGTTCAAAAAGTTTTTGTAAGAGGAAATGTCGGTCGGATTTATTTTGTGCATCCGATTTCGGCATAACACTACCTCCATTTCATGATTATTCAAACGGTGAGGGTGTGCTTGACACTCTCGATGCTGCAAGTATAGGAGGGGAATCCCGCAGGGAATGCGGTTTTTGTGTGTCGGAACCACCTTTTTAGGGAATGATGCGGAAATCCTGGCGAGATTGAGGCGCAGGAGAGCGACGGAAGCACGCTGAATGGCTTTGTTTGCACAGAAAGATAGATGCTGCTGTTCCAAAAAGAGTTCTCCCTTGCTACGTATCCACAACAGTAGTAAATATAGCATGGAATGATATATATGAGTATACGATTGGTACTTTTATGATTATGGAGCGGAATGTTGCGTACTCATTTTCTCACTGTGTTTGTGTGTGAGCGAACGAGGGGATGAACAGAGTGAATGTGATGGTCTCTGTGTCAATAAGTGTGCTTCTGGGGGCTGTTTTCGCAAATCGATGGCGGGCCGTGTGATTTTTGGTCGTTACGACCTTTTGCGCGCCCGAGATGCGCGTCAACGACGATGAAAAGAGGAAAAACTTTTCGCAAATCCCCCCTGTTTTTTGGCAGAAATCGATTTGCGAAAAACGGGACAAATGATGATCAGGAGTGTATAATGAGGGACGAAAACGACGCGCTGAGAGGCCCAGGAAAGGGCTTGTCCCGGCGCAATCGGGTGAGACGTCGTCTGATGCTGGCGCAAATCCGGTCTGTTGAAGTGCATAGACCCGTTGGGAGGGTACTGCAAGTGTCGATGCGTTTCATATTGGAAGAAATCGACAAAAGTTGAAGTGCATAGACCCGTTGGGAGGGTACTGCAAGACAGGTGCTACAAACGTCCAAGGGGGATAGCTATGGGGTTGAAGTGCATAGACCCGTTGGGAGGGTACTGCAAGCTGATCAGCCCTACACGCAACTGCTCAGACAGAAGAAGGTTGAAGTGCATAGACCCGTTGGGAGGGTACTGCAAGGATAAGTTTTTTCATGCCACTTCTCGCTTTCTTTGTGTTGAAGTGCATAGACCCGTTGGGAGGGTACTGCAAGCTGCTGTGTTACTGAGAACTGGACTTCCGAGCGTTGGTTGAAGTGCATAGACCCGTTGGGAGGGTACTGCAAGATGTGCACTGGCGCGTGCGAACGCCTATCGGTTCAGTTGAAGTGCATAGACCCGTTGGGAGGGTACTGCAAGTTCTTTGGCATGTCACCCGTGCAGGTCGCAGCCATCGTTGAAGTGCATAGACCCGTTGGGAGGGTACTGCAAGATTTCCCCGGTCTTATTCAAAGACAAGACCATGAAGACGTTGAAGTGCATAGACCCGTTGGGAGGGTACTGCAAGCTTGTAGTCGCATGGTCTTTACTGCACGCGTCATGAGTTGAAGTGCATAGACCCGTTGGGAGGGTACTGCAAGACGCACGGCGTCAATCAGCGGATTGGCTGGTTTGGGTTGAAGTGCATAGACCCGTTGGGAGGGTACTGCAAGGTGTTATTGCTATTCGTGTTCGTGGTCGAGAAGGTCGTGTTGAAGTGCATAGACCCGTTGGGAGGGTACTGCAAGAGGAGCGCATCGATACGCCTGGCAACGTCGATAGTCAGTTGAAGTGCATAGACCCGTTGGGAGGGTACTGCAAGTGTCATTCTCTCTCGTGAGCGCAGTTTGCTGCTCTTTGTTGAAGTGCATAGACCCGTTGGGAGGGTACTGCAAGCATCTCAGCGCTAAACTTTCTGGCAATTTGATGCAATTGTTGAAGTGCATAGACCCGTTGGGAGGGTACTGCAAGTCTTGGCAAGCGTAAGTGCCATGAAAACTCCTAGAGGTTGAAGTGCATAGACCCGTTGGGAGGGTACTGCAAGGAGTTGAGGCTGACGGTCGGTGCGCTGTTCAGTGCAGTTGAAGTGCATAGACCCGTTGGGAGGGTACTGCAAGGCTCACCTTCCGCTCATTCCACGTGTCGCGTCTCAGTTGAAGTGCATAGACCCGTTGGGAGGGTACTGCAAGTGATGCAAAGGAGCACGTCCGCAAGGAGCATATGATGTTGAAGTGCATAGACCCGTTGGGAGGGTACTGCAAGATGAAAAATAATGAATGGTACACGCCATCAAAGTACAGTTGAAGTGCATAGACCCGTTGGGAGGGTACTGCAAGTTCGCGAGCGACGAGATTCTGCGGCGTGGCTGCGGCGTTGAAGTGCATAGACCCGTTGGGAGGGTACTGCAAGCTGGGAAAGTTCTTGGGTATATTCCTGCTCAAGAAGTTGAAGTGCATAGACCCGTTGGGAGGGTACTGCAAGATGAAAAATAATGAATGGTACACGCCATCAAAGTACAGTTGAAGTGCATAGACCCGTTGGGAGGGTACTGCAAGTTCGCGAGCGACGAGATTCTGCGGCGTGGCTGCGGCGTTGAAGTGCATAGACCCGTTGGGAGGGTACTGCAAGCTGGGAAAGTTCTTGGGTATATTCCTGCTCAAGAAGTTGAAGTGCATAGACCCGTTGGGAGGGTACTGCAAGAAGAAATGAACTGAGGAAGCAGGAATGAGGAAGCAGGAGTTGAAGTGCATAGACCCGTTGGGAGGGTACTGCAAGTTCGCGACGGCGCATTGACCGTGATGTTGATGTTGGTGTTGAAGTGCATAGACCCGTTGGGAGGGTACTGCAAGATCGCCAATTCGAGCACATTGGTGGCCGTGACGCCATCGGAGTTGAAGTGCATAGACCCGTTGGGAGGGTACTGCAAGCTTGGCTTGTGCTGCCAAAGGCAAGGCGATTCGTTGCCGTTGAAGTGCATAGACCCGTTGGGAGGGTACTGCAAGGTTCCGAAAAGAACGGTGCCATTATGACACGGTACGGTTGAAGTGCATAGACCCGTTGGGAGGGTACTGCAAGTTGCTCATTGACTCCTGTTGCCAGTGTCTTGATACCGGGTTGAAGTGCATAGACCCGTTGGGAGGGTACTGCAAGTCGACAAAACACACCTCCCGCCGCGCCGCATCGAGGGTTGAAGTGCATAGACCCGTTGGGAGGGTACTGCAAGCTCTAGCCCTGAGCGCCCCTGCTCAAACATGGCTCGCGTTGAAGTGCATAGACCCGTTGGGAGGGTACTGCAAGATGGGGAGTTGTCACACCACCTCTTTCGCTATAAAGGTTGAAGTGCATAGACCCGTTTGGAGGGTACTGCAAGGCATGTATCATCCTGACATCAATAAAGCGCCTGACGGTTGAAGTGCATAGACCCGTTTGGAGGGTACTGCAAGTTGCAAGGGGATATTGTGGCGCTTACACACATCGACGTTGAAGTGCATAGACCCGTTTGGAGGGTACTGCAAGGAATGATGCCATTGGGGACAACATACAGGAAGTCGGTTGTTGAAGTGCATAGACCCGTATGGAGGGTACTGCAAGTGCCTGGGAGAAACTTGAGCCTGCACTCCAAAAAGCAGTTGAAGTGCATAGACCCGTTTGGAGGGTACTGCAAGTCTCATCGCGTAGGTTTCCGCCAGACCGACATAGGTTGAAGTGCATAGACCCGTTTGGAGGGTACTGCAAGTTTCTTGAATCTGCGATGATGATGATATTGTGTGCGTCTGTTGAAGTGCATAGACCCGTATGGAGGGTACTGCAAGCTCTCTTCATTGGTCTCTTTAAATTTTGCGTAACGGGTTGAAGTGCATAGACCCGTATGGAGGGTACTGCAAGTCAGAAAACAGTTATGGCGGCGGCGGAAGAACAGGAGTTGAAGTGCATAGACCCGTATGGAGGGTACTGCAAGAATTCGTCGTGATAGATGCCGCGCTGACCTGGCATCATGTTGAAGTGCATAGACCCGTATGGAGGGTACTGCAAGATGCAGGATCGAATGGGCGATGCTTCGGGCCGCTTTGTTGAAGTGCATAGACCCGTTTGGAGGGTACTGCAAGTTTTCCAGTGTTGAGAGCGTTGGGAGAAACTGCTCTTGTTGAAGTGCATAGACCCGTTTGGAGGGTACTGCAAGGCCGTCCGAGTGGATCTGGAAGAGAAAGTCTTCCTCGGTTGAAGTGCATAGACCCGTATGGAGGGTACTGCAAGATAATCTCACTGCACTCAGGACATGCTGGCAGTTCGAGTTGAAGTGCATAGACCCGTTTGGAGGGTACTGCAAGACGCCGACGATCAAGCCAACGGCAACACCGGATCTCGTTGAAGTGCATAGACCCGTTTGGAGGGTACTGCAAGAGAACCAAGTTTAAGTCCAGCCGCTGCGCTCACTGACGTTGAAGTGCATAGACCCGTATGGAGGGTACTGCAAGATCTGAATTCGTTTTTGCAACAGTTGTTGGCGTGCTGTTGAAGTGCATAGACCCGTATGGAGGGTACTGCAAGGTCAGTGCGCCCACACTTTGTCGAGGTGCCAGTAGGTTGGTTGAAGTGCATAGACCCGTATGGAGGGTACTGCAAGGTCAGTGCGCCCACACTTTGTCGAGGTGCCAGTAGGTTGGTTGAAGTGCATAGACCCGTATGGAGGGTACTGCAAGGTTGCTACAACAAAGTAGCGCGATAGAGCTTCTCGTTGTTGAAGTGCATAGACCCGTATGGAGGGTACTGCAAGGTACGCTGACATTGAGCAGATGAGTCGCGACAATGAGTTGAAGTGCATAGACCCGTATGGAGGGTACTGCAAGATAGCTTGTATCGTGCATTGGAATACAGGTATACTCTGTTGAAGTGCATAGACCCGTATGGAGGGTACTGCAAGGAGTGTTACACTGACTGAGCTATTCTGGTTTGGTTCTGTTGAAGTGCATAGACCCGTATGGAGGGTACTGCAAGGTTGCTAGATTAGGTGTTTTCTTGCTATACTTTTTGTGTTGAAGTGCATAGACCCGTTTGGAGGGTACTGCAAGTGGCTGAGTTCCTGGAAGCCACTCACCATTGCGGCATAGTTGAAGTGCATAGACCCGTATGGAGGGTACTGCAAGATACTTTCCAGGTCATCACAGGTAAGTTCCTTAGGCATGTTGAAGTGCATAGACCCGTATGGAGGGTACTGCAAGGCTATGGCGAAGACTCGATGACCTGGCGCACTGAGTACGTTGAAGTGCATAGACCCGTATGGAGGGTACTGCAAGGTGCAATTCACCGTTGCAAAAGGCGCACCAAAAGACGTTTCAGAGCATAGACCCATTTGGAGGGTACTGCAAGTCCATGTATCCTTGCCAGTACATAAAGTCTGACTGGTTGTTGAAGTGCATAGACCCGTATGGAGGGTACTGCAAGTCTGAAATGCTGGCAGGATCTCGCAGCAGTCAATCTCGTTGAAGTGCATAGACCCGTATGGAGGGTACTGCAAGTCTGAAATGCTGGCAGGATCTCGCAGCAGTCAATCTCGTTGAAGTGCATAGACCCGTATGGAGGGTACTGCAAGGCAGGAGTTCGGCTATCTCAAGAAGCACTGCTGACGAGATGTTGAAGTGCATAGACCCGTATGGAGGGTACTGCAAGGATAGGCAATGACGAATCGGTGTGGTCGTCGCGTGAGGTTGAAGAGGATAGACCCGTATGGAGGGTACTGCAAGGACTTTATGGAGATGCTCTCAGGTGGTATAAACAAGTTGAAGTGCATAGACCCGTATGGAGGGTACTGCAAGTAATATCAAGCGTATTCAGAAGGGATTGTATCAATATGTTGAAGAGGATAGACCCGTATGGAGGGTACTGCAAGGCGGGGCAATAAGCGGGCGTATCCAGCTTTCCAACGTTGAAGAGGATAGACCCGTTTCGAGGGTACTGCAAGTACAAGGGCGTAGAGACGTTCACAGCGGGACAGGGTTGAAGAGGATAGACCCGTTTCGAGGGTACTGCAAGATTTTTGAGCATGAGTATACTGCTTGTAGGATTTGGTTGAAGAGGATAGACCCGTGAGGAGGGTACTGCAAGACTTCCAAATCATCTAGCACGTAGTTATCCATCGTCGGTTGAAGAGGATAGACCCGATGGGAGGGTACTGCAAAGTCATCAGCCGTAACACGGTCTCTTCGTGGGTGGGAAGTTGAAGAGGATAGACCCGTATGGAGGGTACTGCAAGTGGTCGTAGGCATCGGTATCACAAAAGATGACGCACGATTTCAAAGGATAGACCCGTTTCGAGGGTACTGCAAGTGGTAGGTTGTGATATATCCATGCGTTATCGAGTTCGTTTGAGAGGAAAGACCCGTGAGGAGAGTACTGTAAGTCGGTGGTGGCACGGTCCCGCTTGTGCTTAAATCGCCGTTTCAGTGGATAGGCCCGGTAAAAGGGTACTGCAAGGCGCGAACTGCTTGATCTCCATTTCGAGACAGAGGAGTTTGAGAGGAAAGATCCGTGAGGAGGGTACTGCAAGGAGACAGTACCCCGATGAAGATCGATGCGTGAATGCTCGCGATCATACTATACCTGCTAATGAAAATCACCCATCACGCTTTGCAACTACTTCTAACAATTCTGCATACCACGCTTTCTTGTTTGCTGGTTTTGTAAGTCCGGCGTGCTGAATCTTCTCGACGATAGCGCTTGCTAGTTCCCGGCTCCTGGCATGCGTATTGACTGCTTGCCAGCGCTGGTAATGAGGTGATTGCATCTGGCTAAAGATCGACGGGTGATCTGGTAAAGCACGCACTTCCTTTATATAGCTCTCTATTTTGCGCGCCTCCTCGTCAATGGGGGCAGCCGCAACCTTGTGAGGTTGTACTTCGGGCTGCCCCTCAGGAAGTTCGATCTGCATGCGCCCGTAGCCGCTGGAGGTTTTGGCTCCGATGCCCATGCTCGCCAGTGCTTCAGCAAGGATGCTGGCAGTCGTGTTAATCCATATAGTTCGTTGATCAGGCTGAATATCAGGTGCTGCCAACGCGATCAGGTATGCACCAGTGGCACTCAGGAAGGGAACGGGAATAGGACTGTCCCAGTCTGCTGGCGCGGTTGCAGCGTTTCCTTGATAATACCCCTGATGATGCACGGTGATTATATCAGGATAAAGAGCCTGTTCATTGTATCCTGTCCCTGGTATATAAAAGGCATCAAGGAAGATGATATAACCAGTTTCATCTGTATCACCGAAGAGGACCCTATGGGCCGCCCGCAGTTGTTTGTATGCCTGCGTCTCTTCTTCCGCAGGTCGCAATTTTGCTAACTTATGGCCTATGTAGCTGGCAGTCAAACCCTTAAGCGCGCTACCGGGGATGTAAGGTACCCCATAGGTGTGGTGCAACGCGATGTTTGTCTCCAGCACACTCTCACTTCCCAGGCCAACGATCATACGCTCCTTGACCTTTGCCGTATAAGTTATCGCTGCATAGCCAGCAAGCATCTCTTGCCAATGCTTGTAGAAGGTCTCGTAAGCATGCGGTAGTGGGAGCGTGGCAACCTCTTCTACTAACGTTGTACGACTACTTTTTTTCTTTGTGCTAGCGTCGGCGGCTACCTCGCTATTTTGGCGAGCTGCATCATCACTACTTTCTTGCTCAACAAGAAATTTGTCATGCCATAAACCTGCATGTGTCTGGCTGTGATCGCGCACTTGTGACTGGAAGATAGGGTGCTTGTCATCTTGTTCTTCGTGACTTTTCCCGTTTAACTCGAAACACGTACGGAGGCTACGCATTGGCATTTTCCCCATCTTCTATACTTGCACTGGCATCGACTCCTAGTATTGATTGCGCAAATCGTTTGTACCATAAGAGCGCATCCAATGCCTGTTGCGTTAACAGCATATACTCACTTAAGTTAGCGCTACGTGCTCGTTCGGCGAGGGGCTTTTGTACGTCCTTGCTAATAGTATTTTCGAGATCTCGTAGCAGTCGTTTGTAGGGATTATCAGCGTCTTTGCTACGTGTTTCGACAAAGACTAACGCTTGCGCTAAGCCAGCAGCGCGAATAAGCAGTGGAAGTTTATGGGCCGTTGCACCATACTTGCGCCGATTTTTCTCATCTTCTTTATAAAGTTCAGAAATAGTAGTCACTCTTTTATGCGCTTCCATGGCATATTCCTGGTCACGAGTGAGCATTTGCTGTAGCCTCCTTTTTCTCACCAGCCAATTGAACGCGACAGAGGCCGCGACCAACCGTGGCTTTGCCTCCCAGTTGAATGACCGTGCTGGTAAGATCTGTCAATGCGCTGAAAATCTCGTCTGATCGTAAGGTGTCTCGACCAATAGCGGTAGTGAGCCTGGCATCTTTGGTCGGTGTCGCCAGGGCAATTCCAGAGAGTATGGTTTCGGTAGGCAACGCCTCTTCATACCACAGCCCACCGTCTTCAACGGTCTTTGAATTTTCTTGCAACCTGATACGAGCCGTCACCTCCGTAGCTGTATTAACCAGGAAGTTGAAAACATTGTCATGAACAAGGCACAGGCGAGCGTTCAGCATGTCCCGCCAGTCCTGGTGTTCGGGCGTGGGGAAAACATGCATCCCAATCCATGCTGCCCATGCATGCATTGCTGAACTGGTCTGCACTTGCAGATTGAGGTCCTCCAGATACACGAATTGTTTGTTTTGTACCTGCAATGTGATAACATTCTTCTGATCTGTGATGTAGCAGTCATTCACATCTTCTATAACAGGGATGGAAGCTGGCTGCGTGAGCTGTACATCCTGGATGTCTCGCGCGAAGCGGTGCAGCACATACGGCGAAGTGACCCAGGCAAAGGTACCCGCGAGGCTGCGAATGGGCAGTAGGAGCAACTTTTGATCTGAGAACTGAGCCATACTTGCGCGGTTATCTGTATCGAGCAGGTTGCGCTCACCAAAGATCAGCGTGTAGAGCGCAGTTTTGTTGTGCATATCGTTAAAAGCGCGTGTGCCCAGCGCGCCTTTGAGGGAAGAACCAGGCAAAAAAGGTAATCCAGTGGCTCTCTCGCGAGCAATCGGCAGATCTATAATACCAGAGCCCTGTCCTACACCTGCGTGTAGCGATGAAAGGGCGTGAACAAACGTGAGTTGCGCGTTCATAATCTTATTTATTACCTCTCTCTAGAAACTTCATAAAAGCTCGTAAAACATCTGGCTCATCCTTAAGCGCGGGTATGTCTAATGCGTTGGCTTCATCTTTGGTAAGTAGCTGGGTTTGTACAATATGAGTCCGTTTATCTCTCCTGGTAATTTCTTGAAGAACAATCTCTTCTGGAGGAAGAAGATGAGGCTCCAAAAGAGCAACTAATCCAACAGCCTGACCATTGGCGCACATCAAGGGGCGCAGTATCAGTGGGCTGGCGAAGCGATCCTTATCTTTACCTTGTAAGCTCGTATCTTTGGGAGCCTGTGCCCCAATAAAGTGAAAGATGATAGGTAATCCAAAGACCGACCTGGGAAATTTTATTTGTGTTGGCTTGTTCTGAACGAGTTCTCGAATTGCATCTGCTTCAGGCCATTTGTTCCGCCCTTTTGGATTCTATTGCCCACTCTACGCTCAGGCCGCCATTGTCGGAAGTCTTGTAGCCTTTTTATCAAATTCTTCCAGACAGAGATTGGCTGTTGGGTATAAGGTGTAGTATATAATTTCATCGTGCGTGATAGATGTGGAACATGGTCAGGAAAATCTTCTTCCAGAATAAAACAGTTGAGTTTTTTCTTGAGCCAGTCTCCCACTTCGTTTGGGTGGGTTGGGAGCAGTTCTTCCTTTTCTTGACTCCCTGCATCTAAGAGTTGTAGTGCTCCAAAACCACGCCGAGTCCTTGCTCCCACACCGCCAAAGGTTTCCCAGGCCCAGAGTGCGGCTTCAATCTCTTTTTTCAGCTTTTTAGGGAAAGAGATTGTCAATTGGAAAAAGACATCTATGCGCGCTTTCCTGAGTGCTGGAGGGGGATTGCGCTTTCTTTCCTCTTGACTGGGTGGTAAAGGGAAAGCCGCGTAGGCAGGGAGATCTTGATCAGTTGGTCCGATGAGAGTCCCCCGCTCGTTATCGCGTACCTCTACCGTAATCTGCACAATATCCTCATGTTTCGGAGCGATATCACCTTTTTTGTACGCTTTACCCCAGATTTTGCCCTCGGCTTTGCGCATCGCTGCAAGTCTATCAGCAGTTTGCCCGGGGCATCCACCACGGCATGCACGCCACCAGAAACGCAGTTGGCCGCGAATCTCACTGGCACGAATGATTGTAACTGGATCACTTTCAGATGGCGTCACGCCACCACCGAAGAGCGGGGTAATAACTTTATACTTACGTTCCCAACGCAAAGTCTCTTGTTCATCTGTGTTGCTATTGGTCTGCTGAGAGAGCACGTCCAGTAGTGCGCGTTCTGGTTGTTTTCTCATGCTTGCACCTCCTCACGCGGCCAGGTACCTAAGATGGCGAGGCCAAAGCCATCGCGTCGGTACTGATCCTCGTACTCACTGGATTTTTCGTCTGTGTCTCTATCGTCGCTGATGCAATGCATCCACATCTCATCGATCCACTGGCTGATAGCTTTGTCGTCGCCTGTTAAATGCAGGAAGAGCACGGTACCGGCAGGTGCTAGTCGCCGACTCGACTTAGGCGCTTTTTTCTCCATGTCCCAGCCAGAAACGACCTGTGGACGCTGCACAGCGATGGCTTTCAACTGCGGCTGCACACCATCGTGTAGTTCACCTATCCAACGTGGCAGATATCCCTTTGCGAAATAGGCGGGAGTCAATAGCACGAGACGGCAAGCCTTGTCCTGATCGCGTATAATAGCTGCCTTTATGCTGTCTTTGATGACTTTCAGGTGATCAAGTAGCAGGCTATTACTCTGCCGCCAACTCACAAGACGGCGTTCCCCGCCGAAGTTACCAATACGATCCTGGAGACGTTGATCATCGACGATGACCGCAAGTGCCAGGCGTTTGGCATGCTGAAGTGGCAAGTCGGGCCTTTTCAGCGTTTCTGGCTCTGGCTCGATGTGCGTGAACTCCAGTCCTGAGGTATCGAAGAGCATGTGTTCTTTGCTGGCGTGCAGGCTCGCGTCTATTGCCACATGCACACGTAGCTCAGTCGGAAGTTTGCTTTGTCCCAGTTCGCGCACGTCTATTTTCTGCGCGTTCAGGGATGCTGGATCTAGCAACCATTGGCTGAACTTTTCCCAATACCAGTAGGCTGGCGCGCTTTTATGTGGCTTCTCAATTTTGGGAGGGTTGGGGATAAATGGTAGACCAACGAGCCATAAGTTTCCTGCATTTTTCTGATCAAAGTCCGTATATACTGCCTGATGCCTGAGATCAAGGGGAACGAGTCGTTGGATCAGCGCATGTGCTTTTGCTATCTCTTCAGGTTCTGCCTCAGTATGCGCCTGTCCCGCTTGCTCTGGCGATAATAACAGAGCGTCAGCAGGGGCAGGGAGTAACCATTTACCCTCGTCGATATCGCCATCAGCGGTCAGTTGGACCAGCAATGGACCTTGTACGTTGAGTCCTTTAAGTTGCTGGAGCCACTCAACTCGCTCTTGCTCGTCAGCAGGTTGCTTGAAAACACCCTGTTCGTCTAGTCCGATCTGGGTACGTACTCCGCCTGCTGTCGTTGAAGGAAAAGGAAAAGGTAACGACCTTGCTCGCGCACCTGGTGTTGGGCCAAATGGCTTCCCTTCCCGAAAAATCAAGGGTTCATGTGGATCGATAATCCAGATACTCATTGACGATGACCTCCATCCCCCTGCTCGATACACGCTTCCTTATTACCAGCTAATACAAGCACGCTAGCCAGTTCATTGGCAATGATCAGCTCGTGAATAAATTCGTGTAGCGGCACTGGATGTATCTTTTCTTGCTCACCTTGCTGGTTGTCCAACTCTGGTGTTTTGGACGCTAACGCAGCGATTGGTAGTAGAGATGTGGTTGAGTCTTTTTGTGCTGGACGCTCAATTCTGGCAGTGAGCGCTGTTAAAGTCTCCTCGAATCTCTGCTTTCGCTGTTGCTCGTTTATTTCTGTAGATGCTTCGGCCAGCCTGCTCCGAGGGAGATTGAGTTTGCGCTGTAAGATGCGTTTAGCATCCTGCCACATGATTTCTTGCAATTGCTGTTTGCTCTCTTTGGCTTTTTTCTCATCCACACCTGAAGAGATCATGGTCAGGCGCTGCTCCATCTCGCGCAACTCGTAGGCGGCACCTCGGGGTATAGAGTCTTTGCGGAAGTAGACGACAAGTTGCTCCAGATAGGTATCCAGCTCACCCCAATGGCCTGCGACCGTATATTGTTCGCCGCTACGCTTGCTAATCGTGATCGCCAGCGCGTTTTTGTCTTTGAGCGCTTTGGCTCTGCTCTCAGTGGCACGTACCATGTCCAACGCGTCCTGCAATAGGGAAAGGTGATGCACGATAGCGATGCCCATAGAGAGCGTTGGTGCACTTTTCTTCGTCTCTGGCAAAAGTGCTGCAATGGGACGTAACTTCTCCTCAAAAGCATCTTTCAGGGCGCGCGCACAGGCCAGGACGGTGTGTAACGGCACGAAGGCTAATACATCATCGCCGCCCGCGTAAATCGCCGCACCTTTATGATCCTTCTCAACAATCTCTTTTACATTACGAGAGAACGCATCAAGGGCTTGCGATAATTGCTGGTGTCTCTGTATTCCTCCTTCGTCATTTGCCAATGCATCAATAAGCTTGCCCATGCCATCACCATCTGCCTGGATGATAGCGTAATAAGGCGATGGTGCGATCTGTGTCTCCAGGGCTTCGTCTACGGCCCTGAAGAAACTTTTGAGTGCCTGCTGTGCCGCGACCAGACCTGAACCTTGTGCCGAATTTTCCCGTAGGCGTTCAGGAAAGAGGATTGCTCCATCATAATTTCCGAGGATCTCATGCCCTTTAGACCAGGGAGGAATACGATCTAGCGCTTTCCCTGGTACAGCAGCCACCGCTTGCTGTCGGTAGATTGTAAATGTATCTTTTACCTTTTGATATTTTTCAGCGGACGCATTTTTACATGCATCAATGCGCTCCAGGTAAGGTAATGCAGCTATATGCGAGGTGCTCAGAAAATCGTCTTCTTCTGGTTTCTGTTGGGTTACGTCGAAACGGCCCAGTCGTTTGAGTATATCGACACCTGAGAGCCGTTCCGCCGGTCCCGCGTGAAAGAAGGTGTATAAGTTTTGGGCATTTGCCAATTGTTTTGCACGTTTTTTTGCAGGATCAGCATCACGCGCTGAGTACAATTCCTCTGTGATCACGCTCTCTAGCTGCCCATCTATCGACGATTTGGGGCTGTGGCCTCCCCAGAATACAGGCTGAAAATCGCGCGTGTTCTTGCGTGCCGCCATCAAGGCTTCCATTTGATTGCGCCTGACTCCATACTCTGCCCTGGTACACTCCAGGGCAACCCAGTTATACTCGACAAGATCGGCGATTTGTTGGTCGGCACGCGCTTCGTTAAAGTATGTTGCATAGTACCTTTCGCCATTCTTCTTGATCTGCTGATAGACATCTTTCTTGATGGTATCGAGCGTATCGTCAATGGCCTTTTGGACCAATGCGCCAATCTGTTGTGGGGTGTCGTCCGTCTCGATCAGGGCAATAATTTTATTGGCGACATTCAGGTCAGAAGCGAACCTCAGCTGATTTTCCTTGAGGTCTTGAGCTGTGGGAGCTGGGAAGATCAAACTTTCGCGACCATAGGTCGTCACGATCACGCGTGCAGCGGCCTTTGAGAGTTCACTCAGGAGTTGTGACCCGAACCAGAGGTCCCGTGTGCGTTGAGCACTGGCGATAAAGCTCTGCACCGGACCAATGTTCGCCTGAAATAGGTATGCCATTCGTCCTCCAACTATCTACGACAATCATATTGACAGTAATGTTCATACCAGGAAGCATCACTTGATCTAGCGACTCTTATGTTAACATACTCCTGTCTTGAATCCTATTAAATGGGAATATATTACTACTCTTATCGTGCTTATTTGCCGCAATATTATACAAGGTTACTTTTGTACTCTATCGTATGTATCACGGCGATTTTACAGTTGAAGTATACCAATAAAAACAAGGGAATACATCATCAAGAGCTATGAGTTCCTTCATAGCTCTTGATGAGATGGTGATGATCTTCTCTCTTTATCATTTGTGTATTGTTTGATAAATGGGATGAAAGCTGAAGCGCATGAAATGCTTGAACTGGTTTCCGGGGCACAATGGTAGCTTGTGTGTGTCAAGTCGGCTTTGCAACTGCTGCCTGAGCGATCTCTGCGCTGGCGGCAATGAAGGAGCGCAAGAAAGAGCGCGATGCAAGATGAGATCGTGTGCGATGGCAGCAGGGCAATCGCATCTAATGAACCTCATCGAGAGCTGAAGGAGATAGTGATGATCCCAAAGACGTTTGGTCTGGATATCCATTGCCCTCAGGCGGAGGTGTGATGACATCGTCTACTGCTTCCCGCAACGATATACCAGAGCGATTGAGGCTGAGAGCTTGCATCACAACCCCCTCCGCTTACAAGAATGGTGTATAACTGGTCGGCGAACGTCGTGGCTGTCTGTACGGTCTGCTCTAAGGCTGCTCGCCGCTTCTGTCTCTGGCTCAATGCCATCTGTATCTCTCGCTCTTGCATGCACACTTGCTGGTGTCCGTGATGAGCTATGTCCGCAAATAAGCCATTCAACTGCTCAACCTGGCCTCGGAAGGGAAGCGCACGACCCCGTGTCGATTGAGAGAGCCAGCAGATGTTTTTGCGTGTGTGGTTTGGAACGCATACGCTCTTCCTGGAGGTGCTGCTCTTCGTAGAGGATGAAATATTCCTATAGCCATGGAATAGAGGGAAGATACGCTCGTTATATCTTATATACTGTACTCACGGTTCGCTTAAATTTTTACGCATAAAATGATTTGCATTCCCCACTTTGGACAAAAAAACGCCTGTAAAACGGCGCTCATTCCCCACCTGGCAATAATGCCTGAGGTTAAAATCAGCCTTCTTTGCCAAAGTGAGAATCGATTGTAGTTCAAATGTTCAAAAATCGGGCAATTGAGAGGGTAATTCTCAAAAACCGCCTGAAATTTAAGCGAACCGTGAGCTGTATGTAATAAACCATAAAACGGCTGCTCCTGAGCAATAATATGCGTTCGTCGGGACCTCAGTCGTGGTGATCTGTCAGCGCCAATCTTAGCGACTGGTTGATACACCCATTGGTTTGAGCTGTTCGAGCGTAGGTAACCATACTATAGAGAAAGCCATTTCAAGATAATCATGCGTTTCCTAGAAGGAAGAACTTTTGTGATCTACTCTTAGCTTAGTACTGACTACGATAGGAGAGATACTATGACTCCTGAAGCTGCAACGTACCTGCATGAAGCTCTCGATTATATCCAGCTCTATGCGCTGAGAAGCGGAGATGTCGACTGGAAAGCCACACGGTCCGAGGCGCTTGCTCGTATACAGGACGCCGAGTCGTCTGCAGATACGTATCCCACACTTCGATGGGTGCTCTCATGCCTGGGAGATCGTCACAGTCACCTTGCCAGCCCGCAAGACGTGCAGCAACGTCAAGCAGGGATGGTGACATCGCTGGGACTTCTAGCGATCTATCCGGAAGGCGTTATCGTAGATGTGCAGGCTAACAGCCCTGCCGAGCATGCCGGGCTAGAGGTGAGGGACATCATCGAAGCCATCAACGGCGAACTGATAACGCAGCTTGATCGTATCACCTTTAAGAGAGCACTCTACACCTCACCAGTGTCGCTCACGTTCAGGCGAGCTGGCCAGGAGTCTATCTCCAGCGCGACATTGCACGCGGCATCGTACAAGCGGGAGATGAGACCGCAAGGTTGGCACATAGGGGCAGCTATTGGGTATCTCGAGTTGCCTGCGGTCACCGGAAGTGACGCGATATTGAAAACCTATGCCGTGACAGCCCAGCAGCTTATCCGCGATATGGACCAAGCTGCTATCTGCCATTGGGTTATAGATTTACGACGCAATGGGGGAGGGGATATGTGGGCAATGGTAGCGGGAGTGAATGCTCTTCTCGGAGAAGGCGAGTGCGGTTTCTTTGTTTTACCAGACGGCAGCAAGACAAGTTGGCTTCCTGCTAAGGCAGCAAAAAACAGCAGGTTACTTGATGAGCTTTACTCCCTCAAACAGCCTGCTGTGGCGATTGCAGTACTCACGAGCCGCCTGACGTGTAGTTCGGGTGAGTTCACTGCGCTGGCATTTCGAGGCCGTCCAGGCGCTCGAAGTTTCGGAGAACCAACCGCAGGACTGCCAACGGGAAATCAGACGAAGACCTTGAGGGATGGTGCGCAGCTTTTCCTCACGACTGTGCTTGGTGCAGACCGGACAGGGTGCTCCTATGAAGGCCCGCTTCTTCCCGATGAATTGGTCACAAGTGGCTGGACGCTTTTCCAAACCGAACGCGATCCAGTGTTACTCGCTGCTATTGCGTGGCTCGGAATGCAGTGACGTGCAATGTGATACGTCTCTATTTGCAACGGTACTCCTCAAAAAGCGAGACACAAAGGTGCCATCGGCGCCGCTTTTGTGCTCATGTGGGGGTGAGGTACTGCCAGGCGTCAGGTTGGGGTATACTCTAGCATGGCACCACGGGAAAAGTAAATGGCTTCTTATACGTCAATATATGGCGCATGAGATTATTTACCCTCTACCATTGAAGAGGAAGACGACAATGACAGAACGAGCCAAGCAACCCATATACTTTGTCGTACAGTGTTTTCTGACATACCCATCTTTCGAGGACGCCAAAGCCAAGGCTCCTGACGAGATCGCAGCCCATATAAAGCGCTCGAAAGAATTCCATGCAAAAGGAGTGCTTGTCATGGCGGGGGCATTCCTTGATAACCATGATGAGCCATTGAGCACGATGGGAGTCTTGATATCGCGCGAAGCAGCGGAAGAATATCTAAAAGGTGACCCATTTTATATCAATGGCATGATGAGCAACTGGACTATCCGCGTGTGGGCGAATATGTTTGCGTGAGAGAAATCATACGGAACGGAGTGAAGATGTATGACTGTTACAGAAATGATCCAGCATTTTTACGATGGGCTTGCGCAGAAGAACGAGACGTGGCAAGAGAACCTCTCTGAAGAGAGAGAGTTTTCCGATGCGAGCAAGCGGCTGCATGCCGAAGGAAAAGAGGCGTTCATCCAATCGTTCACGACGTTTCTTCGGACCGTAGAAAACGTCCACATGAAGCAGTTGATTGTTGAAGATACGAACGCCTGTGCTGTCGTCAGCTACGATTACCAATCGCCAAAGGGGACGACGCTGCACCAGGATGATGCAGAAATCTGGAACATGGTGGATGGAAAAATAGTGACACTCACCATCTACTTTGATATTACTGAGTTTCGTAGCTTTATGGGGCGCTAAAAGAGAGATAAGGATAGTTGCAGCACCTTATGAAAGGTGTAGACCTGAGAGAAGGGAGAAGCTATCTAATCTACCCACAATGGATACCCATTTATCCCGTAACCGCCTATCCGATTTTTACGTCTTCGTTGGTATCCCGCTCAATGGTAGCTTTGGCTTCCTCGTACAGAGTTTTATAGAACTTGAACGCTGGCGATCCACCTGGAAGCTGCGATGTAAACTCATGCGAGCGGTCACGTAGGTGGATGTCTTCCGGGAATGGTTGGCCAGGAGTGCCACTGCGACTACCAGCAGTAGCCGTAGACATGAGCCATGAACAAACCCGCTCGTAGCATTTTTTGCCCTGTTTTTCCGCTTGCTCAAGCAGCATCACAACATACTGGCTCTGCATAAAGACAAACGTACGTGGGGCTTTGCTTAAGAGCGATGCAGCCGCTTCGAGTTTTTGCTTGTCGCCTGACACAATCCATTCTTGCAATACCTTAAGTGTAGTTTCATCAAAGCCAGCCGACACCATCTTAAAGAGGTTTGGACCGAAATACGACCGTATCCAATCATCGGTTTTGACACTCGCCCAATCCCGTATTTGTCTCAAAAGCTTTTCATAAACTGCGGTTTCATGAAAACGTAGCGAGGGGCCATTGGGGTGTATGTATGGTAATGGGGCGTATTCATGATCGTCTGGGCGAACTTCTTTGTGTTCCACGCGGTCAATGAACAGCTTTACTGCTTTTCCTTCACGCAACGTGGTTTCGCATCTCAGGCTGGGGTCAAGAGGAGAAAAACAACGAAGCGGGCATCGACGCAAGGTTCCTGTCCATTTGACAACAGGAGCCGTACAACAATGCCCGCTTCCGATCATTCATTATCTCAGCCAATCACTCATCATGTGTCACTAACAAGTGCATGCAAGAGACTAAATACACCCATTTCACTCAGAAAGCAGAGACGTATGAAGATTGAACCTACCGGAGGCCACGTTGAGCGGACTCCGGTGTGTAGCAACGGTGTAGCAACGCCCCTTTACAACCATTGACTTAGAGAGATACCTCTTGACAGGACCTCTTTTTTTCTCGTATCATTAAGATGGTAATTGATGCACCAAAGAACATTTCGCTCAAAAAGGCAGAGGTGTATGAGAGTCGAACTCACCGGGGACCGCGCCGAGCGACCCCCCAACCGTTTTGAAGACGGTGAGACCCACCGGAGTCCCTACACCTCCATCTGCATCGTGCCGCCATATTCTCCCATGAGTCCGCGGGCATGTCAAGCCAAAAATCAAAAAAGTAGTATTGTTGCCAATCGGAAGAAGAACGCAGTGGTCTGTCCCTCGGCTGCAAGAGATTGTCCCTCCACGCTAAAGGTGCGGCAAGCCAGGGAGGAATGAGGAGGCTGTCTCTCTACTTCAGAGAGGACAGCCTCTCTTGTGGCCGTCTAAAGGGTAATTTCAAAGTCCCAGGGTTGTGATGGCGGTGCCTCAAATTGGCCCAGCGGATCGGCTGCGCGTATGCTGAGCATGCGTGCATTGGCTGTTGGCAGTGGTCGGAAGCGCGCGCTACCTTGATAGACGGCGTTGTTCGGGCCACTGGCCAGCTCTGGCCGTGTCAGGATCATACCACCACGATCCCCGCTCCATTGGGTACCGGTGTTGTCATGTAAGAAAAAGATGATACGAGGCACGAAGGCGAAGCCCGCTGTAAATGGTGGCCTTATCCACAAATAGTGGAGCTCAAAATGCGCCTGGAAATACTGCAACTGATGCAATATCAACGTCATCCCTTGTTGCTTTTGCTCTAACTCCAGCGTTATCGTGCGTAAGGGCTCACGTGCTCCATACTCGGCACGTCCCGCTTCAGGAGAAGATGGCGCGGCAATAACCACAGGCGGGCGTGAAGCCAGCTCCAATGCCTGCGGCGAAAATGGCGTTGGGTCACGGAGAATATCATTGCATAATTGCAGGCAGTCATCGCAGATGTACGCCGCTCCTGGTCCGGCTACCATACGCCGAACTTCCGATGTGTGGCGACCACAGAATGAGCAGCGAGCCATTGACCGATCAAAACTCATTGTGTATTCCCCATAAAGTAAACCTGCCAGTTTAAGAAGCCTTGTGGGTGTGTCTGAGAAGTGCATACCTGTTCTGCTTCTGCGCTCATTTCGGACTTCTCCTTATTCGTTAGCGTGAGCGGAGGACAGCAGCAGCTTCACTGTGCAAGCCCAGTCGTTCAAGGATCGAGGCATGAGCCTCCCATTCAAGTGTGTCATCTAAAGGTGTCAGCAACGACGATGGTGCATCTATGGTGAATTCTGCTAATGAAGGACGATCTACCGTGCCATTATCCGCGTGAGCCTGGCCGTTGAGCACAGCATGGGCAACGTTGTCTGTCGGTGCTGCATCCAGGTGGTTGTGACTGTTGGGTACCGCATGGGCGGTGCTATCTAGCATTCTATCATCCAGGTGGTTCTGGCCGTTGAGCGTGACATGGAAACTGGCAAGACTCCCTACACCGTAAGTACGTCGCAATGCCAGGTTGATCAAATGGTCCGCAAAATGCGGATTTTTCGGCAAGAGTGATCCATGGAGATACGTGCCGTAGGCGTTCCGATAAATTGCGCCTTCCGTGTGATCTTCTGCGTTGTTGCCAAAACCCTTTAAGACCTTGCCAAGTGGACTGCTTGTACCCAGATACGTACGTCCCCCGTGATTCTCAAAGCCAACAAGAGTCTGGTCATTCCAACGAATGGCAATATCTCCGATGCAGCGTGCGACGTGAGCACCCTTGTGGATCGTCCAGGCATCAAAGACGCCCAATCCGCGCATATCGGGTCCCTCGGCTGGACGATAGTAATGGGCCAACAACTGGAAACCACCGCAGACCGCGAGGACGGGCATATCGTCTTCAATGGCGGCCCACAGGCCAATGCCCTTCATTGCGGATAAATCCTGCGCGACCGGAGCCTGTTCTTTGTCCTGTCCTCCACCGATGAACAGCATATCGTATTCATCTGGCGCTAAGGCATCCCCCATACCCAGGCCGACAATGCGTAGTTGAATGCCACGCTGTTGGCAACGGCGTTGTAGCGTCAAAATGTTCCCGCGATCACCATAGAGGTTTAATTGATCCGGGTATAAATGCCCCAACGTCAGTGTAAGTGGAGAGGTGAAATGGTGTGTCACGCTTCTCTCCCTTCCCAATAATGCGCTGTTAAGCCACGTTGTTCTAACTCACGATGTACTTCTAGTAAAGCAGTATACGTTGGGATAACGAAAAGGGTTTCACCCACAGGCGTCTGTTGTAATGCGATATCCAGGGCGCTCTTGAGGCCATAGCTACGCTGAGGGAAGGTGTCGGGTGTCAGTGTGATGTCTGGAGATGTTTGCCATTTCTGTCCACGATGACGGGTAGTAGCAGGATGGTCACTCTTTGCTGCGCGCAGTGGGTGAGGGGGGACAATGCGCACCTGTTCCTGAGCTACGCCCGCGTATTTCAAACGCAGCGCGAGGTCCATTGCGCGTGTGCCTGCCACGACGATTGATTTTGTGCGACCGACAGCCCGCTCAAAGTCAACATCCCAGATCCAGGAAATATCGCGCCCATCTGCAATGTTATCATTAAGGATAAAGAGCACGTTGCGCGGCACATCTTCGCTGAAGAGCGTTCTTAACACCTCATTAAAGCCGGTAGGATTTTTTGCTAGCAGGAGACGCAACGTTCTGCCTTCGGCCTGGACGCGTTCGCCACGTCCAAACACGGGTTTTGATTGTTCGATGCCGGTGATAATAGGGTCCCAACTCAGACCGAGCGCGAGAGCGGCTGTCGTGGCCGCCAATGCGTTGTAGACATTGTAAAGACCCGGTAAGGGAATGACCACGTCTTGCTGCTGGTTTGCTGTGGTGACTTGAACGTGGAGACGGTCAAAGCCTTCGGTTTGCACCCGCGTCGCTCGTACATCGGGCTGGGGGCGTTGAAAACCACAATGCGCACAGTGGTAATGTCCCATGTGACTATAGAAGCGCGTATCGTAGCTATAGTCGCCGCCACAGCGCGGGCATGTGCGGGTGTCGATGACTTGATGCCGCTCGCTTGCGTCCGCTTGGGTCAGAAGATTTAATGTAAGATCATCAATGCCATAGTAGAGCACTTTGCCGGCAAAGGTTGTCGCGAGATGTGCTACACTAGGGTCATCGGCATTGAGTACAAGTATGGTGCTGGGGGGGAGGAGCTTTACCGCGCGTTTCCAGTAGGTTGCCACGCTATCCACCTCTCCATAGCGGTCGAGTTGATCGCGAAAGAGATTGGTGAAGACGGCTACACGCGGTGGAATGCTCTGTACAAGCTGGGGAAGCGCGGCTTCATCTACTTCGAAAATGGAGATGGCTCGTCCTGCGCGGCGCAGATGTCCATTCGGTTGAGCGCGAATGACCAGCGAACTGGCGACGCCGCGCATCAAGTTGGAACCTTCACGATTGCGCCAGACACGCAAACCGCTATCGCGTAAGATGGCCGCGATGAAACTACTGGTCGTGGTTTTGCCATTAGTACCAGTAACAGTCACACTACCATGCTCCAGCTCAGTTGCCAGGTGCTCGATGATAGCGGGATAGATGCGTTGTGCGACTACGCCAATAATGCTCGTGCCGCCACCCAGGTGGAAGCGGCGGCTGAGCGCTCCCGCTGTGCGTCCGGCTACGACGGCCAGACCTGCGCGTAAAGAATTTTTGCGCTGATGCCGTAAACGGGGCTTGCGTTTGCTCGCTGTTTGTTGCACTATGGGTGCTAGAGAAGAATCCATCTCGCGTGCTCGTGATGATTGGTCTCCGCCGGACGAGACTGATTGAGATGGTCTTTGTTTGCGCATGCTATTCCTCCACATCGGCGCTTCTGCTTCTATCATCTATAGTAGATGCATGCAGCATAGCATGCAAGCTCGATGGGGTCAAGTACATGTGAGAGTCAGGGATGGGGGAATGCGCTTGCTCATGGGGAAAGGTGTAGTCATGCTGACCTATCTCAATGTCAGAAGAGGTAAAAAAGGCTCTTGCAATGTATGGTATGCTGCGTAAAGAAATTTTATGGTTTCCTTTTGGGTTAGAGTAGATGCAAAGTGGATGCAGGATGAGATAGAATAGCTACTTGTCGGCATGTGCTATTCTATCCTTTAAGACGGATACTCGTAAATACGTGGATGACGTTCAATAGTGAACTACCACGGGGCAAAAGACTTCGTGGCTTTCTCGCCATAGTTTTATAAAGGTCGGGTAAAAACTCAATGGTAAAAAAACTTGTAATTGTAAAATCACCAGCGAAGGCAAAAACCATCGAGAAGTTTCTGGGGCGTGATTATACAGTGTTGGCCTCTATGGGCCACGTGATGGATCTGCCCAAGAAGGGGCTTGGCGTGAATACACGCAAGGATTTTACCCCTCACTATGAGATCATCGAGAAGAAAGATAAACTGATTGACGAACTGAAAGCTGCCTCGAAACGTGCCGATGAAGTTTACCTGGCCCCAGACCCGGATCGCGAAGGTGAGTTTATCGCCTGGTCGCTCAAGCATATTCTTGGACTTCAGCACCCGCACCGAGCAGTCTTCAATGAGATTACCAAAGGGGCCGTGCAGGACGCGATTAAAAAGCCGCGCGAGATTAATGAAGATCTTTTCAATGCGCAGCAGGCGCGTCGTGTGCTGGATCGACTGGTGGGCTACAAAATCAGTCCCCTGCTGTGGCGGCGTATTCAATCGGGGACCAGCGCCGGACGCGTCCAATCGGTGGCGTTGCGTTTGATTTGTGACCGTGAAAGCGAGATTCGCGCCTTTGTGCCAGAAGAGTACTGGAGTATTACGGCAACACTTAGCAAGCAGAAGCAGCCCGAGCGCTTTGAGGCCACATTGATCTCGCGACTCAAAGATCTGTCTATTGCTGATGAGGCGGTAGTAGAGGGCGAAGAGCAAGCTGCGGATGCGCAGAATAGCAGTGCTCCAGCGAAAGCCGCGAAGTCAGAAAAGGGTCGCATCAAGATCTCCTCAAAAGAAGAAGCAGACGCGATTCTGAAGGAGCTGCAGGACGCGACGTATAGTGTGCTGAAATATGATGAGCGCGAACAGCGTCGTCAGCCACCGTTGCCATATACAACGAGTACGATGCAGCAGGATGCTTCGCTGCGACTCTACTTTAAGCCCAAGAAAACGATGAGCCTGGCACAGCAGCTCTATGAGGGTATTGAGTTAGGGGAGCGTGGGCATCAGGGTTTAATCACCTATATGCGTACCGACTCGACCCGTATCTCGGACGAAGCGCAGGGGAGAGTGAAAGCCTATATTGGCGAGGAGTTTGGCAAACCCTATGTCGGGCAGGGGCGTACTGGCAAGGCCAAGGCCACCACGCAGGATGCTCACGAGGCCATTCGTCCAACGGACGTGACGCTCACGCCGCAGGTGGTCAAGTCGTATCTGACGGCTGATCAGTTCAAGCTCTATAACCTGGTCTGGCGGCGCTTCGTGGCCAGCTTTATGACTGCGGCTGTGTTTGATACTGTGCGCGCGGATATCGTCGCCAGGCAATACGTTTTTCGTGCCACCGGTTCTCATCTCAAGTTCCCGGGATTTTACGCCGTCTGGCCACATGAAGAAGATGAGAAATCGCTGCCCATTATGCGGCTGAACGAGCAACTGGATTTCCATGGCATCAAGCCAGAGCAACACTTCACTCAGCCACCGCCCCGTTTTAACGAGGCGAGCTTGATTAAAGAGCTGGAAGAGCAAGGTATCGGGCGTCCAAGTACGTATGTCCCAATTATCAGTACGATTCAGGATCGCGGCTATGTTGACCAGGAACAGCGGCGCTTCGTGCCCACGTGGCTGGGAGAGACCGTCAACGAAGTCATGAATAAGCATTTTCCTAATATTGTGGATACGGGCTTCACTGCTGATATGGAGCGCAAACTGGACGATGTCGAGGAGGGACGTTGCGCCTGGACGGAGTTTTTGCGCAGTTTCTATGGCGATTTCAAGGCCAGCATGGTGAAGGCGGAAGCCGAGATGAATCGCGTGCAGAAGCCGGTAGAAGAGATCGATGAGCTCTGTCCCGATTGTGGGCGTAATCTGGTGATCCGTACTGGACGCTTCGGACGTTTTATCTCCTGCTCAGGGTTTCCAGAATGCCGCTATCGCCGTTCTGTGCTGAATAAGACGGGGGCAGTGTGTCCGCTGTGTCATGGTGATGTGGTAGAGCGTAAGACGCGGCAGAAGAAGAAAATCTTTTATGGGTGCGCCAACTATCCAACGTGTAACTTCGCCATCTGGGAGCGGCCTGTGCCTGATCTCTGCCCCAAATGTGGTGGGCTGATGGTTGTGCCCAGGGTTGGTCAGGACCCCGTTTGCTATGAGGAGTTTATGGCCAGTCAGCGCAGTGCTGAGGCCAAGCCCAAGCAAAATGGCGAGAAGGCGACAACGCGCAAGAGAACGACTCCTGCGTCTGATAACGCTGAAGGTACTGCTGCCGCCGTGAAGACGCCACGCCGCACGGCGACGCGTAAAAAAGCGGTAAGTGTGGAGGCGACGGATGGTGAAGGAGAAAAAGCGCCTGTGCGCAAAGCGACGACCAGCGTGGCCGCGAGAAATGGGGCAGCGCGGAGGCCGAGGACAGCGACAACAAAGCGCGCAACAGTAGCAAAAAGCAGAACAAAAGCAGCAAAATAAGCGCATAAGGCGGTGTAATTGGCGAGAGTTGTGCTATAATCAGAGGATAACTACCTGCACCTAATCAAAGGGAGTTCTGCTATTAATGGAGGATTACATGCCGCATGCAGTGACGCTGATTCCCGGCGATGGAACTGGACCAGAAATTACAGCAGCGACCCGCCGTGTCCTGGAGGCAACTGGTATTCGCTTCGATTGGGACGTCCGTCAAGCGGGAGCGGAAATGCTGGAGAAATATGGCACGGTTTTACCTGATGATGTCGTCGAGTCAATTAAGCGTACAAAAGTGGGTTTGAAGGGGCCAATTACCACTCCTGTTGGCAGGGGTCAGCGCAGTGCAAACGTGGCTTTGCGCAAACGGCTCGATTTATATGCCAATCTTCGGCCAGCCAAGACCTATCATGGCTTGCGCTCTCGCTATGAAAATATCGATTTAATCATTGTGCGCGAGAATACAGAGGATCTTTATGCTGGCATTGAGTATCAGCGGGGAACGCCCGAGCACGAAGATATGTTAGAGACGATCTGGCGCACGCATGGAATGAAACTGGACTTAAATTCCGCGCTTAGTATTAAGTATATCTCAGTGGAAGCGACGCGGCGCATTGTGAAATTCGCGTTTGAATATGCTCGGGCGAATGGTCGCCGTAAAGTGACGGCGGTGCATAAGGCCAATATTATGCGCAGCTCGGATGGCTTATTTCTATCAACGGCGCATGAAGTATCCAGGGAATATGCTGATATCCAGTATGAAGATCGTATTGTGGACAATATGTGTATGCAACTGGTACAGAAACCCGAGCAATATGATGTGCTGGTCCTGCCCAATCTGTATGGGGATATTATCTCGGATTTATCGGCGGGTTTAATTGGTGGGCTGGGAGTAGCTCCGGGGGCGAATATCGGTAGCCAGTATGCAGTGTTCGAACCGGTACATGGTAGCGCGCCGAAATACGCCGGCCAGAATAAAGTGAACCCGATGGCGATGATGTTTTCTGGAGTGATGATGTTGCGTCATCTTGGTGAGCGGGAGGTGGCTGTTCGGCTGGAGAGAGCACTCATGCAAGTACTGGCTGAAGGTAAATACGTCACATATGACCTGAAGCCACGTCCAGATGATCCCAGCGCTGTTGGCACCTCGCAGGTTGCAGATGCCGTCATTGAGCGTTTGCAACGCTCATAACCTGTTGAAATTGTGCATAGCTATGGCATATATAAGAGCAGCTTTGTCAATGTACAAGGGGGCAACCGGGTAGGGGCGTGTCCTGGCGACCGCCCGGCAGGCCATAATGCGAGCCACCGGGCGCACGCTGCCTCTTAGACCGACACAACCTCTAAGACCGTCAGAAACGAAGCTGTCGCTTCTAGCTTCGCTCATCTGACGGAGCGGAGGAAACGCAGCTATCGCTGCTAGCCTTCGGCTCATGTGTCGGAAAGGAGGAAGGTGACGCCCCTACCCGGTTGCCAATGAAACTCTGCCGTGCTTCCCTTCCGTTCGCGCCTCTGGGACACGCCCCTACCCATTTCCCCGACGTTTTCCGACAAGGATGGAGACCCTTCATGTACGCTAGATGGGCAATTGCCTAGCTGTGTGTATCGGTAGGCTGAATGCCGTTCTTGCGCCACTTATGACGCGCCTGGATATAGCGTACGGTGCCGGAATGTGAGCGCATCATGACAGAGGTGGTACGAGCGCCCCAGCCGAAGTACTGCACACCGTCCAGCAGGTCGCCTGCACTGATACCTGTAGCTGCGAAAGAGACATCGTTGCTACTTACCAGGTCGTCAGTACGGTAGACGCGGTTGAGGTCAATGCCATCTGCTATGAATTTTGCGCGCTCTTCGTCGTTACGCGGCCAGATCTTGCACTGGATCTCTCCCCCAACACATTTGAGTGCCGCTGCGGATAATACCGCTTCCGGTGCGCCACCAATACCCATGAGGACGTCGATACCCCGGTAATCTTCCATCGCTGCCTGAATCGAAGCCGCGACATCGCCGTCGGTGATCAAGCGAATGCGTGCTCCCACCTCGCGAATTTGGCGGATGGTCTCCTGGTGGCGTGGACGGTCCAGAATGACAACCGTCAGGTCATCAATATGCGCCTGGCGCACGCGCGCGATACGGTCCAGGTTCACGGCGACCGGAGCATTGATGTCGACGACGTGCTTCATCGCCGGGCCAACGGCGATTTTTTCCATATAGAAGACGCCAGGAGGGGCTGAATACATACTGCCACGTTCGGCGGTCGCCACCACGGCGAGCGCTCCTGGCAACCCTAGTGCGAGCAGACGTGTGCCATCAACAGGATCAACGGCCAGGTCAACTTCTGGCGGATTGCCGTTCCCGATCCGCTCACCGATATAGAGCATGGGGGCTTCGTCTTTTTCTCCTTCGCCGATAACAACCGTGCCGTTCATATCAACTCCGTCGAGGGCGCGGCGCATCGCATCAACGGCAGCCTGATCAACCATCTCTTTGTTGCCTTTGCCCATCCAGCGTCCAGCACTCAAAGCCGCAGCCTCGGTTACGCGGACGAGTTCCATCGCCAGATTGCGTTCCTGCGTGCGGGAAGGCTCAAAACGATCTTCTGGTAACATAGTTCCTCCTCAAGATGCTGCTAAATGTGGATAATATGGGGGTGGGTACGGCAATGTTCAGCCTGCATAATCGCGTGCAGGTTATCAACAGCAACGTCGAGTTTGCCCTGTCGATTCTCTATAACATAATCGTAATGGTCACGCTGGGCCAGCTCTATCTGAGCATTGGCTAAGCGGCGTTGTCGTTCAGACTCGGTCTCTGTCTGGCGGTTGATGAGGCGTTCAACCAGCTCCTCTACGGAACCAGGTTGCAGGAAAATAAGAATCGCGCCGGGCAGCTTCTTACGTACTGTTGCTGCCCCCTGAACATCAATTTTCAAGAGCACATCCCGGCCACATTGAATGTTCTCTCTGACCTGTTGTAAAGGTTGCCCGTACCAGTTGCCATGCACATTGGCGTACTCGAGTAACTCATGATTGGCGACCATATGCTCGAACTGTGCCTGGCTGACGAAATAATAAGGGTTCCCTTCACTTTCGCCGGGACGAGGTGCTCGCGTCGCGATAGAGGCAACGACGTGAAAATCGCTACCACGCTCTTTGAGGGTCTGAATGACGGTGTCTTTCCCAGCCCCCGAAGGCCCTGCCAACACGAAAAGTAGCCCTTGTCTGGCTGAGGGAGTGTCGTTTGTTGGCGGTACGTTCATCTGCGTCTCAAGTTGCATGTTTTTTTCTCTCTGTTCAATTGCTATGAGAGGCCGTATACGAACAAACATTTTCTTTGGTATACTCTCTTAGGCTGCGTAGATGAACACGGAGGACTGCGACTTGTTGTGTTGGAACAATCCCAAATATATATGTGCTCACGATACTATTGTACAACATGGCGCTTGAAAACCGCTCGCCATCTTGCACTTACTTATATAGATGCAGCAGAAGTGTGAAAAATAGAGTAACTCTTCAAGTTCAGTACAAACACGCGTAGGGACAGCCCCTTGCAGCAGCCCATCTCGGACAACCGCAAGGGATTGTCCCCATAAGCGCGAACTTAAGAATGGATAAGGTTATAACGTGATGCATAAGGTGCAAGAAAGGGAAAGACAGAGAAGAGGGCAACCTTTCCTGGCTCCGCATCCACGCGGACAAACGGGTAGGGGCGTCACCTCGCGTGCGCCCCGGGGCGGTCGCCAGGACACGCCCCTACCCGTTTGCCGACGAAACTCAGCCGTTCTTACGTTCGCGCCTATAGGGATTGTTCCTACGCGCTGGCCCCACGCTGGATCTGAAGCACTACAAAGTAGATAGGAAGGTCATATGTTTGTAGATGCGATTACGCTGGCCGCCGTTGCCGATGAATGGGAAAAGTTGCTGGTGGGAGCGCGCATAGATACGATTATCCAGCCAACAGAGCATGCTATTGCCTTGCAATGTTATGCCCCTGGCGGCCAGGGCCAGGGTGGCCAGAATCGCTGGCTGTACCTTTCGGCCCACCCACAAATGGCACGTGCGCACCTGACAGCCATTAAGCCGCAGAAGATTGCCAGTGAACCACCGGCTTTTGTGATGCTGCTACGTAAGTACCTGGAAGGGGCGCGTATCGAGTCCATTGTACAACCACGTTGGGAGCGCGTGTTAGAGATTGTGGCGGGATACCGCGTGAGTCCAGATAGCGATGAGCGTATACGCTTGCGCTTGATTGTGGAAATTATGGGACGTATCAGCAATATCATCTTTTGTGATGAGAGTGGTATGATTCTGGGCAGTCTCAAGCGTGTGGGGGCAGATGTCAATCGCTATCGTGTGATTGCTGCTGGGATCGCATATGTCCCGCCACCGCCCCAGCAACGCACGGTTGCCGGTCAGGTTATCGCGCGTCTGGAACCAACCCGGGTGACTGCAGCTCAACTGGCGCTGTGCGCTGCGGCGGATCAGGAGCGTGCGGCAGAACCTGTCGTGGTGACGGCAAAGAAACAGAAACGTCCTCCCGAGCAACCAAAACTGTGGCAGTTGTTAACGAAGCATCTCCTTGGGTGTAGCCCGCTGCTGGCCCGCGAAGCGGTCTTTCGGGCCACCGAGGATAGCGAGGCCCTGGTCGAGCACGCGAATGAGGGGATGTGGGAGGAACTGGCCTGGAATATGCGCGAACTGGCATTGTGCTATGATACCCATCATTGGCAGCCGCAACTGGTCGAGCGCACAGGCGGTACAGACGAGAAACATGGTGCAGTAAACGCGGGACAAAAAATCCCGCTGGCATTCGCACCTTACGTCCTGGAGCAATATGCGCTGGTACCGCATCTGCTGGTACGTCAATCTCCGTCGATGAATGTCTTGCTCGATGATTATTATGCGCGTGCTGAATGGCGTGACGCGGTGGAAAATCTGCGTGCACCACTGCGCAAAGTGTTGCAGACACAGCGTGAGCGCTGCAAACGTAAGGCTGAACTTCTGCGGGAGGAGATGGCGATGTCAGAGGAGGCTGCTCGTTACCGTTTGTTTGGTGATCTGCTGCTGGCGTATCAGCGCGAGGTACAGCAAGGACCCCAGAGCGTTGAGCTGGAGAACTACTTTGTGGATAATGGCAATGGCAATCGGCCAGTGGTGACGGTCCCGCTTGATCCACGTTTTGACGCGGTAGGCAATGCGAATCGCCTTTATGCAAAGTACCATAAGTTACGGCGGGCGCTCGAACTGGTACCCGCGCAGATCGAGCGCAATACTGTGGAGCAGGCGACGGTGGAGCAGCTACTTGCTGATCTGATGCTGGCTGAAAATGCAGCGGAGATTGCTCTGGTGAAGGCTGAAGTGCAGGCCGCTGGCTATATACGCGGGAAGGCCGCGCAAGATAAAAAGGCGCTGAAGAAGGGCAAGAGCGGCAAGCAGGTGAAAGGAAAAGCTACCCCTCCAGGTGGAGGTGTGCCGCTGCATCTACAAAGCCGCGAGGGTTTTGTCTTGCTTGTAGGCAAGAATAGTCGGCAAAATGAAGAGGTCACGTTTCACCAGGCAACGGCGCATGATATCTGGTTGCATGCACGCGGTGTCGCGGGCGCGCATGTGATTGTGAAGGCTGCTGGGCGCGAGGTGCCACAGAGTACTATTCAGCAGGCAGCCAGCCTGGCTGCGTATTATAGTGAGGCGCGTGGCAGCACGAGTGCTCCGGTGGATTATACGCAACAGCGCCATGTGCGTCATATGAAGGGTGGTGGTCCGGGCATGGTGATTTATGAACGAGAACATACACTCTACGTTGAGCCAGATAAAGCACTGGCACTGCTCAAGCAATAGGCATGGCGCTGGAAACTGAGGTGCGTGCTATGCTAAGATCCTGGCAAAAATGTATATGAGAGCACTTCTGTTCTAAAGGGTACCTGTGCTCTCAGTTTAGTGTGGTATCAGCCCTACTAAGATGAGAGTTCCAGTGACCATTAGGGCAATGGCAAAAAGCCCGACGCAATAGACACCGGAATTCTCTAAGCGACGGTTGATTCTCGCACGCTCTGGATTGTTAGGGTCATAGAGAACACCGACTTTTGTTGAGACTGGTAGAGACTTCCGGATACGGAAGCTTGAGGAGCCACTTTGGAACGTGATCTCTTGCCCGTTTGGAAGAGTATAGCGCACAATTGGGAACCAACTATTCTCACCTGAAGAGTCCTTCTTGTGCGCAATGACGATCCCATCGGCGCGGTATGCACGCATAAGAAACTGACGCTGCAAGTAGAAAGCGAGACCCGCAAATTCAAGTACACCCACTCCTATAACGAAAATCCCCCAACCAGCTGACCACCGTATGCCTAACAAGACTCCTCCCAGCATCGTGAGAAAAGTAGCGAGAAACAGGACGTAAATCCATCGTGGTGTGTGCATGGTTCCCTCCTTTGAATGATGTCGAAAGCCTGGATCGCTCGGAACCTGGTGTCCGATTTGCCATGAACGTTCTATGGTATTTACGATAGCAGCCGGATTTTGTTGGGCTATTTGGTAACGGTAGCATTTACCACCGGGTCAGGGTAAAATTCCCAGGCAATACTGCACATATGTGTCAAGCATCCTGTGGCGCTTTGCATGAAGCCGCTGGTCTAAAGACCAGCGGAGTCGTCATGTCTGTTAGCCGCGCTCGCGGGAAGAGCCGATGCCCATCTCTTCCCGGTATTTTGTGACAGTACGGCGTGCCAGTGAGATATGTTGGTCCGTGAGGTGGCGAGCTAACTCTTCATCGCTCAGCCGGTGCTTAGGGTCCTCAGATTGGATCAGTTCGCGCAACATGTCTTTAATGCTGAGCGAACCGTCAAAGAAATCCGCCAGTGGTATCAAGCGACCGTTGGGTAGCAGGACGTATTTATTGGCTGTGGCTCTACTTACCGTGCCTTCGTCCAGATTTAAGCGCAAGGCAACTTCAGCACGTGTGAGTGGACGCAGATAGCGTACGCCGTGCTCTAAAAACTCATGTTGGTAGGCGACGACCAGTTCTGTGACGCGTCTGAGTGTTTGCCAGCGACGATGGATGCAGTCGATAAAAAATTTTGCGCGATCTCGGTGCTGGTGAATATAGCGCTGTACATCGTTGCTGGCGGTCAGCGGTACTTGCTGCTCGGGATAATGAGTACGGATGCTGAATTTATAGCGCTTATCTTCGACCAGTTCTATTTCAAAGCCCGTTTCACCCTTACGGATAAGCACGTCCGGGCGAATATATGTTGCTCCGCCGTCCGGGCGCGTGTAATAGTTATCCGTGCGATAGACATGCGCGGGAAATGGATGCAGCGTGCTGCGAATATAGAGACTGGCCTGGCGTACGTCTTGCAGCGGGACTTTGAGCTGGCGCGCAATCTCGTGCAACTGGTTCCGTCCCAGGTAGTCCAGGTAGCGGTCGATCAAGATGTGGGCGAGTGGATGGGGGGCTGTTTGTTCGCTTAGCGCTTGCAATTGGATAAGCAGGCACTCGCGTGGGTCGCGTGCGCCAATGCCGAGCGGTTCCAATGTCTGCAACTGGCTCAGCACGTACTCAACACGTTCGGGCACGATCTGCAGGTGATTGGCAATCTCCAGAACGCTGATTTCAAGGTAGCCACGTTCATTGAGGTTGCCCACTAGTTGCTCGGCTATCGGTGCGTCATCAGGCGTGATCAGGGCCTCTAATTGCTGGAGTAACGTTTCCCCCAGTGTATCGTCGGCGGGGATACGCGCAATAGGATCGTACTCATCGTCATTATCCGCCTCGGCAAAACCGTAATTGTCGATGTCGTAAAAGATCTGTTGCGCCGCCTCGGCGTTGTGTTCGTATGGCACCAGCATATCATTGCTATGATTGAGTGGCTGCGCGTTCTGCGCGAAGCGTCCACAGAGCGTACAGACGCTCTGGTTATACAAAGGAGTCCCACAGCAGAGGCAGATTCGCTTCTCATCTACCTCAAGTGCGGGATTCTCTGTTTGTTCCTGGTTCAGCGTGCGTTCTAATTCATCTGCCGAAAGATGCAGGATCGTACTGGATGTAATCAGCCTTGCTGTCACCCGCAAGGCATGTTCTGGTCTGGGCGTCTGTTCTAAGCGCATACACATACCCTACCTTTTCCCCGCTCTATACCCATTGCTCTGCTTTTAGATCCATCCTTTGCTTGTCAGGGCACCACGTGCGGCTTCTTGTTCCGCCGCCTGTTTATTGCGTCCTTGTCCGCGACCTGCAACCTGGTCGCCGAGCAAGACTTCGACCGTAAATTCTCGGTTGTGAGATGGTCCCTCTTGACTGACCACGCGATAGGAAGGCGTAATACCTTCATGTGCCTGGGCATGCTCCTGGAACAAAGACTTGCTGTCTTTGAAGAGGCGTTTTTCGACAATGGTGTGCGCTATCGGATCAAGCCAGGGCAGCAAGAAGCGACGGGCGGCCTCGACATCCTGGTCGAGATAGATGGCGCCTAAGACGGCCTCGAAGGCGCAGGCGAGCACACGTTGTCCACCACCGCTATTTTGTTCGCCCCTGCCCATCAAGAGAAACTTCCCCAGGTTGAGATCGCGCGCGAAGCGTGCCAGCGTTTCAGTCCTGACCAGAACCGCACGGACGTCGGTCAATTCCCCCTCGCTCAGATTGGGAAAGGTGCGATAGAGGTAATCCGCACTGATTAAAGCGAGGATTGAGTCGCCCAGGAACTCTAAACGCTCGTTGGAACTTTGTCCCGCGCCCGACGTTTCATAGATATATGAGCGATGCGTTAAGGCTAATTTCAAGTATCTGGGGTCCTGAAAATGGACTCCTAAAATTTCTTCCAATTCTTCCTGCATGGATACACCTCTAGTATAACAAACGCGAGGCGAGAGATCGCTCTCGTGAGCCTGAAATGCATAGGAATAGTAAACAGTGGGCGGAAAGCAATCCGCGCCAAACTTTCTTAAGAAACCTAGCAATTCTACTCTGTAGCCGTCATTGTAGCGCGTTTTTCGTCTTACCGCAACGCCAATACCCATCAATATTATAAGAATAGGCATTGAAAGCGGAATATGTCTCAACTTTCTTCAGATTGCATCAATGTGTGGCATTGTATAGATGAGGACATGTGGGCGCGATGCTGGACGGTTTGGCTAAGATATGCTACTCTTAGCGGGTGGGTCGGAGCAAGACAGGTAATCGCGATCCGCAAGGATTCGAGGAAAGTCCGAACTCCATAGAGCAGGATGCTGGTTAACGGCCAGTGAGGGCGACCTCAAGGACAGTGCAACAGAAACATACCGCCTAGCGCCCATTTGTGGTGATAGGTAAGGGTGAAATGGTGAGGTAAAAGCTCACCAGCAGCCAGGTGACTGGTTGGCTGGGTAAACCCCATCTGGAGCAAGGCCAAGCAGAGGGGATAGGGCGCGCGCACGTCGGACGCTCTAGCAGGTTGCTCGCCTGTGAACCTTCGGGTTGGCCGCTTGAGACGTTGGGTAACTAACGTCCTAGATAGATGATTACCGCCCGCGCTGCTGTAAGGCGGCGCAGGTACAAAATTCGGCTTACGGCTTGCTCCGGCCCGCCGCACCACGCGTTACAAAATGAGGGTTTCCATCCTTCCGGGGAAACGTCGGGAAACCTGGTAGGGGCGTCACCTCGCGTGCGCCCTGGGCGGTCGCCAGGTGATGCCCCTACCAGGTTGGAGAGTCAAAAAGGGACAGAAGGCACGCCTAGTTTTTATAAAATGCCTTCTGTCCCTTTTTTCTATGGGTAAGCCAATAGGTTACTGGCTGATACGGTCATGATCAATGAGCCAACGGATAAAACCGAGACGGCGGCTCTCTTCCACAATCTCACGATATTCAACTTGCTCAGCGACGTGATCTTTCATATGGATAAGCTTTGCAGCTTCGTCTTCAGTAAATCCCATGGTGAGAAGACTGGCAAATTCGGCGTCTTCAGTTGCATATGAATGTTCTGGCATAGTGACGATGCTCCTTCTTGATGAATAGCGAAACGAACTACATGACTGAGCGGGCCAGCTTTACAATCCCTTATATATACACCCGTACAAGCCTCTTCCTATTTACAACACATTCCTTTACCTAAAAATTTCTGTATACAACGAACAACTGGCTGTTTCTTTCCTCTCACATGCTTCCTTCTACCTTCTGCCTTATAGCCGGTAAACGCTCTGCGCGGAAAGAAATAGCAGGTCGGTTTGGATTAAAAAAAATCCAGGTCCTGGCAAGCGTTCCCAGGAAGGGGAACTTGGAGAAGACGACCTCTGCTGTAATCATAGCACGAATGTCCACATTCGTCTACGTGTGATTTTGTCTGTCTCAGGTATTGGTAGGTATTACCTACGGTGCATGTGGATTCCTAATTCCAGTATGTGGAGCGCGCGCTCAATGGCATCAGTGGTCAGCGGCGCTGCATGCTCCATGGCATAGGCCAGGGACATCGGGCGCGCGGGTAGTACGGCAATGGCGTCAACTCCTAGATTGTAGACGGTCTGGTAATCTTCTCCGAGGCTACCGGCCAGCGCTATGACCGCTACGCCGTGGCTCTTTGCCAGGCTGGCGACGGCTCCGACACTTTTGCCGTAGGCGGTTTGTCTGTCGATTTGCCCCTCTGCCGTAATCAGCAGGTCGGCGTGGCGTAGACTCTCTGCTAGCTTCACGGCCTCTACGATAATTTGTGCGCCCGGTCGCAGTGTGGCACCCAGAAAAGCGAGCAGTCCCGCGCCTAAACCGCCCGCTGCTCCGGCTCCTGCGACGTCGGCGACTGCGCAATGCAGGTCGCGCTCGATGATAGCGGCGTAATGATGCAGCGCTGCGTCCAACTCTGTGACCATCTCTAGCGTCGCACCCTTTTGTGGTCCGTAGATGGCTGATGCGCCTGTTGGTCCACAGAGCGGGTTGGTGACGTCACAGGCGACGTCGAAGGTGCAGGCTTGTAGGCGTGGGTCCAGTTGGGAGACGTCGATGTGCGCGAGTGTGGCGAGTGCTGCGCCTCCTCGGGTGATAGTGTGTCCCTCGGTGGTGGTGAGCGCTGCTCCCAGGGCCTGTAGCATGCCAGCTCCGCCGTCGTTTGTCGCGCTGCCACCTATACCGATGATGAAATGACGACAACCATGGTCCAGGGCGGCGTAAATGAGTTCACCTACGCCGTAAGTGGTGGTGATGCGTGGATCTCTGTGCGTGGGGGGAACGAGCGGTAGACCGGAGCTGGCGGCCATTTCGATGATGGCCGTGTGACCGTCGCCTGAGATGCCAAAAAAGGCCGTGACGGGCGCTCCAAGTGGTCCTGTGACGGTCTGCTGTACGATTTCTCCGCCCGTGGCATCGACTAGAGCCTGCACGGTGCCCTCGCCGCCGTCCGCTACCGGTATAATGTTTATCTCCGCTTGCGGGTAAACATGTTGTACACCTTGAGCGATGGCCTGTCCCACTTCTGCGGCGGTGAGGCTGCCTTTGAGCGCCTGCGGGGCGATGACGATGCGCATGGTGGTCTCCTTCAACGATGAGCTGCTGCGTAAGATTGCGTCTCTACATTATATCAAATTATGCTGGGAGGAGATTGCCTGGGGATAAACCGGCCAAATTGTTGTCATTTGGTCTTACAGGTCTTACGGTCTTTCTACGTCGGAGAGTGCTAATTGGGAATGAGGTAGGTTCACCCTTTGTTTCCATTAAGAAAGGGGATTCTCTCCGGTGCATTTTTTTACCAGGTGCAGGGATAGCACATTGGGGAAAAGCAGTACAAAGGAGAATTTCATATTTTTTAGATCATGCAAAAGGAGAAAAACAAGCAATGAGTAATACTGATCGGATTGAAAGGAATCTTCGAGTGGTTGAGGAGTTCCGGGCGAACGGGGGCGAGGTGCAGGGTTGGGCGCCTTTAATCCTTCTCACCACGAAAGGTGCCAAGTCAGGTCAAACTCGCGTGTATCCATTAATGTCTGTTCCTGATGGTGTGAACTATCTTGCGGTCGCTTCTAAAGGAGGTGCGCCGGAAAATCCGTTGTGGTACAACAATGTGGTAGCTCATCCAGATGTCACGGTTGAGGTCGGGAACGAAACGTTTGCGGCGACCGCTAGAGAACTGACTGGCGATGAACGGGAACAAGCCTTTGCGAAGGCGGTTGCGGTGTTTCCTCCCTATGAGGTGTATCAAAAGAATACGGCCCGCGAAATCCCTGTTTTTCTCCTCGAACGGCGTGCAAACGCCTAAATGGATCTGGTAATGTAACTACTCAGGTCGGCTAGCAGAGGATGACCGCGTAGGGATAATCCCTTGCGGTTGTCCAGGGGTGAATTCCTAAAGTCTCCCTTGTTGTCAAGGCTATCTGTTTGAGCTCATTTAGCCATGGACCACAAACATGCCAGTATCCCCCTGAATGTGGATAACGCTATGTTGAGCTAGCTCTTGCTCTATCAGGTTGCGCAAGTGCTGCAACTTCTCTGCATCCTGATCTTTGGTGTTCGTAGAGCGAATAAACGCGACCAATGGCTCCGTCTCGGTAACAGTGAGTTCATTGGTAAAGCGCCGTACCTCTACCTGTTTAAACCAGCGTGCCAACTGCTCCTGTCCATTTTCCAGTGTAAATGGCGCTGAGGCTACCATACTTGGAGCGCTCAGGCCGACTTGTCGCTTGAGTTGCCTTATCTCCAGAAGGTGATTTTGCCCATTGGTTGTCGCATAGAAAGACCCGGCTGGCCTGAGTACGCGCCGAATCTCGGCCAGGGCCTGCTCGCGGTCTGGCACATGATACAGCATATGATGGGCGATCACGGCGTCAAAGCTATGATCTTCGTAAGGGATACTCTGGGCATCTATCACCTGGAAGGTAAAATGCTTGCCGCTCTCTCTCAGCATATGTTGGGCCTCCTGGAGCATGCCAGGCGAAAAATCGGAGAGCACAATCTCCCAATCATCTGGAATGTGCTCCAGATTACTGCGCCAGAAGAACGCGGGGCCACAGCCTAGTTCAAGGATGCGACTATGCGGTGCTATACTGTACTGATCGAAGACCCAACGGTACCAGCCCGGATTGGTACTAAAGCGGCGGTGCAGCTCAATGCGTGCTCTCAGGTTTGCGGCATTTTTGTACTGGTCATGTAAAAGATATTGCTGGTCTATCTCATATGCCATGTGCGTCTTTACTCCTTAATTAATCCTTGTACTACTCCTGTGTATAGTATACCCTCCCTCATAAGGATATAGGAGCTAGAATATCCTATCACCATTATGGCAAGAGCAATCCCTAAAGGGACGTAGAGCGGTGTCGAATCAACCATATTTCTCTGTCACCTTTCATTAAGAGTAGATGAAAGCAAAACGGAAAAACGGAAGGATACGTTATGAAAAAAATCCTTCTCATGTCATCGTGGATCCCGATCACCACCAGATGCGGAAATTTATAGGCTCTTCGTCCATTAGGGAAACGGGGTAGGGGTGTCACCTTGCGTGCGCCCGATGGTTCGCATCATGGCCTCCGGGCGGTCGCCAGGACACGCCCCTACCCCGTTTCTCAATGTTTCCCCCGGAAGGATGGAGACCCAGTCTTTTTTTGGCACAGAAACATTACAGCCGCCGTTTTTTTCTCCGATAGAAAAAAGGGAGAGGCTCCTCAAAAAAGACCTACTTATTTTTTAACCCTACCTGTGCCCTGAGATTATTGGTAATCAAATGACGCTCTTCTGCCTTGCCCTGATATATGCCAGGATATCACGGTATGCTAGCGCAATCTCACGATGCCGATGCTGTAAAAGCGCATGCAGTCTGATGCCATTCAGCATACGTATGCGTCCACCAGCTTTATGTACAACCTCAATGGCATCATTTGTGAAGGTAGATGTCGTGACGAAATATCCATAGACCGCATCATAGTGCGCAATCGATCCAAGGAATTCTCGCATCTTCGGGGAACCGGACGGGTTGTCCTCCGCATTCCGCTTGCACTGGGCGACCACATATTGCTGATATTTGTTTCGCAGGAGGATATCCACGCCCTGATCTTTGCCACCCTTCCCACAATGTTCTATGAACGTGTAACCTTCTCCGAGTGACAATAGGACGGCAGCAGAGAGCAATTCGAACTCTTCTGGGTTCATCTTTATCGCCTCGGAGAGGGTGCGTGGAACCGCCGGGAGCAGTTCCGTTGGGGATGATGGACCAGTGCTCGGCTCAACGGCAAGGGGACGAGTTGCCAACGCCTCGCGATTAATCCATGCCATCGAAATAGCTATGGCTATCAATGGAGAGCCAGCAGCAACAAAGAAGAGGAGATACATCAGAAACATACCGAGAAGCGTCCCAAAGCAGATCAAGGCAATCAAGGGGACAAGCGATAGTAGGCAAAGCAGGAGACACTTCCGCCAAGGGGTTTGTCGTGAATTTACCATTAAGATCCTCCATGAAAGTATAAAATATAAGAAGAGATACATTGACTCCTATAAGTATAATTTGTCCAGGCCATATGTCAAGATAAGAGATTCAATGAGAGTCAATGATATTGGCAATAGAGAGAGATGTAGAGTCCTACGACGATGGCTGTTGTATGATTTGCACGCATCCATGAAGAGGACTATACTAGGGTCAACGATAATAAAAATTGACTGTCGCTGGTCTTTTGCGCGGAGTTTTTCTATGTTTGATGGTCTATCTTCGACCTGGTCCTGGGGGCTGGGGACCATTGTTTTTTTACTCGCACTGACCCTGCTCTATGCTGTAGGATTGTGGTGCGTGCACGTCTGTCATGCGCGAGATCCACAGGTGCCGACGATACGCTGGTATCATATGGCGTGCTTTGTGGCCGCTGTGCTGATCGCGGCAGGACTGCTGTTAACCCCGATTAATACGATTGCGCGTACGCAGTTGTTTTCGGTACATATGGCCCAGGCCGTCATCTTGACGACGGTGTGCGCTCCATTGATCCTGGCAGCCTGTCCCGACGTAATGTTACAGTTATTGCTTGGTTTGCCAGTGGTGCGCCAGGTTGTGCGTACGCTCACGCAGCCGATCATCGCTTCACTGCTCTTCAATCTGACATTTCTGCTCTGGCATACGCCGCTCCTGTATGCAGATGCCATGGCGAATAGCTCGTTGTATGAGGCGATGATGCTGGGCATCTTTTTCACCTCGCTGCTAAACTGGAGTCCGTTGATTGGTGCATCGGAAGAGATGCATACGATGGGTTATCCGCTACAGATGGCCTACGCGTTTTTTGATGGGCAGCCGGTGGATATTTTTGCTTTTATTCTGGTCTTCAGCGGCGCGACAATGTATCCGTTTTACGCGATACCAGCGCAAATGCATCTCTCGGGCTTTGCGGACCAGACGGTCGCGGGCGCTCTGTTGATGATCCCAGGGTTTGTGGATCTGGGCGTGATGACGCCGCTGTTCTTCAAATGGCTGGGCCGCATTGAAGAGAAGACCCGGCTGGCGGATGAGAAACGGCAGGCACAACGCGAAATGGAATGGGAGGAGTATGAGGAGGGCGAAGAGGAGGAAGTAGCGACAAAGGGTATGCAGCAGTATAGTTGACGCAATGTGGAGGTCTGGAAGCGCTAATCGCTCCATGTGCAGGGTTGGCGTAAGGCTGCGAGCAGGCGTTTTTCGTAGGTGCGACGTGGGATCTCTGTGACGCCCAGTGTTGCCAGGTGCGGCGTGAGAAATTGGGTATCGTGGAGGGTGTAGCCACGCGCTTTTAAATGCTCAACTAAGGCGACCAGGCAGACTTTTGAGGCGTCAGAGGCGTGGGAGAACATGCTTTCACCCATAAATGCAGCACCAAGGGTGATGCCGTAGAGTCCACCAACGAGTTTGCCCGCGCGCCATGCCTCGACACTGTGCGCGAAGCCCGCGTAATGGAGATCGGTATATGTCTTAATAAATTCTGCGTTGATCCAGGTCTCTTCTCGTCCACCGCAGGAGCGCATGACCATCTCGAAGGCTGTATCCATGCGAATCTCATAGCTGCCTTTGCGTATGGTTGCGCGTAACGAGCGCGCGATACGCAGGTTGTCATGCTCAAGAATGGCGCGGGGATCTGGTGCATACCAGCTGATCTTGCCCCACGCGTCTGCCATGGGGAAAACACCTTGCGCGTATGCGTTGATGACAACGACTGGATCAAGCGGCTCGGCTTTTTTTCTAAACATGCGGTTGTATACTGCTCAATAGTATTATCTCCACAATTATCATACCATAGCCGGGTTCAGTTGGAAAGGCGTTGTATCCAGCAGAACCTTGTTGGCGATGAGTGAAAGGCACAGTGCAATGCACGAACATATAGCCGCCGTCATTCTGGCTGCGGGCAGCTCCAGTCGCATGGGGCAGGGACGCCATAAGTTGCTCTTGCCACTTGGCAAGCAACCGGTACTGGCTCATGTGCTTGAGGCTGCTCTGGCATCACAGGCGCGACCCATCATCGTCGTACTGGGACATGAGGCCGAGCGGGTAAGCCAGAGCATTGCAATATATACGAAGCATCCAGAGGTAATGCTGGTCGAAAATGCTGATTATCGACAGGGCATGAGTACGTCACTGCGTGTTGGCATACAGCGCATTATGCACGATGAAGATCTGGCGCACACGATCACTGGTGCTCTGGTGCTGCTGGGCGATCAACCCCTGATGACGGCGCGGATAATGGATGCTTTGCTCGCGACCAGACGGACGACACAAAAGCGCATTATTGCCCCACTTTATGCGGGCAAGCGTGGCAATCCGGTGCTGTTTGACGCCAGCCTGTTTGCTGAACTAAGCGCGGTATCTGGTGATGAGGGCGGACGACGCGTCATCGAGCAACATCGTCAGGATGTGACGACGGTTGAACTGGGAGACGCTGTTGCGAGCTATGATGTTGATACGTGGGAAGCATATGAGCAGGTTGTGGCAGAGTGGCAACGTGCAAAAAAATATGAGGGATGAAGAGATGCTGGATGAGCAAGGTACACGGAAGAAACAGGCGCTGTTCTGGCTGGAGTATAGCCAGATGTTGTCAAATGCCATTCGCTATGTCGAGGCGTTACAGGCAGCCGAACGGGCCGTAGCGCTGGATGCGGCCAATGCTGAGATCTGGTACGCCAAAGGAACGTGTCTGGCGATGCTGGCACGCTATGATGAGGCTCTGGCGGATTTTGATCACGCGCTGCTATGTGACGCACAGTACGCTCCCGCCTGGGATGGTAAAGCCTGGGTGTTTGGTATCAAGGGGCAGAAAGCCGAGGCTCTGCACGCCGTGCATAAGGCTTTGGAGCTCGATCCCGAATCATTTGAGGCGCAGAAACGGAAGGAGCGGCTGGAGACATTATGATAAATGTTCCTGTTACACGTCAGGAAAACATGGAGCGTGTTATGGGTGCGTCCATGTATACCAGGCTGTATCGTATTGCAGCCCATTTACCTGATAGGTAAACGCGTACTGAAGCACCTGCCCTGCGTCTATGTTGCTGACCATATATCCCCAGCATGCTGTGCCGCTGTCGTAGGTCATATAAACGTTCTGCTGGGTGATGTTGGGGGTAATGTAATGCACGATCACATAGGCTGCTGACCCACTGCAAGATTGGAACCATGGTATGGCCGCTGTTGAACCGTCACTGACGACGCCTATGTTAGAGCAACTGACCAGGTTAGGAGTGGGAGTAGGGGTGGGTTTTGGTGTAGGCGTAGGGGTAGGTGTGGGTGTGGGCGTAGCCGCTGTCGTAGGAACGTACACGGGTTGTGGTGCTACTGTAGGTCTGCTGGTTGGTGTGGGAGTGGGTGTGGAGTGATGTTTTGGTGTGGGAGTGGACAATGAGCGATATTTTAGTATCGGCGTAGGCAAAGGCGGCTGCATCGTTGGTTGGGGTATTGGTTTGGTTTGTGCCACGGGCTGTTTCGTCTGTGGAGCATGCGCCATCATGCCGATGAGAGCCGGATTAAATACGAAGGAGAGCAGGGTGACGACGATGGTCAGTAGCAGTGCCAGAGCCAGCGGCATATATAAATTATGTAAACGCTGTTGGACCTGGGTGCGTATCTGATGATAATTAAGTGTATGTCTGTATGCCGTGTGAACTGTACTGCTGGCCACTGCGCGGCTGTGTATGGAAACCTGATCCGGCTGTGGTGCAACCTGTGGCTGGATGGTATGCTCGTGCAGGTGTATGCTGGCGTCTTGCTCCTCCTGGAACTGGTCCGCATAAGCAACCTGAGCTTCTGAATCTGCCATCGTATCGGGTGTGGGTGTGAAGGTGTCCTCCTGGATAGATGGCAGCATCCTCATGTGCGAAAAAGCGTCCTGTGGTGGAGAAAATTCGATGCTGTGTGCAGTGGCTGCTTGCGCGTCTGGGACATCTTGCGCTTGCTCCTGCGTATCGGGCGAGAAAATGAGAGGCTCCTCCACGGAGAGATCCTGATAGCTGGGTACGTCTTGAGCGTGGGTAAGATGGGCAAAAGGAAAGGCGGGTGGGTCCTGTTGGATGGCGGATGTGAGTTTGTCGAGAAAGGTGGCCACATCGTCATAGCGCTCCTCAGGCTTTTCGGCGAGCGCACGCAATACCACCGTATCAAGTGAGCGGGGGAGCGTTGGAACAGACGCCGAGGGAGCGGCAGGCGCTTGCCATGCCTGAGACTGAACGTTGACTGTCATGGGTGGCGTTCCCGTGAGCATCTCGTAGAGAAGGCTGCCAAGCGCGTATTGATCACTATACGGGCCGCTTGTTCCTGCGCGTTGCTCGGGTGCTTGATAGCTGTTAGCGCGGTCGGCACTTTGCTGCATGGAAGGGATTGCACGAAGAAGATCACCCAGGCTAAAGTCGGTCAGTAGCGCCTCGCCTTGCGTATTGAAAAAGATGTTTTCCGGTTTAATATGCTGATGTATTATATGCTGCTGATGTGCAAATACAACGCCATACCCAATATGGAGGATAATGGGGAGTGCCGCATCCAGTGTGAAGCGGTGCGCGCTAAGCTGATCCAGGCGATGGCGTAGTGAATCACCTGGTAGATACTCATTGACTACGTAAGGTCGGCCTTGCTCAACTCCCAGTTCGAGTATCGGAACAAGCGAGGGATGCGCCAGTTGCTGCAAGCGTTTTTCCAGGCGTCGCATGTCTTTGAGAAACCCTGGTTGAAGCCCGACGTAGACAACCGCAAGGGATTGTCTCTACGCGATCTCACATCTGCTCACTGATCTGAAGAGTTACGAGCAATCTCTGGCAAAAATCAGTACTGAGGACATGCGTGGCAGTTAATGCGTGTTAAGGAGTTGCTCCACCAGCGTCACAATCTCCTGGTGAATTGTGTGCACTGGTTGTGCGGCATTGATGACTTTAATGCGCTCAGGGTGCGCGTGTGCCAATGTCAGAAAGGCTTGTCGTAAACGCTGGTGAAACTGCATAGTCTCCAGGTCAAAACGGCTCTGTTGCTCGTGCAAAGCGGTCTGATCAGGGTCAACTTGCGTAGGTCTAGACGCTGTGTCTCTCGCGGTAGTCCGTGTTTGTACTTGAGTCGGGTCCAGGTCCAGCAAGATCGTGAGGTCAGGCGCATGACCCTGTGTAGCGAGTAGTGAAAGCTGCTCAATAAATTCCATACCCAGCCCCTGGGCGGCCCCTTGATAGGCGATGCTGGAGTCGAAGCAACGGTCACTGACTACCAGCGTACCGGCAGCCAATGCAGGTAGGATTAACGTGGCAAAGTGCTGTGCGCGGTCAGCCTGAAACAAGAACGCCTCGGCGAGCTCGGCGATCTGAAGATCGGGACGTTGGAGCAATAGTTGCCGCAGCTCTATACCGAGCGCTGTACCACCTGGCTCCCGTGTGCGCAGATACGCAATATCCTGAGCTATTAGCCAGCGCTCTAACAGGTCGATTTGTGTCGTCTTACCCGCCCCATCCAGGCCCTCGAATGAGATGAAACGACCCTCCATTATTCCTCCTTTCAGTCAGATGACCGTAGGTACCTCCTCTCCATCAGATGAGCGAAGCTAGCCACGACAGTGGCGTTTCTGATGGTCTAAGAGGAGAGGCGCTAGCCTCGTTTCTGACTGTCTAAGATGGTCCCCTTGTCTGTACGGTAGACATCATAGTCCCAATCGAACTGCGGTTTGGGCAGCATATCCTGGGGTACCCACTGTTGATCCTGCTTGCCATATTTGCCGTGATATTCTTTGAGCGTCTCGCCCACATATTCAAATGTGAGCTGGCAAATGCGAAAGCCTACCGGTACGTAAATCGTCGTCTGCGTGTGGTTGCTGATTTCCATGGTCCAGCGACCGATATAACCAACGTCACCAACGCCCGCACAGCGACAGACCGAGAGACCCGAACGCGCAACCGTACTGCGCGAGTACATTTTGGCGAGGAAACCGTTGTGGCCACCGATAATTTCCTGCGTATGCGCGAGAATGGTCGTGCCAGGACGAATGGCAATCTTGCCCGTAGCTTCACGTGGCTCGCCCCAGTAACGGCGAATTTCGTCGGGCATGTCCAGGTGCATAACCTCAATGTTGGCATCACCCTGGAAATACCATGCACCCAGGCGACAATCGTAAGAATTCGTGCCCGAGATGGCGCTCGTCAAACGGCTCAATGACGATATTGCCGTTTTTCATCTCTTCCACAATACGCTTATCAGATAATAACATGCTCAAATAACTCCTCGCTCCAGGGCGCACGCGAGGTGACGCCCCTACCCAGTTGTCCAGTGTGTCCCTAGGAAGGGTGGGAATCCACATCCAATCCCAGTTGTCCGATGTGTCCCAGGAAGCCTGCGAACCCACATCCAATCCAGTTGCTCTAGTGACGCCCCTACCCAGTTGTCCGATGTATCCCTAAGAGGGTGGAGATCCCTGTTTTTGTTGGGGATATATGCCTTTCGATATACCTGTGATGGTCTTCGATAGAAAGAATCTGGCCGTCATCTCGCACCGCAGAGATGATCGGTCAGGCTATTATAGCGCATCTCCCCGGTCTACGGCAAAACCACGATCCTTTATCTTTTTTGAGCCAGGCAATTTACTCCTCTTGCACCGGCAAATGGGCTGTCCGTGCTAACTCGACTTCGCGCCACATATGCGTTGTCAGCTCATATGCTGCCTCTTCAGCGAGCAATGCGTGCTGGAAAGGGAAAAAAGCCCGATCATCGCTGTGGCGATGCAGCCAGCGACTGATAATGTTAATCTGGTCCACTTCAGCTTTACCTACGATACTGGGTGGCTCACCTAACTGTAACGCGACTGCAAGTAGCTCACTCACGCTGTGCGACAATGCAGCCAGTTCGTGAGGGATACAGCGTTGTTGTATCAAGCGACCATGGCGGATCAAGAAAATCTCGTCGTGGTCCGCGCGCGCCGATGGGTATACTATGAAGAGATTGTTGGCCTCGACTGCGCCAGTGATCAGTCGTTGCCCAATCAAGACCTCGTCGGCGCTGCGAATGGCGTCACGCAACCAGGCCGCTCGCTCGAAATTGAGGTTCTGGGCGGCATCGAACATCTGGCGGCGCAGGCGCTCAAGCAGATCCTCGCTCTCACCGCCCAGAAAGGCACACACTTGCTCGATGACTTTGAGGTACGCCGTCGCATCAGCATCGCCACGGCATGGACCTGGACAGCGGTTCAGATGCAGGCGTAGACAGGGATCGGAGGGCTTCGCTTGCGGTGGCAGGCTACGCGTACAGGTGCGTATGGGAAAGATTTTCTGCACCAGCTCAATGGTGAGATCAACCATGCGCCTGCTGCGAAAGGGACCAAAGTAACGCGCACCGTCGGCGGCCACCTCGCGTGTCGCATACACGCGTGGAAAGGCATGTTGGATGTCGATTTTGATAAAGGGATACAGTTCGTAGTTGCGTAACTGCACGTTGTAAGCGGGCTGCAATTCTTTGATCAAACGCGATTCGACCAGCAGGGCCTCAAGCTCTGAACCCAGCACACGTGTCTCGATCTCCTTGATGTTCTGCAATAGTCCGTCCATCTTGCGCGTGTAGCCCAGAGGCTGACTGTAATAGGAGCTGAGACGATCTTTCAGCGATTTGGCCTTACCTACATAGATCACCTGCCCATTGCTGTCCTTCATCAGATACACGCCGGGCAGCTCCGGGAAATCCCGCTTCCAGGCTGGATCGAGCAGCAATGTGCCCGTGGGACGTGTCGCACCAGCGGCTGACGCGAGCTTATCGTCGGCGCGCCATGGCTTCTCGCTGTTTGATGCAGTCACTTGCGTGATATCACCGCTCCAGGCTACCGGCAACTGTAGACGACGACGCAGGTGTCCGTATGTCTGAATGCCTTGCTGCTGAGCTAGCTCCAGGATGCGTAAGAAAACGGCGGCTGTGACCTGCGCGTCACCCAGTGCGCGGTGACGGTTAGTGGCCGGAATGTTGAGGTGCGCGGCGACCATGTCGAGTTTGAAACGCTTGAGACCAGGCAGGAAACGTCGGGCCAGCGGAATAGTGTCCAGGCCATCAATGGGGAAGGATTTTCCTAGCAACTTCGCTTCGTAGGCCAGAAAATTGAGATCGAAGCCCAGATTATGTCCAACCAGCGTGGCACCGGAGATGAATTGCAGGAAATCGGGGAAGATTTCTTTGGCCGTCGGTTCATCATGCAGCATATCCTGCGTAATGCCTGTAAATTGTGCGATAAAGGGCGGAATGCGTCGGCCAGGATTGACCAGGCTCTGAAATGCGTCGATGGCCTGCCCACCCCGCACGCGCACCGCCGCCAGCTCGATTACCCGATCAGGACCGGGTCGCAGTCCCGTTGTTTCGGTATCAACCACTACGAATTCGACTTCGGCCAGCGGTGTTTGTGTGCTACGCCAGGCCGAGAGCGACCAGAGAACCTCACCCTGCATGCTTTGCTCGCTTGCCTGTTCAAAAAGTGGCGAGCTTTTCAACGTTTTGCGCAACAGGACCGTCCAGAGCTGCGTGTTGCCACTGGCACCGAAAAGATGCTGTATGAGTAGCTCCTCGGCAACGGGATGCTCCAGGCCCTCCAACAGATCGTGGGCGCGGCGTAATAAGGTCCCACGACTGGGAGTGGCGTCTGTTTCTTTCTGCACCATCGCACAATTCCCCTCAGTATAGCCACGAAAAAATAGCATATTAGACCATTAGTACGAGAATAGCACGCGTTGGGAAGTTGCGCAAGCATGGGAACAAGAGGGCTACTCCAGCGAAAGTATCCTGAATTTGCTCTCTCTCCAGATTGACAGAGACCATACAGGTTTGTAGAATGAGATAAAGAGATATTGGTAAGGGAAGCGCAGGAGTGAGCACAAATGACGACCGATCCACGACAACGACAATCCCTACCGGGCGGTCCAATGTCCGTCCAGGAGTATTTTCAACTCGACCGGAATACCCATGACGTGAAATATGAGTATCTGGATGGTGTTGTGCGACTGATAGCTGGTGGTTCTGCCGAACATGACCGTATCGCCAGAAATATTGCTAATGCTATAGATGCGCATTTTGCAGCGGGCCCCTGTACCGTTTTTGGCTCGGACGTGCAGGCCCTCGTTGGTATGAAAGCGGATGGCAGAGCAGATTATTATTATCCTGATGTCAGAAACCCCTTGGGTTGAAACCCAGGGGCTTGCGTCAGTAAGCCATTCTGACCAGACTCAGACCTGAAAGAAGGTCTACGTTACGAGCGAAATTAGGTACGTTGGGGTGCATGCCAGCCCCAACCGCTACGGTACAGCATTAAACAGGCCAGAGGGAAAAGCCAGTGTGTTGCACGTTAAACCGCTCAGTAACATTGTCGAGGCACCCATTACCTGGGAAACCAGAGATCCGAACTGGAGAGCAGAATAGCCAATGTCATCACATGGATGGGCAAGCTTTCACGCTATTGTCCCATCGCGGCAATCAGCATGGAACTGGTCAAGTTCGACTTGCAGAAGGAAGAGAACCCCGAAATTGCCGGTGTCCAGTACCAACAAGGCACCCTGGCAGGATATGAGGTCAGGGAATATCTCCTGGAAAAGTGGAACCGTAGGTGTGTGTACTGCGGGGTGAAGGATACTCAGTTACAAGTGGAGCATATCCAGCCGCGCGCGAAGGGTGGCACCAACCGGGTCAGCAACTTGTGCCTAGCCTGCGAGAAGTGCAATGTCGCGAAGGGCACCCAGGATATCAAGGTATTCCTGGCAAAGAAGCATGACATGCTCAAGCATATCATGGCCCAGGCCAAAGCCCCACTCAAGGATGCAGCAGCCGTGAACACGACCCGCTGGGCGCTCTTTGAAAGGCTCAAGGCCACGGGCTTGCCTATTGAATGCGGGAGCGGCGGGTTGACAAAATACAACCGGGTCACGAGAGGGCTGGAGAAGTCCCACTGGCTAGACGCGGCTTGCGTTGGGAAGAGTACCCCTGAGTGTCTCAAGATCAACGGTGTGCATCCGCTGCTCATCAAAGCGATGGGCCATGGCTCTCGACAGATGTGCAGTATGGATCGGTATGGCTTTCCCCGTACGGGACCCAAAGGGGCGAAGAAGGTCAAAGGCTTTCAGACGGGGGATATAGTGCAGGCCATTGTCACGACAGGCAAGAAGCAAGGAACCTATGTCGGGCGGGTATTGGTACGCTCAACTGGATCGTTTGATATCACCACCAAACAAGGAAGAGTACAAGGGATTAGCCATCGCTTCTGCGCACCTATCCACCGATGCGATGGGTATAGTTACAGGAAAGGAGTGGAGTATGGAACAGGCAAGGGCTGAAGCCGAACACGCCTTACCACTCCCGTTGAAACGGTGGGGCTTCCGGCGGGCTGAAGCCCCAAATGTGACTGTGAGTTGTGACGTGGTGGATAGACGGCGTGGTATTAAGCTCATTCAATCCCCCCGCATTGCGGTTGAAGTGCTCTCTCCTGGCACAGAAGCCGTTGATCGAGGCAGAAAGCTGGAGACGTATAAGACCTGCCCATCTGTGCAGGAGATCATGCTCGTGAGCCAGTTTGCACGACATGTCGAAGTCTATCGGCGTGGGGAGGATGGTATTACCTGGATCTATGCGTTGTATGGTCCTGGTGGAGAAATCGAGTTATCCAGTATCGATGTACGTATCACAATGGATGAAGTATATAAACATATTAACTTTGATGAACCTCTTGTCGAGGAATAGTATAATCAGCACCTCTATGTTATGAACTTCCATGCTCTGTAATGCTGTATCACTCGTTATGATGTGTGTACCTTATGGTAACATTGGTGCCTTCTCGGCGGCTATGAGGGATGTCGACTGTGGTATAATTGCATAAAGTTACGGACGCAAGGCAGAGAGCCAGATTGGCTCATCACCTCATATGAAGAGTGGGAACATACTATTATGCCAGAGCGCATCATTTATCTTGATCATGCAGCGACGACCGCGCTAGATGCGCGCGTGCTGGATGTAATGCTGCCCTACTTCACCAGCGAGTATGGCAACGCGAGTAGCGTTTATACCCTGGGCCGTCATGCCATGCAGGCGATTGATCAATCTCGTGAGCAGGTGGCGGCACTGCTGCATTGTCGTGCCACAGAGATTGCCTTTGTCGGCTGTGGTTCCGAGAGTGATAACCTGGCGATCAAGGGTATGGCCTTTGCATCGCAGAAGAAGGGCAAGCACATTATCACCTCGTCCATCGAGCATCATGCCGTGCTGCACACCTGCCAATATCTGGACCGTTTCGGCTTCAATACGACCTACCTGCCAGTCGACGAGTATGGACGCGTGAATCCCGACGACGTTGAGCGCGCCCTCACCGATCAAACGGTGCTTGTCTCGGTCATGTACGCGAACAACGAGGTGGGCACCATCGAGCCTATCGCAGAGATCGGGCGTATCTGCCGTGCCAGGAAGATCCCTTTCCACGTTGATGCCGTGCAGGCCGGTGGAGCGCTACCGCTCGACGTAAGTGCGCTGAATGTAGATATGCTCTCGCTCTCGGCTCACAAATTCTATGGACCCAAGGGCATGGGTATCCTCTATGTGCGCCAGGGGATGCGTATCCTGCCCCAGTTGCAGGGAGGTTCGCAGGAGCGTGGACGGCGCGCGGGTACGGAGAATGTTGCCGGTATCGTGGGTCTGGCGACCGCTTTGCGCCTGGCCTACGAGGATCTACCAACCGTCGCACCTCGTGTGCAGGCTCTCCGTGATCGGCTCATTGCAGGCATCCAGACTATTCCAGGTACGCGTCTTACCGGTCATCCGAGTGAACGCCTGCCGAACAACGCCAGTTTCTGTTTTGAGGGTGTTGAGGGCGAATCGATCTTGCTCAACCTGGACTTATTGGGTATTGCAGCATCGTCGGGATCGGCCTGTACGTCTGGCTCCGTTGACCCTTCGCACGTCCTGGTCGCCATGGGCATACCACCTGAGTGGTCGCATGGCAGCCTGCGTCTCACACTGGGCAAGGCCAGCACAGAGGACGATGTCGAAAGAGTCATTGCCGTGCTGCCTAACATCATCAAGAAGCTACGAGGCTTAGGCATGTAGCGCCATAGCCAGCGCGTCATCGATATTATCGCCGATATCCGGGTCGATGACGCCGTGCGCCCGACCCGGACCTGTTGTTTGATGCATTGTCTCCAGTTCTTATATATGTTACATTGATGGTAAAGAAGCTGTGTGGGACCTTTTATCAAGCTTATCTTAGCATAATCTGTCAGATGAAAAAGAAACGAGGAAATTATTCTCTATGGATACACTCAAGCGTGAAGTGCTGTCTCAGCGTGTACTTCAGATCAAACCTTCAGGAATTCGCAAATTTTTTGATATTATCAATACGATGCCAGACGTGATTTCGTTAGGTGTGGGGGAGCCGGACTTTGTGACGCCTGAGCATATCCGCCAGGCTGGCATTGATTCTATTCAGCAAGGGCGTACGCGTTATACCTCCAATTCTGGTACGCTCGAACTGCGCGAAGAGATCGCGGCTATGTTGCAGAACCGTTACGGGCTGACCTATGATCCATTGAAGCAGGTGCTCGTTACGGTTGGTGTCAGCGAGGGCGTTGACCTGGCGATGCGCACGATCCTCGATCCCGGCGATGAAGTTGTTTCGCCCGATCCCGGCTATGTGGCCTACGAGGCCGATGTGATTTTGGCGGGAGGCGTACCGGTACCCGTGCCCACCTATGCGCGCTACAATTTTGCTGTGCGCGCGGCAGAGATCGCCGCCTTAATCACTCCGCGCACAAAAATGATCTTAATCGGCAACCCCAACAATCCTACCGGGGCCGTAGTGCCGCGCGTCGAACTGGAGGGCATTGCACGCCTGGCGGTCGAACATAATCTGATCGTTGCCATCGACGAGGTCTACAGCCGCCTGGTCTACAACACCGAACATGTCAGTATCGCTACCTTGCCAGGTATGCAGGAGCGCACGATCCTGCTCGACGGTTTCTCCAAGGCGTATGCTATGACCGGCTGGCGCGTGGGTTATGTCGCGGGACCGGCGCATATCTTGGCTGCTATGCTCAAAGTCCATCAGTACAGCATCATGTGTGCGGGTACGGCGGCTCAGGAGGCTGCGCTTGAGGCTCTGCGTCACGGTGAGCCAGATGTACAGGCGATGCATGATGATTATCAGCGTCGTGGTCAGATGTTTGTCGAGGGACTGAACCGGATCGGTCTGCCCGCGTGTGAGCCGCGCGGGGCCTTTTATGCCTTCCCTTATATTGGTGGTACCGGCCTGACCGATGAGGAGTTCGCTGAGAAGTTGCTATTTGAGGAGAAGGTAGCCGTTGTGCCCGGCAGTGCCTTTGGTGCGGCGGGTGTAGGCTATGTGCGCGCGGCATATTGTACGGCCTATGATCAGCTCGAAGAGGCCCTGGTGCGCATCGAGCGCTTCATCAAGAAGCACGCCTGAGGAGTATAGATGAGCTTATTCGCGAGAGGTAGGTGCACCGGCAGTGCTGAGCTGAGCCTCTCGCGCTGCTCTGGGAGCGGCTTTAAGCCCTATGGCCCCGAATTCGGTCCTCTTTTGCACCCAAAAACAGCGTTCAAAAAAGAGCCTGAGCCTCTCGCAAACCCTATCATTGTACGGCCTCCCGTGCTATACTAGAACCACAGCGGTCAAAAGAGGAAAAAGCCCGAAAGCGGGATTGCAACTGCACCAGCGATGCCTTGCTGCATCATGGCTAATATCAGAGTCAAAAGAGGAAAAAGCCCGAAAGCGGGATTGCAACCTTTAGAAAGCTCGGGGAGGAAGGATAAATACGATAGTCAAAAGAGGAAAAAGCCCGAAAGCGGGATTGCAACCTTTAGAAAGCTCGGGGAGGAAGGATAAATACGATAGTCAAAAGAGGAAAAAGCCCGAAAGCGGGATTGCAACCTTTAGAAAGCTCGGGGAGGAAGGATAAATACGATAGTCAAAAGAGGAAAAAGCCCGAAAGCGGGATTGCAACCTTTAGAAAGCTCGGGGAGGAAGGATAAATACGATAGTCAAAAGAGGAAAAAGCCCGAAAGCGGGATTGCAACCTTTAGAAAGCTCGGGGAGGAAGGATAAATACGATAGTCAAAAGAGGAAAAAGCCCGAAAGCGGGATTGCAACTTTTGCTTCTCAAGCCATTCTTTGACCGCTTCGGGGTCAAAAGAGGAAAAAGCCCGAAAGCGGGATTGCAACTCCAGGTGATAATCAAACTCAAATGTGAACTTGTTCGAGCCAAAAGAGGAAAAAGCCCGAAAGCGGGATTGTAACTCGCCTTCGCTAATGCAGCCCGGTAGTGATGGGACGTCAAAAGAGGAAAAAGCCCGAAAGCGGGATTGTAACAACTCAAAGTCTGTCAGAACAATCAACCCGCCAGGCTGTTAAAAGAGGAAAAAGCTCGTCTTTGTTTAATGTGCTGATACTGGTTGGGTGCGCACAGGCTCCTTCGCCTGCTTCACGACCATCTGTCATCACCGAGTTCGTGGTGTCCGCTCCCATTGCCATCTGATGAGCAAACTGCCCTGGGTGTATGCCAGAGATAGACGATAATATTACATACCCAGAAAATATCAGCTCCTCAATCAGAAGAAAACGGACTATGCAATGGTAGTGCCTATTGCCATCGATCAGGGAAACGGGTCTTTTAAGCTGGTTGGTCAGACGTTTGACCTCGAAAACTGCGTTGAAGAAATCTAGGAGTGCTTTCCATCTCCTCTCATCGGGACGAATAAGCCAGTGGACCCTGCGCTTCTCCAAGGGCAATAGGGTGGTAGGATAGAAGGAGGACCTGTAGTCATGATCAGCAAAGCAACCATGAGAGAGAGACGACCGATCTCTCTGCTCAAGCGTCTTGAAGGAATACTCCCAGAGCGACCTCGGCATCGCATGTTATTGAAATGCAGTGGCGAACGCTGCTCACGCGCAGCTAGTGACCCCGCCAGGGTTGAGCTTTGCGAGCATTCCCTTTTTGGGCAAAGCTGGGTGGCTCGGCAGGCGGGGTCACTCACGCCACTGAATGGCATGATGCTGGGTCTGGTGATGGTCGCTCTGGTGAGAGTGGTTCTGTGTCTCACGCTTTTTACTCCCTATTGGAAAGGCTTTGCGGTGGTTCCCATTCCGGTAAGGACCAGGAGCATCATCATGACGAAGAGTACCGCAAAGCCGATCATACTAACCAACAACTCTTATAGCGTGGTCGGGGAACCAACGATCAGTGTGGCAATGATCAACGCTGTCCTGGCGGCGTATCATTCGCCTGCAGCGGACCAGGGTCAATCCTTATATGCTCTGGGGGTGCAATACCACATCGATCCGGTCTTCGCTCTGGCCTTCTTTCTGCACGAGAGTTCTTTTGGCACCGAGGGCGAGGCCAGGTCGAGTCTCTCATTAGGGAACCTCCGCTGCATTCCTAATGCTCAGTGTATCGATGATTACGCGTGGTTTCCCTCGTGGGAAGCGGGTTTCCAGGCCTGGTATGCGCTCATCAGTGATCTGTATGTGAAGCAGTGGGGCCTCATGAACATCGATCAGATTATTCCACGCTATGCGCCGCCCGCTGATGATAATAACGATACTGCCTATATCAGCTCGCTGAAGCTGTCGATTGATACCTGGCATGCTGGTCAGGTGATTGTCCAGTAGCTAGGCCAGCATGGATTTCGCCGCTAGCGGCGATGATGGCTGCGGTCGTTATCGCCGCACGAGCTACCATGATGGACACGAGCAGTCCTGGCACATTGGATGGTGGATGTCCAGGGCAAAAAGCATGTCATGGTTCCGATGGCATTGACAGATAGAACAAAAGTTCTGTACAATGGAGCTATGCACGTACACATACAACCAGATATCTTGACAAAATTAGCATACATGGGTGACACGACTGCCTTTGAGCCAGCCGGGGATAAGCCGCAGGCTGAGCGGCGGCGTGCCCCCTATCAGTCGCAGAGCCTTGCGGAGTGCATCACCAATGTGACGACGCCCAGAGGCCAGAAGCCGATCCTCAAGACTCTTTTGACCACGGCTTGCGAACGCAATTGCAACTATTGCCCTTTCCGTGCTGGACGCAGCAAGACCAGGCGCGTCACCTTTAGCCCGGATGAACTGGCAAAGGGCTTTGATACGCTGCAACGCAGTGGACAGGTCGATGGCTTATTTCTCTCCTCGGGTATCATCAAAGGTGGCGTGACAACCCAGGACCGCATTATTGATACGGTCACCATCATCCGCCAGCGCTATCACTATCAGGGATACGTCCATCTGAAGATTATGCCCGGCGCACAATATGAGCAGGTTTACCGCGCGATGCAACTGGCAACGCGCGTCTCTGTGAACCTGGAAGGTCCAACTCAGGAACGCTTGAGTGCCCTCGCGCCCAAAAAGGATTTCTTGCACGAGCTGTTAGCCATGCTGCAACTGGCCGAGCAGATACGACGCGACCATCCTGCTGAACGACTCGCCAACACCGTGACCCAATTTGTCGTCGGTGCAGTCAACGATACCGACCAGGAATTACTGTCACTGAGCCAGAGACTCTATCGTGAAATGGGTCTGACCAGAGCCTATTACTCCGCCTTCAGCCCGGTATTACAAACGCCCTTTGAGCATACACCTGCCACGTCGCCTCTGCGCGAGCACCGACTCTACCAGGCTAGCTTTTTGCTGCGAGACTATGGCTGGAGTGCAGACGATCTATCTTTCATGACCGACGGCAATATGCCCACGGACATAGATCCCAAACGGGCATGGGCCGAGCAACATTTACGCACGATGCCACTTGAGGTTATGACGGCAGAGCGCCAACAGCTTTTACGTGTGCCTGGCATTGGTCCGGTAGCAGCTGAGGCTATCATCAAAGCCCGTCGTCGAGGTCGGCTTCACGACTTTTCCCATCTGTGCGCACTGGGTATACGTGCGCCAGAGCAGGCTGCGCCTTATATTTTGCTGGACGGGCGCAAACCCGATCTGCAGATGCGCTTGTTTTAATCGGTGGGACTGCGCCTCTATGCTGTAAATTTGCTCTTCATGAACTGTGCTGCGAGGCGTGGGATAATTTTGCCTATACAACTTGAAATTCTATAATTGGGAGACTGGGGAGTTCGAAAGAGCGCCTGACGACTATCTTGCCCGTGCTATCCTTGGGCATGATAATGAAGAACGTGTTTCTGAAAAAGAATTTGAGCGAGTTGTAAAAGAGCTAAGAGCTGACTTGGGGAAAGAGTGATCCTCCTTCTTCAAATTATAGCGGCTGGATAACTCACAGAAAGGCGCGACATTCTTTCGATGCTAACATGTGTTCAACTTGAGCATCCCGCTACAATACAACAGCTAAGGGATGACTACCTGCGCACCCTGGTTGCTCCTATGGTAAAGATAGATTGGCACTAATGCACAGATCTTGCCGTGTACTGAAAGAAATATCCCAGCTTTGTAACTCCTCAGGTGAGGCAACGTTTCAGGAACCGTAGAAGCCCGCGTAGGGGCCGAGCCAAGACCTTTTTCGTGACCTGTCGGCTCTGGTGGAAAGAGAAAAAAGGTCTTTGGCGTCCCTGGCGGCTCTCTCCCCGACAGAAATTGTGTTCTACATTCATAAAAAGATCAAGTCCGGTAAATAGAGAAATACAGGCGTTGGTTTCGATGCGAAAAGGGCAAGCAATTGGCCAGTTGCGCCTTGATGCGGCTCAGGTTTTTGGGACACCAATCGCGATTGGCCTTCTTGAGAATTGCGGTGAGCCACAAGCGGCCAATGCGAAACAGCCCTTTATCGCGTCGATCTTTCCGATCAACTTGCTCTCGATGCCCGTGATGGATGCAGCTACTTCCCAAATGGGTTATCCACCAAAGAGCGATAAACACAGCCAAAAGCCAGCGATTGAGATGATCTCGATTGGTAAATCGGCTGCATTCGATCATACACCCTCGGCTCTTTTGATCTTGAAAGGTTGCTTCCACTCTCATACGCACTGCATACTCTCTCACTCGTTGGCGCGATGCTTTCCGGTCAGATATCAAAAACCAGGCTTCTTCGTATCCAGGTTCCCAGCACGCACTCAGCCATGTTTCCAGTTGATGCTCTTGCCACAGTAAAACCTTCCCATACCACTGATCTCCTTCTTTTTTTACTACATACTTCCCTTGCTCCCAATTTCGATAAAAATGACGAAAGGTTCGTCGAAACCACGCTTCATTTTTGAGACGGAGCAGGTAATGCCACTTCTGCTTCTGACACAACTTGATCAAGTTCAAGCAAGTGAGTCCGCGATCGGCTAACAATGTGCAGTCCATACATTTCAGATAGGATGTAACCTGATCAAAGAGTCGCTGAACAATATCCCATTGTTTCTCATCCCAATTCTCTTGCTGTGGCATGATCTGCCACGCTATTGGTAATACCCGTGATTGTACGAGTATCCCGAGATACACAATCGTTGCTTCCTGGGTATATGGGGTCATATCCAATATTAACGTCACCCGCTTGTTTTCCCAAAATGGGAGGATATTCTGAAGAAATTCCTTCCAACACGCTTCCACTTCAATTCTATCATTTGCGACAAATCTCTGCAATCGTCGCTCATGACTCACCATTTTAGTTTCGCTGCTCAAATGCTCCCACACTGTTTCTGCTACTCGCTGCATGACCGCATTGCCTGACTGGATAATTCCTTGAACGGCGAACGCTAATGCTTCTTGTTGATACGGGTGTAAATGGGAAAATAGCTCCTTGACTTGTTGGCTCCATTGGTCTAATAATACGTCGAATGCATTCATGGTCGTCCTTCTGGTTGGTTTTTTTGTTCTTCCAGATGCGACGATCTTTTTGGGTTGCTCGCGGTTTCTCTTCGTTTTTCCCTCTTCTACCGCTTTTTCATACCCCTTTCTTCCTAGAACACAATTTCTGTCGGGGAGAGAGGTCCCTGGCGGCGGCCCATCTCGTCTTGCATCCATCCAGGACAACCGCAAGGGATTGTCCCTACGCGATTCCCTCCCTCTGCCAGGCGATCTGAGGAGTTATCTGGCTTTTAGCGCTCTCTTGCATCGAGAGAACGCTAAAAGCCAGGAAAAGTATGGTAGTCGGATATTTACTAGGCGGACACGCGATCCAGGTGCTTAATGACTGAGCGGTCGCGCTTCAACTCAAACAGATTGGGTTGCTTGAGCGCCCAGGCCACATGATCCCACCATTCACCAGCCTCTTCGTCCTTTGGTACCGTATTGATCACGGGACCGTAGAGGCCCACGTCCGATCCTTCCAGCGCGATAGTTGGTACGCCGAAGGCATGGTAGCGCGTAACTGCTTCTTCGTGATCATTGAGCACATCCTGGATGGTACTGGCGTCATTGAGGGCCGCCTCTACGATGCCTGGATCAAAGCCAGCCTCCTGAGCACATGCCTCCACTGTGGAGCGTACCTGGATACTCTCTTTGCGACCGTGTTGCGCGTTGCCTAGCGCAATGTAAAGTTTCTCGATAGCTTCATTGCCATGCTGGCGGCGCACCAGCGCCAACGTGCGCAGAGCGGTCCAGTCGGAGCTTTTGACATAATCGGGTTCTGTACCCTCGGGGCGGTTGGCTATCTCCAGACTAAATAAGCGCCAATTGATCGCCAGTGGACGCACAGTGCGTGCCTCACGCGCCCATAGAGCCGTGCGCCAGGCAAAGGGGCAAAGTGGATCGAAATGAAAGTTGATGCTGGTGACTTCATGCTGACTCATGCGACAACAAACCTTTCTTGTCTTGTGGCTGATAGCATTTGCAATACTTTACTTTCTGAAGCAATTGCTAACAGCATACGTTGTCAGCGAGAAATATGTCAAGCAGTGTCACCTGCTCTGAGGCGACACTGCTTTTTCAGATGACTGTTCCAGATCTCTTGCGGCTGGAACGTCAGGGAATTACATTGAAGGAGCGGAGGCAACGCTCAATTGTCGTTTCAGTTGCTGTATGTAGGCGGCTTCATGCGGGCTCACTTTTGCCCCTCGATTGCCAAAGAAGCCTTCGCCAGCAGCTTCCACCACCCGTTCAGCCAGCGCTACCAGAAAAGCCTTAAACTGATTCGCCTCTTCATCGTGTGCCAGCACAGCCAGTCCCGCGCTGATTTTCTTCTGGCTGTCCGCATGCATGGTCTGCGAATCACCGTGGGTGAAAAGGTGCTGAACGATCTCCTCCAGCTTTGGCAAATTGGCCTCCCTGGCTATGCTCTGGATCAACGCATTGCGGGGAAACTGTGCGCTAACGTCAGTGATGAATTTCTCACCGGCTACGAATTCGCGCATGCCGACAACGGCGCTACCCGCATCAACTTGCATGGACTCTAAGAGCACGGCGGCAGGCATCTGCATAATTCTGCTCTTCTGCTCGTCGGTGTAATTGGTCATAAAGAACGTTCCTTTCTGCTGCAAATTACACACAATGGGAACATGCATGAGCATCTTGCACTCCGACGAAGGACGAGATTGTACTTCGTCGTATCCTCCTACTAATTTTCAGAAGACAATGGTAACATGTCAATAGATGCTCTGTGTCTTTCTGTTTTATAATGACGATGACGAGCGTATTGAAGGGACGCGGCGGATTTCCAGTGTCGTGTGACCGTTTTCTGCTTTACTTTCAAATCCCTACCGCGCTTTCGTTGAGAGCAGAGCAAGCAGTGAAAAAAGTATGACTCTTGTTTGGAGGCGGTATGTTGAAGCAGTCTCTACCGGTGACGCCGGTTTCCCTCATTGCCACGGTAGTGATGCTGTTGTGCTGTGTCAGTTGTGGTTCTCAAGCCGGGACGACGCAACTGCCTGCTGCTACAGTCAATGGCAATATGCCGAGGCTACTGATTTTTTCTAAAACGGCGGGCTATCGACATGCTTCTATCCCGGCGGGCATCGCCGCTATTCGTCAATTGGCGGCTGAGCATCATGTTGCCGTTGACGCTACCGAAGATGCCGCGCTATTTACTGATGCCAACCTGGCGCGTTACAAAGCAATTATCTTTCTGAATACCACCGGAACCATATTTGATCAGGAGCAGGCAGCCGCTTTTGAGCGCTACATCCATGCAGGAGGTGGGTATGTCGGCATCCACTCGGCCAGTGATACGGAACATCAATGGGCATGGTATGGTCAGCTAGTTGGTGCGTTTTTTAAGAGTCACCCGGCGATAGCGCAGGCCACGGTCACGGTTGAGGACCATAACAACCCTTCAACCGCGATGTTACCCGAGAAGTGGGTGCGTACGGACGAATGGTACAATTTCGTCACCAATCCGCGTGCACATGTTCACGTCTTGCTCACCGTGGACGAGACGACATATCATGGCGGCACGATGGGACGTGATCATCCTGTTGCCTGGTATCACGCATTCGATGGCGGTCGTGCCTGGTACACCGCGATGGGTCATACCGTTGAAAGCTACAGCGAACCCCTCTTCCGCGCGCATATATGGGGTGGTATCTCCTACGCCGCTGGTCTGACCACAAATTAGCGAACCTGTAAGGCATAAACTTTTCTCTCATATTGTTTTATAACTAAGGGGATTTGTGAGTAAATCTTCAGCTCATACAAATGGTTATACACGCGTAATGTGTGAGAAGGATAAAATGTGATGAAAAAGTCTCCAGTTAAGAAAGATGCCATGAAGGGCACCTGTAACTTTTGTCATAGCGAAGTTGACAAAAGCAAGATGTCCCAACACCTGACTCATGGTTCGCTCAAATTTTGACGAGATTTCAAAATTGTAATACACTACAAGCATGAAAGAGACATTGAACATTGAAACTGAACGTGTAGATGATATTGCGCTATTACTAGCACACATGCAGCGCATGAATATATCTGAGCTGCTAGATAAGCATATCCCAGTTCATGGCAATCGGAAGGGATTAAGCGTAGGAAACGTGACGATGGTCTGGCTCTCCCATATCCTTTCAGAAGCGGATCATAAAATGCACCATGTACAAGAGTGGGCAATGCGACGAAAAGAAATACTACGTGGCTGCGGATTGAAGACGCTTAAATCACAAGACATGACAGATGATCGCCTTGCAGATATTTTGCATGCTTTAAGTAGCGATATCCATTGGTCAGCGTTTGAACAGGATTTGATGGGAAGCCTGGTGCGAGTGTATGATATGCAAAAAGCACGCATACGTGTTGATACAACGAGCGTCATGAGTTATGCTGAAGTGAATGAGCAGGGATTACTGCAATTCGGGCACAGCAAAGACCATCGACCTGACCTGCCACAACTCAAACTGGTGCTCGCCAGTTTGGATCCTTTGGGAATGCCATTGGCGACCGAAGTGATTTCGGGTGAAAAGGCAGATGACCCGGTATACCTGCCAATCATAAAGCGGGTGCGTGAAGGACTGAAAAGAGAAGGGTTGTTGTATATAGGGGATTGCAAGATGGCAGCATTCCAAACACGTGCTACCATTCAATCCTCGAAAGATTTTTATTTATGCCCTCTTTCAGCCATACACATCTCATCACAGCAACTCCAGCAAGAAGTAGATACCTTGAGAAAGAACGGAGAGCCGCTCATAAAGGTTGAACGCATGAATGAGAGAAATGAGCATATTTGTATTGCTCAAGGGTATGAAATGGGCCAAGAGCTGGAGAGCGAGAGAGATGGGCAGATATCTGCATGGACGGAACGCCGATTGCTGATCCAATCAACAAGTGGAGCAGAAGGAGCGAAGCGTTCTTTACTAGAACGCTTAGAAAAAGCAGAGCAAGCTATACAGGAGCTATTGGTGAGAAAGCAAGGAAAGCAGCGCCTAAAAACACGTGTGGAAGTAGAGAGAGCCATACAAGAGGTGTTAAAGATATTTCGCGTGGAAGATTTATTAGAGGTTGCTATTTATGAAGAAAAGCGGGAAATACCAGTTCGTGCTTATAGAGGAAAAATCTCCTCAGCACGTCAAGAGAGCCTTTTTACGATCAAGAGTGCACGAGTGGAAAAAGCCCTCGAGTATACGATAAGTCATCTGAGCTGGCGTGTGTATGTGACGAATCAGGAAAAAGAATATCTTTCTTTAGAACAAGCTGTAGAGGCATACTATGATGAATATCTTGTCGAGCGGTGCTTCGGGCGCCTCAAAGGACATCCTTTCTCATTGGCTCCTCTCTATGTGCAGCGTGATGATCATCGAGTAGGATTAGTGCGCTTGTTGACGATTGCTTTGCGTGTTTTAACGCTGTTGGAAGGGGTCGTTCGTCAACGTTTACAAGAGCTGAAAGGAGAGCTTGCTGGACTCTACGCAGGAAATCCCAAACGTCGCACGAATCAACCGACTGCGGAACGCTTATTGGAAGCCTTCCATGAAGTGACGCTTACCATCGTTCGTGCTCCTGGTTTCATACAACGCCATATCACGCCGCTTTCTTCGCTTCAGCAAGAAATTTTAACATTATTAGGCTTTACGCCTGTCATCTATTCTCAATTGGCGGATGATTCTTAATTTCCGTCTGGAAAATGAGCGAACCATGAGACCTGAAATTTTGTAAAAAGCGTGCCGCTTACAATGCGAGCGGAACAGGCGACCCTACACAGCCGACGGATAAGTTCTTCCATCTGGTTATTGAAGGGCGTTACGATCCGCAGTATTGGATGCACGTTGAGCTTCCCGCTTCAGTGCCGCTGGGCACCCTCGATGCTTTTCTTAGAGGCATCTGGCTGGAATGTTGTGGTCATCTGAGTGGCTTCAAGATTAACGGTACCTCCTATGATTCGGAGCCTGAGTACTTCGATTTTGACTCTATTCAGATTGTAGGGCAAGAGGAAAACACAGATGAGACGACAGCGGTTGTAGAGCAAGAGCAGGATGAAGCAGACGAAGAAGATGACGTAACGGTAGCACAAGTGCTCGACAGTCTTCCGACGTGGTATCAGGAAGCACTGTCATCCGAGTGGTTGGCCGAATTCAGAAATTGTCAGTCGTTTGATGCATTTGAAGCGTTGTTGCATGAGAAGTTGGCCGCGACGCCTCTGGGTCGCTTTCCGCAGGTGCGCGAAGAGTATGAAGCTTATAGTAGACGTAAGGCTCAGAGGAATGCCCTGGAGTTGTTGCTTACGATGGTTGAGGACCGTAGTCTGGATGTGCTGCTAGCAAAGGTGCTCTCCGTGGGCCAGAAGTTTACCTATGAGTACGATTATGGGTCCACGACGGATCTCAATCTGCGCGTCCTGGCGGAGCGAGAGAGCCGGACGCAGGATAAGATGGCGGTGATTGCCGTCATGGCCAGGAACAAGCCTCCGGTGATCCCGTGTCAGGTATGTGGAAAACCGGCCACGCGCGTGGCTGGTGGGTATTACAATCCTGAGGAGAGTGGATACTGTGATACTTGTGCCCCTAAGGAGGAAGACGAGATGCTGCTGCCCGTAGTGAACTCGCCGCGCGTAGGTGTTTGTGGTTATACCGGTGGGTATGATGAGGAGGATAACGAAATTGAGGGGGAAGTAATAGACGCGGAGGAAACCGCAGAGAAGGAATAGGGGAAAGGGCTATCGCTCTTTTCCCCTGGCTTCTGGTGCGGTTTTCCCCGTCCTCAAGCCAATTACTGCGTGGAAATCGCCGCTCTGCCGCCACGCAGGATATATTTCTGGATTTTGCCGGTGGCAGTTTTGGGCAATTCACTCACAAACGTGAACGACTTAGGCACTTTGAAGTGCGCCATGTGGTCGCGCACAAAGGTATGTAACTCTTCCTCTGTTGCGCTCAGTCCTGCCTTGAGTACGACAAATGCATGCGGAGCCTCGCCCCAGCGCGTATCGGGCAGCCCCACGACCGCGACCTCTTGTACCGCCGGGTGACGCAGGAGTATACCCTCAACTTCGACTGAGGAGATATTCTCTCCCCCACTAATGATCACGTCCTTCAGACGATCCCGGATTTCGACATAGCCATCTGGATGAACGACCGCTACGTCGCCTGTATGAAACCAGCCTCCCTCAAAGGCACGCGCGGTAGCTTGTGGATCGTTGTAATAGCCCTTCATGACGACGTTGCCGCGTGCCACAATTTCGCCGAGGGCTAGCCCGTCGTGTGAGACCTCGTTGCCCTGTTCATCGACCACCAGTAGTTCACCGGAGGTGATCAGCTCCACACCCTGGCGGGCCTTGATGGTTGCGTGTGCCTGAGGGGAGAGCGCGGCATGCTCTGGACGTGGTTCGCAGATGGTGATGAAGGGTGCCGTCTCGGTCAGGCCGTACACCTGCGTGATCTCCCACCCTAGTTCGCCCTCGATGCGCTCGATGGTCGCTGCGGCTGGTGGCGCGCCTGCTGTCAGCACTCTCACATGCCGACGCTCCGACGTAGATAAGGTAGGCGTGGCTTCAGTGGGCTGCAAGATGCGCCGCACATCCTCAGGTGCGTTGGCAATGCTGATAAGGATGGTCGGTGCTGCGCAGAGCAGCGTTATGCCTTCATCGCGGATCTGCGTGAAGATCGCCCGTGGTTCCACCTTGCGCAGGCACACGTGGGTCCCACCGACGGCGGTGATGGTCCAGACGAAGGTCCACCCATTGGCATGGAACATTGGTAGTGTCCACAGGTAGCGGTCGGCTGGCGACATCGAGATATGGATCAGTGTGCCAACGACGTTCATGTAGGCATTGCGGTGGGTGATCATCACGCCTTTGGGACGCGAGGTCGTACCGCTGGTATAGTTGATGGTCAACAGATCATCTTCGGCTATTGGCTGGCGGGTGAAGGTTTCTGGCGCACGCGTTAGCAAGGTTTCGTAGTCCAGCCAGCCCGCTGCGCGTAAGGGATCGGTCAGACCTTCGAGTGCCACGACATGCTTGACCTCTGGCAACTCGTGGCGAATACGCTCAACAACTTCTAAATAGTCGCTATGGACACAAAGTATCTTTGCTCCACTGTGTCCGATGATGTAGGCGAAATCGTCAGCGATGAGACGGTAGTTGATCGGGACGAGTACGGTCCCAATCTGGGGTACGGCGTAAAAGGCTTCGAGGAGAGCATGTGTGTTGGGCGCAATGTAGGCGACGCGGTCGCCTTTACTGACACCCAGTTGCTGGAGGGCGGCGGACCAGCGATCACAGCGTCGACTAAACTCTGCGTACGTCAAGCGCAGGTCTTCGTCGACAACGGCCTCGCGGTCAGGATACAAGCGCCGGGCGCGGCGTAGGAACTCGAGCGGGGACAAGGGCGTTTCCATCGGATAACCTCCTGAAGTGTCAGCGCTACTGTTGGCTTATGCGCGTCATTGTGATTGCCATAACTGATACTTTTGCACCTGCTTTATTACTGATGTTGACAGTAATCTTCATTGATTATGGCTGGTGCAAGAGGTATGGTTGAGTACTAGTATAGCATATGAAACTGGAGCATTCTCATTCAATTATGGGTGTGGGGGTAAATTATACAGTTTAATTGATCAGATTGATAGTCCTAAACGCGTTTACGAGATCACTCACGAAGCGCTGGTTTCATTACAGACTATTCTTCCCTAGCTTTTCACGAGCACTATCCAGATCATGACTATCGAGATACTTTTCGATCTGGTGGCTTGCATAGGTTTCATCCGCTGCATCCCTGGCTCCAGACAACGAATCCGGGATACCTGGTGTGGCTACCGAGGTCATCTGGGTGATTTGCAAGGCGTATTTTTTCGGTATGACTCTGGTTGCCATAAAAGTAAAGAGTAAGGAGTCTACTGCATCTTCCTGACTAATGAAAACTGGTGAGTGAGTGGTAACAATTACCTGGCGCAAAGATTCATGTGCTTGCTCAAGATCCGTGAAGTCAGTAGCCATACCTCGCAGGATATGGGCGATCTTCTTAAGATAGAAAGGATGAACAGAGTTTTCTGGCTCCTCTAAACAAAGAACTCCTCGAAATTGCGGATCGTTCTTGAGTGCAGCCAGCGCCAGGAGTAGCAATGTGCCGTCCGAGAGGACTGAAGCTGGAAATGTACGCTCATCCTCAAACTGTACCCAAACGGTGTACTTATTCTCCTGGGCGTCTTTCTTGAGGTCAATCCCAACCACGTCAGGCACGAGGTTCGCCAGATCCCGAGAAACGTCCGTCAACGTCAATCTGTCTTCGGTCAGCATGCGCGCAAGCATCGCCGCAAGATTTTTTCCCTCCGAGGAGAGAGAAGTTGGTGCTTTAATCGAGCTTGAGTGTCGCAGTTCTTCAGGATACAAATGGAGAAACTTCAAAGAACGTAGTTCTTCACGAGTGGCAAACACATGAGGATAATCTATTTCAATCTGGGTGATCATCCTGGTTGTTTGCCCTTTTTGCGCATCGTCGTTTGTTAGTCTTGGTCTGCTGTGAGTATATCACATGTGGGTAAGTTGAAGACAGGGCCTTTCGTATCTCCCAGGGAAGACGCATGTGTGTTTTCCCTGGGAGGAGAAGCGCGGTTGTAATCAACGTGAAGCAACTCAGCAGGACGTTCCAGTTATGTTGATACTAACACTCGCTATGCCCGCAACTGTAGCACTTGCGACAGCCTTCCTCGTAGACCATCGTGTTGCAGCCACATTCTGGACAGAGATTGCCCGTCACCTTCAATTGCCCCAACTTCATGGGTACCGTCGGGCTGCTGTGCTCATCGTGACCATTGTGGTTGTTGCTCGTCGCGTTTGTAGCAGGACCGTTTTCACCAGCCTCCTGCGCCTTCTGCAATGACTCCATATGCAGTTCTAGCGCGCGCGCGACAGCGTCAGGCAGTGAGCGCACCTGCTGCGGACCAAAGCCAACCGAGCGACTTCCGCCAATACCGCGCAGTTGATGCGTGATCTCTTGCGCACGGTCGGTCTGTGATAGCGGACTGAGCAATTGCAAGTTAATAGAGATCAAACGTCCTAAGGCTTCGGAGAGCGCGGCAATATCACTACCAGCCTTGCCCACGTTGATGAATAACTCAAAGGGTCCCTGCTCGTCGCTATTAATTGTAATGTTGACCTTGCCCTCGGGAGCGCTTACCTGGCGCGTATAGCCATCCAACACGGCGGGACGCTGCTTGATGCCCTGCTGAATCGAGGTGACTGGTTCGAGCATGGGTGCCTGTGGTTCTGTCGGTTGCGCGGCTTTCTTCTCGTCTTCGACGCGTGTCAGTACCGCGTCACGCGAGCCATCGCGATAATAGGTTACGCCTTTACAACCGGTCTCGTAGGCCAGGCGGTACAGCGTGTCTACCTCAGCCACGCTATGGTGGTTGGGTGCGTTGACCGTCTTGCTGATGCTGGAGTCGGTGTAGCGTTGTACCATGGCCTGTACGCGTACATGCTCTTCCGGCGTCAGATCCTTAGAGGAGACGAAGTAGCCGGGTGTTGCTTCATTGGGGTGGATGTCGCGCCACTCCTGAAGCAGTGGATGATACATAATATGTTCACCCGTGCGGTCACGACGGATCATGGCGAAGTCGTAGACCGGCTCGATACCCGAACTCACGCCTGATAACAGACTGGTGGTCCCGGTCGGTGCCTGCGTCAACAAGACCGCGTTGCGGATACCCTGTTGCTTAATCTTCTCCTGAATGGCGGTGGGCAAGCGCTGGATGAATTTCCCTTGCAGATACTTATCACGGTCAAAGTGTGGGAACACTCCTTTTTCGACAGCGTTGTTAGCAGAAGCCTCGTAGGCGGCATCGCGGATCGTGACGTAGATGCGCTCAATAATCGGCAAGGATTCCGCGCTCCCATAAGCGATCTTCATCTTGATCAGCGCATCGGCGAGTCCCATCGTACCCAGACCCGTGCGGCGCGTACCCAATTGAGCCTCGCGATTCTCGTCGATAAAGTACTCATTGGCATCGACCACATTATCCAGGAAGCGCATGGCAATTTTGCTAACCTCGGCCAGACGCTCGTAATTCATCTGCGTATTTTGCACGAAAGACGCTAAATTAATTGCCCCTAAATTACAAACTCCATATGCTGGCAGACCCTGTTCACCACAATTATGTAAAGTAAGGCCATTGCCAATGAATAAGTGTGCTACTGGCTCCGTCAGGTCGTAGACCATCTCCTCGCCATCTGCGATGAGGCTCTCGAAGGTTGCCAGGAAGCTCACCTGGTGTGGTCCACGTTTATAATCGGCCAGAAAGCCTTCAAGTTTGCTCTGTTTTTCAGTGGTCAGGAAGCCAATTTGTCGTGCGAAGTGCAACAGATTGCCTTTTGAGAGGACGAGATCGTGATATGCCTGGCAATTGTAGGATGCATAATCACCCTTCCCATCGGGCAAGTCACGTGGACCAGCGTCGCGTCTATTTTTGTAGAGACAAGAAGTGATGCCGAAATTTAGCAGTAACTGTTGCACACCTTCAAGCAATTGCTGACTAATTGATGTCAGACGCACCGATACGCCTTTTTCGACACTGCCCTGTACAGAGCCGTCAGAGGTGAAGAGTGCCGACAAAAATCCTTTTTGCATTTCATGTGAGCCACGAAATACCGAAGGTGGTACTTGCAACTTGTTTGTAATCAATGCGGGATCGATAACACGCATTAACCGCACTGACTCAATACGCGTTTCATCCCTATCTTTGATTTTTTGTATGTCAACCTGGTATTGTCGCTCGCCTTCAGGGGCAGCAACAAGGCGATTGACTGCTTCGGCAAAATTTGGCGCGATAGCCTGTTTACTGCCAAAAAATGATAGCGTGACAGCCCCTTCGCGTCTGGTATTGAGATATCCATCGCCGACGAGCCAGCCAAGTACTCTACCTAGATCGGCGTTGCCGCTATCACCAAAGCCACCTTCGCCGTTCAGCAGGACAATTTTGTCGCCTGCAACAAGTTCGCCAGCTTCTTGCCAGCCTTTGCTCGTGAGAACTTTATGATCCTTCGTCAGTCGTACCGTATAGCCCTCGGTTGTCTGCAGTCGGTAGACCTGCTTTACTCCAGTTGGGAAGACATGGCTTGCCTGCCGTAGTGACACACCATCCTGGTCAGGTGAGACTACAGTAATCGGCGTACCTAGTTCTGCTAATTCACTGGCAGACACTAATCCTTGCTGCGTGTAAATGAGGGTATCACCGGTCACACATGGATTGACGCAACGGATGTTCTCGTAGTACCAGGTATTGGACTCGGTATTGTAGCGATCCATAAACACGACACCGGGTTCAGCCGATGTCCAGGCGGAATTGCAGATCAGGTCCCAGAGAGCACGAGCGCGAATGACCTTCTTGACCTCGCCTTGCCAGGTTAACTGCCACTCTGCATCATCCTTGACTGCTTGCATGAAGGCGTCTGAGACACACACGGAGAGATTAGCATGCTCAATTTTGCCTGCCGTGCGTTTTACCGTAATAAACTCTTCTATGTCAGGGTGTGTGTCATCGAGCATGAGCATTAATGCGCCACGCCTACTATTTGAGGTATAAAGACCACCACCTGCTAGGAGATGCACGTCGTCTACCTCAAAGTCGTATACCTCCGAGGGGCCGAGTGGGTTGATAGAGATAATTGCATCTGGTAACACACCAAGCAGTGCGTCGAGGCGCTCTACCATGGCTGCGCCACCTGCTGCGAGGACGCGCTCGCGAACACGCGTGAGTGCGTAGTGTGAAACTCTCTCTTTAGTGACGTCAAAGAGACCTTGATAGTAGTGGCCAGGTATGCCCAGTTTGTCCCAGACTTCGATGGGATAATTGCTGCGATGACTACGATAGCCAACGAGTTGTTTGTCTTTGTAGCCGATCACAAATTTGCTGAAGCGCTCTTTGAATTGCGCACCTGTTACAATAAGACGGTAGATTGTGCGCCAACCGAGCAACGTGCGGTCTTGCATCGCAACATGTGAGACGATGCCGTTGTTGAGCAGGAGCAGTTGCACGTCTTGCAGCATCTCACGACTCACGCTATCGATGCCATAGCCGCCCTTTTTGCCCCGATCACAGCCATCGGCCTCAAAATAGCCGCCGATAAAGGCGCTGACGACAGCCGAGGGGGATCTAAAGATGGCTTCTGGGACACGCACAGACTCCGCTTTTTGTTTGAGCAGACCGTTTTCTTCCAACCATTCTATCAGCATACGTGAGGAGGCTTTCACGTTTGTGCACGCGCCATCGCCAGGTTCGACGATTGGTTCGAGTCCGAACAGGTCTTGAATTAATGCTATCAGGCATTGCTGTGCTTCAGGCTGGTTATTCGCCACTGTTAACGAGATGCCTTTATCGTCTTGCCAGGTAACTTTCTTGCCATGTATGACATAGCTGTCACCATAGAGATAACCAAGTAGGTAGGCGAGTTCGGGCGTGAGATGGGTGGGGAACTGTATGTTCTCATTGAGCGTTGTGCTCATTTCAGAACGGATATAAGGGCTGGCAGTAAGCGGAACCTGCTCAGCTTCGTTCTTCGTGCTCTCGCCGAGTAGCTGCAAGATTTCGTCGCCCTCTGTGAGGTCGCGCAGTGGCACGGTGATAATCTCGCCATTGCGGAGGACGCCCATTTTATGATCCAGGGTGACGCGTACGCGGTAGCCACGACTGGTGGTCACTTCGTAGAGATCTTTGGTGCCGTTGCGGAAGACCGAGGTAAAGGGGTGCAATCCCTTATGGGTTTGAGCTTGCAGCGCTTCCCCGCTATCCAGACGGTCTGCCAGTTCTTGTGCCGGAATGAGACCTTTATTGGTTGCGATGCGTTCATCTGGACCGAAGCAGCCTCCTTGTTGTATGACGTCTCCTGTCGCTACCGAATACAATTGCGCCCAGGAGCAGGGGCCAGAGGCAGTGCCGTTGACGGTTTTAATATAAGAGCCACGGGGCCGTAATGTCGAAAGGTTAATACCTACACCACCACCGCGCGCCATAATTTCGGTCATGACTTTGAGGTTATCAAGAATACCCTGGCGGCTATCTTCCGGGCTGGGTATCACAAAACAATTTGAGACGACAATACCGGCTGAAATGAACGAGTGGTCTTCCTCAACCTCGATATCCAGCACGATGCCAGCATAATCTTCAACGGCGATTTCATCGACTTGTATCCACCTGAGATTATCGTATTCAAAATAGTCTTTTAAGTCCGCGCCACTATATATGGCGGCAACATAATCACCGGGTTTAATTTCTTTAGCGGGAATCCAGTCTGGCTCATGCTGCAAACGCAGTTCGTCACCCGACTTATGTTCATTCACCCACTCTGAACGGACAATATATACTTTGTGGTCGCCAGTCACGCGCAAATCAGCATTGCCCATATGCTGCGGTCGAATGATGTAGAGCGTTTCCGCTGTCTCGCGCTCAAACTTATGCAATACTGGACGTAGACGATTGCGATGTGTCGCTACAAGATCGCCAATCTTGATTTGGGCGATTGGTCGATAACCTTCTGCTGTAAGCACTTCCTGGTCAGGCGGCATACAGTTATAATATGTCACCTGATGCCCGGTCCCGGCACCAGCTAAGATACGACCTCCTGGGACGAACTGAAAATCGCGCAGCGCCTCATAAAAAAGCTTCTCCCACTCAGCGCGCTTTTCATCGGTCGTTTCGACTGCTGCGATGCCGCGTGCCACGCGTGCCCATAACTGCTCGGGATAAAACTCCAGGGGATTGCCACTCGCGTCTTTGAGTGAGTACCGATCCATGAAAACTTTTTGACGAATACCTTCCAGGTGTGTCATATTTTTAGTGTCAGCGTCATTCTGGCCTTCGCCAGAGTGATTTGCCTGTTCTAACATCCTTGGTTGCTCCTTACATGCCGTTGATGCTCTTTTGATACCGGTTATTCGTCTCGCAGGGGCCAGCCTGATTGCCGGGGAGCGGCGGACCCGGTTCACCGGGTCCGTACTGTTCTCCGGCAATGAATTGCGGGTGGCTGTGGCCTCTTCTGGGTCCTTGAGGATAGCCGGATGAAATTTTCTAAAGTGCATAGATAACGGTCGTTTTTTGATTTACGACACTCAGTATACTCGTAATAAACGCCAAAAACAAGGCTTTTACCACAATATATTGATATTTATTTCGTCATCGCCACAATATGTTGATAATAACCACAGTGTGATATGATATATCTACGCGTAAGGATCGGTTAGTGCTAACCGGGATTGACGCGAAAAAAGCGTGGAGTGCCCATTGTGGATACTCGTTGCAGGAGGATGTATGCGCGCCGAAATCATCTCGTGTGGGACTGAACTGTTGCTGGGCCATATTACTGATACAAATGCTACCTACCTGGCCCAAAGCCTGGCCACACTGGGCATTGATCTCTATTTTGTGTCACAGGTCGGAGACAACCAGGGGCGTGTCGTGGAGACGTTACAGCGCGCCTGGCAACGTTCAGAGCTTGTGATCATGACAGGCGGATTGGGACCGACGGAGGATGATCTGACGCGAGAGTCCATCAGTGCCCTGCTGGGTGAGACGATGGAGATTGACACGCAGTTGGAGGCAGACTTGCGTACCAGGTTTGCACACTTGACAATGGTGATGCCTGAAAGAAATCTCAAGCAGGCCACGTTGATCCCCTCGGCACAGAGTATTGCCAATCCCGTAGGTAGCGCTCCTGGCTGGTGGGTTGAGAAAGATGGCCATATGATTGTCGCCATGCCAGGAGTGCCCGCAGAGATGTATCGCATGTGGGAAGAAGAGGTCGTGCCTCGGCTCAGCGCCTATACTGGTGGCCTGATCTTCACGCGTATCTTGCGTGTGTACGGTCTGGGTGAGTCGGCGGTCGAAGAAGTGTTGGGCGATCTGATCCATGCCAGCAATCCCACGCTGGCAACGTATGCGAAGTCCGATGCCGTCGATGTGAGAATAACGGCGAAAGCAGAGACGCGAGAACAGGCCGTACAGTTGGTGGCCGAGATGGAGGAGCGCGCACGCCAGGTGCTGGGTCATCATGTGTTTGGGGTTGAGCGAGATACGTTGGCAGGCATCATTGGCAAGCAACTGCAAGCGCGTAAGCAGACGTTGGGGGTGATGGAGTCCCTGACGGGTGGCGCGTTGGCAAGCACAATCACCGATTTTAGTAGTAGTTCGCAGCATTTTATGGGTGGCATCGTGGCCTATAGCACTGATCTCAAAGCTCGCATGGGGGTGCCGCGTGAGATCCTGGAGCGCTATGGGGCCGTGAGTGAAGAAACCGCGCGCGCTATGGCTCATGCCGCACGCGAGCGCCTGGGGACCGACTTTGCTATCGGCGTCACCGGAGTGGCAGGACCAGATAAACAGGAAGATAAAGCGGTCGGGACCGTGCATATTGCGGTGGAAGGGCCAGCTGGCGTTGTTACAGCGATGGGACCAGGTTGGCGCGGGAGTCGTAAGGATAACAAACGCCACGCGGTCCTGTCTGCGCTTAATCTGCTCAGACGCTATTTGGAGGGCACGGTGACGCCTGAGTAGCTTGTTGCTGGTTTGCGCGGAAAGATGGGTGAGCATATTTCTTGCTTTTGGCAGTGATCATGCATGTTTCCTCCTAGGTGTGGTAAAATGCAGAAGATAACTTGTTGTAAATCTCAGAATCGAGGCGTATTGTGCGCAATCCCGACGATTTTTCTGAATATCGCGAATATAGTGCTCCTTCACAGGAAATTGATTATGCTCATCCCGAGTTTTATCAGCAACCGGGTGAACAGGCACCGTCTGCTCAGCGTGCTGCGCAGTATGACACGAAGCCTGATTACACTGGCTATAGCGCAGTACCCGTGAGCACTGCCTATGACAGCGGGCAGATGCAGGCGTATCGTGGACCACAAAACCTGGAGGGGTATACAAAGGATGTGGGGGCCACACAACGCGAGGCCGCAAAAAATGGTAGCGCAGAAGGCGGGAAGCGTAAGAAAGCAGCGGGTCTGGGGGGCATTGCTGTGGCGATTGGAGGCTTTCTGGCAAAGTTCTCTTTTCTGCTCAAATTCGGCATCCTCGGCTTTTCAGCATTGCTCTCGGTCATCGTCTATTCCTTTTTGTTTGGTTGGGCCTTCGCCGTTGGCCTGGTAGTTCTGCTCTTTATCCACGAGATGGGGCACGCGGTCGTGATGAAATTGAAGGGCCTGCCCGTAGGTGGCATGGTCTTCATCCCGTTTTTAGGGGCCGCTGTATCTATGCGTCAGATGCCGCAGAACGCGAAAGATGAAGCAGAAGTCGGCATCGCCGGTCCGATAGCCGGGACTATCGCCTCGTCTGTGTGTTTATTGATAGCGCAAATGCACCCGAACGTTCCTAGCATATGGGCACCATTGGCCTACTTTGGCTTCTTTCTCAACCTGTTCAATTTGATCCCCATTGTGCCTTTTGATGGTGGTCGTGTGCTGGCCGCGATTGACAGACGCGTCTGGATTGTGGGCTTTTTGTTGCTGCTGGGATACCAGATCTGGTCGTGGTTTACGGGAAACTTTTCGATCTGGTTGCTCTTCTTCGTCGTGCTGGCTGCCACGCAATTGTGGTCTCGCGGACTGGCTCCCTCTACTCCAGGATCGCGCGCCTACTACACTGTGCCTATTGGGACACGCATCGCCCTGACCGTGTTGTACTTTGGTCTGGCCGCAGTGCTTTTCCTGGGCATGTCCAGCGCGCACGCGTTGATGCCGCTGGTTCAGTGATAGACTAGCCTGCTCAATATGATGGATGGCAAAGCGATGGGCAGGCTCAATTTCCCTTTTTCTCAACGTGATAGGTCATCTTGCTTATTGTATTGTCTGCTATTTCTTGCCCCCCCAAAAAATGATGTATTGCATTGGTGAAAAAGGTAATTTCTTTCCCTATCCTTCCCTTGATTATTGATAAAAGTATGATTAATATTTTAAGAAAGGATATGTTTCTGGCGCTAGCAAAAGTAACTCATTATACTTTGCAGTCTGATCGATATACGCGAAAGGATATGTGTATGACTTCTAAAGGGGATGGATTGTCTGATAAGCTAAATGCGGCATCTACATATGAAGGGGATGGATTGTCTGATAAGTCAAAGGCGGCATCTACAAATCCTGAATTTGATGCACTGAAACAACAGGCTCATCAAGCTCGTGAAGATCGTCTAGGAAAATGGGGAAAAGGAGATGGTGGAGATCCTAGAACTGTTGCTGGTAGGCAAGAAAATAGAGATAAGTTGGCTGCTCTTGCAAAGAGTTTGCTAGAGGAAGGCCGAAATACTCGTGTGGCCGCTTCCTCCGAAGTGCCGTCTAACCAGGTAGACACTGCTACTGGTGCCTCTGGAAGGAACTCATCGAAAAAAAGCTCATTTCCAGCACGGGTTATGCAGTTGGAAGAAAAAACGGATAGCTCTCCTGCCGCGAATAGGGCATTTAGAGGTCAATTTGGCATGGATGCACTTGATGGCTCTAACCCGAATAACGAAGGTGGGAATTAGAGCAATTTGCCATAATGACCTCGGCTTTTTCAAAAGAAGCCGAGGTCATTCTATTTGCCTCCATCTCCACGCTTTGCAATGTGACATCCGTCCGAAGCTCTTCTCTTTTGCTGTCGGGCTTACTCGCTGCGTACCTGGACGTCCGCTGCCTGTTCAAGTACTTTCAAGAGTGCCGTATAATCTTCACGACCATAGCCTGCAGCTTGTGATCGTTCATATAGCTGGCGTGTCAGGGCTGTGAACAGCAGGGGGACGCGATACTCTTCGGCCAGGTCCAGTGCCAGGCCGAGATCTTTGTGGAGCAGGTCGGTCATGAAACCAGGCTGGAAACTGCCATTAAATGCGCGTGCTGGGAACTGATTTGCGAGTTGCCAGCTTCCTCCTGTGCTGACACTGACGATCTTCGCCATGGTTGTGACGTCTGCACCAGCCTTAACGCCCAGCACCAGCGCTTCAGCCGTCGCCGCCGCGATAGTGCCGGCAAGCGTGTTATTGACAAGTTTGACCACCTCGCCCGCGCCGCTGGGTCCCACATAGAAGATATTTTCCTTCTTACCCATAGCCTCGAAGAGCGGTCGAACCTGCTCGCAGATGGCTTGCTCACCGCCGACCATAATGGTAAGTGTGCCATTGATAGCGCCTTGCGACCCACCACTGACAGGCGCATCGAGAAAATGAACACCCCGGGTCGCGGCGGTTTTGCATAACGCACGGCTGACCGTGGGTGAGATAGTGCTCATATCGATGATGATCAGTCCGTGTCGCGCACCTTCGAGCACACCCTGGGGACCAGTCACAACCTGCTCAACGTCGGGCAAGTTTGTGACCATCGTGATGACCACTTCCGTTGCCATCGCGACGGCGCGAGGGGATGGAGCAAGTCTTGCGCCCGCGTCGAGAACCTCTTGCACGGCTGGCTTTTGTGGCTGACGCGCATAGATGGTAACGTCATGGCCAGCTTTGATTAAATTGAGCGCCATCGGACGCCCCATGACCCCAATGCCTATAAAACCTATCTGCATAGACGAAAACCTCTCTGCTCTGATTGATGATACCTATATTTTCCTGGCTCTATTATGCCATTTCGGCAACAATAGCTCCACCGGGGACAACGGAGCCTTCCTGATAGAGTATACGCCGTACTTTTCCGGCGTAGGGTGCGGCAATAGCGTGCTCCATTTTCATGGCACTCAGGATCAGCAGCACTTGTTGAGCCTCGACCGTATCGCCCGCCTGAACCTGTACTTTGACAATCGTACCCGCCATAGGTGCCGTGAGCATTTTTTGTGCCGAGATGGGCCCACCTGTTTGAGCTGTAGCAGCCACATCCGGCGCTTGACGCCGTTGCAGAGCGTAGGTCTCTCCGGCGAATGCTACGAGCGTAACGCTTTTTTGTTGTTGCACGTATGCTCGTACCTGAGTGGTTTCGCGCTTGAGCAAGATAAAGTTGTCGGCATTGAGCATGCCCGTGATCTCTTCTGTCGGACCCATATCAATCTGGATTTGCCAGGTCGCAGGCTGATGATAGACAGGCTGGAGGGCGATGGTATGCGTTTGTTGTTGATAGGTATAGGTGATGGTACGCGTTCCGCCCACCATGCGCCAGGGACCAAGCACACGCCAGGGACTCGGTGCCGTCGCAGCTTGTTTCTGCTTATAGTCGTTAACTGCTGGCTGTGTTGTCGTATCAGTGAGTTCATGTTGCATATCATAATATGCTGCGGCGAGTAGGACTTCGTTGGGAAGTTGTGATGCTGAAGCTGACTTGATGGGGGTAAGCTCATAGTCCTCCAGGAAGCTGGTGGGGGTGTGCCCGGCCTGGAAGGCTGGATGAATACTGATGGCGTGGAGTAAGGCGATGTTGGTGGTGACGCCAAAAATGACACACTGCTCAAGTGCGCGTTGTAGGCGTGCGATGGCGGCGGGTCGATCTTCGGCGTAGACGATGAGCTTGGCAAGCATGGGGTCATAATATTGGGTGATCTCATCCCCGCTCTCAACTCCGTAGTCCAGGCGGATACCCGGTCCCTGTGGTTTGACAAAGCGCGTAATGAGACCAGTGGATGGGAGAAAGTTCTGTGCCGGGTCCTCAGCGTAGAGACGCACTTCTAGCGCGTGTCCGCGTGGACTGATCTGCTCCTGGATGATCTCAAGCGGCTCTCCGGCTGCGATACGCAGTTGATGACGGACAAGATCCAGGCCCGTAACCAGTTCGGTAACTGGATGCTCCACTTGCAGGCGCGTATTCATTTCCAGGAAATAGAAACATTGATCGTCGTCAAGCATGAACTCGATGGTGCCAGCATTCGTATAGTGCGCGGCGCGGGCGATACGCGCGGCTGCATCTCCCATGGTAGCGCGCAGTTCAGCCGTTAAGGCGCTGGAGGGACTTTCCTCAAGGATCTTTTGGTGACGACGCTGGATGGAACATTCGCGTTCACCCAGGTGAATGAGTTGACCATGCCTATCTCCCAGAATCTGTATCTCGATGTGGCGTGGTCGCTGAATGAGTCGTTCCAGAAAGACCGTCGCATCACCGAACGCCGCGAGAGCCTCGCGCCTGGCACCTGCCAACTGCTCCAGAAAATCATCAGCCGTGTGAACCGCACGCATGCCTTTGCCTCCGCCACCGGCAGAGGCCTTGATCAGCAACGGAAAGCCGATACGCTGCGCTTCACGCAACAAGATATCGTCTTGCTGGCTCGCTCCATCGTAGCCCGGTACGGTGGGAGCACCTACTGACTGCGCGAGTTGTTTGGCTGCGATCTTGGAACCCATCAGGCGCATAGCTGCAGCCGGTGGCCCAATAAAAGTGATCCCGGCTTGTTCACACGCGTCAACGAAGGCCGCATTCTCCGAGAGAAAACCATAGCCGGGATGGATGGCCTGTGCTCCGCTGCGTTGCGCTGCCTCAATGATGGCATCTATACGCAGGTAGCTCTGAGCGGCGGGCGCGGGACCAATAAAGTAGGCTTCATCTGCCTCTCGGACGTGGCGTGCGTTGCAATCAGCCTCCGAGTAGACGGCAACGGTGGCGATGTGCATCTCTCGGCAGGTCGCAATGATGCGGACGGCAATTTCTCCGCGATTGGCAACTAAAATTTTGTTGAACATAGATCCTCGTGGACGCTACCAGCGTGGTTCGCGTTTCTCCAGGAAGGCGCTCAATCCTTCCTGCCCCTCTTCACTGACGCGCAATTGAGCTATCATTTCTGTGGTATAGCGGCGCGCATCCTCATCACTTAAATGATCCACCGTGAGCGCCAGCGCTTTGCAGGCGCGTATGGCCCTGGGTGCGCTACTGACTAACTCGTCGAGCGCCTTCTGTAGTGCATCGTCAAGCGCCGGAAGCGGGACAACGGCGTGGACAAGCCCCATCGTGTGTGCTCGTTCGGCACTGAAGCGCTCGCCGGTCACAAACAAGGCGCGCGCATTCGTCTCACCTATCTTGCGGATCACGTAAGGCGAGATAACGGCAGGCGCAATGCCGAGCTTGACTTCGCTAAAGGCAAAACGAGTATTGCTGGCGGCAATCACGATATCGCAAGCCGCAACCAGGCCAATCCCACCGCCGATGGTTGCGCCATTCACCCTGGCGACAACCGGGCAAGGGAAGGTGTTGATGGCCTGGAGCAGGTCTGCCAGTTGTTGCGCGTCGTGTAGATTTTGTTCTGCGCTGAAGGTGATCGCTTCTTTCATCATAGTGACATCAGCACCCGCGCAGAACGAAGAACCTTCTCCAGTAAGCACCAGCGCGTGCAAGCGTTCATCGGTGCTTAATTCAGTGAAGGCCGTGGTCAACTCCTGAATAAGCTGTGTATTTAGCGCATTACGCACTTCAGGACGACGCAATGTGATGGTGGCGATTTTGTCCTGAAAGCTATACTGCAGCGTAATATATGTATAATCGGTCATGATGATCTCCTCAATCTTTACATTCTAAATACGCCAAATGGCGTGTCAGGCATGGGCGCGTTCAGGGCTGCGGAGATGCCAAGCGCGAGCACTGTGCGCGTGTCGCGCGGATCGATAATACCATCATCCCATAGGCGCGCCGTGCTATAGTACGGATTGCCTTCTTCCTCGTATTTGTCAAGGATCGGTTGCATAAACTCTGCCTCTTCGTCTGCGCTCATGGTTTTACCGCGTGCCGTCAACCCTTCTTTACGTACGGTTGCCAGGACGGTTGCTGCTTGCAGACCTCCCATCACGGAGATGCGTGCGTTCGGCCACATCCATAGCTGGCGCGGTGAGTAAGCGCGTCCGCTCATGCCATAATTGCCGGCTCCAAATGAACCGCCAATAATGACCGTGAAGCGTGGTACCGGGGCATTGGCAACGGCCATGACCAGTTTGGCTCCATCTTTGGCGATGCCGCCGTTCTCATACTGGCGACCGACCATAAAGCCAGTGATATTTTGCAGGAAGATTAAGGGCGTTTGCCGCTGTGCGCAGAGTTCGATGAAGTGTGTAGCTTTCAAGGCGCTTTCGGAGAAGAGGATACCATTGTTGGCAATAATACCGACCGGGTAGCCCATTAATCTGGCAAAACCGCAGACGATGGTGGTACCGTAAAGCGCTTTGAACTCGTGGAAGTCGCTGTCATCAACGATGCGCGCAATCACTTCGCGTACATCATAGCTCTTGCGGCTGTCCGAGGGCACAATACCGAGCAGCTCGCCGGGATCGTAGCGCGGTGGCTCTGGCGTGTGGATGTCCCAGGGGATGTACTTGCGGCGGTTGAGATGCGAAACGATACTGCGACAGATCGCCAGCGCATGTTCATCATTAAAGGCGTAGTGATCTGTGACACCAGACGTGCGACTGTGGACATCAGCGCCGCCGAGATCTTCCGCGCTGACTTCTTCACCGGTAGCCGCTTTGACCAGAGGTGGCCCTCCCAGGAAAATGGTGCCATTGCCACGTACAATGACGGTTTCGTCGCTCATCGCCGGGACGTATGCGCCGCCAGCCGTGCAAGAACCCATGACCGCCGCGATTTGCGGAATACGCTTGCTCGAACATGCGAGCCTGGTTATAGAAGATGCGCCCGAAGTGGTCGCGGTCGGGAAAGACATCGGCCTGGAGAGGCAGAAACGCGCCACCGGAGTCGACCAGGTAGATGCAGGGGAGATGATTTTGCTCGGCGATTTCTTGCGCGCGCAAGTGCTTTTTGACGGTCATGGGGTAATAACTCCCGCCCTTGACCGTGGCATCGTTGACGACGATGATACATTCCTGCTGCTCGACCAGTCCAATACCAGTAATGATACCCGCAGCCGGAGCTTCATTGTCGTACATGTCCCAGGCGGCGAGCGGACTCAATTCCAGAAAAGGTGTATCGGGATCGCAGAGAAGTTGAATACGTTCGCGCGCTAGCAGTTTGTTGCGCTTGCGATGTCTGGCAATGGCATCGGTCCCCCCGCCTTGCTGTATGAGCTGAATACGCTGGCGGAGCTGGTCGAGGAGTTGCTGGAAATAGAGCGTATGCTCCTGAAAAGTGGGGTTGTTGCGGTCTATATGTGTTTCAATGATGGCCATTGTTCCTCTTATCCTCTCAACTGCGGCGATGGAGATTGGCTTGTGCTATGCTCCGTTGCGTTGTAAGTGCAGCATAGCACTACGAGCATAGAGCGTCAAGTTTGTGATGGGGAGTGTATAAGTTTTAGCTATGATGGTGATTAACCCATTTCTCATAGGGTGCGGAAATTCTATTGTGGATGTGTTATGCTGTAAAAAAAAATAAGCACTTTAGGTAGTCATTGTAAACAAGGAGAACCTGATGGAAACTTTTAGGGATGAGGACGCTATAACAGACTCTGTATCTGAGACGATACACCCGCTATCTCAAGATGAAGAGGAAGGGATAACGTCACTGCAACAGCAACGGAGACAATTGCATACACAGCGGGTGCTCCTTGATCTTGAGCGAGTAGAGCTGGAAGAACGCTTGAGCGAGCTTCAGCTTCAATATACATTGCTTGATGCGCTGGCGGAACAATTGGATCGGCAGGAAGCCATGTTGATTGCTGAGCAGCAACGTCATAAGTAAACGAAACCTACAAAGTCCTTTAGGTCCCTTGCGAAGAGGCTCTAGCGCTATCTGGCAACGCTAGAGCCTCTTTTTGACAGTTTATCGCCCTCAAAACGGCTACTGGAGAAGCGTATTCATCTTGTCTGCTGCCTCCATTTGCATCGAGGGTAACACGTGAGAATAGATATTCGCGGTCATATCCAGCGGTCAAGTCTGAACAGTTTCTTCCCTCCTTCCCCATAGACTTCCTTGCTCTTTCTCTGCTATACTCCTCCCTGCATTTCGCTTTTCTCATCAACAGGAGGTCATCTACCATGGAACGAGTACAACCACATGAGGCAGGCCAAAAGACATCACAAGATGGGTTAGATATGGCACGTCTGGCTCTTCGTAACAAACGTGAACGTGATAGTAAGTCACCTGATCGCGCTTCCAAACGTGAACGGCTTGGCTCTACACCCTCTGCCGACCCACGTGAGACATCACCACAGAACATCACAGCGGCTGATGATCTCCACTCCTTGCTGCCACCCGACCTCCAGCCAGATTTTGGTCTGGTGGGCGGTGAGGGACTCGATCTGCTGCGCTCCCCCAGTGGGACGCCACGGATGAACACAGACTCGTCCCCGCAACAGGGCCACCAACAGCAACCAGAGAGTTCCTCTTCATCACCACAGAACATCACAGCGGCTGATGACCCCCACTCCTTGCTGCCACCCGACCTCCAGCCAGATTTTGGTCTGGTGGGCGGTGAGGGACTCGATCTGCTGCGCTCTCCCTCTAGGACGCCACGGATGGACACAGACTCGTCCTCGCAGCAACCAGAGAGCTCCTCTTCCGAGCGCAAGTCCTACGAAACAGCAAGAAGGGAGCTCAATGCACTACACAACGAGGAAATGGACATCCTGGAGCAGATGGGTGAAGCTGGGATGGACGTGACAGAGAAGCGGGCCAAGATGCGAGAGCGACACCAGGCACAGCGAAAGCTGGTCTATGATACATACAGACTCCCTGAGCTCAAGCCCTACGAAACAGCCAAAAAGGAGCTCAAGATACCGCACGAACAGGAAGCGGATGCCCTGGAGCAGATGGGCAAAGCTGGGATAGACGTGACAGAGAAGCAGGCCGAGATGCGAGAGCGACACAGGCAAGAGCGAGAGCGGCTCGCCGTGAAATACGGCGGCAGGCCCTACGAAACAGCAAAAAGAGAGATCGAGGCACCGTATCAACAGGAAGTGGGCGATCTGGAGGAGATCGGCAACGCTGGGGACACGATACTAAAGCGACAGATGCAACGGCGAAAGCAGCTCTTTGTGGACTACGGACTTTCTGAACACGAGTCCTATCAGTCAGCCAAAGAGGACCTCGAGGCACTGCACAACAAGGAAGTGGACATCCTGGAGCAGATGAACAATGCTGGGATGGACGTGACAGAGAAGCGGGCTGAGATGCTAGAGCGACAGACGCAACGGCGAAAGCGACACTCTGTGGAGTACGAACTCTCTGAGCGCAAGTCCTACGAAACAGCAAGAAGGGAGATCGAGGCACTGCACAACAAGGAAGCGAACGTCCTGGAGCAGATGGGCAAAGTTGGGATGGACGTAACAGAGAAGCAGGCCGAGATGCGAGAGCGACACCAGGAACAGCTAAGGCTGCTCTATGCGGATTACGGAACCCCTGTTGATTATTCAGTACATAGATATATAGATAAGATATTAACGAGTAGGGGACATAAAACAAGAGCACTAATGACTAAGGAGGCAAAAGATAACGGAATCAAAGATATACATAGAATAATAGATGATATATTAATAAATGAAACAGGTAGAACAAGCTTTTCACTGTTGGATGAGGGATGCATACAAGATACAGGCGAAAACATAGCTGCATTGCGACTTATAGTGAGACATAGCGATAAATCTTATAAAGAGATATACAAGCAAAAGATGGAAAATAAAAGCAAGCAAGAATTACAAGCGCACCAGGAACATTCATCGCCTCTCGCTGATGCTTCACAGGCGGAGGCCAAGCAGGCCACACACGCTGGCAAGGCGAGTGACCGTGAGCCGTTGTCTGAGGGTGAGGACTGGGTGGACATGTTTACCACCATGCCTGGGGGCGAGGACGTTATGGAAGAAGGCTGATAATTCGATGTCCCGGAATTAGCTATTGTGTTGCCTCTCTGAGCTATTATCTGGGTCAGATGACCCTGTCAATTGCCAATTACGCCCTTTATGCTATAAACAGCAAGAAAAGGGATCTCCGTCCATGAGGGGAAAATCGGGTAGGGGCGTCACCTTCGACGTTTCCTCTTACAAGGATGGAGACCCATATACAGCATGGAAGGTGAATACTATGCCACTATTATTGAACGTGGCTGGAACGCAAGACAAGCCGCGAAAGCCTTTTTTTCGCCAGCGCCTGATCAGGATTTCCAGTCTCCCACGACCACGGCTGAGCACCACTGTACGTATCTGCTTACTGCTGCTTTTTGTACTGGGCTTCTTCCTTTCCGTCTTTCCGCTGGGGCGTGCCAGCGTACGTGCTGGCTTGCTCCTACCCGCCTTGCTCAGTTCCTCCACGTCGCCTCCACTCGCCATCAGCGGAGAGCCGATCAAGCATACTCAGTTGAGCATACCTTTGCGTAGCGGCCCGGTACTTTTGGATGTCTTTGCCCCGACGACGCGGCCTCCCTTGCTGGCCGGGTCATATGGAGGTATGTTGATCATTCCAGGGGTAGGTGATAACCGGCAGGTGCCCCAACTGCTGAACCTCTCGGAAGCGCTGGCTCATACAGGCATCACCGTTATGGACATGACTACCCAGACACTGATCAATTACGATCTATCGGCGCTGGATAGTGATGCAGCCGTGGTTGCCTTCCAAAAGCTGGCCACCTGGCCAGGCGTATCTGCGCAGCATGTCGGTATCTTTTCACTGAGCGGCGGCGTACTGGCCGGAACATTTGCCGCCGCCGATCCACGTATTCGCAATCAGGTGGCATATATCGTAAATTTTGGAGGCTACTTTGACACCACCGATCTCTTGCGCGCCTTTGGTAGACGTTGGATCATGATCGATGGACACCAGGAAGCCTGGCAACCAGGCCCGGTCTCTTTACAGGTCCTGAGCAACTTGCTCACTGATCCCCTGTCATTTGACGAGCAGATCATGATTAAAGATGCTATTGACGATAATAGTCCATTGACAGCAGACGAGGTAACTTCCCTCTCTCCACCGGCTCAAGCTATGTATCACTTGCTTGTCGGAGATCAACCTGCGCGCGTCGCTGCGAACATTGCGGCGTTGCCTGCATCCGTGCATGCTGAGCTGATTGATCTCTCTCCAGCGAAAGTTATCACACAGCTTCGCGCCCCTGTCTTCCTGCTACATGACCGCCATGATGATTCGGTACCGGTGACTGAGTCGCGTGATTTTGCCGCCGCACTTGCGCGCCTCCATCATCCATATAGCTATGTCGAATTTGATATTTTCGACCATGTCTTAGTACGTTCACATCTCGATCTCTGGCAATTAGCGAGCGATGGCTCACGCCTTTTTGCCGTCTTACTACAAGTCATCCAGCTTAGTTCACCATAATATGTAAAGAAACTATGTTTCATACTTATAAAATCAGGAGTTGTATTTGTGTCTATTCTACTCTTGCTCTGGCTCGTTTTAGGTGCTGTGATAGGTTGCCTTACCTGCCTGGCTAACCTGGCACCGTCTGCGTGGAGACGCCTGTGTTGGCTTGCTCTGCCGTTGCTTGGCATCGTAATCGCGCTTGTCGCTGGATGGTTAGGTACGTTGCTGGTTGGCAAATACCTTGCGACTGCCATTGTCTTATGGGTGACTATTACTGGTACTGTATGTTTCTCCAGGCTTCTGCCCTGGGCGGTGATGAAATCTAGACGATGAGTAGGGTGGCGACCCTCCCTATAGGCGCGAACGCAAGAAGAGACGAGTTTCTAGCGTGATACATCAGGTGCAAAAAAGGAAATACCGGGAAGATTGCCACCTTTCCTGGCTCCGCTCTCACGTGGACAATTGGGTAGGGGCGTGTCCTTGCGACCGCCCTGGAGGCCACGAGGTGAGCCACCGGGCGCACGCAAGGTGACGCCCCTACCCCGTTGCCGATGAAACTCAGCCGTTCTTACGCTCACACCTATAGGTGATACACCCTACCCCGTTTCCCGCTGTTTCCCCCCGGGATGAAGAGCTTTGGGTGACTGGTGCGCCAAAAAATCATTGACTAAGTTAGCTATTGTTTGTTATACTTATGTGTAGATCGTTGACTGAGTTAGTTAATCGGCGGACTGATGCAACTTTGAGGAGGGTGTTTTGTGAGTGATGCACCACAGGTGGAGCAATCCGGTGAGGGACCTGAAGAGAATGAACGCATAGCCACGGAGATGGCTACTATCGCTCATGCGCTGGATGAGTGGAATAACCAGCTTGGGCGACAGTTTGGTCCGCTTTCACGACCACAACGGCGTATGCTGCGCCTGCTCAATACAGAGGCGACGGTGCGCGTGGGCGATCTGGGGGAGTTGTTGGGACTGACGACGGCTGGCACAACGCGTATGCTCGATAAGTTGGAAGCATTGGGCTACGCGACACGCTCACGCACGGCGCAACATGATCAGCGACAGGTGTATGTGGCGCTGACTCCGGCAGGTGCAGCAGCATTGCAAGAAGCGGAACAGGTCTTTCTGGAACGCATGAGGATCACGCTAAGTGTTCTCAACGCGAGCGAGCGAGCAACACTGGCGAACCTGTTGCAAGCGCTAAGTGAGCGTAGTTGACGTGCATCTAAATGCAGATACCAGGTAACTGCTCAGATAAGGCAAATTTTCAGGAACCGTGGAAGCTAGCGTAGGGGCCGAGCGAAGACCTTTTTTGTGGCGGATCTTTTGGCGCGTGGGACCAGGCAAAAAGGTCTTTGCGTCCCTGCTGATCCGATTGGCTGACTGCATAGCAGTAGATGCGATAGCATCGTTGCCAAGCGGAATAAGAACGCGGCGGCCCATCCCGTCTTGAACTACCCTGGACAACCGCAAGGGATTGTCCCTACGCGGTCCCCTTCTGCGAGCCGACCTGAGGAGTTACGATACGAGAAGGAGAGAAGGACTATGGCTTTTTCTGGAGGTGGTCTCGGCGGGATGGGTGGTGGTGTAGGCGGCGGCATGGGTGCTGGCATGGGTGGTACATTGATGCGTCAACAGCGCTCGCTGGAATATCTGCGTGCAGGAAAACCGGATGTTGCGCACACGCTCGCACAAATCTGGGGCTATCTACGCGCCTATCGCTGGCAACTCGTATGGGGGTCGCTGGTCATGATATTGGGGGTGGTCGCGGGACTAATTCCCCCGCTGCTGATCCGCGCATTGATCGATACAGCTATTCCACAGCATAATATCCAGCTCATTGTACTATTGGGATGTGGTATGGTGCTCTTTCCCGTGGGGGACGCGCTGCTCGGATTGGGCCAGAACTACCTGAGTATCGTGATCGCGCAAGGACTGATCGCCGATTTGCGCGCACAGCTTTATAAACATACGCAAGCGCTCGGCCTGGAATTCTTCACGTGGACGCGCGCAGGTGAAATCCATACGCGCTTCCTCAACGACGCGGGCGGACTGCAAAATGTGCTCACGCAATCCTTTCTAGGTACCCTGGCCAATCTCATCACGTTGATTGGTACACTGGTCGTCATGGCGACCATCAACTGGCAACTCGCGCTGGTCTCGGCGGTCGTCTTACCAGCCTTCGCCTTCCCCATCTTACACTTTGGGCAGCGGCGCTACACGGCCATGGAGCGCGCGCAGGCGGCTCTGGGCGAGCTCTCCGTCGTGCTGGAAGAAACACTGAGCTTATCAGGCTCCATCGTCGTCAAAAGCTTTGGGACAGAACAGCGCGAGGCGCAGCGTTTTGACGAGGTCAACACGAAGGCGCGCAAGGCCCAGGAGTTCCAACTCATGGAAGGGCAATGGCTCTCAGTTGCCGTACAAAGCCTGGCAGCGTTTGGTCCAGCGCTGCTGTATACCTATGGCGCGTATCTTGTCATCACCCACCAGGTGGCGCTGGGCACGATAGTAGCCTTTGCCGCCTATCTGACCCAACTCTACACGCCGGCCTCTTCACTGGCAGGTGCGAATGCGACGCTGCTAGGTGGATTGGCGCTGTTTGATCGCATCTTCCGTTTTATGGAGATACCGAGTAGTGTACCGGAACCGGCCTCACCCCAGCCTCTGCCATCGACACCGCAGCAAGGCATCGTCTTCGATCATGTCAGCTTCAGCTATCCCGGCAAAAAAGACGCCAAAGAAGTACTGCATGATATATCCTTCAGCGCGCCATTGGGTCAACTCACCGCACTGGTAGGACCAAGCGGGGCAGGCAAATCAACGCTGCTTTCACTGGCCGCCCGTTTTTATGATCCGGTCAGCGGAAGCGTCCAGCTCGACGGCATTGCATTGCGTGATATTGCGCAAAAGGACCTGCGCCAGCGTCTGGCCGTCGTCACGCAAGAGCTCTTCCTCTTTCATGCCAGCTTGCGTGAGAATATCTGCTATGGCGTTCCTGACGCGTCCGCAGAAGAAGTAGAGGCGGTAGTGGAGGCCGCGCAACTGCAGGATTTGTTAGATCGCTTGCCAGAGGGACTTGATACGATTGTTGGCGAGCGTGGCTATCGACTTTCGGGAGGCGAGAAGCAACGTGTGGCTATCGCACGGGCATTATTATGCCAGGCACCCTATCTGCTGCTGGACGAAGCGACTAGCTCGCTTGACTCACAGGTGGAACGGCGCATCCAGGCCGCCCTGGAGAAACTGGTCACAGGCCGCACCGTGATCGCCATTGCCCATCGGCTCTCAACGATACAACGCGCAGACCAGATTTTTGTCGTACAGCAGGGCCATATTGTCGAACAAGGGAAGCACGAGGTGCTGCTCCAACACTCGGGATTGTACCAGCAGCTTTACAATGCGCAATTTGTGGGAGAGGCAGAACAGGCTATTGCTGGTATCGCACATGAGCACGACAACGTTTAAAAAGTGGGATGCTGGCGACGCAGAAAGGGGAACATACAAAAGAAATATGTACTCTCTCTCTGGAAAGAGTGACCTGAGAGTCTTGTTCCGCGTGATATGATTGAACCGAATAGCGCAGCGATACTGCGCGGAAAAGAAGTGAGCCAGAGCGTTGTAGATGAGCCTGTTAACCTTGAGAAATATATGCAGAGGCATGTATGATGAGAAAAGAACAGATCAGTGGCGATTACAAATGCTGAGTGAGCGTACCAGGCTTGTCCTGCTCAGCTTGCTACAAGTCCTCGTGCTAGGAACCCTGATTTTCACACTGTTCAATACTGTGCAAGCTGTACACAGTTTCCAGGTGCAATATCATGCGGTCAAAACAGGGGACGTGAGCGCAGTGAGTCCCTGGATGACTGTCCATGTTGTTTCTGATGTCTACAGTGTACCAGAAAACTACCTGTGTGATTCACTGCGAGTGGGAAATCCGCATCAATTGCGACATGTCACGATTTATGAGATTGCCAAACGCAAACGACAACCGGTGAAGCAGGTGATAACGACCCTCCAGCATGCCATTCTGGTGTATCGTAAAGGGCATCCAGGCTCTGCAACGCCAACGCCAATCCCCAGGCCAATCCCAGTTCTGCGCCTTTTATGGAACCAACCTTCAACGCCAGGGAGGACGTCATTATAGTGAATACTTTCATTATCGTTGAGCTGCAACGATATGGATACCTGGCGCTGTGGTTAGTCGTCTTTGTCGCAGCCGTTGGCGTGCCCGTTTCAGGCTCTTTGCTGCTGTGGGCGGCAGGTGCGTTTGCCGCATTTGGCGATTTCAACCTGGCTATTCTGTTACCGGTGGCTTTAAGCGCAGCCGTCATGGGCGATAACGTGGGTTATTGGATTGGCAGGCGTGTAGGTACACCGCTCTTTGCCTGGTTTGAGCGACAAAAACGCTTACGCTTCATTACGCCGCAAATGCTGGACCGTGGCCGGGCCTATTTCAGACGGAGAGCCGCATGGGCGATCTTTATCTCACGTTTCCTCATCGTCGTGTTGGGCGGCCCGATAAACTTCCTCGCAGGGGTGGAACAATATTCGTACTATCGCTTCCTCTTTTGGGATGTGTGCGGACAAGCGCTCTGCGCGATCATCTCTCTGGGTCTGGGTTACATCTTTGCAGAAAGCTGGGAGGAAGCGGCCAGTATTTTTGGCGCCTTCTCCAGTCTTTTTTTTGTGTTGCTGATGGCTGTAGCCCTTTCAGGACTCTTGATACGCAAGATACGTCAGCGCAGACGAGAACGTGAACTCATTGGTAAGGAATTGGAAGTATTGCCACCGTTAGCCAGTATAACCTCACCACTAGCCAGTATAACTCAACCGCTCACGAATACCATGGGTACAATCAGCCATGATATTGAGGAGTGATGGGAAAATATCGATAAAGTGATATATTTGAAATAAATGGATAAACTACGGGACGACCATGGCAGAGAGAGATGTCCCGGAGAAAGATTGCATGCATGAAAACGTTGAAGCCTACCATCTTGATATTGACAACACATACAGGTGGTGGACACCTGAAATCTCGCGCAGTCGCTCAAAGGTATGCTTGAGTCGCACTATGAAGTCGTGATTATGGACCCCCAATCGGCTTTTGTTGATCACTATTATCGCTTCGTTAGCCGACATCTGGTGGGATTTTTAGATTGGCAATATGCATTTACCGACAATGAATTTATCTCGTTATGGTTTCATCGCATCCTGACCGCCGCCAACCGCAAACGGCTGGTCAGTATCGTCGAAGATGTTCAGCCACAACTGGTTATAACGACCCACGCGGTCTTATCCTACGCTATGGCGCGTGCCGCTGAGAGTCTGCGCCAGCGCGTGCCGCTCGTGTTTCAGTTGACCGATCTGGGACAGTTGCACCAGACGTGGTTTGCCGAGAAAGCTGCCGACGCCTACCTGGCTCCGACCCACGAAATTTTTGTACAGACGCTGAAACAGGGGATTGCTAAAGAGCGTGTGTATCTGACCGGCAGACCGGTGCGGCAGCAGTTTTTCCACGTGTCCCTCAATGAGAGAGAGGAAATACTGAGCGGTCTTGGTTTTGATCCGGGCCTGTTTACGCTCTTTCTCCAGGGTGGTGCAATGGGATCAGCAGGAGTTGATCGCACCATCGAGAATCTGCTGAGTAGCAATCCAGCGCTGCAAATTATTCTGGCAGTAGGCAATAATAAGCAGATGGCCGCACGCTACGCCGGAAGTAAACAGGTACAAACGTTGCCCTTCACTGAAGTCATTGCACCCTATATGGCGGCTACAGATGTGATCGTGGGGAAAGCCGGGGCAAGTTTCATCACAGAAGCCTTCATGGTCGAGAAGCCATTTATCGTCACAACCTTTATTCCCGGCCAGGAGAGCCCGAATCTACGCTTCATCGAGCGACATAATCTGGGTTGGGTCTGCCTGGAAACAGCAGCTCAGAAAGAGCTGCTGACCAACATAACACACAACCCAGGGATGATTGCTGAGAAAGTAGCTGCAATTCAGGACTACAAAGCCTGGAATATACAGGCCAATCAAGATATTCACCCTATCATTGACCGGCTTATCTCTGGCGCAGATGCTGGATGATCAAGAGTCGGTTTGAGAAAGCTCATTTCTCGTCATACGCCAGTTGACGGTGGGCTGGATCAGATCTTTGTCAATGAACTCCTGGTGCTGAATGGCAAGATCAATCAGCAATTCAAGGACGGCTCCCTTCAGCAAATGTGGCTCAAGTCCCAGCTCAATCAGCCTGGTATGGGTCGCGTTGTAATAGTGCTGCTCGGCTTCAACGCGCGGATTGGATAGGTGCTGGACCTGCGTGTCCAGGCCGTAGCGTTCACTCTGCTTGACCACCATTTCTGCCAGCTCCAGGAGCGAAAATTGCTCGGTGATCTGGTTGAAGACACGGTACTCACCTTGCCTGGGTGCTGAGGCAATGGCGATCTCGATGCAGCGAATGGTGTCAATCAGATTGATGTAGCCACGCGTCTGATGACCCGCGCCATAGATACTGAGTGGATAACCTACCGCGGCCTGGACGCAAAAGCGATTCAGTGCGGTACCATAGATTTGATCGTAGTCGAAGCGTGTGGCCAGGCGCGGATCTTGCGCGGTTTCGTCCGTTTCGACGCCATACACAACGCCCTGGTTCAGATCTGTGGCGCGTAGTCCCCAGACTCTGCAACAAAACATAATATTGTGGCTATCGTGGACCTTGCTGAGATGATAGAAAGATCCGGGCTGTTTGGGGAAAGGCAACACATCGGAACGTCCATTGTGATGGATCTCGATAAACCCTTCCTCGATATCGATGTTGGGTGTGCCGTATTCGCCCATCGTGCCAAGCTTCACAAGATGGCAGTCGGGCGCAAATTCTTTCATCGCATACAAAACGTTGAGTGTCCCCACAACGTTGTTCGTTTGCGTGAAAACGGCGTGCTTCCGATCAATCATAGAATAGGGGGCGGAGCGCTGTTCAGCAAAGTGTACGACGGCATCGGGTTGCACGTCTTGGAAGACGGCGCTAAGCGCTTCATAGTCCGTTGCGTCACCAATGACGAGCTGGATCTGTTTGCCAGAAACAGCTTTCCACAGGGAGACCCGTTCATGAAGCGTCTGGATCGGGGTTAGACTGTTGAAGCCTCGCTCAAGGTCAAAGTGCCTGCGCGACAGGTTGTCGAAAATAGTGACGTCATACCCTTTGCTGGAAAGGTAGAGTGATTGCGGCCAGCCGAGATAGCCGTCACCCCCCAGTACGAGAATACGCATGGTTCCTCCATCGTTGATGTAGATCAACGGGTTTCCCTCTGGCGTGAGATGACCCGCATGAGGATTGCTCCAGGTAAACGCCCAATAGAGCAATTCCTCAAATGAACATTAGCACATTGTACCCATTTCGTCACGGGGTCATGTGAAGAAAATGACTTTTTTTTTGAAGTGCCAGAAAAAGAGCAAAAAAAAACTTCAACAAAAAACGCATTGACAAGTCGTGCCATTTCGTGTAGTATATCATTCGTGCAATAGAAGGGCCTCTCGCTACAGCGAAAACAATACAGGCCGTTCTCTCCCATCGTTCGGGTGTGGCCAAGCGGTAAGGCGATGGACTTTGGATCCATTATTCCTAGGTTCGAATCCTAGCACCCGAGCCTGTTTCTCTGATTGACATGCGACCGTTGCAGCGCTCAATCACGCTGGTATTGCCAGAACAAAAAAAAGGTTTGTATTACAAACTATGAAGACATATGCGACCGTCGTCCTTGCCGCTGGTAAGGGCACTCGGATGCGTTCAACGTTGCCAAAGATGCTCCACTCGCTGGCTGGTTTGCCACTACTGGCACATGTACTCAAAGCCGTTGAGGCTATTCCCATCACTGCTCCATTTGCTTCCCTGTATGATCTGGTAGCTGCTCCTCGTCCAGTTGTCGTGCTGGGTCACGAAGCTGAGCAGATTGCCGACGTTTTTGGTGCGCGCTGTTTGTATGCCATGCAACAAGAACAGTTGGGCACTGGTCATGCTGTCCTGGCGGCGCAGGCGAGCGTTGATGCATTGGCACCGTTGCCGCAAACGGTCCTGGTGTGCTATGGCAACACGCCACTCGTGCGTAGCGAGATGCTGGCGAGTGTGCTGGCAGAACATCATGTGCGTAACGCAACCGTGACCTTTTTGACGGCTCAAGCGCAACTGCCCAGCGATTATGGCCGGGTTGTGCGCGATGCTCAGGGACAGGTACGCGAGATCGTGGAAACCAAACGCGCCACCAGTCAGCAGTTAAGCATTCAAGAGGTCAATTCAGGCGTGTACTGCTTTGAGCGTGACTGGTTGTGGTCTACCTTGCGGTCTTTGCCGCGCAACGCATCCGGTGAGTATTATCTGACCGACCTGGTCGCATTGGCCAGTGCTCAGGAACGCACTATAGCGACCGTGCAAGGGGCATTCGATGAGACCATCGGTGTGAATAATCGTGTACAACTGGCCGAAGCTGAACAGATCGTCCGTCGTCGCATCTTAGAGCGGCACATGTATGCCGGGGTGACCATTGTTGATCCGGCGCACACGTATATCGATGATGACGTGCAGATCGGCTCTGATACCGTCATTCTGCCCGGTACGATGATTACAGGACACACAACGATTGGTAGCTGGTGTCGTATCGGTCCTGAAACGACGCTGGAACAGGCGACCATCGGCGATCACTGCATAGTGCGCAACTCGATACTGGAAGAGGCGACCCTCGAAGACAACGTGAGCGTTGGCCCTTTTAGTCACTGTCGTCCAGGGACGCACCTGGCACGCGGCGTACAGATGGGAAACTTCGCCGAAGTCAAGAACTCGTATGTGGGCGAAGAAAGCGCTATGCATCATTTCAGTTATCTGGGTGATGCAACGGTGGGCGATCATGTGAACATTTCAGCAGGCGCGATTACCTCAAATTATAATGGTCTGACGAGAAAAAAATATCGCACTATTATAGGTTCCGCGGCCTTCATTGGCTGTGGCACTGTGCTGGTGCCTCCCGTTACCGTTGGCGATCACGCGATGTCGGGGGCTGGCGCTGTTGTGAATAAAGATGTTCCACCCTCTGCATTAGTGGTCGGTGTGCCCGCTCATGTGCTACGCATGTTGCCACAGCCGGATACCCCACAGGCAGAGCGTGGCGAAAAGGAATAGGTGTGCGTTATGGACGGCCCTGGCTTAGCTAGCTTAGCCGCCACTCTTGATTTTCATGTTCCACAATTGGATGGAGAAGCCTGGTTACAACTTATCGTTATGCTTGTGAGCCTGTTTCTCTGTACCTTTGCATCTGCCGCTGAAACTGCCCTGACCTCGATCAGTCGCATCAAGCTGAAAAACCTCGTGGAGGAAGGGGATCAGCAAGCCGCAAAGATTGAACAACTCCTGGCAGAACCCAATGTATTTCTCTCCACGATCCTGGTCGTGAATAGCGTCGCGGTGATCGTCGCCTCAAGTATGGCGACCGTGCTGGCGCTACGCTTCTCAGCGGACTGGGGTGAATTGATCTCTACCGTTCTGATCTCCCTGGTGGTCCTGATCTTCTGTGAGATTACCCCTAAAACCGCCGCCGTGCAAAACCCATTGCGCTGGGCACGTGCTCTGGTGGGTCCCGTGCGCGGGACCGCCTGGGTGCTGAGTCCCATCGTCGGAGCGCTCGGCGTGATCACATCTGTGTTTGTACGTATGATGGGCGGACAGATAAAGCATCGCGGCCCCTTCATCACCGAGGAAGAGCTACGCTTGCTGGTAACGGTGGGCGAAGAAGAAGGCGTACTCGAAGAAGAAGAGACAGAAATGATTCGCAGCATCTTCGAGTTCGCCGATACTACGGCGCGCGAGGTGATGGTACCACGCATCGATATGGTCACGCTATCCAGCATAGCGACCGTCACAGAGGCGGTGGACGTTGCCCTGCAGGGCGGTTTCTCGCGTATCCCTGTGTATGAGGAGAGCGTTGGCGTCGACGAAATCATCGGTATCCTCTATACAAAAGATATGCTGAGGCAGATGCGCGAGAACCATGATAGCTTGCCCATTCGCGGGCTGGTACGTCCGGCGTACTTTGTGCCCGAAACGAAAAAGCTGGACGACTTGCTGCGCGAGATTCGCCAGAACCGTATCCATATGGTCATGGTTGTCGACGAATATGGTTCGATAGCCGGATTGGTCACGATAGAAGATCTCGTCGAGGAGATTGTGGGAGACATCAAGGACGAATATGACCGTGAAGAGAATTTATACGAGAAAATAAATGACAATGAATATGTGTTTGATGCAAAAATAAGTATCTACGATTTTAATGAACTGATGGAGATGCATCTGGATGATACCGATTATGAGACATTAGGTGGCTTTGTCTATGCGCAACTGGATAAGATTCCGAGTCCCGGCGATACCATCATCTATGAGCGTATGACCTTCACTGTACTGGCAACACGTGGACGGCGTATTACGAAGATTCGCGTGTTACGTAAACAGGAGCAGGCGGTAACGCAACAAACGGATGGCAACAAGGATCTCCTGCTCTTGCCATCCCCCGAAGCGCGCGAGGCACATTCTGCACAGCAAGATGCTAACCAGCCATCTGAGCAACCTTCGAACTATAAGTATAGGGGAGCTTGAGCGATGGTTATTGCAAACATGAGCCTGCCTGCCGCTGTGCGCGTTGTCGAAGTTGGTCCACGGGATGGTTTGCAGAATGAAAAAGGACTGGTTCCTACTGAGCAGAAGATAGGCTTTATCCAACTGCTGGCCGAGGCTGGACTGCCGGTCGTCGAGGCCACATCGTTCGTCAGTCCACGTGCTATTCCGCAGTTGAGTGATGCCGGCGCAGTCATGAGTGGCCTGGAGCGCCTGGCGACGACCGCGTATCCTGTGCTGGTACCGAATGTGAAAGGCATGCAACGCGCTCTGGCGGCTGGTGTACGCTCCATCGCTGTTTTCACCGCTGCCAGTGAGAGTTTCACACGCCACAATATCAACGCGACCATCGCTGAAAGCCTGGCGAATTTTCAGCCCGTGATGGCGTTAGCTCGACAGGAAAAGATAGCGGTGCGCGGCTATATTTCCACCGTTTTTGGCTGTCCCTACGAGGGAAACGTTGATCCGCGCCAGGTCCTTTCCGTGGCCCGTGCCCTGCTGGAAATGGGCGTGGAAGAACTTTCTTTAGGTGATACAATCGGCGTGGCGACCCCGAACCAGGTGGTGGATGTGCTCAATCTCTTGCTGACAGACGGTCAGATGATCGTAGATCAACTGGCGGTGCACTTCCATGATACACGCGGGACAGCATTGGCGAATGTACTGATGGCGTTACAGATGGGCGTACACACCATTGACTCGTCCGCTGGAGGTCTGGGTGGTTGTCCCTATGCTCCAGGGGCGGCTGGCAATCTGGCAACCGAAGACCTGCTCTATATGCTGCATGGTATGGGCATCAAGACCGGCGTGGACCTGGCAAAAGTCGTGGCGGCTACGCGCAGTATCGCTCCCTACCTGGATCATGTACCCACAAGTAAGTATTACCAGGCCGCATGTGCTGTAGAGTGAAATAGGGTTAAAATTTATTATATCAATCTTCAAACAATTCGCCACGGATCGTCGAACACCCAAGAACAGACACATCCTCTCGCCTGTGCAGGGCGATGAGTTGGCAGCGCTCTACCGGGAAGTAGAGAGGATCTCTGACTTCTTGCCTTCGCCAGAAGAGGTGAAACACATCAGAAAGGAATCCTGATATGCGAGAGAGAAGCTGTTCTCCTGCTCTGAGCCTGCCAGAGATTCAGCCATTGCTGGCCAATGCAGACTATATCGATGTCAAGACTGTGACTGGGACTGTTGATCTGCGGACGTTTATCGCTGGTTTCTTCAACTACCATCCTGCGTGGCTGATATCTCTGTTTGCTGTCCGTGCTGTTTTTGTGCGTTTTCTGGGGATGCGGCAGAAGCATATGGGCTCTGGCGCCTTCCTCACGCCGGAAAGGGTGCCGATGCAGATTGGGAAGCGTGTGGGCTTCTTTACGGTCTGCATGGCAGAAGAAGGACACTACTGGTTTGCTTACAACAGTGATAAGCATCTCAAGGGTACCCTGGGCGTGGTAGTAGAACCATTGACAGATCAACACAAGCGCTTCCATGTGGTCACCATTGTCCATTATCACAACTGGGCTGGTCCAGTCTACTTTCAGGTCATCAGGCCGTTCCATCACCTGGTCGTTACTCGTATGGCGCAAGCGGGCAGAAAATAGAGCGCCATCCAGTCTATTCGGCGAACGACGAAAGTTACAGGCGTAGCTCCCACGTTTCCCCCATGAGATCGTGATCGAAGCTGTGGTGTGCTTCCTGGGCGACTAGCTGGAAGCCTGTTTTCTGGTAGATGTGTCGCGCTTCTACAAGGACGCTATTGGTCCAGAGCACAAGTTTTTGATAACCTCGCCGTCGTGCGAAGCGGATACATTCTTCGACGAGACGCGTACCGAGACCAAGTCCGCGTGCCCGTGGCTCAACTAAGAGTAGTCGCAGCTTGGCATCCGTGGCGTTGGCCTGGACGACAAAGACAGAACCAACGATCTCACCGTTCATCTCAGCAATCCAGCAACGTTCACGTTCAGGATGGTAGTGGTTGATGAAGTCCGCGACGATCTGGGCCACTAACGCTTCAAAATGAGCATCCCAGCCGTACTCTTCCGTATACAGGACCGCGTGACGGTGCGTGATCCAACCCATATCACCGGACTCGTGTGGTCGGAGAAAGAAAGGCTCGGAGTATTTGAGGCTCTTGTTGAAAACCTGCTGGATGGTCTCCATGGCTTTTAGCAGACGCTGTTGATCGCCTTCGCTGAGATCATTGAGCATCTCGGCTACCTCGTCATGTGAGCGTTTGTTGAGGAGGGTAGAGGCTTGCTCGCCTTTTGGCGTGAGGTGCAGGAGGCGCTGGCGGCCATCAGTGGCTGAATGCTCTTTGGTGATCAGTTCCTGCTGTTCGAGGCGGGTAAGTATGCGACTCAGGTAGCCGGCATCAAGTCCCAGTTCTCGGTACAGGTGGGAGGATGTCAGGTCATGACGCTGCGCCAGCTCAAATAAGATGCGAGCCTCAGTGAGCGTGTAGGGACTGTGCAGAAGCCCTTCCTGTAAGACACCAATCTGGCGTGTAAAGAAGCGGTTGAAGTGGCGAATAGTAGCAATCCTGTCTTCAGTGGTTTCGGTCGGCATCGGATGGGTACCTCCTTTTTACTTGCTACTGTAAACTATATACTTGCTTTTGTCAAATATATTACGTTATTTTTCCTTCACCCTTCCCATGTCACTTTGTGGGAGGGTGATAAATGTGCAAAAAGAATTTTAGCAAAAATAATAGTATATAGTTGCTATTTACTTCTCACTGCCCAGATCAGTAGGTTATCTCGGTCGCAGGCGTAGTGCCACCAGCCCTCCACTGCACACAAGCACCAGACAGAAGATGACCGCCCAGGCTGGTTTCCCTGTACTGAGCAGGAAGCCGAACAACCAACTACAGAATATCGTGCTGATCCTGGTGGTAAAAAGTAGGATACCGGCAACTGCGCCTGGCGATTTGTCCACTCGCTCACTCCCAATAGTGAGAAAGGTGGAAAAAGTGGGCGATAAGCCCATACTGGCCAGGGCAATAGTCATCGTCGCCACAAGCGTGGTAGGGCTGAGCAGCAGCGCGACTAACCCGCAGAGTGTCATCCCTACTGCGAGCAGAATCAGACGCCATGAACCTATACGTACAATCAAAAGCGCCGCTCCCAGGCTGCCTAAAGTAGAGAGTGCCAATATCAGGCTACTGAGCGCAGCAGCACTGGCCGGAGTTTGTCCATAGGCCACATGCAGATAAGCTGGGGTCCAGGTCTGCACACTTGCATAGATGCCAGATATACACGCCACCGCAACAATGACTGGTACCAGTGCTGCCAGCAGGGACATTGTGCTCTGCCGTGGAGCATCCTCGTGCTGATGGGCCACTTTCACTTCTACTAGATACTTCCGTGGCACGGCAGGCAGTGCGAGCATCGCCACAAGGGTGAAACAGATAGTGAAGAGAAATAGAGGGAGTGGGTCGTTGTGGAAAAGCGTTAGCAGGCCAGCATCAATGAGCGCAATGACCACGCCAGCCAGCAGATAGAGCACCTGGACCAGATTGAGTGCCATGCCCCGTCTCTGCGCAAACATGCTGATGATGAGTCCGTTGCTAGCCGCATCGATGGTCCCACCGCCAATACCTGCGACCCCCGCGCCGATGAGTAGCACGAGCTGCGGCGCAACGTGCAGGCGCAAGCTCAGGCAGATAGTTGTGAGACCTGTGAGAATGATCAGCGCTGCCACAAAGAGGACAAGGCGCAATCCATAGCGATCAAGCAGCGCACCACCAATGAGCGCCCCTGGAGGATAGCCGGTTGACCAGGCGACATAGAGTAAGCCCGCAGCGGCAAGTGAGATATGCAGTCGGGTCGAAAGTGGCGTGATGATCGGTCCCCAGCCATTATTGACGAAGGCAAAGGCCAGGAAAAAGAGGCCAGCCGCGAAGATCATATAGACAACCCGTCGCCGACCGCTCTGCATACTTGTCTGTTGTTGTATGTGAATATCGGTACCTCCAGGCAACATCTACAGACCACGAAACCTCTATTTGCCTGTGCTGCTTTTATTATATCTGCTTAGCATGTTAAGGGTCAAATAGAAAACCGCATGAGTATAGCCAAAAAAGTTCTTGCCAAAAGGTCTTGACAAAGCAATGGAAGTGGAGTAGTATAACCCCTGTAAAGAAAAGCCGCCTGTCTGTGCAGGTGAGCTGGTGACTATAGCGAAGAGGGCACACCCGTTCCCATCCCGAACACGGAAGTTAAGCTCTTCAGCCCCGACGATACTGTGTGGGCAACTGCACGGGAAAATAGGAAGTTGCCGTCTCACCCGCCCACCTCAGACGGCTTTTTTGTGCTCACTCGTAGCTTGTCGGAGAGAACGGAGCAGAGATCGCCTTGCCAATCGGAAGAAGAACGCGGCCAGCCTTTCATTTCTACTCCCCCTTCCAGATATCTATATCTTGCCCCACCACCATCACATACTTCCCATCTGGCGACCAGACCGGTCTGCCGGTCGTTCCGCTGTTGCCAAATAGGCCCCCGCCATCGTACTTTGCTCTCTGTCTGCCGCTCAACGCATCCAACACAGCAAGGGTGCTACTTCTTGACGAAAAGCCGGTCCCATGCTGGACAACATCAACAAGAGCCACATGAGTGCCATCCGGTGACCAGGCCAGCGAGTCCAAGTTTCCTTGGGTCGTGTACGTTGTTATCCTATTGCCTGTCTCCACATTATAGACTTTATTTCCCAGCACAAGATATTTCCCATCCGGCGACCAGGCTCTGAGAGGCGTCTCAAATATAGTTGGCTTGAATGTCTACACCTTCTTTTCGGCGAGAGCATCCCAGATCTCATAGGTCGTTTTCGCTCCATCTTGTAAAATGAGAGCCACTGTTTTGCTATCAGGTGCCCAGACGATCTCGGCAAAATACAGTTGACTCTCGGCATACAGGGTAGCGATCTTCTTGAGTGGTGCAATATTCCAGATCTCTATCGTTCGATAGTCATTTCCATTTGTCGTATCCTGAGCAAGCCACTGAATAGCCAGCTTTTCGTGATCAGGTGCCCAGGCGAGCCCTCGCACCTGGCTAGCAGGACGTTGACTTTCAGCGTTCAGCGTTGCGATCTTGTTGCCTGTCGTAATCTCCCAGATTGCCAGCATGCCCTGATCCTGCTCATTTACCGCCGCCAGATAGCGTTCATTTAAGGTCCATTGTTGCACCAGGGGCCGGTCAGTTCCAGTTCCCTGTGCATTGACTGTGACGGGTTCCATCACTGGAATGCTACGCACCCGTTGTCCAGTTGTTGCGTCCCAGACCTGCACCATCTCGATAATGTGGCTTCCGGCAGCCAGAACCATACTGTGATCCGACCCAATAAAAGCCAGCACATATTTCTCATCCGCAGACCAGAGCACGTCCAGGGGAAACACCCCTTGTACGGGATGCTCCACCCGACAGGTTTGCAGCGTCTTTCCCGTCGTCGCATCCCAGACTTGCACCGTGCCGCCATCCAACCAACCGGCTGAAGCGACCTGCGACCCATCCGGTGACCAGACAGCGTCTAAGGTCGTCGTACCCTGTCCAGAATAGGAGAGAAGATGTGGATCGGCCTGCTTCTGATAGGTCAGATAGGCCGTCACGGCACCCACGGGCAGAGCAGTAATCCCCACCAGCGCCAGGATAGCTGTCCTTCGCGACATCTGCCGCCGTGGGAGCTCTTGCTGCTTGACTAGTGGCATTGGTACCTGAACAGGTAGAGGTTGGCCGCACACATGGCAACACTCCTGGCCCGGATCATTCGTGGCGCTGCACTTGCCACAGTACACGTAAAGAGATGACATCGCCTTGTTCTCCTCTTCTCGCGCAGATTCTCTATGAGAGATACGTTACCGCAAAGCTCAAATCTCACGTTCTGGCACTATGCACCTTCTCCTCAGGTTTGCCGCTCTTGCTACCTATTTGGTAAGAGGCTATGATCCCTGGTGGTATGCCTGGATCGTCAACGCATGGCCAACAGCATGCACTAAGCTAGTTCAAGGGGGAGACACAGGCTGATGACTCGGAGAGCAACATACCCATAATGGTACACAGGCACAGATATCAGGTAAGAGAAGAAAGCACATACCCATCACACGGGAGGAAGGAACAAACCATAAAAGGGCGGGAGAAGGCCAATGGCAGAGTAGCAAAAACGGTCGTTTGGGGACTCAGCTATATCGGGTTTCGGGAAGTCTGGCGATGCTTCTCAAAGCTGAGACCCTGCTTGTAAATTTGGAAAATAAGCGACTGATGACCATTCTGGGGACTTATCGGTTATTTGTGTTTACGCTATGGAGGACCGGGGTCTGCGGGCGGAATCTGCATAATTCTATGGACCGTCGCAGGTCCAGAAATCTTTCCTCCTGGCTGCTTGTTCGCCAGGATACCTCATGCAGATTCCGCCCGCAGAATCTTGGGATTCACAATCAGGAAGGTGAGTACACCTGATGGATGAAAGGTGACGATGGAGCAGATTGCACCTGATAACCTGAGTCAGCAGTGACCTGTACAATATGTTTCAAGATGAAAAGAGCGGTGGGAATGCGAGGACCCGCAAAATCACTGGGATAGGGCTGGTATGGAACCGTCGTTGATATACTGGTAGAATCCTGCAAAGCATAGTCAATACCGTTTGTCGCATTTCTTCCAAAGTCCTTTCTAAGTGTTCCACTATCTTATACCTTCGATAATTGTGATCTCTCGAACAAAATGTCGAATTTCCTCCCAGAATTCAGTTATTACCATGAAATACCCTTAAAGTGTATATAGAAGCTGGTTGGTACTTTAAGCCTTCTGCCTCATAATTTGTCGTGTCATTTAACGAATGCTTATAGGCATTATGGTGTAAATCACCACAAACAGTGACAGTGTTTTCATCACAATCACTGTCACCCTCTTTGCTCAATTCGATCCAATAACAAGCTGCTGGCGTGCAATCTCCACAACCTCTTTGGTAATCATGCGTAACGCATTGATCTGGGCAATCCGTTCGATTTGAGCGAGCAGGCGGTGCAAGAGCCGAAAGTTCCCACTGGTCATGCGGAGAATGGCTGCAACGGCCTCCATCTCTGCCGCACTCTCTGCATGAAGTGTGAGCCCCCACTGCGCCCATTGCTGTTGTTGGACCAACTGAGCTTCTTCGGAGGAGAGAGTACGAAATTCATGGACAAAGCCCACCCGTGAGTACAGTTGACCATAGCGGGATAAACGTTTTTCCAGGCCGGGCATGCCAATCAAGACGACTCCTATCGGTTGACGGTCATAGATATCGCGGATCTGCTCCAGGGACGCCATTTTCAAGCGATCCGTTTCATCGACAATGAGCAGCTCTGTCGGGTCTGTTACTGGATGGTAGTGAACTGGTTCGTGTTTTGGCTTTGGCCTGGTTGCATCAACGAGGTGCGAGAGGGCGAGACGCACAGCTTGGACCTCTTGCCCCACGCGTTTTGGCGTATTGGTCACCGACGGAGTATACAAGACACTCCGACAATTTTGCAGTTCAGGTGAGACGTGAGAGGCATGGGCGGCGACGGTGCTGGCAATAGTTCCTTCGATATAGGGCAAGCGGGGAGTGTCATAGAAGCGTCCAGGAAAGTAGGTTTCGATCAGATCCCACCGTGCATAGTGCCAGGCGGAGAAGCTTTTTCCGACGCCAGGAGGACCGTAGCAGAGTCCGATATAGCGTGCCATTCGACAGGCATCACAAAACTCAGCAAAGCGTCGGTATTCCTTGGTATCCAGAAATGCCACCTGGGGGACCGTTCCTTCCTCACTCATTGTAATACCTCTTCAATCTGGGAGTGGGAGGGAGCACGGCTGATTCAACAGAAGGGGGACGTGGTTCCGAGGATTTCGCCTCCTGGAGCTGCTCGACGACCGAGAGGCGTTCTTTGATCCCTTGCCGCACGCGTTTGCGCTGTTCTTTGCGTGCCTGGATGACTTCCTTCAAACTGATCTGCTCTCCTGCCAATTCAGGGCAGACGGCGCGACATAAAAAGCGCTCCTGGTAGAAGATTCGAAGAACAGCGAGGTCACGAGGATCATACCGAATGGTGACATCCTCACCAACATAGGCAGCCAGGTTCGTATCAAAGTACCGTTGTCCCTGGAAATGAATGCCATCCTGCTGCACTTTCCGTTTTTTCGCCACATGCAGGAGCAACAAGTCCAACTGTTCCAGCGATGCTGGCATGTGCGGCAAAAAACCACTGGCTTCCCAACGAGCCTGAGGAGCCTGCTTGATCTCTTCCTGGACTCGCTCATGATAGTCTTCAGTCAACCACGCCCGAAAACAGGTATCAAAGGCGGAAAGCGACAGGAGCGTTCCTCCTGTCGTGCCGTTTTCTCCGACAAAGCCAGAAAGATGGGGCAAGAGCAGTTGTTCGACGCTCCGAAAGAAGCGCTCAATTTTTCCTCGACCACGAGGATGGCCGGGCCAGGAAAACACCAGTTCGATTTTGAGATCAGCCGCCACTTGCTCCAGATGCTGACTGGTAAAATCTGATCCATTATCGGTGTAAAAACGAGCTGGAATGCCACAAAGATGCCAGCGAGCATCTGCTTTGTGCCAGATCGCTTGGTGAAGCGTCAACGCCGTTTGCAAGGCGGTTGGAGCCTCTGTCAACATGGTCAGGTCGGTGTGTTGCTGTCCCATCTTCCATCATCCTTTTCAAGAAACTCGACTTTGGCGCTTTAGCCTGCATAGGCATTGATCTTGAGTTGCTCGACGCGCGTCGAAAGTTGCGAAACAGTAGGCTGACTATAGAGCCGTGTGGTATCCAGAGAGCTATGTCCGAGCAGCGTTGCCAGCCCAACGATATCGCCAGGATAGTGCGCTAGGTAATTGTGCGCGAAGGTATGGCGCAGCGTATGCGCACTCGTCGCTTGCGGAACTAGTTCACCAGCGGCTTTGACCAGATCGTCAATCATTTGTCCCATGGCCGAGGTGGTAAGCGCACCTCCTTTTTGACTTGCAAAGAGCGGCTCGAAGCTTTGTGGCGTGCTCAATTTCGGCCATCTGGTAGCCACCGTCTTGATCGACGGTTTCCCGACCCCAAGTCGCGGAGCCACATAGCTGGCGAGTGCTTCTCGTGCTGACGCATTCAAAGGAACCGATCTCGTCCTATTGCCTTTCCCTGCCCGGACCAGCAGCAGGCCACTGCGCTCGCCAAAAGTAAGATCGCCAAAGGTCAGTCCACTACACTCGCTGAGGCGAATCCCCGTCTGTAGGAGCACTTGCACGATGGCGTAGTTGCGGGCAGGGTCACGGGAAACCTGTGCCTGGCGGAGCAATGCATTGATCTCGGAACTTTCCAGCCCTTCTCGTTTGGAGCCAGCCTCGCCACCAATCAGCTTTACACGTGCTGCAGGGTCCAGAGGAAGATATCCCTGGTCAACTAACCAGGCACACCAGGTACGCAAGGCACTGATACGCAGATTGATGGTACTGACCGATTTGTGCTGGACATGGTGCAGTTCGTTACGATAGCCAATCAGGGCAATCGGAGTCAGCGTGGAGAGCTGTAGTGGAACACGTTCCTCTTGTTCGTACCAGACCAGAAAGTGTGAGATGGCCTGTGTGTATTTTTTGACGGTGCCAGGGGAACGATCCTGCTCGTGTAAATACTGTTGGAAGTTAGCCAAGAGACTTGAGGGGGTCTCTTCCAAATGGTCGGTTTTCACTGTTGACACTCGCTGCATGCTATCTGATCCTTGTAAAAATATTTCCCACTGTTATTTTTCTCGCTTAGCTGGGGTTTTCATGACCACCACTGAGCGCGACTCATGAGATAAGTATGCCACAGGAGAGGGGGAAATACCTATTTCCTCGCCTTTTGTGCTATACTTGAGATAGTGTCCGGTTACTAAGACACATTCAGATGAAGGCGAAGAAGCAAGGGCCGTGCAGCATGAATCAGCAAGATAATGGAACATTCCCTCTTCCCTTGTTCTATGTCTATGCTCATGAAGATGAAGCACTGCGTGATGAGCTGGATAAGCACCTGAGCCTTTTACAGCGCCAGGGGCTTCTTTCGACATGGTCGGATCGACAGATCGTACCAGGGACCGACTGGTCGAAGGAAATCGATGCTCGTCTGGATTCTGCCGCTCTTATCCTTCTGCTCATCAGTTCTGATTTTCTGGCCTCTGACTATTGTTATGGGATCGAGATGCAGCGTGCACTCGCTCGGCATAAGCACGGAGACGCACATGTCATCCCGATCATGTTGCGCTCCGTTGACTGGCAAGATGCACCATTTGCACATCTCCAAGGCTTGCCTCGTGATATGAAGCCTATCACCAGTTGGCCGAACCAGGATGAAGCTTTCCTGAATATCGCAGGAGGAATCCGCTGGACCATTGAGCATCTTCAAGGCAAGCCAGAGCGTCTATTGACTTCCTCGTCGCAAGCGAGGCGTTCGCCTCTTCCACAGGACCTGAAGCTGCCGACCGCCCCTCTGAGTCAGCGAGATCGTCAGCGGTTTCTAACGATCCTGCGCACCAGCTATCACGATATCCTAAAAGAGTCCTTACAGGGTGTCGCGCTCATCACGCTCGGATTACACACGAAGCCAGAAGCTGTCGCGCCTTCAACACGTCTGGTATACCGACATCTTCAGCAGACCGAACAAGCTTTCCCACTGGGAACAGAGCTTCTCGACGTGTATGATGAACAGGAAAGGGGCGAACTGCTCCTGTTAGGAGCACCCGGAGCTGGTAAGAGCATCTTGCTGGTGCATCTTGCTCAGAAGCTGCTCTTACGCGCTGAGCAGGACGAACGGCAACCCCTCCCCGTGATCTTCAATCTCTCTACTTGGGCAGATAAACGTCGTCCACTGGCTGAATGGTTGATCGAGGAACTCCAAGTGAGCTACCAGATCCCGCGCAAGGTAGGACAACACTGGGTCCACACCAAGCAGATCTTTCCTCTGCTCGAACGGATTGGATGAGGTTGCGGCAATGGCCCGTGGTTCGTGCATCGAGGTCATTAACGCGTATCGCCGTGACTATCTGGTTCGGCTTGTCGTGTGCAGTCGGATGACCGACTACCTGATGCTGCAGCGTCGCCTGCTGCTGCCAAGCGCCATCGTGGTCCAACCACTCACCAACGGGCAGATCGATACCTATCTGTTGACTGCTGGACCAGAGCTGGCAGCGATCCGCACTATTTTGCAAGAGAACTTGGTGCTCTGTGAACTGGCGGCGTCCCCGTTGATGCTCAATCTCCTGGTACGCACCTATCAAAGTAGCCCGCAAGAGGAGCTGCCTACCACAGGATCATTGGAGGAACAACAACGCTCCCTCTTTGCTCGCTATCTCAAGCGGATGCTCTTCGACAAACACCTCCCACGACAAACACCTCCCGCTCGTCTGCTCTCCGGGCTGATCTGGCTGGCGTGCCAGATGCAGCAACAGAATCGGACGGTCTTCTACCTCGAACAACTGCAACCAAGTTTTCTCTTTAGTGATGATATGCAACGAACCTATACTTGGCTGGCTATCCGCGTGCCAGGCATTCTTATGGGATTGTTTATCCTCATCGTGATTATCACACTCTTCTCTAACACTGCTATTATCAGCGGCTCTGGTGGCCTCCTGATTGGCCTGCTGCTGTTTTTCCCCCTAGTATTGCTTGGTAGTCTCTTTAGTGAGCCAGGTCTTATACCTGATTCCCCGGAAACGAAGAAACCATTAGAAGATAAGAGTCAGCAACCACAGAAGAGAGAACATAAGGGCTCCAGCAAAAAAGTCCTCTCTGGCCTGTTCAGTGGCTTGCTTGTCTCGCTGCTTGTCTGGTGGACTTTCGGACTAGTTATTGGCCTCCTCGCCGGGCTACTCGTCGTACTGCTCGTCTGGCTGCGCTATAAGCTGATTCCATTAGAAGATAAGAGTCGGTTATCACCACAGAAACCGCGCAGGAGACCTGGCATAGGAACAATCTATGCTCTGCTTGCCGCAGTTGCTAGCTCACTGATCTTCTCACTGTCGATCTTGCTGGCTACCTATCAGAATGGTCTGCTAGATACCCGTCACAATGATAGGTTGATAGCGTTAGTATTGGGCTTCATCCTCATGGCCATCGTCGGGCTGTTCTACGGGCTCATTTTCGCGATAGGAACCTTCATCTTACGCTTGATTCTTCAGAAGAAGCCTCCCAAGGAGAATGTGTCGCAAAAGAGGTATTTTACTATAAATAGCGTAATACGAAAATTAGTCACTTCACAAGATTATAACAAGCCGCATTATAACCTCGTTGCATTACTCGTGGGGGGAGCCATTTCGCTGATCATTAGTCGAGAGTATAGGGTGTTTCTTGGACTGGTCGTTGTTCTGCTGCTTTTCGGATTGATTTTTGCGACAGGAAGATTCCTCTCGCGTCGGCTTCGTTATGGGTTGATCTGTGGGTTAGTTTTTGGACTGCTTTTCTGGTTGGTTTCCGGGCTGTTTTTCTGGTTGCTCCCTGGCCAACCTGGCAGATACGAAGGACAGACTTTCGAGCTCGCGTTGGTCGATGGGATGTCAGTCGGGATACTGGCCGGAGTGATTAGTGGACTGCTCGGGGCCTTATTGGTCGGCAAAAATATGCTGGTTCAGCCTGCAGATCGGTTAGTCTGGTCGTGGAATGGCTTGAGAAGAAGCTTATTGATGGAAGTCCATATTCGCTCTACTCTAGGGATTATTCTTTCTTTGTGGCTGCTTGACGTGCTATCCTATGCATTCTCCTATGGGTCCTATGGACTCTCCTATGAATTCGTTTACAGTTTGGCCAATGAATTACCCATTGGACTAGCCTACTGGTTCCTTGTTGGGATCTTCCAGGGAGTGGCAAGAGAAACGATTGAAGATCAACAGCGGACTGTTCCCAATCAAGGGATTCGTCAGTCTGGCATCAATGGGCTGATCTTTGGGCTGATCAGCATGCTGACCGTCGGATTCAGCATCATAACGAGCCTCTGGTTCTTCAATGGTGTGCTGCATTCCTTCATCCAGCCGATCGGCTATTTTCCTCTTACCTGGCCCTCTACTTTGCCTATCGCTACCTGGAATATCACAAGTTATATTCTACTTGCTCTTCTAGGAGGAGTGAGTGCAGGACTGGCCATTGTATTCCTCTATGGAGGATGGGATTGGCTCCGTCACTACACATTGCGGATGCTGCTATGGCGTGCTGGAGTGATGCCCTGGAATTATGTAGGCTTGCTCGATGAGGCCGCACGCCACATTCTCTTGCGCAAAGTGGGAGGTGGCTACACGTTCATTCATCGTCTCTTTCAGAACTACGTCGCCTCCCTGGACTCTGCATCTTTTTTGTCGTCATTCGCCTCCACTGCTTCTCTTGATTCTACGCCTCCGTCAATACAGAAAAGCTCAGAGGAAGACGGCAGGCTTGTTTGAGGTAATTGTCCACATTGAGGTGCCCTGCCAGACTTGGCGCGCTCCTCGCTTCTGAAGATACTGGTAGAGCGCTATTCTACTTGAATGTTGAAAATGATCTATCTGAATAAGGATACTACGCGATTAGTACGTGATACGCGAGCGACGTGCCTGTACCTTGGCATGTTCTATATCTTCTTTAAGCTCGATAGTATTCTTAAATAAGCCTTGCGTTTCTTTTCTGACGGCTCTATTTTCTACCCCTTTTTTCAATGGGGGACCAATCCGACTCAGAACAGCATATGGAATATACAGATAGAAAAACCCAAGTGTAAGTGTGCTAATCATACCGCTAAGCCACTCGCTAAATGTTTGAGGTGGATAAACGATATAGGGACCGAATGTATTCATTATTCCCACATAGACGGTCTGAGAAATCAACTGCCAATACAGCCAGATCGCTATCCAACTCAGAGGAATCAACACTGCTAGGACCATTGCTATGCCCATGCTCTTTGCCTTTCGATAAATCGCTTCAAGTCTCGAAATGGAAAAAGATGGCGGCAAGGCAAATCCAGCAGAAGAAGTTTGATATGGCAGGGACTCCTGTTGAACAGGAAGGGAGGATGTCGATGTTTGTGACAACGGGGCATAGAGAGATCGCGACCCTTGTAGGAAAATTATTATGCCGATGATGGCTGCTCCAATCGATGCAGCAGTTCCGGTGATGCCAACCGCAGTGGAGATATCCATCTTTTGTCTTCCTGTCGTTGAATGAACAGAAGCGGTACGAGTGCTACTTTTAAACGAAACGAAATCATGTACGATTTTTATCGATGTTGGTATTTTCAAGCCAAAAAAGTTACTGGTCGAGCAGGTCTTGCTCCACTCACTTCGCTGCTCCAGCCCTCCGGCAACTTCACTGAAGGAGCAATGGTATCCGAACTGTATTGTTGCCCTTATTCTACCATAATAGACGCTGAGTCAGTGTATTTTATCGCATGCAATTCGGAGTGTGTGTGATTCCCGCGCCTTTGAGGAATGCAGCAGTAGAGGGATATTGCGTCAGGAGCAGGCTACCAGTTGAGAATTTTTATACAAACTATACTGGGCATATTCGATCAGGAGCTGGTTATTACCACTATTATTAACGCCGACGTAATTACGCGCCGGTTTAGGATTGAAATGACGGCTTGCTAAGACGAGAAAGAAATGACCATTTTTTCGCTTCAATGGCTTATCAATTCTCTGAGCGGGCTTCTCAAGCGGTGTCAAGGAAAAGCGTAGCGGCCTTGATACCGCTTGAGAAGTCTGCTAAACTCCCCGAGCCATTGAGGCAAAACACCCCTAAATCGGCTCGGAATTTCACCGGCGCTGACACGTGCAAGGAGACACCCTTCTTGTTGATAGCGATGGATGGAAATGCACAACTAGGGCCAATCAACGTGAACCACTTTTTGCCTAAGCATGAGTTTAGCACGAAAGATGATGGAGAACCACAAGTTAGTATACTGCCGAAAAGAAGAGCACAGGCAGACTGAGTCATGGCATAATATCGTTTATCAGGTGAGTTGGGCCACTGGAAACAAGCACCCTGAGCACAAAAGTAGCATTCATAGTATAATTTACACTATGAATGCTAGATACGGCATGTGTAGTCGGTTGTAAGCTGACCACACATGCGCGTAGAAAACTAGCGTACAGAGAGGTACTGCACGCTGAAGAGTTCCTGGGGATCTAGCCAGACATGTTCAACACGCAAGCCCGCGCTCGTCGCGAGTTGGGCGAATTCGTCCAGCGTGTACTTATAAGAGCTTTCCGTCCAGATGCTTTCTCCGCGCGCAAAGCCAATTTCGTGCCCATCGAGCCAGACCTGCTGTTGTTTGCGGCTCGCGAGATACATCTCGATGCGCCCCACCTGCGGATTGTAGCAGGCGTAATGTCCGAACTGGTCAAGCTGGAAGCTAGTGCCGAGTTCGGTGTTAATACGTTCAAGCAAGTGCAGATTGAATTGCGCGGTAACACCATCCTGATCGTTGTAAGCGCGATGCAGGATAGTAAAGTCCTTCTTTAGATCCACACCGATCAGCAATCCCCCACCTGCGCAGACCCGGGCGATCTGGCGCAGAAACTGCCTGGCCGGTTCAGGATCAAAGTTGCCAATCGTCGAGCCTGGATAATAGGCCACACGTCGTGAGACAGCTCTGGTCGGCGAAGGAATCTCGAAGGTGCTGGTGTAGTCCGCACAGATTGGGAGCACCTCCAGGTCTGGATACATGCCCGCCAGTTCAGTGGCTGAGTGCCAGAGCTGTTCCTTCGAAATGTCTATCGGCACATAGGCGGCGGGCTGCTCCAGGTGATCGAGCAGAAGACGTATCTTGGTACTGTTGCCGCTACCATACTCAATAAGCAAGCAGCCTGGTCCGATGAGCTCACACATCTCGTGGACGTGTGTCTGCATGATTTGCATCTCAGTACGGGTCAGATAATACTCGTCGAGATGACAGATCTGATCGAACAGGTGCGAACCTACCTCGTCGTAAAAGTATTTGCTAAACAGTTCTTTCTGCGGTTTTTGTAACCCTTGTAACACATCCTTGCGGAACGTATTACGCTGTGGCTCAAAGTCATAGAGTCGCAGCGGGTTGCTGCCCATATTCTGTAAAATGACTACACCTCCCGTGCTAAGCGGATGCCCATAAATTGCCAGCGTGCGTCCGGTGGAAAAAAGTTACGGTAAGTTGAGCGAATATGCGAGAGCGAGGTGGCGCAGGAGCCTCCGCGCAGCACAAACTGATTGCACATAAACTTGCCGTTGTATTCTCCAAGAGCACCGGGAGCTGGTTGGTAGCCAGGATACGGCGAGTACGCGCTCTGGGTCCATTCCCAGACGTCTCCGTACATCTGTGTCGGTTGGCTTCCTGTTGTGGGACCCTGCAAAGCCACCGGCTGATAGGAACCGTTGTCAACGAAATTGCCGGCTATGGGCACAGCGCTAGCTGCCACTTCCCATTCGGCCTCGGTAGCCAGTCGTGCGCCCGCCCAGCGGGCGTAGGCGTCGGCTTCAAAGTAGCTCACGTGGCAGACAGGCTCGGCCAGATCGACCTCGCGCAGACCGCTCAGCGTCATATTCCACCAGCGACCATCGTGCTGCTCCCAGTAGAGAGGTGCTTGCCACTCTTCCTGCTGCGCCGTGCTCCAGCCGGCTGATAGCCATAAGAGCGGGTTGCTGTATCCGCCATCTTCGATGAATGCCAGATATTCGCCATTCGTCGTCAGGCGTGAGGCCAGCCGATAGCTCTCTAAGAACTGGCGGTGGCGTGGTTCCTCATTATCATAGCAAAAGCCTGGGCCCTCGTGTCCTATCCAGGCGATGCCTTCAGGATACGTCATCCATGCCAGCGTGGGTACCTGTATGTTCTGCTGTGCTACCTGTGGACGGTAGACAGGGTTAAGCGGATTGCAGGAGAGCACATGCTTGAGATCGGTCAGCAAGAGCTCCTGGTGCTGTTGTTCGTGATGGATGCCAAGGGTAACAATGGGTGCGACAGCGGTCAGTTGTTGCTCGTCGCTCTGTTCCAGCAAGGCAAGCACCTGTTGATCGACATAGGCACGATACGCGTAGGTCTCCTGAACCGTGGGTCGCGAAATCAGCCCCCGCTTGGGACGACAGTGCCGCTGACCCAGCGAATTATAGTATGAGTTGAAGAGATACGCGTATTGTGGATGTGGTGAAGCATAGTCTGCTCGCGCTGACGAGAGCAGGAACGTTTCGAAAAACCAGGTAGTGTGAGCCAGGTGCCATTTGGTTGGGCTGACATCCGGCATCGACTGGATGACATAATCTTCCGTCTCCAGTGGTTCGCAGAGCTGTGCCGAGAAACGGCGTACTTGCTGATAATCGGCTAGCAGGGAACGACGTAATGAGGTCTGAGTCACTGATGGATGTTCCTGGATATCCTTTGCCACGAGAACTTCTCCTTATGCTAACCTGCCTGAGCAGGTCATAAGTGTCTCTGAGATAACTTTACGCGACTACAGGTACTGTTACAACATGTTACCTTGCTTGCTTCATGCATTATTTTATTTTTATTATGATGGAGCTAGCAAGCTCATCCTTTGAAAAAGGATTGAGTGCCTACATCTACTATTACGCGCTAATCCACTCCAAAGTGTATCACATCGCGCCCTAAAATCTCTGGATTCCTACCCATAAATCTTCTGGAGACTTTCTGTCTTCAAGCTGAAGCAGTCTTGCTATGAGATATTGGCATAAAAGCTACACAAAGACCTATCAGAAACTGTCTTATCAGCTATCGCTAGCCTCAAAATGAAGCTATCTCAAAACCAGTGAGGTGAGCACTTTCAGCGTTGACATATTATCGTATCTTGTATACGCTTTATGGGGAAGAAGTCAGCTTGAGTAGAATAGAATGTAACAAGCCACAATCCTCTATTTGCTAATGCCTTGTAATGCCGACGCACAAGCCAGTTTGTTCAGGCGAAATTGGCGCATACTCTGAAAACTATCAGATCTTTTGAACCATGAGATCTATAGCAAGTGCACTACAAAACTATTGAAAGGAGCTTGATAATGGTTGAGCGTTTCAGGAAGAAGCCTATAGAAGGTAGCGATGGCGTTAATGCTAATACCTCTAGAGGAAGTTTTGATTTTTTCAAAAATATGTGCAAATCACAAGAACGTGATCGACAATATAAAGCAAACATGCTGGAATTAGATAACAGGCTTGGCAGAGTGACAAGAGGTCTTGAAGCTCTTACTAATGATGCTAGATCTGATGGTTTTTGGAGAAGGTCATCAAAGCAGATCAAGGATGAGCACAAGAAATTGGCTGAATCTGCAAATGCTCACAGAAACGTTGCCGACAGCACTTCGGACAAAGCTGCCAAAGATAAATTGGTATCTATCTACGAGGATGCAATCAAGCGTCTCGAACAACTACGAGATCAGTTGAGCGATCACATATATAATATAAAGCAACTAGATAAGCGAATGGTTGCAGTTGGAAAACGCATTGGAGAGCTGATAAGAGATCCCAGATCGAGCGATTTCGCGGAGATATCACAACTCCAAGAGGCACGTAGGGACGTGGTGAAATATGATGCTTCGTATAAGCGCTCTCACGATGACATCTCTGCCCATGGGTATGAGGATGCAATCAAGCGTCTCGAACAACTGCATGACCAGCTAGGGGACCACATCTATAGAGACAAATTTGTTGTGAACAAAAGTATTATCACGATATACAGAACAAATAGGGAAGGGGAGTTAGAGATGCAGTCCCAGGCACGAATGAACACTACTATGGAACGCGTAGAAGACAAAAGAGTGGATGGCAGGGAGGTGATGTTTGTCAAACTGGATACAGGCTTTCAAGGTTTGGTCGACAAGAATGACGTAGCGAAGCCCGTTATGAAGAGGTATGATGGGAAAGACATTGGCGATATATCTCTTCATGAGGTAGCAGTAGTCACTACTCCTGAGCTTGAGACACCTCTTTATCGAGATGCAACGGGAGATGCAGTGCTAGATGAACTTCATCTCGGAGACAGGTTATCACTTATCAAAGGTGATCTCGTAGAAGGCCGCATTCCGGTCGTCTTTCCAGGCAATGAAAAGGGGTGGGTTAAACGGGAGGATGTTGAGATACGTAGCAAGAACGATCCATTTCCCCGCAAGACTATGGAAGTGGCAGTCGAATATGCCCAGGCATTCCTGGACAAAAAGGTTGGGTTTGAGTACGGTGGAGTGAGTTCAAAAGGTATTGATCTTAGTGGTTTTATACAGAATGTTTGCCATATGGCAGGGCTGAGAGATATGCCACGGAATTCGGCTAAACAGTATGAATACTGTCAAGACCATTCTGAACTCTTCCGAGTGCTAAGTGAACGTGAAGAAACCAGGGCTGGAGATCTCATTTTTCGCGTCAAAAGAAATGGAGGATACCATAATGCTATAGCAATTGATAAACACCGCTATATTCACGCCGTAGGGGTTCCGGAATCTCTTCCAAGAAAAGGTGTCATTGTGAATTGCTTACCAGATTGTAAGGAAGCAGAGCACGAAGGACACGACCCATACGAGGCGGAAGGGACTAGAGGTGTTGTGAGAATGCGTCTGCTTCCGCAAGAGCGTGAACACAACGATTGATGCATCTTCTACTGAAGCCAGAGGATGCTATAATAAATATCTGTGGATATCACTGGTTCTTTGTCTTGATCTGTGTTACGTATTTGATGGCAGGAGATGTTGATGCCATGCTCACTCATCTTCCTGGCAAGCATGTGAAGAATTGAACAAAGGTGAAGTGTAATGACAGATAAACTGGATGGAGTCGCTCTGTCGCACACAATTGATCTTCCGGCAGGTCGCTTTCATTATTTGAGTTGGGGTGCGGAAAGGACTGACCTTCCCGGCGCGGTGTTGCTACACGGCATCACCAGTTCAGCTCTGAGTTGGGTACGTGTTGGTCCTGCACTGGCTGATCGCTACCGTGTCTATGCGCTTGACATGCGCGGTCATGGTGACAGCATCAAACCGGCACCAGGAACCTATAATTTGCGCTATACAGCTGATGACGCGGCTGCATTTGTACGGGCATTGCATCTGAAAGATCCCTTGCTCGTAGGCCATTCATGGGGCGGCGCTACGGCGATTGTGCTGGCAAGCGGAGCGGACGCGCCCGGTTTCTCGCGCGTGATCCTTGAAGATCCGGCTCACGCTTTCAATCATGATAGCCCTGAAGAGGTGATTGCTTTCTACACTGGCGATATCGGTCGCCCGCGTGCTGAGTTGCAGGAGGAGTATTGGGCTAACAGTCCAGGCTGGACAGAGGCTGACATTGAGGGCAAGCTTGATGCTATCAGTAAGGTAAGCCGCGAGGCGGTGGTCAGCGTGTTTCGCGAAGCCTGGCAACAGGGAGATCTCCTACCTCTGCTCGCACAGATTGCAGCACCAACGCTTTTAATGCGCGCTGATGCGGCCAAAGGTACCACGTTGGATGAGGCCGCCTGGGCACGCGCAAAGAGCTACCTCCCAGCGCAGAGCCGTGCGGTCCAGATTGATGGCGCAACCCACAATATTCATCGCTGCTGCTTTGAGGCGTTTATGCAAGGTGTGAACGATTTTTTGCGCTCATAGAAGGGCGAAATGTTGAGAAACCGGGTAAGGGCGTCCTTACCCGGTTTCTCCTTGATCTGACTCTAATAGATTAGAGCTTTGCCAGGGCCTGAACCAACGCATCTATCTCTTCTTCCGTGTTGTAGAAGCCTGCTGAAACGCGTAAGGCTTTTGTCTCTGGAATATTGCGGATAGAGATATGATGCTCTGTTTGCAGCCGTGTGACAATTTCTTTATCGTCCCGTCCAGCCAGCGTAAACGAGAGAATGCCGTTTGTGCCTGCTTCAGGTGTAAGCATGCTGAGGCCAGGAAGTGCTTGCAGCGCGTTGTAAGCATAGGTATTCAGCGCAGCAATGCGCGCGAAAAGCCACTCGTAGCCGACAGTCTGCTCCAACCATGCGAGCGCCGCAACCTGTCCAGCGACTGCCGCTGTCTGTATACCTCCAGGCTCGAAGCGTTGGGCATTCTCGTGGAGCGCCCAATCTACGCCCTCTTCGTGCTTGACCGACCAGTAGCCGACGTAGGTCGGTGCGATAGTGTGGAGGGCTTCCTGGCGCACGTAGATCGCACCCGTACCATCGGGACCGCAGAGCCACTTCTGCATGGGGATGGCGTAGAAATCGACGTCGAGGGCCTTGACATCGATGGGAATATTGCCGGCGGATTGAGCGCCATCGATTAACACTGGAATATTGTGAGCGTGTGCCATGGCTGTAACCGCCTGGACGTCAAGTATGGTCCCGGTGGTCCAGGTAACATGCGAGAGCATAATCAGGCGTGTGCGCGCTGTCACAAGCCCTTGCAATGCTTCAATGATCGGACGATCAGCGCGTGGTCCAATATCTGCTATGCGGATGACAACACCGACGCGGTCGCGCAATTGGTAGAGTGGTGCCAGTCCGCTCAGGTGTTCATGATTCGTCGTGATAATCTCGTCGCCAGCTTGCCAGTCGAAGCCATAGCTCACGATATTCATGCCCTCGCCGGTATTATCGGTCAGGGCGATTTCCGACTCGCTGGCATGCAATAACCGCGCAATACGGCTTCGCGCACTGGCGTAAATGGTCGTTGCCCGCTGAAACGACTCACTTCCCAGGCGTCCGTCCAGCCATTCAGCTTGCAATTCTGCCTGGATGGCAGCGAGTACTTGATTGGGTAATGGACCAAAGGTGCTCGTATTGAGATAAATACGCGCGGTCGTGGCAGGCATAGCTTGACGAATAAGTTGCAGGTGGGTAGCGGTAGACAAAGTCACAAACTCCTCTAGTATTGATGGCTGACTGTTGTTCGCTTTCTGCTGCTTTGTCCCAGAGCGGTGAGACGGCAGCAGGAACAAAAAGAGTTGGTTGCACTGCTGAAACAACTGATATGGTGATAGTATATCTGATATAATACCTGATTTTGTATGACCTATGTGGGATGTTTTGGTAGAACCGCATGAGGGTTAGATCGCACATCCCCATTTCTGAAAGGACTGAACGAGTTTGTTAGCAAAATTTGGCGGCGGTGAGCGATGAAGGATCGCGTGCATAAGTCGGAGCGCACCAGTCGTCTGAATGGCTATCTTATGGTAGCAGTGGCAGCCACCTCATTTGGCGTGAATGGGACGCTCTCGCGTTTTCTGCTGGATGATGGCGTCTCTCCAGTCACGCTGGTAGAGTTTCGTATGCTGCTGGGCTGGATCTGCCTGTGCGCTCTGCTACTTGTCAGCAAGCAAGGTAGTATCAAATTGCCGGTGCGCCATTGGGGTTGGATCATTGCCTTTGGCATTGCTATAGCGCTTGTCACTTACTGTTATTTTCTCGCCATTAGCCGTTTACCAATCGCGATGGTGCTGGTGATCCAGTTTAGTGCGGTGGCCTGGATGACCATTGGAGAGAGCATATGGCGGAGAAGGCTGCCATCGGTCATCATGCTTATGGCGATTGTGTTCGCTTTAGGCGGTGTTGTGCTCGTCACCGATGTCTGGCAGACGCGTTTGGGTGGATTAGATACTCTGGGACTCTTCTACGCCTTCTGCGCCTTGATTACCTATGTGGCCTATCTGTTATTGGGAAGGCGTGTTGGACAGCAGGTACCAGCTCTGTACTCTGTGACCTGGGGAGCATTCGTCGCTAGCGTTTTCTGGCTCATCATTCAGCCTCCCTGGGCGATCCCTGCATCAACCTGGCAAACAGAGCATATGGTGCTGATTGCGCTGGTTGGTACAATCGGCATGGCCATCCCGTACGCCCTGTTCCAGGGTGCGCTACGCCGTGTTGATGCTGCGCGCGTAGGGGTCATCGCGATGTTAGAACTGGTCGCGTCAGGCGTGATCGCTTATTTCTGGCTTGGGCAGCACCTGAATGTCTGGCAGATTATGGGCTGTGTGCTGGTCTTGATTGGCGTGGCTATTCTTCAGTATGAGCAATAGACAGGTCACAGTGGCTATAATGGCAACATGATCGCCCCGCTAGTTTTTTGAGAGGATAGAGAGGTGCTATGCGTATACGCAATTTCCGCTTTGAGGATATGCCGACTCTGCTGCATATCCAGCAGGCAGCCGCACAAGCTGATGAGATATCTGTACTGAGCGAGGATGCTTTTGTGGCCTGGCTGACTGATCCTGCACACGATGCGCTCGCCAATGCCTTTGTGATTACGGACGATGACGATGAGGTGAATACCTGGGGACAGGCTGGTACGCTGGAGGGTGTAGAGGGTGAGATCGTTGGTTATACGCTTGTACAGTTGCGTCAGGAACTGAGCGCCTATCATTTTGTCTGCCAGGGGACCGTCCATCCGGCATATCGGCACATGCACGCGGGGCGCGCGCTCTTCATCTGTGCCTTGAATTGTGCGCGTATGCTGGCTGCCGAGTTTGAATTTGAGGCGGAGCAGGCAGGGGTGCCAGTCTACTTTGAGGCACTGCTGCCTGAGCGCGATATGTTTGCTGCACAGTTAGCGGCGAGATGTGAGATGTTGCCGACGACTGAGACTACAGCGGAGGGATTGCGCTTATATCGGCGCGAGTTGTGAAGTCGGCTTGCGGCCTACATATAGCAGGTGGTCGGCGGCTCCGTAGAGCGAGGGTTCCCTGCTCAAGCGATAGTTCAAATCTACCCACGTTTGCCAGGCGTCGCCCGAGAGCTGATTGATCTGTTCTTCATTGGCGGCGACGATGCCTTCACAGCCGATCAGGTTGAGCGTCTGGAAACCTACTGCTTCCAGCAGAGGCGCGATTTCGCTAGGATGAGCAAAATAAGCATCTGTGAAACCGACTCCTTGACCTGCGCGATAGATGCCTGTTGATACGATCTCCTCCCACTCGCTGCGCTTCGCAAACAAGGTGGAGGGCGAGTTTTTGGCCAGATCGCGCAAGGCGGCGTAGCGCGTAATATACGCCGTAAAGATCAGTCCACCGGGACGCAGTACGCGCCAGGCTTCACGAACTGCTTGCTGGCGCTGCTGCTGCTGCTGTAGATGGTAGAGCGGACCCAGCAGTAATACTGCATCAAAGCTCTGCGTGGTAAGCGCTGAGAGGTCAAGCGCGTTTCCATGCAGATACTGGTGAATGGCGATGTTGTGCTCATGAGCTTTTTTCCGTGCGAAGTGCAGATTGGCTTGCGCGAGGTCGAGCAGCGTAACCTGATAGCCAAGCGCGGAGAGTGCCAGCGCATATCTGCCTGGTCCACCGCCATCGTCCAGTACAGACAGTGGTGCGGGAGGCAGGTAGTCAGTGAGTGCCTGCAGCGTGATGGCAAATTCAGTACGATGCCGTTCCAGACGTTGCCATTCTATGTGCGGCTCTTCATCATAGTAGTCTGCGATAACCTGTGCTGCATCTCCCCCTGGTGAAGTCGTTTGACCACTGTCATGTTCACGGGATTGTTGGCATCCGTCCATGCCGCTGATCCTTTGCTTTTGGCTAGAGCATGTCGTAAACTAGATCTTCTCAAAGTCCGTGTGTACCGCGTAGGTGCCATCTGGGAGTTTGAGGAGGCTGTAGTCGTCGAAGAGCACCGGGTCTGTCAGTTGCAGGCAGAGGAATACGCGGACGGCCAGTTCCCGTATTTCGGTTTCGGCGTGTGCATTGGCGCGCGCTTCGATGAAATGCCGCCAGGCGCGAGCATTTCCAGTCGTCACAATCACCGTTTCTGTCTCATTTGGCAGTACTGAGCGGGCAGTTTGTTGGACTTTTTTACGCAGATCGGTACGGGCGTCGGCGCTCAGTATCTCCACACCAGCTTTTTGCATCTCTAGCAAGCGCTCTGTCAGCGCGGTGTACTCTTCAGCGGCCCGGTCGATGCGCTGCAAGAACTGGCTATGTAATTGCTCGTCAGCGCGGTATTCAGGGCGTTCTACGAAGCGCAGCATTTTCCCTGAGACATAACGCTGACTCAATTGGGAGTTTCCAAAGCCTGCGCGATGACGCACCAGCTCATGCGTCACACTGCGCGAGATACCGTACAGCAGCAGGCTGTAGTTTGCATGCTCAAAGACGGAACCATGACCGGAAGACTTGAGGTTATCGAAATACTGCCTGGCTTTCGCGTTTTTCGAGCGTTTCGGTCCCAGACTCATATAGCAGATCTGTCCGGCGACTTTGCACAGTTGCGCGCCCTCAGGGAGTGTGGTGGGATCGTCTAAATAGGTTGGGAATTGCAGGGCCGGATCGTAGCCATCCAGAAAGCCGCTGAGTCCCGCCATGTTGATGGTTGGACGAGATAGTACCACTACGCCCGGAACCTGTAGATAGGCTGTGCCACTTGTCGAATGCTGAACCAGTGCATGAATTGTAGCAAAGCCGTTGCTCTCACCTCCGTCCATCGTCGTGAAGAGTGTTTGTGCGTCGAGTGAAGCCAATGTAACCTCCTTTTCTTAACCGCCGATCATGGACATACTGCGGTTGGCGCGTTTGAAGCGTTTGTCTCCGATATAGTGCTTCAGCTCTTTATTCCAGACCGCGTGGCGGATCGTCTGGGCCAGTACTTCATCGTCGGCGTCGGAGCGAATGACCGCGCGCAAATCGGTCTCCGTGGTCGCGAAAAGACAGGTGCGCAGTTGTCCGTCGGCGGTGATGCGGATACGGTCGCAACTGGCGCAAAATGGCTCGCTCACGGGATTGATGAAGCCAACTTCTCCTACACCGTCGCTGAAGGTATAGCGGCGTGCGGTCTCAGAGGGATCACCGCTCGTGATCGGCACGAGTGGTCCATACTCTGCTTCGATAATGCTTTTGATCTCGTGGCCGGTGAGAATATCTTCTTTGCGCCAGATCTGGTCTGCGTTCGAGCGGCATAAACTCGATCCAGCGCATCGAGTAGGCTTTGTTGCGCGCCAGGCGAGCGAAATCCAGCACCTCGTCTTCCGTATAACCACGTATGGCAACGGCGTTAATTTTTATGGGGTGAATGCCTGGATACTGCTCCAGGACCGCCAGACCTTCTAAGACGCGGTTGAGCTGGTCGCGTCTGGTGAGTTGCGCGAACTTCTCGCGTACAAGCGAGTCCAGGCTGACATTGATGCGTGAGAGACCAGCCTCAGCGAGCGCTCTGGCCTGTTGATTGAGCAGGATACCGTTTGTCGTGAGGCTTAAACTACGCAAGCCTTCGATCTGGTGCAGTTGGCGTACCAACTCTGGCATATCACGTCGCACGAGAGGCTCGCCCCCGGTCAAGCGGATTTGTTCAATGCCGATACTCACAGCCACGCGTGCAATACGCGTAATCTCTTCATAGGAGAGAATTTCCGCTTTCTTGAGCCAGGGGAGCCCTTCAGCCGGCATGCAATACGTGCAGCGGAAATTGCATTTATCGGTAATAGAGATACGTAAGCTCTTAATACGTCTTCCGTAGCTATCGACGAGTAGTTCCATTGGTACACCTTCTTCACTGATGGTTTAGAAAAAAAGGACCCCTGGGAGAGCACGCTTTTCTCTTAACTTTCGGACCAGCCGCCCTCTAAACAGAGACGCTTGACTACCTACACTATAGCATAAAATCTGACCGGCTGTCTCTCATATTCGAGAACTTTATGCTGATGGTCTGGTTGACTAGCTCAATGGGTTTCTGCGCGTTGTGGTTTTGTTACGCAACCTGTGCGACAAGCGCTGCAAACTGTCCTGGTATCGTTGGGGGGTGGTCCAGTGCTCAAAGTTGCTGATATGTCTGGTCTCTTGGATGTCCTTAAGCCATTTTTCTGGGCAGGATGAAAGAGCGTTGTCCAGTCGTATAGGATACAGCACATTGGGTATTTCTGGCGTTTCCTTTTCTAATGCGTGTTCTACTTCATAAGCAATCCAATTGCTTGCTATAGAGTGCTCCGAAATGATTAACAGCAACTTATCATACAATCTGATGAAATCGTCAATACGCTTCTTGATTGCGTCGCTAACCTCCGTATCTTTGGGGGCAAACCAGCAGCAGACGTCTTCCTGTTGCAAGTCGTTATGCAGTTGTCGGACAAAGAGTTCGTCCTGACTCGCATAGCTAATGAAGCAGGTAAAGTACGGGAAAGGTTTGGCGGTCAGCATATGCATGTATTCAATGAAGCTGCCTGGTGCACCTGTTCCTTTGACAAATGCCTCTGGAATGTCACCTGCAGATTGATAGACGGTGTTGATGCTCAATGGCGATGGTCCATGATGCTTGACAGTTTCAAGTCCCTTGATCATGCGGAGGTCACGGTCTCCTATCTGTGTCCATCCGATCCCAGCTTCGTTAAGGTTGGCAGCAAAAAGATTGGCATTAGAGAGATTAGTACCGAAGAGATTGGCATTGGAGAGGCTGGCGTGGCTAAGATCGGCATTGGAGAGGTTGGCACCAAAGAGGTCGGCACCAAAGAGGTGAGCACCGAAGAGATTGGCTTGATAGAGGTTGGCATGGCTGAGATTGGCATTGTAGAGATTGGCATGGCTGAGATCGGCATGGTAGAAATTGGTATCGTAGAGGTTAGCGTAGCGGAGATCGGCATTAGAGAGGTTAGCATGGTTGAGATCGGCACCGCTGAGGTCGGGGACGATGTAGGAACGTTGCTGTCTCCACTCATTCCATTGTTGAATATCTTGCAGGATGAGTGTGAGGTGTGCTTGATCTGCCATGTTGTTTGCTCCTCGCTATTTTCTTCTCATTATACAGAGAAGAAAATTAATAGAAAAGGGCCTATTTCTAGACATAATTTTTGGGAACAGGTATCCTGGCAGGAAAGTCATTTACGCGGACGTGCGCGTGAAATAGGGCATGGCGCGTTTAAGTAACGAAGCTGTACCGTTTTGCTGCTTGCTTTGATGGTGTGCGAAAAAGAAACGCCTGCCAATCGAAGCAGACAAGCATCCGGTTGGTAAGCGTTTTTATCGGGGATGTTTCTCGGCTTCAATGTACTAGTTAGTTGAAATGCTTTTTACTCTCTAGTACACACTCAGAAAATGTCGCAAAAATACCGTTAAGTAAGGGTAAAATACTTAACTGTGATTGGCTTTGGTGGGAACTACTCAGGTGAGGCAACTTTACAGGAACCGTGGAGGCTCGCGTAGGGGCCGAGCCAAGACCTTTTTCGTTACCCTTCGGCTTTAGCGGAAAGGCAAAAAAGGTCTTGGCGTCCCTGGCAGCGGCCTGTCCCGTCTTGCACCCACCCAGGACAACCGCAAGGGATTGTCCCTACGCGGTCCCACTCTGTGATTTGCTGCTGCGACTATGCGTCGTAGTAGAGTGAGAACTCAATGGGAACCGGGCGCAGGCGCACCTTATCGACCTGTTCGCGTTTGAGTTCGATGAATTTCTCCAGGACGTCTGGGGTGAAGACGCCACCTTCCAACAGGAAGTCGTGGTCTGCTTCAAGTGCATCCAGTGATGCCTCCAGCGAACCTGGGACAGAAGCGATCTTGCTCAACTCTTCTGGTGACAGGCTATACAGGTCCTGGTCAACTGGTCCAAAGTTATGCTCGCTAGGCTCAATCTTGTTGCGGATACCATCCAGACCCGCCAGGAGCAAGGCCGAGAAGAGCAGATAGGGGTTAGCAGTTGGATCAGGTGAGCGGAACTCAATACGCTTGGCCTTGGCATTATCACCAACTGGGATACGCACGGCTGCGCTACGGTTGCCGAGCGAGAAGACGAGGTTTACTGGTGCCTCGAAGCCTGGTACCAGGCGTTTGTAGCTATTCGTGCTGGGAGCTGCAATCGCCAGCAGCGCCTTGGCGTGGGTCAAAATGCCACCAACATAGTAGCGTGCTGTCTGCGAAAGCCCGGCATAGCTGCCTTTCTCATAGAACAGCGGCTTCTCGTCCTTCCACAGGCTCTGGTGGGTGTGCATACCCGAGCCATTGTCGCCGAAGACAGGCTTGGGCATGAACGTGACCGTCTTGCCATATTTGCGTGCGGTGTTTTTGACCACATACTTGAAGAGCAACATTTTGTCGGCAGTGTCTACCAGCTTGCCGAAGCGATAGTCAATTTCGCATTGACCAGCTGCGCCTACCTCGTGGTGATGAGCCTCAACTTCGATGCCCAGGGATTCGAGATTGAGCACCATTTCTGAGCGCAGATCCTGGTAGGTATCGTTGGGGGGAACAGGGAAATAGCCACCCTTGACGTTCATAAGATGGCCCAGGCTAGATGCGCCATCGCTCCCATCGCTATTCCAGCCAGCTTCGACGGAATCGACTTCGGCGTACTGCTTGTTGTCCAGGGAGGCGTAGCGGACACTGTCGAAGATGTAGAACTCGGCTTCTGGTCCGAAATAGGCGGTATCGGCGATCCCGCTATCGCGCAAATACTGCTCGGCTTTCTGAGCGATATAGCGTGGGTCGCGACTATAGGGTCTTCTGTCGGGGTGTGTGATGCTGCAGGTCAGACTCAGCGTAGGGACGGCGGCGAAAGGATCAATAAAGGCGGTGTCGGGATCAGGAATAACCAGCATATCACTTTCGTTAATCGCCTGAAAGCCACGGATGCTCGAACCATCGAAAGGTATGCCTTCGACAAAAATTTCTTCGCTTAGCTGACGAACAGGCACGCTAAAATGTTGCCAGGTACCGGGAAGGTCGGTGAATTTGATATCGACAATCTTCACACCATTATCCTTGGCAAACTGTAGGACTTCCTCTGGGGTCATCTGCTCTCTTCTCCTCTTACATTTTTTCCTGGCTTCATTGCAGGAAGTGATGGCGAGCGTTGCCTGGTTATTCGTTGGTAGTTCTATATAGCAGTACAATCATAGAACCGCAGTGCATAATCCGAGGGTTATCAAACCTGCACTTATGATATGACGGCAGTGGTTTATGATACTACAGTCAGTTTATCCGAAAGTTACTGCCCTGTTTTTGTGCAGATTATACAAATCGAGGTCTATATGCTCCTGCATATGTCACGATATACGCCTATTTTCCTGCAAAAAAGCTTGTATGAAGGAACTACTGCACTGTGCTAAATGTGCAGACTGACCACAATGGCTCAGTTTTTTCTCCTGACAGAGTGGGAAGAATAGCTATATGCCTGGCATCTCCGTGAACCAGGCTAGCGAGCTAGTACCCCGTCAAAATGACGCTGGTTTTGCTGCAGAGCGCTGTTATCGACAGGGAGCCGTTGCGCTTGTATTGTAGCTATAGAACAGCTCTAAATCATTGATGGTATCTATATCCAGTGCCAGGCCCAGGCTGCGCTGGACGTAGCAGCTAACCTGTTGCTGCTCTGCTTCAGCAAGGTAGTGTTGTAAACTCCCGGGACCAAAGACATACGGGAGTACCAGGGGAGGGCGTGCAAAGAACGCGTTGGTACCCGTCTCTTCCTGTGATGCGGCCAGGACAACGCTGTAGTGTCTGGCCTGTTCGATCATGGCCAGTATATCGTCTACCTGAAGCAGAGGCAGGTCCGCAGAGATCGTGAGTAATCCGGTCGCTCCATCTGCCAGCTCTCGCCGTGCGGCAGCCGTAAGCGCCGGGTTATGTCCTGCTAGCTCCTCGACGCGAGCGTATGCTCCCCATGCCTGAGCACGCTCTAGCACATGCCTATCGGAGCTGACGACCGATACGTGTGCGAACGCCTGGCTTTTGTGGAGCACACAGAGCACATGATGGAGCATTTCGAGCATCAACGTCGCTCTTTGGGCCTGGGTGAGATGCCCGGCGAGACGACTTTTGGCCTCAGCGAGCGACTTTACTGGAACAAGTGCTGTATATTTCAATCGGATTACCTATGATAAACGGGCACAGCGTAGCACTGTCACCATGGTGTCACGGTATGTTGACGCATGCCCCATCTTGCTACTAGAAGCTCAAGCCAGCGGCCTTTAACACGTCACGTGCCAGTGCGGCTTTGGCGTCGAGATCACGCATGATCGTATCGGTGACGACGGTAGGGATGCCCAGGTCTTCGATCTCGCTGGTCAGGTGAGCGTCCTGCTGGTCGATGACCATCACATCCAGGAAATCGCGATAGCAACGCGCCACGCCCACCGCCGAGATCTCCATGCCCAGTCCGCGCATCAGCTTATCGGCTGGTCCTTTGATCGGTGCGCCTCCGACAATCGGACTCACCGCGACAATCATGCCGCTGGCTTCATGGAGCACGTCATGGATGCCTGGGACGGCTAAAATACTGCCAATGCTGACAATCGGATTGCTGGGGGCGATCAGGATAGCGTCAGCTTGTTTGAGCGCGTCAAGCACGCCTGGAGCTGGCCTGGCGCTCTGTGCTCCCACAAACTCCACCCCTTGTACCTCATCGGCGCTGCGTCGCTTCACCAGATATTCCTCAAAGTGGATCAATCCATCTGGCGTCTGGATATGGGTGGCGATCGGCTGGTCACTCATCGGAAGGATGCGCAGTTTTAGACCGAAGCGCGTACGCAAATCGTCGGTGATCTCGCTGAGCGTTTTGCCTTGCCGCAAGAGACCAGTACGGTGAATATGCGTTGCCAGATCGCGATCTCCTAGCTGAAACCAATCCTCATGGCCGTAGCTGGTTAATTGCTGCATCGTCGCGTAGGTATCGTTGCGCATGCCCCAGCCATAGGTCTCATCGACGATGCCAGCCAGCGTATACATCACGATATCGATGTCGGGAGAAACGTGTAATCCATAGAAGTCGCGGTCATCGCCGATATTCGCGATGACGGTAATCTCTTCCTGAGGTACGACCTGGACTACTCCCTGCAAAAAGCGCGCCGCACCGATGCCACCTGCAAGAACAACTATCATAGTTTTATGTAACCTCATACCCATATGCATGCAGAAACGAGGCTTGAGCCTTCGGCCCATCTGCATGCAAGGCAATATCAATCAAATTGAACAATCAAACTTTCTAAGGGCAGACGTCCGCGACGTTGGGGATCTGCGGCGGCGTAGCCGACCGTAATCAATGCGTGTGGGATGAGTCGCGTATCCAGGTTGAGCGCGGCACAGGCCACTTCAGGACAAAAGAGTGGTGCGCACATCCAGCCAGCGTCTAAGCCCAGATCATAGGCCATGAGCAGCATATTTTGGATCGCGGCACCGAGACTTTGAATTGCCATCGTAGTCTCGTCGGCCTGGCGTTGCGCGTCGGGATAGTGATCCAGGTCCTCCAGATAGAGACATGGGATAATGATGGCGGGTGCGCGCAGAATGCGTTGGCGTGATTTCTCCATGCGTACATTGACGATCTCGGCTGGTTGCCCATCCATCTGCAAATTCTTTTGCCAGGTTTCGCCCATCGCGGTCGCAAGGCGCATCTTTGGCTCTGGCCGCGTCAGTACGGCGAAGCGCCACGGCTGTCGACCGTGTGGTGATGGTGCCCAGCGCGCCGCCTCTATGATCTGTTCCAGCAACTCACGCTCGACCGGGCGCTCCTGGTAGCTGCGCACGCTGCGTCTGCCGCATAGCAATGTGGCCAGATCTGTCGCGCGTCTGGGTGTGGTTGTTTGTCGTATATCATCGGTGTGTAGTGTCACGATATTCCTACTGCTTATAGTCATAATATGGATCTGATTAGCGGAACATGTCAGTTGCGCTCTCGCGTTGCAGTGTTTGTATGCCTCCTTCACCTGGTATGTAGCGATAGCCGCGAATGAGAGCGACAGGTACGCGGTCAATTTTGCCCATCACCAGTTCGGCGGCGGCGGCCAGTTCATCGGCGACAGCGATGACGCTGGCCTGGAGTTCGTAGCCATAAGGATCAAGCTGTCCCCGGTAGTCTGCCAGCGCTTGCATGCCGGCTACTCCGATAGCCATGTTGACCTGCCCGTTGCGCCAGGGGCGTCCCCAGGTATCTGAAATAATTACAGCGAGATCCTCGCCGGTCAGTTGTTGGAGTCGTGTGCGTAAAAGTTGTGCAGACTGATCAGCGTCAACTGGAAGCAAGGTCAAAAGATTGGCACCGTTCACATTTGATTCATCGACGCCTGCGTTCGCGCAGATAAAGCCATGCTGCGTCTCGCTAATCAGTACCCCGTGATCCATGCGCACAATGCGTTTGCTTTCACGCAGGACGACCTCGACGTGACGAGGATCTTTATTGCCCTGTTGAGCAATCTGTGTAGCAAAAGCAGATGGCTCTATCTCATCCAGGCGGACGGTGCGTCCCTCCGCTTTTGATACAATCTTCTGGGTGACAACGAGCACATCGCCCTGTTGCAGGGTTACTTGCTGGCGTTGTAACGCAGTGGCAATGATCTCCCCCAGGTCCGCCTGGGGGGGTATTTCGCCAATTTCGTTGATAGGAATGATGCGTAGTTCTGTGCTCATGCCCCTTATTATATCGCCTGAGTTGTGCTACTGCCAATTGCAGGCTACCAGCGGGTCTCCATCTTTGTGGGGAAACGTCGGGGAACAGGGTAGGGGCGTCACCTCGCGTGCGCCCCGTTGCTCGTCTCGTGGCCAGCAGGGCGGTCGCCAGGACACGCCCCTACCCTATTCCTCCTCATGGATGCAAAGTTCTGTATGTTCCAGCAACAACCTGCATTAAAATAAAAACACCAGCTTCAAAGAGCCACCTGGAAGTATGTCCAGGTGGCTGGCTCTCTGCGCTAAGCTAGCGTCGCTCTATTGCTGGTTTGCCATACAGGTGGCCGCCCTGAAAATCCAGCCCGATATAGGGTTCATTCCCAATCACCCAGGCATCGTGTCCAGGTCGTAACAATTGAACATCTTCTGGCCCTACTTCCTGTTCCGTTCCATCGTCTGCTCGTACTATCATACGCCCTGAGATGCAGTAATTGAAATGCGGTACCTCGCAACTCTCTGTACCCACCATTGGCTTGACGCACTCCGACCAGCGCCATCCTGGCTCAAAAGTTACCTTCATCAGTGACAACTCGCCAAATTGAACGACCTCGATTCTGGTCTTGGGCAGGGTCCGTACTTCATCTGGCCTCTTCAGACTCTTTTTCTGCATACTCTGAATCTTATTCATTTGCTATCCTCTTTCTCGCGAAGAAAGTATTGGCTGTTGCTATGGAGACAATTCCCTATGCAGGACGCACATGCAAGATACACTGAGCATGTGTATGTGGGTGTTTTCCCAATGATAACACGGTGGCACAGCGCAGTGCGATGACACGCGATTGGATACGAGGAAAAACACAACAGCCTTGTCATCTGGTCCTGGGTGGACCTGGGCAGAGAGGAAGATAGAAATTTGCGCCCCTTGCAGCACCAGGGGATTTTGTGACATATTACTCTGTAGAAGACCTTCGGGGCAGGGTGCAATTCCCGACCGGCGGTAAGGCACATCTGTAGTGCTGAGCCCGCGAGTCCTTGGCAGCTTCTCGCTGGTCAAAGGGCAGATTCGGTATGATTCCGAAGCCGACGGTACAGTCCGGATGGGAGAAGGTTTCTATGCAGGCCAGCTTGCCTGTCACACTTGAGTGATAGGATGAGTTGTACTGGCTGTATGCAGCCTGTTGGCGTGTGTGCAGGGTGCTACTGATGCTGGCTTGAGCGCTTCTGATCTCCCTTATATGTCCCCCCTGGTTAGTTCCATTGACGTTGCTCTTTCTATCTATGGTTTGAGTGATTGTCATAAGTGCTATGACCGAGGGATTTAGCTATGAGTGTAACCACTTCTACGGCTGAACGCGCTATCGTGGCACAAGATAGGGATGCCTATGTGGACAATAGCAGCCTTGTCTCAGCGCAGCGCCTACCCAATCAGCACATGCATAATTTGAAACGCGTGCAGTGGACTGTTGCTATCTTGCCTCCATTGCTGCTGGCCGGGCTATTGCTACTGGCCTGGTATGCCATTACTGCGTATAGCCATGTGACGAGCTTGATTCTCCCCACGCCTGCCGCTGTTTTCGCGAGCCTGTTTGAGAATCTGCAATCGGGTCTCTATTGGAGCAATACGCTGGCAACGGTCCAGGAGAGTGTCTATGGATTTTTGTTCGCGCTAGCGCTGGCCCTGCCACTCGGCTACGGAGTGGCGAAATCGCGTGTGCTGGCGCATACGCTGCAACCATATCTGGCCGCTGGTCAGGCCATTCCGGCGATTGTCATTGCGCCTTTTTTGTTTCTCTGGTTGGGCAATGGCATGTTACCTGTGATCGTGATTTGTATGCTGGTGGTGCTCTTCCCGTTGATCGTCAATACCATTCTGGGTATACAAACTATTGATAGGGCGCTTATCGAAGCCGCTCGTCTGGAAGGTGCGTATGGTTGGCCGCTACTGGCACATATCGAGTTTCCACTGGCCTTACCGGCGATTCTGGCGGCTGTACGTACCAGTATGACGTTGTCGATTACCGGTGCACTGGTGGGTGAGTTTTTTTGTAATCCCGATCAAGGTCTGGGGGCGCTTATACAAATAGCATTGCACCAGTATGATATGGCGTTTCTGTTTGCCACGGTGATTGTACTGGGCGTGCTGGCGGCAATCTACTATAGCGCGACCTGGCTGCTGGTCAAGGCTGCTGAGAGTATCTACTAAATCTCGTACGTATTCAGGTTTGCAGGGAGAAAGACTTTACACATGTATCTACGTCATCATTTGTCTGGACGGCTATTATCCATTTTATCTTTCGTGGTGTTGTGCGCTGTGCTGCTCGCTGCTTGTGGGAGTAGCGCGACTTCGAATGCCGCCAGCTCTACTGGCAGCTTGAAGAGCGTATCAATAGGTCTGGGCTATACGCCTGATATTCAATTTGCACCATTCTATGTAGCTCAGAGCAAGGGATACTATAAGGCGGCGGGTCTCAATGTCACGCTGCATCATGGTATCGAGACTGATCTGATCGGGACGATGCTGGCGGGTAAGAGCACGTTTGTGTTTGCCAGTGGCGATGAATTGCTCGTCGCTCACGATAAAAACAAGGACGTGAAGATTATCAATGTGGGCACCATCTATCAAGAATATCCTGTCAGCTTGATTGTGCCCGCCGCCTCTGCGATCAAGACGCTGGCCGATCTGAAAGGTCATAGCATTGGCGTACCTGGTCCTTACGGTGCGACCTATATTGGATTACTGGCTTTACTGTATAAAGCCAACCTTCCGCTCTCAGATGTGCATGTGGAATCAATCGGCTTTAACCAGGTGGCTGCGCTGGCCGCGCATCGCGTCGATGCTGTAATGGGATATGCAAATAATGAGCCGTTGCAGTTGGAGCACGATGGCGTGCCGGTACGCACCTTCCTGGCTTCAGATTACCAGCCACTGGTCTCCAATGGCATCATTACCACGCAGCAGATGTATAGCAGCCAGCCGCAGGTGGTGCGGAGCTTCGTGCAGGCTACGCTCAGAGGTGTGCGGGATGTGCTCAATGATCCCAGAGGAGCCGTCACGATTAGTCAGAGTTATGTTCCGGCCTTGAATACGACACAGGCTCTGGCAGAATTGGATGCGACGTTGCCTGTGTATAGGGGAGATGGTCGGCTGGGCTATAATGATAGTGCGACCTGGGAGTCGATGGCGCAATTCTTAGTGGCGCAGAAGCTTATTGCGCCCGTGACAAATCTTGCACAGTTTTATACGAATCAGGATATCTCATAGCCGAGGAGCGACACCGGGCAAGATGCTTTTGATGGCGATCGTCTGGCCTCTCTTTACCGGCAGCTCTCTTGGGTAGAATGGAACAGACGGCATCAAAGGATGGCCGTCTGTTCTTCCGTTTCCTCACCCACCTCAAAGCCCGGGGCAAAGAAGTTATGACGCCAGATGCGTGCATGTGCTCTTGTACAGCCTACCGCCCTGGACAATTGCAAGCTGTTGAGCGAAGGGTCCTGACGTAACAACATATGAATGCGCTGCTTATACGTGCGTTTGGTTGAGAAACGCCGTTCGTATGCCTGTCTCGGTTGTCTTGATCTTCTCATTTAGAATAGAACTCCTCGTCTTGAAGAAGAGAATATGTCTATTACTATACCACGTCAGATCAAGCCCGCCGCTAATGAGCCACCATCTTACTGCTCTTCCTCACACAGAACGACTGCGACATTCTGTAGCGTAAAGACTGCTGTAGGATGCAGCCGCTTCGTGAACGCTAGCAGAACCTTCTCTGCCTCTGCATGTTCCACCGGTATGCCTCTCAGCATGTAATAGACGACTTTTTGCTCTACCCTGGCCTTACTGGCTAACGCTGGGATGTCGAATCCGTACTGTTGCCGGAGCTGATAAAAAGTTGGCTTGTTACTCATTTCCCCTCTTGTGTTGTGCTGGACCGTGTGGTAGGGATGCGACATAATGAACAACTTTTCTTTTTTCCTGTATTTATGCCTGTAATCTTAATAGGTATGATAGCATATCATTTTTGATAGTCACCACTTCTGACGCTATTGGCGTAAGAAAAACTGACGGTTGTGTAATGAAATGAAAATTTTGCGCTGACACTTCATGGTATACTCTGACTAAATACATCTGCCGAGGGGTAAATCATGGGTGATGAAGATTACTGGTGGGTACAACAATGGTTTTATCCTTTTGATGCCGGTACGGGTAACGACACGGGCTATCCAAATCCTGGTCAGGTCGTGAAGTTCTACCGGGAGCAAAAACTGTGGAGACAAAGCTCTGGTGGTGAGAAGAAGTGTCGGCAGATTGATTTAGCACGAGCGTTGGGGGTTTCCGAAAGTTGGGTGCGGGCTATGGAAAATACATGTGAAGGGCTGGATAGCATTTCTCGCAGGCGTATGCTCGTCAGTCTCTTGGGCATACCGCCAATATTACTCGGCTTAGCCGATTTGAACTCTGCATCGGCTGTGGCAGAGAGACCACAGTTACAGGTCGTGACTTTGTCCTGGTTCAAAGATACCCTAAAAGATGCCTGGCAACTGTACTATACTGGAACAACGCAAGATTTAGCCTGTCGGCTGACGAAAACATTGCAATATTTGCATGCGAGTGAAGAAACGCTGGGAAGCAGGCAACAGCGAGATATGCTCGAATTACAATGTCGTTTCCTGCTGCTGGCAGCCAGAGTCGCAGCCGATCAACAGAGTTATGAGCAAGCTAGTGGGTATTTGCAGACAGCACAGCAACTGGCGCAGCAGTTACAGAGCGATGAATTAAGCGCGCTCACCTTGTTCTGGCGCGGTCGTATGTACTTGGAAAAAGAAGAGTATCCAGCGGCGAAAGCTGCTCTCGACAGTGCACTCGCCTATATACCACAGTTGCGGCCACCTCTGAGAGGTGCTATCTTTCTAGAAACTGGACTCGCCCATGCCTACACCGCAAAGACAGAGGCGGATAAAAAGTATGCCTTAACGCTCTTCGATAAAGCTGCCCCCATCGTGCGGGCGAGCCATCTTGAAGACGATGGAAGTTTCGTGAAGCTGAATCTCGGACGCTACTATCACTTTAAAGCAGAGGCGTTGATCGCTATGAACGAGGCAGAAGATGCTATCCACGAGCTAGATCTGGCGGAACAGCATACGGGGGCAGAACTGACACGACGGCGTGGCTATATCAATGTCTTGCGTGCCAAGGCGTCACTGGACCTGGGAGATTATGCTTACGCCACATTTACGGCGCTGGACGCGATTAGCGCCATGAAATCTATTCAATCGAATGTCAATCTCGCCTTTCTGAGCGAGATTAGCGCAGGTCTCAGCAGGAGTAGTTATGGAAACTCATCGGAGGTTGCACAGCTCAATCGCGAACTAAAGTCACTGCGCTAACGTTTGGTTGCGGCTCAATACTGACAAAAAGTGTGCGCATTCCAGACACTCTATGAGGGAGTAGGCAAAAGACAAATTCATTCATTCCCTTACTCCTTTACTCAAGGGGTCCCGCCGATGCAAGTTCTTGTGTCGGCGGGACCTCTTGAGTTATGGCGCAAGAAAGAGCGGGATCTTGCTGCTATCAGGACGTGGTATAGATTGCGAAGTTTTTGAAGGTCACGTTTGCACCCTGGTCAGCGGCCAGACCAGGTCCTCCATTCGTGTACTGACCACCACTGGATGCATTGCCCTGAAATTGACCGTTGATGTACAGCGTGAAATCGTTGCCTTGCACCGCAATATCGATAGTTAATGTCCCCCCCATTTTTGCCTCTAATGGAAAGACGGTTGTCAGTATTTGGCCGCTTCCCGTGTTGTCATAGATGTAACCGGCTCCTTGATCGTTCTGTGGATCAATTAAAAAGGCATAAGCACCCTGTCCCTCGCTACCTGTCTGGTTGCGGAAAAAGATCCCAAATTGGCTCTGCGCGTTGGCTGACCCGTCTACCTGTACCTGTACAATATAGTCATCTGGCAGTTGGTGCCCGCTTGATACCTTATTCAGAAATGTGCCTGTGATATTGTTTGCTGCCTGCGTACGATCCACCACCTTAGAGGGGTTACAGGTGACGCTGGCTTGCGTATTGCTCCATTGTCCGCCTTGTTGATCACAACCTTTGCCTGGTGTTGCTGTCCAATAAATTGCGCTTCCGGCACCGGCAATGCTGGCAGTTGGTGCACTGCCGCTTGTGTGTTGTGCTGGAGTCGCAGTCGCACTTTTGCCTGTACTTGAACCTTTTGACGTGCTACCTGTTGTTGTATGCGATGTTGCATGGCTCCCGCCCAGTGGCAAGAAATGGAAGTACGCGACGGCACCTGCGACAATGATGAGCAGTGTGAGGAGGCTTCCGACGAGCATCATTGATACTGATTGGCATCCCGCTTGTCTTTGTGGTTTCTCTGGCGACAGGTTGCGCGCCTGGACCTGTACTGCCGCCTGTCTGGCAACACGTTGTAGGGGTGCTTCAGGGCCTGTCGTTGGCGGCATCCTGGGCGGCCCTACGGTAGCAGCCTTCGGGTGGGTGACAACAGTAGATAGGGATGCAATAGGATTTGGTGCGGGGGGCAGGCGCGGATTCTCCTCTGTTTCTGATGCATGAATGTCATCATTGGCGGCGCTGGCATGCGCTTCAGGTGGCGCTGGCACAACGACGGGTGACTGTTCTGCTATGGGCGATGGGGGTACAGCTTCAGTGAGCGCTTCATAGACCTGCGGCTCCTGGATCGATGGTGTAAGATCGACCTCGGTCGGCCCCGTCGTCAGCACGTCATGCGTCGTTTGTTCGTTCTCGGTGGATTCACTGTGTGTATCCGACTCAAATGGATGATCAGCAAGAGCATACTGTCCCTTGGAAGCTTCGATAGCTTCACGGAAAGCGTGTGCGAAGGCACCTGCGCTCGCAAAGCGTTGATCTGGCGCTTTGGCGATGGCCTTCATCACAACAGCTTCTACGCTTGCGGGTATAGCTGGATTTATCCCGGTAAGTGAAGGCGGGGCCTCCAGTGTATGCTTGATAGCAACGGCAACCGGCGAAGCTCCCTGGAATGGTACACGTCCGGCGAGCATGTGGAAGAGCACGATGCCCAGTGAGTACACATCGGTACGCTTGTCGACGGGATTCCCCGTGCTTTGCTCAGGGGAAAGATACTCTGGCGTGCCAACGATGGTCCCTGTGGTTGTCAGGAAGTGTCCCTTACTCTCGCTTTCCGTCACGTCCTTGAGCACTTTGGCCAGACCAAAGTCCGCGAGCAATATCCTGCCGTCCGCATGGAAGAGCATATTGCCAGGCTTCAAGTCGCGGTGGATAATACCCTTGGCGTGAGCGCTATCGAGTCCGGCGGCGGCCTGTTCAATGATCGTGAGAGCCTTTTCCAACGGCAGTTTCCCACGTTTCTCCAAAACCTCTCGTAATGTTCCACCAGTCACATAAGGCATGACAAGATACGCCGTATCGCCCTGTTCGCTATACTCATAGATGGGCATGATATTGACGTGATCGAGTGCCGCGATGGCGTCTGCCTCGCGACGGAAGCGTGCCAGGAACTCATCACGGGGGTGTTCCTCCAGTACCAGGTCGGGGAGTAGTACTTTTACAGCTACCGTCCGACGCGGGCGTGATTGTTGCGCCAGGTAGACAGCACCCATACCACCACGTCCCACGAGGCGTTGGAGCGTATATGTGCCGAGCGTTTTCCCAATCAAGTTATTGCTATTGCCTAACACGCTCGTTGCTCCTCTCAGCGAAATATATTAAAGTGATGTCACGTTGCATAGAAAGATATTTCTACTCAAGATAAGTCCAAATTTGCTCAGGTGAGCTTTATACAAGGATACCATGCGGCGATGCATTTGATGCTAGCGCAGTTGTCCCCGATACATTACCATAAAACTGAATCAGTAGAAAAGGTGATATGGTATTGTTGCTCCTCCATTATAATAGACGTTTCGTCTTCGTCAACCGTTGCGCTGGTTGCTCTGGCTGAAATGTCTGAGATAGTGTTTGGAACGCGCGTATTTTCCATCGGTATTGATACCCATAGGCATTCAGAAACGCCACTGTCGTCCCTCTGAGACCGTCAGAAACGAAGCTGATGCTTCTAGCCTTCGGCTCATCTGACGGAAAGGAGGTGGCTAGCCTTCGGCTCATCTGAATGCAAGGCAATATGAGTTGAAACCAAACACTATCTGAGAATGTGTGTGGGAGGAGCGCTTTTTCCTCTTCTTCATGTAATCATGCGCTGATTTCAGCCAGATACTCGTACTATAGAGAATATTGCAGGAAGATCTATGCTAGTGTATAGTTGCTTATGGAATTATGTCAAGTGCGAGGGAAAAAGGGTCTCCATTCTTCCGAGGGAAACGTCGGGAAATGGGGTAGGGGCGTCACCTCGCGTGCGCTCCCGGGCGGTCGCCAGGACACGCCCCTACCCCATTTCCCCTCAAGGACGGAGAACCGAAAAAATGGCTGAAATAGCAGTCTTCATCTCGTATGCCCACGCAGATGAGAAATGGCGTCAGGAGCTGGATAAGCAACTCAGTAATTTGCGCAACCAGGGGGTGATCTTTACCTGGCATGACCGCCAGATCAGTGCAGGGATGGAGTGGGAACCAGAAATCATCAAGCATCTGGAGGAGGCTCGTCTGATTCTCTTATTGATTAGCGCGGATTTTATGGCCTCGAAATTTTGTTACAGCGTTGAATTGAAGCGCGCCATTGAGCGACATAATGCAGGAGAGGCAGTAGTGATTCCGATTATTCTGCGCTATGTTGACTGGCAAGGCGCCCCGTTTGCCAAACTGCAAGTACTACCGACTGAAGGCAAACCGGTTGTGAGTTCCAAATGGCATAACACTGATGAGGCCTTCTATGATGTCATTCAGGGCATTCGCGTAGCAATTGAAAAACTGCAGAAGCAGCAAAAGTAATAAAGTGGAAAGGGCACAATGGGCGCGATGGAATTCAACGAACGGGTAGGGGCGTCACCTTGCGTGCGCCCCGGGCCTTGCGAGAACCATCCCCTGCTCTCTGAAGCCCCACCGGGGCGGTTGTCAGGATATGCCCCTACCCAGTTTCCGACGACACTCTGCCGTTCTGCCGTTCGCGCCTATGGGTGACGCCCTACCCGTTTGAACAATAGCCTCGAACTCCACCGCCATCCCTCGAAGCTAGCTACTGTAAATGCTGAAAGTACTAGCAGTAACGGTACCTCCACCATCAATAGCGATGCCGACGCCACCACTGGCGTATGTCGCATCAGTCGCGTTACCGATCAATGTGCCATCAGTATAGAAACTAAATTGGCTGCCATTCGAGGCCACAGTAATCGTTACCGGAGCATATGGATTTTTAAAAGTGACAGATCCTGTTTGGATCGTATTGAGCGCGCCAGTGTTATTGTTGTATGAGTAAAAGCTCCAACTCCCACCGGGATTGATGAGAAAGATGTAGCCACCGGCTGGATTGCTGCGTAAATAGAGGCCGAAACCGGTGGGATTTGCGCTATCCAACTGCAAGCGAGCTTTTACGGCATAATTGGCGGGATAATTCTGTAGGCTTGAGAGAAAGAGACCACCGACCTGATTCTGTCCAGCGGTGTTGTGGATAACCGTTTTCTCAATAGCACATCTGGCCGTTGTCCTGAACGTTGTCCACGCGTGTGGATGAACACCACAGTTGGGACCAGTCGTTGAGTAGACTGCTGTCCCTGTTGGCAATGCCACCAGACCAGAAGATTGCGTTGATCCATTTGATCCTGTTACGGATGAACCTGTGGTCATTGATGCCAGCAGATTGTGTCCCAGCCCAAAAAATTGCACCGCCGCGAAAGCTCCGCCTCCGATGATGGCAATAGCAATCAGCAGTCCAATGATTACTCCCCAGGGACCGCTTTTCTTTGGTGCGCTATATTGGGTCGCGTATGGTTGAGCGGCTGGTGGATATGGTGTCTGCCCATATGCTCCTGGTGGCTGCGACGCGTATGCGGTGGCGGTATTGAATGGGGTACCGGTGGAGGGATTCTGATAGGCCGGTGTATTCTGTGGTGGCCGTTGCATCGAGGGGGACAAAACCAGCGGTTGCTCTGTTGCTAATGGTTGTCCCCCTTGTGGCAGGATGGTCGATGGACTGCGCCAATCATTTGTGGCGGGTGCGGCTCCGGTGCTGGCGGAACGGAGCGCCTGACTCATGGCCTGCCCTGAGGGATAGCGATCTTCACGCTTTTTCGCGGTGGCTATCTGGATAACATTATCAACCCCGGCTGGAATGCTGGGATCAGCCTGATGTAAGAGCGGTAAAGCTTGCTGTATGTGTTTGACCGCTATGGTAAAAGGTGAGCTGGCCGTGAAAGGCACATGTCCGCTCAGTATCTGGAAAAGCACGACGCCCAGTTCATAGATATCCGCCCGGTAATCGACGTTTTCACCACTAACCATCTCCGGGGCCATATACTCGGGCGTTCCGATAATGGTGCCCGCGCTGGTCAGGGTTGCTCCAGAGGTGTTGCTTTTCTCGATCATGCGCGCGATACCGAAATCTGCCAGGACCAGACGGCCATCGGCATGCAAGAGGAAATTGGCCGGTTTCAGGTCGCGGTGAATAACCCCTTGTGCGTGGGCATAATCGAGCGCTGAGCCAGCTTGCTCTATGTAGGGCACCGCTTCTGCTGCTGAAAGCCTGCCGCGCCGTAAGAGCACATCGCGTAAGCTGCCACCTGTGAGATGAGGCATGACCAGGTAGGCCAGACCGTCCTGCTCACCATATTCATAAATAGGCATGATATTCACATGCTCAAGTTTGGCAATCACGTCCGCCTCGCGTCGGAACCGTGCCAGAAACTCCTGGTAAACCTGATCATTGGTCACGGAGCCGGGGAGGAGAACTTTGACGGCAACGTTACGTGAGGGACGTGCCTGATGCGCTAAGTAGACTGCTCCCATGCCTCCTTGCCCCAATAAACTCATCAGCGTGCAATTTCCCAGTGTGTGGCCTGCCAGATCTCCTATATTACTTACCATCGAACGCTCTCCTCAATCCATGATAGACGTGCTGCTGCGCGTCTCCGCCCATCCATGGGTAGGGCAAGTAGCTCCTCTTGCACGTTTGTTGACATATTCACTCTTCTATGCCATTCTATATGCTAGAACTTAAAAATTCCTGATACAATCAATAGATACTCTGCTAGAAAAAACTTCTCGCGCTACGAGAAGGCATGGTACGAAACTGTACTCCTGAAGACTGCATACATGTAGTTAGGTTGCAATGCCCATATATTATAACGTAAAGTCACAGCTATAGGGCGCGTTGGTGGACTTATTGTTGTTATATTGCCGGGTTTCCTCAGTTTTGTGTAATGCTCTCAATTGTACTCGCTGTGGGGAGTGGAGGCAAGCCGCGCTCAGAAATGAGCGATCTATGGTTAAATCTGCTATATGTTTGCCCTCATATCATAAGAAATACTAATTGACATCTCTCTTCTCGGCTGGTATCCTTAAAGTAACAACTGCATATAAAGACTGATCCGCGTTGATCGAACATAGTAAGAGATGGGTTTCCGACAGAGATCCGAGCGATGGTGAGAGCTTGGAGCGGCTTTAACCTTCTCCGAACCCTTTCGTGAGCGGCTGACCGAAGAAAGTTTTGTGGAGACTGTTGGTCTCTCCATAGGCAAGTAGGACCAGGTGGGTGGCTCCCACACAGCAAGATAGCCGCTAATGAGTGGTCTTTCCACCTCCATTACAATGGTGTAGTAAGGAGTGGTCGCTAGCGATGCGAGATCTCATGTGAGATTAAAATAAATAAGACAAGCCGGGTGGTACCACGGGAGCAGGAGCAGCTTTCGTCCCTTGAGCGCATAAGGGATCGAAGGCTTTTTTTATTGGCATTTTGGGTATGCGTGATACCCATCAGCTTCGGATGAGGTGGCTATGTTATGACAACTGTTGCGATTGTAAATGTGACGAGCTATACCGGATTGGAGCTTCTGCGCTTGCTTGCGCAGCATCCCCAATTCGTTGTGACCTCTGTAACGGGTCGTAGTGCTGCTGGAAAGCGTCTCAGCGAGGTCTTTCCCCAGTTGCATGCGCTTTCCCGTGTTGATGGTAGGACAACGCGCGCGCTCGATCCTGATCTCGTGATCACCGAGGAGCCAGCGCAAACTGAGCTGGCTTTCGTGTGTCTGCCCCACGCGGCGGCGGCTGAGTCAGTGGTCCGTTTACTGGAGCGTGGCACAAAAGTGGTAGATCTGTCGGCGGACTTCCGTTTGCATGACGTCAATGTGTATGAAGAGTGGTACAAACATACACATCCAGCCCCTGCCTTGTTAGAGACAGCCGTCTATGGGTTATGCGAACGCTATCGTGAGCAAGTCCGCCGTGTCTCGCTCGTTGCCAATCCCGGTTGTAACGCCACCGCTGCACTGCTCGGTTTGCTCCCCGCATTTGCGGCTGGTGTCATTCGTCCAGATGTAATTATCGACGTGAAGGCGGCCCTGAGTGGTGCTGGACGGGGTCTCACGTTTGCTACGCATTATGCGGAAGCCAACGAGGATGTCAGCCCATACAGTCTCGCCGGACACCGCCATCTGCCAGAAGTGACACAGGAGCTAGTAGCTGCAGCCGTGGCAGGAGGCCATGCGCTGGCCCATGCTCCGCGCATTACGTTTATGCCGCATCTTGTGCCCATGACGCGGGGTATTCTCGTAACGAGCTATGCGGATTTGCTGCCAAATGCCGCGCAACGTCTCCCAGATAGCGAGGAGATACGTGTGTTGTATCAGCAATACTATGCAAACGAACCATTTGTGCATGTGGTTGATGAGGCACCGCATACGAGCTGGACCTATGGCACAAATCATTGTTTTATTCATCCATTGATAGATCAACGGACGCAACGTCTCGTTGTGATCTCGTGTATAGATAACTTGATGAAGGGAGCGTCAGGGCAGGCGCTACAAAATGCCAATCTGCTCTGCGGCTTGCCGGAGACGACAGGGTTGACGGCCCTGGGAGTAAATCCATAGATTTTTGTTGGTAACTCTCGGTTTTGCATATAATGAGGAGTAGAATCTCATGGCGATTTCATTATCAAGAACATCGGATGGCGATATTATTAGTGACCACCATCTTATCGCAAAAGTGCTGGGTGAAGCGCTCCCGTACATCGATTTTTTAAAGGGCAAGACGCTGGTCATAAAATTGGGCGGGAGCACGCTTGAGCATCAGCGCGGCGTGTTGCAAGATATTATCTGGCTGCATGCGTTAGGTGCGCATCCTGTCCTGGTGCATGGTGGTGGTCCATATATTAATGCCTGGCTGGAGAAGCTCAACATTCCAACGGCGTTTGAGCATGGCTTGCGTGTGACCGATGCACAGACGTTAGAGGTCGTGCGCATGGTCTTGCGGGGACAGGTGAATCAGGAGCTTGTGCTGATGGCATCACAGATGGGCGGCAAGGCCGTCGGTTTGAGTGGTACTGACGGTGGCATGGTCCGTGCACACATTGCCGATGAGCGCCTGGGCTTCGTGGGTGAGATCGATGCTGTGGATGCTACTCCTGTCGAGGCCGTGATCAGGGAAGGCTATATTCCCATCATCGCGCCGTTGGGTGAGGGACCGGATGGCACGTGCCTGAATATCAATGCCGATCTGGTGGCTGCGCATCTGGCGGGCACGCTCAATGCGGAGAAACTGATCTTTTTGAGTAACGTGGTAGGTATTCGTCGCGCGGATGGCTCGTTGATTTCTGAACTGAGCGAAGCGGAGGCCAGGAAGCTCATCGAGGACGGCGTGATTAATGGCGGTATGATTCCGAAGGTCACTGCATGCCTGGATGCACTGGCGGCTGTGCCGCGCGTCCACGTTGTGGATGGTCGCGAAGAGCACATCTTGTTGCGTGAGTTGTTCACGGACCAGGGCGCTGGTACGATGATTATTCGCTAACACGTACACACTCCTGATGGAGTGTGTGGATGCTCAGGGGAGCCATCCATTTTTCAGCAGGCACAGGTGGTGCCTTCACGAGAGGATTTGAGGTCAAATGAAGAAGCGCGTTGAGCGCTTGCGTGGTATGTATGATCTTTTGCCAGATGCGCAGCAGCAGCAGCGTTGGGTGATAGATCAGCTCAGTAGATTCCTAGCGCAGGCCGGATATGCCGAGGTCGATACGCCCATCCTTGAGCGTAGCGATCTCTTTCAGGCAAGTTTTGGACAAGAACTGTGGCAGAAGCTGTATGCCTTTCGCTTGCATCATCGTGATCTTTGCTTGCGACCAGAGTATACCGCTTCTATCTGTCGGTTGTACCTTGACCATTATCAACAGCAACCATTGCCAGTGCGTTTGCAATATGCGGGTCCCATCTTTCGCTACGAGGCACCTGGGCGGGCGCGTTATCGTCAGCATACGCAACTGGGAGTAGAACTATTTGGTGGTGATGCTATCGCTACTGATGCCGAAGTGGTCCAACTGGCCTGCGATATTTTGCACGAACTGCATATTTCGCAATACCGCTTCGAGCTAGGGCATATTGGCGTGGTCAGTGGCTTTATTAATTTATTGCACCTGGATAGCCATGCAGCACGTTTATTGCTCAGCTTAATGGAGCAGATCGGGCGTTCCGAAGAGGGCGAGCGCATTGCTCAGGAACGCCTGGAGGCTTTATATCCGTCTGGTCCTGCGTTTGCACCGTTGGCTGCGAGTGATGCGCATGGCGCGGGAGCTGGCAGTGAGGCGCATTATATTACCTCCTTGCTCAATGGTATTAGCATTTCCTTTGGGGATGACACCGCCCGTAACGAGGTAGTGGAACGCTTTCTCTGGAAAATGGGACGCAGTGAGCAGCGGCGTGAAATTTTGTATGCATTAGAATTCCTGCGTGCTCTGCATGCCGTTTCAGGTCCACCGCCCGAGGTATTTGATGAGTTACGCGCCTTGTTGGCACGCTATCAATTGGACGCGGGACCACTGACCGAACTGCAACAACTGGTGACTATCATTGAGCAATGTGGTGTCCCCCGTGAGCAAATTATGCTCAATCTCTCTTTAGGGCGTGGCGTAAGCTATTATACCGGGCTGGTCTTCGAGATTCACGCGCAGGAAGAGGATGGTTTTGATGCCCAACTCTGTGGTGGTGGACGCTATGATCATCTGATGCGAGCCGTGGGGAGTGCGCGTGACGTGAATGCGTGTGGTTTTGCCTTCGGGGTAGAGCGCTTGCTAGCTGTGATGCCCAAAGTGGATCGGCCTGAAGTTGTGCCAGCGCAAGCTCTTGTGATCCCGGTAAGTGCTCAGGAATTGCCCTATGCCTTGCAGGTTGCGCGCTCAACGCGTGCGCTCGGTGTGAAGACCGAAGTGGATGTGACCGAGCATGGTGTTGGGGCTGGTCTCAAGCTGGCGGCGAAGAAACAGAATTCGCCTGGCACTGATTGTCGGTGAAGATGAGCAGCGTGAGGGTGTGGTAACGGTACGGGATCTTGTCACGGGCGAAGAGCAGATTGCAAAAGTTGAAGCGCTTGTTGGTCGCTTCCAGGAACAGGAGGCGCAGTTATAGAGATGGGTAAAACTGAAATCCGCCTGGCGTTGCCGAATAAAGGAGCGCTTGAGTCGGCCACCTTAAATTTTCTGGCTGAGAGTGGCATGAAAGTCAGCCGCAGCAATCCGCGCCAGTACCTGGCGAAGATTGGCAGTATGGCGGGATTAGAGGTTGTTTTTCAACGTGCCGCTGACATCCCTGAATTAGTGCAGAGCGGGGATGCCGCCTTTGGCATTACCGGATACGATATTCTGGCGGAGCATCGTGGCTACGGGGACGATGATGCCGATGAGGATGATTATAACGAAGATCTCATTGTGCTGGAGCGTGACCTGGGCTATGGTGGTTGTCAACTGGTTTTTGCCGTGCCAGAGACGTGGATTGATGTGAGCAATTGTGCTGACCTCTGGCATCTGTCCGGGTATTATGAGGCACATAAGGGACGGGGTCTGCGTATCGCTACCAAGTATCCGCGCCTGACCACGCAATTCCTGCATCGTCATAACATCACACGCTACAAAATTCTCTCGCCTCACGGAGCACTGGAAGCGGCTCCATTGACCGACACCGCTGATTTGATCGTCGATCTTACCGAAACCGGCACGACGCTACGTGAGAATCACTTGAAGTTGTTGGACGACGGCACGGTATTGCGTTCCCAGTCCTGTTTGGTTGGCAATGCGCGTTTGCTCAATCAAGAGCCTCAGGCTTTAAAGCTGGCAGAAACGATGCTAGAGATGATCGATGCACGCATGCAGGCGCGGCAGCATTCTATGCTGACGGCTTATCTGCACGGTGAGAGTATCGAGGCGATGCAACAGACGTGCGCGCGCTTAAATAAGCGTTTAAAGTCTGTCGTTTCTGGTATTGAGTTTCGTGTTTCTATGAATGTCGAGATGGGCTGGTACACAATCTCCGGTGTTGCCGGTGTGGGAGGTTCAGCTCCCGAATTATTGGAGACCGTGGCGGTCTTGCGCGGAGCCGGTGCGGTGCATATCAACGTCACGCCGCTCACCTATCGTTTTGCGGAAGAGTCGGTCAACGTGCGTGCCCTGCGCGAGCGCTTAAAGAGGTCCCTGTGAGCAATGTCATTATTTTCGATCTGGATGGTGTGATTACCAGTGAAGAGGCGTATTGGATCACAGCCGGTTTAGTGCTGCACGAATTGCTGTACAGTCCGTGCTACTGGAATATCACTGGCGCGCGTGTCTACGAGCCTCCCACGACGTTTGAAGCCTGTCAGCGTCTGAGTCATGCAGTGCTGCCAGAAGCGGTCATTCTTGGCTTCAAGGCGCATTCCATCAATTCCAACTGGGATACCTGTTATGCGGCGGTCTGTATCAGCTTGCTGGATTTGTTGGCTGCGCTGCCTGATCGTGCCGCCTTGTTGCCTTTGCGCCCGGCTGATGCGGATTGGATTGCCGCGTTCAGGCAGGCGCTGGCGCGAGAGAGAACACGCGATGCTATTGCTATAGAGTCCTATCAGCGCCTGGCATTACCCATCTTTCAGGAATACGTTGGTCTGGAACTCTTGCAGCGTTTTAATGACTATGCCAGCGTCGTCCTTGAGCAACCTGTAGAGCCTATTTTTGCACGTTATAGCGCATCATGGAAGCTCTGCCGGGATATCTTTCAAGAGTGGTATCTGGGCGACGAGCTGTACGAGCAAGCCTATGGTCATGCACCAGCGCAGAGCGGCAAGTGTGGCTGTATTCATTTTGAGCAGCCATTACTGCCAGTGGAACAGTTGCGTACGCTGCTTGAGACCTTGCGTGCACGGGGCTATACTCTGGGCGTAGCTACCGGACGTCCGGGGCAAGAAGCCATTCTCCCCTTAAAAAACTATGGACTCTATGACTATTTTGACGCGTCTCATATCATAACCGATGCCGAGGTATCTCTTGCCGAAAAGAAATTGCGTGCGAGCGGAGATACCACTTCGTTGTTTAAGCCACATCCTTATCCATTCATCGCGGCGGCCTATCCAGACTATCAACCTGGTCAGCCATTGCCATCTCAGGATGGCTTTGTCGTTGTAGGTGACACTCCCAGCGATGTTAGAGGAGGGCGTGCAGCGGGCGCTATTACCGTAGCGGTGCTGACCGGTGCTCGTACGGAGCAGGCTCGCAGGCTGCTTGAACAGACACAGCCAGACTTCATTGTGGCGGATGTCACACACGTTCCTGCGCTATTGGAGCAGATTGACGATCTGGAGACGATTCAGCGCCTGCAATTTACTGAGCGTGAGAAGGCTGAGCGACTGTTACAGCGCTGGTTTGCGCGTCACATGTCTTTGCAGGTAGAGAGTGTGACCTTGATGCCTAAGGCCGTCTCGCTCAATTCCTTCAATGGTGTCTATCGTGTGGCCGGTGAGGAATATTTCTTCAAGACGCATGTCGAGGATCAGGGGGTCCTGGAGGAGTATTATCACGCCGAGATGCTCTACAATGCTGGCTACAACGTGGTGAGACCCTTGCGCACGTTGCACGAGAAGGGCCAGCAAATGGTGATTTATCCAGTGGTACATTGGCCGGTGATGTTCGATCTCCTGCGCGCTGTCGAGACCGGTGATACAACTCAGGCCACAGTGGAACTGCTGGTTGCCGCTGAAAAGCGCGAGTGTGAGCGTTTGCTGCATATTTATCGCGAGACGCTGGCTCAGAGTAGTGCTGAAGAACATGCGCAGGCTCCCATCCATCAACTCTTCTGGCATCGTCTCACGGGTGGCCGGCTCAAAAAATTTTATGCGGGCCAACGCTTTCCCCTACCAGAACAGCGGGATACGCAACATGTCGTGACAGATCTCTCGTTTGAAGAGCTGCTCACGTATGATTGGACCATCAATGGGCACGCTATCACTGGCGATAGACAAACTCTGGGAGCATTGATTGAGCGTGCGCAGGTTGTGCTGCATCCAGCGCGGGCGGCGGCAACCGTGATCGGACATGGCGATGCGCACTTTGGCAACGTTTTCCTGGAAGATCAGCAGGATTACCGTTATTTTGACCCGGCCTTTGCGGGACGTCATATGCCGCTGCTTGATATTGTGAAACCTTTCTTCCATAATATATATGCGACCTGGATGTATTTTCCGCGCGAAGTTGCGCAAGATCTACAGCTTTCTGTCGCTGTGCGCGGTATGCATATATTCATAGAACATAACTATGAACTCACACCTGTGCGTCAAGCACTACTGGACACGAAAAGGGAGTATCTATTGCAGCCGCTCATCGCCCTGCTTCGTGAGCAACATGCCTTGCCTGACGATTGGGACGAAATCATGCGCCTGGCATTGTTGTGTTGCCCGTTATTGACGGTGAACCTGCTAGATGCTACAAAACGCTCTGCGGCTATTTGTTGGCTTGGCTTATCGCAGGTGATGCAGATAGGTAGCCTGCCACTTTGATAATGCCTGGTATGAGGAGGGTGATGCGATGATTGCGATTATCGATTATGGAGCGGGAAACATTCGTAGTATCGAGAAAGCTCTGGAGCATGTGGGAGCACATGTGCAGGTGACTGATGATCCACACGTAGTTGCCGAGGCGCAGGCCGTTGTGTTACCGGGGGTTGGTTCAGGTGGTGCAGCCATGGCGCGCATGACGCAGCGTGGCCTGGATGATGCTATCCGTGAAGCGACCAGACAGGGCAAACCGTTCCTTGGTATCTGCCTGGGCATGCAATTGCTGGCCGAGCACCATGCGGAAGGCGAAGTGGCCGGCTTATGCCTGTTTCATGGTGAAGTGCGGCGTATCCCGCATGGTCCCAAGATTCCGCATATGGGCTGGAACCAGGCCACGCCGCTGCACGCGAACTTGCCCATCTTCACTGATGTTCCCCCCGACGCGTATTTCTATTTTGCGCATTCCTATTATGTTGAGCCATATGCTCAGCAGGGCGTCGCGGCGCTGACGGACTACGGTTCGCCCTATTGTAGCGTGATCGTTACCGAGCAGGTCTGGGGTACACAATTTCATCCTGAAAAGAGTGGGGCCAGCGGTTTACAACTGCTCAAAAACTTTGTGAAATGGGTCAATGCATGATTATACTACCAGCCATTGATATCAAAGATGGTCGTTGCGTACGACTCTATCAGGGAGACTACGCCCAGGTGACAACCTATGCTACTGATCCCGTGCAGGTTGCCTTGCGCTGGCAAGAGGCGGGTGCGCGTTGGTTGCATGTGGTAGATCTGGATGGCGCTGCTCAAGCTGCGCCTGTCAATGGGGATCTAATCAAAAAAATCTGCCAGAGCACGACGTTGCATGTTGAGGTTGGCGGAGGCATGCGTTCTCTGGCACACATCGAACAGGTGCTGGCGGCTGGCGTTGAGCGTGTCATCCTGGGAACCGTAGCGATTACTGACCTCGCATTATTGCAAGAGGCTCTCCAGCGTTGGGGAGAGCGGATCGTCGTTGGATTGGATGCACGAGACGGCTGGGTCGCTATATCCGGGTGGCGTGAAACCTCGCGTGTAAAGGCTGTTACGCTCGCTACTGAACTCTGCTCTCTGGGTGTACAACGTTTCGTGTATACCGATATCGCCCGTGATGGAGCGCTGAACGGACCTAATCTGACCGCGTTAAGCGAAATGCAGCAAGCTATTTCGTGCGCATTAATCGCCTCCGGTGGTGTCAGCTCACTGGCTGATCTGCGCGCGCTGGCTGCGATTGGCGTCGAGGGCACTATCGTTGGGAAGGCCATTTATACGGGAGATGTCGAGCTGGCTAGCGCTATTCGAGAGATAGAGAGGTAAGAGAGGTAACGACCATGCTAACCAAGCGTATTATCCCTTGCCTGGATGTGATGGAGGGACGTGTTGTCAAAGGCGTAAGTTTTGTCAACCTGCGGGATGCTGGTGATCCCGTCGAACTGGCCGCTTTTTATAATCAGGAGGGTGCGGACGAAATCGCTTTTCTCGATATCACTGCCTCCTATGAGAACCGCGCGACCATGCTGGATGTGGTGCGGCGTACAGCGGAGCAAGTCTTTATTCCTGTCACGGTTGGTGGAGGCATTCGTTCCGTTGAAGATATCCGCGCGACATTGGGGGCGGGGGCTGACAAAACATCGCTCAATACCGCAGCAGTGCAGAATCCGCAGTTGATCACGGCGGGATCTGAACAATTTGGGGCGCAATGTATCGTCCTGGCTGTTGATGCTCGTTCTAATGGCGAGATGCCGAGTGGCTATGAAGTCTATGTACACGGTGGGCGCACTCCAACCGGGCTGGATGTTCTGGAATGGGTGCAGCGTGGTGTCGAGCTAGGAGCGGGAGAAATTCTTTTGACCAGTATGGATCGTGATGGTACGCGCCAGGGTTATGATCTCGTGCTCAATGCGCAAGTCTCTGCTGCTGTCAGCGTGCCAGTTATTGCATCAGGAGGCGTAGGCAGCCTGGAGCATTTATATGAGGGTTTGAGCGTTGGCGGGGCTGATGCTGTACTGGCAGCGTCAATCTTCCATTTTGGTGAGTTCCGTATTCGAGATGTGAAGCAGTACTTACAGGCGAGGGAGGTAGTGATACGACCATGTTAAAATTTGATCGTCAGGGTTTAATTCCAGCCGTCATTGTTGATGATGCCACTGGAGATGTGTTGATGGTGGCCTTTATGAACGAAGAAGCACTGCGCTGTACACGTGAGACTGGTTATACGCATTTCTTCAGCCGTTCGCGCAACATTATCTGGCGCAAGGGTGAGCAGTCTGGTAACACCCAACAGGTGCGTGATATCTTTATCAACTGCGAGGAAAATAGTTTGCTTGTGCGGGTGAAGCAAAGTGGTGATGCAGCATGCCATGATGGCTACCGTAGTTGCTATTATCGCCGCCTCCTGCCTGATAACAGCTATCAATTCGTCGCCGAACGCGTTTTCGACCCCTCCAAGATCTATCACCAGGGACAGCTACAGAATCCGCCGCGTACGCAGGAACTGCCTATAGCCGAAGAGAACACTTCGGCGGATACGTTGCAAGCGTTGGTGACTACACTGCGGCAACTGTACGGTGTCTACCTCTACCTGCGCGATCATGATCTTAGTGCGGAATCCAATACCTCGCGTCTCTTGCAGGATAAAAGTCATAGCTATCTTGCGTCACGCCTGGCTGATGAACTACAGGAACTGGCCGAAGTGCAAATGGGGGAACACGTGCATACTGGTCGGCAATCAGACACTATCCTGGAGGGTAGTCAGGTTGGCTACTGGTTATTTCTGCTTGCATCCACCAACAACATTCCATTTGACGCTTTTGCGCCGCATGTAGCTCTCTTAAATGGCTATGCTGGACAGTATAGCGAGGGGAAAGCCATAGAACTACGCCAGGAATGCCTGAGTCTGCTAGCGGGACAGGAACGGGACAATGTGGTACAGGGACTGCGACTGGGTTTTACCTTGATTGGCTGGGCCTGTGCTGAAGCTGGTGTCAGTCCGCAGGCACCCGCTGATTTCGATCTGGAACAAATGCGCCGTAAGGGCTTAGTTCATGAATGATGCTCATGATGAAACGGGAGGGAGGGTCAGACAAAAGCGGCAGCCCTCTCCTGGGCAACCGGAACTCTCGACCCAGATGCGCCCTTTCATCGCTTCAACAAGCTGTTTGCAGATGTAGAGTCCCAAACCCAGCCCACGCGTTGTGCTAGCCAGGTCTCGCTTGAGACGCACAAATTTCTCAAAAAGCAGCGGGAGCTCCTCGAGTGGGATGCCGGGACCTGCGTCTTGTATACTCAGATACACCGGAGAAGAAGGAGTTGCTTGCGTGGTCTCGATATGGATCTCTGTCTGTCTGGGAACATACTTGAAGGCATTGGAGAGCAAGTTTTGCAGCACTTGACGCAGCAGAAGTGGATCAGCCCAGACGAAGATATGCTCGGGCATATGGAGACTGATCGTGTAAGTCTCTCTGTACTCAGGTGCTAGATGGGCCAATATCTTCTGGAGCAATTGATGGACACAGATGGCCTCCGGCTTCGCCTTGGGGATTTCGCTCACCATGGTGGTCGTATCCAGCACCCGATTGACAAGCTCGGCGAGTGCTTCCTGGCTTGCCAACGCCTGAGTCAGCACTTGTACCCTCTCCATCGGATCTAGCCGCTCATGATACTCTTTAAGCAGTTCCAGGGAGCCTCCTAACACCGCCAGTGGTGTGCGCAATTCATGACTCACATTCAGCAGAAATTGATCTTTCAACTCGTTGATCTTGCGTTGCTGCTCATAGCCGATAGTAATCTGGTGTTCTCTTTCTAAGGCCAGCAAGCGCTCTTGTTCCGCGGTCAGAGCCTGCTGACGGGCCACTTGCGCGAGGTCAATCGCCGCCCGTAGCCAGCAGATCGTGAGACCAAGCAGGAATACGATAGCTAATCCAAGCAACCCCCTTTCCACGACAGTTGCGTCCATCGGTGTACTCCCTAAGAGATAGCGGTACACGAGCCAAACGGTGGCAATGGTTGAGAGAAGACTGAGGAGCAAGCCGCGATAAGAAAAGAGCCAGCAGAGACAGATGATAGGCAGGACCATGCTAGCCGCATTGTGCAGACGAGGAAAGAAGAACCAGAGTCCAGGTATTCCCAGCCCATACGAGAGTATCACGATGAGGAGACGTTTGCTGGTGGAGAGGCGTAGCAAGGAGAGCGGAAACGTGTGTATCTGCCAGAAAAAGGTGCTAACGCGGTGACTTTGTTTCATCATACTTGCGGCGGGAGCCTCCCGACTTCCAGACACGAGGAGGGACGCTGCGCTCTCCTTTCCGGTTTTATCGTCTTTTAGTGGCAGTATAACATATTCATCGCGAGAAGTACACTAGATAAAAGTATATATGTTTATCCAGTGTACCATTTTTTATGGATAACACATTAAAAAAATATAAAAACCAGTGCGCCACGCTCTCGATAGCACTTTGCTGCTAATCTGGATCAGACTTGGGTAATTTAAGTATACGCAAGCATGCTGGTTCCATGCAAGATGTCTGGAACCAGCATGCCTATGCTCGTCTCTTTTGCCTTTGCCGTGAGAGGACATGTCTCCTATCTGCTTTCTGGTAAAGCGTAGAGATATTCCTGCTCACTAGCTGGCTCTATAAACCTGCACCATCATTGGCTTGAATAAATTGCGGCAGGAGTGTAGCCAGTTGTGCCACTACTGGTGAACCCACGCCTGTTGGTCGATCCCAGCCGGCCTGGGCAGCGAAGCCTGTGACGGTGACAACGTTAGCGTTGGCATCTTGAAAGACAAACGTGTTATTGCCCGTTGTCACATCATGAAATGCCTGTGCATACGCTGTGGCGTTCTGGCTGATGCGGTAGAATGCGCTATTTAAAAACCCTAAATTTTTTCCTGCGGCTTGATCAAACAGGGCAGTCATGCCTGCGGCAAGTGGAGATCCCACGCTGGTCCCGCCAATAGGAATGACCATAGTCGTACCTGGCATGAGAGAACTGGTCACAACTGGCACGCCCGTGAGTGGATCGCCATCAAAGGAGATATCGTCTACTGCGCGGGTCTGGCTGCCTGTGATATTCTGCTGATAGGTTGGTTGGGCAAACACGATGCTGTTACCACCACCGGTTGCGCCATCTCCCATTTGTGCATCATTCCAGGTCGATTCACTGATATAGGCTCCTGCTTGTGATGCCAACAATGTGGTTCCACCCACGCTTGTGACCAGTGGATCGCTGGCTGGATAGTTGACGCCTTGCGCGAGCGTCGTCGCTACTCCATTCGTACATTGGATGACCGCAGCTCCGTCGTCACCAGCCGAGGCAAAGACGGTCTGTTGCTGGGCCTGGGCCTGCTGGAAGATCTGGTGGAAAGTCTGAATAGATGCTGCTGGCAAACAGCTTTCACCGGCACCAAAACTCTGCGAGATCACGTTCCCCAGATTCTGATTGACCGCGTAGCTGGTGGCCTGGAGCAATGCCGTTAATTCTCCCTGAGGTGTCTCCGCCTGTACATTGCCGAGTACGAGGTCAATCGTGGCAGCAGGTGCTATGGCATGTGCCCATTCTACATCCAGTGCGATTTCGCCGGCAAAGCCGGTCTGGGCAGGATCATTGGCATTAAATGGCGTTAAACCATTTGGCGCAATGATATTCAGTTGTGGATCGGTCAGGCCAAACATTTGATCAAAAAGATGCAGGTCCTGCTGTACTGTCGGGTCCTGGAAGGCATCGACAATCGTAATAGTTTTGCCCTGGCCGGTAATACCACTATTGAGCAGTTGCTGCACATCATATGCTCCGTAAATCTGCTGTGGGCTGTAGCAGACAGGCTGTGTGGTACTTGTCAGGCAAGGTAATGCAGCGGCTGCGGCAGCAGCAGTATCTACGTTTGTTCCCATTTTTGCCGCCATGTTATACATTGGACGCATCGGTATAACACTGGCTTGCATACCCTGTTGCATTTGTGTGTCAGCACTGTCAGCATGTGTCGCGGAGGAAGGTTGTGAAAACCTGCTAAAGACAATGCCTGCGAGTACTGCCAGAACGGCAACGGAAGAGAGGATAAAATAAAAGGGACGGCGTTTCCTTTTCTGCATGATACTGAAACTCCCGAATCTCTGTGTAAATATGGTTACTGCTGCCTGACTTCATTGTCCAGGTACATCTCTATCTATGAATAGGCAGCTATAAAGTATAATACTATATGAGAGGCAGAGAACCAGGTGTTAGATCATGTTTTAATCGAAAGGTACTAGGTATGAAGGGAAGGATCTTAACCGTATTTTTTACGAATGAGTAAATAGTCTTGAAGAGAAGGATATCTGAAAATGTTGACCTCTTTAAACGTGTAGCTGCTCAGTTTCTCTCTTCCAAACTCTCGTATGACCTGGCGATCCGCCAACGCCTCTGGCAGGTCTCCGAGGAGTTCATCCGGCAGAGTGAGCTTCCCTCCCTTCTGGCAGAAAAATGAGCATATCAGGGGGGAAGGAGAAAGTGGCTGATCAAGCGTGTTGAGTGCGCACTTTTTAGGAACGTCTGTCAATGGCAACCAGGCTAAAAAAAGCGCATGCTTGATTTCTGTAGCGAAAACAGCGGTCAAGACATCGCACAATCCTTGGACCTCCACCCTAAACGCATATGCTCTAGCCGAGAAACAATCGAGTACCATGCTTTATTGTCGTGATATTTGTGGCTTGAAAACCTTCCTCTGTGTGCTATTGTTACTATTGAAAGAACTGGCACCCACGAGAAGGAGGTTTCAATGTCAGAGCAGCAGCGTATCCCAGGTAGGTATGGTTTCGATGAGATCAAGCGGAATGAGCTAGAACCCTGGCCCAATCCCCACCCTGACCGCGATTATGTCACACACTTCGAGATCCCAGAGTTTACCTGTCTCTGTCCGCGCTCAGGTTTTCCTGATTTTGCCACGATAGTCATTGACTATGTGCCGGACAAGTTTGTCGTCGAATTGAAGAGTTTGAAGCTCTACATCAATAGTTATCGGGAGCGCCAGATCAGTCATGAGTCGGCGACGAATACTATTCTTGATGAGCTAGTTGCGCAGCTTTCCCCGCGCTGGATGCGCGTTGTCGGTGATTTCACGGTGCGTGGCAACATCAAAACGATCATTTTCACCGAACACGCGCAGCCGACCTATCAAGGACCACGTCCTGAATATCGTCGTTTTCTTCCATCTATCGGCTAACTATCCACCGGCTGGTATTTGCCAGTGTTCTCGTCATGTGCATACGCAACAAGATCATCACAAAGGAGAAAGAACCGATGCCAACGACACCCAGAAGGAACCAGGCAGTGTTAATCGTCAGTGGCGGGATGGATAGCTGCGTGCTGGCCCACTACTACGCTTCAGCGGGCTTCAACCTGCACCTGCTCTCATTCAACTACGGTCAGAAGCATGTCAAAGAGCTGACGTACGCCGAGCAGTACATCGCCCATCTGCGTGAACGTTTCAGCCATGGAACTCAGCCCATCCAGATCGCCTATGACATCATCGAGCTGCCTATCTCGCGCCTCTTAACTGAATCGGACTCTTCGCTCATCAATCCTGATGTTCAGGTACCCTATGGGCATTATACCGACGATAGCATGAAATCGACCGTCGTCCCATACCGTAATCCCAATATGCTATTACAAGCGGCCACCGTTGCCTGGAATGATCATGCCAACATCGTAGCCTATGCCGCCCACCAGGGAGATTACGCCCAGTATCCAGATTGCCGCAAAGTGTTTGTGGATACCTTTAATGGCATGATTGCTACGGCCATGAATTCGCAAGATGTAGAGGTCGAGACGCCATTTATGCGCTTTACCAAAGCTCAGATTGCTCGCCTGGGTGCCAGTCTCGATGTGCCTTTTGAGCTGACCTGGAGCTGTTATGAAGGGAAAGAAGCGCATTGTGGCCGTTGCGGTACTTGTTTCGAACGTCGTGAAGCATTCGAGCTGGCAGGTATTCCTGACCCAACCATCTACGCGAAAGATTAGTATTTTTGTGTATAGAAATACTAATATCTGGGGTGTTTAGGAGTCGGATAGGGCGGGTATACTAAGACAAAATTTTGAACATATGATCGAAAGGAGTCTTTAGTATGCCTGGCTTTGAGAGCGTTCTAGTACTGGTCATGTGAGGGGATCTTATGACTCGATTTGCCATCATTACACGAGAATTCAACTTTGAAGCAGCTCATCATCTTCCGGGACACAAGGGCAAATGCAGGCGACCGCATGGGCATTCCTATCGGTTACAGATCTCCTTGCGTGGGCCTCTCATGGAAGCTCCTGGTCAATCCGATGATGGGATGGTGATGGACTTTGACGACCTGAAGCGTATCGTGAACGCCACGATCATCGAAGAACTCTCTGATTCCGTACCGAGGGGCAGTGCAGCCCGTCCCATTGAGCGAGGAGGCATGGATCACAACGATCTGAATAGTCTCACCGGCATTCGCACGACGGCTGAAAATCTGGTGCATTGGATCTGGGATGGACTGGTCGCGGGCGGTGTACCTGATGCTCTGCTTTTCCGCATCAGGTTATGGGAAACTGAAAAGGGCTATGTGGAGATTACACATGCCGAGCGCGAAGGGGTATAATGAAATGGAACAGATGACAGCGTCTCGCACGATTACGGTCTCCGAGATATTCGGCGCGACCATCCAAGGGGAAGGCTTGCTGATTGGTAAGCCGACAGTCTTTGTGCGCACGGGTTCGTGTGACTATCGTTGTTCGTGGTGTGATAGCCTCTATGCAGTATTGCCAGAATATAAGTCTGAGTGGTATCCTATGACCACGGAGCAAGTCTTTGACGAAGTGCAGCGGCTCTCAGGTCATACGCCGATACTGGTGACGCTTTCTGGCGGGAACCCTGCTATGCAGCCGTTGGCGGATCTGATAGATCTTGGTCATCAGCATGGGTACACCTTCGCTATTGAGACGCAGGGCAGCATAGCTCAGCCCTGGTTCGCTCAACTCGACTACCTGACACTCTCTCCCAAGCCCCCCAGCAGTAAGCAGATTACGCGTTGGGAGCGCCTGGACAAATGCATCGCCGCTGCAACTTCTGAGCAGGGTGGTCATAGCGTACAGGTATACCTCAAAGTTGTCGTCTTCGACGAAGAAGATTATGCCTATGCCAGGGATGTGGCGACCCGCTATCCTGCCTTGCCGCTGTATTTGCAGGTAGGCAACCATACGCCTCCCCAACTGGCACAGGAAATTGATATCGCTGGCATCTTGCAGCGTATGGAGTGGTTGGTTGAGCGCACCATCGCGGATCACTGGTACAATGTCACTGTCCTGCCGCAACTGCATACACTCTTGTGGGGAAACAAGCGTGGTGTATAAAGCGTTTCTGTAGCGCAAGAAGCTGAAACCGTGAATTTTCTCAGGAGTGCATGCAAAATGACAGTGAAAAGCAAACAAACTCATCGAAGTGAGGAAAAAAAACTTATGGTAATGCACATGGATCGGGGTCACGCATATAACAATGGACACGAGTTGGACGAAGAGCAACGCGCCAGAGAGGTTGATTACCCCAAATTGCTTGAGTTGGGACGTGAACTACTGATTGCTATAGGCGAAGATCCTGACCGTGAAGGTTTACTGGATACACCGCGCCGCTGGGCTGACTGGTGGCGCGAGTTTATCGAGTATGATCCTGGAACAACTGAAACGACCTTTCAGTCTGCCAGTACAGATCAGATGGTTTGTGTATCAGGCATGCGTGTCTTTTCGCTGTGCGAGCATCATCTCTTGCCGATGTGGTGCGATGTGTCGATTGGCTATATTACCAATGGCAAGGTACTTGGACTTTCAAAATTCGCCCGTATTGCGCACCAGTTTGCGCATCAACTGCAAATTCAGGAGCGCCTGGGCCAACAAATTGCCGATGAGATCAGTCGTATCACTGATACCGATGACGTTGCGGTGGTGTTGAAGGGTGAGCATCTGTGTATGTCGGCGCGCGGTATCCGCACACCCGGTCTCATGACATCATCAGTTATGCGCGGCGTTTTCCGTAGCCAGAGCGAGACGCGCCTGGAATTTTTACGCCTGATCGAATAATTTGAACACGATAATTTTCAGCAGCCCTCTGTAGGAGTATCTTGGGAAGCGTCGGCTACGTGGTTCGTGGAGAGATCACCTTGTAATCTGTCCATTGCGGCCTGAAACATCATGCTCATCTCCTGTTTCTGTGCCAGTGGGAGGAAACTGTGCTGTACACCATTCAGCACAATGGCGTTTATCGTTGCTACGTCAAAGCCGAAGACTTCGCCAAGTAAGCCTACTTCGTGATTGAGCGTTGTATTGAATAAAGGTGGATCATCTGAGTTGATGGTTAATGGAACGCCCAGCGCGTGGAGACGTGGGAGAGGGTGGGCGGCCAGTGTTGGATAAACACCAATCAAGATATTACTGGTCGGGCATATTTCTAATGGGATCTGTCGCTCTTTGAGGTAGTCTATAAGCACAGGATCTTCAATAGCACGCACACCATGTCCGATGCGCTCTGCACCCAGTGCTTGCAGCGCTTGCCAGATGCTTGTTGGACCGACCGTTTCACCAGCGTGAGGCGCACTGTGGAGTCCGGCGTGGCGTGCTTTGTCAAAGAACGGAGCATAACGCTCTGCTGGATTGCTAGCTTCAGATCCGCCGAGTCCCAGGGCGATGACGCCATCCTGGCTACCTTCGATAGCGACTGCGACCGTGTAGTCCGCGCGTTTCTGATGGAGGTCATTGTCTGCAATATCGCGTACGATGTCGAAGATCCATCTAATCTCTACACCAAAGTCCGCCTGTGCGCGTAGCCGTCCGAGGGTCAATCCGCTAAAGTAGTGATCAAATGGAATGCCTAATGCAAAACCATGCGTACTGGGTGAGAAGGTCACTTCCGCATAGCGTATATGCTGGCGTGCCATACTAGCGCCGAACTCATAGACGATAAGTTCGTAATCAGCGGCAGTTTTGAGACAACGCGAAATAGTCGAGAAAACAGTGTTAAAATGAGCAAAACCGCCGAACGTAAACCACTTGTGCATCTCTGCAATGTTCTGTACAGGAAGGCTGACGCCATTGCGTTGGGCCAGCGTTAGCAACGTCGCTGGCTGGATCGAGCCTTCAAGATGGACATGCAGCTCTGCTTTCGGTATGGCATCGCTATAGCGTTTCAAATCAAGCGTCATGCTCTCCCTCCTGATGAGGTATAGCGTAGGGTAAGTTGCACCAGGACAAAAATACTGAAATCATTTTACTTATGAACGGCTCTGTTGTGGGAATATTGTTTATGAAGATGAAGCTCTGACATTTTTCACATATACTGATTATAGTCGAACGTTTATCTTTATCGTATACTACTTTTGTACGTTTTTCGTGTAGCGTGTATCGTCAGTATTCAGGAGAGGTGGTATTGCGTGTCTGATCAAGAGTATATTCCAGCCGCTATGATAGAGGCACCCTACTTGCAGTTGCCGCCAGGGCGGCGCTTTGTACGGTCATTTCTCTTCTCACGGCGGGCTAATGCGCCTCTGGCTCGTGTGCATCTGCTAACGCGTATCGTCCTGGTGCTCTGTCTCTCAGCGGCGCAGTTGCGGACCATCAATACCTCTTATCCTGACCTCGTTGGCGCTATTGTCTTATGGATTCCGAGCGTCATGCTCTTTTTGTTGAGCGGGATGCATACGAAGATTGCGCGTATCTATGTGCTCCTGATGCTGCCAACATTGTTCAGCCTTTTTATGACCTGGACGCTGCTCAATCCGGTACCTGGTCCTGTGACCTTGTGGCGGCAGCCAGTGTATGCCGGTTATATCACATTAGGGATTGCCGTGTGGGAGGTGATCTGGCTGGCTATCGTCGTTGGCTACTACTGCTGGCGACGAGCGCTGTTGAGCGGTATTCTGCTGGCTTCTATTATTTCAGTTGTGCTGGCGCATCTATTTACGCTACCCGCCTGGAATTTTACGCGTCTGCTCTTCTTTCATCCGCTGACCATCGTGGTGACTGATCGCGGTATTCTGCTGGCGCTCACAAAAATGATTGGCTATTCTGGTATGATCCTGGCCACAGTTGCGCTGGTGGCCACCAGTTGTGATACGGAACTGATCGGTGCGTTGCGTCAATTGCGTATGCCACAGCCGATAATTTTCTTTCTGACAACCGTCTTTCGAGCGCTTACGCTGGCATTGTCCGACTATGAAACAGTCCACCAGGCTCAGATTGCACGGGCCATCAACGCTCGTCCACGCAGTTTTTTGCGTCGTTTGCGCGACCTGGGTAGTATTGCTGTACCCATGGTTGCCATGATGATCCGCCGTTCCAGCGAGATGGGGGATGCGTTGGTGGTGCGTGGCTACAGGTTGCGGCAGGAAACGGCAGATTTTTATGAAACGAGTCCCTGGCATGCAATTGATTGGATCATTATTGTGTGCAGTCTCGGTTTGTTATACATGGCCATTGGTCCGCATCCAACATTGACCGTCCTGTTGCAGAAAGGGGTATGACCTGTGGTGACGCAAGAAAGAGAGTCCAATGAACGCCGGGAACCCATTTCGCCAACAGACGCGAGTGCAACAACTGTACTGGCTACCAGTGGTTTATGGTGGCGTTATCCGACATTTAGCGAGAAACCGGGTAGTTGGACATTACGCGATGTCTCGTTTCAAGTGGAGCAGGGGGAATGTTTTGGCATTACGGGACCAAGCGGAGCGGGGAAAACGACACTCTGCCGAGCCTTACTCGGTATTATTCCGTACGATGCGCGTCTCACCGCTGAACAGTTGCCACAGCACTTTCGTGGTACTGTGAATTTGTTGGGGGAAGCCGTATCTCGTCAGGCGACTGATGCACATAAGCTGGGCATGGTACTGCAAGATCCTGAGAATCAGTTCTTGCGCATGAGCCTGTTACATGAGTTGGGATTGGGGTTGCAAATTCAAGAACTACCCAACGCTGAGATTCTCCAGCGGGCATATGAGGCACTCCAGGGTGTGGGTCTGGCACATCTCTGGCATGGTGCTATCTACCGGCATCCCGCAGACCTTTCTGGCGGACAGAAGCAGCGCGTGGCTATTGCAGCGTTTCTAGCTTTGCGTCCCGCAGTGCTGATCCTGGATGAGCCGACCAGTGATCTGGACCCTGTGGGCAAGCGTGAGGTGATTGAAACCATTGCGCGCCTGCGCCAGGAGTATCGTAAGACAGTCATCCTGGTTGAGCAAGATCCAGAAATTCTCTCCGCTTTCTGTGATCGTATCGCATTGTTGCACGAGGGGCGTATTGAGCTCGTGGCCCCGCCTGCTGCTTTTTATGCCCAGCGGACTCTGTTGGAGCGCTCTGGTGTTTCGGTAGGCGAACTGGCGCGTATCTCCTGGCACACGGGCTACACCTACGCATCTCGTCCACCACTTACTCTGGAGGAAGCAGAAACGGCCTTTGCTCCAGCGCTTGCTCAATGCTCATTTCCTGCGTCACTGGAGCAGACTACATCCGTCACAGATGTGGTTATACAGGCAGAAGGCGTGTATTACGACTATAGCGATGGGACAACGGCGCTCAAGGGTGTTGATCTCACATTGCAACGGGGTGAAATGCTGGCGTTATTGGGACCGAATGGCAGTGGCAAGACGACTTTTGCCAAGATTATCGCAGGTATTTATCGTGCTTCGCGTGGACGTGTACAGGTGTTAGCGCAGGACCTGGCGGTGCGGAAAGTGCGGGCGCGTTTACCTCGTTCGGTGGGCTATGTGTTTCAAAATCCAGACCACCAGCTTTTCTGTCGTAAGGTCCGTGACGAGGTTGAATATGGTCTGAAAAACCTGGGCATCGATGCGGCACAGCGCCGTGAAAGGGTTGCCGCCACGCTGGAGGCCGTTAATCTCACGCGCTATGCCGATGAAGATCCCCTTTTCCTGAGCAAGGGACAACGACAGCGCCTGGCCGTAGCAGCAGTACTGGCAATGGGACCAGACATCCTGGTCGTTGACGAACCAACGACGGGACAGGATTATCGCTCGATTACAGGCATTATGAGCCTGCTATGCGATCTGCAGCGGCAGGGAAAAACCATCCTGGTCATCACGCACGACATGACGCTGGTCGCGGAGTATTGTCAGCGTGTTGTCGCCTTCCGTGATGGTTTGCTAACCTTTACCGGTACACCCACTGATCTCTTTGCCAACCAGGATACCTTGCAGCGCACAGGCTTACGACCGCCAGCCGCCGCAGCTCTGGCTACGCGTCTGCGCGAACACAAACCCGACCTCCCACCTTTACTGACCGTCGAGCAATGGACGGAGGCATTGGGGCGGGAGGAACATGCAGAGTGAACATAGTATTCACGACGAACGCGTATGTGCGCAGGCTGGAAAGACCCCGGCGCTTCCAGGAGAAAACGCGCCTGTAAGACAACTTCCTGGCCATGCGCTGTCAGTTCTTCGTGCAACTTTTCCTGTACCTGCTTCTATGCGTCAAAATCCTTCGCTGAGGCGTATATAGCCCGAGCAAGGGTATAGGCACAGAAGAAACCGAAAAGAGGCCGCAGTTGGTGCTCAAGCACAGGATAATGATGGTCGCTTACCCCACTTGCCAGTAAGCCAACAACCTTACCATGTAGTGGATCACTGCCAGTGGGATCGTTGGGAACTAAGTCGAAGAAATTCTTCAGGGCCCCGGCATTAGGAGGCCCGATAGATTGGCGTTGCGACCAGATAAGCATCAGCTAAGGCAATCAGGGCAAGTGCCCGGCGTTCGCCACTGCATTTTTATACCTAGCGGTCTCTCTTTTGCCAATTTATCGTGGTATTGGAGGCCATTGTAGCGCATCTGGTAACGGTGCTTTCTGCTCAAGTTCCTGCTTAAACTCTCGTATCATCCTGGCAGCAGCCGGATAAGCCATATCAATCATAAACGCGTTGTAGGCTAAATCCGGCCTGGGTGCCATAAAGAAGTGTTGCACGATCCGCATTCCGTCGTGTGAAACGGCCTGGGCATAGACACACGTGATATAGCGGCCTGGGTACATTTCAAGCCAGAATTGCATATAGCGATAGAATAGCTGGTAGAGAAGTGTTGGACGGTCGCGCAAGCAGGTCGCACTGGTGACGAGCAGCGAGTATGCTCCAGGCTCGTCATACGAGCGGATCTCGTCAGGTGTGATGCTAGACTCTGCTCGCTTTCCGCTCAAGACGTCAAGGATAACTTGCTCCTCCAGTGGTACGACCTGGATAGTGGCATAACACACATTTCTATCTGCACTGAATGCAGCGAGTGTAAGCTGGCTATTATGCTTGCGCCACGATTGATAGACTGCCACTTCTGCTATGTCCACGTCCTCTGTGTACACTTGCTGTGATAGCTTTAAGGTGGCAGGTACATCAGCTGCTAGCGCCCAATCAATGAGTACTTGCTCTGGAGCGGTTCTCTTGTTTTTTGCCGCAAGCTGTCGTCGCACTTTCAATGTGTCAGCACGGCTGTACTCACGCGCTCTTTTGCCTTGCCTGAAGGCGATATCTCCATTTTTCGCATAGTAGAGGTAGTTAGATTGCGGTATTCCCAATAGATCAGCCCCTTCACGGCTGCTGATCCATTCATTGCCCTCTGTCATTTTAAAGCTTGCTCCTGTCTTATGCAAATTGAATACATTTTAATGTAGTATAACACTGACAGCTTTTAAAATGATAGGGAAACGTGATAAAATAACGACTTTTGATAATATTGTTTAAATATATTCAAATTTATAAAAAGCACTTGACTTTTTTTCAAGACAAAGATACACTCGGGATAGATCGACATTACCGTTTGTTACGGCAAATGTATAGCCAGTCCTCGCTGCGACCAAACGTTGAGAAACTGGCATTTCACCAACTGCCTCTCCACGGGCCGCAACCCATTATGCATTGATTGCGAAACAGCATGCTAGCCAGATAGTGAAGTCCGTGCATCTAAAATATGGGAGGAAACTGGCAGCGATATGTCAGGGGAAAGGAATCTGTGGGCGGTTGCTATGCCCTATAATCAAAGGGAGATAGAGCTATTGAGAACTATCATCTGAGCAAAGGATGTGACGACTATGGATAGACAGCAACAGAAACGGCGCAAGCTTCCCTGGGGCCGTGCTCTGATTATTGCTATTGTCCTCGTCGTAGTGTTGGCTTGCTCCATTCTCACTATGCTAGAGACAGCGGGCCAGTGGCTGGTTATGTTGCCCAGTATCATTTTTGCGGTGATTGGGGTGGTGCTCGCGCTCTTCCAATGGCTCTTTCCCATTTCAACGGATGCTCCCACTGCGTCGGAAGACCATCCTGCTCTGATGATCCCGCAGCTTCTCGAACATATTGTGCCTCATCTTGCGACTTTAGCGCCGCAACACGGACCTTCTGAGGACAAGACGTCCTATTGTAGTATCGAGGGGTTTCCACCTCCGACCGATCCACGCACGATTCAGCAACGTGAAATGGCTGTAAAAGATGTGTATGTGCAGTTAACACAGGCTGATACAACGGCGCTAGTGCTGACCGGTATTGGTGGTGTGGGCAAGTCAACGTTGGCGGCGCTGATCTATCGCTACGCCGAAGAACTACGGTTAGCAAACAAGGGACCATTTATGGCACCTGCGCTCTGGCTGAAAGTTGATTCTGCGGCCATTACCATGCACGATCTTAGCGGTACGCTCTTTCAAGCTCTGGAGAAGCCGCTACCCGATTTGAGTAATCTAGCCGCGCATAATCAGGCAGCGGTGCTCTTCAATGCGCTCAATACGGCTACAGAGCCACGCCTGATCGTCCTGGATCAGTTCGAGAATCTGTTGGACTGGCACACAGGACATGCGCTGGTAGATAGTCCAGGTATTGGGGAATGGCTAGATGTGCTCAATAGTCAGTCGTGCAGGTGTCGGATACTCCTAACCAGTCGTCCCTGGCCACAGGGGACCAGGAGCTATCCTCCGACGTATATGCAGGAATATCGTGTGGCCGGTCTGTCATCCACCGAAGGATGCGAACTGCTGCAGAAATTGGGACTTGTCGCCACCGAGCCGGAATTACAGCAAGCTGTAAAGTATTGTTCTGGTCACTCATACGCCCTGACTTTGCTGGCTGCTCTATTGCGCAAGCGGCGTGTCAGTCTCGGTACATTTTTTAAAGATCCAACCTATGGACAGCTCTGGACGGGCGATGTGGCGCGTAATCTGCTGGATCGCCTCTATGCACAACAACTGGACGAGCTGCAACGGCAGCTCTTATTGGCATTCTCTGTATATCGCCAGCCAGTCCCGTTAGAAGCGGCTTGCGCTATGCTAGAAGATGTGGAGAAGCGACGCGTGCACCTGGCGCTAGATGCTTTGTTGACTGAACATCTTTTGCTGCCCTGCGACGAGGAATTGTATCAACTGCATACCATTGTCGTGAGCTATGCGCAGGATCATTTTGTGAGGGCTGGCGAGCTGGTGAATAGGCAAGCACTGAAAAATGCTCATAGAAAGGCCGCACAGTATTATCAACACTGTGCGCAAGATGTCTGTCCTCAACGGACGCTCAGGCGCAATCGCAATGATATCTTGCCTCTGGAAGAAGCATTCTGGCACTATTGTCAGGCAGAGGATTGGGCTGCTGCTTATGCCTTGATTGAGCGGGAAGGCATTTATATTGATTTATCAAGCTGGGGGTATGTCGTGGTATTGCGCGAAATGTACGAAATGCTCTTCCCCTTGGCGAAGTGGGCAACAGCACCGTTGCATGCGGCGCGTATGTATGATGAGCTGGGCGAAGTGTATCGTGTGCTTGGCCTGGTGGGTCAGGCACAGTATTGCTTTGAACAAGGTCTGGTCTATGCACGTACTGTACATGAGCGCCGCGAGGAAGGTTATGCCCTGAACTACCTCGGTCGCATCTACGCTGACCAGGGCAAGTGGCAGGAGGCCCTGACATACTATAAGCAAGCGCTGCAAATTCACCGGGAAGTGAAAAATCTGGGTGGTGAGAGTACCGTACTGGATGATATTGGCTGGGCTTATTATGATGTTGGCTTGTTAGATCAAGCGTGTGAGCACTATGAGGAGGCGTTGCGTATTCGGCAGGAGCTGAAGAATCGCAAGGGTGAGGCACGGGTGCTGAATAGCCTATCGCAGTATCCTCATACGGAGCAATAAAATGGAGAAAACCTGATGAGCGCCTTGTGACTATTCCGTGCGAGCATTGCCGTTCTGCATGTATTACTTCGCTAGAGAGTCTTGTGTTAGAAACGACAGCGGGACAGCATTTCCTGTGGGAACATCCGCGAATACGCACTCTTCCCAGGCAATATGAATTGTGAACTTCGTCACAATCTACCAACCTCCGCGCCGCGAGCGCAATTTTCCGCATAGTATCAACATTGTTATTTATAGAGAACGTGACTTCATGTCTATTTCTGCTACCTCTATTGAACAATATTGCTGCGGATACGACGTAAAAATTGATCATCTGGAGAATGGGCTGTCAGAATTTTCGTGTGTCGTTTGTAGTGACTCCATGTAGACAGGTGCTGCGAACTGTAGGACGTCAGGTTAGCTCTATGACTTTAATGAAATGGTGCCCATGAAAGGCGAGGATGACATGGAAATATATCGGCGCGCGCACATAGCATTGGTCCCCTTATTGCTTTTTGTAGCTCTAACTGTGTTGCTGGCTGCATGTGGCGCTGTACCTGCAACACCAGGAGCAACGGCTCTGTTGCCGTCTGCCTCCCTGGCCTCGGTATCAAACAATACAACGAAGAGTATGGCACTAATGGCTGTTCAGTCTACCGCTCCGCTGACGGGTATTCGTATGCTGGATAACCAGAACGGTTGGGCGCTGACTGCACATGCCATCTTGAAGACAACTGATGGTGGTGTCCAGTGGAAAAACGTCACGCCTGCCAACGCTGGACTCAACGCGTTCGCCAGAGGTGATTTCTTCAATATGCAGTATGCCTGGATCGCTATTCCACCTGCGCAGATGCAAGGCAACTCGACTGGCGTCCTGCGTACCACCAATGGTGGACGCAACTGGCAGCACATCACGATCACTGATCCACTTTCGGCGACCGTGGACGTTCCGCACTTTTTGAATACGCAGCAGGGCTGGCTTGAAATCTCTGGCCTGGGAGCCGCAGGTCACTCGCTCTTTGACATCTGGCACAGCGTTAATGGTGGGCTGAGCTGGACAAAGCTCGCCAGTTCAGGTAGCGCAAGTGGTCTCTCGCTAGGATATACCACCGGTATCTCTTTCCAAAATGCGCAGAGCGGCATCGCGGCGGGCAATCTTGGCGCGGCTGCTACGCATCCAGCGGTGCCGGTCATCGCCGTGACGCATAATGGTGGGAAGCACTGGCAAATTGTGTCGCTCCCGTTGCCACAGGGTGGCGCGCCCGCGATCATTAGTAATACGACACCTCCGGTTTTCTTTGGCAACGTGGTAATACTGCCAGTGAACGTGGCCGCACAGGCCAGCCAGTCTCAGTTGATCCTGTATCGCTCTTCAGAGCTGCTCAAAGCCGAGAAGCCCTGGCCTTGTAACAAAAATTGCTTGTCTAAGCTCCTCTGATCGGGTAAGATACGACGCAGTCATCGCATTACATAATTGGAGGTAAAGAATGAATGTTTCGCATACTCCCCAGGGAAATAACAAAGTTCCCATGGGAGATCAACATGGTATAGATCACCAGGATGCTGCTGAAGAACGCTCAGAGGAAGAGCGGCCTCAGGCTGCGGGCCAGCATTCCGTGGCCTGGGCCGTGGCTGTTACTGCCTGGGCCGCTGCCTGCGCTTTCTCGACGATAGCCTGGGCCATCATCACCTATTTCATTGTGCGTGAGAAACAGCGGGCGCGGGTGGAACTGGCTCGCCTGGAACTGGAGGCAAAAAGAGGCGCTGGCAAAGCAGTCTGAAAACGTTGCGACTCCTGCCGCACTTATGCAGCTTCTGTCGTTGCACTTCGCCTGGCAAACCAGCGTAAATAAGGCGCGACGCGTGGATTTGTGGCGTTGATCATTTCGATGTCACTGGCACTGAGCGGCTTGATGACGAGTAATAAGACCAGGCATAAGGCGACGAAGATGACGCCTGAAACTCCTAATAAAATACGGTCCGTCGGATGCCAGAGGATACCCGGTAGCGCTGCGATGATCAATGCGGGTAAGAAACGCAAGGTGAAAGTCAGCAGAGCGCGTGGATATTGACGCGGCACCGAGCGCAAAATAAAGAGCAATAACAGGAGAGCGGTAACGGTTTTGGCAAGACCGTCGGCGATGAGCGCTCCTGCAGCACCAAATTGGGGCACGAGCACGATGCCGACGAGGATGACAATGCAGAGGCTTACCCATTGGCTGAGGACAACCAGCCCGGGCTTGCCGATGACGTAGAGGCCAGATTGGTGTATAGCACTACCCAGGATACGTACGAGGATATTGAAGCCGAGAAAGATGGCCAGCAGCGGTCCTACGGCGTCGTAGCGGCTGCCGTAAAGCACGTGGACGATGTTGGAGGCGTTGAAAAGACAGAAAACCAGGCCCGGCGCGGCGATGAGCGTTTCTATCTTGATCAGGGCCTGCCAGGAACGGGCAAAGCGTTCGTAATTGCGTCCGACGAAGGATGCCGCTAGCGCGGAGGCTCCAACACCAGAGAAGCCAGAGACGAGTAAGACGTTGGTCGCGTCGGCTACCTGAAATGAGAGGTTGAAATAGGCAACAGCGGTATCTGCCAGCCTGGCGGCAAAAAAGAGCAGCAAGAGGATGGAGACCTGCTTGAGTAATGCCCCTGAAACCAGATTCGTCACCCAGGCTGAGATCCCTAGCTGCAAAACTGGCTTGAGTTGTTGTTTGTATGTCGCACCGCGCGCCAGAAACTGTGGGGCCAGCCAGCACGCGAATGCTGTAGCTCCAAGCAGCGAGGCAAAGGCTTGCATCCAGAGGACCCCATCAATGCCCCAGCCACTATGCAGCGCAAGATAGCCCAGCGCGAGCAGTGTCAGTTGCATGGCTCCTCCAATAATCAGCACGCGTAGCATGCGCATAAATGCAGCACAGACGGCCATCAGTAAGTTGGCAACGCCACTGCCGAGGACGTAAACTGCGATAGGCCAGGTGTGCGCGAGTAACACCGGATCACGCAAGCTCGTGGCGCTGGCGGCAACGCTGGTGATGGGCACGAACGTCAGCAAAGTTGCCAGGACAGGCAGGCCAAAGAGGATAATACACACGCTCAAGGCCAGTATGAGGAGACGCAATGCGAGGATGCGCCTGAGGAGCGATGCAGCTACCGCCTGCCCATGCTCGGCGAAGACACGCGGCACAAAGGTGGCCGTGGCGTCCTCCAGACCAAAGGCCACGATGTAGAGGATGGTGTTGATGGCGGTTTGGATGGCAGCGAAAACGCCATACTGCTTTGTGGAAACAGTATGCGTGATGATCAGCGTCAGCAGAAAGAGCGAAAGATAGAGCCAGAAGCCGTATATCTGGTTAAAAAGATAATTATGTGGGGTACGCTGCAACAAATGGCGCGCCTCAATGTCCCCTTGTAATGGTTGTGTAGCTATGTCGCTCGCCGCCATTGTTGCGCTAGCCAGTTTTCCCGTCGGTAGAACGTCTGGATGCTCCAACTGTATCTGGCTCGTGCCCTTTCCGTTTTCGTGCGCATGATCAGCGCTACTGCTTGTAATATCGATAGGGTCAGCCGACGGGTCATCTGGCATATGGGTCAATCGTAAAGGACGCAACGATATTTTATTCATACTTCCATTCTAACTCAATTTGAATAAATGGCGTGCTAACCAGCCAATTGCTCCTAGTACAGCGAAAAGTTCAAGCACGCTGACATTCGCTGTTACGTCGCTTGTCGAGACGAGATAGAAAGCACCGACCTTGAATGTCGCCGCGATGACAAAGGCTCCCAGGGCCAGCCAGGCTGGCAACGTAGCAAAGAGCAGCGCGCGCTGCCAATGACGACTTAAAAAGCCGATAATAGTCGGTATAAAGTAGATCAACGCACTGATAACTGGCGCGAGATAGGCGGGATACGGTCCGTTGAGCGTTGTATTGGACGAAGCCGGCAGTATGCGCGTCCAGAGCTGTAGCGGAACCATGGCCGTCGTGACTAAGAGTGTCTCGATAACTATCAGCGCTATGAGCAAAATATCCACATTTTTCACTGTTTTTGCCAGTGATGTACTGGATTGAGACATTGCAATTTCCTCGTTGCTATTTTCCTGTGCTGCCAGTCGCGTTTTTGGGGATGGGAAGCAGCCCCAACTCGTACTTCAGCAGCAGTATACGCTTAACAGAGGCATCGATGCGTTGCTGGCTGATTGCTCCAGTATTGATAGCGTCTTTGATACCGTTGATCATCGTCGTCACGTCGGCGGCTGATGCGGCTCCCATCAGGAGATCTGAACCTGCTTCAATGGCGAGCGCGGCGGCATTGCCTAAGGTGGCATAAGCAGAGACACCGACCATCGTCAGGCTATCGGTCATGATGACACCCTGGAAGCCCATTTCATCGCGCAAAATGTCCTGCACTACTTTTGCAGAGAGCGATGCGGGCATGGTTGGATCGATGGCGGGCAGAATTTCGTGCGTGACCATGATCGCGTGAACCAGACCCTTCTGAATAAGGGCGCGGTAGGGTGCCCAGTCGATCTGCTCCATCTCGCTCTTCGTGCGATACAGTTCCGTCACCTGAGAATGTGGGTCGCCGGAGACGTCGCCCAGGCCAGGAAAGTGTTTGAGCGTGCCGAAGACTTTGCCGCTTTGCTGTAGTCCCTCTAAGTATGCCCCAGCCATGTTTGTGACCGTGGTAGGATCATCGCCGTAGGTACGCCCCTCTTGATGCAAGATTGAGCTGCTCAGATTGTCTACATCGACCACTGGAGCTATGTTGAGATTCAAACCATAGGCGGAAAGATTTTGCGCATCCAGGATACCTTGCGCTTTGGCTTTCGTCGGATCATTGGTCTGTCCAATCGATGCAGCGCTGGGACTCGGTCCATCCAGTGCCGCCAGGCGGTCTACTTCACCGCCCTCTTGATCGGTAGATATGAGGAGTGGTATAGGCGCGTTTTGTTGTATTTGCCGGGTGAGCGTTTTGAGTTGTGTTGCATTGATGATGTTATTATTCCCGGAAGATAAGATGATCGCGCCAACATCTTGCAGTGTGACCATGGTGCTGAGATCAGCGGATGTCGTATAGCTTGAGCAGATGCACTCCACGAACATCAATTGACCCAACTTCTGATCCAGGCTCATATTGTTGATAATCTGATTTATGTATTGTTGCGGTGTGATACTGGTAGCTGTACTGGTACCTGTTTTCGTCTCGCGCCCTGATCGCAAGGTGTGGAGTAGATTGCTATTGCTTATATTGCCTGTTGTCGTAAATACTGCTGCCCAGCCTTGCGCTCCCTGGAATTGGGTGAAACTGGTATTGAGTACGGGGGCGAGCACAATACACAGGAGTGCGATGAAGGCTAATGCCTGGCGGCGATTGATATGGAGTGGTCGATGGGCGAGTGGTGGATCTTGAGAGGGCGGCGTTGTGATCTGAGATATATTTGTGTTTATAAATGTATTGCCATTCTGCGGTGGCAGTAGCGTCGGTATTGGTTGCGTATCAGCGTCTATAACTGTGCTCAGGCTTATACTGGGTGTTTTAAGCGTTGTGACAAGCACAATGTCAGGTGATACCACTGAGACAGTGTTTGTGCTTTGCTGATCAGTGGAGAGTGTGTCTTTGTCCTGATCATTGGCGACTTGCGGAGTTTTGGCAGTGTCAAAGCTCTCTATAGGTAGAGCCATATCCGTCATCGCGTTGGTGTTTGCGCTCTTCTGGTCATTGATCACCTGCGGAGTTTTGGCGGTGTCAAGGCTCTCTATAGGTTTAGATGGATCTATAGTCGTGTTAGCTATGTGCGTGTCTTTGGTCGTGCCAGGCTTGCGTGCCAGAGGGTTTACTTTACGAAATTGTCTGACACGGCGTACCTTTTCGTTGCCAACTGGTTCAGTATCAGGATTATGCTCGGATGTTCCATGTAACCAGGGGTCGATCTGATCCATGCGCAAGCCCCTTCCCTGAGTAAATAGCATTGTGTGATGAAAAGGTTATCCTAAATCGTAGAGTCTACTCATACGAACGCACTACATAGACGGGACGTAACACACAAGACGCCGTAGTAAGTTTACCTTAATACTCAGACATAAAACACCTATGAACAAAAAACAGCTGCGCTCTTCAATAATTATTCCCACCAATAGGATAAACTCTCATGGGTAACTATTGTAGCTTGTTCAGATGCAGTCACTAGGTTATACTATTTCTACCACTTGAATAGAAGGTGTGCACATGCAACGGGAGCAGAGAATTGTAATTCCAATACGCGTACAAAGTAACATCATACAGGGACCGTTACCACGTCGTTTCCTGGCGAGTCTCCTGGTTGGGGCTGGCGCAACGCTCTTATTGAGTCTCCTTGAGCTGATTATTGTCGTGTGGCTTAATCCATGGCAGATGTTGAGCAGTGGGACAAATCGTGTTGTCGCCCTGCTCACATTGCCAGTTCATGCTCCTCAGTTGCTCCTGGTGCCACTTTGCGAACTCCTGATCGCGTCTTTTGTGCTCTTGTTCTCGGCAAGAGCTATCTCTCTCCTATTGTACCTGCGTAGTGTGCACGCCGCGCAAGAAGAGTATCATAAGCTCTATACGCCGCTCACCGCGTTGGCGAATCTGCGTCGGGCCGCGGAACCATCTCAAGAATATGCCACAGCCCCCACTGTATACACGCAGGAGCAACACATCTCGATGCTAGATCTTGTTCAGCAGCAGGACGCCCATCAAATGATTCTCGGTGTACCGGGAGCTGGCAAGACGATGGCCCTGCGCGTCTATCAATATATCGCCTCGCAACGTCCTTTCTCCCTGGTGCTGGCACGAGGCCGCATTCCCGTCTACGTCCCTATGAAAAATTATAGCCTGTTCCTGAAGCAACAACACCAGGAAGATGAAGCGTCGGCGCAGCCTGTCCCGCACGTGAGCCTGCTTGAATACGTCTATGAAAGCGATCTGCCGGGTGTGCGACATCTGCGTCCATGTCTGACGTCGCTGGCGGAGCAAGGGCGTTTGTTGTTGCTCTGTGACGGTCTGAACGAGGTCGATAGTAATTACCTGGCGCAGGTGAGCGACGAGTTAGTACGCCTGATGCTTGAGACGCAGAATCGCCTGGTGATGACCTGCCGTGAAGTCGATTATCGCGAACAGGACGATTTCGTGCAACTGGTGGAAGAGGGACAGGCGGCGCGAGCTGTTATCTATCCCCTACAGCCGGAGCAGATCTCTGAGTTTGTCGAGCGCTACGTTGAGAAGCAAGATAAGCATTGGAAACATACAGCCGGACAGATTATGCAAGTGATTGATCGCAGCCGCCTGCGCTATCATTGTACGAACCCGATGATGTTGTTCACATTGATGGGTATTATTGATAAGATTGGCATCGAGCGCGGCAAGCAAATAGACACGCGTGGTCGTCTGCTGCGTGAATATGTGAAGCAACTTATCGACTATGAGCAGCAACAGGTGAAATGGCAGCGAGGCGCACCGTCTGAGCAGGATGTTATTCGCTTTCTGAGCGAGATCGCCTGTGCCGCACGTTGGGCGAATGATCGCAATGCGATCCAGTTACGTGTCTCTGCGCCTGCTCTGGTAGCCGGTGAGCGTGTGCGCGCCGGGAGTAGCAATGAAGAACTGGCCGATGAATTACAGTTCTGGCTGGATGAGCATCCGGCGCAGGGACCTTTTGCCGGTGAGGATGACGGTGCTGGTGAGGGGTACGCTGATGGGCCACAGTTACTGCAATTTGCCTTGAGTGCGGCCCTGATCGAAATCAGCCCCAGTGGTGTGCTGAGCTTTCGCCATGAGCTGATTGCCGAATATTTTGTGGCCGAATATTTCTTCGCGGCAGCCAATAAGAAGCAAGCGGCAACATTGCCGATCCGTGAAGATCTGCTGGAGAATGTGGGACGTTGGAGTGAGCCAGTCGCTATCTGGGCTGGTCTGCTGGACAAGCCTCTGGTGCTGGCCGAACGCTTTGGTGCCCTGGGTATGAGCAATCCGCACTACGTGCTCCAGGCATTAGCGCTGGGACTGGTCTGTGTTGGCGTGCTGTGGACTCCGCCGCAGGCTGAGATGCAGCATCCTGTGCTGTTACCGTCAGCTCTGGAAGAGTCGCTCTCCATGGCTGTACGCAACCGGGCTGCGCGTGAGGAACTGGCGCGCATCTTTACGCGTTGCGCGGAAGAGGGTGGTCAGGAGGTCTATCGTTCACTGCTACCCCTGATTATGGTTGATGGCGTCGACGATTTGCTCACGTTGCTTGATCAGACGATTGTGCCCGATTTATTGTTCACGCATTTGCTGGATGCGGTGGACGATGTGGCCTACGAGGCTCAGGTGAAGCGCCTGGGGCGTGTATTGGGACGTTTTGGAGGGGTTGTCGTTGATCGCGCGGCGCAGTTGAGCCTACCGGCTCCCGAACGCAGTTTACGTTTGCGTGCCGTCGTCGTGAATGTGCTGGGTGGCACCAATGATCCACGGGCCGTGGATGCGTTGATTGCGCGTCTGAGAGATAGCGAGACGTATCTCTTTGAGCGTGCGACCAATGCGCTGATCCGGCTGGGGCCTGGATTGACACTGACCAGGGTCTTGCAGGAGCTAGAAAATCGCCAATCTGATCAGATGACGCTCCGTGTGCACTGGGCGACGTTGCTGATTCTGGAATATTACCTGGACGAACGCGATGCCAGGCACCAGATTTCGCTGATGCAGTATCAACGTATTCTGGAGTCGCTGGTACCCGTGCTGACCTCAAACTATCAGGCCGAGCCGGAGGTGCAGCAGAAGGCCCGCGAGATCCTGGTACGGCAGGGACGCAAGCTAACGGAGCCAGGAGCACGCGATAATCGTGGGGAAAAAGTCATTGAGGCGCTAATGCGTTACTTGCCGTCGCAAAATGAAGTTGCTGCGAAGAATGTAGAACTGGCATTGCAGGAAGTCGGGACAGCGGCTACGCCACAATTGTTGGAGATGCTGCTGCATGCCTCGGAGATTGTGCGGGAGCGCGTTGTTAGTATCTTACAGGTGACGCGGGACGTACTGGCACTTCCGCAATTACTGCACATGCTCGATGATCCTGCTCCTGTCGTGCAGCAACGCGTGGCGGCGGCTTTAGAAGTGTACGCTCCGGCCAGCGTCGCTGGCTTGCTTGAATTGATCCTGACAGATCCGCAGGAGGTTGTAGCGGAGCGCGCGGCGCACATCTTGACTGCCATCGGTGTGCAGGCAGTTGAGCCGATATTGGATGTGCTCTTTCATATTGTCCCCGGGCGTACTCGTCTGCTGGTGCAGGTGCTGGAGCGTATCCACGATCCGCAGGCGGTTTCGGCGTTGATTACGCTGCTTCAGACGGTACAACAGGATGCGCTGCTGGCTGTCACCGTTGTACACGCGCTGGGCCGGTTTCCCGAGAGGCGTGTTGTTGCTCCGCTGCTGGCGATGCTCGCGGCCACGAACCCTCAATTGTATGAGGAGAGCATTAATGCGCTCAGTCAGCTAGGCTACGTGGCGTTGGAGGATCTTGCCGTAGCCCTGGATGTAGAGCAGGAAACCATCGTGACGCAACGCATTCGCCGCGCTATCCTGGGTATCGTGCCATTTCCTGGTGAGGAGCTGATGAGCGTGCTGGAACAAAGCAGCGCGGCACAGGCCGAGCAGATCATGAGCATATTTAGAATGCAAGGCCCGGATGCTGCTGTCGTGCTGGTGAAGCATCTGTTGCATCTGGATGAGCGTGTGCGCGACTACATCCATCAAACGCTGGAGCAGATGCCCGGTCCGGTTGTCGTGCCTGCTCTGTTGCATGTGTTGGATCAACCCGCCCTGCGCAAGATTGCCAGCAGCTTCTTGCTCAAATATCCTGACGCCGCTATCTCGCCACTGGTGGATTTACTCGGTGAGCATGAGCGTAGCGCGACTGCGGCTGCCATCTTGCCGCAATTTGGTCCCATCATTCTCGGGCCACTGCTCGCGGGATTGGATGATCAGAGGAACCTGGCCCGTGAACTGGCGCAACGGATTGTGGTCACACTGGTGCGACAGAGCGATAACGAGCAAGCCGTACTGTATGAGATCGTGCAGCTTTTTAATCCAGCCCCGCCAGCGCGAGCTCGGGAGGCACTGATCGTTCTATTGACGAACGAACTGGCCGATTGCAGTTTGCCTGCGTTGTTAGAGGGACTGGAAGACACGTATCTCATCGATGATGTCTCTGATACGCTGGCACAACTGGTACAGAAGGCGGAGATGCAGAAAGTCGTCATCGATCAGCTCTTGCAAGCGCTGTATCTGGATGAGCGCAGACGTGGCGCAGAAATGGCCTTGATCAAGATCGGCGCGGCGGCTGTGCCTGTTGTGGGAGCACTGATTACCGCGTCCGATCCAGCCGTGGCACGATCTGCGCAGGATATTCTGTGTGAAATCGGCGTGCCAGCTTTGCCTTTTATCTGGACGGCTCACAGTGATAAGGGCGATCTGGCACGACGCGACGCAGCCATCGAGATATTTCAGCGCATGCCTACCGATGTGATCAAGGATGAGCTGATTGCGTTGCTGCTCAGTCAGAAAAACGACGATACAGCCATGGCTGTTTCTCTCCTTTTGGAGCGCTTGCAGGATGAAGCTAGCAGAGATTATGCCGAGCACGTAATGGTGCCAGAGTTGATTGAGTATGTGCAGACGCATACAAACGAAGAGATGAATCTGCGCATTATTGCCCTGCTCTTCTTATTTGGCGAGGCGGATATTGCCGATCACTTGATTCAAGCGTTGGATGAGCACCCGCAGCCTGTGCAGAAACAACTGACCTACGCGTTGCTCCTGCTGGGGACAAAAACGCAAGAGCTACTCTTTGACGTCTTCCAGGACGAGCAGGCTGCCAAAGAGCTGCGCTTTGATATCGCCGCTCTCCTTGGGATGACGACAACCTCTGATCTGATCGCCGATTATGCCCAGAATATTAGCAAGTTTGGCTTGTCGGCTAATCGTACCAGCCAGCTCTTTTCTGATGAGCTATCGATAGCGCTACGTGCGCTTGGCGGCTTACTGGCGGGTGGTCAATGGCATCCGCGTAAGTTGCAGGAGATGCGTGATGCGCGCAATCCGAGCGATCCGTCGTATGAGCTTTTCAATGAATTACTGGGATGGCGCTATGAGCCGCAGATCGCGAAGCTGCAAAGAGACCTGGATGAGCAGCGCGATACTTTTAAGAAAGAAATTCTGGCGCTGACGGTGCGGGCGGCGACAGAAGAAAAACGGGCCAACGAGTTAGATGGGGAACTGGAGAAGATACGCACTGAACATAGTTCGCGTGGTGATCAACTCCAGCAGGTCACGCGAGATCGTGATAGCTTGCGTGCCAGCCTTGATCAAGCGGCTAAAGATAAAAGCGCTCTGCGCGTAAGCATGGACCAGCTTACAAAAGAGAAAGCTGCTCTGAGCGCTCAACTTGAGCGTGCGAAACTGGATTACCAGGCGCTACTCAAGCAAAATCAGCTCCATACTCCGCAGCCGGGCGGGACAAGGATATTCTAGCCCGAGCAGGACAACCGCAAGGGATGGTCCCTACGCGATCACCTATTCAGATCAAAGTGAGGTGCGCGTAGGGGCCGAGCGTCCCTTGTGGCGGCCCGCGTGGGACTGTAAGGGATGGTTCCTATGCGACCACCTATTCCATCTGATCTGAAACGTTACGGCATGCGACAACCTGAGGAAACACGATGGCACCTGAACGATATCAGCGACTGGAACTATTGGGGCAGGGGCAAATGAGCGTGGTATGGCTGGCCGTGGATACGTATACACAGGAGCGCGTGGCCCTCAAAATAATGACGGCCATCCATGAAGATGATCGGCGCAATCGGCACGCGCAAGAGCGTTTTCTGCGCGAGATAGAGATCACACGTAGCCTGCAACATCCCCACATTTTGCCCATTCGTGACCATGGATATATGGAGTATGAAAAGCGTTCCGTGCCGTATTTTGTGTCGCCATATATGCCAGAGAAATCGCTGGCCGATCTGAGCCGCAAGCGACCACCCTGGAAATATTGGTCACTGGAGCAGACGGCAGACGCGATTATGCAGGCGGCTGATTGTCTCTGGTATCTGCACAACCGGGCGAAGCCCATCGTGCACCAGGATGTGAAACCGGCCAATTTCTTGTATCGTCCGCTGCAAAGTACGGAACGGGCGGTCTATCTCTATCTCTGTGACTTTGGTATTGCGCGCTGGAATGCTGTTTCGACGGCTGTGGCGAGCGAACTGCTGGGGACCTTCGCGTTTATGGCACCAGAGCAGGCGGAGCGCAAAATTAATTGTGCATCTGACCAGTATGCTCTTGCCGTCATGGCTTGCTTCCTGTTGACTGGCAAGCTGCCATTGCAAGCAACCACCAATGAGTTATATGTAGAGGCACATCGGCGCGAGTCGCCAATACCCCCCAGTGTGCTAAATCCTGAGCGTATAGCCTCGCGCGAGATCGATGAGGTGATCCTACGCGCCCTGGAAAAAGATCCGGCCCGGCGCTTTCTCACTATTGACGCATTTGCGCGCGCGCTCCAGCAGGCCATCACGAAATTTACGCAGAAGCAGGCCAATGCCATAACGGATAAAGATACAGTGACACAGATCCAAACCAGCTTGCATAATGAAAGAAGGACGCTGCCAGTGCTGTCGTCTGTACCGAGAGATCCAGGTATGTTTATTGCCATTGATCCACCGGAGGCGCGTGAGGAGCGTATCCTTGATGAGCCGTTGCCAGTGAAACCGGTGAAGACTGCGCTCCCGGTGGAAAAAAATGCGGAGGTCGTGTTTCAGCTCCTGCCGTTGCAGGAAACTGCGCGTTTTGCTTTGCCGGCGCGTCCGAAGATGCTCACCTGGGCGCGCGATGGTAGCGGTTTTGCGTGTGTATTATATGGGCATGTGCCGGTCTACACGCGTGCAGAGGGCATCATCCAGGAAATAAACACGGCCCATGCGCAGCAAGCAACATGCGTATGCTGGTCTCCCGATGGTCGGATCATGGCGGTTGGCGGACAGGGTGAGATCCGCTTCTGGGATACAACAACGCAGGATGCATTACCGCTTGTTCTGCATACCGAAGTACGCAGCATTGAGGGACTGGACTGGTCTGCGAACGAGCAACTGGCTGTGTGGGTGGATAGGCAGTTACAGATCTATGCATTACCTTTTGCTGGCTTGACGTCCGGGCAGACGGTGTTGCCACAAACCATCGGCACCGGGATGATGCGTTCTGGCAATGTCGGAGTGCTACGCTGGTCGCCGGACGGATCATTGCTGGTCGCCGGAGCCAGTAATGGACAGATTACCTGTTGGAGTGTTGGTAGTCTGGGTGGCACGTGGCAGGTGGCCACAGCCGGTCAGAAGGTGAATAGCGTGGCCTGGTCGCCGGATGGCACGCTACTGGTCGCTGCTTTCAGGGATCTGCGCGTGGCTGGTTGGGATACACGGACGCGCAAATGTGTCTTTAGCTGGGAGAAGCTGCCTGCAATGCCGCGCATGGTCAGTATTTCTCCACACAGGCGTATCAGCATCGCCTCGCATGAACAACGCTTGCTCATCGGCATGCCCGAAGACCCATTCCCTCTGCATATAGTACCGGGACAATTGCTGGCTGCATGGTCGCCAACACAGGAAGCAATACTGACCCTCGATGAGCAAAAAGAGCATATTCTCACTGTTGAGACTGACTTTCATGTATAACTTCGCAGGGGTTATTAGTCTGTCCACCTGTGTAAGTTTGTCAGTTTGTCAGTTTTCATGCCCTGAGAGCGCTCTGTAGGCCAATTCGGTAAAACTTACACCAGATGACACTGTCACTTTCGGTACTATTCTCTCTTTATTAAATATATTATAATATTTATATACAATATATTATAATATATTTAGTATGGAATACCAAACTGACAAACTGACAAACTGACATCAGTTGAGTATCGTCACTTTGTCACATCATACTCTCTGTGTTTGCTAGAGATATCCGTTCTGGGTACATAGACGAGAAGGAATACCAAACTGACAAACTGACAAACTGACACCAGTGGAGTGTCGTCACTTTGTCATTAGTATGTAATTCTGTCATCGCAATGCTGCCACACAATAAAGAATTTAGAGGTCGAAACGCTCGCTGTAGGTGCGTAGGAATGCCAAACCCTCCTGGGCAAGGTGCGTTGGCGATGTATGTAAAGGACGCCACAGGCACATAGCGGCAGCCAGGTCTGCAGCAGGTGCAGCAAAGACATCTATCACCAGTGGACCCGTATAGTGAGCAGTGGCCAGACCCTGGAAGACCTGCTCCCAGTTAACTGTGCCGCTACCAGGCTGTCCGCGATGACTCTCGCTGATATGGACGTAGCCCAGTACATCGGCTACCTCGGCCAGCGGAGTCGCAAAACCTGCCTCTTCAATATTCATGTGATAGGTGTTTGCGTGCAGCGACAGGTTATCTGCGCCGATGGCTTTGATGATGGTGCGACCAGCGGCTAGCGTATTGCACATATAGGTTTCGTAACGATTGAGGACCTCCAGACCGAGCGCAATGCCGCGTTTCCTGGCCTCTTCGGCCACAGAACCGAGTGTCTCAATAACCACCTGGCGCTCGCTCGTCGTGGGTGGCTTGCCGCTAAACTTACCTGCCTGATAGGCGAGCGGACCGCAGAGATAGGTGCCGCCAATAGCTTCGAGCTTATTAAGTGCTTCGAGCAAGAAACGTTTCGCGCGTTCTGGCTGTTCTGGCATATGGGCATCTTTTGGTAGTGTGATGGAAGCTGTTACCGCCAGTCCCGAAGCCTTCAGTTCTTTGCGATGAGTGGCGGCATTAAACTCGTGTGGTCTGAGTAGTGGGATCTCGATCAGGTCGAAACCGCTATCGGCAACCGAGCGAATGGCTTTGTTGCCTTTTTCGGTTGTCCATTCATCTATCCACAGAAATGCATGCGCTCCAAACTTTGGCATGAGATGGTCCCTTTCTAAATATATATCGTTATCAACGGCAGTATAACATGAAACACGCCGTAATAGTCAGATTACTGCTCTGTCTGCAAGGTGGCGTGCAAAAATGCAGTGTTTCCAATGGTTTCCACTACCTTGCTACGTTTAGCATATCCTCTCCGACAAATAACTGCCACCCTGGAGGCCGAGCAGAGCTTCTGAGTAAGTGCCTGCATTGTCTGCAAAAGTCGCTCATGTGTTTGGCCTGTGAGCATGGTCGTTTTGGAGTTTGTGAGAAAACGTCAGGTGAAAGTGAGACAGATCAACGCTCATAACAGGTTCTACGTGGGAACGCTGATCTGTACTCGTGGGGATACAGAGGATGTTTGCTAGAGTTGCATCGCAATCAGTGCATGCCTGATGCCTGCCAGGGCAGCGCTAATATGCTGGCTATCCAGACCATAGTGGGTGACTGCGCGCAGAATGCTGCCTCCCATATGACTCAAGAGCACCCCATGGTCATGTGCCTGCTGCTGAAAGCGCAATGTTTCAGTCTCTGTGAGCTTGCGTTGTTCCGCGTCGTGCAGTGTAAAGATAAGGATGTTGGTGACGACGCGCTGCGGGTCGATGTCAATCTGAGGAAAGTCAGCCAGGCCGCGTGCTAGTTGCTGACAATGCTCGTGATCCTCTGCGAGCCGTTCTACCATCTGCTCCAGTGCTACTATGCCTGCTGCTGCCAGAATGCCAGCCTGGCGCATGCCTCCGCCTAACACTTTGCGTACGCGGTGTGCTCTGCGGATAAACGCCTGGCTACCGACCAGCAGAGAACCGACGGGAGCGCTTAAGCCTTTTGAAAGGCAGAACATCACCGAGTCCACATCTTTGACCAGCGTACTGACGGGTATGCCAAGGGCGAGGGCGGCATTGAAGACGCGTGCGCCGTCCATGTGAACGGGGATGTTGCGACTGTGGGCCAGTGTGGTGATGGCTTCAACTTGCGCCAGGCTGAGGACTGTGCCGCCGCAGAGATTATGGCTGTTCTCGATACAGATCAACGCGGTAGGTGCAATATGCTCGTCGCTGTCATCCGCGATAGCTGCCTGGACGCTCGCAAGGTCGAGCATGCCGTCTGCGTGGGTTGGGACTACGATTATGGGCGAGCCGCTCAGCGTGGACGCGCTACCACCTTCAAAGCGATACACGTGTGATTGGTCGCCGACGATGATCGCCTGTCCACGTCCCGCGTGTGTGAGGGCGGCGATAGTGTTGCCCATGGTACCGCTGGGAACGAAGAGCGCAGCCTCCTTGCCCAGACGTTCGGCGGTCAGTGCCTGTAAACGATTGATGGTGGGATCTTCGCCATACACATCATCTCCCACTTCCGCGTGATACATCGCATCCCTCATCATTTGCGTCGGGTAAGTTACGGTGTCGCTGCGTAGATCGATAAGCATAGTTCGGGCCTTTCAGGATAGTTGGAGTTACGTGACGGTTTCTTCGTGTTATGCCAACTATATTCCATTCAAGCCCGATTGAGCAAGCACTCCTCTGTGAGCGCATAAGATTGTGGTTCTTGAAGAATGAATCCGATAATTGGCCTTAGTACATACTAATACTTTTCTCTCATCTGTAAAATTCCACGTGGTGCTACGTGAGAGTTTGTGAAAGGTGATAGAGGGAGAAAAACAGTGAAGCTCACAAAGACTTGTGCTTGTTCTATCTGCGACACGCCGTTGAAATGGTGGAATACACAATCCTGTATACATTGTAAGGAAGCTATTTGTAAAAAGCACACACGCAATCTACGCCGCTCTCGCAGCTCGGTAATCTTCTCTTTGTGCACGAATTGTGCATTAGAAGCCGTGAGGCGTCGTACCCTTATTCAGTCCTCACAGACGGGAGAGCTACAACGCGTCACCAAAAGCTTGCCGAAGATGAGCCTCTCTGGCTTCAGCTTCTCTGGGATTAGTTTCTCTGGCTTCAGCTTCTCTGGGATTAGCTTTTCCGGGATTAAGGAGGAAAAGCCTGAGAGTAGCACTCAACCAGATCCTACTGATGATACCGATCAGAAGCGGCAAAGCGATACCATACCCGAAGCCGACGAACCAGAAAAAAATCTGGTTCGGCAGGGTAAAGACTAATAGAGAGGAAATTATTTTCTCGTTATCTGGTATCGGCGATGCGTTTGCCGATACTTTCTTCCGTGTCGAACCAGTCGCGTTTGCTGGGATAGTGGTAATCAACGCCAGCTTCAGGTGGCCATTGCCAGATGCGGCGCAGATCTTCCAGCGCGGTGTGTGCGAGCTTCGTCTGAGAGAATGCGGCGATCTGTTCGTCGATATACTGCCCTAGCGTGTCGCTGTCAACCTGATTGATCTGTACGGGAAATAGTGCTAATCTCGTCGATGGCAGAGCCTGCGAGAGAATTTCTTTGTGCTTGTCAATGGGTGAGTGCATAAAATTGCGGATCAGCATGATTATGTCTCCATTTGGGCTGATACTGTTGCACTCACATGAGCAGCATATTATACTGGCATTAGGAACGTTTTACCAATTGGGTGCGTCTCTACTCTTGAGTAAATAACGACGGCTTGATTGTTACGGGCATCATGTAGGGCAATCCAGGGAACATTCCATTGTGCATAAAATCGTGCAAGAGCAGTGAATAGCCAGAGTGGGAGCTTGCCACTTATGATCACTCCGCGATCTTGTGGCGGTACTGGAAACTCTAATTGATCCGCTTCTGTATGGTCAAGGTAGTTATGGACGGGGTGCATCTGGATAATATATTGACCGTCGTCTTTGTGTGGCGGATATATATGAAGGGGTGATTGCATTAATTGTCTGGATGTGCCAGTACGTAGAGTAAGCATGGGGACCCAACCCAGCAGCGCATCAAATTGGTGAAATGCTTGCGTTCCCGCATGAAGTGCAAGCGCGCCGTACACCCAGTTCGGAGCTCGTCCATAGACGGCCAGCGCAGTCTGAGCGGGCACTTTTGTGAGCAATGGTTCAAGCTGATCGGGCGTCCACTCTTCGGTATCAGGGGCTAATGTACAAAGTTGATGAGGGAGGTGAACTACAAACTCTATTGGGGCGTCATTTAAGTGCAGCGTTTCTAACACATTATCAGAGTAAGAGCTAAAGAGTTGACGTATACAGTCAATAATGGCGTTATACACTGACCCATGAATATTCCTGCCTCGCTCCAGTCCAGTGAGAGTGCCTGTAATAATCGGTTTTCGTGATGTAAGGGTTGACTGCCCTTTTGGTTGGGAGTCGAGTTCAGCAAGTGGGAGCAGGCTATTGTCCTTAACAATGTCACGCCAGATCTGAGAAATTTCCTTGTCGTCTTCTGTACCACTTTTCAGGAGCAGGATAGAGTGTGTACAGGCGCGGAAAATGCAATGATCTTTCCCATCAGAATTAGGTCGACCACCTAGATCGACGATCAGCGGCAGATGACGGCGTGAAAGATCATGGCAAATAAGCTCTCTAAATTTGTCTGTCCAACGTCGGTAATCCCATACAGCCGCTTGTATCTGGCGAACTGTATCCAGATCGCCTTCCAGAAACCAGTCGCCCTCGATGTCAGGATTGGCACGAAATACATAATGAGGAACGTCGCAACGGCGTAGCTCCCGTGTCAGATTGTGGGTCAAAACGGACTTGCCAGCATTAGGCGGTCCACCTATCAGGATAGCTGGAAGAGCATTAGCCGTAATCATGGTGGCGATTGTTTCTGTATTACATCTGTGAGTCATATATTTCTCCTGAATAAAGTTATTCTTCTAGTTAACAAGAAAATGGTGGAAGTGATGCAAGAGTATAGAGGGTACAAACATACGCTCGTGGCAACGCTTGGTGGGCAGCCTCAAGTCGTGACCTTCACGCTGGATCTGCTGCTCAGGCGTGGCGTTTCTATCTACGAAGTTATCGTTGTACATCCCGCATCTTCGCCGTCTATTCAACAATCCCTGGAGAGACTGAACGCCGAATTTGTCAGGGATCGCTATACTTTCGAGGGGCAAGACCTGACCATTCGTTTTCGTAAACAGGTACTCAATCACTACGATACGATCATTGACGATATCGTCGATGAAGCAACTGCGAATGGTGCCCTCGATACCATCGGCGAACTGATTCGCAGCCTGAAACAACAGGGGCGTATCATCCACTTCTCTATATCTGGCGGACGACGACTGATGACCTTTCTCTCTTTTTCGGCAGCTCTATTGTACTTTGACACACCAGACGAACTTTTACATCTTTACACTCCTGAACCTGTGAAGAAACGTGTTGATGAAAACGGCTTGATGCATCTCCCGCCAGGAATGGAGCAGCGCCTGATTGAGGTGCCGTTTGCTCGTGCTGCCCAACCGGTTCTTGCTTTGATGCTCAATCGCAGTCCTTCGGCAACCATCCAGACGCAGAAAGCAGAACAGAAAGCCGAAGAGCAGAGGCGTTGTCAGTGGGTCATGGACGAACTTACAAAGAAGCCGCGTCAGGTTCTCCTGCTTCTTGCGCAAGGAATGCATCCAACTGAAGTTGCCAATGCTCTGAAAGTCCAGCCATCAACGATCAGCACTTATACCAATGCCATCTATAGTGCATGCCAGAGTGCCTGGAACGTATCCGAAAAAGAACAGATTAACTATCGCTACGTGCAAATGAAATTCGCCAACTATATTCCCGATGAAGAAAGTGTACCTGTTGAGAGGAAAAAAAAGATCCAAGCTAGTTCGGAAAAAAACAAGGTAATTGGACGAAAAAGTCATAATTAGTTTGGATGTTTTTCTTAAGAGATCATGCTACCATTGTTGTCAACGCAGAGATATGGAAAGATGCGATGTGCCATTGACTCTATCAATAATAAAGGGAGGTAGCGGTGTTACAATCTTTGCTCGCATTTGATACCGATCATATCAAGAGCTATGTTTTTGCTACGAGCAAATTAAAAGAGATTCGCGGTGCAAGTTCCATTCTGGATCATCTCAACCGCGTCGAAACCATCAGGGAAGCTGAAAAGCTCGGAGCGCGCACGATTTATGCCCATGGTGGATCGGCGCTTTTTATCATCGATTCAGGTAAGGCAGAACAGTTAGGTAAAGTGGTACAAAGGCTCTATCACACGCGAACAGGTGGCGGAGCCTCCATCACCTATGCAATTCAGCCCATCCCTGAGAATAATGTAGAAGATATCATGATGGCAGAGAAACTGAATGAGCATGTCACGATGTCGCAAGTGCTACAGTTACTCCGCTTGCGTCTGGCAAAAGAGAGCCTGCAAACAGGTGAGTTCCATCAGGAGATTGGCCTTGTAGAGACTATTGCCTTGCCCACACATGCCTTGCTTTGTATCTGCAAGTCGTGTGGCCTAGCCTACGCCGAAAGTATACAGTCAGAGCCCGGCGAACCAGAAAGGTCGTTATTGTCGTGTCTGTGTAGGAAAGCGTGATGAAGACGAGGATATCAGGAAACGCATTCCCGCTATGATTCGCGCAGTGCAATCCGCACCGGCATCACAGAAGAATAAGGATCTGAAGCTCTGGGAACGCATTCTGCAAATATTGGGTAAGCAAGATGCCTCTATTACTTCCACCTATCATCTTTCTGATGAAACACAACGCCCGCCGGATTTTAATGCTTTCCGTGAGTTGATCGCAGGAAAAGGCTATCTGGGCTTGATTTACGCGGACGCGAACAGTATGGGTAAGGCGATTGAAGCACAAAAAACCTTACAAAGTGTGCAGCAATTTGCAGAGCAAGTCGATGAGGCTGTGTTTAAAGCGATGGGAGATACTATCAGGACGCACCTTCCTGTACAAAGTAATATGCTGCCTTTTGACGTCCTCCTGATCGGTGGTGATGACATTGTGATGGTCACACCTGCGAACAAAGCCTTGCAGGTGGCATATACACTTGCGGAACAGTTTCATGTGCATACCAACAAGCAGTATACGCTCTCTGTCGGCGTAGTGCTCGCGCCAATCGCGTATCCTTTCAATCTGCAACGCACCCTGGCCGAAGATATCCTCAAGGACGCCAAGAAAGCCGGTGCAAACGGTAGCGGAGCACGAGAACAGGCTCGCATCAGCTTTGTCGTTGTCACGGGCAGTACCAGCCTGAGCTATGACAAGATCTATGAAGGAATGCATCGCCTTGATCAGGGCAAGAAGGAGGAATTTCAGGCCACAATGCGTCCCTACACGCTGGCTGATTTTGACTGGTTGCTCAAGCAGCTCAAAGAGGGAAAGGATCGGCGCCTGGGGCGTACTAAGCTCCATCAACTCTATGAGGCGATTCTGAAGTTGAATTACACCACGACGATTCTCGAATCTCTCGCACTCTTCCGCAACTGGAAGGAGGATGAGCGAGATTTCATCAGAGACATCGTGAGAGAGTTTGATACTCACCTGACATCGCAGCAGCGAAAGCAGCGAGGAACGCTCTTTCCCTGGTATCTCGAATGCAAAAATGATACCAGCATTAACGACATCTATCGTACTCCGCTGCTCGATTTCATCGAACTCTACGATTTCATTTCTTCATAGTGAGGAAAGGATATAACAGGCGATGCTTGTACAAATAGACTACGAACTGAGCTTTGCCTCGCCATTCCACTTAGGAACGGGCATCAGTACCAATGCGCTTGATCGCACCGTTATTCGTGATGCAGATAAGTGCCTCTACGTACCTGCCTCGACCTTCAAGGGGATTTTGCGCGAACATTGCGAACACCTGTTGCGCTTCTACTCACCTACTGAGGTGGAAGGTGTAGACAGTCCCCACGATGCCAATGCCGCGCTGGCAGAATTAGGGAGAGCGCCAACTCTAATCAGCCGCATCTTCGGTTCACAGATGTATCCTGGCAGTTTGCGTTTTGGTAACGCGGTGCAGGAGTATGCAGCACGTAGGATGTACGAAGAGGCACAAACCAGCGTTTTGACGCAAGTGCGCATTGATCGTATCACACACACTGCTACGAATGAAGCGCTCTACACCAGTGAATTTGGTAATTGTTTCCTCACTTTCCAGGGAGTCATAAAGGGTCAACTCGATTGTGTACCTATCGATGAACTCGAAGTTTTGGTAGAGGACAGTGATGAGGTGTACATAGTTACGCCAACCTACTCGCTTTTACTTTTGCTAGCGGGTCTCTTTATGGTCGAACGGATCGGCGGCAATAAATCGACAGGCAAGGGACAATGTTGCTGTACCATTACGAAGGTGTTGCTCGAACAGGCACGAATGTACTGAGGAGGAGTGGCGGCCCTGGATAATGCGCCTGGATATGTTGAGTAACTACGCGCAGGCTGAGAAAGGCGGGCAAAGGTGAAGCATGTGTATCTTCAAGTAAACGCGAGATCGCCGCTCACAATACGATCTGACCAGGCGCTAGAGGGAGCTGCAACAACGCCATATATTCCAGGAACAACGTTCCTTGGTGGCCTCGCAGCAGCCCATCGCATACTGCTGCCTGAAAAGGATCATGAGTTCGCCGCGCTCTTTCTCAATGAACAGGTATATATTCCTTACCTTTATCCGGCAGTGTTTAAACTATCTACATTTCACGAAGCAAATTTGCCGGTGATGCCTCTGCCTAAGACTGCTCAGACCTGCAAACGCTTCTCTGGCTTTAAGCCGTTAAGCAACGAAATAACGAATGAAAAACGTCATGGGATACGCGATAGTTTGCTTGATTGGGCCGTCTTTTCGCTGTTGAATAAAGATAAGGAGCAACGTACTATTCCAACAATACTGGCCCCGCTGAATGCTCATGCAACTTGTAGGTATGACAACTGTAAACAAGCAATGGATCGCGTGAAGGGCTATTACAGGCGTTACAGAGATAATCCTAAGCAGAGGATGCAGGCGAAGGTTCATATGCATTTGCAGACACGCACAGGCATCAATCGTAGTTGGGGCGTTGTCGAGGAAGGTATTTTATATAATCGCGAGGTATTTGACGAGAATATGCGTTTCTGGGGCGAAGTCATTCTCCCGGATGAACTCGCCGACACGTTTAGCGCTTTTGTAGAAGAGGCCGACAAGGAAGATGTTATTCATATCGGAACTGGACTTACACGCGGGCTGGGCCACATCAAGATAGGAAAGCAGTTCGAGGCGCAAAAAGAGGGACTTGCCAGTTTTAGAAGCAGGTTGGAGAATTTCGATGAGGCTCTTAAGGAGCAGGCGCAAGCTGCGGATGTGAAGGCGCTCGAACTGCTTCTACTTTGCAGTTACGCTGCGCTCGCCAACTATTCTCTGCGACGTGTTCTTGCGCAATCGTTCAACACTCGACACCGCAACGCTCGCTCGCGCGCTAGGGTTGCCAACCGATACATTCAAAAAAATTTACCAGGCTACGGAAACACGGCGTATTACAGGCTGGTATGGCGTCTGGGGGACACCACGGACGAACGATTACGCAATAGAGATGGGTTCTACTTTTCTGTTCTCCTGTTCCCACACGCTGGATGCCGGGTTACTGCAAGCACTCTACGCACTGGAGGAGACAGGGTTAGGGCGGCGGCTCGCGGAGGGGTTCGGGCGCATTTGCATCTCCGACCCTTTTCATCTGGAAGGAGAACAGGCATGAATAGACGTATGAAAATTATCGTCTACGTGAATGAGCAGGCAGATACAAAAATTTTTTATGACAAGTCGCAGGAATTGGGCATGCTCGCTGTGAAATCGTTCCAGGAACAGCGTAGTGGTACTAAAAAAAATCAACATCGAGCGCAGATGACTAGCCTGGAGAACATTGCGGAAACAACGCTGAAAGTGTCTGATGTGCTGGACTATATCAAGAAACAGACTGCGCATCAAGATGGGTGGAAGAATGAATATGAAGGTAAGCGCTTTGGAGAAAGCTTGAAAAACTATATTGAGCATGATCTGGACAACATTCGTAATGATGTCTGCCGCAACGTCGGCATTGGCTACATGACTGATATAGACAAGCGAGATCGACAGCAGGTTTACCTACATTTGATCCGCCAACTGATTCGTCAGATCGTCGTGCAGTATGAGTACGAGGTTAGCGAATTGGAGAGAAGCCGCGAGCCGGAAAGGCGCAAAAATAGATCATGATTACGCAAAAAGAACAGGAGACGATACGAATTCTAAGCGACACCGAGCTGTACCCACAGGCAGTTGAGTTTATGCGTGGCATCGCAAAAGCACTTCCATCCACACAAATTAATGGACTATTGAATGTCTCGCTTGCGAACACGTATGATCGGCTCAAGGAATTTGTGGAGTATCAGTCTGAACGGGCAACGTGGAAGGCCACGGAAAAGCATATTCCTGATTTTTATAAAAGGCTCACTCGGAAATTCACAGAGTTGGAGAGATATGCCCTCGTTGCTATAGCGGACAGGCCGGAGAAGGTCTCATGGGAGGATAAAGAGGCGGTGAAGATGGAACTTACGCGCGAATTTATTCAGCATCTCCTCGCCGAGAACGATTTTATGATAGCCACGAATGCCTTTACGACTGCTGATAGCAATGGAGATCGGGCGAACACAAGCAATCAAGAGAGGCCGAGGGATGACCATCGAGGTTCATGGCAGAATAGAGGAGGGAAGCAGCAATGACATCAGATGCAGCCGAAAAAGCGCCAGATACGCGCCCTATGCGCTACGAATTACGCAACCGCTATACTTTCGATGGTAAGTTAGAGATGATGACAGGACTGCACATCGGAGGTGGCAAAGCCACATTGAGTCATACCAATAGTCCGGTTGTGCTTACGGCAGAGGGTTTGCCTTTTATTCCAGGTTCCAGCTTGAAAGGAGTACTGCGTAGCACAATCGAGAAGTTTGTTGCAAGCCTTCCAGCAGATCTGGGCTTGCATTCATGTGGACTGCTTTCAGAAGAGGACAAAGACGAGTCGTGCCCTACCGCACGTCAAGGGTTGATAGTAAAAGACCGTCGCGGGAATGCTAATAAAGCAGAAGCCATTATGAATCAGGCTCGCAAAGATCTCTGTCATACCTGTCAACTTTTCGGCTCACCCTTCGCCGCCGGACGCATTACGATTAACGATCTCTATCTTATCAGTGATGAATGGAGCGGGAGCACACAGATACGCGATGGTGTCGCAATTGACCGCGATAGAGAGACGGCGAAACATGGCGCGAAATATGACTTTGAGGTCGTGCCATCTACCACCGTTTTCGTCATGCGTTTGCTCATCGAGAATGCCACCCCAAAAGATTTACAACTAATCAGCATCGGGTTAAGCGAGTTTGTAAGCGGCTTTGGAAGCGTTGGTGGCTTGCGCTCGCGTGGTCTGGGAGCATGCATTCTCAATGATCTGGAAATTCGCTGCATGAAGCTTACAGATCTGGATGATGCAGCGCGCAAGCAGCGTCTGCTGCGCTACCTGCTACGCAAAAGAGATAGCGCGGAGGACGGACTTGATCGCATCGATACGCAGGCTTTTTTCGACGAGCATATCAAGGCATTGTTTCGAGAAGAGACAACTAATGCATAGAGGAGTGGAGAGATGTTAAAAGCACTGGTAAATGAAGCGTGTCTGCGCCTGGATATAACCGCGCGGGGTCCATTGCTGATCAAGACTGGCTATGCTACCGTTATTGGCGCGGACATGGCTCCTGTGCAGACCTACCGCAATGGGCAGCAAGAAGTTTACCTTCCTGGCAGTTCGTTAAAGGGTGTCTTCCGTAGTCATATCGAGAAGGTCATCAACAGTATCCAGCCGCGTGTAGCGTGTAACCCACTTCAAACGTCACTAAATGATCCTGGTGACAGGCAACTTTATCGCGATTTCTGCGGCTCTCGCCGAGATTTCAATGCTAAAACGTTGCCGCACCTTGTATATGCTGGCTCGTGTCCGACTTGTCGCCTCTTTGGTTCGACCGAGTTCGCCGGACGCCTGGCCGTCCAGGATGCCTACTTGCCAGCAAGTTCCGTTGGAACGAAAGCGCTCATCGAGCACCGCGATGGCGTTGCTATCGATAGACTCACAGGTGGGGCATCCGGTAGAGCTAAATTTGATCTAGAAACGGTAACGGAAGGCACAACTTTCACCAGCATGCTGCATCTACGCAATTTTGAGATCTGGCAACTTGGCTTGCTCTTCGTCATCATTCAGGATATGGAAGACGAGTTGATTCGCATCGGCTCTGGCCGTTCGCGTGGGTTAGGTAAGGTTAGCGCTAGCATCAGTGAGCAAGAGGAAGGGTTGCATCTGGGTGGAGTGGTCTTGAGCACGATACGCACGGGTCAGAGCAGGCAGGAACAGGATCACGAATTATGGGGACTGGGGCGCTGGCTCGGTAGCGAATGTGAGTTGTATGGTACGAGGCATGATGACTTGCTGACGCTCTCTCCTATGGTGGCGCACACACCACATGGCATTCGCAATGTCCGTGTGTTCAAGGGCACTGCTCTGAAGAATCTCCGCGAGCAATGTGTTGAGTCTTTCTTGACATGTATGCAAGAGGAAGGGTGGACACAGAAACAGCCAACTACGACGGATATATAACAAAGGAGATAAGTCGATGGCACAGACAACAGAGGAACTTATGCTTGGCGGGTATGTACCACATGATGCTTTTGCAACATTTATCAACGCTTACAAGATCCCACTTGGAGTCACGACACTGATGCTATTGGAGATTCAGCCACGCAATGTTGTGAAATCGGATGTGCATCAGAGCTTGCTTCTCTTTGAACAATTTAATCCTGAAGCTGATTTTGCTTCGTATACATCGGGACGCATCTTTCACGAACAAGGTGAATTACGTTGGGAAAGGCACCTGGCTGATATGCAGGTTGTCTACACTGGTGATAGAGCGTATAAACCGGAGCTAAACGATAGTGAGGAGAGGACGTTAGATGCATGTGCTTCATTGATCAGAAGCTATTTTCTTTTTGGAAAACGGCTCGACGAAGGGCAGCTAAAGCGTATTGGCCCAGCTGCCCAGCTAGGCGATTTCGCTGAAGTACGTATCCCTCGTCTATTGCGCTACCCGCAGTTAGAAGAGTTAAAAGATGCCGAGCGTATCCAACTTGCTGTTTGTGAATACGTGGATTGCATGACGGGAATGAATATCGCCTATCGTTTTAAGAAACTCGTTCCCGCCAAAATGTCACAGGAGCAGGAGAAGTTATGAATCCCTACGACTTTGTCCCTTTGGCGCAACGCTCACCAGAACGACGTATGCCTGTTTGGCACAATGTACTCAAAAATACTGATGAACATGGTCGCAAGTTGTATTCCGGCTACCTTCATGTGTACATCGAAGCAGAAACGCCGTTGTTCATTCCTAACACAAACACATCTACACTAGACCCGGCATATCCATACCCGACATATGCAAAAGAACATATTTGCAATAACGCGGGACGATATATCATTCCGGGAATGTCTCTCAAAGGGCTGTTGCGCAGTGTTGTTGAAACACTCTGCAATGGTTGTCTGAGAGTGTTTCATAAGCCTGATGGGTATTTAGATACCTCTATACCTCCTGGCTTTGCTGCTTGCCACGATAATACATCGCTTTGTATTGCCTGTCGTCTCTTCGGAATGATGCCAGAGAACCAGAAAAACGCACGGGTGTTTCTGGGTAAGGTTAACATCGGAGATGCACTTGTCTATGAAGATACGCTATCCGTGCATGAGTCGATCCATACCGCTATTCTGGAAGCTCCAAAACCACGTCATCTAGCGTTTTACCTCGATCCGGCAAAACGCTACATTGCGGGAAGGAAATTCTACTTTCACCATCATGGCAGGCTGAATACCGAAGATGATTTGATAGAGATACGCAGCCGGTCTGAAAGAGTCAACGATAGGCTTAAAAAATTCCGCAATCAGTATATTCAGCCGCTTGACACAGGGACGGAATTCGGTGCGCGTATCGACTTTACCAACCTTGAGGCCAATGAGTTCGCCGCTCTTTTGCTTGCTATCACGCTGAAGCTGGATATGCGTCACAAGATCGGTACTGGTAAACCAATTGGCCTGGGAAGTATTCGCATGGTTCTAACAGAGCTCTGTCTGGTCGATTATGCTACCCGTTACACTGCATTCCGTCTTGATCGCGGTATGTCTCGGTACAATATGGATGAAATTGCAATGCTTGTGGATGACCGTATGGCATCATTTGATGAGCATGTTAATGCAACTTGGCTTCATTTTTACGAGCAGCCAGCACTTGAGCATCTTCATGCCATCTGGGAGTGGCCACCTGCCAGTCAGGTTACATACAATTATCCAGGTCGCGACTGGTTTGACGTGCATCCCCATGCACGTATCGCAGATACGTGGGATCTATAGCCATTAGGTGAGGACCGAAATGTGTGTAAACACTAGCAAGGCTTCTCTACCATGGATTTGTAGTATAGTATACTGCTCTTGTGAGTTGTTCCAATACAATGTGACAGCTCATAAAGAAGTGAAGCCTGTCCAGGGAACCATCCACAAGCGGATAAAGACTGTATTCTGAGCATCTGCTCGTGAATAGTCCCCTTGGACTACGAAACTTCCGTCACGCTTTTGCCCACGGCATCGGAGGTGTGCTCCAGAGCGGGCCTAGATTTCGTCGACGTCTTCGAGCAGCATCGCGTAGACGTCCTCGGGTTTCCAGAGCGGCGTTCCCGGCACCAGCGACGAGGATTTTTGGACCAGGACAAGATCATCCCCGAACCGACGTCTAATATAGGCCTCTTTTTGTTCCAGCGCCTCAAGACCGTAAGCCACGGCGTCTGGGCTGGCGAGGTTCGTATGCTCCCAAAGGAAATACACGTCTTCGAGCTTTGGCTTGCTGCCATCTACCAGCCGTTGCTTCGCCGCCAGGCATTTCCACAGGTATCCTGAATAGACCTCTGTGAGCGGTTTCTTCTTCACCTTTATTTTGTGTGTTTTGTCTTCTTCGTTGATCCACAGGCAATAGTCCAGCAGGCCGCCGAAAAGTTCCATCAGATTTGAATCGAAATACTCCTTGAAATGTTTGCGGTGGCCGAGCAGGCAAGTGATTTCCGCTTCGACGATGCCACCCCATTGCTGCAAGCTCTCACGTAATTTCTGTGCTTTAGAATTCGGGATGAGTACCGATAGCGAGTTCGCCTCATCACCATCGCCGAGCTGCGCAATAAAGCAATCGCGCGTGCGGCTTTCTTCCCAGTTGTCGATATCCCAGGTAAAATCCCAGGAAGGCCCCCAGAGATCAAAGCCGTGGAACAGCCATTCCTGAACTTTATTACGCCACGCGACCTTCCTGACACCCATATTGGAGCCTCTGTCCCACCAACCACTTGTCAGCAAGGCACAGGGAAACAAGGCACCCTTCACAGTAATTTGTACAGGATGCTCTAATGTCACACCGCGCAGCAGCTTTGCCCGCACATCCTCAATAGTCTCTACTCCGATAGTCTGGGTATCCCACGGCCCGAATGGACGGTTTTTGAGGTCTCTGTATGCTTCCGGCCCGCGTATGGCCATATATTTGTACGTGTTCCAGGGATCACTGGGAGGCGCAGCATGGTGGATGGTAAGTGATTCGATATGTGTATGCTCATTCACATGGATGCTACCAGATTGGGCGATAACCACATTGTTGGCGAATATCTGGAGTTCTTGAGCAAAAGCAGAATCTGTGCCAGCGAGGCGTGCTGTTTCCTGAACGAGCGTTTGTTGCGCGGCTTTGTCGTCTGGCTGCTGTTCTAATGTTTCTAATGCTTGCTCTGCCTTGACATCGCCTTTTGCCAAAAAACGCGAGCGCAACATTTCAAAGGCTTTGCGTCCTTTTTCAAAGGTACTCTCTGCCGCCTTATCACCTATAAAGTCTGTCGACTTGTTAAGTACAAATCCTGCGGCTTTACCGGCAGCATTGCGTACATCGCGGATCTTGATAAATGCAACGATAGCGGTAATGACTGGCTCAACCAGGAGTACAGGATCAGTCATGAGATGTATCTCCCTCGTATTAGAAGTATGAGAGCATTCATTTAGAGCATAGCTAAATATGGACTGAAATTAAAAGCTATGGTGTCCTTAATAAAATTCGCTCTTACGATGGTATGTTTGCACAAAAGATGATTTTGCTAGCTGGTACAGATTATGCTGCTTTTGGGGCTCGACACTGCTTTGCCTCAGCCTAAACATCGTTTTTCCCTGCCTTTGCCACTATTTTGGGATAGCTGTACTCCAACTTGATGAGTTGATTATAGTACATAACAATAGGAATAATCAATAGATAGGTCGGGAAAAGTACTCAAGGATAATTAGTGCCAGGAGTGTGTGAACAGCCTCTTGGGCTTATGCATAAGCGTAGAAAGCCGCCTCAAGCCTGGCTGCCTGATCGAGGGATTATATAGAGATGAGCGGGTCAGTTGCTAAAAAGTCTGCATACAGCACAATAGATACTCGACAAAGTTTTTTCTTTTCAGTATAATGTGGGCACGGGATTTATGGATAAGACCGTACTCAAAGGCAGCAGGTGAAACAAAGGAGAATAAGGACCATGCCAACCCCCCTCAACGAGCGTTCGAGCACATATATGGTGCAGGATCGCTCTAATAGTGAAGAACTGACCCGCCTGGCGATCCAGGATCAGGTGCTTACAACAAGTATGGGTGGCGCACTGTCTGAACAGTCTGATCTCACGCGCTTGCAGCGCGTGTTAGATGTCGGCTGTGGAACTGGTGGTTGGCTGATTGAAGCAGCCAGGAGCATTCCCACTATCTCATTGCTGATTGGCGTCGATATTAGCAAGATGATGGTGGAGTATGCACGAGCGCAAGCTGTTGCCAATCAGGTGAGTGATCGGGTCGAGTACCATGTCATGGATGTGCTGCAAATGCTCGAATTTCCGGCAGCGTTTTTTGATCTGGTGAATCAGCGCTTAGGTATAAGCTACTTGCGTGTCTGGGATTGGCACAAGCTCCTCAAGGAATACCAACGTGTCACGCGACCGGGAGGGGTCATTCGGATCACCGAGGGCGCTGGTCCTGTGTGTAATAGCCCGGTTTTAACACGCCTCCATGATCTGTTTTTTCAGGCGCTTTCCCACGCCGGGCATATGCCTAGTCCAGATGACAAAGATGGACTGGTCAACGGACTTGTACCATTGCTCGAACGCTATGGATTCAAGGACGTGCAAAAACACTCCTATCTATGCGAGGCTCGAGCTGGTACGCCTGAGGGGCAGCACTTCATCGAGGATGAGGCCCGTCTTTTTCGGACGTTGCTGCCTTTCTTTCGTAAGTGGTGTCATGTACCTGATGACTATGAAGACATTTATCAACGGGCTCTCGATGAAATGCAGCGTCCTGACTTTGTGGCGACGTGGGAACTGTGCACGGTCTGGGGCACGAACCCGTCGCAGAAAAAGTGAACTGATTAGACTATCTTTCTGACGCGTCCCATGCCCATCGCTGTTTTGTAGCCTACCCCACAATAGAACGCCAGCTGTGACAAAAGGATGATTTGTTGTCTGACGGTTAATAGATGTTCTTCGTCGGTTGGATCGTCTGGTCCGCGCAGGATGTATTTGCAGGTGCCGATAAAACCAGGTTGGGTGTGGGTAGTGAATTTGACCTGATGCGTCTTGAGATCGTAATCGGCGATGACCAGTCCCTCGTCCTGGATGTATTGTTCGATGAGTTCTCGTTGTACGAGGCCCGCGTACTCAGGTGGGGCCACGTCGGCCCAGCGCCTTGCCAGGTTGCCAAAGACATAGTGAGGCAGAGGCAGGCGCGCATGGTGATTGCCATAGTCTTTTTGTTTGGCTGATCCTCTATTAAAGGTAGTGAGCGAGGCAAACTCGAGTTTCAGCGGCTCAGTTTTCCCCAGACGCAGCGTGCTGACCTGTTCCACCAGCTCTTTAAAAGACGTGAAGCCCGTCCAGCCGTCGGGATCATCCTGACCGGCGATGACCTCTTCGAGCAGCAGGGATTGTTTGGCGAGGTGTATAAAGGGTGGTTTTCTGGCGTCGGAGAGATTGGAGAGATTGAAGTTCGTCAGCGCTTGATGGAACAGAGGAAAGAGTTCGCCCAACAGCAGCGTGATGCGAATTGTGTAGGTCTTTTCCGGTTCGAGGGGGAGATGTGTATTATTGCGCTCGGCGTCGCGCATCCTGGCTGGGGGAAACGGAAATTGTAGGCTGGAGCACGTGAAGAGTCGCCGCTTATTCCCTTCATGTAGCCATGTGGCTACATCGGGAGCTGCCGAGCGTAGCCAATCCAGCCACGCGGCGTGGACCAGTTCGCCCGTGAATGGCATCAACGTCCCGTATTGTATGGGTCTGAGTTTCAGGTGTAGAGCGTACAACCTGGCAGGCGCAGTAGGGAAAGATGACGTATCCATAAAAACCTCGATGCTTTTTGCGCTATTATAGACGATAGCCGCTGATTTGTGAATAATGAGAAGAACAAGGGTCCCCATCCTTTCGGGGGAAACGTTGGGAACTTGGGTAGGGGCGTGTCCTGGCGACCGCCCGGGGCGCACGCGAGGTGACGCCCCTACCCAAGTTCCCCCTCGAACGGAGAACCAAGAACAAGACCTGAACAACTGCAAGCGCCGGTCCTGAAAGGAGCTTCACGCTGCAGGTGGTCAACGTGCTCCAACGCTGTGGGCAACGTGGTATCCTGCTCACCAGTTGGGAGCAATCGTGCATGTGTCATTGAACATATTTTCGCTGGAGGAACGCAATGGGGATGAAACAGTACCTCGAAGGCATATGGGATCAGCAGTATCCCTGTCCGCGCGGCATGGTGGGTTGGTTGGCTGGTGAGCGGATGGTGCGCCAGCATAGGCCAGAGACTGCCTGGACTCTCGATTTACTGGATATACAGCCAGCGGATACTGTACTGGAAGTTGGTTGTGGTGCGGGCCAGGGTATCAAGCTGGCTGCTGAGAAGGCTAGTGATGGGCATGTCATGGGGATTGACCTTGACACGTCTTTCTCCGATTGGTTATAATTTGTTTGAACATCAAAACAATTGACTATCAAAGGGGGTGCACAATGCCTACAGAGCGTCTGGCGGAAGATCTCCTGACCCTCTCACGTCTGCTGCGCCCGTTACGACGCCACGACATGACGCCGGAGCAGTACTGGTTGTTGCGCCATCTCAGGCGCTCTGGTCCGGTTAGTATTGGTGAACTGGCGAGCGCGCTGGGCATCACCACTGGTTCTGCGACGGTCGCGTGTAAGCGGTTGGAGAAAGTTGGTCTGCTCTCCCGTGAGCGGCGGGCAGATGATGAGCGCATCGTCGTGGTCGCGCTGACGGAGCAAGGACGCGCCCAGATTGACGTCTGGCGGCAGCAGAAACGCGAGGCGCTTGTTCGCTTGCTGGGAGTGCTCGATGAGCAGGAGCAGCAGGCATTACAGGACATGATTGAACGCTTGCTGGATGCCGCTGAAACGCAAGGATTCGGGGAAGAGAGGAACCATGACAGCCATCATTGAAGTACGTAATCTGGTAAAAAAATTCGACGAACATGTTGCCGTGAACAGCATCAGCTTTGATGTTGAGCAAGGAGAGGTCTTTGGCTTACTTGGACCAAATGGTGCGGGTAAGAGTACGACGATCAAGATGCTGACCACGCTGCTAAGTCCTACCTCTGGGGAGGCGCGTGTGAACGGTTTTGATATTGTCCGTCAAACGACGCAGGTGCGGCGTAGCATCGGCTATGTCCCTCAGGCGCTCTCTGCGGACGGTAGCCTGACAGGTTATGAGAACCTGCTGATCTTTGCCAGACTGTATGACCTGCCACGTAACATACAGAAAACGCGTGTGCATGACGTGTTAGAGTTTGTTGGTCTGACGGATGCAAGCAAGCAACTTGTACGCAACTATTCGGGCGGTATGATTCGCCGCTTAGAGGTCGCGCAGTCGCTATTACATCAGCCGCGTGTACTCTTCCTGGATGAGCCGACCGTGGGTCTGGACCCGGTCGCGCGCCAGGCGATCTGGGACCATCTGATGCGTCTGCGCGAAGAGAGCGGCATGACTATTCTCTTGACGACCCACTCGATGGAGGAGGCCGATAGTCTGTGTACGCGTGTAGGTATCATGCATCGTGGAGTGATTGCCGCGCATGGCACCCCGGAGGAACTTAAGACTTCCGTTGGGGGAACGAACGTGACATTGAACGATGTATTTGTGCATTATGCGGGCGATGCCCTGGAATCAGGAGGAAGTTATCGTGAAACTTCAAGAGCAAGGCGTGAAGCAAGGCGGCTTGGGTGAAGCTATCGTGGTCGCGCAGCCTGAGCACCTCTCACCACTGGCGGCGATTGGCAACTTTGTGCGCAAGACCTATACTATTGCCGAATGGGAGATCCTGAAGATCCGCCATGATCCGCTGGATCTAGTCACGCGAGCCGTCCAGCCGGTGCTCTGGCTACTCATCTTTGGCGAGGTGTTCTCAAAAATCCACGCCATCCCCACCGGTAATCAGAGCTATCTGGCCTTTTTGGCACCGGGTATCCTCTCGCAGAGCGTGCTTTTCATCTCTATATTCGCAGGTATCACCATTATCTGGGAGCGTGATCTGGGCGTCATCCACAAATTTCTTGCCAGTCCTACACCTCGCGCATCGCTGGTGCTGGGCAAAGCGTTCTCATCAGGCTTACGGACAGTGCCACAGGCCATCATGATCTATCTGCTGGCTCTGATCCTGGGCGTGAAATTGAACATGAACCCGTTGGCACTCATCGGCGTACTGATCTTTGTACTGCTGGGAGGTGCGTGTTTCTCGACGTTCTCACTGATTATTGCCTGTCTGCTAAAGACGCGTGACCGTGTGATGGGTATCGGCCAGGTGATGACGATGCCATTGTTCTTTGCCAGCAATGCCATCTATCCCATCAGTGTTATGCCTGGCTGGTTGCAAGTTATTGCTAACATCAATCCGCTCTCGTATGTCGTAAGTGGTGTCCGCTCGTTAATGCTGGCGGGAAGCTCTGTAGATATTGCCAGTCTGGGACTGGATCTCGCCGTCCTGATCGGGGTAACGCTGGTGCTGGTGCTCATTGGCGCCGCGCTCTATCCGCGCATTGTCCAATAAATAGGCGTGAGTTGATCTTATTGTGAAAGGATGCACACTATGACTCTTCTGGCTCCATCTGAACGCCTTGAACCTGTCCTGGCCTGGATTGAAGCGCATGCAGAGGACGCTATTGCTACCTTGCAGCACTTCTGTCGCCAGCCGAGCATCTCCGCGCAGAATCAGGGGATGGACACGATGGCCGCGCTGGTGGCGGATCACCTGCGTGAACTGGGTGCCGAGACAGCGCTCGTCTCGACGCAAGGTTTTCCCGTCGTAGTAGGGCGTTGCGCAGGCGATAGTGCGCGTCGTCTCGCCATCTATAATCACTACGACGTCCAGCCACCGGAGCCATTGGAGTCCTGGAGTGCGCCACCTTTTGCCGCGACCATTCGTGATGGTTGTCTCTATGCGCGCGGAGTCGCTGACAACAAGGGCAACCTCGTTGCTCGTCTCTGGGCGGCGCGGGCCTGGCGTGCGGTGTATGGCGCGCTCCCGTGTAGTGTCACCTTCATCGTTGAAGGCGAAGAGGAGATCGGCAGTCCAAGTCTGGGTGATTTTGCCGCCGCCCATCAGGATCTGTTGCGCGCGGATGGCTGTCTGTGGGAAACGGGATACCGCGATGAGCAGGGCACCATCACAATCACAGCCGGACTAAAAGGGCTGTTGAGCGTAGAACTGCACGTGCAGAGCGTTGCTCACGACCTGCACTCCAGCAATGCCCCACTTGCTCCAAATGCCGCCTGGCGTCTCATCGAAGCTCTTGAGACGCTGCATGAGCCGTCGGGGCGTGTACGCATTCCCGGCTTCTACGCCGCCGTCCGACCGCCTACCGCAACGGAGCATAGCCTGATCGCGCGTTTCCCAATGGATACAGAGGCTTTGCGCCAGAGCTGGCAAGTTGCTCGTCTGCTGGGACCCGGCAACGATCCGGTTGCTCTGACCGAGCACCTCTTGTACTCGCCGACCTGCAACATTGGTGGGCTGTGGAGTGGGTATATAGGTGCGGGTAGCAAGACGGTGTTACCGGCGACGGCAGGCGCGAAGCTTGATTTTCGTCTCGTCCCGGACCAGAAGCCCGAGGACATTCTGCAACTCCTGCGCAGTCACCTGGCCGAGCAGGGTTTCGCCGATGTAGAGGTAGTGGAGCTGGCCTCGCCATCGTATCCGGCCCAGAGTTCGCTTGAGACGCCCCTGGTTGAGACGCTCGCCCGCTCGGCGCGCTACGTGTATGGAAATGAGCCACATATGCTGCCGCGTCGGGCGGGTTCAGGTCCCATGGAAGAACTCTGTCAGCGCTATGGCATGCCAGTCGCCAATGGAGCCGGGGTGGGCTATGCGGGTTCACGTGTGCACGCTCCCGACGAAAACATCCGGCTGGCAGACTTTCTGCTGAACATCAAACTCATCGCTGTGCTGCTGGCCGAGTTCGCTGCGTAGTACACAGCACAAAGGCATTTGCTGATCCCTCTCAACTTTTTGCAAAGTAGCCGTAAGCTAGCTATTCTGGGCATGTTGTGCCTCGATCCAGGTCGTGATGAGCTGGCGGGCGAGGCTCAATGGTGGTGGCATTTCTGGTAATGCATCCACGCGAAACCAGGCTGCATCGTCGATCTCTTGTTGATCGGGATGGATTTCACCTCCCGCGTAGCGAGCAGTAAAGCCAACCATCAGTTGGTGTGGAAAGGGCCAGGGTTGGCTCTTCACGTATGTAACCTCCGTGACCTCCACGCCAACCTCTTCGTATATCTCACGTTGCACACACTCCTCCAGCGTTTCGCCGGGTTCCACGAAGCCCGCGACGCAGCTATAGCGCTTGCCCCAGCCCGGTTTATGCGCCAACAGTATACGGTCGTCATCATGGATAAGCACGAGAATGGCAGGCGTTACAGGCGGATAACTGCTATAGCCACAATTGGGACACATGCGACCCCATGAGCCAGCTATCGACTCGGTCGCATGGGCACATACGGGACAATAGTGGCTGGTATGCTGCCAGAGTAAGAGTTCCGAAGCATAGCCGATGAGAAAACTGGTGCGATCATCGAGTTGACCCAAAAGTTCGCGCTGTGTTAACGCGCGCCATCCAGTTGGGAGCGGAAAATCCTGACTGACCTCGCAAGCCAGGCAGGTTTTCCCCTCCAGGAGTCCAAGGTAGAGCACTGTGTCCGGGTGGAGGAGTGCGCGTATCTCCTCGCCACCTTGAATAAGCATTGGACCCTGTTCAGTTTGCTGTACGAGTACCGCGCGATTGCGCAAAGGAACCCAGTAAGCATTACCGAGTGCGGACTCTGTTGGTGGATAGGCGCGCACAAAAGGAGCTGTCATCGTGTATTCTCGGTTTCTGCAAGCAACTAGTCATATGAAAACAGTACCTTCATTATAAGCGTGAGGTTCGCGGGATGCAATCTATCGTTTTGACACGCTTGAAAGACGAGAGCTTTCTGGGCCGTTCAGTGTAATCCACTCATGAGCGGCTAGCCGTGGCCCTTGCGTCGTGGCTGCTGAAGTGCTTTACTGAACCAGACATTATTGTTGTACATAAGGGGGATTTTTTCAATGCTACAGACGCAATCCGTCACGTTTTCAGCGGGATCTCGGCAAATTGAAAGTTACCTGGCTCTGCCCGAAGGTGAAGGACCATTTCCGGGCATTGTGGTGATTTATGAAATTTTTGGCATGAACGAAAATATCAAAGATATTGCTCGTCGTTTTGCGGATCAAGGCTACGCAGCGCTCGCCGTTGATTTATTTAGCGGGCGTAATCGCACTATCTGCATGTTTCGTTTCATGAGTCAGATGATGTTGCATCCACTCAAGAATGGCAGTATCAGCGATTTGCAGACGGCTCTGACCTTTCTCGCGGCGCGAGCGGATGTTGATGAGGCCAAGCTGGGAGCCATTGGTTTCTGCATGGGCGGTAGTTTTGCGATTTCCTGGGCCTGTAATGATGATCGGCTCAAGGTAATTGCCCCTTTTTATGGCATGAACCCGCGCCCGTTGGAGGCTGTAGCTCGTCTCTGTCCGGTGGTGGGTTCCTACCCTGAGCAGGATTTCACGGCATCACATGGTCGCAAGTTAGATGCTACATTAACTACCGATAATGTGCCGCATGATATCAAGATCTACCCCGACGCGAAGCACTCCTTCTTCAATGATCAGGGGAGTAATTATAACGCGGATGTCGCGCAGGATGCCTGGCAACGAGTAATGGCGTTCTTCAAGGAGCATGTTGGCTAAAGCTATTGTGACATAGAAGAGGGGTGTTTGTGCGATGCATAATGATAGTGGGTGGCAGGTTCCTCCGAGAGCTTTAAAACTTGCGCAGGATGAAGTGCATGTCTGGCGCGCATGTCTGGCTGCGCCTACCTCTGTCGTGGAGCAGTTACGGCAGGTGCTTGAGCCTGCTGAAGTGACAAGGGCGCAGCGCTTTTATTTTGAAAAAGATCGATGGCATTGGACGGTCGCGCGTGGACTCCTGCGGACGTTGCTGGCAGGCTATCTGGCAGTCGATCCACGTGCAATAACATTTGGCTCTAATGCCTATGGGAAGCCGATCTTAGAGCATCCTATGCCTGTTCCTGCACTGCATTTCAACATTTCTCACTCGCATGAACTGGCTTTATTCGCCTTTGCCTATGGGCGGCACCTGGGTGTGGATGTTGAGTACATGCGTGCGGGCATTGACTATGATGAGCTGGCAAAGCATAGTTTCTCCGCGTATGAGAATACCACGTTGAGCTCACTGTCCGCTGAGGCGAAGCACGAGGCTTTTTTTCGTTGCTGGACGCGCAAAGAGGCGTATATTAAGGCGCGTGGTATGGGACTTTCGCTGCCTCTGCATTTATTTGATGTTGAGCTAAAAGCGGACGAGCCAGTGGCGCTACTGGCCAGCCGAGAAGATCCGCAGGAGGTAACGCGTTGGACATTGCGAGAGCTTCTGCCTGGAACTGGCTATGCAGGCGCGCTTACTGTGGAGGGTCGTGATTGGCGTCTTTGTTGCTGGCAGTGGCCTGATTAGCACGCTGTTGGATATCTGCCAGTAGCAGGTGTGCAATACCTTCCTGGTACGCTTTCTGCCTCTGCTCTTGCATCGCGGTTACAAGTGGTGAGAGCGTTGCGGGAAGCGTCTGGAGGGCGTTGATCTCGGCTGTACTGAGCGCGTGGCTACTGCTATGGAGGGCCGTCAGGTATGAAGATGGGTCGAAGTGCCAGAGCTGACAATGTCCGGCATAGCGCGTCATGAGGTGGATAGCGATGCGTAGGCCCTGTACATCAAAGTCTCCGCTATAGTGGAACTGGCTGGCTGGGGATGATTCGCGTAACAGGTTGAGTAGCCTGATGGCCGCAACGCTAGGCCAGCCTGCGGTACAGATCAGCGTGGGTAATTGCCGGTTGCTAGCGTCAGACCGTGAAGCCTTGTCGCCTATAAGATCATCGACGATCTTTTCAAACACCTGCGGGTTCTCGAAGAGGTAGATATGCTGAGAAGCTGGTGTAAGCTGCTGCCACGCGAGTAGTTGTCGCAGTGGTAGCACCAGGATGCGCTCGCCTGCGGCAGGTATGAGAGGATCAACTGCCCCTGTGGTGTCTAGCGCGCTACCGAGATGACATACGGCGACTGTGGATGAGATGGTATCAAGGAGCAGTCCGACATCATAGTAGAGGAGCATACGTAGCTGCGCTGTGCGGGTATTGCCGCTATCTGTGGTTGTCATGTATATTGGTTCGGTGGTTGCTGTGTCCGCAAGATCCGGCGTTTCTGTCGGCTGCGCGTGTGCATGGGTGAGCTGATCGAGATCTGTCAGCGCGTGAAAGAACAGGCGTCCTGTGGCTGTATTGAGATCGAAGGTGTGAGGATCGCCACTGATGCGTTGCGCAAAGAGGGCCAGGCGCTCAAATATTCCCGGCATGGGGAGCTGGTTGAGCGCGTGCGAGACCGTACTGAGCTGTGCCAGGAGTTGCTCCTGTTCCTCTGGCGTGCCATTTTTGTAGCGTGTGAAGAGTGCTGCTATGCCATGTGCGCCATTGTGTAGCCAGTATTTGCTCTGTGCGTTGGCTGGCTGCTCGTTGGCGAGAGCATCTAAGCGCGCGCGAAAGTGCTCATGTGCGTGTGCCTGTATCTCGCGCTGCTGGGGATTGGTAATCTGTGGCCGTGTTGGGAAGAATGCGCTGAGCAGATCTGGCAGCTCACAGGCGAAACTGCTTGCCGCGAGGGCCGCTTGAAAGTCAGCAAGGCGTACCGTCACGTCCTGTTGCTGCGGTAGGCGCTTATTGAGAAAACTGGCCAGCTCGCGACGCTCATCTAATGTACAGTCTGGCAGGACAACTTTGCCCGCGACCTGTCCTTGCCGCATATATTTTGTGTAGAGTTCATCTAGCAGGCGCGACCAGACGGGCTGCTTGAAGAAGTGTACCGCACGCTGAATATTGTCTGATGACTGAGTCATAAAGGTCTCTTTTCCAAGAGCGAGCACAGGATGACTGGCGCAATAAATGGGTCTCCATCCTTCCGGGGGAAACATTCGGGATTTGGGTAGGGGCATCACCTTGCGTGCGCCCCGGGGGCGGTCGCCAGGACACGCCCCTACCCAATTTCCCCCTCGGATGGTTGTGTGTTGCTCCAGAACGAGGCAAAACCAGTTGCCAGTTCGGTGCCTTTTTGATGCAGCATTAAGTAGCGCACGCAGGCGGGAAGCTCGGTCCCTTCACCTGTGATGCGTGGACCGGTCATGATCCACTGGAATTCTTGTACGTCCAGAAATTTGAGCAGGCGTTGTGTATTGCCTACGCTCACTTTGTCGAATGCTTCATCCAGAGCGATGAGGCGTGGCGCGCCCTTGCCTGCGCTCTCGTAGAGAGCGGATAGCGCTGCGAAGAAGGGCACATACAGCGCGACATACTGTTCTGCTCCACTGCGCTTTTTCAGCAAGCGGTCAGAGAGATGCTGTGGCTGGCCGTCGGGTGTCGTGACATAGATTTCGAAACGAAACCACGAGCGATAATCAAACACCTGGGCCAGAGCTTCGGCGAAAGGGATGCCCGTTGCTTCTTGCTGATTGGCGCGTAAGATGGCGATCTCCTGGCGGAAAGCGTACACCAGGGCATCAATCTCCTCCTGTTGGAACGTCTGAGCCTGGCGGCGCAAGAGTTTATGATATTGGGCAAGATAGCTGCCCGGTTGGGTCTGGTCCTGTTCTTTCGTCACCCAGCGCAGATGATAGTGTTCTTCAATGAATGACGTGTTATTGAGGACCGTATTGATCTTATCGACCCAACCTTCAGCATCGACGATATGTTTGCGTACCGTATCAGCCATCTCTTTGAGCAGGAAATCCTGGAAGAGGACGCGTTCTTTGTCTTCAAGCAAGCGTTCCTGCTGCTTAATCTCTTCGGCCAGGCGTGTCAGGAGTTCGAAGGCGTTGGCGTTATCTGCGTTGATGAAATGGATAAAGTTTTGCTCGTCGATGCGCGGACCGTATTCGTGAAGCAGGTTGCCGACTTCACTGTTGGTCTGAAAGAGCAACGAATTTGCTCTGTTCAGCTTGGTATCCAGCGTCAATTTGCTGGCTACATAGACTTCTTCCTGCGGCAACAGGGGTTCGTCCAGCAGGCTCTGAGCGGTATCAACAGGTGATTGTGTGATCAGCGCCTGTTGTGCGAGCAGCAGCCTTTCAACTGGATATGAGCCGAGGAGGATGGCGAAGTGATTGTAGGTAGCCGTCCGTCTCTGCTCGGCCAGTTGTAGCGTCCCCTGCGCTTTCTCAAGTTCTTCGTTGCTGGTCGTGAACAGCATTTCTGCCCTGGTCTGTGTATCGCGTGCTTTTTGCATCTGCTCGGGAAGATCGTTCTGGCGACCCTGCAAGGCTTTGAGGCGTTCGAGCAAGTTGTCAATGCTCTCGCTGGCGCTCTCTTTAACCAGACGTTCCAGAGTAGACAGTTCAGAGCGTGCCTGTGCTGTCTCCTGTTCCGCGCGTTTATGCGCATTGGCGGCGCGTATTTCGGCAACACGGGCTTTGTCGAGTAGATCATTGGCGCGTTTATGCGCCTGCCATACCTTGAGGAGATGGTCAAGATGGCGCTGCAGCGCTTTGTGCTCGCTGAAAAGTTTATTGGTTGCCTCGTAGGCATCCTCCACGCTGACCAGATCGCTGGCGAAGAGGGCTATGTCTCCGCTCTCTCTTTGTAGTTGCGTGCGCATACTATTGATATGCTGGCGCAACTCTTGTGTCTCTGCGCGTGCTCGATGGTATCTTTCCTGGGCTTTATGCAAACCCTCTAGCGTGGTCTGCAAGGCTGCATAACGCGCTTCCAGCATACTTTCGCGCAAGGCATTGTCCATGCGACCCTGTTGTGTCTTGAGTTCCTGTTGTCCCTGTTCGGCCTGAATGATCTGTTCAACAATGTCTTGTAGCTCTCTGGCAAGCTGTTGCCAGCGTTGGCGTAGGATTTCCTGTGCCTCTTGCTGTTCGCGTATACGCGTGGCTTTACCAATACAACGGGCTTTGCCGCCGCCGGCCTGACCGGTCAGCAGACCATGTTCCCAGTGACCGCCCTGCTCAGTGTCACCGTCCATAGACAATGGTGTGTAGTCAGCGTGATTCATGGCGACGAGGAGGGGTTGGAGCGTTTCCGCCCACTCCGCGTAGCTGGCACCTGACTCATCCATCAGAGCGGGGTCGCCACGGAGTATGGGAAACGGCGTAGTGGGAGCCTGCTCCCAGTCAGCTTCGGCGATGTAGGCAATATTCAGGCGACAGTCACTCAGTCCCTCTGCGGCGAGTAGCTCATCGGCCTGAACTGTGTAAGCTGAAGGGACAACCAGGGCATCCAGCAGTCCCGCGTCTTCCAGCATATATTCAATGCTGCCAGCGAGACGGCTCTGATTATCAATACCCGGTGCGAAATCGACGAGTTTGTAGAATGGTAGAGCTGGTATGCCATGCGCGGCCAACTGCTTACGGGCTCGCTGACGGTGTTCTGAGCGCGCTGGCGTGAATTCCGGTTCCAGTAGCTTCTGTTGGTAGGCTGCTTTGGCAAGCTCTACTTCGTGCTCTCTGGCACCCTGTTGTTGTCTGAGATCGTTTAAGCTGCGCTGTAACTGATTGATGCTGGTGTGCAGGCTGTCGAGCGCCGCCTGGATGGCTGTGCGATAATCGTGCAGGAGCGTGCTAAATTGTTCTAGCGCCTCTTGTGGTGGCAACGCGTCATTGCACACCTGAGTCGCGCGTTCGTGAATGAAGGCGAATTGGCTAGCTTGCAGGAGGTCGCTTTGCTCCACCAATGCATCCAGGATAGTGGCGAGACTTTGTTGAGCGACACAGACGTTTTCACGGTCCTGTTCAAATTGCCTGGTAGCCTCATCGACCTCATCGTAGTAGTGGGTCTCTTGTCGCTGTGCGGCCTGCAGGCGGGTCGTGGCGTGGGCGACGTCCTGGTGGAGCTGGCGCAGCACGCGCAACCAGTCCAGGCGGTCATTGACTTGCGCTTCCAGCAGGGAGGTAATCGATGTAGACACGTGTGGTGCTGTGTCGTTCAAGGTGATCTGTTGGACGCGCTGTAGTGTTTCTGCCAACTGGTCGGTGGCGATCTCCCAACGGGCATCCTGTTGGGCGAGATTGCGCATCAACTGTAATTGTTGTTCATTTTCCTGGCGCGTGCGCAGAAATTCTTTCTGTTGCTGCTCGACCTCCTGGTAGCTTTGTTCGCGACTGCCTATGGCGTCGTCCAGGATAGATAGTTGCTCCTTGAGTTTGCGTTCAAGCTCGGCTACCTTCTCGCTCACCTGGTTCAGTCGTTGGGCGGCCTGCAGTCCTTCGCTGCCTTCGAGGGCTGCGATCTCGCCCGCGATTTGCGAGCGCTCAAGTGCTAACTCTTCCAGGCGACTCTGCGTGCGCGCCAGCTCATTTTCTGCGCGTGTCAGGTTGCCTTTGTGCCGACGGACGTAGCCCAGAGCTTCTTGCTCTTTGAAGTGCTCATGAACATATTCGCAGGCAGCTAGCCGTACTTTGGAGCTAATCAATGTTTCCTGTGCATTGTGCAGCTTTTCTGTTGCTTGATAGGCTTTGGCTTTGCGTTCCAGTTCTTCGCGCAGGGTATCCATCAATTCAAGGGTGGTTGCCGCGTGTTGGATCAAGTCGCCGGGAATTTGCGGGAGCGATTGGTCGAGATATTTGCGCACGGCTTCGAGGGATAAGACGCTATTTAAGTTGGGCTGGCGGAGATAGAGCAGTTGCCTGATCAGGCGACGGAAATCGTTGACGTCGCTGAAATTAAAGAGATACTGCGCGACTTTTTGCTCATACTCGCGCTGCGTATCGCAGGCGATGCCGTGATCAACCAGCATTTTGCGGAATGTTTTGAGGTCGTAGGCGCGACGTCCATCCCTGGTCTCATTGACAGTGCGCAGACCGTTTTCCAGGTCCAGTCGCGAGCCATCGGTGATGAGGAAGCGCAACGCTGTGATCGGATTGACGCTATTGCGGTTGCCCGCGAAGACGATGCCGATAGTGAGGAAACGTGCCTGGTCATACTCTCCGCGCTCCCATGCCGCCCGCAGCTCCGAAGCAAAAGGTGGCTCATGCATGTCGCACCATTCAAACTCGAGGGCAACGTAGCTGGTACGTTGATCCCGGCTGAAGGGAGTCGCCGATTCATTGCTGCCGAGGACGTAGTAGTCGATGCGTTTCTCTCTTTTGCCGAACGTGTCAATGCGTTCTGGACGGAAATCGCCATCCAGCGCCAGAGGCAGTGCGGCGGTTAACACCGTAGACTTACCGGACGCATTTTCGCCTGCCAGGAAGAGCCGTCCATGGGGGATCTCAAATTCCTGGTGGTCGTAGAGCCAGAAATTTGTCAGAATGACGCGGCGCAAGCGATAACCGGTGGGTCCACCTGGAGTGGATTGTAGTTGCTCGGCCTGCGTATGCACTGATGTTGCGGTGGGTTCGTCCCAGAGGGTGGGCTCTTCGACACTATATACCATGCTGTTCTCTCTCCTTAAGCGCCTGTCTGACCTGTTCCTGACAGATCGAGCAGTGATATTTGCGGTACCGGGTTTTGTTTCACTTTTTCTTTCGTGCGTGCGCGTGCTGGTCGGCTGCGAGCCTCTGTCGGCTCATCGGCGGCATAGCTGACATCATAGCGTGCGGCTGTGGGGAGTATCAGCATCTCACCGGTCGCATCGGGACCGCGCAAGAGGCCAAGTTGACGCATTTTTTGATAGATCTCCTCCAGCAACTCTAAACCCTTCGTTGTTTGTGCTCTGCTACCCCAATGCATGCCATAATGTTGGCGCAGCTCGTTGAAAAGCGGCGCGATATCTCCTTGTGGTACGCGTAAGCAGCCGTAACTGTCGGGCGACCAGGTGCCGGTTGCCACCTGCTGTCTGAAGGTGCCGCACAGTAACAGGATCATTTGATCGATAGAGCTATTGAGCGTCAGCGTAGGACCAGAGCCGCTGGATAGGCTGCCACCGCGTACGATACAGGCGTAGTCGCTATTGAGTTCTAGTTGCCAGTTAAAGGACTCGGCTAATTCATCGCTTATCTGGTCGGCATGTTGGAGCAGAGCGCGAAATGCTGCCTGATCATCGTAGCGCAAGAGTGCTGGTCCTAGCAGCAATGCACGCCAGGCGCGGTTCAGTGCGGGTATGTTCTCTGCCAGCGTGGGCAGAGACGCGGGCAGCAAAAACTGTGTTGGATCGGCCAGCCGGTCGGCAAACAGTTCAACGTGTTGCTCGTAGAGTGCCTCAATCAGTGAGTGGGTCACGCCCGTGAACTCGTAGAGCACCTCGTTCTCGGGTGCGTCTTCCACCCATTTTTTTGTTTCGCCTTCCAGTGATTGCACGGCTCCCAGGCGCGCGAGATAGTCCAGGGCGCGCCAGATGCTATAGCGATCATTCTGGTTGCGGAAATCCAGTTGTTTCTCGGGACCGCCGACCAGTTGCGTTTGTGTCTGTAGCTCCTCAGCCAGTTGTGAGAGCAAAAACTGCTGATTGCGACCGCCTCCAGCCAGGTAACGTTGTTCTGCGAACCAGAGTAGCCAGAGTAAGCAGGCGAAGTCGCGAGGCCGCTTGAGCTTGTCATCCGTGAAAACAGGCGTGATCGCGTGGCGATGGCGTTCCAGGCGGAAAAACGTCGAACTGCGCTGTATACGCCACCCGGTATGCGCTTCGTGCCACTGCTCGATAGCTGCATAATGTGTCCTGATCAGGCGAAATGCTTCGATATCGGTCTGCGTTGAGACAACTTCGTTGTCGAGCAACGCCGTCTGTGCTTGCATAAAATTGTGTGTATAGATGCGCAGTGGTGGACTTTTCTGTTCTCCTGTGAACTCTGTGGACGTCGTGTTGTCCCATCCAGTTGAAAATCCCTCTTCCTCGACATCATCAGCGCGCAAGCGTGCTTGTTCCCCATCTATCATCAAAACCTCCGTTGTGGAGACCCATACGCCTTCAGGCTATGGGAGGAAACAACGGCTGCCGCAGCAGCATACTGTGATTTAACCCCCTTACGGGGGAGGGTCAGAAATGCGGTCTGACCCTCGATGGCTTCAAAAAAGATGAAGCCCTTCTCCGCACAGAAGTAAGGTGCCCTTCGCCAATGTTCAAGAGGCTTGTCATGTTGGCAACACCGCTCCTACCCATGAGAGCTTTTAATCACCAACGCTAGAGCTACAAACTAGGACGAGCATTTGTAGGTAGCATGACCTCTTGAACGTAGTACGCTCACACGTACTCAGGCTAGTCAGTAAATGCTTGCACTGGACGGGCAGAATTCACCCCCACATGCAAGCCTATCCCTTTGGAGGGGATTGGGTTACTGACCTTGACTTTTCCACTTAATTTCTAGCATAGTTTGCATGCACTGGCGATGGTTTGCGTTGCCGTTGTAAGCAATAGCGCGGCAGGACCAGCGTGCCATCGCTGCATAGTAGCGAGATGTATTGGTCCTCGTCCCGATTGAGTAATGTGACTGTCGAGCCGTCAGGAGCCTCGTATTCAAACAATTCACTCCCGAGGCAATGATCAATGATCTCCGTTAACAGGTTACGCTCCGTGGGTGTAATCTCGCCGATGCCGCCGATATCCAGCAGCTCATTGCGGAAGAGCCTGGCAAAACGCTGTTGTTGCGCGGCGAATTGTGCCTCGTGTTCGGCTCTGAGGGCTTGCAGAATGTCTTCATTGCGGCGCATGGGCTGTTCTGCCACGCGCTCCAGGTTCGCTTTATAAATAGGTCGTAACGTCCGGGTGACGGTGGCGGGATCTTGCCATGTGCGGCGTTCACCGGGAGTAGCGACGACGCTAGGTGAGCCGGTGAGACCCTCCGGCAGATGGATGGGCAAGCTATTGGCGAAGGCTGCGGCGAACAATTGCTGCGCTGTTTCGACGTCCTCAATGTGTAGAAAGCGTGAGGCCAGCGTGTGCAGCATCGTCACATAATCGGTGTGTGGACGTAGCGAGGAGGCCAGCGAGTGTGCGCGATGGACAACTTTCTCGACTGCGTCATGTGCTGCTTTGCGGAACATCTCGACATTGTTACCCTGTGTGAACCAGTGTTCAAGCGCGGCGAGCTGGCGCTGTACGTCTTCGCGCCATTGTTCCTGGGCCTGTGGACCTTCGGCAAGTTGCTGTGCCGGTGGTGGGAAGGAGCCAATAATTTCCAGCAAAACGGTTCTTTTACCGCTATTGGACCATTCCGCCAGCAGAACACGGATGAGATTGCTATGTTGGACAAGTTGTTGCGCGAAACTTTGCACGTAGGTGACGACGATGCTCTTGTAAATCAGGAACGTTTCGAGACCTACCGTCTGTTGTGCGCTACGGTTCATACTGCCCAGGTACTGTGCTGCGTCGTTGGTAACTTTTTCCCAGGTGGTGAAGGCGTCATGCCAACGTTCAGCGATTTCAAGGTGGCGTTCAGGTGTAAAACTGCTGGCAGCAACCTGGAGCCAGCTATCAATTTGCTGGAGTGCTTCCCACAGGCGCGGGAGATCACCCTGGTGCAACCCTCCCTCACTGGCTCCGAGGCGCGCGTGCTCTGCCAGAAAAGCTTCAACCTCAATGGCTTCTGGGGTTGCCTGGTAGCGGAGAATGGGCGAACGGAAATCCGCAATGGATGTGACGCGACTGGTATCGTGTAACGTCGCCAGATTACCCCAACCAACCAGCCGCTCAAGGTCTCCTTTGCAGGCATCCAGCGTATAGGCCGGGTCAAAGGTTGTGCGTACACTATCCAGGATATCCTGTGCTGTGAGCTGATAGCGATATTCACGGCTGCGCTGCAAGAACGTGCGCATGATGACGCGACACCAATCGATACGCTCCGACGTCGTGGTCAGGTAGTTGAAGAGCGCGATAGGCCCAAATGCTTGAAACGCAGTCGTGACAGCATTCTCTGTCTGTTGACTTACTGCTGTGGAAGGAGTATTTTGAACGAAGTTGTCGATCTTCTCAACTGAATCTGACAGCAACCGGCTATCCCCTTTCTCCCTGCATATCGATCTGCAATAGTGTTGAACTAAGCTCTGGCTGTGGTAGAGCATCCTATTGGCGTAAATTATAACATAAAGTTATGCCCCAGGTGTAAAAAGAAAAGATCGTTAGTTCTTTTGGGGCAGAAATGCTTCTGCTTCGCAAAAAGATGCACGTGGTGCAAAGGGAACACAGGTTATCACGCGCACTACTGATAATTTTGGGGCGAACTTCCCCTTGCATACTTTGTTTGATGCTTTTACACTAAGAGAGTGTTTGTTTTCAGCTTGCTCCTGACAAAAAGTGTGCGCATGCCAAACACTCTCTAAAGAAGCTAGCCGATAAAGCGCAACAGGCATTTCCTGATCAAGCTAGAGGCTGTGAGCAAGGATGAGGCCGTCAGTTCTCTCCTGGACTGGTTCAGAAAGGACTTTCGGCATGAGACATTTCTCCCTCTTGCTTTCCCTGTTTAGCAGGCGGACGATAAGAGTTGTATGATGATCTCTAGCTAAGCCCCTGAGAAGTAGCAGGAGTGGACGTACGAGGATGCCAGAACACACACAGTTCTCAGTGACGAAGCGGGTGCCGCTCGCACACTATTGTGTGGGAAGCATGTGCCAGAAGAAGCATCGCAGGATGTTGTTGCCTGCCATATATAAAGAGCGCTTAGTTCGCTGCATTTACTCATACGTATCTGGTCTTATAAAATGAAAAATCGAAATATATATTGATTATCGAGGGAGTGGCATACTTGCAAACGAATAAAGAACGTCCGCGTATTAGCGTTGTTATTCCAGCTCGTAATGAAAGTAAAAACTTGTATTATATCTTACCTCGTATCACTGAGCAGGTGAGTGAAGTCATTCTCGTCGATGGACATTCGACCGACGATACCATCGAGGTAGCCAGGCAATTACTTCCAGAGATAGGTATCATCGAGCAGGCTGGCTGGGGTAAAGGTAATGCGCTCCAGGTTGGTTTTGCGGCCTGTACTGGTGATATTATCGTCATGCTGGATGCAGATGGGTCAGCCGATCCTGCAGAGATCATGCAGTTTGTCCATGCGTTGAAGGATGGTCATGATTTTGCCAAAGGTTCTCGCTTCTGTAAGGGTGGTGGGAGCTATGATATTACCTTCTTACGCCGCCTCGGCAACGCCGCGTTGTGTATGCTGGTGAATATATTTTTTGGCACACAGTTCAGTGACCTGTGCTATGGTTACAACGCCTTCTGGCGCTCCTGCCTGGAATCTATAGAGATTACCTGCGACGGCTTTGAGGTCGAGACGTTGCTCAGTCTGCGCATGCAGAAAGCGCAGATGAGAATTATCGAAGTTCCCAGCGTAGAGCGTGCACGTATTCATGGTCAGAGTAACCTGCGCACCTTTCGGGATGGTTGGCGTGTGTTAAAGACGATCTTCAAGGAGCGTTGGGCGCAAACTCCGTTACCGTCGCGTTCGTATGCTGGAGAAGCTGAGTATGATGAGACGGAACTCTCTTCGCGCTCAAAGGAACTCACGTTGTGAACGAACCTTTCTATGAAGATACGTCCTGGGATGTGGAGGAGAAAACATGGGACAGACGATGAACGAGAGTATTGCGGTAATTCTTTGTGCGTATACACAAGACCGTTGGAGTGACCTGCTGGCGGCGGTGTCTTCGGTGCGACAGCAGACGCTTGCGCCAACGGAGATTATTGTCGTGATTGATCACAATCCCGCGCTCTTACAGCAGGCACAGGAGCAGTTGACAGACGTGGTAGTCGTGGAGAATCGGGAGGCGCGTGGTTTATCGGGAGCGCGAAACAGTGGTATTGCGCAGGCGAAGAGCGCATATATCGCCTTTCTTGATGACGACGCCGTTGCCGAGCCAGACTGGTTGATGCTGCTCTGTCAGGAATTGGCCGATCCGCGCGTGTTGGGTTGTGGTGGCACTGTTGCCCCACTCTGGTTGGAACGTGAGCCAGCCTGGCTCCCGCCAGAGTTTCTCTGGGTGGTGGGGTGTACCTATGCAGGTGTGCCGACGACGGTGAGTCCTGTGCGTAATCCCATTGGCGCGAGCATGTGTTTTCGTCGGACTGTGTTCGAGGGTGTGGGTGGTTTCCGCCACGGTATTGGTCGTGTAGGGACGCGACCAGTTGGTTGTGAAGAGACGGAATTGTGTATCCGGGCCAGCCAGCACTGGTCGCAGGCGCTGTTTCTGTATCAGCCTGCCGCCAGGGTACTGCACCGTGTGCCGCGTCAGCGCGCCACGTGGCGTTATTTTCGTGCTCGTTGTTATGCCGAGGGTCTCTCAAAGGCGTTTGTGGCGCGCCATGTGGGAGCGCAAGCCTCGCTTTCGTCAGAACGCAGCTATACCTCTCGCACATTGCCAGCGGGTGTGCTGCGTAATCTCTCTGCGGCTCTTTTTCACAGGGAGGGAGCTGGTTGGGGGCGTGCCGCTGCGATTTGCGCGGGACTTGGCGTGACGCTGACAGGTTATCTGGTTGGGAGCATCTTTTCACGTGCGCATGATAGCGCTGTGGTAGAAATAGCGGCTGTTTCTCTACCGGCTGCTGGGCCAGAGAGTGTTGATAGCCGGCTTACAGGTGCTAGTCAGGCGGCTAAAAAGGAGCCTGTTATCTGATGTTCTATGCCAGGGGTAATTTGTGTGTTTCTCTTGTTGCAGGTTCTCCGTACTTTTTAGGAATGTGTAGTACTATTGGCATAAATGTAGCATAATTTGCAGTATATCGCGTTAAAAGAGTAAGCAATAGGTGTTATAGCCCGTGTTATGTAGGAGATGGTGTATCGCATTTTGTGGGGGGTGCAAAGGGCATGATACAGTATATGCAAGGTGATGAGTCGGTGAAAATATCCCCGTTGCAATGGATAAAAAATAATAGTGTCATGTTACTCAATACCGGGTCCCTGATTGGCACTATGCTTGTGACATCGGGGCTGGGCTTTGCATTCTGGTGGCTCGCAGCCCGGCGTTTCTCGACGCAAGCCGTAGGTCTGGCGTCTGCGGCGACCTCTGCGATGATGTTGCTGTCAACTGTCTGCATGCTTGGTCTGGGGACCCTATTGATTACTGAATTGCCGCGCAACAGAGGTCAGGAGGGTTCCTGGATTAGCTTTGCGGTGATCCTGGTGGGCGGCGTTGGTCTGGTGGTTGGGACGATCTTTGCGCTACTCGCGCCATTTGTATCGCCAGATTTGCAGCCACTGGGTGCGAATATCGTGCATATATTGCTTTTCGCAGCGGGTGTGAGCCTCTCGGCTGTCACGGTGATCCTGGATCAGGCGGTGATTGGATTATTGCGGGGTGACTTACAATTCTGGCGTAATACGCTTTTCACCGTCGCGAAACTGGTTATATTGGCACTGGTGAGTTTATTGTTGGCACAGCATACGGGCATGAGTATTTATGCCGCGTGGGCGCTGGGAAATGTGGTTTCGCTTATCCCGCTGGTGATCTTTGCGCTGAGTAAAAGTGGCGGGTCGCTAAAAAGATACGTACCGCAGTGGGGGATACTCAGAAAATTCGGTACTGCTGCCATTCAGCACCATATCCTGAATCTCATTATTCTGGCTCCGACGCAGGCGCTACCGATCCTGGTCACTATCTTGCTCTCTGCGCAGGTCAATGCCTGGTTTTATGTCTCTTCGATGATGGCGAATTTTGTCTTTTCCATCTCGACGTCGCTCACCATGGTATTGCATGCTGAGAATGCCGCGCAATCTGCAACACTGGCGCATAAGGCGCGCCTGACGATAGGTCTCGCTGCGATCACCAGTATCGTTGTGAACGCCCTATTGATTGTTGCGGCGGCTCCAATTCTGGGTTTCTTCGGCGCGAGCTATGCGACGCACGCTGCCTTAAGTTTGCGTATCCTGACATTTGGGGCCTTTCCCTTGATCATCAAAAATCACTATATATCAATGCGCCGTATTAAGGATGAGATCACCAATGCGATGGTGCCTATTTCTATTGGTTGTGTGCTAGAACTGGGGGCTGCCGGGCTAGGAGCGCACGTCGCAGGTTTGACAGGTTTGAGTGCTGGCTGGGTACTGGCGATGGGCGTTGAGGCCCTCTTGATGGCACCGTTGGTATTGAAGACGGTCATGGGCAAGTCGGCAGCAGCAGAGAGCGCTCTGAATATGTATATGGATGTGCCTACAGAGCGTATGGCGGCTATTGGTATGGCAGATATCGTAGATACGCCAACCATTGCGCTCAGGAATGTTATCTATATGGATGCAACAACCCAGGTGTTTAGCAGTGTCCGGGTGAGGGAAAGGTCGACAGAAGAGATGAACAAGATAGTGAGCGCGCCAACGATAGCGATGAAGCGTCTCCCGCCCAGAGGGACACCGGCTAAGAAGTTACCTGCTGCCACAGATAAGCAAACATCTGACGTTGAATATGATGAGGGTCCAACGGTAAAAATGCCGGAGATCGTGAATCCCATACGCAAACGCAAAATAAAATCCGAGTTGATGGACGCTCCGACTCAGATTATGAGCAGGCAACCACGTAGGGATAACACGACTTCGATAGGTAGAAAAGAGAAAAGTCTGGATGCGGCTGCTGATTAAGGTGGGGAATGGTATACTACACGTTAATACTCCTAAATGGTCCTGTCTATCCTGAGGGACTATACTATTTATGAATGATATTTTTGAGGAATTCTGGTGAGCAGAAAAACTATTGAGGGGGCAGAGAGAACTTCTTTTGTGATACAGTCTGCGCAATCACATCTGCTAAAAACAAATGCGCAAGAAGAAATTGTAGAGCGGTCAATATTCCAACCTCTGGATATTGTGCTGGTGTTTCTACCGCTGGCCACGTTCGCCCTCTGGCTTTTTTCGTTGCAGGCTATCAATCTAGGGAATATGAACGAACTTGGCCTGGTTTCGGTCTTTCCACCGCCGCTGATGATTGCTCTGGGCTTGATGTCCATCAGCTTCTGTTTGAGTTTGCGGCGCTCGTCGCTCTGGGCGCCGTTGCTGTTGCTGCACGTCTTGCTGTTCATATTTATGCTCTATGGCGTGAATGCTATGGTAGAGCAGGAGCCACGTTTTAGTATCGTCTACCGGCACGCAGGATACACCGAGTACATCATGCGTACTGGCACGGCCAATCCGAGCCTGGACGCGTATTTTAGCTGGCCGGGTTTTTTCACATTGAGCGCTTTCTTAACAAAGATTGCTGGGTACCCCAGCATTCTGGGGTATGCAGCCTGGGCACCGGTTGTCTATAATGTGCTCTATTTTGGGCCACTGTATATACTGTTCGAGGCGTTTACACACAACAAGCGTCTGGTCTGGTTAGCGGTATGGCTCTTTTTTCTAACGAACTGGATTGGGCAGGACTACTTTTCGCCGCAAGGGCTAAATTTCTTTTTATATCTGGTGTTGATGGCTCTCCTGGTCCGGTGGTTTAGAGGCGTGCCTGTGATTCCTGTGCGTCCACCTCGACTGCTCCTGCGCCTGTGGTGGCGTCTACTGCGTATGCGCTTACTTTTTGACGTGATAGAGTGGGCAACGGCCTCAGAAGCGCCGAGTCCACCGATGCCTGCGCGGCAACGCAAGATGCTGATTGCCTCTATTATTGTGATATTTGCATTTTCCGTTTTCAGTCACCAGCTCACGCCATTTTTTGTCTTGATGAGTGCCTGTGTACTGGTGATCTTCCGCCGCTGTTCGCTCTGGTGGATGCCGTTGTTGATGGCCGTCATGCTCGTAGCGTGGCTGGTTGTTATGACGCGGACCTATCTGGCCGGGCATATGGGCCAGGCTTTTGGTGGCTTTCTGGACATCTCCGCTATTTTCTCCGCCAATGTGTCAAGTCGTGTGGCAGGTGATCCGCTGCACACGTTTATTGCGCGCCTGCGCATTATCATGACCGTTCTGATCTGGTTTTTAGCGCTGATTGCCGGATTTTTGCGCTGGCGCAAGGGCTATCATGACGCAACGATTGTGTTACTCGCACTGGCTCCCTTCCCGCTCCTCATCGCGCAACCCTATGGTGGAGAGATGCTGCTGCGTATTTATCTTTTCTCGCAGCCGCCGATGGTCTTTTTAGTAGCCTCTTTGTTTTTTCTCGTCCCCGCACCATCCCTGGCGATCACCTTGCCGACGCCCGACCTGTCGCACTGGAAGACTGCGGCCATCGCTGGACTTTGTCTTTTCTTGCTGGCAGGTTTCCTGTTCACGCGTTACGGCAATGAAGATATGGATTATATGACCGTCAATGAAGTGACAGGCGTACAGGCGCTATATGCCATAGCAAAGCCCGGGTCGTTCTTCCTGGGGGCCTGGACGGGAGCGCCATGGCAGTATAAGGACTATGAAATGTATACGCTGGCGACGCTATCGGATACGAAGCAGCTAAACAATGACCTGGAGCAGCAGAATATGGTCGCCATTGTGCAATATATGCTGAGTCAAGAGCGGGCGTCGGGGAACGCGTATCTGCTCTTCACGCGTACTGAGATTGCGACCTATGAGGCTGCGTCGGGCGATCCCCCTGGGATAATGAATGCATTCGAGCAAGGAGTACGTGCGTCGGGCTATTTTAAACTCGTGTATAGTAATCCAGATGTGCAAATATTTGAGCTGGTTAATGCTGAAGGAGGCACCTAGTGATGTGGTTGTCTCGACTCTGGCCGACGACCATTCTACTCTCTGCTATTGCTGCCTGTATTGTTGCTTTCACGATGCCGGGGACGGTAGTTGCACTTGTCGTTATTCTGTGGTTTCTCTTTATGTGTCCTGGTATGGCGGTAGTACGTTTTATGCGTATGAGCGAGGCCGTCGTGGAATGGACGCTTGCTGTGGCTGTCGGACTATCCATTGATGCGATTGTGGCCGGTATTTTTCTCTATGGACACATCTGGTCGCCTCCTGCAATCCTGATAACGCTGGTTGTCTTTAGTATCGCCGGAGCTATTGGGCAGTTAGTAATCATCCGTCCAGGCTATATGGCGCAGGAAGAGGCTGTCGAGCAACTGGAGACGGTCGAAATCCCCAGCTTCGTGCGTTTGCTAGAGCAGGAAGAGACTCGTGAGGTCGTCAGCGTCGCCAGGCTGGTGCGTAATGATGCTATTGAGGAAAAAGCAACAGCGATGCTGGTTTCTGCGGCGCTTCTGTCGCGTGAGGAGCATATCGAGGATCAAGAGACGAGAGTTATGCCTCGCATGCCAGTTGCGAGGGAGGGCAAGGTAGCTATGGAGGAAAAGAAGATGCGTGGCCTGTCGCGTATGAAACTGGTGCGGCAGCCGGACAGGAGCAAGAAGGATATAGAAGAGGAGGAGACGAGTATGCTGCCGAGTGCGGGATTGGCGCGGCAGCCGGACGAGAGTAAAAAAGATCAGGACGGGAACAAAAAGGATATAGGGGAGGAGGAGACGCGCGCACTGCCGAGTGCGGGATCGGTGCGGCAGCTGGACGAGATGAAAGAGAGTAAAGAGGGCATAGAAGAGAAGGAGACGAGTGCGTTGCCGCGTACAGGGTCGGTGCGGCAACCAGATGAGAGCAAAGAGAGCATAGGGGGCGTAGAAGAAAAGGGAGCGCTACCGAGTGCGGAACCAATACAGAGGTTCGATGAGAGCAAAGAGGATAGAGAAGAGAAGGAGACGAGTGCGTTGCCGGATGCAGAAACGGTGCGGCAAACAGATGAGAGCAAAGAGGCTATAGAGGAAAAGGAGACGCGTATGCTACCGCTGACGAAAGATGCGGAACATAAGCGGAGTGTTATTGAAGAGAAGAAGGCCAAAGAGATGTCTCCTGTAGCGGCGGCATCGTCGGGGAGGATTGTTGGGCGTCCGCGTCCGGTCAGGTACAAGCGTATTGAGCCAGAACAATGAGAGAGCCACTGGTCAGTGAGCAGAGATAGTTCAGTTGCCGGAAATGTGCAAAACGAAGCTGGGAAATGCATGTTAGAAAAAAACGCCGGACAGCGTGTGCAGCGTCTCTGGCTGGTACGGCACGGGATAACACAATGGAATAGTGAGCAGCGGCTCTGTGGTCATCACGACATAGCGCTCTCAGCGCCAGGATATACGCAGGCGCGTTGGGTGGCGCGACGTCTGCAGTCGCAAAACATCGTGGCTATCTACACCAGCGATCTGCTCAGAGCACAACAGACGGCGCGAGTGATTGCGCAAAAATGCGCGCAACCGCTACAGATCCAGCCGTCGCCAGGTTGGCGTGAGCTGTCTTTCGGAGATTGGGAAGGTTTAACGTACGCGCAGATTGCCGAGCAGGCAGCGGTAGATTTTTTTACTGACCCGCTGCACGCTGCGCCTCCCAACGGAGAGCATTTTATGGCTCTCGTGCAGCGCGTGCAATCAGCATTTGCCGACCTTGTGCGTGGTGCTAACGACATGACTGGAACGGTTGGTGATATGGTGCTGGTGAGTCACGGTGGTACGCTGCGTGCATTATTGTGTCTCCTGTTAGGTATGCCTTTTGAGCGCCAGTGGCAGTTACGTATCGACCCTGGCTCACTCAGCGCCATCGATTTTGTCGCAGGCGCGGATGATGTGATGACGACAGTGTCTCTAGCGGCATTAAATATGCAAGCGGCGCTACATGCTAAAAATGCCGGTACGCAGAAGCGATCTGCTGTTCATCTACCAACAGAGAAAATAGAGGTATGACCTGTAATGGCTGATGAGCAATATGATGCAGACCCTGGCACTTCTCAAGGATCAACCGCTCTCTCGCGTATCGCTCGCCATGGCCTGACACAATATAAAGAGCTGGTAGCGGCCATACGCTTTCTCTCAACGCTGCCAGTGCCTGGTAGTGCGCAATTATTTCGTACGGATGCCTCGGAGCTGCCATCTCTGGTTGTTGGCGGTGCTTATTTTCCCCTGGTTGGTTTGCTGATGGGGGGACTATTATGCCTGTTGCCGCTTGTGCTAGGTAGGTTACTGCCTGCTCTGGTGCTAGCGGCGCTGCTGGTCATCGCGCAAATATTGCTCACAGGTGGCCTGCACCTGGATGGTTTAATGGATACCTGCGATGGCTTGTTTGCAGGCCGTGGGCGCGAGCGTATGTTAGAGATTATGCGTGACAGCCGTGTGGGAAGCTTCGGTGTGCTCGGTGGCGCAAGTATATTGCTGCTCAGATTTGCGCTCTTTGCCAGCTTAAATAGCCAGCAGTTGTATCTGGCCCTGTTGCTCGTGCCAGCAGTTGGGCGTTGGACCATGGTACTCGCCATGCGCGTCTATCCCGCTGCGCGTGGCAATGGGCTGGGAGCTTCAGTGCGGCAGACGATTACTGGAGAGCGTTTACTTATCGCCAGTGTACTAGCCTTGCTGCCTGCGTTGCTGCTCATACATCTGCTTGGACTGGCTCTATGGGCAACTGGTACGCTCTGTGCATTGGCTCTGGGAGCCTGGGTGACACGGCGTCTGGGCGGTCTGACTGGCGATGTGTATGGCGCTATCGAGGAGATTACAGAATGCGTCTGCCTACTACTTGTTGTGCTGCTACGCTTCTGGCTCTAATAGTTACACTTTCCTCTCATCTACTCAGCATTGATCATTTCTTCAGAGACGCGGGCTATGACATGAATATCTTCGGTTGCTGGAAAAGCCAGAGAGATAATACGTGCTTAATTCTGACGCGCCTGGAACGCCATCGGCAAGCTAGAGAGATACTGTGTTGCAGCGTGCCGATAGCAATCTGACCTTCCAGACACGTGCGCCAGGGCAGATATGAATACCCTTGCCAACGGAGAGACGTTTATGCACCTGGCGCATAATATTCAGTGTGTCAGGATCAGGGAATTAGAGATCTGCTGGTCCGGGGGTATAGCTTATCGCGTTTGCCCAATGCTCTGCTGCGCCTATGATGATGTCGCAGACCGGGTCCTTCACGTCATAGTAGGCTTCAATGTCTTCTGGATGCAGGCGAGCAAGTGCCTCCTTGACCTGTCTGTAAGCTCCCGTCGCTCGTGGATCTGCGCGCAGGTAGTCGCGAAAGAGCAGAGCGTAGCGCTGATTGGCTCGCCCCGCCTGTCGGATGTGCAGATTGGTGCGCCGTTGCCCCTCTGGCGCGCGGAAGAACAGCTTACTCCACTGCTCCGGCTGATTGTCCTGTCCTGGTGGTACATGGTCGCCGGTTATGTCCTCTTTGAGCGTGTATCCGAGCGGTGCGAGTGCCGGTACGAGCATCTTTCTATCCAGTGATGACACTGTAACCTGCACATCGATGATATCCTTCGCCGCTAGTCCTGGCACCGCCGTTGACCCAATGTGATCGATGCGCACCGCCAGATCTCCCATGGCCTTGCGCAATGGCACCGCGATATGATGAAACTCCATAGGCCAGCGCTGGTCGTATGGTACAATCTCGATTAAATTCCTCATGCGTTTCTCCTTCCTGCATCGGAACATCTGTGATATTCAGCAAACGGCATTTTTTTACCTGGCATGCATACTCTCCGCGATTTCTTTGACTACAGCATAGAAACAGTGCATTTTTATACTAACGGAAAGGTGTGAAGGTGGTAACATATGATTGAGGTAGAGCAATGAACTGAACGCGCCACGGGGCGGCGCGTACGCACAAATCCACGCGCTTATCTGAGGCTGGTAGGCGGCTAATAGATCGAGCATCGTTCAAACTAGGGATGACCGTAGTTGGCCTGGCGTGTGACACTGGTGTCGTAGCCGAACGGAGCAGACAAAAACTGGCCTGGTGGACCAGATGTCTTTGCCAGAAAAAGTTACTATGTTCTGCTGATGCGTAGAAAGGGCGTGTATTTATTTATAAATCGTGAGCAAGAAACCGCCAGCGCTGCTGATGGACAAACTGCTCTGCAACTGGTGCTTGTGCTGGGAGGAGCGCGGAGTGGCAAGAGTGCGTTTGCGCAACGACTGGCGGCAGAGAGTGGACGGCGTGTCGCCTTCATCGCCACGGCTACTGCCAGTGATGATGATATGCGTGAGCGTATTTTGCGTCATCGTGCTGCACGCCCTGTCGATTGGTATACGCTGGAGGAGCCGCTGGAGTTAGCCGCCGCCGTCGAACAATCTGCTCGTGTAGCTGATGTGCTGGTATTGGACTGTGTGACGGTCTGGTTATCGAACTGGTTGTTCGCGCAAGAAGATGTGGGCCAGATAGGCGAGCCAGCGGTACATGCCCGTTACAATGACGAAGCTTTGGCCGAAATTGAGAAGTTGTTGAGCGTATGTGCAGCTTTAGATGCCACGAAGACCCTGGTTGTCGTGTCGAACGAAGTTGGTCTGGGTATTGTACCTGCCTATGAACTGGGACGAGTGTATCGCGATGTATTGGGGCGTATAAATCAGCGCCTTGCGATGGCATCCGCACGTGTCTACCTGATGATCGCAGGGCTGGGCGTTGACCTCAAGCGTTTGCATGAGGAAGCCAGCCTGTGAACATAAATTATGCGATGAGCAGGGCCAGTTGAGTAAATGGGTGACACTGCGCGCGTGTGCGGTCCTCAAGGCGGTTTTTGATTGACGTTAGCTGATCTGTATGCGTATACTACGACCTGGAACACCTTTATCCTGGCGGCCCATAAAACCCCTGGCATTCAGTCATGGGGATACAAGGGCGTTCCTTTTGGGGGCGCGATGGGAGTGCTAAAAAATACCCCCAAATAGGTATGTACATCGAAATATTGTTTTGCTATACTGCTCGTGAAGAATGGGAACAAAAACCACGTTCCTACTCTCTCAGATTGAGAAACTACCCTGGGACTTAGGGAAAGCCAATGCCTGTGGAGGCGAGGTAAGACCGGCTGTCGTTGCAACGGCACTCTCCAGTGAAACAGGAAAGCCCATTCGTGAGGATGGGAAGCCCCTGCCATTCAGGCATGGGGAGATGTCACTTTGTTGCCATCAGGTGGTCGAGATCGATCATGTATCTCGACAGAATAGGGAAGTCGGTGGAAGTCCGACGCAGTCGCGCTACTGTAACTGGGATGCGCCTCATTTATGCTCGGAAATGGCTCCTCTTGGTTCAGATGAACATTGCATAGACTCAGAGCCATTTCTGAATGTGAGGAGCTGAGCAACCAGAAGCCAGGAGACCTGCCTGATGTGCTTTGCTCAGCATCCTTCGCGTAATGAGGAGCGAGCTGCCTGAGGCATCACTTTTTCTCACTCGTTTTGTCTTTGGTTGATCTCCGTTTCGCGCGAGGTGGCTGTGGGTATTTTAGCGGAGGATACAACCCAATGCGTATGCAGCATGTCATCTCAGCCCTTTTTTCGTTGCTCTGGCTGTTTGCCAGTCTCTGCCTGCTGGCCGCGTGTGGTCAGACGACGAGCACAAATCCGACGCCGACCGCCACGGTTGCACGTGACGTTTATGGCACCCCCATCAGCATTCCCACTAAAGCGCCGCAGCGTATTGTTTCGCTTGTACCCAGTATGAGCGAAATCTTGGCTGCGCTCAATCTCACCCAGCGCGTGGTGGGCGTCGACTATGAAACGAATTATCCAACTGCTTTAGCTAGCGTGCAGAAGGTATCAGATATCAACGGGACATATAACGTTGAGGCTATAGTGGCCTTGCGCCCGGATCTGGTCTTGAGCAGTGGTGGATTGAGTAAAATCTATGATGCACAATTGACGCGCCTGGGCCTGCGGGTCGTAGATCTGCCGCCGGTTGATTTCCAGCAATCGCTGCAACAAATTATCACCGTCGGTCGTTTGACGTATACAACCAGTGCAGCCACTACACTCGTCAACCAGCTTGATCAGCAGGTGCAGCAGATCGAAAACAGCGTGAAGGGTACAACGGCACCGAAAGTCTTGCTGGAGGTAGATGATAGCACACCTGGTAAGCCGTATGTCTTTGGTGGAGGCTCTTTTGGCGACCAGATGTTGCAGGATATCAATGCAGTGAATATTTTTCACACGGACAGTGCGGATAGCGGCTATCCACAGGTGACGGATGAGTCAGTGATTGCGGACAATCCACAATTTGTTATTTTAACCGAGGACCCGCAATATGGCGGCAATCCACAAGATGTCTATAAGCGTACGAACTGGGGGAGCATTGCGGCGGTCAAAGCGCATCAGGTCTATCATATCAATGCCGATATTATGCAGCGACCGGGACCACGCCTGGTCGAAGGTTTACGCTGCCTGGCGCAGGTTATCCACCCGGATAAGTTTTCTGGGGCCTTACCCGGCTACTGCACTGCAAGTGTCTGAGATAGTGTTTGGAACGCGCACGCTCTGGTCACTAGTGAGCAGAAACCAAACACTCGGAAATGGCTCGGAGTCTATGCAATGTTCATCTGAACCAAAAGGAGCCATTTCCGAATCTGAGTTAGAAGCCCTGGTTCCGTTTGTCGCAGGCGCCGTAGATCTGCTGGGCGAGCCTCCTGCCGCGTGGCATCCAGTCGTCTGGTACGGCAAATTAATCCGTCGTCTGGAGCAATCTGCGCCTGCGCATGGTCGCGCCATGCAGTTTATCTACGGTGGTATGATGCTTGTGCTGGCGACTCCGCTGGTCTTGCTGCCGGCGCTGCTGGCGGATCTGCTGATAAGACGTATGAGCACTCTCTGTAGCCGTCATGGTTATCGCTCTGCTGGACGATTGTTCTATGTGTTGCTGGAAGGGTGTGCGCTCAAACCGTTCTTCGCGATACGTATGCTGGCTCATGCCGGGCGTGCCGTACGCTTAGCATTAGAGCGTGGTGATCTAGTGGCCGCGCGGCAGGAACTGCGCAGTCTGGTCAGTCGCGAGCGTGCGCAGTTGACTGTAGAGCTAGCGGCAGCCGCAGCCGTCGAATCATTGGCGGAGAACCTGTGTGACTCGGTGGTTGCACCGCTCTTTTACTACAGCCTGTTTGGCTTGCCGGGTGCGGCACTGTATCGTCTCTACAACACGTTTGATTCCATGCTTGGCTACCATGGTCACTATGAGTACCTGGGGAAAGCGGCGGCACGGCTCGATGATGTGCTGAATCTGTTGCCTGCGCGCATTACAGCTTTGCTCATACTGATCTGTGCGCCACTGCTGGGCGGAGAGTGGCGTACGGCCTGGCGTATCTGGCGGCGTGATGCGCGTAAGACGGCCAGCCCTAATGCCGGTCATCCAATGGCTGCTGCTGCTGGTGTACTGGGTGTGCAGCTAGAAAAAGTTGGTCATTATCGTCTGGGGGACAACGCAAGGGAGATTTCAACGACTGATATTAAACGCGCCGAGAGGATGGTCTGGCTAATCGGCGGCATCAGCCTCGTGCTGGCAGCGCTGAGCAGGCTACTCTTAAGGAGAACGCGACATGAATAACTCGCCTGACAGCGTAGAGCGTCCTGTTCATGGTGCATTAGATTATGCAGAACTGGCCCGCCTGCATTTACAACCAGAAGAAATGCTTGATTTCAGTGTGAACGCGCAACCCTATGGTCCATCGCCCCATGTGCGCGAGGCCATCGCCAACGTTGCGCTTGATCGCTATCCCGACCGTGAGTGCTTGCAATTGCGTCAGGCTGTGCTGGACTATGAACTGGCGAATGAGCAGGTAACGCTCTCCTCGTTGGTGTGTGGCAATGGTGCGAGTGAGCTTATCTGGACGATTGCGCGAACGTATTTGCAGCCAGGGAGCAAGGCCGCTATCGTTGGTCCAACTTTTGGTGAGTACTCTGCGGCGTGTCGGGCGGTTGCAGCGGAAGTCGTGGAACTGCGGGCACAGGCGGCAACAGCCTTTCAGTTAGATATGGCCGCTGTCTGCACCTGGATACAGGCGCAACAGCCATCCGTCGTCTGGCTCTGTAATCCAAACAATCCGACCGGTACCTATCTGTCAGAGGAGCAGCTTGTCTCTGTTGTCGAAATATGTCAGTCCGTTGGTGCTTTGCTCGTGATAGACGAGTCATATAAACACTTTGTCGTTCCCGCTGACGACTTTTCTGCGCTTGAGTTTGTACGCCGGGCTAAGGCGGTGCTGGTGTTGCGTTCGTTGACCAAAGATTTTGCGCTGGCGGGCCTACGCCTGGGCTATGTGGTTGGTGCTCCGGCCATGATCAAGCGTTTGGGTGGACAACTGCCGTCCTGGAATGTGAGCGCTATCGCTCAGGCGGCTGGCTGTGCGGCGCTTGCTGATTGCGTACATCTTACCGTGACGTTAAATAAGCTAGCGCAGGAACGCGAAAAGTTCTTTCACGCGTTGCTGCAAAGTGGTCTACGCATCATGCCTTCGCGTACACATTTCTGTCTCGTAGTAGTGGGGGATGCCCGCCAGGTGCGTCAGCGCTTACTGCTCAGAAAAATAGTGGTGCGTGATTGCACTTCATTTGGCCTGCCCACTTTTATACGTGTTGCTACGCGTCCAACTGCTGAATGGCAACGGTTGCTGCAAGCCTTGCGGGAGGTTGTATGAGCCAGGCAAAAACACTCATGGTGCAGGGAACCGCCTCGACTGTCGGCAAGAGTACGCTCGTGACAGGTCTGTGCCGACTCTTTGCGCAGGAGGGTTGGCGCGTTGCGCCCTTCAAAGCGCAAAATATGGCCTTGAATTCGTGGGTCACGCGCGATGGCTGCGAGATGGGACGTGCGCAGGTCGTACAGGCTGAGGCTGCCAGCATTGAGCCTACGGTCGATATGAATCCGATTTTGTTCAAGCCAGAAGGCGCATCACGGAGTCAGATCATTGTCATGGGGCGTCCACTGGCCACACTGGAAGCTCGCGCCTATTATCATAAGCGTGCGACCATGCTGCCGATTGTTCGAGCAGGCACTGGCCCGGCTACGAGCACAGTATGATCTGGTAATTATTGAAGGTGCTGGCAGCCCGGTCGAGCTTAATCTAGCGCAGTACGACCTGGTCAATATGCGCGTAGCCCATCTGGCGGACGCGCCAGTGCTGCTGGTTGGTGATATTGATCGCGGTGGAATTTTCGCCTCTCTGCTCGGTACGCTCATGTTGCTGGAACCTGCGGAGCGCGCACGTGTGAAGGGCTTGATCGTGAATAAATTTCGTGGCGATCTAGCGCTCTGGCGCGACGGCGAAAGATTGTTGGCTGAACGAGCTGGCGTGCCGGTGTTGGGGACGGTGCCATTCTTTCGTGATATTCGAATCGCGGAAGAAGACGTTGTGCCGTTGGACGAGGGTAGCGCAGCTATCTTGCAGTCACCTGTGAGATCGGATGGTAGCCAGCTTGAAGTGGTGATCGTGCGCTTGCCCTACCTGAGTAACTACGATGAATTTGACGCATTAGCTGCCGAAGCGCGGGTACACTTGTGTTTTGTTGCCAGTCCAGCGGAGTTTCCAGCGCATCCTGACCTGATTATTTTGCCAGGTACAAAAAATACGCTAGCGGATCTGGCCTGGCTCTGGCGTCAGGGATTGGTCCAACATATCCATCGTTGTGTAAAAGACGGGAGTGCTGTGCTGGGTATTTGTGGTGGCTATCAGATGTTAGGTGAACGCATTTATGACACGTTGGGTGTTGAAGGCGAGGCTGGTTGTGTTGAAGCAGGTCTGGGTCTACTGCCCGTGGAAACGTCTTTTGTCGCTCTGCATGAAAAGAAGACAGTGCGCTGTGATGCTCGACTCCATGCTTCGGCTGCGCGTGGCTTATTTCGTCATCTTGAGCTGCAGATCTTCCAGGCTTACCAGATTCACCTGGGGCACACCATTGTCGTGCAGGAACCAGCAGATGTGGCCGGTACGACTGCTTTTACGACAGATCAGGCAAACCAGGATGGCTGGCTGAGTCCTGATGGATGGTGTGCTGGTTGTTATTTACACGGCTTGTTTGAGAATGACAACTTCAGGCAATGTGTCCTGGCGGCTCTGGCCGAACGAAGACAGCTTCAGCCTGTACAATCGGCACATATCCCCTTCCGTCGGCAAGATGAATATGACAAACTGGCAGCCTTGCTGCGTGAGTATCTTGCTATCGACCAATTGAAGAGAACCTGTAATTTATTGTAACTACTCAGGTCAGCTTGCAGAGATAATCGCGTAGGGACAATCCCTTGCGGTTGTCCAGGGTGGGTGCGAGACGGGACGGGAGGGCCCCTACGCGAACTTCCACGGTTCCTGAAACGTTGTCCCACCTGAGTAGTTACGATCTAACGTAGTGATGCAGATTGGTTTCTTTCTTGTCAAAAGGAAGGATTGTGCTATGACCATTACTGTGAAGTACGCTATCTACACGGACGTACTCACCGGTTTCTTTTGCTCTGCTGGGGAAGCTATCTCTGTAATCAGGCGCGCTCCACGCTGGTAGGTAAAGTAAGCCCAGGCCCACTGGAACATGACCAGCATGCGGTTGCGGAAGCCGATCAGGAAAAAGATGTGCACCGCTAGCCAGAGTAGCCAGGCCACAAAGCCAGAGACGCGTAGCCAACCCAGGTCGGCGATGCCGGATGAGCGCCCAATCGTGGCCAGGTTCCCTTTATTTTTGTAATGGAAAAACGCGGGAGCTGCATTGTCAGTTACGCGCCGGGCAATGACGGTTGCTACGTACTCACCTTCTTGCATGGCAACGGGTGCAATGCCCGGTAACGGTTTACCATCCTGTAGTAGACTCGCCGTATCGCCGATGACAAACACATTGGGATGATCTGGTAACGTAAGATCGCGCTCGACTTGTACGCGACCGGCCCGGTCTGTAGCCGCCTGCAACCATGTACCGGCGGCTGAAGCGGCGACGCCAGCCGTCCAGATGACGTTTTTTGTGAGCAGGCGTTTACCGGCAATAACGACGCCTGCTTCATCGATCAGCTCGACCACTGAACTCGTGCGCACTTCTACGCCCAGATGGTGCAATGACTGCAATGCTTTGCGCGCTAAACGTTCGGGGAAAGCTGGTAAGATGCGCGGCATAGCCTCAACCAGAATGATGCGTGTCGAACGTGGATCGATATGCTTGAAATCCTGTGCCAGTGCAACATGAGCTAACTCAGCTATCGCGCCAGCCATCTCCACTCCGGTGGGACCCGCGCCCACCAGCACAAATGTCAGCAGCGCTTTGATGCGCTCAGGATCGGTCTCTCTTTCGGCTTGCTCAAATGCTATGAGAATCTTGCGGCGCAGAGAGGTTGCGTCAACAATCGACTTGAGGCCGGGCGCATAGGGTTCCCATTCATCATGCCCAAAGTAGCTATGCTTAGCGCCCGTTGCCACTACCAGGTAATCGAACGGGATGGTCTCATCCTGCATGATAACGTGCTGCTTTGTAAGATCAACACCAGTTACCTCTGCCATGATGACAGTCGTGTTGTGCTGCTTACGGAGCACGTGACGGATCGGTGCCGAGATATCAGCGGGAGATAAGCCAGCCGTGGCTACTTGATAGAGCAGCGGCTGAAACAGGTGATGGTTCCGGCGGTCGATCACCGTCAGATCGATAGGTGTATCACGTAGGGCGCGTGCGGCTCGCAACCCACCAAATCCGGCTCCAATAATGACTACGCGTGGTTTTGTACCCGCTGCGTCCGTTTTGCTCTGTGCGCTGCTTGCGTGTGTTGTGTGCATGATCGTCTACTCTTTAATTTCGCTGTGCTTGTCTCAGCGCAGAGATGTCTGTTCTGTTCAACTGCGAACTATCGTAAAAATCTGTTTGCGTGAAGGTAGATTTTTCTCTACATAGCGTCGGTGTGTATTCCCTACCAGTATACTACACACTGTTTGTCAGCTCTGGCAATAGGAAGCGGGCAGTTTGCAGAAACCATTGAAAGAGAAAAAGTTTTATCCGCGTGACAAAATGTCCTCTCTACCAGAAATAGGATGAACCTATTCTCCGTCAAACGAGGTTGGCGAACTTCTCAGCTGACTGTTCTGCCCCATGTGTAGCACACCATAATCCGCAGGCAGCAGCAGTGAATTGAATGGCCAGGTTGAGGCTGTCAGTTTCTGCTTGTGTTAAGGCGTTTGATGATTCAGTATTGTAGCCTTGAATAAGATCATTCAAGATGTCACTTAAACCGCCAGGAGCTTCTGACTGCAATGACAAAAATGTTCTTGCTAAATCCAAGACACGATAGTTGTAGTCAACCGTCTCGAAATCAAATACAACTGTTATTTTATCGTCAGCAGCAAAAACGTTATTCACCATCAAATCACCATGGATAACAGCCTTTGGTAGGTTTAATTCAAACAATTCCAGTCCCTTATGTAGCAAGATAGTAAATCTGGCTTTTAATGAGCCGAAATAAGCATAGAAGTCTCGTTCAGCATACTCAGGTCGCAGCCACTGTAAGTTACTCGTAGGAATCGTCATGCCGTGCAGTGAAGTATGAATGCTAGCTAGTGTTGCACCAAAGTCTGCCACTAATTTTGGGGATATGGTTTTTGGGTGTTCACCCAACATGAACTCAGCGATAGTAAAATCTCTGCCACCATAGTTCCCAACCACTTCGCCATTCTTCAAATGCAGATACTGTGGTGTGCCTAAACCAGCTAGCTGTAATTTAGCTTGTATGGTTGCCTCTACCTTAGCGTTTTCTAGGCTTTGAGTTCTCAGTAGACGGATGACATATCTTTTATGAGCTTTGGTAGTTACAATATATGCTTCATTGGCAAAAGCTATTTCATTCCGCTTATAACTAACCAGATCATCGTCAGAATACTGATGAAAAAAACCATTCAGAAAAGCTAAATCAATTTCACTCATATTGCCTCTTTACTTGTATAGTATTTTGTACCCCCCAAAAAAGCTCTTCAGTAAATGAGAAAACGCACTCGGACAAGGTCAGCAAAGACCAGAAAAAAGCCGCTTTTTGATGAGCCAGAAAAAGAGGCTCTTTGCCTGTTTCAGCTCAGAAATGCTCTGCTTATCTGGGTTATGAAATGCCCTCCGGTATCTCACAAATGGGGATGAACATGAAGCGAATGCCTGACTTACCACTTATAAACAGAACAAATTCACATCGCCCTTTATTTCTTCATCATAAGGATCAGCCTATCACAGAAGAGCCCTCTTCTGAAGCTCGGCCTTAACTAAGTGCGGTTGTAGTGCTATGCTAGAAGCATGGAGATGGTAAAATAAGGTCATGTTAGTAAAGCGAGCCGAATATTTTTGGAGGTATGCATGCAAGAGTCAGCGCGTAACGAAATCCCTGTGTTCGACGACGAGGTTGAGGAATTGAGCGAGGAGGGTCGCGCGCGTATACGGCAGGAGCATGCCGAGATGCGTGCACAGCGCAAGCCAGGACGTACCGGGTTGGTGATTGTCAACACTGGTAACGGCAAGGGCAAGACCACCGCCGCGCTGGGTATCTTGCTGCGTGCCTCGGGACAGAATTTGCGCGTGGTGATGCTACAATTTCTCAAGGCGCAGACCGGCAACTGGGGCGAGATCCGCGCAGTGCAACGTCTCGGCGTTGAAATTATTCCTCTCGGCGATGGTTTTACCTGGACCAGCAATGATCTCTCGCATGATCGCGCACTTGCGCAAGCGTGCTGGCAGCAGTGTCGCGAAAAAATCGAGAGCGATCAGTACGACGTTGTGATCATGGACGAGATCACCTATGGGTTCAAATATGGCTGGCTCGATATCGCCGAGGTGCTGACCACATTGCGGCAGCGCAATCCACACATGCATGTCATCCTGACCGGGCGCGATGCTCCTGAGGAGCTCATTGAGTATGCCGACCTGGTCACGGAGATGCGCGAGATCAAGCATCCATATAAACAGGGTATTCTGGCGCAAAAGGGCATTGAGTTTTGAGTGTCTGCTTACGCTGTTACCTCTTTTGATGCTAAAATATGCTCAAGGAGGGCACGATGAGCATAAAACAATCAACCGATGTAGCTATTATTGGCGCAGGTGTCAGCGGCTGCTCTATTGCGTATCATTTGCGCAAAGCGGGTGTCGAGGTCTGCGTTTTCGAGCGAGCTGAGATTGCCGCCGAGGCTTCCAGCGCTGCCGCTGGTCTGCTGGCTCCCAACAGTGTACTTATCGGACCCAAAGCGGGTGCCGATCTCTTTTTTGCCAGTTGGTCGATTACTGCTGAAGTTTTGGCCGAGATTGAAGCGGCGAGCGGTGTGCAGGTCGAATATCAGCGCACAGGTGCCTTGCATATCATCACGAGTGAGGACGAACGGCAGCAGTTTCGCAAGTACGCGGAGTTCTGGCAGGCGCATGGACAGGACGTCGCGTGGGTGGCAGGAGAAGAACTACACGCGTACGAGCCTTTGTTAAATCCGACGGTAGATGCAGCACTCTACGTTCCACATACCGCGAGCATGAGACCGCGTCTGGTGACGAGAGCCTATGCCGAAGCCGCGCGCAAGCTCGGTGCACACATCTATGAGCAGTGCGAGGTAACAGGCTTTCAGCAGCATGCTGGCAGAATCACGGGCATACAGACGGTGCAAGGAGAAGTCATCGCCTGTCAGCGTGTCGTGATCGCCACAGGTGCGTGGTCAGCGCAGATGGGGAACTGGCTGGGATTGACCATACCAGTTGTACCTGCGCGTGGCCAGATCCTTTCGCTCAAGCAGCCAGCTACGCCGTTAAAGCATACGGTCTTCGGCAATGGTCTCTACCTGGTCCCCAAAGTTGACGCTACGATCTATGTTGGCGCGACGGTTGAGCAAGTAGGCTTTGATAAGAGCAACACCGCAGGTGGTCTCGCCTGGCTGCTTTCTAATGCGATCCAACTGATGCCTGCCCTTGAACATGCGGCGCTGGCTACTATCTGGACGGGCCTGCGTCCGTGGTCGCGGGACACCTATCCCATTCTCGGCACTGCGCCAGGCTGGGAAAACGTCATCCTGGCCACTGGACATGGTGCGTGCGGCTTTGAGTTGAGTGCGATTACCGGCAGAACAATCACAGAGTTACTCACGAGTGGGCAAACACCAGCCGTCATTCAGCCATTCGGCCTGGAGCGCTTCATGCAGTGAACCTCTCATCTGAAGGCAAGAGAAACGGGTTTTCATTACCGGGGAAGCATTGTTTCGATACACCATAAGGTCCTTTCATTCGTGTACCAGGAATGCACTGAAATCTTGCTTAGCGCAAATTGCAGAGATTTTTGCTAAGTAAGAGTAATAAACACATCGATGTGAAAAAGATGTGAATTTTGACATCAGTGTTGTACAATAGTTTTGGAAGGTACACAGAAAGAAAGGATGTGTTTCCTATGGTGAGTAACATAACTGATCGCCGCGCTACTTTCATTGAGCCTCATACCCTGGCATTCCTCAAAGGGCTTGAGGCGCAAGGTGGTCCTCCTCTCTATACCTTAACACCTGCCGAAGCGCGTAAGGTGCTCTTAGCTGTGCAGGCAAGCGTGAACGTCACGAAGCTCCCGGCTGAGATTGAGGACCGTACCATCCCTGGAGGTCCAACCGGTGAAGTTTCGCTGAGGATTGTGCGTCCGCAAGGGGCAACCGGAGTATTACCTGCTATTGTGTATTGCCATGGTGGTGGGTGGATACTGGGGGATAAAGAAACCCATGATCGCCTGGTGCGTGAAATCGCCAATGGTGTACAGGCGACGGTGGTATTTGTGAATTATACACCTTCCCCAGAGGCACACTATCCCGTAGCGGTCGAGCAAGCGTATACCGCATTGGCCTGGGCAGCGGAGCAGGGCACTGCCATTGGTGTTGATCCCTCACGCCTGGCGCTATGTGGTGATAGTGTCGGGGGGAATATGGTCGCCGTGCTCACCTTGCTGGCGAAAGAGCGTAAGGGACCCAAACTGACGTACCAGGTGCTCCTCTACCCGGTCACGGACGCCGGGATGGATACTGCTTCCTATCACCAATACGGGGATGGTTCCTTCTGGCTCTCCGCTGCGGCCATGAAGTGGTTCTGGGACAGCTATGCGCCGGATGTGGCGCAGCGCAAAGATTACAAGGTCTCACCCTTACAGGCGGGGCTTGCACAGCTACAGGGACTGCCACCGGCCTTGATTATGGTGGACGAGAATGACGTGTTACGCGATGAAGGGGAAGCGTATGCCCACAAATTACAGCATGCAGGTGTCAGAGTGACTGCTACCCGTTATCTGGGTACCATTCATGATTTCGCTCTGCTCAATCCCATTACGGAGACGCCCGCCCCTCGTGCTGCCATTGCTCAGGCCATTGACACACTGCGCAAAGCGTTCGCATAATACCATTTGGAATGAGAAAAAGGGTCACAGTGTCTCTGAGCATGTCTTTGCAGCAGTCAGAGACACTTATTCCGTTTGGCGGATTTTGTGGCAAAAATTGAAAAAGATAAAGGAAAGAAACATGGCAAAAGCATGTACACATCTCGACCAGATACAAGAGGTTACGCCGAGCGCACAGGGTTGCGAGGATTGTCTGAAGACCGGTGACACGTGGGTACACTTGCGCCTGTGTCTCTCTTGTGGACACGTGGGCTGTTGTGACTCATCGAAGAATAAGCACGCTACCAAACATTTTCATGCGACCAACCACCCGATTATTCAGTCCTTCCAGCCCGACGAAGATTGGATCTGGTGTTATGTCGATGAGGTGATGCTCTCGCCCGCTTGATCACAGCTTGACGCCATAGACATTGCGACCAGGCTGAAGAAACTATTTCGCGCTAGAGAGATGTTCCTCGTCATGAAACAAAGAGACTAGCAAATGGAGCAATATATGGAGAACACAAATAAGATATATCAAAAGGAAGCTGCGGAGAACTGGCCTGCTCTTCCATTTGCAGCATGGAGAGATACCTGTGAGACACTCCATATGTGGACGCAGATCGTTGGCAAGGTCAGGCTGGAGATGAGTCCATTTGTGAATCATTGGTGGCATGTCCCGTTGTATGTCACTGCGCGTGGACTGACAACGTCTGCCATTCCCGCTCAAAGTGGCACCTTTGCCGTCAATTTTGACTTCATCGATCACAATCTCCTCGTGCTCACAAGCGATGGGACCCGCAAAACGCTGCCACTGATCCCGCGTTCGGTCGCCGCTTTTTACCGGGAATTCATGGCCTGCTTGCATGCTCTGGGGATCGAGATTACCATCTACACGTTGCCGTGTGAAGTGCACAATCCCATCCGGTTTGATCAGGATGAGGTACATGCCTCCTACGATCCAGTCTACGCCCAGCGCTTCTGGCGTATTCTGGTGCAGGCTGATAACGTCTTGAAGCGCTATCGCTCGCCCTTTCTTGGCAAGAGCAGTCCCATCCACTTTTTCTGGGGTAGCTTTGATCTGGCGCAGTCGCGTTTCTCTGGTCGCCGCGCCCCAGAAAAAGTGGGCATGGATCGCATCACGCGGCTCGCCTACTCGCATGAAGTGATCAGTTGTGGCTTCTGGCCCGGTGATGATCGTTTCCCGGCACCGGCTTTCTACTCCTATACCTATCCAGAGCCGCCTGGACTCAATGCAGCCTCGTTGCTTCCTGCTACGGCGTTTTACAGCCAGGAACTGGGTGAATGCTTACTGCGCTATGACGATGTGCGCTCGGCTCCCTCGCCTGAGCAGGCGCTACTGGAGTTTTTTCAGAGTACATACGCAGCTGGAGCCGCGCTGGCACATTGGGATTGCGCGGCATTAGAGATGAGATGACGCAGTTCTCTGCTCTTATGCGCTGCCCGTGGGTGGCTGGCTCAGGCCGGCGATAAACAGGTTGATGAGCCAGCGGAAACTCGCGTCCCGGTCTATTGGCATACCAAAGCCGCCAGCCATTTCTAGCGCGAGAAAGCCGTGTACGAGGCTACGCAGGCCGCGAATAGCATGAATAGCGTCTTCCTCGCTGAGTTGGTATGGTACAAGTATAGCCCGGATCACATCGACAATCTGTAGCGCCATGACCTGTGTCTCCTGATCAGTAGGATCGGGCGCTTGCAATGTAAGGGCATAGCGTCCGGGGGTTTGTTGTGCGTAGGCTCGATAGGCGTAGGCGAGCGCGAAGATGGCCTCCGCGTGCGACTTCCCAACGGTTGCATGCAGTACGCGGTCAAGCAAATCATGCAGGCAGTACAGTGCCAAGTCGTGCTTGAGTCCGGGCAGTCCCGCGACATGATTGTACAGGGAGGGCGGGCGTACGCCTAAACGCTCGGCGAGGCGGCCCAGCGAAAGCTGAGCGATGCCCTCCTCGTCGATCAGTTTTGCGGCGGCCTCCACCACGCTGGCCTGGTCCAATCCAACTCTAGGTGACATGTGACTATTTCCTTTGCTCTTGAGCCAGGGATTGCTCCATAACACGGATGGCGCGTTCCATGGCCACCTGGGGATGATCGAGCATGCGACCGTGTCCCACTGCCAGGAGTGCTGGCTGAAGCGCCAGTAGCTTGCGTGCACTCTCCAGGGATAAGCCTTTATGCCAGGTGGCGAGAGCTGGCAGCGGGAAGAGGATTTTGAGCGTGCCCGAAACTGCCACGCCTCCCAGCGTCTGTAAGGCATCGCCAGCGATCAGGGAGCGGTCTCTGGTATCGAGGAAGGCGATCTGCCCAGGTGTGTGGCCTGGTGTAGCAATCACTTCGAGCGAGCCAATGCGATCTCCTTCGTGCAACAACTGCGTCGGCTTTGTGGAGCAGACGGTATAGCCGCCGCGCAAGGGTACCTGTGGCTCGGAAGGGTCCAGGCTCTTATCGCCAGACAGAAAACGCGCATCTCGTTCGCTGATAGCCACTGGGATAGTGGGTAGCGCGGCATGCAGCGCATCCAGTGAGCCAACATGATCGCTATGGTCATGGGTCAGCAGGATGCGCGCAATGGGTAGACCTAGCTTGCTTGCCTCCTGCATGATGGCCTGAGCCTGACTGGCAGGCCAGGCGGTGTCGATCAGGGTAAAGCCATCTTCCTCGCGTACCAGGTAGCAATTGATGGCACCAATATAGGTCAATTGAAAAAGATTTTTGCCGGAAGCGGTCACTTTCATCCTTGATTTTTCCTCCTAGCTAATCACATTAGCTTAAAAACTAATTACGTTAGTATATTATACTAACGTAATTAGTTTGTCAAGAGGAAAAGGCCTGAAAATTGCGAGGTGATGGGTGGGATGCGACCTCCAATCGCACCCCACAGGCTCTGCTACGAGGGGAACAGCATATCGTAATCGGCATTCGCCATAGCGACATCCGCCTGCGCCCAGAAACGATGGTAGTTGAACGTGGGGGCCGCTCCGCCATTCAGATACGCCTCGACCTTCGGCCAGGCTGGATCTTGCAGGTACTTTGGCCGCTCGGTGATGAACGTCGTTGACGAATTCAGCGTCGCACCCTGCCCATTGACACCGGTCCAACCTGCCGGGATGTAGACCGAGTCGTTGAACTGGCTATAGTCCGTGCGCGTCTCAGGGGCCGAGACACCAATGCTATCGCGATAATTCGTCCACATGCGATCAAGAAGCGCTTTGGCGAGCGTCTGTGCTGCCGTATTGCCTGACTTGGCCGCGTAGTACTCCAGCGTCTTCGCCAGGGCCGCCGTGATGCCAACATCATTCGTCGTATCGACCACCGTCACGTGCAGATTGGTATTGGCGGTCGGACTGGATGGATTCCAGGTATTCGGTTGGCCGGTCCAGTTCAGCGTCGAAGGAATGGCATAGGTGCCATCGGCATTGAGCGTCGTATTCGCCGAGGCCCAGGCGACCCATTTATCCAGGATGGACTTGGCGGTCGCATTATTGGTCTCGTAATAATACTCGGCCACACGCTCCATCGACCACGCCTGATAACCAAACCAGTTGTTGCTGGGTGGATCATGATACTCCGGCTCCCAGTCGTACGACAGACCATAGAACGTGGGATCGCCAGCCGGCGGCGTGCCATAGTCTCCGCCCCAACTATTGGTTGCTCCACCGGCTATCGCGCCCTCCGCCGACTGTAGCCATTGATAGAACTGCAATTGCCGACTCAGGCTCGTCGCCCAGTCACCCGGTGCGGTCGGCGACAATGGCTCAAGAGCAGGAATAGTGCTCAGCGCCCACGCGGCCAGCGGGTTCTGGTAGCCCTGATGCGATGCACTGGAACCGATACGCCAGGACCACGGATTCGAGGCATCAAGCGAACCACCCCAGGCGTAATACCAGGACAACAGGTAATTCGAACTACTCTTGCCCGTACCGGCTGTGCAGCTCGTACTCTGGCAACCTGGATTTTTGAAGTATTTATCGTAGAATGAGTAACGGAGATAGTCACCCAGCTTCGCCGCCTTCGCCAGCGTCGGAGCAATCGTGCTTTCCTGGCCCTGAGCAGTTGACCAGGTATACGCCCAAAAGGCTGCCTGCACCGCACGAGCGTCAGCATCTGGTGCATCGGTATAGCGCCACTGCTTCGAGTAGCTACCGCCCGGCGCGGGGATGGTGAACAGGCTCAGGAAGCCGACCGGACCACCGAACGCGTAGGTCTCACATGACGGCTGGACCACCGTTTTCCAGACCGACTCTGACGCGCCACGCTGGTACGAGTTGATAAAAGAAGGCTTCGTCGTGCCATCACCACAATAGCCGTAGCCATACCAGTTATCGGTATCCAGCAACCAGTGCATGCCATAGATGTCCCATGTGCCGTATGTCTGATACAGCTCCTGGGCCAGCGGGTCCTGTCCCACGGTGACGCTGGTACTCAATTGCACTGGATAATCAGTAATGGTATCCGACTCGGGAGCGTACTGCGCGGGACTATTTGGATTGTAGGAACTCTGGTTCGGCTGCTCGGTCGCCGACGGAATGGCATACGTCTCCATCGTCGTCCAGGCACTGTTGAAGGGCTGCCAGTTGCCAGTCTCTTCGCCATAGGTCGCCTCCAGCCAGATCCAGTAGCTAAAGGTTTCCGAGGTCGTCTCGTGACCATAATCTGGCGCTTCAACAATCAGCGTCTCGACCGAGTGGTACGGGATACCCAACGAGCTGAAGTAGCCATTGGCCGGATTCTTGATGTCGTTATACATATCCAGGAAGCGCTGCGTCGGCGTAGGTAGCGCATTGCTTTGCACCGTCACCGTCACCGTGGCGCTCGTATAGCCGGTCGCTGAAGCCGTCAACGTCGCCGTACTGCCCACCGTGGCGCTGCTGGTACTGGCAATCGTCGCATTCTGCTGCGTATTCCAGTCTGCTGGCGTAAACGTCAAGGATGCACCGCTCGTGACGCTGACATTCGTTGTGCCAGCCGTATTGGCAAGTGTCACCGTCACATTGCCCGTGGGCTGCGTCGAGAGGTCCACGCCCAACTGAGCCGTACCACCCACATTGACGTTGAGCGCAGAGGTGCTGGTCAACACTTGTGGTGTCACAGGTGCCGTCACCGTAATACTCACCACCGACGAAGTGGTACTCGTGCCATTGGCGGCAAACGCCTCTGCTGTCAGCGAGTAGGTGCCCGCAGCCACGTTATTCCAGGCGAACGTATAGGGCGAGGTAGTGACCGCCCCTAAGAGTGCGGTGCCGTTATAGAACTCCACCCGACTGATCGTTGAGCTGGCATCGGTAGCGCTCGCCTGAATGGTAATATTGGCCGGAGCCTGGAAGGAACTGCCAGAGGTCGGGCTGGTAATCGAAACCGTTGGTGGCACCGCATTGCAGGTCTGACCATTCAGCGTAAACGCTGTTGGTGAGGTATTGGTACTGCTATACGAGCCGTTAAAACCGATATTGATCGTCGCACTCGGCGCGATAGAGCTATTCCAGGAGAGATTTTGCGCCGTCACATTCTCTCCACTCTGCGTCCAGGTCGCGCTCCATCCCTGCGTCACCTGCTGGTTGCCTGGGAATGTAAACCCAAGCGTCCATCCATTGACCGTTGATGTACTGGAATTAGTGATATTGACGCTGGTTGTGAAACCAGTCGGCCATTGGCTACTGACTGTGTAGCTCACAGTACACAGCGGCGAGCCAGCGGCGCTCACGTGTAGTGGCGTGCTGTTCAGCAAGCCACCGACCACGATGAGCAGGATTGTCGTAACAACCAATAGTGATCTGACGATCCTTTTGGTCATTGGGAACCTCCTTGTATGGAATACAGGACAGCAAGTCCTTTTGCTGTCCATACATAAAACGGGTAGGGGCGTGTCCTGGCAACCGTCTCGGGGGCCACGCAACCACCCCGAGGGCACGCTGCAATCGGTATCCAGGGCGCACGCAAGGTGACGCCCCTACCCGTTTCCCTTGATATTTCTCATCACCGGGATTGCGCGCGTCGTTTCTCACCTCCTTATATATTGACCATATTCAGAGCATGTGCTAGCGCTGCGCCTGATATCAGGTGCAGTGCTAATGCACGCTAAATAACACATCGAGAGGATGATATAGGCAAGGCAACCGACGCCTTACGGAGTCGGATGCATATAGGGATGCTCGCGTAGCTCCTCTGCATACGACCTTGCCTGTGTTGCGAAGAGCAACAGGTCAGGAAAAGCTACGCGTAGCATATTTTCTATTTCGGTTCATTAACCAGCATCAAAGCAGCAAATGATCATGGGTGTGGACGACGAAATCACGCACATTTTTATCGTGTGGAAAGGCGTTCTTCAGGATATGTAGATACTCGCCGAAGCGTTGTTTCAGCATCGCAGAATCCAGCGCATCAATCGCCATAGCCGCCTGCTCAGCAACAGCCAGACTGGCATCGCGCTCTTGTTGCTGAGCGTACGCCTTCGCCAGCGGGATCAGCGTTAAAGCCCGCCGTCCCAACCATTGTGGAGGCAGTTGTGCCAGAGACTGCTCCAGGTGATGAATGGCCTGCGCATATTGTCGATTCATGAGCATGCAATCACCCGCCAGTTGATGCCAGCGTACCTGGTCAAACTCTTCATCGAGATCCAGATCCTGCAAGAACAGCGCGGACTCCGCCAGCTTCTCCTGCACGACCGAGCGCTCGCCCAATATCGAGGCGTTATAAGCCCAGTCAGCTAACAGGTGCGCTTTCAAGCGACGATGCTCACTCTCATCCGCACCATCAAGCACATGAAAGCCGGTTTCGATATACTGAATGGCCTCAACGTACTGGCCGCGCATACTGGCCACGATAGCCAGCCAGTTGAGACTCTGCACCTGATTCCAGTGATCGGAACCCTCCAGCGCCGACTTATAGGCTTTCTCATGCGTCTGGCGAGCGCGATCATAGAAACCTTGATAAAATAGGGCTGATCCAACCAGATTATAAACCTGTGCATAAAAGCGCGCGCTGACATCTGGCAAGAGCAATCCCTGCGTTTGCTGGAGCTGAGAAAGCAATGCCCGGCCAATCACGAGCACCTGTGTCGGACTGGAGAGATGGAAGAACTGCCAGCTTTGCGTAATACTCTTCTGCAAAGCCTCCTCCAGTTGCACACGCTCCTCCTGCGAACCACGCTTGCTACTGGCTGATGCAACACCCCCCATGGAAACACTTGAGCGTAAGAAGGACTCGCGCAGTCCCACCGGCATAGCCTGGCTGACCTGCAATACGACGCGCAACGAGTCCAGAATCGCCTCAATTTTCCAGTTGGCATCAAGCAAGGACGCAATTTGATTCGACGCCTGAGCTAACCAGGCTCCAGATTGTTCCTGGACACCAACGGACCATTCAGGCGCAGGCGCTGCCCCATCTGCATGACTATGCACACGCAGAGGCTGCTCCGCAGCAATGTCTGATACCGCACGAGACTGCTCAAGAGCGTATTCCATACCAGACACCTGAGCAGAAGACTTCTCTGGCTCAGCGTCAGGTAAAAGATCCAACTCCTGAGATGTCATGCCAAAATAAGAGCATAATCTACGACGCGATTCGGCGCTGATCGCATACCTGTGTTCAGCGCGCCAGACCGTGGTCGCGCCCACTCTTGCTTCTTCTGCCAACTGCACCATTGTCAAGTTGCGCAGAAAACGAGCGACACGTAGTGGATGTGAACTCTTTCCCATCGTTTTCTCCTGGATGCATCCACTAAAATTATGACCTTCATAAGTCATAATGTCAATCAATTTTCCTGTGTTTGGGCAACAATTTTTAAGAGTGAACAAAAATTGAATATCGCAAAGATGCGCACCTACCCATGCGAACCCGGGCATGTGTTGGAGTTGGTACCTTTCCAGCCTGGCAACCAAAGGGCGCTTGACACGCCTGCCGCTTTCTGCTATACATGTTGCGTTGAGTACATTTTCATATAAATATGCAGCCTCCTCTGTGCTAGCGTACAGTTGGTGGCAAGAGCACGGCACAGGCACAAGCCCCGGCTAGCAACGGCAAGATACCAGGGGTTTCGAAAGGAGCATAAACGATGATTTTCTGTGGTCAATGTGGTATGCAATTGGCCCCTGGCAGTACACGCTGTCCCCGCTGCGGCGCAGCAGTCGACCCGACAGACGTGGGGGTAAAGAAAGAAGAGCTGCACCAGGATGATCCAACCGTGGCATCGCCTTCGCTGCTTGTACGCAACCAGCCACTGCAACCACTACCAGGCAATCAGCCTCCATTGGTACTGCGTCCAGATGGGGGAAGTACGTATGATGTCCAGTCGGCAGGCTACGAAGCGACTCGGCGAGTCGAAGCACCTGACTATCGCACTGGCTATCCCACGCAGCAGAGCGCGGGTCCGGTCTCTTATGCAGGCTATCCACCGCAAAGCGGCGCGTACCCTAACCCTACCACGCCGATGGCCTATCCCGACTACAGTCAACCACTGGGCAGCGGTGGCGTTTATCCCACGCAAGGGATGTCCTATTCCGGCCTGACACCACAGATGAATACCGGCTACCAGCAAATGCCTGGTCAGTATGGGCAGGAACAGCAGAAAGCCTCCGCCAACTCCAAGGGACGTGTCGCAGCTATGATCATTATCATGGTCGGGTTGCTCTTCATCCTCACGGCGGTCATCCTGTTTGTCGTCCAGCAAACTGCGCACGCGTAACTTGAGCTACAACGTGGTTCATCCCTGTCCATCGTTGACGCGTCATAGAATAATAGGGTAGTGTGGAAACACCGTTTGCACGTTTCTCTTTACCCTCAAACCAGATGCCTGACGGCTCGGGAAGAAGATACAAGTCTTCTTCCCTCATTTCCCTCTTTATTTTCTTCTGCTGCATCCTCCTCAAGCCAACTGCCTGCGTATGACGAGCGAACTCATTTTTTGCCTGCCTGTAGAATGAAAAGAGCACAGCATTTCATCAAATAAACAGGTTAGGGAGCGAGGTATGGGAGCCAGTTTATTTTCATCCCAGCAATCCGTCTCAGGGTATAGTAATCACACATTGCAACAGACACCTACGCGCCAGAAACAGCGGAAGCCATATCTGCTCACCACGCTGCTGGCATTTCTGGCGCTGCTGGCGCTCCTGCACTTTATCGCCGTCACGCATACAGCATACCCTACGATAATACCGACTGATTGCCTGGGGTTGATCCGTCATACCGACTACACGCAGATCATCGACATACAACAGGCAACGCAGCAGCTAGAGGCGGTACAATTTGTGGACGAACTGGTGGGAGGTCAGCCATCTGCCATGTTACAAGTGACCGATAGCGGTACGCAACATCTGCTCGACGTCTACATTTATGGCTGTAGCATGCAACGGAGGCAGCCAACATTGACCTTACTCTTCAAGCGGCAAGGACTGATCCAGGGTACAGCCAGCATCACGAGTGCGCACACGCTCAGCATCGGGCAACTGGATACCACGCTCTCAGCAGATGCCAGTGCGCTCTTGCAGCCACTCCAGCAAAACGTCTACCAGGAATATCGCTGGCAATATGGCGCGTTTCAGCAAGTGAAGTTCCCTGGCCTCTATCCCGTGACCAGTCGCAGTGAGGCCGAGGCATTGCAAGATCAAGCTGACAATGGACAGACATTCCCCTGGAGTGATCCTACAGCCACAGCGGCACAGATGGCGCAGGATCTTTTTCGCTGGCCCGCCAACCATATACCAGAGAAGCTGCTGGATAACGACGGGACGACAGCGCATGTGCTGCTCACACAGTCACACCTGGCAGTCCGCGTCACGCTCACTCGCCTTGTCCAGCCCGCTAGCAAGGGACTCTGGTTTGTCACCGGAGCGCAGACGCCGAACATAACGAACGCACAGACAACACCAGACCTGCCTACTGCCTCCCCGATGAGCATACAAGGAACGGTAGCCCAGTCTCTCACGCAGGGACAAAGCACGCTGTCGCTCTTTGACCACACACTGACACCCATACCGGTACTGAATGGTTCAAAGCTCACAATCCAGGCAAACGGGCACTATAGCGGAACGCTCTTCTATCACAATAGCGTGGCGGATCAGCCAGGGCTGCTCTTGATCGAGATACTCCCGCGCGCGCAAAGTACAGCCGTCGGACAACTCTTGCTCACCAATGTCCTGTTGAATTAGTGTTGTTTCGTTTCAATCCCCTCAAGCGGGCGGTGAAAGAACAGAGGCTCCTGCGCGCGTCAGGAAGAAGGTATCACATGAACCCTCAGAGGTCAAGTAAGCGTGCACTGGATACTGAACGGAAAACGTGCTAAAATAAGCGCCATGAATGAACTGATTACCCGCATCGAACGCCTGCAAAGACAGGTGCAGAAAACTATGGTGCATCTTTGACCTGGCACATAAAGCCGAACAAATAAAGAGTCTTGAAACAGAAAGTATGGCCGCCGACTTCTGGTCGGATAATCGCAAGGCACAGGTGCACATGCAACAGCTCAACGCCTTGCGCGAAGAGGTCACGACCTGGAATGACATCGCCTCGCAACTCAACGATCTGCACGCATTAGCCCAACTGCTGGAGGAGGAGCCAGATGAAGACATGCAGACAGAAGTCGCACAGGCGCTGCCACCAATTGAAGCCACGGTAGAAAAGTTGCAGTTTGCCTTGATGCTCAGCGGAGAACATGATGAACGCGACGCCATTGTCAGCATTCACGCGGGCAGTGGTGGCGTGGATGCCCAGGATTGGGCCGACATGCTGCTGCGTATGTACTTGCGCTGGGCCGAACAGCATCGCTTCCGCACAGAGATCTATGACTATATGGATGGTGAGGAGGCGGGCCTGAAAAGTGTCACCGTCGAAATCAAGGGGCGCTACGCCTACGGCTACCTGCGCTCGGAAGCGGGCACGCACCGCTTGATCCGCCTGTCACCGTTTGACGCAGCCCATCGACGGCACACATCCTTCGCGAAAGTCGAAGTCATCCCTGACATCGAAGGTAGCATTGAAATCAATATCCGTCCCGAAGATCTGGAGGTGGATACCTACCGTGCAACGGGCGCTGGTGGTCAGCATGTCAACAAAACGGACTCGGCTGTACGCATGCGCCATCTCCCCTCAGGCATCGTCGTGACCTGTCAGAACGAACGCTCACAGATCCAGAACCGAGAGGTGGCTCTGAAGCTGTTGAAAGCACGCCTCTATGAACGAGAACTGAAAAAACGTGAGGAAGAAACTGCTCGACTCAAAGGCGAACATGTTCAGGCCGACTTTGGCACACAAATTCGCTCAGTGACCATCCATCCGTATAGCATCGTCAAGGATCATCGCACAAACTTTGAGATGGGCGATACCGAGCGCTATCTGGCAGGCGACGTTGATCCCTTTATCCACGCCTACTTGCAAGAAATGGCAGGAGGCGTGATAGCAGCAGAATAAAGATTATAGGTAACTCCTCCGGTGAGGCAACGTTTCAGGAATCGTGGGAGCTCGCGTAGGGGCCGAGCCAAGACCTTTTTTGGTGGTCCATCTACGACGTTAGGCGCAGGAAAAGGTCTTGGCGTCCCTGGCGGCGGCCCATCCCGTTTTGCACCCACCCTGGACAACCGCAAGGGATGGTCCCTACGCGATTCCCCCCATCTGCTGGTACGAGAGGGCACCGGTTCCACATTTGGACCGGTGCCCTCTTTCTCAGATACGCGCGAGTTCGCGGATACCTTCATAGCGTTCCGGGTAACGCAATTTCCGCAGGGCCTTCACCTCGATCTGACGAATACGCTCACGGGTGAGATGGAAGACGCTACTCACTTCATCTAACGAAAGCGAATGTCCATCCTTCAGCCCATAGCGCATCTCAATAATAATGCGCTCACGGGGATTTAAGACGTTGAGCGCTTGATCAATCTGTTCTTGCAACTGTTGATGGGCCGTTTGATCAACCTCCGGCAGAATATAACGATCTTCTAAGGTATCGGCCAAGTGATATTCTTCGTCATCGGCCATCGGCGCATCCAGCGAAATAGGCTGATCAGAGGCACTCAGCAGCTCCACCACACGCTCACGCGGCAAACCAACCTCCACGGCAATTTGCTCCGGTAGCGGCTCAATACCCTGATCCTGATAGAGACGACGCGCGACACGCTTGATTTTATAAATAAGTTCCACCACATGCACCGGAATATGAATACTGCGCGAATGTTCCGCAATAGCACGACTGATCGCCTGGCGAATCCACCACGTCGCATACGTGCTAAAACGAAAACCACGCTTGTAATCAAACTTCTGCGTCGCACGCATCAAACCAATATTGCCCTCCTGAATTAAGTCCAGCAGTGGTAAGCCCTGATTGGAGTAGCGTTTGGCAATACTCACCACCAGGCGTAAATTCGCCTCGATTAAGCGTTGGCGCGCGCGCAAATCTCCATGCGAAACACGTTCGGCCAGCAACAATTCCTGCTCAGCGGTGAGAAGAGGATACATACCAATCTCCTTCAGGTACTGCTTCACCGAATCGTCCACCGCCATGCGCTGATCTTCTTCCTCTTCCTCATACTCATCATCACAGCCATAACAGAACGCCTTCTCACCCTCCTCTTCACGCTCATCATAGAGTTCATCCGGCAGGCGACGTTTCTTTTCACCTACCACATACACGTCCATACGACGCTGCGTCCTGCTTGTCTTTGCGACCATTCTTCAGTACTCCTTCTTCTCAGAGCATGTCGAGCACCCTGTTCTCATTGTGCGATACGCTCAGACACTCTCATATACTCATTATCCAGTTACACCCCGGGAATAATGCATCCGGGAGAAATACTCAAAGCATTGCGACTTCCGCAAAAGGCTATCCCAGCAAAATATTTTGCAATAATCGTGCCAAAAATGCAGCATAACTTGTGTCTCGCAGATATATCTAAGACCATAAATGAAAATCAGCTCGGATCTTCAGTCATTTCTCACTCAGAGGCTGCGAAATAGAAGAAAAAGCATACAGCGAAGATGAGCCGCAGCAGGCTGGAAGATGAATAAATTTCCATGTGTGGGGAATTTTACGCAATCAGCTAGAGGAGCGTATGGTTCGAAAGATAGGAATGCTTGACTAGAATTGTAACTCCTGTTATGCTGAAGGTAAGCAGTCACGTCAGTGCTTTTGACTCTTCTCAGAGAAGGATCAATTGGAAAAATACTTCACGTTTAGGGTAAATATGAAGAATTCTTCACTTACCTACTGACAGAGAAGAGAACTTATGGTATGATAGGTAGGGCATGGATTACACCTGCTGTGGGGACGCGGATGCAGCGGCGGAGGCTCCCCCTCGGCTTACTATCTCGCTAAGCCTCGCTTGTTGACCAAAACAGGCGCGTATTACCTCCAGAGAGAAGGAAGGAGGCGATTTCGTGGAAAATGCATTTCCCCGCTGTCGCAAATGTAGTGAAGGTGATCTGGTTCCGCTTTCGGATTTCGGTAGCCAGGGAGCTTCCATTGAGTACAAAGCATGGGTTTGTACAAATCCATCATGTCTGTACAATATTAAAATCCGTAACGGCGACATTATCATTAACGAACCAATCAGTGATGGCTCACTCCATACTTACCGCAGCGGTCGGCAATAAGGAGTGCGATCACCGAGCAGACTTGACGCACATGAGCGGCGTTTGTTGCTTCATGGCGTGAATCTGGAGGCAAAAGGCGGGTACACCGCATTTCTTTTGCCTCTTGCACGTAGAGGGGTAACCACAGCTCAGTAGATGGGCGTGGTTATATACCCTCTATTTGGCGTTTCATGAGCAACAGCGTAAGAAGAGTGCTCATGGGCAAAGCGCCATCGTTCTTATCTACGTTTTTATTCTATTATAAAAGGAGTCAATGCTGACGTGCTCAATCGATTCTTTGGGCAGAAACCACAAGAAAAGCCGCAAGAAGAACAGCAGCAAGCACAAGAAACGACGCAAGAGCAACGTGGAGAACTTCCTGTGTCAGAGCCACGTTTCACTTTTTTGAGTCGGACCCGACAACTCTTTAACCGGCTGGGAACAACTGTTCAGGAAACCGACACCATTACCGATGAGCTGTGGGATGAGATGGAGGAGTCGTTACTGGGGGCTGACGTCGGACCAGGCACGACACTTTGGCTCATCGACCGCCTGCGCCAGCGCGTCACAGCAGAACATATGCAGAGCGGCGCTCAAGTGCAGCAAGCGCTGCGCGAGGAACTGTCCGCACTGCTCGGCAAATCATCGGCCCTGCGCTTTTCCAAACAATCCTCACTCACAGTCTTTCTCGTCATCGGCGTCAATGGTTCAGGCAAAACCACCAGTATCGCCAAGATGGCCCATCGCCTCACCCTGGAAGGTCACACGGTTACATTAGCGGCTGGCGACACTTTCCGCGCCGCTGCCATCGACCAGCTTGAGGAATGGGGCAGACGCATCGGGGTACCCGTCATTAGTCAAAAGCAAGGCTCCGACCCTGGAGCCGTGGTCTTTGATGCCATCCAGGCCGCACAGGCGCGCGGCAGCGATGTCCTGATCGTGGATACCGCCGGTCGCCTGCATACGAAGTATAACTTGATGGAAGAATTAAAGAAAATTAATAAAATTATTCAGCAATTCATCCCGGATGGCCCACACGAGTTATTGATGGTGATCGATGCAACCACGGGACAAAATGCCTTGCTCCAGGCCCGCCAGTTCGCGGCGGACATTGGCCTGACAGGCGTCATTATTACCAAGATGGATAGCACCGCGAAGGGCGGCTTTGCCTTTGCTGTGGCCGACGATCTTGGCGTGCCCATTAAGTTCATCGGGACGGGAGAAAAGGTTGAGCATTTAATCCCGTTTGAGCCGCAAAGTTTTGTTAATGCACTGTTCGCACAAGAGTAATGGGGGAGTTTGGTATGGCAAAAGAAGCATCTATTCCATTGACCAGGCAGACTGCCACGAAACAGGTCAAGCCAACATTGCCAGCGATGGGAGATATTGCGGTTCAATGTCGGAAGTGTAAAGAGATCCTCTATCGACGCGACTGGGAGAAGAACCAGAAGGTATGCACGCGCTGCAATTATCACTTCCAGATTACCGCCCACGAACGCATCGCGTTGCTCGTGGATCAGGGCAGCTTTGTGGAGCAGGATGCAGATATTATCTCTGCCGACCCGCTGCATTTCGAGATTCATCCTCCTGCTTATGCCGACAAACGCTCATATGTAGAAAAGTTGCAGGATACACGACAGAAAGTGGGCATTAATGAAGCTGTGGTGATTGGTCATGCGACGTTAGAAACCTGTCCCCTCGCGCTCGCAGTCATGGACCCAACCTTCATTGCAGGGACCATGGGATCTGTCGTCGGTGAGAAGATTACCCGCGCTATCGAGCTGGGTATCGAGAAACGCATCCCGGTGCTCATCGCTGCCACCTCAGGTGGCGCACGCATGCAAGAGGGACTCTACTCATTGATGCAGTTGGCGAAGACATCCGCTGCCCTGGCGAAACTGGGCGAGGCAGGCGTACCCTATTTCAGCTTGATCACCCATCCCACGACGGGCGGCGTCTCCGCCAGCTTTGCCATGCTCGGTGATGTCATCCTGGCCGAGCCCGGAGCACTGTTCTGCTTCACCGGACCACGCGTTGTGGAGCAATTTATGCATATAAAAACTCCTGAAGGTACTGTGAACTCCGAGTTTGCGCTGCAACATGGTATGATCGATGCGGTTGTGCATCGGCGCGATCTGCGACAAACACTGGCGCAGCTCTTGCGTTTATACACAAAAACTACGGAAAATGCATAATATGGTGCATGAAAGATAGAGATAGCACGCACGCACACATACAGTGACAGAGAAGGGAGAGCGGATTGGCTTACGATCTGGAATTTGAGAAACCACTGGCTGAGCTAGAAAAAAAGATTGCGTCCCTACAACGCAAGGCTGAGCGCCTCAAAAGTGAGGAAATTGCACAGCTACGGGAGGCAGAGCGCGAGCTGCGCCAACGCACCGAGGAGATCTATAAAAATCTCAGTGCCTGGCAAACGGTGCAGGTCGCACGACACAAGGAACGTCCTTATGCCGCCGACTATATTCGGCTCATCTGCGATGACTTCTTTGAAATGCATGGTGATCGTGCTTTTGGCGATGACCACGCTATCATGGCCGGTCCCGCTAAAATCGGCGACGAGACCGTCATGATCGTCGGCCATCAGAAGGGTCGCGATTTAAAGGAGAGGCAGTTCCGCAATCTGGGTATGTCACACCCGGAAGGGTTTCGTAAAGCCAGCCGTTTGATGCAGCAAGCGGAAAAATTCGGCATTCCGGTCATTAGCCTGGTAGACGCTTCAGGCGCTTCGCCAACGCTAGTGGACGAAGAGCGTGGACAGTCCGAGGCCATCGCCGCCAATCTGTATTTGATGTCCCGCTTGCGTGTCCCGATTATCGCGACCGTCATCGGTGAGGGTGGCAGCGGTGGCGCTCTGGCCATCAGTGTCGCTGATCGTATTTTGATGCTGGAACACAGTATTTACATGGTTGCCTCGCCAGAAGCGGCCTCTTCCATCATCTGGCGTGAACCGGTCCATGCCGCACAGGCCGCCGAAGGCATGCGTATACGCTCGCGCGACCTCAAAGCCCTGGGGCTGATCGATGAAGTTGTACCAGAGCCGCTTGGGGCCGCGCACCGCAACTTTCAGGAAATGGCGCAGACGCTCAAGGGTGTGATCCTGAGAAACCTGGCGGAAATCAGGCGCTACCCTCTGGATGATTTGCTGGAACAACGCTACCAGAAGTTTAGAACCATGGGGGAAATTAGCAGAGTCGGCGCACCAGCGGTGACTGAAGCTGCGCCAGTACACAAATAGTCAGATGCAAAAAGAGCAGAACCAGGAAAGGTGGCAACCTTCCCTGGCTCTGCTCTCACGAAGACAACTGGGTAGGGGCGTGTCCTTGCGACCGCCCCGCAGGCCACATGATGGGCACCGGGGCGCACGCTGCCTCTTAGACCGACACAAACGCAGCTGTCGCTGCTAGCCTTCGGCTCATGTGTCGGAAAGGAGGAAGGTGACGCCCCTACCCGTTTCCCGACGACACTCAGCCGTTTTTACGTTCGCACCAATAGGGCACAATCCAACACATTTCCCTCGTACTTTACCACGTAGAGGTGATGGTCCGTTTCCTTCGCCTGTCATCGTCTTTGCTAAACAACGTTTAAAGATTAGACTTCACGATATTCACCTTCAACGGCACCTGGCTCTTCATGAGCAGATGTGTCAGCCCTGCCATTACCCTCCGTAGCCCCAGGCTGGCTGTAGATCTCCTGACCAACACGCTGCATAGTACGCTCCAGATCATCAGTTACCTCGCGCAAGCGAGACACAGCGGCACTCGTTGACAGAGCATCGCGCACCAGCTTGATCTTCTCCTCGACCTCCGCGCGCAGAGCCGCTGAGATTTTGTCGCCCACATCCCGCAAGGTCTTCTCAGCCTGGTAGGCAGTACTGTCCGCGCGGTTACGCAGCTCAATCTCCTCTTTATGCTGGCGATCTTCCTGCGCGTGCAGTTCTGCTTCACGCACCATATGCTCAATCTCTTGCGGAGAGAGACCACTGGATGCCGTGATGGTAATGCGCTGCTCGCGTCCCGTCGCCTTATCGCGCGCAGTCACGCTGAGGATACCGTTCGCATCGATGTCAAAAGCCACCTCAACCTGTGGAGTACCGCGCGGAGCAGGTGGAATACCCTCCAGGCGGAAGTGCCCAAGACTCTTATTATCGCGCGCCAACTCGCGTTCTCCCTGCAAGACATGGATCTCGACGGCTGGCTGATTATCTTCAGCCGTACTGAAGAGTTCGCCTTTGCGTACAGGGATAGTCGTGTTGCGCTCGATCAGCTTCGTCATCACGCCGCCCAGCGTCTCAACGCCCAGCGACAACGGCGTAACGTCCAGCAGCAAGACATCCTTCACATCGCCTTGCAGCACACCGGCCTGGATCGCGGCACCAATGGCAACAACCTCGTCCGGGTTCACACCCTTATGCGGCTCCTTGCCAAAGAGCTGACGCACCATATCCACGACGGCTGGCATGCGTGTCTGCCCGCCAACCAGTACGACCTCGTTGACTGCTGCGGGTTTGATGTCGGCATCTTGCAGTGCCTTGAGAACCGGACCCTTTGTGTGCTCGATAAGATCGCTCACCAGTTGCTCTAGCTTCGCCCGCGTCAGGGTCATCACCAGATGCTTTGGTCCGTTGGCATCAGCCGTAATAAACGGCAGATTGATCTCCGTCTGCGACGAGGAGGAAAGCTCAATCTTAGCTCGCTCTGCCGCTTCCTTCAAACGCTGGATCGCCATACGATCATTGCGCAAATCGATACCCTGCTGCTGGCGAAACTCATCGGCAATCCAATCAATGACCCGCTGATCGAAGTCATCACCACCCAGGTGTGTATCCCCATTGGTGGAACGCACTTCAAAAACGCCTTCGCCCAACTGCAAAATGGAGATATCAAAGGTACCTCCACCCAGGTCATACACCGCAATCGTCTGGTCGCTCTTCTTATCCAGACCATAGGCCAGCGATGCTGCGGTAGGCTCGTTGATGATCCGCAAAACCTCCAGACCGGCGATCTTGCCCGCATCTTTGGTCGCCTGGCGCTGTGCATCGTTAAAGTAGGCCGGAACCGTGATGACTGCTTGCGTGATACGCTCACTAAGTCTGGCCTCGGCGTCAGTCTTCAGCTTCTGCAAGATCATGGCCGAAACTTCAGGCGGACTATACTCGTGACCTGCCATGACTACCCGTACGTCGCCGTTGGGTGCCTGGGTGATCTTGTAAGGCAAACTTTTCAGCGCACGCTGGACCTCAGCATCATTATATTTGCGTCCCATCAGTCGTTTGACCGAAAAGACGGTGTTTTCAGAATTGGTGACGGCCTGGCGTTTGGCCACCTGGCCTACCAGCCGTTCTCCGCTCTTAGTAATCGCCACCACAGAGGGCGTCAGGCGCGAGCCTTCACTATTCTCCAGGACGGTTGGCTCACCAGCCTCGATAACCGCTACAACCGAGTTTGTGGTACCAAGGTCAATGCCAATTACTTTAGCCATATATATCTCCTCCTTCAATAAGAAGTGTATAAATGATCAGTTTATTATAGATAGCTTCTATTGTAGTATACACTCATGATAACACTTCGAGTGCGCTACCTATTCCGTGGGGGATGGTTCGACAATGAGCCATACATCCCCGTAGCTACTCAGGCTGGCTCGCAGAGGTAATCGCGTAGGGACAATCCCTTGCGGTTGTCCAGGTTGGGCTGGTGCCACGGGATGGGCCGCCGCAAGGGACGCGAAGACCTTTTTTGCCTGGTTCCACGCGCCAGAAGATCTGCCACAAAAAAGGTCTTCGCTCGGCCCCTACGCGATCTTTCACGGTTCCTGAAACGGTGCTTCACCTGAGTAGTGACGAAGATGTCTCCTTGACATACGCCCATAATGCTCATATATTCTACAGATACACTTACATATGATAGAACACGAGGAATGCTACACGAATGAAATACACCAGCATCGAGCGATCCCCTGATGCCTTTCAGCAGCCTGTTGCTCCTGATCACATCCTTGCTATGTGTCAGCGTGCCTTTGGGGAGAAGATAGAGGTTGAGTTAGCGCAAGAACTTGGCGGTGGACTCTACAATAACACGTATCTTGTCCGTATCGCTGGCATGCAACCGGTCATTTTACGCATTGCTCCTCATCCTGCGCGTCAGTTTCACAGCGAGAGCAATCTGATGCGCAATGAGCTTGTCAGTCTGCCATACCTGGCTCCCATCGCGCCGCTGCTGCCGAGAATCCTCATGGTCGATTTCACCCGGCAGGTCCTTGAGCGCGACTATCTATTCCAGACGTTGATGGAAGGAGCACAATGGGCTCAGATCATGGATGATCTCACGTCAGAAGAGCAAAGGATGCTCTGGCTGCAACTTGGCAGTATTACCACTTAGTAATCTTCCCTGACCTTTTTTTTCTTGAAGAAACTCTCATTCATGCTACCTGTGCGATAGCCTAGAAGATCGACGGTGACATAGGTGTAGCCAATTTTACGCAGGCCGTCGGTGACTACGCGACTCATTTCCTCTTCAACCAGGCGTGGAATCTCGGAGCGCTCGACCTCGATACGAGCGATTTTGTCGTGGTGGCGTACGCGCAACTGGCGAAATCCCAGCTCGTGCAGTAGCTTCTCGGCCTTGTAGACCATTTGCAGCGAGGCCACATCTACTTTGCTGCCGTAGGGGATACGCGAGGAAAAACAGGCCATCGCAGGCTTGTCCCAGACGGGTAGTCCGAGCATCTGCGCGACTGCACGGATCTCGCGCTTGCCCATGGCGGCTTCTTTCAGTGGTCCGCGTACCGCAAATTCGCGGGCGGCGCGCTGACCCGGTCGGAAGTCGCCATCATCGTCCTTGTTGACGCCATAGGCAATGTAGTCGAGATGATACTGCTGTGCCAGTGGTTGCAGGTGGGAAAACAGCTCGGTCTTGCAGAAGTAGCAGCGATTAACGTCATTGACGATATAGCGCTCGTCCTCCAGCTCATGTGTCTCCAGCGTAACCAGTGGCAAGCCCATCTGCTGCGCGACCGCCCGGGCCTCTTGTGTCTCTTCTTGCGCGTAGGCGGGCGACGAGGCCAGCGCACCCAGAGCGCGCTCACCCAACACATCATGTGCGACCTTCAAGAGGAGCGCGCTATCGACGCCACCGGAATAAGCGACCAGCACCGAGCCCATCTCGCGCAGGATGGCCTGTAATTGTGCATATTTTGCTTGCGTTTCGGCATCCAACGCCTCGACGCTTGTAGGCATAGTGTGTGGAAAATCTGACATGACTATCTCCTGGTGTGCGGCATACGGGGACCATCAATTACCAACGTCCCGTGTACTGGCCCCGTACAAAACAGGCACCTCTCCGATATTATGCCACAATCGCAGGCAGGTCAGGGCACAGCCTTCCTGCCGCTGATCATGTCAGAGGGATGGTGGTTATGATCTGCGCTTAGAGCCCCAGACGGGCATGAGAGGCAATTCAAATATCAAGATGGGAACGGTGTTCTGGACACAGGAGCAGTAGGTGCAATTTCAGACGGGCAAAAGAGGGCAATTCCAACCTAGAGGAGGCACAATCGGAACAGGGAGCAAAGGTGATGTTGTAATCCCAGACGGGCAAAAGAGGCAAATCCGACCGGCTTACTTTCCGAGTGGAGCACAGTATCCATACTAGTTGCAATCCCAGACGGGCAAAAGAGGCAAATCCAACACAACGGCTGCTCTTCCCCCCTGGTATTTTCGCAATTAGTTGCAATCCCAGACGGGCATAAAAGGCAAATCCAACAAGAATGGCGGTGGTGATCTCCTGGGACTCCCCGACAAGTTGCAATCCCAGACGGGCATAAAAGGCAAATCCAACGATTGCATCGCAATAGCATCCCGCATCACATCGAATAGTTGCAATCCCAGACGGGCATAAAAGGCAAATCCAACCTTCCTCTCCTCTGTTTTCCCCTAGCATTATGGTGCGTATGTTGCAATCCCAGACGGGCATAAAAGGCAAATCAAACAATTCATGCAAATTCATGCACACTATGATAAAATAGTAGTTGCAATCCCAGACGGGCATAAAAGGCAAATCCAACTTCGCAGAACATCGTAGAAGCTGCATCTCAACCTGATCGTTGCAATCCCAGACGGGCATAAAAGGCAAATCCAACCAAGAGGAAATTGCTACCATTGAGCGATACAGTAAGTTGCAATCCCAGACGGGCATAAAAGGCAAATCCAACGGTGTTGAAGGTCAACGAAGAAGAGGGGCTAACATGGTTGCAATCCCAGACGGGCATAAAAGGCAAATCCAACTCCTGCATCGATGGCTGTGCGGCGCGGGTCTTGCCTCCTGTTGCAATCCCAGACGGGCATAAAAGGCAAATCCAACTGCGAGGTCGATACCGTATTCCAGAGAACGTCTTTCGTTGCAATCCCAGACGGGCATAAAAGGCAAATCCAACCATATCCTGTACGAGCGCGAAGCCCTGCTGTCCCTGCAGTTGCAATCCCAGACGGGCATAAAAGGCAAATCCAACTACAGAGAGACGCTAGAGCGGCTTTAGACGTTAGACAGAGTTGCAATCCCAGACGGGCATAAAAGGCAAATCCAACCTAAAGGTGATGTCATACGTTGTCGTGACTGGATTACCGTTGCAATCCCAGACGGGCATAAAAGGCAAATCCAACGCCAGAGCGTTACACCAGAGCAGCGCGACCCGGGCAGCGGTTGCAATCCCAGACGGGCATAAAAGGCAAATCCAACGCAGCAGGCAGAAAAGAAGTCAGCCAGCCCGATCATGTTGCAATCCCAGACGGGCATAAAAGGCAAATCCAACTTAGCGTTATCAGTTAATGGTGGAGGTTGGAGAACTTGTTGCAATCCCAGACGGGCATAAAAGGCAAATCCAACCTAGCATGGCCCATTCCGCTTGCTGATCAGATCTTACGGTTGCAATCCCAGACGGGCATAAAAGGCAAATCCAACACTACACCAACGAATCCCCCGGCGGGAAACGTTGCGAGTTGCAATCCCAGACGGGCATAAAAGGCAAATCCAACCGTGACGCGGTTCATCGCCACCGGCACAATTGCCTGTTGCAATCCCAGACGGGCATAAAAGGCAAATCCAACTGCAACTTGACGGCGTGGTTCCGTACTGGTATCAGGGTTGCAATCCCAGACGGGCATAAAAGGCAAATCCAACCTCTCACTTCTTCCTTGCATATTTATACACTATCTTAGTTGCAATCCCAGACGGGCATAAAAGGCAAATCCAACCCCTACTCTCTTAGTATAGCCTGTGGAGCGGCAAAAAGCAATACGTTACGAGAGGCGGGATTTTGGCGGGTATTTCCCTTCTCTCATCAAGGCCATCTGCGCTCTATTGCAGCTTCAACGGGTCTCGCAGGCTGTGCGAGAGGCTCAGCTCAGCGTTGCCACACCCGAACCTCTCGCATTTCAGAGAACGATGCTCCTCTAGTCTCCAATATGCGGTACCATCTTTATGCCTCTCCTGCTCAGCCAGATCAAGCACTTGAGCATCATCCCCTCCTTACTTTTTGTCCTCCTACCCACTGCAATATGTAATAATGTAATATTTTCGCTCTCAACCAGCCTGAGAGGCCGTGTTACAAATATTACACCTGATATCATTGTAACTTTGTATTTATATTAATTATTATGATATTTATATATAGTATATGATATATGCATATTACCAATATTATGGTGAAAGATGGTGTAATATTTGTGAAATGGCTTGCCAGGACGATTGAGGACGAAAATATTACAATATTACATATTACAGGGAGGTAAACACACTTTCTGTACATTGTCATCTGCCACTTCTCCTGATCAGGACGATGTCGTCATTGCTGAGAACGATACTCCTGATGACCTCCGATAAATGGCACCGTCTGTGTGTCTGCATGTATGGGTATGCATAAGGAGACGCAACCATTCAGGCATTGCTGCACGTGAAGAGATGTGAGCAATAGCCAGGATTGAAGCAAGGATCAGCAACCTCTGTGACAGAGACCTTCTGCTAGCGGCTATCCTGCTCCGCCAGCTCAATGTCATTGATCGCAGACACCTCCCTCTGTTCCCTCTTGCTCCTTCCTGTAATGTAATATTGTAATGTTTTGCTCTCGATCAGCCTGCAAAGCCATTTCACAAATGTTACACCTGTTTTCATTGTAACATTTTATCATGCTGTTACTAATATGTTATTATTATTATATTTTAATATATATTATATATGCTATCTATTTACCATCAATATTACAATATTACATTACACAGAGATATTACAGTGCTCCTGACCCATGGTACTTCTGTCATAGCATAGATTCCATCCCCCAACTATTACAATATTACACACACAGCAGTGTGTAATATTGTAATAGTTGGCTTCCCAGGCTGATCGAGAGCAAAACATTACAATATTACATATTACAGCGAGGTAAACAGGGTCTCTGGAAAGATGGAGACCCGTCAACCTTCTCCTGTGGAGGTTTGAGCTTCAGTTGGTGGAGCGGCAAAGATTTTTCGGCCAAATCCTGTAGAATCGTGATCCCACAGAGGTAACAATTGCTACACCTTTATCTGGTTTACCCACGATATGATTTCTTGCGCAAGTTCCTCTAAGCTCGCGACAATGTGCACATCTGGACGCGCTAAAGCTGTTTGAATAGACACATCCTGACCTCTCTGATAATCGGGATGAACTCCCACGAAAAGAGGCTTGTTCGTCATAGACCAGGCACCAAGCTCATAGAGGACAATCGGGTTAAGCGTCTCACACGGAAACCAGAAAGAAATCGCCGTCGCCTTGCGCAAGTGAATATGCTCCCATGCAATCTGTGCTCTTGCCGCGTCCTTATCTTCAATGGGAAAAGAGGCACGTCGGGGATTAAAAAGAACTAATGGTGAGTCTTTCAACTGCTCAGCCACATCTTGCTGCCAATTTGGGCAGCCGGTAATACCGCCAGCAAGGAAAAGGCTGGCTTCTTTTCCAGCGTATGTCTGTAAAGCTTCTATGTAGTGCATGAAATCGCCTCTTTGGAGAGCATCTTGTTGAGTAGCATAGTGGACTGCGGCAACATTGTGGCTTGAGCGTGCAAACAAGGCATGTGAGCGCTGATAGCCTGACCCGTGTCAATGCGTAGAACGTCGGGCAAAAAAAGATCAGGATAGCGGCGTCTCTCTCCGGCTACCCTGATCAATCAACTTATTTTTCGATAGGTGCGCCGATCAAGCTACCCCATTCGGTCCACGAGCCATCGTAGTTGCGGACATTCGTATAGCCAAGCAGATAACTCAGCACGAACCAGGAATGGCTGCTGCGCTCGCCAATACGGCAGTAAGCCACGATATCCTTATCAGCGGTGATGCCTTTGTTGGCATATAAGGTCTGCAACTCGTCGGCAGACTTGAACGTGCCATCCTCACGTACCGTAGAAGCCCAGGGGATATTCGCAGCTCCTGGGATATGACCGCCGCGCTGTGCACCTTCCTGCGGTAAATTGGCCGGAGCTAAGAGTTCTCCGCTGTATTCGCCGGGAGAGCGTACATCGACCAGCGCAAAGCCCGTACGACCCAGTGACGTCAGGATCTGATCGCGATAGGCGCGCAGAGCTTCCTTTGGCTCGTCGACCGTGTAGTTGGTGTGCGTGTACGCAGGAATCTCAGTGGTCAGCTCGCGTTTGTCGGCCAGCCATTTGACCCGACCGCCGTCAAGCAGGCGTACATCCTGGTGTCCGTAGTATTTGAGAATCCACAGCGCCCACGCCGCGAACCAGTTATTGTTATCGCCATACAGCACAATCGTCGTATCTCTGGTTACACCTGCGTTGCTCAGTAAGCTTTCTAACTGTTCCTTGCTCACGGGCGCGCGCACAACCTGGTCCTGGAGTTCTTTTTGCCAGTTAAAGCCAACTGCGCCAGAAATATGACCCTGGTCATAGGCTTTCGTATCCACGTCTACCTCGATCAGACGGACATGCGGATCATTCAAGTGGGCCTGAACCCAATCAGCCTCTACGAGAGCCTCGGGATGTGTGTAGCCTTTGTTCTCAGACATGTATGTCTCCTCCATAAGTAAAATAATGCTGTGCGGGACGACTATAAACGCTTGCTTGTTGATACCACTTCCTGCTCATCTCAATTCCTGGCCGGTCTGTGAGTTAGAACATCAACAAAGTCAACTTTACTCTGCTTTATTCTACGTCACTCACGCAAAAAAAGCAACTCCATCTACACACTTTATCCATCTACTGCTCATGATAGATATGCTTGCTACGCTGCAACATATAACGTCGGTGGAAGCTCGGTCCATGAGGGAAACCGGGTTAGGGACGTCACCTATAGGCGCGAACTTAAGAACGGCTGAGTTTCGTCGGCAAACGGGTAGGGGCGTCACCTCGCGTGCGCTCGGGGGCGGTCGCAAGGACACGCCCCTACCCGATTCTCCGACGTTTCTCTGCAAGAATAGAAACTCTGTTGTTGCCCGTTGCCGCATAAAACATGTAACAGTAGTTACATGTGTCTACTGAAAGCATACATGAGGCCGTGCGGGAAGTCAATGCATCGCGTGTCCATCACTATAGTGAAAATGCACATAGCATGTATGCGATTAGGAGGGCTGCCGCTGTATCCAGTTCACGATATCAGTATCCAGTTGTGTATGATCATCCTCAAGTTCGGTATCATGGTAGTAGTTGTCGTAGCTGATCCACGTTTTGTCAGTGCTGCCCAGAGCCTCATAAAATGAGCGTGTCGCACTGGCGCGCACCGCTTTATCCGTTGTGGCCTGCAAGACGAGAGCAGGGATGGTGATATTTTTAGCCAGCTTGAGCACTGCTAAACGCATGAACAGTATCTGCACCAGAAACGTCGCCGTGAACGAGCGTCGCCAGAAGGGATCTGCTTCTAGCATACGTACGGCTTCCGGGTTGGCCGTCATATTTTCATGACCACCGGGAGTGCGCCAGGTGCGCCGCGATTTCAGGAGACCACCCAGCAGGATTGACAGCGTATCTCCCAATGGAAGCTGTGTTGTATCCTGTATCCAGGGATTGAGAAAGATGACACCGGCCAGCATCTGCCCATGCAGTGCGGCGAAGTGTGTCGCAAAGATGCCTCCCATACTATGACCAAGCACAAAAATTCTGGCGCCGGGATGCCGCTGCTGGATTTCGGTGACGAGGGAGGCAATATCTTGAATATAGGTGCGGTAGTTGTCGATATGACCATCTGGACCATCCGAGCGACCAAAGCCGCGATGGTCTAGCGCATAAATAGTCAGGTTGCGCGCGGCCAGGCTGTTACCAAGATCAATAAACCAGCCGCTATGCGCACCCAACCCATGCAGGACGAGCAAGATATCGGAACTATCCGTGCGCCAACTGCGTAGAAAGAGTTTGTGACCGTCTCCCATCGGCAACATTTCTGTGTCTACTTTGACCGTCGCGGTCTCAAGCATACTTCCCCAGTTGCCTTGAGCTGCTTCTTGATAGCGCATCATTTCATTTCTCCGTTGATTATTTGTAACTACTACTCAGCTGAGGCAACGTTTCAGAACCGTGGAAGTTCGCGTAGGGGCCGAGCCAAGACCTTTTTTGGTGGCCTATGTGCGGCGTGAGGCGAAGAAAAAAGGTCTTGGCGTTCCCTTGCGGCGGCCCGCCCCGTCTTGCACCCACCCAGGACAACCGCAAGGGATTGTCCCTACGCGGTTCCCGATCTGGGTAGTAGTTACGATTATTTTTCTGTCAGAGCGCGATAATCTGAACAGGCTCATCTACGCGCCAGTATATCATAGAATGAGATATCTAGTGCTCACTTTTGCATAGATGCTCTATTCATCCTGAGAACGGAACGAATATGAAAACTATGCAAATATACCCCCAATTTTCACGAATTTGGACGTTATGAGTGGCGCTTTGTTCGTTATATAAGGTAAGGGAGTGTGTTTCTTTGTAAGTATGCAAGGGCATACTTCCCGCATTGGCCCCGTACAGTCGCTAAATGGAGAAAAACTTCTCTGATGAATACTGTAACGCACGACATTTCATTTTCATTTGATCAGCCAGAATATGCGCAGAATGCCTTACGGAGATTGCTGCAACAAAGGCTGAGCCAGTTCTCTGCGTCCACGACAAAGACATCAAAGGAGATGATTGTTCGGCAGGCTCTTACTGTGCTGGTCATCGATAGCTATCAAGAGCGCGCGCAGTATATAGCTATACTCTTGCATGCGATGGGGTATCATCCAATGCTCGTCAACGATGCGCTGGATGCCTTTACTCTTTTTCTGCAGGGAACGCTGATTCCCTTCGCCGTGGTGCTTGGTCAGGAGGATAGCACAAAACATTTTTTCCTGCTCCGTTTGTTGCAACAAATGACGCAGAAATTTGGTTGGGACACATCCGTGATTCGTCTGCTTCCCGCAGTCTCCGCGCTGCAACCCACAGGACCGTTGCGGCAACAGTCCTATGTCGGCACAGCTCCGTTACAGGGGTACACAGAGGATGGAAAACCCGCGTCCACTATGTCAACCGGTTTCGGTAGACCCGCGCAGTCACAGGGGAGTGGAGTATGGGCGCCAGTGGTGAGCACGGTGTCGCCTTCAACACAGCGCAACAGTGAGCTATTGTCATCAGCTGCAGAGATACCCGCGACTCAGACGCCGGTGTCCCAACTGCCTTTCCCAGAGCCGGTTATGCCGCCAGCTTTTGCCGTGCAGAAGCCAGCCGAGAAGAGTGAAAAGCAGCTGCGTGAAAAAGTGTCTCTGGTGGAACAGAACCTGGGCCGCTATCATATCGGGAATCTCGTAGGCGGCAGCACGTATAGCGATGTGTATCAGATGTATGATCGTCTGCGTGAGCAAGAATGTGCGCTGAAAGCGATGCAAACCGATTTTGTGCCTTTTGATATCTTCGAACCAGAGCTGGATGATGTGACGATCTTTCAACAAGAGGCCGAACTGCTGGAAAGACTCCAGCATCCGCATATTCTGCCTGTACTCAATTGTGGCAAGTCGTATGTGAGTGGTTCTCCGTTCATTTATAAGACGATGCCTTATTGCACAGAGCGTTCTATCGCCCATTGGATCGAGCGTCATGGCGGCGGTGGCTCATTTGCCGCGCAAGACGTCGTGTATGTGGTCTTGCAACTGGCCGACGCACTCCAGTTTGCCCATGATCGCCAGGTTCTCTATCAAAATTTCAAGTTGTCAAATATTCTGGTGATCAACCAGGCTAAGAAAATGAACAAGTTGCAGGTAGCCTGGACTGATTTCGCATTACAGGATGGATCATTTGTCGCGCGTAGCTCTGACGCCTTCTTATTCGTATCCCCTGAACGCTGGGAGGGGAGAGTCGTGCCCGCGTCGGATCAATACGGGCTGGCTGCCATAACCTACAATTTGCTGACCGGACGTCCCCCATTTCAGGGCGGTGCAGAGCGGGTGCTCAAGCAACTGCACACGACGATGCAGATACAGGCTCCCAGCAACTTTAATGCGCACATTCCGGCGAGTGTGGACGATGTGCTGTTGCGCGCACTGGCCAAGAAACCTGAGGAGCGTTTCCCTTCGGTCTGGCAGTTTGCCCTGGCACTCCAACACTGTTTCGTGTAACATGGGGAGCGGAAAACTGGACAGGTCAATGAGAGAACATAGTGTGCACTTGATGACAACTTCGCGCATTTTACGCCATATAATCATGAAGATTATTGATTAACGCCAAGCTGGAGGAACATACTTCAATGGCATTTCACCTTCAGATAGCGTTCGTAGAGTGTCTGCCATGTCGTCAAGCATATACCCGGCATTATAAGAAGTGGAATAATCATACAATCGTACTCTATCATCATCAGAGTTTGAGTGTTTGCCAATAAAACCTTGATCACTTGCTGCGTCTAATATAGATTGCAGTATAAAGAAGCGGTCTTCCCTGTCAGAAAAGTTGCAGAGATCAAGATGATATTTTCGCATCAATGCTGGAACATCTAATAGAAATACGCCTGTAACTTCCTGTGCTTCTGGCTCAACAGTATTGACTCTTGCTGGTTTGGGTGCTTCCCGAGCCTGTGCACGAAAAAATACAATGTGCTCTTTGGGCATGTTACTAAATCTAGGTTTTGATTGTATGGTGTCTGGAACAAGTTCGTATCCTGGAGCTTCCTCTCTAAACTCCCTTGCCGCCGCTATAGCTGCAATATTCATGTTGCCATCTTTTTTTAGAGATGCGAGATCTGCAAAATCTACGTTGCCTGATTGTGACATAACGGTATCGGCGGCAAAGGGTTTTTTCCCATAGGCTTCCTTCGCTCTAACTGAAAGTATCCATGTGTGCGTACCTTCTTTGGTGGCAAGGACACTCGCTTTGAGCTGCTTATCGCCCACTAGCAAAACGCCATGTCTGTTGATGCGCAATGGCATTAAATTTGTTGCTTGCTTACCTTTACCTGCTTCCTCATCTCCGGTCTGTATTTCGTGGGTATTGCTATCCAGGCGCAAGCTATTTAAGCTCACGCCAAATTCGTTTACAATATGAGCCGCTACTGCTATATATCTTTCCGGCTCTCCACCAACAAAACTTTGCTTGGAGAGAAATGAAGCCGACTCGACTGCCAGATTAATATCAACATCTTGCTTATACTCTTTTTTGTACTTACGGGACAAGAGATCGGTATACTCTTTTACTTTTGGGATCTCTAATGCTTTGCGATTGGCTTCGGTTATGTTGCTCTTATCAGGAACTTCCCTCATTTGTCTAAATAATATTTCCTGCGTTTTTTGTTGCTTGAAGTTATTTAGTTGATCGGTGAGTTTGCTCACTTCTTCCTTAAGATTGCTTTGCCGCAGAAGTAACTCGCGTTGTTGTCGTTTTGCTATCTGTCCAGGATCTGTTATTGATTGACCAGAATCTTCTTCTGCTAGTTTTCGAAATTCGCTTTCGCGTGCAGCGCTTCGTTTTTTTTGAACAGCAATTTGGGTGTGGATGCGCTTTAAATCATCTTGGGCGCTTTCTATATCTTTCTGATTTTTCTCTATTTGGTCCTGTAAGGGCTGTCTGGCTGGAGCGTAATAATAATCGATAACTGCTTTCATCTTTGCACAAATTTGCTGGTTAGATGTGGACGGGGACATCTTCACCTCTATAATTGCTCGCATCTTATCAATATGATCTTGTATTTCGGCATCGGTAGATGGGTATGTAGCTATTTGGTCACGTTTTCTATGATATTCTTCCGTTTTATTGTCCAGTTGTTGAAGTACTGCCTTAGATTTTTCTTCTTCTTTGTGTAATGCCCGGGCTTTTGCGTAAATATTAATGACTGGTTGATACTGTGTATCTGTACTATGTTGACGTAGAAATTCTTTGTAGCGTCCCATAATAATTTCTTCAGGCTGCTTCACTGTTGCAATTGCATCATTACAAGCTGTGATGAAAGCTGATGGTTGGCTTGCTGTACGTGGCTGTTTAATGGCTTTGCTGATTGCTTCATGCAGAGCAAGCAGTGTATCGTAGTGATGAATTGCCTGGGAATAGAGACCCTCTTTTGGTAGTGTTCCAGATGGATACCAACTGGCCTCATCTTGCGCGCGTTCTTGTAGTTCTTTCAGACTTGTGTTCAGGTTCCGTATTTGATCTTCTACCTTGCCTGGTAGATGTTCCTCCGTAGAAGATAGATTGCTAAAAAAAGTTGAAGAACGAGAGACCTTTTCAAGCTCCCCGCGATAATCAGCGCAGGTCGCTGCATCTCGATGAGGATGTACTTGCTCTCGATAAAAACGGGTTGATTTCACAGCCTCTTGTCTCTGTGTAAAATTTTTATCATACTCCTGGTTATGTTTAAGCAAAACCGTTTTACTGAAATAATCTTTTAATTCTTGTATTGTATTCTCACACTTTTGGAGATTATCTATACGTATGCCGTCAATTGGTCTAGAGAAATGATGGCCTGACTTTTCAACGTTGTTGCTCCGACAAAATCGAGTAACTACACTTTCAATCTCTTTCTCCTGTTCTCGTACTCTTTTAGAAAAATCTGTATAAGAATTCTCATAATATAATGCTGATTCATGTATAGATGTTAATTCACTTTCTGATTTTTTAACTTTTTCAATGGCTTTGTCTATAACAGGCTTTATTGAAGCTGGGGTGGCTGCATTGCCCTTTGTGCGTCCCAATGTGGTTCTTTGGTCTTTTGGGCTTTGCCTTGATAGAGAATCGCTACACTGTCGAAGCGCCTTTGTTTCACGCCTTAAAGATCCTACATATTGCTCTTCCCGGCTTTTAGATTGGTTTAAGTCTTTCAGGGCTGCATCAGCTTTTTGTATATCCTTAAGTATCTCAATTTGGCGATCAATTCTGGATAATTCTGTGTTTTTACTTTCCAGTTTTTCTCGTATATCCTTCGCTTCACTAGCCTGCACTTGAACAAAGTCTCCCGAGCGTCTGGGGGAAGGAGAACCCCCTTTCTCAGGTTGATCACTTTTCTCAGGTTGACCACTTGTTTTTTTTAAAGTAGCTAGTTCATCCATGATAAAATCTGCAACAGGCCCTTTCTTACAAGAGAGAAAGGCTATATGTCTCCTTCCATCTTATACTGTTTCTTTTTGCATATAATATAGAGTATACACTCTGCTGGGCCTCCTATTCAAGTCGAAAAGAGGGAAAAACTGTATCTCTTCTCACTTCTGGCCAGGAAAATCAACGGATAGCCCATGCGCTGTTTACCTTCAAAGAGAGCATGAAAAGCGAGGCCCCCTATAAGAGCCTCGCTATCCCGGAAAACCTGAAAGTTGCCTATCAATTCACTGTACTGACGACCGCTAAACCTTATGGCTGGCAGACCCATTCTCTCCAACTATGTCCATCTCTGAGAAATATCTCGTGTGCTGCGATGATGTTCGCCGTGGCTTCATAGGGTGAGTGTCCGCCCTGTGATGTGGTGTACCACGTGCTTGGGTAGAGGATTTGAAACAAACCGGCGGCATGACTGCCCCCAATAGGGGTTGAATTGGTGGCATTGGGATTCATGGATGACTCGCACTCCGCGACGCGCACCGCTGCCGGGCCGTCGGCTCCAAAAACCTGGTAGATCGTACCTGCGATAGCGTTGTTGGCCGGTTGACCGTGTGCCTTTTGCACATGAGCGCTAAATGTGATGCCCAGGACTGCCAGTCCAAGCACGATGACAAAAATAAGGTTGATGAGATGTGTATGACGTGAGAACGTCTGAATGTTTTTCTGCAATTTCTATTTGCCCTCTTTCCACTAATACAACTTTCGGTTTTCTACAAAAGATGTTCACTAGATAGCGATGTGTGAATTTGCAATCACATATCTGGATCAGTAACAACAGTCGTATGATACCATAGAGTTTTTTGAATTATGGTGAAACGCTATGACACATAGGAAAGATGGGCTATACACATATTGGCGCATGGCTTCATACCTCATTGTAGGTACTCTTGCTCATCTGAAATATGGGGACCAGCAAAATCTAGCGGACGAAATACAACAATGTTTTACACGTGATCGAGTATGGTAGCAATTTGACGTATTGCCGTACGAATTTCTTGCTCATTGATAGCTGTATAGCCAAAGAGCAGGCCGCTCTGACGTGGGGTGGTGAGGTAGTATTCGGCGAGTGGCGGTGTCACAATGCCGTGCAGGGCCAGTTGCCGCGCTATCGTGCTGTCGTGCATCGTCGCAGGTAGCAGGCCAACCACGTGCATACCGACAGCCGCTGGCTGAACTGTAAATAAACCCGCCAGCGCGTGCCTCATCTCTTCTAGTAAGATGGCTTGCCGTTCCGCGTAAATAGGACGCATGCGCCGGAGATGGCGCACAAAATGTCCCTGGGAGAGAAAATCTGTGAGTATGAGCTGCTCAAGGATAGGCGGTTGCCGATCTGCGATGGCGCGGGCAGCGGTAAATGCAGCGACGAGATCGGGGGGAACGACAAGATATCCCAGGCGTAATCCAGGGAAAAGCACCTTGCTCATTGTGCCAATGTAGATGACGCGTCCTGCGTGATCAAGACCCTGCAAAGAGGAGAGCGGTCGACCCGTATAGCGATATTCGCTGTCATAATCGTCTTCAAGAATCCAGGCATCGGCGTGGTTTGCCCATTGTAGTAACTCCAGACGTCTTGCCAGGCTCATCGTCACACCGAGCGGGTATTGATGCGAGGGGGTAACGTAGGCCAGGCGCGCATCTGGACAACAGGCGATTCCGCTGGCGACATTCAGTCCCTCGTTGTCAACTGGGACCGGAATAAGGCGAGCAGCGCTTCCTGACAGGGCACCGTGCGCACCAAGATAGCAGGGATCTTCGATCCACACCGCATCACCAGGATCGAGCAGAAGACGTGTTGCCAGGTCAATAGCCTGCTGAGAGCCAGAGATGATAATGACCTGTTCCGCGTCGCAGTGCACGCCACGAGCGGCTCGCAGGTAGGCAGCGATTTCAGCTCGTAATGGTTGATAGCCTGCCGGGTCTGTGTAACCCAGAAGATCGCTGTGAAAATGTCGTTGGCGTTGTGCCATCAGCCGCGTCCATGCGTCAATGGGAAAAAGATCCAGCGCAGGCAGGCCAGGACGAAAAGCCTTGCCCATCTTCTCATACCCATAGAGAGTGGGTGATACCGCTGTATTGGCCATGCTCGTCCCACGTTGCGAGAGATGACGATGAGGACTGAGCACCTGAGAGGTCTGCTGCTCTGGCCTTTTGATTTGGAGCAATTCATCGGGCAAGATATCAGCGACATACGTGCCACTCCCGACTTTGCCGTATATATAGCCCTCGGAGAGTAATTGCTCAAAGGCGCTAATGACGGTCGAGCGGGAGAGTCCAGAGGAGCGCGCAAAGGCACGCGTCGAGGGCAGACGTGTCCCGGCTGCAAACCGGCCTGTCACGATAGTCTGGCGCAGTCCATCATAAAGCTGGTGGTAGAGTGGCATTGGCGAGTTGGCATCAAGTGTCAGGAGCTGAAAGAGATCGCTTTCTACTGTACTTGCCATAAAGAACACTCCTTTCTCGCAGAAACATGCGAAAAGTGGTATGCCCATTCTAGCCGAAAATGGCTCTTGTTGCAAGACCATTGCTGCTTTAGAATGGTGCCAGTTCGTGCTGTGTAAAGAGGTACAGCAGAGACATCGTCTAGAGAATGGAGATACACATGATGCAGTTCGCTCTTGATGAACAGATCGCTTCGCAACCGGCAGCCGTTGCCACCCGGCTGGCTCGTGTTGATGTGCCTGCGCTTGATCCCGACAGACCACTGATTTTGACGGGCATTGGCACTTCCTTGCATGCCTGCTTCGTAGCGGCAGCGTGGATTGTTGAACTAAGTAACGGGACCATACGACCGAGTGTATATTCTGCTCACGATCTGGCGCTCACGTTGCCTATACGCGCGGAAGACCAGATTATCGTGGTGAGTCATCGTGGAACCAAGCGTTTCCCCAATACGATACTCGCGCGTGCACGTGGCATGGGAGCCAGGACGGTGGCTATCGTTGGAGAAGGCGCGCCAGAGCCGGTGGCAGATGCCATTGTGCGTACCTGTCCTGACGAGCGCTCTGGCACGCATACGGTGTCTTATGTGACTGCTCTGACGGCGCTGGGACAGCTTGTGGCCCGGCTACTCGGATCGCGTGGAGATGCGCTGCTCTCCGCATTACAGGGAATTCCTATAGCCATGGAAGAGACACTGACCTGCCCTGCGCCAGTCGAACTGGCCGAGCGCCTGGTCGGTCGAGAGCCCTATCTGGTGGCTGGTTTCAGCGTGGATGCGCTGACGGCAGCGGAAACCGCTTTGAAGATCAAAGAAGGCACGTATCAATGGGCCGAGGGTATGGCCGTCGAACTGGCTCTGCATGGACCGCCTGCCGCGTTTCGTGCCGGCATGGGGGCGATTGTGCTTACACCGGCTATCGACGATGGTGGGCGCACTCAGGAATTGCGCACGTTGTTGCGTGAACTTGGCGCTGAAGTTGCTACATGTGGAGAAGGGGATGAAGACTTGCGCTTTGCCACAACTCATCCGCTTGTGCGTCCACTGGTGTCAATTGTACCATTGCAGCGGCTGGTAGCTGAAATGGCGCGTGTGCGAGGGAGTAATCCAGATGTGATTCACCATGACGTTGAGCCATGGAGAACGGCGCTGGGACGTGTTGTGCTCTAAACGTTTTTTTCGAGCAGTGTGTGGAAAACAAGACTATGCATGTTCAGCAGCGCTAATCATGCATACTCTTGCCTGTCTTCTCGATGAGAAGATGATGGGTTATGTTCGCGTGTTTATGGCTTCGCGTGGTGCTGTATTGCTGTTCACGAAGGGCGTATCAACAAGATGCTGCGTGATGAACCAGAGCTGTAGCTCGTGTACGCGCAAAACATCGGAGACCAGCAGATCGTTCGTGCCTGCGTCCTTGTTCTTTTCTGTCAGCTCAATACCCTCGCGTAGCGCTTTGATTATCAGGCTATGAGCATTGGTTGTACGCGCAAGCATGGCTGGAATATCCTCTTCTCCGGTTGGTGGGCGCTCAATTTTCGTGGTTTCTGCGACATCAGAGGGCATCGCTATGGCCACACCACCCAGCGATTGCACGCGTTCCGCGATCAGGTCAATCGTTGCTAACACCTCTCCGGCATGTTTATCAAGGAGCAGGTGGAGTTGGTAGAAGGTTGGACCCGTGACTTGCCAGTGATGCTTTTTGTATAGGTTATACATCGTAATGGAATCGGCCAGCAACTGATTGAGTACGCCGATACTCTGTTTGACGGCTTCCTCAGGTAGGCCGAGTGGCACAAAATGTTGCTGACCATATTGTTGCAGCAGATACGATTTCTGTTTAAGATTTGGCTGCGCTTCCGGTGCAGCATTGGACGTTTTATTTCCTGCTTGTGGTCTTGTGGACATGGATGACAACTCCTCTCTTTTATGTAAGCGTAGAGACAGTGCAAACCTGAAGTAAGCTCTCGCCAGCGTGCTAATAGTCATATTGCGCGTCTGCTTCGGTCACTGCTATCACGAAGAGATTGCTACCGAGGTTTCATATTCCTCTTCCTCTTTTTAGCGTTCTAAAAAGAAAAAATAGGGGTAATATATCGGATTAGGCGAGGTAAGTGAAAAAATACCTCTCACTGTTTCGATACTTTATATGCAGAAGAGGTAGTGAGGGAGGATGAGGACGATGGATTCGCTTCCGGGCCAGATACCGGCATTCGCATTTCGTATTGGCGCACTTGAGCGAGATATTGCAGATCTCAGGCAGCAATTACATTTGTATGTACCGGCGAAAGAGAATGAATTACAGCTCAATAATATCCAGGAATCTGTTGAGCATATAGAGCAAGACGTACAATGGCTGAAAAAGAAACTGGAAGAACTCAATAACAAACTGATGGACCAAGAACTCGCCGCCCAGCATCGTGACGCTGTGCAGAGGGAAAGTCAGGCTGCTCTGCAAATACGAGTGCTATGGGGCACAATTTCAGTGATTATGACTATCATGACAAGCGTCCTTGTTGCTTATATTACGCATATGTTTCGTTGAGGAGGTTGGCAGTGGACAATCCAAAGAAATTTCGGCGCTTCATTCATCTTCTGGCAACAGCAGGAATCCTCTTCCTGTTTTTGCTGATTGGATTTCAATCCGTACCAGTGATAGGTGGTAGTGAGGCACTCTATATACAGCAAGCAAGCCTTCAGGGCACGCGAAGCCAGTCTCTGGCCAGAGCTGCTTTGGTGCTTGAATATCGCTCAGCTTCAGAACGAGCACAAGCAATCAGCGATATGCAAACCATCTTGCCATTGTTTGAGCAGGAACAGGCGTTTCTGCTGACGAGCAGGGATTTGAATGTGCAGTGGTTGCTGCAAGGCGCGAGACCGGATTATCTCGCCTTAATCGGTGCTGTGGGCGTAATACTGGCTCATACAGCAGGTCCTGTTGACCCTGTTCAGGTGAATGTTGTGCTTGCACATGATAAGTTGTACTTGTATACCATAAGTCAACTGATGCTCGTATTGCAGCAGCATGCCGATGCGCAAGTCTGGCAATTGTTTCTTATCGAGAGTGCTATCGAGCTTGTACTTCTGGTCATAGCGGGCATCTTTCTCGTGTTTGTTAATCGTGTACTGATAAAAATGGTACAGGTGTATTCTGCCAGGGGAACCGTGTAAAGGTTCCCTCGCTTATTTTTGCTAGCGCCTCTCAACCTGTGCTTTCTCCTATTCATGTATGTATGAGCCATCGTTTACCATTATGGATAGCGATGGTTGCTGCTCTATGCGACAGTAGCGTTGAGATGTTGTACTGGCTGTATCGATTTGTTGCAATATTGTCGCAAAAAGTGCAATGTGCTGTCCGCAGAGGCATGGAGCTTTTCTCTTGTATGCAAGAGAAGCTATAATAAAGATCAATGCAAGCACGCTTTTGATAAGGAAGAAACAGCTATGACGGTGACGATATTACTGGTCGAAGACGAAGATGACCTGGCCCAGGTAGTTGTGCGCGAATTGACGGTGTCGGGCTACCATGTCCTGCGGGCCAGTGACGGAGTTACTGCGTTAGCAATGCATGCGCGCGAGCACATAGAGCTGGTGATTTTGGATTGGATGTTACCTCGACTCAACGGGCTGGATGTGTTACGTCACCTGCGGCAAACGTCGGCTACGCCCGTGTTGATGTTGACGGCTCGTAGCGAAGAGGCCGACCGTGTGATTGGTCTTGAGGTTGGCGCAGACGACTATTTGAGCAAGCCTTTTAGTATGCGTGAGCTTATTGCGCGTGTGCGTGCGCTTTTGCGACGGGCCGAACTGATACGTCAGACCCTGGATGGAGACCGTAGTGGCACGCGTGAAATCGTCAGCCGTGGACCCTTACAACTGAATCCGCAGACGCACCAGGCGCTACTCAACGGTGTCGCGCTAGACTTGAGTCCAACAGAGTTTGCGCTGTTGCACCTACTCTTACGTAGTCCAGGACGCGCATTCAGTCGTGCTTATCTGATTGAGACGATCTGGAGTGAAACGTATGTTGGAGGCGACCGTTCAGTAGACAATATGGTGCTGCGGCTGCGTAAAAAGCTGGGAGCACTGGGTGACGCCATTGAGACCGTCTGGGGTGTCGGCTATCGGCTGCGTGCGGAGGCATCGTCATAAGAAAGAGTGCGCTGATGACCATAGGAAATATCCTGCGTTCTCTGCCCTTATTCCGGGCACGAGCAAGACGAGTGATGCTTGAGATGATCCTCATGCAAATAACCTGCGTTTTACTATTTTCGCTGCTCATATTTCTGCTGCATGCTCCTTATCTATTCCTTCCTGGACGTAGAGTTTCCCTGTTTTCCGTGTTCTACGCCATCAGTTGTATCGGTTGGGGCGCTTTTCGCTGGCGGCTACGTGCTCCTACGCGTTCTATCTGGCGACAGCTGCTCGTCGAAATGGCCATGGCGGGTGCTGTATTGCTGGAATTGCTGGTGAGTTTCGTGATATTTTTTCAGGTCATTCTGTCACTTGCTGGCATTGGGCAGACATCTGGCACGTATGTGATCGTGTTCTTTTGCGGTTGCCTGTTTTTCGTATTGCGTGCGGCAGTAAAAATCTGGTTATTCTGGGATAAACTGCGCCGTACTCATCTGCGTTGGGCGCTCACGCATGCACATCTCATGGTTGTGGTGATTGGAGCGGGCGTCATCAGCATTCTCTTAATGGCTGTCTTCATCTTTGTGGCCAGTAGTAGTAACGATAGACCAAGGGCTGTCCTTGCGCCGTTGATTGTTTTGCCGGTCATGCTCTTGATTACCTGCGTCGTCCTGCTATTTGTGCTGCCACCATCTGCGCTCTTCTCCTATCTCTTTGCTCGGCATACTACCAGGCGCATTGAGACGTTAACCGCTGCCACCAGTGCGTTACGCAGTGGGAATTACGCTGTACGCGTCGCCATCGAGGGCGAAGATGAAATCGCGCGTTTGCAGGCTGACTTCAATGCCATGGCGACTGATCTTGAGCGGACGCTGCGCGAGTTGCAAGAGGAACGTGATACGGTGAATACCTTGCTGCATGCGCGACGTGAACTGATCGCCACGGTTTCTCATGAACTGCGCACGCCTGTTGCGACAGTGAGGAGCTACCTGGAGTCCACGCTGTCAAACTGGAATGAGCAGCCGCCGCCAACGCTGCAACAGGATCTGCATGTGATTGAGCAACAGACGATCCGTTTGCAGTCGTTGATTAACGACTTGTTTACCCTGGCGCGTGCCGAGGTCAAACGTCTGGATTTGCGCTGTGCACCGACCAATGTCGCTTTGCTGATCAAACGCGTGACGGAGACCATGGCTCCAGTTGCCTGGCGTGGCAGCAGAGTTGAGGTGCTGGCAGATAGCGCGCTGGTGGATCGTGAGTGTCCGTTGGCACTGGTGGATGAGCAGCGGCTGGAGCAGGTTTTGCAAAATTTGTTGCATAATGGCGTGCGTCACACGCCGCCGGGTGGTATCGTTGTGGTGGGCTTGCAAGCTGATGCGCAAACAGTCATTATACAGGTAAAAGACACTGGTGAAGGTATTCCGGCAGAGGAACTGCCACGGATCTGGGAACGCTTCTATCGTACCGAAGTTTCTCGTTTACAGCCTGGCAGTGGTACCGGATTGGGTCTGGCTATCGTCAAAGAATTAACGGAAGCGATGGCCGGGACTGTATCTGTGATGAGCATTGCTGGACAGGGCACGTGTTTCACTCTTCGCGTGCCGCGTGTATCTGGACAATCACCGTTACAGGTTCCTGGAGGAGAGATGCAGAACATGCCACTCTCCTCGCTTTGATTGCCAGGAAAACCTCACCTGATATCTGCCGGTATGGCGCTTACTGTCTGAATACGTTGTATTGCCTCGTCGCGTGTAATGCTGCCAGCCAATAGTTCATCAAGTACCTTCTCGATCTCTTGTTCGGCAGGCGCAGTTGGCACGGTGGCAACGGGCGTTACCAGCGCTATGGGCGTTGCTGGTTGTTTAGCCGGACTGCTGAAAAGAGACTCCCTCCTGATGTCACGCTGATAGAGACCCACGAGCAGAAGGCCAACGAGGAAGGCTGCTAATCCTACATGTGTGACCTGTTGCCAGCCGCTGATGGAAGAGCCAAGGAGCGAAGTGATCCAGGCATAAAGCGCAGTCGCGCCTCCGATAGCCAGGGTCAGTATACCAGCGCCAAACAATGCTAGCGTTAAGCCGCGTCTGGGACCCGTCGCCGAACTGTCTGAGGTATTACGCCGACGCAGGTAGAGATCGAGCGCTATATAACCCGATCCGGTCACAATAAAAGCAATGGATGATACCCAGGCTTTGCTATCTGGTACTCCGGGGGCAGGTGCCAGGGTCTGGAGGAGGTTATAGAAGACCGTGCCCCATCCCCACCAGAAGAGAGCCGCTGCCAGCGTCGCTATGATAGCATACTCAGTCAGGGCCACGCCTTTCTGACTGATCAAATCTTGTCGAGCAGCATCGTGTAGCCAGAGGTGATAAATGCCAGCCACAAGCAAGCCCAGAGCCAGTGGAGTGATGAAATCATAGGGTGCATTGGAGCTCAGTACATCATGGAGTGAAACTGGAAGCTTGAAGAGCGGCGAGGTGACGAGTTCAAGTCCCAGGTAAACGCCGGCTAGCATCCACCCGATGCCATAGGCAAAACTTGCCCCATGCAGGATCAAACGTGGTAGGGCCGAGCGGTCGCTGCGTGTCAACAGGCCATAGCTCACCCAGCAAACGATGAACCAGAGCATACTGACGGCCAGGTAAGCGAGATTATAGGACTGGCAACCATCGCTACTGCAACCCTTGTTACCGAAAATGAGTCCATCAACGAAAGGTCTCAACGCGGAAAGCAAGGAAGATGTCAGAAAGAGCAGCAGTAGTATTTGCACGCCATAAAAATGGAGACGTTGGAATGCTAATGCCGCTCTTGAGGTGGCAGGAATGTGTGGACGACGGCGTTCCAATTCGAGCAACAACGCCACCCCCAGAGCAGGTAATGCAAATGCCAGAGGACCCACGACGTTAGTGCCAGAGTCCTGTGCAAGCGAGTAAAAAACCAGGTAGCCTATGACAGGAACAGCCAGGGTGATACCAATAGCCTCTGGAATATTGAGAAAAAATGCACGAATAGCGCTGCTGACCGCGTCAGGATGACGGCGCATGTCTCGACGAAGCAGCCAGTAGTGAAGCCCACCCAGTGTACCAGCAATCACTAGTGAGATGATGGCAAACACAATGGCTTGTATTATTGCGGTCGAGCCAGGAAGAGCAGTTGAGGAACCGCGCAATGGCGTCAATACTAAAATCGTGTTTAACAATTGCCCGATGGCAATAGCTGCAAAGATCAATAGCGCAATAAAAATGGCATAGAGGTAAAATCGATAAAGATTATGAGCCATAGTACTCCTACTTTCTGATGGATCATCTATCAAAGAAATGGGCTCTAAAAGACGATTACCATGGGAGTATACCTGCCTATCTGCGCTATGACGACGTGTCAAATGACCTATTTTCTCCATCAGTTGAGCGAGAATATATGATAAAGCAGCTCCTCAGGCTTGTTTAGCCCATTATCATCAGGTCGTATTGTTGCAATTGTCAGCAGATTTGACAGCAAAACGTTCAGGTTTTATTGTTGTTTACTTGCAGGGTGATGAAATTGGAGATCAAGTGCTTGCATCGCCTGGTCCTGCATCGATGCTGTCACATGAGCATAGATTCCGAGAGTGATACGAACATCACTATGGCCCAGCCGCTCTTGAATGAGCTTCGGATTGATGCCCATTGTCAGTAAAATGGTGGCGGCGGAGTGCCTCAGGTAGGGTAGGGGGCCAGCGAGGTAACGTTGCTTCTCAGAATTGCTTGAATTCCTTCAAGTAGTTTCATAAGACGCTCCTTATCTGACCTCCCCCCTCCGAACCGGACTTGCACCTTTCAATGCATCCGGCTCTCCAGTATTGCGTCATTGAGCTTCTTTCGTCGCTCTTTGATCTCGTCAAGGCTAATGAGTTGCCACGTGATTGGAAATCCGTGTTCAACGGCGACGTGGCATCTCTTACAGAGAACCAACGTTTTTCGCCTCAAGGCTATCATCCTTTTTACCCAGTCAGGTTTTGCTCTTCCTGGGTATTCATGAAGTTTGCGCATGGCATTGACGTGATGAACTTCTACGTCTTTGTCGCTTCCGCACAGTTCGCAGAAATCTGCGAGAAGCCTTTGCACAAGTTCTGTTCGATGGTTGATAGGGACTCTTGGCGGTTGGTCATCAAGGGTTGCTTCACTATTCCACTTCAAGGGTATTCCGCCCCAGGTTGCTCGTAGCGGCTTTTTACTCTCATCGGGTTTTGGTTGGGTCACTTGGAGTCCTTTATACTCTTTGTCTCCAACCAAAAGCATTGCCCCATATTTCTCATAGACTCTGGATACTGATATCTTGTGCTTTGCTGCCAGCGTCTTTGTCAGTGAGGTTTCCATGACCCACTTGAGCTGTGCTAAGGTCCGCATGTTGTAGGCAAGCTGAGAGTAATTCGCAAGACCTCGAAATTCGAGCTGATAGGTCAGAACGATTGTGTAGTCGTTTGCTTTTATCAGTTCTGTTCGCTGTGTTGCTTGGCCGTTTTTCTTGTAGCGATCCATCTTCGCTTGTAACACGTCTTCAGGCACTCGTAACCCGATGACACGATTGATACTCCTGCACATTCTTCCGGTGTCCCTTCGTTTTGTGCGCTTCGTATCATCTTGCAGCACCGTTATTTCATACCCGAGAAACCTTGCTGCATCGCTTACCGCGTGGGTGAGAAGCGTCTTTTCTTCAGAGAGTTCCAATTTGAGTTCCTCTCGCAGGAACGTTCTGAGTTGCTGCTTGATTTCTTCTGCTTCCGATCTTGGGCCGACAAATCCCAACACAAAATCGTCGGCATATCTGACATATTTTAGGCGTCGATAGTCTGGGTCGTTCGTCATTACCGAGGGCAGAGTCTGAGATTGCTTTCTCAATTCCTCGGCCTTCTCAGTATTTCCTTTTCTCCTTTGGTTTCGTGAGTCAATCCTAAGTTTGTCATACGTGGGATTGATCTTTCTCCTACTTCCTCTGGTGTAGTGTGGGATAAGAACGTTTTCTACGAATTTGTCCAGTTTATCAAGCAGAATATTTGAAAGGAGTGGGCTCACAATTCCGCCTTGTGGAACTCCACTCAGCGTTTGGTTGTAGGTCCAGTCTTCCATGTATCCTGCATCAAGAAGGTCTTGCAGAAGTTTGAGAAAGCGCCCATCGTGAATATGCTCTTTGAGCACGTCAATGAGTAATTCATGACTCAGCGTATCAAACGAGCCTACAACTGAATACCCTATTCAAGAACCCAGATGAACAAGATCCAACCGAGATCGAGGTTACCGATCCCACGCATCCTCTGTTTGGGCGTCGTTTCCCATTGATTTCCGTGAGTTCCCCCTTGCATGGACCAGGAAATGTGTTGGTCTGCTATCGAGGGTATATGACCTTGCGATTGCCTGTAACCTCGACTACACTGGCAGCATCTCGGCCCGTCATCTCCACCAAACTTACGTACGCAGCCGTCAAGGAGTTCCTGACCATCGCCGAGGATTGCGAGGCCCTCAATGCCCTCTCAGCCAAGCCAGATCTGGAAGCGTCTTCCCCCAGAGCTGCAACGTCAGATCAGCGACGAACTCTCGTCGATCCTGCAGGAGGTACTCTATGAGCAGATCCGAACTGGTGAGCCAAACGCACCTACAACGCAAGGCGCTCATCTACATCCGACAATCCACTCCGCACCAAGTGCTCTCCAATCAAGAAAGCCTGCGTCTGCAGTACGCGCTGCAGCAGCGAGCCATCGACCTCGGATGGAGGCAGCAGGACATTGAAATCATTGATGCTGACCTGGGTATGACAGGAGCCAGTGCCGCTCATCGAGTTGGCTTTCAAGAAGTCGTGACCAAAGTGACGCTTGGCCAGGTTGGCATCATCCTTTCTGTCGATGTGACGCGCCTTTCGCGCAATTGCTCGGATTGGTATCCCTTGTTGGATGTGTGTGGCTATCGAGACTGTCTCATCGCTGATCGCGATGGTATTTATGATCCGGGGTCTGCAAACGGGCGTCTGCTGTTGGGTCTCAAGGGGCAATTATCCGAACTTGAACTGCATACCATCAAAGCGCGTATGACCGCTGGACTGCTCAACAAAGCGCAACGAGGCGAACTGGCCTTGTCGCTGCCAATCGGCTTGGTACGCAATGCCATCGGCAAAGTGCAGAAAGATCCCAATCGTGAGGTCCAGGATCGTCTTGATCTCATCTTTACGACGTTTTTGCGCGTCAGATCTGCCAGCAAAGTCTTGCAGTTTCTCAATACCCATGAGCTCTGCTTGCCACGACGTGATCGCTTTGGCGACGTGGTGTGGAAAAAACCAACGGTGGCGGCTATTTTGCAACTCCTCAAAAATCCAGCCTATGCAGGAGCCTTTGTCTATGGAAAAACTCGTTCAGTCCGCAAAGATCCCACGTCTGCTCACACGCAAGAAGTGCGCTTACCCATGGAGCAGTGGAAGATTCGCATCAACGATGTCTATCCGGCCTACATCACCTGGGAAACCTTTGAGCAGATTCAACAGATGCTCATCGAGAATTATGCCGCCTATGATCGCAACAAATCGCGTGGCGTCCCGCGCGATGGTGCTGCCTTATTGCATGGGATTGTCTATTGTGGAGAGTGTGGGCACAAAATGGTGGTGCAATACAAGGGCGGGACGCGTTACCTCTGCAACTACCTCCGTCAGCAATATCATGTCCCTGTCTGCCAATACATTCATGCTGATCCCGTTGATGAGAGAATCGTCGAGGCGTTTTTCCAGGCGCTTTCTCCTGTGGAGCTCGATGTCTACACTGCTGCGGTCGCCACACAACAAGCGACCGCCCAGCAGGTGAGCCATGCTCATCAACAACACGTGGAACGTCTGCGCTATGAAGCGACGCTGGCTCAGCGTCAATTCAACCGTGTTGACCCTGACAATCGTCTGGTGGCTTCTGAACTCGAAAAGCGGTGGGAAGGGGTCTTGGCCGAACTCAAACAGGCAGAAGAAGCTGAGGCGACACGAACGGTCTCTCCCCCATCGTTGCTCGCTCTCAGCTCAGAGCTTCAAACGGCCTTTCGAGCAGTCGGGCGGCATTTGCCCGCTCTGTGGCATCAAGGGCGAGTCAGCCAGCGGCACAAAAAAGCGCTTCTTCGCGCTCTGATCGACAAAGTAGTAGTTCACCGCTTTGCCCGAGATCAGATGCAAGCGCGTATTGTCTGGAAAGGTGGGGAAACGACCACGTTCGTGATCCCCGTTCCCATCGGGACGTTCAAAGATCTTGCAGGAGCAGAGATCATGGAACGCATCATTCTTGAACGGAGCGCTGTTGGGATCTTGGATGAGGAGATTGCACAGGAATTAACCGATTTAGGCTATCGTTCTCCCATGGGCCTGGTCGTTTTACCCAGCACGGTCAGAGGCATTCGACTCAAACATGGCATCTTTCAAACACGTTCACAGTCGCATCCCAGGCGCATTGAGGGGGCACTGACGATCTCGCAAATTGCTATCGCCCTTGACATTGACCCCCATTGGATTTATGATCGTATACATAACGGAACAATTCATGTTGACAAAGATCCGAGCACCCGTCTGTTTCTGTTTCCAGATTCGCCGACGACGCTTGAGCAGTTTCGAGAGCTGCGTTCTGGCAATTTCCAGAACTTGCGTTTTTCAAGGGGGCATCAAGATGCATGATCGAAACAGTGTGCAATATCTCCTTCGATGAACCAGGTTACTCCTCGCCAATGGTGGTAGATTTCTCGCAGTGCCGTGTGGCAACCACGGTTGGGGCGAAATCCATGCGAGTGGTCGGAGAACTGCGGCTCAAAGTACGCCTCCAGCAGGGAGCGTATTACTTCTTGCACCAGCTTGTCAGACCAGACTGGCATATTCACAGTCCACTACCCCCTTTACCAAGGGATCTGAGGAATGGGTGAGAGTGACCCATCCCCATCATCCGCTGCATGGCCAGCGCGTCCAACTCATCCGGGTGCGCCGAGGGCCAGATCCTGACCTCATCATTCGCATGCCTGACGGCTACCACGGGGCTATCGCCGCCAGCTTGACCGACTACGCCGGAGCACCAGATCCTGGTCTCTGCGTGACCGAACCGCCATTGCTCTCGATTGAAGGATTGTGGCAGATCGCGCAATGGGCCAGGCAACAGTGCGAGGACCAAGAACCGAGAGGAGAGCATGAGGTATGATAGAGTTCTCAGCAGGTCTGGTTTGGGCACATCAAGGAGGTTGCTGCATGGTCCCACTCTCCTCTTGCGATCAGGAGCAGGGCACGTTGACCCACATTTGGGTCCACCTCTCTTCTGATCTACAAATCCGCGTCGTTGGCCTCTTAGCGCAACTCGCATTGAATATGGTCGTAGCGCATCCCCAGAACCAATCTGAACGAGAGGAGGCTTGCCATGCCGATCCAGCAACATACCCTCAAAATCCGTCCTGATCATCTCAGCAGACAAGCCGTGATCTATGTGCGTCAATCGACGCTGCTGCAAGTGCGTGAGAATATCGGCAGCACCACTCGACAGTATGATCTGACCAAGCGAGCGCACGAATTGGGGTGGGAACAGGCAGGGATTGAAGTCATTGACCAGGATCAAGGCCAGTCCGGCTCCTCGACCATCGGACGCGACGGTTTTCAAACGCTGGTTGCCGAAGTGGGGCTGGGCCATGTGGGAGCCGTCCTGAGTCTGGAAGTCTCTCGTCTGGCTCGCTCGTGCAGTGATTGGTATCGCCTGCTGGAAATCTGTGCCCTCACGGAGACGCTGGTTATTGACGAGGAGGGCGTCTACGACCCAGGATCGTACAATGACCGTCTGCTGTTGGGCTTCAAGGGGACCATGAGCGAAGCGGAACTTCATTGGCTCCATCAGCGCCTGCAGGGCGGCAAACTGACGAAAGCCGAACAAGGGAAACTGCGCTTCCGCCTGCCGAGCGGGTTGGTCTATGATCCTGTCGGCAAGATTGTGCTGGATCCTGATGAAGCCGTTGCCGAAGCCCTTCGTCTGGTGTTCACGCTCTTTGAGCACTCCACCTCGGGGCTGGCCGTCGTGAGTCACTTCGCCAAGCATCATCTGCTCTTCCCCACACGGCATTGGGGCGGAGCACGAGCAGGAGAACTGGAGTGGGTTCGGCTGACGCATGGTCGGCTTCTGGATGTCCTGCACTGTCCCCTGTATGCCGGAGCCTACGTCTACGGGCGGACCAAGACGCGTCGCCATGCGCTGCCCGGCGAGGAGCCACGTCTCAAAGGACGCACGCGTCGGGTGGCTCTGGAAGACTGGCCAATCGTCTTGCGAGACACCCATCCCGGCTACATCACCTGGGAGCAATTTTTGCGCAACCAACACCAACTGCTCGATAACCAACAAACCCCAGTTGATGCTCATCGAGGAGCGGTACGTGAAGGCTCCTCGCTGTTGCAAGGCATCGTGCTCTGTGGCTCCTGTGGCCGGCGCATGAGCGTTCGCTATCAACGGGACGGATCTTTGCTGATCTATGAATGTAATCAAGCACATGCGCAACTGGCCGTCAAAACCTGCCAGACGATGCGAGGGGATCGCATTGACCAGACGGTGGCTCAGGTGTTTCTGGAGGCCATTGAACCCGCACAACTGGAAGTGGCGCTCTCGGCCCTCACCCATCTGGAAGCACGTGCCAAACAGATCGATCAGCAAGCGCTGCGACAAATTGAACGGGTCCAGTACGAGGCAGACCTGGCTCGCCGCCGCTACCGGGCTGTGGACCCAGACAACCGCCTGGTCGCTCGTAGCCTGGAGCGGGAGTGGAATGAGAAACTGCAGGAGGTTGATCGAATGGAACGGGAATACCAGTCCTTGCCCAAACCAGCCGCACTGATGCTGTCTGCGGAACAACGGGAACATATCCGCCAGCTTGCGCAGAACCTGCCAGCCCTCTGGGATGCTCCAACGACCACCTGGGCTCAGCGCAAACAGCTTCTGCGCTGGCTGATCAAAGATGTGACGCTCTGCAAGCGTGGCAATGATATTGCCATCGACATTCGTTGGCAAACTGAAGCCCGCACAAGTCTGTCCATTCCTCGCCTCAAAAAGTCGTGGGAAGTTCGCCAAACCAGCCAACAGGTCGTTACTCGCATCCGCGAATTGGCCCCAACCCATACCGAGACGCAGATTGCGGCGTTGCTCAATGCAGAAGGGGAGCAAGCTGGCATGGGAGGAACATTGACCGCGAGCAAGGTCGCCTGGATTCGCCATGCCTATCAGATCCCTCTGGATTGTCCAGAACGCCCCTACGTGGCTGCAACAGGACAGCGTGGCGATGGCCGTTACTCGGCCTTGGCCGCCGCAGAAGTGTTGAACGTGAATGTCTCGACCATCGCAGATTGGTGCAATGCGGGACGACTGGAGTGTGTCCGAGCCTGCCCTCGTGGTCCACGCTGGATTACCCTCACTCCAGAAATCATCACGGAGCTTCGCAAGCCGCTTCAACGACATTGGAAACGTTGCATCACTCGTCAACAGAAGCAAAATATGGTACAGTAGAACTATGCGGGTGGATTGGAAATTCTGGTCCACCCAGTTGGCGACCATCGGCATCCCGAACATCGCCTGCAAAGAGAGGCAGTATGAAAGACATATCGGCATGCCGAGTGGGCGTTTCTTCCCGTTTTTCTTCGGGATAGAAATTCGTCGTGCTGGGAGCCATTGATAGCGCTCATCTCGCAATGCTTCTATGATGGCATCAATCTTTTCCAGTGACATTCCATCGGGTGTTTCGTCCGTGACTCCGTGTGTCATCGCCCCTTTGTTCCGATAGATCTTTCCATAGGCTTGCAGGTACAAATCCCTACTAAACAGGAGCTTGTAAATTCGTTCAAGAGGCAACCCTTTTTCGCCTCGTTTTCCGATGAGTTCGAGGATAGTTTTGGCCGTACGCATCACACGCACCTCTCTATCTTGTGATACTCAACAATACCTGTTCCCCTTCGTCATGTCCCAGGCATTACCCTGGGCATTTGGCTACTATGGGAACTCCGTCGCCATGAGCCTCGCGGCTTGTAGGCGATCCCGTCTTTACGACTGTGAAACGGTAGTGCGTTTAGGTCTCCCGTTCGTTTCCTTCATCTCTCTCCTTGAGAGCCGTTCACGGGGAAGGGCTTTGCGTATGCATGACCTCCATACGGTATTCCCGTGTCATCGTTTCAGGTATGCTACGATGGGTGCGCTTTTCACCACTGGAAACTAGGATTCAATCAGTGTAGATTTGACCTCTATCCCTTTCGGGACTTCTTGCGCACAGGACTTGCGGTGCCTCGCACTACATACCTTCGTGCTTAACCGCTTTCCTTGCATGCTACTTTCCCCTTTGAGTTTCCTCTCCAGGTAGGCAAGGTGTCCTAGAAGGTAATTGCCCTAACCTTCTGCCCCTTCGGGGCTATTTTACAGTCTCCGAAACGGCGCACGTCATGGAAACGGATGGCTGGTAAGCTTGCATCTTGTAAGAGACGTGTAAATTGCTTGCGCAAGGTTGTGGAGCTATAGTATTTGCCTTTCGAATTCGGAAAAACAAGCCCTTTCTCCTCCCATATAGAAGCTTTTGAACGCTCCTCTGCATGTTGTTGATGGTGTTTTCGTAATATGTCGATGGCAAATTGTGGTAACGCAATCCTTCGTTTGCTGCTCGTCGTTTTTGGTTCAACTTCTTCAAATTGATAGCCTTCGCGGTCAGGATTCCGATAGGAGAGTGATCGAGCGACGCGTATCGTTGCCTGCTCAAAATCGATATCTGACCACTGCAATGCAAGAAGTTCACCCTTGCGCATACCTGTAGCCAGGGCAAGGGCGAGCAAGCCTTCGAGGCGGTGACTCTTTGCTGCGTCGAGCAATCGTTGCGCTTGCTCCTGTGTGAGAAATCCAACTTCTTTCTTTGTGGCTCTGGGTGGTGTCACGAGGTTGCATGGGTTGACGCTAATTTTCTGCCATTTCACTGCTGCATTTAACGCTCCCTTTAGTATTACATGAATTATCCTCACGGTATTTGCTGAGTGCCCTGTATGCAAGAGATCTGTGTAAAGTAATTGGATATGCTCAAAACTCAGCTTTTGTAGTCTGATTCGTCCGAGTGTTGGAAGAATGTTGTTCTGGACATTGTTTTGATAACAACAGTATGATCCAACCTTGAGATCCAATTTCTTGATGGTTAACCTGTACTGCATATAGGCTTCGAAGGACTCTTGAGGGGCAGTGACGAGTGTTCCCTGTTCTAACTGCGCTTGAGCTGCTTTGAGCTTGGCCTTGACCTCTTGTTTGGATTTTCCAGCGTAGTACTTGCGTTTGCCGTTAGGTAAAGAGAGGCACGATGTCCAGCGTCCGTCACCTCGCTGGTAGATCGACCCTTCCCCATGGCCTCGGTGTTTCTGTGTGGCCCTGGTCTTTTTTACCTCTGTCGTATCTTTGGTGGTCATAAGAAAAAAACCTTTCCTTTGGACTTAAACGTTTTTTGTTGCTGGTTTGCCATTGATCTCTGGTCATGACTTTCCAGGGAGAGACATATGTTTACCCTGAAGCAAGGAGAGATGTGAGGCCCCTGCGGAGTTTCGCTTTCTGTGAGATCTGCCTCGCAGTTTGCGAGGCATCTTTCTTCCCTGTGCTTGCACCTTTTTTATGACTCCATCAGAATCTCCTTTCACCTTGAACGTTCACCATCTGCTAGAAGATCAATTTCTTATAGTCTTGGGCGACATGTTGATTATAGCAAATGTCGCCGTTTTTGCAACCAGTGCCAGACTTCTCTCTTATCAAAGCGGTAGGCACTACCAAAGGTATGGACAGGCAACCCTTCCTGGTGGATGAGGTCGGAGATTTTGGTCTTCCCGAGATGTAGGAATTGACATAATCCTTCCATGTCTAGCAAGGCATCGGGGAGTTCTGATGAAGAAATGGGATGATCTGAGGAAGCTCCCTGTTTCCTCGCGGATAGGTGTGTCCTTCTGCTCGTTTGCTTTGGTGGTGTTGGATCACGGTGATCACTCATTCTTTTCATCAGAGATCCTTTCCCTCTCCTCTGGATAGGTGTGTTCTTTCTTCATTTCGGCACGATGCTGACAATGGCTTGCTAATCGTTGACCATCTCTCTGGTGCAAGCAACTAGGAGCGCCAATAGTGGCTTCCCTCGTGTGCTGTCTCCATCATCACGGTTAATCAATCCGCCAGCGTCTGAAAGCGGGTCAACTGGGCGTCAAACCCCAGGCGGATCGTACCGACGGGTCCATTGCGGTGTTTGGCAATGATAAGATCGGCGGTATTCCTGGCCTCCTCGTTTTCGGGATGGTACATCTCCTCGCGATAGAGAAAGAGCATGATATCAGCTTCGTTTTCGATGCTGCCACTTTCACGCAAATCAGACAGTTGCGGCACCTTTGACGCACGACTCTCAACGGCACGCGAGAGTTGTGCCAGAGCAAGCACGGGCATGTTGAGTTCTTTGGCAAGGGCTTTGAGTCCTCGGCTGATCTCGGCAATCTCTTGCTCGCGGTTCTGATGGCGCTTTCCCTCAGGGGTCCCCATGAGTTGAAGGTAATCGACGATCAGCAGATCGAGACCGTGCTGGACCTGCAACCGTCGGGCTTTGCTGCGCAGCTCTGCGAGCGTGATCGCCGCCGTCTCATCGATCCAGAGGGACCCCTCGGTCAGCGCTTCCATGCTGGTGACGAGGTGCTCCCATTCGCCATCCTCAATCCAGCCCATGCGCAGTCGTTGCTGGTCAATGTCTGCGTGTGAAGAGAGCAGGCGGAAGCCAAGCTGCTCTTTGCTCATCTCCAGAGAAAAAGTGCGACCTGCCGGTGATGGGTGTACACGGCGTGGGCGGCGACGTTCAAGGCAAAACTGGTCTTGCCGGTACCAGGACGCGCTGCCAGCACAATCAGATCGGCTTTCTGAAGACCGCCCGTCGCCATGTCCAGATGCTTAAAGTTGGTCGGGACACCAATGATCGCTGACGTCCCGTGGAGACTTTGCAAGGTATCCAGGGTCTGCATACAACGCGTCAAAATGCTCTTGACGCTGGAAAGCTCGGAGACCTGCTGGCGATTGAGCTGGAAGAGTAGCTGCTCCGCTTGCTCAAGGGCATCGGTCTCTTCCTCGTAGGCGAGCGCGGCGATCTGTCCGGCAGCGTGGATCAGGCGACGGAAGAGGGCCTTCTGTGCCACAAGGCGTCCATAGTACTCCACATTGCTACTGGTCGGGACGCCATTGATCAGGGAGGTGATGGTCGCTGCCCCTCCGACATCCTCCAGTTTGCCTTGTCGCTCAAGCTCATCACAGAGGGTGAGAAAATCAGCCGGTTCCTGTCGTGCCCAGAGGGCCAGGATCGTCTCGTAGAGCGTCCGGTGGGCCTGGCGATAGAAATCCTGAGGAGCAAGAAATGGGGCGACCTGGTCAATGGCTTCGGGATCAATTAGCAGGCTGCCCAGGACCCCCTCTTCGGCTTCAATGCTCATGGGGAGATCTCGTTTACTCATGGGCGACCTTCTTTCGGTTCTGTGCTTGTTGGTACTCGGTTTCCAGATGCATCAAACTGCGAGAGGCGAGCGATGCCCGCGTTGCAGCGATTGATGAGAGGGGAGGGTGAGACCGCAGGTGCTCACCGGCTCTTTCTGCTGGCGCTGTTGCCTGTCGTTGGACGATGGCCTCGTGTTCCCGTTTGAGCCAGCGGCGGAAAAAGGCGGGCGTCATGCGTTTCCCAGAGGAGTTGCGTTGGCGATCATCAATCCACTCCCGAGCCATATCCGCTTCACCCAGCAAGGAAAGCCCTGGGGTGAGATGATATTCTTCGACGATGTGCCTGAGGGCAACCGTCTCTGGGAGGGTAAGAATGTGGGCGATCTGGGCGGTCATGATGGTGACGTCCGGCTCATTTTTGGTCTCATCAGGGTCGGCGGTGGCGTTGCTGGTGGGAAAGGTGATCAGGTTGCTGGAGCCTGGTTCTTCTTCCGCTTTGTTTAACTTGAGATTCTCTTCCTCTTCCTCTTGGGACAGTGGTTCGCGAGGATTCTCCGGGATTTCCAGCGGTTCCCCGCGAAATGCCGCAGAGAGGCGGGAACCGCTTGCTGATGGTGAGGAAGTGGGATCTTCTGGCCTCTGCTCGGATGGGGGGGCAGGATGGCGAGATGGGGTACGTTTGTTGGGAGCCAGTCCATGTTCCCATTCTTCCCAACGAGCATGTTGGTAGTAGTGGTAGCGTCCCACTTGATAGCAGAGGAGGAAGCCAAGGGTAGAGAGCATCTGAAGGGCTCGCTCGATGGTGGTCGCTTGCTTGTTGAGTTGGCGTGCGAGGATATCCAGGTGGGCGATCCCACGTCCTTCGTCATCGGCAGCCAGGGTCAGTCCGATCAGAATGCTTTGGGCTTCACTTTCTAGCTGACTGAAATCCGGGTCCCAGTACAGGTTCGTGGGAATACTGCGACTTCGTGCCATAATCAATCTCGTTTCTTTTTAGCCTACCTAAATTTCGCCCAAATTAGAGACAGGGTATTGTGACGAGAAAGGCCTTGTAAGAAGAGCAATGATGGGCTATACCTCTTGTAGAAGATGAATTCCAACGAGAGGAGAGGTCCTATCATGAACGAGTGGAACACCCATCAGACACAACATTTTACTGGTTGCGCTTCTTTGGCAGCCATTGGAGTCAAATTGAGTCAACTCAAGCTGTTTGATCCGATCCGCACCAGGGTACAGATCAAGCAAAAAACCATCAAACACACGCCAATTGACAAGCTCTCTGATGCTTTCATCAGCCTGCTGGCAGGAGCACACGGGCTGGTAGAAATCAATACCCGCTTGCGAGCAGATCCGGGCTTGCAGCAAGCGTTTGGCAGAACCGCGTGTGCCGAGCAATCGCCCACGACTTGCGCAACGAGATCGTTGAAGAGCTAAATCCGATCAGAGGAACGAGAGCCGTTCAGAACGGGATAGTGATCCCATACGGGATGAAAGAATCAGCAGAATAGAGAGCCAAAGGGGCAGAAGATGAGGGAAAGCAGGGAAAAAGGCCACGAGGAGCCTCTCGGAGCGGCAAAGGTATCCGAGGAGAAGGAATCCGGTGGCCGAGAGGCGTAGAATGAAGCCGTCGTTAACCCGTGTAAAATACGGGTAGGAAATGGGTCTGTCTCACTTTACGTGAATCGCTCAAGCACACAGAAGCATTCTTTGCCGGAGCAAATCAAAGTTGGCCCGTCCATACATTTGTCGCTTGATACATTTCAGCTTATTCACTTTTCCCTCGGTTTGCCCCTGACTCCACTGCATTCTCAATGCCGCACGAACCGCATCAAAATCGCGATAGATCCCTGTCGCCAAGCTTTGCAATTCCTTGATTCCGCTGGCTTTGGCTTCTTCTAACCAGCGGCTTAACACGCTCTCCTGTCGTTTGGTGACCATAACACGAAAATCTTGTGCTAATTGGTACGCCGGTCCCAAATCCTCATCCATTACACGCAGGGAGTCGAGACGCACGGCCTGAGAGATCCGTAGTTTTTGTGGATTGACCTTGACCCGCTTTTAGGGAGTCGGAGAAGAGAAATATGCTAGACGAGAAAGCGGGAGGGTTTTATGGGCAAATCACAACCAAGCTATACACGAGAATTCAAGCAACAAGCGGTGCAATTGTTTGAAACCAGTGGAAAAACTAAAACACAAATAGCAAGAGATCTTGGCATTTCTGATAGTGCTTTGAATAAATGGTGCAAAGAATTTAATGAGCAAGGAGAAGAAGCATTTTCTGGGAAAGGCCATCAAACAACGATTGAAGAAGAAAATAGAAGGCTTAAGCGTGAAAATGAAATACTCAGACAAGAGAGGGAAATACTAAAAAAGCTATGAGCATCTTCACACAGCCCCATCCGTGAAGTTCGCGTTTATTGCTGCTCATCGTCACTGTTTTCCGGTTATTCGGATGTGCTCTGCGCTTGACGTCTCAGAAAATGGATATTACAATTGGCGCAAGAGAGGCATATGTCAGCGGAAACGGGATGATGAACAGCTTGCAGAACGGATTGAAGATGCTTTTTACAATAATAGGGGTGTTTACGGAAGTCCCCGTCTTCATGTAGAACTCAAGGAGCAGGGTGTGTGCTGTGGAAGGAAACGAATTGTTCGTCTGATGCAGGCGCTTCATATATGTGCAAGTAGAAAGAGAAAGAAAGCACATAAGACAGATAGCAATCACAAAGATCCTTTCACTCCAAATCTTCTTGAGCAGGATTTTACGGCGGATGCGCCGAACAAAAAGTGGATGACAGACATGACATTTATTGAAACACAGGAAGGGTGGCTCTATCTTGCAGGAGTGATTGATGCGTATTCGCGCAAAATAGTTGGCTGGGCCATGGGCCAAAATCATGACGCAGAGCTGGTAAAACGAGCATTGTAGATGGCACTGATCCAGCGGCAGCCAGGAGCTGGCCTGGTCCATCACTCCGATCGCGGAAGCGAATATGCGAGCAAAAGCTATCAAAAGATGCTGCAAGAACATGGTATTCAGGTCAGCATGAGCAAAAAGGGTGATTGTTATGATAACGCGGTCATCGAAAGCTTTTGGGGAACCCTGAAAGAAGAATGTCTGGGAAGAAATATGTACTATACAAGAAAAGAGGCGAAAACGGCGGTATTTGACTATATTGAAACGTTTTATAATCGAAAGAGAAAGCACTCTTCTCTAGGCTATCTTAGCCCTGATAGCTACGAGAAACAAGGGAAAGAAAGAGAAGATAAAAATACTTGACAAATACGTTTTGTTATGGTATACTCTAGGAGAAACATACGAAACGTAAACGTTTTACGTTTCATCTTCTTTCGATACGAATACACGTTTTTATACGTTTTTACGTTCCTCCGTGACTCAAACTTCCACGTTTGGGTACCCTCCAAAAGCGGGTCAACTTCAGATTGCAGACAAACAACCACGCCGCCTCTCGTGCTGAGAGCGCTGTTTGAGCAGCAGAACCAACGGCGGTTTTCTCAGAGGCGTTCCCCTCTTCTGCAGGCTTTCGTAGCGTTCGCAGATAATCGTAGACAATCGTCTCACCTTGTCGGTATCCCCGCTCTCGAAGCTCGACAAGCAGACGCTTCACATTGCGCTCACCCATCTTCCAACGCTGCTGCAGATAGCTTTTGTACGGATCAAGATGGCTGCGTTTGCCTGGGCGCGTAATCTCAGGAAAGCCCGAGGCATTGAGGTAGCGACGCACGGTGTCGCGGTTGAGTCCAACGAGAGCCGCAATGGCCGCCTGACTGACCCCTTGTTCATGCAATTGCATCACTTCTTCATATCTCTTCAGACGCCGCGCTCGCCGGACCTGCTGCTGGAGAGCTGTTGGGGTCAGTGGTACGGGAACGGGAACTGCGTCATCAGGAGCTGCAACAGCTTCCGATGACGTGAGGAGAGCCTTTTGCTGGTTTGCCTCCTCTTGCCGTATCTCATGCTTGCGCTCAAAGAGCCGCTTGAGTGCATCACGAAGATTGAGTAATAAATGAAAGCGATCGGTCACTTGTTGCGCCTGGGGAGCCCCTTTGCGAGCTCCTTGCGCATAGGCTCCTGCACGGTCACGACTGATCACGTCGACACCAGGATGAGCCGTAAGCCAGATTTCCAAGGTCTCAGCTTCACGGTCTGGTAACACCTCGACAATGCGATTTCGTTGCAGATCGACGAGGATCGTGGCGTACGTTTGCCCCTTGCGGATGGACCAGTCGTCGACTCCAACCACATGCGGGGCAGGGGCAGCGGGAACCGGAGCACAGCGGAGCAAACGCAGCATGGTGTGTCTACTGACAGGCATCTGCACATTTTCGCTCTCACGAGCCGCTGGTCGGCCTCCCAGTTCTTTGGCGATGGCACTGAGTCTGTTCGCTTGTCGATTGGTGCGACGAGCATGGGCCACCGCCAAATCGGCAAATGGTTCGGCAAACGTTTTGCGAGCACAAGCAGGGTTAGAGCAGAAAAATCGACGTACCTGGACACGGAGCCGAGTTGCATATTCCATCAGGCAGAGGTCTGCGAGCGTACGAGTATATCGACGGTGAACCTTGATCGATTCTTGAGCACAGGCAGGACATGCCCTCCCATTTTGAGAGCAACGAACCGTCAAGAAGAGGGTTTGGCCTTCACGCGTGATGTCCTCCATCTGTAGATCAGGACATGCAGGAAACAACAAGGTGGTTATGGATAACATAGAGCTACTTTCGCAAAAAGGAAGAAAAGACTATGGAGAAGTTCTTCTCTATTCTATCACCTCGAGCGATTCACGTAAAGTGAGACAGACCCACTTGACAAACGTAATTTACAGGCCATTTTTGCGCTCGGCCCATTGCATGCTGATGAGAAGGAATTTCAGGCTGCGCGTGAGCAGCTCGAAAAAGAGCTGGCGAAGTTTCCCTGGCTGACTCCGGCAGCGATTGAAATCTTTGGCGGCAAGTTCGAGCCGGCGAAGCTCACCTTTCCCTACAATCTAGTATCCGCCCTCAAGAACATGCCAGCCAGCGACTTGCGGGACTGGACGGCCATTCGCGCCTGGGCGAACACTCTGGCCGCTCAGTTTCAGCCTGCACAAGCCCGAGGCTCGCGAGTTGGCGTAGGTCAACGAGTGCGAGTCTCGCGAGTCTGAGGAGACATCTTCCGTAGAACAACGCGTTGTGCGCATCTTGCGAGAAATGTGAGCCAATCGAGAATATCTAGGGCCGCTGTGTGATCGACCGGAGACGGCCCCGTGCTATCCTTGTGAAGGTGGTATTGCGCAGGATGTGATACCAAGTTGCGGTCCGTCGGAGAACTTTGATGAGCGCTTTAAGGCGTTCCTCCTGCATTGAGAATGCTCTTTTAGTTCGCAACTTGGTATGAAATGATGTGTCGTCCCTTTTCTCGCAAGGAGCTGTGTGATGAAAACGTTCGATCTGCCCTCTCTTTCCACGCACCGCAAGGCGTTGGCTGAGCCTGCTGGCGCGGCGGAGGTTCTCTGGAAACCCTTATATCGGGCTGGCACGGTGGCGGCCCTGCTGACGGTGGTGTTGACGCTGATCTCGCTTCCTGTCTACCTTGTCTGGCCGCCTCCCAACGGTTTGCAGCCAACAGCCTCGACCGTGATCGACTTCTTCACCATCTTCCAGAGCAACTGGCTGCATGGACTCTTTGATCTCGACCTGGTGATGCTGATAGCCACGCTCCTGGTCGTTCCGCTCAATCTCGCCCTCTTCATGAGCCTCAGACGCGTCAGCCCATCGTGGATGGCCATTGCCCTGGCGCTGAGCCTGATGGGGTCGGCTGCCTACCTGGTGATCAATCCCTCCTTCACCATGCTCTCCCTGAGCCATACCTACGCGGCGAGCAGCCAGGTGCAGCGACCGCTGATCGTGGCCGCCGGTCAGGCTACCCTGACCGCCTACCAGGGCACCGGGTTTGACATGTATTACCTCTGGGGGGCCTTTTCTCTCCTGATCATGGCCGTGGTGATGCTGCGCAGCACGATCTTCAACAAAGCCACTGGGTATCTGGGCCTGATCACCGGCATCTTGATGCTCGTCCCGCCTACTGTGGGCACGATTGGGATCGTGCTCGCCTTCCTGTCCCTGCTGCCCATGCTCGCCTGGTATCTCCTGCTCGCCCGGCGGCTGTGGCAACTGGGGCGGCCCGTCTCGCCGGAGGCGGCGCAGGCATCTGCCAAGCCAGAGACTGCCGAATCAGGCGGCAATGGCCGGTTGGAAGGAGAAAGCTGATGAGGCACAGGCTCTTGGAGGTAGCATGGCCTTGCTGTTGGGCACCTATCAAGATGGCATCCTGAATGAGTGCGAGTCGAAGACGAGGATGAGGAAACATCTTTCACAGAACAACGCATGGCGCGCAAAAAGGAAGATACTCATGAACAACAAGACGTCTACCAGGAGCCTCTCTCTCAAGGAGAAGGTGGTTCTGTATCTGAATTACGAGGGTGACAAAAGACTTGGGGGCCTCTCCATCGTCCTCTATCGGCTGACCGGTGGCCGCATCACCCGGCCCTGGAAGGTCAATGTGCTGATCCTCACGACGCGTGGTCGCAAGACCGGAAAGACGCGGAGGGTCCTGCTCCAGTTCTTCCCAGATGGCGCGAACATGATCCTTGTGGCCGCCAATAGCGGCCGGTCCTCCCACCCCGGCTGGTTCTACAATCTGAAGGCCACCCCGATGGCGCAGGTCCAGGTCATGGCCCGCATCAGCAGGGTTCGTGCCGAGGAGTTATCGACCGAGGAGGCGACCGCCTTCTGGCCGCGCGTCCTCCAAGTCGCGCCCACGTACGCGCGATATCAGCAGGCCACCAGTCGCACCATTCCACTCGTGCGTCTCATTCCTGTTGAGCAGGCCGGGCCTCGTCGCCTCTGGCCTAGCCGAGAGGCATTGTGTGCAAAAAAGGAGGTGTCTTATGAATGATTTGAAAGTGCGGCGCTGGGCGGGTGCGTTCGGGGTTGCTGGCTTCGTCGTGTTCCTGTTCGCGCTCCCGCTCTACTTCCTCGGTTCACAGCCAGTCGCTCGGCTGCAGGATACCGTCCAGTTCAGCGACTCCGTGAGCGGGGCCAGCACCCTCATCCTCACGCGCGCCACCCTGGCCGACCCGCTCATCATGGCCTGCCTCCTGGTCTTCCTAGCTGGGTTCCGCCGCCTGATCCGGCAGGCGCGGCCGGATGGCGAATGGGTTTCAGCTTTGGTCTTCGGAGCCGGCCTGGTCGTGATCACCCTGGAACTGGCTGGCGATGCGCTGGCGGGTGGCGCAGCCCTGGATGCGTCTGTCAAGGCCGATCCCTCGGTGGTCAGAGGCCTGTGGGAGGGCAGCTTTGTCTTCTACGGTGCGATTGGGCTCATCATGTCGGCGCTGTTGTTGGCCTCGGCGGGCTACGCCACTCTGGCCACTGGGGTGCTGCCCAGGTGGACCAGCCGGGTGGCCTACGCCGCCGCTCTTGTCAACCTGGTAGCCGCTCCCTCAATCTTTGGGGGGACCAACTACACCGGTTTCTATACCGCTGCCGGATGGGTGACCTTCATCGGTCAGGGAGCGCTCGTGATCTGGTTTTTGATCGCCAGTCTCTCTATGCTCGTCGTGAAGCGGGAGACTAAAGCTGAGACGCTGCGCGAACGCGAGCTGAGGGAAGCCGGGTGATGGAGCAGGCGACACCAACAGGGCGTCAGGAGATTCCAGTACCCAGAGGCGTGCAGAACAGCGCAACAAGAAGAGTTGCCTCTCTAGCCGGCGTTTATGGCCGACTACTCAGAGGCTGTGTGAAAAGGCTTGAGAACCAGACGACGGAGAAGGTTGATAGAGCAGCCTGGTAAGCGGTTCGGCAAGGAAACAGGCCAGATGATAGAATAAAAGAGAAGAAACACAAAAGAAAGCGTTCTGGATAAGAGAAAAGGGGGAGGGAGATCTGTGATGTACCGACGAGATTATCCCAGCGATATCAGTGATGAAGAGTGGGCGATCCTTGAACCACTGATCCCGCCTGCCAAGCCAGGTGGGCGTCCACGAACCACCAAGATGCGTGAAGTGATCAATGCGCTGTTCTACCTGGATCGTACCGGAGGCCAATGGCGAGCGCTCTCGCATGACTTTCCCCCTTGGTCCACGGTCTGGAGCTACTTCCGCACCTGGCGCGATGATGGGACTTGGGAACGCATCCATACCGCCCTGCGCGAACAGGTGCGCGTCAAACAGGGGCGTGAGCCGACACCCAGTGCTGCCATCATCGATAGTCAATCGGTGAAAACCAGTCAAAAAGGGGGGCTGCGCGGCTATGACGGTGGCAAGAAGGTAAAGGGGCGTAAGAGGCATCTCCTTGTGGATACGACAGGGATGATCTTGCACGTGCTGGTGCATGAAGCCAGCATCCAGGATCATGCCGGGGGCAAACTCCTCTTGGAGCCGCTGAAAGGACGCTTTCCCCGGCTTCAACACGTGTGGGCTGATAGCGCGTACCGCAAGGGCGGCTTCGTGGAATGGGTCAAAGAGACGCTGGGCTGGGACGTAGAGATTGTTGAGCATCCCTGGAGCGGCCTACGAGGCGTGTGGGCACCACAGGATGCCGTGATCGATTGGGAAAAAATCCGCCCCAGAGGCTTTCATGTGCTCAAATGGCGCTGGATTGTGGAGCGAACGTTCGCATGGCTTGGCACCTGGCGTCGGCTCGCCAAAGACTACGAGGTGCTTCCCAGCAGCGAAGAAGCTTGGATCTCTCTGGCGATGATCCATCTCATGGTCAGACGGCTTGCTCGTGCGGCTGAAACGGCACCAGAGGAGGGCAGACCTGCTCGTGCCGCTTGAGAAGCCTTTTCACACAGCCTCTCAGGCAACATCCGGGCGTCGAAATCATCAGCCGAGACCGCTCCAAAGACTATCAACGTGGGGCAACTGACGGCGCTCCAGCGGCCCAACAAGTCATAGATCGTTGGCATCTGTTAAAAAATCTTCGCGAAGCGGTTGAGCGGTTCCTCAGTCACACCCAAATGCCAGAAGAGGCGCGTGGGGATGCCAAGCGGGCGAACTCGCCTCGTCAAAAACGCACCAGCGGAGAGCGAGTACGTTCGGAGGGATCGCGACAGAGGCGACTGGCGCTCTATCAGCAGGGTCAGGAACTCTATCGGCAAGGGGGAACCATTCTGGGGATTGCCCGACAACTCCACATTGGCCATCGCAGGGTGCGCACGTTTGTTCGCTCTCCTGAGTTCCCTGAATGGGGCAAACCCGCGCACACCAGGAGTGCCATTGACCCCTATCGCGCGTATCTGCAAGAACGCTGGCAGCAAGGATGCCAGGAAACAGGTCTATTATGGCACGAGTTGCAGGAACGCGGCTTTTCCGGCAGTCGCATGATGGTCTATCGATGGATCCAGCTGCAAAAGGATCAGCCAGCCCCCGCTCAAAGGCAGAGGCAGGCCAACAAGACCCCTCAAAGCATGGCTCCACGCCACCTTGCTTGGTTGTTTCTCCGTGACCCCGAACGGCTGGACAAGCAGGAGCAACAGACGCTCTCTCTCATCCGAAAGTCTCAGCCGGTCGAAATTGCCTATGGATTCGTCCAACAATTTGTCACCTGGCTCAAAGAGCACAATGCCCGGTTGTTGGACACCTGGCTCTTGAACTGCCAGCAGAGCGGAATTAGCGATCTGGTCACTTTTGCTCAGGGGTTGGAGAAAGAGGGTTCTGCTCTGCACGCGGCATTCACTCTCCCGTACAGCAACGGACCCGTTGAGGGAAAAATTAATAAGCTCAAATATATTAAGCGCTCTATGTATGGACGAAGTGGTTTCCCGCTCTTACGGCAAAAGGTTTTAAAGGCCGCATAAAATAGCACGGAAAGTGCGGAAGAGCCAAATTACGGCATGGTGTCTAATCAAACGGGTTGAAGTTTGCTAATGCCAGGATAGCCCAACAGGTAGACTCAGAAACGATAGAATAGGTTGAATACCTGTATGTTGATAAGTTAGTATATAAGGGCACTCCTTGAGCGCCTGCTACCACTATACTCTTGCGTGCCATAAGCAGTAAGTTGTGTAAGTTATCATTCCTTTGCTGTAAAAAGGAGCTGGCACTTGCAGAGTTACTGGCACTCAATGAATAGACATATTGTTTATAGTGCACAAGCGCAAAATAAGCCAGGCCTTCAATGAAAAGCCTCGCATAAGTAGTATCATCCCGGTATCCTGTAAGCTTAAGTGTGGGATATAAATCGGGAGTGGCATTTGAAATGTACATTGTTGAGTTGATGGCTGGCATGGTCTGAAGAAAGCTGTTATAATCGCTCACATTTGTGGCTTCCAGAAGAGCCCATAAGTGAATATCGAGAAAATCAGTTGGAGAAAGATAGGCTGCATCTCCTGGTGGGTTTGTTCCATCCACTTTTCCAGAGTACAAATTGTTTTGTGTGGTATTATATAAACCCATTGAGGAATTGAGCAAAAATGCCTCTATCGTGATCGGCGGTGTTGCATAGGTCCCACCATAATAGGTGGCATAATTTCTTAGAGCTGCAACCGTATCAATATTTCCTTCTGCTAACTTATAAGGGATGAGTAAGTTGGAGTTATCAATGGTAAAAACGCTGGTGGCGTCTGGTATGGTGGTCCAATCAGTGCTTGTCATGAATACGCTGGTAGTGTGAGAAGCAATCACTCTGGTTTGTCCTGATCCTGTTCCTGAGATAATGGTGATCATTCGTCCGGCATAATGATCTGGCTGAATAAATAAGTCAGGTGCGATAGTAATAGTATTACTTGTTCCTCCTGTTGCCGAATATTGCTTGCTTCCCTGAGCACCATAGTAACCAGAATAGACGCCATTATCGCCGTAATGATTGGTTCCACCTGGAGTATCCTGGAGCCCTACGAGCCAGGAGGCAATGCCGTTTGCCATGGTATTATAGCGGTTATCGTTGTAAGTTCTCTGATACGCGTCGAGAAAGAGCAGGACCCATGCGTTGTTCCCGACATATCTATCACTCGAATAATCAGGTAATCCCGTATCGGTAAAGTAAGCATCATATAATCCCCTTGGGCCCACATTAAAATCTCTCTCATAGAGGGCCTGGAGTTTATCTCCTATCAACTGCGCTGTTATTTTATCGTTTTGGGAAATGGCACACAGCCCTCCAAGGGCCATATTGTAAATATGGGCCAGAGTAGTTGGTGTGTAATTCCCGCCAGGATCAATCATTTCCTGATCTTTGAGAAAACCATCGGGTGTAAGATAACCTTTTACCCAGTTATAAAAGCTCGTTTCATCAGATTGCTGCAGATCTATGTTAGACGTTACATGCTGAACTTCTCCAGGTGCTAGATGTATCGAAGCCAGAATACATGTGCTTATTGTAAACAAGATTGTAATCCAAATGATACAGAATATGAAGTACTTCTTTCTCATATTGGTCTCCAATGGAAGAAGAACTGTAGTTAAGGAGTGGAACAGTCTTTATACTTCCTGTAACTGCAGTTCCTGTTGGATCGCTACTCGGACACCGCCTCTAGTGCTACCCTACTATAAGGATCGGTCAGATGTAAAGTGTCAACTTCAGCGGCAAGCGGTTGCTGCTGAAGCGGGGGAGCGTAGTCGTAAAAGCGCTTCTGCTGTCTCTCTCGTTGCTGTCCAGCATACTGCTTCTCAGAGAGAACGAAAGTGTCAACTTCAGCGGCGTCTCTGGACGAAGCGGCAACCGCTTGCATCTGATGCGAGGGGGCATAGTCGTAAAGGCGCAACTGGTACTTTCCTCGCTGCTGCCCGGCATAGCGATTCTCTGGGAAGAGGAGTGGAAGTTCAATTGACATGCGCTCTAAGCGGTTCGAAAGCATCGAAAGGTAGACGCTCATGAGCGATGGGACAGCAATCAGAATGACTGACATGATGGTCCTATTGATGAGATAGCAGACGAGACAGAGGGCAACCGCAAACAGGATCTCCTCCATGTTAGCTCGGAAGGATTTTTTGAGGGTTACATGCTCCTTTGCTTTCGGAGTAACGAGAAATACAGCTTTGCCAAAGAGTGAAATCAAGGAGGATTTGAAACTAACATAAAACATGGATCCATACAAGAGCAATGTATAGAACAGATAGAGGAGCAGAATGCTCGTCTTTTTCTTGCCTGCATAGGTCACCATATCATTAAGCATAGGAGCCATCAGAAAGGCTCCAGTTGGAATGAGCAGCCAGAGCGGATACCGTATTGGAGCGTGCAAAAGCGGCAGGAGGATGATATTGATCACGACATAGAAGGCGAAAATGATAGTGAGTGGGAGATTATAGGTGAAGAGGAAAATGTCCAGTTTCTCAAACCAGGTCATGGGTGAGCGGATAATGGTGGAGGTATATTTTTTAATAAACTCCATATTGCCCTGAGTCCATTTACTATGTCGTTTTTTGAAAGCCAGGTAACTGATGGGATACTCTTCCTGACAAATAATGTCTGGTGCAAATAGCGTCATATATCCCTTCTTCCTGGCTTCGATTGAGAAGCAGAGATCCTCGGCAACAACATGTGGAAACCCTTTAGCCGCACGATAGCATGACATGCTGACCACAGCACCGTGACCTAGCAGCGATAGGAAGCCATAGCGTTCCTTCACACTTTGATAGGCAACCCAATGTGAGTCAACCCCGATAGAAAAGACGCTCATAAAATAGTTTCTGTTCCTCGTCGCTACGTGGTTTGCCTGGACAATGCCAGCTTCAGGTCTGGCCTCAAAGTAATCCAGCGCTCTCTCCACAAACTGAGGAGGTATAATCTCGTCACTATCAAGAATAACAAAGTAGTCACAGGGTGCCTGCTTCAGGAAATGATTCAAATTACCAGCCTTAAACCCCTCGCAATTCGTACGCCGAATCACCGACAACAAGTTCTTTCGCGCAAAGATATCGATCTCGCTTTTGAAGGCAGGATCAGAGGAGTCATCAAGGATGAACGTGCGAATATTTGGATACGACTGCTCCATACTTTTCGCCAGGGAGGCCGCATTAAAATCGTTACAGGTGCAATAGACTAAGTAGACGAGTGGGTAGACTGAGCGTGGACCAGAATGTGGAACGCGTGTATGATGTCGCTTCAAATACACATGATAGAAGAGAGTATAGACCACATCCTTCATGCCATTGAGCCAGAAGTAGAGCAGAAACCCGGTACTGATGAGCGTTAAGAGACCAACTGCGACCCCACTAGCAAAAGCATCGATGACCGGTACAAAAAGTGAGGGGATCGAGCTTCCTACGAGTATTGCCCAAAACAGGAGAATAAGCACATAGAGAAGCGCCGATTTTGTGTGCGTTTTGCTTTTCTCTTGTGTAGCATGATGTGCAGGCATAGCTGTCACCAGAGCAGAACGCGGTGTCCGATCTCTCTGCTTACCTGGATCGGGCGGAATGACGATTGGTCTCCGCAGGACCGACTGATTGACCTGCGTGGCAAACGGCTGAGCAGATTTTGTGGGCACAACTCTAGCAACAGGAGCTTGCTCTCTTATCGTCGGTAACGGATCAGTTATTGGCAAGACAGGCGATTTCTCTCTAACGGCTGGTAACTGACCCGTTGCCAGCAGGATAGGAGGCTGCTCTCTAATAGTTGATAACGGATCAGCTACCGGCAAAGCAGTAGTTCTATGCGTAGCTGTATTGGTAGGAACAATCCTCATAGCAGGGGGAGCATCAGCAGGCAATGCCGCAATTAAGTTGGACGGGATCAAAAATTGCCGACGGGGCTGTTTCATAACAATTGCTCTCCTTCACTATGAATGGTCTCATGGCACAGCATTTGTACTATGTATGAAGATTAACAGGAGTGTCCCCGGTTGCATCACCCCATTTTATGGACACTTACTACCCATACGCTGACTGACTCCCCCTTATCTATGTTTATTGCATTGCCTCACAAAAACCTTCCAAATTCGGGCTGAGAATCCCTCTCATCTCCGCTCCTTGCTTTGAAGCTGCAACCCGATCTCAAGCGCGTTGATCCCTCTTGAGACCATGCCGTAATTTGGCTCTTCCGCACTTTCCGTGCTATTTTATGCGGCCTTTAAAACCTTTTGCCGTAAGAGCGGGAAACCACTTCGTCCATACATAGAGCGCTTAATATATTTGAGCTTATTAATTTTTCCCTCAACGGGTCCGTTGCTGTACGGGAGAGTGAATGCCGCGTGCAGAGCAGAACCCTCTTTCTCCAACCCCTGAGCAAAAGTGACCAGATCGCTAATTCCGCTCTGCTGGCAGTTCAAGCCATGGGGGCAATACACTCGTACTACCAAAAATGGTAGAATGAAAGGAGGTATGCTGACAGATAAAAAGGATAAATATGAACAATGAACAAAAAGAAGAGATACAATCAAGCGGTCAAGCGTATATTGCGTCCAGAAGTAACGCATTGTTTAAAATGTCAAAGTAAGTTAAAGCGATGTGTAACTATTGCAGATAGAATGATTGTCACCCTAGAACAAGTAATTCGATTAGTTCATTGTGGATATCGATGCCCAAAAGAAGACTGTGAAGGCAAAAGCATTCTTTATCGCAGCATGGAAGCAGATGCATTAGCTTTGTCCGGTTTTACTTTTGGATTAGATATTGTCCTGGAAGTTGGACATCTTCGCTTGAGTGAACACAAAACCGTTGATGAAATTCACCAGTACCTTTTAAAGCGGCTTGTACCTCTCGAACAAACCATCTCGCGCAGGGAAATCTTGTTTCTTTTTGAGTCTTATACTGCTTTGTTACGTGCAGGAACAGAAGTTGCTCATGATGAAGAATGGAAAGAACAAGTACGCGCAAACAAAGGAATATTGCTCTCCATTGATGGAATTCAGCCAGATGCAGGAAACGAAACAATCTATCTCTTGCGCGATGTTTTTACTGGAAGGATACTTAACGCAGAAAATACGACTGATAGTACGAAAGAACGTTTAAAACAGATTCTGTCTCCTGTCGTCGCCTTGAATTTGCCCGTCATCGGGGTGATTAGTGATGCTCAACCAACAGAATTACAGGCAGTAGCGGAAATATGGCCGAATATTCCCCATCAGATTTGTCAATTTCACGTCATCCGTGATGCAGGGCGACTCATTTATCAGGCTGATACTCGTGTAAGAAATGATATGCGTGCCCGTATGAAGCAAAAAACGCATGAGTATCGTCAAAACATTCATAAAAGATTAAAAGAAGCTGATGCTCAAGATAAAAAGAATGAACAGGAGATAGAACAGCTTCATATCTTAGAGGAATATGCAGCAACGGTAGAGGGGGCTTTGCAGATCGATAGCAAAGCTCCCTTCGAAGTATGGAGGATTGGCAACACAAGAAGCATTACTTCGTATTCAGGAGAGCTTAGAAAAGCTTGAAAAAAAGAGGAATGGTAAGCAAAACAGGTAAAAATCGTCTCACTCGCCTCAAAACTATTGTGAGCCTGCATGAGGAGAAAAAAGAGGTTCTCTCCTCGATCAAAATGATGCGTGAATGGATTGTCGATGCAGAGCATATTTTAGACGGATCATGGGCCACGCGTCCAGAAGAAATCACGAAATCAAGCAGTGGGCCAACTGTTCGATACCTACTTAGTGCGTCTCTCGCACTTTTTGAATGGAGAAGAAAGAACCGAAGATGAGAAAACACGTTTAGGGGAACTTTTCAAGGTTTTGAATCACCTGAGGCCAGGGCTGATTCAATGTTATGATATTGAAGGATTTCCGCGCACGAACAATGATATGGAACGGACTATTCGTGCTATTAAAATGCATTATCGCCGGATGAATGGCCGAAAAAGCTGGAATGCCTACTTGCTGCGCTACGGGCGCTGTGTTGCGTATCAAGAATGGTGGCTTCATCAACCAGATGGTGAAGCACAGCTCCGAGCTCGCTTACGCTGCGTGTCCACTGCATCGTGGCGATGTGTTCGGCAGCAGACACGTCAATGCCGCCTTGAGCAGCTCCATCGCTTTCGTTTTCGTCATCGGCCATTGGAGTACCTGGCTTCATTGGAAAAACGGTGGGAGCAAGCTATCGGTACGGGAGTATTGCCCCCATAGTTTCAGAAGACCTGAAAGCATTTGAAATCAATACTTAATCAAGATGGTGACATCTAATAACTTTTTTTAGGGGCAGCAAGGGTAAGAAAACTTCTTGCATGCGGCTGGGGCTTGCGAGCGAGGAAAACCGAAAGGGGAATACTCACAAGCGCGGCTATACCACCCGCCCCTCCCCAGGCTAGGCTACTGAGGACCGCAACAACGTCTCGTATAATATCTGTCGCCTGCATGGTTCTTCTCTCAGGATAATAGTAGGGGTATATCTTGCTTAAAATACGTCCCACCTAATAAAACGTTGCAGGACGCCTACTATCAAAAGACATTCTGGCCACCCGCCACCTATGACTCCACCTTCGCCTCATTCAAGTACTGGTACAGCGTCTTCCGGCTCACCTTCAAGTCGTGGGCGGTCTACGCCTTACCATCACCTGCGCTCACACGTTGGAGGGCGGTTGCCACATCTCCGGTCGTCAGGGCTTTCTTCCGGCCCTTGTACACGCCTTCTTGTTTGGCAATGGCAATGCCCTCCCGCTGGGCTTCACGGATAATCAAGCGCTGGAACTGGGCAAAAGCGCCGAGCACTTGGAGCAACAAGACGGAGAGCAGTGCGTCGTCGCCGGTAAAGGTCACGTTTTCCGTGACAAACGTGACCGAAGCCTTTTTGTCAGTGATGGTTTTGACAATATCGTGCAGGTCAACAAGATTGCGGGCTAGGCGGTCGAGGCTATGCACGAATACCGTGTCCCCTCGCGGATGTAGTCCAGCATTTCTTGCAGCTGTGGCCGCTTGGTATTTTTGCCAGATACCTTGTCAGGAAAGACGCGGTCCAGTTCGATGCCCTCCAGTTGCCGTGCCAGGTTCTGGTCAATGCTGCTGACCCGTTTATAGCCGACTCGTTGTCCATTCATCGTGTATTTTCCTCCATTAGTGTCATTCCGTTTAGTTAGGTTCTAAAACTCATGGTAACATGTGTGTACTAAATAGCGAAATAATCCTAACGTAATGTGTAGGCCAATAATAGCCGTCTGTGTACTTGGAGTGTACTCCAAGGTGACACTACGATCTGGATAATAGAGCGTTATCGAATGGGTGACAATAGTTGTTGATAGGATGATTTATGGGAAGATGGCTGATAAAATAGAGGTCAGCAATCAGGGGCGGTTGAAGCAAAACGACAGCTACCTCATAAAATTGGAGCAGTCGGTAGGACTGCTATAAGTACACGACGTTGTAGAGGAGATAAGGTCAGATGTATATTGCCAGATTTGGAATGCAAAACTATAAAAGTTATCAGGCTTCTGGAGAAATTGAGCTTACACCGGGTTTTAACGTTATTGTTGGAAAAAATGATGCTGGTAAGACCGCACTCATTGAAGCGCTGAGTTTGCGTTTTGACAATAAACTGCATATCAGCATGAAAACAAGCCCAGAGCGGGGAATTTTTTTACATGACATCATGTATTCTACTGTTGAGATAGCTTTTCAGCTTACGGAAGGCGAAGTGGAGCAGTTATTGGTAGGCGCAAGGAATGATGTTTACATACCTTTTAAGGAAACGGGTACAGGGTCGGATCTTGCTGATCAGGCGGCTAAGTTTCAAGAAGCATTACATATATCCAATATCCTGAAGTGTGTTTATCATCCGAGCACTTTTACATCCGCATATTTTGAATCAATAGGTGATCTTATGGGTGCTACAGCAGTAACAACATTCAGAGCGGATATACAGCAACAACGACTTGAGCATCTTAATGATTCTCGCCTAATGTATCAGGTTGGTTTCGGGTCTTTGTACGGAGCACGTTTGGCAAATCTTTTGCGGGACAGGATTTACATCTTCAAAGCAGAGCGTTTGAATGTTAGCCAAACTGTCTTTGGCGTGCGTGATGTCCTTGCATCAAATGCATCAAATCTTGCCGAAGTTCTCCATAACCTCCAAGCTAATGTCAAACGTTACCAAAGATTCAATCAACTGGTCAGTGCTATTTTTCCAGAAATTAAGTGGATATCAGTTCCATCTGGCCCTGATGACAACCAAGTTAGAATCCAGGTGTGGTCAATAAACCCTGAGACTGAACGAGACGATCTTGCTATACCACTCGCTGAAAGTGGCACAGGGATCGGCCAGGTACTTGCAATCCTTTATGTAGTGCTCACCGCAGATAAACCGCAGATGATCATTATTGATGAACCGCAAAGCTTCCTGAACCCTGGTGCGGTACGGAAGTTGTTAGAGATATTGAAGCAATTTCCTCAACACCAGTTTATTATTACAACTCATTCCCCTGAAATTGTGTCTGTCGTTAATCCAAAGACGCTATTCCTTCTGCAAAAAGTGGAAGCTGAGACACAAATAACGCAACTCGACAGTGCGAAAGCCCAGGATCAGAAACTACTGCTATCAGAGGTTGGGGCAAGGCTCTCCGACGTATTTGGGGCGGATAACATTTTATGGGTGGAGGGCCAGACTGAAGAACAGTCGTTCCCACTTATTGTCGAGAATGTGCTCAAGAAACCGCTACGGGGTACAAAGATCCTCGGTGTTGTGCAGACGGGGGATTTCGAGAGCAAACATTCAGAGACCATTTTGAAAATCTATGATCGCCTGACTAAAGGAGAAGGGCTTATTCCTCCAGCCATAGGCTTTATATTTGACCGAGAGAAGCGGAGTCAAAAAGACCTGGATGATCTTCGCCGACGAAGCCAAGGGAAGGTAGTTTTTCTGCCTCGAGTGATGTATGAGAACTATCTGTTGAACCCCCAGGCAATTGCTTATATCATATCCCAAATTAAGGGGTTTCGAGACAATTCAGTTACTCCTGAAGAAGTACAACAGAAGCTTCAAGAGAATAGAACGGAGTCGAAATACAAGACCGAAGAGGAATGGCTACGGGAGGTGCATGGGGCAAAAGTTTTAGAGACTCTCTTTAAAGAGCTTTCGGAAAACCGCGTAGAGTATGACAAAGTACTCTATGGTGTTGCGCTAACCGAGTGGATCGTCAACAATGCTCCGGCAGACTTGCAGGAAGTTGCGGATTTAATTAGCTCAAAAATCGGTCGCTAACTCATTACATTAATTGTACTCAATATTGGCTGTTTTGCGTCTTCCGATAATAGAATGTTATCGGAAGCCAGTCAATGGCTGCTGGAGAGATGATTTATAGGCAGATCATTATCCATATATGCGTAAGTAGATTTGGTGCTCTTATAAACCAATTCCTCTATTCGTCATGCCATTTTTGTATTTGTTCCTCCTTTCAGTTATACTGGCACAAATCACACATACCTTGAGTACTGTCTCCAGTGAAAACAGGGAGGGATAGAATGAGTACAGCAGATGCTATTAGCGTTTGGAATGACATAGCTCAGTCTGTTGTTGCCATAGTAGCAATAGTGGCAATAATTGTTTCTCTCTACATTAGCAATAAGCAGATTAAAGAGAATAGAAAACAGCAGGCCGAACAGATCAAAGCAAGCAACGAACAGCTCAATAAGCAAATCGAGGAAAGCCGTCGGCTAGTAACAGAAGAGCGTCAACATCAAAGTTGCCCGATTATTGTTCCCACAAAAGCAATCGCTAATGTTCCTGCTGTATAAGTTTCAGGGAAACCACAACAATATCTTTATACTTCGGAAGTGCCCCCCTTAAAAGGAAATATCAGCTGGGGGCTACAGTTTTCCGCTGTCCCAATAGAAATAAGCAACATTGGTATGGGACCAGCATTTAACGTCCATTGTGTGCTTTATGGATACGAGAACATATATGAATATCAGTTCATTTCATGGAACAATGGCCCAATTGGTGCTGAAAAAGACGAGACTATACATCTTCGCCATCCGCGCCACAGGGAGCTTTGGTTGGATCGGAACGACAGCGTTGATGGAGAACACATGCTTCATTATCCCTCTACTGGACAATCCAATCCGAACCAGGCGCAGGCTTGTTTGACCATAAGCTATCATGACCTTTTTGGTAATAAGCTTGTTAGTATTTTCGATTACACACCCTACCATCAGTGTGTGCGCTTGTTTGTTAGTGTGCCCTCATCCTCTAAAATAGCCCTTGACTTGAAAGAGTTGAATGATCAGAAAAAACAGAAGACTCCGTGAGGTTATAGCAACTAATGACTGTTGAAGATAAACACCATTTATGGCGTAGAACTGCGCTAAGTGAGTCCGAATGGAACGCGAAGCTCGTACTCGATGAAGTGTTCCAGCATGGCAATTATGTCGTTTTCCTCGGATTTAAGCTGAGTATCGTCATTTACGAGCCACCGAAAGGTTTTTCACAGCAGTCACCTGAATGGAATTATGCAACCAGAGCGCACTTTGATTTCGTCGTCTGTCACGCCGAAACCCACCTGCCGGAGTTTGCAATTGAGCTAGACGATCCGACGCACTGGACAAATCCAGAGGCACAACGGCGTGACCGTATGAAAAATGCGCTCTGTGAAGCGGCTGGCTTTGAAGTGCTGCGTATTGAGTCGTCGACGCTGTCAGTCAGTCCTAAGACAGGCAACCGGCGTCTTATTGAATACCTTATTGATGCATGGGAGTGGGGAAAGGCATTCACCGAAGGTATCATCTCAATAATTTGGGGCGAGAAAAGCGATGGGCAGGTGGGATGGAGAGTGGTACAGGGAGAAACCAGCAAGCGAATGCGCGTGTTCTTGCAGGTTGAGAGCACTTCTGTGTGTGGGCAAAGGAATGACATGGTCAGGGTGTTGCAGCCCATGAAGCGCCCAGGTAAAGCGTGGCAGCTCGTTCTTGAATGAGGGTGGCCAAACTGGGCAACCGGTTGGTGTGAGCGATGCGGTCATGAAAATACTGGTAGACATTGACTCCGAGTTTGTAGGCGGTCCCCACCAACGTCTGAAAGGTATCCCACGCCCCGATGCCTTCTCTGGTGCGAGCCTGCAGGCTCACATCTCGCTTGCGAACACGCTGCCGGGCTCCCAACTCCGCTGGATTGTTGTGCAAGAGAATCTCTGGGTGGTCAAGCACCATGAGCAAGGCATCTTTCTTGGCGCGCGTGCGGGCGAGCCGCTCATCCAACTGCTGGTAGCCGCTGGTTTGCCCAAACAGGTCGTCAAAGGCCGTTCGCAACGCATCCGCCTCGACGAGACTGGGATGGTCTCGGTAGGCCAACAGGTCTCGATAGAGCTTCCAGAAGTCCTTGGCAAACTGCTCCAGAATGTGGCAATGAGCAAGAAAGCGTGGCATCAGCTTCTTGTAGTGGCGATATTCATGGACCCAGCAGAGGGCCAACTGGACGGTTAACCAATTGAATTGGGGCGCATCATCACATACGAGCAAAGAGACCACCGGGTAGGCGGTCTGGCTTCGGTAGGTCGCGATCGCCAGAGCTTCCTTCACACTCTTGCGCAAAGTAGCCCCGTGTTTGGGCAAGTGCGCATCCAACACATTGTCGAGTTGGCTCTCTGTGTAGATCTGGTCGTGCGACAACAGCATGGGAAGCGTGCGACACCATTTCTGCGAGACGCCCAGCTGGGGCAGCAGTTCCCAGGCGAGGTCATTCACTTGAAAGACGGGATCGGCACCGCCTTGGAGAACGCGAAGCAGGCTCAGGCGATCTTTGGCCGGAACCGTACAATAGGCGGTATACAACGGATTGCACAGGATATGACACTGCTCGTTTTTGCCATTCACTCTGGTCCCTGTGCTGTCGAGATGTTGCCAAGGGGAACTTGAGAGACCTGCCTGCAAGATGTTTGCACGCTCAGCATGGAACAGTCCTTGATCTTTGATCAGCATGTCAGAGAGCTGTCCTGCACTGATCGACATGCCAACCGTCTGCAAAAGGTTCAGGATTTTTGGTTCACTCATCCCACTGGCGTAGTAGAGTGCCAACACCCAGGCTCTGACTCCCGGCCCAAACTGGCCTTGGTACCCAGCAGGCATTTCTGCCAGATACGTCCGCTGATTGCTCAGTGAGTAGTATTTCTCTTTACGGAACCTGATGTTCTCAGTACGAAACGCAATGTCCTGCACCGTGACTTCCTCGTAGCCCTTGAACCGTGCATCAGTCGGCAGTCGGCAAGTATCAACCTTCACCACCTCGACTCGATCTATCCTGATCTGGGCCTGCTTGTTGGCTTTGTGATGCAATTTTGACTCGCGCCGTTCCTTTTCTGAAGATAGATTGGGTGCTGGTTTGTTCGCCTTGATCTTCGGTTTGCCTTGTTCACCCTTGAGTCGATTGTTCTCGTCGCGCAATCGTTGGATTTCTTCGGCTTGCTCTTGCACTTTGGCCGACAACTGTTCCACCAGGTTCATCAGCGAGATGACCACCTGGCGCAGACCTTCATCTTCAATCGTTGTGGGATCGAACTCTTCTAGCATGCCAACACTCTACACGTTCCCCCTGTTTTCGTCTAGCTCATCTGCCTCTTTCTAGGAGATTTGGGCATACTATCCTCTCCATCCCTCCTCATTTCAGCGCAACCGGTCAGAGAGCAAAGGTGTCTTTACCATGACGTGATTGCTCCTCTCGGACTGTGCTCCCCGGATTATTGAGATGATACCACCGAAGAGCAGGAAAAAGGACATATCCCTGAAGACGTGATTTACGACTACCGCAATACACTAGAGCTAAATCCAGAAACTGGGCGTGCGGAGTTCATACACGACCTGGCTCGGCCAGCAATTAACTTGGCATTTAAGCTGCACAATGAAGGTGCTATCAAAGGCTGTTTTATTGCGCCTTCACTTTTATTGGTGCAATAGGTGGGCTGAGGGTTGGATATGGCTACAATATAAGGATGATCTGTACTTCTTTGAAACCTATAGAATACGGTCATACCACTTCTATTGCGGTGTTCTATCGGGAGAGCTTGCTGAAGACCTGGCAGCCGCAGCTATTGGCGAGAAATTGAAGCGGATACATCCTAAGATGCTGCTGTATAATCGAGCGACACTAGAGCGCAAGTTCAAGAGTCTGCAAGCTCGACGTAGCGAACTTGAAGGTCCACTCTTGTTTGATCACATGCAATTCCACGAAAGCACTTAGTACTACAGCCGCACTTATGCAGCCAAGCGAACAGCACGCCGTTTGATATGGAAGTGTTTGGCCCTGGCTTGATGTCGTCTGCGCCAATAGGACCAATGCAGAACTTCTTCAGGCGTTGGAGGAGCTTGCCACACGAGCCGCCAGAGCAGTCTGCGCACTTCAGGAACCGTCAAAGGAAGGAGCTGAGCGGCTTCGTGCTCCTGAAATTGGGTCCCCTTTTTTGCCCTGCCACTTTGACCACGGTCAAAAACGCCAGGGCAAACATCGCCAGGGTGATATGCCGATACCAGCCCTGCCAGTGACGCACTTCATATTCATCCAATCCGACCTGCTGTTTGGCTAGTTCAAAGGCTTCTTCCACCTGCCACCGACTGCCTGCAGCTAGCACGACCTGCTCCAAGCTCACCGTTTCTGGTGCAAAGACGAAGTAGTAGGCGATTTCGGTCAGGTCGGACAGACTCCGACGGGCAAGCAGCCACTGCTTCCACCCTGGTTCTGTCCAACGATAATCTAGGCGCTGCCAAGCCCAGTCATAGAAGCGAGGGCCTTGACTTCCTTCTCCTGCTGATAAGCGCTGCCACCTCTGAACAGGCCAGCTCGCTACGACCTCATCGGCACGATAGCTGAGCCCAATGCGCTGGTTCATTGGCACGGCTAACACATAAGGCTGCAGACGCTCTTCGAGCCAATTGCGCAGTTTGTAGTCACCGCCATAGACCGTATCACCCGTTACCCACGCCGCTTTGATTCCATGAGCAAAGGCACGCTCGAGCATCTGTTTGGCTAGCGTCGGCTTGGTAATTGTGGTGCGTCGCTCCTCTGGTACTTCTGCCTCCTTACACCGCTCGGAGTCCTTCTCCCAGTCGCGATGCAGATACAGTTCCCGATCGAGCAAAACCGCTCCATATTGGTTGGCATACGCCAGAAAGACCCCAATCTGGCAATTGGTGATCTTGCCGACGGTTCCTGTATATTGGGCTGCCACGCCTACTGACTTGGTGCCTTTTTTGAGAAAACCCGTCTCATCAACCACCCGCACTGCTTCCGGGTCGATCAAGTGGGTCAGAATGTACTCTTGCAAGTCATCACGCACCTGGTCCGCATCCCACTTCGCTGTGTTGAGCAGGCGCTGCATCCCGTCTGGCGTGACTTCTCCCGCCAATTCGGCGAGCTGCCATCCATTTTTTCGCTCGATGGTGCTGATCAAGCCTCGAATATAAGCCATCGCCCGCTGGCGTGGCTCGGCACGCTCAAAACACGGCGCTAAACGTTCTTGAACTTCTTCTAAATGATCTGCCCAACTGCGCAGATCTTCGACTGAGGGAAACACTTCCATCTCTTCCTCCTCGCTCTTGTTTCCCTCTTATTGTATCACATAAGTGCGGCTGTAGTACTAAGGAAGTCTGGGCGGAACTGGCAGTAGGCGAAAAAACCAACGAAATCCCAGAAGCTCGCAATCTGCTTCCTTCCCTCCCCATTAGCGGGCGGGTCTGCACCTTTGATGCACTGCATTCCCATCGTCAGCTCTGGCATCTCCTGCGTTCAAAACACGCCTATCCCCTTTTTGTCATCAAAGGCAACGAACCCACGCTGCAAGCCGATCTGGCTACCTATTTTGCTGATCCGCATGCCCAATTTCAGCATGCTGAGACCCTTGATCGGCATCGTGGGCGCATCGAGCATCGTGTGATCCAGGTGAGTCAGGAGCTTTGTGCTTATCTGCAAGCTGATTGGTCTGGCATTACCCATGTTGCCAAGCTCACTCGTACCCGCACGGAAAAGGGAGAGACGACGGTCGAGGTGGTCTTCCTCATCGCCATTCTGCCACCTGAAGCGGATGGGCCACACTCCCTCCTGGCGCTGAGCCGTGGACATTGGGGGATCGAAAATTGCTTCCACTCTGTGCGTGATGTGACCTTTGCCGAAGACCGTTCTCACATTCGCACGGGGCATGCTCCTCAGGTCTTGGCTGCTTGCCGCAATCTTGCCATTACCCTCATTCATCGCTCTGGCTCTTCTCACATTGCGGCTTCTCGTCGCTCCTTCTCCTATCATCCTCGTATTGCCTTTGACCTTTTGTTTTCCAGACCCTCCTCCCAGCAATAATTCACAGACCCTGATGCTCGATGCGGCTGATCTTGCCAATGCCATCAGTGTGTGCAGCACGCTTGAGGATGCGGTGCGCACCTATGAAGAAACGATGTTCCCTCGCGCCGAGATGGCGGCCAGAGGTGCTGATGAGGGTCTGAGTCGTGCCATTGCTCCAGACTCTGCTACCCATGTCCCACCTGGTGTCTATCGTGAGATGTCTACTGAGGATGAGTAACAGGTCTCCTGGAGCATCAATCAGTTCCATTGGCCTCACTCAGTAGAAATTCAGATACTTCAAACGAGTGATCTGTGTCACTCGCGGCAATGAATGGCCGAAAGGCTGGAGGCGAATGAGTGCCTTTCGACCATCTCTCGGATCAAGCATTGATCTGGGGATTGCAGCCCCTTGCAACTTCCTCTACTCAGTACCCAAGGAAATCCTTCCTAGACCAGAACGCAACCTTTTGCAGGCTCAATCGTCTCATTATTAGCAGTCATTTAGCAAGGATTTCTATTCATACACTATGGAACCATTTTCTGATTACTATGCCGTGCTGGGTGTTGATACGAATACTTCACCCGAGGTGATGAAAAAAGCGTTCAAACAGCTCGCGCTGCAATACCACCCGGACGTCTATAAAGGCGCGGATGCAGAGGAGAAGGTGCGAGAGATCTTGCTTGCCTACAAGACCTTGACCGATCCAGAACGCCGCCGCATCTACGATCTGAGCCGCTCGAAGCACGTACCGGGCAGTTCTTTCGCGACAGAAAAGACCACCGACAGCTCTCCCACAGCTTGCCGTGATCAACTGCATGCCTATGCATTCCCCATTTTCAGCGATGGTGCCCCTGCCCAAATCGATCTGGGCGAGATCACGTACCTGCTTTCCCCCACTGAGGTACGCACGTTGCAAGAGCGGGGCATGCTGTGTGGTGCAAAGGTCGCATCCCTGGCCGGAACCTGTTATTGTCATCGCTGTCATCATCAATGGCAAGCGGCCTCACGACCAGCGTGTTGTCCACACTGTCAGGCACGTGATTGGCGCGAGTACCTCCTTTTGCGCTGTCAGCACTGCCAGGCTGTCTTCGAGAGCGAACAAATTCGCTATGAGATAGGTTCGCTGCGCTATGGTGATGGCGCGCATTGCCCACCCTATGAATTGTTTCCCTTGTGTCCCTCCTGCGGCAAAGCCAGGTGGTGTCCCGCTGAGGAAAATCGCCTGTGGCATGTGCGAGACCGAGCTGCTAGAAGAGCAAAATGGCGGCAACGCTTTGGACTGGAGTGACGGGGTATGAACGCCATTCTTGATATATCCCGTCAGCAAATTACTGATCATCTTCAAGAAATAGCAGCGCGGCAGGATATTGTATTCGCTGATCTCGAAGAAGGTATACATAGAACATGCTTCTCGTGGTTTTGCAAGTTGAAAGCCCGCAAAACCACAAAAAGAAGATTTCAGTGGAAGTTAGTAGCGTGAATACAGGCTCAGGCTACTGAGAGCATTGCCGTTCTGATCCACCTGCGTCATATTATCCCACTGATCGCCCTGACCGCCGATATAGCCAGCACCGGAGACCGGATACCAGCCGGGTTCCCAGTAGAAAGCACCGAGACCGCCGGTATCCTTCACCACCGAGAGTTCATCCTCGACTTCCGCGTACTGCCCAGAGACGCTGACCGGGTAAGCAGCCTGCATGGCGCTGCTCACTGTGCTGCTGTTAACAGAGTTGGCGGTACTATCGAAGTCCGTGAAGGTCCAGGGATAGGCGAACTCGGCCACTATCACATCCCGACCGTAGGTCGAGCGGAGTGAAGGGATCGTTGCCTCCAGCGAGTCGAGATTGCCATGCCAGAAGGGATAGTAAGAGAGCGCGATGGTGTCAAATCCCGTCACGCCATTGCTGATCAGTGAATTGAGCCAGGACTGCGGCGAATCGCCCGCGTAGTGCAGCGCAATCCGCATGCTCTCGCCCGAAGTCAGCGCGGCATTGACGCCATTGATGCCAGAGTTCAAATAGCTAGCGAAGTTGCTCCAGTACGAGCTGCTGGCGCAGATATCGCCCGTTGACCAGAGCATGCCACAATTGATCTCATTGCCAACCTGGACCATATCGGGCAGCGTACCCTGGTTGTTTAGCGCGGTAATCACGCTTTTTGTATAATTATAGACCGACGTATCGAGTTGGCTGACGGTTTCGCCACTCCAGGCTGCGGGAAGCGTCTGGTGTCCCGGATCGGCCCAGGTATCCGAGTAGTGGATATCCAGGTAGAACTGCAGGCCCAGCGCCTTGATGCGTGTCGCCATGGCCTCGACATAAGAGAGATCGTCTACCCCCGACTGGTCCTGTGGTGAATTGGCTGGATTTACCCACAAACGCACGCGAACATAATTCACGCCCTTATTCTTGAGCATGGTAAGAAAATCCTCTTTCGTCCCATTGTCATAGTAGGACGCGCCATTGTTCTCCATCAGGATCAAGCTCGAAGCGTCCACGCCCTTCATGAATGGCTGAAAGATCTCGAAATCGCGGATGCTGGCCCAGACCGAAGAACTCGGCAGGCCCGTCACCGTAATTCGCACGTAGCGAGCCTTGACCTGCGTAAAGGTATCGTAGCGCACCTGGCTGGTACTTGTAGAGGAGGTTTAATTCACGACCGTGGTCCAGGTACTATCGTCCAGCGAGACTGCAATCTTGTACTGGTAGGCATCCCCAGCAAACTCCCAGGTAACTTGTGTGCCGGTAAGCTCATAATCATACTTGAGATCGACCGTCAGATAGTGGCCGGTATTGTTATCGGCGGCGCACCAACGTGTATCGACCGTGTTATCGACGGCGTTCGCGGGCGGGTTGGCGCTTTGCCAACTATCGGCGGTGGCCGTCTTGCCTTGCGCGACATTCTCGCCCTGCGAAGTAGCGTAGACCTTGAATTCCGCGAAGCAGGCCCAGTAGCCCGACTGCATACCGGTAATCGTGATGCGCACATAGCGCTCGGTGGAGGCGGTGAACGAGTCGTACTGGTACCAGTTCGTATTGGTATTGGAGGTATCGTTCGCCACAGTTGTCCAGGTCGAAGTCGTCCTGGGAGACATCGATCCTGTACTGATAATAGGCAGTAGTGCCGAAGTCAACACCGGTGCCGTTCAGATTGTAATAGCCTTGCAGATCAATCACCCACCAGTGACCGGTGTTTCCATCGGTGGCACACCAGTAGGAGGTCGCATCCCCATCATTGCCTTGCGAGGCGGGCTGCGAGGATTGCTGACTGTCAGTGCTCGCAGGATGGCCCACGGCAATGTTGTTGCCGCTCGGCTCGGTCGTGCTAGCCAGAGCCGTATGCTGGGAAGACACCAGTGGTACGAGTGCTCCCATAAGCAGGATGACCATAATTGTGGCCATCAATCGTTTGTTGCGCACAGCATGTTTCATGGAGAACATTCCCCTGTTCTTCGTGTGACATCGCAGGCACACGAGCAGAAAAAACGGACAAATATGCGAACAGTGCTTCCTTGCAGCTTTGAAAGACCACTCGACCTTGAGCATAACCGGCGGATGATCGTCTGTTACAACGAGCCGGGCAGGCTGGTAGACTGACGAATAACGAGATAAGGTTGAAGAAGACAAGACGTGTGGCAGGGTCAGGGCAATGGAGAAGGTTGTGTATCGTAACCACGCGTTCTTCCTCGAATGCTGGGATCTCGTGGGTTATTCCGGCTAAACATCCGGTGTTTACCGGTCAACATCGGCAAGTATACATAAATGAATGGGTCTATGTCAAGAGTTTCTGCACCGATGGCTTATTTGCCAGGGCTGGCGGCAAGAGGCATAAACCCTCTTCCTGCTGTATGCTCTTGTAGAGTTATAATACAGGCAAGATATCGCTCGCCTGCTTCATTACAACATGACGACTTTTTGCGCTGAGTCGATGCAGATTTTGGAGTCTCTTTTCTCTCCGCAATAATTCACAAGCCCTGCACTCCACGCTGACTCTACCAACAGCCCACGAATTGCGCAACGAGCTTATTGCGCAATTCGTGGGTGTAGGACCGGAATGTGTAAGGCATGTTGAGCATTCATTGCCACTGATGATTGGTGGGAAATCGATCAAGTGAGATACGTTACCCAAAGAGCGAAATCGATATCTCAGGGTTGTTTGGACTAATTCCGACAGGATATCTCTCTTCTCGGGACACGAATTGCTGCCCAATAGAGAGAGAAAATTGATAGCAGAACTGCTAGCACACACGATCTGGACAAATCATCCTGGTTAGACAAGAATGGACAAATTTCCCGCTCTCTCAAGCTTGATAATCCACAAAACCAGCTATGTAGCGGCCTCAAAAGAGCATGCTAAGGTGTTCGACTCTCCCTCATCTTCACCATTCATAAAGCGGGGGGCGGCAACGTGGTAAACGTGCCTCTCGCCTTCGTCTATGCCACTGTGATTTTTCTCTCTGCTGTGCTTCTTTCGTGCCCATGTAGCAACGCCAAATTTTACCGCTCCAATACGCTCTCCCTCTGTCAATTTCAGTGGGCCATTGCCTCTTGAGGAGATTGCCCTCTACAACATTGAGGGTGTACAGGCTCTGGCTTTCGTGACGAAGAGCCTGCTCCAGTCTCTCCTTGGAAACCACTCCAAAACGGAGGCTAATGGCAGTGTTTCTTCACAGTTGAGATTATTCCTGTTCTGGAATGATCTCCAATCTGGCTACTTCCCATGCCAGAGTTTGACAATGTGGCTCGTTTTAATCTCCGTCGAATTTGCGCATCTCTTCTACTTCTGGCGTCATGTCCAGATGCTGAAAATCATCTAAAGCATCCATGGCCCAGCGATGGGCCTCTTGTGGGTTGTTTTGTGCCTGTTTCAGATAGACAAAAGCGCGTTTGTAATAAGCGATATGACGCTTATCTTTGGTGTTCTGGACTAATTGCCAGCTTTCCCCTAAAGAGGATTGTGCCTCGTCTAGATTGCCTTGTTTGATAGCAATCTCGGCCAGGAAAATCTTTGCATACATAATACCCCGCTCCCAACCAACATCTTTACTAATCCTCAGACACTGTTGGAAGCTGTCCTTCGCTTTCTCATATTGCTCCTCAATTTGGTACATTGCACCTTGATTGTAAAGAAAATATCCTAAGAAGCGTCCATATATCTGTTCGCCTTTTATTTGTTTAAGCAAATTTTCCTGCTCTTTTAGGAAATGAACTATTTCTATATTTTTCTTATTCTGACGAAGCTTATGCATAGTCATATCATTGACAAGATGATAGCGAAACTCTGTAGCATTATCGTCACTGATGCAATTACATAGCTTATATGCCTGTGCTAAGGTTTTGTCTGCCTCCCGAAGACTTCCTGGCTGGCCCATGAGAATAAGCGTCCAGCTCTTGGCTTCCATCGCATCTATACAGGTGAACCAGTCCTCTCTCTCTCTGGCTTCATTACCCAACCAATCAAAATAGAATAATCGCTCTGGCCAGTGTCCGTTTCGGTCGGTAAAGGAGCGTAGCCGATCTTGTGACCAGAAAGCTTTGAGGTCATCGTATCGCTTATAAGCTATGCACCATTTAAGGACAGCAAGTAGGTTGCCCCATTCCTCCTCTATCTCATTGTATTGTGGAATTTGTATTTCCCAATCAAGTCCACCATTTTTCTTTGTGAAGTCTAGATACCACTGCACCCAGCGTTCTGACACCATACCGCTATTTGCGTCATACTGAGGTTGTGTCCTCCTTATCTGGAAAGAGATCAATGAACGTTTTCCATTTTAAGGAGGCACATTTCTTCAGTTCTTCGCCAGTTTCCTTCTCTTATTGTTCAGCTATATAACCTCGTTGCGCATCACGTGGGCTCATGCCCACTCTTGGTGCTTGCTGCTCGCTTGTCTGAGAGAATGAACTTGCGCTCTTGCTTCTGGAAAAGAGAGGTAAGATGGAGGCCGTTCATTTTCTGGTGCTCTAAACGCAGCTTATACCTGAAAATGAGCGGTATCCTTGTTGTCGCTATTCTGACTCCCCCTCAGCATCAGCATCAGAGATGTCGTCATATCCCTTCCTCGGAGCATCAGCCACCTGGTGGGGGGGGGTATCCCCTCCAGAGATTGTCTCACGGTTTTCTGGCTGCGCTTCGTGTCCTTGCGTAGACATTTCAGCAGGTGTACTCCGCATAACATTCTCCCCTCGGGCTTGATTTGCTTGAAAATTCTCTGTGTGCAGCTTTATCCGTTGCAGCGCACTTTCCATTACGGAGATGCCTGGTGGGGTGTTTGTATCACCTCTAGGGATCGTCTCGCGGTTTTCTGGCCGCGCTTCGTGTCCTTGCGTAGACATTTCAGCAGGTGTACTCCGCATAACATCCCTTATATGCCGTATCTCCTCTAAAACACTCAAATGCTCATTAGTATCGTGACTAGTGCCTTCTACATTGGATCTTTTAACACGATGCTGCTCCACAGGTTCTGGAGATTCACTCTCCCTTTTCCTCTTGTTCTCCTGAGTTTGCTGTTGGATTATGTTGGATGTGGGTACATCTGATGAATGTCTCCCTATTGATCCTCCATCGTTTCCCGAGTCTACTCCTTCTCTGACCTTTGGCATGTTTGTCACTCCATTCTTGATAGGATGCCTGGGCGTTTTCAAAGTATAGCTAATGGGGAACAACTTTACAAGGTGAATGGAAGGACAGAAGGGCTGTTGAGGCGGGGGAACGCATTGACTCCCCGACCATAGAACTGAGATCATTCGTTTCCAGGTATAAACTGCGTTTAGAGCACCGGAAAATGAATGGCCTCCATCTTACCTCTCTTTTCCAGAAGCAAGAGCGCAAGTTCATTCTCTCAGACAAGCGAGCAGTAAGCACCAAGAGTGGGCATGAGCCGCCAAAGTCCCATTTTTTAAAAACTGTTCGAAGATTGGTGTCTGTTGTGGTTTCAGGCAAAGTCTTGCGCTGCGCCAACGTAAGTGTTGCGCAGCGCAAGACTTTGCCTGAAACTGCATCTGTGTTCGAGGATTGATGTCTCGTTTGTTCGAGGTTCCATGTCAACTACCAATATTGCCCATGCGGAGGAGCGCCCGTCAAGCTAGCACTGTTATTATCGATATCTAGACCGATCACCCACTCAATCCGCCTCACACCTTGCTGCCTACATTGGCATGTATGCTCACGAAGAATGCAGACCGTTCATTTTTCGGCTGCTGTTTCGGGGTCACTGAGCTGTGGCTTTTGGTTCGTGACCCAAAACCTCCAAGCCGAAAAAATGTGAGGAGGGGAGACGGGCCACTTCATCTACATTCCTTACTGTGAAGAATCAGTTCTGATATGTTCTTCCACAAAGGAGAAAAGAGGCTGAAATCACTTCGTTATCTACATCGTGAGTGGCCAATTTCTCGGTCTAGATATTAGACATAACATTTTGGTCTATTAAGGGTCAGTTTCAGAGGGGAGCGCTCTGGGGTTGTCAGTGAAGGAAATGTTCTGTTATACTAGAAAAATAGGGAGATGAGCGAAAGGAGGACAAGATGCCAAGAGAATCTTCCCCTGAGGGCTCACGGATAGAATCGTCGAACACCGTGGGAGAACCTTCCGCCTCTGGTTTTGATGCGATGGCATCGCAGCTACTCGACAACCAAAAAAGAAGAAGAGATGAACAGGACGGTTCCCATCAGCAGAGGGTGAGTCGTTCTTCTGGAAGAATGAGTACAGCTGAGGCCCTGGCAAAGCTCTCCGCTCCTAGTGAGGTAAACCAACAAATTGAAGCAGGGATAGCACGCTTCGAACAACAAGCAGGAGAACGTGAGCAAGCCCAACTCGCATTTCAGTTGGACCGGCTTGATAGCAAAGTTGTATCAGACCTCAAACGTAGCATGAAAAAGAGCAGGGTGGGTCATGAAGTCGAAGTGCTCGATGATTATCGAAGACGTCAGGTATCAGGCAAAAATCAAAGATATACCAGAAAACAAGCATTAGAAGCACTTAAAGCTATTAAGAACTCGTTAGATGCAAAAAAAGATAATACTATAGGTAAACGGCAATTGGATTTTAAACAACATTTGGAAGACCTTGAAGACGAGTATGGCGGACGGCCCAAACGGCCCAGATTAGAATCAAGACCAGCAAGAATGATGGGGCCTGATGCAGGGTCTCTTGGGCGTAGGCAACAGTCCTCTTGGCAGGTTGACTCGTACTCGGATGAGCCGCAGGGAAGTGTTGAAGGCCAGTTTGGTGTAAGCAAGTGCGGTGAGAACCCGGTGCTGCGTAATGAACAAGATGAGCTTGTTCCAGCTACATTCAAGCTGAATGCCGAGCGGCTCATCACCGCCAGGCGGTCGCAGCGCCAGCAGGATGAGCAGGGCCAATAGTCATCATTGCATCTTATCAAGGTTCTCAACAGAGCGGAGCAATCGGTTGCTAAGATGTTAGCCAGCCGCAGGTACGACCAAGCGCAGCCAGTAGTGCAAGAAAGCCTCTGGACAAACCAGAGGTAGGCCCAGGTGTCATTTTCTCTGGTAAATGGCACCATTTTTCTCGCGTTTCCAGGTGGTAAATGCCTTGAAATGTGGCCCATTTTTGCCCTTTAGACGGCCAGATTGACCTGAATCATGAGCAACATAACCATTGATCATTGGAGAAACCGCCTCTGGAGCCGTTCACAGCAGATCGTTTTTGTAAATTTGCGGTGCCCTGAGAGGTTTCATATTTGCTTCTTTTTGCAGAAAAGAAGCAGAAGCAGCAAACGACATGACAGATCCAGAGACGCTGTCGAATCACTCACCCGTTGTCTTGCATACGCAGATACGAGAAAAGCTCGAAATGCGACTTTCTTGTTGCTGCTCGAATTTACAAAAACGGTGTGCAAACGTTCGCCTGTGGAGCAGCTTGGCCTGCTATGGTGGCGATGCTGCTCAACATTCGGGGCAAAATGTCCGCCTAAAGGGCAATTTTGGGCAAGGTTTCAGGGCATTTACCACCAGGCTCTCCTGAGAGCGGACTGATAATTTGGCTGAATGTTCGACAGAATCAGCCCCAATCATCAATTTTTTTGGCTCAAGGTTCGATCAAGCCAGAACCTTCGTGGCTCGTCCCACCCCGGATGCCAAAGATGCCAGAGAACGAACGCAAATCTTTACAGCATCTTTTCCATTGAAAAATGATCTGTTGTGACGAAATGAAGAAGGCATATGGAAGTTGTGTCGAACTTTCACCCCTCAAAAATTTGGCTGAATGTTCGACGCAGAGGCAATCCACGCTCAATTTCCGTCGAACATTCAGCCAAATTACCACGGACTCATGCTTCCTGTGTGGGTACCATAGAGAGGAACAGAGCAAAATACTTCTTCAAATTCAGGGCCACTTACATTTTGCAATGACACCTTTCTGCAAGTAATTCGCAAGAAACGCTCAAAGTTCGAGGGAAAATGGCACCAATATTCAATCTTTCTGTCCTGTTCCATCTTCGAGATCACATGCGCCAGTTGGGCAAAGCCTGGGGCGTTCAATGGTCACACTTTCGACAGGATACCAACGGTTCTGCCCTCGCAACAATGCCAGGAGTTTCCCTTTGCTCCTTTTAATTGCCATCACCTGTGCCATCCCCCAGTTGACTCGGGTACATGGATGATACGCTTGCTCCCACAAGGCAGCCTTGATCTCTTCAAGATCTGTTGATTGCATCGTGGCCTCCTGGTTCGTTGTTGCACGTATCCTCCCCAGTAGTGAGCACGAAGAGTTGGTAGAAAGGCGCAGGAGGATTGAAGAACGTGCAGAGGTCTACTTGGATATCAATAGCCAGTGCGGCGGCACAGGCGGCATGAAAGACGTGGAGTCCCGCATCGTCGTTCATGATCAAGGGATACTCCCTCAAGGGTTTATGGCAGTACGAGCAGTGTTTCGACCCCCTCGTGATCAAGTATGTTCTGGAATGCACCGGAAGCCAGACGCGCCACCTCCATAATAGCCGGGAAAACATCAAGAGCCATCTGCTCTGAGGAGATCATCGTTGTCTGCTGGCTCCACTGCACAACCGCTCCGAAGATTGTCCCGCTTATCACCTGAGCAAGCGTTTTGGGGGGAACGCATGTGCGGACCTCTTCGTTTTTATTCTATCGTAGCCACGTGAAGATCGGCTCAGAGAGTTCTTCGTGGATGGCCTGTTCCATGAGTAAAGCGATATTGGGAGGCAGGTGATGGCGCTGAGACGTCCTCTTGATGTATTCCAACATGGCCTGAATGAAGCAGATGGAACGTCTCGCTCTTCGCTTCGGAGGGAAGCGGAAGTGTGCTGACCACGTGTCGGAAATGCTCTCGAACAATGGTATCAATCAACGCATATTTATCAGCTTAATGTGCATAAAAGGTTCCCCAACTCACATTGTCTCAGTCTCACAGACTGGGCCAATTTTACGAGTAAATCCTTCTTTTCAGTCCCCTATGTGGTCAAAATCAGCGTGATCGGGTGGCTCCGGCGGCGATTTGCGAAGGATCGCTTCAGAAGCCACCATTCTAGGTACCATGCCGAGACGACGTCGTTGCAAAACGACGAATTCACAAGTGACACTGCGATATTGTGCTATAGGTGGTATGGTGCCCCAGATCCAACCGACGGGCGGCAAACCATCTTGTCTCTCACCGATGCCTGCCGGGAAGCGGCCAGGGCTAGCCGAGCAGCACGGGAAGACTGGTTGTTCCGTGCCATTCGAGCAAATCTCTCGTTAGAGGAGCAAGAAGAACTCGCAGCCGCCATCGAATTACTCAAACGTCTCGCCGATTCGTAACCCAGAAGGCGTGATTCAACTATTTAATGAAAAAAGGTAGAATGAATGATGGAATGGATTTACTCTGTATCCTACTTCTTTGGTGGCGTTTTTCTTACAAACGCTGTTCCACATTTTGTGAGCGGCATAATGGGGCGTCCCTTTCAAAGCCCATTTGCAAAACCTCCTGGCCAGGGGCTTTCTTCTTCGACGGTAAACGTGCTTTGGGGATTTCTCAACCTGGTTGTTGCTTATGTTCTTCTCTGCCGTGTTGGAAACTTCGATCTACGCTCTACAGCTCATGTTGTTGTTTCGGGGTTAGGTGTTCTTCTCATCAGTATGATAGGGGCACGCAGCTTCGGACGGTTTCATGGTGGCAATTCTCCTGGTGTACTCTTTGGGAAGCTTCAATAGCAGATCGTCCATCTCGACATTCTGCTGGTGGAAGCTGTAGGAAGAACGCTTCGGCAGCTTCCAGGCCGGGGAACGCTGAGCCGGTCGAGCCTATTTTATCATATTCTGCTCCCTATCTCTCTGTTTACCCAACAGTCCTAGCTACTATCCACAGGTATGCTGAATATGCTATACCAGAGAAATAGCTATAAATTAACTGAAAGGTCAATTCCAACATTTAAATTCTAGCATTTATCAGGAAGGAAGCTACTATGCAGACCCACTTCGCACTCAGCCCATCCGCTCTCCCAGTCGAGCATCCTGCTACTGTCGATCTCCTCATCACTCTACGCCCCCAACCATCCGCGGGACCACGCTCCCCGCGCCGACCGTTCAATCTCAGTCTGGTGATCGATCGCTCTGGCTCGATGGCGGGGCGTTCGCTCAAGCAGGCGCTCAAGGCAGCGGAGACACTGGTCGAGCAACTCGAACCAGACGATCTGTTATCGCTGGTTGTCTACGACGATACGGTCGAAACCATCTTGCCGCCAGGCAACGTTTCCGACAAACAGGCGATTCGCGAGATTATTCGCAGGGTTCGGGCGGGAGGGACGACCAACCTGAGCGGCGGGTGGCTTAAAGGTTGCGAGCACGTCCTCTCCCGACGTGGTGCCGACATGATCCATCGGGTGTTGCTGCTGACTGATGGGCAGGCCAACGTAGGTGTCGTCGATCCAAAGGTGCTGACCGCCACTGCGCGCCAAAGGGCTGACGATGGCGTGGTCACGACCACACTCGGCTTCGGAGCGAACTTCAACGAAGATCTCTTGATTGGTATGGCGCAGGCCGCGGGCGGAAACTTCTACTTCATCCAGACGCCTGATGATGCCGAGGAGGTCTTTCGGATCGAGGTCGAGAGCCTGGCATCGGTTGTGGCGCAAAACCTTGCGCTGACGATTGCGCCCGTGCCAGACAGTGGCGTCCAGATCCGTAGCCTGTACAGCAACTACCGCGCAGAGACGCAGCAGAGCGCCATGACGCTGAGTATGGGCGACGTCTACGAGAACGAAGATAAACTCCTGGCCCTCGAACTCACGATCCCCGCCCAGACGGATACCCGCTCCGGCATTCCTCTGCTGGCTATCTCCTACCAGTACGAGGCGGTCGCCGACGACGCTATCCGATCCTTTTCGAGCGCCGAGCCGCTCATGGTATCCGTGCCCGTTGTCACCGCCGAGGAGGCGATCTCAGCCGCACCTGCCACCGCTGTCGTCTTGCAAATCAGCCGCATCCGCATTGCGAAGGCGAAAGATACGGCAATTGAGCTGGCTGACAGCGGTGACGTTACAAAGGCGGCCCAGACGCTGCGCCAGATCAGCGCTGACCTGCGTCAACAAGGTCTGGATGAGCAATTCGAGATAGCCGAAGAGATTGCACAACTGGAGCACTTCGCCGAGCGGCTTGAACACCACCAGTTTGATAGCAGCAGCCGCAAGGAGATGCGCGATCAGTCGTATCAGGCACGGATGCGGAGTCGCGCCGACTTGTCGCAGCGCGGCACAGCCGGCGGTTCGGCTGCTGATCTGGATACGACAGCCGCAGTCAATGGAGGGGTGGAGTTGGTGTGTTCCCGCGAGGGCGGCAAGCTGCGTCTGCGTGTTGCTTCCGCAGGCTACGACCAAAGCTTGAACGTCCAGTTTCCACGCAATATTCGTGAGGAGGGCGTTCATTATGTCGTAGATGCACTGCAACTATCGGCCAACGGGACCTTCTACCGCGTCGTCGGCGACGTCCGCCGTCTCGCCTTGCCTGGACAGGAGCAGCGCTACAAAGGCACCAGCAGGTCCGGGGCAACATCAGCCGGACACAGTGGCCCACCGCAAGCCTCGAAAGTATCTGCCCGCACTGCGGCGGACCTCGAGACGGCGGCCAACGCCGATGACGGTGTGCTTGTCCAGTGTATCCACGAGGGCAGTAAGCTGCGCGCACGCGTCGTCTCCGATGGCTACGACCCGAACTATAATATGCGGTTCCCACGTGACATTCGTGAAGAGGGGGTCCTGTACGTGGTAGACCAGGTGATCGAGGCCGCGAATGGGGGCTCGTACATTGCATGCGGCAAGATCCGCCGACTGATTCAGTAGCGCTATTGCCTGGCGATCGTTTGTAAGGTATGCAGAGGACAACGACGTATCTGACAAGGAGTGTGCTATTCTATGCACGCGATGGATAATCGTTATCATCGCATGCATAGATGCAGATCAGTGCGGAATCATCCACGGTACGAGATACTGTTGCGCCATTGCCAGTAGACCCATCAGGCAGACAAGTATAATACTGTGGAGAAAAGTGCGCCGAATGACCAGTCCCTCTTTACCCACTAATGTCGTCGTGGAGACGCCCGTCGTGACATTTTGCGGCGAGATCATTTTACTCATCACAGCACCTGTAGAGTTGGTACTCGCCATCAGGACCGGACTGAGGTTGAGTCGGCGAGCCGCGACAACTTGTAGATTACCAAACAGTGCGTTGCTCGAAGTGTCACTGCCGCTCAGGAAGCAGGCAATCCAGCCGAGCAGAGCTGAGAAGAAGGGGAATACGGCTCCAACGGAAGAGATAGCTAGCCCAAGTGTGTACGCGATACCTGCGTAGTTGAAGAGATACGCCAGACCGACGATCAGCATGACTGTCAGGATAGCAAAGTACAACTGTTTCCAGGTATCAGCCAGCGCCTGAAAAAAGAGGCGTGGACCGACGCGCAGCACCAGCGCAGTGATGATGACGGCGACAAGAATGGCGGTCCCGGTTCCTAATGGCTGGAATGTATAGAGAGCCGCGTAGGGCTTCTGATAAAGCGTCAGATAGATCACGTCATGCAGGCCAGGCCACTTAATAATGGCTTGTCCAAGCGTTGCCATCTGAAAGCCCTTGGCACCAAACTGCCATTTAATCGTCCAGAGAATAACGACCGCGCTAACAATAATCCATGGCAACCATGCGTATACAGCTTCACTCAAGGATGGTTTACGGTTGTCTTCAGAGAGGTTTGCTGCAGCAGGAATAGGGATACCGGTTTCATCGATAGCTGGAGCGTCAATGCTGGTTGCACTGACATTGGCGAATTGTGCCCGATACTGCTCACTATCGTGTGGTTTATAGACTTGCACAAAGAGGATCACGCAGACAAGCGAGACGAGAGATGCCAGGACGTCCGGCAGTTGTGGTCCAATGAAGTTTGAGATGAGAAATTGCGTGATGGCAAACGAGCCGCCCGCAACCAGAGCAATGGGCCAGGTGGTACGCAAACTGCGCAGCCCCATAAACGCGATCATGACATAAAATGGCAGGATAAAAGAGAAAAAGGGTAGTTGGCGTCCAATCATGGAGGAGAGTGATGCCGTATTTAGGCTCGTCACCGAAGCCAGTGTCGTCACAGGGACACCTAAGGCTCCAAAGGCCACGGGAGCCGTGTCAAAAACGAGCGTGATCGCCAGCGCATCTAGCACTGGAAAGCCCAATCCTATTAATAAAGCACTACCAATAGCCACTGGTGTACCGAAACCTGCAATACCCTCCATTAATGCTCCAAAGCTAAAACCAATGATGATCATGAGGATACGTTTATCCGCTGGCACATTATGAATCATCCAACGCCGGAAAAGATCGAATTTCCCCGAACGGACTGTAATATTGTACAGCCACATAGCGTTCCAGACGATCCACATAACGGGGATGAGTGCAAAAATGCTGCCATTGAGTACAGAAGAGACTGCCGGGCCGACTGGCATTTGCCACACAAACACAGCAATCAGCAGGGCCGCTATCAACCCGATCAAAGCCGCCTGCCATGCGGGAAGCCTTACGATACCAAGCAGCACAAGAACAATGATAATGGGGACAATGCCAACAAGAAAGGAGAGAAATAGATTGTTGGCAACGGGGGCAAGGATCTGGTGAAACATCGACATTACCTCCGTATCATAGGTGATACTTCAACTATAACGCTGTAAAAGACTGCTCCAATGCAGTCGAGAGCCGATGTAAAGACGTGAACTAATGGAATTTAACGTCTTTTAGTGCAAGTATAGATCGTGCTTTAGTGTATGTCAAGAAAAAAAGAACCTTAATAATAGATATCTGTAGCTTTGCTTGAAATGCCTCGGCTACGAGCGTCTCACGTGGTAAAATGAGTTGGCTGTAAGTATCTTCATTTGATGGCGTGGTTGTTTGATGCGTATCTGACGTCTATCGTAGAACAGATTTCTCAAGTGGAATGCCTTTAGACCCGCCTGCAAGGCTCTTTCTCTCTTTTTCCCCTCCCTGACTTTGCTAGCGTGTTTCCACAAGGAATAAAGCCCTCTTAAGCTGCTTGCTGGATCAGGGAGGACCGTCTTTAGTAATTTGGGGTTGTCTTGCCGAAAAATCTACGCCCGAGCGGCCACGCTTGCACAATCGAAGAGGCGATAGAGCGTCCCTGATTGCCCGTTAGAGATGCTATAGAAGCCGTTGACGCTTGGATGAAACTCCTGCTGCGTCATTATTCTGTGCCTCCAGTACCTTTTTCCTCTTATTTTGACTACATACATCATACGTACGTGTGTCATCACCGTGCGACCAGCTTCCCATGCTTGATACGGCACCACGGGACAATGCATTGCCATCCAGTTCATATTTGCCCTGTTCGTGGAGCTTGGCGGCTGAAATTCCACCTTCTCCGAGGTCGCCGTTTTCACCGTTCGGAGGGAAAATGGCAGCAAGAAGAAACGCACTTTCCCGCTCTTGATGAAGGTTTCTAACTTGGAGAGGGTCAGAATGGGATCATTGCCAGCGAAGCCGCCGAGGGTCATCACGGGCAGGCCGCTTGCCAGAATCAAGGTATCGGCGGCGGTAGAATAGAGCGTCCCCGCCAGAAACACGCTGTGTCCTCTATGTGCGAGCAGGAAGTGCAGCAGCTTTTGTTGCGTGCTGGTCAGTGGAACGGCACCGATTGGTTTGGTTTCCGCCATCTGGGTCAGCGAGGCCGCGAGCGTGGGCTGGTGGGGGCCGGCGACTGGTGAGGGACCGTCGGTCATGTAGGTCAGTGAAACCAGGGACCAGATGGTGGGAGCGAGTAGCATTGCCAGCAGGCCCAGCAGGACACCGGTCTGTGCCAGGGAAGAAACCGTCCGTTGTGAGAGGCGCGACGAGAGCGCAAGGAGACGTCCCAGGATCAGCAGCAGCGCGGCGAGGGTAACCAGGACCAGGATCAGCGGTGTCATCCAGACACTTCCAGCCGGGATACGAGACCAGCAGCGTCGTCTGAAAGAGCGCCTCTGTGAGCAGTGCGAGCGGCAAGAGCCAGCCGCGCCAATCGCGGAACGGCCTGGTGCGGTACGCCTGCCAGAGCGTGACCAGACCAATGCCAGCCAGGGCGCTGATCGGCGCTGCCATCATGACGGTATAGTAGCCGTGAATGGAGACAGCGATGTTGAAAAAGATGAGGGTGGTCAGAAACCACATACCCCACAGGATGAGGCCACGCCGTTCTCCATCGCGGAGCCAGCGCCAGCAATTCTGTACGAGCAACGCCAGCATGCCGAAAAAGGCCAGAGGGATCAGCCAGCCAATCTGTCCACCCAGTGGAAGCTGGAGCAGGCGCAAGGGGCCGGGCGTACCGGTTTCTCTGCTACCGCCAGCTGGTGAGTGCTTCGTGCTGATACCGGTTATCCGAGCTGTAGGTGGCTTCCGAGAGGAAGCGAGCGAGGCAACCACAACGAGGGGGGAATGAGAGCCTGCTGGTGTTGCACGAGACGGGTCAGGTGTTGGCGCAGGGTTGGGCAAATGGACCAGGCGGCCAATACCGTTATAGCCGACGGCCAGGTCAAACTCGGAGTTCGTCCTGGTCGAACCGACAAAGGGACGATTTGCCGCTGGCGTCAGGTCCACAGCTTCTATCCATGCCAGCGACACGACGAGCAGAAGCAAGATGGCTGGTAGCAGATGGAGCAGCCGGATGGACCAGGTGCGTGGGGCCGTGAGCAGGTAGAGCAGACCCAGTGCGGGTACAACCAGATAGGCTTCGAGCATTTTGACATTGAAGCCCAGCCCGACTAAGATGGCGCCCAGGATCAGCCAGCGAAGATGGCCCGTTTCCGCCGCGATCATGACTGCCCAGGTCGCCAGTAGCATGACCAGCACCAACATCATATCGAGATTATTGTTCCGGCTGATGACCACCGCAATCGGGGTGGTTGCCATCATCAGGGCGGAAAGCAGTCCTGCTCCGAAACCAAACGAGCGCCGTACCAGGTGGAAAAGCACCAGGACAGCCAGGACGCCAGCCAGCGCCTGGGGAAACAGCAGACTTGGACCCGAAAAGCCAAAGAGTTTGACGCTCAGCGTTTGCAACCAGAGGTCAACCGGTGGCTTATCGACCGCGATAAAGCCCGCCGGGTCGAACGACACAAAAAAGAAGGTATGCCAATTCATTTGCATGCTTTTGACAGCAGAAGAATAGAACTGATTGCCATAGCCATTTTGAGCGAGGGCATAAAAATTAAGAAACGCGGATAAGCCCGCGACCAGAGCCAGCGCGATCCATTGCCAGACGCGTGGGGGTCTTTTGGCCCTCCGTAGCATCGACTGAGGCGTTTGCTCCGACTGTTTTTCTAAGGAAAGATCTTGCATGAATACTGGAAACTCCTTATAGATTATCGAGACTATTCTCTTTACTCTCCACCTGTTAGGTGCCGTGACGAATAGCTCACGGCCAGATTTGATGTATTGGGAAACTGATGCAGTATGCTGACTTCTTGAATGCACACATAGAGGAGACTGCAAAATATCGTGACTCCCTATGAATATATGCCCTCAGGTGGTCTAAAGATCTCCATGATAGGCAAAATACCTATGAGCTATCCCACATTTCATCCGCATGCTTGCCGAGAGTTCCGTCGTGCACCTCTCATGTTGTCGGTCGGGTTCTACTCTAGTGACTACAGATGAGAGGAAGCTGAGAACTACAAACCCTGACGAACGACTGATGGGCGGGATTCTCAGCTGTGGAATGGACCGTGCGCATGCATGGTGGATCGGTTGATGTAGCAAGCCAGGCGGGGCAAGGCTCCAGCTTCACGGTGATCCTGCCGAAGCTCTCGCTTACGCCGCCTGTCTCGTCTCAGGACCATGCTCCTCCTGCCTGATTGAGGAGGAAGCAATGTCGCAAGAGTCAGCGTATGCGTTCTCTTGCAAGGCCGGTGATGAAAGTGAACGTACTAGGAGATATGACAAGAAGAAGATGTGGAATGTTCCTTAAAAAACACATGCAGACCAATAGCCCAAAGCGGTCTTCTATGAAGTTGGCCGGCTTGCATCAGGTGAAATTTGGTCGCGGCATAGGTGTTGGGTAGCTTGCGACGTGATACGAACCATGTTCTATCTCTTCAAGGATGGATGGGGCTTGAGGCGTCCAATTGAGGAGAGAACGGGCTCTTGCTCCGCTGATCTGCTGATTGAGCAGCAGGGCATCAACCAGTTCTCCAAGCACCAGCCGTGCTTGATCTGGCTGCCAGACCTCAATAGGTAGGTTCAGAGTATGTGCAAGCGCCTGAGTAATCGCCAGGAATGTCACGGGTGGCTCACTGACGATATTGAGCAACGTTCCTGCTGGAGCCAGAGTCAAGGCGCGTAGATAGGCGTCGGCCAGATTGTCTCGATGCACGAGCGCCCAGACATTCTTGCCCTTGCCCACTGTCCGGGCGATGCCTGTTTGCTGAGCCAGATGAACGAGCATGCCAGGAATGCCTCCGCCATACCCATAGACCAGTCCTGGACGCAGCACTATGGCGTGCACACCTCTCTTTGTGGCTGAGAGGACGCGTTGTTCGAGTGCAGGACGCCAGGCGACGATTAAGGGGGGATCTGGGGATTGTTCTTCGTCGGCTACAATCCCTGCAGAGAGCGTGCCCAACACCCAGGAGCCACTGGTGTAGATGAAGGGTTTATGACTGCCAGCCAGGGTATCAAGAATAGTTTCAACTGCCAGCGTATCGGTCCTGGCCGTCTCCGCGTCGTTGGAAGAAGCGGCGTGGATAACCGCATCGGCCTCGTACGTGCCTTGAGCTATTAACTGTAGATCGGTCAGTTCTCCCAGTAGTGGCTGGATGGACTGCGCCCGTAAGCGATCTGCGGAGGCAGCGGAGCGGGCAAGCCCGACGACGGTATGGCCTGCATGTTGCAGAGCCTGCGCTATCCCGCTGCCAATATAGCCGGTCGCTCCTGTCAAAAAGATGTTCATGCCTCACTTCACTCCTGTAAAATGATACGAAATTTTTCCTTCTTTCAATACCAGGGCGTCGTATACTTCTGCGGGACCAAAAGCGGAGACGACACTGGCTTCAAAGAAGAGAAAATCTTCGGCAGCGCTAAATTTGTTCGTCGATTTCACCTCCAAATGACCTAAGGCCTGGAGATAGTTGCGAAAATGCGCTTTGAGAGCATCGCGCCCTTTGACAACGAAGTCGAAGCCGACGAGGAGAGCGTCTTCGTTGTAGTGGTTGTCGATCAAACCGTCGACATCTTTTGCAAAGAGGTAGTCAAGCTGCTCTTTGTAAAACTCTCTTGCCTGTGTCTTTTCGATTATTTGATGGCCTTTCTACTCTCTATGCTCACTAGCATAGGGAAAACTTCTTTACCTGGTAATTCTCGTATCTTGCATATTAGCACCGTTCAGATTAGCGCCTTGCATATTAGTACCGTTCAGGTTAGCGCCTTGCATATCAGCATCACTCAGGTTAGCGCCGCTCAAATTGGCACCTCTTAAGTCTGCGCTGCTCAAGAGGGCAGCATTCAGATTGGCCCCACTCAGATTAGCGCCGCTCAACTCTGTACTCCTCAAATCGACATGGCTCAGATCAACGCCCGCCAGAGAAACAAGGGCTGGCTTTCCAGTGATGAGATGTGCTTCATAAAGAAAGCGGATGATCATTGATTTCCGATGTGGGTCCTTCAAACGACTCAATACAACCATAGTTTTTGCTCGTGCTACAATACTGGCTCCATAAGATACCCTTGGATCTCCAAGCTTATTATCTAGCAAGAGCCCTGTAATCCCATCCAGGTATGCCGCCAGTGTCGCCTCCTCTTCCTGACCATTGGCCATTTTGAGATCGTTCTGCCGATTTGCTTCCGCTATTCTCAGGTCGCTATCATGTTGTGCCTGACTGGCCTCATCCTGCTGGATACTGAAAACAATGGTCGCACACATCACAACGACTGGGATGGCCAGCGTGCCGAACAGCGTAAGCCAATCCCACATCGTCTTATCTGAGAGTCCTGCCCGGATACGCCTTACGTTCTTCCGCCCTGGCATCTGAGGCTCCGGCCTGGGAGAGGCGGATGGCGCTGAAGCAGGATCTTTTGTCGTTTTATACATGATCCTAAACTTTCAGTAAAGCTTATTCTTGCTATCTATAGATCCGGGTGAGTCTCCTTCCTTTGGGGGGAAACGGGTAGGGGCGTGTCCTGGCGACCGCCCCCGGGGCGCACGCGAGGTGACGCCCCTACCCGATTTCCCGACGGTTCTCCTACAAGGGTGGAGACCCATTCGGGTAAGTAGTCTGATCCTGTCTGTAGAGCTTGCTAAATATAGATCTACTTCTTACAGTATAATCAATGCATAAAATGATATATATAAATAAATCGCTTGATATATCGGTTACAATTAAACAAAGTACCGTTTTGTATAAATGTAATTTCTCAAATATGCTCTTCGCAGTTGCTTCATTGCCTCTGGTTACAAAGCGGCTTACTGCTGCTAGCAAGGCGATCTGGAGGGAGTTGTGGAGAGATCACACACGTTGGTAGCGGAACCGATTGAGAGAATGAGTGAGATGACGAGAAACATCATGATCCTGGTATCCGAGTGGGGATACTGGGGTGAGGAACTGCTCGGTCCGGTGGAGACATTTGACGCTGCAGGATATCAGCTTACGTTCGCCACCGCCAGAGGAGAGCGCCCGGTAATCCTTGATGTCAGCCTGAATCCGAGTTACGTTGACCCGCCACTGGGTCGTTCCGTCACTTCCAGAGAAGTTGCGGGAAAGGCTCATGAACTGGATCGCTCGGATCGCCTGCGCAGTCCGCTCAATCTCTCTGCTCTGATGCCGGAGAGACCCTATTGGAGTGCGACAAACTTTTTGAGAGCGATGGAAGAGTATGATCGTGTCCTTGACGAGAAGCAGAAGGATCTGGCCGGTTATGATGGCCTGCTGATTGTAGGTGGTAGTGGTGCGCTGGTTGATCTGGCGAACAATCAGAGGGTGCACGATCTCGTCCTGAGCTTTTATCGGATGGGGAAGCCGATTGCTGCGGAGTGTTATGGCGTCGCGTGCCTGGCATTTGCTCGTGACCTGGAATATCGCAAGAGTATTATCTGGGGGAAACATGTCACCGGTCATTGCAAGGAATATGATTACAAGGATGGCACTGGATTTCAAGGCATCGATTTTAATATGGGGCCTCCACCCTATCCCCTGGAATATATCCTCCGTGATGCGACGGGACCGGATGGTCAGTATATCGGCAATTTCGGCAAGCAGACTTCCGTTATTGTTGACTACCCATTTATTACGGGTCGCTCCACGCCAGACGCCTATCTAACTGGCCAGAAAGTCGTCGATGTTCTGGTGAGCGGGCTAAGACGCTATGGTTGGTGAAAGCATGATAGGCAAAACCGGGCGCTTTGCGATCATCGAACAATTTCTGGCAGATGACATTCACTACATGTTCGGAAACCCTGGTACGGTTGAAGAAGGCTTCCTGGATGCCGTGAGTAGCTATGCCGACTTCCGATACATTCTGGCCTTGCACGAAACGGTGGCGCTGGCCATGGCGGATGGCTACGCTCGTGCGACCAGAAAGCCGACCGTGGTACAACTGCATAGCGGCGTGGGCCTGGGGAATGGTATCGGTATGTTGTATCAGGCGAAGCGTGGTCATGCACCCCTGGTGGTAATCAACGGTGAGGCAGGTATGCGCTATGATGCGTTGGATGCTCAGATGGCGGCTGACCTGGTTGCCATGGCTCGGCCTGTTACCAAATGGGCGACCCGCGTTGTCGCTCCTTCCTCGCTCTTACGTGTGTTGCGACGAGCTATCAAGATGGCCGCCACCCCTCCTATGGGACCCGTGTTTGTCTGCCTGCCGATGGATATCCTCGATGCTCCGCTTGAGGAAGAGGTGGTTCCGACCATCTTCCCGGTGACACGCGTGGCCCCGGAAGCGGAGCAGATTGCTCTGGCGGCATCCCTGCTGGCTGCGGCTCAGAAGCCTATGATTATTATGGGTGATGGTATCGCTGCCTCCAACGCCCAGGCTGAATTGACGCGCGTGGCCGAACAAATAGGCGCGGAGGTGTGGGGTGCGGATTCAGCAGAAGTTAATATGCGCGTGGATCATCCTCTCTACAAAGATCTGCTTGGGCATATGTTTGGCAAGTATAGTCGTACGATAACATCGCAGGCCGATGTAGTGCTGATCTGTGGCACCTATGTCTTTCCTGAAGTTTTCCCGGCGTGTGCTCACGTCTTTGCACCAACTGCCAGGGTGATTCACATCGACCTGGATGCCTATGAAGTGGGCAAGAACTTTCCCGTCACCCTTGGTCTCATCAGCGATCCACAAGTCACCCTTGCCAAACTGGCTGTCACGCTGGACGGCATGATGACTGTGTCGCAGAAAGCTGCCGCCAGCACCCGTTTCAATCAACATGCTGAGCTTAAAGAACAGGAGGCAATAGCGAGCAGCAAGGCTGATCACCTGCGGCGTGATAGCATACCGCTACACGCCTCGCAGTTTATGGAGGCGCTAGCTAGCATGTTGCCAGAAGATGCCATCGTCTTCGACGAAGCGTTAACAAATAGTGCTGATGTGGTGCATTATCTGCCGCCAGTACTGCCAGGGCACTATTTCATGACACGTGGTGGGTCACTGGGTGTTGGCATCCCGGGGGCGTTGGGGATCAAACTGGCCCATCCCGACAAAACGGTGATCGGCATTTGCGGCGATGGAGGCAGTATGTATACCATCCAGGCGCTCTGGACGGCGGCTCACCATAAGATTGGCGCTAAATTCGTGATTTGCCACAACTCCTCCTATGAACTGCTCAAGCTCAATCTTCAGCAATACTGGCGTGAGCAACACATACCAGAGCACGAATTTCCGGCTTCGTTCGATATCGGCACTCCCGATATCCGTTTTGTTGAACTGGCTCAGGCGATGGGCGTGCAAGCTGTGCGCGTCGAGAGGGCGGAGCAGATCGTGCCCGCACTGCGTCAGGCGCTGGCAGGCGATGAACCATTTCTGATCGATCTGGTTCTTACCAGCAAAATACCAGAGCATATCATGCATAAGGTTGTACACAGATATAGCCACGCGTGAGAGAAAGGATCTTGCATTATGAGTTCTCCCGTTATCAGACCGGCAGGTAAGCCTGCGCCGCTTACGGAAACAGAGGTAAAACAACTCGTGGATACCTGGTATGCCAGGCTGGATGTTCATCCTCCAGTTGCGGAAATACTCCCCATGCTGGCGGACGAAGACCTGACGATGCAACTCCCAGAGACCACGCTACACGGTCAGGCCGACTTTCTCAAGTGGTACGACGGGGTGATCCACACGTTTTTTGATGAAGTCCATGTGCTGAAAGAAGTGGATATTCGTGTGACTGCCAGCCAGGCTGAAGTCCATCTTATTGTCAACTGGCAGGCGCATATCTGGCAGGCACCTGCACCGAAAAGCCAGTGGATCGGCTTCGATGCGACTCAGCGTTGGATTATAGAACGCTCAAAGACGACACAGCAGCCATTCATCGTCACCTATAGCGTTGAGAGGTTTGTTCCCATGCCGGGATCGGCCACATTACCATCGTAAGGGCCATACTCGCTTGTTCAGAGGAGGGGCAATGAGTACGAGAGAAATGATCGACGCATACTACACAGCGGTCAACGCGGGTGATTGGGATACCTGGCTGACCCTTTTCGCCGAAAATATCGTGGTAGATGAGCAGATAGCGGGCCATGCTGAAGGCATCGCCAGCTTACGCGGCGCGATCTCCGCCATGCGCAGAGGGTATGCGAAGTTTCAGATGCATCCGCTGCATGTGGTGATTGAGCGGAACCAGGCCAGCGTCATCTGGCATTGCGTAGCCGCCAATGCCAGTGGTGTCCCAATTGAAGCGCGTGGTGCCAACTATTTCCAGGTGCAGCAAGACCGGATCACCTATATGGCAACATACCATGACACCGTGCCGTTCGCTCCTTTTATCAATCAGAAATTACCAGTGTAGGTGTGAGGCGCAGGTGTGATGAACGAATATGACTTTATTATTGTCGGGACTGGCTCAGCCGGATCAGTGCTTGCTAACCGGCTCAGCGAAAACCCGGCACATCAGGTACTGGCATTGGAGGCGGGTGGGCCAGATATTCCTCCTGCCGTTGCCGATCCCTCCCTGTGGTATACCCTGTTGGGCTCTTCTGTGGATTGGGGCTATACGAGTGTTCCTCAGCCGGGTCTCAACGGACGTAGTACGCATGAGCCGCGCGGCAAGATCCCTGGTGGGACCAGTAATCTCTATATCATGATGCACGTCCGGGGACAGCCATCTGACTATGACGCCTGGGCCTATCATGGCTGTCCAGGTTGGAGCTACGAGCAGGTCAGGCCCTATTTCCAGAAACTGGAAGACCAGGAAGACAACAGCAGTCCGTGGGCTGGCAAAGGGGGGCCAATGTATGTTGCGAACGCTAAGTTACACGCGTTCAATCCCACCTCTGCCGTGTTTATCGATGCCTGCCGCGAACTGGGCTACCCTTACAGCGAGGATTTTAATGGTCCACAGATGGAAGGTGCAGGCTGGCACCATGTCAATATCAAAGATGGCAAACGCCACAGCGCAACCGTAGCCTACCTCGTGCCTGCCCTGGAGCGGTCAAATCTGACGCTGAGCACGGGAGCGCAGGCCACGCGCCTGTTGTTTAATGGGCAGCGCTGTATAGGGGTGGAGTACAGCCAGCATGGCGAGATCAAGAGAGTTCATGCCGGGCGTGAGGTGATCGTCTGTGCGGGAGCCATCGAAGCGCCCAAATTGCTCCTGCTTTCGGGTATCGGCCATCCCACGCAACTCAAGACCTTCGACATTCCTGTGGTCGCTGAGGTACCGGGTGTGGGTGAAAACTTCCACAATCACGTACTGGTTGGTGTGATTAGCGAGGCCGCGCAGCCAGTACCGCCCGGGCGTGAGAATCTCTCGGAGAGCGCATTGTTCTTGAAGTCCGAGCCGGGCTGGATCGGGCCAGATCTGCAGCTAGGCTTTGTGCATGTACCATTTGATATCGTGATTGGGCAGGGGCACCCCAATGCGTTTAGTATTCTCCCTGGCATCGTGCGTCCGCTATCGCGCGGCTGGATCAGACTGGCGAGCAAGAATCCGCTGGACAAGCCACTCATAAATCCGAATTATCTGGCGGTTGAAGCTGATCTGGCGCGCCTGGTGCAGGGCGTGAAGATTGCGCGCCGGATCTTCGGGACGCGCTCGTTCGCGGGCTGGGCCAGGCAAGAACTGCTGCCGGGGCCAGAAGTACGCAGCGACGAGCAGTTGCGCGCCTTTGTGCGTAAAAACGCCGACTCGTATCATCACCAGGTCGGTTCGTGCAAAATGGGATTGGATGATATGGCCGTGGTCGATCCGCAGCTCCGCGTCAACGGAGTGACCGGACTCAGGGTCGTCGATGCCAGCGTCATGCCAATGGTTCCCTCTGGGAATTGCCACACGGGCATTCTGATGATTGCGGAGAAGGCCAGTGACCTGATTAAAAGGGGAATGTGATGAGATTACAAGGGAAGAAGATCGGCATTCTGATCGAGAGCGATTTCTATGAAAAGGAGATCTTTTACTACGAACATCGCTTTCCAGAGGAGGGGGCGGAGCTGCACTTTATGACGCGTCTATGGGGTCAATCATCCCTGACCTTTACAGGACATGAGTATAAAGCGCCCTTCACGTGCAATGAAAGCTTCGAGGATATGGATGACGCAACGCTCGCGAGCTTCTCGGCCATCATTGTCCCATCAGCCATCGTGGCGGATCGTCTGCGCTACACCGAAGATATCAGCAAGCTGCCACCTGCTACCCGCTTTATCCAGCGCGCCTTCGCCAATAGAAACATCCTCAAAGGCATCATCTGTCATGGCATGTGGCTGGTTGCTCCGGCCCCAGAATTGGTGCGAGGTCGCCGGGTAGTTGCGCACAACAATCTCATCGGCGATGTCCGCAACATGGGAGCCATCTATACCGATCAGGACGTGGTGCTGGATGGTGATCTCGTCACGGGGCGTACAGGAGCCGTCTGCCATCTCTTTGCACATACGATCATCGATATACTGGCGGAGTGCTAGCTGCACCATAGAACATATGCGCGGCTGCTCGCTCGGCAGGAGAAAAAGATGACGGTTTTAACCTTTTCGCATGTGGCGATTACCTGCAATGACCCGCTTGCCATGGAGCGCTTCTACTGCCGCTACTTCGGTTTCAGGCGCGCACGCGTGGTGGTGCTTGGGGAGAGTCAGGTGGTCTTTCTCAAAATGGATAACGTCTATCTGGAGCTGTTCCAGAGTAGCCAGGCTTCACCAGCTCCGGTGGCGCAAGGCTCAGGCCCGGAGTATCCGGGCTGGCGTCATCTCGCCTTTATGGTAGACGATGTAGATGCCAGATTGGCTGAGATGGGAGACGCTGCCAGGATTACCGCAGGCCCAATGGATTTTAACGACTTTATTCGTGGATGGCGTTCGGTCTGGCTGGCCGACCCGGAAGATAACATTATTGAGATCAGTCAGGGCTTTGTCGATCAGGAGAATCCACCGCCTCTTCCCACGGAAGGAGCGGCGGACTCGAAGTAGAGAAAACGGATGATAGGGAGGCACGATGACTATAACTATAGACAGGCAATTATCGGGTATAGCCATAGAAGGAGCGGCGGAAAGAGGGATCGCAGCGCTAGAAATAGAGCAGGGAAGGAGTCATCCTCTGGGGGTAACACCGGACGCAAATGGAGTTAACTTCTCCGTTTTCGCGGATCGTGCCACCTCCGTCGAACTCTTATTGTTTGAGGGATACAAGGATACGTCGCCATGTGTGACGATCCAACTGGACCCACTCAAGCATAAGACCTTTTTTTTCTGGCATGTCTACGTGAAAGGTCTCAAGCCGGGTATCCACTATGCCTATCGCGTGGATGGCCCACATGATATCCACCAGGGGTATCGCTATAACCGCAATAAAGTGCTGCTCAACCCTTATGCCAGAGGCAATACGAGCGCGCTCTGGGAGCGCAGCGCGGCATGTGGTCCCGATGATAATGTCGCGACCTCTATGCGTAGCGTCGTCATCGATACAAGTGGCTATGACTGGGAAGGTGATCGGCCATTAAATCGTCCGATGCATGAAACGATCATCTATGAGACGCATGTACGTGGATTTACGCAATCCCCTTCGTCGGGCTGTGCTGCCAATATGCGCGGCACGTTTACCGGCATCATTGAGAAGATTCCCTACCTCAAAGAACTGGGCATCACCGCTATTGAACTGCTGCCAATATTCGACTTTGATAAAGAGGAAGTAAAGCAGATCAGCCCCTTCACCAGCAAACCCTTGACGAACTACTGGGGATACGATCCTATTAGCTTTATGGCTCCCCAGTGTGCTTACTGCGTGCGTCCAGAAGAAGGCAAGCATATTACGGAGTTCCGCGATATGGTCAAGGCTCTGCATAAAGCAGGCATCGAAGTCATTCTCGATGTCGTCTTTAACCACACGGGGGAAGGCAATCACCAAGGACCGACCATTAACCTCAAGGGTCTGGCCAACGGCAATTACTATCTGCTCTCGCCAGAAGACCAACAGTATTATATGAACTACTCCGGCTGCGGCAATACCCTCAGCGGCAACCATCCCATCACAGAGAAACTCATTTACGATACATTGCAATTCTGGGTCAACGAAATGCATGTCGACGGTTTTCGCTTCGATGAGGCCGTCATTCTGTGTCGCGACGAAAACGGCAATCCCATCGTCAATCCACCAATCATCTGGGAGATTGAATTATCGGATGCTCTGGCTAACACAAAAGTGATCGCTGAAGCGTGGGACGCCGCCGGACTCTACGAAGTGGGCTATTTCCCTGGTCGCCGTTGGGCCGAATGGAATGGCGTGTACCGCGACTGCATCCGTAGCTTTGTCAAGGGCGATCAAGGTTCCATCGACGGAGTGACGGTCGTCGGCAGGGCCGCCGAGGTCATCGCTGGTAGCGCCAATATTTTTCAGGCCAGTGGAGAATTGCCGATCAATAGTATCAATTTTATTACCGCCCATGATGGTTTCACACTCAATGATCTGGTGTCATACAACGACAAGCACAACGAAGCCAACGGGGAAGGCAACCGCGATGGCAACGATAACAATATAAGCTGGAATTGCGGCGCTGAGGGCGCGACCGATAACGTGGATATTGAAGCTCTGCGCCAGCGCCAGGTCAAGAATTTTGCCGCGATTCTGCTCCTTTCTCAGGGTGTGCCTATGTTTGTGGCCGGAGATGAAGTCAGACGGACGCAGCAAGGAAACAATAACGCCTACTGCCAGGATAACGAGATAAGCTGGTTCGATTGGACCCTCACGGAAAAGCATCGAGAGGTGTTGCGCTTCTTCCAACAGATGATTGCGTTCCGTAAGTCGCATGCGACGCTTCAGCGCAAGCGCTTCTTTAGCGGCCAGATCAATCAGCGTGGGCTGGCAGATATTATGTGGCATGGTTGTCGTCTCAATAGTCCAGGCTGGTCCGATCCCGCTTCGCACGTACTGGCATTCACTCTAGGAGGGTTCGCGGATGATGATAATGCGGACGATACGGATATCCACGTCATGCTCAACATGGATTGGCAGCACCTTGAGTTCGATATTCCTCCACTTGTAGATAGGAAGTGGTATAGAGTCGTCGATACCTCGCTGCCTTCTCCTCAAGATATTGCCAGAACGGGCGAAGAGGTAGAGGTAGCAGGTCCCACATATCAGGTAAACAATCGCAGCGTGGTCGTTTTAATTTCTCGTTCGCGCTAGCGGCAAGCGTACGTGCGCAACAATATGCAGTGCAAGGAGAGATCAGTCAGGAACCCAATCGCCCGAAGGCGACGGGCTTGCGTGAGGAGGCCCACACCTGACCAGACTTAGGTTTGAAACAGAACCTCCGTTCGGGGTGAAATTAGGTACCAGTGCGTGCGAGGCCAGCGTACTGCTCTACGGTTGCAGGTTAAACATCTGTACAGGGTGAAGGACGTGCTTGCAACGTCAAACCACCTCGAACCTTGTCGAGGCCACCATTACCTGGGAAACCAGAGGCTCTCAAAGGAGCAAACAATCAATGTCCAACGTCTTCGTCTTAGACACAAACAAGCGGGAGCTCAATCCTGTGCATCCGGGGGAAGCCCGCAGGCTGCTCTCGCAGGGCAAGGCTGCGGTCCTGAAGCACTATCCTTTCACCATAATCTTGAAGGTGGAAGTGATCGCGCCAGTGCTAGAGCCATTGCCCATCAAGCTCGATCCTGGCTCAAAAACGACGGGCATCGCCATTCTCAACGATGCATCGGGCGAGGTCGTCTTTGCCGCAGAGTTGACCCATCGTGGACAGCAGATCAAGTCAGCGATCGATGATCGTCGGGTTCTCCGCAAGGTCTCGACGCAACAGGCAGACACGATACAGAAAGCCCCGCTTCACCAATCGCCAGAACAAGAAGAAGGGCTGGCTTCCCCCATCGTTAGAGAGCAGAGTCTCCAACGTCATCACGTGGGTCAATCGCCTGTGTCGGGTGTGTCCCATCATGGCGATCTCGCAAGAGCTGGTCAAGTTCGACTTGCAAAAGGAAGACAACCCTGAAATTGCTGGTGTGCGGTATCAGCAAGGGACGCTAGCAGGATATGAGGTACGCGAGTATCTTCTTCAAAAGTGGAACCGTATGTGTGCCTATTGCGGGGCCAAAGAGGTGCCACTCCAGGTGGAGCATATCACACCGCGCGCGAAGGGCGGCACTGATAGAGTGAGCAACTTGTGCCTGGCCTGCGAGAAGTGCAATGTCGCCAAGGGCACACAGGATATCACGGTCTTTCTGGCAAAGAAGCCCGAAGGACTCAAGCTCATACTCGCGCAGGCCAAAGCTCCGCTCAAGGATGCAGCAGCCGTAAACACGACGAGATGGGCACTTTTTGAGCAACTCAAGACGACCAGACTGCCTGTTGAATGCGGATCGGGCGGGTTGACGAAGTATAACCGAGCCGTGAGAGGGTTAGAGAAGACTCACTGGCAAGACGCAGCCTGTGTTGGCAAATCTACGCCTGAAGTGCTCAAGATCAAAGGCGTGGTACCCCTACTGATCACCGCAACAGGTCACGGGTGCAGACAGATGGGTGTTCCTGACAAGTTTGGTTTCCCAAAACATCACAAGCAGCGACACAAGACCTTCCAGGGATATCGTACCGGCGATATCGTCAAAGCGGTGACGCCCAAAGGAACCTATCAGGGACGCATTGCAATTCGACATCGTCCCTCATTTCGCCTGGGCAAAGTGGATATTCACCCAAAGTATCTTCATTGTGTGCATCGTGCAGACGGCTACAGTTATGCGCACCTGCGGGTGCCTTTCATTCCTCCCGCAGCCTGAAGGCGTGGCGGGTCCCCTGAAAGGATTTTTATGGATAAGATGCATTTTACCTTCTCGGACACCATCGCGGGTTATGTTACTTCTGCTGACGCAGACAAGAAAGTGTTCGGCTTGAAGACATATGATGAGAGAGAGTTCCAGGTGAGGTTAACCGATGTGACCTATGGAGAACTGATACAAAACCTGGGTGAGCCTTTCCAGACTCCTGATAGGCCGTTAGACAGTATGCTCGTGGCTGGTCGGTATCTGTTTGTTTACGGTATCTTCTATCCCGAGGGCGGAGACAACGTATTTGAGGCCAAACATATCATTTTTACAGGCCGCGAGGTCAATGAATTTCGCTTTGAAGCACAGGACTGGTGGATCAAGCAGGTCCAGGCACTGGCCGAGTTCTACTTTAATGCACAGTTTCCCGATGGCACGATTGATTATCGTAACTATCGCACCCTCCTGACCCTTGAAGGGCAGAAGATCGAGAGCACGCGCCAGGAAACTGACACGATCTCGCGCATGGTTTATGGCTTTGCCACGGTATACCTGCTCACAGGAGAGGAGCGCTACCTGGAAGCGGCAGAAAAGGGTACCGAGTATCTGCGGACCCGCCTGCGAGCCGTCGATGAGGACACGGATCTCGCGTACTGGTATCATGCAATGGATGTACAGGGAGGGCGTGAACGCAAAATTTTTGCCTCCCAGTTTGGTGATGACTACGACGCTATCCCGGCATACGAACAGATCTATGCGCTGGCAGGACCCATCCAGACCTACCGTGTGACCGGCGATCCCGCGATCCTGCGCGATGCCGAAATGACCATCAACCTGTTCAATAAATGTTTTCTGGATCGCGAAAAAGGTGGCTACTTCTCGCATATCGATCCTATTACGTTCGATCCACGCGCCGAGTCGCTGGGGAAAGATCGCGCGCGCAAAAATTGGAACTCTATTGGGGATCATGCTCCTGCTTACTTAATCAACCTCTGGTTGGCAACAGGGGAAGACAAATATGCTGATTTCCTGGTCTCCATCGCTGATATGATCGTACAGCGCTTTCCAGATTATGAGCATAGCCCCTTTGTACAGGAACGGTATAGCGAAGATTGGACACCTGATACGACCTGGGGTTGGCAGCAGAATCGCGCCGTCACGGGCCACAATCTCAAAATCGCCTGGAATCTGCTGCGTATCCATCACCTGCGTCCCAACGCTAGCTACACAACGCTTGCCAGAAAGATTGCCGAGATTATGCCCAACTACGGGATGGATCAGCAGCGTGGGGGATGGTACGACGTTATAGAACGTGTTCACACTGCTGGTGAAGAGTGGCATCGCTTCGTGTGGCACGACCGTAAGGCATGGTGGCAACAGGAGCAGGCGATTCTGGCCTACTTGATCCTGCATGGGTCGCTTAAAGATCCGCTGTATTTGCGCCTGGCACGTGAGTCGGAGGCGTTCTATAACGCATTCTTCCCAGATCATGATAACGGGGGGATCTACTTCAACGTAATGGCCAATGGATTCCCTTATCTGGTGGGAACCGAGCGGCTCAAAGGCAGCCATTCGATGTCCAGCTACCACTCATTTGAACTTGGCTACTTAGCTGCAGTCTACAGCAATCTGCTCGTCACGAAGCAGCCGATGGATTTCTACTTCAAGCCTCGGCCTGGTGTGCTCAAGGACAACATCCTGCGTGTGCAGCCTGATATCCTGCCTCCGGGCAGCGTGCGCCTGGAGGCAGTATGGATTAATGGCGATCCCTATAAAGATTTCGACGCGGAAGCGATGACCGTGAAATTGCCTGCACCGTCGGAGCCACATCCTGCCGGGCAGCGACCACCCTGGGCAGGTAGTCCAGCGCTTGTTCCTGACGCGAATTGCGCATTGAAAGTACGCGTGCGCCTTGTGCCAGCAAGTCGGCAGTTCGATGCTATACTGGATGTCGCCAATGATATTGTGCAGTTGACGCTGTACGGCGATCTTAACGCTGCTGCTGAGCCTGTCTTTAAAATGCAGCTAGACAAAATTGTAACTGCTCATCCCAAAGGGATCGTGGTACGGATGGAAAATCTCCAGTCTTTATCGAAGGAATGTGCCCGTATGCTGAGTTTTATAGGAGGAAAACTCGCTTTGCAGGAGAATATTTACCTGGTAGGGGCACAGGCAAATGTAAAGAAGGTGCTCCAGAGCGTCGAGGGCTGGGAGGAATACAATCTCATGGATCAATATGATCCCAACAAAATAGCAAATGCAAGTAGTTACCAGGTCGCAGCTAGCATCAAATAAAGCTCTACCCTGGTAATGAGGAGGATCCAATGCTTTTATTTTCTGAAACGGAGTGCCATACTGACAATGGTTCGATTGGTACGTGCCCCCCTACTCGAGAGATACGCCTCGAAAACCGCCTGTTGCAGACCGGTATGAAACGTCGGATAAGGGTGAATGGCGGCAAGAATATCAGAGATGGTTAGATGGTGTTGCATTGCTAATGCGATCTCTCCAAGCAACTCTCCTGCGTGTGCACCTACCATATGCACACCCACTATTTCCTCTTTTTTGCCTGCCAGCACGAGTTTGATAAACCCGGTCGTGGCTTGCTCCGTTTGAGCCCGGTCGATATCTGCCCAGGGAAACGTGATGACGCGTACCTGCCGATGGCATTGTTGCGCTTCGAGATAGGTCAGTCCGACACGAGCCGCCTCCGGGTCTGTAAAGGTACACCAGGGGAGCACCCGGTAATCGGCCTTCTTCTTTCCCACGGGCAATAAGGCATTCCGCACTGCTACACCCGCCTGATAAGCTGCAACATGGGTAAAGAGATACCCCCCGATGACGTCGCCTAGAGCAAAGATATTGGCTTTGGAGGTCCGCAGATAGCTGTCGACCTTAATACCCTGTTTAGTATAGACAACACCAGCTGCCTCCAGATTCAGCTCATCGACATTTGCTTGACGGCCTGCCGCAAGGAGAATCTCATCAGTTTCAAACGCAACCAGTTGTTCACCTTGTTTCACCGTCACGCGCTTCTTGCTTCCATGCTGTTCTGCCCTCAGCACCCGTGCCTTTGTCTGCACCGTTACTCCTTCGGACTGGAGCACACGCGTAATGGATTCTGAAACGTCAAGCTCCTCTCGCGGTAAAATTCGCTCCGGTCCTTGAACAAGCGTGACCTGGACACCTAATCGTGCCAGCGCCTGCCCAAGCTCAACACCCACAGGCCCGCCACCCACAATGAGAAGTGATGCTGGCAGATTTGTCAGTTGAAACACATCTTCGTTTGTCAGGTATCCGACTTCAGCTAAACCTTCTATCTGTGGATGAGCGGGATGTGAGCCGGTTGCAATGATCGTCGTGCGACTGGTGATTTTCTCCGTATTGACCATCAGGGTTGTCGGGGACTGAAAAGAGATGACCCCAAATTTGACCGTCACATCGTCTGTATAGACATGCTCTGCCTCGTGTACTCGTTTGATCACTCCCTGGATGGAGTCAGCGACACGAGCCATGTGGATATCCACATGGCTCGTGGCCAATCCCAAACGAGTGGCTGTTCTAGCTTGATGGACCACCTGAGCCACATGAATCAAACTCTTGCTTGGGACGCATCCTGTATACAAGCAATCTCCACCCAGGCGTTCTTTATCAACCAACAGGACCCGCGCCCCTAATGATGCGGCGATCCGTGCTGCCGTCAGTCCTCCTGACCCTCCTCCGAGAATGGTTAGATCATAATCCATCCGAGTCATATTTGCCTTCACCATCCTGCGCGGTCTATCTCTTCATAGCGGCGATGGTCTGCAATACGCCGCCAACAGTGGCCCACAGCGCGATGAACCACACCCACATGCCACCGTGACGTTTGCGTGCCTCTGCAACGGTGACATTTTTAAACCAGCGCACTGTCGAGGGACGACTCAAGCGCCAGGCAATCAATGGCGAAAAGATAACGAGGATGACCTCTGTTACTAACGGCCAGAAGTTTCCCACTTTGATACTCTGATACACGTTGACCAGTGAGAGGATACCGGCCAGTGAGAGCAGCGCATTGGCGACAATTTGTATCCTGCAAGTCCAATTGCGGCCACGCCGTACCATCTCACCGAAAAACGCGAAGCCGTAGGCGACGGGCCACGCAATGACGAATAACAGCACTGTGCCGAGGATCGGATTGAGACCGGAGATTTTCATCGGGTTGGACTGACTAAAAACCGTGTAGATGATTGGCATTAACGCGGTTTGCACGGCCAGTCCCCAGTCAATGGCGACAGCCATGCCAATGCCCTGCGGTGCTGGCAGTTCTTCTGCTGTAGTTTTTATCTCTTCAGAAGCTTGCGTTTCTTTCAATGCATTTTTCCTTTACTCCGCTCACCCCTCTTTGGGTGCAGGTTTTTCAGTGCCTTGATGCGCTTATTATAGCATTGATTCCACAGTGTAACTAAGCTATCGACATGAACGGGGTAGAAAGCCCGTTTGGATGAGAAAGTAGCATCTTCATCCGGCGTGTGCGAAAATATCAGTAGAAGACAACCCATTGCAAGAAGTATTAAAAAGGTGGTTGCAGACCCTCACTAGTTCTTCATGGGTAGAGAAGAATATCTATTTCTATGAGGAATGTTTCCCATGCAACAGAGCACTGAGCATACGTTTGTGGTTGACCTGCTGACCACTCTCCGCCATGATCGTTTCAGCCCGCGCGCCTGGGGACGCTTCTTCCAACGCTCCTGGCTTATGTCCTGGCAGACTGCTAACGCCAATCCTTCACTGAAACAATCATGGCGACGAGTAACTTGTCTTATCGCGCTGCTGGCGCTGGTAATCCTCATTGGTAATGGCCTGTTTGCGGGATTAGCCGACACCTTACACCTGCTGTCTGGGTTCATCTTTTGTGTCGCATGGCAACAGAGCGACCTATTCTGGCATCTTGGTCTCAACCGATCATTACAAAGCAACAAGCTTCTACCAGACATTGGCGTAGCCAATACGCTTACCTGCTTGCGCGGGTTGTGCGCATCGTTTTTGCTTGGCAGGCTTATGGACGGATTGGCGATACCGTCAGAGTTGGCTCTGGCGATCTTCCTGTGCGGCATCGCCACCGACATCCTCGATGGGCCAATCGCCCGGCGCACAGCGACACAGAGCAAACTGGGCCAGATTGCCGACGCCGAAGCAGATTTCTGCCTCTTCCTGTCGCTCACGATCATCCTGCTCCAGAATGGCGTATTGCCGCTCTGGGTCGGAATAGTGATGCTGCTACGCTTCATCATCCCGCTGGTGACGACCCTGCTCAGCTACCTGGCATTTGCCCATCCTGTGCGTTTCGGCTCAACGCCGTGGGGCAAATACACCGGGCTGGCACAGTGCCTCTACTTCCTTGCGTTACTCGCGCCAGCGCCGCTTTCCACTTTTGCCCATATCCTGAACACCCCGTTGCTCTGTGTTACGATCTGCTTGCTCGTTACTGCACCAGCAGCGCAGGTTGCAGCGAATATACGCTTGCATTAACTCATAAGAGACTTGACAAGGAGAAATTTCCTGAAGAGTTATGTTCGGCTTGCCTTTATTAAAACATACCCGAATTTGTTCATCTGAATAGCGGTGGTTGCCGCCTGCGCCAGTGCTTTTGCCTGCTCGAAATCAAGAGAAGCTGGAAGGTCGAGCTTCTTGAGCCGCATGAGCAGTTCTGCCCCAAGCAATTTCCCGCGAATCTGCTGTACCATCTCATGTAATGCCTCATCGTGTGCCTCGATCAGATCGATCGTCAGCCCAGCCTCCGTCAGATAGTGCGTATAGGCGCTCACTGGTTGTGCATCCGCGATACAGGCAATCCAGGCGAGCAGTCCCTGTAATGCTTCTGGCACGTCTCCCGTGCGTGTCAGGTCGCTCAATCCCATCTGTCCACCCGGTTTTAACACACGCAAAAACTCTGATGCTGCCGTTGGTTTGTCAGGAAATGTGCAGAAGGCGCATTCACAGATGACTGCATCAAAAGTCCCATCTGCGACTGGAAGGCATTCCGCATCTCCTTGTTGAAAGGTCACGAGATGGGCAACGCCCGCCTCGATTGCGGCCTCCGTAGCCCTCTTAACTGCTTCAGAGCCATATTCAATGCCCAGCACCTGGCATCCAAAACGTTGCGCCAGCGCGGTTGCACTCCTTCCCTGTCCCGCTGCGATATCCAGAACCCGCAGTTCTGGCCTCAGATGGAGTAATGTGCCAAGATATTTGGTCAGTCTAATACCGCCGGGGTGGAACGAGTCACCGAGTAAAAACCGTGCTGCATCGCTCTGGTAGACGGTCGCGCAGCATGCCTTGATCTCTGCGGCGTCAGGCTCGCCCTGTATCTCATGTTTTGTGTTCATCAGTCCTTTCCCTTTTTATCATCGGAGATCCTTTTGTGAGCTGCTCATGCTACTTCTGCCCAAATGAAAACGTCAGTGGTTCTGGCGTATAGGGAACGCCCGTACGTTTGGCCTGGTTCCGTTGACGCTCTCTTGCTTGGAGTTGGACACGTGCCTGCTCGCGGTAGCCTACATTGTTATAGGCACAGAATGGAATCTGTTTGCCATCGGGTAACAGGATCTCTTTGCAGCACTTCATCAGGTTTTTCTGGTTGAAGGTCCAGGGGTCCATGAAATCTTGCAGCATGATCATGAAGATATTTTTGGCAAATGCCCCCAGGTCCAGCCCGTCAGGGAGCTCACAAGCAGCACAGGAGAGAGCGAATTGCTGCGCAGCCTTATCAGAACCAGGGACGACGGAGGATGACCAGAGCCCTTCTAGCGCAGCCTTGATATCTTCTGAAAGATCAGGTACCGCGCGGTTGGTGATGTAATCCAGGTAATCCTCAACATTGAGTATGCGTGTCAGTGGTAAGACGGTATCACCATCGTTGAGTACATAGGTGACTGAGTTACAGGTGGGAAAGCAACATGGCACCGGCACGAAGTCCGAAACCATCAGCGTACCGTTGGTCTGCTCTTCCAGGGCTTTGAGGATGTCGGGGATAGTCAGGCGCTGCATGGGATCACTTTCCCCATGACGACCAGATTGGAATGCTGGCTGGAAATTGATACCACGTACCGCTGGATGCTTCATACCGAACGAGACAATGGCACCTACTTCGTGCAGATTGACAAAGCGATCAACTGCCGGAACCAGTACGACGTTTGCCCCAATCTCTGCCAGACGATCCAACGCCCGTAGTTTCTGTGGCAGGATATTCGGTTCGCCACGAAGAATACGATAGGTCTCAGCTTCAAAACCGTCAAATTGAAAATAAATCGATGGATGTAGCTCGGCCAATTGATGCAGAAACGCATCATCATCGGCGATACGCTTGCCGTTGGTGTTGAGCATTACATGTCTGATATGGCGTTTTTTCGCTGCTTTCATCATCTCGATGATCTGTGGATGAATGGATGGTTCCCCCCCGGAGAACTGGACCACTTCGGGATTGCCCTCTGTTTCCACCAGGTGATCCAGAATGCCCTCCACTTCTTCCAGCGTCAGGTTGAAGCCCACACCGGCATTGGCAAAGCAGAGCGGGCACTCCATGTTACAAGCACTATTGACTTCAATGATGCCCAGGCAGGCATGCTGCTGATGATCAGGGCAAAGGCCACAATCATGAGGGCATCCAAGCTGTAGTTCTGTGGAGTAGGCCAGTGGTAGAGTGCCGGGCTTGTTGAACCGTGCTGCGGAGGTATAGGCCTGCGCATCCCCATAGACCAGTCCTTCAAACAGACCATGCTCAGGGCAACGCTTCCGCAGATACACTTTATTGGCACGCAAGAGTATATGTGCGTCGATGACACGACGACACTCTGGACAAATGCTGCGTGTTAACTCAAAAAAGACATAATCAGCATCTTTTTTCTGCCGTGGTGGAGATAGGTGAGGTGTCACTGATGCAGCTACAGATGCATTAGGAGAAGAAAGGGCATGTGAAGATAGACCTGGTTGGTTGTCCACGAAATCTCCTCCATTCGCAAGATCAATGGCTTGATCTTGTTGTTGGGCCGACTCTATCCTACGATATTCCATTCTGTACTCACAAGGATACCACATATATGTAGTATCAAGTACCTGTTGCAAAATCACTAGATATGTTTGGTTTTCCCTGATATACTGAACGCTGCTGTGTGGCTGGTGGAGAGATAGCCCTGGACTCTTCTTGCTTTTGATCCGTCTGAGGATAATCTCCTTTTTGCTGGGCAGAAGATTCAGAAGAGAGAGCTAAGATTTGTGCGGGCTGATGAGAACATATTATATGGGGAAGCGAGCAACGTCCTACAATCGAACCTGGAAGGCATTTTCTGAGAAGACGCTTGCGGCTACCTGCTCCATCCTTGATCTTACGGGACTACAGAAAGCTGCCGGGGCACGGGAATGTCCGCCGCGTATCCTGGATGCAGCCTGCGGAACAGGATTACTCTTACAGCGACTCGCTGATCTCATCCTGCATGCCGAATTATATGGAGTCGATGAGCGTCGAGAAAAGAACTTTTCGACCTTGACAACAAAAGTATAAAGGGAAAAAAGGACTTTGAAGGGGGCCATAGGGGGTCGGTTTTGGGATCATATTGGATGGAAGAGCAAGTTGACGCTCACCAATGTACATCCCGATCGCGTCCAATGATAGCGGCTGGGGTGGGCCAGATCCGCAGAATCCCAACGATCCCAACGCGAATGTCTACTTCGATTGGTATGAGTTTACCTATCACTACGGCGTGATCCCCTTCGGCGGAAACACCACGCAGGTCGATCAGTTTGGATATGGCGGGTCACCTTGAGGTGGCCCACCATGCACTCTGGAACAAAGCGTCCTGGTTGCTTTGCTAGGGAATGACCTTGAACGACAGCGTTGCGATGCCGACGTTACCTTGCCCATCGTAAGCGTAGAGGTACACCTTCCAGGTACCTGATTGCTTTGGTGAAGTGACCGAGAACGAGGTTGGCCCAGTCTGGGTGAACGTCGCGTTCTGTAGTCCCGTATCTCCGTTGACATACTTGCTGCTGAACATCAGATGATAGCGCAGTGGATCAGCGTTCGGGTCGCTCACATTAGCACTGACGGTGAACTGGCCATTCGTCGTGATGTTTGTCTGGCTCAGGGCCATGTTGGTGATCACGGGTGGCGTGTTAGCCGAGATCTGGCCGCCATAGAGTTGAGCGACCGTAAAGTCGGAGAGCCGTCTCCAGTGACCTGTCATCAGGTTAAACCATACCCCACCGAAGTCATTCTCAATGCCATAGTTGAAGAGTGTTGCCCCTAGCGCAACGCCCGTATGGCCTGTGATGCAGTTCCAGGCAGTCCGATAGCCCTGGCTACTTTGCACATCAGTCGGTTCGGTAGGCACTCCATTTGCATCGTTTGGAACCTCCCACTCACCAGACGGCCCGGTCTCGGTGACGATGTATGGTTTCGTATAGCCGCCATTATTCCAGGCTTGCTTGATGGAACAGACGCTGCCGTAGGCGTTTACTGCATACAGGTCGAGATTAGGAGAGTTCGCCTTATAGTACTGCCAGGCACCTGTCCAGGCATCAGTTGAGGTAACTGGATGGGACGGATCGATGGTGTGGATGGCCTGGGCGATCTGATTTATATATCGGGCATAGGCGTTGCGTTCCTGCTCCAGCTTCGTACCTGAATAGGTATTCTGCAAGTTGAGGATGACCTCATTGCCGACATCCCACATGAGCACGCCCGGGCTGTTCTTGTAGGTATTTACCCAGGTTTTAATAGCGTTGAGCGTGTTTGTTTTGTACGTGGTGTCATTGAGGTAGTCGTCGTTCTGAGAGAGCCAGAACCCGTTGATTACCTTCAGGTTATAGGCTGCCGCCGCGTTGAGTAGGGACCGGGTTGAAGCATCGGTGCCCCAGGTACGTAGTGTATTGACTCCCATTGCCTTGAGAGCTGGCATATAAGCATCAGCGGCTGCGTTTGGAGGACCATACGTGACACCTTTCACCTGGTAGGGAGATCCATTAACAAGCAACCGCCAGTTCCCTTGCGTACCGCTTACTGAGACGACACTCGGAGTGGTAGGCGTTGGAGGTGTTGTCAATGCTGCTGGAGGCGTGCCAGTTATCTGGTTGACTGCGACGGAGGCTATGCTGAGCGTTCCACCTGACGAGGTCGCGCTAGTGGGTGAGGTGCAATTGCAAACCGCGTTAGGGAATGCTCCGCCGATAGCAAGATCGAAGATGATAAAGAAGCCATGATCGATCGCTGCCTGCCACGTGCTGACGCCGACCTGACTCTCATGTACAACCCAGATCTGTTTGCCATCGAGATACCAGCGAACCTGTTCGTCTGAAAGGGTGCGGTCGATAATTTCTGTGTAGGTGTGGTAGCCAGTCTGGCAGCCTGTACAGGTGGCTAGACCACTGCCGAAGCCGTCAGGCTCGTTACAGGCACCACCAGGGTCTGTCCCGCAGTGCAAGGTTGCGGCCTCTTCACTGCGTGCATTGACGTCCTCCATGATATCTGTCTCACCAACCGCTGGCCAGGTTTGAGTTTTGGTACGACTGCCAGCACCCAGTGTCCAGAAGGCGGGCCAGTAGCCTAAACCGTTGGTGGGCGCGGGTTGTTTGAGCGATGCCGTTACCTCCAGCATGCCACCAGCCGGAGCGGCGAAGTTGCTCCGTTGCGTCTCGATACGACCCGATGTCCAGGTACCATTGTTGTTTATCGCCCGGATATTAAGGTGGTTATTGCCATCGAGATAGACGTTGTTCGTTGAGCTGCTCATCGTCTCGACCTCGCCAGTACCCCAGTGAGCTGGACCGCCCGGGCCACTTGTACCAGTATCCTCAATCCAGTTAGCCGACGATGGAGCACTACCTGCCGAACCAGCAAAGTTGTCATGCCACACTGGTGTCCAGTTAGTGGGCGTCGCAGTGGATGTGGGCACAGGAGTTGATGTGGGCGTGGATGTGGGCGTAGGAGTGACGGAGGTTTGCCTCAGGACTTCGATGCCGTTGATCTGGGCATTATCGGTCACGGCGGTGAATTGCATAGTGATGGTCCCGGTCGTGCTGGCGGTGGTCGTGAAGGGCTCAATAACCGCTTTGTTGGCACCACCGGCAGCGGCAAAAATATCAAAGTGGGTCAGGACCGGAGTGCCGTTGATGGTCACATTGAAGAGACGCTTGCCGGCCTGCGTCCAGTAAGTTTCGGCAAAGTGGAGGCGTACGGTATAGGTAGCCTGAGTGCTCAGGTTGGGGATGGTATAGCGAAACGTCCTGCCGATGCGACTCGACTGATAGACTGCCATAGGGGCGGGATTGCTCACGCCATTGGTGGTCACGGTCCTGGTGTGATGCGCTGCCGTGCCACCGCTAAAATCCGTGTCAGGCACAAATGAGGAAACCGCTGGTCCGCCAGTATTGATTTGCACGCCACTGGCAGCATGAGCCGGAGAAGCATGGAGAAAGAGCGGAAAGGTGACGAAGAGTCCAAAGACGATGCAGCAAAGCATCAGTAGACTGATCAGCCAGGGAACCGGTTTCCGACGTATCGTTGCGATAAGCGAATGTACATCCATGACATGCTCCTTTTTATCTTTTGACTATCAATGTCTCCCCTTGCCCATGTAGCAAAAGAAGTAGCCTTAGCCTTAAGCTGTTTCCAGTGGAGCGCCGCGTCTCCCCACGGGGAGGGCAGCGACAACGCCAGCGGAGGTGGCGCTACCACCGCCATCATCACTGGCGGTGGTGTCACGAGTTCTGACAGAGCCGGCACATCAAGCCCCACCCCACAAGTTCATGCTAGTGGGAGAAACCTCTGGGCGGGACTTGATGGCTCGTGATCAGTCAATCGGATGAAGTGTCAAGCCGTTACGGGTAGTTCGTCACAGCAACCGGGACGTCCGGGTTAGCCCTGGTTGACGACCCACCTGTGTTGTTCACCACATTCAGGATGCCTCCAGCCCCAGCTGTGGAGAGGAAGATTGTCAGCAGATCGTGGAGACTTCCCGCCGGGAGGGTGGAAGGAACTTCAAATGCACGTGCAGCATAGATGTTCATGCCCTGGTTGAAGAAGCTGTAGCTGCCCAGGCCGTATCCCCGGAAACTGGTCACCGTGTTGGTTACCTTGAAGGCTGCCCACCCATCGACACCGGGAGCCTCCATCCATGCCGCCTGGCTGGGCGGGTCGTAGGGCATCTCGTTCTGGAAGAAGATGACTGTGCCCCCATTCCCATTCCAGATGACCTCATATTGCTGGTAGTGCTCAACGAAAAGGCCATACGCTGTCACGTTGTTCCCGTTGACGATGAGACCGGTGTTGGCTGTGTTGGAAGCCCAACCCACACCACTCCCGTGGTCGGCCCGCCATGCCCAGATGTCATCGAGGATGACGTTGTCGCTGTTGACGACCAGGCTGTTGGTCGCCTGACCTGACTCCGCGCCGCCGATGCGGAAGAATATATCCTGAAGAGTCGGAGGGTCAGAGGCATTCTGGTTATTATGCACAATGCTACTTCCGACCTGGAGCAACGTCCGCGAGTTCGGTGTGCCTGCGTCGAAGATTATCCCGGAGAGCATGACTCCCGGCACATTGGCGACTTGCATAGATGTGATGCCGTTTTCCGGGATCAGCGTGGGGAAGCCGAGACCGAGCACCACGGTATCAGACTTCGTCACGTTGATGCTCTGGCTCAGGTGATAGATCCCGGGAGTGAAGATCAGGTTTTTTCCGCTCCCTAACGCGCTGTTAATGGTTGCCGCCGAGTCGCTCGGCTGGGCAATGAAAAACGTACTGATCGGCAGAGACGAACCAGGAGTTGTGCCGTTCTTCCAAGTCGTGCCGGAGGTATTTGTCTGGGCTGAAGGGACGAAAACATGGTAGTTCCCGCTGGAATCGGTGTACAGGTAGGGCTCCTCGCGGGTCACTGGGCTGGTGGGGAGCGTGGTATACGGGCCACCACATGCTGATGCAGCGGGGAAGCACTGTGCGGGCGCACCCACGACACCGGAAAATACCTGGTTCCAAACGCCGTTGCCCCAGTGGCCAACCTGGCTGTTCCTGATCAGCCACTGTTGCTGCGAGCCATTGGTGACTGTGCCGCTGAATGCCGAGTCAGCGATGAAACCGCCACTCGCGTAGGCCGGATTGGTGCAATAGTCCATCAGCGTGGTGGGTCCGTTGATCTGAACCCGGCGCAACGGCGCGGCCTGTGACACTGCCCAGAATTCGCCATTATAGCAGCCTGCGTTGGGCGTGGTCACATTGATGGTCAAGTTTGACAGCGAGCGCCAGAAGTTTGTCGTAGCATTGCAGGTATTGCCGGAGCACTGGTTGTAGACATCGGCGGAACCGTTGATAACCACGTTCTTTGGAGAGAGACCGAGGCCCGCTACGCTGGTATAGTACCCGACCCGAAAGTTCAGCGGATCGGAAGTGGTACCGTAGGTGCCAGGCTCGAATAGCAGAGCATAGCGCTGCGCTCCGAACTCGTTTGAGATCTGCTGTGATGCTATTGCATTGAGTTTTGCCTGGATCTGGCTCTGCGGCATGCTGGGATTGAAGATGTAGACATTGGAACCAAAGTTGGAGGGATCCGATTGCGTGGGCTGCGTGGGCGTTGAACTGCTGCCGAGCACCTCGATGCCGTTGACCTGAGCGTTATCTTTGACCGAGGTAAACTGAATGGTCATCGTTCCGCTAACAGAGGCTGTTGCGCTGAATTGTTTCACGACAGCTTTGTACTTTGCACCCGTCGTCGCAAAAATATCAAAATTCGTTAAGACCCGTGTGCTGTTGATGCTGACATTGAAGATGCGTTTGCCTGCTGCTGTCCAGTATTCCTCAGCAAAGTGCAGCCGCACTGTATACGCGCCACTGACCGTCAGACCAGGAAGCGTGTAGGTAAAGTTGCCATAGCGATTGCTTTGGTAGATTGCCTGAGGTGCAGGATTGGTCACTCCGCTGGTATCAATCGTATGGTTGGTGCCTGCGGTCAAGCCGCCTGTGAAGTCGGTATCGGCGATAAAGGGGGAAGCTCCTGGGCCTCCCGCGTTGATTTGCATTCCATCGGCAGCATGAACCTGAGATGCGTGGATAAAGAGAGGAATGGTTGCGAAGAGTCCAATGATGATGCTAAAGAGCATCAGTAGCGCTATCAGCCAGCGAGCAGGTATCCGACATATCATAGGGACGAGCGGACGTGCATCCATAATGTTCTCCTTTTCTTGCTTACACATCGAGATGAGGTGCGTGAAGAGAGCCTGGCTATCTGCTGAAACATTGTCAGCTCAATCTGGCATATGTTCGTTGTCTACGCCAAGATCTATCGGCTTTCCACCTTCTCCTGAGAGGGAGTTCAGGCACACTTTTAATGATTTGAGATCCCAGAGCGAGGAGCAATGTGAGGGTAAATACAGCACAAATAAAAATGTTCTTCATAAAAATATTCTTCTTTGTGTACTACTACCAGGGACGAACTCCATATTTGAGTCTACAAACCAGAAAGTTCTTTTCGACCTTGACAATAAAAAGTATAAAAGGAAAAGAGGTCTCTGAAAAGGGCCATATGGGGTCTATTTTACTGTTTATTTACAATTAACGGGCGAGAAGGTTGTGTTGCAAAAAAGGTAAGACGTCTCTAGAGAGTTATTCCAAAAGAAGAGAAAAATATTTTTCACCTGCATTTGACTCTTCTCGGCAGTTTCACCTGGCCAATGGCAACTATTTTGTGCCGTGACGCCTCCTGACCGTGCAGGCCCGCTGGTCTTGCGCAAGTGGACACATGTGCCTGATGACTACGAGGCGCTCTGCCAGCAAGCGCTCCAGGAAATGCAGCAGCCGGACTTCGTGGCAACATTGGACATGCTGACTGCCTGGGGGCATCCGTCGCCAGCGAGAAGATCGGTTGTGTTGCAAAAAATCTGAGAAAGATCCTGAATGGGAAGATTCAAACAAAAACTCTTACCGGAGCCTTCTATGAAAACTGGCAAGACGCCCTTGCCACATTCACAGCCAAGCATAAAGGTTAGGTTCTAACTTAGCGTCTATCCGAATAACCCGGCAGCACGAGAAAGTCAGACGAATCACGCTCTGACCCTCCATTCCTCTTCTCATCTCTGCACGATCAAGTTATCCTTCCTTCAGCACTCACAAGAACGGACAATATGCCAGGCCCCTGCCTGGTATAAGTAACCACAGCGGGTTTCGTCACCTCGTATGCTGCGAATCGCATGACTCTATAAGCAAGACCAGTATCCAGGGAAACGAGACGACCTTCTCGGCACGACCGGCTGGACTTTTCGCTACATGGGATAAGAGACCAGACTCGTGAGTAAGGAGACGAGGTCAATACAAAAGGAGTAAGATCTTATGAAGGAATTCATCCAACAGCTTCGTCGCTCGCGATGGAGTCAGTATATGGCAGCGGCTTGTTTGCTTATCTGGGGTATAGTGCTGGTGGGCGATGGGTTCAGAGGTTCCACCGGCTATGCTGCGGCAGGGACCGGATCGCCTGGTGATCCGAATATTTCCTACATTGGACGTTGGGATAGCAGTTCGAGTACCGTCTATAAGAGCTATTGGGGAGGAGCCTATTTTAAGACGGACTTTACCGGTACGACGGTCAAGATAAAATTGGCAGCCTCGGCCAATATCTTTGTGAGTATCGATAATGCGGCTGATGTCTCTTATCCTGGTGCCGATGGGACGGTTAACTTGACGCCGACCCCATTGGCAAATGGCGTCCATACGCTGCGCGTGGCCTCCAGTTCACAATCTGACGTGCTTCAATTTCAAGGTCTGGTGCTCGATAATGGTGCCAGTACTGCTCCTGCATCAATATCTTCATCCCTGATCGAATTTATCGGAGACTCAATTACTGCCGGCTTTACTGATACGAAGGTGGCGTTGTCGGACTACGCCTGGCTTACTGCTGAAAAGCTCCATGCTGAGCATACCCAGATTGCCTACCCGGGTATCTGCCTCGTTGATACTGTGACCTGTTACTCACCAAACGCGATTGGCATGAGCCGGCAATTTTTTAAGTTGCAAACGGTTGCTTATCCCAACTCACCCAATTGGGACTTTTCGCGCTATCAGGCCAGCGCGGTCGTCATTAATCTGGGCCAGAATGACGCGGTCGTAGGGGTAAGCGACGCTACATTCCAGAGCACCTATATCACTTTTATCCAGAATATTCGCGCGAAATATCCTCATGCTCAGATCTTTGTGATGCGTCCCTTCAGCGGTGCTAAGGCAGCCCCAACGCAGGCAGCAGTGAATGCAGTGCGCGCCGATGGTGATACGAACGTCCATTTTATTGATACCACTGGATGGTTGAGTGCTGGCGATTTCGGGGCTGACGGAGTTCATCCGACTGATGCAGGGCAAGCCAAAGTTGCTGGATTCCTCGCGCCAATCCTGTCTCCTTATATTCCTGTGAGTACTCCTGTGAGTACTCCTACCCCGGCCAGCGGAGAGACCGTCTCTGCGTGGCTAACCACGCCAGACCAGGCACACCTTCTCAGTCCACAATCTCATCTCACTTTTAAGAGTGTCGGCTCGAACTCCACCACGATTACCGTCAATGACACCCAGACTCATCAACAAATGGTAGGATTTGGTGCCTCACTCACCGACTCGTCTGCCTGGTTAATATATAACAAGATGAGCCAGAGTCAGCGCAATCAGTTGCTAGCCAGGCTGTTTAGCCCGGCAAGCGGCATCGGCCTGGATTTCTTACGTCAACCGATGGGAGCCTCTGATATGGCTTTGCCTGCCGGGTACGAGGGCACGAAAGCTCCGGGGGAATACACCTATGACGATGTCCCTGCCGGACAGACGGACCCAAAGCTGACGCACTTCTCGATTGCCCATGATCAAGCCTACATCATCCCCCTCCTCCAACAGGCTCTTCGGCTCAACAGCAACCTGAAGATTATAGCAACTCCCTGGACAGCTCCAGCCTGGATGAAATCAAACGATAGCCTGCAACAGGGCAAGCTGAACAGCAGCGATTTTCAGGTCTACGCTCAGTATTTTGTCGATTTTATCAAGGCATATCAGGCACAGGGTATTCCCATTTATGCCGTCACACCGCAAAATGAGCCGGAAAATGACAATGTGATGCCTACCATGCTGATGTCAGCCAGCGATGAGACGAATTTTATTGCCAATTATCTCGGTCCAGCCCTGGCCCGCAATGGTCTCACCACCAGGATCCTGGGTTACGATCATAATTGGAACGATCCCGGCTATCCAACAACCATCCTGAACAATGCAACGGCCAGATCCTATACATCCGGCACCGCCTGGCACTGTTATGGCGGAGATGCCAGCGCGATGGGCAGCTTTCATAGCGCTTTCCCCACGAAGGATATCTATGAGACGGAGTGTTCTGGCGGAAGCTGGGAAGGCTCGAACTGGCCGAACGGTTTTCAGAATACCATGGAATTGGGCATCAATTCCGCCCGCAACTGGTCGAAAACGGTGATGCGCTGGAACCTGGCGCTTGACCCCAACGGGGATCCAAATCTGGAAACGGCCAATGCTTGTACGAGCTGTCGCGGCGTTGTGACGATCAATCAAGCGACCGGCAACGTGACCTACAATGCAGACTATTATGCGCTGGGCCAGTTCAGTAAATTTGTGCTCCCCGGTGCCTATGCCGTTGCGTCCAACTCCTTCGGCGCAGGTAGTATCGAGGATGCGGCCTTCAAAAATCCAGATGGCACCGACGTCCTGGTGATTTATAACGGAGGAAGCAGCAAGACCTTCCAGGTTCGGTGGAACAACCAGGCCTTTTCGTACACCCTACCTGCTGGCGCGGCTGTGACGTTCAAGTGGTCGGCGAATACGTTGACGACAACGCCAAAGTCAACTCCCACTGCTACTGCAACACCAAAGTCAACTCCCACTGCTACTGCAACACCAAAGCCAACTCCCACCGCTACTGCAATTGCAACGCCAAAACCAATCCTCACGTCAAGTGGAAGCTATTTCTCGCTCAAGAACTTGCAAAGTGGCCTCGTTCTCGATGACACCAATGGGGGAACGGCCAGTGGCACCCCGGTTCAGCAATGGACACCATTTACCGGCAATACCAATCAGCAGTGGAGCCTGCTCTCGTCGGGTAACGGCTATTACACGCTCCTCAATCAGCATAGCGGACTGGCGCTGGCCGATCCCGGTGGTTCGACTGCCAACGGGACCCCGGTTCAACTGATCACACCCACTGCTAGCGATGCCAGTCAGCAATGGCGTCTGGTCTCGGCGGGCAATGGTTATTCCTACTTAATCAATAAGGCCAGTGGATTGGCTCTGGATGATACCGATGGCTCCGCCTCGAACGGAACGATCATGCAGGTCTGGACACACTTCAACGGCAATACCAACCAGCAATGGACCCTGGTAGCAGCCTGACCTTTTGGCTGCTACCTCTGAAGCTTTGCCCTGCTCACCGTTCTTTGCAGAAAGAACTAACTGACCTTTCTGCTGAATTTGCTAATCTCACTCGACAGGCCACCTGGCCATGCAACGATCTCGCCGGTTGCTGACAAAGCAACCGTGTCACCGACCTGGACAAGTGTATACCCGGAGCAGCGCACCCGCAGTGAACGCTCACCACCGTCGACGTCTACCAGCATGACGCAATCGTGGCCGTAGTACTCCCGGTGGACTACCCGTCCAACTGCTTGACCTGGTTCAAGGTGCGTATCGGCCAACGACCGAAGGGAGATCTGCTCTGGGCGGACGAGCGCGATAGCCTGCCCTTCGAGCGAGCTGTTTGCGTTCGCCAGGCTCAACTGTCCCAAAGCCGTGTCAACAACACCGCGGGAAACGGTACCAGCCACGATATTCGCCTCACCGAGGAATTGGGCCACAGTTGGATCGACAGGACGGGTATAGAGGGCTTCGGGGGTAGCAAACTGCCGGATCTGGCCACTATTCATAATTCCCACCAGGTCAGCAACCGAAAGAGCCTCTTCCTGATCGTGGGTAACGAACACGGTCGTGGCACGCTGCTCGCGGAGGATTCGCATCACATCGAAGCGCAGCGACGAACGCAAGCGTGCATCAAGAGAGGAGAACGGTTCGTCGAGTAACACAACCTGTGGATGAGGAGCGAGAGCCCGAGCAAGCGCTACCCGCTGTTGCTGACCGCCAGAGAGCTGGTGGGGGTAGCGCTTTCCCATGCCATCCAATCCAACGAGATTGAGCAGCTCCTCGACTCTTCCCGAGGTACGCTCCTGGCGGGAGAGCCCGAAGGCGATGTTCCTGGCAATCGTGAGATGAGGGAAGAGATTGCCTTCCTGGGCCACGTATCCAATCCGTCGTCTCTCCGGGGGTACGAAACGGTGAGTTAAATCGACAAGCTCGTCGCCAATGAGAACCGTTCCGGCGTCCGGTCGCTCGAAACCAGCGATCACGCGCAAAAGGGTCGTCTTGCCACTGCCCGACGCTCCAAGTATTGTCACAACGGCCCCTTCGGGCACTTCCAATTCGAGTCCTTCCAGTATCCGCGAGTTTCCGAAGGACTTTGAGATTCCCTGGCAGAAGATAGTGCTCATATTATAGCCTCCAGGAACAATTCGTCTAGCTCACTAACAAACCTTTGATCGAACCACCGTCCGAGTAAGTAGGCAGGCACGGCGGACATTACCATCATCATAGCTGCATAGGGTGCCGCCGCTCCAAAGGCGACGCTCTCTTCGGCATAGCTCCAGAACTGGGTCGCCAATGTTTGGGCACCGATAGGCACGAGCTGGAGGGTAGCAGTGAGCTCGGTCGCAGCTGAGAGAAAGATAAAACAGAAGGCAGCGGCAAGGCCGGGGGCCAACAGCGGCACGGTAACTGTGAGGCGCACCGCGAGCGGTCCCTTGCCGAGAGAACGGCCTATTTCTTCGAGCCGTGGTGACGCACGCGCGACTGAGGACGCGACTGCTACCAGGCCGAGTGGGAAGAACATCAGCGCATAGGCAGCAACGAGCAATTCCGGGCTCTGATAGACGAAATCCATGTAACGGCTGGCCGCATAGACAAGCGCGAGCGCGATTACAACACCCGGAATGGCCTGGAGGGCGAACGTGGAACGCTCCAGTGCCGCCGTCCATCGTCTTTGGTGACGAGCCGCAAGCAGCGACACGGGGAGAGCAAGGACGGTCGCGACCAGCGCCCCGAGAGCACTATAAAGCATGGTGTATCCAGTTGCTGCTCCCAAGGAAACGGCAGCAGGCACGGTTGACGAGCCACCTGCAACCAACCAGTAGAAAACAACCACGATCGGAAATCCGAGAGCCAACCCTACCGTCACGGCGACTCCGACGAGAGCGAAAAGTCGCATTTTACCTAGCGGGATCGCTTTCTGGGCACGCTGGGCCATCGGACCCGAGCGGTGCAGGCGCCCACGCTCTCGGAAGGTAGCTTCACCAGTGAGGGCAAGGGCCGACAGGGCGACAAGGACAAGCGAGAGGGAGGATGCAGCAACAGGGGCAAACTGCGTCTGGAGCTCACCGAAGATCGCCGTCGTAAATGTCTGGTAGCGCAGATTCTCAAAGGCGCCGTAGTAAGAAAGCAGCGTCAGACAGACAAGCAGGCAACTACCGAGAAGGGCGGATCGAGCCTGACGCACACTGATTCTCAGCCACACCGCCCATTGTGACAGACCAAGGCTACGTGCAGCTTCCTCCTGGCCAGGATCTGCAGCTCGGAAAGCTGCTGACATCGGCAGGTACACGAGTGGATAGAGATGAAGAGTCATCACGAGGACTGCTCCAGGGTACCCATGAATCGCAGGGGAGATCGAGGACCAGGTCCATGCTAGAACAAAGTCGGGGATGACAATCGGCACGATCAGGAGAACTCCCCATATCCTGCGTCCGGGCAAGGCAGTACGTTCAGTCAGCCACGCCGCGCCAGTGCCAATCACCGCGCATAGAGTAGTCACGACCAGCGCGAGACGGATCGTGTTCCACAGCAGCAGAGCCACGAAAGGGCGATCGAGGAGAGGCCAGACCTCGCCCCATCCAGCCTCAATGGCCTGGGCAATGATCAACACAAGCGGAGAGAGAAGTGTGGCAACGATAAGAATGCTCATCACCGACAGGAGCCAGGGAAATCGGTGGCGGCGCCTGGAAAACGCTTCTCGCAGCGTAGTAGCAGTCAGGGCCAGCACCCCGGAACGATTATGATACACGGCTTGCCTCCTCATCTGTTTGATACCAACAAGCAAACTCTCTCTGGATCATGTCAACCCTACCTTCTGCATCAGCAGAGCCGCAGGCTGGTCATCTCCGAGTTTTATGACATTGATAATGGCAGGATTGAGCGAGGACAGAGGCGGCAGTTGCGGATTGGCGGCGCTCCCCGATCGGGTTGGGTACTCGAAATCGTCGCCTGCCGAGAGAATGCTCTGGGCCTGGTCTGACACGAGGAAGGACACGAACTTGTCGGCGTCCGTCTTATGAGTTGAAGACGCAAGCACAGCCGCACCAGCTATGTTCTCTAGTGCACCATCATCGTGGTTGGGGAAAAAGTAGAGCTTGCTATGTATTCCCCCCATACCCACTTCCAGACGCAGGCGATACCAGTAGTAATGGTTGATGATGCCCACTGCTTCAGTTCCCCGGTTGACTGCAGCAACGACTGTCTCATCATCCTGATAAAGCGAGCCATTGGCCTTGAGACCAGAGAGCCAGCTCTGGGCAGTTGATGTACCATAAGTGGCAATCATAGCGCCGACCATGGGTACAAAGTCCGAGTCAGTAGGTGCAAAGGCCACCTTCCCCTTCCACTGGGATTGGGCAAGGTCGAGAAACTTAGCCGGAAGTTTCGTCGGTGAAATAAGTGACGGATTGTAGACGAGCGCAGCTACACGCAGAGCGACTCCCACCCAGTTGTCGGTCGGCGAATTATATTGGCTTGGTATCTGATCGGTGATCGACGTAGGCAACTGCGCCAGAAGGTGGTGCTCGGTGAGTGCTATCAGCTCAGGCGAGTTTTCGGTCAGGTAAACATCGGCTGGCGAATTCGAACCTTCCTGCAGGATTTGGTTAGCGAGCACTATCCCGTCATCAGTCCGCACTTGCACATTGATGCCAGTCTGTTTCTCAAATGCACTGACGAGGGCAGCGGTAAGCTGAGGGTGCTGTCCATTGTAAAGGGTAATCGTGTGACCTCCGCCCCCGCCGCAAGCTGCGAGCGCGAGCGCCCCGGCGACCACCGCTATGGCTAGCGATGAACGCCCCAACCAGATCCATAACTGAATTCTCATGGGTCTATATCTCTCCTTGTTTCATAAACCCCGCGACCAGGGATTATACCAGGCTGGCTAATATCTGGGTACAGTACTCGGATATTAGTATATACTAATATTAGGGTATACTAATATCAATTGTCAAGGGATCAAGCGAGAAAAACACCAGAGTTTCGGAGTGTACCTATTCATCGGGAACGTCAGCGATTTCAGCTCACAAGCTATATCAAGATATCAACAAATATTTTTGTCTGTTCTCTGATACTGAGATAGTGTTTGTTTCTCAGTAAGACGGGGCAGAAGGAGCCAACGTGGTAAGCATGCGGTAGCCCCGCCGAGAGCTTGATAAAGGACTCGGAGGTTTCCGGTCTGGGATGGATTAATGCATCGCTATAGTAACAGGAAGGACGTGGCGTGTCAAAATTTTAGCAAGAAGAAAGACGTTCTGTGTTTGAATGCGTATGAGTATGAGGCATGTAGAAACGCTGTATGAGATTGGCTAGGATCGCGCTGGTTTTCTATGGTCATCCGGGTATAATTTGCCATTTCGCGCATAAATTATGCACGAACACGCATTGACTTTGAGCGATTTTACGCAGTATACTGCCAGTATACTGATAGTATAGGGAGCGAAAAATCAACATTTTATTTTAAGGATGGAAGAAAGCCATGAAAGTTCTTGTCACTGGAGGGGCCGGGTATATTGGGTCTCACACGGTACGTGAGTTGACGCAACGCGGTTACGCTGTAGTTGTCCTGGATACGTTGGAGCTTGGCAATCGCCAGGCGCTCTCCGATGTGGCCTTCTACCAGGGAAGTATTACGGATGATGCACTGCTCGACCGCATCTTTCAACACGAGCGTCCTGAGGCAGTCATTCACTTTGCGGCTTACAAGGCGCCGGGTGAGTCCATGCATGAGCCAGTCAAGTATTTCCGTACGAACGTTGGAGGGACTCTCTCGCTGCTCGAGGTGATGCTGCGTTACAATGTGCGCCCTATCGTCTTCTCTTCTAGCTGCTCAATCTTTGGCAATCCGCAGCAATTACCAGTGACTGAAGATGCCGCGTTTGCTCCTGAGAGTGTGTATGGTGAGAGCAAGCTGATGGATGAGACCATGCTCAAGTGGTTCGACCGCACGAAGCCTATTCGCTACAGCGCATTGCGCTATTTTAATGCAGCTGGAGCGGCACTGGATGGTAGTATTGGCGAGGATTGGGACCACACTCATAATCTGATTCCTCTTGTTATGAAAGCCGCACTTGGTCGTGCCTCTTCAGTGACCGTCTTTGGCACAGACTATCCTACGCGTGATGGTACCGCCGTTCGTGACTATATTCATGTGATCGATCTCGCGGTTGCGCATATTAAGGCGTTGGAATATATTCGGCAGCACGATATCAGTACCGCCTATAACCTGGGTACGGGCAATGGCAATACCGTGCAAGAGGTTATCGACGCGACCAGGCGTATCAGCGGCGTTGATTTTAAGGTGGAATATGGCCCTCGCCGTGCGGGAGATCCCGCTGCGATCTGGGCTGATTGCAGCAAAGCTGAACGCGAACTGGGATGGAAAGCTCAGTATGGCCTGGATACTATTCTGGAGACAGCCTGGCGCTGGCATAGCTCACATCCTACTGGTTTTGATGGAGTGAACGCATGAGCACATCTCCCACTTCGCAGCTGATGCAAGGGGTGTGGGAGGAGCGCTGGCATCCACTGCGCGAGGAATGGGTGGTGATTGCTGCACACCGCCAGAATCGCCCCTGGATTGGAGCGACGGTCGAGGCCAATGCTGTAGCTACGCCGTCCTATGCGTCCGATTGTTATCTCTGTCCGGGCAATGCACGCGTCAGTGGAGCTGTAAATCCTGACTATAAAAGCATGTTTGTCTTTGACAATGATCATCCTTGCGTGGGTCCTGATGCCCCGCTTGAACTGGCTATGCCGTCATCACCTTATCGTGTGCGGCCTGCCCGTGGCTCTGCGCGGGTGATCTGTTTTAGTCCACTGCATAATCTGACATTGGCAGAGATGTCTCACGCGACGATTACGGAAATCATCCATATCTGGCAGCAGCAGACATTTGATCTTGGCAAGCTGCCAGAGGTCAATCATGTCCTCTGTTTTGAGAACAAAGGTGAGGTTGTTGGCGTTTCCAATCCACATCCGCACGGTCAGATCTACGCAACTAATTTCGTGTTTAAGACAATTGAGCAGGAATTGCAGGCCTCGCAGCAGTATCTGCATGAACATGGACGTGGGCTTTTTGCGGATATTATTGTGGCGGAGCAGCGCGCTGGATGCCGTATTCTCTACGAAGACGAGCATAGCATTGCTTTTGTGCCATATTTTGCGCGCTATGCCTATGAAGTCTATGTCGCGCCTAAGCGGCGGATACCTACCATCTACGCGCTCAATGATGCGGAAGGGGCATCGCTCGCGCGTGCCATCAAGGATGTGACGGTGCGTTTTGATAACCTGTGGCAGATGTCGTTCCCGTATGTGCTGGCATTACACCAGGCTCCAACTGATGGTGGCGATTATAGTGCGTACCATTTCTTTCTTTCCTTCCATCCGCCGTTGCGCCGTCCAAACATGCTGAAATACCTGGCTGGACCGGAGATTGGTGGCGGCAATTTTATCAGTGATACAGCGCCGGAGGCCAAGGCAGCAGAATTGCAGGCTGTGTCTACGACGCATTATCGAGCAACAAAGGCTATGTCATGATAGACCATCCGCTAGCATTGCTTGCGCGTTTACGCGCTATCCATGAGGCTATTCGGGAGCGTGTGGTGGAAGCCTGTGAACAGCAGGAGACCGAGCAGCTTGCTCACGTTGTCGGCGAGCAGGCAGGTGATGCGATTTTTGCCATTGATCGTATTTCTGAAGAAGTCCTGGTCCAACATTTCGAGGCACTTGGTCACGAGCGCTCGCTGGTGCTGGTCGCGGAAGGCTTAGGCGAGGATGGTGTCAGGGCTTTTCCCGTAGGTATTGATCCTGACGAGGCAGAATTGCGCGTGATCATCGATCCGATTGATGGAACGCGCGGCTTAATGTACCAGAAACGCGCAGCCTGGATCTTAACCGGCGTGGCACCCAATCGTGGAGCCAGTACGAATCTGCAAGATATCGAGCTAGCATTGCAGACAGAGATTCCACTGGTGAAGCAGCATCTCTCAGACAGCCTGTGGGCTATCGCCGGACAGCATATTGGAGGCGAGCGTTTCAACCGCCTGACCGCTGAGCGCACCGCGTTGCCAATCAGCCCTTCAAGGGCGACGACGATAGCGAATGGCTATGGCAGCATCGCGCGCTTTTTTCCCGGTGGGCGTGCGGAATTGGCGGCTATGGATGACGAACTCTTTGATCGCCTTCTGGGACCGGGCAGACCAGGCCAGGCGCGCGCCTTTGAGGATCAATATATCTCAACGGGCGGTCAGTTGTATGAACTGCTCATGGGTCATGATCGTTGGATTGCTGATTTTCGTTCTGGCGTCGATGCCCAATGGCGAGCGCAGGGACGTGTATTCGGTCTGTGCTGTCATCCCTATGATCTCTGCACCGAACTGATTGGCCGCGAGGCTGGTATGATCATCACGAATGAGCATGGTGAGGCATTGAGTGCGCCCCTGGATGTCGATACAAATATGTCCTGGATCGGCTATGCCAACCGGGCAATTTATGATCAGATTGCCCCTACATTGCAAGCGTTGTTACGAGAACAACGGCTTTTTCTGCCATGAAGCAGTCTCTGGTACATACATAGATAGAAATGAGGAAGCACATGATGTGGCGCTTTGAACATCGTCCACCTGAGACGGGATTGGATGCAGAACGTTTCCTGGTCGCGCTCAATACTCATGCTGATTTCTTTGACGCGCACAACCCGCTCACGGTGGCCCGCGCTCCTGGTCGATTGGATCTGATGGGAGGCATTGCTGATTATTCCGGGTCGCTGGTCTTAGAGCTGCCACTGGCGGCGGCTACCTGGGTCGCGGTGCAGCCTGTTGCTGAACCCACGATTGCCCTGTTGAGTACCGGGATTGCGGGGAGGCAGGGTGAGCCTCAGGCGATTCTAACGCTGGAAGCGTTACAGGCGCAACAGAGCTATGCGCAGGCACATGCTCTATTGACTGCCGATCTGGAGTACGCATGGGTAGCTTATGTGGCTGGTGTCCTTGTCGTATTGCAGCGTGAGAAACACTGGAAGCTTGAGCAAGGGTTGCGCATCTTTGTGCACTCTGAAGTTCCGGCTGGCAAAGGCGTCAGCTCGTCGGCGGCCTTAGAGGTATCGACGATGCAGGCGTTGTGTAGTCTCTATCAGCTCCCTATTGAGGGACGCGAACTGGCTTTGCTTTGTCAACGGGTCGAGAATCTGGTAGTTGGCGCTCCCTGCGGCATTATGGATCAGATGACCTCCGCCTGTGGGACGCAAGATAGTTTACTGGCCTTGCTCTGTCAGCCTGCGGAACTGCAACCAGCTATAGCGCTGCCTCAGGAGGTTGAGGTCTGGGGTATCGACTCTGGTATTCGTCACGCCGTCACCGGGGCAGACTATGGTTCAGTGCGTATTGGGGCCTTCATGGGCTATCGGATCATTGCGGACCTGCTCGGTTTAACGGCGCAACCTCGTGCGGATGCTCCGACGGTGCTTGAAATAGATGATCCGACCTGGCATGGCTACCTGGCGAATATTCCCCCTTCTCTGTGGGAAGCAAGTCTGCGGGATCGTGTGCCGCGCAACATCGAGGGGGCTGCTTTCCTGGAGTACTATGGAGGCTCAACCGATAGCGTGACGCGTATTGATCCGTCGTGCGTCTATGCTGTGCGTCAGCCTACTGCACATCCTATTTATGAAAATCACCGTGTGCGTCTTTTTCGTGCCTTGCTCGCTCAGCCCTCATTGACGGAAGAGCAGTTGCTCCTGCTCGGAGAGTTGATGTGCCAGTCTCATTGCAGTTACAGCGCCTGTGGCCTTGGTGCGGCGGGAACGGATCGCATCGTAGAACTGGTGCGACAGGCAGGTGCGGCGTCTCTGCTCTACGGGGCAAAGATCACTGGTGGTGGCAGCGGTGGCACGGTGGCAGTATTAGCACGCCGTGGCGCACGCGAGCAGGTTGAGCGGGTAGCAGCCCGGTATCAGCAAGAAAGTGGGCACGCTATAGACATCCTGGGTGGATCATCTCCCGGAGCAGTCGCGTGGGGAAGTGCACGCCTGCTCGCAGGGCAATAATAAGCAGACATGCGTACGAGCGTGAGTGCAAGAGGAAGAGGTAGTGTGTCCGTAAACGGTCGATGTTAAAACAGCCTTAGAGGTCAGATGGAGAAAGGGTAATGTGCTCCAGGTGTTTGTGCGCTTTCACCACTGCGAGGAAATTGCGTACCAGCGCAGAGCGATTAGTGCGTTGCCAGATCACCTGGATTTCGGCCTGTGCCGTGATCCCTTGCAGTGGCAGATAGACCACATCGGGGTGCTGAAAGGTGCGGATACAGGTGGGAACGAGCGCAATACCCAGCCCGGCGGCGACCAGGCTGATGATCACATGAAACTGAATGGCTTCCTGCGCTATCCGTGGCTGGAAGCCTGCCTGGAGACACATTTCCATCATTTGATGCCAGAGGCCGGGAGCGAGTTTGGATGGGACGAAGATAAACGGTTCATCGGCCAGTGCTGACAGGAGAACAGAAGAGGTCGCGGCTAGAGAATGCTTCACTGGCAACGTCACAAGGAAGGGTTCCTGTTGCACCGTCAGGTGGTAGAGTGTGGCATCCAGGATGGGAGGACGCACAAATCCAATCTGGATCTCTTCTTTGTGCAGTGCCTGTACTTGCTCAACGGTTGTCCATTCCCGTAAGATCAGTTCGACATGAGGGAAGCGTTCACGGAATGCCTGGATCATCGCGGGAAGGACCCCATAGGCTGACGATCCCACAAAACCGAGAGCCAGCCGCCCAATTTCACCACGCTCGGCCTGTTGAGCTGCATGGACAGCGTATTCCGCCTGTGCCAGCGTTCGATACGCTTCCTGAAGGAAGACCTCTCCGGCAGCGGTCAGACGCACACTCCGTTTGGTGCGCTCAAAGAGTTGGACGCCCATCTCCTTTTCGAGACGCTGGATCTGCTGACTTAAAGGGGGCTGCGCTATATGCAGCCGCTCTGCTGCCCGACTAAAATGCAAGGTTTCCGCGACCGCAACAAAATAGCGGAGTGAACGCAATTCCATCTTCTTCTTTCCCTCTGGTTGGCTTCAAAGAGCCCACGCGCTGTAACAAAAACCTCCTCCGGCTGGTGCTGCCTGCTCAATTATATCATGGCGATATAAGTCGTAGTGAAAATATATATTGGTCAAACAGCTTGCCACTTCCCTGGACCTTCCTTCCTTGAAACTGGCAGCCGTACTGGGAGACGACCTGTTCCCCCAGATCGCTCGCTATCGTTCCTTTCCTCTTATGGAAACCGGACAACTGCTGGAAACGTTGCAGTCCTCGCTCGTCTGTGCCAATGCCTACCTGGGTGCACAAGGCATCGTGCAAGCCCTGCAAGCTGGGGCTGATGTGATCATTACCGGACGGGTTGCAGATCCATCGTTGGTCCTGGCTCCGCTGCTCTTTCGGAGCGGTCGTCGATGGGCACGTGTTGCCAGATCTGCCGCTGGAGGTCGTAGCCAGAGGTGGGGCCAGGACGATTCCATTGATCGTGGGGGCTTGTCGCGATGAGATCCAATTGTGGGAGGTGATGCTACAACGGGACCAGTTTGCCCCTGCGAATGAAGCGGCCTTGCTCGCGGAGATGACTCGGTGTGTGGGCGAGGAACTGGCGTCTGTGTTGTTGCGTGCCTACCGACAGCGGGAACCGGAGGCGAGTCTGGCTCGATTACGCACACGCTTCCTGAGTGATTGGATCTACCGCGTGCCAGCGGTGCAGTGTGCCCAGGCGCAAATCACAAGTGGAGGACGGGCATGGAGCTATCTTTTCGCACACGCCTCTTCTCCCCTCCTCGGTGCACACCATGGGGCAGACATTGCTTATACCCTGGATATGCTTGGTCTGCCATCGCCACTGGCAGCGGCTGATACCGTAGAAAATCAACAGGTGCGTGATATCATGGTCGAAGCCTGGACTGCGTTCGCACGCGGCGGTGATCCTGGTTGGCCGATGTATCGACCAGGGGAACCGACTGTTCGCTGTATTGGCGGGACCGTTCCCCTGGTGGTCGAGCCACCAGCCGAGGTCGATCACCTCTGGAGAGCGTTCTGGTCGCAAAAGGAGTAACACGACGCAGGCTTTGCGCCTCTTTGCGTCGAGGGGAAGTTGGAGAAGAAAACGTTGAGCGCCGGAGGAAGGTAAGTGCCCAGTGGAACGGCCTCCGTTCACTTCTCCCTTCTCTGCTGGAGCGGATGAAGATTTTCAAGATCCTCTGCTGATGAGTTTTTTACCGAAGTTGCGGAAGAGCTACCGAAGCTTGGGATTTACACTTTAGGAAAGGAGAACCAGGGATTTCTATTCTTTTAACGCGCCTAGTGCGATATCGCCGATAAACTGGCGGCTACCGACCAGAAAAATTACGATCAATGGCAATGTGGCTAAAAGGGTACCGGCCATCACCATACTGTAATCAGTCGTGTAGATGCCAGTCAATTGTGCCAGTGCTACCTGCAATGTGTACTTATGTGGATCGGTCAGCATGACCAGCGGCCACATATAGTCATTCCAGGCACCGATAAAGGTGAAGATGCCTAGAAAAGCCAGGGCTGGTCGTAAGAAAGGGAGCGCGAGATTCCAATACATGCGTAAGTAGCCGCAGCCGTCGATGCGGGCGGTATCTATCAAGTCGCTATGGATGGCGCTCTGCGCGTATTGTCTCATCCAGAAGATACCAAAGGCCGTCACGGCACCCGGGATGATCAGGGCTTTAAACGATCCTACCCAGCCCAGGCGTGCCATAATCACAAATGAGGGCACCAGAGAAAGCTGGGATGGGAGCATCATCGTGCCCAGAAGGATGACAAACAGCGCATTTTTTCCCGGAAAAGTAAACTTCGCGAAGACAAAGCCCGCCAATGAGCTGAAGAACAAGATAAGCAACGTCGTGATGCTGGTGACGAAGAGCGTATTCAGGAATGCGCCAAAGAAGTCGATGCTGGCGAGTACCTGCGCTATATTGCTGAACAGGGAGGAACCAAAGGTCAGCTTCGGCGGCACACGAAAAATGTCTGCCGAGACATTTGTTGCCATAACGATGAGCCAGTAGAACGGGAAGAGCGACACGAGTGTGCCGCACACTAAGAGCAGATGCACGGGTAGCCACTTTTTGGTCGCGCTCTTTTTTTGTTTGTGCATGCTTGATTCCTCCTTCTCTGAAAACGCATGTTTGCATACCGGGTGGTGTTCTCAGGACATGACCGTCTTTTCAGCGGGCACCGCTATGCTGTACGATGCGCCAATTCACTGCCGAGAAGAGCACGATAATGATGAACAGTCCCCAGCCGACCGCTGCGCCATAGCCAAAGCGGTACTGACTAAAGGCTTGCTGATACAGATACAGGACCATGGTCAGGCCACCTGATCCGGGACCGCCATTGTCGCCGACCAGGATTTGTGGTTCGGTAAAGACCTGTAGGCCGCCGATGGTCGAGGTAATTACGGTGAACAGGACGACGGGACGCAGCAGTGGGATGGTGATGTGAAAGAAAATCTGCGCTCCTCGTGCGCCATCGATGCGTGCCGCTTCATAGAGCGTTTGTGGGATTGTTTGGAGGCCAGCCAGGTAGATGATGGCATTATAGCCGGTCCAGCGCCAGATAATCATCGCCGAGATGGCGAACTGGATACCCCACGTTGAGTCGAGCCAGGCGATCTTATGACCTCCCAGCATGGTCAGCAGGGCGTTGAGCAGACCAAATTGATTGCCGAAGAGCGAACTGAAAATGATGGCCACCGCAACCGTAGAAGTGACATGTGGCATGAAAAATGCTAGCTGATACAGCGATTTGTAGCGAACTGCGGCATTCAAGAGAAAGGCGATGACCAGCGCAAAGAACAGCATGGGAATGGTTGAGATGACCCAGATGCTCAGCGTGTTGCCAACAGCCTGCCAGAAAGAGCCATCGGTGAGCAAGTAACAAAAATTGTTCCAGCCGATAAACTGCATACCGCCTATGCCATCCCACTTCTGAAAGGCCAGGAATAGTGAGAAGAGCGTCGGTATGAGCTTAAAGAGCACGAACAGGATATAGAACGGCGCGATGAATAGATAGAGTGGAGCGATACGGCGCGTTTGCTGCCAGCGGCTTTGCGTATATCTGGGGCGTCTCTTTTTTTCTTGTGGTGCAACTGTGACGTCTAAGATACTCATGGCTCGTTCCTCTTTCTCTCATTGAGCAGGCTAGCGTGAGAGTTCACGCATCACTTGTTGCTGGGCATGCTGCCAGGCCATCTGTGGATCAGTGTTCAGGATGTCTACCGACAAGAGTTCTTGTTCAAAGATGGCGTTGACAATGTCATAGTCGGGTCCAAAGTAGCCTGGTTTGACGTTTCGAGCGGCCTCGGAGAAGATCTCGCTGGTATTCTGTCCTCCAAAGAAGGGTTCTATCTGACTCATGGCGGGATTTGTAAACACGCCGGGCGTGGAAGGAAAGAGATTGAGTGCGTGGAACGATTGCAATTGATTTTGTGGGGACAATAGCCACTGCATGACGGCGTAGGCTTGCCGGGGATGTGGCGAATACTTCGTAAGTGCCAGGAACGATCCACCATCATTGCCATCTCCGCCCGGCGCACGCGCCACACGCCAGAGTCCGGCGCTGCTGTTTGCGGAAGCTTCAAGGTAGTTTTTCATCCAGACGGCACCAATAAAAGATACGAGCGTGCCGTTACTGATAGCCGCGCTCCAATCCGTTGTGGAGGTTGCTATCCCAGCGCTCAGGTGTAACTGATGTATTTTGACCGCCATATTCCACGCGTACTGTATCGAGCTTTGAGCGCCGATATAGCGCCCTGACGGATCAAAATAGCGTTGCCCTTCCTGTCCCAGGATCTGATTAAAGAGCGCATTCAGGTCGCCAATCAGATAGGATTTGCCGTGTGTGACGCGTTGTACGGCCTGTGCGGCGTGAATATACGCATCCCAGGTCGCCAGTTGAGCGGAGACTTCAGCCGGTTGAGTTGGTAGCCCTGCCTGCTGAAAGATATCTGTGCGATAAAATAGGGCTGTTGGACCAGTATCCATGGGGAGAGCGAGCAATTTGCCATCAGGTGTCTGTGCCTGTTGCCATTTCCAGGCCAGGTATTCATTTTGGATTGTGTGCGCACCTAATGTATACAAATTGACAAACTGGTTCTCGTCGGGAAAGTATGTCGCGATGTTGGTATTCAGTCCCACCATATCTGGGACTCCTGTTTGTCCAGCCAGAGCGGTTCTGAATTTACTATCAAAGCCCATGCCAACTTTTTCAGCCTTGAGAATGATATTGGGGAAGCGCTTGCTTACCATAGTGAGCAGTGTATCGTCAATCGAATGATTTTTATACCATAACGTCAACGTGATTTTGCCGCCTGTATTTGTCATTGGGAGTATACTGCAACTCGTTACAGCGCATAGGAGGCAGCCAAGAAAACACAGTCGGAATACGCTGCATTTTTTCACCCTATCAGGGTATGCTCTTACTTTAAAAAGAGAATATACCATTGTGTGCTCGCTTTCTTTTTGCGCACCTATGTACGTGACAGTGGTTGCTTATTGGCACTCTGTCTATGAGGGGAAACAGGATAGGGGTGTGTTCTGGTGACCGGCCCCCCAGGGCGCACGCAAGGTGACGCCCCTACCCAATTTCCCGACGTTTTTCCGGCGAGGTGACGTCCCTCCCAATTTCCCGACGTTTTTCCGGCGAGGTGACGTCCCTCCCAATTTCCCAACATTTCTCCCGCAAGGATGGAGATATTACTTATTTCAGCTACTTATAAATAGGGAGATACCCCTTGCTTCATTGTACATAGCCTTTACGAAGTAAAATATGCCTATACTGGCATACGCATAAATGGCTGGTACACAGCAGAGCCTGGCAAACGTATATTTAAAGAGGAGGGTCTCCCCTCCCCATAAACGGAGAGCCAAAGAGAAAGCGCCTTGAAAGTTTGAGGAATTACCGTGATGAAAAAAGTAGAGCTTCAGCAAAAACGTCTTGTCTTTAACGATAAATTCAAGATACAGGAAGCGACGCTACGTTTTGAGAAATTCAATGGTCAGATGAGTGACCCTGTCCAGCGGCTGGTCTTTGAACGCGGTGATGCGGCAGCCGCGTTGATCTTCAACAGCGACACGCAGAAAGTCATTCTGATTGAGCAATTCAGGTATCCGACCTATGAAAAGGGGCCAGGTTGGCTGTGGGAGGTCGTAGCAGGTGTTATTGAGGAGAATGAGCCGCCGGAAAACTGTATCAGGCGCGAGATCCGTGAGGAGATTGGCTATGCAGTCAGTACAATAACGCCAATTGCCACATTTTATGTCTCGCCGGGAGGAACATCTGAGCGTATTTTTCTCTATTATGCTGAAGTGGGTGAGGCGGATCGTATCTCTGCGGGAGGGGGGCTGGCCTCTGAAAATGAAGATATTCGGCAGGTGGAACTGGCGTTGCCCGATCTCTGGCAGTCTCTGGCGCGAGGTGAGATTATTGATGCAAAGACGCTGATTGCAGTGCAGTGGTTGCAACTGAGACGGGCGGAGAACCCTTAGCGAGTGAGCCACCAGATCCCCTCTACAGCCATCTCTGGTTCTCTTGAGGAGATCTGGTGACTTATATTCTGTCCTTTGTTTAATCGCTAGCTGCGCTTGCCTCTTCGGTAGGAACTGGCTGCGTACCATCAAATGTATGACCATTGGAAGATGAGCCGATGCCGCGCTGGGTGTGGACCATCAGACGGTTCGCCGCTGGCTACAAGCAGCTCAGACAGAGCAACAAGCTGGAAATCACCAGAAAGACAAAGAGGAATGACGAACGTCTGGAGCGGGCGGCGCTATGTCATATAAAAGATGCCTGCGGCAAAACCGCAAGGTAGATACTCGTCGAGCATATGAGAAATGTTGTCCTGCCTTTGTGCTGAGTGCAGGCTGTTCAATGCTCCCATTTCGGCACCATTTGATGCTCCGCGCAGAATACGCGGCCCACAGGCAGGGTCCAGTTGCGCGTAACTGGGATTGCCATAGAGGGTGGAAGCAAAGCGCGGGACTCCCGCGCCTGGCTCTCCTGGGATGCTCGTTGGCTGGCAATGGTCGAGCGGGGGTGTTTGCGATTGTTCAGGGACATAGCTGAAACCAATGTAGCCGGCCTGTCGTTTGCTCACCAGAACAAGGTCGGTAAAGATCACATCCCGCACAACGTTCAGTTCTTGTACACGTACCTTCCCAAAAATGGTGACTCGCTCCAGATTGACAACCGGACCGGCCTGGCGGTCCGCGTGGACTGCATCGATAGCATCGCCCGAACTATAATCGATGACGCTGTCCCTGATGTGCAGAATACTGTGACTGCTTGTGCAGTGGATTGGTCCAACAATACTATGGTTGAGAGAGATCTGCGCGGGAGCTTGGTGAGCAACGTTATGCGCGATAAGCAGGCCGCGCGGCATGAGGGCGCAGTGCGTGATATCCAGCTTTAAGCTCCCGTTTATGCTGAGCTTACTGTCGATATACAGGCCATTTAATTGTAACTGCGTACTGGCATGTGGACTATTTACCGTTAGCCCCCCAGCGGAACTGAGCACCGGGCGAACGCCATTCGCAGCCTCTATACAGAGTTCGCTGTTTTTGGGAAGGTTGATCACCAGGTCATGTTCGGTATAGACGCCATTATCGACGATATGGATAAGGCCGCGCAGCGGCGCAGTGGGAGACGTTTGTTTTTCCCATTGCTGACAATACTCCTCCCACTGCGCCAGCGCGCCCTGCATGGTCTCTGTTTTACCTCCTTTGAGCACGTTGATGCGATATGCTTCTGTTGCATCAGGGAAAAGATGGCGCATGTAGGGACCACCACCAAAATTTCCACTGAAACCGTAACTGAAATTGACTTCTAGCGTATTCTTCTCTGTTGGCAGGTGTTTTCCCAGAAAAAGCAGTCGCCCCAGTTCGACATCAATCGCCACAAGCAGATCGGACCCGCTTCCCCTGGTCGTTTCTCGTAGTGAGATGCTCCACTGGCTCAGATCAGCGCTCACTATTGTCGCGGGAGATTGCGGGCGGCCATCCAGCATGACGCACAGGCTGCGCTCGGGACCATAGTACGCGCTTTGCTCCCAGAGACCCTCTACCGCAAGTTGTTGCTCGGGAAGAGCCTGGTGAGTCGTGCCAGCGCGTGCGCGATAGTTCGCAAGATCATCCGCGAAGACCTTGCGGCTGATGGGGGCAGGTAGGTTTAGAAGGTTGACCTGCTCGGTCAACGATGAAACAGCCTGGGGCTGAGTGAAAAGAGGCATGCTGCGCCCAAGCGGATCAAAAGTAAAACACTCCGGTGGAAGAAAACGACCCGTCGTCGTGTCCCTGGACATCACCCTGGCTGGTACATGCGTCATGGGATAGCTGCTCAAGCGCCAGATAAACAATCCGACATTCTCTTCCTGATACTTTCCCCTGGAAATCAAGCGAGCTGGCGGCTCACTCACCACACCAGTGCCTATTTCGCGGATATCAACCAGATGCGCGGTCGTCTCAAATGGTCCGTTAAGCGTGGCCAGCGCGTCGGCCTGGCGTAGATCAACCAGCCTGCCTCTGTCGCTACGGATACTACCCAGGTGTTGTGTGGTGGCAAGCAGTGGTACATATTCCAGCACACGTACAGACCAGCCAGACACATCCTGAAGCACATGCTCCAGAATGGCAGCATTCCCCCGGCGACGGCGATAACCGAGCGTATCAGCCACTCGGCGGCGCTGGCCACTGAAAATGGTCCCGCCTGTATTGACCTGAGAGACGCCGAGGAGGTCGGCGATATAGGGAATCACCCACTCCTCGCACGTCTCGATGAACCAGTTGTCATACAGCCCGTCAATATCTGCCTCAATGAGACGAAATTCCTGCTCAAGCCCGGCGAGCAATGCGCGCAGCGGTTGCCCCTGCCGCTGGTCACGCAATCGGTAGATTGCCGGTAATAAGTTGTAGAGGCGTTCGCTGATTTTTTCACCCATAGAGCTTATATTTTCTCCTTCTCTCGGGTCATGACTATTTTTAGAGCGCATAAGCGCGACATACTTTTGCAATCCCGCCGGAAAATGTTCACCACGATTTATCTTAAGCTTGCGTTAATACTATAGCCTGCGGACTTCTCTCGTCGATCAGGAGCAGTTGAGCCGGGTGGAACGTCGCGGTTTCCACGCGTGCTGGTCGAGCTTCGAGAAAGGTATTGAGTGCCGGGGTGGCTCCCGTGAGATATAGGTGATGCATCTGTACCGCGACGACACCGGGCACCGCCTGGAGCACGGTCACAATTTCCGCGAGCGCAAGGGACTGGCCCAGTTCCCGCCTGGAAAAGCTGAAAGCACCAGTCAGCGCGTCCCTGGCCTGTGCGAGCACCGTGTCTGCCAGAGGAACATAGGCAGCCTCGATGACCAGGGCCGCGTCCACTTGAAAATACAGCGTTTCACACTCATCGACGAAAGCAGGCGGCGATAGTGGGGCGGTCGCGGCATTAATGGCGGAGAGCAGGGCGTCTCGCGCCACAGCCTGGCCCTGCTCTCCGGCAACAGTGATGTGAATGACCTTTCTACGCTCGTACCAGAGCATCTTTACCTGTACTTTGCTTACACCAGCAAAAACACGCGTAAAATATTCATAGTCATTGGGTGTGACGATCCGTTCCATGCCCTGCACATGGAGGGGCGCGTTGAGGCGCGCGTCATCCATTGTCTCGGCGTCAACACCCCCAGTTGCGGGCACTGGATTGGTGACTTGCTGGACTCCCGGTGGACGGGTACGCAACACCGTCAGGCTGTTAGCCGGAATGTTGCCAGCCTGACCGCTTCCCACGCGATAGGTTGCGGTAATGTGTTCCTGACCTGTTGGCAAATGTGCTCCACGTTCTCCATCACCAAAAATGATCGAGGTATTGCCGGAACTATCATGCTGTACCATATACGCTCTCTGGCCGCTTTCCGCATTCAGGAACGAAGGCACACGTTGCCAGGGAATGCCGTTGACCAGAATGGTAAGCATATCTGGCTGGTCTGTCTCCGCGGCCAGAGATGATACATAGGTGAGCGGTTTCTGCTTGAGCGAGAAGCTGCGCCTGTCATGGCCGATATCTACGCTGCCGAGCACTTCATTTGCGACTGTCTGACCGTGGGTCGCGTGTACGATATTCGCACAGCATGTAACACTTGACCGGTCGTATACATTTGCAAGCGCGTGATCGCTAGCCAGCAGCACAGTTGTTGTTTCCTGCTGCTGTATTGCTCCAATCGTAACCAGTTCGCTCACGGTTTCGTCCTGCTCATCGGCGGCTTCGTAGCTGGTAGCCTCAAGCGGAGCGGTAAAGGAGCCGACGAACCCGTTTCTATCTTGCAAGAGCCAGGTGTAGCCACCAGCGGGAGCAGGAGTCGAGGGGGCCATAACGATCAGCGTCTCGGCGGCGGTGAAGGACGCTTTCCGCGCTCCATCTGTCGATGTCAGTTCAAGCGGGGTCCCAACATGGCCGGAGACGCGCAGGCGTGCGCGTTTGCCACTGACGCTGAGATACTGGTCCGGCGCGAGTTTGGGTACAAAGCGGTCGAAAGGAAGCGTATCGCCCTGGAGAGGACGATCATCGAATAACGCCAGCCGCTCGTTCTGCGCGAACACAGCAGTGGCATTGCGGGCAAAAGCGGCCAGCTTTTCACCATTTGCACTACCATCGACATAGATGCTGGTGATATCCTTGCCTTTTTTGAAGTCCTTGCAGGGCCGCGTTTCCACGGTAAGCCCCTTAAAAAGTGCGACTCTGTTCCCCTGGCGCAGCATGATCCAGCTTCCCGGCAACACCCTGGGATAGAGCTTGTCCAGGTCCACATCGCCGCGCTGGAGTTGAATATGGTTCCATTGCGCGTCAGGATCGGTACTATCCGGCTGTCCCGCTGCGAAAATCCCGCCCGTCGCGCTGGCGAATGCCTGGACATTCGAGAGCTGGAGACCCGGCGAAAAGTCCTGCCAGGTGTTCCCTGCGTCCTCAGAGCGAAGAACTCTGCCATCCTGGGTACCGGCAAAGAGCGCGGGCAGCGCGTCAGGCGCGAAGACCTGGACTACCGGGCTGTGATCTATCTTTGTCCAATGTTGACCATGATCCGAGGAGCGGAAGAGTCCCTCGCTACACGCGGCAAGAAACTGGTTGTGCTGATATGCCAGCGCGTGGAAAGGGATCGCCGGCAATGTGCTGGTCCAGGTGTGCCGGAGTGACCACCACCTCCAGCCCAGCAGCGCAAGCGCGAGCACGCCGACGATGACCAGGATATACCAGAGGAAGCCGGTGAAGACATATGCGTAGTTTAACAGTAGATTACTCAGCCAGTATAGCGCCACTGGAGAGTTTTCGGCGATCTGCCCCCTGACTCCGGGGATATCCGTAATGATGCCTGTGAGCAGCAGGAGGAGCACACACGCCAGGAGCACGATGCTGAGGATAAACCAGGGTCGCCAGCGTTTACGCAGTTCACTGCTGGTTAAAGGACTTACTAGCGGGAAAACGCCGGTGTCCGTACCGACCAGCGACTGCGCCTGACTGGCGCTCGCGGCGAAAATCCAGGCCGCTCCACGCTTGCCTACCCCGGTGTTTGATGTATCGGATGGCGATTGTTGCCAGGAGGTTGCTTCCGTGGCAGAAGTGAACACTCCTTCGTCCATTGCTGCCGCGAGATACGATGTGTGTCGTTGGTCGGCATAGCTGAACAACGCACGGATACTGGTCTTAGGCAGCGCTTTCGCCGCGACGGCTGAGCCGAGCAGCAAAGCGCTCAGGCCGTGGCGAGCGGTAGTTCTCGCGGTAAGAGCCTGCCAGGTCGTGCCATTGTCCACTGACTTGAACAGCGTGCCCGTTGTTCGAGCCAGCGTAGAGCTTTCCGCCGTCTGTGAGGAGGGCGCGGATCTTCATTTTCATTAACCCCGTGCTGGCAAGTTCCCAGGTATCGCCAGCGTTGGAAGAGCGAAAGATGCCCTCGTCGGTAGCGGCGAACAGGCTGCCCGTGCTGTGTACGACTAGCGCGTATACGGCAGTGTTGGGCAGGCCAATGCAGCCGGAGGTCCAGTTCGCGGCATCCGTTGGACTGTAACGTATGCCTCCGCGTGTATAGCCATAGAGTCTGGCCTGCTGCCGGAACACGAATACCGCGTGATTCTTGATGGGAAGCGTGATATCCTGCGGCACGGCGCTCTTCTCCCAGGCGACCTGTGTGTATCCATGTTTGGTGTCGGCTGCTACCTGGGTGAGCTGGGCACAGAACCACGGGCGATCCTCATCGGTATACGAGGGATCATCGCCTACGACCAGGAGGGTATCGCCAGCGCGCAGGCCGGTCTTTGTTCCATCCAGGCGCAGCGAAGTGGTGCCTGGTTGAAAGACGCGGTTGGCCGGATCTGGCGTGCGGGTGGGGGTCAGGGTATTCCATCCAGCGCGTGTCTCGAAGCTCTGGCTAGTCTCGAAGAACTGGGGGAGTTGCGGAGGCGTTTGCGCGTGTCTCTGCCCGTTCGAGGGGAACGAGAGAACCTGTCTCCCCTGTGTTGGAACACTCTGCACAGCGGTTCCTTGCGGAATCACGCAACGCAATGGCAGGCCACCTGGACCGGCGTTCCTGCGTACTGTGAAAGCAAGATAGGTGCTGGCAGACACGCCAGGACGCAATTCATAACCGAGCAGGCGGGTCAATTCGACGATTGAGCGCCGCTGAATAGCCGTGCGCAGGAAGCCTTCGTTGGCGATGCGTTCCTGATAAAAGGTGAGTACATCGATGACCATAGCCCAGGACTGGAGCAGGCCCAACCCCCAGTTCTCCTGGGGACCGGTATCCAGGCGCAACAGCGGAATGTCGCTGGTGGGATCGTAAGGCGTTGCCAGGTAGTTAATCAAATCTTGCAGGATTGTGGGATAGGTTCCGGCGCGATACGCCAGTTGTTTCTGTCCCGGCGGATTTTCGCGCGTCTTTTTGCCGGTGGAGGGAAAAGAGTTGATCATAGTCCACCCTCCAGCACAATGTGAAGTCGTCCATTATACGGAGCAGTCGGGTCGTTATTCAAGCGGGCAATCTCAAGAGGCTGGATCTGCACAGCATCGACGCAAGGTGGGTCCGGTGCGTCGAGACGATGAAATATCTCCACTTCGGTCCGCGTGACACCCGGCACTCGCATGGCCCACGCGATGATCTGGCTCTGGTAAACGCGCTGACCAAAAGTGAACCGGCCCGCGCGAAAAAAGCCAGCTTCTCCCGTGCCAAACGTTTGCGCGAGAGCCTTGCTTGTGATGCTGCGCACGGTGCTCCGGTGTAGATAGGCGCGCAACGTGAGAGACAGAGCAACGAAATACGGCTCCCGTACCTCGATCTCGTGTCCAATCACGCGAAAATCCTGCATGAAACGCGCGAAGCTCGCGGCAAAGACAGCATCAACTGGCTGATTATTCGCGCGTTGTATGTGGATACAGACAACGGACCTGCTTCCCACCCGGCGCTGGCGAGCCACAGCCCCCGTCACCTGTGGATAGCGCAACGCTACGGTCGCGTAATCGTCCGTTGTGACGCAGTGCAATGGTGTGTGAAAGGCATAAGGAGCGTTCAGACGGACCTCCTCAAGCTCCTGAGGATCGGTGCCGCCCTCCGCTGTCAGGGGATTATGCACGCCGAGAACGCGTAGATCGTCCGTGACGATATGGGTCAGTGCATCGGCGCGCACATTTCCCACAACTCCGCTCCCTACGCGATACGTAACCTGGAACTGGTCGCCGGCCTGGGGCTGCATGCCCTGACCTCTTAACCCGAAGCGCAGGCTGGCTCGCCTGTCCTCCTCGATATCCACGCTATAATCGGTGGCCAGCGGACCACTACTCAGGAGATCGCGCCGCAGTGTCCAGGCTGTAAAGCTCACAAAACGCAAATGCTGTTCACCCGGTACCACCAGCCAGTGACGATGCTTGAGGGTATCGTGCAGTTCCCAACCAGAGCCGCGCACGTGCCGGACGGTCACGCGTGGCGAGAGGACAATACCCTGGTCGCGCAACTGCCGGTGCGCTTTATCGCTGTTCGAGAGGATGAGCTGATGCAGCGCTAAATCCAGTTCGGCGCTGCGGGGAACGTGTTGTGTGGTTCTGCTCTGCTGAAAAAGGGAGACCACAGGCAGGGCTTGCAAGATATCCTGGCTGGTGGCCGCGCACGCGGGAAGTGTCTGAGCCAGGGCATGATCGTAGGGCACCGCATAGGTCAGGCTGGGAGACTGGAGAGATGGGCGATAGCGCGAACTGGATAAAATGGGTGGCAGGACTTCGTGATAGATGGTCATGCCATGATCGGCCAGCACCATGTTGCCGCGCGCCACGCAGATGTCCGAGATCAGCTCTCCCTGCTGGCGCGTGGCGACGCGCAGGGGATAGGGCAACGCGTCCTCGCGCGCCCAGATCACCCGCAGAACTGGCTCTCCTCCCGCGCGCTCATGCTGGATAGCGGTGAGACGCGCGGCATGGCGGCGGCTCGCGTCAGCACCGGCCTCAGTTCCTGTCGTGACATTTTTCACCTCTTCAAAAGCCAGTACATCGCCAACTTTGAGGTGTAGTCCCGGTCCATTCGGGCCTCCAGGATCGCGCAGGAGAGCAGTAGTACATCCTACGGGCAGAGAAAGTTCCTCACCTTCCTCGACATAGAGAGCTATTTCATTCTGTTCTGGATAGAGGGTAGCACTGTATAGCGTAGCAAAGAGCGTCGGCTGCTGTCGCAAGATATCGTCATAGATGGGAGAATGAGGTGGGATCGTCGGAGTTTCGACCATATTGCTGACATGCGTAAACACCTGGGTAGCCTGGGGAAGAACCAGAGCTTCGCTGACCTGCACTTGCACCCATGTACGCGCGTTACACCCCTCCAGCATAAGATAGTCCAGCAGGCGCACGTGCCGCTTCACCGAGGAGCGCAGGCGTGCCGTACCCAGGTACGCCTCGGTTGCGACTGCATCCTGGTAGTAGCTGAGGTAATCAGCGGAGTAGGCCAGAATCTCAACCAGCACATTGCCCACATCGGCCTCACTTGTCTCGCTCCAGCCCGGTACAGAGAGCGCCAGGTGATCAAGCATCAGGCGACGAAAACTGGCGTAGTCTTTTGAGAGATAATCGATCTCGGGTATCGTCTCTTCCTGGTTCATTGTTCCCCCCCTTTTGTTTCCGTGTGCTCGCGCTTGCGTGTGCAAACAAGCGCTAAAGGACAAACTGTGCTACGCGGCTCTCCTGGGTGCGAATGATGGTGTATGAAACCGTGACATTGAGCGTTGCGTCCGCGCTATCAACCTGGACGGCCTGCACCTGGATGACGTTACCCAGCCATAGTTGCAAGGCTCCCTGCACCAGGAACTGGGTCGCGCTCACCAGCCCTTCATCGGCGGGGTCGAAAACGAGTCGTGCCAGCGGAGTTCCAAAGTCGGGAAGGTTCACGCGCTCCCCTGGCATGGTAAAGAGCAGTTGCTCGATGAGTTGTTCGATATGCGCGTTGTCATCGTTGACAGTCATAATCAAGCCTTCAGGCGTAATCGTCAAAGGATAGGCTATATTCACGCGCGCTCCTCCTTTATTTGTAGAGATACGGTTGCGCCTCTTTATAGGCGCTCCCCTCGCCTAGTGCAAAACCACGTGACATCTTCGGCATTGTTCGTATAAAATACCTCCTGTTGGGAGGCATGAGAGGCGGCAGCAGGTTTTCCCCTTTCCATTGATCCGTATGAGGATACTGCACTAGCGAACATCTGATACACTTCCGCCTCTATGGGAACGGAACAATTGGGAGTCCATCCTCTGTGAGAATGCCGAGGACATCAAGGGTCCCTTCGACCGAGAAAGCTGCGCTGAGGACATTGGTCTCCGCGCTCTCGATATCCAGGGACGCACTGAGGACGTTGGTCTCCGCGCTCTCGATATCCAGGGATGCGCTGAGAATGTCGGTCTCCTCACTTTCAATCGTCAGCGCGTCCCCGGCGATATTGGTTGCATCGCTTTCAATTGCCAGTGCGTCCCCGGCGATATTGGTTGCATCGCTTTCAATCGTCAGGGCCGCACCCGAAAAGTTGATATCATCGCTTTCAATTGAGAATTCCGCGCTGGTGAAATTGGTTGCCTCACTACTCAGCACAGCGGTGGTCTCTTCGACATCTATCTGCATGCCGCCGCTGTCCAGAGCAATGGTGATGGGCGGGCCATCCGGGATCACTTCCAGCGTGACGCCCACCACCGAAGGCAGATCGCTGATGACCAGAGTAATGCTTTCAGTCTTGAAAACGACCGTGCCGGGCGGCGGAGTCTCCAACGGAACCTGACCCTCCTCCCAGAAGCAGCCGGTCCAGATGGGATAGTTCGGGTCGCCACCCTCGAACTCAACCCAGATATTGGCATCAAGGGGAGGAAGCGCGTAGAAGCCCACCCCTGGTCCGGCGTAGGGGACACAGGGCATGGCCCACGTCAGCGGCTCCGGGGAAATCGCCGGGACAATTGGGAGCACGCGGCCCAGAAAGAGTGGATCGATATTATCGCTGACTTTTCCCCGGTATTTGCCATAAAAGCGCCGCGCGTTCGGCTTGCCGGACTGGTTCAGGGTACCGGGCGAGCCGTTCGGACCCGAGTCGTAGGTTATAATTGGTCCCTGCATTATGCTGTTACTCCTGTAATCGTGCTGCCGAGACCCTCGCGGGCCAGGGAGAAATCCTGGGTGTACTGTCCCAGGCTAATATGGTGAGTGACACTCTTGAGATAGTAATTGCCATCGTAACTAAAGCCAGCTCCGCGCAGACTCACCAGGCCCGGTGCGGTCAGGATATCGCCATAGCGCAGGACATCCAGCGTGCCGTTTGCCGTGACCACGGAGGCAACCGACTGGTCGGTCAGCATTTGCGCGCGTATCTGCGCGTCCAGGTAGCTGGACCCCTGGTAATCGAGCAGGCTTTTACGCACGAAAGGCTGATTCACGATCAGAGCAGGCTCGCTGGCGAGGGGAGGGCGCGTGCTGGCAAACGTGACGACCGGCAGCACGACCTCCGCTTCTTCGTCGGAGACCTGGCCGATGATCTGCTCTGGAGCCAGGGCATCATAGCTAAAGTTGATCGACTGAACATTGGTGGCCGGTCCGGCATCAACAGTGAGCGCTTTTTGTGGCAGGCCAATGCGCGTGATCGGACCCCAGTAGGCGATATTCTGACCAGGAACGGCTCCCGGCTGGACAAAAAAGATATACCCGTGCTCCGCCGCCAGCGACTTAAGGTACGCACGATCGGTGCCGCTCTGTTGCGGGATGCGCTCAACAGGCAGAGAGACCAGGTCAGTTAGCGTGGGTATAACCGTGGGAATAATCCCAAACCCGGTGTATTTTACCAGCACAGTATTGGCAATCTCCCAGTCTCCCAGGCCGGGATACTCCAGCGGTATGTCGTACATATCCATCAGCAGGCTGATGTCTTCGCCCGTCACTGTCAGAAGCCTGGCGCCTTTGTCGTCATAAGTGAACTGATGATGTGTAATCACGCCGTCCATGATCACACGCGGCACGGTGTTCGCGGTGACAGTGATAATCAGGCGATTGCCCGGCTTCAGCAAAGGATGGCTGACGACCGCGTAGTCCATGCTGGCGAACGCGCCGCGTGCCACCCGAAAGCTGACCTGGAAGCCAGAAAGCTCGCTCTGTGTCACTTCGACGCTTTGCAGCACGGTCATCAGTTCCACCGGGGCTGGGGAAGGGACCGCCAGGCCGAGAAGCAACTGCAACTGAATCTGGGAAATACTCATACCGGTGAGCTTTCCTGAAATTGTGGCGGCGAGACACGCACAACGCGGCCAATTTCATCGGTCAGCGCGAACGGGTTCATGGCGTTATTGGCGTCACACACGCGCCAGAAATGTTCTGGATCTCCCAGCGTGCGCGCCGCGATCAGATCGAGCCGTTCTCCCTCCGCGACGACAATCTCGGTCAGTAGCGGCATATTTGTGCCCTGTGGCAGAAAACGCCTCTGCTTATAGACAATGCTGTGATCTGGCCGGTCCTCGAAATAGGCATCATCGAGGACATAGTAGCGACTGGTTGATGCTAACATGGCTTTTCCCCCTTAATGTCAGAGCTTGTGAATTATCTTTTTTCTCTGAGTCCTGGCCCGCAGGCGCGAGGAGTGCGGATGATGCATAAGCCCTGTCCTTTATTAAAAGCGACTGGTATCAACGCCTAACGGGCTGCCAGCACTTCCGGTCAGACCCAGCGCGGCCAGCGACTCCTTGGTTTGCTGGTACGCCATGAACAGGTTATAGCCCTTTGTGCCGGGCAGCAGGTCGGAATAGCTGAGCGCACGCATACTGAGCGAGATCGTTGCGCGAATGGGATTCAGGTTTGGCTCGAAGGTCTCTTCGGTAATCGTGAGGCTGGTCAGGCGCACAGGCAGCACGCGCTTCGCTCCCCACACGAACAGCGCCAGCGGAGCAGCCAGCGGAGCGACTTCGAGCACGCCGCTGGCCAGCAGGGTATCATTCTGGATCACCTGCTGGCTGGTGGGATATGCCAGCAGTTCCAGCAGCGCCAGTTGCGGATAAATCCCGTTCTGGATCGCCTGGCCATCGTTGCGCTCCATCTGATCGATGACATCCATGTACACCTCCAGTTCGATAGTCTCGACCGGCGCTCCTACAAAACGCACGATCTGCGAGCGGTTCCCCTGGTCTCCCTCGCCGCCCGCCGTCTGTGCTTGCAACGAACGCCTGACCGTCTCCGGGTTATACTGGAAGGCAATGGTCTGTGGCTGCGAATTAGAATCGCTCACAACAACGATTGCGCCTTTGAGTAAGCGCGGGCCGTGTGAATATGTGGGCATGGGCTTCACCTTTCTGAATTTCATGTGTTAATTAACTTTAATACTAAAAATAGTATATGTTTCTTGCATTTCTACATTCTAGAATAATTCAATTATTCCATCAGAAATTGGGATTAAACGGATCTTCCTCAGTTCCAAGGGATCTCAGAAATTCATCCAAATCGGCATTTTGCGGAGTCCCAGGCTGACTGGCAGGCTGAGGCGGCTGGTTGACATTGGGTAGCTGGAACAGTTCATTGGGAAGATCGGGAATAGGTTCGTCCAAAAAGAAAGATCCAACGGGCTTCCAGGCGCGTTGCTCTGCTGATCTAGCTGCACTGGCAACTGGTTGATGTTGGATGGCTGGAACAGTTCATTGGGAAGATCAGGAATAGGTTCGTCCAAAAAAGAAAGATCCAACGGACTTCCAGGCGCGTTGCTCTGCTGATCTGGCAGTTGTTGTGCAGGCGGCTGGTTAGCAGGGTTGGGCAGTCCAGGGGCATTACTGCGCTCATTTGTTCGCCGTGCCCGCTGGGCCAGCCTCATACTGTTCCTGGCTGCCTCGCTTTTCCCTTTTCGCAGCCCCTGGGCGTTCAGGAACCACGGAACCGCAGGAGCATTGCCCTGGGGCATTATAGGCACATTACCCGGTTGAACAAGCGAGTTGTTATTATTTAGACCTGGGAGGGGATTGACGGGTGGACTATTAAAAAAGGCCATGGCCTGTTCCACTTCCCCTGGTGTTAGATTCCTTGAAGATGTGTCTTGCTGTGTTCCAGGATCAGTTAGGACAGGGGCATAATCCTGCATGGCATGCCCACCTATACCAGGAACCTGAGGGCTGGTACCTTGCTGCGAGAAGAGATTTTGAGGACTGCTAGGAGCGTTATCCTGTAGACTGTTGGAAGGAACTTCTAGGCTGGTAAGAAACGCAAGTGTTTCTGGCGTTAAATCGTTTTGCGTACTATTATTAATATTTCTCTGTTGTCTCCTATCCTCTAATGACTCTTCCTCATCCTCATCCACGACCCGCTTTCGCTTCTGATTTAGATCATCCCGTTCCATGTCATGCTCCTTTGCTATCGGGCATCAAGAGACGCCATACTTCAAGGTTGCGAACCATTACTACTCACGAGGCTCCCATATATCCCCCGTGCGATCTGCGCCCCGACATCACCAGCCTTCGCATCCGCTGTCACGCGAATATCATCGACACCAACATGCGGGACACTACCGCCCTGCGCGAGCTGCGGTGGCAGGCCGCGCTCGCCCAGTAGTTGCGTCAATTCCTGCTCGATGGCTGTGGCAATGTCACGGCGCTGAGCGGCGGGAATGCCGTGCAGGATCAGCTCTCCAATCTGAAGTTCTATTTTCGGCTGCTTCATTGGTCCCATCCTCGCGTTTCTGTAGTGGTCAAGGCTTTTTCGAGTTTTGTGTATTCGTGCCGGGCGGCGCGCTGCACGTGCTTCATCTGAATCGGCTCCTCGGCATCGGCGGCGATGAAAGCCGCGTGGAGTGCGATATTGCGGATATGGCCGCCCGCGATGTTCAATTGCGCCAGTTTCTCGATGCACAGTCCTTCAGTCGGGGCGGCCTGCGGGAAGACGCGCCGCCAGATCTCGGCTCGCTGTATGGCATCGGGGAATGGGAACTGGACAATAAAGCGAATGCGTCGCATGAAGGCTGTGTCCAGGATGTCCTTCATATTGGTGGTGAGAATGGCCAGCCCGCGATACTCTTCCATGCGTTGGAGGAGATAGCTGATCTCGATATTGGCGTAGCGGTCGTGGCTGTCCCTGACCTCGCTACGCTTCCCGAAGATGGCGTCAGCCTCGTCGAAGAGGAGAATTGTGCCACCCTCCTCAGCGGCATCGAAGACGCGGCGCAGGTTCTTCTCTGTCTCACCAATGTACTTGCTGATGACCGCGCTCAGGTCGATCTTGTACAGATCGAGACGCAGTTCGCGGGCCAGCACCTCGGCGGCCATGGTCTTGCCAACGCCGCTCAGACCCACAAAGAGCGCGCTGATGCCCTGACCTCGCGCTGATTTGCCCGCGAAGCCCCATGTCTCGTAGACCTGCGTGCGTTGTCGAACATGAAGAGCGATCTCCTGTAAGATGGTACACTGTTCGCCAGGGACAACCAGATCCTCCCAGGTCGCCATCGGCTCAATGCGCTGGGCCAGATCATCCAGCCTGGGACGAGCTTGAACACGGCAAAGCTCCCAGAGCGCTTCCTCCATCACTTGTGGAGTGGGCGATAGCTGCCGGGAAGCGAGCAGGCGACCTTGCACCCCGGCACACACAGTCTGAATAGCGTTCCTGTTCAAATGAAAGTGAGCAACGAGCTGATTGATTTCTCCATCAAGCTCAAACGCTTGCTTGCCCAGAGCAGTCTGCCAGAGCGCCTTTTGCTCCTGAAGCGTGGGCTTTTGTACCTCAAACGTCAAGAGTGAGGACTGGGATGAGGTACGCCGCTCTGGACTTGAAATGATGAGCAAGCTTTTATTTCTCTCAATAAACCATCCTATAACGGCGTCGCGACGAACATCCCCTCTATCCACTCCCCGGCAATCGAGTACCAGGGCGCTGTTACCCAGCATGACTTCTCGTTCCCACAGATGCAGAACGTTCTCAAGCTCACCGGCATCCATGGGTAAGGACAGCGCTGAGAGAGAAAAAACGCTCTTGCTGAACAGGGAGCAGACCGCACGGGCAATCTTGCGCTGCTCGACGAACTCGCTTCCACACAACTGCACTACAGGTAACTCTACAGTATTCGTATCCAGAGCCAGTTTCCATGTAACTGCTACCGCCCGTGCGATCTCTCTGTGCGATGGCACCAGTTGGCCGGTTGCCTCTAGTGGTTGAAATAAACCCGCCAATCGTTTGTCCAGGTATGATATACCCATCAGATAATGCAGGATGCGCTCGTCGATGCGTAGGGGGCTATAAACAATAGTACGCCCGGTCTCAATTTCGATCAACCGCCAGCGACGTAAGGACGCCTCTGGCGAGAGCGCGTTCCAGTGAGCGCCAGGAAGCCTGGCCAGCGCCAGACTAAAGGTCGGATGCGCGTGTTGAGGAGAGCCGTGTATCTTCGCGCACAGGCGCGAAAACTCGCTGTCCAGTTCGACGCCCGCGCAGAGGAGCAAGATATCACGTTCAAACAGTGAAAGATTGAATAATGAGCCAAGGGTATCGAGCGCCGCAGGCTGTTCGTGCTCAATGGTGGGAGGTGGAAAGATATCGCCAGCGCGGGTTTCCTCGCCGCAGGCTCGTTTGAGCGCCTGTCTGACTGGCTCCAGGCGTGCCATTAGATACGCTTTATTTGCTTCTTCCCAACTTTTCTGAGACTGTACTTCCATTACCGGGAAACCTCCGGTTTAACCGTGATGCCTCGTTTAAGCACCTGCTTCGCCAACTGGATATCCACCTGCGCCTCCATCAAGACCGCCGTCGCCCGATAGGCGACGGAGAGCGTATAGGGTACTTGAAAAAAAATTGACCAGAGCTTTGAGAGTTCCTCCAGACTGAAATTGAGTGGCTCAAACTTGACGCGCTCTATCTGGGTCGAGAGATCGGATGACGCGAGATAGCTATTATTGTTGATCGCGCTCTGAATAGTATCTGGCGTGAGTACGGGCCACTCGTGCAGAGCCACTGCCGCGCTACCGAGCAAACGTTGTGGTTCCATGACCAGTTCAGAACCGTAAAACGAGAGCAGATAGTCCAGGTCGAAAGCCACCAGTGGACGCTGGCGCAGGGTACCGTTTTCGCTGCGCGTCGGCAGGTCAAGATTGCTCCAGGTGGGATTTGGCGCGACATGGTAGAGATACAGATTGATCGCCGCCTTCTCCTGTCCATCGCCGCTGGCCCGTTCAGGACGTTTGAGCGTGACATCCGCGCCGGGAACTGCCGCCAATGTGGCAGTCTGGAGGATGTCGCGCAATGTTACTGTGACAGTGGCAATGGCGAGATAATTGCTCATCGCGTTTCCCCCTTGCGTTGCTTCAAATATTCACTCAGCGCGAGGGCCGGGACCGGACGCGACGCGCGCTTTGGAGCCGCTGGTGGCTGCAGCGCTGCTCTCACGACAACGCGTCCAATACTGACCTGGATGGTTGAAACGGCTGTATCGCTCGCGTTCTCTCCCGTTGTGGCGTTCGTAGCGGGCCTGTCGCTGCCAGGCGGCGCGGCCCGTACGGAAACCACGAACGTGGGGGTCGCCTGGTCGGGTTCACTCTCCTGTCTTTCAACCAGAGCGAGCCCGGGCGCTTCAACTGACACCGGAGCAGGCGCAGAGGAATGCCTGACCGTGGCGGGTACACTGGATGGCAGGGACTTTTCCGCAGGATGCGCGACGGCTTGCCGCGCGTTTCCACCTGGCAAACTCGTGTGCCCATCGTTTGACACCAGATCCGGGCTCATTGGATGCTGAAAGGAGCTATCGCTGCTTACCTGGCTACTCTGGCCTTTCGCCTCCTCTGACCTGCCGCTGAGCTCCTGGGAAGCTGGAGCAGGCAGGACTGTTCTGGATTGCTGGTACTGATTTGTGGAGACGGATGGCAGGTCCTCGGATCGCGCAATCTCTTTGGCGACCTGCGCGCCTGGAGTTGCGCGCGCGAGGGGCGAGAGAGATTGCGGCAACGATGCCAGCGGCACCTTCGCCTGCTCATTGACCTCTCGCGGGCTTGAGATAGGCATCTTGCTCTCCGGTTCTGGTAAGAATGCCTGTGTCTGTAATCGGGGGGAAATCCGGCCCGATTCAGGAGTGCGAGACCGCGCTGGCAGCTCTGGCGTCACGTTGGTGCTGGCTTCGATCTGGCTCGGAGCCAGCGGAGCTTGCCTGCTCTCCGGTAGGTATGCTGGCGGCTCTGGCGTCACGTTGGTGCTGGCCTCGACCTTGCTTGGAGCCAGCGGAGCTTGCCTGCTCTCTGGTAGGTATGCTGGCAGCTCTGGCGTCACGTTGGTGCTGGCATCCGTCTTGTCAGAAAGGGGGTACGGGCCACTGATCGGCCTATTGGTTCGGGCCGTCGTCAGCGGAGGAGGCAGTGAGCGTTGGAGCGGTTCGCTGCCATATGTTGAGTCATGTGGCAGCGAACCGGCTGAATGGAGCCGCGTATCGTTGTCTGCTCCTGTCTGGGAGGGGAGTATACTCCGCATTTCTGGCATCTCTGAGGTTGATGGCCAGAGAGTCCGCGTCTCCAGATCCTCTGGTCCCTCGGAAAGCGCTGGCTCTCCTACCCCCTGTACCTGGAAAAAAGCGGAGTCGGGCGTGAAGGCTGGTTCATCTTCCGGCGTTTCTTCCACGGGCGCGATCTCGTTCTCAGAAAGCACCGTAGGCGCGGGCGCGAACATCGACGGGATAAGCGGTTCAGCATTCGCTGTGCCTGTTCCCAGACTCTGGACAACCAGGTTGGAAAAAATATCTGGCATCAGTGTATCAACTCCAGATAAAACTGCCGACGTCGCGCGCCTAATGCGAGGATATCACGCTCGCGCCAGCCGTAAGCCGAGGCAATTGCGTGCACCTCACGTAACAACCGTCTGGCCAGGGCGTCGAGTTCAGTCCAGAAAAACGATACGATATCAAAGAGCAAGATCCAGCTATGCTGGCATACAACGCAGTCCAGGCCAAACGTGATCTCAGCCAGTGGATCGCGCTCGGAAATAGCCTCCCCCAACTCCTGGATAACCGCCGCAGGCAATTGTTCAGCCTTGATACGCTGCTCGCGCTGCGTGGCTTCTACCACGCAGCGAGCGATCAGCAGGTCGCGTCCTGTCTCCTGGTTGTTGCAGCGTGCCACCAGCGCCAGGTCGAAGCTGGTAGGCACGCGGAACCGGAGCGCGCAACTTCCAGTCTCTATGGCATAAATAGTGTTCGCTGGTTGCGGAGGTGCGGAAAGTTCGTTCTCACACCAGGAAGGCAACAGGGTAGCTATATCGAAAGTAAATTCAAGTCGCGCGCCACAGCGCGGGCACCTGGCCAGGCCAGCAACTCGCGCTCCCAGCGTCTTTTGGCGCAACAAGAGAAGTAGCGTATTGCGTTGGCCAACCGAGAGCGCGCGCAACCTATCGGCACCCGCTCCGGGGAAAGTCAGCGCGAGAAGTACCGCTGCTCGTTCCGGCAAAGACTTTCTCCAGCCCAATTCCCACGCGCGGGTAATCTCATACGCAGTTAAGGTGTGCATAGGACCATCGCTCAGAATTTAGGCTCTTGTGGTTCAGATACACTGGTATCGCGCTCCCACCCCTCGTTCTGCAACGTGATCGATTGGATCGCGACCGCGTTAGCGCTAGCATCCAGTTCGGGCAGAGCGGTGCATTCAGAGACCCAGCAGCGGTAGGCATTATAGGCAATGACCTTCTGCCCAGCCTCGTTATAGAGTTCAATGGTGATATCCTTGCGAAAGTCCTGGAGGGAGACTTCCTGGCCCGGTTGCGCTGAGTTAGCGTAGTTCCAGACCTTGTTCACCCAGTTTTCAAATTCAGGATCGTGCGTCACTCCGCGCTCCAGCGTGATCGGGCCATAGTCTGTCTGTCCTGGAGATTTGTGCGTCATGCTGGGATCGCCGCCTTCGCGATACGTCACAACCTGCGTTGTGCGGGTGAGACCACCGACTTTGCTGACTCCAGCAACATACTTTGCGTCCCACTTGACGCGAAATTTGAAGTTTTTATAGGGATCATAGCGGGATGTATTCACAGTAAATTGTGGGGCTGGCATAGCAACAGATACTCCTTCTCTTATACAGTGAGCTGGCCAGCTAATTGCTGGATATACAGAATGACGAACTCAGCGGGCTTTACGGGAGCGAAGCCCACGAGAATATTGACAATCCCCTGGTTAATATCGCTCTGGGTTGTGGTTGTGCTATCGCATTGCACGAAATAGGCATCCTGTGGTTTCTGTCCCTGAAAAGCGCTCTGACGGAAGAGATCGTGCATAAACGAGCCGAGATTAAGACGAATTTGCGACCAGAGCGGTTCATCATTGGGTTCAAAAACGGCCCACCTGGTACCACGGTAGAGGCTTTCCTCGATATAGAGGGTGAGACGACGCACAGGGATATATTTCCACTCGGACGCGAGATCGTCGTTGCCCTGGAGCGTGCGCGCGCCCCAGATCACCGGCCCGACGCCAGGCATGGTACGCAGGCAGTTTACTCCCAGCTTATTGAGTTCACCGTTCTCCAGATCGGTCAGCGGAACGGCCAGTTGAGAAACTCCAGCCAGAGTCGCATCCAGTCCGGCGGGCGCTTTCCAGACGCCGCGCTGCGAGTCTGTACGCGCGATAACGCCCGCGATGGCCCCGGATGGCGCAAACGAGCTCGCCGAGCCGAAGCGCTTGATACGTGGGAAGAAAAGCATGGCATTCTTGCTCGCGGTTCCCAGACTGGAGACGGGATCAACCATCCCGTTCACCGTGGTCTGTGTCGTGGTCCACGTTGTAGGAGGATCAACCAGGAGCATTGCCCGCCGCGCTTCGCAATACGTTGCCGTGGCTGAGATCACGCCGGGTTCAACGTCACCGCTGCTATAGGGCGGAATACAGAGCAGATTAAATAGATCAACATTTTCCAGAGCGTAGAGACCTCGTTTATCGGCCTGAAAGGTATCGCCCTCACCTCCTAAAAAGTCAGCGGCAGCCAGCGTAGCCACGTCGTTCGCTACTTTATTCGCGTCTTCCACCTGGCCCGTCGAAGGTACTGTCACCTTATCAGGGAGCGCGCCGGGCACCAGGACGAGCTGCGAGTTTATGGCCAGAATTTGATCAATCCTCTGCGCTCCCGGCTTCACCGAAACATTTCTAAACACCTCCGTTGTACCTCCTTTGAGGTCCTTGACGGTCAGTGTAAAGAGATCGGCTTTCGCCAGGCCATAGCGTGTCTCCGCATCGTTATCATCGCGCACACCCGGCGGATCAATGCTGGCCGTGAGATAATTCCCCCACATCCCAGGATCACGCGCTTCAAGCGCCAGGCCACCAACGTTTAAGAGAGCGTTCGTTGGAGGGGGAATGACCGCGGGAGGTGTAGGAGACGCAGATGTACTCGACGCCCCGGTCGCTGTTGTCGCAGGGGGGGTACCTGACACTTCGGTTACTGTTGTCGAAGGCGCAACTGGTGGAATTGCCTGCTTTGGAGTGGGATAGAGTCGGACAATCACGGCCTGGCTCCCACCATTCGCGTAAAAGTCGCTGACCGCGTATCCCAGAGCGCTATCCAGCCACAAGCCGCCGAAAGTGCGCTCAAAGTCGGCGTAACTGGTGATCGTGATAGGTTGGTTCACCGGGCCACGTAGAGCGGTGCCAATGAACGCCGTAATCGAAGTGGCAACGCCAGTAATCGTATGCACACCACTGGGGACTTCCTGAATGTAGACTCCAGGATAGGAATGATCTGGTATAACAGGCATAGGAAATTCCTCTCTGTTCTTTGTACCAGGATAGGGCGAAAAACACGGAAAGGTCATATTACGCGTTTGCAATACGAAGAGTGATCAGAGGGGTCTGTATCAAGAATAGCATTACTTCTTGATGAAATCAAGGATTTTTCCTGGATAATTAGCGACTCCATTGAAAATCACCAGAGAATATGTTACAGTATTGCTGTTACCAGTTAAAGTAAATACACAGCATTAATTCAACATGCTTTTTGGCATGCTATTGTCGAAATACCTCGCAGAACCTTGAACAAGATAGCTGGCCTGTGACGCCAGAGGCACAGCTCTGGCCTGAGAGAGGGCGAGTAGACAGAGCGAAGCCTTGCCTTCGCTCTGTCTACGTGTAGCGCCGATGCCTTGCCATCGGCGTCAGGGGGACCCGTTTCAGAGAAGTTACGCAGAGTAAAAGGGGAAAATCATGAAGGGTGATTTCTCACGGCTGACTTTTGACCCACAAAAGCACTTTCGCGGCGTCTATATGCAGCAAGGACGGGTGCAACTTGACGCTGATTGGAACGAGCACGTAGCTATTATCAATCATTGCCTGTCAGCGCAGATCATTGATATGCTTGGTCCCGACGCTACGCCACGGGGCATGGCGGGCTTTCAGATCACTATGATTGATGATGGTCAGGCCGATACGGGCGATGGAAGCAACACCGCTCATGCTGATGCTGGCACACAGACATTACGGCATAGGCCTTCCAGGTTTGAGGGCCATCAACCCGAAAGCTCGTTGCTCGATTTCTTTATCAGTCCTGGCCGTTATTATGTAAACGGTGTTCTATGCGAAAATGAGCAGGAGAGACGTTTCTCTGCGCAGCCTGATTACCCGCAACCCTCGATCCCCAAACTTGAGCACTATTGCCTGGTCTATCTGGATGTGTGGGAACGCCACATCACCGCGTTTGAAGACCCTACGCTGCGTGAAAGCGCCCTCGGTGGCAGCGATACAAGCACGCGTGTGAAGACAGTATGGCAGGTCAAGCTTCTGCCGATGGGCAACCATCATCTCTTTCAACAGAGCACCATCACTCCTGACGATATCGTTGAGTTGCCTGAGTGGCGCGAACTGCTCCACCGACAGACCGGAAAGGGGATGCTCACGGCCCGGCATGTGGCACAGAGTTCTCCTCTGGATAATCTCCTCTACCGGGTGGAGATTCACCAGGTTTACGAGAGGCGAGCTACCTTCAAGTGGTCGCGCGACAACGCTTCCATTGTGTTCGAGATCGCGCATATCCAGAACTATGCAGAGAATAACGACGGTACTGCCACCTGCATGGTAACGCTACGAAACCTGGAATATGATATATCGCTGCTACAAAAGGGAGATTGGGTAGAGTTTGTAGATGAACGGGATATATTGCATAACCACACATTACCCCTCTACCAGGTTATCTCTCTCAATGGAAGAATCACATTGACCGGAAAGCAGTCCGAAACGCTGGCGCGGTTCGCGAAAGAACCGGACGTGCGTGTGTTGCTGCGCCGCTGGGACCACAATCCGGCTTCGCAAAAGCAGGGTGCGCAATCGGTACAAGAAGATATCTGGATCAACCTGGAACGCGGCATCCAGGTACGTTTTTCCTCTGGCGGGACATACAATGTCGGCGATTACTGGCTGATTCCCTCGCGTTCCCTGCTGGATGCTCTTGAATGGCCCTCTGATAAGCAGGGACCGCTCGCTCAGCCGTCGCACACCACTAACCATCACTCCTGCCCTCTGGCTTTTTTGCGCTTCCATCAAAACGCCTGGACAGTCACCAGCGACCTGCGCCGTTCTTTTGCTTCCCTGCCGGTCCTGACTGAACGCCTTGAACATCCCCTGGTTATCGAGAAAACCGAGATTATTGAAAAGGTCAGTGAGAAGAATACCTTATACGAGGAATGTTTTTCTGAAGAGATGCTCGAACGTGGTGACCTGGTATCTCTGGTTCCAGGTGACAAACTTCAGGTCATCAAGGCCAATAGGAGCAACGCAAAGCTCGTATTTGGCATTGTCTCCGGTGAAATCACACAAAATGAACAAAAACGTTTCCGCGTTACTATCTACGGTCGCGCGCGCTGCAAAGTTGCTAGCTCTGTCGAAGCAGGAGATCTACTCACTCCCTCTGAAATCAGCGGGTATGCGACAAAGACAAATCCACTGCACGAACTCTTTCAACCTGGCACCCTGGTCGGGAAGGCGCTCGTCTCCTTTGTACCCGATGAGCCGGATGACTCAGGAATCATTGAGATGCTCGTTACGCTGCAATAAGGGCGCAAAAAATTTCAAGAGTTCCAACTTTTCTTTTGGGAGTAGAACTTCCCCCTTTTTCCTCTGATCGCCTGTCTCTCGGGGACCCGAGCCGGCACCGGGAGCATTGTGGCTTTCACTACCACAGAGGAGTTGTTAAAGCTCTGTGATTGGCTCAAAGAACAAGGGTGCACCCATATCGCCTTCGAGGCAACCGGTGTGTATTGGAAACCAGTGTTTAACTGGCTTCCAGCCAGTTTTACGGTGCTTGTGGTCAATGCTCAGCATATCAAAACGGTACCAGGACGCAAGACGGATGTCAAGGACGCCGCATGGATCGCTGATCTTTTGCAACATGGGCTTCTTAGAGCAAGTTTTATCCCCTCTGCCCCTCAACGTGAGTTACGTGACTTAACGCGCTATCGTGTCCGGTTGACAGAAGAGAAGGCGCGAGAGATCAATCGCATCCAGAAAACCTTGGAGGATACGAAGCTGAAGTTGGGTGATGTCGTCAGCAATATCATGGGGAAAGCTTCTCGTATGATCCTGCAGGCGATTGCTGATGGAGAAACCGATCCCGGTCGATTAGCCGCCCTGGCTGTCGGTCGCGTTCGTGCGCCTCAAGAGCAACTCGAAGCGGCATTGAGAGGCACCGTCACGGATCACCATCGTTTTCTGCTCTCGGAGCATTTAACCCAAATTCATCACCTGGAGCAAGCAATTGATCGAGTCACCGCAGAAATGACGCGGCCTTTTCCTCCACCACCACCAAAGGATGGGACAACCACTCAGCAGGAAGAAGAAGCGGTGCAAGAAAGCCCACCTGACTCAGATCTCTCCCAGGAGCCTTCTTCAACTTGCCACGCCACTTTGAGTTGGTCAGAAGCCGTCGCCTTGCTCTGTAGCATTCCAGGCATTGCAGAGCGTGCGGCCATTGGGATCTTAGCCGAAATCGGGATCAATATGCAGCAGTTCCCAACATCTGCACACCTCGCTTCGTGGGCAGGTGTGTGTCCTGGCAACCATGAAAGCGCTGGCAAACGACGCTCAGGAAAGACTCGCAAAGGCAATGCCTGGTTACGATGCCTCCTTGTTCAAGCTGCTCATTGAGCCTCTCACCAGAAGAACTGTTATCTGGCTGAACAATATCGTCGCATTGCCAAACGGCGAGGGTCGAAACGAGCTGCGGTCGCCGTTGCTCACAGTATTCTGGTCATTATCTATCATCTCCTGAGTACAGGGAGCACCTATCAGGAGAAAGGGGAGACCTTTTTTGAGGGCCAGGAGCGTCAAGGAGCCGAGAAACGACTGGTTCGCCAGCTTTCCCGTTTAGGGTATGATGTGACACTTCAGCCAATCGCCCAGGCTGGCTAATCTCTTGCCTGGGTCAGTTGGTGGGAGACTTTTTCAGAAGAGAGGGACATTACGACTTGTTTGGGAGTTGAAGAATTTTCCTGGGCTGTGTGCCTGGCTTCAACGAGCGGTAAGAGCCTTCCTGGTGCTTTCTGTGAACCTCTGGGGCAGGATCATGAATGTGCTTGAGCCTATGCTCGGAGACGGGCAAGCACGGTTCTGAGGAGGCTGGAGGGGCAGCAATGCCCTTCTGGCTATCCGACGCTGAGTCTTACACAATCTTGGTGATAACCCTTCAGGCGGGGTATAGTGAGGCGCTCCAGTATCTCTCCCCAAAAGGCGATGGCGGAACTCCCTGGGGCGAGGGCGATGCATCTCGTTATGATAGCTACAGTATCACGGGAGCGAGTACCATCGTCAACCGCTATATCCAGGGGGGTGAGCGCTACCAGGAGATCACCCTGACCTCCGCTGGCAGTGTCACACTCAGCGCCGTTGAGATCTACTACGAGCCTTATCTGGGTACGTTCGAGCACCTACCAGGGCTACTTTGTCACCGATAACCCCCTGCTGAACCGCATCTGGTACGACGGCGCCTACACCCTCAACCAGGTCCAGATGCAGCCCAACACCTCTTCTGGCGCCTGGGTTATCCAGAACGGCGTGCTTAATGTTCAGGGAGGCAACACGGCGCTCCTGGCCAGCGGCAATAGTTGGACCAATTACACCATGAGTTTCTCTACGGAGATCAACAATTTGCAGGCGGGTTGGGTCGTGCGCGCGCAATCGCCAAACAATAACTATCTCCTGATCCTCAACGCCGATAATGACACCAGCGGCACGCCCAATTCGCTCCAGCAACTCGTCGACAGCGGTGGGAAGTATACCTCGCTGGGTACCGTCAGCCTGCCCTTTGACCTCAAACCCAACGCCTGGCACACGGTCCAAACCGTCGTGGCGGGCACAACTATCACTACCTCGGTTGATGGTCAGCAGATCGCGAGTTTCAACTCAAGCACGTTCTCATCGGGCACCATCGGCTTCCGCGAGTATCGCAGCGAGCAGGCGAGCTTCCAGCAGCTTCAGGTTGTCGATAGCAGCACCACTACCCTGTACCAGAACGCACTCAACCAGACTTCCGCGCTCAATGACTTTCACATTCCCAGCAATAGCCTGCCGCTGATCCTTGATGGCGCGAAGCGCGACCGGGCAGTCTGGGAGGGCGATCTCAATATCAGTGGTCCGACCCTCTACTACTCCTCGGATGCCACCGACTATATCAAAGATTCCCTGGAATTGCTGGGCAGCTACCAGTTGCAAAGCGGCTTTGTCACTGGAGATCTCTCCCCGGACGTCGAACTGAATGCTTCGGGATCACTCTCTGGTCAAACCACAACCTATTCCGCCTCGTACTCCATGTACTGGGTTATGAACCTGGCCGACTACTATCTCTATACGGGTGATAGTGGTTTTATCAGCCAGGAGTGGTCAGCCGTCGCCAATGAACTGGCCTGGAATGCGCAACAGGTCAATAGTCAGGGACTCTTTGTCACCAATAGCAACGACGGCGACGATTGGCACTATTACGACGGCGCTCAGGTCGGTGCCATCGCCGAATTTAATATGTTATACTACGAGACTCTCAACGCCGGAACCCTGCTCGCGAATGCCACCGGTCATGCCTCCCAGGCCGCGACCTATCAGTCCCAGGCTGCGGCCCTCAAGAGCGCTATCAACCAGTACCTGTTTAATAGCACCACGGGAGCGTATAACATCAGTACCACGCAGACAGGAGCTGTGCCCCAGGATGCTAACGCCATGGCCGTTCTCTTTGGGGCCGCGTCCGCCAGCCAGGTCAGCGGTATCCTCTCAACCATGTCCCAGACACTGCATACCACGTATGGGGAACTGGATGTCTCGCAGCCCTCGTCCAATGGAGGCTACACCCAGCTCATCAGCCCATTTGTCAGTTCCTATGAACTCTGGGCGCGCTTCCAGAGCGACGATACTATTGATGCTATGAATCTCATGACTACTGAATGGGGCCACATGGTAACCGCCGATCCGGGTAGTACCGACTGGGAACAGATGACCACGAATGGAACGCTCGGTGGAGGTAACGTCAGTGCGGAACATGGTTGGTCAACAGGCGCAACCACGGCCCTTTCGAGGTATGTCCTGGGCGTCGCGCCGGTCCAGCCGGGGTACCAGACCTGGCAGATCAAGCCTCAACCTGGCACACAACCTTGGGCTGAGGGCCAGGTTCCCACGCCATACGGAACAATTGCCGTCCAGTGGGGTCAGAACGCCGTCAGCCAGCAGTTTGAGTTGCAGGTTCAGGTGCCTGCCAACACCAGCGGCACCATAGCCGTCCCCATTACCAGTTCCCAGGCCACAGTCGTCGTCAATGGGGCCACTGTCTGGAGTAATGGGAGTTTCCAGGCTACTACCGGCATCAGCGCCGCTTCCATCGATGGTCAGTATGTCTACCTGACCGCTGCCGGAGGCGCTACCTACCTGACCACCAGCCATTAATGACACACGCGCTACCGTGGTTGGATAGGGTAAGGCCAGCGTGGTAGTGCAAGGTGCGGGAAACGCGCGTCGCGTGTTTCCCCACTACCGTGTGTAAATTTATTCCGATCATACACACTTTTGGTGAAGGGGCTCTTGGTCACATTAAGTGTGTCTGCTTGCTTAGGAGGAGAGAAAGCGCCAAAAGTATTGGCAATTCCTGCCTAGAAGCAGCCAGAAGTGTATCCTTGCTGACTTGCTAGTTTGGAGGAGTCCAGGCCTGTGCCTGTTGAAAGAAGGCAGTCGTCTTCACGTTATCATTCCCAAGTGCGTTAACGCTTGTGCCGACAGTGCCGCTAGAATCGGTCGTATCGCTTGCTGACTTAACCTGCTGATTATTGATCCAAAACCGGAATTGATTGTTTATGGCGACAAAGGCCAGGGTGTTCTCCTGGTCAAGGCTCCGATGAATGGCGGAGGAAAGGGTAGGTGGTATCAATGGCACATCATTTCCGCTGCCTGCACCAATGTGCCTGGTCACGACGTAGGTGCCGTCGGTGGAGATATCAAAAGCATAGTAATCATTATCGAGGAGGTGAAAAATCAGCCCTGCTTGATGACCCTGTGTGATAGTTACCCGGATAGAGAAGGCTAAATCGGTAAAATAGTGCGTATCGCTCCCATAATTGCAAGTATCAGAGCCAGTGGCTTGAATTTGATAGCCATTGGCAAGAAATTTGCAATCTGGAGCATCGTTTGAACTACTTGCCCAGTCATTTTCATGATTTGCTGTTGTGAGTGGGTCATCGAGGACTTGTTTCCACCCTTGCGGGGCAGAAAATCCCGCAGTCCCAGTCGACGTTGTGTGAGTAGGTGGGATAAGAGTTAAAGATGATGTGGTTGGACTTGGAGTAGAAGCAGAAGTATGCAATGGTGTGGTAAATAACGAGTGTGTATAAGGAGATACTATGGGAGATACTATGGGAGATACTATGGGAGATACTATTAATGCACATAAAATTATCAATACACTGAGCACAGAAAAGAGCCATTTTCGCCAATGCTGTGATACGGGTAGCCATGCCCCTGCTCCTTGAAGACCATTGGCATCCTGTCTTCTTTTAGTAATGGCGCTATGCAAAGCGTTTGTAAACTTAATAGGACTCTTATAGCGCTCTTGTGATTTTTTTGCCAGCATTTTGAGCACCACCTGCTCAATTTCCGGGGAAAGTTTTGCATTGAACGTGCGCAAAGGTGGCGGAGCCTTGTGACAATGTCCCTCCTGAGCTGGCAAACCATTGCCAAAGGGAAGATGTCCAGTGAGCAACTGGTAAGCGATGATGCCCAGACTATAGAGATCGCTACTATAATCTGCCTGCCCCGTGAATTGTTCGGGAGCCATATATGCTGGCGTACCCGCATTGCTTAAATTCGAGAGAGCTGATGGGGAGCGAGCCGTATCGATGACTTTGGCTAGACCAAAATCGGCAATCACGATGCGACCATCCTGGTAGCGTAAAATATTCTGTGGCTTGAGATCTCGGTGAATGATATGTTGCTGATGGGCATAGTGCAAACCCTCAGCGATCTGCTTAATAATGTGATCGACTTCGTCGAGTGGCAGCGGATGGGAGGTATTTTCCAGTATGGCCGCGAGATTGCCTCCATCGACATAATCGATCAGCATCCAGATCTGGTTATTTTGGATCATCAGATCGTGCAGGCGCACGATATTTTTATGATTGAGTGTGTGAATGACCTGTGCCTCACGCCAAAGAGCATCCTTCAGATTCTCATTGAGGGGATCAGATTGAACAATCTTAATGCAGAATTGTTTGTTGAGGTGCATATGCCAGACTTTGTACACTTTGCCGAAGTTGCCCTCCCCTATAAAATCACCAAACACATAACTTCCAATAATGCGACCAGAATTATCTAGATTGCTTGAATCTGTCATTGTTACCTCTTTCTGGCGTGAAGCATAAATATTGATCTTACAAGAAAGGATGCCAACACGTTATAATGACGCATAAAAAGTAGCTTCTCAAGAGTGCCAGCTTTGGACATCAGGTAGTAAAGCGTTCCAGGCATGCTTCAATCACGCAGAACCGTTTGCAAGCCCATCCCCGGGAAGGGGATTGGGTTCCTGACCATCTCTATTTCTTCTGGCACTCTTCTTTACGAATTCGAGGTCTAATATAGCGCGATTCCTGGCTATTTTCAATGGGTTTTACCAGACTGGGCAGAAGTAGGGACAATATTCTGACTCATCCACTTACGCCGAAAGTAATACGATAGTTGCATTCAGAAGCACAGGTCAATGTGCTGGTGGCATCGTCATCGGGATACGAATAGGCAAATGGTTCAGCCGTCTTGAATATTTTGGCATAGTCGACTGGCCACTTTGTCGGATCACACATGCTCCTTGACGCATAGGCACCCCGACAACAATATTGGTCAGTATGAAAGACATTGCAAGCTGCATCACAGGCGATGATAGCCCCACTACTATTTTTAATCTGTAATACAGCCGGGCAAGTCAGGTTCACATTATGGGTACAACCAGCCGCTGAACAACCATTGGCATTGATTTTATCAGGGCTTTTTCCATAACTGTTGATATACATAGGCAAATTGGAGCCATCAACCAGGCTAATATCGTAGAAATCGAGGCCCGCGTACGAGTTTAGATTAAATTCTGCCAATGTTGCGGGAACAGCACCCGAAGCTTTCCCACATTGGAAGCGGCTCGCACAATCACCGGTTTCACAGTGTCCATTGCCATTGGCATCGAACGTACAACCTGTGCGTCCCCAGAAGCGGCCATTCCAGGCATCGGGTATTGTCGTACTGACGCTTTGACCCGCTTGCAGAACCCATCCAGTGATGGATAACGGATGACCTGTTGCTGCTACCCAGATAGTTTGTTGCATGTGGTTCACAAAGGTAATGACACGCTGTCCTGCTGGTGCCTGTATAGGGGGAGTCGTGGAAGTTGGCTGTACTACAGGAGAAGGCTGTGAAACAGGAGATTTGTGCAATGAAGGAGGAGGATATGCAACAGGTGATGGATGTACCGCAGGAGATTTGTGCAATATAGGCGATGGATGAGATGTGACGTGGAAAGCGGTCCCTTTTGTTTCTGTCGGCGTTGCAGGTATGGTCAAAGCTTTTGTACTAGCAGCCCGGCGTGAAGATGGCACGGCAGTGCTTCCTTCCATCGCATTTGCATTGGTGAATACAGATACGATAAGGATGAGAGAAATGGTACTAAACACCAATATCCCGGAAAAAATAAGGTAAAGCCCTTTATGTCGCATCAAAATCCTCCTGTTAATGGCTCATCTGTATGCTAACCGAAGCATTCCATTCACTTCAGGTAGCATATAGACAGGTTAGCTCTTGCTCACGTTACACGCGCTACACTTCCTTTTAAGTATCTGAGTGTCTTTCTACGTCTTCTCGCTTTCCAGCGTCGTAACTACTCAGGTCTGCTGGCAGAGGAGATCGTGTGGGAACAATCCCTTGCTGATCTACCTCTGACTAAGGTCTTCGCCTGGCCCCTACGCGAGCTTCCACCGCACCTGAGCAGTGACAAATTCTCCGTCCTCAAGAGAAGAGCGATCTGCGAGTATGGACATAGCTCGCTTCTCCAGATCAAATAAATTCAAGCAACGGAAAGTCACGATGGCGACGTGGAGGGATTAAGAAATTCTGGCGTCGCGTTGCCTGCAAGAAGCCTTCCAGTCCATCATCGTTACCATCAGCGGGCTCAAACTCTCCCTCTGGGAAGAAGGGCCGGGGGACGCTGGTGGCGGTGCCCCCCTGTTGTCCGACTTTGACATAGTCAAGGGATGCAGCATTGACACGCATAACGCGGAAGAATTTCGGACGTGGGGACAAAGACTGAGAATTCCAGGGTGGGTTGTGTTGACCCATCAGGTACATCCAGGCTGGAGAGACCTGGCCCGTCGATGCGGATATGCAGCGGTGTACCATCAGCGGCACGCGAGGAGCGCTGTAACCCTTGTTCATGTCCTACCCGATACTTCTTGTGATCGGTTACCAGGGGATCAAAGTTGGTGGCGATATCATGAGCCCCCATAACCATATCTGGGAGGTAGGCTGACTTTTGTTGCGTTGCCAGGTCGCCTTTGGGGGCACCCAGGCCGCCGCCGTTAGTAAATGGGTCGGTGGGGTCTTCAGGGAACGGGAAGCCAGAGGTTCCATCTGCCTGTTTGGAACGGAACATATACTGAACACGCTCATGGTAGGGCTCGTCGCTGCCAGGAGTTTTGTCATAGAACTGGGCAAGGTCATCGATGACATGAGAGAGGTGCTGAATTGCACCGTTGTCGAAGTAATCCGTAGACTTCGCGGTCGTTAATTTCCCAAGACTGCCTCCGGCGTTGGCGCTAGCAAAGGTCACGGTTGCAGCGGTGGGGGCGCTGCCGCTGATCTGCTGATCCACAAACCCCATCCACATTGAGGAGGCCGGGTTGATTTCGGTGGCAAACGACGGAAATGGGGCCACCCCGGTGGCTTTATAGTGATCGGCGAGTTGACGCGGAAGTCCGGGTTGCACAAAGTTTAAGCGCGACGGTCCGAAGATGAAGAGTCCATTGAAAGCTGGCGAGGCGACTGAATTGTCATTAAGGTGATTGCTGCCATTGAGCCAGGCTGCAACATCGGTGATATTCGCCAGCGAGTCGCTACGCAGGGTAAAGAGCACATCATTCTGCTCAATCTGGACAGGCACGTTAAAGAGTCGCTTGCTGATGCCGGGGTTAAGTGGTGAAACATCGGTTGGGCCGGGGACCGCCTCTTCAAGCACAAAACGACTGGGATCGGACGTCAGACGTGGCATGTGGCTTTCCACCACGGAACGGGGCAGACGACGAAAGTAGGGAAGACCATAGGACACAAAGGAAAAGATTCCACTGGGGGAGAAGGCGTAAGTGGCTTCAATGGTCTTGAGTGCATCAGATAGAACCGATCGGTCGTGTATGGTAGGAAGACGGGTGAGCGTTGCCGGAGCCAGGAAGGTATAGACCACCCCGAACTGAACGGGTATACCGGTGATGGTCTGCACCGGGTGAATAAAGTTCCCGATGTTGTACTGGATATCCGAATATCCGTGGAATGGCGTGGCTCCCACACGTTTGGGCATCCAGGATTTCACGCCAAGTGTGGCCAGAGTGGTGGCTATGGTACCAACTCCACCTACTTTGAGCAAGGTTCGCCGACTCACCGGTTTGGCTGGGAGTTTTTCAATCTCATCCAATGAAATATGGCTTTGTTCGTGAGGGCGAACGGATGTCGCATAGATCGGACAGCGTCCGGGTTGGGATGATGGTGTGCTCATTAAAAGAATGCCTTTCTAAATATCGTTATGTGTTTCCACATTGGTGCTGATAAGCGAAGGATTCCCTTGCCAGAACCCTTTTCTCTGAGCATTTTCCTGTCTTTCAGGTCAGCCAAGGATGTCTATGAGGACACCATTGGCTGGCTGTTCTCTCCCGAGAAGACGCTTTTGTCTTCAGGGTTGAAACTGGTTTCCGGCTTGATAGCTGAACGATCAGCTCAATATCTCAATGCCATTGATCTGAGCCTGATCAATCACAGAGGAGAACTGGATGGTGATCGTCCCAGTTATAGTAGAGACCGCACTAAATTGTTCAACCACGGCTTTGTTGGCCCCACCTGCAGTGTCAAAAATATCAAAATAGGTCAACACTGGCTGGCCGTTGATGTTGATATTAAAGACGCGTTTTCCTGCTGCTTTCCAATACGTCTCTGCGAAATGCAGGCGCACTGTATAGTTGGTATTGGGTTTCAGGCCGGGAATGGTGTAGCTAAAAGAATGGCCAACACGATTTGTCTGGTAAACAGCCTGGGGGGCAGGATTACTCACGCCACTGGTATCGATGGTGTGCGTGGACTTGCTTGCTCTCGCTCCAGTAAAGTCCGTGTCAGCCACGAAGGAACCGCTGGCCGGGCCGCCCGCGTTAATTTGTACACTTCCAGCTCCAGTTCCAGGCGTCGGCATAGACGAACTGCCGATCACTTCGATGCCATTGACCTGGGCATTATCTTTGACGGTGATGAACTGGATCGTGATCGTGCCACTGGTGCTGGCGGTCGCCGTGAATGGCTTAACAACCGCAATATCGGCCCCCCCAGCAGTCGCAAGAATATCGAAGTTACTCAATACTGGAACGCCATTGATATTGACATTAAAGACGCGTTTGCCGGCGGTTGCCCAGTAGGTCTCAGCAAAGTGCAGTCGCACCGTGTAGGACGCGCCAACTGTCAGACCTGGGATCGTGTAGCTAAAGTTACCAAAACGGTTGGTCTGGTAGACCGCCTGAGGAGACGGGTTACTTACCTTGCTGGTGTCAATGGTCTTGCTAGAATGCGCAGTAAGGCCGCCGCTAAAGCCCGTATCAGCCACGAAGGAGCCGCTGGTCTGGCCGCCTGCGTTAATTTGTACACTTCCAGCTCCAGGCGCTGGGGTTGGTGTTGGTGTTGGCGTTGAGCCAGGCTTCGGTGTCGGTGTTGGCGTTGAGCCAGGCTTCGGTGTCGGTGTTGGCGTTGAGCCAGGCTTTGGTGTCGGTGTTGGTGTTGAGCCAGGAGTTGGTGTCGGCGCTGAGCCTGAAGGGAGGAGGCCAAAGATCGCCAGACTCGCGCTCGTGCCCACAAATACTTCACCATTGGCTACCGCGGTGCTAGTGAACTTCACATACCCAGTCAGACTATCGCGGCTCGCAACCTGTCGACTGTCGTATAATTCATCCGTCAGATTGCTGGCGTCGTAGGCTCGCAGCGTTGCTCCTGAGTCGACACTCCAGAGAATACCTGTTCCTGGGGCTGTTCCGTTGCTTGAAACAACGGCATCCCCACCGGTAAAACCAAATGACACCGCCGTCGTTGAGGTGGGAGCAGTCGAAAGCTTCCCATTGCTCCATGCAAATGCTTTGGTGGGGCCACCTGCTACCGAGAAATACACATACTGTCCATTCGGACCGTTCCAGAAAGCAGGAACACTAAAGAGTGATCCAACAAATCCAGGTGAGAATTCCTGCTGAACCTTGTCTATGTCTGTGCGGTTCTCTTCCGCGCTTCCATTACAGGTAAGATTTGGGTCGGCGGTATACTTTCCCATACTCGTCGTGTTCACCACATAGGCACGTCGCTCTTTGCCACCTCCAATCAGCGCATTCGCTCCTGGAACCAACATGGGGCCTCCAGAACCGAGATCTTGATCGCCCTGTTGAAGACATAGCTGGTTAAAAGGGGTAAAGTAGTCTTGAATCTGCAACTGAGTATTCAGACGCACAAAGCTATCGCCAACATCACTTCCACCTGTATTGGCGTTGAATGACCCATTACCGTCCGCAAAGTAGATGTTCCCGTTATTGTCAGATATTATTCCCCCGCCGCCACCCCAGATTCCTCCCTGTTTACCGGCAGGAGTGTCAACGTACGCATTCACTTGCTGAAACGAGGAACCGTTGTAGCTATAGCTCAGGATCCAGCCATGATAGTCCCCACTATCACAGTATGAAGAGAAGGCGACATAGACTTTCCCACCCACCAGGATAAGCGCCGAGCGTTGGCGCTCCAGGTGGGCATTAAAGGTGAGAGTACCACCGGAACTCGCGTCACCCGTCCCCGGGACGGATGCTTGAAGCACGATCGGCGCGCTTTTGTCCAGCCCGGTGGTCACATCCAGAGCATGCAAACGAAAGACCTCGTTCCCATTTTCTTGCGAATCGGCAACGACATACATCGTGTTTGTCGTTGAGTCGATGACTGGTGTGCCGGTAATACCAATGATCGGTTGCATATCACCACAACCGGGACCGAATTCGTCGGTATAGGGCACTGCCGTAGCACCGCTGGGCAGCAAACTGGTCTTCCAGAGCGGGGCAACGGCGCTGGTCTGGTCGGCATCGAACGCATAGACGCTATCATTCTCGGTGGCAGCGAAAACGACGTTGTGAACCTTCCCACCAATAGTGAGGTTGGGAAGATAGAGTGGTTGCGCATACATTTGTCCATCAACCGGATAGGAAACTCGCTTGCCAAAGTGAGACGAGTTGACGTTGCTGGTATTTAAAATGGTCTCATTGGGATATTGTCCTGTTTGACCATTATTGTTTCGGTATGTCGTCACCGCAGAATTGGCTGCAGCGGCATTCACTGCTTGTCGCAGAAGATTAGCTGTGAGGAGCGTTCCTCCTGCGACGACAAATATGAGCAACACAGCACATAATGCTATGAGGATAGATCGCTTTGGTTTCTTCGGGTGAACTGATAAAGGGAGTTTATACATCCTGTATCTCCTTTATGGAAAATACCCATTCGTATTCTAAAAGGACTACCTATCTGTTATGCTTGTAGTCAGATACGAATGGCGAGTGGCTCGTCGTGCATTCGATCACTGAGAAGTCCTCGAACACCCATCGGCATGCCACTCGCCATTGCCGCTGTCTCTGCAGTGCAGAGCGCGAGCCTCATCGTGAGTCTAGTTCGGGGCCACCGACACCTCATTAGAATCGGGTGACACGCCCACGCTGTTGTTGGCGGCAACATTGTAGAAGTATGTCTTGCCGTTGTGCAGACCAGTATCCGTGAACGTGGTCGTCGTGCCGTTCACGGTAGCGATGGGTGTGGGAAGTTCACCGTCCGTAGCAGTACCACGATAGATGGTGTACGAGGTCGGATTTCCGGTGCTGCTACCTGTCCAGGTAAGCGTCACCGTGGTGCTGCCGGGCGTCGCGGCCAGATTAGTTGGGCCACTGGGAACGGAAGCGTTGGCTGGGGTCACGGTCATTTCATCGACGCGGGAAACACCATGATCCGAGACGGCAAGCAAGGAGATCGAATTGACCCCGGCGTTCAATTGGACCTGGAGAGATGAGTCTTGAAACGCGCTGAAGCTACCAGTGATCGTGAAACGCTCTGTGCTGGTAATGATCCGACCGTTGACCATCAGCCCCATCTGCCGATTCTTCACGGAGGGGAAGAGTCCTCCCGCGAAGGCATAGCGCCAATCAATCGTATATAGGCCGCTCTTCGATACCACGACGTTGTTGAATGTCATCGTGCCATCGGTCGAATAGGCCATATCTATGACGCGTTTTCCCGGCGCGAGCGCGCCGGAGGAACCGAGTACCTGAGGGAACCAGCCTTTCAGCTCCTGGAACCAGTCAAAGCCGCCGAGTAGGGCATCTTTGCCATAGAAAATCAGCGAAGAGCCAGAAGGTATACCCGCGACGTTGCCACCGGTGCCGATCGGCGGGGGTGTCATAGAAGCGTCCTCAGCTGTCCGCCCGGATTCACCAGCCGCGTTCACCGCGCTGATCTCGTAGTAGTAGATCAGTTTGTTGCTCAGGTTCGCGTCCTTATAGGACAGGGCACTCGTCGATACGAGCGGGGTATTTCCCTCAGCGCCCGGCTGGGTACTTCGGTAGATGCGGTAGCCGGTCGCGCCCGGACTCGCCGTCCAGGTGACCGTGATCGACGAATCACTGTTGGCGTGCAACTCTTCACTGGGTGGAGTGATGGGCGCTCCACTACCACCAGATGTGGACGTGGAAGTCGGCGTCGGAGTGGCGGACGTTCCTCCAGGTGTGGAGGTAGGCGTCGGAGTAGCAGGCGTTCCTCCAGGTGTGGAGGTCGGTATCGGAGTAGCGGACGTTGCCCCAAGAACCTCAATGCCATTGACTTGAGCGCTATCTTTGACGGAGGTGAACTGGATGCTGATTGCTCCGGTGGTCGAAGCTGTCGCATTGAACTGTTCCACCACGGCAATGGCTGCCCCTCCAGCGGTCGCAAAAATATCAAAGTTGGTCAGGACCGGAGTGCCGTTGATAGTCACATTGAAAAGACGCTTGCCAGCGGCCTTCCAGTAGATTTCGGCGAAGTGGAGGCGCACCGTGTAGGTCGCCTGAGCGGTCAGATTGGGAATAGTATAGCGAAAATTCCGGCCGAGGCGACTGGACTGATAGACGGCCTGTGGAGCGGGATTGGTCACGCCACTGGTGATCACGGTCTTGGTGTGATGCGAAGCCGTGCCACCGCTAAAATCGGTGTCCGCGACAAACGGGGGAGCCGCAGGCCCGCCAGCATCGATTTGCACTGTGCCAGCCGCACGAGTTGTAGAAGCATGAGCGGGAAATAGTGTGTATCCGCCAATCACTAAACTGATCATGGCAGCACCTATCAGCACTATCTGCCACAGAACCGATTTTCGACGCATTACACTACCGAGAAAATGTACATTCATAACTTTCTCCTTTTCTCTCTTGCACGCCGAGATGACATACATGAAGAGGGTCTGGCTATCTGCTGAAATATTGCCAGTTCAATCTGGTATGTACCTGTTGTCTATGCTACAGGTTGTTCATGCCAAGGTCTATCGACTTTCGGGGTTCATGCACACTTTCGACGATTTGAGAACTCAGAGAGGAGTAATGCGAGGGCAAATACAGTACGAACAAAATATTCTTCATGATGAAAAAAATCTTCTTTTTGTACTACTACGACTACTACTGGAACAAACTCCATATCTGGATCTTCAAACTAAAAAGAACTTTTCGGCCTTGACAACAAAAGTATAAAGGGAAAAAAGGTCTTTGAAAGGGGCCATAGAGGGTCGGTTTGGGGATCATACTGGGTGGAAGAACAAGTTGTCATGTATCTGTTACGAGATCTTCCCCGCGTTTTCAATTTGAGATTGTGTACTTGTCATGCTCCACCAGCGTCATACTCAAGAAACCGACCCTCTATGGTCCCTTTCAAAGACCTTTTTTCCCTTTATACTTCTGTTGTCAAGGTCAAAAAGTTCTTTTTAGTTTGAACACTTAAGTAAGGAGATATCATGGACACACATCCACCCGATGCTGCAACGCATCGCGGACCATTGCAACATCTGAGCCGCAGATCATGGCAATCTTTGATCAGCCTTTTTCTGCTCTTAAGCATTCTGTCTGGCTTTTTCATAGCCTCCTCGCTTTACGCTCGCTCTTCTAAAGCCTCCGCGGCGAACGGCGTGCAGATTAACGCGGGCGGGCCTGCGGTTTCCCCCTTTGTCGCGGACACCGATTTTAGCGGTGGCACGGTTTCGCATCACACCAAGACCGTGATCACCAGTGGCGTGACCAATCCCGCTCCACAGGCCGTCTATCAGTCCATTCGCTTCGGCAACTTCACCTATAAGATCCCTGGCCTTACACCCAATGCTGGCTACACGGTGCGGCTGGATTTTGCTGAGATCTACTGGACCCAGGCTGGCAAGCGTCTTTTTAATGTGACCATCAACGGCACTCCGGTTCTGACCCACTTCGATATTTTTGCCACCGCTGGAGGGGCCAACAAAGCGATCGACAAGCAATTCAGCGCAACGGCCAGCAGCAGTGGGACGATCACGATCCAGTTCATCACTGTCAAAGATAACGCCCAGATCAACGGTGTTGAAATACTGAGCGGAAGCTCGACGGCTCCCACACCCACGCCAACCCATGGGACGACGCCCACGCCCACGCCCACGCCGACTCCTGGGGTGACCTCAACCCCAGTGACTGGCTCAGCTGGCACTTTCCCGCTCATTTTGCGGAATAATACGCGTGGAATCTGGACCAACAGCCAGATCTATGTCATGGTCCTGGGTCAGGCCACACCGGGCCAGTGGTCCTATCTCAAAGCGGATGGGACCCTGGCTCATATCAACCACCTGGACGCGAACGCGCCCAATCACCTGACGAAGAATGGCGTCAATTACGCGAATATGGCCTTTACTCTGGCCCAGGCGAGTACGGTGACCATGCCAACTGACCTGGGAGGCGGGCGTATCTACATCTCAGTTGGCTCACCAATGTACATCCCGATCGCGTCCAATGATAGCGGCTGGGGTGGGCCAGATCCGCAGAATCCCAACGATCCCAACGCGAATGTCTACTTCGATTGGTATGAGTTTACCTATCACTACGGTGTGATCCCCTTCGGCGGAAACACCACGCAGGTCGATCAGTTTGGCATCCCGATGACCGCGCGTGTGCAGCAAACCTCCAGCGGCTTCGACCAGACTAACGGGACAACTCTGACCAGGGCTCAGATCTTCTCGCAGTACGCTGCCAGCGTGTCCGCGCCCTTCAAGGGGCTGGCCAATACCTATCGTATTATTGCGCCACGCTCTTCTGCGACATTCGCGCCTGGTGGCAGCCAGGCCAATTACATGCAGGCATATATTGATCAGACCTGGAACTATTACACTGCCAACCAGTTCACCTTGACGCACGGTGGCGTAACCTTTACCGGTAGGGTGGCCAATGGCCAGCTGCGGTTTACGCGCAATGGTGCCGGCCCGTTCGTGCTGAACAAACCGACTACGACAGATGTTTTCCAATGTTCTGGTGCCCTGGCTGGAGGTGAACTGGGAGCCGATTTCTGCGCGGCCTTTAACCGAGGGGTAGTCATGAATACTGCGGACTGGTATAACCCGGCTAAGTACTACACTAGTTCCACCAAGAACGACTACGCAATGTTCTGGCATCAGGTCAGCATCAACAGCAAGGCGTATGGCTTCCCCTATGATGATGTGAACAACCAGAGCTCGGTTGCCATTCTGTCCAACGCGAACCCGCCGACCGCCCTGACGCTGAGCATCGGCTGGTAGATCACCAACAAAAGTGGATGGGCAAGAAGACAGCAACGAGTCTTCAGTATGCTCGTCCAGTGATATGGCGGGCCACCTCAAGGTGACCCGCCATGCGCTTTGGAACAATTGCTCTGCTAGGGAGTGACCTTGACGACAGTGTTGCGATGCCGACGTTACCTTGCCCATCGTAAGCGTAGAGGTACACCTTCCAGGTACCTGTTTGCTTTGGTGGAGTGACCGAGAACGAGGTTGGCTCGGTCTGGGTGAACGTCGCGTTCTATAGTCCTGGAGTTGCTCGACGTCCCATCCCGCACGACAGTTCATCGCACTTTCCCTCATCGCAATCTCGCCGGGGTTTCAGCCATTTTTCGAGAGAACGCATCTCAAGTGAAAAAGGCTGACTCGGTAAGCACCGGTTTAAGAAGGCCAGTCACTCTTGATGCGTCCTTGTTTGAAATGGCTGACTTCCTGCTTGTATACTTTCACCTGTGATAGCGTGTGTCGTGCTGGGCTTTTCTTCTCCTATCCTGGCGTTAGGGTGGTCGGCACCCAGGGACTGTTCTTTTCCCAATCCCTGGAGCCATTGTCTGACCTCACCGGCCATATAGCTCTTTGTCGCTTCAAACCCAGCCAGACTTTCCCGACCTAAACGAGAGGCTTCTGCGATATCTTCTCGCAGTGCCGCGATGGTAGCCAGCCCATAGCGAGCCTCTGAAACCACCTGGGGATCTTGCTTCGAGATCTTGTCGATGGCGAGCACTTCCTGGAAGACAGTAGACGCGGCATCGATTTGTTGATATTTGAGGTGCAGTACTCCCCAGCAGGTGAGAGCAGCAATTAAGTGCCAGGGAGCGTGCTGGTTCCGGGCGCTCTCGACACTTTCTTGCAGATAGTGATTGGCCTGCTCGTAATCTCCCTGTACCCCAACCGTGACGCCGAGACCGGTGAGCAGAGGAGGTAACGTGTTCTGATGCCCGATGTGACGAGCCAGATCAACGCCCTCTCGTAGATACTGTTCAGCCAGACTATACTTGTTCTGAAATGGGTATGTCGAGATTAAGCCCAGGTTCGCCAGCAGGCGACAGATCTGCTCACGCGAGCAGATCTGTCGCGCGACTGCCAGTCCTTCGAGAAAATAGGTCTCTGCCTGCTCAAAGTGCCCTTGTGACCATGCTGTAGCACCGAGACTGTTCAAAGCCAGGCTCATATATTGGTGATGGAGCAGCTGACGAGCCAGCGCCAGCCCTTCGAGACCATACTGTTCGGACTCTGCATAGTTGCCGATGTAGCGTGTGACTTCCCCCAGGTAAATGAGCAGTAGAATTATGATTTCCTGGTACGCTTGCTGACGAGCCAGTGCCAGCCCTTCGAGCAACAGGACCTTCGCCTGTGCGTAACGGGTCTGAAATCGCGCCACCCGACCGAGCGAACAGAGGAGCTGACAGATCTGCTTTTTCTCATCAAGTTGTTTGGCGATCTGGAGACCCTCTTCAAAGGAAAGCTGGGCCTGGGTATAGTCTCCACGGTGCAGCGCCACGTTTCCTCGGGTCGTCAGCAGTGCAACGATGAGTGCGAGGTGTGCCTGTTGCCTCGCGAGTTCCATCCCTTGTTGCGCATAGCCCTCTGCCTGGTCATACTCTCCACGTAGCTCGGAAAAATCAGCTAAGCACTGCAAAAAGAGGATATATTTCTCCTGGTCGTTTTGCTGCATCGCTAACTTGAGCGCTTCTTGCAGGTAATAATCGGCTAGCGCATAGCGTCCACGCACACGCATATAGGTAACAAAGGCGGTCATGCCGGCGATCAGTTCATCGTGCATCCCCAGGGAGAGCGCTGCCTCCAGCCCGGCCTGTACATTGTTGGCCTCTAGCTCCAGACTCTCGTAGTCATATTCATGATCATGGATGTACTGCACCATAAATGTGACTAGTCGTCGTCTGGCCTGCGTGTCCTGCACCAGGCTCTGAGCATAATCCACAATCGTCTGGTGCAGCGTATAGCGTCCTGAGCCACTTCCTTCCAACAGCCCGGCGTCCCACAGTTCATCCAGCATCTCCACCGGCTCCTGGCTGATCGCCAGGGCCGCTTCCTCCGAAAAACTGTTTGGTTTGGCTGGTAAGACCGACAGGGAGCAGAGCATCGTGTGTGCCTGTTTGCTCAGATGCTGATCACTGACGGCGATGGCGGCTTGCAATGAAAGCGGAGTGTTCTCTGGCCAGCTAGGTGGAAGCTCCTGCCATTTTGAGGGGAGGCTGATGGCCAGGCGTCGCTGGACATTCTGGAGCGCTGCAATGGCGGTGTGCAGTCGCCGTGGCTGGCCAGAGAATGCCTGGGAAGCCAGATAGTGACCCATCAGCTTAATTGCCAGGGGCAGATTGCCAACGGCGCGCACGAGTTCAGTGGCGGTCTCTACATCCTGCGCGACGAATTGGGGCATGAAACGCGTCAGCAAGGCCAGGCCTGCCGCCTCTTCCAGTTCAGGTATCATCATAGTTCCTTCTTGAGCAAAGGCGAAGGCGACCTGCGGAGAGCGCGTCGTTACCAGATGGGCACAGTTGCTGCCCCCGATTCTGAGCAAGAGCGCCTCTTCGGCGCTCCAGGCATCATCGATGATGATCAGCATGCGCCGTGAGTCAATCGTCGCGGATAACGTACGTCCCCAGGACTCCAGGCTGGTGGCATGTTCCACATCGTCGGGCCTGATCCCCAGCAAGGCCCCCCAACGTGTCAACTGGCTCAGCACCTGAGGATGTGGTCCCAGGCCGGCCCAGAGGATCCCATTGTGGTAATAGGCCTGGATCTGTGGATCAGTGGCCAGGGCGATCGCTAGCGCCGTTTTGCCGATGCCGGGGAGTCCATTGAGCGCCGTCAAGGCCAGATTTGTGCCTCGTAGCAGACGATGTTTGATCTGAGCCAGCAGGCCATCGCGCCCCAGTAAACTGTTAGCATTTCCTGGTGCCTCGGGAATGATGGGATCGAAAAGGAAGGGTGGTTGCGTGAAAGGAACGGTCACTTGCTGCTCGTCAACTTCTGTTGCCGCTGCCAGGCCTAACTCATAAATGTTCTTCTCAAAGATCGCGCAGAGTCGTTCCCGATAGTAAGGATAAGGGATAGCCAGTCCTTGCTCCCAACGAGCAATGGTTCTGCTCGTGACGTGCAACTCTTCTGCGACTCTGGCTTGTGACCAACCACGGAGTTCTCGTTCAAGTTTCAGAGGAGAAGGGCAGGTTCCTGATTGGAACTGGTTTCGAGAGCAGGTGTTGGGCATTCGATGTTCGTCTTTCCTTATTCTTGAACCAGCGTGACGCGGTCAAAAATCGGTCAAATCACGTCACTCTGGTCTTTTGTGAACCTGCTGGCAACCATACAAGGAGCGCAAACGTGCAGCAATCCTGACAGCAAAACTCGCGAGGTGCGATGATTTTTCGCGGGTCATGACGGTCTCTTATGAAGAGCATGTTGAGCGCTCATTGCCGTTGATGGTAGGTGAAAAGACGATTAAGCGAGATACATACCTAAAAATACTAATTATACAGACATGCATAGACAGAGCGCGTTCTCTATGAGATACTCAGGAAAATAGTTCTGGTTCATGCGGAGGTTTTTCTATGCCCTCAGCGTATCCATCTTTTAGTGGTATACCATCTCGTCCTTGTCAGCGTTGTGGTGCGCCACTCTCTTTCGATGAAACCCACTGTGCCAGGTGTGGGTACGCGCATACATCGACGCAGGGGAATGCTCCTATCAACCCTCAAGGCCCATCTTCGGTGCCCATTGCGTCTCCTGCCACTCCGCACCCTGCCTGGAACAATGCACTTCCTACTACGCCTGCGCCGTCTGGACCCTATAACAATGCCGCTCCCCAGCAGCCAATCCCTTCTGCTCCATGGCAACAACAGGGTCCAAGTAGCTATGCCGGGCTTCCGGCGCAACCTATGCAGCAGCAGGGTCCAATCAGCTATGCCGGGCAACCTATGCAGCAGCAGGGTCCAAGTAGCTATGCCGGGCTTCCGGCGCAACCTATGGCGAACGGCTCGTATTATAATCCTCCGTCCTTACCCCCGGGCAATTACAATGCTATGTCTGCACAATCATCCCCCTCTGCATTTCAGCAACCAGCCTTTTTTCCATCATCCACGTCAGGTAACGTGCCGCCAGGCTTTAACGGAGGACCCCCTGCTATGTCGTCGGGGATGGCGGGATCGCCAATATCTTCTGGCAACAATCAGCCTGTGCCGCCGCGTCGCTCTCGCAAGAAGCTCTTCATTGGCCTGCTCATATTGCTGATCATTCTCGTTGCTGGAGGAATTGCGGGTTCCTTTTTTCTCTCCGGTGGCACATCAGTGGTGGGCATAGCAACTGCTACGCAGTCGACTTTCCCTGCGTATGGAACGCAGATCTTTAGTGACACATTCCAGAACAATAAGCAGGGCTGGGATCTGCAAAGCATCAACGGAGCATATGCGGTCACTATCGTGCGGGGGGCGCTGGTCCTGGAGGATGATCATAACAAACTGCTTCCTGTGCCTGTGCCTGGCACTACTACGCAGCCGTTGCGTGATTTTGAACTGACGGTTGATGCTCTGCTCTCCAAAGGCGACCCGACGAATGGCTATGGTATTGATATCCGTGGTACTACCAATGTGGATGGCTATTTCACCTCTGGCTATCGCATCGAATTTTACGGCGATGGCACCTATGCCGTCTTCAAGATTGCCACGGCAGCCAATGGTGATATTACTACATCGGTACTCGTCGATTATGCAACCAGTTCAGCTATCGAGAAAGAGGGCACGCTGAATCACATCACCATCATTACGCAAGGCTCGTCGATCAGCGTGTTGGTGAACGGTCAGCTTTTGAAAACCTTCACTGATAGCAGTTATGCCAGTGGCGCTATCGAACTCTTTGTCTCTAACCTGGTGGGTGCGCAACCAGGTGCCCAGGCGAAATTCTCCAACCTGGCTATTTACACGTCATAGTCGGAAGCCGTGTCTGCTGCATCTTCACTTCGCCTCTCAGATCTTTGCGTCTACTTCCCTTCTGAAAAGCGAGGGGCACGAGTTTCTGTTCTTTCATGACCCGCTCGAAGAAATCGAAGCTTGCAGGGATTGAACATAGACAGCGGGATCGACGTTTCCTCCACTGACGATGCAACAGACGCGTTTTCCGGCAAAGCGCTCAGGTTGTGCCAGCAGAGCGCCCAGAGCGAGAGCGCCTGTTGGTTCTACCTTCAGGTTCGCGTACAGAAAATACTGTCGGAGCGCTTCCAGCGTGAGTTCGTCTGCTACTTCGACGATATCGGCCAACCCATGTTGGAGTATGGCCCAGTTCAGTTTTCCCAGGCTGATAGTGCGAGCGCCGTCTGCTACCGTAGTGGATTCCTGTTCATTACCTACAAGTTGACCGCTATGGAAGGAGCGTGCAGCATCATTGCCGGTTAGTGGTTCTGCGCCAATGATCTCGGTAGGTGCATGCAGATAATCGCGTGCTACGACGATGCCGGAACTGAGACCACCACCGCCAACCGGTACAACAATGCTATCGAAGTCCGCGACTGTCAGAATCTCTTTCCCCAACGTTGAGTTACCGGCGACGACGCGATAGTCGTCGTAGGCTGGCGCTTGAAAAGCATCTGGCTGTGCTGCTAGCAGTTGTGCGACGCGTTGCGCGCGGCTGACCTGGTGCACATCAATCAGGTCTACGTTCCCACCGTAGGCCCGTACGGCGGCGATTTTGACCTGCGCCGATGTTGCCGGCATCACTATCGTACAGGTTTTCTCCAGCAAACTGCTCGCGTAGGCCACTGCCTGCCCAAAGTTTCCTGATGAGGCCGCAACCACATGGCGCTGTGGCACGCTAGCCAGCAGATTATAAGCGGCGCGAAACTTAAAGCTGCCGGTATATTGGAACGTCTCGCTGGCGATAGTAAGTTCGCATTGAAGCAAGGCTGATAATCTCGGGCTGGGGAGGAGCAGCGTAGGGCGTATATGCTGTGGAAGTATATCCCAGACGCTTTGAATATACTCTTCCGTCAACTGCGGTGTTATTGTACCATCTAGCATGATCCGACTCCAAACTTCTTATAGACATAAGACTACAAATACAGGTATATTATATGACCGTATCGGGATAGAGTGACAGCGGTGCTAACCGTTCAATGGTCGCGTCTGCTTGCTAGACGTCTGTTCCCCATACATGCTATCATCAAAGCGAGAGGAAATGTCCATTTTAGCTGAGAAAAGACCTACGAGGAATCGAGTTATGCAAATAGGCGTTACATTTCCGCAAAACGAGATCGGCGCAGATCCATTGATCCTGCGTGATTACGCGCAGTCTGTGGAGGCAATGGGTTATAGCCACATCGTTGTCTTTGATCACGTGCTGGGAGTTGATCCCACGCATCGTCCTGGTTGGCAAGGCTATACCTATCGTAATATGTTTCACGAGCCATTTGTGCTTTTTGGCTACTTTGCCGCATTGACGCGCCTGGAACTGGTAACGGCGGTCATCATCTTGCCGCAGCGTCAGACCGCGCTGGTCGCCAAACAGGCGGCAGAGGTCGATGTGCTGACGGATGGAAAGTTCCGACTCGGTATTGGTGTCGGTTGGAATCCGGTGGAGTACGAAGCTCTGGGTGTAGATTTCAGCAAGCGCGGGAAGATCATCGAGGAGCAGGTCGAGGTCTTGCGTCGGCTCTGGAGTCAGGAAATTGTCAGCTACCAGGGCCAGTATCACACGATTACAGAGGCGGGACTCAATCCCCTCCCTGTGCGCCGTCCGATTCCCCTCTGGATGGGTGGGACCGCAGATGCCTTATTGCGTCGTGTTGCGCGCCTGGCGGATGGCTGGTTCCCGCAGGGACTCCCAGACGATACTATGCGTGCGACCCTTGAGCGCTTGCGTGGCTATATCAGGGAAGCTGGTCGCGATCCTGGCTTAGTCGGCATAGAGGCGCGTGTAAGCGCAAACACGGGGGACCTTGACGAGTTGGTTCGCCAGACGGAAGAGTGGCGCAAGTTGGGCGCAACGCACATCTCCTTGAACACCATGAATACTGGTTTCACAACTCCTGACCAGCACATTGAGGCTCTTCGTCGTTACCGGGCTGCCGTTGCCGATTAAAATAGTATACTACGCGCGAAATGTGTGCCCGATACGACTGATCATATCGGGCACACCTGCAAACGGGGCAATAATTGCCCCGGCTATCTCTGACTACCCGGATTATGCTCCAGAGAAACAAGTCGTACACCCAAAAAAGCACGTGATGCCGTAAAACTAGCCACTTGATTTCTTATCAGGCCATACATTGTTCTCTTTGTAATGCCCTTGACATTGATATAGCTTTCTGCTATAGTGCACATAGCAATGAGTTATATCATTGCCATTATGTTAAGGAAAACATTGTGCGTTCAGGTAAGGAGTTGTTATGCAACCATCTGTTTCTCCCGTTCCTCCGGTGAATGCCGGTAAAGTAGCTGTGACACAGGGTCTTGTCTTTGGCATTGGGTATGGTGTTATTGGCATCATTTACGCAGTTATTCAAAATCTGACCAGTCTAGGGGCGGCAGGCTTGCTGCTGACCGCTTTATTCTACCTGGTTGGCCTTGCCGCTTACTTTTTTGTCGGCTGGCGTGCGGCTCAGCGAACGGGAAGAGTTGGCACTGGCGCCCTGGCTGGGTTATGGACTGGACTTTTTGCTAGCATCCTCTATCTAATTGCGGAGGTGCCGCTCTTCTTTGCCGCAGGGCTGAATAAAAGCTTACAAGCCTATCAATCCTCTAGTCTGAGCGCAAGCTCAACCTTAAATGCCAGTTCTTATAGAACGATTTTGATCGGGACTACTCTCTTTGGTTTTGTGCTGTCTGTAGTGGTAGGTCTCGGTATTGGGGCAGGTGTGGGAGCACTTGGTGGTCTTGTCGGGCGTAGCCGCTCCAATACTCCGCCACCGCCCTACCAACAACCGTCCCAGCAGCCCTATTAGGCGCATTTATCATTACTAATAGCATAGAACCTAGGGACACCTCCAAGTGTCCCTTTTTTATGTTATATTTTACTTGTTCTATTTATAACAATGAATATGCTGCTTGGGAGGGAAATGAGTGCGTAGGACCAATCTTAAGGGATGGTACCGTTGAAATATGTTGGCATGCCAGGAGGGACGACAACCGCAAGGGATTGTCGCTACGCGGGGTGAGAGGAACAGGGAGCTTGCAGGAGGGGCGACAACCGCAAGGGCTTGGTTATGGTGGCGATAGTACTATTGCATTGATGCCACAAAACCTATTTTTTGAATGGTTCATTCAAATGTTGTTTCAAACAATGGCATGTCATGGGGTCTGGCTGGTAGATACCTGTTGTCGAGGTTCCCATGGCACAGCCAGGTGCTTTGACGAGTTTTGCTATAATAGGATGAAGGTTTTGCTCGTATGCTATATACTACTGCTAGGGTGAATCTCCTTCTTTTCATTTTCTTGCAGAGACTATTTTCTTGCATATAGATATATATGGCGCTTAGCGAAGATCAAGGATGACTCGGTTGACATGGATATTCTGTGCATTGACGGCATTATCTGTCTCTATTTCTGTGATGAGCGCTTTAGTCAGGAGAGGTTGCGATGAATGGCAAGGTAACATATCACCAGCAGGTTAGCTACTGCGGGAAGCCTCGCTGTCGCAAGTGCCGTGAGGGGACGGGGCATGGACCTTATTGGTATGCCTACCAGACGGTTGAGGGGCGTACCACGCGTACCTATGTAGGCAAGCATCTGCCGCCGGAGGCGCAGGCTGAGATTGTCGGTGTGCAGGAGCCGCCGACGCCACAGGCTGTTGAGCGTGAGCAATCGACGATCCGCATTTATGTGCTGGGACAGTTCCGCCTGGAGCGCCGTGATCCCCAGGACCCTCTTGACTGGCAGACCGTCACCGATGCGACCTGGCAGCATCAACGTGTGCGCGCGTTGCTGGGTTGCCTGGTCAGCGTGGGCAATCGTAAGCTGGGTCGCGAGCAGATCATGGACGCGTTATGGCCCGACCTGGATGTGGAGGCGGCTGGCAGTCGCCTGGATCGCGCAGTGTACAGTCTGCGCCAATTATTTGAGCCATCGCGTAACCGGCTTGCCACGTCTGCGCTCTTGATGACCGAGCGTGAGATGCTCGTCCTGGCCGACCATCCACAGATCTGGATCGACGCCGATGCCTTTGAGCAGCTCTTAGCTCAGGCGCGTACCAGTGAGGACCCCGGTGAAAAAGAGCGTTTGATGAAGGAAGCGGTGACGCTCTATGGCGGTGATTTTCTGCCCGAAGAACGCAAAAACGAGTGGACGCGTACGCGCCGTGAGTCGTTGCTGCGTAGCTGGATTGGTCTGCTGCTTGAACTGGCCGATCTCTATACAGAACGTGATGCCTTAAACAATGCTATCGATCCGCTGGATCGGCTATTGTCGATAGATCCGACCAATGAGGCTGCCGTACAGCGTTTGATCAAGCTGCTCATGCAATTGGGACGTCGTGGTGAGGCGTTGCGGGCCTACAAGCGGTTGCACGCGGTCTTGCAGCAGGAATATCATATCGCGCCATTGCCTGAAACGCGCGAACTCTACGAACGTTTGCGTTCTGGCAATGATAAATCTGTGCAGAGTGGTGCGCTCTCAGAAACCGACAGTCTATCCGCTCAAGATGCCGCGCAACGCGGGGTCACGGCCAATGGGAGCGATATATCGGCGTTGCAGATTGGCCGTGCCCATCAAAGTCCGCTGGTGGGACGCGAGCAGGAGGTCGAGCATCTGCGCGCGTTGGTGACGACGACCGAGCACGCGGCGAAGTTTCGTCTGGCGGCTCAGAAACGTTCGACGGTCTCCACGCTTGATCCACTGCGTCGTGCGCAGTGTATCCTATTGCTCGGTGACGTAGGTATTGGCAAGACGCGCCTGGCCGAGGAGGTGAGTCGCGAGGCCAAGAAGCGTAACTGGGCGGTGGCCTGGAGCCGTGCCTACGCGCAGGAGGGCAGCATTCCCTATCGTCTGTGGACCGAAGTTATGCGCAAGGCGATGGAGCAGGGAGCGTGGCAGCGTCAAGAGGTGAGCAAACGTCCTCTCTTTTTCCAGCCGCTGAGTGCCTTGTTGCCTGAAATACAGAATTTGTTGCCGCCGATAGCCTTTCCCACGTCCTTGCCGCCGGAGCAAGAGCAGTTGCGTTTGTGGGAGGCCGCTCGCGAGTTGCTGACCATCATTAGCGAGAGTACGCCGTTGATCATCGCGCTCGACGACTTGCAGTGGTCGGACAGCAGTAGTTGTGAGTTGCTGGCCTATCTGGCGCGGCGTATTTACGGACTGCCTATTGTGATTGTTGGCACGTGTCGCGACAACGAGCTGGGACCACAGCATCCCTTGCGTCCCTTACTCACCGATCTGCAGCGCGAGCACGCAGTCGAGTGCATCTCGCTGGAGCGACTCAGCGACGAGCAGATTGCCTCCCTCGTCTCGCAGGTCCCGCACGTCCCGGAGCCGCTGGTGCCGAGGATCAGTACGCGCGCGGCGGGCAATCCCTTCTTTGCCGAGGAGCTGGCGCGTACAGTCGGTACCCAATCCTCCGACTTATCCATCTCCGACCTGACCAATGGCGATCTGCTGCCTGATACCATCACTGCCGTGCTCGATCTACGCCTGGGACGCCTGAGTGATGCCTGTCAGCGCTTATTGAGCAAGGCCGCCGTGCTGGGAGGCTCGTTCGAATTCAATATCATTTGTGCCATGGAGGTCAATACCGCCGGTTCAAGCGAGGATGTGGTGCTGGACCTGTTAGAGGAGGCACTCAAGTCGGGCATGCTGACCGAAGAGGGCACGGGCACGCGTATCACCTATCACTTCTGGCATCCCTTGCTGGTCAATCATCTCTACGAAAGTCTGTCAGCGGCGCGGCGAGCCAGTCAGCATCGTAGAGCGGCTGAGGTCATGCGCAAATTCTACAGCAACCGAGAAGCCGAGGGCGCCTCTATCATCACCCATCACCTGGTCCAGGGCGGAGCTGACGCGCAACAAATCGTCCACTACGCCGAGATGGCCGGAGATCATTCGCATAAGCTCTCTTCGTATGTTGATGCTGAGAGGCATTATCGCGTTGCACTTGAGTATTTAGATCCTCAATCTGCTGATTGGCAGCGTCTGGCCTATCTTTTAGAGCGTCTTGGCGAATGCACGAGGATTCAGGGCAAGTATGAAGATGCACGCAGCTTTTATGAGCAAGCTCTAAATGTTCGTAAGCAGCAACATACCCGCACTTCATCTTCTGATTTGCTAGAAGAAGCGCAGATTCAAGCTATGCTCCTGGCTGAAATTGGAAGAACCTGGTATGACCAAGGAGAGATGCATCTTGCCAGGCAATATAATGAGCGTGGTGGGTTAGCGCTACGTGACGCAAATATTACAGATGGTCCCGCATGTGCGTACCTTAGATTGCGGCAAAGTTACATTTATTGGCGCGAAGGAAACTATAATGAGGCTCATAAATCTGCTCATGAGGCGTTGCATTTGTTTACAGATGCACTTGAGAAGCAGAAAAGCCATGGGGACGAAATCTCTCATTTGAGTCATACTAGATCCACATTGGCTGGAGATCATATTGATCTTGGACGGGTTCATGCATTGATAGGCATGATTGCAAATGGCTCTGGTCAGTCAGCTGACGCTCTTTTTCATTTGAAAACTGCTTTAACTCTATATGAGCAATATGATAATATGAGAGAAATTGCTATTGTAAGTTGTAATTTGGGCGATGTCCATTTAAGAAGGGGAGATTATCCACAAGCTCAATCTATATTACGTCGCTCGCTTAGCCTCGCGGAACGCGTGGGCGATGTTTCTATTATGTCTTATGTGTTTAGCAATTTGGGAATACTCGACGTTCGTACTGGGAATCTAGTTGAGGCTGAAGACGAGTGCAGAAAGGCATTTGTCTTAGTTGAACATATGAATGACCCTATCTCCTCCAGTATGTTTCTCGCCGTTCTAGCGGTAGCGCTGCAAGAACAAAAAAAGCTTTCTGAGGCAGGGTCAGTACTTCGGCAGGCTTTGATCGTTGGACGTACTATGCGTGTGGCTCCTTGTATTGGTCTAGCACTTGTCGCTATAGGTAGTTTACGTATGACTCAAGCAAGAGCAATTGAGGTTGACGAAATTGATAGCAGTCGTGCATATGCAATGAAGCAGCGAAGTTTTAAGCAGGCTAAAAAAACACTGCAACATGCTCTTGCACTTGATGGCATAGAGGCAGAAACAAAAACTGAGAGTCGCTTAGTTCTAGCCCAGGTCTTGTTGTCACAAGGTGAAGTTGGAATCGCGCAACAGCAAGCAGAGCAAGCACTGGAAGAGGCACTGCAATCCGAGTTAACGTGGTTACTTGCGCGTTCCCAACGTATTTTAGGCAATATTTTTGCCGTATTAGGTCGTCACGAACAGGCGGATGCCCATTTTGATCAGGCATTACGTATATTCCGTAAGAATGGTATGCGCCTTGAATACGCCCGTACTTTGCAGGCTTATGGTGAGATTCTTCTGCAACGTAGTGATATGATAAATAAGGGCAATCTGCGTGGCTTAGAATATTTACATGAAGCTCGTCAGGTATTTGTTGCGTGTAAAGCTGAGTTGGATTTGCAATTAGTAGAGCGTGCGCTGACTCGGTATGGAACTGTTAGCAAACTCTAAGCTGCTAGCATTATTGTCGTTAGTAATTACTTTATAATAACAGCCTCCCCGTCCAAATTTTTGGCGATATCCATCCAATTATGCAACGCACACCTTAATGTGCGTTGTCCCTCTATGTGTTTGGCGATAGCCACTTCAACACAAGATTCCTGTCTACAGTCCACCATAGGGTAAACACTCAAAAATATGGATAAAAATGACCATGATTCGACCTCATACCATGTATATTTTAAGCATAGAAGAGAGTGATGAACGAGGTTGTGAGAAGCCTGCAGCGGCTAAGCATGATAGCCGGACGCGTTCACGCTTCGACTCTCAACTAGAGCGAGAGGAGAAATGCAGGTTTACCTTCCAGTATGAAGGATGCAGCATAACCTCGGAATGTATTTAGCTTTGTAACTAGAGGGACTTTAGGCCGACGCATTAACTTGATCAGTTCAGTAATTGGTACTGGCTGGCGCACAACACGAGCACAACATCAGCTCGACATGAGAAAGGACCATACGCATGAGTATCGCACTTCTTCGCAACAAGCAACTGTTAGCCCTGTTTATCCTTGCCTTAGTAACCGTCCTTGTCATCTCCTTTGTCATAATTAACACAGTATTACACGTTAATATAATCCATTCATTTACTGGCCTCATGTATCCTCATTGATCAAGGATAACAGGACATGCTCACTACGGTAAGACATGTCTGGCTGTTGACAGCTCGCAGCAGTGGGATAATAGTCGGCCTTTGCAACGAAAAGAAAGGATGAAAAGAAATGTCTCATTATGACTAACGCACAATCTGCGCAAGACGCCCACCAGATACGGTGGGCGTTTTATTATGTATAATGACTTATCGATCAGCGCGAGCTAGCCTTTGAAACTTTTTCACGCAGCTTTTAGTGCTATGGGCTAGCGAGTTTCAAGTGTATCATTGCCGTCTTGCAACCGTCCTCCAATCCATTTGCTCTGAATATTTGCATGGCAAATGCACGATGAGGCTCCGCTTCCTGCTCACGTCCGTGAGCCACAAGTACATCGGAGAGCAGCCAACTTGCTCGGGCATGTAGCCATACCAACTCCGCGCGTTGTGCTTCCTGCACAGCGTTCCACGCCAACTGTTCTGTATTTTTATCACCAAAGAAGTAGGCAATCCGAGCAAGGAAGAGCTGTCCTTCACAGCGGATCTCGGTTTCGACCGGTAGCGCCAGCCCCTCCTCAATCAGGCGCATTCCTGCTTGAAACTCCTCATTTTGTGTGCCTGGATGCTCTGCAAGTGCTCGTAGAACCTGGTATCGTCCCTCTCCAATGCGGTAAGCCCCACGTAGCAAGGGTGAATCCATGTCCTGTAAAGCTTTGTTCGCCTGGAGGAGATATAGGGATGATTTATCCCAGTGCCCTTGATCTTGCAAGAACATGGCATAGGTAGTGGCTCCAATTCCTCTTGCCCACTTGTCATTCAGGCTTTCGGCAAGAGCAAGTCCTTGCTGAAAGAGTTTCGCCGTTGCCTCAAAGTCACGTTGGCGCTGAGCGATAATGCCCTGGTTCAGTATAATAAAAAGACGCAATGGATGATCACTAACTGTTTCTGCAAGTGCCAGGGACTGCTTGAATTTCTCCATAGCTTGACGATGTTCTGCTGTGCGTAGATAAAAGTCCCCTATATCGTTTAATGAGGTGGCAAGTTCCCTCCGTGCTCCACATCGTTCAGCTATGTCTCTGGCCTGGCTGAGATGCTGCAATGCCTCTTGCGAGTTCGATGCGGCATTGGCAATCAGACCTAGAACGCGATGGCAACGACCAACATCCAGAGGATCACCCGCCAGGGTTCGACGAGCCCGCGAAAGGAGGGACCGTTCCTGCGAAGAATGGCCTGTTGCTTGCTCGAACAGCGAAAGTGCCTCTTGTGCGTAGCGTCGTGCCAGGGTAAAATCTCCTTGGGACCAGTTAAAGTGTGCTTGCTCCATGCGCAAACTTCCCCACCCAACTCCCCCCTCTATGCTCTGTTCACGTAGAAACCGCTCGGCGTGGTCGTAGCATTGTGCAGCTTCCTGATATCGTGAATCATCGTAGCAAGCGCCACCAATCTTTATCAGTTGTAGTGCTAGCGTAACCACATCCGATAGATCCCCACTGGTTGCGAGAGTCTGTTCCTGAAATGCAGCAGCTTCCTGATAACAAGAGAGAAACAGCTCATAGTCTCCCTGAATTTTTGCACAATCACCCAGCCGTTCGAGCATTTCAATAGACCGATACTCTTGCGTCACCAGGAGATAGTAGCGCTCGGCTTCGCCGTATGCCGAGAGAGCATACGCCCGATCTCCGGCCATTGCCGCATAGTGATCGATCTGTTGGACGTCAGCTCCGCCCTGGACGAGATGATGGGTGATGATAGCCGCGCCCTCGGTTTCTCGGTCACGGTAGATCTGACGCAGGACCTCAGCGGCACGACGGTGCAGGCTCGCTCGTCGCGCCGCTGACAACCTTTCGTAAAAGTGGGTGACGAGCAGAGGATGCCAGAAGTGATAGGTGACACGCGTGCCCGTGCCCTCTTCGGTGAGCATGCCTGACTTGAGCGCCTCCTCCAACAGGTCCAGTACAGCATCCTCATTTGAACCAGCCGTGTTGGCCTCCATGGTGTTTACGCTATTGAGGACCGTACCCTTACCACCCAAAGAAGTTAATGAGGGATCGTACCCGCAGCCACTCTATCGGTACCACCTATCAGGCTGTGTTTGCATGAGGCCATCACTATCGTGATGAAGTGGTCAACATGAGTAACACTGGGCAGGGAAGTGATTAACATTTTTGAGAATATCAGAGCTTCCTGGGCAAGTTGGAGTGTAACAAGTGGGCAAGGTGGTTCATAGCATCAACACATGGCACAAATAATGCTGAATTCGAAAGCGCTACCCAGTACAGCAGCTTTGCTCAATAAGCGCTGACAGGCGTTGCTCAGGCGTGCCAGGCGCAGATCCAGCACAGAGGTGATGGTGTCTGGCAGCAGATCTTCGCCGGTCAACTCTGAGGCGATTACACTGGAGGATGGGCTACCAACCGTGCGCGCCAGTTCCTCGGCAAAGAAGGGATTGCCCGCCGCACGCGTACTGATCCTCGGCACCAGCGGCTCCGAGACGTGCGGGACCTGCGAGACGAGGGAGGCAATCTGCTCATCGCTGAGTCGCTCCAGCGAGACACACGCAACCGCGTGCTCGCGCTGCATTTCATTGAGCAGTGTGTATAAGGGATGATGAGTTCCCAGTTCATTGTCGCGACACGTGCCGACAATCACGATGGGCAGCCCGTGCATACGCCGCGCCAGATAGGCCAGCAGCTCACAACTACTACTATCCGACCACTGCAAGTCATCAAGTGCGATAAGTAGTGGTGTGCTTGTACTCATAATAGTCAGTAGCTCGCGGACCGCCTCCCATAAGCGGAATTGTTCCTGTTCGGGAGACAGGGCTGGCACGTAGGTCACATTCAGCAGATCATGCACTTCGGGCAACAAAGCGCTCAGCGACTGGAAGACTAATGGGCGCTTGCGGATCTCCTGCTGTTGCCATATGCCCTGCTCCATCGCCTTGCGTATGACCTCGGTCCACAGACGATAAGGAATGTTGCCCTCCTGCGCGTAAATCCGGCTCCATATCACAGACCAGCCGCGTTTCCTGGCGTCGCGACTCACCTCCTCGGCCAGCCGCGTCTTGCCGATACCAATGTCGCCGAGCAATACGATGCATTGCGCACGATGCTGCGGATCAAGCGAGGAGACCGCTGTATGCTCCTGGACCACCTGGCGAAACCTTGCCGCCTGCTCGGTTGTTGTCACCAGGGTACGCAACACAGCAATCTCCTGCTCACGTCCCACCAGCGGGCTTTGATGGGCCCGACCAATCGGGATCTCGGAAGGAGCATGTCGCAGCGTGCTTTGCGTATGTGTCTCCACCTGCTGACCTCGTGACTGCGTAATCTGAGCGAGCAACGTATCAACCAGCATGGTGTCGTCGCTGATCACTTGATAGACGCGCTGTGTCTCGGGGAGGGGCGTAAAGCCATTCTCTTGCTGCAGGACTGTGGTGAGTCGCTTGTAGATCAGCAGTGCCTCGCCGCGTCGTCCAAGATGCGTCAACAACAACAGTAGACGCTGAATCGCCGCCTCGTTGATGGGATCAGCTGCGATCACGCGATCCAGAGCTTCGATGGCGCTGGAAAATGCGTGGCGCGTGCTTTGTAGATCGGAGAGTGTGAGCAGGGCGCTAACCCAGTGACGGTGAAGCGTCTCTCTCCGCATCAATGTCCCTTCCAGCTTATGCTCCTCGGGCAGGAAGTCACCGTTATATAGTGTGACTGCCTCCTGTAGCTGTCGCTCCTTTTCGTTGTGATCTTCTATGGCGTGAGCGCGCACGACGAACTGCTCGAAGGCGTCGGCATCGATCCAGACATCATCTTGTGGCGCGAGCGTGATCATCTCATAGGTAGTTGAGAGGATAGCTGTGCGCTTTCCTCGCTGCGGAGAAAATACCTGCTGGAGCCGCTGGAGCGCACGTTCCAGCAGCTTCCTGCCATCCTCGCGATCTGGCCAGAGCGCCTCTATCACCTGCTCGCTATTATAAGATCTTTGCCGTGGCGAGCTGAGCAGGTAGCAAAGCAAGCGTCTTGCGTCACCTCGTTGCCATGCTGGCTCTGTAGCGAGTTGCCATGTATCTGCTCCAGTGCGACGTTCCAGGCGCAGTTGTCCCAGCGTGAATATGCGCACGGTCGGAGTGAGTGGACGAGGGAGAGCCTGGCGGTGCTCACTCGTAGGCTCCGAAGTTACCTGGACGCCAGATGGCAGCGTTGTTCCCACGTACTTGCGTACGGTACGACCATCCACCTTCTGGTAGGCATACCAATAGGGACCATGCCCCTGTCCCGTCTGACACTTCTTGCAGTGGAGCTTGCCGCAAGTCGTGTATTGCAAGTGATAGGTTGGTTCCATTTTGACCTCTGCACACTTTTGCTGTGCCAGAAAGCCACGCCCATCTTAGAGCGAAGGGCAGTGGTGCGTGCCTTTCTCTTCTCAGTGCCAATAGATAGTGAACGATAGTAGAAAACAGGCAAAGAATATCATACTAAAGGTGATACTGTCAATGAAAGCAGGGAGGAAGAAAAAGAGAAGACAGGTACAAGATAGTGGCCAAAAGAGGCACCGGGTACAAGACGTCTGGTGGTCTGGTACAAGATAGGCAGGTAATCAGCAGCACGAGAAAAATTGTCCGTGCTTGAACGGTTGGTGTAAGCGACCTCTGCTATGCTTTTCCCAGAAGCTGTGTGTCTGACAGTGATGTCCACAATCATATTTATGTCAAGATGATGGAGCTTGTGAACTATTGCTGAGATTAGATGTCTATGTATGAAAGGATGTGTAATGTCATCGACGCTTATATCTTGCCCACCGATTGGCTCACATAGTCTGCAACGCAATGATGAGAGTCGTTTGCTCATTGTCGATCACCTGGTGATAAAGTTCACGCTGCGTGAGTATCGGCTGCTGCTGCTCTTGTTGAGTTGCATGCCCACTTCTGACACGAGCTTGATCCAGGAAGCCCTTTTAAGTAGCGAGGATGCCTCTTCCCAACGCCAGAGCATTGATAAGTATATCGACAAAATACGCTCCAAGCTCCAGCCATCGGGTCTCACGATCCGTCGCGTCTCAAAATACGGCTACATTCTCCTGGCCGATCCCAGGTGATCGCCCACATCTTTTGTATATCGTGTTTTAGGGGGAAATTCCCCCTAAAATATTTCCCCTTTTTATACCTCTATTTTCTCTATCAATGCGTTATTATTATTCCATGATGATAAATGCAGTGAAATATACAATCCTTTCCATCATGAAGAATGCTGTAAAAGTATGTATCGCATTTATCTATCTACAAAATGTCTTTAATCATGGAAGGAGGAGTGATCTAACGATACTCAGTGGCTTTTCACTGTTGCATTTTTCCGGGACTACTCTTGTATTTGGTTCACAGAAACAGATTGTGATCAGGTGCGTTCGTTGTAGAAAGGAGTAAAAGTGTGGAGATTCTTTTGCTAGTCATCACTTTGTTTGCTCGCCTAATAGTTGGGATACTATTTATTGTAGCTGGATGGTCAAAGCTGCGTGCTGGTGAATCTCTCTTCTTACGTACGGTGCTAGCTTATGAGCTATTACCCCGCCAGCTCTCCTTGACCTTGGCTCGATCTCTTCCTCTTATAGAAATCATGATCGGGTCAATGCTTCTGTTAGGTCTACTCATTCAACCTCTTGCTTACCTTGGTCTCGTGTTGCTGATAATATTTACAGGAGCTGTTATCACTGCTCTTGTTCAGAAAAAGACCATTTCATGCGGATGTTTTGGCCCAAAAGAGAAAGTTACACCGATAAGATGGACTATTATTATCAGAAATTTAGTTCTTATGCTCATGACGAGCGCTGTTGCCTTACAAAAAAGAGAGATCCTTACACTGGATTCCCTGTTGAAAAGTTACGTAGGGAGCGCTGGACTCTGGTATATTGGCTTCGTGGTAGCCGCTATATTGGTTCTGTCAACCTACTTCTACGCTCAATCTTTGACTGTTTCTCCTGCTTAATTGGAAATGTTAGTATATACAAACGAAAGGGGTTACTCTCATGAAATGGTCTAGAAGGCGTCTGATCACGAGGATCAGTGCTATCAGTGCCTTTGCGAGTGCTGTCTTCCCAGAAATGAGCGTGAAAGCAGATGCTGCGACTAGCGTTGAGCAGCCAAATTGGGCATGGTCGAAACTCCAACTGGTCGACGCTCATGAGATAACGGGTGCGGAAGCGGCTTCTTTGAAAGAAGAGCTTTCTTCTTCTCCTGATGTCAAAAATTATGCAGGCTCATTGAATTTCAGTGAAGCGGAATTCAAGGTGGCTCGAACATAAGGTTGCGAACAGCAATAACCATTTTCTTGCTGCGATATGGTTATTTCCATCCCGTCAGGTGCTCATTTATTGGGCATTAGACGAGGCTGTTGATCGTGTCCAATCGCGAGGTTTCCTCTATCAAATCGATGAGAAGGAGAAGTATGCACAGTTGGAGCAGTTAAGCGTAGATGGTGCTTCTATGAAAGGCGTGAGAGGACTTTCAACTCAGACTAGTCCGAATAGTCTGTTAGTGGCGGAAGACTGTTCGGATTGGTGGGGAACTTGTAGCTCTAACCCTAATTGCTCCTGCCCCTCTGGCTGCCCCAAAATCTCGGTTCCTGTTTGCAGCTCGATCAATCTTGGAGAGCTAGTGAGCTGTTGCGGCACTTGCATTTTCGCAGGAGAGTTAGCAGCAGTTTGTGTTCTTATTTTTTGTCCACTTTGTGTTATTGCTACTGTCTGTAGCACAATAGTTGGTACAGCATATTGTTGCAAAGGTTGTTGTCCATGCTGATTTCTTCACGGAGGTAAATACATTGGTTGGTGTACTCTATTATTGTAGAATTTACTTGTACATCCATTAGTGGTAGGAGAGGAAAAATTAGCTTCTTACAAAAAAAAGATCGCAATGTGTGTCTATTCTCAAGAAAATGCAAATGTGATTATTGAACATTAGTGCAAAGAGTCCTGGAATGTATTTCCGGTATTTCTTTCCATTATGTGAGCTATTTTTTGTAAGAAGTCTCCTTAAGAAGGATCTAAATTGCGAGAGCGACGGCATCACATGATAATATCCTGTAGGCTGATAAGTCAGGGCCTACTATGATATAATCTACTTTAGATGAGAGGGAACAAGTACTACGTTTATCCTCCTTTACTACTTTTTACCTGCTTGTATTGGTATTCTCGGACACTAATGTTGGTCGGAGCTAAACAAACACTTTAAAGAAATCGGTAAAGTAGTAAATGAATAAGGAAAGGAAAAATACATTGATACAACACGTAATACATATATCTAGGCGTATTTTTATGAACCCTTATTTTTCAGCTCTAGGGTGGTTCATTACAAGTCTAGGGTGGTTCATTTCCTTTATTTTTTTTGAGAAAAAATTTGTCTATGTTATATTTGGTATTATAACTATTTTTATAAGTCTTTCTTTTCTTTATCATGCTCGTAATATGAACAAAGGTGAGATTACTGGTCCCCATGATCGAGGCCGCCAGATACCATAAAAAGGAGTAGTCGTATGCCTTGGCGAGATCCTGACTTTACTATACGTGCGAAGCAGTTTACCTTGCATCTCTCGCTTCCACCTGTTGACTCACTATTTACCTTCATTTTTGTTGTGTTTTGCTCTCTCGTGTCTATCATAGTTTATGGGAATCTGATCTATAGAATTCTAGTCTCCCCTGATCATAATATACTATTAGCTATGTGCTATGTGATTATACTCCTGATTGTCTTGTCGCCGCTTTTCATTCAACTTAAAATGAGATGGGGTATGCTAAAGAGCAAAAGAGCCGAGAAGCATGATCAGTAGTGGAGTATGACCGTGCTTCATTAAGGAGGTCAAGTTATGCGACGGCGGTATCAACCCAGGTTCTCCTTTAGAACACGACTCATTTTGGTCATCATATTTATGATATTGACGGTGTTGAGTCTCTACTTATACTACTTCTCTTCTTTTCCGTACAGAGGCATTGTCGCGTATGTTTTGTATATGCCTATCGGCATTGCGATCTTAATATTACTTGCCGTTGAGAAAAAACCTTCGTTGCCGTCAAACTGAAATCCAGGCTGTTGAGTTGTCGACCCAACTTAATCAATATGAATATTCCTCGTGTCTTTAGACCGGAGTTGCAGGTCATTTTAGTGAGAACCGTATCCGATTAGTTGTTCTATTGTATGGTGGTACCAAAGGTCAGCTTCTTGGTACCACCATCAGGATGAAGGATGCAGGGAAGTATGTTATCAACAATCGTGCCTTTACTGTCATCTCTTGTCATGTCGATTGTCGATGTGATACTGTGGGTGGCCTGGTCGAAGAGAAAACTACTACCGATAATGCTGACTGCTATCATCATAGCGATTACGGCAGTCATAGCTTTCAGCGGATTTATCATTGAGGTTAGCTATAGGAGATAGTATAATCAGTATCTGCTGACGTTTTAAGGCTCTGAAGCACAGAGCGTTGTGCTATTTTGTGTGGGTCTTTTCATCTGATCTGCTTGAGAATACTGCAATGAACAGATGCAATCAGGCGGCTATGTTACTTGCTCGCACCGCGCGGCGCGAGCAAGTGTGAGGATACGTTTCATGTTTACCCTGCGTCGTTACACACCAGCAGACCGAGAAGCTGTCGAATATTTGCATGTGTATGCCATTCAGCAGGCGGGAGCCTATCTGGGGCGTGGTCCCTGGGACGATGATGTCTATGCCATCGAAGAAACGTATCTCAATAATCAGGGAGAATTTTTGATTGGCGAATGCGATGGCCTGTTTGTGGCAATGGGCGCTTTGAAGCGCACAAGTCCGCTGCGCGCCGAGATCAAACGCATGCGCGTCCATCCCGATCATCAGGGGCGCGGCTATGGTCAGCTCATACTGGATGAGCTCGAAGCCAGTGCCCGCGCTCTCGGCTACCAGACCTTGCATCTCGACACCTCCATCCTACAGCTTCCAGCCCAGAGGCTCTACGAGAAAAACGGCTTTCGCGCAGTCGGTAGGGATATTTACCAGGGGCTGGAAGTCATTCTGTATGAGAAACAGTTGGTATAGCCAGGCTCTTATTGCACCATCGCGTAGGCAACGATCCAATCGATCAGGAGATTGCCATCCATGGTGACTGGAGAATGGCCGGGCAGGCACGCTTCTGTTTGCAGCACCCAGAACATAGACGTATCTGGTATACGACTGGTCGACGTACCGACAATTTCGCCGTCAAGCAAGAAATTTATGTGATCTGGCAGCCATTCGATGCTGGCGGTATGCCAGGATGTATAGGTAACAGTGGTGTTGACCACATGCTGATCCCCCACCACTGTTGCCCCTTGATGATGCATATAGCCAGTGATGGGCCCGGAAAGATCACTTTCGGGGAAATCGATCTCTCCATCGTAGGGCCACTTTCCACTAGAGGGCCAGAGTAGCCAGGCCGTCTTAAAACCCCTGAGTGGATCTGAGATGAAGCGAACCGTATATTTCCCGTACAGATGGTTGCCCGGTAAGGTGGGCAGGATAGCCGCAGACAGGTGCGTCCCGTTTTCCGTGTGTAAGTACAAATTGAGCAGGCTATTACTCACACTTATAACCTTGGATGGACCGTATTGGGATGGTGCGCCTGCCCGCCCGGCTGTATCCAGTGTACCATCCGGGTACACCTTAAACTTATTCCCATACACCGTACCCGGAAATTTCCCGAGTGGTACAGCGGTATTGAAATCTTCGGCAAAGATTTGTCGCCAGCCAGGAATGTCTCCCGTTGGCATAACCTGGCCGGAAGGGGATGCGTTACTCATGGCAGAGCCTCCTTTTCTTCTCTATAGAGTATACCTATACCACTCTGTTCTCTCCCTCCCATCGTGCTGCGGTAATGAGCGCATCCCGAATACCACCACCTCTGCAAAAAGCTGGATACGAGTGATCTGCCTTCCATAGAAAGGTTGACGAAAAAAAGGCAACACAGGTGCGAGCTAATTGCTTTGCTCAGCCTCGTTTGCGCCTGCGAGCATCTGATGGCTGATAATCTCAAATGCCTGTATCCACGAATCCTCCATTTCCTTGGTGAAACTCTCGCCTAATATCGTGTGAAATGTCGCGATCAAGGTAGCCCCGACCAGCGGATAGTGCTCGGCTGTAGCTCCAACGCGATAATGTCTGGCTCCTAAGTCGTGCAAAGCGGGTGTGAGATTATCGCCGCGCTCAACGCCGGCGACCACATACGCGATGGTTGCCATAAGACTGCTATACTGGCGATTCCAATCTGTGTGTTGGAACAAAGCCGCAGCTTCCGGGAAGTCGGCAAAGAGACGCAGGTAGAAAGCTCTCGCAAAGCGCTCTTTGTCAGCAATCAGCTTAAGACTGATGCCTAACTGTTGTGGTTCCATGCGCAATTCCCTTTCTTTTGTAAGCAGGCTAGTGAAACCTGCCGTCGTCAATCCGTAAACGGTCTCGAAAATCGTCGGTGCGGGTTTGTGCAAAAGCGTTGAGATTCTTGTAATGTTGCGTCTACCATTGGATAAGATAAAGACCTGCCGATATGTGCGTTGCCAGGAACGCGCCCAGTCAGATAACGCCGAGAAGGCTAGATGCTCCCCGTGTGTCGTCTTGTCAGGCACGTCGCTTAAACGATAGTCACCCATAGTACCTCCCACTACATAATTTCATATACTTATATGCATAAAATATATTGTAGAAAAAATCAAGCTATTTTTGCGGTATTTATTGTGTAACGTAGCGAAATTAACGTAGAATTTATACCCTCTCAAAGAAAATGCAAGCAGCTAGATAGTGTATTGCACAGAAAGAAACTTCGCTGTGAGGACTGAGATTTGTTATCCAGGTCAAGCCTGCTAACCTGCTGCTATATCCAGCGCCAAATTTTTTGTTATACTGCCTGTGATGGAGCCATGAATACCATTGGTAACATGAGAGGTAAAGGATTTAGAAAAATCATTTGCCTTTTATAGGGCGCCGGGGTTGCCATCAAAAAATGGGATTGAGGGTGATATTGCCTTTTTTCAGCTACGAGGATATGATGCATATTTTCAAGGTAGCGATGGGTATCTGTGGAAAATTGCCTGGAAGCCTCATTTTTGGGTCGAATAAGAAAGCGTATAACTGTTCAGGTGCTGCGCAAGCCTGCGTAGGATTGAGTCCAACGTCCCCATGTCTGCCCATGAAGCTTGAAAGCAGCACCCGAAAGAGTGTAAGGATAATCTCCACATTGTGGAAGTGCCTACGCTGTTATTTACATTGTATGAGCAAACAGACTGCTCACCGACTCACCATTATGAATACGCTGAATCGCCTCGGCCAGCAGAGGCGCTATCGAGAGCACCGTCATATTCGGCAGGCGTTTTTCAGGAGGTTGTGGAACCGTATTGGTCGTCACAATCTCCGCGATATCCGGCTGATTTCTGAGTCGGGCTATCGCTTTATCGCTAAAGATGCCATGTGTGCAGACAATCGTAATGCGCCCGACATGACGTTCGCGTAGGCGTTGCAGTATCTCCATAATCGTGCCACCATTGGCGATTTCGTCGTCGATGACAATCACGTCTTTGCCCTCGACGTCGCCAACAATGGTATCGATCACCACATTCTTATCGTCGACGCGCTGCTTGCTCCCCGCCGCCACCGGTAGTTTTAACAGGCGTGCAAAATGCGAAGCAGATTTCGCATTGCCCAGATCGGGTGAAACAACGACAGTATTGCTCAGATCGCGCTGGCGAAAATAGTGCGCCAGCTCATTTAGAGCATTTAAGTGGTCGGTTGGCACATTGAAAAAACCATGTACCTGTGCCGCATGCAGCGTCATCACCAGCACACGATTTGCTCCGGCAGTCACCAGCAGATCGGCCACCAGCCTACCTGCGATAGAGATGCGTGGGGCATCTTTTTTGTCCGAGCGTGCATAGGCATAATAAGGAATGATCGCCGTCGTACGAGCTGCGGATGCGCCGCGTGCGGCATCCAACATCAAGAACAACTCCATCAAGTGATCCTGCACAGGCGGTACCAGTGGCTGAATCAGAAAAACATCACTTTCACGGCAGTTCGCTTTTAATTGCGTATACAGACAGTCATTGCTGAAGCGTTGCATATTTACCGGAGACAAAGGGACGTCCAGGCAATCGCAGATTTCTTGAGCCAGTTCTGGATGGGCGGACCCACTAAAAATAGTAATTTCGCGCATGAGATAACCTCTTTAGCTTTGTCGGAGTTCGTTAATATCTTTTTATGGTATCACAATGCTGCTGTAGAGTTCTACCTGCGCGGCTTTCCACCTGGCTATAAGCGTATTATTCAGTAGAGGAGCTTGTCACCAGGCATGTCCCTCTACGAAACTGTGTGCAACTTTAGCTGCTGACTCTCCGTGCTCTGTCCCACCTGTTTTCTCTTCCATGGCCAGCCAACCTGCATGCAGAGGTAGCAGAGAATAGCGTAGAAGACCGCGATAATGGTGGTATGGGTGAGCGCTGCGAGCAGTTGGCCGGTAGTCAGCACCGCCGCCATACCACTGGCAGCCTGTAATGTCACCAGAATAAACGCCCACCAGGCTCCGCGTACAAGGTCGCGGCGCTCACGATAAAAGCGCAAAACTACGATCAGCAGGGCGAGTATCAAGAACCACAGCAATCCGGCTACATAGCGATGGAGCAATTGGATACCTGCTAACGAAGTGAAGCTCGGGAAATAGTTTGAGCCGCAGCCGGGAAGTTGGTAGCCGCAGCCCTCGATAGCTCCGGTATGTTCGACCAGGGCTCCGGTATAGACGACAATGTAGGTGTAGACCGCTAATCCCCACACCGGATATTGCAGCTTGCGCAGGTTGATGCTAGACGTTGCCGGTCCATGTCTTTGCTCTTGAGCGATCTGGAAGAGGCGGACTGTCAGTAGGGCCACACTCGCAAAGGCTATCAACGAGAAGCCGAAGTGGACGGAGAGGAGCCAACTTAAGGCAAATGTTCTCTCATAGATGACGGTTAGAGCGCCCAACGCACCCTGTAGAAGCACGAAAAACACGCTCATCGCACCGAAGAGCTTCACACGGAAATCTTGCTTATAGAGAAACCATGTTACCACGGTCAGCGTGATGATGAGTGTGCTATCAACGCTTGCCATCACGCGATGTCCATACTCAATCAGCTCTGCGACCGTAATCGTGCCAGGAATGATTTGACCGTGACAAAACGGCCATGAGTTTCCGCAGCCCTCACCCGAGCCAGTTTGCGTCACAACGGCTCCCATTAAGAGGATCAGATAGGTGCCAAAAGAAGTAATGATGGCAAATACCCTTATGAGACGATGTATATTCATTGCTTTTTCCCTTATTTCTGGCTGGCAGTGCCTGTCGCCGTGTCCGTGTGGCTGCCCTCGACAACCGCAAGGGATGTCGCTACACGGGGTGGAGGCGGACGGGACGCTTCTTCGCGTAGCGGCGGGGCTTGCCCCCGCCGACGTCCGACTGGTTCCTTGTCTGCCAGATAAATAATCACGAATTTGTACTTGATCTGATGATAACGAAAGATGAGCGATCTGTCAAAGTCTCTCATGCGTGGGTCAGTGGTCATGCCGCTCTTGACCGCCTACAGATAGTAGTGTATTTTAGCCACAAATAAGAAAAATTTCTCAATGTCTGTTCATCTATTCTATAGAGAGGAACAGGTGCATAACGCCTCAAGCGTCTGGATTTTGGGTGAGAAAAAAATTGATGATTTGGCAATAATATGGTACTTTTAACTGTTGACGCGGTAGCTATAATGGCTCGTATATAATACCTTTCATATACCTCTTGCGTACATATAGATAGCTGTGGTTTAGTAGAAGGCGCGGGCAATAGCATTGAAATAGCGTAACCTCTTTCGAAGAGGCAGCCTGCTCAGGTGCTATTGCATACTGAGTAGCTTTGCTCTCTTAAGGATCATGCTGCTCACAAGGAAATAAAGGAGCATCCGGCGTCAATGACCTCCGATCTCTGATCGGAGGCTTGTGAGGGGTTCGCCCCAGGCAAGCCGAATTGACCAGACCGCCTCTTGGTGCCAGTCGCGCCGGGCATAGGAGCGTCACGATTGGTAGAGAGAAGAGGAACGATACCACCAAGCGTTAAGCTTCGCACCCAGAAATGCTGCCCCAGTTTCTGGCCCTGCAACTGCTGGTTTAACGGAGAGCGGTCATCAACAGTGACCAGCAGAAAGTACCGAGTGGTATCAGCGTCGAGGGGATCCTATGTACTCATTCTCGCAAGAGAGGAGCCTTACTCCTCTCAGTCAGATGACCCGAAGGGTAGAGGCGGCAGCCTCGTTTCTGACTGTTTAAGGGGGTTACCAAATGAAGGTTTTTGTCCAATCACAAGAAGGAAAGCCCTTGATGCCGACGACGCCACGACGAGCGCGGATCTGGCTCAAGGAGAAGCGGGCGCGGGTCATACGCCGAGAACCGTTTACCATTCAGTTGCGCTTTGCGACCAACGAGTATGTGCAACCAGCCACTGTGGGAGTGGATACTGGCTCCAAAGTGGTGGGCCTGGCTGCCACCACCAACGGAGCCGTCGTCTTGCAGGCCGAGATGCAACTGCGCGATGATATCGGCGAGAAGATGAGGCGACGACGTCAGTACCGTCGCAACAGGCGTGCGCGCAAGACGCGCTACCGGTCTGCGCGTTTTGCCAATCGTCGGCGCAAAGCCGGATGGTTGCCGCCCTCCCTGCGTTCCAAAGTCGATGCCACGGTCAAAGCGGTGCGCCTGGTTGCCTGCTTGCTGCCAGTGCATCAGATCAACGTCGAAGTGGGCAGCTTTGATACCCAGAAGATGCAGGACCCAGAGATCACAGGGCTATCCTACCAACAAGGCTCGCTCCAGGGGTATGAACTGCGGGAATATGTGTTGCTCAAGTGGAACCACCAGTGCGCCTACTGCCAAGCCAAAGGGATTCCTTTACAACTCGAACACATCGTCCCCAGGTCCAGAGGGGGTTCGGATCGCGCATCGAATCTCACCCTGGCGTGTGAACCCTGCAATGTGCGCAAAGGGACACGGACGGCAGAGGAGTTCGGCTATCCCGCGATCCAGGCGCAGGCTCGCAAGCCCTTGCGAGATACTGCGCAGGTATCGGCGATGAAAAACGCCGTGCTTCAGCAGCTCCAAGTCCTCTTCGGAAGCGCGCAGGTCGTGGTGACCTACGGCTATCATACCAAATATCAACGCCTCCAGGTGCTCAATCTGCCCAAGTCGCACGCCAATGACGCCGTAGCCATTGCCTGTGCGGTGGGCGAGGTGGTCACGCCTCTGGAGACGGTCCATTCTATCCATTGTCTGCCACGAGGCCACTACCAGCGCTTCAATGGGCCGCACAGTGAGCATAAATGCTGGTCTCCTCGTAAGGTCCATGGGTTCAAGCTCTCCGAGATCGTCCAGGCCAAAGGGCAGGTTGGATACATCGGAGGACGACGCGAGAAAGGTGCGTTCGTCATCAAAGACATGATCAGTGGCAAGAAGCTCTTGGAGGTCACCCCACGCAAAGTCGAGCGGATCGCACGTCCCACTCAGAGCTGGATGGTGACACGGCAGCCAGTTCCCGCTTCGATCAGAAAGGAGGGCGGCGCTTCCTCCCCCAGTTGAAACGTGGGGGTACCCGCGCTGCCGGAATCATGGACGGCAAGATCACCTATCATCAACAGGTTACGTATTGCGGAAAACCGCGTTGCCGCAAGTGTCGTGAAGGCATAGGGCATGGTCCCTACTGGTATTCATACCAGACGGTCGACGGGCAGACGACGCGCACCTACATCGGGAAAACGCTGCCATCCGCTGTACAGGCCGCGCTGGTCACGGTGCCTCCCAGTATAGGAGACAGTGATATGGCTGTAAATTATTCTCCACTCTCGGTGGCAGATCCTGGTACCTCTATGATCCGTATCTGGACGCTGGGCCAGTTCCGCATTGATCGTTGCTATCACCAGCAGTGGTCGCCTGTTACCGATTCTGCCTGGCAGCAGCACAACGTTCGCTCCCTACTGGCTTACCTCATTTGTAGCCCTGAGCGCCGTGCCAGCCGTTCGCAGATTATTGCCGCGCTCTGGCCTACCTTAGATATAGGTATGGCGAGCAGTCGCCTTAACAAAACTGTGCAGAATTTGCGCAAAGTGCTGGGACATCCGGCGGTCGATGCAGGCTCTGTGCAGGGTGACGCCTTCCGTGTTGGTGCGTTGCCACTGCTGGTTGATGGAGAATGGCTCAGTCTCGCGGATCAGGAGCATATCTGGATCGATGCTCATGCATTTGAAGAGCGGAGCGTCGCCTCACTCAGCGACAAAGCACGCTATGAGCATGACGAGCAAAGTGCTGCACCTGATGTCTCCGTTGATTCCTTGCAACGTGAGCGTCTATTGCGTGACGTTGTCACGCTCTACAGTGGCAATTTTTTGCCGGAAGAGCAGACATCAGAGTGGGTGATTACGCGTCGCCAGATCTTGCGGCGTCATTGGATTGAACTTCTGCTTGAACTGGTGGATCTCTATACGACGCGTGGAGCGTCTTCATCGGCCATTGATATTCTAGATCGTCTCCTGGCCAGTGATCCCACCAACGAGCCTGCGGTGCAGCGTCTGATCGTTGTCCTGTCACATCTGAAGCGCCGTGGCGAAGCCTTGCGCGCCTATCAAAGCTTCGCGGATGTCTTACAGCGCGAGTATGCTGCGGTACCCTCTGAGGAAACGCGTGCATTTTATGAAGCCGTGCGTCGAGGCAGTGCCTTACCGGAGCGGGTGATGGACCCACTTGCGCCTGCCGCAGTATCGAATACCCCGCTTACCCATGACCTGCGTAGTGTCGCGCGAGGCTTTCCGTTGGAACCCATTGGACGTAGCAATCAGAGTCCACTCGTGGGGCGTACGAACAAACTCTCAACCATGCGCGACCTTTTACTGGAAGTGGAGCACAGCGCGCAACTGCAAAGTACGGGACGCCATAAGCCCTCTGGCATTCCTCTTGACACGCAGCGTCGGCCACAATGTCTCTTAATCATGGGAGAAACAGGCATTGGCAAGACGCGTCTGGCCGAGGAGATGAGCCGTGAGGCGCAGAAGCGTAGCTGGACGGTTGTCTGGAGCCGACTGTTTACGCAGGAAAGCAGTATTCCTTATCGTTTGTGGACCGATACGTTGCGCAAAATCCTCAACCTTGGTACTGGCCTGTTGCCTGTGCTGGACCCGTATCTCTTGCAGCCGCTCTTATCTTTTCTGCCCGCGTTACGCGAATTTCTGCCGCAAATTATCCTGGATCAGGCTCCGCCCCTGCTCGCATTGACGCCTGAGCAAGAGCAATTGCGTTTGTGGGAGGCGATTGGCAATCTATTTAAGACGATTAGTGAGCATACACCTTTATTGCTTGTGTTGGACGATATTCAGTGGGCTGATGGCAGTAGCCATGAGTTACTCGGCTATCTTGCGCGTCATCTGCACGGCTATCCGGTGCTCTTTTTAGCGACGTGCCGGGACACCGAGCTGCCCAAGCGTCCTCCGCATCCACTACGCAAGCTGATTTTCCATATGCAGCGCGAGCATACCATCAAGACCTTGAACGTGGAGCCACTTACCAGTGAGCAAATTGCCCTGCTCGTTTCCAGCACCGCCGCATTGCCGGAAGACAAAGTCAGGCATATCCAGGATCATGCAGCTGGCAACCCCTTCTTTGCGGAGGAGTTGGCGCGCTCGACGCCGCCTGTGCTGCCCATGACGGTCACGGCTGCTCTTGACAATCGGATGGAAAAATTGAGCAAGCCCTGTCGTCAGTTATTGGGGAACGCTGCTGTGCTTGGTGGTTCCTTCAAGTTCCCCGTCATTTGTGCAATGGAAGTGGGCAATGAGCTTGCTGATGATGATATCGTGCTAGATCTGCTAGAAGAAGCTTTGCTGGCCGGCGTCCTTACCGACGAAGGCACCGGTACGCGTATCACCTATCATTTCTGGCACCCCTTGCTTGTGAGCCACCTCTATGAGGACCTCTCGGGTATCAGGCGAGCGCGTCTGCATCTGCGCGCGGCGGAAGTCTTGCAGCGTATCCATCAAGGCGACGAAGAGGAAGTTGCCGCAACTGTCACGTATCATCTCGTGAAGGGTGGCGCAGAGTCATCGCAGATTGCGTACTACGCTGAACTGGCCGGGAATCGCGCGTATAGTGTCTTTGCCTACTCCGAGGCTGAACACCTCTATGGTCTGGCTGTGGAGCATATGGAGCAGGTGCAGCAAAATGATAGCCAGGTGCACCTGGCGTCCCTGCTGGAACGTTTTGCTGAATGCACCATGGTGCGCGGTCATTTTGCGCGAGCGCGTCACCTCTATGAGCGTGTGCTGAAACTGCGCGCCCAGCTTCCAGCACCTGCCGAGGATGTCCAGTATGAAGCTCAGCTCCAGTCCTTACTCCGGGGTGAAATCGGCCTGACCTGGCGTTATACCGGAGACAATGCGCGTGCCTGGGAAGCCTTTGAGCGCAGTGAGCAGGTGCTACGTGACATTGGCGTGATTGGCGGCCCGGCCTGGGCGCGTCTCTACTATCTGCGCAGCAACCTCTACAAATCGGAGGGCCGTTACGCTGAAGCTTTGCGTGTGGCGCAAGAGGCCCTCGCTTTGTATGAGCAGCAGCAAAAACAGCGTATCGTTCCTGGTGCGCAAATGACGCATGCCACCAGTTTCCAGCGTACGCTAGAGGGCAATCCCATCAACCTGGGGCGTACCTATCGCCTGATTGGTACCATAGCGGAAGCCATGGGACAACTGACTACTGCGCTGACCCACCAGAGTAAAGCTCTGGCCTTATATGAGCAATACAGTGAGAAGCGCCAGATTGCGCATGTTTCTTGTGATATGGGTTATACCTACTTGCAGAAGGGCAAATACGAGCAGGCGCAGGCCGAACTACGGCGCTCCCACTCACTCGCGGAAAGTATTGGCGATGAGCCATTGCTCTCGCTTGTCTACAGCAACTGGGGCAAGCTCGCAGCTGCTACCGGTGAGTTGGAAGAGGCTGAAGACTGGTATCAGCGGGCGCTAGAGCTGGCCGAAGCGCTGACCAAGGATAGTGAATACATCAGCTTATGGAGCGCCAGACTGGCTACCGTGCTGCAAGCGCTAGGTAAATCCACTGAGGCCATACAGTCTGTCAGGCGTGCCTGGAACACGGGTCGTGCGATGCACAACAGCCCGTGTATAGGGCAAGCTCTGGTGACGCTCGGTAACATCCGCATTGCCCAGGCTATTGGCGCTGAGGACCTGCCTGTGGTGCAGCAGCGTTTGCTCCGGCATGCCAGAGAAGACGTTCAGCGTGCGCTGGCCCTTGACGAATTAGAGGTCGAGACGCGCATCAGTGGACAACTCGCCTTAGCTCATATTACTCTCCTGCAAGGCCAGCGTGACCTGGCACGCACCGAAATAGAGCAAGCGTTAGGAGAGGCCCAACGCTATGAGCAGGCGCACGTCGAGACGCACGCCCGCCGCTTGCTCGAACAAGTAAATGCCTGAATATATGGCCAATATGCATGCCCCTGGGCGGCTGAGATTATCCTCTCTTATCACGGGAGAACATACGTGTACCCGGATGCTTGAAGCTCCTGAGTGCCGTTCGCGCCGCCGGGGCCATAAACATCTACCACTGCCTGGGGGGAGCTTAGAACTCCTGACTCGTGGGCCGGAACAGGATCTCGTTCACGTCCATCTCCTCCGGTTGGCTCATGGCGAAGGCGACGGCCCGCGCAAATGAGTCAGCAGGAATCGCCTGCTCATAGCTTTTCTTGGCGAACGCGGCGATATCCGGCTCGGTCACGCTGTTGGGCAGTTCCGTGGCGACCGCCCCCGGTGAGATCACCGTTGTGCGCATGTTGTAGGGCTTCACTTCCTGGCGCAGTCCTTCAGATATGGCTAGTACGGCATGCTTGGTTGCCGCATAGACCGCGTTGCCGGGGCGGACCTTATGGCCAGCCACTGAGGAGACATTGATGATCTGCCCGGCTTTCTGCTGCTTCATATACGGTAGCGCGGCGGCAATGCAGTCGAAAACCCTATTTATAGAATGATTATCTTTTAAAAATTAATAAAATACAAATAGTAATAAAATGTTATACTTTATATATGGTTGGGTCGCGCATTAAGTAACTGGTATATTAATAGAATGGTGCTTTCTATTTGTCTCTTTTTTGTGTTGTGAATCGTGTGACAGGTGAAGCTTAAGAACCTGAAATGTAATCATGGCCTTGTTCCTGGAAAAAGTAGCGAGGATGGTATGAAAATAGCGCAGATTGCACCGCCATGGATAGCTATTCCGCCCAAAAACTATGGGGGAACCGAGATTGTCTTACATAATCTCGTCGAAGAACAGGTCGCTCAAGGCCATGACGTCACCTTGTTTGCGCCCGCTGACGCCAGGACATCTGCAAAACTCGTGTCTTTTTTCCCAATGTCATTGATTGATGCTGGCGTGCCATGGCATGCCCACCTCAAGGCATATTATCATCTGCATAAATCCATTGAATACATAAAGACGCATCAATTTGATATTGTCCATGCGCATCTTTCTTCCAGTGCTGACATGTATATTTTCCCGCTTGCCGTGCAACTGACTGTTCCGCTAGTGGTAACGCTGCATAGCCGTTTCCCTTTTGATCGTGTTCCGCCTTATAGCGGTGATGCGGATGATTACTACTTAGAATGGCTTGCCAGCACACCAATTGTTGCTATCAGTGAGAGTGCTCGTGCAGAGATCCCCCATGCTCTGAACCTGGCCGGTGTGATCCATCATGGTGTGCCCATGCATATCTTTCGTCCGGCAGTATCGTATCCTGAAGACTATCTGGTCTGGTTAGGGCGCATGGTGCCTGAGAAGGGCGCGCATCTGGCTATCCAGGTTGCGAAGGGGTGTGAAGCTCCTCTACTGCTGGCCGGTACTATTGATCGCCATGTGCCTGCGTCTGTGCGTTATTTTGAAGACAAGATTAAGCCACAGCTTAATCATCATCTCATCAAATATATTGGCCCGGTGAACCTGAAGCAAAAAATTGACCTGCTCAGTCGTGCCCGCGTGTTACTGAACCCGATAGAATGGGAGGAACCGTTTGGCATGGTGATGATCGAAGCGATGGCTGTTGGATGTCCTGTCATCAGCTTTCGGCGTGGAGCGGCACCTGAAGTTGTTGCGCACCAAACCAGTGGTTTCCTGGTCCACAACGTAAAAGAAATGCTGCGAGCGCTGGCGCATATTGACGAGCTGGATCGTAAGATGGTGCGTCGCCATGTTGAACTGCATTTCTCTGTGCGTGTGATGGCAGAGAAGTATACCCGCATCTACCAGAATGTCATCGCTACATCTCTCTCGAAGCTACCGAAGATCGCGGCAGGAACATCCGTGCTCGCGTACTCTCCTGATCCTTCCTTTACGCGCCGAAAAAGTTGAACGACACTATACGCGTCACCGTATCAATTTGGGAAAAACATACGCTAAGGATGTGACCTCGAAAAAATGCTGGTGATTTCTTACTCTAAGCTCTTACAGACGCATTTCCCCTTCGTCCGCAAAGGCCGAAGCTGTCCGGTAGCGGGTGTTCGCTTAAAGTTCCACAGGTAGTCACCCGTCAGGTTGATATGTTCCCATCCCAGAGGCGAAACATGCTGAAGATGTTCCTCGTTGACGGTGATACCCTGCTGCTTGAGCGTCTCAACCGCTTCTGCAATGTATACCGTGTTCCACAGAATAATTGCTGCAGCCACCAGGCCCAGTGCTACACACAACAGTTGTGTGTAGCACTGGGCCGTCTATGGGCGAAATCTTGGTGACTGAATGGCTCAGTCTGATATGAACTTATCACCGTCTCTATCACTTCTCTGCTGCTATCTGTACATTTACATTTTTCCCTATATTTTGTTTCTTCCGAATAAGTGCATGGTTAGCATTCACTTTCTCCGTACGAATCCACTCATGTCCTCTATCTCTTAGGAACATCTGGAAACCGATAACGATGGGAATAAGCCAGATGAGCCAGTAGACCCAAAGAAAAATCGGATTGACTCGGATAAGGTATCTTACTCGGTCCCAGGAGTGGGATAGCACCAATGATGTTCTCTGCCATGTTGCTATATATATCCGCGTCATTAACAAGACGCAGAAGGCAATATTAAATATCGAGAGACCAGCCCAATAGACTGATAAGGGGCTCGTCCCATTGAACCATTTATAAAGAGCCCAAATTCCTAGTGGCAGTGCGACGACATTTACTACGAGGGACAAGCTTGGAACCAAATTGATCCGTGCTTTTTGGGCCTGCCAGAAAGACATTCCCATCCGATTCAATGGGTCACTGAGCGATTGGAAGAATCCACAGACCCATCGGGAACGCTGGATAATCCCTATCTTAATAGTCACTGGTACTTCCTCGATCAAAGGATTAGCGATTATGCCTATCTTCTTGCCATTGGTCCATAGTCGCATCCCCACTTCAGGATCTTCGATGGTGATCCAGGGGTGAAAGCTACCAATCTCTCTAATATCGGCAGCTTTATAGAATAGCCCTTTACCAAGCACATAGAACGGATGCTTTCCGTTAGCACTCATGTGTGGATAGATGAGCCCATCCCATGCCATGTGGTCCATAGCATGGAATGAAGCGGCCCATGTGTCAAGGAGGTTTCCAGCTACGTTTGTGCTTTGCAATACATCGTATTTCTGTATTCCTGCCGCAGCCGCCATGAAGTGGTCAGTGGGGGGGATACTGTCTGCATCGATATAGTTAAGGAGCCAATCATCCCCGCTCTCAGCAACAAGTGTGTAGAATGCATAGATCAACTGACGTGTTTTCTTGGGAGGTAAGTCTCAATTCTTCTGGTATTTTCCCTGGTGCCACCAGTAGGCCTTCGGATTTGTCTCCCATGCCTTCCAAACTGCTTCCCAACGTAGGTCCTTTGTTGGAGGGACTTCGAGTATCTCAAGGAACGGGAATTCCGCTTTAAGCCTGCCTAGTGATGCGATTGTTTTTCCGTCATTGCTATTGGGAATGGCAATGACACGATATCGTGTAGGTGGATACTCAAGCATCGAGAGGGCAAGGAATGTTGTTCGCATCGTCTCTTCAAGTTCTCTCAATACTGGATAGAGAAGGATGATCTTGGGGAGATCTGGTTCTGCGATCTTTGCAGCTTCAGCTGTATTTACCCAATTGATTGGTCGGGTGAAGTAGTACAGCATCGTTGCAAAACCAAAGAGATACAGAAACTGGCACATCAGGTAGAGTACCATTAAGATCAATGTTTCTGGATGCCCTGATAGTGTAGTTGTCACCACTGCTGGCGTTAGTTGGATAGGCAAATGAATGATCGACTTGTTCGAGATCAAAAAGAAAGCGATAACCACGATACAGATTAATGCAACACTTAGCAACGCATAGGAGTGCTTGCCCAACGAGAAGCGTTGCACCACTGGCAACCCCTGTGGTTGTGCAGATGACACAGGAGACGCGGGTACCGGTGCCCCCTCCACAATAGATGGCGACCGCCCGGTCCCGATGTTCCCTGGGGCATACAGAGATATTGGGGCAGGAGCAGGAGTAGAAACAGGGCTGACAATCAAGCCAGGGACAGAGGCAGGCTGAACTGTTAATGGTGAGGCAAGGGACGACATCGATACGTCGCGATACACTCCCTGACCCCTCTGGTCAATGGAGGATCTACTGACCGATGCCACTTTCTGTATTCCATCTGATCCCTGAGGGAAGCTCTTCAAAAGAGAGAATGATGATGGCCTTTCCTCTTTCTGTATTCCATCTAATCCCTGAGAGAAGCTCTTCAAAAGAGAGAATGATGATGGCCTTTCTTCGCTCTCAGGCTCCTTGGGCACAGCAGCCTTAGCGGAAGCGAGTCTGGCTGCTGGAGTTGGTGGGAGGGCCTCCTTTGGAAGACGGACATCTGATTGATGGTCAGTGTGTAGTATGAGATCCTTAGAAGGAAACGTCGACAGAGCAGGTCGCACGGCTTCTTCGAGGGCCGCCAGGAATGTAACAACATCTGCATAACGCTCTTCCGGTTTTTTGGAGAGTGCTTTGAGAACAACACTCTCCCCTTGTTTTGGCAAAGTGGTCACGAACTGAGAAGGGGGAGTCGGGGATGGAATGGTATGACGCTGTTGCAGATAAGACAGACCGTGAGCCGTAAAAGGGAGTTTGCCGGTAATCAACTCATAAAAGAGACAGGCAAGCGCATACTGATCGCTGGATGCAGTGGCACTCCCCGTCAGTTGTTCTGGGGCCATGTAACTGATCGCGCGATCATCCGGCTTGCACACGAGCACGCTCTCATTGATGAGCTCATGCAAGCTGAAGTCAGCCAGCAGTGCCTCACCCTGAGCATTGAGAAAGACATTTTCAGGCTTGACCTTCTGATGCACAATATCTTGACTATGAGCATAACTCAGAGCGCTGCCAACATCTAAAATAAGAGCCAGCGCGGTATCGAGAAGAACGTGCGCCGGGGCCACTCGCTCTACCTGTTGACGTAAAGAACCCGCCGAAATATAGTCGCTCACGACATACGGCTTGCCCTTCTCTATCCCAATGTCGAGGATGGGCACAATGTGAGGATGAGAGAGACGCTTGAATTTTCTCGCATAATATTGAAAGTCCTCCGGTGCCATGTCGAGATGGCGACATTCAGCATTGTAGATCTTGAGGAGAACCCTATGTCCAGGTTTATGTATAGCATAAGAAAGATAGATATCGTATGTTTCCTTGTGTATCAGACGTTTTGTGAGATAATACTGATCGAATGGATACATCATAAGATGATCTTACTCCCATGCAATGCTTCAATGCCTATTCGTTCGCATAAACCATTAAGAGGCAATAGTGTCCATTGTCTAGAGACTGTTAGTAGCTCGATAGCGAGAAGATAGTACAATGAAGCTGCCCCAAGCCAAATACGGCTTTATCTTGCTGTCTCGTCGATGGACGGTGGAACGCTCCTTTGCTTGGGTGATGCGTTTTCACCGCCTGGCGCGCGATACGTTTTAAGTGTCACTGTAGTACTAGATGAGCAACTTGTGAGCCTGAAGCTGGGCCAGGCTCTCACTCGTGCGATCTACAGCAGTTTGGCTCGTGACCCAATTGATGAGCTCGACAATTCCTTGATCAAAGGGGATGCGCGCTTGGAAGTTGAAGTGTTCGCGGAACATTGTCGTCTCGGCGTAGCAATGCCTAACATCCCCTATACGATATTTTCCAAGGATTGTCGGCTCTATGTTCTTTCCCATAAGGTTTGCCAAAGTGGTGGCAATTTGGGTGATGGTCACCCAATTACCAGTGCCGACGTTGTAAGCCTCCCATACTCTTTTCTGTGAGTCGAGCACCGAGGTAATGGCCCGAGCTACGTCGGAGACATGAACAAAGTCACGTCGCTGCTGCCCATCTTCGAAGATCAGAGGACTCTGATCGTTCATCAGACGGGAAATGAAGATAGCTGCTACTCCTGTGTAGGGGTTTGATAGAGCCTGGCGCGAACCGTAGACATTGAAGAAACGCAAGGCGACAGTTGGGATCTCAAGGGATCGACCCACCACCAGGAACATTTCTTCCTGGTCACGCTTTCCTATGGCATAGACAGAGCTAGGGAAGAGAGGTTTGCTCTCAGGTGTTGGAATTGCTTCGAGTACCTCACCCTTGTCGACCATTTCCCACTGTCGCTTCTGCAACTGTTCGAGCGGTCGTAAATGGGGTGTAGCAATCTGTCCTAAAGGTGACTTGTAAGCACCCTCTCCATAAATAGACATTGATGAAGCCACTATCATCCGTTGCACTTGATGGTTACCCTTGGATAATTCTTCCAGAAGTGTTGCTACCCCGAGGTTGTTTACCTTCGTGTAGTGGACGATTTTGGACATGCTCTGTCCAACGCCAACAGCAGCGGCAAGATGCACCAGGTGAGTAACACCTTTCAGTGCTCTGCTAACTATCTCAGGATCTTGGATATCCCCACGGATGCGCTTGCACTCACGATTGAGGTAGAGTGGCCAGCCTTCAGAATCGACGGGCTCGTCGCCATGAACCTGGGAATCGAGACAATCGAGAACTGTCACATCGAACCCAAGTTCGACTAGATGGTCAATCAAATGCGATCCGATGAAACCAGCACCACCGGTGACTAGAACATTTCCGCGAGACATCGTTTTTCTCCTTTGAGCACTAAGAGCTTATCCGAAAACCGATAAATGAGAGGTGTCATGAAAGCATGCGCAAAAAACAGAGAAAACCAGGTGGATACGAAACCTGAATATTTTCAGCGTTTTGCACCTTTCTCTCTTACTAAAGAAGGCAACACCAACATGACACGATTGATTGCCGCTTCTTATGTAAAGAAATATAGAGGAAGGAACAGCCTCTTTCTAGGAGCATCTAGGGACAAAACTGACCCGGTAGCGGCTATCACAGAGATGCATCCTCAGCGGTAAAGCGCCATTGGATAGCGGTTTGCTGTTGATTGTGCCTGATGGTCCAAGCTGCAATCTGTTGCTCAGCCTGTTCAAAGGATCGGTGCTTATGCCCAATTCGGAGTACTCACGCTTGTGCCATTGAGCACATATGTGACCAGTGAGCGAGCGGGAATCGTAGCACTGAAAGCGTCCCCGCTAACAGAGGTGGTGGCCTGCAAGGCCGTGTCGTTGAACTCATTAGTCAGATACGACGTCACTGTCGCTCCCTCGGCCATGCCTGCGTTTTGCAAGGAAGAGTTGATCATAATCGCGTTGTTGGCCGTATTCAACACCACAATCGAGACCGTTCCATTGGTATTCTTGTACGCACTTACTTCCAGATTGCTATTCCCTGAACTGGCTCCAATGCGGACAGCACCGGGACGAATAAAGCGGCTATAGTTCGCAAAGGCCCACAGGCGACCGGTGGTCGTGACGGAGCCGTTGCCGGTCAATTGGAGCAGACCCTCGTTATCGGCTGTGCTGCTTCCAATTATGCCCCACCAGTAGAAGAAAGCACTCAGGTTAGCCGAAGTCAGTCCAGTATAGATGTGCTGTGCCCAGGTGAAGCCGGAGGCATCGCTCCCATCATCCCAGGAGTTGTCCAGATGATTGAAGGTGGACCATTCGGTTTCCCAGATGTTTTTACCGTCGGTGTTAATTGGCGAGGTAGGAGCTTCAGTATAACCGTGGCTTGAGAAATTGTTCACATACGAGAAGGCAGTCGGGTTTGCTTCAATCGCGCTGACATACTGCGCTTCATCGTTCCAGCCCTCAGCATCGCAGCAGACAATCTTCGTGCTCAGTCCCACGTTCTTTATCGTTGGTCCCAGAACCGTGATGAAATCGGCGTTCTGAGCACCGCTCATGACCATGCTAGCATAGCCAGGTGCGTAACTTGACTCGTTGACGAAGTCGAGATACGAGAGAGGTATCCCGTCACTGGCGTAATCCTTAATGTACTGCACCAGATAATTCACGTATGCCTGCCGCCAGTCACCGGAGCTACAACTGGCACCCGACTCGCCACAGAGCGTACCACCATTGCTCTCACTGCCATTGGTCTTCATAAATCCGGGTGCGCTCCAAGCATCGCCGAAGATCTGCACTCCATAGGACAGAGCTTTTTGGAAAAGGGAATCTGACCCCAGCTATCGCCGAGTGATGTATAGTTCGGCGCGGTAGAAGGACTGACTGGCGAGTTTGGCTCGATCGTGTGGTTGCTATCCGAGGGAAGAATGTTGCGCAAGATGGTAAAACCAGCACCTGTCGAAGTGCTGAACAGATCATTAAGGATCTGCTGCTGCGTGCTAGATGGTGCGTTATCGAACGTACTGGCCTGTCCAAACGCCTCCGAGAAGCCGAAGCCATCCATCGTTTGATAGGTAGTCCCTCCATTGATGCTCACGGCAGATGCTGTGTAGGCCCGTTGCAGAGAGGAGGTGGAGGCACCGATAGTGAAACTGAACAATATAATGCCCAGAAGTGCAGGCAACCCAGCCCGGAGGAATCGGCGGTGTGATCTACTCACGTTCTTTTTCCTTCTGATAGGCTCTGATTCTCACCATCATGCAATTCATCCTCTCGCAGGATTTGGTATGCTGTACATCCATAGAGAAGAGTATAGCAGATGGGCTTGTTTCTAGGGAAGGCTCCCATGGGCCGCCTGCGTACTTTGGTTGGTAGTGTATCTGTCCTACTTGCTTGTTTTTCTGCTGTTTCCTTTGCTATGGTAGCGACAGTCACCCCAGTGACAAACTTTTACGAGATTCGGAGCGTATGCAGCATGCCCACACGAGAACTCCTCTCACCAGCACAACGTGCCCAGTTTCTCTGCGTCCCAGCCGAGATGAGCGAACAGATGCTGGCTCGCTATTATATCCTTTCCGATGATGATCACAGCTTGATCAAGCAACACAGACGCAATCATAATCGCCTCAGCTTTGCTGTTCAGCTGGTTACGACAACCACCAGGGGCAGCTTCTCCAAGCAATTTTCAGAAAGTTATTGAACGCCTGGAGTGGATACATGCTCTCTCCCTTGATCCACAGGTTGCGTCCCAGGTTCATCACAATCGACTCCAGCAAATGGCACGAGAAGGTGCACATACGACTGCTCAACGTCTGGTTCGCTTTCATGATGACAGACGAGATGCAACGCTGGTGGCTTTTCTCCTGCTCACAGCAGAAGAGTTAACCGATGCAGCACTCGATATGCATGATAAAGCTCATGGGGCAGAACGCCAAGAAGGGAGAGCGCAAGCAAGAGGAGCAGATCAAGAAGAGTCGCAAAGCCATCAATGAGAAAGTTCGCTTGTATGCTCGTGTTGGGAAAGCGTTAATTACCGCCAAAGCAGAGACACAGGATGCGTATCAAGCCATCGAAGCCGTCATTACCTGGGAGCACTTTGTCGGCACTGTAGAAGAGGCTGAAGAGTTGAGTGTCACCACTGAAGTTGATACAGCGCTTTAGATTGGCTCCAAAGCCCGGAACTACGGCGACGTGTCCTGATAGGACTCAACAAGGGTGAAGCGCGCAATTCACTCTCTCGTGCCGTCTGTTTTAACCGACTGGGTGAGATCCGAGACCGCTCCTACGAGGATCAGCGCCATCGCGCCAGTGCATTGAATCTGGTGGTTGCAGCAATTATTCTGTGGAACACGGTATACATTGCAGAAGCGGTTGAGACGCTCAAGCAGCAGGGTATCACCGTCAACGAGGAACATCTTCGGCATGTTTCGCCTCTGGGATGGGAACATATCAACCTGATGGGTGACTACCTGTGGAACTTTAAGCGAACACCCGCTACCAGACAACTTCGGCCTTTGCGAACGAAGGGGAAATGCGTCTGTAAGAGCTTAGAGTAAGAAATCACCAGCATTTTTTCGAGGTCACATCCTTAGCGTATGTTTTTCCCAAATTGATACGGCGACGCGTTATCGACCGAGTGATCTTTGATCCACTGCTTATTCTCTTTCTGATCAAGCCAACGTTGTAAATGCTGCACCTGCTTATCTGTAAAATGAACATATTGCAGCGCATTACAAAATTCGTTTTCACTAATAGTCGGGTTATCAAGAAAATCTGTTTTTCAGGATCTTTGTGGTTTTCTATCCAGCGTGTGACACTTCCCACGATCACACCCAGTTACGTAACTCTTTCAGCATCTTCATTCTTTTGCCTATTCGTAGCACGATTGAACTCCATATATTTTCCCTTCTTCATGCCCCCACTTGCAGGGAATAGAGTAGCATAGAAACAATTCATTGGCGGAGTGTATGAAATGAGTGTGGTAGGCAAGATACCACAAGTTGGCAGATGAGGATATCTACCACCACTATTTCATACGCCTGCATGGCTGTAATGGATAGAAAATCTGATTATTGTCAATTATACTCATATAGATCTATTCTGTCAAAAAGATTTTCAGTCAAGTTAAGTGAAAATAGGATCTTTGTTTGATATTGTTCTACTAATTGCTATGGAGTTGATACTGGCAGTTGTGCATCTTGTGTGTGAAAATGTGATATCGAATGGGATGAAAAAGTAACCTTACAAAGATGTTGCAGCCATAGGAGCAACCCTCCGGTGTGGGTGTATTGTCCTTATCAATGCAAATGTTACCGTCAGAAGAGGGTCATGGTTTTGTACTGAGTACTGTTTTTCTTCCCTCATCACTGCCAGGCATCACTTCCTTGTTTTGCTTCGAATAGCATAAAATGCGCTATTGTTCTAGCTTATCTTGTTGACCGTGTATAGGCATTATGCTCATTGGTCTAGACTGAGCTTGATTGTGCGTTGTCTCTCGTTGCTCTATCTGCGCATACGTGCATTATCCCGAATTACTTCTAAGTTGAGCAGTTCGGCCACCTCATAGGTAGTTATTGCTCCATGTTTCGGCCTCAGGCGAACGAGTGGAGGAAAGTGCCCCATGCGTCCATGCAGTTCCGCTAACAGAACGAAGGCCGCCGGAGCATAGCCCGGCGGGTTAATCAGCAGTAGCCGTGTCTGCCACTCCTCGGAAGTGAGCCGAGCCTGATCCACAATCGTGCTAACCTGCTGCTCCAACGGTTGCGCCTGGTCGATCTGCACAGGGATCATGCGGATCTCTTCGATGGCGTTGCCGGCAAGAGACTCGATCTGCGCTTTGTTCTCCTCTGTAAGTGGGTGCGTGAAGTTGAGTATGAGCATAATTTTTCTGTACCTTCTCTCTTTCTTATCTTCTTGAACTCATAGCTTTTTCCATCTGCCCTTTTAACCTGTCTCCTATCTGTGGAAGGTCTTCCAGTGACAGAACTTGGATTCCTTTTACTCTAGCTTTTGTTTTAAAACCTTCGTGTGTAGTCTGGTCTTGTGGGTCAGACAAGCTTTTGCTAGTAACTAGTACTTTAGTGACAAATCCCCTACCTATTAGGTCTGCTATCGTCACTATATCATCTAGCGTCTTTAAATCCAGGCCCTCATCGCCTGTTTTACACTCAATGATCATAAAATGGGCTTTGTGTGTAACCGCTACATCTATTTCCTTGAATGCTAGAGGATTCTTAGCAGTGCGATTTGGATCGTTGTCAATAATCTCTTTACTCCACGTGATATCGTCAAAAAATCCTATATCACGTGCTTCTTGGAACACATACAGTTCAAGCCAAACTCCATTCAAAAATTTGAGCTGCTCATCCGATAGGTAAAATTGTAGGCTAAATTCCTCCTCTCGCAATTTGCGTATTAGACCAATACGTGCCATTTCTTGCAGAAATTGATGCGTAAATATTTCTTTTGTTATATTATAGATATTTTTATTATGTTTGCTTTTCAGTATCTGTTTCAACAAAGCAATCTCTTCTGGATGTTTTCCTAGTCTTCTAGCAAATGCCATCCAGTCGCTTTGTAAATATTGGGATTCGTAGTTTTTTATACTGTTTGCAGACTGAAGCCCGTAGTTATATGCTCCAACATATTGCTTAACCTCAAGGGAAAATATACTAGCATCTCTTTTCTCGCCTGTAATAGATATAGGTCGTGAATGTGCTGTATCTAAGAATAAGCAAGCGATATTGGATTTATATGAATTAATACAGACTTCTGCTGCCATATATGCCCCAACGGTCATAAGTGAGGTCGCTGTTGTGACATTGAAAACCCAGTCAGCTTTAGGATACATGAGAAATGCATTTATACAAGTTTCTTTAATACCTTGAATATCAAATGCATCGACAGTTGGTGTCTCTTTTATTTGACTGGCAGGAGCTAAATTTGTGATAGCTTGTTTCAACTGAATCCATTCATCCTGAAAACTTTCATGAGAACAAACCGCTATTATTGTTTCTGGTTTCTCATGAAGTGCCGTGAGAACATTTGGTATTGGCCTTCCGCCTACAAGAATGAGTAGTGCCTTCATAACTTACCTCTTCTTTTTCTTACTAGCTGCCGCTTGGCAGAACAATACAGTACACCCCTCGCGCGCCTCTTCGCGCACAAACAGACAATTTTTTGTTTGACCCGGTGTCCAGCTCACAGCCTCTTCCGCATCGACTACGATGAGCACATCTTTCGTTGGAAACTCGCGGTAGCGCAAAAATGCCGTTGCTTCAGGTACTCTGCGTTTCAGGTCGTCGGTCGTTGCAATCGTTGTTGCTCTATCCATACCCTGGCCTGCGCTGAATCTGGGCATGTTAGGACGAACGTATGGCTCTGGCTTTGCCTCTACCTGCTTAGCTGCTATCTCACCTTGTGGCGCATTGAAAAATCCATATCCCGCGCTCGTTTTTCCACCAACTCCATATTTCTGTAGCGCCTCCTGTAACCACTTCACCGCTATCTCGGCATCTTTGGTATTTCCAGCAGAGCGCGGCGCGATTGCGAACATAAAGGTAGTGTTTGTCACCGTCAGGAAGGTGACTGGATTAGGGTCCTGATTGTTTGCTGGTGGCTTCTTCTCCCCATAGTATTTGGGATAATGCGAGTTCATAATATCGAGATCGATGCTTATCTTACTATTCGTAGGCATCGCATCGAAGAAGATGACACTGCCAGAGCTTTTCTGCGTTCCAAAGACACGTTGTACTTCAGGACCATCTTCTTCCATCTTCTGGCTTTTATATATCTCACCTGTAACGTAGGCTCGCGTCAAACCCTTGAGTGCGCTGCCAGGAATGAAAGGAATGCCGTAGATATGGTGCAATGTCAGATCTGTCTCTAGCACCGTTTCACCTCCCAGACCGACAACCAGTCGCCAATCAGTGCTGCTTGTAAAAGACTGTGCTTGCATCGCCTTTACTGCTTGTTGCCAGCGTTTATAGACGCTTTCTACCAGTTGGGTGTCGATGTGATTCTCTGCGATAAGCTGCTTAAACCAGGGACTTTTTGCTGAGCTATTGCCAATCACTGACTGTGGAGGATACTTGTCTAAAATGAGTCCCAGATTCTTGCAGTGCTGCAAACGCTCTTGGGTGAGCTGTTTCTCTGTTTTCTGGGGAAGATAGTATTTACTGCTCATTTATGTTCTCTCCCGGTTCAGGCTCTTGAAGATCGGCCTCTGCGAAGCGACGGAGCCAGACGCCGAAGGCAAGACATTCGGCAGTGGCACGACGATAATCATCGTTGCTTGTATCGGGATCAATAATCCAGTTCAGCAGGCCATCGTATCCGTTCTTCATCACGTGGTTATTGGGTGCCTTAAAGTGTTCTGGCTCTTGCATCCAGTAGGTGAGGTGCATGAGGAGTAGATAGTGTGGCTTCTTCTCTTCTCCCTTGCCCTTGGCCTTGAGAAAGCCCAAGGTTTGGCCCAATCCATTGATCTAAATCATCGCGTTCAGACCTCGTGCCAGCGAACGATATTCTTTCTCCAGCTTCTTTTCCGTGTTGTTTTTATCCAATCCCTTGATCGCTTGAACTGATTTGTACGCCTCTCTGCCACGCTGTTGCTCGCTGTTCTGACGTTTCGAAACGTTTTGTGAGTTTTCCATCGTTGTCTCCTTTTCTCCTGCTTAGTCTTAGTCGCTCAGGCGTACACGTACAAGGCCACGACCAACAGTCTCATCACCACCTAATTGGAGGTAAGTATTATTCAGCGTCTTGATCTGTGTTAATACCTGTTCTTCGGTGATGAGCGAGTTCTTTTTGCGTGCCTTCGTCGCATAGAGCGGCACATACAGGAGTGTGTCAGAGGGCAGATGTTCTTCTGTCCAGAGCGCACCTTTGTCAACCGTCTTCTTTTGTCGGTCTATTCGTACACGCGTAATAACCTCTGTGGCATAGAGCACGAAATCACGGAATACGTCGTTGGGCAGAATTACAAATGATCTCTTCATTTTGTTCGGCCAGTAGCTTGCTCCTAGATCTGGCAGCGCGTATTGTGCGAACCATTCCGCAATGGTATCGACCTGCTTATCTGGCCTGGCATCGAAACTAAATTCTTCAAGCACGATGGTATTGTTATAATGCACCTCGCTATTGGTGTTTACCAATGCTATCTCGGTGTTCGCTTCAGGCACGTTCCAGTTTATTTTTGCCGTGCCTGCCTCTCGCTCAATGTCACGTTTGAAACGGCTCAGAATATCGTAGGAAGTGGTGTAGGCGAAGACGCCGTTGAGCGAGCGCACGGGAAAGAGTAACATACGGGCATCACCAGTGATGAGTGCCCCTGCATGTTCGCTGCCCCCGCCGTTGGTAGATGGTGGACCAAAGATAACGTCAAATAGCTCTTGTTTTTGTGGCGTCAGGCTTTCTCTATCGCCCTCTAAGGCAGCTCGTAGTTTGCCTTTGATGCCGCTGCCCTGAATCATTGGATATTGTGTTGTGCGTTCCCGTTGGATAGGTAAGTCAATACTGCTCAAACCCGAACCAACTCCCGCATGTAGTGGGGACTCTGTGTAAAGGTACAAAGTGCTTGTGATCATCGTTTACCACTCTCCTGCATATGTAATGCCATACCCAATCTCCATCCCATGATCAGTCAGAGATCGAGGCTGGGTTTCGTTTTTATAATCATTGTTTGTGTGAAAGAAGTAGACGCTACCGGCTGCCACACAACGGCGCATCACCTTGTTTTCTCCTCCTGCATCTTCAGGATTCAATTTCCAACCGCCGATTGCTTCATAGCGATTGATAGCTGCGGTAATAAGCGTAGCAGAGGGTAGCGTCGGTGGTCGCCAGCCTTGCTTAAAAGAGGCGGGCGTTGCCAGATAGAGCAGCATGCGTTCTCGTTTTCGTGAATGTTCCATCTGGTCATATGTATACTCTTTGGCAGGCTTCAGCACGCAAAAACGGGCGGTGCGCTGCTCCCCACCGAGTGTTAACCATCCCGCTGAGGGTAGGTGGAGCATGTCTTGTATCTGGCTATCACTCAAGACATTTTCGTCGGACGGCGATGGCGTTAGAGCAATGTCAACAATAAAACCATAGATATAATTCTGGTCTATTCGATGGTTCATGCGGATCATGAGCATCTGGTACAAGTAACCTTCTTCGGTTGCTTTCGTGCCGGGTTGTATGCCGATACCCAGGCGAGGCTCTTCCTGATAGATCTCTTCCCGGCTGATGGGTTTAATGCCTGCCAGTTTTTCCGTCCCAAGTGTCTTGAGTAAATCTGTCTCGGTCAGCCAACCTTCAACAGGTTTTAAATCGTTGTCGGGCATGCGTGCCGGTCTAAGGTAGTAGTTTATATCTGTAGGCCAGTTGCTGTACGTACCTTTTTGTATTGGGTGAGGGAGTAGACGATGCAAATCAAGGTCACTATCGGTTTTTCCCTTACTGTCCGTTTTCATAATATGAGCAGGTGCAGGGAATAACCGCTCAGCTAGCTGGATCTGTGTTTTTGGATAGCGACCCAGCGCAATACCTGTCATACGAAAGCGCCCGTAGCCGTTGCGATCCCCGATGAGTTTTGTGAGATTAGTATCACCGAATGCAGTTGCGATATTTTTGTCTGGGTCCCAGTGTGCGGCAATGGCGGCCCTGACTGCTCCCTGTAATGTCTCGGGTGTTGGCGGGAACATGCTTTCGGCAAAATTGTTTTGTCCGGCATCAAATGGACGCGCCGTGCGGAACATCAGCGGCTCCGCTGGTTCAATAAAGAGGCGCATTCAGTCTTGCTCCTTTCGTGTCAGAAAAAGCATGACGAGCAGCCAACCAAGGACTTCCACTAGCCCATAGCGCCTGCTGCTAGCATGGAGTTCCACAGATAGTTGCTGTCCTTCAGGTAGCTTGGGGAACTCTTGTCCGTCCATCGCTTGCGCTAACTCAACTAGACTACCTGCCTTGCGTTCTAGCTCTTCATCTGGGAACTTTTCTTTTAATATTGGATTGCGTTGACGCCGTAGCACACGTTTCACCTCGCTCTGCTGCGCTTCTGGTTTCAGATGTACGAGTGTAGGTGCCTCCTCAAGCAAGGTAAAGATGCATTTTGGTGAAAGGACATCATCTTTGAAGTGTTTGTAGAAAAACAGGAATAATGGCACTGGCTGATTTTCATCTGGCAGGTTGGCATAGTGCCAGTGGCAGCCTACCTTTGTCTGCTCACCTGAGCGCCGCAGTACTGTGACCACAAGTGCATTTCGTCCATACTGATTTTTTGCCGCCTGCTCTGCTTCTTTAGAGACACGACGGACATAGGAAAGCGAGGTATAGTGGTGAGTGATGGCAATACCTGTGCTAGCTGTAACTAGCGCTTTCCGTTCTGAATCTTTAACCGCATCCTGGACTATCAAACGGTATCGTTGCTGTAGCTGCTCGACGAGATCGAGCACCGTCTCACTGAGCTGAGCTGAGCTGTCCTGCTCCGGCTCAACTCCAATACTATTGCGTGCCAGCGGTGCAAGGGCAACAACATCGTCGCCACCCGCATAGATCAAGCGACCAGGATAGGTACCCTCTACAATGTTGGGCACATGTTCACGCGAGAAATCAGATAACGCCTTGCTAATGCTGCGATGCTCAGTCTCGTCATCTACACCATTGATAAGCTTGCCCATCTTATCGCCATCCATTTGTATGAGCGCGTAGTAGGGGGTTGGTCTGGTGATGGATGGGAGTGTATCAGTAATTCCCAGGAGATCGGATAGCGCTTTTGGTCCGTGTCTAGCAAGTTTTTCGCGTTCGACTTTTTTCTCATCTGTAAAGCGGAACTCTTTCTTGAGTCGTGCCTCGCTAAAGGTCTCTGGAAAGAAACAATCGCCGTCACACTCTAATATGCTTGCATCTGCTTGATGCTGTATAGCTTTCTCATAAAGCAATGGAATGCTTGCAGGCATTGGTTCACCCAGCTTCTGCGTCTCACTGAGCCATTTTGATAAAGCAAGTGTAATCTCAGGGCGTTTGCTTACCGCGAGAAGCTGTTCTACATAGGAAGCTGTTGCAATAGAACTGGTCGAAGGGAAAGCTCGTTGCTGCTTATTTAACTGCAATTTCAAGCGTGGAAGAAAACGCGCTGATTTGAATGCAAAGCGCTTGACTGTATCGATAGCGTCCAGGCGCTCGTTCCCTTCCTGATCTATATCTCTGATTGACAACTTCGCTTTTTGCGTAACTTGTTGCCAGAATACCTGTACTTCCTTGCGTGCTTTGCCCTCTCCGCGTATGGCTGAACGTTGACCGGAGATAGTGCTCTTCTCACCGTCTTCCTCTCGTTGTGCAAAGTCACGCAGGTGTTTGCGTCGGTCAAAGGTGAATTGTGTCTCTCTTAGCCAATCCTGGTAATGTTCAGCGTCGCCTTCCACCACAACGTAGAAGAACTCAAAAACGTGCTCTGGTTTGACCTGCTCGTTCCACTGTTTGCGTGTGTCTGAGTCGGGAGCAGCGTATTTCCCTGGTACCTCATGCCATACATCCTCGCAGATATCTAGCCAGAACTCGCAAATCTTTTTTTCACTTTTCTGAGCGGCTGTGACTGCCTGATCTATAGTATCGAAAATGGCGATATATTTATTTGGTAAGTCGGGAATATTCTTCTCTATAATTGGTTTGCTGGGGAAGATTAGCTTCGACTCGATGCCTTCCATACTGACCTGCATCAATGCTGAAAACAAGAAGCTGCCCTGCCAGAGGTCGCGCGTCTTACGTGCCTGCACGATGAATGGCTGTACCGGGCCAAGCGAGAAGAGGAGCATATACTGTGTCATAATTCCACCTTGATTCTGCCTGAAAAGTTTTCTGCCCATTTCTCGATCAGGGAATAGTTCTGATTAATCCCCGTTTTGAATAGAACTGCTACACCCACATAACTACCTCCCTGCAGCTCTACTATTCGTAGTAGCAAGGGCGAGGCATGTCTGGTTCGATTATCAACACTCATCAATGGAAGGCCGAAAACTGTACGATTGTGTAGGGGTAGGCTGTGACGATATGTTTGCAGATTGCTACCAATCGCTCGCATCGCAACGTCTGGTGTCTTCCAGGCTTGGATGCCGTTGCGCAGTATCCAGATACAGCAGGTGCTTTGTCCCAGAGTGTCAAAGGCTGCCTGGGTGGCAGGTGCTGATCCATCGTTAGTAATGCTCTGTCCAAACAGAGTTCGTGCAGCTTTGATGCCTCTACTGATCTGGTTTTCTAGTTGCTCGAACATCTTTGGGAATAGTGAAGTGCAGTCCTTCTGGTATGCTGAAGCGTGAGTCAACTGCTGTGTTCTCGTTGATTATGCTAGCTGTCATACTACCAGCGCAACGCCGTGAACGTGAACCTATAGCGCCCAGGTGGGTTAAAAGCCAGAAGGCAGCGATGGCCCGTTGTAGCTTTTCATTGTTATCGTCTCTACATGTCAGTGTGACACGAAATGTGGTATCTGGTGGAAAGAATAATCGATCCGGTTTGTATCTATCTCCTTTGCCACTGGCGGCCATTGACCAGAGCAGATAGTCTTTCCCCGATATATTTTCTCTTGAATAACTCTCTTTCTTGAAGCGTTGCGCAGCCAGCGAAGGGTCAGACACTCTGATGGAGACGGCTGAACCTTTATCCGTTGCGCCAAAGACTGACGTTTCGGCCTCCATAACTTGTGATAGTGCCCTCCCGTTAGCTCCCGCGAGGGCGCGATACCAGTAGCGCATCAGACCGCGAAAGGTCGGAGCGCGGAGTTCTGCGCGTTCCTGATCTGCGCCTGCGAGAAAGAGTGGTGTAACTGTACGCAGGTTGAATGTAACCTGTATCATCCCCCTTCAAATCCTTTCCATGTATACAAAGCGTTCTTGTTGAAACAAGCTTACTCCCAATCATGTCGTTTTGGCACCATCAATACGCTGAAAAAATCTCATAGGTTTCTCTCATGTGCTATTTCTGAAAACCTGTTACGCTTCAAGCGTCTTTTTGAAAGTACTCGGCGAACTTTGTTCTCAAGTAATGGTAGTCCAGACGTTCGTTTCCGGGCACATTCCAGGCGTTGTGGCAGTGATCGAGTAAAGCTGTTTTATGCGTATTCACTGTGGCTAGCGCGATACTCAGTTCACCGGCAACCTGTTGGGGCCTGAGACCTTTGGCAAATGCCTGTAATACTTTAAGTTGTGCGGGGGTTGCCTTGCTTGCGACTTCGGTGCAGCGAGCGTGTTCCTGCGCATCCATTTGTCTGCGCTGCTCTTCCTGGGCCGACCGGAAGGAATTGATTGAAGGATTCACATAGGCTCCAAGAGCAAAGAATGGTCCTTTAATCAGCTTGACGCCCGCATCTTTCGGTACATGCATAACCTTGCCATCTTGTACCTGGACTTGAAGCTCATCCGGGGTATAGATGTGCCAGATGTTGTCGTGACGATCAAAGTTGAGCGAGGCCACTGAGATGGCGAGCAAACCCATCAGACGACGACCACCGGAGACTGAAAGGTGAATGCGGTATCCCTGGCGTTTGAGATCGCCAATGAGTCGATGAATTGTATCGAGCGTTCCATCCGCGTGATTTTCGTCGCTGATATCGTCGATGGGCTGGTGGTCGATTTCCAGCACACGCGAATGAAAGTGAATGCTGCGCTGTGCCATCTGGTAGTAATCGCTGGTAAACTCAGTGTAGAGACGGTACAGAGATTGCTGAAGGCGAGATTGTGGGTCCGCTTTGGGATGGACGACGATCACTTCGCTGATGGGATAGTGCGCCTGTAAAAGGAGATCAAGCGTGAACGTGACAATCTGTGGCTGACCGCCCAACGTCGCCACAAGTACATGTGGATAATCTGACATCGTGTCACTCCTATCAATCTTACTCACACCCTGGAGGATAACAATGGTTAATTTATTGCCGGCTGTGCTGGTGGGTGGACCACCACATGCGGGAAAATCTGTCCTGTTTTATCATTTAACGCAAGCGTTGCGCGCGCTCGGTATCCCCCACCACGCCATTCGCGCCTGTCCCGATGGCGAGGGCAACTGGTTCCACGAGGGGCAACCCGATACCGTCAGCAACATCCGCGTCAATCTCTCCGGCGAATGGCCTCCATCCTTTGTCGAGCGCATCTGCCACGACATGGAGTACCGTCGCCTTCCTTTCCTCGTGGACATGGGTGGTCGCCCAAAGGCATCTCAGCTCTGTCTCATACGCCTCTGTACCCATTCAATCTTGCTACTGCGTCCAGACCAGCCCGATACCGCCCAACGCTGGCAACACCTCGTCGAACAGCACAACCTCCTTCCACTGGCACAACTCTACTCGGAGCAAATAGGTAACTCGACTATCAGCGCTCAATCTCCCATCCTGCAAGGCACGATCACTGGTCTGGAGCGCCACCTGCCCAGGCCAGAGCACGATCCCCTCTTCGACGCGCTTGTGGAGAGCGTCGCTAGCCTGTTCCAATCCTACGCACTCGCCGACCTGAAGACTGCTGATCTGGCGCGCTCAGCTACTGAATTGACGCTTGACCTGGTGCTGGCCTTAAAAACCTTCACCACGACCTCTCCCAACTGGCAACCGGCTATGTTGCAGCCCTACCTGGAGAGTATCCCGGAGCGCACTCCTATCTCGGTCTATGGCGTTGGTCCCAACTGGCTCTATGCCGCGCTGGCCGCCCACGCCTATCCGCAGCCATTCTATCTCTTTGACCCCAAGCTCCCCTTTGGCTGGGTGCAACCCATTCCTGTAGTCATTGGGACAGCAGAGAACTCACCCGAACTACGTATAGAAATAGGGGCTAATGAAGAACTCACCATTCTCAAAATATCAAATCCCTCTAAGCGAATTGAATATCTGCAGCCAGACACGCTCACCTTTCCATCTGTGGCGGCAGAGAAAGGTTTGATCATTGATGGGCCGATACCGAACTGGTTGTTGACGGCGCTGACGCGCCTCTATAGAGAAATGGGAGTAGCATGGATTGCCCCTTTCTACGTACCCTCCAATCAAGCTGTGGTAGCATACTCGCGTGTGGCTATGTATCATCCGGGCGACTTCGTACCCAAACCACCACTTGAGCTACAACATATCTAGTAGTATTCTATCATAAGGAAGAGGTGAAAGGGTAAAAAGGGGCTACTGTAGCTAAAAATTACTAGGCGGGCATTTCTTTGCACAAGACTCAGTTCTGTTGCGCCTCTGAAGATCTCGCACGCATGTGATGCTCGCCTGGGGCGCTCCTGCTCCGGGCGTTTTCGGCTACCAACACATTATGTTATACTGGGTAATATCTCGCAGAACAAGGAGCAGTGATCGATGTTTTTCATAGGTTGCCCTATGTGGGGATACAAAGCGTGGTCTGGTAGTCTGTTTCCAGAGCATACGCCGGCCAGTGAGTTTCTTCGTCTCTATAGTCGAAAATTCCCGACCGTGGAGGGCAACACTACATTTTATGCCACACCTGCTGCGGAAACAATTGCGCGTTGGAGGCAGGAAACTCCTGAGACGTTCCGCTTCTGTCCGAAGATCTCCCGCGAGATCAGCCATGCGCCGCGCCTGGATGAGCGTCAGAGTGAGACGCTCGCTTTTATAGAGCGCATGCTTGGTCTGGGTACGCGCCTGGGTCCGCTGTTTCTGCAACTACCACCTGCTTTTGCACCTGCACAACTGGCTCAATTGCAAACGTTCCTCAGCTTCTGGCCGATTACCGTGCGACTGGCGGTGGAAGTGCGACATGCCGACTTTTTCAGGGAGCCATATCGATCTGATCTGGATGTATTGCTTCGTCAGTACAATGTTGCGCGTATAATCATGGACACGCGACCACTCAGAGTCGGTACAACCAGTGAGCAACAGGTGCTCCAGGCGCGTGAGCGCAAGCCAAATCTCCCGGTCCATATTGCTACCACGACCGACTTTGTCTTTGTGCGCTATATCGGTCATCCGCGCATGGAAGTGAACGCGTCATTTCTGGAGCCCTGGTCGCGGCAGTTGGCCCAATGGTATACGCAGGGTCTCACGGTCTACGTGTTCTGTCACTGTCCCTATGAGGAGCATTCCCCGGCTATTTGTAGCGACCTCTACCGGCGTGTGCAGGCACAAACCTCCTTGCCTCCACTGCCCTGGCAACCTGGGCCAGAGGACACGAGATTACAGCAGGGCCAGCTCTTCTAACGTGCTTGACCTCGCAACCCTCGACTGTAAATCGCGTTACTCGTTTATGCTTCTTTATTGAAGAGCATATAGAGAGGCTGCATCATAATACTGGCAGCGTTGGCCTATCTCATCTATAATCGGGAAGTGGAGAAAAGAAACTCGTATCCTCTCATTGTTTGGGTGTTGTCTTAGAAATCTTCCGCTGGTGGCTATTTTTTCTTGACAATGTGGGTGTGCCTTAGCTACACTACTCATGCAACTAATGCCCATTATGTATACAGTAGAGATTACTATTTGGGGAATTTGTAGAAGGGCTCATCAGGAAAATTTGCCTTGTCTATAAGTTTCAGCATAGAAGAGTGTCTTTTTGCGAGAGGCAGTGTCTATCGTAGACTAAAAAGGGGGCATCTCTATGACCAACGAAAACATGAACCAGGAGTCAGCATTTGCAACTGTATTAGACGATACCTACGGAGCGGTAAAAACCCAGGCTATACATCTCGCAGCTCTACTGGGATTGGCCGATCTGGTGAAGGATGGACCCAAAAGCGTTGCTGAACTGGCCCAGGCAACCGCAATGCACCAATCATCTCTCTATAGGTTATTGTATGCCCTGGCGAGTTGTGGATATTTTGTAGAGGTTGAACCGGGTGTATTTGCCCAGTCACCACTCTCGTTTACACTGCGTACAGATATTCCTCACTCGTTGCATGCCCTCGCTATTATGCAGGGGGAAGGGTGGCAGTGGCAGCCTTTGCAATATGCATTGCGAAGCATCCAGACGGGGAAAGAAGTTTTTTCTGAGATATTTGGCAAAGATTACTGGGGCTATCTTAGTGAGGATAATCCCGAGGCCGGGCGGCTTTTTGCCCAGGCCATGCGCTCCGTTTCAGTGCAGGGCGATCTGGCCGTAGCTCGCGGCTATGATTTCTCGTCGGCAGGGACTATTATCGATATAGCTGGAGGCGAGGGGAGTCTTCTTACAACAATCCTCCAGACATATCCAGCTTCCCATGGCATTCTTTTTGACCAGGCCGCGGTCATTGAAGCTGCCCGGCAACATCCCTCCATCAACGAACTCCAGAGCCGTTTGACACTGGTGGCCGGGAACTTTTTTGAAGCGATACCTTCAGGCGGCGATATCTACACCGTCAAGCATATTATTCACGACTGGGAAGACGCGGAGTGTATCCAGCTTCTCTCGAACTGCAGCAAGGTGATGAATGTTGGGAGCCGCCTCCTTGTCGTCGATGAAATTATTGTCCCAGGGAAGAAGATACCGTCAGGTGTGGCCCTGCTAGACTTGCTCTTACATTTTATCCTGCCTGGACGTAAGCGTTCTGAGGAAGAGCATCGTGCGCTTTTTGCAGCCGCTGGACTCCAGCTTACCCACATCTACCCTACCGAGTCAAACTATGTCATTCTCGAAACGGTAAAAGCGTGATGTATACCTGATAAATCTCTTGCGAAACTGCTCGATCCCCGGAAAAGTAGGCAGCCAGTATAATGCTCTAGCACTATCTGGCTGTCTTTAGCTAAAACCCTCTCATTTGCTGAATGGACCAGTTATAATTAATGAATAGAGATTGTGAGATAGGTCTTATTGCTTTTGAGGGGAATGTATGTGGACTGCTGTCATTATAGCATCGTTGTCAGCTGTCGTGCTCTGTATCATCGCCAGTTTCCTGGTAAGCGCCTGGCTGATGCACCGACGCTACAAACGGACAGTAGTCAATCGAACGACGCTACCAGCCCATCCTCTTGATCGTCATGTCACCGCTATTTTGCATATACACAATGGGGCTATTGTCAGTGTGGAGGAGCCGAAACCTGTTCCTGCGTTTAGCTTACCGTCCTCCTGGTATACGCGTCGTCGTATGTTTGTTTCCGTTGGTTTGTTCGCCATGCTGGCTATTGCCCTGGTGGTGCAGGGAGGTCTGGCGGGAAGTGGTGCTATGCGGCAGATTACGAGCGAACTGGGATTGACCTTTCTCAGTCCGGCGCAGGTGAGTGATGTTCAGCCGATTACGTCTGCACTGGCTGGCACAGCGAGTCAGCGGCTTGTGCGTGTTGACTCGGCGGCTCGTGACCAGTATCAAACCGCCTACGAGTGGGATACCTGGTCATATTCATCTTGCTCAGGCATCGCCATGGAGATGGTGATGGATGCCAATGGTCGTCATTATATTGCATCAGAGATCCTGCAAGAGGAGCTTAACCTGGGCGTGTGGAGTGTCAGCGATGGCCTATTGCGTGAAGATGGTATCGCGCTGACAGCAACTCATTTCGGTTTTCACACCGTTGCTGGCCATACGCGCAGCTTGCAGGATGTGATTAATGCCGCGAACAGTGGTACTCCGGTGATTGTGAGCGTGCGCGACAGTACGTATTTTCCAAACGGTCACCTCTTTGTCATTCGTGGAGGAGACGCACAGTATGTCTCTATTGCCGACTCCTCCCCTGAGAATTTTCAGCGTATGACGCGCTCGATGTTTATGGATATGTGGCAGACCTTTAGCGCCGTGCTGACACCCAATACCTAACTGCAAGCAGCAAAGGAAACGCCATGGTTTCCTTTGCTGCTCAGTGCTTTTTTACTCAACCAACTGCGCTGCGATTTGCGCTTCGATTGTCTGGGCCGAGGGGTAGAAAGCGGACTCTTCAGCGGCGTTGAACGGTGCAGCGGGTGCGGGCTGTGCCGAGATGAGGATAGGTGTACTATCCAGGTCATAGAAACAATGTTGGACAATCCATGAATGCATGTAGTGTCCAAAACTCGTATAGTCTATCTCCTCAGTTACCACCATCACGCGATTAGCGGCCTTGACTGCCGCTGCAACAGTGTCCGTGTCAAATGGCATGAGTGTGCGCAGGTCTACAATCTCCATGGCCCCACCCTTACGCTTCACGATATTTGCCGCTGCCGTACAGGCTTCCAGTACCATGGTGCCCCAGGCAATGATGGCGATCTGTGGCGCTCCAGTACCAATACGGAAGCGTCGTGCCTTCCCTAGTGGGAGGGTATAATAGCCGTTGGGCACCTGCCAGTACTGTGCCATCTCGTCGATGATGTTGCCTTTATCATCCTTGGGCGGCTCCGAGCGATACAGGCGTCCGCGTTCCAGGAATGTGACCGGTGACTGTGCTCGTGCTGCTTCCAGTAAGAGTCCCTTGGCATCGAAGGGAGTGGCGGGACACACCGTAATCATACCAGGAATAGTGGTAAACCACTGTTCACCAGCGTTTGAGTGACCATAGGCGCCGCCGCCCGCTGAGCTACTCGAAATGGGTCCGCCGCCGCCACTGCCAGATTTCGTGCGGATGAGCATGGGCACCGTCCAATTTCCGTAGCTCTGATAAGCGATACGTGCCGCCAGACGGATGATCTGTGTCGCTGATTGGTGATAATCCACAAACTGGATCTCAGCGCAGCGCGCTTTGCCATCGTGCATGCCTGCACCTGCCACGATACCTATAATCAGGTGTTCATTCAACGGACTGCTCATGGCTCGCTGCGGATACTGCGAGACGAGTGCAGACGTCGCGCCGAAGACCCCGCCTTTCGGACTCCCGACGTCTTGTCCATACACGAAGAAGCCAGGATCTCGTTGTGCCAGTTCTACCAACGCCTCATTGATTGCGCCCAGCATCGTCAGCGTGCGCTTTGTACCGCGTGGTATATTTTCGCGCCACTCAGGGACATAGAGGACGTGGTCCAGGACGCGCCCCGCTGCTGGTTCTGGTTCTTGTAGTATCTCTTGCTCGAATACGCTCTAATTCAGCGCGGATCTCTTTGCGCATACGTTTCAGATCATCATCTTGTGCCTGCCCATGCTCCACAAGCCAGCGTCCAAGATTGTTCACAGGATCTTTCGTGGCCGTGGTCAGCTCGATCTCTTCTTTTTTGCGATACGTTTTGATATCGGTACTACTGGAGTGAGCATCCAATAGCCCTAGATGAAGATGGAGAAGCGCCGGTCCCTGGCCGGAGCGGATATGTTGCACGAGGCGAGATGCCGTGTCATAGGTAGCTATCGCGTCAGAACCATCGACCTCTTCGGCGTAGACGCCGCCTCCCTTTGCCCATTCAACCAACGAGCCTGCCCATTGTAGGCCAGTCGATGCCGCAGTAATGGACCAGCCATTATCTTCTACGATGATCAATACAGGGAGCTGATGAATCGCTGCCTGGCGAAAGAGCACAAAAAAGTCATTGGTCGCCGCCCCGCCATCCCCGGTTGAACAAACGATTAATTCCGGCTTTTTCTCTTGTTTAATAGCAAAACCAATACCACCGGCAAAAGCACAGTGACCAGCAACCTCGCTAAAGCCGGGCAGGATGCGGTGTTGCTTACTGGTATAGTGTGATGGCATATTACGACCCGCGCTCATTGGTCCTGTGGTGCGCGTGTAAGCTTCACGAATAGGTCCGTATGTATCTCCAGTGCGTTGTAGCCACGCGGCTAAGTCTCGATAATATAATGCCAGCCAATCATTTTCATCGAGTGCTGCTACTACTGCCGCCATGGCTTCATGTCCAGCGCAACCGATGTAAAAAGCAAAGCGTCCTTGTGTCTTGCGTGTTTTGAGCAAGTCATTCGTCACCCTTGCTGTGAGCATCGTGCGGTAAAGACTCAGCACATCCAGCGGCTTTGCTGATGTATTCGTTGCCAGTGATTGGGTATTGACAGTCATAAAAAATCCTTTCTGGATACCCACCAGCTTTCAGGCGGTGGAAGGAAAGAAAGGCTCCCGCAGGAGTGAAACCCCGAAAGGTGCCATTTTAGGAGCATGGCGAAACCTGACAAAGTAACCATAAACAATCTCATTATAAGAGTGCGCCTGACGAAATGCAATGACCAGAAAAAACAGGACTGTTGCTCTCGCGGTTGCGTCTCTAGCAGCCAACAACGTATAATAGAGCCGAACTTTTTTTCGCGGGAATGTGTTATAACGGCACCGTATTGAATAATGGTACAGTAGATAGCAGAGACAGGACGAAGTGCGCAGGTAAATGACGAGCAATGCTCCCTCTCTTTCACTCTTACGCGATCTCTATGCCCGTATGCTTCTCGTGCGGGTCGTCGATGAGTATGCCTGTGGCCTGTACGAGCACGGGTATGAGGATGCTATTGCTAGCTGTCGTGGTTATGAAGCTGCCCAGGTCGGCACCGCAGTGTGTATTGAGGTTGGCAAAGACTTCACACTTCCCTCTTATCGAAGTCTGGGCGTCGTATTGACGATAGGCATGACGCCCTATGAGGTCTTTCGTACGCATCTCCAGCACCTGCGACAACAGAAAGCAGACGTGCATGATGGATTGCCGCTGGTAGCGTCATTGCCGCCCATCCAGCACTGGGGGTATCAGAAACACAATACGGTGACTGGTCCTGCGCCGATGGCAACGCAACTACTGCATGCTGCCGGTATTGCCTTTGCTTGTAAGTTACGTAAAGCGTCCGTTGTCACCGTAGCGTATTGCGATGATGGGGTGATCGCTGAAGCGGATTTTCTTGAGAGCATACACTTTTCTGCCTTGCATCAATTACCGATCATCTTTATTTGTGAACATGCTAGCAGCTATGCTCTTGCTCCAACGGCATTGCCGCCTTCTTGCTTGTGTGATATCGCTCTCCCTGATGGGCTTGCTCATCATCACATGGATGGAACTGATGTCGTAGCCGTCCATGCTGCGATGCATACGGCTATACAACATGTACGCAGTGGCCATGGACCCCTCCTTTTAGAACTCTCTCTTGCTCGCTGTGTTCCCCCATTGTCTCAGCAGCCACCCGAGGGGTATGATACGCAGGCTCGTTCTCTGCATCATAGGCAAGAACTGGAGCGCGGAGATCCTCTTGCGCGCTGTCAGCAGCAGCTACGGACGCGAGGTGCATGGGACGATGAGTGGGCGCGGCAACTTTCCATTGATACCCTGGCGGAGGTTGAACGTGCGATGCATGATGCGATACGCGATACTCTCTGAGAAAATGCTAACTCTTCAGGTTCGGTGTACCCTCGCGTAGAGGCCGAGCGAAGACCTTTTGTGGCTGCTCGTCTCTTGCGTTGAAAGCGGGAAAAAAGGTCTTGGCGTCCCTGGCGGCGGCCCGTCCCGTCTTGCATCCACCCAGGACAACCGCAAGGGATGGTCCCTACGCGCAGGGCTCAGGCTCGATCTGAGTAGTTACAGGAAATGCCTGCTGCGAAACGAAGAGGAAATTGTGTTCCTGATAAGACATATGCTAAAAGAGAATACGTGGCCCGTATTGAAATATAGGAAGGCCAGACAGCTTTTGGCATCAGTTGACTAACATATACGCATGAGTTATGCTTTACACGAATGCCTACATCTCTCCGCAGTTTTTTTTGTTTAAATCTCTTTCCTGGCATTCAGATAGGTATATCTTGCAGCCACAAGGGGATCTTTCTGAATGCATTCGGCATTACGCATACGAATTTTAGTCGCATTGCAACAAGAATTGAGAACACATGGAAGAAGTACAGACCTGGCGGGAACTCCTTGCCAAAGTAATCGGTGATTCACAGGAGCGGCAAAGGATTGCAGAAGCGCTCCATGTGAATCCAATTACGTTGATACGCTGGACAACAGGCAAATCGAATCCACGGCAGGACAACTTACGTCCCTTACTTGATGCATTACCACGCTATCGGCAGGAACTCATCGAGCTTATTTCGCAAGAGTTTCCGCATTTTTGGGCTCATACAGAATCAGGAGATGATAATCTTCTAGATATACCTTCTGCATTTTATGCGCGTATTATTAGCGCATATACCAGCAGTCCGACTCAACTACGTACGTCTTCTGTGTGTATGTTGCTTTTGCAGCAGATTTCAGGACACCTTGATCCGCAGCGCCTGGGGCTTGCCGTGGTGGTATTTCAATGTGTTGCGCCTGTCGCGGGACACAAAGTGCATAGTCTGCGTAAGACGCTAAGCCGGGTAACGGGCACGGTCACGAATTATAGTGACAATTGGACGCAGTTTGTCGGAGCCGAGTCGCAGGTCGGTCATGCTGTGTTCAAAGGTCATCAGGTGACTGTACTCAATAGCGACGAAAAGGCCCGCATGTTCCCCACGCACCATATTGCACAGGAAGAAAGCACTGTTACCAGTCCTATTTTGCTTGCTGATCGTGTTGCTGGTGCCTTATGTGTAAGTAGCACGCAGCCAAATTATTTTACGCAGGCTCACCTGGATCTCATCCAGAACTATGTAGATCTGATGATGCTTGCCTTTGAGCCGCATGAATTTTATGACCTGGGCTCTATTGAATTAGGTATCATGCCACCGCGTGAGGTTCAACAGCCATACATAGCCAGTTTTCATCAGAGAGTGACCCAACGTCTCATCAAAGCAACGCAAGAGCACCAGCCGCTGACACGTCCAATGGTAGAGCCAGAGATCTGGCAAGAGATAGAGAGTGAATTGTTGCATATCGAGCAACCTTAGACCTCTGGCTGCGCTTCGTCAAACTCGCGTATCGGTGGCAATAGTGCCCTTTATGCCATGTGTGTCCACTGTTGCCACGCAACCATGGTGGTATAGACTCTTGAACCCACCCTGGACAACCGCAAAGGATTGTCCCTACGCGATCCCTCTCTGCGAGCCGACTTGAGGTGTTACAACAGAGAAATATATCCGAGTCTCGTTCTATCGACATCATACGTATTAGTATCAGATCTTTGATAACACGGTCCATCCAGTCAACATCATTGACTTGTTTAGCAAGGAGAAACAGTAAGAGGATAGCATGGCAGCAGAACAAAAAAAACGCAGTATCACAGCGGAACTGATGGATACCGTCAGCAAAGACATGCGACCGTTGCAGCAATTCTGGCATAAATTCAATAATGATTGGTCATGGAATAATGCAGCGGGGCTGGCCTATAACCTGATACTGTCGGTCATTCCCTTGTTGATTGCTTTGATCGGCTTGTTTGGTCTATTTTTAGGTGGACTCAGTCCCGTGGCCTACAATCGTCTGACCGGAGTGATCATTGTCACCCTGAGTGCCGCACCGGCATCACAGAGCATCGTTGCGTTAGCGCTTAAACAACTGACGGAACAATCTGGCTGGCTGGGAGCCATTGGAGTCGCACTGGCTATCTTCAATGGTTCACGTCTGTTTCTGTTTCTCGAAGGGTGCTTTGATATCATTTACCATGTTCGTCCACGCACGATGATTGCCCAGAATGTCATGGCCGTGAGTATGGTGCTGCTCTTCGTCATCCTGATTCCGGTTATGGTCCTGGCATCGTCCGTACCAGCTTTTGTCTTCTCGCTCCTGCGACAGACACTTTTGGGTCGACTTCCTGGCAGTGAACTGCTCTTTAGCCTGGGCGGGATTCTAAGCGGCTTAGTCGTGGCCTATCTCTTTTTTCAAACCATCTATATTGTCGTACCCAATCAGAAGATCAGCCTGCGTCATACCTGGCCAGGCTCAGTCGTATCCGCCGTGCTCCTCGAAATTTACCTGATACTATTTCCGCTGTACGCGAGTTACTTTCTAGAGGGTTTTGCTGCTACCCTTGGCCTGCTCATCCTGCTCATTTTCTTCTACTACTTTGCCGTGATTCTGTTTTTAGGCGCGGAGATCAATGCCTTTGCGGTGGGTGTGCGTGAAACCCCTTATGATCTGGTAACGATGGTTTACATGATGATGCGTCACCTGCCAACAACGAATGAGGGCATACAAAAAGCCGCTGCTATTGATCACCAGCATGAGGAGCCAGAGAAGTTTTGTATACTCGATGAGGCTGGATAAGATGATTTCTATCATCTTCCAGGGACCTTCACCTGGATCAGGGTTTCAGGCCAATCGTAGCATTGCATATCTAGAATAAGACGGTTCTCTTCCTCTCAGCTTGTCTTCGAGACCTGTCTGAGAAGCCCTTTCGAGCGAACCCGCATATGTGTTTGGTAGCAGTGCCGGCGCGCTCATTGGTCTTGAGTTGGTCGCTCGTCACCCAGAGCTGGTACGGACACTGGTCGCACACGAGCCGCCGGCACACTATCTGGTATCTGATGAAGAACTATCCCATCTGGGCCCTCTTGAGGTCTATCGCCGTGAGGGGGCTTGCAGCCCTGAGACAGTACGCGGCCCAGAGCGGGATAAACTACCAGGATCGAGAAGCAAGCGTTGTCCTCCCAGAGGTGGGTATGAGCCACCGAATTCCGACATTTACATCCAAAGGATACTGCAACCTTTGAGCCTTTTTTTGTATTTTACTGAATAGAAGCACCAGAAAAAGGGGGTGTACATCCAGGGAAGGAAGTTCATGACTTCTCTGCTGCTCAGGGTGGCAGGTTTTTGATGACCAACCTGCAAGGATGGCAAACCCTTTGACTATCAATTTGGAGCCAGGTGGAAGAAATTACCGTGCGGAAAACAAGTATGATGCCAGGAAATGAGCCGTTGCCGAATCTCGCAGAACTGCTGGCAACTGACCTGAATGGGTATTTCTCACAACTGATGTTGAGGTATCAACAGCGGCTCTACGCTTTTGCTCTCCGCCAATCTGGTAGTCCACAGGATGCGCAGGATATCGTTCAAGAAGCATTCATCAGAGCGTATCATGCGCTGGCAGACTACCCAGAGGAGCGCATCCGTATGATGAAGCTTCAACCCTGGCTGTATAAAATTACGCTCCATGTTTTCTATCGCCATAAGGGCAATGACCGGTTCCAGTCCGCGTCTCTAGATCTCTCAGAAGAGAGCATCCACCTCGAAATAGAAGATGATGAGCGTATGCAGCCGGAGCAGATAAGGGCATTTCTACTGATCAATTGCGCAAAGTCGAAACGGGAGCCTTCACAGACACGTTGCAGGCCATGGTCAAAGCTGGTGACGTCTCTCAATCAGCAGCCGACGCGTGGCAGACACGCACTCTGAGGAATCCTAAGCTAGTAGACACATGGACAAGTATGATCTTTCTGCTTCCTCCTTCTGCCCTTAGTGGCAGCTAGAGAGTAGCAGTTTCGTTATCACTATCGTCAGGCCACAGTTCTGCGTTCCTGAAGAACAGTATGCTCTTGATAAGCCTGTGCGCTTGTTGAGGAAGATGGAGAGACACTCCAGGTTCCGTAGCCTCCGGCGCTTTGACTGCATTGCTGATTGCCCTGGTAGCTGCAATAGGTCCCAGTGATGCTGCCATTCGACTGTATCTGGCCCTGGAACAAGAGCGGCGCGAGACTGCCACTGGATACCGTAAATTCGATGGTGTTTGAGTGGCTGACCGTACCAATGGCATTGCTGCCTGCTATGAGTCCCTGACCAAGCGCTAACTGACCATCCACGCTCGCGCCATTCTGTTGAATCTGGGACAGAGTCATCGATGTAGAGACATTGGCTGGCGTATTATGAATAGTACCCACGTAGCTTGTCACTAGCTGCGGAAAAGCTGTGGATGCCTGCTGTGTGGGTGCTGCTGTCGGCTGTGTTGTGTGCGTCGCTGTTGGTGTTGGATATGCTGTTGCCGTCGGCGTTATGTGGGTAGTAGTCGTAGGGTGTGTATGGGCAATGGCTGTCGTTTGCGATCTGGCTGTTGATGTATGTGCCGCTTCGGGGGTTGTACGCGTAGTGACCCTGGCCGTGTGACCGATGCTAAAGAAATGGCCGTTGTCAACGCCAACGACAATACCTGCCAGGAGGGCCAGCAAGACAATCGCCACCAGTGGGATAAATATGCCTCGCGTGTGCATGGACCTTGTGGGCCTGGTCCGCACTGTCACCGTACCTGTATTTCCTGGTGCACTGAAAGGCTCTTCTGTATTTGGAGCGGACTTAGCGGCAGCAAACTCCATGGCAGGCGGCATTGTCTCGGTGGGTTGAGCATGCAATGCCTGCCAGAACTCCTCAATGCTCGCAAAGCGGTCCTCACTTCTAATCTCCAGCGCGCAGAGAATCGTGTTGGCCACATGTGTGGGAACCTCTGGAGCCAGAGCTGTCACCGGCTCCAGGGGGTCGATGTTATAGCTGCCTATTTGTGTCATACGGTAGACTGCGTCAATCGGCACTTTTCCCGTGAGCAGTGCATAAAAGGTCGCGCCCAGACCGTAAATGTCGGTGCGTGGATTCGTACCACTCGCATACTGTTCGGGTGCACCATAGCCGGGTGAGCAGCGTCGAATTGCCGTTGTGGTTGCATCGACGTCGTATTCTTTGGCAATGCCAAAATCGACGAGAACCGCATTATTGCCAGTCGCGGGAGTGATAATATTTGATGGTTTGATGTCCCGGTGGACAATAGGTGGCTCTTGTTTATGTAAATAGTCAATCGCGTCAATGATCGGTGCCATGATCTGTAGGGCACGCTCTAGCGAAAAGCGTTTCTCTGGCTGCCGCTGGCGCAATACTTCCAGGTTGGGACCATCAATATAGTCCATTAAGATATATGCGCGATGATTTTTCTCATCGTCAAAGGTACGGTAGACGCGCGGCAGTGAGGGATGATCGAAGCGCTTAAGCACCTCACCCTCAAAGGTAAAACGGTCACGCTCTTTTTTACTAGAATCGACCGTCTCTTTAAGCGCAAAAACATTGCCCTTCACGCGTTGATCCCGCACGAGATAGACAGCGCCAAAGCCGCCTTTGCCAAGCAGGCATTTCACATAGTAGCGTTCCTGTACAATAGTACCTACGGGTAGTGTTATACGTACATCTTGCATTTTTATGCCTCATACTGTCATATGTATATATTTTTTAGACTATAATCCCAATTGTAGCTCGTACCGCGTATATCGCGTGGGCGGATAGGGGAGGAGTGCACATTATACTAACGTATACGTGGCAATAGGCTGCTCAGATGAATCTCCCACGGCAGACTGAGTATAGACATTCCAGGTTCCATAGCCACCACCACTATAATTGCACTGACCATCCTGCAAGCTACAATAGGTCCCGGAAATGTTTCCGTTGGACTGCACCTGTCCCTGAAAGAGGAGAGGTAAGTAACGACCAGAAAGCGGTACGATAAATTGTATCTTATTGTGAGACGATACTGTACCCATAAAAGTACCACTTCCGAGCAATCCTGGTCCAAGTGTGATATATCCACGAATACTTCCCGCGTTCTGCTGGATGTGTGAAAGGGACAACGTAGAATCGACCAGGGCAGGAGCATTGTGGATATTGCCACTATAATAAGTGAGCAGCGTTGGATAACGAGCGGTGGTCGTCGTTGGCACAGGCGTTGGCGTTGCGGTTGGTGTGGGAGGCTTTGGCGCTGCTCGGTGAGGCGCAATCTGCGTCAGCCTGGCCTGTACAATAGGCTGCTGAACATGCACAGGCGTATGGCTCGCCAGCCGCAGACCTGGAAATACCGTGGTACCAAAGATGATCCCACTCCCTAATGCCAGCAGTATTAGCAGAAGCAAACCCGACAAAATAAACTGCCTTCCCTGGCTATATTGGTGCAATAGAGTGGTCGTGCGCGTAACAGGTGTGGACGGAGAAAGCACTAAAGGCGTATCAGGGGCAGATGGCACAGATCGTGACTCTGCAAGGCTGCTTTGCTCGGTGTCTGTGTCCAACATGCCTGGCATCCTATCAGGATTGCTGTCTACCTCTTCAACGGGATATGCTTTTAACTTCTCCCAAAACTCTTCAACGGTTGTAAAGCGATCATCACTGTTAATCGCCATCGCGTGCTGCAATGCATCCGCTATAGCGTCTGATATGTGTGGGACAAGTACATTTGCCGGCTCCAGCGGATCTGCGCCTTTGCCACTCAAGCGTGTGATGCGATAGAGTGCATCAATAGGGACTGTTCCTGTCAAAAGCGTATAAAAAGTGGCGGCCAGACCGTAGATATCCGTTTGCGTGCTTGTCCCGCGTACATATTGTTCCGGGGCACCATAACCAGGAGAACAGTGGCGAATGGCAGTCGTCGTGGCGTCCAGATCATATTCTTTAGCGATGCCAAAATCAACGAGCACGGCCCCATCACCAGAGGTGGGTACGATGATATTCGAAGGCTTGATATCGCGGTGAATAATAGGGGGTTGCTGAGCATGTAAGTAGATGACGGCCTCGATTATCGCAGCCATAATATGCATGACTTGAGGGAAAGAGAAACGCTGGTTGGGCTGGCGTTGACGCAGTTGTTCCAGATTCGGCCCCTCAATATAGTCCATGAGCATGTAGACGCTATGATTTTTGTTGTCCTCAAAGACCCGATAGACACGGGGCAAGGCAGGATGATCGAGCCGCCGCAGAATGTCGCATTCAAAAGCGAAGCTGTCTCGCTGATAGGTGTTAGGATCAACGAGTTCTTTGAGTGCAAACACATTCGTCCTGACACGTCGATCCCTTACGCGATAGACCGCGCCAAATCCTCCTTGACCCAGCAAGTCCTCGACAATATAGCGCTCGCGTACGAGCTTGCCCCTGGGGAACTTCGTCTGTATCACTCGCATCCCATCACCTCAAAGACTAATTGTACACGGTGTTAATTATAGTAGAAAAGAGGCGCTGTAGGCAAGTTCACATTTCTTTCTCTCCTGGTCCGCTGCGGAACGACGCCGACTGAAGTGTAGTCTATTCCTCTTTCTATGGCAAGATGCCATTCTCATGCTATGCATGGGTAGCTATCCCTTTGTAGCGATTTGTGATATACTCCATTGCGCCGCGACAATAGTTAAGAAGAGGGAAATGCGTGCATTTACACGCTGATACCAGGGATAAAGTATGTTATACGATCACACAAAAATATATGTAAAAGCCGGAGACGGTGGCGATGGTTCGATGCACTTTCGCCGAGAGAAATTTGCGCCGTTCGGTGGTCCTGACGGCGGCGATGGAGGCCGTGGTGGCAGCGTCTACTTTGAGGCCACGCACAACTTGAACTCCTTAATCGACTACCGTTATCGTCACCAGTTTAAAGCTGGGGCGGGAGAGCCTGGTATTCGTCAGAAGATGCACGGGGCGAAGGGGGAAGATGTTGTTCTGAAGGTGCCCCCTGGTACGGTCATTCGCGATGCCGATACCCATGCGCTCGTCGCAGATCTTGTTGAGGAGGGGCAGCGGGTGATGGTCGCGCGTGGTGGGCGTGGTGGTCTGGGGAACACGCATTTCGCTACGGCGACCCACCAGACACCGAAGGAAGCGCAGAAGGGCGAACCCGGTGAAGAGCGCTCGCTCACGCTGGAGCTGCGTTTGATCGCGGATGTGGGACTGGTTGGCTATCCAAATGCTGGGAAATCAACGCTGCTCTCGGTGGTAACGGCGGCACAGCCCAAGATTGCCGATTATCCCTTTACCACACTTGCGCCCAATCTGGGAGTCGTCGAGGTCGGTCAGGCAAGACGCGGTGATGGCTTTAGCTTTGTACTCGCTGACATTCCCGGACTCATCGAGGGTGCAGCGCAAGGGGTCGGACTGGGTCATGAATTTTTGCGTCATGTGCAGCGTACACGTTTGTTGATACATATGCTGGATGGTGCTTCGTTAGAAGACCGTGATCCCTGGCAGGATTTTCAGGCCATCAATAATGAGTTACGTGCCTATGATGAGCAACTTGCCCAACGTCCACAGATTGTCGTGCTGAATAAGATGGATGTGCCGGTAGCGCAGGAACGCTGGCCTGAACTCAAAGAGCAGGCAGAAGCTGCGGGGTATCCTGTCTTTGCCATTTCCGCCGTTGCTCATCAGGGGACAGAAGAGCTGATGGGATATGCCGCTAAGCGCCTGCGCGAGATTTATCAAGAAGAGGCCGAGCGAGCAGCCGCCCAATCTGTGATTGACATGGAAGGCCCTGTCTTACGTCCACAGCCCGACGATGCGTTTTCTGTCACAAAAGAGCTGGGTGTGTATGTGGTGCATGGTAAGCGCGTAGAACGTATGGTGAGTATGACAAACCAGGAGAGCGAAGAAGGTATGGCGCGTCTTCAGGTGATGTTAGCGAAAATGGGCGTGACAAAGGCTCTGGAGGAGGCAGGCGTGCAAATAGGAGATACCGTGCGCTTTGGCCGGGTTGAGCTATATTGGGGAGAGTAGTATAGGGGCGCTGTCCGCGCTGTAGCGGGCAACAATTCAGTTGGGCACGACAACCGCAAGGGATTGTCGCTACGCGTGGTGGAGACAACAGGGAGGTGCGCACACCCGCGTAGCGGCGGGGCTTGCCCCAGCCGATGTTCAGTTGGTGGCCGCCTTTTTTGTGTACAGGTCTCTGCGCATAGCAAAAAAATTTATGCTATACTTGTATGCGGTAGAGTTATCTATTACACGTGTGGCGCAAGTGTTATTAAGAATGTGTCTAAAAAACGCACACGTTTTGTCAGGAATGAGCTGAAACCGGACATATGCTTACTCCTTTCAGTCAGATGAGCAGAAGGCAAGCGGCGACAGCCGCGTTTCTGACTGTTTAAGAGGGTTACTGAAGGTCAGGGAATGCGAAAGACGTCATATATATGGGCGAGACAGTAAATCTGCTATTTCACTCGCGTCAAGATGGCACCTATGAGCTGCGAGTCAAAGAGAGTTGGTCTGGACGTACAGTAAATGGTAGTTTTGTTCCTCCATATACGGGTAGACAATTCAATGCGCTGCAAAAGAAATTAAATGACTTAGATAGCAGTGACGCTGTATTGCGTGAAGTGGGTCAGCGCCTCTTTGCCTCCTTGTGTGGTGTCGGAGTGGCTGACATCAACCAGGGAGCTGCGGAACAGCCAGTACAAACGGTGTTGCGCGGGATCATTCAACGCACATTGAAGCGACGCGGTACGGTTGCCTTATCGCTGGGTTTTGGTCCGGGGTGTGACGAATTTGTGCGTTACCCCTGGGAACTCTTGCATAACGGAGACCATTTTCTGCTCGTATCAGGTATTTTCACGTTGAGTCGTGTCTTATTGCGTCCAGACATTCCTGTTGGCTGCGAACTTCCGGTGCATCCGCCGTTCCGTGTACTCTACATAGCCTCCTCGCCGACAGATTGTGCCCCGCTAGAGACCGAACGCAGCTTTGAGGCCATGGAGCAAGCACTGACGCCACTCATCGAGGATGGGCAGATCTTTTTAGACCGCCTTGAGCCGCCAACCTTTGGTCAACTGGTGCGCTACCTGAACTCATACGGTGGTGCCAGTATGCTGGATGACAGCGATACAACCGTTCCCTGCTATGTCGTCCAATTTGATGGACATGGGGCCTATGGTCGCCTGTGTCCAAATGAGCACTGTGAGACCGTCAACGACTCGAATGTTGCCAAATGTATTGCCTGTGGTACAGCGCTTGGTCGGAGCAAACCGCAAACCTATCTCTGTTTTTGCGACGACGATGGCACAAACCGTTTTATTGATACACAGTCGCTGCGCGGTCTTTTTCTGAGCAGTGATGTGCGTTTAGCGGTTTTTTCTGCCTGCGAGACGGCCACCGTTACCGTCAAAAATACGCCCCGTCAACAGCAGCGTCATGCCGCCGTTGATGCGACACTGGCAACTGCCCTGGTGACAGCCCAGGTCCCAGCGGTTGTCGCGATGCCCTTCTCGTTACAAGATGACCTCAGCCCAACCTTCATGTATCATTTCTACGAAGCCCTGGCCGATGGTAGGACGCTAGAAGAAGCCCTGGCACGTGCCCGGCAGGCGCTGTTACCCATGCAGCAGAAAAGCTGGTTTATCCCCGTACTGTACAGACATGTGGCGGAGGGTGAGGAGGGTCCCGTGGCTCTGTTCGCTGCACATGATGATCTGGGACAACATGGTCATCCGCTGGCGCATCTGGGACCGCCAGCCAACTTTATCGGGCGTGCACAGGAACTACAGGATATGGACGAGCTGCTGACGTCTGCCGCAACAGGTGCGCGAAAAGCTAACCAGATGAGTCAGATGCAACCGCGTTCGGGCGGTCAATATACGCATCACATTGCTATAACGGGCTCTGCTGGCATTGGGAAGAGCGCGCTCGCCCTGGAAACTGTGCGACGGAACCGTGAGAAGTTTCCCGGCGGCATCGTAGGCGTCTCTGTACAGGATGGCAAGTCGTTCGCGGACGCGTTGCTGGAACTGATGCGCTTTTTGCGTGTGCCTGTGCGCAATATGTCTGCAACCGATGTGCCCTATCGTGTCCGACTTGTACAGGGAACGTTGCGTTCGCTCGCCAGCCGTGAGTTGCCGTGTCTTTTGCTGGTGGATAGTTTTGAAGAGGTGAAGGACCGTGCGGAACTGGAAGCCTGGTTGCAATTTTTGTGTGCATTACCGCAAGAGGTTGTGGTACTGGTAACGTCGCGCTCAAATCCAGAGCATATGTTAGCGGTCGAGGGGACCCATTGTCGCTGGTATGAGTATCGCGTGGGCAAAATGGTAGGTAGCGATTTGCTGGACCTCTTCAACGATCTGGCGGCGGCGACTGGCCTGGATCAGCGTATTCATCTGGATGATCCACAGCAGCAGCAGGTCTTGCGCGACATCTGTGCCTTGTTGGATGGCTATCCTCTCGGCGCGGAACTTATCTTTGGTACCGCACGCTCGATAGGCGGGAAAATATACACGCCAGAGGCGGCTACGCGCTCGTTGGAAGAGGTCCGGGATGAATTGCGTGAGACACCACTGGCCGGTATTCTAGCTGCTCTGGAGGTCTCTTATCGCCGTTTACATCCTGCTGCACGTTTACTTTTAGCCTACCTCGCCGCTTTCACGCTACCATTCAGTCGCGAGCAGATCCTCATGGTCGTGACAGCGGGAGCGCCAAGTCCTGCATCTTTGGAGCGGCATCACTCCGCTGCCAGCATGGATGTACAGGTGTCTTTTGATCATGACGAGCATGACGAGCATGTTGCGGCGGAGCTGGCAGCTAACTGGCGTGCAGCGCGTGATGAGCTGGTGCAGGCTTCATTTATACAGTTTGATGGAAGAATGTATACGATTCATCCCCAGATTGGTCATTTTGCGTTGACGCACTTGCTGTTGCCAGAACACCGCCGCGTGCAGCGTGTACTTGCTGCCTCCTATTGTAATGTAGCGCAACCGGGTCTGGAACAATGGCTTGCGGCCTTTGAGCACTTAGAAACTGCTGGTGAGCCGCAGGATCTACAGGAAGCGGTGCGCATCGCGATACGTGCGGCGCAACTACTGGGCCGTCATGGCTACGCGCCTGCCTTGCAGATGATGTTGCGCCGGGCCGCCATGCATGCCTCCCGCCTTGGCGATAGGACCGGTGAGGGCCAGTTGCAACGTTGCCTGGGTGCGAGCTTGCGGCAGTTGGGAAACTATGCCGAAGCTGAAGCGTGCCTGAGGAGTAGTGTGACGTTTCATCGTCAGCAGCATGAAGATGAGCATGTGGGCTGGGCACTCTATGAGTTAGCTACGCTCTTTGCTGAAGAGGGAGATTTCGCGCAGGCCAGTACCTACGCGCTGGAGGCTCTGACCCTCTTTCAGGAAGCGGACAACAAGCAGGGTGAAGCATGGATACATATCGTTATCGGGGGCGTAGGCTATGGAAATGCTCACTATTATGAGGCGCTCGGACATTTTGAAACAGCCTTAACGTATTTTCAGCCGATGCGTGAGCAAGAAGGTTTGTCGGCTGCCTGGCGTGGCCGTGGGACAGTGTATGAAGCCCTGGGACAATATACACGGGCTTTGCGTGACTACGAAAATGCGCTGCGCTTATGCACAGAATTGGACTTATTCTCAGGCTATGCCTGGACGCTCGTTGGGAGAAGTGTTGTGTATACTGATTTAGCGCACTTTGATCTGGCAGAAAAGGACTGCGAAGATGCGCTGGCGCGATTTCGCAAGCAGGGGCTGCGTCGTGGCGAGGGTTGGGCTTTGCGCGTACGGGGCGACATAGCGTATAAGCAGCATGCTATCGGCGATGCTTGTACGTATTACGAAGAGGCCCACACACTGTGTAGCACGATTGGGGATCGTGTGAACCTGGCTGCTACGTTGTACGCGCTGGGCACTATTGCTCTGGAGGAGGGGGAATACCTGGAGGCGAAGGGTCTGTTTGAGCAGGCGCGTGCTCTTGCTTCGGAGCAGGGAGCCAGGCGGATGGATGGACAGGCGCAGTGTGGTCTGGGTGATGTGGCGCAGGTATTACAGCTTTCGGGGGATGCTGAGCATTACTATCGGCAAGCTTTGACCATCGCCAACGAACTGGATGTACCTGTGGAACGTGTTGCTGTTTTGCAACGCCTGGGCATGCTCTTTGTAGCGCAGAAAAAATATGCCCAGGCCCTTGATTTCTGGGTCCATGCGCTCTTGCTGGATCAGCGTCTGGGGCATTTGACGCATAACGAGCTGCAAGCAAAGGTGAATATGCTAGTCTCTGAGCAGCATCTGGAAGAGGCGTATAGAGAACTTTGTGGGCAGGTAGGCGATGCTTGAACGCTGCCAGATCTCCCATTTTACGCGTGAGATCCAGGCTGAACATCAGGAAGAGGCCGTGCAACTCTCTTCATTATCAGAGCCTGTGAATTCTTCAAGGCAACAGAGAGTTCGTATCTGCTTCTGCAACCTGTTTCAAGTACCTATTCCTGGTAAGCAGAAGTCCTTTCATGTAGCGTGTGAGGATCAGTGTTTCAGCTAACCTTCCAAGGAGACCCCATGGGGCACAGAACGTGAACGTATCAATCATGATCGTTCCGGTTGGTTGTGGAACAAATTCATGAAGATGTTTCATTTCCTGAAAAGCCCCTTGGACCATTTCATCGATAAAACGGTGCGGTCGCTCATAGAGCGTAATTTTTGACGTCAGATACTGTGTAAGACCAAAATGGATGGCCTCCCAGGTAACGGTATCGCCAAGTTTCATCACGCCCGTCGTCACACCTGCAACTGGACGTTCGTGCGTGTGCGTTGTAGAGAGACGATGCAGATCAACGCTGAGTGAAAGATCGAAACAGCGTTCTGCTGACGCCTCAATAGAGGTTTCTAAGCGAATAGTTGGCATTGCTTCTTCTCGATTCTTGCGGAAAACACTTGTGGCCTGGAAACGCTATTCATATATACGCGCTGTATGGCAGAAAACGTCCTGGAGAGAGGATCGTTTGTCTCCTGTCTCGCGAAGGGTTTCTTCTATCGACATCTGTGGTCTCTCCTTTTTCAACACATCTCGGTCAACCCATTTGTGCAGTCTACCAATCACCTGGACAGCATGATGAGTATTGACCGCACAAGGCAGGAGTAGAGAATTATTCCTTCAGTCAAACTTTTTTTGATCTTCTAGACAGCGAATTGGCAACGCTTCAGACCAGGTCTCTGGCTAGAGAGGCGGTTCATTTGCGTCGAGTAATGGGCCAATAATCCGCGCCAGGCGTATAAGCGCTTGCGAAACAACTGGAAGCCACAAAAAAGGCTGGGCCAATTTGAGCATATCGCGGAGAAAAGCAATGAGTTGCCAGGTTCGTTGGGACTCCACGCTGCGGTCAATCAACCAGAAAAGCACGATGGCCATATGGATGCCATAGAGGATTGTGGCCAGATCCTCATGCTGTGAGACGCGTGGTGCATCTTTGGCTCCTTCAATGAGCGTAAGATACATCCCTCTGGATTTCCGGCGAATGTCCGCAGTGCTTTCGCTCAGCACACCAACTTTGGAGCGGGAATTTAAAGCCGTGCCAAAAAGCGCGGCCAACGTCTCGCGATGTGGTGCTAGTAATTCAAGGAGCCTGGCAACAGTGGCATAAAAACGCTTAGTCAATGGACCAGGAGGAAGGCTACTTGTGTTGCCTTCCAGCTCCTCTGCAAGGTGCTGATAGAGCATCATCACCAGTTCTTCTTTGCCAGTAAAATAGCGATAGGTCAGCCCAGGGGAATAGCCTGCCTCTGTCGCAATGTCACGCATGGTGGTCTCTTCGTATCCTTTTGAGCCAAAAAGGCGGAGCGCGCTCTCTAGAATATTTTGGCGTGCCAGTTCGCCTTTGCGTGTCCTTGCGGCTTCCAACTCTTCGGCCATAGCGCCTCCCTTCTGGATGAGTGTCTTGCTACTTTGTAAAAGTAAACATGTTTACTTTTACAAAGTATAGAGCATTTGTAATGCATTGTCAAGAGAAGTATCGGGGTACCCAAAAAAGAAAGCGGAGGCTATCTCGTCGAGATAGCCTCCGCGCGCATGTTAGCTTGCTTGTATTAGTAGCGCTCACTGCGATAATTTGAACGTCTCTGGAAGGCACCAGCGGTCTGACGCTCGCGCGCCTCATTTACCGTAATGGTTCTGTTGCCCAGAAGCGTCCCGTTCAGTTGTGTGATGGCACGCTGCCCCTCTTCGGTGCTACCCATATCGACAAAGCCAAAGCCCTTGCTGCGTCCGGTTTCACGATCTGTGATGACCGTAGCAGAAGTGACTGTGCCAATTGCTTCAAAGAGGCTAGCCAGATCTTGTTCGTTTGTTTGGTAGGGAAGTCCCCCAACATAAAGTCTCATAAATTGATTCTCCTGTGCTCACATTTCACGTCACGCTCGTAGAAACCGTTTCTCACAGGAGCTATGCAATGATAGTGTGATGTCATACACCTATATAAACGCGAACGGGTGGAAGTTTATTCCCACTATGAACATGTGCCAAAAAGTCTTTGGGCTGGGGCAATATCCATGGCTGAGCGTCAGAGAAATCAGGTAAATGATATGAAAGGTGCAAATGCCTGCACAAATGCTGATGGATGAAAGATACATGCTCTTGACAGAGCTGTCTCACGGCTGTATACTCGAAACGTGACGTTAACGTTATGTTTCGAGGTAGATAATTGGATCAGTTCATGCGTATCGGCGACCTGGCAGAAGAGGCAGAACGCCACTAAAATTTTTTTATCTTAAATATGATGTTAACGTCAACATCAAGTTTTGCCCGGTACTTTTTAGCGAGAGCAATCTCTGTATTGCTGTTGCACTATGAAGCACCTCATCAGAAGGAATGAGACAAATGAACGAAACTGTTGGATTTATTGGGCTTGGCGCTCTGGGTCAGCCTATCGCACACAATGTGCTGAAAGCCGGATATCCCCTCAAGATTTATAATCGCACCGCTAGCAAAACTGACCCGTTCAAGGTCCTTGGAGCTGAGATAGCCTCTCGTCCTGCCGACACACTAACCCCTGGCGGCATAGTCGTCACGGTTGTGTCAAACGACGAGGCACTGGAAGCAGTGGTGATGAGCGAAGATTTTTTAACACGCCTGGGAGCAGGCGGCATTCATCTTTCAATGAGTACGGTTTCGCCTGCACTTGCTCGGAAGCTGGCAGCCTTGCATGCGCAGCATGGCAGTGTTTATGTTGAAGCGCCCGTCTTTGGCAGACCCGAAGCGGCTGCCGCACAACTGTTGTGGATCTGTACGGCTGGACCCGTGGAAGCAAAAGCGCGAGTTCGTCCACTCCTTGAAGCAATGGGCCAGGGCATCTTTGATTTCGGTGAAGAGATTGGTGCGGCTCTGACGGTGAAGCTCTGTGGCAACTTCCTGGGTTCTGCGGCAGCCAGGGCGATGACAGAGGCTTTGACCATGGCAAAGAAAAGTGGCAGTGATCCAACAAAGGTGATTGCTATGCTCACGCAAACCCTGTTTTCAGCTCCAATTTATCAGAGCTATGGCAAGGTAATCGCTCTCGACCCTGAACACTTTTCTCAAGGAGCGCTCAGTTGGATACCCTTAAAAGATCTCGGTCTCTTTCAGGATGCGGCCACACAAGTGGAGGCGCAGGCTACGCTGGCACATTTCCTGTATGAAGAAAAGAGGCAGGAGGCTGCATCACAAAGAACGTATAACCGGTCGCGCGATGAGGAGATAGAGCGAGTAAAGCCCGACAATAGCAGCGCAGAGCAGCACCGTTAGAGGGCCGCCGACCAGTGCAATCAAGGCGCTGGCCGGGAAGTCGCCGAGCGGACGAATGCCCATAATGGTGAGCGTATTCAAACTCATGACACGTCCGCGCATAGTGGGCGGTACCCGTGTTTGGAGCAGTGTGATTGTTGTGGCACCCACGCCGTTTTGTCCAATGCCTAAGAAGACCAGCAGCAGCATCGAGAGCCAGAGCTGTTGACTGATGCCAAACAGCAGCAATGCGACGGTCCAGAGCAGAAAAGAGGCCAATAGCAAGCGTCCTTTGTGCGGAAAGTCACCGAGCGAGGCCACGATCAACGCCCCTAAGATAACGCCCAGTCCTGAAGCTGAGAAGAGCAGGCCGAGCTGAAATGCCGAGAGATGCAGGATCTGTGTCGCAAAGATGGGCAGGATCAATGAGGTAGATGGACCAAAGAAGAGCAATGCTGCGTATCCTGATAAGATCCAGGGGAGAGCCGGATCTTTCCCCACCACTCTCAGTGACTTGCGAACTGCTGTCAGCATGGGTCCTCTGCTGTCCCTGCTCTGGCGCGCCGCCTCTTCTGGTACGCGCAGCAGATAAAGGACAACCAGCACGCCAAGATAGCTGATGGCATTCAAGAAAAAGTTTCCCGCGTAGCCCACCAGGTCTGCCTTGACGCCTGCATGTTGGCCCAGGCTGCTGAACAGGCCAAGCATGATGCCTGCCAGGGTCGGTCCAATAAAAGCCGAGCCGTTGAAAACTGTTGCTTGCAAAGAAATAGCGTTCATCAGGTCTTCGCGTGGAACCAGCATCGGTATGAGTGAAGAGCGAGCCGGTTGGTCAAAGCTGAGCACAGTGCCGGAGCAAAAAGCTAATACAACGATCATCCAGACCTGAATAGTCCCGGTAATTGTCAGGAGACCTAAGATGAAGGCCAGCAGCATTGAGAGACTCTGTGTAATTAGCAAGAAGTGGCGTTTATCGGTGCGGTCGGCAATGCTGCCGCCGATCAGGGCGAATAAGAAGAAGGAGGCCGCCTGGGCTAACGAAACGATGCCCAACGCCAACGGCGAATTGTGGGTAATCTTGAGCACGAGCAGGCTTTGCGAGACGATTTGCAGCCAGGTTCCTACGGATGAGACAATCAGGCTGATCCATAAAAGCCGAAAATTGCGATAGTGTAAAGCTCGGAAGGTCTGCATGCGCTTGCTGGGTATTGTTTCAGTCGAAGATTCCTGTGATAGTGGGGTTCTGGACATCCGTTGTGTTATCCTGTCTGTATCAATGGATTTCACCTATGCGCGCTATTATAACAGAAGTATTTGCCTGTGGCAAAAAGCGACAGAGAGCGAAAGATCTGCCTGGCGTATAACGCCCTGTCTTCAGTAATAACTGTCCCTATTTGGCCCTATTTTCCCGCTCTCTATCGCTTATAATTACAGTGAACAAGCCAGAAAGCCCGGTTGCATTCATGGCGGGGATGAATGGCTCCTCCTATCGGAGCGCGATGGGTTGGGATGAGATAGGGGTTATCCTGTGCGACAGAAGTGTTTCACGCTTTGCATTCAATGTCCGCATCTGGGATATTTTCTCCCTGCTTTTCTTTTCAACTGTGTTGCTTGCTTCTTCGTGAAGGAACTCTTTTTTCTCTCTTTTTGTCACGGTTTCTCCTCTTGTAATTTATCGCTCTTATGGGGTAAAATAGGAAAAAACGAGGCAAGGGCACACAGCATGCTTCAGTACGAGTACAAACTTGCTGGCACCAAGGCGCAATATGCAGCCATTGACGAAGCCATACGCACGGTCCAGTTCATCCGCAACAAGTGTCTGCGTCTGTGGATGGATACGCGTGACGTCAGCAAGAACGATCTGCAAGGCTATTGCGCCGTTCTGGCCAAAGCGTTCTCCTTTGCCGCCGCTCTCAACTCGCAGGCGCGTCAAGCCAGTGCGGATCGTGCCTGGTTCGCCATAGCTCGTTTCTATGCCAACTGCAAAGCCAGGAAACCGGGCAAGAAGGGCTTCCCACACTTCCAGCACAACAACAGATCAGTTGAGTATAAGCAAACAGGCTGGAAGCTTGATCCTGATGGGAAGCACCTCACCTTCACCGATGGTTGCGGGATTGGTCGCCTTCGACTGGTGGGCACGCGTGCCATTGAGACCTTTCCTCTCCAGCAGATCAAACGGGTGCGCATCATCAAGCGCGCAGATGGGTTTTATGGCCAGTTCGTTGTCGAGGCAGAACGGACGATTGAGCATGTTTCGACAGGCAAAGCCGTCGGTATTGACGTGGGACTCAAAGCCTACTCTACCGACTCAGAAGGACGAACCGTTGAGAATCCTCGCTATTATCGCAAAGCGGAGAAGAAGCTGAAACGTCTGCACCGTCGCCTCAGTAAAAAGCAGAAGAAGAGTAGCAACCGCAAGAAAGCCAGGAAAGTGCTGGCAAAGGCGTATCTCAAGGTCCAGAGGCAGCGTGAAGATTTTGCCCGCAAAGAGGCAAACACGCTTATCACATCTCACGATCTGATTGCCTTTGAAGACCTCAAGATACCCAATCTGGTCAAGAATCACCACCTCGCCAAATCGATCAACGACGCGGCGTGGGGCGTATTTCTCGTCTGGGTGCAAGCCTATGGGGTGATGCATGCCGTCCCGGTGATCAAAGTTGCCCCTCATTTCACGAGTCAGGATTGTAGCGCGTGTGGCACACGGGTCATGAAAAGTCTGAGCGTCAGGACCCACATCTGTCCCGGCTGTGGACTGGTGCTTGATCGTGACCACAACGCCGCTCTCAATATCCTGGAAAAAGCGGACCGTACTGTCGGGCAGACAGCAACGGGTACCCCGAAGAGGGTACGCAACGCTTCAGGACAGACCGCCTCTACGACTCGTTCCGCAAGGGCGAGTGGCAAACGGGCTGGATGAATGAAGAATTCCCCGTCTTTCAAGCGGGGAAGTGTCAAGCTAACATAGGATACTTATACACACAACGATCTTTCTCATTTACACAGGAGAAGCGCAAAGAAAGAGTTAGTTATTCCGTCACACAATCCACTGAAGAATTTGTCTTTCTGTACGCAAAGTTTTTAGGATGTGAAGTCAGCGCTCTATACAGGAGGTCTTCATGTATTGCCCTCGCTGTCAATCTGAAAGTGATGGAGGTGGCAGAACGTGTCTGCGTTGCGGCTATACATCCAGCGGCAAATTACGGACACCAGTACTCTCTGCTACAAGATTAACTGCGTTCTCCAGTGAACAAAAGTCATTTGAACCGTTGATAAACTCATCGACGCCATCAATAATAAAGCCATTAGGAACGAATACCCTCCTCAAAATTGGGCGCTATTATCTCACAAAAGAGATCGTACTTCCTGAGAGCCAGCAACCTCAGGGAATAGCCTGGTTTGCTATTGATAGCGCACAAAATAACCGCCGCGTTGTATTGCGCGAAATAGATCTTTCTTCAGCATCCGGCTACCTCATGCAATCAGGACTGTTGAACGTTAACTTTATCGCTCGTCGCCTGTCTAATCTGGCGCAATATCCAGGCATTCCCCAGGTCCTGGATGTCTTTACCGAAGAGAAGCGCTCCTTTATCGTACTAGAATATATCGAAGGAGTGAGTCTGGCTGCATTGCTGAAACAAAGTGGAGGGGCGCTACCCGAGCGAGAGGTCATTATGTACGGACGGCAGCTCTGTGAGATCCTTACGTTCTTCTCGCATCAGCAACCTGCCTACGTCCATGGAGCGATCTCGCCCGACACAATCGTTGTAAGCCCGGATCGCAAACAGGTTTCCTTGATCATGGCTCCCCTCTTCTTGCCAGGTGAGCGACCATATATTAAAAAAAGTACGCTTCACCCCGGCTACGCCGCGCCGGAGCAGCGGAACAGCGTCGCGGTGCCAGAGTCCGATCTGTTTTCGCTGGCGGCAGTGCTGCACCATGCTGTGACAGGTTATCCGCCACAGGAGCGCTTGAACTTCTTCTATCCGCCCGCTCGCCGTCTCAATCCCAGAGTATCGCAACGCATGGAAGAGATCCTCTGCCATGAATTACGCCTCTCGATCTCGCATCGCTATGCTCGACCAGCGGATATGCAGGCAGAGTTTTCATCGTTGCTCACAACGCTACCACATGTGGAACCACTGGACCCGTTACCCACTTTCACCAGGCGAGGAACTGTTCGCTCAGGTTTTAGTCGCCTGAACATCGCCCTCATGATCCTCTCGGCTGCTCTGATTATCGTATGCACCCTGAGCTTACTGGCCTTTAGCAGGGTCATAGCGCAATCACCAGGGGCTCAGCAACAGGCTGCCATGAACGCTGAACTGGCGCTGGAACAGCAGGCTTTCAAACAGCAAGGTATTGGGATCAGTGATGGTCGCTTTGTGTTCGATACCTATGCAGGGCGCAGTGATGTTGCGCTGAAACAGCAGGCCGGGCAGGCAATTCAGCAGGGGAATTACAGCCAGGCGATCAATCTGCTGACACAGGCTGTTACCGTTGATCCAACCGATGGCGAAGCCCAGATCTATAACGAAGATCTGCATATCCTCCAGAGCAACGCGCCCTATGTCACCATTGTGCTTGGTCGGGATATTGATAAGAGCCCTGCACATGTTATAGCGGCTCGCGCTGCTCTGGAGGCGGCATACCTGGCCCAGATTGATGCCAATACGCAAAATGTGCTCCCGGACGGCCTGAAATTACGGCTGCTGATCGACAATTCAGGTGCTCAGAATAGCAATGTGGCGACGGCTGCACAATTCATTGTCAATCGTGTGATCAAAGCGGGCAACAGTGATCATATTGTTGGGGTGGTCGGCTGGCCCACCAGTACACAGACCATCGATGCTCGCGATATCATCGCATCTGCGCATATTCCACTCGTCTCACAGACCGCCTCAGCCGTTGAATTGAGTGGTAGCAGTTCCTATTTCTTCCGCGTCAATCCGGCTGATGACGAGCAGGGAACGACTCTCGGGACGCTTGGTGCGACCCTGGCGAGGACTATTCTGGTCCTGCGCGACTCCGACGATCCCTATAGCGTCTCACTGGCAAACGCCTTCACGAAGCAGGTTGAGCAGCACTCTGTCGGCACCATCCAGGCCAGCTTTAGCGAGGGGACAACGACGGTTCAGCAATACGAAACAATTATCAACAATGCAGTGCAAAGTAGCGCTGGCTTGATCTTTCTGCCTGGCTCGGATGTCGATGCCGTGCGTCTGGCCTATTCTCTGGGACTCGTCATACAACAGCATCCCGACGATAGTCAACTGGCAAATTTCCAGATCCTATGCAGTGATGCCGCTGCATCTGCATTGATCCTGGGGCAGGGAACGGGACCAGATAGAGATCTTGCAGCCAATAATCCCCAGGATATGCGCCACCTCCTCTTCACCGCTTTTGCGGACCCGGACGAGTCATCTCTGCTGGGCTTGCCGAAACCCGCCTTTTTCTCCGCATGGACTACGGTCTATCAAAGCTCCGCCGTGCAGGCGGATAACGCCTCATCACCCACGCAGGCGGCGATCTTGAACTACGATGCCGTAAGCGTGATCGTCTCTGCTATTGTGCAAACACATACTCTGACGCCGACTGGTCAGCGGGTGCGCAATGCGTTGGTTATGCTGGGACATGGCAACGTGCCCGCCTATCAGGGGGTGAGTGGGAAAGTGTCCTTTAATGCGCAGGGAAATCCAATTGATAAAGCTCTGGTCGTGCTGGACGTTGAGGCCGGAGCTAATGGCGCGAATGTATTTCATCTCAAGAGGATTGTTGGTATCTACCAGTGACATCTCCCCACGCCTGAAGGACAGGGATTTTACGGCGCGTTAGATAACCGCTGAGAAGTAGATAGATGAAACTACTATGATTTGCCATTAATATAATATGCTCATCAGTAATGCCCCAATCTAAAATTCAGCGCGAATGTGGACGCCAATTGGTTTTTTGTGGTATTGCTTCTACTATGTTCTTTATGTTATGATAAATCATAATAAGGAAGCTAAAGATAATAAAAACCGAATGCAAGTGATGCGCATGTTTGCGCTATGCAAAATCATCACGATGTCCCCACAAAGACTGGTACAAGTGAGTTTCTGGGGGTAGAGACTCAATGCTGCCGGTGAGATACAGAACTGGTAGCTGTTTGGGGTCAGAACAGTAACTGTGACAGGGAAAGGTCGGGTATAGCTTTGCAATGATGCATAAAAAGCAGCGTGCTAAAGGACGAGCAACTGATCTATTGTTTTCTGCTTGTCCTGGCAATGGCCCACCTCGTGCACGCTCACAACAGTCTCCCGCAACGCGTTTATATGGACTATCTCTGCGTATGCCACGCTCAGTTTTTAGTGCCTTGCTTTGTCATGGCTGACAGGTGGCTCTAGTGCTCAATAAGCGCTTTGCACATTGGCTGTAGTGATAGATACAGGTTGGTGCGTTTACAAAGTGGAGTCTCATTTTTGCTGGTTAAGCATGACCAGGAACTGAAGATGAGGTCTATGAACTGTGGACGCAAGAAAGTTGTTACCAGGAAAGGACCGAATCATGGAAGATGTCAGTAACGATGCTGTAAAGAAGCTGAATCGTCGTCAGCTAATCAAAGGCAGTGCGGTTGGAGGCACTGCGTTATCTTTAGCGCTGGGGACAGCAGGAACGGCACTCGCGAGCGCTACGCATACTGCGCCGTCGCAGACATTTGGCAATGAATATCTGCCAACAGGTCTACAGTATGAGATTCATAATGGAAATACAGCCGCCATTGTGACCGAAGAGGGAGCCACGCTGCGTTCCCTGACGGTGGACGGACAGGAATTTCTGGTCACATTCCCCGAGGATCAGCCAACGACGTTTTATCACGGGCAGGTGCTGCTTCCCTGGGCCAATCGCGTGGCGAATGGAGTCTACGAGTTTGAGGGTGTGTCACAGCAACTGGCAATCAACGATGTGAGCCACAATGCAGCACTGCATGGTCTGACGCATTGGCTGCCCTGGCAGGTTGAGAGCCATAGCACGAATAGTATCACCCTATCGGTTGTGTTGCATTCACAGGATGGCTATCCATTTGTCCTGAAGTTCTGGGAAACCTATTCCGTCTCACCTGGTCTGTTTGAAGTCTATACAACGGCTAAGAACGTTGGCGCGACTGCTGCTCCGTATACAGTAGGACATCATCCCTACTTTACGCTTGGCTCGGATCTTATCAATGATGATACGCTGCGTATCCCGGCTAAATCATACTTTCTGACTGATAGTGACCTGATCGCTATTCCTCCGGCTGTGACTGTGGAGGGGACGCCCTACGATTTCCGTACCGCTCGTGCGATTGGCGCAACCGTGATGGATACGAACTTCGCGGATATCATTTATGACGCTGATGGCTATGCGCGCACTATTTTCGCTGCGCCAGGCGGACATCCAACACTGACCATGTTTATGGATGGGAAGCATAAGTATATGCAGTTCTACACCAGCGATACGGTACCGATAGCGTCACAGATCAGGAAGGCACTGGTTATTGAGGGGTACACTGCTGCCTGTAACGCGTTCAACAACGGACTTGGCCTCATCGTCTTGCAACCAGGCCAGTCATATACCACCCATTGGGGCGCCTCGATCAAACTCTAAGCAATGGTGCTAATGGCTCTCCTCCTGACCTTTTCCGAATGGGCAGGGGGAGAGTCATCTCATCTTTTCATCCTCCTCTGCTTTTCACTTTTTCTTCACTTTCATCCTTTCGTTGACATGAGCTTCGTAAGATGGTATGTCATACTTGATACGCCTCTTCAACAATCAGGAAGGATCTTGATCAACGTTGTATCTCATTGTGCAAGGAGAAGCAGATGGAAGGCAAAGGACGCTTTCGTCTCTACACGGTCGTCGTTGCGATGCTCCTGACATGCAGTCTCGCAACGGGCTTTTTTGTGAATCCGCAGGTTATACACGCAGATACATACTGCCAGGTGACGTATGCCGTGACAAACCAGTGGACAGGAGGTTTCGGAGCAAGTATCACGGTCCAGAATACCAGTGCTGCGGCCTGGACGAGCTGGAGTCTGGCCTTCACATTCCCGGCCAGTGGTCAGACCGTAACGCAGGGTTGGAATGGCACATTTACGCAGTCTGGCCAGAACGTGACGGTGGTCAACGAGAGCTGGAATGGCAGCGTTGCGGTGAGCGGGTCCGTCACCCCAGGCTTCAATGGCTCGTGGTCGACAAGTAATCCGGTACCGACAAACTTTACGGTGAATGGGAATGCATGTAACGGGTCAACGACAGCCACTCCCACACCCGGTATGACAGCTACACCCGGTATAACGCCTACGCCCACCTCGGGTACAACATCAGGACCAGCCCCGATACCGTCCACGCCGTTGCCCCTGACCGGTTCACATACCGGCAATGCCACCTGGTTTTCAGGCATTGGTGGGAATTCCTACGGTGGCTGTGGCGTCCCACAGGTAAACCTGGACGCGCAGAACTTTGTGGCGCTCAACGTCCAGAACACGCCTGGGGATTACAGCACGATGCTCTCGCGTCCAATCGCAGCGCAATATGCGAGCGAGATTGGCATGTTTGACAATGGTCTCAATTGCGGACGTTGGGTCCAGGTAACTATCGGCGATTACTGCACGGGTACCAACGATGGTGCGCCAAACGAGCCGTTCTGTCGCAATGGTAGCTGGGTGACGGACCAGTATAATGGGGCAACCCTCGACATGGTCGTGGCGGATAGCTGTCAGGATGGGAACGCCTGGTGCCGCGACGATCCTAACCATCTTGACCTGGTCCAGAATTCCTTGAATTCGTTTGTGTTGAATGGTCAGCCAGTGGGCAATATGTATCCCAATGCCTGGAACAACCGGCAGATCAGTTGGCAATTCGTGGCTGCACCGAGCTACACGGGTGATATCCAGATCGGCTTCTTGCAGGGAGCCAATCCCTATTGGTCGGCGATTTCTGTCACGCACCTGGCGAACGGCATTCATGGCATTGATTATTATCAGAACGGCGCCTGGGTCCACGCGCCCATGGACAGTGACATGGGCGATGATTATGTAATCTTGCCGACAACCACGGTGGGTAGCAGTTACCAGATTCGAGTGTACGATGCCTCGGATCAGCTCATCAACAACGGTCGCATCTACAACTTCTCGTATCCGACCAGTTGTGGTTCGTCGTGTTCGGCTGAATACCTGGCAACCACCTATACTACAAGCTAACGTAGTCGTAGCGGCTAGCGTCTCTTCACTCTGGTTTCTTCCGTATACAAGCTATGCGGAAGAAATGTCCTTCCTATAGGTATCTTTTTGATCTTGACCGTCATTTAGCATGGTATTATCAGTGGTTGCTATATTCCTGATATTTCCTTGCATAAGATCTATGAACTGTCTGCATAAAGGCAATTTTTCTTTGATATAAGCTTTTAATATATCAGGCTGAGGTTTGGAGAATGACTCAGCAAAAATAGAAATACCTTCTAAAGACTTTGTGCTAATACCAATTTCCATTAACGTATATTTAACTTCATTTTCACTGAGGAATCCTCGTATCGGTGTCACATAATCAATACCATATTCACTGCTAAATTCCTGAAATTCCTTAATTGCTTCTGGCATTTGCTCTGGCATACTTTCTTGATAGCCACTTGTGCCATCAGCAAGTAATGTGATGTTATTCTTCAGGCAGTATACTACAGCAGATGCGTGCATCGCCAATTTCTCCCCAACAAGAATAAGGTTAAATTTATATCTTGCAAAATCATCCTCAATATTGAGTATTGCAACATGTCTGAATAACCCAAAAGTAGGTATAAATATCCTCTTATCGATATTATTAGGAAATAATATTTTTAGTTCTTCAAATCTATAGTCTGAAATTTCACTTTTTATTCCTATGCCGCTCAAAAAACTGAGAAGATGTACCTTATACCCTTTTAATGCATAAATACAAGCTGCAAGCGAGGAATCTCTGCCACCAGAAAAAAGTATAGCAACCTCTTTGTGCGTAATGTTTGGCGTTTGCATTGGTCCACTCCATAGTATCTGTAACGGAAACTACATCTGTCTCCTTGAGATGAGAGTAGGAATAACATGTTTGGATAATACTGAGCCAAGTAAATAACCTTTATCTTTATAATTTCGGTCTATCCAGACGTATTCTTTGATTTCTGATTGAGGTGATGGCTGACCATCAATTTCAACTTGGTAAACACTCATGATTAAAGGAATGTTTTCAAAAATGGCTTGATCATTAAATTTGCCGAAGAAAGAGAATGTTTTAACTGAGACTCCCAATTCTTCTTGTAGCTCTCTAAATAAAGTTTTTTCGTCATTTTCATTTTCTTCTTGCTTGCCACCGGGAATTATGAACTCTGTTCGATCTTTGAAAGACTTACGTACTACTAAAATCTGCATTTTCTCGTTGAGGATAACCGCCCCAACTTTATAGATTAAATCTTTCACCGTATTCATCCTTTCTAAAAGATTAGTTCTGCTAGCGACTCTAGGCTAGATAGCCGGAAGTATTGTAGCATAAAGCTGTTTTTCAGTCAAATCTCTTGTTCAGTATTATTTAAACTGACATCTGGATGAATTTTTAAAAAAATGTTTTTACTATATATTTTTATGTGCTTGTGCAATTTACTTAAATTATTGCTATCTTGATCCATATGGTATTTTACAATATCAGTTATCAAATTGTGCACTTTGCTTATACTCAAATTCGATGCTTCGTGCGTCGGTGCAGAAATAAAAGTTGTAATATCGAGGATATAATCAAAGATCTCATGGTCTTGAAAAAGATCGAACCCATAGGTTGAAAGAAAATACTCTCTCGTAAAATCGTCTTTTTTGCTCATTTCCGCTAAGGTTTCACCAGGATTAGTCTGAGAATCGAGCCCCTGAGATACAATAGCTTTCCACCATCTCGATAAGGTAGAAGATTCTAGCCATATACGCAACCCTGGTTCTGTGCTAAGCCAGGGCAATCCCCAACTATCAAATACTACGTTATTAGCACTAGTTGCAGCCGCAATCATTTGTTGGTCAACCCAAATATCTATCGATTGATCTTGACTACGTTGAGATCGTAAAGTAGATGCTGCTGAACTGACCCAGAAGTTTTTGGGAAGATTAGTTGTATCGATATGAGCACGTTCCAAAAGGATGTTGGAAGCTGACATATACTGTAAATGATAATCTGATGCTAACAGCTTTGCGTGTGTCGTTTTTCCTGCTGCGGTTAGACCAGAGATGAAAACTTTTACCATAGACCACCTATTTCTCATTAAGATGCCCAATTATATATATCTCTTAGAGTTCCAAACTTTCTTGCCAGAATGTTTTATTAAACTAACTAACGACATTTTTTTTGCTTCTACTTCAATCTCTCCACTATTTTCGTTTACTGAAAAGACTAAGATTGCATCTACGACGCCCTCAATTGCAGACAATATTTCTGGATCAGTATCTTCGGATTCGGCAAAAATAGTTATCATGCCATACTTTCGCTCAGATGCGACGCAGTGCTGATAAAAGGAGCGAACTAAATCAGACGATGAGATACTAGATAATGATGATAGATTGTCGTATACAATCCGATTTGGAATCCTATACTTTAAGCCCTCTCTTTTTAGTATGTTCTTGGTTTTATACCATGCAGTATTACCAGCCGAATGAATACCAGCCATTCCTTTTGCCTGGATGATAGTGACGCCCTCTCTTTCAATCTCCTCATTCGCATCTTTCAAAATCTCATCATCAAAGCCTAGATGGGGAGAGAACGCATCTATCAGAATAACACGCTGGAATAAATTTGCTGATAGGGATACGCCAATCTTAAACCATCCCCATACTTGATATGGAGGTCGATTGCAGCAGACGTAATTCGCAGTCTCTCCATTATTAATACCATCTACAAGTATATCTATTGCTATAAGCTGAGTAGTTAGATGTTTTGGTCCTATAAAAAGAATGCTGTATCCTTGACTGATGATTTTAGCTTCTTCATCGACTAGAGAATATGGTCCTAGATTAAATGAATTTCGGGGTCTGACTGTCAATGCATATTTTTTTGAGCGTAAGCCATTAATTATGCTAAATGGGAATATATACTTTATAAAACGTCTATCTCTCATGTGAGAGACTCTTCCATAGAGTAAAAAAAAAGTTCTGAAGAGCAACAACCAGCCCAAAGAGAATACCACTAGACCGATCTCTGCAATAATCAAACCTATATAGATAACAGCATTAACTGTCATAATAAGTGATATGACTAGGAGCAGAGTTGAAAGACTAAAGAAAAAAATCGTAGCAACGATGTTATACGCACTTTCCTGAAGCCTTGAATGGCTATCGAAAAATGCATATAAACCTACAATAAATGCCAGAGATGCTGTAGAGATACTAGCAAATCCGAAAATAAACTGTAATTGTTCTGACTGAGTCATACTTCCTCACTGGATTCACTATAGAAAGATTAAAACTTGTAGATTTCACATCACTGGTTTTCGGCAGCCTGTTTGACGGAGCTAATTTAGATTATAAGGCATAATTTTTGGGTTGCGGGAAAAGGTATTTACAGAATTATTGTACACAAATATTTTAGATATGAAAAGGGGGGGTCTATAGTCAAAAAATGCAAGTATCAAACAACCATTTTTTTATTGATGCCATCTATTTTCGGCTCTGGGAATAAATGCGCACTTTCCTATGGTAGAATTTATTACAATCCACTACAAGCTGATGTATGCGTGTTGGCTTTCCAGGCTATGCGTGCGGCTAGCATGTTGCTCTCTATCCGTGATAGAGAAAATGCTGTGGGTTGGTGAACGAAGAATGAGGGAGACAATTTGAAACGAGGAAATGAAGAGGCGCAAACACCAGGTGATCAGTCATCCGAAGCCTCAATGTTAGCAGCGTCTTCTGGTGAGGCAGATGCCGGTCACGATTCTTATGGTGCGTTGCATTCCCGTGATTTTCGTCTGCTACTGGCAGGCGTTTTTCTGGCCATGTTTGGGCAGCAAATGATTACGGTGGCGATTGGTTGGGAACTGTATGAGCGCACTGGTTCCGCGCTCGTGCTGGGTGGAGTGGGGCTGGCGCAGGTGATCCCTGTGATCTTGCTGTTTCTACCAGCCGGATATATTGTAGATCGCTATAGTCGCAAGCGCATCTTAATCTGCGCGGAAGTCGTACTGGCGTTGGCCGCGCTGGGTCTGGCCGTCTTATCTTATCAACACGGCCCGTTACTGCTGATCTATGCCTGTCTGTTGGCAATGGGTAGCGCCCAATCGTTTAGTAGTCCTACCAGCTCAGTGCTTATCTCGCAGGTGGTGCCGGAGCAGGCTTATGAGAATGCCACGACGTGGAGGAGTAGTGCGGTGCAGTTGTCGTCCGTGCTGGGACCAGCTTCGGGAGGCTTGCTGATAGGCATTTTCCACGGGGCTACTATTGTATACGTCGTGAGTGGAGTGGCCGCCACTGTTTTTGTGCTCTTGCTGCTGCTGATGCGCGTGCGTCACCAGCAAGTCGCCGCGACGAACCAGAGGACGCTAGATGCGTTAGTGGGAGGTTTGCGTTTTCTCGGCAAGACGCAGGTGATGCTGGCGGCGATCACGCTTGATCTTTTTGCGGTCCTGCTTGGAGGTGCGACAACGCTTTTGCCCATTTTTGCCAAGAGCATTCTGCATGTTGGTCCAATTGGTCTGGGGTGGTTGCAGGCTGCCAGTTCGCTGGGGGCCGTGTGCATGGCGCTCTTTCTAGCCTATAGACCTCCGTTCGCGATGGCTGGTCGCACATTACTGCTGGCTGTGGCTGGTTTCGGTCTGGCCACCATTGTGTTTGGTCTGTCAGGATGGTTCTGGCTCTCATTGCTGATGCTCTTCTTGCTCGGCGCGCTCGATAGTATCAGCGTGGTTATTCGCTCAACGCTACTGCTTGTGCGGACGCCTGATGAAATGCGTGGACGTGTGAGTGCTGTCAGCTCACTGTTTATCGGTACATCCAATCAATTGGGCGGTTTTGAGTCGGGCCTTGTGGCGCAGTTTGTTGGTCCCGTCATAGCTGTCGTTGCGGGTGGTATTGGCACGATACTGGTTGTGTTGTTGGTAGCCTGGCTATGGCCTGAGATGCGCCGCCTGGGTACCTTGCGTGAACCATCCTGATTGATAACTCTTCAGGTGGCGTGCACGAGCGTGTAGGTGGCAATGAAAAAGCTCAGAATGAGCAAGTCTTGAAAATATAAAACGCTATATTTTCAAACGCTAGTATTGTATACTTCACATAGATGGAAACTGATCAATAGCAAACTTGTGAGCACGAAAAGGCCAGTTTCACGCTCGAATGTTTGCCACGACTCGTTGCCCGCATACGCAGGTATGGAATGAGCCAGTTTCCTCCACAAAGTTCTGAAATAAGCACCCTTTGAGTATTGCCTGGTTGCTCTTTGAGTTATATACTTAAAGGGCAACCAGGGTGCGTTCAGCGTATTCCTGGATTACATCAGAAGTGAGGATTTTGACGCTTTATGAACAATCAAGTGTTAGCAAACACGACTTTTTTTGTGCTGGGCATCGTCTGTTTTATTATTGCCATACGTGCGTTTTACGTGTACGTCCTCTCGAAGAGTGACGCTTTATTTATCATTGGATTGTCTATGGCCGATATTGGTATATCTGTCATTGTTGGCTATTTGCAGGATATTCATTTGATTTCGTGGAACGCACATTTGTCCTGGTATATAGGCACAATTCTTGGAGCTTTGTTTCTGGTTTTAGGGTCCTGGGCAAGTTCTTATCAAAGGCTAGCAGCCCTCAAGCGTTGGCTCATTCTGCTTACAGCGCTCTATTTTGTGCAAACATTGCTCACACCCATCATGCCCCAATTCTCTAATCCATATCAGCCAGCAGCCCTCAATATTACGCGTACGCTCATCGCTCTGATTGGTTCTGGTCGCTACCTGGTGCTTTATATCTCGAAACAGACGCGTTTTACTTTGCTGATGTGCATTGCATTCTTCTTAATTGGGTCCGGGTTTGGTGTGCTTACACCGTATCTATTTAATTCCACCCTCGCAGGTTTTCTCACTGTTGGTTATAGCACACGTATTGTTGGTTATAGTGTTCTCTTAGCTGCATACTCGCTGCCTAAAGAGTCTCGCGCCAACAAAGCGAAAGCGATTGAATACGCGCCAACCAATTGATGTGCGATTTTTGCCTATTTTTGGGTCTTCCGTGTGCCGGGAGATATGACAAGCGAACTGTGTGATGTCCAGCCGCAAACACTTCCACACATCACACAGTTTGGTATTGTGCCGCATCACTTTTGAGATGGATGTTTTCTCAGGCGTGCGAGCCAGTTGGTGCGCATCGGTGACGGCGTTAGGGGTGTCTGGATCGATGATCGCAACGCAATCAGTGATGGAGAATGCTCATGGACCGGAGTCGTATGTCCATTGGTCGCCGATATGGCAGATGCGTCGGCGCGTAATGGCGTGGTTTCATGGCGCTCTTCATCGTCATCATCATCGTTTTGTGCTACAAGTGCCTCCTCGGGCCAGTTTGCGGGGTCCTCTCCGGTTTCATCCTTGCGTACAGGCTCGTAGGGATTAGGCAGGTCGGCGAGTGGGAGATTGCCTTCAAGGATTGGTTCTTGCTGCTGTAGGATCTGGTCGCGGCGCATGGGCTGAGTTTCTTGTTTCTCCAGGGCCAGGCGATTGTCAACTTCGATGAGGAGGCGCGTAATCTCGGGACGTAAAACACGATTGCGCTCAGGGATACGGGACCATTGTGCGAGTGCGGCTGGATAATAGCCTGCGCGATAGCAGTAGAGTCCTAGCATAGAGCGCGCATCAAAGATGCTCATACGTTGCCAGAGCGCAATTTCTTCGGCGGGTGTCTCTATAACATCCTCGCTGGCATCAATGACTTCGACCAGGTGGTAGAACTTGATGCCCATGAGTACTAACGGGTATCCGTAGTACAGCGCTAATCTGCGGCGGCGCGTACGTTCGGCGGGGTGTTTGCCGACGAAATATGCTTTGGACCAGGAGCCGCTCGAACCAGATAAAGACACCCAGGATCACGCAGAGAAAACGAATGATATAGCGTTGCCAAAGGATGGTATCCAGATCAACGAGGACGCCCAGGGTTGCGAAACAGGCTCCTAAGGCCCATGCTCCGTAGACCAGGCGGCGGCGATCCCATCCCAGCAAGTCGAAGTGATGGTGCAGCGGAGTAGCTAGAAATGGCAATGGGAACTCGGTATGGTGGATAAACTCGTGGCTACTGGCGAAACGCAAGATCTGGAGTCGATGGCGAAATAATGGCGTCAGTAGGCGTGACTGGATCAGTGCGGAAAGTCCTTCCAGTACGAAAGCGCCGCCGACGAGCAATAAGAGGGTTTCGTTTCGTGAGAAGATAGCAGACATAGCAAGAATGCCACCGATGCCCAGTGCTCCGCAGTCCCCCATATAGATTTTCGCGCGCCGCTTCGCCTTACCCTTACGCGCAGCCCAGGCAGATGGCCAGTTTAAGGGCAAGTAACCCAGGATACCACCCGCACCTAACAGGGCTAAGACTTCCAGGACAACGCCGCTGGGCTGTACGCCAACAGTACCTGCGATAATGATACCCATGGCTAATGAGGCGCTAAATACCAGGCCACCGGCTAAGCCATCCAGACCATCGCTAAAATCGACGCAAACCGACGTAGCGGTCCCAACGGTACCTGTCAGGAGCATCAGGAAAATCAGCCAGCTATAGAATGCCACCTGACTGCCTTGCATCGAACAGACGTTATCTATGGGATGCCCGAAGGGATCGAGGGCAGGTCCGACACAAAACAACGTGTGGAGTATAGGCAGATCCTTCCAGATACCATATGGCTGTTGACCGCTGGCTGGGAGCAGAAAAAAATAGACTGCTGCTGCGAGCATGCCGACGAGGAAAACGCCAATAAACTTTGTGCGCTCGGCAATACCTTCATTGCGATAGACCTTACACCAGTCATCGAAAAAACCGATGCTGGCGTAGCCCAGTGTTGCGCCCAGGCCGATCAAGAGGAGTATCCATTGCTCCTGACCAAATCCGAAGAGGTAGCCAGCGCCAATACCAGCACCGATGATGGCGATAACAAAGGCAGGCCCACCAACGAGAGGCAACTCGATGGTTTTAATCTCGCGTCCGCCCGCTGGCAGATCGGAGCGGTGGGTCCCAGGCTTATGTTCACCACTGCGAAACTTTGGAAAAAGCACTCTGGCTATATTACAAAGGAGAAAGCTTATTATTGCACAGATAATAAAAGTTGCTAATAACCATACAGGATTCACTGTATTCATATACACTCCCAATGCCAAACAAATAGCCTGAACGCTCCATTCATGGAAATGCGATAGTCACAGAGATGGTAACGTTTTGTTTTTTTGCCGCTGGTAGATTGCCCAGCTCTACATTTTTTGCCGTAATTGTTCTCTTGCCACCCGTCGGTCATCCCAGGGCCATTTTTCTCTCCCCATAATAATACTTTGCTCATGCCCTTTACCAGCTAATAGTACTGTATCACCTGAGCTTGCCTGTGCGAAGGCTGCGGCTATTGCATCAGTGCGGTCGGCGATACACAGAAAATCACGTCCCTGCTGTTTGCCGACTGCCTCCGCGCCCTGCGCAATCTCACGCAGGATAGCATGACGGTCTTCTTCACGAGGATCTTCATCTGTAATAACGAAAAAATCGGTTAACTGTGCGGCTACACGACCCATCACTGGACGCTTTTGCGTATCGCGTTCGCCTGCCGAGCCGAAAACGACGATAAGTTTTCCCGTGGTGAGTGGACGCAGGGTCTGCAAGACTTTTTCCAGGCTATCGGGCGTGTGAGCGTAATCGACGATTACCGTAAATGGTTGACCTTCATCAATGCGCTCCATGCGCCCACTTACTCCAGTCACTGTTGCCAGACTGCGCTCTATGTCTGCCAGCGCAACGCCTTGACTGTAGGCCGTGGCGATGGCGGCCAGGCAATTGCTCACATTAAAACGACCGACTAACTGTGTTTCAATCGTGCCCTCGGCGTCGGGTAAAATGACGCGGAAACGCGTGCTGTATGCGTGCAGTTGTACATCGACGGCGCGCACAGCAGCAGGCGCATCAATGGCATAATCCAGAATAGGGACACGGCAGTAGGGCTTGAGCACCTCGTAGCTGACATCGTCACGGTTGAGGATTGCTACTGGACGGCTGCCAATGCCCTTAACACGCTCAGGGTCCAGCATTTCGAAGAGTCGTGCTTTCGCGCGTCGGTAGGCGGCGAGCGTTTTATGAAAATCCAGGTGCTCGTGGGTAATGTTGGTGACTACTCCTACATCAAAAGCGCAGCCATGCACACGGTCCAATGCAAGCCCATGCGAAGTGGCTTCAATGACAACGTGGGTCGCGCCAGCATCGGCGACACGGCGTAAAAACTGTTGGGTTTCCAGCGCTTCCAATGTGCTCTGACGGGTGGGATTCTCCCATTCCTGTCCGAGCAACTTGAAGTTCGCAGTAGTCATCAGTCCGTTCCGGCGACCGGCAACGGTGAATATCGTGCTAATGAGATTACTGGTTGTTGTTTTGCCATCCGTTCCGGTGACTCCAATGGTGCAGAGCTGTTGGGTAGGATCGCCGTAAAAGGCACACGAGAGATTAGCAAGGGCTGTACGCACGTGCGCCACTTCGATATAGGGTAAGGGCAGGTCTTGTGTCTCGCCTGGCAGGGCCTCACCCAGGGCGACGCTTGCGCCACGAAGTGCGGCATCGGCGAGATAGCGGCGTCCATCAGTATGTACTCCCGGAACGGCGATAAAGAGTCCGCCTGCAACGACGTTGCGGGAGTCATAGGCTAACGCAGCGATATCAGGATTTTTATCCAGCACATGCTGTTGATAGCAATGCAGTGGTGGCTGTTCTAATGCAGCCAGAAGTGTTTGTAATTGCATACGTTTATCGGTTACTGTTTCACTAAGAGCATCTATCTACTATATTTGACTGAGACAACTGTCTTAATAAAAAATTGTTCGTGTGCGATGATATGGACGCATCGCGCTAGACTGTTGACCGGTCAGCCAGAGGCGTGCATCGATCTCTGCCGCGCTGACGGTGACGCCCTGGCGCTGCATGGCGCGGCGCAGCAACTCACAGGCCCAGATGGTTCCCGCGCGTATTTCAATTTCTTCCTCACTGCCAGCCACAAGCAATTCTTGGTTATCGACGCGCCTGGCTAACGATGAATGATAGGTCAGCACTTTCGCGTGACGCAATACCTGTGGGAGTTTATAATCGGCAAAAATAGTCAATTGATCAATGTCTGTAAATGTTCCCCATGTTTCCCCTGCAAATGCAGCATGCAGATCCGCAACACAGATCTGGGCGCGTTTAAAAAATTTCACGGGATGGGTATGATAGTGTGCGACATCATAAAAAGAGGAGAAATCCTGCGTGAGCAGAAGCGCTAGTTTGACGGCGTTTTTTTCGGCCTTCTCGATAACACGCGTGAACTGACCATCGTAGCGCTCTAGCAGGACGCGTCCCACCTCACGCGTGTGGGTGACACGCTGCTCGAAGAGCGGAATCGTGCCCTGGCCACGAAAAATATGCGCGACGCTATCACTGGTGATATGGCTCAGATACTCGGCATCCCAGAGGGGAAGCCCTTCCTCGACTGCGCGTTTCAGCGCGGCTGCTTCCGCCCAGTAGCCATTCAAGGTCTCACCCTGATAATCGATGGTCCAGCGGGGTTGATCTTTTTCTGCCCAAAAGCAGAAATTCAAGGCATCCAGCAGAAGCAGCCAGTTGACGCTACGCTCGGTGCCATCAAAAAAGTGATAACGATTATCCCACAGCGATGCGGTGTTTTTGTCTGCTTCACGTATCCACTGTGTGCTCAGCAACTCCACCTGGTCTGTATTGATCCAGACATATTCGCCTTGTTCTACTACTAGACGCGTACTAGTGAGAACACCAAGTGCGTCTTGAGCAGGCAGTGTATAGTGATCATCTTCATCAGCAAGCCAATCCACAAAATTTGCCTCTCTTCTATTCTCGCTTCAATTCTACAGATAATCTGCCATTTCGTCAATCTCTTTTGGACCTTTAACAGGAATTTTTTGAATGTGAAGCCCACGCGAGATGTACCCGGTTGTGGATTGGAAGACGTCAATTCTCATGGAAGCATATAGCAGGTATATGCGGAGAGCATTCAAGTAGGTAGGAGATGAGCGTATGGCTATGATGCGCCGGATGTCTGCCAACATTACCTCTCGTCAGCTAGAAGTACTGGCTTTCCTGGCACGGCGTGAACATTGGTTAGTAGGGGAAGTCGCGTCTACGTTAGGGGTAAGTTCAGCAGCAGCAACAAAAGCAATTGCGCGCCTGGAACGCAAAGGGCTGGTAACGCGTTCTGTCGACATGATGGATAGACGTTGTGTGAATGTGCGTATTACCCGTGCTGGTTCAGAGGTTGTGCGTCAGGTTGTGAAACCAGTGTTATAGCGCTGATCAATTGTGCACGAGCGAAATTATGAGAGATGATAGCGCGGAAGGTCTGGCATGGCCAGTTTCCTGCTACTGCAGTATCCTCATACGGATCAATGAAAAGGAGAGAACCTGCCGCCTCCCGCGCTTCCCGGTTAGCGTTATTTTACGCGCACAATGCCGCAGACGTCACGTGGTTTGGCACTAGGACGCTTCCGTTCTGACATAGCCTCGATCTTTGGCATATTGCCACAAGGATTTTTGCAATTGCCGCCGTGCGCGCGAAATGCGACTCATCACGGTGCCAATAGGAATTTGTAGAGCTTCGGCGATCTCCTTATAGGATAGTCCCTCGATGTCGGCAAGGATCACAGCCATACGGAAATTGGGTGGGAGATCGTTTAGTGCTTTATACACATCTTCATCCAAATACTGGCTCAATACCTCATCTTCAGCGCCCTGGCTCAACTCTTGTCCGCTCAGGTCTCTGATCTGGTTGTAGAGATAAAATTCTTCACCCTCGGGCAATGCGACCGGACTCGGGTGTGCCGCCTGCTTGCGATAGCGGTTAATGGCGGATGTATTCAAGATACGAAACAGCCATGCGCGTAAATTTGTGCCAGGCTGGTATGTTTGAGAGAAACGAAAAGCCTTAAGCATCGTCTCCTGGACTAAGTCTTCAGCCTCCTGGGGATTGTTCGTCATACGCAGGGCTGTGCGATAGAGACTATCAAGTTGTGCGAGCACACCAGCCTCAAAATCTTCGGTTGGCGCGGCGTTTGTTGATGATGATGGTGACGGAATACGCTGTGTTTCTGTATCGGCTTGTGTTGGTGCTGTCGTAGATAGCTTCTCTAAATCTGGCTGTTCCTGCATGCAAGACTCCTCTAAACACCCCTCTTTTCTGCGGTGTGTTGGATTATATAGTACCACAAATTCCGTCACTCATTGTGCTAGCGCATGCCGGAGCGGGTCATTCAGTAGACAATGAGCAGGCGTTGAACACTATAGAGATACGTGGGTTCTGCACTGGAACTATATTCGCGGATCGCGGGAATGAAAGGGCTACATATTATGTTAGAATGATCAGATATATGGCGAGCTAGCGTAGGAGAAGTTTTTATGGAATGTCTGGACTGTGTCGAAACGACGGCACGTCTTCATCTCTATATTGACCGGGAACTCAGTGCTGAAGAGATTGTGATTGTGCAGCAGCACCTTGAGGGTTGCCCGCATTGTGGATGCCGTTTCCATTTTGATCTGTGCGTGAAAAGACTGATTCATGAGCGTTGTACGATTGTGCACGCGCCAGAACGTTTGCGTGAGGCTGTAATGCGGCTGGCTCGTGGTGAGCATATTCCTATTGATGCTGAACTGGAGAAGGAGATCCGCGCGGATCTCGCGGGACGCTAATGCCCTGTGCGGGTGTTCCTGCTAGAGCCCTAATGCTTTGAGCAGCAAAAACTTGCCTTGTGCCAGCGCGAGCAATTCGACAATGGCGCACACAAAGGCAATGCTGAAGAAAGGCAGCAATTCACGGTAGGTGGCGAAGCTCTGTTCACGTCTGCTGATAGCTGTCACAATAATGAGATTGACACTGCTCAATGCCGTCACCAGTCCCAACGTGCTGAGTAGCGCGATTGGGTAGAGTACAAGAGCGCTCTGTGATGCTACCGCAAAGAAACAGATGATCAGTATAGGGAGAAAGAGCAACAACAACGTTTGCCAACTGGGAACTGTACACTGGTCGTCGTATGCGCACCAGAGCAGGCGATTGAGTATTGGTAGAATAAGCGTACCCATCGCCAGACCGGTAATCAGTCCGCTTGCCAGCCGCAAGAGATTTTGTGGTTGGTAGAGATGGGGCTGGCCGAGATCAAGCAAAAATGAGTTGAAGCCGTCAATGGCTAGAAAAACAATGCCGCAGATAAGCAGAACGAAGATGGGCCAGGGAGGGAGTCGCTGCGCACGTCCCCGCCCGGTGGTATAGAGCGTGACGAGCGTGGCCATGAATCCCAGATAGATGCCTGTATTGCGGGCACACAGAGGAAGTTGCTGACCACCTGGAAAGAATGAGTGTGTGGCTAGTTGAGCGCAGATCCCACTATCTAGCCAGCGCAGGCCAGCCAGTAGTGTGGCCTGCGGCAAAAACACGAGCGTCACAAGCACTCCGAGAAGGAGTGCGCTTCCGCCCATTATCCAGGGCAACGGAAGCGTTGTCCGGGTTATACGCGCGCGTTGTTCCACGTCAATGTCCTCAAGAGCATTGCCTCTCCAGGCTGCCATTTTCTCCCATTCAATAAGCCGCAGGCTAGCAGCCAGAGCTACGTTACTGAATGCATACGGATATTACACATTGATGCCAATGGTGAAATACTGGTTGAAGTAGGTCAACATATGGAAAAAGATGATTATTCCTACTGCGATCATCAGCACGCCAGTCCCTATCTCGATTTTGCCCAGGTGAGGCTTGAGCCATTTCAAGATACGGCTTAGCCAGTTGAGGCCAAGACCCAGCAGGATAAATGGAACGCCCAGTCCCATCGAGTAGGCCAGCAGCAACCAGACGCCTTTTTGCAGCGTGGCTGTACTACCGGCGAGTATCAAAATAGGACTCAGGATCGGCCCGATACACGGCGTCCAGGCTATCGCAAAAATGACACCGGTCAGAAATGAGGCCGGGTAACTGGGCCTTTCTGGCTGGAAGGTAAAACGTTTTTGCCGGTAGAGGAAAGGCAATTTGAGCAGGCCAATAAAGTGTAGCCCGGCGATGATAAGCACGATGCCACCAATCTCCTGGAGCAGTCGTAGATGGGCATTCAGGAAACTCCCCAGCGTGCTGGCAGTCGCGCCAAGCGCGACGAACGAGAGCGTAAAGCCAAAGACAAAGGTGATGGCATGCAGAAAAGTAATCACCCGTATGGTAAAGTCTTTCTGGACATTGGCAGCTTGATAGACGCTTTGTCCTACGAGCTGAGCTAGATAGATAGGAACCAACGGCAAAACGCAAGGTGAAACAAATGACGCCACCCCTGCCAGAAAAGCCAGTCCCAGGTTGATTTGTGCTGAAGTCATGCCTGATGCCGCCTCCCACAAGCAAAATAATTCTTCTCTACTATAGTATAGTGGTTCGGTGAGTGCGATGCAACTGTTTTTCCTCGGAACCTTTTTCTGGCTGTTGCCACAGCTTTAAGACGCGTCGTGCCTCATCGGCTAGCCTTCGTGTGGCTGGATGGCTCGCGTTCTGATAGCAGGTCAGCTCAGTCACTACATAGGTTACAATAGCATCATCCATCGTTGCGACAAGTCCCAGCGCGCTAAGGGCAGCCAGGGCCACCTGTTCATCGTCATCCAACAGCGCGTGGAGCAGGTCAGGGATGGCCCAACGTGCAGCCAGTTGTCCATAGACACGAGCCATACTCGCGCGTACCTTACTATCGTTGTCTGTGAGCAACAGATGACAGAACTGTGGGCGAAGATCATCTCTGCTATCGGTACTCAGCAATGGCAGCAAGGCAACCGCTCGCTGGCGGACGCGGGCGCTCTCAGCGCTAAATAAGTGTGTGATGGCCTCGCTGCGTGTGATCTCCTGGCACATAGTGTGCAGTGCGTGTTGCTGGCTTTGCATGTGCGCCTGCCATAACAGGTATGCCAGCGAGTCTAGTGCAGCTACCTGTGCTCTTTCTTGCTGAGAGGATAAAGCACTCAGTAGCCAGCGTATCACGTGGTCGCGTAAAGGGTCACAGAGCGCATCTGGCAACAGACGCAGACTCTCAATGGCCTCAAGGTGGCCCGCGTGGTCTTTATTCAAGACGATGGTGCCCAGTGCAGCGGCAACATATTCACCTCCGCAGGCCGCGAGTGTATAACCTGCTTGTCGGCGCAGCTCGGCGTGGGCTGATGTGAGCAGCGGCAAGATTTGAGCTGGGAGTTGCCACTGGTGCATTGCCTGACGCATTGTCTGACGTGGTGTCACTTCTTCTAAGACCGTTAAGGCCACAATTTGTGTTTGAGGGCGCACACTGGCAAGCTGTGCGGCGAGCGCAGGCAAGGTTGCGGGCACCGCGATTTTGCCCAGCGCGTGGGCAGCCTGTTGTGCCAGTTCGTGATCGGCGTCACTGAGCGAATTGAGTAAGAGCGTCGTCAATTGTTCGTGTTGCGGGAAAGAAAGTTGCTGTGGTAACTCTGTTGCCAGGATAAATGCGGCGGCTCTGCGTATGGCTAGGGGGGTATGTGGGTCCATGCATTGCATCAGTGTGGCCAGTCCAAGTGGCTCGTTGCTGTTGAGCAAAGCATGCGCAGCGGTCAGGCGGACTGGATAGGCTTCTTCTGTGCTCTGGTGAGCTTGCAGGCTGACGAGTGTCGTCTGGTGTAGTGCGGTCTTACTGGCGCGGATGGCCAGGGCTTGCGCAGCCTCAGTGCGCACCGTCGTCCAGGGCGTTTCGAGTCCTGTGCAGAGCAAGGCTTCATAATCGGTATGTGGGACGAGACCGGTCGCAGCCAGGACACAGGCCCAGAGTACAGGACCAGCGCTTTCTGTGAGCAGCGGCGGCTGTACCATTGCGGCCAGACTTATCTGTGCACTCTGGCTAAGATGCAGCAAAAGGCGGCTGCACTGCTCATATTGTGGAGGTCGCCAGGGCCAGCCTGGTGCAAGAATCTCTGGATAATGATTGAGTGTCTGGAGCAACATTGGCAAGACGTCAGGACCCTGCTTTGCCAGACGGCGCGTCGCCCGTATGCGCAGAGGATAGGTCGTTTCAGGGCCGAGTAAAAGGGCCAGAGCTGCATGAATACTTTCCCGCTGGATATGCCGCAAGCGTTGTTTCCCTTCTGTGTTTGTTTTGTGCGTTGATAGAGATGTATCGACTGGCGCTATGGTTGCCAGGTGATAGTTTGGTGCGGGTAGAAACTCTTCTACTTTCGTTATAACCTGCTCCCCCAAATAGAATCAGGTATGGGGCATACTAATAAATAATGACTGGCGTAGACAGGTTTACAAAATTATAGAGCCATCCCGCGTTCGCCTTGGAGAGGTTGACGCAGCCATGTGAGCCCTGCGATGAGTAGCTATCTCCACTCGGGTCAGCATGGGGAAAGTTCGTACCTGGACCATAGTCGTCACGCCACCAGCTATCATGTAGAAAGTAACCATTGCTATGATACTGCATCGCGTAATTAATGGGGGTATCGGGATACCAGTTTGGGTTTGACTCAGGGACGCCTGCTTTGAAAACCGTTGGTGATTGTTTGGCTTCAACCCACCAGACACCTGGTATACTCGGTCGATCCGGGCGTCCGGTTGTTACCAGGAAGGCTTTGACCAGGCGACCATGGTCATAGATACGCATAGCTTGTTCTGATAATGAAACGATCACGGCTTTGCCCGTCATGTCGTTATTTTGCCGCAGTAGTTGCAGATCCGTTGCATGTGGCTGGTTGTAGGCTGTTTTAGCGCTGCTATTGGTCATCATCGCCTGAAAATTGAATAGGTACATATTGAGATTCTCAATGGCCTGCTGGTACTCGGCGATGGTCTGTGCGGTGCTCAGATCGTTTTGTACCCAGCTCCCTATGCCATTCTCGCCGTATTCGTATCCCAATGGATAGGTGGTGTCGTTATAAGCATCGTAGTAGGTGTGTAGTTGACCCCAACGCGAGACCGCCAGTTGCAACTGTTGCTGGAGGCTCTGCGCCTCCGCCCGCATGGCGGGAATTTGGATGGCGTCTACATGGGTATTGAGCGTTGTTAGTGCTGCTCGATAGCTCATTGCTGTGCGAGCGTTTTGCAACGCGTGTTGATCAAGCATATATTGTTGCCGTGTGGCGCTCACATTGCCGCCATAGTGTTTGGTTAAGGTGATCCATTGCTGAAAGGTTTGCAATTCGCTCGTACCCTGCTCTTGCAATGTCGTCGTGATAGAAGACTGCTGGGACGCTGAACTGGTTGTTGTCGTCGTGTGTCCGCTGTCTAGCATGCTACAGGCACCTAACAGGAGACTGAGCACTGCACTCAGGAAGACCACAGAGAAAGGTCTGTGTGTGGCGTTTTTGGACGATGTGCAGTATGTCGACCGCATAGGCTTGTGACCTCTTGCTACGTATTTGCTTGCAGTACCCTCACACGGATCAAAGAAAAAAGAAACACCCTGGCATCGCCCTCTACGCCTGCTGGCACGAGTAATTCTAGTGGAATGATGCCTGGGATGTCAAGTGATTGTGCATCAGGGATACGCATTGGATACCCTATCTATTTCAGCGAAACAATGCCCTGCTCCGTAACAGTGCCCCTGACGAAATAGCACATGCTATTCAGCCGCTTTGATTTTGTTGATGATTTCGTGATGGAGTTTTTTGTTCGCTGCCAGCACCAGTGAGAACTTTTCGGTCAGATTTGCGATTGGACGCAGCGGATTTCCGCTGTGGTCGCTGACAATACCTCCGGCTTCCAGGACGATGTTGGCGGAGGCCAGGAAGGATTCGCCGGTAATTTCGTTCCCGATGTCGATATAGGCATCATAGGTCCCGCTGGCTACATAGACGCTATCCATGGCGGAACTACCCGAGCGGCGGACCATCGCAGGCTCTTCGGTCAGCAGTGCTTTCACCGCGTGCTGATTTCTGCCATCCAGGTTGATGCCGATTAAACTGTCCTGTAGGGTGGTGTTTGTGCTGGTCTGGCAACGTCGCCCATTGCGAAATGCGCCTCCGCCACGTTGTGCCTCATAGACGATGCCGCTAAAAAGCTCGCCTACCAGTGCCCACTGTACCTGTTCGGGTAAGACCGGTGCGTCAATTGGCAGCACCGCGAGCGCTACAGAGGCGGTCATAATGCCGCGCTCGACGTTATCTGAGCCATCGATGGGGTCAATAACGATGCGGTAGGGAGGAGCTTCGCTGGTACTGAAAGTCGGTCGTTCTTCTGTAATGATCTCGAAGCCGATGCCACTTGCGGTGAGTTCGTTGATAATGATATCTTCAGCATCACGGTCGAACTGCATCGTTATGTGCTTGGCGGACCGTGCATAGACCTGTTTGCGGTCGTAGCGCTCGGATTGTGCGTAAGAACGTACATGCCGAAAGAGTTGTTCAAGTAGTTCTAGCATGGTTGATTTCTTGCCTATCTCTCTGTAAACTTGCAGAAATACCTCGCATTGCACCTGGCAGAGCAAAAATGGGTCGTTATCTGCCACTTTGCGTGTTTTCCTGTTCCTGGTTGCGCTCATTTTTCAGCTCTTTTGCTTATCCTGCTTATGATATTTCTGCTACCCGTTGTAACGCAAAAGGGTAAATGCGTTCTTGCTTCACTAGACGTTCGCGTGTGACCGAAATTGCAGCGTTGCTTTTGTCACAGGCGATCCAGCGTCGTCCCAGGCGCTCGGCTACGACAGGGGTCACTCCGCTTCCGCAGAAGCAATCAAGCACAAGATCTTGCTCTTCCGATGAAGCCAGGATAACCCGTTCGAGTAGCGCTTCAGGTTTTTGTGTTGCATACCCTGTCCGTTCAGGATCTTTCTGGTGCAGGTGGCTGATATCACTCCACACATCGGCGAGTGACATGAGAGCATCCTCATGATAGGTATAGGTACGACCAGCCGAACGAATCGTCCATGTGACACGTCCATCGCAGCCTTGCTCTTTGCGCATGTGGTTGCGTTTCTGTGCGCCGCGCCGTTCGCCTACCCTTTCACTGTGAAAGCAATAGTGAGCGGATTTGGTATAGAGCAGGATGGTGTCGTGTTTGCGGGCGTAATAGTGTTGGGCGCGGCCACCTGATTGGTAGTGCCAGATGATTTCATTTTTGAAGCCTGGTCCATGACTGTTGCCGCTAAACCCGAAGATTTCATCCAGGATAATTTTTGCGTAATGCGAGACGCGCCAATCCAGGTGGATATACAGTGTACCATGTGTTGCCAGGAGGGCATGTAAGAGGGTCAGGGTTTCGTAGAGCCATTGTAAATAGCTATCCAGGCAATTCTTCCAGGTATCGCTATAGGCGATATCTGTGCCGTTATGGAAGGTTCTGCCTGTCATGAAGGGTGGGTCGATGTAAATGAGATCGATGGCGCTACTGAAATCGGCGAGCAAGGTGGGAAGAATTTGCTGCTTATCTCCCCAGATCAAGCGATTGTACCACGCGGCAGGTGTCGCTAAGGTGTCCTCCGCTTGTTCGTGGGGAAGATAATACCTGTCGGTTGTCAGCCCCTGTTGGGGGAGCGTCTGATCCTGTATCAGATCCTTGGCTGGATGACAATCATACTGTGTATGTTTGTTTTTCCATACCAGTTCTGCCATGCTCTTTGCTCCTGTATATGCACCTGGCTTCTCGCTACACTGTAGCACAATTGGGGCAAAATAGCCAATGGCATGGCTCTCTTCCGCGCTGATCCGGTGAAAGGTGCAGGAACGCAGATCAGCTTTGAGTTTGCTCTTCTTGCAGCGGAATGTCAGGATACGCAGCCTGTGGCTCTTCATAGTGTTGCCAGTCACGTACTGGTTCATACCTCTGGCTGGGCGCCTGTGTTTGTTGTCGCGCTTGATAGCCTTGCTGGTATTGCCGTGTGACCCCCTCGCGCGCCTGTGGTTGTGGTTGATAGTATGGTATGGATGGGGGCTGGTAATAACTGATGGGCGTCCTCTGCGGGCGTCCCAGGAAAAAGTATGTAAGCGCTCCTATCCAGGGAACGAAAAAAATGAAGAGCAGCCAGAGGACTTTTGCACTCCCTTGCCACCGGCTATTTCTGAAACAATCGATAGCCATGGCTATGCAGAAGACGAGCAAGAGCAAAGCCAGGAGTTGTGAGAGTCCTGCTCCGTTATACACTACCACTCCGTTATAAAAAGGAGGGAAGTGTCCGTGGCCTCCTGGTCCCATATGGTAAAAGCCATGTCCATAGCCAGCATATCCATGTCTCATTGGTTCAAGCATTGTCGTTTGCTCCTCACAGCTTGCGTAGAGAAGGTAATGCTTCTCTACGAAAATAGCTTACCCACCACACAAATGTTCTGTCTTTATTATACCATCGATGTGAATACGGCTGGTGCCTATAGGCACAGCGTAGTACAGATTTCATGATGTGGATGTTATGCATCGTCAGCCGTCGTAGGCTGAAGAGAGAGGATTCTGTGCAAAGGGTGATATAATCTTTGCTAGAGTATTTTAAACGTTGAAGGCTTTGCCTGACTGGTTCCATAAAAAGCCTTCTGTTGTCCAAAATTGACAGACATGTCAGCAAGAACACAAAGATACATAAGTAGGAGAGGATTTCTCATGCCAGGACATGTAGCAAAACCCATTCGCTCGATAGGGGTACTCACAGGCGGCGGCGATGTGCCGGGACTCAACGTAGCGATTAAGGCGCTAGTTTATCGTGCAGAGACACTGGGCATCCGTGTCACGGGACTGCGTGCCGGTTGGGAAGGTATTGCTTATCTTGACCGCTCTCGTGGTCGCGATGCCTTGATTTTTCACACTGAAGATGCGAGCACATGGCAGCGTGGGTATGTCATGCCTTTAACGCGTTTGAATACGCGGAACATCGACAGGTTGGGTGGTACGATTCTGCAGTCTTCGCGCACGAATCCGGCCAATACTAGTGTCAGAGAGTTACCAGCGCATTTGCAGGCATATGCTGAAGGTCACGAGTCTGCTGATCGTGTTGATCTTACCAATGAAGTACTGGCGAACATAGAGTTTCTGGGTCTGGATGGTCTTGTTGCTATTGGTGGCGATGATACGCTGAGTTATGGCGCGAAGCTTGCGGCGGCAGGCGTACCCGTTTGGGCTATTCCTAAGACGATGGACAATGATGTTCCCGGTACAGATTACTGTATTGGCTTCCAGACCGCGATCAGCCGTGCCGCTGAGTTCATCAATCGTATCCGTTCTACCGCCGGCTCACATCGTGAAACCGTCTTATTCCGTATGTTCGGTCGCGACGCAGGTTTCACTGCGCTGGAAACAGCTACCGTGACCTGGGCTGATCGTTTGATCATCCCGGAAGTTGCCATCAACATTGATACGCTGGCTGATCTCGTGCTTCAGGACCGCCAGAATCCCGAGGGCTATTCGTTTGTGGTGCTCTCGGAGGGCGCGAATCTGGGTGTGCCGGTCTCCACAGTGGGAGAAGCTGATGCCTATGGCCATAAGAAGAAAGCCAATGTGGCAGAGTTCCTGGCGGATCAGCTCTCAGCGCGTATGCCAGGTGTGCGTTTCCTGCCCATTGATCTGACGTATTTCTTGCGCAGTGGTGAACCAGAGGTGTACGATAAACACATGGCAATCTACTATGCGAATGTGGCTATGAGCATGATTGAGCAAGGTATGTATGGTATTATGGTTGCTCACCGCGATGGCGAATTCATCGCCACAGATATTCCTGGGAAGGATATCCCGGCGCGGCGCGTCAACCCGGATGACTATCATACGACCCGTTATCGTCCGCGTTTTGAGCGCATCACTGGCCCGTATCGTCCACAGATTCGTGCATAGAGGAGGAAATCGTTATGACTTTAGAGCGTAGTCGCTTCCTGGTGGAGACAGCCTGGTTAGCGGAGCATCTGCATGATCCAGATCTGCGTATCGTGGATATGCGTGGCTATGTGCGAACAGTCACGCGTCCAGACGGTAAACAGGATGCTGAGTATGTGGGTGCGCCTGACGAATATGCGCGCGAGCATATTCCCGCTGCTCTCTATATTGATTGGAGCAAGGATATCGTTGATCCCGATGACGACGTAGAGGCGCAGATTGCTTCGGCTGAGCGTTTTGCCGCCGTCATGGACCGTCTGGGCATTGGTGATCAGCATCTTGTGGTGGCTTATGATACGCATCCAGCCTCGCAATTTGCTACCCGCCTCTGGTGGGCGCTCAACTACTATGGCCATGAGCGTGTGGTGGTGCTTAATGGAGGATTGCCCAAATGGCAACGTGAGCAGCGTCCATTAACGAGCGCAATTCCGACATACCCGCCTGCCCACTTTACTGCTGTGGCGCGACCTCAGTTGCGCGCGACCGCTGAAGACGTCCTGGCCTCGCTGGGCCAATCTGACATCACGCTGATAGATGCACGGGATAGTGGACAGTATACCGGCGAAATTGCGCGGGGGCGGCGTGGTCATATTCCGGGGGCTATTAGCCTGCCCCGCGAGGAACTGATCGATGCGGCTACAGGCACATTTCGTAGCACTGAAGAACTTCAGCGCATCTTTGCTGCGGCCAGGGTTGCGCCTGACAAGCACATTGTCGCGTATTGTAATGGTGGCGTTGCGGCGACAACCGTGCTTTTCAGTCTGGCTATGTTAGGCTATCCGCAACTGACCAATTACGATGGTTCCTGGAACGAGTGGGGCAAGCGGCAGGATTTGCCGGTAGAGGTTTAAGTTTCGATCCCTGGAAACGGGTTGTGAAAGAGTATGGAAGAATTTGGCGCTGAACATGCACAGGCGTCTCAGGAAGCAGAAGACCTGCTTGATCTCAATGAGGTCATGCAGGCTTTTGGTGTTTCTACCTGGCAGAACCTGGGACCGCTGGACACTGTGCCTGGTGCGGGCTTGCATTTGCTGGTGGATGTGCAGGGACAGCAGTATGTGCTCAGAGAGCGGCCTGAGGGCCTGATCGGCGAAGATATCAATCATCGTTACGACTTTCAGCGCTACTTGCAGCAGTCTGGCATACCGGTGCCATCGTTCTTGTTGACACCACAAGGTGCGCCAGTCGCAATGCTTGGTGAAGATAGCTTTGAGTTGCAACAATGGCCTGGTGGCGAGCAATTTGCTACTGCTGATCAGCGCAGCCTGGATTGGGTAGAGTTCGCTGGCAGTATGCTGGCGCGTATCCACCAGGCTTCGCGGGCGTATACGGGGCCCGAGCAGCGCTGGCCTGCGGAGGCGCATATCGGGGGCATTGTGCAGGGCTATCTCAACCTGGCGCGTAGCAAAGCTGATGAGTACCCTGTACAGGCAGTTGCTGCTAGCCTCGCGCATTGGGCTGATCAATGGGAGGCAGTTCTGCCGTCAGCTATGATGTCGCTTGGAGCGGGAGGACATGGGCTGCCGGAGTTCCACATCCACGGTGATTATCACGCACTCAATCTGCGTTTCGGATCATCGGGTGTGACTGCTGTAATGGGTCTGGAGGCATCACGCTGGGAGAAACGTATCTTTGAAGTTGCCTATGCGCTCTTCTACTTCAGTGCACTCGCCTGGCAGCCAGGGAATAGCCTGACTCTGCCGCTCGTCAAGCGCGGTTTTGAGCCTGAGCGAGCACGGCGTTTCTTACATGCATACGGAGAGTTGTATCCACCGGTACGCGGTGAGGCTGCACTCTTAGCTGATGCCTTACTGCTTATTGCTCCAATAGCTACGATAAATGGTCCACTTGAGGATCTCTTCTATGTACAAGAGGAACCGACTGCTGCGGTAATTGAAGATATCATGGAGCGATTGTCCTGGGCGGCGACGTTGCCCGCGTGGCTAGGCCGCGTACGCCGTTCATTGTCCGAGATGTGGGAATGACTGCCTGTGTGCGCAGGCAAGCAGCACACAGGCTCTACCTGCGTGTGCTGAGATATGCTGCTGCGTATCCATGTAGTGCGAGCGTATGCAGTACCACGATACCAAGTATGACCAGCAGAACGATGACGACCACGAGCAGTAGCCATAGCCGGGGGTCGATCTCAGGACCGGCTGGCGCAGGCTGAGAACCTGTGTCAGCCGGTGAGAAAGCGCTTGGATTCGTTGTGACGCCTTTTCTGGGCTGCGCGGGCGGAGTGGTGTTAGGTGCCACAGACTGCACCTGTTGTGCTACTAGTCTTTCAGGTCGGATGGCGGGTTGGCGGGCACTGGTTGACCTGCTAAAAGAGCGAGGTACGGCTGCATAGCTAGCTGAGGCCTCTTTCATGCGCCCTTGTGGCGCGATAACGGTGTTTTCCGCTGACGGAGTCTTTGCATATGCCTGGGCGCGTACCGCAGGAACCTGGCTGTTTGTTGACGCGTTGAGGGCAGCACCGCAGCGCGGGCAGAACGCCGCCTTTTGCGCCAGAGGTGCGTTGCAACGTGGGCAATGGTAGTTGTTGGGACCCATTGGTTGCGTGCCCTGCTCCTGGATAGTCTGGTTGGCGTGTTCCTTAGCCTCCTGGAGTGCGTCATAAAGGTCCGGCAGATCTGGTTGTGTACTATTTGGATCTCCCCGGCGTGATGGTGTTGGTGATGGGGGTCCCGGTAATGCTGCAATGACGTTTTTCAGATCATTCGCGAAATCTGCGACAAACTGGTAACGATTTTTTGGTTTCATCGCCATGGATTTTTGTATGATCTGGTCGATTTGTTGAAGCACGGCTGGGGGCAGCGTTTCAAGTTGCTCAATGTGGCGTGAGTGTTGCGGTGCTGGTTTTGATGGTTTCGTCACGCCCAGCCTGAATTGTCGTGCTGCCTTGGCCTCGGCGCTCTCTTCTGGCGGATTACTGGCGATGTGATCTCGTAATGATGGAAGGTCGCGTTGACCTTGTTGGAGTGATTGGTTGCGCGTAGAGACGCTAGGCGGCTCGTGTGCCGTCAAGACAAAATAAAGCGTCCCGCCCAGCGCATACACGTCTGAACGTGCATCTGTGCCTGTGCCGCCTGGATATTGCTCTGGTGGTGCGTAGCCCGGTGTTCCCTGGTGGCGAATAAAGAAGAGGGTGCGCGCTCCATCGGCGGCGGCTTTTGCGTTCCCCAGATCCACCAGTACGGCAGTACCGTTCGGTGTAATACGAATATTATCGGGCTTGATGTCGCGGTGAATAATAGTAGGACGCTGGCTATGCATAAACATCACCGCGTCACAAATAGCGAGCAGCCAGGTCAGAATTTGCCGAATGGGAATACTCTCATTGCGTTGGCGTGCCATACGCACGAGATCGGTTAAATCGTTCCCCTCGATGTAGTTGATGACAATATAGTAGCGGCCTCGCTCGATAAACGCATCCTGGAAGCCTGGCATATTGGGGTGACGCAGATGGCTAAGCACGGTTGCTTCATGTTGCAACTGCTCTTGTCCGCTCGAACCGCTTACCAGATACTCTTTCACCGCGTATTGCTGGTTGGTGACTAAGTCTATTGCCAGATAGACATGCCCAAATCCTCCACTACCCAGTACGCGTTCAATGCGATAGCGTCCGTGTAATATTGTGCCTGATGGGACTGTCTCTATCATAAAATCCTCTCTGGGTGCCCATCCCTTTTGCAGGAAGAACAAGAAAGCCGCCTGTGGGCAAGCCATCGTTTCTCTTGATGTTTCCCTCGTGCCAAACCACGTGACGTCTGCGGCATCGTGTGCGTAAAATACCTGTGTCTGGGAGGCAGCAGCAGGTTTTCACCATTTCATTGATCCGTCTGAGGATACTGCATTGGGTGACTGATTGCTACGTTGCGCCATGTTGCCCTCACCAGCAAAACGTCTTTAAAAGCATCTGCGCAAATCCCTTGTCTGGGGCGGAGATGCTTTTTACTTAAATGAGCATTCTACGGTTACAAAAGTTCTCGCATGGTCTGAATTGCATTCACGTCTGCCCTCGCATTATACACTAGTTCAAAGAACATGTACATGTCTTTAAGCCGTTGCCCGCGTGAAGTCCTGCTCTTTTGACCCTCTGTTTCGCCATTCTCTGTTTCGATACTATGTTGATGTTCGGCATATAGTGAGTGTATGATAAAGGCCGTAGGATCTCTCTAAGAAGAGAACTGACTGGCGGTAATATTTTCTTGCATTGAAAGTGCTGGTATGCGTTGAGTGCCGTAAGTGTCATGTTGCTGAATGCATAACGATGTGGAAAGGATCGGTTGTATGTGTGCCTATCGCACGGGCCTGGTCTTTGATGAGCACTTTCTGGCTCATGATACTGGTGTAGAAACCACCGTTGTCACGCGTGCTGGCTCGTTTGAGCTTTCGCCAGAGCCGCATCCTGCCTCGCTCACCATTACGCGGCGTATTAAAGAGTTTCTCGATGGCGCTGGTCTGACGGAGCAGATGTTGCCTATTGCGGCGCGTATGGCGGATGAGGACGAGATAGCTCTGTATCATACGCGTGACTATATTGCTGGCATACGGGCCTGTGAGGCGGGTGGTCCCAGGAGTGGCTCCTGGGGAGAGATTGAGGAAGATACTGTGCTCAGCCCTGGTTCATTTGAGGCGGCATTATACGCGGTTGGCGGAGCGATGAATGCCGTGGATGCGGTGGTAGAAGGGAGAGTACGTAATGCGTATGCTTTATTGCGTCCGCCGGGTCATCATGCGACGCGCAATCAAGGTATGGGCTTTTGTATTTTCAACGACATAGCTATTGCAGCCCATCATGCGCGCAATGTCTATGGTTTTGAGCGTATCATGATCGTCGATTGGGATGTTCATCATGGCAATGGTATTCAGGATGCCTTCTATCAAGATCCAGGTGTGCTGTTTGTCTCGTTGCACCAGCAAGACTGGTTTCCGCAACTGTCTGGCGAGCTGGAGCAGGTTGGGAGCGGCTCTGGCGTGGGGTATACCGTGAACATTCCGTTGCCGCCAGGTACAGGTGATCGGGGCTATCAGGCTGCATTTGAGCAACTGGTCGTGCCGATTGGACTTCAGTTCCGTCCCCAGTTGATCCTCGTCGCAGCTGGTCAGGATGGGAGCTGGTTAGATCCGCTGGCGCAGATGATGCTGACGATGGCAGGCTATCGCCGGTTATCTACTTTGCTGGTGGATTTAGCTGAAAAGGTCTGTGATGGCCGTTTAGTGCTATTACAAACAGGTGGCTATAGTGCACCCTATGTGCCATATTGTACGGTTGCTGCGGTAGAGCCGCTGCTGGGGGTCGATCTGGGTATTGTCGATCTGTATGCCACGGCTCCAGAGCTTGAACGGTGTCATACCATCTTTTCGCGCGAGACCCATGATGCACTGGTCGCGGCTCGCGCGTGGCATAGGCAATGGTGGAATATCTAAAGCCAGCGGAACAAAAGTACTACTGTTGGGGAGAGAACGTTTTCGCCAGGACAATCCAGGCGAGCTGTCTCACGAAACCAACACGCTCGTTCATAGCGAGGCTGGCCCGTACCCCTTCTCTCAAGCTAAGCCCGTTTTGTAATAAGTGACAAGATAGGCGTAGTCAAAAGCATGATTGAAGCACACAAAAGAGTGCTACCGGGTGCGCCTACGCTTATGAACATGGATCAGCCAGAAGCATTCAACCGTGCGGTATTAGATTTTTTGCAGATGGTACCAACTGCTTGAGAACGGTTCTGCTCATCACTTGTGGCCTGTTGTCAAGTAGTGGATGGCTGCTACTAACTGGGCATCTCCGCTGTTAAGGATCTGCTGCTGAGTCATATTGGCCTGGTTTTCTTGATTGGCAGACAGCACTGTATCTGCGTTTTGGGTGACGACAATATTGGGTGTGATGCCTCCGTGCGTGGTGCTGGTGCCACGGATGAATTGACCATCGGGCGTCAACCACTCCTGGGTGCCGAGCAGTAGGGCAGAACCATCGGCGAGTGTATATTGCTCCAGGACCGTGCCTGTGCCGAAGGTTTGTTCGCCAATAACTGTAGCGCGATGATTATCCTTCAGTGCCCCGGTCACAATTTCTGCTGCACTGGCCGTATCACCGTTGACCAGAACGACCATGGGGTCCGTCGTGTCGACCGCTTTGCCGTTCACCGGAACCGGTGTACGTTGTCCCGTGCTATCCTCCTCTAACAGCACATTGCCACTCTTGATAAAGAGGCTGGCGGTGTCGATGGCCTCATCCAGGTAGCCCCCCGGATTATTGCGCAGATCGAGGATAATCTTCGTGGCCCCCATACTCTTCGCCTTAGCGAGCGCAGCTTTCACCTGGTTGGCAGTACCGGAAGAAAATTGTAAAACTTGAATATCGGCAGTATGGCTTTCAGGAATATAGTGCATAAACACATTGGGTTCCTCTATCGCGGCGCGCTGGATATTAAATTTCAGCGATTTCGCCTCTCCTGGGCGTTGGATCGTGAGCGTGACCGTCGTGCCTGCCTGCCCTTGAATGAGATTGCTAGTGTAGGTAATGCCCTTGCCAACAACACTCTTCCCGTTTACCGCCGTGATTACATCGCCTGATTTCAAACCAGCTTTTGCAGCGGGCGCGCCTGGAATTGTCGAAGTGACAATCAGTTGCTGCGTCTTCGCGTCCAGGCTCAGATAGATACCGATGCCTGTAAATTGGCCGCTTAGCTGCTGATTTTCACTCTGGACATCAGTGGGAGTCATAAAACGCGAGTGACCTTTATCTTGTAGCGTCGCGACCATCGCCTGAATGGCAGCATAAGACATGTTCTTATAGTTGATATCTTTGCGATCAACATAATTCTTGTCAACCGTCGTCCAGGCCTGGTCAAAGAGCTGTTCATAATATTTTGATTGATTACTCTGATTGAAATAGTTCCCAATGTATTGATTGCCAAACCAGCCAGCCACGAAAGCTACTACGACCAGCGTCGTCGTAATCAGAATCTGTCTGGTGAGCTGCTGTGCGCGCGAAAGGCTATCGGCTGGCTGCATAGCCTGGTCGGGAGCTGGCGTTGTATTACTCTGTTGGCTGGGGAGAAAAGGGTACTGATCGAAATCATCAGAGGCTGATTGCTCAGCGGGAGTGGGATTATTTGTATGATCAGGCTCCTCGTACCAGCGTGGATCATCGTATCCGTTCACGTGTATCTCCATCAGGCACAGCTATTGGGTGTGCTCTTGTTAATGTGACGTATGTTCCTTCTGAACCGCTCTTATCTTAATCGCGTAGGTACAAAAAGTCAAATCATATGAAGATGGTGGTAGGAGCAAAAAAAAGAGGGTTATAGTGCTTTGGACTAAACCCTCGTGCAATGAAATGTGGAGCGGAACTCACGACTACAATTTGATCTACGAGCTATGACAGATACAAGGCTTGTACGTGAGCGAAGGACTACTGCGATGGTATTTCGGCCTGTTGATCACTGGAGGATACATTGCTGGCTGGTTGTTGCTGCTGTTGAGCAGTACTCCCATTAGCGACAATGGATGGCTGCTGTTGAGTAGCATTCCCACTAGCAATGATAGCTGGCTGTTGCTGCTGGGCAGCATTTCCATTCGTGGTAGGGGCCTGTTTTTTGGGAGGTTCCCATCCTGGAGCCCGGGAGACGATCATCGACATCATGCGCCCTTCCATCACAGGCGAGCGTTCGATGGTCGCCATACCTTTCAACTCTTCAGCAATGCCGTCTAGCAACTTGCGACCAATGTCTGGGTGACGCATATCGGGACCACGGAACTGCACGCTGACACGCACTTTATCCCCCTCAGCTAGAAACTCCTGGATCTTGCGCGTTTTCACTTCGACGTCATGGTCGTCTGTACGTGGACGCATGCGAATCTCTTTGAGCGTGATGGTTTTCTGGTTCTTGCGCGCCTCATTTTCCTTCTTGGCCTGCTCATACTTGAAGCGACCGTAATCCATGAGCTTGCAAACCGGTGGTAGAGCATTCGGCGATACTTCGACCAGGTCAAGATTCCTATCACGGGCAATATCAAGAGCCCGCAGGGGGGGCATCACTCCCATCATTTCGCCGTTTTCATCGATTAAGCGTACCTCACGTGCACGAATACGTTCATTCACTCGTGTCTCACGCGAACGGTCATTCCCCCGAAAATCCTTATTGATAGTCAAATCTCCTCTTCTAAAACTAGTGGATACATCTGTAAGTGGTGATTGTAATCTCTGCGATCCGCCACCAGCAGTTCTTGTAGAGTTTACCTCAAACAAGAAACAGGCTAGCGTAAACGGACTGCTTAAGTATACTACGAGAGGAGGCTGTTTGCAAGGGTGCAACGACGTCGAAACCACTGCTGATGATGTATAGAAACATATGCACGTAACTGGGAAAAGAAGAGCAAGCAAGTCATGCACCGTGAGCGGTTTTATGAAGCATACGCAGGCGTATATTTGCGCGAAGTGGAGAATTTCGCCATTTTCTGGGGTCAAAGGATGTATATTTCGCCATTTTTGTGGTATACTTCTGCTCAGAAAGGTTTTGAGGCGTGAGGTGTGGCAAACCTTCCCATTCTATTCCCCTGGAGAGACATTGGATTGACACGAAGGAGGCTCAGGTATGAGCGGCAAGATCGTCGCTAAGCATTCGTGGTCATCTGTTCCAATAGCTGAGACACTGCGTTTTTCTCCCCACTCCAATCAAGCCGCCCAGATACATTGGCGGCCCTGGGGCAAGCAAGCGTTTCAAGATGCTATCCAATGGGATAAGCCTGTGTTTCTGCTTATTTCGTCGCTGTGGTGTGAGTGGTGTCGGGTGATGGATGCGACAACGCTCTCCGAGCCAAGCATTATCAGTATCATAAACCACGATTATATTCCTGTGCGCGTTGATAGTGATATCCGTCCAGATATCAACGTCCGCTACAATCAAAACGGCTGGCCCAGCGTTGTCTTGCTTTCAGCGGAAGGAGAGATTCTCTGGGGAGGAGTGTATGTCCCTCCCAAGCAGATGCTCTACTATCTCGGACATATACGGCGCTACTATAGTGAACACCGCCAGGAAATTACGCAGCAGGTGCAACTGCTCCATGCACAGCGCCAGGAGCGTGGATGGGCACAGGAGCAGCTCTATCCAGGTGCGCGGCCACTGCTAGCTGCGCAGCGTGAGGCCCTGGAGGATCTACCAGCGCGCGCCGGTCAGGTCTTGCGCGACCTGTACGATAGGGACAATGGCGGCTTTACGATCCATCCTCATCTCAAGTTTCCCCATCCCGAAGCGCTCGAATTGCTGCTGTACCTCGCGCGCAATGATCAAGCTGATGAGTTGGAAATGGTCCGTTACTCGTTAGAGCAGATGTGCGATGGTGGACTGTGGGACAAAGAAGATGGCGGCTTTTTCCGTTATTCAGCGGCGAGCGACTGGAGCGTGCCGCATACAGAGAAGATGCTGGAAGAGAATGCTGCCTTGCTGCGCGTTGTCTTGCTGACCGCCCAGACAACACGAGAAACACAATGGTCTGACCTGGCGAGACGTCTGCTCCTCTATTGTAATACGACGCTCTGGCAGGCCGATAAAGGTATCTTTAGTGGCAGCCAGTGTGCAGATGAAGAATACTACGAACCAGGGCCATACTCACGGGCGTCTAAAGATATGCCGCTGGTGGATAAAATCGTCTGCACCGCCTGGAATGCACGCATGATTTCCTCCTATTTGCTTGCGGCACAGGTGCTGCATCTGCCGGCGTTAGATGTGACTGCCTTGCGCGCTTTAGACTATTTATGCGAGCACATGGTGCATCGAGACGGTAGCGTCTGCCACTATGCGCTCGATGAGCATGCAGACCTGCCCGGACAACTGGCGGACCTGGTGTGGATGACGCGCGCCCTGCTGGATGCCTATGAGCTGCATGCACAGAAACACTATCTGGAGACGGCTATTGCGCTGATGCACTTTGCTTGCCAGGAATTGCTGGATATGCAGAACGGCCTGTTCTATGATTACCCCGAAGATCCCGACGCCATAGGCCGCCTCAGCCTGCGCGAGCAGCCGTTGACTGAGAATGCGATAGCTGCCGAGTGCCTGCTACGTATGTCTGTGTACAGCAAACGGCAAAACCTGCATGATACAGCGTTACTCGTGCTCTCCGGTTGCCTGGAGAAATACCAGCGCACTGGCATCCAGGGGGCGATTTATGCCTGCGTGGTTGCGCAGGCTATCGAGAAAAAATGGTTGTAGAGCTCTTTGTTATGGCACTGCTGGTGTCTGCAATGTCTTGATAAGCTCACCTACGACGTCATAGCGGCGATACGAAGGCTGGAGATACACTCCCTGGATCATGCTGCGCGCCTGAGAAAGCAGTTCCTGAGCCTGTCGCAAACCCTCTTCATACCCCTTGTCGCCGGCGGCCTGCATGCGTGCCCGCACGTGTTCCGGGATGGTGATGCCCGGTACCTCATTGTGCAAATACTCGGCGTGCCGCGCGTTGTGCAGGAGAATGTAACCAAGCAACATCGGTATCGGTGGCTTGCCTGCTCGCTGTAAGAAACGCTCTAGTGGTGCGAGATCATAAATGGGCTGTGTCATAATGAAGTCAGCACCAGCGGCAAGCTTGCGCTGATACTTCTCAATCTCGCGGTCGGTCTCCTCATCGGTCATGTTCAGATTAAGCGCGCAGCCAATATGGAATGCTGCGTTGGAGCCAATCGTCGAACCGGCTGCCGCGTGCCCCTCATTCAGACCACGGAGAATCTGGATCAGCCCGATAGAGTCCACATTCCACACGCCAGTGGTATTGGGGTAATCACCGACACGCAATGGGTCCCCTGTGAGTGCCAGGACATTGCGAATGCCCAGCGCATGTGCTCCTAATAAGTCGGACTGCAAGGCCATTAAATTACGATCACGCGTCGTAAAATGAATAATGGTCTCTATGCCCAGTTCGTCCTGGATCAGGCGTGCCAGCGCGATACAACTCATGCGTATACGCGCCATCGGGCTATCGGCGATATTGATGCAGTCAGCGCCAGCTTGTTGGAGTAAGGCTGCGCCGGCCAGTAGTTTCGTGGGATTGAGACCCTTGGGTGGGTCTAGCTCGACACTGATAACGAACTCACCTGCCGCGAGCTTTGCTTGCAGGCGTGTCGTACTGCCCTGCTGCGGGAGCCGTACCTCTTCCTCGCTGGTAGCAGTCGTCACTGCTTTACCATTGCTACGCACCTGTATAACCTGCTGCTCGGTGCTCTGCGTCGGTATGGCACTAAATTGACTGGTGCGACCATAACTCTCATCAAGCGCTTTACGCATGGCGGCAATATGGCGTGGTGTAGTGCCACAGCAGCCACCAATTAAGCGCACACCCGCCTGCGCAAAACTCACCGCGTAATCGGCGAAGTAGTCCGGCGTGGAGACGTAGAAAAAGCGATTATCGATGCGTTTGGGCAGACCGGCGTTGGGTTGAGCAGAAAAAAGCTGCGACGTGGCTGTTTCAGCCTGCTGGGCAGCCGTGATCATCTCTTGCAGGACGTCAAGCGTCGCCGCCGGGCCCACACTGCAATTAGCCCCCATCACGTCAACTCCCAGGTCGCCCAGCACAGTAGCAACGCGTGTGGCAGATTGGCCGGAGAGGGTATGTCCATCTTCATAGAAGCTCATCTGTGCAACGATGGGCAGTCCGCCAACTTCTTGCGCGGCCAGAATCGCCTGGCGCAATTCGGCCAGGCTCGAAAAGGTTTCCAGGATCAGGAGTTCAACGCCACCGGTCTGCAGCGCTTCGATTTGCTCACGGAAGACGGCGCGCAGATCGCTCAAACGTTGCTCATCAGGTGCCTGTAATGGACGGCCAGTGGGGCCGATGGCCCCAGCTACAAAAACTGGTTGGCCTGATACTTCACGTGCTTCGAGTGCCAGGCGCGCGGCTCGATAATTAATCTCGCGGACCTTATCACCCAGATTGTGAGCTTCGAGTTTGGTGCGGTTGGCTCCAAAAGTGTTGGTTTCGATGATCTGTGCTCCCGCGCTGATGTATTCGCTGTGAATCGCCTGAATACGTTCGGGATCAGTCAGATTCAGCGCATCGAAGCACTGCTCGTACGTAACGCCGCGCGCATAGAGCAGTGTCCCCATTGCCCCATCGCATAATAATGGTCCCTGCCGAAGCTGCTCAAGTACCAGGTGCTGCATAAAACGCATCTCCCCATCAACTAAGTGACGACCTTTACCTGCTACAAGAACAAGCAGGTTTTTACGTGGCTGTGTATACAATCCTCTGCTGCAAGGTGCCTGGAAGCGGCACTTTTTTTAAGGTTTTCTTTGAGGATACTACGAGCTTATTGTACTCTGTTTTTCGCGTTTATGGAATGATCGCGCGGCGGTTTTTTGCGTATAACCGGATATAAATGCTTTAGGGAGGTTAAAAAATTAAATTGCCCCAGAAAGGCCCTTGCCCAGAGATGATAGGCTAGAAGCAAAAAGCTCTGGGAGGATGGAAGATGGAACTGACGGAGGGAGTGAAAGAATTACATCTTTACGTTGAGATCAATAATTCTTTTTTTGAACGAAATTTCTAGGTTTTTTCGACCAAAAAGAAGAGTAGAGAATAAGCCTGGGTCTTTTGTTCCAGGTATTTTTGGAGTATACTTGAGATATGGAAAGTGCAAAAGAACGGCTAATTATAGGATTTGCCACTCAGCAAGACTGGGAGGCATGGCTCGCGGAGCATTACGCTGATCCGACGGGCATCTGGCTCAAAATCGCCAAAAAGGCGACTGGAACTCAATCGATTTCATACGCGGAAGCTCTGGAGGGCGCGCTCTGCTATGGTTGGATCGATGGGCAGAAGGCCGCGTTTGATGAGCAATACTGGCTCCAGAAGTTTACTCCACGCCGCCCGAAGAGCATCTGGTCACAGATCAACCGGGACAAAGCCAATGCGCTGATCGAGGCCGGAAGGATGCAGCCGTCGGGTCTGCGTCAGGTTGATCTGGCGCGGGCGGATGGCCGTTGGGATGCAGCCTACGCTGGTCAGAGCAGCGCGACCGTGCCTGACGATTTACAGGAAGCGCTGGACAAAAATCCTCTGGCGCGTGACTTTTTTCTCACATTAAACAGCGTGAACCGCTATGCCATCATCTTCAGAGTCCAGACGGCGAAAAAAGCTGAGACGCGCGCGGCCAAAATACAGAAATTTGTGGAAATGCTGGCCAAAGGCGAAAAGATCTATCCCTAATTTGTAGACATAAAACGAGCGGAGCAATGAATAGTTGCTCCGCTTTGGATAAGGGGATCAGGTTTATCGAGTGGCGTTGATTTTGATGGTGCGAGCCTTGGCATGCTCAACTTTGGGCAAGTTCAGGGTCAGGATACCATCGTTGTAGCGGGCCTCAACACCCTCAGAGTTGATCGGCGCTGGCAACGTGAACGACTGCTGATACTTACCGGACTGAAAGCCGCTCCAGTGAGCTGTCGCATGCTCAGGAATCTCCACTTTGGTTTCCCACTTCAGGCTGACGGTGTCCTGCTGGACCGTGATATCTACATTCTCGGGCTGGACACCGGGCATGGGTACCTGCAATGTGTAGCCTTCAGCTGTCTCGTACAGGTTGGCCCCTGCTCCACGCGTGCTGACAATACCACCGAAACGCGGTGAGATGAAACTGTCTTCGAAAAGACGGTCCATAGCTTCGCGCAACGAAACAGCTTCATTGAATGGATTGTAACGGGTAAGGTTTGCCATGATTGATGTCTCCTTCTTATTTTCCTCTATCAATACTTTTGACTATCACTGCGAAGTGTGAACTGGCTTGACCCGCTCACCTTCGTGACTTGTTTTTCTTTCTGTGGATACTATATCTCATGCTGTGTTAGAGGAACGTATGCGAAGTGTAAGAGAAGTGTTAGAAACATTGATAGATAGACTGTCAAAGTTTTTGTGCTCGACGGTTGGCGCTGAATTTGTTAAAATGCTGCAAAGAATAACGATGTATGCTACCTGGAGGAATGCTGACGTGACGGTGAAACCGCAACCAACAGCGAAAGATATAGATTATGTGCTGACACGCGGCGTCGCACAAGTCGAGAAGGAAGCCGATCTGCGACGCATGCTGCTGGAAGGCAACAAGGGCGAGCCGCTACGCGTGAAGCTCGGCGTAGATCCGACCCACTATGATTTGACGATTGGGCACGCCGTCGTCTTCCGTAAACTGCGCCAATTCCAACGCCTGGGTCACAAGACCGTGGTGGTGATTGGTGACTGGACGGCGCGCCTGGGCGATCCCAGCGGTCGGCTGGAAGCGCGCAAAGCTCTGACCGCCGAACAGGTTAACGTGAACGCGGCAACATATCTCGACCAGTTCTTTAGAATCGTGGATCGTGATCAGACCGAGGTGCATCGCCAGAGCGAGTGGTTCGATCAATTTAGCCTCGCCGATGCCATCAAGTTGCTGGGCTACAAGACCGTGGCCCAGATGCTGGAGCGCGATGATTTCGCGAAGCGCTATAAGAGCGGCATAGAGATCTCATTGTCTGAGTTCATGTATCCATTGTTGCAGGGCTATGACTCGGTGGCCTTGCACTCCGATGTCGAGATTGGCGGCACTGACCAGACCTTCAATCTGCTGGTCGGTCGTGATCTGCAACCGATCTTTGGGCAGGCTGCGCAGCAGATCCTGACGATGGACCTGATTGTGGGGCTGGATGGCGTGAAGAAAATGGGCAAGTCGCTGGATAACTATATCGCCATGACAGCCCCGGCGAAAGATATGTTTGGGAAGCTGATGTCGCTACCCGATCCGACGATGCGCATCTACTTTGAGGCGCTGACCGATGTTGCTAGCGCAGAAATCGACGAGTTTGAGCGTAAGATGGCCGAGGGGACGCTCAATCCGAGAGATGTCAAACTGCGTATGGCGCGGGAGATTGTCGGCGAGTTTCATGATCCGGTTGCCGCACAGGAGGCTGAGGAGGCATTTATACGCCAGTTCTCTGAGCGCAAATTGCCCTCTGATATTCCTGATTATCAATTGAGCACGCCCAAAAATATTATTGAATTGATGGTAGACGCCAATCTAGCTGAGAGCAATAATAAAGCCCGCAATTTGATAAAAGAGGGTGGCGTCTCGATCTTTCTCAGCGGAGTGTCGGGTGAGGCACAGCGTATTACAGACCCGAATTTTACCGTTGATGTGATTGATGGTGCGATTGTAAAAGTCGGCAAAAGACGATATGCACGCATAAAAGCGTAGCTTTCCTGGTTTACAAGGGGGAATTTAAGCGTATGCCACAGGCGACTATTGGAGTGATTGGCGGGAGTGGACTCTATCGTATGGAGGGCATGACCGAAGTTGAGGAGGTAAGGGTACACACGCCCTTTGGTGATCCGAGCGATGTAATCGCGATTGGCAATGTTTCAGGGGTTGCGATGGCCTTTCTGCCACGTCACGGGCGCGGTCATCGCCTGAGTCCGACCGAGATTCCTGCACGCGCAAATATCTGGGCGTTGAAAAGTCTGGGTGTTGAGTGGATTGTTTCGGTGAGCGCCGTTGGTAGTCTGCGCGAAGATATTGCACCACGCGATCTGGTGATTCCTGACCAGCTATTTGATCGCACGAAGAGTCGCGTCAATAGTTTTTATGAAGGTGGCGTGGTCGTACACTGTACCTTCGCCGAGCCGTTCTGTCCTACGCTGAGCAAGCTGCTGCTCGATTCTGCACGAGAACTGGGCGACGTCAAAGTACATGCAGGCGGGACCTATGTGTGCATGGAGGGTCCACTCTTCTCGACGAAGGCTGAATCCAATACGTATCGCAAGCTGGGCATGGATATTATCGGTATGACGGCTCTGCCGGAGGCGAAACTGGCGCGCGAGGCCGAATTATGTTATGCCACCATCGCCTGCGCCACCGATTATGACTGCTGGCACGAGTCTGCGGAGTCGGTGACAGTGGAGATGGTGATCGGGAATCTGGGTGCGAATGTGGCGAACGCGCAACGCATTCTGCAAAGCGTCGCTCAGAAAATTCCGGCTGAACGCAGTGCCTGTGATTGTGAGCACGCATTGGCGACCTCTATTATCACCGATCCGGCGACGATTCCAGCCGCAGCGAAAGAGAAATATCAACTGCTGATCGGCAAATATTTAGCAGGTTAACGCAAACAGGCACCGTTAGCCGCAACGGTGACGGTGCCTGACTGCCCAAATTCCTCCTGATTTGGCCTATGTGGAATTTCTCACAATCTTGCAGTGACAGTTTAACTTTATCTCTGTGTTCGATATGCTGTACAATAAATATATATGTATGACTCTCTTTAAGATGGTAGGAGGCATAATGGATACACGGTTCTATCAATCATCGTCTATTGATATTGAACGCCTTGCATTTGAACTAGAGAATCTCTTTCTCACGCAGGGCTACCAGGTACAGCACTTTGGCAATAACGAGCATATGGTTGTGCAGTTTAAAAAGGGCGGCGACTTTGCGGCGATTGTGGGTATGCAAGCGGCACTCACTCTCACGTTACATAGCTCGTCTGGAGGCGTGATGGCGGTGGTTGGTCAACAGAGATGGGCCGACAAAGCGGCGGCAGGTGCTGTTGGTATGTTGATTTTGTGGCCGCTGGCTTTTACAGCGGGAGCCGGCATGGTCCGTCAATCCAATCTTGCCAACCAGGTACTGACCTCTTTAGATGTCGTCGTGCGTCAACAACAGGCAAATATACAGATTGGACCTGTTCCCGCTCAGCTGTTGCAGCAGATGCAGCCTTCACCCTACCCGCAGCAATCCATGTCGGCTCCTCCCTCGCCGTCACCCCAGCAGACGCCACCGATAGGACAAATGCCGCCACCACCTCCCTCGTCGTCGCCCCGGCAGACGCCACTGATAGGACAAACGCCGCCACCACCTCCGGGATATGCTCAGAGGCCCTCTGCTCCTGAGAAAGTGCCATGTCCCTATTGTTCCGCACCGAATGACCAGGATAATCTTTATTGTGCCCGTTGTGGCAAATCGCTCGCTGTGCAGCCAAAAGCATCTTGTCCGCAGTGCGGCGCTTCGATAAAGCCAGAGGCCATCTTCTGTACCAGTTGTGGTTATGATTTTTCTTCACCTGCAAGTGCAACAGAAGCCACGGTTGCCGTAGAGATTACGCCTACCACGCAAGCGCTATCCCACTCTGGTGCGTGGGGCTATCTGGTCTCCGCTGACGGTCAACAAGTCAGTCTGGTCGGTTCTCGCATGAGCATTGGACGGGTTGTGCCTGAGACGGTCGAGAACAAACCCGATATCAACCTGTACGCGTGGCCCGAGGCTGGAACGGTGTCACGGCTGCACGCTACCATAGAGTATGCGCACGATCAATGCACCGTAACGGATTTGAAGAGCACGAATCATACCCTTATTAACGACCAGGTACTGGCCCCTAATGTCCCAAAAGTCCTGAATGATGGTGATACGCTCCAATTTGGCAAGGTCATAGGTACATTCCGCAAAGCATAATCTGGCTGTTCGTGCTCCAAAGAGGAAGAAAAAGTCCTGATTGGGAGCTAAAATTGCTTGACAACGCGGTGGTCTGGGTGTAAAATAAGGCCATCTCATGAGGAAATATGTTCGAATGAGATGGACCGATTTTCATCCGGTCCTGTCGGTCGGCGTGATCGGGTCCTGCGCGGCAGAAGTTTGTGAACCCCGCCAGGTCCGTGAGGAAGCAACGGTAAATGGACCTCTCTGGGTGACGTAGGGTTGCCTGGTTGCGCTGACCGGCAGGACCGGGTGAAAGTCGGTTTTGTCTGTCATCTTCTCTTCCGGCAACGGGTAGGGTCGTTTTCTGGCCCGTCATGAGGATAGTCAGTCGGGAGTTGTGGAGTTTATGGCCTCACAGTCACTCTACCGCAAATGGCGCTCGCAGACCTTCGGCGACCTGGTTGGTCAGGAGCCAATCATTCGGACGCTCAAAAATGGTCTGAATAGTGGCAACCTGGCACATGCCTATCTCTTCGCTGGCCCGCGCGGTACCGGCAAGACCAGTACTGCTCGCCTCTTGGCAAAAACGATCAATTGTCTCCAGTCGCACAACGGTGAACCATGTAACGTGTGCGAGCAGTGCCGCGAGATAACCGCTGGCAATTCCTTCAACGTCACGGAGATTGACGCAGCCTCTAACCGTGGTATCGACAGCATCCGCGAATTGCGCGAGAAAGTCATGGTGCCTCCCTCGACCGGGAAGTATAAGGTCTATATCCTGGACGAGGCGCACATGCTCACCACAGAAGCCTTTAATGCCCTGCTCAAAACCCTGGAAGAACCCCCTCCCCATGCTATTTTTGTCATGGCGACCACCGATGTGCATAAGATGTTGCCGACGGTGCTTTCACGTTGCCAGCGCTTTGACTTTAAGCGCATCACGACGCGCCAGATTGTCCAGCATTTGCAGTATATCGCGGAGCAGGAAAAGGTCTCGTTAGAGCGTGGAGCCGCGGAACTGATTGCCAGAGCGGCTGCCGGAGGCATGCGCGACGCGCTCAGTTTGTTAGATCAAGCCATTGCCTACTCTGGTCAAGAGATCTCACTGACGCAGGTACAGGTGATGCTGGGTGTCGCAGATCCACGGGCCATTCAGAAATTTATTGCGCTGGTTGCTAACCTGGATGGTGCTGGTGGCCTGCACCTGATTCATGAACTGACTGAAGCAGGCGCTGATCTGCGTCAGATCAATATGCAGATCGCGGAATACTGGCGGGCAATCATGCTGGCGAAGGCAGGCGCAAATATCGCGGAGATTCTGGACAGTACCGAAGATGAGATGCAGGATATCGCGCAACTGGCTCAACAATTTGCTCTGGAAGAATTGACCGAGTGCGCGCGTATTTTTGCGCAGAATGACCTGATCCAGAAAAGTCAGGGCACGCCCCAGCTCGCTTTGGAACTGGCGTTGCTGGCAACTATCGAGATCCATCGCCACGGTCACGCCCCACAAATTGGTCTCTCTGCACCACCTGCACGCCCTGCCAGTGCTCAAAGTGCTCCACCATCTCAGGAACGAACACGTGTGCAGGGAGGATCAAGAGAGCCGCAGGCGACTGCCCTTCCCCCCACTCAAATGCGTGTGCCTCCTGTAGAAACGCAACCAGTGCCACCTGCGGAGAAATCAGCGCCAGCGGAAAAGCAACCGGAGTCAGTTGTACAGAGAGAAGAGCCAGCGGCAACAGCAGAAAAGTTGGTATCGCTAGAACAGGTGGAAGTGTCTGTAGAGAGACGGTCAGAGCTATCTGAAGGAAAGCTTGTTGCTCTCTCTGTGCAGGAGAAAGAAGAGCCCGATGAGCCTGCACTGCCCGATTGGGATAGTGTCTCGTATACAGACGATGAGCAGGATGAGCCGGGTGTGTTTTTAGCAAACCAGGAGCCAGTTGTCGTTGCTGCACCTGGTCTGGCGGCTGTGGTGGCGGATGCACAGCCGGTAACGGCTGTTGCTGCTGAGGAGCATGTCAACGCTGATGCGCCAACTCTGACTATAGAACAGGTCAAGGAGTGCTGGGAGTATGTGCGGAGGCGCGTCAAGACGAAAAAAGATGGCCCGAAAATAGCCGCCTTCTTGAATGGGTATGTGATTGTGAATGTGGAAGGGACCGACCAGTTGCCTGTGGTGATCATTCGTGCCACGGCTGATTTCCACTACAAGTCTTTACAAAAAGACGAGTATATTGAAGCCATCAATTGGGCCATGAAGATCGAGTTAGGGCGTGAGTGCAGCGTGCGTTTGCTCGCACCGGGTGTGGCTGGCGGCAGTGGGAACAGGGCCGTTATTCCCCCACCAAATAATAACAACAGCCTGGCAAATACGATGATGACTTTGTCATCGTCGCAACCTGCACGCCGTGAGCCGCCTATACCTGCGCCAGAAAAACCACCCGCTCCAATGGAGCAAGCGACAAAGCAACATCAGGCGCAGCAGAAAAGAGCGGAGCCATCAACGGCGACTTCTGCTGATAGGCATGCCGTAATACCTCTTGCCAGAAAAGCCGTAGTGAGAGAGAATATAGAGAGCGTGTCCTCTGCTAAAGGGGAGACGCGACAGCAAACCATCGAAAAGAAAGCCAAGAGCGATCCGGTGGTCAAAGAAGTAATGCGCTTGTTTAAAGCGGAAATTAAAGATATTCAACCGAAGTAAGGAGTGATTTGGACCTATGGGCTTCAATATGCGTGAATTGCAAAAGATGCAGCAGAAAATGCTGAAGATGCAGCAGGACCTGGAAGAAGCGTTGTTTACTGGAACGGCTGGTGGTGGCGCAGTGACGATTATCATGAGCGGGAAATATGAAATCACCAGCGTCAAAATTGACCCTGAAGCCTTTAGTGCGGAAGATATTGAAGAGCTAGAGGTCATGGTGAAGGCGGCTGCCAAAGATGCCTTTGATAAAGTCACCGATGCACAGCAGAAGCTTGTCAGCAGCGCCACTGGCGGAATGAAGATTCCTGGAATGTTTTAGGCATGACTGAAATTGCACCCCCCGTGGCAGCTCTGATCGAAGAATTTTCCAAGCTGCCAGGTGTCGGCGTAAAAACCGCACAACGCCTGGCCTTTTTTGTCCTGCGTAGTCCGACGGACCAGGCTCGTCGCCTGGCTGAAGCAATTATGCGTGTCAAAGAGAGCATCATCTATTGCTCACGCTGCTTTAACATCACTGAAAGCGACCCCTGTGCGATCTGTAGTGATGCGCAGCGCGATCAAGATGTCATCTGTGTCGTGGAGGAGCCGCTGGATCTGATCGCATTGGAGAAGACAGGGGTGTATAAGGGCCTGTATCATGTGCTGCACGGTGCGCTCTCACCGATGAATGGTGTCTTGCGCAAAGATATACGCATAGACGAACTGCTCAAGCGTATTGGCAGTGGTACCATCCGCGAAGTCATACTGGCAACGAATCCTGGCTGGGAGGGCGATTTCACGGCCCGGGTCATTGAAGGAGGCATCAAAGATGAGCTGCATCTGGCAAATGTGCGCGTAACCACGCTGGCGCGTGGCCTTCCGCTGGGGAGCGATCTGGAGTATGCCGATGAGGGGACGTTAAGCCGGGCAATAGAAGGCAGGCGTGATATCTAGTAGTGTATTTCCAGCCCTCTTTTGTCTCTCTCGTGATGAATGTCGTGCGGCAGACGTTACAGCATTGACGACAGGCAGGACTTTTGCTAAGCGTGCAAAAGCATAACTTGACACGCTCTTAGACCTATGGTACTCTTGTTCTACTTTCTTGGAAATGGATGGGGAGGGTATCTGTTTCCGACTTTTTGCCCTTGTCAAAGAATATTGTACCTGTAGGAAGAAATTGGGGAGAAATACGGTATCACAGAGACGCTACGATGTATAGCGACTAGGGTTTTGAAAGCACGAGCGTGTTGAGGAGGTTTCTCAACGAGCCTGAGACTCATCTCTACTGCAAACGTTTTGCAGGAGCCTCATCAGCTCTTTTGCTCAAGTGTAAGCCCATGCATGCCGGTTGGCCGTAGTCCAACCGCCCGCCGAGTTCGTTCGTCAACCGGCGTAGGTCAAGGTGAAACGTGGGGAGAAATGTCTCATTTGTCCATATTTTTCACAACTATTTACTTATGCCGTATCCCCTATCAAAGCAAGAGAGATCATCGGGAATTGCAAGCCCTTTGAGAGGATTGAAAAAAGGAGGAATGCAGGGGTGGTGACGCGGGAGGGGAGAAATCCTCTCTGTATCTCACGCCCTGTTTGGAAAGATGCCAATGAGTAAAAAGGAAAAGCCTTCGGTAGACCGCAATGGGACCGCCAATACGGCTGGTATGAGCGAGCGTGAGAAAGCGATAGAACTGGCCCTGACACAGATCGAACGCCGTTTCGGCAAGGGCGCGATCATGAAACTGGGGGATGCGGCCAAGGTGCAGATAGAGGCAATTCCCACCGGGTCAATCGCATTGGACCTGGCCCTGGGCGTTGGCGGTCTTCCGCGTGGACGTATCACCGAGATCTATGGTCCCGAATCTTCGGGAAAAACCACGCTCTGTCTGCACGTAATCGCGAATGTCCAGAGAGCAGGAGGCTATGCCGCTTTCGTGGATGCGGAACATGCGCTTGATCCGGTCTACGCTGGTCGCCTAGGGGTAGATACAAACAACTTGTATATCTCACAGCCAGATACCGGTGAGCAAGCGTTAGAAATCGTCGATTCACTGGTGCGCAGTAACGCCATTGATGTCATCGTCGTCGACTCTGTGGCTGCCCTCACACCACGTGCAGAAATAGAAGGCGATATGGGCGATTCGCATGTTGGCTTGCAGGCGCGTTTGATGAGCCATGCCCTGCGTAAGCTGACCGGCGCTATCAGCACCTCACATACGACGGTGATTTTCACCAATCAGTTGCGTGAAAAGATCGGCGTGATGTTTGGGAACCCGGAGACAACAACCGGCGGAAAAGCGCTCAAGTTCTATGCCTCTGTGCGCCTGGATATCCGCCGTACGGATACCATCAAGCAAGGCTCGGACGCCGTTGGCAACCGTACCCGTGTACGCGTGGTGAAGAACAAAGTTGCGCCTCCCTTCAAGACTGCCGAATTCGACATTATGTATAGCGAGGGCATTTCGCGCGAAGGCGGTCTGATTGACCTGGGTCTGGAAATGGGCCTGGTTAAAAAGAGTGGTGCCTGGTTCACGGTCGGCGATATTCGCCTCGGCCAGGGACGTGAGAACGCAAAGGAATTTCTGCGCCAAAATACCGATGTGGCGCTGGCTATCGACGAGCAGATTCGTGGGAATATGCTCAGCTTCAAGACTGGAGAGATCGAAGGGGTTGAAGAAGAAGAGGATGAGGCCGAGGTCGTAGCTGCATTGGAAGAAGAGGAGTAATCATCCCTGGTGGGTGCGTCGATGCTTTGCGCCCACCAGAGTTTTGCTCTCCGTCATACAACGGGAAACAGTGTGCAGTTAGAAGCTTTTTGCTTGTACTGGCAGCGTAACGCCATTGATGCCATCACTTGCTGCTGAAACCAGGAAGATAGCTGCCTCGGCCAGTTGATCCAGGCTAACCCAATTCGTCGCCAGATCTTCTGCTGATGGTTGCATATCTGCTTTATTCGATGCCGTGGTGAGTAACCCTGGTCCAATGGCATTCACGTAGATACCGACTTTTTCCCCTTCTTTGGCGAAGGTTCGCGTCAATGCGTCGACGCCAGCTTTTGCGCAGTTATAGGCGACCATGTGCGGACCAGAAGCCTCAACGCCGCCAGCCCGGCTAAAGTTGAGGATCTTGCCATAACCCTGGTCCCTCATGATCGGCCAGACTGCGCGTGTACACAAAAATGCGCTGCGCAAGTTATTGTTTAGTTCACTCTCCCAGTCGGCAAGGCTCAATTCGTCTGATGGACCATACTTTGTGAGACCGCCAGCCAGATTAACCAGGATATCGATACGTTCGTAGGCTCCCAATGCTTCCTGGACCAGCGTTTTGGCTCCCTCTTCCGTCGTGAGATCAGCGGCGACCGCCAGAACCTCAACATGTTCGCCTCCTGTGCGTAGTTCCTGGGCACGTGCGTTTATGCGCTCTGCGTTGCGTGCACAAATGGCCAGATCAGCCCCTTCATGGGCAAATGCTTGTGCGAGAGCATACCCTGCCTGTCCCGCGTGACTGACACCTGTAATAACAACGACTTTTCCTTTTAAACGCATCTATTCTCCTTCTTTGCTACTCTAGCGTTTTTTTAATTTTATCATAGATAAGCCCAGATTGTCACCGCTAAGTTAGATCTCTTGTGCTTCGTCCACGATTCGTGTGTCTCGTGCGTGTTACGGAGTGTACATTCTGTATTTCGTGCAATGATGATTAGGAGAAAGAGCGAAAGGTTGGCGAGCTATGGTCACAGCTTCACGGATTCCCCACCTGATAGAACTGAAGTTGGCAGTTTTTGAACGCTTACAGCCAGAATTTGAAGCCTGCTTTCAATTTGTGCAAGAGGTACATGGACAAAAACGTTTTGCTACATTTCCGGTAACTGATACCGTACGTTATTTGCATGCGCTGTGGGTCTGTGAGCGCAAGACCTACTTGCTCAGCGTCGCGAAAACGGTCAAAGTGTATGAAGGAGAACGTTGCCTGGAACTCTTACGAGACTGGCAGCTGGAGGACGATACTGCACAGGTGGTTGAATTTCTCAATCGTAAATTAGCTATGCTACCCCTGGCCGATATCACCCGTCAAATTCATCAGGCCCGGCAGGCGCATGCACATGATGGGTTGCTGCAACGTTTGCAACACGGACGTATTATTTTGCTTAATCGCGGTCTTAATCTACTGCACGCCCTGGATGCGATCTTTGCTGTACCCGAGGAAGAACTTGCTGAAGTTGTACGTGAAGCGTGTCAAAAGTGCGGGCATCTCCCTGAACAGATAACGCAGCAACGGCAAGAAATAGCCTCTCCGCTCTATGCGTTTGCTCCTCACCAGGTACTGGCACAACGCAATATGCTGGTGATGAATAAACTGGGCGTGAATGCTACCCTCAAGCCTGCTGATCTGCCTGGGCAGCGATCCTGGCGTGTCGCTGAGCCTGCTGAGCCCTTACAGCCTTTTGCCGAACATATTGTGCGAGGATATCAGGAGCTGGTATCTCCCACTCACAACAATATCCTGGGCGAACGCTTCGTGGATCGACCAGAACAGAGCGGCTCTGAGCGTGTGTAGTCGCTGCCTCGTGATAACACTATACCAGCAGCGAAACGGCTTTCTTTTAGGATTGGCAATTATGCAGTATGTCTTTTGCCTCTGCTGCTACTCGTTCACGCAGAGACGCTGGTTCGAGGATACGTGCGTGACGACCCCAACTGAGGAGCCATGGGAGGATATCTTGCTCGTCGCGGATAGCGAGGGTGACGAGCAGGCCATCAGGGACCTCTTCTTCGGAGATAGTATAGAATGAGCGAGATTCGCGCACCCAGCGAGCTATGGCGGGATTGAAGAGGATACGGACAAGGAGATGGTGAGACATTTCCTCCTTTGGTGGTATGCCTACTTGAAAGTTGGCGGGGCGTTGGAATGTTTTGGGAAGGAGTACCAGCATATCCATGCGATCCAGGCGGAAGATGCGCACATCCAGGCGAAGATGGCAGTAAGCAGTAAGGTACCAGGAGTTGAGCATATAGATGAGCGCGTAGGGATCGGCTTCTCTGCTTGTTTGTTCCTCTGTGTGGTCCGGGTTGTGTCGCTTATAGTAGCAGAAATGGACGGTCGTGCGCTCGATAATGGCACGACGCAACTGTTGGAGTTTTGCCTGTTCCTGAGGATTATGTGCTGGACCGGTAGCTACGAAGCGAATGCTACTCTGGAGATAGCGAACGTCATCACGCAGCTGCTCAGGGAGAATACCCTCAATCTTGCGGTTGGCTGATTGCGCTGCTGTACAATACTGGGCATCGAAGTTCTGTGCCATAAAGTCGCTGCCCAGGAGTAGCATAGTCGCTTCCTCGGTCGTGAAGCTCAGAGGTGGCAGGAAGTAGCCTTCCATCAACGAATAACCCAGGCCGGGTATGGATACGAGCGGAACACCGGATTCACATAGCGCCTGAATGTCGCGGTAGATCGTGCGTTTGCTGGTCTCGAAAGTGCGTGCCAGGTCTTCTGCCCGTTGTCTGCCTTTTCCTTGCAACTCAAGAACGATGGCTAGCAGGCGATCTGTTCGATTCATGATGCCCTCCGTTAATGCTCTTCTATCATAGCAGATCGGAAGAGGTGATGTACATTGCATAGCTGCATGGTTTATGTCTCTGAGCGTACAGGAAGTTTGTGTCAGCGGCCAGCAATACCAAAAATAGGGAACGCTACTGACATACTGCTGTCACAGCTCTCTGGCATACTATCTTTGTTGGTACAAGTATTCAGGATGATCGAGAAGATAGGAAAAGAAGAAGGAGCAATATCATGTTAAAGAGCTTGAATTTCATTATTCTACATGTGGCAGATCTGAACAAGGTGCTAGCTTTTTACACCCAGAAACTGGGCTTGACGGTGGAGGCGCAGGGTCCCGCTTTTGTGCAATTTAAACAGGCACCGGGAGGCGCTATATTCGCTTTGCAGCAAAGTGAGAGCGTTACTCCCTACCAGGGTGTTGAACTCTGGTGGGGCGTAGATGACGCCGAAGCTACACAGGCAGCTTTACGAACGCAAGATATAGAGATTGCCCTGCCACTCAAGGATGAGCCTTTTGGGCGCACCGTTGCCATTAAAGATCCAGAAGGGAATATGGTATATATGGTGCAGTACAAATCTTTGCGTTGAGACACAGATCGGCGACAATGGCTGACAGGTTAAAAAAACAAAGCGATGACCGCGACAGCTCTGTCGTGGGTCGTCGCTTGCGATGCGTTAGAGTAAATTCGCCTCTGAGTTAAGGTGTTTCATCGGGTGATCGGGCGTCATGCAATTGTTCAGGTGTAATCAAAGCTGCATTGAGGTTGGCACCACTCAGGTATGCTGCTTTGGTGTCAGCATGGCTTAAATCAGCGCCACTCAGGTCAGCGTCGATAAAATTGGTGTCGAGAAGAGTTGCATCGCTTAGATTAGCGTCATGCAGACGCGCATTATGAGCGTTAGCGGCGCTCAGGTCGGCTCCATTTAACAGTGCACCCGCGAGATTTGCGTCCTTTAAATTAGCTCCAACAAGGTTAGCCCAGCGCAAGTCTGCTTTACTCAAGTCAACTCCGTGCAAATCGGAACTGCTCAAATTGGCCCGACTCAGGTTTGCCCCACTCAACACCGCACTTTGCAGGTCTGCTTCGCAGAGATCTGGCGTAACGTCCGCATGTGCTTGTCTCCACGCATTCCAGCGTTCTACCTCGCCCTGTTTGAGCAATTCTAGTTGTTGTTGATCTGGCATTGCATTTCTCTCCTGTTCTTAGATTATCACGAGACATATTACATTGTTGCCATTTTTAGCACGTTACACAGCACACGAGTGATACATTGTGCTTGAGGGGCTGATTTTCAAGGACAGAAGATACAGACTGTAGCGTAACCGTTTTTGAAGTGGACAGAGCGGGCTGTGGGTAAGGGCCGCAAATGGAGATCCGACCCTGCATGCAGCAGGATCGGATCTCTGCAAAGAAGAGACGTTAAAGGTGCAGGTCTTCCACGGCAGCTAGAACTTCGTTGGAATGATCGTCTGGTTTGACCTTGTGCCAGATCTTGCGCACAATGCCATCTTTGTCGATCAGGAAGGTCTCGCGGTTCACACCCATGTATTTCTTGCCATACATATTCTTCTCGCCGTAAACGCCATAGAGTTGAGAGACAGTCGTTTCAGTATCAGCGAGCAGCGGGAATGGCAGACTATACTTGTCCACAAATTTCTGGTGCAAGTTTATGTCATCCGTGCTGACACCAAGTACAATAACTCCGCGTTTTTGTAGCAGATGATTGGCATCGCGAAAATTGCAAGCTTCTTTTGTGCAGCCAGGGGTGTCATCTTTTGGATAAAAGTATAAAACAATAGTTTTTCCGCGTAATGCGCTTAACTGAACCTGGCCGTTTTTCACCACATCATCGCTTCCTATGGCTGGAAGTGTGAAATCAGGAGCGGGTTGTAACTCTTTAACCTGCGTGTCACTCATATTATTACCTCACTTCAGAGTAGTTTTCTGAAAATTCGAACTTTGGTTAGTGTACCACACGGAAAGGCCGCCCCACAGCGGAGACGGCCTTCACCAGGCAGGTACTACTCTTTTGTTTGAGGAGGTTTGATATCTAAAGCCTCCTCCCACCTGGCCAATAGGTCGATAAACTTCGATAGAGTCGAAGCGGTATGCATAGATGAACACGCTTTAGTAGCCGAAATCGCTCAACAACCTGGGAGACCTCTACAGAGCCCCAAAGGGGATGCGAGAGATCTTGAATGGCTCGATGGAGGTTGAGGTTCTCAATTCTGACAGAACCCTATCGCTGCCGTCGTACTAGCTCTTTCAGCTTTCGCGAAACAAACAAGCTCTATTTTAGCTCTTACTACCAGAGCGGTTTGTCGCTCTCTCTATTTGAAAGAGGTACCCTCTATGATTGACGGCAGCATCACCTTCTCAGTCCCTGTCTCAGGTGCCGCTAGTGACTATTCTGATTTAAAATACCAGATCAAAAAGGCTGGACTTCTAGAGAAGCAGCCGCATTTTTATCTCGGTATGCTGGTCGTGCTTATGGTTTTACTCGTGGTATGTGTGCTCATTCTTCACTTTGTGAAGCCTTTTTGGCTCCAATTGCCTAATGTTACCTTGCTAGCTTTGATTACAACGCAGTTTGGCTTGCTTGGTCATGCTGCTGGGCATAGACAGCTCTTTCGCAAGACCTGGATCAATGACATTGTTGGCCTCATTGTCGGGAATTTGATCGTTGGCCTGAGTCACGAGTGGTGGATGGAGAGGCATAATAAGCACCACAGCCATCCCAATCAACGTGGTATGGACCCCGACGTGTTCATTCCAGTCATTGCCTTTGCGCCAGAAGATCTGCAAGGGAAAGGAAAATCCCTCCTCTATCTCATGAAATACCAGGCTTATTTCTTCTTTCCGATGCTCTCGCTAGCCTTAATTTCTATGCAGATCAACAGTATTCAGCATATCTTTCACAAGCAACTTCACTATCCCGTAGCGGAACGGCTGTTGCTTTTTCTGCACTTCGCGCTCTACTTTGGCCTTGTGTTCTCATGTCTCACATTCTGGCAGGCACTCATCTTTATACTTGCCCATTATATTCTGTCCGGGATCTATATGGGATCGATCTTCGCGCCCAATCATAAAGGGATGCCTGTGCTGGAAAAAGGGAGCCAGCTGGATTTCTTACATCGTCAGGTGATCACTGCTCGTAATGTGCGCGCTCATACTCTGACCGATTTATGGTATGGAGGTCTCAACTATCAGATTGAACATCATCTCTTCCCAAGCATGGCGCAGAATAAACTTAGAGAAGCACAGGTCATTGTCAGAGCGTTCTGTCAGGCGCAAGCTATCTCTTACTACGAGACAACCATGTGGCAATCATACCGGGAAACGCTGTCCTCACTCCACGAGGTAACTGCGCCATTACGGAATGTCTAACCGTCAAAAAAACAGCCTGGCGCTGCTTGTTCAGATGTCTACGAGGACCGCAAGTGTTCAAAAATCGCCTGCATATGGAATAGACGCTCATGAAGCGGGTTCACCACCCGGCATGATAACGGTCGTTTTCAGAGGAGTTATCCACAGTGTAAATGAGCCTCCTTTAGACATAAAGTAGAGGAAGTAACTACCTTCTCTTATTCTTAGAACGCATAGCGCAGGTAAAAAAGGCATTACTTCTTCTAAAAACAATGTGTGGTTAGAAACTATTCCGCTTCCTGCCGACTAGAGGTGGATCTGAGTGGCTACTAGTTGGCCTGGTCAGAGTTGTTTTGTGTAGGTCAGCGGCAGGATGATGACCGGTGGCGCGCTCGTTCGTTTTGTGTAGGTCAGCGGCAGGATGATGACCGGTGGCGCGCTCGTTCGTTTTGTGTAGGTCAGCGGCAGGATGATGACCGGTGGCGCGCTCGTTCGTTTTGTGTGAGCCAAATGCAGGATGATGACCGGTGGTGCGCTCGTTGTCCTCCCACATTTGTTGTCTGAGTTCACGCTCGGTATGGTTCAGGCTCTGAAGACGTGCGATTAAGTTATTGAGGGCAACCGCAACCTGCCAGAGCACATGGTCTTGATGCAGAGGAGCGCGCGCACCGAAATCTCCATTCGCCACGTCGACATGGGTTTGCAAAATTTGTTGGATGCCAGCATCCAGTTGACGCTTGCGCTCCAGCTCTTGCTCCTGACGCTCTTTTTCCTGTCTTTCGAATGTAATTATCACTTCAGCCCGATCAGCTCGTCCAAGCGCGATTTCAGTGCTACGTGCGCAGAGATACAGAACTATCACAGTAATCAGTTGGAGCACATAGACGTGGTAAAAAATCTGAGATGGTGAGGTCTGCAATATCTGTGTAATGGCGGTAGAATGAGGGCCATCCACCACGATGATCCATATCTGAAAGGCATTCGCGAAAGCTATCGCAAAAAGAGTATTGGCAGAAAAGAATGCAAGGACAAGCACATCCGGTATAATGGTAAAATCCAGCATAGGGAGATCGTTTACCGTCAGCCCATGAGGATAATTGAGCATAGTGAGCGTCCCCCCGACGTATTCTATGAAGAGGACAAGCATACCCGCCCATTCAGTAAAACCTCTCCGATTAAGGAAAAGTGCCAGAATAGATCCGGTTAATCCTAGCAGGAGCTCTATAATGGGGATCGCAGGGTCCTTGCTGGCGATAACGGGTGGGAAAAAGGAGAGCAAGAACAGCATAAAAATCGGTATTGTGATACTTGCTAGTTTGCCATGCCGCGCTCTTTCGCGTTGCGCAATGCTGGCGGTTATGGGCGGCTCTGGTGGTGCTGCGAGGCGATACCACCATGCGAGAAGTGCCACATTTCGGGTTTGTTTTTTGTTACGCGTTGAGTATTGTGACCAACTGTTATTGTTGGGACCATTGGTATAATTGTGTTCCATGGAGGATGTACTTCCTTCTTCAGTGAGCTACCGTTTTGTAAAGATATCCACAGGTAGGATATCTTTCTTGAACTCATAGCAAGGATAGCAACCTTTCAGAGCTTTTCGGGAAAAAAGTGGGTTGTGTAGCCTGAATAGGCTATGCTATGGTTTATCTCTTAACCGCTCAAATTGGTTGCTGACGCACTCAGCATAAGCCATGGCAGAGTGGTTTCTTCGCCTATGACCATCGTTTGAGAGGAGGTCAAGGGCTTTTGAAGTTCTGAGATCATCTTGGCAATCCTGAGAGCAGGACCGGGTGCAGATCAATCGTATGACCTAAAAAGCAGAGGAACGAGTCTGCACTTTGCGGACTCGTTCCTGGTGATTATGGTCTGTGGTAAGAGCATTGCGGGCTATGCGGCAAGTGAGAGCATACGCTGCAATGCTACCCGTGCCCAGTGGGCAGTTTCTTCATCGACGCTAACCTGATTCAGGACTTCGCCTGCTACTAGCGCCTCCAGCACCCAGGCGAGATAGGCCGGGTGAATGCGATACATGGTAGAACAGGGGCAGACAATCGGGTCAAGGCAGAAAATGAACTGCTCCGGGTGCGCTTTTGCCAGTCGATGGACGAGGTTGATCTCGGTGCCCACGGCCCACTGACTACCAGCGGGAGCCTGCTCAATTTGCTGAATGATGTATTCGGTCGAGCCATAGAGATCAGCCGTAGCGACTACCTCGCGCCGACACTCCGGGTGTACCAGCACTTTAATACCAGGATAGTCGGCGCGCGCCTGGGTGATTTGTTGCACGCTGAAGCGCATATGTGTTGAACAGTAGCCTTTCCAGAGGATGATTCTGGCGCACTCAATCTCCTCTTCTGCGTCCTCTGAAGCCATGGGATCTTTGGGATTCCAGACGGCCATGTGCTGTTCCGCGATGCCGTATTTGAGTGCCGTGTTGCGTCCCAGGTTCTCGTCTGGGAAGAAAAGGACGCGCTTGCCACGCTGAAAGGCCCAGTTAACGACCGCCGGAGCATTCGACGAGGTACAAACAACGCCACCATTGCGCCCACAGAATGCCTTGAGGTTCGCGGCAGAGTTCATATAGGTAACGGGAATGATACCGGCATCCTCTCCCAGCACCTCGTGGAGCATCTGCCAGCACTCTTCGACCTCGGCAATGTTCGCCATATCCGCCATCGAGCAGCCCGCCGCAGGATTAGGGAGAAGCACTTTCTGATGAGACGCACTGAGGATATCAGCGCTCTCAGCCATAAAGTGTACACCGCAGAACAGGATATAATCGGCCTCAGGACGCGCTGCTGCTAGCTCAGCAAGCTTAAAAGAGTCGCCGCGATAATCGGCATATTTAATAATTTCATCTCGCTGATAGTGATGACCCAGGATTACCAGTCGTTCACCTAATGCGGTTTTCGCCTGCGAGATACGGCGATCCAATTCCGCGCCATCCATCTCCGCATATAATGTGGGTATCGTATCAACACGCCTGGATAGATCGTGCCTGGCACGCGTGCTTGGCGAGAGTAATGGCAGAATGCGTGTTTCCTGGCTTTCAGCGCAGGCTGTCTGTAGAGTCATAAGATCTTCTCCTTTGACTTGCCTCATACTCATCTGTATACAGAGAGCTATCAGGCAAACTCTAGCGAGATGTCGAAATTGGGCGCAGAATGCGTCACAGCTCCAAGCGAGATGAAGTCAACGCCCGTGTTGGCAACCGCCGACAGGCGCTCAGTGTTAGTGCCGATATTGCCCGATGCCTCTATCAGCACCTTGGGCGCGCGTTCACGTATGAACGCAACCGCATCACGCAGCATTTCGATACTCATGTTGTCCAGTAATACCACTTCTGCGCCAGCCTCCAACGCTGCCTGTACCTCCGCCTGTGTCTCACATTCCACCTCAATCTTCAGCAAGTGTGGGGCTAGACGCCTTGCAGCAGTAACAGCCTGTGCAATGCCTCCTGCAGCCTTAATGTGGTTATCCTTAATCAGTACGCCATCGCTCAAACCAAAACGATGGTTGCGTCCCCCACCCAGTTGTACCGCCGCCTTCTCCAGGCTACGCAGTCCTGGCGCCGTTTTACGTGTGTCGAGAATGTGTGCGCGTGTGCCCTCGATGGCCTGAACACAACGTGCGGTAAGCGTAGCGATGCCGGAGAGATGACCCAGGAAGTTGAGCGCAACCCGCTCGGCGCTCAAAAGTGAGCGGGCAGGACCATGTAATAAGGCCAACTCTTGCCCGGCTTGCACCGAGGTTCCATCCTGGATTAGCACCTCGACCGTTGTACGTGCATCGAAGATGCGGAATGTCTCGCTCGCGATGGTCAGCCCGGCGATAACACCTGGTTGCTTCGCAATAATGTGTGCTTCTGCATAGCGTTCCTCAGCAACAGTACTGAGCGTCGTAATATCGACATAGGCACCATCTTCCTCTAATGCCTGCTTAATAAGGTCATCTAGCGGCTTATACATGGGGTGTGACCTCCTTGTGCCGGAGCAATGATCCATAGGGATCACTGTGAGAGGGCTGAAAAGCGTAGTGGCGAGTCTCCATGCCATCTACAGGAAGCTGGTAGTCTTGCCGCCAATGGCTGCCGCGACTCTCACGTCGTTCCATGGCCGCTGCAATCACCAGTTCAGCAACCTGAAGCATGTTCATGGTCTCTATGACCTCTCGATCCTGCTGATCTGACGCGGATCGCGCGTAGCGATGAGCCTGTACCCATTGCCTGGCTGCCAACAATCCCTGTTGGTCGCGACGCAGCGAAACATATCGCCACATAATCTGTCGTAGCTCGCGCCTCACTTGTAGTGTGTTCTGCCTATCTGCACTACCGGATGATAGACTCGCCGCTGTATCGTCATAGACGATGAGAGATGTGTCTTTGCGTAGTGGCTGCGCGAACTGTGTTGTCGCAGTTTCCTGCGTAAGGCTGTCTGCGACGCGAACACCGTAGACCAGTCCCTCCAGGAGCGAGTTACTGGCGAGTCTGTTCGCACCATGAACGCCAGTACAGGCCACTTCTCCGACTGCGTAGAGACCGGGGAGTGTGGTATGTCCATGGGTGTCGACCATCACGCCTCCCATGCAGTAATGAGCCGCTGGTGCGATAGGTATCATATCTGTGGCTAAATCCAGACCATACTCACGGCAGATGGCTGAGATGGTAGGGAAGCGGGCGTGCATCTTCGCGGCGGAAAGATGACGCAGATCGAGATACTGACAATCAGTCTGTTCTGCGAGCATCTCGCTCAAGATGGCGCGCGCGACAACGTCACGCGGCGCGAGTTCCGCTTGCTCACTATAGCGCGGCATGAAGCGCTCTCCCGCGTGATTGCGCAGGTAGGCACCCTCGCCACGTACCGCCTCTGAGATCAGGTGTGACGAACCGTTCGCAACGAGGACTGTGGGGTGAAACTGCATGAACTCGAGATCCGTGAGCATTGCGCCTGCTTGCCAGGCCAGGGCCAATCCGTCAGCAGTAGCTCCTGCTGGATTAGAAGTGTGTAGCCAGAGACCGCCTGCGCCACCATTCGCTAACACCGTTGAGTGCGCGGCCAGTGTGAAGCTCTGTCCGTGCTGGTCGATAGGTTGTAGTCCAACGCAACGTCCATCTTCAAGTAAGAGGTTACGCACAAAAGTTTCTTCATACACAACAATAGAAGAACGTGCGTGCAATGCAGCCAGCAAAGCACGTTCAATCTCTGCACCCGTCGCATCTCCACCTGCATGCAGGACCCGCCAGCGACAGTGTGCGCCTTCACGGCCTAGCAGCAACCCATCGGGTGTTGCATGAGCGGTATCGCTAGGTTGCACACGATCAAATTGCACACCCATTTGAATGAGCCAGCGCACCGCGTGGGGAGCTTGCTCTACCAGAACACGCACAGCCTCCTCATCGCATAAACCCGCACCCGCAGCTAACGTATCCTGCAAATGAAGTTCAGGGCTATCATCCGTTCCCATTGCCACTGCCAGACCACCTTGCGCATAGCGCGTATTGCTCTCACCGAGTTGTCCTTTGGTGAAGAGCGCCACACGTACATGCTCTGGCAGGCGGAGGGCGACTGAGAGTCCCGCTATGCCGCCTCCAATGATGGCGACATCAAACGGTTGGCTGTGAGTCATGCCTTATTCTCCTTCGAATAAGTGTAACTTGTACACTTATGACTCTGACAAAAAAGAAAAGGTGTTACTTATACACTAAGTCACAGTATAACAGGTCATGGGGTCATTGTCCACCCTTGTTTGTGGGAAAACTCGCTGTTTCGCCCTCTTTTTCTTGCGGATATTGCCGTCCAGTTTTGTCTAACAAAACCCAGTCGATATGGTATCAGAAATGATGTCGATTGATGCAGGAAAAGAAGCGACTCTCGCCGGTAGTTTTTCTGTAGAGACACCTGTTGAAGCCTTTTGTTTGATACAGATCGATTTGGGGTTCTTGACAATCTCTTCACCGTCGTGTACGATGCGGTCAAAGAAGCCATTGACGCAAGTTGAATACCTGATGAATAAATATGAAGCTAGAGGGAGGCAGAAGCAATGTCAAGTGACACATTGGAAGTACTTGGCGCGAATATTGTAATTCTTCCTGAGGAGCCTCTGACGCAACCCATAAATACAGTATCGTTATTTGAGGAAAAAGGTATTGCGTCATTAATACGGAAACCATTGACGGTTGGTCAAGTGCTTAGTTTTGAGGCAACGCTTGGGGCTACGACAGGGATGTATCAATTTGAAAGTATGCGCAGCCAAAAGACCATCAACTTAAGTTCGGTGCGTATTGAGGTTCATGACCGTTCAGGCGAATCTGATTTTGAAGCCGCAAAAATTCCTGAAACGATGCTGGTATTGGCGAACGCTTTGCATGTCAAGCGTATTAAAGCTATCGGAGCAAATTGGGATATAACGTTCAAAGCATCTAATAGTACTGCTGCCAGTGCAGTAATTGCCGAAAAGCTTTTACGGCAAGATACGAGTTTTTTGCCATCCAATATGACGCTTGCTGGTGGATCTGCTCGTTTATTTCTAGCTGATGATGCGGGAGTGCAATATATACTAGGAATTGAGCCTCGCGGGCAATCTCCATCGACAGATGAGTTTTGGATGACATGCAATGCCAATCTCAACAATCCAGAATCTTTGTCCATTGAGTTGCTCAAAGAAATGTTTCAGCAGAGTTACTCTTTGCTTTTTAAAGTGAAGGAGTCACTCTTCCCTGCATCCCAATCTTAATTGGATGAGAGTATCTCTATTCTCTAAGAGGGGTTCTAGATGGAATTCGCAGATGTTTCCAATAAGAGCAACACCATTGGCAACAATGCCGCATTAGTGACAACTACAGCAGTAAGCGGATCACAAATTTTTCAGGAAAGCCAAGTGCAATTTGCTAAATTTTCTGCCTGGACGGCGGCAAGTACTGCAAACATATCAGAAACTTCAACTTTTAGTCAGCAGTTTGTGGTTTTTCGATACGTTATCGACCACGAGGATCTTCTCTTTCATGAGGAAAATGTTGCGGGTTTAGGTTTTTCAGGGGCACCTGTCCTTGTTTTCTCTGATGTTGTTCCTTTCAAAGGAACAACAGAAACTCATCCTCATTCCCTGCCATATGTTTATGGGGTGCTTCGCCAAGTAAAGGAGCATTTGGAAATTCAACAATATGAAGCGGTTACTTCTCACTGTCTTTGGGCATTGCCTGTAGTGATACAGAAGCGAGGAGAAACTGACGAAGAGCGTGAGGAACAAGAATGGGATAAGCTTCTTTCTAGCCCTCGGGGACAGCGAACATTAGATTACCTCATTGCTGAAGCACGCCAGCAAATTACGGCGGGAGAATTTGAGGAAGGTGGGTTTGGGCTTGAGTGAAAAGTACTCGAGCCAAGTCGTTTCATGAGCGATTTGATAAATTGCCTGCACACATCCAAAAATTGGCAAAAGAAGCTTATCGGCATTTTCACTTGACCTCTGAGGGTTTGTGTGGACACTTTATCCCTGGTGGGGCAGCTAGTGTCCATCAATTGCCAAGAGTCGGCAGGTAGTATGTGGCTTGCTCTTGATCCAACTCATTAAATGATCATTAGCACTCATTGGTTTTTGAGTTTTTTCATCTGGTCAGCAAGTTCAGCATCGATTTTCTGTCTATGTATGCGGCGCAATCGTGCTCGTTCTATAATTGCTTGCTCGGCGTCATCGGCAGGTATAAGCGGGGGGACTGCCGTTGGTTTGCGTTGCTCATCCAGGGCCACAAAAATCACGTAGCTACTGGCAATCTCACGTACTTCTCTGGTAATCGAATCTTCAGCCGTCACCCTCACTCCAACTTCCATACTTGTCCGCCCCACATAGTGCATTTCACAATGGACGGAAACCACATCCCCAATAAAAGCTGGTGCGAGAAAATCGAATCTTTCCACTCGCGCCGTAACCACCGTGTGACGCTGGCTGTGCTTCACGGCGACAATCGCAGCAGCCTCATCTACCATTCTCATAATGACGCCGCCGTGCACGTTGCCCTGCCCATTGGCATCAATCAATTCCATGATGCGTGTCGTAGTACTGCGTGAATAGGCGATGCTGCGCCCTTGCGTCAAGTCTACTGCGGGGAGATTTTGATGCCTGTTGGCTATTCTCTCAAATGGATTCATAATTGCTCTCATTACTCCAGTATGTTAGTCGTTATCTCTCTCTACATTATGTCACCAGTAGCGGAGCTTTTTCCAATAAGCCCTCTAGGAGAGGGCGCAGGTCAGGTGGTAATGGGTCTGGAATCAGGCCATTTCTAGCACTCTTCCACGCAGGTCGCTGGGTGCAGTCAGGCCGTAGCGCGCCAGGAGCGTTGGCAGGACATCGTAGATCTGTGCGCCTTCTAGCCAGGTTCCGTGGCCCGGTTGCTGAGGATCGTAGAAAATGAAGAGACCATGCTGGGCGTGGTTGGCGTCATCGGGGCCGGTATCGTTCTCGGTACTGTAGATACTGCCGCTCCCCACGCTACCAGTGGCACGCCAGGCCAGGTTTCCGCAGTAAACAATCAGATCAGGAGCGACGCCACGTACATGGCGGTATAGTTGTTGCGGTGTAAAAACCTTGTTGCCTAGTGGTGTACCATCAGGTCCAGGCATGGCTCGTAGGCGCTCGGCTAGTGCAGCGCGTTCACGCTCATAATCTGCCAGCGGTATCATGCCTTCTGGTTCACGTCCACGGACATTCAAGAAAATACGGGCATAATAGCCGCCCTCACTCCAGGCTTTAGTGTGCCTCCAGTCAATGGATGCTTTGCCCAGTGGCACGGGCGTGGTTGGCTGTTCCTGTAACGTCAAATAGCCCTCGGATTGCAGCCATTCATTGATACAGATACAGCCCATAAGCGCGCGAGCACCATGGTCCGACACGACGAGTACGGCGGTTTCTTCTCCGCTGCGCCGCAGCAACTCGCCGATGCGCTGATCGACGTGGCAGTAATAGTCGTGTATTGCTGAACTGAGTGGCGCAGCGGGAACATATTTGGGGTGTGTAGGGTCCATTTGCTTCCAGAGAGCGTGATGGATACGATCTACTCCCATATCTACCAGCATCAGCATGTCTGGCTCATACTGAGTAAGCAGGTGGTCGGCGACAATGAAACGCTGATCGCACAGCCTATAGATATCTTGTAGTATGCGTTCTTTATTCTCAGAACGAAAATCAGGCACATCAAGCAGATAGTCGTCGACCCATGTGGCAATTTGGGCAGACAACTCGGGGGGATACGTATAGGTCGCGTGTGTATCAGGTGTGAGGAAGCAGGAAACAAGTGCTCCCTGTACCGGACGTGGGGGATAGGTGCCTGGTACTCCAATGATGGCAACCTTCCAGCCGGCATCGCTCAGGATATCCCAGAGGCGAGGGACATGTACGGCACGCCCATCAGCAATACTCATGTGCTGGTAACTGCGGTCAGTACGATTGCGAAAACCATAAATACCTAACTCGCCGGGATCGCGTCCGCTCATCATACAACTCCAGGCTGGTACGGTAATGGCTGGAGTACAGCTTTCTAACCGACCGGCATAGCCTTGCTGCATCAGGTGTGCCAGATGTGGCAAATCTTGCTGCCAGCGGTCAAATACCAGCGATGGTTCCGCGCAATCCAGTCCAATGATGATGAGACGAGGTGATGCTGCCATTGTTTGTGCTCGATTCTTGCATATAGCCATGTACCTACAATAAAGAAAGTAGGCATGCTTTTGCCTACTTGCTGCTATTCCAGGCATCCCAGGTCATGGAGACGGCGTTGTACCTGGTGGTCATTGGGTATCTCCACGTCGGCAGCAGGATCTGCCATAGGCAATTGCCTGGGAAAATGCTGCGCTGATGAAATTGCTAGTGGGACAAACTGCGAGTAGGCGAATTTGTTGTTCCTAGATTGTACTGCAAGGCCCAGACTGCGTCAATTGCTACTGTGTAATCATAGAAAAAGAAAGCCATGGCTGAAAAAGAGCCCTGCGTAATGGAAAAAGAACTCATGCACAGCATTCATAAAGTTGTGAACAGTTGTACCCTATTATTAGTGCACTCAGTCATTAGGATAATACGTATTGTGATCACTTGTAGAGAAGTACACTTTATAATCTTTCTCTTAACGGAGAAAGCGCGTAGTAAAATTAGTACTTTGAAGCTAATTAGTGCAAACAAAGGAGAAACCAACCACCTGAGCATGGTATACTAAGTGCAAATAACTCTGATGGGCATAATTGTTGTGGGGGTAGTTTTGTGCTAGTCGCGTCATGAGTTTTTTTTTGTCGAGATAGGGTCCACATTTTGTCAGGCTAGATGCTGTAAAAATCTGAGCATACCTTTATGATGCTGAAATTCCTGAACTAGACGAAAGACAAAGGAGCATTCCTTGATGCATAAATCATCTGATCCTTCTCCAGAATATATGGTAAAGACACAATTTGAAACGGCGCCTACTCAAGTAGGAATTCCAGGACCGATACGAAAAATGGTCAATGTTTGGCTCTATCTTGCCGGTCCGAAAAGAGCGAGTTTCGGATCTTCAATGGAAGAGCTGGAGCGCCTGCGTCACTCGCGATTACTCAGTGCGCTACTCTTTTGCGGCATCGTCGTGCTCCTTATGGTAGTTCCAACCGCAATACCAGTACCGACCTACTGGATTCCTATTTTCCTCAATCTCTCTCTCTCGGCAGTTGCGTTATTTCTCAATCGTAGCGGGCGCATAAACATAGCCAGCATATTCTATATTCTGGCGATAGATGCCACGCTCGTCGTGCTGATGGTCACACTGCCTACTGGTATTCGCAATAGCAACATCCCCGACTTTGATCTCTTTTTTCTCCCGGTTTTAATCAGTGGTGTGGTTCTGCCGAAACGCTTTATTCCTCTTATCGCGATTATGCACATCATCGTCATTGTTACACTCTTTAGCCTGTTGCCACATGACCGACTGCTCACAGAAGAGATTCAGATCAATCAGGGAGGCTTTGCCTATTCTGAACTGAGCGATGCCTTTATTCTGCAGGTGGTTGGAGGAGCTATTGCCTGGTTAAGTGCATGGAGCGTGGATAGAGCGCTGCTGCGTGCCAGCAAAGCGGAAGATCTAGCGGAGGCGCGTCGGCATCTGAATAAGCAAGCTTCGCGGATTGTCGAGCAGAAGCAGCGACTGGAATATGGTATCGATGTTGTCAAAAACGCACAAGCCCGTTTTGCCAATGGAGATTTTAAGGCACGTGCCAGATTGCAAGATAATGAGCTTGTTCCTCTGGCTATGAGCTTCAACTTACTTGCCGAGCGCCTTAACCGCATTAACCAGATGGCACATGATTACACACGCCTGGAGCAAGCTTTACAGCGGCTGTTAGAAGATCAGAATGCCATCTTATACGGAGGTACAGTCAAACAACACCGCCCTTCGGGAACGCTGGTAGACCGTATTCAGCCGATCATTCAACGCTATGATCAACTGAGAAGTATTGTTATCCAGAGCCGTATGGCCCTGGAGACGATATGGAGAGATCTTGCCCAACAACAGGTCCTGGTGTCTGAACTGGATGCTGTCCTCACGCAGGCCTCGTCGACGGCACTCTTCCTGGCCAGCTACAGTGGGGCACAAAGACCTGAACACGCTCCTTCACAAGGGACTGCCGTCCCTGATCCTTTCTCGTTGCTGCCTATGATAGGAAACTCGCCGCAAGTATCGGCATACTTCGATGATCAAGTCCAGTTACTTGGAAGAGCGCAACAGCTCTGTGCACAACTCAATAAACAGAGCAGACAATCCTTACAGACAACGAAGGATCTGGTAAGCCAACTGCCCAGCCCTGCTGTATTGCTAAATACCACCTCTGCACCGCGCGCAGAAGCCAGTGAGTTGTGAGCACAGCGGACGTGTTCACCTGTGCGCCCCGTCCAAACAAAACTAGGTCAACGCTATCTTGTTACGCATAGCGAAGAGGATGATGACACCTGCGAGTAGCCAGATAGCGACAACATAAGGGATGAAACTGAGCGGCGCAGCGCCCGGCGAGGCGACTGCAGCCAGAAAAATAGCCGACATGAGCAGCGTACTGAGCAAAGGGATCAGGCCATGCCGCAATAAGCTGAAATGCAGTTCGTGGCGTTTGCGCCAGAAGAATCTGAAGCAGGCTACGTTGACTAGCAGATAGATCAGGATTATAAAGATCGCGTCGAGGGTACCAAAGAAGCCAAATGCTATAATCGGTGTCATCACAAAGCCGAGAATGAGACCACTGACCAGACCAATGATGCAGAGTCCGGTGACGGCGCCTACGGGCGTTTTACGCTTAGGATGCGTCCATGCGACCCAGCGAGGAAGCAGGCCATCACGTCCCACTGTGTAAAGGATGCGTGAGCCACCATTGACAATGGCGAGGGCTGCACCAAAGAATGAGAACGTGCCGACAAGATCAATCAATACGCTCAATGTGGTACCACCAAAATGACGACTAATGGTATCGAAGGGAGCCGGGTCATTTGCATAGCCGGTAGCCATATTATTGATGCCGTAACCGATGGTGGCGACGTAGGACATCAGGACAAAGAAGAGGCCGACAACGATCAGTGAGCCATACACGGCGCGTGGAATATTGCGACGCGGAGCCTGTGTCTCTTCCCCCAGCGTCGCCGCTGTTTCGAAACCAATAAAACTCAACACCGAGAGCACAATGCCTATCGTAAAATCCCCACCCTTAGGAATGACGCTGGTCGTGAACGGTGCCGCAGTGAGGCCACCATGAGATCCGACCTGGAGAAACACGATGACTGCCAGAAGCAGGCAGATACCAACCTCAAAGGCCAGAAACGTCAGGTCAATGGTTAACGATTGACGAATGCCTATGTAGCAAAGTGCAAAGACAAAGCCAATGCCCAGCACAAACCAGAAACTCCAATGCAGGTTCAATCCGAACCAGCGCTGTACCAGGGCCTCTAAGTTGGCACTCATCAGAATAAACGAGTAGGGTACGCCGATAGCGAGCGCCATGATGCCGATCCAGCCGGTCAAAAAGCCCCAGCGTGGACCAAGCGCTTCGGTGACGAATGTATAGGCCGACCCGCTGGATGGCAGCTCGCGTGACAATTCACTGTACTGATTGGCTACCAGCAGTGCGCCGATGAAGCCAATCACGTAGCACAGTGGGATCGCCGCGCCGACCAGTCCCGCCTGGGGGATCGTGTTGAAAAAAACAGAGGCAGCAGGCGACATAACCGCAACAGAGATGGCGATAGCATGACGGAGGTCGAGTGTCCCCTGCTTCAATGCCGGCATTTTCACTGTGTTGATAGTATCGATGGGTGGGGGGGTAGCGTTACGCATGAAATGACTCCTTAAAGTAAAATAGGTAAAATGGGCATTATTTATGTGCGATGCAGCTGGTTTTGCTGTGAGGGCAACGTGCTATCATTAGATGTGGGAGGCGCGGCATCCAACAATTGACGCAAATACGCGTTGAGGAACATACCCTGGGGATCAAGTTCAGCCCGTATACGCTGAAAGTCATGCCAGCGTGGGTAGAGCGTCGCCAGTTGCTGTGCGTTTTGCGTATGTCTTTTGCCCCAATGCGGACGTCCCTGGTAGCGCTGAAAAATGGCTTCGATGTGCTGGAAGTAGCTCTGATAGGGCATGCCTTTATACATATGCACCGCGATATAGGCTGACGCGCGTTGATAGGCTGGACTGAGCCAGATATCGTCCTCGTGCACGAAGCGGCATTCGATGGGAAAGTGCACCTGGATACGTTCTCGTGCTATACACTCACGGATCTCTGTCAGGACTGTACTGAAGTGCTCCGCTGGAACGTTATATTCCATCTCTTCGAAGCGTACGACGCGCAGCGTGGAGAAGATGTGCTGGCTATGGTCAACCTCATCAACGGATGCGACTCCCATGGCCGAAATCTTACTCACTGTCGGTGAGAGCGTGGGGAAGAGTCGATTGCCCTCAGAGAGCAACCAGTAGACGCCATTTTCTAGCACAACCTTATTAAAGGTACTCCACACGCTCCCAGCGTTCGGCGCAGCCGTGGTCTCGTTGAGGAACTTGACCTGTGTCCATTCCGTATAGGGGAACCAGTAGAATTCGAAGTGGCTATTCTCCTGTTTGTAGCGCTCCAAATTGTCGATGCACGTGGAGAGCTGTTCACGGTGGACTCGCGCGTGCAGGCGTTTGGCTGGTACGACGCGTAACGTTACTTTGGCGATCACACCCAGCGCTCCCAGCGAGACTTGCGCGGCTTTAAACGTATCGGCGTGCTGCGTGGGCGAGCATTCCAGCAGTTCTCCATTTGCTGTGACGAGGGTAAGACCCGCGATCTGGGTTGAAAGTGAGCCAAATTGGATGCCTGTACCATGCGTGCCGGTGCTGACAGCACCTGCGATGCTCTGGACGTCGATATCGCCCAGGTTCTCCTGAGCCAGTCCGTGCGCATGCAGTTCTGCGCCCAGGCGCTTGAGCGTTGTTCCACCCAGAACCGTCACCGTCTGCCGTTCGGTATCAATCTCCTCAATACCCTGTAACTGCTCCAGCGACAGCAGAACGTCGTTGGTCTGGACCAGGGGCGTGAACGAGTGACCTGAGCCGACCACACGTACCTGTCGACCACTCCGTTGGTAGTTGCTGATCAGTTGTGCGAGCTCGTCGATGGTACGCGGACGTTCGATCTGTTGTGGGGTGCAGCGTACAGAATTGGACCAGTTGCGCCAGTGTCTCGTTTGTCTGGTCTGCATGCGTAGTCACCTCTCTCCTCATTAAAATAAGTTTCTTTCTCTTGTTCCGTAATTACTCAGGCCAGCAAGTAGGTGTGAGATCGCGTAGGGACAATCCCTTGCGGTTGTCCGGGTCGGGCTGGACCTGAATAGTTACCTTGTTGCATCAATTTAAAGAAAACATTGTCCGTCACCGCGATACGTGGTCACTTCGTCGACGATAGCGCCGTTGGAGACGAGTGCAAGTCTATTGAAGCGTTCGCAGAGTTCACCAGCCTTGCTGTGACGGAGAAAAATCGGATCACCAGGGTTTAGTTGGATGGTCCCTGTATACTTAATCGGTGTCTGTACCTCGCCTGCGGCCTCCAATGCATCGAGGTGAGCTCCGGCAGGGAGATAGGGCTGTGGCAGTTTATCTGGACCTGTAGCACCCGACGCAATATAGCCGCCTCCCAGGCAGGTATAGAGATCTGGTGCTGGCCGTCGTACGATCTCGATGGCGAAGCCTGCGGCTGGTTGGTAGTGAAAATCCCGGTAATTGTCGAACAGCGCTGGTGCGTAGAAACCAGAGCCAACAGTAATCTCTGTCACCGCAGGTTCCTCGCGCGTCGTAGCAATACTGCCTGTACCACCCCCGTTGACAAAGCGCAGTTCTGTGCCGCTCTCTTTCACGAGGTCAACAATGCTGGCGCGCCGTTCGGCTATGGTATGGACGGAGCGGCGTTTGAGCCACTGCACCAGTGTATTGCGCGCGGCTTTATGTGGATAGTGATCGCAGACGCCGGCAATCTGTCCCTCGTAGCCCATAATGCCATCAAGCCAGACATACTGTGAACGTAAGATGCGCTCAAGGAGTGGACGCACCTGTTCAGGTGTCTGTAGCGGCGAACGCCAGGGACCGAAATGTAGACCTGGAAATTGTACTGACATATCGATATCGAGGCAAAGTGGCAGGCGTACTCCATACCGCTCTGCTACGCGTTCGATTTGATCGATATGCGCGATGCTATCGATCATGAAGGTAATCTGCGCACCAGTAGCGGTGGCCTGGGCAACCGAGGCAATATCTTGCTCATGCCAGGTGGGATAGCCGATGAGCAGATCAGCGAAACCTTGTTGTGCGAGATACACTGCTTCCCGTGCGGTAAAGCATAGAATGCCTTGAAATGATGGAGATGCAGCCAGGATGCGCCGCATGATAGCACTACTCCTCAGCGATTTGGAGGCAATACGGATGCGTTTCCCTTGAACACGCTCTTGAAATCTCACGCATATTCTGATCCAGGAGGTCGAGATCAATGTAGGCAAATGGGAGCAGATGATCATGAAAGATCTGCTGATAATAGGCATAGTCCCGTCGCACATCTGTATGTGAGGAGGTCGGCCCATGCTCTCTGTTAGCTGATGCCACTACTGATGTGTCTGTAGACTCTCTGTGTGTATGTTGTTGCTGATTTTGCATAGGTATGCGTTCCTTTATGCACGTGTGTCCAGTCGCTTGAGATTGCGCACTGGCTATACGCGTTGATTATAAGGCGCGGTATATTTTTATGAGAACGGCTGCTCTATATTCCATGGGAGATAGGTCGCTCTCCCTCCGCTAATGCGATGGCCGCACTAACGAAGATTTCAAGGTCACGCTGTGCGCGTGTACTATCGTGGTCGCTAATAAATTGGAGAATCAGACCGTCCAGGCCACCAACGATGAAGCGGGCCAGTTCGGCAAATGAGATGGCGCATGTACGGGATGAAGCGGCATAGGCCTCCTGGAATAGTGTTTCGACGATAGCGCAATAGCCGTCATACTGTTGTTTTGCTAACCACGCAGAGTCGGGATTGCGCAACGCATAGAGCGTAAGTTCGTATTGGATGACCTGGAGTTCAGGATTTGTCTCCACATGTGCCCAGAAGGCTCGGATGCTTTCGGCGATGGCTTGCGGTAGATGACTATTGGTGGACATGGCGGCATGTACGATGTCCCTGGTAATCTGCATCATCTCCTGGAGCACTGCGAACAAAAGATCGTCCTTGCTACCGAAATAATAGCGCAGCATGGCCTGATTGACACCAGCTTCTGTGGCAATTTTACGTGTGGTTGTCGCGGCGATGCCATCGCGCGCAAGCACGTGTAGTGCGGCCTCAAGAATTTTGGTACGCTGTTCGCTACCTGTATCTGTTCTAAACATGATTGCTCCTTGCCGAAAGGATGCCTGAAACGAACCTGTCATCAGCAATGCTTCTATGCCGCTAAAGCACTTTCTGCATGGGCGCGAGAAAGTTATTCAACCGATTGAATAAAGAATACTCTGTCTCTACCTGGCTGTCAAGTGGATGAGTTGATACTCTCCTGCATGAATGACGGGGGCTTTCTGGGCCGTTGCGGTAACTATTCAGGTCAGCAAGGGATTGTCCAGGGTATGCTGAAACCTGGAGCGGGCCGCCGCCAGGGACCTCTTCTCCCCGACAGAAATTGTGTTCTACATTCATAAAAAGATCAAGTCCGGTAAATAGAGAAATACAGGCGTTGGTTTCGATGCGAAAAGGGCAAGCAATTGGCCAGTTGCGCCTTGATGCGGCTCAGGTTTTTGGGACACCAATCGCGATTGGCCTTCTTGAGAATCGCGGTGAGCCACAAGCGGCCAATGCGAAACAGCCCTTTATCGCGTCGATCTTTCCGATCAACTTGCTCTCGATGCCCGTGATGGATGCAGCTACTTCCCAAATGGGTTATCCACCAAAGAGCGATAAACACAGCCAAAAGCCAGCGATTGAGATGATCTCGATTGGTAAATCGGCTGCATTCGATCATACACCCTCGGCTCTTTTGATCTTGAAAGGTTGCTTCCACTCTCATACGCACTGCATACTCTCTCACTCGTTGGCGCGATGCTTTCCGGTCAGATATCAAAAACCAGGCTTCTTCGTATCCAGGTTCCCAGCACGCACTCAGCCATGTTTCCAGTTGATGCTCTTGCCACAGTAAAACCTTCCCATACCACTGATCTCCTTCTTTTTTTACTACATACTTCCCTTGCTCCCAATTTCGATAAAAATGACGAAAGGTTCGTCGAAACCACGCTTCATTTTTGAGACGGAGCAGGTAATGCCACTTCTGCTTCTGACACAACTTGATCAAGTTCAAGCAAGTGAGTCCGCGATCGGCTAACAATGTGCAGTCCATACATTTCAGATAGGATGTAACCTGATCAAAGAGTCGCTGAACAATATCCCATTGTTTCTCATCCCAATTCTCTTGCTGTGGCATGATCTGCCACGCTATTGGTAATACCCGTGATTGTACGAGTATCCCGAGATACACAATCGTTGCTTCCTGGGTATATGGGGTCATATCCAATATTAACGTCACCCGCTTGTTTTCCCAAAATGGGAGGATATTCTGAAGAAATTCCTTCCAACACGCTTCCACTTCAATTCTATCATTTGCGACAAATCTCTGCAATCGTCGCTCATGACTCACCATTTTAGTTTCGCTGCTCAAATGCTCCCACACTGTTTCTGCTACTCGCTGCATGACCGCATTGCCTGACTGGATAATTCCTTGAACAGCGAACGCTAATGCTTCTTGTTGATACGGGTGTAAATGGGAAAATAGCTCCTTGACTTGTTGGCTCCATTGGTCTAATAATACGTCGAATGCATTCATGGTCGTCCTTCTGGTTGGTTTTTTTGTTCTTCCAGATGCGACGATCTTTTTTGGGTTGCTCGCGGTTTCTCTTCGTTTTTCCCTCTTCTACCGCTTTTTCATACCCCTTTCTTCCTAGAACACAATTTCTGTCGGGGAGAGAGCCGCCAGGGACGCCAAGACCTTTTTTCTGCGCCCCACACCGTAGATCGGCCACCAAAAAAGGTCTTTGCTCGGCCCCTACGCGAGGTTACGCCGTACCTGAATAGTTACTTCCTTATATGGACCGCCAGGGGATTGAAATGAAATGAACTGAACGAAACGAAACTAGCGAGTTTGCTGGCGTTTTAGCAAGCGCTCGACAAACGCAACTGCTTCGCCAGGCTCTGGCAGATCGTCCTGGCTGCCACTCCTGAACCATTTCCACCATGTAGGTCGTGATAGCCCGGCCTGTTTTTTCTGCTGTCTCTGGGAAGATGCGGGTGAGACACTCTCTTCGTAGCAGCGAGAACAGAGCAGACGGCGTCCTGCATGCATCATTGTGCCCATTCCGCTCACTGGTCTGCTCACCACCTGTACCAGGTGCTGTTCACAACTCCCGGCTCCGCAGCGCTGGCAAACACCCAGAGCGGGACTAAATGAGCTTTGCGTTTCGAGCCAGCAGTGATAACAATTCATAATGCTCTTTTCCTTCGTGAAGCGGTTCTTACTACCAGTTATGCCCAGGAAGAAAAGCGAACTGAGGATACAAAAAAGCTCCTGATCGCGCATCTGGGCGTCATCAGGAGCCATTAGCTGCGATGCGGTTTCGTCCAAGCGAAGCCTCGACGCGGTGAGCTCCATCACCGTTTTTTTTTCTACTATCTCTACTGTACCATAGAAAGCAGGGCTGTCGCCAGTGCTGGCAGCAGCCCTGCTTTCTATGGTGCCATGAATCCTGTGGCAGGATTTATGGATATACGTTATAATACATACAATATAGGTCACGTTTTACATGTAAAACAAGGAGGTAGCGAACCGTGATCCACAATATGAACTTGTTGCCCGAAGGCTTCAGAGACTCTCTCCAGCAGATTCTGCCCCTGGACTTCCACTTTCCCACTTTCGGTATTCGTTCTGCCAGTGGCGAGCAGTGGACCAGTGTCGGCTACACGCTTGATCAGGAGTATGCTCTGCTCATTGCCAGGGCTGTCCATCGGGATACGGGGTGTATCCTGGAAGTGTGGCTCCTTGATGCCCGTCCGCAACGGCTTCACCGTATCCCGCAATGACCAGTGCCGGGTTTGTCACTGACCTGTTCCCCTGAGGGCGAAGTGACACGGTTTGTTCGCCATGTCGGTCCATCCAATTGGGGCATTTGACACGTGTGTATATCCCTTTCACCAGCTATAATGCTGCTATAAGCAAAGTGTAGAAGTTTTTATCGAGACACTTTTAGAAATTGATGCTTATTAGGACTGTGATAGATAAAAACAGGTGAAAAGGGTGTTGTGAAATGGTCTCAATGTCAGAACCACGCTGTAATTGCTGTGGTATGCCCGCTCATCCTGAAATGGGCGCGGACTGCCAGCACTGTGGTTATCCCATTCATAGTGCTAAGGAAGCGACATTTCTCGCGGAGTCTCTTAGCAATTTGCGACGAGTTGCCAGGTACGGTGGGGCAAATACCACGGTGACGCAGCTTATCGACCGCTATCAGCAACGACTGAGTTACATACGTCAACAAGATCGACAAATAAACCTCTCGCCAGTTCCTGACGGATCAACTCTTCCTGAGCCAGGTCCGCCGATGGGTATGCCTCCGTCATCTGTCGCCATGCCTGTAGACGTTGCATCCGTCCAAACGTCGTCTCTGACGCAGCCGGAACCTTTATTGGCGAATGTGGGCATGCCGATGGATGTGGTGGTGAATACTGCGCAGACACAACACGCACCTGCGCGTATGTTTTCGCTGAAATCATTTTTTGCGGACCAGACTATCAATGTCGTGGCTTCATTGGGAGCCTTTCTGATCCTGGTGGGTTCTGTCAGCTTTATTGCGACCAGTACAGATAACTTGCTCTCATTTATCGTGGTATTACTTGTGCATGCTCTTTTCGGTATTATTGGAGCTTTTTCTTATCGGTTACGCAGTCTGCGTATCGTGTCGGTAATCTATACGGCGATCTTTGCTCTCCAGGTGCCACTGGTGGGCTTCGCGGGCTACAGGTTTGTATCAGGGAACTTGATCCAGCTATCTGCGCCAACACTCATCGCCATAGCGGCAGGCTATGCGGCACTGGTCTATGCGGCGTTGGCCGTCTATCAAAAATTTGCCCCCTTCGCATACCTGGCGGTAGTGGCACTGGTGCTGGCGGATCTGGCGGTAGCTTTTGCCTATAACCTGAGTATCTGGTGGTGGCCCTGTATGCTCATGTTGTTGGCGTTGCCAGCGCTCGTGGCTATCGTGCCTACCACACCATCCTGGAGTCCATTTCGTGGAAGTAGAACGATATTGCGCGAGCCTGTACGCACTTTGATGTTCATCTGTGTCGCCACCTGCGTGGTAGGTATCGCTGGTACTTTGCTCTACTCGCTGAGCAAAGATATGAACGTATTGGGTCAGTCAGTAGCCTTCGGCCATTTCTCGCAGGTGCGTTTTGCGCTTGTGAGCATGACGGCGCTTTTGTTAGCCTGGACCTGCTTATTCACGTGGCTCGTACGGGATACGCCGTGGATGCGCGCCATCCCCTATCTGTTCCTGGCGTGTGTCTTAGCGCTACTCTATGCTTTTGTCTTGAGCGTGACCTGGTATATCGTCGCTTTGACTGTGGTGGCGTTGCTTTATGAAGTCATCAACCGTATTGTGCTACGCAGGTTGCCACAACTGAATGCTATGGGGTCACACCTGGAGGGATTGGCGTTGCTGCTTGTTGGCATCATGCCGTTGATCGTGGACCCATGGCTACCGCTGCAAAGCCTGTCGAGAGCATCTAAAACAGCAGCGTTTGTTCCTCTGCAGCCTACTGGTGAAACCATTATCGGGATGGTCATGCTTGTGGTAGGATGCATGCTTACATTGAGTAGCGTGCTGATGCATTGTGGATGGCGAAAAAAAACCGAACTGCGCACTGCATCCTGGGGCTGGCTGCTTCTGCTGAGTGGTTTTGTGCTGAACTGGCTGTATGGCATGGCTGTACTCCTGGCTAGCACGGCTGCTAGCGGACCACTGTGGGGTATGCTTGTCTTCACGTTGCTCCTGGTGGCTGCGGCGTTTCTGCTGCGTCGCTTTACAAGTAATGTATGGGCGCAGCCGCTGGAGGTATTACAGCTATACGCGGCGGCGCAAACGCTGTTACTGAGTCTGAGTGATACACGTCGTACGCTCGCTTTACTGCTCTGTTTTGCCATCCTTGCCTATGCCATTGTGCTCTATCAGCGTCGTGACAAGTGGCTCTTCCTGTCGGGGTTGTTCGCGTTGCTGGCATGGCCGTTGCTCTTGTCTCATACGCGTGTATTGTTGATAGCGAGCTGGCTGCTCCCATTTGCCGCTGCGCTGGTTGTCTTGCTTGTGACGCGCCAACGAAATATACTTGCTGCACATACTCCTGTCCTGCCGCATCGCCATACAATCTACTGGGAGTGGCCCTTGCTGCTCTGTGGACTGTTCTATGGGACAACAAGCGCTGTCTATGATGCGAATGTATCTATAAGTACATTACAGGCGTGGCTTGGCATACCATTTCCTGCGACACTGGAACTGCTGGTATTGTCTCTTGTGTGGTATGCCTCGGCTGTGCTGGCACGCCGTAAGCCGTGGCTGGTGATTGTCGTTGGCTATGCTATTGCTGCGCTGCTTTTCCCGACCAATACTTTCTTTACGCTCGCTCTATGCGCGCCATTGCTGGCCCTGCTGGCTCTGGGTATCAGTCGGCTGGTCGGTCGAGATTGGGCTATTCCTCCCTATAGTCTTGCCCTGTTTGCCGCACTGATGATGGGAAATGCCGGTTATCAGCAGGGACAGGTATCTGCGCTGATATGGGTGCTGCTGCTTTTCGCCGTACTCATTTACGTGATCGGAGTGGTGGAGCGTGAGCCATGGTATAAGCGGCTATTGGTGTGGTCCGCAGTCATCTTTGCCTCGTGGTCAGCGGGTGCTGCTGTCGGAGTACAGGGAAAGTTTTACTATCCGCTACTTATTGTGTTATTCGCAGCTGCAATTGGCATTACTCTGAGCTGTTTAAGGTTCGTTATCCCGTCATTGAACGACAACGCATGGCGGAAAAAACTCTTCCAGTATGCACTGCCTTGCTATGCGACTGCCCTGCTGGTGGCGGTGATAACAGGGATAGGTGGTACATGGAAGATCATCAATAGTCCATTTCTGGCGGCTGTTCCCGTTGCATTGCTGGTCTATGCGCTTGTTGCGTATGGCATCTTATGTGTTGAACGCAGACCTGGCTGGTTGTGGATAGTGGCAATCTTTGCACTGTGGAGTGCCTGTTTGTTGCCTCAGACGATTGCTTGCGGGTCGGTGCAGACCAATTGTGGCGCACTGATACAAACGACCAGCAATTACCTGGTAGGACTGGTGTTGCTGAGTGTTCTGTTAGGGTTACTTGCTGGACGCTTTGCTGCGCGTAAGACGAGCGCTGCGGCTAGCGGGCTAGCGGCCCTGTTTCGCTGGAGCTGGCCCTGGTATCTGACAACGCTCGTTGCTATGGTTGAGTGGGATGTGTGGTCCGGTCCGCTGTTGCCGAGGAGCGTTTTACTGCTTATCCTCTGTGCATTTATCGGGCTCTCTCTCGTCGTTCTGCTGGTGGAACGTGTTCCTGAGATCTTACTGGTGACAACTGCTCTGGCGGCCTGGACCATCCCCCAGACTGCATGGCCTTTATGGCAGCAGATGAGCGCCTATACGCTACTCTGTACGTTGCTTTTCGCCTCACAATTTGTCTGGCGCATACTGCCTCCAGTCTCGCGGATAGTTTCACCTGCGGGTTTCCACGCCTTTCTGGGACTGGGCGGACATCTGCTGGTTGTACTGACACTCATCGTGCAAGAGAACTTTTTCAGTACTACCGCCGGTTCGCTGACGCATGTGGGGGCGGCCTCGCTTGGCGTACTGGCTGTGCTGCTCTGCTGGTATGGATGGTTGCAGACGGAGAAGGCTGCGCAACGGTATTGTTATTATGGTGCCGGACTATTGCTCGCTCTGGTTGTGCCGTGGGAACTTGACGCATTCCACCAGACTGAACTTGCCTTGTTGACGCTGACACCTGCGACCTACCTGATCGTGATCGCACCATTTCTGTCTCATGATAGTGTTGTGCCGCAGCAGCATCGCCTGGGACAGCTCTGTGCAATTGGAGGAGCATGCCTGTTGTTGTTGCCAACGCTCTGGTCGAGTTTTAGTGAGCAGAACCTGCAACTTACGCTGACGCTTATTCTAGCGGGTGAGTCGCTGCTATTATTGCTTATCGGTACTGGAACACGCGTGCGCTTCTTTGTGTTGAGTGGTGCGGGATTGATCGTCATCAGCGCCATCCACATCATCTTCCTGCCATCTCTGGGTATACCGCCGTTCTTAGCGCTGATCCTCGTGGGAGTTCTGCTGCTGGCACTTGCTACTCTATTGATACTTGTGCGCTCCCGTTTAGCATCGTTATGGATTGAGCTGGAATAACGTAATAAAGAAGGTGGTAAGAGCGTGTTCATAGGCAGATTGGGTCAAGAAAAAAGAAACACATCCTGATAGTTGTATCAATTCACGCCTGTTGTGATATGATGGTGGCATACATTCTGAAACAGGCCACATCCAAAATGCATCTGTCTATCGCCTCCTGCTCGCATGGGCGCGCGGCAATTATAGCGATCTGCCGGGACATAGATGTAGGATATGTATCTCTGATAGTCGCAAAGTGAGAACGTTGCGCGACCACTGAGAATGATCATCCAGATGCATGGTCTATTTTTAAACGACAAGGGATGCATGTATCCCTTGCGTTTGTGCGAGGATAAATAACATGGACACTGGAGAAGAGCTGGTGGGAGCGCCAACGATGGATGGAATAGCCGGTTCGTTCGGTTTATGAGGAGGGAGTCATGGAAATTTCGTTGCGGTTGGACACGCTTGGTGTCGTGGAAGCGCACTATTTGCGTGTTCGAGAACGGTATCGGGACTGGCCCCAATTTCAACTCCTCGCAGCATCACGGCAGGCAAGAGTAATTGCTTACTTTACGCATGAAGTAGCTGAGCAATTGCATCAGCAAATATTAATGGTAGAGACAGCATTAGGTTTAGATGCTGAAGACGAGGATGCGGATGCGGAGGGGGAAGAGAAATCATTGCAGGCAGACGATAAAGAGCAGGAACGAGATGTAAAGGCAACTGATCGTGAGACAAGCGCCTTCTCGCCAGCGTTCGCCCAGGCGCTGAAGCAGCTCAATGAGCTGGCGCGCCAGCGCTTGCCAGACCCTAATACGGGTGCCAGTCAGAATAGTGGTGAGTTAACAGCCGAAGTCGAAACGGATAACGATGAAGATGCGTTAGAGCAATTGCAAGACGCCTTTATTCAGATGATGGAAGTCGTCCGTGAACTGGCAGAGGAAATGTCGACGGACGCGCTAAAGATTACCGGTCGCTTTAAATGTGGGCGTACAAATATCGAATTTATTCCACGCGCAGATGAAGATGAAGACGATGAAGACGAGGATGAAGACGATCATACGCTGGGAGAAGCCGCAGATGACACGATGCTCGATCTTGAAGTAGAACTTGTCATGGTGTTGCAACTCTATGAGGAAGGACGTTCGCGTCCCGAAGATCTGCCGGCTGTGGAACTTCAACTCGACGTAGATGACTTTGAGCGTTTGCACGAGACACTGGATATTGCGCTAGAACGTGAGCGTAGAAGTCGCCGCCGCCGTTAACCTGTAGAACCTGCGTCAGGAACCTTTTAGAGAGTGTCTCGGGAAAACAGAGGGCTTGTGAGTACTTCAGACACTCTCTCAGTATATTTCTTTGGAAGAGAGGATAGTTTAAGATGGCGCGGTCCATTACTATTGAAGATCTGTATCATATCAAGTTTCTCAGTTGCCCGCGTATCTCACCTGACGGACAGCATGTCGCCTACGTCGTCACCACTATTGATGAGCGAGCGCATGCCTATCGTTCTGCTATCTGGATTGCCCCGGTAGCGGGTGGGGAGGCCAGACGCTTCACGAGCGGGCCTGCGCATGCGACCAGTCCTAGCTGGTCGCCGGATGGACGCTGGCTTGCCTTTGTATCTGAGCGTGCAGGAGATACGGAAGACAACGATGTCAAAGAGGCGAAGCGTCATGGCAAAGGCAAGCCGCAGATCTGGCTCATACCGACAGATGGTGGCGAAGCTCGCCAACTCACCTCCATGGAGCACGGAGCCTCCCATCCTGTCTGGTCTCCCGATAGCAAGCAATTGCTTTTTAGCGCACAGGTTGGGCCAGCCGATGAAGAGACTGAAGATGGCAAGCCTCTGCCCCGAGTGCATGTCATTGACCGACTCTGGTACAAGCTGGATGGCGTTGGATATATCTATAAGCGACGCGCGCATCTCTTCCTGATTGATAGTGCAGGTGGAGAGCCACGGCAGCTTACCGACGGAGATTGGGATGATGGTGAGCCAGCCTGGTCGCCGGATGGGAAACAGATTGCCTTTATTTCAAACCATCGTGAGGACCGCTGGCGCTGGCCGGGAGACGATCTCTACGTGCTCACGTTGCAGGATGGTCAGGCGGTGCGCTGTTTAACGACAGGTGCTTTCGCGTGTAACGCGCCATCCTGGTCGCCTGATGGCAAGACCATCGCCTTCCTCGCGGCAACCAAGCGACGTTCGGCTGGGCAGGTGCAGCTATTTACGCTGAGCGCAGCCGCTGAGCATGCTACACCAACGAACCTCTCGCAGGCATTTGATGGTGCGTGTATTGATATGACCAATAGTGATCTTGGTGATGAGCACTTGATACCGGCACCAGCCTGGTCAGCGGACGGACAGACGCTGCACGTGCTGGCCTCTTATCACGGAGCTGCACGCGTCTTTGCTATTCCTGTCACTGGAGCTGATGCGCAACCGCCAACATTAACGCCTGGAGATGTTCATGTGCGTGATTTTAGCATCGATGCAGCGCATAACACAATGGCGCTGCTCATCGACGATTCAACGCATCCACAAGAGATCTTCGTGTGCTCTACCAGTGCCTCTGGCGAATTGCAGCGCATCTCGCATGCCAATGATGCCTTCCTCGCTGAATTGACGCTTGCCAAAGCCGAATTGTTTCCCTACACAGGTGCAGATGGCTGGTCGATAGATGGCTGGATCATGAAGCCTCAGGATTTTGATCCGCAGCAGAAATATCCGCTGGTCGTGGAAATTCATGGCGGACCCAACACACAGTATGGCTATGGCTTCTTTCACGAGATGCAAATGTTGGTAGCTCAGGGCTACGTTGTCTTCTATTGCAACCCGCGTGGCAGCATGGGCTACGGCTTCGATTTCGCCGATTCCATCCGCGAAGCCTGGGGTGAGAAGGATTCAGTGGATATCATGCTGGGCGTGGAAGAGGTTATTCGTCAGGGCTATATCGATGAGCAGCGCCTGGCTGTGACCGGTGGCAGTTACGGTGGTTTCATGACCAACTGGATTATTGGACATTATGATCGCTTCAATGTGGCAATTACGGATCGCTGTGTGAGTGATTTAGTCTCAGTGTTTGGGAGCAGTGATATTGGCTGGGATCTGACCGATGAAGTATTGGCTACGGTGCCGTGGGAGGACCTGGACAAGTACAGGCATATGTCGCCGATCTCCTATGTGCAACAGATGCATACGCCACTCCTGATCATTCATAGCGAACAAGATTTGCGTTGTAACATCGAGCAGTCTCAGCAACTCTTCACTGCGCTCAAGTGGATGGAACGCGATGTCGTATTTGTCATCTTTGAGGGACAGAGCCATGGTCTCTCGCGTGGCGGCCATCCCAGATCGCGCCTGGAGCGCCTGCGGCATATTAAGAGCTGGTTTGCGAAGTACCTGAAATAGTTCTTCCTGATTGTTGCAATACTATCGCTATTGCTGGCTAGTGTCGTACGGATGAGACCGACTTCGTCACATCGAAAGGCTCTACTCCTTCTCTACGACAAGCCAGCAATAATCGTTCGGCTGCTTGAAACCCAATATGGAGTAAGGGATTTCTGGCTGCCCGTGTTCCAGAAGATAGCGCGTACTCTCAGGGCATCTAGCATAAAAGCGTGCTGTACAGCGCAACGCAGTCTCCATAGATCGGAAATGCACCATCGGTTCTGGAAGCGGGGGAAATGATCGATACTGAAAGCCACGACTGGCAAACCAATGATAATCCTGTGGCATTGGCCAGATGATCACGATTTTGCCGTCCGCTTTCGTCACACGCCGCAATTCAGCCAATCCAGACTCACCCCCCTGACTTTCCTTTGACAGGAACGCTGAGCAAGATAGTGCCAGATCAACGCTGTTATCTTCCAGTGGCACGTGATCGAAACTTCCCTGATGAAGGATCACGCGATCAGCTTCTCCTGTGCTGAGTAGTCTGTGTTCCAGAATATGTAATAACCCTGAAGAAGGGTCTACTGCGTGGACCAGGCTTGCTCCATAGTGTAAGCACTCAAAGGTGGCACGTCCACTTCCTGCCGCAGCATCAAGGACAATGCGGTGACGAATATCAGGCTCCAATTGCTCAAAGATGCCTGGATGCAATGACTCGCCTTCTGTCAATTCGTGGTACCGTTGAGGGGTTTTCCAGTAGGTCAGATCCCAGAAGAGTGCGTTAAGCACGTGTTCACGGGCTTGACGGAGCTGATCGCTTGATATAGGGAGGCGCAACATTTCTCGAAAGCTGGCTTGTTGCTCAGCCGGGAGATGGCGTGCGATACGCTCGACGACGACCTCTGGCACGTCATGGAGGCTCTGGGCAAGAGACGGCACATCTAGTGCTGTACCTGTGCTCATCAGCAAGCGGTGTAGGGTATGGTCATCGAAGATCATGATGTCTTCAATAGTGAAAGGATTCTCGAAGAAGAGAGAAGGGTCCTTATTCAACTCTTCGCTTATGCTCTCTAAAAAAGGCCATGTATGCATTTTTGCTCTCTTTTCTCTTTTTCTCCCATGATAGCTGAAGCGAGCAGGTTTTTTAAGGGGAAAGGAGGGAATCTTTAGGGAAATTAGGACTGGAGCATGCCAAGTTTGTTGCTTGCGGACTCGGTGAACCACAACGTATGATCGGTGCCTGCCACGATACCGAGTGGCAAACTGTTCGCGGTCGGAACTTGATAATAGGTAAAATGACCGGTTGCGACATTGAAGCGCGCGATAAAGTTCGCAGCGGTGACTGTGACCCAGATATTACCATCAGCTGTTGCTGTCAAGCCGTACAAACCGCTATTGAGCGCACTGGAGCCATTGGGAACGGTGGGTGCGACGTAAGCCGTGAATACGGCCTTTGTAGGATCGAATTTGAGCAGGGTTGAGTTGTCAAACGTCGTGGCCCAGATGGTCCCGTGGGTATCGCTGATAACTTCCATGAGCGGATTGCTGGCACCCGGAGCCTTAAAGAGTCGTATGTTGCCAGTATGCGGGTCAAGTCGCCCCAGATTGTTTGTGTTGGCTTCGGTGAACCAGATCATGCCCTGTGGGTCGATAGTGATGCCATAAGGGTCGAGCGTTTGCACCGTCTTCTGCGCTGAAAGTGGATATTGCTGGATATGACCGGTTGTTGCGTCGAGCATGCCCAGGGAGTCGGCATTCATTTCTGTAAACCAGACATGGCCGTGTGCGTCGATAGCAAGATCGTTGGGGCCAGATGGAAGTGTTAAGGTGCTCTTCTTATTGCTGGGATCGGGCGTTGTCAGCCTTGGCAGCATATAAATCTTGAACTGTTTGCTAGCAGGAAAGTAGTGCCCGATATAGTTGGCATATTGCTCGGCGAACCAGATGCTATCATCAGCAGCGACAGCGATGCCCATGATACCATACTGCCCATGTGGAGGCGTCATTTGCTGGAACGTGTGAGTACGTGGGTCAAAGACGACGAGGGCATTTTTTGCCATCTCACCAAACCAGATGCGCCCTTGATGGTCAACTGTGGGTCGCATGACACCACTCTGAGGTTGCGGTAGCGCATACTCGCCGAACTTTCCTATAGTCGATGGTGCGTTTTTAGCACTGGTTGGCTGTTGCGTAGTGGATGTGCCAGGAGCGCTACAGGCTGCGAGCAAGAGTAACGTCAGAAAAAGTGCAATCATAGAACATGTTCGCATAGCGTCAATCTGCATAACTTCCGTAGACGCCATCATCCACCAGGTGAGTCAAGCGCACCTTGACCAGGGTATGTTGCCAGTCATGGGTCTGTTCTGGGAGATCATGGACCTCGACGCGTACATAATTATCGGTTAAGCCTTCCCAACAGCCATGTTTGTACTGCTCAATGAGCACCTGTACCGTCTCACCCAGAAATTGCTCGCGGAAAAGGCGGCTATGTTCATCGTTGAGAGCTAACAGCCGCTGGCTACGAGCTTTCTTGACCTCGTCTTTGATCTGTCCACGCATACGCGCGGCAGGCGTTCCCTGTCTGGGGGAGAAGCGGAAAACATGTGTTTTGGCGAAGGCCAGTTCATTGGCGAGCTGATAGGTCTGCTCAAAGTCCGCGTCGCTTTCGCCGGGGAAGCCTGTAATGATATCCGTACTGATAGCAATGCCTGGTACCAGGCGTTTTGCTGTGCTAATGATGGTATGATAACGCTCGCTGGTGTAGCGACGTGCCATACGGCGTAAGATCGCATCTGATCCGCTCTGCATGGGCAGGTGCAAGTGACGGCACATACGCGGGTTTTCCCATAAATCGAGCCACTGGAGCTGAAAATCCTCTGGTTCGAGCGAAGAGACACGAATGCGCGCTATCTCTGTTTCGTGCAAGAGCGCGGCGATCAGGTAGCCTAGATCCAATTGCTCATCTTCAGCGGGATGATAGTCTCCAAGATGGATACCGGTCAACACAATTTCCTGGTACCCCGCGCGTACTTTACGCTGGACATGCTCAACGACCGAGGCAATGCTGCGACTGCGCGACTTGCCGCGCACATAGGGCACAATACAATACGTACAGCGGTTATCGCAACCATCCTGTATCTTCATCTGGACACGTGTGCGCGAGAATAGGCGGTTATTCGCCTGCTCGGTCAGTTGTGTACCGTCGGTGAAGGGCGAAAGACGTGAGGGATTCTCTGGCTGTGGTTCACTCTCAGCCGCCTGGAACGTCAGTACACCATCGCTCCCAATATGTTGCGTGTCCAGTGGTAATACAGGCAATATGCGCTCGCTGGTCGTCGTTAAGGTTGCAGGTGTTGCCGCATCTAGAGGTGTCTCACCTGTATCCTGTATTTTGGCCTGGATGGTAGCGATAAGCGTATCTTTGCCACCGTTACCTACGACAAGATCGACGCCAGGCAGTGCTGCCACTGCTTGCGGGTTTACTTCAGCATAGCAGCCTGTAACGACGAGCAGTGCCTCAGGATGACGACGGTGAGCCTGCGAGATGAGCAGTCGTGAGCTACGGTCGCCAAGGTGTGTGACGGTACATGTATTGACGATATACACGTCTGCTGCTTCGTTGAAGTCGCGTTGCTCGAAGCCAGCCGCGTTCATCTGCTCGCTGATAGCTTCGCTGTCGGCCTGATTCACTTTGCAGCCCAACGTGGTAACTGCAAATGTCGTTCCCTGGTTTGTATGCTCGGACATATGCTCTACTGATTTCTTGCTTTCTGCTGCTGCAGAGATACTGCTCACATGCGTTTCTACGCGCTTGATTATAGCGCATTTTATCCTGATTGGATAGACCGGGGTACCTGCTGGTGGAAATCCCAAAGTGAAATTGTAAGATTTACAGGAAATGTCAGGACGCCCGATTATTGCGCTTGATCTTCTTGTACTGTGGTGACAGGGTTTTGCGTGCGTTTGTTTGAAAAAAAGGAGCATTTTGGAGAGAGAGCCGCTGTTTTGCGGGGGATGGCTTCATCATGGGTATGGGGGTAGACATCGTTTCGAGCAGACTTTTTTGCATCAGTGGGAGGGCGAACCAGACGTTGCCCAGACCGAACAGCGTTCCGGTAATCACGCGTAATATCCAGTTGCTCTCGCGCAAACCGAACATCTGTGTTGTGCCGTCAATCGCCATGGGGAGGATCAGGAGCAACCATGCCCACCAGGGTATGCCGGGTAAGCGCTTCTTGCTCACGACGAAAATCAGGCTGCCCACAAACATCGCAGCATAAATGGAAAAGTTACGCGCGCACAAGCCTAGCTGATGTCCGAAGAGGTAGAATGAATGCGACGGAATTTGTGCGCAGAAATAGTGTAGAAAGAAAAAGATTGGTTTGGCGATGACATCCAGTCCGAAGTAGGTGAGGAAAGGGACGGCAATTGCTGCGAATATGATCAGCCCAAGGAATATAGTGATCATATGTGCCCAATACTCGACTAAAAAGTCTCCAACGCGGCCTCCTGCTGTAGATAGGAAGTTTTTTCGACTGCCGGGTGATTGTATAGAGACCGAATGTGGATGATTGAACTGTTGTGTTGCCATCTCTTTTTCCTTATTGCATAGATCTTAGACATGGAAGGCACGTGCGAGCTCTTCAAAAGCTATACGTCCCTCAGCAACGGTCGTTGTGTTTATGTTGATCACGGGAATACGATAACGGTAGCGTTCGAAGAGTGCCATATCGCTACGGATATCTATCTCTGTAAGCTCAAAAGGTACCTGAGCAGCAATCTCATCAAGCATTTCGCGAGCCTCGTCGCACAGATGGCAGCCTGCTTTTGTATAAAGCGTCACCTGTGGAAGAGGCGCTTTCTGTCGAGTTTCGCTCAATGTGCGTTGCTCCATTCATAATAAACGATATTGCCTTGCTGTATTGTACTATGCACTGGCGAGGAACACAAGAACCGGCGCCGGCTCTATGCAAATAGACCTGACTTCGACGGCATACTAAAAATACCCGCTAGCCGTATTCGTCACACCTCCGCTGGTGGTTGTGATGGACCATTGGTCGTTGGCAGTTGGGTGAATCGTGCCGGTCAGGTTGAACTGCGCAGCAACCTGATTCGTATCAGGCGATATGATATGGCCGGAACTCAACGTGTAGGTATAGACAATAGTGCTGCCATTATCTACATGGGTAGCAGTTACGCCCGTGCCAGTTGCATAGGCACCACTAAACGACACACCAGTTGTCTTCTGCACCGTGATCGAGATGGTCATGGCCGTGATCGTCGCATTGTTACTATACGTAACCGCCTCTTTGGCGTAATAAGCTGTTGCAGTTACCACAGTGCCTGTCGCTGTTACGCCGTTACTGCCTCCTGAGGGTGTTGCTGTAGCAGTGGTGGTGGCGGCGGTGCTACTGGTGCTACTACGTGTCGTGCTCGTGGTTGTTGTCATGGTGATGGCAGTTGCTGTTGCGTTGTTAGCCGCGCTAGAAGAGGTGATATTGACAGTGCTGGTGGGTGTAGGCATCGTGCGGGTTTGGACCTGTGTGGTGGCATGGGGGACAGCGCCGGTCGACCGGGTGCTGGTATGGGTACCACTGCCTTTAAGCGTGGTTGTGCTGACATTGAGCTTGCCGTGTAGGGTCGTACCTGGCTGTGTCACTGTGTATAGTGTGCCAGCGCTGATGATTACAATCATCAATGCGATGATGCCACCAACAATCAGCAGATTGCGTCGTCCGTACTGATGGATGATCTGTGAGAGGGCTGTTACTCGTGGAGCAGTCGTCGCTGGTGATTGAGGCGTCGGGAGGACCGCTGTATTTCCCTGGGCTGGTGGTGTCAGTGATGCTGTATGTGCCGTAGGTGGTACCGCGATAGATGCTGGTATCTCGACTTGCTGCTCAACCAGGGATGGAGGTACTGATACAGATGAGGTAAATGCTGTCTGTGGTAGCGCATGATCAATGGCTGGTGTAAGTGTGCTCTGGGTGGGGCGCATAATGTGTATCGCCGGGGTGTCTGTTGACTGCGTACCTGACGCAAAACTGGCAGGAATGGGCGTTTCAGTTGTTGACTGAGGGGAGCCGGGTGACGTGGAGAAGGAAGATTGTTGCGCAGCCATCAAGGGCCATGGATGTATGCTCTCACTGGAGATATTGGCGGGTTGTGTCGTGTGAGTCTGGGGGATAGTGTAACCATCCTGGCTGGCCCAAGCTAAGGTAGTGATGAAGTCATGCACGGTGGCGAAGCGTTGGCGTGGATCTTTCGCGAGAGCTGTGAAGATAACCTGTTCGATGGCTGGGGTGATACCAGGAATGCGACCAGCCAGTGGTGGTGGGGTAGCCACGAGATGTTGGCTGACAATCTCGCCTGTTGAACCCACAAAAGGGCGTTCACCGTTCAGCCATTCGTAAATGACGATGCCGAGTGAATACTGATCGCTAAAGGTGCGCGGACGCCCATGAATCTGCTCAGGAGCTATATATGGCACGGTGCCAGCCATCTCTGCCGTGGTTTGTGATTTAGTGCTATGCGCAATGGAGGCAACGCCAAAATCGCTTAACACAATCTGGCCCTGCTGATTGATAAGCATATTTTCTGGTTTGACATCACGATGGATGAGCTTCTCACGGTGCGCATAATCGAGGGCGTCGGCTATCTGTTCGCTATAGGTGATGACCGTAGCGAGCGGCAGGGTAGTGCCTTTGGGATGGCGCTGGCGCAGAGTACCACCAGATGCGTAGTCCATGACCAGGTAAGGGAAGCCATCAGCAATATCGTAGTCCAGCATGCGCACAATATGCGGATGATGCAATTGTGCTAGAATGCGAGCTTCTTGCTGAAACAGGGCGATTTGATCCTCTTCCAGTCTGGCATTCAATATTTTGATGGCCGCATAGGTGCCTAAATGACGGTGCTCCCCCAAATAGACCACAGCAAAGCCGCCTTGCCCTAAAGGACGAAGCAGTTGATAATTCCCAAAATACTGCCCTACAGGATGAGACATCTGTACCGATCTCGCTTTCTCTTTTCAGAATATGCGTATCCATGCTACGGCAAAAGAGGCAAAAGAAAAAAAAGCTCTCTAAGCGAAACGTGTGGCATTTATGCACGAAGTTCTATGAGTTAGAACTCCTGTGCAGCGGGAAAGTAACAAGTTGCTAAATCCGAAAGGACCTCCCGTTATAAACAGGAGGTCCTTTTCTTGCGTCGATAATAGTTAGTCTGCGCTACGCATGCGTGCTCGTTCGTGCTGCGTCAGATAGCGCTTGCGCAACCGAATGTTCTTTGGAGTGACTTCAACGAGTTCGTCGCCATTGATAAAGTCCAGCGATTGCTCCAGACTCATCAGCACAGGCGGCGTCAGGCGTACAGAGATATCCGAGGTAGATGAGCGGATATTTGTTTTCTGCTTCTCTTTACAGATGTTGATGGGCAGGTCATCGGGCCGTGCATTGAGTCCGACGATCATTCCTTCATAGACAGGTGTGCCAGGTTCGATGAAGGTATCACCGCGCTGCTGCGCGTTGCCCAGTCCATAGGTAACGGCGACACCTTGCTCCGAAGCGATAAGCGCGCCCATACGCGTCGTATTCATCTTGCCTTGCCAGGGTTCAAAGCCGATCAACAAACTGTTCATCGCTCCATTGCCTTTAGTCAGGGTCAGGAAAGAGTTGCGGAAGCCGATCAAGCCACGCGTAGGAATGGTGTATTCCAGGCGCACATTGCCGTTGCCATCGTTCGTCATATTGCTTAACAGCGCTTTGCGCACGGCCAGATTTTCGGTCAGGACGCCAATGAACGTATCTTTGGTATCAATGACCAGGTGCTCGGTTGGTTCGAGTACATGACCGTTTTCGTCTGTATGGGTGATTACCTCTGGACGCGAGACCTGGAATTCATAGCCTTCACGGCGCAGTGTCTCGATTAAGACTGAAAGGTGCAGTTCACCGCGACCGGAAACCACAAATTCATCCGGTGTGCTCCCATCGACCACGCGTAGACTCACATTGGTCTCTAGCTCGCGGTAGAGACGCGAGCGCAGTTGGCGCGATGTCGAGAACTTGCCTTCACGTCCCGCGAATGGGCTGGTATTGACGCCAAAGGTCATCTTCAAGGTCGGCTCGGTAATGGCGATCACCGGCAAGGCTTCGGGCGTATCAATATCGGCGATAGTTTCTCCGATATTGGCATCGGCAATACCGGTCAATGAAACGATATCGCCAGCTAATGCCTCAGAAACTTCTACCTTCTGGAGACCTTTATACGTGAAAACAAGGTTGATTTTCTGACGTGAGACCTGTCCATCGCGGTCGATGCGCGCAACGGCGCTATTCGGTGTGATGCGTCCCCGTATGATGCGACCGATGGCATATTTGCCCTTATAGTCATCATAATCCAACGCCGTCACGAGCAACTGGAGCGGTGCATTGGAATCGACTTTTGGTGCGGGTACGGTCTTGATGATGGTCTCAAACAATGGCTCCAGGTCCTTTTGCTCATCACCGGGGTGGTACATCGCGACTCCGTTGCGGCCAATAGCGTAGAGCACCGGGAAATCAAGATGATCGGCGTGCGTAGCCAGTTCAAGGAAAAGATCCTGCGTTTCTTCAAGGACCTGGTCGATACGGGCATCCTTACGATCAATTTTATTGATAATAACGATAGGCTGTAGGTTGAGTTCTAGCGCCTTTTGCAGCACAAAACGTGTCTGTGGCATAGGACCTTCAGCCGCGTCAACCAGCAAAATGCAGCCGTCTGCCATATTCAGCACCCGTTCGACTTCGCCGCCAAAGTCTGCGTGTCCTGGCGTGTCGATGATATTAATCTTGGTGCCGTGATAGGTGACAGCCGTATTTTTGGCCAGGATCGTAATGCCGCGTTCGCGTTCCTGGTCGTTTGAGTCCATGATCAACTCGCCCATGTGCTGATTATCGCGAAAGATGTGACTCTGTTTGAGCAGGCCATCAACCAGAGTCGTTTTACCATGATCGACGTGGGCAATAATAGCAACATTACGAATGTCTTCTCGTACAATCATTGTAGTTGTTGTTTCCAGGGTTGTGTTCATCTGCATAATAATGATAGAAATCCTCCATTTGACAGCAGAATTGCCAGCAAAACCTTTCAAAAATCCTTTATTTTCATAATAACTCTATTTTGCCCACCTGCTGATTACCGAACATACATGTTTTCTTTAAGATACATGCTCTCTTTGGGTACTGCTTTATCTTACAGACATGCGAATACACCCCCGTGCGTCATGTCACAACAGTATACCTGAACTGTTGCCTCACAACGTCGGGGGTCAACGCCCATCGCGCATAAAATAGCCGCTCTTTTAATCAATGCAGCGACGCACGTGGTAATTTGATAGCTCGTAACTGAATACGAAATGGCTCTCCTAAGATTGTATGCTAATGCAAGCCGCTTGTCGAGTTTTGCTCGCTGAACATGCGAAATTGCCTAGTTGACATAGCGAATCCTCGGCACAGCTCTATACTCACCGCTCACCTATTATACAACAACAGTCCAGACCTTAATTTCATTCCCCTTGAGCCCATTGTAGCGGTACGCTAGTATTAAGGTGTATTGTCAGGCAACCATGGTACGTGCTGTATTTTTGATTGTTCATCGGATGAAGGTGATTGTGGGCCATGCTACGAGGTCCCAATCATGCTCAACACGCTGTGGCGCCTCGTAGTTAACCGCGCCGGTTTATTGTTTAGTGCAAAAGTGTTCCGTTCAGTGCTCTATCCAGGTTATAACAGGCGCTAATCAGCGAAAGATGCGTAAATGCCTGTGGGAAGTTGCCCAATGCCTCGCCGGTTGGTCCAATTTCTTCCGCGTATAATCCCACATCGTTTGCATAAGAAAGCATTTTTTTCGAGCATAAAACGTGCATCATCTATCTGCCCGGTGCGTGCTAAGGTCTCAACGAGCCAGAAACTGCATGGGCTAAACGAGCCTTCAGTGGTCCCGAGACCATCATCCGCCGCGTGCCTGGGATCATAACGGTAGACAAAGGAGTCTCTCGTCAGCTCCTTTTGAATACGCTTGAGTGTATCATGCATGTAAGGATCTAGCGGGCCAGTAAACTTTGTGAGTACCATCAACAGGGCGCTGGCGTCAATCGCGTCGCTGCCATAATATTGAACAAAACTGCGTTTTTTTTCATTCCAACCTGCTTGCATCACCTGTTCATAGATCTGAGCACTGGTATTTTCCCATTCGCTTATGGGTGCAGGTAAGCCGCGATGACGAGCAATACGCAGGGCGCGATCAAAGGCCACCCAACTCATGACGCGTGAATGCACAAACTGTTTGGCACCACCGCGTACCTCCCAGATGCCCTCATCGGGTTCTTGCCAGTGGGCGCTTAACCAGCCAAGGAGACGACGCAGATTCTGCCACAAGTCGTAGGAGATATCCTGGTGACGATCAAAGATAAAAATGGAATCCATCAGTTCGCCATAGACGTCGAGCTGTTTTTGTTTATACGCTCCATTGCCAATACGGACGGGTGCGCTTTTGCGGTAGCCTTCCAGGTGGCTCAGGGTAAATTCTTGTAAGTCGTGGCCGCCGTCGATGGTATACATCGGTTGCAGGGAACCATTCTCTTTGAGTTCGTGGCAGCGTGCATCGAGCCAGCCCATAAAGGCCGAGGCCTCCTGTGTGAAACCCAGGATCAATAAGCTATAGAGGGTAAACGATGCATCACGCAACCAGGTGTAGCGGTAGTCCCAGTTCCGTTGTCCTCCCATCGTTTCTGGCAAACTTGTCGTTGCGGCGGCTACGATAGCCCCACTGGGCGCATAGGTCATTAACTTGAGCGCCAGGGCTGAGCGTTGGACCATTTCTCGCCAGCGTCCCTGGTACTGGCATTGTGAAAGCCAATGGTGCCAGTAGTGGACTGTCTCATTGAATGCGTGTTGGTACTGCTGGTGGTTGATATGCGCCGGAGCTATGTCATGATCGCGGGCGCTTTCCAGCACAAAGTAGGCCCACTGATTCGTATTCAGTGTGAAGGTAGCGCGGACGCCCCCCTGTCCGTCTGCCTCCAGTGGAATGGAGGAGTCTAAACCCAGACAGAGAGCCTCGGTGTGGAAGATGGCGCCGTTCTGGGAATGCGTCACCGTATGGGCGTCCTGCGCATAATTAAAGGCGGGTCGGCATATCATTTCAAACGGGAGCGAGCCGCGTAGAACTTTTACTGCCCGTATGATGTGATGCTGGTGGACAGCAGTACCTTCGCGCTTGATGGGCATAAAGTCGATCAACTCACCGACCCCATCAACGGTCAAGAAGCGCGTGAGCAGGATATTGGTTTCTGGCAGGTAGAGATGTTTATGTCGTATGGCCGTGGTGAGCGTAGGAGATGGTGCGATGCGAAAAAAACCACCTTTATTGGCGTCCAGCAGTGCTCCGAAGACACTTGGTGAATCGAAACGTGGTATACAGCACCAATCGATGGAGCCATTCTTTCCTACAAGCGCGACAGTGTGCAAGTCACCAATGATGGCATAATCCTCAATCGGTTGATAGCCATCTGAGCGCTGTGACCCTGCTTGTGTTTGTTCTTGTTGCATGTTGTCCTCTTCAAGATAGACGTCTTTGTAGCTTGATATATTAAAGATACGTATAAGAATGGCAGTTAGGTAGGTAATGTATGGAGTAAGCTAGCACTTCTGGCTGGTTTCATACGCTGAAGTTGTCTTCTCTCTGCAAGAACGTTGGAAGTATGCTTGATTAACACTCGCATATCCCATTCTTGATGGCTATGAAATCTTAACGGCATACTTCAGCCATACATGAAAAGATAGATATGGCTCTATTGTTCTATCCAGTATGATCATAGGGGGATGGCATGAGCTGGTTTTGCTCACGGGAGCGGAACGGGACCACTCTTATTGCGCATACTCCGCTTTATACCGGTAGTTGCGTCCTTTATTGGAGTCGTTTCCTGGGGGGCAGAGCGGGTGCGAGAAACTTTTTCGCGGATAAGTGAAATTTGTGAGTGAACTGCCTGTCGGGATTGCTGGAGTTTGCGGGCTATCGCTGAGGGACGTTCATTACTGATGATATAGCGGCAGATGGTTTCTTGTTTCTCGGTCAGACCGACGCCTGGATGAGTGAGCGCGGTCTGCGCCATATCTTCCAGATCCCCATACTTGCTGCGTCGATAATCATCCAGATCATGCGGCGAAAAGAGCCAGCGGTCAACGACGCGCACTCCAGGTATGCGTCCGGCTTCTACGAGATGCATAAAGTGCCAATAACTGAGGTCTAACTGTTTGGCTGCTTCATGGGTTGTCAGCATGCCATTGAGATGTTGTAGATTCTGGTTTAACTCACTACTCCTAAGAACCATGTCGGACGCCTTTCTACGGTCAGCCGTATATTAAAAAGTGCCTGGCAAAGAATATACTTAGTCAACCCGAGTATACCATATGAACATATATTGGTGCAATAATTACCCCATTTTATCTATAGCAGGGCGACTGTAGACACAAAGCCGCCCTTAGTATGTGTCTATGCAGAGCTTATTTGATTTTGAAGAGGTTGGGAATGCGCATGGCTAGCATCATATCGCCGCTGGACTTGATCTTGCCGGATACGAAGGCATTCATGGGGTCCAAATTTCCTTCGACGATGGAGATCCAGTCTTTGTCGAGCGCGGTAAGTGTCAGATCAGGTTTCTCAACGCCGCCACTAATCAGCTCACAGGTTTGATTGGCGATTTTGAAGGCCCATTTTCCAGCTTGCTCTCCAGTAATGTTTAGTTGGATTGTTTTATTCAAACCTGCGGCGGCTGAGGGGTTAAAGTATTTTTGGAAACTCTCAAAAGTTTCTGCAACGGTCATAGTCATTCTGCTCCTTCTCATTAACGCAGGAGAGGCTCCCGCTCATTTGACTAAAGTATAGCACAAAGTTGTCTTCACTCTCTTTTTTACGTTATTTGGCTGGAGCGGTTGCAGGATCGACAGTTTTATAGAGGGAAAATCTACACGTCTTCGAGATCTTGCTCATCTGGTACAGCGGTATGCTCTGCGGGAGCCGATTTTTCTGGGGGAGGCATGTGGTGATTGTTGTGGGCTCGTTCAAACGGCAACTGCTGGTGATGGTACAGACGATTGGAGAGGAGGGCACTATTTGCCGCCATGGTCACTTGCATGGACTCAACGATCCGCTCTAATTGTTCGATACTGTTGAATACATCCTGCATATTGGTGAAGGTGTTGATAGATGTCTCAGCGCGCGTTGATACATGTCCATCTGTAAATGTATCTCGCAGGTGATGGATATGCCCGCTTAACGTACGTTCTGTCTCCTTCATCCTGGCTTGCATGGACGTATTGAGCATGGAAAGGCGTTCATCCAACACTTTGGCAATTAACTCTACCAGGTCCTCCCAGGGAATCTCTGTTTGCACCTCGATAGCATCAAATTCTGCTGGTTGCTCGTTTGTGTACGCCGCGAGCTGTTCTCCTGTTTGCATTGGTATGTGCTGATTGATCAACTGCTCAATGGCGATCAACTGGGCGGCCAGTGCTCGCCCAATTAAATCTTCGAACTGTTGCCGTTGCTGTTGTTGCCGTTGTTCAAATTCGTGGGTGATCGCCCGGCCTGTTATGGCTTGCTGGGTATCCAACCGGTGAGAGAACGTTTCGCGCAATTTCTTCTGTTGATCGAGCAGGCGGCGGGAAAAATTACGCAGCAAGTCTTGCTGTACCACAACCAGCCGCTGTTCCAGATCGCGCCTGAATGTGTGCATGCGTTGGTCAAAAGTACGCTCCAATTCACGACGTTGTAGCGATAACTTCTGTTCTACAATAGCGTTGAGCGCTTGAAGTTCATCCTGCGTAAACGACATTGGATCGTACCATTTCCCTTCTTCTTGCACTTATCTTCTTACTCAGAATGTGTTTGGGAGGAGCACATTTTTCTCTACCTGGGAGCCAATTTCAAACACTTTCTCGGATACTGCGCTAACTCCTAGTATAGAAACAGTGCGATTACCTGTCAACGTACACACACGTTCAAGCCAAATTGGCTATAGATTGGGCGCAAATTTCATCCACGGAGATCCTATGCGCTCCTTTTGTTTTCTGCATGGCTTTGACACAGAGCATCATTACATAATCTGTAATAAATATCCACATTATCTATCCCGAAATGGGATAGATGCACATTACACCGTAGACTTTCATCTTGTATAATGCCCTTATCAGGAAGGAAACCTCCTGTAAGGCAAGGACGCCACCTTAGAAGATTGCTTCACTACAGCCTTAATTGTGGTATTCATATCCACTTCTATATAACCCACCTATCCTCTCCACTGCCCGGCTTTGTATGCATTTGTACTGATCCTTTTCTCTTTTATGCGCTCTAACCAAACCTGGTCAATGGGATGTTGAAGTGAAATGTCAATCTCTTCCCTATGCTGTTGCTAATGCCCGGCATCTGTGTACAAACCTCGACACTCTGCTGTATAGTTTAAAAAGAGGGGTAATCTGAGGTAGAAGACCTGTGCGTCTCTTACAAATCGAAAAGGTAGCTGCTCGTCGTCAACCGAGCAGCTACCTTTTCGATTTTGTATTGATATCTATTGTATTACTCGCGATAATGCTTATTTTACTGAAATATTGAGATTTGAATATACATAGAAAATATATACTTGTAATTTGATCACACTGTTATATCCGTTCATATCTTGTGGAAAAAGAAAGAGTGGATGGATGCATGTCTCCTAAAAAAGCACGTCATCTGCGTACTTATGGTATAGAATGGTATGTTGTTTGCCTATATAAAGGAGAAGAAGGCCCATGTCAGTATGGCAAATTTTAGGATTGGTTTTTGTGGCGGGTGGTCTTGGGGGACTTGTCAATAGCTTGATAAGCGACAAAGGACTGACTCTCCCTCACGCCATATCAAAGGGCGATGGTACCAGTATTCTCGTGCCAGGTTTCATCGGCAACATGTTGATTGGCTCTCTTGCCGGGAGTGTTTCCTGGTTATTGTACGGACCCCTCAACCAGGTGTCCATTGACGCTGTTTCCAGCATTGATCTGACCGTGCTAGGCGGGGCAGTGCTTGTTGGTATGAGTGGTTCTGGCTGGTTCACCAACGCGATCAGTAAGAATGTATTGACCGCCGCAGCAGCGCAGGCCGCGGCTGCGCCAGCTACTCCTGCTGTTTCCCAGCAGATGTTGCAGTCCACACCTGTAGAAATACTCAATCTGGCCCGACAAATCAATGCTCCAACTCCATCTACCACATCCACAGAGACACCCATTTCCACGCAGAAAGCGTCTGTAACCAGCTAGCCGTGAGTAGCGTCGGGGATCGTGTTGCATAGGGTTAAACTTATGCAACACGTCTTATTACAATTTGGCGTGGAAAAGCCCGTCTTCAAGCGACGGGATGACAAGGTGTCAACTGATAATCAGCAGTATTTTTGTGAAAGATATGTTCGACCGAGAAGCAGAAGCGCGTTGGATGAGTAACGGAGCAGCTTAAGCGGACCAGGCATAGGTTAAACATTAAACGTTGCTGGCAGCACAATGACCTCTTGACCGGGTTTTAGCTCCGTTTGCAATCCATTGGGTCCGCTGATCATCTGATTGCTCACAAAAATCTTGACATGCTCACGAATAGCCCCTTGTTCGGTACAGAGCCGTTCCCAGACCAGGGGATGTACTTGTTTCAGGAGCGCAAGTAATTGCTCCACTGTATCAGCCCTCAGCGAAATCTGGCTTTTGCCGCCGCTATAGGGACTCAAAGTCGAAGGCAGACGCAACGTGACAGCCAGGTTATCTCCCGCGTTCATAATGCTACCTTTATTGTCGTTGTCATTATCGTCCATGCATAGGTAAAAAAATGACCACAAAATACATACATATGTTCTATGGTTGCTAATGTATTGCAAGTATAAGGGTATGGCGGCAAGATTGCAAGTGTTTCACACCCAAATTTTACCGAGGGGATCAAGATCCAGCGCTCTTGTGTCTGCATAGCACGGATGGTATGCTGTGGGCAAAAGAATTGCCAGGGAATAGTCATACGAAACGAGGATGCAGGCATGGCCGATGAGCGAATTATACGCAAGGTGAAGGTAGAAGGCGGCTACCTGAAGTTTAGTTCTGCCCATTTTATTACCTATAGTGGGAAGTGCGAGCGTCTGCACGGCCATAATTATGGAGTGCTCGTTGAAGTCGAGGGCGAACTGGGCAAAGACCGCGTTGTCTTTGATTTTACGCTCTTAAAACGCTTGACGAAAGAGATTTGCCAGCGGCTGGATCATCATTTCTTGTTGCCGATTAACAATCCTCATCTTGAGTTAGTTGCTGCGCCTGACGCCTGGGAAGTGCGTTTTCGTCAGAGGCGTTACGTCTTTCCTCGTTCGGATGTCGTCGAACTGCCCATTGAGAACTCGACTGCCGAACTGCTGGCTGAATACATTTGTGGTGAACTCTGCAAGCAGTTGGCCGAATATGATACCTCGCGTTTAGCGAGCATCATGGTCGGTGTTGAGGAAGCTCCGACGCAAATGGCCTACTATCAGCGTTCATTGCGTGAATAAGCGCGATTTTTTAAGCTCCATTGTGTGTGGCTACTCTGCCGCTGGCAAGCCAGTGCGCCCAATCGTCGCGTTGATGGTCGCGGGCACATTCTACGGCCTGCTCCCAGTCGTAGGGCACAAAAACGTGTTCGACTTGCCATATGCCGTCTGTTTTTGTCAGGATGGCATATTTTGCGTGTGAGCTACCCGTTTCCATGGCATGGTGTGGTTGGGGCAGATCATCCGTGTAGGCTGGTAACCCGACACTGCCTGGATTGACAATAAGTTTCCCGGATGGCAGCAAGATCGTGCGCGGTATATGCGTATGTCCGCAGAGAATAACCGGCTGAGCCACATGTGCCACATCTGCTTCGATGCCTGCTACATCTTGCAAGAAGACTGCGCCAGAGGCAGTAACCTTTTCCAGCAGATAATTCTCGTCGGAGTCTGGAGTACCATGACAGAGAAACACATCATCTCTCATGGCCGTAGCTGGTAAGGTACGTAACCACTTGAGATGGGCTGGCGCTAGCAAACTACCCATTGCCGCGTATGTGGGTTTTGTTGCTTCGAGTAGGGCGCGATCCCCATTCCCACGAATATTGAGCATCGTGCGTGCCAGTAGTCGTTCAGCGGTGCCTATCAGGTCTAAAGGACCATCCAGGTTATCACCGAGATTGACGATCTGCTGAATGTTTCTGTCGGCAATATCCTGAAGGACAGCATCGAGCGCCCAGCTATTGCCGTGAATATCAGCAATACAGGCGATTGTGAGTTGAGACATTCTGTCCTCTTTCTCTGTCTAACAATAGAAGGAAAGACGCAAACAAACTGCACTGAAATCTTATGCTATTTTGCGAGGAAATGCAATCGTAACTATGCCGGTTGGGAACGACAACCGCGTCCTTATTCCGCTTGGCAACGCAGCTAGCGCTGCTCCTGCTCCGCAGTCAGCCAATTGGATCAGCAAGGGCTTGTCGCTACGCGGAACCAGGACCAGCGCGTAGCGGCGGGGCTTGCCTCCGCCGATGTACAGCCAACGTTACATACAATCCGCACAAATAGGTACTATCCTGTATGTAATGTAGCCTCAGCGGCGGCGGTTTGCGATATGCTGCCAGACCGTTTTTCTACTGAGTGATCAGTATGCGCCCAATAGCGCCTGCTACTGCGTGAGCCTGCGGCATCAGCTCTCTGAACTGGTCGATAGTGAGGGACTGCGCGCCATCCTTGAGGGCTTCATCAGGATTGGGATGAACCTCGATGAGTAAGGCATCTGTGCCTGCGGCGATAGAGGCCAGCGTCATCGGTATCACCAGATCGCGCCGTCCTGTACCCTGGCTGGGATCAGAAATAATCGGCAGGTGCGATAGGCGCTTGATCAGTGGAATCGCGCTAATATCCATCGTGTTGCGGGTGGTTTTCTCAAAGGTACGGACACCACGCTCACAGAGAATGACATTGCGATTGCCTTGCGCAAGGATGTATTCAGCAGCGAGCAGCCACTCCTCAATCGTTGCGGACATGCCACGTTTGAGCACTGCCGTTTTACCTGATCGGCCAACCTCATCCAGCAGCATATAATTCTGCATATTGCGCGTGCCAATCTGTAAGATATCGGCATATTCGCTCACCATCGCCACGTCGGTTGGCGTCATAACCTCAGTGATCACCGCCATACCAAACTCTGAACGCGCTTTCGCCAGTAGCTTCAAACCTTCTTCGCCCAGACCACGGAAGCCATAAGGCGAGGTGGATGGTTTAAACGCGCCGCCGCGTAGGATAACCGCGCCAGCCTTGCGTACAGCTTCGGCGGTGGTCATGAGCTGTTTTTCGCTCTCGACGGTACAGGGTCCCGCCATCATCACGACCTCTTTGCCCCCGATATCGACCGTCCCACCGGCCACACAGGCCACTGGAACACTCACTACGCTGTCTTCAGGATGAAATTCTCGGCTAGCGAGCTTGTACGGTTTGGATACGCGGATAACACTTTCAACGTTAGGCAGCCCTTCGAGTGTGTGGCCTAAGGTCGGGTTGATCCCACCGATGCTACCAGGGGTACCTGAAGCGCCAACGGCACCGAGAACGCCGATGACTGTGCGCTCTACACCTTGTGAAGGATGGCCGGTCAGACCGTGATGCTCAAGAAAATTCAATACGTGTTCAACATCTGCTTCATTGCTGGTCGATTTCATTACAACAATCATGAAAAAGTAACTCCTTCGATAAAAATGCCAGACAGTTGATGCATAGTAATAGACGCCATCAACATCCTGACCTTGCGTAGCCATAAATTCACTTCATGGCGCTGGTCAACACCGCTACAACACATTAGCGATCTACGCCAAACGTGGGACGTAAGGTAACTGCCTCTCGGATGTATACATGTTGTATCTCGCTGGCACTGCGTTCCGTGTTGACATGGAGCAGTACGCGGATACATTTGCCCAGACTATTGGGGACCGGAATCTCACGACAGCACATCAATGCCGTCTCCGTCCAGCCGAGATCGCGAGCTGCCAGGGCCGGAAAGGCGGCATCAAGATCGTCTGTCACCGTGAAAAGCGCGCTGGCGATATCTTCAGTATGCAGGTCATTCTGTTTGATCAAAAGCTCTAGCAGTTCTCTGGTGGCGGAAAGTATTTCTTCCTGGTTATTATGCTCTACGGTGGTCGCTCCACGAATTCCTCGACAGTACATACCTTGATCCATCCTTTGCAATAGAAATCATAACTATACAGGTGTGTGTACATTCGCGTAGGGGCCGAGCCAAGACCTTTTTTTGGTTGCCCATCTGCGGTGTAGGGCCGAGAAAAAAGGTCCTGGCGTCCCTTGCGACGGCCCGTCCTCGCTCTCTGCTCCGTCCAAGCCAGCCGTCACCTGGAAGCAGACGGCCTGCGTGGCTACCCATGCTCATTGACCTGAAGAGTTACCAAATTATTTCTATTGTAAAGGATACGGGCAAGTTTATGCCTGTACCTTATAACTAGTAGTGTACCCGCTCTTATGTATAGATGGTATGTCCATACTGTCCTATTTTTGGCTGAGACTCTGGATATAATGCCTTACGGCTTCTACCTGCTGATCTTCTTCATATCGATCAATGAGATTGACGAGCGCACTTCCCACTGCTGCCCCTTCTGCATAACTGGTGACTTGAGCGATATGTTCGGGGGTCGAGAGTCCAAAACCAACGACCAGCGGAAGCTGCTTAGCGCTGGTATAGCGGCGTACGCGCTCGATAAAGCTGTGCAGGTGTGGAGGCAAGTCTTTGCGCGATCCCGTGACTCCGCTCAGAGAAACGCAGTAGACGAAGCCACCGGGTCCTTTGGCTGTACGCTGCGCGATGGCCGCGATACGCTCATCAGGTGTCGTCGGTGGGACCAGGAACATCAGCGCCAATCCATTGCGCCACGCTGCTACCTGGAGAGGATCAGCCTCTTCAGGTGGCAGGTCTGGAATGATCAAGCCACTGACGCCATGAGACTTTGCTGTCGCGCAAAAACGTTCGAGTCCGTAAGAGAGCACCGGATTGTAGTAACCCATCAGCAGCAGCGGCACTGTACTCTGAGCAGCTACCTGCTGCGCCACCTGCATACAACCATTGATCGTCATGCCGCGTTCAAGTGCGAGCTGTCCCGCGTGCTGAATAGTTGCGCCATCGGCCAGCGGATCGCTGAAGGGCATACCCAGCTCAATGATGTCAGCTCCGCCTTCAGCGGCTGCCAGTATAATCTTGACGCTTTGTGCTGCTGATGGATAGCCACACATAAAGTAAGGAAGCAGCACCCCTCGTCCTTCCTGTCGTGCGCGCTCGAATACCTGGTTAATGCGGGCAGCGGGACTATCTGGTTGAGCGCCTTTGTGTTCTACAATATCACTATTTATCGTTTCCATCGTGTACTCCTGCTGTTTTATCTGAGATAACCGGGTGCTGAGCATCGACTATCCCGTTAGTGAAAGTACCGCCTGCGTACTTGCTGAGCAGCTCCTGTAAGTCCATTAGTGCAGTTTCGATGTCATGTCTGCTATTGGCATGCTGCGCTTCTACCGTGATAATAGCGGCAGTTGTGTCCAACTGCGCCGCGCTTTGCTCGCTTTGTCGCCAGCACCAGCGTCGTGCAATCACCAGACCTGTATCGTCAGTGAATACCACTTCGCCGACCTCTGGCTGTTCTACTTCAGCCTGACCTAATACAGAACCACTTGATCTGTTTGGTATTATTCTGGTAAAATTGCCTGCATCAGGAACTGTGGGGGGTGGCATCAGGTTTTCTCTCTCTCTTAGATCCGTCTGAGGATACTGCAATTGAGCAAAATGTACAGTGACTGCTCCCTGCAACGCTCTGCTATCGAAGACTGCAACCGGCAAGGCATAGCGGATACTCACCAGGTTGCCGATATCGACCAGCAAATTGATGCTGGGAATATCGCCTTTTTTCGTCAGGCGTCGTAACAGAGCTTCTGCCGCGCTGCGATACTGTGTTGGATCAACGCCGAAGGCACGTATGGCGCTACGCCAGGCGGCTAGCGAGGTGATCTGGCTCAACGGCGTTGTATCGATGCGCTGTTTGACCTGCTCTTGCTCCGCCTGATACATTTGTAACAAGCCTGCTGGGGTGGGACCGTTTGTCAGGTCCCGAGCCAGGATAACACCTCCGACAACCTGAGGATAGCGTTGCAACAGGTCTGCATCGTACTGGAATGTACTCATGTTGTCCCTCTACAAGCTAACGTTCAGTGCCTGGGCGACGGTGAGCATATCTTTATCGCCGCGACCCGACAGATTCACGACGATCAGTGTGCCGGCTGGAATTTTCCCCTGCTCGCCTATTTCCAGCAGATAGCCGAGCGCATGTGAAGATTCGAGCGCTGGAATGATGCCTTCGCTACGGCTGAGCGCCTGCAAGCCACGCAACGCCGTCTGATCGCTGGCCGAAACATAGGTAGCGCGCCCTGTTTCTTTCAAATAGCTATGTTCGGGACCAACGCCAGGATAATCCAGACCAGCCGAGATGCTGTGCGTATCTATGACCTGTCCATCTTCATTCTGTAGCAAGTAGCTGAAGGTGCCATGCAATACACCGGGACGACCGGCAACCAGCGTTGAGGCATGATGTCCCGCTTCCATGCTCGTTCCGCCAGCCTCAACGCCGATGAATGCGACATCGGCTGCGTCGGCAAAGGGATAGAACATGCCGATGGCATTGCTGCCACCACCTACGCAGGCCAGGATCATATCGGGCAGGCGACCCTCTTTTTCCTGAATCTGTGTACGTGCCTCGCTGCCGATGACGGATTGGTAATCGCGGACAATACGTGGATAGGGATGAGGGCCAGCCGCTGTGCCAAACAGGTAGAAGGTTGTTTCGACGTTCGTCACCCAGTCACGGATCGCCTCGTTGATGGCGTCTTTGAGCGTGCGTGTGCCACTACTCACGGAGCGTACTTCCGCGCCGAGCAACTTCATGCGAAACACATTCAGCGATTGACGGGCGATATCAACCTCACCCATATAGATGATACAGTTGAGGCCGAGCTTGGCACAGACCGTCGCCGTTGCCACACCGTGCTGACCCGCACCGGTCTCGGCGATGATGCGCTGTTTACCCATGCGTTTTGCCAGCAAACCCTGTCCCAGCGCGTTATTGATTTTGTGGGCACCGGTATGGGCCAGGTCCTCACGCTTCAGATAGACTTTGACGCCAGGCGCGACCATCTCGGAGAAGCGTGGTACATAATGCAGCGTGGTTGGTCGTCCCACATAGTCATGCAGCTCTCTGCGCAGTTCGGACTGGAATGCCGCGTCGCTGAGCGACTGCTCATACGCTTTTTCTAGTTCCTCCAGTGCTGCCATCAAGCTTTCGGGCACAAACTGGCCACCGAATGTGCCAAAATGTCCGTGCTCATCGGGATAGAGTTTATGTTGATAGGTTGTTTGCGCCGCCTTATTTTGTGTCTGCATTGCACATATCTTTCTTTTGTTACTAGTGGACTAAGCGAAATACGATCTCATCTCTGTACGTAACTACTCAGGTGAGGCAACGTTTCAGAAACCCTGCAAGCTCGCGTAGGGGCCGAGCGAAGATCTTTTTCGTGACCCTTCGGCTCTGTTGGAAAGGCAAAAGGTCTTCGCGTCCCTGGCGGCGGCCCGGCCCGTCTTGCACCCAACCCTGGACAACCGCAAGGGATTGTCCCTACGCGTCGGCCTGAGTAGTTACCTCTGTGCATCAGTTTCTCGCACGCGTGCGATGAATGCGTGTATTTTTCCGGCATCCTTCTGCTTATGTGTTTCGACGCCGCTACTGACATCTACCCCCCACGGACGGACGCGCTGTACGGCTTCCGCAATATTTTCTGCTGTCAGGCCGCCTGCTAGCAGGATAGGGTAAGTCCGTGCCACACTCCGTGCCAGCTCCCAATCATGGGTCATACCGCTGCCTCCCCATCCAGCAGTGGGCGTATCGAGCAAAAGACGCCAGGTGACAGACTGGTAATCTCTGATCTGCGTCAGTCCGTCTTGATCATGGACCGGTAGCGCTTTGATAACCGGTCGCTGGATCTTTTGACAGAACTCAGGAGACTCAGTGCCGTGTAACTGTACAAAGTGTAATCCCGCCTGCTCTGCCACTGCATTAATGTAATCAGCCTCCTCATTCACGAAGAGACCAACCAGGTCGGGTGTGCTGTGACCCGGCTCCTGCTGTGTCAAGCTCTGGCTGGCTGCGATGAGTGCCGGTACTTGTTGTGGTAGTATAGAGCGGTGGCTGGGTTTGTAGAATACCAGGCCCAGCATATCTGCGCCTGCCTCTACTGCGGCATCTATATGCTCAGGCTGGCGCAGACCGCATATCTTGACCTGCGTGCTCTGATTTGCCCCTTGGAGCAAGGTGCGCATCTGTGTGGGCACGTCGTTTGAGACCACCAGTGCTTCGCCGACGAGCATGGCCTGTACGTCATAGCGTGCCAGGCGTCGTGCATCAGCCGCGCTATGAATACCACTTTCCGCGACGACAACGCGGTCGGCTGGAATGAACTGACGGAGTTCGCGGATAAGATACGGGTGCATCTCGAATGTCACCAGGTCGCGGCTGTTCACGCCGATAATCGCCGCTCCGGCTGCTACTGCTCGTTGCGCTTCTGCTTTGCTGTGAACCTCGACGAGACAGCGCATGCGCAACTCGTGAGCTACATGGAGCAAATGGTGTAACTGTGTATCGTCCAGGATGGCGCAGATCAGAAGCACCAGATCGGCACCCCATGCGCGTGCTTCGTAGACCTGGTATTCGTCAACAATAAAATCCTTGCGCAAGACAGGAACGCTCACCGCCGCTTTAATGGCCGTCAGAAATGCCGGTGAGCCAAGAAAGAAGTGCGGTTCTGTCAACACGGAGATCACAGATGCCCCATTTGCCTCGTAGGTACGCGCTAACTCCACAGGATCAAGATGCGGAGCGAGCAGACCCTTTGAGGGGGATGCGCGTTTGATCTCTGCAATCAAATGGACCTGCGAGCGTGGCTCAAAGTCTGCCAACGCGTCGCGCGGATGTGGTTGAGCCATGGCCAGGCGTTGCATCTCCTCTAATGGATGCTCACGCTTGCGTTGCTCTAAGTCCAGACGCGTCTGTGTCACGATACGGTCAAGAAACATACGTCACCTGCCAATTGCCTGGGAACACTCTATGACTTCTACCAGTTTGCGCTGCGCTTTGCCCTCACGCAGCGTTGCGCGTGCTAACTTGACACCTTCTGCCAGCGTTGCTACCTGCTCACCTGCGAGCAACGCTGCTCCGGCGTTCAGGTAGACCATCTGTGCTGCTGGCGTATCACTGGTATCCGAGAGCAGTGTGCGTAACAGCGTGGCATTATGTGCCGGGTCACTGCCCAGTATCTGCTGATGATCAGCAATGCTGGTTAGACCAACCTCTTCGGGCGTAATCGTATACTCGCGTAGTTCCTGACCGGCACGGACTTCACAAATATGTGTTGGTGCACTCAGCGAGCACTCGTCAAGACCATCTGCGCCGTGTACGATCAGGGCGTGACGACAGCCCAGATGGAGCAGCGCTTCCCCCATCTTGCGCAAATGAGATTCCTCTGCGACGCCGAGTACCTGGTAGGGTGTATGTGCTGGATTGGTTAAAGGGCCGAGAATATTAAATACCGTGCGAATACCGATCTCTCGTCGCGTCGGGCCGACATGTTTCATGGCCGGGTGATAGGTGGGAGCGAACATGAAGCCGAAGCCGGTGGTCTGGACGCAGTGGGCAACCTGCTCTGGTCCCAGGTCGATCCTGACTCCCAGCGCCTCTAATACATCGGCGCTTCCACATTTGCTTGTAGCTGAACGATTGCCATGTTTGGCCACGCTAGCGCCTGCCGCGGCGGCGACAATGCCCGCAGCGGTTGAGATATTAAATGTGCCGGATGCGTCTCCGCCCGTGCCGCAAGTATCGAGCGAGTGGGAAGCCGTCTCTGCGTTCAGGTGCACGCGGAGCGCCTTTTCGCGCATCACCTGCGCCATGCCGGTAATTTCCGCGACGGTTTCGCCCCCTGGACGCAGACGTAGCGCGGTCAGGAATGCGCCCATCTGTGCAGGCGTAGCCACACCGGTCATAATCTCTTCCATCGCTTCTGCTGCTTGATCAGTACTGAGCGTCGCGCCCGCGGTGACATGAGCAATAGCCTCACGAATCATCTTCTGTCTTCCTCTCTGTGGATACGTCTTACCTCTGCCGCTCTAAAAAATTGCGCAACAGATCTTTTCCGGTCGCCGTCATAATGGATTCTGGATGGAACTGGACGCCCTCCACCGGATAGGTCCGGTGTTTAACGCCCATAATTAAGCCATCCTCTGTGCTGGCGGTAATCTCCAGTACAGCCGGCAATGTCGCACGTTCAACAATCAGGCTGTGATAGCGAATGGCTTCAAATGGTCTGGGCAGGTCGTGGAAAACGCCTTGCCCCTCGTGGTAGATCAGCGACGTTTTACCGTGTACTGGTTCTGGTGCGCGAATAACGTGTCCTCCATACACCTGCCCGATAGCCTGGTGGCCCAGGCAGACACCCAGGATAGGGATGCGTGCGCCAAAGGTAGCAACAATGGGACAAGACATGCCTGCCTCGTTGGGCGTGCATGGTCCCGGCGAGATCACGATAGAAGCAGGGTGCATCTGCTCAATCTCGTCCAGCGTAATCTGGTCATTGCGGCGTACCTCAACCTCTGCGCCCAGTTCTCCCAGGTATTGATACAGGTTATAGGTGAAGCTATCATAATTATCGAGTAGCAATAACATGCAAATTACCCCTCTTTCTGACTGGAGCGGGCTGCCTGGGCCATCAATTCAGCTTCATCAAGGGCGCGTAGCAGTGCTTTCGCCTTATTCAGGCTCTCCTGATATTCGTTGCCGGGCGTCGAATCGGCCACAACTCCCCCGCCAGCTTGAATATAGGCGCGACCATCTTTAATGACCATGGTGCGTAGCGCTATCGCCGTTTCCTGGTCGCCGCTATGGCTGATATAGCCGACAGCGCCTGCGTAGACACCACGCTGCTCACCTTCCAACTCACTGATGATCTGCATGGCGCGAATCTTGGGTGCGCCCGAAACAGTACCCGCTGGGAAGCCTGCTCGTAGCGCGTCAAATGGAGAACCATCCGCGCGTAGCTGCCCACTCACGTTGGTGACAAGGTGCATGACATGGGAGTAGCGTTCGATACTCATGAAATCACTGACCTTGATACTGCCAATTTTACTGACGCGACCAACATCATTACGCGCCAGGTCAAGGAGCATGGTATGTTCCGCGCGCTCTTTAGGATCTCCTTGCAGTTCTGCGGCCAACTGCTCATCTGCTTGTCTATCTACTCCACGGGGACGTGTGCCTGCAATTGGCCGGATGGTTACTTCATTATCCTCGTAGCGTACGAGTAGCTCTGGAGAAGCTCCCACAATCTGGAAATCCTTGAGGTCCAGGAAGTACATATACGGCGAGGGGTTGATCGCCCGCAAGGCCCGGTAAACCGTAAAAGGAGAAGCGTTCACCTGTCTGCTCAGACGTTGCGAGGGCACGACCTGGAAGATATCGCCCGCCTGAATGTATTCGATGGAGCGGCGTACCATGTCTTCATACTCTTCTCGCGTATGATTGGAGCGTACTTGCAAGGCCGCTGCATCATGCACTGGTTCGGGTTCTTGCGGCAGGTGTATAGGCTGGCGTAAACGTTGCTGTACGTCGTTGATGATTGCGACGCCACGCTGATATTCGGCGGCCAGATCGGGTGCGTCGAGATGCAGGTGCGTCACGACGCGGACGCGATGCTTCACATGGTCGAAGACAAGCACGGTCTCGGTAAATGTGAAGACGGCCAGTGGGGCATCAATCTCATTTGCCGGCGGCACTGGCAGGCGCTCGAAGCGTGTCACGGTGTCGTATGCCAGGTAGCCGACGGCACCACCGTGAAACTTTGGCAACTGATCGTGCGAAAACTGCGGCAGATGGACCAGGCGATATTGCCCCAATTCTGCCTCAATCAATTGCAATGGATCGTAGCACGGTATTTCTTCGACGTGTGGCTTCTGAGCCGCGTCCGTTGCATGGTATCCATTGTCCATACGTTGCAGCGTCGCTGTATCGCCACGTTGTATCATCACGAGATAGGGATCAATGCCGATGAACGAATGGCGCTTGACATGCTCGCCGCCTGAAACACTCTCTAAAAGAAAGCTATACGGTTTCTGGGCCGTCTTGCAGTAGGCCGAGACGGGTGTTTCCATATCAGCCAGAATATCGCTATAGAATGGCAGAAGAGGTCTGCGTGTGTCCTGGGACGCGATGCTCATCTCGCTATCGCGCAAGCGTTTTACCTCTTCAAACGTGAGATAGTCCATGGTTATACCTACTTTATGCTATTATCATCATTTGTACGAACAACAACATCTTTTATCCAAGACCAACAACGTCTTTGACGCGTTGCAACGTTGCTGCTGCCAATGGGCGTACCTCATCTGCGCCTTGTTTGAGGATGCCTTCGAGCGTTGGCATATCGTTGATCAGCTCGTCATAGCGTTGCTGAATAGGCGTTAACGTCTCGACCAAACGTTCAATCAGAGCCGCTTTGAACTCACCGTAGCCCTTGCCTGCAAACTCCGCTTCGATCTCCTGCTGCGCTTGACCTGTAAGTGCTTGATAGATCGTCAGCAAGTTGGTGATACCGGGACGTTCTGGATCAAAAGTAACCAGGCGCAGCGAGTCAGTTGTGGCGCGGTTGATCTTCTTTTTGATCGTTTTTGCATCATCGAGCAGATTAATGTACGCCTGCGGATTAGGGTCGCTCTTACTCATCTTCTTTAATGGATCTTCAAGTGACATGATACGCGCGCCGACTTCGCGAATCTGTCCCTCTGGGATTGTGAAGACGGGCTGCTGATAGATGCTATTGAAGCGCTGGGCAAGATCACGGGTCAGCTCGATATGCTGTCGCTGGTCGTCGCCGACCGGAACATAATGTGTCTGGTAGAGCAGAATGTCGCAGGCCATCAACACCGGATAGCAATAGAGACCGGCATCGACCGAATCTTCATTGCTGCCAGCCTTGGTCTTGAACTGCGTCATCCTATTCAGCCAGCCGGTAGGCGTGAAGCAGTTCATGATCCAGCTCATCTCAGCGTGTTCGCGGACATGCGATTGAATGAATAATTTGCAATAGCGGGTATCCAGTCCGCAGGCGATATACAGCGCGGCGAGTTTGCGCGAATTGGCGTGTAGCTCGTGGGGATCTATCGGCAAGGTAATGGCGTGTAGATCCACGATGCAGAAGATATTGTCATATTCTGCCTGCGATCCGACCCAGTTGCGAATTGCCCCCAGGTAATTACCCAGATGCAGATTGCCTGTTGGCTGTATGCCAGAAAAGACCCGTTTTTTTAGCGGTGCGGTAGGGCTGGTTCCCTGTGCTTTTGCCTCGTAGTCGGCCCCAATAGACATGTTTTACCTCCAGCGCGCAAGTCATATTTCCTTACATTCAGATGAGAAATGTGCCGCAGCACATTTCTAGCAACCTCCTCTCCGTCAGATGAGCCGAAGGCTAGCCACGGTAGTGGCGTTTCTGACGGTCTAAGAGGGCGAGAGTTGCGTTTCTGAATGTGTATGGGTTCATAGATGCGAAAAAATGATCATAAAAAAACGCCTCTCATCCGGTCAAGGACGAGAAGCGTGAAATATGCTTTCGTGGTACCACCTTGTTTCAGATTATCCATGCTGCTTTACACGCATTATAGATAATCCCTCTTGCCGGTTACAAGTGTAAGCTAAATTCTTAAGATGACCAGCATGCCGGTCAGTAGGCTACACATATAACCTGTCCTCAGTAACGGGGGACGTTCCGAAAGAGTACTACTAGTTCAGCGCCGTAACGTCAGCAGAACGTTCGCTCTTTAGCTTGCAGGCCCATTCCACAGCGGCATTGGTATCGGTTTCCACCAGCTCCGACTCTCTGTGCCCATGCTCGGCTCTGTACTCTTCCTGTTCATAGCTTCAATATAAGTCTCTACTTACCAACAGTATAAAGCGCAAGTAAGTGTGTGTCAAGGTCTGTAAGTGTCATAGTGTCATGACTCGGCGTATCGGTTTAGCTCAGTGAGCAGCAGGTTCTTGCCAGCGTAGGCTAATGTATTGGCAGGGTCAAGTTGGATGGCACGGTCATAGGAACCCAGAGCCTCTGAGTGTCGGTTCAGCCTGGTGAGCATCAGACCCTTGCCACAGCAGGCTCCTGCGTCGGATGGATTGAGTTGGCATGCATGGCCATAGTTCGCTAACGCTTCTTCATACCAACTCAACTCCGCCTGTGCAGTACCTTTATCTTCGGCTCCTTCTCTGCATTTGATGTTGAATAGTACGTCAAATGCAAGATAGATCCACAATAAGGATTGGTCTGTAGAGCCAACGGAACCAGATTAGAGAGTTCTGTATGTCTGAATATACTGGTAAAACTCCTGGAAGATGTTTGCGATGCTATTTCGGTTCAAACACCTTTTCTTTGGCGGGATAGCCACGTTTCACGCTCGGGCACAAGCCGTTTCTACAGATGTAAACAACATAGGTTCCTTGCTGCTCGTATTTCTCGTCCTGTGCGTACATCGGTGATCCACATACGGGGCAGCGCTTACCTCTTCCCATTGGTCTCCCTATCCTTTCATTCTCTGCATAAGTTGTTTTCTATCCGAGGGATATCATCAAGCTTGATATTATGGGGCATACTGGGCCATACGGTTCAGCGCGCCTCAATTCTGTTTTTCTCTGTTTCCAAAATCAGAGCTGCCGAGCGATGATAATTGATTTGCTTGTTTCTCATCGTTCAAACTCGTTCCACATTGAATTCACAGGGGTGTCAGCGGTTTCCAGCGAGATTGCTCTGACCCTCATGGGAGTGTCTTGGATATAGGGCAATACGTCAGGATTCCATGCTGCCAGGTCATTAAGAATACTCTGACAGAACTCTTGTAAGGGACCACTATTGTATCTGTGGCTCTGGATAAAGCGATCTGCGCTTCGTGGGTCGCGTGAAGCCATGAACTGGTGAGCTCTGGCAAGAAACATCTCACCAACCTTTATTCCGATTATTTCGATATTATGTGGCGTGGAAGGGAATCCAGCCGTTCTGAGAATCTCGTTGAAGAACTGATCAGGCACGCGTGGTGGTGCCAGGGTGATTTGCCCTCCGGGAAACACGCCGATAGAGGTCAGCGATGGGTTCCTCTGCTTCCAGTGACCAATGATCGGCAACGACGATAGACGCTCATCTCCACTTCCGAGTGGGAACAAACTACACTCTGTGCCACTGCGATCAGGCCAAAACGCTGCAAGTAGGAAGTCGTTGTTGCTGTCAACGAACGAGATGACGGTCTCAGGGGACTTCTCTGACTGCCCATTCCATCGCCAGCCTGGAAACACGTATGCAGACCTGTATATGCTCCTTGGTGGCTGGTAGTTGAGAAGAATAGCTTCAAGATTCGCCATGCAGTCGGTCAACACGAGTTCGCTGCTAAGCCGATGTCCAGAACCCAGTGGAGGAACTTGCGTATGGCTAGTTTCGCGTGATGTCGCATGTCTTCTGAATAATCCCACTGATCGCTCCTTTCTTGTCGATTATCCGTGAGGTCAGCCTTTATCCGCAGTCAACAGCGGGTCGAGTACGCGAAGCTGCTTCTCGACATCGTTCATTGAGCTGCGAAAGAAACGGGCATCCGCTATGAAGCCAAGCCTGCTGCTCTTACATTCACTGAGCCACATGGAGCATTCCATTCTGCCTTCGGAAGAGTCAGGGCTGACTGCGAACGTGATCTGGGAACCTATAGCTTGCTGTTCTTCGTTTAGTGCCTGTCCGCCCACTAAGGCTGTTATTACTCCCACAAGACCTCCCCGACCTTTGTAGGTTGCGATACACGCTGGCCGTGGTGGCTTTTCTGGTTTCTGGTCAACTGGAGCGAGACCCCGTTTCACATCCCACTTCGCCATAAGCAGCTTGAAGCCTGGCCTGAGTATCGCCTGCTGGAAAGCCTGAAGACACTGCTCGCCATCCGCTCTGACAGAAAAATGCCAGGTCTTGCGGTGACTCAGAATACCCATGTTCCCCTCCTTATGTAACAACTGTAAGAAGATATAATATTTGACTTATGGCGTGGATTTAACAGCCAGTCTCTTTGACATTTGTGAAAGGTTTCAGTATTACTAGTGAGAAAATATTCACGAAGGCAATCATTGATGACTGTTACCACTTATATTGATACTATTCTATCATATAAAAATTAATTAGTCGAATTTTGACTCTTCTGACGATATAGAAGTTGTGCAAATTGCAGCGTTAAAATTGGAAGAACGAGCAAGGCGATTTTCAATGTCAGGAGGAAAAGCTTTATGACCCAGAACCGCTCATCGAGTGGATGCAGCCATTATGCTACAACAGAGGCAAATTTTGGTTGTCATCTACCAACTATGCAGGGAATTATGCTACTGGCGATGCGTGAGGTGGGCATTTGTAGTCCCATGATGGTATATTTGTGGTGGCATTATTTCTGTGGAGGATGAGGTTAGAGTCTCTTCTCTTCCACTCTTTTCGCCTTCTCATCCTTTCCCATCTCTCTCAACAGGATGACATATCTCTGCCGTATCTTTTCTGTTCTTGGATGCTCATTTCCCAGTACTTGCTGATAAATACGTAGCGCCAGATCGTAGAGTGGCTCGGCCTGGTTGCCCTTGCCCTGATTCTGATAGAGAAAAGCCAATTCATGGAGTGTAGTTGCCGTATCGGGGTGTTCCGGCCCCAATTGCCGTTCGCGAATAGAGAGAGCACGTTGGTACAACAGTTCTGCTTCTCCATACTTGCCTTGAGTTCGGTAGAGGTTAGCCAGATTGTTGAGACTCTGAGCGGTCCTGGGATGTTCTGGTCCCAATACTTGCTCTTGAATAGAGAGAGCACGTTGGTACAACAGTTCTGCTTCTCCATACTTGCCTTGCGCTCGATAGAGGTTAGCCAGGTTTTTCAGACTGAGAGCTGTAGTAGGATGTCCCATCCCTAAAAGCTGTTCTCGAATGGAGAGAACACGCTTATACACCGGCTCAGCCTCCTCGTACTTGCCCTGTTCCTCTAAAAGGAACGCTCGGTTGCTCAATGTCGTAATTGTTCTGGGATGTTCTGGTCCTAATACTTGCTCTTGAATGGAGAAAGCTCTCTCATACAACAGCTCCGCTTCCTTGTACCTGCCATGCGCTTGATAGAGAAACGCCAGATTGTTGAGACTCTGAGCTGTCTTGGGGTGCTCTGGTCCTAACAGTCGTTCTCGCATGGAGAGAACTCTATTGTACAGTAGTTCCGCCTGCTCATACTTGCCTTGAGCTCGGTAGAGGGATGCCAGGTTACTCAGGCTGATAACTGTAGTAGGATGTTCCGATCCCAACAGTCGTTCTCGAATGGAGATGGCTTGCTTATATAACGTCTCGGCCTGCTCATACTTGCCTCGAGTTTGATAGAGGAATGCCAGATTGTTGAGACTCTGAGCTGTCTCGGGATGCTCTGGCCCTAAGAACCGTTCTCGAATGGAGATGGCTTGCTTATATAACGTCTCGGCTTCCTCATACTTGCCCTGTACTCGGTAGAGGGACGCCAGATTGTTCAGACTGTGAGTAGTATCGAGGTGCTCTGACCCTAAAAGCTGTTCTCGAATGGAGAGGGCTCGTTCATACAATGGCTCCGCTTCAGTATAGCGAGCACGCTTATGCAAATAGCGTGCTGTTTTATTAAGTAAACTTGCCGCTTCTGGAAACATCATCTGTAAATGATCTATCCACAGAATACACGCCAATGCATGAGATAGCCAGCGATCACACATGACCCACTGCGATGTATCATCGATATCGGGAAAGGTAGCATAAACCTGCTTGATGGCTCGTTGCATCCATCTACTTCGTTCTTCAACAGACAAAGCATCACGTAAGACCACCTGTACGAGTCGATGGAGAGAGAGGGTTTTCGTAACCGGCTCGTATTTGACCAAAGAATAGGCGCGTAAGATTTCAACAGCTTGACCCAGTTCAAAAGCATCCTTTGCGACTGAGTCTGTTCCTTCTATCATCACTGCGAGAGGAATAGCATCAGCCGAGAGAAAGGCACTGAGTCGTAACATATCTGTCGCTATTGCACTCTTCTGTCCCACACGAGCAAAGGAAAGTGACCAGGTGCTTGCAACAGGTTCTGGGTGATCGTTGTTCATCAGTCCACCACGCTCTCTGAGAAGGTATTCACGATGTTGCTGATAGATTCCCTGGTAGTCAGCAAGACCATAGCCTGTTTCTTCCAGATAGGCTCCAACCTGGTCTAACGCGAGAGGGAGCCCTCCTAATTCGTTTGAGATGGTGAGAGCGGACGAAAGGTCGTGCTCAGAGGCTTGCAAGAGCCATGCGTCGGGAGGGAGGAGCGACGCACGGCGTAGGAGCAACAGCGCTCCTTGCTCTGGGGTGAATGTTTCGACTTCTATACGATGTGCCAGGCGACCTGTCGCGCTGGCACGGGTTGTGATGAGAAGGTGGCCTCCTATAACTGGAGGAAGAAAGTTTGTAATCAGAGTGAGTTCGTCGGCGTTGTCGAGGATAAGTAACCAGTTACAATGATGTTGGAGCCATGTTTTGACCGCCTCAATTACGATCTCTTGCTCTTGGGCATCCTTTTCTAGTAGATTGAGTTTTGCTGCAATTTGCATATAAGAGGAACTTAGCGCATCAACGCTTTCAGCGAGTGCCCACAAGACTATCTGGTAATCTCGGAAATAGCGATAGGCATATTCTATAGCAACCTGGGTTTTACCAATACCTCCCATGCCGCTGATTGCCTGGGGCTGGGCGAGAGCAGCTGTCTGACTTGTTTGTAACTGATTATAGATCAGAGAGAGCAATTCATCACGTCCAAGGAAGAACGGGTTGTGGGGATATGGAATCATCCAGATAATAGGCAAAGACGAGCGAGGTGTACTGGCAGAAAGCAATGAGAGATCTTCGATCACGCGACGCAGTCTTGCAACAACCTGCGTCCAGGCCTCATCACGCGATGCCCACATACTCACTGGCTTGCCATCACCCGGCAAAACTTGCAAAGATCCCAGCGGGAGTTGTTGCCACTCACAAGGGCGGACCACAATAGGAATCACACGTGCCTCATTGGCCTCATGTCGAGCTAATGCTCGTCTCATTTCTCTTTCGTAACAATAGTTGGAGGCAATGAAGTCGGCACTGATCAGTAGCACAATGATCGAGGCTGTCTCTAGATGTGCATCAATCGTGTGTACCCAGCTAGAACCGGGAAGTATTTGCTGATCATGCCAGAGTGAGATGAGTCCTTGCCTACTGAGCGCGCTTACATGAGTTTCGAGTTGTTTGCAATAGTCCACGTCTTCATGGGCATAGGAACAGAAAACCTCAATAGCTAACTGAGACTGTATCATGTATGCTCCCCTTTCCATTCATGCTCACCTGGTATGCCTATGGGGTATTTGATCAGACAACACCTATTTATCACAGAAAACGAATGTTTTGATATTCATCAATGTATCACAAAAAAAGGCACCTTTCGAGACCTCCAGCATGAATTATCGTAGAAGAACTCGTAATGAGTGGTAAAAACAACGGTATGCCTCAAGGGCGTATTCTGAAATCCACTCATAACTTCCCTGTGATTTCGTCAAAACTAGCTGAGGGGTTGCATGGGATCTTAACGATGCCTTCTTTCAGAGCTGTCTGTGAAGCTACCTCTCGGATTTATGAGTGGATCTCAGTGTATTGGCTTTTTAGAAACGGCGCATCAAGGCCAGCACGTTATTGACATAGCGCCAGTTGAAAATGCCACGGTGGACCACAGCCCAACCGCCCTCGTTATATGCACTGATAACGCGCAATTGATTCCCACGGAGACCAACCCAGAGCGAATGCAGGTAGATGGCTCCGAGTTCAATGTTGTCCCATGTGTTATATGGGTTGTAGCGTATGCCTGTTTGCACATCAAGGCCCCTGGCAGTATAGGGCATGACTTGCATCGTTCCAATGCCCCCATCGCGCGAGATGACATGCTGATTCCAGCCGCTCTCTTGCCATGCAACTGCCAGGAGCAGTCTGGGTGGTAAACCATGGCGGTAGGCCGCTTGACGAATCAACGAGGCCACCTGCCCACGCGAAGACCATGCGAGCGCACTGTAATCATACCAGCGTACGTTTCCATTGACCTGCAATCCACTCCCTCCATAATGTGTGGCTATAGCGTGTGCACCACCTGCTGAGGAAGAGATGCAAAGTTCGCGACCGCTAAAGATCAAGTTGATGTTCGCGATGTGATTGATGCGGGCAATGCTCCAGATGTTTACTCGATATGCGCTAGAAATACGGCCCAGCGTATCACCTGGCTGTATTCTATACCAAGAGTTGCATCTCCCGCGTTCAGCCGCATAAGCAGCTCCATGCTGTTGGGCAATAACCATGGAACCGAGGAACAGCATTACTGTGAGGAGGAGTAACATGCTTTGCAATTGCAAGGGAAAATGCATCAAAGCATGCATCCTCTGTTGCTTGTACTTATCTACTATTACTGATATCTTCGGCGTCGGTGTTTGCTCCATACTTCTCCTTTTTCTTTACTGCCCTTCTCCCCTTCTGCCTCTCTGAACTTACTATATCCACTGATCAAATTGGTATATATGTATACATTTTTTGCCTTACATTCTGCGTAGAATTGAGGAAGGCTCTCTGGTGGATGCGCTCCTGGGCAAGAGAAGAAGAGCCTCATTTTCCTGTTGAACCGATTTCGTGATGGTATAGACCGCAAGGACAAAAGATGTTACACTAGTACTATCTTGGTGATATAACAAGTTACTATTAGCTCTGGTATATGCATGTTCTATCTTAAAAGAGTTGTTGAATAAGTTGAAACTCACAAGCTTGGAATGGACTGGTGTGCCATGAAGACAGACGAACTTTTAAGCGCGACCGTCGAAGAGTATCTAGAGACGATCTATAATATTAGTATGGAAAACGAAATTGTCATCGGAGCGCGTCTGGCAGAACGTTTTCATGTTTCTGCGCCTACTGTGACCGAAATGCTCAAGCGCCTGGTAAGAGATGGCTATATCGAGATGAACAACAAGCGACAGATCATGCTTACGGAGACTGGTTATCAGGCCGCCGAAGCTGTCCTGCGTCGTCATCGCCTCACCGAACGTTTCCTGGTAGATATGCTGGGGATGCAGTGGCACCAGGTGCATGAAGAGGCTTGCCGCCTGGAGCACTTTATCTCGGGTGCAGTGGAATCGCGGGTAATTACCAGCCTGCATAATCCTCTTACCTGCCCGCATGGCAATCCAATTCCTGGTTCGGTGCCTAACTCGCGCACCTATCTGAAAGATCACCACGCACGGCGGCTCTGTAATATAGCTGAAGGCGAGCAAGTAACCATCTTTTGTATCTCAGAAGTTGTCGAGGACGAAGAAGCTTTGATCCTCTATCTTCACCAGAGGGGACTGACGCCTGGCATTCAACTGACGGTACTCGCGCAGGCCACTGTGGACCAGCATGACGGAGCAGAATGCGTAAGATTGCGCGTCAAAGATGACGAGGTGACTATTAGTAAATCGGTGTCGACGAAAGTTTGGGTGACACAATAGCTGCTGAGTGGAACAGCCTGATCTTCTCTTTTTATAGACGAACTGGCAGGTACTTTGCTATACTGCTGAAACAGTTGATGTGATTGTTGAAGCATCAACTAAAATGTTTCTATTATCTATAACGTTGAATGGTTAAGTGTTTATGAGCAGCCAGCATGTATCGTTATTGCTATCCCACTTCACTACTCGCCCACGCGAAGTGAGCGATATTCAGCCTACAGCGTCGTCATCGTTGCCGACTTCCCCCGATAGAGGCGGAGGTACGCCGCCCCATTTCTGGCATGATCGTCTGATAGAGGGGGGCTTAATACTCTCGATGGCTCTGTACTATATAGTAGGCAATCAAAATATCACATTGCCTTTAGGGGGCATTACGCACGTTGATCCCCTTATTTCTCTGCCATTTTTACTACTTTTCGCATTTCTCGCCTGGTATCGTCTGCCTTTTGCTATTGCGCTTTTACCACTTTCTCTGCCCTATTATCTGCTCCAGAAGACGGTGTTCAGTGACTACCGGTTTAGTCTTGCTGAGATCACGTTGTGGACGTGCGTGGCTGTCGCGGTGGGGCAAATTGTCTACAAGCGCAGGCGTTGGCCCTACTGGCTATCCTGGTCACAATTGCGTGAGCGTATCGGACCGTTTGTGTTTCCCATCCTGCTGTTTGTAGTGATGGCCTGTGTTTCGATCTTCATTGCCTATTCCCGCAAAGATGCTTTGCGCGCATTCCGCGAGGAAGTCTTTGATCCTCTGCTGTTTCTGGGCCTGGTACTCTGCTGTTTCCGTTCGTGGCAGGATGTGACACGTTTGCTTGTCGCTCTATTGGGAACGGGTCTGATGATTGCCATCATCGGCTTGGCGCAATATTTGGTGTTCAGAGATGTTGGTCGTATCACTGCTGTTTATGGTAGCGCGAACGATGTCGGATTACTTTTTGATTATGTATTGCCAATCGGCCTGGCTCTGCTGCTTTCCCGTCTCTCCTGGAAAATACGCTTATCGGCACTCGTAGTATGTATACCAATGGGCATTGTGTTGCTCCTGAGTGATTCGCGTGGTTCCTGGCAGGTGGCTATACCGCTGGCAATGCTCTTCCTGGTTGTGTTCACTATCCGTAGCCGGAAAGTGCTCTTGATTGGGGCTATGGTCTGTGTTCTCCTTGGCGCAGGTATTGTAGCGCTGTACCATAACCGAATTTACAATTATGTGCTTGATGGGCATACGAATGCACAGGGTCAGAGTACGATAACCAAACGGTTTTATCTCTGGGAGACCGCGTTGGATATGATTCACGATAGCCCGTGGTTGGGCTATGGCATGGACAACTGGCTCTGTCATTATAGTAATAGTTGGACCAATCCTTGTCTCTACACGCAGCCTCAGCCAAAGCATTATGATCAGAACGGTCAGGTGCAGACATTGAATCCTAACCAGAAGGTACATGCATACTGGATTCTTTATGATCCAGTGGCGCACAAAAGCACAGGACTGTCTGAAGAGCCGACCCTGTCACATCCGCACAACATTCTTTTGCAGATCTGGGTGAGCATAGGTCTATTCGGTTTGCTCGCCTTTCTCGCATTGTTGTTGCTCTTTGCCTGGCTCTTTGCGCGTACCCTGTTGTATCTGCAGAGAAAACAGGGTGATGGGCATGAACAGTTACGTTGGATGATGCTGGCCGTTGGCGCTGCGATGCTGGCCGCTCTGGCGCAGGGCATGGGCGACAGTTCTTTCCTGGAGCAAGACCTGTCATTCTGTTTCTGGTCGCTTGTGGCTGTATTATTGGTTATCCGTGTGTTGTCGGGTATGTCCTGGGCGGATCTCTTCCCCAGAAAACGTCATTTGATGGATAGTGCAGACCAAACGCATGTATAGTAGCTGAATTGTGAGTTTGTTCACAGATAAAGAGAGAAATAATTCCTGGTAGTTTTCTCCTGGCACAGTTACAATGGGAGTGTCAAGTAGTTCAGGAGAAAGTGTATGTTGTTTGATCTCTCGATTACGACGTTAGTTACCTGGTTGGCCTGCCATTTTATAGGGGATTTTGCCTTTCAAAGTGCCTGGATGAGCATGGAGAAAGGCAAGAGCTGGGAGGTAAATTTTTATCACTGCGCTACGTATACCGCTGTTTTTGTGCTTTTTGCCCATTCTTCTCTGGTCGCGACGGTGATCCTTCTGGCCACACATTTCGTTGTTGATCCACTGAAAGCGCGCTATAAGCTGATTGAACCGATCTGGCTAGATCAATTGTTACACATTTTTACTATCGTGTTGATTCTGCTATTCAGGCTCTAGCGCCTGTGGCTATCAGAGCAGAACGGGGCATCGGGAATTTGCTAGCCGTTCTGCTCGTGAGTAGCTTATGCCTGTTCTGTTGGTGGAGGGGGTGGTGCAGGTGGGTCTTGCTGTGGCTTCTCGCGTGGGCCATAGATCAGGTCAGATAGTTCTTGCCGCGACCGTTCGATGATAGCATGTAAGCGTGCTAGCTTTTGTGGATCGCGGAATGCCTGCCGACCTGCAATGGCGTAGAGGCGAGCGACTTCCATGGCCTCTGTGCGTAGTGCCTGTACCTCTGGCTCGTTCCAGCGGCGTGCTGGACCGAAGTTACTCCATGGCGGGGTAAACTTCTCTTGCTGCCGTTCGGTGAGGAACGCCCGGCCTGCATCGGTAATGCTGTAGACCTTCTTGCCATTGGCTTCGCTGCTGACCACGAGTTCTCGATCCTCCAACAACTGTAATGTGGGATAGATCGATCCTGCACTTGGTACGTAAAAACCACGCGAACGCTCCTCCAATGCCTTGATCATCTCGTAACCGTGCATTGGGCGTTCTTGTAGCAGGTCTAACAAGACATACTTAAGATCACCGCGTCCGAAGAAGCGTTCGGCAGAGTCACCAGGCCCAAAAGGTCCCCTTGGCCCAAAGGGTCCGCCAGGACCGAAGAGGCCTCGTCTATTCCATCTATTGATGAAGTATGGTCCATGCCAGTGCTGTTCTTCCGCGCGCTGCCAGGGTGGAGTCCGATCTTCCCAGTCTCCTCCTTGAAAGGCAAAACGTGGATTAAATCTGTGAAACATGCGCAATGTCTCCTTTCTTTGATATGCGAGAAATCATGCTATCCGTTATCGATATAATAACGATATATCGGATCGCTACCAACATATATACGGACAAACTATGCGCTGGTTGTTGCTAATTTGCTGCTTATCATGATGAAACGTAAAGGGTGCAAGCATTGGCTCGTGTTGCCTGTCGGAAGGACTTTGCACTATGATCATCTTAGCTTTGGATGAGAGTAGCTTTTCCTGTCAAGAACTGGTGATGCGTTTGAAAACTGAGATGCTGGTAGATGTGAATAGCAGTGCTGTTGTCTTCAAGGACATTCAGGACAATACGAGAGAAGTGCTGTTTGAACAACGTTGCAACCAGTGCAGCGGTAATGGCTGTCGCATATCCCTGTCCACGAGCTTCTGGTGCTGTCAAGATGTTTCCGAGGACGGCGATCCGCTGTGCAGGGACGAGCGCGTGCGTTCCACCGGCGGCGATGATCCGTCCTCCTTCATAGGCACCAAAGTACATCCCTTGTGCGAAAAGATCAGCAGAGAATCCGCTCTCAGGGTGCTGCCTATACAGATTTTTCAAAGCAGGCACATCTGAAAGGCCCAGTGGCTTGACCGGTCGATGACGCGCAGCGTGTAGGGGTTGCCACGAGGTTGGGGTGATCGCCATGCGCAACAGTCTCTTCCACGTCGTCTCCGGTTGGTAATAGCGTTGCAGCAACGGAATATGGAGTTCCTGCGCCTGAAGCAAGGGGTACTCAGGAAGAGCGATGTGCGCCAGGAGGGCAGCGATGCCCGCTTCTACCCCAAAGGGCGAGAGGACTTGTCCGATGATGGGATGGCGCAAGATGAGGCAGATCGCATGTGCATTGCTTCCATTCTGGGAAGCGATGACAAATTGACTGTACTTACGCAACGGCGGTTCCAGATCGGCTAACGCGAAGCTATTCCAGACAGGATCTTGCGAGAGTATAGCATATGCCTGGTTGTTGCTTGCATCTGGAGTGATATGCCAGCCAGAGAAAGATTGTGCCATTCAGCTTCTTTCCTAAGATGTTAAGTAGTTTAGCATCGGATACGAGAAGAAAATCATTGGCTAATGTGACCAGCGTGCAGGAGCAATTTCTGTAATTGGAGCACTGTGTTCCAATTTCTAGCGGTGCCAAAGGTTTTAAGCTTTTTCTCCAGAAAACCATGGGTGAGTTTTGAGCGTCCAATGCCGTTCGGATAATAAATGTACAATGCCTGGCCGACGAGGAAGAATTCCTCAGGGCCAGCATACGTTCGTACAAGATCTTCCTGTGCGCTCTCGTCAGGGCGGGTGGCCAGAAACATCACGGCAACCCATTGGGGATCTTTGTTGGTCTGGCTCTGAAACGGATTGTTCTCAATGATCTCGCTTAACTCGGCTGAAGTCCGCACAAAGACCTCTGCGTGAAAGCCAAATTTGCTTTCAAAGCTCTCCTCAATTTGCCGCTGGAGTCGTAGAAGATCTGCATCGTCATGCGTAAAGACAACATTCCCGCTGCGTATATAAGGCGCGACATCCCTTAATCCGAGCGCTGCATGCAGCGCTTTGAGATCATCCATTTTTACCTGGTTCCCTCCCACATTGATACTGCGGAAGAGCGCTACCGACGCAGTCATGTTCCGGCCTCTTTCTGGTCTATAGGGGACAATGGGCTACGCAAATGAGTTGATTTAAAGCTCAATATCGGCAATCGAATCGCGTATCCAGATGGGTCGATAGGGAAAACGCTCCACATCTTCGCGTTTTGTCACGCCTGTGAGCACCAGGATCGTGCGCAGTCCGCTCTCAGTGCCCGCGACCATATCTGTGTCCATGCGATCACCGATAATGGCGGACTCCTCGGAATGAGCGTTCAGGGTGCGCAGAGCCATACGCATCATCAGAGGATTTGGTTTGCCAACAAAATACGGCGCAACACCTGTCGCAGCCTGGATTAATGCCGCTACAGCTCCTGTGCCTGGCACGATACCTCCTTCGCCTGGTCCCATCACATCGGGATTGGTCGCGATGAGGCGTGCGCCTGCCATCACGAAACGGATGGCGAGGGTGATACGCGCGAAACTATAGGTTGTGGTTTCGCCCAGTACCACATACTCTGGCGTCTGGTCGGTCAAAATATAGCCAATATCGTGTAAGGCGGTCGTCAGGCCGGACTCACCTATCGTAAATGCGCGTCCCCCTGGTCGCTGAGAATGCAGGAACTGCGCAGTTGCCAGGGCTGATGTGAAGATTGCCTCTGACGGGACTTGCAGTCCCAGATACGATAAGCGCACTTGCAAATCGCGAGGCGTGTACAGCGAGTTATTGGTAAAAATTAAGAACGGCACCTGCTGTTCCTGTAAGCGGTGTACGAAATCTGCCGCACCGGGAATCAGCACGTTTCCGCGCACGAGTACTCCATCCATATCGATTAAATAATTTTTGATGCCTTCCAAATGACCCTCCTGGTTTCTCTGTCTATGCTCAAGTTTGCGCAAGGGAAGATGAAGCCATTTGCAGCGTAGCATAAGCATGGCTGGCATGTCAATTACTGTTGTTTGTCGCATCCTCTTACTGAAACGGCTGGTCATACACATCTAAACTTCTCCCAAATTGTGACAAGAGTGCGTTTAGTTCAGTGAAGCTGCTGGTGACTCTTTCCTTGTACCCGGATTTCTTATAGTTCCTGGGGTGCTATTTCTGTGTGCTACTAAGGAAACGCTGTAGCAGCTTTGGCTCTCTGAACGATAGCAACGATGCGATACATTAGGAGGTATGGAGCGCTGTATGTCTGATTTAGAAGGTGTCATGCTGGGTGATTATTTGCTGTTAAAGCGGATGAGCAAGCGGGATGGGGTAGATGTATATCGCGCCTGTCAGCGTGAACGGGAGAACTTTGAGGTTGTGGTGAAGGTATTTCGCCAGGCGCAGCATGAATCTTTTCACGCCTATTTTTTGGAAGAAGCCGCGAAAGTTGGTCAATTGGACCATCCAAATATTCTGCCTTTGCTCGAATATGGCGAGGCTGAGGATCTGTTGTACGTTGTAACTCCTTTTGTATCAACCGGCACACTGGCGGATTTGTTGCAGCGGGTCGGAGGACGCTTCTCCGCGTTGCAGGCTTTGCCGATTGTTCAGCAACTCTGCAATGGACTACAGTATGCGCATGAGCAGAATTGTATGCATGGCAATATCAAGCCGACGAATGTGCTGGTTGGCTCGGATGGTCGCATGCTCCTCGCTGATTTCGCCTGTATGCGCGGCTATGACGATAGCCAGCAGTCCTTCACGCGCATCGGCTGGGGCGCGGCAGAATATACGTCGCCAGAGCAGTCGTTAGGCGTATTGCGTCGTAGCAGTGATATCTATTCGCTAGGTGCGCTCATATTTGCGCTCCTCACCGGGACACCGCCTTTTACCGGACAGACTCCTGTGGCTGTACTGCTCAAGCATGTGCGGCAGCCCCCACCCTCCGCACGGACGCTTGTTCCTACTATCTCAGAGGCTGTAGATAAGGTTCTGCGCACCGCCTTGCAGAAACGTTCGGAGGACCGTTATGTTTCTGCTGAAGCTTTGAGTCAGGCATTTCGTAGGGCGGTAACGGTTGCTCCAGGTACTATTCCTGTCGCGAAGATTCTGTTCAAGCGCGACACACAGGTTCTGCGCGGTCAGACGGAACCGTTGGAGCATGCTCAGATAGCCGATATCGCACTCCATTTGCCCGGGTCGGCCATGAATTCGCAGACACCATTGCCGCCATCACTTGCATCCTCTCCCACGTCGAATTTCCTGCATGAACCGTCTTCTACTCCGTCAAAGGTGGAGCCGGCAGTCGCCTCTGTATCTCCATCACCGCGTCGTCCTTTTGTTGTGGAGGAGCCGACCGAGATACTTCAGAAAGATTTTATCTCTGAGTGGAAAGAAGCCCCGGATGTGGCTCAGCTCTGGTCCGCTAATCCAGCACAATGGTCGCCCCTGGCCAAATTACCCTCCACTGAGCCTGTAGCTCAACCTGTAACGGCTCATGGTCATCCGCATAAACAGTCTCTGATACCATTGGAGGATGGATCGGTAACTGTTTTACCTGTGCCAGAAGAGCAGGAACATCTATGGAATAGCCGTTTGCATAAGTGGCTGCCTTACATCGTTGTATGCCTGTTGATACTTGGCTTACTGGCGGCGCTCTGCTCAGCCTTCTTGTACTGAGCCGTCAGGGAGGTCTATGCGTACTGGCCTCCCACTGGCGACTGCAACCGTGAGATATAGCGATGCACAATCTTTTGATCCAATACTATAAGATGTGCTCGTTCATAGAAACGTCTCTGCACAATGAGAGGAGAGGAGAAAATAAGTGCATAAATGTGCTGCGTCGCCTCTCTATGCCTGACTGATTTTCCGCTATCGCTATATCTCTCTATACCGTATTTATACTGCTGCATAGTTCCTGATAGCAAGATACCTGCTAAATAGTGCTATGAAGAACCGGAGTCGTCTGGTGATTCGCCAGATGTTTGTAATAACTGTGATTGACGATGGTCCAGAATAATTGGAAGAAAGCCGGTTCATGCTGCTCTAGATGTCTGAGTAACGCTTGCTGTTTTTCCGGGTTAGCCTGGCAGAAACTTCCACCTGCTGACAGATTGAGTTCATGCAATACGGACCGAAGTCGTTTTTCGTTCAACAACAGCGTTGTTTTTTGTTCGGCATTGGGTAAGAGATGGCGTAGCAACTCGTCGATGAGGTGAAGACTAGATGGTGGGGGAAAATCCTTGTCGGACGGAATAAGTAGGTCAATAATCGTGTTTAGCTCTGCTTGTTCTTCGCGGCTGAGTTCAATCGCCTGTGTACGAGACGTGGACGTGAGCCGAAACCTAGCGCTCATGAGATCTCCTCTTTAATATACTGGTTAGGCAGCCTTCTCTGCCATCTTTTAATAGTATCATATCTCTCAGGGGTAATTCAACAATAGAGCTACCGTTCTACGCTTTTTCTTCTAATGATTACACTCTGCTGGCTCTTGCTTGCGTATGTAGTAACTCATCAATAATCGTATATACATGCATGTTCTAGTCATAAGAGCAGCAAGGGAAGCCGTTTGTGCCCATTATCCCTTGCTGCATCACTATGCGACCAGAATTTTCTGAGTGTCAAAAGACAATCGTTTTGTTCTCGTATACCAGCACGCGATCCTCGATGTGCAGGCGTATGGCCTCTGCGAGCACCAGGCGTTCGACATCGCGGCCCTTGCGTACCAGGTCATCAGCGGTATCACGGTGGTTACAATGAATAACGTCCTGTGCGATGATGGGTCCTTCGTCCAGATTAGAGGTAACGTAGTGGGCCGTTGCGCCGATAAGCTTCACTCCACGCTCAAAGGCGCGCTGATAGGGATTTGCGCCGATGAAAGCGGGCAGAAAACTATGGTGAATATTGATAATCCGATGGGGATACGCGTCCACAAAGAACGGCTCCAGGATTTGCATATAGCGTGCCAGTACCAGGAAATCCACGTTGTTTGCCAGGAAATCGAGCACCTGTTGCTGATCTGCGCGGCGTGTCTCGCGTTGCATCGGGAAGTAGTAGTAGGGGATCGCGTACATCTTGGCCAGTGCTTCCAGGTTTGGGTGGTTGCTAATAATGAAAGGGATATCCATAGCCAGTTCGCCCCTTTTCCAGCGCCACAACAGATCGTGGAGACAGTGATCCTGCTTAGAGACAAAGATGGCGGTGCGTTTGCGTTGTCGCGAGTAGTGCACGCTCCATTGCATATGGAAGCGATCAGCTATGGGATTGAAGGCCGTGACTAATGCTGCGGGCGGTAGCGAAAAGCTCTCTTCGCCAAAGTGTATACGCATAAAGAATGAGCACTCGTGCTGATTTGTTGAATACTGGTCGGATGCAAGAATATTGCCATTATGAGCGAAGATAAATTGTGAAACTGCTGCGACAATACCGGGTTGATCGGGACAGGAAATTAAAAGCGTAATCGTATTCTGCTGTGTGGACAAGTGTATTCCCCCCACCTTCTCTATTATAGTGTATGCAATGCGCGCTCTATTGTAGCGGCTCTTGCACCTGATTTAAGAGCTTATAATATGCTGCTTTCTGCTCTTTTGTGACACTCCGCATAGACGAAAGTCCAGCGGCTTCTTCCCTGTTGCCAGGGTCGAATTTCTCGCCTGGTTTCCCAAACGAGCTACGCGAAGAATGATGCCGAAACCTCATTCCTGTGGGCGGTGCCATAGCGCCAACTACAGGGCCTAAGCCCAGATACTTTCGTCGGATGTTGATCGCTCCAACTCCATCCCGATGGTACTGCCACTTGCACTCTTTCTTTGTGCAGGTGAAGACTCGTCCGCTTGGGGAAGTCTTGCGCTTGTGCTCACAGACCGGACAGGTCTTGGAAGTGGCATGCTCATCTTGCAATTCCACCATCATCCCTAGCCGTTCAGCTTTATAGGTGAGCTTGTGGCGCACACTGCCAGCAGACCACTGGTGAATTCTTCTGATTCGTCTTGGAGCCAACATCCACGTGTTGCCTGAGATCTCGAACGTCGCCAATGACCACGGTTTGTACACCCTCTTCATACAGTGTAGAAACAAGTCGTGTTGTCTGCTTGTGTTCGACATCCTTGATTTTTGATGTTCTTGAGTTGCTTCTGTTTCGATTTGACGAGCTTTTTGCGTCGACGGGACCCTTTCTTCTTCCGGTCGATTTTTTTGCTCAGCTTTTCCTTCAATTTGTTCTGGTATTGCTTCTTCGAACGCAGATAGCGCCCGTTGAGGATATGAGTGTGCTCTCCATCATGGGAAACGGCCATGTGGATTTCGCCCAAATCGATGCCAACGACTTCACCCCCCATCGGCTTGCACTGCGCTTCCAGCGTGTAGGTCGCGATGGCTTCATACTGCGTTCCGGTCCAGTGAATGACCACGGTCTTGGGTTTTTCCCATTTCCAGGCCAGAATGAGTGGAGCATTTCCCCGTCCATTTGACAGACTCATCTCCCCGTTCTCAAGGGTGATGGCCGAGTCCTTGTACTCGATGCGAAAGTACCAGCGGCGTCTGCGTGGTGGGTGAGCATGCGGGTCGGTCTTGCGGCGTTTCCTCCAGGACTTCAGACTGGCAAAGAAGGCTTGTACCGTCGCATCGCTGGTATGGGCATGCAGCTTCTCCGAGGTGAAGATCCTCTCCATCTGAGCGCACTTGAGCCAGATCCCCTTATGGCGAACCGTTCGCCAGAAAAAGACCACCGTCTTGGAGTAGAGGTCCCCACAAGCGTGAGCTAACGCATCAAGCTGCCTGGTCTTGCCAATATGGACCCTTCTCACTTGATATATGAGCGTAGCCCTTTCTGAGCATCGATGTCCTTTTGAATGGTTTCCTGGCTAATAGTGCCTGCGGTACTTGCAAAGGAGGAACGCATCCACTTTGAAGGCAGCTTGAGCAGAAAAGGGAACGCTTTCCGCAAAAGAAAGGATGTTTTCCCTTTCCATTCCTTTCCAACTTCTGCTGCACTTGTAGAAGGAAAACACCTCACAAACAGATGAAGGTGATCGGGTTGGAGAGCCAAAGTGAGGATGACCCAACCTTTCTCCAGGCACTTTTCCTCAATGACCTGCTGACATCGCTCTGCTACCTTTCCCACCAGCACCGGTTTTCTCCTTCTTGGACACCAAATGAGATGGTAGACAATCAAATGAACATGGTGCTCATCTCTCTGGTATTCAAGTGTCTGTTTCATGGTCTAAATATACCAGAATACAGAACAAATGCAAGGGCTAAAGCCGGATACGCCTCACCGCTTGGGTTAAACCTCAGCGGCTTGCGGCGGGCTAAAGCCCTTCTCTGTCATTTGGAAGCATGCCAAATCACCTGTTTCTCTGCGTTGACTTTCCAGGACGCCGCCGTTATACTACAGACATTATCTGCTATCTGCAAATTTGAATTTTTCAGTGCATGCACGTATCCTTTTCCTCATCTAGCAGTCGGAGAGAAAAACTGACGACACGTTTGGCATCGGCGATGGATCAGCAGAAAGGGCAACGGAGGTTGCTCTCAGCCTCGCTCGTCCTGTTTAGTTTATGTGTACTATTCCTCTGTGTTGTTCTTACAGCGGTAAGTTTTGGCTCAACGGCCATCCCGGTCAGCGTTATTGCGCGCATTGTGTTGAATGGCACTGGCCTTTTCCATTTCGCGCAGCGCTGGGACCCCTCAATTGCAGTGATTATCTGGCAGGTACGCATGCCTGTGGTGATCGGAGCGGCGCTGGTCGGGGCTGCATTGGCGGTGGCGGGCGTGCTTTTTCAGGGCATGTTGCGTAATCCGCTGGCTGATCCTTTCTTAATGGGGACCTCCTCGGGCGCAGCCTTAGGCGCGACGATTGCTTTTGTGCTGCCTTTAGATACCGTCTATGGTACCTTTTTTCCGTTGACGCCCATGCTGGCTTTTGTTGGAGCTATCGTCACGGTCTTGCTGGTGTATGTGATGGCACGTACGGATGGGCAGACGCCTGTCGTGTTGCTGCTGCTGGCTGGGGTGATCATCAACGCAGTGCTGATCGCCTTTCAGAATCTTGTGTTGACATTGTGGCCGTCTGACGATTTTAACCGTATATTGGGTCTCTTCAGTTGGCTCGAAGGTGGTATTGCCATCGTTGGCTGGTCGCCGCTCTACATCGTGGGTGCTCTGGTGATCGGAGGCATTATGAGCGCCATGTGTCTCGCAGGCGTATTGGATGCCTTTGCTTTGGGCGAAGAGGGTGCTGCGCACCTGGGTTTGCACGTTGAGTGGTATAAGTTTGTGATTATTGTCCTGGCTTCCTTATTGACCGCCGCGGCTGTCTCGATTAGTGGGCTGATCGGTTTTGTCGGTCTGGTAACTCCTCATTTGATGCGCCTGTTGCTTGGTCCCAGGCATCGTGTACTGCTGCCTGCATCTGCGCTCACAGGCGCGATTTTTTTGATGTTGGCAGATCTGCTCGCGCGTGCTGTTTTTGCTCCCACTGTGCTGCCTGTAGGTATCTTTACCGCACTGGTGGGTGCGCCCTTTTTCTTATTTCTGCTGAAGAACGGGAAGCGGGAGTATAAATGGTGATCGGCGAAACGACAATACCTGCAGCAACAGTTCCACTTATACAAATGCAACGTATCAATTTTGGCTATGGACGGCAGCCTCTTTTATATAATGTCTCCCTGAGTATTAAGGCCGGAGAGATGGTTGGTTTGCTGGGACCCAATGGTTCGGGTAAAACGACTGTGCTCCGTCTTCTGAGCGGGGTCTTACAGCCACAACAAGGCCGCGTAGTATTAGAAGGGCGAGATATGCGGCAGTGGGGGAGACGTGGTGTGGCGCGGCGCGTTGCCGTTGTGCCGCAAGAATTTTCTGTACCGTTTGCCTTTACCGTGGAACACCTGGTTGGGCTGGGACGGACTCCGTTTGTGAACACTTTTTGGGGCACACGTGATAGACATGATCAGGTGATTGTGCAGGATGCTATGGCGGCGGCTGGTATCTCCTCGTTTGCCGGGCGCATCTTTAACGAATTGAGTGGTGGAGAGCGTCAACGGGTGATGATTGCTATGGCGTTAGCGCAGCAGCCAGCTATATTATTGCTGGATGAGCCGACCTCCCATCTCGATATCAAATACCAGGTTGAAATGTTGGCGTTTGTACAACAACTTAATCGTGAGCGCGGTATGACAATTGTGGCGGCGTTGCATGATCTGAACCTTGCCGCGCGTTACTTCTCGCGACTGGTGCTTTTTCAGCGTGGTGTTGTCGCTGATGCGAGTCCAGCGGAAGTACTTGAGCCGGGATTACTGAGTCGTGTGTATGGGATTAATGTGCGGGTAGGCATTTTACGTGGCGCTGAGCATATCAGCGTGTTACCACCGAGCACGTCTAATGATCAGGCGCATGATGAGTCCGGTAGCTATCTTCAGTCGCGTGTGCATGTGATTGCGGGTGGGGGGTCTGGTGAGTTGATGATGCGTACATTAGCGGATGCGCATATTCAATTTAGTGCTGGCGCGTTAAATATTGGCGATAGCGATCATACGCTCGCCTTACGCCTGGCTGACGAGGTAATTACCGAACAACCCTTTGCACCCATTTCTCCTGAAGCCTTAGAACGTGTACAGGTAAGCCTGGCACGTGCTGCTGTGCTCATTCTTTGCCCAACTGCGATTGGTCCTGGTAATCTCGCGCTGTTGCAGGAGGCTGTGCTGGCAGCCCAACGTGGACTCGCTGTTGTCATGCTGGCAGCTCCTGCGTCGGAAATAGTCACGCCGACTGATAGTGGCGAAATGGCTGATGACATGGAAGCTCGTGACTATACTGGTGGGGCCGGTTTGCTGCTGTTGGAGCAGTTGTTGCAGTCAGGAGCAGAGGCCGTGGCCTCTGTCGGAGAGGCTTTGGTTGTCGTGAGGTCGCACCTGGCACGGTACGATGAGAATATAACTGAATCATCAACGACGCTCTCCCCTTGACTGAGGAGAGCGCCAATGCGTCTACACCATCTAAGGCAGGGTGAGCAGCTCGGGTGCGCCATCGGTAATCGCCAGCGTATGCTCAAACTGTGCTGAGCGGGAGCCATCGGCGGTACTGATCGTCCAGCGATCAGCTTGCAGGCTTGTGTCAGGACCTCCAGCGTTGATCATTGGCTCGATAGTGAAGACCATGCCGCGCTGAATTTTAAGCCCGGTGTGTGGACGTCCAAAGTGTGGCACCAGCGGATCTTCGTGTAGATTCCGACCGACGCCATGACCAACCAGGTCGCGTACAGTGGAAAATCCCTGCGCCTCTGCATATTGCTGAATCGCCGCGCCGATATCGCCGATGCGGTTGCCTGGGCGCGCCTGTTCAATGCCCAACTCCAGGCAACGCGCGGCTACATCCATCAGCTGTTGTGATTTCTGATCAATTGTGCCTACGGCATAGCTCATGCAGGCATCACCGGCCCAGCCTTTCAGGTTAACTCCGATATCGACGCCGATGATATCCCCGTCATGCAGTGCCTGCTGCGTACTGGGTATGCCGTGGCAGATAACGTCGTTGATGGCGACGCAGATCGTGGCCGGAAATGGTGGCGTTGCCGGATGACCATGGCGAGCAGGTTGCGCACCATAACCCTTGTACAGTGGCTTGGCGCCTTTCGAGAGAATATAGTCCTCGGCGATCTTATCAAGTTCGGCAGTGGTGGTCCCTGGAACAATATGTGGACGGAGGACCTCAAATGTTTCTGCGACGAGGTGTCCGGCTTCGCGCAGGTAGACAATTTCCTGGCGTGATTTCAGTAGAACGGCCATATATAATTCCTTTTCTTTTAAAAAACGCATACAACGGGTTCGTGTTGTCCTACGCTATGTAGTGATATGGGCAACTGCTACGTGAGTTTCCTCAGGAAACTCCCAGGTGAGCAGATCGTCCGTTGTGACCCGAAAATAGCTGTTAAAGTAAGTGAGAAGATGGTCGATAGTTGTGTAATCAATGCGCTGACTCTTGCCGGTATGCAGTGCCGCTAGCACACTCAATGAAACTCCGCTCTCATCGGCAAGGCGGCGCAGGCTGAGGGCTGGCAGACCGCGCCGGGCGCGCTCAACGTTAACCCTGGCTAATAACAGGCGCAGTTTGCAAGAAATAGTCATGAGCAACACCTTTGACTCTTATGTGAACTCCTTAGCTCTCCGTTTGCTAGTATAGCATAGAGTGTGGTGTGAAGTCTATACAATGTGGTGGCTTGTCATTACGTTGGGGGGAATTGTGGACTCCATAACCACATTTGTAAAAAAAAGGACACCCACCCGGGTGTCCCTGTTATATTGCGCGTATTTTCTCTTTTTTATACTCTGCGTGAAAAGCCTCCGCTGAACGCGCGCAGGATGGCGATGAACACACATGCACCGATGAATGCGATGATTACTGTGCCGATAAATCCTGAGGAGCCTAAGCCGACCAGGCTTGCCAGGAAGCCGCCAACCAATGCTCCAACTAATCCAACAACGATGTCGCCAACGATACCATATCCACCGCCACGCATAACCAGGCTTGCCAATGCCCCAGCTATCAAGCCAACAAGTAACCACCATAAGATGTTTGAAAGGCTAAGATCGGCTAAAACAACGCTTGCCATTGTAACCATAATAATCTCCTTCTCGTTTCACACTTGAAAAGCTGCCTATCACGTTGTATGTAACTATTCATGTGGGGAGTCTTGTATTTCAATTGTAATTGTTACAAGTGGTATACGTATGCTATCATGGAAAAGGATACAAATACTGGCAGTTGGTGGAAGCCTAAGATTTTTTTAATATGCTTTTATAAGTATGCTTTGAGCGTGGCGCTAGAAAATAGATGGGAGAAAAGCTTGACTTTCGCTCTTTTTTTATGTACGCTTCACTTGTGTAATGGAGCTGGATATAAGTAACCAGAGAGTAAGGATGCTCCCTATATTTATAGCCGCAAGGGGAACTTGCTATTTCCAGTTGTATTGCCAGCAGGTGAGACGGGGCAATGACGCGCTCGTCTCACCTGCTCTAGCGCTCTCATCTTCACCAACTTACATCACCCTCAATCTCTACTCCTCAACTTGCTCATTCTCCAAGCTACCTCGCTAATATGCCAAGCTTGCTTTTAAAAATGAAGAGACTGTTCGCTGATCGGTGTGGTGTCGATAAAGGAAAGCAAGAAAGCCATTTAAAAAGCTGCGCACGAGGGTGAAAGGGCGTGAACAGCCCTTTTCATCTGCTCCAGGGAAGGCGTGCTCGTTGTGCCGCAGAGATCTTCTTCCTAGTGCGTTGAATAGATGTATTTTGCTGGAGCAATGTCTATGAGCAGGCAGTTCCTTCGCGACATGAGTTTACTGCTGCCTGGCAGACGTCTATTGGTGAAACGTTCCCTCGGCCTTTCATCTTCCTTGCATCCATTTGCTAATAAGAATTTTACGATCTTCTGGTGTGGAGCGCTGCTCTCAAGTATCGGTTTCTGGATTCAAACTGTCGGGCAGGGATGGCAGGTGTTGCAATTGACCAACTCAGCGTTGCTCCTGGGACTGGTGACATTGACGGCAACGTTGCCGAATATCGTGTTTTCACTCGTTGGCGGGGTATTTGTTGATCGCTGGAATCGTCGAAATGTACTTATATGCACACAAATTGTCTTCATGATGACCGCATTTACCTTAGGTCTCTTGACGAGCTGCCAGCGCATTACGGTCTGGTACATCATCATTGGTGCGCTGATTAACGGACTCTTCAATGCCGTAGGTTTGCCTGCCTGGCAAATCTTTATCACCGACCTGGTCCCGGCTGATGAGTTAAAGCAAGGCGTTGCCCTCGACTTCATGCAATTCAATCTCTCGCGTATCGTTGGTCCAGCGCTTGGTGGTATCTCGGTAGGCTTGTTTGGTGTAACTGGCTCATATTATCTCAATGCATTGAGCTATGTCGCAGTGCTACTGGCTTTACTGCTTATCCACACAGGGCAGCAGCAGCAAAATGAGCGGGTGCGGCAGAGCATCTGGCACGGTCTGAGCGAAGGTATGCACTACATTCGCCGGCATGTTGCGCTCCAATTCGCGCTCTTACTGCAATTTTGCCTGGCTTTTCTGGTCTTTCCATTCTCGACCCTGTTGCCAATTTTTGCGGGCAACATTTTTCATGTTGGACCAGGCGGATTGGGCCTGATGAATGCGGCGGTCGGCGTGGGTGCTTTTAGCGGTGCTCTGCTGTTCTTATTGATGAGTCGGTTGATTAAGCGCAGTCTGCGCCTGCTGATTGTCTTATGTATGGCGGGTGGTTGTAGCTGTCTTGCTCTTGCTTATGTGCCTACTATAGGGGTAGCGTTCCCCATTCTGGTAACGCTGGGAATATGTACGGTTATGCCTCTGGCCGTCACAAATACTGCCATTCAGGTGATGACACCCGAGGAACTACGCGGGCGTATCTTGAGTATGCGTATCATGATCACCTTTGGTCTGGCCCCCTTTGGAAACCTGCTGGTCGGCTGGATCGCTCAGATGTTTGGTGTATCATCAGCACTGGCCTTGAGTGGTAGCTGTTGTACCCTCGTGGCATTGTTGCTGGCAGTGATCCAAAAACGCTATGCGATAGAACTCGAAAGTAACGCGTAACTTGTCCATACCGGGTTTCTTGCCGCAAGGTGGCAGGAGACCCGGTATAGCAATGATCAGGTAGACTCTGTGCCGTATATGAGCTGACCATTCTGGTGACATCTCCCCATGCCTGAATGGCAGGGGCTTCCCATCCTCACGAATGGGCTTTCCTGTTTCACGGGAGAGAGCCGTTGCCTCGACAGCCGGTCTTGTATCGCCTCCACAGGCATTTGCTTTCCCTGAGTCCCAGGGTAGCTTCTCAATCTGAAAGAGGAGGAACGTGGTTTTTGTTCCCACTCATCACAAGAAGTATAGCAAAATAACAGGTCCATGGACATCCCTATTTGGGAGTATTTTTTACCGCCCCCATTGCGCCACTGTCACCTGGAAGCCTTTCTGACGAAGACACAGGGCTGTGGGCGAGTTCTCCACTGTGCTCGTCTCCCTATGCTTGTCCATATGAGAACAAACTGTTATAGTTTCATACAGAATAGATCTATTTAGAGGGAAGGACTAACAATCTCTCTGTAGGAATGAAGTTTGCCACTCTATTCAGAAGATAAAATAAAATGTAAGAATAGTATATAAAAGGAAGAAACATATGGCACAACAGGACGATCAACAATCGCCTTCTTCCGTTCCTCCCACTCCTGCTGAGCATACTTCAGCGCAAAGTAAGCCCACTGATAAGGTCAATGACTTCGGTTTGCGTACGCCCGCCCTGCTAAGGCGGCGCGCAGCTACGACTGGCTTGCGCGTGGTGGGATCGCAAGATAAGGCGTTGCGGCGTGTGCGCAATGGTGTGCTTGAAGCAACAGAGCAGGTTGAGGTTCCACAGAGTGGTCCTGGTCAGTTCTGGTATCATATCAAGCGGACTTTGATCGGTGCACCCATTGCCACTGCCAACGCCGAGCGTGAACGCTTGACGAAGGTAAAAGCGCTGGCGGTGCTCTCTTCTGATGCGATTTCTTCTGTGGCCTATGCGACTGAGGCCATTCTCTTTAATCTGGCGGGTGCTGGCTCGGGGCATCTTGGGCTCACGTTGCCAATTAGCATGGTCATTATTGTGCTGTTAGCGATTGTTGCGCTGTCCTATCGCCAGACCATACCCGCCTATCCAAATGGTGGTGGCTCGTATATTGTCGCCAGAGAAAACCTGGGGATTGTGCCTGGACTGGTGGCGGCGGCGGCGCTACTCATCGACTATGTGCTCAATGTCTCGGTCAGCGTTGCGGCTGGCGTGCTGAACCTTGTGTCGCTCTTCCCCTCGCTATCTCCCTATATTATTGTGCTCGATGTCGTTCTGGTTATCTTGATTACCATCATTAATCTCCGTGGTGTGCGTGAGGCGGGATCAATTCTCGCGTTGCCCACCTACTTTTTTGTGCTGACTGCTCTGTTGCTTATCGTCGTTGGTCTCTTCAAGGCGTTTGTTGTGGGACATCAACCGCTGATTGGTCAGTTTGCTCCATTGCCTCAGGTTGAACCTTTGACGCTGTTCTTACTCTTGCGCGCTTTTGCGACGGGCTGTTCAGCGATGACCGGTGTGGAAGCCATTTCCAATGGTATACCCGCCTTTCAGCGGCCAGAGACGCGCAATGCCAGTATTACGCTAACCTGGATGGCTGTCATCCTGGGGACGCTTTTCTTTGGCATTACGTTGCTGGCGATGACTTTTCACGTTGAGGCCAATGCCGCTGGCAATCCTACGGTGATTGCGCAGATCGCCACGCAGGTATTTGATGGACCTTTAAGCTTCCTCTTTCCAGTCTTCCAGATTGCCACACTGGGTATTCTCACGCTCTCTGCCGAGACCAGCTATTCGGATTTTCCTCGTCTGACATCGCTGTTGGCGCGCGACAAATTTCTGCCGAGCCTGTTCTCCTTGCGTGGCGACCGCCTGGCCTTTACCACCGGTATTCTGACGCTGGCGATTATGGCTAGTTGCTTGCTCGTCGTGTTTAGGGGAAGCACAAATGCTTTGATTAATCTGTTTGCTGTGGGTGTGTTTATGTCGTTCACGCTCTCGCAGGCTGGTATGGTGCGTCACTGGTGGCGATTGCGTTGTGCGCACTGGCGGCGCAGTATTGTCATCAACGGTCTGGGGGCGTTTACGACGCTGCTAGTCGCTATCGTTATCTCCTTCTCGAAGTTTCTTGAGGGTGCCTGGGTCGTTGTGCTACTTATTCCGTTGCTGGTATTGATGTTCATGGCGATCCATCGTCATTATACCCGTTTTGAGCGTGAGCGTACGACAGATATTCCGGTCCGGCCAGAAGATATTCACCTGCGTCTGATTGTGCCTATTGATGCGCTGGATCGGGCGGCCAAGCAGAGCCTGGCCTTCGCGCGGGCCATTTCTCACCAGGTGACTGCTGTACATGTTGCGGTCAGCGATGATGATGCTGCACGGATTGGGGAGAGGTGGGATGCCTGGCAGCATGAGCATGTCGAGCCGGAGGAAGATACGCATTTGCTGATCATCGCGTCGCCGTACCGTACACTTGTGCGTCCATTGTTGGCATATATTGATACCGTGCATGAGCGGCATCCGGGCGACACACTGACGGTGGTGCTTCCTGAGTATGTAGTGGTACACTGGTGGGAATATTTTTTGCACAATCAGACCACGTTGCGTATCAAAGCAGCATTGCTGTTTCGTCCCGGTATTGTCGTGATCGATGTGCCGCAACATCTGGGCGGGAAGGCACGTTCGTATCCTGGTCGCAGATAGTATCACTCTTTAGGTGCGAAGTGTAGCAAGCAGGGCATGGCGAAAGTCGAAACACGCGTAGGAGCCGAGCGCAGCGTCCCTGGCGGCGGCCCACCTCGTTGGGCTTTCGAAATGCCCTGGTGTGGCAAGGCGAAATACTGGTCAACCTTGGCGAGTTGTGCTATGCTTAGTAACGGGACAATTATTGGGAATATGCGTCCTCGCAGATCTTATAATTCAGAGGAAAGCCGATTGCTTATGGATAGTTCTCTTCAACATGCTAGTCTCGCAGTGGACGATACGTCCCTGGTAACAGAACATGCAGCGGTGGAAGGTGCGGAGGGGGAACATCACATCCATCTCCCGAATCCCAGCTTATGGCCCTTCCTTTTAAGCGCAGCAGTCCTGGTAGCGGTAACTGGTCTTCTCTTCTTGCCAGGTAATCCCTGGCTCACCATTGTCGCGCTTCCCTTCGTCATTGTAGGGATTTTGGGATGGGCGCTGGAAGATCCGATGGTAGCTCCAAAGGTGCGTTTTGTGGAAGAGGCAGAAAACGCCCACGCGAAGTTTAAAATTGGTCAAGATGTGTTGGATAAACGGGGTGAGTGGCTTGGTATGGTACAGGCACGCTTCAGCCGCTATCTCCTTGTTGATCGTGGCGGCTTGCTCGCACGGGTGTATTATGTGCCTCAGGCCGTGATTGCGGATGACATCGAGAACAATACACTTCGTCTGACCGTGAGCGAAGCCGAACTCTACGCCAGAGGTTTGAACAGCGTACCTGACGATCTCTACGAAAATGATACAGAAGCGGGTGTGCCACAGATCAAGGGTGTGCCAATGTTTGCGCGTGGTCCATTGTCGCCAGCGGAAACGGGTCATTACAACTATGGTCCGAACTTCCCTGGTATCAATACCGACGCGGCAGGCTCATATTACCCTGAAGAGATCAGACCTACACCGCAAAAGTATGTGGCTGACCGCCGCAGAGTCTATGCAACCGACAAAATGATCCCATCGAGGGCGGTCAGAGCAGACTAATGCATGCTCATAGGTGTTCAGAAACGCGTTCTTAAATCCGCCTGACTGCGTAGCATTGCCAGGCGGATCGGTAACCTCCGTTGCGAGCGATGTGCTATGGCGCATTGCTCATCTGAACGCAAGGAAACCTAAAAAGAGAGGATGTGAATATGCCATCACATCCTCTCTTTTTACGCATTCTCCAGCAGGATATTCGTAGCTCGCACGCGTGTTTCTGTGCCTGCTTGTTCGTCATCTTGCCATTGTACTTCGAATGTACGCCAGTTGCTGCGACCGGTGAGGATAGCTTTGCGTTCGTTACAACATACCTGTGCCCCGTCTCCTGCATGTAAAAGCGCGAGATGATGCGCAAATCCCGTCTTGTTCAGCACTTTTTCCGCTGCAAACGGTAGAAAAGTAGAGCCATTGCGCTGGAAAAGTTCATGTCCATGCAACAGAAATTCCAGGCCCCAGGCCAGGCGCAGATCTTCTGCAGGCTGCTCGGCACATACTGAGGCAAAGGTAAATGCACGCTGCTGCTGCTGATCCCAGCGAGCCAGCAGGTCGACCCAGGCGCGCTCAATTTGTGCCTTCCATACTTGCAATTGTTGCTTTATGACCTGTTCTGGCAGTTGCAGCCAGCTTTCCCGTCGTATGTCTGGAACCAGTTGAATAACATTGATCGGGCGCAGACTTTGTTTCCATTGGTCCCCAATCAATGATACGGAGCCATTCTGTGCTTGCGAGAGCAGCAGTGCGAGCTGTGGTGTGCCCCTGTGCCCCTGTACGAGCACGATTTCGCCAGGTGTGAGCAGTGAAAGGGGCTGTAAGTGCTCTGTTTCGCTTTGAGAGCGTGGTTGATAGGTTGGTTGGGTTCCTAAGCGTCCCTGTTTGAAGTACGGTGCGGCTTCTTTCAGGACGAGTTCAACCTGGCTGCGCAACGATGGATGGTAGGTTGCTCCGTAGTAATGCTGGCCCAGCTCTACGGAGGTCCATGGCCGGAGTGGACCCAGGCGGGCAGCCAGCTCCCATAGATCTTGAATGCCTGGTGCTGCTGGCTTATGAGGGGCGGATGGTGCTTGTTCTGCCAGAACAGCACTGAAGGGAGGTGTTGTCTGTGAAGAGCTATTGGGTGTGGCGAGAGGTGTATGGCTTGTCTGTGTAGTGCTTGTAATGGTACTTCCGACGACTGGAATATCAATCTTTATGCGGGTAAGACGTTGTGCCAGTGCTTCGAGTGACGCGCGTGCGCCGTGTACGAGCAGGAGATGTCTGGGATTCACTTTTAGTATCGCGTGGACAAGTTGTTCAGCGTCGGCGTGTCCTGAGAGATTGTAGTGTTCCACCTGGCACGCGAGCGTGTAGTGTTGTTCTCCGAGATAGAGCGTATCTCCCTGGCGCGCCTGTAGCAGTGCCGCGCCGGGACTTTCTTCGTCCTGATATCCTGTGAAGAGGATACAATCCTGTTCACGTTCAGCGATATCTGCGGCATAGAGCGGCGAAGCACCGCCTGCCAGCATGCCGGAACTGCTAATGATCATCATTGGCGCGTGCGTCTGTATGAGTTCTGTGCGCTCCTGGTTATGGACGGCAAAGATATGCAAGTTTGGATCGGCAAACAGGGGCCGTCTGGAGTTCTGTTGATAGCGTTGCAGGCTATTGCGCAGGTCGTGAGATTGCAGTTGATAGGCTGAGCAGACGGAGCGCACCATGCCATCAAGATAGATCGGTGCGGGTGATACCTGTCCACTGGCACGATAGAATTTGAGTATCAGGATGACTTCCTGGGCGCGTCCGACCGCGAAAGCCGGACAGAGGATACGACCACCACGGGCAATAGTGTGCTGTACAGTTTCGACGAGTTTGCGCTCTTCTTCTTTGCGGTTACTGTGTGCACGATTTCCATAGGTACCCTCGCAGATCATCACATCAGCCTGTGGTAAGCTGTTTATATCCACGCCTTTAATCGTGCGTTGGTCGGTGATGGATAGATCGCCTGTATGCAGTAGGCTGCCTTCAGGCGTGCTGAAGAAGAGCATGGCTGCGCCTAAGATATGTCCTGCGGGAAGAAAACGCACGCTGATGTCAGGAGCTGCTGATAAGGGCGTGATGGGCTGTCGCCAGCCTGCCAGTTGGATACGGGCGAGAAAAGCGTCTACCTGTTCACTATTATACAAAGGAGTTTCGCCATCTGGTTTCAGGCCTTCCTGTTCCATAATATGCACGGAGTCGCGCAGCAAAATTTCGGTTAAGACGCGTGTGCTTTCGGTGGCGTAGATAGGGATATGTGGGAATAAGGCGGCGATAAGCGGTAGTGCGCCAGTATGATCAATATGGGCATGGGTGATAAGTAATACTTCGGGTGGATACTGCTCTAGTAATGAAAGATTGGGTAGGCGTGACTGTCCTTCTCGGGCTGCGGGACGCATACCCCCATCAACAAGCAGACGATGTCCGGCTAGCTGTAATAGTGTGCAGGAAGCTCCGACCTCCGAAGCTCCGCCAAGAAATGTGAATTCCATTACCGATCCCCTTCCGTTGCTACTTTTCTACACATCTGTTTTGTGGGGAGAGAAATTTCTGGAAGCGCCCAGTTGTTTGTTTGTCCCTCTAAAGGAATAATTGTATCTTGTTATACACCTCTCTTTCCAGCTTGTGTCAGTGGCAAATATCCTTCTATAAGGATTTTACTGTTTTATACTATAGATGTCAATAATGGGCTTTCGCGTGTTTTTCAGGCGAGATAGAAATTTTTCTATCTCGCTCTTGCCCCTTACGCTTCTGTGTGGTAGTCGTAAAAGCCTTTTCCGCTCTTGCGCCCATACATGCCTGAGAGTACCATGCGGCGTAGCAGGGGTGGTGGGGCATATAAGGGGTCCTTGTACTCCTCATAGATAGCCTCTGCGGCCCACAGTGTGGTATCGAGGCCAACGTAGTCCAGCAACGTAAAGGGACCCATCGGATACCCACAGCCCAGCTTCATCGCCGTATCTATATCGTCTCGCGATGCCTGTCCATTCTCTAGCATGCGAATTGCCGCCAGCAGGTACGGGATCAACAGAAAATTGACGATGAAGCCAGCGGTATCTTTTGCCAGCACAGGTGTTTTGCCCAGCGAAAGAGCGAACTGTCTGACCTCCTCTATCGTCTCCTCTGAGGTTGAAATGGTGCGCACAATCTCAACGAGCTTCATCACTGGAGCTGGATTGAAGAAGTGTAATCCGCACACTTTCGCAGGTCGTTTGGTGACTGCCCCCATTTGTGTAATATTGAGAGAGGAAGTATTGCTGAGGATCAGTGCTCCGGGTTTGAGTGTCGCATCGAGAGCTGGAAAGAGGCGTAACTTCTCCTCCATGTTTTCGATGACGGCCTCTATGACGAGATCGCAATCGGCCAGGTCAGCAAATGTGAGCGTACCACGTAGTCGACTATGATTGTTTGCCAACTGCTCTTGCGTAATCTTCCCTTTATGGCTCATGCTGTCCCATGCAGCATAGATGCGTGTCAGACCTTTGTCCAGTAAAGGCTGATTGATCTCGCGCACAATCGTCTCGTAGCCAGCCTGGGCGCAGGTTTGTGCGATGCCGCCTCCCATCAGACCACATCCGATAACGCCTACTTTGCGTATCTGCATTGATAATCTCCTTTATATATGCACTATTTTTGACAGTATGTCTATACCTACGCATATTTCTCAGAAGAGCGCTGCAAACTCCACGTAGGGTTGTGCTTGTCGCTATCTGAGAGCATCTGTCTGTGCGATGCTCTGTTGCTGAAACGTTTGCCAGCGGGCAATGAGTGCAGCGATCAGCGGTTTGCCCTCTTCTTGTCGCTGTTGGACTGAGCGCCATACGGTCTGGTGGTGGCGTGAACTGGCTGCGGGCTTGAGCACATTCAGCATGACATTACTATAGGCATCCATATCAGCCGCGAAGAGCAGGGCTTGTTGTGCATCTTCCAGATAAAAGTAATGCCCATGAGTAGCGTACCAGCTACGGATATTGTCTTGTGAATGAATAGTGAGGTCAGGCTGGACCGCCGTAAGAGGTTGTCCGATCTCTCCGAAGGGAAAGCAGTGCAGATGTGCATGAAAAACGGTCTGCCGGAAGACGCCGTGCTCCCAGAAAATAGGTGGAGCATAGTATTGCGCAAAAAAGCGTTGGACTTCACGCTTGAGCGTGGCGAGTTCGCTATCGTACGCTGCCGGGACTGCTCCATAGCAGGGATAGTGTTGCCTGGGAATGATGAGCAGATGACCCTCCACGAGAGGAGCGTGGTCGGCAACCAGGCGAAAGGTACTTGTCTCTTTGAGGATGTACGACTCAATATGCTGGCGTTGACAAAATGCGCAGTCTTGCTGCGTTCCTTCGGCATGGGGAGTGACGCTATTTCCGCTCTGCATGCAGATTACTCCTTCTCTATGCTTGCCTTCAGCTAAAAAGCAGCTGTTTGCTCCTGGTAAGCAAGCTGTCTCTGTGTGCTTACTCACCAGCGTGCCAGGTAGTTAACCGGCGTGGCGAAAGCCTGCTTCTGCCATAGTGAGGGACTGTCCTTGGGTGAGGATGCCAGCAGCGACGATTTCGGCGACGACCAATGTTGAATCTCCTGCCGGGGTCGTCTGGTGGGTCTCGCAGGCTACCCAGGCCAGGGCGTCCTGTAAGATAGGTTGTGAGCTGGTATGCAGTGTATAGTGTATGCCATGCATTTTGTCCGGGTGTTTGAGGCCAGATTTACCCAATGTGCCAGCCAGTGCACGCTGATCCGTCCGCAAGACATTGACAGTAAAAGCGCGGCTACGCAGTATCATTGGCAGTGACTTTGAATTATTCTCGATGGAGACTGCGAGCAGTGGCGGATCAAAGGAAACCTGTGTGAGCCAGTTGGCTGTAAAGGCATTGACTTCGTCACCTTCCGCGCACATAACGATATACAGTCCGTAGGTAAACATCCGTAACGCTTGTTTTTTTATAGCTGGGTCCATAAAAGACGATCCTTTCTCAAGACGTAGGGATTTGGTATTGAGAACGCTTGCATCGCTCTAAGTAGAAACAAAATCCATTATAGCACTGGAAAAGGAAGAGAGAAACAGCGGAATTATACTGCCGGAAATAGCCTGCCTTGTGAGAGGGCATCCAAAGCCAAATAATAGGACGGAAGCTTTAGCGGCTATGTCGAGATGGTAGAATTTATAGAGAGGAGCCTGTAAGCAGATTAGGGCAATGAAGAGTTGAGGAGATCAGTGATGAGCCAACAAGACTATCCTAGCGATGGAAACGATGAGGAGTAGGTGATCCTTTCAAAGGAAATATTTATCCAGACTGATAGTGTAGGAAGAACCAGTATAAGGAGAATAGCATGAATAGGATGAACGAGGTTAATTTCCCTTTTGAAAACCTTATGAGAAACTTCAGTCCTATGACATCTTGGAAGAAGTTCTTTAACCCACAGTTCTATTTTACATACAATACAGGAGACGAGGACATCGAGAATCACGTACTCGAAGAAGTAGGCAGTTATGGGAAGCAACTCGGGCGGATTATAGATGTCCTCGATGTATTTGTTGATGGTGTTCCGATAGGTACACTCACACCTGAGCAACTAGAGGCCATAGTGGAATTCCGCAAGCTCTCCAGGAAGGTAAAAGCATCTGTGGTCGCCTTCAAAAAACTATGAGAGAAGGATACCATGCAGGCTTTCAATTGGCTGATCAGTGAGTTATCGTCGCTAGCGCGTTCTGATCCCCAACTCGTTACTCAACTTTGAAGGGCCATAAAACGCATCTACAGGACGTTTTCCGGTTGCTTTCTGGCAATCATGCTAGAAGTAGGAAGGTCCGGTTTCAAGCGTCGCAGAACCCAGAGCAATGTGCCGCTCGTAAGAAGCAATGCAATGATTTTGAACTCGAAGCCAAAAAGTGGCAGCGTTGATGAGCTGAAAAGGATGCCGAATGTACCAGCTATTGGGAGAACGCAGGATGGGCAACCAAACACAGCAAAGCCAAAGAGCACAGTCCCACCGGTCGCGCAAACGGAGCTAGTCAGGAAACGGTTCCCATTGCGATACTGATCGAGGGTCAGCGAGATTGCAACGGCAGAGAGGAACGAGATCAAGCCATCCAGAATCACGCGGAGAGCAACGTATGTTCCCCCAAAATGCGCTACAAAATACTGGAATGGCTCCAGGTGCGTAGAAAAAATGGTCAGGTGTGTCCCTCCCTGTCGCAGGTCGAAAAGGGTGTAGATCGTCCAGAAACCAACGGTCAGCCCGAGCGTCAAGAGCAGATAGGGCATCTTTTTGAGCATAGTAAAGATAATTGTCATGGTGGTTTATACTCCAGGTCTTGGTTTTGCTCTGCTACAACAACAATCTGTATACATTTACCTTTCTGTTACTATTTTAAGCGCATTGACAGTCGGCTTCAATAGACCCGCTGTCGGCTCTGCACAGCAGAACCACGATTCGGTCAGGTGCGGTACTATTTTTGCCGGTCCATACTGTCGCATGGCACGGAAGAACGAAAACCGTTGTCCCTGTACGCCCAATGCCAGTGCTTTCACCTGGAAAAAGGTCATCAGTGGATCAGCCTGGGCATCTGCTGCTTGCCCAACGTGTGCTGCGATTTTGTGTTGTAGCTCATCCATGCGCGCATCTGGATGCTGCCAGCGATAGGTGTAGGCGGTAGCATCCAGTTCTCCCACCCACTCGTGGCTATCCGAGGTATCCAGTAGTGCGGAGCCAGGTGGTACCAGCAGGCGAATTGAGAGATGGACCGGGTCAATGTGTTCGATCAGGTGACGCTGTTCAAAGAAATTGAGCAACTCAAGATAGCTCTCAAGCGTCTCCCACGGTGAAAATGGCAGGAGTGAGGGACGCAGTGGGATGCCAATCTGCTCGGTCAGATCAAATATCTCTGCGATGTCATGCGCTGTGTGACCTTTAGCCAGGTGTGTGAGCACATCAGGATTGAGCGATTCGACTGCGGAGACGATGAAGGCACACCCCAACTCCTTCATCTCTGGCAACAGATGGCGGTTTTTCAGCAGGTGTTCGACCTTGATCGTCGCGTCGAACGTCAGAGCAGGAAACTCCTGGTGCATGCTCCGCAGGATGCGCATGGCGTGCGTTGGTCCATTCCAGAAATCGGGATCGCCAAAGGTAATATGCTGCGCTCCGTGCGCCACCTGTGCGCGGATATCCGCCAGTACGATCTCTGCTGGTACCGCGAAGAAACGTCCACGATAGATAGGTGTGACGGGACAATGCAGGCAGGTATGTTTGCAGCCGCGTGTCGTTTCCGTATAACCCACAACGCGGCAAGCGTCGTTGTCCCACTGCAAGCGCGCATAGCGCGCCAACTCTGGCAACTGCTCGCGTTCCGGGATAAGCAATGGTGTACGCTGTATCCACGGTCCGCTTCTATGCATTCGTGTGTGAACGCCTGGCACCGGGCTTTGCTCTCCCTGTTCGATGGCCGTAATCAGCTTGAGAATCGGCACCTCGTATTCGCCACCAATTGCTGCATCGATGGTGTCTTGCAACAGATGATCGGCATTGAGCAAAGCATAGAGACCGTAAAAGCAGATAGGTGCCGTTGGATTAACCGCGCGGATCTGCTGGGCGATCTGTTCTCCCAAACGCAACGCTGTATGCATGGGAACCGAGATAGCCACAAAGCGCGCGCGGCGGATGGCAGCATCAGGTAATGCTTCTACCGCCGTATCCACACATATTGGTTGATAGCCTGCTTGCCGGAGCGTGGCTGCCAGGGATGCCAGGTGAAATGGTTGGTGTCCCAATTCATAGCATGAAATGAGCAGAACATCGCCTGTCTGTTTCATTTGTGGCGTGGTGCTCCGCCTCCGCCCTTGCGAGCAGGTGCGGCCCCGACTCCCTCTGGTGTCCAGCCCGGGGGCATAGCCGCGTCCTGACCGAAGAAGAAATCTTCCATTTGTTCGCGTAAGATTTTGCGCGCCTCTGGATCGGCCATATTCAGGCCGTAGTGATTAATGATCAGCGTTTGTTGTGCGGGCCACATATCGAAGGCTTGCTTTGATATTTGCTCGTAGATACGTTCGCCCAATTTGCCTGGGAAGGGAGGTTTGTCCAACCCTGGCAGTTCGCGCTGTAGTTTGACACAATAGACCGTTCGTGGCATAGTTTAAGCTCTCCAAAAGAGTGAACTGTGTGCAGCAAGACAATGGTTACTGATATTGTACTATGTCCAGGGTTATCTTGCACGACTTTGTGCTTCGGTGGGGAGACAACGATTGCCTGGAGCTACCACGTTTTTAATATCCAGAGATCCCTCCTGTTTATGTTGTTGTAGGACCATGCTGCCGGTGCAATCGGTACCGTAGTGTGCCTGGTTCATCGTTCCAGAGCCACCAGAGGCATCCACCAACCAATAATACAAGTAATGGTTCAATTGGTGCGCGAAAACGTGAACTGCCATAGAATACAATATTTGTTGTTATGGTCAAGACAAGCAACAGATAGACAAGAAGCAAGTCTTGCTTCCAGCGTCGCCATGTCACGACCAGTCCCACGGCAGCCAGTGCGAAGACCAGTGGAGTGGTGATCCAGATCATCTGCCAGACAATCTGTGAAGAGAGACGTGTGGAAAACTGGATCATTGGCAGTCCTGCCTCTGGGGTATAAGGAAGCCACATGTTGAGAAAATGCAGAGTGAGCAGGTAAGGCATATCCCAGAGGTGTGTGCGAATCCAGTACAATGCACGAGCTGTCTCATATGCATCTGTGACCTGTGTTAATGGTGGTTGAATCAGCCCGATTGGCATCCACATGCCGCGCCCTAGCGGGTTATTCACTAATGTTGTATTATTGTAAGCTCCGGCGAGAACGGCTCCATCCCCTGTTGCTACTGGAATCAATGTCTGTGTTTGCAGAAAGTTGCGTATAGTCCAGGGAATAAGTAGCAGTATTGCTGTACAGATAGTGGCTAGTGTCGAGCGAATGGCGATTTTCCATGATAGTAGCCGCATTGTGTAGACGATTACTGCCCAGAGACAGACCAGTCCAATTAAGCTCAGGCCATTGGGTCGCGTTAAAGCTGCCAGGGCTATACATATGCCACTCCAGATTGCCCAGGAGTTCTTTTGTGTGCGTTGGAAGCGATAGAGTGTGTAACAAAACGCCATTTGCAAAAAAGTATAGAGCGACTCTGAGTAGAGCCAACCGTCGTAAATAAAAAGTCCGGGATATACAGCTGCGAGGAGGCCAGTGACTAATGCGACTCGTCTACCAAACAGTGTATGGGCAAAAAGATAAACTAGCACACAGGTGGCCGACCCTATTACACAAAGAAATAAACGTGGAAAAAGCGTATTTGCCCCTAAAAAAAGATCGATGAGCGCGATGATAAAAGGCCAGAAAGGTGCACGTTCCTCGGTTGGTATATGGGTAGGCAAACAAAAACAATGCGCACTTGCCAGGTTAAGTCCTATGTCCCAATAGAAATGGGCATCATATTCTGCTACATAGCCACGACCAACCGTCAGATTATAGCCAACACGGATGATCAATGCCACGCAGAAAACAATGAGCCATGGGAGAGAGCATCTTTGCAGTTTTTTCATTTGGTTATACTTCCTTAAATAATACAGGAGATTTGTCTGCCTATTATCTCATAGATTGAAAACGGGTGAATATACCGTTAGGATGTTTGGTATTTTGCAAGTCTATCACATCGCTTTTTACTAAAGGGTGCATGTCGAGATGGTGCATATAGGCGTCTTTGTGCATGGAAATAATATGATAGAATGGAATAGATTGTACTAAGCGAGGATACATGCTGCAAAAGGAGAGGCGTGATGTCAAAAGATGTCTTCGTGAAGCGGCCACGGGTGCTTTTTTTTGGTATGCAGAGTAACTTTTCATCGCCATCTCTCCTGGCTCTGCTGGCTAACGATATAGAGGTTGCGGCGGTCGTTGTGCCTGCGTCATCTCTGCTGGGCCAGAGACAGTTGTCTATCCAGCGTAGAGAGCCGCCGCGTGTCGCGCGCCATGTGCTGACGCTCGTCGATACTGCTGTGCAGCCCTCGGTCTTACAAATTGCCTGGGAGCGACAACTCCCGGCGTGGGAGGTACAGCGCCTGTCCGATCCAGAGACGCTTGCCACTCTGGCGGCCTATCAGCCGGATGTAATTTGTGTCGCCTGTTTCTCGCTGCTCTTGCCGCGTGTACTGCTGGATATGCCTCGTTTTGGCTGCGTCAATGTGCATCCATCGCTGCTCCCGGCCAATCGTGGACCGGTACCATTATTCTGGACATTTCGTGAGGGCCATGCCAGCACAGGCGTGACGGTCCATTGCATGGACGAAAAGCTAGATAGCGGCGCTATCCTGGCGCAGGACGTCATCGAGGTCTCGGATGGCATGCGTTATGAGCAATTGGAATTGCAGTGTGCTGAGCGTGGTGGGGAGTTGCTGGCGCGTACCGTCTGGGATCTCTATGTGCAGCGTGCTGTACGCGTCCCCCAGGACGAGGCAAAGAGCAGTTATCGTCCCTTCCCGGGAGACGAAGATTATGTTGTCTACACGCATATGTGGGATGCGCGTCATGTCTATAACTTTATCCGTGGGATTGATGACTGGCGACGTCCCCTTGAATGCTATGTAGGGGAGCAACACCTCTTTGTGCGCGACGCCATCTCTTATAGTCAAAGCGATGCAGATCCATCTCCTGGTCTGGTACCGCATCGCTTGTATGAAGAGGTAATTGTGCCGTGCCGTGTGGGATCAGTCCGCGTTTTGCTCGACAGCGCCAGAAGATTTGTCTCCTGACGGAAGAGTTGTAGGTTTTGGAAGGTTCTCCATCCATGTGGGGGAAAGCGGGGCAGCGCTGGCCTCCGCCCAGGGGGTACGATGCAATGAGAAGCAGGGCGCACGCCAGGTGACGCCTGACCCGGTTGTCCCCCGTACATGCCAGATCTCCCGACAGGTTGTCAACAGGCTAGTTTTAGTCTGGGGGAGCTGAGTAATGACCGTGTTCGGTCTGCATCACTTCTCCCGCATTGAACATCTGACTTAAGAGAAACTTGATATTAGTCTTTGGCTTTTCTAGTAGCTGCGCAATTTCTGCCGGTGTTAAGCTCTGCTGCTGTTCACGCAACAGATCCTGGATCTCCCGACGCTCCTTTGAGAGACGATGCTCGGCGGCTGGTCCCAGCAATGACCACAGCGCGTTCTCGTGTGAGAAAGCCAGAGCCAGTTCCTGTTCTTCGACATCGCGCCCGGTGATGTGTAACACGGCATCCATCTGTCCACGCTCGCGTTTGAGTACCATATTACAATCAGTCGCGCCAGTCAGGCCCGTGGACCCGCTTATTTCATCCATAGGGTCCGACGCACTCGTTTTACGCAAGTGGTGCACGAGCAGAATTGCCACGCCATACTGCTCGGCAAGCTGCTTGAGCGGTGCCATAATGGCATAATCTTCCGCGTAAGAGTTGCCATTGGCCGTGCTGGGCGGGCGCACTTTCACCAGCGTATCAATCACAATCAGCCGTGCCTCTGGTTGCTCTTTGAGCCACTGTTCGAGACAGAACAGGCCACCAGATCCCAATACGGGCCATTGCGGTGCCCACAGCGAGGTCAACGGATTTGCCAGTTGCATAGCCGCTAGCACTTTCTGGGTCCGTTCCTTCATACGACGTGGGCTATCCTCCAGTGACAGGTAGAGCACACTACCACGCACAACCGGCAACCTGCCTAGCGCCACGCCGCCACTGGCTATCGCGAGGGCAAGTCCCAGTGCTAACCAGGACTTGCCCATCTTTGGCTTGCCTGCCAACAGCGTCAGGCCAGCAGGCAGGATACCCGGTACCGCCCATTTCAACTCTGGCATGGATGCAACCAGTAAATCATTAATGTTCTGCGTCAATGGCTCCTCATTTGTGTGTTGCAGTTCACCTTGCAGAGGCAGCTTGCCCGCTTCCCAGTGCGCGACACTTTTTGCCAGCTTCAACACCTCCTCGTCGGACAAAGCGGGCTGGCATTGCAGGCGATTGATCATGCGCAGCGCCTCGGTCACAACCTGCAGGCTCAACCCTGCGCGGCGCAATATCCCTGCCAGGCTCACCAGGGTCATATGACGTTTGCCTTCTGCAATCATGACAGCATCGCCTGTCGTCATAACTGGCGTACTCGGAGCCTGGGGCGCGGGCGGCTTTGGCGACGGGAACGCGCTACGCGCTTGACGACTGCCCTCGGTGATTTTTTCCAGCAAGGCAAGGGGCGCAGGCGCGGGGAGACTCGGTAATGGCCTGAGCCAGGTGTACGCACCGCCCGACGTATGTCTACTTGGTGAAGCGACGACATAGCCATCATCGCCGCGCACATCGATACCGCTGCCCAGTTTCCCCGCGCTATTTTTAATCTGCCAGCGTTCCGTATCATAGGTGAAGTAATAATGCCAGCCACCACCGCCGGTTGTACAATACATCGTTTCGGGGATCTCTGTCAGAGCTGCCAGAGCTTCAAGTGTGCCACCATGACGCGGGTCGAGATCGATCACCAGGAGTCCATTCCCGGTTGCCACACCGACATTGGGCATGGCGGTCCCGCTTCGCCATTTCCACCATTCCTTCGCCTGGGCGGCATCACACACCGCTTCTTTTACACCATTTGTCGTCATGGGGTGTTTCCCTGCGCTCGGACAGTTTGTGCGACCACAACTACACTGCTGTTGATCCGTAATCGTATGCAGTGGTAGCACGCGCCAGCCTCTCGCAATATAATGGAGCGCAAAACTTAGACAAACGTGAGGTTTACTCATGGGGATAAAGGGCTGTTCCATAAGGGCTACTCCTTTGGGTGAGAATGTGTCTGAAGACCATGCACACATTTTGTCAATAGCGAGTTGAAATCGGACACATTCTTAGAGAATAAGGGGGGAAACGGTAGAAGACAATGGCAGAGGAATAGACAGCTTGTAACTCTATAGGGGTGCGGATTGTTTGTGGAGAAACGCTATCCGTCCTGGCCTACACTCACCGCACTATCCTCCACTACCTACTAAGCAGACCGCATTTCAGGCAGAAGCGCTAACCGTGCTAACTCCTCCTACTTACACTATCCATCACTACCTACTAAGCAGACCGCATTTCAGGCAGAAGCGCTAACCGTGCTAACTCCTCCTACTTACACTATCCATCACTACCTACTAAGCAGACCGCATTTCAGGCAGAAGCGCTACCCTCGCTAACTCCTCCTACTCACGCTAACCATCACTACCTGCTAACCTGGGGGATGAAAGAGGGAGGATTTTCTGTTGCGCTATCATCGCGTCTTGCTTCCTACTATACCTACTGTAGCAAGCTTCCGTAGAAGATGTATAAGAAGATTTCCTATACTATAGTAATACTATAGTCCGTTTATCCTTCTGCTATTAGTATAAGATAAAAAAATGAAAAAAACCAGTCTTTTCTCTACTTAATAATAAGTATTCTTCTGTCGGTCTTCCAATTCATGCCAACAATCACGCAGGGGTTCAATAGCAACGGGTCTTCTGCAAGGATGGAGACCGTTGCAACGCAGCGCTACGAGCCAGAGATGAGGGGAGATAGTGGTGGTTAGCGCGAGTAGGAGGAGTTAGCGAGGGTAGCGTTTCCCACCCCCCCCTTCTCTGGCTAGTGGATAGTGGTGGTTAGCGCGAGTAGGAGGAGTTAGCGAGGGTAGCGTTTCCTGGTAGAGCGCGCTATTTTTCGCCGCGATACTGCTACTACCTGATTGGGGCAGGAAGATACTAATAGGACCTGGGATCGTTAGTATAGATGAACTCTATCCACGAATTTGTATACGCAGTATCGCGCGAAGAAGGATTTATTTTTATGAGATGGTATCCGTATGGTCATGATTTTGGGAATGCTGAAATTGGCGGCGTGACTGTAATCAATGGAGTCATTCATACGCTGAGTGTTCCAACTGCATTCGCCAAGGTTGATACGAGTGCACTGATCAACCTTGGTATCAAGATTGACCAGGCTAACACGCACATCATCCAGTTCGATGACGAAGATGCTGCCTATGCTGTTGGCGACCTGGCGTTACAACAGGCGATTGATGTCTATCATGGACGTGGTGACATCCAACGCTATGCCAGTCGTTATAGCTTGCGCGGCCTCCTGGCGATAGCGGCAACGCTGATCCCGGACGTAGAGTTTGGTGTTTATGTGGTGGCTGGATTACCGGCTGAGACCTATATCAAGAATGCGCCCTTACGTAGCTCCATCAAGTCAACGCTTGACGGGAAGTACACGTTCATGCTGAATGGCAGTCAGACAGTGCGCAAGGTCCACGTTGAGATTGCGACGGTGGTTATGGAAGGCGCGGGCGCGCTTATTGCCTATGGTGATCACTCGGCCAGTAAGACAACAGAGAGCGCTGTTATCGATATTGGTGGTCGTACTACTGATCTGTACGTCGCGCGAGGGCAGGTACCCGTCACCGAGTATTGCAAAGGCAAGCCGATAGGCGTAGAGATGGCAACGCAGATGATGATGGATGCCTTTGAGAATAAATATGACCGTCCACTTTCGTTGCTTGAGGCGCGTGAAATCATGCACGCCTATGCATCGCAAGGGGAGGTCCATTATCCTGAGGTCTCATCCTATGGTACGACGATTGGGAAACAAGAGTTGGAGCGGATCGTCAAAGAAGCGGTCACGCAAGTCGGTAGCGAACTTGCTTCATTTGTCGCTGCTGCCTGGCGACAAAGCGATCGTGATGCTGTTGCGGCCAGCTTCAAACCTGTGCTGAATATTGGGGGAGGTGTCTATTACTTCTATAATTTCCTCAAGCAGCGCATTCCACATCTCTCGCGGCCTGAAGATCCTATTCATGCCAATGCCCTTGGCTATTGTAATCTTGCCGGGCGTCTGCTCATACGCAAGATGCAGACAGGAGTCAATACTGCCGCCTTTGGCTAAAACAGACGATCTATTACTATTTTAGAGAGCGAGAAGATGGTATGACACAACCTCCGTCAGACAAATATGTATACTTTACGGTTGCTATTCTGAAGGACTCATCCGCCCTGGAGTCCTTCAGGCAAGATGCCCTCAAGCATCATATGATCGATAATCCAGGACAACTCCTGGCTTTGCGCCTCACCGAGTATTATGAGATGATGAATAATGGTATTGTGCAACCTGTCGTGCGTATGCCGGCAATCATGGTAGAACCCGAGGTGAAAGAGAAGCGGTCGCCGTCTGTTCCGCTTGCCATGCCTCAAGTATCTCAAGCATCTCCCTCTGCGTTTGCGCCTGTGACACCGTATTCAGTGCCCAGGTTATCTCAGACGCAAACAAATGCGCCGGGAGCTACGAACAATACGTTTATCGGTCAGTTGACGGGGAAAATGCGTGCCTTGCGGCATGAGAGCGATAGCATTATTCCCGCCTCGCCGAATGTTGACCAGAACGCAGACGAAGCCGCAGATTATTGGAGCACGCTCTAAAGCTCGCCTGTGCACTGGTTATGTCAGAAGCGTTTTGATCATGAGCACAACTGGACCTGCGTGGGGCGAATCAAAGGGCTGCCCTTCCTGTGCAAAGCCAAAACGCTCGTAAAAACCTTTGGCAGAGGTACGGCCACTCAACCAGATTTCGGCGGGCAAGGGTTGTGTGTAGGCATAGTCAACGAGCGCCTGGAGGATTTTTCTGCCCGCGCCGGTTCCACGCATGTCTTCTAGAACGGCCATCCCGCGAATACGCCAACTGATGGGCAGTGTGGCATATTCGCGGGGAGTAGGCAGCATAGAACCGATGCCGATCAGTTGCTTGTTCTGAAAGCAACCGATATGCAAGGCGTTTGGTTCTGTATCACCAGCAAAGGTACATTCGCTGAGGGACTGACTGGGTCTGAGGATACGATGGCGCAGATCGCGCGTTTCTGCGGCGCTGATGGGACGAGTCTCGAGAGTTGACACGTGTTGTTTTGCCCTTCTTTCACTAAAAGTACTTATAGTACAGTATATCTCAGTGGGCGGTTGGATGGAAGGAGACACCAGGGCCTCACAGGCCAATCTACCTGGCGGTGTATCGGGGCTAGTGCTACTACGCTTTGATAGCATTCAGTAACTCGACGAAGTAGAGTCTTTCATCTGCGATCTTCCTTGTGTCCTCGACGCTCCATAACATTGACAGTACCGCCTGCGAGAAGCCCCGGTATTCTATCGTGATGCTGGCAAAGTTTTCAGGAATAGTGAACACGCTATTTCTCCACCGTGTCGTGCGAGGATGACGTTGGTTCGTCGGGTTGAGTTGTCGGGGGAGCAAGGTGTTGCAGGGGATTGAGCCACCGTCGCACGCCTACCTGCTCTATACCCATCAGTTCCCAGGCGCGCAGCAGTCCCAGGCAATAGATGAACGCCAGGACGATGGTTACTCCCTCAACGGCAGAAGTGTCGTATGGAGCCAGCAGCAGGCGTACTCCAAAATAGCCCTCCATGCCGTAAATGATGATACTCGCGAGAATCATGAGCCGGTTGGCGATTATTCTGGGGAGTTCTCGTTTCCTATCTTTTGCTCGCTTGAGTAACGGAAGCCCTAGCAATACACTATTACTTAACCCAATCAGACCGAGTGTGAGCAACGACCAGCCCAGGTTGAGTCCGCTATTGAGAGCGTTGAGAGAGACCAGAAAGGCATCAAAGAGGGCCAGAAAAGCATTTCCGGCTACCGCTCTCCATTGGGGAGCGTTCTCTGCCTTTGTCACTTCTGGGGATGCAAGCGAGATGGCGACAAAGACCAGCCCCACTAATGCCGCCCCTGCTCCGGTGCTGGCGAGAAAAAAATTGACCAGTGTATCAGGAACCATGGTTTCCTCTCTGTTCTGCAAAATATATGTTTTTCACTATTTTCGCACAGATAGGTCGAGTACAGGTGAAGTGTGGTCGGGTGTATGTATGTCGTGAAGCGCGCTAGCGCCAATAGTTAGCGAACATGAGCCATTTCCCTGTGGCTTGTTTACCGAGATTGTACCTTACTTCTTATGAGATGTGCAACGAGCGTGCTTGCGCGTTTGGGCCAGAGGACTCGACGGGAATAAAACCCTATGGTATGATCGGAGACGCACATTCTCGAAATTTCGTGGGAAGGACCAGGCTAAGTAGTGTATCTCAAACGTTTGGAAATGCTCGGGTTTAAAAGTTTTGCTTCGCGTACACTGCTCGAATTCAGTCCCGGCATCACGGCTGTCGTGGGACCAAATGGGGCTGGCAAGTCAAATGTTGCTGACTCCATGCGCTGGGTGTTGGGTGAGCAGAGCATGCGTCAGTTGCGCGGTAAGAAAAGCGACGACATCATTTTTGTCGGCGGACAGGGGAAAGCGCCATTGGGTATGGCCGAAGTCTCGCTGACGCTGGACAATAGCACGGGCTGGGTTCCCTCTGAATACAGTGAAATTACGGTGACGCGGCGCAGTTATCGTTCGGGCGAGAATGAGTATCTGATCAATAAGCAGAAAGTGCGCCTCAAAGATGTCCTGCTACTGCTGGCTCAGGCGCGTATCGGTCACGATTCGTATACAGTTGTCGGGCAGGGTTTGATCGATGCCGCCTTAAGTTTGCGCGCTGAAGAGCGGCGGGGACTTTTTGAGGACGCAGCTGGCATTCGGCCTTTTCAGGTGCAGCGTGCGGATGCCGAGAATCGCTTGAAGCAGACCGAACTGAACCTGGAGCGTTTGCGGGATATTGTCAGCGAGATTGAGCCGCGCTTAGCTCCACTAGCGGAGCAGGCGAAACGCGCTGTTGAGTTTGGACAACTAAATAGTGAGTTGCAAGAGGTCCTGTTATCCTGGTACGCCTTACAATGGCGGCGTTTGCGTACTACCAGAGAGCGAGCGGAGCGCGCAGAGCAAATGCAAGCACAACAGGTGCAGCAGGTAGAGGCTGATCTGCATGCGCTCAATGAGCAAGCAAATGCGCTACGCGCGCAGCGTCAGCATACCCAGGCGCGTATCAGTGAAGCGCGCAAGACCTGTAATGACGCCAACGATTTTGTGCAGAAGGTTGAGCGAGATCTGGCTGTCAGCGAAGAGCGTGTTATCGGCTTAGAGCGGCAACATGGTGATTTTCAGCAGGAAGAGCGCCGTCTTCGTGAGCGTCTGATTGCCGTACAGAAACAAACAATTGATCTTGAGGAGCAGTGTGATCTCGCCGATGAAGCGGTCGATACAGGATCGGCCAACCTGGCGACGCAAGAGGCGCAGGTTGCCAGAGCGCAAAAAGAGTATGAGATGGACGAGCGTCGTCTGCGTTCTGCGCAGAATGACCTTGTCCAGGTGCAGGCCCGTTTAGGTTCTACGCAGACCGAGCTAGGACGTCTACAGAAGCAACTGGGAGAGCGCAACCGTACGCTGGCGGCCAGACGCGATACAATAGCGCAGGCGCAGCAATCCTTGCGTACAGTAGAGACGCGTCTGGTTGATGAGCGCTTGCGCCTGGATACTGCGCGCAATGAAGAGCAACAGGTCACGCAGCGCAAACAGGCAGTTGCGCGCACCATTGCTGATGCGCAGCAGGAGATAGATCGTCTAAAGAACCTGCTCAACGAAGCTGAGCGTCGTAAGCGGACGATTTCCGACCGTTTGAACATGTTAAAAAACTGGCGGCAGAGCTTGAGTGGCTATAGCGATGGTGTGCGAGCTTTATTACGAGCACCTGCGGGTAAGCTCTCTGGTCTGCTTGGTCCGGTACCGCAATTGGGCGTTGTGCCTGCCGGTATGGAGCTAGCATTAGAGGCAGCGCTTGGTCCATATATGCAAGCCGTCGTCGTGCAGACGCTGGCCGATGCTCGCCGGAGCCTTGAATATCTGCAGACCTCGAAGGCGGGCAAGGCGATGATTGCCTGGCTGGAACGTGACGACGAGGATGAAGGCGTTGATGAAAGTGCGGACGAAATTAGCCTGATCCAGGAGCAGGTGGAGGGTGTGGTCCTGCAGCGCTTTCTGGAAGCATCGCCCGAGTTGCAGGAGAACGTCACGGGTTTTGCCTGGCGACTCGTGCAATGTGAGCCGCGCTATAGCGCACTATTCCGTCGTATGTTGCGCGGAGCGGTGGTTGCGCGCGATCTGAACGCCGCTCATGAATTGCTGGCCTGGGCGTTGCATTTAAGTACTTCTTCTGATACTGATCTGCCCTTTACCTCGGTTGTCACGCTCAAAGGCGAAGCCTTGCATGTCGATGGCTGGCTGACGGGTGGAGTGGGTAAGGATGGGGCTCAGCAAGGTCTATTGGCGTATGAACGAGAGTTGCGCGAGCTGCCGCAGCAGATGGATGAGCATAAAGCTTTAATTGACCAGATGAATAACTTGATCAGCGAAGTGCAACGGGCCCAGGAGGGACGGCGTGCGGAGCAGACTGCGCTGGATAAAGATTTACAGAAAATTGTTGCGCGTATCAATGAAGCGAACAGGGCGGTAGGCAACTCGCAGCGAGAGTTAGAACGTGTGCAAACAGAGATCCAATTAGCGGCTTCGGTCGAGCAGCAGCTTGCCTCTGAAGTAGCTGGTCTGGAGCAAGAGGTTGTCGCAGCTCAGGAGCGAGCGCGGGCGCATGAGAAGTCTCAGCGTGAGATGACCGGTCTTGTTGAGGAGTTACAGTACGAGATGGAGGAACGCGCCACCTCTTTCCGTCGTCAGCAGGATGAACTCGGACGTGCCCGTACCGCGCTGGCTGTGAAGCGTCAGGAAGCGAAATCATTGCGCCAGCAACTGGCGGCGCAGCGCGCGCAGGCGCAGGATTTAAAGTCCCAGGTTGAACAGCAGGTGGCGCGCATCAAGGAAGCTGGGCAGCGGCGGCAGGCGCTCCAGGAAGCTATTGAGCAGCAACGTAGCGCGCTCGAACAGTCGCGTACGCAGGCACGCAGTTTAGCCAATACCCTGCGTGAGATAGAGGGGGAACTGGCCGAGATTGACCAGCAGATTACGCTGCTGGAGCAGCAGCGGACGAAAAAACAGCAGTCCTTAAACGAACAAGAAAGCATCTATCGTCGCGCCTTGTTAGAAAGCCAGAAGGCGCGTGACGCGCTAGAAGGGTTGCTGGAGCAGTTGCAGGAAGAGATGGGGATCGCTGATCCTCAAGAGCTAGCAAATCATGTGTCTCGTGTGGAAGATGATCATGTGGTAGTGGAGCGCGAGGAGGATAGTGATACACAGAAGACGCTAAGTGATGAGCATGGCGAACTTTCAGGTGAGGAGGAAGCGCAATTGCGCCGTTACCGGCGTCGTATCGATATCTTGCGTAATCGACTGAAAGTCATGGGGGGCTGCGATGTGAATGCTCCTCAGCTCTACGAAGAAACGAAGACCCGCTATGAATTTCTTTCTGCGCAGATCACAGACATGGACCAGGCTGCCCAGCAACTGTACACAATCATTAGCCAGTTGGATGTGACCATGGCGCGGCAATTTGAAGTCACGTTCCAGGCTGTCAACGCGCGTTTCCGTGAGCATTTTACAACCCTCTTCAATGGAGGATCTGCACGTCTGGAACTGATCACTGCGAAGAGCGAGGAAGATGATTCCCCGGCACCATCCAGTATGCCTACCGGTGTCGATGTTATCGTGCAGCCGCCGGGCAAAAAAGTGCAGGATTTATCGTTGCTTTCAGGTGGAGAGAGGGCGCTGGTTTCCGCTGCATTGCTTTTTTCCTTATTAGAAATCAACCCACCGCCATTTTGTCTGCTGGACGAAGTTGATGCCGCGCTCGACGAATCGAATGTCACGCGCTTCTGCGACATCTTAAAGCGCCTGGCGCAGCGTACCCAATTCATCGTCATCACACACAATCGTGTCACTATGACGGGCGCGCAAGTAATCTACGGCGTCTCCATGCGAGATAGTATCTCGCGTCTGCTCTCCATCCGTCTTGAGGAGGTAGCAGTGAGCGGTGACCGCTAACTTTGCGGGGGAAACGTCGAGAGACTGGGTAGGGGCGTCACCTCGCGTGCGCCCCCGGGCGGAGGCAAGCGCCGCCCCTACCCGGTTTTTCCCGCATGGACGGAGAGCCAGGCACAATACACTCTTGCAATTTCAGCGCTACTCATGCATAATGCACGTGGAACATTGAAGTGAGTTGATAAGGGAGGTTGTGGGTATATGTTAGCAATGGCACGTAGTTGCGCTATCGTCGGTTTAGAGGGCGCACTTGTTGAAGTAGAGGTGGATCTATCGAATGGCCTGGCGGCTTTCATGATTGTTGGTTTGCCGGATGCCGCCGTCAATGAGGCTAAGGAACGGGTAAAAGCGTCAATTAAGAATAGTGCTTGTCTTTTCCCCTTCAAGCACATCACCGTCAATCTGGCCCCCGCTGATCTACGCAAAGAAGGTCCCGCATATGACTTGCCTATAGCCGTAGGAATATTGTTAGCATCGGGACAGATCAATCCCAACGAACAATTGGAGGATGCGCTCTTTCTCGGCGAGCTTTCTCTTGATGGCAGTGTACGTCATACGAATGGTATTCTGCCAATGGTGGCCTTTGCCAGTGAGAAGCACGTCAAGTCAGTGTTTGTGCCTGCGGCTGATGCTATTGAGGCGACGCTGATCGAAGGTGTAACCGTTTATCCTGTCGAGACGCTGAGACAGCTTGTAGATCATTTTAACGGTGATCAGCGTATTGAGCCATATGCGCGCGATCCGCACATTTTAGATCATGTCGCTGAGACCATGTATGCGCAGGATATGTCCTCGGTGCGTGGGCAGGAGCATGTGAAGCGAGCCTTAGAGATTGCTGCCAGTGGGGGACATAATATCTTAATGAGCGGACCGCCGGGATCGGGGAAGACGTTGCTGGCGCGTACCATGCCTTCTATCCTGCCGCGTATGGTCATTGAGGAGGCCCTTGACATCACGAAAATCTACAGCGTGAATGGCATGTTGCCGCCAGATAAGCCACTGATCTTGCAGAGGCCGTTCCGCTCTCCGCACCACACGATCAGCTACGCGGGACTGGTTGGTGGTGGGCGTGTCCCACGACCGGGAGAGATTAGCCTGGCACATCGTGGTGTGCTCTTTCTGGATGAACTCCCCGAATTTGGGCAGAACGTGCTAGAGGTATTGCGTCAGCCTTTGGAAGATAAACTCGTCACCATTTCGCGCTCGCAGGGTACCATCACCTATCCGGCGAATTTTATGCTTGTGGCTGCCATGAATCCCTGTCCCTGTGGTTACTATGGTGATCCGGTCAAAGAATGTGGCTGTTCGGCTACCTCTATCGCGCGTTACCAAAAGCGTATCAGCGGACCATTGCTAGATCGTATTGATATTCACATCGAAGTTCCGCGCGTTGATTACGAGAAACTGGCGGACAAGCGCCAGGTAGAGACCTCGGAGGTGATTCGTAAACGTGTACAAATGGCGCGCGACAGACAATTACAGCGTTTTGCGCAAATGAAGTTGACCTGTAATGCCGAAATGGGTCCGGCTGAAGTCCATGATTTCTGTGAAGTGGAACCTGCGGCGCAAAAGTTGTTAAAGGCTGCTATGCAGCAACTGCACCTGTCTGCGCGTGCCTTCCACCGTGTTTTGAAGCTGGCGCGTACGATAGCAGATCTGAGTGATAGCGAAATCATTGCCACAAATCACCTGGCCGAAGCCATTCAATATCGGCCACGCATTGGTGCATAGTTTGGATCAGGAGGAGAGCACCGTAAAGGTATTCCCCTCCCATTTGCGCTATGTAATTTAGCGCTTGGACTCTTCTTCGTTGCTGAGTACTTCGTCAACCAGACCATACTCGACAGCCTGCTGGGCGGTCAGGTAATAGTTGCGGTCAGAGTCTTGCGTGATGCGCTCGATGGTTTGGCCGGTATGCTTGGCAAGGATCTCATACAGGCTGCGGCGTAGGCGCAAGATTTCGCGCGCGGTAATTTCGATATCGGCGGCCTGACCTTCAGCGCCACCGAGCGGCTGATGGATCAGGATGGTAGCATTTGGCAGTGCATAGCGTTTCTCAGCGGCCCCGCCAGCTAGCAGAACAGCGCCCATACTCATCGCCATGCCCATGCACACAGTAGAGACATCTGGACGTAGCCATTGCATGGTGTCGTAGATAGCCAATCCCGCGTAGATGACGCCGCCAGGGCTATTGACATACATGCTAATGTCCTTGGTGGCATCCTCGCTTTGCAGGTAGAGAAGCTGTCCAATGACGCTATTGGCTACCATATCATTGATAGGTGTGCCGATAAAGATAATGCGCTCTTTCAGCAAGCGTGAGAAGAGGTCCCAGCCGATGGTCCCGCGTGGTGTATCCTCAACCACTTGAGGGATAATACCTCGTGGCTCCAGGAACTCACGCGACTCTTTGACCCATTTGGGGTCACGTGGATTAAACGTGCTCATAATTACTCCTGAGTGTGTACATATCGTAAAGTGGTAGAGACTGCTGTCTATCCCTTTTCCCGGCAGCAACTGCTGGCTGACCAGGTATGTTTGCTCTCGCTATATCATAGCACATGCGGAGGATAACGTAGTATGGGACTGAGAATGTCTAGCGTCAAGCACGAAGGAGCTTGGCGTATGTTGAATTACGCAGAAACCGCTTGCATCTCTGCTTCCTGGTGTCGTTTCTCCCTCCACTGCCGCCAGCATCCTGGTCACCTGTCGAGTGGGTGTGGGCACGCTGGAAGCACAATGATGCGCTGAAAGCATTCCGGGCACGGATGCGCGTCTACCGTGAGTAGGGCAAGAGCTTTGATGAGGCGCTTGGCTCTGTGAAAGACGGGAGCCTTACCGAGTGGGTGTATTTCCGTATGCATCTGCTTGGGAAGGAATGCATCACTGATGAAGTTCATCCTGCTAGGAAACGGTTGGATGAGGTAAAAAAACTATTAAAACAGTTGGTTATGGAGAGAGAAAAAAGCAGGGAGTCACCAAAGCCATGAAGAAGCGAAAGAAGCGGGCAAACAAAGGTGAGCCGCAGACCATCACGAAGGCGGTCACGCACATCGGGCTGGATGCTTCGAATCCAGGCAAGCTCGCTGTCCTCGATCAGCTTGCGCACGTCTTTCTTCCGCTTGTGCAGCGATACGTCACGCTCTTTTGCATCGATGAGACGCCTGATGCCTTCTATGCCCCTTGCTTTCCGACTGAGCTTTCTGAACGATGGCATCGCGTGGCGATTCAACAAGCGGCTGGCATCGCCAAGAGTTGGCACACCAATCGTGCCAATGCCTATCAAAGTTACTTAGACGAGTTTACAGAATATCAGGAACTGCAAGCGGGTGATGACGGTAAAGACGGAGCAGAAGAACCCACATGGCGAGAATGGGACGTTCCCACCTTGCGCGAAACCTGTATCCAGGGGAACTGCAACGTCATCAAGCTAGAGCCGTCAACTGACTCCACGTTTGATTACTGGCTCAAGGTGAGTACGCTGGACAAAGGTCATCCTCTCCTGGTTCCGGTGAAACTGGCTGATTATCATGTTGAGGCCCTGACCGACCCGGAGACGAAGCTACGCCATCCGATCAATAGCAGCGTCACGCTCAACCGTCGAGACAAGGCATGGTGGCTCACCCTCTCCTACGATGAGATGGTAGAGGTTGAAACGAAGTCTGATGCATCGGTCATTGGCATTGATGTCGGGATTGCCAATTTCCTCACCACCTCAGACGGGAAGCAGTACGGCACCTTCAACGGGAAGCTCCGCGAACGGCAGAAGCGAGATCGAGAGAAACGCCGCAGGAAGGCCAAGCTGAGATCATGCCTGGAAAAGAAGGGCGTGCCGAAAGACAAACTGCCTTCAACCAGCAGTATAACAGGCCAGCGTCTTACTCGCCATGTCAGACAAGAAATCAATCGGGCGGTCAACCTCTGCTTTGAGGAACATGATGGATGTCAGTTTGCTTACGAGCAGTTATCGGTGGTCTCGATGCGCTTCAAAGCAAGAAGCATGAATGCGTACATGAGGGCTTCCAATTTGGGCCATATCCCTGACCAGATTGCCTGGAATGCCACCAAGCGTGGGGTAGCCGCTACCCGCGTCAGGAGTGCCTACTCGTCGCAGGAGTGCAACCGATGCCATTATGTGGATCGCAAAAACAGACCGAACCAGCAAACGTTTTGCTGCGTCGTCTGTCAGTGGACCCTGCATGCTGACCACAATGCCTCGGTGAATATTGCTGCTCGTTTGCACGATGAGGAATTACGGGCCTGCGGGTGCCGAGCCGAAATCAAGGCGTTGCTGCTCCGCCGACATGAGCAGTGGAAGCAAAAATACAGCTTGGTCGTAGTCCAAGCTCCCGTCCAGTTGAGTTTGTGGGCAAGCTCACAGGCTTCAACGGACGTAGGTTAAAGCTGGTTTCGTGGGCAATGGAATAGTTGTCCATAAAATTAGCAACTATGCAACCAGCTTTGCAGTGAAGGAACTATTCAGGCCTGTTGGACAGCTCAGCGTAGCGACAAGCCCTTGCGGTTGTCGTGGCCAACCTGAATTGTTCTCTTGCACGCCCTGGACCGCCTTAGTGCATTTTCCCTTGACCTCTTAGGGTTTCGTGTATATACTATCTCTCTAAAGAGGCTGTAGGCATCTCTGTTCTTTAGATAGAGTTCGTTTGAGGGTGCTGAATTAGGGGAAAAGATAGGTATTCTTCCTCATGACATCTCTCTTGCTTGCTTCTATGCTGTACATAGCATACGTGTCGGGATCGCAAACATTTTCTCAAGGAGGCATTACTCATGCGTGTACGTCCTGTCTTCTTATTCATTCTGCTCTTCTCATGTATAAGTGTGCTGCTCTTCGCTGCCTCCTTGCGTTCAGATATCCCTGCGATACTACAGGTGCACCTGGACCAGTCGCATCCCTCGTCGCACCATGTTACAAGACTGCTCGTCCATTTGAGTGATGAGGAGGGCTTGCCGATTAATAGTGCGCAGGTTGTTTCGCGTGTGAACATGACAAACATGGATATGGGTATGCATGTGTTGCAGGCAAAAGAACTGGGTAGTGGTGAATACATTGAGCAACTCCAATTAGACATGGCTGGCCCCTGGGCTATTATCATCACGGTACAGGCGGCAGGTTTTGCCCCATTGAGGCAGGTCATGCAGGTGCAGGTGATCTGACGCCATACCTTCCCACCGCTTTTACCTCGCACTTCTCTGTTGTCCGGCTTTCAATCAGGCCCTTGATCCTGTACAATAGACACACACACAAGCGTGTCAGGTCTCATGGACTGATTCGGCTTGCAGTTGAAAATAGAGGCGTTTTATTTGGTATGAATAGGAAGAGTAACGCTCAAGAGCCCACCAGGCGATGTAGATTAGCGGTGCCACGGATGTTCTTCATAGCGCTCGCTTTTTTCGTTGTCCTCCTGTTTCCGTACACTGCCAGCGCGCAGTCCATTCTTCTGCGCTCTGATCCAGGGCAAAATGTAATCCTCCCGGCAGCGCCTGCGCAAATTCATCTCTGGTTTAGCGAAAATCTCAACCCGGCATTCAGTACCGCATATGTTGTCAAGGCTGCGGATAGTGCAATCGCTGTCCCTAACAATGAAGCAGCGCATGTTGACACCGGTAATGCGCGTGTATCGCCGAGTAATCCTACGGAGATAGGTGTCTCACTAAAGTCGAACCTCCCGGCGGCTGTCTATGCCGTCGTCTATCGTGTACAATCGTCGGCTGACGATCAGGTACTCTACGGATCATTTCTTTTCAAAGTGGAGACGACCAATGGCACTATTCCAACCTTTAGTGGAACTGTGCTGCTACAAAATATCTTCGGTGCCGCTGCTAATACAGGTAATCAGTTGGATGGACCTACCTTCTTCAGCGCTATCATGGTCACGCTGGTCTACCTGGCCGCTATTTTCTGGATGGGGGCGCAACTCTGGCTGACATTTGTTGTCTCGCTGCTCAAGCCAGAAGATCAGGAACAGCGCGCAATTGCTCAGCGGATGCAGCGGCGTTTCGAGCGACGTTTTTCCTGGTCTGCCCTGATATTGTTCTTGCTGGCTGACGTGGGAGTGCTTCTCGGACAGGCACTGATACTTACTGGTGGTCGGTTGAGCCAGTCTCTTGCGCCCGCGACCTTGCTTGCTTTTATCTCTCAGGGACAATTTGGCCGCTATTGGATCATGCGAGAGGTCGTAGCTCTGCTAGCCCTGGTGTTGGCTTGCGTGTGTGTGTTTATACGGCGCCGGCCAGCGTGGGTTGATGAATGCATATCCTGGGTGAACCTGATCCTTGGGTTAGCGCTGCTGGCCGCTATCACCCTTTCCAGTCAGGCTGCGACTGCCAGTAGCAGCATTGTCGTCTATGCAGTCCTGGTGGCATTCCTCCATATGCTGGCGCTATCCCTCTGGATTGGTGGTATGCTCTACATTGTGCTAATCTACCTGCCAATCCTCAAAGATTACGCGGTTTTGCAGCAAACGCAATCGTTGCTTACCCTCTTGCCGTATTATACGCCGCTGGCCTATGCAGGCGCTCTGACGCTGGTTCTGAGTGGTCTGTTTGCAGCAGCGACGAGTATGGATGCCTGGAGCCAGCTAGCGGGCACTATTTATGGACGAGTGCTGATCATCGATGGACTGCTGGTGGTCGTGTTATTGTATATCGGCGCGCAGCACATCCTGTCCTTGCGTCCCCGCCTGATCAAGGATTTCGCTGCCTATCGGGTTGCCACGCAAACTGTCCCATCCTCAACTGCTGATAGCGCGGCGGACGACAAGGATCAGTCTGTCCCTTTACGCGTAAAGCAACTGGAGGAAAATGTTATACAGCAAACAAAGCGTTTGTGCAGTAGTATGAGCTGGGGGCCGCTGCCTGGTATGGCTGTGCTTTTATGTATGGGGCTGCTCACCATCTTTGCTGGTACCTTGCAATCCGTGCCTGTGCAATCCTCGGTGCAGCCTCTGGCGAAATCTTTTACCACCACTGTGATGACGCAGGATAAGGGCTATCGTGTGACGTTGACTATCGACCCGGACAGTTTTGGCACCAATACGTGTACCGTGTCAGTACGTAATAGCACTGGTGCCTTTATTCCTCTGACGGGTCTGCGTGTGACATTGGACACAACGATGCTTACTATGGCTATGGGCACCGAAAGTTGGGATCTTCAATCGAACAGCCGGGGACAATTCAGTGGTAGTGTCGATTTAGAGATGGGAGGAAGTTGGCAGATGCGTATTGATGTGCATACAGCGGATGGGGCCTTGCATACGGCCACGGTCGATTTTGTCACACATAGTTGATATCGCTATGTTGCCTGTTTTTATCTCAAGATGTTGGGGAAGGAAGCGCTAGAGCGTAGAAGTTCTTTCCCTCAATTGTATTATACCTTATACAGGCAATAGCTCAACCGCAAAAAATAGCCAATCCTACACGACCCGGCGTCATATAGCTGTCATGAAGGGCAGAGAGATCGTTAGTGACGCCTACTAAGCAGGAGAAAACACGGGACGCATATGAGGGACGGCCCCAAAGACTGGCGCATTGGCTTATAGCGATCTTGCCAGATCCACTATACATGAGCGTGGTGTAGGTTTGTGGCGACCAACTTCCGTAAGTTGGCGCGCCACAATGGTCGAGCTAGCATAAGGTGAACAGTATTTTGTATACTGCAAGGAAAAAAGGGGGAATTTCTGTTTATGGACACAGATCAGCACATACGCTTAACCGAGCTTGCCAGTTGTGCCGGTTGTGCGGCAAAGGTTGGAGCTGGCACACTGGCTGAAGTGCTGCGTCCGCTCAAGCAGCGCAACGTACCTGCGCAACTGCTCGTGGGGCTTGGAGCCATCGATGATGCAGCCGTCTACCGGGTCAATGCTCAGCAAGCTATTATCAGCACGGCTGATTTCTTTCCGCCGGTTGTGGATGATCCTTATGCTTACGGCTCAATTGCTGCCGCAAATGCGTTGAGCGATGTGTATGCCATGGGTGGTCAGGTATTGATGGCAATTAACCTGGTGGCCTGGCCTGATACCCTGGATGCCAGTATTCTCAGCGAGGTTTTACGCGGTGGCATGGATGTTGTTGAGCGCGCGGGCAGTGCCATTGCCGGCGGACATACGGTGATCGACGCCGAGCCAAAGTATGGGTTAGCGGTAACGGGCATGGTCCATCCCGAGCATATTTTGACAAAGGGGGGCGCGCAGCCGGGTGATGTGCTCATTCTCAGCAAGCCTCTTGGCACTGGTTTGGTAACGACGGCCCAGAAGCGTGGATTGGTTCACGAGGATCATATGCATGCGGCTATCCAGTCGATGACGCGACTCAACCGCCGGGCCAGTGAGCTATTAGTGCAGGCTGGTCCTGGTGTGCACGCGGTGACTGATATTACCGGTTTTGGCATTCTCGGGCATGCCTGGGAGATGGCCGCTCAAAGCCTTACTTCTATGCGCTTCGCATTTGCGCAACTGCCACTACTGCCAGGTGCGCGCCACTACGCGGAAGCTGGCTGTATTCCAGGGGGGACGAAGCGCAATGAGAGCTTTCTGCGCGCTCATGTGCACCTGAGTGACAAACTTGATGCCTCCACTCAAGCGATTGTGTTCGATCCTCAGACCTCTGGTGGACTGTTTGCCGCCATTGATCCGTCGCTCTGGCCGACCTTCGCTCAGCAGGACCAGGAGGTCCAGTTCTGGCGCATCGGTGAAGTGACTGAGTCAGTACGGGATCAAGATAACGTCGTGCTGGAAGTGCGCTAGATTATTACTCTTGGCCTTTGCTGTGAAAGGGGAATGTATGCCTGTTTTTCCGATCATTGATGCGCATGTGCATCTCTGGGACCCCACGCGCTACCGTATCCCCTGGTTAGACGAGAACGGCCTGCTGCATAAGCGTTATGGACTGGTTGAATATCAGGAGCAGATACAAAATGTGCCTGTTGAAGCGCTCGTCTATGTCGAGGTTGATGTTGCTGAGTCGTATGCCTTACTTGAGCCGCGCTGGGTAGCGGTGTGGGCAAAAGAGCATGGGCAAATCCAGGCCATTGTTGCCCATGCTCCTGTTGAGTATGGTGAACTGCTGCGTGTGTATCTTGATGAACTTGTCAGCATCAGTCCTCTGGTCAAAGGTGTACGTCGTCTATTGCAATCCGAGGTCGATCCTGAGTTCTGCTTACAGCCAGCATTTGTGCGCGGTGTACAAATGCTGGCAGAATACGGGCTGTCATTTGATATCTGTATTAAGCATTACCAGCTTGCGAGTATTATCCAGCTCGTTCGACAGTGTCCAGACACGGCTTTTATGCTGGACCATTGTGCGAAGCCCAACATCAAAGAGCAGGTATTTGATCCCTGGCGCGAACAGATGCAGGCATTAGCGGCGTATCCCAACGTCATGTGCAAGGTGAGTGGCCTGGTGAGTGAGGCGGATCAGCAGCACTGGTCGTCTGCTGACCTGGCACCGTATATTGCGCACGTCATAGAAACGTTTGGCGAGGATCGGGTTGTCTTTGGTGGTGACTGGCCTGTTGTATTGGAGGCATCGACCTATGCGCGCTGGGTAGAGACGTTAGATGCTCTAACATCCCAGCTTTCTCCCGAGGCGCAGCTCAAGCTCTGGGCGGAGAACGCGCGCACATTCTATCGGCTGTCCAGAGCTTGAGTTTGTTGTCATAAATTGCTGATTTGCTTTATGCCTTTGTGCCTGTTGACTGTGTGTTAAATGCCGAGGGACACAATGGCACCAGTGTGCACAACTCACAGAGTGGTTTGCGCGACTCGCAGACGGCGCGACCGTGAAAGATTAGCAAATGAGAGAGGTCCAGCCAATCTTTTTGTGGGATGATGCGCATCAAATCCTGCTCAACCTTCACGGGATCGTCATTGGTCGTCCAGCCGAAGCGCCGTGTCAGCCTGCCCACGTGGGTATCTACCACAAAGCCGACGACGATGCCGAAGGCGTTGCCCAACACCACATTCGCCGTTTTGCGCGCCACGCCCGGCAGTGAGAGCAAATCCTGCATCGTGCGTGGCACCTCGCCGTTGTACTCCGTAATCAGGCGTTGCCCGGTGCCACGAATATTTCTGGCCTTATTGCGGTAGAAGCCTGTGGATTTAATATCCTGCTCCAGCTTCTCCTGGCTTACCGTCGCGTAATCTTCCGCGCTGCGATACTTCTGAAAAAGCTGCGCGGTCACAATATTGACGCGTTCATCTGTACACTGCGCGGAGAGTTGTGTGGCGACGAGCAGTTCCAATGGGTTCGTGAAATTTAGCGAACAGGCGGCGTCTGGATACAGACGTCGTAACTCAGCAATAATGGCGTTAACCTGTTCCGCCGAGCCTGGTTGAGGCCCTGCATAGCGTGGTGCCGCTGTAAAATCCATAATTATGTAAACTCTTTTCTGCGCGTAATTGCTACTATTCAGGTGAATCCTGTTATAAGGTGTTCTGGTTTGCCAGCTAATTGCTGTGTTCACAAGAACATTTCATAGTTTTTTTACAATTGCCAGAGTCTTCGTTGAGGTCTCTCCTGTATAGTAGTTTTAGAGGAATAAGCTTGTACGCTTTTATTACGATTGAAACGCTGTGATTGGGTTACCAGGCAGATGCAATGGCTGCTTGTAGGCCCGCTCAACGTGTCGAATACTCTCAATATTATACTCTCTGTAAGGAGAAAGGTACCTATGGCATATATCGCCGACACGTCGCCTTTATCGCCAACGGGCAGTACGTTTCCGCCGCGCAAGGCCGCAGTCCCGCGTTTGTGGAACCGTATTGCGCTGGGGGCTATTGTGTTGCTCTCGATCTTTATGGATTTCTTCCTGCTAGGCCAGAATGGCTATGGAAACCTCTACTATGCCTCTGGTGTGAAGAGTATGGGAGATAGTTTCCATAATTTTTTCTTTGTTGCGCTTGACCCGGGTGGCTTTGTGACCATTGACAAACCGCCAGTTGGTTTCTGGTTGCAGACGCTCAGCGCCAAGATATTCGGCTTTACGGCTTTTAGCATCTTTCTGCCACAGGCTCTCTGTGGTGTGCTCGCGGTTGTGTTGCTGTATTATCTGGTGAAGCGCCACTTTGGGGTGGTTGCGGGACTCGTGGCGGCTCTCGCGCTGGCGGTAACGCCGATCAGTGTTGTCACTGACCGCAATAATACGATTGATGGAACATTGGCGCTGGTGCTCTTACTTGCCGCGTGGGCGGTTATCCATGCTGCCGAGACTGGTAAGTTACGCTGGCTGCTGCTGAGTGCTGTATTCGTTGGTCTGGGTTTCAACATCAAGATGGCGGAGGCCTATCTGGTTGTGCCTGCTCTAATTCTGACCTACTTGTTTTGTGCGCCGCGCACAATCTGGACGCGTGTCTGGCATCTGCTGTTGGCATTGCTCGTGATGTTTGCCATCTCGCTCTCCTGGGCGGTGGCTGTTGACCTGACGCCAGCCGCGCTGCGTCCTTATGTTGGTTCGACACAAAATAATTCCGAACTCAGCCTGGCTTTTGGCTATAACGGGCTCAATCGCCTGCATATCGGGTTTCTGGGGGGAAATGGGGCTGGTGGCAGTAATCGTAGTGGTGTTGGCAATGCCAATACGACAACCACAGGCTCGGGTAAGGGAACGACTGCCACCTCTGGCAATGCTTTGACCACTGCTGCTCGTGCCATAGAGGATGAGCTAGGCGCAGGTGGGGCCTTCCAGGGCGGACCGTTGCGTCTCTTCAGTGCCTCTCTGGGTGGACAGATTGCCTGGTTGTTACCTTTTGCCTTATTAGCTATTGTCGCGCTGGCCTGGCAGAGGCGTTTCAATTTTCAGCGAGATCGCCAGCAACTCGGCCTCATACTGTGGGGCTTCTGGTTGTTGACCATGGCCACCTTTTTTACGCTTGATGGCTCGTTCCACCAGTATTATATGACCGAGATGGCTCCTGGCTTAGCTGCGCTGGTTGGTATTGGCCTGGTCATCATGTGGCAGGATTATCGCCGCGCTGATTGGCGTGGCTGGTTGTTGCCATTTGCGCTTATAGTGACTGCCGTTGCACAGATTTACATGCTCATGAGTTATCCCACCTGGTCGAGCTGGCTGAGTCCTTTGATTGCGGTGTTGACGGTGCTGGCGGTGCTGGTGCTGATCCTTTTCCGTTTCAGGTCCCGGCTTTATCCAGGTGAGTTGGCATTGCGTGTGGCGGGTACGGCGGTAAGTGTTGGTATGCTGGCATTACTCGTTGCTCCAGCTATATGGGCTGGTTACTCGGTCATCCACAACACCGAGTCCTCGTTCCCTACGGCTGGTCCTACTGCTCAAGGTGGTCAGGGCGGTGCTGCTGGCGGCTTTGCTTTCGCGGGTGGCGGCATTACTGGGACGCGTAAAGGCAACGGAGGTGGTCGAAATGCCGACCGGGGTGATCGTACTGGTCGTACGCGTGGACAAAACGCGTTCACTGGCGGCTTGGCGGCTGCTTTTGGTGGTGGATCTACACAGGCTAGCCCGGCCTTAATTCGCTACCTGGAGGCAAACCAGGGGAGTGCCAAATTCCTGGTTGCGACGCCCAACGCATCTACAGCGGAACCGCTTATTCTCAGTACAAACAAGCCTGTAATGGCAATGGGCGGTTTTAGTGGGAGCGACCCTATTCTGACCACCAGTTCATTGCAGACGTTGATCAATAGTGGTGCCGTACGTTTCTTTCTGATCAATGCGGCGGGCACGACTGGCAGAGCCGCTGGAGGAGGGGGAGGTTTTGGCCAAAAAGCTCGTTGTCAAGCTGGGTGAGTGCTCATTGTAAAGCTGTACCGACGAGTGATTGGCAATCTTCGACAGGAGGTACTGGTGGCAATGTGTTGTATGATTGTGCCTCTGCCCGCTCATAAGCGTAATTTTCGATGTGCCTTATCCTGAACGTCAAACGGCCTTTTTGCACAAACGAGATCCTCGTCTCCAGCCGAGGATCTCGTTTTAATGGTGCTCCGCTGTGACTCGGTGTCTGCCTATTTCGTCAAAAATAGTGACAACGTTAGTTCATAACAGGCCTCGGTCCTGAGCGGCCATACAGAAAGACAATGCCGTCTCGCTAAAAACTTCTTTTTCGTCGCACTACAATGGAAACAGACAGGTCAATTTCCTCAACCACCATAAAAAGTTTTTGCATAGTCTGGTCAAGAGGCAAGAAGTGTGGGCTGTCTGCCCGACGTTTTCCCCGCGAGGATGGAGACCCCGAAGTGTAGTAGTGAAGAAAAAGGAACAATGCAAATGCAGAAAGTATTGACGAAAATTTTCACGTCTAGCATGCTCGTTCTCATACTGCTGGTTCTATTTAACTCAGTAGGTGGGTGCCTGACTGTCAGAGCTGCTGGTCTTTCACCGACGATTGATCAAATTGTCCAGCAAGTGCTTTTTAACATACGAACAAACGGCTGGAATCCCCAGGCACAGAGTAAAGGTCGGACCGTTGGGGGCTTATACCTCAACTGGCAAATGAATAAGCCCACTGTGACGAACTCGGGTGCTGCACCTACCAGCCATGATCCCCAGGTGGATCTCTATTACCTCAATGCCCTCGATGAATATAAGTCCTTACATCCGCAGGACCACACTTATGATGCAGATATAGCACGAGCGCTCTTGCAAGTCGAAACGGATTTTGTAAACTACAATGTGCCCAAAGGCTGGCTCTATTTCTATCTACTGCGCAATGCTGCCTTTTTGCAAAATGCTATTCTCGTTCAAGAGGCACATGTGGCTGCCTCCAATCTCTACAATCACTGGTATAATGCTCATCTTGGTTATGTGTATAACAGTTCGCATACACCTGGCGACTACGCTGTCGACCACATCCTCGAATGTGGCAGCGAGCTTGTGGATGCCGGTATGCGTTGGGGTATGCCAGCCTGGGTACAAGCCGGGCAATCAACGCTCTCCAATGCCTTGACTGTTGGGATGAACCAGAAGTATCACCTGTTTTATGATAGCATCAATGTGCCAAAGAATGGTGTGCAAACGGTAGAAAATTATCAAGCGAAGCCTAGTACCGAGGGTATGGCGGCGCAAGTGCTGGTCAACATGTACGAACTTACTCATTCCCAATACTACTTGAGCCTCGCTGGTAATCTGCTACGAAGTATGTTCAACAGCGCTTTGTGGGATCAGACGTACGGGGGCCTATTTTTTGCTCTCAATATGAGCACAGGTATATTAAACAGGGCTTACAAAGAAACCAGAGGTCAGACGCTGGTGCTCATTGCGCTGTATCGTTACAACCTGGTGATGCGCCAGCTTGGTGAACTGCCCTTATTCCCGGATAAGCAGCAGCAATTGATTAGCCTGCTCTCCAACCAATTGTATCAGTCCACCTATCACGGCTTTTTCTACCGTGTCACGCCCAGCTTTCAGATTTATACCAGTGCACCGGGACAAGGTGCGGGCTACGAAGATTTCTTTACCACTGAAGCTATGGGCACGGCCATGGATGCCTTACAACAGACGGAATCCTCCGCTATGCTCTAGCCAGGATGGACAAGATGCGATAGTCACTCCCTGTCTATCGCTGCTGTTCGCTTCGCCCTGATATTACCTTGCGTTCAGTCGAAGTGCCTCAGAGGCGAGATATTTAGAGCCACCTCAAATAGCTCGTCTCTGAGAAAAAAGAACGAACGTTCTTCGTTGGCTTTGCGGAAGAGCCAGCGTGTTATGAGGGGTCTCCAACTCTGGACGGCTTGGTGGTGAGCCGTCCAGCGCTAGCGCAGGAACACCAGCTGCATCTGTGCCTGGATGCTGGAACGCACCCATTTCTGGCTCAATCACTCTCGACGCATCCTGGTTTGCTGGGGAAAGAAGACAGAGAACTATCCGGCGTGGTGTTCGTGTTTTGCCTCTATGTAAGCTTTTAAGGCTTGAACCCCTTTGGTAATCCCAATACCTACTCCTTGCCCAGACATGGCTTGAAGCACAACGCCATCCGGTCTAGCGTTCACCCATCTGAATACTTGATTCGCAACAAGTGTACCAATCACATTTGAGGGTATAGCTTCCCAGACTACTCTACCGGCTACAACCGAAGGGTAGATACTATTTATGGTTGCTATCATCAGGCTATTACCTATATCACCGAACCCGATCATCATCGCTCGTTGCCGTCTTATGTTAAGGTGTTTAGCGCGGTCCTTCCAGCCTGCCCCAGGAGCAAGTTCAGGAATTCTCAGGCGCATCACTAGATGGGGTCACAAACCATTTTCCAGTGGCCTTACTAATTGCTTTCGTCCATCTCCACGCGTAGGCACCATAACTTCGATCAGCAGAATGGTCAGCAGCATCACCCTCGTGGAGGTCCCTCTCTAGATCAGGAGCGAAAGTATCAGGCGGGGTGTTCCTTTCTGTATCTGCTGCTCCTTGTCTCCGAATAGTGCCTGAGTCTCGACCAACAGCAGTGCTAGCAGCATCACCCTCGCGATTGGGGGCCATCTCTCCATCATCACTGGGAAGCTCAGGCTGATACTCTGGTTGTCCGGACTCAGTATGGGGGCTTTGGCCTCTTTCCGTCTCTGCACTTAAACGAGTAGAAGCGACAGAAGCCTTATCTGAGGAATTGAGGTCCTTCTCTCCATCATCTCCGGGACTCTCAGGCTGATTATCGCGTTGGCTTTGCCCTATTTCTTTCCCATATGCGCTAAGTGCCTCCCCCTGCCTCGGAACGGAGGTTCTCCTCCTGCCTCGATCAGAAGCGACAGGAGAGCGGTCTGTCTGCTCTGTGGTGTTTGATTCTCTTGCCGGGTGCAGAGAGCTTGGTTCGGCATCGGGCACACTCCTAATGGTGCCTTGCCGATTAAGCACTTCTTGCACATCATGCTTGCTACCTGCCCGACCGGGTCGGTTTTGGTCTATTTCCGTAGTAGAAGCGACAGGAGCATCACCTGAGAGACCCTGGAAGAGCGATCTGCGCTCTGGTGGGGGAGCAGACGGCGTCCTCCCGTGATCAGGTTCGGCATTGAGCCTCATTCGGCGCTCTGGTGGGGGAGCGGACGGGACCCTCTCGTGGTTGCGTCTGGCACCGGACATCGATCGGACCAGGTCTATTTCTGATGAGGAAGCGGACGGAGCCCTCTCGCGATTGTGTCTGGCATCGGACTCCATTCGGACCAGGTCTAGTTCTGGTGGGGGAGCGGACGGCGGCCTCGCGAGATTGTGTCCGGCATCGGACCTTGACCTCAGTGTTTGGAGCATGTCTGCTTCGGAAGTGGACTGCGTCCTCGAGCGATTGTGTCCAACGCCGGACTTCTCTGAATTCGTCATGGAACCATTTCCTCTCATCAGTTAAAATTTTTCTGGCTCTTTCAACTAAGGGTTTGCAACAGGAGAATGCCCGGTTTTCCACAAAGTTTGGCCAATGGCATAGGATCATTCTTCCTCCGGTACCCGTTGTGTTATACAAGGGCATTACTCATGACGGTGGTAAGCAGACAAATATGACAGGATTGGCAAATTCCCCGCCAATCCTGTCATATTTGTCTGCTTGCCGTCGTCGTGAGTAGTGAATGCACATGTATAAGGCGATGGAGAGGCGAAACACTTCTCAGAGGTTGCAGCGTGTGATAACTTGTTCTCTGTGCAGTTTGTGGCTTGTACCTACGCAGTAGTTATGTAGATAGAGCACGAAGCGGGCGAGAAAACAATGCACTTCACGCGTCTGGGTTGGTATTGCGTGAAAGGCAAGATGAGTGGGCCAGCGAAACGTCTGGCCTGGGCTGAGCGATGGAGTAAAAGAGACAATGAGGTCTATTGCGGGGGATAAGATAAATGGTCTACTGGACCAAGCCGAGTTCTTCACCGAGGAAGGATGGAATTGATCAATCCATAAGTGAGGATGTACTGGTCATACGGGCGCAGCGTGGAAATCAGCAAGCGTTCGAGGCACTCTATGCGCTGTATAACAACCAGATCAAGCGTTATTTGAGTCGCATAGTAGGCAACGATGGTGTTGGCTGCGAGTTAACGCAGGAGGTCTTTCTCAAAGCCTGGTCGGCGTTACCTGACTTGCAGACACCGGATTTCTTTCTGCGCTGGCTCTACCGTATTGCTCTGAATTGTGCGCGTGATTATCAGCGACATCTCAAACACATGCGGATCGTTTCTCTGGATGTCTCTAGTGGCGAGACAGAAGTGCTGAGTGTAGCGGGGCCGGAAGAGAATGTTGAAGAAGCGGAACTGTTACAACTCGCGCTCGCGCAGGTTTCTCCTATCTACCGCTCCTGTCTTATTTTGTATGTCATTGAAGAATTGCCGCAGCGCCAGATCGCGGAACGGCTCAATATAAAGGAAAACTGTGTGAGTAAATACGTCAGCCGTGGCAAAGAAGAATTGCGTCAAATCTATTGCCAGCTACTCCAGGGAGCGAACGGCGCGCGGAGAAAAAGGAGGCAGGACCGATGAACAATCGTCCTCCATGCGGAGTCTGGGCCGAAAAGCTAGCGCTTAGACGTGAAGATCTCACGTCATCCGAGCGTGTAGCACTGGATGCCCATGTCACAACCTGCCGTGTCTGTCAGCAGGCGCAGGCCGACTACGATGCTCTGGATACGACGCTCAGGGCGCTACCACTATCTACCATGAAACACGCCCACGCCTGCTCTCGCTGCTGGATGCTCCTGCTATCACTGCTGAGCCTGCATGGGTGACTGACTCCTTGCCGCTGGATGATGATGGACTTATTCTTGTCGAGCAAGGGGAGTGGCATGCCAGGCCGCGTGTGCGACACAGGAGGAAAGCTTTACCTGCCATATTAGTGGTGTGCTTTCTGCTCTGTTTCTTGTCGCTCGGGGGCATCTATGCAGCAATGGTGAACCAGAGCCATTCTGCTGATACCGCTCTCCTGACCTATCGAGGGCACAGCGATTTCATCAGCGCGATAGCTTGGTCGCCCAATGGAAAGTACATTGCATCGGGGAGTTGGGACCACACGGTGCAGGTGTGGGACGCGCAGAACGGGGCGACGCTCTTAAATTAGCCGGTGAAGGGAAACTGGTGCGTCTGGACAAATTCTTCGCTATGTCGCAGTATCAGCAATAATACTCTCAAGGCTGGATCAATTTCTCCTCTTACAATGGAGGATTGTACGCAGTGTTACCGAAGGCCAGTAATAAAGGGACGATCTGGTATAATCCCAGCGCATTTCAGGCCATTGGGGCGACCATTCCGCAAACCTGGGATGATTTGATGACTCTGTCAGATAAGATTGTCGGCATTGGGAAGTATCCCTGGGCCATGGGCATGGAGAGTGCGGCCTCCAGCGGCTGGCCTGGTGCCGACTGGATTGCTCAAATCTATATCAATAAATATGGTCCACAAATGTATGACGAGTGGGTTGCCCATAAAATACCATGAACCGATAGTAGCATCAAAGATGCATTCCAGCTCTTCAGTCAGGTTATTACAGGCAGGAACTATATTGATGGTGGGGCATCTGCTATCCTGGCGACGAATTTCCAGGATGCCTCCTATCTGCCATTTGATACTCCCCCAAAGGCGTATATGTACTATCTGGGCGATTTCACGGCAGGCTTCATCACCAGTCAGTTCAAAGGTATCCAGGCGGGCAAAGAGTATAACTTCTTTCCTTTTCCCACCATCAATCCGCAGTATAAGGGATTGATCACTTCGGCGGCCCTCTCCCCCTGTCGGTACCGTCGCTGGCATCATTAGCCATCTTTCAGTTCATGTGGGTCTGGAATGACCTGCTCATCTCCCTGATCTTTCTGGGTGGCAATCCCCAGCGTGCGCCCATGACGCTGACGGTCGCTGATCTGATTGATTCCTATGGTACGAACTACCAGGTACTTACGGCGGCTGCATTCATCTCCATGCTTCTGCCATTAGTGGTGTTCTTTTCTTTGCAGCGCTACTTCGTACGTGGGATGCTGGCCGGTTCGATCAAGGGATAGCTAGAAAATAAGCCCTGCCTGCACAACGACGGTGCAGACAGGGCTCGTGTTTTCTATCGTCATTTCCTACTCGCTTTCTTGCCGTTCGCGTTGTGTGCGTAGTAACGTACGCAGCGCATCGGCCTGTCCGCGATTCCAATCTGCCGAACGCACTTCTGATCCAACCATCGGAAGAGAACTTCTTTCGCGAATTTGCGCAGCGCGTTCACGTTGCAGGATCTCATGGACGAGTTGTCGATCACTCATTGTCCAGCCGCGCCGTTTTGCTTGCTTGGCGAACCACATGACACGTCCAAAGCCGTCCCGATAGTCTTGCTCTGTTGTTTCATTGCGCATCGGTGTATCTTGCATAGTGATGCCTCTTGTCGTTTACTAAAATATAGGTTGTAAAACGACTCTATTGCTTGTATGGTTATACTTTTGATTATGTCAGAAATAGTACTATGCTGTCAAGCAAGACGGTGCATTTCATCCTATTGCTTATGCAGATAGTCCTATGTATGGCTGAAACAGACGGGTATAGACGCGCGTAATACTAGTGTCATATTTGCTCTTGCATACAAAGATGGCTATAATCAAAGGGAACATAGCACTAGTGATCTCTCGGTGGCGTCTGTAACCGGCCTACACTCGGGCTAAGCGGGTTGCAAACACTTTCTCAGGGATCTGTTGACAGGGAAGGAAGTCGCGCGTGGCTAATACAAAAAATCAAGCAGAGGATGAACAGCGGCGCAAAGCTGCGCAAGATGCTTTTGCCAGTATCGTGCGTCAGCGTGAAAAGCCCTCGAATTTGCGTGAATTAGGTTTGAGTACTCTGAAGTATCTTCCAGCGAACATCAACATGGTCCAAAATTTGATGAAGACCGTGAACTGGAAGCTGGCTCAACAGGAAGTACTGGATGGTCTGAACAATACCATCGTGATCGTCGGTCAGCCTAATACGGGGAAGAGCACGCTTTTTAATAAGCTGAAGGGCCAGAATCTTTCTCCCGCTTCTCCAGAAGCGGGGACGACGCGTACGTTAGTGCGGACCGATTTTGGGCCGTTTACGCTTGTCGATACGCCGGGACATTTGCCGGATGTCATGGAGAGTGGCATGGCTCAGGCCAGTGTGATTGTGTTTCTTATCGACGCTTCACGCGGCTTGCAGGCGGAAGATCGGGAATTGTATTCAGTCATCAAACGTCTGGATAAGCCAACCATTGTTGCCGTCAACAAGGTTGATGCTTTGCAGCGTAGTGCTGGTGGTGATCAGTTTGCTACTGAGGTGGCGGTTGCGCTAGATGCCCCTGGCGTTATTCCCATTTCAGCCAGGACCGGGGCTAATGTCGCGGAAGAATTGATCCCGGAAATCATTGAAGCTAGCCCGGAGGCGGCCCTGGCTATTGGCCGTGAGTTGCCTGTGTATCGACATGAGGCGGCACAGCGCATCATCCGTAATGCCATGCTGCTTAGTTTCGCGGCTGGCCTGGAACCAATACCTTTTGTGGACATTCCCATTCTGCTCGGGACGCAGGTACGCCTGGTTCTACGCCTGGCTGCTCTCTATGGTGAGACTATGGATAGCGCCGATGCTATGAAGCATGCTCGTGAATTGATTGCCACGGTTGTGAGTGGACTTGGCATGCGCTACCTGGCCGAGCAAGCCGCGAAATTAGTGCCTTTTGGTGGAGATTTCATTGCTGGTGTGATTGCTGCGGCTGCTACCTGGTCAATTGGTCAGGTGGCGCTTGAGTACTACGAGGGCGACAAGCAGGTTAGCCCACGACTGCTGCGCGAGCTGTACCTGAACTTCTACCGTCGTTTCCGTAAAGAAAATACGCTGCAATCATTGCGCGAGCAATCGCGGCGAGAACTTGATGGTTACAAACCTGCTGTTGTATTGAGCGAGCCTGAGACTGAGGTTCTGGAAGAAGGAAAGGCGTAAGATTGTCCATGCTTTTCCCTTATGAACGCTATGTAACATTGGCGCAGCCGCTCACTGTGTATTATCCGACGGGCGAAGAAGCACTCGCCCGTTCGGTTCTTCAGACGATCAACGGTGCCGCACATCTGCTCACCGGATTGCTCGGTGTCGCCATACCAGACATCGAAATACTCCTGGTAGATATGGCTGACTGGCCGCTTGTTCCGCATAGTGAGTTAGAGGAGATCGCTACGCCGCATCCTTACTGGACGGATACCACATCTCCTCCCTGTATTGTTGTGCCGGTTGAAGTTGATCCTATCTTCGGTGAGATTACGCCGCAGAAGTTTGCCTTTATGCTCTATCATGAACTGGCGCTGGCCTTGCTTGAGGAGGACCCGCGACCCTGGCCTGCCAGTAGTCCTTTGTGGGCTGACGAGTGGCAATTCAAATTCGCGGCTGTATGGTTATCGCAGCGCCTGGATAATGTGCAGGCCGTTGTTAATACAGACTTACATGCGCAGTATGCAGACGTCTTCGAGCCAGAGGCTGATGGGAAGACGCCGGTTACTGTACGTGGCTTTGATTGGTACGAAGACACCTCTGCGGAAGATTATCTTGTTTATGAACTGCTGCTTGAACAGTTTGCCGCTGATCTCCTGGCGCGCTATGAGCCAGACATCCTGCCACGCTTTCTGGCACTCTACCGCGCAGAGCGTGAACTCTTGAGTGATGATGTCACTACAATGCTTGCTACGGTACTTGGCCCAGGTGGAGGCGAGTGGTTGGAGGGATTAGTCTACTTCTAACATCTGCTCTGTGATGTGAAACTGACTAGGGAGGCAATGGATGGAGTGGAAACCCACTGGTCCGTGATTGCCTTCCTTACCCATTAGCTTTCTTATTGAAAAGAAGAAATCCATAGGAGTATAATAGCTAGAAATTCGTGAGACCTGGTGCCCAACGATTTCATTATCTATAAAGGGAGAACTTCTTTATGTTTAACCGGGTTGCTATTATCGGTTTGGGCCTGATTGGTGGATCAATGGGCCTGGCATTGCATAAAGCTAGAGCTGCCCAGGAGGTAGTGGGCTACGATCTTGGGCGTGGTGTAAGTGATCGTGCTCGTAAGATCGGTGCGATAGACCAGGCTCATAGTGCTCTGGCGGATGTTGTGCGTGGGGCTGATCTTGTGATCCTGGCGACCCCTGTTGGTGCTATGTGGGCACTCCTACAAGATATTGCACCCGCGCTTTCGCCTGGTGCGGTAGTTACTGATGTCGCCAGTACCAAGTCTCAAGTAATCAACTGGGCGGAGGAGTTTCTGCCTGCGAACATATCTTTTGTTGGCGGTCATCCGATGGCCGGAAAAGAGGTCAGTGGCGTTGAGGCGGCTGATGCTGGCCTCTTTTCTAACCGCATTTACTGTCTTACGCCTACCACGCGTACCCATCCTGAAGCGATCAGTAAAGTATTAGCTCTCATAGAGATACTTGGTGCCCGCGTGCGTTTTCTCGAAGCCGCTGAGCATGATGGACAGGTTGCAGCAGTGAGTCATCTGCCTTTTATTGCCTCTGTTAGCCTGGTGAACACTGTTGTGGCTGATCCTGCCTGGGGTGATGCAGCTCTTTTAGCCGCCACTGGATTTCGCGACGCCTCGCGACTGGCGGCTGGTAGCCCCGAGATGTATCGAGATATTTGCCTGACGAACAGTGCAGCCATCGTGCGTAAGCTTGACGACTACATCGCGAACCTGCACGCGTTACGCGAGCTGATTGCTGCGCATGACGAAGCTATTGATGAACTATTTACTCGTGCTCAGCAGTCTCGTATGCGCTGGCAGGCTTCTCAAGATCTCATTTGATGCATCTTCTCGCAAAAAGCGGCCCACTTTAATTTACAGTCAACGGCCCAGAAAGCCCCTGTCATTCATGCGGGGGATGAATGGGCCTACCTTATCTGGGGCTTGGGCACATGGGTACGTGTTTTCTGATGAAATGTTCATTTCACCTCTCCTGTATGAATATTTATTTATTGACAGGTATGATAGGATGTGCGCATATCCTCTTAAACAGTTAGAAACGCCACTATCGTGGCTAGCCTACGGCTCATCTGACTGAGAGGAGGTATTCTTGAAAGGAGCGAAGAGCATGCTGATCTACGAGTACAAGTGCGCTGGCACCAAAGCGCAATACGCTGCCATTGATGAAGCTATAGGCACAACGCAGTTCATCCGCAATAAGTGCCTGCGACTGTGGATGGATACTCGTGGGGTCAGCAAAAATGATCTGCAATGCTATTGCTCGATTCTCGCGAAGGAGTTTCCCTTCGCCAACCATCTCAACTCCCAGGCACGCCAGGTTGCAGCAGATCGCGCCTGGTTCGCCATCTCGCGTTTCTACGAGCACTGCAAGGCCAGGAAACCTGGCAAGAAGGGCTACCCACGTTTCCAGAAAGACAACCGCTCTGTGGAGTACAAGCAGACCGGTTGGAAGCTTGAGTCTGATGGCAGGCACCTCACCTTCACTGATGGCTGTTGCATCGGTTGCCTGCGTCTGGTTGGCAATCCAGGTCAACGCATTAGCCACTTCCCCGTGCAGGAAATCAAACGGGTCCGTCTGGTACGTCGGGCCGATGGCTACTATTGCCAATTCTCGCTTGATGCCATCCGTCAAGTCAAGCACCCATCCACAGGGAAGCACGTCGGCATTGATATCGGTCTGAAAGCCTACACCACCGACTCTGATGGCACTACCGTTGAGAATCCTCGCTTCTATCGCAAAGCGGAGAAGAAGCTGAAGCGTCTGCACCGTCGCCTCAGTAAAAAGCAGAAGAAGAGTAGCAACCGCAAGAAAGCCAGGAAGGCCCTGGCAAAGGCGTATCTCAAGGTGCAAAGGCAGCGTGAAGATTTCGCCCGCAAACAGGCGAACGCGTTGGTCTCGTCTCGCGACTTGATTGCCTTTGAAGATCTGAAGATAGCCAATCTGGTCAAGAACAAACATCTCTCGAAGAGTATCCACGATGCAGGTTGGGGCATCTTCCTGAACTGGGTGAAGATCTATGGAGCGATGCATGCTATTCCTATCATAGCAGTCCCTCCGCACTTCACCAGCCAGGACTGTTCGGGCTGTCACACACGGGTGAAGAAAAGCTTGAGTGTGCGCACGCATATCTGTCCCTCCTGTGGTCTGGTCCTGGACCGCGATGAAAACGCGGCCCGTAATATCCTCGAAAAAGCTGTCAGTACCGTGGGGCACACGGCAACTGGCACTCGCAACCCTCTGAAACAGTCAGAAACGCCGCGAGCGCGTCTAGCCTTCGGCTCATCTGACTGAGAGGAGGAAGAGTGCGAACGCTTCTGGACAGAAGACCGCTACGCGCCGTTCCGCAAGGGCGACGAGCACGTCATCTGGTTGAAGGAAGAACCCCCGTGCATTCATGCCGGGGAGTGTCAGTTCTAAGCACATTTCAGGTTATAATCAATACAAGAGTTAAACAAGATGCGCTTGAAATTCAATAGAAGGCTGGAAGTACAAATTTTATGTCCAACATGTCAGGTCGCGAGCATCCTGGCACTTATTTTGTGAAGGATGGCTGCAAAAAACGCTTGACAACGCGCTCACGTTGTGGCATACTACCCCCTGTCACCGCGACGACCACGAACGAGCCTGACAACCGGCCCGCACGTCTCAGCCAAAAGGGGTATCCCCACTTGACAGAGCGGTCCCACGGTGGTAGAGTAACGAAGCTGTCGCATGCAGACAATCACTGACCGGCTGGTTGGTGCTCCTGTCCTCATCCGCTGACCTTGTGCCACGCTAACGTGGCTCCTCTGGGATCAATCGCTTCCCTGATCGTGCTCATACCTTGAGCTTGACCGTGGGCCTTCCAGCCATGCAAACGGCCTTGTCTCCTTGGGTGAGGCCCTCCTGGACCGGCGAAACCATCCTGAAGGACGAGCAAAAATTCGTCAGAAAAACGCTTGACAAACCGCCAGGGATATGCGATACTACTGCTACTGAACGAGAACGAACGCATTGAGCGTTCTGATGGTGATGATGTATACCAATCAGTGATTGGTGAAGGCCCACGGGTCCACATCATCCGGGCAACTTGAACAACTGAAGAGTGGAAAGCAGAACTGGAACTGGTCGTTGTTTTTAGGCAACGGGAAAGCAAAACGGTTCCTGTCAATTCGCTTTCATGGTTCACAAGGCCATGGGAGCACAATCTGCGAACAAGCCAAGCAATAATTTGCCTTGGTCTGGATCGCAACTCAACATGCATTTTACCTATCTCCGCAGGAGATGGGTGATATAACAACTGGATGGCGAGTTTGATCCTGGCTCAGGATAAACGCTGGCGGCGTGCCTAACACATGCAAGTCGAACGCCCTACGCAAGTAGGGAGTGGCGGACGGGTGAGTAACACGTGGGTATCTACCATCTCGGTGAGGAATACCGGCGAGAAATCGCCGACAATACCGCATACGCTTCTCTGAAGAGAGAAGCAAAGCTCGTAAGAGCGCCGGATGATGAGCCTGCGGTCGATTAGCTAGTTGGCGAAGTAATGGTTCACCAAGGCGACGATCGATAGCTGGTCTGAGAGGACGATCAGCCACACTGGGATTGAGAACGGCCCAGACTCCTACGGGGGGCAGCAGTGAGGAATTTTCGTCAATGGGGGCAACCCTGAACGAGCAACGCCGCGTGCAGGATGACGGTCTTCGGATTGTAAACTGCTTTTCTCTGGGAAGAGAACGGACGGTACCAGAGGAACAAGCCCCGGCTAACTACGTGCCAGCAGCCGCGGTAATACGTAGGGGGCAAGCGTTGTCCGGATTTATTGGGCGTAAAGCGCACGCAGGCGGTTCTCTAAGTGTCGACTGACAGTCCTCGGCTTAACCGAGGAAGGCGTCGGCAGACTGGGGAACTTGAGGGCTTCAGAGGGAGACGGAATTCCGGGTGGAGTGGTGAAATACGTAGATATCCGGAGGAACACCAAAGGCGAAGGCAGTCTCCTGGGAAGTCACTGACGCTCAGGTGCGAAAGCCAGGGGAGCGAACGGGATTAGATACCCCGGTAGTCCTGGCCGTAAACGATGACCACTAGGCGTGGGGGGTATCGACCCCTTCCGTGCCGCAGCAAACGCGATAAGTGGTCCGCCTGGGGAGTACGGTCGCAAGATTAAAACTCAAAGGAATTGACGGGGACCCGCACAAGCAGCGGAGCGTGTGGTTTAATTCGATGCAACGCGAAGAACCTTACCAGGACTTGACATGCAGTTGCACCATCCCGAAAAGGATGTCCCTTCGGGGCGGCTGCACAGGTGCTGCATGGCTGTCGTCAGCTCGTGTCGTGAGATGTTGGGTTCAGTCCCGCAACGAGCGCAACCCCTGTTGGTAGTTGAATAGTCTACCGAGACTGCCGCGATCAACGTGGAGGAAGGCGGGGATGACGTCAAGTCAGCACGGCCCTTACGTCCTGGGCGACACACACGCTACAATGGTCGAGACAAAGAGTTGCGAACCCGCGAGGGGGAGCTAATCTCGTCAAACTCGGCCTCAGTTCAGATTGGAGGCTGAAACTCGCCTCCATGAAGTCGGAGTTGCTAGTAACCGTAGGTCAGCACACTACGGTGAATACGTTCCCGGGTCTTGTACACACCGCCCGTCACACCACGAAAGTCGGCAACACCTGAAGCCGCTGGGCTAACTCGCAAGAGAGGCAGGCGTCGAGGGTGGGGTCGGTGATTGGGGTGAAGTCGTAACAAGGTAGCCGTACCGGAAGGTGCGGCTGGATCACCTCCTTTCTAGGGAACACTGGTCTCCTTCGGGAGATCCATTCCCAGGTCGAAACAGGAACCAAGCTTTCAGCCAGGCACCAGACTGGTTTCCACTCTTTAGGGGTTGGGGGTAGCCCCCCGAACCATGCACCTTACCAACCGAAGAAGCAATTTCTTCAATTTTGCTGAGCGTTTGTTGCAAGCAAGAGTTGAAGCAGAGAGTCATCAAAAAGACCAGGCAGAACCAAATCACCAAGAGATCAGGTGAGAAACGAACAAGCTACACAGAGTACGAGGTGGATGCCTAGGCGCAAAAGACCGAAGAAGGACGCGGAGACCGGCGAAACGTTCAGGGGGAGCTGCATGCAAGCGATGAACCCTGAGATTCCGAATGGGGCAACCCCTCCAGAGTGATGTCTGGAGACCGCCTGCTGAACACATAGGCAGTGACGGGGGGCAGTGGGCGAACTGAAACATCTCAGTAGCCCGACGAGAAGAAATCAACCGAGATTCCCGGAGTAGTGGCGAGCGAAACGGGACGAGCCCAAACCAGAGGTTCTTCGGAACTTCTGGGGTTGTAGGACCAGGAAAAAGGGAGAAGGCGACACACGAACGCGTTGGAACGCGCGACCGTAGTGGGTGAGAGTCCCGTAGTGGACGTCGCCATCGACTGGCCTGGGATCCTGAGTACCACGAGCCACGAGAAAGCTTGTGGGAAGCCGGGGGGACCACCCTCCAAGGCTCAACATCTTTTGCGACCGATAGTGAACAAGTACCGTGAGGGAAAGGTGAAAAGCACCCCGAGAGGGGGATGAAAGAGACCCTGAAACCACGTACTCACCAGCAGTCAGAGGTCACTGTAGCACGAGCTACTAAGGACTGATGGCGTGCCTTTTGTAGAATGATCCGGCGAGTGCATCGTCGTAGCAGGTTAACCAGCGCTAAAGCTGGGGAGCCAGAGGGCAACCGAGTGTGAAGAGCGCGCAAGTTGCGGCGATGCGACCCGAAACCACGTGAGCTATCCATGGTCAGAGTGAAGCGGATGTGACAGTCCGTCGAGGCTCGAAACCCACCAGTGTTGCAAAACTGGGGGATGAACTGTGGATAGGGGAGAAATTCCAATCGAACGTGGAGATAGCTGGTTCTCCCCGAAATGTATTGAGGTACAGCCACACGGGAAATATCCTGGAGGTAGAGAGCTGGATGGGCTAGGGGCCAAGTGCTGGTTACCAACCCCAACCAAACTGCGAATGCCAGGACAGCGGTCCGTGTGAGTGAGACGGCGGGGGCTAAGCTTCGTCGTCAAAAGGGAAACAGCCCAGACCATCGGCTAAGGTCTCCAAATCGATGCTCAGTGTCAAAGGGAGTCATTCCGCCCAAACAGCCAGGATGTTGGCTTAGAAGCAGCCATCATTGAAAGAGTGCGTAATAGCTCACTGGTCGAGTGGAGTGGCACCGACAACGTATCGAGGCTCAAGCATCGTACCGAAGCCGTGGATTTCTTTCTCTTGAAGAGAGAAATGGTAGGGGAGCGTTCCGCGCCGCCGAGAAGCCAGATCGTAAGGACTGGTGGAGCGCGCGGAAGTGAGAATGCCGGAATGAGTAGCGCAATCGCTGTGCAAACCAGCGACACCGCAAGCCTGAGGGTTCCTGGGCACCGTCAAACGACCCAGGGTGAGTCGGGTCCTAAGCCGAGGACGTTAGAGTCGTAGGCGATGGAAAGCAGGTTGGATATTCCTGCACCGGAGACGCTCGCTATGAGCAATGGGGGGACGCGGTAGGGAAGGTGAACCCATCAAATGGACAGGATGGGCGTGTTGACCGAAGTGCGTGACCGAGGAAAATCCCGGTCGCCCGTGCATGACGGCAGCACCGAGTCCGAGCAATCGGGCGGAAGTCATCGCACCCCAGGCCGCCAAGAAAAGCCTCTCGCCAGAACGATCTCCGCCCGTACCGCAAACCGACACTGGTAGGCAAGGGGAACACCCCGCAGGTGAACGAGCGACCCTCTGTTAAGGAACTCGGCAAATTGACCCCGTACCTTCGGAAGAAGGGGTGCCCTAGTAGCGAACCCTGGTGAAACAGGGAGCGTGAGGGGGTTGCAAGAAAATGGCTCAACCGACTGTTTACCAAAAACACAGGTCTCTGCGAACGCGAAAGCGGAAGTATAGGGGCTGACTCCTGCCCAGTGCCGGAAGGTTACGAGGAGCGGTGATCGTAGCTGCGAATCTAAGCCCCGGTGAACGGCGGCCGTAACTATAACGGTCCTAAGGTAGCGAAATTCCTTGTCGGGTAAGTTCCGACCCGCACGAAAGGAGTAACGAGTTGAGCACTGTCTCGACAGAGGACTCGGCGAAATTGAAGTACCCGTGAAGATACGGGTTACCCACGACAGGACAAAAAGACCCCGTGGAGCTTTACTACACCCTGGCCTGGAAATGAGGCAGAAGGTACGTAGGATAGGTGGGAGCCGGAGAACGCATCCTTGTGGGGGTGCGGGAGGCAGCAGTGAAATACCACTTTCCTTGTGGTTTGTTTCTCATGGCTGACCTTGAAGCAGGCAGCCAGACAGGACCAGGCGGGTAGTTTGACTGGGGCGGTCGCCTCCCAAAGAGTAACGGAGGCGCTCAAAGGTTCTCTCAGGGTGGATGGACATCACCCGTCTAGAGTGTAAAGGCACAAGAGAGCTTGACTGCGAGGCAGACGCGCCGAGCAGGGACGAAAGTCGGACTTAGTGATCCCACATTCCCGAGTGGAAGGAGTGTGGCTCAACGGATAAAAGCTACCCCGGGGATAACAGGCTTATCTTGCCCAAGAGTTCACATCGACGGCAAGGTTTGGCACCTCGATGTCGGCTCGTCGCATCCTGGGGCTGGAGTAGGTCCCAAGGGTTGGGCTGTTCGCCCATGAAAGCGGCACGCGAGCTGGGTTCAGAACGTCGCGAGACAGTTCGGTCTCTATCCGTCGTGGGCGTAGGAAGATTGAGGGGAGTCATCTCCAGTACGAGAGGACCGAGATGGCTTGACCGCTGGTGAGCCAGTTGGCCTGCCCGGGCCACAGCTGGATAGCTATGTCAAGAAGGGATAAGCGCTGAAAGCATCTAAGCGCGAAGCCGAACCCAAGACAAGTCTTCCCATCTTATTCGTAAGATCAAGATCCCAGGAAGAAGACCTGGTAGATAGACGGCGCGTGGAAGTCCGGTAACGGATGCAGCGAAGCCGCCCTAATGATCGTACGGCTTGTCTCACCCTCGTGTGTGTTTGTTCTGTGAGGGGATGAGATGATGCGCTGCTTCGCTCTTGTGCGCAGCGCGCTCGGCAAAATTGAGGAAATTGCTCTTCGGTTGCATGACTAAGTAAGAAAAAAAAGTCAATACTCTCGTGGTATTGGCTTTTTTGTGTTATCAAACACGGTATAGTAGAAGATCTATTTTCTCTTGTCTAATTTAGCTAGTTTTAATACCTTTCTTACATCGTTTTATTGACATGTAGGCTAAAGTATATTACAATTGAAGTATCGCATTCGTATCCTGGTTGTAGTGATGTAGAAAGGTTGAAGCATGTTGATGCGAAGATTAAAGCGATGGTTGGCACCATTTATCCGTGAATGTCTTCTCGCGGATAAACATATGCGAAACTGGGCACTTGTATTCACTTGCTTATCTTGCTCCCGATCAATCTCCATTCATGCACAATTCTGTTCTTGTTGTGGCAAGCGGCTGCTTCCAATGAACATCGACCGTGTAGTTCGTTTTCAGGATACCGACCCTATTGATATAGTAAACACGAAACCTCTTATCCCCATCTTGACGTCGCAGGTAGAATATTTTCCTCCTGCTACTATCAAACTGCGTCCTTTTCTCGGCTATGTGAGAAGATATCGTGGAGCGTCTGGACCTTCGGGGCCAGCGACAATGGCTCATCGAGAGGTTCAGGAGGCAGAGCATGTGTTTTGGTGAAAAATGTAGCTTGAAGCAACCGTAATATTGTGATCGCCTACTATCGTATCGGGCCGAAATATGGCATTTCGGCCTCCTCATTGGCTGTAGAACGCCTTTTTCTTCCCGCGTCATCTTAAGATTTTGCTCGTCCACAATGGTAGAACAATTGTTAGAGATTACCGTCATAGCGTACAAAATGGGTGATTTTATGAGACGTCCTACGTTTTTGGTACGTTATTGTTGACCTCTGGTATTTCACGAGCTATGCTTTAAAAGACATAACATCTAGCCCTGTTCTCTATCATACCTGCTGGTTGATGGCTTTGTGATCTAAAGCAGTGAAAAATCGGAGCAGCGCATGTTTGTCGGAAACTCTATGCTCAGATCATGTGACAAAACTTCTTCTACAAAGCGAGTGTTTTACCTAATACATAGGAAACGAAGAGACGCCGAGGAGCTATATCATGGTAGTACCAGATACTTCGCAGGAGGGTAACGCTTTTCTGCATATAATAGATCCTGCTTGTCCTGCTCAAATCGCCCGTTTATTTGATCAAGATAAACTGCTGATAGAAACTGCGGGTGGCCTTTTTGCCGAGCGTACTGAAGCCGAGATGTCTGGCATCTTTGATGTGCTGGATGTGGCCTGCACTCCAGGGGAGTGGGTGCTTGAGGTAGCTCAAGCCTATCCAGAGATAGAGGTTGTCGGGATTGACGCGAACAAAGCTGTGATTCAATATGCTCGTGCTCATGCCCGGGTACGCAGGTTGACCAATGCTCATTTCCATGTAATGGACATCTTGCAGCCTCTTAAGATACCCGATGAGTCATTTGACCTGGTGAATATTTGTCCTATTATAGGCTCTATTCCACCTGCCTATTGTCTACAGTTTCTGGCTGAATGTATGCGAGTGTTGCGCCCGGGGGGGATCATGCGTCTCACGGATGGAGATTGGGGCAGTAGTAATGCGCTGGCCTTCGAGACATTGAGCGGTATAGGTATACAGGCTCGGCAAAAGGCCGGGCAGACCTTTTCTCCTACAGGCAGAACCACTGGTCCTTTGCAAATGATGACACATCTGTTGCGTAAAGCAGGTTTTCAGAATGTGGGTTATAAACCATATATACTTGATTTTTCCTTCGGATCACCCATGTATGAGCAGATGGCGCGGAACTATAGTATCGCATTCAAGCTTGTGGAGCCTTTCCTGCTCAAGATGCAGCTTATCACGCAAGAAGACTTCGACCATCTTTACGACCGGGCTTTGCTTGAGATGCTGTCGGACGATTTTTGTGCAGCCTGGACGATGCTCACTACATGGGGCGGAAAGCCGCAGGAATCGTCCGTTTCAGATCCACTTACTTAAAGCTTGTCTCTACCTTCTTGCGTACTCATGCTATAGCTAAGGAATGTGGGTTATGCACGTGCCTGGAATAGCAAAAGATGGTAAACACCGTTTAACCATCTTTTGCCTGCAGATAAACCTGCACCTTATTTGTGGATCAAACCGTGTGGATCGAACACAAACTTTCTGGCAGCTCCCTTGTCAAAGTCTATATACCCCTGTGGGGCATCTTCCAGCGGAATAATGGTCGCGTTGACTGCTTTCGCAATCTGCACCTTATCGTTCAGAATTGCCATCATCAGCTGGCGATGGTAGCGCATGACAGGGGTTTGGCCTGTGGTAAAGGAGAGCGATTTTGCCCAGCCCAAACCTATCTTGATGCCCAACTGGCCGACCTTGGCATTTTCGTCAATGGCTCCAGGATCACCAGTTACATAGAGACCAGGGATACCTATGTGCCCGGCGGCGCGCGTAATACTCATCACGTCGTTGAGGACAGTGGCCGGGGCCTCACTGGCACCTTGACCATGACCTCTGGCCTCAAAGCCAACACAATCGACTGCTGCATCGACGACTGGCTCGCCTACGATCTGTGCAATCATGTCCGGGAGTGCTGCTTTTTGTGTGAGATCGACGGTTTCGCAGCCAAAGCTTTTTGCTTGCTTCAAGCGGTCCTTATTCAGATCTCCAACGATGACCACCGCCGCCCCTAATAATTGTGCTGAAGCCGCGCACGCCAGGCCGACTGGACCGGCTCCTGCAACATAGACGGTCGAGCCTGTTCTGACACCGGCTGTATAGGCACCGTGGTAGCCTGTTGGAAAAATGTCCGAGAGCATCGTCAAATCTAGCATTTTCTCCATGGCTTGATCTTTATCGGGAAACTTCAACAGGTTCCAATCCGCGTACGGCACCATGACATAGTCGGCCTGTCCTCCTACCCAGCCTCCCATATCAACATAGCCGTAAGCCGCACCCGGGCGTGCAGGATTGACATTCAAGCAGACACCTGTATGGCCTTCCTTACACATACGGCAGCGCCCGCAGGCAATATTGAATGGCACTGAGACGAGATCGCCTACTTTGATGAACTCGACATCGCGTCCGGTTTCAATGACCTCGCCAGTGATCTCGTGGCCTAACGTCTGGCCTTTTGGTGCTGTGGTACGACCGCGTACCATGTGTTGATCACTGCCACAAATGTTCGTCGCAATGACTTTCAGGATCACGCCATGATCGCATTTGCGATTTTGGGCCTTGAGTTCTAGTTTGGGGTACTCGATATTTTCGATTTTAACCTTCCCAGGTTCCACATAGACCACACATCTGTTGCCTGCCATTCTGTTTCCTCCTTCTTTGGAAGAGCATGCGCATAGACTGAAACACAGCGATGGTTAAGAAGAGGTACGAAATACAATGACACTCTATGGAGGACGCTCTATAGAGGTGAAATACTCGCTAGCTATATAATAGTGCGACTGCATGCGATCTTGAGTCAAGCGTGATGTAGGTTTACTCGTTTAGAGACGCATGCAGAAATGTAGCATGTAGGATGGAACATGTCAATATGCAGTGGAATGCCATCAGAACAGACCTGGACGTCATAGCACGAAGGAAATTTCTCCTGAGAGCGTGTAGCAGATTGCTTGCTTATTGGGAAAGGAGATTTTGAAGGCCCCTTCGATAATATTCCCATTTCTGTCTCTGCTCGGTTCTTCTTGTAAATAGTTGCAGATGACAGCTTCATCTCCGATCACGTCACCATCGAAACGACGGATTAAACGTAGCGCAAATGGTGTAATCGTAATGCAGTAAATGCTTTTCAAAGGTTTCTCCTTGTCGAATTCCCTGAAGAATAGCGCTGCCGGAGAGCCTGTTCCGGCACTCTTCTCGTCGCGCAAAATTAATCGATTGTGTAAAGAATGCAGCAATGTGTGCGCTCTTTGAGGGGCTAATAAAAGGGCGCCTCGCATGATTTTTGTAAGTATACATTATTCTAGTATTGCATAGGTTGCGGAAGGATAAAAGTACTATAATACTAGTTGAAATGGTGGAGGAAATATATTGTAATACCGTAATGCTAGTTATATACTGCGTGCGTTTATAATTCTCCAGATCGGTCACAGGGAGACAACCGCAAGGGATTGTCTCTACGCGAAGAGGGATGTGAGCCGAAGGGGAGACAACCGCAAGGGATTGTCTCTACGCGAGCGGGTCGTTGATCTATAAATGAGGAAAAAAAGCTGCATGCACGTCAACTCAGACGTGCATGCAGCAGGTAAAATTTTTCACGTGCTAGTGAACGAACTGCTGGATAACCTTTTCTATGGTGGTGGAAGGAATGGCATAGCCAATGCCGTTTGCCTCTGTGTTGGTCTCAGTATCGGTAGCGGCCAATGTTGGGATGCCAATGAGTTGTCCTTGCAGGTTGATCAGCGCCCCACCGCTGTTGCCGGGATTAATTGGCGCGTCGGTCTGGATTGCGCCGTTAATTGTGACGCTCGCCGACTCTGCTACGCTACGGTTCAGCGCGCTCACAATGCCATTTGTGGCCGTTTCTGTGATGCCAAGCGGGTTGCCAATCGCCAAAACTTCTTGACCAACCGTCAGCTTTGATGAGTCACCAATGCTTACTACGGCCATATTAGTCGGTGGAGTGATTTTTACAATCGCCAGGTCATCTGCCGTGTCTTCACCTACCAACTTAGCTGGCAATGATTTGCCATTGCTGAGCACTGCCGTAATTGATTGCTCACCGCTCACGACATGGTCATTGGTCACAATATATCCACGAGAATCGATGATAACGCCAGAACCAATATCCTCACCCTGAAAGGTCGTGACCTCGAGTTCTACGACGCCTGGTTCTACTTTGGCGATAGCAGCTTCTTGCAATGCTTCTGACGAATTACTGCTGCTGGCCGTGGTAGATGTGGTTGCTGACGTGGAAGTCGTGGCTGATGTTGATGATGTTGTTGCTGTGTTGGTACTACTGTTCTTATGTTCGAACTCCCAACCTGCGAACAAACCCGCCCCAAAAACCGCGAGAATAACCAGCGAGAGTGCAATAATTGCTCCTGTGCGTATACCAGACCGCTTTGGGCCCTGTGGCGGCGTTGGTACTGATGACGGGGCCGCAAGGTATGGCGGTGGTTGGGGCGCACCCTGCTGTGGAAATGTTGGCGCGGGAGAGTATTCTGAAACGCTCTCTGGCGTTGACCAATAGTATTGTGGCGTGGTTTGATAAGGTATGTGTGGCTCATTATCGTCTTGAAGCATCTTCGTTGCCTCCTGCGTTATGCATAAGCATATTGCTTGAATGTACTATTTTTTTATGGCGATCCATGTATGTATGCTGTTTCCTATGTATAAGATATCCTACGATAATCAAAAAAGGTGCAGGAAAATGTAAAATGACTGTAAGCTAAATAGCGTTGCTTTGCTCATTTCTGTGTTTTGCTTTGTCGTAGGTAAAATCTCTTATGAGTTTGCACTGAGCATGGAGCATTGTCAAGGAATGCTCACAGAAAGGATAAAAATGGCCTTTGTTGGCTTTGTCAGTTGGCAGCAAAAGGAGGCTGATTCTGCTGTTGATGCCGCGCTACAGAGCATTGATGGAGCACTTATCCAGGAATTAACGCATATCCCCGGCTTTCTGGGCTATTCTTCGTTAGAACTTCGTGCAGGCCATTGGTATAATCTCGTCTTGCTGAACGATGCTGAGACGAAAGCGCATCTCATGAATGGAGAGACGCATCGCTATGCCGCTCAGCAGCTTGCTCCTCGGTACTATGAATGGATACGGCTGCATAGTGGTAAGATAGAAGGTGGCTTGATCGAGAATGTATTTGTCTTACAAAGGACAAAGTATTATAAATTTCCCGGTGGCTTCTTGGGATTGGAGCAAAGGTCAACGAACTAGTTGCTGAGTTTCAGTAACCAGAGAATTGCAAGGATTATGCTATGTCTGATAGAACAAGTTTGTCTGCCACCATCCATGTGGCGAATTTCTTATCCTCGACGTTGGAGCCAACCTATGCGCATATTGCTCACTCTATTGGTGCAGACATAGGCTATGCTGCTGAATTGTATACAGGACAGACGCTGGCAGAATTCGCCAATGGTCAGGCGGATGTTGGTTTTCTGTGTGGCTTGCAGTATGTGCGTATGATGGACTGGCCTATTTGCCCGGTTGAATTGCTTGCTGCTCCTGTGCTCTGTGCTGAACGCTACCAGGGAAGGCCGATCTATTTTTCCGATGTTGTCGTTCAGCGTGCTAGCCCATACACATCCTTTGACGATTTGGGTGGCTGTACATGGGCCTACAACGAGCGCGTATCGCATTCTGGCTGTAATCTCGTGTGCTATAGTTTGCTTGAGCGTGGCAAGGGCGCTAATTATTTTGGGACAACCAGCAAATCTGGCTCACATCTGCATTCGTTGCAGATGGTTCTTGCGGGAGAAGCAGATGCGACCGCTATCGATTCGCATGTTCTGGATATGCTCCTGAAAACGGATGCAGCCATTGCTTCGCAGATACGCGTGATTGCTATGCTTGGTCCATCCACAATTCCGCCAGTGGTGGTCGCCAGGCGTCTGAAGCCACAGCTTAAGCGCCAGTTGCGGGAAGCTCTGATTACATTGCACCAGGATGCAGCCGGTGTAGCCGGGCTTCAGAGTGGCCTGATTGAGCGTTTTGTACCTGTCACGGATGAGGACTACCAGGATATTCGTCGTATGTTCGTACGGGTCGAAGCTGTGACATTTCAGTTTAGCTGAGCCAGGGGAAGATCTAGATCCGAAACTTTTGACAAAATGAGCGTAGATGTCGTGTAATCAAAACAATGACCCTTTTGTGCTCACTCTTATTATGAATATATCGGCTAGAATCCCGATAGCTATTTGTAGCTCCACTTGTGTGTAAAAAAGAGGGAGAAATAATGAGGTTTGGTATCTGTCAATCATTTCGTGCTGTTGCAGCGCTCAAAGATATTTCCTTTGACTATCTTGAAGAGAGTGTCCAGCGTTTTCTGATCCCTGAGCAGCCAGAAGAGGAATTTGGCGCGCTGTGGCGCGAAGCTCGCCGTTTGCCTGTAGCTATTGAAGCAGCGAACTCGCTGCTCCCGGCCAATCTGCCACTGGTTATGACTCCCGCGCAACAGGTAGACAAAGTGCGCCTGGAGCGCTATATCAAGACGGCGTTGCGGCGTGCTGAGCAGGTTGGGATAAGCGTCCTTGTTTTTGGCAGCGGGAAAGCGCGAGCCTGTCCCGAGGGCCATGATCAGCGTGACGCGTTACGGCAGATCGCCGATCATCTGGCTGCCTGGAGTGTATGGGCGCGTAACTATGGCGTGCAGATTGTGCTAGAACCCTTGCAGTACGCGGAGACGAACACGTTAAATACCGTCGCCGAGGGTGGGGAGTTTGTTTCGCATATCGCACAATCGGGCGCGCGACTGCTGGCCGACACCTATCATATGGCGAGTAATCACGAGGACCCTGAGACGCTTGTGCCCTGGGCCTCGCTGCTGACGCATGTCCACGTCGCCGAGTTGGAGGGACGTACTGCTCCAGGGTATCACGGGGATGATTTTCGATCTTACTTTGCGGCGCTGCGGCGTAGTCATTATGACCAGCGTATTTCTATTGAGTGTCACTGGCAGAACTTCGAGCGCAGAGTTTACTCCGGCGCTTGCGCTTTTACGCACACAATGGACCGAGAGCAAGCCTATAACCGTACAGAAGCCGCAAAGTGGATCGTAGAGAAACGTTTGGCTCGTGTGTACGACTTCTTGCCGCTGATATATGTAAATGTCGAAAATGTCCATAATAATGCATGAAGTATGCTGTTGTAAGGAGGCAAAAAATGACCGAGAAACTACGCTTTGGTATTGTGGGCTGTGGAGTAATTGCTCCTACTCATGCTGATGCTCTCAGCAGTCTGCCTGATGCACAACTGGTGGCTGTGGCGGATACCACTCCTGAAAAAGCTCAGAAGTTAGCTGATACCTATCATGTGAAGGCGTATACGGATGTGCGCGCGATGCTGGACAGTGAACAACTGGATGTCGTTGATATCTGCACACCGAGTGGTATGCATGGAGAGCATGCCTGCCAGGTCATGCGCGCTGGTTGTCATGTGATTGTGGAGAAGCCGATGGAGATCACGCATGAGCGCATTGCAGAGATGTTACGCGTGCAGCAGGAGACTGGACGCAAGTTGGCGGTCATCAGTCAGCATCGCTTCGATGAAGCCTCGTTGCAGGTGCATAAACATATTACAGAGCAGTCCTTTGGCCGGTTAGTCCTGGGCAATGCGGCCATCCCCTGGTGGCGCTCTCAACAGTACTACGATAGCGGGGCCTGGCGTGGTACCTGGGTGCTTGATGGGGGAGGCGTTCTGATGAATCAATCCATCCATTCCATTGATGTGCTCCAGTGGTTTATGGGACCGGTCAAAAGTATCTACGCATATACGGATACCCTGGTTCATCGTATGGAGACAGAAGATATCGCTGTGGCCGTCCTCCGTTTTGTGAGTGGCGCGTTGGGTACGATTGTGGCTACCACTGACGCTTATCCAGGTGTGACTACACGTATCGAGGTCTTTGGTGACAAGGGTTCCGCCATCATCGAGAGTGATCGTCTGGGCTATCTGCATATGGCCGGCGAAGGTGAGGAAGTTGGCGCGTATGGCGGGGCCAACAAAAAAGGGAGCGACGCAGCTCAAGAACCAGCGAACACTGCGAACAATCCAACTGCGTTACAAGCCGCGACCCATGCGGCCCAAATCACGGACATGATACGCGCAATCCGTGAAAATGGGACACCACTGGTTGATGGCCATGCGGCTCGTCACCCGGTAGAGATTATTCTGGCGATCTATGAATCCGCACGGACGCAACAGGAGGTAATACTTTCATGATCCGTCTTTCCGCTTTTGCCGATGAAATTGCTCCCGATCTCGACGAGCAGATTGCTGTTTTACGTCAAGAAAATATTCATTTTATCGATTTTCGTGCTGCCTGGGGTATGAATGTGCTTGATCTTAGCGACCGGCAAATTGCCGATGCCAGGCAGGCTCTGGAGAAGCATGGTATTGGCGTTGCCGCCATTGGTTCGCCTATTGGCAAAGTACCGATTGACAGTTCATTTGATGAGCTGCTGAGGCGCTTTGAGCGAGCGATTACGGTGGCGCGAGCTTTTGGGAGTCGCTATATTCGTGTGTTCTCATTCTATCCGCCGCAGAGCGAGCTGTCTTCGCCCACGTATGATCCAGCAACGCAACGCGATGAGATTCTGCGGCGTTTGCGCGAGATGACGGCGCGCGCGCGCGCGGCTGATGTGATATTGCTCCATGAGAACGAAAAAGGCATTTATGGCGATAGCATTGCGCATTGTGTTGATCTCTTCCAGCAGGTGGCTGATCCTCATTTTCGTTCTGTGCTGGACCCGGCCAATTACCTGCAATGTGCCCAGAGACCCTATCCTGAGGCCTATGAAGCCACTCATCCCTGGCTGGAGTATGTGCATGTGAAGGATGTACGCGCTGATGGTACCATGGCGGTTGCCGGCGAGGGCGAGGCTGACTGGCCTGTAATATTACAACGCTTGCACGAGGATGGCTATGCTGGTTTCTTGTCGCTTGAGCCACATCTGTCTAAAGCTGGACAATATCAGGGCTTTAGCGGACCAGAGCGCTTCCGGTCGGCATCTCAGGCGTTGCAACACTTGCTCCGCGAGATGCAGTGGTCTTATGCCTGAAACCAGCTATTGCTTGTTGCAATAACACAGCCCCTCAAGCATATGGACAGCCTCTTCCTCTCGATGGGCATGTATTGCAGCCCCTCAGGCACCTACGCCCCAGGTCTGCTAGCGCTGGTGCCTGAACTTCAGCCAGGGAGGCAACCCATAGTCGGGAATCTTCTGCCGCCATACCAGCTTGCCCTGGCGGTCATAGAGTTCCGCCTGCATAGGCAGTTGTACCTGCTCCTCTGGCTTACAGGCAAAGAACACATAGCCATCTTCAACCGCATCCTCAAGTGCCTGTCCTGCGTCATTGACCAGGCGAACTTGCTCAACTTGAAAGCCATTGTCGATGACGTCGCCGTGGGCGATCTGCAAATACTGTTGGTCGCCGAAGTTTATTCCCTGAGTATCGAGAAAAATGAGAGGATGATCGCGCACTGGTGTGAATATCGTGGACCACTGATTTTGCATATCTGAACTGGTTCCACCACCGTTCCAACGCCAGGAGCCATCGTCGTTTTGTTGGAGGATAGAGATCATACGCTGCTGTTCGCCATCGGTTTCTTGAAATGTGACCTCATACAATCTCCAGCCAGGCCTCTGCTTCTCCCGCAGAAATTGGACCGTTGCGAGATCTACGATCCCGTAGATCATGCGCTCGTTCCCCAGTTCCTCTAAAACCATCTGCTTGAGTGGATCTTCGAGTCTGGGTATCTCTGGCCTTGGAAGCGGTGGCGGAACCGGTTTGCGCACGTAGCCGCGATACGCAACGAACCGACTGGCGCTCCCCTCTCTCCTGGTATACGCTGATTGCCTCCGCCGCCGCTTTGGTTGCGTGGCGAGTTCCGCCACTGCTGCGAGTACGCGCTCACGGAACTCTTGGAATCCGGGTTGACCTTCTTGAATCGTTATGAGAAGGGTCGCCGGGGAAACGAGATAATCGAGTGGATGCTCATAGATGGCAAAGTAGATGTTCAGCGGAGGAATACGATTGTGATAGGGTTTTAACTCATCATACAGCCGCGTTGCCGCTTTCTGCTCCTCTTTACCCAATGCTCTTTCCATATCTTCACTCCACCTGTGGTGCTGGCTCGCAGCCTGTTTATATTGCTCTTCTAGCTCAATCAATCTGTTTTTGACGGCGCTGTTGCCGCGCCAGGAGGCCTGATAGTGATAAAACTCGGGAGGAGGAGGCAGAAGAGGGCCTGTTGAGATGTTGAGACTTTCTGCCTGATAGCGCCGCTTGAGATGTTCCATGTCCGGCTCATTTGAGATTTTGAGATACTCTGCCATGTGAAGGTGCCGGAGTTGTTCCACATCATGTTCTCTTTGTGTGGGGTCAAGCACACGCAAGAACCAGGTCTGCCAGGAATCCTCGGTCAGTCCGAGCGCGCGTAATGAGCCATCGCCATCTGGATGCTGATCAAATGGTGGCACATGCAACCCGTCAACCTGTAAAACCCAGAGGCAGAAATCAACTGTCGGATTGGACCCCTGGCGATAGAGCCAGGAATTGCGCGAATGAAGCAAGTGCATAGATATTTTCTCCCTCATTGCTTTGTTACGCTCAGTGTATCATACGTCTCCCGGCACTTCCCAAGGGCGTTCACGTCAGGCTGATTATGGAGGAAGGTTCTGGTATACTTTGCTCATGAACATTGATGCGTCCTATGAGAAAAGCGTGGAGTTATTGACTCTGGCACGGCAACAGGGATATCCCATCAGCGCGCTCCAGTTGGTCCGCTGGCATCGCGCTGGTTTGCTGCCGCGTCCCCAGCAGCAACCGCTCAAAGAAGCCAGGGGTACTTGCTCGCTCTATCCGCCCGGTACTGGCGAACAATTGTTGCTGCTCTGCTCGTTGCGCACGCGCGAACGCCGCTTCTCTCATCTGGCCTGGCAGTTGTGGCTGGCTGGCTATCGCGTAGAATACAGGATCATTCGCACACAGTTGCAACAGGCAACTGTGCGTATCGCCCACTGGATGCAGTGGTTCGCTGGCTTCAAGCAAGCCATCTACCAGCAGGATACTGAACAGGCGCTGAACCTGATCGAGCGCTATGCCGAAGGACCCCTGCGCTCGCAACCTTTACGCCGCATTCGCAAGCGGATCGGGCGCGAGCATTTCTCCACTTTTCTCTCTCGTCTACTTGAGCTGGCGGTGGAGGACAGAGGTGAGATAGGCAGCGTTGCTGATGAACACGAGCGGCAGCTTGATTTGCGTATTCTCGCCCGTGGCCTGGGGCTGGAAAAACGTTTTGTGTCCAAGAAAGCTTCCTTCGAAGAGTATCTTGTCCAGTTCCTCATCCCACAACTACGCTGGTTCTTGCGCTGGCCGCAAGAAGTCCACTGGGAAGAACTGCTGGAACACGTGGACGATTTTGAGGTACTCCAGGCGCGCGATGATCTGTGTACCTGGCTGATGCGCCTGGGAAATAGCAGACACTACCAGGATCGGCTCCCCGACGATTATCCCCGCTGGGAGATGAATCTCCAGGAAATCTTTCGTACCCTGTCCACAACTGACCAGGCGCTCGTACTCGTCGCCTGGCTTGCGCTGCGTACCCTCTCATCCTCCTGGCTCGACGAGATGCCGGCCATCACCGGTCCATCCTATACAAAACGAGAGAAATGGTAAAGCGTGTAGAAGCTTTATGCGTAGAAAAATACCTACTAAAGAGGCAATAGGATGGAATAAAGCGAGAAGAATGAGGAGAAAATGACACGATATCATAGGTAAACGAGATGCTCTTCATGAAGAGTACTGCGCCCATTACTTTCTTCCTGGTTTATGACTTTCGTCACGCTACACTATCTATGCCTTTGGCACACCGCCAAATTATGTCTTTCTGTACTTCCCGCTTTGAACTTCTTGCAGCTATACTTCCTTCAGTAATGAAAAAGGAGTTCTTACTCATGCAAGAATCAATAGGGGGCGCATCCAAAACAGGGCCAATCCACTATCCGCAGGATGGGCGTGCGATAGCGGTTGAGGTACAGAATCTGGTAAAAGCCTTTGGGAAACATGAGGCGGTCAAAGGTGTCTCTTTCACTATCGGCAAAAGCGAAATCTTTGGACTACTTGGTCCCAATGGAGCCGGGAAAAGTACCAGCATTAACATGATGTGTGGTTATCTTCAAGCCACCTCTGGTGACACGCTGATTGATGGGCGATCAATCAGCAGGGAGCCTCGTCGGGTGAAGCATAGTATCGGCGTCGTGCCACAGGAAATTGCTCTGTATAAAGACTTGACCTCACTGGAGAATCTAGAGTTCTTTGGCGAGATCTATGGTTTATCTGCTAAGGAGCGGAAGGCGCGCGCTGAAGAGTTGTTGCATTTTGTGGGACTCTATGAGAGGCGGAAAGACGCGGTTAAAACCTTCTCTGGCGGCATGCAGCGGCGCATTAATATGGCTATCGCTTTGATGCACCGACCAGCTTTACTGATGATGGATGAACCAACCGTTGGTGTTGATCCACAGTCCCGCGAGCACATTTTTGCTGCCATTGAACAACTTCGTGATCAAGGAACGACTATTCTGTATACGACCCACTATATGGAAGAGGCCGAGCGCCTGTGCAATCGTATCGCCATCATGGATGAAGGGCAGATCATCGCCTTAGGCACTCTGGAACAGTTGCTGGCTATGCGCGATCAGCAGCGTGAGGTGCAGCATCCACATGGATTGCAGGAATTGTTCATCCAACTGACTGGAAAGACGCTACGTGACTGATAGCCGTGAGAAATGTCTCACTTGAGAACAAGGAAGACTACCGTTATGAAGACACTCTGGTATATCGCCAAAAAAGATCTGCTACAGGTCCTTAAAGATAGAAGTTCGCTCCTTCTTTTGCTGATTGTTCCACTGATGCTTATCGCAGTGGTGGGCTTCGCCTTTGGGAACTTGTTTGGCAATGGTTCCACGCAGATTGCCATCAAGGTCGCTGTCAGCAACCAGGATACGGGGCAGCAGGCCTATATTGGCAAAGCCATCGTTCGCGCTTTGCAGATCAATACTGACCAGTTGGCAATTACCGTCAATAATTACAGCACTGTGGGTCAGGTGACGAAACAGGTTATGGCCTCGAATAACCCTGCGAATGTTGGTATCGTTATTCCAGCCGGAGCAAGCGAGACCCTGGCGGCTGACTCACAGCGGGGCAGCATTCCTAAGGCCCTTGTGCAGATCTATACGCTACCAAATACAAATGATGCGCGTATCACGATTGTACAGAACATCGTGAGTAGTGTGATCAGTGCGCAACTGGCAGGGAGTACAGCCATCAGTCAAGTCTACAAAGTTTGTAATCAACCAGGCAACCACTGCGATCAGCGCAGCATTGACAACGCAGCTATCGATACAGCTATAGCCAGAGCTGATGCCTCGGCTGACCAGGCACTCCAATCATTAACAGCAGGGCAGGCGATCAAGGTTGGACCATTTGATCAGACTGTTCCCGGCTATGCGGTTTTCTTTTCACTCTTTGGTCTGAATGCAGCGGCTGCAACGATCTTGCAAGAGAAAGAGGACGGTACCTTCCGTCGCTTGCTGATCGCTCCCATCCAGAAATATGCCTTGCTGGGAGGCAAGTTGCTGGCACAGTTTATTCTGACTCTGGCTCAACTACTGATACTCTTCCTTGTTGGCTACTTTGTCTTCAAGATGCATATTGGCTCCTGGCCGACGGTGATTTTGTTGCTGATTGGTACCAGCTTTGCTGCCACAGGTCTTGGCATTCTGCTTGTTTCTGTAGTGAAGACGCGTCGCCAGTTGAACCCGATAGTGACGCTGGTCACACTGATCACGTCAGCCATCGGTGGGGCATGGTGGCCACTTTACATCGAACCAACCTGGATGCAACAGGTTGCTAAGATTGGCATCACCGCCTGGGCGATGGAGGGACTGAATGCAACGATGATTTTCGGCAAGAGCTTTCTGGCAGTGGCTCCAGATATTCTGGGCTTGCTGGCATATGGGACAATCTGTTTTGTGATTGCATTACGGCTCTTCCGTTTTCAGGAGAGGGCCGCGTAGCTAAAAAGCAAGGTACAAAGCCCACATGCACCTGCTGGCGCATACACGCAATGTGGGCTTGATTGACAGATGTACTACCATCTGGCATAGTTAGCATAGCGAGTATGCACTTATCCAGTTGCAGTATCCGCATATTGCAGTATCCTCATACGGATCAAAGAAAAAGGAAACACCTGGCATCGCTCTCTACGCCTTCTGACACTAGCTATACTAGTGGAACGATGCCTAAGATGTCAAGTGGTTTTGCACTAGGGAGAACGTTTATGGACACAATTCGCATCCTTCTTTGTGAAGATCAAACGCTGATGCGTCAGGGATTACGTACCATCCTTGATCTGGAGCCGGGTTTTCAGGTTGTCGGCGAGGCAGCCAATGGCGAAGAGGCGATTAGCTGTGACAACGAACTCCAAAACCAGCACAATGGACCTGATGTCATCCTCATGGATATTCAAATGCCATATATGAGTGGTGTACAGGCTACCGCAGCTCTCGCCGTCAGCCATCCTACGGCGCGTGTCATTATTCTCACTACTTTCGACTACGAAGATTATGTCTTTGAGGCCATCAAGGCTGGTGCCATGGGGTACCTGCTCAAAGATGTACCCGCCTCTGAACTGACGGCGACCATTCGCCAGGTGCACGCGGGAGAGCCCTCTATCCAGCCGAAGATTGCCAGCAAGCTCCTCATGGAGTTTGGGCGTAAGGGGCATCCTATTGCCGGGGCACCCCAACCAGAGCAACAGAAGGAGTTGAGTCCACGGGAGATGGAGATACTCAAGTTGCTCGCTGAGGGAGCAAGTAATCGCAAGATTGCGGAGAAACTTACTCTCGCCGAGGGTACCGTGAAAAATCATGTCTCGAATATCCTGAGTAAGCTTCATATTGAGAACCGTACGCAGGCTGCACACCTGGCACGTGAGCGCAAACTGCTCTAGTTGCATGTATTAGGAAGTTCTCTGCATTCTTGTGCCAGAAAGGCCAGCGTAGCTTGTGCGGAGGGGGAGCATATATGAACTTTGATATGACGAAAGATAATGAAGGCTTTTATCGTCGCTTCAGGCGCGTTCTCATGGCATTGCATAGCTTGGTGTTCATCTATCTCGTTATATCAATCTATGCTGTGCTGAAGAGCGCTCCGGCTTCTATGCATAATTGGCGAGGAATTGTCTGTATCGTTCTTACTATGGTCCTATTTGTGGTCTACTCCATACCACTAATTTTGCTGTATGGCCAGCGGTGGCTCCTACCGTTGCGTTATGCTTTAAGTTTATGGCTGATTTTATATCTTCTGGTTGTGCTACTCTCGCTCATTAATGCAACATTTCTCTGGGACTTCTACATTGCTTTTGGCATGAGCTTTACTCTGCTGCGGTCTCGTCGCTTGCTCCTCGCCGTTAGTATCATTGCCTTGACGCTCTTTGCCTTTCAGGGTCTTTTGGCATGGCCTCTTCAGGGAGATGTGCTTGCTAGTATCGTTGGACAGACTATCGCTATCTTCAGCATGACCGCCTTTTGTATGGTGCTACAGCGCATGATTGGTGAGCGCTATGAACGTAACAGGCTCTTCCAGCAACTGACTCAGGCAAATGCCGAGTTGGAGGAGGCACACCGTCAATTAGCGCAATCTGTGATACAGGAGCAGGAACTTGCGGTCTTGCGTGAGCGCACCAGGCTGGCGCGCGAGATGCATGATACACTTGGCCATACCCTGGTCCTCATCTCTGTCAAGCTAGAGGCTGCACAGCGACTCCTCGCACGTGATCCTGAGCGCTGTGAACGCGAATTAGAGTCCACCAAAGAGATTGCACGTGGCAGTATGACGGCCCTGCGTGCATCCATTGCCAACCTGCGTTCTCCAGCGTTGGAGCACGAACACATCTACCACGCCCTCAGTCGTGCGGCCAGAGAACTTGCTCAACGCACTGATCTACATGTCACATACACGCTCCAGGCTGGCATCGAAAACTTGCCCGATCCTATCACAGAAACGCTCTGGAAAGTTGGCCAGGAAGTATTCACTAACATAGAAAAGCACGCTCGTGCAAAGCAGGTAGATCTGCGTATCGTCCAGCGTGATGAGAAACTGCTCATGAGCATCCATGATGATGGCATCGGGTTGCCGCAGGAATTGTGCCAACTGCATGAGGATGGAAGCATAATCTGTATGAGTCCCAGGGGTCACTATGGGCTGAGCGGAATGCTCGAACGTGTAGAGGGCATAGGTGGACACCTCTCTCTACGTTCGAGCAAAGAGCAAGGTACGACCGTTGAAATTGAACTGCCGCTTTTACACACTCATTTCCTAGGAGACAGTTATCGCACATCTTTATAGGATTCAAGTCTGGCACAATAGCACGGCTGCGCGTTTTCAGGCGAGAGTGAGGGACCCTTATCCTCCTGTATCCTGGCCATTTATCCAGGTCAGAAACTAGCCATATTGATGATGTTGGCATGTTTGTGATGGCGTATAGTGTGCACATGGTCTCACAATCTGGGATATGGGCATGAAGTCCCCGCTGAGAAAAGATAGCTCTGTCGTTCGCTATCTGTATATGTGGGAGTTGTTTGCTCATTAGGTATAAAAGGACAGAAAGAAATGGCACAAACTACTAAGAACACCTCTTCATTACGCACACTTTCCAACCAGATGGCCGATGCTGTTGAGCATGTGGCGCCAGGTCTGGTTGTGGTTAACGGTCGTACGCGGCAATCAGCCAGTGGCATCGTCTATGCGCCCGACCTGGTGCTTACCGCCGATCACGTACTTGAACGTGAAGAAGATTTAACGATCCAGACGCACGACAAGCGCACTTTATCGGCTCAGTTTGTCGGACGTGACCTGGCGACTGACCTGGCCCTGCTGCGCGTGAGTACGTCGGATCTCCAGGCGGCAACACCTGCTGGCGAAGATGCTCGTGTGGGACAACTGGTTCTGGCTGTAGGGGCTTCGACCACGGGCCCTGTGGCGAGCGTTGGGATTGTCAGCGCTGTTGGCGGACCATTGCGTACGGGACGTGGCGCTGTACTTGAGCGTTATATTCGTACGGATGCCACCCCATATCCAGGCTTTTCGGGGGGGCCGCTCATTGATGCACAGGGAGATGTGCTGGGCATCTTGACCACCGGACTGGCGAACGGTGTCGCGCTGGCTATTCCCATCTCGATAGCCAGAAGCATTGCTGACGCCCTGGCGCAGCAAGGATATATCAAGCGTGGCTATCTGGGTATTAGCAGCCAACTTGTCCATCTCCCACAGGCACAGCGCGCTGGACGCAGTCAGGAAAACGCTCTGTTGCTGATCAAGGTTGATGATAATAGCCCTGCGCAGCAAGCTGGTCTGTTGATGGGTGATATCCTGGTTGGTCTGGATGGTCACGTCATCGACGACACTGAAGATCTGCAAACATTACTCACAGGTGATCGTGTTGGCAAGGTGCTCCCGCTGGAGATCATCCGTGGAGGTGAGATTCTGACGGTGCAGGTGACTATTGGACAGCGTAACTAAGACTGGTCCTGAAAAACAGGGCATACCCATAGGCATTCAGAAACGCTCTCATCTGAATGTAAGGAAAGATAAGTAACAACACGGAGGAAGGAAACTCCTGGTTCAACACTTCTTCCTGTACATAAACTGATAGGTAAGCGATATGTCACAAACAACAACTTTTTCGACGCAATCATCTCTGCCGTTTCCTGATGTGTTTTCGACGGAGCTGGCAGAGCTTTTTGAGACGGCCCGACATGGTATTGTTCAGGTGTATGTGCGGCAGCGTGGTGGTGGAACCGGTATTGTCTGGAGCCGGGATGGGCGTATTGTGACGAACAACCACGTCATTCCCCGTGATGAGTCTCAGGTTCATGTGCGTTTCACCGATGGACGCATGCTGGAGGCGCAGGTTGTCAGTCGCAATGCGGTGCTCGACCTGGCTCTGCTTAAAATCGTAGGAGACAATTTTGCCGCCTTGCCCATTGGCGACTCCTCTAAGTTGCGTATTGGCGAGTGGGTGTTTGCCATTGGGCATCCCTGGGGACAGCGCTGGACGGTGACTGCTGGTATTGTCAGCTCGCTCAGCTCAGCCAGGGTCTCCCGGGACCTGACGACCACCTACATTAAATCGGATGTGCGCCTCGCACCTGGGAACTCAGGTGGTCCGCTACTGGACGCGGATGGCAATGTGGTGGGCATCAATGCGATGATTGCGGGTGGCGATCAGTCCATCTCTATTCCTGGCAACGTTGTTAGCGACTGGCTTGCGCATTTGCCAGCACCGCGTAACGTCTCGCGTAACGTCTTAGGTATAGAGATCCAGACTGTCGAATTGCCGAGCAATATCCGTCAGAGTGTGCAGCCGCTGCGTGAGACGGGGGTGCTGATCGTCGGCACGCAGGCGCGGCAAGCGTATCATGCCGACCTGCTGGTTGGGGATGTCTTGCTGGATGTAGCGGATACTCCTGTGCAGGATACTGCGAGCCTGCGTCATATGCTGGCGCACAGAGCACTGGGAGGAAACGTATCTATGCGCATTCTACGTGGTGGGTCTCTGGTAGATCTGGATGTTGCTCTATTGACGCTAGAAAACGCTGCATGATTCGCGTATTCATTATCGCACTCACTCCTATGCAGCAAGCTGGATTGCAGGCGCTGCTGGCTTCCACGGATATACACGTGGTCGGCACAGCGCCTGCTGTGCGGGAGAGCACGGCACTGCCTGATGCGGACGTCATCATTGTGGCGGACGACCTGCAATTGGCTGATGTCGTACGCGCTCTGCCAAACAGGCAAGCTGTAGCGCTGGTTACACTGACCAATAATGAGGAGCGTACACTGGCAATCCTGCGGAATACAGAACTGCGTGGCTGGGGCATGGTGCCTTTAGAGGTCCCGGCTGTGCAGTTGCAGGCAGCCGTGGTCGCTGCTGCGCAGGGACTTGCAGTCTTTCCCGCCCAGTTGACACAGAAGCTAGAGGTAGCTCAGGCCCTTGCGGTCGAGACGCTCGAACTTGCTGGCATCGACGAAGCACTGACGCCGCGCGAACACGAGGTTTTAGAGCTTGTGGGTCAAGGTCTCTCTAACAAACTGATCGCGCGCGCACTATCGATTAGCGAGCACACGGTAAAATTTCATCTGTCATCGATCTCCACAAAACTTGGGGCCTCTAGTCGTACTGATGCAGTCAGGCGCGGCCTCCGACGCGGCCTAATCACGCTCTAAGCGGTAGTATGCGGCGTTGATGAGAAAGAGAAGCCCGCTTTTTTGGCCCGTATTTTCCCTTGACATGTTCAACATATGCGGTTATGATGTAACTAAGTAATTACTTAGTTACATCATAACCAGTGAAATTGGACGAGCAGAGGAGCACAGTATGGCAGAACCTGGAGGCAGACAAGGACGAGTTCGTGATGCCCAGCGCGCGCGGGAGGTGATTCTGGACGCGGCGGAGAAGGTTTTCGCCCAGCACGGCTTCGCTGGTGCGCGTGTCGATGCCATTGTGAAGGCTGCGGGCTACAACACCAGCCTGCTCTTTCAGTACTTTGGAGATAAACTCGGTCTCTATGCAGAGGTAGTCAAACGCGCTGACAGAGAAATGACTGCATTACAGGTACGTATACTCGCACCCTTGCTTGAGGACGAAAGCATTGTGGAAAATGCTCACGCCTTTAAAGCATTACTCGAAATAATCGTGGCAGCCTTTTTTGATTACCTGATTGAACGTCCGCGTTTCGTGCGCATGTTGCTCTGGGAACAGGCAGAGAACTGGCAGACTTACTCACGGATCGTTTCCCAATTTACGACAGAGGATAGTGACCAGTTTGGGGCACTCTTCCGCAAGGCACACAATGCTGGATTGCTCCGTTCTGATTTTGTGCCTTTGATACAACTGTCCCTGATCTTGCAGATTTGTCTATCCTATCTTACCTTCGTTCCTATGTACCAGATGGCGCTGCCAGAGCAAGATGTTTCCTCTATCGAGAGCCGGGCGCGCGCACGCAAATATATCGTTGACTTTGTTGTTGCCGGGATGATGGCCGATCCCACCGAGATGAAACCCGAGAAAGGAAGTTGAGCAGTATGCCACACATCACCTTGAACGATGTATTCTCACACCAGCACAATCCTTATCCGTTCTATGCACAACTACGCGCACAGGAACCACTCTCGCGTGTTTCCTGGCGCGGGATGGCAATGTGGCTGGCGACGACCTATGATGATACCGTCGCGATTTTGAAAGACCCGCGTTTTACCCTGGAGCAGCAGAAGATCGCACCTTTGCAGGGTGAGCAACGTTCCATGGGAGGGAGTGTGCCCCGTTATGTGCCTCTGGCTGGGAGACGGTATCTACTCAACACAGACCCCCCCGATCATACGCGTCTGCGCTCCCTGGTTTCAAAAGCCTTCACGCCGCGCATGGTTGAGCTGTTGCGTCCGCGCATCCAACAGATTACGGATGAATTGCTTGATGCGGTCCAGGACCGGGGACAGATGGATCTCATCGCGGATTTTGCCTTTCCGCTGCCCATCACCGTCATTTCGGAAATGCTGGGTATTCCCGCAACGCAGCGCCAGCAATTTCGTGACTGGACGCAGACCATTGTCCAGAGCCTGGAGCCGGAGAAGGCCGCCGCAGGCATGGCCGCTGAGGAGGCGTTTATCAACTATATCCAGACGCTACTAGCCAGCAAGCGAGAACATCCAGACAACGATTTGACGAGTGCTCTGATGCTCGCTGAAGAGCAGGGCGACACCTTGAGCGAGAACGAACTCATGGCGATGATTTTGCTGCTCATTACCGCCGGACACGAAACAACGGTGAACCTGATTGGCAATGGGATGTTAGCTCTGTTAGAGCACACTGAACAATTGCGCCTGCTCCGCGCCGATGCCACATTGCTGCCTTCAGCCGTGGAGGAGCTGTTACGCTATACCGCCCCGGTGAGTCTCTCCACACCACGCTGGGCGAGCGAGGACATCCCCATACACGGCAAGGTGATCCGCAAGGGCGAGATGGTAAGATGTGCCTTGCTCGCGGCGAATACCGATCCGCAGCAGTGCCCAGATCCAGCCGTGCTGGATATTCTGCGCCAGGAGCATCAGCATCTGTCTTTTGGCAAGGGCATCCATTATTGTCTGGGAGCACCGCTGGCACGCCTGGAGGGGCAGATTGCCATCGGTACCTTACTGCGTCGCCTGCCTCATGTGCGGCTGGTTCACGATCCCGTACAACTGGCCTGGAAGGAGGCAGGAGCTTTGCGCATCCTTGTCGCCTTGCCAGTGATGTTCTAGCTTCCTATCCTCTCCTTATACAGGGCGCGGGGATGGAAAAACGGGTAAGAGCACATTTTAATGCAGAAATTTATACAGAAACACCTTCAAGGTGACTCTGACGCTAGCAAAAAAAATTCTTAGCGGAATAGCACTCACCTATGATGGTGTTTCTGACTATAGATCAGAGGTGGTAACATCTGACTTGCTAGTTTTGCCCTTTGTTTTTATAATGGCCCTATGGAAAAACGTTTGTTATGAAAAAGAGTCGTGGGTGATGAAAGTAATATTTCGCAGTAAAGACTTTGCGAGTGTCGAGGGCGCGGGTTTTGGCTTTAATAATCGACGGCCACAAGCAAAATCCTGGCAATATCAAGGACGTGTGCAGCATCGCAACTGGCAGGGTACCTATGAATGTTACTGGGAGGGTGCGGAAGATCCCACGAGGCGTGCCCCTACAGCATTGGTCTGGACTGTGCGTGGTGATGCCCGTCTTTTTGGACTGGCGGCGGCCCTGAAATCCCGTGGTTTCGTAGTAGATGTTGAGCAAGACTAAGATTATTGCGCAGGCAGCCGAGGAAGCAGTGATATGGCAGGAGTGGCTTTGCTGCGTGTATGGAAATAGAGGAAGAGTAAACATGGTTTCTGAGCAAGAGCGTAAGCGTATTTTGTTCCTAATGTCGCCTGCCACCTATCGCTCTGGTGCTTTCTTGCAGGCGGCACAGCGTCTCAATCTGGATGTGGTTGTCGGTATTGATCTCCCGGAAACGCTGGCTGACTACTGGCATGTGCCATTGGGGCTAGATTTTAGCAATCATACAGCCTCTGTAAATACCATTGTGGATTATGCGCGTCAGCAGCCCATCAGCGCCATCCTCTCGGTGGATGATAGTGCCAGTGAGCTTGCCGCCTATGCCAGCGCGGCACTCGGGTTAGGGCACAACTCTCCGCAAGCCAGTGAGGCCGCACGCGACAAATTGCTGATGCGTCAATTGATGTCTGCCGGTGGAGCGCCCTGTCCCGTGTTTCGTAACTTCTGGTTGCATGACGACGCTGGCTGGGTTGCTGAACAGGTCAGTTATCCGTGTGTCCTGAAGCCACGCCGTCTCTCAGGCAGCCGGGGCGTCATACGGGCGAACGATGCAGCGGAATTCGTGAGCGCATTCAAGCGCTTGAAGCGTATGCTGCTGAACGAGGGTTACGCGGAGCACGAGACATCCTTTCTGGTGGAAGATTTCATTCCTGGTTTCGAGGTGGCCCTGGAGGGTTTACTGACCCATAGTCAGCTCAAAGTCTTAGCCTTATTTGATAAGCCTGATCCCCTGGATGGTCCTTTTTTTGAGGAGACGATCTACACCACGCCGTCGCGCTTGCCGGAGCATACTCAGCATGCTATCGCGCAATGTGTAGCGACCGCCGCAGCATCGCTTGGTTTGTGCGAGGGACCAGTGCATGCAGAGCTGCGTGTGAATGAGCAGGGTCCCTGGATGCTGGAGATTGCTGGTCGCTCGATTGGTGGACTCTGTTCCACCGTGTTAGAGTTCGGTTCCGGTGTCTGCCTGGAAGAGCTGATTTTGCGCCATGCGATAGGCGAGGAAATTGCGGCTTTTGAGCGCGATGAGCATGCAGCGGGCGTGATGATGATCCCGATACCGGGCGCGGGTATCTTGCACTCTGTGCATGGAGTTGAAGAGGCCAGGGCCTTGCCGCTGATCACCGGGATTGAGATTACGGCGAAGTTGCATCACGCGTTGGTACCGTTGCCGGAGGGTGCGAGCTATCTTGGTTTCATTTTTGCGCGCGGAGACTCTCCGCTGGATGTAGAGCAGGCTATTCGCCACGCGCACAGCCTCTTATATTACGATATCAGGCGCGAGTTACCGGTGTTGCAGCCTGTTGCCAAAAAGATTGGTGTATTATAAATCAGGGTGACATGCAGGCTATGCTTTTTGCCGGAGAAAAACGGTATTCAAAAATCTTCCCGGGCCGAGAGCGCACTTACAGCATATATCATGATGCCGTCAGAGATGTGCGATTCCTCTTCGTCCTCACATTTGATCTGGAGCAGGACACTGTTGGTGGAAAGAATATGATAGAGTGAACTACCGCTGAGCTGAAGGCTCAGCGGCTTCGTGAGAAGCCTGAGGACTCGTTTCCAGAAATGGGAACACCGTTTGAAAGGTCAGGACACCTGCGGTTGACGCATCAGACCGTTGCTCTGTCGCCTGGATTTAAGTAGGACTGAGGAAAGGTCCGGTGATCCAGACTCAACAAGCCTTTTGAACACTGTCGAGATGAAGTCGGATTCTCTTCGTGGTCACAGCCAAGAGATACGCACTACCTGTCGCAAGACAGAGCATTTTTCCGAAAGGAAGTTTTCTATGCATGTTGTTTATGTCCTGACACCAGAGCGACGACCACTTCTGCTATACTATTGGCAACGCAAGCCAAGAAACAATACGCCAGTACATTGAGAGTCAAGGGTGAAGGCGGCAATTCATGCCCGAAGCTGAAGACATCGGGGTTTTCTTGTCGCTATTCTATAAAAATCCGTTTAGCGTAAGATCGCACTCTTGCGCCTGGGACAAACGTTCTGTGCTACAAATAGTAGTGCTGAGCACCCAGATGCTGTGCATGAAGGTAAGGAGACAGATATGCCGGGAGAGTCTTTTACATTAGGGGTTGAAGAAGAATTCCAGTTAGTTGATCAGCAAACAGGTCAGCTCTGTTCAAGCATCGATCTCGTTTTAGAGCGCGGCAACTCTTTATTAGGAGATCATCTAAAGGCTGAACTTGTGCAGTCCGCAGTGGAACTGGTGTCCAGCGTCTGCCCCAATATCGCCGCTGTGCGGGATGAACTCTATACACACAGGGCTCAGCTTGCCGAAATTGTCCATGCAGAAGGTATTGCCTTGCTGAGCGCTGGCACGCATCCGATCTCGCCCTGGCTTGAGCAAGAGATCACCATGCGTGAGCGCTATTTGCAGTTAGTAGAAGATCAACAGGATGCTATACGCACACAAGTTATCTTCGGATTGCATGTGCACGTTGGTATTCAGGATAGAGAACTGGCGCTGAAGCTCATGAACCAGGTACGCACATGGCTTCCCCACCTGCTAGCTCTTTCGACGAACTCGCCTTTCTGGCAGGGACGTTTGACAGGTATTAAGTCCTATCGTTCTGTCTTGTGGCAGAGCGGACCTCGTAGCGGCGTCCCGGATAGCTTCCCGGCGCGCGATGCGCTTGATCGTTATATACACGATTTACAGGAAGTGGGATATATTGCCGGAGGTGGCGATATCTGGTGGGATGTGCGCCTCAATCCCAATTTTGCGACTCTGGAATTTCGCATGTTTGATATGCCTGCCACCATTGAAGATACTATTGCGCTGGTTGCTCTGTGCCAGGCGCTGATTGCCAAACTAACCTGGATGAACAAGCATAACCGCAAGGTCAATGTGTTTCCGCGTGACTATATTATGGAGAACAAATGGCAGGCCGTGCACGCGGGATTGGATGCACAGATCGCCGACTTTGAGCGTTTTCGCCGTGTCAGCCTGCGTGATGCGCTAGCGGAGCTGTTTGACTTTGTCGACGACGTTGTCGATGATCTGGGCAGTCGCCGTGAGCTCACGTACCTGCGTGGATTGCTCAACTCCGCTACCGGAACGGGCGCAGATCGGCAAATTGCCATCTATAGACAGTCGGAGAATATGCAGGATGTGGTCCACTATCTGCTGGATCAAACCTTGCAAGGGATTTCTCCCGCATAATTCTGAGGCCAAAGTCTTTTAGCACACGTTCCTCATGTTATGCCTGACGCCTTGCTGCCTCGTGCAGTTCAGCCTCCAATTCATCGACGAACTGGCGGGCGAGGCGACCTGAGCGTCCGACGTGCTGGTGTTCCCATTGCAAGGCGCGTGTACGCAGCGTCTCTTCAGGAAGGGTGATACCGCGTTGCCGGGCCACGTTAGTAGCAATTTGCAAGTACTGTTCCTGGTCGGGCGTATTGAAGGTGACACGTAGCCCAAAACGATGGACCAGTGAAAACTTCTCATCCATACTATCGCGCCAGTGAACGTCATCGGTGGGCTTGCCGCGTTCGGAGAAATTCTCCCGCACGAGATTCAAGCGGTTCGTCGTGGCGCAGATCAGGACATTGGCCGGTCGCGCCTCAGCGGTGCCTTCGAGCAGGACTTTCAATGCCTTATAGGCCGTTTCATGCTCTTCAAATGAGAGGTCATCGATGAACACAAGGAAGTGTGGTGCCCGTTCGCACAAGAGTGCCGTGATACGGGATAAATCGGTGAGATCTTCCTTGCGTACCTCTACCAGTCGCAGGCCCTGCTCGGCGTAGGTATTCACCAGTGCCTTGATGGTTGACGATTTCCCTGTCCCAGGAGCACCATAGAGCAACATATCCTGTGCGGGGAGACCAGCGAGGAAGTGTTCAATATTTGTCGTCAGGCGCTGCTGCTGGCGCTGCTGGCCGATTAATCCCGTCAGCAGTATGTTATCCGCGTGGGCGATACCTGTAAGCTGCTGTTCCTGACTGAGCCAGCGTAGGACACGATAACGGGCGAGTGAACCAGTGCCATGGCGCGACCAGTAATGCTCTAGTGGAGCAATCAGCTCGGTCCAGTCACTGCTCTCTGCAATGCGGTAGGCCAACGCTACGCGAGGCCGATGGTCAGCTTTCAGTGCGGGAGCCAGGTCGATCCAGGGCACCCAGGCATCGCGTAATGTCGGCAGCGTCGGGGCAATAAGAGCACAGGTCAACTTCCATAGCGTCTCGGCGTCGAGCTGAAACAAGCGCTGGAGCGCGCGTAGATCACGTTGTATCTGAGCATGGAGCGCGGGTGTCATCTGTGTGGTATGCTCGCGCTCCACGAGTTGACTCCACAGGTTATGGTCGTCAATCAGGCGAGCGACGAGATAGGCTTGCCAGGCGTCGGCGAGAGCTGGTGTAGTCTCTTCGTATGTTGTCCGCGCAAGCTCTCTAAATGCCCGCGTATAAGCGGCGGCTATTGCTACTGGCTCAGGCTCAGCAGCGGTGAGTGTGCGCAGGAGATCCAGGACCGCCTGCCCTGCGTTGTCGGAGAGCACACTGTTGAGGAGCGTCAGACCATAAGTGGTCTGCAATGCTGTTCTCACAATCTCCTGTGCCTGCGTTATCTGCCACGCTTGTTCTTCAGGTTCGCGTGTCTCTACGCGTTGTTCCATGCGAAAGATGTTACCTTTTCTATGTTTAGTGGGAGAAGTTGTTCGTGCTTGATTGCACTCTGTTATAGATGGATTATAGCATGAGTTATAGTGGGGAAGAAAGTATGAGATGACCAATGAAGGTCTTTTGCTCCTAAACAAACAATCAAGGGAGCGCATGCACTTGATGTTTGGATGTGCTCCCTTGCCTTCAAACCTTCCCTCTCTACCCTCTAGCTTTGAGGTGATAGAGAGGGTACTATTAAGAGTGAACAATAGAAAATGGTATTGGATCATCAGATTAGTCATCGGGGAACCATGACTGCTATCTTATGCTTATCTAAATCATGAAATACAAAAGCTGGCTCAAGCTATAGCGAATAAGTTGGAAGATACTATTTCTCGCAGCAAAAGAAGAAGAGTTGCTCATCGATCTATCACAAGAGTATATTTCATCGCTGCGTTGTAGCGAGCGCAATAATAGGTTTTTATAGAGAACATACTTTTGAAAGACGTTCCCGGCCAGGCCGTTCCTGCTGTCTGAGTATCTCACTTCTTTATAATCAGTAAGAAGATCCATCCAATCCCAAAGTCGTCAACTCATGAGTCCCCGAAATGGAGGCTCTCCGTGAAGACAAGCACAACGAGGGAAACGACGCATGTTCTCCATCAGGAGGAGGCATCCACAATGCCAGAGGTATCAAAGGAAGGCGACCAGCCTCATGGCTCTCACCTTAAGGTAGGCACAGCAACAGACATCACGCGTAATATGTATCAGTATGCTGGTGACACCGTGCATGCAGGCGGTGTCAAGCTCGGGTTTTTTTTCGAAACCTATCGGGCCTTACGTACGAATGGAAGCACAAAAGAGGACCTCGAAGCGTTTGCTAATGCCCATGATAGATTGCAAGAGGCAGGAGCCACGGGAGGTAATCTCGAAGTGTTTGCGAGAGCCTATCGAGAATTGCGAGAGGCAGGCGTTGAGAGAGAGGGTCTCAGAGAGTTTGCTATAACCTATGAAAGATTGCACAAGGGAGGAGCCACGGGAGAGGACCTTAGAGAGTTTGCTCAGGGCTATCAAGGATTGCACGAGGCAGAAGCCACGGGAGAGGACCTCAGAACGTTTGCTCAGGGCTATCGAGGATTGCACGAGGCAGAAGCCACGGGAGAGGACCTCGAAGGGTTTACAGTGATCTATCGAGGATTGCACAAGGAAGAAGTCAGGGGCGAGGACCTCAGCACGTTTGTTCCTGCCTATCGAGGATTGCACAAGGCGGGAACTGAGCTAGAGGACCTCGGGGAGTTTGCTCTGGCGTATCAAGGATTGCACGAGGCAGGAGTAAGGGGAAAGGGCCTCTCCGAGTTTACAGAAGCTTATCAAGGATTGTACAAGGCAGGAGTAAGGGGAGGTGGCCTCTCCGAGTTTACAGAAGCTTATCAAGGATTGCACGGGGCAGGAGCCACGGCAGAGCAGCGCAAAGCGTTTATAGAAGCCTATCGAGGGTTGCACGAGGCAAGAGCTGGCGAATACGACCTCAGAGAGTTTGCTCTGGCGTATCGAGGGTTGTACAAGGCAAGAGTCAGGGGGAAGGATCTCTCCGAGTTTGCTGAAACCTATCGAGAATTGCAAGAGGCAAGAGCCGAGGGAAAGGACCTCAGAACGTTTACTAGAACTTATCGAAAATTGCGAGAGGCAGGAGCCGAGAGAAAGGACTTCAGCACGTTTGCCCGAGCTTATCGAGAATTGTACAAGGCGGAAGTAAGGGGAGAGGACCTCTCCGAGTTTGCTCTAACCTATGAAAGATTGCAAAAGGCAAGAGTCGGGGGAGAGGACCTCAGAACGTTTGCTCTGGACTATGGAGGAGTGTACAGGGCAGGAGCCAGGGGAAATGAACTCGAAACGTTTACTAGCGTCTATATTGACTTGCACGAGGAGGGAGACAGGGGAGAGTGCAAAGCGTTTACAAAAGTCTATATTGACTTGTGCAGCGCACATGTCAGCGGATATTACCTCGAAAGGTTTACTAGTGCCTATCGAGAATTGCGAAGGGCAGGAGTAAGGGGAGAGGACCTCTCCGAGTTTGCTCCAGCCTATCAAGGATTGCAAAAGGCAGGAGTCGGGGGAGAGGACCTCAGAGAGTTTATAGAAGCTTATCAAGGATTGTACGAGGCAGGAGTAAGGGGAAAGGACCTCGGAGAGTTTGCTGTGCACTATCAAGGATTGTACGAGGCAGGAGTAAGGGGAGAGGACCTCTCCGAGTTTGCTCCAGCCTATCAAGGATTGCAAAAGGCAGGAGCCACGCCAGAGCAGCGCAAAGCGTTTACTAGAACCTATCGAGATTTGCGAAGGGTAGAAGCCAGGGGAGAGGAGCGCACAGTCTTTACAAAGGCCTATGAAGAATTGCAAAAGGCAGGAGCCACGCCAGAGAACCTCGAAGCGTTTGCTGAAACCTATCAAGGATTGCAAAAGGCAGGAGTAAGGGGAGAGGACCTCAGAGAGTTCGCAGAAATCTATCAAGGATGGTACAAGGCAGGAGCCACGACAGAGGACCTCGAAACGTTTGCGAGAGCCTGTCAAGGATTGCAAAAGGCAGGAGTAAGGGGAGAAGAACCTCGGAGAGTTTGCAAAAATCTATCAAAGATGGCACAAGGCAGGAGCTACGCCAGAGAACCTCAGTGAGCTTACTCTAACCTATGAAAGATTGCAAAAAATGCAAGCTAGCTCAAAGGATCTCCTGGTCTTTTCCCATGTCTATCGGCAATTAGAAGCGGAAGGAGCCGTAAAGGACTTTCCGGCCTTTTCCAAGACGTACACGAAACTATTAGAAATGCTATTAGTGCGTTCTCATCCTAATCCTCATCACCCTGATCCTCATCCTCATCACCTGGAGGAGTCCTTCATTGGTGGTGCTTATGAGCGACTAAAGGAGGTAGGTGCGGGTGGAAGCACCCTCAGCCACGTTTTTCAAGCCTATGAGCAGCTAAATGAAGTAGCAGACGAAGATGCTACCCTTTCTCATTTTTGTGAAATGTACCCACAAATGGCAGAAGCAGGAGCCGATCAAGCTATCCTCGCAAACTTTTCCAACGTTTACCTGCAATTACGAGCAGGAGATGCCAACAGAAGTGACCTCCGCGAATTTTCCGGCAAGTATTATCAGGAATTAAAGCATCAACAGGAATTACAGCCGCAAGGTGTAGACCAGGGCAACCCTCCCTTAGACCTTTCAACCTTTTATCAAGAACGTGTAAAAGAAATATTAAATGGGATTAAAGAAAAACGAAAGGAGCTTGTACTTTCATATAAAATTAAGGAATTAAAAGATGCAGGTGTAACGGATAAGAAGATCCTCTCGGAATTTGAAGAAGGATATAAGCAAAAGCTGAAAGAAGGAACAGATGCAGTTTTAACCTATATCAGTGAATTTTGGGATGACCGTATGCTTTCATATGAGATAGCGAAGTTAAAAGATGCAGGTGTAAGAGATGAGAAGATCCTCTCGGAATTTGAAGAAGGATATAAGCAAAAGCGAGAAAAAGAAACAAATTCCAACTTAGACTACGTTAAAGATTTTTGGGATAAACGTGGTATTAAAAGACCAGATGTGAAAGAAACGGAGTCCAGTTCATCTAATACTCAGGATACCTCTGCTAGTACAAGTCCGCGAGCGGAAAAACCAACAATAGAAATAACACTGGAAAGCATAAGAAAGATGCCAGAGTGGGAGAGCGCAGACGTAAAGGATGCGCGCGCTAAATTGGAGAAACAAGAAGAAAAAATGAAGGAAAAATTGGAGAAACGAGGAAGGCTAGAAGGACAAGACGAAAAGGAGTGGAGTGAAAATGCTAATGAATTATTAGTAGAATTTCAGTTTCAATTAGATGAAATTAATGATGAAATAGAAAAAAGTAATAAAGCAAGAGAAGCAGCAGAGGAAGAACCAAAACTTAACCTGCACGATTATCTAACGACGCTGAAGCAGGGGTTGGAAACAGGGAAACCGAGGAGTCTAGCACCTCCAACAGATGCATCGTGAAGTCAAAGAACAAGGGTCTATCATCTTTTCAATTGTAGAGCGTGATACTTTGGACTCTGTAGCAAACTGGATAAACGAGAGGCTTGTGAGATACTCGGAATACAAGCGCTGGTTTATCCAGTGGACCCCAATAAAGAAAAGCCTCGCTAGCGATTCAGGATGATACCTCCTGAGATTGAGACCGGAACGCCATGGCATAGAGTGAGGCGTAAACGCCTTCCTGCAATAACAACTCCTGGTGTGTGCCTTGCTCGATGATCTGACCAGCTTGTAGTACGACAATACTGTCAGAACCTTTAATCGTCGAGAGGCGGTGGGCGATCACAAAGGCCGTTCGTCCATGCAGTAGTTTTTTTAGCCCTTGCTGGACGATGGCCTCAGTATATGTGTCGATATTGGCCGTGGCCTCGTCCAGAATCAAGATGCGTGGATCGGCCAGCAGCGCTCGCGCAAAGGAAATGAGTTGTCGCTGTCCCATACTCAAATTGCGTCCACGTTCGCGAATGAGCGTATTATAGCCCCTGGGCAATTGAGTGATCAGGTCATCTGCTCCCACCACGCGTGCGGCGGCCATAACTTCTTCGTCGCTGGCCTCCAGGCGTCCATAGCGAATATTCTCGTTAATCGTACCGGTGAACAGGAATGGCTCCTGCGGTACGACGCCGATCTGGCGGCGCAGTGAGCTTTGCGTGACATCGCGCACATCGTGGCCATCGATCAGCACAGCCCCTCCTTGCACATCATAAAAACGCGTCAGTAAACTGGCTATCGTGCTCTTTCCCGCGCCCGTTGGTCCCACGATGGCGACCGTTTGACCGGCGGTAACATGCCAGTTGAGATCATGTAGTACGGGCCGCTCAGGATTATAGCCAAAAACCACAGCGCGAAACTCGACGTTGCCCTGAACTTGCGGTAACTCAATGGCATCCGGGTGGTCCGTGATCGTCACGGGCACGCTCATAATCTGGTAGATACGCTCTGCGGCTACACCAGCGCGCTGGAGCTGCGTGTATTGCTGGCTCAGATCGCGGATGGGATCAAAGAAGCGGTTGATATAGAGCGTAAATGAGACGAGGATGCCGATTTGCAATTGTCCACGCGAGACGAGCAGACCACCATAGACGACGACCAGTGCCGTCGCCAGGGCTGCTACGACCTCGACCAGTGGTAAGACGAGCGCGGCTATGCGGTTTGATTCCAGGTTCGTATCGCGGTTGTATGAGTTCAGGTCGTCGAACTCTGCCCGATTGCGGTCCTCACGTACCAGGCTCTGAATTACACGCATGCCGGAAATATTTTCCTGTAGTGTCGAGTTCACCAGCGAAATGGACGCGCGTGTACGGCGAAAAGAGCGTTGCGCAAAGCGCTGCCAGTACGCGGCAATCACGAACATGACCGGGAGGACTGTAAAGGAGAGCAAGGCTAACCAGGGACTCATGGCCAGCATGGCAATCACGATACCGGCGAGCGCGATAACCGAACCAAACATGGCCAGTATGCCTGAACTAAGCATAGCTTCTAGCACATCGATATCGCTTTGCAGACGCGACATCACACGTCCGATCTGCGTATGATCATAGAAACTCAGCGAGAGGCGTTCCAGGTGCGTAAACATGTCTGCACTGAGCAGGTACAGGATTTGCTGACCGACCCAGGACATCGTCCATACTTGCCAATATTGCGCTTGCCACATGGCAATGTTGACAAGCAGGAAGACGACGCTCATGACTCCCAGGCCCGTCAGGTTATGGTTTGTGATAAAGCTATCGATAGCCAGACCAATCAGATAGGGATTAGCCAGGTTGAGCACCGTCGAGGCCAGAATCAAAAACAGACTAGTGATCGCTGGCGTTTTATAACGATTGATATAGGGGTAAAACATACGCACAACATTCCAGCTAAAATCCAGCGTTTCGTTCTCGTCGGCGTAGGCCAGGCTATTCTCACTCCAGTTATGCTGGCGTCTATACTCTGCGTATGATGTTGCGGTTGTTTTCAACGTCTCACCTCGGGTTCGTCGGCCTGTGTCGCTAGCATACGGGTTTCAAACTCCTCTTGTTCGCGCAGTTGCATATCATAGAGTCGAGCATAAGAACCGTTGAGCTGTAGCAGGGACTCGTGGGTGCCGCGTTCGATGATACTTCCATGCTCCAGGATGAGAATTTGATCCGCGTTCTTAATAGTACGCAAGCGCGAGGCGACTACAAAGGTCGTGCGTCCGCGCATGACAGCTTCCAATGCCTGTTGGATCAGATATTCTGTCTCCATATCGACGCTGGATGTTGAGTCATCCAGGACCAGGATGCGTGGGTCGAGGAGCAGGGTACGCGCAATGGCTACGCGCTGCTTCTGACCGCCAGAGAGTGTGACTCCGCGTTCCCCAACCCACGTATCATAGCCATCGGGCAGGCTCAGAATGAAGTCATGGATACGTGCTACTTTTGCGGCGGCGATGATCTGCTCTTCGGTTGCTCCACGCACGCCGTAGGCGATATTCTCGCGCACGGTGGCATTAAAAAGAAAGACGTCCTGCAAAACCAGGCCCACATTGCGCCTGAGCGATGCTTGCGTGACATGGCGTATATCGTGACCATCGACCAGGATGCGGCCTTGCGTGACGTCATAAAAACGCGGTAATAGATTCAGGATAGTACTCTTGCCACTGCCGGTGGGTCCCAGCAGCGCAACTATTTGACCCGGGTGGGCCTCAATGCCAATGTCGTGCAGCACCTCGATGCCATTGCCGTAGGCAAACGAAACGTGCTCGTAGCGCACATACCCCTCGATTTTTTGCAGTGCTTTGGCATCAGAAGCATCGTTAATGACTGGCTCGGTGTCCATAATGCTGAAGATGCGTGCGCCGCCAGCGAGTCCGCGCACCCACCAGTTGATCACGAAGCCCAGTGTACGCACCGGGGTTGCCAGTAACAACACATATTGTATGATAGCTACCAGCGTGCCCAGGCTCATGTGATGCTGAATAACCGCGACGCCGCCAATCCACAGATCTAAGACGGTCACTACGTTTACCACGAGCAGCAGGAGCGGCTGATTCCATGCTGAAAGGCGCATGGCGCTCAGGTTCAGTTCGCGCAATTCCTGATTTTTCTGACCAAACTTCGCGATCTCAAAATCTTCGCGGGCAAACGATTTGACGATGCGTACGCCGCTCAGACTCTCCTGCATGATGGTGCTTAACTCGCCAGCTACATTTTGCGAACGGTTCCAGAGCGGTCGCAAGCGTCGCATGACCTGCGCTGCGAGCAACGTCATGATGGGGATGGAGATGAGCGTCGTCAGCGCCAGGGTGGTGTCGAGCTGAAACAGAATGACAAGAATCGGCACAAAGGTGACAACGGCTACCAGCGCGCGCATCAATCCCATGGGGATAAAGTTGCGCACCGCCTCAACGTCGGCGGTCATGCGCGACATTAATTGTCCCGTCTCAGACTCGTCATGGTATGAGAAACTGAGACGTTGCAGGTGATCATACACCTGGTTGCGCAGGTCATAGGCGACGAGATTCGAGACGGCCTGTGAAAGATAGCCCTGCCCATAGGCAAAGATACCGCGCAGGATACTGAGACCCAGGATAGCCGCCGCTACGATCAGCAGGTCCTTCAAGCTGCCTGTATGCACCCCTACATCGACAACCCACTGGAGCAGCGCAGGAACGATTAAGGTAAAGACCGTCGCGAGTAGAATACAAATGACAGTTTCCAGTGTTCGTACCCAATAAGTCCGTAAGAGAGACAGAATGCGCGTATAGATGCGCCAGTTCTCTTTCCATAAATTTTTGTCAAAATACGAGAACAGAGGACGATTAACCTTTGTGAATTGCATGCCAGATTAGTCCTTTCTTGACGCGCCTAGCGCGTAGACATCCTCCTCTTCACGTACCATGTGTGTTGTCGGGCATTTCTGGTAGATGCCCATGCTACCCATTGTTGATGCTTCCTGGAAGTCACAGGATTAGAGCGTTCAAGAAAAGTTTATCTGGAAATGAGTGACATACGCTTGTCAGCCATTGCCCCATTTTTTGTGGGAGCACAGTAAACCTATTCTGAAGTATTTGACATCTGCCGCTGCTCGTGCTATAAATCTGAATGACGTTCATGCAACATAAGGGAGGCTCAGGTGGCAGAAAAAGGACTGGCGGAGGGACAATCAAAGCGCGATGCGATCCTCCACGCGGCTCGTGCTCTGTTTGCCAGGCAAGGTTATGAGGAGACAACGATTGCTGATATCGCCAGGGCGGCAGGTGTAGCAGTTGGTACGGTCTATCTCTACTTTCGTAATAAGCACGAAGTGTATACCGGCGTAGCCCTGAACATTGAAGCTATGGTCGCAGAGGCCCTGCAAGATCCAGCCCTGCTTACATTGCCTTTTACACAGGTCCCCCATGCTATGGTCGATGCGCTCTTCCACGTGAGCCGCGAACACATGCACTTGATGATGCTCTTGCAAATAGATATGCATTCCTCAGAGGAAGTTTTGCAACATAAACACTCGCACCAGCAGATCACAGAGGTGCTGGCCGCGATCTTTGACCGCGCTGTCGAGCAGGGTGAATTGGCACCATTCAATACAGAGATGTATTCACAAATGTTGAACCTGCTGGGCGGAGCGCTCCTGCATCAATGCTTTGCCATTGAAAAAGGCGAGCGAGAGGAATTGTACCGGACCTGCTTGATCGAATTCATTGAGCGCTTGTTCTTTGGTCCTTCGCTCCGCGAGGGATATCCAAACACTCTCTAAAAATTGTTCGGAACACGCACACTTTACGTCAATCTAAGGGCTCTGCGTCCAGACTACGGATTTCTCCATCCATTTCCTCGTTTTGGTCAATCTCACGGAGAGCTTTCTCTGCTTCTTCTCCACCCACATTCTTAAGAACACCTACCGCATATGCATGCACAAATTCATCCTGTTTCCCATCCTGGGCAATAACACCAAGGGCATTTATGGCCTTGTCACGGACGCCCTGGTCCCCATTCTCGTTTCGTGCAATGTCAGCTAGAAACATCACTACTTCTTCTCCTTTTTCTTCTCCTACCACACTTATAAGTCTATCTATTGCTTATTCGCGCGCTTCCGAAGGCATTTTCTCGTCCAGAATAATATCAAGATCCTTTGTATCCTCCCAACGGGCACCTACAACCCAATCCCTATTTTTATAAAATCCCTCTATAACTTCTTTTACCTCCAAAGAATCAAGAATACTTCTTACTCTCATATATATATCTGAGGATTTTTCCTCATTTATAGTAATCTTACCCATAAATTCCTTGATCAAGCCTAGTATACGTTTATATACTTCTTTATTCTCGACAATATCATATAAAGCTTTACGCGCTGCTTCACCACCTATACGCTCAAAATATCCTATTATATCCATACGTACAGTTTTATCCTGATCCCCGTCTCCGGCAATCTCACCCAGGATCGTTATAGCCTTGCCTCGGATATCTTCATCCTCCTCTTCGTCCCTGGCAACTCTATCAAGATACCTTAGAGCCTCACTACGGATGTATCTTTCCTCTTCCTTGTTCTGTAGCATCTCACCCTGAGCTTCTACGACCGCTGCTCTCTTACCCATATCCCACAGAACTCCGACTGCCTCGTTACGCACCTCTTGATCCAGTTCTCTATCTCTCATCACCTTATCCAGGACTTGTATAGCCTCCCCACGCGCCCTTGCATGCCTCCCCTTTTCAGCGATGGCAGAGAGGCCCCGCGTCGCTGCTGAACAGACATCGACATCCTCGCTGCCTTTGACCATCTCCCAGAGGTTTTTCACCTGGGACAAGCCAGCGACAGCCCAAACGCTTCTGCAATTTCTGTACGCACGTTCTGATCAATTTGCTGGTCCGCCAGCGTTCGCGTGACTTTTTCCGTCAACACTTTCCCGCCTGCTTCCTTTGCAACCGCCTGCATATGTCTGGCAATATGTTGCTGACGTTCTGGTGCCTTTTCTGCTGGGGTGAAGCTATCAGTGGTCTTGCCGGTCACTTCATACACGCTACGTTCTGCATGGAGGGTGCTGACTAGCTCTTCAAGTTGGGCGAAACCGTCACCGGTATATCCCCGCTGCTGGATCAGCTCGTAATCACGTGCCAGTACCGCACGTCGTTCTGCAGAAAGCACACCCTTTTGCTCCAGCTGGGCTGGGATAGCGGGAATGCCAAGCTCTTGCTCCAGCAAACTCCTTCTTTCTCGAAGCTCCTGCCGCGTCCGCTCAATCATGTGTCGCGGCAAAGGACGCTTCTGCCTCTCACAAGCTTCGACCTGTTGCTTCACAAAGCCCTCGAAGCTTTTGGGGTACCGATCCAGGATATCCTGCAACTTTCTCGCACTCTCGCGATAGTTCTCGGTGAATGCTTTTGCGTAGTTCTCCCCCTGACTCATGAGCGTTCCGTGGTACTTCACTGCTCTGAGAAGCTGTGAACACTCTTGCCGTAATCCCCACATGGCTGGTATTCCACTCCCTCGATAGTAGTGGTCATATTCCTGCAGTTTCTTCTCGCAGTCCTCAATCACCTGTTTTGCCTGCTCCCGGGGACTCAATGGGCGCGCGCGCTCCTCTGCAGCGAGGTTGCGCAGGGGGATCTCCGCGGATTTCCCAGGGTTATGGCGTTCCCCTGTCTCTTTTGCTCCGCCTTCTGTCGCGTGCAAGGATCTATCTGTCACCGTATTCTCTCCTACCTAGATAGTCGGTTGTTTTATCCTGGAAGAGGCTCGATGGTTGAGTATCTTTTCGGCGAAGAAACGCTCAGCGCTTTACGCCAAAATAATGTTCGTTCATCAAGTATAGCCGCTGGCTCCTCTGCTTTCAAGAAGAAAAAAAGAGGGACAGTTTGCCACTACTTTCAACAGCGGTTTTTTCCTCCTCAAATAATTTTCATATTTACACGAACTGAAACCAACCGCTATCTCATACCCATAGCCATTCAGAAACGCGGCGATCTCCTTTCTGGCACATGAGCCGAAGGCTAGAGGCGCTAGCCTCGTTTGTGTCAGTATTAAGATAAACGCCGCTAGCCCACGGCTCATCTGAATGCAAGGCAATATCACCCATTTTCTTGCAACTTTGTTGTGCCTGGCGCGTATTTTTTGATAGAGAAAAATGAATGAACTTCATTCAGTGTGCATATCGAAAAAGGAGAACTCTCATGGATGATATACGCCCTTACGACGCTATCCCTCAGGTGACTTTGCCTGACGATTATCAGCTCCATCTCGCTCCACTGCTCGCTGAGGCCTATGAGCAGCATGGGCCGATTTTTCGCTCCACATTCTTTGAGCGGGAGATTCTCTACCTGGTGGGCCCGGAGGCAAACCGTTTCGTGCTGGTGAATGAGCGGCAGAAGTTTTCTAATCAGGTTGGCTGGGGCACCATCTTTCAAGTGACCAATATGTTGGGTCATGGTTTGCTCAGTATGGATGGTGAAGAGCATGATCAGCATCGCAAGATGATGAATCCGGCTTTTACGGTCAGCTATATGGATCGCTACCTGCCTTTAATGAATCGCATTATTCGTGAGCACGCGGCGACGTGGCTCGCAACTGATGAGATAGATCTCTACGAGGAAGCGCGCAAAATTACCTTTGCGGTAGCTGCTGAGGCATTGACCGGTCTGCAGGCCGGAGAAGAGGTAGACCGCTTTCGCGAACTCTTCGTGCGTATTCTCATGGTAGGGGGTGTCTCTGCCTCGGAAGAAGAATTTCATCGGCAGCTTGGACAACTGCATGCTGAGTTGTATGCTTTGTTGCGTCCTAAGATTGAGGAACGGCGTCGTGTGCGCATTGATGACATTTTTGGTAGACTGGTCCAGGCGCGGGATGACCAGGGCAGGGCGATGAGCGATGAACAGTTAATCGCACACGTAAACATCTTGCTCGTGGCAGGTCATGAAACCTCGACAAGCCTCGTTACCTGGCTCCTTTACCTGCTCAATCAGCATCCCGATTATACCCAACGCATTATGGATGAGCAGGCGGCCATCCTTGGTCAACAGCCACAAGGGATAGTTGCCACGCGAGATCCCGATTTGGAAGCTATCAAGCGTATGAAAGTACTGGAAAATGCCTTGAGCGAAGCCGAACGACTCTATCCGCCTGTCCCCAACGGACCGCGCGGGGTGATTGAAGACTTCGATTTTCATGGTTATCATGTTCCGGCTGGCACATTTGCCTTCTATTCGATTGCAGCCTCCCATCGGTTGCCAGGCATCTTTGCCCATCCAGCCAGTTTTGACCCGGATCGTTTTGCTCCGCCGCGTGAGGAACACAAAAAGCATCCCTATGCTCTAGTCGGCTTTGGTGGTGGACCACGCATCTGCATTGGCATCAATTTCGCGCAAGTCGAGATCAAAGCGATGGTTTCGCATATTCTGCGTAACTATCAGCTTACGCTTGTACCAGACCAGGAGATCGTACAGGCTTATGGGGTCACGGGTGGCCCTCTGAATGGCATGCGCATGCGTGTGTCCGCGTGGTAGTCTCAGAGCAGCAAAAAAGCAGGGCCGTCCGGGTCGAACAAGCGACCCTCGCGACCCTGCTTTGTCACAAAAGTGTCAGGGCCTTGCATGGTTCTCCCTGGTGATTAGAGAGGATGAGCCTTGCCTGCATTATTCATGACGGATTTCGAGGGAGTAGAAAAGGTTCTGGGCCGTGCTCTTGCGGGCATGCAGGGCATTCCACAGTTGATCCCAGGCTTGCGTGGCTGTGTTGTTCGTCCCTGTACAGCAGCCGGGCTGGATATTGTGCTGGTCCATAGGACCCATGAAAACAATGGGACCGCTGTGGTGTTGCACGCTATAGAGGCTGATCATCGCCCACTGTTGCGCTTGCGCGCCGGTCTGGTTATAGATTTCTGGCGTTGAAAATGCTGACGGATTTCCCCAACTCACATACCAGTAGTCATACTGGGTCCAGTTACCAGCGCAGTGGATGGTGTTATTTGAGCTGTTTTCTGGGCAACCGTCCGCAGAGCCGAAGTTGTAATAGATGTTCCCAACACTATGATATCCATTTACCCAGTTTATCGCTGCCCCTGGAGAGCCCCAGCTCTCGATATCGTCGCCACCAGCTATTATGACGTGGGAATTGTAGTGGTGGGAAGCAACATAGGACTTTACTGCCGATACCAGGTGCCCCCAGGTTTTTCCATTGGCAGTGCCAACATTGGCACCAGAATTATTGGTCCCGATAGCGACTGTGACAAATCTGCCCGACCCGGCATGGGAGACGTAGCCAGAGGCAAATGCTTCCACGACTTTTTCGATCTGGCCATTGCTGATGAAATGAGTAGAGCCTGGATAATCTGTGCCACTACCATTGCTTGCCTGTGCACCGAAATCCAGGATCACCAGGCTACTTGTGCGATTGGTTTTATCGGCATTCGCCTGATTTTTGCCAAGCGTGGAGGCCTCGCCGGTGTTGCTGGAGTTCATATAAAAACTCAGGTCCGTTGCTACCTTTTTCTGAATCTGTGGTACAGCCTGAGTTGCGAACGCCTGCGATGCACCCTGGACAATGAATATGGAACCGACGATGAGACATATGCTCATCACTACCAGCGCTCTGGCTCCTGTCCCAGAAACCTTTTTGGTCAGGAACACTTTGAAAGGACGGAACTGATTTTGCGTCATGCGTGTGATTCCTTTCTCCTGTATCGAGAGATTCGGCGGAGTCTCTCGATTGCTTCCTAGAGCTAACCTGCTTTTGCCTGAATCAGCTGTGGTCGGCAGAGCGGCTGTCTCTCTGCGTTTCCGGTCAGGGTATCGCTCTAATGCCTCTATCCTTGCCACAGAACCTGGATAGGACAGCGCTTGTTTCGGGCATATTGTGAATAGAAAGAACATGTAGCTCTTTCGCCCGAACCGGAACCTCCCGATCGGATTTATCGCTCTCTTGAAGCTTAATGAAAAGAAGTGATTTCACGAACCACAAATGCTCGGCTTTGTGTCGGCTTTGTGTCGGCTTTCTCGGATGTTGAGCCTGAAATAGAGAGAAATCCCCATGCAGAAGCTCTATAAATCTCTCTTGATTATTTCATGTATTCTATGCAAAATTATTTTAAACTTCTTTTGCTTTTATTGAGGAAAAATCGCGGAGGCCACATCTGTTTCAGCGAAGAACAGACTGTTCCATGCGTCCATGATTGAGATGCCTTTTGAGTGGGAGCGTATCCCTTTTATGCCTGTCTCTCGGTAGAACGTAAAACATGGAAAAATAAAGGTTAGTTGGGATTACTAGATTGAGAGAGGCAAAACATAAGTGATGGTGCTGTTGCATGCTTGTTGAAGAGCATGTTGAGCGCTCATTGCCGTTGATGATAGGTGGGAAGCCGATTCAGCGAGATACGTTTACAAAGTGTATGTTTGATTGATTAGTTGGTAATGTATTGTGAAGCAGGCCGTTGATAACGATATGTGCCTGCTTCACGCCTGTCTGTTGTTGTAATAAAGTCGTCGCGGTATGAATATTTTTTCCGGCAATGCGCATGGCCAGTGGCCTGCTCCAGTTGCCCTGGAATTGGTAGATCCACGTGCCGCTGGCCTGAATATGTAGCAAGACGGTGCCGCTGGCGTCTGTCACTTTGGCACTGATAATCCTGGTGCTGATATTTCCCTGCAAGGCGTAGGCAGTTCCGGGAGTCTGTTGTGCTGCGTGTTTGAGTTGGCTGGCTGCCAGAGATTGAGCTGCTTGCTGATTGTACACTTCTCCCAGGCAACTGGCTGTGGCCGAAACGGTCACTTCAGCAACTCTCGCGCCAGCCGCAGCAGTAGAGGTGATCAGAGGCTTGCATTGTGGAGGGCCAACGAGCTGATCACTTTGCAGCATCTGCTCTTGCACTGCTTGTTGACCGTTTGCTGTGAGCGAGGATGTCAGTGTCTGCGCCGCATTATCGATGTCGCTTTGCTGTACATAGCTATAGATTTGTTGATTTTGTCCCCCGTTGAAGGCTTGCTCGTTCTTTACCGTAATGCCAGGATTGCAACAGGCAGTAGCATTAAAGTCGTGTACTGGTATGTTGCCGCTTACGCCTGGCGTGGCTGCGTGAGCTGCGACTTCGGCTGTACCCTCCATGGGTGGTTGTGCTGGTTTGATCATAGCTGCCTGGTCGCTCACGATCTGGACGCCGTTGTTATCGCTGAGGACAGTGCCAGCGGGTATCGTTTGTGCATGGGGTAACGCATTGTAAAAGGTTAGCAGGCCGTGGGCCTGCTGTGGAGGGGTGATGCCAGTGCCGGTTGCCTGCACTGTGCTGGTTTGCGTTGGTGGGGTAGCAAAGAGAAAACGTGCTGCAACTTGCAGTTGTGCACTATCCGGCACAGCGGTCACGGCGGAAATAGTAGACGTCTTCTGTAGAACGGTACTGTTCGGAGTGATGGTAATCGTGGCTGAGTCGCCGGGAAAAAATTGCGGCAGCGGTCCGATATCGACTATTGCGCTCAGGACAAGTCCTGCTAAGAGCAGCAGCAAGATCAATGTGACGATAAGCCAGCGCCGTCCAACTGTCTGCGCCCTGTTCTGTCTGTGGACTCTGACCGGGTACGGGCCGGATTGTACGACGGGGATGGGGGAGCGCGTTGGTGTCTGCGCCCTGTTCTGTTGTGCATGTGTCGTCAGTATAATGGGGGCCGGAGATGCTGGTACTTGCGCTGGAGACGCTGCTTCTGCTGGCGCAGTATCGTTGTATGCAGGAAGATTGGTAATCGCAGTGGCGTCCTCCTGGTCCTCGTCTGTTATGTCAATGGGCGTTTGCTCAGCGTTTGTCTGATCGTCTAGGGACGAAGATGGCATAGGAGGAGCCGACGGTGTGGTCTCAGATGTAGCTGGTTGTGGCTCTGATAGCGGCTGTGTATCTGTTTGCTCCGGGGTCTGTGCTGGTGGAGCAGGTTCCTGGCTGAGAAACGTTTGTGCATACTGCGAGTATTTCTCCAGAGATAGGAAGAGCGGAAATTGGTGTTGACGAGCGAATTTGGCAAGCGATGAATTTTGGGGAGCGATAAAGACAACCTGTGCCTGCAATCCTGCGAGCGCCTGTTCCAGACCTGCGATGCCTGTCGCACGGCGAAACGCGCTACTCTGGGCTGGTACAACAAGCGCGATTTGCTTGCGTCCCAGCTTTTCCTGCGTAAAGATGGCCGTTAGGATAGCTTGTCTATCGTCGTCGGGTGCTACTTCAATGATGCCGACAGCAGCACTACGAGGATCATTGCTCGGAAAGAGTCTTGAGCCATTACTTTGTTGCATGGTTGCTTCCCTCTGCATAAGCGCTGGACGATGGAAAGACATCTCGTTAGCGTCTCAAAAAGAAAGGCCAGTGTTCCTCTGGATTATCTCTAGTGCAAGTGATCCTGTCAAGTTGTTTAGGGGATGTTGTGAAAAAGTTCACAAAACTGTCGGGCAGGAAGCCCGGAGTCTTCAGATATATCTGGCTCTCCCGCACTCTGTGTGGTTAAAAAGATGATACGATAGAGAGAGAAGAAGTTTTGTCCATGTTCTACTCTTTTTCCAATCTGAAGAGGGACCATCGTTCCTAAAACAAGATGCATGCTCACCCAGCCTCATAGCATCTGCCCTTTTTCGTGAACTCTTTCGAGAGAGCTTATGGGATTGAGCAAAAACGGTGATCATTGCACCTTCAAGAGTAATCTGCTTGATACAAATGCCTGGAAGATCAGGCTGAAGTGGGTATATCATATGTTCGTTGTAATGTGGGAAGAAGAGCTTTCTATGAATTCTGTGCTTTCTCTATTTTACCACGATTTGGGCTACACAGAGTGCGGAAGAGCCGCTCAATTCTGGGATTTACACATTATCCGTTGTTTGTTTTTATCTGGGTGTCGCGTTTATGTATAAATTCACTTCTAGGTGTGAGATAAATCGGAAAAGGTTGCCTCAATTGCTATGCCATATTAATAACAGAGGTATTTCAAACGCATGCCAGGCGTATGTGAACTGTCCCTCTTCCCCCCTTTTTTTCATAGAACACGAAGACTATTCTAAAAGAACAGACATGGCCGACAACATATGATCAGGTCTGATTTGGATCAATGGTTGCACGTAGAATAAGAAGCAGCAAAGGAGCATAGTAAATAATGGGCGGCGATATTCCTCATCATAAAGAGACGACCTCTTCAAAAGAAGAGACACCAAATAAACTAGATCCCCTTCAGATGATGAAGAAAGAAAGACGAAGCTCTTCTGATTCTGATTCTGATTCTGATTCTAAGAGCCATTCTTCCTCTGATTCTTCTAAAGAAAGAGAGGAAGATAAAAAAATCAAAGCATTAGAAGAAGATATTAAAGGAATAGAAGGCAAATTAGAAGAAAAAAATCGAGATATCATTAATAAAGATAATAGGATGAAAGAGCTAGATATAGAATTAACAAAGCGAGATCCAGAGTACGATGACTTAACGACACGTATCAAGGAGAATTTTCAAGAACGAATGACCCTGGGATCTAAACAAGACGCTTTATCTAGAAGATTGGACAATTTGAATGAACAGATGGGATTGAGTGACTTATATGAGCATGCGTTACCTCAGGGATCGGTGGGGAAGTCTCAGTTGGAAGAGAGGGATCAAGTTACCCATGAGATAACTACGAACGAGCATCGGTATAGGGAACTGGAAGAGGCAGCGAATCAAATGCGTGAAAATAAAGATAAGATGCTAGCTTCCCAGAGAGGAATCGAGGCTGATCAACGCTCTGAATATGTAAAGGTGAAGCAGGAGAGGAAAGATCTCGCGCAGGAAGCCGCTGAATTGCAGCAGCAAAAAAAGAAGTTGAACACAGAGATACGCGTTCTTCGGTTGGAAAATAGGCATAAAGGGCAAAAAACGCTTGAACAGATGTTTACACCCCCTTCAAGCAGCCAGAGAGGGAGTTCATTTTCAAGAAAGAGGTTGTTTGATCCTGAGAACAAATAATCCAGTAAAGTAGTGTCACCTTGTGGTGTAAATCCCAGAATTGAGCAAAAACGGTGATCATTGCACCTTCAAGAGTAATCTGCTTGATACAAATGCCTGGAAGATCAGGCTGAAGTGGGTATATCATATGTTCGTTGTAATGTGGGAAGAAGAGCTTTCTATAAATTCTGTGCTTTCTCTATTTTACCACAATTTGGGCCACACAGAGTGCGGGAGGAGAGCCTATATCTATCTGGGTGGCGACGGGGCAGTTGTCAGTTGCCCCATTGCCCGCTCAAAAGCAGAGTGATATCTGGCAGGTAAAGGTCAGGGGCAAAGCCCTGACCCTACGCGCATGTGGACAAAGCGTTTTGTTGAGGAGAAGAAATTAGACGTTTTGTAACGCCTGCTCAAGCCGCTTAAGCCAGGCTATATGCTCAGGTAGGGCAACCTCTGGCTCGGAAAGCTCTAAATGCCAGCGCTTTTCCCACTCGACGGAAATGTAGCCGCTATATCCACGTTGTTGTAGCAACTGTAATTGCTCTTGTACCGGCACCTCACCTTCCCCGAGCAGGACCAGTTGCCAGCTAGTACTGTTGGGGAGGCGGAATGCATCTTTCACATGCACATGTGCAATACGCTTGCCAAGTGCTGCAATGACATCTTGCGCGCTCTCACCGACACGGTAGGGATGGTGGCTATCCCACAAGGCCGCGACTGCCGGTGAGTTTACCGCTTGCAATACCTGCGCAACGTGTCGTGCTGAAGAGAATGCATCATGCGTTTCCAGTACAACCGTGACATGCGCCTGCTCAGCCTGCTCAGCTACCTGGCGTAAGGCTGTGGAGACGCGGTCAATTTCCTCCTGTTTGCCTGGTTGTGCATTGGGTGGATCATCGTTCGGACCACCAAAAACACGTAACAAGGGAACCTGTACCTGTTGCGCTAGCTGAATCCAACTGCGCAAGTCTGCGACATTGCGCGCTCGCTCTGTTGGTTCGCTATAGTTGAATTTGCACGACGTATCCAGCGCGCAGACCTCGAGTCCGCGCGAGCGGGTAAGCTCAACCGCAGCGATGACTTTGGCGGCATCCTGCCGTGGGTCAATGACTTCTCCGTCAAGTAACCGCCACTCGATGCCATCATAGCCCATCTTGACAGCATTTTCTACCACCTGTTCAGTAGACCATTGTGGACAAGCAAGCGTGCTAAATGCAAATTTCACGAAATTTTGCCTCTTTCTCTAGTGTTTCGTTGCGACCCAGAACATCTACTGCTAGTATTATGTCACTATCTTTTAGTGTAGAACGAGCAAGATACATGTCTATTTGCATGCACAGATGAAATCTGGCAATTGTCAGCTCAACTTCTCTTCCACTCTATACAGTCGCAGGGCATTATTGCGGAGTACAGCCGCGCCGGCTGTCTCGGCCTCAGCGGCAGTGAGTTCGCTATTTGCTACGCGTTCGCCCAGCACCTGTCCCAATATACTGCGGCCATTGCGGGCACTCAGCCAATGGATCTCTGGTACTCCAATGCCATCGGAACTGTAGAGGAGCTTCGAGTAGGGTGCCACGTCAAATGCTGCGCGCGTAAATGCGAGCATCTCGTTGTAGCCGAGAAATGGAATACCATAGGAAAGGTCGAGATAGACCTGCTCGTAGACCGCCGCCAGATAGGCTGCCTGACGTGTGTAAGGGTAAGACGCGTGCAGCAGAACGATGGGCATAGCGCGATACTCTTTGCGTTCCAGCACTGCGCGCAAGTTGAGTGGATTTGCTAACAGCATATCTGCATCGGTATCACCGTAGCCGGTATGAAACTGCATAGGCAATTCTTGTCTGGCTGCTTCAGCGAAGACAACGTGGAGGAGCGTATCGAGCAGTGGTTTGTAGCCCAGGCGCACGGTGCCGTATGTCTGCGCTTCTCGACGGGCCTCAACAAAGGCTGCGCCGGCTTCGTCAGTGGACCAGGTATGGATCGCCAGTCCTGTACGATAGGCTGCAATGCTTTTTAACGCCACATAGCCCTGTCCACGGACATCATAGAGAGCCGCTTTCAGTGCCTCGATGACGGTAGGGAGCGTAGCATATCGCGCGACCAGATCTTGCATGAGCAGCTCTACGCGCAGCATTGGTCCGACGCGGCAATTGCCCAGTTCGGCATGCTCGGCGTCGGAGAATATCGTCTCCAGGGGAGGATGGCCCTTGTCCAGGAACAGTATCGCGAAGTTCGCTGCTCGCAGATACTGGCGAACCAGGTCGTGGGAATTATACTCTTGACGCGCCGCCAGGACGGCAGCTTCTGTCGCTTCACAGGCAAAGAATTCCGCCATCGTATGGAGCAAGCGACGGTAAAAAAGCGTTGTTGCCACATGGCTCTGTTGCATGCTGGGAGCCGTGGATTCGGTGAAGTGCCGACGCCATGCATGGATGTCTAGTGGTCCCTGCGTACGGTAGATGCCATGGCAATGATTATCCGCGACTGGCACCTGCGAGAGATCTATGGCAGTCATTTTGCAGCTCCTTATCTCTGGGAGTGACGAGGTAGCACAAATATACAGAAGATCTAGCTAAGGATAGAGTACGTGTGCACTGCAACATATATTATAGGCTTGCTAGCTTACCAACGCAACTTCAATAGCCTCTGAGGAGCAAGGAAAGGAGTGGAGGGAACAGCCTCCGAGAAGAGGTGGTGGGAAAAGGTGCTACAACGAACCTTTGGCCTCCACCTCCTGTACAACATTACCTCTTAAATGGACGTTTGCTAATTGTCTGCTTCTGCTGTCAGATAGTGTTTGGCACGCGCACCCTTTTCCTCCTTTCCGTCAGATGAGCCGAAGGGTACCTCATCTCGGTCAGATGAGCCGAAGGCTAGAGGCGGTACTCTTACTACTGACACAAACGAGGCTACCGCCTCTAGCGCTAGCGCGCTCATGTGTCAGAAAGGAGATCGCCTCGTTTCTGACCGTTTAAGAGGGTGAAGCGTCAGCTTCGTTTCTGACGGTCTCAGAGGGGGGCCAGGAGCGAGCGAAAACCAAACACTATCTCAGGAGACTAGACGACGTCGATTTTGTCGATATCCGGCGCATAGGCCGAACTGTTAGAGAAGGTAATCGTGTTGTTACCAGCGGCCAGGGTGACGGATATATTCATCGTGACCATCTCGTTCCAATCGCCGGTAGCCGGAAAACTGACCGTGAAGGCCGTGCCACCGTTAATACTGATACTAGCTGTACGGTACGTGCCAATACCATAAGTAGAGCTATCACCATCGATATAGGAGATAGACAACCTATGGCTGCCTGCGCTACTCACGTTGACATTATTGAAGGTCAGTGTGCCGCTACCATCGCCAATATAGCCAACATCTTTGCTCCCCGAACAGGCACTGCAACTCTGTATGACTGCGCTCCCTCCCAGCGTGTTGCTGGAGGACTCGGCCTCGTACGTGGAGAAATTGCCGTAGACGGAGTTCGTGCCGCCGAGCTGAGCTGTGATCCTGTCAATATCGGGTGCCCACGCGCTACTATTAGAGAACTGAATGGTGTTGTTGCGCGCTGTCAGATAGGCTGAGATCTTCACGCTCCCCACGGTCGCGCTTGACCAGCTCGTTCCGGTCGCCGGAAAAATCACCGAAATACCTGTTCTGCCATTCACACTGATAGTAGCCGTACGTGCGCTGCCATCGCCATTGATATAGTATATCGTCACAACTTGAGGACCAGGAAACTTGGTCTGTACGTTATTAAACTGTAACGTACCGCCTTTGCCTATATACCCGACGTTTTTGCTCCCAGAACAGATACTGCAACTCTGCACCACCGCACTGCCGCTCAACGTATTGCTGGAAGATTCTGCTTCATAGTTGGCAATGCCCGGCTCTGTGCCACTGATCTTGAGCATCACAACGCCATGTGAGGGAACACTGGCCGTATAGCTCGTGGAGAAACTGCCCAGGTTGCTATGCGCCCAGAGGTCGCGGACCGTTGCACTGCCCGTCAGATCAATATCGCTCCAGTTCACCGTAATATTGGCGGTTGCACTTGTGCGGTTGAGCAGCGCGACCGCTCTTTGTCCAGAACCGCTCAGCACCTTTGACCAGACTTGCAGCCCAACTGATGGCTCACTGACTTTGATGGCTTGCAGATCAAGAGGGTCCTGGTCAACGGCGATCACTTCACTATTCGTCAGGATGGATGTTGTCGTGCTCGAACATAGTGGTAATATCGTTCCCTGCCAGCAAGGGCGCTCCAGCTATGGCCCAGAGGCTAAAATGGGCCTGGCTTTCCGTCGTGCTGATCCCTGAAGCACCTACCTCCATCATGTCAGGGTCATTGTAGCTTTCTATCGACTGTGCATCGGGATGTAGTGTGGCAGCATCAAAATTTTTCAGAATATTGCTCCAGGTCACTGACCCTTGCGTAAAGCTGATATCGTTGGAAGTACGCCAGGCGTTTCCCGTACTCGGTCCCCAGTTCCAGGGATCTGACACTCCCCACTCGCAGATAGTGAACGCCATCGGATGACCGGTCTGCGCAGTGGCAGCGGTGATAGCGTCACGAATCTGCCCGTACTGGGTCGCCGGATTGAGACCCTGATCGACGCCACCACACCAGTCAACTTTGACATTATCAAAGCCCCATTCCTCGAATTGCAGCATGTCCTGGTCGTAATGACCGTAGCTTCCTTGGCTTGTACCGCTACAGCCATTCGTGCCTGCGTCCGTATAGATACCAGCTTTCAAGCCCAGATTATGGATATAGCTGACTACGCCAGCCATGCCACTGGGCCACTGGGTTGCACTTACGGTGATATTGCCGCTACTATCGCGTGTACCACTCCACCAACCTGCATCAATATCAACGTAGTCATAGCCTGCTGCTTGCATCCCGCTGCTGACGAGGGCGCTAGCGGCGGCCTCAATCACAGACTGATTGATGTTGGTGAAATGTGCGTTCCAACTTGACCAGCCCATCATTGGCGTTGTTTCCTGGCTATTGGCCAACGCGTAAGCTGTAGGCACGCTTACGTTGCTAAAGAGCGAGAGCGTGCTGCCGGAGATTAAGACGATGAGCAGCGTTGCTATGCACGGAGCTAATCTCCGCCGGAAGATAATTCCTTGTACAGAGCGTTGTACCTGGGCAATGCTACCCTTATAAACAGTCAGAAACGCCACTGTCGTGGCTATCGCTACGCGATCATCTGACTGAGAGGAGGAACCCTTAAATATGTGTGACTCCATGTTTGCTGATTCTCCTTTGTATCAAGGGACATTATGCACTCTTTGTGAGTGAGCAATACGGAATAAGCGATTTTATCCGTAATATATAGTCAGGTGCGCTACTGCCTTTGATTGTTACCTGTTTTGTCCACTGTTGGTAATTCTGTTGTCAACTGGTCTATACATGAGACAGACCAGTCGACAACCTGTTATGATTGCTCTCCGACCTGGCAAAAGATACCCCCTTTCCCGCCAAATATTGACAGTACAACGCTCCTCTGTTTGCTTGCCTCCCAGTTTTTCCTCAGACGCAGAGAGTGTTTGGTTTCAACACGCTGTCGACAACCCTCTTAGACAGTCAGAAACGCTACTGACGTAGCTAGCCTAACGGCTCATCTGACTGAGAGGAGGAAAAAGGTGCGCGTTCCAAACACTCTCTCAGATGGTTAGGATGCCAGTGAAAATTCATCTTCGCGCAGCTTAAATGCGTCAATCGATAGGCGTAAAAGCGACACGTGATGGGCGAGTTTCTCCATCGTCTGCCGCATTTCTTGTGTGCTTGTGTTGCTTTGTTTGCTTGCTTCTTCCGCAGTTTGTAGCATGTGCAAGAGAGATTGCGACAGGTGTACCTGCCGATGGAGATGAATGTTAATGCTTTCAACAGTATCTACCTGATGATTCATCTCGTTAACTATTGGAGCAAGGACTGTATGTGCATCAGCTTGCTTCCCTCCTTCACATGCTATCCGAGCTTTTTGTTGCATTTCGTGGGTGATATTTGCCAGAGCCTGAGACTTTTCACTCATCATGAAAGCCTCATCGATCATTTGTTTTGCTGCTTTGACAATTTTTGTCATATGCTGTAATTGTTGATCACTGCTGCTAGCCAGTTGCATCATATGCGACTGCATACTGCTCGTCTGAGTTTCGGTTTCATGGGTGACGGTTTTGGCACGGAGTACCAGACTACTCAGTTCGTCGAGCATATAATTGAAAGAGTGTGCCAGGAATCCCAATGCGTCTGAAGTGACTTCGGTGCGTGAGCGCAAATCGCCCGCACCGACTCCTTTCACTTCGGCAATCAGTCGCTGCACGCGCGTCTCTAAGAAATCGTGTTGCAGTTGGATATTTTTCATCAGTCGGACAATGCTATCCAGCATAGCGTTCATGGAAGCAGAAACCAGAGCCGTTTCATCGTGACCAGTCACTGCCGCACGCGCGTTGGTCTCGCCGCGTGCAATGCGTTCAGTGAGCGTGACGAGCTCACGTAACGGGCGTGTGATGGTGAGATTGATCAGATAACTCAGCACAAAGACGACCAGGATACTGAAGACAAACGCGATGATGGTCCAGATGATAATGGGGTTGATTTTGAAGGTGTTAATCTCGGCCACAATTTGACTCATGTTCTCCGTCAGGCCCACCAGATTATCCAGATTCCCTTTTAGCGGAAGATACTCCAGGTTGGCCTGAGCGACATCTGCGGCCAGCGTATTGGCGCTCGTATTCTGTTCTATATCCAGCAGGACCTGCTGTTGAGCGTATTTATAGATCGACCACTGCAAGTCAACCACATAAATCATGCTATGCTGACTGACAGGCACCTGGTTGCCCTGACTGTCATTTTGTAAGCTGGCGCGAATACTTTGCATCATAGGGGATGTGCTAATCTGGTAGTCGCGTTGGTAGGTTGTTAAGGAGGAGGCAAAATCATCGGTGAGCTGCACAACCTCGTGACTGTTTTGCATATTGTCAGCGGTTGAACTGGTAGAGGTGTTCAGTACTTCCAGCAATGCACCCATGCACAGGAGGTCCGCTTGCATATGCGTCACCGTTTTGACCGCACTATTGCCAGCCTTTACCGTATCATTGATTGTATTCAATGTATCGATGTATGAACTGCCTAAGACTGAGATCACCAGACCAGGAATCAGGGCTGTTATGACCGCAGCTGCCATCAGGCGTTGTGCTATCGGCATATTCCTAAGAAATCTCCACATGGTCCATGTCTCCTTTAAGACGGTAAGAGCTGAGCAAATAAAGCCTCTGCTGCTCATATCTGTCACAACAACTGCGATAAGAAGCATCAAATCAAGTGAGACGATGTGTAAATAGCTTTCACCTCATCCGTAAGCTTGAGCAGACGAGGTTTGACAGTGGCCCCATTTGAGATTTCCTGTAAGGCTGTAGCCACTGCTATGGCTGCAATGCTGTAACGTGGCCCGAACACAGGCGGACGCATTGTCGGAATGATCTCGTTGATAAAGGTCTGGCTGATAGGATCGGCATAGTATCGCGCATAGAGTTGAGGCCGGATATCATAGCTTTTGTAAGGTAACAAGCCGCCCTCAGGGATGAGAAAATTGGTAATCACCTGCGGCGATGTGGTTAGAAAATTGATCAGTTTCCAGGCCAACTCTTTGTTACTGGAAGATGAGGCTATCGACAGATTATGGATATCAGCGCAAGTCACCGGCTGGCTGACTCCCGGCCCTAAAGGGGTTGTGGTAACGGCGAAGGTCTGGTTGACCTGCTGGATCGTGCTGAAGGCCGGGTTGACCGAACCCAGGATACCGGTCAAATAGGGACCATCCAGCTTAAATGCAATGGTGCCCTCCGCCATGAGTTCTCGCTCGGCCTTAATCGCCAGGTTGGGCGGCGTCCATTTCTTACGCACCGCATCCTGTAGCCACTGGAACGCCGCAACAGTTCCCTCATCGGCCCAGTTGATAGTTACTGTGCCATTCCTGTTATTGACCATTGGCTGACCACCGAAGGTCCAGATCCAGGGCCAGAAACCTATCAATGCGTATTCTGTCACTGAGGTATCGAGAGCTATGGGGTAGCTATTAGTCGGCAACTTCGCACGCAGAATACTCATGGCAGTAGTAAGTTCATCGATGGTACGTGGAGGACGTTCTGGGTTCAAGCCTGCCGCAGTCATCAGTACTTTGCTATACCAGAAGCCGTGGGGGGTAATACTAAACGGAACAGCATAAAGTGTCCCTGCATAGGTGCCAGCGGCGAAACTATTAGGAAAGGCATCGTTGCGCCAGGTAGGGGAGACATAGGGACCCAGGTCAGTGAGTGCTCCCATACCCGCCAGCGCATACGGACAATTGCCGCTCAGTTCCATCACATCCAGGGTGATTTTTGCCTCGATCAGCCTGGTCGTTTGCGCCAGAACTTCGTCAAACGGCATGGCAATGTTATTGACCTGAACGTTGTTCAGGTTCTCAAAGGCTTGTAGAGCCTTATCAATATCGTCGCGTGTTGCCGTTTCAGCGGACGCCCAGTTCGCAAAATTAAGACTACTCTCCAGGCTGTTTGTGCTGCATCCTTGCAGCAGATTGCCTGCGGCACCGAGCAAAAGCCCCAGGGCCAGCGCTCGTCTGATGATATCTCGACGACTCACCCCTGCTTTTATCAAGTCAGGTGATGTTGCTTTGTCCCACATTGAGACGACTCCCGTTTTGCACCGTAGCAAAATTGTATCCACATTGATCAATGTATGGGTCACATATCCACACTTAAAGACAACCGCGAGGGATTGTCTCTACGCGTGCACGCGCTAAGACTCGCAATATCGTAATTGGAGGCAAAGCAAGGTCTGATGCTTATCCTTTTAGACCACTCTGCTTATAACCTTCTACAATAAAACGTTGCAAGAGGAGAAAGATAACCACCAATGGTAGGACCGCAACGACTGCGCCGATAAACAATTCATGTAAGTTCAGAACCTGGGCGTTCAAAAAGTTGGAAAGCACGACCTGGATAGTCCAGGCTGAATCATTCTGCCCAATGACGAATGGCCAGAGGAAGGCATTCCAACTGGTAATAAAGGTGATGACACTCAGGGCCGCAATAATGCCATAGGAGTTCGGCACGACAATGCGCAAGAAGCTACCGACATACCCCAGGCCATCGATGCGCCCGGCTTCCTCCAATTCATGGGGAAAACTCAAGAAAAACTGGCGGAAGAGAAAGGTGGTAAAGCCGGCGAAAAGACCTGGTACCACCAGCCCTTGCAAGGTGCTGACCCAGCCCAGATCGGAGACGATCACATACGTTGGCTCATAAATCACGACGCTGGGGATCATCAGCGTCAGCAACACCGCGAAGAAAACCTGCTTTGACCAACGGTAGGGAATGCGCGCCAGACCATAACCGGCCAGCAGGGAGATCAGGATCTGCCCGATGGTTTGCAACGTAGCGATGATGGCCGAATTGATCAGGCCATCGAGAAAGGGTACATCAGGATCGGAGAAAAGCTCCTGGATATTCTCAAAATGCAGCGTTTTGGGGAAAATGGTCCAGGTTGGCGATGTAATATCAGCATCCGTGGATAACCCGTTGCGCAGCATGAGGTAAAAGGGGAGCAGAAAAAACAGCGCCAGGATGCTCAGTATGCTATAGCGCAACACCAGGCTCGCTGTTTTCTTTGCCTGCACGTTCTGCCTGGGGCGGCGTGACTGTCGCATGGACGCAATTGTTGCCATAGGTATCTTCCTTCTTTGTTACTCGGCGCGACCAAAGCCCAGGATACGCGCTTGCAGTAAGGTAAAGCACACAATAATGAATGTCAGAATGAGCGCTCCTGCGCTGCCATAGCCAAAATTGCCATCAACCAGCGCTACATCATAAATATAGACCAGCGGCGGGCGGGCCAGAATAGAGTTGCCGTTGGACATGATGTTGTAAAATTCATCAAACGCCTGAAAGGCGGCGATCACATTGAGCAGGAGGATGGAAATCGAGACATTGCGTAAGCCTGGAAAGGTAATATAGCGGAAGGTTTGCCAGCCGCCCTTTGCACCATCCACTGCCGCCGCTTCGTATAACTCACGAGGAATATCTTGCAAACCTGCGATGAAGATAATCATATACAAACCAACTTGTAGCCAGAGGCGGACCGTTACCAGGACAATCCAGTACAAGGGTGGGTTGGATGTAAATATCCACTGAATGGGCGCAACGTGAAAGAGTGCCAACACCTGGTTTGCCAGACCATAAAAGGTGCCACTAAAGATGCTGACTTTCCAGATCACCGAGGCCAGTACATAGGAACAGGCGGCAGGCAGAAAGAAGACGAGGCGAAAGAAACCTTGTGCGAAGCGCACACTATCGACCAATAACGCCAGAGCCAATGCACAAATAAAGGTCAGAGGCACAATGAAGAGTGCAAAGATCAGGAAGGTTTCCAGCGCCAGGATAAAATTAGGATCAGTGAGCATGGCGTGATAGTTGGCTAGCCCCGCAAATCCTTGTGGCGTGAGGGTCGAGCGCGCATTTGAGAAACTGAGCACAACGCCCCAGATGATCGGAATAAAGAAAAATACCAGCAAGCCGATGAACAATGGTCCGACAAAGCCCCAGAAAACGAGCGTGGTTTTCAGGTTGTGCTGCCAGTGCCGCTGGCCCTTCTGTCCTTTTTCTTTTGCTTCCTTCTGCGGAACGACTGCCGTCTCTGATGCAAGAGAGAGTGAACTAATGCGTTTCATAGAACAATCCTCTGGACATGAAGAGAGAGACGATGCACTGTCTCTCTCTTCACCTCATATTAACTCAGCAATTGCTGAAGTTCCGTTGTGCACTGCGTTGCGGCCTGGTTCAATAGGGATAGCGCGTTGCCACCGTTCTTAATGATATTACTCACCGCACCGGTAAGTGCGGTATCCATAGCGGCATCCCACAGGGGTGGTTTAGAGTGACCATACTGGTTCAGGATGTTGACGGCGACTGCGGCCTGACCGGACTCAAGCTTCGTGGTTTGAGCTGCGATGCTCTTGCGTGGTGGTACATGGAAGCCATAGCCAACATTCCAGTCTGTTTGAATTGACGCAGTATCAATCCAGAGGTACTTCACATAGGCCTTGGCAGCGGCGACATTTTTGCTCTTGGCAGCGACCGATTCGGCCCAACCACCTGCGATGGTTGCCGGCTTGCCCTGAGAACTGACGGGAGGCAAGGGGAAGATAGCAAAGTCGTCGCCCAGGGCCTTGGTAATACCTGGCATGGCCCAGAGTCCGCACCATTGCATGGCGGCCAGCCCCTGCTCAAACGCAGAGGGATCTGTCCAGTCGGTTGGTGCACCGATCAGCAACGCTCCCGATTTATTCAGCTCGTACAACTTCTCATAGCTGGCGGCCACCGCTGCCGAATTGAAGATGATTTTATTGTCCGAGGAAATTAAGTCGCCAATGGTCCAGAGCAAGGGATATGTCAGCGAGGTGACTCCACCATCATTGCCAACATAAAGACCTTTGCGATTGCCACTGGTCAACTTTTTGGCAGTGGTAATCAGTTCGTCAAACGTGGTTGGCGTCTGCGTGATGCCTGCGGCCTGAAACATGCTCTTGCGATAGTAAATAAATTGGGGATCACCGATCATCGGAATGGCATAGACATGGCCGTTGACGGTATACGGGGCCAGACTCGCCGACAGGAAGTCGCTCTGGACTGGACCAATGATATCGTCCAGTGGCTCAACCAGGCCCGCTTTGACCTGGGCCAGTGATACATTGTTCAACTCAAAGACGTCAGGCGCGGCGGTACCCAATAACGCTGTCTGCAATTTGTTTGGATAGAGATCAGCAGTGCCAAGTACCCAGTTGACATTCACATTGGCTGTTTTGCTATAGCTTTTTGCATAGCGCATAACCGCTTGCTGTGTGCCTGTCTCACCATACTCGTGGTACCACTGAGAAAGCGTGGGAAGACTACTGTTTGTTCCATTACTGGTGCCCGCACAGGCTGCCAGGAACGAGCCTCCCAGGGCGGCGGCTCCCATTGCCGTACCTGAGGACCGAAGAAAACGTCGGCGCGAGAAGGTAGAAAAAGATCGACTTTGAACCATGTGAACCCTCCTTGGGGATTTCTGCTAGTGTCCTTGTTGATAATAAAGCAAAAGAGCGACTCTCACCGGAGGAAATTCTTCAGTACTAAAGATCAGATCTCAATAGCGTGGATTCTAGACACAAGCCCGCATCACCTGCCAAGCATCCATACTCGCAAGAAAGCAGGTTTTGTCCAGCTCTATGTACATCAGCGTTCCAGGTTTCGCGTTCCCTATTGGTCCGCTCATTGGTGTACAAGCACGAACGAAATCTGTTGACGTTTCTAATAGTAACATACTAGCTTTTTATTGTCAACATAGTTTACAATAAAAACAGACGCGTAGCTTTCCAGGCGCGGAGATGCTTCTCTGACTGTCTTTTCAATCGCTCTGGCGTTGCTCGTTGCTTGCTGTTTACGGTAGCGAAAAAACATGGTAAGATCCGTTCTACACTATAGGGTGGAATTCATTCGCAGGACGGTGATCATCGACTGAATAAGGGGGGAGTTTATGCCTGCATGGCACCAGCGCATCCTGGATGGGGGACGGCACTCTGAGAGGTTGATCAAAGATAAAAGCAGAAAAGGCACAGATCAACATCGTGTGCGAGAAGCCAATCGCTCACTTGTGCTGAACTATATCCGTGAGCGAAATACCATCCCGCGTGCGGAATTAGCTCCCTATACGGGTTTGTCACGGACCGCTATTGGTAACATTGTGGATGAATTGGTGCAAGAAGGCATCATTCAGCAAAAAGAGCACCATAGTGGTAGTGATCGCCGCACGATTTTGCTTTCCTTCAATGCCACTGCGGGTTATGTGCTGGGGGCTACGTTGGGACATCAGCATCTCACGGTGCTGCTTGCAAACCTTACGGGCGAGTCCGTCCAGCATCTGGAGATTCCCTTTTCTACCAGCAAAGGCCCGGAAGAAGGACTCCCACTCTTAGGCAAGTTTCTCAGAGTGTTTGTCGCAGAGCAACAGGTTGCCTGGGAAATGATTGTGGGCGTCGGCTTAGGGCTGCTCAGTCCACTGGATCTCTTGCCGCAGAGAACTCCCATGCCCGCGGTATTCTCGCGTTGGGCCGGCGTCAATATTCAAAACGCCCTGGAGGATGATCTCGGCGTGCCGGTCTTCCTGGATAACGATGGTAATATGGGAGCATTAGGTGAAAGTCAGTATGGGGCGGGACGCAATGAAGAAAGTATGCTGTATATAAAGGTTGGTTCGAGTATCTCTGGTGGTCTTGTGCTTAATCGCCAGGTGTATCGTGGTCATTTCGGCACTGCTGGCGAGATCGGACATATTCCGGTTGACTTTAATGGACTTCCCTGTCACTGTGGCCGTTCAGGTTGCCTGGAGACCGTGGTAGGCAAAGATGGCATTCTGCTGGAAGCGCGACGCTCTCTCCCCACTCTGACAACGGTTTCGCAGGTGATAGAGGCAGCGAGGGCAGGAGATGCTATGTGTATCGCGGTGTTAGCTCGTGCCGGGAAATATCTGGGATTTGTCCTGGCAGGTCTGGTCAATACGCTCAATCCTGCGCTGATTGTGCTTGATGGGAGCACGATTATGCAAGCGAAAGAACTAGTCTTGCGTTCTTTACTCACGACGTTGGAGGCACACAGTTTACCTGTGGCGTTTGCCCATACCCGTGTGACGTTAGCTGAATGTAATGGTCTCGCTATGCCCCTGGGCGGCGTGGCTACGATCCTGGATGCGCTCTTCTAATCCGTGTGCAACCCGTGAGCAGATTCATGTTTGGGTGGCGCTTATTTGTTCTCGGTGAGTGCCTCTTTATACTCCTCACCCCATTCCCGCATAGGGAGTAGGATTGGTCGCAAACTTTAACCAAAGGGAGTCAGAGCATATTCCACTTCGTGTCGATCCTCTTTAATGTACGGAGCTTTTAGGGCAGTGCATTAGTTTAGCGGAAGATTTGCGTTTTTCTGTGCCATGTCTTATTATCTTGTGTAGAGAGTAATGAGACATACTATCTCACAATGTCGCAAATCAGAGATGTACTCAGAAAGGGTCGCCATGAAATTTCCATCTTTTATCAACGACTTAACGCTTGCACCGGCTGAATACCAGCATGCGTTGCGTGACTGGACAAAGACCATGCGAGAGGAAAACCCGGTTGTCTACAACGAGGATAACGATGTCTGGGTGGTTTTTCGCTATAACGATGTTGTACGCGTGCAGAGTGACTATGCGACTTTCTCTTCCAGGCAAACGATCAAAGAGCGTGCGCAAGTGGAACATGAGCCAACCAGTATTGTCGAGATGGACCCGCCGCAACACCGTCAAATGCGCTCTCTCCTCACGCAGGCCTTCTCACCACGCACTATCGCGGCCATGGAGCCACAGATTCAACAGATCGTGAACGAACTCTTCGACAAAGCTCTCGCCAATGGTCAAGGGGATTGGATGGATGAAGTGGCGAATCCTCTGCCTGTAATTGTCATTGCCGATATGCTCGGACTCCCTCGCGATAACTGGCGGCAATTCAAAGCCTGGACCGACGCTATTATCAACAGGAGTGCTGAACAGCCATCTGCCAGCAAAAACTTTTCAGGCTACTTCGCCCAGGCCATCCAGGAACGCTATCAGCAACCGCGAGAGGATATTTTAAGCCTCTTGATTGCCGCTGAAGTCGAGGGTCGACGCCTCAGCTTTGCAGAGTTGCTTGGTTTCTGCTTCACTCTTTTCGTTGCCGGAAACATCACCACCAGTAACATGTTAGGCAATGCCATCTTAAGCTTCGACGAGCATCCCGAAGGGCTGGAACTGCTACGTGCGCATCCTGAGCTTGCCGAGAACGCCGTCGAAGAAATCCTCCGCTATATGCCGCCCTTCCGTTCAGGTCCCAATGATCTGCTGCTCGGACGCATCCTTACGACAGATGTGACGTTTGGGGATAAACACATCCGCAAAGGGGAAAAAATCGAAGTAAGCCGTTTTTCGGCGAACTTTGATGAGCGCCAATTCTCCAACCCGGATCAGCTCGATATTACGCGCAATCCTAATCGTCACCAATCATTTGGGCATGGCATCCACTTCTGTATTGGTGCACCGCTGGCACGTCTGGAACTCAAGACGGTGTTCAAAACGCTGGTCGAGCGCACACAAAGCGTCGTGCTCAACCATGAGCAGAGGCTTGAGCAGGTGCCAAGTCGTTTAATCTTTGGTCCACAGCAAGTACCGGTAACTCTACAACCCGTCTAAAACTGTAGCAGGAAGATAGCTGTGGAAGCGAGCGGCAGGCTTTACCGAACGTGCTGTATTGCATGTGATAGAATGTAGCACTCGGCGTGAAAGAGGAAGGCACGATGATAACAATAGATCTCTTCACACACTTTCAGCAACGTCTGACTGCTGCAAATGGGCAATGTTATTTGCTCGAAAATTTGCCAGAAGCTGCTCACTGTATGGCTACACATAGTGCGTTAACGGAGAAAACTCTGGTCGTACCGCCAGGTTTCTCTGAGCGTCAACCATGGGGAGCCATTGTACCCCTGTTGCAAGCGCAGGGTATTGCCATACACGAAGCGGGGAGTCCGGCCAGTGTTGCTGATGCTCCGGCAGGACTCTCAAATGCAGAATTAGCCATTGCTGAAACTGGTTCCGTGCTGCTGGCGGAGAACACGCTTGAAGCACGCATTGTCAGCATGTTGACGCTGACCCATTTTGTGTTAGTGCATCAGCGCGATCTGCTGCCGATGCTGGATGATGCGGGCGCATACCTGCAACGGATGACGAGAGCTGGACCAGAGCAGCGTCGTTATATATCGCTCGTCACCGGTCCTAGCCGTACTGCCGATATTGAGCGTACACTCACGGTCGGTGTCCAGGGTCCAAAAGCATTATGCGTTTTCGTTATTTGTGAGTAACTCTGTTTCCCTTGCGGCGACCCCGACCTCTTTGTCAAAGAGCTGCAAACGCTAAAGATTGGAAAGCAAACCTATGAGTTCACAAGATACCACCTCTGATGCTAACCCTACCAGCGAGCAACCATTTGAGGCACGTCTGAGAACGTCGCTCGCAGATGAGAATCTGCGCGGTGCCCTGGGACGTTTTGCGCCTTCCTGGCGCGAGTCGCGCCTGAGCATATTTAATGCGGAAGAGACAGATTATGGCGCGGACTATAGTTTTGCCGCACTGCGCTCAACGTTGCGCCAGGCCAAAGATTACGCCATCGAGCATCAACCTGAACTGATTGCACAGTTTAAAACCCAGGCACAGGCCGCAGGCATCACCGTCTATGAGGCGAGTAGCGCAGAGGATTTGAATCGCTATGTCTACGAACTGTGCCAGCGTAAAGGTATCGACCTGGTCGTCAAGTCGAAGACCATGGTGAGCGAAGAAACCGAGCTAAACCACTACCTGGAAGCACGTGGCGTCAAAGCGGTCGAGACGGATCTGGGCGAGTGGGTGGCCCAACTCAGTCACGAGCGCCCTTCACATATGGTGATGCCGATCATTCACAAGACGCGCCAACAGGTGGGCGCAACGCTTTCGCAGGCGACCGGGCGGGAGATTTCGCGCGAGAACGTGTCAGAACAGGTTGCCGTGGTGCGCACCGAGCACCGTAAAGCGTTCCTCTCAGCCGGTATGGGCATCAGTGGAGCGAACGCGCTGATCGCCGAAAGCGGCACTGTCATGATGATGACCAACGAGGGTAATGGACGCCTGGTGACGTCGCTACCGCCCGTACACGTCGTATTAGCGGGCTATGACAAGCTGATCGGCACCTTTGCCGAGGCCATGACGCAGTTGCGTTTGCTGGCACGCAGTGCTACCGGCCAGCATATTACCAGCTACAACACCTTTATTACTGGTCCCGCAACGCCTGAAAAAGAGATGCACATTATCTTGCTCGACAATGGACGCAGTGCCATGCGCGCCGATCCGCGTTTCAAAGATGCGCTGCGTTGTATTCGCTGTGCCGCGTGCGCCAATATTTGTCCACCGTATCAGCAAGTAGGAGGTCACGCCTTCGGACACATCTATAGTGGTGCCATCGGATTAGTTGTGACCCCATTCCATCATGGTATTGAGGCTGGAGCGGGTCCGCAGAGTCTCTGTGTCAGTTGTAACGCCTGTGAGACTGTCTGTCCGGTCGAGATACCATTGCCCAACCTCATCCTGGATGTGCGTAGCCGTACGATGGATGCCAAGGGCCTGCCCTGGATCAAGAAGCTGGTCTTTGCTGTGTTGAAGCGTCCTCGTCTGCTGGACCTTTTCGTGCGTGCCGCCAGCATCGGCCAGTTGCCGGTGACGCGCGGAAGCCGTTATATACGCGCTAATAGTTTTGGTCCACTCAGCAAAGTGCCGGTGTTCCGCTCTATTACTTCGCTTGCTCGTGGACGTAGCTTGCCCGCTTTTGCCAGCATCCCTCTGCGCGATAGAGTGCGGCGTAATTCATATAGTCATAGGGCTACAACAGAACTCAATCTTACTGTATGCTACTTTGCGGGCTGCATGACGGATCGTCTCTATCCCGAGATGGGAGAGGCTGTGATTAAAGTCTTGCAATCTGTAGGTGTGCGTGTTGTTTTTCCGTATAAGCAAAACTGTTGTGGGCTACCGGCGCTCAACTCGGGGGACCGACGCGATGGGGCTGCGATGGCGAAACAGACGATTGTGATGCTGGAGCAAGCGTTAGAGGAGAACAAGGCCGATTACATCTTGAGTGCCTCGACCAGTTGTGTTGTGACCATCGTGCAAGACTATATCCGGTTGTTTGAAGATCTCGGCTACCAGGGCTGGTTGCGTCGTGCGCGGGTCGTGGGTGAGAAAGTAATCGACTTTGCCAACTTCATGCAGCGTGTCGTGCTACCCAGCGGCGTCAAGTTGCCCATGCGTCAACTGGATCACGGGGCTGAAACGATTACTTATCACGACTCCTGCCAGTCCTGCAACTGTCTTGGACTACGTAGTGAGGCGCGCCATATCATTCAGGACATCCTGGGTCTGGAGTTGCGCGAGATGCCGCAATCGGATGTCTGCTGCGGCTTCGGTGGAACCACCTCGTTGGAGCACCCGGATGTGGCCGAGAGGTTGCTGAACAATAAATTGAATAACGCCGAGAGTACAGGCGCGACGGTGCTTGTCGCGGACAATCCTGGCTGCCTCATGCATCTACGTGGAGGAGTCGACGCAAACAAGCGTCCGCTACGCGTTGTGCACCTGGCTCAGTTGATTGCTGAACGCTTGCCATAATACTGACCTCTAGTACAACTGTGCCTGGTGAACAGAGAAACACTGCCATTTTTTTAATGTAAGGGGATCTATTCAGCATCGCAAGAGGAGTAGTCATGAAATTCTCGACCAAAGCCATCCACACGGGCCAGGAAGCCGATCCTTCAACGGGGGCTATCATACCTCCTATCTTTCAGACATCCACCTATGCTCTGGCTGGTATCGGAGAGCATAGAGACTTTGAGTATGCGCGTACCGGCAATCCTACGCGTAGCGCTTTGGAAGCTTGTCTGGCAGCCCTCGAAGAAGGGCAATATGGACTGGCTTTTGCCTCTGGTATGGCGGCGGAAAGCGCTATTCTCAGCCTGCTCAACAGTGCTGATCACCTCATCTCCTGCGATGATCTCTACGGCGGCACCTACCGCATGTTTGATCGTGTTTTGCGGCATACGCATATTGAGGTAAGTTATGTCACAGTGGGGAATGTGGCTGACTACGAACAGGCTATGCGTCCCGAAACGCGTCTGGTCTGGTTGGAGAGTCCCACTAATCCTCTGCTCAGGCTGGCTGACATTCAGGCCGTGGCGGAGATTGCCCACCGCCATGGTGCTCTGCTTGTTGTGGATAATACATTTGCTAGCCCCTATTTTCAGCAGCCGCTCCTGCTTGGCGCGGATATCGTAATGCACAGCACGACCAAGTATATTAACGGACACAGCGATGTTCTGGGTGGCGCAGTGGTTACGAATAATACGGAAGTGTATGAGGCGCTCAAATTTCATCAGAGTGTGGCTGGCGCGGTACCAGGACCCTTTGATGCCTGGTTAACCCTGCGCGGCATAAAGACGCTAGCTATACGTATGCGTCAACACGAAGAGAATGCCAAGGCAATCGCGCACTACCTCGCTGAGCACGCACGTGTCGAGCGCGTTTATTATCCAGGGCTAGCGGCTCATCCCGACCATGAATTAGCAAACCGTCAGATGAAAGGCTTTGGCGGGATGGTTTCGTTCCAGTTACAAGGCGAACTCGCCGACGTAGACAAAGTAGTACGCCGCTTCCGCTACTTCACCCTTGCCAAGAGCCTCGGCGGAGTCGAGTCACTCGCCTGTCATGCGGCGAGTATGACTCAGAGGTTTATTCCCAGAGAAGTGCGCGAGGCTCGTGGCCTTACCGATACCCTGGTGCGCCTCTCGGTAGGCATAGAAGACATAGAAGATCTGTTGGCTGACCTTGATCATGCTCTCGCCTGGTAAGAAGGCTGCCTGCTATGTTGTAGCGAGGAGTCGATTGCTTCTGCTGGATCTGGTCAGGGCAAATCGATCTCATCCAGCGAAATCAAGCCTTTCTTCAGCGCGTAGATCACCGCCTGCGTGCGATGAGCCAGTTGTAGCTTGGTCAGGATGTTGCCCACATGCGTTTTTACGGTCTCGTCGCTGACCGTCAGAGCAGTAGCAATTTCGTGGTTGGTGCGGCCAAGAGCGAGCTGACGTAGCACCTCTTGCTCGCGTTCGGTCAGTTCAGCGCTGTGTCTGCCATTATGCAGCAGTTCTTGCATGACCGCACTCGCCACCGTGGGATCAAGCAGCGATTGGCCGCGTGCGGCTGCGCGAATAATTCAAGCTACACTGAAACTCAGCCCTCCAATCCTGTTGCTGAAGTTCGCAGTCCTTGACATGAAGCACTCTTCTATGGTTAGATAAGAAGACAACTTGAAGAGCAACATGCAGTGACAGGGCAGCAGTACGTCCTCCCGTGCGCACAGAGAATGACTAGTAAACAGCTGAGATAGCCAGCGTAACCTGGACCGAACCCATCCCTGAGCAATTGGTGAGAAACCAATCGGGCAACCTTTCCCGTTATCAGCAAGGTTATGAGAAGGCAATGCTCCTTGCGTTCACAAAAGGGTGAGCCAGGGTCATTGTAAACGAAGGTGGTACCACGAAAGCTCGTTCTTTCGTCCTTTTGGGACGGAAGGGCGTTTTTTTATGGCTTTGGCGGGCATCTAGTGAAGATGCGGGAGCAAAGAGCAAAGCGCGCTCGTTCGTTCTTTGCTCTGCTGTAGACCCATGTATTTGATGTTGATGAGCACAGGCAGGGAAGCTGTCGTGCTGAAAGGAGAACCACAAGTGGGATTAACTCGGGAGCAACGCTTGTTTTTTCTAGGGGCAGGCTCGATAGGTGAAGCCATGCTGAAAGGTATGGTGAGCGCTCAGTTACTGCCTCCGCAGCAGATCACGGTCTGCAATCGCGCGCACCCTGCCCGTTTGCAAGCACTGGAGAGACACTATGGTGTGCATATCTGCCAGGATAAGCAGGCGGAGATTGCTCAGGCGGACATCTTGCTGCTTGCCGTCAAGCCGTTTGATCTCGTGGCGGCACTGCAAGAGATTGCGCCCATGGTTTCTCCTCGTCAGTTGATCGTATCGGTAGTGGCGGGAGCCTCAACCCGGGTCATCGAGCAATGCCTATTGCAGTATCCTCATACGGATCTAAAGAAAAAGGAAACGCCTGGCACGGCCCCCACGCGTTCTGATACGAGTCATTTTAGTGGAACGCTGCCGAAGAGGTCAAGTGGTTTTGCACCAGGCGCAGCCGTACCAGTGATCAGGGCCATGCCCAACACCTCAAGTTTTGTGCAGGCGTCGGCGACAGCCCTGTGTCGGGGACGTCAGGCCACAGCCGCGCACGTAGAGATAGCCAGCGACCTCTTCTCGGCGATTGGCACCTCTGAAGTAGTGGATGAAGCGCACATGGATGCCGTCACAGGTCTCTCTGGCACGGGTCCAGCCTACTTCTACTATGTGGCCGAGGCTCTACTGGAGGCTGGGCGAGCCTGTGGTCTTGCAGGAGAAACCTGTCGCGCACTGCTGGTACAAACCATGTACGGAGCAGCGAAAATGCTTCAGGAGACAGGCACCGAGCCAGCCGAACTGCGGCATCAAGTAACATCGCCCAATGGTACCACCATGGCGGCCATGGCCGTTTTAGAGCAGGGCGAGGCGCAGCAGCTCTTCTTGCAAGCGGTGCAGCGAGCGACTATGCGAGCGAGTGAGATGGGACAACAACTGGATGCATCTGTCTGCGTCACAGCGACACAAGAGCGTTCAGATAGTAAGTAGTATGCAGGAGGGATAGTTATGAATACGCAGGAATTATTATCTTTTGAAAAAGCACATGGGGCGCGCAACTATACGCCGATTGATGTCATGCTAACACGAGGGGAGGGTGTCTGGGTCTATGATGGAGAGGGATGCAAATACCTGGATGGATTAAGTGCCTATTCCGCTCTCAACCAGGGTCATTGTCATCCACGCCTGGTTAAGGTGATGGTTGAGCAAGTGCAGCGCCTGACCCTGACATCGCGCGCCTTCCACAATGATCAGTATCCACTGCTCTTACAACGCTTGTCGCAACTGACAGGCTATGACGCGGCTCTCCCCATGAATTCCGGCGTAGAGGCTGTCGAAACTGCTTTGAAGCTGGCCCGCAAGTGGGCCTATACCGTCAAAGGTGTACCTCTCAACCAGGCAGAAATTATTGTAGCGGAGCACAATTTCCATGGCCGGACAATTACGGCGCTTTCTTGCTCGACCGAAAATCTGTATCGTGAGTATTTTGGTCCCTACACGCCAGGCTTTGTGAGTGTTCCCTATGGCGACAGTTCGAGCGCTAGCTGCCGCAATCACGCCAAACACGGCGGCCATTTTGTTGGAGCCGCTGCAAGGAGAAGCGGGCGTTATTGTGCCGCCTGCCGGGTACCTGCAAGCCGTAAGGATGCTGTGCGATCAAGCGCATATGCTGCTGTTGATGGATGAGATCCAGACGGGACTAGGGCGCACCGGGAAGTTGTTTGCCTATGAGTATGAAGCGCTACGGCCAGATGTTGTGATCATTGGCAAGGCGCTCAGTGGTGGAATGTATCCAGTCAGTGCCGTGCTGGCTGATCGCGCGCTGATGGATATCTTTCAACCTGGTGAGCATGGTTCAACCTTTGGTGGCAATCCTCTGGCTTCAGCGGTCGCGGTCGAGGCACTCAATGTGCTCGTTGACGAGGGCTTGATCGAGAATGCTGCTCGCATGGGCGAGTATGCGCTGCAACGGCTGGGTGCACTCAGCAGTCCCTATATCCAGTCAGTGCGCGGTAAAGGCTTGCTGATTGGCATTGAACTACAACCTGCAGCTGGTGGTGCGCGCCGCTTCTGTGAGGCGCTCAAAGAACGGGGTATGTTGTGCAAAGAGACGCATGAAACCGTGATTTGTTTTGCACCTCCGTTGATTATTGATCGTGAGACCATGGAATGGGCGCTTACACAACTGGAGAGTGTGCTGGCATAGGTAATATCCTTTGTAGAAACTCTTCCGGTGGTATGTGCGCCTGTGTAGAGCCGAGCGTTGTGTCTGGCCCCAAATTGGGGCCTATATATGACTAGTCACGAAGACTCAAATCTAACAGTGGTAAGAACAAGCCTGGAGAGCCAGACGAGGCTTATCTAAACCACCGAAGGACTTAAGGCAGCATGTACTCATGGTATTGATCCAGATGAGCCATATAAGGATAAAAAACTGAATACTACTCAATCAGCTTCTCAAGCTATATAAGAGGTATCCTCTTGCATACGAAACTCATGTTTGGCCCTCTGCTACTTTGGATTCACGCTGTGAGAGTTGCTCCTTCAAGGAGCGACTGACGAGAAACTGAATCACGTGTTCCAACGGTTCCTGAATACCAAACTCTTGTTGGAGACTCTGGATTAGTTGCGCGACATCATTCAGCGTCGCATCGTTGTGCAACAACGTTTGTACTTGTTGTAAGACTCCGATATGTCGACTGATGGTATTCTCATATCTGGGGGTCACTGAATAACTCTGCCCTTGATACATCTTACTTTTTACCCTTTCTACATATATTGCCTGTGAATTTACAATCTGCTCTCAAAAGATCTGGGATCAGATGGATTCACATTCTCATCCTACCGATATTGTAAAGGAATTGGGGGAGAGAGTATAATGGTGCCACAAACAAATCAAAGCTAAATTACAAGGAGATTTTTGTTCTCTACAACAACACAGAGGCTGTGTACTTATGGAAAAGCAGAATCACATTCCTGAGGGGAATGTTCTCCACTCACTGCAAATTGCTGCATTCTATCCACAACAACGAAGTGAGCTGATCGGGCGTGCGTTGCAAGAACTTCTCGCTGGTATTCCAGCGGTGGGAACTGCCTTGATCTGGCCTTGCCAGAACAGAAACGTTCCCTGGAAAATTTACTATGCCGGAGTCCATCATGAGATGATACGGCCCTGGCTCAAGGCTCGTCTTCATGGCTCGTTGGATGCTACTCTCAGCGTTCTCCAACAGGATTTGCACAAGCTCTCGGATATGCCTTTCTCTCATCTTATCTGCCTGCAACCGGCCTCCAACTTTCCTGCCGGTATATGGATCATCTGGACGCCCAGTGCGTCTCTGCCAAACTTTGTCAGCAACGATCAGGCAGAGGTTCGCCTGATGTTGGAAGCGCTGATTGAAGTGGAAAGCGTCGAGGAACACTTTTTTTCCAGTGTTTCCCCTCTGTCTGATCAGGCGTTGATCGAGGCATTGGCACAAGGCGATAGCCATGCGTTGTTAGCATTCCTCAGCCTGGCGCGCCTCGTTGGGAAAGCTGAGATGACTGCCTGGGGGCAAGTCTATCAAGATGTGATTGAGACCAGCGATCATGTTGGAGCGAAAAGGAGCGGGTTTGGGTTTGTACTTCCGCAAGGACATGGCATAGCGGGCCATATGGTTACTCATAGTATCCCTCGTCTGGTCATCAAGGATTATCTCAACTCTCGCTATCGCGATCCTAGTATCTCCGAGGTTGTGGATAGTGAGCTCGTTCGTTCGGTGGTTGCCCTGCCTGTTCGCTCCCGCAGGGAACACGAGCAGAGCGAGCAGGTTGCAGGAGTTCTCTATGCCGTACGCAGAACGGTCATGCCTTTTACGTTGGCTGAACGTCTGCTTATGCAACGCTCAACCTCTTTACTGGAGCCATTGTGCCCGCTTGCTCGTCCATTCTCCATCCTCTCGCCTGGCTTACCAGTGGTTTCCGACCGGAGAGTGGCCTGGTATGCACTCATCGCGCGTACTCAACGCCTTGAGGATCTTGAGTTATGGATCAGTCAGTTCATTAAAGGGACCATGATCGTGACCGATAGCGAAGGGCATCCCTATCTTTCTGCTCGCGGCGAACAGCTTGAACGCCTGCGAGTCGCCTTCGAGCAGTCCATGGACGGGGTGCAGGTCATTTCACTGAATGCTTCTGATACGCCTTTGCCAGCTCAGGTCTACCTTCGCAGCACTATTGCCTTGCCACCTCCTGGATGGCCCGATTTCTTTGTCGATCTGGTCATGGGCTGTAACCTGGTTATCGGGCAAATGGAACAGGCGCACGATGACCTGGCTCACCAACGGGAGCAATGGCTCCAGGCGCTGTTGCAGAGACAATCGCTCTCGCAGATCTGTCAAGACGGCTACCGCCTGGGCTTGCCCATAGAGAATGGTCAGCTTTGGGCGATTGCCTGGCCCTCTGAAAAGCTGCTCCCCAGGTCAGCAACACGCCAGCGCATGCTGGCAGAAACCATCGTGCTGGATCACGTGAAATGCCCGCTGCTCTTTTTGGGAGATGATATCGGTATCGTTTTACTGGATGCCTACGCAGAGGAGCAGCCATCCAGGCTCCGAGATGCCCTGCTTACCCAATTTGCGCCTCATCCGCTCTGGATGGTGTATGGGGCACGTTATCACGCGCTTCAGGACCTGAAAATGCTGCTGAGGCAGAGCATCTCCCTGGCCCAGAACGCTCGGCGCAATGCCAAGGGCCACTACCTGCTCGATATCCAGGCTCCCGGGTTGGAGAGCCTGTTAGCCAATCCCAGGTTTGATAAAGACCTGCGCGCCTTTGCGACCAGATTGCTCGCGCCATTGTTGGAATATGATAGCGGTAAAAGAAGCGACCTCACTCTCACCTTCGTGCTGGCCCAGACGCTCGGTTCGGTACAAGCCGTTGCCGACGAACTCGATGTTCATGTGAACACCATTCGTTACCGTCTCCATAAAGCGGAGGATCTCCTGGGCGCAGAGCAAGCATCTCCCCAGGAGCGCATTGCCTGGGGATTAGCCTCCAGTATCTGGATGAGTTTTCACCCACTCGAGTAGACGACGCTCTCCGACTCCTTTATCGTTCATCTTTCCTCATGGGTATGTCTCTCATGACGCAACTCCTTAGTGAGACGGATCTTGCTCATCGATGGGACGCACCTGAAATGTTGGTGAGTTCACCCAGGCTGATCTGCGGCTTCTGTAACCGGCCAAAGATCAAGCCTTGTGCAAATCGGTTCTCAAAAAGAGGAACCTTGAGACGAACCCTTTCATCGCCGCATAGAGAAAAATAAAATGCTATATTTTCAGACGCTAGCTGTGTTATACTTGGGGCATGCCAGTTCTTCCTTTGAATAACGCGAGGAGACCCCCGATGGAGCAAAAGAAAGCGCGTGCTCATTACGATGATTTTGCCGAGCAATTTACTGAGCTCATGTATGAGCATTGGTCAGATATCCTGCTCATTATTAATCGTCATTCTCCTCGTGTGGCGGCACTCTTGCGTGTGGCGACTCCGGCGGGTCTCAAGCGCGTCCATGGCGTATGGCGTATTCAGATTATGGTCAAGCGTATTGTGCAGCGGGATAAATTATCCCAACCGCGCGATAACGAAATTGTGGCGCAGGCCATTCGCCTATTTTACCATCAAAATGCTGGCTTTACCTTGCCTCGCGTTGTTGTCGATTTTGAATTTTAACCTCAGCCGACAAAATCTTCAGTGAACCAGATATAGCCAGTGGGATCGACGTAGAGTCCGACGCCAACCAGACGCAGTGTGGTACTGAGTAGATGTATACGGTGAAAGCCCGTTGCTGGTTCGTTGACCATGCTCTCCTGAATAGTGTCCACTCCTGCCCACGCGGTTGGATAAGGACCTGCATAAGCAATGTTCTCTCCACAGTATTGATAGCTGGCGAAGCCCTCGTTCGCGATGCGCTGGCACTGGGAAATACCATCCGGGCAGGTGTGGCTAAAGCCGCAGTGATACATGTTCCAACTGTGGAGGCGTGCACCTCCTGAGAGCGTAGCATTCCAGCTATAGGCATACAGTCCTCGCGCAGCACGATCACTGTTGATCAAGGCAAAGAGCTGTTGTGTGAGTTGGATCTCTTCGGCTGTGAGTGCTGGAGGTGAACCATAAGGCGCGTCGCCGATGCCAGTGTTAGGGATGCTAATGGTGCTCGATTGGAGCAGCGCATGTGGCGTTGCGGTTGGCCGAGGCGTGGGAGATGAAGCTGGCGGGCCTTTTATGGCCATCTGCAACGGCTGGACGGGTCTCGGGGCTATATTCAGGGTATTGCTCTGTGTATAGTCTGGCCGCGATGCTGGTTGACTCTGCTGCGGCTGCGCTCCGCAGGCACTGATCAGGATCATACAGCCCAAGAGTACCAGCAACCATAGGTGCTTATTCAACACGCTTGCTACTCCCTCCTACTGCCTGTGTGACATCCTCTTAGGAGAGAGTACCATCTTTTTATTTATATAGAGCTATTTAGCTGTAATTTAGTACTTTTGGGATACCATAGCTACCCGATCTTAATCAGGCTGTGTCAGCATATATAACTATCAATCTTCCTGACCGTTTCTCAATTAGAAGCGGCAGGTGAGCACAATCGCGCTCATATCATCTGGTTTGGGACGAATAGTCTTGCTACGATCATCGTGTGAGCGTTGTAAGGAACGTTCTACCAGGAGACGTGCGGCTGATGTGCGCGGGCTATTTCTGAGAATGTCTTCGATTTCTTCGTCGGTGAGATTGTCATGGATGCCATCGGTGCAGAGCAGAATACGGTCGCCGGGACGGATAGCCGTTTCGTCGATATGGATGGTCGGTGGAATCGACGCTCCCAGTGCCTGAGTGATGCCGCCGCGTAGCCGGAAATAGCTATATTCGACATCGGATAACTCGTCGGTGCTCATGGCCTGATCGATATGCAAGGCATGGAACTCATCGAGAATATTGTTCTCTACCAGCTTTGCCAGCAAGCCATCGTCGCTGGTGAGGCGCTGCATGCGCTCCTGACCACGTAGCAGATAGATACGACTGTCCCCTACATGGGCATAGACCATCGTATACTCGCGCGTCTCGGGATTGCGGCAAAAGGTGGCGATAGCTGCTGTGGTTGCCAGATCATCGGTCCCGGCGCGTTGTGCTCCTTCTGTGCGTACCAGATCATCGGACTCAAGTATGAGTTTTTCCAGGATGGCGCAGAGGTCTCGCTTGTCGCAGTCCTCTAGCATAGTATAGACTTTGCGTTTTCTCTGATGCAGCTTGAGGATGCGTTTCCAGCCAGCCAGTGCAGCGCGAGCCGCTGTTTGGGAGGCAATTTCCCCTGCTGCACTGCCTCCCACACCATCAAAGACGGCGACCAGACCGCTCATCTCATCGGCAAGGATATAGTCCTCGTTGCGCGTAGGATGACGTTCATTGGCGAGGCTACGCTGTGAGAAGGTGAAGGGGGATTGCCTGTGGGCATGATGCGGAAGTGCAGTTTGTGTTTGTTGTCTCATTTTTTGTTGCGGCATCTGCGTTAAGAGCAGCCTTTCACGAGGTTTCACTAGAGAATTGGTCCCAAAATGTATTTCTGAATAATTCATACTTATACCATACGGATAGAACAGACCAGAATTGGTCAAGACATACACGTAACATGTTGTTGACTACTAAATGCTTTTGTTGATACACACCCTGACGTTTCCTCAGCTGCTCTGGCAAAGACGTCACTGATCAGCGCAACGAGTGCAACCCTGACTGAGTTTGAGAACATAAACTATTGAATGCAAGTATAGCAGATTGCAGGATGAAAAGAAAAGAGTTCCGACGCTTTCTCGCTCAAAAACTCGTCTATACTGCTTAGATTGCACCGCTGATCTGCAGAAAATTCTGACAGAACAGACGCATATGCTCCTGATAGCGTGGCATGCGTGCGGCCCGCTCGCCTTGCAGTGCGCTATATGCATCACTACCCAGCGCGTGCACGATCTGCTCTTTGAACTCAGGATAATAGAGCCAGGTATCGAGCATATCCGTGTCCAGTTCGACATGGTACTGAAGTCCATAGGCACAACGACCATAGCGAAAGGCCTGATTCTCTGTCTCCGAGCTGGTTGCCAGCAGAACTGCACCAGTTGGAAGATCAAAGATATCCTCATGCCACTGAAAGACCGTTTGATAGCCGGGCAGGCCCGCGTAGAGCGGATCTTGTTGTCCCTCAGGCGTGATGTGGACATCAAAGAAGCCGATCTCTGTCCTGCTATATCGCCTTACCTGCCCTCCTAACACATCTGCGAGCAATTGACCACCCAGACAGATGCCCAGGTAGGGTATATCCCGGGCAATCACGTGTCTCAAGAGGGCTTTCTCCTGTGCCATGTAGGGATAGTGTTCGGCCTGATACACATGTTGATAGCCGCCCAACGCGATAACCGCTATATATTCTGCTGGATCGGGCAGTGTTTCAGACGTGACATCGATGATATCGTACGCGATGCCATACTCATCTAAAAGGGTACCAAGATAGCCCTTGGAATCCTCCCATGCATGCTGGAGTAGTAGTAATCGTGGCAAACTCGTCATCCCTCCTGGCTAAATCCAACTATGCGGATATTGGTGTGGTTGCTTTCTGCTACTCCTTCTTTCAATGCTATTGATCTCTTGCGATTGTCGGCCCTGCTCAGGCCGATTCTCGACCATGCACGACGATTTCAACGTGCCACTGTTCCTGTGCTTCCAGCGTGAGCGGCCATTGCAAGATACAACAACTACCCTGGTGTGTGCGCTCAAAGCCTGCTTCCGAGCCAGTAACGGTGTCAATCGAGAAGCGCCAGAGCATGGCCGGTTTGCTTAGTTCGAAGCCCATATCCTGTCGCAACCAGGTATTGCCAATATGAAACGCCTGCACATCAGGAACTTCAGCGGTACTATCGAAATGATTGTTTTCGCTCTCATGTCCTTTCACAAGATAGTACGCCTGCGGATTTCCGCCGCCACCGAGCAGGTTCATATTCCATTCGCAGGCGAAGTTGCATTGGAGGCGTGCCTGTCCCTGATTTTCCAGCGTGTAGCGTATGATCAGTTGTTCTATGCCAGCGGGTACAGACAGGTGCTTGGTAACAGTGACGGCTAGTGAGCTTAATGCTCCTGCTCGTCGTACCTGTCCCGTGCGTGTCATGAGCACATTGATACCATGCTCATTCTGCTCTACCTGTGTTTCATAGGGCCCTGCAACGAAATCTCCCAGTTCCTCGTAGCGCGTCTGCACAAAGTTTGCCAGCGGCAGGCCCAGCGGGAGAAAATGATCGAGCAGGCTATGGCGCTTGTAGCGATCCACCGTCAAGTACTGATCAAGATCGGGCTCCTTCGTGCGGATGGTCGTATGTGGGGACGTGGGCTGATCCTCACCGCTCTGTGCTGTTTCGCTGGCGTTGCGACGACGTTCCGCTTCATATTCGCGCAAGGTTTGATGATAGCTCTCCTGGTGACGGGTCATAACGGAGGACATGTTATGAGCGCTACGGCGTATATCCCATTCAAAAAGACTGCCACCATGCTGCACATCAAGATACACATTTTGTTGGTCGCTCTCGATGAGTAGTTCATCCTGCGTATCGCGGTCAAAATCGGTCCACTCGTAGCGCTGCCAGGTCTGTGTGCCATAGCGTGCGCTGTCGGCGGCATTTTCGGCTTTGATCAAGTGATGATAGATAGCGGAGCGTACATGGTTCATATAGATGCCGCCGAACAGACCGTGCCAGTAGGTATCGTTGGCCTGTGCTTTCCATAAGTGGAGCAGTCCGACCTCTGCTGTCGCCCCAGCCGCATAGACGTGCTCATGCACGCGCAACATCTTTTTGTGCTGGTTGTTGACCTCCGGGTAGCGAACCAGGAAATTGCGCCAGAAACCTCCACGCATAAACTGTGCTATATCGTAGCGCTGCTCCTGTTCCAATTGCTCAAGGAGCTTGCTAAACTGCAGGGATTTTTGTGCTGGCAGCGCCCATTCGGTCATTTCCAGGTAGGAAGAGGTGGGGAGATAGATACGTCCGAGTGCTGCATGGTTGTGCGCATATTCTCCGAGCGGCGTGGTCTGTAGCCAGGAACTGTGTTGTTCCAGGGCCGAAAAGAATTCATCTACCCAGCCTGAGTGTCCATCATTTCCCCAGCAGAATTGCTGTGTACCCGGCCATGTACCGAACTTCTCGCCGTCGTCGCCCATCACGAGAATACGTTGTCCGCCAGATGTGGCCAGGGCGCGCAAGGTCTCGATGGTCTCGTTGACCGGTCGCCAGGGGATCGTGTAGCGCAACGCCTTGCTCGTCGCATACACCTTCAGGACGCTGCTCTGATCTTCGGTCGCGTAGTAGCCATAGAGATCTTGATCTTCTAAGCCCACGTTTTTAAAATGGATGTCGTCCAGGATCGTCCACTCGATAGCGGCCTCGCGCAGCAGACGTGGCAATCCCGGCTCCCAGACGCGCTCCGCGAGCCACATCCCGCTCGGTCGCGAGCCAAAATCGCGCTCAATCCGCTCGTTCAGGCGGCGAATCTGCCCGAGCTTGTCTGCATCGGGAATGGCCGGCAAGATGGGTTCATAGTAGCCGCCACTGACCATCTCTACCTGTTTGCGTTGGGCGAGGGCTGCGACCCGCTCCAGAAAATCGGGGTGAGCCTGTTCCAGCCAGTCTAATAATGATCCCGTGTAGTGCAGAGAGAGCCGCACTCCGGGATGCCGTTCTAAGGCCGCCAGCATTGGCAGATAGGCTTCTTCATACACCTGCTGAAAGACCCATGGGAAGTTGCCCACAGGCTGGTGGTTGTGGAGCAATAGCCCGAAGTGGATACTGCTTGTGTGCTCTGTCGTCATCTCAACCCTTCCTCTACGCTCAATGGGATCATCTACGTATTTCTATCGCCACTAGTTACGTCTATCTACTGACTATTCACTCTTTTACTATAGCATATCGCATGTAGTCGATAACCTCTTTTGCGGTCCGCATCGCCCTTTTCAGCTATGAAATGTGTGACTGTGGAGCAACTGCGCAGGTTGTCTGCATTGGCAGACTCACGAGAAACCATGGCCACCGTGTGCTTCTTTTTACTGTTGCGGACGCTCTCAGCTTTTGCCAAAACGTGCTATATTCTAACTATTAAGGGAAATAATGATCTACACATTGTCTCCCATCGATACTATCCTTGCTATGCTACTATTAAAAGAAGTTTCTTGGGATAAAGAAGGTGGCCCGTATGGGAACAATAAAAATACTGCTTGTTGATGACCATGGTCCGTTGCGTAAAGCCTTGCGCGAGGGGCTGGAGGCGACGGGCGCGATCCAGGTGGTAGGCGAAGCGGCTACCGGGCGGGAAGCGGTGGTGCGCGCGCTGGACCTGGATATGGATGTGATCTTGATGGATGTCCAACTCCAAGATCCGCAGGTGGGCCGTGTGGCTTTGAGTGGTGTCGGTGCTGCCGTAGCTATTCGCCGTGAGCGACCACGTACGCCGGTCGTTTTTTATTCGATCCAGGACGACGACGAATACTATCGTGAGTTTCGCGCCGCCGGTATTCTGACACATTATGCCTATGTGCGCAAGAGCAATTATCTGTTGCCCAGCATGCTGGTGCCGCTGCTGCGCGATGCTGTGCATGGACGCAGCCTGGTTGATCCTGAGATTGAGGATCGGGTACAGGAGGTGCGTGATCGCGATGAGCAGTCGCCGCGTGCGCTATTGGAGCCGAATGAGTTGCGTGTCGCCGAACTGATGGCGCAAGGCATGACCAATGAACAAATTGCGGCACGCCTGAACTTACACGATAAGCGTGCCGTCAGTCGGACCAATGGGCGTATCTATGCCGCCTGGGGTTTGAGTGAAAACGCCGTGGACGATAAAGTTGCGCGCGCCAGGGCCACCCTTATTTATATGCTCAATCGTATGGTTATATGGGATGAAAACGGTGTTGCGCTCGTGCAAGATCGCCGTGGTGAATGGACTCCGCTCTACAAAGTGTAACTGGAACATGAACGATAGATTACTCAATACGCTATTGGTGCCTGAACATCTCTTGCAGATCATTGCGTTGGCGCTCTCTATTTTCAACCTGGTAGCCTTTCTCTGGCTGGCTTGTACTGTGTGGTTGAATGGTGTTCTTATTCCGACGGCCAACGAAGCTGTCGCATCTCCGCAGTCAGGTAGTCGGAAAGGCAAACGCCGCAGCGCGATTACGCATGTTGGGGTCGTGGGCTTGAGCCTTTCGGCCTTGTTTTTCTTTATCCATACGTTGCTCATCTCGGGGCCAATAGCGGAGACCTCCAGCCTGGTCACGCCTGATTTCTTGTGGCACCTGATCTGGTTTCCGGCCCTGGGCGTCCCGTATATCTGGTTTATGATTGGACTGCACTATGCGGCCTTAATTAATACCGCATGGCTGCGCCGTCGCCCGTTACTCTTAACTGGCAGTGCTCTTCTGGGCTGTAGCGTGATGGTGCTACTCATTCTCAACCAGGCAACCTTTACGTTTAGTGGAACATTGCGTCTGCTGGCCTTTGATGATGTGAGTCATGCTGGATATGTTGGCTGGTTCTCTCCTTTGATCCTGCTGCCCATCTTATTTTTATGTTATGTCACTTTTTGTGCTATCGGACCATGGTTTACACCGGGACGTGTTGCGCGTCTCCTGCGTGTGTTGTGGACGGTGTGTACTGGTCGCAAAACCTACAAATATCTCTACCGTAGCCTGGCCGATGCATTTTGGGATGATCACGTCAACATCGAGCAGATGGATGAACCCATTCTCTCATGGCATCTGGCACGTCCGGGTTTGCTGTTTGCCGCGCTCTTGATGGTCGGTCTGACTACCAGCCTGGGTATATTGGCTGTCTGGTCCATGGTGCATTGGTTGGCGCTCAGAGACTATCACAATCTGCCCACGTTGCCCTATCCAGTGCTCAGCGTGCTGCCATTCAATCTTGAACTGCTGGACATCTATGCCACCGGTTCGGTGGCCTTCATTGTGCTGCTTATTGGCTACTCGGTGGTGCGCCATGGCATTTTGATTGAGCGTCCGTTGGGACATCGCGGCTTTTTTGAGCAGTGGCGTGGTATCGTGATTGTTGCCACGCTGACGGCGATCTTTATTGCGCTCCTCGTCATATTGACGCGCAGTTCTCTCGGCGGTATGTTGTTGATCGCGTGTATCGCTACGGGGACCTACGCTCTTTTCACCTGGAGCAGCTATACGGCTCATGATCATTATATCGCTCTGCTGGGACCATTTCTGCGCAGTACCAACATGCGGCATTGGCTCAACACCGATCTGCAGAAGACGGAGCAGAGCATGGAAACCCTCTTCTCCCACCTGTGTCAGGGCATCCTGGAGGTGCAGTGTGCACGGCTGGTTGTCCTGGCGGGTCCTGTGCGGCGCAGTTTTGACTATCGTTGGTCCAGCATTGCCGGACTTGATGCCGTCGAAAAGCAGGCAGCGGCGCTGGATGCCCTGGCTCATGCTCGGCGGGAGCAGCGACCTTATGATATTCACCCGTACAGTGACTATGCACAGACTACGGACATTCATGCCTATAGAATACATATGACTGCGCAGGGCGTGCCGGCAATTTGTTGGGTATTGCCGATCTACGATGAGCTAGGATTGGTGGCAAAGCTCTATCTTGGTCCGCGTTACGATGGTGGGGTCTTTACGGGTGAAGACATGAACCTGGCTCTGGCCTGTGGACAGCGCATCCTGGAGACGTTGCGCGATCACGAGGCGATGCTGGCGGTGGCCGGACTGTTACGCCGCCGCATTGTCGATGTCAAGTTATTAGGCGCGCAGCAGCGGCGCACCTTGCATGACGAGATTTTGCCATTGTTGCATCTGGCACTTTTGCGCCTGGAAACGTTGCGCCCGTTTACGAGCCAGGAGTCTACTCCTGAGCAACCACGTGATGATCGTGCCGAGCAGACGCTGAACGAAGCTATCACCACGATCAGCGATATTCATCGTCAGCTTGCCAGTATGATGCGTGCGACGACGACCAGTGCGCCGCATCGTCTGGAGCGCGACGGTATGATGCATGCTATCCACACCATGATTCTGCAGGATTTCCAGAACGCCTTCGATGAGGTTGCCTGGCAGGTCTCTGATGAGACTGCCAGTTGTATTGATGAGATGATTCCTCCGGCTATTGCGGAACTGATCTTTGCCGCTGTGCAGGAGGTGTTGCGGAACACTGCGCGCCACGCACGTGGTTCTGATCTTCACCGTCATGTACGTCTGACTGTCAATGCATCGTTCAAGCCGCATCTGGAGGTGATCGTCGCCGACGATGGCGTTGGTATCGTCTCGGCGGTCAGCTCTACCACTGGTACAGGTGGAGGCTTGCTCACGCATAGCGCCTTACTCGCCATTGCCGGTGGCAGTTTGACCGTCAAGAGTGCTCCTGGTGAGGGCGTATCGGTTCGTATTTTCCTGCCTATCGAGGCGTTGCGCTAGTCTCAGATAGTGTTTGGAACGCGTACACTTTTCCTCCTTTCCGTCAGATGAGCCGAAGGCTAGAAGCGTCAGCTTCGTTTCTGACGGTCTAAGAGGGAGGTCACTAGTGAGCTGAAACCAAACACTATCTCAGATGGTTGAGCAAAGGCGAGTCACGCCTCGTTGCCATCTCACAGAAATCGGAAGAGCGCTGCGGCCTACTCACTCAGTCACGGTAGTAGAGTCGTCACCTTATTCCTCCTGAGATCTCTATCCGCTTACTCCTCTCAGTCAGATGAGCGCGATAGCGCTAGGCCGCGTTTCTGACTGTTTAAGAGGGTTACGGCGCCCATCCCCCTGACGGAACCGTGATGGTGCCAGCCCCACAGCTAAAGCCGAAACCAAAGGCAATCATCACCCCCACCCCTTCAGGGTGCTGCACCGGATCGGCAAGCATGAGGGGGACTGAGCAGCCAATGGTGTTGCCATACTCGCGCAAGATGCGATAGGAGGAGGCGACTGCTGCGCTGCTCCTAGCGATACCGAAGTGCCCACAGAGCCCATCGAGAATGCGCTCACTTCCAGAGTGTATCAGCACCATACTCGCCTCTCCGAGATCTCTGAGGACGCACGCCTCGCTCTCCAACAACTGCGTGACCGTCTGCGTCGCGTAGAACGTTCCGCGTTGCGTGACCTCAGGGCTGAGGGTATATGCTCTTCGTCCATAGACTACTGGCAGGTCCGACCCGCCATCTGGGACCGTCCCCAACTCGGCATCTTGCACATGCTCGTTGGTCAGGTGCTTGATGAGGCCAAACCTCGGCCCTCTCCCCTCGGCGCACAGAAGCATCGCCACCGTGGCATCACCAAAAAGAAACCCGTGCATGACATTGGTGGTTGCTTGTCTTTCCTCTGGCGCAATCTCACTGAAGTAGGCATAATTGCCTGGTAAAGGCGGCGACAGGGGCGTAACAGCATCTAGAAACGAGACGAGGACCTGCTGGTCTGGATGACAGCTCAAAAACCAGCGGGCGCACTCCACCGCTTTCGCGATGGCGGAGCAGCCCATGTACGAGAGGCTAAAATTGATGGCGTCTCTGCGGAGTTCCGGCATCTGGGCGAACAGGTCGCACACCAGGCTCGGGAGCAAGCGGGACGGGCTGCTAGTAACTCCCAGGACTAGCCCGATCTCCTCTGGACAAACATTTGCCTGCTCAATGCATCTGCGTGCTGCCTGAGCAGCAAGGACGCTTCCCGATATCGCCAGCTCAGGTTCGGCTCCCTCGAAAAGCACCGAGGGGAAGTTCGTCAAGACAGAATGTCGTTTGTCTACTCCCAGCCGGGTGAGCATGTCACGCAGCTTGTCCGAGAACCGCCGCCCGGATGCCTGGAGGAGTTCGTCGGTCGTCCAACTGGGAGACGGCAGTTGAGCAGTGATAGAGCGGATGGTAGGTTGGACGAGATGAATCTGGTTCATGTGATCCTCCTGTGTGAACGCTTCTCCCTTGGGGGCAACGAGGCAGCCTCCTGTCGTCAACGACTGCAGCTGGATGAACGCAACACCATTTTTCTAGCACACGCTTGTATGATATCTCGCTGATCATCGCTGTGCAAGGGGAAGCGGGGGGAAAGATTTGAGGGGGCAAGTGTGTATTGTTTTCTGACTCACTTGAGAAATCGGTGGATCAGAAGATGGTGGACTCGGTGGGCGGGAGCGTAGCCCGTCGAACTCGTTTATTGAAGGTGGTAGTGGTGGCAAGGATCAGCAGCCATATGCCTAATATGAGCGCACTCCTCTGTGCACCGACACCCTGGATCAGCACTCCACCAACGATGGCTCCCATCGATTGGGCTCCCTGCATCACCAGTTGCACGGTGCTGCTCATGCGACCACGCATGGCATCAGGCGTGGTCATCAGCCGGTAGGTATCCAGCGAAATGCTATAGATCGGTCCGACGAACTCTTCCGCTGCCGCCACCAGGCACATGACAAGCACATCAGGTGCGATGGCGTAGAGCGGAAACATCAGGGCCTCCAGCCAGAGCATGCTCATCGTGATCTTGCCAAAGCTAAAGCGTTTACGCGCCCAGTTGCTGGCGATGTTACCGAGGAAAGCACCTACTGCTGCCGCCGTAAAGATTGCGCCTATGCCGCTGGCGGATGCGTGTAAATGCTGCGCCAGAAGTAGTATGACCAGGTAGCCTGCACCATAACGCAAGCTATCTGCTCCATTCACGATGCTGAGAAATCTGAGCAGCGGCTGTTTCCACAGCCACGAAAAGCCTTCGGTGATAGCCTCAAACAGTGGCTGATGGGAAGCTTCCTGGCTGCTCTGGAAATTTCCACGCATGAGACCCAGAGACAGCACCGACGCTCCAAAGGAGAGCGCATTCACAAGGAATGGGATGGCCTTCCCAATACTATAGAGGATACCGCCGATCAGCGATCCAACAACGCGCACGCTGGTGTAGGCTGCCTGCGATTGAGCCAGCGCCACGGGGAGCTGGTCTTGCGTTACCACATTGGGCAGTGTGGCGGCGTTCGCGACGCTAAAAAGCGTTCCGAGAACACTCGCGATTGCCACTGCCACGTAGATGGATGGCATCGTAAGCATGTGTGACCAGAATGCCAGAGGAATGGTCAAAGTAACGAGCATGCGTCCGGCATCACAGAGCACCATGGTTGTCTTACGATCCCACCTATCTACGAGTACGCCTGCGATTGGACTGACAACAATGCTGGCAACAGCATTTAAGCCGATGACGAGCCCCGCCTGGACGGCGGAGCCTGTGAGCGCTAAGACTAAAAGTGGCAGTGCAAGAAATTGTTGTTGGTTTCCGATAAAAGAAACGATCTGACCGCTCTGCAAGAGCACGTAGTTGTGGTTACGCCAGAGAGGTGGCGTTTTGGACGTGTTCTCGTGGAATGGCATTACTTCCCTTCTACAAGCGATCTCAAGCCATGCACATCATAGGTCAGTACCCCGGCTGGCAACTGCTTTCTGAGATCCTCTTCGCGCTGCTGCCGCGCCTGTGTGGCCTCCAGAACACGTGATGCGTGTTGTGGTGGGACCACGACAACTCCATCTGTGTCGAGCACGACAATATCTCCCGCTGCGATGCTCGTGCCGCCCACCACGACCGTTTCGTTGATCGTGCCCACTTTCGTTTTGGTTGCTCCACGCACACGTATCCACCGCGCCCAGATGGGCAGGCCCAGCGCGCGCAATTCCTCGGTATCGCGGACGGACGCATCAATGAGCAGCGCTGCCACCTGATGCACCTGGGCTTGCGTCGCTAACAGTTCTCCCACCAGCGCTACCGGTTCTGCTTCCGGCATGGTCAGTACCAGCACCTCGCCGGGCTGGACCTGGTCGAGCACGGCATGGACCATCAGGTTATCTCCCTGTCCGCAGCGGACGGTCCGCGCCGGGCCAGCTACTCGACTGCCCGGGACAATTTGCGTGAGCGGCACATCCACCAGTCCGCTACGCCCGGCTGCCTCATAAACGGTTGCTACTCCGTAGCGAGCAAAGAGTGTCACATCGAGTTCATTCATAATGTTGGAACCACCTGTGGGAGAACGCGCTGAAAGGCTTCCGCGTAGCGAATATCTTTCAGGCCAGAGACGCGCCGCGCGTGGTTGGCGCGATGTTCCGCCTGCTCAGTATAGTACTGGCGCAGGTATTGCTGTGCTGCCATGGCCTCCATAGCTCGCTGTTTCAATACAAAGACTGCGGTAATGTCCACGAAGGTTGTCGGGATAAATTCGCACTGTTCCGGCTGGTGCGGTTCGAACAGAAAGAGTTCAGGTGGCCGCACAGTCTGAAAGCCACTCGCCACTCCCGCACCACTGGCGAGCAAACGCGCCCGCTGTGTGAGCGTGTAGGCCAGCGGGTGATCTGGATTAAACGGGTCTTTCTCCGTATGTGTGACAATGACATCGGGAGCCGTCGCGCGGATGAGTTCAGTGAGACGGGTCAGCGTCTCGTTCCCTACGGTGAGCGGATAATCGCCCAGATCAAAACACTGAAAGGTTGCTCCCAGTGCTTCGGCTGCCTGTGAAGCCTCCGCGTGGCGGATGCGTTTGACGTTTTCCAGCGTCTGACCGGGTTCTTTCCATAACTCACCCGACTCGCCGCGCTCACCATAGGAGAGCGCGACGACCGTTGCCTGTCCTCCCTGAGCAGTGATGACTGCGATGGCGCCAGCAGCTCGCCAGACGAAATCAGCCGCGTGGGCTCCTACGACGAGGATGGTACGTGCTCTTGTTTCACTCATACTCTTTCTCTACCTGTAGCCAGCCGCACCGTATTGGTGACGGCCATGGTTCTTATTTCTGCTTCCGAAAATTCTGCTGCCAGGAGTTGATCAACCAGCAAAGGGAGACCATCCTCGATGGGAGGATTGTCAGGTTGACCCAGATCCGTCGCGAGGAAAGAATGCTCAGGGCCGGTCGCGCGGATGTTGGCGAGCAGACGCTCCCAGGAGACTTTCCCGCTATAGGATGGTGCGAAACAGCGTTCGAGGAACGCGCCCTGTCGTGCAAGCGCAGCCTGGTCCTCGACGGAGAGATTCTGGGATGGATAGTCAGGATGGGTGATGATGATCTGTTGCACCCCTTCTGCCAGAGCGGCCTCGACCACGGCGAAAATCTCATCGCGCCCCAGATGCCCGGTCGCCAGCGCGAGACGATGTTTCGCAATGGCGCGTAGCACGCTGCATACTTCGGGAAGTACTCTGCCTTCCTCGTCAATGACGGCGACCGGACCACTTCTCACGCCCTGCTCCCGTAGTTCCTGCTGCAAACGTGCCCATTGTGGCTGTTTCACGCCAGGAGGAAGTGACGCGTGGCCGGACATCTCGTTCACACCATCAAAGGTAGGCAGCCAGGCGATCCGCGTGCCTGCGCGCGCCGCGATCTCGACCGCGACGGCATTTATGCCTCCGACTGCGCTATTGAGCACAATCGAACCCAGCGCGTGCACATCTGGCACCAGCGAGCGCACAAGGGCAGCGCGGGGCGCGCTGGGAATATAATGTGATTTGATGACGAAACCGGCCAGCCCTCGCTCCTGACAACGATAGGCCAGATCAAGATCGGATGCACTTCTGGGCAGCAGATCGGGGCCGGTGTGGACATGCAAATCATAGGCACCGCGCACGAGTTCGCGCGCTCGTGCGGAAGGTTGCGGATGATGAGATGCCTGTTGTGTGTTCATAATCGTTCCTCTCTTTGACCAGGTTGGCGAAATTTCCTGGTTTGTCTCAGCGCCTCGGCCACGTGGGAGAGATGCAGACGCATCGCCGCTTCTGCACGGTCGGGATCATGGTTGGCGACAGCTTCAACAATGGCGCGATGCTCTTGATGTGACTGCTCGGGGCGTCCAGGGACGAGGATGGTGCGATATTGAAAGCGCACATTCTGGGGCCTGAGCATCTCAAGCAGCCGCGTAGCGGTGGCATGCTGTGCGATGTGGCGGAGCGCCTCATGCAACCGACCATTGACCTCGGAGGAACGGAGCAGGTTCCCTTCCTCGATATACTGTCGCTGCCCAGCAAGGAGCGTAAAAAGTTCGTCACAGTCTGTTGACGTGGCATGCAAGGCAGCTTTTCTTGCCACCAGGCCCTCCAACTCGGCCCGGACTTCGAGAATCTCGATGGCTTCGGCTTCAGAAATAAGGCGAACACGGGCGCCTCGATAGCGCTCGCGTTCCACCAGCCCTTCCTGCTCCAGGCGTGCCAGCGCGGTGCGGATCGCGGCTCGCCCTACTCCCAGTGACTGGGCGAGATCCATCTCAATCAGTCGCTCGTTGGGGAGCAACTCCTCGTTTATGATAGCTTCGCGTAAGTGGGTATAACATTCATCATCGGTGAGTGCCATAACTCTCCAATTCCTTCCAAGAGCTGGGTTGAGCCAAAAAACCAGCTATCCTCCAATGTACTCTCAGACGATGGGTGTGCCATACGTATGAAAGCTGGCGATGGTTGGTGTGCCCCATGCCTGACCTTTGGCGCGCTCTGCCTGGGTCCATATAATCGGCTCCCAATCAGGATCGAAGATCATGTAGCTACCAGAAGCGATCTCAATGCGATTTCCCCCTGGCTCAAGCACATAGAGGAAGAAACCTTGCGCTATCGCGTGTTTGCCTGGAGCAAACTCAATGGGGACCTCGTTTTCCAGATAGATATCGGCGGCGCGCAGCACGTCTTCTCGATTATCGACCCAGTAGGCGATATGATGCAGGCGACCTGACGACCCCGTGGCATCCATGGTGTAGACGACGTCGTAGGCCTTATTCGTAAATGTCAACCAGGTACCCGACTCTGTGCCGTTATCGAGTACGATCCGTTCCGTTGATCGCGCGCCCAATTGCTCCTGGAAAAAGACTCGATTGGACGCGGGGTGGCGACCAAGAAAATTAATGTGATCGAATCGCCGTACGCCAACCCCGTGGTCGGGAGTGCGCTGGGGCTGATTCTTGAGTGCTGGTCGCAAGGCGGCTGGGGCGTGGTATTTTTCCGTGGCGTAATATATTTCCAGGAGGTGTCCATCAGGATCGCTAAACTGATACGCCTTGCCATGCCCGACGTCACCACCGATCCAGCCCCGTCCCTGTCCGCTGGCCTCAAGCGCCTGGACGCGGCGCTCCAGAGCCTGGGGACTCATGGCACGAAATGCGGTATGCCCTATTCCGGCCTGTTTCGCTTCGGTGAGCTTGAGCGAATAGCGTTCATACTCGCCCCATGCTCGCAAATAGATAGATTGACCCTGACGTTCGACCTCCTGCATCCCCAGTACATCGCAGAAGAACCATAAGCTCTCTGCCGGCTTCGGGCTGAGAAGCTCGACATGACCGAGATGGGCCACATCAAAGATCGGTTCTGGTACCTCGCTCATCGCATCCTCTCCTTGCTTGTATGCATGCATTGTTCATGGCTTCTATGCCAGATTGTAGACAAGATCGCTAGCAATTTTGTCTACAATAAGCGTAATCGAAGGAGAGAGCAAAGTCAAGATGGCTATAGTGCTAAAAGAAGCGCAAGAGCGCTAGCAGACAGCACGAAATTATGAGTCCACTCACCCTCTTAGAAGTGTCCAGGCTCTCTAGCAGCTAAGTCGTTCCTTGTGCTATTGTAGCAAGAGCGATTTCTTTTATAACTATACGACTAACTCTTTTGTAAGCACAAGGAGTGACCAATGATTCTCATTACGGGCGCTGCTGGCTATATTGGACGGCATCTTGTCGCGCGACTGGTCGCTGAAGGTGAGCGACCGCGTTGTCTCGTGCGCAGTAAAAGCCAGGCCGCACGCCTCCTGCCGGTGGATAAAGTTGACCTGGTGGAGGGTGATACCACACGACCGGAGACACTCACCGTAGCGGTGAGCGGCATCGAGACCATAGTCCACGCGGCTTTTATCACGGCTGATCGTAAGGCTACGAGCCGTGACTACTATGAGGCTACCAATGTTGCTGGCACGACGAACCTGCTCAAGGCGGCGCAGGCAGCGGGCGTGCAATGGGTAATTGAAATCAGCGGTCTGGGCACAAAGCCGGATAAGCCTGGTAGCTATATGCAGGGTCGTTACCTGGCCGAGAAGATGCTGATGGAGAGTGGGCTAAACTGGACCATTATTCGTCCCTCTGTACTGTTTGGGGCCGGTGCACCCTTTATCAAGGGACTGGCAGATCTTATTCGCACGGCACCTGTTGTCCCTCTGATCGGCGGTGGGAACGTCATGTTTCAGCCCATCTACGTGGAGGATGTTGTCTCCGTGATTGTCAAAGTGCTGGCAGATTCTGCCCGCTCACAGGGAAAAATCTATACCATCGGTGGTCCTGCCTACTATTCATTCAGCCAGGTGTTTGACGAATTACTCAAGGCCATGCATAAGCGCCGCATCAAGGTCTACGCGCCCATGCCGCTGGTTGGTATTGGGGCGGCTGCCATGGAGGCAGTACTACCAAAGCCACCATTGACAAAGGCGGCAATGACGCTCTTCTCATTCGATAATACCACCGATCTCCACAGTGTCGAGCGTGACTTCGGTTTTAAACCCACCTCTTTCAGCACCTACCTCCAGCAGCACGGCGTATAGTGTTAGCGTGAGTTGCTATGCTATAATAAGTGTGCATGTTCGCATTCTCAGCGGAGAACATGCACACTTTTCACGCTGTTCTCCGTTTATTCCAGGTGTATATATTCTACCTCTGCTAAAAACGCGTAGTGACAATCCCTTGCGGTTGTCTAATGTCCTGTATGCTTTGGATCGTCGTATTTTGATAGATATATGAATCGGGCGCTATAGGTAATTTTGGAATGCATGTACTTGATACGCATAGGTTGAATGCTGTTCGTCAGCTTCAAATATGACCAGTTCTTCAGACGGAGTTGCCAGAGGCGCTCTGTGTAGGAGAGACGGAGGAAACGGTGTGATCATTGGCGATGATTTGCGCTCGGCTATTGATGTGCTGGTGCGTATTTCGCGTTTAACGCATGAACACGCGCAAAATTTGGAGAATGCGGTTGAAGGGAAGTATGCGAGTGATGGTGGTGATCCACGGGTGCGTTTGTTGAGTGAGGCACTACATGTAAGTCGTATCACTGACGTAGAAATGGGACGACTCTCACTCATGTTGCAGCATATGCTGCGCACCCGCTCAGAGGAAGTACGGGTAGAGGTTCCCGTCCAGCCAGGAGAGTCCTTTGAGGAAGAGCGAGCAGAACTCACGACGAGTATTACGCATCTCAAGCAGGAGCGCAACGAGCAAGAGACCCTGTATGACATTGCCCGCACCTTGAATTCGACGTTGGAGTTCGATGAAGTATTGCGTCTGGTGATGGATCGCGTGATTGATTTTGTGCACGCTGAGCGCGGTTTTCTCATGCTCGTGAATCCTGAGCATGGTGAACTCGAATTTACCATGGCGCGGAACAAAAGCGCGCAAACCATCTCTGAAGGCGAGTTTGCCACGGCTAAGATTAGTCGTAAGACGATCATGCGTGTGATCGAGACACGTGTACCATTGCTCACCGACGATGCGCAATTAGATGCTGCGTTCAGTGCCCAGGAAAGTATTCGCGCCTATGGTATACGCTCGATTATGTGCGCACCGCTGATTGTGCGTGATCATTGTATTGGCGCGGTCTACGTCGATAGCCGGATCAATGCCAGGCTCTTTCGTCCCAAGCATAAGGATCTCCTACTGGCCTTCTGTAATCAAGCGGCCATTGCCATTGATAACGCGCGTCTCTTTGCCGACCTGAATAAGGCGATCCAGCAAGTCAAAGAAGATAAGCAATACATGGACAACATTTTCGGGTCCATCGCTAATGGCGTGATTACTACCGATTCGGCTGGCGTCATCACCTCTTTTAACGCGGCGTCCAGCGTGATCCTGCGCCTGGATGGACGCCAGGCTATCGGCAAGCACTATCAAGAGGCATTGCAGACGCGCCCGCAGGTCAGGCTAGTCGAACTCTTGCGCAATGCTCACCTGCAACATGAGCATGGCACGATTGTCAATCAGGCCATTGAGTGCCATATTCCTGGTCGTGAGCAGGATGGGATGGTGACATTGAACTTCTATGTTAGCTCATTGCGCGATACGCGAGGCGAGCATATTGGTATGGCCCTGGTCATCGATGATCGCACCGAACTGAGACGTGTCGAGGCTCGTGCCAAAGAGATCCGCCGTATCTTTGAGCGCTATGTCCACCCGAACGTCGTAGAGCAGTTGATCCGCAATCCACTGGCACTGAACCTGGGCGGTGAAACCAAGGAGATATCCGTGGTCTTTGCTGATATTCGTGGCTATACGAGTTTGAGCGAGACGATGCCGCCTGAAGAGGTTATGAATCTCATCAATCGCTATCTGAACATTATGTGCGAGGCCATCTGGGAAGAGGAAGGCACCGTGACGGCATTCCTGGGTGATGCTGTGATGGCAATTTTTAATGCGCCTTTGCCACAAAAAACACATGCGTTGCACGCTGTGCGCGCGGCCTGGAAGATGCGCATGAATGTGCAGGCATATCAGAGTTCTTTGTTACCACAGCAGCGCATCTCGTATGGGATTGGTGTCAATACTGGTCTGGCTACCGTGGGCAATGTGGGCGCGCAGGAGCGTCTGCAAAACTACACCGCGATAGGCGATGTGGTCAATGTCGCCTCGCGTTTGCAGAATAACGCTACGGAAAATAATATCTTGCTCAACGAACCGACCTTTTTGCAGGTCTACCGCTATGTGGAGGTCGATCAGCCTTTCTCTTTGAACGTCAAGAACAAGAGTATGCCCTTGACCGTGCGCTACCTGAGAGGCTTGCTCTAGCATTATTGTTCCCTCAGGAATTGGAAAGGGTTTTTTCTGAACCAGTAGTGCATATGAGGGAGTGAGAAACCTCCATCGACGGTGAGCACCTGCCCCGTGATGTAACTGGCATACTTAGAGGCTAGAAATATCATGGCGTATGCGATATCCTCTGGCACGCCATGGTAGCCGAGGGGGACAAAGGGATTTTTCCTATCGGTTTGACCTCGGATAGCTATCGTGCCAGGCGCAACGGCATTGACGCGAATGCCGTATTCGGCCAGGTCCACAGCAATCTCGCGCACCAGCATCTCTAGGGCCGCCTTGGAAGCGCTATATGCAGGTTGCATGCTAATAATATGTGCGTGTGTTGAGGAGGTGAAAAGTATGGCCCCTGGTATCTTGCGGTTAATCATCTCTTGCGCCACGCGCTGGGTGAGAAATAAAGGACCTCGCACGTTGGTATGCAAAACCTGATCATACGAATCGGGAGAAAGATCCAGAATCTGTGTTGCATTGGGCGTGTTTATACCCGCGTTATTGACCAGGATGTCGATCTTGCCGAACTGCTGGAGTGTTGTATCGACAAGCCGGTGGTTCTGGTCAATATCCTGGACATCCGTACGTACTTTCAGACATGTTTTTCCGTTGGTGGTGATGATGCGCTCCGTCTCAGCCATGCCTTCCTCGTCGATATCTGCAATCACAACATCAGCACCTACTTGCGCCATCTCGACGGCTATGCCTCGACCGATTCCCTTCGCGGCACCCGTGATAATGGCGGTTTGACCAGCTAACAGAAGCGGCCTCTGTTCCTCTGCTTCCTGCATCTGTGATCCCTTTCTTTCCTAACGCGTGTCTTAATGACCTCTATACAATTACATGATAGATCAATTGCAGCGTATCTGTCCATATTATCGAGGTGCTAAACGAAGGAGCCTCTTGGGGAAACAATTGGAGCCGCCACAGCGTTCTTTTTGCCATACACCCTTGAAATATGCTATGATTAGAATAAACGTTCTTCTCGCAACGCTATTTTAGGAGCGCTATGCATCCAACGCCATTTGTGACAACGGACACGGCTCTGCCACGTTCTATTAATGAGTGGGTGTTCGGCTGGGACCCCATGCCGGGTATCGTCTCCGTTTGGGCCAGTCGTGCTGGTCGTGCGGTCGTTTGGCGACGTGAGGGCGCACGCGTCCTTGCTCTCCAGCAGCAATTTCGTCCCTGGTTGCTTGCGACTGCGCTCGCCGATCTCGCTCATCTGGGGCCTGCTTTAAGCATCTCGCCGTGGCCTAAAGCGGACAACTCGCTCGTGAGCTATCGCGTGTTGGCTGGACCTGTTGGCTCGTACCGCTATCTGCTCACGGCGCGCGATGGACGTTTTCTTGAGCGTGAACTGCTCAACGGAGCGGCGCGTCGCCTGGGTCGTCGTATCAATGGTCTGGGTGAACTTGCGGATACCTACTATCAGGTCGGTCCTGTCGAACAATATCTGATGCAGACCGGGCGTGTCTATTTCAAAGGACTCACCTACGAAGATCTGCATCGACTCCAATTCGACCTGGAGACGACGGCCCTTGATCCTCAACGCGGGCGCATCTTCCTCATTGCTATACGCGATAGTCGTGGCTTTGCTACGATCCTCGATGCACCCACTCCCGATGATGAGGCACGCATGATTACGGCGTTCTGCCAGTTGATCCGCGAACGTGATCCAGATATCATCGAAAACCATAATATTTTTAGCTTCGACCTGGCATTTCTGGAACATCGCGCTGCTGTGCTGGGTATTCCGCTCTTACTTGGTCGTGCCGGTGGCTCAGAAACGTTGCAGCGCCGTGAAGAGACATTAGCTATCGGACCTGAGGCGCGTCGTCGCACGCGCTATAGTGTCGCGGGACGTGAATTGATCGATACCTTAGATGCGGTGCGTCGTTATGATTTTGTCGTGCGCAACCTTCCCAGCTACCGTCTCAAAGATGTGGCGCGCTACTTTGGCATTGCCTCCGCTGACCGCGTGTACCTGGAAGGCTCCGCTATTTTTGAGACCTATCGTCGGGACCCGGAGCTGGTTCGTCGCTACGCCCTTGACGACGTGCAAGAAGTGGATGGCCTGTCCCGCAGGTTGCTCGGTGCATCCTTTGCGCTGGCGAGCATGGCGCCGCGCCGCTATGAACGTCTGGCCTCGGCTGGTCCTGCTATGGGTATTCTTGAACCGATGCTGGTGCGGGCATACCTACGAGCAGGTGCTGCTCTACCCCAACAGGGGATGGCTGCGGGTTCCTCGCAGCCTCACGAGGGTGGTGCCGCTTATCTGTTTGCTAAAGGCGTAGCCGAGCATGTGGTGAAGGCGGATGTGGCTTCGCTCTATCCCTCACTGATGCGCTCCTTCCGTATCGGTCCCTCGTGCGACCACCTGGGCGTCTTGCTGGGTATTCTTGATCGCCTGACTGATTTACGCCTGAGCCATAAAGCGGCGGCCAAAGCGGCAGAGGCAGGTTCATTAGAGGCCAACATGCACGATGCCACACAGGCAGCTATGAAAATCCTCATTAACGCGGCCTATGGCTACATGGGAGCTGGCTCGATGGCGCTCTTTGCCGACAGCCGTGCCGCTGACGAGGTCACAAAGCGCGGACGAGAGGTGCTCACGCACGTACTGGATGCCTTGCGGCACGCCGGTATGGCGCTGATTGAGGCCGACACTGATGGCGTCTACTTCGCTGTTCCCTCTGACTGGACGGAAGAGCAGGAGCGTCGGTTGGTTGCCCAGGTTGGATCAGCCTTACCTGCGGGCATTCGACTGGAATACGAGGGTCGCTATCGTGCCATGTTCAGCCATGAAGTGAAAAACTACGCCTTGCTGACCTATGATGACCTGTTAGTGGTCCACGGCGTCGCGCTACGTTCGAGTCGGGCGGAGCCATTTGGCGAGCGCTTCCTACGCCAGGCTCTGCTCTGTACGATGACTGGCGACGTGGTCGGTGTACGTACTGCTTATCTGGCCATGCTGGCAGCACTGCGCGAACGGAAGCTGCCAGCCTCTGATGTTGCTGCACGGGTACGTCTCTCCAAAACGCCCGAAGTGTATCGGGCACGTCGCTCGCAGCATCCAGAGGCGGCCTATGAGGCATTGCTGGCGGCTGGACGGACTACCTGGAGCATAGGGGAGCGTGTCCGCTTCTATCGTGTGCGTGGTGGATCTTCAGTCTGGCTCCCAGAGGAGAACGAAGAGGTTGCGGCTGGACAGGCATGGGAGGTTGAGACGGTGGACGATCCAGCTCAGCACACCTCCGTTCTCTCTCCACATCGTAGCGCTATTGCGAACCGTCGTGACTACGATGTGGAACATTACCTGCATGTCTTGTTTACCTCCTATGCTGCACGTTTGCGGAAAGCCTACCCACCTGACGGCTTTGAGCAACTCTTTCGTATGGATGAGCAGCTAGGACTGTTCGATCGGCCCATTGAGCAGATCCAACCAAACTGGATTCACTGCTCGACGACGCCTCCCTCTCTATAATTGAAACATCCTGGCCCTTGTGAGATCCCGTGTTATATCCTCTTGCCCGAACCTGGCTTGTCTGAGAAAGAATATCTTGCAGGCAAATCTCCCGGCTAATTCAGGGATTTCCCCGAAGATAAATCATGCAGCAAAAGCGTACACTGGTCCTGTACCTGTTGGAGAATAACCGTCAGCTCACTAAAGAAGCCGCCATTTACCACAGCTATGCGATCTTCAGACGCGAGAAGACATTTCTTATCTCCTACATTGGCATGCGCCTATGGATCTTCGTGAAACCGGCGCAGCGCGAAAAGCAGCTTGTTTTCGCATCAAATACAAAAAGTGAGTGAATGAAAAATGATGAAACATCATGTGACATACGCGACATTGGGGAAAGTGCTCTTTTTCTTGATCATTACTGGAACATTAGCTGGCTGTGCACTGGGAAGCACATCGACAAGCGGCGGTGCGGCTAATGCGAACGGACCTGGCAATGCCGGGCAAGGACAGCGCTCGCAGGCTGTTACTGCCACGATCACACAATATAACGCATCCGCGAAGACGCTGACAGTGAAAGAATCCGACGGTTCCACTAAGACCTATACGCTCAACAACGCGACGATTGAGAAGAGCCAGAAGATCACGCAACAGGCGTTGAGCACGCTGCTGGAAACCAGCGGCATCACGGTACGCGTCACCGGGACGCAAAGTAGCACGAACACCTATACAGCTCAAGAAGTTGTGGCCTCAAATGTCAAAGCGTCCGCTGCGCAAGGCGGAGGTGCACCCGCTGGTGCGAGTGGAACTCCGCCCGCTGGGAACGGGTTTGGCGGAGCAAGTGGTACCCCTGCGAGTGGGAATGTGCCTGGTGGGAGCGGAACTCCGCCGAGCGGGAATGCTCCTGGAGCAAGTGGGACTCTCACAGGTGGCAACGCTCATCAAGGTATCATGCTGCAAAATGCTAAGCTGGAGAACAATCAGCTTACGGGAACAAACTTGTCTGGACAATCTATTACGGTCAACCTCAGTAGTTCAACAACCATCCTACAACAGTTGTCCGGCTCCACAAGTGATCTGGTCGTTGGTCAAAGTGTCACGATTATGCTCGCTTCTGGGCAGAATAGCTCTACAACGGATGCCAGCGTGGTTATTGTAGGTGTGGCAGTGACGCAATAATTGGACGGCGTTGTCGCGTGTCGTTTGCCGCTTAACAGGCCAGGAGATCATGCGTACTGACGATCTCCTGGCTGGTATCAGGACATACAGGGCGCCAGGGTCCTAAATTTTACCCAGTTATTTCTGCCAAGGTTCTTAAGAACCAGCATTTTCGACAGAATGCACTTCACGTCCCGCAACGCGCCTGCCCCATGCAACGTATTCTGCATGGGGCAGGCTGTGCATGGAGAACATTTCGCGTTCTTTGATGCTAGATGTTCTCCAACGAGCATGTCTTTGGGAAAAATCAATCCCCTTTTCCTAATCTTGCGCCACGAGTTGCTTTGCGGTATCGAGTGACTCGACTGGTTTTTGCCTGACCTGCTTATCTTTCCTGCCCTCAACCAGCACGTACAGCGTGGGCACGAGCAGCAGCGTCAGGACCGTGGAGGAGATCAGTCCTCCAATGACCGTGACTGCCAGCGGTGCGGAAATGAAACCGCTGGATTGGCTGACGCCGAGTGCCATTGGTGTAAGAGCCAGGACGGTGGCAATGGCGGTCATGAGAATAGGACGCAGACGCCGCCGACCGCCTTCAATCACCGCTGAACGTGCATCAAGTCCTCGCGCTCTGTACTGATGGACCAGGTCCAGAAGCACAATGGCGTTGGTCACGACGATACCGACCAGCATGAGTAAGCCAATCAGCGCGGGCAGACCCAGTGGGGTATTCGTAATGAACAGCAGGAAGATTGAACCAACGGCTGCAAAGGGAATGGAGACTAGCAAGATCAGCGGTTGTACCAGGCTGCGGAAGGTGCCAACCATGATGATGTAGACCAGCGCAATGGCTGCCAGCAGAGCATCCTCCAGACCACTAAATGCGCTAGCCTGGGTTGAAGTCACTCCTCCCAGAGAGTATGATGCGCCAGCCGGCAGGCTGAGCGTCTTCAGCTTTTTCTGAATGGCGCTACTGACGCCACCAGTGTTCGAGCTGGTTGAGGTTGCACTAATCGTCGCGGTACGTGTGCCATTGTTGTGCGTGATCTGTGTGGGTCCTGTACCCTGAGCGACGGTGGCAATGGCGCTCAGCTTCACACTGCCTGTCTGCGTCGGGATCAGCAGATTTTGCAGGGCGGTTATGCTGCTGGGTTGCGAACCCAGGACGATATTGACATTCTCTTGCGTGCCGTTGATCGTGACGGTGGTGGCCGTTGCTCCCGTGTAGACCTCACGTACGTCCAGACCTACCTGGGAGGCTGTGAGGCCATACGCCTCAGCTTTTTGCGAGTCCACGGTGACGTTGACCAGTGGCGATGCATCGGCAAGGTTGCTGCTCACATTGGTCAGGTTCGGTACGCTTTGCACAGCGCTGAGCACCTGTTGTGCTGCCTGCTGGAGCGTATTGGTATTCGTGGCCTGAACATCTACCTCTATGCTTGAGCTGTTGAAGCCGCCAGCAGACGCTGCGACCTGTAAGGTTCCGACGCCGGTCAGCGTCTTGAGACGATCTTGTACGGTCTGTTGTACGTTCGCCTCATTTGCGGTACTGTCCGCCGTAATGGAAAATGAGGCAGTATTGTACGCCGCGCCGCCGCCGCCAAAGCCTCGGCCACCGGACCCACCAGAACCGACGGTGACCTGGTAGAACTGGATATGTGGCACCCCTTTCAGCACCGTTTCCACTTTGGCCGCCGCGTTATTCGTCGTGGTCAGGTCGGTCCCTACTGGCAGTGTCTGGCTGATGGTGAAGCTATTTTGTTGCTGACTACTGAACAAATTGGTTCCCAGGTGCGTGATCAGCGTGAGGGAAGCGACGAAGAGCAAACAAGATGCAATGATCGTGACGGCAGTGTGGCTCGTTACCCAACGGATGAGCGGAATGTAGCCGCGTTCCAGGATGCTATTTTCATGTGCCCCAACGCTCTGCTGTATAGTCTTCGTGTTGGTCTTCAAGAACCAGAAGGCCAGCACTGGAATGATGGTGAGGGCGACGAACAGTGAGGCGAGTAAGGCGATAGTCACGGCCACCGAAAATGGACTGAAAACCTCGCCGATGAGGCCGCCGACAAAGGCGATGGGCAGGAAAACAGCCACAGTGGTCAGCGTCGAGGCAGTTACTGCACCTGCGACTTCCTTCACGGCGGCTGGAATGGCGACGCGTTTCTCTTCGCCTTGATTGAGATGGCGGTAAATGTTCTCCAACACCACAATGGAGTCATCGACCACGCGGCCAATAGCGATAGTGAGTCCGCCCAGGGTAAAGAGATTGAGCGTGTAGTTTCCCAGCCACAGACCGATGAGCGCGATGACAATAGAGAGTGGGATGGAAATGGCTGTCACCAGGGTCGAGCGGATCGAAAACAGGAAGAACAGGATAACCAGGATCGCAAAGATTGCCCCAATCAGTGCTTCGCGCTCCAGACTCTGGATGGCGCTGGTAATCGTGGGTCCCTGGTCAGAGATGACAGCGATCTTCGTATTTCCACCCATCTTCTGCTGCAAGGAAGCAATCTGCTGATTGACTGCCTGCGAGATGCTGACGGTATTGCCGCTGTCTGACTTGGTGATCGAGACGCCCAGGCTATCTTTGCCATTGGTACGTGTGAGCGTCGTCGATGGTGCGAGGGTCTGCGCGACTGTCGCCACATCACTCAGTTTGACCGGGGTCGCGGAGGCTGCTGCGCTGGCACAACTGGCCTCGGCGGCGGCTTCACTACTACTGAGAGCTCTGCCGCTGGCGGCGGCGGCAGACAGCTCAGAACAGATTGCTGATTGCTGACTGCTATGCTCTCCCACGATCAAGTTTTTTAAATCGTTGAGAGAACCCAATGTATTGCCGACGCGAATGGCCAGGCTCTGCCCATTCGTGTTGAGTTCGCCTGCTGGCACGATGGTATTGTCGGCCTCAAGTGCGGCCTGCACCTGTGTGGTAGTTAAACCCTCATTCTTGAGTTTGGTCGCGTCAAGTGTGACGGTGACAATCTGGTTTCGCTCTCCTGTCACGTTGACACTCGCCACTCCATTAATACCCTGGAGCGCAGGTACAACAATGTTCTGGAGATTGGTTGCCAGCGTAGCATTATCCTGCGTGGAGGTCACGGCAAGCTGGATCACAGGCTGATTTGAGATGTCGAACGTCTCAACCTGCGGAGTGACGCCCGATGGCAGGCTGGCTTGCACCTTGGCGATTTGCTGCGTGAGCGTTTGACTCGCCGTCGTAAGATCGGTGCCATAATTGTACTCAACGATGATGCTTGATGAGCCCTCACTCGATGTTGAGCTTGTTTGCTGAATGCCCTGGACGCCCTGGATACTCTGCTCTAGTGGATCAGTGACATCCTGTTCAACGATGGAAGGCGAGGCCCCATTATATTGAGCGATAATAGAGATCGCAGGGAATGAAAGTGAAGGATACAGATCCTCCTTAAGCGACGGAATCGCCACTGCTCCGAACAGGAGAATGGCAATCGTCGCGAGGGCAACGATGCTACGGTTGGCGAGACTCAACCGGGAAAGATACGACATGCGATTGTTCCTCTTTTTCCTCTTTTACATATATTGATTATGATAAAATGTTACAGGCTCTTCTCTGGCTACGAGAAGGGTAATGGCAATACATCCAGAGACATGTGCAACGTTGCCTATGTATCCTGTGGCGCGTTTCCCCTCTCGCTGTTTTCAACTATAGCAGGGTTTCTGTAAAGATCTTATGAAGGATTGGTCAGAATGTGATGAGGTTTGTGCGTCTGGCGCTAGCTGGTTGCCGAATCTTCATCAGAACTTTACAGTTTTTGGATAAACTAAGCATATCTATGATAGCCATAAATTCGATGGAAGAAGAGTATGCCGCGCACAATTCTGGTCGTTGATGACGACAAAAAAACAGTGGATTTGATCCGCCTGTACCTGGAGAGAGAGCGCTACCAGGTCATTGTGGCCTATGATGGACAGCAGGCTCTGGAGCTAGCCAGGCAAAAGCAGCCCAACCTGATCATCCTGGATTGGATGCTCCCGGCCATGAATGGCCTTGACGCTTGCCGCATTTTACATGCTGAAAGCGACATTCCCATTATTATGTTGTCCGCCAGGTCGACGGAAGACGAGAAACTGCTGGGCCTGAACCTGGGCGCTGATGATTACCTGACCAAGCCATTTAGTCTGCGTGAGCTGGTTACGCGAGTGCGGGTGATACTTCGGCGTGCAAACCAGCAAGAAGAGGAAGAGCGTTTACCAGCGCTCCACCTGGGCGATCTGGTCGTCGATTTTGTGGCCCACGAAGTCAGGCTGCGGGATGCTGTCGTCCATCTCACACCGAAAGAGTTCAAGCTGCTGGAGGCAATGGCGCGGGAGCCAGGGAGGGCTTTTAGTCGCTCGGATCTGGTCACACGTGTCTTTGGTATCGATTATGAGGGTTTTGAACGTACCATTGATGTGCATTTGATGAACTTGCGCAAGAAAATCGAGCCTCTCCCTGATCAACCTATCTACTTGCAAACGGTGTATGGTGTCGGTTATAAGTTGAGAAAAGAGCAAGAGCGTGAAAATTCGTAGCCTGCACGTCCGTTTAATGTTGATGTTTATGGTCGTCGTGATGGTGGCTATAAGCGCATTCATCATATTTACGAGCTGGCTCATCAGCGACGTATTACAGAACTACGTTAACACCGAGCAAACAAGCGATCAGAGATTAATCACCCATATCCAGGATACCTATCGTCAAGCGTATAGTACGCAGCAAGTGCAGGCGCTTGTCGAGCGCATTGCTCCGCAGATCGGCACGAGAATTATTGTTGTTGATCATAACCAGGTCATCATCGCAGATTCAGCGCGCAAACTCGTTGGGCAAACGCTCACCGCCTCTCTGTTCCTTGCGCTTGACAATAACCCGAGTGGTAACCCGATCTGCCCGCCCTTTTGTCATGACCACTCTGCAACGGCCTCAGTGCGCATTATTTCAACGGACGGCAAAATTGTGATTTTTGGTGAGCCGCTAGCACAGGTGAAATCGGAAGTCCTCGACTCGGCGCGTCACGCATTGATCCTGACGGTCCTCGTTGCGGGGCTAGTCGCTCTTATCTTAACGCTGACTCTTTCTGGCACAATTCTGCAGCCTGTGCGCGCATTAACTCTGGCTGCCAGGCGCATGGAGCAAGGTGATCTCAGTCAGCGCGTAAAGGTCAAGAAGCGGGATGAGATTGGGGATCTGGCCCATGCCTTTAATACGATGGCCGATAGTTTGGAGCTCTCCGGGCAGCTACAGCGGAAACTGGTGAGCGACGTTGCGCATGAGTTGCGCACTCCATTGACCAATATTCGCGGATATCTTGAAGCGCTCCAGGATGAGGTGATCGAGCCGGCTCCCACCGTGATTGCCTCATTATATGAGGAAGCCATGCTCTTGAGTCGCCTGGTGACTGATTTGCAGGACCTGACACTGGCTGAAGCTGGACAACTGCACCTGCAATGTGCACCTATTGCATTGGAGGACGTTATCACCAACGCCATCAATGGTCTCTTTCCGCAAGCCAGAAGCAAGGATCTCTCGGTATGTGTGGATGTCCCTGCTGTCTTGCCCTTAGTTGAGGCTGATCCTCAAAGAGTGGGGCAAATCCTGCGTAATTTGCTGAGTAATGCCATCAAACATACGCCGTCAGATGGAGAGATTCGCGTGAGTGCTCGCCCGCTTCAGCAGGAGGTAGAGGTGTGTGTGCAAGATACAGGGGTGGGTATCGCTGCTGAGCATCTGCCCTATCTCTTCAAGCGCTTCTATCGCGCTGATCCTTCCCGTGCTCGTGCGACCGGTGGTACGGGACTTGGCCTGGCGATTGTTGAGCAACTGGTACACGCGCATGGTGGGCATGTGACCGTTGAAAGTGGGGTAGAACGGGGCACCCGCTTTACCTTTACGTTACCAATGGCCCTCACTTGACCCATTAGTGAATGCCCTGAAATCTCGACCGTTTTTGCCCTGAAAGGGGTCAGCGCATCCAGACCTGAAAACTGTACGCGCAGGTTTAGAGCGCTGACTTTATCTTCGACGAGCAAACCTTCAGCAATACGGGGAACAACGTCTGGCTACAAAGCTCTGACTTTGTTCCGACTGCCTTGTATTACGACATCGAAGTCGCCAGTTCTGCCAGCACGGTCACTATCACCTCTGGTTGACCCCTTAACCGCCAACAACTGAGTTCACCTTGCGAGCTAGCTGGGAGGAGTCCAAACCTGTGCCTGTTGAAAGAGCGCGATAGTCTTCACATCGTTATTCCCAAGGGCGTTAATGCCTGTGCCGATAGTGCCGCTGGGGTCGGTCGCATCGCTCGCTGAGGTAACCAACTGATTATTAATCCAAAACTGGAACTGATTGTTTATGGCGATCACGGCCAGGGTATTCACCTGATCAAGACCTGTATGAATGGCGGAAGCATAGGTAGGTGATATCAATGGCACATCATTTCCGTTACCTGCACCAATGTGCCTGGTCACGACGTAGGTGCCATTGATGGCGATATCAAATGTATAGTAATTGTTAGAGAGGAGGTGAAAAATCAGTCCTGCTTGCTCACCCTGGGTGATCTTCACCTGAACGGAGTAGGCCAGATTGGAAAAAACATGCGCACTGCCACTCCCATAATTGCAAGTATCAGAGCCAGTGGCTTGATTTTGATAGCCAGTGGGAAAAAAGCTGCAACCTGAAGAATTATCTAAAGAATCACCTGCCCAGTCACTCCCATGATTTGTTGAGGTAAGTGGATCATTGAGCACTTGGGCATAGTGCAAGCCCTCCGCGATCTGCCCAAGAATGTAGTCGGCCTCGCTGAGTGGAAGTGGACTGGCTTCAGTCTCCATGGTTGTCGCCAGATCGCCTCCATCGACATAATCTATCAGCATACAGATCTGATTATTTTGGATCGTCAGATCTTGCAAGCGCACAATATTTTTATGATCGAGTGCCTGGAGTACCTGTGCCTCACTCCAGAGAGCGTTTTCCAACTCCTCATTCAGGAGATCAGATTGCACAATCTTAATACAGATTTGTTTGTTGAGGTATAGATGCCAGGCTTTATATACTTTGCCAAAGCTGCCCTCCCCTATAAAATCACCAAGCATATAATTTCCGATAATGCCATTCGAATTACCGGTTTTGCTCGAATCAGTCATTATTACCTCTTCCTGAGTGCTGCATACATGGTGATGGGAAGAGCTTTGTCTTATATCATCGCTATTTCCCCTGGCACCCTTCTTTACCAATGCGGACTCTAATATAGCGCAACTCCCAGCTATTTTCAATGGGTTTTACCTGATTGTACAGAAGTAGGGACTGTATCTCGTAAGAGACGCGTCAGTCGCTTGTTCAGAGCGAACATTATGATGGGGGATCTCTACCTGTTCTCGATTTGCATCCAGGAGAGCCAGGCATGTGCAAATTTACAGCCTGTGAAAGAAGGTTCGCCTTGGCTACAGCTCAGAATTTCCCCCGAAAATCCCTTGACGGCACTTAATTTAAATATTAAAATAAATAGTAAATTAAGTGCCGATGCATGATTGCTCAGAGGAATCAATGTTGCTATCTCCGAAACCAACCATCACAGACATCCGACGGATCAATCGGTCCAGGGTTCTGCGGCGCATCTACCAGGACCGATCAGTGAGCCGACAGGAACTCAGCCTACTCACGGGCTTGAGTTCGGCGACGGTGACCAATGTCGTCGCCGAGTTCCTTCAGGAGGGAGTGGTAGTCGAGGCCGGAGTAGAGGAATCGCAGGGAGGACGACCCCGTTCCATTCTGACCATCAATCCTATTTATGGATACTTTCTCGGCGTGGAAATTGGTGAAACGCTCACGCGAATTGAACTTTTTGATCTGACCTTACGCAAACTAGGGGCCGCTGCCAGTCCTCTAACCCTGGGTAAGTCTGAACCAGAGCATCTGGTTCGAGCAGATTCACTCACAGATCAAAACGCTACTGGACGAAGGGGAGGTCACTCCAGAGAAGGTGATAAGGGTAGGCGTTGGCGTGAACGGCGTGGTCGAACTCACTGATCCGGTCTCCGTTGCACTCGATGGCAATGCAGACACGCACTGGGGGAGTGGTGAGGCGCAAGCTCCGGGTCTGTGGTTTCAAGTGAATATGATTATCCCTCGCCCGATCAATGGCATCAGTATTGATGCGGGCCCCAGTGCGGGAGACTTTCCGCGCGCGTACATGGTGTTCGTGTCGCTCGATGGGTCGAACTGGGGGCACAGCATTGCCAGTGGAGATACCACCAGTCAGGGCAGCGGAGCCTATGTCACCGCAGGTCAGCAGATCAATATCTCCTTCCCAGTCCAGCAAGCGCGCTTTATCCGAGTCGTCGATCTTGGCAGTGCGGGGAACTGGTGGTCCCTCTACGAATTCAACGTCTACGCCAAACCTGGTTCGACGCCGACCCCTCTGGATCGAACGGGCTGGAACGCCACGGCTTCGGCTTCCAATGCCGGAGAACCCCCCTCCAATGCGCTCGATGGCGTGTTCGCAACCCGCTGGTCGAGCGGTCAGCCTCAAAGTGCAGGTTTGAGCTTCCAGATCGATATGGGAAAAACGCAGAGTGTGGAGAGCATCGCTCTGGACTGTGGCTCAAGTGGCGGCGATTATCCGCGCGGCTATCAGGTCTTTGTCTCCGACGATGGCAATACGTGGGGGAGCCCGATTGCCAGTGGACAGGGCACCAGTGGCTATACGTTGATCACCTTTGCCCCCCAATCGACGCGCTACATCAAGGTTGTGCTGACTGCTAACTCTGGCAGTTGGTGGTCCATTGATGAGTTCTACGCCTTTGCCTGAGATCTGGGTGTGAAGCCTGACTCGGTATCGTTCGTCAGCAATAGGCGTGAGCGTGCAAGATAACGAGCAATCCAGATGAGGCAGAAAGGAGAGCCATTTCAGAAGGAGGCAAACGGCTGTGGCCTTTGAAGGTTCAGTTCCTCTCTTCTGGAATGGTTGCTTCGGTTCTGTATGCCCTACCCGTTGGGTAATATTTGTGTCTTCACGCCCTCGCCACGGCGTACCATATCCAGCGCCTTTGGAAAATCCTCAAGCGGGAGTGCCGTCGTGAGCATCGCCTGCGTGTCTATGACGCCTGCGCTAATGAGATCGAGCGCGGACCCAAAGGAGAAGAGCACCGCCATTGAACCAACGATAGTAATCTCATCATTATAAATGCGGAACGGTGAAAGGGATATGCGTGCCTCGTGTGGTGCTACGCCGAACAGCAGTAACTTACCACCCCGTTTGACTGCTGCGAATGCGCCCTCAATGACCGTGGCAATACCGGTGGCATCGATCACGCAATCGAAGCCGCGCGGCTCATCGGCCAGCGCCTGTGCGTTGGAGGTATATGTGCGGCTAACGCCAAGTTTCTCTGCGCGAGCCAGACGTTGCGTGTTTGGGTCGACGATAGCTATGCGTGAAGCTCCGCCACGCAGCGCGAGCTGTAACAGGAGCAGCCCCATTGTCCCCGCGCCCAGCAGCAAAAACGTATCGCCAGATCTGGGATTGAGCTTATGCATACCATGGACCGCACAGGATAGTGGCTCGATCAAAGCCGCCTCCTGCCACGAGATATGCGCGGGTAGCACATAGGCTTTGGCGGCGGGCACTGCCACATACTCCGCGAGTGCTCCACTCGTTGTGACGCCAAGCGCGGCGTAGTTGAGACAGAGGTTCTCGTGACCGCTACGGCATGAATCACACTGGCCGCAGTAGATATTTGGCTCGACCGCAACTCTGGTACCAACCACCATATTCGTCTTGCCGCTCGCTGTACTGTGCAGGATATTTTCGCCGACGGCAACAACCTCGCCGGAGAACTCGTGGCCGGGCACGATAGGATAGTGGGCCAGCGGAGATTCGCCATCGGCAATATGCAGATCTGTTCCGCAGATGCCGCAGGCACCTACGCGTATAACCAGTTCATCAGGCTGGGGCGTCGGATCGGGCACATTGCCAACGTGCCATTTGCCAGGAGCTTCAATGATCGCTGCGCGCATAATAGTTCCCTCTTTCCTCATGCGTCTGATAATGCTCTTGTTGACAACATACATCTGTGTTGAACGATTTGGTCCAACAATTGCTTATGCTCGTGGTAGGTCGTACACTCGCTCAAATTTTTCAGTCAGATAGCGTACAAAGTACTGTGGGTCAGGAGCCGCGCCAGTTGCGCGTTGCATCAGCTCTGCTGGTTGATAGATTGCTCCATATTGATGAATGTGCTCGTGGAGCCAGCTGCGTATGAAACTGCTATCCCCGGTAGCCAGACGCTCGTCAAAGTCGGGGAAGGTGCTGTGTAGCTTGTGGAAAATCTGCGCGGCGTAGAGGTTTCCCAACGTGTAGGTCGGGAAGTAGCCGAATTGTGAAGTCCAGTGCACGTCTTGCAGGACGCCGTCGGTCTCGGTCGTCGGCTCAATGCCCAGGTACTCACGATACTTCGCATTCCACTGGCTCGGGAGACTCTCAATTGCCAGATCGCCATTGATCAGCGCCTTCTCCAGCTCAAAACGGATCAAGATATGCAAGTTGTACGTCACCTCGTCGGCGGTGACGCGGATCAGGCTCGGCTTGACGGTATTGAGCGCGCGCACAAATGTTTCCTGCGCGACATGCTCAAAGGGAGCAGGGAAGATCTCGCGTAGGAGGGCGTACTGTCCCTGCCAGAAGGCCGGTGAGCGGCCTATGGCGTTTTCCCATAGACGCGACTGTGATTCGTGGATACCAAGCGAGGTCCCATTGGCCAGTACCGTGCGTGTCAATACTGGCGCGATCCCTTGTGCATATAAACCATGACCGCCTTCATGCATCACGGCCATCATCGCCAGGGGGAGATACTGTTCATCGTAGCGCACGGTGAGGCGTACGTCAAAAGGGGCACCGAACGCGGTTGTGAAGGGATGTTGGGATTGCGATAACTGTCCACGCGAGAAGTCATAGCCCATACTGCGCAGTAGCTGTTCGCAGAGGGTCTGCTGTTGTTCCCGGGGAAAATCGCCGTTCAGACTGCTGGTATCGATCTTATGCCCGCTATCCTGAATGCGGCGCAGTATACTTGTGCTCGCAGTGCGCAGCGGGACAAATAATTGGTCAACTTTGCTTGCCGTCAGCCCTGGCTCGTACTCGTCCAGCAGCGCATCATAGCGCGTTTCAGTATAGCCGAGACGATCCGCAACTTCCCGTTGTAATGTGACTGTGCGTTTCAACAAAGGGGCAAAAAGGGCAAAATCGTTCTTTGCACGGGCATCGAGCCAGGCATCAAAGCTTGAGGAGCGCAGGCGTGAAAGCTCTTCAACCAGCTCGCGTGGCAATCTGGTGGCGTGATCATAGTCACGTCGTGTCTGGCGTAGGAGTGCGCGATCAGCCACACTGAAGCGTTGCTGTGTGCTCTCCTGCTCCAACTCGGTCAGCAGCGTATGCAATAGGGGCGCAGTCATGCGCTCATGGATGATGCTCTGCAACGTCGTAACCTGGTGCATACGTACATCTCCTGCGCCGCGCGGCATCGCCGTCTGCTGGTCCCAGCCAGCTAGCCAGTGAAGTGCGGTCAGGTCCTCGATTGGATGCAGATACTCAAGCAGTGCACTGATGCGTGCGTTGCTGACAGTAAAACCTGGTGTCTCTGCCATATTCAATTCCGTTGCCATGAAACTCTTCTTATCTTTCTCATCAAATTTCGGCCTGTGGATACCCCTGCGCTTCACACATGGGGTCGCTGACGTACTACAATGTTCTCTCCTTGTTATATCCTATAGGACCCCTCTTTGCCAAATCCACGCCGTAGCATCCTATTCTCCGGCATGTCCTCGGACAGGAATACAATCCCTGCCACATTACAGCAGTGTGCCGAAATCGTTCGCAAGGATCGATTTCGGCACACTGCTGGTTCTTGACTACTTCCGTTACTGGTGGCTAAATCAGGCTCCTATTTGACACCCAATAACAGCCTGGTGTATTTCACCCCTGCTTGCTGACGATCAGATAGTTGCCTGCTGCCACGCCTTTCAAAGAGATGTACTGGCCGTCAGCAGAGGCACCAGTGATGCCGGGGATCGCATGAAACTTGCCATTGCTCCAGACCTGTTGATTGTTGACAAGGATGACAGTCTGGTGCCCAACGGTGGGGATGGCGATAGTGCCGCAGGTGCCGTGGGGGGCCTGCACCTGCATCACGAATTTCTGACTGCTCGTCTCCTGTCCCCACTTGACTACGAGTGGGCCATAGGGTGTCGGGGCCTGGCCTTCCGTCCAGGCAAGGGTGCCCGGGTGTGGCTCGATAAGCCAGGACCGGTAGCCGGGCGTCGTGGGCGCGATGCCAAGCACGTACTCGGAAAGTGCCGAGGTCGGGCCTGTGGACCAGCCATGAGCCATGCTCGTCCCGCTGCTGACCGATCCATCGGCATTCATGTACTCCCAGACGGTGCTCTGTGCATCACCGCTCAGCATCTGGCCCCACTCCGTCTCCAACAATTGAAATGCATCGGCGGTATCGCCGGATTGGAAGCGTGCCCAGAGGTCATAGGAACCCATGAATGGCCCAATCAACTGCGTGTACCCCGCTGGAGCTGGTGAAGTCACATCCAACGCTCCATGCGCTGTCCAGAGACGTTTCATCGCCGTGAGAATGCTCGCAACCTTGTCTGTGGGCGCGATGCCGTAGAGCACAGCAAACGCGTTAGCATCCTGCGAGATGTATCCCCGCTGTGTTGTGCTGATGTCGTAGACGCCTGTTTGCGCATTGAACAGGTACTGGTTGATGGCCGTCTTCAACGCCGCTGCTCGTGTACGATAGGTCGCAGCCATAGCGGGATGGCCTGTAGCGTCTGCCAGAAACGCCGCGTCAAGCAATGTGCGATAGTACAGGGCATTGTAGTACGTCTGCGCCCCCGTCTGCACGTCATAGTGCCAGTTTGCCCCGTCGCTGCCATCGGTGACGAAGAGACCCTGATCGTTCACCTGGGCGGCATTCCAGGCCAGTTCGCGCGCGACGGTTGGCCATTCCTGAACTTCAAAGGCGCGGTCTGCTGTATAGAGATAGTAATCGGCCATATTCACGACCCAGTACATCGAGTAGGAGGCGGAGTAAGACCCTACGGTCCCCGGTAACAGCCCACTCGTGTTCACCGCAGCACCCGGCACCTGCACACCCTCCACGAAGCCGCTTTGGAGTTGATAGCTGCCCAGGAGTTGTAGCGACCCCTTCATATACGCCGTGGCATCCGAGGAGTAATACAAACTCGGTCCGCTGACGCTCAGATCACCTTCCCAGACAGCACGGTCGCGCTTGGCACCATCCAGGATGACGGGGAGGGCATTGACGCCAGGAGCTTCCCAGGCAGCGAGTGCCGATGGCTGGCTCAGCGCATTCTGGTACAGGACCGCTCCGTTGGAAGCTGTGACAACCAGATTCTTGAAATCCGCCGCTTCTGTACTGTCCTCGCGAAAGCCTACTGTTCCGTTGGACAAACCTGCCAGCTTCGCCGGGAAACTATTCGCGTCAAACGACGCCACGCTCTGGCCGTTGATGGCGGTTGTGACGCTCGTGCCGCTCGTCGAGATCTGGATGTTGTACCACGTTCCCGGAGTGACGGTAAATGAAAGGGGCACATCGGCGATTTTGGTAGAGGTTCCTGCGTGCTGAACCAACTCTTGCAGCGTATTGGGAGTGCCAGATTGATCATTTGACGCGTTCAAGATCAGCAGATAATTTGTCGTTGACGATTGTGCTCGTACGACCCAGCCTGACTGGAAATTGTCGATTCTCGTCTGGAAAGACATGCTATAGTCCGTCCAATTGAGACCGCTGTTGAGGATGCCGGCATCGCCACCCTGGGCATTGAGTGCGCCGTTTTCGATGGCCCAGTAGCCTCCTGGAGTGTTCGGGCGCATCTGCATCAGGTTGAGGGTGTAGGCCCCATCGTACCAGAGGTTGTTCAGCGACTCATCGCTGGATACGAAATAGCCCTTGAAGGTATCCGGCGTTCCCTGGAAGGGTTCATAGTAGATGTGCGCAGATTTGAGGGTTACACTGCCGGGAGAGAGGAGACTCAGTTCCTCGTAGCGCTCGCCTCCCTGCACAAAACGGTTCGTGATCGTGCCTGACTGTGTCACGGTGTAAATGTCATAGCGGTGTGGGTCGCCTGAACCAAAGGCTAGCCCGCCATCTCCGGTTGGCGAAATATATTGTTGTGTCTCACTATAGCCAGTTTCTAACTGTGGATTGCCGGACGTCGCGGCCACCGCAAACTCTGGCAGGCCGCCAACATCCTTCCCATAATCCAGCACAAGTGAGGTCGAGGGTGAATAGTACGGGTACACCTCGTTGATCCGGGTGAATTGCCCATTGCCGATGTTCTGGTTAAGCGTTACGAAGATGCGCACGTGCTGCGTCGTCACCGGCGCGGGAAAGAGATGCCCCACCTCAAGCGCGCTGTTGTCGGTGACACTCACCTGCGTCACCCATTGGCTCGTGCCATCGTCCCAGGTCTGGATCTGGAAATCAATCGGGACTCCATTCTTATCGAAGAGGAGTGTCAGCCCTGGCAGGGTGACAGGTGCGGGAGTCGAAACTTCCAGCCAACTGTCTGTTGAGCCTTGCGTGGCGTCGTTCCAATAGGACACCGTATCACCATCGATGGCGTTGCCCGGAACAAAGGAGTCGCCAGATTCTGTCGCGCAGCAGGCGTGAAATGAGGAAGCCGTTGCTGTTGTCCCGACCGGCCAGCTATCTGAGCCGGCGTCATTCAGTCCCTCGCGGGTCCTGGTCATGACGGTTGTCTTGTGACTCCCCGGCTGGGCCAGTGCTTGCGCATTGGTCACATCCCCGGTTACATCCAGGACTTTAACCGGATAGACATCACGGCTTGTCGGAGCCTGGACGTACTGCTGCCAATCGGGATTGTTGGGCCAGGGGTTCGTGCCGGAAACTGCTGCCTCTGAGTCCCGCTTGAATGGTCCAAATAGCATGCCTGCACAGATCAAGACAATCATCGCACAGGTTAAGACAATCATCGCAGAACGAAATAAACGTTTATTCATCTTAATAATTCTCCCTGCATCCTGCAAGAATGATCACGAATAGTTTCCACCACTCCTCATCGAAAGTCGCAGAAGCATTTTGACGTTAATCATAGGAACGAAAACGTTCTGAATGTTGTATCACATATGATAGATTTACCTTATTATCGCGTCACCTCCTTCTCATTTTATTCCTCATTATTGTTTGAAACGTTTCAATTCAGGGGATAAAAAAATCTCTAACAAGCAACTCGGATCGAAGGTAATGCTGGTTTGCATGGATAGTGCGATTAAAACGTTTCGACTCGCAATAAGTATAGTTAGTCGTCGTCGTCTTTGTGACACTCCGCCCAGGCTAAAGCCAGAGCGGCTTCTTCCCTGTTGCCAGGGTCGAATTTCTCGCGTGGTTTCCCAAACGAGCTACGCGAAGAATGATGCCGAAACCTCATTCCCGTGGGCGGTGCCATAGCGCCAACTCCAGGGCCTAAGCCCAGATACTTTCGTCTGATGTTGATCGCTCCAACTCCATCTCGATGGTACTGCCACTTGCACTCTTTCTTTGTGCAGGTGAAGACCCGTCCGCTTGGGGAAGTCTTGCGCTTGTGCTCACAGACCGGGCAGGTCTTGGAAGTGGCATGCTCATCTTGCAATTCCACGCTCATCCCCAGCCTCTCAGCTTTATAGGTGAGCGTGTGGCGCACACTGCCAGCAGACCACTGGTGAATCTTCTGATTATTCTTGGAGCCAACATCCACGTGTTGCCTGAGATCTCGAACGTCGCCGATGACCACGGTTTGTACACCCTCTTCATACAGCGTAGAAATAAGTCGTGTTGTCTGCTTATGCTCGATATCCTTGATTTGATGCTTGAGTTTGCTCAGTTGTTTTTGCTTTAGCTTGTAGGTCGCGATGGCTTCATACTGCGTTCCGGTCCAGTGAATGACCACAGTCTTGGGTTTTCCCCATTTCCAGGGGAGTATGAGTGGAACATTTCCCCGTCCATTTGACAGACTTATCTCTGCGTTCTCAAGGGTGATGGCCGACTACAGAAAAAATGCAAGGGCGAGTATTTCGTGCCTGACGAGAAATATGGAACGCAGCCTCTTGCAGACGAAAAGATGACGATCAATTCATTAAGAAGGCATTCTGCAAAGATGCCTTTATGGCATACAGTGCTTTTTGCCCATTGTGCTTGCTGCAAATTACCACCGCGCCTGCTGCCGTGCAAAGTCAACAGTCGCATGCATGCAGGACGAAATGACCCGGTGAGCTTACACTTACCGGGCCACTACGGGCTGTGTTGAAAAAAGCGCCGCAATATTCTGTCAACGCTCCCATCATGCGAGAGAACTCAGGTGTGGGCCGACCGTATCCGCGAAATTGTAGCTATTCGCCGCGTCCCAATTGATCGACCAGGTCATTGCTCCACGAATGCCTGGATACGTTGTTGATGGCTTGAACGATCCGCAATTGGTTCCGTTTGCCAGGCAATCGAGCGCAGCATCTACAACTGCCGGCGATACATATCCACCGCCAGCGGCAGAGCTTGACGCGGGTAGTCCGATGCCGATCTGATTCGGGCTGAGTCCGCCTTGCAACTGAATGCATGCCAGGGCAGTGAGAAAGTTCTCTGTGCCCTCCGCGTACACATTGTCGTCGCAACCAAGCATTGTGCCGGAGTTATAGTACTGCATGTTGACCAGGGTCAGGATGCTCTTAATGTCCAGGGCCAACTGGAAGTAATCGCCACTGGTCGATTGCATATCGATGGTCTGTGGTGCCAGGGTGATAATCAGGCTGGAGCCTGCTTTCGCGGACAACTGTTCGAGAGCGCTGCTCATATACGTCGGGTTGACGCCGTTCTCCAGGTCGATATCGACGCCATCGAAGCCATAGGTTGTCATCAGCCCATACACGCTGTTGGCGAAGTTCGTCGCGCTCGTTGCGTCGGCGACACTGATGGTGCCATTCTGACCGCCGACCGAGATGATGACCTTCTTACCTTCAGCGTGGAGCGTAGCGATGTCACTGGTGAACTGAGCGGCGGTATAGCCACCGAGCGCGGATGATAGCCCCGAGTCGATACTGAACGTCACGCCACCAGGATTGTTGGCGTCGGCGTTAGCGAAGGCCACTGCGATCAGATTGTAGTTTGCGTTGACGGCGCTCAAGCGCATCGCAGTCGCTCCGTTTGTGAAGTCCTGCCAGTAGCCGGTCAGTACATGCGTCGGCAGGTTACTGCAGGTTGTACACGGGGTGGCCGTAGCTGTTGGCGTAGGAGTAGGGGTTGGTGTTGAAGTTGGCGTCGGTGTCGGCGTACTAGCGCCAGCAGGACCGGTCAAGGCTACATCATCAACATAGTCGCTACTCTGCGCATACCAGCCGTGCACATAGAGCGTAATGCTGGTCGTTGATGCTCCGGTGGTGAACGCGTAGGAGAGCAATGTGTAACTACTACTACTGGTCCAGTTGTCGCCATAGCCAGTTACACCGATATAACTGTAGGAACCATCCACGTTGGCACTCAACGTATAGGCGGTGCTGGCCAGGACGCTGATCGTTTGTGTGCACTGTCCTGTAGTTGAGTCGCTCGGATTGATTTGCAGCGCGTAGGACCCGCTGTAGACCGGACTAGTTACCACGCTGTCACCTGTGTCGCAGCTCCAGCCATTGAGATTGCCGGTCTCGAAGCCTGGATTCGTCACCAGATTGCTGCTGGCGGCCAGGATATTTGTGGTGTGATTCAAAAATAAAAGCGTGCTGACACTACTAAAGATCAATAAGGTGATAGTGGAAATAAGCATGAAAAGACGACTGGAACGCAGCATAGCAGCTCTCCTTGCAGCAATGTGCTCAACCTGCGCCCTCAGTGGACGCAGTTGATCCATGTCAATAAAACAACATACAGGCAGAACAAGAGGATGAGTAGGCCATATGCTGGCTGGGCGTGCGCTAAGGTCTTCGTATACTACAATGATAGGCGATAATGGTCATATTGTCAAGATATCTATACCACTTGCCGCCAGCGGAGATTTTGCCAGCTTTCTCTGTGATTTGTCTATCTGTATCCTCACTATCTTGCTTTGCGGGTGAGAATTGGCTATGCTCTCAACTATGATACTGCATGAAAGAGAGGAAGATCATGAACGATGACATTACCGATATCCCGGGCATTCGTGTTGGGCACGACACCAATCTAGAGGCAGCTACCGGCTGCACGGTTGTGCTCTGTGACAGGCCAGCGGTTGGGGGTGTTGATGTGCGTGGTGGGGCACCGGCGACGCGTGAGACCGATTTACTGCGACCGATGCATATGGTGCAGCAAGTCAACGCCATCTTGCTCAGCGGAGGCAGTGTCTTTGGGTTAGAGGCCGCTGGCGGCGTCACGCGTTATCTGGAGGAGCGTGCTATCGGCTTTGAGACTGGTGTTGCGTGTGTACCAATCGTGCCGGGGGCGGCAATCTTCGATCTTGCCATTGGCTCTGCCAGCGTGCGTCCAGACGCCAGCGCGGGCTATCGTGCCTGTGAGCAGGCGAGCGGTGGTCCTATCGCGCAAGGCAGCGTCGGCGCGGGCACCGGAGCAACGGTCGGCAAACTCTTCGATCCCGCTCACGCGACAAAAGGCGGTCTGGGATCGGCCAGCCTCAAGCTCGCAGATGGCACGCTGGTTGGAGCGCTCGTCGTCGTCAATGCCGTTGGTGAAATCATCGACCCATTGACGGGTCAGCTTGTCGCAGGCGCACCGCATGCCCCGGAAGATAGACCGCAACCAGCCAATCCGTTCGGTAATAGCACCATCGCCGTTGTCGCGACCAGTGCCACGCTCAGCAAAGAGTGGACCAACAAGGTGGCTCAGATGGCGCACAACGGGCTGGCGCAGTCTATCCGCCCTGTCCATACGCTCTTTGACGGTGACACTGTTTTCGCTCTGGCTCTAGGATCGGAGGCGCAGGCGCTTCCCGCTGCCGCTTTAGCTGTGCAGGTCAGTACGATTGGAGCGGCTGCTGCTGCCACACTCGCGCGGGCCGTTGTGAAGGCCATACGCAACGCAACCGCCTTGCATGGAGTGCCTGCCCAGCACTGAGATCCCCGGGGCGAAGCTCTATATGGTACACTGGTAACAGAGCTCTGGAATTGAATTCTTGTAGTCATAGAAGGGCCATCGGAAACAATGTTCAGATTAGATCACAAAATCGCTCTTGTTACGGGGGCTGGCTCGGGCATTGGTCGTGAGATTGCCTTGTTGTACGCGCGGCAAGGCGCGCATGTTATCATTGCTGACATCCAGCTCTCTGCGGCGCAAAGTGTCGTAGCTGAGATCGCCGCGCAAGAGGGGATCGCGCATGCCTTGCATCTGGATGTAACCGACGAAGGACAGGTACAGAGTGCATTTGATCAGGTGGTGCAAGCGCATGGACGTTTAGATATCCTGGTCAATAACGCGGGTGTCAGTCATGTTGGCAACATCCTGGAAACGAGTGGTGATGATTGGGATCGTGTGATGGGCGTGAATGCACGAGGCGTCTTTCTCTGTTCGAAGTACGCACTCACGCATATGCTCGCGCAGCAGCCTCAGGGTGGTATATTTGTCAATATCGCATCGGTTGCTGGCATGATCGCTATTGATCGTCGTTTCCCTTATAGTGCTAGTAAGGGAGCTATTATTAGCATGACGCGTTCGATAGCGATAGACTTTGTCACGCAGGGCATCAGGGCCAATGCGATCTGTCCTGGTACTGTGCATACGCCTTTTGTCGAAGGCTATCTAGCGCGCAGTTTCGCGGAAACCAAAGACGAGGAGCGCAACAAGCTGCATGCGCGCCAACCTATTGGGCGTATGGGGCGACCCGACGAGATTGCCTCGGCAGCCCTCTACCTGGCATCTGAAGAGGCGGCATTTATCACCGGTTCCGCGTTAGTCATTGATGGCGGTTGGACTGCCAAATAGGCTGCGCCCGGTCGCGTAGGGCCGCGTGATGCGTCTGGTCCCCAGAGTGCGGCGGCCTGATCTCGGACGAGAGAGGGATAGCATGTCTAGCGAGAACACACTACGTATTGTGATGGTTGGTTGTGGCTACATGAGCAGGGTCTGGCTAGACGTCGTTGCTGCCATGCCTGACGTGGTCATCGTGGGACTGGTTGATGTTGTTGAGGATACAGCAAGGAAGCGTGCTGACGAATACAATCTCAGTCGTGCTATGATTAGCACAGATCTCGCGACTGTCTTTGCGCAGACCGCTGTGGATGCGATCTTTAACTGTACGATCCCTGAAGCCCATTATGCTGTCACCTCACAGGCGTTGCAGCACGGTTGCCATGTGCTAAGCGAGAAGCCGCTGGCGGACTCGATGGAGCATGCCAGAGAGCTAGTTGCGCTCTCTCAGCGCGTGGGAAAAATATTTTCTGTGATCCAGAACCGTCGTTATGATCTGCATATTCGTCGTTTCCAGCACTTTCTGGCCTCTGGTGCGCTGGGACCACTTACGACTGTCAACAGCGACTTTTATCTCGCGCCGCACTTTGAGGGCTTTCGCGCGCATATGCGACACGTGCTGTTGCTCGATATGGCGATCCATTCATTTGATGCTGCGCGTTTGCTCATCGGCGCTGATCCTCTGTCTGTCTATTGCAAGGAGTGGAATCCTCCCGGGTCCTGGTATGATTATGACGCGTCTGCGCTGGCAATCTTTGAAATGAGCAATGGCGTCGTCTACACCTATCGTGGAAGTTGGTGTGCTGATGGCTTGCCGACCACCTGGGAGTGTGACTGGCGCTGTATTGGTCAGCGCGGTAGCGCCACGTGGGATGGTGGTGAGCGCTACCAGGCGCAAGTCATTGCTCAGCCCGGTGATTTTATCTCCGCATACGAAGATGTTGAGGTGCCCCCGTATGCCGCGCTGAATATTGGTGGTCACGCGGGCTTGATTCAAGAATTCGTCGCCTGCATCAAGAGCGGCACGCAGCCAGAGACCAACGCGGCAGACAATATAAAAAGCCTGGCTATGGCTCTGGGTGCCATTGAGAGCGCCGAAAAAGGTCTGCCAGTCCACATCACCTGGGACTGACAAACCACTATATCTCCTATGTCCTTATATCGTGTAACTGTAGCCGCCATGATGATGAATAGGACCAGGATGGCCGCCGCCGCCGTGATGATGAATAGGACCAGGATGGCCGCCGCCGCCGTGATGATGAATAGGACCAGGATGAGGTGCAGGGGTAGCACCAACTCCACCAACCACCTTCTGGAGATCTTCATCCGATAGCTCAAGAACTGGAGTGTAAAGGGTAGAGTTCTGACAGGTTGTGAAACGCATGTCTTTTCTCACTTTCTTCTTTCAAGAGATTTTTCTCTTTTGAGATGTCACCAACACAGGCAATATCTCAGGAGGGATGAGCATGGCTGAGCACGAACGTGGTCAGGGTCCTAGCAATTGCTTTAAGCATGCTCAGAGAGTGTTGCCCCTTGTGACAGAGCATCCACGATCCTGAGCGTAACCAACACTTTTACCACCTTGCGTCGCTTCATTGCCATGATTAACGCTCCTAATGAACATAATACTGATGGCTCCAAATCCCGCAGCAATCTGCTATGCGACGGTTGAGTGAGATGCTAATCAGACGAACAGTTTTTCAGAAAAGATGCCACCTTGCGACAATAGCCAGACAATCTGATGGTGACAGCGTTATGGTCGCCAGATGCTCAATAATGTGTTACCTTTTGCATAGACCTTGTGTGTCTGAAAGCAGATGCAGAGGGAACTCTTTGCAGGAAAAAACTTTCACAAGGAGCTTTGATGAATAAAGAACTCTTCCGCTGGGCCAGGCAGGCGCGAGGATCTTTGATCGTTACGGTTGGTGTTGGTGTGTTGCTGGCTCTTGTCTTGTTAGCTCAGATGACCTTGCTGAGCCAGGTTGTCAGCCAGGTCTTTGTCGCCCACAAGCGTGTGGCCCAGGTCGTACCTCTTCTCCTGTGGCTGCTGGGAAGCATTATTGTGCACGCTGGTCTTGTCTGGGTGCGTGAGATAACGGCTCAGCAGAGTGCGGTCCGTGTCAAATCCACGCTACGTGCACGGATCTTTGCGCACCTCTTTGCTCTGGGGCCAGCCTACAGCAAGGGTGAACGTACTGGCGAACTGCTAGCCACGGCAGGTGAGGGTATTGAGCGCCTTGACGCTTATGTCAGCCGTTATCTCCCCCAGGTCTTTCTGAGTGTTCTCGTATCGTTGATCATCGTGATCTACATACTGTCTCTCGACTGGTCCAGCGCCATCCTGTTGCTTGTAACCGGACCGGTTATTCCGCTCTTGATGATCATGGTTGGCCGCTATGCTGAAGAGCGTACGCAGCACCAGTGGACCGCGCTATCCCGCATGAGCGCGCATTTTCTTGATGTCGTGCAGGGCTTGCCGACGCTCAAAATCTTTGGTCGTAGTGAGGTGGAGCGTGAGCGCATTACGCGTGTGAGCAACAATTTTCGTGACAAAACGTTGCAGGTACTCCGTATCGCATTTCTATCAGGGATGGTATTGGAGTTCATGACGGCGGTGGCGATAGGTCTGATTGCCGTTACTTTAGGTGTGCGTCTGCTCAACGCCAATATTTCTTTTGAGCACGCATTTCTGGTGCTGCTGCTGGCCCCCGAGTTTTATCGTCCTTTGCGCGAGCTAGGCGTGCAGCGTCATGCGGGCATGGAGGGCCAGGCAGCCGCGCAACGTATTGGCGAACTGCTGGCAAGGCCTGTTTCCACGCAGCCAGCACCGCTGGCATCCAGCGCTCTTGCGCGTCAACTCAGCATCGAGTTTAGCAGTGTGACCTACACCTATCCCCAAAGCGAACATCCAGCATTGCAGGACGTCAACCTCGTGCTACCAGCGCATACCCGTACTGCTCTGGTTGGGCGCAGTGGAGCAGGGAAGAGCACCCTGCTAAATCTGCTCATGCGTTTCAGCGATCCTCAGAGTGGTAGCATCACAGTCAATGGCACACCGCTTGCTGCCATACCGGTTGAGACGTGGCGCGCGTCTGTTGCCTTTGTCCCGCAGCGTCCCTATCTCTTCTACGGGAGTATTGCCGCCAATATTCGTCTTGCCTGCCCTGCCGCCAGTGACGAAGACGTGGCATATGCCGCAGATCTGGCGGGAGCGACAGAATTTATCGAGCGTTTCCCACTCGGCTATGCTACATTGCTTGGTGAGCAAGGTGCCCGTTTGAGCGCGGGACAGGCGCAGCGCATCGCCATTGCGCGCGCCTTGCTCAAGGATGCGCCGCTGCTGTTGCTGGACGAGCCTACTTCCAGCCTTGATCCCCGCAGCGAAGCGCTCATCAGACAGGCTCTGGCGCGTTTGATGGGCGAGCGTACTGTGCTGGTGATTGCGCACCGACTCAATACGATTGCCCATGTGGAGCAGGTTGCAGTTCTGGAGGATGGTGTCCTCGTTGAAGTTGGTCAGCCATCTGCGCTCTTACAACGTGCAGGTCCCTATACCCGCCTCATGGATGCCTATAGAAGAAAGGGTGAGGTGCCCGTGTGAGAACGTTCCTGCGCCTCTTAGCCTTCCTGGCACCATTCTGGTGGTGGGTCGGACTGTCCATCGTTCTGGGTTGTGTGATGGTCGCCAGTAATATTACGCTACTGAGCATGGCTGCTTATCTGATTGCGGCGGCGGCGCTTGAGCCATTGTTGATCACGCTCACACTGCCCATGTACATTGTGCGTTTCATGAGTGTCTCGCGCTCATGTTCGCGCTATGCTGAGCGCCTGGTATCGCACGATGTCACTTTCCGCTTGCTTGCTCAACTGCGCAGTAACGTGTATGCTCACCTGGAGCCATTGCTGCCAGCGCGTTTGCTCACCTATCGGAGTGGTGATGTGCTGGCGCGCCTTGTGTCCGACATCGATGAGCTGCAAAATATCTATCTGCGCCTGCTTGCGCCCTTTGTGGTCGCTATCGTGGTTGTGGTGCTCACCTGGGGTGTTTTTGCCGTCTTCAGTCCGCTGCTGGCCTGGGTAGCATTAGCGTTCCTGCTGATAGCAGGTGTTGGTGTGCCATTGCTGGCGGGCATGCTCTCACGTGGTTTGGGCCAACAGCAGCTTGCTACACGCGCCGAGCTAAACGCGCAGGTCGTGGATAGTATTCAGGGCATGCAGGACCTGCTGGCCTGTGGTAGCGAGGGTGAGCAGCAGCGCAAAATAAGCGCTCTTGATCAAACCCTTGGACACATTCAACGTCGTATGGCACGTATTAGCGGGACGCAGCAGGCGGCACACGATCTGGTCATGAACCTGGCATTGTGGACGCTCTTGTTGCTGGCTCTTCCGTTGGTGGCAGCGCGGACCATTAATGCTGTCTATCTAGGTGCTCTCGCGCTACTTGTTCTCGCCAGTTTTGAGATTGTACCTCCGTTGGCGCAAGCCTTCCAGTTTCTGGGACACTCGCTCGCCGCTGGTGAGAGAATCTTTGGCGTCATCGACGCTGTGCCGGCAGTTGTAGATCCTGCGCAACCGTTGCCTGCTCCCACTAAAAATGTATCGGCTGAGTATATGCTGGAGTTTGAGCGTGCCTCTTTCGCCTATGATGCTACCGAGGGTGAGGTGCTGCACGCTATTAGCTTGCCTGTGCGCTTGCAGAGTCGCATCGCCATCGTTGGACCCAGCGGAGCCGGTAAGAGTACACTGGTGCAACTCGCGCTCCGTTTCTGGGACCCGACTGCCGGCACGATTTGCTTGTATGGTCAGGATATTCGTCAGTATGCTTTACATGATCTGCGCGCGGCGATCAGTGTTGTTGCGCAGGATACGTATCTTTTTAATGATACGCTACGTGCGAACTTACTATTGGCGCGTCCGACGGCTACTGATCGCGAACTGGAGCAGGTACTGATGCAGGCCGGTTTGGCGGAATTCGTCAGTCTACTCCCAGATGGTCTTCGCACGTGGATCGGTGAGCAGGGATTGCGGCTCTCAGGCGGAGAACGCCAGCGCCTGGCCATTGCGCGGGCGTTGCTGAAGGATGCTCCCTTGCTTATTCTGGATGAAGCAACCGCAAACCTGGACCCGCTTACCGAACGTGCACTTTTAGCGACGCTCAGTACATTAATGCAGGGCCGGACTACCTTAATGATCACCCATCGTCTGGTTGCGTTGGAGCAGATGGACGAGATCTTTGTGCTCGATGATGGGCGTGTGAGCCAGCATGGTACTCATGAGCAGCTCTTGCGTGAGGGTGGACTGTATCGCCAGCTCTTTGCTATCCAGAACGAGGTTCTCGTCCTTGCTTGATGTCCAACGCAAGGGTTTTCACGGCTACAGAAGCCTTTTTTCTGTGCTCTTATTTCGCCTGATAGAAGGCGAGCGTTGCTTAGGAGGTTGCTGTATGGATATGTCAACACTATTCTCGCGGCTACAATTTGCCTTCACGATAGCTTTTCACTATCTCTTTCCGCAAATCACCATGGGCTTAGCCTTACTTCTGCTGATCCTAAAAACGCTCTACCTGCTGCGCAAGGACGAGCGTTTTAATGACAGCGCTCGTTTCTGGTCCAAAATTTTCGCTATCACGTTTGTCATGGGGGTCGTGACCGGTATCCCGATGGAGTTCCAGTTCGGGACAAACTGGGCGCGCTTTTCCACCTATGCCGGTGATATTATTGCGCAGACGCTGGCTATGGAGGGTGCATTTGCCTTCTTTATCGAATCCGCCTTTCTAGGCATCTTCTTATTTGGTGAGCATATCTTTGGGCAGAAGATGCACTGGTTTTCCATCTTCATGGTCTGGTTTGGCACATGGGCATCGGGAGGCTTCATTATCGCATCGAACGCCTGGATGCAGCATCCCGTCGGCTATACTATTGCCTCTGACGGACGCCTGCATATCTCCAACTACTGGGCTGTGCTGACCAACTCCTGGATCTGGCCACAGTATTTGCATACCATGAGTGGCGCTGTCGTGACGGCCTCCTTTTTTATGGCAGGCTTAGGTGCCTACTATCTCTTAATGCGGCAGCATACTGACTATGCGCGCATCTTTGTAACGCTGGGCGTCATCGCCGGATTGGTTGCCAGTGTCAATCAGCTTTTCCCCAGTGGAGACCTGGAAGGACAGCAGGTGACAATCAATCAGCCAGCGAAACTGGCGGCGATGGAGGGTCTTTTCCAGACGGAGAGTGGAGCTGGTATCGTTATTCTCGGACAGCCTGATACGGTCAATAATAAGCTGGACAATCCGCTGATTGTTCCCAATGTGCTCAGTTTCTTGACCTATCGGCGTTGGGCGGCGGTGGTCAAGGGAATTGATGCTTTCCCGGTGGATCAGCGCCCTGATTTTATTGAACTGCTCGATTACAGTTATCATATTATGGTGGGCCTGGGAACCCTTTTCATTGCTATTATGGGACTGGCGCTACTCTTATTGTGGCGGCGCTGGCTTTTCCACGCGCGCTGGATGCTCTGGATACTCATGCTGGCGACCCCTTTTCCTTTTATTGCCAATACTGCTGGCTGGTTTACGACCGAACTTGGTCGCCAACCCTGGATTGTGTACGGTCTGTTGCCGACGGCTCAAGGCTCGTCAACCAACGTTTCGTCCGGCAATGTGCTCTTTACACTGATTGGTTTTCTCGGTATGTACCTGCTCTTAGGTCTGCTCTACGTTATACTGGTCTTCACTGAGGCTATGCGTGGTCCTCACCGCGTGGAAGGTAGATCAGAGGGAGATAGTGTGTCGCAGGCTGCTCAAGGTCTCATAGACTAGCAAGAGGAGGAGTTGGAAAATGCAGACATTATGGTTTATTCTGGTGGCATTTATGCTCACAACCTACGTGGTTCTGGATGGGTTCGATCTGGGGGCGGGCGTTATCCATCTCTTTGTGGCCAGAGATGATCTGGAGCGCCGTTCGATCCTGCGGGCGATAGGTCCGGTGTGGGATGGCAATGAGGTCTGGCTCATCGCTGCCGGTGGGACGCTGTTTTTTGCCTTCCCGGTGCTCTATGCCTCAAGCTTCAGCGGCTTCTATCTCCCCTTGATCATTGTGCTCTGGCTCTTGATGTTGCGTGGCGTCTCCATTGAACTGCGTTCGCACATCAAAAATCCCTTATGGGCCACTTTCTGGGATGCCACTTTCTTTCTTGGCAGTGCCTTGCTGGCAATCTTCTATGGTGCGGCGCTGGGAAATGTCATTCGTGGCGTGCCCCTGGACGCGCACGGCATCTTTTTCGAGGCCTTGTGGACAGATTTCAATCCTTATAGCGCCAATCCAGGCATTCTTGATTGGTATACGGTACTGATTGGCCTCTTAGCGCTGGTTGTTTTGACAGCGCATGGCGCAAGCTATATCGCTGTCAAAACTGAGCACGAACTTGCCATGCGTGCGCGGCAGGTCGCGCAAGTGGCCTGGCTGGTGACGATAGTGCTGGTGGTGTTGAGTACTATCGCCACGTTTTCCGTGCAGCCAGCGATTATCCCGGATTTTGTGCGCCGTCCCTGGGGCGTCATTTTTCCGCTCATTGCGTTTGTGGGATTGCTCGGGCTGGGCTATTTTACCTTCAAGCAACAGGACCTGCGGGCTTTTTTCTCGTCGTGTGCTTTCGTTGCGGGTATGCTAGCCAGTGCCGCCTTTGGCCTCTATCCAAAGGTATTACCAGCCGTCGACGCGGTGAATAGTTTGACCATTCAGAATGCTTCCGCGTCCCAATATGGTCAGGCCGTGGGGCTTGTCTGGTGGTGTATTGGTATGGTGCTGGCTATTATCTACTTCGTCTTGACGTATCGTCTCTTCTGGGGCAAAGTGCAAGTGACGGACAGCGAGGGCTATTAACCGGGCGTGTCGCTACTGTTTTGTATCTCTTTGCTCCTGATGTGGAAAAAGAGATACAAAACTCTGGTGTTATTATGGGCTGTAGTGAGTGCAGTGTTATCGCATATGTGAGACAATATGAAGCATGGAAGATAAAGAGACTGGTCGCCTGGAAGCTTTTAGTGACGGTGTCTTTGGTGTGGCGATTACTTTGCTCGTCTTAAATATCAAGACGTTACCTGTGGATTCTGCTGGTAAATTGCTGACGACTACTGACGCATTCTGGTCCTGGTTCTTTGGTCCAAGCCAGGGACCGACACTTTTTGCTTTTGTCACGAGCTTCGCCACCATCGGTATCATGTGGCTCAATCATCACAGGATTTTCAATCATATTAAACGTGTGAACACTGGATTAATATTGCTTAACCTTTTGTTACTCCTCATCATCGTTTTTATACCCGTGCCTACTGCTTTGCTTGCCGCATATCTTGGCGATCCTACTCAGCATCAGGGGGCTATCCTCTACTCCGGCACATTCTTTGTGATGGCTTGCTGCTTCAACATCCTCTGGCGCTATGCCTCTTATCACAATCGACTCTTAGGCAAAAATGTAGACTCCCATGCGGTGACTGCTATTAGCCGCCAGTATTTATTTGGTCCGCTGTTCTACCTCATCTCGCTTGGATTAGCCTTTGTGAATGTGCCGGCCTGCATCATCTTCAATTTTGCGTTGGCCCTTTTCTTCGCTGTGCCTGGTCGCTTACCGAGACAATATGGCGACGATGGCGATGATAAAGAGGCCCCATAGATTTCGTCCTGGCTAAAGGACAGCAAAATGGGATGACGAGTACACTCGTCACCCCGCCTGAGTGAACTCTTCAAAGATCAAACTAGCGTGATTGTTCCATTGAATAGAGCGTCAAGTGTGTGTTTTCTTACCCGGTAGCCACAGCGTTTGCCACTGTGCGGTAATGCTACCGCTTCCAGTGCTCCAGCTTTAATCCAACGTCTCACCGTCGTATCATCCACCCGCAGATGGCGTGCTACTTCATGAATTGTCAGGAGATCTCCACCTGGGTCCGACTCGTTTGTGTCTTGCTCTGCGTTCCAATCAACCCGTTTGTGGCGAGCCATACATGTCCTCCTTTAAAACTTCTATTCCCTCACATTCAGGTGAGGAAGCTAGCGCTAGCTTCCTCGTCACTTCTTCTCTGGTTGACTAGACGTGGTTCGACAGGCAGTGTCGTTATCAATCAGTAGAAGCGGTATGGCCGTGTCGTTTCTTAATTGCATAGACATATTAAGAAATAGGCAAACCGATCATACACCAATATACGATTAAGCGCAAGTATTAATGCTATCAAAGCCGAATTTTAAAGCAAGCAAAAAGAAATCTAAGGATGCATTTTTGCGGTAACTGGTGCATCTTTGCAACATCTCATTGGAGTTTCAAATTCAACTGCCAGAATCAAAATACAGACGTGTTTGTTTGAGGATAGAGATTCTCTATCAAGTCGTACCTCTTCAGGAGAAGTGCAAATCTCGTGGCAGGACAACGCCTTGCGCCTGTCTATGTATGGCTTGTGTACAGAGACCGCTGCTATCTGGAGGAACGATAGCTCTACACTATCTCCCCTTCTTGCTGATCTGAAAAGTTGCATCAAATATGTATATGCAGGAGTGAAGAGTAGCACAGGATGAGATGGAACTGTTTGTAGAAGCTTCTCCACGACAGTCAGGGATAGAAGAGTGCCTGCTTGCTATAGAAGCCCTACATTCTTGTCAAGCTTTACATCATGTACTTGCAAGCTTACAGCGTTTTTTGCACAAATGGCTGCGGCAATTTAAATTGCCGTTTGTCCGATCCGTGTGCTATGGATTCCTGTATCTGTGTCGTGTCTATCACCTGCTGCCCTTTTGCCTGGGCGACTTTCCATGCCCATTCGAGTTCTTCTGCGAATAGTTTTATACTTGAAAAGCGTTTCTGGGGTTCCTTTTCTAGTGCTCGTCGTATCACTTTTTCAATACCAGGTGGACATGTGATACCCTGTGCTTGCAATGGTGGGGGGGTCACAAACAAATGTTGGTGGGCGATTTCGTGGAATGTGCCGGAAAAAAGTCGTGTGCCGCTGATCCACTCGTAGAGTACTACCCCGAGGGCATATTGATCGCTGCTTCTTTGTGGTCTGCCGTGTAACTGTTCTGGAGCGGTATAGAGGACGGTGCCTTCGAAATCATAGGTATGGCTGGGATCTAGCGTGTAGGAAGGAACTGCTGTGCCAAAATCACTAAGCAGAAGCGTGTCTTCTGCGGTCAGGAGCATATTTTGTGGTTTGATGTCACGGTGGACCAGTCCTTGCTCATGGACATACTGGAGTGCCGCTGTGATCTGTCTTATGTGCTGCAAGATCGTCTCAATTGGTACGCGTACGCCTTGTGGATAGCGCTGACGTAGTGTGCCGCCGGGTATATAGTCCATTACCAGGAATGCGCAATCGTCTTCAGTGCCGAAATCGAGCATCGGAACAACATGTGGATGCCGCAATTGAACCAGTTGCGCGCTGCGGGTAAGGAATCCCTCCACACCGTCGCCCATCCCTGGTAGCAATTTGATGGCGACTTGCGTATGCTGCTGTACATGCTCGGCGAGGTATACTTCAGAAAAGTCGCTCTTTCCTAACTGTTGAAGCAAGCTATAGTCGCCAAGTTGCTGTGGTATTTGATAGCAATTATGCATGAACCACCCCTTTGCAGGAGGTTCTACTCTCTCCTCTTTGTCTCTCTTTTCCATTGTAGTTGAATGCTTGCATAGCGTCAACATGCGCTGCCTTAGTACTACTTGCTATACCATTGCTCAGATTGTCGGCGGCCCTGTGTTGGGGATGATCGCCACGGGAGCGAATACGCGAGTCGCATTGGTTGTAGCTGGCGTCATCTTTGCCTGTCCGTTGCTGCTCTACGCTCGGACGGTGCTGCATGACGAGTAGTTTTCAGCTCTCATCTCGCTGGTCTCTTCTTGCACGCTAACAACTGGCTAGGTTGGCAGTTGAGAGATGCCACCCGGTACGGAAATGCCTGTGCCGGGTGGCATTTTTCGTCAACGACAGCGGTTTTATCATGAGGACAGCATAGATGCCCGCATTAGACGCTGCTTGAGCCACTGTGTTAAAATGAGACGGTCGTATTGCCTGGAGAAAAACGGTTTTGTGGAATAAGGAAGCATGCCGAAGCTTGAAGGTTCCGTTGAAAGCATCGTCTTTCACAACGAAGATAACCATTATACTGTTGCACGTTTTCGTTTGAATGATCGTGGCCGCCTCTTCCGTGATGATCTGACCACCATTGTGGGTGCACTGCCTGCTATCCATGTCGGTGAGCTGCTCTCCGTCGAGGGGGAATGGGAGAACGATCCGCGTTATGGTCGTCAACTGCATGTGACGCATTTTACGCAGCGCCTGCCAGCCTCTAGCGAGGGTATTATGCGTTACCTCAGTTCGGGTCTGATCAAGGGCATTGGTCCGAAGAAGGCCAGGCTCATCGTCGATCATTTTGGTGAACAGACGCTGGCCATTATCGAGCAGCAGCCAGAACTCCTGAGCGAGGTAAAGGGCATCAGCGTCAAGGACCGTGAGCAGATCGCCAGAACGTGGGTGGAGCAGAGCGACATCAAAGAACTGCATCTTTTCTTGCAGTCGCACGATGTCTCTATGAACGTGGCAACGCGGGTGTACAAGCAATATGGCAAGGATTCTATCAAGGTGATTCGTGAGAACCCCTATCAGTTGGAACGCGATGTGCAGGGGATTGGCTTCCGTACCGCTGACGATATTGCTGTGAAACTGGGTTTACCATTCGACAGCGTCCCACGCCTTGCGGCGGGCTTAAAATATGTCTTAACCCAGGCAGCTAACGACGATGGGCACTGCTTCTTATGCGAAGATGATCTGCTCTATCGTGCTGCGGATATTTTACAGGCCCCGGCGGCCAGCTTAGCTGAGGCCATGGAGCAGCTCCGACGTGACCAGGATGTCTTTATTGATCCGCCCTCCTCGTTACCTGCTGTTGTACCATCACGGTCGTCTACTCATGATGATGGTCCTCCCGTTGACAATTATGAGCAAGAAACTGAGCCATCTGCGCCGCTGTCGCGCATCTACTACGGTCCATTCTGGTATGCTGAGAGTGGTTCGGCGCGTCTGCTACGCCTGTTACTAAAGGCTCCTGACAGCCTGCCTCCCACCTCCCAATTGCAGTGGGACAAAGTATTTACCCTGCTCAAGCAGAAGCGCAATATGCTGCTGACCGAGATGCAGCGTGCTGCTGTGCAGATGGCCTATAACAACAAAGTGTGTATTTTGACCGGTGGACCCGGTACCGGGAAATCGACCTCTATTCGTGCGTTGCTCATGCTTTTGCGCACGCGAAAAATTGATGTCGCCCTGGCGGCTCCGACTGGTCGTGCCGCGAAACGACTGACCGAGGCTACCGGAGCGCAGGCGAAAACACTGCATCGCCTGCTTGAATACGCCCCTCACGACAATAGTTACCAGCGCAACGAGGACAATCCGCTCCCTCATCAGTTCGTGATTGTCGATGAGTTTTCGATGGTTGATATCTTACTCTTTTACCATCTGCTCAAGGCGCTCCCGCGTGATGCGCATTTGCTCCTCGTTGGTGATGCCGATCAACTACCATCGGTGGGACCTGGCAACGTGTTGCGCGATCTGTTGCGCAGTGAGTCGCTGCCTGCTGTGCGTCTGACCGAGCTGTTCCGTCAGGCCCAGCAGAGCAAGATCATTGTCAACGCGCACCGTATCAACGCGGGACAGCGTCCATCTACAAAGATCGAAGCGGCCAGCGACTTCTTTTTTATGCAGGAAGAGGACCCTTTGCGCGTGCAGCAACTTGTGCTCGAACCTGGTTCATCATCGTTTGCCCGCGCGCTACCATCTCAATCCGCTGGCCGACATTCAAGTCATTGCACCGATGTACAAGGGCGCGGTCGGCGTAAAAATCCTCAATGAGCGTTTGCAGGCTCAACTCAATCCTACGGCAAGCGCTCAAGTTGAGTGGGGTGATCGTATCTTACGTGTTGGGGACAAAGTCATGCAGACGCGCAACGATTATGACAAGGGTGTCTTTAACGGCGACGTGGGCTGGATTCGTAGTATCAATAAAGAAAATGCTACGATGAAAGTTGAATTTGTCGAGGAGGCAGGGCCGCTCTTTGTGGGTTACGATTTTCACGAACTGGATGCCTTAGTGCTGGCCTATGCGATTACCGTGCATAAAAGCCAGGGCAGTGAATATCCAGCTATCATCCTGCCGTTGGTGAAAGAGCACCGCATGTTATTGCAGCGTAACCTCCTCTATACTGCTATTACCCGCGCGAAACGCCTCTGTATTATCGTCGGGCAGCCCTCAGCGCTAGATCTCGCCGTGCGCAATAACCGGGTGGAGCAGCGCAACACGGGTCTGGCCGAACGCCTGATCATGATCAGCCAGAGCAATACTCATCAGTACCACTTCGAGCAAACATCAGGCTCCCAGACTCCCTGATGGTCTATGGTATAAACACCGGGCTTCTATGATTCATTATCTTTCAAAGGGTACCATTCTGTGCTATTCATCGTTCATGTCGAAATTTCCTGAACTAACCAGTGCTTCTTCTGCATTGCAAAATCTATGAGATCCAGGCGACTGGATGATTCACACCAGGGCTACGCCCTGTACTTCCGATTTACCAGAGATAAGGCGCAACGAGTCTCCAGAAGATCGTCAGACCTGATTCTCCCTTTCCACACATTTTCTCTCATTTTAGGAGTGGTGTTCTTCGCCTGGGGTGGTATTCCTTTTCTCGTATATACCAATTGCCCTAATGATCAACAGTACGCAGACTGGGTCATTGAACGCTCGAAGCCGCTCTATAAGGCGGCTCTTCAGAGATTGCATATAGATGAAAGCCAGTGTGAGAATATTATAGAAATACAGGGTGGTATTTCCTCTTTGCACCAACTGACAAAAAAGTTTCCAAATAAGGAGATAGTAGTGAAACGGCTTCCAAATGGACTACGTCACTATAGCATTAATATGTCTACCTATATTTTTCTTGCGAGAGATGAAATAGCTATCTACTCAGGTTATATTAACGCGCTCGCTCAAGAAGAACGTTAAGAAGGAATTTTGCCTGAAGAAGAAGAAATGCAAATGCAAGGTTTCTTTGTCAGGATCAATAATGGAGATATTGTAGGTACAGATTACGCAACTAGTGTAATATTACGATCTGGGGAAAATAGAGTGGAGATTCAGGGCGTTGATAAGGTTGTAGCTGCACTGCTTGCCCTTCTCCGCGACCATAAAGTGACCGTAATAGAGGCTAACAAAATCTCAAAGGATATCATCTAATCTATGGCTTCCTCTTTCGCTACCGCTAAAAACTGCCCAACGCGGATGCTGGACAGCCATGGTTCATCCCAATAGTGTGGGAATGGAGGGGGACTCGCGAATCAGCAAGATGCGTCAGAAATGGTGCATCATGCATCATGCATTTCGCGCCCAGCCAGTTCTCTCTCGATTCCCGAGATCATCCTGGTAGGAATGGCGAGATCAGGGGGCAGATGAGTTGAGGCTTGAGCGGCGGCATCGATCTCACCGCCTTCCGCCAAAATCGCCTGAAATAGCTGGACGGAATCTGCTTTGGTCTCTTCCCCCAAATCGTTCCTGAAAAACACTTCCTGAGCGCACGCGATCAGATCTTGCACCACGCGTTCATAGCGGTAGTAGGTGAGCGCAATCCAGTCGATGTCCGTCTGTCCGTATCCCTGAAAAAATGCAGAGGTGCCAGGTAGCGCCTCACCATCGGCTGACGATGCCTTGACGAAGAGGAAATCGCGCTCTTTAGGAGCCAGTATAACTTCATCCCAATCAATTACAAACACGTGCCCGGCCTCATCGCGGAGCAGATTGGCTGGGTGCAGGTCCGCGTGACAGATGACAGAAGGAAGGGTGCGCGATTGGAGTACCTCAGCCAACTTTTCCAGGGTAGTGACGACCGTGTGAATGGTGGGCTGATGCGTCATCCAGCAGGAGCGAAGTGCGCGCTCAGAGGCACTTTCCCCATCGGGCGCTTGTGCGTGTTGCGTCTCAAAAGCATGTACCCATCGAGTATACTCTGTCGGATCAAAGGTCTCCTTGCGCAGAGACTCAAAGCCGCAAGGCGGCAGCGTGGCCTGGTGAATCCGTTTGAAGGTAGTTCCCACCTCCTTCCACTGTTCATCTGTCATGCCCGTCCAGCTTGTATCTCCGGCGAGAAAGGGATACACGATCACGTGCCAATCCGCTAGCTGCGTCCACAAAGCGTTGCTCCTGGTGGGTAAAGGGGCTACAACTGATGTAATCCCCTGTTCATGGAGCAAGCTGGGAACAAGACAACCAGGTTCGTAAAGTGATCCTGACTTGACTTTGAGCAAGTAGGGCCTTCCCTGCTCGCTCACCACGCGGTACACTCCGGCATGATAGTCCAGTCCTAGGGGCAGAAACTCGAGTGTAGCGGGGATCAGATCATAGTGGTCCTGTAAACAGGCTCGCAGACGTTCTTCTGGAATCTTTGGTTGTTCGCGCATTTCTACACTCGTCCCATCCCATCTTTTCTTTCATGCATATTCACATGCCCATTCCCAGCTATTCAATGCTCAAACCTCTCTGTACTGCAAATATCTTGCTTTAAACTTGCAGCGATTTATCGCCCAAGAACGGTACGGGCCCGATTTATCGCGTACGCCGCTTATTTGCTGTTAAGCCTGCCCCACAGAGACCATGACCCGCTTACCCATCAAAAATTGTCAGCTTCGGGCATCTGATGCAGGCTCATTGTATCATGCGCCATATGATCATGATGCATCTCCTGTGCTGGCTTATTCATCATTTTCAGCATGGCTATACCGCCTGTGCGGATAAACCGAATCAGCAGAATGGCTGCGAGGATCAGAAAGATGATATTGAGCGCCGTCGTGTAGTTCCACTGGATACCGGCGCTAATGGCAACGACGTTGCGGTTCTGAGGGATGATGCCCAGCTCAATCACGAGATTGGTCGAAGCCAGCTCAAAGGCCATCGCCGAGGTAAAACCGGCTCCCTTCTGAAAATATGCTGGCAAACCTCGCCTCTTTATAAAAAAGCGAAGCCTGTTCGTGTATATATTGACCTCTTCATATATAATTCTAACCAGAGGTGGGGCGATGTTTTTCTAGCAGGAGGACAACAGATGCAAATCCACGTAAAGAAACTCTGCGTGTCGGGATCTATGGCGCTACTATTGGCGCTGTTTCTCGCTTGTGGCCCGATCAGTTTCCAGACCAGGGCATTTGCGCATGCCGGTGCTGCCGCAGATCAAGGCCAGGTCATTGTAGTCAGTCTTTCGGGGCAGTGGCTGTATGCTTACAGTAATGGCAGTCAGGTGTTCAACACCGCAGTCATGACGGGGCGTCCATCATTGCCGACGCCGTCAGGCACCTACCATGTCTTTGCCAAGCTCAGCCCCACGACCTTTTATTCTCCATGGCCTGCCGGTTCGCCCAACTGGTATCCGCCTACCACTGTCAATTATGCGCTGGAATTCATTGCAGGAGGGTATTTCCTGCATGATACATGGTGGCATACCGTCTATGGGCCTGGGAACAACTGCTGGCACTATGATCCAGTCTATGGTTGGCAGTGGGGTTCGCATGGTTGTGTTGGCATGCCGCTCAGTGCGGCGGCCTGGCTCTACAGTTGGGCTCAGATCGGTACTACTGTTCAGGTTGTGCCATAACAACTCTATGAGAGGGGCGTGTCCTGGCGACCGCCCCGGGTGTGCACTCGAGGTAATTCCCCACCCGGTTTCCCGAGGTTTTCTCTACAAGGATAGAGGCCCAGCATGTATCTATAAGCTAGTAAACAGGCGTTAAAGTGATATAATGGGCTGGATTACAAAAAATTGGTAATGATCCCTCATACGGAGAAGCTATGGATCGTCAGGAAGCTATCGACTTTTTATTAGATCACTATGAAAATCCGCGCAATCGCGGTGAGATTGACCATCCCGATGTTAATTTGAGTGGAGGCAATCCCGGTTGTGCTGATGTTATTACCATACAGGCACGTTTCGACAGAGACGGCAAGGTGGAGGCGGTGAGCTGGGAGGGTGAAGGCTGCACGATCAGCCGTGCCGCAGCCTCGTATGTGACTGAGCTTGTACAAGGTATGAGTGCGCAAGACATTGAAGCCATGAGTTTTGAAGATCTCATTGAGCAGCTTGGCCGTGAACTGGTGATGACGCGTCCAACCTGTGCTACGTTAGCTCTAGGCACCTTAAAAAAAGGCGTACACGAGTATCATATGCACCAGCGGGCTGAGCAGGCCGATTACAGCGACACAACTTCAGCCTGAGGACAGCCACTCAGTGGGTATCTACCAGTGTCCGTGTGAGCAGGATCACCGCCACGAAGCTGCGGTAGAGATCCAGAAGATTGTCATTTGCTATCCTCTGCATTTTATAATTCGTACTTGTTACGCCAATCTGCCAGCAGGGCCAGAGCGTGCTGGAGCAACTGCTGGTGCTCTGGCTCGTTCAGCCAGCGGCTAACACCCGATGGATGGGGCAGTGGGAGATACCGTATCCCATCACGTTCCAGATAGGTCCCGATGCAATCTACTAATTTCACTTTGCCCATAAAAGCTTCGATAGCCATTGTTCCCACCAGCAGGACAACTTTGGGCTGCACGATGCTGAGTTCTGCTGCAAGATATGGTTCACATAGGGCTATTTCTTGTGGCGAGGGTTTTCGATCACCACTGCCGCGAAGATTTTTGCCTGGATCGCAGCGCGTGAGTGAACTGAGGTATGTGTGCTCATGCAGGTAGCCAGCCGGAAAGCCAGCTTTTTCCAACCATGTTTGCAAGATGCGGCCACCCGGTCCGCTGAATGGTCGTTCTTTAGCTACCGAGAGATGTCCAGGTGCTTGCCCTATGACCATGACACGGTCAGTCGCCCGACCGCTGACAATTGGATGTGCCGTGGTGATGTACCCCTGTTCCTGGCACAGGCGGCAGATGCGTATCTGCTGTTGTAATGTGGCAAGTGCCGGGCTGTTATCTGCCTCTGGTTGGCTCTTCAATATCTTTATCATGGTTGTCTATAATCTTCTGCTCTCCGATGCTGGGTTCTTGATACTGTGTGGCTAGATGGCGATACTGTCCGCGATAATAGAGCAGCGGTGCCTCATCATTGGGTGTTGCGCCGTTGCTCTTTGGCTCCGGGGAAGTATGTTGTGCTTTCTGCTCGTCATGCATAATGACGATGTTTCCCTGCATGCCCATCGCCTCGACCTGTCCCAGGAAGATCACATGGTCCCCGCCGGGATATTCAGCGACAATACGCGCATCAATAAAGGCCAACACGTCATCGATGATTGGTGCGCCTGTTGCTGCTGTATGATAGCTCGCGTGGCAGAAGTGCTCATAGCGATCCTGGCTATTCAGCGCGAAGCAGCGTGAGAGATGCTGCTGCTGCTCGGTGAGCATATTCACGGCGAACGTCTGACTTTCACGAAACTGGGAGATAGTATGGCTGGTGAGATCGACGCAGATCAGGACGAGGGGCGGTTGCAACGAAACTGAAGTGAATGCATTGACGGTTAATCCTGCTACTGCCCCGTTACTCTTCGTCGTCGCAATAGCAACACCAGTCGTGAAGTGGCCCATTACCTGCCGGAAAAAGTCTTTTTCAGTTGGCATCTATTCATCTCTTATCCAATTTATTCATCTTTAAGTGGAAACGTAGGAACGCCCGTATGCTCCTCTTTAGAACGTCGTGGTTGGGTTTCCCTCCTGTATACCCACTGTGTTGCGCACGTGGGAGCTCTATACTGTAGCATTTGCGCACATACAGGTATCGATCTCTCTGGCGCCTGGGCGACTACTCTTATAAAGTAGTATCACCTCCGATAGAAGCCTTGTCAACTGTACAAAAGGGCAGCACTCATCCTGGCGCTTCCGTTATTCCGCAGGCAAAAATATTAATACGCAATTTGACTCATCAGAAATCGGCAAGTTTTGGTTGGCATATATTCTTCTCCGTGTACACAAAATTTTCTGTGTGTAAAAAAACTCGTCCCAAAACGCTTGACAATATGGATCAGTTCTGGCATACTACCCCCTGTCACCGCGACGACCACGAACGAGCCTGACAACCGGCCCGCACGTCTCAGCCAAAAGGGGTATCCCCACTTGACAGAGCGGTCCCACGGTGGTAGAGTAACGAAGCTGTCGCATGCAGACAATCACTGACCGGCTGGTTGGTGCTCCTGTCCTCATCCGCTGACCTTGTGCCACGCTAAGGTGGCTCCTCTGGGATCAATCGCTTCCCTGATCGTGCTCATACCTTGAGCTTGACCGTGGGCCTTCCAGCCCTGCAAACGGCCTTGTCTCCTCGGGTGAGGCCCTCCTGGACCGGCGAAACCATCCTGAAGGACGAGCAAAAATTCGTCAGAAAAACGCTTGACAAACCGCCAGGGATATGCGATACTACTGCTACTGAACGAGAACAAACATACTGAACGTTCTGATGGTGATGATGTATACCGATCAGTGATTGGTGAAGGCCCACGGGTCCACATCATCCGGGCAACTTGAACAACTGAAGAGTGGAAAGCAGAACTGGAACTGGTCGTTGTTTTTAGGCAACGGGAAAGCAAGACGGTTCCTGTCAATTCGCTTTCATGGTTCACAAGGCCATGGGAGCACAATCTGCGAACAAGCCAAGCAATAATTTGCCTTGGTCTGGATCGCAACTCAACAGACATTTTACCCGTCTCCGCAGGAGGTGGGTGATATAACTGGATGGCGAGTTTGATCCTGGCTCAGGATAAACGCTGGCGGCGTGCCTAACACATGCAAGTCGAACGCCCTACGCAAGTAGGGAGTGGCGGACGGGTGAGTAACACGTGGGTATCTACCATCTCGGTGAGGAATACCGGCGAGAAATCGCCGACAATACCGCATACGCTTCGCAAGAAGCAAAGCTCGTAAGAGCGCCGGATGATGAGCCTGCGGTCGATTAGCTAGTTGGTGAAGTAATGGTTCACCAAGGCGACGATCGATAGCTGGTCTGAGAGGACGATCAGCCACACTGGGATTGAGAACGGCCCAGACTCCTACGGGGGGCAGCAGTGAGGAATTTTCGTCAATGGGGGCAACCCTGAACGAGCAACGCCGCGTGCAGGATGACGGTCTTCGGATTGTAAACTGCTTTTCTCTGGGAAGAGAACGGACGGTACCAGAGGAACAAGCCCCGGCTAACTACGTGCCAGCAGCCGCGGTAATACGTAGGGGGCAAGCGTTGTCCGGATTTATTGGGCGTAAAGCGCACGCAGGCGGTTCTCTAAGTGTCGACTGACAGTCCTCGGCTTAACCGAGGAAGGCGTCGGCAGACTGGGGAACTTGAGGGCTTCAGAGGGAGACGGAATTCCGGGTGGAGTGGTGAAATACGTAGATATCCGGAGGAACACCAAAGGCGAAGGCAGTCTCCTGGGAAGTCACTGACGCTCAGGTGCGAAAGCCAGGGGAGCGAACGGGATTAGATACCCCGGTAGTCCTGGCCGTAAACGATGACCACTAGGCGTGGGGGGTATCGACCCCTTCCGTGCCGCAGCAAACGCGATAAGTGGTCCGCCTGGGGAGTACGGTCGCAAGATTAAAACTCAAAGGAATTGACGGGGACCCGCACAAGCAGCGGAGCGTGTGGTTTAATTCGATGCAACGCGAAGAACCTTACCAGGACTTGACATGCAGTTGCACCATCCCGAAACGGATGTCCCTTCGGGGCGGCTGCACAGGTGCTGCATGGCTGTCGTCAGCTCGTGTCGTGAGATGTTGGGTTCAGTCCCGCAACGAGCGCAACCCCTGTTGGTAGTTGAATGGTCTACCGAGACTGCCGCGATCAACGCGGAGGAAGGCGGGGATGACGTCAAGTCAGCACGGCCCTTACGTCCTGGGCGACACACACGCTACAATGGTCGAGACAAAGAGTTGCGAACCCGCGAGGGGGAGCTAATCTCGTCAAACTCGGCCTCAGTTCAGATTGGAGGCTGAAACTCGCCTCCATGAAGTCGGAGTTGCTAGTAACCGTAGGTCAGCACACTACGGTGAATACGTTCCCGGGTCTTGTACACACCGCCCGTCACACCACGAAAGTCGGCAACACCTGAAGCCGCTGGGCTAACTCGCAAGAGAGGCAGGCGTCGAGGGTGGGGTCGGTGATTGGGGTGAAGTCGTAACAAGGTAGCCGTACCGGAAGGTGCGGCTGGATCACCTCCTTTCTAGGGAACACTGATCTCCTCCGGGAGATCCATTCCCAGGTCGAAACAGGAACCAAGCTTTCAGCCAGGCACCAGACTGGTTTCCACTCTTTAGGGGTTGGGGGTAGCCCCCCGAACCATGCACCTTACCAACCGAAGAAGCAATTTCTTCAATTTTGCTGAGCGTTTGTTGCAAGCAAGAGTTGAAGCAGAGAGTCATCAAAAAGACCAGGCAGAACCAAATCACCAAGAGAATAGGTGAGAAACGAACAAGCTACACAGAGTACGAGGTGGATGCCTAGGCGCAAAAGACCGAAGAAGGACGCGGAGACCGGCGAAACGTTCAGGGGGAGCTGCATGCAAGCGATGAACCCTGAGATTCCGAATGGGGCAACCCCTCCAGAGTGATGTCTGGAGACCGCCTGCTGAACACATAGGCAGTGACGGGGGGCAGTGGGCGAACTGAAACATCTCAGTAGCCCGACGAGAAGAAATCAACCGAGATTCCCGGAGTAGTGGCGAGCGAAACGGGACGAGCCCAAACCAATGGTTCTTCGGAACCGTTGGGGTTGTAGGACCGAGAGAAAGGGCGAGGCCGACACACGAACGCGTTGGAACGCGCGACCGCAGCGGGTGAGAGTCCCGTAGTGGACGTCGACCTCAACTGGCTTGGTATCCTGAGTACCACGAGCCACGAGAAAGCTTGTGGGAAGCCGGGGGGACCACCCTCCAAGGCTCAACATCTTTTGCGACCGATAGTGAACAAGTACCGTGAGGGAAAGGTGAAAAGCACCCCGAGAGGGGGATGAAAGAGACCCTGAAACCACGTACTCACCAGCAGTCAGAGGTCACTGTAGCACGAGCTACTAAGGACTGATGGCGTGCCTTTTGTAGAATGATCCGGCGAGTGCATCGTCGTAGCAGGTTAACCAGCGCTAAAGCTGGGGAGCCAGAGGGCAACCGAGTGTGAAGAGCGCGCAGGTTGCGGCGATGCGACCCGAAACCACGTGAGCTATCCATGGTCAGAGTGAAGCGGATGTGACAGTCCGTCGAGGCTCGAACCCACCAGTGTTGCAAAACTGGGGGATGAACTGTGGATAGGGGAGAAATTCCAATCGAACGTGGAGATAGCTGGTTCTCCCCGAAATGTATTGAGGTACAGCCACACGGGAAATATCCTGGAGGTAGAGAGCTGGATGGGCTAGGGGCCAAGTGCTGGTTACCAACCCCAACCAAACTGCGAATGCCAGGACAGCGGTCCGTGTGAGTGAGACGGCGGGGGCTAAGCTTCGTCGTCAAAAGGGAAACAGCCCAGACCACCGGCTAAGGTCTCAAAATCGATGCTCAGTGTCAAAGGGAGTCATCCCGCCCAAACAGCCAGGATGTTGGCTTAGAAGCAGCCATCATTGAAAGAGTGCGTAATAGCTCACTGGTCGAGTGGAGTGGCACCGACAACGTAGCGAGGCTCAAGCATCGTACCGAAGCCGTGGATTTCTTTCTCTTGAAGAAAGGAATGGTAGGGGAGCGTTCCGCGCCGCCGAGAAGCCAGATCGCAAGGACTGGTGGAGCGCGCGGAAGTGAGAATGCCGGAATGAGTAGCGCAATCGCTGTGCAAACCAGCGACACCGCAAGCCTGAGGGTTCCTGGGCACCGTCAAACGACCCAGGGTGAGTCGGGTCCTAAGCCGAGGACGTCATAGTCGTAGGCGATGGAAAGCAGGTTGGATATTCCTGCACCGGAGACGCTCGCTATGAGCAATGGGGGGACGCGGTAGGGAAGGTGAACCCATCAAATGGACAGGATGGGCGTGTTGACCGAAGTGCGTGACCGAGGAAAATCCCGGTCGCCTGTGCATGACGGCAGCACCGAGTCCGAGTAATCGGGCGGAAGTCATCGATCCCCAGGCCGCCAAGAAAAGCCTCTCGCCAGAACGATCTCCGCCCGTACCGCAAACCGACACTGGTAGGCAAGGGGAACACCCCGCAGGTGAACGAGCGACCCTCTGTTAAGGAACTCGGCAAATTGACCCCGTACCTTCGGAAGAAGGGGTGCCCTAGTAGCGAATCTCTCGCAAGAGGGGAGCGTGAGGGGGTTGCAAGAAAATGGCTCAACCGACTGTTTACCAAAAACACAGGTCTCTGCGAACGCGAAAGCGGAAGTATAGGGGCTGACTCCTGCCCAGTGCCGGAAGGTTACGAGGAGCGGTGATCGTAGCTGCGAATCTAAGCCCCGGTGAACGGCGGCCGTAACTATAACGGTCCTAAGGTAGCGAAATTCCTTGTCGGGTAAGTTCCGACCCGCACGAAAGGAGTAACGAGTTGAGCACTGTCTCGACAGAGGACTCGGCGAAATTGAAGTACCCGTGAAGATACGGGTTACCCACGACAGGACAAAAAGACCCCGTGGAGCTTTACTACACCCTGGCCTGGAAATGAGGCAGAAGGTACGTAGGATAGGTGGGAGCCTTTGAACGCATCCTTGTGGGGGTGCGGGAGGCAAGAGTGAAATACCACTTTCCTTGTGGTTTGTTTCTCATGGCTGACCTTGAAGCAGGCAGCCAGACAGGACCAGGCGGGTAGTTTGACTGGGGCGGTCGCCTCCCAAAGAGTAACGGAGGCGCTCAAAGGTTCTCTCAGGGTGGATGGACATCACCCGCAAGAGTGTAAAGGCACAAGAGAGCTTGACTGCGAGGCAGACGCGCCGAGCAGGGACGAAAGTCGGACTTAGTGATCCCACATTCCCGAGTGGAAGGAGTGTGGCTCAACGGATAAAAGCTACCCCGGGGATAACAGGCTTATCTTGCCCAAGAGTTCACATCGACGGCAAGGTTTGGCACCTCGATGTCGGCTCGTCGCATCCTGGGGCTGGAGTAGGTCCCAAGGGTTGGGCTGTTCGCCCATGAAAGCGGCACGCGAGCTGGGTTCAGAACGTCGCGAGACAGTTCGGTCTCTATCCGTCGTGGGCGTAGGAAGATTGAGGGGAGTCATCTCCAGTACGAGAGGACCGAGATGGCTTGACCGCTGGTGAGCCAGTTGGCCTGCCCGGGCCACAGCTGGATAGCTATGTCAAGAAGGGATAAGCGCTGAAAGCATCTAAGCGCGAAGCCGAACCCAAGACGAGTCTTCCCATCTTCTGCGGAAGATCAAGATCCCAGGAAGAAGACCTGGTAGATAGACGGCACGTGGAAGTCCGGTAACGGATGCAGCGAAGCCGCCCTAATGATCGTACGGCTTGTCTCACCCTCGTGTGTGTTTGTTCTGTGAGGGAATGAGATGATGCGCTGCTTCGCTCTTGTGCGCAGCGCGCTCGGCAAAATTGAGGAAATTGCTCTTCGGTTGTATAAAGAAGCAACAAGAAAAAGTCAATACTCTCGTGGTATTGGCTTTTTTGCGTTGTTGTAAGACTGTCAATTTTATATAAAAACTGTACATCCGCGCTGTTCAAGTTGTTGCAGCCACCCAGGCTGTGAAGAGAACTTGTTCCATCTCACATCTAACTTTTCCAGATTTGGGAGGTCGCCAATATTTGCTGGAAGCGAAACCAGTCTATTCGCTCTTAAGTCCAGGTGCGTCAGGTTTTTCAAGTGGCCAAGAGATGCGGGGAGCGTAATCAACCTGTTATTTCGCAGGTCCAGATGTGTCAAGCTTGTAAGGTCGCCGAGAGATGCGGGGAGCGTAATCAACCTGTTATTTCGCAGGTCCAGATGTGTCAAGCTTGTAAGGTCGCCGAGAGATGCGGGGAGCGTAATCAGTCTGTTATCGCACAGGTGCAATTGTTTGAGACGTGTCAAATGACCAAGGGACTCAGGAAGCGCAACTAGCTTATTGTTCATCGCGTGCAATTCTTTGAGGTTTGCGAGGTTGCCGAGAGACTCCGGGAGTGCGGTTAATTGATTATTGTATAGTCTGAACTCTTTGAGATTTGCGAGGTTGCCAAGAGACTCCGGGAGGGTCGTCAGCGCGTTATCAGTAATATTTAGATAAGCCAGTCTGGTCAAGTTGCCAAGAGATGCCGGGAGTGCGGTTAACTTATTATTACTTATGTAGAGAAAAAAAGTCAGGTTGGTCAAATTGCCAAGAGACTCAGGAAGCGAAGTCAGTTCATTATGACCTAAATCGAGGGTGGAGAGGTTTGTGAGATTGCCAATACTCTCAGGAAGGGAAGTCAATTTGTTGCTGTGTAGATAGAGTTGTGTAAGGTTGCGCATGCCGCCAATTTCCTCGGGGAGAGCCGAAAACTGATTTTGCCCCAAGTTTAATAGATAACGGAACGAAAAACCACGCTAAGGAATTTGCCCTTCTGATGCGGTTCAGAGGAGAGAACAAAATGGCTGGCAGAATGCCGCGTCTGGCACGTTGTCAGCCAAAAAGGTGATTGAAGCAGAGGAGAGACTATGCGATGGTTTCCTCTAGAGGGGTTTCAGTATCTTGTCCTGGTGCTTCCTCGCGGCTTTCTGTCTCTTCCAACTCACGGAGAGGGTGGAATGCTCCCTGGCGGATCTCATCAGGAAGCGAGAAGGTGTATCGGCCCAAGAAATTGATGTGATCATACCCGAGTGGAGAGAGGCGTTCAATATCTTCTGGTGCGATCTTCATCCCTCGCTCTCGCATCTCCTCCAATGCTCGATGCATATATAAGGTATTCCAGAGCACCAAAGCATTGACGACCAGGCCCAGGGCTCCAAGTTGTTCTTCCTGCCCTTCGCGATACCGTTGGCGTACTTCCCCTTTTTGTCCAAAATAGGTGATGCGTGCCAAGCTGTGGCGACTTTCCCCTTTGTTTAACTGGATCAAGATACGTTGCCTGTACGCAGGATCATCAATATAGTTGAGTAAATACAGCGTTTTGGCGATGCGTCCGAGTTCTGCGATGGCTTTCGCCAGGGTAGAAGGATGCCCATTTCCCTGAAGCGCTCGCAACAAGTCGGTGACATTCACGGTTCCTAATTTCAGAGAGCCCGCAACGCGCAAAATATCATCCCAGTTCTGTTCGATCAACGTCTGATTGATGGTCTGACGGGCCAAACCATTCAAAACGCTGTAGTCAGCCGAGGCATCCATGCGCCAGAAGCGAGACTCGCCCAGATCAGCGAGTCGGGGACTGAATTGATACCCCAACACATGAAATAATCCAAAAATCAGGTCGGTATAGGAGGCGGTGTCAGTCATTAACTCCTTGGGATTGAGTCCCGTTTCTTGATTGAGCAGTCCTTCCAGGACGACCAAAGAATCACGGAGCGTTCCTGTGACCACGATATTTTTGAAGCCGCTAAATTGGTCACTGGTATAGTTCACCAGCGTAATGCCGCGTCCGGTTCCAAAGTATTTGGTATTAGGACCAGCATTGAAGGTCTTCAAGGGAACAACAAAACGCAATCCATCGGCGCTTGCCACTTCTCCGCCTCCCCAGGCTTGAGCGAGAGGAATCTGCGCTTGATAGTCGACGAGGCATGCATTCGCACGAGAAAGGGTATCGGGTCGGATATAATTCTGTTGCACATAGAGTAATCGATCTCGCTCCAGTGCAGGAATCCCTGCTCGTATCATAGGGGTAAGTCCAATATTACAAGCCTCCGCAAGCAAGACGGCACAGATAGATATGGGTAAGTCATCGAGACGAGAACGCCCTTCGCTGACATGCGAAAACTCAGCGGCAAAGCCCGTGCGTGCTTGGATTTCCAAGAGGAGTTCCGGTAAATCCACCAATGGCTGGCGTCGTGCGACGCGATGACGCAGGAGGTGGAGGCTCTCAGGCTCCTCAACTTTGTCCAAACCCGTGAGGATGAGCGTATCGACTTCCAGTCCTGCTTTGTTTTTGATCTTCTCGATACGAACACCTGGCTGGGGAAATCTCGCTGCAGTGGAGCGATAGGCCGCATCGAGTCGGCGTGCAAGTTCATCCAGTTCCAATTTTGGTTCAGCCTTTCTTCCTAATGATTGACAGATCGTCGGTCGGACCCGCTCCCAAGGCTCCCCGGTGAGTAACTTCGCTCGTGGATCTCCCCAACGAGCACTCTCCTCCACAAACACATCATGGCGACGGAGAGCGTCATGGAGGCGTTCGAGCACACATAAGGTATAGTAGCGACGATCCACAGGCGCATCGGCAGGAGCGACAAGGCGTTTCCAACTTGCCGGAACCACTTCCATCGGTGCGCTGTCCATGGCGGGCTGTTTTTGTCCTTCCAACTCTTTGAGAAACGTCAGCGCTTTGAGAACTGGTTTCCCTGCCTCATTACTGGCAAATTCGACGGTACGCAGGAGAGCCGGGAAAAAGCGACGTACTGCAGGATAGCGTGCCACAATTTCCTGGTAGTAGTTGTCATCGGCTGGACGTGCCAGTTGATAGATGGTTGTGACGGCCTCAGTGATCCTGGTCTGTTTTTCGGCGAGAAAGGTTCGTACCTGTTCATTAGTCCATGCTGGAGTGATGACTTTCTCACTGATCTCGGCCAGCGATAAGGCGGCTGCATCCAGATCTCGCAGTGTCCGCAAGCGTGCTTTTTTTCCAGAACTGACAGAACGAGCCAGGAGGTCTCGGATGAGCATATCCAGCACATCGAGGGAATCATCTTGTGCGGTGACCGCAAGCTGGCGTGCAAAGGACACCAGTGTTGCCATGCGACGTTGTTCGGTTAAACTGGCAATGTTCTGAGCTTTTGTTGTCACGGCATACTGTGCGAGAGCCTTGATCCGAGACACGGGAACATTTATGAGATCGAGTGGGCCAACGTCTAACTGCCGCACTTCCGTCAGACGAGCCAGAGCCTGGACCAGGACTGGCGCACTGGCTCGGGAAGGAGCACGGCGAAGGCGTTCGAGGTTGGTGATTCGTGAGACCCCTGCACGAGCCAGGAGTCCCTCCAAATCCGTTCGTTGTTCGGGAGAAACAGCCGCGCTTAATCGTTGCCATAAGCGTTCTGCAACCCGCTCTCGAATAGTGGAGATCAGACGGGTAAGCGTGGTCACGCCTGGCAGCAGGACTTTCTTGTCCAAAAGCCAAGCAGTCGCCAGATCAAAGAGGACACTTGGTCGCTCGGTCCCGATCCAGATGCGCGCATAGAGGAAACGCATCAAAGCAAATCCTCCACAACGATGCGAAAACTCTTTATAGCCAGAATACTTTCTGATTTCCAGCGTATGCTCCTGCTGGGTCTGGATTCGTTCGGCGTAGCGAACGATACACTGCGGATCAGCAATACCCAACTGGGTTGCCATATAGGCAATCACCCCAATGGGGATATTAACAGGATCAACAAGAAAGACCCCAAGAAATCGAAGGGTGCCGATCTGGAGGGCAAACCCTAAGCGGTTATGATCTCCACGGCGCTCTCGCACGAGGACGCGGTCCTCATCATCGAGATGAAAATAGCGGGCGAGTTGCTCGGGAGACGGTTCTCCAACATAGCGGCCATAGCGCTGCTCTTGTGCCTCGGTCAGATACTCAACAGGCATCTCTCATGCCTCCTCTCGTATGCCTAACAAGCTTGCAGTGCCGATAGGTGTGTGTACCATAGTCCAGTGGGAAGCGCATCACAAGCAAAAGGGGAGAAACGTGACTAATGGCTGTTCAACGTGGCAGAGCATTGGGAGAATGAGGGCTGACCTTCGTCTTTCATATGCCCGAAAGGGGATGTATGTAGCGGTCTTAACGGACGTTTTGGCCTATACAGAATGGACTGTGTTATACTCTGTATCACTATCACAAGCTGTATAGGTCTTGTGGGAGAAAACAGGTTAAGAGGATACAGTCCCACTTATGAGCCAGACCATCGCCTACTTGAGAACCTCGACGGATAAACAGGATCTCAACAACCAGAAACTGGAGATCCTGGAATGGGCCAGAAAAAAAGACCTGAAGATCGACGAGTTTGTCCAAATTACCATGTCTTCACGCAAAACCAGGAAGCAGCGGCGTATTGAAGAAGTGCTTCAGATGCTGGCCGACTCTGATACGCTCATTGTTACTGAGCTTTCCCGTCTGGGCCGCAGTACTGCTGAAGTTATCGCGCTTGTCAATGAACTGGTCGCACGCAATATCCGGGTCATTATCCTCAAGCAGAACCTGGATATCTCCCAGCATGATATGAGTTCAAAAATCATCATTACCCTCTTCTCGCTCTTTGCGGAGCTGGAGCGCGATCTGATCAGTCTCCGAACAAAAGAAGCACTGGCAGCCAAAAAGCAGCAGGGCAAAACGCTTGGCAAACCAAAGGGGACCATTCAGAAAAGCAAATTTGATGCTGATCTGGAGCGGATTAAAGATCTCCTCAAATTAGGGCTGTCAGTACGCAAAATAGCTGACCTCCTCGGCTACAACAACCATCTCGCACTCAATACCTACATCACCAAACGCCAGCTCCGCGAACAAAGCTCATAGAAAATCCCCTTCAGATTATCTTCCACGTACAGAATCAATTGCTTCGGCATATAAAGTATTAAAACTCTTTTTTCTATCACCTCTCACCCATACGTTCATAGCTGCGTCTAGGCATGCAATTGCACTTGAAACAATTGCTGTAGCTTTGATATCGGGTATTGAGCTAGTGTAACCCATTCGTTCTTGGATAATTGGCACAAGCACCCGTTGCCATTCAGCATGCTTTTGTGCATGTCTTGCGTGAAGAGAAGGCGTTTCAAGTACGAGTTTCGCTATCGCGAAAGCTCGTTCATCAGAATATTTTGAGGAAGGCAGTGATGTAGCTGCACGCTCAAGAGCAATCCAAGGGTTCTCCTCTATGGGTCGAGCGGCAAGAGCCTCAGCCAGTATTCGCCCTTGGTTTTCTATATCACCAAGTACTATATCTTCTTTCGTGCCAAAATACCTAAAGAATGATCGCTTTGAGATTCCAGCGGCTGTCGTTATCTGTTCAATAGTCGTATTCTCAAAACCATCTTCCAGGAACATGTCTAACGCCACGTCAATAACTTGAGCGTGTATTATTGCGCGAGTCTTACTCCATACAGTCTCAACTGGTTCTGTTTTGTTCATGGTAGCATTATACACTAAGGTGCATACTTGACACAAGGTGCCAACAAGGCGTATGATGTCACTATTATTTATGATTGGAGAATACATGACCGACTACATCACGACAAAAATAACTACTGGCATAATTAGAGGACGAAGAGCCAACGATGTTGATACCTATCTCGGCGTACCATATGCGGCGCCTCCTGTTGGGAGATTACGATATGCCGCACCAGAACCAGCGTCAGCATGGTCTGGTATACGCGATGCCCTCGAGCCAGGACCGTCCGCTCCCCAAGATGGCGTGAAAAGCTTCTTTGGACTCGATATGATTGCCGTTACAGGTTCAGAGTGGCGCAGAGGCGATGACTACCTAACACTCAATATATGGACTCCATCATCTGCCAAAAATCTTCCTGTGATGGTATACATTCACGGTGGTGGCCTTGTTCTTGGTACGAAAGATGCTCCTGTATACGACGGAAGAAACTTTGCACGAGATGGTGTCATTTCCGTCAATATCAACTATAGACTTGGTATAGATGGCTTCCTTGCTATTCCAGGAGCGCCAACAAATTTAGGACTTCGCGATATGCTCGCTGGGCTTGCATGGGTTAAAGAGAACATTACCGCGTTTGGTGGAGATCCTAAGAATGTCACAGTCTTCGGAGAATCTGGTGGCGGTATTGCTGTTGCGTGTCTCCTATCGAGCCCTCTATCCAAAAGCTTGTTCTCAAAAGCTATTGTCCAGAGTGGTCATGGATCAGCTGTATACCCACTTGAGATTGCCCATAGAGTAACGAAAAAAGTAGCAGAGATTCTCAACATACCTGCTGACATTGACGGCTTCCGATCCGTCGACGCTGAGAAAACCGTTGCTGCATTTGGACGTGTAGCACGACCTGGCGCTGTAAACCTAAAAGACGAAAACGGTTTTGACCCATCATTTGGGCTTGGGGTTATCAATCCAATAATTGGAGATGATGTTCTCCCCAAGTACCCGCTCCTTGCACTGCGCGAAGGTGCCGCAAAAGATGTGCCGTTGATAATTGGCACCACGAAGAATGAAGCCAACTTCTGGTTTGCGCCAAACAGATTAATATTACTCCCAACAATTCTCATTCGCCCGATTCTTCGACGTATGGTTTCTCATTCCGGCGAACTCATACAAGCATATACAAAGGAGAGACGATCACGAGGCGGTGAAACTTTCACCCGTATCCTTACCGATCTCTCGTTCCGCTGGCCAGCACGTCAATACGCGGAAGCGCACCAGGGACAGACGTACGTTTATGATTTTGACTGGCATTCGCCAGCTAGCGGTGGTCGACTAGGTGCGGCGCACGGAATGGACATTGCGTTTGTATTTGATACCCTCAAAACAGTAACCGGTTCGCACGGCATTGCTGGGAATAATCCACCGCAAAAACTCGCTGACGATATGCATCGCGTATGGCGAGAGTTTGCAAGTACAGGGTCGACGCAATGGCCTACGTTTAAAGCGAACGAACGAAACGTCTACCTTTTTGGGAGTAATATCACGACCAAGGAAATGCCTCTTCCTGCTGCGGCTTTTTATCCAGATCCTAAGTAGCGCATTTCATTACCGCCAATGAATGAGCACAACCCAAAACAGTATCAGGAAGCCACATTTGACCTCTCGTTTGCGAGCAAAAAGTGGCAACGTGTTGATTGTTGAATAAAAATTCCTTAGCGTGGTTTTTCGTTCCGTTAATACTCGAGGGCCTCATACATATTTTTTGTTTCCTTAACTCTGTTCTTTCCTGTTCTTGTATAGTATCAAAATCTGATACGCTTGTGAAGCGTATCAGATTGGAACTCTAGGGATTTTCATATAGTCTAAGGGCTATAAAAGAAGATATTCCACGCCCAGAACTTGCTCAGCTTTCCACCCATTTAGGTGCCGCGAGCCGTCCACCTGGGCCGGCACGTCATGCGTGTGGCGTTGCAAGGGATCTGGATTGGCATTGGTCTCTCCGGCGTCGCGATGGTGTTTGCGGCCTTTGGCTTCATTGATCCAGCAGCCGGAGCGTTACTGCAAGAAGGGATTGATGTGCTGGTCATCCTCAATGCCTTACGGGTGGGCAAAATCACCTTTTGAGCGCGCTTGAAGCCCTCTGCTTCCAGCGAACACCGAGCCATGTCCCGGCCACTGCAAGGACTCTCCACCCACGAGGTGGAAATCCAGCGAACGGCAGGAAAAGGCGCGGTCATGCCTCCTCCCACAGGACGTACCTATACCCAGATTATCCGCGAAGATGTGTTTACCTTGATCAACAATCTGTTGTTCCTGCTCTGCTGCGTATGCTCTATGAAGAGGTTGGTAAGATCAACGACGCGGCACCCAGCCCAATAGCCGAGCGCGAAGAGCGCTTGTCCACGGAGATCGTCTTGCTTGACCAGGTTGTGCAAAATGGTTCGTTGTTGTGGAGACAGCGTGCGAGGAGACCTTCGAAAGGCTTTCTCTGCCTGTTAACATGAAACGGAATTCCGTTTCATGTTAATTATAGGCGCACGGAAAGCCTTTGTCAAACAAGGGATGGCGCTACTCCTCATGCTCAGGTGTTATTTCCGGCCTTTGTCATCTATTGGGCTATCAGTTCAATCCTTGCGGTAGCGGCATTTACTGCAAAAATGGTAACACTGCCTCCAGTTCTTGCGCTGTCGGACCGGTAGCTGGACCACTCCTTTCGACAGCAATAGAGGCTGCGATATTAGCCACCATAGCAGCTGTTTGTATATCGTGACCTGTGGCAAGCCATGCGAGCAGCGCAGCAACGTGAGCGTCACCGGCACCCGTTGTATCGATGGCTTGAGTTGGACGTGCAGGCAGGTGTTGTGGTGAAAAAGAGTTGCTAGCTATCCAGCAGCCCTGGATACCTGCGCGCGCTACCACCAGACCTCCTGGCGCAATCTGTGTTGTAAGACGTTTGGCTGCCTCTGGGAGATCGGTTGATGCACTGAGCGCAGCTATTTCACGTGCATTGAGACTGATAAGATCAGTGCGCGCAAGCACACGTCTGCGCCGCTCTTCAGGGATCTCCGCAACAAGTGGTCCGGGGTCCATGACCAGCAAGTTTTGTGGAGGGAGTGTCGGAAGCCAGCGCTCCAGAGCCGCACCCGAGATGGGGTAGCATAGGTCGTAGCCAGAAACGTAGATAGCATCACCGGGCAGCAGTGGCAGTGCTTGTAGGTCCGTTATCTGGAGCCGTGCTTCGACTCCTGGTGCGGTGATGAACGTGCGCTCGGCACTGGACTCGACCAGGGCAACATCAAAGCCACTGTCTTCACCAACAGCAGAAGGGAGCAGCAGCGGAACCCCAGCGACAGTCAGGTCTGCCATTATCTGATTACCCATAGGACCATCGCCTACACGTCCCGCATAGGCGACCGGTAGACCAAGACGTGCGGCTCCTAGCAGTACATTAAAACCTCCGCCGGAAGTGAGGAGGGTTCTCTGTGCAATGCGATCGCTGCCGCGCTCTGGCAAACGATCAATGTACATAAGAATATCTACCAGCACACTGCCCACAAGCACCAGTCGGCGGGGCTGTATTCTCAGCGTGCTCATTGTCGTACTTCCTCCTGTAGTTCCTGCGCTGAGGCGTCCAGCATTTTCTGCTCGGTGGTGTCTAGCGTTTTTCGTTCGAAGGCCAGCCACACTGTGTAGACAAGTGCGCTTGCCACAAAGCCAAGCAGATAGCCGAGGCTGCTGGAGGCGAAGACGCCCGTCGCCAATGGTCCGCTGAACCATGGTGAGACGGTGAACGCCAGACCAACCAGAATACCAAAAAGCCAGGCAATAACAGCCGCCCAGTGTACACCACCGGTATAGAAGTAGCGACTGCTGGAACTGGTATTTGCCAGACTGGAAGTATCGTAACTGCGCCGCGCCAGCATATCGACCAGGAATACGGCAGACCATGCGGCAAGACCGTCGGCGAGTAGTTGCAGAAAACTCTCGAAGGGACCAAAGAAGTTTTGCGCAATGAGCATGACATAAATAGACCCGGCGATCACCAGGACGCCATCAATAAGCACGGTTTTGTAACGCTGGGCTTTCAGTCCAATTGCCAGCAGATTGAGCCCGGATGAGTAAATTGACAGGTCGGCTTCGACGATCAAGCCCCCAGCGGCGGTGATCAAGTAAGGGATAGCCATCCAGGAAGGTAAGGCGCTCCCGATGGCTTGAACTGGGTTGGTAGCATTCGCGAGGTTGCTCACATGACTCGAAAGTAAGACACCGACCATGATAAGTAGAAAGAGCGGGAGTGTAGAACCAAACACCGTCCACCAGATAATGGCGCTATCTTTACTGTTGCGCGGCAAATAGCGGGTGTAGTCAGCTCCAGCATTGGTCCAACCCAGACCAGTGCCTGCGATAATGATGCTGATGGTTGCCAGCACTCCTGCGTTCCAGGAGCCCGCGTGGGCCGACAACACAACGGACCAGTGTGTTCTGCCAATCAGGAAAATAATAATTACCAGTGTGAGTAGGCCAAAGATCAAGGTCGCGGCGCGCTGAACCCACACGAGGGTCGCATGTCCCAGTAAGCCAATCACGATAACCAGGAGGGCAATAATCGCCAGGCTCACAATGGTCCAGAGCGCATTCGACGGTAGACCGGCAAGATTGCATAAACCAAGCAGAGCGTATGCAGCGGTGATGACAGTGACTGTTTCCCAGCCAACAAGACTAATCCAACTGATGAATGTAGGGACCAGGTTGCCACGTGTACCAAATGGAGCACGCGATAGGGTGAGCATAGGTGCCCCACCCCACTTGCCTGCAACGCTGAGCACACCCACGAGGGCAAACGAAACCAGTGGAGCGACAAGTGCCACCAGTATGCTCTGCCACAAGTTCAATCCATATGCCGTCAGGATACCGCCATAGACGATGCCCAGGATACCAATGTTTGCGGCAAACCAGATCCAAAATAGCTCGAACGGTGAGCCATGCCGCTCTTCCTCCTCAATGGGCTCAATACCATGCAATTCAATCATCCAGACCTGATCGGTCTGCGACTGTAGTAATTCGCTCATCGTCTTATCACCTTGACTTTCTCGCTATTATGATATATCGTATATCATAAGTTATACAGAGTATCAGATAATTATGAGTATGAGAAAGGAACATACCTGCCCTATGTCCATGACACAGCAAAATAACAACTCGACAAGTGCACCATCGGGAACCCCGGCGCAATGTCCAGTTGACCACAAGGCTCTGCCGCGACAGAAGACCTCACGTCCTATGCAGTCTACCACAACACCGATTGAGCGTGATGCCGAGGGTGTCTGGCAGGTACGGGGCTTCGCTGAAGCGCGAAAAATCTTACGTAGCAATCATACAAAACAGGCAGGCTTCAATGCTGATCAGGTAGCGACAATTCCCTCTATGAGCAATGTGCCCATTCTTTACCAGGAGGGTCAGGTGCATAATCAGCAGCGCAAAATATCGGCGCATTTTTTTACGCCGAAGACTGTAAGTGACAACTACCGCCTGTTCATGGAGGCATTAACTGATCAGCTCATCGACAAACTCAAGCGCAAGAAACGCGCAGACTTGAGCAAACTAAGCCTGTCATTGGCCGTACAGGTTGCGGGTCGTGTGGTTGGATTAACGAATACACGTGTACCGGGGATGGCGAAAAGACTGGATGCGTTCTTTCAGCAGCCATCTTCGGGTATCAACTGGCAACCACTCGTCAAGCTACGCGCGCGTGCCAATCAACGTCATGTCCTGACGTTCTTTCTCTTTGATGTTAAACCAGCTATCAAGGCTCGTAAACGCCAGGCACAGGATGATGTCATTTCTCACCTGGTGGCCCAGAACTATAACGATACTGAGATATTGACCGAGTGTGTGACCTACGCGGCGGCTGGTATGGTGACGACCCGCGAGTTTATCAGCGTCGCAACCTGGCATTTTCTAGAGCATCCCGACTTGCGTGCTCGCTATCTGGCTGCTCCTGAAGAGGAACGCTTCGAGATGCTTCATGAAGTGTTACGCCTGGAGCCAATCGTTGGACACCTTCACCGTCGTGCTACTGCTGATATAAGCATTGAAAGCCAGGGGACATCTGTGACCATCCCAAAAGGCGCAATGATCCATCTGCATATCTACGCGGTAAATGCAGATGAGGCCGTTGTGGGGGAGGAGCCATTGGCCTTGTGTCCTGGACGTGAGTTGAAGGGGGAGCGCATTCCTTCTATGCTCATGAGCTTTGGGGACGGGGCCCATCGCTGTCCCGGCGCGTTTATTGCGATTCAGGAAACGGACATCTTCTTGCAACGCCTGCTGGCCCTCGATACCCTACATATTCAGCGTTCTCCAACACTAAGTTGGAATGATTTGACCACGGGTTATGAGGTGCGCAATTTTAGGATTGCGCTGGATTAGCCAGGATCGGGCTCTGCCGCTAGCTTTCTCTTCTAGGCAAAGCAATGTTGTCATTTCAAAAATTAAATGGCTCACACTGCGTGCCGCCGAAGCCCATTGGAAGTGTGGCCTATAAAGGGGTAAAATGCGCGAGCGTGATATGAAGCGCCATACGAGGGATCTCTCAGATAACCAATATTTTAGGGTGCGATAGGCCAACAAATGACAGCAACAATACGTACCCGGTTCATGATCAAGTATCTTCACAAATACGAGGTCATCCCCCCCTGGACGACGACTCACCAAGATTTCGGGAGCCTTGTTGGCTCCCGTCGGGAGCATGAGAGAATTGGCGGTTGAGGGCCTCGACATCGCTGGCGAGGGAACTGAGGTCGTTCTCACTGAATGTTGTGAAGTTGTTGTATTGACTAATGTTGTTGCTGATGTGTTGGAGGTCGGAGTGGGGATAGCGCTCGAGGTTGTTGCGTGAGAGTCGGTCGAGGCTTGCACGGAGTCTTACATATTGGATTGTAGGCCTAAAACTTTCAGGCAACGCGGAACCTGTAAGGAAAGTGCTGAGTTCTGCACGAAAGGCGCTGTGGTTAAGGGCCTCGACACCGCTGGCGAGGGAACTGAGGTCGCCCTCACGGAATGTTGTGGAGTTGTAGTTGTATCGACCAATGGTGTTGTTGATGTGTTGGAGGTCGGAGCGGGGATAGCGCTCGAGGTTGTTGCGTGAGAGTCGGCCGAGGCTTGCGTGGAGTCTTGCATATTGGTCTGTAGGCCTAAAACTTTCAGGCAACGCAGAACCCGTGAGGAAGGTGCGGAGATTCGTGCTGAGCTCTGCACGAAGGGCGCTGTCGTTGAGGGCCTCGACACCGCTGGCGAGGGAACTGAGGTCGCCCTCACGGAATGTTGTGGAGTTGTAGTTGTATCGACCAATGGTGTTGTTGATGTGTTGGAGGTCGGAGCGGGGATAGCGCTCGAGGTTGTTGCGTGAGAGTCGGTCGAGGCTTGCGTGGAGTCTTGCATATTGGTCTGTAGGCCTAAAACTTTCAGGCAACGCGGAACCCGTGAGGAAGGTGCTGAGTTCTGCATGAAAGGCGCGGTCGTTGAATCCGGTTTGGGGTCCTTGTTGGCTTTCTAACTGTTGTGCGTCGGTAGCATGAGAGAATCTGCTGTCGGGAATGTTTGAAGAGTCTCGTCGGGATTCAAGCTTCTCGTTAACATAGTTGATACGGTAGTTGAGGACCTCGAAATCATCCACGATGGTTGTCCTGTGGCGGAGCTGAAGGTCGGTTTCTTGGAGGATGTAACCAATGTTATAGTGGTCGTCGTTGCTGAGGTCCCCTCTGTTGGAATGAGTGAGGTTGTGTGCGAGACGGTCTAATCCGTCTTTGAGTGTGAGTATGTGTCTAGGTAAGGAATTGCCGGATCCGTTAACGAGTAGCTGGAGATTGCGGCGAATGTCGTCAAGTTTGTCTGTGTCTGGGTGTTCAGGAGGTGGGTTGGAGCCTGGGAGCTCGTGCCCTCTCCTGTGGGACGTGCGTGCGGTGGGGTAAAATTGGTCGGGATGTTGTTGAACGTCAAGAAGCCTACGAGTGTTACCCCCCTCACTACTGGAAGGAGGATTTCAAACGTTCCCAATGAGATCCTTCTCGTCCTGTCATAAGAAAGCGCCTTTCTTTCACAATGAACTAACCTGATACACAACTTATTCGAGTTTCTGTAACGTGTCGACTTTCTGGCGGAGGCGATAATAGAGTGACAAACAATCTAGCTGGAAATACACTACCAGGCTAATTTAGCTCTCTTTCTACGATTATGTTCAGTAATTGAGCCATTTGTGAAGAAAGAAAGAAAGATATCCTCTTCTTCCGTTTTTTGTGATGCTTTTCTTCGATGGCTATGAGTTTTATAGACCATCTGATAGAGGAAAGCAAGGGGAAGATAAGGACAGTTTTTTGAACCACCATACTCTTCAATGCTAGTTATTTTACTCGTTTGTGGGTAAAAAGGGGAAAAGGAACAAATGCACCTCAGGATTCGGGGAAAGCCTGAGATGCATCTATCATACGCTTGTTATTATGATCCAGATAACTGTTGCGTCGCTGCAATGAGATCAGCGTACCAGCGAGCGCTCTCCTTCAAAATACGGCGCTGGCTCGGATAATCGATATACACGATGCCAAAACGTTTGGCATAGCCTTCGGCCCACTCATAATTATCCATGAAGGACCAGACGAAATAGCCTTGCAGCGGAACACCCTGCGCGATTGCTCGTGAGACAGCTTGTAGGTACTCGCGCAGGAAGGCGACACGGCGTGGATCGCTCACCGTTGGCTCACCATCCCAGCTATCGTCAAAAGCCGCCCCGTTCTCGGTCACAAACAGACGCGGCACGTTATATTCATGGTGCAGGCGTACCAGAATATCTTCAAGAGCCTGTGGATAAATCTCCCAACCCATTTCGGTATAACAGGCGCTGCGAACAGGGACTACGACTTTACACGCGTCAGGTGCTGGCGGAGTGGGTAGACCACTGACGACCATACGCGAGTAGAGATTGACGCCCAGGAAATCAATTGGCGTCGTAATCAGCGAAAAATCGCCATCCTGTATCGGTGGTGGATTCAACCCCATGTCAGCAAAGAAATGTTCTGGATACTTGCCTCGGAAAAGCGGATCGAGGAACCAGCGATTACTGAAAGCATCAGCAAGCGCTACATCACGCAGTGTTTCCGGGCGCTCATCGTCGGGGTCCACCGGCGTGAAGTTAAGCGTAATACCTACCTGTGCTGTAGCCGCGCTGTGTGCTCGTAGTCGCGGTACAGCCAGGCCATGAGAGAGGAGCAAATGGTGCGCAACCGTTACAGCCGTCTGCCTGTCCTGAATACCAGGAGCATGCACGCCAGTGCCATGGCCAAGGTATGCGGCACACCATGGCTCATTATGGGTGATCCATCCGGCAACGCGGTCTCCCAGACGTCGCGCCACAATTTCTGCATAATCGGCGAAGATCGAAGCCGTTTCACGTTTGCTCCAGCCACCCTCGATTTGCAAAGCCTGCGGCAAGTCCCAGTGGTACAATGTGGCAAAGGGTTTGATACCTCTGGCTAATAAGGAGTCAACTAGGCGCTCATAGAAGTCAAGGCCACGGGCGTTCACGGTGCCACGTCCCTGCGGCAAAATACGCGGCCATGCAATAGAGAAGCGATATCCACCCAGGCCAAGCCGGGCCATCAAGTCCACATCCTCCTGGAATCTGTGGTAGTGGTCAGCCGCGATAGCGCCATTTTGTCCCTGGTACGTCTTGCCAGGCGTGGCTGCGAAGACATCCCAGATAGACAGACCACGTCCATCTTCCCGGGCTGCACCTTCGATCTGGTACGACGCAGTGGCGGCTCCCCATAAAAAGCCAGGAGGAAAAGTTGCCGCAAGTGCGGCATCAACAAATGTTTGTGATTGACTATCGTCCGTTACATGCATAGATATTCCTGATTTCTTCCTTAAGAATTGTGTGCGAGTCAGACCTCGTAAGTAAGCTAACACAATTCTTCCTGTTTATTTGTAGTTGTGGTCGTTCCTTGCGGTGGCCTGCAAAGGATGACTCAGGACACACACTGCCTCTAAGACCGGCACATCGGAAATTGCTCTGCGTACTGGAGACTACAGGCCATCTTCATCGAAGCAATTTCCGAACGCAGCCTGACTTCGCTCATGTGTCGGCAAGGAGGAAGGTGACATCCCTACCCACTCCTCTCTCAACCAACGGGTAGCGGCGGGTCCTTGAGACCGCTCTGCTCTCCCTCGCCGTAAAGAAAGCAATGGGTCCAGTGACCACCGCCTAGATCTGTACGACCAGGGAAACGCTCTTTACACACCGGCATCGCATGCGGACAACGCGGGTGGAAACGACATCCTGTCGGTGGATTGATCAAACTGGGGATTTCCCCGCGCGCAGGCAATGGCGCAATACCCTCCTTTCCGGCCAGTTTTACCCGATCAGGATCGGGAGCCGCTGAGAGCAATAACTGCGTATAAGGATGCTTTGGCGTCTGAATTACCGTATCACTGGGACCACCCTCGACCACCTGGCCCGCGTACATGACAAGCGTGTCTTCGGCGAAGTAACGTGCACTGGCGATATCATGCGTGATAAAGAGGATCGCCAGGCGCTCCTCGTCCTTCAGGCGCAGCAACAGATTCAGAATATCCAGGCGGATCGAAACATCCAGCATCGAAACCGGCTCGTCGGCCAGTAGCACCTCAGGTCTGGCTGCCAGCGTACGGGCAATCGCCACGCGTTGCCGCTGTCCCCCACTGAGCTGGTGTGGATATTTCTGAATGAACTGCTCAGCCGGGCTTAAACTGACACGGTTGAGCAGCGACAGCACCTGTTCGGTCACTTCTTGATCGTTGCGCGCATGCCCATACACACGGAGAGGACGGCTCAAGTGATAACGTACATCATGCACCGGATTTAAGGAAGAAAATGGGTCCTGAAACACGAGCTGGACGTGGCGGCGGTATGCGCGCAGGACAGATGCACGGCTCGAACAATTTCACCGGCTCACCACGAAAACGCAGCGCGCCAGAGGTTGGATCATAGATACGTGCGAGCATACGGGCAATCGTCGTTTTGCCACTGCCACTCTCGCCCACAATGGCAGTAGCACGTCCTGGATAAAGAGCAAGGGAAGCATCCTCAACCGCATGGACGGCTCGTTGCGTTTGAAAGGGGTTGCCCTGGTGTACCGGGAACAGCTTGCGCAGGTGCTCGGCCTCTAAGATCGCACCCGTATGATTTGGTGTCGTCGCTTCCAGCGTCTGGTTTTGCGTACTCAACGGCTTATCCTCCCTTCGGCAAGCGCCTCATAGTTCTCAGCGAGATCGGCAGTCGTGGGTGGCTCCTGCCGGTACCTGGCATCATAGAGATGGCAGGCAGCTAGTTGTCCGGGAGCCTCAGATATCGCAGGTCGGAGCACTGGTCTGACGGTCGAGCACGCATCAAAAGCAAGTGGGCAGCGTGGTTGAAAAGGACAGCCAGGCGGCAGATTGCGTAAATCAGGCGGCGAACCGGGGATACCCACCATTTTGCGGCGTGGTCCTTGCAGCTTAGGGAACGAGTTCAGCAGCCCATAGCTATATGGATGACGCGGATGCAGGCCCATATCATCGCGTGACGCCGTCTCGATCAGCTTGCCCGCATACATAATCGCAATCTTATCAACGAGTTCGAGCAACAGAGAAAGATCATGCGTGATAAAGATCAGGGACATACCGAGATCCTTGCACAGATCAGTGATTAATTGCAAGATCTCACGTTGCACCACAACATCCAGTGCCGTCGTGGGCTCATCCATAATAATCAGTTCCGGGTTCAGCGCCAGCGCGATGGCAATCACCGCGCGCTGGCGCATACCACCACTGAGTTCATGCGGATAACTATTAATACGATCAGCGGCAATACCCACACGCTGTAAAAGCTCAATCGCCCGTTTTTTCTGTGTATCGCGCCCCATCTCGGGTCGATGAAAGCGGAACACATCCATAATTTGCGTCCCGATGGTCAGAACAGGATTCAAGGCATTCATCGCACTCTGGAAAACGATAGCCAACTCATCCCAGCGGAACGCCCGCAATTGCGCAGGCGATAACTGTAACACATCCACGGTATCGGTCGCATCTAGCGTATCCAGGCCGTTGTGGTTCTGCTTCGCATGCTTCAACGAAGAAAAACGGACGGCCCCATCTTTCCCCTCGCGTACGGGTGGAGAGTAGAGTACTTTCCCATTGGTGATGAGCGCAGGTGGATGAAGCAGGTGCGCGACAGCATAGGCCAACGTCGATTTTCCGCTCCCGCTCTCGCCAGCCAGGCCGAGAATCTCGCCGCGCTGCAACGTAAAGCTCACATTGTCTACCGCGTGCACCTGACCACTGGCCGCGAGATAGTCAACGCTGACATTTTCGACCTGAAGCAGTGTCTCTTTCCATACAGCCGTTGTCATGATGCCACCGCCTTCTTGCCACTCAACGCCTTGTGTTTGCGAGCCTTCACCTGCACATTGCGCTCGGTGCGCAGACGTGGATTGGCGATCTCGTCAATGCCGAAATTGACCAGCGAGAGTCCAGCCGCCACAAGAGCGACACAGAGACCCGGCGGGATGATCCACCACCAGGCACCCAGGAAGAGCGCATCACTATTCTGTGCCCAGAACAGCATGGTACCCCAACTGGGATCATTGGCACCCAGGCCCAGATATTCCAGGCCGACCGTCGCCACAAGCACGTAGATGACTGTGCCAATCAGGGCCGCCGCAACAATGGAGATCTCATTGGGCAAAATCTCGAAGAAGATGATGCGCCAGGTACGCTCTCCACTCGCGCGCGCGGCTTCCACGAAATCGCGGTTACGCATTGAGAGCGTCTGTGCGCGCAGCACACGTGCGTTATAGGACCAGCCAGTCAGCGTGATAACCACAGAGACCACAATCAACCCTTTGACCGGGAAGAATGCGGCGAGAATGATCGCCAGAGGGAAACCCGGCAACAAGAGAAAGACATTGATGATCAGCGAGATGACATCATCGATAGCGCCTCCAAAGTAGCCAGCGACCAGGCCAATAGCCGTTGAAATGAGGGTGACGATCACGCCGGTCAAAAAGCCCCAGAAGAGCGAACCACGTGTGCCATACATCAGTTGCGCAAAGACATCTTGCCCGGTCAGTGTCGTCCCCAACCAGTGATTGGCCGAGGGATAATCAAGCGTATCAGCGGTCAACGCATTGGGGTCCTGCCGCGTCAAGAGCGGACCAAAAATGGCGATCAGTATAAAAAGAGTAACGATCACCAGGCCAACGGCCATCTTGCGATTCGAAGTAATTAAGCGCCAGAAATCGCGCAACCTGGCGCCTGCGGGTGTAGATGCAGCGGGCGCTGAGAGTCTGTCTTCTCCTAACGGAGCCGCACTTACCCCTCCAGTGGAGATAACCTTGTCTGGACGTTCCTCATCCAGCGAGATGGCCCGGTCTCCAGATTCTGTAATCACTGCTGATTCCTGTGGTTGCTGCTCTTCTGGAACTGGAAATGGTTGTGAAGATGTTGATGAACTCACGGTTGCTAACTCCTTGCCTGGCGTACACGCGGATCGAGGATAACATAAATCAGGTCAACCAGGAAATTGGCGACCAACACTGCCAGCGTTAGCATCAAGAAGATCCCTTGCATTAAAGCATAATCGGAGTCCTGGACAGCCTGCAAAAGCGAGAAGCCAATGCCAGGGTAGGAAAAGACAATCTCAATCAGCAACTGACCGGTGACAACCGTACCCAACGCGATAGCAAAGCCAGTAATATTCGGTAAGATGGCATTGCGCGCGGCATAAGCTAGCATCACATGGTGATCTGGCAGGCCTTTAGCCTCGGCCATCAGCACATAATCTTCAGAGAGCGTCGTGACCATGGTGTTGCGCATGCCCAGCATCCAACCCGCGAGAGAGACAATCACGAAGGTAAAGGCTGGCAAGATGGCATGCCAGATAGCGTTCGTAATAAAACCGAACGACCAGTCTGGTGTGAAACTGTTGGTGTCATACCCACCGTGTAAGGGAAACCAGCCCAACGTGAATGCAAAGAAGTACAGAAAGAGCAACGCCAGGAAAAATTGTGGGACGGCGGATAGAAATGTCAGCACAGGAGGAAGCAGGCCCTCAAGTAACGAACCACGTTTCCAGGCGACGATTGTGCCCAACAGGGTTCCTAATCCAAAGCTGATCAGCAGTGAGATGGTGACAAGGACCAGGGTCCAGGGTAGCTCCTGTCTGATCGCCGTCGTAACAGGTTCCATAGAATAGGCTATCGAGTAGCCCAAATTACCGTGCAGGAGATTATTCAGGTATTGGAGATACTGCGACCAGAGTGGAGCATTGGTAACACCAAACTGTATCTCCAATGCATGCAGTGCCTGCGGGCCGATGCGCCCCTGATAGCGACCGATCATAAGCTCAGCGGGATTGCCCGGAGCCAGACGTGGAATAAGAAAATTCAAGGTGACAGATGCCCATAACGCGATAAGATAGAAGCCAACGCGGCGGAGCAGGTGCCTCATAGGATAACTCCTTCTGATGGAGAGGAGAAGGTGGGCGGAGGCAAGCACCGCCCCTACCCATACTTACCAACTGGGTAGGGGCGTCACCTCGCGTGCGCCCGGGGGCAGAGAACAACCGCAAAGGATGGTCCCTACGCGACGTCTCCGCCCCTACCCCCTCCTCTTCAGGCTAAGAGACAGGTTTGAGCTGCTCGACCACATATTCGTTTTCAGGAGCCGTGTAGGGCGATGGTGCCGCGTACGCATTGCTTGCATCCGGCCAGCCGGTAAAGCGTGCCGTGCTATACTCGTACCAGAAAGCGCCATACAGCAGTGGGATCGAAGGAACATCATTCACCATGATCTTTTCCAGGCCAGCAATTGCTTGCTGCTGCGAGGTTGGGTCAGTGGTAGTTGCATACTGGTTGAGTAACTGGTCAGTTGTTGCATCGCTCCAACGCTCCCAGTTGGTGCTTGCTGTCTGACCGATTGGCGCGGTGTTTTTGCTACTCAAGAGGCCATTGTAGAAGTAGAACGGTGTTGGACCATTTGCACTCCAGCTAATTGACATATCATAGTTCCCGCTCTGCTCTGCCGTTTGATAGGAGTTTTGCGACATAGCATTCACGTTCACGCCGATACCAATGGCCTTAAGATTATTCTGGATAATCTGGCAGTCTGACACCCAGTCAGTCCAGCCCGTGACGACGTTCAAATTGAAAGAGAGCTTCTTGCCAGCCTTCGCATAGATGCCATCAGAACCCTTGGTGTAGCCAGCAGCCTGCATAGCGGTCTGCATCAATTGATTGGCCTGGCTCGTATTGACGCTGGTCGGAGTAAGGTTGGAGTAAGTCTGATCCAGCCAGCTCTGCTGACCCGGCAGGATCAAGCCGGTTGGGCTTGCCACGGCCTCGTAGCCGCTTTCACCAACCTGGGACATTTGCTCGTGATCCAGGGCATCGCTGATAGCCTGGCGGATAGGCAACTGGTTGAAAGGAAACTTGTCCAGATTCATATAGAGCATCACGACATTCGCAGACGTAAACCAGTAGTGGTTCTTTGTCGGATTGCGAGCGACAAAGGTTTGACCAATCTTTGGTGTGAAGAGTCCGACCCAGTCGAGGTTGCCACGGTCGAGATCCAACTCAACGGACTGGTTGCCATCGTAAGCCGGGTAGTTCAGCTCATCTACCTGAGGTTTGCCGGGTTGCCAGTAACTGGGATTCTTCTTGTAGCTGACTTGCTGCGGCGTAAACTTATCGAGCAGGTAGGGACCTGTGCCAATCGGGTTGGTATTGGTATACTTGGTCGGGTCGCCGACGCTTGCCCACAGGTGCTGCGGAACGATATAGGTCTGTCCACCTGCATACCAGAGAAGCGGTGAGTAGGATTGCTTTAAGGTCAGGACCACCGTCGTAGCACTAGGAGCTGTCACACTCTGTAAATAGCTCCAGAGACTATTTGTATCGGCAGCCGGATATTGTTTCAGCAGGTTGAAGGTAAATGCAACGTCATTGGCGCTAAAGGCTTGTCCATCGGACCACTTGACGCCCTGGCGAATGGTGAAGGTCAATGTTTTGGCGTCCGACGAGAACGTATAACTGCTTGCTAACCAGGGCTTGATCTGGCCATTAATCTGGTTGTACATAAGCAAGGTCTCATAGACCATACCCTGCGTGCCAACGGTGGCAGAAGGCAATGCAAAAGGACTGAACGCTTGCGTGTAGTCTCCCACCGGGCTAGGTACAATCGTGAGAACACTTTTCGTCGCTGTTTTTGATGTAGAACTGCCACAAGCGGCAAACACAATACCAAAGATAACAAGGAGCGCTAAGAATAGAGCACCAGTGGTGGTCTTCGTCTTGAAGACAGCCGATAAAGAGGCGCGAGTCATGATAAAACCTCCAATTCATTGAAGTTTTTTTCAAGCAGGATAACAAGATCATCCGTCGATCTTTCAACGTGCATCAGTAAGCGAACCACTAGACGCACGCACTACGAGACTGGTCGCCAATTGAATACGCACCGGCTCACGACCATCTTTCCGTTCCGCCCTACCATCTCGCTGAACTGATGACGGAGTCACCGTTGCAACACCATCATGCAGAAATTGCTTCGATGAAGATTGCAGGTACTCTCCAGTACGCAGAGCAATTTCCGAGCTCAGATGGATACCATCTCGCTTGTCTGGCTGCACTAGTGTCGGAACAATCTGGTCTCCAGGTTGTGATTGTCCAGAGGCTTCTTCTCCGGCTGCCTGATCGTAGAGAGACTCGTTAGCAGCCAGGAGATCGAGTGCACTAGCGTCGTTGCCAGGCGAAAGAAGGACGTGATGAGAGGACAGGTCCACATCGGTCCCTGATGGGGATACCCGATGTTTGTCAAGCATGGATAAAAGCAGCTTCATGCCAAGTTGACCCATTTTGTGGAAAGGTTGTCTCACAGTGGTGAGCGCGGGTTGTACAAAAGCAGATGACGAGATATCGTCGAAGCCCACTAGAGCAACATCTCCAGGGATATGGAGGCCATGTGCCTTAGCGGCACTGAATACTCCATAGGCCATCTGGTCACTCGCCGCAAAAATAGCGGTTGGTCGGCGCTCCGGTGGCAAGGCGAAGAAGACGTTGGCGGCTGCTTGCCCTCCAGCCGTCTCGAAATCACCCTCCTGTACGAGTAGCGGATCGACGAGGAGATGAGCATCTGCCATAGCCTGGCAGTAGCCTCTGTAGCGCTCGCACGAACAGAGGTGCCTCATCGGTCCCTGGATGTGGGCAATACGCCGATGGCCAAGCGCGATGAGATGATGAACGGCAGCATAGGCACCACTCTGATTGTCTGCGCCGACCCATGGCACAGCAGGTGGAATAACCTGGTCGTCGATCATCACCAGCGGAAATCCGCCATCGGTGTGTAAACGGGCCACATGCTCGCCCCATTGTCCTGGCAGAATCGCCAGCAGGCCAGCAGTGAGCTTTGAGGCCAGGATATGGTCGATGATATCACTCTTGTTATTTTCACGTGCCATGTCGTTGATGCTATAGAGGAGCAACTCGTATGGAGTGTTCGCAATAGCTTCGGCAACCCCGCGCATGATGTCCGGGATAAAAGGCCAGGCAAAGGAAGGAACCAGGACGCCTAGAAGGCGACTGCGACCACCAGCCAGGCCCGAGGCGGTGATGCTGGGCACAAATCCTACCTCTTCAACAATGCGCAGAACACGCTCACGTGTAGCAGGATCAACATTTGGCTTGTGATTTAAGACGCGCGAAACAGTGGCATTCGATACACCTGCCAGGCGCGCAATATCATCGATGGTATGCTTTCCTGCCATAACAAATCCCTATCTTTGAATGACAACATTGCCATTCCTGGAGTGACGCCGCGTGAAGGCATTTTCGGTAAACCAGTTAACAGGGAAAATAAAGCGTAACATCTCTTATTCCGGTTGCTGGTGAAGCTAGCGCTTCTATCTTCATTCAGACAGCCAGAAAAGTAGTATCTGTAGTTACTGGTTTTCCTTCATGTAAGCGCTTACGTAAGCGCTTACATGTAAGTATACTGATGAAAAAGACCGCTGTCAAGAGTTTTTCTAGCAAATTCTCGCAGGCTGTTCTTTATCAGCTATCCAGCAGCAACAGGATAGACTCTTCGGTTGCCAAAAAGGACGCAATGAGAGTTGGCAAAGCACGGCTGTAAATCCCTTCGCGCTCCAAGGGCATCATTTATGCGCCACAGAAGCCTCCAGGCGCCTTGGGACCACACAGAACTCCAGGAGAATCAAGGATATCGGACACCACCAGGGTGCCGTCGGACTCCAGGGTAACCGTCACTTTCGCACCAACGCCTTTGCCATGATACCGGCGGCGCGGGTACCCCCATGTTTCAACTGGGGGAGGAAGCGCTGCCCTCCTTTCTGATTGAAGTGGGAACTGGCTGCCGTGTTATCATCCAGCCCTGAGTGGGACGTGCGATGCGCTCGACTTTGCGCGGTGTAACCTCCAAGAGCCTCTTGCCACTGATCACGTCTTTGATGACGAACGCCCCTTTCTCGCGTCGGCCTCCGATGTATCCGACCTGCCCTTTGGCCTGCACGATCTCGGTGAGCTTGAACCCATGGACCTTGCGAGGAGCCCAGCATTTATGCTCACTGTGCGGCCCGTTGAAGCGCTGATAGTGGCCTCGTGGGAGGCAACGGATAGCATGGACCATCTCCAGAGGCGTGACCACCTCGCCCATCTCACAGGCAATGGCTACTGCATCATTGGCGTGCGACTTGGGCAGGTGAAGCATCTGGATGCGTTTGTATTTCGTCTGATACCCATACGTGATACCTACCTGGCTCACTCCGAAGAACGCTTGCAGGTCTTGGACCACGCTGGTTTTCATCGCAGAGACATGGGCTGCGTCTTTCAGGGGCTGGCGAGCCTGCGCCTGCAGAGCGGGAAAACCAAACTCCGCTGCCGTCTGCTGCGCTTTGCGCACGTTGCACGCATGGCGGGCCAGCGTTAGATTGCTCGCTCGGTTGCTTCCTCCTCTTGACTTCGGGACGAGATGTTCGATTTCCAATGGTACCTCACACGCCTGACAATACGCGCATTTCCGCTGCCACTTCTCCAAGAGATATTCCCGATGGTGGGTTTGTTTTCTATTCAGGTGATGGCTTACTCACGCCTTGATGACAATCTCGTGTGCGTTATCCTGCTCTCTGCCAGGATGCGTGGTGCTGCTGTGATAGCAGATGTGGATAGTGGAGGAGATGGGGCGATTGCTATGCTGATGGCTGCGGTGTTGTTTGCTGAGTCCGTGATACCATTCACACTCACCGCCGCTATATTGGTGATGATGGGCACCGCGTTCGCATTCAAGATGCCATTGACGGTGATAGGTGGTAATGATCCACCCGCCAAAACAGGATAGGGTCCGGTGTAAATAGCAGTGAGTAGCGCCGGACTGGTTGTGGATGTCACGGTGACAAACCAGCCACTCGCGGTCACGGTAATGTCGCTTAAGCCTAGTGGCACAATGTCGTTAACGAGAATATTGTTTCCAGCCTCCACTGGACCAGACGTGGCAAGACTGCCAACTGACAGCGTCAGAGAAATTGGCTGTCCAACCAGGGCATTCGAGCCTGCTGACTCACTCGCTGTAATGCCCAGATCGATGGGCACAACTGTCGGTGTTGCCGCTGGCAGGATCGTATAGGTGGCAGTCGTCTGGCCGTTAAATATGTCTGTATCACCGTTGGTACTGACCGACGCTGTATTCGTTACGCTGGGCAGCGCAGTTGTATTCAAGATGCCGCTGATAGTGATCGCTGGCAGTGTTCCCCCCGCAGCAATAGGGTAATCTCCCGTATAAATCGCCACGAGTAATGCTGGACTCGTCTGCGTTGTCAGGGTGATAAACCAGTTATTGCCTGTTGCAGTGAGATTATTGAAGCCTGAAGGTAACACATCGTTGATGACGACTGCATCTCCGGCTGCTACAGGGCCTGCCGAGGCCAGATTACTCGCATTCAAGACAATGGTCGCGGCCTGTCCAACTTGCAGACTGCCTCCAGTAGCGCTTTGCGTAATATGCAGGTCGGGAGGGAACGTTGGTGGTGGAGTCGGAACCACGACCGTGGGGGGTGGTACGATTGGTGTCGCTGTTACCGTTGGAACCGGAACGGTTGCGGTGAGTGGCAAAACGGTGACATCTACGGTCTCAGCGTTGTTCTCCGTATTGCTATCATCTGGTAAACTGACCGTTGCGGTATTGCTGAGTGCACTCGCTGCTTCTTGTGTGATGACACCCGTAATCGTAATTGGTGGTAAGCTTGAGCCTGCAATGATCGGATACCCTCCCGTATAAAAGGCCGTGACGAGCGTCGGACTCGTTACCGCCGAAGTGGTAAGGCTCCAGGCTGTGTTTGGCTGTGTTGATGCCGTAACCTGACCTAATCCCGCTGGAATAATATCATTGACGGTAATGGGGTCTGCTTGTAGCACTGGCGCTGCTGAGGCAGTATTCACAATCGTGATGGTATACGTGATGGCTTGTCCTACCGTATACGTTGTCGCGTCAGCCTGCAAATTTACTGTCAGGTCGGGACCTGTCGTGGCCTTAACGGCAGCATGTGCAGGTCGCGACGAGGCATGATGATGCGCGGCTCGTGCAGGCCGTGCCCCACGAGATTGCGCCGCCAGAACTGGCAAGCAGTTTGCTAGTACAACAAACAAGCAGCCACCGCAGCATAGACACACCAGGAACATGCGTAGGAGTGAGCATAATGGACTATGCCGATGGTGAGAATCTAATGGACGCATTCCTCAAAACCCTTCTTCCACATTGCTGAATAGAACGACCTGGAAGCTGCCTGCACGCGGATGATTCTAGCAGTATGAGCATGCATAGGAAGAGCACCCTGGTCATAGAACATCTAAAGCAAGTATACAGGCAGCGCCAAAAGCCGGTGGGAATGGTTGCCCTCTCAAGCAGCAATGAGGAGCAGATAGCAGAGCTATGCTATAATAAGCGCAGGATAGATCAGACAACGAGCGCCATTGGGAACTATTCCATAGCCCCATGGGAAGAAGCTGCGACTCCCGCTTATGATCAATCAGTCGGAAGGAGCCATGGTGACAAACCTGGATATTGCACAGCGGCGGCTCTCTAATCAACGTATTGCGGAGACGCCCTTTAAAAAGCCTGACGAGGTCGTGCAGTGGCTGGGTGCCGTCCAGGCCCAGGATTATGCGGCAGCGACGTGGGCACTCGGTCTGCGCTTGCAAAGCGCGACTTCCGATGATATCGAGCTAGCCTTCGCCGATGGAACTATTCTGCGCACCCATGTGATGCGGCCCACCTGGCATTTTGTCGCGCCCGCCGATATTCGCTGGCTGCTCGCGCTCACGGCTCCGCGCGTCAAGGCCGCCAGCGCCTACTGGTATCGTAAGCTTGAGTTGGATGACGCCGTGTTTCGACGTACGAATACGGCGTTGGCAAATGCACTCCACGGTGATAAGCAGCTTACCCGTCAGGAACTCGTGGTAGTGCTTCAGCAAGCAGGCATTGCCGGAGATGATTTAGGGCGCTTCACCTATATCATGATGCGCGCCGAATTGGATGGCATTATCTGTAGTGGTGCGAGACGGGGCAAGCAATTCACCTATGCCCTGCTCGATGAGCGGGTGCCACCAGCGAGAACGTTGGACCAGGATGATGATCGCGATGCAGCGCTAGCTGAACTCGCCCGGCGCTACTTTACAAGCCATGGTCCAGCAACCCTGCAAGATTTTGTGGGGTGGTCAGGGCTGACAGGAGCCGATGCCAAAGCTGGTCTCGAAATGGTGGCATCCTACCTTCTCCATGAAGTTATAGACGGCCAGACATACTGGAGCGCGACGTCTACGCCGTCCGCACAAGATCTCCCTCAGACGCTCTACCTGTTGCCGAATTATGACGAATACATCGTTGGCTACAAAGATCGTAGCGCCGTGTTTGACGTATCGCACACCAAAAAGTTGGACGCACGGGGCAACATCCTCTTTAACCACATGATTGTCCTGGATAGTCGCGTTGTCGGCACCTGGAAGCGTACGCTGAACAAGGACACCGTCGTTCTCACCCCTTGCCTCTTTGCTCCGCTGAACGCAGCCGAAACACGCGCCCTGGCCGCATCAGCAAACCGCTATAGTGCATTTCTTGCCAGATCTATGAATGTTACCATTCATTGGTAAACAATACAGAACTCCAACAACTTAATTCCAACATGTACACCCTGCCCTGTGGAACGAGATCACGAGAGACCCGTAATCTTTCCCTCTATCCGCCTTGAGCTTCATCTCCGACTGGACTATACTTTCCTTAAACAAGTTGCAAGTGTTTGGGGGCGGTCGGACGGCTAGCAAGCACAGTTGACGTTGCCCCTCTTCCATGACAATGAAAGGAGATCCGCGATGCCATTATCAAGCAGGGAGGCAAGCCCTCATTCTGATGGAAGTGATCAGAATTGGGTGGTGAGTTTGTGGTGAACTTGTCGGAGAACATGAATTCATCGCGTTCAACAGAAGGCACCCCTGCAAAGAAGGCGCGCAGGGGATGAGAAGATGATTTCCATCGCCGAAAAGGACAAACACAGACCGGCCCTTCACGAATGAAGGACCGGTGGCGCTGCTTGCTCTCCTGCGATCTCGCGCTGAATCTCATGGCGATAGTCATCGACCAGCGCTTGTTGTTGCTCTGGCGACCAGGCGAGTTCCCGGGCCATGATCGATGCAACTTCCTCCACTACCCCACAACCACGCAGCCTATCCTCTAGCGTAATTGCTGTCCTTCTCGCTAATACGTCTTCGGGCGTCTGGGCCATCTCATGACGGCAGGCATGTAGTACTTCCGCCTGAATGTAGGGCAGATCAGCAATGAGGCGCGTCGCCAGGGATGGCTTCTGCTCAACCAGGTCTAACACAGTGTGCGTCTCAGATCCATAACTGTTCCCAAGATGTTTAATCGTCTCCGCAGTCAGGCCGAGCCGCGCTGCACGCTGCGCGATATCCTTTTGCACTCTGACCCAACCAGCGCTACCCTGCAATGGCAATGCGACTGTTGGATGGAGTGGTTTGCCGCCGTCACGACGGCTGAGCACATCAACCGTATCCTGCGCCATACGCCGATAGGTCGTTAATTTGCCACCCACAATGGTCACGAGTCCAGAGGCGCTTTGCAGAACGGCGTGGGTGCGTGATAACTTTGCCGTCGATGCGTTCGTATTGCGTGGCTTCACCAGCGGGCGGTAGCCCACGTAGGTACTGATGATGTCCTTTTCAGTCAGGTGAAGCGTCAAATAGCGATTCAGGTACTTCAGCAGATAGGCAATATCTTCGTGCGTGGTCTGTGGATGATCCAGGTCGCCGGAGCCTGTGTCGGTGGTCCCAAAGATGGCACGCGATCCCCAGGGCACAATAAACAGGATACGCTTATCTTCCGTTTCCGGCAGCACAATCGCGGCATCACCCAACTGAAGATCCTGGCGCGAGAGCACCAGATGGACGCCCTTGCTTGGCTCTACATGCACCTGTGGCTCGGTCCCCGTACGCTCCTCTAACTGTTCCGCATAGACGCCCGTTGCATTTACGACGTGACGCGCGTGTACCACGGACTCTTCTTCGCTGAACAGATCCCGTATCACGACGCCGGTAATCTTGCCGTGATCCTCAATGAAGGACGTTGCCTCTGTATAGTTCGTAATGATTGCTCCATACTGAGCTGCCGTGCGGATCAAGGCCATCGTCAAACGAGCATCGTTGGTCTGCGCGTCGTAATACGTAAAACCCTCTTTGAGTCCTTGTGTCACGAGCGTGGGAGCAAGACGCGAGACAGCTTCACGTCGCAAATGACGATGCCACTTGATGTTGTGTCTACCCGCCATGATATCGTAGAGCGCGAGACCGATATTGAGCAGGAAATTGAGTCCAATGCCTCCAGGTGTCGTGAATGGCATACCAACCGGATGTCTATCCCCTTCATAGATAGGCAACACAAACTCTACCGGATGGACAAGATATGGCGCATTCTGCAAGAGCAACCCACGCTCAACCAGCGCCTCATGAACCAGGGCAAAATCGAAGTTCGGTAGGTACCGTATGCCACCATGAACGAGCTTGGTCGACTTACTGCTGGTGCCACTGGCAAAATCCTTTTTCTCGACAAGCGCAACCGTGTAGCCCCGTGCAACTGCGTCAAGGGCCACGCCTGCACCTGTCACACCCCCACCAATGACGAGCACATCAAAATGCTGGTTGGCGAGCGCTGAGAAATTGTTGGTTCTGACTGTTGATGATAATGGTTGCATACTCTTTACGAACATATGGGCAAAGTGAAGATACGAACGCTATTTCTCTCTTCACTTTACCATATATTCGTCCTTTCATGCTCTCAAAGCGAATATACTAGTTCGTGGCTGGCTCTCGTACGGCCTCTCCTGTCGTAACCGCATCACCGGACTGCTTCAGTCCACGCGCTGCGATGACCTTTCCAAGCGTAAAGTCGTAGATGAGTGCGCCAGCAATCCCGCCAACCAACGGTGCGACAATCGGTATCCAGGTATAACTGGTGAAACTGGCTCCGCCGCTTACCAGGGCAATCCACAGACGTGGACCAAAGTCACGTGCCGGGTTGATAGCATAACCGGTATTCAGGCCGAACGATGCTCCAATTGCTACGACCAGGAAACCAATGATCAGCGGATTGAGGTTTCCCTGCACTGGCTGATTGCGCCCATCGGTAATGGCAAAGATCAAACCGACCAGCAATGCTGTCCCGACAAATTCATCACAGAAGGCCCCAAAGGTGCCCACAAAAGCCTTGGGGCTGGTGTAGAAAACGCCACCAACGGCACTGGCAACATTTTGTGTTCCAGCGGTATGCACAATGGCGCCTTGATAGACAAAGTAGAGAATAGCAGCAGCCACGAAAGCTCCCAGCACCTGTGCGAGCCAGTAAGGAACCACCTTGCTCCATGGCAGCTTGTGTCGCACAGCCAGCGCCAGCGTCACTGCTGGATTCAGATGCGCGCCACTGATTGCGCCTGCCACATAGATACCCAGCATCACCGCCAGGCCCCAACCAAGAATAATCACGATCCACTCATTGGCAAATGGTGTCGAGACGCCGCCAAGATTCGTAAAAAGTGCAAAGGTGGCCACACAGCCATCACCAAAGAGGATTAAAACCATTGTACCAAAGAATTCGGCAATCATTTCGCCAAAGGTGCCGGACAACACACTTGACTTGCCCATTGATTGACTTGCCATCGATACTTACTCCGTTTCTGCAGTTGGATGTTTTTCTGCAAAGGCAGCAGTGCCTCTTACGCAGTCAGATCCGACTGTAAAGAAGTGCCTGACAACAGGATGATAATAAAACACGTCGTATTGATCAATGGAGAGAGAGAGACCAGCGATGGGCGCATCACTCTCTCCATGAGATACGCGACTATGCCTGTTCCCAATGCTGGGAACGCTCAACGGCACGTTTCCAGTGAGCATAGAGATCGTTGCGCTGATCTGCGCTCATCTTTGGCTCAAACGTGCGATCAATGGCCCATTGTTCGGCGACCTCGTGCTGGCTGGCCCAGTAGCCTACCGCTAATCCTGCCAGATAGGCAGCACCGAGAGCCGTTGTTTCGGGTACCTTTGGTCGTTGCACCGGGACACCAAGGATGTCCGCCTGGAATTGCATCAGGAGATTATTGACGGACGCGCCACCGTCAACACGCAGCGCTTTCAGGTTAACCTTACTATCGGCAACCATGGCCTCCAACACGTCGCGTGTCTGATAGCACATTGATTCCAGCGTGGCACGTGCAACATGCCCGATGGTTGAGCCACGGGTCAGGCCAACAATCGCGCCACGTGCATACGGGTCCCAGTAGGGTGCGCCCAGTCCGACAAAGGCTGGCACAAAGTAGACGCCACCATTATCAGGCTCAGTCGCAGCTACCGCTTCAACATCAACACTATTCCTGATCGCCTTGAGGCCATCACGCAGCCATTGTACAGCCGCGCCCGTGACAAAGATGCTGCCTTCCAGGGCATACGTGATATCGGGACGTGCTGGATCGTTCAAGCCCCAGGCGATGGTCGTCAGGAGGCCATTTTGCGAAGGCACACTTTCCGCACCGGTATTCATCAGCATAAAACTGCCAGTCCCATAGGTGTTTTTCGCCATGCCGACTTCGTAGCATGCCTGTCCAAATGTCGCGGCCTGCTGATCACCCGCGATACCAGCCAGTTTGATCGGAGCGCCAAAGAATTCCGCATCAGTTTCACCATAGACGGCACTCGATGGCATCACTGTTGGTAGCATCGAGCGGGGAACACCCAGTTCATTCAGCAGCACATCATCCCACTCGCGCGTATAGATATTGAAGAGCAGCGTGCGCGACGCGTTCGTGTAGTCGGTAACATGAATGCGTCCCTTGGAGAGTCGCCATAATAAGAAGGTATCAACCGTGCCAAAGAGCAGTTCGCCACGGTCAGCCTTCTCGCGCGCACCAGCGACATTGTCCAGAATCCACTTGACCTTGGTGCCAGAGAAGTAGGCATCAGTGACCAATCCCGTGCGCTTGCGGATCTCTTTGTCAAAGCCTTTGGCCGTCAGTTCTTCACAAATAGGCGCAGTTAAGCGGCTCTGCCAGACAATGGCGTTAAAGACGGGCTTGCCTGTGGCTTTCTCCCACACAAGCGCGGTTTCACGCTGATTGGTGATACCGATAGCCGCGATATCGGCAGCGCTGGCATCGGCTTGTCTGAGAACTTGTCGTGCCACTTGCAACTGGCTCTCCCAGATCGCTTCCGGGTCATGCTCAACCAGTCCGGGGGCGGGATAGATCTGAGGGAACTCTTGCTGTGCAACACTCACGATAGCTCCATCATGATTGAAGAGGATGGCACGAGAACTGGTTGTACCCTGATCCAATGCGAGGACATACTTTGCCATAAGTTCGCTCTCTTTCCAGGACAACCGTCAAAGGTTGTCTCTACACGTGGACGCACCATGCGCCCGCTTAAACACCAACGTATCCAATGAACTGAGGCGACAATGCCTGAGTTCTGCTATGAAGAATGGTTGATAGAGGACAATCACTGAGGATTGTCCCTACGCGTATTGAGCAAGAAACTGCCTCTACGCGTATTGGGCGACCAACCAGGTAAATTCGTACGGTCGAGCAGGACGATCCCTCACGGTTGTCCTGCCGCGTTCCTACCAGAGTTCAGGTTGCAGTACCGCGACTCCCAGAGCACCAGCCCGCAGGACGGCCTGCATATGCTTCCTGTGAGAGATCAGTCCTGATGCAATAAAAGGGCAAGGTAACGTATCGGCTAAGGCTGGCGTGATGTAGGGCACAACAAGCGCGGGCGATACATCAAGCAGATCGACGGCAGTTGTGTCAATACCATCAAGTGCGCTTTCTAAACCTGCTGAGTCTGCGGCATAGATATGCAGCATGGTGCTTAAATCTGCTGCTTTGCCCAGTTGTAAGACTTTCATATTGCTAGAAATAATGCCTGTAATATGTAAATGTTCGGCCAGATAGTGGATGCCGGCTGCATCGGCATGAATACCAGCGATGTGATCGATATTCACAAACACGGCATCTCCATGATAGGCAGCTTGCTGGCAGAGAGATCGCATGTCAAAGAGATCACAGTTGCGCACAAGGATGACTTGATATGGCTGCGTCTTAAGCGCGGCCAGGAATTGAGGGCGACTCTCTACAATCGGTATGACCCTGTGATGAGACAAGGTCTCTACAATCGAACTCCTGGTTTGTACAAGCATAGCAACCTCCCTCCTGGCTACGAGAGACACAAAAAAGTCCTGAACATCCCCGGGAGGGAATGCACAGGACTTTTCATATCACTGTCCTTATGCGACAACCGATAGTGCATCGGCTGCATACGTCCTATTTGATTTGTTAAAACCCTCTACAAAGGACTGCTTCTGTCTTCCACCAGATGGAACTTTTCTTACTCCTATATATTAGCACTTTCCCGCTCGAAAGATGAGGAATTCTTCCTTCAACCAGAAGGCTTGCTACTGGCTGGTATGCAGGCAGCAGTAGAGGTCTTGTGTCCAGAAGCGTTGCGTGGGTGGCATTCCCCACAGGTTTCCGTGTGCCCCACGGTACCCACAGTATCAGCAGGTGCCCGACTTACAAGAGCATGAGTGAGAAGCTTTCGATCCGTGAGGAAAGAGTGCGCGTCTCTTGACATCAAGAAACTTTTACGCCGCTGTCTCGCTCTCTGCGAACGGTTGCCGTCTATTTTATGTTCTGGTAGTATCTTACCATTTTTTTTGTTCAAGTGCAAGAGACTACGCATTCATTCCCGGTTTGAAAACGCGGGACTTTCTGGTTCGTTGACTGTAACCAGCTTCGTGGTTTTTGTGACACTCCGCATGGACGAAAGTCCAGCGGCGGGCTAAAGCCCAAGAACTGTCAAGGAAAAAGCTGGTCTTTTTTTTGACGAAGCAGATCAGTGTGTCAGCAATCAGCAAGACTGGCGAAAGAAACGTTGTGTGATGCCGGACGCTATGCCGTATAATGAGGAACGAGAAGAACATGCTCCCAGATAGAGACCGACAGCCACAGGAAAGTGCGTGGGAAAGGTGGGCTCATAAGGAAAGAAGATGAGAAAACAGGATTTTTTGTATTTAGCTCAGCAACACTCTGTTGCCGCTGCGATTAAATCTGAACAAGAGTATGAGAGAGCTTTAGCGGCAAAAGCGGCGCTATTATTTGTCCTGAAAGGGGACGCGTTTCATCTCTCGTCATTTGTTGCTCAGGCCCACGCGCAGAAAAAAGGCGTTGTCGTGCACCTGGATCTCATCAGTGGCGTAGGAAAGGATCGCGCAGGTATTCACTATTTACGCAACATAGGCGTTGACGCGGTTATCACCAGCCGTTCACAACTGATCGCCGCTGGTCGTGCGGAAAAGCTGATCATGATTCAACGCCTCCTCCTGCTCGATGATTCTGCACTGAGTATAGGCGCGCGGAGTATTGCGCGTTCCCAGCCGGATATCGTCGAGGTCCTCCCAGGTGTTATTTTTCCAGAGGTCGCCTCTGAACTCCGCGCACTGTTGCAGGAACCCCTGATTGCCGGAGGCTTTATTCGGACACGTGCCGAGGTGGAGCGCATTAAAGCCGCAGGTGCCTTACTGTGTAGCAGCAGCGCGCAAGAACTCTGGGATTGAGCGCAAAAGAGCATCGGTGTCTAGCCGGTGCCCCTGGCCCGTTCCCGCACAAAATGAGCGCAAGATCATTTTGTGGGTAAAGGATGGGCCTGAAAGAACTCCCAGATCAGAACAGTTGCATCAATAGGAGAGAGGCGCTTTTTTCGTCCAGACAGATAGATTCTGGTGTCGAATAGGTTCTGCGAGGGCCAGGTATGGCCTTCCCCGACAATACGGTAATGGATGAGCGTATTGCTTTCCCGGCAGTTGAGCCAGTGCTCTTCTACGACGCGTGGCTGAAGTGTGGATATGACCGGATTGAGTGTACAGTCATCACGTATGGCCCACTGCTGCAACCATTGTTGGATCGGTGGATAACCCTTTGCCTTGCTCCCATTGTAGGGAACTACATGGTCAGCCGTACCATGGATCTCCAGAATTGGCACTGGTCGTCCTGGATGGCAGCCTCCAGGTACGTCAGGATACGCACCTGACACAGGAGCAAAGGCGGCGATGCGCATAGACATCTTACAGGCAAGCATGTTGGTCATACCACCACCATTCGAGAAGCCCGTTGCATAAATGCGCTCGGGGTTTATGCACAGCGTTGCTTGTAAGTGGTTAAGCAGATCACTGACAAAGAGCACATCATTCACCTGGGGATTTCTGGCTGGCCCTGTGGACCATCCAGTGTGACCGTCGGGACCAACAATCCCCTGAGGATAGACGACAATAAAATCTTGCTGATCGGCCAGTGCGGAGAAGCCGGTGAGTTGCTCCTGGCCAGCCACGCTACCGGCATGACCGTGAAAGTTTAAAACCAGGGCCTGCTCCACATTGTCGCGATAGCCTGTGGGGATGTGAAGACGATAATGACGCAACAAACCCCCAGAGAGAATGGTCTCATCCATACTTTTTCCAGGTAAAAGAGATGACATCTTACCGCACCCGGTACTGTTGATTGGCGTGACCTGCATCCTGGTTTGTATGCTCTGTACGACCCGTATAATATGCGTAGCATGAACATGATGAGCAGAAACGCTGTGCGAGGCGGTAGAGGGGGAATTGCTTATAGTCATAACACATGACACGACAAAGAGCAGCAGGCCCGCCAAAAGTAGCGCCTTCCAGGACAACGACCATAGTTTTTTCAGCCTCTGATAGATTTTTTTATAGAACATGCGGATATTTCACGAGCTTTCCTCTTGAGGTTTTTACCACCATTGGATCGTCGTGATGCGTTGTTTTATGCGCTCAGGGAGCGGGCGCGAGCGTCCCACCAGGCGGCTAACGACAGGAATCTGCAACAAAATGACGGTAATCGCTGTCGCACTACTTGCAGTCAGCAGCCAGATCAGGAAGATGCGCAGCGCCGCCGGCCAGACAGCGGGAAGCTGTGGCCCAAGGTCTTTCAATAACGCGTCCAAAATCAACGCGTGCACCAGGTAAATGCCGAAAGCAGCATCAGAAAGCGTACTCCAGAAACGGTAGCCACGCGGATGCCCGGCCTGGTCCACGCGTTGTGCCCAGCGAAAAGCGACCCAGTACATACAGGCGATCACCGCCAGGCTATAAAAGACCATCGCCGGCTGCAAGACGGATTGTACGTAGTTTATGCCCTCATGCTCTACATAGACCTGAAGCGCAAAATGAATCCACAGAGCAGCTAACGCGACAAAGCAGCAGACGAGCGTCATCCAACCATAGCGCGCCAGAAATGCATGTACCTGAGACAGGTACAGCGCCACAAATCCTCCCAGCACAAAGTAAAACTGATACGTCAGGAGAAAACGATCCTGATAGCGATTCACAAGCTGCCAGAAAAGCGAGGTGCTGAACATCCCCCTCTGCACCGTGTGATAATCAATATAGAACCATATTACCTGAAGTGTAAAGCTAATAGCAAGCGTTTGCCAGGGAAATCGCCGCAACCACTTTAGAAAGAGAAAAAAGAGCGGGACTGCAATATAAAATTGTAACGTAAGCAAAACATAATAGAGCTGGTAAGAAGCGTTTCCGGTAAGTACATCCCAGAAGGTCGTTAAAACAAATGGCTTCAGTGTGTGCGCAGGGGTATTGACCCAGACATAGATAGCGCTCCAGATACAGTAGGGCACAAAGACACCGACGAAACGCTTCTTCCAGAAATTCATTGGTGAGAATGGTTTCCCAAAGTAGACGTACACGGCTGTAAATGCTGTCACGAACATGAAAACGGCGCGGGTGAAATGGACGGCGATAATGAGCGCGATGTGCATATGCTGGGCAAGCCCGGTCGCTTCAGCCGCAATGGTGAAACCGAGCACGTGAACCGCGACCACCGTAAGGGCCGTAACAATACGCATGGGGTCCAATTCATAGATATGTGGACGACGTGCTGGCCGCTGAGAACCCCCCTTTGGCGGTTGCGCTACCACATCCGCCGGTGTGGCAGGTAGCCCGTTGTGGACGGAGGGAACAGCAGTCAGCGCCTCTGTAGACTCAGGCATGCACCATGGCCTCTCTTTCGTGCAACACCTGGCGCGCAAGTTTGCCGGAGGCATTTCTGGGAAGACTATCGATCAGGATAAAGTCTACAGGAACTTTGGGTCGGCTCAGATGTTGCGTAGCAAATGCTTTGAGGTCAGCCACGAAATCTGTCTGTTGCTGATCTCGGGACACGATATACGCGACAACAACCTCACCATACATTGTATCAGGGCGACCGATAACTGCCGCATCGCTGACCCCTGGATGGCGCAAAAGTACCTCCTCAACTTCGCGAGGAGCGATGTTTTCACCCCCGCGAATAATTACATCTCGCAGGCGACCGGTGATGAAAATATAGCCGTCTTCATCGCGCCAGCCCAGATCACCTGTACGGAACCAGCCGCGTTGAAATGCACTATTGCCAGTGTCACCTTGATATGATTGGATGATGGCAGGTCCATACACACAAATCTCACCTATCTCACCCACTGGCACAGCCGCGAGTTCCTGTTCTTCTGCATCCCGTGGACGACAGATGCGTAGCGATACGCCCACCGGTAAACCCACTGAACCCGGTTTATGCAATCCCGGGGGCACAGGATTCGCCGCGACCTGGCTGGCAGCCTCCGAGAGACCATAGGTCTCAATGACTGGAATGCCAAAGCGTGACTCAAATGCCTGTAATACCGCAACCGGCAGTGGTGCTGATGCGGTGCGGACGAAGCGCAACGGTCCTGGCAAAAAGGCGGGCTTCTCGGTCTCTAAAAGCATGGCCAGGATGGTCGGGACTGCGCTGATCCAACTCACCTGGTAATCGTGCACCCATGACCAGAAATGCCGACGACTGAAGCGTTGGGCTATGACCACCGTACTGCCAGCCATGATTGATGCGAAAAGGCTGACGACGGGCGCATTCACATGCGAAAAGGGCAGCATGGTCAAACCACGGTCCAGTGTGGAGAGTTGATGACTGGAGCAAACGTGGGCTGCCGTCCAGGCGACCTGAGGCTCCGTGAGCATGACACTTTTGGGATCTCCAGTCGTACCCGATGTCATCAGGCAGACAGATCCTTGCAGTGAAGCTAATGGTAAATCAGCGGTAGACACGCCCTGTTGTATGATTGCTTCGCCCTGTTGCTGGGATAGCAGCGTGACCTTATCAGCAGAATCACTATACTGGAGATCAGTGGCATCTTCTGCAAACCAGATAGTGGGGTGATAAAACTGCTGCACGCGTTTCTTCTCCGTGGTCGAGGCTGTGGGCGACACTGGGACAAGTGTATGTCCTCCCGTCAATGCACTCATCCAGAGTACCGCATTGAGAATACCACCAGGGAGTTGCAGGACAATACAGCGGGGAGTGGTACCAAGGAACCGACGCATCGCGGCGACTGCTACGAGATAATCCGCATAGGTTATGCTGTCGTGTGTCTCTGCCTCAACAATACATGCCTGTTGTGGATGAAGATCGGCCCATTTAGTCAAAGACGCGAGTAATGAATACATACGAAAGATCCTTTTCCTACTATTTTGATCTCCCTACCCCTTTCTGTTGCTGGTTACTAACAAACAGCTAATGGAGAGAGATGTATACATGCTACACTTTTGATCCACTGCCTACTCTCACCGGCTCACCAGGATAGGAGTAATCGGTGGTAGACCAGGATTTTCTTTTTATGTTACCATTAGAATATCTAAATTTATTCAATGAATTGTAAAAAAATTATAATGTATGCTATGGACCGCGACGAAAAGAGCGCCGTCCATATCCTGAAGCGGTGTCTTGCCTGGTTGGAACTATACACGGACGATTCCGTGCGGCGCACGGTTGCTTTCACCGCTATCGACGATGTGAATGTTTTTGAACACAGGTAGAAAGGTAGTAACAAGAAGAATGCCAAACGTGACCATCTTAGGTGCCGGGAGCACCGTTTTCGCTCGTCAGCTCATGACCGATATTTTACACATCGACGAATTGCCTGAGGGCTGTTTCTCGCTGGTGGATATCGATGCGCACCGTCTGGAGATGGCTCGCCAGATCGCCGAGCGATTGATTGCGTTGAGTGGCAAGTCCTGGAAAGTGCGTGCCTCGACTGAACGACGGGATGTGCTGGTTGGCAGCGACTTTATTATCAATACGATTGAGGTTGCCGGTCTGGCGAATGTACGTCATGACTTCGACATCCCTTTGAAATATGGGATCAATCAATGCATCGGAGATACCATCGGACCGGGTGGCATCTTCAAAGCACTGCGCACTGGTCCCGCCTGGCTTGATATCTTGCACGACGCAGAGCAACTTTGTCCACAGGCCTGGGTGCTGAACTATACCAATCCCATGTCGATTCTTACCCTGGCGGCGCTGTTTGGAACTAGTATGCGCACCGTAGGACTGTGCCATAGTGTGCAGGGGACCTCAAAGCAGTTGGCGACCTATCTGGATGTGCCTTATGAGGAGTTAGCGTGGCGCTGTGCGGGTATCAACCACAACGCCTGGTTTACCGAGTTGCGTTACCAGGGTCAGGATATGTACCCACGCCTGCGCGAGGCTGCTCAGCGATCAGCGATATACGAGCGCGATCCGGTCCGCTTCGAGGTTATGCGCTATCTGGGAGCGTTTGTCACAGAGAGTAGCGGTCACTTTTCAGAGTATGTTCCCTACTTCCGTAAACGACCTGAATTGATTGAGCAGTACTGCCGCGAGGGCTATCTGGGCGAAACTGGCTTCTACGCGAATAACTGGCCGACCTGGCGCGCCGAAAACGAGCAATCCATTCGGGAGATGCTGGCTGGAACACGTGAGCTTCCGTTTGAGCGCAGCCACGAATACGGCTCCTTCATTATTGAGTCAGTGGTCACCCATCGTCCGCAGGTGATCTACGGCAATGTGCGCAACACCGGCTTGATTGATAATTTGCCCGATGGCTGTGTCGAAGTGGCCTGTCTCGTGGATCACAATGGGGTACAGCCCTGTCACTTTGGAGCATTGCCCGAACAGCTTGCTGCGCTGAATCGTGCCCACATGGCTATCCATACGCTGGTATGCGAAGCTCTGCTTACGAGGAATAAAGAGGCGGCCCGCTATGCCCTGTTGCTCGATCCACTCAGCGCCGCTGTTTGCTCACCAGCTGAGATCAGCGCACTCTTCGACGGGATGTGGGAGGCGGAACGGGAATATCTCCAGCCTTTCGAGCAAAAACGGTAATCAGTGCTGGATCAATTCCAGACACGTCGAAGATCTCGTGGTCAGATTTTCGACGTCTTTCGAATCGTGTGCGCAAGCGTGAGCAACATCGTCCAGGCTGGATAGGAATGAGAAAACGGGCAGCTTCAAGAAGTTAGAGGGAGAAAGAGCTGGATAATGTAAAAAACAGCCGCCGCCGCCAGAAAGAGTCCATATGTCCCTGCGATAATACGGGAAACGCGAAATGTGCCCCCGGTATCTTCCAGGCGTAAACTACGTAAAGCCTCGCGCAGCGCCACCAGGAGTATACCGACGAGCAAAAAGAAGTCAAGAATGCGTACGCTGGTGGGGGCATTAAACATGAGTAGGGGTACAATGACACCTCCAAAGGCCAGCAGACCTCCCAGAATATCCGCCGCCGCGATAACCATAAACAGGCCCTCATCAAAGGCTCGTGCAAGGAGCAAAGGCGTCATACGCATGATAATGATTAAGCCACTCATATAGGCAACAATACATGCCAGGACTAAGAGAACAGATGACATGGATATTTTTCATCCCCAACTGAAAATGTAAGTAGTCGTTTATGGCGCTGACCCCTGCACACCTCTAGAGCAAAGGCACGAGGTCTGAATGAAGCGCACCGCTATTGTATCATGTCTGTATGTTTATTGCACCTTTTCAAGACACAGGCGTCCTAGCGGGCTTCTCCTGTGCAGACCTCTGTCAGGCGATTGAGGTAATCCGGTTCTGGCAAAAAATGCGTAGACAGCATTGCTGAGTCAGGACGGGCCACCGCAAGAGACGGCCTCGCATGACCCATGTTCACCTGCATATGTTCGTTGATGATGCTTGTCTTGCTAGCGTGGACCAGCTTTGCGCACTTCGTCCGAGGATAACTCAAATTGTTTGAAGTTTTCCTTGAACAACGTCGCCAGTTGCACCGCCTGGAGATCGTACGCGTCCTGTTCAGCCCAGGTATTGCGCGGATACAACAATGCGCTCGGCACACCGGGACAACTGGTTGGTATACGCAAGCCAAAGATGGGATCTGTGATGAAATCAGCCCGGTCAATGTCCCCACTGATGGCCGCCTTGACCATGGCACGCGTGTCGTTGATATTAATGCGTTGCCCAACGCCGTATGGTCCACCTGTCCAGCCGGTATTCATCAGGTAGCAGCGAACATGATGTTTCTCGATGCGTTCGCGTAGGAGATGCGCGTATTCACCAGGTCGCAAAGGCAGGAAAGCTGCGCCAAAGCAGGAACTGAAGGTCGCTTCAGGCGTTGTCACGCCCGCTTCGGTTCCCGCTAGCTTGCTCGTATAGCCCGAAAGGAAATAGTACATCGCCTGCTCCGTGGTCAGGCTGGAGATAGGAGGCAGGACGCCGAAGGAATCTGCGGAGAGAAAGATCACGGCTTCAGGTTGTCTCCCCATGCCGGAGGCAATGACATGATCGATGTAATCAACGGGATAAGCTACGCGGGTATTCTCGGTGAGCGACGCATCGGCGTAATCTGGCTCACGCGTTTGCTTATCCAGCACCACATTCTCGTAGACAGCTCCAAAGCGCACCGCGTTCCAGATTTGTGGTTCATATTTCTGTGACAGGTTGATGCACTTGGCATAACAACCGCCTTCAAAGTTAAAGACGCCGTGATCGCCCCAGCCATGCTCATCGTCGCCGATCAGGCGGCGAGCGGGATCGGCGGATAGACTGGTTTTACCGGTGCCGGATAAACCAAAGAAGAGCGCCACATCGTCAGCAGGGCCAACATTAGCTGAGCAGTGCATGGGTAAGACGCCCTGGACTGGCAAGATGAAATTGAGAACGGTGAAAATGGCCTTTTTCATCTCGCCTGCATACTCTGTCCCTGCAATTAGTACCAGACGCTCTGCAAAATCGATAATAATAGCGGCACTTGAGCGAGTACCGTGCGCACGCGGATTCGTGTGGAAATGGGGGACGCAGAGGATCGTGAAGCCCGGGCTTTCACTGGTCAGATCGCTCTCGTTGGCACGCAAGAAAAGCTGACGCGCAAACAAATTATGCCAGGCGAGTTCGGTGATCACCTGGAGCGGCAAGCGATAGCGTGGATCGGCCCCGGCGGCGGCATCCAATATATAGACATCGCGTCCCTGCAAATAATCGGCCAGGCTCCTGCGAATAATGCTAAATGTTTCCTGCGCCATCGGGTGGTTGTTCTCGCCCCACCAGATTTTTGTCACTACTTCTTCATTCGATACGATGAATTTATCCTTGGGGGAACGTCCAGTATGAGACCCGGTAGTGGCATTAAACGCGCCATTGGAGGCCAGTTGTCCCTCTCCGTGTGTCAGCGCCTGCTCAACCAGCACTGCTGGCGAGAGGTTCCAATGGATGTTCCCGAGATTGACCAATCCATAATCTTCCAGTGCTTTCCTGCTCATCATCAACGTCATAACACATCCCTCCTTTGGGGTATGCTCTGTAGGTTACGTTGTCGCGTCTGACAATATATTTCTATACTCTATCATTTTCTGATTGCGTGAAGCAATGCACAACATATTCTGTCCCGAACAAGCGTTAGTTTAGCAACGTTGCCAGCGTTGCGCAACTGGAACAATCTGCGCTGTTAAGTAAGTGGTCAGCGCGGTGATCTGGAGTATCCGCCACTGTCATGCCGATTAACTTAACGCTCGTCTGGCGACCCGTCGGGTTTTTGTTCACCTTGCCTGCTATCGGGATGGTCGGCACCCAGTTGCGGCTCTTTTTCAACGAGTCCTTGCAGCCATCGTCTGACTTCGCCGGCCATATAGTTCCTGGTGGCTTCAAACTGGACCAGACTTTCCTGGCCTAGACGATAGGCTTCTGCGCTCTCTCCTCGTCGCGCGAGAATAGTAGCCAGTTGATAGCGAGCTGATGCTACCATTTGAGGATCTTGCTGCGAGTTCTTGTCGATGGCCAGCACTTCCTGGAAGGCTGCAGCTGCCTCATCGATGTGCTGGTATCTGAGGTGGAGCAATCCCCAACACGTGAGGGCGGTGATGACATGCCAGGGAGCATGCTGCCTTCGGGCAATCTCGACACTTTCCTGCAGGTAGAGATTTGCTTGCTCGTAATCCCCCTGCATTCCGACCGTGATGCCAAGACCTGTGAGCAGGATCGGTAACGTATTATTGTGCTGGATGTGACGAGCCAGATCAATACCTTCGCGTAGATACTGCTCGGCCTGGCTATATTTTTTCTGAAACGGGTAGGTCGAGATGACGCCCAGGTTCGCCAGAACACGACAGATCTGCTCACGATGTCCGATCTGTCGCGCGACTTCTAGCCCTTCCAGAAAATAGGTCTCAGCTTGTGCGATGTTCCCGCGCGCCCATGCACTGGCACCCAAACTGTTCAAGGCAAGGCTCAAGTAGTGATAATGCTGCAACTGACGAGCCAGAGAGAGGCTTTCAAGACCGTATTGCTCAGACTCACTGTAATCGCCCATATAGCGGGCGACTTCTCCCAGATAGGTAAGCAGGGGAATCATGATCTCTTGATAGTCCTGCTGGCGAGCCAGCGTGAGCCCTTCGAGCAGCAGAGCTTTTGCTCGTGTATAATGGGTTTGATGCCGAGCGACGCGACCGAGAGAGCAGAGCAGCATACAGATCTGCTTTTTATCGTCAAGTTGCTGAACGATCTGTAGTCCTTCCTCAAAATGAACCTGAGCCTGGGCATAGTCTCCACGATGGAGCGCCACATTTCCTCGGGTTGTCAACAGTGCGCTCATGGTCTCTTTGTGTTCCTGTTGCCGCGCTAACTCCAGCCCTTGTTGACTATAGCGCTCCGCCTCGTCGTATTCTCCCCGTAGTTCAGAGAAATCGGCCAGGCACTGTAAAAAGAGCATAGACTCTTGCGGACTTTTCTGCATTGTGGCCTTGAGTGCCCTTTGTAAGTAGTAATCGGCCAGGGCATAGCGTCCGCGCACGCGCATATAGGCGACGAAGGAGGTGATGCCTGCCACCAACTCGTCATGCATGCCCAAAGCGAGGGCCATATCCAGTCCTGCCTGCAGATTGTTCGCCTCTACTTCGATGCTCCTATAGTCATGCTCATGAGTTTGTAAGAACTGCACCACAAAGTAGACCAACTGTTGCCTGGCTTGTGCGTCCTGGCGCTGACTGTGGGCGTAGTCGACGATGGTCTGGTGCAGCATATAGCGCCCCGATCCACTCCCCTCCAGCAATCCAGCATCCCACAATTCATCCAGCATTTCCACAGGCTCCTGGCTGATCGCGAGGGCCGCCTCTTCCGAAAAACTATTGGGTTTGGCTGGCAAGACCGCCAGGGTGCAGAGCATCGAGTGCGCCTGCTTGCTCAGGTGCTGATCACTGACAGCAATGGCGGCTTGCAATGAAAGCGGGGTATCCTTTGGCAAACCAGGTGGGAGCTCATGCCATTTTGAGGGGATGCTGACCGCCAGACGCTTCTGTGCGTCCTGTAAGGTTGTGATGGCTGTGCGGAGTCGCCGTGGTTGACCGGCGAATGCCTGGGAGGCCAGGTAGTGGCCCATCAGCTTGATAGCCAGGGGCAAGCCACCAACGGTGCGCACGAGTTCAACTGCGGCCTCTTCATCCTGCGCGACGAATTGGGGAACGAAGTGCGCGAGCAACGCCAGTCCTGCCATTGCTTCTAACTCGGGCACGACAATCGTTCCCTCCTGAGCGAAGGCGAAGCCCACCTGAGGTGAGCGTGTCGTTATCAGGTGAGCGCAGTTGATGCCTCCAATTTTGAGTAATAGGGCCTCTTCGGCACTCCAGACGTCGTCGATAACGATCAGCATGCGCCGCGAACCGACCGTTGCAGACAACGTGTGCCACCAGGACTCCAGGCTCGTCGCGTTTTCCACATCGCCGGGTTCGATCCCTAGCAAGGCTCCCCAGCGCGTCAACATGCTCAGCATATTGGGATGCGGTCCCAGTCCTGCCCAGAGGATGCCGTCACAATAGTGTGCCTGGATCTGTCGATCTGTTGCGAGAGCAACCGCCAATGCTGTCTTGCCGATACCAGGCAGCCCGTTGAGGGCCGTTAAGGCCAGGCTCTTGTCTTGCAGCAGACGATGCTTGATCTGATCTAATAAGGCATCTCGTCCCAGTAAACTGGTCGTGTCTCCTGGTGCCTCAGGGATAATCGGATCGAAAAGGAATGATGAGGACGCGGGGGAAATAGTAGCGTTAACAGCAGGAACTACTGCTTGCTGCTCATCATCTTCTACCTCTGACAGACCCAACTCGTAAGCATTCTTCTCAAAGAGAGAACAGAGCCGTTCTCGATAGTAGGGATAAGGGGTAGCCTGCCCTTGCTCCCAACGAGCTATAGTTCGGCTGGTGACTTGCAACTCTGCGGCTACCCTGGCTTGTGACCAACCACGCAGTTCGCGTTCGAGCTTAAGAGGGCATGGCTTCTTCATGTAAATTTTTTCTCCGGTATGTCATTAGAAGGAGGAAGAATATTGGTTTATGAATAATCGCCACTTTGATGATAGTATGCCCTTTGAATGAGTCCTTGTGAAGTACTTTAGCCGTATTTACCTATAGATCGCGCTGCTTGTTGATCAGGAATTTGCCGCACTTAACAATGCGCGTACGTATGCAACAAACTGATCACCGCGATCAAATTCATTGAGGAACATACCAAAACTGGTAAAGCCAGGTGAGAAAAGCAGGACGTCTCCCGGTTGTGCTAGTTTCACAGCCAGATCCAATGCCTGTTTCAGATCAGTAAAGATGCCGCGTACGGGATCGCTCACCGCTTGTTTCTGTATCTCTGCCTGTAAGATGGGAAGTAATTCATCGGTCCCGGTACCCGCAAGCAGAACAACGTCTCGACAGCATTGCACGATGCGCTCGGGCCAGCGTTCCAAAGGTAAATGCTTGGTATTGCCGCCTGCAACCAGGACAATGGGGGCCGCAAACGCCTCCAGGGCTACCTGGCCTGCGACTGGCGTTGTGCTGGCACTATCATTAATAAAACGCACCCCATTGAGCGTGCGTACCTCGTCCAGCCGATGGGCAATGCCCCGGAAATGGCGTACCGTTGTGGCAATCACTGCATCAGGGACATCGAGCAGACGTGCCGCCGTGGTAGCCAGCAACACATTCTCAAGGTTATGTCTTCCTGGCAGCGAAGTGTCTGTAAACGTGAAGGGTTCTATGTGGGTAGAGCCACGCGCAAAGCTTCCTCCCTGTTGCAGACTGGTAAACCAGGTTCGTCCGCTCGCCTGTTCTCCGAAGCGTCGTGTCCAGGGATTATCGTAGTTGAAAAGTGCTATTCCCGTTGTATCCTGGTAGCGGAAAATATTGGCTTTGGCCGCAGCGTACTCTTCCATCCCACTATAGGTGTTGAGGTGATCTGGATAGACGTTGGTCATCAGCGCGACCGCAGGGCTGATCTTATGGGGAGCCAATCCTTCAAGTTGCCAGCTCGACAATTCCAGGACCACGCAGGTCTCGGTGGTAATCTGTGGCAAAAGTGAGAGTGTCTCAACACCTGCGACATTGCCACCGATCAGTGTGTGCATCCCACTTGAGCGCAAAATTTCATAGAGCAGGCTGGCCGTCGTCGTCTTCCCACGTGTACCCGTGACGCCAACAATCCGTCCTGGACAGGCGAGAAAGAAGAGCGCAATCTCCATTTCGATCTGTGCTCCATGTTCGCGGGCCAATTGAAGATAAGGCGATGCATGAGGCACACCGGGATTACGAATAACCATATCGGCCCAGCGGAAATCCTCCGCGCGATGTTGCCCCAACACAAACTCTATGGGTAATCCTGCCAGGGCTTGCACGCTGGGAGCTAATACGGCTGCCGATTTCATATCCGTCACGCGCACAATGGCTCCTTGTTGAGCGGCGAAACGGGCCGCTGCCATGCCTGAGCCTTGCAATCCTAAACCCATCACCAGGACGCGTTTTCCGCGTATATCCATAAAACCTACCTCAATTTCAGCGAGCTATTACCAGCGCATCATAGCAGATTTCATCAGCAGAAACAAATAGGAGCAGTGGATCAATGGTCGTTGTTTGCCTCTTCCTGTTCAGGCGTATCGTGCGCACTTTTTTCTAAGAGATGAGGCAATTGCCGTTCTAGCTCGGGTGGTTGGAGATGGATCAGCGGTCTCTCGGCAGTGGATACTAATGGATCTAACGCTTCGCTGTCAATCAGGGGCGGTTCCAGCACATTTGCCACTGCTTCGCGCTGATGCCACCAGGTAGCAACCGTGGCAGGATCAACGGGTCCAAGCTTACCCGTGTTCGCCTGATGCATTTGCCAATCGACGATGGCCTCCTCCAGCGGAATTTCATAGCCCGCTTTCATGCTCATATTCCATTTATGATCCATAATGGCGAAGTAAGCCTTCATAGGATCTTGCTCGCTCGTTAGGCGCTGACGGAGGAGTAGGATTGTCGGCAAGTGATAGTGCTCATACCAGTCTTGTGCTGCCTCTTCCAGGCTGACAGCGCGCTTTTCATGCTGGCTCATGATGGCTTGATGACCAAGGATGAGATTGTAGAAACGACGCGCATGGGCACGTGGAATGGTGATGTGGATGAGCTGGTACACGCGTCGCTGATACCATCCTGGCCGGACGGTAGCGAAGCGTTGCACGGCATGTTCGGCCATATCGACCAGCGAAAATCCTAGACGATTCACGGTTTGTAAGAACTGTTGGGCCTGGTACAGGGTCGCAAACGTAGGGGTCGCGGCGACACGCGCGTGCTCTCTGCGCAAGAAACGATACCGTTGTCGAAAATAGTGGTAATCGCTGTCGTCTAATACCTGTACATCCTCGGGCAGGCCGCGTGCCAGGCGCAGATCTTCTGCTTGCCAGGCCAGTGACTCACCAAATTGAGCCAGGTCTTGCTCTCGTAATCCCTCGCTAATGGCAGCAGGGAAAAGTTCAGCGGTTTCGGCATCAGCCATAATGGCCAGGATGCTCTTGCCATTGATGCGAATCAATGCATTGGCCAGGGATGGATCTCCCCAATAGACGCCATGCTCGTGCAACTCGATCATTAAAACCGCAACGGCAGATAAAAGCCTGTGCTTCGTGCGCTTTGTGAGTGGCAAGCGGTAGAGCAAAACATGAGGCACAACGCGCGGAGCCAGGCGCGTGACGGTGTAGCCTCTATCGCCACTCATGTATTGTTTGATGCCATCAAGGCCAGGAATCTCAAGCGGTTTACCGGGCACAGTGACACTCCCAACGGGACTCAGTGCCGGAATACCACGGCGCTCGATTTCATGTAAGTTGCGTATCTCGCGCTCGGCCATACGTGGGGTGGTCTCTTTGATGGCGTAGCGCACCCCCTGAAGGTCAACAAAAACGACGGGATGGCGGGAATCACCACGGCGCACGACGAGCAATTGCACACCCTGGTCTGCCCACTCATCTAATGCGGTGTGCCAGGGCAGACTTTGCAAGCGCTGCTGGTCATCTGCGCTCATCAGAAATATTGGGCTGGCTATGGCAAACACCTCCTCCTACTTACTGTATCACCAGGCCGTCGATCCACCATCAACGACAATGGTTTGTCCTGTGATATATGCAGCAGCCGGGGAGGCAAGGAACGCAATAACCCCTTTGAGGTCATCGGGCTTGCCAAAGCGGGCGAGGGGGATATCTGCCAGCATCTCCTGTTCGTATTTCTCGACGATGCCACGCGACATACGCGTCGGAAACCAGCCTGGAGCGATAGCATTGACCGTGATACCATAATGTGCCCAACTGGTCGCCAGGTCGCGCGTCATGTTAATAACCGCAGCTTTACTGGCATGGTAGCCAACGACCTGAATGTACTTCGGATTACCGCCTACCAGACCGGCAACAGAGGCAATATTGATGATTGTCCCACCCTGGCCGCGAGCGATCATATGCTTCCCCACACGCTGGCTCATCATAAACGTTCCCTTGATATTGACGTCGATGACTCCATTAAACTTGTCCAGGGGCATATCCTCCGCGGGCGCCCCCCAGGTCGCACCACTGTTGTTGATCAGGATATCGATGGCACCAAATTTTTCCTGTGTGGCAGCTACCACGCGCTCGAACGTCATCCAGGCTGGTAATATCACAAGTGAGCGCAAGTGCATGACCTCCGCGTGCCGTAATCTCCTGGCGAACCTCCTCGCAGGCCGCCAACTTGCGTGAACAAAGCACGACGTTGGCTCCTACATCTGAGAGTGCCTCCGCGAAATATTGTCCCAGGCCACGTCCTCCGCCAGTAATAATCGCTGTTTTCCCGTCTAAGCGAAACAGATCTAATGTCGTCATCTTTGACCATCCTTGTGCAAGAGAGTCTCTGCGTTGATACGCAGGTTGTTCTTTAGCATATCACATGACTGGAACGATGGGGATGTCTTGCCGTTACGCTACCCTGAAAAGTGTGTGCTCCAGGCACCTCACGATACAAAGAGATGCCTGGAGCACAGCTCTGCCTTATTCCTCGTCGCTGCTGGTGAAACGACGTACCAGGAATAAAATGCCAAGTACGGCTACAATAAGAATGAGGGGGATAGTAAGCCAGGATTTGGATTTGCCTTTCTCCGTTATTTCGTCGGGCCGATCAATGATTTCGATCTTCTCGGCCAGCGGTTGCTCTTCAATTGTTTTTGCCATCGCAGATTGCTGCCTTCCTTTTTGTATTCGAACATACTCAGTTGCTGTATCGCCATGTCCGATGCGCTTCAATAGCGCTACTACCCTGATGGCTTTACAGTACATCGCACGGCTTGCACCGTGTATGGCCCTAGCCGGGCAAGGAACCACATTGCTGCGTCTTGTTCCTACTAAACCAGCGGTCAGAAATTGCATTGACTTGCTCGATGCAATTTCCTCTCTCTCAGAGCAGTTTCCGAGTGCTGGGGTGGCGCGTTTCCGCTGCCGTTGGTCGGATCGTGCAAAGATGGGTGTTCACCATCCCCGACCTACCGATCCTCGTGGTAAAGGGGTTCCCCGATCCATACCTATGCCCACGTTTGCATATCTATGTGATCACTGTTTAAATCTCCCCAAATTCCCACTCAATATACAGTATACATGCATTGTAAAACTTATATATACGCCTGAAAGGTCTAACGAGCGAAACCGCCCTACCGGCTGCTCACAACCTGGCCCGGAGTCGCGTTCGTATGCTACCCATTATTGCCGTCAAATGCCTTGACAAGGTTGCTTGTTAAAGAGCAAACTAAGGAGAGGATGATCATACACTGCCGGGTAGAACCCGTTCTAGGCCGGTGCAACCACCACAAGGCGTAGGATCAGAGAACACGGATCAGCTTGACATATTCCTCTATGTATTCGTACAGTAGGTTCTAGCTTCGTTCACCGTACGTACTTCCTGTATACAACGCGCTCTTATGCGAAGCATCGCTTGCTTACCAAGCGATGCTTGTTCCCGTCAGTTTGCCAGGATGAACAGAGAAAGCGTCAGCCTGTTACCCCACAGGTAAGTCCTCTCTGTGTCTCTAAAAGGAGGGGTCCTGAAATGTGTGGCCCGGCAGGACGTCAATCAGTCGAGGGTGAGGTGCATCGTTGCCATCATCACAGATAATAGAAACATTCTCATTGCGATGGACTGCGAGCGGGGATAGTATAGTTGGCGAGACGCTGGCACAATGGTGTACCTATACCGGACAGCAGGAAGATGCTACACAACATTGGGGCTGGATTGAGGCACTTCACCCCGCTGATCGAGAGCGCGTCCGCCAGCATTGGAGAATGGCGGTAAAACTCAAACGTTTCTACGAAATGACCTATCGTCTCCGACGTGTAGATGATACGTATCATGCATTCCATGTTCGCTATCTCCCGATTTCGAATGACCACGGGGTGCTGTGTGGATGGCAAAGCTGGTTATGGGAAGATACCATCGAACGCAGCTCTACCACGCAGGAAAGCTTACAGCAATCGCTGTACAGCCTGATGCTTGAGCAAGCTTCAATCGGGATCTCTTTTGGTGATTTGGGGGGCCATTTCCTGAATGCCAACCAGTATCTCTGTAAAATGTTCGGCTATTCTCAGCAGGAATTACGCGAGTATACCTTTCAGGAGCTTACCCATCCTGATGACCTATCGGTGAGTTATAACCATATCTATCGGTTGCTCAGGGGAGAGATCGATATAGGCACGTATGAAAAGCGCTATATACGGAAAAATGGGGACATAATTTGGGTAAAAGTAACCATGAAACGCTTGAAGTTGCCCGCTCATACGCCGTTTATATTCCTGTTGATGATGGAAGATATCACGCAGCGCAAGCAAGCGGAGGAAGAGCATGCGCGGCTACTGGGACTAGAACGCATGGCGAGAGCTGCCGAAAAACGTGCCAGAGATGAAGCATTAGCGCTGGCTCAGCAACTGAAGGCTGTTTTTGGGGCGATGATCGATCCAGTGATCGTCTATGATTATGAAGGCCTCATACTCCAGATCAACCCGGCAGCGTTATACCTGTTTGGGCACATGGCGGAAGACGAGGTGCTTGGGAAGAGCTATGAATGCCTCATCCAGCACTACGAGATTTTTGATGAGCAGCATCACAAACTGGCAAGGGAAGAGATGCCCATGTTCCGCGTCTTACGCGGCGAAGTCATTACCAAAGCGCAGGCCCAGGACGTCATCCTTTCCCAGCCATCTGGACAGGAACTTTCTTTCAGCGTTTCCGGCTCTCCTATGTATAACAGTGACCAACAAGTGATCGGAGGAATCTGTGTTTTTTATGATGTCACTGTCCATCGTCAAAAGGAGCGCCAGATCCAGCGAGCACTCAATGCGCTTTTGACCGCAGTAGAGGAACTGGTACACCTGCCAGATCCATCGGATCTCTCCCTGGAAGAAGTACTGGCCTCAGTCTTGACTTCGCATATGGTGGGAGAACGTCTTGCTGCCCTGGTTCGGCAGGTATTACCATGCAAATATGTCGGTGTCGTGGCTGTAGATCCGCTGACGCAAGCGCTGCGTCTGGTGGGAACAAGTGGCATAACCGAACAGGAAGCGCAACAGGCACGCCAGGAAATTGCGCAATATTCGTTATTAGAACATCTCGACGCGCGCGCCATTGCGCGTTTGCGAGCGAACAAAGTTGTATCCTTGAAACGACTTGACTTGAAACGCTGTGAGCAGCAACCACTGTTGCTGCGGTTGATCTCTGGACCACAACTACTCCTGCTGGTACCGATGCTGATTGACAGGCAATTAGTGGGTTTTTTTGTTGTCGACAAACACGCCAAAGATCTCTATTCACAGGAAGAGATGAACTCGGTGAAAGCAATAGCCAAACTGGTAGTCCTGGTCATCGAGCGCATCCGTTTACTCAAAGAATGGGAGGAGACGCACGCGAACGAGTTGGCATTGCAAGAAGCAAATCGTCGCTTTGACACCTTTTTAGGCATTGCCAGTCACGAGTTGAGAACGCCATTGACGGGGATCAAAGGCAATGTACAGCTCATGCTGCGCCGTTTTGAGAAGCTAAGCCGCCAGTATGGATCAGCTGAAGAGGTGCATGCGACCTATGAGGAACGTCTGCGTCACCCATTGGAAGATGTTCTTCCACGGGTGCTTGCCCTGGAACGTATGGTGAGCGAGCTGCTGGATGCCTCGCGGGTCCATGCTGATCGTCTGGATATTATCGTACGCTCCTGCAATCTTGCCGAAATCGTCCACGACGCCGTGAAGGATGCCCATCACGCCGCGCCTGACCGTCTGATTCAGGTACGGTCTACGCTCGCTGGGGCTATTCCTATCCTGGCCGATGCCGATAGAATTCGGCAAGTCATGGATAACTACCTGACGAATGCGCTCAAGTATTCAGCTATTCCCTATCCTGTGAATGTGTACCTGGATAGCATGGGGGCAAATGTCCGCGTGGGGGTAGAAGATGCGGGACCAGGGATACCAGTAGAGGAGCAGGAGCGTGTCTGGCAACGTTTCCATAGAGTACGGGGCGTAGAGGTACAATATGGCTCTGGGAGTGGGCTGGGGCTAGGTCTGTATCTTTGTCGCACGATTGTTGAAAGGCACAATGGCCAGGTCGGTTTATCTAGTGAGCCTGGGAAAGGATCAACCTTCTGGTTTTCACTGCCGCTGGCCCCGGCATAGCATCGCTGAGCTTGCTTTCAAATCTTGACAAGAAGCGAGGCGGTGTGATAAATAAGAACGATGTTCTATGAGAAGTAGTAGCGAATTTCTACCTGATAGGGTGCCCAACTCCCCTAACATACTCTCGGAAATTGCTCTGAGTAAGGATACTGTGTATCGAAGCAAGGAAAGGCAATTTCCGCATCGTGCGCAGGATGCTGAAGGGTCTTGTGCGCGGCGATTGAATGGTGAAAAGTACCGACCTTCTTGAGGAGGAAGTTTTTTTTATGGTCAACTACATCTGGGTTCCCGTAGTCGTGAGCCTTCTTGCGGTATTGTTTGCCGTCTACCTTGTCTATTATGTACTCCATAAGGATATGGGAACACCTGGTATGCAAAAGATCGCAGGGGCTATTTTTGCGGGTGCGAACGCCTTTCTGAAGCGTCAGTATCGGACGATTACGCTGTTGGCAGTGGTTGCAGCAGTGGTTGTGGCAGTGATCCTTGCACTGCTCGGTCAGGGTTCACAGGCTGATAAAATCAACCTGGCCTGGCATACTGCGCTGGCTTTCCTTGTGGGAGCTTTTTGTTCCGGCGTCTCTGGTTACATTGGTATGTCGGTTGCGGTGCGCTCGAATAGCCGTACCGCCAGCGCAGCCACGCGTAGCCTGGGAGAGGCCCTGGTGGTGTCTTTACGTGGAGGGGCTGTCTCCGGCTTCATGGTCGTTGCACTCTCGTTGCTGGGAGTCTCTCTGCTCTTTATGCTGTTCGGAGGGCTGACCAATCCTGGCGTGACACCGTCATTGATCGTCGGCTTTGGCTTTGGCGCGAGTTTTGTCGCGCTCTTTGCGCAGCTTGGCGGTGGTATTTATACCAAAGCGGCAGACGTAGGCGCCGACCTGGTCGGCAAAGTCGAAGCGAACATCCCGGAAGACGATCCGCGTAATCCAGCGGTGATTGCTGACCTGGTAGGCGATAACGTGGGCGACTGTGCTGGACGTGGTGCTGACCTCTTTGAGTCAACTGCGGCAGAGAATATTGGGACGATGATCCTGGGTGCAACATTGTACCAGGTAACTGGCAACGTTGGTTGGATGCTGTTCCCTCTGGTGCTTGGTGCCTTTGGTATTATCGCCTCGGCAGTTGGTGTGCTCTTTATTCGTCCAACCCATGTTATTGAGCCTGACCAGGCTGCTGGTCGCGATCCTAGCGTGATCGCTATGCATCAGCTGAACCTTGGTTACTATATTACCTGCGTCCTCTCAGCAGTTGGTATATTCGTAGGATGCTATCTCCTGCTGAACAGAGGTACAGCGACGGGCAGTATGGGTATTCCAGCCTGGCTCTGGTACAGCTTTGCAGGGTGTGTGGGTATACTGCTCAGCATTGCCTTTGTGTTCATCACGCAATACTATACGGCAGGAACATGGCGTCCCGTGCGGGAAATTGCCGAAGCTTCATTGACGGGACCCGCCACCACGATCATTAGCGGAGTGACGGTTGGTTTTGAGTGTGTGGTGATGCCTGTGCTCGCCATTTGTGCGGCGCTTGGACTCTCCTACTTCTTTGGGAGCCAGGTTCATGTGTCGGGGGGTGTTTATGGCGGCATCATTAATGTCAGCGGTATTTTCGGAACTGCGGCGGCGACCGTCGGCATGCTCATGAGTTGTGCCTATATCCTGACCATGGACACATTTGGTCCTATCACCGATAATGCGGGTGGCATTAGTGAGATGAGCGGTCAATCTGATGCAGTACGTAATGTGACCGATGCGCTTGATAGTGTCGGCAACACAACGAAAGCTCTCACCAAGGGCTATGGCCTGGGTTCAGCCGCACTCGCCGCATTCTTGCTTTTCAGTGCCTACCTGGATGTGCTCTACGGTTTTAAGCATGATGCAGCGGTGTATAACATCAATCTGGCCAATATCACCATCTTTATTGCCGCGTTGATCGGTATTACGCTCATCTTCTTCTTCAGCTCGCTGGCCATTCGTGCCGTCGGCACCGCGGCGAAGCGCATGATTGAAGAGGTGCGGCGTCAGTTCCATGATATGCCGAATATCATGGCCGAAAATCCCGATGACCGTGTCGATCCTGATTATGCGCGTTGCGTTGATATCAGCACCAATGGGGCGCTGCGAGCTATGCTCTTACCTGGCGCAATTGCCGTGCTCACGCCGGTCGCTGTCGGTGTTATTCTGGGACCAGAGGCCGCGGCAGGCATGCTCATGGCAGGTACGATGGGTGGTATTGTCATGGCTCTCTTCCTGAATAATAGTGGTGGGGCCTGGGATAATGCGAAAAAGTATATTGAGGCGGGCTTTTTGCGTGTGAACGTCAAAGGCCAGGTAGCCGATAGCGACGATCCAGCTGCTATCGTGCTGGGAAAGAAGAGTGAGCCACACAAAGCCAGTGTGATCGGGGATACCGTTGGTGATCCGTTCAAGGATACCGCGGGACCTTCGCTGCATGTGTTAATCAAGCTACTGAGCACAGTTACGCTGGTGCTGGCACCGCTCTACTACTTTCTACATCCTTAAGTACAAAATCATCTGGCCTCTTCGGTTTTCCTATGGATACGCAAGTACGTAGGAAGCCGAAGAGGTGTTTCTTTTGACCCATTTCGGGGCACAGATGGGCGCGATACAGGCATCACCTCCTACCATCCCGCTGCTATACCCTCGGCACGCGGATCGGAACCACCTTGCATCACACCAGTCGTAGGGTCAAAGATGATACCTTGAGCATAGCCCATCGTGGTAAGCCATGGTTCCCCTATCTGAACGGTGTGTCCTCGTTGTCGTAATGCCTCCACCGTCTCAGTGGGGAAACGCTTCTCTACTAACACTGTTTCCTGACCGTTGCTGGCAGCATGCAACCAGCGTGGCATCTCGATAGCTTGCTGTATATTAAGTCCAAAGCGCGCTATGGCAGTGTAGACTTGCAGGTGTGTTTGCGCCTGACCGTCCCCACCCATTGTCCCAAAGACGAGCGCGGGCCGACCGTTCCGCAGTGCCATCGAAGGAATCAGGGTATGCAGTGTGCGTTTAGTAGGTGCGAGTGCATTCGCGGCTGCCGGATCAAGCGAGAAATACGCGCCACGATTTTGCAGGACGATGCCAGTATCATCAACGACCACACCACTACCAAAGCCCATATAGTTACTTTGAATAAGCGAAACCACATTGCCTGCGCTATCCGCCGCGCAAAGATAAATGGTATCACCGCTAAAACTTCCCGCCGCCGGCGAGGGCTGAGCGCGTGTTGGATCGATCCGTTTACTGCGTTCGGTGAGGTAATCTGCGGCGATGAGTGCAGACGGGTCAACGCGCATATACGCCGGGTCAGTGAGGTAGGCGGCACGATCCGCGAATGCCAGCTTTTTTGCCTCCACTGCGGTGTGAACAGTATCGACAGACAGGGGGTGAGCACCGAGGGTGAGGCGATCAAGGATACCGAGCATCTGTAGTGCAGTCACCCCCTGCGTATTTGGTGGCAACTCGTAGACCTGCAAGCCAGCGAATGGCACACTGAGGGGTGTGACCCACTCACTCTGGTGCGTAGCCAGATCATCGCGGGTAATCAATCCGCCCTCTTGCGCAAAGAAGGTCGCCATCTGCTCGGCGATAGCGCCTTGATAAAAGGTCGCCGATCCCTCTCTGGCAATTGTACGCAACGTTCTTGCCAGTGTGGGGAAACGCATCACTGAACCTATAGGAGGGATGGTTCCCTGGGGTAAGAAATGATCACGCCAGGAGCGATGCACTTCTGCATGCATACTGCCCTGAGTTAATGCGCTATGCAAACCGGGACCAACGGCAAAGCCTTCTTCTGCATACGCAATAGCTGGAGCGAGGGCCTGAGCCAGGCCCAGGCGACCAAAACGCTGAGCCGCAGCATCCCAGCCACTGGCACAGCCGGGGACCGTGATGCTGTGGATACCAAAGGTCGGCATGTGCGTATAGCCCAGTTCATGGTAGCGTTCGATGCTGGCCGCTTGTGCTGAGCGACCGCTGCCATTGAGGCCGTAGAGCTTCCCGCTGCTAGCCTCATAAATCAGCATAAAGATATCACCACCCAGGCCACAAACGAAGGGATAGACAACCTGTAGCGTCGCACTGGCGGCAATACCAGCATCAATAGCATTGCCGCCAGCTTTTAAGAGATCCAACCCAGCCTCGGCGGCCAGATAGTGCGGCGCGGCAACGATGCCACGACGAGCCAGCGTGACGGGACGATGCTGGGGAAACAGCGCCATGATAAAACCTCCTTACTGTCGATAGCTATTGATGGTCCATATATTAAGTATACCCGTCTTTCAACGCATTTTGTCTCTCTATCTGACTTTTTTTTTCGGGCTGAAGCCTTACAATAATAACAAGTAAAGTGTAACACGTAGAGAGAAATAGTAAATGATGTTAGGGAATTCCGAAGAGCAACTTCTCCTTCCGTCTCTGCGTGAGAGCACGCCAGACGCAGCGACGACGTTTCCTGAGGCGACGACCGATTCCCATAGTGTTGAAGCATATGTCCAGTGGCTGCAGCGCAATAACGAGCTTGGTATCTCTCCATCTGCGTATTTGATCTACCAGAAAGAGGCGCTGGAGATTAAAAGAGTGGGAAACCGCGAAGTTCGTCCTTTCGCGCCATTCCAGGAACTCAACTCCGCCATAACCGTTGTGACCATCTCACAGGCATCGGCCCTCATCTCCCTGGGTCTTGGCTTGCTGATCGGGTTTTATATCCTTCACCTGCTTATGCTCACCATCTGCATGGGGATCATTACCGTCCTCTATATTTGCGGCTTCACCTGCAGCGGCATGATGGCAACCAGTGCATTTTGCAATCGCGCAGGTGAAACTATCGATGAGGGTATCATTCGGGCTCTGGATCAGCAAGATGTCAAGTGGCCGACCTACACCATCCTGTGTCCTATGTATAAAGAGGCCAAGGTCGCGCAGCAATTTGTGGCTGCTATAAGGTCCCTTGACTATCCACCGGATCGCTTGCAAGTGCTCTTACTGACCGAGGAGGACGATGACGAAACGCGGACTGTGCTCTCCAGCATCTATTTACCTGAGAACTTTACGATTATTACAGTGCCCCCGGGAGCACCGCAGACCAAACCTCGCGCCTGTAACTTCGGTTTGCTTCAGGCCAAAGGCCAGTTTGTCGTTATTTTTGACGCCGAGGATAAACCAGAGCCGGATCAACTGAAGAAAGCTGTTTTGACGTTTGCCAATCATAACGCAGATCTGGCATGCGTGCAGGCTAAACTGAACTATTATAATAAAAATCAGAATATCTTGACCCGCCTCTTTACGGCTGAATACAGCACCTGGTTCGATATCATGTTGCCTGGCTTGCAGCGTGCAGGCTTTGCGTTGCCTCTCGGTGGCACTTCCAACCATTTCCGTACGGAAGTGCTGCGCGCCCTGGGTGGTTGGGATGCCTTTAATGTCACAGAAGACTGCGACCTGGGATTGCGCATCTCGCAGTTTGGCCTGGCAACGACCGTGCTGGATAGCACAACCTACGAAGAGGCCACCTCACAGCTAAAAAACTGGCTCCGTCAACGCTCGCGCTGGATTAAAGGCTACCTACAAACTTACCTGGTGCATATGCGCCATCCTCTGCAAACACTGCAAGATGGCCATATCCGTGCCTTTCTCTCATTACAAGTGATCGCGGGAACCTGGACCTTTGTGCTCCTGTTCAATCCGGTGATGTGGCTATTGACGATATTTTATATAGTATTTCACCCAACCGACTTTTACAGCATTCTTGCCCCGGCACCTGTGCTCTATGCCGGAACATTCTGCCTCGTCTTTGGCAACTTTTTCTACCTCTACATTCACCTCCTGGGTTGCCTACAACGCAGAGACTACGCTCTCATCAAGTGGGTGGTTCTTTTGCCTCTTTACTGGATTATCATGAGTGCATCGGCCTATATTGCCCTCTATCAACTCATTGTGAAGCCGCACTATTGGGAGAAAACACAACACGGCCATCATCTACAAGCAACGCAACCCATACTCACATCCGTAAAAGTCGTACGCAGAAGACATACGACATCCACGTCTACTGACAAGAAAATCGCCCTCCCCGGCGATCCTCGCACGTCAATGCAGCGGGTGAGGGCCACGTGTGACGTGATCGCTCTGTACCTCAAGCAGTATGCGCTTCAGCAGAAAAAACGCCGTCTCAGTCTCGGCACGCCAGATCCCTGGCTCGTCGCACTGCTCCTGTTGACCGTTACTGTCAGTATCACAGCTACCTGGTACTCGTTCCTGCATCACGATATAGTTACCTACGGTGATTCGTACAGCCATATGCGCCTTGCTCGTAGTGTCTTTGATAGCGCGACACCGGGTGCCGCGCAGTTAGGAGCGGTATGGTTGCCACTTCCTCATCTTATCATGTTACCGTTTATCTGGAACGATTATCTCTGGCGCACCGGATTGGCAGGCAGTATTCCCTCGATGATCTGCTACACCATTGCCACTGTCTACCTTTTCCTGGCTGCACGCAGGCTAAGTAACAAGAGTTGTGCTGCCTTTGTGGGCACCCTCGCCTTTACGCTCAACCCGAATGTCATCTACCTTCAGACGACCCCGCTCTCAGAGCCGGTGTGCTTCGCGACGTCTACAGTGGCATGTTTCTACTTTATCGTCTGGGTGCAAACGGATAAAACGCGCTATCTGACGATAACAGCGGCAGCTACCTTTCTGGCAACGATTGCCCGCTACGATGGCTGGATGCTCTTTTTCGTCATTTTGATGCTGATTCCCATGATTGGATACGTCCGGCATCACCATCGGCAACAAATCGAGGCGCACTTACTCATCTTTGGCATACTTGGTAGCTTTGGTATTATCTTATGGTTCATCTGGAATGAAGTCATTTTTGGAAATTTCTTCTATTTCAAACAAGGCGTGTATTCCTCTGAGAATCAAATCCAATACTATTTCCATGCGCAGGTCTCTGTGACAGACCAGAGTCTTTGGGAAGCAGTAAGGTATTATGCCTTTGCCTGCCTCGATAATTTAGGACCAATGATTGCTCTTCTGGCGGTCATCGCTTTCGTCAAATATATCGTTGTGCGAAGAGACATAACTCTGCGCAAAAATGTCGCTGAAATGCTTGCTCCGCTGCCTTTTCTTACCCCGCTTTTGTTCTACGTCATTTCTTTCTACACAGGGCAAGTGGTTGCCCTTGTTCCTGGTGTCAGTTCCCAGTTGTTCAATGCCAGATTTGGCTCTCAGGCAGCTATTCCTGCTGCATTGTTTATTGCCACACTTGTGCCAGGCACGTTTAAATTCTTCAGGTCATACACGTATTTAGCCGTGCATGCGCTTCTCTGCGGAATACTTATTGGTCAATCAATAGTCATCTGGCAGACTGGAATCGTGACATTGGAGGATGGTCAGTATGGCGATTCTTGTACCGCGTATCAGGTCGTCGATGCTTTTCTTGCGCAACACTACAATGGTGGCCTGATTTTAGATGATACCTATCTTGGCTCGCCAAACGAGTCGCAAGAGGTAGGTATTGACTTTAAAAATATTATCTATCAAGGCTCAGGCAATCTTTGGAGACGCACATTAAGCAATCCAGGTGCGATGGTCGAGTGGGTTATTATCGGCATACGCAGTCAAGGGAGTCCCTATCCAGTGCAAGTTAATACGAGCAGTGCGCTCTTTCGCTCGCAGTTCAAATTGGTTGCCAGTGGTGGAGGGTATGATCTCTATCTACGCAATAACCACCCGCCTTTAGCCACAAAACCGCTGCCTGCACAACTGCCGGAGGAACATCCCTATTGTGGGACGGGCAAACTCCCACAACCAGGTGAGTGGTGAGTGTATCCACCATGCCACAGGCTTGACGGACGAGACTCGGCGCGCTATCATCCCTATGCAATTATCTTCAATCGAAATCGTACTAAAGGTAGAACAGACTGTTATGATGAAGCGACTCCGTGGGCGTAACCTTGCCCATCCCGGTTGTTTGATAGGTGTCACGACCGGCTTGATTGTGGGTATTATTCTGGGAGGTGTATTGGCGGCAACGTTCAACGTTGTGTTAAACACCGTTCTGCTCATCTGGCTGGGACTAACCGTGGGCCTTGGTATCATTGGCTGGATCATTGGCGCTCGTCTCACCTCCCACTTTCCCGCCGAGGACGAAACATTCGATGCCAGGTCTGCTGACACGTCAACAACACAAAGTGATCCCCAGTCCTCGTAGTAGAGAAGAGGGCAGAGCAGGAGGAGACTCATCGTTGATCTCCTCCTGCTCTCAAAGCACTATTGGCAACGAGTAGCTTCCCGTTCCTGGGGAAGTGGAACCGACTGGGACACCGTGCTCATTGCTCGCTTACCGTGCCAGCGCGGGCTTCTCTTCCTTGTCTGCGTTGGATTCTCCATCAACGTAGGGTATTTCTTCGCGCAGTCCAATACGTTGCCAGAGAACTTGTAGTGGACGCGGCGCCCACCAGTTCCATTTGCCAAGCATGGCCATCATCGCGGGCACGAGCAATGCACGTACGAGTGTGGCGTCCATGATCACTGCCAGCGCTATACCTACCCCAATTTCCTGAATAACCATGATGCGCGACGTGGCAAAGGCCGCAACAACCACGGCGAGCAGGAGTGCGGCACTCGTAATCAACCAGCCAGTGCGTTGTAAGCCAACGGCGACCGCCTCGCGATTGTCTCCTGTTTTATCAAAGTGCTCTTTAATACGGCTGAGTAAGAAGACCTCGTAGTCCATGGAGAGTCCGAAGGCGATAGCAAAGATCAGGATCGGTTCTGTACTATCCAACGCGCCAAATGCTCGAAACTGCAACAGATTCTGCAAATGGCCGTCCTGGAAAACCCAGACGAGTGCGCCAAACGTCGCAGTCAGCGAGAGCGTATTGAGCAAGATCGCTTTGAGTGGCATGACCAAAGAGCCCGTCATCAAGAAGAGCAAGAGAAAGATTGCGCAAGCCATGACCACTATGGCATAAGGAATGGTCGAGGCCAGGCTGGCAAATTGATCGATTTCCTGGGCCATGTCCCCGCCGACCAGCGGCGTAAAACCAGCGGGAACGCTGATGGCACGAATTTGCTTGACGAGCGTTTGTACCGCATTGGCATGAGGGTCAAAGTTTGCTGTGACGGTGACGCGCGTGACATTCCCATTGGCCAGTTGTTTTGCTGCCGCCGCTAACTGTGGATTGAGAGCCGGATGGGCGTAGAGTTGCTGGTAATTTGTGAGCGTCAGCTGTGGATTTATGCTCACCAGGCTAGCAACATTGCTCACGCCAGATAGGTTCTCAATATGGTGCACATAGGTGTTCAATTGTGCCAGATTCCCGGCTGTGAGTGCATTCCCACGTGTTGTGATGGCAATATCGATAGTTGCATTGTCCTGGTTCGGAAAATTTTGTTCAAGCTGTTCGATCACAATACGCGATGAAGCGTTGAGCGGGAGAGAACGCTCATCGGTTGTGGCGAATGCCGCGTGTAAAAAGGGGGTGCCAAGCAGGAGTAAAAAGGCGATGAGTACCATCGCTATCGGCACGCGCCAGTGCATCACGAAATAGGAAAGGTGATACCAGGCGCCCTGTTGTTTGCTCGCAACGACTTTTTTACGGCGGAGGAGTCGTTGTATGGAGAGGGCGTTCACCCGTGGTCCCAAAAGAGCGAGCAGCACAGGTAACAGTGTCAGCGCGCCTAGCATTGCAACTAACGCCGCGACGATCGTGGCCAGACCAATACTACGCAGTTCGTTGACGTGGAAAAGCAGCAGGCTGATCAAACTGGTACAGACGGTGAGCCCGGAGAAAAGGATGGTACGACCTGCGGTGGCCATGGCGCGTTGTAATGCTCCACGGATGTTTGCGCCGTCAAGTGCCAGTTCTTCGCGGAAGCGTGTGACGATGAAGAGCGAGTAGTCAATGGCAAGGCCTAACCCGATGATCGTGATCACATTGGTGGCAAAGCTCAATATACTGACGATGTGGGTAAGGAGGCGTACGATGGCAAAGGAGCCAACAATGGCGAAACCCCCAATCAGTAAGGGGAGCAACGCCGCCACAAATCCCCCAAAGATGAGCACGAGTAACAAGGCCACAATGGGCAGAGAGACCGTCTCGGCAAACTCTAGATCATGGATCAGTTGGTTGTTGAACTGAACATCGACGGCCAAAGATCCACCAACAGCAATCTGCAGCGTGGGAGATGTGAGCACGGATGTAATGCTGTTATAGGTGCTGGTCTCTCCGTCCTTGTCGGAAACGGTGACGACAGCAAAGGTCTGATGCCGGTTGTGCGAGAGAAAATTGCTATCGTGCGTAGTATAGTAGGAAGTGATCGAGAGTACTTCAGGGCGTGCCTTGACTCGTTGTAAAAGTTGAGTTGCTGCTTGCTGAAATTGTGGATCGGTAGCACGCAATGAGCTACTACTCAAGAGGAGTATGATGTTGTTACTTGTCGACTGTGAAGAGAATTTACTGTCCAATAGCGTCTGGGCACGCGCCGATTCGCTATTGGGGACGCCGACATCAGTGCCGCTCAAACTATCAAAAACGCCAAAACCGTACCATGCCATCATGATAGTCATGATCACTACCAGTAGGAGGACACTCCAGCGGGCGCGGTATAGTGTGCCTCCAAGCCATGTTAACATGCGAGATCCTTTCACATCTGCTTGTTGGGATTGGTAAAAGAGAATGTCTTGTGAGGTAAGAAACCACTCGTCATCGTGCTGCAATCCTTTCCCCTACGCAGATTATACCAGAGAATAGAGAAAAATGTGTATGTAGTGAGCTTTTTTGGCGCTGTTTTTGTGGCAAAATAGTCAGTCATCCTCACTTTATCTCCGTGCAGAAATAGTTGTCTATCTCTTCTGGCTGGAACGTCGCATCAACTTTTTGGAGCTGTCTGGCGTATACCATAGAGGGACTACGTGCACAGGCAACGCAGCTATTGAAATCTTAGGTGGCGCTGCAATTCCTCCCTGGAGACACTGATTGATCATAGAGAGAGAAGGTACCTGGAAATAAAGGAGCATACAAACGTATGGGGCAATTAGACCAGAAAGTCGCTGTTGTGACCGGGTCCGATAGTGGCATTGGCCGTGCGATAGCATTAACCCTGGCACAGGAGGGTGCGGCTGTGGTGATAAACTATGCGCATGCACGGGATAAGGCGCAAGAAGTACAGCACCTCATCGAACAGCATCACGGTAGAGCCATTGTGGTGCAGGCAGATGTTTCACAGTATCAGCAAGCTCAGGGCTTGATTCAGCAGGCTGTAGCGCAATTCGGTCGCCTGGATATCATGGTAAATAATGCGGGTATGGAGATCCATAGTCCTTTTCTGGATGTCAGCGAAGAGCAATTTGACCGCGTAGTGGGTATTGACCTCAAAGGCGTATTTTTCTGTGCGCAAGCTGCGGCTCGTGAGATGGTCCAGCGGAAAACTGCCGGACGCATTATCAACATCTCTTCAGTGCATGAAGACATTGCGATGCCGCAAAATGTACCTTATTGTTGTGCAAAAGGTGGCGTACGTATGCTCACACGCACCATTTGTCTGGAACTTGCACCACATAATATCACGGTGAACAATATTGCTCCTGGTGCCGTTGATACGCCTATTGATGCTGATGTGAAGGCAGATCCGCAAAAATGGGCGACGCTACTGGGAGAGATCCCACTACATCGTATGGGACAGCCAGAAGAAATTGCGCAGATGGCGCTCTATCTTGCCTCGGATGCCTCAGCCTATGTGACGGGCGCGACATTCGTGATCGATGGCGGACTCTCAGTCAATTCTGGGGCACTGTAGTCCTGGCAAAAAAGTAGCGAACCATATTCTCTGTAAAAAGGCGTCTGCGCATGAGCTCAGATGCCTTGTCTCACATCTTTCATGAGGTTTCTCTGACCACGCTCCAACACACATTCCTACAAACAAACAGATATAGATCACCGTTTAGCCTTATTAATTTTTGCTATTCTGAGTACCAGTTTGTTCATTTTTCGCTATGAGCTGGTGACGCTGTTTCTTAGTGCCCAGTATACAAAATGTCTTGTCGTTTATTCGTCTAACCCTTCTGCAAATGGGATCAGCATTAATGGATTACCGTATGGAGCTTGCGTACGGGTTTCAAGAGGATGTCGCCATACTGAGTAGGGTGCTCAAAACCATAGAGCGACGTGCGAAGTTTCTCCTGGATACCTTTATAGCGCGGGGCGAACTGATAGCCGAAAATGTGCAGCAACGCAAAATTCACCTGGTTGATCCCGTGCGTGCCAGTGGAATGCACCGGGCCGTGTGAATGTCGGTGGTATTGTTGAAGAGCAAATCGAAGACAAATTGGCTCTCATGATCGTGGGCACCGATCATCTCGGCGTTCACTGGGACATGATTGGCAACCAGGGTATACCGTCCCAGCACATGCTCGAAGCACATCATGAATTGGCAGTGATAATTCACAAAGTGGAGCACACGACTGATATTCACCTGACGCAACGTCTCAAAGATCGGATGGTTGATTGGCTCGTCGCTCGTCGGATACTGCAGCGTCCAACTCTTGCATTTCCCCGTGGCCGTGAGGTGCAAGTGGCTATTTTCCCCAGCACTGATGCGCTGATTGACCGTGCCAATACGCTCTTCCAATTGGCCCTTCAGCGCGTCCAGGTGGTCTTGAATGGGCTGTGCCAGGAGTGCTAACCCCGTCTGCGCAAGTAACGCATCTTTGTTGGCCCACTGCCCTACGCGCCTGGTCCAGTGATACATAGGGTCCAATGTCTCCGCTGAAGAGCGTCAGGGTACTGGAGTCACTGATGCACGCCACCCATACATGGCAATACTCAAGGGTGAGCGACGTATACCCCCAACCAAGCATAAAACTCGATCAGTGACGTCTGGAGTCACTTCTGCCGGGCGTTGGGGAACAGATCCGCATCACTATCCGCGAAGAGAGAAAGGTATGACAAAACAGGTTCCGGCAGCACTGCTCTGGTCAGCAGAAGACCAACAGTACCTCTGGCAAAAAGCCGGACACCCGGAAATGCAGGTGGAGGGAGACGCCGAGGCGCAGGTAGCCAGGCTGCTCGACGAAGACACCTCTTTTTCCTTTCACGGCCAACAGGGGCATCTCACTTTGCTGAAGGAGGCGCGTGTCAGAGGCGACGATGGCTACTGGTATGCCTATCGCCGTCAGGGGAAGCGGGTCGTGAAGAAGTACGCGGGGCGCCCGGCTGATCTGACCATCGCCCGCCTGGAAAAGCTTGCGCGTGCTCTGCAGGCAGATCCCATCCAGCGCGAGCTCACCCAACAGCCTCTCCTTTTACCCTCGTTGCATCCTCAGCCTGCTTCTTCCACGCTGCTCCAGCAGGTGCCGCTGCTCATGCCCAAATTGCGCCCACCACGTCCTACGGCTTCCCTGCTCTCCCGCGAACGTTTGCTAGCGCGGCTGGATGAGAGCCTCTCGCGCAAGCTGACGCTGGTGCTGGCACCGGCTGGCTTTGGCAAAACAACGCTAGTGAGCGAGTGGATCGCGACCCGCGACCCGCGCGATGGGAGTGCACTGCCAGTCTCCTGGATTGCCCTGGATGAGGGGGAGAACGACCCGATCCGCTTCTGGCACTATCTCATTGTGGCCTGCCAGACCTTTCACCCAAACCTGGGAGAGCGCATGCTGCCACAGCTCGGTGCTGCCTGGCAGCCGCCTTTTCCCCGTCCTGAGCTTTCACCTATCTTGACAGAACTGATGAATGAGCTGGCCTGCCTGCCAGAACGCGGGATCCTGGTGCTGGAAGATTATCAGGTGATTAAGAGCAGTGCCATCCACCAAGCCCTGTCGTTCTTCCTTGAACACCAGCCCGCCAATTTCCACCTGATCCTGCTGACGCGGAGAGAACCACCACTGCCGCTGGCCCAACTGCGCGCGCATGATGACCTGGTGGAACTTGGGGTCTCTCACCTGCGCTTTACACGGGAAGAGACGCGGGCGTTTCTCCAACAGACCTTGCCTTTCCCGTTTGAGGAGACGCTGCTGGAGCAAGTCCAGCAGCGGACAGAGGGATGGATCACCGGGCTGCTCACGCTGGCCCTGCAAGGGCAGGGAGCGCTCTCGGCCCAGGAGATGGAACGGCGCCTGGCACAGATCAGCGGGAGAGAGCGCTCGATTCTCGACTACCTGGTCGCCGAGGTCCTCGCCGCTCAAGCGGAGCCACTCCAGGTCTTTTTGCTCCAGACGAGCGGCCTGGCACGCCTGACCGGATCGCTGTGTGATGCGGTGACGGGCCGCGAGGACAGCGCGCTCATGCTGGAACAGCTTGAACGCGCGAACCTGTTTGTGCTGCCTGTAGACGAGAGCGGTACCTGGTATCGCTACTACGCGCTCTTCGCCGAGGCGATGCAGCACGAGGCACGCCGCCGCCTGGGCGAAGCGCGTAGGCTTTCCATCCAGAGCCAGGCCAGTCGCTGGTATGAGCAACACGACCTGCTCTCCGATGCGGTCGATGCGGCGCTTGCGGCGCGTGAACTGCCACGCGCCGCCGAACTGATGACGCGGATTGCTGAGTCACAGACGCTGTTGCCCCCCCAGGAATGGCATCCCTTTTTGCGTTGGCTCAAACAGGTCCCGGACGAACTCCTACGTGCATACCCAACGCTCAGCGCCATCTATGCCATGGTGCTGCTGTTCACGGCGCAACGGCGTTCCTCAGCCTTAAAGCCGCAGTGCGAGCACTATCTCCAGATGGCCGAAGCGCGTTTGCGGGAACGTGGCGACCGACCTCGCCTGGGCGAAGTGTTGACACTGCATGCGCTGTTCGCCAGGCACATAGACGACCACGCGACCGTGATCCGCTGCGCGCAAGAAGCGCTCACCATACTGCCAGACACCGAACCGTTCTGGCGCAGTCTTGCCCTGGCGATGCTTGGCGTGGCCGCGCTCTTCGCGGGCCGGATGAGTGAGGCGCGCCAGCTCATGCATGAAGCCCGCAAGCTCAATCCGGTTCCCGCCGACAATAGCTATGCCAGACGTGGGTCGCTCCTCCAGCAGAGCTATCTCGCGCTTGGGGCAGGCCATCTGGAACAGGCCGCGCTGCTCCTGCGTCAGATCCTCGATACCGCTGGGGATGATCACGAAGACCGGGGCGCAACCCTGCTCCTGCTGGCGACCATCTCCTATGAGTGGAACCGCCTGGAGGAAGCCGAGCAGGAGGTTCGGGAGGCATACGACCTACATGCTGAGGCTGGCAATGAGCGGTTGTGGTTGCAGTCGGCGACTCTCCTGGCGCGTGTGCGATACGCGCGCGGGGAGCCCAAAGAGGCGCAGGAAGTGTTGCAGCGCCTCTCGCCCGCTTTCGCCCATCCACGCTGGTCCCGCGAGATTGAGTTGTGGCTGGCCCACTTTGCCCTGACCGCTGGCGACCTCATCGCGGCAGAGCGCCGGCTTGCCGGGCTGCAAACCCTAGTGCAGGATGATGAGACGCCGCAGGACATCGTGTATGAGCACGAGCAATTGGTGACCGCGCGACTGCTGATCGCACAGGAAGAAGAGGGGAAAGTGCAGCAGGCGCTCTCGATCCTGGCCGACTGGCGCGCGGAGGCCCAGAGTCAGGCCCGCCTGCGCAGCGAAGTCGAGACTTTACTCCTCATGGCACGGGCGCATGCTCGTCTCGGGCACAAGCAGGAGGCGAAAGCGGTGCTCACAGAAGCGCTCACCCTGGCTCAGACCGCAGAGTATCAGCGGCTCTTTCTTGATGAAGGGGCGGAGATGGCCGCCCTGCTCAAAGGTCTGGTCTCCGAGGTGCGTGCGCCGCTCCAGGGAGGGTTTGTCCGCACATTGTTGCGTGGCTTTTCCACGGTTCACCTTTCTCCAACCTCAACGAGCGGCGCCTACGAGAGCGCTTGAGATCTGGCAGCATAACGCAGAGTTAACGAGATCAAACAGCGCTGATAGATGCTGTTCTCGGCAGCGTGAGCCGCCACAATGACCTTGACGCTGCCGAGAAGATGCTTATTTGGTGGTCTTCTCTGGCAAACAATCGCTGCCGAGAAGATGCACAGGCCGCGAGCGCTGGTAAATTTCTCCGGTGGTCCTAATACCCATGTTGCGCTCCAGTCCGGGCGATCCCTGGAGAATCTGCGAACCGTTGCGCCTGTTCGAGGAATGAACAGGGTTTCAGGCCACTGCTCGTTGTACCGATCTAGACGGGCCCCCAGAGCCACTGGTACTCCAATCAACAGCAGGAGACTTGCACTATACAAGGGGTGACGGACCAGCGCATAGAGTCCAGTTGAAATCACCGGTTGCTCTAACTCCACCGTCACGATTGAGGAGGCATAAGCGTTGATGCGAAACACCTGCCAGATCAGAAGCGATCCGCCAGCGATCAACAGATCCCCCAGCAACGCGACAGGAACGGGGATGGATGACCAGTTGTAATCAAATCCCCAGGAGAGAAACGAGCCTCCATACATCACCATCCCGCCAAGCCCAAACAACGCTTTGATGATTTTCTGCCTGGGGGCTTGCTCGGCCCGAGGGATACGCCGTCGCAGCAGCGCGGGATGGGCCAGCACATAGAACAGCATGGGAAGAGTGCTTGCTACCCAGACGGCCCCGGCGACTTCGCCTTGCCAGTAGGACGTCGTTGCGAGCGCACCAAGCACCGGCGCATGCCCGCTCCAGGCCAGCACCGCCAGCTTGCTAGACGCCAGCAGGGCAAGGGCTCCGAACGAGTGAGAAACATTGCTGAGCAACAGATCTCCAATAAGATTCATCATAATTTTCTCCTTTCAGGCCAGTCATTGGCCGCTTTCCTGGCTGGCCGGAGCAGGTTGGCGGCCAAACCACGCGCTTCTTTCCGTCGGGATAAAGAGCGAGACAGCCGTTGCAAACGCCAGAACTTTTGAGACGATATTCAGAGCAACGGGCAGGGGAGTTTCCGGAGGCGCATAGCCGAACACTGCCCACACCGCGAAGATCAAAAACATGCCCGAAAGACTGAACAGGGTCAATCTCGACACCCTCACAACAGGCGTGAACGTGAGCATCAACAGGCTCAGGATCTGGAACAGGATAAACGAGGTAAAGAAGAACACAATCAGCTGTACTCCAGGAGGAGGGGGAGGAGAGACGCGCCACAGGATAATGAGATCGAATGGTATTTCGAAGATGATCGGCGCAGCTATCGTCCCCACAATCGCGCTCCCAACAGTGCCCCAGAACCCGATCCGTCTGGCCAGGTATGCGATCCCGAAAAAGCTCAGCACCAGTAACGTGTAGGTCACAGGCGTTATGTAATCTGGTGGGGAAATCAAATGCCCCCCTTCATGCCGATACAACGCTATGATGTAGTTGGCCGATGTCTCCAGGACAGCCACCATACCTATCAACCAGCCCATCACGATCGCAAAAATCAGATACTTGCCAGGCCTTTTGAAGGCGATGGGATGACGGAGACGCAAGGCGAAGAAGACCAGCGCGCCGGTGACGATCAACAGGACAACCGTCAGGATGATGGCGCCGCCCCCTCCATAGGGACTCCAGGATTGAGTAGTACTAGTAGTCACGGTAATACCTCCATTCAGAGTGTGAGAAAGCTTCATTCCTTGTACTGGTAAGTGAGCGAGCCATCTTCCTATTTTCCCAGCAAGAGCGCTCAACTCCTGCTCACAGTGTAGCTGGCTGGAGCCCAGAACACATCGGGAGAATAACGTGTTGGGTGACGTATCTGTTCTGACCGCTGTCGGACACGGCTGCGTGGTCTGCTACGTCATTTGACGTAGATAGGAGGCATGAGGGCCGTGCAGGGGACGCATTCAGCCACGTCCTGATGCATACCCAGACAAAAGGGAGACTGGGCGAAGGAAGAAGCCGGACCAGCCGGCGGAACGATCAGGCCAGGTGGTGCTCGATGGCGTACCGGGTAGCCGCACCGCGCGAGGAGACGCCGATCTTGCTAAAGATGGAGGTCAGGTGAGTATTGACCGTGCGAGGACTAATCACGAGCTGCTCAGCCACTTGCTCATTGGTCATCCCCTGGGCCACCAGACGCAACACCTCTACCTCCCGGGCGGTCAGTCCATAGGGAGAGGCCGGGGCTTTGGAAACGTGTGAAGCCGTTGTGGGCATCGTCACCAATTCCTGGGCTGTCAGTGCTTGCTCTAGTGTCATGGTGCGCCCCTGGGCCCAGGCAGCATCAAAGACCCGCTCCTCCATCTGCCTGCGCACGGAAGCCAGGGCCGACTCGTGATAGGCTTGAAACGATGAGAGCAGAGGCGTCCCGACGGCTTCACGGAGCGCCTGGGCAATGCTCATGCACCAGACGGCCCGTACTGGCTCTCCCTGCGCTGCCACCACAGCCGCTAATCCTTCCAGATATCCAACGCTCCCCCACCTGTAGTTCAGGTCAACAGAGGTCTTCAGGCTTTCCTCCATCAGCGAACGCGCCGCTGCATAGTCCCCTTGAAGCAACGAGATGGACCCCAGGTTGAAGATGACCTCAGCCATCCGTCCCCGCTCTCCCACCTCTCTGAAGAGGACCAGGCTCTCTTCCAACAGCGAGCGGGCCCTCGCCATATCCCCTTGCTGGAGGGTCACCAGTCCCAGGAAGTGGAGCGAGTAGCCGATGTTTCGTTTATAGCCTATCTCCCTGGAGACAGCGAGGCTTTTCTCAAGTCGTGCCTGCGCCTGGGCAACCTCTCCCTCAGACAGCAACACCAATCCCAGGAGCGCGAGAGAGAACGCAGAGCCCCGGGCGTTGCCTGCCACTCTGGAGAGTTCCAGGCTTTTCTCAAGCAGCGCTTGCGCGCGTTTGTACTCGCCTTGAAAGAAAAACACCGTGGCCAGGGTAGTGAGGACGAAAGCGCTGCCCTCTGTGTGGCCCACATCTCTTAAGAGCGCTCGTGCTTCCTCAAGCCGTGCGTGTGCCGCGGCATAATTGCTCCTCATTAAGGCAGCATTCCCTAAATAAGCGAGGGCGAGCGCGCTGCCTCGGCGATCGCCCAGTTCTCGGTACAGCGCCAAACTCTCTTCGCACAGCACCTCCACCTGATCGAAGTCGTCATGCACGGTCGCTAACTCTCCAGCACCCGTCAGGGCTTTCGCTCGCGTGGCTGATCTCACCCCCCGGCTGATCGAGAGGGCGCGCTCCAGCCAGTGCCATCCCTCACTCACGTACCCGCGTATGGTCCAGAACTCCGCCAAAGCACCACCCAGGCGCAAGGCAGCCTCGCTGCTTTGCCCTGGCGAGCCTGGCTCCAGCAACCAGCTCAGTGCTGCACGCATGATACGTGCGGCGTGCTGCACGTCCAGGCCCAGGTAGCCTTCGGAGGAAAGCGCTGGCTCGCCGGTGTGCAGGCCCATACGCACCCGCACCGTTACCCCTTCTGCCCAGCTCTGGCTCGCCAGGGCCCGTTGCGCGGCGACGGCTGCGGCGACCGCATGGCTGGCACGGGCGAAAGCGACGAAGAACGCATCGCCTTGCGTGTCGACCTCGCGACCGTGAAACTGGTGGAACGCGGCACGTAGGAGGCGTTGGCACTCGAAGAGCACCTGGGGATAGTGCTCACCCAATTGCCGAAGCAGCTGCGTGGAGCCCCCGATGTCGCCAAAGAGCAGGGTTACGGTGCCCCTTGGAAGGCGAAGCAGGGAGGCTGCTCCTGTCCCGGCTTTGGCTGGGGATACCGAGGAGAGAATCGGCAGCGTTTGACCAGACGTCTCTTCCCGGCTTGCCTCTTCCAACGCCAGGGCAAAGCGCTGTGCGGGGTCTTTGGCCAGGGCTTGCAGCACCACCTGCTCCACCAGCGCTGGCAAGGTGGGCACCTGCTCAGACAAGGCCGGCGGGGGAGCCAGAGCCTGTTGGGCTATCAGCTCTTGAAGCGAGCCGGAAAAGGGGCGCACGCCTGTGAGCCATTCGTAGACCAGCACACCCAGAGCATACTGATCGCTGGCGGCAGTGGGATGGCCTTCGAGCTGCTCAGGGGCCATATAGGCCAGCGTGCCGGCTGGTTGCTGGAACGACTGCGAACGTGCGCTGTGGATGAGCAGAGCCAGGCCAAAATCCGAGAGCCAGATCTGCTGGTTGGGTCCCAGCAGCAGATTCTCCGGCTTGAGGTCCCGGTGAATCAAGCGCTGGTTATGGACGTACTGCAAGGCGGAGGCCATCTGCTTGACATAGGAGACGACGGTGTCGAGAGGCAGGCACGTGCCCTTAGGGTAGTGCTTGCGCAGGCTGCCCCCCGGAGCATACTCCAGGACCAGGAACGGGGTGCGCGCCTCGATGCCAAAGTCGAGCACCCGCACGATATGCGGATGCCGTAAGCGCGCCAGCGTGCGGGCCTCGTCCAGAAAGCCTTCTTCGTCACCGGATGCCAACGGGTCATGAAGCACTTTGATGGCCGCCTGGGTCTGCAGGTGCAGGTGTTCCCCCAGATAGACAGAGGCCCACTGCCCCTGTCCCAGCACCTGGATGAGCTGATAGTGCCCCAACTGCTGACCGATGCGGTTTCTCATTTTCACACCTCCTCTGTGCAGTAGCAAGCCCTTTCTTACGCCATCAGTGCTGCCCGGGCTGTTGCATTGAGCGGAATCTCCCGATATTTGTTCTGTTTTCCATACACGGTGATCGTTCCGCCAAAGAATTGATTGAAGCCTATACCCCGACAACAGAGGAACGCACCTTCGTTGAAACCATGACCCGTTCTCCGCAACAGCAACTCAATCTGGTGCTTTGGCTCAAACTCTTTCCCTGTCTGGGCTACTTCCCGGACGTGGATGAAATTCCCTCAGCCATTGTCAGGGAGTCAGGGTATGTGAGTGACGTTTTGCGCAAGTGGACAGCGACACAAGGGTGTGATAGACTGGAACAAAGCCCAAAACATGAAATGAAGAGAAAGAAGAAGATGGAGATGCTCTATTCCTGAAAGCAATGAGGATAAGTGCATGGTTTTTCAAGATTTGAAGATCGGAGTAATATGATGGTATCTGGGGAATCTAGCCGAACACCAGAGCATACAGAACAATCAGAGCACACAGAAAACCCAAGAAATAATCCAACAAGTAAGCGTGGATTTATGCAATGGATGTATTCAAAAAAAGAAGGAACGAGTAAAATTGACCAAAAAAATTTGAATGATGTAAGGAAAGCAATAATAGACCCTAATCTCAAAAAAGCAAAAGAGGATTTCCGTGGCATAATTGAAAATATGAAGGGAGATTATCGTGCGCTAAGAGACATAGATCAAGGTATAGATAAGGAATTGGAAAGTGCTCAGCTCGGAGGTCGTGACCCCGTAGCTCTCAAGTCTGAGGATGCAGCACGTATAACGGATGCTTTTCAACAGCTAGATCAGCATCGGGAAAGTGCAAAGACGTCCATATCGAAGGCAGCACAATTAAGAGTCGACTTCACTCAGAGCTTTTCTACTGAGTTGAAAGAAGGAAAATTAGCTGACAATGATATAGATGATGCTACTAAGGCGATAGATGCATTCTTGAAAGATGGGCGTAAAACATTAAATGAAACGTATCAAGCATGTAAAAAATATTACCGGAATATTTACAATAAAGGAACTCTCGGTCGTGATATTGATACAGACCTACTAATACAGCCACGGTTTCAAAAAATACATACGGATCTTGCTGGCATAATTAACGATATGAATAAAGATTATGATAAGGTAAAAGAGATATATGAACGTACAAATACGGAATTATTAAGTGCTAGGGACGAAGGTCGTAATCCAGTAATTCTCAAACGTGAGGATGCATCACAGATCATTACTGTTTACCAAAAGCTAGATGAGCATATAAAAAGGGGAGAGGAGTGTTTATCAGAGGTAAGACAATTAAATACCGAATATAATAGGATATCCGATGATAAGGTGAAAGAAGGAAAATTAGATAAAAACATTGTAAAAGAGGATAATGAAGCTATAGAGAAAATTTTAAATGAAGGGCACAAAATATTAACAGCAGCATCTAGCGAATACAAAGGGCGTTATCGGAAAACTTATGAAGGAGGAACTCGTGCTACCCTAAAAACTCCTGGTCGCAATATTGATCAAGACATACTTTTTGAGGCATGGACGGGTGATACTTTGCTCGAAGGCGGTACGTTACCTGAGACAGATCCCGCACCAGGAGCGGCTTCGCCCGGATGACCAACGCTGATTCTCATGATCCAGATCAATGTGCGAATTGCCAAATGGGTGGGGAACCTAAGCAGCGGTGGTAACTTATGGGGACAAGAAGAAATCTCCGTAAGGAACGTTCGTAAGGTTTTCTCTTGAGAGGTTTTCCCACGAGACGTTCGATTGCTGCCAGAGAGCGTTAAAACGTTGAAAGACGCTTCTAGAGGAGCAAGAATGCTGACGTTGCGAACAGGTAAAGGCAGGTCATAGTGCGTTTCCATTGCTTCCTCTCCATAAGGTGACTCCGTCGCTTAGGCTCCCCATAGGCTGGAACAAAGCCCAAAAGAATGAAATGAAGGGAAAGAAGAAGAGGAATGGACACAGCTATGACCCCGCAACAGCGTCGAGAAGCGAAGCAAAAGATCCTTGAGCGGATCAAGCAGGGAGCATCAGTGGAGCAGGCGAGAAGCGAGAGCGTTTTGCCGATCCATCGTGCAACGATTTACCGCTTGCTCAAGCGAGTGCAGAGCAACGAAGGAAGGTTCGTCGATGGACGGCATGGTTCTGCCAGCAAACTGCGGGGAGAAGTCCTCACGTTCTTGACTGAACACTGTCAGGTCAGCCCTGACGTGTCCAGCTTGGTGCTGCAAGGTGTGATCCAGAAGCGTTTCTCGCTCCCTGTGAGTATCAGTCAGCTCAACCGGGTCCGCGCGAGCCTGGGACTCACCCGCACGTCAGTGCCACGAGAAAAAAAAGCCCAAACGGGTCTCGGTTGAGCCGGGGTACAGCGAAGGTGCCGGGGGCTTGTTGCTCTTCGCGGCAGCGAGCGAGACAGGATTGCTGACCCAGTTGGAGAAAGCACTGCCAACGGAAATACCCTCTCCCCGTCCTCCATTGGCGGGCAGTTCAATGGTGGTCCACCAAAGACTCCTGCTGACGTTACTGTTTCTGGGAGCGGTCGGGTTGCATCGCACCTGGGATCTGCGCGGCTATACCGGAGAGAGTCTCGCGAGGCTTTCTGGGCGCAAGCGAGCCTATGGCTATCACTACACCGAAGCTTTTTTAGCGCAAGTGGCCCATGCTGGCGGAGCCGAAAGCTTGACCGATGCCCTGGCGCGGTGGACAACGGATCTCTGGCATCCAGAAGCCGAAGGCAACGATGAACGGCGTTCTCTCACCTGCTATATCGATGGACATCGCAAGCCTGTCTACAGCGAGGTGCTTATTCCTAGAGGACTGATTGGACGCCTGGGAGTGGTCCTGGGATGCCGGGCGCTGGTGTTGCTTCACGACGAGCAAGGACACCCACTGCTGGCAACCATCCATCGGGGAGATCAGCATTTGACGACGGGATTACCCTCCATCATCGCACGCTATGAACAGCAGGAAACACATGCCCATGTCAAGCGAATCATTGTGGATCGAGAAGGCATGGCCACGGAGTTTCTGGCCAGTTTGCACGCCGACAGCCAGGCTGATTCCCATTGTGACCACAGCCCAGACCATCGAGCCGATTGAACTTGCTCAGACCTACATCCATCGGTGGCCAGCGCAAGAAAATGTGATCAAAGATTATTTACTACCTCTGGGATTGGACACCAACCACGGTTTCGCCAAGACTGCGGTGGAAAACTCGGAGGTAGTCAGGCGACGAACCCACTTGCAGCAACCTCTGAGCCGCTTGAAGCAATGGGCGCAGAGTGCTGGCAAACGAGAAACGCAAGCCAGCAAACGACGGGAGCGGTTGCGCAAAGAGTACAAGAGTCGGAGCAATGAACGCTACCGGGAATTGGGTTTGTATCAGATGACGCTAGAATCGCAAGGGGTGACTGATTACGTGCTGCGACGACAAATCAAGGAGCGCAAAGCGGTCATTGATGCAGAATTAGAGCCAATAGGTGCGAAAGAGTGGCGAGCCTATGAGCAGTGCAATCAGGAGTTTCGCAAACGGGAGCGTTACTGTCAAGAACAACGCGAGGTGCTCCGGGCATTGGAAGATCTGGATGCGAAGGAGCGAAGGATGTACGAACTGGATCACCGCAAGGACCAAGTGATGACCACCTGCAGAGTGGCTCTTGCGAATCTGGCGATGTGGACCCGTGACCAGTATTTTCCCGCTTCGTATGCTCATGCTACCTGGCACCGTTTATTGCCGTTCTTCCAGCTCTTTGGCACGATCACCCGCGATGCTACCACGATCCAGGTGGAACTGACTCCGTTCAATGATCGCGCGCTCAATCACGATTTGGCGCAACTCTGTGAACGGGTCAACGAGGCTTCTCCTCATCTTCCAGATGGACGCCTGCTCTCTTTTACCATCCATTCCACTCGTTGCGTTCTTCCTGCGCAAAATGTGGCTAGAATAACCTGACTCCCTGATAATGCCTGCCTCGAAAGTCACGGGCACACGAGTCGTTTAAGGCGGAGGCCACTCACACAAGCGTAAGAAGAGGACGTGCGCGAAAACGTCAGGCGTAGGAGCGTATACCAAGAGATACTCTTTCCTAGAACAGAACGAGCAAACAATCGAGAAGGGCAGAGAGAGTGACGACATACGTGTTTTTAAATGTTCCAGGGCACGGGCATGTGAACCCAACGCTGGCGGTAGTACAGGAACTGGTGCGACGCGGCGAGCGGGTGATCTACTATCTGAGCGAGGAGTTTCGTGCCGCGATCGAGGCGACGGGGGCGACCTTCCGCAGCTATGAGTCGCAAATGGGGCGGATGACTCAGTCAGGCACATGACGCCGGGTTCCATGCCCACGAATCCGCTCCCCGTGATGATGGTCAACGAGGCCGTAGGCGTGCTGCCACAGGTGATCGAGCGCATCCGCGCCGATCAGCCCGACTCTATTCTCTACGATACGATGTGTCTGTGGGGAAAGATCGCGGCACGCGCCCTACACGTTCCGGCTATACTGTTCCGCCCCAGCTACGCATCGGCAGGTCAGTTTAATCCTGGCCGGACAATGGGAGCAGGTATCGGCGAGCATGCGCCTGCCATGGGCGCGAATCCTCCGGCCTTTCTCGCCGCGTTTCGCCAGGTCGATGATCGGCTGGCCGAGCTGTGTCGGGCGTAACCCACTGTGGCATGAATAGTACGATGGAGAGCCTGTACTATGGGGTTCCGATGGTAGGTGTGCCACAGATGCCGGAACAGATGATGACGGCGCGGCGTATTCAGGAACTCGGCCTGGGAACGGCGCTCGATGCGCAGACGTTGACGGTGGAGCTGCTGCATACGACGATGAAGGCGGCACTCTCCAACGCTGACTATCGCACGAATGCTCAGGCGATGCAGCAGCACGTACGCAATGCAGGCGGCTACAAGCGCGCGGCGGACGCAATTATGAATTTCGCACAGAATCAGCGCAACGAAACAACGTATCTAGGGGGACGAGTATTAGCGGACCGGAAAACCACGCTAAGCCAAAAACAAGCACAAAGGATGAGTATTACTGAGCATTGGAACCCCTAGAAAGCTTGACAGAAAGATGGCAACCGGGTATACTTTCACTATTGTCATAGTTATTTAGTTATCTAATTAAAAGAGGAAAACAGATGAGTGCAGAGGAACGGAACATCGAGTTTTATCTGGATAGCCGTTCAGGTGTTGCTCCCTATTTACAACTCGTTCATCAGGTGAAACAGGCATTGCGATTGGGATTTTTGAAGCCAGGAGATCAGTTACCAACGATGCGTGAGGTTGTAGCGAAACTGGCTATTAATCCCAATACGGTCTTTAAAGCCTATCGTACGCTGGAGCTTGAAGGACTGGTAGGAAGCCGTCCTGGTCTGGGTACGTTCGTACAACGTACTCTGGCTGATCCTTCTCTTGAAAGCCATGATGTTCTCCGTCAAGGTCTAGAAAACTGGTTGCATGATGCTTACGCGGCTGACCTGAAAGAAGAAAGCATACAGGCTTTGTTTGATCGTACACTGCAAGAATTTAAAAAAAAGTATGAGGAAGGAATTGCATGATTCAAGCATTGGAAACAGTTCATTTAAGCAAACGCTATGGTCGCAAGTGGGCTCTACGTGACTGCACGTTACAGATCCCTATTGGGTGCATTGCTGGACTGGTAGGCCCGAATGGCGCGGGTAAAACAACGTTGCTTCATCTCATCACAGGGCTGTTGGCACCATCGAATGGAGCTATCACTGTCCTTGGTCATACACCTGGCAAGGATATGAAACAACTTTTGCCACGCATTGGTTTCGTTTCACAAGAGCATCCACTCTATAAAACATTTACCGTCAAAGAGATGCTCATGGTAGGGCAAAAGCTGAATCGCACGTGGAATCAAGAACAGGCATTGCAACGTCTGGAATGCCTCGGTATTCCGCTTCACCAACAGACTGGGAAGCTGTCAGGTGGACAACAGGCGCAAGTTGCATTGATTCTCTCTCTTGCCAAACAACCAGAACTCTTGATCCTGGATGAACCGGTTGCCAGCCTGGACCCTATCGCCCGCCGCGAATTTCAGCAAACGTTGTTGGACGCAGTGGCCGAACATGGCATGACGGTGATCATTTCTTCGCATAACGTTGCCGACCTGGAGCGCTTCTGTGATTACCTGGTAATTATGTCTACTTCACGTGTGCAGTTTGCCACCAGGGCCGATTCCCTCATGCAGTCTCATAAGATGCTTGTTGGGCCGAGGGAGCGGATGGAGTCCATTGCCAGAACGCACACCATTGTGGCGGTTAGTGGTACAGGGAAACAATGTACACTTCTTGTACAAACGCATGGCCCTCTTCTCGATCCAGCCTGGCAAGTACACTCGGTCTCATTAGAAGATATTATTCTTGCTTACCTATCCCAGTCCAAATCGGCTCTGGTTGGTCAGGACGGGAGAACATTGGAGGTTGCGCAATGATCTGGTTGACATGGCGTCAATATCGTATCGAAATACTCGTATTAGTGGCTGGATTGCTCCTTGTGGCCGCCATTTTGCTCGTGACGAGCGCAAATATTGTCTCCTTTGCGCATTCCGTAGGAAATATGAGCTGCTCATCTGATAAATGCAATGTTGCGCGTCTAAACCTGCAGGACTATATTCAAGGAAAAGCCTTTGGCGGTTCAGCATTCTATTCTCTCTTCCAGTATGCTCTTCTGGCTTTTCCGCCCATCATCGGTATGTTTTTTGGTGCACAGATAGTTGCACGCGAACTGGAACAGGGTACCTATCGCCTGATCTGGACGCAAAGCATTTCATGGTCCCGTTGGTTACTCGTCAAAGTAGGTGGAATCGTTGCGTTACTCCTCTGTGCCACTATCATACTCTGTTGCTTGTTCCTCTGGTGGAAAACACCGGTCGTTCCTACATTGTATAGTCTCTGGGATCATACCAACTACGATGTATGGAGTCTGCCTGCGATTGCCTATACGCTCTTCGCGTTTACCCTGGGTGTTTGTGTGGGAACAATCGTGAGGAAAGCGGTTCCGGCGATGGCTCTTACCTTAGTGATTTTTGTAATCGTGCGTATTCTGATCGAAGTCTTCTGGCGTCCTTACTTTTTACCACCGTTAATATCCTTGACACCCTTTAACAGCGGGCAGAATCCTCCACAAAGTGCCATGCAGATTGGATTTTTAACGGTTGTCGACAGGCAGGGCAACACGGTTGATCCGACCAATGGAGTTTGCAAAAGCCCTGCTTTGGGTTTGCATACAAACACTACATCCAGCGCTCCTTTGCAATTGAATATGGCGCTCCCTCTCATGAACATAAACACGCCTCTCAAAATAGCATCAGCATCCGCAGGTCCTGGTGGTAGCAGTGGTAATCAGCCTCCAACACCTGAGGAAAAGGCGTACACCCAATGCACAATAGCGCATGGTTTTCAAACTAAATACTTGTATCAGCCTGGCGATCGTTTCTTGCTCTTCCAGGAGATAGAGAGTGGGATCTATGTGCTCATGTCGGCCCTGCTGTTCGCATTGACGTTCTGGTGGACAAAATATCGAATTATCGGTAAGTAGGGATACTATCGGGAAATCCGCATAGGCGTCAAGTTAAGAATGGATGAGTTAATCGAAAGAAGGCAAAAAAAGGACTGATGTGAGAAAATACGGATTACATAAAACATCTTTCGTTTTCTCACAGGAGTCCAACGATGACGAGTATACCACAGGTGAGTCGAATACTGAGAACGCTTTTTGAAAAAGATGCCCTCGAATTGGGCAAACAAGTAGGGATGAGGCAGCGCACGATGAGCTTCACGCAGTTGGCCTGGCTGCTGGCGCTGTTGCAGCGAGCGGTCGAGTAGGTGGTCTGTGCTCAGGCCATCAGCTTGCCGCTGTTGCAGCGCTTCAGCGCCGTGCTGCTGGAAGATGGCAATACGATCAGTTTGCCCAGCGCCCTCAAAAGCGTCTGGGGAGGCTGTGGAGGCAGTCCCAGTCCCAGTGGAAACGATCCGAAAACGCAGGCGGCCCTCAAAATCACGGTCCGCTGGGATGTGCTTGCAGGTCGCTTGCATGGTCCCTATCTGCAAGAAGGTCGTCGCCATGAACTCTCCAGTGTCTTGCGTGCGCAAGAGATGCCTGCTGGCAGCTTGTGGATTGCCGACCTGGGCTACTGGGCCTTGAAGTGGCTGCGTCATCTCAGCGATCAAGGCGTGTTCTTTTTGATGCGAGACATCGCCGGCATCGTCTTGTGGGCAGGCAAAGAGCGCCTCGACCTGCTGGCGGTCTTGCCCACGGTCATCGGAGAACGCGTGGAAATGCGCCAGGAGTGATATCTACATCAGCATGGACAGCAATCAAACCAGCTCGCTCAAATGGGACCAAACGGTTTTTTTAATTCAAACAAAAGCCATTGGTCGTGGCGAGCATAGCAGCAAAAGATATGAAGAGGTTTTTCCATCATGTGTCTCCTCATCTTTAGTTAGAGCTTGAGATAATCGACAGCGTTATCATCCAAATTGACCTTGCGCTTACGATAGCGCTGGGTCGTGCGGGGATCAGCATGGCGAGCAGCGTATTGGACCTGTTCGAGCCGTGCTCCGCCCTCGGATGTGAGTGTAATGAAGCTGGCCCGCAAGCAATGCGGCGAAAGATCCATTCCGATCTTTTCCCCTGCTAACTTCACCAAGCGCTCTAGGAGCTTATCACTGATTCGCTCTCCTGTTAGATAATCACCACGATTGAAGCCAACAAAGAGAGGTGCCTCAGGTGCATCATACTTTCGCCCAGTAGCTTCCAGGTACGCCTCAATGGCCCGCACCACATCAACTGGAATCTTGACAATCCCTCGTTTATCCCCTTTGCCATGCCGGATCACAGCAATGGTATGCCCCTGCTCCATCTTCAAATCACCGATATTGAGCGCGCTACATTCCGAGCGTCGCAGGCCAGTGCGCAGAGGGTGTGAGAGGATTGCGTAATCCCGCTTCCCCTTTGTTGTGGTGATATTGATGGTTTTGAGGAATTCCTGGGCCTCTTCTTTCTTCAAAGTGGTGTATGGCGTTTCATTCGCGACGGAGAAGGTTTTGATGCCTGCCGCAGGATTGGTTGGAAGGAGTCCCTGATAGACATACTCTTGCAAGATGCGACGGGCCACTGAGAGCATACGGGCTGCTGTTGCTTTCGCATAGGTTTCGCCGAGAAATTTGCGGTACATGATGAGATGCGAACGAGTCAGCAAATGTAAGGTGCTAGGGGTTAACCCCTGATTCTGTATCCAGGAGGCAAAAACCTCTGCATCATGACGATACACGCGTTCGGAGTTGCTTCCTAGTTGCCCAATGACATCACTAATATCAAGAACCAGAGGAAGACGAGAAGGCTGATTCACAGCAGATTTTCCCTCTATTTTGTACTAGAATAGTGTCGGCAAATTGACATTTACGGACACTATTCTACGAGAAAAACGGTCCAAAATAAACCTTTTTGCCTATGGGTTATTGTGTAACATGCGTATCTTCCTGGAACTACTGGTACTCGTTTTGCTCTTTTCTCCACTCTTGCTATACTGCATCTCATGAGCCTGGCTCAAGATGAGGAGGCCGTGATCGAATGGCTGTGCCAACACGTCCTTGCAGAGCAACGGCAGGAGGACGCCCTCATCGTCTCGGTGTACGCCCACTGGAAAAAAGGTCGCATCGAGCCGCCAACGCCCGACCGTGTTCGTCGTCTCGTGCATACGGCGATCCACCGTTTTGATGAGCGGCTCTCCGTAGAGACGCGAACGTGCCTGGATGGGCTTCTTACGGTGATGAACACCCAGGCCGAGGAGCAAAAGGAGGCCACTGCCACTCAGGAGCTCCTGAGTGGAGCAGAGCAAGAAGGTGCACCAGAAGCGCCAGCGTCACCACGCTCTCAATCGCTCCTGCACTTCTTGAAACAGGATACCGGTCCTGTTGGACTGGAGAGCGTCATGCAGGAAACGGAGAAATTGGAGCGTATCGACCAACTGAGCCTCCCTGCTGATCTCTTTGCTCATATCTCAGCCAAGACCGTGGACAACTACCGAAACCGCATCGCGGTCGAAGAACTCCAGGAGGTTCGTCGCCATCCTGATGCCATCCGTTTCACCCTGCTGACAGCCTATTGTTGGCGACGACGACAGGAGATCGTGGATACCCTGGTTGAACTGCTCATCGATGTCGCTCATCATTTGGGCAAGAAGGCGGAGCGGCGTGTTGAGAAAGCCTTCGTCAAGGATATCAAAAAGGTCTCGGGAAAAACCAACTTGCTCTTCCACGTCGCAGAAGCCGCCGTCGATCAGCCAGATGGCACGATACGTGACGTCATCTTTCCGGTCGTGAGTGAGCAAACCTTACGTGATCTGGTCAAGGAATACCGAGCGAGCGGCTCCGCCTATCAGCAAAAGGTGCAAAACGCGATGCGTGGTCCTTACAGCAGACATTACCGACGGATGGTTCCCCTCATTTTAAAACATCTGGCGTTCTGCTCGAACAACGAGGTGCATCAGCCCATCGTCGGGGCTCTGGACCTGCTCAAGAAGTATGTAGACGTTCCTCTCACCCAGGCGCATTTCGCCAGCAGCGAGACGGTTCCTCTTGATGAGATCGTTCCCGCAAATTGGCGCAAAGTGGTAGTGGCACCTGACAAAACCGGCAAGACTGAGCAGGTGAGCCGTATCAATTATGAACTGTGGGTCTTACAAACGCTGCGAGAGCAAGTCCGCAGCAAAGGGGTCTGGGTCCAACATGCAAACCGCTTCCGCAACCCTGATGAGGATTTGTCGAAGGACTTCGAGACCAAGCGCAGCACGTACTACGAAGCCTTGCACCAGCCACAGGATGTCGAACTCTTTCTCCAAAGGCAACAGCGTGAGATGACGATAGCTCTGGAGGAGCTGAACCGGACGCTTCTTGACAATCCTCACGTTCAATTGTTGCCTAAAAAGGGCGGCTGGATCTCCCTCTCGCCCTTACCTCCACAGCCCGAGCCGCTCCACTTGGGGTTACTCAAAGCCGAGATAACCAGCCGCTGGCCAATGGTCGAGCTGCTCTATGAGCATCTCGCTAGTGACATTTCCGGATTAGATGATCGTACTGCACTGCAGCTCTTCGGTAAGATCGCCAGAAACAATCGCCGACTCTTTGAAAATGGTGACAGCAGGTGGCAAGGTCTCGCCGTTAGCCTGCTTCCACTGTCGCAAACCTCCTGAGTTTGCGACAAATCGGCCAGCACTGATTTTCTGCTTCTGTCAAAACCGTGCTTATTTTTTGATCTGATCTCAGGCAACCTCGTCAGTCTTCTCCGTTTGAAAGCCTGTCCAGCCGGATCGCTCGATGGCCTCTAACGCGTTAAAGACAATTGAACGTGCTAGAGCGACAGCCAGTATCGTATCGCGCTCCTCGTAGGCGCGGACCTGGCGTTCCCTATCATTCAACGCTTGTTCCAGACGTCCTGGTTGAGCAAGACTGAGATGACGCAATTGGAGTGTTCGTAATCCCAACGAATCCAGGATGCGCTTCACCTGCCGGTTGCCGCAGATATCCGCCTCCGCTTCGCGAAAAGCAATATTTGCCCAGAAGTAGGCATCGACATCCTGCGCGGCGGCTGTTTCCCGTAACTGCGGGAGAAATCCTCTGAGCACCGTGATAGACACATCTGATGCGTCTTTCGCGATCAACTCCGCTGTTAGCATTAACAGATTGGCGCGGACCTGGTAGATCTCACGCACCTCTGGCAGGCTGATACGCGCCACAGAAGGCCGCCGGCGCGGAGGAATAGTCACCATGCCCTCTTTTTCCAACAGGAGCAGTGCCTCGCGGACAGGCGTCCGGCTGGTCTGAAACTGTCTAGAGAGATCAACCGAATTGAGATCATCGCCTGGTTGGAGGCGTCCTTCAATAATGGCACAGCCAATCCACTCTGCAATTGATCCCACCAGCGAGTCCGGGTGGGTCGAACGCTCGAGTACACGCGCCAGAAGCTCATGACTGTTCGTTTTCATACTGCTCCTCTTTTTGAAAGTGTCGACAGCAAAGCAGGGAAGTACCCTTGCAAAACTGCTCTTTTTTGTGTTATATGTTTTATTATAATCCATGTGTCGACAATCCTGGGTGCGGTAGCGCAATGAAAGTCTTTCAGCCTCATTGTAAGGGGAGGATTGTTGGCACGGGAAGGAAAAGTGGTCGGAGCGTTCACACGGTTCTGGACACGTGCGTTCGTATCCTTGGATGAAAGGAGGAACGGCATGATTGCTCGACAAAGGCAGTGTTGCCGTACAGGCCAGTGAAGAGCAGAAGTTTCTCGGCAGGCGCTCGCCTGCGTGCGGCTCTGAACGTTGAGCGACCATTACAGGTAGTTGGAACGATCAATGCCTATAGCGCCCTGATGGCCGAGCGCGTCGGCTTCCGCGCACTCTATATCTCTGGTGCTGGCGTGGCTAACGCCTCGTATGGCCTACCTGATCTGGCATTGACAACACTTCACGATGTGCTGGAAGATGTCCGGCGCATCACCAGCGTGACCGATCTCCCTGTTCTGGTGGATATCGATACCGGCTGGGGCAACGCGCTGATGATTAATCGAGCTATTCGCCAGTTGATCAGTGCTGGCGCTGCTGGCGTCCATATCGAAGATCAGGTGTTGGCAAAACGCTGTGGTCACTTACCCGGCAAAGCCCTGGTTTCAGCCAGCGAAATGGCAGACCGGATCACAGCAGCGATTGATGCAAAGACCGATCCAGATTTTGTCGTGATGGCACGTACGGATGCGCTGGCTGTCGAAGGACTGGAGCCGGCACTGGAGCGTGCAATTCGCTACCGGGATGCTGGTGCGGACATGCTCTTCCCCGAAGCGTTGACCGAGTTGGCCTACTATCGTCGCTTTGCGGATGTCGTCGACATTCCGCTGCTGGCGAACATGACCGAATTCGGGGTGACACCGTTGTTTACTACCCAACAACTCGCCAGCGTCGGCGTTCGCCTGGTGCTCTATCCCCTATCGGCCTTTCGCGCCATGAATGCAGCCGCGCTCAACGTCTACACCACGGTGCGCCGTGAGGGGACACAACAGCAGGTGCTCTCGACGATGCAGACGCGCCAGGAACTGTATGATTTCCTTCACTATGCATCCTATCAGGAAAAAATTGATCAGCTATTCAGACACAGTGGAGAAGAAAACGATGACCAATAAAACAGCCGGTGGCCTCGCAGGCATTGTTGCCGGAGAAACTGCTATCTCAACGGTGGGGAAAACGGGCGTCGGATTGACGTATCGTGGCTATAATATCGAGGATCTAGCTGCGCATGCCTCATTTGAAGAGGTTGCCTACCTGCTGCTCTATGGCAAACTCCCCGATCAGGAGGAACTTGCCACCTATCAGCAACGCTTAATCTCCCTGCGAGCACTCCCCCCCGATCTCAAAATTATTCTTGAACATTTGGATGGGCAAGCGCATCCGATGGATATTTTACGTACTGGCTGCTCGGCACTGGGCGTGCTGGAGCCAGAAAGCGCGACGCACGACCAGTATGCAGTTGCTAATCGCTTGCTCGCCAGTTTTCCGGCCATCCTGCTCTACTGGTATCATTACCATCAGCATGGTCAACGCATTGAAACGGTGACTGATGACAAGAGCACTGCGGGATACTTTCTGCGTCTCTTGCATGGCGCCCCTCCTGAGGAACTGCAACGACAAGCGATGAACGTCTCCCTGATCCTCTATGCCGAGCACGAGTTCAACGCCTCCACATTCGCGGCACGTATTGCGGCTTCCACTCGATCTGATCTCTATTCCGCATTCACCGCCGCCATTAGCACGTTGAAAGGTCCCTTACACGGTGGCGCTAACGAGGCCGCCATGGCGCTGATCCAGCAATTTCAGACACCAGAGCAAGCAGAACAAGGCGTCTTACAACTCCTCGCACAAAAACAGGTCATCATGGGATTTGGGCACCGCGTCTATCGCATCTCTGATCCACGTTCTGACGTGATCAAGCCCTGGGCACGCAGTATGGCAGAGCATGATAACGCGCAATCACTCTATAACGTTGCCGAGCGTATTGAACAGGTGATGCAGCGTGAGCGCCACTTATTCCCCAATCTCGATTTCTATAGCGCTGTTCTGTATCATTGCTGTGGAGTTCCTACCGAACTCTTCACCCCGCTTTTTGTGCTGGCAAGGACCTCCGGCTGGTCCGCACATGTCTTTGAGCAACGTAGCAACAACAAACTTATTCGCCCAGATGCTGAGTACCGTGGACCAGATCCACGTCCATATATACCGCTCGCCGAGCGCTAAGAGGCTGGCGGTTTTACGCTATCTGAAACGGATGGTGATTGCTTGCTCGCTCAGAGCCAGGAGCACAATTTAAGATGGAGAGGAACAGAGTACATGTATTCTCATCACATACAACCAGAAACGGTGCGACCGGAACCCGATCAGGTTCTGGTCGCTCTTGCCAGGTACGTGAGCGAAACGTCGATCTCCAGTGGAGAAGCGTATACGACGGCTCACGCCTGTCTGCTCGATGCACTCAGCTGTGCAGTTTTGGCGCTCCGTTATCCTGAATGTCGCAAACTGCTAGGACCGCTTGTACCAGGAACAATCGTGCCGTATGGAGCTCGTGTTCCTGGTACAGCATTTGTCCTGGACCCGGTACAGGCAGCGTTCTCTCTCGGCACGATAATTCGTTGGCTGGATTTCAATGATACCTGGCTAGCTGCCGAATGGGGACATCCTTCGGATAATCTCGGCGGGATCCTCGCCAGCGCAGACTATCAGAGCCAGATCCGCCGAGCAAACGGGCAGGACCCGCTGGTGATGCGGGATGTGCTCACGGCGCTGATCAAAGCCTATGAAATTCAGGGCATACTGGCACTGGAAAATAGTTTGAATCGTGTTGGGCTGGATCATGTCTTGTTTGTGAAGGTTGCCTCTACCGCCGTTGTTACCGGACTATTGGGAGGAAATCAGCAGGATATCATCAACGCACTGTCCAATGCCTGGATCGACAATGGCAGCCTGCGTACGTATCGTCACGCGCCCAACACCGGGTCGCGCAAATCCTGGGCAGCAGGCGATGCAACCAGCCGGGCCGTCCGGCTGGCTCTCATGACGATGCAAGGCGAGATGGGCTATCCCACCGCGCTCACCGCCAGCACATGGGGCTTCTTCGATACAGTTTTCGGCGGAAAACCGTTTGTGGTATCGCACCCCTATGGTTCCTATGTCATGGAGAATATCCTCTTCAAAATAGCATTTCCTGCTGAGTTCCATGCACAAACGGCGGTAGAATGTGCGATCACGTTGCATGAGCAGGTCAAAGATCGGTTGGACCAGATCGAGAAAATAGTGCTCACCACCCAGGAATCAGCAGTACGCATTATCGACAAGACTGGCCCACTCGCCAATCCTGCGGATCGCGATCATTGCCTTCAGTATATGGTGGCAATTGGCCTGCTCAGCGGTCAATTGACGGCTGATGACTACGAGGATGAGCGTGCGCGCGACCCGCATATCGACGCGCTCCGCGCCAGCATGGTCGTTGTAGAGGACCCACGCTACAGCCGCGACTACCTGGACCCAGAGAAACGCTCGATAGCTAACTCCGTCCAGGTGTTCTTTCAGGATGGGAGTGCCACCGAAAAAGTCGTGGTGGAATATCCCCTTGGACATCGGCGACGGCGCGCCGAAAGCCGGGCTGCCCTGGAGGAGAAATGGCTCTCCAACCTGCGCACCTGTTTCCCTGCCAAACGTGTACAGGCTCTGCTGGACGTTTGCCTGGACGCACAGAAACTGGAGACGCTGCCCGTCCAGGATTTTATGCGCTTGTTTGCGAATTAGAGCTGGCAGGAAAACTTCCCCTTGGTAAACGGAAGTTTTCCTTGGCACTTTTCTCTCGCCAACCCCCATATGTTTGCCGGAAGAGCAAATTGGACGTTAACAGTTGCCAGAAGTGCATATTTTACTGGATGAGTACAATGGAGAGTGTGGGATTGTTTTTGTAGATCGTGGGTACCATCCTTGGCATGAAGGACCATTAGTCAACACATTCAAGCAGATGAGATTCGAGCAAAAGGAAGGAAAATCATCATTTGGATGGCATTCGCGATGGATATCAGTACTCGTTTATGGATGGCAGGGGTGGTGAGTCATCATTGAGTCGTTCAGAGTCCTGCGTGCAAAAAAACTGTGCCCCAGAATTTGGCCCGGAATGTATCAGGATCCACCAACTCCGGACAATATCACTGATCCGTAACAATATTTAGTCAGGTACTTGACAAACATTTCCATCCCTGCTATTATTTAGTCAGGTACCTGACTAAATAGGCATTTGACAACGCACGAAAGGGTTTGTCGCATGAGGATCAGCAGTGAAGAGATTTTAGAGAAATTCACACGTATTCAGACGTTACAGCAACGCGATCAGAACCAGCATTTCATGCGATTCGGACCGTGGAGCAACACACAGAGAGGACAGGGGCGTCTCCTCTCTGTACTCAAGATGAGACCCCAGATCAGTCAGAAGGAGTTATTATATCTGTTAGATATGAGCAAACAGTCCTTAGCAGAACTGCTCACGAAGCTGGAAAAAAATGGCTATATTACACGCGAGCCTTCTCCAGAAGACCGCCGTAGCTCCATCATCATCCTGACTCAAGAAGGGGCCGCCATGTCTGAAAGCGTGGATGATATGCAGCTAGAGCGGGACCTGTTCGACGACTTCACTGATGAAGATTTGGCTCAATTCAGTCACTATCTGCAACGCATTGTAGAACGACTTGAAAAACAAGCGACCGATGACGATGAAGAAATGCGTAAGCAGATGATGGAAAGGTTCTTAAGTAGACCGCCCTTCGACAAACGTCCCTTCAATAAAGCCCCTTCTTCTCCAGGTTTTTCGGGCCGCTCCGCTGGCAGACATGGTGGACGACCTCGTGACCACGACCGGGAGCAACCCTAACAGCATATCCATCATTGGAGCAAAGCATCTTTGCAGGCAAGAGAAAGATGTTCGTTCGCGGTGAAGACCAGGACACATAAGAGCCGCCTGAGATACAACAGGCAGGCTCAGAGAGACTCTACCCAATTTTTAGGAGGAAAGAGCATGACACACAGGAATAATTACCGTATTGCTATTATTGGCGGGGGTCCGGGAGGCATGACGCTTGCCCGAATACTACAAACGCGTCAGATCAAGGCAGTCGTTTTTGAGCGGGAACACTCTGCTCAGGCGAGAAGCCAGGGAGGAGGTCTGGATTTACATACGGATACAGGTTTACACGCGCTCCATCTCGCAGGACTTGACGAGGAATTTCATCGAATGGTACCTGACCGATGTAGACCACCAACATCCTGCGGTGGCTGAGCTCGTCGGCCATGGTACGATGATGGCTTTTGAGGATGATGATCCATCTAAAGATGATAACAATAAGCAGGGACTTATCGCTCAGCGCAATGGTCATGGCCAAATTCGTGTGTACGCTGTATTCAATAATCTCGATCTGAAGGGCCTTGACGCCAATGATCCCTCCAATGCACGTCGCTGGCTGCTTGAACAATTCGAAGGGTGGTATCCTGGGCTGCGTGCGCTTATTGAAGAGAGTGATGGCACGTCCGCGATCAGGCCCCTCTACAGACTTCCCGAAAATCACTCCTGGGACTTCCGTCCAGGCATCACGCTGTTAGGTGATGCGGCTCACTTGATGCCACCTAATGGAGAAGGGGTGACCAGGCGATGCTTGATGCCGCTGATCTTGCTCAAGCACTCAGTACCTCTTCAAGCATTGAAGAGGCTATACAAAGCTACGAACAGACTCTGTTTGCTCGTATGAAAAGTGTGGAGGACAATGTCCGCAAAGCACTGGAAGCAAGAGAGCACAGAGAAGAAACAGGTACAGTATGATGGCCTCTTTTCCCGGTTCCCGGCAGTTTCAGGAACCAGTGAGAGAAGATCCCATTTTCCCGCTCCGAAGCAGTCGTATTATAATGTCGTCCATCCGTTCCGTCGTTATAGCAAGCTGTTCTGTGATGCAGGAAGCTTACCGCAAAAATTCAAAATATTGTCAGCATTTGACTGAAAAGTGAGGTATGAACGAATGAAAAATAATAGAGATGTTTCTATGATTGGCACACGTCCTCTGAAAATCCTTATCTGCGGTGGCGGCATTGCCGGGCCCGCGCTGGCCTACTGGCTGGCTTGCACTGGTCATGAAGTTGTGGTCGTTGAGCGCTTTCAGGCTCTGAGAGCTTCGGGTGCGCAAATTGACCTGCGCGGTCAGGGTATCGAAGCTATCAAGCGGATGGGACTCTACGACATTATCCGCAGCAAGCGTGTCGATGAGCCGGGAACGTCGTATGTCAACACGAAAGGCAAAGTAGTGGGGACGCTCATGGCCAATACGTCCGGCAAGGGCGCACAATCGCTTACGTCCGAATACGAGATTATGCGCGGAGACCTCGTACGCATACTGTACGACGCAACGAAAGATCATGTGAAGTATCTGTTTGGCATAACCATCAAGCGTTTCGAGCAAGATGAAAAACAGGTAATCGCTTACTTTTCTGATGGCTCATCTGATACGTTCGACCTTCTGGTTGGAGCGGACGGGCAGGGTTCGTCCACGCGTAAAGCCATTCTTCCGTCTGACGCTCCTGATCCTTACCTGCACCTGGGATTAGACATGGCCTACTTCTTCATCCCTCGTGTCGAGACGGACACAAACTTCCGCTATACATACAGTAGTCCCGGTGGGCGCATGATCATGCGCAGAAGCCACAATGCAACAGACACTCAGGTGTACTTTGTACTCAGAGACGATGAGCACGAAACCTCAGCCATTTTTAGAGCCTCGCTTGATGAACAAAAGAAGTTCTGGACACAACAATTCAGTGGAGCTGGGTGGCAGACGGAACGTTTCCTCGAAGGTATGCAAACAAGCGAGAATTTTTACAATCAGGAAATTGTGCAGGTGCGCTTAGATATGTGGTCTAAGGGGCGCGTTGTGCTCCTGGGAGATGCCGCCTACTGCCCATCTCCGTTTAGCGGTATGGGGACTTCAGCCGCTCTCATGGGTGCCTATGTCCTGGCTGGTGAGATTAACCGCAATCCTGACAATTTGTCTCAAGCCTTCGCAAACTACGACAGGATTTTGCGGCCTGTTATCGATGAGGTTCAAGATGTGAATCCTTCCCTTCTTCGTCTCGGCATTCCCAAATCGCGGTTTGGCATTCAGGTGCTTCTTTCCATTGGCTGGCTGGCTGGCTTCCTTCACCTTCCCGAACTCATGGCAGGGTTTTCAAAGGAAGATAGGGATGGTGGCTGGAAATTGCCAGCATATCCAGAACTAAAGCCAGGACTGTAGATGGCCCTAGTGTACCCGATAGTCCCGAAAAGTAAAAAAGACGCCATTCCTTGCTAGAATAGGAAAATAGTAAAATACCTATAAAAGTAGAGAATGGCTTAGATGTACCTTACCATATTTGACCGCATAGAGCAAGTTAACCAGGATGTGTTGACAGTAGATGTAGCATCATTGTATCGGGCATTTGAACAAGTGAAAGATGGGCAAAGAAAGAAAGGAACGTGTTATCCTTTTGATTTTTTCGGTGTAAAAAAACGTTGCTTCACAAATGCGACATTTTTGTGCACAGCCACAAGAAGCCCCACAATTGTTGCTTGGCAAGCTCTCAAGGGAAAACGGGTACACTTAAGAGCCCTACGTTCTTCATAGGCATCTCTGGACAAGCTACAGATCAAGGACTATACTAGGAACGCGATATTTTTTCTGAGGAGTGATATTTTTTAAAGCACAATCTATCTCTCAGCAAAAGCATACCTATTCTTTGCACGGAGGATTTGAGCCTTGCAACTCACAAGTATACACGATATTACCACGCGACATCGGCATATCTTTCTTTCACCGCATTTTGATGATGTTGTCTACTCCTGTGGTGGAACATTAGGCGTCCAGGTCAGTTCTGGATTGCGCCCACTGGTTATTACTATTTTTGCGGGGACGCCTGCTGCCGACCAGCCACTCAGCCCGTACGCCTTGCAGGTGATGAGCCACATGGGAAACGACAGTACACAGAGTGCCCGTGCCCTTGGAGAAAGAAGGCGCAAAGAGGATAGCACCGCACTTGACTATCTCCAATGTGACTATCTCTGGCTTGACTATCCCGAGGCTATCTACCGTGGCAATCCAGCATACTATACCCGACATGAACAACTGATCGGAGGTGATGTTCACCCAGCCGATCAAGTGATTGACAGGCAACTCGCCCAGACGCTGCTGGAATTACAGGCCCGCCTCCCAGATGCTGCCTGGTATGCCCCACTGGGCATTGGTCGCCACGTCGATCACCAGATCGTCTGTTCGGCAGCGGATCGGCTCGTCCAGCGTGGAGCAAAGGTCTACTACTATGAAGACTTCCCCTATGTCGTCCGCCAGCCGGATGCCCTCCAGCAACGCCTGGAAGCGCTAGGCACATCGTTTGAGCCAACGCTCGTCGAGATGTCAGAAATGTTGCCTGCGCGGATAGAAGCGGCAGAGATGTATGCTTCCCAGTTAGACTCGAACTTCGGGAATGCAGAGGCACTCCACAAGGCCATAGAACACTATACGTATAGCATCCGCCCCGTAGAGACCGTACGACTTGAACGCTACTGGATCGCCAGTTAAACATGAGAGGCCAACAGAGCCTTGCGATGCAGTCAGAAGCGCCGCTGTGTATGCTACCTCCGGCTCATCTGGCTGCCAGAACATACTCACGTGTAGTGGATGGTGTGGGTTGCGCCGCGCAAAAGGGTTCCCTATGCAGAGCAAAACAAGCAGGCTGGGAAAAAGTAGGAGTGAGGTTGATGAAGGGGATAGAAGGCTCAAAGCTAGGACGGTATGAATTGCGCTGCCGTGTAGCCCAGGGCGGTATGTCAGAAGTCTACCTGGGATATGATCATCGCGTACGACGATGGGTTGCAGTGAAAGTACTCTATGGCAGTGATGAACCTTTTGTACGCAGGTTCGAGCGTGAAGCATTGGCGGTTGGAGCACTCTCCCATGAACACATCCTTCCCCTCTACGACTTCGGCGAACAACGACCATGGTACTATCTGGTGATGCCCTATGTTGAAGGTGGAACGTTGCGCGATTATCTACACAAACGGGGACGTCTCACTCTGGAAGAAGCTGGCAGCTTTCTTGAACAGATAGCTGCGGCTTTACAACACGCACACGACCATGGCGTTATCCACCGAGATGTCAAGCCATCGAATATTTTGCTGCGCCCGGATGGTCACGCGTACCTCGTCGATTTTGGCCTTGCCAGGGCCAAAATCGAGGCTGGGTCATTCAGCCGTACTGGGGCCATGGCTGGCACACCAGAATACATGGCCCCAGAGCAGTCAAGTGGTATCAATGATTACCGCAGTGATATCTACTCGCTGGGCATTATCCTCTATCAAATGTTGATAGGGCATGTGCCTTTTACCGGCGATTCGCCAGTTGCGGTTTCTATCAAGCACCTACAAACCACGCCACCTGCGCCACGATCACTCAATACGGATATTTCCCAGGCAGTTGAAGACGTGATCCTCAAAGCTCTAGCAAAGAATCCCGACGAGCGTTACCAGGAAGTAACAGCTCTTGCTACCGCCTATCGCCATGCATTGGGACAGGAACTTGTCGCCAGACACGGGAAGGAACATCTCCTCACAACTGAGGCGGAGGCCACAAAAAGTGCTCTGGAAGGAGAGAAACGTCCTACCCATGCTGTTGCAACCGCCCCCTTTAGAAAAACGCAGCTCTTCCCACTCGGATATGAGACATCGTTGCTGCCGATTGTATCAGGAGCCTACCGCAGGAGGAAGCGTGTGCGCTTGCAGATTATTGCCCTCTGCTGTCTCCTCATCGCGATCTCGGTTATCCCACTAGGCCGGTTCTGGCCGCTCGCCAGGAGTGTACAACTGCACCCACCGCTATCCAGTTTGCCCACGCGGACAAAAACGCACCAGGCCGCAACGGCAACGGCGCTCGCTCTCATGCATGTGCAGGCAACATTAGCCGCCGAGGCGCGCGTCCAGGCCTCTACAGGCATTACGTCAGCGATAGGTGGGGGAAACATACTCTACTATGATGCCATGACCAGCAGTGGCGGTGGTTGGATCGATGACGGCAAACAATGCACATTTTCTCCGCAAGGCTACCGTGTCTCACTGAGCTTACCACACGCCCTGGCCTGGTGCTATAGCAATCAACAACAATTTGCGGATGTCATCATCACGGCGCAAGTCCGGTTATTACAGGGAGATTTCTGTGGTCTGGTCTTTCGTCTCAACCCGTACGCCAAAGCTTTCTATGTCCTGGAACTCAATAGTCACGAGCAATATCGCTTCCAGCGTGTATCTGGTAGCAATCCAGGTGCATGGCTCACACTCATCGACTGGACCAGTTCCAGCGCCATTCAGCCTGGCTACGGACAGACAAATGTCTTTCTGGTCGTCGCGTCCAAAACGCATTTTCGTTTCTATATCAATCAGCAACTGATTGTCGCCACCATTACTGATGGTACCTATAGTACAGGTTTGCTTGGCCTGTTGGTAGGGGAAGATGGTAGCGCTGGCGCAGTGGCTCTTTTCAGCCACGTTGGGGTTTTTCAAGCGTCATGAAATACATCGGAGAGCTATTGTGTTCTTTTAGTTAGATAGAGCAAGAGCGGGAGAGTTCCAGGGAGGTCTCTATACATACCACGAATTTTACCGTGCCGCCAGATGGTGAAACATCTGCGCATAGCGTTTACCTCGCATTAGGATCAAATATGGGAGATCGCTACAGGAATCTCGTGATGGCCGTGCAGCTGCTCAATGATAGCGTGACCATGTGCGCCGTCTCTTCGGTGTATGAAACCGAACCCGTTGGCTACACTGACCAACCCCGCTTCCTGAATATCGTCTGTGGTGGCAAAACGGGACTTTCCGCGTTGGATCTCCTGGCTCATGCGCAAGCTATCGAAGGAGCGTTGGGACGGCAACCAACGTTTCGCAATGGTCCACGCACTATCGATATCGATCTGCTCCTGTATGACGATCTGCACATCGCGCAAGAGGATCTGTTGATCCCTCATCCCAGGATGACAGAACGTGCCTTTGTGTTGGTACCACTGGCAGAAATTGCTCCGACCATCATTGTGCCTGGCGAGGGCAAAACCGTCCAGGAACTCTTGCGGGCCATTTCTCAGGCTGGCGTTGTCTGCTACGGTCCATTGAAAAGAGAGACATGACCAGTGGGTATTACCCCCTTAACAAGTGGAGGGTACTCATGCTATAATGCGGATACGACATTTGTAACCGATTGTTATGGACAATCCATAGCACGTCATCTAAGATGTGTGACGTACAAAAGCAGGGAGCATTCGTGGAGGAAGTTCTGCTAGATACAGCCCAATTTGCAAGAGCAGCAGTTGATAGCGCCGCGGACAAAAAAGCATCTGATGTCCTTTTACTGGATATTCGTGATGTAACGGTGATTGCCGACTACTTTGTCATCTGTAGTGGCACGAATAATCGCCAGATTCAAGCTATTGCTGATGCAATTGATGAAGAATTAACACAACAAGGAATCCCATTGCTTCACCGTGAAGGCAGTGCCGATACCGGATGGATCTTATTGGATTTTGGGAGTGTGATTGTCCATGTCTTTGGGCCGAAAGAGCGTGAATATTACCGTCTTGAACGCCTCTGGAGTGGAGCAAAGACAGTGGTATATCTGCAATGAGAGAGAAAAGGTGACAAAGATGACATTTTTTCGGAACCGTAAGTTCTTACAAGGAATTGCGATTGGTGGTATCTGCGGCATTATTATTGGCTCCGTTCTTGCTTTTACGCTAGGTGAGAGCAGCATAGGGGCACTGCGCCGACTTCTGCGAGAGAGGTTTCCCGGTCGACGCGAAGCGCCATTCAAATACCTTTCGCAATAATGTCTGTTTGCAGCGAACGCAAAGAGACAGTGCGCGCGAAGCATGCAAAAAAACGGTCACTGTAGGCGGCACGTTCACAAGAGGTTGATATCGAGGGGCATCGGGCTAAAGGGGTGGTCAAGTGCGGTATGTGATGGTAGTGTGTGTTATCTTCCTTGCATTGAGCGTGGCGCTTTTTTACGCCAATGCGGCATCGGTGCATGGATGCGCTCCTGTTGTGCCTCCCGCCGTAGCGGGAACGCTGGAACAACCGCCGGCAGAGGAGAATCTGCTCTTTATTAACGAAGTTCTGCTGGCTCCTCATACAGAATGGGCCTGTCCGTCAGCTACGTCGCCAGCGGTAGATAATTGGATCGAACTGTATAACCCACAGAATCAGGCCTTCGATCTCTATACAGCCCATATGAGTTTCGACAATGGACCAAATACACCACTCTTTTACTTTCCCTTTGGGTCGGCTATCGCAGCGCATGGTTTTCTCGTGCTCTTTCCGGCTGTTAGTACCGTTCCGATCTTGCCTGAAACGGGACCGTTGACATTGCGGTTGCTCCTCTCTGGTACGGTCATCGACCAGGTTGTTGTTCCACCGCTGGCTGTAGACACGTCCTATGCCCGTGTCCCTGATGGCAGTGTGAATTGGCAGGTCAGCAACGCTCCCACTATCGCTGCCAGCAACGATCCTCCTCAGGCAACAGCAACCAGTAGCACGCGGACGAAGGTAAAGGTAAAGAGCACGAAAAAAGGGGGAACAGGAAACACGAACAATGGGGTAAATAGCGCTCCAGGAAGCGTGGTCAGAGGTACAACATCCACAGGAACCGCTGGTTCAGCAACGCCGGGAAATCGCACAGCAGTACCCTGGACTCGTCTACAGTTTCCTACACAAATGCCATCTGCGACAGATAGCACAGTTTCGCAAATGCCACCTGTCGCGGATGACCAACCCGTCACTCCTGCGCAAAATGGGGTTGAGACGGATCTCCCCCGCGATGTGCTGCTGACGGGTCTGGTCATCGGGCTAGCGCTCGTCCTTCTCTGGTGCAAACGCCGTTTCCTGAGGTGAAAGAGGCCATTCATTTTCAGGTATAAACTGTATTTAGAGCACCCGAAAACGAATGGCCTCCAACAGAAGGGACGATCTGGTACGTCGTTGCTGAGAGAAAGATCGATGAGCCGCCTTCTTTCCTACAAAGCTGCGCCTAACACTTACCGCTCGTGTTTGATGCCCAGATCGCCTTGTCGCTACTGTTGTAGATCACCAGGTTGGCATCCCCTTGCAGAACAAGCTTTGCGGCACTTTTATTATTCGTCCCTGACGCCCACCCTACTTCTGTGATAAAAGTGCCGAGGCTGGGATTAACAAGATCATAGTAGAGTACGAAATTTCCGTCTCCTTGAAATGAAACATGGTCAGGGATGATATCACTCAAACTGGTATTGGTTTTGGTAGACCACAGTGGTGTACTACCATTGCAATACAGAACAAAATTGTTATCATTTTGATAGAGCAGCTCCAGCGTATTGTCATTGCATGATGTCGTAGAGCTATGGCTACCATCATACCAGGTTTTCCCTCCAGATGAGGTAGTCCAGGTAATCCCCGGACAACTGACGGCTGCGCGAGCAGTGGCTGCGTGCGCGCTTCCCACTGGGGAGAGCGGGATAAAGAAAGCGCCAGCGAGACACACCCCCAATGCGACAACAAGGGCACATGTTAACAAAGGCTGTTTCATTGATTAAAGGTTCCTTTCTTAATACGGACTGGATTTGGCGAACAGGAAGAACGGTTCCTCCTCTCCACCAACTTTCGATATGACGGAGAAAGCCGCGTAGCGGGATAGCGAGAATGGCTACCGGCCCTGCCAGGATCTCTGGATAAGATTTGCTACAGCTCTCATGTTTTTGCTGTGTGTTGTTTTAGTGGCAAGCGCTATCATCTGACCTGGGTGAAGGTGCTTTCTTTCGCACATGGAGTTGTGAGAGGGATGTGAGAAGTGAAGATGGCGTTGTGATCGCCCTGTGAACACTGTGCGGTATGTTCTTTGATAGAGCAATGCGTAAGTTCTTAGACTGTCAGAAACGAGGCGAGCGCCTCTACCCTGCGGGTCATCTGACGGAGAAGAGGAAGCCGGTGAGTTTCCCGGCAGGAATGTTGCTCCTATTCAAAGGAGGGCTTTCGATGTTTCAAACCATACTTGTCCCACTTGATGGCTCCTCCAGAGCCGAATATGCTCTCCCCGTGGCGGCACAACTTGCCCGTCACACTGGTAAGATGATCGTTCTGGTCCGTGTGGTGAGTTTTGCTACTGAGTATTGGCCTGCAGTTCCCTCTCCCGCGCCGCTGATGCAATCAGTTGTTGATGGAGAACTGCAAGCATCTGCCACCTATCTGAAAAACGTTGCCTCTTCTGCTGAACTGACAGGGATTGAGGTCATGACAACAGCGCGCTACGGTGTTGTCGCTCCGGTCATTCTGGCTACGGCTACTGAATACCATGCAGATCTCATCGTCATGTGCAGTCATGGACATACAGGTGTGGCGCATGTACTCATGGGAAGTGTGGCCGAGAAAGTCGCACGGCATGCCTCTATGCCCGTTCTGGTCGTACGTGAAAAAGCAGAGGTAAGCGCTGAAATCTCTCAGCCATTACGTATACTGGTTCCCCTGGATGGCTCTGCCTATGCCAGGGCTGCGCTTGAACCGGCGGCTGCCTTACTCTCTGCTCTGGCAGCACCTGGACAGCAAGCAGCCATCCATCTGGTCCGGGTCATTGAGCCTGCGGCTGATCAGACAGATGAGGCACAGGTGGCGCAACGCAGGAGTCTATCCAGAGCGAAGCACTACTTGAGCCAGACGACAGACCTGATACGGGATGGCTACGTTGCCTCCGTCGTTGCAAAACAGCATATACTGGTGAACTGGTCTGTGGCACTTGATACTGATCGTGCGAGAGCGATTGTACGTGTGGCCGAAAATGGTGAGGATATGCAAGGCGTGGGTGCGTTTGGTGGATGCGATTTGATTGCCATGGCGACCCATGGTCGGGGAGGACTACAACGCTGGGCCATGGGCAGTGCCACTGAGCGTGTCTTGCACATGACCAAACGTCCACTGCTGATCGTCCGACCGGCGGAAGTGATAGAGAAGCAAGAACTTTCCTTAGAAGGGAAAGAGCAGAGTATCAAGTAAAGGACTCCAATCTCTTAGCGCCGGACGTAGCGTTGGAAACGCTCGATACTGCGAGGATCAACGCGTTTCCCAATGCGCACTAACAGCACATTGTCGATTTCCATTGCTACATCCGGCTCTGTTGTCATATATTCTGTGAAGCCCTGCGAAGCGAACAAGCGAGAAATGACCTGACGGTAACGATAAGCAGACATTCCCAGTCCTTCCAGGTCCCAGTGCCAGGAAAGACCCAGCGCGATAAGTAGCATATCTTCCAAGGCATCCAGTTGCAAGGCAAAAGCTAATAGACTTTTGGCAATCCCCAGACCACGCCAGTTTGTGCTGACCTCAATTGCTACTTCGTATGCATTCTCCAGCCCTTCCCACCAGTCGTCTAACGGAGCAATCGTGACCTGGCCAATAATCTCGCCTTCCGAGGTATGCGCCAGTGCAAGAGCACAATCAGGGCTTTTCGCAATAGAGAGCAGGAGTTGCTGTTCCCGCTCGGGAAGACGGGCAAAGGCATGTAACCCCTTCTCAACGTGTAACCGCTCTACCTGCGTGGGGGGACAGAAATCGCGTAAAACTATCGAACCTCGCGGTGTCTGTAGTACGTTGCGTCGCGAAGGTGTCGCAGGGCCATTTTCATGCAGCAGATCAAACAGATCTGAGAACGGGGAATGGTGGCGCTCTAGCGGGAATGCCTGACGCAGAGGTGACGATAAGAGAAGGCGCCGCACAAGGACAGCCGTTTCTCGGTTCTGGCGGCTAATATTATCGCGACGCGGCTGCAACGGTATATCCTCCCGACGATCCTGGAACGTCGTGGGGAAATATTCCTGGGCGGCTTCTTTCCCCATCAGGTCTTGTTCTTGCTTCTTGCTCGACTGCCAGATCGGCTTCCAACGGTCAATCCATGCCTGCGGAAGCTGCTCTGGGACAGGCAGATCAGCCATTTCTGCCCACAGCAAGCTCCACGCGCGCGGCACCACCCGGTACAGGTCATACCCACCACCGCCCAGAGCTACCCAGCGACCGGCACAATAGGTATGGGCCAGTTGATGGGCCAGTTGTGCTTGAGCACGAATGCCGCGCATACTTAAAGACAGGTGAGTCAAGGGGTCCCAGGCATGGGTATCGCATCCGTGCACACTGACCAGCACATCTGGCGCAAACGAGGTCAGTAATGGAGCAAGCAGCATATGCATCACTTCAATATAAGAGTCGTCCTCAGTGAATGGCTCCAGGGGCATGTTCACCGAGTAACCACGTCCGCTGCCGCGTCCCAGTTCCAGCATATCTCCCGTTCCTGGGAAAAGATAGCGTCCCGTCTCATGCAGTGAAATGGTCATAACACGTGGATCGTCGTAGAAGGCGCGTTGAACACCATCACCATGATGCGCATCAAAGTCGATATAGGCAACTTTCGCTTCACTTGTGCGGAGTATATGAGCAATAGCTACGGCGATATCATTGTAGATACAGAAGCCCGAAGCGCGGTCTTCCCAGGCGTGATGCCACCCTCCTGCCGGGTGAAAGACGTGCAGTGGCAGTGTTGTTCCAGCCAATGACTCTCCAACAGGCAGGCCCATCACGGCATTGAGTGCGGTCAGTGTGCCACCCGTAATCGTGGCGGCGGCAGTATGCATGCCTGGAAACACTGGCGTGTCTCCTTCTTCAAACCCGTAGCGTGCCGCTAACTGCAACAACGCTTGCCCCTCAGCTTCCTGATCGTTAGCGGCGCTCAGGCTCTGTATTGCTGCAATATAATCGGAGGTATGCACAAGCTGTAGCTCATCCTCGGTCGCCAGGCGTCCCTGTAATCGCGTCTGCTCATGCTCAGGGTGCCAGAGATCACACGCAGCCAGTAGTTCTATGAGTGCCTGTAGTCGTTGGGAGTGCATAGGATGGTCTGGCCCAAAGTCGTACTGCATTTCGCGTGGTTCGAACAAGAGACGAGCTCTGGGATCGGCAGGTGTATTAGACATGGTCTGTGTCCTCCATTGGTGCGTCTCCGTACACGTAAGCGACGCCTTCTTGCTCCAGGTGCTCTAAAAATGGTGCAGGGTTGATGGTGCGTAGCCGCAGTGATGCATGATGAGAGGTATGTTGCTCCAGTGGTGCAGCGAGGACGCTACTCACACTGATATGCAACGCATCAGCGGCAAGCAGGGCCTTTGCGAGGGGAGCCATCTGTCCATTGGGGAGAGAAAGCGTGATCTGTGTCCCTGGTTCAAAGGCTCCCAAAGCACGCGCCAGTGCGAGGAGGATGTCGCTGCGTGTGACGAGTCCAACCAGAATATCGTGAGACTCAGTTCCTCCTTGATCAGGCTCGATAACCGGCAGGCAATTCATCCCGCGCTCGACCAACAGTTGCGCGGTCGCCGCAACCGATGTGGTCGGTGTTACAGACACGGGAGATGGGTGCATGATCTCAGCAACCCGCCGCTCTTGCCAGGAATGAGTGACCGCATTGCTTGTCTCCTCCTGTTGGGCCAGAGCAACGGCCATCGTAATATCCTGAGTCGTGAGGAGCCCCTGGAAAATGAGCATGGGCTGCGGTCGCTTATAGCGTTCTTGCGGCGTCTGAGGCGGTCGTATCACTTGTACAACTGGTAGATGGTGAAACTGGTACTGTCTAAACAAACGTGCCGCATGGCTGAGTGTATCGTCGCGTTCAACCGTGACCAGTTTTGTTTGCATAATATCACGCACAATCATGGGAGCTTCCCTCACTTCCCTCTGAGATAGTGTTTAGTTTTAGCTTGCTCCTGGCCGAAAGTGCGCGCGTTTCAAACACTATCTGACAGTCCTGGGCATTGCGCATACCCTGCAAGACGTTTCACAGAAAACAAAGACTGCGGCCTGGAGCCGAGTATCGCATGTCTTTGTTGAGATCCGTTCATACGTTAGTAACGGCTTTGTATGCTCATCTACATCTTATCAGGCGCTTTTCTCAGGTCGTTTTTTCAAAGCGTCCTGTTTTTTCGGTGAGGCGAACACGATAGACAATAATATGCTGGCTATCGGTTTCTCCTACCCGGTGAAAAGACTGACCACTGGCAATGAGTGTGAGGCCGTGCTGCGCGAATAACTTTGCGCCGTGCGCAGCAGCAGCACCTTCCAATGCTTCGAACGTCCCCCAGGCAATCACACTCTGCCAATTCGACAAATTTTGGATGTGGTCCACCTGGAAACACACCTCGGGATTGCGCTGCATCAAATGCAATTTCATGCCGTCGATAGAGTACCCGTAGATATTTTCGCCGTCATACACATAGCTAATTGGGACGACATAGGTTCTGCCTTCCGCGTGACACCCAAGACGCCCAACGGCTTCGCTCCTCAAGAGCTGATCAATTTGACCCTGATCAAGTTCACCAAACATAGCCACTTTCCTTTCGTCATGAGGTTTATCACACCTCTTCTTTAGTATGGTGGCTATGCATTACATCTCGATCACAAGGGCCCTTACGTTATCACGATTCGATCACAGCGTGGCAACACTGTGACGACAGTAGAGGATTTGCCTTATTGCCTCAAAAGCAGTTTCATGGCATACTAAATGAGAATTCTGAACTCAGAGAACAAGGGACAAGGCACGATTTACAACAGGCTGTTGAAACTATCGCGTGGATGTGATGTTCGCTTCTTTAGTTATACGTGAGGTGTTATATGCCTTCTTTAAGCTTTTTTTTGACCTTCCTGGTGCCTTTAGTAATTAGTATCATCGCAATTATTGTGAGCATTGTTCTAGATGCCAGAGGAAGAAGAAAAAAACGTCTTTACTGCTACTAGCGCTTCATCGGCGCGTCGTTGTCGCTCCCACTCCTGCTGCGTCAGCTATTGCGCTGCCGCTTGTCAGGTAAGATTCGGGTGCTTTTGTTCCCCACATATCAAAGCCCAATACTTCCGATTCCTGGCTCCAACGGATTGGCTCCCAGTCTGGAGCGAAGATGAGCATGCCTCCAGTCCATATCTCGATACGATGACCCGAGGGTTCAAAAAAGTAGAGGAATGTTGCGCCGCTCGTGCCATGCTTGCCGGGACCCCACTCGATTTTGCCACCATGCTCAACCAGGATCGTGGCAGCTCTCAGATCCTCCAGGCAGATGAACTGCGCCGGCTCGAAGGCTTCCTCGCCCAGATGGCCGAACTGCCCACACCTGAAGAGTATGAACGCTGGGAAGTTCCCCAGCGGGCCTTTCATCTGAGTCTTGTAGCTCATGCTGGTACGCGTATCGTGACTATGATCGCGCAACTCTCCGATCATGCCGAGCGCTACCGACGATTCTATAGTACTGAGGCCCCACGAGCATTTGAGCGCGGGGTACGTGAGCATCAGGCCATCGTCGATGCCTGTCTTGCACGAGACCCGGGAGTAGCAGCCGAGCGTCTCGCTCGACATTCCTCGTCCATTGCGCTCGGCACCCTTGCGGTGCTCGCGCCCGAGTATGACCCCGTGCTGGTGCGTACGGCACTCCATTCCGTCATGCAGACGCGAACTGGTGGAAAGTATGGCACGCAAGATTCGGAATAATGTGGCTTGTAGCGTTGCCATGAGCCGGAGCATAGTGGGATTTCCAGTTATTGAGGTAAGACTTCATCTTTGCTACTAGTCGCGAGCGCTAACGCGTCGTCAGCAAAGCGACGGAGGAACGAGACGAAGATCTTCCAATCCTGTTCCTCCCATTGTGCAAGAATGGGTTGCACCAGCCTCTCGCGTGCCGCGTCTAAGGCGCTCACGATTGCTAGCCCTTCTTGAGTGACCATCACCTTGCGTTCCCGCCCATCGCTCGTCCCAGCACGTCGCGTTACTAACCCCAGACGGTCGAGAGTGGCAACCTGACGGCTAACCGTGGTATGATCGCGTCCAATCAGTCCCGCCAGCTCCGTGACGCCAACCACGTTGCGACGACCAATCACCACGAGCAAAGGAAACAACGCACGATCAAGAGAGACGCCCGCTTCTCGAAGGAGGGTGTTATCGCGTTGTGGCTGATTGATCAGCCCGATGAGGTCAAAGAGGGCATCATAGAATTGGCGAATGTTCTGGTCCATATGGGTGTAGTATACACGGACTTTCTTGACATGTCTAGCCTCTTCCTGCTACGATAGATGCGTGTAAAATACACGCATCTATCGTAAATGTTGCTTCATTGCAGAGGAGGATATTCATGAAAGCTGCTCTCATCCTGGAAGCAGGTCAACCACCCGTGTACGGTGACTTTCGCAAACCAACTCCCTCCGAGGGAGAAAACCATATTACCGTGACCGCTGCCTCGCTCAGCCATGTGACGCGAAGCCGAGCGTCAGGTACGCACTACAGTTCCTCTGGGAGTGTACCCTTTGTTGTTGGCATCGATGGCGTTGGGCGGCTTCCTGATGGTCGCCGTGTCTACTTTGTCATGCCGACAGCACCTTTTGGAAGCATGGCAGAGCAATCGATAGTGAGAGCAGCGCAATGCATCGTCTTGCCTGACAAGCTGGATGATGTCACTGCCGCAGCTATTGCTATTCCTGGCATGTCTTCCTGGGCCGCGTTACAGGAAAACGCCAGGTTTCAAGCAGGGGAAACGGTCCTGGTCAATGGTGCAACTGGCATATCAGGTCGCCTGGCGGTTCAGATCGCCAAATATCTTGGAGCCAAAAAAGTCATTGCAACAGGCCGTAACAGCGAAGCCTTGAAGTCCCTTGCAGCGCTGGGTGCGGATGTGACCATTCCTCTCACCCAGGATGAGGAGACGCTGGAAAAAGCTTTTCTGGAGCCTTTTCACGAGGGGGTTGATGTCGTTCTCGATTACCTGTGGGGGCCAAGTATGGAACGGTTACTGGTTGCGGCGACGAAAGCAGGAGCAGAGGGTGTGCCGATTCGCTTTATCCAGATTGGGGCGGCCAGTGCGTACAGCATTTCACTGCCCAACCCGGTTCTGCGCTCCTCCGCGATCCAGCTGATGGGGAGCGGCATTGGCAGTGTGCCATTCAGTCGTCTGCTCAAAGCTATCGAGAGCGTGCTGCAAGCAAGCGTTCCAGGAGGTTTTGAGATTGCGACCACCACCGTTCCCTTGTCTGAAGTCACAGCAGCCTGGTCAACGGAAACGAGCCAGGCCCGCACGGTCTTTCAGGTCGGCACCGATACCATCAGGTTCTGATCTATCGACATTAGAAGCGAACGTGGCAATGCATCAGAAGCTAGGTGTGAATACTCGGATTATCACAACACGTAAGGAGATTCCGATGCGACGGATCTGTGTCTTTGATGTAAACGAGACGCTTTTGGACCTGCGCGCTCTTGACCCCTACTTCGCACGCGTCTTTGGGAACGCCGCACTACGCCCGGCGTGGTTTGCCCAGATGCTCCAGACTTCGTTGGTCGCGACAATCACGAATGTCTATACGGACTTTGGAACAAACGGAGTTGCTGCGCTCGATATGCTAGCCGAGCGACAACAGGTCACGCTCACTGCCGCCGCTCGGCAGGAGTTGCGTGACGGCATGCAACATCTGCCGCCTCATGCAGACGTGATCGCGAGCCTCGAACAACTCCGCGCTGCCGGTTTCCGCCTGACAACGCTGACGAACTCGACCTCTCAGGTTGCCGCAGCACAGCTTGCTCATGCCGGTCTTACCAGCTATTTCGAGCGGATCTTTTCAGCCGATAGTGTTCGCCGCCTGAAGCCTGCTCCTGAGCCTTATCAGATGGTCTCCCAGCAACTGGGGGTAGGTATAAACGATATCCGTTTAATCGCAGCCCACGCCTGGGACATCGCGGGAGCCCTTCGTGCAGGATGTGCAGCGGCCTTTGTCGCACGCCCCGGCGCAGTCCTCGATCCTCTGGTCCCCAGACCCGATATCGTCGGCCCAGATCTACGCTCGATAGCTAATCAGATCATCGAGCACGAAAAACTGGCGGAACGGTAATTCTTTTAGAGATGAGAGATCGAATTATACCCCATAGATCCGATCTCTCATTTTTGTCCGGTCTGTCGTGTCGTCCTACAACAACAAGCCAGGCTAGAGTTCAGGGCACAAGCACAATCTTGCCATGGGTATGACGCTGCTCCAACTCGCGATACGCCTCTCGAACAGCAGCGAGGGGATAGACACGAGCTATCGGGATTTCCAGTTCTCCCTGGTCGATAAGCTGAGCGAGATCAGCCAGTACTACGGCGCTCGCCGCCTGAGCGTTGCCCTCGGCCTTGACGCCATAGGTTGTCACCGCCTCAAAGTTGATAATCGTATCGATACGTTCCGGTCGGACGCCAAGCTTGAGGGCAAGTTCGACATAACCGGCACCGAATGTATCGATAAATGCATCGAGGTGATTGTCAGTAGCCGCACGCACACGCTCCTCGACGCCCTCACCATAGGCGACCGGGATGACACCGTGGTCGCTGAGCCACTGATGATGAGCCGGGCTGGCCAGACCAATCACCTTTGCCCCCTCTCTTACTGCCAGTTGCACCACGATTGAGCCGACTCCGCCCGCGGCACCAGAGACAGCGATGGTATCCCCCCGTTTCAGCCCGACAGCGCGAATTGCGGCATAGGCGGTTGTCCCGGCGACAAACAACGAGCCTGCAACTTCCCAGGAGACGTTGCGCGGACGCTGGGTCAGGTCTCTGGCCTCTACCACGACAAACTCTGCCTGGCTGGCCCTCGTGTTCGTGAAACCAATCACCTCATCGCCCACGGCAAACCCCTGCACTCCCTCACCGACAGCGGCAACGATACCGGCCAGGTCACTGCCCTGCCCGGAGGGAAAGGTGGCTGGCCACCGATTGGCAAACAAGCCCTTACGGATGGATGCCTCACCTGGATTAATACTGGCGGCCTTGACATTGACAAGGACTTGCCCCGGACCCGCTATAGGCCGCTCGACATCTACGACCTGCAATACATCGATCCCGCCATACTGATCAAACCTGACTGCTTTGGACATGCTCTCACTCCTTCTTCTCGTCTCTCGGCTGATTTTTTATCACTCTCTCGTACATGCGCAAAAATTCTTTTTTGAAGACAGGCAAACAATACCACATGTGTTGCCTTTGGCTACCCTGCCGGCTGTTTCATGCAGCTTGCCTCCCTATAGAAATGTCACATGTTGTAACCATCCTGCACATAGATTTTCTCTCTGTGAGGATATATCACTCGTAGCCACTATATCCGAAAAACGCGTATCTTGTAAGAAGGCACCAAAAAGTGATAGAGTTTACTATATGGAAACTACACAGCAAACATATCCTGATATTTTCCAGGCGAACTGCCTGTCGCGGCAAGTGCTGGGATTAATCGCCGATCACTGGACGCCCCTAGTCATCTATGCATTGGAAGAAGGCACGATGCGTTTTGGCCAACTGCTCAAGCGGATCGATGGCATCTCGAAAAAAATGCTGACGCAGACCTTGCGGGCGATGGAACGCAATGGCCTGGTCCAGCGCGTCGTCTATCCTGTCGTGCCTCCAGTTGTAGAGTATTCTCTCACGCCATTAGGACAGACGCTGAGAGAACCAATGCATGCGCTACGGGTCTGGGCATATGGGCATTTGCAGGAAGTCGCGCAGGCTCGAACAACGTATGATCAATGCGACCATACGCAGCTCCAGGAAGAAATAGCGTCCCTTGTTCAACAGCGATAGCTACAACTTGACACTGACAGCATCCAATGCGGGTCCACAGAAAGATTGTGTCAAACTGGCAAAACGTAAGTGCATCCAGAGCAGTACACATGACTCTATAGAGATGGAACGGACTCAGAGGTGTATATCTCTCTAACACAGGATCTGCAATCGCCCATTGAAACCTTCTGCGCCCCTTTTGCATTCTGTACCAAAACCAGGAAATGAGAGGAAGAGCCCACAGGAAGATAAGGGCTAAGAAGATGGAGATCCTTTGTATGAATTCAAAAAAGAAGACACCCGCCATATATATGCAGAAACTCATATTAAATGAATGATACAGCGCAATCGCATGCATGAGGGTATTCGGGTCTATCTTATCGAGGTTCGAGCCTACATTGCCTAGCAGCAAAAAAACCAGGGTTGCCAGGAGAAGCAGCGAGAAGCAAAGCTGGATGAATTCCTCGCGTTGTTTACGCTGGCGTTAACCTGGGTCGCGGTGATCCCCGGACTGACCGCCAAATCGACCGACGGCGCAAGCGCCTTTTCGTATCCGTTGATCTTCCTGCCCTTTCTCAGCTCGGCGTTTGTGCCCACCACATCGATGCCGTTGGTGGTCCGGGTCTTTGCTGAACACCAGCCCGTGACGGCGATTGTGAACACCATCCGTGCGTTGCTGTCTGGACAGCCCGTCTCTCAGGAGATCTGGGTGGCGCTGGCCTGGTGCGTCGGCATTCTGCTGGTAGCCTGCCTATATCTTTGCGATGAGGGCATACAACAAGCGTGTGTCATGAACCTCCGATTTTCAGCGACACGGTAAGTATCTCCTTATGACAGAGAGCTGACAGGATGTATGTCAGTCTGTGAAGAACGGAAATGCTTCTTATCGAGCTCGTACATCGTCCGCTCTCGCTCCTTCAACTCCTCTAAGGCACGGAGAACCTCGCGCTGCTCTTTGCAGTAGCGTTCCTGTTTGTGGAACTCAGCGTTACACTGTTCATAGGCGCGCTACTCTTTGACGCAGAGTTGTTCCAACTCGGCATCTGCGACAGCTTTACGTTCCTTGACTTCCCGTCGCAGTACGTGATCAGCCACTTCTTGCTCTTCCAGCATGCGCTGATAGGTCCATAGGTCCTGGTACAATTCTTTGCTCCGGTTCGCGAAGGTTTTGCGCAGCCGTTCCCGCCGTCGGCTGGCCTGGGCCTCGCGTTTGCCTGCGCTCTGTGCCCATTGCTTGAGCCTGGCGAGCCGCTGCTCCAGGTGCGTTCGCCGTTTGGCGACCTCCGAGTTCTCTACCACGACCTTGGCAAATCCGTGATTCGTGTCCAGCCCCAAGGGCAGAAGGTAATCTTTGATGATATTTTCCTGCGCAGGCTAGCGGTGAATGTAGATCTGTGCAAGCTCGACTGCATCGATGGTGGGAGACACTTCGGTGGTCACAATGGGGATGAGTTTCGGTGTCGTCTCTTTAGCCGGAGAGGAGCGCGTCGCTGTAGACGGGCTTGCGATGTCCATCGAGATAGCAAGTCAGCGCATGTGGCTGTGCTGCTTCTTCTGCTGGAATATGCGGGGGATGCCAGAACTGGGTAGCCCAGCACGCGAAGGCAGAGGTGAAGTTGTCGGCCCCATCGGCGGAAGCTACCTGCGACAAAAAGACTTCGGTGTAGCGGTAGCCATAGGCACGCATCCGTCCGGTAAGCAGCGCCAGGCCATCGGCGGTATAGCCGCGCAGATCCTACGTGCGCTGTAACCCAACCGCTCCCAGGAACAGGAGCGTGAGCAACAAGCGTCGGCGGACTGCTGCACTACCTGCCTGGGGATGGCGCGCTGGGTCCGGGGAAGGTAGTGCCTGTTCTAAGTGAGTGAGTGAGTGAGTGAGTGAGTGAGTGAGTGAGCAAGTCGGTTTCAGTGGCTGCTGCCAGCAACAGCAATCCACTCGCTTGCTCATGATATCCTGGGGCAATAGTGACGCCAGTTTGCGGCTTTTTTTTCTCGCGGGATCGATGGCACTGGCTGGCGACTCAGACCGTGTGCAGCCCGTACTCGATTGAGCTGACTCACGCTGACCGAGAGCGCAAATCGTTCGGCTAGCAGGTGTTGGACTTCTGCGCTGGAAATAGCAGGATGACTCTGGCAGTAGTCCAGCAGAAAGGTGAGCATCTGCGCGCTTCTCGTGCGGTCATCCCCTCTTGCACAGATCGGACAAGCTCTTGCCTAGCCGCCCGCCGAGCGTGGGGTATCTGACGCTGGTAGGCTGTCGCCACGATTGGCATGATCATTCCCCTTTCCCCCGCGCCATGCAGAGCCACAGGCAAGCGGGTTGGACGTTTCTGCTGTTCCCTCAAGATGTGCGTTTTTCTGATCAGTCTTGCGCGTTGCGATCCTTCGCTCTAACTCCTTGTCGGCTCATCGAGCCAGACGACCTCGTAGGTATGGGGATCCATGCGCGAGGCGTTCTCGATGAACTGCGCGAAGTCTGCTCCATGCCTCTTGACGAAAGCATCAAAGTCTGTCTGGGAGCGCCAGTGAGCATAGTTGATCATGCGGGTGCCGTCGGTGCTTTTGTGCAAGGCTGTCCCGACGTAGCCAGGCTCATTCCTCACCAGTTCGGTGAAGCGAATCCACTGATCGATGAGTGCCTGCTGCTGCTCAGGGGTGGTCTCAAAGACGTTGATCAAGGTGACCAGATGGCTCTCTTTGGAAATCTGCATAGGTTCCTCCTCCTAAGCCATGCATCACCTGGTACAACTCAGGTGAGCGAAAGGCAAAGTCCCAGTAGGCTTCGGTCATGGCAAGCAAGCGTGCTTCAGGATCAGCCGTGGAGGCGAAAGCTGCCTGCACCACCATCACCAGTTGCTCGTAGCCAGAGCGCAGGAGAGCGAGCAGAATTGCCTCCTTATTCTCGAAATATTCGTAGATGGTGGACTGGCTATACTCAATGCGTTCAGCCACTTTGCGGGTGCTGACCGCCTGCCAGCCTTCTTCGGCGGCAATCTCGTGCGCAGCGGAGAGAATGCGCAGCCGGATCTCCTGCTTTTCCCGCTCCCGGCGTTGTTTAATTCCCATCGTTCTCATGATCCGTTCGATGAACAGAATTAGGCTAATGAGTAATTTTCCATCGCCTATCGACGAGTGTAGATCATGATCGGCCAGTTTGTCAAGAGGAAAGGAAAGATTGAAGCAAAAGAAGCCTGATTGATGCCTTGCAAAATCGGTCCAGCCTGTTGAAAAAGCCTAGAAATAGCGGGAGAAACGAGGAAACAAGGCGAGTCAAGTATGATGGCTATCACAGTGATGAGAGCAAAAGAGCAGAGTTTTTGCTCAGTTGACTTATGACCTTTCAGGTGAAATGAATGAGCGGGATAAAAACGTAAGGCTTATTTGAGGCTCTCGGTCATCCTTAGCGCCAGGATGTGTCATGATCGTAAACACATGAGGTGAGACACCCACCAAGTTCAAATGATCCCCCAGGCTCAGGCATCACCTCGTCTCGCCTTTCGGGCATCGGCTCTCCTTCACCATCCGTTCCTCGTGTTGCACTCTTGTTGCGCAGAAGGTGGTCCAAATATCGTGAGTCCCTGTTTACCTCCCAGCGAAACCAGCAATTGACGGAAGCAGGCATTCATCATTGGTTTCGCTCGCTCAAACAGCGTGCTACATCAGAGCAGTGTGAGAAGATTGCTGGCCTTTCCTTTCCTTTCATGATCTGCGTCATGATTTTGCGCATCGAGCACGCGAAGCTGGATGGACGTTGGAAGAAATAAGCCTATTATCTGGGTCATGTCACGAAGAAGGGAACACCAGCCATTCAGACGACGGCAAGATATACACAGGTGAGTCGCGAACAGGTGAAAGAGAAGCTCAAGCAGATAAAAGGGTAAAAAGACAAAGATACGAAAAGTTCGACTCTGACTTTGGCTTAGCACATTTGATGAAGAATGGAGCTGTAGCAGGAGGGTCTAGCTTGAGAGTAGGCACTCCTCACTATATGGCACCAGAGCACATCAAAGGTCTTCCTGAGAGACGCAGTGATCTCTTTTCTCTCGGAGTAATACTCTATCAAATGCTAATAGGGCGACTCCCTTTCGATGGGTTTCCCCTTTCAACGAAGGAATTCCAGGAACACGCTTTCTGATGAACCTCATCTCTGACCTCCACTTCTGCTGTATGCTATAGTGCTGGTTCTTTTATGCATGGTGTTCTTCTCGTTACTCATTCAGGGACGTTCAACCGTTCTCCAAGCGATAAGAAACCACCATTGGACAAGTCTATACTATACATCGTCAGGAATAGATTGCAATCTCATCCTGGTGCAAACAGCAAGCGCTCCGCTCGTACTTATTCTCAGTGGAATCCCTGCGTGAGGAGTCATTGTGGGATAGCAAGCTAAAGAGAGGCCAGGTCTGCTCAATTTGTAATCAGGCCACGAGCCGTCAACTCATGATAAAGAGAGTCAAGCTGGCTGGGAAGCGATAACAGATGCTCGTAATGCATCAGTTGCTTGCCTTGTTCCGCCACAATTTGCTCTAAAACGTCCAGGCGAGACCGATGGGCATCCTGCTGCTGGGGTATGCTCTGGGCCAGCGTATCAGTACGGTGGCTGACCGTATTCACCTGTCCTGCTAGCTCCTCTTGTTGCTGGTGTATCTCCTGGAAAGACCCGTCACACTGTCTGGCGAACTCTTGTGCTTGTGTCGATAGTTTCACGAACTGCTCGTTGTATTGTGTTGCCTCTTTGGTAATGCGTTGTTCCAGGTCTCTCTGTCTCTGCGCATTTTTGTCGGCAATCTGGCGGAGCTGCTCAGCTACTTGCTGCTGGTGGAGATGGAGAGCTTGAGTGAACTGAGCCTGCTGCTGGGTCTGTGCCAGCTCTAGCTTCTCCAGCAATGTCTGGATGTGGTTTGTTGTTGCTTGTTGTTCACGTCTTGTTGTCTCTCCAGCCGTGATAAGCTCAACGCGCAGATCTGTATATTGCTGGTTCACCACGTTACGCAGATCGTTGAGCGTGGCTTTGTGGCTGATATCAGCCTGCTGAAGCTTGTCATGCAACGTTTGGAGTTCCTCTTGCTGCGCAGTGAACTGAGCGCTTATGGTCGGCAGTACTCCCTTGAGCCATGCTACAGTTTCCTGCAATTGAGTGGCCAATAGCTCACAGACCTCGCGAAGCTGACGACGAAGCTCTTCCTGCTGTTGTTGCGTCTCCTGACGTAGTTGGGCCATATTGTTGTCAACAGCATCCTGCAGCGTCGTTTGCTGCTCCTTGAGTTGTTGGTGATCCTGGTTGATCTGTTCCTGGGCTGCGGTAATACGGGCGACCGCCTGAGGGATACTCGGCAGGTCCAGCGTCCGAATTGCCGAACCGGTGACCAGATCAGGGTAGAGGATCGGGCGAATGGCTCTGACATCACTGAGACGACAGCTGCGTGTGCGTGGAGGGATACCGAGCAGTTCCTCCTGCCGTGTCTCAGGGTTGCCGCGAATGGGAAGTCGACCGCTGCTGACCCAGCGATTGGCCATAGATTCGCTGGCTCCGGTGATCCTGGCAGCGTGGGGGACAGTAATCCATACGTCATCGGCGTTAGCCAGTTCTTGAACGTACTGAATGCGCGATTTGTTTTCAGGTTCTTTTTGTCGATCATCCCGAACTGAAGAATTTTCTGTCATCGAATAACTCCTACCAATGATTGCTATTTTTACGCACATACGGGCGGGCTGCCACTGCAGACGTCTGCGGTAAGTATACTTTTGACAGCACTGAAAGTCAATACTTCCATATGAGGTCACTGACTTTCAGTGCTGTCAAAGAAAATCTTGCCAAAGCGAGCCCTGCTGTGTTACAATGCGCGCAGAGAGGATCTTCAAGATAACTGCACTTCTATCGATGTCGTCATATAGTTTTTAAAGGAGGAAAATGTCTGGTGAATGTGGCGGGGAAAGTGTGTAAGAAATGCGGTCAAATGAAATCATTGGACAATTTTGCGTTGAATAAAAAAGCAAAAGGCGGATACGTCTGCTCTTACAATACGCAGAACTCCATTATCATGGTAGCAATACCTCGACGAATATTCCCTTTTCAGAAGGAGCAAATGAATGAGTGCCAGACGCGATTTAATGATTATCCCAGAGGGTACGACCGAGGACAAATTGATCGAGCTGTGGATACGCCTGAAAAAGAGCGAACACACACAGAAGGCTTATCGTCGCGATATTGAGATCTTTCGTGCCTTTGTCGAGAAACCACTGAATCAGGTCACGCTGGAAGATGCACTGGATTTTTGTGATAACCTTGATGAGATTGAAATCATCAGCAAGCGTGGCAAGACCAAACAGTTAGAGGATAACAGCAAGCGGCGTATCCTCAATGCCATCAAGTCGTTCTATAGTTTTGCTTACACATCAGGGGTCTTTCCGGCCAATGTGATGGCTGCTATCAAACCACCCTCGGCTAAAAGTGCTATCTCGCAGCGTATCCTGTCCGAAGCGAATGTGCTTAAAATGATATTCCTGGAGCAAAATCCCCGTAATCACGCTATTTTGCACGTGCTCTACGCAGCAGGACTCCGTGTCACGGAGCTCTGCAACCTGCGTTGGCGCAATGTTATTTGGCGAGCGGAAGGCGTACAGCTTGATATCATCGGCAAAGGCGATAAGCAGCGGCACGTGCTGCTCTCGGAAAGCTCCAGGCAGGTTCTCTCAGCGATCCGCGAGGGGGCGGCAGATGACGAGTTTGTTTTTCAATCGCGCCAGGAAGTCTCGCGTCAGGGGTATTATAAAGGAACCCGCCTGGATACGACGACGATCTTTCTGATCGTGCGCGCTGCGGCAAAGCAGGCAGGCATCCCCAATTGGCATGAGGTCTCGCCCCATTGGCTCAGGCACTGCCATGGTTCGCACGCGATTGATCGCAAGGCACCACTCACTGTGGTACGAGATACCCTGGGACACAGTAATATCGCCGTCACCAATGAATATGCGAAGGCCCGTCCAGAGGACAGTTCCGCTCACTACCTCCCACTGTAGAGCAAATTTTCCTCTGTTTACATTCAGTTTACCTCCTCGTGGTATCCTTGTCCTGAAATCTGTGAAAGAGGTTTGACACCACTGATGAACACGATCCTGGTTGTGGACGATGATTCGCACGTGCGCGAGTTCGTACGCGTTTTTTTGCAACGGGAAGGATTTGCCATCGTCGAAGCCATCAGGATCAGAACCATTCGGGGGTTAGGCTACCAGCAGGAGGCGCGGTCATGACCACAAAGCAAAAGCTCTGGCTCGTCATAATAAGAGTGTTCTGCCTCCTCCTCCTCTCAGGCATGATCGTCGTCGCCTTTTTCCTGACCGCACTCCTCCCGCGACCACTACCTCAACATCATCGCAGCAGAGAGCACGCGGCTCTCTCAGTTGGCCAACAATCTGCTCAAACTGGCGTCGTTGGAAGCGGAACGGGTGCCGTTCCAGCCGCGATCCTACCGGCTCGAACAAACAGATCCGGCACCTGATCCTACTCTGCGAGCCGCAATGGACGGGCAAAGCGCTTGACATAGATGTATCCCTCGAAGAGACCGCCATTACCGCTGACGAAGACCTCTTGAGTCAGGTGTGGCTCAACCTGCTCCACAACAGCATCAAATTCACCCCCGACGGCGGCAATGTGCACGTTTCCCTGTGCAGACAGGGAAACATCATCACGTTCATCATCGCCGACACCGGAACAAGAAGTCGCTTCAAAGCGAGGTCCACGCCTTGCTGGGTGTTCCTCCCAAAGCAGTACAAAATCCTGCGCAAGTCGCGCGTGAGCAAGAGATCCTCATTATCTATGGCTACAGTCCTGCTGTGTTGCCGAAACCCTCAGACTGGCCTGCCCAAAGCCAGGTCACCGGCTACTGGTTTCTGGAGGAAGAGGTAACGTTCCAGCCACCCGACGATCTGGTGCATTTCCTTGAGGCTGGCCCTCCTCCCGTCTACATTGGCTTCGGGAGCATGGTCAGCAAGCACACAGAGACGTTGACGCGCGAGGTCATACACGGACTGGAGATCACGCGCCAGCGGGCCGTCGTCGCCACTGGTTGGGGAGCCTTACGCCATACGACCTGGCCAGAGACGGTGTATGAGATCGATGCTCTCCCCCATGCCTGGCTCTTTCCCCGTGTGGCGGCGACCGTGATTCATGGTGGAGCTGGCACGGTTGGAGCTAGCCTGCGGGCCGGCAAACCGACGGTCGTGATCCCGTTCCTGGGAGATCAGGGCTTCTGGGGGGAACGCGTCTACGCGTTGGGAGCCGGTCCTCGGCCCATTCGGAACGAGCGTCTGACCGCCGAGCGTCTGAGTGCGGCGATTACTCAGGCCGTGACAGATGAACACCTGCGCACGAACGCTGCCGCTCTGGGTAAACACATCCGAGAGGAAGATGGAGTTGGCAAGGCCGTGACGGCCTGGCCTTCAATGCCTTCATTGCTTCCGCCGCTGCCCAATCAACTCATCCAAAGGGCAGCTAACCGTTCATGATGTCTGACGCATTGAGTGAGTGAAGGAGAACGATCAATTTGTCTGGCTGATGCTCCAGTCAACATCCTGGTAATTGGGCTCAATCATCGAACGCAAATACTGGGCTAAAGTAGTTACACGTTTTTCAGTTAAGTCTGTAATGATAATTTCTGTTTCAGAAATGTCGTTAGCTCGTTATTATACATCTGCGGATTGGCGTTCCAGGCTTCGGTGTGCTCTACATTGGCTACGCGTACATAGGTAACGAGGTCAGGGTGGGCTCTAGCGAAGGTATCGCTGATTGAGACCGGCGTGGTCGTGTCACCGGTGCCTTGAAAGAGCAGAATGGGAACATTGGGCAGCGGCTGGTTCATCTGATTCAGATCAGCGAAGTTGATGCCACTACGGATGCTCGTCACAAACTCGCTGGTGTTGACCAGGAAGCCTGGGACTGACATCCTCTGCGCCTGGTAGGCCAGGGTGGCGGACCAGTCGAGAATGGGAGAATCAAGCACCAGAGCCTGCACCACATGGGCCAGGCTTGAATGATGCATAAAGACCTCGACTACAGCACCACCCTGTGACCAACCATAGAGCACCAGGTGCTGCGCGCCCTGAGAGAGCGCGTACTTGACGGCGGCTTCTAGATCCTGCCACTCGCTATCGCCCAGATGATTCGCGCTATCGGAACTGTGCGGGGCACCAGGATCATTGCGATAGGAGATAGAGAGCAATGGCAAGCCAAGCTGAGCCAAAGGTGCAAAGACACGCAGAGCTTCGTCGCGTGAGGCTCCGCGACCATGCACTGCAATAACCCATGTGCTGAGCCGACCAGGCACATACCAGGCCGGCATTGCTCCCAACGAAGCTGGTATCTGCACATCGGTAATAGCCAACCCCAGGTATTTTTTGATCTGGCCTGTGTACACATAGCGCGTCCAGAAGACTGCTGTACCCGTAGAAAATGAACCCGTCTTCTGGAGCAGTTGGCGGGTAACCGCATTGTGATCGAAAGAGATGACAGGGCCAACTAGAGCTTGCCCGGTCGGCCATTCGATTTCGAACTCGCCAGGATGCATGTCATCTCCCATGCGCTTCAGTGTCACGGTAGTCTCGCTTACCGCCAATACAGGCGTGTCATAGATAGGAGTCGTAAAATCAGGCACCTGGAGAATTATGTTTGAGAAGTAAAAACTGGCTCCAAGGAGAATGCCCAATCCAAGCAGCACCAGCACGAGCAGCACAATAACGGCGATTGAGATCGAGCGTTTCCGCAGGTGAACCGAGGGAGATCCATGTGAGATTTTTTTTGCTCGGGTACTCATAACGATAACAACTTCTCCCTCTATTTTCTTGTTCACAATGTGAATGGAAAGGTTTATGTTCATGATAGCATTACCGGGGTCGAGTAGCAATAAAACAGAAACTGTAGTTAAGCAGGTCTGGCACGCTTTTGGTGATCCGGTAATGGGTGAAAGAACAGAAAGGAACTGTTCTTTCACCTTTTTTATTCAAATGAGACCCCTATGGGGTCCCGACCTTCAAACGTCTGGGGTCGTTTGGAAGGTTCCGTGGACGTTGTGAAACACGATTTGCGTGCCCTGACACTGGATGACCATATCTGGTGTACGCGGATGTCCATCCGGCACGAAGCGGATCGTCACGGGAACCAGAGCGGCATTTGGACCATACAATTGGGGTCCCTGGAAGATGCGTGCATGGGTTGGATCTCCTCCCGGCAGTTCGATGACTTCGAGACGCCCACGCATGTTGATCGCCTCGAAATGGCTGGGCTGTCCCAGCGGTTCTCCACCTACATAGGCATCGATCTGGAACGTGCGCGGGTAGCCATACCGCAGGTCGTTGAGCTTCGTCTGCATCCATCCTGCTCCCAACTGCGCCAGACTAATCGTCGTCAGAGTGACGAGCATCCCGGTGACAATGAGCACCAGGAGTTGTGATCTGCTGCGTTGGTGGATAGACGCGACCCTCTTTGTTGGCAGGGATGGCGACGGACGGGATGCGCGCACAAAACACGGCGGCTCGTCGGTCGCGGTGTTGGTTGAGATGGGACGATAGCGCAGGACACTCTTCGGCGTGATCGGCGTGGCGAGAGATGACATAACAAGACCCTCCTCTAGGATACATGAGAACAATAGCAAAGAAATACACGCCGTTGAGGTGTGATGGAAGAGCGTCGTTACGAACAAGTATACCTGACGAGGAATGGCCCTGACAACCAGGTTATCCACCAGATTGCGCTGACATTGTGGATGCAGCGGTGGATAACCTGTGCATAACTCTCGCTTTCTGCGGAAAGCATAACGGGTCTGCGAGGCGGAGATCACACCGGCAATGCGGGAGTTGTTGAAGGTCAGAACCATGTTCTCCCCCGAGAGACCACCCGTTGCAGCGGCTCCGCCTCTGATGCCGTTGTAGAAGTTACCCTTCAGGGTGGTATTCGAGAAGGTGGCTAACGCATCGGTGCGAGACCATTCATTTTCGGGTGCTCTAAATACAGTTTATACCCGAATTTGAATGGTCTCCTGGAATGTCCGCGTTTGTGGTCGTTGGAGGCCCGCCTCAAACTGCTCGGCATGGTTCTGCTTGTGTATGCCTTTTTGCTCTCTTTGCTCGATCCGCTCTATCAGGAACTCATTCAAGCACTCTTGCATTTCAAATGTCAGAGAACGGGAAAGCGATGCCAGGATATCCCAGCACCGCTTATCGGCTTTGTTGGGCTCTCAGTCGCCTCTGGGACGATTGCCGTCCTCGACTGACTTGTTTCATCCCCTCTTCGGATGATCCCAGCTCCATTGGCTCTTTCATCAGCCATCTTGAACGGTTCCAGAAAAATTGGGGATGACCCATAGATTCCTTCAAGGACGACGGCAGATCCAAAGTCCCGAGTGTCAGTTGCTAGCCCCCAGTGACTAGACGGGGGGTTCCACCGACATGTAGCGGGGCCAGCCAATGCAAGGGTTAGCGACCAGAACAATGGTGTTGTCAGAGGTGTTTCCGATTCCCCACGAATGTGCGTTGGGATAGCCGATGCCATAGAAGGTCACACTTACATGGAGACCATTCATTTTTGGGTGCTGCTTATACCGCTTTATCCTCTCATATATAATTGTATTTCAACATATGTCAGCACCCAAAAATGAATGGTCTCCTTCTGAAAGATTACTGGGATAGCTTGGACTCATTCCTACAGTCTATCATGCGAGGTCATCTCTGCGATTAACAAAACCCGGTCTCAAGATTCATGCATTGCATGAGAATCATCGAACGGGTTTTCTGACTTAACTGGCTCTTCCAGATTTCTCGCTGCTTCTCCACTTAGAGAGTTTCTGAACTCAGTAAGCTCCTTATCCTGTTCTTCAGCCAGTTTATCCCATCGCTTCTCGTATTTTTCAATCATAACCTCGCGTTTCCCGCTCGCAATTCGAGCTGCTTCGCTGTATTCCTTATGTATCTCGCCTCTAAAAGTAACTAATGCACTTTTTAAGAATTTTCTATTTTTATCTACGTTATTGATATCATCTACTTCCTTTCTGCGTGCACAGCCCACAGCCTTGAGGTCCTCTTTTTGAGACACATATAGTTTATGAGCCTCATTTTTCTGTCCTAACTCTAATATGGTCATCTTGTTCTGAAGTTCAGGAGAAAGTGGCCCTACATTTTCCCTAAGCATTTGATGTTTATCTTCAATTGCCTTTAGTCTATTGAGATACTCTCCATCGGTTATATTTAAGGCAGCTTTCCTTTGAGTTTGCTCCTGTTTTTCATCTTTTGTTGACCTTACTTTATCCCACGCTTTACTTGTACCGCTCCGCATATCCTTCAATAGGTTCCAAGAACTAGAAGCATCACCCTTAGCAGGCTGATTATCATGCAAATATTCGGGGGTGGGGGTGCTTTCAAAACCAGTCATGGTGGCAACTCCTTTACCTTGATCAGTGTGGATTCTCACAATAAAATTCGCTTTTTTCTCACAAAACGGTTCCTTATATTACTGGATAACGCCTTGTGAGGCTCGCTCAGCCTATACATCAGACGAGCATGTTTCTCACAAAACTTTTCCTAAGTGTATTGAAGCCTTTTCGCGGCTTCATCGCCGTTGAGCAAAAAGTTAAACACACTGGTTTTTCTCAAGTAACTTTTCGCATAGTTGGCTGAAGTGGCCTGAGTGGCGGCGTCATTTTTCTCAAGTAACTTGGCTCATGCCCACTCTTGGTGGTAAGCTCTTCAATAATAAGAGAGGCAAAAATTGCGACGCCTCTCCAAGCGGATTGAGAAAAAGGCTTTGCCCTTGATAAGCTCATCCAGCACCAAAAGTGGGCATGAGCCGTAACTTTTCGCTCTGGTGCAAAAAACGATGTTTGTATAGGCTCAGCACATCAAAAATGATGTAAATGACAACCTGGAAAAAGAAATGCGAGAAACTTTGCTGCTTCTACATCTAAACGGCTAAGATACAGCGAAATGTTTTCTGAGAATGGTGAAAAGAATACTGAGAAACGTCAATCAGTACCGTGTCCAGGTTAGCAGGAAATAGGACTCTTTTCTAGGTAAAAGGAGGGAAAGTTTTGCTATTTCTCAAAGCTCAATCTTTCCGAATACGGGGATACCATTCATTTTCGGGTGCAAGATGTATTTAGAGCACCCGTTTTTGAATGGTCTCCATGTAAGAGGCTTTGGTATCGACGCCCAGCAAGTTGGTGGCACGGACATTCCCTGCAATGCTCAGCATCCAGGGGGCCGACTCCATGTAGGTCAGGTCGACGGTAGGTTGATAGTCAGCAGGTAGCACCCCGTCCCTGGTCTGGATACTGGAATTCTTGACGATCACATTGGCACCGTTGTCGGCGACCACACCAGTGCGGACTGCGCCTTCATTGGAGATAGTGGCGTGATTTATGACCAGTCTGGTGTTTGTGCCTGTGCCCACGATGGCTGCGCCGTAGCCGACGAAGTCGGAGCGACCGTTGCCCGTGAAGGCAATCTGGGGATTTTCCAGGGTATAGTTGCCGCCTGCCACATAGGCACCATTGAATGTCTCGCCGGTTGAGGCGATCTGGATGTTCTTCGCGTAGGTATCAGTCACCTGACCGCCGACCACGCTTGCCAGGACGGACTTCGCGCTCACCACGCTTGTGCTATCGACATAGAGACCCTGGCGCAGAGGGAAGGTGAGAGTTTGCCACGGCACCAGGTTGGCTTCAGTCACGGTAAGAACGATGTCGCCCCGCTACGTGCCGGGGATGATTTCTGTATCGGCCCCTCCTGTTGTCGTCAGTGCCTGTCCTGTCTCAGTCCGGTTGACCGTCATCGTCAAACTATACCCGCTAGGAGCTGTGATAGTGCACCCCTACGCGACGGTGAGAGCATGCAGGTAGGTGGTCTGGTACACTACCAGCGTCTGCCCATTCACACACGAAATCGCGTTGGACGTCCCGGCACTGGCGACGCCCGAGAGACACAGCATAGGTACAATGGCGATAAAGATCACTACCGCTCGATTCCGCTTTTCTCTTTCCGGTTGATTCCTTATACCGCACTCGAAGGCACTGATAGGTCTTATAGACGCTTTGCCGGATCGGCCAATTGTTTCATCTGGTCCCAGGGAATAGAAGGCTGTGGGAGACCTCGCTTCCGCAAGATCTGTTTCATCGTACGCCTGGCATGCATGAGTGTGGTAAGTGGCCCTGGAGCTCCTGCCATATTCATGCCTGGCAAAAATCGTTGAACATGAAAAAGAGAAAGAGCTTCCTGATGCTCTAACGTGCCTTGAAGCGCAAAACCTTTGAGATGCCAAAGTTTTTCGTCATGAGAATGGCAGAGGAGTCCGGCAGGCCCTGGCACGATCTGGATATCCGCAGGCAGATGTACCCGTAAAACCTGTTCAGTCTCATCAACCTCTGGGTGACAACGGACACTCACTGGATACCCCTGAGCATCGATGCCTGTGAGAACGGCATCACGAAAAGAACGCAGATACCCCTCGAGCTTAGTATTTTCCATGCTTCACCTCAATCGTTTGGCCTGCTTGCTGCATATTCCCTTCCTGATACCAGTGGATAGAATGCGGAGTGATAGAGATACACCAACGAATAAAGTACCAGTTCATGAGCTTACGAGACAACGCGTTGCTGCTATAGCTTCGGCTGGAGGGCTGGCGTTGATAGAGCTCCCTCCAGAACCTTTTCATATCTTCATTGAACACTACAATCTCATCAGAAACCATCGCGCTTCCTTGCACCAAAACGATGGGAGGATTCGTCTGTCCACTTCCGGTTGGATCAGAGAAAAGAAGAGACACTTTTGGATTTCTGCGGATATTCCACACTTTTTGGGGAAAACTAATCGATGTGGTAATCAGAAACTGTCCTCGTTCAGGAAAGTAGACGGCAGAGACAGGCCAGGTCACAGGCACGCCTTGTTGAGGTAGGGCTAGGATGCCTGTAAAATCCTATCACAAAGCAATCTGTTATATTTTGGAAAGACAGAGATCCCCCACAAGAGAGCTTCTGGGAGGGATCCCTGCTTTTGAGACGCGGCTTTCAGTGCAGATTACTCCTCTGGAGTAGCCTCAACGGCGATAGGTTCTGGAGGTGGCTCCAGAGTAAAGGTCAGATCATCAGCGATAAGTGCAGGAACGGCGGAAAAATCGATCTCGTAGTTCCCAAAGCGTTTGATATGTCGTGTTTGGTATGGTGAAAGTGCTGCCACCTGGTCGAGGGAAGGGTGGTAGCCCTCAGCCGCTAATGCATTCAACGCTGCACTGATTTCGAGCGTGTTATCGAGTATGATGCAGTTTGTCAAAAGTCCGGTATATTTCACCAACTTCTCCTGTTGCTCAAATGCATGCGCATGCATTGTACCTCCACCAGCAAACCGTACCCAATCCTCTAACGCATTATATTGCTCTACTTTATTTGTCGCGCGGTGAATCACTTCACGCAGCTTGATATCAGAAAGAACCGTGAGCAAAAAGACGGTACGGTTCACGCATCCAAGCGTGTAAAATGCCTGATAGAGGCGGTTTTTGTGACTGTGGGTAGTTAGTTTGCGCAACAGCATTGATGGCAACACTTTTCCGTCCTGGATGGAAAGCGCCACCTGAAAAAGGTCCTGCCAATGGGTTTGGAGCAGATTCCAATCGATCACGTTGTCGTGGAAGAGGGAATCGATATGTTGGTAGACGACTTCTTTCGAGGGGCGATAGAACTTGAGATCTTTCCAGTTGCGAATCCGTGGCAAAAGCTGGATACCTAACATGAACGATAGCCCAAAAGCTGGGAGATTCTGCCCTTGGGTATCCGCGTGAATGGCGGTGGGTTTTATATCCGAACGATTACGCATGAGCACATCCAGAATATGTACGGATTCCCATACCCCACCACTGATGAATTGCGTGAAAAGCAAAATAAACATGTCGCTTACATGATGATAGGCAATTGCGCCAAAACCTCCATATCGTATATGTTTCTCTGCCAAAAGGTTTTCATCAGCCAACTCGTATTGGGTACCATCAGCCGCAGCCCGTTTCTCCTCACCCCAATAATGAGGCAACGTGTATCGATTAAAGCAGTTAATGACATCACGCAAAGCGGCCTCAAGCTTCTCAACCGTGATATGACGGCGGTTGATATGGGCAATTTGATCCGCGTCGAGTGTGCCTCGCAGATGCCTGGCCATCTGGTGGGGTCCCAGATTGGTCCCATAGGCAAAAATCGCGAGTAATTGCCGTTCCCAGGCATCATCCCGTTTGGGCTCATTGCCCGAAAGAGGCCCCAGATGGCGGCCAAAGCCCGTCAAGCGCTCGATACGGACCACAATATCAAGCAGATGCCTTTCTGGGATCTTGTCGTGCAGCGCTTCCTCCAATTGAGCCAGCCCAGCCGGTTGTGGCTTGGCTCTGAGCTTCTTGAGGGAAGGTTCGCCTTTCTCGTTGATCATCAAACTCTGATTCGTTGGCCTGGTTCGATCCACTTCGGCGGCCACTTCGGTGAGCCAGGCACGCAGATGCTCAACAAAACCCTCCGCCGTTGCCGGGAGACCGAGCTGCTGACAGTAGGCGGCAACTCGCGGTTCACACTCTTCCCAACTCAGGAGTTGGTCGCGATAATCGGCAAACTGCTGAGAACCCTGGACACAGATATCTCCTGATTTCAGTTCATCGGCCAGAGACGAAAAAACACAGGTTTCCAAATGATGACGTGCAAACCACATTTTACCTTTGCGTTTCACCAGGACGGTCCGTTGCCACTTCTTACTGGCAAAGGGGAGATCAAACGTGGCTTCCAGGTATTGCTTCGGACTGTGCTCATTGGCGATGATAAACTGCATCGCGTCGATCAGCGCTTGATCAGCCGTGGTTGAGCGCAAATCGAGCGTTTTAATGACGGTGAAGAGGGCTTTGCGGTGACTGCCATAAAATTTCTTCACCAGGGGCTGGTAGCGATCCCCGTGGTGAGCACTCACCTGGTCGCATTGCTCCAGGAGCTGCTCTGTTCCCCCTTCTCGGTTGAGAATCTCTGCTGACCTCTGCACCACCATCTGCCGGACTTTTCGCGTCGGCACTGGCGCGTACCACCTCGGCCAACACCTCGACCAGGTGCTCCGTGATGGCTCGTTCTGCTTTGCGTAGTCGTTCAAGTTCCTGTTGCGCCTTGTTTGTTAGCGTACTCATCCGCTTGAGAAACATCTGGATAATCTCGTCGCGTGTAGAAACAACCGTCTGAAAGATGAGGCACGACAGCAGCGTGAATTGCTTAGGAGGCGCAAAGTCCAGTAAATCAGAAGGATACAAACTTCGTGCGATTTCCGCGAAATGGATGATTTTTGCAGGACGGAGATCTTTGAACAGAGGCTCCATATTTCCCAAGGATTGGAGCCAAATGAGACGGCTGAGCCATTCATCCAGGTGTGTCAGTGTGGCACTTTTCGGCGGTTCCTTGAGACGATCAAAAGCAGTTGACGGAGACGGCCCATCCAGTCGGAGAAGAGATGAAAGCGTCTGCTGCTGGTCTGCGATCAGTTTGGCAAACACGCTCTGGTAGATACCACCGTTCACCAGATGGCGAATGCGGCTTGCCATGCGGTCCAGAGTACTGAAAGCGGGAAGCTCATACTGTTCCTGGAGGAGGGTTTCAATGGCAGCATTGATCAGATCCGCTGGACTTTCCATCACCTGGGCTGCCTTTTGCATGGCAGCCGCAGCCGTATGTCGCGTCTCTTTGCTTTGGCCTCGGAGCGCCACCTGTTCCCGAATCACCAGATAGTAGCGCCACAAGGTAGCAGAAGCAATATCTGGCACCAGATCATCGGGATAGTTCATTTCCGAGCGGATGTGGCCGATCACTGGTCCGGGGATCGTCTGAAGGTCGGGAAAATAATGCAAACGCTGATAGACCTTCAGCATAATCATGAGAGAAAACTTTTGAGCTGGACCACGAGCATGCTTTTCAACGAAGGCTCGATCAGCAGGGACGGGGGTGTAGAGCGTGCGTACTTCCTTGGCCGAGGGAGTACGCGTAAAACGGGGGTAAATCGTTCGCTCAAGCGCGGTCATACCTCACCACTTTCTGACCCATAGAATTGGCTTTCCTCCGGGTGTGAGCAAAGCAATGGGTCTCGGCTCGCATCTTACCGGCAGGAGCAGTGAGTGGGCAAGCAGGCAGCCAAAGCATAGGAAGATTGACTTAGCACGCAAAGCAAAAGTGCTTCGACTAATACCTATTATTGGAAGTCAATCCATGCTATACTTCTACTAATGCGAAATTTGCAGACTGATAAAGTAGCAAAGGTACTTCCACTAACAGGGAACGATCATGACAGAAACCTTGGAGCAGACGCTGGCAGCCTACAATGCCTGGCTGGACCGGCAGCCGCTGGCGACAAAAACGCGCATTGCGTATCGGCTCCAGGTGCATCAATATGGAGCCTATCTTGCACAGCGTCCCTCAATAGCTGCTGATCCGTTGCGTACTCCTTTCGCTCGCGACTATGCTGTTCGAGACTACAAAACCTATTTAAAGACCGAACGCCAAGCCAAACCGACCTCCGTCAACCTCGCTCTGGCAGCTATCGACCATTTCCACCAGTTCATAGGGAATGATCGGCCACAGGTCCAACGCGAAAGCTTGCCAGCGCAGGCTCCTCGCGCGCTCAAACCAGAAGAACAAAAAGCCTTGTTGCGTGCGATTGAGCGCACACCTACGGTGCGAGATCGCACGATTGCCCAACTGCTCTTCTACACGGCTATCCGTCTGGGAGAATGTGCGGCGCTCAATCTGGACGATGTGCGCGTTTCCGCTCGCAAAGGAGTCGTCATCATCCGTTCAGGCAAGGGCGATACCTACCGCGAAGTGCCCCTGAATACGGAAGTGCGCGAGGCACTCAGGATCTGGCTCAAGGAGCGGAGCAAGCATTTCTCACAAACGTCCGATCCGGCAGTTTTTCTCAACCTGAAAGGGAGACGACTCTCAACCCGCTCAATTGACCTCATCATTCGCCGCATTGGGGCTGATGCTCATCTGGAACTCTCAGCCCACATCTTGCGCCATACCTGCCTGACCAATCTCGTCCGTCGTGGAAATGATCTGGTGCTGGTTGCTGAAATCGCGGGGCATAAACGTCTGGAAACCACGCGACGCTATAGCCTTCCATCCAGAGAGGATCGTGAGAACGCAATGGAGGGATTACAAGTTGAATATTGAAAGAGCGAGAACTGAAAACCATTACGAGAGGCGATGATGATCATACAAAGAGAGAAAATAATTATAGGAGCAGAAGCACTGGCTGGTGCAGTAGTGGGTGCATGCGCAGGAGTACTCCTGATTTCAGTACCGTGGATGTGGAGCACATTCACCTCTGGGGCACCACCAGATCAAACTGCCATAGCTAGTTCCGTAGCGTCAGTAATTGGGAGAGTAATATCCCTATTTGTAGGCTGGCCAGAATGGATAGCGGGGGCTATGGCAGGAGCAGTGGCGGGGGTTACGGTGGGTTTGGTTGTAGGGGGCATAGCAGGATTTATAAATAGAAGCGCTACCCCTGAATTTCCAGGAGCAGCAACTGGAGCGGTAATAGGGGTATTGACAGGATTTGTATTATTGGGATCAATAGGGACATTGATAGCTGGGTATGGATTAGGAGTAGCAACCGGTTTACTCATGGGAGTATATCCAGGCGGGTTGGGAGGACTTGTGATAGGAGGATTTACAGGATCAATACCGTGCAGCTTTGTAGATAAGTTGAATGAACAGCAACATCGTAGAGAGAGGGAAGAGCACGTATCCTCTCAATAATTCGGGGAGAGAAAAGCGATGACTAGGTGGGATGGAGAGTGGTGTGAGGTACAGGGAGAAACCAGTAAGCGAGCACGCATAATCTTGCAGGGTGAGGGCACGTCAGTGTGTGGGTAAAGGAATGACAAGGTTCAAGGTGTTGTAGCCCATGAAGCGCCCAGGTGAAGCGTGGCAGCCCGTTCTTGAATGAGGGTGGCCAAACTGGGCAACCGGTTGGTGTGGGCGATGCGGTCATGAAAATACTGGTAGACATTGACCCCGAGCTTGTTGGCGGTTCCTACCAACGTCTGAAAGGTATCCCACGCCCCGATGCCTTCTCTGGTGCGAGCCTGCAGGCTCACATCTCGCTTGCGGACACGCTGCCTGGCCCCCAACTCCGCTGGATTGTTGTGCAAGAGGATCTCCGGGTGGTCAAGCACCATGAGCAACGCATCTTTCTTGGCACGCGTGCGGGCGAGCCGCTCATCCAACTGCTGGTAGCCGCTGGTTTGCCCAAACAGGTCGTCAAAGGCCGTGCGCAACGCATCCGCCTCGGCTGGATTGGGATGGTCTCGGTAGGCCAACAGATCTCGGTAGAGCTTCCAGAAGTCTTTGGCAAACTGCTCCAGAAGAAGGCAATGAGCAAGGAAGCGTGGCATCAGTTTCTTGTAATGGCGATATTCGTGAATCCAGCACAGGGCGAGCTCGACGGTCAACGCGTTGAACTGGGGGGCATCATCACACAGTAACAACTTGACCACTGGATAGGCGGTCTGGGTACGATAGGCTGCGATAGCCAAGGCATCTTTGATACTCTTGCGGAGGTTGGCTCCGTGTTTGGGCAGATGCGTATCAAGCAGGTGATCGAGTTGGCTCTCCGTGTACGTCTGATCGTGCGGCAACAGGGTGGGAAGCGTGCGACGCCACTTCTCCGTCACCCCCAACTGAGCCATGAGCTCCAACGCGAGGTCATTCATCTGAAAAACGGGATCGGCACCTCCAGTAAGAACGCGAAGCAGACTCAAGCGATCTTTGGCTGGCAACGTACAATAGGCGGTATACAGCGAGGAGCACAGGATATGGCACTGTTCATTTTTGCCATTCACGCTCGTGCCCGTGCTGTCGAGATGCTGCCACGGACTACTTGCTAGTCCCGCTTTTACCACATCTGCGCTCTCTGCATGGAACCGCTCTTGGTCTTGGATCAGCAGGTCAGAGAGTTGTCCCGCGCTGATCGACATGCCAACCGTCTGCAAGAGGTTGAGGATTTTTGGCTCACTCATCCCCGCTGCATAATAGAGCGCCAACACCCAAGCTCTGACTCCTGGTCCAAACTGGCCTTTGTATCCAACGGGCAGTTCTGCCAGATAGGTCCGCTTTTGGCTGGATGAGTAATATTTCTCTTTGCGGAACGTGACGTTCTCGGTGCGAAACTCAAGGTCCTGCACGATGACGTCCTCGTAGCCCTTGAACTGAGCATCGTGAGGCAGTCGTTGCTGATCCACCTTGACGATCTCCACCCGATCAATCCTCACCTGGGCCTGCTTCTTGGCTTTGTGATGCGCTTTGGACTCACGACGTTCCTTTTCCGATGAGAGCGTGGGTGCTGCTTGGTTCGCTTTGATCTTCGGTTTGCCCTGTTCCCCTTTGAGCCGATTGACCTCGTCGCGCAGCCGTTGGATTTCCTCGGCTTGCTCTTTCACTTTGGCCGACAGGGTTTCTACCAAATTCATCAGCGTGATGACGACTTGGCGCAGACCTTCGTCTTCAATGGTGTTGGGGTCGAAGTTTTCTATCATACTTTTAGTATACATGAGGCAACAACCATTGATGCCTCATACCAAGCTCCCCCGAATTATTGAGAGGATACAAGAGCACAAAAGAGAACAGGCAATAGAGCAACAAAAAATTTATATCAATATTAATACCATTGTTGCATATTTCATTGAAAAAATGCAACAAGTTGGCAATCCTGGACTCGTCGAACCTGAGAAGGATCCTTCTCTTAATGATCCCGATGTCAGTAGATATGCAGGTAGCGGGAAGGGTCGTGGTAATCGTTCAAAACTTCCGTGGCATCCTCAAGGAGTATGGTGGTCAGGGGTACACAATCTTCCGTGTGCCAGTATTTATCCTGACGGTAAATGGAAGTATATTGCTCCTATCTTCGATAATCGTACGAACGAAATTGATTATTACTGGGAAATTTCGTCCGGGGAAGACAGGAAGGAGCCGGATCTTAGTTTCCCTTACGAGCCATATGCAGCAACTTACGGAAGTGCTTATGGGATGATTAGCAGTATTGTTATAGAGCAACTTAAAAAGCACAATCCTAGTGTACTTGCAGCGTTACCTCTTTATAAATGACATTGGTCTTTTGCGCACCAATACACCCTTGGATTTTGCGATTCTTGGGACAGAAAGGAAATAACGGATGACTACAGAAGAAATCCTCTACTTACGTCAAAAGGCAGCTACGAAAAGTTTGATGAGAAGCAATCAAATTTTGCAAAAACTGGAAAGATTAGCCAAGGCAGGTATACGAGAGTGGCAGCAATTGCTAGCAGAGATTACCCCTGGTATCGTAGGGTAGAACACTCATGTATGTGCAGCGTTTCAGCCATTTTGAGAGAGGACACATTAAAAGTGAGAAGACGCAACCGGGTAAGCGTCTCCCACACCCACTTTCTCATTCTTCGTGCGTCCTTGTTTCAAATGACTGACTCCCTAACCTGCCTGACGAATCTCGTTCGCCAAGGCAATGAGTTGGTGCTGGCCGCCGAAATTGCAGGGCATAAACGCCTGGAAACCACGCGCCGCTACAGTTTACCTTCTGCCAAGGATTGTGAGAGCGATGGAAGGTTTACAGGTGGATTACAAATTAGCAGCGTAGGAGAATTGAGGGGAAAACACTATGCAAGAGAAGCCCTTCCTGATACAGTTGGAAGCGACGGATCAGCACACTGATCAATTTATCCTCTCCTATCATTCCTTCCACTATCCTATCACCATAAACCTGGAAGCTCAGATCACCTTCAGTAGTGATCATCTACGCAATGTGCATCTTGTATGGAGCAAGCCTGCAGGCAAATTTTATCAGAAATTCCTAGACAATTGGCATAACGTAGGAATATGGCTTTGGAAAGCGCTCCTCCCAGAGAGTGCGCCTGCCAAAGAACGTGAAACATTAGCGCAAATGCTTCGCACAGAAGATAGCCCACTGCTGTTGGCGCTTCCTGATTCACTTGCCGAACTTCCTTGGGAACTCTTGTGTGATCCTGATCGCTCTGGTAATCAGGGATTTCTCGCGCTACGCCGCCCATTGATGCGCTTGAGCAACGGGTTAACGATAGCACCTCCGTCTCCCATTGAATCCCCATTGCGCTTGCTTTTACTCATTTCCTCACCTCCTGTGCTTGGAGAAAGTGCATCAATTGATGTGGAGAGCGAACGAGCGGCTGTAGAACAGGCTGTTCGTGAGATGCGTGAAGCAGGCTTTCTTCACCTATTCGTAGAAGATATCGTGACGCCGAAACGGGTGGAGCACCACCTCGCTCATTTTAGACCCCATATCATTCACTACATCGGGCATGGAGAATACGATCAGGTTGATGGTGGCAGAATACTTTGGGAGGATGATCAGGGCAACGAGTTGTGGTTCTCTGCGAAGCGTATGGCCAGCGTCTTGCGTTCTCGCGACCTTCATGCGGTGGTGTTGCATGCCTGTGAAACAGCCAGGGGCAATACACGAGCAGAGGTCTATAGTCTGGCTAGCACACTTGCACAGGCAGGGCTTCCCGCTATCCTTGCTCAACAAGCGAACTTTACCTATAAATCGAGTCCACTCGCTTCTCAAGCCTGGTATAAAGCGCTCATAGCAGGGAAGGATATGGCTTCAGCCCTCTTAGCAGTACGCCAGGCATTGAGCCAGGAAGAGCGTCCAGATTGGGCAGTCCCCATTTTGCAAGGCAATAGTACGTGCCTTGTGCCTGTGCTCGAAACTATGGCCACTCCAGGTCCTGCTGATCCTCAGCTTACCAGAGTGGGAGCCGCTGCTGATCAGCCAACACCGCCGGATGTTTTTGTTGGGCGACACCGCGAGATGCGAGAATTACACCTCATGCTGGAAGATGCGTCAGACAGATCTCCAGTTCTGGCTATTATCACGGGACTTGGAGGTATAGGCAAAAGTACTCTGGTGACTCAAGCCACCAGGCGTTACGCAGGGATGTACAAAACCGCTCCCCCGCTTCGCTACCAGAAGGACCAGAGCAGTGATCAGTTCCTATCATTTCTTGTACATATTGATGCGTTTCTCAAAGGCTCAGGCACATCTGGTTTCCTCGCAGATAGAGAAGAAGAGAGAAAACTGCTGAGTACAAAGACCAAAATTGACAAGGCCGTTCTCGCTCTCAACGCCGTGGGACCGGTGCTCCTGATCATTGAGAACCTGGAGAATGTACAAAATGACGATCAAATGATCAACGATCAGGACTTCCTTTATCTGCTGCGTGCATGCCTTACCAATCTCCGGGGTGGGCGGGTACTTGTCACAGGGCGTTTTATGATGAAAGAACTGTTGGCGCAAGAAACGTTGGAGACAAGGTTTCTCCATTTACATCTTGATGAGTTGAGTCCAGATGAAACGCGTCACCTCTTGCTGCACTATCCTCCACTTGCTCCCCTGAATGAGGACGAGGGCAAGGACGATGATCTCATTGATGTTCTCATTACGGAGTTAGGTGGCCTGCCCTATGTCTATAACTTGCTCAGCAGTAAGTTTGCTAACGAAAACCTGGCGCAGATCTTCTCTGAGGTGGGTGAATCGGTGACATATCTCAATTCAGAGCGTGTGGCTGAGGAGTCGCAAAAAGTACGCAGCGAATTCGTCACGTTTGCTACCCTGGAAGCAATTGTTCGTCGGTTATCCACGGCCTCTCGAACCCTGCTGGCGCGACTGAGTGTGTTGCAACAATTCCCCCTCGGGGCGATGGAAAAAGGCCTGGGTGCGGCACAAGCTACGTGGCAACAACTGCTTGATGGGTCCTTGCTGCACTACGAACCATTGAAGCAGACCTACCACCTGCATAGCATTACAAGACGCTACGCAGACGATCTGTTGAGCAAGCTAAACCTTCCATCGCCACATGCTCGACTCGCGACTTGGTATGAGAACTATGCGGATCACGAGAGTCACGCTCTGGAGGATTACCAGGAAGCACGCCGACTGTGGATAGCTGCTGGTAACCACCAGCGGGCTGGAGAACTCGTCGTGACGAGGCTTGCTGAAATCCTCAGCCGGCTGGGGCTCTATCAAGAGCTACGTACGTACTTTGCCGCCACGCTCGATGCCAAGGCTCAAATCGATGAGAACGTGCGTAAGGAAAAACCTAAGTTTCAAGCTGCACTCAACGAAGCTTTTCAGCAGGACTTTGCCAAAGGGAAAGGTTTGGTAGGTTACATTACACGCTGGGTAGTAAGAACTTTCATAAAACAGACGAAAAAAGTTCAGATAGAGGGTCCACAATACCTTCAAGCACAGTCTCATGCCCAGTTGGGAGCGATTGACCAGATGGAGGGGAAGTACATAGATGCCAAGAAGCACTATGAAGACAGCCTGGGAAATTTCAAACAATTGGGCAACCAGAACGGGCGGGCCATGATGTTCCACTCGTTAGGAAATATTGCCTACTTACAGGGGAACTACGCGGAAGCCCGGCGGCGCTATAAGCAAAGCCTGGCTATTTTTAAGCGTCTAGGCATCCTGGCAAAGCAAACCGCTCAACGCTCAGATATCCTGGACAAGCAAGCCGCAGTCCTGAGCGATTTGGGAGTCCTTGCCTCCTCGCAAGGACATTACCATAAAGCCTTACAGTTCTGCAAGAAGAGTTTGACTATCTGGGTGCCGCTGGACTACATGGACAAGCACGATCAGAGCAAAGATTGGACAGACAATATATCCATAGTAATTTATGTTGCCTTGCGGGTAGAACACCCAAAGATCTGGTGGGTTGCCCAATGCTTCTGTATGCCAATTCTGGCCATCCTCAAGCGCCAGGACACCCAGGACAAGCAAGCCGCGCCCTTGCATCTATTGGCAAATAGTGCCCAGCAGCGCTATGAGCAGATCCTGGCTGTCCTGGAGCAAGTGAACGCCCAGGACAGGCAAGCCGCGACCCTGCACTTATTGGGGAATATTGCGTATGCGCAGAGGAGCTACTCAGAAGCTAAACAGCTCTACCAGTGGTGTCTGGCCATCAGCAAGCGAGTAGGCAACCAGGGTGAGCAAGCCACGATCTGGCACTCGTTAGGGAACGTCGCCTATTCGCAGAGGAACTATCCAGATGCCCGACAGTTCTATGAGCAAAGTTTGACTCTTAAAGAGGAGCTAGGCGACCAGGTTGGCCAAGCTCAGTCTTTGGGCCAGCTGGGAATGATTGCCCAGAAGCAGAAGAACTACCTGGATGCCCGACAGTTCTATATGCAGAGCCTAGACATCTGCAAAAAAGTGCAAGTGGGCCACAAGGACGGGGAAGCCACGACCCTTGGACAATTGGGAATGTTAGCTTACGAGCAGAGGTACTACGAGCAGGCTTTGGAGCATTTGGGAAATGCTTATGTCTTGTTCGAGAAGTTGCATTCTCCTTATTGTATTCCTGCTCAGCATGGCATGGCCAGGATACGCCGTTTTATGGATGAAACCACGTTTACCACACTCTGGCAAAGCATCTCAGGGGGGCAACCTTTTCCCATGCTTCCCAATACTTTCGTAGAGAATCATTGGGACAACCCCGGTGAAGAAAGCCCTTTTTCTCTCCTTCCTGATGGTCCTCAACGAGAGCAACGGGACCGAGTGATTAAAGTGGTTGAAGCAGTGTACACACCCTACTTGACCCTGAGCAGGTTGCCCCAGATTCTGAGTCAGATCAGAAAGAGGGGGAAGCGGAGGAAGAAATCATGACGAAGAAACTAGTGAGTTTCACTTGCTGGGATTGCCAAAGAGAGATAACCGTAAGAGTTACTGTCGAAAGGCCGCTAGCAACACAGAGCCAGGACATTCCCCATAAGTACCCTTGCCGCTATTGTGGGAAAAGCAATAAAGTCTATGTTCCTGACAATATAGATGTGTATGAGTTTATTTTGGGCAGAGATAAGGGATTCCTGGGCTACACACCCTCAGGTACCCCTATCCTACAAGGAGAAGAAGACGTATGACGGCTCCAATACAAGGGCAACCGTTTGACCCTGATGAGGAGAAACTCTTGGAGGACATGGCGAAGTACTGGCAGCAAATGTGGAACGAGGCACCGATACAGGCACTCACACGTATTGAGGATGCGGCCAAACAAATGATCGTGATCACGACGGGCCTCCAGGGTTTATATGTCGCCATTTTTGTATTCAGCAGTATTCGGGTTCAGGTAAGGGCAACGCTGGGAGATATAGCAGGATCGTTCATTCTCCTCCTGTTTTTTCTGCCTCTGGCGTGTTGGCTGATGAGCCTCTTCTATGCGATACGTGTGTTTGTCCCTCGGGTAAGGCTCGGCGTCGATTTTAATGAGGTCAGTGTTAACGCCTGGCAGAAAATCAAGGATGCCTATGGACGAGCGAGTAAGGAGAAACTGCACTGGCTCCAATACTCGCATCGTTGGCTGATCGCAAGCTTTGTGCTTGTGCTAATCGCGATTGTGGTTTTTATTCTGTTGCCGACGGCACTAACTTAGATCACCCTTGTCACGCCAACGCCATGCTTTAGCCGCATTCACAAATTGTTCTAGCAAATAGCCCGATTTTACACGAATATTTGTTAAACCCGACTAGTGGGCGTTGATGAGACCATTCAGGCCTGATCGCTGGTGAATCCGTTATTCCCTACCTATAAGCCAAATATACTATAAATAATAGTATGGAATACATCTAGCTTGCTGAAATCCAGCACCCAAATTGGGATGGTCTCGGCACCCATTTGAAATGGTTTTCCAAAATATAACAAATTGCTTTGTGATAGGATTTTACAGGCATCCTAGTCCTACCTCTTGTTTATTCAAGGTTGTAAATTCACAACACCGAAAGGTCTCAAAGACCGTGGTAACCTCAGATGGTAACGAGAGATCAAGCATAGAAACTCCCCATGAGAAAACTTCTGACGTAGGGTCAGAGACATTGTTACAGTTCACAGAACAAAAGTATGACCGATCACTGATTTTTATATTCACTTCTATCCAGATGTCGGCTAGCTGGAGACCGTGCGAAACGACCAATGTTGGTTCGATGCATCGTTCCAGGTCCAGAGTTGCGTCCTGGACCCTGTATCCCAGCCGCTGTCGCCCTCGATGGTCAGGGGATCACCATCGTCATTTATCCAATTAATAGAGCTCTGGCCCTGTTGTCGCCACAGGATCTCAGCTGGCTCCTGGTTCTCAGCCAGGATAACCAGGTTGGGATATTTCTGAGCATGCAGCACCAGGGGAACGCTGTAGCCCAGATTGACCAGGACGAAGGCAAAGCCCCCATAAGGATTCGATACCGTTGGATCTCCCAGAAGAATCCATTGTTGCGTTGCTGGCACGGCCTTTCCCTGGATGTAGGCATCGACGATTGCATTCTGATTAGCGTCCCCTGCCAGCACCAAATCATAACCCAGGGGAGACTGGGCTCCAGAGACGATCTGAAAGCTTGCTGGAACAGGTAGCTGAAGCGACAGCGCTGCTGCCAGCGTCGTAGATCTGGTTGTGGTGCTGGCAGCTTGTGCCAGGGCTTCGTGTGACAATACACCACTAACAGCAGTAGCAACTGCAACACCTGCACCAACTTGTATTGCTGTACGGCGATCGATCTTCTTTACCATCGTTTACTTCTCCTCATAAAAATAGTTCTCTCTTTTTGATAAAAGACTTCCCGAGATGTTACTACTGTTTCATCGTTCATTTGAGCAAAAATCAGGGAGTCTCATTGCCAATAGTTTATTGCTTCTCTCTTCTTGATTTGCAATCCTTTGCTTTTTATCATCTCCTTTCTGTTTAAATTGCGAGTTCTCGTATCATCTCAATAATCCGGGGAGCACAGTCCGAGAGGAGCAATCACGTCATGGTAAAGACACCTTTGCTCTCTGACCGGTTGCGCTGAAATGAGGAGGGATGGAGAGGATAGTATGCCCAAATCTCCTAGAAAGAGGCAGATGAGCTAGACGAAAACAGGGGGAACGTGTAGAGTGTTGGCATGCTAGAAGAGTTCGATCCCACAACGATTGAAGATGAAGGTCTGCGCCAGGTGGTCATCTCGCTGATGAACCTGGTGGAACAGTTGTCGGCCAAAGTGCAAGAGCAAGCCGAAGAAATCCAACGATTGCGCGACGAGAACAATCGACTCAAGGGTGAACAAGGCAAACCGAAGATCAAGGCGAACAAACCAGCACCCAATCTATCTTCAGAAAAGGAACGGCGCGAGTCAAAATTGCATCACAAAGCCAACAAGCAGGCCCAGATCAGGATAGATCGAGTCGAGGTGGTGAAGGTTGATACTTGCCGACTGCCGACTGATGCACGGTTCAAGGGCTACGAGGAAGTCACGGTGCAGGACATTGCGTTTCGTACTGAGAACATCAGGTTCCGTAAAGAGAAATACTACTCACTGAGCAATCAGCGGACGTATCTGGCAGAAATGCCTGCTGGGTACCAAGGCCAGTTTGGGCCGGGAGTCAGAGCCTGGGTGTTGGCACTCTACTACGCCAGTGGGATGAGTGAACCAAAAATCCTGAACCTTTTGCAGACGGTTGGCATGTCGATCAGTGCAGGACAGCTCTCTGACATGCTGATCAAAGATCAAGGACTGTTCCATGCTGAGCGTGCAAACATCTTGCAGGCAGGTCTCTCAAGTTCCCCTTGGCAACATCTCGACAGCACAGGGACCAGAGTGAATGGCAAAAACGAGCAGTGTCATATCCTGTGCAATCCGTTGTATACCGCCTATTGTACGGTTCCGGCCAAAGATCGCCTGAGCCTGCTTCGCGTTCTCCAAGGCGGTGCCGATCCCGTCTTTCAAGTGAATGACCTCGCCTGGGAACTGCTGCCCCAGCTGGGCGTCTCGCAGAAATGGTGTCGCACGCTTCCCATGCTGTTGTCGCACGACCAGATCTACACAGAGAGCCAACTCGACAATGTGTTGGATGCGCACTTGCCCAAACACGGGGCTACTTTGCGCAAGAGTGTGAAGGAAGCTCTGGCGATCGCGACCTACCGAAGCCAGACCGCCTACCCGGTGGTCTCTTTGCTCGTATGTGATGATGCGCCCCAATTCAATTGGTTAACCGTCCAGTTGGCCCTCTGCTGGGTCCATGAATATCGCCACTACAAGAAGCTGATGCCACGCTTTCTTGCTCATTGCCACATTCTGGAGCAGTTTGCCAAGGACTTCTGGAAGCTCTATCGAGACCTGTTGGCCTACCGAGACCATCCCAGTCTCGTCGAGGCGGATGCGTTGCGAACGGCCTTTGACGACCTGTTTGGGCAAACCAGCGGCTACCAGCAGTTGGATGAGCGGCTCGCCCGCACGCGCGCCAAGAAAGATGCCTTGCTCATGGTGCTTGACCACCCAGAGATTCTCTTGCACAACAATCCAGCGGAGTTGGGAGCCCGGCAGCGTGTTCGCAAGCGAGATGTGAGCCTGCAGGCTCGCACCAGAGAAGGCATCGGGGCGTGGGATACCTTTCAGACGTTGGTGGGGACCGCCTACAAACTCGGAGTCAATGTCTACCAGTATTTTCATGACCGCATCGCTCACACCAACCGGTTGCCCAGTTTGGCCACCCTCATTCAAGAACGAGCTGCCACGCTTTACCTGGGCGCTTCATGGGCTGCAACACCCTGACCATGTCATTCCTTTGCCCACACACAGAAGTGCTCTCAACCTGCAAGAACACGCGCATTCGCTTGCTGGTTTCTCCCTGTACCACTCTCCATCCCACCTGCCCATCGCTTTTCTCGCCCCAAATTATTGAGATGATACGAGTTCTCCACTTTCATCTTCCTTATTTCTGATAAGAGTATAGGTGAGCTGCGAGTGGAGGGGATGTGCCAGAGGTCATCTTGCGAGGTCATAGTCTGCTCCGTGACCACTGTGACCTACGACAGTGGTAAATTCTGTCTGGCAGGTCTCATGCTCTCTCGCAGCTGGTTCTTCCCTTGAAGAAAGATCCAGTACGCCTGCAAAAGCAGCGCGGCATGTTCTTTGTCTGCTGCTTATTGTAGACACCCTGGAGCATTGGATGGTAGAATGATGATCGAAAATGATGGTCTGATTCTGCACATCTTCCCGCTGGATGATGAGAAACCCGTGAGGAGGTTCCGATGAATGTGATAATCCACAAGCCTGCACAACGCGAGGCACAGCGGGTGCAAACCAACCGCGAGGAACTCCTCAAGAGGGTCAGTGGTGGCCAGGGGAAAAGGCTGGCTCCGCCGATAGCCTGGTGAAGAAAGCTTGCAGCGCTGCTCTCAGTCTGTTGAGACGAACCACTCAATCAGCAGTGCGTTTTCGGGTGTTGGCTCACACCCCCGAATTAGCATGGTCTTCCTGTGTGCGCTCTTGCATCGCAAGCAGATAGCCGATGCCAACCTTTGTCAGAAGGTAGCGCGGGTGGGTGTAATCTGGTTCGAGCTTGCGCCGCAGGCGATTCACATTGACCTGAAGCATATGACTCTCGCCCACATAGTCTGATCCCCAGACATGTTCGAGCAGCAGTCCCTGTGTGATGACACGCCCGGCATTTTGTGCCAGATAGGATAAGAGGCGGTACTCGATAGGGGTTAAGGTCAGTTCCCGACCGGACATTGTTACCAGGTGTTGCGCATAGTCAATGCTCAGGTCCCCAATCGTGGTGGTAGTTTGCAACGTCTGCGCAACACTTTCACTCGACACAAATTGTGCCCGGCGCAGGACCGCGCGCACGCGCGCCAGCAGTTCATCGACACTAAAAGGTTTGGTCAGATAATCATCGGCACCCAGGTCCAGTCCCCGTATCTTCTCCTGATCCTGCCCGCGTGCGGTGACAATAATGATAGGCACCATCGAGAACTCGCGGACGCGCTGGCAGACGGTAAAACCGTCCATCTTCGGCATCATGACGTCGAGAAGGACCGCATCAGGCTGGTGAGCCTCGATCAAGGCAAGTGCTTGCTGACCATCGCTTGCCGTAAGCACCTCATAGTCCTCAAATTGCAGATTGCGTGCAATTAAGCGCAGCAATTGTGGATCATCATCGGCTGTCAAAACTGTCGGTTTCTTCGCAGGCATGCTTTGTTACTCCTTGTTAAATAGCGGCTATATACTCGTGCTTTTGGCGTCCATGGGGAGGAATATATGAAACGTACTGCCTTTGCCAAACTCGCTCTCGGCCCACATGATACCATCATGGAGCTCGACAATGCGCTTACAAGCGGTGAGTCCCAGTCCCAGACCATTCACTTCACGCGTGAGAGCAGTGTCAACCCGGTAAAAGCGCTCAAAGATGCGCTCAAGGTGTTGGGGTTGTATGCCTTTTCCGTCGTCGCTCACACTGATTGCGAGCATCTGAAGATGTCTCTGCATGGCATCAAAGAGGCGGCGCTCCATTTTTTTTGATGGCAAGCGGAGGAAATGAAGCGTATCTTGCGTTATGCCTGAGCGAATGATGACGTGCACATTTCCTCCGCTTTGTGCGTGGGTAACTGCGTTTGCTAACAATTGGTCGATCACCTCACGCAGACGACGTTGGTCCGCCTGGATAATAAGGTCGTTGTCGCGTGGTTGTTCCAGGTTGTCGAGCAGATGGACGGCGAACACCCAGGGTACACGCGAAGTATCACCCCTACCAGGTTGGTCGATCAGGGTAGGGGCAACGCTTGCCTCCGCTCTAAGCTGCTCTTCTACTGCATTGATCGCTTCACGGACAAGTTGTCCAATATTCACGTCGCTGCGGTGAATGACGATGGAGCCTGTCTCCAACTCGGACACTTCCAGAAAGGCATCAACCACACGAGCCAGGCGATCACTACTCTCATTGATCGCGACCAGAAATTCATGCCGCTCCTCAGGGGAGATATGCTGCTCGTGACGCAGAAGCGTTGCCGTGTACCCTTTCACCGTTGCCAGTGGACTGCGCAGTTCATGGCTGACACTGGCCAACATTTCTGCTTTGAGAAAGGCCATCTCGCGCAGATCCTCACGATAGGAGATGGTCTCAATGTCCAGAATATACTCAACCAGCAAGGCATTGATGATGACGGCTCCAACAGCATCTGTCAGGTGCGGCAGCATTGCTGTAGCTTTCTGTGCCCCCATGGCCTGTTTCTGCTTGTCACCTGGCTCCCAGCCAAAGACAAAGAGCGCCTGTTGAGAGCTTGCCTGTGCTTCTTGCGCTAGATCTTCTTGTTCTGGAGGAAGAGACAGAGACACATGCGGTCTCCACAGCAGCCAGGAAACCTCATCGCTAGAGGGTAGTGCCCAGATATCATCAGCCGGGAAGGATACCATGAAATTGAGCGCCTCCTCTTCCTGCATATTGTACAATGCACAGATGCGCACACTCCTGCCATGCAAAGAAGTCGGTTGGCCTGGCACATCTCTCGGGGCAGGTACAGATGACACAAGGATGCATGCACCACGTTGCGCAGCACAGACCGCTAGCAGTTGTGTCAGCAGTTGTGTGGCAGTCGTGTCGATTTTATCTCTACCAGCGGTCCTATTGTTAAGGACAAGGCGTGCAAGATTTGCCTGTACCGTGACGATTTCAGGGAAATATGCTGCTGTCGGTTTGTGCTGTCTTTCCATACGGTATCTCATCTCACTTATTTATTTTGCACATTCTATGCAAGAACTTGCCAGGTTCCCGCTGTGTCATTTATTATACAGAAGCAGTGCTCACAGCGATAGCACAAAAGGAACTGCCATATCACAATCACGTCACAAACAAAGGATGCTATGGCAGAGAAGAGAACCACTCTTCACGGAGAAGGAGTGACCACATGAAGCCCGATGAGGTAAATACATCGCGTGTGACTACAGAACGGTTTGCGGCATTAAGTCGTGTTGGTGCGGCACTGATGAGTGAGTTGGATGAGACCCGTCTCTTACAATTGATTGCAGAGACAGCTTGCGAACTCACAGGTGCACAGTTTGCGGCCTTTAGCATACGCCCAACAGATGAGGCTGGGCAACCACTCGTCCCTGCGGATGGGAAGCTCTTTCACCTGGCCGCTGTTGTCGGCGTCACAAAGGAGCAGGAAGCGCTTTTTCGTCGCATGCCACTTGGAGGAGAAGGCTTGCTCGCGCCTATTTTTCGACATGGGGTTTCGGTGCTCGTACCTGATGTCCTGGTACACGTTGCCTCCGCAACAGATATACCAGCCACTGATGAGCGCGAGATGGCAAGAAAGGCTGCTTCCGCCTTCGTCCATGGACAGGTGCCCGTAGAAGAACTGCGCTCGATGGGGATACCTCGTGGACATCCGGTCGTACGCAGCTTTCTGGGTGCACCATTGCTCAATCGAGAGAGACAGGTACGTGGAGGTCTTCTCCTGGGACACGCGCAACCCAACCGCTTTACGCCCGCTGATGAGGCACTCCTGGTTGGTCTGGCGACACAGGCTGCTGTGGCCCTCGAAAATGCGCAGCTCTACCAGACTATGCAGATGCGCGCCCAGGAACTGAATGCTATTTTTGAAAATATTGCGGATGGCATCATACTGGTTGACAGACAAGAGCGAGTCCTGCGTGAAAATAAAGCTGCTCAATACATACGTGCGCTCTTGCGGGACCACGCCGAGGGAAGCCAGTATCTTGAGGATTTACTCTCTGTGCCGGCGCGCTCGGCATTGCAGGATCAGGCTGTGCAGGATCAGACGGTCGTGGTGAGTGGTGAGTATGGAGAGGGGAAGGAATATGTCGTGACTGCTTCCCCTCTGCGCCTCCCGGCTGTATCATCAGGCCCACTAGCGCAGAGCGGCGATACACGCAACCAGGGAGAACAGACGATCTCTGGCGCAGTGATCGTCTGGCATGACGTGACGGAACGGCGTATCCGTGAGCAGGAACGTGTAGCCAGAGAAATTGAGCGCGAGGCGCATGCTGAGGCAGAAGCCCGTCTCTCGGTACTGCAAATGATTCTGGATGAATTGCCCAGTAGCGTCTATCTCGTACAGGGGCAGGATGCGCGTTTAGTGCTTGCCAATCGCGCGACGGCAGCGATCTGGGGAGCAGCGTGGCCGCATGATCAACCTCTCACCGCGTTTCTTGAGGAACAGCATATACATATCTTCGGCATAGATGGTCGTGCACTTACCTCCTCACAGCTTGCAACATTACGGGCAGTGCAAGAGAGAAAGCATGTGTATCAACAGCAGGAAAGCATCTGTCATCCAGATGGGACAATTGTGCCGGTGCTGGTCAATGCGGTGGCTCTGGATGCGCAGCACTTCCTGCGCGCAGCAAAAACGAGCCAGACCACGCCAGAACCCATGGCGATTGTTGTACATCAGGATGTAACTGCCTTGAAGGAAACAGAGCAGCTCAAAGATGAGTTCATTGCACTCGCAGCACATGAGTTGCGGACACCCCTCGCTATTTTGAAAGGCTTTGTGCAAACACTCCTGGTACAAACAGCACGCGGGAAGGGGCCAGTACTTGCTGAGTGGCAAACAGAGTCATTGCAAGAGATCGAACAAGCAACAAATCGCCTGGTCGAATTGACAGAAGATCTGCTCAATGTCACGCGCATGCAGGCCGGACGGCTCAAACTACAAACAGAAGCAGTGGATCTGCCTCCGCTGCTGCAACGCCTGGTGGCACAGGTACAGATGACCACAGAGCATCATCAGCTCTCCATCCATGCCACGCTTTCACACCTGGTGGTGCGAGGCGATCCACGGCGTATTGAGCAAGTTTTGAACAATTTGCTGCAAAACGCGATTAAGTATAGTCCCGCAGGAGGGAGTATTGAGGTGCGCATATATCTCGATGAGAGCACGAAGATGGCGTTGCTCAGTATTAAGGATCAGGGTATTGGTATCCCTACTCAGCAGCAGTCTCGCATCTTCAGCCGCTTTGCGCGGGCGAACAATGCTCAGACCTATGGAATAGGCGGAACTGGCCTGGGACTCTATCTCTGTCGCGAACTGGTCGAGCGGCAAAATGGGCGTATCTGGTTCGAGTCGGTGGAAGAAGTAGGATCGACGTTCTTTCTTACCTTTCCGCTTTTCTCGGACACATCTTGCTCCTAAATGTTGACAGTGATTGCGAGCAAAAGGTGGTCAAGAGGCCCTGGCTAAGATGGGCCTGGGGGGACTAATTCCGCCTGATCTTGCTGACGCGGAGGAGCAGAGAGGGAGATAACAGTGCAACGTTTGCCTGTTGGGTTCTCTGCCCCTCCTTGACCAACCAACATCCCCAGGATTTGTTTAAAAGAGCAGCAAAAGCTACAAATCGGGGTTTAAATCCAACATGCGGTCACGAAGAGCTGTGTTCTGGTGCCAGGGGTACCATCACCGTGAAGACTGATCCCTGTCCCAACTGGCTTTCTACGGAGATCGTTCCATGATGCATATGCACAATCCATTCGACGATAGAGAGACCAAGTCCGGTGCCACCAGCAGCACGTGAGCGTGCCACATCCGTACGGTAGAAGCGCTCAAAGATATGCGCAATATGTTGCGGGGCAATGCCGATGCCGGTATCGCCAACAGTGAAGGCAACGTTCGTGCCTTTCACCTCAACGTTCAGCAGGATTTCCCCGCCACGTTTCGTATAGGTCAGAGCATTCTCCAGCAAATTCATCATCATCTGGAGCAGTCGCGCTTCGTCGCCTACCACGATAGCAGGCTCACCTGTTTGCACATGCAGAGCAATGCCCCGTTCGACTGCCAGCCACTCTAAGGAGGCCGCCACGTCGTTTGCCAGCACGTCTAAATACACGAGTTGTTGTTCAAACTGGATATGTCCTTCATCTACGCGCGCCAGAGTAAACAGGTCGTTAATCAGGTGCGCCAGGCGTTCAGCTTGACCGTTCACATCACGCAGAAGACGGATATATTCTTCTTTCGGCATCTCATGGATCAAGGCAACATCGGTCATGCTGCGCATAGCGGCAACGGGAGTACGCAGTTCGTGAGAAGCATCGGCGGTAAAACGACGCTGACGGGTGAAGACATTGTCCAAATAGTCAAGCATCTCGTTGAAAGTCAGCGCGAGATGCTTGACCTGATCGTTCGCGCGGGGAAGAGGGACACGCTGATGGAGATTACCCTCTTTGATAGCGTGTGCCGTGTCGGTCAGCCGTTCAATGGGCGCGAAGGCACGTGTCGCGAGCCAGTAGCTGCCAATGGCACCGATCACGAGGACGAATGGCACGATGAGCAGGAGTTCCAGGATAACGCTATCCAATGTGGTATGGAGTGGCGTCAACGAGATGCCAACTTGCACAACGCCAAAAACTCGACCATCATGAACAAGCGGCTTGCTATACAGACGTAACGTTTGTCCATCGTGGACGGTAATGGTACCAAGCCATGTCGTCCCTCGTAATGATTGCGTCACGCTGTTCTCTGGAACCACCAGCGTATGAAAGTCAGGCGTGCTATATTCGACGCTGCCTTGCGCGTTAAGCACACGCATGAGCGCATCGAGATCAACATCGAAGTTGGGAGCCTCAAGATCACCGGCTGGCCCTAAGGCGTTTGTTTTCGCTGTCTCATTGCTCTTGACCAGTCCAGCCAGTTCACCGGTCCTATCACGAATGAGAATAGAGCCATTCTGCTGAATACTATTCTGAGCAATATCCTGTGCCCGTGCTTGTAAATTGGCGTCGAAGCTCGTCGCGAGGGTCGAGCGTAAGTGCAAGTAGAAGACGATGCCAAAGAGAGCCAGCAAGATCGAAAAGACGGCAATGTACCAGAGAGTCAACTGCGCTCGGATACCGAGCGGCCAGTATTGACGAAGAGACGTTTGCATGTCACGGCTCCTTGAGTTGATAGCCAAATCCGCGCACGGTCTGAATCACATTTGGTTCTCCGTGTTCACAGAGTTTGCGGCGCAGAGTGCTAATGTAGACATCAATGACGTTCGAGAGGTTCTCGGCATCGATATTCCAGAGATGTTCCGCAATCATTGTGCGACTCAAGACCTGACGAGGATGGCGCAGCAAAACCTCTAATAACGTATATTCTTTCATATTTACGCTAAGGATGCGGTCTCCTCGGCGTACTTCGTGCGTTAACGTTTCCAGCGTAATATCAAGAAACTGCAAGCTCGTCGTTTTCGACGGGCTGTTCCGCCGCAATAACGCTCGGACACGGGCCTCTAACTCTCGAAATGCGAAGGGCTTTGTCAGATAGTCATCGGCCCCCTGATCGAGGCCGGTCACACGGCTATCAACATCATCAAGGGCCGTCAAAAATAAAATCGGCATGCTCAAATGAAGGCTCCGCAGTTGCCGGCAAACTTCAAACCCATCAAGTTGTGGTAAAAGGACGTCAAGGATCAGCAGATCATACGTAACGACCCGTCCCAATGAGACCGCTTCAGCCCCATTGGCCACCAGATCGACGACATACTGTTGCCCCTCCAATCCTTTCTTCAAGCTTGCTCCCAGGTAAAGATCATCTTCCGCTATCAAAATACGCATAGACCTCCTCCTTTCTATCAGTCAACATAGTATATGATCAAGAGGTGAAAAAACCATGAAACAGATCCCTGACTATCAGCGAGAGAAGACCATTTTTCTCGGGGAGAGGGTCCCGCTTTTTCATCTCAATTTCATGAGACATCTCCATAATGCTCATATTGAAAGCAAGCGAGGTTTTTATACCTCCCCTCGGCCAGATGAGCCAAGGCTAGACGCGTTTATCTTACTACTGACACAAACGAGGCTAGCGCCTCTAGCGCTAGCGCGCTCATGTGTCAGAAAGGAGATCGCGTCGTTTCTGGCTGTGGAAGAGGGTTCCTCTTATTATGGAAAGATAAGTAGAATGAAAGAGTTTTTGTTGCATGTTTAGTATGGCCCATGTACACCTGCTGGTGAATCATTTTCCTATTATCGGTGCTATCTTTATCGCGGTGATGTTTCTCATTGCTTTGCTGTTCAGGAATGTCTTCCTCCAAAAAGTCTCTCTGTGGTTCCTCGTCGCAGTCGCGCTCTCTACCGCGGTGGCTTACGCCTCGGGTGGCGGCACGAAAGCTGCGGTCCAGGGATTGCCGGAAGCTTCAGATACGATGATTGCCGCACATGAACAAGCGGCCCGCTATGCTCTTATTGTGATGTTTGTGGCCGGAGTGCTTTCACTGGGAGGTATTGTCCTCTACAGCAAAAGACCCATACTTCCCCTCTATTTCCGTGTCTCTGTGTTGCTGGTATTGTTGATCAGTGTGGTCGTACTGACCTATGTGGGATTTCTCGGGGGACAGATTATGCATCCTGAAATTCGCTCTTTGAGCATGCTCCCTCTTTTCCAAACGCTTTTCTGAGCAGGGTTCGCATCACCATGGATGCGGCCAACTGCATTTTAGCTGTTGCATATGGCTCGCTGATCTTTCCGAGAGAGCTTCAGGAGCGGATTTACTTGGCAGCCCTGAGGACTGATGCTGCCCGCTTTCAACAGTGGGTAGCATCAGTCCTGGGGCCAGATCTGGCGCAGCGACAAGCGGCGTTTGCCGAGGTGCACTCCTACTTTCAAATGCTGATCACCCTGACCTTTCAGAGGGAATGTAGACACATGAGACCTAAGAGATCAGGTGAAGATGTATCAGGGCATGACTGGAGCACGTTTTTGCGTGGCTGCTTCCTCTCTGGTCGTTTGCTGCTGCCTGGCAAAACTGCGCGTCGAGGCCTGCCAGACCCGCAGGAAAAGCCAGCCAATCACAGCCAGCGTGCCGATGAGCCCTATCCACATGATCACCAGGGCCACTCCGATATTTGTATTACTGGTAAAGGTCTGCACGAACCAGGACAGATATGTTTGGCTTGCCGCTTCTACCGCAAAGACTTGCGGCCCATAGTAGAGCGTCGCGCCCACGACCAGGAATGCCGTCGTGAAGCGATAAGCAGTTACATCATCGTCTACCCGATAGGAAAGTTTGACAGCCAGGGCCAGTAAGAGCGCGAGGGCCGCCAGTGGACCGGTAATCGGTAGCGCTACACCAGCCACAAGATTCGGATTGAAGAAGATCCAGCTTAAAGCAAACGTGATCAGTAAGACACCATCACGCATGAGTAAGTAGGACATCCACCAGACATCGGCACCGAGCCGTAATCCACAACGACGAAGGGTGCGTAACACATAAGGACGTCCAAGATGTAACATCAGGGTCATCGTCCACAGTGCTGGCAGAAATGCCACGATGGAACTCACCATCCATTGTGAGCCACCTTGTACAAGGGCCTGGGTAATCGCATTTGCGACATCATCTGGTTTCATTATATGCTCCTCCCGCCTCTTGAGGCGTTATGCCTGTGTGCATAAGATGCTCTGTTCGCGTGTTCATAGAATTATTGCTCTTCTATCGGTCTCTCTCTCCTGTTGATGCAGGCAAGAGGAGACTCTGTACGTTGTGCAACTACTCGTTCGTCGCCCCAGCTTCAACTTCTTCTGCGCGTCCACCCGTTTTGAGTGTGTAGATGGTTGCAAGTAGACCAAAGATAGCTAACAGCACAATAGAGACGTAGCTAATCCCAACAGCCCAGTTCGGATTGGTATTGGTGACGAGAAAATTGCTGATGGACAGGAATGGTCCTGTGGCGACTGCGTTGGCTTGTACCCCAAGCAGGTAAGGAATAAAGTACAGCGCCGCTCCGATACCTAAGAAGAGTGTCGTCAGACGAAAATCGCGCAAGCTATGATCAGGATCACCCATAAGTTTGACGAGCAAGGCTGCAAACAATGCGGCTGCGGCCAGCCCTCCCGTCAGTGGCAGGGCATCGGCAGTGACAACATCTGGGAAGAAGAACATAAAACTCATGACGACCCCTGAGACGATGCATAGATCGCGCAACGCCACATAGATCAGCCAGAGCAGGTCCGCCCCCAGACGCAGGGTGAAACGATCAATCATTTCCAGGATATACGGGCGGCCCAGGTGTAAGCCCAGGATAACGATCCAGACAATAGGCAAGGCAGCCGCAAGCGTTCCCTCCAGGAACTGCTCGCCACCAGCGTTTATACCACTGATAATGGCATTGGTAAGATCTTGTGGTGACATAGTCACACCTCCATAGTTGTCGTGAAAAACTGACGGTATCAACAAGTTTGTAGCGTTTGGGCTGCTTTCACGCTATCAGCCGGAATGACGTGTATTGTTGGACACCGATACGCAAGATCACACCGTAAACACCGGCTTGCTTCATGGCGAGCCTGCTCTTCAGTAAAACCTTGCTCTGGCTCCACGGAGCGAGCCTGCCTGAGGTCTCCCATCTGACGCAATGGCATCTCTTCCCGTGGCGTTAGACGCAAGTCAATGCTTACCATGCCATCCGCAGGCAAGGCTGATGCTGTTTCCACTTCATCGACAGGCATCTCAGCAATTGTCCCTGGAGTTCGTTTGCGTAGATAGGCATGCATAGATCGAGCCGCTTTTCTGCCATGGGCAGCGGCATGAATGATCGTTTTTGGCCCGTAGGTCACGTCACCTGCGGCAAAGATGCCTGGCATGCCTGTGGCCAATGTTTCTTGATTGATGAGCAGTCCTCCCCATGGCGCTACTTCGACCCGACTGCCGGCTGGCAAAAAGGAGGGATCTGGTGCCTCTCCAATGGCTACAAGCACAACATCGGCAGCGATAGTAAAAGACGACCCGGTAATGCGTACGGGGCGGCGGCGGCCCTTTTCATCTGGTTCACCCTGCTGCATGCGCTGGCAGACAACTCCCTGTACGCTCGCCTCTTCGTTGCCAAGGATGGCTTGTGGTGTGACGAGTTCCAGTATCTGGATACCCTCTTCAAGTGCCACACGGACCTCTTCTGCCTGGGCAGGCATTTCAGCGCGTGTTCGTCGGTAGAGTACCTGCACTGTCTGTGCGCCCGCGCGTAAGGCCGAACGCGCTGCATCCATTGCCGTACTGCCACCTCCAACGACGACAACATCGCCCTTTAAGCTTGTCTCAGGGTCCAGATTAAACTGCTTGAGGAACAGTGTTGCCGGTATGACTCCTTTTAATACGGTTTCACCTGACACCTCTAGCTTCTGGCTGCGTTGCGCTCCGACGGCCAGTAAGACTGCATCGTAGTCTCTTTGCAGATCTTCAAGTGAGAGATCCAGTCCCAGAGCTGTATTCAGCCGTATCTCGACGCCCAGAGCGCAGATGGCCTGGATATCACGCTCCAATTCGGCGCGAGGCAGACGATAATCAGGAATACCGATAGCCATCATGCCTCCGGCCACGGGCATGGCGTCGAAAACGGTGATTTTGTATCCGCGCCTGGCAAGATAGTAAGCAGCACTCAGACCGGTAGGACCTGCACCGACGATGGCAATCCGTTCACTATACTGCTGCGTTGCCGGAGGTACCGGACGCTTCCCCGAGATCGTATGATCAGCTACAAAGCGCTTGAGGTCACGAATAGCAATGGGTTCGTCGAATTCGCCGCGACGGCAGGCTGCTTCACAGGGTGCAGTGCAGACGCGACCACAGATAGCCGGAAAAGGATTGCTTTCTGCGGCAACCTGGAAGGCCTCATCATAGCGCCCTTCTGCGATAAGGCTGACATACAAACCGGCATTTGTGCCAACTGGACAGGCGGCCTGGCAGGGAGCGCGCAGATCCTCTTTGCGTTCACCAAGCCAGGTACGCCAGGTTTGCCAGGTTTCGCGCCTTTCTGCGACATGCCAGGCTCGACCTTCACCCCACGGCGTCTCGCCGGGCTCTTCTGGCGTGGCATGGGTATACGCATCGAGCGGTTGCCAGCCACCTTCAACTGGCAGGTACGATAAAGGACCGCGATGAGCATACGCGACCGCTTTGCTGCCACTTTCAATCGCGATGGCGTTGGTTGGGCACTCTTGAGCACATACCTGACACCCGATACATGGGGCAACCTGAACGGGAGCTAGCATCATCCAGGGGCGATTGGCTTGATCACCTGGTATCGGGCTATGTCGCTCACTCGGGAGACCAATTTCACCCTCCCCCGCTGGACGGGTCATATCCAGGCAGCGCACTGGGCACAGATCCATGCAAATGCCGCAGTTAATACAGCGTTGTTCATTGACCCGGAAACGATAGGCCATACGAATCTCCTCTCGGGAAAGGTCTGCCTTTCCCTGCAAACCCTGAACTTTTTGACAGATGAGAACATCGCCATGCGCCAATAAGAGTATTGCATGTTTTTTAGCATAACTACTTCCTATCACAAAAAGGTTACGGTACGAGAGATGCGTATCACAAAGTCGTCACACGCGTGCAAAGCATGCTATGATGTTCAGGAAACTATCTGCCTCGTGATGCATTTGTGATACGAGCAGATAGGTGTGTGATCAGACTGTGATAAAGAACCCATATGCTGAGATTGATCAATGGCGATCCACTCCGTTGCAGCTTATTTACAGACAAAAGATACTCATTTGGAGGAAAGCATGCCACACATTGATCAGGCACGTCTCAAACTGATGTATAACTATTGGAATGCAGCCAATTACCTGACGATTGGTCAGATTTATTTACAGGACAACCCTCTTCTGAGAGAAGATTTACATCCCGATCATATTAAGCCACGCCTGCTTGGCCACTGGGGCACTTCACCGGGACTCAGCCTCATTTACGTCCAGCTCAATCGACTGATCCAGGATTACGATAGCAATGTTATCTACCTTGCGGGTCCAGGACATGGCGGACCAGCCCTGCTGGCAAACGTCTATCTGGAAGGAACCTATACAGAGACCTATCCGACGATTACGCAGGATGCGGAAGGCATGAAACGTCTCTTCCGCCAATTCTCAACCCCTGGAGGTGTACCCAGTCATGTGAGTGCTCCAACCCCTGGCTCTATTCACGAAGGTGGTGAATTAGGCTATGTCCTTTCCCACGCCTTTGGTGCCGCCTTCGATAATCCTGATCTCATTGTGGCCGCCGTGGTTGGCGATGGTGAGGCGGAAACAGCACCACTTGAGGGAGCATGGAAAAGCATCCAATTCTTGCATCCGGTACGTGATGGGGCTGTACTCCCTATTTTGCACCTGAACGGCTATAAGATTTCTGGCCCAACAGTCCTGGGGCGGTATGCTGACGAGAAGATGCAGAAGTTGCTGGCTGGTCATGGTTACGACGTCCATTTTGTGGAAGGTGATGATCCGTTGCAGGTCCACGCGGACTTCGCGGTGACGCTAGAAACCTGTTATCAGCAAATTCGTGCTTATCAGGAAGAGGCTCGTACCCACGGCTTTACAGGCCAACCAGCGTGGCCGGCCATTGTTCTACGCACACCAAAGGGCTGGACAGGTCCCAAAGAGGTAGATGGTCTGCCCATCGAGGGTACGTTCCGCTCGCACCAGGTCCCCGTGGCCGATGTGAAAGCCAATCCCGATCACCTGCATATATTAGAGCAGTGGATGCGCAGCTATCATCCAGAAGAACTCTTCGATGAACGCGGGCGTCTTGTACCCGAACTGGCGGCACTCGCGCCTACTGGAACGCGCCGGATGGGGGCCAATCCGCATGCCAATGGTGGCAGCGTCCTCGTTGACCTGGATATTCCGCCGTTTACGGACTACGCCATCAGCGTCAAAAAACCAGCGACCGAACGTTATGAGTCGACGCGCCAACTCGGAAAGATGCTGCGCGATATCTTTACGCGCAATGCTGAGCAGCAGAATTTTCGCGTCTTCTGTCCAGATGAAACCAACTCGAATCGTCTTGGCAATGTCTTTGAAGTGGAAAACCGCTGTTCCGTCGAACCTATTGTGGCAGCAGATGATCATATCTCGCCCACCGGTCGTGTGATGGAGGTGCTGAGTGAGCATCTCTGCCAGGGCTGGCTCGAAGGATACTTGCTGACCGGACGCCACGGTCTTTTCGCGACCTACGAAGCCTTCGCGATGGTCTCCGCCTCAATGACCGTCCAGCATGTCAAATGGCTGGAAGAGGGGATCAAATTGTCCTGGCGCAAGCCGGTTGCCTCCCTCAATATTCTTTTGACTTCAACGTGCTGGCGCAATGATCATAATGGCTTCAGTCACCAGGGACCTGGATTGCTTGATGCGGTCATCTCGAAGAAGGGCACGGTCGCGCGCATCTACCTGCCACCAGATGCCAACTGCTTGCTCTCTGTGGCGGACCACTGCTTCCGTAGCCGCAACTATGTGAATCTGATTATTATCGATAAGCAGCCGCAACTGCAATGGCTCAACAAAGAGGAAGCCATTGAACACTGTACGCGTGGTCTCTCTACCTGGCACTGGGCCAGCAATGATGGGAACCTTGAACCCGATGTTGTGCTGGCGTGTGCAGGTGATATCCCAACGCAGGAAACCATTGCCGCCGCCTGCTGGTTGCGTCACCATATTCCTGAACTGAAGGTGCGCGTTGTCAACATCGTAGACTTGATGACGCTGTATCCTTCTCTCTTACATCCACATGGTGTGTCTGAGGCAACGTTTGTGGAACACTTTACCGAAGAGGCACCAGTGGTATTTGCCTTCCACGGAGGACCGAGAGCCATCCACGAACTCGTCCATGGACGTCCCAATGCAGAACGCTTCCACGTACGCGGATTCAATGAAGAGGGTACAACCACCACGCCATTCGACATGGTAGTACTCAATGGGATGAGTCGCTATCATCTCTGCATCGAGGCGATGAGACGTGCTAAACGCGTGCACAACCTGACCGCACCGCTTTTACAGGAATGCAACGACCTGCTCGCTCAGCATCGGGCCTATGTCCAGGAACATCTCGAAGATATGCCTGCAATTCGTGACTGGGTATGGACCGATTAGCAACAACGAACGCATGCGCACTCTTTCTCTATTGCGTGAAAGAGTGCGCATGTCCGCTTATTTAAACAAAACTCGTGGCAGAACTCATGCCAATGATTGGGCTATTCCTCAACCCGATATCTCGTTTTATATGTGACTGGGGCACGAACACTTTTAGTCATCTTGTGTCCTGCTTCTACGTGATGACGGAAAGGTGAGAAGAGAAGCGATCAGGTAGTGGTTGAGCACCGCTCTTGCCACACCTGCTGAAGAGGCTTGTAACTCAGTAGCACAATTCCTTCCTGTCTCATCAGACAATCAATCAGAAGCATCAACCTCTATTATCTGTTTATGCTGCTCGTGCTGGGCGGATGCTTCATGCGGTCGCACAACGAGTAGCGGCAGTCTGGTGGCTCCAAGAATGTGCTCGGTCACGCTTCCCATGAGCAGTTGTTGCAATCTTCCTCGTCCATGGGTACTCATGGCAATGAGATCGTATGGCTCTGTCCACGGCTCGTTGTCAGAGGGTTCCGCTTCCGCCAGGATCGCCTTCGCGCAGTCCATGCTCGTGACGATGGAAGATGTTATCGTAATATTGAGTTTTGTCGGCAATTGTGTGAGTAAGTGGCTCACCACATCATGAAGGTAACACTGCTCCTTCTGAACCTCTTCCTGTTGTATCATCTTATCTATATTGGAGAGTGCGCGCATTTTGCCATACGGCATGGGGATGTCAATGACCTCTAGCAGATGGAGTGCTGTTTGGGTCGATCCCGCCAGCGCGGCCATGAGCCGCACCGTCGGCTCTAGAGCAGCCTCAGATAGCAGTGAGCCATCCAAAGGAACCAGGACGCGTAGCAGACGCTCCCGCTGCGAGAACGGCGGGAAGATCCCATGTTCGTTGAGCACCAATACCGGAACGGGGCTATGGCGTACTGCCTGCCGAGCCACACCACTGAAGATCCAATGCATGAGGCCAGTCTTTCCTTGACTACAGAGCACGATCAGGTCCACTTCTTGCAGAGCAGCTTCCTCAAAAATGGTGGAAGAAGCGACGCCAGAGGTCACAACCTGTTCCGTCTTGATACCCACCAATTCTGAGACATGACGCTGGAGCACGTCATTCAAGTAGGCGGAGGCACGTTCGAGCAAGGTTTCATAAACGGTTGCGTGCGGCTCGATGAAGCGACTCATTGTAGACGCTCTATATTCAACCGGAGGAAGGACGACACTGATAAGGACTAATGTTCCACTTGTAGCGCGTGTAATGCATGCTGCGACAGATAGGGCACGTTCAGCATGTTCAGTGCCATCGAGAGGAACGAGAATACGCTCAAACATGAGCTGACTCCTTTCGCTATCCCTGTCCTGGCTTATAGCAGTCAGGAATGATAGAGACCTGTTTCATCTTCTCAAAGGAGCATACGTTCGTCGTTTTACAGAGACATCACAGCGTCAGGTATTGCTATCACAGTTGTATCACAATAGAAATGGCGTGAAAAGTCATCCAACAGTATGTCAGGTTAGATACAGCAGGAGAAATGCGGCAGATGAATTTCGTCAAGAACATGCTCGACGCTGACAGCGTATGCTGCCGTTGTCGTTATCGTGATCTGCTTTACCCCTGGCTCTTCTGCGGGAACGAAGGCTTCCCACAACTCGCGTTGGGTATCAAAGAGGGCGGGGCGACCATCTGACGCCTGAGAAGCCTTTTCCTCTGCATGCAGCATCCCTTCTGTGCGCTTCTGCCAGCGCAGTGCGAGCCGTCTCAACGCCACCTCTCGTGGACAACTGCACTCCACAAACAAGACCACTGCATGAAAAGAGGCAGCCATGTTCGCTATCCTCTGCCGGTCAGCACGCCGGAGAAAGGATGCGTCAAGGAGCACAGACTGACCCCGAGAGAGCGTTTCATACGCGTGCCGTTGTAACACCTCGTATGTCCGCTGTGTCCATTCAGGACGGTACATGCCCTGGCCAAAGGCATCAGCCTGAGGCTGTGCGGGATGAACATGAGCCAGCTGCTTGCGCACATCATCCGAGGAGAAGAGCGGCCAGCCTACCGCCTGCTGAAGAGCATGAGCCAGCGTACTTTTGCCTGTTCCCATAAGTCCACCAATCATGACCAGGATGGGTGTGGTTGGGCCGCTGGCATAGTGAGCGGCCAGCGCGAAGAGCGCAGTGGCCGTTTGACTGGCGGCTTTACGTTGATCTTCTGGCACCTCTCGTTCGTCGATTTGAAATGAGAAGACCTTTCCCCGCACGCATGCTCGGTAACAACAGTAAAATGGCAGTAACTCGCGGAAAGATTCATCGCCAGCTTCGTGCTGATAAGCGTTGACAAATGCTTGCGCCAGATCAGCACGACATGCGGCATCCAATTCCATCGTCAAGAACGCAATCTCGCTTGCCACGTCACCATAGCGGAAACGCTCATTGAATTCGATGCGGTCAAGTATCGCAAGTCGGGGTTTTGCGTGCGTAGCAGCATCCTTTGTCTCTAAAAGGTATATATGCGGCAGGCGAAGATCGCCATGGCAGTCACGTATACGCCCGTCTTGCACACGTTTCATGAAGAGCGCATGATGTCCTTCTATAAAATGCTGGACATAGGTCACGATATGGTCATAGATGGTAGCATCGAGCGTACGACCAATATAGGGCTTCATTTGCGCGAAGTTTTCTTCCCAGTTGCCCTGGATGACGGCGAGGTCCCCGAAGCTGGCAATCGATGTATTGGTCGCGGTCGTGGCATGGAACATGGCGATAGTGTGTGCGACCTCTGCCAGGAGTTGGGGGGAAACATCTCCTAGACGCACCATCGACTCAAGTGTTGCTGCGTCTGGCAGGCGCACCATGACTACGGCATAATCCACGACGTGTCCGTCTTCAAGAGGGGCTTCCGGTAGAGGTACCTCATCAGGAGCATATGCGATACCAATGCGTACATGATCAGCACCATCGGCTATGACGGGGGCGACGCCAAGATAGATCTGCGGCGCCAGGCTGCTATTTAAGCGCACCTCTTGCTGGCAAAAATGACGACGCAGAGCCGGTGTCGAGTAGTCAAAAAAACCAAAATCTTTGGGTTTCTTCAACTTATAGGCTCGTTCGGGTGTGAGGAATACTGCCGAAGCATGCGTCTGAATGAGAGCAATAGGCGCATCGCCAGGGAGTCCTTCGGGAAATGCACCAGGATATGCCAGGGCATCCAGCATGGCTGCAAAATGACGAGATGAAAGATTCCCCATTGCTCTACCTCCTTCAGTTCTCTACGAAAGTTTTGTCTGGTTTAGGTATTGCCAGGTTCTTTCTGTGTACTGATATGTTTTCCCTTTTGTAGATAATATAAGCACTGCTGCAACTACAACACATTTCTGTAAGCGATTATCCTCTTGTAGTTAATCACAAATGAACCAGAGGTGAAAGCCTTTCCTCGCTTTGTGATGATCTTTCTGTTTCTCGTGTGATGACTTTGTGAGCAGAATGCCTGCTCGTGTGATGTCGCTGTGAAGGATAAAGCATACGCTAACAGGAGAGATGCCTGAGATGGCTATCAATGCATGCCGCGCTTACGTCAAGGGCAACGCATGTGAGTTCAACTGATATGATCGCCGCACGGAGTTCAGGGAAGGGATACCGTAACAGCGATGTGCAAAGGACAGTATCATGTTTCAACACATTTTGGTTCCGCTAGATGGATCTATGCGCGCAGAACTGGCGCTACCAGTAGTCGCATGTATCGCACGGGCCACTGGTGGCTCGGTGCTTCTGGTGCAAGTGATTAATCTGCCAATTGACTATAGTGGAGGATTGGCTACCGCTTCGTTGATGGACGAACAGACCATAGCGTCGGTACAAACAGAAGCTACCGAGTATCTTCATGGAGTGGCTGAAAGGATGCTGGCAGGCATCAAAACGACGACCGAGGTTGTGTTTGGGGTAGCGGCCCAGCAGATTATGGGGACGGCCAGGGCCCATCATTGCGATCTTGTTGCTCTGTGCAGCCATGGCAGAACCGGCTTCGCCCGTTGGGCTCTGGGTAGCGTTGCGCGCACACTGATCAATGAAAGTGTGGTACCTACCCTCGTCGTGCGGGGGAGTGAACCTGCCATGCTGTTGGCAGACCCAAGCACGACCCGTCCGCTTTGTGCGCTCGTGCCACTCGATGGCTCAGAGCTGGCCCAGGCTGCATTGGTACCTGCGGCATATCTGGTCGCAGCCCTGGCGGCCCCGGCTCAGGGTGAGCTACATCTGGCCCAGGTCGTCAAGCCATTCCAGGCCGAAGCCGCTGAGGGCTTTGTCAGCGAACTGAATGAGGAGGCCAAAGAGCGTGCCAGGAGCTATCTGGCGCGCGAGTCCGAGCATGTACAGACGCTCACAAAGAATCCGCGACTCTCAATCGGCTGGTCGGTCATAGACGGAGAAGATGCAGCGAGCGCGTTGGTCAGCCTGGCCGAGCAAGGCCATGAGGGAACGGAGGCCGCAGGTATGAGCAACTACGATCTGATTGCCATCTCCACTCATGGTCGACATGGGCTGGAGCGTTGGATGATGGGCAGTGTCACTGATCGTCTGCTCACGAACACGAAGCTGCCAATGTTGATCGTGCGGCCACCGCAACACACATAAGAGGAGCTATGTTGCGTGCGAGTGCTGTAACAGACGACGATAGCAGCTCTGCCATCTTCCCCATGGAAAGGAGAACGTTCATGGAAATTGGACCACTCGAATATGTGGTGATCGGCTTTGATGACCATCAATTCGCGAGCGAAGTGCTCCCAGAGCTAAAAGTCATCCAGGAGCACGGCCTCATCAGGATCGTTGATCTGGTGTTTGTCAGCAAAAAGACCGCTGGCGCGGTCTCGCTGCAAGAAGTCAGCGAACTGAATGAGGAGGATCTGTCCGCTTATGAGGGCTTCGCGGAAGACCTCATGGGTTTGCTGACGGCGCAGGATGTGGAGCACCTGACCAGGGAGGTTCCCTGCGGTACCTCAGCGGTGATTGTGCTCTTAGAACACAACTGGACCCTTCGGCTGGCGCAAGCGGTTCGCCGAGGTGGAGGTGTGCTCTTTACCGGAGGAATGGTCTCGCCGGAGGCTTTGGAGAAGGTCAGCGCAGAGCTGACCACAGCAAAGGAGGAAAATCATGCCTAGAGGAGGATTTGGCCGAGGCTTTGGGGGCCGAGGCTTTGGAATGAGACGCTTTGGTACTCCATTAGTGATGCCCATGGGCGGATGGGGCATGGGGGGATATGGCTCCCCGCTCTTGACGACGCTGATGGCGGGTGGATTGGGCTACGCACTGGGCAGCAACTCGGCTCAGCCAGCCTACCCTCAGTATCCCTATCAGGCACCGCCGCCTACGACACCGGCACCGCAAGGATCGAGCGCAGATAACGGCAAACTAGCGCAGCTTCAGTTACTCGGTGAACTGCATGCATCCGGTGTGCTGACCGACGACGAGTTCGAGATGCAGAAACAACGCATCTTGCGCGGCTAGTCGAGAGCGCTGAGTCCTACGTTTGAGCTATCTCATGAAAGAACAGCAGGAGCACGCTATGCAAGGATCAAATTCTCCACAAGTAGTACAGACTCCACCTGACACGCAGGGAGCAGGCACCCATACGGTTCCGTTACCGCAACTATTCAAGCAGCTAGAGAGCAACGAACAGGGTTTGACCAGCGTGGAGGCAAGCAAACGACTGGAAAAATACGGTCCGAACGATACGATGAGTCTGAAGCGAGCAGCACCAGTGGTCCAGTTTCTGCGCCAGTTCTTGAACCCGCTGGTTGCTATCTTGCTGGTGGCGAGCGTCGTCTCAGCGATCCTGGGCGACCGGGTCAACGCGAGCATCATCATTGTGATCGTTCTGCTCAGTAACGTGCTCAACTTTGTCCAGACCTATCGATCTCAGAATGCTGTCGAGAAACTGCGCGCCGACGTCGCCCCTACAGCGAGCGTGCTCCGCGATGGCACATGGCTTGAACTGCCACGCCGTGAGGTGGTGCCGGGTGATAGTATCCGTCTCACGGCGGGAGACCTGGTGCCGGCTGATGCACGCCTGATCCAGGCGACCGATCTCCATGTGCAGCAGGCTGCGCTGACCGGTGAGTCGCTCCCAGCCGAGAAAAGCGCGGATGATCGGAGCGATGCGACAGAAAGTTTTGCTGACGCTCATAATTGCGTCTTCCTTGGTACTTCGGTCGTCAGTGGTCTGGGGATCGCGCTGATCACCCAGACGGGCCGCAATACGGCCTTTGGCGATATTGCAGTGCACTTAGCCAGCCACGCGCCAGAGACCGAGTTTGAGCGCGGCATCAAGGGCTTTGGCATGTTAATTATGCAGACCGTGTTTTTTCTGGTGATCTTTATCGTCCTGGTTGGTGTGACTGGCCATCATCAGCCCTTTGAGACCGTCCTCTTTGCGATTGCGCTGGCCGTTGGTCTGACCCCCGAGTTCCTGCCCATGATCACAACCGTGACACTGGGACAGGGTGCTCTACGCATGGCAAAACAAAAGGTGATCGTCAAACACCTGGAGTCAATCCAGAATTTTGGCAGCATCGACACGCTGTGTAGCGATAAGACCGGTACGCTAACCAGTGGAGAAACAAAACTAGAAGGGTATTTCGATCTTTCCGGGCAAGAATTTGCTCGCGTGCTGCTCTATTGCGCTTTGAACAGTATATACCAGACAGGCATCAAAAGTCCGCTCGATGAAGCGCTCAAAAAGGCGCTCGATATGCAGCAGGGCGCGCTTGATATGGATGGATATAGCAAGATTGGCGAGATCCCGTTTGATTTTGAACGGCGTTGCCTCTCTGTGGTGGTCCGACACGAGGATGCCTGTCTGCTGATCACCAAAGGTGCTCCCGAGAGCGTCCTGGCTCACTGCACGGCGTATGAGCGCGATGGTGAATGCGAGCCATTGGAGAGTGTGAGCGGCGAGGAGCGCACAACGTATGTGAATACCTATCGTGCGCTCAGTTCGCAGGGATACCGTGTGCTCGCAGTCGCCTATCGCATGCTTCCACACCAGGAGAACTATAGCAAAGCCGATGAGCAATCCCTGGTGCTGCTCGGCTTCCTGACCTTTGCCGATCCGCCTAAAGCCGATGTCGCTCCGGTGCTGCAAGCACTCAAGCGTGATGGTGTCCAGGTCAAGATCCTGACGGGTGACAACGAACTGGTTACGCGCCATGTCTGCGAGCAAGTTGGATTAGAGAGCAGCAGGATTGTGCTGGGTCGTGACCTTGAGCATATGACTGATCCCGCATTGGCTCAGGTGGTTGAGGAGGTCAATGTATTTGCGCGTGTCTCCCCGGCACAGAAGAATCGCATTATCCTGGCACTCAAGAGCCGCAAACATGTAGTCGGCTATATGGGCGATGGCATCAACGATGCTCCCTCGCTGCATACCGCTGACGTTGGCATCTCGGTCTCTGGAGGTGTTGATGTCGCCAAGGATGCTGCTGGCATTATCCTGCTTGAACCAAGCTTACAGGTTCTGCATAATGGGATTATCGAGGGACGCAAAGCCTTTGGCAACGTGATCAAATATCTGCTGATGGGCACCAGCTCAAACTTTGGCAATATGTTCAGTATGGCCGGAGCATATGTCTTCTTACCCTTCCTACCCATGTTGCCATCGCAAATCCTGCTCAACAACTTTCTCTATGATCTTTCTCAAGTGACCATTCCAACCGATAACGTAGATACGAGCTATGTCAGAAAGCCGCAACACTGGGATATCAAACTGATCCGTAATTTCATGCTCTTCATCGGGCCAGTCAGCTCGATCTTCGACTTCCTGACTTTCTTCATTATGTTGCGAGTCTTTCACGCGAATGCAGTGCTCTTCCATACCGGTTGGTTTGTGGAGTCACTGGCAACCCAGACGCTGGTCCTGTTTAGTATTCGTACGGCAGGTAATCCGCTGCGCAGCCGGCCCAGCCTTCCCCTCGCACTGACAACACTGCTCATCGTCGCGGCGAGCTTTGTGCTTCCGTACACGCCGCTTGCCAGACCGCTTGGTTTCACCGCGTTGCCTGCCCTGTACTTTCTCTTCCTGGCAGGGATGATCGTCATCTATTTATCCCTGGTTGAGCTGGTCAAGCGCCGTTTGATGAGACGCTATGCATAGCTGGCTCTTTCCTCCTCTATGAGGCTACGCTTCGTCCAGCACAGGCTGTAACTCCGTTTCGTTCTGTACAATATAGACAATACGTTCACAAATGTTGTTCGCATGGTCCGCAGAGCGTTTGAGGCTATGCACCACTGTCAGCAGAGAGACCGTCCGTTGGAGCAGATTGGGATCATCACGCAAGGCGGCCATGGCATGGGTGGACTCGAGTATTGTACTGATGTCACGCTGTACCACATAGCAACTTTTGTGCATTGCCGCATTGCCACGCCAGATAGCTCTGGCAGCAGCGGCATCCCGGTTCGCAAATGCTTGCATGGTCTTTTGCAGCATGGAGCGAGCCTGCTGCCCCAATCCGAGCAACGCCGCACGCTGTGTTTCCTCTACAGTAATCTCTGTGCTCACACTGGATTCTCTATACAATGAAGTCAGGCGGAGAACCACCTGCGCGATCTCTACCGCTTCATCGCCGATGCGTTCCAGGTCGATGGCAATGGGAGGCAACGATGTGAGATAGCGCAGATCTCGTCCTAAAAGCGGCTGTTGCGTTGTCAAAATGTCAGGGACTTGCTGTTCGATGGCAAGGTAGACCTCATCAACCGTGCGATCTGCTTCAACAACGACTCCAGCCTGATGCTGATCATTGGTTCCCAGGGCCTCAAGCGCCTGAGCCAATGCATGATCCACCAATGAACCTAAGCGCTGTACCTGCGTATCGACTGTTTGCAATTCTTTCTCTAATACTGTTCTCTGCATAAAAATTACCTCCTCTTTCTGAACCTCTGTGTGATGCATGACTCGTGAAAAACGCCACGGCTTCTCACATGAAACAGAGACCTGCATAGGACACGGTGGTCCCGGCGAGACAAGAAACTTCTTCGTCGGGGCCAACTGTGTGCTTACAATAATCCCACCCAGGACTGGACGCCGGAGGGTTCCTGCTCCGCGGGGGTTTCAGCCTGATGCTCTTTCTGTCGCCGTGCTCTCATCTTGTGGGGTCGTACTATCAGGATGGGGAGGTTTGTCGCCTCAAGCACCCGTTCCGCTACGCTGCCCATCATCCAGCGGGCGATAGCCCCACGTCCATGGGTCGCCATAGCAATGACATCGCATTTGTTCGCGCCTCCGTCCTCATCTGACTCAGCCAGGTGAACCAGTGCATGGGCGATATCAGGGTTGCTGGTCACAATCGTCGTAATAGCTGGTTTCGCACGCGCGTCTTGCTCCTGGAGCAGACGTTGTTCCAGCGTCGTCAGGTATTTTTGTACGATCAGCATCTCCTGGTTTTTTTCGGTAAAGGCATATTCTTCAGGCTCGCTCAGTGGCAGGATACTGCTGAGGTAGAGGGAACCCTGCTGTGGTGCAGACAACAGCGTGGCCAGAGATGCCGCTGGCGCTAATGCCTCTTCGGCCATAAGAGAGCCGTCGAGTGGAACCAGAATGTTCAGCGGACCGGCGGTCTCTTGCACGAGCTTCGAAGAGGTCTGGGCATCTGGACGCAGCAAGAGCACAGGAATGCTGCTGTGACGTGCGACCTGACGCGCCACACTCCCCATCATCCAGCGCTTGACTCCGGTATATCCATGGCTACATAACACAATCAAGTCTGCTTCGTTTGCCTGGCTGATATCGAGAATACGCTGGGCAGGTTCATGACTGGCAATCTGTGTTGTGACAACAATACCTTTCAACTGCTCCGAGTGCGCAATGTGCTGCACGTAGTTTTCCGCTTGCTGAAACTCTCCTTCTACCACGTTGGCAAGACCTGCTGAGACGTCCCAGTACTGCCAGATGCTATCGGTAGGAGGAGTAACGATGCGCAGAAGAAGGATCGATCCACCTGACGCACGGGCAATACGTGCAGCCACAGGCAGAGCCTGTTCGGCCAGTGAGGACCCATCAAGTGGAACAACAATGTGCTGAAACATCAGAGAACTCCTTTGTTTATGCTGTATCAAAGAGACGGAAACTGAATGACCAATAGTTCTAGGAGAAAAGATACACGTCTCTCCTCACTGTTCTGTCACAGCATAGAACGGCTGCATCACAAGAGTCTCACAAGGCAAGGCAGAAAAAAGGTCGGATTCTGGAATTCCCCCGAATTTGGAGGTGTTGTCACCGTTGACTTTTGTGAAGACTAACTTTCCACTGGTATTGGGAATAGGACTCTCCGGCCCCACATAGATCCCTGGATAGACCTGCAATCCCAGGTGTTCAGCAAATTGCCCGTGCAAATGGGGATGTATGAGCGCAACAGGTTCCTGGGGGAGTACTACCACCTGCTGTACTGCGTCCATCAGTTTTTCCTTTCTCAGGACAAGATTGTGCTTGCACGCACTTTTAGTTGAAAGGGAACCTCCACCCGTTCTGGGGGATCTGAGCGTGTTCCAAGGATGCGGCCAATCAAAAAAGTCGTGGCAATTCTGCCAATTTCTCGCTTATCCGGGGCAATGGTTGTTAATGAAGGTGCGCTGTACACGCCTTCATCAAGGTCATCAAAACCGACGACCGCGACATCTTCGGGGACGCGATAGCCCGCTTGATACAAGGCATGCAAGGCTCCAAAAGCCGTTAAATCATTGAAACAAAATACGGCGTCAAACGGTTGACGGCTCTCCAGGAACGTTTTGAACGCCTGATAGCCGCTGGCTCGACTATGCTCAACAGGAGTCTGGATCATCAATTGGGGATCAAGAGGAAGTCCTGCGGCCAGCAGTGCCTCCTGATACCCCTGCCGGCGAAACTGGACCATTTCTCGGATATTCGCAGGAGCTTGCTGATCACCAAGCGCAACAATACGTCTTCGTCCCTGGCTGATCAAATGCCCCACCGCCATGCGCGCCGCCGCGACATTATCCACGACAATATGATCAAAGGGCAGATTCTGATCACCTTGAAAACGTTCCCCAATGAGAACCAGGCGCAAATCATGCTGGTGCGCCTGGTGTAAATCCTCAACACTTAACGCCAGTGGACTTAAAATAGCCCCGTCGATCAGATGAGGGCGCAATCCCTTAATAAGGCTTAGCTCATGCTCATAGTTCCCTCCGGTATGTTCAATGAGCACCTCGTAGGATTGTTCTGCAGCAGCTTCGATGACCGCATAGCCAATATCGGCGAAATAATTATTGCTTAAATCAGGAATGGCCAGAGCCAGGACACCTGCCCGTTTCGTTCGCAAATAACGAGCTGAAAAATTGGGCTGATAGTTCAATTCCTCAATCGCGTCTTGCACTCTCTTCCGCAATTCTGGACGCATAAAAGCATATCCATGCAAGGCATTTGAAACTGTCTGAATAGACACGCCTGCTCGTTGTGCCACGTCTTTCAATGTAACCGTCATTGGGAATCCTTTCTCCTGCAAATGGATGTTGTATCCACCATCTTGAACGTTCCATAGACTATCATACGCGAACCGCCCCTGTCAAGTGTCGCCCCGGAGCCGCGTCGGAAGGACCACCCGCTGGCACGTTTCCGATGGTCTCTTTCCCTCTTGACAACATGGGCAGGCCCATGGTAATATCTTGAACGTTACACAGAACTGTGTAACGTTCAAGATATTACCGTCAAGAGACAGAGAGCGTTTCTACTGGAGTATCTTTTTCTCTTTGGTATCGATGTGTGAAGTCTCTTTTTGACAGTGATGTCAGATTTCATCGACAGGAGGGTTTCCGTCCTATGACAACCACCACACCAAAGGCGCCCCTATCCCGCATGAAACGTCGTCGTTTTCTGGCCAACTCTGCTCTCGCGTTAGGAGCGCTCAGCGGTGCAGAGACACTCCTCGCTGCTTGCGGAAGCACCAGCAGTACGAGCGGAGGCACCAGCACTATTTCGGTCATGTTTGACCCGAATGATCTCTCCACTGCCGTCATTAACGAATTCATGCAGCTCAACCCGACGATCAAAGTCAAGTTTCTGGCCTCTGATGCGGTGAAGCTGGCCTCGTCTTTGGCGGCTGGCAATCCCCCGGATGTCGTCGAAAGCGCGGGCGTGACCACGACCTCAAATTATGCCGCGCGTGGGCTGATGACCAATCTTGATCCTTATTTTGCCAGTAGCAAGGTGCTCAAAATTGATGACCTGTCTCCAGTCAATGACGCCTGGCGTTTCGATACCTCGACATTGACGCAGGGAACAGGTCCCCGCTATGGGATGACCAAGGACTGGTCCCTGGATTATATGCTCTGGTTCGATGAGCGGCAATTTACGCGAGCGGGGGTAGCAGTTCCGAGCGCGACCACGCCTCTGACCTATGACCAGCTCCTAAAACTGGGCCAGGCGCTGACGGTGCGCCAGGGTGGCAAAATCCAGACCTATGGCCTCGACTGGAACCTCTACCTGGCACACATCATGCAAATGATCGCCCAACAGGGTGGTTCACTCTTCAACAGCGATCTTACCCAGGTCGATTTTACGACACCAGAAGCCAGCAAAGCTATGCGATGGTTTTATGACCTGGGGAAGGCGCATATCAGCAATAGCCCTATCGACGCTTCCAGCGACTGGGAATGGCCATTGATGCAAGCCAAACGCCTGAGCGTTGCTCAGTTGGGTTACTGGTACGGCGGAGAAATTATCACCTCGACGGATGATCTGCCTGAGCACGTGGTCTTTGCCCCTGCGCCAGTGATGGGTTCTACGCGCGTCAGTACATGCGGTGCTGCGGTCGGCGGGTGGATTCCGCAAATCTCACGCAATAAAGATGCGGCCTGGAAATTTATGGAGTACTTCTTTGGAGGGAAACCCGCCCAGGATCGCGCGAAAAGCGGCTTTGGCTATCCAGCTCTCAAATCGCTGCAAGCCTTGCAACCGCAGGGCAAGCCCTTCCAGAAAGAAGCTTTTGAGGTAAGCCAGCAAGAAATGCCCTATGTGAAGGTGTTGAAATATAGCCCGTATGCCAGCGCTGATGCCATAGATTCGGCGCTCACAACAAACGTGACTGCCGCGCTGCAAAATCGCGTGAGTTTTGATGGGATGCTGACTCAACTCACTCAAACCATCAATCTCCTTTTACAGCAAGGAAAAGAGCAGATTGGATAAGAATTAACTTATTGCAGTTGTATTGTGAAATACAACTGCAATAGAAGGAGGAATCTTCCGTGACGCTTGCTTATTCTGATCGTGCAGAAGGTCAGGCCAATCGCTCACCTACCCGAGCGCTCCCACACCGGCGCTGGCGGCGCTATAACAAGTGGACGTTCTACGCCTTCATCGCCCCCTGGGGGTTGGGCTTTTTGTTCCTGACGGTTATCCCCCTGGTATATGCGCTCGTGGTGAGCTTTACCAACTTTGATGGGATCTCTGCGTACTGGCATTTTGTCGGACTGCGCAATTATCAGGAGGCATTCGGTGATCCAACCACCTGGTATAGTCTCTCGCGCAGCCTCCTGCTGGTGTTCATTGTCGTGCCACTCTCCGTAGGAGGAGGACTTGGCCTGGCTCTCTTGCTCAATCAAGAGCTCCGAGCCAGAGGCTTCTTTCGCACGATCTTCTATCTTCCTTCGGTCATCCCCGCTGTCTCAGCGGCGATTATGTGGAAACTCATCTTTGATCGCGATACCGGGGCACTCAATGCACTGATCGAGCATCTGGGTATTCCTGCCATCAGCTGGCTGCAAGATCCAAGTGCTTTTTATGCCTTGATCACCGTTATGCTTTGGGGCCTGGGTGGCGGTATGGTCATCTCTCTAGCGGGCCTGCAAAGTATTCCGGCAGAGCTACTAGAGAGCGCGGCAGTCGAGGGGGCCAGCCGCTGGCTTGTTTTTCGCCGCATTACGCTGCCTCTGCTGTCGCCGATGTTGTTTTTCCAGGTGGTGACAGGGGTGATTGCAACCTTTAATGTATTTGTTCAGGCACAATTGTTGATAACACAGGGAGCAGTCAACATTGGTGGGCAAATTGGCAGTGTTCCCTATGGCAATTTGCTCTATATGGTCAATGTCTGGAATCAGTTCTTCCTGAATCAACGCTTCGGTTACGGTTCGGCACTTCTGTGGATACTCTTTCTCCTGGTTTTGGGATTAACATTGATCATCTTCCGCAGCAGTTCTTTGTGGGTGTACTACGAAGTTGAGCAAGATCCAGAGAAAGGAAAGCAGTGAGATGGTATCTGAAACACTCTCACCAAAAAGACCCCGGATCTCACAGACAAGGGCACAGAGATCCTTTGCTCGCCGCGCATACTGGCGACAAACACGTCGAACTGGTACGACGTATGTGCTTTTGATCGTGCTGGCCATGCTTTTTCTGGCTCCGTTCATCTGGCTGGTGGATATAGCCTTGAAAAATGGGAGCGACCTGGCGGAGTTTCCTATTCAATGGCTGCCCAGCCGGTGGAACTGGGAGAATTTCTGGTCTGCTGTCAACGCTGCCCCTTTCTGGCAGGATGCTCAGAACTCGCTGATCCTGGCTTTGCTCAATGCAAGCCTGACCACGATTACCAGCGCGCTCGTTGGCTTTGGCTTTGCTCGTCTGTATGGTCCAGGGAAAAAGTACTTCTTTCTGGTGATGCTCTCGACGCTGATGCTGCCTCAAATTATCACCCTCATTCCGACCTATATCGAGTTTCTCTCACTTTGGCCTGATCGATACCTACTGGCCCTGGGTACTCTGGGGCTTATCTGGCTCGGCCTTTTTGAGTTTTCTCTTTCGGCAAGCATTTTCCAACATCCCCCAGGAGTTGGAGGAAGCGGCTTTACTTGATGGATGCAACTACGTGCAGATCTTCTGGCGCATTTTTCTCCCCCTTTCGTTGCCGGTGATCGCGACGGCGTTTCTTCTCCAGTTTACGTATGTATGGGGAGATTACGTTGCACCCAGCCTGCTCCTCAGCGGAGATAATACAACGCTCTCAGTCGCTATCACGCTTGGCTATCGAGATGCGCATGATAATCTCTTGCCCAATGTGCAAGCGGCGGCCTCATTGCTCTATATTCTCCCTATGCTCGTGTTGTTCTTTGGGGCACAGCGCTTCTTTGTACGCGGTATCGCATCAACAGGGCTCAAAGGATAAGGTCCGCTTTTCATCCACTTTCCAGGTGGAAACAATTTTCACCTTGTTTACAAATAGAAATAGAAGGAAACGAATGCAATCTCTCAGTGCTCCCATGCCCCTCTTTCGCGATCCCATCTACGGTGGAGCTGCTGACCCGACTATTCTCTGGCATCGACAAGAGCAAGCATGGTGGTTACTGTATACCAGTCGGCGAGCCACGATCGAAGGCCCAGGTCTGGCCTGGTGTCATGGCAGCGCAATAGGAGTGGCCTCTTCTGTTGATGGGGGACACTCCTGGCTCTATCGCGGAACATTACCGGGATTAGATTTTGAATCGGGTCACAATACCTTCTGGGCGCCTGAAGTTCTCTGGCATCAAGATAGATATCATATGTACGTCAGCTATATTCAAGGGATTCCTCAGGACTGGTCCGGCTCCCGTTCCATTGTCCATTTTACCAGCAAAACTGGTTGGAACTGGCACTTCGAGTCCGTTCTGCCTCTCTCTTCTTCACAAGTCATTGATGCATGTGTCCATCAAATGCCCGATGGGAGTTGGCGAATGTGGTATAAGGACGAGGCCGCGCAGCATGTAACATACGCTGCGAACAGTGGAGATCTCTATCACTGGCAGGTCGTTGGTCCTGTGATTACGGATTGTCCTCATGAAGGCCCCAATGTCTTTTTCTGGCAGGGGGCCTACTGGATGATCACTGATCCCTGGTGCGGTCTGGCCGTCTACCGCTCGGATGATGCCATCTCCTGGAGCCGCCAAACCACGAATTTGCTTACAAAGCCAGACCCACGAACGGGAGATGTTCACCGCGCTCACCATGCTGATGTCCTGGTGGTGGGTGAACAGGCTATCCTTTTTTATCATGTCCATCCCGAAGGAGATGAAGGAGACGAGCAGACAGCCTTGGAGGTCCTTTCGGGCAACCAACGCCGGTCGTGGCTGTATGCCGCTCCATTAAGAAGAGATGGTTCGACCATCACCTGTTCCTGGACGCCAGCCAGGTTGAACCTGGTGTCAGGAAAACGCTTCTGATCCTGAAAGGAGGTGATGCCAGGTCAGATATTCTACGCATGGACCGTCAGTTGCCGGTACGGGTCCTCATCATTGGCTTTTGCGGTAATGCCATTTTTGTCGTTTGCTACCACGTTTCTGTTCCGATGAAGGACAGGGAGAAATTCTCCCATCAAAGGCAGGCATCCTTAACCGGTAAAGACAAGAGCATCCGCTGGGATCTCTTGTCGAATACCCCAGCATCGCTGCTGATATCAACGAAAGGACAGATCACCTATGATCAACACCGTTTCCTCCTCCCTTTGGCAACGATGGCAGAGACGCCATCTCCGAATTGCCATCATCGTCATTACCCTGGCCACCATGCTGACAAGCATGACGCTCCTGGTGTCGCCTCACCAGGCAAAAGCTGCGTGTACGACGTATTACATCTCGCCCACGGGCAATGATAGCAACTCGGGCTGCTCCACCAGTTCCCCCTGGCAGACCATTACCCAGGTGAATGCCACCACCTTTGCGGCGGGCAATCAGATCCTGTTCCAGGATGGTGGTTCCTGGACTGGCGAGTTGCATCCACTTGGTTCAGGCAGTTCCGGCAATCCTATCGTGATCTCCAACTATGGCACCGGCGCCGCTCCGATTATCGCTGGCAATGGCGCGACCGCAGCGCTGTACCTCGACAACCAGTCGTACTGGACGATCCAGAACCTGGAGATCACCAACACCGCGAGCACCCCGGCGGTGCGCAGCGGCATCCAACTCCAGAACGACACGAGTGGCATCCTGAATAGCATCCACATTCTGAACAACAATATCCACGATGTCACCGGCTATTGGACAAATGCAAATGGGCAGCCTTCGAACTCGGCGGGCATCGGGGTTAACCAGAGTGACGCCTACACCACCAACGGGTGGGACGATCTGCTCATCCAGGGCAACACCCTCAATCACACCGACGCCGCTGGTATCTACGTCGGCTCGACCGGCGGAAACAACCATGCCACGGACAACACGAACGTCGTCATCTCCAACAACACCATGAATGACGCGGGCGGCAACGACATTGTGTGTTTGTATTGTGCGTCTCCCATCGTGCAGTATAACCTGATCACCAATAGCGGCTATCGCTACTCGGGCGCCGGTCTCTGGATGACGGTCAACACCAACGGGGTCTGGCAGTACAACGAGGTGGCCCAGCAGTGGCGAAATCGCTCGGACGGCGAAGCGTTCGATATGGACTGGGGTAATAACGGTGTTACCATCCAGTACAATTACACCCATGATAACCCATTTGGTTTCTTTGAGTTCTGTTGCACCTCGACGTTTGGTGCCACCAGCGGCGTTATTCGCTACAACATCAGCCAGAACGACGGCGACCTCAACAGCGCTCTCTCAACATTCGCTGGAGTCCATACGTCCGGTACCACGCAGATATACAACAATACCATTTATATGGGACCAGGCGACAACGGGGGTATCACCAACGACTGCCCTTCTACCAGCAATCTCACGCTCAGCAACAACATCTTTGACATTCTCGGCAGTGGCGGCTACCCCTCGTGTACCACAGAAACATGGAGCCACAATACGTTCTTCGGCAACCATCCATCGAGTGAGCCAGCTGACCCGAACAAGCTGACCACCGATCCGCTCTTTTTGGCCCCCGGAGGAGCTGGCTATGGCCGCAGCACGGCCACGGCGTATGAATTGCAACCGAACTCACCCGAACTGGGTTCCGGGACCCTGATCTCCAATAACGGTGGCCTCGATTTCTTTGGCAACAGCGTCTCCTCGACCGCCGCCCCCAACCGCGGAGCTTACAACAGTGCGGGTGTCGCGCAGACGCAGCAGTATGGGGCCTATTGGACCTTTGATCAGGGTACAGGGACATACGCTCCAGACGCTACCAACGACGGGAATAACGGAACGCTCCAATCCGGGGCATCGTGGACCACCGGCGTGGTCGGACCCTATGCGGTGAGCTTGAACGGCGCCTCCAACAGCTGGGTAGACGTGCCCACGACCGCGATCGATACCAGCCAGAGCTACTCGGTGGCTGCCTGGGTCAACCTGAACTCCGTCACCGGCAACAACCAGACCATTGCCAGTATCGACGGCAACAACATCAGCCCCTTCTATTTGCAGCTCGATTCGGGGAAATTCTGGTTTACGGAGCGCAGCAGCGACTCCACCTCTTCCAGCTACACCCGGGTCGGCGGTTTCAGTGTCACGGCTGGCACGTGGTATCACGTGGTAGGCACCTACGACAACAGTGCCCATACCATGGCGCTCTGGGTGAACGGCGTCTTGCAGGGGACCGCTTCCTTCTCCTCGCCCTGGAAGGCCACCGGGCACACCACAATCGGTCGTGCCAAGTGGAACGGGGCCAATGTCGACTTCGTCAACGGCGCGATCGATGACGTACGTATGTATCCCCGTGTCCTGGATCGCCAGGAGATCGTGGCACTGGCGACGGTGCCTACTGCCGACTTCGAGTTTGACGAAGGGACTGGCACGCAGATGACCAACTTCTTTGCCAACACCCCACCAGGCACGCTCACCGGCCATGCCACCTGGACGACTGGCAAAGTGGGTCCTTACGCGCTGAGCCTCGATGGCAGCACCAGGACCGGAGTGGACATTGAAGCTGCTGCGGTCGATACCAGCCAGAGCTACTCGGTATCTGCCTGGGTCAACCTGAACTCCGTCACCGGCAATAACCAGACCTTTGCCAGCATCTGCGGCACGAATATCGCCCCCAGTGGATCGAGCATCTGCGCCTTCTACTTGCAGTTGTCCGGAGGCAAATTCACCTTTGCGGAGCGCAGCAGCGACAGCACCAGCTCCAGCGCTACCGTGGTAACCGGCCTCAGTCCCACGACCGGTACGTGGTATCACGTGGTGGGCACCTACGACAACAGTGCCCATACCATGGCGCTCTGGGTGAATGGCGTCTTGCAGGGGACCGCTTCCTTCTCCTCGCCCTGGAAAGCGAACGGGTTCACGATGATCGGCCATGCCCTGTGGAATGCCACCGAGGTGGATTGGACCAACGGTGCCATCGATGACGTGCATTTCTACAACCGCGTGCTTACTTCCACCGAGATAGGAGAACTGGCCGCCGGGTAGGGGAATGTGAAGATGCCATCCCCGAATGTTGTGTAATTGGCCTGCTGAATCGGCCTGGCAGCGTTCGATTACACAAAAAGTGGGGATAGCATCGGATGTGGGAGCAGGATGCCGATCGTCTCAGTACGGCACGGCATCCTGCGTTCTGGGTGTCAAAAAAGCAGTAGGTGAAGGCCAGGAAGGTGTAAGATGCCAAAGGAAACGAGACACAACAAGGTCATACGACAAAAAGGTAGGAGGAGGGGCACCCGCAGCACAACTCCCATCGTAGGAAATCGGCGCAACCTGCTCCTACTGGGGTTAGCCAGTAGCGTGCTTATCGGAGCACTGGTGACCGTCATCCTATCACATCGGGATGCGTCGGCACGCCCCAGCACGACGCTCACCTTGACCGCCACGGTCGCAAGCGTGAACGGCCTTGCCATCCCGGTTCGCGAGATGAACTTGTTCATCGCACAGGAACGAGCGGCGACGTTTGCGTATTTCAAGCAGCAGGACGGTGTTGACGACAATGCACAGTTCTGGTCGACAGCATATGGCGGACAGACCCCACAAGACTATATCAAGAAAGCCGCGTTGGCTGATATCAGCAAGGTCACGGTGCAGCAGCAGCTAGCGCATCAGTACGGACTCCTCCCTGATCCGAGCTATGGTGCGTTCGTCCATGCCTGGTTACAGGAAAACGCGCGACGGCGGCAAGCACTCGCGAACCACCAGATCATCTACGGGCCGATCCAGTATACCGAAACCAACTACTTCACCTACGTGTTTGACCAGATAACCTATGATCTCAAGCAGCTGCTGGCGCAGCGTGGGATCATCGGCACCTCTGACACGGTGCTGTATCCCTACTATCTCGCGCACCAGGCCGTATTTCAACAGGCACCAGCTTCTGCTACCGGACGGAGCCAGTCCACCCTCGTCACACCACCGTTCACGCAGATTCGTGGCGAAGTGGAACAAAGGTATGTGGACGATCAGTATGCAACACTGGTCAGCAATCTGACGAACCAGGCTCATGTGGTGATCAATCAAGCAGTCTACAATGTGATCACGATCAGCTAGCAGTGGCAAAACTCACCGCATCACCGCGTCGCCTGGCAGCATTCACGAAAGAGCAAAGCAGAATCGATAGGGAGGCTACGCGCTCCGCGTATGCGCCCAGAATTCTAGCAGGTCAGCTTTGGTCACGATGCCTGTGAGTGTATCTTTGTTCATGACGGCAACGGCGGATGTATAATCGCTGAAGAGGGTGTAAGCCTCTCGCGTCAGCGCATTTGCGTCCATCGTAGGGAATGGTGGACCCTGGACCTCGCCTACCGCGCAGGTATCTAACGGTTCACCACTGGCAAGACGGCGTAACAGCAAATCTTCGGTCAGGCTCCCAATCATACGACCGTCTTCAAGCACAGGTGTCTGGCTAATACCGTAGCGGCGGAGTAACTCGACTGCATCAGCAACGGAGTCGGTTGGACTCACACTGACCACCAGGGGCATACTGCTCCGCGAGTGATTCCGGCGATAATTGAGCACATCAAGCAGTGTGGGCTGATCGGTCTCAGCCTGGACAAGCATATCATTCTCACGCATCCAGGTATCATTGAACTGCTTGCTCAGGTAGCCACGCCCCGTGTCCGGTAACAGGACAACCACAACGTCATCAGGCGTCAGGCGGCGTGCATAGGTCAGCGCGGCTCCCAGTGCGGTGCCAGCCGAACCACCTGTAAGTATGCCTTCCTCGTGTGCCAGCCGGCGCGCCCAGTAAAACGATGTGCGATCATCAATACGAATAACTTCATCCACCAGTTCTGGGCGATAATTCTGCGGGAAAACGTCCATACCGATCCCTTCGACCTTATACGGCCTGGGCGTATCACCTGAATACACGGAGCCAGGAGGATCAGCACCAATGATTTTGATGGCGGAGTTCTGCTCCTTGAGATAACGCGCGGTGCCAGAGATGGTCCCTCCTGTGCCGATCCCGGCGACAAATGCGCTGATACGACCTGCCGTGTCGCGCCAGATTTCGGGACCCGTACTCGCATAATGGGCAGCCGGGTTCGCAGGATTCGAGTATTGATCAGGACAACAGGCTCCTGGTATTTCCCCGGCGAGCCGGTACGCGACATTTTTATAATAGTCTGGTGAGTCGTGGGTGACGCTGCCAGGGCAAATCACTACCTCTGCTCCATAGGCACGCAACAGACTACGCTTCTCTTCACTTGTCTTGTCTGTCATCACAAAGATACAGTGGTAGCCCTTGATAGCCGCTGCTATTGCCAGTCCATGCCCCGTATTTCCGCTGGTTGGCTCGACGATGGTGCCTCCGGGACGTAGGAAGCCTTTCTGCTCGCAGTACTCAATCATGGCGGGTCCTATACGATCTTTGACACTGCCACCGGGATTGAACATCTCTAACTTTGCCAGCACAAGCGCTGGCACATCACTGGCAACTCGCTGGAGATGCACCAGCGGTGTATCTCCAATCCCATCAAGTAACGAGTGAAAATAGCGCATTTTGCTCATATCGTTTTCTATTGTCTTTTTCACGTAAACTACCTCATTCCGCAAATTCAGCCATGTGAGATAAAATAAACAACCGCAACGATCCAAAGACAACTGGCATCGTGCGGTCCCTCAGGTTCCTTTGCCACTGTTCCACGCCGGTACGGTTTTGCCATCCACCAGGTATGTGTACTCTCACAGCGTCTCATGGTACATCAGTATAACACATGGGTGCAGCCTGGCGTTTCCAGACAAGGCCTCCACTGTTCCTTCGACCAAACGACAGCGCCAGTATGCTCGTCTGCTACTCTGTCCCTGGTGACAAGGCAACTTCCCTTCGCAGTCTATGCTCTCAGCATAGCCTTTTTTGTGGCTATGCTGAGAGCATAGCTAATCCCTTTTAGCGCATGCCAGAGGCATGTTACGCTTCAAGGGAAGCTACTTATAGAGCGCGTTACCCGCTAGTGGAGCAGCATGATCAACACCCGTTGTCCCGATGCCTGCTCGTGTAGCTTAAAAGAGTACTCTGTTTCGCGACAGAAAGAGAGACAAACGAGAGGAGAAACACACATGATAGCAATACCGTCCTTGCAAAAACCTGAGCAGCCAAATCTTGGCTTCGTGCCACAATTGATGGTTTACGAGGAAGTGCCGGTTGAACCAGCTCGCTGGGAGTATGCTGTGCTGACAATTGACACAAATCAGCGTTCATTACCCGATACAGAGCGCTTAAACGAGTTGGGTCGCGAGGGATGGCTCTTGAATGGTGTAGTACAGCAAGCAATTGCAGGCGATACATCTCTGGTTCATTACTACTTTATACGACAGGTCCACAAAAATGCGGTGGACAAAGAGAAAGGGGCGCAGAAATGACGATGCAGGCAGTTATCCCAACAGTGATTGAAACAACGGGCCGTGGTGAACGTGCTTATGACATTTATTCACGACTGATGCGCGAACGTATCGTCATGGTGAATGGTCCTATTGAGGATGGTATGGCCAACCTTATTGTGGCACAACTCTTGTTCCTGGCCTCGGAAAGTATGGAGCGAGAGATTAATATGTATATCACATCGCCAGGCGGAGTTATCACGGCTGGTCTGGCGATCTATGATACCATGCGTTATCTGTCATGCCCGATTGCCACGACCTGTGTTGGCTTTGCAGCCAGCTTCGGTGGCATCCTGCTGATGGCTGGTGACAAGGGTCGCCGTCGCGCCCTGTCTCATGCGCGTATCCATATGCACCAACCATTAATCCAGGGTGGTGGTATTGGAGGACAGGCAACCGATATTGACATCCACGCCCGCGAAATCCTCTATACGCGCGATGTGATGAATGACATCATTCAGAAACATACAGGGCAGCCACTTGAGCGCATCAGGAGAGATACTGAACGGGATTTTTTCCTCAGCGCGCAGGAAGCGCTGGAATACGGGATCATTGACGAGGTCCTTCCCGCAGCCGATAAAGAGTAGATTCATTTGTCGGTTCCCGAAACCTCTATAGGCATGAGTTCTCACGACCATGCAAGTGATTTCACGTCAAGGCAAACCCTTCGGGTGCTTCGCTATGCTACGCAGCCTTGACGTGAAATCGCGGTATGGTAGACTGACGAATACCATCGTTCAAGAAGTTCACATTATCGATACACATCGATGCTGTTGAAGAATTCGAGAAGAGCATCTGCCACCTTCTCGGGTGCCTCCAGAGCTGCATAGTGGCCAACGCCATCGAGGGAGACCGACCGGACCTGGCCCGATGCTACCTGGCTCATCGTTGCGAAGGTGAACTCACCGCCTCTGGCTCCGATTGCCAGCACAGGCATGCTCAGTTTGTGAGTGGCGACGAGAGCTGCAATGTCTGCGCCCTCCTGGAGCATCGACTGGTAGAGGCCAATCGCTCCGCGCCAGCCTGCGGGGCGGGAGTAGGTGCGTACGAACTCGTCGATGTCAGCTTCGGTGATCGCTCCTGGTGTCACGCTCATGGCTGGGAATACGAATTGTCCAAAGAACTCGCGCTCGCGGCCAGTGAGCAGCATCTCGGGAATATACGGAGCGACAAGAACGCCGATGTACCAGGTGCCCCCGTGTGTGACGTCGGCCAGCCTCTCCGCGCCGAACCCGGGCAGGCCCGTCTCGATCGCGGTAAAGCTGAGCACGTCTTCCGGGTGGGTAGCCGCGAGGCGGAAGACGGTCGCCCCACTGATGTCCTGGCCTGTGAGATGTACTGGACCAACGCTGAGCTCTTCGATGAGAAGGTGCAGGTCTTCGGCAGAGGTCTTGCTGTCGTACGTACCAGGCCCGTTATCAGAGTCGCCGAAACCACGCAGGTCGACAGCGAAGACACGGTGATTCTCGGCGAGCAGTGGAAGGATTTTGCGAAAAGTCCACCACGTTTCAGGAAAGCCATGCACGAGTAAAACTGGAGAGCCACTAGTCCCTGCTGATACGTAGTGAAGTTGTGTTCCGTTCACTTTTGCGTGATGATGCGAGATACCAGTCAGCGCAACACCTATTTTATTGTCACTCATAAATCTCTCCTAGAGTTTAATTCGACAACCAGGTTGTCTATTGTCTATTATAGACAACCTGGTTGTCTTTGTCAAGCAGCATTGTCACGAGATACTGAACACTCAGCTTCAAAGTTGCAACAAAGAGCGAAAGGATTTGAGAGGGGCAATTTGGAATTGGAATATGGTAGCCTTGACGATCTCCGTTCGCTATGGTACTATCGGTAGACTATGTCTCGTTCAGGTGCTACTCTCACTATGCTTTTAATTGGCGGTTATCGTTCACTGGTGGACGCCGCGCACGTTAAGCTTGCCGCCCGCGGCTACGAGGATGTTCGTCCCGTTCACGACTTCGCAATTCGGGCCATTGCCTCGGGTGCTGACAACGCTTCAGAGCTAAGTCGGCGTCTAGCGGTCTCAAAACAAGCGGCGGCGAAAACCATTGGGGTCCTTGAAAAGCGCGGATACGTTGTGCGTGAAGGAGATCCAGTAGACGCTCGCCGCAAACGCCTTTGTGTCACCGCACGCGGATTCGACATGCTGCGAGAAGCTGAAGAGATCTTTGATGAGTTACGCAATACATGGGCTCGGCAGATCGGTACCACCCAGATCGAGGAAATAGAGAAACATCTGGCAGAGCTGATTGGCACTGATCCTCTTCGCCTCGATACCTCAGGGTGGCTTGCACAAGACCTCGGCGAGTAGATCTAGCAGGTAAAACTTTCTGAATATCACGCATGACCCTCAAAAGCCCGATCTCGCAATTCGCGACGTCACTCCTCCTTAATGAGCTCATACAACAGGAGATACCTCTAGGACAGCTTATGTGAAATTGACTGTATATTGGAGCGTACCCGTGTAGCTTTCCTGTGGGCGCACTTCTAATAGATGAGCCAGTGCTTGACGTTCTGGTCCCTGGTTATGGAAGTTGATAGCATCGGTTGAGCAGGTCTGGTGCTCCAGGCAGAAAAATGGCTCATCGCTCTCTGGCGTATAGATCACAATATGTGTGAAATCATCTGTCGCAGTGATGTGTAGTTCCATGGCCTGCTTTCTGTACTCAATCATGGCATGTCCTGATTGCTGTACGCCCGTATAGACGTGGTCCAATTTCAAATTGCTAACAGGTACCGGCTGACGCAGATCGAACATGGCATACATGATCGTGTCGATATCTAGCACGCGTCCAGTTGGGAGCAACTCGCTGTCTGCCTCCATGACGGCGGGGGCGGGAATACGCACGAAGGTGTCATCTTTGCCTGACAGCGTGGAGAAATAGGGATGGAGTGCAAAGCCAAAAGGGAGATCTGTCGTACCGTTATTTTGCACCAGATAGGTGATACTCAGGCCGGCTTTTGTGAGGGTATAGGTTAGCGACAGACGACTGGGAAAGGGGTAGGATGCATAAAATGGACTCTCAGTGGTCATCGCAACTGAGGTCGTTACACTCACTGCATCTTCTCGCAGCATGGGTTGATCATAGGACCAGATTCGGTCCAGCACAAGTCCGTGAATAAGGACCGCATTCCCACTGCGCCGCTTGACTTCCTCAAGCGAATAGTCGTGTCCTTGATACGTGTACCGCTTGTCGCGTACTCTGTTGGGGAACGGCCAGAGCACGAAGTTGCCTGTAAAGCCCTTCTGCTTGAGCAACTCCTGGTCGCAATAGATGATATTATGTTCACCAACGCGGAAACGAAACAGATTACTCCCTAACTCCGGGGCAATACTCACAGTGAGGCTGTGAGATGGATTGGTGCTGTCATGATAGGTGAGTGTAATAACGTTCGAGTCGATAGCAGGATCTCTTGCTATCGCGGCGGAAAAGGCACTCTTGTTTTCAGTAGTCATAGGTATACGCTATCCTCCTCGTTTATTGTACCACGCAGAGCAGTTGTTTTCGATCATTTCTTTTCTGCTGGGGTGGCGTAATGGAACTGAAAGAAGGAATGATGCGATGGAAGTGTGTCCTGAGCAAGCAGGCGTAACAGCAATGAGGAGTTTGCGTTGCTGTTACGCTGAGAGGTAATGCTTACAGTTAACGATGACGATAGGACAGACTACTCCAGACAACCACAAGCATGATGGCGGCAATAATCGTGCTCACGAGAGGGACCCCTTCCAGGGTAGGTTCGCCCACAATGTGGAAGTGAAAGTAGCCAACAATCAGAAAAATGGCGAACAAACCAACCATGATGGAGCCAAGAATACCTTCTGGGGCCCGTCGCCCGGCAAGTACCTCGCCCAGAAACCCGATAATAGCAGCAATAATGATCCATACGATAAGTTGAGTGAAGGTAACAGCCATGTCTAGCCTCCTTGGAAGAAAGTGTTGGTGATGTGTATTATCACTCTTCTAACACGCAACTGTACCAGCATCGGACTCATCAGTATGGATCTTCTGCTTCGCGGCAATTTTAGCTGTACGAGACGGTGAAGTTGTTCGCAACGAAATTTTTGCCACCACTTGATGAAGTAATTTCAAAACCGAACTCGGGATAGCTCAGCGTGACATTTCCGAACCAGCCCTTGCTCTCGATCCACCTGAGCACAGCCAGGATGTTGACAGTTCCAGAGGTTGCATAACCTGTGTTGAGGAACGAGAACACCGGATTTGAGCCGTTGGAGCCGCTGTAGACATTCCAGTTATAGCCACCAACTGATACATTTGTCTGGTACGATCCGATAGGTCCAACGGCACCCGTTTGGTTCATCCACAGCATGATCTCGTAGGAGTAGTTGTTCGCCCAGATGTCGTAAGCTGTCTCATACGCTCCACTACTAGGAACGCTGACATTGAAGTTGCTCGTCACGCTGCTGAGCGAGCTCAAGCTCCTATTGACGGTTATGCCGTCATGGGGATAGGACTTGACTCCACCTGTGTTGGGTTGATTTGACCAGACCCCCCAGTTGGTACCCGAATTGGCCCAGATCGTCTGTGGGCCTGCACCACTTCCCCAGACATCGTTATTGAGTGTGTACGCACCATCAGTCCAGGAACCAAACGCGGCGGTTGATGACCAGACTGCAGCATATGCAGTACTGAGAGGACTCAGGGCAATAGCGCTCATTGCTACCAGCGATAGAATGAGTATCAATGGACGAACAAGTATCCTACTTTTTGGCGCTCGCCGTAGAAATGCGTGGAACATAAAACCCTCCTTGGTTTTACTGTTAACGGCCTTTTGCTACACTGTACAAGTGAATACGTGTGCAATGCTATGTCCGCTCGTGCTGTATACACGATGCCTGGATATCAGGCTGTGTTACTTTAACACAAAGGAAATGCTTGCACTCCTTGCTTCTTCAGATCATCCAGGAAAAGCAATTAACTTTGAGCTTACACCTCCTTGTGCCCCGATAAAAAACCTAAACAAGAGAGCGAGCATACACTTGCCTACACATGTGGTTGTACTCAGGATAGGCTTTCTGTCTTCTTGCTCAAGTAGTGGTCTTGAGCATTGGGAGCGCTCCCAATGCTCAGCATAATGAGTATAGATGATACAAGATGGATTGTCAAGATATTGCACAACACTGGGTGAACGTCTTTTTTGCGCTGGAGCACCAGACCGGTTGGGTAGGAGGCAAGCGCCGCCCCTACCCGGCTGCCTTGTGTACCAAATGGCTGGTGTCTCTTGTATTCAATGGCTATAAGAATTTGCTATTTCCTGGAGAGCGAAGCATCCCCGAGCACGGCCTGTAGTCCTTCAAGCCCAATATTGTCCGCCTCCGCAGACACCCAATTCTCAGTGGGAGCTGGCTGGCAGGTCGCGCAAGGAAAAAGGTGCCCGTCTGGCAGTATCTCATAGGAATAGCCAGGGACCGGTGCAGGCAAAAATAAGGCATCATCCGTCGTCGCCATATGAAGCATCTCAGCCTCCAACGCTGCCCAGCGCTGGCTGAACACGCGGTTAGCGAGTACTAAAGATGGCAGCATATGCAGTTGCCGCGTTTCTTTCATGCTCGTGTTGACCTCTCCAGCCGAATGTCCCTGGAGTGAGCGCAAAAAGATCTTAAAGTAGAAGCCTTTATGTACTGTGTCGTGCAAAGGAGACGCTTGCAATGCATCGAGCATCTCTTTGGCGAGTTGCAGATATGCGGTTGTCTTCGTATACATCCCCGTACGCAGGAGCGCCTCGATTTCTTGCCCGTTTTCCCCCATGCGGGCCTCATCATCAACAACCTTGCGTGAGCCGTAGCGGTGATCATACACGAGATAAATGCGATTGAAAAGATGATAGGTCGTGTCAAATGCTTGTTGGATGACGATATTCACCTCTTGTCTGCCCGCAGCGATCCACTCAGGGTGATGATAGCGCGTGCCAGCATCAACCAGCACAAGGCCCAGTTCAAGATCCAGATCGACACGGTAGCCATCATCAAGCGTCACCGTAACCTTTGGCGTGCTTGACACGATGTCGTCGATGGGAGCGTGATGGACACCAAGAACCAGATCGGTTGTCTTGTATTGAGCTTGCAGCCAGTGCTGGATGGTCATATCCCAGTAAGCATGATCGCCACTGTATGTGTCGAGTCGCAGGAGGATATAATAGAGCCAGCCTTTCGGCATGGTTGTATTGCCCCATTCACGTTTGACCGTCGGGAGAATACGCGCAATATAGTCGTTCACAGCCATATTATCTGGATGACGGGATCTATACCAGTAGAGATTCTCTAAGTCCCGCAAATCATTGGCGGGATCATGGCGCGTCGCATCCCCTCTTTTATCGCAGCGTTTATCGGAACAATTGACCAGCGAGAGATCATCACGGCGCCAATTGATAAGAATACCCTGATATCTGGGGTCCCAGCCATTCGTGTTTTCGTCGAGCAAAATTTGCTTGACCACGTCGTCGGGGGTCAGCGTTGTTGGCGCAACAGTAGGCTGGGCCTGGCGGAAAATAGGGAGAACAAAGACTATAAAAAAAAGTGATCCTACTACGAGAAATGCCAGGATCACGCTGCCGATACGCGCCTTGCTGGAAGTCCGATAACGCTTCCAGAAAGACCGAGGTCGCTCCTGTCGTGGTGGGAGTTCGTGGACCTGTTGCTGATTCATGCGCTTCCTCTCTTCTTCTACTATGCCACTCCTGCTTGATGCCTCTGGAGGGGATTATCTCTAATAAGTATAAGGCATGGTCCAAATTGAGCTTGAACCATGCCTGACGATCCCAGAAAATAACCGACCAGGGTGGCATAAAGAGAGAAGTTCTTGCTGGATAGCTATGGAATTAGTTTTCTCAGGTGGCTGTCTTAATAAGGCTATAAGAAATTCATGCCGCGAAGAGAGACCTATTAGGAGATCAGATGCAACGGCCAGATTAACACGTCTTGCTGTTCAGAGTAATGCAGTAGTGGTTGCGTATCAGGAAGGTGAATGTTATGAGAGAGCGCCATACTATCCCGCTGGCTTTCCATCTCGGCTTGTCGCAGTTGCCAGCGCGGATGATGGATCTCTCCTCGATACAGATGGTCATGAAAGGTCGTATAGAGGCTATAGCGCTCAGTGAGCCAGTGCTCGATTGAACCGGGTTGGGCCAGGAATACCGGAGCCACCGGACGATAGGTTGCCTCAAAATCTGCCGTGTGTGCTCCACGATGGGTACGATGACTAAAATAATGCATAGAGCCATCTTCCGCCCGTTGACAACGCATGATAGCGTTGAAATATGGTAAATGAAAAAGGCTACGCGCCAGAGCTACCGCGATAGGATTGCCAGCATCCAGGCTAAAGAAGTAGACGCCCGGAAAATCCTTCGCTACAACATACGTGCGCACATTAAGTTCTGGAAACTGCGAGAGACCCTTGATGTTTGGTAGCCCACGGGGATGCACGTTTGACATGCGAAAAGGCACCACGCCAACCCATGCCTGGCGTTCAAACGTATCGATGGTGAGCTGAGGTGGAATCAGTGGACGCAGGATCTCCGCTGGAACCGGCCAATGCGCAAAAAGCAGTTCGTGCCAGATCTGCGTCATCACCCAGGGTCCCCTTGGTAATGGGAATCCACGATGATCTACCGTTTTCAAAATGGTATCAACGTCCATCATAGATATGCCAGCTTTCTTTTCTCTCTATGATCATACCATCAGAGAGGCCTGCTGACAAAGCGTATTTGATCTCATTCAGCTTTGCTTGTAACATTACAACCCATCCACCACTTTGAGTGGTTTTGGGTAGACCCTGTCAGGTCAACTGGCAGGGTCTACCCAAAGAAAGCAACGCTTCTCTGATAGAGTAAATACGATGCTCACTCTATTACTACAGCGTATGTGTTAGAGAGCAGCAAACCGCTCAACGACCTCATATAATACGCGTGTCCCCCATTGCAAGGAGCGAATGGGGATACGCTCATCGTGGCCATGAACTATACCCCAGCCATCGAAGTCAGCGACGTACAATTCTGGCGAGAAGCCATACACTTTCGTACCCAGCCTGGCAACATGTTCCGCGTCTGTGCCTCCTGTCAGTAATGTTGGAATAACGGTGGCCTCAGGTTCATATTGCTTCACCACTTCCCTGATGATGTCAAATAACGGCGAGGCAGGATCAGCCTCCAGCGGTTCTGTTGGTTCGAGAAACTCGAGGTCGGCGTCTGCTCCAAAGATAGCACGCAGTTCTGCGGCAAACTGTTCGTGTGTCCAGCCTGGCAGGGTGCGCCCGTCAAATGACGCCTCCGCGAGCGAAGGAATCACATTGATCTGCGAACCAGCACGCAGTATGGTCGGGGCAATCGTGTTACGCATCATGGCTCGCAGCCCCAATTTGAGTGCATCTTCAAGCGGTAACGTCGCGACCTTGTCATCAGCAGTCGCCTCATCTTCAAGTAACGCCAGGAATTGTTGGGCGACCTCTGGAGGCTGTGCGCTCGCTATACCAGTAATGTATCCACGCAGTGAGGCGGTAAAGTGCACCGGAGTCTGTGCATAGTTTAGCTTGAGCAATGCTTCAGCAAGCTTGAGGATAGCGCTGTCATTATGAGGAACTGAACCATGCCCTGGCTTCCCTGTTGTGCGCAAGCGGAAGCGCGCCGTGCCCTTCTCGGCAGTCTGCACTGTATAGTAACGTTGCCCGTTAATCTCTATGCCTGTACCACCACCTTCGTTCAGCGCGTATGCTGCTCGAATCAGTTCAGGATAGTGGTCCACCACCCAACCGGCGCCAGCGAAGCCACCAACCTCTTCATCAGCCGCTGCCATGAAGATCACATCACGCTTGAGAGGAACGCCTGTACGCTTGAGCAGCAGCATGGTCATCAATTCCATGGCGACCATATTTTTCATATCGAGTGCGCCGCGACCATAGATGCATTCATTGGCGATAGTACCAGAAAAGGGAGCGTAGGTCCACTTCTCGGGTTCAACAGCAACGACGTCGGTATGGGACATCAACAAGAGCGGCGCTTCTGATCCATCCCCGTGCAGGCGCGCGATGATGGTTCCCCGGTCAGGATGCGGACCGACAATCTTGCTTTCAATACCTTCGCTTTGCAACACTGCGCGTAGATGTTCGGCTGCTTGCGTTTCGTTGCCAGGCGGATTGCGTGTATCAAACCGAAGCAGATCTTGCAGACATATGACGACTTCCTTTCCTACGCTTTCCCAGTCAATAACTGTTCCTGTTTCTAGCATCAAGCGTCTCCTTGTAAGGTACCGTGGCATGAAATACATGGCAACACCTTGCCCCATGCTCAAGCCCGTGCATCCTTTATCATGCCACACAAGGCAGAGAGACGCAATCCGTTATGGGCAAGAATTTACTGCTACACTCGCATAATCGCTTCCTCATTACGTGGGGAAGCACTTGAGGATTCGCATGCAGGCCGACAGTTCATTCAAGGTATATGCTGATCAGGTAGCTCTGATTTGCTGCGTTCTCGCAATACCAAGCGTTGGATCTTGCCGGTCGCAGTCTTCAGCAGAGGTAGGTAAAATAATTGAAGTGGATCTTTTTCAAAGCATTGCAATGGTCTTTCTTTATGCTTTACACTGTAGAAAGATATCTATAAGTTATCTTTCAAATCCGAAGCGTTTCTATCAAGGAATGTGGGCAATGGCTAATGAACAGATAAAAGCTGCTAGTGTCTTTTATTCTTATGCTCATAGAGATAAAGCGCTACGAGACAGGCTGGATAAACATCTTGTTAATTTAAGACGCCAGGGACATATTACTTCGTGGCACGACTGCGATATTAATGCTGGACAAGATTGGATGTCAGAAATTAATGAGCATCTTAGAAGAGCAAATATCATTCTACTACTGATTAGCCCAGATTTTATGAACTCTGAATACTGTTATAGTGTCGAGATGACACATGCGCTCAAAAGGCATTATGAGGGCCAAGCCTATGTTATCCCAATTATCCTTCGATACGTAGATTGGGAAAATGCCCCTTTCAGCAAGTTACAAGTACTACCAGAAGCTGGCAGACCTATTGTTAGCACGCATTGGCGTAATTATGATGAAGCGTTTCTCGAAGTAGTTAAAGGCATAAGAAAAGTCATCCAAGATTTAGCGGTGACTTCCTCGCAAGTTCAAATCTCGCTTAGGAATGATCTCCATACCCCAAACGCAAAGCGCACTTTAGCTGATGTTCCATCATGGACGATTCCGTTTCGCCGGAATCCCTTCTTCACTGGACGAGAAGAATTGCTAAGACAGCTTCATAACAAACTTAACAAAAGGGAAAATGCAGAAAGCTTTGTTTATCCTCAGATGATTTGTGGATTGGGTGGGATCGGCAAAACCCAATTTGTGGTTGAGTACGTTTATCGTTATCGTCGAGAGTATTCTTTTATTTTCTGGATTAGATCAGGTAGCTACGATACACTTATTGCTGATTTTGTAACAGTAGCAAGTTTATTAGGTTTGCCAGAAGGCAGTGAACAAAAGCAATATCTTATGGTAATGTCGGTTAAAAGATGGCTAGATAGCCATGAGAGGTGGCTACTTATATTCGACGATGTTGAAGATTTAGAAATAATCTCCAAGTTCCTACCCACAGCAGATACTGGACATATTCTTCTCACTACAAGAGCTCAAATTACAGGCACTTTTGCTGATATGGTTGGTATGGATAAAATGGATATTGAAGAGGCAATATTATTACTACTCCGACGAGCAAAAATTTTGGCTATGGATGCTCTTATGCAGCAAGTCTCTCAAGTTGAGCGGACTATTGCAAAAGCTATCGCTGTTGAATTAGACGGACTTCCTCTGGCGCTTGATCAAGCAGGAGCCTATATCGAAGAAACCGGGTGTGGTTTAGCGGGGTATCTTGGTCTCTATCAAGAACTACTGCACCGCAAAGCACTATTAGAGCGAAGAAGCCATTGGTCTTCCGATCATCCAGAATCAGTTGCAACAACATGGTCACTCTCATTCCAGCGTATTGAACAAGCTAATCTGGCAGCAACCAATCTCTTATATCTCTGTACGTTTCTCGATCCTGGCGCTATTCCTGAAGAAATCATTACAGCAGGAGCACCTTATCTTGGCCCAGTACTACGCCCTGTGGCTTCAGATCCATTGAAGCTAAATGAATGTATTGAAGAGTTAAGAAGATTTTCACTCTTAAAGCGAGATCCTGAAGCAAAGCAGTTCAATATTCATCGTCTCGTTCAAGCTGTTCTTCTTGATCGAATGGATAAAAGCACTCAGTATCGATGGGCTAAACGAGTAGTACAAGCAGTGAATGAGGTTTTACCTGGCACAGATCTAACGAAACTATCGAAAATGCGGCGCTATCTACCTCAAATGCAAGTTTGCGTAGCACTCATAGAACGATATAGCCTTACTTTTCCAGCAGCAGTACGGTTACTCAGCGAAACAGCCGACTACTTACGAGAATATTCTTTGTATGGAAAAGCAGAAATACTTTATAAACAAGCCTTGCGGATATATGAGGAGAAATATAGATCGAATCACTCCAAGCTTGCCTCTATTCTCAATAGTTTAGCCATACTTTACTTTGAGCAGGAGAGGTATAATCAAGCAGAGCCGCTCTTACAAAGGGCACTGGAAATCTGCGAGAGGGTGATGGGACCCGAGCATCCAGATACAGTTAATAATCTTAGTTGCCTGGCTAATCTCTATATAACTCAGTATAAATATGATCAAGCAGAGCCGCTCTTACAAAGGGCACTGGAAATCTGCGAGAGGGTGATGGGACCCGAGCATCCAGATACAGCTGAAAACCTCAATCACCTAGCGTGGCTTTATTATGGTAAAGGACACTATGAACGAACTGAGCCACTTCTGCAGCGAGCACTAGCCATTCAAGAGAAGGTATTAGGATTAGAGCATCCTAGTGCCGCTAATACTCTTAGCAACTTAGCACGATTCTACGTCTTCCAGGCTAAGTATGATCTTGCAGAACCAATTCTGCAAAGAGTTTTGCAAATTCGTGAAAAAATACTCGGATCGGAGCATCCCAACACAGCCAATACACTCAACAACCTGGCACACATCTACATTAATCAAGGAAAACACGACCTGGCAGAGTCACTATTGCAGCGTGCATTAGTGATACATGAAGAGATACTAGGGCCAGACCATCTTAATACTGTCAATATTTTAAATAATTTAGCCAATCTTTATATTGATAAAAATAAATATAAAGATGCAGAACTGTTACTATCGCGCATATTGAATGTTCGTGAAAAGATATTAGGATCGGAGCATTTGAGCACCGCTACCAGCCTCAGTAATTTGGCGCAACTTTACTTTCTGCAGGAGAAACATATTGAAGCAGAGCTTTTTTTACAGAGAGCCGTGGCAATCCAGGAAAAAGTACTAGGTTCAGAGAATCCCCGCTTTGTCAAAATTTTAGAGAATTACGCGAGCTTTTTAAGAACGATAAAACGGGAAGAAGCTGCTACGCTATTTGAGGATCGTGCAAAGACGATACATTCTAGATCAACAACTTAGAGCAGGGTTTAATAGTATATAATGACTTTAGTCTGGTTTGAATACAGTTTGAACGAGGCCCTAAGAGCAGGTATACAGAAATGATGAGAGTCACTTTTTAGGGGCAACGATGTGATGGAGATGCTCTAGATATTCTAGAGCAACATCTGTCGTTACTTTTATTCTTAATCGACATGCTTGCGTCTCTGTAGAATCGAATGTGCCATTCTCACAGATTTTATTCGAAGGAAATCCTCCACCACAAAACATAAAATAATCGCATGTTTGTGAACATCTCTGTACTCCTCGTTGGATTTGCCGATTTATCTCAAGAAATTGCGGGGCAGTGAGTACTTCTTCGAGCGTGTTTTCAAAAACGTTACCAAAGAGGAAATTTGTATAATTGGGATGAGCCATAGTAAGTAATTCAGGCGAAAATGTTGATATATTCCCCTCGTAATCGAAACTAAGCATTGACATAGGAACATTTGTATGAGATCGTGTGTGAAGAGAGCCATATTTAATATGATAGAGAGCAGAGTCACTTTCACGCAAAGTCAGAGGATTGGGTGAATGACCATTCAATAGAAAAATCTGCTGCAAGAATTTTCTATACTGCTCTCTGACTTCATTCGTTCCTTCTAAAGAGGAGTCAATATTTACTCCCTCTACTTCCTCTACGTTAAAACCGAGGTGCACCGGGCGAATATTCATAAAAAACTCCCATATTTCTTTAGCATATGCAAGGGAGCTTTTTGTGACTACAGCAATGATTGAAAATTTGATATCATTCTCTTGTAGTAACTTGATGCCACACATTACACGCTCAAAGGTACCCTTCCCAGCCCTATCAACCCGATTGGCATCATGGATATGCTCAGGTCCATCTAAACTTACTCCAATTTGCACCTCGTGCTGTTTAAAGAAATTACACCATTCTTGCGTGATAAGGATGCCATTTGTCTGAAATGAGTTTTTCACTTTGATACCATTGGTATTGCATTGCTGTATTATTTGAAATGCGTGCTCGTAAAATTTAATTGGTAAAACGAGGGGTTCCCCCGCGTGCCAAACTATAGAGACTTTGTCAGAAACAAAAGGAGATAAGAATAGCCGCTTAAATATTTGTGTCAGCGTTTCAAAGCTAATACGCTTAGTTGAGGAACGATGAGGTAAATAGCAATAGCGGCAATGGATGTTGCAAAAAGGCGTTGGCTGTATAATTACAATTTTTGTTTGCATCTCAGTAAAAAACACCTCACTCACAGGAACTCTTAATAGCACGCCAAAAATCATTTCCTGTACTTAAGAACTATATCTTCCAGCATTTCTATCATTATTACATTTTACCCCAGTCAGTCCAGTCATCCCAGTCTCCCCAGTCGCTGATATCTAATTGCTGGTCACTTAAAAGATTTTCATAGAAACTAGATAACCTTTTATCATTGTGAGTATCATCTTCACATAAAATAAAACTTTCTATAAGAGATATATTATTTCTGAATAAATCACAGGCGGTTATTCGTTCTCGAATTTTTAACGCTCGCCTGACGATAAGTGGTTTTCGGTATGTTTCGGCTGACTCAGCCATAATATAGTGCTCCGTGAAGTGGGAATTTGCTCATTACAGTCCGAGATTCCTATGGTTGGTAGAAATATATGGTGTAATAGTAGCACAGTTACAAATAGGTGTCTATCACCCACCAGTAGAGTGAAGGCCCCTCAAAGATCATTATACTTCGACGAGAGTGAGGCTATATTGCGCTCACATCATCCTAGAGCAACGATTGAGTAGATACAGGAACAAACACTTGGCACCTGACTGCGGCAAAACCACTGCATAGTTCCATGCTGCGCACAAACTGTACAACATAGCCAGGTACATATGATACAATAAGCAACGCAAGATCTTGCACCCAGGTTTCAGGATCTGGATGCGCCTGACTTTTGCAGAGCGTTCCCTGATAGAAATTTCCGCCGTGATGATACATCATATATCACACAAAAGTGAGCCGTTGCATGGACTTTCACCGCTATGTCCTTTTGATCTATCAAGTGCCCAGTCAGCCATCAGGCGCCCGCGTCGCTGTCTGGCGTGAGTTGAAGAAAATGGGCGCTCTCTACCTACAACAGAGTGTCTGTATTCTGCCCGAGCAAGAAGCGCTATTGGCAACGCTGCAAAAGATTACGGAGCGTATCATAGAGCAAGGTGGCAACTACCATCTTTTGCCCATCCACGAGCTTTCACAGGATGAAGAGACAAAAATTCTCGATGGCTTTATCGCCCAGAGTAATCTCCAATATGATGAGATTATCGAGAATTGCGACATTAACTTCAGTAAAGAGATCGAGTTTGAAACATTTCGCCAGAACTTTACCTATGCAGAGGCAGAGGAGATTGGACAAGAGCTGGACAAGATCCGTCGCTGGTATGATCGCGTTGTCGAACGCGATTGGTTTGGCGCGGCCCGGCGCGAGGAGGCCATACAAAGCATTGAACGCTGCGCAAAACAACTCGAAGTGTTTGAAGAGAAGGTGTTTCTCAAACAAGAAGAGGATGAGTCGCAAACTTCCCCATTGCTAGAAGAAAGAAAGCGACTGCATCCACGCCGTACCGAACGCAGTACTTCGCATAAAGGTTGAGTCACGGCGCCCTTTATGCGGAAGCTTTCTCCCTACCACGCAGTTCCCGTTGCAGCGTTAGACCCAGCACAAGCAGCGTCACTACCACCAGCAGAGCCCCCGAATACGCACGCACAGACGCCAGCGCTGCCACAAAATGGATCAGCAGGAGCACGAGAAACACCAGCACAATGCCAATGAGCACAATGATGTCTCCTACCAGGAAATTATAAACCGCATTTATCACTTTCATGAGCCGATACTTTCTCCCATGCATATCACGGATACTATTCACCACGCTATCAGGCCTTTACCTCTACAACGCTTGGCTGCTGCTGACTCTTTAACCAGAAGATAAAGGCCAATGAAGCGAGCAGGTAGATTACAGCCAGGATAGGGATAAAGGCATCAGAAAGAGGCCACACAACATGCAAGCCTTCGATGGTCCAGAACGTGCCAAATGACGTGAGCATAATACCAACAATGAACTTGAGCGTATTCTCCGGGACCTGTTTCAGCGGCGCACGCACCAGCGCACCCAGCAGAATAACCAGCAAACCCGCCACCAGCGCGCCGACGGCAGCCGAGCCTATACCTCCAATCCCACAAGCAGCACTGGCGCAGATCTGCGCTGACGCATTACTGCCAAATGTAATCACAATAAAGGCCACTTCTAATCCTTCGAGCAGCACCGACTTAAAAGAGAGGGCAACAGCTGCCGGCTGAAGCTGTGTGGTAGCTTCTCCTCGGGCACGCATTTCGGCCATTTTCTCTTCGAAGATGGCTTCCTCGTCATGCAACGACTTGAGACCGCTATAGCGCAGGATGGCCTTTTTGAGCCACTTCAAACCAAAGAGCAGCAGGACAAACCCGACAACCAGACGTAGAATGTCGATAGGGACGTAATACACAATCGCTGTGCCAAAGATGGCCACGATCACCGCCAGGCTTACTGCGGCTGCGATGGCCCCAATAATGGCACTGCGCCAGTTGATCGTGACACCGACGACCAGGACAATGGTAAATGCCTCGACAAATTCTACCGCAGAAGCCAGAAACGCAGCTATCGCCACAGCCCATTCCATAGAAATAGTCTCCTTCCGTGCTAGATCAGTGACAGCGGGTGGCTACTCGTCTCTCAGTCTGCTTCTTATCTCACCACCCGCAGAAGCAGGGCCAGCATTTCTTTCCTCTCTATTGTAACACAAAGAAATTGTAACAAGTATTCATTGCAACAGGTTTTACTTTCTCAGGGATCGTGAAAGCATGCAGGAGTGTAACGCCCGACAACAAAATAGTGGGAAAGTATATTTTCGCTTGACGATCTGAAAGGTATGTGCTGCAATACTTACGTATTGAAGGTATGTGCTGCAATACTTACGTATTGGTAATAGGTACGAAAATGAGGGAAGTATGGTGCTATTGCTGAGCAACCTTCATACTTCTGAAGATCAAGAAAAAAGGAAAGCTATCATGGGCCCACTCAAAGGGATGAAAATCATCGAGTTCGCAGGCATTGGACCAGCACCATTCTGCGCGATGATGCTGGCAGATATGGGAGCCGAGGTCATGCGCATTGAACGCCCGGCTACAGGTGAACAGTCCTCTCTCGACAAAAGCACCCTCAACCGAGGACGACACTCGTTCGCATTGGATCTCAAAAATCCGGTGGCAGTCCAGACAGTGCTTACCCTTGTAGAAAAGGCTGACGCGCTCATCGAAGGCTTCCGACCAGGGGTCATGGAACGTTTGGGACTGGGACCGGAGGTTTGCCTGAAGCGGAATCCCCGTCTGGTCTATGGTCGCATGACTGGTTGGGGGCAGAACGGTCCGCTTGCTGAGGCTTCCGGCCATGATATCAACTATATTGCCCTTTCTGGGGCGCTCCATGCCATCGGGCCTGCGGGTGGAGCACCGCTTCCGCCCTTAAACCTGATCGGAGACTTTGGTGGTGGGGGTATGCTCCTCGCTTTTGGCCTGGTCTGCGCGCTGCTGGAGGCACGAACATCGGGTCAGGGACAGGTGGTGGACGCTGCAATGACCGATGGTGCCGCCCTCCTGATGACGATGATCTATGACCTCAAAAAGAGCGGACAGTGGCAAAACGAGCGTGGCAGCAATTTCCTGGATGGTGGAGCTCACTTTTATGCGACGTATGCATGTAGCGATGGCAAGTGGGTGGCAATCGGTTCCATTGAGCCACAGTTCTATGCTCTGCTGCTGGAACACAGTGGCATCACCGATCCCGCCTTTGCCGACCAGTGGGATCAGAGACAGTGGCCGTTCTTCAAGCGCAAGCTGGCTGAGATCTTCAAGACGAAAACGCGTGCAGAGTGGTGTACTCTGCTGGAAGGCACCGATGTGTGCTTCGCGCCAGTACTGGATCTGGATGAAGCGCCTGCCCATCCGCACAACCAGGCACGCCAGACCTTTGTGGAAATCGATGGGATCGTGCAGCCAGCTCCGGCACCACGCTTCAGCCGCACCGCTCCCGAAATCCAGAGACCGTCGTCAACATTGGGAGATCATGCGACCACTGTATGGAGAGACTGGGGATTGGACGCAGAAAATAAGGAAAACGAGTACACTTAAAAGCCCTGGGAGATGGCCAGGGCTTGCCAATGCTCCAAAGGAGGTGAAAATACACCTCACCTCACGGGAAATCTTATCAATTTGCCAGGCACCCTCATCTATCCCGTGGGGGGCCTGTGTTCTCTCATTTTACCCCAACTGTATTTGCAGAATGGTCAGCGAATGAGCGGGGAACGTATAGGTCAGCGTCTGCCCGTTCAGGCTGGCTTCAAGAGATTGCTCCTGGACTGCGATCACAGACGGCGCGGAGAACCCTCTTCGTAGATCCCGCCATAGATGCAGCGGCCAAGGTGTTCGATAAATCCCCCGTAGATCTTGCGGTCGACCGTTCCCAATTTACGTGCCAGGTCAATGTGAATTTTTGCCAAGAATGGTCTCCTTCTGTAAAAAAAGTAACGCGTGCCTGATTTACCCTTTAACACTGCCAGAAAGTATACCACGTCAGCAACCTGGGGACAGATGGGGCCAGAAAAACCGACAACGTGTCAATAAAAAAAGAGAGCAGTTTCCAGAAATTTCTCTGCTCTCCCCGAAGGAATAGACAATGCAGTAAACTCGCTTGAGAAGATGATCTACAAGTGGGGACAGATTGTCATAAATGCTCATCTGTCCCCACTTGTATTCGATGTCTGAGAGCAATCTTGCACGCTTAGACCTCGAACTCCTCGTGTTTTTGTGCGTCTCCCTGGACCTGTGGAGACCCATTGCCGCACACCGACTTCCAGGCCATGGGCAGCTAACGATTGCGATAAGCCTTTCGCCTTCTTTGGTACGTATTCGTGTGCCTCACACCAATGTGCATAGGAGATCATGAGGTCGCTGTTCGCTACCCATGCCCCTTCCACTCTTTTACCGCATGCTGCTAGCCACAATCCAACCGTGTCTTGTCCTGATCGTTGTGTCTGTGGAAGATGGGGGACTGCTTGAGGAGTATAAGGCCCCTGCCCTTCGTGTTGATACCACTGCACCAGCAGCTGCTCCAGTTTGCGAGGCGTGTCTGCTTCCTCCAACGGGGTATACACCGTGACTTTGAGATCTGGCGTATCAAAGACCTGAAAGGTGAGACGTTCAAACAGGAGATACCCCACCTGTGGATGGTTGAGCGTTTTCCGCCCTTCTTGTCCACTCCGTACTTCATGATCAGGCCACCAGGCGCGAAATTCCGGACTAGCGAGCATGAGATCATGGACCAACTCCGTCAATTGGACGTCTCCAGGATAACGACCACACATGCTCCGAAATTGGGCTAAGAGCTGTCGTGCATCTTCTTCCCAATCGACGACGACTTGCCGAGCCAGGGGATTGGTGAAGATGCCCCAGATCGTATTGCGTTCACGGGGGGCGGTCCTCTGGCGGTAATCGCCAAAGACCGCGCATCCGGCATCGTTCCAGGCCAGGACATCCCAGCGTCTTCCTGACACAAAGGCTGGACGAGGGCCAAACTGATCAAGAAAATGTTGTAACGCTGGACTCACGATCTCGGTTTCCAGCAAAAGCGCCGGAGGTGCCTGTTGCTGGGCTAAGAGGAAGAGATGGGTTCTTTCATGCGCATCCAGGCGCAACGTCTGCACCAGGCGCTCTAAGACCTGCGTTGAAGGCGTAATCGAACGTCCCTGCTCTAACCAGGTGTACCAATCCACGCTGACACCCACCAGCTGTGCCACTTCCGCGCGTCTGAGTCCAGGCGTTTTGCGCCTGCTTCCTCGCGGCAGTCCTACATCTTCAGGCGTCAGCCTGGCCCTGCGCGTCCGCAGAAAATCTCCCAGTTCCTGCAGGCGATGGTCTTGTTGTTGCTGCTGAAGTACCAAACGCTCCTCCTTTGCTAAAGGCGGTTGGGAACGATTACCGAGTCAACCATAGGAGTCTCATTCCTATGAATTCTGCTCATCTTGTTCTAGGATCTCCATCAGTATACCATAGATACGCGGGTGAAGTGCCTGCAAAAAGTCAAGTGAAAGGCAAGGTATGACACAATGGATTTAAGACTGGCAGGAAAGAGGGCACTGGTGACCGGATCGAGCTCCGGGATAGGCGAGGCGATCGTGAAGCTGCTCGCTGCAGAGGGCGTTGCCGTCGTGGTGCATGGTCGCAATGAAAGCCGAGCCAACACTGTCGCCCAGGCAATCCGCGCTGAAGGAGGAAGCGCAGAGGTCGCTCTTGGCGATCTCACCACCGACGCTGGGGCTGACGCGGTTGCCGTCGCAGTGCTCAATGCTGGCCCTCTTGATATTCTGGTCAACAACGCTGGAGTCCTTGTAGACAAAGGAGCCACCAGATTCCTCTCATGGGCAGAGGCGACGGCTGAGATCTGGGCCCAGGCATACAACACCAACGTAATTTCTGGTGTGCGGATGATCCAGCGCCTGGTACCGCAGATGCGTGAGCGACACTGGGGTCGGGTGATCCAGATTGGCGGTGGTCTGTCGCAGCAACCTCAAGCTGGCGGGCCGAACTACAATGCGACGTTGGCAGCGCGCCACAATCTTGCGGTGTCCCTCGCACGTGAACTGAAGGATACCGGCGTGACATCCAACGTCGTGGCTCCCGGCGCGGTCCTTGTGGAGACAGCCCGGACAACGCTCACGAGCATGGCCTCGTCTTATGGCTGGGGCGAGACGTGGGAGGAGATCGAACGCACCGCGATACAGCACATGGCTCCCAATGATGTAGGTCGCTTCGCTCGGCCAGAGGAGATCGCCGCAGCAGTTGCCTATCTGGCCAGCCCGCTCGCTGATTATGTGAGTGGCGCAACGCTCCGCGTCGATGGCGGCACGATTCGTTCGGTGATCTAAGACCGCAATGATGCCGGGGGAAACAGGTGCGGAGACAGAAAAAGGGATTTGACTGCCAAAAATGACTGTCAATTCCCTTTTTTAGAAGAGGTTAAAAAGTTTCATGGTGGGGATTGTTGTAGGAGATGACGAAAGCATTAGTTGGAGGCCTTTTTCGGTGTGCTTTCTCATGCGATCCCAGGCACCCAGATTAGGAGAAACGCTCTGGTAAAGGAGCAAGTAGCAGTCCATGTTCAACCATATTCACAAAGAAAGCCGCAATGCGTTGGGGAGAATACTCACCGTTTGGCTGGTACCATTGGGAAAGCCAGTTGCACATGCCAAGCAGGCCAAAGGTGATGATTTTGGGATCAGCATCCGGCTGAAACACGCCCACCGCCTGTCCCTCTTCGATAATCTGTTCATAATAGCGCTCATAGTTTTTTTTTCGCAAGATGATTTCTTTGGCGAAAGGTCCAGTGAGATGGGATTGTTCCCGGTAAAAAACAATCATGGCAGGAGAACGGTCTGCCGCGACAGCCGTCTGGTGCTCTATGGCACGGTATAATTTTTCATGAGGCGGCAGATCAGCTTCGACGATCAGGCGCAGGGGCTCTTCACTCGCGGTAAGCACGGTCAGGAAGATCAGACGCAGGATCTCCTCCTTATTTTTCACATGGTAGTACAGCGATGCCTTCCCAGCGCCTAGCTTTTCAGCGATATCGTCTAAACTGGTGGCACCGAAGCCACGCCCAGCAAACAATTCGGCAGCGCCCGCTACGATGGCCTGTTGCGTCAGACGCTGACGTTTGCCCTGGTGGAGCGCACGTGTTTTTCTTGCGCGCGCCGTTCTCATTTTTTGCGTTTCTTCCATTTCTGCCTCTCCTCGAATATGGCTGTATGATAGAGTCCAGACGCTCATTTGTCAATGTGACATTGTGTTCCGTCTGCCATCAGGCTTAACCATTTTCGACTAACCATTCTATTTTCAAAAAATTGCATTTATTATGAAGTTATTTGAAAAGCTTGACTTTCTCTTGCCTTTATTTTATAATTCGACCACATAGTCGAAATTTTTTCCTGTATTGGATGAGCTCGCCCTCGTCCCCCTTCGTTGGGCTACGACGATGCCTGTCTGTGAACAGAAAGGACGTGCCATGACGCTTCCTCTGGTTGACGCTTTACAAAGCGAAGATGCTGTTCTTACCCGGCTGCGTAAGCAGCAGTTGATCGAGTCAATCGAGCAGATGAGCCCGATCTACCTGGAGGGCATAAAACGCATACTCACCGTCTCTGCCGATACTGAACTCATCAGCGCGCCTGTCTATTATCATGCAGGGATTCACGCGCCAACCCTCAACAATTTTGGCTCAGCGCTTTCCATCATTCAGGATGAACTGGGGCACGCTCATATCGCGTACCGTCTGTTACGGGATCTTGGAGTGGATACCGACCAGTTGATCTTTGAGCGTGAGCCGCGCCACTTTAAATATCCCTATGCGTTTGATGTCCCTTTGGAGAGTTGGACCGAGCTAATCGTTGCCAACGCCTTCTATGATCGTGCGGGCTACACGCTGCTCAGCGATGTCTATCAGAGCACTACCTTTGGTCCCTGGAAGCGTGCGCTGGTAAAAGTAGACAAAGAAGAGACCTTCCATCTGCGTCATGGTGAGCAGGGGATGCGCAAGCTGAACCAGACTGCCAGCGGCCATGAAGAACTACAAAAGGCCCTGGACTGGATGTTTCTCCTGACCGTGGAATGGTTTGGCCTGCCAGATACGCTCAAGAAACACGGCGAACAACTAGAGTACGGCTTTAAAGGGCAGAGCAATGATGAGTTGCGCCAGACCTGGATGAAAACGGCCATCCCTCTCTGTGAAGAACTGCATCTCACCGTGCCTGCCCATTACGATGAGCAGCAGCAGAAATACGTGCTGGATTGCGCCTTTCCCCAGCATTTCGACTCCCGGAGCAAGCGCTGGGAAGGCCCGTGCAGTTGGGACGATGTGATGAAGCGTTGGAAGGCACGCGGGCCTGCGAACGAGCAGTTCGTGAGCATGATCCAGCGTGGCAGACGCGAGATGCTGCGTCTATTGGAACAAGAGGCGGAATGATGACGACGACCTACCCATCTTTGCACACCCATGCACGCAGTGACGACTCCTGTCCAGCACTGTGGGATGCCTTGCGCGAGGTGACTGATCCAGAAATTCCTATCAGCGTTGTGGATATGGGTTTGATCGTCGATCTGCAACAGCAGGACGGATGCGTTGCACTCAAGCTCACCCTCACAGCTATGGGATGTCCCGCGGTGGAGTTTATCATGGACGATATTCGTGGGCGCCTGCTGCAAGAACCAGGCGTGCGCGAGGTGCATATTGAGGTTGTCTGGGACCCGGTCTGGACCAAGGCTCGTCTGAGCGAAGAGGGCATTGAGGCCATGCGTTTATGGGGAATTTCAGCATGAAAAACAGTATGATAGTAACAACTGAGCGGCCACGAGAGCGACGCGATGCACTCAACGAGACGCAGGTCTGGCAGGTCTTCGCCCGGCGCAAATATGAAGAGCCGCTGTATGAAATCGGCAATGTGATGGCCGATGATGTGGAACTGGCCAAAGTCTACGCGCGCAGCATCTACGACGAGTTTAGCTGGATTGAAATGGTCCTGGTGCCGCGTGCCTCGATGGTGACAGTGATTGCTTCGTAGCCGAGTACGGAAAAGGAACTGCAATGACAACGCATACTCGTATTGACCATGCGGCGCTCTTCGCCATGCTCTCCTCGCTGGCCGATAACAAACAGGCCATCGGGCGGCGCTATGCCTACTGGTGTAATGGCGCTCCCGCCCTGGAGGCAGCGGTGGCCGCAGCAGCCATGACGCAGGACGAACTGGGACATGCACGTACTCTCTATCCTCTGCTGGAGGACTTTACCCAGGCTGAGGCCGATCCCGCTCAGGTAGAACCCATGACCCGTACCTTGCAGTATCATCTGGCAACACTGGATGAGGATTTCGCCGGGTGGTGCGATTTTGTGGCGACCAATTTCCTGATCGATACCGCACTGACGACCTTTTTCGAGGCCGCGCAGGACTCCAGCTACGATCCGCTGCGCCAGCGATCTCGCAAAATCGTGCAGGAAGAGCGTATTCATCAGATTCATGGTGAGGGCTGGGTGCGCAGACTCGCCACCATCGGCGGTGCGGTACGCAAGACACTCATCGCCTCGCTCACCCGTTGCTGGGACGAGACGCTCTGCTGGTTTGGTCCATCCGACGATGCCACGATGCAGCGCCTGTTTCGCGAAGCGATCATCGATGCATCCCCCGATGAACTGCGCAGCCGTTACTTGCAGAAAATTATGCCTATTTTGCGGAACCTGGATATTGAGGTGCCCGTTTCTTTCAACAGCGAGGAGAAACGCTGGGAACTCACGCAGCCGTTGCCCTGGACACGCTGGACCGCCACCAGCAGACGGTTGGAGTGAGAGAATGGATACCCGTTTCGCACCTGAAACGCCGGGAGGAACAGTCAGTTGTCCCTATTGTGGCTCAACCCATACTGAACTCTTTTCGCTGTTCGGCCAGCAATTGTTGACCGTGCAGTATTATTGCCAGACCTGTCATACGCCGTTTGAATATGTCAAAGATGATGATATACTCGGCGAGCGAGGCGTGGCGCATGTCGCGACGCAACACTTGTCTGAGAAAGCACAGCAACGAAAGGAATAGACCCGCATGACAACCACAACTGAACACACGCTGGTCAACTACACAACCACCGATGGTATTGCTCTTATTGAGCTGACCAATCCGCCAGCGAATACCTATAGCCACGAGATGATGTGCCAGCTTGATGCGGCCATCCTCAAAGCCCGTTTTGATGAGAACGTCCATGTGCTGCTTCTGCGCGGCCAGGGCGAGAAGTTCTTCAGCGCGGGGGCGGAGATTAGCATGCTCAACGCGGTGACACCGACGTTCAAATACTACTTCTGCCTGCATGCTAACGAAACCCTGATCCGCCTGGAGCAGACCCCCAAGCTGGTGATTGCGGCGCTCAACGGACACACGGTTGGCGGTGGTCTGGAGATTGCCATGGCCTGCGATATTCGCATTGCACGGCGTGGAGCAGGCAAAGTCGGACTGCCAGAGGTCAATCTCGGGGTGTTGCCTGGCACTGGCGGTACACAGCGCCTGGCACGCGCGCTTCCCAAAAACAAAGCCATTGAGCTCATGACTGAAGGCAAGCTCCTCAGCTTTGAGCAGGCGGTCGATCTGGGACTGATCAACTATATCTATGAATCAGAGAACTACTGGGACGAGGTGTTGAAGTACGCCAAATCCTTCTGCCCGCCGAACAAAGCCTCGAAGGCGGTTGGACGTATTAAACGCTCGGTGCAGTCCGGTGCGGAAGTTCCGTTCTCTGAGAGCCTGGCGATTGAGCGCGAGCTGCAACAGCTCCTCTTCCAGAGCGAGGATGCTAAAGAAGGCATCGCGGCGTATACTGAGAAGCGTCAGGCACACTTTCAAGCACGCTAAAGCGCTGCTGATTCTCAGACAGGTTCACGATGGTCCTGGCGGGATGAGAACATGGGCAGGTCAGCCAGACCTGTTCGCCTCATTCCGCCTGTCCATGCACGAAGAGCCAACTGGATACACACGCAAAGGTGCGTACAAATGTTTTTGCCAGGAAAAGGAGGACCTTTTTGATGTCTCTAGTCTCGCATATGCCTACCGTGACACTGCCAGAGCACTTCAATGTTGCTACCTATTTTCTTGATCGTCATCTTGCCGAGGGACGAGGCACTCACACCGCGATTTTCTTCGATGGCGAGACCTACACCTATGCCCAGATCGCCGAACTCACGAACCGCGTGGGGAACGCCTTGCTTGATCTCGGCATAGAGATCGAGCAGCGCGTCGCGCTCTTGCTGCTTGATTCCCCCCAGTTTGCGGCAACCTTCTTTGGCGCAATCAAAATAGGTGCCGTTCCCGTTCCCTTGAATACGCTGCTGCGTCCAAGCGATCTCCTCTACATGCTCAATGATAGCCGCGCCAAAGTCTTATGTCTGCATGCCAGTCTCTGGAAAAATGTTCAGCCGCTGCTTTCCCAACTCCCCTATCTGCGTCATATTGTGGTCGTTGGACTGGCAGAACAGGAGCCCGAAACCAGCACACGGCACGATTTTGAGCGCTGGACACAGCGCGCGTCCGCTGAACTGGTCGCCGCCAACACCAGCAAAGATGATAGTGCCTTCTGGCTCTATAGCTCCGGCAGTACCGGTTTCCCCAAGGGCTGCGTCCATTTGCAGCATGATATGCTCTACACAACCGAGTATTACGCCAAAAGCATTCTTGGTCTGACCGAAAATGATCGCTGTTTCTCCGCTTCCAAGCTCTTTTTCGCCTATGGGCTCGGCAATGGTCTCTCCTTTCCCTTTGGCGTTGGTGGAAGCGCGATCCATTATCCAGGCCGACCAGTGGCAGAGGATATTCTGCGCGTTGTCGAGCAGCAGCGTCCCACCGTATTCTTTGGGGTTCCCACCCTCTATGCCAGTATGCTGGCGCTTCCCGATGTCGAAAAGCGTTTTGATTGCTCCTCGGTGCGCTTCTGCGTGTCTGCTGGGGAGGCGTTGCCAGCCAGTATCTTGCAACGCTGGCAGGATACCTTTCACGTGGATATTCTTGATGGCATCGGCAGCACTGAAATCCTGCATATCTTTATCAGCAACCGACCTGGCGATATTCGTCCTGGCAGTACAGGAAAACTTGTACCTGGCTACGAGGCGCGCATTGTCGATCATACTGGCCAGGTCGTTCCCACGGGAAACATGGGCACGCTCATGATTCGGGGTGAAAGCACCACGGCATGCTACTGGAATAAGCATGAAAAGACCAAGGATACAATCAATGGGCACTGGATTGCGACGGGTGATACCTATTATCAGGACGAAGACGAGTATTTCTGGTACTGTGGCCGTGCCGATGACATGTTACGGGTGAACGGGCTCTGGGTTTCTCCGGCTGAGGTGGAAAGCGCGCTCATCGAACATCCCGCCGTCCTGGAAGTTGCGGTGGTGAGCACCTATGATGACCAACACCTGCCCAAGCCCAAAGCCTACGTGGTTCTCCAACGTGGTTCTGAGCCATCGGAGGCCCTGGTAGAAGAACTGACCACCTTCGCCAAGGGGAAATTACCCTCCTATAAGGTTCCCCACCAGATTGAGTTTCTCACCGAACTGCCCAAGACGGCAACCGGAAAGATCCAGCGTTTCGCTTTACGGGAGACGCTGCCTGCATAGAAGAGGAGTGTGAAACTATGACAAACGAAGTGGCCGCTATTGCACCATACCCGTTCTTACAGAGACAGCCAATCAAACTGCTGATGGGAGGACAGTGGGTTGAAGCGGCAAACGGAAATACCTTTGCCACGCTCAATCCAGCCACGGGTGAAGAACTGGCCAGGGTCGCGGAAGGCAGTGCCGAAGATATCAATCGGGCGGTTGCGGCAGCCCGTCAGGCCTTTGAGAGTGGTCCCTGGCCGAAACTGACACCTTCTCAGCGTGGGCGCTTGCTCTTGAAGCTGGCGGATCTGATTGAGCAGAACGCAGAGGAACTGGCCACGTTGGAGACGCTCGACAATGGGAAGCCCATCCGCTATTCGCGCGGGGGTGATGTGCCCCTGGCGGCGGATCACTTCCGCTACTTCGCCGGCTGGGCAACCAAGTTGGAGGGCGAAACGATTCCTGTCTCCATTCCCAACATGTTTACCTATACCCTGCGCGAGCCGGTCGGAGTGGTTGGACAGATCATCCCCTGGAACTTCCCACTGCAAATGGCCGCCTGGAAACTGGCTCCCGCGCTCGCCTGCGGCAATACCGTGGTACTCAAGCCGGCGGAACAGACACCCCTGACCGCGCTGCGCCTGGGCGAACTGGTCTGCGAGGCTGGTTTTCCTGATGGCGTCGTCAATATTGTGGCTGGCTTTGGTGAGACGGCGGGTGCAGCTCTGGCAGCGCATCTGGATGTGGATAAAATCGCCTTCACCGGTTCGACGGAAGTGGGCAAGAAGATCCTGCATGCCAGCGAGGGCAATTTGAAAAAGATCACCCTGGAACTGGGAGGCAAGTCGCCCAATATCATTTTCCCGGACGCCGATCTGAAATATGCGATTCGGGGAGCGATGAACGCCATCTTTTTCAACCAGGGCCAGGTGTGCACGGCGGGCAGCCGCCTCTTTGTGCATAAGGCCGTCTATGAACAGGTGGTCGATGGCTTGAGCGAGGTGGCCAGCAAGATGAAACTGGGAGCAGGCATGGATGCGGCAACGGAGATGGGGCCGCTGGTGTCGCAAGAGCAGTTGGAGCGTGTCACACAGTATATCGCTGTTGGCAAACGCGAGGGTGCGACAACCAGAACGGGCGGCGAAAGAGCGGGTGGCAACCTGGCGCGTGGCTACTTTCTCCAACCGACCGTCTTCGATGGGGTGCGCGACGAGATGACGGTTGCGCGCGAAGAAATTTTTGGGCCAGTGGTGGTGGCCTTGCCGTTTGAGGACGTAGAAGAAGTGGCGCGTCGAGCGAATGCATCGCAGTACGGATTGGCCGCCGGCATCTGGACGAACGATGTGAAAAAGGTGCATCGCGTGGCTGCCGCCTTAAAAGCGGGTGTGGTCTGGGTGAACACCTACAACCAGTTCGATGCGGCGGCCCCGTTCGGTGGATACAAACAGAGTGGATATGGCCGGGAAATGGGACATGCCGTGCTGGATGCCTATACCCAGACCAAAACCGTGTGGGTCAATGTCCGTTAGAGAGTAAAGAGAGAAACACGCATGCCGTCCGTACACGTTGTGCTTCGAGTGCCTTTTTCTGATGTGGATCAATCAAAACGCATTCATTTCATCGCCATGTTTCGCTATATGGAGGCGGCGGAACATGAACTGATGCGCGCCATTGACTTCCCTTTTACGCGCCTGCTTCAGGATTTCGAGGCACCTCGTGTGCATGTTTCCTGTGATTACCGGGCAGCGCTGTCCTATGATGACTGGTTGGCTGTCGAGGCATGTATCGAGAAGGTGGGCCGCAGCTCCTGGACAATAGGCTTCTCCATGCGCTCGCTTCCCACGCGCGAAAGCGCGGTCGAGGAGGGAACGCTAGTAGCTGAAGGCCAGATGATCATCGTCTTAATGGATCGACAGACACAACGTGCAACTCCCTTACCGGATGAGCTACGCCAGGCTCTGGTACAGGCATAAGCTTCTCACTGCTGTTGATAAAAGCAAGGAGCGAGATAGATGGAACAGATTTATGGGGGGGAGAAAGCAACCATGACGCTCTATTATGAGGATCTTTCTGTCGGGCAAACGTTTACAAGCCCTGCACGCACCGTCACAGAGACGGATCTCCTGCACTTTGCCATGTTGTCGGGGGACAGGAATCCTATCCACACGGATAAAGAGTTTGCGCGCCAGACATTGTATGGACAGCCCGTGGTGTACGGTCTTCTCGACATCACTATTCTCACCGGCCTGATGGATCGGATGAATCTCTTTCATGGGTCTGCCATCGCGATGCTTGGGATTCGGGATTGGCGTTTCAAAAACCCCATTTTTGTGGATGATACCATCCATTTTGTCATGGAGATCACCTCCAAGCGCCTGACGAGTAGCGGTGATCGCGGCATCGTCGACCGCACGTTTACCTTACTCAACCAACGCCATGAGGTAGTGCAAGAGGGGCATATTGATCTTCTTATTCGCCTGGCAAACGGGAAGACACAGGAGGAACGCCGATGAAATTGTTAGAACAGCGCGTGGCTGTCGTGACAGGGGCAGCGCAAGGCATTGGTTTAGCTATTGCGACCACCTTTGCCCAGCAAGGTGTAGCCGTTGTCCTGGCCGACCTCAACATCGAAGGCGCTCAAGCAGCAAGAGCCCACCTGGAGGAACAGGGTGCCAGGGCGCTGGCTCTGCAAGTAGATGTGCGCGAACCGGATCAGGTTCAGCAGATGATTGAGACAGCCATCTCCCGCTGGGGGAGCCTGGATGTGCTGGTCAATAACGCAGGGATTACCCGTGACGCAACTATGCGCAAAATGACGCTCGAAAACTGACAACTGGTGATCGACGTTCACCTGAAAGGTGCCTTCCTTGGCACGCAGGCCGCTGCGGCGGTCATGCGCGAACAAAAGCGGGGAGCAATTGTAAATATCTCTTCTATTTCTGGCAAAATCGGACTGGTTGGGCAAACCAACTATAGCGCAGCAAAGGCTGGCATCGTAGGTTTGACCAAAGCGGCAGCCAAAGAGTCAGCCCCACACAATGTGCGTGTCAACGCGGTCCAGCCAGGTCTGATCCGCACAGCGATGACCGGGGCGTTACGGCCAGAGATCTGGGCACAAAAGGTCGCTGACACGCCTATGAAGCGAGCTGGCGAGCCGGAAGAAGTCGCTAACGTTGTGCTTTTTCTGGCCAGCGATCTTTCAAGCTATATGACCGGCACCGTGATCGAGGTGACAGGTGGACGTGATATGTGAGCACTCGCCAAAGGCGTATGGCGAGTGCTCACAGTTAACGAGCCAGAAAGCCCCGCTCCATTCATGGCGGGGATGAATGGCTCCTCCTCTTGGGGCGCGATGGGGGGGTGAAAAATACCCCCAAATGCGTATGTACATTGAAATATTGTTTTGCTATACTCCGCGTGTAGCACATTGACAACGGAATCATGCTTGCAAGTTCTAGAGTAAATCGCTCCTTTCGGGAAAAGCATGAGCATCCCAAACCAAGAACTCCCAGGAAAGACACACGTAGAAGCTCTGGAAACAGGGGCTCTCTATTGAAGTAGTCAACGTTACCGAGAACCCGATTGAAGATATCATTGCTGATTTTGTGAGCATTTTGTACAGCTTTTGCGCGAGGCTCTATGGGCAACGTCGGGCCAAGCGCAAGACCGAGAAGATTGTGCAGGATTTGAACGTTCAGACAGAGCAGAAGAAACCACAAGAAGAACGTGCAGCTAGTTGAGCAACAGTGCATGGGAGCATGAAGGCTATGAGGAAGCAGCGAAAGAAGCGGGCGAAGAAGGGTGAACCGCAAACCATCACAAAGGCAGTCACGCATATCGGGCTGGAAGCTTCCAATCCAGGGAAGCTGACCGCACTGGATGCACTTGCTGAGGTGTATCTTGAGCTGACTCAGCAGTACGTCACCCTCTTTTGCACCGACGAGGTGCCCGACAGCTTTCGTGCCCCCTCCTTTCCCACTCCCCTCTCGGAGCGGTGGCATCGAGTGGCAATTCAACAGGCAGCAGGCATCGCCAAGTCGTGGCGGTCCAATCGTGCCAACGCCTATCAAGACTACCTCGACGCGCTTGCCGAGTACCAGGAACAACAGACAGATGGAACCCTGGAAGAAGGAACAAGGGAACCCGAGTGGCGCGAGTGGAACATTCCGATCTTGCAACAGCCCTGCATCCAGGCGAACGCCAATGTCGTCAAGCTTGAGGCGTCCCTTGACGGCACGTTTGACTACTGGCTCAAGGTCAGTACCCTCGAATTTCGCAAACAGTTGTTGGTGCCGGTCAAGCTTGCTGACTATCACAAAGAGGCCCTCACCGACCCAGAAACGAAAAAGCGCCGCCCGATTAACAGGAGTGTGACACTGAACAAACGAGACAATGCATGGTGGTTGACCCTCACCTATGATGAGACGGTAGCCGTTCAGACCGAACCAGATGCGCTGGTCATCGGCATGGATGTCGGCATCGCCAATTTCATCACGACATCCGATGGCAAGCAATACGGCACCTTCAACGGAAAGTTACGCGAACGACAAAAGCGGGACCGCGAAAAACGCCGCAGGAAGGCCAAGCTGAGATCGTGCCTGGAAAAGAAAGGCACACCGAAGGAAAAGCTTCCCTCAACGACCAGCGCGACAGGGCAGCGGCTTATGCGCCACGTCAAACAATCGATCAACCGAGCGGTCAACCTCTGTTTCAAGGAGCACGAAGGCTGTCAGTTTGCGTACGAACAGCTTTCGGTAGCTTCCATGCGCCACAAAGCACGCACTATGAATGCTTATATGCGAGCGTCCAATTTAGCGCATATTCCCGACCAAATCACCTGGAATGCGACCAAGCGCGGTGTGCAGGCAACACGAGTGAAGAGCGCGTACTCCTCACAAGAATGTCATGTGTGCCATTATGTGGACCGGAAAAACAGACCCAATCAGCAAACGTTTTGCTGTCGAGTTTGCGGTCACACGACACACGCCGATATCAACGCCTCTCAGAATATCGCGTCCAGGCTCGGTGATGTGGAATTGCGCTCCTGTCAGAACCGGCAGAAAGTCAAAGCACTGCTCCTCAGACGACATGAGCAGTGGAAGCAGAAATTCAGCTTGGTCGTAGTCCAAGCTCCCGTCCAGTTGGGTTTGTGGGCAAGCTCACAGGCTTCAACGGACGTAGGTTAAAGGAGAACATGTAGGCATGGAATATTTGTCCATATTTTTTGCAACTATTCGTCTCTATGGTCGCATCCACGACTGGCAGCGACTCGCTAATGGCGGTATTGTTATACGGCTTGAGGCCAAGACGCACCAGTTCCAGGAAACCAGCATCCACGACATCACGCTGATCAACCGTCGCGCCGCCGTTGCCCAGATTATAGCTGATCGCCGCGTTGGGATCGCCGGTTTTTGATAAGCGAATGTAGTAGGGATGCTTCGCCAGAGAGCCGGTAGTCGTTACAGCGTAGCTCTCAATCGAACGCTGCCAGTCATCGGCCACGCCGAGCCAGACGTTCGCGCTCTGCACATCGTGGTTAGCTTGCGCGATATGCGCAGCCGCAACCAGACCAGCGATTTCAGCAGCTATCGTCGAAGGCGAATAGCCGCTCTGCTCTTCCCAACGCTCCACTCCGTAGGATGGGCCATGCGCTATAATAAAATCTGCCGCCAGTTTGATATGGTTTGTATACAGACTGGCGTCCGTCATGCCCATCTGGTCGGCCATGATGATGGGATAACTGGCCTCATCCAACTGCACGCCCCCGGTATCTGGAGCCACTTTACCATTTAGCAGGCTATTGCGCGGCATTGAGCCATCCGCTAGTTGCTGTTTATCAAACAGGAAATTTACCAGATCGCGGGCCGTTGACCAATCGCCGTCCAGATAGAAGCCAGTCCATGCCTCGTAGAGATCCCGCGCAAAGACCTCGCGGTAGGAGCCAAAGAAGGAATCGCTCGTGGTATTGGCCGCAACAGCCTGACCCCAGGGCGAGGCCAGACCGGCGATCTCGGCACCAATAAATGTTTTATCCTCAGAAGCCTTCAGTACATTCACGTTCAGATAATATTCATCGCGCAATGCGCGACTAAACGTGAGCGACGGAGCAACCAGACGCGTATCATACTGCTCCCAGCCCGCTTCAAACCGCGTGCGGATCGCCCCAAACGGTTGACGTAACGACGCCTGCGCGGCACTGACAGCCTGGGACTGCTGGTTGCCAAAGCCGAGCGTCAGGGTAAGATCCCCACTATGCGAGAGATCCAGCAGAGCGGTTTGCTCGACATTGCCATTATCCGCAGCAGTATACATCTGGGTTAAGGCATGCGTGGCTGCGAGCTGCGTCAGACCATCGCTAGCGGCACCGACGAAGCCATTGCTCACCTGCGAAAATGGTCGTGAGGCGTCCAGTGCGCTATACACTGGTAGTGCATACGTGCGATTCACGGCATTGGTTGTTGTATTCGTATCATAGGCGACCGGGATAGCGTGACCGGTCGCTGTATCGATGGTCGCACTATCGGCACCGACATTTGTGCTGCCACCGCCCCCATTGCCATTGATGAGCGGATCGTAACGCACGTAGAGCTGGTAGTCTGAGAGCTTCCCAACCAACGGCTGAAAATGGAGCTGCATCACCACTGTATTCTGGTCGGGATCGGTCAGATAATCCGTGATAATGCGGTATTTGCCGCTTTTGGCGGTTGCCGTCACCTGACAATCCAGCGCATGCTCGTTCAGCAAACGCACTGTATAGGTCGTGTCGCGCGTCTGCACATCGGTGAAAGTGCGCCCATCAGAGACAATGTACTGGAGCGTGTTGACGTTTGTATTATCAATCGTTGGGAAATACACATCGCTCAAAACACCGTCCGCCAGCGTAAACCAGACCTTGGAGGTAGTATTTTCAGCCGTTCCAACGCAATCTTTACGCGCCAGATCAAAATAAGAGGCTGCACCAGGGCCGTCCATAGCAGCCACTCCGGCTGAGTTGGCGGCGAACGCATGCGAAACAACCGACATGAGAAGAATCACCATAATCGCGATAACCGGTAAAACTGCGCGCCATCGTGGGTGGTGGGAGTGCTTCATCAATGATCGCTCCTTTTCCATTGCTCCTCATTCACAGGCAAACATCGCATTTTGAGGAGCAGAGAACATCACATAACAACAGTACAATCATAGCGCCGAGCAGGCTACGCTAGCACGCTGAGCAAAAGTAGCTGCATTGCATTATACCAGTGTACACAGAGATACGCTGTGTCTCATCTGATTACCAGCAAGAAGCATGCCATATAGTGTGCTGCGATGGCTTGTGAGAAGCAGTGTGGAACGATGTATCCCCTTTTGTATCGTCTTTCTGGCAAAGTGTGCTTCTAAGCAAGTATGCGGCAAGAAGCATGCCAGAATGTGTGTCACACACTACCTTGTGATTTTCGGGGATGTATACGATATTCATTCTCGTCTAAGTGCTTCAGACTTGTGGCAAGAACAGCAACATATCTGGCATCCCAGACGGCCTGAAAGACATGAGCACGAACTTTATAAGATTCGCCTTTTCCATCTATCCCCCCTAGAGCATCCCGAATATAGACATATTTGTAAGGAGATGAGGGATCTTCTTGCTCTATTTTATCAACAACGATGGAATGTCTACGACTTGCTCTTAAATCACTCTGATGGAGAAGACTAACGATAGCAGGCCCATCTTGCAGCACCTTTTCTAGAGAGGCGAGTGAAGAGGACTCTGGTTCTTGAGATCGTGAGATTTCTGTTGGAGGTTGTTCTGGTACCTTCTTCAAATCAACACAATGATATGTTTCAGGAACCCTCAGTTTTTCAAAAGCCTCTGGAATCTTCACTATTTTTGCGCCGCCTAGAATAGGTGGGAGCTCCACTGCTTCAGCAACTTCTTTTGAGGAGATGTCTTTTCCAGCAAAGTCTGGGTGTTTTTTTGCTTGATCGCTTATGATTGTCAGCATACTGGAGACAACACACGCCCCCCTCATGCCACTTTCCGCCTTTATGCTATGACGGCCTTCCTTCTCTGAATCATATTCGCTTCTTTCATACCAGGAAAAGTAGGGATGATCCGGGTCTAGTTTCTCGATTACCTCGTTTACTTCTTTTCGGACCTTCGGCAAATCTTTTTCCTCAAGCTCGTTACGCTGCTTTCTCATATCTCGATATATTGCATCATACTTATCCCATTGTTCGTAGAGTAATTCGCGGGTCTCTGCAATCTGTTTTTGGAGTTGTTTGAGCTCTTCTTTCGTTGCCGGTAGGCTGGTATGATTACCACCAGTATCGTCCAGTATCTCTTGGATCGTATCACGAGATTGCTCGCATAGCGCCATATGCTCTCGCAGATTCTTGTTACTCTGAATATAGTTCTCGCGTATGGAGGAAAAATGCTCTTGCTTGGCATACAGCATTGCCCGCTGATCGTCCAATTTCCGATACCGAAGCAAAGGAGAATCTCCGGCTTCGATCTTTGGAAGGTCCAGATATTGCTTATGAAGATCATCTCTCTTTGGCTTGATTTCTGCGTTCTCTCCTGCCACCGCTTTGAGGCACTGGCAAGCCTCGAAGTACTGGATATGAGCATCCCGGACCCTGGTGGAGAGATCTTGCACCTCGGGACTCATCGTGAATTTTTGCTCCATTTTCTCTAATTCTTGCCGAGATCTTTTGAGTTTGGTACTAATCTTCCGCGCTTCGCTCTCTGCATGCTCTGAGGTATGTGCTTTGATCTGCTCATACAACTGCTCTTTAAATCCATTAACCTCGGAGCGTTTTTTCTGGATGCGGGTTGCGGTTACTTCCCCGACCGGTTCAAAAGCGTGCGTTTCAGCATCCTCCTGCATCTTCTGAAGTTCGTCTCGCTTACGCTTATACTCATCATATAGCAGTTTTTGCTTCGGTATGAGGCGCTTTTTGGCGTTCTCCAACTCCTTGCGCCTGAGAGGAATTTTATCCCGCTTGTTTTGTGCATACGTGGTTTCTGCGCTTAGCCTCTTATATTCTTCTCCTTCACGAAGGGGGGTCGGAGCTTCTGACGTCGTTGCCCTATGCTTGCGAATAAGTCGACCAAAGGACTCGTACCAGTCAGCACGCTCTTTTATTTGTGGTTCTGCATTTTCAATGGCTTTGAGTTCACGCTCAATTTTTTTAATTTCGCTAAAGGCTGAATCTTCCTCTTGCTTCAGTTTAGCGACCTGTTCTTGCGCCTCTTTTAGTAGATATTCTCGCGTTCTATCACGATATACTTCTTTTGATTTATCTCTTATAATATCATGATTTTCACTTATACCTGGATAATATAGTTTTTTGCGCTTATTATCATAAATTGCGTCTTCTGCTGGATTACATGGTATTTTGCGCTCAATTTCTTTCATGAATAGACTATCTCCTGGCCTGAACGGTCCTGTACAATGAGTCCCGTCTCTGCTTTTCACATGTCAATGTGTAAAATTGAGAAAAGCGGTGCGGGAGAACAAAAGGCAGAGAGTATATGCGTCTTTGATCGTAAGCCTACCCTGTAGAAGACATGGAGATAGAAGGTAACGGCAACGATCTTACCCCTGTGCTTCAATCTCCTCTTCTTGCCAGATATGGCCATCCAGCTTATCAACATCGGCAAAGAGCGCCCCAGGTATGAATCCTTCATCGATCAATTGTTGTGACGAAGCGGTAAACGTCCAGGTCATAGGATGTCCATAGTAGAAAATCACAGGACCAAAGGTATAGGAGGGATAGTACTGCGCCTGCAATCGTGCGATCTCACGCTCAGCAAGCGGCCAGGCATGTTCACGAGAAATGTGCGGTCGACGATAGGCCGCATTGATAATTTTGCCCCTGGCTCCGGCACCTTGGAGACGTTGCAACAGCATTGTGCCCAGCGACTGAGGCAAATCTAGTTGCAAAAAACCAAGATGTGCGGACTGCCTGGTGGTGATCCACTGCTGAAAAGCTGCATATCCCACCATGGGTATTTGCGCCTCTAGATCAGCGAGAGCGGGCGAAGAATCACATCCTCGCCCAAGATAGAGGTCATATACTGTAGAGTGAGGCATACTATTTCCTTTGCATCCATCACCATGCACCTCTTCTTTTCCAGACTTCTCAGCACTTGCGGTACATCGCAAGCAGGTGGTGAGAAGACCTGAATAGACGCTCATGAAATGGGTTCGCCAGCCGGGATGAAAACGTCTTTTCAGAAGAGAAGAGCTATTGAGAGCAGAGTACACTGCGAAAAGTTCTACAGACAGTATACTGGTATCATGAGATGAGCACAAGAAGAATGTAAGGTCAGTTTGTCTCATCATCGCTTTCCACTCTATCATCACTAGCTAGCTGAAAGCCCCGTTTGCCAGCCAGATGAGGAGCCTGAGTGCCTCCGCGCCCGATGGATTGAGGCAATGCACCTCTTTTTGCTTTCTCTGAAAAAATTTGCTACAGTAGTAGAGATTTGTCGTAGTAGCAAGACAGACAATTGAAATCCTTTTATGTGACTATAAGACATTTTTCCGACAGGAGAAACCTTTGCAGCTTACGTTGTATTTTAATCCGGCAGAACTTGCTTCCGTAGATGCTCACCCCGATGATATCTATATTGTGATAGATGTGATGCGCGCGACAACCACGCTTACCGTACTCATGGATCAGGGGGCCAGACAGGTTCTGGCAGCACAAACGCTCGATCAGGCTCAGGAGGCGGCGCATAAAATACCCGGTCGTCTCTTATGTGGAGAACGCCAGACCAAGACACCTCCTGGTTTCGCTTACGGCAACTCTCCCGCTGAGTTCGCACAGCTAGATCTGACAGGACGAGAGCTCATTCTGACCACGAGTAACGGGACGCGCGCGCTGTTTGCCTGCCCAGAGCACAGCACACGCCTCATTGGCAGTTTTTATAATGCACAGGCGGTCGTCGCCTATGCACTTTCGCTCGCGCAACAGCGTCAACAAAATATCGCCATTGTCTGTGCCGCCGAGTACGGCTATTTCGCACTCGAAGACACGACCTGCGCTGGCTACCTGGCACTTGAGTTGCAGCGTCACGCGCCACAGTTGATCGTGCATGACAGTACCTATGCCGCTATCACGCTCTACGAAAACTACCCACCAGCCAGACTCATCGAGTGCGCCCGCTCGGCACGCGACCTCATTGCGGTTGGTCAACGCAAAGACCTTGACTTCTGCTTGCAGAAAAATGGCAGTACAAGCGTACCAGGCGTCGTGGGGCAGGAGTCCGAGACGGGATTGTTGCAGATTGCGCGTCTGGCATAGAACCACTGTTCCCAGGAATATCACGATCAGTTTTCTCTCTCAAGAAGTGCACATCTGCGCCCCCTTCATCTCTGGATGTGGGAGTCTCCGCAGATGTGCAGACGGCATGCTTGCATGGCTTGATAGATGAGTACAACTCAAGCAATTTTGCTGTTCTGCTGCCGGAGAATGAGAAAGAGCCGTTTATATGCCAGACTGACAAGCGAGCTGTGACGCGCGCGCTCTATTGGATCATCTGGCAGCGTCCGTTGATACTCTTGCAGCTTAATCTGTGCACGCAGAAATGCCGCTTGCAGTGGCGTGGTTTGTTCTCCAAAATGGGAGTGATTAGCCAGATCAGTCAGGAGAGCACTGCGCTGTTTGCGCGGAAATTTCTGCACTTCGCTGGCAATCAGGCTGAATAGCTGCTCTTGATAGACATTGTCTATCGCCACGTCAGAGAAATCGACGCTATCATGCATATATTCATATATTCGTATTTGTGGCGCAATACGGACGATACGTAGATCATGACGGCGCAAATCTTTGCCATAGTTGTAAGCGACGACGGTCATGAAATGCTCCAACGAAAGCACCTGCCTGGCCTCGCCACGTTTCGTGCGTAGATCATGCTCCATCAAGCGGCGGATGGTCTCCTGCACAATATCTTCGGCCAGATCGGCTTCCTGTCCCTGCCACGCAGAGATATGCAGAGAGTAGACCACGTGGTAAGCAATTGCCTGCAGTCGAGGATAGCGCTCCTGCCAGGTGCTATCACTCCATATATCTTGCATATGACGCTCCTTATTTTCTGGTAAGCATCTTTTTTGACAGATGCTCAAGTCAATCGTCTATTGATGGGTGAGACTTTTTTCCATCACGACGCGCTGCTGTATGTCCAAAAGATACTTGAATAGATGGTGAATGTGAACAAATTCAAGGGGTCGACCAGGGGGCTATTAGGGGGCAAATTCAGACGGCCATTTGCAAATGGTATTTTTCTGTGCTATAGTTTATCTGTACCCCCTCCTAGGGGGTAGGGAGAGAAAGGATGGTATGACATGCACGCCGATAAACAAGAGGTTCTCAAGCGACTGAACTACATCGAGGGACACCTGAAAGGCATCCGTAAGATGGTAGAGGAAGATAAGTATTGTGTCGATATTTTGCGCCAGACATACGCAGTGCGCAAGGCCATTGAAAAACTTGAGGGGCTGCTTGTGGAAGGCCATCTGCATACCTGCGTGCCCGAGGGCATCACCAACGGCAATGTTGATACCATCATTGAAGAACTCGTACAACTTTATAATCTGGCAGGCAACCGCTAACACAACGATAAGGAGCATATCTATGCCCAATACGCAAGAAATAGTGCTTTCAGTACCTGATATTAGCTGTGAACATTGTGTCAAAACCATTGATGGAACGCTGGGGACACTCCCTGGAGTAGAAGCCGTCGCAACGGATATTCCTACGAAAAAGGTTCATTTGCGTTACGATCCTGGCCAGATTTCTCTGGCCACAATAGAGGCTGAGTTGGATGATGCAGGCTATAGCGTAGCGAAATAGTGGCCACGACCATCTGTTTTCTATCACCCCACCGCAGAGAGGTCAGGTGCCATGTGGCGGTTCCCTGACCTCTCTGCTGCATTAAAAGCAGCAAGCTTCCATTGCCCTGACGTTGCGAGATAAGGCGAGTCTATTTTTTCTTTTACAGACCCCTACCACAGGGGTATGGGTCATAGGCAGATCAGCAAGAGGTTAGTATTATGTCAACAGAGGCCAGGCATTCAGTAGCCGCAGAGAGTGATACGACGCCAGGATACGCCAGGTCGGATGACCGTGCTGTCTTTGAGATAGAGGGCATGACCTGTGCTTCGTGTGCCATGCGCATCGAGAAGGGACTCAAAAAGGTACCCGGGGTGATTGATGCACAGGTGAATCTGGCTACAGAGCAGGCTACAGTGCTCTATGATGCCACACAAACAGGGCCAGAGCAGATACAACAGAAAGTGGATGCGGTAGGCTACAAAGCTACCTTATATCAGCAACCTACGATAGCCGCCGCTGTGCTTACTATACCTGACGCCACACAAAAAGATGCGCGCGAACAGCACAAAGCCGCCGAGATTGTGCGCAAGCGCAACCTGCTCTCCCTGGGCATTGTACTGACCGTGCCCATCGTCATTTTGAGTATGTTCTTTGCCCATAGCTTTCCGGCTGAGAACTACCTGCTACTGGCTCTCACGACACCTATATGGCTGATTGTCGGCTGGGAATTTCACCGTGGCGCACTGAAAACACTGCGCCATGCCAGTGCAAACATGGATACGCTTGTCTCGCTTGGTTCCACTGCGGCCTATCTGCTAAGCATTGTGGCTACCTTTTTCCCTCGTATTACCGGGCCAATGACCTTTTATGATACAACTGCGCTGATCATCACGCTTATTTTCCTGGGCAAATATCTGGAGGCACGCGCAAAAGGCCAGGCAAATGCAGCGATCAAGAAATTAAGTGCATTACAGCCACACACCGCCCATGTCCTACGCGCTGGCAGCGAGGTTACATTGCCAGTTGAGTTGGTACAGGTAGGTGACACACTGCTTGTCCGCCCCGGCGAGAAGATCCCGGTCGATGGCACGGTGCTTAGCGGTTACTCAGCCGTAGATGAAGCGATGATTACTGGTGAGAGTTTACCCGTCGCAAAAAAGCCGGATGATGTGCTGATCGGAGCGACCATCAATCAACGTGGATTATTACAGATGCGCGCGACCAGTGTAGGGCAGGATACTGTACTGGCCCACATTATTCGCCTTGTTGAACAAGCGCAGGGATCAAAAGCACCCGTACAACGCCTGGCCGACAGTATCGCGAGCATTTTTGTGCCCGTTGTCTTAGGTATTGCCAGTCTGACGTTCATCTCCTGGGCGCTGATTGGTCATATTACGCCAGTAACGACGATGGCTGATATGACAAGTAATCCCTGGATCGTGGCCATTGTCGCAGCAGTTGCCGTGCTCGTCGTTGCCTGTCCCTGTGCACTGGGCCTGGCTACACCGACAGCCATTATGGTCGGTACAGGGAAAGGTGCTGAACAGGGCATCTTAATTAAGGGCGGCGCTAGCCTGGAACGTTTGCAGGCAGTTCGTGCTGTCCTGCTCGATAAAACCGGTACCATCACCAAAGGGAAACCAGAGCTGACCGATGTGTTTCCCGCAGCAGGCCATGAGGCAAACGAGTTGCTGCGCCTGATCGCCATTGCCGAACGGGGATCGGAGCATCCATTGGCTAGCGCACTCGTTGAGGGAGCCAAAAGACGTGGGCTAGCGATTACAACATATCCAGAACATTTTGCGGCTCTGGCAGGACGTGGCCTGCAAGCGCAGGTGGGAGATCGCACCGTTCTGATTGGCACACGTGGACTCCTACAGGAACGCAGCATTCTCTCTGGAGCGTTAGATGCACAACTCACGACGCTAGAGGAGCAAGGGAAGACTGCCATACTGGTTGCACTCGATCATGAGCTGGCCGGTATCGTGGCAGTAGCAGACAGCATAAAAAGCGGATCGGCAGAGGCCATACAACAATTACAGGCGCAAGGTCTCGCCGTCTGGATGATTACCGGCGATAATCGACGTACAGCGCAAGCTATCGCCAGGCAGGTGGGCATCCCGGGAGGACAGGTGCTGGCAGAAGTCCTCCCAGAAGATAAGTCCAATCAGGTGAAACACCTTCAGAAGCAAGATCTGGTCGTTGCCTTTGCTGGTGATGGCATCAACGACGCGCCTGCACTGGTACAGGCAGACGCGGGTATCGCCATGGGTACAGGCAGCGATATCGCTATGGAAGCAGCGGATATCACCCTCGTGAAGGGCAATTTAAAGAGTATCACGACTGCGCTGGCGCTCTCACACGCGACCATGCGTACCATCAAACAAAATCTCTTCTGGGCTTTCGCGTATAACATCGTCTTGATCCCCATCGCCATCCTCTCACCACTGATCCCATTTTTGAGAGAACAGGCTCCGATCTTTGCGGCTGCGGCCATGGCACTTTCGTCAGTGACCGTTGTGAGCAATTCGCTGCGCTTGAGACGGTGAGGATCTCCTGATCCCAGGTGCGAAGGGCTCCTTTGCCCTTCTTACCTTCAAAATGAGCGCAGTAACAAGCATCATGGATATCAGGTGATAGTCGGAGGTGTGGAGGTTTTTCACAACTTCAGAGCGGCCAGGTGCCCTACTGTCCACCACTTCACGGACAGCTCCAGTTTCATTACTTCCCCTCCCTCTATAATCAATGATAAAACATCGGCCTCCTTTTTATAGCTGTCAATTTTACAATTGACCTACACTATTTATTTATGATATACCTATAAATGCATACCTATTAAATGCAAAGTATATATTAAAAATTTTACTTGTAGAGATCAACAAAATAAGGACATTACAGCTTAGCTATTACTGAACAATCAACATGAAAGGCAGATCGTTACCATGAGAATAAATACCATCGTCCTATGTAGTATTGTAGCGCTCTCTTGCACAATGGCCATTGGAAGTCCATCCCTAGCTCATGGAAAAGGAAAGACCGTCCCAAACAATGTACAGATTTGTTATGCCTTACTAGACACCAATAATACCTGGCAGCCACAAGCTGATGAGTGCAATGGAGCCTTCATCGTCGTTTCACCCCCTGGGATATTCGGCGTTGAGATTTTCCTACGGGGAACGAAGACGAATGTCACTTACGATGTCTATACTACCGGAGGTGTTCTGGTGGGAAGAGGAAAGAATGGGGGGCCGATAGGTAACGTAAATACCCCTATCACAGCTGTTGACATCCAATTTGGACCTCGAAACCTCACACTAAATGTATCCGCCACTGATAATGCACAAAATTCATACAAAGGACATGACAACAACGTGATAGGGGATAAAACACACCAGCTAATAGGCTTGCAGCTACAGCTTTCGTCAATCACAACGTTCCACAGCTCATAAAAAAGCACCTGGCCTGGATAGTCTCTGACGACGATAAAGAGACCATCCAGGTCATTGGCCTATTGTGCTTTCTCGCTATAATGCACCGCAAGAAAGCAACAGGAGTTCCTATTCGAGAGAGGGCGTTGCATATGACCGACCATTACTCAAATTTCTATTATGCGTTGCTTTCGCTAGATACTCCTAGCGGTGCAACAGCATCAATAGTCACTGGGGATGTTTTATCGCCACGTGGACCTGGCTGGGCCGCTCGTTTTAGCAGGTTGGGATAGAGTGTTAGCACAAGATCAATCAGCGTGATGACCGTCACAATGAGGACACCAACCGCTACAAGCTGAAGGCTAACAACCTGCCTGTTCAGGAAGTATGGCGCATAACTGAGCAAAGAGCACGCCTGTACAATCACTGGCACGTAGAATTTACGGGGGAAGTAAAATGCATAGACGATAGAGATGACATCGGCCAGGAAGAAGTAGCGCTCATGCATCTCCGGTAACAAAAATGGAATCACCAGAGCAAAAACGAGCGTGAACTTGAGGATAATAGCCGACGAGAGCGGTTGTTTACTTGCTAGTATCAGGATACCGACACCACCGACGGCCAGACCTGTGAGGAGAATACCGATCCATTTCCAATACGCAGGGGCATTCGCCGAGAGCCATTGGTAGAAACTAGGCGCATTGTCTGTTAATGACGAGGACGAAAATGTATTGTTTCCTCCACCTGCTCTGTTAAACTGCCCTGTTCCTCCTATGCTATTTCCGCCGGTTCCATTCAATTGACCCGGCCCACCAGTCCCATTGAATTGTCCCGCTCCACCTGTGCCATTAGACCGTCCCGTCCCTCCTGTGCTGTTAAACTGTCCCGCTGCGCCTGTGCCACCAGGCCGTCCCGATCCTCCGGTGCTGTTAAACTGTCCTGCTCCTCCGCCTACACCACCAGTAGAAGCTTGCGATACATAGATGGTAAGCAGACTCTCCGCGCTACGACCCGCAATGAATGCCGGTACCAGAGCGAGGAGAAAGATCAGTGGGATAAAGACCAGGTATTTTAAGGGCAGTCTTTTTTTCAGCAGCAGAACGAGTAGTACTGGCGCGAAGAAAATGGCTTGTAGTTTGAATGAGATCGCGATGGCGAAGAAAACACATGCCCACCCCGGTCGTTCCTTGAGCAGAAAATAGAGGCTTCCCAGGCAAAACGCCGTATAGATCGCGTCACATTGTCCCCAGGCAGCACTATTAATGAAAATAGTGGGTGCAAACAAGAGGACCAATACCCCGATGATCGCTGCATAAGAACGTTTATATTTTAGACTGATGAGGAGATAGGTGAAGAAGCCGAGCAGGCCATCAAACAGCACCGAGATGGTCTTGATAGCAATCAGCTTCGGAACAGGCATATAGGTTGCCAGGGCCAACAGGTAGAGGTACGGGGGATTATAGTTGTAAAAATCTGTTTTAAATGCAGCAAAGCCCCCGTTATCTTTTATGTAGTCATACCATTGACCGACAAAAGTTGTATAATCGCTCGTGATCACTTTGTAGAGCGCTAGACGCAGCGCTATCGCCAGTAAAAACAGCAACCCCAGCGCACAACGCTTGAGTATTTCTGAACCAGGCATAGAGCGTTTTTCTCTGACCAGCATATCTACCTCCATGTATATTCTTAAGTATGAAACGCGGCACAGCGAAGCTCGCAGTTGTACCAGCGGCATAGGCAAATGAACAGTAGGAAATTGACGGTATTGCATTATAAGTGGACCATCACCAGGACAGTACATGTAAGATGAAGAGATTCACTTCCCGCGTTTGTGATCTACGACACCAACTTGTTACAGTACTGTACCAACTATAGTCTCGTAATATGAAAATCCTATCAACAAAATGTAAAAAAGCTATGAGGTTTTTTTGCCAGGACGTTGCCTATCGGGTCCCAGTTCCTAAATTGCGGGGAATTGGGACCCGACCTTATCCTGCATGCAACACGAGGCCAATCAGCACACCTGCCAGTGTACCGATGGTGACGACAACGAGGAACTCTAACCCGGCACGCACGGGCCCCTTGTGTGTATAACGCGCTTTCACTGCGCCAAGTACTAATGCTGTCCCAGCCGTCAGCACATAGGACCACCAGCGTGCCTGAGGCAAAGAGAGGAGAACCGGCACAGCCGGAATGAGTCCACCAATCACAAAGGAGATACCCACTTGTAGACCCTGTACCCAGGGATTTATGTGTTCGTTTTCGACGATGCCCAGTTCATCATGTACCATGGCTTGTAGCCAGCGCTCATCATTGGATGTCAGATGATTGACCACACGCTGTAATAATGGTCCACTAAAGCCCTTATTGCGATAGATGAGGCGCAATTCTGCACGCTCTTCATCCGGTTCGTTTTTGATCTCATATTTTTCTGTAGCGATGCGCTTTTCCAGTACCTCCTGCGCTGTACGTGCAGAGAGATATCCCCCTAAGGCCATGGAAATGCCACCAGCACAGATCTCACTGAATACCACCATCACCAGGTGATTCGGGGCAATCCCGCTCACGGCCATGATGAAGACGAGCGTCGTCACCAGGCCATCATTCAGTCCAAACACAATCTCGCGCAACCAGTCACCGCCATGAGGATGTTGTTCGTGAATCTCCTCCATGCATATTCCTCTCTGTGTAATGTTTCACCAGCTCTGACGCCAACATTATATGATGCCAACACAAACACAGATAGGCCAGGGCATTCATGAGCCATAGCTTCTCGGCATGATCTCCCTGAACTGCGACACGTTTGTGACACGTTTGCGATAGTTCCCATACATCTCACACTTATACTGTGCATAAGAATAAGCGTGAATTTCCAGCGAAAAGGATAGATTTCCAATATGCAGCAGCAGCAAGAGCTGGTAGCACAATCCCAGGCCGAGGGTTGATAGCACGTTTTTGCCAGGTCTCTTATCATCACTCGTTTTAAATGAAAGGTAATCCTATGATAAATCTCTTATCTGTCTTGAATAGAGTCTTTCAGGCTTCAATAGCAGTGCTAGAGCGGATCAGGAGCAAAGCACATTGGAGCCTTATCATTCTTCTGCTCGTGGTGTGTTTTCTTTTTTCACTGGGTGGCAGTGTGTTTTATGATATATTCGTCTTGTTCGGGGATCGCTCGCTGACATTGCAAGATATAAGCACCATTATTGTCTACAATGTTCCGTGGGCTGTGTTGACGCCTTTCATCTTATGCGTAATATGGATTGTACAATATCTGATACTACGCCTGTTGCGTGGACAGGGCAGTTTTCTCGCGCATGGATGGATAAACCTTGTCTGCTACACCCCCTGCGTCATAGCCGCGACATCCCTATGGTCCTTACCTATCAATATATGGACAGCGGTACCCTGCCTTTTGCTGTTGTCAGGGCTTTTCTACATGAGTGTGCTTACTATCTGGATGATGAGCATCATCCATGGCGTACAGTGGAAGGCAGCATTCGCATCCACCCTACTTAGCTATATAGCGATACCTATAGCGCTCATCCTTATAGTGACTTTGTACCTCACGTTCGGCATTATTGAATTTCCCCACCCATCCTAAAATCACCGCAACCGATAAGATTCTGTAACTCTTCAGGTCCAGCCCAACCCAGACAACCGCAAGGGATGGTCCCTACACGGCTGGCCCCTCTCGCCAACCCGAAGAGTTACAGCGACGTTCTATATATATACTGTATATACAGAACATCGCTTCTACGACGTTTATGGCCACTAGAGCTTCTGGAGCTCCTCGAAGAGATCAACGTTATCTGGCATTTCTCCGGGAGTGTGTACCACCTCGATGTAACGAATAATCCCTTCCCGGTCGATAATGAAGAGCGCGCGCTCTGGCATACCTCGTGGATGACGCACGCCATAGAGATCCACAACCTGACCCTGCGGATAGAAGTCGGAGAGCAAGGGGAAAGAGAGTTGCAGGGATTTGGACCATGCGCTCAAGGCATGCGTACTATCCATACTAATGCTGACGATTTCAGCATCGTACTTCTTGAGACGCTCCAGATCGGCCTCATAGGAGGGAAGTTGCGTTGAACAGACACCACTAAAGGCGAAAGGCACAAACGCCAGGATGACATTCCTTTTCCCACGAAAGTCACTCAGATGCCAATCCTCACCACGCGCCGTTTTTAAGCTAAAATCAGGGGCAGTATCGCCAACTTTTAAGGTTTTCGTTTCGCTACGATTCCTGGAATCCATAAAAATCCTTTCAGGAAAACCGTCTCCACGCAGGGGACGGATGGAATGAAAGGCTCCCGCAGGAGCGTATGCTTCTCATTAAAGTGTGTACGTGCGCTTCCAATCGGAAGGTTGCGCCACCATTTTGTGACCACAGCAGCCCACTAAGCGTTCTGGTATAAATGAGACAGGTGATACACGCCATGGCGTGCTGTTCGCGATTGTAGCACTGGCGGCAAGATCCTGTCAAATGCGAAAGAGAGGACGTGTACACTCTTGTTTTGGCATCCTACGGAACAAAAATATAGCAGAATAAAGAAATTACAAGATCTTTTGCTGGCGCGCAGCGGAGGCACCACCTATATACCGATTACTATCGTGACGATCCTCATGTTTTGTATTGCCTCCTGGTTGATCTTTTGGCCCGAAACCGATCCTGCTCGCTATCAATGTTATGCGCTCACTTTCTGGTTTGGCAGCCATGCGACGGCGTTGCTTCCACAGGGTCAATGCTTCTTTTTGGGCATCGTCAAGACACAGTCGGCATTCCATATGCTACCGATTGAGTATCCGCCTTTGACGCTCTTGTTGTTTTCACTCCCGCTCCTCGCCCCATTGGCCTATTACCAGTTTGCTTTTATGCTGATTATGGCGCTGACTGCTGTGGTGATTTACTGGATACTGCAACGCTATGGACCACACGGTAGTGCGGCGCTCTTCGCGCTCTATATCTTTATCGGCGCTTGCGCGCTCGCACAGACGCGCTACGACCTGCTTCCCGCCATGATGATGCTCTTATGTGTGATCGCGGCAGAACGCAAACATTGGACCGCTGCGTATATCGCGCTCGCCTTTGGGATCTTGCTGAAGATCTACCCCATTATGCTCCTCCCACCACTGTTCATCATTGAGCAACAGAGTAAAGGACGCTTTCATGTCCTGCCTGACTCGTTCTCAATACGAGAGATCCCACAGCAGCTCTGGTATACGTTGCGCGCTGTCGCAAAATGGCAGTGGAAAAATTGCTGCATCTTGCTGGCAATCCTACTGGGTGTGACTGGCATCTTCGCATTATTCAACTTTAACAATGCGGTTATCAGCCAGCTGAGTTACTTTCTCCACCGACCTATTCAAGTCGAGTCAACCGGTGGCACATTGCTCTGGCTGGCGCGCATCTTTGGCATCCCATGGCAGGGCATTGTCTACGATTTTGGTTCGATCAACATTGTCAGTGGACTCACGGGCATTGTTTCTGCGATTAGCACTGTCTGCCTGGTACTCGGATATCTGTATGTGCTCGGACTGCTGTGGTTCAGAAAACTCGATATCGCACAGACGGCCATTGCTCTCACTCTGATCTTTATCGCCACAGGGAAGGTCTTCAGCCCACAGTACCTGATCTGGCTCATTCCGCTGCTGGCATACGTCGGAGCCTTTGATACCTTCTGGCTCTTCTTCTGGGGTTCGATCTCTTTGCAGACGACGATCATTTATGCTTTTTTCAATTCGCGCATCAGCACTGGCACGTCATCGATTACCATGCCTTCTGGTTTCTTCGAGATGGCCGGTGTACGCAATGTCTTCTTTGTCCTGCTCACGCTAGCCTACCTCTTTAACTGGTTCCAGGCACGCCAGAGAAGAGCGCTGCCGCAGCTTCTCTATGAGAGAGACGTACAGTCACTCTTACATCTGCCGCAAACAGCTGTTGCTACGACAGCACAACAAGAGCACGAGGATGCTTTGCTTATACGCTAAGTTATACGAGACGGCCTATACTGCTGTATGCTAACCGTGTGATGGTTAATGTATGAAGGAGAGCCTTCAAGCACGCGAACCTGAAGGCTCTCCTCCTGGGACTCGGCCTGCGTTGGGTTCCCAGATGATCGTTGTATCCTTTAGCGCCCAATGTCTTTGCGCATAAAGCGCACCGAGGCCAGCGCCAGCGCTACCATGCCAGCAACCAGTATGCCCAGCGTATCCAGGAGGGGCAGGCCATGCACCAGCGGCGTACCATAATAGTAGAAGGCGGACAGCCGCAGCAGCGCATCCGACCAGTTCAACTCTGGACCAATAAAACTGATGAAGAACCAGATCGCCAGTAAAAAGCTCAAGAGGCCTGTATCCAGCGCCGTGCGCAGCCAGCCCGAGAGCAGATAGCCGATGGCTGCTACCAGCAATCCCAGGGGAATCATTGAGAGTGTGGCTGCGGCCACATTGCCCCCGTCGAGTTGTAAGCCAGTGACTACCGAGGCCAACGCTGTAGCGGCCAGAGTCAACACCCCAATGATAACCGTCGCGGTGGTAAGCGCGGCAAAGCGCCCTAACAGCACCCACAAACGTGATTGCGGCGTCGACAGCACCAATTCCAGCCGTCCCTCCTCTTCATCAGCAGACCAGCGATTGGCCTGAGTGACGGCAAAAGCCATTAATAGGAGCGGCAGGAAGGTGAAGAATGCGCTCAGGATAGTGGCATTGGTGGCGGTATCGCCCCCACCAAGCTTGGTGACGAGAGTTTTCAGGAGCGGAGAGCCAGCGTATATGTTGGCCAACAGCACCTCCGTTTGCTTGACGACAACAACCATCCACCCGGCAAAACCCGCGATGCCCAGCGTCCACCAGCATGCTGGAGCCGCGATCATGCCCAGACTGCGCGTATAGACCGAGCGCAACGACCAGGCATCCACAGGCAGTGCGCGCTCCGGTTGAGCGGTCCGTTCAGGCCAGCGCAACCAGGCGGGTCCGGCCACCACCCCACCAACATCGCGTCGCGCAAAGAGCCAGACAGCAGCTCCGTTCAAGATGACGCACAGAGCCAGCAGGACCAGCAGGGCACCAGCATTAGTAGCATAACCTGGCACTAAGGGTTTGTTCAAATTATAGTAGTAGACGGGAGAAATGCGCCCCAGCCACGTGGTATTGGGGATGACCCGCTGAGCCATATCCAGTACGATGGACACCAACAGCAATCCAGCCGTCCATCCGCTCGCCGTGCCGCGCTCGCGGGTAAACTGAGAGAGCAACAACGCGATGGCTCCGAAGACGCCACAGATCAGCACGATATTCAGGCCAAAGAGGAGTACATCGCCCAGACTAAAATCCGCGCTCACACTCTTGCCACCTACAAATGTCAACAGCCCGATCAGCAGACCCATCGCCAGCAGCGCCGTCCACTCCGCTGCCAGCTTCTCCAGCACCACCTGTACTCGTCCACGCGGCAACGAGAGCAGCACATCCAGGGAGCCGCGTTCCTCCTCTCCGCGCACCATACGGCTCCCCGCCATGAGCGGCCAGAGCGCTATCAGAAAAATCAAAAAGCCGATTTTAAAGGTCGTGAAGCCCCCGGCGGTGTCAACTGCTAGCGGCGCAGCCAGCCAGGAGAAGGAGGCGGACAGACTGACGAGTGAAGCACGTGCCTGCGCTGTTGTCACCAGCGAGGGGAAGGTAGCCAGAACGACATACACTAAAAAGCCCATGCCTACCCCCCAGCCCAGAATGGCAACGCGGAAATCACGCAGCGTTTTGAGATAGATGCTCTTAAACCACATGGCTCGCCTCCTTGACACTCTGGCTATCGCTTTCGTAGTAGCGCAGGAAGATCTCTTCCAGGTTGGGCTCATGACTGGTTAAGGTGACAACGGAATGCTGCGCCGCCGCCTTGATCACGGCATCCACTCCACCCTGCACACCCAGACGCAACGTATGCCCATCGGCTAACACCTCTACCTGCTCCACACCATCCAACGTCCTGAATACCTCGGCAGGCACCTCATCGGCGAACGTGATCACAATGTCACGGCGCTTAATATCCTTCAGTTCGGCTACCCCTCCGAGGCGTACCAGTTGTCCAGCGCGAATGATGCCTACACGGGTGCAGGTCTGCTCGACCTCGCCCAGAATGTGCGAGGACAGCAAGACGGTGTGCCCTTCATCACGCACTTCATTGAGCAGGTGGTCGAACTCTTGTTGGTTCAACGGGTCCAGACCATTGGTTGGCTCGTCGAAGATGAGCAGGCGTGGACGATGCATAAAAGCTTGAATGAGCCCAACTTTGCGCTTATTGCCACTCGAATACTGACGAAACTTGCGGCTAGGGTCCAGGTCGAAGCGCTTGATAAGTTGCTTGAGATAGACCTGATCGACGCCACCGCGCAAGTGGCCGAAATATTCGAGAATCTGTCCCCCGGTCAGATTGGGATCAAGCGAAAGCTCGCCCGGCAGATAGCCGATCAGCCGCTTAATCTCCACCGATTGCTGCCAGCAGTCCAGTCCAGCAATGCGCGCCGTGCCCGCGTCAGCGTGCAGCAACGCCATGAGTAGGCGCAGCGTGGTGGTCTTGCCAGCGCCGTTGGGACCAAGGAAGCCAAATACCTCTCCCTCTTCTACACTGAAGGAGACATCGCGAATGCCACGCTTGCTGCCGTAGCTTTTGGTCAGACCCTGTACATCGATGATTGCTGTCATGATGACCTTCCTCCTCTTATGCGAGTTATTCTTCGGATGCTCTGACTTTATGCAGATACTCGGTGAAGAGCTGTTTGCCTGCGTCACTCTGGCTGGGGAGTTGCTCCGGCTCCAACCAGCGGCGTATCAGGTCGCTGAGCGCCTCGGTCAACTGCTCCATGGATGGCTGATGCTCCTGGCTGATGATATCAGGCGAGTTGATTACGCCAACCTTCAGAGCAGTCAGCAGATAAGTGATGCTGGATGCCGGAAGATCTGCGCGGATCAGCCCGGCCTGTTGCAGTTGGACAAAATAGGCATCGGCATCGCCGATTAGTTGATTGAGCAAGCTTGCATCATAGGCTCCGAGAAACCCGTTGAAGATGTCTGACTTGCCCCTGATGATGGCCGCCATCAGCGGATTGGACAGGGCGGCGAGCATGCCGTGAGTGGTGACGCGATGCAGCAACCCTCCCTCTGGATCGGCTGCGATACGCCGCTGGATCTCTTCGCTATAGCGTTGTTGTTCGCGCCAGATGGCTGCGCGAAACAGTTCATTTTTGTCCTTCCAGTGCAGATAGATGGTGCCCTTGCCCACGCCTGCCTCACGAGCCACGTCATCCATCGTGGTCTTGCGATAACCCCAGCGCACCAGCAACGTGGTAGCGGCATCCAGCAGGCGCTCCTCGCGCAGTTTGCGTTCATCAGACGTTGATGGGCGTTCAGGTGGTTGGTCAGGTTGCGTGCTGCGGGCTGGTGCCCGCTGGGCAGAATGGTTAGTGGTTTCCATGCGCGTCCTCGCTCTACTCGTCCTTTTTGTGACTAAATGACCAGATGACTAAACTAACAATATCAGTCATAGTATAGGCAGAAACTGGCCAGATGTCAAGATTGAGTATGGCTGCACATACCGCAGAATTTGCAAACACTCTCGATTCCATTACTCGTTTGCAGACAAGGAGAGAGATATGCTACTGAACCTTCATCTCAGAGGTAGTTCACCACGAAGCCTACCCTGGAGGTCTGCTCTAATTTCGTAGGCATTCTCAGCGTCAGTAAGGAGTGCGGTATCAACTGTTTGCAGCAGGAGCGCTTCGTGGGTATGTTGAGCGCTCAGCACTGCTCCCTTAAATGGCACGGTGATTTGTGAACGCCCAATCAGACCATCACCCTTTTGAGCTGAAGAAGCAGCGTTCACGTAGGTCAGAATAATTTCGTTCTCGCAGGCACGTGCCACGCAGAGGGCATTGACGAGCTGTACTTCCGCATCCGGGTTATGCTGCAACCCTACGCCAGCATCCTCAAAACACCAATAGCTGGGACAGAAGACAAGCTCTACGCCTTGTCTGACCAGAGCACGAAAGGCTTCCGGGAACATTAAATCCCAACAAATAAGTAAGCCGACGTTGCCAAAGCGTGTAGCAAACACCGGAAATTCCGTGCCAGGCGTCACATAGGAGCGCTCAGGCAGCCAGAGATTGACCTTTCTGTAGCGACCTTTGATGCTTCCTGTCCTGTCGATATAGTAGGTTGTGTTATAGAGTCCTGTGTTATCCCCTTCGATAATGGAGCCGGGAACGATATCGATGGCATACTGAGCGGCTAACTGCTGGAAATGCCTGATATAGCGTCCTTCATAATCGGCAAGAGTTCGCTGCCCATTCAATGGCCCGGTCACGAAGTCCTCAGGGAAGACAACAATATCGGCCTGGGAAGCCGCCTCTTTGATAAAGTGCTCGGCGCGCCTGAGGTTTTGCGCAGGCGCACCTTGTTGAATAGCAAATTGGACGCTGGCGATATTTACCTGCATGTGATCTCCCACATTCTTTTCTGCACTGGTGATTTCCTGTGCTGTCTACAGGATACCATGAGCATAACATCTTCCCCAAGCCAACTGCATTGAATTATCTCTTCCATGAAATAAATCGCTGTGAGATAATGCCCGCGACGAACGTAGTATAAATCAGTTGCCATCAACTTTCCTCGTCGGTGCCGGGAGGAAAGTTTGTTACCGCTAAATAGGTAACTGAGAGCATACCTATATTCTCTTACAACTCGTATCTCTCGTCGGTTTCTTTTTGAACCAATTATCACTTTCTCAAGGAGGATTTCATGCTCAAGAGATCCAATCAAACGCTGGCGATGATGTGTTCCTTCATGACACTGCTCGCACTGTTGCTCGCTGCTTGCGGCCCATCTGGGTCCCCCAGCACCTCCAGCACCTCGGCTACGCCCGTCCGTGGTGGCACCTGGATAGACGACATCTACGAAGACTGTACCTCGTTCATCCCAAATGGCTCATCCGAAACCTATTGCATCCTGCTGGATAATGCCATATGGACACCGCTATTTTCGGGAACTGCCAGTGGAGGAATTGCCCCTGCATTGGCCTCTGAAGTACCAACCCTGGCCAACGGAGACATCACTTCAGATCTGAAGACCTGGACATTCAAGCTCAAACCTGGTTTGAAATGGTCCGATGGCCAACCCTTGACGGCGCAGGATATCGATTTCACCTGGAAGCTCTGGGATAACCCCAACTTTGGCGCTGCCAGCACCCTGGGCTTTAACTATATCAAGTCGACAACCATTTCGCACAATAATCTGTGGATCACCTTCCACCTCTCGCAGGCATTTTCGCCTTTCCTCTCAGCATGGGTCGATGGCGGTTCGGCACCCTTGCCCGAACATATCTTTAAGAGTATAACCCCCGCCAATGTCTTGAAGTCGTCGCAGAACCTGGACCCCACCGTCACCGATGGGCCATTCACGATGACCACGAGCAAGCCAGGGAACCAGTATGTCGTCACCCGTAATCCGAACTATTACCAGGCAGCCGCTGGGCTTCCTTATCTGAACAGTGTCGTCTTCCGCGTCGTGCCAGACCAGGATACCATTCTCAAAGATTTCCAATCCGGGGCGGTTGATTCTTCGTGGTTCCTGGATGTCACCAAGACTTCGTCCTACAAAGCGCTGAGCAACTATTACACAGCATACTCTCCTGCTTCTGCTGGCTTTGAGGCTATCTACTTCAATGAGAATAACCCGCTCTTACAGGATGTAGATGTGCGCAAAGCCGTCGCCGAGGCCATTGACCAGTCAACGCTGATCTCGGTGGCACGCCATGGTGCAGCGCAGCCACTCTGTACCGACCACCCCAGTGGTGTTCCTGGCTACCAGGCTGACGTGACCTGTCCCAAATATGATCCCGCAGCCGCCAAAGCACTGCTGGAGAGCGATGGCTACAAGTTAGGATCGGATGGCGTCTTCGCCAAGAATGGCAAGAAGCTCGAGTTTCCTTATTCCACGACCTCGAACAATGCCTGGCGTGCCGAAGACGAAGATATCCTCCAGTCCGAACTCGCAGCCGTTGGCATCAAGATCGACATCACCAACTATCCTGCTGGTACGTTCTTCGGCACAATCCTGCCGCAAGGACAGGTGAGCAAGTATGGTATGGCCGAGTTCGAAGAAACCTTTACTTACACCGGTGACGATGCTAGCATCTTTTCGTGCTCGCAGATCCCCACAGCGGCCAACCAATATGGTACTGGCAATTATGCCCGCTACTGCAATCACGCATTGGATGCCCTGTTTGTCAAAGAGGAGTCGACGGCTGATCCCACGGCCCAACAGCAGATCTTTGACCAGATCCATCAGATCTACCTGACTGATTTTCCTTTTGTCACAGAATACGCTCCGACCGACCTCGCGGCGGCGAAAAACACCACCCACGGCTATCTGATTGGTGCCGAGGGTGCTTCTGAGACCATCCAGGTCTGGAAATGGTGGTGCACAGGCGGCAAGTGTTAACGGTGTCACACTAAACGTAGACACAACAGGGCAGGATCGTCTGTCATTCTATCCCTGGTGATCTTGCTGCGAAAAGCCTCTGAGGAAGTGATTACAAAAGACTTCCCCAGAGGCTTGCTTCTATCTCAAGGAAGTTGTTATACTATTGGGAATAATTACTGTCCTTTCTTACAAAGATACCTATTCTTTAACTCGATCATGGAGGGCTTTTAATGGGGAGATACATTATCAGAAGGGTGCTGCAAGCCATACCACTGCTTTTTCTGGTCTCCATTGCGATGTTTGGGCTGATCCACCTGATGCCGGGAGGACCACAAGCCGTGTTTCTGAATCCACGCCTGAGCGCGCAGGGACGCATAGACCTGGCGAAACGCTTTGGCGTGGATCAACCTCTACCAGTACAATATATCAAGTGGTTGTTAAGTACGTTGCAAGGAAACTTTGGCACGTCATTTGTCACCAACCAGTCGGTGACGCAGGTGCTAAGCGAACATTTCCCCCCGACACTCGAATTATTCCTTTCCGCGTTTGTGGTCGCCTTAATCTTTGCCATCCTCTTAGGCACAATCTCAGCGGTACGCCAGAATACGGCGGTCGACTACACACTGACCTCTCTCTCGTACTTCGGTCTTTCCATGCCGGTCTTCTTTTTCGCACTTATCATGCAAGAAGTTTTCGGCGTTGCGCTACACTGGTTGCCCACATCTGGCATGTCGACTCCAGGCGTGGCCTTCGATGCCTTCAATAGTCTATGGGATCAGATCAATCATATGATCTCGCCGGTGATCGTGCTAGCAACTGGCTTTATCGCCGAGTGGAGCCGTTATCTGCGCTCCAGTATGATCGAAGTAAAAAATCAAGATTATATCCGTACTGCGCGCGCAAAGGGGGTAGATTCAGTATCAGTGCTCACGCGTCATGCACTGCGTAACGCATTGATCCCACTGATCACCGTTGTGGCCATCGACTTCGGCGCAATCGCTGGAGGCGCGACCATCACAGAAACGGTCTTTGCCTGGCCTGGCGTGGGTCTCCTGTTTATCGATTCCCTTACCGCCAGAGACTATCCAGTGCTGCTGGCGATGCTGATCATTGCAGCCTTATTTGTGATTGTCGCAAACTTGATCGCAGACATACTGTACGCGGCGGTCGACCCACGTATACGCTACTCATAGAAGGAGGCCATTCATGGATTCACCAGAACAGCTCAATCTATCCATCGCTGATGAATTGGAGCCAATGCTAGAGGTCGTGCCAGTACTCGTGCAGAAGCGGCGTAGCCAGGGACGCATCATCTTTGACCGCTTCATCCGCAACCGCGTTGCACTCGGCGGTGCAATCTTTCTCATCCTGTTGTTTGTCGTCTGTTTCCTGGGGCCTACTTTGACGGGACATAATCAACCGGATCTCTTGCATGTCACGAGTGTCTCCGATACGTTTGCCCCTCCTTCCTGGCAATTTCCGTTGGGAACAGATGACGTTGGACGTGACGAGTTGGCCCGTGCGATGGCCGGGGGACAGGTTTCACTGATTGTTGGTATGGCTTCAATGCTTGTCTCTATTATCCTGGGCGTGGTGATTGGCGCATTCGCGGGCTTCTTCGGTGGCATCATCGATAATGTGCTTATGCGCCTCACTGATGTGGTCTTAGCTATCCCTCTGTACCTCCTCCTCTTTGTTCTGTCAACAGCACTGACAGATCACACGCCCAAAAGCGTTATCCTGCTCATTTCTATCTTTGGTTGGACCTCGGCAGCACGTCTCGTGCGCAGTGAATTCATTGCGCTGCGTGAGCGCGAATATGTGATGGCCGCTCGTACTGTAGGCGCGAAGAACTTGCGCTTGATGTTCAGACACATTCTGCCAAATGCGGCAGGGCCGATCATCGTCAATGCCACGTTGCTTATCGGCATCAATATCATTCTTGAGTCGGTGCTGAGCTTCTTCGGCTTTGGCATCCAGCCGCCGTACGCCAGTTGGGGTAATATGATCAGCTATGGTCAAGGCTTTCTTGATAGTGATCCCCTGCTTGTGCTTATTCCTGGCGTCTTGATCTTCTTAACGGTGCTCAGCTTTAACCTGGTCGGTGATGGCTTGCGCGACGCGCTTGATCCTTACATGACTGAGCGCTAAGTGAGGAACCCTCTTAAACCGTCAGAAACGCGGCTGCCGCCGCTAGCCTTCGGCTCATCTGCCTGAGATGAGGAGTGATAGTTCCTTACAGTCAGATTCAGGAATGTGCTTGCTGTCACACATTTCTAGCAACGAGAAGCGCAGACCTGCTGAGTGGGTCGGGGCGTGTAGGGACGATCCCCAGCGATTTTCCAGTCCAGGACGCATTTCTGAATGGCATAAGTACGAGAAGGAGATAAACGCATTGAACGATTACCTATTGGATGTCCAGGATCTCAAGATCTATTTCAAAATTAAGGCTGGTCGTATCCGCGCCGTTGACGGCGTGAATTTCGTCGTCAGGCCAGGTGAGAAGGTCGCCATTGTCGGAGAGAGCGGCTGTGGCAAAAGTGTGACCGCGCTCTCGATTATGCATCTGATCGCACAACCACCAGGCGAGTACGCAGGTGGGAATATCTTCTTTGAAGAGGAAGATCTGCTGGCACTGCCAGAAAGGGCGATGCAGAAGGTCCGTGGCGGCAAAATCGGCATCATCTTCCAGGACCCGATGAGCAGTCTTAATCCAACGATGACGATTGGCAAGCAGATTAGCGAAGGACTCAAGATCCATCGCAAGCTGAACGATCACGAGGCCCGCCAGCGTACGATTGAGCTGCTCAACCAGGTTGGTATCCCCGCACCAGAAGAGCGTATGAACTCTTATCCCCATCAGTTCAGTGGAGGCATGAGACAGCGTGTGATGATCGCCATTGCGCTGGCTTGCAATCCTAAACTGCTGATTGCCGATGAGCCAACAACGGCGCTGGATGTGACGGTGCAGGCACAGATTCTTGAGTTGATCAGTGCAATCTGCAATGAATTTAATACGGCGCTGATCTTGATCACCCATGATCTGGGCGTGGTTGCTGGTATGACCGACCGCGTGATCGTCATGTATGCGGGCAAGGTGGTGGAAGAGGCCACCACCGATGAACTCTTTGCTCACCCACGTCATCCCTACACGATTGGACTGCTTTCCTCTGTCACACGCCTGGACGAGGTGCGCCAGGAAGAACTCAAGACGATAGAAGGCGCACCACCTGATCTCCTACAGCCACCCAGTGGGTGTCCGTTCATGCCGCGCTGCTACAACGCCCGCGCCGTTTGCCGTACGATGCCACCATTAGATCCTGTAGCCGGAAATGCTACGCACAAAAAAGCTTGCTGGATTGACGTTACCGATCCACAGGAGCAGGCCTATGCAGAGCGCCGTCTCCAGGCAAGACAAGCAGCACAGCGTGCCGCAATTGGAGCGGCAGCCGAGATTTTGCAAGGAGAATGAGCGATGGTTGATACAGTTGTTGCCAATAAGACGTTACTTGAAGTGCATGATCTAAAGATGCACTTCCCACTGACACGCGGTATCCTGCTGCAACGCGTGTTTGGCTATGTACGGGCCGTCGATGGCGTGAGCTTTAGCATCGAGCGGGGAAAAACACTGGGCCTGGTTGGTGAAAGCGGTTCAGGCAAGACGACCATTGGGCGAACCATTATTCGCCTGTACAAGCCAACAGCAGGCGAGATCCTCTTTAATCAGCAGGATCTCGCTCAGTTGAATGGTGAGCCGCTCCGCCAGATACGCCAGAACATCCAGATGATCTTTCAGGACCCGTTTGCCTCGCTCAATCCACGTTTCACGATTGGCTCGCTGGTTTCCGAACCTATGCACATCTATAAAATGGGCACAAGCAAGGAAATTCGTGAGCGGACAGAGGAATTATTGCAGATCGTGGGCTTGCGAGCAGAGTATATTGACCGCTATCCTCATGAGTTCAGTGGCGGTCAGCGGCAGCGCATCGTCATAGCACGCGCACTTTCGATTAACCCGCAGTTTGTGATCGCCGATGAGCCGGTGTCAGCGCTTGATGTCTCTATACGCGCGCAGATTTTGAACCTTTTGCAAAGACTGCAGCAGCAATTCAATCTGACCTATCTGTTTGTGTCTCACGATCTCAGTGTGGTACGTCACGTCGCGGACCGCATTGCAGTTATGTATCTCGGCAAATTTGTCGAGGTAGCCGACCGCGACGAACTGTATACAGCACCGAAGCATCCCTATACCAGGGCCTTGCTCTCCGCCGTGCCCATTCCTGATCCTCAGATAGAGAAGAAGCGTCAACGCATCATTCTTGCCGGTGATCTGCCAAGTCCGGTCAATATTCCTGCTGGCTGCCGTTTCCATCAGCGTTGTCCGATGGCACAGCAGATTTGTCGCGAAGTAGAGCCAACCCTTGACTCGAAAGGCGGCCATGAACACTATGCAGCCTGCCATTTTTCCGATCAAGTCACGCCAGTTCTTTAATATCGCCGCCACTCGCAAAAGCACCGCCTCCCTTAAAAAAAGGAGGCGGTGTGCATTAGGATTGTCGGTGTATCGATACCTTTAGAGTATGTTCTGCCCCTGCCAATCTCGTGACCCCAACAGGGTTTCAGGCAACGTCTGGTGGTGCTGATCAAGGTTGAGACAGTTGTAGTGCTTTTTGAGCAGAAATCACGAGATCATTCGCGAATGTGTGTTGAGCTTGGAGAGAACTCGTCGGAGAATACTCGGCGGGGAATAATCATTCTTGGCCAAGTCCCTCCCATCCCTATGCTCAGCTTCGTTAGAAAAAGCAGAGAAAAGACCAGAGTTCGCAGTCAATTCTTGTCGGAGAATCTTTTTATACGAAAGGTAGGGAAAAGAGATGACTGATGGCGAGCGAGATAGCTCTACTTTAGCACACCCTTTTCATCACCGTCTCGGCACAACTCCCGTTGATGCACGTGTAATGAGTGTATATTCAATGTTCGGCCCCGATACAGGCTCGTCACTGTGTTCCGGCTCGATCATATGCTGGACGAGTTTCAAGACAGCGTGACTGATTTCCGCATAGGGAGTGTAAATCGTGGTCAATGGTGGATCGGTGTAGGATGATTGCAAAACGTCGTCACACCCGATAACCGACACATCTCCCGGCACGCTCAACCCTCTGTCGTGGAGTGCTCGTAACACACCAATTGCGATGAGATCAGTTAAGGCACAAATAGCAGTTGGTCTCTGTCCTTCGTCAAAGAGTTCGTTAACGGCTCGATAGCCGCCTTCGAGTTTATGTGTTTGTAAGTAGGAGGTACTCTTGATGAGACCTTCGTCAACAAGGAGTCCATGATCGGTCAAGGCCGCTCGAAACGCTGCAAGACGGCTACTTGCAACACGCAACTCCGGCCCTTCCGTCAGATACGCGAGGCGACGATGACCCAATTCTATCAGTTGTGAGACCGCCATGTAGGTCGCCCGATCCCGTGAGTTGCCAGAAATAAATGCTTGTACATACGGAACATCATCTAGTACAGTCTCATCTACCACGACGGTAGGAAGTTTGGCGGCTTGTATGACTTCACGAGCTGCACTATTCAGCGCACCTGCCATCCAAATGAGACCATCGACGCGATGGGCAACAAATGAACTGAGATTGGTGAGGGCAAGGGCTGAGTCATAATCGTAGCTAGCAACGACAAGCATATAGCCCGCAACATGGGCGATAATTTGCATTTGACGTGCGTACTCCGCATAGTGCGGATTGAGAATATCTGGAATGAGCAGTCCAATCATGCCAGTACGCCCCTTACGTAACCCTCGTGCGGCAGCATTTGGTTGAAAACCTAGTTCGCGCACCACCTCTTGTACTGCTGCTCGTGTCGCTGCACTCACATCAGGATGATTATTAATAGCGCGTGAGACCGTTTTGACAGAGACACCAACGCGCTGGGCCACATCATGAATCGTGATAGCGATGGTTTTTCTCCTCTTCCTAGACTCCATCATTTTTGTAAACGATGTCGGGAACGATTGATATTTCTTAAGAGAAGGATAGTCTAATCACTTATGCTTGTCAAGTTCTCAGGAGCGTATTGCGCTGGAACAAAGTGAAACCAGAGGGAAGAGTTTGAACGAAGGCGAGAGCAGAAGCTTGACAGAGATCGGTTTATCTAGTATGCTTGCGTGGTAAAACGTTCCCGACATCGTTTACTCTCACAAAAAGCTGTTCGTTGGTGAACTGTAGCTCTGTGGGTATCATGCCAGTAATTGTGCTGGTTGATATAATTATTTGGTCTTCATAGTCGAAGGGACAAAACATGCATGAAGAAGCGATCCATTGCACTGGCACGACCGTTGCTCATCGCGAGCACCCTCATTCTGAGCCTCGCCGCGACCCTGGTGACGCACCAGGTGGCCCACGCCGGGGTGACGACCTGGTGGTATGTGGACTGCTCGGCTGGCAGCAACGGCAACGGCACCTCGCAGTCCAGCCCCTGGAATACCCTGACCTCGGTCAACGCACATACCTTCCAGGCAGGTGATGGCCTCGTCTTCGCCGAGGGCACCACCTGCAACGGGCAACTGGCGCTGCAGGGATCGGGCGCCAGCGGCAACCCCATCGTCATTGGGCAGTGGGACAACGGTCATGGCTCAGCCAAGCCGATCCTCGCCGGGGGCGGGGTCACCCCGGCCACGGTGTATCTCCACGATAACCAGTACGTGACTGTCGAGGATCTTGAGGTCACCAACAGCAGTGGAAGCGCGGGGGACCGGGATGGCATCCTGGCCTACAATGACACCAGCAGTACCTTGAACGGCATCACCATCACCGCTAACACCGTGGACAACGTGAATGGCTACCTGTGGGGCTACTACGGTGCCGACGGGGGGATTGACGTGGACATCGACGGCGGGCTCGCGAGTCCCGGCGTCTATAATGGGGTCAGCATTACGAACAATGACGTGTGGAACGTCGATCGCGTCGGCATCTGGGTGGGCAGTCTGGTGGAGAATGGGGTCATCTCCGCGCGCAGCACCGGCATCACCATCTCGGGCAACCAGATGACCAGCCTGGGCGCTGACGGCATCGTGGTGCGCTACACCAGCGGCGCCCAGATCCTCAACAATATCGTCTATAATGCGGGCAACTGGACCGGGGGCACCAACTCGGGCAGCCCGACCTACAAAAACGCTGCTTCTGCCGCCATCTGGCCGGTCAACAGCGACAGCCCGACCGTCCAGGGCAATGAAGTATACGGCTATGTGTCGCAAGGCGGCGACGGCGAGGCGTTTGACTGCGACTTACACACCACCAACTGCCTCATGCAGTATAACTACAGCCATAACAACGTCGATGGCTTCTGGATGGACTGCAGCGGCGCCGGGGGCCGGGGCGAGGTGTTGCGCTACAACATCTCGCAGGACGATGGCACGGCCAAGAACTCGGTGTTCACCGACACCTGTGGCGGGAACCCGACCCCCGCCGTTTACAACAACACGGTGTACATCAGTTCCGGCACCAGTCCCAGCATCGACGGCTACCCAAACGGAGCCTGGGGGAGCGGGACGTCCTTCACCAACAACATCGTCGACAACCAGGGCAGCGGCACCTACAGTTCCAACATTCCCTGGGACCACACCCTGTTCTACGGCTCGGGCAACCGACCCAGCACCGACACGAACGCGGTCGTGGGTGATCCGGCGTTCTCGAGTCCGAACGGCGGCGGCAACGGCCTGAGTTCGGCGGCCAGCGCCTACGCCATCACGAGCGGCTCGGCGGCGATTGGTGCCGGCGTGACCGTCTCTGGTGCCCCTACCAAGGATTTCAACAATAACACCATCTGCAGCATCCCCAACATCGGTGCCATGGATAACCTATGCAGTACGGGTACCATCGGCTTGGTGAGCAATCCCGGATTCGAGACAGGCAGCCTGAGTCCTTGGATCAACACCAGCGGTGCCAGCGTGGTCAGCAACAACGCGCACACCGGTACCTACGCCGTGCAGACGGGGAACGCCAACTCTGGTGTGAACCAGACGGTTTCCGGACTCACGGCTGGCCAGACCTATATCCTCACTGGCTGGGTCAAGTCGAGCAACGGCAGCGACGCGATCTACGTGGGCGTGAAGAGCTACGGCGGGACGGAGACCAACAGCTTCACCACATCGAGCACCTACACGCAGATCAGCATCACCTTCACCATGGGTTCGAGCAACACCAGCGCGAACATCTACTGCTGGAAGAATGGGGGCAGCGCCGCGAGCTACTGCGACGACTTCTTCCTCAATCTGGTGAGCAATCCCGGATTCGAGACAGGCAGCCTGAGTCCTTGGATCAACACCAGCGGTGCCAGCGTGGTCAGCAACAACGCGCACACCGGCACCTACGCCGTGCAGACGGGGAACGCCAACTCTGGTGTGAACCAGACGGTTTCCGGACTCACGGCTGGCCAGACCTATATCCTCACTGGCTGGGTCAAGTCGAGCAATGGCAGCGACGCGATCTACGTGGGCGTGAAGAGCTACGGCGGGACGGAGACCAACAGCTTCACCACATCGAGCACCTACACGCAGATCAGCATCATCTTCACCACGGGCTCGAGTAATACCAGCGTGGACATCTACTGCTGGAAGAACGGGGGCAGCGCCGCGAGCTACTGCGACGACTTCTCCCTCAGCTGACGAGCGACGCGGCGTGCCGGGCCACACGCCAAGGCTACTCTGAGCGACACGAGGGGAGCCGGAACGCACCAGAACTCCCCTCGTGTCGCCCTAGTGGCCGGTTTCCTGCGAAGGGAAGCTGGCCAGACAGTCTGACGACCAAGCGAGAGGAGGCATCATCAGATGGATCAGCAAAGAGCCGGAAGACGACCGCTTCCACGCCACGCCGCCCGTCGGCGCCTGCGTACTGCATGGGTTGCCGTCGTGCTCGCGGTGGTTGCCGCCAATCAACCTCCGTCACCACCTCCCAGCCAAGCCAGTGCTGCGTACCTGCCTGCCGGCCCGATCCTCACCGTCAACACCGACCCGATCAACTCGCACGAGTTCCTGCCGCAGATGGGCACGAACCAGGCCCAGGTCTTTCAGTACTTCTACGATCACTATGGTGTGCAGGATTCTGCTACCTTCTGGACCACGCCGCATGGCGTGGTCACACCCTTGACTATTGATCAAGCAGTTCACCACGCAGCAGTTGGTGCAACTCACCGTGCAACTGGAGATGGCCCGTGCCCGAGGCCTGGTGCGGGACATCTCCTATGGGGCAATGCTGGCCAACATGCAGCAAGAGAACCAGAGCTGAGCCACCGCCGTGGCTCAGCTCCAACCGGTGTATGGTCTCACGTCCTTTACCGAAGCAACCTACTTCAGCTACGTCACCAGCAACCTGGAGGTAAACCTCAGGCAGAATTTGGAAGAGGCGATGCAGCCGCCCGCGACTGCGGTGCTGGAACAGCTCTACGGGCAGTTGCGCAGTCAGGACGTTGCCTGCTCATCCCCGAGCCAGGCTGGCATAGACCAGTCGCAGGCGATTTCGCCGTACTGCGCTAGTGGTCAGAAGTACGTACCGTTCGCTGCGGTCGAATCCCAGGTGCTGCAGCAATGGAAGAAGAGCCAGGTTGAGGCACTGATAGCCGCGAATATCCGTACAGCCAAGGTACAGATCAACCACACGGTGTTCGACAAGGTTGTAGAGCAGTAGTCTCGCCTGGGCGTATCGCGGCTGTTTCTCGTGCAGAAATGGAGAAAAGCAGCACCTATTCACTGAATACTTGCATCTGGCAGCACGTTGGCAATACCAGACAATTGATAGACAAAGCCGGGTCCGCCCAGGTACATCCCACCGTCCACGTTGACACAACGTCCTTGTGCATAGATCAGCGCTTCGCTGACCTTCTTTGCTGAGCCACCCTGCATGAGATGAATGGGCGTGTGACCATGCACGATCTTTTCCCCCTCAAAGATGGTAAGAAAACGCTGGACGAACTCTTCGCCTGCCAGTTGATGATTAAACACGCCGCGCATGGCAAACGCTTCCAACAGCTCCTCCCAGGCCAGCGCATCGCTGCGCTTTAACAGGTTTCTAAAGGTCTCATTGACCTCCTCTTCAGAGTGACCATAGCGTGTATAGAAAGTGGCATCGGCATGGATAAGCAGCGTTTTGCCAATATGCACAATGGCTGGCAGGTTCGCCATCCATTCGAGGTGCTGCCTGGTAAGTTTCGCCAGATCCTCGCGCTTTCCGCCGTTATGACGCCATTTGCTAATAAAGTTACTACTTAATCCCGTGGAACGCCGACCGAAACGATAGGCCGCCAATAAGAGCATTTCATGATTGCCCAATAGGCACCCGACAAAGCCGCCCGCTTGCGTAGCCTCGGTCTGTAAGCGCATTACCAGGTCAATGACCGCGATGCTATCAGGACCACGGTCTACTAGATCGCCGATAAACCATAAGGTCGTATTTCCGCCTGTCCATTCGTAGTTCTTGCCCAGCAGTCCTGACTGCTGGAGCAATCTGAGAAGTTGGCGCAGTTGGCCGTGAACATCACCAACAATCGAGATAGGGCCTGTACTTTGCAATAGAAGAGATCTCCGTGCTATTCAGCGCTATGCTTTCTGGCATATTACCCGATATTTTGTTCTTTCGCAAGACAAAAGCGAGCGCGCGTTTACAACAGAGCGCACTCTTTCCCTTTTTTCCGGGCCCGTATATATTCAGATATGAAGTTTAAATGAATGGGTATACTATATGTTAGTCCAAAGACGTTGCCAATTTTTCTCGATTACAATAGCGTCTTGTATGAAAATGGCGCTCCCGCGCAGTGCTGTGTGGTCGGCTATCACAGCGTCGTGGGAGCGACAGGCATTGGCCCACCACTATTACCAGAGCGCGCTGTTCATGTCTTCAAAGATCACCATATTACGGGAACCTCCGCATATGATGGATCAGACCAGGCGATGACGTATATATTTGCCACCGATAACGATCCTATCACCTTGCAAAATAGCGTACTATCAGATATCCAGCCACTGAGCCACGAGATTGCGGAGTGGTACAACGATCCATTTGCGACCAATCTCGTTCCATACTGGCAAGCACCAAAGCACCCTCACACAGACTGTAGTGACCTGCTGGAAGTCGGCGAACCGCTGGTTGGCGTCACATTTACACTCAATGGCTACCATCTCCAGGATGAGGCTTTTCTCCCCTGGTTTGCACAACAGACCCTACCACAGGGACAAAGCGGTCATTACTCTTATTTGGGAACGCTTACCACTCCAGCACTGAGTTGTACGCCTAGTCCTTAATTGATGTGGTAATCACTGTCAACAAAGAACAGCGCATCTCATCGTACTCTTCCTCTTTGAGCAAAGGTTAGAGACTGATTGGTGCTGTCTTCTCCTTATTCACTTCGTCCTTGCCGGTAGCGTCTTCACGGAAGTTCTTAGCAAGTGGCACATCCTTCAGAAAGAAAGTGATCACGAGCATGCATAAACCAAAGATCAGTACAACCGTAAAGCCATGCTGGATACCGATGGTTAATGAGTGTTTGAGCGCCTGGAAAATTTGATCCAGCAGATGTTGCGCACTCGCCTCAGCCTGCCGCTGGATTGTCGCCATCACAGCTGCATGTTGTGGACCAGCAGGAGTTTTCCCCTGCGCCTGAGCACTCGCTATAGCATTCCTGGCAGCATATTGCTTCGCGGTTTTGACCAACGTCGTTCGATATGTTTGGTTCTCCAGTACCTGGGGATTGGTAGCTGCCGCAATCCCCTGCGCGGTCAATTGCTGAGCACCAGCGGGCAGATGTTGAGCGATATCGCTGGCAATCGCGTTATTGACCACCGTTCCGACGATAGCAACACCAAAGGTATTTCCCGCTTGCTGAAGATAGCGCGTGGCCGCTGTGCCAACGCCCAGTCGCGAGCGTGGAATCGCATTCTGCACAGCCAGCGTCATGAGTGAGAAGAAAATGCCTAGCCCAAACCCTGCAAACAGCATAAAGATAGCCGCCTGCCACAATACCGTCGCAGCAGTCATACGCGAAAGTAAGAAGATGCCAATACAGGTAATGACAGCCCCACTGATAGCAAGCCACTGGTAACGCCCGGTCCGTGCCACCAATAATCCACCAAGCACAGAGCCAACCACAATGCTCACAGTCAACGGAGTAATTACGGCACCAGAGTTCGTCGCCGACTCGCCCAGTACTCCCTGCAAAAAGAGCGGTAAATAGTACGCGAGCGCGAGCAGGATGGCTCCAACACACAATGATAGCAGACTAGCAGCGGTGAAAACCTGATTCTTGAAGAGGTCCAGCGGTAGCACAGGTTCGGTTGAGAAACGCTCGACCGTGATAAATGCCGCGAAAAGCACTGCCGCTGCGACGAGTGTTCCGATGACGGGTACTGATCCCCATGGATAGGTCTGGCCACCCCAGGTCAAACCAAGCAACAGACAGATCGTCGCGGCAGCCGCCAGGAACGCACCCAGAAAGTCAATGCGCCTGATCGCAGCCCACCCTCTGTAGCGCGAGGTGGACGCAGAGACGTTTGCGGGTAAGTACACGAGCAGCGCAATCAGGGCAATCAGGCCAACAGGTAGATTGACATAGAAAACCCAGCGCCAGCGTGACTGGTCGGTAATGAACGTCCCGACAAGCGGACCATGATCCGTTAGCCAGCCACCGAGCGTCGGTCCAAAGACACTGGAGAGGCCATAGACAGCACCAAAAATACCTTGCCATTTCGGGCGTTCAGCCGGCGGAAAGATATCACCGACGACGGTAAATACCAGCGAGATACCGATGCCCGCACCCAGTCCTTGTAGCGCACGAAAGGCAATCAACTGCTGGATACTCTGTGCCGCACCCGAAAGCGCCGAGCCGCACAAAAAGATCACCACGCCAATAACAAAGAACCACTTGCGCCCAAACTGATCTGATAGCTTGCCGATAATCGGAATAACGGTGGATGAGGCTAGCAGATAGGCCGTTGCAACCCAGGTGTAGAGGCTAAAGCCATTTAGCTCACCAACAATCTTGGGCAATGCCGTACCAACAATCGTCTGATCTAGTGCTTCTAGCAGTAACGTGAGCATGAGCGCAGCAAGCACGCTGATCAGCGCGATACCATGCAGACGCCGCCCACCGTCTTGCACGGTTTTTGATGGAGCCGGTGTCGAAGGTTCCATATGCGGTGAATCTCCTCTGATAATTGTCCCAACAATGTATCTATGAATGATTTCTCTCTTGCTGTTGTGCAGCAAGCAGGTGTTTCTGGACTTTTCCCAATGCGTTACGCGGTAGCTCTGCGACGAAAACGATCTGACGCGGTTTTTTGTAACTGGCCAGCCGCTCACGACAAAAGGCGATGATGTCGACTGCATCGGGAGTATACCCGGCCTGCGTCACCACGAAGGCGACCACTTGCTCACCCATCTCAGGCTCGGGCATGCCGATGACTGCCACTTCAGCGACTGCCGGATGCTGCGCCAGCACATCCTCAATCTCGCGCGGATAGATATTGTAGCCACCACTGATGATCAGTTCGCGAGCACGCCCGGTAATGGTATGGTAGCCATCGTCGCTATACCAGCCGAGATCACCGGTCTTGAACCAACCATCCGCGCTAAACGCTTCAGATGTGGCAGCTGGTCGGTTCCAATAGCCTGCAAAAACATGCGGTCCACGTACCTCGATCTCACCAATTTCTCCTGCTGGCAATGGCTGCCTGCTATGCCCATCGACGACGCGCGCCTCCTGGCCGGGAAACGGTCCGCCAACCGTTCCCGCGCGTCGCTCACCTGCATAGGGATTGGTCAGGTTCATGAGCGTCTCGGTCATACCGTAGCGTTCGAGGATAGGCTGACCGAATACCCGAGCGAACTCAGCAAATACCTGTGAACTGAGCGGTGCAGAACCGGATACGAATAACCGCAATGCAGGAAGTTTCCTGGTATCAGAGGTATTACTGACTACATGCCCAGGAGAAACTTCCTGACGTGGCTGCATACCTTGCCGTTCCACTTCCGCCAGGAGCCGTATGTACATCGTCGGTACACCAAAAAAGAGGCTGATACTGGCATTCCGCTGGAGCGTGGTGAGCACATCTGTGGCCTCGAACTTCCGCTTCAAATGCACACTGGCTCCCTTGAAGAGGGTTCCATGCATACCAACCATCAGGCCATGGACATGAAAGAGCGGGAGCACGAGCAACAAACAGTCTTTGTCAGTCCAGCACCACGCAGTTGTCACCGCTGTAATATTGGCAAGCAGATTGCTCTGGCGCAGTAGCGCGCCTTTCGCACGCCCGGTTGTACCTGATGTGTAGCCGATGACCGCTGGGGCATCGGCCAGTGGAAATTGGAAGCGTTGCCCGGCACGCTCGCTGCCTCGTGCGACAAAATCAGCGTAAGGTAGAGCATTCACGTTCTGCGCTGTCTGCGGGTTGCTCATCGCGTCCACAATGACCAGCGTGGTCAATGTTGGCACCACCAGTTGCAGCAATGCCTCTTGACCGGCTACACTGGTCACGCATAGTCGTACACCTGAGTCAGTTAGAATATGCTGTAGCTCTACCTGACGATATTGCGTATTAATCAGCACCACCACGCCTGCGGCAAGTTGTATGCCGAGGTAGGCGACCACAAATGTTGGACAATTGTCGAGGAAGAGCGCAATGCGATCACCTGGCTGTATGCCCCATGCACGCAGCGCATACGCAAATTGTTCAACGTGCGTTGATAGCTGCCCATAGCTGATCGTTTGTTCCTCAAAAAAGATGGCCGGACGCTCCGGTTGTCGTTGTGCGTGGTAAAATACCGCTTCAACTATTGAGTTCATGCCCAACTCTCCTCTGCATAACAGCACACGACATTGCTACGTTCGCAAGGTCTCTGCCTTTCTTTGCTGTCTGAAAGTATAGATAGAGGCGGACAAATAGTCAACTTATCTGGAGAGAAATGGGCGGGACAACGGCTCTTGCGAACCTCAATCTGGTCTGTGACATCTCCCCACGGTCTTCAGCCGGGGGCTTCCCATCCTCACGAATGGGCTTTCCTGTTTCGCTGGAGAGAGCCGTTGCCGCGACAGCCGGTCTTACATCGCCTCCACAGGCATTCGCTTTCCCTGAGCCCCAGGGTAGCTTCTCAATCTGGAAGAGGAGGAACCCTCTTAAACAGTCAGAAACGCGGCTGTCGCCGCTATCCTTCGGATCATCTGACTGAGAGGAGGAACGTGGTTTTTGTTCCCATTCATTGACTTGCATGGTTTTCGCAAGTCGGCAGGAGAAAGAGAGTAGACAATGGTCAAACACGCTAGTGCTTTTACCCAAGCGAACGATTTAGCTTGGAACCCACAAACACTATTCCGTTGTCAATGTGCTATGAGAAGAACTATAGCAAAATAACATGCACATGTATATACTTATTTGGGAGTATTTTCTCTCGCGCCAATGACCCCACTCCCATCGTGCCCCTAAAAGGAACGCCCTTGTATCTCCATGGCTGAAGGCCAGGGGTTTTACGGGCGGATCAGATAAGGAGAAAATTTATCCTATGACAAATACACCACAGGACAGCACTGAACAGAAGGCGCAGGTCCAGGAGTACTTTGGCCGTACCGCTGATGGCTATGTCACGAGCTCGTCGCATCGCAGTGGGAAAGATCTGCAACGGCTGCTTGAACTGGGCGAATGGGATAGCCAGCAGCGCGTGCTCGACGTCGCAACGGGAGGTGGGCATACCGCACTGGCTGTAGCTCCGTATGTCGGTCAGGTAACAGTTACCGATTTGACACCAGCCATGCTTGAGAAAGCGCAGACATTTCTGCTCTCACAAGGCATGAGCAATGCGCAGTTCCAGGTGGCTGATGCCGAAACATTGCCATTTGCAGATGCCAGCTTCGACCGCGTTACCTGCCGCATCGCGGCGCACCATTTTCCGCATGTCTCCCAGGCCGTTCAGGAGGTGGCGCGAGTGCTAAAGCCTGGAGGTCTCTTTCTGCTCATCGATAACATTGTCCCCAGTGATCCGGCGTTGGACCACTTTGCGAACACCGTCGAGAAATGGCGGGACGCTTCCCATGGTCGCGCCTATACCGTGGAGGAATGGCTGTCCTTTTTTCAGCAAGCCGGTCTCCATTGCGAAGCCCAGGAGATCTTCGGCAAAGTCCATGACTATGATGATTGGACCAGCCGTGCCCAGTTGCCCACTGCACAAAAAGCGGCCCTGGAACGTTTTATTCTGGAGAGCAGCGCAGCTATCCAACACCAATTTGCCGTGACAGTACGTCCTGATGGACATCTCGCGTGTTTCAGTATGCAAAGTCTCCTCCTCAAAGGCCGAAAAGCCTGACCAACCAGGAGGATAGCGTCAATCAGCATGCATGTTTCAGCAGCAGCGGAAGATCTCGCCCGCGTGCAGATAAGGCTATGCGGTTGTGATGTCTCTCATCCTAAGGTATACTATCTATAATTGTGGACAATCGGCTAGAATACCTACGAACGTGCAGATAGCATTGCATTCTTATCCAGGAAGTTTCTTCTGAGCACGCAGTCAGCAATGCCCTTGATACTAAGAAACTTCCTGACGTACATTCGCAGATAGAGAGGGCAGATAGGCAGAGGCAAGCGATGAACAGTAAAGTTACCTATCGCCAACAGTTCACCCGTTGCGGAAAACAACGCTGCCGTAAATGCCGGGAAGGGTCTGGTCATGGGCCGTACTGGTATGCCTACTGGAGTGAGAAAGGACGCACGGTTAGTAAATATATTGGCGTTCATCTCCCTAAGGACGTCGAAGGAGAACGGCAGTTCACAAGAGATGAAGAAGCACTACCAGCATCCCATGATGGGGTTCAACAACCTCAGGATGTTTCTTCTGAGCGTTCCGTCAGAGGTGCTCTTAGCAACAAAAAACTTCCTGCCGCTCCTACTCTGCGTATTTATCTCCTGGGCCAATTTCGCATTGAACGCAAGAGCGACGGTGAATGGCACGCCCTCGATAGCCGTACCTGGCATCGTCGCCGGGCACGCGCGCTACTAGGATGTCTGCTTAGTAATACGGGACGACGCCTGGGCAGAGAGCAGATTATGGAAATGCTCTGGCCCGATCTGGATATTGATCTGGCTGCCAATCGCTTAAATGGGGCCGTACACGAACTACGCCAGATTCTTGAGCCTGATATTGCACGCCCGGCGGCTTCGCGTCTATTACGCCTGCAACGAGACATTCTTGAACTGGCGGATGGCTCGCAGATCTGGGTCGACGCCGAAGAGTTTGATACGTTGCTCAAGCAAGCTGATACCTCAATGGATACGAAACAAACTGAGCACTTGCTTGAGGAGGCGGCTGCACTTTATCGCGGTAATTATTTATTGGAAGAACTCTATTCAGAATGGGCTGCACCGCGACGAGACGCATTGCAGCGGGCGTGGGTTGGTCTACTCCTCAAGCTGGCCCAGCTGCGAGCAGAACGCAAAGCGTATGTCAGCGCTATTGAGTTGCTCGATCGCCTACGCACGGCTGATCCAACCAATGAAACGGCCCTCCAACAGTTGATGCTGCTCCTGACGCAACTTGACCGACGCGGTGAGGCGTTGCAAATGTATCGTCAACATGTGGCAATGCTCGCCCGGGAGTATGAAGGAGAGCCACTCCCTGAAACGAGCGCGTTGTATGAAGCGTTGCGCAAGGGACATATCCCATCGCTCTATATCAACACACCAGTGCCTGCCGTCACAACAAACAATGCGCCACCTTCCTCTACGACAGCCCCGCTGGCTGAAGAGGAAGAACCAAATAACCGTCAGGAACTGCCCTTACACGACCATGATCTTGCGTTTACCCGTCCCGTGTTCCAACTGGGCCGTCACAATCAGAGTCCGTTGATTGGGCGCGACCGCGAGTTGGAGACGCTACACCAGATTATGCTTTCGATAGAGCAGGTCACGACAGACGGAGATCGTGGAGGGACGAGCGAAGCACTCGCGTCCCAGATTACAACAGTCCCATCTTCTTCTTTTCATACGTCTTCTTCCCGCCCCAAGCATATGCATTTTTTGTTACTGAAGGGCGAGATCGGTATTGGAAAGACACGCCTGGCAGAGGAGTTAAGCCTTGAGGCGTACGAACGAGGTTGGACGGTCGCCTGGAGCAGGTCGTACGAGCAGGAAGGAACGATCCCTTATCGACCCTGGACGGAGTTGCTGCGGACGCTGCTGCCGGGTACTGCGGAACTGGCGGAAGTCGTTCAGAGGGCAGCCCTTCCGGGAGGGGCAAATGCACAGCACCCCTTGAAACTTGAACGTCTCAGTATCCTATTACCGGAATTAGCGCAGTATACTGCAACTTCACATACACGATCATCCCTCCCCATCCCCTATGAGCAGGAACGACTCCACCTCTGGGAAGCGACGTTGGGGCTGCTAGGGATTTTCAGCAAAAGTCAGCCGTTGTTGCTTGTACTCGATGACTTACACTGGACGGACGAAAGTAGCATTGAGCTTCTCACGTATCTCATTCACCATTTGCGTGATCAACGCGTTCTATTGGTTGGTACGTGTCGTGATGGTGAGCTGGCCCCGCACCATAAGTTGCGCACACTTATGGCTGATCTTCAGCGCGAGCAGGCCATTGCCATTCTGTCGGTCTTACCGCTTACCTCCTCACAAATTGGGACACTTGTCTCCCATCTACCACAAGAGGTGGTGCAAAGTATTCAAACACAGGCGTCTGGCAATCCTTTTTTCGCAGAGGAGTTGGCTCGCTTCGTTGGCGCACCCTCTAGTGAGGACGATGCATTTATGGCCGTTGCGCAGCAAGGACGGACTGGCCATACCTGGATACGCCGGACGGAAAAGGCCCAGGCGTCGTGGTCGCAGGGAGACCAGACCATCCCACCCACCCACCCGCTCTCATTACCAGAAGCTATCGCAGCCGTTCTTGAGCGTCGGCTGAGCCGTTTGAGCGATGGGTGCCAGCAACTGCTGGGGAAAGCTGCGGTGCTCGGTGGCTCATTTGAGCTGGGGCAGTTGTTGCCTATGGCCCCGGAACACGATGAAGATACGGTTCTTGATCTGCTTGAGGAGGCTCTCAACGCTGGTTTATTGACCGAGGAGGGCGCCGGGTCTACTATCATCTATCACTTCTGGCATCCCTTGATTATCAGTCATCTCTACAGTCGCCTTTCTGCCGCGCGTCGGGCGCTGCTGCATCGCAAAGCGGCTGATGCGCTGAAAGCGTTATCGCCAGCACACCCGGCGAAGGCTGCGGCAATCGTGTACCACCTGCTAAGAGGTGGAGGTGATCCAACCAGCATCGCTCAATATGGCGAGATGGCCGGAAATCAAGCCTATGCACTTGCGGCCTATTCTGAGGCGCAGCAATACTTTATGCAGACAGTTCAGGCGCTGCTCGTCCGCTCTGCTGACAGCGGACCAGATGAGCCGAAAGCCAGACGCGCAGCGGCGTTTCTGGCCGAGTATCAGGACACAACAGCAGCGTTGCAAGGCAGCTTAAGAACGCTGCACAGTGAATTGCCATTGCACACCTCCGAAGCGAGCGCTGTTCACAACGCTATTCAGCGTATTACGTCTCAGGCTCTTCTCCCAACTCCCTATCGTAGACCCATTACCTGTCAGTCGCATCTTAGAACGTGTGGGCGAATGCAGCATGATATTGGGGAACTTCACCGAGGCACGCAATATCTTCGAATGCATTCTTGAGCTGCGTACAAGTGAACGCTTCCAGCGCCAGATTTTCACTGCGGCTAGCGCGGAGCAATTGCAGCAAGAGGCACAGATACAGGCTTTATTATGGCGAGAAATTAGCCTCTCCTGGTCATTGACCGCTGAATATGAACGAGCTTATGCCAGCTATGAGCAGGGAAAGGGTGTGTTGCTGAAAGCTGGTATCACACGTGGTGTGGCATGGGCATGCCTGCTTCTGCAATATGGTTCATTGCTGCGCTTAGATGGCAACTATCACGAAGCTCGTCGCTATCTTCAGGAGGCTCTGGAAATGTTGGAGCAGAGAGAAGGCGAGGAGCTATCCATTAATCGACCTGGCAAGGACCTGCTCACACGTACCGAGCGCATTCTTGGTGGTGACCCATTGGAGATCGGTTACGCTCATGAGCGACTCGGTATTGTCGCCTCCAGTCTTGGTCAGCAACATGAAGCATCGAAGCATATGCATATTGCGCTGGAAATCTATGAGCAAAGTGAGTTTGTTTCAGAGATGGCGCGCGTGTGCAGCAATCTGAGTGCGATGTACATCATCAAAGGTGAGAATGAGGTTGCCAGACCCTATATCCGGCGCTCGCTGGATCTGGCTGAGCGCGTAGGGAACCTGCCTATTATGACCGCTGCAACACTCAATCTTGGTGATGTTGCGCAGCGTTCTGGCGATTTGTTGGAAGCTGAGCGTCTGCTTATGCAGTGTCTCGCCCTGGCTGAACGCATTAATGACCGGGAACGCGTGAGTTGGAGCAGTTCTATGCTCTCGGGTATTCAGAAGTCTCAGGGGAAAATCTCTGAAGCGTCCAGGAGCATCGTGCGCGCAATTCGCACCGGTCGCGCGATGAAAAGCGCTCGCTGTATTCGTTTTGCCCTGGTTGGGTTGGCAGATTTACGCGTGACGCAGGCAATAACCATCCATGAGACATTCTCCTCTGGCACACATGATGCATCGCTTGCTCGCCAGCGCTTGCTCTTGCATGCAAAATCGACACTCCAAAGGGCTATCGAGTTAGAGGGCATGGAGATTGAAAATATTATTGATGGGAAGCAATTGCTGGCCATGGTCCATTTTCTGCTGGGGGAGAGTGAGGCCGCAGAACAATTGGCGTTGCAAACGTGCAAAGAGTCTCAGGAATATGAAACGACGGGTGTGAGTGGGCGAGCGTACCGTCTGCTGGGACTTATTCGTGCTACGTATGAGGATTATGCCCAGGCGGATCGCTATTTTGAGCAAGCTATTGAGATGTGTCGTGCGCGGGGATTGCTTCTGGATCAAGCCAGGGCGCTTCATAGCTATGGCACAACGTTGCTGCAACAGGATAAGGCCATGCATACGCAGCAAAAGGCCATAGCGGGACAGGTGCGACAAAGGGGATTACGCTATATTCGTGAAGCCCATACGATCTTTATAAAGTGCCATGCAGTGATTGATATCGATCTGATAGAACGGGATTGCGCAGCACTTGGTGTAGACCTGTCAGCGCCATTACGCTCATGACCTCGTTCCCGCTTAGGAAAAAAGTTGATAGCGCAATACACAGATTGCGCTATGCCTTGTACTTTTCTCTATAGCTATCCCAGGTGTAAAATATTTCTGGGCATACGCTCGTGCACAATGTCGTCCGCACGCATCTGTACGGCGGCTTTCGTTGCCGGGTTCGTCAAGATATAAAATGTCTCCTGGCGCACTGCTTCGAAGACAGTATCTGCCACCTGAGCCGGGCTTATACCTGCTTTTACCACCTCGGACAGAGCCTGCATTGCAGCCAGTGTTTCCGCGCTCGGTGGTTGGTCTGTCGGAGCATTCTGTAACGCTGAGGGGCGGTTGCGTTCGGATTCAATGATGCGCGTGTTTACCCATAGGGGACACAGTACCGATACCTTGACGTTGGCATTGCGCTCAGCCAGTTCGAGAGCCAGTGTCTCAGAGAGCGTCACGACCCCATGCTTGCTTACTTTATAGGTACCAAGGCCCGTGCTGGCAATGAGCCCGGCTGCTGAGGCGGTGTTGATGATATGGCTTTCTTCTTTCTGAGCAAGCATACGAGGCACAAAAAAGTGCACACCATGAATGACGCCCCATAAGTTAACGCCTAATACCCACTGCCAATCTGCCAGACTGCTCTCCCAAACAGTCGTTCCGGCCCCAACGCCGGCATTGTTGAAGAGTAGGTGCACTGCTCCATACGTTGTGTAGGCGTTCTGCGCCAATGCTTCAACATCCTCTGCTTTTGATACATCGGTTTGTACAGGCCACACTTCACCACCAAGACTCCGCAGTTCTTTTGCAGTCTGATGCAGGGCCTGTTCCTCCACATCGGCCAGCACAACCTTCATACCTTCGCCCAGACATTTCTCGGCCAGCGCGCGCCCAATGCCACTGGCAGCTCCAGTAATAACAGCAACTTTTCCCTGGAAATCTTTCAAGATGACACTATCCTTTCCTCTAAAGACTCTATCCGACAACACTGTCAATGGTAGTATAACATGTCAGATTTCCCTTGCAGTAATAGATGAAGTGAGTAAGTGGCAAGGTTGTCTCTCTATTTGTATCCTATGGCTATATGAATATCTCTACCCAGCCATAAAAACAGGGGCAGATGCCATAGAGTTCGCACCTGCCCCTGTTTTTTCTACTGTTTAGCGAGCGATCAGTTGCCCGGGATCGACGTGTAGTTCTTCGGTCCGACCTTCCATACGGGTCCTGATCACGATGCCATCTGCTTCTTGTCGTACGACGACGCCTGGCATTGGCACTTGCTTATTGCCATAGCAATAATGCCACATGACCAGGTCGTTCTGATGAAATGCGTTCCGTTGTTCGTCTTGTATGTGCCCCATTGTACTAAACTCCTCGTATAGGGATAAATGATCTTATTTTGACTCACCGGTCCACCAGGGCTTGTTTCGCCCTCTATGCAATGATCCAAGACTTTCTATCGTACACTACACCATCTCACTCTTCTCTCTCGGCATCTCTGCTAGAAAAAAGAACAAAACAGGTGGAAAAATACTAAAGCGCATGGTCTCAAAAATCTACTGCCTATGTTACCATACTTTTTACTCGCACTATGCGACTCACTCTTGCTCCCTATTACCTATGTCCTGTCCAGGTTTAATGACTATAAAAAATACTACCTGAAACCCTGGAGAGCAGACTGGATAGCCTCAAATTGTGAAGTATTTCACTTCTTTTGTGTGCATATCCCACTACAATAGCGGGAAAGACCAATCTCTCATCACTATTGAGAGGTCTGAATTCCGCAGAGTGGAGCAGTATGAACGCAGTAGAAAACGAGTCTCAGCTTGTTATCGAGGCATGTCATGGCTCAATACCTGCATTTGAGAGTCTTGTCAGCTATTATGAACCGCGCATCAGACGTGTGCTCTACGGATTGACACAGGATGTGCAGCTCTCGCAAGATCTTTGTCAGGAAACTTTTCTCGCTGCATACCAGGCACTGCCGCGTATGCATGGCGAAACGCTGCACTTTTCTGCCTGGCTCTATCGCATTGCCTTGAATCTGTTACATAGCGAATGGCGACGGCGTAAGCATATGATGCTTGTCCCATTCTCATCACCTCATAGAGACAATTCGGACGCGTTTGACGAACCTATCGAGGATGTACTGCTGTGTGAAGACCCTTTCGAGGAACGCGTTGTGCAACGTGACTTACTGCAACGTATTCTGGCACAACTGCCGGATGCTTCAGCTCTGTGTCTACAGTTAGATGCCGAAGGCTTCTCTTATTGTGAGATCGCAGAAATCCTCCATGATACACTCCCGGCTGTTCGGAGCAGGATCTCGCGAGCACGACGAACATTTCAGCGGCTTTATAGTGACCTTTGAGCACAGGTACAGGGAGAATATGTTTGCCTATTATGAATATCGAACAGGATGGACTCTGCCAGGCCCTAATGCGCGAGTGACTGGATCGAGTGGGGGAATGCACCACCATCTGACCGCACATGAGTCTCCAGACCACCCTTGAGGTCATTGCATCCTGACAGAGCCGGAAGGCTACATTTACGGACAGAGAAGATGATGAAAATCGTATATTTCAGAGGGAGCTTGGAAGTAGTACTTTATTGAACCCTCACTCGTATTGCTGATAGGACAAAGATACAACAGCATAAAGGAGCCGGAGTCGATGGACAACAAAAAACTTTCCTTACCTAAAACTCTTTCGTGGTCTTACGCTATTGTCGCAGCATTCGCCGCCGCCTACCTCGTGGGTGGTATCATCCTGGACAGACAGGCCAACAAGCACAAAAGATAAATCTAACGTGTTTGTACCCATATGGCTATACGAATGCCATAAGCCGTAAGCTGCTCTGTTGTTTAAAATCGCCTTTCCCGCAACCTCTCGTTGGAGTTTGCCCCCAACGAGAGGTTGCGGGGGGAATAAAGCAATCCTTATCTACCAGCAACCTCGATCTGTTCGACAACAGGAATGACCTCGGTTGCGAAGAGATCGAAGGGTTCCAGATCAGTCACATTGGGCATATAGACAAGAGCCTGGTCAATGCCCATCGCCGCCAGGTCGCGGAAATAGGCAATGGCAGCTGCCGGGGTAAAACTATTATCCCGACCATCCCTGGTGAGATGGAGCGTCCCAAGGGAGGTTTTCTCAATGTCCGTATACGGGCGGCCTACGGTCTGGCAGTGCTCACGCAGCACCTCAAGCTTATGCTGCATTTCATCTTTACTCAGGCGCGACGAGAGATTACAGGCGTCTCCGTACTGCGCGACCAAACGGAGCGTCTTACGCTCACCTGCTCCACCAATCAAGATCGGCGGGTGCGGCCTCTGAACTGACAATGGCGAGTTCAGCGGGCGTCCCAGCTGATAATGTTTGCCCTGATACGGCTTCTCGTCTCCTGCCCACATCTGGAGCGCGATCTGCAACGTCTCCTCCAGACGTTCAAAACGCTCAGCGGTAGGTGGGAAAGGCACACCCAGACCAAGATGCTCCTCCTCATTCCAGGCGGCACCAACGCCGAAATAGGCGCGTCCATGAGAGAGAACATCCAGCGTCGTGACCGTCTTGACCAGCAAGCCCGGATAACGATAGGTCACGCCCGTCACCATCGTTCCCAGCTTGATACGGTTGGTCCGCGAGGCGGCAAAGGCCAGAGCACTATAGCCCTCCAGCATCTCGTGCTCGGCTGGTCCCACTATAGAAATCTAAAAAAAATGGTCCATGACCCATAAACTGAAAAAACCAGCCCGCTCGGCTCGCTGCGCAATCACGGCAAACGTGTCGCCGAGCGATCCTTGATCATTGGACCAGGTAAAATTGGGGACTTGTAATCCGATCCGCATAATATATTTTCCTCCTAATACTCTTGGAAACGTGAATACTGCGTTTTCGGAAGGAGTATACAGTTTAGAGCGCGCACTAAGTCAAGCAGGTACAGATCTGCCTCGGCAAAGTTCGCATGTTGACAGGGTTGACAAAGGTAGCTTCATTGCATTACTCTATAGGATATATAGGATACAGATAATATACAGCTGTGTCTTCGGGGCAGGGTGAGGGAATGCAGCGGTGTTCCCAATTCCCGATCGGCGGTAGAGCCCGCGACCCGTTGCCTGGCAACGGTTGACCTGGGGAGGTTCCAGGGCCGACGGTATAGTCCGGATGGGAGAAGACAACGCTTTTACCAGCTATGGCTGCACACACAGTACCTTTTTTGACGGTATTGCCGGGTAGTCGTACAAGAAATATCTTCGCCAGGTATTTCTTAGATCTGCTCTTTTTAAAGAACAGGTCTGGCTGTGCTTTGCGTTTACTCTGATTCCCCCTTTGTTTTGCCTCGAATCCACACACTGTACAGAAAAGGACAAAAGCTGTGGATGATACAGAGGCCATGAACTGTTTCGTGTCTGTCCCTGAAGCGGTCAAAGCTGTGCGCGCAGGACACATGATACTCATTTGTGATGACGAGGGACGCGAAAATGAAGCGGATCTCTGCGTAGCCGCCCAGTTCGCGACAGCAGACAAGCTCAACTTTTTTGCGCATGAAGCCTGCGGACTCATTTGTGTCGCGCTCTCAGGAGAAAGACTGGACGCACTGCATATCCCCCCCGCCGAGAAGCGCAATGACCCCTTACAAGGCACAGCATTTACGCTCTCGGTCGATGCACGCTTTGGTACAACAACCGGCATATCCGCACATGATCGTGCAGTCACTATTCATGCACTTATCGATCCAACCACGCGACCTGAGGATCTGGCCTCGCCGGGACACGTCTTCCCCCTACGCACGCGATCTGGAGGCACATTGGAACGTCGTGGTCACACAGAAGCTGCTGTCGACTTGATGCGCATCGCTGGCCTGGAACCTGGTGCCGCTATTTGTGAGGTATTGGATGCCACTGGCACCGCCGCCCGTGGTCAGACATTACAGGCCATGGCCCAACGCTGGAACATCAGCATCGTTTCAGTCGATGCGATTGCGCGCTACCGACAGAAACACCAGATAAATCTGGTGACAGAAACCCAATTGCCGACTTCGGAAGCCACATTCAAGTTGCTCAATTATCAAGAGATCGCCACAGGTCATTCTTACCTCGCACTACTGCTGGGCGACCTCCAGGCACATACAACACAGCCTCCACTGCTCCGCCTGCATTCAGCTTGCGCGACCGGCGATATCTTTGGTTCACAGCGCTGCGACTGTCAAGCACAACTACACACAGCACTGCACACAATCGCCGCAGAAGGTCGTGGCATGCTACTCTATCTGCCACAGGAAGGGCGCGGCATAGGTTTATCCGCCAAGCTCCAGGCGTATGCATTACAGGATCAAGGATACGATACCGTCGACGCCAATAAGCAGCTAGGCTACCCGGTCGATGCCCGCACCTACGCACCAGCCATTGAAATTCTGCGCGAGATGCAGATAGACCATGTTCGTCTGATGACAAATAACCCACAGAAGATCCAGGCACTCGCCGAAGCTGGCATTACGGTCGAACGGGTACCCCTGGAGATAGCGGCAGTCGAGACCAATACGCAGTACCTCAGTACCAAACAACAGAGACTGGGACATCTGCTCACCACAGCACAGAAGGAGGAACAGCATGACACAATTCCTAGCATATGCACCACAGGCTAAACAAGATGGCGCTGGACTGCAAATTGGCATTATCGTTGCACAGTATAACTGGTCGATAACCGGCGCCATGCTGACACTCGCGCAAGAAGAGTTGACGCGCCTGAGTGTGCCAGCAGAAGCTATCCACATAGTGAGCGTGCCCGGCGCATACGAGCTGGCAACGGCGGCACAGGCGATGTTACAGGGTACGCACTACGATGCGCTCATTTGTTTTGGCTGCGTGATGAAAGGAGCCACGCGCCATGATGTGCTCGTAGGCGACGCTGCCGCGCAGGGCATCCAACGCGTCGCATTAGATACCGGTATCCCCATCGTCTTTGGCGTCGTCTGCGCAGAGAGCCAGCAACAAGCTGAGGAACGCATCATACGTGGACAAGAATGCGCGCAGACAGCCGTGACGATGGCGCGCCTGGTCCAGGGATTAAAAAAATAGCCATATTGCCTTACATTCAGATAAGAAATGTGCTCTGGCACATTTCTTATCTGAATGTATATGGGTATCAGCGGAAAGGGATTCTCCACATGTTCTCAGGAATTGTTGAAGAACAGGGCATACTCAAACACAGCGAGGTCACAGGACTCGTCATTGCAGCAGGTCTCGTGCTTGAGGACATCCACGTCAAAGATAGCATTGCCGTAGATGGGATATGCCTGACGGTGACAGAACAGAGCCAGCAACAGTTTCGCGTGGATACAATGCCCGAAACGTTGCGCCGTACCAGATTAGGGAGCTTGCAACCAGGCGATAAGGTGAACCTGGAGCGCTCTCTTCCGGCTACCGGACGTATTGGCGGCCACATGGTCCAGGGACACGTAGAAGCATATGCCGCCGTACGCTCTGTTGCAGAAGACGGCAACAGTCTCAGCGTTGAGATCGAGTTGCCAGCCGCGCTACGTCCCTATGTCGTGGCAAAAGGCTTTATCGCGCTCAATGGAGTAAGTCTCACCGTCGTTGAGGTCAGTACAGAGACATTCTCTATCGCGCTCATTCCCTATACGCGAGAACATACCAACCTGGGGCAGGCATATCCAGGCATGCTGCTTAACCTGGAAACAGATATCCTGGGCCGTTACGTCGTACAGTTCTTGCAATTGACACGAAATTAGTCTCACCCACAGCTTTCGCGCCATCGCCTCCAACCTATCAGCGTCTTTCCAGTCCGTATGACGGAGGCGATGGCGACACAGAATACGGGTTAGGAGCTGCGGACGGTTGGAGAGCGCCATGTTTTTTTTGCCTGGCCCCAGCAAGAATCAACTCCAATCCTGCCAGAAAGTCCATGTCTGTCGTATAATTATTGGCCTGATTTTCCTGAAAGATGGCCGCTATAATCGATTCTTCTGTGGAGTGAGCGTGATTCACCGTGTCAATGGTTGGAGCAGCCTGCTCTTCGATGACAAAACCATACACATAGGAGATGGCCGCAGAACAGGTGAGGGAGGCCAGACGCAGGGAGAAGCCTGCGGCCAGAAGGCTCCGAATGGTCATCTCCACCAGCTGCGCTAACAGAACTGCACGGCCAAAACCAGCACCCGCGACCACGCGTGCTCCTTCCCGATGGGCGAGCATCGCCTGCCGTAAGCGCTGGCACATGTCCTCTAACCACTCCGACCAATCCTGCTCTGGGGCTAGCCCCTCGAAGTGAGCAAATTGTGCGGATAACAGCACATTCGCCATCTCATCAAGCAATTCTTGTTTGTTTTTGACATGCCAGTAGAGCGCTCCCGCGTGAACACCAAGTTCAGCTGCGACTTTCCTCAGCGTCACCCCCTCCAGACCGTCCCGGTCGAGCAGGGTCATAGCGGTATCAATGATTTGTTCTCGGTGTATTTTCATAGTACTTGACATTGTAGCACAGTATGATGTAAACTGCACAGTGTTCAACTTGAACAGTGTACAATTTTTTTAGCAAGAAAGACAATCTGCATCAGATGGAGGAACTTTTACGATGACAACGCATAAAACTCCGCGTATCGCCATCATTGGCGCTGGCCCTGCTGGCTTGACGCTTGCACGCATACTTCAGACGCGCGACATTCCCGCCACGGTCTTTGAACGGGAGAGTTCTCCCGATGAGCGACCACAGGGTGGTACACTCGATCTCCACCCGGTGTCCGGTCAACTGGCCGTTCGTCTTGCCGGACTTAATGAACAATTTCGGGCCATTGCCCGCTATGAAGATCAGGAGATGCGCCGCCTCAGCAAAGAGGGACGGGGGCTTTTTGAGGCACGGCAGGATCAGGGGCCGCAAGACCGCCCCGAGGTTGATCGGACCGAACTGCGTGCCATGCTGCTGGACTCGTTGGCTCCAGACGTGGTCCGTTGGGGACGTGGCCTGCGCTCCGTTCACCAGATGGATGATGGCACCCATGAACTGCTCTTTGAAGATGGTGTGAGCGAAACCTTTGACCTGGTGGTTGGGGCGGATGGAGCCTGGTCGCGTGTGCGTCCTCTCCTGTCGAGCGCCACGCCCTTTTATACTGGAGTCACCTTCATTGAGCTGGGCCTGGATGATGTGGATCAGAAGCATCGCGCGCTGGCCCAACTAGTTGGGCATGGGAGTATGTTTGCCCTGGCAGAGAACAAAGGTCTGATCGCCCAGCGCAACGGCCATGGTCACATCCGAGTCTACGCAGCCATGCGGACTCCTCAAGGATGGGAGACCAACACCGGCTTTGATGCTACCAATCCCCAAACGGCCCGCGCATGGCTGCTAGATCTGTTCTCTGATTGGGGCCAGAACCTGCTTGCCTTGATCCAGGAATGCAATGATCATTTCGTGGTCAGACCACTCTTCATGCTTCCCATTGGTCATCGATGGGATTTCCATGCAGGCGTGACCCTGCTCGGTGATGCTGCACATCTGATGTCACCATTCTCTGGCGAAGGAGCGAACTCGGCGATGCTCGATGCGGCTGACCTTGCCAACGCCATTAGTACATGCAGCACGCTTGAGGATGCGGTGCACACCTATCAAGAAACGATGTTCCCCCGCGCCGAGATTGCCGCCAGAAGCGCTGATGAGGGTCTGAGTCATGCTATTGCGCCTGACTCCGCCACCCATGTCCCCCCTGGTGTCTATCATGAAACGACATCAGCTGAGGCTGAGTAACAGGTCTCCTGGGGCACTCCAGCCTGGTCTCTATTTTTCTTAGTCTTTGCCTTTGCGACCCGCTAGCTGCCCTCTACCTGTAGCGTAACTTAGTAGTGCGCTATCTTACGCGGTACCGAAGGTCACACCCAGGTCACTGAGCCATTTGCGATAGGCTATCGCCGTACGATCCGAGCGTAAGTGCAGTTCTGCCTGTAGATCCAATGGCAAGAGTTCTGGACGCTGTGATTCGACAATCGGGACATCTTGCCAGGTAATCTCATCCTCGAATTTGCGGATCTCATCGTCGGGCAAGTGATCGTAATCCATTGCGACATAGGTCCAGGCTATCGATTGGCGCTCGGAAACAGGCGTCACCGTAAAATACATAGCAAAGCGGGGGCCAGATGAAGATTTCACAAAGAAAGCCGTCAGGCAACGCACAACGTCATAGGTATACGTGACGCTGGCTCCTTTGCCTGAACCATCGGGATCAGGCTGCCAGACCGTGATATCGCGTGCCGTCACGCCATCGGGGCGAACTTCGACCACATAATCGTTTATTTCGGCATGTTCGGGATCACCCAGATAGCCCTGATGCACAAAAGGGAAATGGGTCACATCCAGAAAATTCTCGACGGCACGCGGTCCACTGGCACGATAAGCATAAGGTCCACAGTGGATTTTACGAAATGATGCATCATCCCACTGAGCAAAGGACGGAATATCCTGCGTGGGATTCCCCAGACACACCCAGATCCAGTTATACTGCTCACGTACATGGTAGATTTTGGCGCAGGCTCTAGCAGGTGGGATCTGCTCAGGATGAGCGGGGAAACGAATACATTGTCCATCCTCGTTATAGACCCAGCCGTGATACGGGCAGGCCAGCGTATGCTGGCTGACTTTACCTAGAGAAAGTCTCGTTCCGCGATGGACACACAAATCACGCCAGGCATGAAAGTTGCTGCCCGCACGCCAGAGTACAATATCTTCATCCAACAAGCGTAGCGCGAGCGGTTTGCCTTCTGGTACGTCCGGCGCATAAGCTACCACATGCCAATCATTCAGCAGCACAGGATCTTCCAGCATACGATAATCCCCAATCAGGCTGTCGTTTTCTTCTGGGCTGATTTCATGGAGATCAGGCGCAGATGATTGGCCAGATGCGCGTTGAAGGTGAGTCCCTCTCCCCATTCAGGATAGGTCGGGTGCAGAGCCAGAAAAGCCAGCGGGATTACGTACTGAATAAATACTTTTACGTCCATATCTGTGAGCAGGGTCCGCAGATGCTGAGGAGAAGGGGCAAGCCACCTCTTTTCGCTTGCTAACTGATCAGTCAGGGAAGCATCGTGCACGCGGGCAGATTGTTCAACAGCTCCAGGGGTATAGCCCAGAAGAGAGAGACCATCCAGCGGAACAGTGTGCTCTGTATCCAGCGCTTCGCCATCAACCCACTGCTGCACAGTCTGGCAAAGATCGGAGTCGGAAAGGGCCAGCAAATCAACTTGAACTTGTTTGGCAAAGGTGCGCGTTCGGCTGTTCATCTTCATAAGAGACCTTTCAAATGAAAGCAATCTAGCAGACGCTCAAGTCGCACCTCATGTTTGCCGGTGAAAACATGAAAAGGCAACTGTGGTCAAAACGAAAGATGTGCCGTACCATCCCAGTCTTTGCATGCTCGGAACACATCTCTCGGCTAACCGGAAAATATGGAGCGGTACGCACATTGAGATGGAGACATTCAATGTGCGTAACAGGCAACACAATTATCGATAGCAATCTAAAGATTTACCAGCGAGACCGGCGTTGGCCGCCTCCACGGCTTGAGGAACCCTGCGACTGAAAACAATCACTGCAATAGACAGGCCTGTCGTCACGTGGCTGGAAAGGTACTTGTGCTTCATTTCCACAACTCGCGCAGGTAACAGTATACATCTGGCGTGGCTCACGATCACGTGAACCGCCGCCACGGCCACCGCCATAACCACCCTGTCCGCCAGATTGCTTTCGTGCAGCGCGACAAGAGGGGCAACGACTGGGTTTATTCGTCAGTCCACGGCTTGCATAGAATTCTTGCTCGCCAACGGTAAAAGTAAACTCCTGATTGCAATCGCGACAATACAGTGTCTCATCAGCTAGTGCCATTTTTCTTCTTCACTCCAGGGCAAACGCCCAATAAACTCTTCTGTATCGCGCAGCTTACAATAGAAGACCTACTCCGAGCAACAATGCACTATACAGCGTGCCGCAATTATACCACATTGTTCCAGCGAGCGGTACACCCAAATTGTCCTAAATCTATCCATGAACATTTAAGCACAACATCAGGCTGTTCCCGGCTCGAAGAACCCAGAGTAGCCTGTGCAGAAAACAACACATATAGATTTATGTGTATCTATTTCAACCTCTCGGCAACGGTGACAGGTATGCTAAAATAGCACCAGCGATATACATAAAGAAGGTGTAGGAAGGCATTATGCTGGCAGCAATGTTTTATGGGCCCATGGATGTGCGTATGGAAGAGCGTCCCATCCCCTCGGTAGGTGCAGGCGAGGTGCTCCTGCAGGTGGCAGCCGCGACAACATGTGGAACAGATCTAAAAACGTATCGTCGCGGACACCCCTTGCTCTTTCAGCATCCACCGGCTGGCTTTGGTCACGAGGTTGCCGGCGTGGTAGCAGCAGTCGGATCTGGCGTCACACAATGCCACGAGGGTGATGCAATCGTCGTGGCAAACTCTGCGCCTTGTTTGCGCTGCTTCTTCTGTCGGCGAGGCAGATACAGCCTTTGCGAGGATCTTCTGTTCCTCAATGGTGCCTACGCCGAATACCTGCTCGTGCCCGAACGGATCGTGCGCCAGAACCTTTACAAGCTACCAACCACTACTTCATTCATTGCTGCAGCCCTGACCGAGCCATTAGCCTGCGCATTACACGGAGTCGATGCCAGCGAAATCACACCAGGCGATACAGTCGTAATCATGGGGGCTGGCCCATTGGGACTCTTGCTCACCGCGCTGGCAAAACTACGTGGCGCGTACGTCATAGTCACCGGGCATGGGGCTGAACGCCTGCAACTCGCCCGCCATTTCGGCGCAGATACGCTCATTGACGTCAGTTCACTCTCTTCTACTGCCCAGTGTGAAGCTGTACGCGCACAGACAGAGGGACAACGCGGCGCAGATGTGGTCATAGAAGCCATAGGCACGCCAGAAACATGGACACTGGCAACCAGCATGGTACGACCGGGGGGTCTGGTCAACTTCTTTGGTGGCTGTCCCTCCGGCACACAGGTCGCGCTGGAAACCCGTCCCCTCCACTATGGCGAGTTGACAACGAAAGGGGTGTTCCATCATACCCCGGCCTACTTTGCCCAGGCGCTCGACCTTATCACCGGTCGGCACATCGATGTTGAAGCGTTAATTAGCGAACGCGTCCCGCTCGCCGCAACGCTGGATACACTGGAGCGCCTCTTACACAAACAAGGCGTTAAATATGCGCTGATTCCTCCGGCCTTTGCGCAATCTCTGGAATCTGCAACAATCCCTGAGTGATCAGTTGGCAATAGAGCTGAATAACCTGTTGCACACTGAGACGCCCATCCGGTCGGAACCAGGATGCGACCTCTGTGCACATCGCAATGATGGCATAGGATGCAACCTTCGCGTCGCTCTGACGAAATACGCCGTGCTCCATACCATCACCTAAGAGCGCCTGCAGCAACCGCTCATAAGTATCACGCAAAGAGAGAATAGCGGCTTTGTGCTCCCCTTCAAGCGCGCGTATCTCCGTATCGATGATAAAGAACTCTGCTTTATGCATAGTGTGGAGGCGTATATGGTGCGCGATGGCCTCCTGCAAACGCTGCTGCGGATCATCGTACACACGCAGAATATGTTCTAAACCATTGTTGAGACGCTGCATATACGTGACCATGATCTCAATCAGCAATGCTTGCTTGTTGGGAAAATGATGGTAGATACTGGCAGCCTGAATCCCAGCAATGCGCGCGATGTCACGCAAAGGAGCAGCATGATAACCATACTCAGCGAACAACTGTACAGCCGCCGCTAGAATATTTTCGCGCATAGGACGGCCTGCTGGCCGCATAAGCACATTTCCTCTTTTCTCTCAAGATTACCATCATTGTATCACGAGCAAAGAAGGTCGATACGCAGAACAAACAGACAGTATTTTCTCCAGCATAGCAAAGACCCTTAGTGCAAAACCACTTGACCTCTGCGGCATCGTTCGCGTAGCATACCTTCCGTTGAGAGGCGCGGGAGGCGGCATCTGACTTGCTCCATGCCATCGATCCGTCTGAGGATACTGCATTAGGACAAAGGGTCGCTCTCTAGCCGCCGTTTGGATCGCGGCACACGGCCCCAGGCAGTCAGCAGACTTGTTGTTGCCGTGAAGTCCGGCTGCTGCATCTCGCTCAACGCTTGCTGACAGATCTCCTCGTAGTCATCTGGCACACCCGTCCACTTGCGCAAGAACGGCACAATGGTCCGAAAGCCGAGTTTATTCATCTCAAAAAAGCGTTGCCATTCGAGAGTCCCGGCGCGATATTCGATGGTACAGGTTCGTGTTTGGACCTCATCCAGGCCATGTTGGTGCAGCAGGTGCGCCAGTTGGCTGGTCGCGCCATCAACGATTGGGGTAAAGTAGTGCCCCGCCTGGTAGAAGGCCTGTAGGAAAAGTTCAAAGAAGCGCGAGAGGGCCGGACTGCTACTCACCCACCCCCAATTGCCTTCGGTGATGCGCACCACTCCGCCTGGGCGGCACACACGCTGGTACTCTTGCAGCAGTTTTGGCCAGTCCCAGGTGCGCAGCCAGCTTGACGCGGCGCGATGATTAACCAGATTGAAGAAATTGGTGGGAAATTCGAGCATGCGCAGGGCATCCGCGACGTGAAATTGCACGCGATCACTGACCTGCGCAGCCTCGGCCTGGGCGCGAGCGTACTCGACAAAGGTGCGACTCACGTCCAGGCCCACCAACATCTTGCAGCTCGGCGTCGTTTGCGCCAGTTCAATCAGCCAGCCGCCAGTACCGCAGCCCACATCGAGCACACTTGGGAAGATGGTCGGGTCCGGCTGCTCTGGCAGCACGCCCCCCATGCCCACGGTGAACATAGCATCGAAGACTTGTAAACGGTTCAGTTCTTCTTGATCAGAGCGATCCTGCACAAAATAGGTACTCGGATGCTCGCGCCTGGGTTCCGGTGGAACAGACATGGCCTGACACTCCTTGCTGGCTCTCCGCAGCATCGTTTCTAGCCTGCGCGTCTTCGGAGAGCGGACTCTTTTGCTCCTAGTATACCGAAAAGGCGCGTGCCTGTTCGAGCATTTCATACACCTTAAGCACATTTCCTCTTTTCTCTCAAGATTACCATCATTGTATCACGAGCAAAGAAGGTCAACGTGCAACATCGTTTTCTACCCTCTGCCCGACCAGATCACTTCATAGCTTCATGCATACGCTCTTCACAGCTAAGAAGAATGTCTCTATGCATCCTTTTTTGCTAACCAAAGCGTACCAAGGTATTACAATTCTTCAGCAGTCTAAAAACGTTCCCTTTTAGAGAGCAGTTCTCGAAAGCTGCCCAAATTTAAGCGAACGATGAGCACATATATTTGTATCACCCTCTCAATTGCTATATACTTATAACATTTTCTACAATATTAGGATATAATAGTCACCAAAGTACACCAAGCAGACATATTTTCGCAGAGGCAAAGGAAAATATTATGGGGACTTTTAGTGATACAGGATCACCTAATAGTGGGAGATCTCCAAATAGCCATGAGACAGGTGGAGAAGATCATGACCTGCTCAAGAGAGCAACAGAGGATGCTAAAAGACAGAAGAAGAGAAGCGTAGCGAGGCGAGATCAATCACCTTTTTCTGAAAAGAGTAAAGCCACCAGTAGTAATGATTTAAGTGAATTTGACGCATTAAAAGCAAAAATTTCAGAGGTAAAATCTAACACCAATAGAGCACCAAACACACATTCGGATTCGAAAAAACGTATCCTCTCAATAATTTGGAGTAGCTTAGGTAGACTTTATCCAATCGGTAGGCAAAAAACGAAAGGCAGAGTAAGCTTTTCTCAAAATTCTTAACAAAGGAAAAAAAGAAAAATGCTGACGCTGCCAAAAAGTATTATACACGTGTTGCGCCATTTTGAGGCGATTTTGAGCGAACGTGTGTGGGAATGGGCCAAGGTGCTCCTGATCGGAGCGATCCTGGCTCCAGGAGAGCGAACCGTCGCCGCCATCTTGAGAGTGATGGGATGCTCGGACGAAAAACAATTTCAGAATTACCATCGCGTGCTCAATCGCGCGAAGTGGTCGAGTCGTGAGTTGAGCCGTGTGTTGCTGTTGTTGCTGGTTCGGCTGTTTGTTGCAGGAAATGAGCCATTGGTCATGGGCATCGACGAAACTATCGAGCGCCGACGAGGCCGCCAGATTGCCGCACGAGGCGTCTATCGTGATCCGGTCCGTTCGAGCAAGGAGTTTTTTGTGAAAACCAATGGGTTGCGTTGGATTTCCCTGATGCTGCTGACGAGGGTCTCGTGGGCACAGCGGGTGTGGGCCTTGCCTTTTTTGACGGCGCTGGCTCCATCTGAACGCTATCATGAACAGCGCAAGATGCGGCACAAAACGATCACGGATTGGGCCTGGCAGATGCTCCTGCAAGCCGCACGCTGGATGCCTGGTCGAAAACTGGTGGTCGTTGGAGATGGGACGTATGCAGTGTTGGACTTCTTGCTGAAAATCAGTCGCCGCTTGCACGGTGTGAGTGCGGTGACACGATTGCGTTTGGATGCCTGTTTGTACGATCCTCCCCCAGCGGTACGGGAAGCAGGAAAACGAGGTCCCAATCCGCTGAAAGGCAAAAAGCAACCCAAGCTGGCGGCTCGCCTCACCGATCCCACAACGCAGTGGCAGAAACACACGCTGTCCTGGTATGGGGGAACGACGCGTGAGATGGAGATTGCCACTGGCACAGCTTTGTGGTATCAATCTCCCATCCCTCCAGTGGCGATCCGCTGGGTACTCATTCGCGATCCACAAGGCCAATATGAACCCATGGCCTTGCTCTGCACCGATCAAGATGCACAAGCGGCCCAGATTGTGGGGTGGTTTGTCTTGCGTTGGACGGTAGAAGTCACTTTTCATGAAGTGCGTGCTCACCTGGGCGTGGAGACGCAGCGCCAATGGTCGGATTTGGCCATTCTGCGCACGACTCCGGCTTTGTTGGCACTCTTTTCGCTGGTGACCATTTTCGCGCAGCAGTTGTTGGGCGAGCAACCCTTTCCTATTCGTCAGGCTGCCTGGTATAGCAAAACGTTGCCGACCTTTTCCGATACGCTTGCGTTGGTTCGTCAGCATCTCTGGCCCTCCACCTTTTTTTCGGTGTCGTCTACAGAAGGCGACACCATTCAAATTCCACGCGCTCTTTTCGATCGCTTTGTGGATACGCTCGCTTTCGCTGCTTAATTAGAACATATCGTCTGAAAAATTTGGATAAAGTCTACCTTAGTGGACCCAAGACTAGTGCAGCTGCACCAGGTCACATCCGGGTCAACGGAGCAGGCCTTCGATCTAGCAGAGCTGCGGGTCATTGTTGGAGAACATTCATTTTCGGACATAAACTGTATTTAGAGCACCCGAATTTGAATGGTCTCCTTTTCATGGACGGTGGCGCACTCATAGCGCATGTGGGTCTCCTTTGAAAATGACCATTTTCATGCTGGGTGGTGTCCCCAGACATGATGGTCTCCTCTGTGAACACTAGGTGGGAAGATAAAGGCCAGACTGCTTTTGTGCTATTTTCTGCTATGATACTCCATTGCAGGGGTCCCAACACTTTGAGTCCCCGTTTTCAGAAAACGGGGACTCAAAGTGTTGGGACCCCATTTAAGACATATGCTCCATCTCCGTATCGTAATTTGGAGCTATCATGCTTATCTAATCGAAAAATGTACGTTGTTCGTCCTTGCGGACTTGTGGCACGTATAACATCCAGTGTATGCTCTTGTGAACGACCACGCTCTTGTTCTTCTGATGTGTCGTGTGACCCGTCATTTCCAGATGTATTTTCCATAGAAATACCTTGTACTTTCTTTCATTCTCCTAGTTGCAACTAGGAGAATAAACTTACTACTGTTTTTCTGGCATACACTTTCATGATATCTTGTGGCTCATCTCAATACTAGTGGGAACCGAGGGACAGATTTCCCTGACGCTCCCGCACGCAGGCATGGTGCCCCTACGCTGCGGTCGCTGGCAACGTTCCTCCCTAGCTGTGCAGGTAGCGGCGCTTCGCGTGGCGCTGCGCGATCCCGCACGGACTCTTGCAGGCCCAAAGCTATGAAGGGGCTACTCCTCCCGATCCCATGTGTCCCGTACTGCATCATACGCTGGTCGATTTGCCTCACCACTGTATTCTTCGTATCCTTGTTGCGCTTGGCTTCCCTCAGCAGCGTATCCTTGTTGCGGCGCTTGGCTTCCCTCAGCAGCGTATCCTCCTGCTTCTGGCTCCGGGGTGTCTCGATAGTTTTTAGGATCAGCGTTATATCGTTGAGATCTGCGTTCTAGGGTGGCTCGATCCCCTCGATAGCCCTTTTTTACCGCCTCCTTATAGACTGCACTAGAACTCTCGTTTTTTTTTCTTTCTCTGTTATCATTTGCTAGCACCGTTATATGTTCTCTTACTTTTAAGAATGTTCTCAATTTTTTTGCTTCTTTTCTTTCAACTCGTGTACGGATTTTCTTATATAGATTGTACGCCTTTTTCTCTTCAGGCGTTGCCTTTTGCACTTCTCTACGATTATCTAGCGTTGCAAATCTCCGATACGCCTTTTGCTCGTCTTTAGTCATTTGCGCGAGTATCCAGGAGTTCGAGCCGCTGGCATCGGCTGTTGACCGCTGCGGATCTCCCACCCGAGAACTCTCAGGGAGGCCGGAAGAGTCGCTCGGCCCTGCTCCCCCAGACAGTAGCTCTCCTTCACGATACCCACCGACGACAGGCATCCCGGATGGATCCGTCATCGATGTCTCCTCTCGCGGAGCCCGAGATCCTGACCCGCCATACCGCTCCCGGCCCTCTTCTGCACTGCTTGGGAGTGGCCTGCGTTGCCCATGGGAAGCCGGGTTCTCTTTTCGCCACGTTTGCAGCCAATTCCGATCACCAGAGGAAGCCCCAGGGTTCGACGAGCTTTCTCTGTATTCTCGGTTCTCTTCACCTGTGTTCCACTGGCTCGATGATTCGTGCCCTGACATCGTGTACTCCTCTCTCAATGACCATTTTGGTGCTGGGTGGTGTTCCCAGACATGATGGTCTCCTTTCACTGATCTATCTTTCTAGTATACCCAATATTTCCTGCATGAACGGCAGCAGAGCGCTTCTTCTCCTGAAACTGACCCTCGCTCGCCCCTTTTCCACGCTCTGGCACACAGCACCACGAAGGCATCACAATGGCTCTGGATGACTCCGCTTCAAGTCGGCCTGAACCTGTGGCGTGTGCAGATACACGTGCTCTTGCTTCGTCGCCCTGCTGACACTACCTGCTCGCTGGCATGGTGCCCCGACGCTGCCGTCGCTGGCAACGTTCTTCTTTCGCTGTGCAGGGAGCGGCGCTTCGCGTGGCCCTGCGCGATCCCGCACGGACTCTTGCAGGCCCAAAGCTATGAAGGGCGGAGAGAAAAGGCCGGTTCACGAGACCTCGCTCGCTGCCCCCTCATAACGCTATCCCTATAGACCCCACGTTGGATCATAGTATCCCCCTTGCGGCTGCTCGTATCCCCCTTGCGGCTGCTCGTATTCCCCTTGCGGCTGCTCGTATTCCCCTTGCGGCTGCTCGTAGAACTGCTGCCGCTGCTGCTCGTCTTGGACTTGCTTTCTCTGAACGTATTCAGTATATACCTGTTGATAAGTTACCTCCTCACCATCCTTTTTACGTTTATTGAATTCCGTTCTAATTTTACCTCTTGTAGTGCCAGTTTCCATAATTGTTTTATCTCTGTGTCTTTTGCTAGATCCTCCATCTAATGCTGTTGACACACTTTCTTCATTACTTTGCACATATCCATACTCCATGCTTTTTATTTGCACTTTTTCATTATATACATCCCCATAAGTCATATTACGACTTTCTGCTTCAAAAGCTAAATCTTTTCTTTTCATACCCGTTTCTTCATATATCTTATCATCATGTTCTTTATCTCTTGTTTTACCCTTCTTCTCTTTTGAATACCAATTTTCCAACTGAGATCGCGTTAAACCTGTTTCTCTCACTAGAACATTATCTATATCCCTATTTACTTTTTTAGTATCTCTTGCGTCTTTCAATAAATTGTAACGGCTTCCTTGCAGTTCACTATTCTCTAATATCCTATCCATATAAGTGTGTATTGAATCTCCTATCTCTTCCAGTGAGGGAAGATATTTCTCAGCGAGCTCCCTTAGCTCTCGCTTATGGGCCGATTTCTTCTCTTCTATCGCCTTCTTAGTCACTTTCTTCCCAGCCCGGCGGCGGTGCTCCAGGTCGCCCATTTCCTGCTGATGCCGTTGGAAGACTTCTTCTCTTTCCGCCTGGAAGCCACCACCAGCAGATTGGAAACCTGCGCTGCTCTGATCTGTCCCATAGCCCACCATCATAGACGACCCTCTGTCGTACCCGCCGAAGCTACCAGCACTCGTCCCCACGTTGCGCGGGTCTGTGGTCATGTCTCCCGTCATACTCATAGACTCATAGGTGGCGTGGCTCTGTCGTACACTGCTTGGTAGCTCACCGCGTCGCACCATTTTCGTCACATTCAACCCAGGGTTGAGCTGCTCTCCGGGGTTCGACGAGCTTTCTCTGTATTCTCGGTTCTCTTCACCTGTGTTCCACTGGCTCGATGATTCGCGTCTTGACATCGTGTGCTCCTCTCTCAATGACCATTTGGTGCTGGGTGGTGTCCCCAGACATGACGGTCTCCTTTCACTGATCCTCCTCTTTCTCTCGTAGTATACCAGCTATTTCCTGTACAAACAGCATGAGAGCACACCTTCTCCTGAAACTGACCCTCGCTCGCCCCTTTTCCACGCTCTGGCATACAGCACCACGGAGGCATCACGATGGCTCTGGGCGGCTCCGCTTCAAGTCGGCCTGAACCTGTGGCGTGTGCAGATACACATGCTCTTGCTTCGTCGCCCTGCTGACACTCCCTGCTCGCAAGCATGGTGCCCCTACGCTGCGGTCGCTGGCAACGTTCTTCTTTCGCTGTGCAGGGAGCGGCGCTTCGCGTGGCGCTGGCGCGATCCCGCACGGACTCTTGCAGGCCCAAAGCTATGAAGGGGCTACTCCTCCCGATCCCATATGTCCCGTACTGGATCATACGCTGGTCGATTTGCCTTACCACTGTATTCTTCGTATCCTTGTGGCGCTTGGCTTCCCTCAGCAGCGTATCCTTGTTGCGGCGCTTGGCTTCCCTCAGCAGCGTATCCTTGTGGCGCTTGGCTTCCCTCAGCAGCGTATCCTTGTTGCGCTTGGCTTTCAGCTTGCACTCGTGTAAACCTCCACCCAGTACGGCTCTCTGTCCTTCCGGGTGAAAGCAGAGGGAGAGTGAGAAATGAGGGAATGAGCTTGTCCTTCGTTTGATGAGGGAGAAAACAAAAATCCCAATCGAACAAAGGACAAGCGATGCCACAAAAGCATACCAGAGATGAGCAAGAAAGAAGAGAGTGCGAGCCAAAGCAAGGGGTCATGGTCCCCCTGGATCTGCCAGAATTCGAGATCGTGAGCCAATGCATTCGAGGAGACGGAAGTATCGAGGTCCAGGTACGAGCGAAAAAAGAGAGCGACGTCTGCCCGAGATGTGGAGAAGTAAGCGAAAAGATCCATGATATACGGAAGTGTGTAAAAAGAGATAGCATGCTTAGGACCTATCAAATTTCTCTCATTGTTGAGAGAAGACGATTTCGTTGCGCAACGTGTCGGCGACCTTTCACGGAAACAGAGAGTTCCTGTGGCAGGTATAAGCGGACAACAGAGAGGTTTCGTTATCAGATAGCAAAACAGGCGTGCCAACGTCCAATTACGCATGTAGCGCAATAAATGCAAGTAGGCACGCGTTTTGTGCAGAACTGCCTGTGTTTGTGGATAGAGGAAAAACTCGGAAAGAAAGGACGGACGTTAGATGACCAGGCAAAGCTCCCAACACCACAGATTTTGGGGATCGATGAATTTGCCCTGAGAAAAGGGCATCGGTATGACACGATCCTCTGTGATTTAGAGTCAAGGGATGTGTTAGAGGTAAGTAGCGGTAGGAAGAAAGAAGAGGTAGTAAAATTGCTTGAGCGACTCAGCAATCCTGATGCGGTTCAAGCGGTCAGCATGGATATGAGCGCATCTTTTCGTCCGGCAGTTCAGGAAGCCTTGCCAAAGGCGCAGATCGTGGTGGATCATTTTCATGTGATTCAACACGTGATGAAAGCATTTCGGAAAGTCCTTTCCAGTTGGGCACACAAAAAAGAAGGCATGATCCTGCTGCATGGGAAGCAACATCTCTTTCTGAGACCGAAGGAGCGTCTCACTGAAGGAGAAATGCAGGAACGGGAAAAGATTGGAGCACGACTGCCCGCTCTTGAAAAGGCATGGCAGTTGAAAGAAGCATTGCGTACGTGGTATGCCACGTCAACGGTTGCGGACGCAGCTCAAAACCTCGATGTCTGGATCAAGCAAGTTCAGGAAGAAGGGCCAGATGCCCTTCGAGAGGCCCTTTCTCCTTTTAAAAACTGGAAACAAGAAATTCTCGCCTTTTTCCATTTTTTACCTCTACTTGTTTCTAACGGTTTTGTTGAGGGAAAGAATAATCGAACCAAAACGATGATGAGACAAGCATATGGATATCGTAATCGGTATAATCTCCGTATGCGTATTTTGCTTGGAGCTAGTGTATGAATTTTTGGACCACTTTCACCCGGAAGGACAGATATCCTTCGTCCGTGAGGCATATGATCGTTTTGCCCGTGAGGCATATAATGAACGCTATAAACTCATTGAAACACACATCAGACAAAACAAAGAACTGGCAGCACAACCCAACCCAGAAGAACTACTCGTACGGCATCGAGATGAGATCGAGACATTAATGGCAAAAAATGATAAAGCTGATACTGGAGATAAATCCCAATTAACAGAATTTCATTTACAGCAAGGATATGAACATTATAAACAAGCAGAAAATTTAGAAGAAGTGCTCCAGTATACTAGAGATCATATAACAAATACAGCATATAATTCTCCCAATAAAGAATTAAAGCAAATAGATGATTTTGCTCGTGAGGCATATGATCGTTTTGCCCGTGAGGCATATAATGAACGCTATAAACTTATTGAAACACACATCGGACAAAATAAAGAACTGGCAGCACAACCAAACTCAGAAAAGCTACTCGTACGGCATCGAGATGAGATCAAGATATTAATGGCAGAATTGGAGGAGCAAAGGTATGACTTCCTATCAGATTACAATAACAGCATGATAGCTCTGCGAGCCAGAGACGCCAATGAAAATCAGGTACTATGAGCAAGAGCATAGTTCATTTGGCGATTTTCGGAGGAAGAGTCTTCCTTCGCAATCAGTGACATGTCACATACATTCACACCTTCTCACAGACTCTTTTCAAAGAGAATATCTTGCGCACCCTGCCAAAGGACCAGCTGACCCAGTTCACGAAACTGCTCGGCTCCAGTGATGATGCTCAGGAAGTGATTGCCGGCCAGTTGCCCTACTTTGCTGGCAAAGCTGGCACTGCCATAGGGAAAGAGAATTTCGGTCTCGCTGAAGCCGCCGGGATAGAACAGGATCTGACCAGGACCAGGATGACTGGTATGATTCTCGTAATCAACTCCCAAAGCAAATTCTCCCAGCGGTATCCAGGCAGCTTCGCCACTCCAGCGCGCATGAATGATTTTGTTGCGGAATGGTAGCAGCTTGCTAAAAGCTGCGCATGTTTTGGGCGCATCTTCCTCTTCCAGGCGTGCGGTAAACTCTAAGGAGCCAACAACGATACGTACGGTGTGCATAAGCAATATTTCCTCCTGAAGTGTTCGGCAATCTGATGTTTTTTAGCATATCGGCCACATCTTAACTTGCTGATGTTGCGTTCTCCAGCTCAACAGCATACGACATTGCCCATGAGCTCACAAATCTCAAAAATCACAATCGGTATTTGCGCGCTGCTGCGTGATAGCAGTTAGCACGCGCTCAGGTGTCATGGGCAATTGCGTGAGCCAGATACCAGCGGCGTCATAAATAGCACTGGCAACCGCAGGAGCAAAGGGTACCAACGGCATCTCAGCCATGCCACGCGCACCATAGGGTCCCTCAGGATCAGCCAGTTCGAGCACGATAGGGACTATGTCGATAGACATGTCGACGACGGTGGGCAACAGATATGCTCCTAAATGCGACGTCAGTATATGACCATCCCGCATCTGAAAATGCTCCAGCAAGGTGTAGCCTAACGCCTGGGCGAGACAACCCTCTATCTGGCCCGTGACCTGCTGCATATTAATGGCTTTTCCAACATCATGCACGCTGATGACATGCAAGATCTGTACCTGGCCAGTCAGCAGATTGACTTCGAGTTCGACCGCCTGCGCGCTATAGCCATAACAGTAGTTGGGACGCGCACTATGACTGACAGGATCAAGCGCAGTAGTAGCAGGCGCGTGATAGTTAACCGTAGCGCTGGCTTGATAGTCATCGGTAAGGCTCCAACGTTCGCGCGCAGCCAGAGCGGCTTGTTTCACCGCATTGCCTGCCATAAAAGTCAGACGCGATGCCGAGGCACTGCCCGCGCTGGGTGCTTCACTACTATCATTACAAATCATGGTTATTTGCGACAGCGACAAACCGAGCGCTTCTGCGACGATCTGACGCAGGGCAAGATGCGTACCCTGACCAACATCAGCCGCTCCAACAAGCACAACAGCTCGCTCCAACTCGGCTGCGCCATAGACTTCCACCGTCGCCGTAGACTGATCTGGATAGCCAAACGAGTAGCCAACATTTTTGATACCACAGGCAATACCAATCCCCCGACGTATGTGAGGCGCTGGATGCTGACGTGGCTCACCATAACAGAGACGAGTACGGGCTTCCTCGATGCAGCGTTCCAGGACCGGTAAGGCACTGACACCAGGTGGCAAGGGTTGTTGTGTGGGTTCAAGACTACCTTCGTGGTAAATGTTACGTCGCCGCATCTCAACGGGATCAAGCCCTAAAGCGTACGCCAGACGCGTCACCATCACTTCACAGGGATATTGCACCTGCGGCGCACCAAAACCACGGAATGCTCCACAAGGGATATTGTTCGTGTAGACCGCATAGCCGTCAGCAGATATGTTGGGGATCTCGTAGCTGCCCGTGGCTAAAAGTGTGGCCGCCTTGACCACCTCGACACTCGTAGAAGCATATGCTCCACCGTCTGCCAGCAGTTCAATCTTTGCCGCCGTAATTGTGCCATCCTTTTTTGCTCCCCAGCGACAATGGATAGTAAAGGGATGCCGCTTGTGATGGCCGATGATGGATTCTTCACGTGTCCAGACCAGCGCGGTCGGACGCTGCAATTTCCAACTCGCTAAGGCCAGTAGATGCTGTATCGAGAGATCCTCGCGTCCTCCAAATGCTCCACCAATAGTGGCATAACGGATAACCACACGCTCTTCAGGCAATCGTAGCATTTGCGCGATCTGACGACGATCCTCGTGCAACCACTGTCCCGCCGTTTCGACGACAACACGTCCCTGCTCGTCGATAAAGGCAATACCGGATTCGGGCTGTAAAAAAGCATGCTCCTGCCAACCAGTGGAAAATGTGTCCTCAAGCACGATATCGGCCTCGGCTAGCGCACGAGTCGCATCACCTTTGCGAATAGGGAAGTGACAGAGCTGGTTGGTCCCAAGCTGTGGATGAAGCAGTGGCGCATCCGCAGACAGTGCTGCATGCGGGTCGGACACAATGGGCAGGTCCTCGTATGTGATAGCGACGAGCTGCGCACCGGCTCGCGCGGCCTGTCGGCTTTCTGCTGCCACCAGCGCTACTTTGTCCCCCTCGAAGCGCACGGTATCAGCACATAAGACCGGCTGGTCGGCATCAATCAAACCATAGGCGTTATAGGGTACATCGCTCGCAGTTAAGACGGCTACGACGCCTGGATAGTGCAGGGCCGCACTGGTGTCGATAGCGCAAATACGTGCATGCGGTCGTCCCGCAAAGACCACCTGTAGATGCAACATATCCGGTCGCACGAGGTCAGATGGATAACGGGCCGCACCTGTGACTTTGTCTAACGCGTCAGGGCGCGGTAGCGGCGCGCCAATGAGACTACTCATAATGACCACCTCCGACGCTTTGTACAGCATCCAGGATCTTGCGATAGCCAGTGCAACGGCAGATATTGCCACTCAGACCAACCTGAATCTGGTCCAGCGTAGGCTGAGGATGCTCGGCGAGCAGTCTGGCTCCAGCCATTAACATGCCAGGGATACAAAAACCACACTGCACCGCCGCATGGTCGATAAAGGCTTGCTGCAACGGATGCAGTTGTGTCACCTGCGATAGGCCCTCTATGGTTGTAATCGCAGCTCCATGAGCCTGCGCAGCCGGTACCAGGCAAGCCATCACAGCCTGTCCATCCAGCCAGACCGTACATGCGCCACATTCACCCTCCGCACAGCCTTCCTTGGTTCCTGTCAATCCAACATCCTCACGCAATACGTTGAGCAGGGTCTTGCATTGTGCGTCACGCAGGTGATAAGACGTTCCATTGATGGTTGTATCAATACCATCAGTGAAATACGCAGGGTGTTCATCTGCCGGACTGCTATTACCTGTATCCAGCAGTACTGGTTCGTCTAGCCAGCCGGCACGTTCGGTGCCAGCGGCGAGGCGCTGCAAACTCTGAGCAACAATGACGGAAAGTGTGGTCAGGCGATAAGCGATGGACGCTCGGATATCGTCGATAGGCTGCGCATCTTCAGTCGCCAGGCGTCCCGCTTCCGCACAGACATGCTCATCAAGACGCTGACCTTTGAGATAGTGCTCCGCACGACTGGCACGCACGACAGTAGGCGCGACACTGCCAAGCGTGATACGCGCATCATCGACATATTCACCAGTAAAAGTCAGAACCATAGCGGTACTGACAACAGAGTAGGCATGTACCCTGCGTAAGCCTAATGTTGCGAACAAGCCACGCTGGTCACTTGTTAAGGCTGGAATACGGATTTCACGCAGGAGTTCATCCGCTTGACGAAGCGTATGTCGTACGTCGGTATAAAAAGTTTGCAACGGCACGGTACGCTCGCCCGCGTGACTGAGTAGTACAAGTTCCGCGTTGAGCGCCATCAGTGGGGCAATGGCATCATTCGCAGGCGAAGCGGTCAGCAGATTACCCGCGATGGTCGCACGTGTACGGATCGCGGGTGCCGCGATAAAACAACAGGCTTGCACCAGTGGCCACGCGTACTGCTGGCAGAGCGGAGAGATGATTACGTCGTTATGGGTCGCCAGCGCACCAAGCGCGAGCACATCTCCCTCCTGACGCACATATTTCAAGTCGCGTACAGCACTGATGTCGATCAGCGTCGTGGTTGGATTGATGCCATTGCGTAATTCCACCAATACGTCGGTTCCACCAGCAACGATGCGGGCTTGCTCCCCATAGTGGTGTAGCAAATCTAATACCTCTGCGAGGTCAGCGGGGCGTAGATAGGTTTGCCACATAGATGCCTCCTTTCCAAACTATTACAGTCAACGGCCCAGAAAGCCTCCGTCATTCATGCGGGGGATGAATGGGCTTACCTTATCTGGGGCTTGGGCACAGGGGTACGCGTTTTCTGACGAAATGTTCATTTCACCTCTCCTCTATGAATATTTTTTTATTGACAGATGTAGTAGGATAGACGCATATCCTCTTAAACCGTCAGAACCTCTAAGACCGTCAGAAACGAGGCTGTCGCCTCTAGCTACGCTCATCTGACGGAGCAGAGGTATTCTTGATAGGAGCGCAGAGCATGCTGACCTACGAGTACAAACTTGCTGGCACCAAAGCGCAATACGCTGCCATTGACGAAGCCATACGCACAACGCAGTTCATCCGCAACAAGTGCCTGCGCCTGTGGATGGATACGCGTGGGATCAGCAAGAATGATCTCCAGTGCTATTGTGCCGTGCTTGCCAAAGCGTTCTCCTTCGCCAACCATCTCAACTCCCAAGCCCGTCAAGCCAGTGCGGATCGCGCCTGGTTTGCCATCGCTCGCTTCTATGAGCACTGCAAAGCCAAGAAACCTGGCAAGAAGGGCTACCCACGTTTCCAGAAAGACAACCGCTCTGTGGAGTACAAGCAGACCGGTTGGAAACTTGAGCCTGATGGCAGGCACCTCACCTTCACGGATGGCTGTGAGATTGGTTGCCTGCGCCTGGTCGGCAATCCAGGTCAACGCATTGCCCACTTCCCCGTGCAGGAAATCAAACGGGTTCGTCTGGTTCATCGGGCAGACGGCTACTATTGCCAGTTCTCGCTCGATGCCATACGCAAAGTTGAGCACAGACCCACACAGAAGCACGTCGGCATTGATATCGGTCTGAAAGCCTACACCACCGACTCTGACGGCAAGACCGTTGAGAATCCCCGCTTCTATCGCAAAGCGGAGAAGAAGCTGAAGCGTCTTCACCGACGACACGCTCGCAAACAAAAGACATCGTCCAACCGCAAAAAGGCACAACGGCAGTTGGCAAAAGGCTCCTTGAAGGTGCAAAGGCAGCGTGAAGATTTCGCCCGCAAACAGGCGAACGCGCTGGTCTCGTCTCGCGACTTGATTGCCTTTGAAGACCTCAAGATCGCCAATCTGGTCAAGAACAAACATCTCTCCAAGAGTATTCACGATGCAGGTTGGGGCATCTTCCTGAACTGGGTCAAGGTCTATGGGGCGATGCATGACATCCCTGTCATCGCGGTCACTCCCCATTTCACCAGCCAGGATTGTAGTGGCTGTGGCACACGGGTGAAGAAAAGCTTGAGTGTGCGTACCCATATCTGTCCCTCCTGTGGTCTGGTGCTGGACCGCGATGAAAACGCGGCCCGCAATATCCTCGAAAAAGCGGTCAGTACCGTGGGGCACACGGCAACTGGTACTCGTAACCCTCTGAAACAGTCAGAAACGCCGCGAGCGCGTCTAGCCTTCGGCTCATCTGACTGAGAGGAGGAAGAGTGCGAACGCTTCTGGACAGAAGACCGCTACGCGCCGTTCCGCAAGGGCGACGAGCACGTCATCTGGTTGAAGGAAGAACCCCCGTGCATGCATGCCGGGGAGTGTCAGGACTTGTGAGCGTATAATGGTTGCTTTACCCTCACGAGATAGCTATACAATATCCTGGGTGGGTGCGATTAAACGACCAATCGGTGTGGGATTAAATACCCCATCCTGAAAGACAGTAGTACCGCGCACAAGCGTACGTCGAATACGTCCTTGTAGCGCTCTCCCTGCATATGGACTGTGCTGATGACGATAATAGAGATCCCGCTCGTGTAATGTTCCATGAGCAGCAAGATCAATGAGAACCAGGTCCGCATCGGCTCCAATAGCGATGCGACCCTTGCTCGCTCCAAGCTTAAAACGCCAGGCAATGTATTCGGAGGTCATGGAAACAATTGCCGACAATGCTAGCTGGCGCTTGTGATAGCCCTCCGTCAATAATAATGGCAGCAGCGATTGACAGCCAGATATGCCTCCCCAGACCTGGAAGAAGTTGGCGGCGGATTTCATCGACGCTGGTGCCGGTGAATGGTCCGATGTGACCATCGAGACATTTCCGGCGAACAGTTGTTGCCAGAGCAGCTCCTGCTCTTCCTGCGTGCGCAATGGCGGCGCACACTTGGCAATAGCGCCCAGTCTTTCTACGTCATCCTCCGTGAGCACGAGGTAATGGGTACATGTTTCACAGCTCACATCGACGCCGCGTGCGCGCGCCTCCGCGACCATGATAATGCCACGCCCACTACTCACATGGACTATATGAAGAGCACAGCCGGTTTCTTGCGCAAATAAGATGGCGCGCTCAATGGCCTCAAGCTCGGCAATGACTGGTCGCGAGGCCAGGTAATCACGAATGCCTGTGCGACCCTGGTCCTGCGCACGACGTGCCAGTGCGCTGGTAATCTGCTCACTTTCCGCGTGCACAGCTACTATTTTGCCCAGGCGCGCCGCACACTGCATACCTTCATAGAGCGTCACATCGTCAACCGCCGTAAAATCTTCAATGCCGCTGTTGCTCATAAAAGCTTTAAAGCCGATGACACCGCGCTGCGCTAGCTCCTCAAGATGCGCAAGATTGCCGGGTACCAGCCCTCCCCATAAGGCAAAATCAACCAGCGAGTTGTGCTGAGCGGCCTGACATTTGAGGTCGAAGCTGGCAGCATCTAGCGTGGGCGGTGAGGCGTTGAGCGGCATATCGAAAAAAGCGGTGCTACCGCCAGCAGCGAGCGCGCGCGTTCCCGTGGCAAAGCCTTCCCAGTCCGTACGTCCGGGCTCGTTAAAATGCACGTGTGCATCAATGACACCAGGAAAAATGTGTAGACCCTCGGCGGCAATCTCCTCTTTACGCGTCCCTACAAGGTCAGGCGCGATAGCGACAATGCGACCCTCAGCTAGCGCGAGGTCCAACTGTGTCACGCCTGCCGTTGTCACCACTGCGCCGTTGCGTATAATCAGGTCGTACAAGCTCATAAACTATCCTCGCAGTTTGGCATATAAAGCGTACAAAAAGGCTCCTATGCCAGCAGTTGGAGAAATTGCTCCAGGACCTGAATGGCAGATGCGACGTCCTCGACGCTCACTGCTTCGTCAGGATGGTGACTGATGCCACCACGACAACGCACAAAGAGCATGGCGATATCGGTGAGATCACTCAACGCTACGCCATCGTGTCCGGCACCACTGGGAAAGAGGGCGGATGGATAACCTACTGCGGCCAGCGCTCGCTGTAGTACGCTCACAAGATGGGGCGAACACGCTACTGTACGGCTCTCCTGCACATCCTGCCAACTATAGGTAATATGACGCCGTTCGCTCAGTTGCATTGCCTGTTGTTGGAAAGCATCACATGCCTGCTTACGCAGTGTGTCGTTCTGGTGCCGCACATCCAGGGTCAGCGAGACGTGCCCGGGGATAACATTGCTTGCGCCAGGCAGTACTGTCACCTGCCCAACCGTGGCAACCAGTCCCGGCAGATCTCGTGCATAGGTCTCAACAGCCAGGATGAACTCTGCTGCGGCACTCAGCGCATCATGGCGCAATGACATGGGCACAGTCCCAGCATGCCCGGCCTCTCCCGTGAAAGTGACCAGAACACGACTCTGGCCCGCAATTGCAGAAACGACCGCCAGGGGGAGATTGCGCGATTCCAGAACCGGCCCCTGCTCGATATGCACCTCACAGTAACCTGACAGGTCAGCCGCTCGCCAGTTGGCACGCTGCAAACCCTCTGGCTCTGGATCACCACCAAAAGCGCGAATCGCATCGGCCATACTGATACCATCAGCGTCAGTTAAAAGCAGCGCATCAGGATCGAAGGTTCCAGCCGCCGCCTTGCTCCCAAGATAGGCACGATGGTAACGCAGACCCTCCTCACCGGTAAAAGCAACCAATTCGATGGCAAATGGCAGACGCTGATGACGATCACGCAAACGTTCGATACAGGCAAGCGCGACCATGACGCCAAGCGGCCCATCGTATTTGCCAGCATCCCGCACCGAATCGAGGTGCGAACCAAGCAGAAAGGTTTTCGCCTCCGCGTGATCAGCCTCGTAGCGTCCAAGCAGGTTGCCGATCTCGTCAGAACGGACGCTCATACCAGCGGCACGCATCCATGTCGCCACAGCTTCGTTTGCCTGCTTCAATGCCTGCGAGGCAAAACGCCGCGTGAGACATCCAGGCTCTTCACTGAAATGTGCCAGGATATCACAACGCTTCATGACCGTCTGAGCAGACGCGGCAAGCGGTATCGTTGAGTTCATAAGCTAGCTCCCTCGATAGGTACTGTAGGCCCAGGGCGAGACCAGTAACGGGACATGGTAATGCGCAGTGGCATCAGCAATACTAAAACGAACGGGTACAATGTCGAGAAAAGGCGGCGTCGCGGTCGCCATGGATTGTGCAGAGAAATAGGCGGCAACGGCAAAATGCAGTTCATAGGTGCCAACGGCCAGTTCTTCCGCGCTGAGCAATGGTGCCTCGGTACGCCCATTCGACATGGTGCGCACGGTTTTTAAGAGCGTACGCTCACCGTCCAGCGCCAGACGCCAGAGTTGGATCGTCATATGCGCAGCAGGACAACCCTGTGTGGTATCTAAGACATGCGTGGTAAGTTGACCCAGCATAAGCTTCTCCCCTACGCGTCTCGACTGACCGTGAGCTTAATAAGACCATACGCCGAGAAAGGATCACTATATACCTTCAGTTTTTCATCAGCGGTGGAAGCGGCGACCAGGTCCCGCGTGCGATTATAGGACTCAAACGAGACTTCGGCAAGCTGCGGAAAACGGTCGAGCAGGCGACTGCCCATCTCGTGGACAAGATGCTGGATAAATTCGCTGACAAACTCATGGAAAACAACCTGGATCACATCACGCACCTGCTCGGCAGGCACATACGATGAGTGGTCAGGAGCCAGCAACGCCGTGCTATCAGCATATTTCCAGTAGACATCGAGATAAATAAACAGCGGACGGTCAACGCGTTCCTGTAAAGTAGTATACTCGTCGCGCACAAACTGCGTGAAAGCACTGCCCGTCACTTTGAATAACTCCAGATTGAGGCGACCACAACGATGGGCCGAGAGCACGATCTGGTCATCATCACGCGTGAAGTCTAACGTAGCAATAGCATAGTCACCATGAGAACGCGCAAATAAGACGGCGCTGTCCCCAAAGGTCGCAGGAGTTTGCTGCGGGACCTGAGCAGGCGTGAAGGGAAGTTCTCTGGCGGTCAGGCGCAAACTCTCCATCTGCGCATAGGTGGATAGGAAGAAGTGTCCTAAATGGTCAAGAAAACCTTCGAGAGTCGCGCCGGCGAACTCTAATCCCTGGCGCAAGACGATGTTTTTCATACTATCAGTGGCCACAACGTTGGTGTTATCTCCCCGTGTATAAGCCGGGAGAAAATTGTTGCCGAAGACCTCAACATCGACCTCAAAGGCCAAAAGAGTATTCTCACGACCAATAAAGGCTGATTCAGGAATGGGTTTTATGCCGGTTAGAGGATGGGCATAGACGCGATAGACAGGCACACGCGCCTTGCCATAACTGATGGAGAACTTGTTTGTGGCGCTCATTGCTCCCCCTTTATGTAAACATAACAGCATAGCAGCAGGAAATGAAATAGCTGCGTCAGTAGACAGGTATAGCAGCTATGCAGCACGCAGGTCCCTGGTCAACGTGGCAGACTGCCGTCTGGCTGGACGAGATCCTGTAAGCGGAAAAAACAGATTTTGGCGACTTCCGCCAGCGCAATAGAGATTTCTTGCTCTCGCGCATGCTCAAGACGCTGCGCGAAACCGGCAAGTATGCTTTCCTTCTTGTTCTTACGCGCACAAATGACAAAAGGAAAGTCAAAGCGATCACGATAGGCTGCATTTAGCCGCGTGAACGTGGCGATCTCTTCAGGCGTCAGTTGATCTAACCCGGCTGATGCTTGCTCGGCAGTAGATGCAGGCGTGAGTGTACCAGCCAGTGCCGCGCGCCCAACAAGATCAGGATGGGCCTGAAGCAGAGCAACTTGCCGATCAACAGACGCGTTGTACATGCTTGCACAGAGCGTCGTATACAAATCGGACAGGCTGGCAAATGGGCGCAGTTGCCAGGATGCCGCAACAATCCAGGGGGGTCCTTCAAAGAGAACGGCCAGCGCTCGCACAAAGTGGTCTTGATCGAAGGAGTTGATGTCCTGGAGCGTGATCTGTGTTATCGCCATGTCTGTTCCTTTGTCAATGACCCCGGCCTGAAGGCGCGGGGCACCCTGACCCGTCTTGGTGACAGGGCCAACACACGCGGTTGGCACGAGTGTCTATCGCTGGTGAGATAGTTCTGAGCCAGTACAGGAGCACACCCTGGCCCATTAACGAACAAAAAAAAGTTGTTTTCTTTTCTGATAGGTGGGGCGCGGGTGTGCGATATAAATAGTATATCACAACCAGGGTTTGAAAATATAGCGTTCTATTGCAGAGTTTTGCATCTGAAAGTGTCATCCTTATAGCTTTCACTACTCAGATGGTTCTCCTCCGTTCCCTGGTCAGCCACACGAGAAAGAACGCTATAATTTTCGATACGTGGTCCTATCCTGGCCATTGGTCAGGGCACAGGAGGAGCGACCACTTGCTGCATCCGTCGCGCCATTGCACCCCTATACACAACAAAAAGCGCGATAACACCGACAATACCGAGTACCAACGTGGTCACAGAAACAGGAATGCCAGGTGGGATAATAAAGTAGGCAACGTTAGGAGCGCCATCCCACAAACCATGCAGAACAGAGACAAAGAGATACGTCACAATCACAAGACCTGTGATACGAAAGTGGCGAGGTCCACTCTCATGGAATAAGGCCGCGCCAAGCAAGGCAGTCCAGATACCATGACCAAAGGGCGCAAACAAGCCCCGTATCACTGTTGTGGTCAGCGAGGCCTGCACATGACCATTGCTGAGCAAGAACATCGTGAAGGCATAACCCGTGCTTTCGAGGGCCGCAAAGCCCATCCCTACGGCACCACCCAGTAGCAGACCATCCATCGCTGAAGTATGTGGTATGCGCCGCGCGAGAAACATTACAGCCACAATCTTGCAGCCCTCCTCAATCAGGCCGACAAGCATCGCTCCCCACAAAGTTAATCCCTGGGTAGGGTCTGCTGGTATGGGCACTAATAAAGATTCGAGGACTGAAGCTCCAATCACTCCCAGCACCCCTCCGACACAGAAACTGGCGGCCACCGTGACCGGCGTCAATGCGCTTATATGCTGATGATCATATAAGAAAGCCACAAAGACGACCGGGACCAGAAAGTTACCCAGCAAGATGACCGTTGGATAGAGATTTGTGTTGCCCGTCAGAAACATGACAATCGTCGTGATAACAAAAAGCACCAGGCCGACTAGCAGTGTCTTTAACCATCCCCAGCCTCTACGAGGTGGAGATTGAACCGGTGAGGTCCAGGCATTTTGAGACATATGACTCTCCATTTCACAAGCAAGATGCGATTATCCAATGGAAGAACAACTCTCGCACCTACAATATACAACAACTAGCATCTTCCTGAACGGCGAGCAGACCGTTCCCAGAGACCATCTAGCTCCGCCTCTTACAAAATTTGTGCTCTATAAAAAATTAGCACGTATTCCTCCCTGCATTTGCTACACTTAAATTAAGCACTCTATAGCAGAGTGAGGAAGACGAGCGTTCATCGAGAGATACCGGGGTTTTCTGCGCTATTTTCAAAAATACCGAACCTCTTGCATTTTCTGCATCGTCACTGTATACTATGAGCTTCTGTTCCCAGAGAAAAGGATTTGGTTGCATCCGTCCTGCCACCGGCCTTTGCGCCACATCTGAGAGAGGTCGAATGGCTCAAACTACCAGTTGTTCCATTATGGTGGCCAGCCCTTCCTGGAAGATCTGGGGATCACACCCAAAGCCGATGCGGATGAATTGCTTATAAGCGGGTCCATAGACATATCCGGGCAACAAGAGAATACGCTGCTCTTGCGCCAGAGAACGACAAAATGCTTCCGTGGCAAAAGGCAATTGCACAAAGGCGGTGTAACCAGCAGTAGGATAGTGCCATTGCAAAGTGCCTGCCGTATGCGCAATTGCCTGTGCCAGCCGTTCTCGATTCTGGCGAGCAGCAGTCAGGCGTGGAGCTATCACCTCTGCCGCGTGGCGCAGCGCTACCTCAGCGAGAAATTCACCCGGCGCGCTCCCACACATGGTGGAATAATCCCGCGCCGCACTCAGACGCTGCAAGACCTCATGATTCCTGGTAGCGATCCATCCCACACGTAGCCCACCCAGTCCCCACGGCTTGGTCATATCGCCAATGGCAACGGCGTGCTCAACGACATCAACAATCGATGGTAAGGGCACGTTATCGAGCGCAATCGGACGAAAAACTTCGTCGTTGACCAGCAAGGCTCCAACACGCTGCGCCATCTCGGCGATAGCAAGCATCTCCTGCGGCAACAGAAGAGATCCAGTCGGATTATGTGGATGTACCAGATAGATCAGACGCGTCTTCTGGTCTATCAATTGCGCAAGCTGATCAAGATCAGGCTTCCAGCCATCCGATAGTTGAAGAGGCAGCTTGCGCACTTCGACGCCACGCGTATGCGCAACGCCAACCACACTCTCGTAGCAAGGCTCTTCGACGACTATATTTTCGCCAGCCGCAACCATCGTCCAGGCAAGCAGAAAGAGAGCTTCGCTGGCCCCCGCTGTGACACGTATGTCCTGGGCTCCGAGGTGCGCATACAGGCGGGCAAGCTCGCAACGCAGGCTCTCGCTACCAGGATTTTCGATATAGTCCAGGCCCAGATTCAAGTAGCGCGTTGTCGTTGTAGCATCCTCCAGAGCGAGCAATTCCTGCGTCGTGACAGCTCTGGGACCACTGGCCGCCAGGTTGCGCATAGCGGGGATAAATTCGAACTCAGCAAACCAGCGTTCGAGTTGAAATGCGGGAAAATGAGCACCAGCCACAGCACATCCTTTTCTGTAGAGTGACGCCTGGGCCCCGCTAGCTTGTATTGCGTCTGGCCCAGGCGCAATACAAGCTAGCGAGGTAAACCTTCTTGTCGGGAGGACGGCTCAGACAACAGCGCAGCGAGAGCCGTGGCAAGTTGCGTTCCTCTGGGCGTACCGAGTCCTGAGCAAGCATTCCAACCTGCTTTGGCAGAGTACGCTCCGTTGTTGCCACTCGTGATATCGCTCAACGCGTTCTGCTGGCGCAAAACCTGGTAGTTCTGATACAGTATAGCATTCAAGAAGCCCACAGGGCGCTTCTGTTGCTGGTTCAGCAGGGCAACCAAACCGGCCCAGAGCGGCGCGACGGCACTGGTTCCCCCAATCACTGTGCTCTGCCCATCAACCATAATCTGATAACCTGTTTGCGGATCAGCATCGCCAGCCACGTCAGGGACACCGCGTCCAACATGTTTATTGGCATTGGCAGAGGGCGGCACGTTGACACCAGTTTGCCATGACGGTAGCGCAAAATTGTCGCTCACCCCACCACCAGTCGCCGAATCGGTGGCATCGTTCCACACAACTTCCGAGGTGATCTGCTTGTTTGTACCCCGTAAACTGGTTCCACCGCATCCCAGCACATAGGGATCAGAGGCCGGGAAATCGACATGCGCCAGACCGTCAGAGACACCATCGCTGGAACCATTGTCGCCTGCGGCAACACAGACGGTCACACCAAGCGTAACAGCCGACTGAAATGCCTGGTCCATCGTCTGTATCGCCTGCGCTGACCAGGCATTTTCTGCGGACCCCCAACTGATGGAGATCACCGATGGTCGGTTTATAGTATCATGGATTGCTTGCGTAATAGCATCGATGAAGCCTCGATCAGTGTTTGGCGCAAAGTAGACCGCGATGCGCGCAGCCGGAGCTATCGCGCCAGCAACCTCAATATCCAGTTCAACCTCGCCATCCGCACCATTGGGATCTTTGCCCGGCTGATTTTTCGCGCCATCAACCGAGACACTGACAACCTGCGGAGTGGCAATGTGCAACTGCTGAAAGTAGGTCGTCAGGTCGGATTGCTGATAACCACCACCGAGTTCGATAATGGCAATACATTCTCCCTGCCCATTGAGATCACTCGGAAAATTGTAGAGTTGAGCGAGCTGCGGCGGCGTATAAGACACGCTCGCTGCTGCTGCCTGAGCATTGCTGACACGCTCAGGGTTAAAGTAGCGCAAGTGCGTACTCGCTTGAGGACGGTCATCAAGACCAAGCACACTCACTACAATACCATCAAGTTCCGCAGGCAAATGCAACGCCCCCGTGCGACCACGAAACGTTTTGCCAGACACCTCATAGCGCTGGAGCTGCGTGCCAAAAGCCGCACTGACAGCCTGAACAGTACCGGATAAAACGATCCTGCGCGCAACCGGATGCGTCTCGACTACAGTCAGACCGTGCTCTTGCGCAAACTGCTCAACCTTAGCAATATCAGCAGGGCTGGCACTATGCAGGCTGGCATACTCCTCTCGACTGAGAGGCGGAGTATAGCCTCGAATTTGTTGATGGACATTGCTCTTCAGCGCACCACTGGCCGGGTCCTGCAAGTAGAGGCTAACCTCAACAACTTCGTTGGCATCAACAGGCCCGAGGTGACGCGCACCGGCAACGGGTTTGCGTTCGCTCCCGGGAAGCTCCTTGTATTGATGATGTGGGGTGTTAGAAGACATGTTTCTTTTCCTTTCCGCTTTATGATATTCCACAATCCCCGCCCATTCTGCACCACGAGCTAAGCAATTCTTACATGAAAAAGTTCGCCATCTCCTTAGAGTGCAACGATGGAAACATAACGAGGGACAAATCAAGCAAGAAAAACAGCTCTCTCTATAGAAACGTGTGAGGATAGAAATCTTACAGCCTGCAATTCTATTCTCTGCGTGGCAGCGAAAGCGGTTAACGCTTCTGAGGAGGCACCGAGCAAAAATTCCCCGAGCAGAAAGACACTTTTTTGCTCTGGAGGAGGTTGACATTTCTCCCATTCCTGGCTATTATTTTACTAACCAGACAGTAAATTTATTGATGCGTCAAAACGATGGAAGAGCGAGAGGAGGTGCGAGATAGCCAGAAAAAAGCGCGCAGATCATCATCAGATGCGTACCCAACAAATTGTACAAACGTCGACACACCTGATGCAGGAAAAAGGCTTTCAAGGCATGACTTTGCAGGATGTGGCCGACGAACTGGATTTCACGAAAGCTGCACTCTACTACTATGTGCAGGATAAGCAGGATGTGCTTTTTCGTATCCACATGCAGACGCTAGAGATGATGCTGGAGAGTACGGAGAAAATTGCGCGCAGTGATGCTTCTCCACCTGAAAAGCTGCGCGCGTTTATTGATCGCCAGGTCCATATGGTCGCAGAGGATACGGCGTCCTTCACCGTGTATTTTCACGAAAAGGCGCATCTCACGCCTGAGCATGCGGAAGCGACAACTGACAAGGAGCGCCAGATTGTGCATACACTGACGGACATCTATCGGGCAGGAGTCGCAGAGGGATATTTTCGTGATCTTGATCCTACCGTGGCGACGTTTGCGCTACTGGGAGTAAGCAACTGGATCTATAGCTGGTACCGCTCCGAAGGACGCCTGTCAATCGATGCAGTGTCGCAGATCTTACAGACGATCACCTTGAGCGGTTTGGCACAGCCGCGCTAAAGAGCAATGTCCCATATCTATTCAGGTCGGCTGAACAGCGGCGGAGGCAAGCACCGCCGCTACGCGGAACAAGGACCTGCGCGTAGCGACAAGCCCTTGCTGATCCGCTTGGCTGACTGCGGAGCAGTCCCCCTTAGACAGTCAGAAACGAGGCTACCGCCTCTAGCCTGACGGCTCATCTGACTGAAAGGAGTGCGAAGCGAGAGCTTCGTTGCCAAGCGGAATAAGGACGCGGTTGTCGTTCTCAACTAGCTGACAAATGTATTTTGCGCGAAAGGAGTATGTCTATGTTTGATCAAAGTAAAGTTGGTCAGAGTTTTCCGCCGTTTACCATCGAGGTTGAGCGCGGCAAAATTCACAAATTCGCCCTGGCAATTGGCGATAACAATGCGCTGTATCATAGCCGGGAGGCAGCGCAGGCCGCCGGCTACGCGGATGTACCACTCCCTCCAACCTTCCCGACGACCTTTTCATTCTGGGGCAACACACAGAAATTGATACAGATGACGACGCTTGGTATCGATGTGCAACGTGTACTGCACGGAGAAGAGGCCTATCAGTATCTAGCACCCATCTATGCCGGTCATACCCTCACTGGTGTCATGACGTTGACAGAAGCCAGAACAACGCAAAGTCGTGGAGGCTCCTCAATGGATATTTTCACGTTTGAGACGCGCTACAGCGACCAGCACGGTGAACCTGTGCTGCATGCACGTGAAGTAATCGTTGTGAGATCCTGACACTCCCCGGCAAGAATGCACGAGGGTTCTTCCTTCAACCAGATGACGTGCTCGTCGCCCAGACGGAACGACGCGTAGCGGTCTTCTGTCCAGAAGCGTTCGCACTCTTCCTCCTCTCAGTCAGATGAGCCGAAGGCTAGACGCGCTCGCGGCGTTTCTGACTGTTTAAGAGGGTTGCGAGTACCAGTTCCCGTGTGCCCCACGGTACTGACCGCTTTTTCGAGGATATTGCGGGCCGCGTTTTTATCGCGGTCCAGCACCAGACCACAGGAGGGACAGATATGCGTACGCACACTCAGGCTTTTCTTGACCCGCGCGCCACAGCCACTACAGTCCTGACTGGTGAAGTGGGGAGTGACTGCGATGACAGGGATGTCATGTATCGCTCCATAGATCTTCACCCAGTTCAGGAAGATGCCCCAACCTGCGTCGTGAATACTCTTCGAGAGGTGTTTATTTTTCACCAGATTGGCTATCTTAAGGTCTTCAAAGGCAATCAAGTCGCGAGACGAGACCAACGCGTTCGCCTGTTTGCGGGCGAAATCTTCACGCTGCCTTTGCACCTTCAAGGAGCCTTTTGCCAACTGCCGTTGTGCCTTTTTGCGGTTGGACGATGTCTTTTGTTTGCGGGAGTGTCGTCTGTGAAGACGCTTCAGCTTCTTCTCCGCTTTGCGATAGAAGCGGGGATTGGCAACGGTGTTGCCGTCAGAGTCGGTGGTGTAGGCTTTCAGACCGACATCAATACCGACGTGCTTCCCTGTGGGTCTATGCTTGACTTGACGGATGGCATTCGAGCGAGAACTGGCAATAGTAGCCATCGGCTCGACGTACCAGACGGACGCGTTTGATTTCCTGCACGGGGAAGTGGCCAATGCGTTGACCTGGATTGCCGACCAGACGCAGGCAACCAATCTCATTGCCGTCCGTGAAGGTGAGATGCCTGCCATCAGGCTCAAGCTTCCACCCGGTCTGCTTGTACTCCACAGAGCGGTTGTCTTTCTGGAAACGTGGGTAGCCCTTCTTGCCAGGTTTCCTGGCTTTGCAGTGCTCGTAGAAGCGAGCGATGGCGAACCAGGCGCGATCTGCACTGGCTTGACGGGCCTGGGAATTGAGCGCTTCGGCGAAGGGAAACGCTTTGGCAAGCACGGCACAATAGCACTGGAGATCATTCTTGCTGATCCCACGAGTATCCATCCACAGGCGCAGGCACTTGTTGCGGATGAACTGCGTTGTGCGTATGGCTTCGTCAATGGCAGCGTATTGCGCTTTGGTGCCAGCAAGTTTGTACTCGTAGGTCAACATGCTCTGCGCTCCTTTCAAGAATACCTCCTCTCAGTCAGATGAGCGTAGCTAGAGGCGACAGCCTCGTTTCTGACGGTCTTAGAGGTTCTGACGGTTTAAGAGGATATGCGTCTAGCGTACTACACCTGTCAATAAAGAAATATTCATAGAGGAGAGGTGAAATGAACATTTCATCATAAAACACGTGCCCCTGTGCCCAAACCCCAGATAAGGTAGGCCCATTCATCTCCCGCATGAATGACGGGGGCTTTCTGGTCCGTTGACTGTAATGAGAGCAACGTATTTTCTGATAATAGAGAAAGGGAGTAAATATGGCAACAAATGCGCAAAGCAGGCCGCAACGGTATTACGAAGATGTACACGTTGGCGATGCCTTACCAACGCTGGTCAAGCCGCCCCTGACGCACCTTCAACTGGTGCGCTACGCGGGAGCATCAGGTGACTTTAATCCGCTGCATACCGATCCAGCAGTCGGTGAGAAGATCGGTACGGGCGGCATCATTGCTCACGGCATGCTGATTATGGGCTTTGTCGGACAAATGATCAGCGATTTTGTAGGACCAGCCGCGCTACGCGCCTTCGATGTGCGTTTCAAGGGCATGACCCATCTTGATGACGTGATTACCTGTACAGGCAGCATCACCGAAACCTACGAAGCTGATGGCGAAGCACGCATTGCCGGCAAAGTGCAGGCCACCGATCAAACAGGGGATGTGAAAGTCACCGGAACCTTCGTCGCAGCATTACCACGCCATTAAACGACGATAACAGGTAATACAGGCAAAATGCTACGATCTCCTGACAGCCCACAAGCAAGTTTTTTCCATACAGACGGATAGACGAGAAGGACATTTTTTTTCTGAGGAAGGGAGCAATCACACATGAGCCTACTTGAAGGCAAAATCGCAATCATTACCGGTTCAGGACGAGGTATAGGCGCAGCCGCCGCCAAACTATTCGCAGCAGAGGGCGCAACGGTAGTCGTTAGTGACCTCGATCCCAAACCAGCCGAGGAAACAGTCGCGGCTATTCGCGATGCTGGCGGCAGAGCAATGATGGTAGCAGGTGACGTCACCGATCCCGCATTTCCAGCCCAGCTCATACAAGCAACCCTCGCTGCTTTTGGTGGATTTGATATCATCGTGAATAATGCGGGCTATGCCTGGGATGCCGTCATTCAGAATATGACGGATAAACAATGGGATGCCATGCTAGATATCCACGTGACGGCGCCTTTCCGCATCCTGCGCGAAGCATCACACTACATTCGGGAAACCGCGAAGAAAGAAAAAGCTACCAATGGCCGCGCTGCACCACGCAAAGTGGTCAACGTCACTTCCGTTTCTGGGGTCCACGGCAACGCGGGACAGGCAAACTATTCGGCAGGCAAAGCCGCCGTAACAGGTCTGACCAGGACGCTGGCTAAGGAATGGGGACGCTACAATGTGCAAGTCAATTGTGTCTGCTTCGGCTTCATCGAGACCCGCATGACCGCACCGAAGGAGCAAGCGGGGACGTTACAACGCGATGGTGAGGAAATCTCGCTGGGTATTCCTGAGCAGATGCGCCAGATCGTCAGCGACCTGATCCCCCTGGGTCGCCCCGGCACCCCTGAGGAGGCAGCGAGCGCCATGCTGCTGCTCGCTTCGCCACTGGCAAACTATATTTCGGGACAGATACTGGAAGTCACAGGTGGAGGCGACCTGTAGCCGCTTGCGGTGCCTGACAACATGCGGACAGTATTAAAAAGATTGCTGCGGTGCTGGTACAAGGTTTGACCTCACCAGCACCGCAGCAATACCATTTCCTATGTACTATATCTATCAACCATGATTGCTGGCTCTAGCGCCCAAAAATGAGGTGCAGACAGAGAGCAAAGGTGGCAGAAAGGATCAGAGATAGCAACAAAAAGAGTCGATAGCGTGCAATTATCATCCGTCTATCAAGAGCTATAGCTTTAGCCCCGCGCGACTGGCGGATTTTAGATTGTTCTTGCATTGGCCTTCCCCCATGGTTTCTGGTAGTAGGAGGGTCACCTACTTCTAACGAGTTCCATAACTACAATATATACGACTCAGAGAAGCCTTTCGTTGTACTTGTTAAGAGTTTACACCATAGACAGCCAAAAAGCTATACATAAGACAACAATTATTGGGCACTTCCAGGGACACTATCTGCTCGCAGTCGAAAAGCCTCAACGCGCCCCAATCTCCTACTTCGTGAGAACCATTAACTGTGCTATAATCGGCAGGTAGATTTTTTCTTATTTATCATTAGCAACGATCACGGTCAGATCTATGGGGCATTGCGCATAACCTGCATTTTCTGTATCGTGGGATGTCTGCTGACCTTCGTATTGCCTGAACCAGCCAATAAGTCGCTAGAAGAGGCGTCAAAAGAGGATCGCTACCAGCCCGCGCCGCCTGTGGCCCCGCTCTACCAGCCGCCACAGCCGCAGCCAGTCCCGGCTCCAGCGCAGAAAACGATCTAATCATCACGGGGAGTAGGGGACGCCTGTGCCACGAGGCACAGGAAGATGATGAGCGATACGATGCGCTCGCATTTCCTCTACCGTGTGGGGACGCAAATGCATATCTGATCGCGGTTGTGCGGTACAGATTAGCGCGAAGCCAGCCTGCTGGTCTGCTGCGTAGTAGTGCAACGCAGCAGACTGATCAACACTTCCGCTTACTATCCTGGTAGCACAGGTAATACACCATCCCTGCTCACAGAGACTGGGCAGGACCAGTCCTGCCTGTCGTGCTGCATCCAGGATAAACTCATCACCACGTACCATTATCGCAATTTTCCCCTCGGGAAAGTCGAAGACAACCCGATAGCAATTGTCGCTATTGGTTGCCATTACGGATTGTAAAAGCGGACATTTTTGCTATAGGGTGCCTCACCGGGGGTTCCGCGCCTGAAGTGTCCAGAGGGGCGTATCACGCCATCGCGTTCTTTGCTTAATAGTTCGATAAACCAGGACTCGTGCTCAGTCTCTTCGTTCAGAATACGTGCCGCCATATCATACGTTCGCGGGTCCTTACCGAAGGTGATATCGCAAATCTCGCTCCACGTGCGAATGGCGCAGCGTTCCGCCTCCAGCAGCACCTCCAGGACTTGTGCTGCTGTCACATTGGTTGGCAGATCAAAAGGATTGCTCATTTGTTTCTGCCCATTCACCGTCTGTGGCAGGTACGCATCGGGACAACTGGCACGATTCGCGAAGGTATGTATATCGAAAGGAAGCGATCCTCCCAGCTCATAGATGCGTGGTGTGATCAGCTCAAAGTGAGCATGATCCTCCAGGCGTGCATCCTCGCAGATCTCTTTATAATCCTCGTGACCAGCAAGAAACATCCGCAAAATGGTGTAGTAGTAGAAGGTGGTAAATTCGGCTCCTGCCGCATCAATAAGCTTCTCCACAAGCTCACCAACGTTTACACCTCTTGTCTCAATGGTCTCGACACCGACACGCTGAGAAGCATCACCTGCTTTTACGCGTCCTTTGGCATGAGGCTTTTGCTGGGTAGTCATATTCTCTATTCCTCCAGGTAACTATATCATGACAAAATTGTAGCTCTTGTGTTATTTACTCGCATACAAGATCAATATATATAACACGAATAGTAGTACTGACAGGTAACTAAAAATCTTATTTATCTAATTTATAACTGTTCATTTTATTAAATAGTACAATATTCTCCTATACTCAACAACGATTGTTGTGTTTGAAAAATGCCCCGATATGGACCCGAAGGCTAAGAGGTCGGGGAAGAGGGCTGTATGTTGTGCTTCATCGAGAGTGTCACCAATGAAAGAAATCTTTCGTGGTACTCACTGTAAAATCAGCGAAGGAGATAAATTTGAAGAGCATCGCTCACGTTGCTAGCTTGCATGAAGCAATGCTCGGAATGAAAGGTCTTGAAAGATTAAGAAGAAAGGAAAGATGATGCGTGACAACGAAAGAAACAGCATGCAAAGGGCTCCGCGCTCCGAATCATCAACTGTGGCCAATTTACAAGATCAAACGGTCGCTGTTATGGAGGAGGGGGATCAGGGCTATGTAAAGCCTCTCATCGCTGAACTGATTGGGACTTTTGCTTTTGTCTTCATTGGCGCGGGATCGATCATTACCAATACCTTGACGCATGGCGCGCTCGGCATAGTAGGTATTGCCCTGGCCCATGGACTGGCACTCTCTATCATGATTAGCATCTTCGCGGCAACATCTGGAGGTCATATCAACCCTGCTGTTACTATTGGCATGCTGGTGACGAGGCGTATCGCGCCTCTTCCGGGGATATTGTATATCGTGGCCCAACTAGTTGGCGCAACACTGGCTGGACTGCTGCTGCGCGCCGTTTTTCCGTCAGCCGTCTGGCAGGCTGCTCAACTTGGCACACCAAACCTCGCGCCTGGCGTATCCTTCGCTACAGGTATCCTTGTAGAGGCTGTGCTGACGTTCTTCCTGGTCCTGGCTGTTTTTGGCACAGCCGTTGATCCACGAGCACCAAAACTTGGCGGTTTTGGCATCGGGTTGACAGTAGCTATGGATATCCTGATGGGTGGAGCACTGACAGGTGCCTCAATGAATCCAGCGCGCACGTTCGGCCCGGCACTAGCTGGGGGCTTCTGGCAGAATGACCTCGTCTACTGGATTGGACCGATCATCGGCGGAGTTGTTGCTGCCCTGATCTACGAGTATGTGATCTTGCAAGTATGGCCGAGTAGGCATGTAGCTCTGGCTTGAAGGTATTCATGGCTGCCTGGCGGCCACCCAACGCGGATAACCGCCAGACATGCCCTACGCAGGCTGGGGCTAGAATTCTGGCAAGCAGCGTGAAATGCCCCACGCGGCGACAAAGCCCAGCAGGAAGAATATAGCTGAACACCATGTCATAAGTGATAGCAACAGAGCACCAGTTCGGCTAAAGACCGCGTTGTATTCTTGACTATAAGAGACGCTGAAACGGCTTACAGCACCTAGAAATGTTTGAAATGACGAGTTGCCGGTGCTGAGGAAGCCGTCATTGAGAGCACGATAACGGGTATTATGTGCACCCTCACCCATTGGCTGCGTGATTTTGAAGTGATCGTCGTCAATGATGGCAGCAAGGACCGCACAAAAGAGATTGTCGCCAACCTCTCTGCTCGTGATCCGCGCATACGCCTTATCAATCATCCCATCAACGGAGGCTACGGTGCTGCCCTCGTCACGGGTTTCGAGTCCATCACCAAAGAAACGGCCTTCTTCATGGACGCGGATGGACAATTTGATATCCATGATCTCGTCCACTTTTTCCCGCTTATTGAAGACTACGATGCCGTGCTAGGATACCGTATCCAGCGTCAAGATTCCTGGATGCGGAAGCTGAATGCCTGGGGATGGAAACAGTTGATCTGGTTCATCTTTGGCATCAAGGTACGCGATAAGGCTTTTTCGCGTTACGTCTGCTGTGGTAACACGATCTGTATCTTCACCGTTGTTGGCTGCATATGTGTCGCGTAATCAAACGCTGCAATACTATCTTTGAAATCAAAGGTGTCTGTCAGCAAAGGTTTCACGTCAATCTTGCCGCTACCCAGCAGTGCAAGCGCACGCGGATAGACATGTGCATAACGAAAAACGGTCTCTATACGCGCCTCTTTCGCCTGCGCCGCCACGATATCAAATGGCACAGGAGCACCAGGCATACCAACGAAGACCACACAGCCACCGGGACACAGCGGTTCCAGCACGCTAGCGGCTGAGCGGGCATTGCCGCTGGCCTCAAAGACAATGTCAGCCCCCCAACCAGCAGTCAGTTCGCGCACAACCTCAACGACACTGCGTTGCGCGACATTGACAGGTGTGATAGGTCCCAGCCTGGCTGCCAGATCTAGCTTTGGCTGCAACACGTCAGTAATCACGACGCGACTACAGCCAGCGGCCAGCGCGGCCAGAGCCGTTACCAGACCAATTGGTCCGGCGCCCATGACAACAGCCAGATCTCCAGGCTTAATGCGTGCCTTCACCGCCGCGTGCATACCGACTGCCAGTGGTTCAACCATCGCGCCTTCGGCGTAGCTAATAGTGTCAGGCAACTTGAAAGTAAACGCCGCAGGATGCACCACAAAAGGCGTCAAACAACCATGAATGGGCGGAGTCGCCCAGAAGCGCACAGCCGGGTCCAGGTTGTACAGTCCCAGGCGCGCAGCCTTGCTATTAGGATCTGGGATACCCGGCTCCATACAGACCCGATCACCAACGCGCAGGTTACGCACTGCACTCCCTACCTCAACGACGGTTCCCGAAGCTTCATGTCCCATCACCATAGGCTCACGCACGACAAACGGGCCAATCGCTCCCTGCTCATAATAGTGGACATCGCTGCCACAAATCCCTACTGTATGTATAGCTATACGTACATCATCTGGACCAGGGATAGCGGGTAGCTCAATATCCCGTATGACTAATTGATGCGCCTTTTCCAGAACAACCGCAAGCATGTCATTTCTCCTCTGCGAGCTTCTGACGATCTACAGGAAAATTATACAACGCTAGCTACGAAAGGTTCACCTGGCAAAAAAATAGCGTTAAATTGGGGGTTCGGGTATTTCATCGGCAGGTACTTTATGTTGTGCGCTTGATGGTGGAGCGTGCACCGGTCCATGCGTAGGCTCAGATGTCAATGTACCACCCGCAGACACTTCAGCGCGGTTGGACAGCATGAGCAGATCCCTGTGCATTTCCAGTAAGCGACGCGCTTTGACAAATTCTTTATCGAGCAATACGCGGAAAACCTGTTCACAAATTGCCAGTACCTCAGCGGCAGTCGCCCGGGACGTTGCGGTAAGCGCACCTAGCATGTCGTGGCGTTTCGCCGAACGAAAGAGCACGTGTACTTTTTCTAGCACCTCAGAAAATTCGGCGTGCACCTGCTCATCCCAATTTTGTTCTTCAGCGAGCTGAGTGGCCTTCTCTAAAAAACGGCCACAGACTTTGAGCACTTTGTCATACTCAGCATTGCGTGAAGCTAAGAGTGCCTGCAAGATGCGCTGTTCATCATCTGCGTCCAGCATAACCACTGAGAAGATACTGGCTTCTCCTCCCATTTCGCGGATCTCGCGGACCAGGTAGTGAAATTGTTTCTCCACTTCTTCAGAGAATGGCAACAAATAGACAGAATTTTGTAAGGCATAGGCACCGAGATTTTGCAAACGACGCCATACCCATACACGCTTCTGTGACGGTTCACTGGGAACTTTGTAGGTCAATTGCAACCAGCGCATACCATCGCGCTCTCGCATGAATATCTTCTCCTGCTCACAACAACAAACTGTAACAGACGTTACCAACACACGTATCATACGCTAAAAAGTGCAAAAACGTCAAGCATAACCATACTCTTTATAGAGCTACCAGTATGATCGCTTGCATTCTCATATAGAGAGCCTTATTTGATCTCATGCTGCTTCACATTGAAATTTCGTTCTCAGGCTGGTATAATTTGTTCGGGAAGCGTTGAGGATGCCCCTCTATAATACCACGCTTTGGTATGCAACGAAAAAGAACGCTGTTGTTCAAGACACAGCAGATGCCAGCCTCCCATCGCTTGCAGGCGTATGGGTCCCCTGAAAGGATGTTTATGGAACGGTCTGTCGCTACCAGCGGAGCGGTCTATGACGATACACTGAGCTATCAGCAAGATGGGCAAGAGATAACGCTGGCGGTCGCTTCCAGTGAATGGTATCGTTGGTTGGAGCACGCGACTTCTTTTACGTTTCGCAGTGCAGAGGGGATGTTTACCGCCCATAAAGAGCGCGCCAGCAACCATCGTGGTGGCTGGTACTGGCGAGCCTATCGTCAGCGTCATGGCCAACTCCAGCGTTTCTACCTGGGCGTCTCTGCCAGAGTCACAGCGGAACGCTTGCGCAGCGCGGCTTATCGGTTGGCGCATGCTAAGCATCCTGCGCACGAGGATAAGACGAACCTGGCTCCGACGCGTACCTCACCCGCCACGGCTGCCATCCTGGTGACAAAATTGCAGATCCCACGCCTGCCCATGCAACACGTGCCACGCTTGCAGGTCGTCGAACTGCTGGAACAGTGCGCACAGCGACCGCTGACACTGGTTTGTGCACCCGCCGGATCTGGCAAGACCACGCTGCTGACAGAATGGGCTAACAGCACAGCTTTGCCCATAGCCTGGATCGCACTCGAAGCAGCAGAAAATGATCCTGCCCGTTTCCTTGCCTATCTCTTAACGGCTCTAGCTGGCCTGGATAACCACCCGGGAGCCACAATGCAGCCACCTCAGTCGCCCTATACTCTTGACCACGAACGTGTGTTGACGAGTGTCCTCAACGACCTTGCCAGTCACCTCCAGCAAGATGCGGCATTGATCCTGGATGACTACCATCTCATGACCTCTGAAGCTGTACATGCCGCACTACAATTCCTGCTCGATCATCTGCCCACACGCTTGCACCTGATTATCGGGACGCGCAGCGATCCGCCGCTACCGCTGGCCCGTCTGCGCGCACACTATCAGTTAAGTGAACTACGCACGCCAGAGCTACGTTTCGTGACGACTGAAGTAGCTGCTTTTGTCAGCGTCATGGGGTTTACCCTCTCCAACGAAACACAGCTCCTGCTAGAACAGCAGACCGAAGGTTGGATTGCTGGCGTGCAGTTGCTGGTACTGGCACTGCGCGGACAGGCTGATCCGGCGGCGTTTCTGCGCGCGTTTCGCGGCAATCACCGCTTTCTGCTCGACTATGTCAGCGAAGAAATATTGACACAGCAAACTCCAGAGATGCAACATTTTCTGCTACGTACGTGCATCCTGGAGCGCCTCAGTGGGCCACTCTGCGATTTCGTCACGGAACAGGCAGACGGACAGGTTCGGCTCAGGGAACTCTTGCGCGTCAATCTCTTTGTGAGTGCGCTCGATGATACAGACACCTGCTATCGCTATCATCCTCTCTTCGCCGAAGCTTTGCGCGCTCATCTGCACAAGCAGGAGCCAGGACTGGTCCCAGAACTGTACCGTCGCGCCAGTTGCTGGTATGAACAGCAACAGGGCATGGAGGAAGCTTGTGAGTACGCCTTCCTGGCCGCTGATCTGCCGCGTGCAGCCAACTTGCTAGCTGCACTTTTCCCTTATCTGATGGAACAGGGCAAGCTGGCACGCCTGAAGCGCTGGTTAGACCAGCTGCCAGCAGCGCTAATTGCGGCGTCTCCTCAATTGTGTATCGCCTCGCTCTGGATGCAATTGCAGCACAGGCATACGTCAGTAAATATAGAAGAGGTCATTGCGCCGATGGAACGGCGTATTCAGGAGCTGCCCCAGGATGCAGCAATGGCCTGGATGGAACTACAGAGCGAACTCACGATGTTACAGGCGTTCACGGCGTTCTCGCAGAACGATCTTCCACGCACGATTGAGCTGCTTCAAGCAGCATTGCAGGTGCTGCCTGTGAATAAGACCGCCCTGAGCCAGCTTATATCCCTGCAATTGCGCGTCTTTCTTAGCATGGCGTATCGCTCAAGCGGCGACTTTCCAGCAGCCGAGCAGACACTGCTCGCTATCAGCGCCCCCCACCCACCAGAACCCTATCATATGCTGAACCTGGTGGCAGCATGGCTGCTGGCAGAATTGTATGAGGCGCAAGGGCAATTACGCAAGCGAGGACAGCTCTACGAAAGCATTTTTCAGGTGCTCAAGCCACACACCGATCTCCCATCGATGCCCCTTGTGCTGGGCTATGTAAGTAGGGCAACCCTGTTCTATGAGTGGAATCGCTTGCCGGAAGCCGCCCATGCGATGCAGCAAGCCCTCTCAGTCGCTCGCCTCGTGGACAACATCAGTCCGGACACGAATTTCATCTATGGCGCATTTACCACGCTCAGCTTCTGGATACAGGCACGCATTGAACTGGCACAGGGCCATTACGAGTTAGTCCGACAAGAGCTACAACAAGAGAAACAACACATACCCGCAGAACCTCCACAGCACAAAGGTCCCACAGTGCAGCATACAAACTATGTGGTAACAGTCCAGGCACGCCTTGCACTCGCTTGTCACCAGATAGAAAAAGCTCAGCGCTGGCAGGAGACCTACGGCATCCATCTCGCAGACGTGTCTGGGATACAATTGGACAATCGATACTATTTTGACTATATGACACAGGCGCGACTGCTGATTGCACAGGGACGTACGCAACGTCCCGCGCTGCTCAGCGCTCTACGCCTCCTGGACTCCTTGCGGGACAGCGTTGTGCGTATTGGTTTGCATGGCTGGTTCATCGAGACCCAAATGCTCACGGCGCTGGCGCTACAGGCACAGGGCAAAACCAGGCAGGCTCTGACCACGCTGGGGCCAGTGTTGGCGCAGGCTGAACCAGAAGGCTATGTGCGCCTCTTTGCCGATGAAGGCCAACCAATGGCCCAGTTGCTCACCCAGGTAACGGCGTACACTACGGCATCGTCGGACTATCTCCAGATCCTCCTGGCAGCTATTCTTCCCATCCAGAACGAAGATCTTCCCCAGGCAGTCACCCAGCAATCGCTGCTTGATCCGCTGAGTGCACGCGAGCAGGAAGTCCTGCACTTGCTGGCGGCAGGCAGCTCGAACCAGCATATCGCAGATCAACTGGTGATCAGCCTGCATACAGTCAAACTCCATGTCAAACACATCCTCGCCAAACTCGGCGTAACCAGTCGCACGCAGGCAGCGGCCCGCGCCCGCGAACTCAACTTGCTCTAGATAGTAAACACGCCAGGATATTATCTCCCTCGTGCCTGATCTGCTAACCAAGCTCCTTGACACACATGCTTGTTCATGGCACACTTATATTTAAATGAATACAAATTCAATTGCTTAGTTGTTCATTCATTTTGATAGTGAGGAGACCTTGTATGCCAGACACACGCGATCCCATTCGAGAACTCGTTATCACCGCTCGAACGTAAGCAGATCCTCGATGCCGCCACGCAGGTCTTTGCCGAAAAAGGCTTTCATCGCGCGACTATCAAGGATATCGCCCGTGTCGCTGGCATCGCGGACGGCACCATCTACACCTACTTTCCCAGCAAAACGGAGGTGTTGTTAGGCATTCTCCATCGCCTTAACGAGTCAACCGAACGTCAGCAGCAGTTCACGCCAGAGAGCGAACAGGATATGCGCTCCTTTTTCACCTCGTACCTGCGTCAACGCATGGCCCTGTTGTGGCCCAATGCGCAGGTTTTCCAGGCTGTCTTACCGGAAATGCTGGTCAACGAGGAATTACGTGAGCTGTACTACCAGCAGGTACTCGTGCCGACCTTTACCGTAGCCGAACATTACTTCCAGGCACAAAGTGGAACGGGGCAACTACGCGCCATTGATGTGTCTCTCACGGTTCGTGCGATAGCTGGCATGCTTTTGGGTCTGTTGACACTTCAATTGCTCGGTGACGAAGTGATTGCTGAACGCTGGCAAGAACTTCCAGAAGTGCTCACGTCATTGTTATTTGATGGCTTGCAACAAGGCAAGGAGGTCTCTCACGAATGAAGACATTGACTCATCATCATACTGGTATGCGTTTAGAGATGGCCATCATCGCTTTTTTCGTGCTGGCGGTCCTCATTTCGCTCGTTGTGTATGTTGCGGACCCATCCATCTACGCGCAAGCGCTTTCGCTCACGCCCTCTCAGGCTGACCGCTACCCAGTCCCTGTGACGCTGTCTCTAGTCGGCATTATCGTATTGATCACCTTCCTCTCCATTGGTGTCGTACGCCATTGGCGCTGGCTCTTCTGGCTCATACTGCTTGCCTTCAGCAGCTCGGTCTTGCATATCCCTGTGACACTTTTACAGATCGCGGGTATTTTGCCCAACGCCTATCCTCTCTGGTACAACCTGTTGCAGATAGGCATTACCATTGTTGAGCTAGGGATTGCGGTATGGATGATCCAAATCTATCGGCGCGCGGGAGTGTGGGCTATGGGAGTAAAAAGCTAGAATACTCCCTCAAAATACCCCTTTAGAGGTAGGACAAACTGCGTCCATCATTATAAACTTCTAGTGGTACAGGAAAAGCAGACAGCAATGCGTTCTTGGACCTGAAACGATCAATCAATCACATAAGCAATCTACGGAAGGATGCAGAGCATAATGACACAGATTCCAGCGAGCGATTTGATCTCGCAAGAAACCAAGCGCCATCCACACGCATTCTATGGGAAGCTCCGCGAGCAAGGGCCGCTTACCTATATCACCGACTTTTATGGGATGGGCAATGCCTGGATCGCGACGAATTATGACGACGCTCTCACTATTCTGAGAGACCCACGTTTCACGAAAGATCGACGGAAGGTTGCGCCGCCACAAGATGAGCAGCGTTCACCTCAAGAGCAGACTTTTCTCGCGATCATGCAGAACATGCTCACGGTAGACCCGCCCGATCATACCCGTCTGCGCGGTCTGGTCTCCAAAGCGTTCACACCGCGCATGATCGGACAATTGCGCCCACGCATCCAGCAGATTACTGACGAGCTGTTGGATGCGGTGCAGGAACGTGGAGCGATGGATCTGATTACTGATTTTGCCTTTCCGCTGCCCATTACCGTCATTTCTGAAATGCTAGGCATACCTGCAACAGATCGCCAACAATTTCGTACCTGGACACAAACCATCGTGGGCTCGAACGAGCCGCCTGAACAGGAGGAGGCAAGAGCTTCGGCAGTAGGAGCGTTTCTGCACTACATCAAAACCTTGCTCGCTGAGAAGCGCGTACATCCCGGCAATGATTTAACCAGTAATCTGGTGCAAGTCGAGGAGAACGGGGATACACTCAGCGAGAATGAACTCACCTCGATGATCTTCTTGCTCCTGATCGCTGGACATGAGACAACCGTCAACCTGATTGGCAATGGCACGCTGGCGCTGCTGCAACATCCCGACCAGATGCAGCGACTCCAGCACGATCCCGCCTTGATCACGTCAGCCATCGAGGAATTGTTACGCTACACAGCCCCGGTGAGCTTCTCCGATGAGCGCTGGGCCAGCGAGGACATTCCTATGCATGGCGAGGTGATCCGCAAAGGCGAGATGGTGTATGCTGTTTTGATTGCCGCAAATGCTGATCCACAGCAGTTCACCGATCCAGAAGCGCTGGATCTGGCGCGCCAGGAGAATCAACACCTGGCCTTTGGCAAGGGCATCCATTACTGCCTGGGTGCGCCACTGGCACGTCTGGAAGGTCAGATTGCTTTCGCCACGCTACTCCAACGTCTACCAAACCTGCGCCTGGCAAGCAACCCAGAGCAACTGATCTGGAATAGCCATCCCATGTTGCACGGCCTCAGAAGCTTGCCGGTGACGTTCTAGGTCTCTCATCTCTTCGCTCAGATCTTTCAAGCGGAACGGCTGGCTCTCAACGCTGGTATGCATACAGCATTTCTTGTTTCGGCAGGTGTCTGTGTAGCAACGATTGTGATCACGCTGTTCCTGAAAGATGTGCGATTACGTAAATCTGGCGCCGGTGGCTAAGCATTAGTCATATGACGCTGCAAGAGGTGCTTGCAATCTTGTCCCACCTATGTAATACTATCTCTATATGCGAGAAACCTTCTAAAATTGACTTGCCTTGTTTTCAGTTCAAGTCTAGCAGGTTTCTTTGTTGTAAGCCTATGCTTTCTTAAATAAGTTCAGGAAAACGTCCGTCAGGAATCCCCGCATAAATGCGGAGGCTTGTAGAGATGAGCTAGTTCTGCACGTTTTTAGCGAAAGCATCGAATTTCTTTATTCTATACAATAGAGAAGTGAATAAGTTTAACATATTCGAGAGACCGCGTGAACTCCCACTGAGCGAAAGACTCAGTGGCTTCGTGAGAAGCCCAAGTTCACCAGACTCAGCCGCATAAATGCGAGCTCTGTTCCTTTGGTCAGGACACATGCGGTTGACGCATCAGACCGCTGCTCTGTCGCTTGTCGTTAAGTAGGCCTGGGGTAAGGGCTGGTGCGAGAGGCGTAAAAAGCCAGGGGAACCTTGTCGAGATGAGGCCGAATTCCCTTCGTGGTCACAGCGGAGGGATACGCATCACCTGCGCAAGCAGAGTTTTTTGAGTCAATGGGTCTGCTCTTTTCCTGTCTTGGCAAGAGCAGACCCGGCGATTCATCCACGAAGCTGAAGACTGCGTGGTTTTCTCGCCTGATTTTATAAATGAGGGGCGATAGTGTGAGAAGTGGATATTAAGGAATGGCGCAAAAAGTAAGTCAGTAGTATCTCTTCCGGCACTGCCCACTTCTGTAGACAGAAAGAGGTTGCACTATGCCAAAAAGAAAGGGGCAGGCAGAATTAACCCCTTTTGAGGAGAAAGAGGAAAATGCCGCTCCAGCGTCAAACGAAACTGAAGAGAAAGATAGACATACTCCAGAACATGAAACTGATCAACAGAGCGATGTAGCCGACGAGAGCCGACCTGATGACGAAGCCACGCGCATTATACACAGATCCGCCGAGCTTCCCCCCTCATCTAGCGATCTCGCTGCTGAAGCTACGCACGTTATACACAAACCTGCCGAGCTTCCTCAACCGTCCAGCGATCTCGCTGCTGAAGCCACGCATATCATGCGCAGACCTGCCGAGCTTCCCCCCTCATCTAACGATCTCGCTGCTGAAGCCACGCATATCATGCGCAGACCTGCCGAGCTTCCCCCCTCATCTAGCGATCTTGCTGCTGAAGCTACGCACATTATACACAGATCTGCCGAGCTTCCCCCCTCATCTAGCGATCTCGCTGCTGAAGCTACGCACATTATACACAGATCTGCCGAGCTTCCCCAACCGTCCGGCAATATCACCAACAAGACGATGCAGACGATTGAGCGCATCGACAAGATAAAGGGACAGAAGCCACAGCACGCTACAGTAGCCGCTAAACTCCCAGAACATAGCATGGCAGCGGCGGCGCAACGGCTCGGCGATGTCCCAAATCAGGTCCATCCGGGGGTCTACTATAATGCCGCCCATCATCCGGTACACGAGACAGACTGGCGCTCGAAACGCCATCGCAAGCGCAAAAGTCTGCACTCAACCAACTTCAGCTCCGTCATCGCCGACCGCAAGTTGACCAAACGCGTCTTTCTGCCTATTGGCATCGGCATACCTTTGATTGCGCTGCTTATCTTCACGCTTGTGGCGTCCTTCACTGCAATGTCTAATGCAACAAACGAACGCTACCAATCGCAAATCACGACGCTGGCCGATATCCTGCCACAGGATAATTTGAAGATGTATGACGCGAATGACCATCTCATCTATCAGGCGCTGGATCAGGGTGTCCAGACCTCGGAGCCGCTGGATAAGATCTCGAAGAACTTACAGAATGCCGAAATCGATATCGAGGACCAGACCTTCTGGCACAACAGTGGCTACGACATTACGGGTATCATACGCGCGGCTATTTCTGACCTCACCAGCGGACACGTGGTACAAGGTGGTAGCACGATTACGCAACAGCTGATCAAGAATACCATTGTCGGAAACTCAGATACGGCCCTGCGCAAACTGGAAGAAATTGAACTGGCACCACAGGTGACACGCTACTATAGCAAGCAGCAAATTCTCGATATGTACCTCAATACGGTGTATTACGCGAACGAAGCTTACGGTGCCGAGGCTGCCGCGCAAATCTACTTTGGTTTGAAAGATAAACCCAATGATCCAGCCTCTAATCAATTAGATATCGCGCAGGCGGCGACACTGGCCGGTATCCCGAGTAACCCTGATCTGCGCAATCCTATCGCCTTTCCCCAAAATAGCCTGGTGCGCACACAGGATGTACTGCATCAGATGCTCATCCTGAATACCATCAATACGCAACAATATAAAGCCGCCCTCAAGGAGATCCAGAAACCCGGTTTTGCTTCCTTTCACATGCCAGCGCATACACCTGTCGCGTTACTCAGTTTTGCGCAGTATGCGCTGACCGAGTTAGCCAGTGACCTGAACGTCAAAGCCAGCGTGCTCTCCCGTTCAGGTTTGAGCGTAACCACGACGGTCAATTCAAGCCTGCAAACCAAGGTACTGGCCGAAGCACAACGTGATATCGCCGCAGTCAGAGATGCCCATAACATCCATGATTCTTCGGTCGTGATGATTAACCCGCACACAGGGGCCATTGAGACCCTGGTTGGCAATATCGACCCGGCACATAACGACTTCGACGTCGCCACGCAAGGCTTCCGCCAGGCAGGTTCGACGATGAAAGGCTTCACCTATGTGACAGCCTTTGAACATGGTCTCAGCCCCGGCCAAATGACAGACGATGAACCACAAACCTTTTACTATGATGGCATAACCTACAGACCAGATAATTATGCAGACATACACCATGGGTGGATTACCTATCGTGAAGCGCTCGACTGGTCGCTCAATATTGATGCGGTGAGGCTCGAACTCTCCCCCTACGTTGGTGTGCAAGACGATTATGATACGGCAGAAAGTCTCGGTCTCGGTGCCACAAACGGGACGGTTAACGAGACCTTCACGCTAGGGACACTTGGTGTGCACCTGCTTAACGAAACTTCGGCTTTTGGATCATTCGCCAATGGAGGTGTCCATGTGCCACCACATGCGATCAATACCATCACAGATGCACAAGGAAAAGTTATCTACAAAGCTTCAGAGGCCGGAAAACAGGTCGTCACGCCACAAGCGGCGTATGTATTGACCAATGTCCTATCCGATAATACCACGCGTGATAAGGAATTTTATCCCTGCTCCTATGGTGATGTTCTGGACCTGCACGTGAATAACAACTGTAGCGACCAGACGATACCGGCAGCGGTCAAAACCGGCACAACGGACGACTTTGTCGATAACCTGACGGTTGGCTATACACCCGGTCTGGTGACTGGCGTGTGGTCCGGCAACGATGACAATACACCAATGAACAACATCATTGGTGTCACTGGCGCTGGCACGATCTGGCATGACGCGATGCTGACGGCGTTACAGGGACAACCCGTTCAGCAATTTACCAACCCGGGAGGCGTGACGTACAAGGCGGCATACCACGATATCGTTGTGGCTAACCCGTCTTAGTCATACCTGGCATAACTGCCCGCTTACAACTCTCGGAGAGTGTTTGGAATGAGCTGAAACCAAACCCTCTCTCAACGCGCACACTTCTGATTAATAGTGCTATAGAAAAATGAGAATCCGTGCCTTATGTCACTTGAGGCACAGATTCTCATGTCAGCAAATGGACCTGGCACACTCTTGTCAGATCGAGCGATGCCCGCTATTTTGTGGCCCATGACAGCTTAGGTAGCTCCGGGCCTAGTAATCTGGACCTGGCTGATTGCCTCTGAGATCGACCAGTTTACCGTATTCTTCGTTGAATCTGCTGACCTCTTGGAGTTCGGAGAAGTGGCTGCATATATAGGCTGCCTGGAGCCATCCTTTCTGTTGCTCTTCGGGAAGCGCGCGGATCTCAGCCCACGTTGCTTTTTGCTCTGGGGAGAGCCCAAGCAGTAGGTTGGCCCACTCTCTCCCTTCTTGTTGGTGCTCGGGGGCCAGTCGGTGACTTTCGTAGTCCTGCTTGAACTTCTCTTCTGAGAGCGAGCGATCTATGTTGAACCGCTGGCACCACTGTTGTAGTAGGTCAGGGGTGAGTTCGCGGAGATCATACCACAGTCGTAGTTTCTCAGCGTTGAGTTGCCTGATTATGTTAGCCGCCCGGTACCACTCTTCTCGTTGCCCTTCGGGAAGCGCGCGGATCTTGTGCCACTCTACCTTTTGCTCTTGGGTGAGGTGGTCGGTTGCGTTGCCCCAGAGGCTTTTGCTGGCCTCTCGGAGTTCGGTGAGGTGACTGAGTGTGTAAGCATCCTGGAGCCACCTTTGCCGTTGTTGCTCATCAGCGAGGTCGCGCGTCTTAGCCCACTCTCGTTGTCGCTCTGGGGTAATCAGGGGGAGTAGGTCGGCCCACTGTTCCCCCTCTTCTCGTTTTTCTGCTTCAAGCCGGTGACTTTCGTAGTTCTGCTTGAACCTCTCTTCTGGGAGCTGGCTGTCTATGTCGACCCGCTGGTACAACTCTTTTCGTTCCTCTTCGGAGATATCGCGGAGCCTGTACCACAATTGTAGGTTCTCGGGGTTGAGTTGGCTAATTATCCTGGCCTGCTTGAACCACTGTTCTCGTTCGTTACGCTGCTGGAGATTGCAGATCCGCATCAACTCTCCTTTTTGCTCTGGGGTGAGGTTGACGGTTGCGTTGTCCAAGAGGCTTCTGCTGGCCTTTTGGAGTTCGGTGAGGTGACTGATTGTGTTGGCATCCTGGAGCCATCTTTGCCGTTGTTGCTCAGAGACGAGGTAGCGAGTCTCGACCCACTCTCGTTGTCGCTCTGGGGTGATCTGGGGGAGTAGCTCGGCCCACTGTTTCCCCTCTTGTGGTTTCTCAGAGGCAAGCCGGTGACTTTCGTAGTTCTGCTTGAAGCTCTCAGAAGAGAGCTGGCTGTCTATGTCGGCCAGCCGGTACCTCTCTTTTCGTTGCTCTTCGGGAAGCTTACGGATCTCGTGCCACTCTCGTAGTTGGTCAGCGTTGAGTTGCCTGATTATGTTGGCCGCCCGGTACCTCTCTTCTCGTTCCTCTTCGGGAAGCTTACGGATCTCGTGCCACTCTGCTTTTTGCCCTGGAGAGAGGTGGTTGGCTGCGTTGCCCCACCAGTGGCTTCTGCTGGCCTCTTGGAGTTCGGTGAGATGACTGAGTGTGTTGGCATCCTGGAGCCACCGTTGTCGTTGCTCTTCGGGAAGCGCGCGCGTCTCGGCCCACTCTCGTTGTCGCTCTGGGGAGAACTCAAGCAGTAGGTTAGCCCACTCTCTCCCCTCTTGTCGGTGCTCGGGGGCCAGTTGGTGACTTTCGTAGTCTCGCTTGAACTTCTCTTCTGAGAGCTGGCTGTCTATGTCGGCCCGCTGGTACCTCTCTTTTCGTTCCTCTTCGGAAAGCTCTCGGATCTCGTGCCACTCTCGTAGTTGGTCAGCGTTGAGTTGCCTGATTATGTTGGCCGCCCGGTACCTCTCTTCTCGTTCCTCTTCGGGAAGCTTACGGATCTCGTGCCACTCTGCTTTTTGCCCTGGAGAGAGGTGGTTGGCTGCGTTGCCCCACCAGTGGCTTCTGCTGGCCTCTTGGAGTTCGGTGAGATGACTGAGTGTGTTGGCATCCTGGAGCCACCGTTGTCGTTGCTCTTCGGGAAGCGCGCGCGTCTCGGCCCACTCTCGTTGTCGCTCTGGGGAGAACTCAAGCAGTAGGTTAGCCCACTCTCTCCCCTCTTGTCGGTGCTCGGGGGCCAGTTGGTGACTTTCGTAGTCTCGCTTGAACTTCTCTTCTGAGAGCTGGCTGTCTATGTCGGCCCGCTGGTACCTCTCTTTTCGTTCCTCTTCGGAAAGCTCTCGGATCTCGTGCCACTCTCGTAGTTGGTCAGCGTTGAGTTGCCTGATTATGTTGGCCGCCCGGTACCTCTCTTCTCGTTCCTCTTCGGGAAGCTTACGGATCTCGTGCCACTCTGCTTTTTGCCCTGGAGAGAGGTGGTTGGCTGCGTTGCCCCACCAGTGGCTTCTGCTGGCCTCTTGGAGTTCGGTGAGATGACTGAGTGTGTTGGCATCCTGGAGCCACCGTTGTCGTTGCTCTTCGGGAAGCGCGCGCGTCTCGGCCCACTCTCGTTGTCGCTCTGGGGAGAACTCAAGCAGTAGGTTAGCCCACTCTCTCCCCTCTTGTCGGTGCTCGGGGGCCAGTTGGTGACTTTCGTAGTCTCGCTTGAACTTCTCTTCTGAGAGCTGGCTGTCTATGTCGGCCCGCTGGTACCTCTCTTTTCGTTCCTCTTCGGAAAGCTCTCGGATCTCGTGCCACTCTCGTAGTTGGTCAGCGTTGAGTTGCCTGATTATGTTGGCCGCCCGGTACCTCTCTTTTCGTTGCTCTTCGGAAAGCTCTCGGATCTCGTGCCACTCTGCTTTTTGCCCTGGAGAGAGGTAGTTGGCTGCGTTGCCCCACCAGTGGCTTCTGCTGGCCTCTTGGAGTTCGGTGAGATGACTGAGTGTGTTAGCATCCTGGAGCCACCGTTGTCGTTGCTCTTCGGGAAGCGCGCGCGTCTCGGCCCACTCTCGTTGTCGCTCTGGGGAGAACTCAAGCAGTAGGTTAGCCCACTCTTCTCCCCTCTTGTCGGTGCTCGGGGGCCAGTTGGTGACTTTCGTAGTCTCGCTTGAACTTCTCTTCTGAGAGCTGGCTGTCTATGTCGGCCCGCTGGTACCTCTCTTTTCGTTCCTCTTCGGAAAGCTCTCGGATCTCGTGCCACTCTCGTAGTTGGTCAGCGTTGAGTTGCCTGATTATGTTGGCCGCCCGGTACCTCTCTTTTCGTTGCTCTTCGGAAAGCTCTCGGATCTCGTGCCACTCTGCTTTTTGCCCTGGAGAGAGGTGGTTGGCTGCGTTGCCCCACCAGTGGCTTCTGCTGGCCTCTTGGAGTTCGGTGAGATGACTGAGTGTGTTGGCATCCTGGAGCCACCGTTGTCGTTGCTCTTCGGGAAGCGCGCGCGTCTCGGCCCACTCTCGTTGTCGCTCTGGGGAGAACTCAAGCAGTAGGTTAGCCCACTCTCTCCCCTCTTGTCGGTGCTCGGGGGCCAGTTGGTGACTTTCGTAGTCTCGCTTGAACTTCTCTTCTGAGAGCTGGCTGTCTATGTCGGCCCGCTGGTACCTCTCTTTTCGTTCCTCTTCGGAAAGCTCTCGGATCTCGTGCCACTCTCGTAGTTGGTCAGCGTTGAGTTGCCTGATTATGTTGGCCGCCCGGTACCTCTCTTTTCGTTGCTCTTCGGAAAGCTCTCGGATCTCGTGCCACTCTGCTTTTTGCCCTGGAGAGAGGTGGTTGGCTGCGTTGCCCAAGAGGCTTCTGCTGGCCTTTTGGAGTTCGGTGAGGTGACTGATTGTGTTGGCATCCTGGAGCCATCTTTGCTGTTGTTGCTCAGAGACGAGGTAGCGAGTCTCGACCCACTCTCGTTGTCGCTCTGGGGTGATCTGGGGGAGTAGCTCGGCCCACTGTTTCCCCTCTTGTGGTTTCTCAGAGGCAAGCCGGTGACTTTCGTAGTTCTGCTTGAAGCTCTCAGAAGAGAGCTGGCTGTCTATGTCGGCCAGCCGGTACCTCTCTTTTCGTTGCTCTTCGGAAAGCGCACGGACCTCGCGCCAGTTTCGTAGTTGGCCAGCATTGAGTTGGCCGATTATCTTGGCCACCCGGTACCACTTTTCTCGTTCGGTATGCTGCTGGAGACCGCGGATCCGCTTCCACTCTTCTTTTTGCTCTTCGGTGAGTTTCCCGGTTACGTCGCCCCACCCCCCCCTCCCTCGTTGGTTCCTAAAGGAGGAGACATCGGTGGGCGTTGTCAGCTGCGATTGAGGTTCAACAAACTGTTGTCCTTCTGGGACCTCTAGCCTCTGGGGTCCAGACGAGGAAGCCAAACCATAGTAGTGTCCAGAAAGGGCGGGCCCTCCCGACGGTTGAGGGGCGAATCCCCTATTAAACGCTGGTACTTCTGGGATCTCACTAGCTCTGTCATAGGAGGAGGCTACTTGCACAGGTGGTTCAGGGAGGTCAGTTGCATTCCCCTTGCCCTTGTCCGGTCTTGGCCCACGACTTCCGATCCCTAGGACATTCGTGGGTGAGTTCGGACGGCCCCCCTCTGGCTGCATATAATATTCACCATAAGGATTACTCCCCCTCGCTGGCGTTTCAGGGGAAGTCGCTCTCCTCTTGCCTGTGCCCTCTGAACTTCTACCTTCTGGGGAAGTCTCAGGGGATCGCTTCCGCGGATTCGGGTTCTTCATAAATCGCTCAGGATGCTGAAGCAGATTGGCAGAGGGGACTTCTTGCTGCTGAGAGGGTGTCTCCTTTGATGTGTCCAGAGGATGCCTGCCGCGGATAAGAAATTTTTCGTCCATGATACCATTCCTTTTTTCGTGTGATGAGTATGAGCAAACGCATCCGTTTTATGCCTGGCCGCGCTCAGAAACAGGGTAGAACGCAGCTATATCATTGTTTGTCTTCATCGTGCTATGTGATCTTGCATCCAGATCGCCTGACTGACTGCAAAGCAGGAGCTGCGTCAGCAGCATTGTCTGGCGGAACAGGAACCCGTTTCTACATGCATATGGGTACCGGCAATCAGTCGGTCCGACAATTGACGATATTACAGGAATAGCCATACTATACATAAGTATAGCACAGCGACCTCCTGGAGGTAGAGGGATTTCCGAACCGTAGCAACCAACATAGCAACTGGACCAAAAACTAACGGTAAGCCCTGAGCATAGATGGTCGGCGATAAGAGGATAAACAGAGAGTGCTCCGCGCTCATCTGGACGCAAGGCAATATCACAAGGAGTGTACCAGAACCAGCAAATAATGCAATTTCGCTAGCCAGGATGAATGGTATACGAAGCTTGCAATCTTGCCTCATCTATGTAATACTATCTTTACAGATAAGAACCTACCAGTCTTATTTCCACTTCAAGTCTAACACAAGAAGGGTTCTTTGTCTTACGCTCGTTCGTTCTCTCTCTAAAGTTTGAGGCATCTCATGTCTGTCTTGAGCCAGCGCTATGCATGCGTAGACCGAGCACAACGTTTTATTTCTACATAAGTTCGGGAGGGCATTCGTGAATCTCTTGAGATTCTATAAGCATAGACATTTCCATTACCCTATAGGAAAGGGAGGTAATTCCTATATAATAGACCAATATTAAAATTCTTTTTTTATAGTAAATAGGTTATGCACATTCGCAAAAAACTAGCATAAATGAGGGGTAATAGCGTAAGAGGTGGATAGTAAATAATGGCGAGAAAAGTAAGGTAGTGGTATCACTTCTATGCGCCGCCCACTTCTATAGATAGAAAGAGGTCGTACCGTGCCAAAAAGGAAAGGGCAGGTAAAATTAACTGCTTTTGAGGAAAATGCCGCTCCAGCACCGGACAAGTCTGAAGAGAAAGAGAGACCTACTTCAGAGCAAGAAACTAATCAACAGAAAGATGCAGTGAGCGCGAGTCAACCTGACGAAGCTACGCAGCTACTCGAAGATATAGTGAGCACGAGCCAACCTGACGTAACCGCGCAACCGCTTGAAGATGTATCACTGCAAGCTACCCAGGCCATACAGAAGTCAGCGCAACCTTCCCTGACTTCTGCGAATGAAGCTACACACATCATGCGCAAACCCACCGAGCCTACACAGCCATCCAACGATCCCGCTGCCGCAACTACGCATATCATGCGCAGACCTGCCGAGCTGACCCAGGCATTCAGCGATCTCGCAAATGAAGCTACACGCGTCATGCAGAAGCTTGTCAAACCTGCACAACCATCCAGCGGTCCTGCCGACGAAGCGACACAGTCTATTGGGAGCATCAGCAAGGGCAAGCCACGGTCAACGACGGTCCCGGCCAAACTCCCAGAACATAGCATGGCTGCCGCAGCGCAACGACTCGGCGATGTCCCCAATCAGGCCCAGGCGGGCGTTTCCTATAATGCAGGTCGTCGTAAGGCACACAGCACAGACTGGCGCTCGAAACGCCATCGCACACGCAAAAGTCTGCACTCTGCCAATTCTCGCTCTGCCGCCGCCGACCGCAAGTTGACCAAACGCGTCTTCATTCCTGTTGGAGTGGGTATACCTTTGATTGCCATCCTGATCTTCTCACTCGTGACATTCTTCAACACCATGTCCGCTGCAACCGACGCGCAGTATCAGTCGCAGGTCACAACGCTGGCCGACATTCTGCCACGAGATAATCTGAAGATGTATGACACGAGCCATCATCTCATCTATCAGGCCACAGGTGACGGTGTTCAGACCTCGGAGCCACTGGATAAGATTTCGAAGAACCTGCAGAATGCCGAAGTCGACATCGAAGACCAGAGCTTCTGGAGCAATAGTGGCTATGACATTACGGGTATCGTACGCGCGGCTATTTCTGATCTCAACAGCGGACAAGTGGTAGCAGGTGGCAGTACGATTACCCAGCAACTGATCAAGAACACCATTGTCGGAAACTCAGACACGGCCTTGCGCAAGTTGCAAGAGATTGAGCTGGCACCGGATTTGACACGCCAATATAGCAAGCAGCAAATTCTCGATATGTACCTGAATACCGTGTATTATGCCAACGGTGCCTATGGTGCCGAGGCTGGTGCCCAACTCTACTTTGGTTTGAAAGACAAACCCAACAATCCTGCTTCCAATCAATTAGATATCGCGCAGGCAGCGACGCTGGCGGGTATCCCGAGTGATCCAACACTGCGTAACCCCATTGCCTATCCGGCAAATAGTCTGGCACGCACACAGGATGTGCTGCATCAGATGTATGCGCTGAATACTATCACCACGCAGCAGTATAACACAGCACTGGAGGAGATCCAGAAGCCAGGTTTCGCCTCCTTTCATGCTCCTGCTCAGAAACAACCACCAACCGCGTTAATAAGCTTCGTGAATTATGCAATGGCTGAATTAGCCAGTGATCTGAATGTCAAAGCGAGCACTCTTGCTCGTTCAGGTTTGAGCGTGACCACAACGGTCAATTCGAGCCTACAAACACAGGTCCTTGCCGAAGCCCAGAATGATATCGCGGCAGTCAGAGCTGCCCATGACATCAACGACTCTTCGGTTGTCATGCTTAATCCGCAAACGGGGGCCATTGAGACCCTGATCGGCAACATCGACCCGGCGCATAATAGCTTCGATGTCGCCACACAGGGCTTCCGCCAGCCAGGCTCAACCATGAAAGCGTTCACCTACGTGACAGCTTTCGAGCACGGCCTCAGCCCTGGTCAATTGACGGACGATAAATTGACCACTTTTTACTATGATGGAGAGCCGTATGCTCCACATAATTATGCCAATACACAACATGGGTGGCTTTCCTATCGCAAAGCGCTCGATTGGTCGCTGAATATTGACGCCGTGAGGCTCGAACTCTCCTCCTATGTCGGTGTGCAAAACGATTATAATATGGCAGAAAGTCTCGGTCTTGGTGACACAAACGGGACACTAGGTGCATCATTCACACTGGGCACGCTCGGTGTACACTTGCTCAACGAAACTTCGGCTTTTGGAGCATTCGCCAATAGCGGCGTCCACGTGCCGCCTCATGCGATCACTACCGTCACAAATGCGCAAGGCAAAGTCATCTATAAGGCTTCAGAGGCAGGCAAACAGGTTGTCACGCCACAAGCGGCTTATGTATTGACCAATGTGCTGGCCGACAACGCCACGCGCGATGAGGAATTTTACCCCTGTTATGATGGTGATGTTCTGGATCTACACGTGAATAACGACTGCAGCAATACCGTCATACCGGCAGCGGTCAAAACCGGCACAACGGATGACGATGTCGATAACCTGACCATTGGCTATACGCCCGGTCTGGTGACTGGCGTGTGGTCTGGCAATGACGACAATTCGGCCATGAACAATATCATCGGTATCACTGGCGCTGGTACGATCTGGCATGACGCGATGCTGACCGCATTGCAGGGAAAACCTGTCCAGCAATTTACGGTGCCGAGCGGCGTGGAGTATAGCTCAAAATACCGCGATATCGTCGTAGCCAATCCAGTCTCGTGATGGGTGCCCTGCCCTGCCCCAGGCAAGCTCAGAACGCTCTGTACCACAAAGAGTGAGATTATCAGCTCGCCTTTACACTGAAAAAGATGGCACTTAGCATCTCATCTCAAGTCGCATAAGATGAGATGCTAAAGTGCCACTTGATAGTCCAAATATACTTAACGCATACGAAATTGCTTCCTGAAGGCATTCTCCCTTTACGTGCACCTGATTTGAAACGCTTGACCACAAACGCAACCTACGCTATAGTAGGTTGCAATATCAAGGTTGAAGAGAGGCTAAGATGACAGTATTCCACGAGGCACAGCATATGACCGAATCTGCACCTAAAGATATTCATGAATATCTTACCGGGCTGATTAAACAAGCAACAACACGCTATCTGACACAAGAACAGCTTTCACTCGCTGTTGAACAGCTCCCCATAGATCTGCGTTTCTCGGCACAGGCCAGCTTTGGTGACTATTCAATTCCGCTCATGCCATGGGCTAAATTGCTCAAACGCAGCCCATTACAAATCGCCACGGCGCTGCAAACGATCCTCAATGCTATGCAACTGCCCACCATTCAGGAGATCACGGCGACGAAGCCAGGCTTTCTTAACTTCCGTTTGGATCGCGCGGCATTGGGTCACACCATCATTGTACGCGTGCTAGAAGCAGGCCCTGATTTCGGACAAAATAACCTGGGTATTGGTACCAAAGTTATTGTCGAACATACCAATATCAATAGCAATAAAGCTGCCCATGTTGGCCACCTGCGCAACTCCTGCCTCGGCGATACCATTGTACGCATGCTACGCTCACAGGGCTACCAGGTCGAGGCAGATAATTACATCGATGATTCCGGCGTGCAGGTCGCGGACGCCGTTGTTGGTTTCACGCTCTTGCAAAAAGGGCAGCTACAACTCCCAGAGGGCAATGCACAGCTACCCGATGAGTCTTTTGACTACTATTGTTCCCGCGTCTATGTCGGTGTGAGCAAAGTCTACGACGATAGTACCTCAGAGCTGGGACAACTGGCGCTTCAGTTGCGCAAAGAGGTGCTCCACGCTATTGAGCATGGGGACGAGCCGGAAGCTGGTCCCGATTATCCTCTGCTGGCAGCAGACATTTCGCACCAGATCGTGCAGGCCCATCTCAAAACAATGGCGCGCCTCAACATCTCCTATGATCTGCTCCCCTGGGAATCAGCGATCTTGCAGGCGGGTCTCTGGCAACATACATTTGAGTTGCTCAAAGAGCGCGGCCTGCTGGAAAAACCGGAGAGCGGGAACGCTGCCGGTTGTTGGATTCTGCCTTTTGGCGAGGGCGAGTCTCAGACGAACGAAGGGGATCGCAGCAGCGACAAAATTCTGGTACGCAGTGATGGTACCGCAACCTATACCGCCAAGGATATCGCCTACCAGCTCTGGAAATTTGGTCTGGCGGACGAGTTAGGTGTGCAGTTTCATTTTGTGCCCTGGGGCATTCAGCATGATGGCCGCAAGCTCTGGACGATGCGCACGCCAAAAGATGCGCTTAAAACGGATGAGGAAGCTCCCGCCAGCCGTTTTGGTCACGCCAGACGCGTGATCAACGTGATCGACGTACGCCAGTCCTACTTACAGCAAGTCGTGTATGAAAGCTTACGTCGCCTGGGGTATGCTGAGCAGGCCGATAATTCAACGCATCTGGCCTATGAAGTTGTCACGCTTTCAGCCGCTACCGCTGCCCGCCTGGGAGTGGACACCTCGGATGGGCGCGAATATTATGCGATGTCCGGGCGCAAGGGTATCGAGATCAAAGCCGATGACTTGATCAATGCGGCCACTGAGCGCATGCGCGAGGTGCGCCAGCAGGATGCCAGGGCCGATCTGCCCGATGAAACGGTGGCCATTCTGGCTGCGTCAGCCATCCGCTACTTTATGATTCGCTTCAGCTTGCAGCAGATTATCACGTTGGACATGGACGAGGCACTGCGCCCCAACGGCGATACTGGCGTCTATCTCCAATATGCTTACGCACGGGCGAACAGTATCTTGCGCCGCCTGCACGATGCAAACTATGCGCTACCTGACGCACTGGAGCAATTGCCCGCACAACTGGAGCAGAGCGAGTGGGATCTCCTGCGCCATATCGACACCTACCCACGTCGTCTGGCCGAGGTGAGTGAGCAGCTCTCGCCATCGATGCTGGCAACCTACGCCTACGATCTGGCTGCGCACTTCAGCGACTTTTACGAGCACACGCCGCCCATTGTCAAAGAGACAGATGAGCATGTCAAAGCATTTCGCGCCCTGCTGGTACAGGCCACAGCACAAACGATGAACAATGTGCTGCGTGTGCTTGGCTTCGAGCCATTAGAGCGCATATGATAGAATAGAGTGTGAGAAGGGGATAACCGTGGTGTACGGCAAACTATCCCCTTCCTGGTACCATGTAGCCTTAAAACGGTCTCGCATCCTATCAGCGTATAGATCATAACGCCACGAGAAATTTAGAAAGGCAATACAGTGAAACTTCGCTTTGGCATCAAAACTGCTCCCCAAAACACTACCTACCAGGATATGCAACGCGTCTGGCTCGAAGCTGACACCATCCCATCTATCGAACATGCCTGGCTCTTTGACCACTTCATGCCCATCAACGGTGACATCACAGGTCCCTGCCTGGAAGGCTGGTCATTGCTGAGTGCATTCGCGGCACAGACCAGCCATCTGCGTGTAGGTTTGATGGTCACTGGCAATACCTATCGCCATCCAGCGGTGCTCGCCAACATCGCAGCAACCGTCGATGTGATTTCGCAGGGTCGCCTGGATTTTGGTATCGGCGCAGGCTGGAACGAGATTGAGCACAACGCCTACGGCATTCCATTGTACAGTCCGGGTGAACGTATCCGGCGACTGGGTGAAGCCTGCGAGATGATTCAACGTATGTGGACACAGGTCGCCCCCGACTTTGACGGCAAGTATTACCAGCTTAAGCAGGCATATTGTGAACCTAAGCCCATCCAGAAACCACATCCTCCATTTGTTATCGGTGGAGGTGGTGAGAAGCTAACCTTGCGCGTAGTAGCTCAATATGCGGATATCTGGAACTTTGTTGGCGGCTCAACCGAGGATTTCCAGCACAAAAACGCGGTCTTAGATAGTCATTGTGCCGCAATTGGACGCGACCCCGCCAGCATCGAGCGCTCAATACAGGTAGTTATCAATCCCGACGACCTGGGCGCCACCCGCGCAATCATCCAGAGCTTTATTCCGCTGGGAGCGACCCATCTTATTCTCAACCTGCGACCTCCTTATCCAGAGGGTATTGTGCATCGCCTGGCCGAAGAGATTGTAGAACCTTTGAAGGCAGAATTCGCAGGACATTAATCTACAGTATCCACATCCCTACGCCTCAAAGGCTCCATGATCATAGTCTATGCAGAACTCCTTGTAGTCCTTTTGCACGTGTTCTGCATAGGACTGGGCATACGAGAGGAGCGTATCTTGCCAGCGTGGCTCTTGCGCATACTTCATTATGTCGTCAGCTATCGCCGCACCCCGATGACCTGCACTGCGGAGTTGTCCCCAGGCCACCACTTTAGCAATAGTCCTCGCCAGCTTTTGTAGTCCGTCCGCGTTCTCCTGCAAGGGTTGCGTATTTATCTTATCCTCGCTCGGCTGCAATTCGCGCAAAACATACCACCGGTCGGTGCCTGCCACGGACGAGAGAAAAGCAGGGGGAACACCTTGTACCCAATGTTGTACAGTCACCACTCTTGCGGCTTCGCTCTGCCAGTGCGGCTGAGGCTGTCGCACGTAGGGCTGCAATGAGGAGGGCAGTTCAGCTTTCAGGTCCAGCAGCAAATTATGGTCGGGCGACCCCTTTCCTTCGGTCAGCACGACATAGCGTTCGACGCCGAGGCTTCCCACGCCAGCAATACGATGCGCGACATCCAGCACACGAAAAAACTGCGGTTGCGCCTGCTCACTGCCCCATTGTTCCACCAGGGCTGTGATAGCCGTTCGCTCCTCTTCGGATACAGTTGTAGCGTGTTTTCCATCGAGAACCAACTTCCGTTTTCCAACGGCCAGCACAGTACGACTATCCAACAAAGCTTTTTGATTGCGCGTTTTCACCTGAAAGAGCAATTCACGTGCCAATCCGCTTGCCTTATCCTCTTCCACGTCGCGTATGCGACCTTTGCGCAGTTCTTTCGTGTAGACTTCTAGAAAATAGGGATTAAGTGCTTGCGTCTGGGCATTTTTTATATGCAGCGCCTGAGCACCGACAAGCAAGCTTACGAGCAAACGCGCTATATCCCAGGTACAGGGCGCAAGCACGGCCTCATCGAAATCGTTCACATTGAAATAGACGAGCCGATTGTCGCCCTTATAGCTCCCGAGATTCTGCCAGTGCAAATCGCCACATATCCAGACCAGAGGCGCATCGTTCAGCGACGTTTTCGTGGGCCAATCTTCATAGAAGAGATGACAGGTCCCACGCAAAAACGCAAAGGCATCGCCGCGCATCAGTTTATACTTTAAGTGTAACAGGTCAGGATCGCGCCCCCGGTTAAACGTCTGGATACGCTCGGTAACTTCGCTAACACCTATCTTTTTCGCCATCTCTTATCCTCCTCAAAATGCGCCTTTCATTAAAATGTAGCTTTCCTTTTGTATTCTACCACGCATAGAAAAAGCTCAAAGGTGCTTCGTCTTACCGAGAATCTTGTTGCCAGCATGCCACAATTCACCAATGATATATAGATAACTCTGTATCAGAGCGCTCTATATACTAACTCAGGAGTTGCGATAGAAGCTTTCTGCCAACAAGTGTGGAGTTGCTTTGAGTATGCAACCATCCTTGCGGCTCTATTTGCAGGTTTGCGGATACAAAGAAGCTACGATTGCTATACTCTGCTAAAAAGAAGGTCAAGGGTTTTCATAAGGTACCTTTGACACTATAAAAATAAGAGGAGAACTACTTTCATGATTAGTCCACAACAAATGGCGGCCCAAACCAATGGAGCGGCCACATGGGCACAGCAAAATCCAACGGCTGATAGGCAGGTTTGGTATCCTCCCTTTATGCAGCAGGGAACAGCCCAGCAAGGCCAGTTCGCTCAGCAAGGCTTGAACCCTCAGGAGATCCTCAACGACATCAGCCGCATTCTCCCTGTTGTCATCAGCGCGGTTTCCGCGCAGAGACAGCAGAACGTCGTCGGCCAGCAGGGGCAATATGCTCCACAAGGTTTCATGGGTCAACAGGGCTTACAGGGCCAGTTCGCTCAGCAGGGCATAAACCCTCAGGAGATCCTCAACGACATCAGCCGCATCCTTCCTGTTGTCATCAGCACGGTTTCTTCGCTGAGACAGCAGAACGTCACCGGCCAGCAGGGGCAGTATGCTCAGCAGAACCCCTTCGCTCAATTTGGCCAATTTGGTCAGCAGAACCCACTTGGTCAGCTTGGGCAATTTGGTCAGCAGGGCCAGTTCGCTCAGCAGGGCTTGAACCCTCAGGAGATCCTCAATGACATCAGCCGCGTCCTCCCTGTTGTCATCGGAGCAGTCTCTTCGCTGAGACAGCAGGGGCAAATTGGCCAGCAGAACCCCTTCGCTCAGCAAGGCCAGTACGCTCAGCAGAACCCCTTCGCTCAGCAGGGTCAGTACGCTCAGCAGAACCCCTTCGCTCAGCAGGGTCAGTATCATCAGGCAGGCATGACCCAGCAGGACATTTTGGGTGATATCAGCAGAATCCTCCCAACGGTGATTGGGGTCATTTCCTCGTTGCGCTATCAAGGCTAGTCTGCTCTTGTAGCTCGTAATGTCCGCCTTCCGTGAAGCGGAGCAAAGCTCGCATACCAGTCAGAAGTGTCTGGCTGGTATGCGAGACAGTCACCAATAGGAGAAACTATTCGTGCTACTCATGGCAGGCCCGACAACACCATTTCATGCAGGCATGCTCAGACATCATCGCTAGCTTATCAAATATAGGAGGTTTAACCATGCAATCGTCAAATGTCCTTGCTCCACCGCTCTCTTCAACGAATGTCGCATCGGTTTACCCACAGGGTTCAAGTGACTTTTTAAGGGACATTGCAGCCAGTCTCATTAAAAAGCTGAATCACTATGTGCGGTCAAACATAAAGCTATCTAGCCAGCTTAAAGATGCTATTCCCCTGGTCAAACATGCAGTAGAGCTATACATAATGCGGGATTATAGTCAATCTATCATTCAGAGTTTTCAAGCATATCTGTTCATCGAAGCTTTGCGCGCGCGTACGTCAGAAAAGCTACCCGCTTTGTAGCAGGCACACGTTGCGCGACATGATCCACAGCTACGACACGACCCTGCTCTTGTCTTTGAGCATGATTGATGCTGCCAGGGCAGCGATGCACAGGCGCAACGCGTGGCTTCTCCCTTCGATGGAGCAAGGAGCAGAACCTATGTCAAACAACACACAAAGTTCAGATCCGAGCGGTGTATCTCACCAGCGATACCTGATAGGCATCGATCAATCACAGGCCGAGCCAAATAACGTCCTCGTCGAAGTCCTGGAGCAGCTCCAAGCAGACCCACAAGCCAGGATTGAGGAAATCAAAGGCCAGCCCACTCATCCGTACTTGTTAGTGGCATCGCTGACTCCTGAACAGGTCCAGGAGCTTAAAGCGCAGTATCAGGGCAAATTGATTCTGGAACCAGAAGGTCCATTGCACCTTCTTCAGTCATAAAGAGAACAGGAAGAAATTCAATGACAGATGACGTTCAAGTGGTCTCGCGGAAGCAGCAGTACCTCATTGGAAAAGCAAAAAAGGTGTTACCGGCTGGAATTGAAGCGGTAAACCTTAGTCAGCTTAAGAACTTTCTGGATCGGGCACCCGATATCGATGTTGTGAAAACAATAGCCCCTCGCGGCCTTTTGGGTGTATTTTCGGAGGAAGAAGTACATCCAGATGCGATCTTTGTGGTCAATATGGCCAGAGATCGCGCCCTGTCATTGCAACAAGCAGGGGGAGATCAACTGCTCATTGAGCCCAATCATTACCTGAGTTATGCACAAATCCCGCAGCAACCGCCAACCGTACGCATTCGGGACGCAGCTATATTGGTACCGAATAGAATCATATCCGCGACGACCACGATCACCATTGTGGTACAGGATGACAAAAATCAGCCGGTTGCCGGGGCGCAAGTGTATCTGATCGGAAACTGGCCCACGCAAGGTATCACGAATGAGAACGGCCAGGCGACACTTACGCTCTTTGACGAAACAATAGAAGGGTTGCAGGGTCTACATGTTGAGCCGAAGGCGGACTACTGGAGCCTCTGGATACCAAATCCAGCCCTCGACCCGCAGAAGAACAACATCGTGACGCTCAGACCGCTCAGTCAAAGTTTCCCCAATTTTCCTGAGCAGCAGGTGCTAGGATGGGGACAGAAAGCCATGAATCTTGATCGTTTGCCCGCGACTTATACCGGGAAAGGCGCAAAAGTCGCCATCATCGACTCCGGGGCTGCCACAACGCACCAGGATATCGCGGGGCAAATCATCGGAGGCTACGACCTCGTGAACAATAATGAGCAGACATGGGATCAGGACCAGGCAGGACACGGCACTCACTGCACAGGCGTCGTGGCTGGCAAGAGTAATAACAATTTCGGCATTCGCGGGTTTGCGCCCGAGGCCGAGGTGCATGCCTTCAAAATCTTCCCAGGCGGAAAGATTAGCGACCTGATCGAGGCTCTAGAGCGTTGCATCGAGTTACAGGTCGATGTTGTCAACCTGAGCCTGGGCAGTGATCAGCCCTCTACCCTGGTAGAGCAAAGCCTCCAGAGAGCGCGCGAGCAAGGTATCGCGTGCATCGTTGCCGCAGGTAATTCTGGTGGTGCCGTTGAATATCCTGGCGCATCGCCCAATGTACTCGCCGTCGCCGCTATCGGGAAACAGGGGACGTTCCCCCCTGACAGCTATCAAAGCACAGAAGTGTTTGTTGGCAACGGCAACCCATTCACCAGTCAGGGCTATTTTTCGGCCAGATTTAGCTGCTTTGGACCACAAATAGGAGTTTGTGCACCTGGTGTTGCGATCCTCTCTTCTGTACCACCTGACAACTTTGCCGTATGGGATGGCACCTCGATGGCCGCTCCACACATCACAGGTCTGGCCGCGCTGATCCTCGCCCATCATCCAGACTTCCTGGGACAGTATGCCAGGCATGATAGTCAGCGCGTAGAGCGACTCTTCACCATTTTGAGGCAGAGTGCACAACCGATAGAGCTAGACCCCAATCGAGTGGGCACTGGACTGCCCGATGCCCTGGTCGCGCTCAACCTCGCACCAGCAGTAGCAGCCGCCGGTACAGCCCCTGGTGATGCATGGCAGCACCTGATTAACGATCTTCAGCAGGTCCTGACTCTCGCCGGGGTCAGCGCACCGAACACGATAGCACAGCCAGTAGGTAACATAGCACCACAGGCGGCAAATGGCGTCACTACTCCAAGCATCAGAAGTGAGGATGTAGGTATGGAGCTACAAAAGCTCACGTCACTCATGCAACAAGGCGGCCTTTAAGCCACTCATAGCTGTAGCCTTTGCTGGAAGCCATTATACAGCGCAAAGCCAGCGAAAGGCTCTCCAGATCTGTCCGTCTCCGACCAGTCAACAACCACAAAGCCTGGTCGGAGACGGACTGCAAAAGGCATACACCTCCCAGGCGACCACATCCTCTACGCTCCCATCTTATTCACAGCTTGCTTGTGTGGCAGGTAAAATAAGAGATAGAGCACTAATCCCAATAGCAAGACATTGCGCAGTGTCGTCACAGGATAAAAGAGCGGGAGCGCAGGCACGTTTAGCAGTGTAGGCGTCAAGAAATAGATATAGGGATAAATCCAGGATGTCAATAAGCCCAACAGACACCAGGGCAGAAGCCAGCACAGATTACACTCTCCTATATAAGCGACAAACGGAAACACCCAGATGAGATACTGTGGGCTAAATACTTTCCCTGTCACCATCACTATCAGCAAGGTCAAAAGGCTAGCAGTCGCCAGATCGATCTTTGCCCTCCACTGTAACCAGTAGGTGTAGAGCAGACCCAGCACCAACAGCCACGTAAAGAGCAATGAGATACCCGCCGCAAAGGGACTGGCTACATTGAGCGAGCCAAACGTATAGACATATGTCAAAGAACCCAGGCCCACTCGACTCAATACCCAGAGCAGAGATGCCGCTAGCGCTTCTATCTGTACTGGTCGCATACCAAAGTAGCTGAGCGGCTCAAGCGTTCCACTCGCGCTCAGCAAAAGTGATACCAGCGTCAGCGCCGCACATATAGTCAGAAACAGGCAAAGGGGACGCCAGCGCGGCCAGATATACCATTTACTACGCAGCATTGACTGTTGCGCCAACAAGAAAGGCAGGAGCAGGAGCAACGGATAAAATTTACCCATAGTTGCCAGAGCCAGCAGCGCAAAAGCCCAATTCCAGCGTTTGCGTACCGCACACAGCAGCGCACACAACGTCAGTGCCGAGGGAAGCACGTCAAAGCGACCTAGTGCAGTTGACCAGGCTCCGACGACCAGATACAGCACAAAAGCCTGCGCGGCACGCCTTGAACGCCAGCGCTGCAGCATAAAATAGACCACGATGACGACAAGCGCCATCCAGAGCGCAAAAACTACTTGATACCAATGCACTGGCGCAATCATAGCGAGAGTAAACGGTATGACCATTAACAGAGGATATTCGCGGGGCAAGCCATGCAGCGGCACGTTGGCAGACTGCATAGCAACAACGTGTATCCATGCAACAGGCAACTGATACGCCTGCAATAGACGCACAATAGTAGCCTGTGAAAGTGAGGCTGGATACTGACGTGGCTCAGTTAGAAAGGAGCATCCGGCCTTGAGTTGCTGCGCGGCCCTGGAAAAACCATACCAGAAAGTGAACGCATAACACTGATATTTAGCTGCATCCGTATAGGTTTTGAACATTTGCCAGGAGGCCCCATAGAACAAAAGGCCACACGCGACGAACAGGATAAGCACATCTTGCCAGTAGCGCAGGGTATGGCGTTTCTGCGGATCACCCGCACGTGTTTCGCTCATGACCGTGCGCATTTTAACGTTCATCATCCACCAATTCTATTCTCTCCCAAAGAAATTTTCCTAGCAGCGGAACGGCTCCCCCGCGAGGATGGAGACCCAACCGTTTTCCACATAGACCGTCGCACTATAGCCAATCTCACGTTCTGAATCGTATTAATCATGAGTGGGTCAATATCTCGTTAGAGATAGGTGCACATCTACTACGAGAATTAAAGCATAGCAAATGCAACATATCTTGTCAAAAGACAAATGTTAATATAGGATTAGACATGGTGCAGAAGCTTTTAGAGGAGATATATGCATGCGGCTAGTATTGACGCTTCGTCTATGGATACTCGCACATGTCAGCGCTATCGCAGCTAACATCACCCTGTTACAGGTCTTACAAAACGCCCTTAGTGTTCTGGGCTATCCTGCTGTCGCCATTTTTGTGATGATTGAGAGTGCTGGTATCCCTTTTCCGGGAGAGACGATACTGCTCCTCGCCGCGTTCTACGCTGCCGTCAATCAACAGTTGCAAATACCATTCGTAATTGTGAGCGCTGCACTCGGCGCTATCGCAGGTGATAATATTGGCTATTATATCGGGCGTACAGGAGGCAAGGCTCTTGTTGCACGCTATGGACACCGTGTCTTTCTCAAGCCAGAACATCTTGCACGAGCAGAACTTTTTTTCGCCAGGCATGGAGATAAAACGGTCTTTTTTGGTCGCTTTATCTCCATACTACGCGCGTGGGCAGCATTTCTGGCGGGTGTCAACAAAATGCACTGGCGCACCTTTGTCATCTACAACGCGGCTGGCGGTATCCTGTGGGCTACGATTTTTGGCTTGCTTGGTTATTACGCCGGTCGCACCTTCCAGCACAATTTCGCCGAGGTAGAACGACTTGCCCGCAATATAAGCTGGACCATAGGTGGCATCATTGTGCTGATCGCACTCGGCATTGCCATCACTATGTACCGACGGCGCAGAGGTCCCTCTCATACAGAAAAGTAGCACCGTGCAGATCTTTGCCAGCAAAAACTTTCTGCTACGCGCAAAATTGGTCGTCGCATTGGCAACCAACTATGCTACAATAGGGCCCAACAAGAACAGCTTTTATAGATAGAAGGAAACGAGGTAGAGTATGCCAGTACTGGAGGCAGGCCAGACATTTGAGCGTTACCATGTGCTTCGTCTTTTAGGCAATGGAAGCTCCGGTGTGAGCTATGAGGCAAAGGATATCGTACTGCAGCGGAAAGTCACGCTGAAACTCATTCATCCCTGGGCGCGATTATCAGACGCTGAGCGTCGCCAATTTTTCCGCGTCATGCAAGGCATTAGCGTTCTTTCCCATCCCTATTTAGCAGCGACACTCGATTATGGGGAAGCCGATGGCCAGCTCTATACGACCCACCGTTATGTCAGCGCAGGATCGCTGCTCGGCAATGAAGGCAGATTATGGTTTCGTCCCCCCCTGCCTACCGCCGAGGCCATCACCTATACCCATCAACTTGCACAAGCACTCGCCCTCGTACACAGCGCTGGACACACCCACGGGTCACTCACCCTCTCCAATATTTTGATCCTGCGTGGGCCGCTCGGTAGTCATGAAAGCACTGATTTCGCGCCATTTTTGCTCGCGGACATCGAGATGGCACAACTCGTGCGGCGTTTTGGTCAGCAAGCAAATCAGATGCTCCCATTTACTGCGGCACCAGAACAGTCACGCGGACGCATTTCGCCTGCCAGTGACCAGTATGCGCTGGCAGCTCTGCTCTATTTCTGGCTGGCGGGACGCCCGCCATTCCTCGGATCATCACAAGAAATAGAGCGCTCCAAACTCAATGAGACCTTCCCTCTGCTCTCCTCACAAAACTCCACCATCACCTTTCAGCAAGAAGGCATTTTCAGACGTGCTTTGAGCGCTTACCCAGAAGACCGCTATCCCTCGATCCTGGCCTTTACAGAGGCGCTACGGTTATCGTTGCGCGAGCCTCAACAGGCGCAACCCCATTTGTCACCTGCTAGCAACCACAAATACATTGCGCAAACTCCAATAGCAACACAGCCCAACACAACACCCTTGCCTGAAGCAGCCATCACACCTGAGACGAGCGCTCTTATAGCAACAAACACCCGACAAGAGCCTCCTACAGCACCACAACCAGTTCCTCCAATTGAACCAGACCTACCGCAACCACAGCCAGAACCTGAGCCACCACATCTACAGTCAGCGCCAGTGCCTGCATCGCCAGCGACGTCAGAAGTATCACCAGAAACAGAGCCAGCAGCTCTATCTCCGTCTGCTCCCGACCATCTACAACCCACGCCATTCCCAGAGCCACAACCAGCGTCGCTATCAGAGCCAGAACCCGAGAAGACCAGTGAGGTCCCTGCTGAGGCTGATGACGACTCTTCTACGCAACCAGCATCTCAGGCTACCGAGATCACTGCCAGTGACCTCGCAGTCGAGATCCAAGACGACTCTTCCATGTCCCCCGTATCTCAAACAACTGAGGTCACTACCGGTGACCTCCCTGTCGAGACTCACGAGTCCTCTTCCACGCTGCCCGCATCTCAGGCTACCGAGGTCACTACCAGTGAGGTCCCTGTCGAGACTCACAACGACTCTTCCACACCTCCCGTATCTCAAACAACTGAGGTCACTACCAGCGAAGTTCCTGTCGAGACTGATGACGACTCTTCCACACCTTCCGCATCTCAAACAACCGAGGTCACAACCGGTGACCTCCCTGTCGAGACTCACGACGACTCTTCCACGCCTCCCGTATCTCAAACAACCGAGGTCACTACCAGCGAGGAGATAACGCCGGTGGCACAAACTCCCACGACAGTGGCTAGCGTCATCATCACAGCCGCCTTTCTCCAAATACCGCGCGAGGTCGCGTTGGAGCAGGTGGAGACGACACTTGGGCGTGCCGGTTCAAGCAACATTCTGCTCGATGAGGATCTCTTGACCTCACGGCATCACGCGCTCATCAAACAGGAAAACATGCATTATGTCATTTATGACCTGCTCAGCACCCATGGCGTGACGGTCAACGGGCAACAGCTTACGCCTGAAAAAGGACACATACTGGCAGATGGTGATCACATCCGTATCGGCGATTATGAACTCGTCATGTGCCTGCCGGCGGTCCAGGACACCGTCTTCACCGCGACGGAGAACGCTCTTTCTTAATAGCACAAATACTGCCATACTATAGGCGCAGGGGAGAGATTGCCAGATCAGGGTTGCGGTGCAAACAGCAGCGTGAAGAAAAAGGTTGTTTCCCCACCAGGGGTACTCTCCACCCAGATTCGTCCCCTCTGCTGAGAAACAATCTGTGCAGCAATATAGAGACCCAGTCCCATCCCCGGTACTTTGCTCTGCCTGGGCTGGTCAACACGAGCAAAACGCTCGAAAATCCTCGCTTGCTGGTCCAGTGGAATACCTGGGCCAAAATCCTGTACACTGAGAGTAATCCCATCTTCATTGACCGAGGTCCTCACCCACACAGGGTCGCTCGGAGCAGAATATTTCAAGGCATTGGTGAGCAGATTGAGTACGACCTGTCCAGTACGTTCTCGGTCCCCGTATACCTCTGCCGCTACGATGCCCTCAAGATGGAGGCGACCTGGCGAGGTGTGCTCACATTCCTCAACAATTTCTCGCACCAGGTCATCCGCCGCAAACAAAGCCGGACGCATCGAGAACGTGCCCGTTTCCAGCGCGCTAGCATCGAGCAAACTGCCGATCAAGTGCGAAAGCTTGTCCAGGCGTGTATCGATTCTTTCAAGCTCCGTTGCCGTCTGCTCATCTCCCGCTTTCCTCATACGCCGTTGGAGTAGTTGGACAAAGCCCTTCGCGCTGGTAAGCGGCGTCTTGAGTTCATGGCTGACCATGCCAAGAAAGGTTTCCTTCTGCCGCTCTAGCTCCCTGCGTGCAGTGATATCCTCCATCGCCAGCAGGATCAGATGGTCCCCAGTTCCTTTCTGTTCGCTCACGATGCGGCGACCACTCAGCAACATGATCGTGTGTCCAATAGTGGGAAAGCGGTGTTCTACCTCAACGTCGTGGAAGGACTGGTTCGTGGCCTCCATCTCCTTCAGCAGTTCCCGTAACTGGGACTGGTTCCATTGCCCATTGCCCAGTTCGTAGAGCAGGTGGTACTCCGTCTCCGGCGGAGTTACCCGAAAGAACTGATAGAAGGCAGTATTGGCATGCTGCACCCGTAGGTCAGCACTGAGCACGACCAGCGGTTCACGAATGGTCTCGACAATGGACTCAGCATAATCCTGGGCGACACGCAATTGCTCATTGCGCGTCTGCAGTTCCTGGTTGGCGGTCGTCAGTTCCTCATTGATCGCTTGCAATTCTGCCTGGGAGGTCTCCAGCTCTTCATTGAGACTCTGCAGTTCCTCATTGCTCGAACCGGGTCTCCTCGTTGGCCGCCTGCAAGTGCTCGTTGACGCTGTCGTGCTCCTCTAGCATGGCCTGCACTTCTGCCTGGGTGGTGACCAGTTCCTGTTCCAGAGCAGCAATCCGCGCAGCCGTGTCTGCGCGCTTGCTTCGTCTGCCCGGCAGAGCACGAAGGGCGACGGGCTCTACTGCCTGGGGAGCAAAGGGAAGACGCTCTTCAAACAGGACCAGAAAACAGAGGGCCGTGGAGGATTCCTTGAGCGGCACGACGGTGATTCGCACCACCCTGGTTGTACCGCTCACATGCAGACCTTCCCTTATGATAGGGTGCCCCTCCTTTTGAGCCGCATGGATAGCTGTGCGCAGGCCCAGTTTTAGTCCGTCACGTGCCCATTTGAGGAGATGGAAGTTCGCCCTTCCTGTTGCTGGCTCCAGATAGGGGCTGGTGCGCCCGCGAATGTGGAGAATCTGCATCTCGGCATCAATGACCACGCTGGCTGGGACATAGGTGGTGAGCAACAGACGGTCGGCTTCTTGTTGAACATCAAACGCTTGTATCATAGCTTCTGCTCCCTGGGTGACACTTGCTTCCCTGATTTTGATGGTACGCTCATCTCCAGCTACAGGCTTACTGAGTGAGGAGTTTCTCCCCCAGCTTTTTTTGGTAAATAGTTTCTGGCGTTGCTCCACAGGCGTGAAAAGCGCGGAGCCGAGACCAACACTTTCCGAGGTACCCAACAAGAGGAACCCATGCGGATTGAGGGCATAATGCAAGGTCTGCAATACGTTCTCCTGAAGCGCTGGAGTCAGGTACATGAGTACGTTGCGGCAACTGACCAGATCTAGTCGCGAGAACGGCGGATCGTTCGCCACATTGTGTCGTGCAAAGACACAGCGTTCTCGCAGAGCCTTGCTGATCTGGTACCGCTCTCTCCTGCTATCCATGGGAACAAAAAACCGCTGCAAGCGCTGCGGAGAGATCGCCTGCATGGTCTTCATCAGGTAGATGCCCGCCCTGGCTTGCTTGAGAGCCATCGCATCGATGTCAGTTGCAAAGAGTTGGAAGGGGAGCAGAAGCGCACGCTCTTCCAGAAACTCGAGTAAACAGATAGCGAACGAATACACTTCCTCGCCAGTGGAACATCCCGCGACCCATATTCTGATGGAGTTCCCTGGGGAGAGATTCTGCACCAACGTAGGAAAGACCAGACGAGACACGGTTTCAAAGATACTGGCATCGCGAAAAAAACTGGTCACGTGGATCAGAACTTCCTGGCTTAAGGCTTCCACTTCAGCAGGATGCTCATCCAGGTATGTGGCGTATGCGAGAAGCTGATCGATCTGCACCACCGCCATACGGCGAAAGATGCGCCGTTGCAGCGTGGCGGGCCGATACGAGAGAAAATCAACATCGGTGGCACGCCCCAACAGCAAGCGAATCCTCGTGAACGCCTGCTGCTCGGGAGCAGTGAGCGTGCGAGGCTCCAGCGAGATAGCAGCGGTGAGGGCCGGATGCCTGTTAAGGGTAATCAACGCAAGCGCGATCTCCTCTGGTGGCAGAATCTGATCCACGCACCCAGCCGCAATCGCATGCTGGGGCATCTGCGGATACTTCGCTGACTGCACACATTGGGCAAAGGTCATGCCCCCGCGCGCCTTGATGGCCGCAAGGCCCATTGTGCCATCAGAGGCGGTCCCCGAGAGGAGCACTCCGATGGCCTGATGGTTCCGATCCTGCGCAAGCGAACGAAAGAACCGGTCAATGGTAAGGTGTGGACCACCGTGCTGTGTGCGTGGCTGAAGCTGGAGGATGCCCTGCGAGAGGGTCAGATCGGTGTTCGGAGGGATAATATAGACATGGTCCGGTTCCACCATCATCTGATCCTGAGCAGCACACAGAGGCATCTTTGTCACCCGTGCAAGCAGATCGGGTAAGATACTACGATGAGAGGGGTCAAGGTGCTGCACAAAGATGTAGGCCATACCCGTCGTCGTTGGCAAGCGCTCTAACAAGCGAGTAAATGCATCCAGGCCACCTGCAGAAGCTCCAATCCCCACAATAGGAAAGGATGCGTACCCTGCCAGGGGCACATCAGGTCGCAGTGCGTCCATGAGATCTATTCTCACATCAACCATGCATTTCCCCTTTCAGACCAATTGCTTCTCGTGTGGATCACGATAGAGTGACGACCTCACCATTCTAGATACTGCATGCACGCAAGGGAGATCACTATCCTGGGCGCAAAGAGCAAGGAGGCTCCGACAGGAGTTGATACGTCCCATTTTCAGGTTGGGATCATGATTCCTGCCAGAAGAGGGGGAGTTCATCTGTTGACAGCAACGCCAGCCGTTGAGGAAAGAGATGGACATGCCATTACGCAGTGTTCTTCTGTGATTGTGGGCTTCCACTGCCAGTATCTCCGGGTCTGCATGGCATTCTCTTCCACAAAATGCTCTGTCTGGTCAATGGTTTCGACGCGCACATGGGTAACGGCGTTCCCACACCTATCTACCCTACCATTATAGCACAGACATTTCCAGCATTGCGCGCCAGAAAAGCGGAAGGGTGAACAAGGCCATAACTAGCTACCCTCGTGGCTTCAGATAATAGGGATGTCTCACAGTAGCTATCCAGGTGCCGAATAAGCTCACAAGCCCTCCGCCCAGGCTCCAGAGGCACAACAGCAGGAATGAGATCATGAGACTCGCGGTTGTCAGAGAGGTCCCATTCATGGTCAGGTTGCCTGGATAATTGGGGAGAAGACGAACCAGAAAGATGATGAGGGCGTAGATAGCTCCTGCATAGGCCCCTGTCAGAAAGCCAAGCCGATGACGGACTGCGATCCTGCCCACCACAAAACCGGCTGCGAAGCCGATGAGGAGGCTTAGCACGAACGTGAGGAGTTCCAGTACCGCCAGAGCAAGTGCCGTCTTGACCGTCAGCTTGTCCACGACAATTTGGAGACGTGCAGCATGAAACGTCCCCGTATTGATGAGCACAATCAGGATCGTGAGCAAGGCAGCAAGCACTCCTGCAATCACTCCAGTGATTAACGCAGAGGAGAAACCCCGTTGCGGAAGCGGAAAGGGCACGGGAGCAGTGTGATGGGAGCGCGAAGCGCGCAGTGGTACAGAAGACAATATTTTTGGCAAGAGTCCTTCACCATGCGGAGATGGCGACTGTTCATTGCCCGTCGTGGTTTCAAGATGTTGCGGTATCACGAGACCATTGGTTTCGTTTTGCATCATAATTCTCCATTGCAAAGCTGACGATTAGTCATTCCTGGATTTGACAAAACATCGTTATTCACCACATTTACGTCTCTCACATTACGCTTCGTGACTGGTGCATGATGCAGGCTCCCACTATCCACATATCTCACCTTCACGCTGCCTGCACCCTTTGTTACGCTCTCGACCTACCCCTACCGCCAGAGATGGCGCGTAAAAGGGCAAGAAGCACACAGGCACCAATAAAGGCAATAACAATACTCCCAAGCAAGCCATAGGTACTGCCGAAGCCCATGAGACCGGCCAACCACCCTCCCAGGAACGCACCAATAATGCCCACCACAATATCACCGATCAGCCCATACCCTCCCCCACGCATCACGCGGCTCGCGAAAAAGCCGGCCACTAATCCCACAATCAGCCACGCAAGAAGGCCCCCTGGATTCAGGGCGGCGGCAAGAAGAAACAGTGCAAATGTCATGATCTAGTCCTTTGCTTGATACCATGCAGAGGTATCTCTCTTTAAAAACGATGGTAGTATATCTACAAGTGTATTCCCTGGAATAGGATACTTCCAGCAAAACAGGGAATACAACGATAAAACGGTGAATAGACGAGCGATCACATCAGGGGAACTGCAGTCTCAAGCTTCTTCAATGCGATCCGCACATCATCAACAAGTTCTGGCGTAAGCGTATTCTGTGTACGAGCAACGTCAGCTACGCGCCATGCGGTGTCCCACTCCACCTGGGAAAGAGCATCTTTTCTGCTATTGTTTTCCGCATAGTCGGTCAGGTATCTCTCTAAGCGCATGGAAAGGCGCGTTTGCGTTATGGTATCATTCATTGTTTTACCCTCATCAGATGACTCCTGAGTCGCAGAACGGCTACCCAGGATAGCGCTCTCTTCTCCTTGCACAGAAAAGAGCACGCTGGCTATTCATCTCCTTTGTCAACAACAGGAGCACGTTGCACGGTTGTCGCCTCGGGCAGCGGCTTGCCAGTAAGGCGACCCGTCCAGGGCGTACCCAACAGCGGCAGGGCATAACGGTCGAGGCCGTAGTAGCCCCCAATGCGCCATGCCAGGACCAGAAACAGGGCCAGAAATCCAAGAATGGGATTCGTGCTCACCGCGCCAGCCAGGATATAATTCAGGTTCATGAAAACGCCAAAGAATGCTGCAATCCCTGTCAGCAGCCCCAGGATCAGAGCGATACCGACGAGTACCTCTCCAAAAGTGACCACGTAGGCAAACAACGCGACATGTGGCAGCACAAAGCTCTGTAAAAAGGCAGCGTACCAACTTTGCACAGCAGGATTGGTTCCCTTTGTCTGGGCGACAGCACCCGCGATAAATCCCTTGAGAGCAGTACCGTCATGACCACTAAAGACCCACGGACCTCCCTTGGAAGCTGCGCCAAAACTGCCAATGCTGATGGAATGCCCGGTCAGTTTTTCCCAACCGGCAGTGAGCCACTCATACCCAACGTAGACACGAACAATCAACCAGAACCATGCCATGCGCGTATCAGAGAACAAAAATCTTGCGATAGGGGGTTCGGGTATTTGTACGGCAGCCTGTGGCAGCAGAAACTTCGTGGTATTCATACGATGCTCATCCTCTCGAATGGCTTTCCGAGTTTGTAGAAACTGACCATCCGAAACGAGTGGACTCGCCTGGCATCAGTCTGCTTCATTTTTTAGAGTGAAGAAATGCCCTCACCCTGTATTTGCGAAAAGGGTGACTTCCTGATGACCCATTCATCTCAGCGAGCAGGCCTGAACGCAAGAGAGCGAACAAGACAGACAAGAAAAGCTTGCATGCATAAGAAGAATAGGTGCACTCTTTCATGGGGGGAATATGACGAAAGGAGTGTGACGCATAGAATGCTCTCTTTCTCACTATCAGGTGGAGTTGCGCATGCCGAGAACTATTCTTAGCATCGAGATTGATACGTAGAACACAGCAAAAGAGTTTCAGTCTGCAAGAGATTGATGCAAGTGGAAGTGCGCAAGAAGATTTTTGCGTATTATCGTGTCACAGAAACCGTGTTCAGGCTGCGGTCAGGCTCCACTCCTGGTTTGCCTGGCCACTCACTTCGCTCCACTGCTGCATCATTGTGCCATTGGACGTTGACCAGTTCGTATCGTCCAACACCTTCCCACTGAACCGATTCACGATATAGTAAAATCCTGAGCCAGCAGAGGAAAGGCTCCATTCCTGGTCCGCCTGGCCGCTCACTTCGCTCCACTGCTGCACCGTCGTGCCGTTGGACGTTGACCAGTTCGTATCGTCCAACACCTTCCCACTATGCCTATTCATGATATAGTAAAATCCTGAGCTGGCGGGGATGAAGCTCCATTCCTGGTCCGTCTGACCGCTTACCTCACTCCACTGCTGCATCACTGTACCGTTGGACGTTGACCAGTTCGTATCGTCCAACACCTTCCCACTATAATTATTCATAATATAGTAATAGGTACCCGCTACTGGCACTGCGGCGGTAGTTATGACTGGGGTTGGTGTCGGTGTCGGTGCTGGTTGTGGGGTTGGCGTCGGCGTCGGGACTGGCGCAGGTGCTGATTTCTGCGTCGACTTCGGTGTCGACTTCGGCACGGATTGGGTTCCGCCTTTCGTACCACCGGATGTCGTTGCTGTGCCACCAGATTTGCCTTTATGCCCTGGCGCTGGTTGTGTTTTTTTGGCGGGCACGCGAGCGGAAGATGGTGTCAGTGGTGGTGAGTATGAACTTATCGGACCCACAGCGGGTGTTTGCCCTGCCTGAGCAAGCGAGTTGTCCACTCTGTGGGTGTTGATTATAGCTACCATGGCTGGATCAAAAATAGTAGAAAGCAAGGCCACAATTGCCGCAGATACCAATGCCATTGTCAGGATGGTGATCACAAATTTCCCATCATACGATGGCAACGCTGGTATCAATAACGGATGCGCTGGCGGCTGAGGAGCTGGTGATGCTGGTATCAACTGGTTCCCTACTGCCGTCTGTTTGCTTACATCCACTGCGATAGGTACAGGCGTAACAGTCAAAAAGTTCAGCGTCACGTCTGCATCTTGTTCATCGGCAAAAAAATGTATTGCTGGCTCAGGAGCATCTTCCTGCGATAGAATGGGTTGCACAGAATCAGGCGCGTCGTTATCCTGTACCTGAGAGAATTTCTTCATCAGCGAGAAGGCGGCCTGCGGGAAGGAAATTTCAGGTGCCTCTACAGTCGAGGCTTGAGCCTGCACTTCCTCTTCAACAATTTCAGGGTCTGGCATGAGGCTGACTGGTTGCTCACCAAGGAGTACGAAGTCCAGTCTATCTGCTTGCTCAACTGTCGAGGCATCCAGACCTGACTCATTCTCCTCTACAGCTTCCGCGTGACTGACCTGCCCGGTAAGATTGTAGTTGTTAAACGTGTAAAGCATACAATAATCCAGCGCATCCTGTGATAGATTTAGCAATTCCACGGAACTTCTATACGCGCAACTGTCTTATCATCAATCGCACGTCTGGCGAGAGTTTAACCAATCTTCTATTTGCCTATAAAAAGGGTGCAAATTTCCCGTCGTACAGTTTACGCAAAAGGTGGGTTTATAGCACACAATTTTTGCGCATTTTTTTCGTCAATTGTCATGCTATTGACAAACTGGCTTCCAACGGGTATGCTATCTCTATAGAAATGAGAATAATTCTCATTATTAGGGAGACCTAATGTCAGGAACCCAATCGCCTGAAGGCGACGGGCTTGCGTGAGGAGGCCCACACCTGACCAGACTCAGCCACCAGAGGAACCCTCTTAAACAGTCAGAAACGACGCTAGCGCGTCCGCTTAAAAGGCCGCCAGAAACGAAGCTAGCGCTTCTAGCCTACGGCTCATCTGGCGGAGCGGAGTGCGCGCTATCGCGCTCATCTGACTGAGAGGAGGCAACGCTGACGGGGCTACGTTCCTGGCGAAATAGGTACCTTCAGATGCCACCTCAGTCTGAAGCTCTACGGTGCAACATTAAACAGGACGACAGGGTTACTCCAGTGTGTTGCACGTCAAACCGTTGGATAACGTTGTCGAGAGGGGTTGGAAGCAATTCCAACGTGACAAGCCGCTTACGCGGGAGTTTGGCCGTTCTCCCAAAACGGCTCCCCTCACGGGGCGAGAAGGATGCAGGGAACGCGCCGTAGCCGCGGCCTTTGTTTCCTCCCACTGCGTGAACGCGGGTGGATCTCCATAAAGGAGTTTTTATGAAAGATACATTGAATACAAATGCACAGGCGGTTCTGAATGCTGTGCGCTCCACAGGAGATCATCCAACGGCCCTGGAGGTCTACGAGATGGTCAAGCAAGAACGACCGCGCATAGGATTGGCGAGCATTTACCGTATCTTACATCTTCTGGTCGAGCAGGATCACATTCGGGAGTTGCGGCTGGGCGATGAGAGTTGCCGTTATGATGCTCGCACTGAGCGCCATGACCATGCCATCTGCAAATCCTGTGGAATACTGCTTGATTTACCAATAGATGTCAGGCTCTCGCAGCAAACGCTCGAATCTGCTGCCCATGCTGCTGGCATTGTTTTAGAATCGTATGAAATACGTTTATATGGATTATGTTCGTCATGCCGGGCGGCACAGAATCGTACCATGGCGAGTAATTAACCCCTTCTTCCAGGAGATTATACATATGTCATTAGAACAACAATCAGATGCTATACCAACTAATCTGGCTGGGCGTCAGGCATCTACGACGAAAGAGCCAGCAGAGCTGGTCCAGACGCCCAAAACGGTGCGCGCAGAGATCGCTGAACTCTTTCATGCGGCAACCTCTGAAGATGATGCCTCGCGTCAGTTTCTGTTACGGGTCGTACAACCAGGGCTAGCTGGTTTGATGGATGGTTCGGTCTCAACGCTGGCACCCATTTTTGCCACTGCCTTTGCTACAAAAATGCCCTTTACCGCTTTTCTGGTTGGTATGGCCTCAGCAACCGGGGCAGGTATCAGTATGGCCTTCTCGGAAGCGTTGTCTGATGATGGACAGTTGACCGGTCGAGGCAGTCCTGTTGTACGTGGAGCAATTACCGGTATCATGACGTTCTTTGGTGGTGCGCTCCACACCTTGCCGTTTCTCTTACCGGACTTACACGCTGCGCTTTTCACCGCTTATCTGGTTGTTGCGTTTGAACTCATCGTTATATCGGCGATCCGTCACCGCTATTTTGGGACAAGCTGGTGGCTATCAGCCGTGCAAGTGATCGGGAGTGGCGCGCTGGTCTTTGCCGCCGCCTTTATCTTCGGTAGCGCATAACTTTTTACCGCTTTTCGTTTGGTCCCTCAATACAAAACAGCATATGCATTGAGGGACCACTCTGCTTTTTTTCTTTCACCTGTCACTCGTCTTCTGAGTCATTGGCAGAGTCATCTGATGTGCAGTTATGTCCACATAGGGAATTGCCAGGCAGCCCAATTGCAGTCATCTTCTTTACTGATGACCGACGATGGGATGCGGCACATACAGCTCTTCCAGGTATGCAACCTCTTCCTGGGTCAGTTTCACGGAAAGAGCACCGACGGCATCTTCCAGATGCGTGACCTTCGTTGCTCCGATGATAGGTGCCGTCACCGGCTGCTTCTGTAACAGCCAGGCAAGCGCGATATGAACGCGCGGAACCTCATGCTTTTCCGCAAGTTCCGCGACCCGCTTCACGACCCGTTGATCGGTTTCGGCTGTCGCATCGTACTTGCTTTTCGCGATTTGATCGGTCTCGGAACGAAGCGTGCTTTCCGACGACCAGTCACGCGTCAATCTGCCAGATGCGAGTGGACTGTACGGGATCGCCCCGATCTTCTCCTCGCGGCAGAGCGGCAGCATCTCCCGCTCCTCTTCGCGGTAGAGGAGGTTCAGGTGATCCTGCATCGAGACGAAGCGGGTCCACCCATACTTCTCGGCGACGTGCAGCGCCTTCTGGAACTGCCACGCGAACATGGCTGAGGCCCCGATATAGCGGGCTTTGCCAGCCCTCACCACGTCATGCAGCGCTTCCATCGTCTCCTCGATGGGGGTCTGGTAATCCCAGCGATGGATCTGGTAGAGGTCCACATAATCCGTCCCAAGCCGCTTCAGGCTGTTGTCGATCTCGCTGAGGATCGCCTTGCGCGAGAGCCCGGCGCCATTGGGTCCGTCATGCATTTTACCGTGCACCTTGGTGGCGACGACGATCTCGTCTCGCTTCGCGAAGTCCTTCAAAGCACGTCCGAGTATCTCCTCACTCTTCCCAATGGAATAGACATTGGCGGTATCGAAGAAATTGATCCCCAGATCGAGGGCTTTCTTAATGATCGGTCGGCTGTTTTCTTCGTTCAGCACCCATTTGTGCATCCAATGTTCCGCGTCCCCGAACCCCATGCAACCGAGGCAGATACGAGACACATCCATGCCGGTGTTTCCTAGCTTCGTGTATTCCATGTGATCTTTCTCTCTTTCCATTGTGTAAAATCTAAAGACTTAGCCTTGTCTGAATTGGGCATGTGCTCCTCTTTTTCAGCCGCGTAGTCAACTCATTCGCACTGACCAAACTGTGATGATTTTAGCTATTACTACCCCGGTTAGACCGTCCCTCCTTTTTCGCTTAGAGACCGGTCATTCGCTCGAGATGTTCGGGATACCGGGCTCCCTGGATCGTGATCTTTGAAATGGCTCTTTTGATCTCCCGCAGATCGTCGGGCTTAAGTTCGACGGCAAGTGCGCCGATATTCTCATCCAGGCGCTCAAGCTTGCGGGAGCCTGGTATGGGAACGATCCACGGCTTCTGAGCGAGCAGCCAGGCGAGCGCGATCTGAGCCGGTGTTGCTCCCTTTTGTTCTCCGATCCTGGCAAGCAGATCAATTACCGCCCGGTTTGCTTTCCGCGCCTCCGGCGTATAGCGAGGGAGGCGGCTGCGGATATCAACACTGGCGAAGGCTGCGTTTTCGTCGATCTTTCCCGTGAGATAACCCCTGCCCAGGGGGCTGTAGGGAACGAAGCCGATACCGAGTTCCTCGCATGTAGGCAGCACTTCCTCCTCAACGGTTCTCCACCACAGCGAGTATTCGCTCTGAACTGCCGTGACCGACTGCACCGCGTGTGCGCGACGGATCGTTCGTGCTCCAGCTTCCGAAAGGCCGAAGTGCTTGACCTTCCCTTCCTCAATCAGGTCCTTGACCGCTCCCGCCACATCCTCGATGGGAATATCAGGGTCCACACGGTGCTGATAGAACAGATCGATGACCTCGCTCTTGAGTCGCTTGAGCGAGGCTTCGGCGACTAGCTTGATATGCTCTGGTCGCCAATCCTTGCCCAGTTGCTCCGCATTGGGACCTAATTTGTGCCCGAATTTGGTGGCGATCACCACCTGCTCGCGGACGGGAGCAAGCGCTTCGCCCACCAGTTCTTCATTGGTGAGCGGACCATAGACCAGAGCGGTGTCGAAAAAGGTAATGCCGCGTTCGACTGCCGACCGGATCAATGCGATCATCTCCTGCCTGTCGGGAAGCGGGCTTTCATCATGGCTCATTCTCATGCAACCGAGCCCAAGGGCCGAGACTTCCAGGCTATTGTTTCCAAGTGTGCGCTTCTGCATGTGCTCAATTCCTCCACTATGCCTACAAAAGCAGAGATAGGTTTTCTATCTGAGAGCAGTATAGACGCTCTGGAGAAAAGAGTGGTAGAATTATTCGCGAAAATGATGGTCTGATTCTGCACATCTTCCCGATGGATGGCAGAGAAACCAGAGAAGAGATGCCGATGAATGTGATGATCCACAAGCCTGCAGAACGCGAGGCCGAGCTGATGCAAGCCAACCGCGAGGAACTGGTGGAGCGCATTGCGTGGGCCGTCCGCGAAGATGGGACCACCATAGGCTACCAGGATGCCTCCCACTTCAATCGGGAGTACAAAAGCCTCTTCGGCATCCCCCCGATGCGCGACATGCAACGGTTGCGGGAAGAGGCACAGGAAATTATCTCCGGCTAGCTGAAGAACGTATGCCCAGGACCAGCGGCGGCACGACAGATATCAATGCTGGCCTGGCGATCCGTACGAGCCTGGTATTGCTCTTCAACAGCCTGGCACAAAGCTGCCACGGCTTCATTGCGCACCAGGTTAATCGTACAGCCGCCAAATCCACCGCCCATCATACGTCCTCCGAGCACTCCGGGCACTTGCTGCGCAATTTCAACCAGGGTGTCCAGTTCAAAACAGCTCACTTCGTACTCATCGCGCAGACCTGCATGCCCGGCCCATAGGACTGCTCCCGCACCCTCAATATCATTTGCTTCTAAGAGCCTGACAACCTGGAATACGCGCGCATCTTCTGCGATGACGTAGTCAGCACGTCGCTGTAAAATTTCGGGCAGATAGTGTTTATAGCGCTCAAACTGCTCTTGCGTGATGTCGCGTAGTGCTCTGATCTCACACGCCTGTATGTTCGCAGGCTCATGCTGCACAATCACGTCACGCAGGATACGCGTTGCCTCCTCGCATTGCAGCCGTCGCTCATTGTAGGCAGAGTTAGCCAGCTCACGTCGTACACCGGTATCAATTACCATCACAGACACAGCGGGCGCGTCAAAGGGCAGGTAGCGATAGGCATAGGATCGGCAATCCAGCAAAATGGCCTTCTGCGGTTGGCCCAGACAGGATGCAGCCTGATCGAGGATGCCGCTCATCACACCTGAAGCAATGTGCTCGGCATGCTGACAGAGCGCCGCAACCTGCATAGGCGTCAGGGTTGCCTCGTCGCCAGTTCCAATACGCAATTTGCCAGCGGAAAAGAGCGCACAGGCTTGCACAGTGGCAACCTCTAACGCTGCGGACGAACTCATTCCGCCGCCGATAGGCACATCTCCACTCATGACCGCGTCAAATCCAGAGAGAGGAATGCCCATACGAGCCAATTCAGTGGCGACGCCTAACACATAACACGCCCAACCCGGCAACGCGCTATGCTGTCGCTCGAATGTTGCCGGAAGATCTTCCAGAGAAAACTGGGCAAATGCAGAAAAATGTGAGGAAAAGAGGCGTACTGTCTTATCTGAACGCGCACGCCCTGCAAATGCCGATACACGATCCACTGCAAACGGCAACACAAAGCCATCATTGTAATCCGTATGTTCACCGATGAGATTTACCCGACCGGGAGCCCAGGCACCCCCCAACGCTCCCGTATAGGTCGTTTCATCATCAAAGGCGCTGGTAAATTGCTTTGCGGCATCCTTGACCGGTTGTAGCAGTATCGTTGTATCCATCAAGCATCCCCCTTCGCTATGGCAGCACGCAGTTCCTGTGCTTTTTGTACCGGGTCCGAATCATTCGTCCACAATCCCCACACGGACTCTGATGACGCCGCATATTTGAGCTTGCCGGGTGCACGTCCGATGGCCTGGATCTCGACATGGAAATGGAAGCGCTCATCGGCGAGCTGATGTAGGCCCAGCAGATACGGCATGGGAGCCATCTCCCCATCGCATAAAGCATTATAACCCCGAATAACCTGGAGCAACATTGCAGCCAGATTATACAGTTCTTCGTCTTGCATCAGTCCAATATTTGCCACATGGCGTCGTGGGTAGAGGTGTGTTTCGTACGGATAGCGTACATAGGCAGGTAAAAACGCTTGCCAGTGCGTATTGGCTGCTACCTGGTAGGGCCCTTCGTTGTACTCTTCACGCACGCGGCAGAATGGACAACCTCGCTGTGCAGCATCGTCTTCTACCACTGTCTCCAGTTCGCGCTCCAGGGTTGCAGGCAGCACAGAGACACCATACGCCTGACCATGCGGGTGATACTGTGTTTGTCCGATGGCGGCGCCACTATTCTCAAAGATCATCACGGTTGGATAGCGCGAGGATAGGTCCTTATACAGATCCCGCCATAGTTTCGTGACGGCGAAGATTTCGTCTACCGTCAACTGCGTGAACTTCCGATTATGGTCGCGACTATAGATCACCACGTACGCTTCCCCTACCGGTGGTTGCAAGGGAGGAAAATCGTTCGGATGCAGCCACACTTGCGTATCAGGTCCGACGAGACCATTCGTGATGTCAGCACAAAAGGGACATTCCGTTGTCCCCTCTCGACGATTCATGCGATGAGCCGCATTCACAAGATACTGCCGTAAAATAGGGTTCCAGACTAAAGGTGTTGTATATTCCATCCTAGTTTTTTTCCTACCTATACATCATTAATGGATTTTCGCTCTCAGGAGGACACGGTATTTATGTATGATGCAGCGTCTGGCTACCCATCAGAACACAGCGCCCTTGCTCGGCTAACGCTGTCAGCAACTCACCTTTTTCAATGGCATGACCATCTTCGCCATCTGCGAAGAGCCACTCATACCATGTCGTCTTATCCGTGAAAAGCGCCCAGGCCACCGGAGCAACCTGCGTTTTTGTCACACGCATCAAGGCCAGGGCATCCTGATAGCCAGGTTCTAGCTGCGCTACTGGTGACAGGCCAGCGAGTGCTTCAAAGCCACGGACGGTATGAATTTCGCCCTCAATCACCTCACAGACACACCCTAATAGCAAGGGATCATGCTCCAGTATGCTATCGCCCGCCGCCTCGTCGTCCCACACCCCTAGCAGGAGCGTGCAGTGCCCAGGCAAACGCTTCAGGAATGCATCTAGCGTTCTTTTGCTCCAACCATGCCAGGCATAGGTCTCATCGTGCTGCTCAAGTTGCAAAGCCCTATCTATGAGAGCACGCACCCCACTCCACAGCGGCGAGTCGGCATCCAGGATCACAAGTTCTTCTGCTAACACACAATACGCTCCTCTTTAAGCAAATTGACGCAGAAAGTGTTGGGTTTCAGTTCGCTCCTGACCAAAGGGTGCGCGTACCAAACACTATCAAGAGATGGGCACACATCTTGCGCTCGCCTATCTCAACCTATATATTACCACGAATGTGTACGACACAGAATGCTCAGCATCACCGGTAAACCTGGCAAACGGCTTGCCTGCTATGAAAAAAGGAGACCGTGCATCCGTTTATACAAATACAAGTTCGCTTATTTAACAGAATGCTTTTTCTGCATGCATAAGCCCAAAGCAGTACATGGGTTTAACAGGAAGCAGGTGCCTGGGAAAAGCACGTGATAAAGGATACAACACATGAGTGATACTCCCTGGTATGTCACCTTTTTCGGTGAAGCCTATATACGCATCTATGCTCCATTTCTTCCTGCCGAAAAAACTGCGCGTGAAGTGGAAGGTATGCTTAACCTCTTACAACTTGCGCCAGGTAGCCGCATTCTCGATCTCTGTTGTGGGCAAGGCAGACATACGTTAGTGCTCGCTCAGCGTGGCTATCAAATGACCGGGCAAGATTTAAGCGCGGCATTTCTTCAGCAGGCCCAATCTCTGGCTGATGCGCAACATATGCAGGCTCGCTGGCTGGCGAACGATATGAGAAACATCCCCTATGAGAACGAGTTCGATGCCATTATTAATGTCTTCAGTTCATTTGGTTACCTTGAGAATGAGCAGGAGGATCAGCGCGTTCTACAACAGGTCGCGAAGGCGCTCAAGCCCGGTGGATATTTTCTGCTGGAAACGATCCACCAGGTGCACGTCATCCGCGCCTCTACCCCTCATGGCATTATCCATTACAAGGATGGCCTCATTGTGCTGGAGGAACGCCATATCGATCTGCTCACGAGCCGCAACGAAATCCACATCAGTATGCTCTACCCGGATGGACAGCGTAGCCAGTACCGCCAATCCATGCGCATCTACACGCTTACCGAACTGGTGCGCATGTTAACCGAGGCTGGACTAAACGTACGGGCATACTATGGTGGACTTGACCAGAGTCCCTTCAGCATCGACAGCCGCTTGGTGATTGTGAGTCAAAAAGACACTTAACGCTTTCACACCGAGTCTGCGGTTATTAAGCACACAGGGCTTTCCAATGCGAGCAGAGGGGGGATCGCGTAGGGACAATCCCTTGCGGTTGTCCAGGGTGGACTCAAGCGGGATGGGCCGCCGCAAGGGACCTTTTTTCTTCGCCCCACACCGCAGAGAGGCCACCAAAAAAGGTCTTGGCTCGGCCCCTACGCGAGCTTCCCATGGTTCCTGAGAAGTTGCCTCCTTTTCTAGCATTGGAAAGCCCTGTTAAGCACATGACCTATAGACGCTCTGTAGCCGAATGCGCTATAATATGCACAGCTACAGAGGCTTCAGAAAAACTGTGCTCCGCTGTAGCATTCATCATACAGAGCTTATTTTCAAGGCTTATTGATCAATTTAAGAATAAGGAAGGTACATAACCGTGCCGTGGTGTCGTTTTTTTATTCCCAAGATTGCTTCGCCCAGAATCAAGGCCGGCGACCCCGAACTCAACGAGCATATTTCTTACGCCAAGTGTATCAAGGGCCATGTGCTGAGAGATGCCAATGATTGGCTTTTGTGCGAAAACTTGCCTGCCCCTGATGCAAAATGCTGGCAAGAGGGTGGTGCTACGCTCTTCACGCTGACCGTGCGCAAACGCGACAACGCGCAAAAAGCACAAAATGAGCAGGAAGATACGGGTATCCCACCTACACAGGACATCGTAGCCTCTCGGGCTGGCAAAGTCTGAGGTTACATGGGTAAACACTCACTCGCCTCGCCCTTCTCTGTGCAACTTCCGCCTGAGCATATTGCGCAGGTACACACAGCTCTTCTCCAATGGTATGCCACTGAGCAACGCGCCTTGCCCTGGCGCACCACGAGTGATCCTTACGCCATTCTCGTGTCAGAAATCATGCTCCAGCAGACACAGGTTGAGCGTGTGTTACCGAAGTACCAGCAATTTTTAGCGGCCTTTCCGACGCTCGCAGACCTGGCAGCGGCCCCGACGGCGGACGTCATCTCGGTCTGGGTCCCGTTAGGATACAACCGGCGAGCGGTCAGTTTACAATCGATTGCTCAGCAGGTCGTTGCCACGTACGGGGGACGTGTCCCTGATACGATTGATGAGCTACTCAAACTCAAGGGCATTGGTCGTTATACAGCCGGAGCCGTCGCCTGCTTCGCCTATCACAAACAAGTTGCCACGGTCGATACCAACATTCGCCGTGTGTTACATCGCATCTTCCTTGGCCTGGAGCATCCCACCCCCAAAGTCAATGACGTCCAGATGCTGACAATGGCGGAACAAGTACTGCCTGCAGGTAAAGCGTATGATTGGAATCAAGCGCTGATGGACATGGGAGCCACGATCTGTACAAGCAATAACCCGCTCTGTACCACCTGTCCCTTGCAAACATCCTGCCAGGCTTATAGCGATATGAGCCAGTATAGCCTCTTCCCATCGGGCAGTGTTTTGCGCCAGATGCGCAAGGTAGCGGAGAAGAAAAGCTCCTATCGCGCTCAACCCTTCACCAGTAGTAACCGCTATTTTCGTGGACGCATCGTCGCGTTGCTCCGCTCACTGCCAGCCGATCAACGCCTGTCCCTCCAGACGCTGGGACCACAAATTAAAACGGACTTCTGCGCCGATGACCAGGATTGGCTACAAACGCTTGTCGCGGGTCTGGTAAAGGATGGCTTACTGGATTGCAGTGACGATGGCGTCCGCTTACCGTAATAGAAGAATACGTTTTTCCTCTTGCTATTTCTATACTATGCTTTTACCTTTTATCGATATAGGATAGAAGTTTCTATAATTGCTGACAGAAAGTAATAGATAGTATGCTTATCACAAGCACTCTCGTCTCATAAGCAAGAGGGAAAGAGAAATTTAGCCCTCTTGCTGTTTCAAGTAACAGTAAATGGAACAGGGACAGAATAGAGCGGTAGCGCGGTACTATGCGCCTTATACGTATAAATCTTTCTCCACGCTATTAACTTTATTTGACAGGTACCTCTATTTTCAGAGAAAGAAGGCCGTTAAGAAAGATGTCACGCCATTCTCAATCAAAAGAAGTTCCGCCGCCGCCATTAGAAATGGTTGGGGATCTCGTCTATTCACCTGGCACTGACCTTCCCTTTGGTAAGCGTATCCGTATTGGACTCAGCGATCAAACGATCTATGAGAGCGTGATCGAAAAGGGCTACCAGATGGGCATCCGGGCTCACCGCATCTTCCTCGAAGACAAGGTAAGCTCTATTCCCGTTGCGCTTGACGATAAACAATTCACGATGGTCATCAAGCATCTTTTACCCAAAGAGCTCTCACCCTTCGAGCAGGGATTGTGGCGTTCCTTTTTCATCGTCGGTTGGACATGCGTCTACCTTGGCATCGACGCAGATGAGGATGACGCCACAGAGGACGATGAGGACGATGCGTAAGCATGTTACATAGTGGATGAGTATAGTATTTCTTTATCTGCAACTATGCTGGTTCACTTTAACGCTATGTAAAATAGTTGCTCGTCCCGCATAAATGCAGGCATCAGCAAAGGTATAACTTACTGATGCCTGCATTTATGCGGGATTGAGGTTCTCCGTCAAGTTAGATCAAACGCAGTATGTATGGACGTGCCAAGTTCGATTTATTGTGTCTGCGGGTTTTGTGTGTCGCTTGATGCACTTAACTTGATGGAGAACCTGGCATTGACAAAGAGGCTGGAAAAGGGCTAAAATCGCGGGTTTATGATGCGTAAGTTATTCATCTGTTTTCAGTGGAGGCGCAAGGAGTTGCCATAGTTGATCAAGCTTCCCATCAAAAACACTTTAAGCCCTCTCAATTCAATCTCTACAATCTGACTACTGGCCTATAGATCTATTGTACGTAATCACTATAACTGCTAGAAGATGATGATGAAGGAGGAGGAGGAGGAGGAGGAGGAGGGTTTTCTTGCGTCGATTTTGCTAATCCTAATTCGACAGCCATATCCTTCAACTCTTGCACATGTCGCTCTTGCAATTTCAGGTTTAGATTGTGCATCTCCAATGTATCTTTGTTATATTGTTCCTGCCTTGCTCCCGTATCTTTGTTATATTGTTCCTGCCTTGCTCCCGTATCTTTATTATATTGTGCTTGTCTTTCTTCCATGTCTGTATTATATTGTGCTCGTCCTTCTTCCATGTCTGTATTATATTGTGCTTTTATTGCTCTCCGAGTTGAAGGAAGATGCATTTCCCGCATATCTGAGTTATATTTTGCTTCTATCTGGGCCATATCTACCCGATAATCTGCTTCTATACTAGTTATATTTGAGTTATAGTCTATTCGCAAGTTACGCATATCTGAGTTATAACCTGTTTGCAAGTTATGCATATCTGTATCGTGTTGGCTTCGCCTTTTTTCTATCTCGGTACATCTTTCTTTTATATCATTTTGCCTTTCTTTTATCTCTAGATGATGTTTTTTTTGCAATTCCAAATGTGTTTCTCGTGCCACTATTCCTTTTGATATAGGCATTTTATCTATTATATCTTGTATAATATCTTTTTGCTCCTCATACTGTTTGATACCATCTTTTATCTGTAACATATTTTGATATAAATTACCATATCGCAATAATACTTGTTGTAGATAATTGTTTTGCCTTTCACCTGATTTATCTTCTTGCTGTTGTATTGACTCTACTCTATGCATTAGCTCCTGCTGCTCATTTTCGTATTGTCTCTGTAGTGGGTCAAATAAATTTTTACTGATGCTTTTATATAAATCCATATTTTCTTGAATAGCTCGTTTTACTTTTGTATCAATTTCCTGCTTTAACTCCATTGACTGTCGTCGTAGCATATTATTATCGTGGGTAGCTTGGGAGATTTCCCCTGATTGTCTCGCCTCCAAATTCCTTGATGATCTTCTTTCCATAATGACCTTCTTTCAATTAGTAGTAGACCAACTCTAGTCAGTCAGACTGAATTACGCGCGAGAAACGGCAGACTCGCTGCCTCTTTTGTCTGAAATCAGCCTGTCTCTATCGCGATGTCTCGAAAATGATGGATACACGTTCCCAACGACATCCTTCAAAAAGAGCACGAATCATGTCGTTGCCATTAAATATACCACAATAGCTTCTTCTCCATCGAAGGAGTAGAGGGGGAATTTTAGCGGTCTGAGTGGCAAAAGAAACCGATCTAGTCTCGTAGTCGCAGGAAATGAAGTGAGTACTGTATTGCGTCAGAGGAGTTTTGTCCAAAGACTACTTTTGTGCTATCATGATGCTAAACTGAGAGAAGAAAGCTGGAGCACAGCCTGGATGTTGATACCATTTTGAGGACAGTAGATCATCCAGAGCGCCATCAACCGCTCTCAAATTGACAGCGTAGGCACCGATTTCCTACGCTCAAAGACGGTTAAAGACGAACTGTATCTTGCTTTATTCACGCTCAAAAGCTTAGATCATTGCACCGAAAGTATTGAACATTGACCACTAATTGAAACTATGCAGGTTCCCATTAAGGTATTGCACAGGGGGCCTGCATAGTTTCATAGTTTCCTTGCTTGTCGCAACAACAGGAGGATTCCCTATATGCTTTTTACCCATGCAACTGTCATTACGATGAATCCTGACCGTACGATTATCTCTGATGGTGCCATTGCGGTGAGCGGCAATCGCATTGTGGCGGTTGATAAAACTCCTGTCTTGCAAGCGCGCTACCCCCATGACGAGGTCATAGATGTAGCGGGCAAGCTGATTATTCCAGGCTTGATTGATACGCATGTCCACCTCGCACAGGCCCTGATTCGTGGCTGTGCCGACGATATGGAACTTATACAATGGCTCTGCGAGCGCGTATGGGTGGCGCAGGGCAATTTCACCCACGACGATGGCTATGTGAGCGCCCGCCTCTGCATTGCTGAAATGCTCCGCTCGGGTACCACAACGTTTCTTGAGTCGATGCTTGCTCACCGCTATGGTTTCGATGGCATTGCGCAAGCGGTGGAAGAGAGCGGTATTCGTGCCTGTCTGGCCGGTATCGTGATGGACATCGGGACCTATGCAACGCAGGAAAACGCGATGCATCCAGGCATGATTGAGAGCCGTGAGACCAGTCTGCTTGGCGTACTAGATATGCATGAGAAATGGCAGGGTGCAGCCAATGATCGCCTACACGTGTGGTTTGGACCGCGCACACCAGGCGGCGTGACATCTGAGCTCTATCGCGAAATGAGTGCTCTCGCTCGAGAGCGGAATATGGGTATCACGATGCACCTGGCGGAGGTCGCAGCGGATAAAACATACTTGCACGAAAAATATGGACTGACACCGGTCGATTACGCTGAAAGTGTCGGTCTGCTTGGTCCACGCACGGTCCTGGTGCACATGGTCTGGCTCACACCGGAAGAGATCAACAAGCTGGCGGCTACCGGTACGCATGTTTCCCATAATCCATCCTCGAACAGCAAGCTGGCCTCTGGCGTCTGCAAGGTACCATTGATGCTGGAACGCGGCGTCAATGTGGCACTCGGCTGCGATGGCGGACCCAGCAACAATGATTACGATATGATCCGTGAGATGAAGCTGGCGGCCATTATTCACAAGGCGGTGACGCTTGATCCGTTGATTGTGCCCGCTGAGACGGTGCTGGAGATGGCGACGATTAATGGCGCGCGCTCACTGGGCTTAGAGCATGAAATCGGCTCACTGGAAGTCGGCAAAAAGGCGGATCTGGTCGTTATCGATCTTGATCGCCTGCATACGACACCTGCCATTAACCCCGTTTCCACGCTCGTCTACGCGGCGACCGGCGGCGAGGTTGACACGGTTGTCGTAGATGGACGGATCGTCGTCTCCCAGGGTCGCCTGCTGACGATGGACGAAACTACGGTGAAGAGAGAGGCAAATAAGCACGCAATAGATCTCTATCGCCGTGCCGGCATTGACTTGAAACCCCGCTGGCCTCTGTGCTAACCCCACCGCCGGTCGCGCAGATCCAGCCTGGGTGCTTCCGCAAGCCAGAGGCGCACACTCCCTATCAAGATGGTGTATACTAGTACGGTAACTACTATGCGAAAGGAAATTTTTATGACGCAAGAAAAGCATGCGTTGCCCGTGGCTCTGCGTACTACGATGGGCAAGGCTAACAAACGACTCCTGAAAGAGGGCTTGCTGCCTGGCAATATCTCTGGACATAATCTGGCACCTCAGGCTGTACAAGTGGAGGCCGCAGCCTTTGAGGCATTGCGCCGCAACCGGGCCGCGACGGGGGTCATACGGCTGACGATGCCCAATGCCCCCGTACAGACTGTGCTGATCCGGCACGTACAGCGTGGTCCACGTTCCGGGAAAATCATCCATATTGATTTCACCCGTGTTGGCATGGATGAGCGCGTCAGTGCGAAAGTGCCATTACGTTTTGTGGGGGAGTCACCCAGTGTCAAAAACCAGGGTGGCGTGCTCTTACACCTGTTGGACACATTGGATATAGAGTGCCCCGCATCAGATATCGCCGAATATCTCGAAGTAGATATCAGCTCGCTTACCGAGATTGACGCTACGCTCTCAGCTAAGGATGTAGCATTGCCCGCCCAATTCACACTCATCACCCCAGCAGATGAGCCGATTGCCAAGGTAGCCGCTACGCGCGCAGCGATAACATCCGAAGCAGCGGCAGCTCCAACCGAAGCCGCCACGCCTGAGACAAAGGCTTAAACTGCAACGCGCAGCCACATGGAGATGAGCAATCCGCTCCGATGACGCTCTTCAGCTTATCTCCATCTCTGTAACAGCATGTTTATTGCCACTGAACGAACACCCCCAAAGACACACGCTGCTGATCATGCTATGAGTCCTTCATTTTTTGTGCCTTTCATCCGAGCATAAATAATAGAGTCCCTCACTGCAACGGATTGCTTTTTACCCATACAGATTTGGAGCAATCCGGTATAGTGAAAGTGGAAGGCAACTCAATGCCAGCGCACAAGGCTACCCCCTATCAGTTGTCAGCGTGGACAGCATGATGCTCTACATAAAGCCCGAGCGCCTAAAAGTTATAGACAGAGGCATATTTTCCTCTGCATGATATTCTTGAGGAGTAACATAGGTATGAGAGCAAGTTCAGCAGATAAAGAACAGATTGTTGTCGGCAAAGATGAGCTGATCCATCAGATTGCCGCCAAGGCTGGGATGAATCTCAAAGAGACGAATAAAGTGATCGATGCATTTACTGAGGTTGTTCGTGAGGGAGTTGCCAAAGGACACGAAGTGCGCCTGATGGGCTTTGGCACCTGGAATTTGCGCAACGTCGCACCACGGCGCGTGAAATCTATCCGTGGTGGAGATCAGATTACGATTCCTGCACGCAAACGCGTTGGCTTCTCCGTTGGCGCAGTGCTCTCGCAGGCCGCGCAAGGGCCAAACGCATCCCGCTCGATCAAAGCCACACAGGCCGAGAATACTACCAAACGTAACGGCGCAGCAAAATAATATCCCCTGGTATGAAAAAAGTCATCAGGCTCTTTTCTCCATACGTCCCGAGTAAGCCCACATAGCCTGCTTGCTCATACACAGCTTTAGTGGTTCGCCTGCTGAGATGCGTAGTCTTGCATAGACCTGAGCAGACCAAGGCATACGTGTCTAGGCAGGGCGGCTGCTAGTTTCAAGTTCCTCACAACAGGCGGCGCTACTGGCACATGGCAGGTGGCAATCCCTCACGCTGTCCACACACGCGTTGTGCCATCTCACTCCGCAGAGATAATGACCCGCTGCTTACTTATCAATCAGCCTGCACTCCATAGCTATGCTATAAGAACTCTGGATGGTCGAGCACGCTTTGTAGATCACCTGGCAAGGCGGCTTCCAACTCTATTGTCTCACCAGTCGTGGGGTGCGTGAAGCGCAACTGATAGGCGTGCAGAAATTGTCGTTGTAGCGTAATACCCCGGCGCGCGTGCCCTGATCCATACACCTGATCACCGACAACTGGATAGCCTATGGCCTTCAGGTGCACACGGATTTGATGGGTGCGCCCGGTCTCCAACTGGACGAGCAACAGCGTATGCCGCGCAAAACGTTCAAGCACGCGAAAATGGGTCCGTGCCTCGCGGCTCTCTACGGCAGTAATCGTCATTTGTTGACGATGGCGCGGATCGCGACCTATCGGCGCGTCGATGCTACCTTTCTCCAGGGCAACGACACCCTCTACCAGTGCCAGATAGCGCTTCTCTATTGCATGGCGCTTCATCTGCTCAATCAAGGCGGCTTGCGTACGCGCATTTTTTGCTACAATCAGCAGACCCGACGTGTCTCGATCCAAACGATGGACGATACCGGGCCGTGAGCCTTCCTCAAGATCCTCGACGTCACGCAGTTCGGGATAGTGCGCCAGCAAAGCGTTGACCAGGGTATCATCATGATGGCCCGCAGCCGGGTGTACAACCATGCCCGCAACTTTATTGACGACGAGCAGGTCAGCATCCTCATAAGCGATAGCCAGTGGTTGCGCTAACGGCTTGAGATCAGATGGCACGACGACGGGAGTGGTGCGCAACGCCTGTATCTGGTCATGCAAGCGCAGCACATAGCCGGGTTTGCTCGGTTTTTCATTCACGCGTATCGCTTCTTCGGCTATCAGTTGCTGGATAGCCGTACGCGAGATACCACTCAAGACCGTGGTCAGGTAACGGTCGAGCCGCAAGCCAACCTGCTCAGGCTGGATGCGCCAGGGCTGCTCGCCAGGAGAGGATAGATGTTCAGAATCGTACATAGTTACTCATTCGGACGGTACGTACCGCCCTGTATAGAAGATGTATTCTCAGGTTGCTGTGCCGGACTGCTTTGTTGGTGTTCGTCGGCTGGCTGTTTCAAGCCTCCACCAAACAGCATCAGCACAAAAAGGAGTATGACGCCAACAGAAATACAGGAGTCGGCGACATTAAAGATGGCAAAGTAGTAACTGATCTCGGGAACACGGAAGGAGATAAAATCTACTACCGACCCACCGCGCAATGCTCTGTCAAGAAGATTGCCCAGCGCACCGCCAATAATCAGGCCAAACACAATTTTGTAGGCCAGCGGCCCTGTGTTTATGATACGCACATACAGATAAGCTACCACGCAGACAGCCGCTGCAATGAACACAATCAGCAAGAAATTGCCCGTGAACATGCTAAAGGCTACCCCACTATTGCGAAAGTATTCAAGCACCAGGTAATGTCCGACCACAGGCAATGGTACGATTTGCCCCAAATGAAGATGCTCAACCACCAGCGACTTTGTCCACTGATCCACACACACCACCACGATAACGGTGAGCAACGCAAAGACGTCATAGAGACGCGCACGCTTGACTGACATGATATATTTTCCCTTCTTTCCGCCCGGAGATCCAGTATCCCTATTGTACCATGCGCATCCAACTGTCCTACTGCTCTATGCTTCGTCGCGGTTACGCCGCTCCTGCTGTTCCTCGTCTTTCACGCACAACGTCGCCCAGGGGATAGCTTCCAGGCGTTTCTCAGCAATCGGCTGACCACAGACACTACAATAGCCATACGTCCCGTCCTCGATGCGTTTGAGCGCAGCTTGCACTTCAACCAGCAATGCCTGTTCGTTAGCAGCCACGATTTGCTCTTGCTCTGTTTCGGTGCTATCCACTGCCGCTTCTTCCACATCTTCTGTCCCCTCGTCCGCATCCACGACGTGCTCAGATGGCGGACGAGCTTCGGTCAGGTCGGCAATACTCTGCTCCAGCTCTGCTCGCTTAGCCTCCAGGCGTTTTTTCATCTCTTGTATATTGATTGCCATAGCCTCAATTTATCCTTTCTACAAACTAGCTCAAAGTTCACACGTCGCCCATCCTTCTATGGTCTCATGATGGAATCTTCATCCTGCTGGGAAAACATCGGGAAACAGGGCAAGGTCGGCTGATCTCCAACGAAGCTCGTCCCCTCGTCAAGGAGATCAGCTTTTGCTCGTCCGACTGCGACAAACAAATGTTAGCCCCAACGGCTCCTGATTCTGGGCAGAATCTCTTGCGCGTACAGTTGCAGAAAACGCGACTGGTCATCGCCTGGCGCGTGAAAAATCAGGTGGGTGAAGCCGAGTTCAATATAGGGACGGATCTGTTCTATATGTTCCTCGGGATCACTGGAGACTAGCCAGCGGCGATGGGCCTGGTCGGCCACTGCTTCAGCTTTTTTCTCCATCTCGCGCGCGTCGTGGATGGCAACTTTATCCTCCGCAGGCAGTGCCAATGCCGCCCAGATGCGCGTGTCGGCCATAGCGCGCGCTTTATCTTTATCAAATGAGACTTTGACTTCAATGGTGCGCTCGATGCTGGCGGGATCGCGACCAGCGGCCTGTGCGCCTTCAGCGACGGCAGGCAGGAGTTGATCCCGGTAGAGTTCATCACCTTTGCCCGAGGTACAGATAAAGCCATCACCAACGCGACCAGCAAATTTCGCGGCCACGGGTCCGCCCGCGCTAATATAAATGGGCACAGGCTGCTCTGGACGGTCATAAATCGTCGCGTTGCGCGTGTGGTAATATTGTCCATCGAACGTGACCAGTTCTTCCCTCCACAAACGCTGAATAAGTTCCACAGCTTCACGTAAACGAGCCAGGCGCTCTTTCGCTGCGGGCCATTCTGCACCTGTGACGGCTGTCTCGTTGAGGGACTCGCCTGATCCCACGCCCAGGATCATTCTCCCAGGATTAAGCTCTCCCAGCGTGCCAAAGGCTTGCGCGATGACGGCTGGCGGATAACGGAATGTCGGTGTCAACACACTGGTTCCTAACAGGATACGGCTGGTCCGTTCGCCGACTGCTCCCAGCCAGGAGAGTGCAAAGGGGGCATGCCCATTGGTATGGCGCCAGGGTTGAAAATGATCGCTGATCCAGACACTATCGAAGCCCACCTGCTCGGCCTCCACTGCAAAGTCTAGCAATTGCCGTGGACCAAACTGCTCGGCGGATGCCTTATAACCCAACTTCAAGAGATGATTTGCCATGATCGAGTCTCCTTCAGACGCAATTTCGCAGAAGTATATACTTTTTATCCTACCACATAAACACACTCCGCCCCACGTTTTATTTCGCCTCTCTCCTAAACCAATAACGCCATGGACAAGCGCTCATCTGAGCCACACACAGCAGAAACGGCAATGATGTATAGCTACTATACGCTTTACAATTTATTGAAAAAATTTTGATACTTACACATTTTATCTAAAATTTCTGCTGCAGAGATTTTAGCTATCTCTTACAACTCATTGGTAATATTTTGATACTCACGCGCTATAGTTGAGAGTGTTAGCAGCGTAGTGGCTGGCGTAAACCTCACTGGCGACGATTTGCAAAGTAATTACTCTGTAGCTTCGTCCTTTTATACACATAAAAAAAATCGTGATCGTCTCTGTTAAACAATCATAGCAATAAAGGAAAATACGCATGCAAAATGCGACCGTCATCGTAGAGCCTGCTCCTCCGACACAGCAGCCTGTCGTGCCACCAACCCGCTCACGTTCCCCGTTCTGGTCCCGCATCGCTTTGGGACTGGTAATGCTCGTTGCAGCATTTATGGATTTCTATCAGTTGGGGCAGAACGGCTTTGGCAATCTATTCTATGCGGCCACCGTTAAAAGTATGGCCGATAACCTGCATAACTTCTTTTTTGCCTCCTATGATCCAGGCGGCTTTGTTACCGTCGATAAACCGCCGTTAGGCTTCTGGTTGCAGATCATCAGCGTCAAAATCTTTGGCTATACCGCCTTCAGCGTCTACCTGCCGCAGGCATTAGCTGGCGTGCTTTCAGTCTGGCTTTTATATATTCTCGTACGTCGTCACTTCGGCGTCACCGCTGGCTTGTTGGCAGCTCTGGCCCTGGCGATCAGCCCCATCAGTGTGATCACTAACCGCAACAACACTATTGATAGTACGCTGGCGTTCACGATGCTCCTGGGTGCCTGGGCCGTATTACGAGCAGCGGAGACCGGGAAATTGCGCTGGCTCCTGGCATGCGCGGCACTGGTAGGCATCGGCTTTAACATCAAAATGGCAGAGGCTTACCTGGTAGTACCCGCATATGGCTTACTCTACCTGCTAGCATCGCCCAAGAAAATCTGGACACGCATCGGACACCTGGCCCTGGCGACGATCCTGATGCTGACGATCTCGTTTTCCTGGATCGTGATAGTAGATTTAACGCCCACAGCGTTGCGCCCTTATGTCGGTTCCACACAGGACAATTCCGAACTCAGCCTCGCGCTCGGCTATAACGGCATCTCGCGCCTGCTTGGCGATATCGGAGGAGGATTTAGCGCGAAAAATACGCACACGAGCACCACGCAATCGACCGCGAGTAGTAGTAGCAGCAAAAACAGCAGTAGTACAGGCAGCAGTACGTCAGCCCAACGTCCAGAGTTCTCGGGCACCGGAGAGTTCCCAACTGGCGAAGGTTTCTCTGGCCGAGGAAGTAGTGGAGGTGGCACAGGTGGCACTGGCGGTGCTGGTGGCGGTGTTACCGCTGGTACTGGTACCGCTGGAGTATTGCGGCTCTTTGAGGAACCATTAGCCGGTCAGATCGCCTGGCTCTTACCGCTGGCACTGCTGGGTATACTGGCACTGGCCTGGCAGCGTCGTCCGCGCTTCCAATCTGATGCGCAGCAAAGATCGCTCATCCTGTGGGGCACATGGCTCTTAACCATGGGTGTCTTCTTTAGCGTCGCGGGCTTCTTCCACCAGTATTACCTGACAGTGATGGCTCCCGCGCTCTGCGCACTCTTCGGCATTGGTGCCGTCGTCATGTGGCAGGATTACCGTCGCGTCGGCTGGCGTGGCTGGCTGCTCCCGTTCGCGCTCATCGTCACAGCACTGGAGCAAATTTACATTATCAGCAGTGAACCAGCCTGGGGTACGTGGCTAATCCCGCTGATCGCAATCCCCTGTTTCCTGGCGGCACTCGTGCTGATCGTGCTGCGTCTCTTCCCGCGTCTCACAGCCCGTATTGGCAGTCAAGAACGCAACACGCACCTGCTACAAACGCTCGTCACACTGAGTTTGCTTGCACTGATGCTCACGTCTGCGGTATGGTCAACCACTGAGGTCTTGCGGAATACGGAATTGCAGATCCCGACAGCGGGACCCACGACTACGACCAGCTTTAGCAACAACAGCACTACAACTACAAGCGATGCGAAGTTAATCAGTTACCTGGAGGCTCATCAGGGCAGTGCCAAATACCTGGTTGCGACGATTAGCTCGAACACAGCCGATTCGCTGATCATCGAAACAAACAAAGCGGTGATGACACTGGGTGGCTTTAGCGGTACTGATCCTATTCTTACCACCAGCCAACTGGCCTCGCTGGTCTCCAGTGGCCAGGTACGCTACTTCCTCCTGGATAGCAGTAGCGCATCTGGAGGGAGCAGTTCCCAGAGCGCCCTCGTGACCTGGATCACCAAGCACAGCACGGTGGTATCCACCAGCCAGTGGCAATCATCTTCAAGCAGTAGCACACATGCTGGAGGAGGTTTTGGTACCAGTAATCTAACGCTGTACGAATATACCGCTACAACCACCAAATAACGTCAATCGCCACGCTCATCGCACCTGTATCAATCAGGTGAACCATCATTCGTAGCTCTGCCAAATGACTTGCAGAGCTACATAATCCTCGCCACATGTTCCGGCAGAATCTTCGCAGAAATCTTAGAGCTTCCTTACAGTTCATTGATAAGATCTTGACACTCCTACACTATAGTTGAGGATGTAAGCAATAACAATGCAATAGATTGAGGATGCGGGCTTCTCATCTTTCAACAGGATTTGCCCGTCCGCTATCTCAATGATAGTTCTGATAACAAGAGCACCACGTAGCATAAGATAGAGAAGGAGCCATCTCGATGACACAACACATACAGTTTCTCAGTAGCGATCAACAGGGTCAGGATACGGCGAGTTTCAACCACAGCCTCTCGGTTATTCTACCCGCCTATAACGAAGAGCACGCCATTGCATCTACCGTGAACGATGTACTGGCAGCCCTCACTGGCCGTATCAAAGACTTCGAAGTGATTGTTGTGAATGACGGCAGTGCTGACCGTACCGGTACAATCGTCGAGTCAATCGCTCATAAGGATAGCCGTGTTCGTTTGCTCACACATGCCGTTAATCAAGGCTACGGTGCCACACTTGCCGATGGTTTCGCCGCCGCGACAAAAGAGCTCACATTTTTTATGGATTCAGATGGTCAATTTGACATTCGGGATCTCTTTCAGTTTTTCCCCTCCATTGACGAGTACGATGCAGTCCTCGGTTATCGCATCCAGCGTCAGGATACCTGGATGCGTAAACTCAACGCGTGGGGCTGGAAAATGCTGATCGGCATTGTCCTGGGAGTACATGTGCGCGATATCGACTGCGCATTCAAGCTCCTACACACCGATTTTTCTGCAGAGCTATCCACTGGAAACGCGCGGAGCTATGATCAACGCCGAGCTACTCTACAAACTGAACCACACAGGTGCAACCTACCAGCAAATAGGAGTGCAGCATCTGCCACGACGCGGCGGACAAGCGACGGGAGCACATCCACGTGTCATTCTGCGCGCCTTGCGCGAACTGTTCGTCTACGAGCGCCAGTGGAGATCCACGCAGCAAAGCATGCTGCCACAAACAGCAAACCGGCTCCCAGGAGCATAATCCATGCTAGCCGCCTGTACACCTGCTCCAATCTTGAGAATACATTGGAGCAAGTGTGCAAAACCGCCTCTTCTTGTACATATGCAACGCAAATGTACAAGCACTCCTGTAGCTCCCTCTCGTTTATAGATCCGGCCAGTAACATAATAGTCCTATGAGCATTGCTATATTGTTCCACCGGCATTATGCTTTCTGCTGAATATACCTTACACGAAGTAAGTAGCCTTTCCGTCTACCTCAGAACGCGGTGAGTATCCAGAAAGGATTTTTTATGCACGCTATGTATAGTCGCCGACAGGCTATGGGTATGGGCCTTGGCAGTCTCGCTCTTTTGGGCTGGCAGGCTGTGACACCACATCCACTCAAAGCATAGTCAATCCAGGTCATATTGCCCTCAAGATGTTTTTCTGGGGTTCCGCAACGCGCAACACATACACGCGGGAAGCGATAACTGCCTTTCAGCAGAGCAACCCAGGTGTCACTATTTCTTCCCAATACACCGGCAATAACATCTATTACGTCAAGCTCGATGCACAAATCAATGCTGATAGTGCCCCCGACTTGATTCAGATGGATATGCGCTATATAGCGCAATATGTACGCAAAAACACGCTCATGGATCTTTCCCAGTCTATTTATAGCCAGGCCATTGATCTCTCCGACTTCGATGCCGCCCTGCTCGCCAGTAGCAAGGTCAATAATTCGATATACGGCATCCCGTTGGGCAGTAACTATCTGTGTATGTTCTATGATAAGACAGAACTCGCGAAGGCCAACATTGGCCCGCTACCCACGGACATGACCTGGGATACCTTTGCGACATATACCGCCGAACTGACCAATGCGCTTGGCGGCGCTACCTATGGGACTGCGGATGATAGTGGCAACTACGATCTTTTTGAGATCTGGATACGTCAACGCGGCAAGGAGATGTATACGCAGGAGGGTAATCTGGATTTTGAGCTGGCAGATGCTGCCGACTGGTATAATTATTGGAGCAACCTGCGCAAGACCAAAGCCTGCGTACCGGCGAATCTCCAGGCCAAACTGGACCTGACAAAGACGCCGACGGACTCCAGTGTCACCAAGGGCAAAGCGGTCTTTGGCGTGCTCTTTTCAAACCAGTATGACGCGTTCCAGGCGGCCACGCCACACACGCTCTCTATGCTCATCGTGCCGAAAGGCAATGTACCAGGTGTCTACCTGAAAGCCTCGCAGCTCCTGAGCGTCTCTGAAACGACAAAGTATCCAGATGAAGCAGTCAGCTTTACCAATTTTGTCATCAATGATCCGCGAGCCATCAAGGCGCTGGGCTTTGAGCGCGGAGTGCCTGGCTCAGCGGAGGCGCGGGCTATTCTCCAACCACAACTCACGCCAGCGCAGCAGGTTATCGCGGCATTTATGACACAGGTTGCCAATAGCGGCGAGACGAGACCCAAGGAAGTACTTGATCCGCCAGGAGCAGGGCAGATCGCCACGGTCTTGCTCCAGGTCTCGCAAGATATCGGCCTGGGCAAAGTTTCTGTCTCTGCCGGTGCCAAAGAGTTCTATGCCGGTGCCCAAAAAGCGACTACATCATAGTCATGAAATCGACACGCTAAGACCCTTTCTTATCTCGGCAACCGGGTAGGGGCGTCACCTTGCGTGCGCCCGGCTGCTTACATTGTGGCCACCAGGGCGGTCGCAAGGTGACGCCCCTACCCGGTTGAGAGTCCGTTCAAGAAGAGGGGATTTGTGGAGTGAGCAGATTTCACCGCTGAAAGGGGTCCATGGAAACCACTACAGATGTCGTTATTCTTGGCGGAGGCGTCATTGGGTGCGCGATTGCCTACTTTCTGCGCAAGTTGCAGCGGGATGTCACGTTGCTAGAGCGCGGAGAAATTGGCGGTCAAGCTTCCAGTGCGGCGGCTGGCCTGCTGGCACCTCTTGGTCCTCTGTCAGGGCCTGGACCATTTGCCGATCTGCTGCTGGCAGGTTTTTCAAGCCTCACCTCGCTCGTTCCAGAATTAGAGGAGCTGAGCGGCGTCCGTATGGGATACGAGCAAACTGGTGCCTTGCGTACTATACGCAACCCGCAGCGTGTCGGCCATTTACAGAAACGGCTGAACAGTTGGCGACCGCTCGGACTGCAACTCTACTGGCTAAGCGGAGAGGAAGCGCGTCAGCGTGAGCCACTACTCACCCCTGACATCTGTGCCGCCATTTATGCTCCCGAAGAAGCGCAGATACAGGCCTCCAGCGTTGTCCAGGCTTTCGCTCGCGCCGCACAAAGAGCTGGAGCGCACATCTATCCTCACCAGGAAATCAGTCACCTGCACACACATCACGACAGGGTCATCGGAGTAGACACCGCTCAAGGCGACACGCTTGCCTGTAATCAGCTCATCATCGCCTCTGGAGCATGGGCGGCGCACTGCGGCACCTGGTTAAACGTGACGCTCCCGATCCATCCCTTACACGGCCAGCTCCTGTCACTGCCCCAAACACCACGCCCACTGAAGCATATCGTGTTTGGAGAGGCAGCCTACCTGACACCAAGAGGAAATACTATTCTGGTCGGCGCGACAAAGGAAGACATGGGCTTTGACCAGACGGTGACAGCACAGGGAACTTCGTGGCTCTATGCAACTGCGACACGCCTCATTCCGGCGCTCAGCACACAGAAAGTTCTGGCGGCGTGGGCAGGTCTGCGACCCAAAACGCCTGACAGCCACCCGATCCTGGGTTTGCTGACGCCATGGGAAAATGTGCTGGTGGCGGCAGGACATAACAGCGTCGGCATCATCCTCAGCGCGATCACGGGCCAATGTATAGCGGAGATGGCCACAACAGGCCACCCACCTGCTCTTATACAACCCTTCTCCTTAGAGCGCTTTTCGTCCAATGCTGCTTCATAATGCCACACAGACAGACAGACAGACATCCAGGGCTGCGAAGGCTTGCCCAATATGCTATGCTTAGAGAGCACAGGTAACACAATGCGGTAGTAGAAGGACGGACGTTTTGTATGGCAGCATCACCCATTCCGCAACAACCGGGCGACCCGCAACACCCCTCAGCGGCAGTCCATGAAATTCCTTCCATATTAAGTGAGTTCGATCTCTACTTGTTTGGACAGGGCAAGCATTATCGTCTCTACGAGAAGATGGGGGCGCATCTGCGCGTCGTGCAAGGGGTATCCGGCGTGAACTTCGCCGTCTGGGCACCCAACGCACTGTCGGTATCCGTCATCGGCGATTTCAATAACTGGAATCGCGCCTCCAATCCGCTGTCTCTGCGTCATCGTGACCTGGGCATCTGGGAATGCTTTGTACCAGGCTTACAGGTAGGCGCTCTGTATAAATATGCACTCTATTCGCGTTTCAATGGCTACGCCGCAGATAAAATTGACCCCTATGGCTTCGCGGCAGAGCTGCGTCCGCAGACCGCCAGCATCGTGGCCGACATCCATACCCACACCTGGCAAGATGCGGAATGGATGCAGCAGCGTGCACAGCAACAGGAGCTGAGTTCCCCCATCTCCATCTACGAGGTTCACCTGGGCTCATGGCGACACGTCCCTGAGCGGCATAAAGCCGGTGCCAGCGAAGAGGATCGCTTTATGACCTACCGCGAACTGGCGCATACGCTGGCGGATTATGTAAAAGATCTGGGCTTTACGCACGTCGAACTGATGCCGATCACAGAATATCCTTTCGATGGCTCCTGGGGCTACCAGGTCACAGGCTACTACGCGCCGACCAGTCGTTTCGGGTCGCCCGCAGACTTCCAATATTTTGTAGATGTGTTGCACCAGCAGGGCATCGGCGTCATCCTGGATTGGGTTCCCTCGCACTTTCCCAAAGACGGGCACGCCTTGAGCTACTTCGATGGCACACACCTTTACGAATACGCGGACCCGCGCAAGGGTGAGCATAAGCAATGGGGCACGTATGTCTTCGACTATGGACGCAGTGAGGTGTGTAACTTTCTGCTGGCCAGCGCATTATTCTGGCTGCGCGAGTACCACATCGACGGACTGCGCGTGGATGCCGTGGCCTCGATGCTCTATCTCGACTATCTGCGTGAACCCGGTGAGCGCGTCACCAATCAGTACGGCGGACGTGAGCATCTGGAGGCGGTCGCGTTTCTGCGCCAGCTCAACGAAGCGGTCTACGCCGAAGTCCCCGGTACCATCACTATCGCCGAGGAATCGACAGCCTGGCCTTTAGTGTCACGCCCCACCTATGTGGGCGGTCTCGGTTTCACCTTTAAATGGAATATGGGTTGGATGCATGACATGCTCGACTACATGCACCTGGACCCCCTTTATCGCCGCTATCGACATAATAACATTACTTTTTCGTTAATGTATGCTTTTTCTGAAAATTTTGTCTTGCCGCTCTCGCATGACGAAGTCGTGCATGTGAAAGGCTCACTGATCAACAAGATGCCAGGGGATCTCTGGCAGCATTTCGCCAATTTGCGCGCCTTCTTTGGCTATATGTGGGGCCATCCGGGCAAAAAACTGCTCTTTATGGGCGGTGAATTTGGTCAATGGAGCGAGTGGAACTTCAAGGAAAGCCTGGATTGGCATCTACTCGCACCACCCAGTGATCCACATCACGCTCAATTACGTGACTATGTACGCAGTCTCAACCAGCTTTATCAGCGCGAACCGGCATTGAGTGACCTGGATAATGAGTCCGCTGGTTTTGCCTGGATCGATTGCTATGACACAGATAATAGCGTCATTTCTTTTATGCGTCGTGGCAAACACAATGCAGATACGCTTGTTTTCATCTGTAACTTTACGCCCGTGCCCCGGTATGGCTACCGACTGGGCGTACCGGAGCCGGGAGAGTATGATGAGCTAGTTAATAGTGATGATCTCCGCTATGGAGGTAGTGGCCTGGTGAATAGTCAGGCTCTGCCCAGCGCACCAATCTACTGGCAATCTTGCCCCCACTCACTACTTTTAACACTATCACCACTCAGCACTATCATATTGAAGCGACATTCCAGTGCAGTGGCAGGAGGAACGACACACGATGAGTCGCAACAAGTATAATTGGAGCAATGAGCAGCCGAAGGGCCGCTTGAATATAGCCAAAAAAAACGGGCATGTCACAGAAGACGAGCGTTTGTTGAGCCGTCCGACCCAACCTTTAGTCAGCCCGGACGAACCCATACCGCAGGAACGTATTGAGGAGTTGGAGCACTCGCTCGAACGTGCACACCACTTCGACTTTACGGTCACTGATCCATGGCGCGTTTTCCGCATCATGAGCGAATTCGTCGAAGGCTTTGACGCGCTATCACATGTTCCGCCATCGGTGGCCTTTTTCGGGTCCGCACGCACGAAACCGGATGATCCTATGTACCTGGAAGCGGTAGAAACGGCGCACCTGCTCGCACAGGCTGGTTTCGGCGTTATCACTGGCGGCGGCCCCGGTATCATGGAAGCGGCCAACAAAGGCGCACAGGAAGGCGGCAATTGCTCTATCGGCTGTAACATTGAGCTACCTTTTGAGCAAGCATCCAATGCTTACCTCGATATTTCGCTCGATTTCAGCTACTTCTTTGTGCGTAAGACGATGTTTATCAAATACTCGAACGCCTTCATCATCTTTCCGGGCGGCTTCGGGACCATGGATGAGCTTTTTGAGGCCATCACGCTGATCCAGACCAACAAAGTCAAGCATTTCCCAGTTATCCTTTACAACTCGCACTACTGGGAGGGTTTGTTGAACTGGATTCGCAATAGCATGCTCAGTACCGATAAAATATCGCCTGAAGACATCGATCTACTCTGCCTCTCCGACAGCCCTCAGCAGACCTGTGATCTCGTCGTGGCTGCATACGAGGAGAACTGCCGCCAGGAGCGCGAGCATCCTCTAGGCTATCGGGAACAATCCATCCGCTGATCCTCCCTCTACGGCACCGAGCAGACGTACAACAGCAGCCTTCCCTATGGCTATATGCACAGGGGAGGCTGTTCATAGCGTTTCTACGACCCTCAATCAAGCGGCCATCTCGTTCTACAAGTATGCATGATTGTAAATATTAGCATTAAACAGTTCATGCCTGGCAATTACTCTGTTGATCAGATATACTAAGGGCAGGAGGAGAGACTCATATTCCTGCTCCTTTCTTCTTTCGATTAAAATCAAGCGCAACTGCAATCCAAGAAGCAAACTCTTCTCGACTGGTCATTCCTTCAGAGCTGATTAGCAACCATCCTTTCCCCATTGGCTTGCCTTTCATGTCAGCCCTCCGTGCGCCTTTTCTCGTGAGCATCTCGTCTACCACTTCTGGATCACAGCGCAGCAACATATCTCCACTCCTGGCTATCCCAACACAGAGGTGGCCATCCACCATGAAAGAAAGCCCTCCAAACATTCTCTGTTCTCTCACTGAAGAGAGCGGCAGATACCCGAAATTGAGGATAAATGTTCTAAAAATAGAGGATATGCATGCATTCAGCTATATGCTATGATGCAGGTGGGGTAAGGGATATATGTGATGGGAGGATGGATATAAATGAAATTGCGTGGCAAAGGGACGCGCGACACGAATAGGATCGGAGAGATCAGCGAATCGGCCATTAATTACAACGCGCTTCTTGCAGCTTGGCTATGGGGTTTTTGTGCCCTACAGCGGAAATCAGCGCTATGACCTGATTGTTGAGGATGAAGATGGGCGCTTCTGGCGCGTGCAGTGTAAGACGGCTCGGATCGATGAGGAGGGCACAGTTCTCGAATTTAATACAGCTAATCATAATGTTACAGGGAAGCGTGAATCACCGCTAAGCTGAAGACTTAGCGGCTTCTCAAGAGAGGGTGGCTTCTGCTTGGTTTCTTGAGAAGCCCAGGTTCACCAGACTCAGTCTCTAGAAACAGAGGCTACGTTAGAGAGGTCAAGACACCTTGAGCTGACGCACCAGGCTCTTGCATCTGTCATCTGGGGTTAAGTTGGGTCATTGGGGAAAGCCCTGTGCTTCAGGTTGAACAAGCCTCTTTAACTTTGTCGAGGTGAAGTCGGATTCTCCATCTGGTGACAGGATGGAGATACGCACCACCCGCGCAAGCGGAGTTTTTTGGATCACTGTCTGTCCCCTTGCTCTCAGAACAAGGAGACAGACGGCAATTCATCCACGAAGCTGAAGACTCCGTGGTTTTCTCGCCGAAAGCATATAAACAATGGCGGGGCATTACCGAGGGCAATGTGACTGTTTTGCAGTATACTATGAAGAATCGAACAAGGTTTATCTTATTCAAGTGGATCAAGTTGGCACCATCAAAGCGAAACTTCGGCTCGTGCCAGCAAAAAACAATCAGGAAAAGCTTGTACAGTGGGCGAAGGATTATGAGTTGTAAAATGGGCCCAGCTGGGATCGAACCAGCGACAAAAGAGTTATGAGCTCTCTGCTCTAACCGCTGAGCTATGGGCCCTCGCGGACAGTATTGTATCATACCTCGCTCCGTCTGTGAAGGGGGTAAAACTAGCAATTTAGCGCCAATGTGACCGTCTTGACAAGGCTGCGCCAACCGGCATACAGTAAGGAAGCAACACGCGCGTGAAAGAGCAGTTGGAGGAAAAGCATGATGGCACAGCAAGCGATCATACCACTACCCGACCGAGATTTCGATCCCACAGAGGTGGCTATCCCCTGGCAACATTTTGTAGAAGCTGGTTGGCAGGTCATCTTCAGCACTGAAACGGGACAAATGGGTCAGGCCGACCCACGACTGCTTACGGGCGTCATCTTTGGGCAGTTGGGTGCACGACCCGATGCGCTGGCGGCCTATCGAGCACTCACAAAGGACGAGGCGTTCCAGCATCCCATCCCCTACGAGAACATAGATTCCCAGCAGTATGCCGTGCTCCTCTTGCCTGGCGGCCACGCCAAAGGTATGCGTCAGTATTTAGAAAACAAGGTGCTACAGGACAAGACGCTGGAGTTTTTGACCCAAAACAAGGTCGTTGGTGCTATCTGCCACGGCGTCCTGGTGCTGGCAAGGACGATTGATCCTGAGACCGGCAGAAGTGTGCTGTATGGCCGAAAGGTCACTGCGCTGACCAAACAGTTGGAACGTACCGCCTATTATCTAACCTCCTGGCGATTGGGAGACTACTATCGCACCTATCCCGAGTACGTCGAAGACGAAACGCTGAAAGTACTCAAGGACCGCAGCGACTTCTTGCACGGCGACAGTATCTGGCAACCGTTTGTGGTAGAGGACGGGAATCTTACCACGGCAAGATATCCACTGGATGCCCACCTGTTTGCACAAACGGTGCTGGACCGGGTCTCGGTACATTGAGCCTTTGGGGTCTTGCACCTGCCCTGGACAACCGCAAGGGATTGTCCCCATTGGCGCGAACGGAAGAAAAGATGAGTTTCTCGTGTGATGCATCAGAGGCAAGAAGGGAAATACAAGGGTGTGGCCACCTTTGCGGGTTCCGCTCCCACGAGGACAACCTGGGTAGGGGCGTCACCTTGCGTGCGCCCCGGGCCTCACGCGAGCCATCCCCTGCACTCGGAAGACCCACCGGGGCGGTCGCCAGGACACGCCCCTACCCGGTTGCCGATGAAACTCGGTGTTTTTTCCGTTCGCGCCTATGGAAATTGTCCCTATGCGAAGTTACGTGTTGGACGCATCGAGCAAAGAACTTACGTGAAAGGGCTGCCTGGGCGCGACATAACCGGTGTCCATCTGGGCCAGTTGCAGCTTCCCGCTGACATCGTCGTTGACGCCCTGCCAGTAGGTATAGCTTTCCAGTACCCATATGCCGCTCTCGCGCGTACCATTGCCCGAGCCTTTGACACCACCAAAGGGCATATGCGCCTCTGCGCCCGTGGTAGAATTGTTAATACTCGTCATACCGGCCTGGATATATTCCTTGAACTGGTAGGCCCATTGCCGGTTTTGCGTATAAATAGCCGAACTTAGACCATACGTTACCGCGTTGGCAACCTCAATGGCCTCCTCGATACCCTGCACCCGTACCAGATTGATAGTCGGACCAAAAATCTCCTGATGGAAGAGTCGCATCCGTGGCGTCACATCCTCCCACACGGTCGGCCAACCATAATAACCCGCATCGGGATCACCCGAGAAGCCCTCAGGTCGCTGTGAACGCGTAATACGACCGGAGCCGTAGAGCAGAGTCGCACCCTCGGCCTTGCCCCAGGTATAGTGATCCTGCCAACTGGCAAAAAAGCGCTCGTTGATGAAGGGTCCATACAAAACATCCGGGTACTTGAGCGGATTGCCAATCTTGATCTCACGCACAGCTTGCAGGAAGCGCGCCTTGAACTCGTCATAAATAGGAGCATCCAGCAACAGGTTCCCGGCACTGGTACAGCGCTGGCCAGCCGTACCAAATGCTGCCCATAGCGCACCGCTGACAGCACTCTCGATATCAGCGTCGCGCATGACGACCAACGGATTCTTGCCACCCAGTTCGAGCGTTGGATGCACGAGGTTGCGTCCCGCGATCTCGCCAATCAGCCGACCGACGATAGTACTCCCCGTAAAGGCAATCTTGTTGAGTAGCTCTTCATCCAGCATTTCCACGAGATACTGGCCCGCTCCATTGCCACCAGGACCAAAGACGACGTTGAGGACGCCTGCTCCCACGCCTGCCTCTTCTATCAGTTTGGCGAAGGCATAGGAGGTCGCGGGACAGTCCTCAGATGGCTTCCAGACTATCGTGTTGCCGGTCAACAGGGCGGGAATGATCTTCCAGCTCGGCACAGCAATAGGAAAGTTGCCGGCGGTAATAATGCCGACGACGCCCAGTGGACGACGATAGGTCAGCAGATCTTTGAAGGGCATTTCCGATGGGACCGTCTGCCCGTAGAGTCGGCGACCCTCCGACTGAAAGAAATGGCAGGTATCAATAGCTTCCTGCACATCACCGCCCGCCTCCTTGAGCGTTTTGCCGATTTCGCGACTCAGGAGCCGACTCAAAGGTTCTTTCTCGCGTTGCAGGATCACGCCCAGATTGCCGAGCAACTCCCCACGTACGGGTGCGGGCGTCGCACGCCAGCCAGCAAACGCCTGCCGCGCAGCTTCACACGCCTGGCGAACCTGTTCTTTCGTCGCCGCAGGAAATTCGCCGATCACATCATCCAACTGACTGGCATTGCGCGCGAGAAAGGTCGCCGCACTCCCCACCTCCTGACCATTGACTATATGATAAACACGCTGCACCACAATGCTTCTCCCTTCTTTCTAAACAGACAAATACCCTGGTGACAATCTAGAAGCTTCCTTTGCTGAGAGGATCGAGCAGCACGAGCAAGACCGACATCGACCCCATGCTTGCCGCGATCATTCCTACATCTTGCGCAGAACAAGCAAAAATGCTGCGAGGAGCAAAAACCAGGACGGTTTTCCTCTGTGCCATGATTATGCCATGCCACCAAAGGCCACTGCAAGAGTCGTCCCTGCACGAGGTCAACCGCTTCCGTGTTGTACGATAAATCAAGCTTGACAGAGCAATGCAGATCGATACGATACGGTTTTTTGGCAGAATTCGATGACCAACATGGCCATGTTGGTCATCGAATCTGCCAAAAAACCGTATCGTCATCGTGGCCATGCTAGACATGTTGGCCATGCTGGTCATCGAATCTGCCAAAAAACTGCATAGTCCGTGTGGCTATATCGGTCATCGCTTCTGCCCACTCCATGCATCCAACACCCGTGGCGGGCAATAGCACTTATGATCGCCCAGGCTATCGGGTGCATCATCACCCGTACATTGGTGCCTATGGCCAATAGTACATGCAGAAAAATGGGCTAAAATAGTACCGCCAGAGGGTCAAAAAAACCTGTGTCGGTCGCTTGCTGTGTAGCGGCCTGTAGCCTTTGTTCCCAAGCACCTTTATTTTTTGAGGAATTTCTCTGTTGCATATATCTAATCAATAGAATGTGCTATACTAGAAGTAGTTATATATGTAGCTTGATCCTACTATTGAACATACGGAACAGATTGAGGAGGGTCTCCATCCTTCTGGGGAAAAACGTTGGGAAATGGGGTAGGGGCGTGTCCTTCCTCCTTTCCGATACATGAGCCGAAGGCTAGAAGCGAGAGCTTCGTTTCTGACGGTCTCAGAGGTTGTGTCGGTCTAAGAGGCAGCGACCGCCCCAGGGCGCACGCGAGGTGACGCCCCTACCCCATTTTCCCCGCATGGACGGAGAGCCATGGAGGATACATACATACGAGCTGGAGCGTTAGCTCTTTTGCCTGTTGTTCCTCAGCCTGTCTGTCTGTCGTAGACGTATCAGGTGTGCACAGCGTTATCACTTCGCATAGATTTTTGCTGCGATCAGCCGAAGTGAGCGGTGTTTAATGAAGAGTGCCGTGCTCCGCAGTGCCTGAGAGCACGGTCGACATGCTTTAGGGGGCATTCAAAGATGAATGAAGTGACTATTCGTATCGGGGGTGAGTCAGGCGAAGGGACGATCTCCGGGGGAGATATTCTTGCGCTGGCAGCCGCCCGCTGGGGGTATCACGTCTATACTTTCAGAACCTTTCCAGCCGAAATTCTCGGTGGACCCTGTATGTTTCAGGTGCGCATTAGCGATCACCCGGTAAAATCCATGGGTGACTATGCTGATGTGCTCATCTGCCTGAACAAAGAAGCGTATGATCGCAATCGTAGCGAGCTCCGTCATGGCGGCGTGCTCATCTACGATCCCTCCGACTTTACGCCCGAAGCAGGCGACTTTATCACCTATGCCGTCCCATTTAACGAAATCGCCCGTAAAGAGATCCAATTCTTTCAAACCAAAAATATGGTCATGCTGGGAGCTATTTCCGGCCTGTTTGGCCCTCCAGTAGAAGCTATTATCCAGGTAGTTCAATCCAAACTTTCGCGGTCACGCAAGTCCAACTCGACGTTGATGGAAAAGAACCTGCTCGCTCTGGACGTGGCCAAAACCTACGTGACCGAAAAACTCTCCAAGCAAGATCCCTATCTGCTCTCGACGGTGGAGAAGGCCGACCGCGTGGTTCTCAATGGGAACCAGGCCGTGGTAGCTGGTGCACTGGCGGCGCAATGTCGTTACTTCGCAGGCTATCCTATCACACCTGCTAGCGATATTATGGAGGGTCTGGCCAAAGAGTTGCCCCAGGTAGGTGGAACGTTCTTGCAGGCCGAAGATGAGATGGCCGCGCTGGCTTCGGCTCTTGGAGCTTCCTACGGCGGCATGCGCTCGATGACGGCTACCTCGGGACCCGGCTTTTCGCTGATGACGGAATTAATCGGCTTTGCGTCGATGGCGGAGCTGCCCGTTGTGATTGTCGATGCTCAGCGCGCTGGCCCCAGCACCGGGATGCCAACCAAGATGGAACAGTCGGACCTGAGTTTTGCGCTCTACGCCAGTCATGGCGATACACCACGCATGATCCTCGCTCCGGCCAATGTCGCGGATTGTTACAACCTGATGATCCTGGCGTTCAATATGGCTGAACGCTACCAGATGCCTGTGCTCTTCCTCACCGATCAGTCTCTGACAGCTCGTGTAGAGAGCGTTGACCGCAGTGCATTCAAAGCTGCCGAGAACCAACCGCGCATCCAGCCAGCAAATGCACACAACGGACACAATGGTGCCAGTGAGCAGGTGCTTGTCGGTGCCGCAGCGGCTAGCCATGCATACAATCGCTATGCCAATACCCCGACAGGCATCTCGCCCATCAGCACACCGGGCGCGGGCGCTTCCGGCTACGTAGCGACTGGTCTGGAACACGATGAGATGGGCCATCCTGACTATGAGGAAGAGGATCACACGGTGATGATGGAGAAACGCTTCCGCAAACTGGCGACGGCGGCCTCCGAACTTCCCGTACCAGAGCGCTATGGTGATGAGGATGCGACTATCGGCGTCATCGGCTGGGGATCAACCGAAGGGACTATTCAAGAAGCGGTCGACCGCGCACGCGCGCAAGGCCACAGAGTAGCTTCCCTTCAGCTCAAGATCCTCTCACCGTTGCCAGACACGGCCATCCAGGATTTTATGCACTCCGTCCAGAAAGTCATCGTGCCAGAATGTAACTATTCCGGCCAACTGGCGAATCTGCTCGGCGCAAAATATGCAGTACAGGTCACTCGCGTCAATAAATTTGGCGGTATCCCGTTCACGGCGGGAGAAATCCTACGTGCAATCGAGGAGGTTAACGCATAATGACTCAGGCTATCATCAATCCCACCCCAAAAGATTATAAAAGTGAGGTAAAACCAACCTGGTGTCCAGGCTGTGGCGACTTTGGCGTGCTCAATGCAACGTACCGTGCACTGGCTGGCTTGAAACTCGCGCCAGACGAGACGGTGGTGGTATCAGGCATTGGCTGCTCCAGTCGCTTCCCTCACTTTACGAAGACCTTTGGCTTCCACAGTGTACATGGACGTGCCTTACCAGTTGCCCAGGGTCTAAAAATGGCGCGCCCGGATCTCACTGTCGTAGCCGTCGGGGGCGATGGTGATTTCTTCAGCATCGGTGCCGGCCATCTGGTACATGCGGCGCTACGCAATATCGACATCACGGTCGTTGTGATGGATAACGAGATTTATGGACTGACCAAAGGACAAACGTCTCCCACGTCGCCGCATGGTCATGTTACCAAGTCCACGCCTTATGGACTGCTGGCATCGCAATTTAACCCTATCGCGACGGCACTCTCGTTGAATGTGAGCTTTGTCGCGCGTGGCTATTCCGCGAAGCCGAAAGATCTGGCCACACTGATTGAGCGGGGAGTGCAGCACAAGGGCTTCTCTTTCATTCACGTGCTCAGTCCCTGCCCGACCTTCTACAATACGTTCGACACCTGGGACGAGGCGGTAGAGCTCATTCCTGCCGACCACGATAGCGAGGATAAGGGCAAAGCGATGGTCCTGGCCATGGAGACGCAGAAGCAATTCACGGGCGTCTTTTTCCAGGCCGAACGTCCGACGATGGATCAGGCCGCACACCAGCTCGTGCAACAGGCCAAACCATTTGATATTGGACAATATATGCAACGCTACGTCTGATACCAAAGAAGCCTTGGGGGCAATATCATGACTCTCGGAAGAGTCGCAAGAACACGCCTCTACCCGCAGAAGTTGGGTAGGGGCGTGTTCTTGCACGCGCTCCCTGGTAAATAAGAAGGTGCTTCACTCTCGATGCATAGGTCAGTTTCTTAATATCCCCTACAGCGATTTTTTCTCCTGGGCATGCACAATGACAGAATCATAGCGATCAGGTATAATCGTGATCGTTGTTACTTCTAGATGTGGATGGCGCTGTGAAATAAAGTGTTCAATCGCTTTGAAATTAGGTATTTCTTTCATCAATAATGAAAATTTATCATCGCCTCGATTGTAAACCGGTGGGTTTGCTTTATCTATATTAAGTTGAGGGGCAATTGCTATATATTCTTTATTGGAAAGAGCATGATTTACAAAAGTCATATCCGGTACTTTTTCATCTAGAGAAATCGGGGTTGGATGTTCTTGGTTATATTCATCGATTGCTTCCTGTTGAAGGTGATGCATCATCTCCGAATGCGGTAATGTGCGTTGGTAAATCTCTTTTTTTGTCTCGTTCTCATGTAATGGTTTCAGGTTATCAGTTACATCTATGCGTGAATGACTATAATAAATAAAAAAACGCTCTGCCGGATTATAGTAATTAACGCCTACTAGTTTTTTTGAACCATCCCTCGTATGTTCTTCCCTCATACGTGTATTTAATCGATAAAAATCATCAACCTCGCTTTTTGTATATCGTCTAATAAAATCTTTTTCGTGGTCTGGAAATGCCCATCCCGCTTCTCTATCAGTACTATATAGGTCTCTATAGGTCTCTGTAGAGACCTGAAAGAAGCGCATCTGGACAGAATCTTTCATTTCTTGCGTCCTTTTGTAAAGCTGGTCGCCTTCAGGAACAACACGGGCACATTTATCATGCAGTGCTTGAGCGCCTCTCAAGAGTTTGCTCCATTCACCCAAGGTGTATTTATCATCAGATTTCTCTGCAAGGACTTTCTCATGTATTCTTTGTAAGTCTGCACTTATATGGTTCAATTCATTGGGGGACGATCTACTTTCTTTCGTGAATTCATTAAGATTACGAATAATATCTTCCTCCTTTGGCGGATGAATTTCTACTTTAGAGGTTTTTAAGTTTTCGTTCGGGTGGGTATGAACATCATCATGATTTATGATTGGAAACGCACCTTTCTAGCTAGAGATAGGACTAGGATGCCTGCAAAATCCGCGAGCCTTCAGTCGCCTGGGTGCTTCTTGAGAGTTCCTCTCGCAAAATCTGTTTCTTGTGCTAGAGCTGCTACACCTCTTGTTTTTTCTCGTAAGTTAAACAACCCTCTCCACCCAGAGCTGTTCCCATGTTTCACCCTACGTCATACTGCTATTTTACCAGATCTGCCTCTGATCCAGCAACCGCCTGGCCCTACTGAATAGATACACGAGACGGTATCTTATCTATTCAGGTGCAGCACAAACCCACGCCAGGGATGGTCCCTACGCGAAGAGCCAACGCTGTACCTGAATAGATACCACGAGACTGTTCAACTAGCAATTCGCTAGGCGCGGAGTAGTTCCTCGAATTGCCCACGGTCAAGCTGCTCATGCACAATGAGCATATCCGCCAGTAGCTGTAACTGATCTTTGTGTATTGTAAGCAACTGACGCGCCATATCACGTCCCTCATTGAGGATACGCTGCACTTCAGTATCGATCAGCGTATTCATCGCCACACCATTAGAGTTGCGTGGCATCGGCGCAGACATAGCCATATACGCCTGACCGAGCGCATCAGCGCGAGGCCAGAGCACACGTCCATTTGCATCGGCTGCCAGGGCACGCGCTTGCGGCAGTACACCAGTATCGCCACGCCGCATATTGAGCGCATAGTCATCACTACCAGCCTGATAGTCAGCAAACACGACGCCCACTTGCTCACTCATACCCCAACGCGTCACCATACGCCGGGCCAGATCCGTCACAACCTGAAGATCATTCTCGGCACCGGTCGTAATGCGATCCACGCCAAAAGTAAGTTCCTCGGCGACGCGTCCACCCAGTCCCACGGCGATGCGTGCCATCAGCGTGGAGCGGCTATAATTGTAGCGATCCTCCGCGGTAAATTGTGTGACACCCAGACTCTGGCCACGGGGCAGGATCGTCACACGATTGACCGTATCAGCTTCGTCCAGATGATAGGCCACAAGCGCATGCCCACCCTCGTGGACAGCTATCGTACGACGCTCTTCCTCACTCATCACGAGGGGACGCAAAGCGCCCAGTTGCACCCGCGCCAATGCATCTTCGAAGCATGCATGATCGACGCGTTCCAAATCACGGCGTGCCGCCACCAGAGCAGCCTCATTCACCAGGTTCGCCAGATCTGCGCCAGTCATGCCCGTCGTGAGGCGTGCCAGACGCTCCAATTCCACATCTTCATGTAAAGGCGTCTTGCGCGTGTGCACCTGCAAAATTGCCTCACGTCCAACCCGGTCGGGCGGAGAAACCATGATGCGACGGTCAAAGCGACCAGGACGCAGTAAAGCCTTATCCAGAATATCCACGCGGTTCGTCGCCGCCAGCACCACTACAGCCTGCCGCGTATCAAAACCATCCAGTTCAACCAGCAGCTGATTCAAGGTCTGATCGCGCTCGTCATTGCTGCTCATACGGGTTGAGCGCTTACGACCCACAGCATCCAGCTCATCGATAAAGATCACACATGGTGCAGCTTTGCGTGCCTGGCTAAAGAGATCCCGCACACGACTCGCTCCGACGCCAACAAACATCTCGACGAACTCAGATGCGCTCATACTAAAAAATGGCACGTGCGCCTCGCCTGCGACCGCCCTGGCGAGCAATGTCTTCCCCGTTCCTGGAGGTCCGACCAGCAGAGCACCACGCGGAATACGCGCACCCAGGCGGTTAAAGCGTTCAGGACTGCGCAAGAATTGCACAATTTCGACGAGTTCAGATCGTACCTCATCGATACCAGCCACATCGTCGAACGTGATCGGCGGTGCCGTGCTCACACGGGCGGCAGAGGATTTGCCTGACGCTCCCAGCTTGTTTGTGGGACCAGACGACGTCTTTTGCGGAGGGGTCGATAACGCATTCGTCTCCTTGCTCCGCTCAAAACGACGGACGCGGCTCTTGCCCAGATGACTCACACGCTGATCGATGGAGCCATCCTGACTCTGACGATTGCGCGTCAACAGGAAGACCAGCATAATCACCGCGACAAGCAGAAAGGGCGCGAGTCGCTCCAGCCACACTAGCCAGAGAGGCGTGCTCGCCACAGGCAGTGTGTGCACTAACACATGGTTATTGAGCAATACATTCATCAGGACCGCGCTGCTGCCGGGTGGAAGCTGCGTGAAGAGCGCGTGTGAAGTATCTATCGGTAGCGCAGTGCTCGTCGCAGACATAGGGGCACTGCTCATGCCCAGGCTGTGACTCCACACCGTATAGTCAGTTGAAGCTAACGTCAATTTATGTACAGTGGTGGCAGTAGTTGTGTTATGCCCTTGTGAAAGCGGCTCCGCGAGAAACCCATTCACGTTATTGCCCTGAATGACTGCTGCCAGCACATTCCCATTATTCACCTGACCGACAAAAGTACTGTAATTGACACTGGTCACACCAGCAGGTGCAGCATTAGTCGTAGTACCTGGCAATTGGCTGAGGACAGCAAACAGCAATACAACAAACGCACAGAGTAAAATACACGTAACAAGCACGGTACGATGGGTACGGAGCATCTGCCAGACCTTGCGCCCAGAGCTGATTACCTGTTTGCGCCGCCGTTCATACACGCCAGACTTGTCACGGCGACTGGTCTTATCGTCCATTCCTTCACCTCGCCTATCGAAAAGGCTCTCTTCTTTATCATCCTATCCAGCATATAACATACAATTGGATTTATCGTGCAATCTTTATAAGTAAACTACCTGTCTTAATAGTACATCTCACCTTGAGGTAAGATGCTATTGTTATGAATCTCTGCCACAACGCAGGGAATGCAGAAGGATTTTTTTACTTAACAAGAAAACAGGCACCACTCTTAAGGGAGTGTTCGGCATGCGCACACATTGGCCGATATTGAACTGAAACCAAACACTCTCTTAGTCATTCAGAGGTAGTGTACCGCGTTTCAAGAGGACACGTAGTATATCAGGTACTTTCTTCTCATCACCATAAGTACCAAGTTGTTTCTATACTAAACATTATACATGGATGAGTCAAACGAACACAACATGAAGCAACCCAAAAAGAGAACGTCGCTATTCTCCCTTTATGGTTCACCGATTGTTAGTAATTTATATGACGTTAGAAACATGTTTCTCGATACACGGCGAAAAGCATCCTTCCCACGGCAATCCGTAATCACTCAGGTCGGATCGCGTAGGGACAATCCCTTGCGGTTGTCCCGGTTGGGCGCATGACCGCACGGGCCGCCGCAAGGGACGCCAGGACCTTTTTCCTTCGCCCACGCCGCAGATCGATCTCCAAAAAGGTCCTGGCTCGGCCTCTACGCGCGCTTGCATAGTGCCTGAAACGTTGCCTCACCGGAGTAGTTACGCAATCCTACTGTTTCAGACCAAGCTTCCGGCGCACTTCAAGTGAGCGCATGATGGCATCGCGGCTGAGTACGCCAAGCAATTGTCCATCGGAGGAGACCACCGGCAATTGGTTCACATCCTGCGTTGCCATCAGCGGCAGCACTTCTTTGAGGCTCTGTTGTGGTGTGACAGCATGCAAACGCGCCACAGGAATCATGATTTGGCCAACCGGAGTCTGCGCCCATGTTTCGCGCGGGATATGACGAATGTCGCTCAACGTCACCAGCCCGGCAAACCAGTCTCCTTGCATGACGAACGCCGAACGCAATCCCTGCGGGAGAAAATAGTCATCGACCAACTTTTGTAGCGAAATATTTGCCGGTACCGTTATCGGTTGCGTATTCATCACCTGCTCAACAGTGACATTGCCAAACATCGCATCAAAGTTCGACTGCGCACGCGTCGACTGTGCCGCGCTCAGCAAAAACCAACCCACAAAGCCGATCCAGATACCATCCAGCACATCACCGCCAAAGACCTGGAAAATCCCCCAGAGGATAAAGAGATAAGCCACGATTTGCCCGACTGTGGCTGCGATACGCGTGGCTGTATTGGCGTTCCCCGTTATCTTCCAGACAATCGACCTGAACACACGACCACCATCCAGTGGAAATCCCGGTATCAGGTTGAAGACACCTAAGAGCACATTGATCAGCGCCAGCACCATCAGTACAGCTCCGACTGCCGAAGGATGGCTGTGAATAGGCAGCCAGAGCAGAAAACACAGCGCGCCAAGCAGAATACTCACCAGTGGGCCAACCACTGACACCTGAAACTCGACACCTGGTCGCGGTGCCTCCTGCTCAATATTGGAAACTCCACCAAAAATGAACAGCACTATACTGCGCACAGCCAGGCCATGCGCACGCGCGACCAACGAGTGAGCCAACTCATGCAGCAGGATCGAGATAAACAGAAGCATTGCGCCCACAATCCCCATCAGGATGTACGTGGAGGTTGCCGCACCGGGATAGAGACCGGGAAACCAACCAGACGCCAGTGAGGTCGTTAGCAGTACAAGTCCAATCAGCAGGCTAAAATTGATATAAATATCAATGCCAGCCAGTTTGCCAAGGTGGAATGAGCCAGACATCGCACAAACTCCTTTCCTGCTCCTCCTGCATCAGTAGCAGTGAAACGGTATATTGCCTTGTATTCAGATGAGAAACGCGCTGTGGCACATTTCTCATCTGGATACATATAGGTATTACGCCTTTTGTCCGATATAGGTATCGAGGAAGCGCGCGATAGCGGGATAGGCCAGCAGGCGATTGGCTCGCTTGATCAGCCCATGCCCTTCATCATCAAAGCGCAAATATTCCACGGGCACCTCCCTGGCGCGCAGCGCCTTGACGATCTGCTCCGCCTCACCGACCGGTACGCGTGGATCGTTCAAGCCGTGCACAACAAACAGTGGCGCGGTAATGCGCTCAACCGCATAGATCGGCGATATGCGCTCCAGGAACTCGCGGTCATGCTCCAGGCTCCCATACTCGGCCTCGCGTAATTTGCGCCTCCAGGGACCAGTATGCTCTAGAAAAGTGATAAAGTTAGCGATACCAACGATATCGACGCCAGCCGCCCACACATCCGGGTACGTCGTGATGGCAGAAAGCACCATGAAACCACCGTAACTACCGCCCATCACGGCAATACGGCGCGGATCTGCCACACCACTCTCACGCAACCACAGAGCCGCATACTTTAAATCCTCCACAGAATCCATACGCAACCGTACATCATCCAGACTCTGATACTCATATCCATAGCCGGTACTGCCGCGTACATTGGGCACGAACACGCCGTAGCCACAGCCAACCAGGTATTGAATAATCGCGTTAAATGCTGGACGCGACTGACTCTCGGGACCACCATGCACATAAACCACGACGGGCAAGTTGCGCTGCTCACCTACCGGTAAATACAGAAAAGCCGGTATCTCGCGCTCATCAAAGGTCGGATAGCGCACCAGCGACGGGACCACAAAGGTCGCTCGCGGAATACCACCGAGCGCGCTACGGGTGGCCCGCACAATAACACCCGCGCTGGCATCCCAGACCCATACATCAGCGGTATCGTCAGCGGTCACAAAAGTCAACGCCAGACGTGTACCATCCTGTGACCAGGCCAGCTCAGCGATCACACCAGCGGGAAGCGTCGGCGCATTGAGTGCGGTACGCTGTTCCCAGCCATTGGCTACGTCCAGCAGTTCCAGTCGAGAGTACCCATCCTCATTCGTGACCACAGCCATTTTCGTACCATCGCCAGTCACCGCCAGCAATTCTCTATCCCAGGGAGCATCACTCAAATAGGTCATCTCGTTCGTGGCGAGATCCAGGTAAGCCAACGACAGAAACTGACGTCCATGATTACTGAGCAGATACAAGCCTTTTCGATCAGCCGACCATGCGACACTCTGGTATATGGATGCCCCTTCACCTGCTTCTGGCGTCAGAACGTGAGTCACAGTGGTCGACGTATCCACAAGGATCAGTTGATTACGGAAATTCGTTTCATGGCGCGTAACCAACACCTGCTGTCCATCCGGCGCATACCCCTGCACATAATTCGTGCCATCCTGGCTGAGAAGCAGCTTTATCTCACCGCTCTCCATATGCCGTTCATACACATCAAAATAGCGCGCATCGCGCTCGTTACTGCTATAGGTAATACGCGTACCATCGGGCGACCAGCCACCGAAGAGATACATCACGTCAGGTTGTGAGGTCAACGCCGTCAGCGTCGCGTCGCTCGTATCCAGCGTATACAATTGGGTACGCTCGTTCCCGCCGATATCACCTGCCACAAGCAGCAGATCCGCCTTTGGCGAGAACGTCGCACGGGACACACGCTCGCCTCGAAAAGTAAGCTGGTCAGGCCATAATGGGCGTGGACGTTGCAACTCTACAGGCACTTCCCACACCTCAGCCACTCCGGTAATATCCGTGAGAAAGGTAAGTCTATTTCCATCGGGCGAGAAACTGGGTCCAGACGCCGTACGCACATTCAGATAGCGCGCAAAACTATATTTTTCAGTCACCGCAAAAACGTTCCTCTCATGTATTCATTGGCCAGGATGGTCTCGCAAGTATACAAGAACACAATCCGCCTATCCTATCTCCCTATTATAGCCCGTTTCCCATGAGGACTGCTTTGAGAGGAACCCAGGAGACATTTATGCCAGAGAGGGAGGCGCTTGATACGCCGAAATCTGCACCCCGTCACCTACACGCAGCATTCCGGCCCCTTCTGCCAGCAGATATTGTCCGAAGAGCACTTCGCGCTGAAATGTGCGATAGCGTGCAAGAGTTGCCATCGGTTCCTTGTTGGTCCGCACGCCTCTAGACGCATCAACAGTCGTAATCGCACAACGCTTGCAGGGCTTCACCACATGAAACGTCTGCTGGTTTATCTGAAAAGTGCGCCAGCTATCTTCTGCAAACGCTGGCGCACCTGCTATGACCAGATTGGGACGGAAACGCTCAAGGGGTACAGGCGTAGCCAGGCGCTGATTGAGATCCTCCAGAGAGCCTGCGCCCAGCAGATGGTAAGGAAAGCTCGTGAAGGCTGCGAGATCGTGATTGCGCGCGTACTGCGCTTCAACAAAGCGCGGCGTGCTCTCAGGCATGAAGACGAGGCGGCACCAGACATGCAAGAAATCTTGAAACCAGGCATCCGCCTCGTCGCTGGCGGGAAGAGCCTCGCAGTTCCCCTGGTACCAGCGCACGACGCAAGATTGCGCATGCTGCGGAGACACAGGGATACGCAGCACAGACATGCCAGGGGCCTGGATACATAAGCCATCGTCATCGAGCGAAACAGTGATGCAGGCGAGACGCGGAAAGTCAAACTGCTGCAGACCCAGGCCCAACTCATTGACGAGCAGCCAACGCCGGTCATAGCGCAGGCCACGCTCATCCATGTGCGCCTCCTGGACATCCGTTCCGGCGCACCCTTTGATGGGATACAGACGAATACGGCTCAGAAAGAGATCTGACATACTCATCTCCTTGTTCTCTGTAGCTCTCAGCGGACATTAACGAGGGAGGGTAACGCTGGGTAGGGGGCGTGTCCTTGCGACCGCCCCGGGGGCCACCCGATGAGCACCGAGGGCGCACGCAAGGTGACGCCCCTACCCGTTTGAATTCAGACCACGACCTCGCAACAACCCCTTGTGATCCACAGGTCATTGTTGGGTGTTACGCATGCTCAATTGTACGCGTCCGCGCTGCATATCAACCTTAAGGACACGTACCTGCACGACCTGTCCTACGGCTACAACAGTCAATGGATCGCGCACAAAGTGGTCGGCCAATTCCGAAACGTGCACCAGCCCATCCTGCTTGACACCAATATCGACAAAAGCGCCAAAATCGACCACGTTACGCACCGTCCCTTGCAGGATCATGCCCGGCTGTAAGTCTTCTATTTTCAGCACGTCGTGGCGCAAAATAGGCGCGGGCAACGCGTCACGCGGATCAAGTCCAGGCTTCTCCAGGTTCTCCAGGATATCATTGAGTGTAGGCAGACCAACCCCCACCGTTTTGGCAATCTCAGCCAGCGCGACCTGCTCACTACTCGCGCTCTGCGCCGGACGATTGCGGTTTGTGCGACCCAGGCTGTTCTGCAACTGCCCCAGCGTATTTTGCATCTTGAGCTGCTGCCGGAACTGCGCGATCCGTTCGGCGGGACGAGCATGGTTCCCTTCACCCGGTAGCATTGCCAGAATAGCCCGTGTGGCCACATAGCTTTCGGGGTGAATAAAGGTGTTGTCGAGCAGCTCGTCGCCATTGGCAATTTTGAGGAAGCCTGCCGCCTGCACAAAGGCGACTGGACCCAGACCAGAGACCTTTTGCAGCTCCTGCCGCGCCTTGAACGGTCCATGCTCCTCGCGATACTTTACGATGGCATTGGCGACACGGGAATTAATGCCTGATACGTGCTTGAGCAACGCAGCCGAGGCCGAGTTCACTTCGACGCCGGCAAAGTTGACACACGAGACCACCACGCGCTCTAGCATCCCCGCCAGCTCTTTCTGATCAACATCATGCTGATAGAGTCCAACGCCAACCGCTTTGGGGTCGATCTTCACCAATTCGGCCAGCGGATCTTGCAAGCGTCGCGCAATGGAGATCGTCCCGCGCTGTGTGGCATCCAGCGTGGGAAACTCTTCCCGCGCAGCCTCCGAGGCGGAGTAGACCGAAGCACCAGCCTCATTCACAATCATGTAGCCGATCTTCTGTGCGTGCGGTGCCTGCTCCATCTCACTCAATAGCGGCGCCACGAGTTGCTCTGTCTCGCGGGACGCGGTCCCGTTGCCTATCGAGATCACGCTGATATGGTGTTGCGTCAGCAATGAGCGCAGTAGTTGACGCGCTTTCTCTTCTTGATATAAATACATGGTGTCCGAGGTGATATATTTCCCTGTCTCATCGACCACGGTGAGCTTACAGCCTGTACGAAAGCCAGGATCAATACCAAGCACCTTTTTGCCACGCAGAGGCGGCTGCAACAGCAGATTGCGCAGGTTCGCCGCGAAAATATTGATGGCATGCTCCTCTGCTTTACGCGTCAGTTCAACACGCACTTCGCGTTCCATGGCCGGAGCCAGCAGACGCTTATAGCCATCCTCCTGCGCATCGGAGAGCAGTTGCGCGAAGGGCGACGTGGCTTTGACCGGGTAATGCTGCGTGATATCCGCTTGCGCCTGCTCGTAGGGCAGATTCACACCGACGCGCAACACTTCTTCGCGTTCGGCACGGTTGAGCGCCAGGATACGATGCGGCACCAGTTTTGTCACATCCTCGTTGAACTCGTAATACAATTGATAGACGCCATTGGGATCTTTCTCGGCGATCTTCTCGGGGTCCACAACTTTTGTGGCGACAACCGACTGACGAAAGAAGCGCGTGCGCACACTACCACGCACATTCGCATCCTCCGCGACCACTTCAGCGACAATATCACTGGCTCCAGCATAGGCTTCCAGGCTGGTATCCACACCCTTTTCCGCGTCCAGGAAGGCACGCGCATATTCCTCCAGGTGCGCACTGGCATCGCCCAACAGTTCTGGCTGCTGTAAAATAATAGCGGCGAGCGGAGCCAGTCCTTTCTCACGGGCAACACTGGCGCGCGTTTTGCGCTTGGGACGATAAGGAAGATAGAGATCCTCAACCTCTTGCAGCGTCGTAGCCGCTTCAATGGCGGCAGCCAGCTCGGGAGTCAGTTTGCCCTGGCTACCGATCATTCTGTGCACATCCATTTTTCGCTCATAGAGGGCGCGTAGCGCGGCGGCACGGTCTGCGATGGCCTGAATTTGCACCTCGTCCAGGCTACCCGTCACCTCTTTACGATAGCGTGCAATAAAGGGGATTGTATTGCCCTCATCCAATAATGCAATGGTGCGTGCAATCTGCCCACTCTGTATACCCAGCTCTGCGTTGAGCGTCCGCGCAATATCAGCAACCGCCAGGGTTTCTGCCGCCGCAGTCTCTGGCGCAGTTGGTGTCTGGTTGGTCTGTTCTTGAGTCGCCAAATGCGTAAGCCTACCTTCCGTTATCCAGAACTTAGACATTTATGGACAAGCCATATTTGCTGTCTGGTTCCTGCTTCGATGAGAGAAGTTTCACTTGCTGTTTCCAAAAAGCCAGAGCTTCTCTCTCCACAGGCGTCAATTCCCGTGGAACTCACGGTACTCACTTTTTTGCTATCCTGCTGCTGTTAATGCCAGATTGATAGCGGCATTATAGTCGCGGTCGGAGACGTATCCGCAGGCTTCGCACCTGAAAATCCGATCTGCAAGGGTGAGATCCTCATCAACCCATCCACACCAGGAACAGGTCTTACTCGATGGTTCCCAACGCGAAACCGTAGAAACAAGGGACCCAGACTGTTTGGTTTTGTATTCCAATTGTCTCCGAAACTCAAAGAAGCCGACATCAGCAATAGCTCGTGAAAGTGTGCGATTTTTGAGCATGCCACTGATATTGAGATCCTCAAGGACGATGCACGCAGGACGTTCATGATCTGGCTTGGTTTTCGCGGCAATCATGGATGTAACCTTGTGCAAGGTGTCTTTGCGAACATTGGCGATGTGGGCATGGAATCGGGCAAGTTTGCGGGTTGCCTTTTTCCGATTGTTCGATCCCTTCACCTTACGGCTATGCAGACGAGAGAGCCTCTTGAGCTTCTTGAGACGGGATCGGAGTGCTTTCGGGTTCTCGAACGCGGTACCATTTGAGCACGTTGCTAGCGTCTTAATGCCCAGATCTACGCCAAGAGTAGGACCTGTCGCGGTGATGGGGTCGGCTCCTTCTTCCTCTACCTGGACACTGACGAACCACCGACCAGCCTGCTCTGAGACCGTCGCAGAAAGAATCTTGACGTTTTTCGTTGGGATGTATCCAGCTTCTTTCAAGCGCAGTTTGCCAAGCCTGGGCAATTGAACAGCCTGCTCAAAGACATGAATGGCACCAGTCAAGCGAAAGCTCCCAATGCCTTTCTTCTTGCTTTTAAATTTGGGATAGCCACATTTCCCTTTCCATTTCCCTCGTTTCTTGAGTGCGATCTTGCGAAAGAAGTGCTTAAATGCCTTTTCCAGATTTCGAAGGGACTCCTGTGGAGCGCATTTTGACACTTCATACATCCACGGAAGATCTGTTTGTTTGAGTGCATTGAGTTCTTTATGCAGACTGATGGCAGAAGGCGTCTTGCGTCCCGCTTCGCGTCCTTCTTCATAGCGACGTAATCCCCAGTTGTACGTATAACGAGCGACACCAGCATGCTTGAGACACGCAGTCTTTTGGGCATGGTTGAGATCGAGTTCTGTCTTATACCCGTGGATCGTCTTCATCCTTGCCCTCCTCTTGCATGACATGCTCAACACACTGTTTGATCTTCTCCACTCGCCGTTTTGAGGTTCTGCGTCCATAAATTCGGCTTGCCATGCTGGTGATCACCGCAATAAAATCATCGACCAAATCATTGTCCGTATCGGATGGAAAGATAACTTCTAATCGCCGTCCCTGCACCTTGAGCAGTTGTTCAATATAGTTGAATCCGAAACGGGTAAGTCGATCAGGACGTTCAACAATGATCACCCCAATAGTTGTGTCAGTCAGAACTTTTATGAGCTTCGGGCGACTGTCGTTCAGTCCTGATGCAAGCTCACTTACCATCTTCGTCACCTGATAGCCTTTTGATGCTGCATAGTCCTTGAGACGCTGCGTCTGTCTCTCCAAATCCTCTTTTTGATCGGCTGATGAGACACGAGCATAGAGAGCAACACCGGTTGCTGCTTGTGGTTGTGCCGGTTCACGTACAATGATGGTTCCGGTATCGAGTTGATAGGCATCAAGCTTTCCTACTTTCCACCAACGAAATGCCGTCTTGTAACTGACGCCCATCTTTTTTGCATATGCACTTAATCTCATGTGTATAGAATGGCATAAACATCCCTAAATGTCAATACTCTATTTAGCTATTCATCACCCTAGTGCATGATCACTTAATCGTTGGCAACCACTCAGCTACATACTCCCATTCACAAAATTGTGCAGACGAAGCACATTTCGCAAGAGGATAGTACCACAATCGTCAAGGATAAGGAGCATTGCGCTGCGCCGCTTTGGGCATTGGCGCGGGTCTACCCAGCAAACCACCTATCCAACCCAGTATCCAGGCAATCATGAGAGCACTGAGCACCGCAGCAACCACGTTGACCAGGAAGGGTTGCCCCCGCAGGAGCGTAAAATGTGGAAGAGTAGGCTTGACAATACTCCATGCCAGTTGACTGGCGCTCCTGGGATCGATATTGGGGTCGTGCGCATCAATTTCTTGCACATTTTGCACGAAAACTACAGTGATGCAGGTCACGAGCGTGAGCCAGAAGACGATTGTGCCGATAATGGCCGTCCAGTAGCCACTCCAGCCAGCGCGCGCCGAGGAACCGCCTTTGCGCGTGGCTTTGGAGCCGGCAATCATACAAAAAAACAGGCCGATGATGATTGCCAGGTAAAAAGCTTCTTGTCGCTTCAGCACAAACACGAGGACTCCGGTCAACAGACCTTGCAGTAATCCCCATAAGCACCCCTGGCTAAATGGACTGGTCTGAGACTGCACAGGCCGTGCCGGTGTTTGCGGTGCCATACCTCCATAGCCTCCAGGAGGCCGACGTGCCCGCGTGCCTGCTGACGTGCCTTTTGCCGGTGCGTACGGCTGGTTCTGATAGGGCACGATGGGTTGAGCATTACCGCTATACCCCTGCTGCGTCGACGGTTGATAAGGCTGGACTTGATAGGGATTGCTTTGATAGACTTGCGGAGGTGGTGCCGGCAGCACGAGAGGTGCAGCCGCAGATACCATAGGTGCCGCCACGATGGTCCTGTCAGCATAAGGATCTAGAGACGCCGGTTGCAACGCCTGCATAAATTCACGCATGCTCTGATAGCGCTGATCAGCCTGCACAGCTAACGCCTTCAGTAGAACACGCTCCACATGCAATGAGAGCGCTGGATTTAACTGGCGTGGAGCAAGCAGACGATCCTGCATACCACGACTGACGGCAGCCGGTGGCAGTCGATTGGTCAACAACAGGTACATCGTCGCAGCTACCGAGTAGATATCCGACTGAGGACTGGTTTTGCCCAGGTATTGCTCAAGCGGGCTGAAACCTTCCGAGACGGCCTTAATCAGGGTCTGGCTCCCGCGCATGGGATCATAGAGCTTGGTCAAGCCAAAATCGACCAGCACCGTGGTTTGTTGCGGGGTGAGGATGATATTGCCTGGTTTGATGTCACGATGCATAATCGGCGGGTTACGGCTATGGAGCTCCTGCAACACCTCCATAATCGGCACAAGCCACGCCAGCACCTCCTGTTCGCTACAGGGACCATTTGCCCGTTGAAAGGGTTCTTGTTCTCCAATTGGTCCACCTGGCTCACGCGCATGCAAGAGTTGTAAAAGATTCTGTCCCTCTATCAATTGCATTACGAGATAAAAGCGCCCATTGGCCTCTAATGCATCATAAACCTCGGGCAGGTGTGGACTGCGTACCGTAAAAAGCACACCCGCCTCCATCAGCGCCTGGCGACGTGCCGCAGGCGTCACATCATACGTTTCTTTAATCGCACAGGGACGATTGCCTTCGCTGGTATCGATACCGCGATAGACCGCTCCGAAGCCCCCGCTATTAATCAGATTGCCAATAATATAATGGCCTCCGACAATAGTCCCCGGTGTTAGCGCTATTGGTAAGCCCATAACTGAGCGATTTCCTCTACTTTCCGCACTACACGACCCAACAACAGAGAGTATCTCCATTACTATAGACGTATCAACATATGTACGTCAAAATTCCCGCAGAGTTACGCCGTTCTCGCATTACAGCCCGGGCCACTCGCCAACCCTCCAGGTATGTATGCAAAAAGAAATTTCCCCCCTTTTCTCCTATTTTGACGTTTAGACTATCGCAGACAAAAGGCCCCCCAACCTTGCGGAGGGCGGCCTGATTAAGTAAAGTCCCGAGCATGAAAACGCAAAGGAAGTTTCCTTGTTTGGAAGACCATACCACAGTGAGGTATTAGAGACCCTGATGAAGAACCTCAACAATTGCTGCTGGGTAAGTACCGATGCTCCCAGCACGTCTACTTACCTTCCTCCACAGCATAGTCATCACTAAATGGGTTTCTAACAAGTTTCTGCTGCCTTTCCTCTACAGCATAGTAATCACTAAATAGGTCTCTAGCAAGTTTCTGCTGCCTTTCCAAATTTTCCCATGCTACAGAGTGCCTTTTCACCATTTCTTTCTCTTTTATTTTAAAAAGCCTATCCTCTTCTTCAATATCCTTTTTTGCTACCACATTATCATGAAGACGAGTCGCTGCTTTTAAAGCGAAACTTTTTGAATTAAATTTATCAACACGTTCAGTAGCATCAAGTCAGGGTGGTCTTTCACGTAAACAACGCGTCATTCTACCCAGTTCATTTTAAACGCTCTTTGAAAAAGAGACCATAGTCTCTATAAGTATAGAAAGAAAATGGGTCGTGCGAGTCAGATTTTTGGTGATTTTTTGCGGCAAATACGGGCGATTCACATTTCGCGCGTTTGGCTAAGCAGATTGTTTCCAACTCGCGTCCCTCCCGCCCATCTAAGGGATGCAATGCAGTTGCTACCTACTGGTCGTTTTTCTCACCGCAATCCTGGTGAGCAAGCTATTACGGTCCCAAAAGTCAGGTCCATCCAGGAAACGGGGACCACCATACAACCTTTTTTTCATCAACCACAAATCCCAACGTGCAACGTTTCTCTATTGATAGCGCAAAGGTAAAACACAGTATTTGCCTGCCATCATGCTCTGCTCTGCAAAATAGCAATCTCTGCGCCATGCCACTCTGCGTAAAACCGAACTGCTGAAACAAATGTCAGGCCAACTGGATCGAAATATGCAACGGAATGCTATAATCATGTACATGCTATCTTGAAAGGAGCACACGTGCGCACTGACAGGACCATTTCATAACGAAGATGCTTTGTCCATTGATTTTTTCGGCTATACGTAGTTGACTTCCCCGTACGTATGATACAATAAGCCAAGATTGAACTGATCTACGTACATGTTGCAGGAGAAGAGAGCAAGCAATTGGGACAAAATGTGATGTTTAACGCAGACCGCGACCGCAATAAGTCGGTCGAACCCGAACGCGAGACGCTACAAGAAGCAGACCTTAGTAGCCTGGCTCAAAGCGATAGCTTGCGCCTATATCTTCGCGAGATTTCACGTATTCCTCTGCTCTCTGCTGTTAGCGAATCGCGCCTTGCAGAACGAGCAGAAAATGGTGATCGAGATGCACGCAACCATCTTATTGAGGCGAATCTCCGCCTGGTCGTGAGCATCGCCAAGAAATACGTCGGACAGGGACTTTCGCTCGAAGATTTGATCGGCGAAGGAAACATTGGGCTGATCCGTGCGGTCACTAAATTCGATTATCGGAAAGGCTTTCGCTTCTCCACCTATGCAACCTGGTGGATCAAGCAGGCCATTACCCGCGCGATCCTGGAGGGCACCCGTGTCGTGCGCCTCCCCGTGTATATCATGGAAGAGGTAATGCGCGTCAAGCGCACGACACGCCAGTTATACCAGGAACTGGGCCGTGAGCCGACCCCCGATAGCATCGGAGAGCGACTCGGCATGACAGCGGAGCGCGTCAGTGAGTTGCTCATTTGGGCAGAGAAGGTCTTCTCGCTAGATGCTCCCCTCTCTGAAGAGGAGGAGAATACCCTTGGCGACATCATTGAGGATGTGCACGAGCGAGGACCGTCCGAAATTACCGATCAGCAATTGTTGCGCGAAGAAATTCGCAAAGTGCTTGGTCAGCTCACGCTGCGCGAACGACAGGTCATTGAGCTACGCTTCGGGCTGGTCGATGATCATGACCACACGCTAGAAGAGGTGGGCAAGAAGTTGAAAGTGACGCGCGAACGCGTACGCCAGATCGAGGAGCGTGCCATTCGCAAACTGCGCCATCCGCAGGCCAGCCGCATTCTGAAAGATTACCTCGACTAAACGCAAGCACAAGCAAGCGACGAGGTTTAGCCGTTCCTCAGAGAAAACGGCTCCCCGCAGGGGGCTTTGTTTCCTCCCTCAGCCACGTGGCACGAGGGTCTCCTACAATTGAAGCGCATCGAACATGGCGATACAGCAACCGAGTATGTTTGAATACAAAAAGGAAGGCAGTTAGTTGTGATGAACGAACTGGCAGGGCAAAGCCTGGGTGGATATCAACTGGTGGAAGAGGTGGGGCGTGGCTCTATGGGGGTCGTCTATCGCAGCCAACAGATTGCGCTCGGACGCGAAGTCGCCGTCAAGGTGCTTCCCCAGACGCTGGCACGTGACGCGACATATGTTGCGCGCTTTATTCGTGAAGCACAAATTATTGCCGGACTGAATCATCCCAACATTGTACAAATCTACGACGCGGGGCAACAACAGAAGTTGCTCTACTTTGTCATGGAGTTTGTCCAGGGACCAACACTCGCGAGTTTGCTCAATCTGGATGGTATCATTCCGCAACACCTCGCGGTAGAGTATGCCGCACAGATCGCTGATGCATTGGATGCCGCTTATCGCGAACGAAACGTGATCCATCGCGACATTAAGCCAGAAAACTTGATGCTCAATCGCTGGGGCAAAATCAAAGTGATGGATTTTGGCCTGGCGCGCGCGTCCGGCTTGCAGACCATTACGGTGGCGAAAACGCTGGTTGGGAGCATTTACTACGCGTCTCCAGAGCAGGTGTGGGGTCAGACATTGGACAATCGCAGCGATATTTATGCGCTTGGCGTTGTGCTCTATGAAATGGTCAGTGGCCATCGGCCTTTTACGGCCCGCTCTATGCCCGAGTTAACACAAGCCATCATCAGCGGCCCACTGACGCCACCCAGGTTTTACAATCCAGAAATCTCCGCCGACCTGGAAAGCATTATCTTGACGGCATTGGCACGCGACCGCTATCAAAGATATGCTGAAGCCAGCTTCATGGCCGAGGCGTTGCGCGCGCTCCATATACAGCCACCAGCACCCTTTAGCGCACCATATTCGGCAGTTACCGGACAGATGCCACCTGTCCAGAGCGACCGTCGCATTGTCATACACCCCCCCAAACGACCACAGGTCCAGCGGCCACCTTACCTGGATATGGAGATCAAGCACCCACCTGTCCCAGAACAAAGATCCACAGCGCATCAATCTCCAGTCGTCGAGGGCAGACAGGCATCCCCTATGTATGAGGGTATCCATGCTCCGACGCAACCATTCCGACCAGAGATGCAACTGACCCTTCCTCAACAGACAACCGGGGCAATGCTCAGGCAGGAAAAGCAGGCACAGAAATCGCAAGCATGGCGCGACTTCTGGAACCATGTACAGCGTCTGTTCAAGCCATCGGCACCTTGAGGTCGCATAAGCGCTAAATCCATCCAGCACACAGAAAACAACGTATGGTTACTTTTCCCAGGCTTGAATAGCCTGCTTCTCAAGAAGATTATCCATTGTGTCCCGGACCATCAGGGAGTGGAATTTCGGGGCTCTGGGCTGCTCGACGAATTGAAGAAATTGTGCTACACTGCGTATAAATATATGGAAGAAGATACTATTACTAATTATTATGGTGATGGCAATAGTTATCCAAAAGGAGTGCGGCATTCCTCCCCAGCATGAACGTGCGGGGTCTCCTGCCGCTCTTAGATGAGGAGGAAGCGACCCATGTCAACATGTACAGCGTGCGGTACCGATGTTACAGGGAAAAAGTTTTGCCCTGAATGCGGCGCACCCGTAAAAGTGATAAATACCCAAAGCGCAGGGGGCTCGTCTACGGCCATCTGCCCACATTGTAGCGGAGAGGTGAGGCCCGGGGCAGCTTTTTGTCTGCATTGCGGCTCGGCGTTAAATACTCCGACGCCGTCTGTCACACCACCACCACCACCCGCCACACTCACCTGCCCGGCCTGTTCTACACAGGTACCCACCGCCAGCGCTTTTTGCACACAATGTGGACACGATATGCGTGTTGCCGTATCCAGCCAGCCAACAGCCGCCAGCACCCCTATCTTCTGTGGGAACTGCGGCAAACAGAATGTCGCAGGTGTCCGTTTCTGCAATAGCTGCGGCAGCCCGGTGACACCAGGGACGCCTATGGTACCCCAACCAGGATATACGCAGTCGGGTCAGTATCCGCAATCCGCACCTTACCAACAAACGCAATATCAACCACCCTCCGCACCTTACCAGCAGGCTCAGTATCCACAGTCTGCACCGTATCAACAGCCCCAATACCAACAGCCTTCATCGCCTTACCAGCAGGCTCAGTATCCACAGTCCGCGCCCTATCAACAACAGGCTCAGTATCCACAACCTCAATACAATCAAGGAGGCTATCAACCACAGCCGATGATGGGACAGCAGCCGACGGCGCTCCGTTGTCCCACCTGCATGGCCATGGCCCCAGTGGGTAGCGTAGCCTGCGCCAGTTGTAATACAAGCCTGGCCGGAGTGGTACCAACGCCAGTGATGGCGCAAGGACAACAAAATGGCATGGGAGGGTTCTTACAAGGCAATGCCGGGAAATATGCCATGGGCGCGTTAGGAGGTGCCGCCGCCGTACTGGGAGGAGAAATGTTGCTGCATGGCGTTGAAAACTCGATTGAGGGAGATATGGGCATGGGAGGATTTGGGCGTCCTCGACGTCGGGACGAAGGACTGCTCGGCGGCCTGGGAGAATTAGCCGACGACATCGGCCTCTAATACCCATAGGAAGTTCAGCGTGCAGATAAAAAGAGCGCGGTCGGAGTTTGCTGGTGAGGCAGGAGCGCCTCGTGTTTTCTGCTCATTTTTAGCACCAGTCAACTCCTTTTCTTCCTATTGCGTTCGTAGTGTGTTGCGACAATGAGGTAAACAGTCTATAATACTGCGAGATAAACTGCTTTCTGTATGCAGAAAAAAGCCTGGCCTAAACGTTGAGATCTGTATTAGTACTTTTTGATCGGGATAATAAGGAGATTTGGGGCGCTCTTTTCACGTAGTAACGGAAAAGTCTTAGTGCCAAATTTGAATGAATTACGTGCGAACTACACTACAGAATGGACTACGCTTACTCACAACCCACATACCAGGGATGCGTTCCGCAAGTATCGCCTTCTTTTTTGCTGTTGGTTCACGCTATGAGTCGGACGCGCAAGCAGGCGTCTCACATTTTATAGAGCATATGCTCTTTAAAGGCTCCAGGCGTTATCCAACAGCACGCGCTATTTCAGAAGCGATAGAAGGCGTCGGCGGAAACTTCAATGGGAGCACCGGGAAAGAGTTGACCAGTTACACAGCTCGCGTACCGGGAGAATATCTGCCCGTAGTCCTGCAAGTACTGGCAGATATGATACGGAATCCGCTCTTTGATCCAATCGAGATCGAGAAAGAACGTAACGTCATCATTGAGGAACTGAGTTCCACACAGGATGATCCGCAGGAGTGGGTCAACCTGCTGGCCGATGAGGCCATGTGGCCGGGATTGCCATTGGGCCGAGACGACGCAGGATCAATCGCCAGCGTGGCAACGTTGTCACGCCAACAGATGCTCACGTATCTGGACACCTATTATCGTCCTAACTCGCTTGTGATTAGCATTGCAGGCAACATCGATCATACCCAGGTCATTCAATTGACCGAAAGCTTATTCAACGACTGGGAAGCACGTGATCAGCCATCCTGGAACGAGTGTTTGCCACCACGGAATGCGCCGCCAGTGCATATGATAAAAAAAGCAACGGAGCAAACAAATATCTGCCTGGCAACATTGGGCACAGCCTACGCATCTCCTGATTATTATTCACTATTGCTTATCAATGCTCTGCTAGGAGATGGCATGAGTTCCCGGCTCTTCCAGTCGATACGCGAAGAGCAGGGGTTGGCATACGACATTGGAAGTTATTTTAATAGTTATTATGAGACAGGTAGCTTGGTTGTAAGCGCAGGCGTCGATCCCTCGCATACCGAGGAAACCATACGGGCAATTCTCGTAGAACTGCGACAACTATGCGCAGAGCCAGTCCCCACCGAAGAATTGGAACGCATCAAAGCTTACGTACGCGGCGGTATCCTGTTGGGCCTGGAAGGGACACAGCAGGTTGCATCCTGGGTAGGTAGCCAGGAGTGCCTGTACAATCGCGTGTGGCAGATTGACGATGTGATCACGCATGTTGACGCCGTCAGCAGAGAGGATATACAGCGTGTCGCGCAGATCTGTTTTGCCCCGGAGTGGCGTCGCCTGGCTGTGATTGGGCCTGATACTACACGTCGCGCAGGAGCCTTTGAGAAGTTGCTCGCAGATGTGTAAAGCGGGAAGAGGAGACCAGGTTTTATGGCACAAATAACGCTTCGTGACTATTTACAGGAGACAGAAGATGCGATTAGTACAAATCGCATTGAGAATGCTCTGGCAAATTGTCAATACATTCTGGCTTATTTTCCAGAATCACTGGAGGCCCAACGTCTGCTAGGCGAGATCTATCTTGCACAGGGACGCCTGGAAGAGGCACAACAAGCCTTTGATTGGATTTTGACCAACGACCCGGAGAACGTGATTGCATATTGCAATCGCGCTCTGGTCAGTGAGCGTCTGGGCGATAACGATACCGCCCTCGATTGCTATCAGCAAGCATACGAACTCAGTCGGGGCAATAGTCAGATCCGCGAACAGTTTAATCAGCTCAGCGCGAAGGTTGGTCAGCAAGGCTTCATGTTCTCACGTGCTGGTCTGGCGCGCCTCTATATGCGTGGAGATCTTCTTTCCCAGGCGATACAAGAGTGGGAGAGCGTGCTGGCGGCTACACCAGATCGACTTGATGCGCGTATCGGGCTGTTAGAAACGTACTGGCATGCCGCTCACTATGAGCAGGTGGCACAATTAGCTACACAGATACTCCAAAGTGTCTCTGGTTGCTTAAAAGCACGGTTGCTCCTCGCGCATGTCACGGCGGCCAAAGACTTGTCGCAAGCACAAGAGCAGTTGCGACAAGCAGCAGTGATGGACCCGGACCAGGTCATGGCGCATGATCTTTTTGCCGATCTCCTGGCCAAGCAACCTGGAGATCCGTTCCTGAACCTGCTGCAAAAAGCTCCTGTAACGCTGAACAGAGTCGATGCTGCGGAATCAGCCGCCAAGCTCGTTACTGCGGCGGCACAAGGCGCATATAACGCGGCAGCGAACACACCTGCGACTTCCATGGATGCGCTGGCTCAATGGGGAAGTAGCAATAATTGGGACAACGATACCACACTGGTGAAGCCTCGTTCAGCCAATGTCTCACCACAAGATATCTCGGCTAGCGCAGCCTGGGCAGCGATTACCCCAACAGGAACCGACGCGGCCAGCAGGATAGATACACCTCGTGTGCCAGACCTGACAAATTTTGTGACACCAGCATCCGGCAATATGACCTACGACAAACCATGGCAAGCAGGGGAACAAACTGCTCAGCCTTCCACGCCAGCAACGGAGTCGTCGAAGGAACCATGGCAGTTATTGCAAGAAGCGCTCAATAGTATCGATCCAGACGGTGCACAAAGCCAGGCGCGACCAGATCTACAAGAGTGGGAACAGCGAGAAGCTTTCCAGGATGCCAGCCCGGCAGGAATCAACACATGGGAAGGCACGCATCCTGCCTCAGAAGCACAACCGGCGGATGCATGGGCAGTGCCGGCAAAAGAAGACGAGTTACCAGCTCCCCCTGCCTGGCTAAATATGCTGACACAAGCAGAACGACGACAACTGAGCGGCGAGATACCATCAGTAATCCCAGGAGAGCATCAGTCACCTACGCCTGCCGCACAACCAGAGGTGCAAGATGCTCGAAGTACGACCAGGACTTCTTCAGATCGCTGGGAACCACTGTCTCCGCCCGCTGCACAGCCAACGACACAAGAGTTTCAGAGTGCCACGACCGCAGCACCTACTCCCTGGCAACAAGACGCACCAGAGTCATCCAACCCACGAGAGCAAGATGAAGAATCCTTCTTTGGGCCTGAATGGCTGAAGTCATTGGGAGCAACCACTCTTGATAACGAAACTTCTGACGAGCCAATACGCTCAGAAGCACCAGCAGCGCCAGACAGCGCAGATACCCAATCATCCAACGATACATGGATTTCACAGATCGCCGATACACAGGCTGCTCACGTAGAACAACAGCCCGCCTATGATCCCTGGGCCTCACAAACCACCGACGCGCCGGCTGCTCACGTAGAACAACAGCCCGCCTATGATCCCTGGGCCTCACAAACGGCTGATACGCAGCCTGCCTATGAGCATGCATGGATTTCACAAATTACCGAACCAGATCCTGCCGAGAAAGCGGAGCAGAATCTCGTCACGACACTAGAAGAGTTAGAGAAGAACTTACGCTCAAAAGGGTTTATTCCGCTCGCGCCCAAGTCACTCTCAGCTATTGCCCAGGATCAGCAGGCAGACACACAACACCAGTATCCAGAGCAAGAGAGCACACAGCAATCTGCACAGGCAACACAAAGCGCCTTCCAGGAACCTTCTCTTTCATCAGCGCTGGCAGAACTCGGTCAATTCGCCCAGCAGTCTCCAGCGGTAAGCAGTGCTTCCGAAACAACGGCGCAGCCTCATCCAGAAGCACCCATGAGTGAACCCTCATGGATGGCTGCCTTGCGAGCGGCCTCAACGCCAGCCTCTGAGCAGACACAGGATACCTATCAAACGATACCTGAACAACAGGAAGCGCCAACAACGCAGACGTACAGGTCATCGTCTCCAGCCAGAGATCGGCGCAGTGCCTCACAGGAATTACCAGCCATAACGCACACACTGAGAGAAACGCCCACTGGGCCGGTCTTTCGAGCCGTCTCCGTCCTCGGCGCCGCTGATTCATCAGCCACCTGAGACAGAGACCACAAAAGTTGCGGCAGTGCGCGGTAATCCTCTGCCCGATAGCGAACTAGAAATGACGATGAAACGCCCTGCGGTACGTCTGCAGCCCGTGCAACAACGCCCTGCGACCTTCCGGGACCAACTCAATACACTCAACAAAGCGCGCCCCACTGAGCAGACAACAGGTAAGGGGAGCGAGAGCAATTTGACGTATCAAGAGCGATTGGTCAAGGGATATCAGAGCCAACTCATCGGGGACTACGATGACGCAATGCAGGAGTATCGCATTATCATACGCAACGCTCCCGAATTGCTGGGAGAGGTTGTCAGTAATACGCGCGCACTCCTGAAGCTGGCCCCACGCTACTCAGCAGGCTATCGAGTCTTAGGCGATGCCTATATGCGCCAGGGAGAATATTTACAAGCCATGGAATCCTATAATAAGGCCCTGACGATGGCCAAAAAGGCCAAGAACTAATACCCATTATACTGTAAGTAAGAAAATCGCAGACAGCAAAAGGTTGAACGCTACAAACACAGAGAAGGAGCCAGAGGGTGGAGACAATTCTACAACGGTTGACTGACCTTGACGATGTGTATGACGCAATCCTTGTGGGCAAGGATGGCCTGATCGTATCTGGTATACTGCATAGTGATGATGAGGAAGTGATAGGCGCGATGTCAGCCGCCGCCTTTGGCTCCATTAACAACTTCACGACGCAAATTAGCAACGGTGAAGCACGTCATGTGATCATAGAAACCAAAAATAGCACGATCCAGGTTGAAGAGGCAGGAGACCTCATTCTCGTGGTCACAACCCATGGAGCAGGGAATACCGGGCGCATCCGCCTGGAAATGAAGAAAGCTTGCCGTCAACTCCTGCAAGTGGTGGGCTAATAACGAAAGATCATAAGGAGCATCTATTTTTCTATGGAACGTACATTAGTTCTACTAAAACCCGACGCCGTACAAAGGGATCTCGTCGGTGAAATTATTACACGCCTTGAGCGTAAAGGCTTGAAGCTGGTTGGCTTGAAGATGATGCATCTATCCAGTGAACTGCTGGACGAGCATTATAGTCACCTGGTTGGACGACCATTCTTCCCCGAAGTAAAGTCGTTCATGCAGCGCACTCCGGTGATTGCCATTTGCCTGGAGGGAGTCGATAGCGTGAATACGGTGCGGCAACTCACCGGTATTACGAAAGCACGCGAGGCTGCGCCAGGCACCATTCGTGGCGAATTCGCGCTGAGCGTCCAGGCCAATCTCATTCATTGCTCTGATTCGCTAGAGACGGCAGCCGTCGAGGTGCCACGTTTCTTCAAGGCCGCCGAACTTTTTGAGTATGAGGATATCCTGGAGCAGTATCTCTATAACTCCAGCGAGCGCGAGTAAACTATAACGCTAGCACATCCTCAGCGCAGCACAAGCCGAGAAGCCAGCGAATAGAGCTTCTCGGTTTTGTACTTTCAGTCTGGAGATAGTGCGACAATCTACGGCTGGAGAAGAGGAAACAACACAACGCTCTATAGTAGCTGTCCTGGATGTCGATTGCGCGTGTTACAAAGGATGAGGATAGCAATCAAGGGCCGACAAGACCCGTGTAGCTTAGAGTGAATGGACAGGAGTATCCGCCGCCGCTGTTTCTGTTTCTTCGGCCTGTTTGCTGTTATTGGCAAGACGCCAGCAGCATGTTTTGCTGCGAAAGCACTTATCCTGCTCTTCAGCCGTCACAGGCGGCGTCCCCTTGAGACAAAACACTTGATACATTGGCTCTCCTGCGGAAAGATCATTGCAGGGGAACCAACGTTCCCGATAGAACGGACACGCATTTTTATGTTTACGCCAGTTTGAGTTTTCTGCTGGATGAGTTTCGATTGTCCCTGCCAACCAGGTATCCTTCCTAACTAAGTACGACGTGCTATAGGTAAGAGAGCGTCCGAGAAGAGCAATAAAACTTTTTACTGCGGCCTCGTAGCAGGCCCTCGCTAAGAAAGTAACGTTGAAGGTAGTATACCATATCTTTGCTGTAGTAATAGGGGCGGCACTACAGACAAGACGGTAACGGTAATGTTATAATAGAGTACGGAAAAATCGGAGTAAGGTTGTGATTGAACAGAAAATTGAACAAGTCCCATGGACCACGCAGCAGACGTTTAATGGCGTCTTTTTTACATTAGTGCCGTGGATTACATTTACCGTTGCGCTCTCTTTTTTCAATACACACACAACGACTTCGAGCAAGCTTTCACCCCAACTCGATGTGATTAACGCCATCATCACCTTCTTATTTTCAACTGTCGTCGAAGGTGCCTTTTTAATCGCGCCATACCTGTACGCCAGACGTACAACCCACGCTGACCTGCCCCCTCGACGCTCAATAGGGCAGACACTGGGCTTCAGAGGCTTCAATATATGGCAGGTAATCCCTCTGCTCATAGCGTTGATGCTGGTCATCATCGCCGTGAATGGTGCCTACCAGTATGTGATTACCACGCTGCACCTGCATATACAGACCAATGATCAGGTGCTGCTTTCCGAAGGAAAAGCAGCACCCATTTCGACGTATGCTACACTGCTGGCCGCAGTCATCGTTGCACCAATTTGCGAAGAGATATTTTTCCGCAGTTTCGTCTTCATGGGACTCCTGCGCAGTATGCCATTGGGCGTGTCAGTTATCCTGAGTGCGCTCATCTTTGCAGTCGCACACGGTGATCCTGGTTCCTTCGCAGTGCTCTTTATCATCGGCCTGGCACTGGCCTTCTTGCGCTGGCGTACACAGTCGATCTGGCCCGGCATAATGCTACACATGCTGAACAACGGTATTAGCGCCCTCTTAATCGTCATAACGCTAATCCACTAACGCATAGATGATGCAACGTCCATCTTACTCCACGAGCGATCTGCGCTGAAAAAAAATTGTCAGGCCAGGCAGGTGATCAACAACGAGCTTCCGCCTGGCAAATACGCAAGGTGATCAGCAGATAACAGATAAGCGTCAGTTGGACAAAGAAAAAGTTTGTGCCACTATCCACAAGATGCGGAACACTGAGCAGAAGCTGGATGATGGACGCCAGGCCGAAGAGCAATGCAAGCCCTGGCTGACGATGCCAACAGGAGGGACGCAGCCACCAGACGGCGATACTCAGGTAAAGGGCGATAGCCGCAATAGTACTCTCAAGGCTGCTCAATGAACGGCTCGCCACAGGCATGAACAGGTAAACCACCACCACCAGGACGCAGCCAACAACCGGGACCACGCGCAAAAACCAGCTATCCCAACGCCGCAATGCGGTGCGTGCCAGCGAGAAACAGAGAGTAGAGGCCAGCAGCGCAGTATTGGTGACAGCATTGAGATGAGCAACACTGGGCAAATGCACATCCACAGCCAGTTGCTCAAACAGAAAACTGATCCCAGTGAAGATAGCCCAGATAACGCCAAAGATAGCCCCCATCCGTACCCACGGCGTTCGCACCCGCAGCAGAACAATCATCCAGGCAGCAATCAACAGCACAGAGTAGAGCATGAGCACGACAGCTCCCGAGTAAAGGCCGTTGAGCCACCACTGCGTGATGATGCTGGCTGCACTTAAGCCGCAGACCAGCGACAAGGCGAAGATAACCGTAAATTTCGCCGTCCAGATGAGAGGTGCACGCGGATCTGAAGACGCCAGCCCGGTGTCAGGGAGTGCATTTGCGGGCAGCTCGATTGCGGGATGAGAGGTCTGGTTGTTTTGACTCATATCGCCTCATAATAGCACAGACCGCGCTGTGAGCATAGTCCCTAGAAAATCTTCCGCTTTTCGTACTCCTCAGCGGCTTTTTGTATTGCTCGGTGTTGCTTCTTTATCGCCGTCTTCCAGTCCTCTTCGGCCCATGCCAGTCCTCAGTCTCGTAGTTCTCCAGTAAAATTACCAATGTTTTTGGTTATATCCCACATTTCGCAGTTTCCATCAGAAAAAAGGAGAAACGAGCCGACCGCCGAGCCTATCTGTATGATATACTGTCCAGGCACGAGCCTCTTTATTGACTGGTTGAAGATCCATAAGGTGCCTTTGTACTCCTCCTGCATGACTCCGGCCCATTAGATATGATTTGTGATTAAACTCTTTTGAACCAGCAAAAACACCTGAGTGAATTATAGAGTTATTCTTATCAGTAACAAGATAAATATCTAATTTGGGTTCTGGATTTTTCCCGTCTGGATATTTCTCTGTGCTCAGGCGTACCGGAGGCTGATCTCCAATTTTCTCAAGGATGGGTTGAAACCCATTGCCTTTTATGATAGCCCAAACGTCTTCATCACAAATGTATCCCGCTCTTCCATTAGCAAATGTCCAGCTATGACAGTTATAGTCTGGATTTGGAGCAGTTTCAAACGTGGTGCTCCCCGGAATATACTCACGACGGGTCCGCAACCGAGATTCCATCAGCGCTTCCCATGCATCTTTATTCGTCATCCTCGACCCGGTCCTCCTTCCGAACCTCCTTTGCACGAAACTCCTTGCTTCTCCTATATCCTTTATCGTTTCTTCCCGTATTGCAGCCATATCTGATAATCTTGTGAAAGACGGTAAATTTCCATTTGCCTCCCGTACTTTTCCTTCGAGTTCTTTCCAGGTAAGAGACTTTAGTCCCTCAATAATTATCCCTTCATCGGTTATAATCTTAACTGGCGTATACTCACGGCGCTCGAAAAATGCATTTTCTATAGCATCGCTACGCTCAGACCATTCTCTTCGTCTTGGGATCTCTTGAGCACCTTCATAAGAGCCTGTGGTATAGGTGTTGTCCCCTTGCTGCGCGAACCCAACGGAGGAGGTGACAGATGCATCACCATACCCGCCGGAGGACGGTCCCCCTATTCCCCAAGAGGAGCTGGGAGCGTACGACGCCCCCAGTACTTCACTCCCCTGTCCTGCACCTGAAGAATAAAAGCCCGTGGTATCGCCTTGCGCCATGTACCCTGTGGAGGAGAGAGGTGCTTCATACATGGAAGCTGGCCACTGTGTAGACTCAGAAGAGTGATGCTCCGGTCCCTCCTCTATGCTATACGCACCGAAATTTGCGATTACATTTTCCATACTCCCGCCTCGGATGAGGCTGCGGCTGTAGGGACCGCTCATCTCCTGACGACCTCGAGCCTCCCAAGCCTGTTGTTGAAGGAAATCGACAGTGTCCCCCGCAGATCCTGTCGTACTTGCAGACGGAGATATCTCCCGGCTGTAGCGTTGGTCCACTTTATCTGTGGTATTTCCCGATTTAGTTGCCCTTCCGCGCGACTTGCGTCCCATCTTGCCCTCCTTTCACTGATACTGTACAGTTTACCGCCTTTGACACTTCCTTGTTTCCTCAACATCGCGGACAATGAAAGCTCTCTCGGCACGCTCTGAAACGTCATCATCGTTCGCGATGTTGAGGAAAACATCAGGTGCCCCAAAGTTGGTAAACAGTTATACTCCTGTTCCTCTAGTATACCCAATGTTTCCTGCACACAGACATCAGAACGCTTCTTTCTCCGAAAACTGACCCTCGTTAGCCCATTTTCCCCAATGTGGCTCCCCCACTGCACCCTGGCTTGATTGAGCTTGCGCATATTTTCCGCGCTGTAGAGGCCAACAAGAAGAGAACTGGAACCGTGGGGGCAATACTCACGTACCAATGGTTTGCTCCCACCGTTTTTCTAATGAGGCCAAGTATTCCAATGGTTGATGACGGAACCGAAAGCGATGGAGTTGCTCCAGGTGACTTTGGCGTGTCTGCTGCCGAGTATGGTGCCATAATGCAGTAGGTACACGACGTAAGCGAGTTTGGAGCAGGACTTCTCCATCAGGTTGATGAAGCCACCATTCTTGATACACTACACATCGCCCGTAGCGCAGTAAATAGGTATTCCAGTTTTTTCTGCCGCTGATACGTCGATAGTGCATTTTAATGGCACGAATAGTTCGTTCCATGTCATTATTCGTACGAGGAAACCCTTCGATATCGTAACATTGAATTAACCCTGTTCTCAGATGCCTCAAGACCCTGAAAAGTTCCTCTAGCCGTGTTTTCTCATCTTCGGTTATTTCTTCTCCATTCAAAAACTGGAAAAGACGGTCCAAATAGGCATCAAACAACTGACCTACTGCATGATTGGTGATCTCTTCTGGATGTTGTGCCCAGGAACCGCTTAAAATAGCTTCCACCTCTAAAACCCATGTATGCATCAGAGTGATCGACGCAAGAATCTCTTTTTTTCTCTTCGTGAAGGCCAATAATCGTTTTCAGGCGCTTCAGGCGGTCTGAACTCGTTTTACTTACATTTCCTCTTTTTTTCCAGTGCTTCTAGGCTCTCCTGAAGCTGAATCAACGCCTCTTGCACTTCCAAGGATCCATAGCGAAATGGAGCCAGACTCCCAATCTGTAAAGCTCCTTCTGTCACTGCTGCATACTCCTCTAAAATAGAGAGCTGTTCTCTTTCCTGCTCATTTCTTTCCTCTTGCGTTTCAGCTTCTTTGAGTCTTTTCTGGAGATTTTGTCGATATTCATGTGTTTTTTGTTTCATACGAGCACGCATGCCATTCCTCACACGAACATCGAACTGAGAAATAAGTTGCCCTGCATCACGAAGAACATGGAATTGACAAATCTGGTGAGGAATATCTGGCCATAATTCCGCGATTGCCTGTAATTCGGTCGTTTGAGCATCACTGATTGCCCCGATGACAGGCAAATTCAAAGCAACGACAGGAGCGAGGATCTGTTTTAATCGCTCTTTCGTACTTTTCGTCGTATTTTCTGCATTGAGGATTCTTCCCGTGAAGACATCACGCACCAGATAAATCGTTTCGTTTCCTGCATCTGGCTGGATACCATCAATCGAGAGCAGGAGTCCTTTGTTTTCACGCACTTGCTCTTTCCAGACCTCATCATCACTGGTTTCCGTTCCTGCGCGAAGTAAAGACGTATAGGCCTCAAAAAGAAACAAAATTTCCCGTCGTGAGATGGTTTGTTCAAGAGGGGCCAACTGTTCTAAAAGGCTGTGATGAATTTCATCGATGGTTTTGTGATCAACCAGCCGTAAATGCCCCACATTGAGAACGATATCCAGTCCAAACGTGAAACCAGAGAGAGACAATGCATCTGCTTCTGCGCTTCAATAGAGGACGGAATTTCCTGTACATTCTTTTTCTGGACACCGATACCCACAATGAATGACTCGAATAACTTGCGTTAAGGTTACTGCTCTCTTATCTGAAATGGTAATACATCTCTTAAGCCGTCTTTTGCATGCTAAACAGTGTTTTATTTCTGGATGGTAAATGTGCTTGCCTATTTGGCTATATTTCTTTTTCTTACGCAATCTTCATTTTTCTCTTTTCATGGATGTCTCTCTAGTATACCATATTTGGAAGTACGTGAGTATTGCCCCCACGGACTGGAAAGCCCTGCCACCACCTCTTGGCAAATTGACAATACTAACAGCCAACAGGTAGAATGACAACAGGAGTGGAAATTACAATTTAAGCGCCTTCTTTCACGCAGAGGGATAAATGGAAACAAGAAACTTTGAGCCAAAAGGTTTAAAACCAGGAGACAGTGAAAATTCTCCAGATAGTGCAAAGGGGTCAAAGGGTGTTTTAGGCAATCTGAAAAGTTTTATCCACAGGGGTGATGCTGGAAAGCAGAAACGCAGATCACGATCACCAGAACTTGAACATATCAAGCAATTGCGCCGGACAGACTCCCAGGAACGACGAGAGATAGCAGCAGGACAATTCACACTACGTCAACATTCTACTGATAAGAAGACCGTTATTGAACCCAGGACCTATGAGGATGAATGGCCTGACGAGGAGGCACTGATTGAAAAGGATGGCAAGCAATACCTCCCACCTCCAAAGCATGTTGATGCACAAACATGGAGAGAGGAAGTACAAGAACGCTATGAAGGTAGAGTTACTGTGATTGAAGATCCACATCCATATAGTAACTGCCATGGCGAAACATTTACCAATGGGAAAATAGGATATATACGCCATAAAGATGTACAAAAAAATCCTAATCGAGAATAAATTCAAAGACGTTGCTTACAAAAATGAGTATTATCCGAAGGGTTCAGGATTAGAAAAGGTAAAAGTAGGCGATGTAATTATTTATGGAGATCTGGTAATTGAACCAGTAAAGCACTCGGGTTTTGTTTCACGCATAGAGGAAAACAAGATATATATTACAAGCAAATGGGATACTGAAGGAAAAGTAGAGCATTTAATCGAGGATGTACCAGAAGACTATGGAAAGTACTGGACAATCTACCATACGGATCGGAAGGGTGGTCGGCTGCTCAGTGAAACATACGAAGAACAAGCTTGATATGCTGAAGAAGAGTATCTTGAAGAGGAGAGAGAAGATATATGCCAGGTCTGGTTTTTTGGATTGATGTCGATAATACGTTGCTCAACAATGACGAGGTCAAAAAGACACTGGATGAGCATCTACAGGTAGAGCTAGGTGCACAGTTAACCAGACGCTTCTGGGAGATCTACGAACAGGTACGCCAGCAAGAAGGCGTCGTGGATATTCCGCGCACCCTGCGCAAGTTACGCGAAGACACCCCATTGACAGAGCTGGATGAGCAAACTTACCAGCATGTCCATTCTCTCTTCGATAATTTTCCGTTTATTCAGGCACTGTATCCACATACGCTTGAGACGCTGGCATATCTGAACACCCTGGGTCGCACCGTCATCGTTTCCGATGGCGACCTGGATTTCCAGGCTGAGAAGATCTTTAATAGTGCCCTGGCAGATGCCGTCGAGGGGCGTGTATTGCTCTTTAAGCACAAGCAGCAACACCTGGATGAGATCATGCAGCACTATCCAGCAGACCACTACGCGATGATCGACGATAAACCTGACATTCTCTTTGAGACAAAAAAACAGTTGGGCGAGAAAGTCACCATTGTCTTTGTGCAACAGGGGAAATACGCAGCCGGAGCAAAACCAGAGCATTTTAACCCCGACCTGAGCGTTGAACATATCGGTGATCTGCGCAATTACAGTGCAGCACAGTTTATTCAGGCCAGCCCCCATTGACAGCGCAAAGACAAAAAGCGGTCTACACAGGCCATAGCAGCATATGCTGCATCACCAGCCATGTGATATAGTGATAGCATAAGTACCATAGCGCGTTGGCAAGGCAGAGTTCTTCGCAGGCCCAACCGTCAGCGTGAGGTAGCAGACATTTCACAGACAGTAGCTATGCCACGATATAGACTAAGGACTCGTCAATAAATAACATTTGCAAAGCAAGGAAGAATGTGATACCCTGTGAGGCATGAAAGCAGAAAGAGAAGCAGCGATCAAGCAACGATATGAGCGAGTGGCTCTGGCCCTCAATGAACGGACGCGACGGCTGGTCGCGGCGAGCGAGGCCATGACGATAGGAAGGGGAGGGATCTCGGCGGTGTCACGGGCGACGGGGCTGTCGCGACAGGTCATCAGCCAAGGGATCAAGGAACTGCAAGAGGAGGAACCCACCAGCGAGGGGCGCATTCGCAAGAAAGGGGGAGGACGCAAGAAACTGGTGGAGAAAGACCCACAACTCGGCGTCGAACTGGAACGCTTGGTGGAGCCAGTGACGCGGGGAGACCCGGAGTCGCCGTTGCGCTGGACCAGCAAGAGCGTGCGCAAGTTGGCCAAGGAACTCAGCCAGCAGGGTCACCAGATTTCCCATGAGCTTGTCAGCCAACTCCTGTACGAGCTGGGCTATAGCTTGCAAGCGAACCGCAAGACCCTGGAGGGGGGAACGCACCCGGATCGCAATGCCCAGTTTGAGCACATCAATGCACAGGCCAAGGCGTCTCTGGCAGCAGGGGAGCCTGTTCTTTCCGTGGACGCGAAGAAAAAAGAATTGGTCGGCGATTTTAAGAATGGCGGGCGTGAATGGCGTCCCGAAGGCGAGCCGGAGCAAGTGCGCGTGTATGACTTTCCTCTCAAGGAGTTGGGTCGGGTGACGCCCTACGGTATCTACGACCAGGGACAGAACAGCGGCTGGGTCAATGTGGGCATCGATCATGATACAGCAGCCTTCGCGGTGGAAAGCATTCGACGCTGGTGGAACACTGTGGGAAAGCAGCAGTATCCTCGTGCCAAACGCTTGCTCATCACGGCGGATGGTGGGGGAAGTAACGGGTCGCGCGTGCGCTTGTGGAAATGGGAACTCCAGCAATTGGCCGATGAGATTGGTCTCTGCATCAGCGTCTGCCATTTTCCTCCGGGAACCAGCAAATGGAACAAAATTGAGCATCGCCTGTTTGCCTGGATCAGCGAGAATTGGCGGGGCAAGCCGCTGGTCAGCTATGCCGTGATCCTCAAGTTGATCGCTGCAACTACGACCGAAGCAGGACTCACCGTGCAGTGCCAACTCGATACCAACACGTATCCGACAGGTCTTAAGGTGTCCGACGAAGAGATGGCTGCTCTGTCCCTTCAACCAGATCTGTTTCATGGAGAATGGAACTATACCATCCTCCCTCGTACCGCCTCTATTTGTTAACATTATTTATTGACAATGCCTAAACAATAACATATAGCAAATGGTACGACTAAGGGAAAGGGAAGCGGCAAGAGATGTCACAGAAGTATACTACATGAAGAAACGGGAAAGCGCACGCATAGTGCTTAGCCTGGAGGCACAGAAGATGTTAGCAGTAGATGTGTGTCAAAGGCAGCATGTAGAAGCATGCGGAGTACTCTTCGGCAGCACGGACGAACAGGGCAACTGGCACGTAGAACGTATACACCCATTGCGTAACATCTATGATTCACCGGTCTACTTCGAGTTCGCTCCCGAAGAGTTGTTGATGATTGAGTTAAACTACCCCGGACAGATGATCGGTGTCTACCACAGCCACCCAACGGGTTTTGCGCAGGCCAGCAGTATCGACCGCAAAAATATGCGGCGCGTCAATCAGGACGAACAGATTCCATGGGTATGGCTGATCATTAGCGGACCGTTCGACGAACAATTCTTGCGGCAAGCAAATGGGCTAGTACCAAAGGCCGCCATGATTGCCTACCACCACTATCCGCACATGGGTCTGCAACAAATTTCGCTAGAGACGAGAGGCCCAAGAGAAGATATCCCTTGATAAAGCAGAGAATGAGACAGAAAGGGTAGCCACCTGGGGATAAATACGCTATAATGACTCCGCTGATGTGCTGATAATCGACAGTCAACACACAGGAAGCGAGATAAGCAGGAGCAGGCATAGCAATGAAATGTCCCCAATGTAGCAATGAGGTAAGCCAGGGCGAGGCGTTCTGTGGGCAGTGTGGCACGCCCACCACACCATCAATGGGGAATATACCAGCGACACAAAGCGAACAGCTACCAAAGACAGTGCAAGCGAATACGCCCAATGCTCCTTATAACACCTTGAAAGCATATACACCTAACCCTCGGACGCAAGCGGCAGCGCAGGAATTGAGTAACGCTCCCGCCGCTGGAGAGCCCGGCAATCCTGAACTGAGACCTAACCAGCAAACAGGATTTTATCACGACGCCACAGAAGCGTTGCTCTTACCTCCTGGCCATGGCAACTATCCACAAAACCGTGGGTTTGGCGGACCGCAGGCTGGTGGCTACCCAGGGACAGGTCAGTATAGTTCCCCGGTAACGCCGTCAACAGAAAATTATAGCGTTCAGCCCTCATATCCACCATACGTACAGCCACCCTACCTGGGAAGAGTGGGTCAGAACGCACCCGGCAGCTATGGCAAACCCGGGCTCTCATCACAACGACAACAACACAGCGCAATTATTCCTATCATCTGCATTTGTCTTGCCGTTGCGGTCTTGAGCACAATTGGGTTGGTAACATTCGCCATCACAAAGAATCAGCCGAATACAGCAGCACAAAAGGCAGTCGCGCCAACAGCAACGGCAACTCCGCAACCGACGACCGCACCAACAGCAGTCGCCACGGTTGCGCCAACGCCCGTCGTTGATCCAGGCTTTATCTGGTGCGATACAGCCTGTGCGAGTTATAACTTTGGCGTAGAATATCCAGAGGGTTGGACAACAATATCGCCCACGAACGCCAGCGGCACCGAGTTCGTCAACTCGACCGAGCCAGACATGTTCGCCGCGTTTAAATCCGGCGGGACGGTCAGCGCAACAACAACCGCAGGAGATCTCCTGTCAGCCGACTTGCAGACAAATTATGCCTCCCAGTCAGCTTACATAGGGCCACTGTCATCACAAACAGCCACGATTAGTGGAGAGACCTGGGCCACCGCCGTAGCATCCTATCAAGGTCAAACGCAACGCGAGCGCGTCGAAGTCTACGCCACCGTGCATCAGCAGCAAAGTTACATCATAGAGTTTCAGGCACCAGATAGTGAATTTGATAGCATCAATAGTTCGTATTACACACCTATGCTTAACAAATATCAGTTTTTGCAGTAAGGAGTCATCTTAGACAGTCAGAAACGAAGCTACCGCCTCTAGCCTTCGGCTCATCTGACTGAAAGGAGTCATCTTAGACAGTCAGAAACGAAGCTAGCGCTTCACCCTCTTAAACGGTCAGAAACGAGGCTACCGCCTCTAGCCTTCGGCTCATCTGACTGAAAGGAGTTGTCCCCAATACACAGGCAGATTGCGCACAGGTACGCGTTCAGCAGCAAGCTGGCTGTGTAATAGAAGAGATAGCGGAGGAGAGTTGAAACACTTTCTAATCATCCTGGTCTTTATCAGTGGCATGACGAGCCTGGCATTGGAAATGTGCGCTTCGCGTTTGCTCGCCGCCTACTTTGGCACCTCATTATACATATGGGGCAGCCTGGTAGGTCTAATTTTACTCTACCTGACCATCGGGTACTTCATAGGTGGTCGTCTGGCTGACCGCTATCCCTCTAAGCTCGTCCTGTGTCTGGTGACATCAGCAGCCGCACTCGCCACATTGCTGATCCCATTTATCAGTCCAGGGATTCTGAACTGGTCAGTAACCGGGATGCAAGAGATCTCCGTCAGCATATTTCTCAGTTCGCTCATTGGCACGATGTTACTCTTTGCAGTACCAGTGACACTGCTCGGACTTGTCTCCCCATTCGCCGTCCGCTTGGCCGCCAACAATATTCGACGAAGTGGACGCGTCAGCGGCTCGCTGTATGCGATTTCCACGGCGGGCAGCATCCTGGGAGCGTTTTTGCCCGTGCTGTGGCTCATCCCAACCATGGGCACACGCCGTACCCTATTGATCATTGGCACATTGCTCTTTGCCGCCTCACTGTGGGGATTGCGGCCACTATGGCGTCCGGCATTTGCCATCGCGCTGGTGGTCCTGGTGCTTCCATTGGGACCGCTCAAAGACATCCCCAATTTGATATATAGTAAAGAATCATTGTATAATTATATCCAGGTCACTCAGGATGCAGATGGCACAAGAGAACTCATCCTCAACGAAGGGGATGCCATCCATTCCATCTACTATCCAGACCCAAACAAAGTGCTCACCGGCTGGTATTGGGATTATTTTCTGGCGGCTCCCTATTTCAATGCGGGCTTTACAGCGCAGAAACTACACAGAGTAGCGATCATTGGGCTGGCAGGCGGGACCATTGCCCACCAGTTCAGCGACGTTTATCACAACGTACCAATCGATGGAGTTGAGCTAGATCCATCCATTGTAGCCGTCGGTCGCAAATATTTTGGCATGACAGAACCGAACCTGCACGTCTACGTCCAGGACGGACGAACGTTCCTCGCAACGACGCACGAACACTATGATGTTGTAGCCGTCGACGCCTTTCAGCAACCGTATATACCATTTCAACTGACAACACGCGAATTTTTCACGCAAATCCGCGCACATCTGTCACCAACGGGGGTAGTAGCACTCAATACAGGACATACGGCGCATGATTACCGATTGGTCCAGGCATTTGTCAATACCATGAGCCAGGTCTTCCCGAGTGTCTATGTGTTCAATGTACCCGGCACCTTTAACACTGAGGTTATGGCAACGATGCAACCAACTTCGCTCAATACGTTTAAGGCGAATTTGGCCCAGGTTGCACCAACGTCAGTGATGGGACAGGTTGCAAGTGAAGTCGTACCAGTCGTCACGCAAGGTCACGCCAATGGCGGATTAGTTTTCACCGATGACCGAGCGCCGATTGAGCAGATTACCGACCAGTTGCTGTTGAACTATATCCAGCAACCTTGAGTATTGACAGCGAGAATTCGTAATGTAATGTGTCACGGGTCATATAGTAAGATGTGAAGACACGAGCAAATGCATCCTGAAAGCTGAGAGGAAATAAGATCATGGCGGTAGTAGCAGTCATAGGGGCCCAATGGGGAGATGAAGGCAAAGGGAAAATTATTGACGAACTGTCTATGCGTACAGATTTTGTGGTGCGCTACCAGGGTGGCAGCAACGCAGGACATCGTGTTGTGCACGAAAATGGCGAGTTTTCTTTTCATCTCGTTCCATCAGGGATACTCTACCCCAATACCACATGTATCATAGGCAATGGCGTTGTAGTTGATCCGAAGAGCTTGATAGAAGAAATGGAAGCATTACAGCAGCAAGGCATTGCTATCTCACGGCTCTATATTAGCGAACGTGCGCATGTCGTGATGCCCTATCACGTCTTACTGGATCGTATGGAAGAAGAAGCCCGTGGCGTCGAGAAGATGGATACCCCCCCACGCGGCATTGGTCCGGCCTACGTCGATAAGCACGCGCGCATAGGCATTCGTATGACAGACTTACTGGATGTAGATACCTTTCGCGCAAAACTAGCCACAATTCTCCAGCAAAAAAATCGCATGATCACCCAGATTTATGGTCAACCTCCGCTCTCACTCGAAGAGATCCACGGCGAGTATTTTGGCTATGGACTGCGGCTGTATGGACATATCGCAGATACACAAAAGATGCTACATGATGCCCTGTTTGACCATAAAACGGTGCTGCTCAAAGGCGCACAGGGAGCCTTACTCGACATTGATTTTGGCACCTATCCTTTCGTGACATCCTCCTCAACCATGGCCGCGAATGCCGCCGTTGGCGCTGGCCTGCCAGCACGCTCAATTGACCGGGTAATCGGCGTCTACAAAGCGTACATCACACGCGTGGGCAGCGGTCCCATGCCAACAGGACTGTTTGATGCCACAGGCGAAATCATGCGCGAGCGGGGTCATGAGAGTGGCAACAATGGGATAAGAGAGCGGCGCTGTGGCTGGTTTGATGCTGTAGCTGGTCGCTTCGTGGCACAATTGAACGGACTGGATGCAGCCGTCATCACCAAATTAGATGTGCTGGATAGCTTCCCCAGCATAAAAATCTGTACCGCCTACAACCTCCGTGGACAAACGATTCATAGTCTGCCAGCTACATTAACTGACCTCGCAGCTTGCGAACCCATTTATGAAGAAGTCGAGGGCTGGCTGAGCGATACGACAAATGTCAGCACCTATGATGAGCTACCAAAGGCGGCCAAAGCGTATCTTAAACGCCTGGAAACATTGCTTGAAACACCCATCGTGATGGTTTCCGTCAGCCCACAACGTGGGAAAACGATTCAGTTACAGGACATCCTATCGCCGCCAGAGTACGACGCGCGCTATCCGAGAAACGCCATGCGCTAGAGAGGCTCTCTGAGGAACATCATACATCAGCTCTCTGCGCAGCATCCAACACCTGGTGAAAATTGCACCTGTCGGCAGAACGATGGCACTCTTTTTCGATAGTGTTTGGTTTTCGCGCGCTCCTGGCCAAAGGGGTGCGCGCGAAAACCAAACACTATCTTAGACCGTTGGCAAATCCCGCCGGTTAAACACCACCAACCCAATGATCCCACACACCAGGCCAGCAGCCACCAGAACCCAGGGATACCACCAGGTCAGGTGATGGTTGATCAGCGGATCGATGGCCGGGGCGTAGTAGAACGGGCTGATCTTGAGCACCCATTGGAACTGGTCGGAGAGGCCGCCAAAGGTGTTGATCAGGTAGCCCAGCACAACGATGCCCACCGCAGTTCCCCCAGCAGCCCGGCTGGCATTGATGAAGGAGCCGCAGAGCATACCCAGACCCGCCGCGAAGAAGAGGAAGGTCCATTGCACGAGCAGGGTGAGCCACATCCACGGCCAGTCGATCCCAGGATTGCTGACGATAAACGTGTCAATCCAGACCCCTAAGGCAAGCACCAGGCTGATGATCACCGCGCCAATCAGCACGGAAAACCAGCTTTCCAGGTAGTAACGCGTGCGCGTGATCGGGCGAGAGAGCGCCAGGTCGAGCGTGCCATCCTCAATGGTAACAGGCAGAACCGCGCCTCCTATCCAGGCCACGAAGCCGCCAAAGAGCAGGCCATAGATAGAACTGAAAACCTCAACGGCCAGCAGTGCTGAGAAATTGAAGAGTTTGGTCAGGTGGCCACCGAGTATGGCTGAGAAGACCCCTGAGTTCATAATGGCCTGAAAGTTGGCCTGGGCCATCACCGGGTAGATCGGAGCCAGAATGAGTAAGATCAAAAGTCCATAAAAACAGGCTACGCTGAGTGGCGTGCTGCTGTTCGTGATCGCCCGCGTGGTCACGCTCAGGCCCCGCGCACGTCTCTTCGCGACCGGAACGCTTTTAACTGTTGTCGTTGTCGCCATGTTCATAATCTCCATGTTGGGCTACGGCACATTACGCCACCGGAGCGGCCTTTTCCGGCTCTGCATAAAACTTCAAGAATACCTCTTCCAACGGTGCTTCCTGGGAAGTCAGGCGGATTACCTCGTGCTGGCCGAGCGCCTTAATCAACAGGTCCATGCTGCCGCTGATGTTAAAATGATAGGTGCCATTGACTTTTGTCAGCGCACTCACACCAGGAATACGCTCCAACTCTTGTTCCGATACCGCGTCGCCGAACTCGACGATGACATGCTGGCCTGCCTTCTCACGCAAGACTTCCACCGCTTCGAGCGTCACGATCTCTCCGCTGCGGATCACCGCCACGCGCTGGCAAACTTTCTCCACGTCGCTCATGATGTGCGAACTCATGAAGATAGTTTTGCCACGGGTCTGCTCTTCCAGCAGGAACTCGTTAAAGACCTTCTGCAGCAGTGGATCAAGGCCAGAGGTCGGCTCGTCCAGGATCAGCACGTCTGGATCGCACATAAAGGCCAGCACAATGCCGATCTTCTGCCGCATACCTTTGGAGTATCCCTTCAACGGGCGCTTCATCTCCACATCGAAGCGTTCCACCAGGTTGTTCAGCAACACCGGCTCGCGTCCTTGCAGGTTCGCGAAGTAGTTAATGATCTGTTTGCCCGTCATGCTCCCCGGCAGGCGCACATCGCCGGGCAGATAGCCGATGTGCTGGTGCAGCGCATGCGTATCGTTCTGTGCATCCAGACCCAGTACCCGGATTGCGCCAGCGCTGGGACGGATTACGTCGAGCATGCAGCGGATGGTCGTGGTTTTGCCCGCGCCGTTGGGTCCCAGGAAACCAAAGATTTCTCCGCGCTCAATGCTCATCGAGATACCGCGTACAGCCTGCACGCTAGCATATGATTTCGCCAGCTTCTCAATTACGATGGCTGGCTCTTGGGTTGTCATATCTTTTTTCCTTCGCTATTTTCCTACTGCCGCATCATACGAAGAGGGCCTGCCAGCGCAAGAGATCTTCGCTCCAGGACTGCTGCAAGCAACCCGGCTTCATGCCCAGCACCCGCTCCAGTGCGTCAGCCGTCGCCATACCAATCCGAGTTATCCGAGACACATCCAGAGGCACGCCTTCCTCCACGAGGAGGACCTCGGCGGTGGCATATCCCAGATCTTCAAGCAGAGAGATGACTATTCTTGCGGCCTGGTCAGGATAGGGAGCGGTGAAAACGCCTTCTGCGACTCCCTGCTGAATGATCTGCGCGAGCCAGAGAGCGAGTCGTTTGATTCTGGCAAGGTAGAGTTTCTGGCGAAAGAGGGCGTTCTCATCGGCATACCAGACGCGCAGAAACGCGAATACCAGGTCCTTGTTGGCTCTTTTGTATTGATCGAGCACGGCAAAGAAGCGCACAAGTTTGTCCTGGGCAGACATCTCGTGAGCAGAGACGATGGGAAGCACGAGTTGTTCGGCTTGCTCTCCGACACGTTCAACCAGCCCCATCAGTAATGCTTGCTTGGACTCAAAGTAGTGATAGAACGCTCCCCTGGAAATCTGGAGATCCTCCAGGATGTCCTGGGTCGTCATCTGCTCATAGCCCTTGGTTGCAATGTGGCGTTGGGCCACATCCAGGATGGCATTGCGCTTCTCGGCGTAGTCCTGTACGTTGACACTTCGTGACACCATGGCTCCTTTTATTAGACCGACAAACGGTTTATTTATAATACGAATGATAGCTGATAGGTGAACCGTTGTCAAGGGGAAAATGAGCCTGGAAAAAGACCTGTCTCTCCTTTTCCAGGCTGTGATAAGAGTGCTCTGTAGTTAAAGCTCTACTCCACCAAAGGTCGCTACATATCCGTCATTGTAGAGGATGACAGCACCAGCGCGGTTGGGCTGTACTTTGATCTCACGCTGACCATCGAGCGCAACGTGCTGATACCTGGCACTTTCTGAGATGACCAGGTACAAAGTAGCGTCGCGCAACAGTCGTTTGATACATAGCAACGGACTCTCCTGGTCCACGCGTAGACTTGCCTGATAGCCAAAAACATGTTGATAGACCTGGCGTATAGCCAGAGACGTATCAGACTGCTCCAATGGAAGTCCAGACCAGACAATTTTGCCAGCGCCTTCATGGAAGGTCTTGAGATCATTGTGTGCTTTTCTCACGCTGCCAATCTTATCACTACCAAATGTATATTGGAGGCCGCTACCAGGTATGCCCTCCAGATCCTCGTAGCGGCTGACTGGCGAACTTTGCATAGCCTCCTGTGCCTCAGCGATCAGGCCAGAGTGCACAAGCAGATAGTGGGGATCACGCGTCGTCACACCACTGACCAGAAGCGTAGCGCCACGCTGCACAAATACACGTAAAGCTTGCCAGGCAGCAGGCTGGAAGGTTTGCACGGCAGGCAAAATAATGGCACGAGGCTGGCTGCTCGTCTCGATCAAATCGGCCAGCTGCTGCTCAGCAACCAGTTGGGGCACAATACCAAAATCGTAACCCAACAGACGTATTGCCCGGCGTACAGGTTCAACGGCAAGCGATGGTCGCAAAAACCATTGTGAATAGGGGACAACGACCCAGGTATCCGTTAGCATCGCCGGTTCTATCACTTGATCCTGCAAGATCTGCATCAGGCGTCCAAATTCGCGCATGACGCTCAATTCTGGTTTAGCGCTACCATCAGGACGTATCAGGCCAATACTGTTCTCATTCTCATTCTTCATATAAGCGTTGATGTGCCAGAGCCATTGAATCAGGCCAGCGCTACGGACAGCCAGCCCCATGAAGAGTTTGCGTTCCAGCAAATGAGCACTCATCTGCTCAGTACGCCACGGACGCATATCGACATCGCGTACAAACATTACCCCTGTTTCCTGAATCAAGTGGGGCACATGCATCGTTTTGTCGAGCAGCATATCACAGAACAGATCATCGTTATTCCACCAGGGATGCGTCGTCGTATAATCGACGGCAGGCGCATAAAATTGGGGCGAAATGCGCGCACCAGCCTCATCCTGTCCCACACCAACCAGTCCCTGGCTGCCCGCCTCACGAATAGTCGCATACATAGTCGTCGCCCACGCCTTGAACATCTCCTGCGAAAAAAAGGTATAGTCCATAACTTTGAGCATATTATGCTGCGTATGAACACGAATATCCGTCTGATAATCATGTTCCTGAGGCAACGTCAGTTGTTCCCAACTGGCAAGTTCAGTCGAAGTCAGTCGCCAGCGCAAGCGCAGTTCAGATAAGGTATAACGGGCAGTGAGCCAGTTTCTGAAAGCAGTCAGTTCGAAACGATCATAATGAGGAACGGGGCGGGTACTGAAAATCCGCGCAGGATCGCCAAAGCTTGGCTCGTTAATCAGATCCCAGGAGACCAGTGCGACGGACGAGTAACGCTGCGCAAAGAGCGTAACAAAGTCACGCTGCCCCTCTATCGAACGTGGATCAAGCCAGGGATTCTGGCCCTCAAAAAGAGGAGGAAAAAAGGCGAAAAAAGTAAAGATAACTTGCATATTATGCTTACAGGCAGTCATCACAAAAGCATCTAACGCTCTCAGCGCTATTTCATTCATAGAACCGGCGTCGGGCATAAAATAGCGCCAGGCCGTCCAGATGCCCGTGCGTATCACATTCGTACCAGCACGCCGCATGGCCGCAAAATCTGTATCCCAACGCGCTGGATTTGGCTGCGTGAGAAACTTGCGTTGTACGCGACTATCCATATATGTCGTGCCAAAAAGAGGAAACAGCTGCCCATTTTGATAAAAATAATCGCGCCCGGCAGTCAGCCTTTTCTCACGAACAGCAGCAACAAGTGCCTCATCCCACACCCAGAAACCCGTCACCTGTCTCATAGGCACACCCTGCGCCGCTTGATAATACAACTCTACCTGGTAAAGACCCGGCACGTGTTGAGCTGGCAGGTAACGACGCACTTCTTGTAACGATGATGCGCCAGCAAGCTCAAGCTCAAAGCGAGCCAAAATATCGTGATCAGGTGAAATATTTCTAAATATGTTCAGTTGCAGAGAGACGTTCACGCGCGCACGAGATGAGATAACAAGCACTGGCGCTTCTGCCTGCTGGTAACTGGCAAGCAGAGGACGAACCTCAATAAAGGTAGGTTGCTCAGCTGCCAGCAGCAATAATTGTTGTATGACCGGAGCCAGTTCCAGCCAGGAGTCCTTGGACGCAGGCTGCCACGGCGAAAGCAGCCAGCGTCCACCATGAAAGCGTCCAGACTGCTGATCGAACAGCGCCGCAGGAGTGGCGAGTGGTTGGGTCGCGTCAGACGCAGATGCAACAAAAAGCAACGGCGTCAACAGCGTATCAAATGGTCCAGCCGATCCTGTATCCTGCGGCTGGTCGGCTGCCTGAGTCAGTTGCGGATAAAAGGACCAGAACTGCCCAGGCCGCTCGGAGGAGAATGGGAGCGAACAATCTTGCAGAAAAGCAGCCTCATCTGCTACCTGTAAACAAAGATCTTGCTGCGCAAGATCTAAGGGAAAGAAAGCACCCAGCAGGAGTTGATCACTATAAGCCTGCTGTTCTGGCTCAATCGCGCCATCAAAACAGATAGGACGAGTGAAAGGCATCCCACCAAAAATCGCCAGATTGCCTCCCGCTTCAAGGAAGTGAAGAATGGCTTGCCAGGCATCTTTGGGGAAATAGGGACCGTGAAACGAGATCAGCAGATCACAGCCGGCCTGTAATCGGGCAGACAGATCGGAGGATTGAGTCAACTGACAGTCACCTGGCAGGAGCCTGGTCAACGTCTCATGGGAGCAGGCAGCCGGATAAGTAGGATCATGGAAGACAAGAGCTGAATGAGATAGTTTTAATGGCATTGACATTTCTCTCTAGTTACAAATAGTTACGTTTACTTGACTTCGGCGATAGCGACCCCACTATCGATATAACGCTGTCCGACAGCGTAGAGCACGACAGGAACAGCAAGCGCAACGACCGTGGCAGCCATCATCTGAGGATACACATCGGTATAGCCGTTGGTAAAGTATAACAATCCGAGAGGAACCGTGCGTGTGTTCTGGCTGTTGAGGTAAATGAGCGGATTCCAGGCATCTCGCCAACTGGCAAGGAAGGTGAAGATGGCCACCACAATCATGACCGGCCTCGCCTGAGGAAGAATAACACTCCACCAGAGGCGCAGGTTGCTACAACCATCGATACGCGCCGCTTCATCCAGTTCGCGCGGCAGATCTATAAAGAACTGACGAAACAAAAAGATGTTAAAAGCTGAGCCAAAGAGCTGCGGCACCATGATCGGCAAAAACGTATCAATCCAACCCAGATCCTTGAAGGTAATATACAGAGGGATGGTGAGCACCTGAGCGGGGAGCATCAACGTCGAGAGCATGATAATGAACCATACTGAGCGTCCGGGAAAACGAAAGCGCGCAAAACCAAACGCCACCAACGAGGAGGTCAGCGTGTTCACAACCATTGCGTAGACTGCCAGAAAGAGGCTATTCGCCACAGCCGTAGCAAAGCCGTACACGGTGAACGCCTGCACATAATTTGACCAGACAAGTGGATTGGGTATCCATTGAATAGGATCAGCATAATACTGCGTCACGTTCTTCAATGAAGCTGATAGCAGCCACGCAAACGGCAACAAGATAATACTTGCGCCGATAATCAATATGAGGTAGGTGAGCAGCAAGCTGAGCCGCTTATAGGTGCGACCACGCTGATAGAGTTGGAGGTCTCGCTGACGATTGAGCGCATCCAGGCTCACCGAACGCGCTTCTATGCTGCCAGGTCGGCGTAATGTTTTTTGCAGTTTCAAAAGCATAACCTTACCTTGCCTATTCTTTCTTTGTGCGGAAATTGCACTGAGTACGTACACGTTTCATCTGCGCAAATAAGAGCAATTTCCGCATGCCTGACATTGAGCACACGCACTTAGCGATCATAGTACGTGAGACGCCGAAATATCAGGAGCACCATACTTGTCAGTACCAGCGTGATCAGGAAGATGACGATAGCTACAGCTGAACCATAGCCATAATCGTGATAGACAAAAGCTTCCTGATAGAGATAGGTCAGGTACGTTGCCAGACTATTGCGATAGCCCAGTACCGGAGTTGTAACACCGATGGAACCAGAACCACCTCCCGCGAAGATCAACGCGGTATCGAAGACCTGAATATGCCCGATCAGCGTCAAGATCATATTAAAAAGGATGACCGGCGTGAGCAGCGGTAACGTCACATAGCGGAAACGGCACCACGCGCCCGCACCATCGATCCGCGCTGCCTCGTAGTAGGTCGTCGAGATGCCTTTGAGACCAGCAATAAAGATCAGCATGGTACCGCCCATAAACCAGAAATTGACCAGAATGAGCGCAAAAAGGCCCACGATTGGCTGATCGGTGTTGTTCAGCCAGTTAACCGCTGGTATATGGAAAATACCCAGCACAGCATTCATGAGACCGTAGTCTTCCCCCTGAAATACCTGCACAAACATAGAACCAATGGCGACTCCCACCATCAGGCTCGGCAGGTAGAAGACGATACGGAAGAAGTGATTAGCAGGGAAGGCTCGATTGAGTAAAAGGGCCAGACCCAGTCCACCAAGAATATAGATGAGGGTAGCCAGCACGACGTATAACAACATATGCCAGCAGGTCAGCAGAAAAACCGGGTCATGCAGCAGGTTGGCATAATTCTGCCAGCCTATCCACTGTGGCGTTCCAAACAAATTATACGCGGTGAAGCTATTGTAAACCGTATCAAGCAATGGATACAAGTAGAACAGAAGAAAGCCAATGATCCAGGGCGCGATAAAGAGATAGCCACCAACCGCTTCTTTGCGCATAAAACGCCTGAACGGACTCGCTGACCGTCGATCAGTTTGACCGACCTGCGTCCTTGAGCGTGAAATTGAGAGCATACCATGACTCCTCGCCAGCTTTTGAACTCTACTCCAGTAGGTAGGAGCGTCACCTTGCGCGCGCTGGGGGCGGAGGCAAGCGCCGCCCCTACCCGTACACTCCACAGGCGGAGGCAAGCGCCGCCCCTACCCGTACACTCCACAGGCGGAGGCAAGCGCCGCCCCTACCCGTACACTCCACAGGCGGAGGCAAGCGCCGCCCACACCCCGTAGACTCCACAGGAGTAGATAATCGAGAATGAATGACGAAACGCTTCCTCAGGACTGGGCCGATAGATCCGCGTTGCCCTTCTGTTCAAACTGCTGTGCGGCCTGAGCAGGGGTGATTTTCCCGTTAGCCAGGTCGGTCAGGATATTGGTGTAGTCGGTGCCTAGCTGCTGATGCGGAGTCATGACAATAGGCTGGAATACTTGCGCACCGGCGACTAAGGTTGGTACATAGACACTCGGAGTAATGTAGGAGCTCATCTGACTAAAGGCCGTTGTATCCGCAGGCACATCACTGATCTGAGCGTAGGTCTTATCGGGACCTGTACTGATAGCCCATTGAATAAACTCCCAGGCTTCATTTACGTGCGAGCTGCCTTTATAAATACCAAAACTATTGGCATTACCCAGAGTTAGCTGCTTGCCATTCACGGTAAACAGCGGCGTCGCTCCCACTGTATCCTGCAACTTCTGCTGCTCGATCTGCGCAAAGTCGAATGCGCCCACACGCGAGAATGCGACTTTGTTCGTCAACAGGCTATCGATATCACCTGCACCCCAGGGACCATTGGCCTGTTGTGCTATCGGCACTGTGAGATTTTCTGCGTAGAGACTCTGCCAATCAGCCAGACCCTTGATACCTGCCGGCGTATTGATCAGCATCCTGGTCGGATTGATCGGATTGTCATACACTTGCCCACCCTCCTGCTCAACGAAGCGCGTCCAGAGGGGATCTAAATCGTTGATATTGGCGGCATACTGTGTGTATTTGCCATTGACCTGCTTTGAGAGTTTTACAGCCATGCTCTTGAACTCATCAAAGGTCATTGCGTTGACTGGATCGGGGAAGGGAATACCCGCCTGGGTAAGTAAGGTTTTGTTATACCCCAACAACGGAACATAAATACCAACCGGCAATGAAAATTGTTTGCCCCCCCAACTGCATAGGGTCAGGATCTCGGGCTTCAAATTCTTAATCGCGCTTTGATAGTTTGTCAGCATACTGAGATCATAGAGAGCGCCCTGGCTGTAATAAGGAGCCGCGCTACCACCTGCCATACCCACAATATCATAGGCATTGCCGCCCGCGACAGTCGTCTGGAGCTTGGTCCAATAATTGGCCCAGGGGAGGATCTCAGCTTTGACCTTGATATTGGGATGCGATGTTTCAAATTCCTTCACCCAGGCCAACATAGCATTATCCTTCGTAGGACCATTGCTCCACCAACCGTACGTCAGGGTGACAGGACCAGAGGAGGACGAACCGGAACTTCCACAAGCCTCTAGCAAAGTTCCACCGATACCAGCGGCCACAGCAGCCTTGCCGCCCTGGGCCAAAAAACGTCGTCGCGACATGGGAAAATACATAATTCCACTCCTTTGTATTGAATACGTACCTGAAAACTGGAACAACACCGTTGTGTCCCTATGGGGCCTATTGAAAAAATCACTCTGGCATTTAACCTGTTCAACTTCGTGGTATGCCACAAAAGTGGCGCATCCTCGTTTAGAAACCTCCTCTCTTCCACAGAAAACAAGCACGGCAAGACTAGATGAGTGCATTAGATGCGTAGCGCACTCACCGAGTCCCGTTTGATCAATTCAACCGCCAGAATGCTCGCTATGGCGACCATATCTGGATCGGCAACACGTGCCAGCAGGCTTTTCACGGCAACATAGCCCAGTGCCTCTGTGTTCACGCGCACGGTCGATAAAGCCGGTGTGAGATGCTCGACCAGATCAATATCATCAAAACCGATTAACGATATATCCTCTGGCACCTGGCGTCCGGCCTCACGCAACGCCTTCATGGCCCCTATCGCAATTGAATCATTGGCGCAGAACAATGCAGTAAACACAACGTTCCGGGCCAGGAGACGCTTACAGGCTTCATAGGCACTTTCAGGCGAAAGCGTGCAGGCTTCATATAACGTGTAGTCGACTCCCAGGCCAGCATCCCGTAATGCCGTCCGATAGCCAGCAGCACGACGCTCTAAGGTGTAAATCTTGTTGACCGGCCTTGGACCCTGCACAACAGGACCGCCAATAAAGGCAATCCGGCTATGGCCTGCCTCGATCAGGTATTCGACGGCGGATCTGGCTCCCTCAAAATTGTCACAGAGCACTGTGTCAGCCGCAATACCAGGCATGTAATTATCGACAAGCACCATAGGCGTGTTGAGTTGCTTGATCAAGCGAATGGTCTCTAGCTCGGCAGGACCAACAAACAAGATGCCATCCAGGTTCATCTCCTTGATCGTAGCAATCAGCCTTGGCGGCGTCTGCGCTAGTTCGCCAATAGCACGGTAGGTGACTTTAATATTAGATTTGCGCGCCTCGTTCTCTGCGCCATGCAGAATATGCGACCAGAAAGGGTTGCTGGTGGCAGCCGTTTCATCCACGTTAGAGCAGTAGAGAAAACCAATCTCTTTGATGGCTCGATACGCGCTGTGCGGCGAGTCGTGACTCACGGAGCGCGCGTATCCCAGCTCCGCTGCCACTTTCAGGACGCGTAGCCGCACCTCTTCCGTCACATTCTTGTGATTGTTGAAAACTCGGGAAACCGTACCAACCGAGACCTCGGCCTCCCGCGCAATATCCTTTACGGTTATCGATGTGGTCACTTCTAATAAATCTTTCTCACACTGTTGGCACTACTTAGCAGTCAATTTGTTTCCAAATAATTTGGAATAATTTCATTGAATCATTGATAACATACATTTCTTGCCTTGTCAATAGGACGCAGGGAAGCTTTGCTATGCACGCCTGGATTCGCATGGAGTAGACTACAATCATCGGGTCGAATACATGTGGTTGCTGGTCTCTGCGGAGCGAGATTGACAGAAGGCGAGCGGCAGACGCGATAAATCTGATCACTACCTTCCTGGCAATGAATGACCTGAGATCATCACGATATCCCATGGCAGCGATGCTCATATGCAGATAAATCGAGTCCATTGCGCCTTTTATTTCAATGAACGTTCCACCATAATATGTGTCAAATAGTCCGATCTTTCTGTGGTTTGTTCGAGCTTAGCGGCTTTTTGGTCATGGCGGCCCAGCTACGCGGGAATTGCTTTGGGCAGCTTTTTTGCTGCCGCCAGAGCAGGAGACGACGGCCATCGGTCAGCCCTGGCAAGGTCACAGGAACATCGGCCTCTAAATGTGCTCCGACCTGCGTGGCCATACGTTTACCCAAAGGTAGTTCTGTCGCTAAGTCGCCTTTTTTGGGCAGGACAATAGCACCACCAACCTGGCAATATGGCGCACAGGTCTCTAGCAGCGTCGAGAGCGAGGCAACAGCACGCGCAGTAACAACATCAAAGGAGGCACGATAGAGCGGCTTGTGAGCAAGCTCTTCCGCGCGTCCATGAATGACCGTGAGCTGCTCAAGCTGAAGTACTTCGACGATATGGCGCAGGAAGAGCGTCTTCTTGCCCGTCGCCTCAAGGAGCGTAATTGACCAGTCAGGGCGCACGATTTTCAACGGAAGTCCGGGAAAGCCTGCTCCCGAGCCAATGTCGAGCAGGCGTAGCGCTGACCCGTCACAGACGTTGAGTAACGCTAACAAATCGAGGAAGTGTTTGAGCAACACTTCCTCGGGGTCCGTAATCGCGGTTAAGTTGATGCGCGTATTCCAGTCAAGCAGCTCTTGCTGATAGAGCTGGAACTGAGCCAGCAGACGAGCCTCATCCGCCGTGTGCGGCAACAGACCCAGCTCGCGCAAACCCTCCAGAAACACCACCGATACATGTTCAGACATCTACGATACAAATTTCCGTTTACTATTTAAGTAATCAACCAGCAAATACTCACCCAGGTTGTCTTTATCAGCATAGAAAGTGCGACCATGATTGATCTGCGAGAGCTGATTGACAAAGGCGACCATCCACTGATCATCGTACAACATGAACGTGTTGATGGTGATACCATCACGCGTGCAGCGTTGAGCCTCTAACAGGGTCTGCTGCTCAGCAAATGGACTGGGATAAGAAAATTGCCAGCCCCCCATCTCCTCTTCGTACCAGACGGTCGGCCCACCGTCGGTAATCATGATGATTTGCTTGTTGACACCACGGTGCCTGGCTAGGAGCTGACGCGCCAGCATCAATCCATGCGCCATGTTGGTGCCACGCTCGTTATCCATCGAACTCATTTCAATCAATTCGTTCGGCTTGTATTCACGTGCGGCAAATGAGAAACCGACAATATACAGATTATCACGTGGAAACTGGGAACGGATCAAGCTTTCCAGGGCCACAGCAACCTTTTTGGCCGCTGGCTGGCAGCCGTTATAGATCATACTCAGGCTCATGTCGATCATCAAGACCGTTGATGACTGCGTGGTGAATTCGGTGCGATAGACCTCAAAATCGTCTTTTGTGAGTCCCACAGGTGTGCCGGTGCCATGACGGCGCAACGCATTCATCAGGGTCTTTTCCAGATCCAGCAAGAAAGGATCACCGAATTGGTAGACCTTGCTCTCATCGGTCCGCTCACCACCAACACCACGAAATGGACTGACATGACGCCCAAAACCATCGCGCTTCATCTTGTTAAAGATGTCCTGCAATGCCTTCTGGCCGATCTTGCGCATACCACGAGCCGTTAACTCCCAACGATTGCCCTTTTTCTGGATATAGCCCGCCTCCTCAAGCATCTGCATGAGTTCCTTCAACTGCTCAAGGGATTGATACTCCTCGTCACCCAACAACTCTTTGACTTGCTGGCTATCAATAGCGCTGATATCGTCCAGGCGGCGCGCATCCTGGAACTGCTCCTCCAGACCATCCATCTTCTGCAAGCGACCCATCATGCGCATGGCTTCGTTCAAAGGGAGCGACTCGTCGCCACGGAACGGGAAACGCGTACGCACTTGATCCTCAGGCGTGAGTTCGGCCATGTGTTGCGCTAACTCCATCATGTCAACACGGATACGGTCGTCACCCATGAGTTGTTCCATCAGATCTTGCAACTCTTGCCGTTGCTCGGGCGACAGGTTATCCATGATACCCTGCATAGCCGCCATCTGCTGCTGCATCTGCTCGATCAGATCGTCCAGCGAATTGACGCCCGGGAAATACTGACCATGCTTCTGCATAAAAGAATCGAAGTCAGGCTCAAGTCCCTCCTGGCGTTCACGCAGCATCTTGTTGAGATCACGGATCATCTCGCGCATGTTCGCGATATCCTCGGGAGACATACTCTGCAACGATTGCTGCATACCCTGGAAGAACTGCTGCATCATCTGCTGCTGCAAACCCTCCAGCAACTCCTGAAACTTCTCACGCGCCTCATCATTCATAAAGTCATAATCAGAGAGACCCTTGACCTGACCAGGCACATCAGCAGGCAAACTATCCAGGAAATCTTGCTTGCGTTTGGCAATCATCTCCAACATCTTGCGCTTCTGCGCAGGTGAAAGGCCATCGTCGCCCTGCTCACCCTGACCCGCCTGTCCTTGCTGATCAGCGGGAGATTGCTGCTCCTGCGAGTCACTGTGGGGCTGGTCGCCGTTTTGCGCATCCAGACGCTGCTGAATCCCCTCCCGTTCCAATTGCTTGATTTCTTCGAGCTTCTGGCGCAAGTCGTCCATCACACCAGAAGCCATATTGTACTGATTAAATTGCTCCCGGCGTGAATTGCGCATGCGCTCCATCATTTCACGCAGGCCCATGGCACGACGACCGTCTTCGCCACGAATGCCCTCCTGCATCAGACGTTTGAGCGCCTGTTGCAGGTTGCCATTCTCCAGGTAATCATCGGAAAGTGCTTTCAGAACATCATCGGCATCAAGACCTTCGATGTTCTGTGAGCCATCCCAACGCGTATACCCATAGCGTCTTTTATAAAAACGTTCAAACATGTCGCGTGTTCCTTTTAGCTTAGCAACCTAACGGCGATAGCGAACTTTGCCGTTGACTTCGTCCTTATTCAGACGTCGGTTGAGATGTAAGCCCTCAAGAATAAATTCAATCGATGAGGCAATCGTCGCCGGGCTACCACGACCATTGAGCTTGTCAATCGCTTTGCTCAAGCCACCGACCTTCGAGAGCTGGTTCACATAATCCATGGAGGACATATCGTCGCCAACCTGTACGTTCAGGCCACGCTCGAAACCGGCGACCAGTTGCTCAAATTCACGCGTCTCAAAGTACTCACTAAAGACGCTCAAGATAGCTCCATTGACAAGCTTCTGCACAACGCGCTCTTCTTTCACATCACCGACCGCGTCGAGTTCGATCTTCCCGGAGGTTGAAGCGATAATGGCCGTGAGGTCACTGACGCGCGGCGCAACCTGACGCTCGTTGAGACGCAACGCGCGTCGGCAGGCATTACTCAGCACATTCTCATAGTTTGAAACAGAAACGCGCACGCTCACACCCGAACGCTGGCTAATGTCGTTACTGCGGCGCGCCAGGTGCGTCACCTCGGCGACGACTTCCTTCATGAACGGCGGCACTAACATTTCCAGGCCATCGGTGGCGTAGTGGCTGCTCTCAGCTTCCATGATGCTGATCTCATGCTCGAACATCCAGCGGATAGTGCGTGCGAATTTCGGAGCCAACGCGGTCCTTCAAAGGCGTGATGATACGGCCACGATTGGTATAATCTTCCGGGTTAGCGCTGGCTACCACGTAGACATCGAGTGGCAAGCGAATCTTATATCCGCGAATCTGCACATCACGCTCTTCCATAATGTTCAAGAGACCAACCTGAATACGTTCGGCCAGATCGGGCAATTCATTAATACAAAAGATGCCACGGTTTGTGCGAGGAATCATCCCGTAGTGAATAGTCAGCTCATCGGAGAGATAGCGGCCTTCCGCTACGCGTATAGGATCGACCTCACCGACAAGATCAGAAATGGTAATATCTGGCGTGGCTAATTTCTCACCATAACGCCGATCACGCGGTAGCCAATCAATTTCTACCAGATCGCCCTGCTCAGCGACCTTATCACGACATGCCTGACAAACAGGCTCAAAAGGATTATCATTAATCTCACAGCCAGCAATGACTGGCACAATCTCATCAAGTAAATTGACAAGACTGCGCGCCATACGCGTCTTCGCCTGACCACGCTCGCCAAGGAAGATAATATCCTGGCCCGAGAGAATGGCATTTTCGATCTGAGGGATAACCGTATCCTCATAGCCAACAATCCCAGGGAAGAGATCTTCTCCCGTACGAATCTTCTGGATGAGGTTTTTCCGCATTTCTTCCTTGACAGAAAGCACCTTATATCCATTTTCACGCAACTCTTGAATAGTGCGTGGCCGAGTAGTGATGGTCATTCAGTTGTATACTACCTTTCTTAGGGGTTGACTCGTGTGATGCATGTCTGGGATTGAGGATAAGTGACCGATCCTACATGATCCAACGGTACCGAAAACGGGTGGAACCATACTTGATTCTACAGCCTCAGGCAAGAAAACGCAAGGGGAAACAAGCCTCACTAGCCATCACACGAGGACAGAATAAAGAGGTCCCGCGCCATTTGGCTGGGCGCAGGACTCTCCTTGAAGGTTTTTCAAGCAAGTATGCTCATCGAGCACTAGACACCCGAGCGGCCAGGCAAGTGCTGGGGCATACTGGTGACAATAATACCGGGACGGAACAGGAGCGCAGCCTTCAATTGCAGCGCGGTTTGATTGTGCAAAAAGTGCTCCCATAAGTGGGCCACAATAAACTCCGGCAACAACACTGTCAAGGTGTACTCAGGATACAACTCATGCAGGGTATCGATGTAATTGAGCAATGGACGCGCCATAGAACGATAGGGCGACTCGATGATGACCAGCTCTGTCGCCTCATCTGCGGCAAGATTGTGTTGCCAACGCTCCCACGCCTCGCGCACTCTATGCGCATCCTCCGCATCAATAGCCACGTGGACCGCAATGACATGCCTGGAGATAGAACGCGCATAGGCCAGACTCTGCACCGAAACTCGATCCATACCAGCAATAGGCACAACGAAGAGGTGCTGAATGTCGGCAGGCTTGGACGGAATATTGGTTGTGCGTTCACGTTCAACACGCGTATAATGGGCGTGAATACCCATAAACATCAGTACGAGCAGCGGAATCAGGATCACCACAATCCAGGCTCCCGACATAAACTTGGTGACTGCAATGATCAGCGCGACAAGCAAGGTAGCAGTAGCCCCCATGCCATTGATGAGCATACGACGCAACCAGCCACGCTCGCGATCCCGCAAACGCCACCAGTGACGCACCATCCCACTCTGTGAGAGCGTAAAGGACAGAAAGACACCCACGGCGTACAGGTCAATCAGATGGCTCACATTCCCCTCGAAAATGATCAGCAAACTGCTGGCTAGAATAGCCAGCACAATAATACCGGTCGAGAAAGCCAGGCGATCACCACGGAATGCGAATTGGTGCGGCATGAAATTATCCCGCGCCAGCAACGAGGCCAGGCGAGGAAAGTCGGCATAGCTCGTATTAGCAGCCAGTGTCAGAATGAGCAACGTAGCAATCTGAAACAGATAAAACATGAAGGAAAGCGGTCCGCTAAACACCAGGCGCGAGAGTTGAGAGACCAGGGTGTGCGTACCGGTCGGATCAAGATGGACTGAACCTGCATATGTTAACGTCAATAAGGTAATACCGGCGAAGAGTGATCCCAGGATGAGCGCCATGGTCGTCAGCGTGGCCGCCGCATTGCGCGTCTCCGGTTTACGGAAGGCTGGCACGCCATTTGAGATAGCCTCGATACCGGTCATAGCCGAACAGCCAGAAGCAAATGCACGCAGGATCAGGAAAAAGGTCAGCGGCTCGGCAACTGGAGAGACCGGAAATGCAGCCATAAACGGTTGATGCTGCAACACATAGCCTTTGAAGAGGCCCACAATAATCAAAGCAAAGGCACTGAAGATGAAAAAGTAGGTCGGGATGGAGAAGATCGAACCCGATTCACGCACGCCACGCAGATTGACAATGGTAATCAATACCACCAGAGTGACATCAATCAGCACAATATAATGGTCCATCGCACCATTGAACAACGCGGCAAAGTTGAGCACGCCGGAGGCGACACTGACCGAAACGGTGAGTACGTAGTCAATGAGCAGCGACGCGGCGGCAATCAGACCCGGTAGCGTGCCCAGGTTATCTTTCGCCACAATATAAGAACCACCACCGTTGGGATAGGCCGGGATGGTCTGGCGATAAGAGATAACGACGATAGCCAACAGGGCGATGATGGCAATACTGAGAGGCAGCACATTACCCAGGCTGTGCGAACCCGCACCCAACAAGATGAGCAGACACGCCTCAGTAGCGTAAGCAACCGAAGAAATGGCATCGGATGAGAGCACAGCCAGGGCTTTAAACCTGGTCAGGCGCTCGTTCTCAGCCTGTGAATTGGCGATAGGCGCGCCAATTAGCGTACGCTTGAGACGATAAAGCACTCGACCAGTTCCTCTAGGAGGTCCTGCAACGTCGTCTGTTGCCTCTAGCATGCCAGGGCTGACCCGTTTGAAAGAGACACGACTGGGACGGATAATACGCACACGCTCGTGCCCAGGATATTTCCCCTGAAAAACCTCGGCACGCGTTAGTAAGGCAGGATCATCATCCAGCGTTCCTGAGGTCTGCCTGCTATCATCTGTAGTAGCAGGAACTAGTTCTTCCCTTTGCTCCATGATTGTACACTCTCCCGTGTCCGCACGATTGGCTAAACCGTACGAGCGAATAAGCAGATCGGCCAACTCATAGAAAATATATCTTCTGATTGCTCAATAAAGTATAAAGATAATGCGATAATCGCTCAAGAATCTCTCGCAAAAACAGTGCTTCTGCTCAGTACATTGCCGATTTACAGTGAACAAGCGTGTCAGTTGATATGCGTCCAACCCGCCGCAAATCGCAGGGTTTCCAATCCTTATTCCGACCGCCAACGCTGCTACCTCATCTAGCTTCGCTCAGGCGGTCGGAGCAGAAGAACCCTGGCGAATAGGCGCGTTTTCCATGGCTTTAGCCCTTGCTTCTGGTGGACTAAAACCCTTCTGTGTCATTCATGCGGCATATAAATAGCTATACGTGTTTTATGACATAATATTCATTCTACATATCTAATATGAATATTACTTTATTGACAGTTCTAGTATGATAGACGCATATCCTATTAGACCGTCAGAAACGAAGCTGTCGCTTCTAGCTTCGCTCATCTGACGGAGCAGAGAAAACGCAGCGATCTCCTTTCTGACACATGAGCCGAAGGCTAGCTACGTCAGTAGCCTTTGTGTCAGTCTATCAAGAAACGCCGCTAGCTTCGCTCATCTGACGGAGCAGAGAAAACGCAGCGATCTCCTTTCTGACACATGAGCCGAAGGCTAGTGGTCTGTCAATCTTCATTTGACAGGTAGTCCATAGCCATGAAACGAGGTGAAAAGCCGCCTCAGGTCATTTGGCAACTACTCAAATGAAGCTTGACGAAGCACTAGTGGTCTGTCAATCTTCATTTGACAGGTAGTCCATAGCCATGAAACGAGGTGAAAAGCCGCCTCAGGTCATTTGGCAACTACTCAAATGAAGCTTGACGAAGCACTAGTGGGCTGTCAATCTTCATTTGAAGGAAGGAGAAAGGATGAGGTATCCTTGAAAGTGAAATTTCAAAACAAGCACACGAACAAGGAGACCTCTATGGAAAAGATTATCATCAAGTTGAGCCAAGAGCAACGTGCCAGCTTACAACAACTGATAACAGCAGGAACTGCACCAGCTCGCAAAGTGATGCATGCACATATCTTGCTCAAAACCGACAGCAGCGAGCAAGGAGTCAACTGGTCCGATGAACAGATTCATGAAGCCTTTGGGGTCGGAATGGCAACCATTTGGCGGGTGCGTCGACGGTTTGTAGAGCATGGGTTAGACGATGCGCTCAACCGACGTCCACAGCCCGAACGGCCCGAGAAGCGCATCTTCGACGGAGAGAAGGAAGCGCACCTCATTGCACTGACCTGTGGAGAGAAGCCAGAGGGAGAGGGGGAGTGGAGCTTGCGTTTCCTCTCCGAACGGTTGGTCAAATTGGGTCACGTAGAGCAGGTGAGTCATGAAACGGTACGCCAAGTGCTAAAAAAAACAAACTCAAACCATGGCTAAAGGAGCAATGGTGCATTCCTGCAAAGAAAAATGCAGACTTTGTGTATCATATGGAAGATGTGCTTCGCGTTTATATGCGTGCTTATGACCCACGTTTTCCGCAGGTGTGTCTGGATGAGATCAGCAAACAACTGCTCAAAGACAGCCGAGAAGGCTTACCCGCACGACCAGGAGATGTGGAAAAGTATGATTACGAATATGAGCGGCAGGGGGTGTGTAACCTGTTCTTGGCCTGCGAGCCATTGGCTGGCAGGCGATATGTCAAGGTCACTGAGCACAGGACCAAAGTCGACTTTGCTCACTTTGTCCGCGAATTGATCGATAGGCATTACCCAACTGCCGAGAAGATTGTCCTGGTTATGGATAACTTAAATACTCATACGCTTGCGTCGTTTTACGAAGCATTTGAGCCTTCGGAGGCTGAACGCTTGTGTGAGAAACTGGAGATCCATTCTACCCCCAAGCATGGAAGTTGGTTAAATATGGCAGAGATCGAACTCTCGGTCCTTTCTGGACATCCCTTGAGGGGCCGTATTGGCACTCAGGCAGAGTTAGAGAGAGAAGTGATGACGTGGCAAACCACACGCAATCGGAAGGCGATCAAGGTCGACTGGCGCTTTACGACCGCTGATGCCCGCATCAAGCTCAAGTATCTCTACCCTTCTATTGAACCTTGACAGTCCACTAGAGGCGACAGCCTCGTTTCTGACTGTTTTAAGAGGGTCAAGCAGCCATTGACCGATATCGCTATCGGTATTGACATGGGACTCAAGCACTTCATGACCACCTCACTGGGCGACACAGTGGAGAACCCACGGTTCTTTCGTACCTCCCATGGTCGGCTCAAAAAGGCGCAAAGCAGTCTGGCGAAAAAGAAGAAGGGCAGCAATCGACGAGCAAAAGCCGTCAAACGAGTCGCGACTGCGCATAGGAAGATCAGGAATCAGCGCAAGGACTTTCAGCAGAAAGAGTCTCGTCTCCTGGTAGACACGTTTGAAACCATCGTCTTTGAAGATCTCTCGATCCACCACATGGTGAAGAGACCGAAGCCGAAGCAGGATGAGAAGGGGAACTATCTTCCCAATGGGGCCGCTGCAAAAGGCGGATTAAACAAAAGTATTGTGGATGCTGGATGGGGGACCTTCATAGACCTGGTGAAGCACAAGGCAGCATGGGCCGGTGCGGTCACGGTCTTAGAAGTGGACCCCAACAAGACGAGCCAGATCTGTAGCGCCTGCCACCAGGAGGGTGAGCACAAAGACCTCAGTGTCCGTACGCACACCTGCGTGTATTGTGGTGTAGTACTCGACCGAGATCACAATGCATCGATCAATATTCTCGACCGAGGGCTTGGACGAAGCCTACGCGAACCTGCATCCACGGGTACATTCCGTGGTGCTTTGCGTGAAGCCACTTGGTCTTTAGACCAAGTGGAGTGTCACATGCCGATGATTGGCTGAGCGGAGAGTATGTGGTAGCTATTGGCAACGGAAATCACACGGAGCATAAAAGGCTCACCCACGCCTTGCGCGATTGCGAGGTACTCAAGCATAGACACAGCAGTAAAGATGTACAGTGAGAGCCAATTCGTGTTCGCTCACTGCTATAAGCGGCTAGAGTTTTCACGCAAGGTGCGGGTGAATCACGGAATTTCAACATTTACACTTGCGGCTATCCTTGCGCGACAGGTTGTAGCTCCTGCTGGAGTTCTTTGATGTACTCTTCATAAGGAATAGGATAGACAGCATGGACATCAAAGTCCACCAGATCCATATACGGTTCTAAGAAAGCAGTGAGATCATGAGGATTATCTGTCTCGATAATCAAGAAACCCGCCCCACCTCCTGCCAGGTTGTACCATCCTTTGATACGCTCTGGATGATTCTTGCCCGCATCGTGTTGCTTGAGGACTCGTCTGGCTACCTGCTCGCGGCTAATGTCCTCATGCCATTTGAACTTGCAATACCACAACATCGAAGTTCCTCCTTTTTACATACCACCTGGCGTTACTTGAGAACGGGTCTCCTTATAACCAGGCAGTGATAACTCAACAACGTCAGGGGATGTCTCCACATTGATCCACGAATACGCTGGCCCTGTCGTTACAACTTCGCTCGCTATGAGGGGACGTTTGGGGGTTCTACTACCTACGAGATGTGCAACAAGTTAAGCTCAAGCAAAAGAAGCTCTTCCCAGATGCGTTGGCGAGAATGGCCAACAGCATCTGAGCATGGCCCGGATTCACCCGCAAGTCCAGCAGCAGGGCAACGCGGGACAACTCCTGAGATGATCTCGCTACTTCCCAAACGCCAGCTTCATCACACGTCCCAGGCCAGGCCGCTGCCCGTACATCAGGACGCCGAAGCGATACAGACGCGCGGCAAACCAGGTGCAGGCGAGAATGGTAGCCAGCATCAACGCGACCGTCACGACGATCTCCCACCAGGCCACCGTGCCCATAGCAAGACGCATCAGCATCAACATCGGAGTCCAGAACGGAATGTACGACAGCACTTTCGGCAAGGTCGCATCGGGAGAAGAGATCACGAAAAAGAACAGCACATATCCACTGGTCAGCAGCAGTTGTGGAAGCATGATCGTGCTTTGCACCTCCTCCTGCCGTTTGACCATGGCGGCCAGTCCGGCATAGAGAGTGGCATACAGGAAGAACGCCAGGAGAAAGTAGAGCAGGAACAGCAGGTAGAACGGGATGGACACGCCGGTGAGATACTGCGTAAAGCCTCCCGCCGAAGCGCCGAACAGCGCGGCCTGCAGAGGGGTTTGCAGTAGGAGAGCAGCGATGCCGACCACCACCAGGCACCCCATCTGGGTCAGGCACGCCGCCCCGATGCCCACGACCTTGCCGGCCAGCAGTTGGAAAGGGGTCGCGGCATTCAGCAGCAGTTCCATCATGCGGCTACTTTTCTCTTCCGCCACTCCCGTCGCCACGATCCCGGCATAAGTCGTTACAGAGATGAAGATCAGGATAACGCCGGCAAAGGCGAGCGCATAGCCAGCAGCAATTTCGCTCGCCGGGCGAGTCGCCTGGCTCTGCTGGGGACGCACGACTGCCAGGTCAGGTGGAGCGACCAGGCGCTGGGTCTGCTGCTCGGTGAGGCCCAGGCGATGAGCGGTATCAAGAAAGGTGAGCTGCTGGGCCAAAGCCTGGATTGTGGGCAAAGTGCTGTCATTGGTGGCACTGCTGCTCGTGTCATAGGTCAAACGTATATCCTGGTTCGTCGTCCGATCAAGCACCAGCAGGATATCCAGCTGGCCGTTCCTGACCTGGCTTTGCAGGCGGTTCAGATTGCTGGCTGGCTGGCTGGAAATCGCATAGGGGGCACGGCTGCCGGTGTTCGTCCCGTTCAGTTGCAAGTTGATGAAGGAGAGCAAACGCGTCTCACTCATGCCTGCGACCGTCCCCGCGTCGTTCACGACCACGAGGCTCGTTTGCGAAGTGGTCCGCGAAGTAATGAGCTGCACAATCGTTGGGATAAAAGCAGCAAGGAAGACGATCACCAGCAGGATCACTGTCGTGATAATGAAACTGCGCGCTTTCACGCGATTTGTGTACTCGCGCCCGATAATCAAGCCAATATTACGCAGGTTGTTCTGGGCAGCAGCACCCGAACGCACCGCTACAGCCCCTTGTTCCTGGGCGCTTCGTTCTTGTCCCAGCGTTCCCACTGTTTTCTGTGGCATCATGTCATTCCTCCTGTTTCTAGGCTGAAAGAACGGAAGAGGGAGCATCTGGGAGGGCAATCGCGCCAACCTTCTCGATGAAGATGTCGGTCAGTGATGGCTCGGTCAGCTCAAAACGGCTGATGATGCCGCCGTGGTGCAACGCGGCCTCCACGATCACATTCGGGTTGAGATGAGCCTGGATCTGCATCTCGATATAATCTTCCCGGCGCTTGGTGACCTGCACACCCGCAAGCTGCTCCAGCCAGGGCGCCTCGGGATCGTTGTCAAGTTTGAGGCGTGCTACATGGCGCCCTGACTGTTGTTTGATCTCACGCACACTGCCCTGGACAACGCTCTGCCCTTTATTGATAATCACGATCTCCTGACAGAGTTCTTCCGCTTGCTCCAACTGGTGTGTGGAGAAGAGAATCGTCTTGCCGCGCCGATGCATCTCCACAAACGCCTCTTTCAGGACATTCGCGTTGACCGGGTCCAGGCCGCTAAACGGCTCATCCATGATCAGGATCGTTGGATCGTGCAGGATGGTCGCCAGAAACTGGACTTTCTGCTGATTGCCCTTGGACAGCTCTTCGATCTTCTTTGTGCGATTCGCGCTGATCTGAAACCGTTCGAGCCATTCCGTTAGCTCCTTCTCAGCATCCCGCTTCGCTAAACCGTTCAGTCGCGCCAGGAACAGCAACTGCTCATCCACGCGCATTTTTGGATAGAGTCCACGTTCTTCGGGCAGGTAGCCCCAGTTCCTGCGCGGCACCTCGCGCACATCCTTGCCGTTCCAGGTAATCTGGCCAGTATCAGGGCGGAAGAGGTCGAGGATCATACGCATCGTCGTCGTTTTTCCCGCACCATTGGCACCCAGGAAGCCAAAGAGCGCGCCCTCCCTCACCTCCATGGAGAGATCTTTGATGGCCTGAAATGTTCCAAAAGATTTAGAAACGCCTGTTACCTTGAGCCCCATAAGAACAGATCCTTTCGCGAAACAACCATCAAGCCACAGCTCGACGTAGGAGTGCATACAGTATCAGTGCATAGACAATTGTCAATGGAAGCAACCCCAGGGTCAGTTCAAACGCCGTAAACTGGCTGAACCACTGGAACAACGCTCCCCACCAGCGCAAAGCCGTCCAGACCAGCGCAAAGAGGCTCAGGAGCAACAAGACGACGAGCAAAAACAGCACAATGCCGACTCTGCCAAAGCGCTGGGAGATGCCGCCGATGACGAACCCGAGAACATACAAGTTCGCCAGGACCACAAAGTAGATCCAGAGCTGCTCGATGAGCGAGCCGTCAGTGAGATACGGCAGGTGAAAATAAGACAGTTCCAGGCCCCATCCTCCCGTCACGATTTCAAGAAGCGAGAAGAGCAACCAGAGGACCGCCGTGACCGCGCTGACCTCAACCGCCATAACCGCCGTGCCCAGAACATAATCGGTTCTGCGCACGCCAAAGCCGAGGGCAAAAGGGAAGGTATCAGCCAGGCTCATCATCCCCCACAGAAACATGATCACACCGATAGTGATGAATCCACCGGGATAGACCGTCGTTTCTCCTCCAAAGAGCCGGACCAGGAGAATAACGATCTGCGAGACGAAAAACTGCGCGAACAAAACCACCCAGGGCAAGAAGAACCAGGTCCATTTCCCTCTGGTGTATATGTTCACCACGGTGCGGACAGCACTCATACACTCTCCCATACCTTTCTGTGAGACGTCGTGCTCGTCAGATGGATGATCAACTGCTGCAAAGAGACTGGCGTCAACTCTAAACCCAGCGCTGCCGCCTGCCTGCGCTCGCCCGCGTCCACGTCCCCCAGCAGCGTCGCTGAGGCCAGTGAGCCAAAGTGCTCGCCGCTCAGAAGCTGCTTGTCAGCAGTAAAAGTCGCGACCTCGTGCGCGGAGCCGGTGACCGTCAAGGCTCGCGAGCGCAGGGCTTCGGTCTCCTCATCAAGAATCAGCCGGCCCTGGTCAAGCACCAGCACATGCTCCAGCAGTCGGCTCACCTCGTCGATCTGATGGGTCGAGATCAGGATGGTGCGTGGATGCTCGACGTAATCAGCGAGCAGGCGCTCATAGAACAGGCTCCGGGCCACCACATCCAGGCCCAATGGCTCGTCGAAGATCGTCAAAGGTGCGCGTGAAGCCAGCCCAACCACAATCCCCACAACGGAGAGCGCCCCGCGGGATAACGCTCTCACTTTCTGCGCGAGTGGCAGTTGAAAATCTTTGCTCAACGCGCTGGCAGAGTCGGCGTCCCAACGCGGAAAACACCACGCGGCCATCGCCAGCACATCGCCCACTCGCCAGCATTTGGGATACCTCTGGTTCTCCTTCATAAAGCAGATCTGGCTCAGGACACGCCGGTTCTCGTACGGCTGCTCGCTAAAGACGAGCAGTTTCCCGCCGGAAGCGTATAGCTGCGCGGTCAGCAGGCGCAGGAGCGTGGTCTTGCCCGAACCATTGCGCCCCAACAGCCCGTAGATCTTGCCCGCTTCGAGAGAAAAGCTGATGGTATCGATAGCGATGAGATCGCTAAATCGTTTGGTCAGGCGTTCCGCCTCGACAATGGTGCTCATGGCACTTTCGCTCCCCTCTGAATCATCGCGATCATTTGCTCCTCTTCAATCCCCAGTCGTTTCGCCTCGCGCAGCATCGTCACCACATACTGCTCAAAGAACACCTCCCGGCGCTTCTCCATCAAGCGTTCGCGTGAGCCTGTCGCGACAAACATGCCCACGCCCCGCTTTTTGTACAAGATACCTTGATCCACCAGCAGAATTCACCCCCTTGGCTGCGGTGGCAGGGTTGATCTGGTAGAGGGCGGCAAACTGATTGGTCGAGGGGACCTGCTCCTCCTCCGTCAGCCGGCCAGCGAGGATATCTTCTTCGATGCGCTCGGCAATTTGCAGAAAGATCGGGCGATTCTCGTCGATTAAGTATTCCATCACTTCACTACTTATTCGGTTAGTTACTCATGTAACTAACCATAGCGCAAAAGATGAGCATTGTCAAGGGTCTTTCCGCTCAATCTTCGCTTGGATCTGAGAAAGGGGAGAGGCTGATGGTGGTACCATTTGTTTCGACAGAAATCGACCATTTTTGAGAGGAAGATCAACAATAAGGAGATTTTGATCTCATGTGGCTCATTGAGTGAAGAGGCCCGACCCGAGTCACCCCTTTTCTTCGCCTCTTACCGCTATTATTGCTCAGCTACAAGATCTCGTTGCACATCTCGTGGGTACTATCCATCCAAGAGGGGATTCCGTAGCAAGGTGTAAGAGTGGCTATCACTCAGGATGCTTTTTGCTTCTACGCAGGGGGACCAGATGGATATCGATATCGGACTTCAAACGCAGCACACGATTGGTAACGGAGCCGTATAACAGCACTTCCCACTGGTTGTGCGCAGGCTGCCCCAGCACAATCTGTGTCACATGGCGCATGGTGGCAGTTTCGGCCAACGCGTGAGCAATATCAGAAACTCGCGACACGCAGCACTTCGGCTCCCAGATCTTCAGCGAAGAGCGCGTGCTCCTCCAGACGACGCTGCTGCTGCTCACGATACTTGCGAAGACCTCTGCCATGGGTGAGGAGATCCATCAGGGTATGCAGGAATGCTTGATAACCCTGTAACTGCACAGACACAGCGATCAGGTCGGCATGCATGCCGTGCGCCTGACGCCAGGCATCACGGATCACTGAGCGGCTCTGTGGGCGATCATCGAAACCAACTAACACACGTTCAGAGGTGGACCACTGTGAGGTGATTTCGTGATCCGTCAGGTACTCTTGCAACTGCGATTCGGCTTTTTCAGCAGTGCGGCGTAAGGCCAGCTCGCGCAACGCGGTCAGGTTGCCCTCGCGAAAGAAGTTATTGAGCGCAGGCCCGACACGCTCCGGCGGATAGATGTTGCCATGCCGCATACGTTGACGCAGCGCATTGGGCGCGATATCAATCAGCTCCACCTCGTCCGCCTGGTCCAGAATACGATCAGGTAGCGTTTCGCGCACACGCACACCAGTTATACTCTCCACCAGGTCATTCAGGCTCTCCAAATGCTGGATGTTCAGCGTCGTAACCACGTCAATGCCAGCGGCAAGAATATCCAGAACATCTTGATAGCGCTTATTATGCTTTGAACCAGCCACATTCGTGTGTGCCAACTCATCAACCAGCACGACCTGCGGATGACGCGCAATAATCGCAGCGGTGTCCATTTCTTCGAGCGTCACGCCACGATAGTTGATCTTCTTGCGCGGAATCACCTCCAGATCCCGCAACTGCGCCTCTGTCTGGACACGCTTATGCGTCTCGACATAGCCAACCACAACGTTTGTGCCCCGCTCTTTACGACGATGGCCCTCATTGAGCATGGCATAGGTCTTCCCTGCACCAGCCGCCGCACCAAGATAGACACGCAAACGACCACCAGCCGATGTATCGTGCTGGCGCTCATCCTCATCCTCACTTTCAGGCACAGAAGGAGGAGGAGCATCCATTTGACCATCTTTATCGCGCAAATTGTAGCGCTTCAGTAACGTCTCCGGGTCCGGGCGTCCATCATCGCGCAAGGGTCTTTCTGAAGAATGAGCACTCATACGCAAGTCACCTCTATAGCTCAGCCGGGGAATTCCGACAAAGCTTCTCTCTACTAAAAATATACCCCCACTTGACTCAAAGTACCATCAGAAGAATGTGCTTAGTTCTCAAAAATCGCTCAAAAAGCTTTCGTTTTGCATGCAGGCAAGAGCTTCCAGATCTCGTAAAAATCAGGCTGTCTGGCAGCATATCAAGGCGATATCAAGAAGATGACCATTATCATCAAGATCCGCTCAATGAAAATAATACTATCATCAAGATTTGCTCAAATTATGCTGCCAAAAATTTTGCTTGTGTCTGCTTACTGTGCTACACTATGGGACAGTATTCATTTCGACAATGCGCCCGTGATGTATGTATGTATTGAAGGTACGCATTGTTGGAACACACGACAAATGGTCTATTTTCCCCGGATAAAGGACGAAAAAACACGTATGGCACAGGAATCTGTGACGCAAGAAACAGCGCACATGACTCATGGTCAAGAAATGGAGCATACCTCTACTGCCGGTATGCTGGGTCCACTCCTTTGTTGGGCAGTCGTCTTTGCGGATATTGGTACGTCTGTTTATTACGTGCCTGGCATTCTTTATCAAACAGTGCAAACACTGGCCGGTTTCTTCGTATTTCTCACCATGTCCGTCTTTGTCCTGCTTACCCTCAAATACACAGAAGTCACCCATCGCTTCCCGCAAGGAGGGGGCGTCGTGACAGTAGCCGCCCAGGCCCTCAATCCCTGGTTTGGGGCGCTGGGCGGCATGTTTATCCTGGTAGACTACTTCCTCACGGCAGCGATCAGTTGTCTTTCAGGAATTGACTACTTTAGCGTTGTGTTCCCAGCCATCGGACCCAGCGCCCTCTGGATCACGATTGGCGTCTTGATCCTGCTGGGTTTGTTGAACTGGGTGGGTATCAGCGAGAGCGCAAAAGTGAGTCTGGTGGGTGCCCTGATCGCCTTTGCTAGCGATGTTGCAATCCTGGTCACTGTATTCACCCATATTTCATTCACGAATTTCCTGGCTTTATTTCCAAAGATGTTCGACAATCACGCCCTCACGCCCGTATCGCTGCTGACAGGCTTCGCAGGTTCCTTTCTGGCATTTTCAGGTTTAGAGAGCATCTCACAGTTATCCCCGGTCATGAAGCAGCCACATAAGAAAGTGGCCGGCATAGCTATGTTGCTGGTGGTGCTGACAGTCGGGCTGACCAGTCCACTGCTCACGATGTTTTCAACCATCCTTCAGCCAGCCGCCGCCGGCAACAGTGTGGAATCATCACAGTTGATCTCGCTATTGGCCGGACGTTACGGTGGACCGATCCTGGGCATTGAAGTAGCCATTAGCGCCAGCGCACTGCTGGTCTTCGCCAGTAATACGGCCATTATTGGCGCATACCACGTCTTCATGGCACTCTCACGCATGGACTTCCTGCCATCGTTCATCCTGCAACGCAACAAATTGCGCGGCACACCGCATTATTCGATTATACTGGCCGTAGGCATACCCATCGCCATCCTGCTCGCGGTACTGGGCGACATCAACCTGCTCGGCGACATGTACGCCTTTGGCTTACTGGGAGCTTTCTCGCTGACTTGCCTGGGACTGGATATTGTCCGCTATCGCGAATGGCGTAGAGCACGAGCCGCCAATAAGACGTTAACACAACGGCGCAACGGTGCCATAGATGTCCGTGCCTCCCGCAAGTCACACGTACAACTAGCTGGAGAAGCGTTGCCAGCCAACAATACAGTCGTCACACATGTCCAGCATCAGGCAGAGGGTACGGGACTCTGGTTCAAGATCAACTTCTTTTTAGGCGTGCTCACGACACTGCTGGTTGTCATCGCCTGGTCAACGAACCTGGTCGCCAAACCCTTAGCGACCGCATTCGGTGGCAGCGTCGCACTGCTAGGCATGGCAGTAGCATACATGAACTACGCCAGGCATCAGAAACAAGGGCAAGTGCCGGTACCGGTCGTCGTCAGACACCTCGACGAGCGGGCTTATGGCTCGGTACTGGCAGTGATGACGCCAAATATACCGCGGAATGATGCAGTCATGCATGCCGCCATCAACAATGCCAGCGGCAAGCCGATCACGTTCCTTTACTTAAGCACACAGCAGCAGCCAACAACCGTGCCACACATGATGGAAATTATCGACCCTTACCTGGACGATGCCAAGGCCAAAGCGAGCTTCGGGAAAGCAGAAAGCCTTGCACTGAAGGCGCAAATTCCCACACGCACCTATGTCTACTTACAACAACAACCCGATACGCTGGGACAGGTCTGGCAATTTGTTCACCCCCACGACACAATCGTCGCGGCAGGTGATAACGATCAACTCAAAGATGTCAATCCCGACCGCATTCGTTATGAGCTAACACCAGAGGGGAAAGTTGCACATCTGCTCAAACGCTGGTAGCAGCCTCTGATCATCGCGTTAATCATCACTGCTAAAACGATAGCCTACCCCCGATACCGTGAGGATAAAACGGGGGTGAGCCGGGTCTGGCTCGATCTTACGACGTAACTGGCCGATATAGACGTGTAAGTAATGAGCCTCTGCGCCATAACCCGTGCCCCACACCTGCGAGAGCAACATCTGACGCGTCATGATCTTGCCATTATTCTTAATGAGCGCTTTGAGCAAATCATACTCGGTGGGCGTGAGCTTGACCTCCTGCCCATTGACGGTGACAAGACGTTGCGCGAAATCGACGCGTAAAGGACCTGCCATAAAGATAGGTTCAGTACCGGATTGCACCTGGGCCGTATGACGCAAGGCCACACGCACTCGCGCGAGCACCTCGTTGATGCTAAAAGGCTTCGAGACATAATCGTCGGCTCCCAGATCCAGGGCCAGCACCTTATCATGCTCCGCATCCTTTACCGACAACACGATAATTGGTAGACTCGATTGCTGACGCACACGTTTACAAACTTCCAGGCCGCTCATAGCCGGCAGACCAAGATCAAGTAGCATGAGATCGGGACGGTGCTGAGCCACTTCATCAAGCGCCTCCTCTCCACTGGAAGCCGTAAAGACCTCGTAATCATGCGCAGTCAAGCTCCGTTGCAATGCACGCAGAATTTCAATCTCGTCATCAACAATAAGAATACGCGCACCGCTCTTACTCATAAACCCTGCCCTTCTGTGTGTAAAGGTAATGTAAAGCGAAAAACAGCCCCGCCGTCGGGCCTATTCTCAGCCCAGATATGTCCCCCGTGCGCCTCGACCAGGCCACGGCATACGGCAAGGCCCAGGCCAGTGCCCATCACACTGGTCGCGCGGCGCGTGGTTCCCGAGACGCGATAGAATTTGTCAAAAATACGCTCCAGGTCGTAAGGGGGAATACCCGGACCACGATCAGCGATACTGATCATGATCTGCTGCTCAACGACCTGCACCGAGATCTCAATAGGCGAGGCGGCAGACGTGTAGCGCACGGCATTTTCAATCAAATTCGTCAATACCTGGTCCATCTGCAAATAATCCAGTGCGACCGGCGGCAGATCGTCAGGGATAGACGTACGCACCTGGCGTCCCTGCAAAAGCGTTTGCATATGGCCTAACACGTCGTGGATCAGTTCATCCACAGGATACCACTCTTTCTCAGGCTTGAGCGCTCCACCTTCGATACGCGACATGTCCAGCAAATTGCCCACCAGGCGATTGAGACGATCAGCCTCCCGCTCGATAGCGGATGCAAAACTACGACGCGCATCGTCATCCCATTGTACATCTTCCTGCAGTAAACTGCTGGCAGCTGCTTTGATCGAGGCCAGCGGAGTACGCAGATCATGAGAAACCGAAGAGAGTAGCGCTGAACGCAAGGCATCTGTACGACGCAACAACTCAATTTTCGAGCGTCTCGCGGTGCAGGCGCGCCCGCTCAATCATGGAGGTTGCCTGGTCCAGAAACGTCCAGAAAAACGTGGTTTGCGGATTTAAACGTGCCTGCTCAATATCCGGGTTTCTGGCAATGGTAAAACTTTGTGACCCATCCGCGATGAGCAAGCGCACAACACCAACGACATTTTTCCCCAGTTGCAGTGGGATGATACGCACAAAACGTTTGCTCCCCAATTCCCCGGTGAGGACCCGACGGTAACGGTAGGGGAGAGATTGATTAGCAGATGAGGTCTCCGTATCGACGTAGACATCGATGATTTTGCCCTGCGACACAGCCGAAACAGCCGTTTTCACCTCGTCGTCGGAGAGCTTTAACGCTTCTACGGGTTGACATGCGTCGGCCTGTAACGTCAATTTTCCCCGCACGTCTGGCAGGAGAATAGCACAATCGCGAATGCCCGCAGAGGAAAAGTTCGCGACGATGGCACGAGCAACAATGGTGAGCTGGCGTTCTAGCGTCTCTTCCTTGGTCGTAGCATTCACCAGTTCATAGAGCGCATAGGTCTCATTGGCCCGTTGCGTGGCCTGCTCAGCACGCAGCCGCAAGGCAGATGCCAGACGTCCGGTGATAATAGCAGTCACCAGAAAGATAAATAAAGCGAGCCACTCGGCAAGATTGTTGATAGTGAACGTAAAAAGTGGCGAGACCAGAAAGTAATCGAAAGAAAAAAAAGCCACAATTGATGTAATAATGGCTGAATAGAGTCCACGCGTACTGGCAAGGCCGAGCACGACAAGCAAATAAAGCACAGAGATATTCGGAATAATGGGATACAGTTTTAAGCCATAAATAAAAGCAGTCACGAGCAGAGCAGCAATAATAGCTAGCAAGGCATCAAGATAGTAACGTTTACGCCTCTGTCCCTGTATCATACCCACAAACAGCATATGTTCAATTGTATTGGTGAGCCCTTTGTCCATACGCCCCCATTTCTCGCTGCGTCGTTCGCAGTACCCTTGAATGAAAAAAGCATATCACACAGCAAAGAGGATGTAAAAGCTGCGCTTAAACTCTCCAGTCACGGCCCTTGACCCGCTATAAACGGAGCGCTATACTCAGACCATGAAAGTACAACGCAGCTTATTTCTACTGCTTCTCTTGCTCAGTGGTCTGGCAGCATGTACCCCTGGGAACCTTGGGAGCACTATCGTTACATTTATACGCAATGGGCAGTTGTGGACCATTGATCCAAACGGAGCAAATGCATTTGCTATCGTCCACCAGAGCACGCCCGTCGTAGGCTATAGCTGGGCTCCAACACACGAGTTTCTTGCGTTTCGCACGCTGGATAGCGATTTCGCTAAGACAGCCGCCGCCAAACAGCTTCCTGGCGCGGCCATTAGCGGCTTAATCGGCGATGTACCAACAACAGAGAATACTATCGGTGTCGATGGCGGCACACCAATTCCCATTGCCTTCTCCAACCCCGCCGTACGCTATAATAACGCCATATGGAATACCAATGGCACACGCTTGCTCTTCCGGCAAACCGCCAATGTACCCACTGTGAGTCCTGGTACAGCAGTCTGGTGGGTCTCGCAAAATGATCAGCCAGGCGGTATCGCCATCAAAACCCTGCCCGACTCCTACTCAATTCCGTCTGTATCATACAACGCGCAAGACTATATGGTGGTAGGCAACGCTGCCCGTGGCGTGTTTACGACAACGCTGGCCGGAACCCATGAGCGCTCCCAGAGTGATGGGAATGCACTCGCCGGTCATCCTCTGCCAGCAACGCTGGAACGCGTGCTCTGGCGACCCAACCACCAGAATCAAAGCTTTTTATATGCGATTGCCACATTCCCCGGTGTAACTAGCGGCATCAGCAGTGTACGCCTCTTATTGAGTACACTCAATGGACAGGTGACTACGCTGGCAACGTGTACCTGCACACAGTTCGCCTGGTCGCCCGATGGCAACCATATACTGTATACAACAGGCTCAAGCTATACTATCTTGAATGTCCAAAATTCCTCTGCATTCAGTATAACAGGAGAGCAGGGTAGCGTTCCGTACTGGTCCCCCGACGGTCGCTTCTTATTAATGGATGGCACACATACATTGACACTGATCAACGTCACAACGCAGCAGCAGGAAACGTTGCTGAGCGATGGACAGGCAGGTCAGACAGCGGAAGCAACAACTACACGTTCGTCGGTCGATGAGCTCCTACAGCCAGTAGCGAATAGTCTGTGGGCAGCCGATAGCCACCATTTGATTTTTCTGACGCGCAATCGTTTGCAGTGGCAAGGACAACGGCTGAGTACGGGGAATGGACTCTATAGTGTGGCCATTGATGATAACGGTCGGCCACAGGGTAATCTCACGCTGATCGATAATGGCAATGATTCACAGCCCGGCTGGACCTATGAGGATGCCAATACGTCTTTCTTATACTAATATTTCGTCTCATCTGTGGATTGCATGCTCTTTTGTAACTTTTCAGGTTAATCGCGTAGGGACAATCCCTTGCGGTTGTCCGGGTCTGGCCGCCGTAATGGTCAAAGCCATTCATCTCTAAGCAAGCCAAAGTAGTGTTCGTCTTCAAAACGGTTGTCGAAGAGGTAGCGCTGGCGCAAGTTTCCCTCGTAGGTAAAGCCAAGCCTGAGTAGCAGGGCCTTGGATTGCTCGTTTCTATGCAGATCTGGCTGAGAGTAAACGTTGACATAGCAGAGCGATTTAGCAGTTGTTATCAGCGTAGCCATTGACTATAAGAATAACGCCCTATACAGAGCAGAGCGCAGGATGTACAATGGTGGCATATCCAAATAGAAAAAGTGAGGAGCAAAGCGAGATGAGTACCCAGAAGCCACAGGGTAAATTTTCTGCTTCATCTGAAGATGATGATCTCGATAATGAAGAGTATGATGATATGGAGTTGCTCGAACGCCTGGAGACGTTGCGCGAAGATATGGAAGATCTCGGTGTTACGTCACTGGCAGAAGTGACCCGGCGCATTGAGGAGCTTCATCGGCAATTAGATAACAAATAATAGTTGTCGCCAAATAATGCACCTATCTCTGCGGATCGAGATGCATCAGGGTATTCAACGGGCGAGGTGAACCCACCAATTTCAACGAATCCAGAGATTCAAACGGGTAGGGGCGTGTCCCGACGACCGCACCGGAGGGTATTCAGAGGATGGTTCTCGTAAGGCTTGGGGCGCACGCAAGGTGCACCTACTCCAACTAATTCAAGAAAGGGGTTGCAAAAACGAAAAAAAGAGAGGACAATCTTTTTCAAAAAGAATAGTTTGAAAGAGAAAAAGGAGACCTCTCTATGCCGTATGATACCCCAGGACAGCGAGAATTGCCATTAATAGAGAAGCCGATAGAGTTGATGGAAACGATGATGATGCAAGCTATTGAGCAGCCGCAGGAAAGAGCCGTGCTCAAAAAGCCAGGACGGCCAGCACGGATGAGCAATCATCTCTTGGCAGCAGGCATCCTGTGGTGTTTGCTGCATGGATGGGTCTCCCAATGGGACTTGTGGCGACGGATCAGCGTCTTTGGGGTGGGCAACCTGACTCCGGTTCCGGTGTGTGATCAGGCGATTTACAACCGACTGGGCAAGCAGGGAACGGAGGTGATGCAGCGGCTCTGTGCTCAGATCAGTCGATGGTTGTGGCAGTGGATGGCTCCTTATGAAGAGCGTCAGTTGGCTCCTTTTGCCACACGGATTTATGCGCTCGATGAAAGTACCATGCGAGCCGTCAAACGCTGGCTTGAGGAACTGCGTGATGTCCCTCTAGGAGATCTCGCCTTATTGGCAGGACGGCTGGTTGGGCTCTTTGACCTTCGTCGGCAACAGTGGGTGCGCATCGACTGGCTTCCCGATGCGATTGCCAATTGTCAGGCGCACGCCCAAGACATGCTGAGCACGGTGGAAGCGGGAGCCCTGTTGCTCTTTGACTTGGGGTATTACAATTTTGAGTGGTTTGATAGCTTGACGCAACGAGGGATCTGGTGGGTAGCACGTCTGAGAAGCAATGGGTCCTACGTCATCGAGCATTGCCTGGTGCAGCGTGATGGCTACTTTGAGGCTCTGATTTTTCTGGGAGCGTACCGTGCGGATCGGACGGCCTATCTGATGCGACTGGTGCGCGTGCGCTATCGGGGACAATGGTACAGCTACATCAGCAACGTCACCGATCCGTGCCAATTGAGTGGGGCGCAGATCGTGGCGTTGTATGCACGCCGCTGGGATATTGAGCTCGGCTTCCGCCTCTTGAAAGATCACTTGGGACTCAACTTGCTCTGGAGTGCGAAGATGCAGGTCATTGGAGCCCAACTCTGGGCCACCGTGATCCTGGCTCAGCTCTTGCATGCCTTGCAGGTCCAGGTGGCCGTCGAGTCTGGGGTGGAGACCTTTGATGTCTCAGTGGAGTTGCTCTGGCGCTATCTGCCCGCATTGTCCCAACTTTCGGCCAAGCAAGCCACCCCCTTGCTTGAAGTCATCAAGCAGGTCGGAGTCGCTCTCAAGCTGATCCGACCTAGTACGCGCATCCGGCGAGAGGTTCCCGACATTGACTGGCAAGAGATGACTCCTCTTCCCGTCGATCTGGTCTGGATACGAGAACCTCGGTATGCCCATAAAACCAATGAGACCCGTTCTCGTACGTCTAAAAAGGCCAAACAGGAGCCTGGGGTCATTTAGTTGGAGTAGGTGACGCAAGGTGACGCCCCTACCCGTTCGTCGACGCACCTCAGCAGTTCTTACGTTTGCGCGAATGGATAACGCCCCTACCCACGCGCAAACCGCGTTCGACGTGCATACTAGTGCAGTAACTGCTTTTAGCCGCCAAGATATGCCTGGCGCACGAGATCGTTGGTTAAAAGGTTACGCGCGGTGTCGCTTAAGACGATTTTACCCGTCTGCAAGACATAACCACGGTCAGCCAGACTGAGAGCCATGGATGCGTTTTGCTCAACGAGAAAGATAGTGACACCGTCATCACGAATGCGCGTGATGGTGTTAAAGACAGTCTCGACGAGGATGGGCGAAAGTCCCATCGATGGCTCGTCCATACACAGCATGCGCGGACGAGACATCAGGGCGCGCGCCATGGCCAGCATCTGCTGCTCACCACCAGACATGGTACCAGAAATCTGCTTCAAGCGCTCACCCACACGGGGGAAGATCTGACAAACACGCTCCAGATCTGCCTTGATCTCCGCCCTATTTGAGCGCGTGTAAGCGCCAATCTCCAGGTTCTCCAGCACCGTCATGCGCGGAAAAATACGCCGCGCCTCCGGCACAAGCGCCAACCCGGACTTGACAATTTCGCCGGTCAGTTTGTGCTCGATAGGCTTGCCATCAAAGTAAACTGAACCATTTTTCGGGCGCACCAGGCCAAAGATCGTCTTCATCGTAGTCGTCTTGCCAGCCGCGTTAGCTCCTAACAGGCAGACAATTTCGCCCCTGTGCACTTCAAGCGAAACATCTTGTAACACATGGCTCGGACCATAGTAGGTGTTTATATCCGTAAGCTGTAATATCGTAGACATTTTGATTTGACCTCATTACGCGCCCGCAAAATAGTATACAGCAGTTTTCATTCAGACACTTCCTGACTGGTTGAAGTGGGTTTGCCCAGATAAGCCGCAATGACTCTTTCATCCTGCCGTATCGCATCAGGCAGTCCTTCTGCGATTTTCCGACCATAGTCCAGCACAGCAATACGATCTGATAAGCCCATAGTGACCGCTAGCTTGTGCTCGATCAAGAGGATGGTCAACCCCAATTCATCGCGCAAACGCCGGATGTATTTGACGGCCTCCAGCGTTTCAGCTTCGTTCATGCCTGCCGTCGGCTCGTCCAACAACAATAGTTTTGGCTTCGCCGCCAGAGCACGCGCGATTTCAACACGCCGACGCTCGGCATAAGAGAGGTTAATAACATATTCGTCCTGGCGCGCGACCAGCACGGCCCCAAAGAAACCTAACAGCTCAAGCGAACGCTTGCGCGCCTCGGCCTCCTCATGCACCACAGCAGGAGTGTGCAACAGCGAACCGATGACGCCGCCTTTGAGCTGCGTGTGCTGACCAACCAGTACGTTTTCGAGTACCGTCATGTTATTAAACAAACGGATGTTTTGAAAGGTGCGCGTAATGCCTTGCTTGACAATCTGGTCAGGATGCAGGCCCACAGCCGATTTCCCCACGAGACGAATATCCCCTGAGGTCGGTCGATAGATGCCGGTAATCAGATTAAAAGCAGTCGTCTTGCCAGCTCCGTTAGGACCAATGATGCTCACGATCTCGCGCGGCCACACCTGCAAATCGATGTTCTCCACGGCGGTCAGCCCACCAAAACGCTTGGTGAGAGCACTCAATTCGAGCAGCGGAACAGCGGTAGACTCAGCAGCAGCCTCCGATGCATGGTTTATACTCATAGTTTTACTCTTTCCCTCCCAGGACGGCTACTCAACACGGACGTCCGCTTCAAAGCCAGGAGCACCCGGCGGCTCATCCAGCGCACCAAGTCCAAGCGACTCATCCTCAGACTCATTCTCAACATGGTGCAGTTCGCGTTTGCGCCGCGCGCTGGGAATAAGGCCCTCTGGACGGAAAATCATCACCAGGACCAGGATGGTGCCAAAGATCAAGTTACGAATGTTGCTAAAGGTAAAACCAGGTACAACCTGGATAATAGCTGCGTAAATCGGATGCATAAAGCTGGCTGGATTGGCCGCCAGTGTATCCAGCTGACCAAGCACAAACTCATTGAGCGTATAGACGACAAGCGCGCCAACAATCACTCCCGGTATACTGCCAAGACCACCAATCACGACCATCGCCAGGTAGATCACAGAGTCACTAAAGTTAAAGTTATCGGGCGAGACGCCACCCAGTTTTGCCGCGTGATACATACCGGCCAGGCCCGAGAAAAACGCTCCAGCGGCAAAGGCAAACAGCTTTGTATTGACCAGGTTGATGCCGGAAGACGCAGCCGCAATCTCATCCTCACGCAACGCCACCCAGGCACGACCTAACCGCGAATCACGTAAACGAATATTGGCAAAAATCACCACGGTGATCATGGCTAAAATTAAGTAATAGTAGGGATTGGAGGTAAAGAGGGTCCAGTTCACACCAGGGAAAGCTGGAGACTGCACGCCAATCAGACCGTTCGTACCACCGGTAAAACTCGTGAGTTGCAAGAAAAATATCGGCACGATCTCACCAAAACCAAGGGTGACGATGGCCAGATAATCACCACGCAAGCGCAACGTCGGAGCACCCAGCAAGACACCAAAACCAGCCGTGAGCAGCGCACCAAGGATGAGCACCAGCCAGAAAAGCGCAGATGTCAGTTGCGGGCTGAGCTGTATGCCAGTCAATACCGTGAACTGACTCGAACCAACGATGCCCCAGGTATACGCGCCGATGGCGAAGAAAGCTACATAGCCGAGATCCAGCAGGCCAGCAAAACCAACCACGATGTTCAGACCAAGCGCGAGAATGACATAATAACCCGCATCAGCATAACCGGATACGCGACCATCTGTGCCCGGGCCAAACAGGTAGTTATCAATAAAAGGATAGAGCAGCAGGAAAGCAGCGAGCAACACAATATAAAAGCGCTGGGCACCTGTACTGAGTAGAGGCGCGTCATTGGGCACGAAATCTTTGGCCTCCTCACGCACACGAGCAGTCGAAAGCATGGCGAGCCGCGTCTTCTTCGCTCCATTAGACGTTGAGTTGCCATTACTGCCATTACTCCCATTGCCATTCTTCTTTGGCGAGAGCACATAGCGCAGTGCAAAACGTCCACCCAGCTGTCCCAGGAAATAGCCCGCCACAGGCAACACGAGCGTACGAATAAGCACCCAGATCAAGAGCACAGATGGCAGAGAACCCATCACATAGAAGATGATGTCGACGATAAGCCAGATGAGCGCAAAGAGCGTGGCAAACCAGAAGCTCGCCACAGTCGCGCGGCTCACTAACAGCGCTTTCTGCTCGGGACTGGGAATATCCAGACTGGCGAGCGACACAGGAGGCACGTAGTTGCGCGCTTTGCGTATGCGATTACGAATAGTGATAAACAATGCCCAGATGACTGCCGAAATCGCCAATCCCAGGATGAGACCAATAGTATTGTTGGAGATAAGCAAGAGCGGTATCACCGCGAATACGAGCATATCAAGCCAGAGAGCATACATACTGCGACGACCACTATCAGCCGCAACCAGATAACCGACCAGAGCAAGGAGCGTTGCGTAAAAAATGATGATAAAGAGCGCAGCAGGAATAAAGGTCGAGGAGGCATAGGGGACTTGTTGACCAAAAACCAGGCCAAGTAGTACGTTATTGACAATACCCTCACCACTCCAGACAAAGGTAAATAGAGCCAGAGGTACCAGCAAAGCCACGATCCATTTGATCAGCAGCATACGCGAGTCGGGAGAGGGAAGGAGAGTTCGATTTCTCACCACTGTAGACAAATTACATTACCTCACTTCCGCTAGTAAAAGCTAGCGAGTAGCGCCTGCTGCACCTGTCAGACCTTTTCGGGGACCTGTTGACCGAGCAGACCAGAAGGCCGAAATACCAGGATCAGGATCAGAATGCCAAAGATAATAGCCCGCGACCACGCAGAACCACCACCAGGCAAAACGGATGATGGAATAAAGGTCGCCAACGCTTCAATTACGCCGATCAATACGCCTCCCAGCATGGCCCCGGCGATATTGCCGATACCACCAAGCACCGCAGCAGTAAACGCGACCAGGCCGAGTTGATAGCCAACCGAGAAAATCGTGCTGCCATATTTTAACCCGTAAATGAAGCCAGCCGCTCCCGCCAGTGCCGCACCGATGAAGAAAGTCACCGAAATAATACGATCCACATTGACGCCCATTAAAGCCGCCGCTTCACGATCTTGCGCGACTGCACGCATGGCACGTCCAATACTAGTCGAGCGCACAAACCACTGCAGCACAACCATCAGCACAATAGCAACAGATACCACCAGGATATCGACACTGTCGATAGAAATACTACCGATATAATAGAAGTGTTGCGGGAAAATTTGGGGAAAAGACACGCTAGAGACGCCAGCCCACAGTTTTCCAACATCTTCAAGAATAAGCGAGACACCAATAGCGGAAATAAGCGGAGCAAGGCGCGGAGCATTGCGCAGAGGACGATAAGCAACGCGTTCAATGATAACGCCGAGCACGGCACAGAACAGCATCGAGCCAAGGCAGCTCACAATCAGGATGACAACCAAAGCAATACCCGTTGGTTGCGAATTAGTCGTAATACCAAACAAGCTAAAGATGGCAATAGAGACAAACGTGCCAATCATAAATATATCGCCGTGCGCGAAATTGATTAACTCGATAATACCATAGACCATAGTATAACCAAGCGAAATAAGAGCGTAAATTGCGCCTGTGGCGAGGCCAACAACCAGTTCCTGGATAAGTAGCGTCATAAGCTTACAAATCTACCTTCCTGCCAGACATGTACAACATGCAAAGCATAGCATAATTTTCACATAGAGATAAGAAATGGCAACTATTCAGGTCGTTTGCACGCGCGCAGAGGGCCGAACGTAGCGCCTCCCTACGACTAATACCGTCAAAAGAAGAAGACTGGACATCAAATAGGTAAGCAGGACGCAGCCATACAGCCATAATACTGTAGGCTACTCCCTGCATTATCCCTGGACTGGCACGCACTCACAGAAGAGTGCACGCCAGTGGACAAAACTCTACGACAAAGTCAACGTCTTCACAATGACCCAGGTCGGTGTATTAGCAACGCTCTCCAGTTTTTGTATAGTGATGACCTTGTTCGTAGTATCACCATTGGCATCAAAGGTGATATGACCGGTCAGACCAGTATAGTCGGTCTTCTGCACCTGATCAATAACGGCCTGGCGGAACGTGGTAGCTGCCGCGCTATCACTACTGCTGGTCGGGGGTTTTGCCCCACCCGCGATAGCCTTTTTGATGGCATTGATCAAGATGTTCATGCAATCATAAGCTGCCGCGCTATAGGCACCTGGAGCTTGTTTAAAAGTCGACTTGTAGTTGTTGATGAAGGTAGTATTTGTGACATTAGAAGTAGCAACCGTGGCATAGACAGGGCCGCCAGTTGTGCCAATGGTTGATGCAAACGAAGTATCAACAATACCATCACCACCACCCATGGCCGTATTTTTCAAACCTGGCACTTGCTCCATCTGCTGACGAAACTTGAGTAGACCATCAGCAGTAGTGCCACCATAATAAATCACATCGGGCTTATCAGCAGCGATCTGGGTGAGCAAGGAGATAAATGATGTCGTTGTAATCGGTTCGCTGGTACGTCCAAGTACCGTGCCACCCAGTTTCTTCCACTCTGCGCTAAAGGTATTGGCAATACCGACGCCATAGACCGTCGTATCATCGAGCACGTAGACGTTTTTGTAGCCCTGTGTCTGGTACAGGTAGTCAGCGTTAGCACCCCCCTGATGGTCATCAGTGGTTGCAGTACGGAAATAGGTCACTTTGCCAGTTGGGCGCAGGGTTGGCACGAGATCATTGGCGCCGGAGCAGCCAACCGCAGCGCCGACCTGTGTCAGGCACTGATTGGTGGTGGATGGGCTGATCATCACAATAGGAGCCTGGTTGGCAATCGGCATATCAGCTTTCGCCACGCTACTATTGAATGGACCAACGACACCAGCAACCTCGGCATCACCGATTAACTCGCGCACATTCTGTACACCGACAGCCGGATCGTATGTGCCATTGGTACCTTCATAATCTTTCGGAACAAATACCAGCTTATAGCCAGGGATACTGGCTTCGTTGACGGCCAGTTGAGCACCATCTTGCGTTGGGAGACCATCGGTTGCGTCGCCACCCGAAACTGGGAGAGTGGTAGCAACCTCAATGGTCGTCGTGCCAGTGGTCGTCGATGTGCCGGTACCGGTACCAGCGCCACAAGCGGCAAGTAGCATCATCAGGAGCGGAACGCTCATAAAAAGCGCAAAAAGTTGGGACCAACGTTTCTGCATAATGTAAGTTAGCCTCCTTAAAAAAGACCAGATTAACGTGAGTACAAAAATCGGAAGAGGGTCACAGATGAAAGAGAACACGGTGCTCCCTTTCATGATAATTAGTACGTTGGGAATGGCTTCAATCTCACAGATATCTATTCAACACTGATTCTGTCCGTCTACGTCGAAGAACGTTACTTCTCCACCCTCCCATCACCAGACCAGACAACGTAGCCAGTAAGATTACAGGGACCGGCCACGTAGCGCAGCTGACGAATGCAAGGATTATACATACTCGTATGGATATAGTCAATACTTTCAACACAGAGAAAGTGTTGCATAACGTCTGTACTTAGGGACACTTTTCCTTTACTTTGCAGAAGTGATCATTTCATAATGAGCAAAATTTATATCATTCAAACAACAATTACCAGTGCACAAATATATCAGCAAAGGACCCATCAAGAGTATTGCTCCTCTTGAAACGATGCTTAGCGGATCAGCCATTTTTCACTTTAGATGCGCACTCGCGAAAAAATGCAACAAACTGACACATTTTTCTTCACTCGCTGGTGAAAAACCTTACAACACTTGCTCATATGAGTGACGCCAATCTATCATACACAATAATGGAGATACACCAAAGAGGAATTTAGGGACAATTAGCGTTACTGCAACATGTTCTGAGCAAGAAGATGATCGCGGATGCACTTCAGCCGTCGTCTACGCGGGGAAAGCGTGGACAAAACGCCCATAGGCGGCTGCGACTTGACGTCGCGTATCTGATAGCGAGCCAGCATTATCAATAACTTCGTCCACAAGGGGTATTCTGCTGGCGGTATCTGGTTGCGCGCGCAGGCGCGCCCTGGCTTCGTCAAGCGATAGATGGTTGCGCGCGATTAAACGGGTCAGCTCTTGCTCCTCAGGACATACAACCAGCCATTTACTGTGACAAAACGCTGCCGATCCACCCTCCAGCAACTTTACGGCGTCAATGATGGCAATACCAGACGCGCTGACAGCGACGAGTTCAGCGCCCAAAGCCACGGCAACGGCAGGATGAACGATCAGCTCCAGACGCCGCAGTTCAGCCGGATTCTGGAACACAATGGCTCCCAGAGCCTGACGGTCAACACTGCCGTCGGCTGCGAGGACACTTGGACCAAAGGTTGCTCCAACTTTTAGGGCAATGGACTGGCCGCTGGCATAGAGTCGATGGACAAGCGCATCGGCATCAATATAGCGTTCAGCTCCCAGTTCAAGCAACATATGTCCAACGGAAGTTTTCCCGCTGGCAATGTTGCCGGTAAGTCCAATAATACGCGGCATCGTTTCTCTCACAGCCTTTCGCACAAGTATTATAAAGAGCAGCAAGCAATCTATGGCAATTCTATCATATGCAGAGAGGAAAAAGGTCCTCATTTTCCGCTCTGCTTCCAGGATGGTGTATACTTTCCATGATGATTGAAAGAAGGTGGCAGATGGATAGAAGGGACACGATGCTATTTATTGGACATGGGAGATTTCAGGCGACAATACTATCGGAATTGGAAAGAGCAAGATGTATTCGGGAAAGTTACCAAGAAAACTCGGCCTAATTATAGGAGTGAGCCAGTATCAAGATAGCGCATTTCAATCACTCCACTACGCGGAAAATGATGCTCGGGCACTGGCCCAATGGTTTGTGAATACAAAGGGCGGTAAGTGGTCACCACCGGATGTACAACTTGTCCAGGGTCAGCACGCAACGCGTGAACTGGTTGAAGCGGTGATGACGCAAATATGTATCAATAAGGCGGAAGCAGACGATATCATCTGCCTCTATTTTGCCGGTCAAGCCTTTGTGGACGAGAAAAGCGGCGCAGGCTATCTCGCGTTGGCAAACACACGCTATCAAGATCCAACGACCGCATTAGCTCTCACCACCTTCACACAACAGGTGCTGGCACGCACTCCCGCCCGACAAATGGTCTGTATACTTGATTGCTTTCAAACTGGAAGTGCGTGGAGCAGGCAACGCAGCAATGCGTATGACATGGCGCCGTTGCTTGGACCTGCGGTGCTGAATGCGCTGCCACACATGCCAAACCGGCAATTTTTATGCTCCTGCCGGGGCAACGAAGGCGCGCCCGAGGCAGGGGAACGCGGACTGGGACTCTTTATGCATCGTATGATCGTAGGTCTGTGTGGGCCGGCAGGCGATAGCAGTACGGATACCATTACCCTCCCCAGACTCTCTGCCTACCTCGCGCAGAATCTGGGCGTGCAACAGCAGCCACAGATTTTTGGGCAACAACAGTCTCCCATGATCCTCGTGGGCACCACTGCTCCGGCTGTTGAGCAGGTGCAGGCCCCAACGAACAATAAAACCATGTTCGCTCAGCCAGGCGTACCCAGAGCCACAGAACCACTGATAAACGGTCGAGCAAAAATACAGGATACACCATACGCAACAGTAGCCACACAGACGCCTCTACCATCACAAGAACCATCTACTTCTGGCTATATGCTGTCTTCAGCACTTGATCAGCAACGCCAACAACGCTTGCAAGAAACGCTCGCACAGGCACAACAACTCCTCCAGGCCCAAAACTACGCGGAAGCGTTCAATCTCGTAGAGCAAATACTACAAGTAGTCCCCAATGAGTCAGCCGCCCTGACGCTGAAAGCACAATTGCTCGGAGCAGCCGGACGCTTTCAGGAGGCGCTGACAGTGGTTGATCAACTGTCCCAGTTGAATCCAAACAATGCGCTGGCCTGGAGTATGCGGGCAGTCGCCCTCGGCAATCTGGGACAATATGAGCCGGCACTCAGTGCTATCGAGCACGCGTTGGAGCTTGATGCACAGAATCCAGAGAACCATACGATCAAAAATACGATCATGGCGAATATGGCCGCCGCACAACAGCAAGCCGGGATACAGACGCCAAATCCGTTGCTGAATACGACAAAAGAAGCAAAACGGGGCGGCCCCGTTTCCTTCCTGATTGGGATTGGACTACAAATCGCCGGTCTGTTTATAGGGACCGCAGGCGCAGTTCTCACCTGGTTCCAGACGCTCCCCTCATGGACCGGACTGGTGTTGGTCAGCATCGGGCTGGCGCTTTTGTGTGTGAATGCAGCACGAGGCGCGTTTCGCCATGGCATAAGTCGAGTATTCGTCACGCTGGTAGTATGTTTGATCGCGGGCGGTATACTTGGCGCAGCGTACAAACTGGGCTATACAAGATTGCTGGCAGCCCTGCAAAACAAGAACAATGCAGGACTCCTGGTACCAATCATGCTGATTGTCGTATGGTTGGCAGTCGCGGCAACCGTACCCATGCTGCCGGCGATTGGTGGGTTGATCAGTGGCCTGATAGCACGCGCACGTACACGCCGCCGCAGCAAATCGATGGCGTGATGTCAAGCAAACATTAGCTGGCTACATCCGCCAGACGCTCCCACTCGGCGAGCAGTTCATCGACCTGCGCTTTCGCCTGCTCATAGGCGGCGGATAATTGGGTGAGCTGCTCTGCATCTGCTTTGAGCGCGGCCTGCGCCAGTTCTTCTTCAAGAGACTTGATGTGCGCCTCTGCTTTCTCGACATCGCGCTCAACATCCTCCAATGTGCGAGCCTTTACTTTGCTGGCCTTTTTCCCGTTGGACTTTGCCGCAGTTGATGGAGATGCAGTCCTGGCCTCAGGAGCAGGCTTCGTGGCCTTGCTCGCAGGGGCATTGAGCACAATTTGCTGCCTGCGCGTACGATAGTCGGTATAGTTCCCCTGGTAAGGCAAAAGCTCACCGGCATCGACAGCCCAGACCTTGGTAGCCAGACTATCAATAAAGTAACGGTCATGCGAGACAAAGAGCAAGGTACCCTCAAATTCGCTCAAAACCTCTTCCAGGAACTGACGCGATTGTAGATCGAGATGGTTGGTTGGCTCATCCAGCACGAGTAGATTTGAACCTTGCAACGTAAGCTTCGCCAGAGCAACACGGCTACGCTCGCCACCACTGAGCGCTCCAATGGGCTTAAAAACATCGTCGCCCGAGAAGAGGAAGCGTCCCAGAAAGCCACGCGCACCTTCCTCGCTCAAAACAGTCACCTGGCGAATCTCATCAAGGATAGTGCGCTCCATAGTCAGTCCAGCATGGGTCTGCGAGTAGTAGCCGATACGCACACCATGTCCTATCTGAACCTGGCCTCGCACCGGAGGTAGCTCCCCGATTAATGTGCGCAACACGGTTGTTTTTCCGGCACCATTGGGTCCAATCAGCCCAACACGATCACCACGCAATAACTCAAGGTCCGCAACCTGTACCAGAATCTTAGCTTCAGCAGCCGACTGATTGACACTCGCCGCATAGCCAGCAGCAAGTTTCTGCGTGCTGATGACGATCAGACCACTATCAGTCACCGGGCTAAAGGCGAAATGCATTTCTGGCAAATCTTGCGGACGCTCAACACGCTCCAGACGATCCAGCAATTTCTGACGGCCACGGGCCTCACGACTACGTTGCCCGGCTTTGTAGCGACGAATGAAGTCTTCTGTATGCGCGATATGCGCGCGTTGCGCCTCGTATTCTTTGAGACGGCGCTCCATACGCTCCTCGCGCAGATGCAGGTAGGTAGTATAGTTGCCAGGGTACTCTTCGATACGACCAAAGGCCAATTCGATAGTGCGCGAGACGACTTTATCCAGGAAGTAACGGTCGTGGGCCACAATCACCATCGCCCCCTTCCAGGTCGCCAGATACGTCTCCAGCCACTCCAGCGTTGCCAGGTCCAGATGATTGGTCGGCTCGTCCAGCAGCAACACATCCGGCTCCTGCAACAGCAGCTTCGCCAGGGCCGCACGCGTCTGCTGTCCACCGCTCAGTTGCATAACCGGCGCGTCCTGCTGCTCACGCATAAAATCCAGACCATCCAACACCTGATCAACCCGATTCTCGTAGGTGTAGCCACCGGCATGCTCGTACGAAGCCTGCAACTGATCATAGCGTTGCAAGATATCAGCATACAGCGTGGGATTACCTTGAGCTGCGGGAGTAGCTAACTGCTGGGCGAGTTCTGTCAGTTCGCTTTCCCAATGACGCAACTCAGTAAAAACCGTGAGCATCTCCTCGCGTAGCGTATGCTGAGGATGAAAATCAACAACCTGAGTTAAATAACCCATGCGCGTATTGCGCGCGCGCGAAACCTGTCCCTCATCTGGCTCCTCACGACCGGCCAGGATATTCAACAAGGTAGATTTTCCAGCTCCGTTAGGACCAACCAGCCCGATACGATCATGTTCATCAATTTGAAATTGGAGACCGGCAAAGATACGTTCAGCACCAAAGGATTTGCCTAGTTGGACAACACTTACAATTGGCATATGTCTTCACTCACCCAAATATTACACAGCAAAAGAGATCATCATTACGTTTCTCTTCAATTCTATCACGCAAAGCAACACTGCACCTAACTATGCAGGTCCTTAAAATTTGTATCCATGCACTCACAGATGCGCTGATAAACTTAACTATCACGCTTGTTTGCTCGTAACAACTTCATGGATCTGATATAATGTTGTTATAACAGCAGAGAATTAGAAAAAAGGACTGGCAGATGCGAGACATAGCATGAAGGTAGAAATTCACAATTTGAACGTTATCTCAAATGCCGAGATCGATTTAAAACCGCTTACTGTCCTTATCGGGCCGAATAACGCCGGTAAAACCTGGCTTGCCTACGTTCTTGCAGGTATTTTAGGGGTGCAAGGTTGGAAAGAGTACGCACATGCATACGCACATGAACAACTTCCTAAAGCATATCCTCCGCTAGATTTGGCAATTGAGCAGGTTTTAACAAAAGGCAATGCTACGATTAATCTTCACGACTTTGCAGAGAAATATGGAGAAACTTACTTTCAAAACGTTGCAGATTACGCCCAACATTGGATGAATGGCTATATGGGTACACAATTTACCCATTTTGATACATTGAAAGTAGCACTAAGTCTCTCAGAGGTCAAAGCAGAATTTCTGGGTCGTGTCGAAAAGTATGCCATGCAAAGGGACATTGCTGGCGACTTACTCAGCATTCGCAAAAAACAGGATGATAAAATAATTTATTTCTATACATCTACTGATGATGACGAATCATTGACTGATAAACTGCTACCAGAAGAAATCAGAGAGCGTTTAGTCGGAACTATTACCCAGGTGCTCCATCAATCACTCTATCCCCGAGTACGTGTATTCCCTACAACAAGGACAATGTTAGTCGCATTCCCTTTCTACAGCAACACAAGGAATACAGGAACATTACCTATCAATGATCATATTCGAGAGGTTTTCAAAACCATTGATGAAGGCATCCAAAAGTTACAAGACTTAACCGGCATGAATATCAGCACGTTATCAGAAAAAAATGCTAGAGCTGCAACTGGAGCCGAAAGCAATTTTCTAAGTATGATGAGCTATGTGTTCCGATCAGGCTCTAAACAAAGAGCAGCGAGAGAGAAAGCAGCCAAGAATAATTCATCTATTCAGAAGTATAGACTGTTAGCTGAGGTATTAGAAAAGAAGATTCTCGCAGGAAATATAAATTTTTCCACGCCAGAGCCAGATCCGAGGCGCGATATTCTCTTCCAACCTACAGAAAATGTCATGCTAGATATGCCTATCGCATCATCTATGGTGAAAGAACTGGTACCATTGGTTCTCTATCTACGCTACTTAGCAGAGCCAGGAGAATTACTCATCATAGACGAACCTGAGATGAATCTTCACCCAATCGCCCAAATACAGATCATTGAGTTCCTGGCATTACTTGCCAACGCAGGATTAAAAGTATTGATTACGACGCATAGTACATATGCTGTAGACCACCTGAGTAATTTGATAGAGGCATACAAACAGGAAAAGCAGGACGATATTGCAAGCCTATTCTTGCTGAAACGCAAAGAGGCATTCATCTCGCAAACAGAGGTATCAATCTATAGTGTTGAAGACGGTAAGGTAAATACTATTCTTGATCCAGAGGGAAATATAGATTGGAGAACTTTTAGCGATGCAACTAAACTGGTTGAACGTATTCACTTTGAGTTGTTAGGAGATTAGCGTGTCTTTTAGTCGTTTGCTTCTTGTAGCTGCAAATTCTAAGAAATATATATGTGGTGTAAGAAATGATAAAGTTTCGATTTCGCCTAGAATCAAAATTCCTGGCAGGGACGCCTACGAAGGTGAAGTCATCCTGTGTTTTCAACTTGATGATCGTAAAACAGAACAGGGAAAACAAGTAGCTCGCAGTTTAGGTATAGCAGAAGGTAACCAGCGCTGTGATGGGCTTGTCTTTTATGCTGAAGATGAAAAAGTAGAGCGCGTAATCTGTTTAGTCGAGATGAAAAGCTCAAATGTCTCGGAAGCCGCAAAACAAATCATTGTGACAAAAGAGCATATAGAAAAACTTCTACGAGATGAATGCAATTCATTGCCCGAAGACTGTCGCACTGCTGGTATAAAACAAATCAACCATATTATATGGAAAGCTTGCCTATACCATCATAGTAGTTCGCCGGATAAGATAGATACCATTCAAAGGGATTTGAAAAACCACGGTTTCCAAGACGTAATTCGTTTAAGCGGTGCTGATAACGACCTGAGATCGTTATTAAATGGCAAGCAGAAAGTTAAGGGGAATAGGAAACCACTATGACACCCGATCCCAAACATTATTCTATGATCATCCAATGGAGTGACGAAGACCAGGCATATATTGTCACAGTCCCAGAACTCCCCGGATGCAGAACTCACGGAGACACCTACGAGAAAGCCGTCCAACAAGGGCAAGATGCTATTGAAAGTTGGATCATGGCGGCACTGGCTGATAATGATCCAGTTCCACCACCGCACATATTCGCAGCCTAATCAATGGTAGCATTACCTCTACAAAAGACGCCTGACGAGATCTTATGAAATATGGCTTCAGGTGTCTTTTTCACCTTCACCATTGTCAACAATTCACCAGCAGACAACCGCAAGGGATTGTCTCTACGCGTCTCTGCATCCTCCCACCGTTTACCACAAACAACCACCAGGACTACGTATCATTTGCCCATCTCCTGCATCATTACAGCTCTTGCTATAATCGAACATTTGTACAATATTAATAGAGTATGAGAGCACATAGGTCCCCAAGCTATTTGTAAATATGATATACTTACAAAATAAATCCTTCTTTGCCAGAAAGGATGCTGTAGGTGGCGAAAGAGCAGTCTCTGGATAATCTATGGTTGGCGCAAACCCTGTTTGACCTTAAAGGAGTCCAATTCGGCAATTTTACGGTGAGCGAATTGGCTGTAAGCTCACCGGTATTTGTCAACCCTAAGGTCTTGATCAGTAACCCAACCGCCCTCCGTGTTGCCAGCAAGTTGATGCAACAGGAGATAAACTTAGCACAATCATTACGTCGTCCACGAGTACACCCCTTTACGGTGGTGGCAGGCGTTCCAGTGGGTGGACTCCTATTGGCAACCGCTTACTCGCTGGAGACAAATATTCCTCTTATCTATGCCCGTACCAGGCCGGAAGGTACAGGCAATCGAGGAATAGAGGGACATTATATCGCAGACGATAGCGCGTTGATCATTGACGATCTCATCACAAGAGGGAGTAGCGTGCTGGAAACAGCCGCACTGCTTGAAGAGAATGGTCTGAAAGTAAAGGATGTGATCGTCCTGATAGACCGTGAACATGGAGCAGTCGAGCGTCTACGACACCATGGATATAATCTGATCAGTATCCTGAAACTGGATGTGATGCTCAACCTGTACATGTCGAAAGGACTCATCTCCGAGGAGACCTATCGTACCTGTGCAGAATATTTACGCGCGAAACAGGATGAAAATCACTCAAATACGTTTGGTGCGTAAAGACATTGCATAACGCGATGCAAAGAGGGGAAGATGCCAGCATGCTGGTGTCTTCCCTTTTATAGCATACATCTCTATTTTGCAAGCATACGCACAGTTGCCAATAGCTACAGATGCGTCGTCTGTACCTCATGGTCAGCATTGCCATTGTGTTCCAGCGGTGCCTGGGTACGCTCGTTACTATGGTCCATCGTCTTGAGCAAGGGCCGAAGCAAGTCCAGAGGGAGTGGGAAAATGATGGTTGAGTTTTTCTCAACGGCAATCTCCGTCAAGGTCTGCAAGTAACGCAGTTGCAGCGTACTGGGCTGCGAATCGATGATCTGTGCCGCCTGCGCTAGCTGCGCCGATGCCTGTAACTCACCCTGGGCATGAATGATCTTCGCCCGCTTCTCACGCTCTGCCTCAGCCTGCTTGGCCATCGCACGCTGCATAGTTGCTGGCAGTTCCACATCTTTGATCTCGACCGCCGTCACTTTGACACCCCAGCGCTCTGTATGCTCATCGATGATCGTCTGCAATTCCTGGTTGATTTTGTTACGCTGCGATAGCAGTTCATCCAGGTCAGATTGACCAAGCACGTTACGCAACGTGGTTTGACCGATCTGCGTCGTGGCCTGGATGAAGTTCACGACATTGACAACGGCTGCCGCAGGATCAACAACATAGAAGTAGATGACTGCCGTCACCTTGATCGTGACATTGTCCCGCGAAATGACCTCTTGCGGCGGCACCGTGAGCGTCACAATACGCAGATCAACCTTCACCATACGCGAGATGAAAGGTGGTACCCAGAAGACACCCGGTCCTTGCGCACCGGTCAGCCGACCAAGCACAAAGATAACTCCACGCTCATATTGCTGCACAATACGCAGACCCGATAACGCCAGAAAAACCAGGATTATCAGGACGATGCTAATAAAGGTCCCGACAAATGGGTCCATAGATGACCTCCCTTGAACATGCGGTTCTTATAAAAAAACTACTATGCGTGATACAAAGTTAGTTCGCTACTAATAAGTGCCTAACGACGGAAAAGCTGGACATGTAAACACAGTCCTTCGACAGCCACGATGCGCAACTCAGAACCTGGGTCAGCTGAGGCTGTCGGCGGATCAAGAATGGCAGCCCAATTTTCACCTGCGTAGTTTACACGCCCGGCTGGTCGCAGCGGTGTTAAGGCGACCACACGAGCACCAAGCATGCTCTCAACGCCAGATGGGATATGTCGCGTATGCTTGCCAAAGATCATCACGGTAAAGCCGAGGAGACCAATTACCACGCCCATGATATAGACGAGCCAGGGATGAACATGCGCAGTCGCAGAGAGATCTCCACTATTAAAGAATATCAATGTTCCGCCCACCAGGGCAATGACGGCTCCGCTGGTCAAGATACCGTGCGTAGGGAGTTTCACGCCCAATACAAGCAAGGCAAAAGCCAGGATCATGAAGACAAAACCAGCCCAGTCAGGCGTAAGTGCACTAGCCGAGAGCAGGAAGAGCACAAACGCAAGAGCGCCAACGACTCCCGGTACGATAGCTCGCGGATGCACAATTTCCAGGAACATGCCGATGATGGCAAGCAGAAAAAGCAGAAAGATTGCATTTGGATCATGCAAGAATGCGGCGAAAAATGAGGGACTATCAGCATGTGCGAGTATGACGTCGCTCTGGGTAGATGCGGCTTCCACAGGCGTTGCCAAAAGCGCGAAAGATACCGGGGTAAGAATTGTCACGCCAAGGCATGAAAGCATGCGCGAGCTGTGGAAAATCTGACGCGAATCCATGACCATGTTCCTTCAAGCAAACAGACCTGACAACGCACTTTTTCTGTCAATAACAAACGATATACGCCTATCATAGCACACGAGTAAAACACGGCGATACTTTGTGTTGATCCTTTCCGCAGCTACCTGCCTCCAGTCAGTAAGAATGAATAGCTTTTTGCTATTATCAATATAGCATATTGCAATCTCCATGTCAAGCAATACTACTTGACCAATATAGCGCTGCTTGCTATACTACAAACCGTGCAATAAACCGGCAGGAGAGAAGGTGTATTCTTCGTGAGTGTTTCTTTATCATCAAATAGCAATGAGCTACAACAAGATGTTTAGTACCTTGAGGTGAACTATGAACTATAGTGGGGTAGATAATACTTCTGCGCTTTTAGCTAGACCCTCTAGCAAGGCTATGCTGACCGCGCGCCAGGATCGTATTCCCATCTGGTCACTGCCCAAGTCTCTCATATGGTCTATCGGGATAGGTTATTTTGCCACATTCTTCTGTATCACCGATATCAACGTGCCGTTTATTCAAACATGTACCCAAATTGTACCGCATTGTATTCCCACGACTGCCGAAAACTATATTGGTCTTCCTGTATTGATGAGTCTGATTGGCTATGTTATAGGAACGTTCATCCTAAGCCCACTGGCTGATAGATATGGTAGAAGAGATATTTTGTTTGTCACGCTAGTCATCATCGCCGTTGGTTCACTGTATAGCGCTCTGATCAATGATTACACCAATTTCGTGCTCTCGCGCACAGTAACCGGCATGGGTATTGGAGCCGATCTGGCCATTGTCAACACCTATATCATCGAGATTGCCCCTACGAGGAGTCGTGCGAAGTATGTGTCCGCTATCTTCACTCTACCCATGTTCGGCATAGCTATTGCAATCTGGCTTGGTCTCTATCTTACGACACCAGCGACGCCGTTTCCTTTGGGGCTACCCTTTGCTCTAGCTGGGGCGAAGTTTGCTAGCGGTTGGCGCATTAATTATCTCATTGGTTCGTTTCTGGCTATCATTGGTCTGCTCTTTCGTTTCCAGATCCCCGAGTCTCCACGCTGGCTCATTGACAAGGGGCGATTACGACAGGCCGAGCATATCATTAAAGCCATGGAGCAGCGAGCATTAACCAGGATGGCAGCATTACCACAGGTGTCTGCTGAACTTCCTGTGCTTGCTGCTACAAGCCCATTCCGTGATATTTTTGGCACAAGCCTCTATTTGAGACGTACTATTATCCTCATCGTTGTCTGGCTGGTGGGCTATATTACTGTCTATGCGGTTGTAGATGGTCTCACAGTGTTGCTTGTGGCCGTGCATTATCCTACACCAGAAGCGGGGCTGATCGCAGCAATAGGGACAGTGGGGCTGATCTTGACTTCCATATTGTCCTATGTCTTCGTTGAGCGCATTGAAAGGAAACACTGGATTGCTATTGCAGGAGCTTTGACACTGCTTGGAGGCGTTATAATCGCCCTGGGAGCGGCTAGTTTTCTTGTTACTATTCTCGGAGCAATTATGATCTTTTGCGGTATTAACCTGTGGGTTCCTGCTGCCTACTCCTGGTCGCTAGAGAACTATGCGACGAGAGCACGAGCAACTGGTTTCGCTATAGTGGATGGGATAGGACATGTGGGAGGGGGTATTGGCTTGACGTTTATTGCCTCACTCACTGGTATAGCAGGTCCGCTTTTGACCTTTATATTCATTGGTAGCTTTCTACTTTTGGCTGCGTTTGTAGCTCAGTTTGGTATAGCTACAAGGGCAAAACGCCTGGATGAAGTATCACCATAGCTGGTTGTTATTCCTGGCAGACAACCTGTGCGGTAGATACGCGGATTTGCCTTTCTTTTTGCTCAAAGAGAAAAGCTGGGAGGGTTTTGAAAATGCTTTGCTCTATTTGTGGTGCTGACAGAGTGCCGAGAGAAGGCCGTTGTCCTTCCTGTGGCAACAAATTAGACTCCAATCCTTCGCTGGGTAAGAGTGGAACTGGTCGTTACGCCGAAGCTCACCTTGAATTGAGTAGATATACTCCAGTTCGTGGTGATGTTTTAGGCAAAGGGCGCTATCGATTACTTAGCCAGGTGCAGCTCCCTGAACTGCAAAGGAGTTTTGGAAATGCCTGGGAAGCGACTGATAACACGTCCCATAGTCGGGTGGTTATTCGCGACATCCATGTTCCTGCGCAATTAAATGAGCCAGCCTCTAGCCTGGACCAGACTATAGCGCCGCTTATCCAGCGCCTCATCGACCTGGGACAACATCCGAGCCTGCCAAAGGTAATTGATTGCTTTAAAGAACAAGGGACCTTCTACTTTGTATTTACCCATATTGATGGCAAAAGCCTGGCAGCTACCTTACTCAGTGAACAAGGCAGTGTGGCACTACGAGAGCGTACAGTAACAGCATATGGCTGTACGCTTTGTGAGATTGTGTCTTTCTTCTCACGGCAGCAACCGCCCTTCGTACATGGTTCTATCTGTCCAGAGACGGTTATCATCCACCCCAATGGAAGAGATGTCTCGCTCATCTACCTGCCACTCTTTCCATACGAGACACAGGTAAACAAAAGCAAAGGCTCACCAAGTTATCTCGCGCCAGAACAGGTACGGGGGGTGAGTAACACATCATCTGATCTCTACGGAGTCGCAGCAACACTTTATCATGCGGTAACAAGTTCTCGCCCTTCCGACCGTATCGCTTTTTTCTACCCGCCTGCCCGTCGTCTCAATCCTGCAGTTACATCAGGCATGGAAGCCATTCTTATTCGACAATTGCACATGGCAGTTGCGCAACGTTATCCTCGTGCTGAGGAGATGCAAAAGGATCTCTCATCCCTGCTAGCCTCTTATCCTGAGGATACTGGAGAACAGGAACAGCCAGTACTCTTTACCGACCCTGCGCGACTCAGCTTGCAAGAGCGCCAAGAGATGAGCGGCAACGGCAATCTGCTCAACATTGGGGTGTTTGTGGCAGTAATGATACTGATAATAGTAGGTATTGTATTTGCCATTGTGCGCTGATGTCGTGCGCCTGGTTTTTCCACCGCTGAGGGACTTACCTTCAGCTTGTTCGTGCGCTCATTCATCATGTACTCTCACATCAGGAGCAACAGGGAGTATGTTAGCGTGGTGATGATTCTGCAAGTGCACACGTATATATCTATGGAACTAACTCTTGCGCTCTACCGTCTTATCCGTAGCAGAGATACTATCCCGACACAGCAGTCACGTAGTATCTACAGTATCACGTACTATATACTCAATACCTACTGCAGAAAGCGTAATTTTTGTATCCTATACCAGGTTATTATGAAGGAGTAACGCAATGCCGCACCCCAAATTCAAGCACAAGTCTCTCACCCTCTGGCTAGGAACGCTGCTACTGACGATCCTGCTGCTCGCTGGCTGCGGAAGTGGCGCGAATTTCGGCCACCACAACGAGCGCAGCGCCGAATGCCAGTGTTAATCGAGCTGTCAGCGGCGCTTCGGGACAATCGGCAAGTGGACAGAACAACGCGTCAACCGGACAAAAGTCTGCAACATCGGCCTATGCAGCACAGCTCGACTTGATCAGAACACTTAATGTCACGATGCAAGTACAAGATACGCGCACGGTGGCCGATACCATACAGGCATGGATTACCACGACCGATCCTCGCACCATTTCAGCCGGGACCAATTATGCAGAAGTAGGCAATAATCTCTATAACATCACGCTGACATACTCCGTAGCAGCGACCAGCTATCCCAAAGTTTACCAGTATTTGCGCGATTATACGACCAAAAACAGGGGAAACCTGACCGCGTTTAGCGAAACGGTACAGGATGTTACCGGAGATTATGTCGATACACAATCGCGCATTAAAAATATGCAGGGAGAGCAGGCACGCCTGCTGACTTTGATGAGTAGCGCGCAAAATCTCAGCGACGTTATGACAATCGAGCAGCAGTTGACGACCGTCGAGGGACAGATAGAGACCGATGAAGCGCACCTCAATCTGCTCAATAGTGAGGTTACTTACTATACGGTCACCATTAGCCTGCAACCAACCAGTACCGCAACGCCACTCCCCACAAACAACAGCTGGTCTCTGGGCCAAACCGTGCATAGTGCGCTCGTGGCCTCTGTGTCCCTTGGACAAGCATTGCTCACTTTTATCATCTGGCTGCTCGCCTTCAGCCTGTATATCGTGCCGGTACTCGCTATTGCATGGGGAGTCAGGAGATGGCGCGCGCGTTCACATCCGGCATTTCCCCATAGCGCAGGGACACCAAAGAATCCGCCGGCAAATCTATAAGGTAACTCCTCAGGTCGACAAGCAGAGAGGAATCGCGTAGGGACCATCCCTTGCGGTTGTCCAGGGTAGGTTCTAGGCGGGATGGGCCGCCGCAAGAGACGCCAAGACCTTTTTCGCCTGGTTCCACGCGCCAGAAGATCCGCTACAAAAAAGGTCTTGGCTCGGCCCCTACGCGAGCTTCCTGGTTCCTGAAACGTTGCCGCACCTGAGGAGTTACTCTAGAAGTAAGATCCAACTACATAAATCTATGAAGATGTGGCCACCTGGGAGGTTGCATCCCAGGTAACGGGTAAGCCTTCCATTTGCATAATGCGCAAGGCATTCCTCGTCGGCGATGGTCCAGAGCGCAGAATGTAATCAAAGACCATCTGCCCATTCACAATATCTTCCCTGAAGTGATAATTTTTGATGGCCGGGAAGAGGTCCGCGAGCTTGACCAACTCCAGATCGTGGGTTGAGATAGCCCCAACACATTTCTGTCCGAGCAGTGCCCGTATATAGGCCTCACTGCCAATCAGTCGCTCGTAGTTGTTGGTGCCTTTGAAGATCTCGTCGATCAAGAAAAAGAGCGGGAACTGCGTCCCCTGCTCCACTTCCGTCAACAGACCTTTGAGACGACGTACCTCCGCGTAGAAATAGGAATAGCCGTCAGCCAGGGAGTCAGTGACCTTGATGCAAGCATAGAGTTCGTAGAGCGAGGTTTGTAAAGACGTTGCATTGACCACACTGCCGGCAAATGCCAGACACAAGTTTACACCGATTGAGCGCAAAAAGGTGCTCTTACCGGCCATGTTTGAGCCGGTAATCATGATCAACTCACCCGGCTCGTTGAGATGGAAATCATTCACTACCTTGTGCTCTTTGGCAATCAGTGGATGGCCTAAACCTCGCGCACGGAACGTGGCTGACGTATCCTGGGCCTTACCCGTCACGATGTCCGGGACAACATACTCTGGATTGAGATAGGCAAAATTGGCGAGAGAACAGAGCGCTTCCAGTTCATACCAGACGTCAAGCCAGGTGGGCAAATACTCTGTTACCAGCGCCTTGTCGCGCTTGAGTTGCCAGGCCGTGTAGAAACCCAGCGGCACCAGTGCGTTCATGGCCAGCCAACCATTTATGTTGCCTGCCAGGCTAGCTCTTTTCGTGATCTGCCTCAGCTTCGGCAACAGGATAGACGGACGACGATCCCCATGCAAGAAGAAGGGTTCACATAACATGCGCAGTTGCGAGTGCTTCTTATAAGGATATTTTTCCAGGTACGTGAAGATCGTACTCAATTGATCAAAGACGAGGTTAACAAAGCCTGCATCCTGCCCAATATGCTCGAACTCCTTGCGCTTCATCATGAACCATCCAATATAGAGAAACCAGGCCAGAATGCAAAAAACCGGTGGCAGTGCAAGAAACATATAGAGAGCAAACAATACAAGTGCGAGGACCCAGAGACCGATAGTCACAGAGATGGTCGTCAATGACAATGTGGGCACAGTCTGCTCTTCATCCTCAAGCCAGGCGACTAACCTTTCACCATCCAGCGCCTCACTTGAGAAACGCGTGGCGAAGAGCGAATTGATCAGCAGCCTGTCACGAAAACGGGTCAACGGCACCAGCTCTTGCACCAGAGCCTGTCTGTTGCGAATAGCATCCAGGTCTGGTACACGATTGAGCAACCAGTCCAGCAGCAGTTGTGTCCCCTCAAAGGATACAGCGGTATTGATCAGCTGGTGCAACGAACGTCCACCACTGATATCCAGATCGTTATTAAAGGGATGATCAGGTGCCACTTCAATCAGAGGCAAGGGCGGCATGTTATCCCAGTCCAGTTGGATGCGCGCAATTTGCGCATTGATCAACTGCAACCAGGATTTATATTTGAGAAAACTGAGCGCAATCTTCGAGGTGGTGCTACCAAGCAGCACAATACTGACGATTCCGGCAATGATCACCAGACCACCCAACCAGCGCGCCGCCGCCAGGGCCGGGATAGACACAATGATACCAGCCACAAAAATGAGGAGTTGCAGCATTTTATAGGAGTTGCTACGCTCATTTAAGTGTGCCATGCGGCGTTCTAGTCTTGCAACCCGCTGTTTCAGCACCACAAGGCGATCTTGCGATGTATGTCCCATAAAAACCTCTTTATTTCACAAATCGAGTAGATGTGTTGTACTATGAATGCGCCAGAAACATATGAGCAATAAGATAACAAGCAAGAGAAACCTGGCAGCCGCAGCTTAGCGGACCGGGGGCCCTCCTGAAAAATACCTGTAGCTAGCCTCATCATACGCCTGATAGTGCTTGCAGCGCAATACCTATATGGGTACAGCTTACCAGTGTCGTGATGCTCATCAGTGGTGTAAAAAACGCATATCATGTATTCACCAGTACCAGAGATCAGGTAAATAGTTACTTTTACAAAGCATGACAAGTCGTCTAAAATAGACACATGAATTTTTGTTTTGCCTATTTTCACGGAGTTAAACATGCGCAGCTATATACCCACAAGACAATGGAGGAGAAGCTCTGCACCATACTCAGTATGGCTTACTCTATGCTGTCTTAGCATATTTCTGTCGAGTTGTACTAACATATTGAATAGTACAGATACACATAGTAGTACGGTGACAAACCCGGCGATAGCAAGCACACAGTCAGCACAACCTAAAACAGATGCGACAGGTGTCCCCCTGGAAGCAACGACAAGCGCCCAGCTCGCCAGGGTCCAGCAGATTATGAAGGGTATGTCGTTAGCACAGAAGCTAGGCCAGATGATCATGGTAGAGTATTTCGGCAGCTCGGGTGGCTACGCAGGAACAGATTTGCCAGCGATGATCAAACAGGATTATGTAGGCGGCGTACTCTATCAAGCAGTCAACAACGACTTTATTGCGCCTACCGATACCGTGAGTGGACTAAAAAGCCTTTCAGATCAGGCAATGCAAGATGCACAGATTCCATTGCTGATGGCTATCGACCAGGAAGGCGGACAGGTCGCCAAACTTTCCACGTTCTTTGGCCCAGTACCGTCCGCGGCACAGATGGCGCAAAGCGGGAATCCGAATACAGTACTGAAAGATGCCGAACAAGATGCCACATGGATGAAAGAGGTGGGTATCAATGTGGACCTCGCACCCGTGGTCGATGTAGGGCCAGAAACAAATCTCTTAGAAGATCGCCAATTCAGTGATAATCCACAGACGGTTTCGACCTATGCCGGCGCATTCCTGAACGGACTGCAACAACATGGCATTATCGGCACCCTGAAGCATTTTCCTGGACTGGGGTCATTGGCCGATGATCCCGCTGAGGACCCCCACCAGCATTTACCCATCGTCACCCGTACGCTGAGCCAGTTGGAAAGCAGTGATTTCGTCCCCTATAAAACGCTCATTCAGCAGGATAATCCGGCCATGGTGATGACAACTGATGTAATTGATCCGGCGATTGATGCTACATTGCCTGCGGAATTCTCGCCGAAAGCGATTCAATTGCTGCGCCAGCAATTGGGCTTCAATGGCGTCATCATTACCGATGGTCTGTATATGGTCGATGAAACCTGGAGCCTGAGCCAGGCTGCCGTGATGTCATTCGAAGCGGGCGACGATATGATCGAAGGTCCCTATACAGCCGACCAGGTCTCAAGTGTGGTCTCCGCAGTTGAGCAGGCCATCCAGGCCGGAAAAATCAGCCAGACCAGTATTGATCAGTCGGTACAGCGCATCTTGCTCATGAAGATGCAATATGGATTACTGAAATAAATCTCACAAAAAGAAGCCTGAAGGAATATACCCTTCAGGCTTTCATTTTCTCCTCCGCGCTCCCTCCACACGATCCAATTTACAACTCCAGAAGCACTCTCCATCCCTATCCACATCTTCTACCACTCCCAACCTCCGCCACATCCCTCTATCCCTACCAATTGCTTCTCTATCACTCCCAACCTCCGCCACATCCCTCTATCCCTACCAATTGCTTCTCTATCACTTCCAACCTCCACCACACCCCTCCATCCCTGTCTACTTGCTTCTCTCTACCACTTCCAACCTCCACCACACCCCTCCATCCCTGTCTACTTGCTTCTCTCTACCACTCCCAACCTCCACCACACCCCTCCATCCCTGTCTACTTGCTTCTCTCTACCACTCCCAACCTCCACCACACCCCTATCTACTTTGTCTCTCTACCACTTTAAACTTCCACCACATACCCCTCTATCCCTGTCTACTTCGCTTCTTCTATCCTCCCCCAACCTCCACCACACCCCTCCATCCCTTTCTACCTGACTTCTTTTATACATTCCCAACCATCCGCACATCTATCTTATATATTTAGAAGCATATATTTTCGGAAGAGATACCGATTTTTCACTGCGACCACCCTCTCACCCCTGCGCCACCACCGCCATACAAACAAGAGCGAACCGCGCGTGTTTCCCATCTCTGCCGCCATCGCCACCTGCACTTCGTCTCTCTTCCGTTTACATGCATACTATAACATGCCATGATGAAGAAGCTATGAACAGTGAGCCTGTGTAGATGAATTTTTATTTGTCTATTGAGGTGGGTGGTGCTGCATATAGATTACGATATTTTCATCTTATAACCATCGCGTTTAAAATTTGCTACGCGCCGCTATTTTTCCAGTGTTTGCGCCCTTTAGCGCTGCGCAATCTTATGAGGTCCAATGCTGATAGAGGAGTTTCACGATCTCAAACGCCAGGTTGGGGAGATGCTACATCCCGCTTTAACCCATACGGGGATAACACAGGCAAACATAAATCGTAATTATTCAGTCGGGAACGACAACCACACGGGCTTGTCGCTACGCGGGGAGAGCGCGCAAGGGGTGGGCCAACGACAACCGCAAGGGCTTGTCGCTACGCGGGATGGAGGCGATGGCACTCTCCTACGCGTAGCGGCGGGGCTTGCCCCCGCTGATATCCAGCTGACCCGAAAGCTACCATAAATCAAGCTGGTCGGGAATGGAGCCTCAGGCGTCCAACATGGCACGGATAAAGCCAATACCTACCGCTAACCAATCAAATGAGCGCGTCCAGGCCACCCACTCGCGCTGCGTAGGCCAGGCAGGCTTATAACGTGGAATCATTTCTTTGGGCATCACAGTAGCCCATTGCGTGCCTTCACCCAGTCCACCAGGGGTAATACGCACAGAAATGTTGAAGACAGTCTCTTGAGGCAAACGCTGCTTCCAATCGGGCATCGTACGCAAAAGCGGATCACGTCTCCACATGCTCATAAGAGCCGGTACACTCGACACACTGTCAGATGTACGCTGCAAAGTGACGACCTGACCGACAACCACTGTACGCTCCCATTCGGGGAAACGCAACCAGACGGCGTAACGGTATTCGTCCAGACCTGACGAGGCAATCAGAGATACACGCTCCTCACGCGCCAGACGCTGCTCGGTATCGCGCTGCCAGAGTTGTACCATGGCATCCAGTCGTCGCTGCTTGTCTTGCGCGCTGAGCTGCGCAAACGCACCTGTGTCGGATGGGTATGGTTGTGTATGCATAGGGTTCGACCTTTCAAGATGCACTGATACTATACTCCTGCAAGGATAGCATATACAACGATTGCCATACTTGCCACAGGAGCGGACAGTATGCTTCCAACCAGGTCAGCAAATCAGGTGCCAGCGGCGCGGCAAAAGTAACCTGTTCGTTATCAGGATAACGCTGCAGTTTGAGGCTATACGCATGCAAAAATTGACGCGTCAGTAGCGTTTCTGGCCTGTCGATAACTGGCGCGTAGGTTTGATCGCCGACAATGGCATAGCCAAGAGCTGCGAGATGCGTACGTATCTGATGGGTACGCCCACTAATGGGACGCACATCAAGCAAGGCATATCCACGCTCCACGGCCAGGACCCTGATACAGGTAGCAGCAGGCTGTCCCTCAGGACCAACAATACAGCGCCGACGATCAGCCGGGTCTCGCTGTAGAGGACCGTCCAATAGAAATTCATCTCGTGCAGATAAAGAAAAGGCATTGTCGTCATCGGCAGGAAACTCTTGTCCAGCAGCTAGCTTCCTCGTCACAGTAAAAGTGGTACGCGGCTGTGACCAGGTATATGCTCCCGCCTGCACAAGCGCGAGATAGCGCTTCACAATGCTATGATCCTGGAACTGTCTCACAATGTGACGACGTGCGCGCTCGGTACGGGCTAGCGCGACGATGCCAGAGGTGTCTTTGTCCAGACGATGGAGCAGGCAGGGGCGCGGCAATTGGCCCTCTTCTTGCCAGAGGCGAGCAGTGCGCTGGTCGCGCAACATCTGCTGGATAGCGGGTGGTGCGGCAGCCCATGCTGGATCGTCAGGCAAGGCAGAAGGTTGCCAGTCATCTGGTCCCAATTGCTGCGTATAAGACAGCAAGGCATCCCACAGTGTACCATCGGCGTGCTTATAGGTGGGATGAATGACGATACCCGCAGGCTTATTGACCAGGAGCAGGTGGTGATCTTGATAAATGATGGCAATATCAGTAGTGTTCATGCCAGGAGTATAGCATACTTTTCCTGGCTCATAGTACCCTTTCATCACTCGCCAGTTCAGTTATAAAGCTGCCTATTTTTTTTGAAGAACCCTTCGCTTTTCTGACAACCAATCATCCAGAACGTCGTCAATATTGCCTGCCGGATGTACATTTCCCATAAAATTCATCTCCAACTTTAAACGAATCCTATTGTTTGCTTTCTTATTTTTATATGCCTGTTCTAGCTCCGCTCGTAATATTTCTAATAATTTTACGCCCTCGTCTTTCTGCTTTTTTTGCCCATCTACGTCATCTTTAGATTTTTTGACAAATTCCATAAATCCATTTGCTTCCTCGCTTTTTGACAATTCCGCGTCAAAAAATGGGTCTTTATGTGCATCTTCCAGATAATCTGCTTCACGCTTCTTATAATCGCGCTGGAGTTTGAATATGTCTCGCTCTAATCGATTTCTTTCTAGATTCAGGAAGGCACGCAGCGCATCCTCAGAGACACCCTTCTCATGCATTTCCTTCTGAGTCTGTTTAGACTTGAGAAGTCCTTCAATCTGACTCCGTTCATCTTGCAGAGGCTTAGACGCTTCAGCTAATTCACTTTGCACCACTTGCTGTTCTCTCTCCACTGCCATCTTCTTGTCAGCATAATACCCCCCATACAGATCTTTACGCGCATCCCGCAGATCCTTCACAGCGCCTCTCCCCTCTATAGGACCCAATGCAGCTATAGTTATTTCTTGATTCAGATGCTGTATCTCTAGTCGCGTAAGCTCAACTCTGAGCGGCAACACCTCTTGCATCCATTTAGCATTGTGTTCTTCTTTTTCCTCTGGTCGGCTTTTCCATCCTCCCGGTGAGAAGAGGGATTTCCCTCTATCCTCTCCAAACTCGTGGAGCTTAACCGCAATTCTACTCTCACAATTTTGTATTTGCGCTTCTATGTCTGTTTTTCTAAGTTTCGCTGCATCTATTTCCGCTGCATCTATTTCTCCTTGCATATCACTTATCAAGCTCTTTTTCCGCTGTTCTTCACTACCATCTCTATCTACAGTACGATCACTAGCTTTTTCCCTTTGCCACGTTCTTAGTTCACCCTCACTAATATCCTTATCCACACGTAATTGCGCTAACTTATTTTCGGCCCGGCCTAGATTTGTAGTTTGCTCTTTTCCTTCTACACTTAATACTTCTTTTTTACAATAGGCCAAATCCAGTCGCCATTGACTTGCCTCTTTTTGTAACTCTGCCCTTCTTGACTCTATCTCCGGTGAATCTCCTGCTAAAGCAAACACTTCAGCATTTATTACCGTGATATGTTCATCGGTTAATTTACTCAGTTTATCATACTGCTCACCTCGCTCTTTTGCATCGCTGGCATCTACGATTTTATATTCTTGTGCGTGTTTTTTTAAGAGGCGGATCTGTTTTTGTTCTTCTTGTAGTTGTACTTGCAGCTCTGGTTCTGTCTGGCTCTTTTGTCTGGCCTCAATCTCAGCAACATTCGCTGCCGCTTCTTTTTTCCTTATATCCAGATCTAGCAATTCTATTTTTGCTTTTCCTCCTCTATTTGCCAAAGCAGCTTTTAGTGCCGTCCTTTTGGTATCTCTTATATTCTCGTCCGATTCTTCTAAGATACCCGCTAATTCTTGATACAATGAGTCCAAGTTTCGCATATTTTGAATAAGGCGATATGCCCAAAGATGCTCGTCAATGCTTACCTCTAGCAATTTGCCGATGCGCTCATTTAGCTCTTTTCTTTTTGCATCCAGCTTCGCTGGCTCTTCGCTGGTATTCCCTGCTATTTTTTTATCGTTGTATTCCTTGAGTCGAGCGTCGAGTAACGCTAGTAACTCTCCACGACGCTGATCACGCACACCACCAGCATTTGTCGTTAGCTCCAGTTCCAGTTGTTTCTGGCCTATCACCAGCTCAGATCGTGCTTCCTTCCGCGCAGCCAGCTCAGCTTTCGACTTATCATCATCCCATTCTCTCGATGAATTTATTGCTGTAATCCTTGTGTCATGATCCTCAATGCGTCTCGCGATTTCTGTCTGTTGATCACTACGTAACTTCGCTAAAGCGGCGCGCCGATCTGGCTGATCACCAGGTGCGGCAAGTACTAATCTCAGCCTGCTGCTGTCTCGCTCCAGTCTCTGCCCTGAAAGCAGCAAATCTGTGTCTTTCTCGATAAATGCAGGATTATTTTGGTCTTCCTCTCCTGACCGCAAAGCATTGCGTGCCTCTTCATTATCCCTGATACGTTGATTCACATCTTTTAATTCCCGGAATTGCTTCAACTCCTCTCCTATCCCCATACCTTCTCTGATGCGAACCAATTGCGGTCCCATGCCACCTGGCTGCTCCCGCCATGTCTCTGCCAGCTTCCGCCACCCCACTTTATGCCCCTGCAACGTTGCTTGTTCTGCCTCTGATAATTCTCCACGCAATCTCGTATCTATTATGCTGATCTGCTCCGTGGCCTGCGCCTTGACTTGCATATCCATCAACTCATCCAGTTTAACATACTGCTCGCCTCTCTCTTCTGCGTCGTTGGCAGTAAAGAGTTTATATCCTTGTGCTTTTATTTTCATGAGGCGTAGCTCTTCTTGTCGTTGCAATAGTAGCTCTGATTCTGCCTGGTTCTTTTGTCTGGCCTCAATCTTAGCAGCATTCACGTCCGCTTCTTTTTTCCTTATATCTAGATCTAACAACGATCTTTTTTGTTGCACAACATCAGACCCTAGTAAGTCTCTTATTCCTGCTCTGATCTGGTCCTTAGTGGCATCCGGATCTTTTAAGAAATCATCTAATAATGTGTCAGTTTCACTAAAATCTCGAACATCCTTAATAGCGCTACCATCCCCGAAATGCTCGTCAATGTGGTCCTTTAGTAATTTGCCGATGCGCTCATTTAGCTCTTTTCTTTTTGCATCCAGCGTCGCTCGCGCTTCTTGCGCTGCACTGGTATCTCCTGCCATTTTTTTATCGTCGTGTTCCTTGAGTCGAGCGTCGAGTAACTCTAGTAACTCCTCACGACGCAGATCTTTATCAACGTCTGCCGCTAGCTCCAATTCAAGTTGTTTCTGGTCTATCCTCAGCTCAGATAGCGCTTCTTTCCGCGCAGCCAGCTCAGCTCTCGAACTAATTTTCAATGCTCCTGATGAATTTATTGCGGTAATCCTTGCATCATGATCCTGAATGCGTCTCGCGATTTCTAACCGTTGAACGTCCTGTAACCCCGACAACTCAAGTCGAAATTGGTCTTTAGTGTTGGGGAATTCTGCAAGTTCCGTTTGCAGCCTGTTTCTGTCTCGCTCCAGCCTCTGCAACGAAAGCAGCAAATATGTATCTATCTCGATAAACGCAGGATTATTTTGGGCTCCCTCTCCCGATGGCAGAGCGCTACGTGCTTTTGCATTTTCCCCGATATGTTGTTTCACACTGTTTAATTCCAGGAAATGCTTCAACTCATCTCCTATCCCCATACCCTCTCTAATTTGAGCCAACCGCAGTCCCATGCCATCTGGCTGCTCCCGCCATGTCTTTTCCAGCTGCTGCCATTTCTCTATCTGTTTCTCCAACTCTGCTCTGTCTTCATTTGATGCTCCAGACAATTTAGAAGTTAGTGAGTCGATCTGCCTCCTGGCCTGTTCCTGGACCTGCACATCGACCAACGCATCCAGTCGAACATACTGCTCGCCTCTCTCTTCTGCATTGCTGGCAGCAAAGAGTTTATATTCTTGTGCTCGTATTTTTAAGCTACGTAGCTCTTCTTGCTTTACTTTTAGCTGTATTTGTTGCTCTGGCTCTATCTGAGACTTTAGCCTGGCCTCAATTTCAGCAGCATTCACTTCGGCTTCTTTTTTTCTTATCTCTAGATCTAACAACTCTATTTTTGGTTTTACATCGTTCTTCCCTACTACATCTCTTAAATCATCCCTGATCTGGTTCTTAGTCACACCCAGCTGGTTTAAGGCATTAGCCAATGCTTCATCAACTTTACTATAATCGCGAATGTTTGCCACAGCGCTGTTATTGATATGCTTGCTGATTTCTTTCCCTAGTACTTCGCCTATACGCTCACTTAGCTCTTTCCTTTTTGCATCCAGCTTGTCTCGCGCTTCTCTGGTATCCCTTACTATTTTTTTATCGTTGTGTTCCTTGAGTCGATCGTCTAGTAACTTTAGTAACGTTCCACGAAGCCGGTCTTCTCTATTTCTAGCAACTGATCTAGTATCTGCTAACGCTCGCTCCAGTTCCAGTTGTGTCAGGCCTATCTTCAGCTCAGATAACGCTTCCTTTCGCGCATTCAGCTCGGTTCGCAACCTGGGTGTTATTGTGGCCGTCACTGCTACTGATGCTTCTATTTTTTTAATCCCTGCTTCATGACTGAGAGCGCGTGTCTCGATTTCTGTCAGTTGACGGCTATGTAACCTCTGCAACTCAGTTCGCTCAGCGAGTTCAGCGTTAGGTAATTCTGCAAGTCCTATTTCCAGTCCCTTGCTGCCTCGCTCCAGTCTCTGCAATGAAAGCAGCAAATCTGTGTCTTTCTCTATCAACACAGGGTCATTTTCGGTTCCCTCTCCTGACGGCAGAGCATCGCGTTCTTTTTTGTTTTCTTCGATGCGTTTTTGCAAACCTGCTAATTCTTGTAATCGCTCCAACTCCTCTTCCATCCCCATAGCTTCTCTAAGTTGAGACAATCGCCGTCCCTCTCCATCTGGCTCCTCTCGCCATTTCTCTGCTCGCTCCCGCCGTGCCGTTGCGTCTTCTTTCCCTGATAGCGTCTTATTTATTGCGTTGATATCCTCCTGGGCCCGCGCCTTGACCCGCGTATCAATCAACCGATCCAGCTCAATATAACCCTTGCGTCTCTCTTCTGCTTGTTGAGCAATTACGATTCTATATTCTTGTTCTCCTGTTAGTAAGCGGTGTAGCTCCTCCCGCAGTACTCGTAATCGCGGCTCGGCATCCTTCTTCCCCTGTCTGGCCTCGATTTCAGCAATATCTACTTCTGTTTCCCGTTTTCTGATATCGAAATCCAACAAGCTCAATTTTTCTCTTCCCGTTAAAGATCCGAACAAATCTACTAATTTCTGCTTATTGGTACCCCTATCCACTGCTGAGCTTAAGAATTTATCTAATACAGCATTCTCCTGGGTGAAATTTCGCAGAGTTGATAAATTATCAACTCCAAATCTTTCAATACGGAGCTCCAATAATTCACCTATGCGCTCATTTAGCCCTTTTCTCTTCGAATCCAGCTTATCTTGCTCTTCTTTCGTTCTCCCTGCACTTTCTCTTTTGTCCTTCATTTTTGCATCGTACTTTTTAAGTTGAGCCTCGAGTAATCCTCGTAATTCAGCACGACGCCGACCCTTTTTAACCTCTGCAGTCAGATCTCTATCCAGGTCGTCATTGAGTTCTTTTAGCTCCGCTTCACGCGCAGCTCTTTCATATACAGTTCCAGCCCGATCTCTTGCTTCTGTTTTTAGGGCTATCTGACGAGGATATAGCGGTATTTGCCACTCAGCAGCTTCTGATTGCTCCACTTCAAGTTGTTTCAGGCCTATCTTCAGCTCAGATACCGCTTCTTCCCGCGCAGCCAGTTCATCTCCCAACCTGGTATTCGGCACTCCTAATGAGCTTATTGCTGCAATTCTCTCGTTATGACTGCCAATTTTTCCCTCGATTTCTTTGCGTTGATCGTCCCGTAATGTCCACACATCATTTCCATAGTGAAATCTAGTGTTATCGTCTCGTCCAACCATTTGCAGTTCGATGCTGGTTCGCCGCAGCTTCTGCAATGAAAGGAGCAGATCTGTGGTCTTCTCTATAAATTCAGGAGTATTTTCAGTTCCCTTTTTTGATTGTAGCTCGTTGAGGGCTTTTTCGTTTTCCTCGATACGTGGTTTCACATCTTTTAGTTTTTTTGAACTCATCACCTCCTCTGCCCGCTGCACGCCCCTCTCGATATACTCGTCAGGTGTGAAAGAGATTTTTTCATCTGGATTAACGTAGCGATCAATTATCACCCCTGCCTCCCTATGATTTTTATCATCCCTCACCACATCCTTATTGTATGTATCAATCTGTCTTTCTAGTGAAGCTTTGTCTCCCCACGCTTCTTTGCCTTTATCCTTTTGACTTTTCATCAGGTCATTTAATTCAGATATCTGGATCTGTAGTCTTTTTTCATAGATTTGCTCTTTTAATAGTGTAGAGTGTAATTCTGCTTTCCTTTGCTCCAGGTAAGCCTGTGCAGCCTCGATCTCACGCAACTGCTGCTCTTCATGAGCTTCCCTGACTCGCTTGAAACCTGGAACGTCTGCGTCCATATCCGATGCATATCTACCTTTAACATTGCTTCTAGCTTCTTTTAATATGCCAATCTTCCTGTCTATATCTTGCGCTTCCTTAGCGTAATCACTTTTTTGCTCTTCGACCTTTCTTTCTACATCATATAAGTCTAGTCTATACGCCTCACGCGCTATTCTCAGACCCATTTCTCGTGTATCAAACCTGATGACTTCACGCGCTTTATTTCGACTCGAGCGGTCAAATATATTGCTGACTCTCTTGAGGTCGGAGAGGGACCACCCCTTTAGTGCAGCCTCTCTATAGACTCCTATAAGCCTATCAACCTTTGGTTCATTTCTATATTCATTTATTGTATCTTCCGATAGCGACTTATCTCCTTTGAACTTGCCCCTGTTTAACCCTTCTTGGGCCCTCGTGGCTATCCATCTATCGTGCTCCGGTAGACTCCCGAGCGTTCCGACCACCGCCACTATGTGTCTATCAATGCCCTGCTTTTCTTGCCTCTTTTCAATTGCCGCTATTCTTTTATCTAAAGCGCGAGGACGAGGACCCTGATAATATTCAGGCAACTGCCGGAGACTTAGTATGCTGGAGTCTGGAGTATAATATGGGGGCAGTCTATGTTCGTACCAATCAAGACCTGGCTGGCTCTCGATAGTTGGCTCTTCACTACGGCTTTTCACTCTACCTTGTCTGTCAAAGGCTTTAACTGCCCCGTGAGCAGCCGTAATCTTGTCGTCTAAGAGTTTAACCTCGGCTTTTCCCTCCTTTTCATGCGCTTGATGCTCCGCGACCATAGTTTTGTACGCATCTACATCTATACTAGGAAGTAGTCCATTCATTAAGCTAAAGACGTTAGATACATTATCAGTCTCGATATTAAAACTGGCGAGGGCTTCTTTCGCCGCACGTCCCTTTTCGAGTTCGTTGATTTTCTCATCTACAGCATCAGCAGCGGCTTGGTCCCCGCGCAAAGAAAGTCGCTCTTGCTCTTTTTTTAGCCCACCTACTTCCGTATCGAGGTCTTCTAATGGTTTCTCCCGCAATGCTTCTTCACGTATTGACCGCGCAAGATAATATTGTCTTGCATCGTCATACAACTTGAGTTTAAAATCGAGTGCTTCTTTTTGCTTATTAGGGTCTTTTAACTCTTGATCCAGAAACCACAATTTACTATCGATTTTATGCGAATATTCCTTTTTCCCCTCCAATCTACCCTCAGTTTTTTCCGCTCGCCGGATTGTTGCTTTGCTGTCGTGCAATTTTAAGCTTTCCCAATACCCCTCCAATTTAACACGTTCCATTAGAATACGGTATTCTAGCACCGTATTAGTATCTCGAAGAACGTTACTATCCCTTAAGGAGCTTGTTGAGCCACGTAATAGAGTAAATCGCAGTCTATCCGGAAGGATATTTATCTCATCAGCTCTTCTTGTCGCAAGCTCTCTTTCGAGAGCTTCAACATTGAGATTTCTCCCTCGCAGGTTGCTTACTGCATCCTCAAAATCTCTCTTCTTATCAGCAAGTAATGTTGGATCTACCTTATTATATTTATCAGCGGCAGCGCTTCTACGGGCTTCTAGCTGCGCATGTTCTTTTAATAGGTCGCTCGAATCAGGGGTAATACTTTCATCGCGGAAGCGGCGCAATTGCGTCTCTAATGTCTCTCCAAACTCTTTTTTTTCTGAAATGCCAACATCAGTCCGTCGATCTTCATATGTGAAGCTGCGAGCAAATCTGACAAGAGAGTTGTCCTCGACGGCATACTTCTTGATGTCACCAAGAATATTTGTCTCTCCTATTGAAGGATCTACTTGCATCAATCTATCTTCGCGTCGCTCTACTTTTCTTTCAGGCATCGCGTTCCCCTTGCTTCGCTCAAGTCTTAACCAATTGCCTTTTCCAGCCTTACCTTAAATAATACAATAAGACTTGATGAAAAACCAGGGTATTGAGAATAAAAGGGTAGAAATTCATCGTGGCAAACAAAAGTGTACCTTTTTCATACCAAAGCAGCGTCAAAAAGCCAGGAGAAACGGGAAAGTATCTGGACGCTACGCTCAAGGATGGGCCAGGAAACTTATGACAGATGCGCAGAATTCAGCAGGTTGTTCCACGTTCGACAGATGCGCGGCCTCGTGGAGTATCACCAATTCGCTCTCTGTTATCGCAGCATGCAGTTCGCGCGCCTGGGACGGTGGTGTAGACTCGTCTAGCGTACTGGCCAGGATGAGAGTAGGCGTGTGGATCGTGGCAACCAGCTCACGCAGATCTGCGGCACGCAGAGCAGCACACGCACCTATGTAGCCGATAGGGTTGATCGCGGTGATCATCTTAGCAAATTGCTGCACGACCTCCGGGTGCCGTTGACGAAAGTCTGCACTGAGGAAGCGCGCGAGGACGGCATCCCGGACAGCAAGCATACCACCCATCCTGACTGCGTCGATGCGCGCGTCCCATATCTCCTCGCTACCGATGCGCGCAGCCGTATTCGCAAACACAGCACGCATTACCCTGTTGGGGTAGTGAGCAGTGAACCATTGCGCAACCATGCCTCCTAGCGAAAGGCCGCAGAGGTGCGCGCGTTCGATGTGTAATGTATCGAGCAGCGCCAGCAGGTCGCGTCCGAGCCGTTCGATAGTATATGCTCCATCGGGGACATCCGAGGCCCCATGACCACGGCAGTCGTAGCGGATGATACGCAGAGGCTGGCTGAGCAGCGCTACCTGGGGATTCCACATGCGCAGATCTGTCCCCAGCGAGTTCACCAGGACCAGCGGCGGGGCATCTTCTGGTCCATCGATACGGTACGCGAGACGCACACCGTCCGCGCGATAGAAGTTCATACGACACCTCGCGTTGACTGCAACTTATGGTAAGTTGCGATAGCCCGGTCGATAAATGCATCCGTACTGCCGGTATAGCCAGCAGGATCGAGGGCGCGGTCAATCTCTGCGGAGGAGAGGATAGAGCGGACCTGCTGATCTTCCAGCGCGACCTGGCGCAGGCTGCTCTCCGGTCCGCTGACATGGGTACAGAGGGTCTGGACGATACGATATGCCTCGGGTCTGCCGATGCGTGAGGCCAGTGCCATCGTTAGTGACTCGGCCATCGGCAGTCCTCCGGTCAGATTGAGGTTCGCTTTCATGCGTATGGGATCAACCTGTAAGCCCGCCAGCGCAACGCGCACACCCTCGACTGCACCCGATGTGTAACGGAAAAGGTCGGGGATGGCGGCCCACTCTGCTTGCCATCCTCCGACGGCGCGCTCGTGCTCCTGAGCCATGGCGGACAGGAGTACTGGGACGCTTCCAATAGCGAGCCGAGCGGCAGCACTGGCACTGGTTGCATCGACTGGATTGTGCTTCTGCGGCATAGCGGACGACCCTCCTTTGCCTGGCGCTACGCCCTCTGACGCCTCGCCGACCTCGGTTTGCGCCAGGAGGGCTACGTCACCGGCAATCTTTGCCATGGCACCGGCTACGATACCCAGTGAGCTAGCGATCTCGGCAATACGGTCCCGCTCGGTATGCCAGGGCAAATCCGGCACCGGTAGCCGCAGTTCCCCGGCGAGGAGTTCTACCACCTGGAGACCTTTATCTCCCAGGGAAGCGAGCGTGCCGGCTGCGCCGCCCAGTTGCACGGCCAAAGAGCGCTCCCCACGTTCGTTGAGCGCGTGCACCTGGCGCGTCACCAGCGCCAGCCAGCGCGCGGCCTTGAGTCCAAAGGTGATCGGTAACGCCTGCTGGAGCAGTGTACGCCCGACCATGGGCGTGTGTCGGTGTTGCTCGGCAAGGGTCGCACAGCGCGCGCAGATGCTGAGCAGTTCGGCGCGGAGAAGATTGATACCATCCCGCATCTGGAGCATCAGCGCGGTGTCGATGGCATCCTGACTCGTGGCTCCCCAGTGGACAAATTTCTTAGCATCACCCTCAACACACGCCGTCAGCATGCGCACAAGGGGAATAGCGGGAGTACCGGCCACGATAGCCTCACGGTACAGCGTTGGAATGTCAAAGAACTCTTCACGACAACTGGCCGCGATGACGTTCGCGGCCTCCAGCGGAATGATGCCCGCACGCGCTTGCGCACGCGCGAGCGCGGCCTCAAATAGGAGCATACAGCGCACATGTGCCCCACGCGAGAAGGCGGCGGACATCGACGGCGTACTGAACAGGGCATCAATTGGCTCAGCCATAGAGACCTCATCCTGCATCATAGGTTGAAAAACACGGTCTCGCCCGCACCTTGCATGATAATGTCAAAGCGGTACACAGCTTCCCCATTGCGAGTTTCACGCCGGGCCAACAAGGTTTCCTGTCGCTCAACGGGCACATAATGCAACACCGGATCATCAGTATTGGCTGGCTCATCCGCGAAGTAGAGGCGCGTCACGAGATAGTTGAGTAGCCCTCGCGCGAACACCGTCACACAGATATGTGGTGCTTGCATGCGTTGCGCGGCGTATGTGACAGGACCAGGCTTGATGGTCTCAAACCAGTAGCCGCCGTCCTTATCAGTACCGGAACGTCCAAAGCCGCTAAAAGTTGGATCAAGTTGCGCTGGCCCTTGATCCGTGGGGTGGTTGTAGCGACCATACGCGTTGGCCTGCCAGATCTCGACCAGCGCATCAGGTACTGCCACGCGATCCCCATCCAGGACGTAGCCCTCAATGCGTATACGTTCGCCGACGGTTTCCGGCTGGATGAGCACGTTTCTGCGCGCATCCTCACGCAGTAGACCGGGCGCGAAAAATGGTCCGACTGTCTGTGAAGCGGTCAAGGAAATTGTACTCATTGTGCTACCTCTGGCATCTCAAATGGCGTGGCGTCCGCTCCCCGCAAGACGATATCCCAGCGGTAGCCAAGCGCCCACTCCGGTTCGGTGACATCATGGGCATACGCGGCAATCAAACGCTTGCGCGCCGCCTCGGTGGGTACGGATTGCATGATGGGATCAAGCGCGTGCAGCGGATCGTCAGGAAAATACATCTGTGTGACCAGGCGCGACAGCAGAGATGGGCCAAATACAGAGAAATGAATGTGAGCTGGTCGCCAGGCATTCTCATGGTTCTTCCAGGGATACGCGCCCGGGCGGATCGTGAGAAAGCGATAGACACCGTCCGCATTGGTCAAACAACGGCCCATACCCAGAAAGTTGGGATCAAGTGGACCCGGCCATTGGTCCCGTTTATGCACGTAACGGCCCGCAGCATTGGCTTGCCAGATCTCCAGCAGCGTGTTTGGCACAGGATTGCCACGCTCATCGAGTACACGGCCCGTCATAATGATACGCTGCCCGATGGCCTCACCACCGGTACCGGCGTTGCGCGTGAGGTCGGCATCTTCTGGAGTCACAGCACTGATAGCCGGACCGGGTCCCGTCAGTTCTGAGATGGTCAGGGGCACCTCGATCAGCGGCAGGGTGGGAGCACGGCGTCGCGTGGATTGATAGGCTTCGTACAAATAAGGGGGAAAGACTTCCCGGTCTCCGCGAATGATGGTGCCGATATTGGTGGTATTCGTGGTACTCATAAAAAACCTTTCTGGATACCCACCGCGTTGAGGCGGTGGAAGGAAAGGCCGCCCGCTAATCGAATTCCTTCTTTGCCGCCGCAAATGCAGCATTAGCAGCCGGAACGCCAGCGTACACAGCCACGTGGAGGAGCACCTCCGCGATCTCATGCGGATCGACCCCGATATTACGGCTGGCATGCAGATGCAAAGCCAGCTCTTCGCGACCGAGCGCAGCAAGAATAGCGATAGTCACCAGGCTTCTTGTCCGTCGATCCAGGTCTGGCCGGGACCAGACGGCCCCCCAGGCCGTCTCGGTGATGAAGCGTTGGAAGTCGGCATCGAACTCTGTTGTGCGCGCTTGCGCCCGCTCAACATGTTCGTCTCCGAGTACCTCCTTGCGCACCTTCATCCCATCTTCATATCTCGCATCTGACATGCTCACCATTCCTTTTTACAGACAAGACAGCTCTCAAAAGGTTGTATCTCTAAGAGTAGAGTATACCCACCTCCTGGATAGTCTGTCTAATACATATTCTGCCAGCTATGATACTATTTACATATAAACAACAAGCTATATTATGGCCCATGTTCGAGGTCAACTTCATCGAGCAGTTGCAGGAAGCGTTGCAGGGCTGGCAACGTCTCATCCCGCCGCCAGACTACCCCCATCTCTACTTGCGCCGCGACATCCTGCAAGGGCTTATAGACGACACCCGTGCGATGGAGATTTTGCACAGAGGCGGGCACCAGCGCAACGCCCATGTTGGCGGCGACCAGACCGATGATGGTCTGCATGAGCCACGCTTCCTGCGCTACCCTGGGGGTAAAGCCTGCTGTCAGACAGGCAGTCATGATGTGCGACAACAAGCCCGGAACAGTAGCATAGCGCGCAGGCAGAATAAAGAAATCGTCCGCGAGCGCCTGCAACGCGATCTGCGGCTGTGCAACGAGCGGATGGCACAGAGGTAGCACGGCCAATAAAGACTCACGAAACACAGGACGAGCTACCAGGGTGCGACTCTCGGTGAAGGGAAGATAGAGAAAACCTACATCGAGGCGTTGCTGCTCCAGTCCAGACATCAGTTGATCAGGATTCTGCTCCTTTAAGAACAGACGTACCTCTGGAAAACGCTCGTGAAATGTACGCAAAATGACGGGTAAGATGTCATTGGAGGCCGATGGGACAAAGCCAAGCGTCAACAAACCCACTTCACCATACCCGATACGCTGGACGGTGCGCACCGTCTGCTCAACCTGTCCAAATAGCCGGTAGGCTTCGTCCAGCAGCACACGTCCAGCCTCAGTCAATTGCACATTATGACGCGTGCGCTCAAAGAGTTGCACATGCAGTTCCCGCTCAAGTTGCTGAATTTGATAGCTAAGCGGCGGCTGGGCCATGTGCAAGCGCTCCGCTGCGCGCGTGAAATGCAGTTCTTCGGCGACGACGACGAAATAATATAAACGACGGAGGTCGATCCCGCTATCCATGGTACTATTATACAGAGAATAGATAACCGACACAAGAATTTGTATTAGACATACGAGATCGCGTTGGCTACACTGGTAGAGAGAAGGGGAAAACCGGAGCTGATGGCAAACCCGTTCTCAAAGTTGGAGGAGCATTGATGATTGATAAACGCCTCTCATTACACGAAGCCATAGCGACATACGTGCATGACGGGATGTCGCTGGCGATTGAGGGCTTTACCGCTTTTATCTGTTTTGCGGCTGGACATGAGATTATCCGCCAGGGCCGTCGCAACTTGACCTTGATTCGCATGACCCCTGATCTGATTTATGATCAAATGGTAGCGGCAGGCGTAGCCAGTAAGCTCGTGTTCAGCTACCTGGGCAATCCCGGTGTTGGCTCCTTACATTGCTTGCGCCGCGCGGTTGAACATGCTATCCCTACGCCCCTGGAAATCGAGGAATATTCCCATTATGGCATGGTCGGACGCTATATCGCGGGCGCTTCTCACCTGCCATTTTTCCCGCTACGCAGCTATCTTGGCTCCGCGATGCCGACGGTCAATGAGCAGATCAAATTTATTGAAAGCCCCTATAGCCATGAACGTGTGGCCGTCGTACCGTCTCTCAACCCTGACGTGGCCATCATCCACGCTCAACGGGCAGATATGCAAGGCAATACACAGGTATGGGGATTACTGGGTGTGCAGAAGGAGGCTGCCTTCGCTGCCGATAAGGTCATTGTTGTGGTCGAAGAAATTGTCGAGGAAGCAGTGATTCGCGCCGATCCCAATCGTACACTCATCCCCGGACTGATCGTGGACGCTGTCGTGCATGCGCCCTATGGAGCGCACCCATCCTACGTCCAGGGCTACTACGACCGCGACAACGCCTTCTACCTGGAATGGGATGTGCTCTCGCGCGATCACCAACGCACGCAAGCCTGGCTCAATGAATGGGTCTACGGCGTTGCCGATCCAGCCGCCTATGTGCGTAAACTGGGTGCAGCCAACATAGAGCGGCTCACGCCTGGCACTGCCATGGCCTCAGCCATAGAATATGGAGCGTATCGATGACCAGAGAACAGACACAACAGGAAGTCGTCTATACACCCGCTGAGATGATGATCGTGACCGCCGCGCGAGCACTCGCAGGCGCACGCACGGTTTTTGTTGGCGTCGGCCTGCCGAATATTGCCTGCAACCTGGCGCGCTATACGGTTGCGCCTGATCTCGAATTGCTCTATGAATCGGGCGTTTACGGCGCACAACCTGCACGCCTGCCTCTCTCCATCGGCGATCCAACGCTGGTGACGGGCGCAACCTCGGTGATGTCTATGGCGGACCTGTTCGGCCTGTATCTACAGGGTGGATTGGTCGAAGTGGCGCTGCTGGGTGGAGCACAAATTGATCGCTTCGGCAACCTCAACACCACGGTAATCGGTGACTATCATCACCCGAAAACGCGGCTTCCAGGCAGCGGGGGAGCATGCGAGATCGCTATGAATGCGCAGCGCGTCTTCTACATTATGTACCTCAAGCCGCGCGCCTTTGTCGAGCAGCTCAACTTTATCACGACACCCGGCTATCTGAGCGGTAACGATGCACGACAGGAGCTGGGTATGCCTGGCGCTGGTCCGCAACTGGTGATTACCGACAAGGCGCTCTTCAATTTCGCCACTGAGTCGCATGAGATGCAGCTCATCTCGCTGCATCCCGGCGTCACACTGGCACAGGTAGAGGCGGCCATTGGCTGGCCGCTAAAACGTGCCAGCACGCTGGCCGAGACGCCACAGCCAAGTAGTGATGAGTTGCGACGCATTCGCGTAGAACTTGATCCACAGGGTATGTACTCAAAACATTAAGCAGCGTTATGTCCATCTGCAAAAGGAGAGCAACAATGGAAGATGCCGTGATTATCTCGGCGGTTCGTACGCCGATTGGACGCTATGGAGGGGTCTTGAAGGATGTCCGCCCGGACGATCTTGCGGCATTTGCCATAGCTCAGGCGATAGAGCGAGCAGCAATTGATGGGGGCAGTGTTGAAGACGTGATCTTCGGCGCGGCAAACCAGTCCGGCGAGGATAATCGCAATGTGGCGCGCATGGCGCTGCTGCTGGCGGGATTACCCGTACAGGTCGCTGGTCAGACGGTAAATCGCCTGTGTGGTTCAGGCTTGCAGGCCGTCATAAGTGCGGCACAGGCTATTCAGACCGGTATGGGCGATACGTATGTGGCCGGCGGCGTGGAGTGCATGACACGCGCACCCTTTGTGATTGGGAAGGCTGACAGCGCGTTTAGCCGTGGAATGGTCCTGCACGATACCACGATGAACTGGCGCTTTGTCAATCCACGCCTGTCCGCCCTGCATTATCCCTACGCGATGGGAGAGACGGCGGAGAATGTCGCTGAAACCTACAAGGTCAGTCGCGCCGATCAAGATGCATTTGCCTTGCGTAGCCATCAGCGTGCAGTGGCGGCACAGGCCGCAGGACGCTTTGCCACGGAGATTGCTCCTATCTCCATTCCCCAGAAGAAAGGCGAGCCAGTCATTGTGGCAACCGATGAGGCACCGCGTTCCGACACATCACTGGAGAAACTTGCCACACTCAAACCGGTCTTCCGTCAGGGTGGCAGCGTGACGGCGGGTAACGCAGCCGGTATCAATGATGGCGCAGCCGCGCTGGTATTGACATCCCGCAACCGCGCCGAGGCATTAGGACTACGTCCGCGTGCGCGTATAGTAGCAGCGGCAGTGGCGGGGGTAGATCCAGGCATATATGGGATTAGGCCCTATCCCGGCGACAAGAAAGGTCTTGCAACGCGCCGGACTCAGCTTGCAGGATATGGACCTGATCGAGATGAATGAAGCCTTTGCCTCACAATCACTCCAATGTGCGCGCGAACTGGGTATAGATGAGGAGAAACTGAACGTTAACGGTGGAGCTATTGCCCTGGGCCATCCACTAGGCTGTAGTGGTGCGCGCATCCTGGTAACGCTGCTACATGAGTTGGAGCGTCGTGATGGCCGCTATGGTCTGGCAACGATGTGTATAGGTGTTGGGCAGGGTATCGCCGCGATCATTGAGCGCTGACGTCGATTTTTTCATACTTCATCACCTCTCTATCAAAAGGTAGATCGGAAGTGCGTCTACCAGACTTGCCTAGTAGGTGCTTCTCCAGCTACTGCCTTGTACAATCGCTTCTTAATCTCAATCCTCCCCTTTTCTGTTCCTGAAGGCTTGTATTGATCCATTATCTCAGCACGCTTAACATACGCAGCATTTATTTTATTTTCAAGCTCTTCTCCTTTTAAATGTTTTCCTTCTATATAATTTAAATTTGATATATTCCATAAAATATCCCCTACATACTTTTTCGTAGTTTTTTCCATTTCTGGGTTCTCCTCTATTATTTTCTGGACTTCCTGACCAAGTCTTTGCTCTACTTCATCGAGCACACGCCATTTATCAAACCGGGGAACGCTTGTACCGGACTCACTGTGTGTAGCAGTAGATGCATCTCTATCGAGTGGCTGGCCCAACTGATTCAAAATCTCTTGATCCTCTTTCGTACTGGAAAGCCGCTGTTTTACACTCCGCAAGGAACGACGCACCCTGGCATCAGTACTATCATCCCCTGTCACCGACTCCCACAGCCTCCTACCATCTAACGAGTTCAGGGATTTACTGAAGTATCTTTCAGCTCGCTCTGCTTGTCTGTACACTTTCGCTTGCCAATCCGGCTTTGCCTGCCAATCTGAGTCTCCCTGGATTATGCTCTTCGCCCTCCGATCAAGTTCTCGTCTTACCTCAGCAAGTATACGCGCTCTTTTTCCAAGCGTGGATTCATGCCCTCCTTCACCTGCCTGCTCACCTCGTTCCCTCGCCTCATTGCCAAACGGGGACTGACTTTCCTCAAATGTGGTGGAAGCACTATCTCTGCGCTTCTTGTAAAGGGCCATACCCAGATCCCAGTCAGACGGCGCTCCTCCTGAACTGGAAGGCTCCCCTGTCCTAATTTGATCATGCCGCCGTTTTGTCTCGTTGTCAGAAGATTCTCCTGCATCTTCTGGCCTGGAAGATTTCTCTGTATCTGTCAGTCTGGTCGTATCCGTAGCAGGATCTTTACCCGTTCTTACATCGCCAAGTTCACCCATGTGATCATTGGTCCTCTCTTTTACCCTCTTTACAAGGGGAGAAAAGTGGATATTTGCCTCATACTGAAACAATTGGTGACATATTACTTGAAAATAGATGGTTTGTAGTCCTACCAGCTTCATTTAGAGTTCTTTTAAAAATATATCGCTCACAAGCATAAATAGAAAATGGGCTGTATGGGAAGTTTTTTGTGCGCAATTTGGCGGCAAATCTGCTACCCATAGACATACAGGTCGTTTGCAATTTAGCCCCCCTTCTTATCCCATATACAAAAAGAAAGCAGATCTACTACAGATGAGAGCAAAAGTGAGCTAGCCACCTGTATCTTTGGGTAAAGATTGGAGCAAGCGTTTGACTTCCGCAGCCCTGGATTGTTGCTGGACAGCTTCGAATATAGCCAGACTTTCCTGGCCCAGACGGCGCGCTGCGCTCACATCTCCATGCGCAAAAGCGATCTGCGCCTGACCATATTTGGTTAATGCAATCAACTGCGGCTCCACAGGCGCAGCCTCGTGCAGAGCGAGCACTTCCCGAAACGTCTCGGCGGCAGCGTCCAGTTGCCGCGACGCGAGGCGGAACAGCCCCCAACAAACAAGAGCGGCAGCCGTGCCCCATGCTGCACCTTGCTGCCGCGCCAGCTCAAAGCCTTCCTGGTAGTAGGCATTCGCCTGAGCGTAATCCCCCTGAGACCCCACCGCCCCTGCCAGGCCCACCAGCAGATGGGGCATAATATTGAGATTTCTGGTTGTCCGCGCCAGTTCAACGCCTTCGCGCAGATATTGCTCGGCCTGCACATGTTTTCCCTGGAATGGGAACGTGAGCATAGTTCCCAGAGTGGCGAGCAGACGACACATCTCATCCCGATGCCCGATACTACGTGCCAGATCCAACCCTTCCTGAAAGTAGGTCTCGGCTGGGGCATAATGTCCCAGCGACATTTCGATATTTCCGGCGACTTCCAGCAAACGGCTGACATGTTCGTAATGCCGCAGAGGTCGCGCCAGATGCAAGCCTTCCTGGCAATATTGGAGCGCCAGAGAGTAGTTGCTCTGCTCTCGCTGCACAGAAGCCAGATAGGTCAACAGCAGACACTCCTGATCTTGATAGCTGTGCTGCCGTGCCAGAGCCAGTCCCTCTTGATAGAGCGCCTCCGCCTGTACATAGTTCGCCCTGTAATGGGCGATGCGGCCAAGATAGCAGAGCGATGAGCAGATACGCTCGTTGTCACCCATACGTCGAGCCAGTTGTAAGCCTTCCGTGAGAGAGTTCTGCGCCAGAGCATAGTCTCCACGACGATGGGCGATTGACCCCAGCGTGGAGAGCAATACGCCCTCAGCCTCCGGCAAGCTAAGCTGACGGGCAAGAAGCAGTCCCTGCTGGCAATACGCCTCGGCCTGCACATACTCCCCTTGCAATTCGGCAAAGCTCGCTAGAGGTTGCAGAATTGCCAACTGCCCTCTCTGATCTCCCTGCACAAGTGTGGCCTGTAAGGCTGCTTGCAGATACTGGGACGCAAGCAGATAACGTCCACGCACGCGCATGTAGGGGGCGATGGCGAGCGCGCCATCAATTAGCTCGTGGCTCATGGCCAGTTCGACAGAGAGATCGAGCGCAGCCTGGATGTTGCTGAATTCGACTTCCAACGCTTCATAATCCTGTTGATGGTCCAGGAGATAATGCAGCGCCGCGTCCACTAACCTGCGCTGGGCCGTTACGTTTTCACCCTGGACGCGGGCATAGTCAGCAATGGTCTGATGCAGGCAATAACGACCTGGACCACTGCTTTCGAGCAATCCAAAGTCCCAGAGTTCATCCAGAAACTCTACCGGTTCTCCACCCACTACCAGGGCCATATCCTCTGAAAAGCTATCGGGCTTGGGCGGAAATACAGCCAGGGCACAGAAAGCATTATGCGCCCTGACACTCAGTTGCTGATCGCTTACAGAGATCGAGGCACGCAAAGAGAGAGGAACATTTTCAGGCAGGCTGGGCGACCGTTCACGCAAGGTGGTCGGGATGCTCGTCAGTAGGCGTCGTTGGGCATCCAGTAACTGGCGCAACGCCGTTTGCAAACGCCGGGATTGGCCGGTGAAGGTCTGGGCTGCCAGATGCCGGCCCATCAGCGTCAAAGCCAGTGGCAGACCACCAACGGTGCGCACCAGGGACCGCGCTTCTTTCATCTCGTGCTGCACGAGTTGGGGCACGAAGCGGGCCAGTAGCGCCAGGCTATCCGCTTCCTCCAGTTCGGGAACCATGATCGCCCCCTCCTGAGCGAAGGCAAAAGCGACCTGGGGGAGGCGTGTGGTGAGGAGATGGGCACAATGGAGACCACCGACCTGGAACACCAGAGCGTCATCAATACTCCAGGCATCGTCGATGACGAGCAACATGTGACGCGTGCCCATGGCAGCAGAGAGCGCTCGTGCCCAGGCATCCGGGCTGTTGACATCTTCCACTTGCGATGGTGCGATACCTACGAGTGTGGCCCAGTGGGTGATCTGGTTTAATACATTTGGTTGCGGTCCGAGCCGCGCCCATAAGACCCCATCGTAAAAGTGAGACTGGACCTGGAGATCAGTGCTCAACGCGACAGCTAGAGCCGTTTTGCCAATGCCGGGCAAGCCATTGAGAGCGGTCAAAGCTAATGTGTCGCCATCAAAGAGACGTTGCTTCACCTGAGATAACAGCTCTTCCCGACCCAACAGGAGATGGCTGTCAGGCAGAACTTCTGGCATGTTAGGATCGTGCTGGAAGGCCGGCGTTACCGGGGCTACTGCCACAAGTTGAGGTTGTTGGCTTTCTTCTTCGCTCGTCTCTTCTCCACCGTCAGGAGCGATACCCAGTTCCCGCGCATTTTTGCTGTAGAGAGCACAAAGCCGCTCGCGGTAGTAGGGGTAAGGAAGAGCCAGCCCTTGTTCCCAACGGCTCACTGTCCTGGTAGAAACGCTGAGGATCTCGGCCACTTTTGACTGAGACCACCCCCGTTGCTCTCGCTCTTTCTTCAGAAGATAGGTATTCATAAGAGCACTCCTTGCGTATCTTTTTAAGTTTTCCCTACTTCCCCCTTATTCTACCATATTTTCACACAAGAAATTTTAAGCTATCAATGACGCTGAGCACTCTCTTTTTACGCCTGTGTCCGAATCTCAACGATTAATTCCAGCTCTACGGCTGCTCCAGCGGGTAGCTCAGCCACACCCAGTGCAGCACGAGCATGCTTACCTGTGTCGCCAAAGATCTCCTCCAGTAGAAGCGAGGCACCATTGATCACCTGAGGCTGAGCGACGAAACCCTCAGCAGAGGCCACGTAACCATTCAGTTTCACTACGCGGGTGATTGCATCTAAACTGCCCGTAATGCTCCGTACCTCGGACAGACAATTGAGTAGCGCCAGGCGCGCGCCATACTGTCCCTGCTCATTTGCGATCTCCATCCTTGCACCGACATGCCCCCATTGGCACGAACGCAAGAACTATGGTCCACATCTCTTTTTCTGCTATCAGATCCCTGACCTGCCACGGACCAACAATGATCTGGAGCAGTCCTTTGGTCAGGTGCGTTTTCATGAACGGCGAGCGACCGGACGAAAAGGCGCACTTCCCGGCCTGGTTGTGCATGGAGCGGTGCGCGTGCAGGCAGCACTGGCAACTCGCAAGAAAACGTTCACGGCAACAGAACGCTCTCACCATCTCACCCTCTCTGTGCCGTACCTTTTTGCCAAGTGGTAATAAAAGTGAATTGAAGCTATATAGGCATCAGCGTTGATAAATTCATCCGGCTGATGAGCTAAACGATCGTCACCTGGCCCATAAATTAAGGTTGGGATCTGACGGGGGACGCTCAGAACTGAAGCATCTGTATAGAAGTTGGGGGCGCGTATGATCGGCTGACGACCCATAATGTCTCGATAGACCTGCTGAGCCAGGACCATCAATGGTGCCTCTGTTGGAGTCGAAACAGGGGGCCTGTCATTGAGGATTTCCATCTCAGCACGAAATCCAGGGAGATGTTGGGTGAGTTCGGCTATTACCTGCTTGACCTGGCGGATTACGAAGTCATGGTCCAAGCCCGGAACTGTGCGAATATCGAAGGTTGCCTGAGCTCGATCGGGAATCACATTGGTTTGAATCCCCCCAGAAAGGGTGGTCAAGGTCAATGTGGGTGGCTTGAGCAGAGCATGGGAAGGAGCCACTAAGGCAACGTGTTTTTCGATGTGATCCACCAGGGTGATCAAATGTTTGACAGCATTCACGCCTTGTTCTGGTGTTGAGCCATGAGCCGTGCGTCCGTAGGTAGACAACCGTAAGTAGAGGGCTCCCTTATGGGCAGGTCCCAAATCGCCATTTGTGGGCTCTCCCACGATCACCGCTCCAACACTCTCCATTTTCCCCTCCTCCAGGAAAACACAGGCTCCGACTTGATCTACCTCTTCTCCTACGGTTCCGAGAAAGATGACATCGCAAGCAAGTTCGGTGGACGAACGTGCGAGGGCTTCCAGGGCGAGTACTATGGCTGCCACCCCCGCCTTCATATCTGCTGCTCCACGTCCATAGATCTTCTCATCGACCATCTCAGCAGCAAATGGGTCGTGCACCCAATTGGAAAGTTCACCAGGGGAAACCGTGTCGAGGTGCCCTGTGAATAACAATGCTGGAAGCGTTTTTCGCTTCGAGCCAAAGACAATTTCTACGTTCGAGCGACCTGGGGCGATTGAGACCAGCCTGACGTTGCACCCAGGAACGTTTGCGAAGTGGGTTGCAATGAAGTGCGCTATCTGCTCCTCATTACCCGGCGGATTGACAGAATTCAAACGAATAAGCTGTTGTAGGAAGATCACTGCTTGCTCTGGTTCCACAACCAGTTCTCCCTTCCCAACATGGAAGCTCACGGTTTTTTCTCCTTCAGCAGATCAAGTAACGACCATAGATTTGAGTCGTTCCCCTGCACATATTTTATCACTCTTTTGACGTTCAGTTCCTATCAGATGCTAGCCAAGATGAGTTTACGATCCTAGAAAAAAAGAACTGACCGAGCAGCAGAGACAGCCGATGGTGTATCATAAAATAAGCAAAGCAGGGGCAACTCGAACAAGGAGAAATTGATGAGCCAATCACAACAGGTGTTGTATCTTGGCAGCTACGCCGCCACCGACCAACCTGGCATTTACATATTTACTTGCGATAACGTTACTGGCGCATTGACGGCATGTGGAGCGTTTACCGGCATTACTAACCCCTCGTTCCTGGTCGTTCATCCTCACGGGCCCTGGCTGTACGCGGTGAGCGAGACGGAGCAGCAGCAGGACGGTACAGGTGCGGCTGGGAGCGTGGGAGCATTTCGCCGGACACGTGAGCCAGGGACCCTGGAACCACTGAATTCTCAGGCCAGCGGAGGAGACTTGCCCTGCCACCTCACACTAGACGCCACTGGACAATGGGTGCTCGTCTCCAACTATGGCTCTGGTAGCCTGGGAGTGCTACCAATTCTGGCAGACGGTGCGCTGGGAGAGATGACCGATCTGGTTCAGCACCAGGGTCGCGGCCCGGTTCCCGGTCGCCAGGAGGGTCCACACGCACACTCAACGATCTTCACGCCTGACCAGCGCTTTGTGATTGTCGCAGACCTGGGGATAGATGCGTTGCGCATGTATACGTTTGATCCGCCAGGACGCTTACATGCACACGCACAGATCAACGCCCGACCCGGCGCGGGTCCCCGGCACATGGCCTTTCATCCGAACCAGCGGTATCTGTTTGTGGCCAATGAACTCGATAATACTGTGGCTGTATATGACTATGATGCGACAGGTGGCACATTGCGTGAACGACAGATCATAGATACGCTCCCACCAGGCGTAGCGGAGAATATCGTTGCCGATATCCATGTCTCGCCAGCAGGCGACCGTGTATATGTCTCCAATCGCGGACATGAGAGTATCACGATGTTTAAGGTCGCAGCAAATGGACAGTTGGAACGCAGCGCTGTCCGCTCATGTGGTGGTCGCTGGCCACGTAACTTCGCGCTGACACCCGACAATCGTTTCCTCCTGGTAGCGAATCAGTATAGCGACCAACTAGTAGTGTTGCCCACACAGCAGAATCTGGACACATCTGACGGGTCTGTCGCGCATGCCGCTGTTAAAGCAATCACATGTGTCTGCCTCGTAGCACCCGACGCGTGAGTCACAACATTCCCGAGTAGGAAGTGAAATTTCATGTACGATCTTGTGCTGCGCAATACGCGCATCATCGATGGGACCGGTAGGTCCGCGTTCAGCGCTGATGTGGGCATTGTTGACACGCATATCGTTGCTATAAATAGCACACTTCCGAGCGATGAAGCACAACAGGTTATCAACGCGCAAGGTATGACCGTCGCACCCGGTTTCATCGACGCGCACACACACGATGACCTGATGGTGCTGAGAAAATCGACGGTGCTGCCCAAAGTACAGCAGGGCATCACCACGCTGGTCATCGGCAACTGTGGTTTTGGCTTAGCACCTATGGCCTCTGCCCATGCAGAGGCCATGCAGAGCTACGCTGCGGCAGTGCTTGGCGAAGATGAGCAACACTGGGACTGGCCAACACTGGGAGCATTTCTTCAGACCTTGCGCACAGTACCCCTGGGACAGCTCGTGTGCGCGCTACTAGGTCATACGGTATTGCGCGTTGCAGTCATGGGCTTTGAGCCACGTGCGGCTAGCGAACAGGAGATTGTCCAACAGGAGGCACTGCTAGCGGAAGCGATGCAAAGCGGCGCAGCAGGCCTATCGTTAGGTCTGATGTATGCACCCGGCATCTAGCCACCTATGCCCACCCTCAGGTGTATCCGCAGGACATCGCAGCAGTCATCGTGGCAGGTCAGCCAGTGCTCCTCGATGGGCAACTTCAGACGCATATGCCTGGTCGATTGATCGAATTCAAGGCAACTGCACCGGATCAGTGTTGGTTCAACTCCCACCAGCTCTTCTGCGGCCCTCGTGCCGGGTATCACCGAGGTAAGGCCAGGGACCTACGTCTTCTTTGATCGCATGACAACGAGAGCTGGCGTCAGCTCCTTTGATGAAATTGCGCTCTCTATTCTAACCACCGTTATCAGCCGCCCGACAGAGGATCTCGCCATCATCGATGCTGGCTCTAAAACGTTTTGCGGCGACGTGGTTCCTGCTAGCGTAGAGCTGGAAGGCTATGGCGTCACCACTGATAGACACCAGAACGTGGTCGAGCGCATGAGCGAGGAACATGGCATCGTCCGCCTCGCAGCGGGTTGCAATCCCCAGATAGGTGACAAGATCACCTTTTTCCCTAATCATGTCTGTACGAGCGTCAACCTCTCAGACGAGATTGTGGTCATGCAAAATGGCATCGTGAAAGAGGTATGGCAGGTGGCAGCCCGTGGTCAACGCCAGTAGCGCACGACCTTGATCCACATTGGGGAGAAACTTTTTTCAGAGAGGAGTCTATGTATGGAGCAGCCTGTAACGGGACAGGTCGCGATTGTCACCGGAGCTGGACAGGGCATTGGACGCGCTATTGCTCACCGTTTGAGCCAGGATGGGATGAAACTTGTCCTGGTCGATTTGCAAGGCGATGCTGTTGCCAGGGTCGCCGACGAGATCCAGACGAGCAACGGCACTGCTATTGCGCTCCCCCTGAATATGCTGCGGGCAGACGACCGCCAGCACATGATTGACACTGCCCTTTCCACCTTTCATCGCCTGGACGCACTCGTGAACAACGCGGGAGTCCAGCGCATCGCCCAGCCACTTGAGGTCGACGAAGAGCACTGGGACATGGTTATGAACGTCAACGCGAAAGCCGTCTGTCTATTTTTCTTGCCAACTTGCTCTCCAACACATGATCAGTCAGCGCAGCGGGCGCATCGTCAACCTGGGTTCCATCGCCGGGAAGATGGCCAGCACCACCTATCACCCAATCTATAATATCAGTAAAGCGGCGGTTCTGGCGATGACGAAAACGTTGGCTCTCTATAGCGCCGAATATGGTGTACGTGTCAACGCGGTCTGTCCTGGCATGATCGAGACACCTATGCAGGATGCCGTAGACCTACAAACCGCCCGTGCCACCGGGCAGACGCCCGCCGAGATACGTGCCTCACGCACGGCGCGCGTTCCTCTGGGCTATATGGGCGAGGGCGCTGATGTCGCAGCGACCGTCTCGTTCCTGCTCAGCCCGGACTCGCGCTATCTCACCGGGCAGGCGCTGAGAGTGTGCAACGGACACGCACGAATCACAATATTCCGCCGTCCACTCGGTTCCGTCACGATCCCTGGCTGCAAGGCATTGAGTGCTTCCAGCGCCTCTTGTTCAACCAGAGTCACTTCATACGGCGTTTTTGCACCGAGCAGAGGAAGCTTGGGGCGTGTATAGTAACGGTCGCCTTCGATCCCTTTTCCAGGTACCAGATGCGCTACAGGGAGAGAAATCATTGGGGCATGTGCTTATGGCGCACGTATGAAGTGAGACGACGATGCCTGACATAAGAATCCCTTTCTTCCTGCCGGATAGTCAAGTGCATGTGCTAGACCTCTTTACCTGTTAAGTATACGCGAAGCATGAGCACCTGTCCACCCCATCGCGGTTATGAAACGTAGCGGAAGATCAGACAGCAAGAAGCATGGAAAAGAACACAACAGAATATCTTCATAGATTGTATGTGATGCGCACATATGCTATGGTCATACCAGGCGGTCACTGGAATCGTCCAGGCTGGGTATCAGTAGAACCAGGGCTTGTTCAAACCAGGTACGCACCTGTTCTCTGGTCAGAAGTTGCATTTCATGCCAACGAGCTAAGGGATAGTGGGTTAACAGATCAGCTACCATTTGCTCCTGATTGAAGGTTTGTGGACAAAACTGCTCTGAGTGGACCAATGCTCCCAGAGAGGTAAACAAGAAGAACCGGGTTTCTATCTCTATCCTGGACATTATTCACCCTGCTTCCTTTCTTCCCAGGATTTGCCAGTCGTCGCTGTCGGGGGTAAGGAGGTGCTGGTACACTGCGGGTAAACAGTGCGCAACGCTCTCCAGTGCGGCGAGGGTGCCGCAGGCCACGACCCAGGAGCCATCAACCTCTCTCAGTACACCGTTGAGATAGAGGACACCACCACCCTGATCGGGGATCATCCAGCGCCGCCTGCTGCGACACTGGACCAGGACTCGCAGTCTCTGCACTCCCAGTTCTACAAAGATGCGTTGTGCGCCAACCACACGATAGGCACCGTACTCCTGGCCTGACTCAACAGCCTGCGCGAGATTCAAGAGACACTCCCTCCTAAAAGAAGCAAACACCTGAACGGCAATAGGTGAGGACTGCTCTGCCAACGATCAAAAAGATGGTCCTCTCAGCTACCGCCTTCTTTCCAAAGAAGCTTCAGTCCGAAGCCTCTTCGATCAGAGAAACAACAACGCTTCATGATATGTGGTCAGGCAAAAAAAGCAGTGGATGTGCCAATGGAGCCTTCCTGGTCCATCCAGATGATGGTCACCGCCAGGACGACGAAGCATGTTGAAGTCCACTGGCGATGACACTCACTCAATTACAGAGTACTCACTAATTGAGTATAGACAAAAAAGGTCGATCCGTCAAGATTATGCTGCCTGGATTCCTGGTGCAGACCTGAAGGATAGTACACCCTGGCATACAAAGAAACGAGAGGGCCGTATCTCGGGCTCTCCCGTTTCTTCCTTTCTTTTGTGACTACTCATACTCATCTGCGTTCAAATATGCAGTGTAATTCAGCTCTCCTCTTGCGTTGTTAAGCGTCGAGGATGTTGCATAGCAGAGCGCAAGTTCGTATCAGGCAGCCGTCAGGGTCCATTCCTGGCAGGTGTTGTCAAGCCACTGCCATTCGCGAACCACCGTGCCAGCGCTGGTGTAGCAGTTCGTCACGTCCGCCGTCCGCCCAAGGACTGCATTGACGATAACGTACGCCGTACCAGTCGAGATGATATTGAACTTCTGGCAATCGTTGGTGTACAGCGTCCATTGATCCAATGTTGCATTGTTCGTGGAGACACAATTGTACACATCCAACGCTTTACCGCTCGCCACATTGATGAGATCATACTTATTGGAGGTGCCAGAGGTCACCTTGTTGATCGTCCACTGCTCACAGGTGGTAGCAGCTACGGATGCCAGGACCATGCCCGCACCGTTGGAAGTGCTACAACTGCTCGGCTCCTGGCGCAGACCACTGTTGACGTTAGTCAGGTAGTAGGTTGAGCCAGAGGCCGGGACCGACTGTGTGTACGTAGAGTAACCGACCGAGACGATGTTTGCCTGCACAGCCGCATCAGCGGTGTCCGACGGATAGCCGGAAGTCATGACGCCCTCGAAGAAGTCGCCGACGGAACTGTTGCTGTCGTCACCGCCGGTGCCCAGCACGATCGCGCCTTCCTTGTGCATGGGATTGTAGCCGCTGGTGGTCGGCAGCGCGCCACTGTAGAAGGTGGTCAGGCTACCAGTCGTGGCGTCGCCCCCCTTGATGGCATAGGCGCTGGTGCCGTTGTTCTTCAGCATGGCAGTGACGAACGAGTGGTTAATACCGGTGTTGCCGCTGTAAGTGCCGTTCGAGCCAGCGAAGAGGCCATTCTCCAGGTCAGCCTGAACCCACGGACCCGAGCCCTGACAGCTGAACCAGCACTCGGTGCTGTAGTTGATGGAGTCCATGTGGCCGTTGCCGTTGTCATCGCTATTGGTCTCGGCATTACCGTAGTCGAAGCAGCATCCCCCGTTGACATGATCACCGCTCGTGATCATGTACATACCCTCGGGATTGCTGCCCGTGGCGATATTCGTGGTGGAGTTATCGCGGTAGCCGACGCCATCGGAGACGTAGACGCCGTAGACCTTGTCGCCGCCAGCGTAGACCGGTAGAGCAGTGGCCAGAGCACCTGCATCAGCGCCGCCGTTGCCGCCAGCTCCCTCGATGGTCAGGGTGTTGCCGTTACCAGACTGGTCATAGATCTTAGTGATCGTGCAGGTTGTGCCCGAGCAGAAAGTATCTTGCGAGGCCGCATTGGCATAGCCGCCTGCCGCCAGCACATAGATGTCCTTCGTCGTGCTGTCCGACCAGCGCTTCACCTGGTACAGAGCCCCGCTGTAGGATGCATAGAGCGCACGTGTCGTGCTATGCGCCGCAACACAGGGAGTACTGTACGTCGCGTAAATATTGCAGGGAAGAGAGGTAGCCGCAAAGGCTCTGGGGGTGCCGCTGTTAGGTGCAAGTGTCAGACCGAACGCGCTGGCCGCAAGAGTGATCGCCGCGCTCAATGTCAGAACTAACATCCAGGAGACCACGCGGGAACGCCAATTAGAAGAAGTAGATCGTGTCACGTCCTTGTTCCTTTCGCTCACGAGGAATGGGGTACATCCCTTTAACTGTGAGCAGATCAACAGTGATCTCAATGAATAGAGCATGCTCTACTCATCAATATATAGAACATCCATCGCATGCCCTGACCACATTTATCACACCAGCATCAAAAGATGCTTCTTCGCATCCAATAAGAATACCTGGGATGGGTCTGCATGTCATAGCTATGTCATATCATCCTCGCATCATTCTCCACCAAAGGTGTGATGTTCAAAGTATAGTGCGCGAATCGCGCAAAGTCAATGCGCTAATAAGCAAGAAACAGGGGCCTTAGAATGCTCAAATGATTACTTTCTTTTTTTGTTGGCTGATTGTAAATCAGTAGGAGGGTAAATCGGAGGTTTCCAACAGATTGCTGTCAAATGGGTATTCAGAACGAAAGCAAGGTGGGGTGAAGCTGCCTGTGAAGACGCTTTATATGGTCTCGTATTGCTCGTCTATGATAGAATAGAACCATATATTTCTTGGCATGTTTAGTGCGCTTCACACCTTCCTCCACACACTATCCACGCTTATGACCTATGTGCAATAGATCATAATTCATCGTATGAAAGCGCTGAAACGTACGGTAATTGCTGTCAACATTGCTGTCAAATGTTGACAGCTTGAACGTAGACGAAACGCACTCACAAGCCCTTTGAGTCTGCAATGGTAAGCTAAGCACTGTTAGAAACCTTCACAAGAACGTCACCAACATACTGCTCTTTTGTCATCGATACATTAAAGCAAACATTGTCCATGTGGAGAAAACACTGCGACGAGAAAAGCTTGCCTGTTGCATACTTGATGGGCAGATGACAAAAGAGCATGGCTCCAATCTTGAGGAAATTTTCATACAAAACACTTATAAAATACTGTCTTTATTGTAACTATTCAGGTCTCCAAGGCTTTTCATAAGCAGCTCGAAGCCTGAGTACAAGGGCGGAGCCGCTTTGAGCAAGGTCGGGTGCCAGGAACTTTTCCCTCCCATCCCACGTCTTTATGTTAGAGAAAGGTCACAACAGACAAAATGATACACGGGAATCCTGACTATCAGAGTACATGGAGGAATAGCGTATGCCCCAGCCTTCGCTTCAAAAACGCATTACTGTTCTCATCTCTGCTTCTTTTGCACTCATCTTCCTGTTTACCGGATGTGGGAGCCTGACTGGAGCAAAAGATGTTCCCGTCTCTTATACACAGGGAACGGGCCAGGTCATCATCCGCCTTGTAGACGCCCCAGGGAACATTTTTCCCTCCTTGCGTGCCATCCCTAGCTGGGAACTCTACGGTGATGGGACGCTCCTTTACCAGTCTCAGGCTGCCAGTTCAGGCACACTCCTTCAGGCGCAGCTTCAACCCACGGAAATCGCGCATATCCTAGACGTCGTCGTCAATCAAGACACTTTTTTTGCTGATCCCAAGAGCCTCTACGGCAAGATGATACCCGATGTCGGAGAACTGATCCTGACGGTGAATGCCAAAAAGCAGCAGAAAACCGTCTCGCTTTTTGGCGAAAATGGTGCTCCACCCGAAGACCAGCACATGTTTTCCATTTTGCATTTCCTCCAATCCTACCAGCCTACATCTTCTCATCCGTATGCAGCCTCAGGAACAGTCGTGCTGGTTCGCCCGTTTTCAGCTGTCAACTTCCCTGTGATGCAGTGGCCCTATCCAGACATCTCTCTGCAGCAGGTCGCTGCCCAGGAATGCAAGACGCTCGAACAATGGTCAGGGATCCTCCTGCGCAGCAACCAGTGATCCCAGCGGATACTTTCCCATCTATGGAAAACGCGGGACCGATTTGTTGCATCTGCTTACGGAGTCACAGACTGGGGGAATGACCCAGGGAGGTCAGACCTATGCGGTCCTAGCCTGGCCGCTGCTGCCCGAAAATCTGCTCGTCCAAGCAGATGGCAAAAAGTGGGTGGAAACCTTTGGGATGAACGGAGGAAAGTGGCCGCTGCTCGCCGGTGCTCATTGAGAAGAGCGCGAAAGTCGCCAGGCCTCAGAGGCGACATTCTCGGTAAGGGAACCCCAACCTCCAGCTTGGCTTGTGACCGGGGGGAGCTTCATTCGGGAACTACTTCGATCCCCATGCGATGGGAAAAGGAGAGCCGGCAAAAACAGCGGTCATGGCATCGAGCATCGAGCGACCTTGTTTACGCATCGTCGAGAGATAACTGCGGATGAGGCAAAAGGCTGTAGCACCATCTTCACTGCGAAAGGTCCCGGAAATTTTTTGTTGCACTTTAATCATGCGCAAATCTCGCTCTGCCTGGTTATTGGACTCAGCCGTCAACTACACGGCCTCCATCTCTAGCGGAAGGAATTTTCACCGTTACCCATCCCTTTCATCCCTTGTACGGAGAGCAGTTTGAGATCCTCAATTATCGCCACAACTGGGGAGAGTATCGGGTCACGTTCTACGAGACCCCTGATCATGTACGAACGCTCCCAGCGGCCTGGACCAGTCTTGTCCCTCCCGATCCAGGTGTCGTCGTGGCTGCAGGTCGCGCAGCTTTTCAAGTGAAGGATCTCCTGGCTCTGACTCACCTCCTGCAACGAATCGACCAGGGGCAAAAGGAGGCAACCACGTGGTAAGCAAATTTTGCCGGGAGTGTCAAGGAAATAACGCCGAAGAACAAAGAGATATCGACTCATTCTTCGCAGTAGTTGGCATCATCGTTGAGCGAATTGTGCATCTTTTTTCCTTGACATATGGTCGAAAAAGAGTCATACTCGAACCATCTGGTATTCGGTTTCGGAGTGCTGTATGTCAGACGAAAAACTTGCGCTCTTGCGCCAATCGCACACGCTTCATCCGCATCCCGATCGGGTCCGAGACCCCCTCTTTACCAGTGGATCGCCCTTCTTTGATCCACGGGATCTGGTGCAAGTCAAATATGAGCTCTTACGACGGGTATGGGTTGATGGCGATGCTGTCGCTCATGCGACCTCATTGTTTGCCCTGTCCCGTCCCACGTTTTACGCCGCACAAACTTCCTGGGAACAGGCAGGAATCGTTGGATTACTGCCTGAGCCAACCGGACCGCGTCATGCCCACAAGCTCTCCGGAGCCATTGGGACGCTTCTCCGTTGCCAACGACGCTTCCCCACCTCAACTGGCGCAGTGGGTACAAGAGAGCATCACCTGACGGTTCATCCTCGCAGCATTGAACGTGCCCTCGCCCGGTCGGCGAAAAAAGGGGGGCCATCGTGAAGACGCGTCCCAATGAACTCGGCTATGAACCGATACGGGCCTGGGCCTTGTCCCCTTCAGCCATGCGCCCACCTGGGCTTGCTCACATCCTGCGTGGGGGGATGGCGACCTGGGTGCGCTAGACCCGGCGATGCCACCCGATGCGTCCCAGCGCACTCTTGCTGCGCGTACAGGACTCGATGTCGCTCTGGCCAGGCTGGTCGCGACCATGATTGCGGAGGTGTGCTCATGTACGCCCCTCGCTTCCGGTGCCGCCCTGCAGAACGTGACCGCACGGCATCTGCAGCGGCAGGCCATGCTGTATGTGCGCCAAAGTACCCTGCACCAGGTGGTAGAAAACACGGAAAGTACCGCTCGGCAATATGCCTTGCGCGACCGAGCGCTGGCGCTGGGCTGGCACACTGGGCGGATTGTCGTGATTGATCAGGACCTGGGCCAGTCCGGTGCCTCCGCGGTGGATCGCGCCGGCTTTCAACGCTTGGTCGCGGAGGTGGGCTTGGTCATGTGGGGTTGGTGATGGGCCTGGAAGTCTCCCGGTTAGCACGCAGTTCGTTGGATTGGCATCATCTGTTAGAATTGTGTTCCATGACGGGAACACTCATTCTGGATGAAGATGGGCTCTATGATCCTGCAACCTTTAATGATCGTTTACTCCTGGGCATGAAAGGCACCATGTCGGAAGCGGAGCTCCACATTCTGCGGGCTCGTCTGAGAGGAGGGATTCTCAATCAAGCGCAACGAGCCGCTCTCAAGCTCCAGTTGCCCGTCGGATTGGTGTATGTGGAGAAGGCCGTCCATCTTGATCCCGATGCTCAGGTGCAACACGCCTTTCGGGTGCTCTTTGCGACCTTCAAACGGACTGCGTCTGCCTGGGCTACGGTGAGGTACTTTCGGGATCAACACCTGCTCTTTCCCCACCGTGTTCGTACCGGCCCTCATGCCGGAACGATCCATTGGTCTGCCCTCACCCACAATGGCGTGCTGAAAATTCTGCGGAATCCGCGCTATGCTGGGGCATTCTGCTATGGACGAACGCATACCAGCAAAGGGCTGGATGGTTCCCTGCATGTGGAGACCGTGCCGCAAGAAGACTGGCCATTTCTCTTCGCAGGATGTCCATGTGGGCTACATCACCTGGCAGGAGTTCGAAGCGAATCGGCAGCAATTACAGCAAAACCGTCAAGTCTTTGGGGGTGACCGGAAACATGGCCCTGCACGAGAAGGGCCAGCTCTCTTGCAAGGATTGGTCATCTGCGGAAAATGCGGCAATCGCATGACCGTCCGCTATCATCAAGCTGAGCAGGGAACACGACTCATCCCAGAATATGTGTGTCAGAAGGAACGGATCGAGCATGCGACCGAGGAAACTTGTCAGCATATTCTGGGTGCAGGAGCTCGATACGACCATTGCAGATCTCTTACTAGCTCAAATGACTCCCTTTACGCTTGACACCGCACACCAGGTGTACGAAGAACTGCATGCCCAAGTGGAAGCGGCACAGCGACTCCGAGACCAGCAGGTTGAACGCGCACGCTATGCAGCAGAGTTGGCACAACGTCGCTTTGTGCGCGTTGATCCTGAAATCGCTTGGTGGCCTCCGTCCTGGAAGCTGAATGGAATGCCCGTTTGCAGGAGTACACCCAAATTCAGGAGGACGTTCAAAAGCAGCAGGAACAGGAACAACATCGCCTCACGGCGCTAGAACGTCAGGCCATTACGAACCTGGTCGAAGATTTTCCCCCGTGTCTGGCACGATGAACGCACGTCCGACCGAGACCGCAAACGCATGGTGCGTTTGTTGCTGGAAGATGTGACCTTGCGCAAAGACGAGGTGATTACGGCCCAACTGCGTTTTCCAGGAGGAGCCACTCAGACGATCACACTTCCGATCAGCCAGGGTCGTCGTTCAGCGCAGGAGGTCATCACGCTCATGGACCAATTACTTGAGGAGTACACCGATGCGGAAGTGGCTGAACAACTAAATCAACGGGGTTGGCGCACCTATGAAGGCAAATTGTTTCACGCCACACGGGTTCTCTCCTTACGACGCTACAATCACTTGAAAGATCATCGAGCCAGGCTCCGGGAACGCGGCTTCTTATCCGCCACTGAAGCTGCTCAAGCCTATGGAGTGTCTCCAGAGACGATCAGGAATTGGGGGCGAGCTGGGTGCATTCCCATGTACCATGCTGATGGCCGTGGGATTATGTTGTTCCCACCACCTGGCGAACACCCTCATCACAAGTATGAACATCAAATTCAATAGACACGCTAACCATGCGGAAGGAGTGCAGTATGCAATCACATCGTTGGCTTTGGCGTCCTCGAAAGATGGGTATGTCAGAAAACACTGTACGACAGAAGTTGTATGGGTTGCTTGGCTCGTTCTGTCATTGTCGTCTTCCTCTTCAATGGTAGAGGGTAAATAATCTCATGCGCCATATATTGACGTATAAGAAGCCATTTGCGTTTCCCGTAGTGCCATGCTAGATTACACCCCAACCTGACACCAGGCGGATACCTCACCCCCACATGAGCACAAAAGCGGCGCCGATGGCACCTTTGTGTCTCGCTTTTTTGAGGAGTACCGTTGCAAATAGAGACGTATCACATTGCACGTCACTGCATTCCGAGCCACGCAATAGCAGCAAGTAACACTGGATCGCGTTCGGTTTGGAAAAGCGTCCAGCCACTTGTGACCAATTCATCGGGAAGAAGCGGGCCTTCATAGGAGCACCCTGTCCGGTCTGCACCAAGCACAGTCGTGAGGAAAAGCTGCGCACCATCCCTCAAGGTCTTCGTCTGATTTCCCGTTGGCAGTCCTGCGGTTGGTTCTCCGAAACTTCGAGCGCCTGGACGGCCTCGAAATGCCAGCGCGGTGAACTCACCCGAACTACACGTCAGGCGGCTCGTGAGTACTGCAATCGCCACAGCAGGCTGTTTGAGGGAGTAAGGCTCGTCAAGTAACCTGCTGCTTTTTGCTGCCTTAGCAGGAAGCCAACTTGTCTTGCTATCGTCTGGTAAAACAAAGAAACCGCACTCGCCTTCTCCGAGAAGAGCATTCACTCCCGCTACCATTGCCCACATATCCCCTCCCCATTGCGTCGTAAATCTATAACCCAATGGCAGATAGCAGCTTGGTCCATATCGCGGATAAGCTGCTGGGCTGTCATGGCATAGGTTTTCAATATCGCATCACTTAGGTGACCGCAGGCAACTCGAGATACCCAATAGCTGCCCCTATGTGCCAACCTTGCGGTCTCATCTTCCGCTTGTATGATGCTGCGTGCAATGTTGCGCTGGAGATAGACTCCTGGCCAGCTCGCCTGAACGTGAGCGACACTGGTGAAGTGTAGAGTGCTCTCTTAAAGGTGACACGATCAAGCTGCGTTATCAGTTCGCCGTTGATGGCTTCGATGATGTCCCTCACCTCTAGCCCGGCATGCTCGGCAGGGCTGTTAGCCTGACATCTACGATAACGCCTTCCGGATAGATCGCTAGAAGTCCCAGCGATGTCACCATCCCTGCTTGACGTTGCTGCACGTCTTGCGGGCTGGCAAGGTGACTGTGACGATCTCCCAGGCATGAGAGCACCCATCGAAGTGTGGGATACGTATCTGCAGAACGACTCGGCGTCCTGTATACGAGCAAGCGCCTCGGACCGTGTGGCTTTCCAGTCTACATCTCCGCTTCTCAGCGCATAGAGCTGGATATAATCGAGAGCTTCATGCAGGTACGTTGCAGCTTCAGGAGTCATAGTATCTCTCCTATCGTAGTCAGTACTAAGCTAAGAGTAGATCACAAAAGTTCTTCCTTCTAGGAAACGCATGATTATCTTGAAATGGCTTTCTCTATCATAGTTACCTACGCTCAAACAGCTCAAACCAATGGGTGTATCAACCAGTCGCTAAGATTGGCGCTGACAGATCACCACGACTGAGGTCCCGACGAACGCATATTTGTCATTTCAAAAATTAAATGGCGCTGAATTTGAAGAATTATATGGCCCATTTCTCCTATGTATCCTTTGAATGAAGTAGAGGTTGGCCAAGTGAACTGATAGAATAAGGGCATGGTTGATACTGAGCTACCACAAGGCATTGAGGCATCTGAAAACGAACGAACGCAAGTGTTGGAGCGTTTTTATGTAATTCGTCCCTTTTTTGGAAGATGGAGTTCCCCTGGCTCAAATTGCGAAAGAACGAGCTATTCCCAGACGGACCCTAACGCGATGGGTGAAACAGTATCGGGAAACGGGCCTGACGGATAATCCGTCAGGGGCGCGCTGATAAAGGAGAACGGCAAAACATGCCTCCCGATCTGAAATCGCTCATTGAAGGACTCGCACTCCAAAAGCCCCGACGCTCGGCAGCCGCGATCCATCGGCAAGTGACACGGGTAGCCACCGAACAGGGCTGGCCCGTTCCCAGTTATAGTCAGGTCTATGCGATCATTGACGCGCTTGATCCTGGCCTGGTGGTTCTCGCACATGAAGGCTCAAAAGCCTATCGAGAACAATTTGACCTGCTCTATCGCTTTGAAGCCGAAGCACCCAACACTCCTTGGCAAGCGGACCATACCTTTCTTCCAGTCTTTTTGCTCAATGAACGGGGAAAGCCGGATCGGCCCTGGTTAAGCGCCATTCTGGACGATCATAGTCGTGCCATTGCTGGCTATTTCTTGGGTTTTCAGGCACCGACTGCACTCCAAACGGCGTTGACCCTCCGCCAGGCGATTTGGCGCAAAGATGATCCGCGCTGGCATCTCTGTGGTATCCCTCGTGTCTTTTATACGGATCATGGAAGCGATTTTACTTCTCGGCATATCGAGCGATGGCAAGCTAACCTGAAAATAGAATTGGTCTTTTCGGAAGTTGGTTTTCCGCGCGGAAGAGGGAAGATCGAGCGATTTTTTCAAACGGTGGAGCAAATGCTCCTGCCAGAGTTGCCAGGCTATACACCAGAAAGGGCAGCCTCCTGCTCTAGCTCAGTGGAGTTTGCCTGCTTTTGAGGAGGTGTTCCGCACCTCGTTGTTGGATGAGTATCTTCAGCGTCCGCAAAGGAAATCGGAGCAGCGCCCCAGGCACGCTGGGAGGCCAGTGGTTTCTTGCCACACATGCAATTATCTGGAACAACTCGATTTGTTACTGTTGCAAGTAGCAAAGGGACGGCGGGTCCACCAGGATGGCATCTATTTCGAGGGGAGGCGCTATCTCGATCTGACACTCGCCGCCTATGTTGGAGAGGATGTCACCATCCGGTACGATCCCAGAGATATGGCCGAAATTCGGGTCTTTTATCATGATGCCTTTTTATGCCGAGCCATTTGTGCGGAGCTGGCCGGGCAAACGATCAGCCTCAAAGAGATCAGGCCGCACGCACTGCGCAACGAAAGACCCTACGCGAAACCCTGACCGATCGTCAGCTTGTGGTGGAACGGTATCTCGCCGTTCATCGGCCACCCGAAACGCGCTCACCGGAGTCGGAGCCTTCGACTCCCCCACCACCACGTTTGAAGAGATATATAAATGAGTGAACAGGCTGTTCAGTCCCCCTTGGATATTACTGATGGGTTTATTGTTACGAAAGCGTACCGGTTTTTTGCCGAATTTTGCGATGCCTGCCGAAAATATCAATATATTGGGATTTGTTATGGAGCACCAGGCGTAGGCAAAACCCTCTCGGCGAGGCATTACGCCAGATGGGATTTGTTAAACCAGATTATGTTCCACCCAGCAACAACAGAGGCCCGCCCGCGAGAACTGGCTACATGTCGCAGCGTGCTGTATACCCCGCCCGTGACCTATACCGCACGAGCTATGGAGCAAGAGGTTGCGGAGCTGCGCCGACGGTTACATTATGTGGTGGAGGATGTAACGCATGTCCATCAATTGATGGGAACCGATGCTTCTCCTGATATTCCCTCAAAAGATCTCATCATGATTGATGAAGCAGACCGGCTGAAGATGGTGGGTCTGGAGCATTTGCGTGATATTTACGACCGGGAAGAATTTGGTCTGGTGCTGATTGGTATGCCAGGAGGAATCGAGAAACGG
>CAVTLG010000010.1:0-338347 GCA_963735495.1 uncultured Chloroflexia bacterium
GTTCTTAGTCTTAAAGGTTCGACGCTGGCACGACGCTTCCAGATGGCAACACTCCCCAGGCAAACGATTCCAGCTACAGTCGATGAGCAAGACAGTGGCGTGACTCCCACGGAGAAAGCTGCGAATGCGCAGAAACGCCGCGAACGTCGCCAAAAAGCGGCTGAGGCGCGACGTAGAAGGGCCGGTCGCGCATAGTAGATGTGCAGATGTCGGACAAGCTTGACAATAGGGGAGCGGCGGATGCGATAAATCGGGTCCGTACTGTTCTCGGGCAATAAATTGCCGCATAGAGACTATAAGCTGCATTTTCATTATTTAGATACCTTCGAGGGTCAGTTGCAGTTCGGCGCTGGCCTGCTCGGCGTCATAGCGCGCGAGAAGGCGGCTGATACGGCAGGTCGCGCTCTGTCCACTCCCAACAGGGGCGCTGCTGTCAGTGAGCGTGATGACGTCCAGCAGTTGCAGAGCGGGATTGAGCGGTAGCGTCACACTGTGCACTATTTGCGCACGTACCTCTTGCGCTAAAAGAAATGTCGCCTTCTGACTACATTGCGCAGTCGTTTGCAGCTTCGGATCGACGTGATGACGCAGGATTTCAAGCGCACACAGGTGGAGATGCGCGGCATCAGTCGCTTCGGCAGTGGTTAAGGCTCCTACACCTCCACCTACCGGCGGCTTGCCACTGACGATGATGTGGTTGGCCCGCAGTCCGTGATTGCCAAAGGTGATGGCTTCAATTTCAGGCTGATAGGTCCATATGGAGGGATCGCTGGCAGCCAACTCGCGAAATTGCATGACTTCAGCCTGGTCCAAAAAGTAGCTGAGACCATAGGTGGCACACAGTTCGTCCAATGCGTGACGATAGGTCTGGCCGGCCTGCAAGGTGAAGGTGGCAATCACTTGCCCCATCTGCGTTGTCGAGGGTAGGACCACCGAGAAAAGACTGGCCCGCGCACAAATTTCAGTCACCAGGTACGCCAGGGTCTGGTTTGTGTAGCTACACTGGTAGCGCGAGAGCTGGTCCAGGTTACGCGAGAGGTCCTGACCAAACAGCATGAGACGGTTTTCTGTTGGCGAACGCTCGAATTGGATCTGTTCGAGATGATAGGTGCCGACCGTCACTACGTCGTTGACAGTTGGTGGCGTGCCGGTTTTGTAGCCCTCGCTGAGAACGAGTGAGGCATTCAAGCCGATGGGCTGATAGGTGCTGGCTAGCGTGACCAGGCTGTTGTAGAGACCTTGCGCATTATCGATAATGACCTCCAGACGCGCGGGCTTTCCAGCTTGCTCAAGACGCTGGTAGGATAAGATGGACCCTGAGACGTCAAGGTATTGCAGAGGGTTGGTCGATTGAAAAACTGTGGCGCTGAAGACGGTCGAGAGCGTGGCAAGGTAATAGCGCGCTCCAGCACTACCGCTATTGGGTACGGATAACTTGAAGGCGACGGCACCATAGACGCTGCTGAGATCCGGCACGAGTAGCCCGTTAGACCAGTGGATAAGGTCAGCCGATTGCCTGAGGCGCGGATAGTTGTAAACGGCTCCGGTGAGTAAACCGGCATCCTCTTCGATACTGGTGAGCGTGTAGAGACCGTCAGCGAATGAGATACGCGGCGCAATACGTCCAATGGCGGTGTTGGTCGATGGCGCAACCTGTATACCAGTGGTCCACACATCGGCGGCTGGATCGTAGACACATGTGGCCAGACTATAACCGTCAGAATAAATAAGCGTATAGGTTGAACCTGACCAGACTGCGGCAACACCCTGCGCAAAGGCCAGCGTCGCTAGGGTCCAGGTGCGCAGCGCTGACCAGCTCCCGGATGCGTAAAAGGAGCAGCCGAGCGCGTCTCCGCCACTGACATCGTAGAGGAAGAAGACATCGTTGTTGCCAGCACTGGCAATCCCTCTGATCAGCGCTCCTGCGGGCGGTACGAGGACACTAACCGGCCCTGTCCAGGTGAGGCCGTTGTTGGTCGAGGTCCAGACCCACAGGTTGTTGCCGCCCGTGCCACGCTGCGCGAAGGCGGTGATGGTGCCAGCCGAGTTGGCAATGGCACAACCACCGTCCTGGTAGATGAGGCCCGCCGATCCCGGTAATGCGGTCCAGGTTGACCATTGCGCGGCTTGCGTGGGATCAGTGATACGCTGTACGAGACAGCTAGAGGTGAAACCAGTACCCCCTCGCGTGACCTGGATACGGACGATGCTGTTGTCAGCGGCAATACAGACGTCGTGCCAGGCGTCCGCTGTACCCGGCGTCTGGTAAGGACTGTAGTGGGCAACATGATCTTCAATGGTCAGGGTGAGCACCGGATGACGAGTGACGTTGTTGAGACTGCTGAGGAGCGCGCTGTCGAGTGTGCGAACCATGTTTGGGACCTTTCGAGTTGTGTGGCGGATGATCAGATGGATGTTTAAGAACAACGGAGGTGAGGAATAATATTTACGAGTATTTCGTGGTACTCGTATTCTAGCTCAGAACCTCCGTAATCACAAGCGACAATCTTCGATGCAATGCGCGAAAATGTTGTCGTCTGGTCCTACAGGTCTTACAGGATTTCATTGCTAAATTTCATTCATATCAATGTTCTCGGTCAGCGAGATAAAATCGACGCCTCGACTTTTGAGGAGGTTAAGCGCCTCGTTTTGCTCCTGCATTGAGACCCGGATGTATCGGAGAAACTGCCAGAAGTCTTGACACCCAACGAGAGTGAGTCTACAATGCATAACGAATGAACAAACTTTGTGAAAGTGAGAATTCATGGGGATTGATGAGAAAGAACGCGAACGGGCCATCCTGGATGTGACGGCTGAACTGCTGCTTCGGCATGGGTACAACAAAGTGACGATGAGCGATGTGGCCGATGCGGTCGGCTTAAACCGCAGACTGGTCTATCTCTTGTTTCCTTCCAAGGATGCCTTGATAAAAGCCCTGCTGCTCCGGGAATTGAACAGCTATGCGGAAGTCTGGAATCGCTATCTCGAGAGTGATCCTTTGGGAGGCACGGTCGCCAGCGTCTATCGGGGTCTGCTCGCTACTCTCAAGCAGTTCCCCTTGATGGCTGCGATGTATACGCGGGATGCGCAGACGTTTGGCACATATCTTTCCAGGCCAGGCAGTTTCTTCGCGAACTTTCCGCCTGATCCAGGTCCGACACAGGAGTATCTCCAGGCTATGCAAGAGATCGGAGTCGTTCGTCAGGACATCAACACGAGAGCCATGGTATTCATCCTGGATGCGCTGGTTCCTTCCATCCTGGCCGCCCTCTCTTCTCACAGATCAGCACCTCTCGATGACTCTGACAGGCCGCCATCTTTTGATGAGTTAGTGGAAACGGTAGCCAGGCTCTGCGAGTGCCTGCTCACGCGCAATGCAGCGGGGGAGAACCTTGAAGCAGGGAAAGCCATGATGCGTCAGAAAATCGCAGAGGCGCAGGCACAGTTGACTCAGGCAGATGATACGGAAGGGAAAAACCAATGACACCTGAGGTAGACTTTATCCAATCGGTAGACAAAAAACGAAAGGCAGAGTAAGCTTCTCTCAAAATTCATATCAAGGAAAAAGAAGAGATGCTGACACTGCCTAAAAAGATTACAACGACTTCCTGGATGCCTATGGCCTGAGTGGCTGGAAGCGTTTGGTGTTCGACGGAGATCGGAGCGTGAGCGGGTTCCAGGAGGTTGCGCAGCGACATCACGGTCTGACGCGTCTGCTCAAGTTCCCCCTCTAACCGACTCAGATGGGCTGCGATCAGGGCATTGTGTGTGTCGAGGTCCGGTGCAGCTAACACCGCCTTTACCTCATCAATAGGCATGGTGAGATCGCGGAAGCGCTGGATAATTTGTGCGGTGGGGATTTGTTCCACGCGATAGGAGCGATATCCTGTGTGTGGGTCTACTTCGGCTGGTTCCAGTAGCCCAACCTGATGGTAGTAGCGCAGCGTTTTGATGCTCAGATGTGTGATCAGGGAAAAGTCGCCAATGCTCAGTGTCTTGCTCATAGTGAAAGATTCTCCTGTAGGCTCGCATATGTTGTTGTTCCTGGAGAGGATTATATACTCTCCACCGACGGGAGAGTCAATGTTCCTCTGGCCTCTTGACTCTTCCCTCACAGGATGCACGATACTTCCTTCAGTGCCTTCCACCTGGATGAGAGCAAGCGAAAAGAAGACAAACAGCAGCGAGATCGCCTAGACATTCCCTGCTGCTATCGTATGGATGTATTAAACAGTAATGGAAAGGAAATCAAGAATGAGCAAGGATTTCGAGCCAAAGTCCCGCATGACCAGGCGCAGCATGCTGCATCACCTCGAGGTGACGAGTGTTTCAGCCGTCACGTTGGCTGGTGTGGCATATAAAGCATCGTCGGTGCTCACCCCAACGCCCGCGTACGCTGCGGAAGCGACACTAGTAGAGGGCATCGATGTTTCGCACGCCACACCTGATCTCGTGCGTCTCCTCACAGGATTCTTTGCGGCCAAGAGTGCGCATGATCCAGCCAGGACCATGTCCTACTTCTCTCAGCAAAAACTGACCTATATTGACGGCACGCTCGGTTTGAGCTTCTACACATGGCAAGACTTGAATGCGTTTTTCACGAAAGTCATGCCCACATGGCCAGCCGCAGGACGGTCTTACCCGGTCAGGATTCTGGGTGACACCACGAGCGCATTGGTATTTTATACTGATACACCTGAACTCTTCGGCCACGAGATTCGTACGATCAGTTCGGTCAACTTCGAGCAAGGGAAGATCGCTCGTTTGCTGGATTACTGGGATGGTTGTCACTTCGGCATCAATAATACAGCAAAACTGCGCGTCCCCGCAAATCAATTTCCACAGGACTTTAAGGAGTCTACGGTGGGCGAAACCGCATCACCGGCCATGCGCGCTGTTGTCACCAAACTTGCTCAGGCATTTGCCACAAACAACGCGACCGCTGCCGCGCAACTGTTTGCACCCGATGCGGTCTTCGAGGACATGACCTTGCATACCCAGGTCATCGGTCAGTTGGCCATCACCGGGTATCTGCAACGTGCCTTGCCACAGCTCCCTTATGGGTATCAATCATCTGTATGCCATGTGGTCGGCAGTGCCAGAGGAGGCGGTTATGAATGGACCTCATCTCTTGGAGCGGTTCCTCGTGGCACACTCGGATTGGAACTTAACCAAAACGGTCAGATCACCAGACTGACCTCAGTCTGGGATGGATCACTGCTCGACGACCCTGGGTTCAACCAACAGCTCTCACTGACCATTGAACACTAGTCTCTCTGTCACCACCCACGCTTCTTCGGTGGTGCTGCAAGAATGAAGGCACGATGGGAAACGCTTCTTTCTTTGGAGCAGAGCAGATGAGCATCATGTGAACTATTGTTGTTCCTGCGATGAGCAGGAACAAAGGGAGGAATGATGAACGATTATACGGCGTGGAATCGCCCAATTATCGAGGAATTTCATGCGAACGGAGGCAAGGTTGGTGGACCGTATGAAGGAGCGCCTCTGCTCCTGCTTACCACCACGGGCGCCAAGAGCGGCAAGCAGCGGATCAACCCGCTGGCATACCACACTGATGGGGAGCGCCTGGTCATCATCGCGTCCAAAGCCGGCGCGCCAACCCATCCTGATTGGTATCACAATATCGTCGCCCATCCCGATGTCACCGTTGAGGTCGGAACCGAAACCTTTGAGGCCAGAGCGACCGTTGTCGAAGGCGCGGAACGCGATGAGCTCTATGCCAACCGGGTAGCCATAATGCCCAATTTCGCCGAGTATCAGGCGCAGACCACACGCACCATCCCAGTTGTCGTGCTGACACGCAAGGAGTAAAGAAAACTCGATTTGCCCGTTCATTTGCTCGCCTCTTTTCAGTGAAAAGAGGCGAGATGAGACGAACCATTTTGCCGTGATTACTTTAAAGAGGGCAATTTTGAGAGACTTAGGCTCGCTTTAGAGAGTAAGCGTCAACAACCGAGTAACTCGAAATATAACTCTGACCTATCAATATCCCAATGGGACGAATCTCCAGGCTCTAGAAGATCAACAGAAGTTCCCGAGACGGCCCAGAGTCTCAACAATCTGGCTTTTCTCTACTGGGCGCAGGGTAGATATAGCAAAGCGGAACCGCTGTTGAAACGAGCTTTAGCGATCTACAAGCAGCTGCTCGGGGCCAAACATCCAACCACTCAAACTATCCAAGCAAATTATAACATTCTGCTGGAAACCATTAGCACCCAGAGAGGCTGATTCTTCGATTCTCGAAATCGACCGTTTTCTGAGACACATGCTTCTGCTTTTCTAGGGCAACGCCGCGCTGCCTTCCCATGCACGAACCTTCCCCTTGACATTTCTCAAAACTCATCTCATAATCAAAATCTCAAAAGGTCAGGCGATTGACGGGAGACCTGAGACAAATAGTGCTCAATCGTGTGAATTTTTCACACGACTGAGCACCACGTTTGTGGAAATTCCACGCACTATCGCGATTAGCCCTTATCCAAGTATCCCATAAATAATTTGTACACGTGTATGTATTTCTGCTAAAATACCAGTGTGTTGAAAAAGTCCAAATAATCTCATCGTTTTGTATTTTTCGAGCAAAATTTGGTATACAAGACAGTATTCTTGCAAGACATACGCGTATATTGATGACTTTTCAATGTGCTGATATCTGAGCAGACATGATATGGTACAGGGAGCGCCACTCCCCGCTAAAGATCAATGTTGCCAGCAGCCGCAAAGTCGGAACACCCTGCATACGTGCAGGAAGTGGGCACATTATATATCGGGAATAGCACTCATATATGCTAAAATGTTATAATATACAGTTTTCATATAAAACTCATAGTATTCGAAAAAATCAAATTTACAGCTATTTTTGCCCGATCCGCGATATACTCTAATATGTCCAGACAGAAAGAAGGACGTCTTCTGGCATTCACGTCAAGACTCGCTGTTGTGAGGAAGAAAATTTTTTAGTAGCAACAATTCGTCGGCGTTATCCAGAATGAGTAGCCAAGTGCGATGACCCTGTAACCAGTTTTTTACTGCTTGGACGAGGACGTCCTGTTCTCGAATCATTTCCTTTGGTAAATTGAGTTTGGTGGCAATCTGAAAATATGAAGTGTTTAATGTATCAATACTTTCGGCATGTGCCCACAGGACTACCTGGTAGTCCTGGGAATAGCGATAGGCATATTCTATAGCAATCTGGGTCTTGCCAATGCCACCCAGACCACTGATTGCTTGCGCTTGAGAGAGTGTGGTTGCCCGACTCGCGTGCATCTGCTCATAGATCTGGGAGAGCAGTTTATCACGTCCGAGAAAAAATGGGTTGCGAGGATATGGAATCATCCAGATCGGAGGCAAAGACGAATGAGGAGTGCTTGCAGAGAGTAGCGCGAGGTCTTCGATCACGCGTCGTAGCCCTGCGGCGACCTGCGTCCAAGCTTCCTCTTTAGAAGTCCATCGGCTGATTGGTTTGCCATCGATTGGCAAGGCTTGTAAAGAGGCAAGGGGTAGTTGTTGCCAGTCGCAAGGGCGAACTATAATGGGAATCACTCGTACCTCATTGGCCTCGTATCGCTCCAATGCTCGCTTCATTTCGATATTGGAACAATAGTCAGAGGCAAGGAAGTCGGCACTGATCAATAGTATAATGACTGAGGCTGTCTCTAGATACTCATTGATCGTGTGTACCCAATTGGAACCAGGAAGGATTTGCTGATCGTGCCAAAGAGAAATGAGTCCTTGCTGTTTGAGTATGCTTACATGAGTCTCAAGCTGCCTACGGTACTTATCATCTTCAGGGGCATAGGAACAAAAGACCTTAACAGCTAAACTAGGCAGTACCACAGATGCCCCCTTTCTTCAGTTCGAGTTCATTTCATCGAGTAACCGTACTCTCCACTAACAGGATGAGTATAATAAGAGAAGATAAGCACTACAGATATTATCACCAATCACATGGTAATAGATATGAATAGCAGCTCTACATACAGAAAGATATCTTTGTGATAGTACTAGCTTCTCCTATTTGTAAATGTTTTGATTCTATGGCGGCAAATCTTGCTAATTATTTGGTGTGCTATCAGTGTTCCCCTCCTTTCTCTCAACGAGAGAAAGAGCCTTGCGGGCTGGTCTAAAGGCATTCCCCTTGAGAAATCTGCCCACAACTGTGTTGAGATGATGGTCAATTTCCACTTCCCATTTTGTGCTCGCATTAATATTAATATCAGCCCAAAGGGTAATAAGCCTCTCTCGTTCCTCATGCCAAGAGCATTCACACCAGGCTATAAACTGACGGAGATCGCTCAGATAGTTGCGCACTGTGATGGGGGAGAGATCTTCGAGCTGCTGAAGGACCTGCCTATACTGGTCCAGGGAGAGTTGACCGTCTTCTGAGATCTCTGATTGCGCTTCCCGTTTCATATGCCGTTTCCTTTACCAGTATTAGCAGACATCTATTTCCGGTGCATGTTCTATTCTAGACTTATTGAGTCTGTAATAGCAAGGAGAGAGGGATGAAGTATTCACAAGCGACCAACTATGCGCTCCACACCATGTTATATTTTGTGGCTCTTCCACAGGGAAAAACGATTGGGGTTCAGCAATTGGCGGAGCTTCAAGGACTTTCTCCAACCTATCTCTCCAAGATTTTGACCAAGCTCGTGAAGGCAGACTTGATTGAGTCTACTCCCGGTATACATGGAGGATATAGGTTAACGAGGAACAAAGCCGATCTTTCTTTTTTGGAGGTTATTCATGCCATTGAAGGGACTTCCTCATTGTTTCACGGTGGTGTCGGACTCCATCATGACACCTGCTTAATTGAGCATATCATGATGAATGCAGAACAACAGATGGAAGCTTACCTCAAAGAGCGCAAGTTGGTTGAATTCGTTGACCAATTGGTTGAATTTCTTGAAAAGAATACCTCTTGGTTGAACACAGTGGACGCATAAGGTATGCGAACGCACGCTGTCAAGGAGTAGGCGTGTTTTTTTTACCCCCTATTAGAGATTTTAAGCATCTACAAAGTCTCTAATAATAAAAGAGAGGTGAAATCATGTTTGATGCAGGAATCGCGGGGAATGACTCGAACGATCAGGCACTGATCGTAGGCCGAGGCGAGTGGTACGATGTGGTGGTCGTCGGCGGGGGAGCTGCTGGATTGAGCGGGGCGTTAGCGCTCGTCCGCGCGCGGCGTTCGGTGCTCGTGGTGGATGGCGGTCAGCCCCGCAACGCTGTGGCCGCACATATACACAACTACCTGTCGCGCGACGGGGCCACGCCATCGGAAACTTCTGGCCGCTGGTCGCGCCGAGGTGACTGGCTACGGTGGCCAGGTCATCTCCGGGAGTGTCACCTCGGTCGAGCGCCTGAACAGCCAGGACGACCACAGCAGCTTCCGCGTGGTGCTGACCGATGGTGGCCACGTCCATGCACGGCGGCTCCTGGTGACTACCGGGCTGATTGATGACTTGCCCGACGTGCCGGGTGTGGCCGAGCGGTGGGGACGTGACGTGCTGCACTGTCCGTATTGCCACGGCTGGGAAGTACGCAACCAGGCTATCGGCATCCTTGGTATCGGGCCGATGGCAATCGGGCCGATGGCAGCCCACGGAGCTCTGCTTTTCCGGCAATGGAGCGCTGATGTGATCCTGTTTCAGCATACCTCGCCCGTTCTGTCCCAGGAGCTGGCCGAGCAACTAGCTACTCGTGGCATCACTATCGTCGAAGGTGAGGTCTCGGCCCTTGAAGTCCACGATGACCGGCTCACCGGGGTACGGCTACGCTCCGGCGAGTTTATCCCACGCCAGGCTATCGTGGTCTCTCCCCGTCTCGCAGCACGTGCCGAGGTGCTCAGTGCCTTGGGGCTGGGAACAACTGACCTGGAGATCGCTGGTTCCGTCTTCGGTAACTACGTGCCCGCCGATGCCAACGGAGCTACCACTGTTCCGGGGGTGTGGGTCGCTGGCAATGTCTCCGACCCACTCGGTCAGGTCATCACTGCCGCAGCCGCAGGTTTGAAGGCCGGAGCAGCGATTAACGCCGACTTAATCGCAGAGGACACCGCCCGCGCCGTAGCCACCTTCCGCGCTCGCGAGCAAGTCAGAGCAAGCAAAGGAAAACCGACGATCAATGGTGGGATGCAAAGTGAGGGTGGCAGCAGCCAGGCCGAACAGTTCTGGGAGGGGCACTACCAAAGACATGAACAGGTGTGGAGTGGGAGAGCAAACCCTGTCCTGATCGACGTTGTTGGATCGGAGCCTCCTGGTACGGCGTTGGACCTTGGCTGTGGTGAAGGGGGGGATGCGATTTGGTTGGCCCAGCATGGCTGGCAGGTGACTGCCGTCGATGTGTCCGCTACCGCTCTTAACCGGGCCTCGATCTCCGCAGCCACAGTCGGCGTTGAGGCTCGTATTGACTTTCAGCACTACGATCTCGCCCGCACCTTCCCCACCGGTGCCTTTGACCTGGTCTCCGCCCAGTACCTCCAGTCGCCAGTGGAGTTTCCTCGTGATCGTGTCCTGCAAGCAGCGGCACGCGCCGTGGCACCCGGTGGCCTCCTGCTCATCGTCGAGCACGCTTCGGTTCCACCCTGGTCTTGGAACCCCGACCCGCATACTCACTTCCCTGCTCCGGCGCAAGTGCTCACTGCGCTCAACTTGAGCACCGAGGAGTGGCGCACAGAACGTGTGGACGCGCCCAAACGTCAGGCTATTGGCCCAAATGGGCAGTCCGCCACCGTCATCGACAACGTCATTGCCGTCAGACGTCTCTTGAAGAGTGGAGATGCCCATGAGTAGTCCCAACACCAGCACCGCTCATCAGTTCAGGAGCGGTCGATCCACGCAGGTGGCTGGCCCTGGTCGTCATCGCCGCGTCGTCACTGATGGTCGTGCTCGACGCTTCCATCGTGAACATCGCCCTGCCACACGCTCAGATCGGTCTACACATCTCTGACGCGGACCGACAGTGGGTCATCACCGCATACACGCTGACCTTCGGTGGGTGACTTCTGCTCGGAGGCCGCATCGCTGATTTCGTCGGACGGAAGCGGATGTTCCTGATTGGCCTGATCGGGTTCGCGAGTGTCTCCGCCCTCGGTGAGTCCGCCGCGAATGCGGCGATGCTCTTTGGGGCGCGCGCACTGCAGGGAGCGTTCGCGGCCCTGCTTGCCCCGGCAGCGCTGTCCCTGCTCACCGTGACCTTCGTCGAACCGAGTAGGGCGTTCGGTGTGTATGGTGCGGGTCAGGGTGACCGAACGCTATGCGCGTTCAGATATCACGATTGCGGAAACAACCATTCTACGTGGTGAACTGGTCATGGCAGTGATAGGGTCAGCAAATCGTGACGCAAACCATTTTGATGATCCTGATGCACTGGACATAACCCGCAAGAATAATAAACATTTGGCATTCGGCCATGGTGTGCATTTTTGTCCTGGTGCTTCACTGGCCCGGCTTGAAGGGCAAATCGCCCTAAACACGCTGATCCAGCGCATGCCCAATTTGCGTCTGAGGAGTACACCAGATCAACTTCGTTGGCGTGGCACGTTCGTCCTTCGTGGATTAGAGGCACTCCCAGTGTCATTCTAGTTTCGTTGACTTGTTGCGCTTTGACATGATACTTGTCGTTTTAAGATCAATTCTGGCAAGCAATTGCTAAGGAACATGCAACTATGACCAAGACGCCTGATCCCATTCAAGAACTGGTGGTGGCTGCCCGGCGCAAGCAGATCCTGGATGCAGCCACCCAGGTGTTTGCCGAAAAAGGCTTTCATCGTGCCACGGTCAAAGAGATCGCCCGCCTGGCCGGCATCGCCGATGGCACGATCTACACCTACTTTGCCAGCAAAACAGAGGTCTTGTTAGGGATTCTCCATCGCCTCAATGAGTCAACAGAGCGTGAGCAGCAGCTCATGCCGGAGCGCGAGCAGGATCTGCGCTCTTTTTTCACTACGTACCTGCGCCAGCGCATGGCCCTATTGTGGCCCAATGCGGAGGTGTTCCAGGCGGTCCTGCCGGAAATGCTCGTCAATGAGGAATTACGCGCATTGTATTACCAGCAGGTGCTGGTGCCTACCTTCACCGTCGCCGAACACTCCTTGCAGGCACAGCGTGGAGCAGGACAAGTACAAAGCCTCGATGTGTCTCTCACTGCTCGTGCTATCGCTGGCCTGCTTTTGGGTCTCCTGACGCTCCAATTGCTCGGCGACGAGGTGATTGCCCAGCGTTGGAAGGAACCCTGGTAGCCTTCCGCCAGCGGTGATTGTAACAATTCCCCTGGTCATTGTCGTCTTATTCCTACAGAAGCGGATTGTAGCGGGTCTGACGGCTGGCGCGGTAAAGGGCTGAATAATTCGCAGCGACGGCGGGCAAAGCGTACCTGCTCACAAACGGCGGGAAGGGCACCCTACTCCCGAAGTTGCTCGATGATCAGAGCAACTTCACCAAACCATGATGGCGTGTGGGGACAAATTGATATTGCCTTGCATTCAGATGAGAAAGGTGCCCAAGCGTTCACTGAAGCAAAGGGCTTGCTGCCCTTTGCCTTATCCCATCTGGACGAGAGCCTGCTTGACCTGATTGGAAGGAATGGCAAAGCTGATCGCGTTGGCAGACGTATTTGTCTCGATATCTACGGCTGACACCGTGGGAATCCCAATCAACTCGCCCTGCATATCTATCAGTGCCCCACCGCTATTGCCAGGATTAAGAGGAGCAGAGGTCTGGATCAGGCCAGTCAGATGGATGTTCCCTAATCCACTCAACCCGGTCTCATCAGCGACACGGTTCAAAGCGCTAATCATCCCCTCAGTAACGGTCCCGGCATAGCCGAGCGGACTCCCAATCGCCAGAACCGTTTCACCAACCGTCAGATGTGCGGAATCGGCCAGGACCGCGATGGTCATCGCGCTGAAGGGCTGAATATGTATGATCGCCAGGTCATTGGTCGCGCTGGTGCCAACGATTTGAGCCATCTCTGTCTTTCCATTGCTGAGTACAACGTGTAGCTGTGATACTCCTGCAATGACGTGCTTATTGGTAATAATATCCCCTTGGGCATCGATAATGACGCCTGAACCGGTGGTCTCTCCCTGATCGCCCGGGCCATTGATCTCCACGACTGCTGGCTCGAAGCGTGCGATCACCGCTTCCCGTTGGGCATCAAGGGTTGCGGGATTGCTCTCGCTGCTGGTCGTCAACTGGGTTGATGTGGTCGCGCTGGCTGAAAAAATGCGCACAGTCCGAGAAGGACTGGTAAGCACCCAACCGGTGAACAAACCGATATTGAAGACTACGGCAATGAGGCACACCAATGCGCTCTTTGCCCCTATACGCATCTCCCAACGACCCAGCCTGGGTGGAACTCCAGTCACCGGGCCGAGCAAAGGAAGGTCGCCCGACTCAGTGGCCTGCATACGTTCTGCGGCAGGTGCCACAGCTTCCCCTGGAAAAACAGGCACCGTGCCCCGGTGTGGCAGATATGGTGTCTGCCCGCACGAGTCTGCCTCCTGCGATGAATCATTAGAAAGCATCTCTCACCTTTCATCTTTCACCGTTTTCTCGGTCTTCGGCCTCGGGAGGCCGGGAAATTTCTCCGTCACGCTTCTTTTGTATACAAAAACATTGAAGTTCATTACAAAAGGTCGGACAGGAGGGGTCTCTTCCCTCTGTCCGACCAGTCTATGCCTCCTCTCTCGTTGACCAGGGTATGGCCCGACATCTCCTTATGGGTGGATCAAGCCACCGCAGAAGCAACAAGGTCCATTAATTGAGGTTCTCAAGGATGGGTGGGAGAGGCCCCCCAAGGGCCATTTCAATGTCAGCAGGCGCCACCCTATTCGAATTCGTCCATGGTATTCCTAGCTCCGCCATTGAGCGGGTTGCGCTGAATTATCGTACATGATCTGAGCACTTACATCATCACCACAATGGAACACGCCAGTAGGGCCGGCAAACGAAGTACCTTGTCCTTGAAAGTACACAAAGTACCGATCCACGTCAGAACCCACCCCATTGGTCTCGGTATGCACTTCTTGCGTCCCGACAGAGAGTAATGTCGGGGAAGACTGGGAGGAAGCCGCCGAGACCATGTCGTTCAGTGTGGCAGTAACGTGATAACTTTGTTGCTCACAGGGCACTTCCCACGTGCCTGTGACATAGCCGACACCCGAACCAGTAGCTACGTATCCAGCATAGTTGCCGGAGTATGCAGTGTTCCCATCCGACTGCCCCGTAGAAGTGATAGTGGGTGCCGATTTGTGAGTCCTCTGGGTCACACAGACACGATGTTTGGCATGTTGTACCAATTTGAGCCACAAGGCGTACTCGGACTTCTTGCGAGCAGAGGGACGTGCCGGCAGGCCATATCGCTCTAGTTGGGCATTGGTCACTTTCGTGCGGCGGGATTAAAGCCTGCAGGAGGTCCCTGACATGCCGATGCGGCAGATGCGGCGTGCGTCTGGTGCAGATATATCTGATTGACCCCTATGCTCGCCAGGATGGCAAGGAGCATGAACAAGGAGCCAAGCAGAGGAATGATCCTGTTTCGCTTGGAGTAAACGGTGTGTGACATACACTTCTCCTTCGTTTTCTGTCTCACTTTGACAGAAATGTTGATCATACAAGCTCAGCACAAGAATCATTTCGTGCATAGGTTGCTTGTAAGAGAACTATACCCGAAGTCCTCTGGGTGTCATCACCCCATAGACAGGACATCTGCTGCCCATCTGTTGACACGGCCCTCCTTTTTCTCGGTTATCTCAGCGATGCAAGCTTGCGTCACACACTGGTTGTTTGCTCTTTCTGGATGCACTCAGCTTGTTCCTCTTTCTCTCAGCTATTTTCTCCTCTGTAAATGACCATTTTCATGCTGGGTGGTGTACCCATACATGACGGTCTCCTTTGAAACTCGTCTTTTTTGCTTCCCTTTCCCTTCTTGACACTTAATAGATCTTCCTCTGTTCCTTTGTTGTTTGCTTGCTTTGTTTTATCTCGTTGTGTATATAATGAGCAAGGGACTGAAACCCCTTGCGAGAAATTGGTCCCGATTTTCACAAAAAAGTATGTTTCCATCAGCAAAATATGTTATGGTCAGTGAGAAAACGTTTCCAAATTGCTTCAAAGTATTTCAAAAGAGAGCAACTGTTTCCTTCGTTCTTGTTTTGCAGTGTTGCTATCGAAGGACAAATTGTCTGATTGCAAAGATGGGAGTCAATTGCATGCCTCGTAATCAGGTGTTGCGCCAAGCCAGAACCCTGCGCGGATGGTCGCAGATGGTCCTGGCACGCCAGCTAGAGACAAGCACAAAAAATGTGAGCCGCTGGGAGCGAGGGGAAACAGTGCCGTCACCTTACTATCGTGAACGTCTCTGCCAACTTTTCGGGCTGGACGCACGATCTCTTGGTTTACTGACTTCAGAGGAAGGTGACTGGTTTTCACCAACCGAAGCTCACGCCGCGTCTAAAAAGCCACTTTTTGATCCAGCAGTGCCACCGCTTTTGTTTAACATGGAACTCTTTGTAGGACGAGAGCAGTTGCTCCAAAGCCTGCTTCCGCAGGTACAGCCTGGAAATAGGGTGACGCTGTGCGGGCTACCTGGTGTGGGCAAAACATCTTTGCTCCAGGTACTGGTTCGCAATCCTCAAATCCAGGAGCGTTTCCCTGATGGAGTGCTATGGGTAGGACTTGGGCCAACACCGGATATTCCACAGCATATGGCCCGGCTAGCTCATTTGCTGAATTTCCCACCATCAGCGTTTCAACAAGAACAAACAGAAGAGGAGTGGTCGCAATTGCTTTGCGACGCGCTAGCCGAGCGTCATCTTCTCGTAGTACTCGACGATGTGTGGAAGGTCAAGGCGACGTTGCCCTTTCTGGTCGGCTGTCCTTTTGTCGCATATGCAATCACAACGCGCCTCCCCAAAGTGGCCTTGGGTCTGGCACAAGAAAGTCTGTGGATGGTTCCACCTCTCTCCCTTGAAGCGAGTATTCACCTTCTGACGCAGTTGGTTGCTCCGCTCAAGCAAGTGGACGATGTTCTGCTGCAAAAGGTGGTGCAACTTACTGGCAATTTGCCCCTGGCTCTCATGTTGATAGGCAGATACCTGGCTTTGCATTCTTATGGTGGTCAGATGCGGAGACTGGAGATGGCTCTCAATCAGCTTACCGATCTGGGATACCGCTTGAACTTGAGTACAAGCATCCCACCTATCAATTATATGTCAAAACAGAGTTCTTCCAATATCTCTTCTCTCGCAGCGGTGATCTCGATCAGCGATCAGCAACTCCCCTCTCCTGCCCGATCCGCCTTGCGCGCACTCTCCGTTATGCCAACAGCACCAGCATCCTTTTCTGAAGAGGCAGCCCTTGCTGTCACTGCTATCGATGCCGAGGTATTGGACCTGCTTGTCGACATGGGTCTGATTGAGCCAGCCGAAAATCACTGTTATCAGATTCATCGGGCTGTCTCTGATTATGCTCGCTATCACCGAAAGGATAAGGCTCCACTGATTCGCCTCGTCAGATATGCGTGTCAGGTGGCGGTTAATCATACAACCAATACGACTGTGCTCCAACGAGAATACGCGACATTACTCGCGGGACTTGATAGCGCCGTGGCTCTGCAAATGCAGAACGAGACGATTCAGACCGTCCTCGCACTCGCTCCTTTCATGCGGATACATCGTTTCTATACACAGGCCGACCAGTCTCTTCGCAAAGCACTCCGCGCTGCTATCTTTCAACAGGATCTGCTGATGTGCCAGAAGCTTCTTGATGAGTTAGTAGAATGTGCCCGATTACGTCGAGATGACACACAATGTGCTACCTATGTGCGGATACAGCAAAGGTTAACTGAGCAATTGTCAGGGCAAGAGAGCATTCACAAACTGCTTCAGCAGCTAATAATGACAGTGAAAGAGGACATTGAGACACCTAGACTCTATGTTATTTAGGTAAAGTCAAGAGGGAAGCTGGTTTACACCACCTTAAAAGATGAGATTACCCATCCCATTGCGCCCCAAAAGGAACGCCCTTGTATCCCCATGACTGAAGGCCAGGGGTTTTACGGGCCGCCAAGATAAGGAGAGCCGTGTCAACGGATGGGCAGCAGATGTCCTGTCTATGGGGTGACGACACCCAGGGGACTTCGGGTATAGTTCTCTTACAAGCAACGTATGCACGAAACGATTCTTGTGTTGAGTTTGTATGATCGACATTTTTTGTCTCACTCTGACAGAAGCTGAGGAAAAAGAATTTATGACCCAATCACTTCACATGCCACGCTCGGCAGAGATGATACGCCTGCTCATTGTTCATTGCTCCCCGCTGTTTCGCCTGGGTCTGCGCACGGCCCTCCAACGCTTTCCCCAGATCCAGGTGGTTGGCGATGCCGGAGAGCAGGCTGTTTCCCTGGCCCAGAGTGAGCATCCTGATGTGGCTCTGGTAGACGGGGCGCTTCCCAATGCCCTGGAGATGGTGTCACGGTTGCGTCTCTCTGGGATCGCCATCCTGGTGTTTGCTTCGCCGTTGGCGACGGAAGAAGAACTTTTCCAGGTCATGGTACACGGTGCGATGGCCTATGAACCAGTCTCCATTTTCGCTGAGGACCTGGTGGAGAAGATTGAGCGGATCGCTTGTGGTGAGTATCTCATTAATGATGAGATCTGGGCGCACTCGCCGAACAACGTACACGACGAGAGTGTTTCCGTGGGACTGCGAGAACCTGGCTCGCAGTTCTCTGGCAGGCTGACTTTTCCTCGGAAGCCCTTCAACTGCGAGAGGCAAAGGACCGTGTTCCATTGACTGATCATGAGCGAGCAATGCTCCTGCACATGGGATGCGCGTGTAGTGCCAAAGAGATAACCTGGTCGCTTGGCGAGGACTCGATCCAGTGCCGATTGACGCGTCTCTCTGCGAAATTAGGGGTGTGTGACCGTATGGCAGTGGTGACAAAGGCACTAAGCCGAAAGTGGATTTCGCTGGAGGATATTCAAGCGTGCGAGACCTCCCTTCAAGAACTCGCCGCTCAGCTCCTTTGAACGGCGAGTGAGGCTTTTCTATCTCTGCTTATTTGATGAGAGTGTATCTCCATACAAAACTCGTTATGGCATCACGCAGGAGGGTACAGCAGTCCCTGGTTAACTAACTCCACTGCCACTGTGTCGAGCGTAGTTCCGCTCGTGGCAAAGCGCCCTGGACGTTTCTTCATTCTGGCCTCTTGTAATATTACGGCAAGGCGTTCAGCTTCTTTTCTTGTACGAGCCAGTTCATAGGAGTCGCGGCGTAACATTTGCAGTCGAGAAAGAAGATTGTTAAGCATACCAGCAATGGGCCAGAGCTTGTAATTATCATCAATAGGAACCCTGGCACTTTCATCACCATTAGCTACACGCTTGTGCGTTTCTGTGATAAGTTGAATGCACTTTACTAGTTGCTCTTTTTCTACGACCAGCGCATGTTCCTGTTTGGCAATGGTATGTTCGAGGGCCGCAATAGATTCGGCACGGTCAGCTCGCTTTAGAGCCTGTACAGCATTCCTGGCCCATAAGTAGAGAATCAGAGCTACCACGATATTGAGTATGATAGGACGTGCTATAATTTCGTTCCCTTGATGCGCAGCGAAGGCCATGATGAGATCTTGAGTATGATGGCCATACGTAAGCAGGACCCAGATAGCAAGGGAATTGATAAGAGAGATAATGATTACACTGAAAGCAGGTAATATCGTAATACAGAGTAAGTTTTGTAATGTGAGCAGATCCAGGGAAGGAAGGTCACTGAGTGATAGTCCATCAGGCCTGATGAAGATTTGAAAACTGTAGAGTTGAGTCATCGCGATAAAAGCAGTACCTACCGATGTTGCATATCCACGCTTATTCCATAAGAGAAGGATACAGCAAGCTATAGATAGAAATGCAAAGGGGCTAGATGAAACAAAATCTCGGCTGCAGAGGTCGATAGACGTTCTTGTAAGACAGTAGATTAAGGCTGCGAACAATAGGATACTGGCGAGACGACCCCGACGTATACGTTCTCGTTGAGCGATTGTCGCTGTAGACGATGGCTCATTTGGCGTAGTCAGCCGATACCATCCTTCCAACATTCCCCGCAATATTGCTGATATACCTGATCTCCGCTGTGGTGGCTGCTGGTGAAAGTACATTTGTTTCCAGCTACTAATGGAATTCCTTATAGAGGTAGAGTTCTTTCTGATAGATTCCATGTTCTTCATAGAAGCAGAAATCCTTTCTATTGAGGAAGTATATCCATCGCACTAAATGCCTGGCATGAACATGAAAAAGGAGTCTTGTTATAGCGTTACAATTCCTTTTTCTTCTAATTCGTGTAATACAGCAGAAACTCCTTTCACTGCATTTTCGACATTAGGGGTAAAAAAGGCAGCGATTTGTCTAATAGTTCTCTTACCATCTACCAGTATCAGAACACGCCTCTGTTGTCGCGTCAGTGTAGCGAACAAAGGTTTTTTTACTGCACCTGTACAACGAGGAATAGCGGCAAGGAAGGATGAAAAGGCTTTATATGCATGCTGTGGAGGAACCGCTTCAGGTAAAGAAGTGAATGAGGAACGACTGTCAGAAGTCTTCACTGGCGCTAGAGAACCCTTTTTTAAGGGATCAAATGTCCACTCTAATAATCCTGAATCTCTTACTTTATGCAGCACATCCTGATTTGCAACGATCATTTTTCCATGATAGAGAAGAATCTGACGATCAACGATCTCACCATCGAGCAGTTTAAGCTGTATCCAACATATCTCACGTGTGTTTACGATGCTTTTAGGCAACTGCGCCCGGAGTATACCACTGTGTCGGAATTCTTTCAAAAGCTGAATAATCGTTACAAAATCGAGATAATACATATGATTACCTCCTTACGTTAATACATATTCCTACCTTCTTCATTTACGATATACTGCGTTGAAGTACGATCCAGAAACTGTTTTTCGCCAACCTTCAAAATCTTATCTATCTGCTTTTTCCTTGTGTCGATATAGAAAGTATAATATATTGCTGCACATAATGTAATACCCATCCAGTGGACATCTTATACCCATTCTTTGACGTTAGCTGTTCTGCTATTTCCTGGTTTTTGCGTAGTATCAGGCAACAGATCTATCAAATGGCTCTCCAGGCCTTCTCGTACAGTCTTTAGTGGAGACACCAATGCGCCCGTTATGCTCGGGTTGGCACGGCCTGCGTTTCCACCTCCTTGTGGTGAGCAGCGCCGATGATGAGATCAACGATTTAGGTGCGAAGCAAGCGCATCTGGGGAAACTTTTGGGATATGCTTTTGTTACTACGGAAATGCCAGATTAATCCCCAAACGATAGAGCCAGAATAGACCCTGAGCCTTTGGAGAGACAGTGAGTGTAATCTCATTTTTCCCATATCGAAGTTGCCCAGGTGGAATCTGGAAGCTTGTCTCGTTCGGTTGAAAGCCGCCACCAGGCAAAGTGAAATCTTGCACAAATGGTTGGCCATTGCTATACAAGTTTATTGGAGCGAAACCACTCTGCGTCCCATTACGAGCCACGAGTCCACGAATGAAGACAGCAGCCTGCTTTGACTTACCAGGCCCAGGAGACCCGGGCAAAGTGAAATCAACCACTATTTCGTAGTCAGGAAGCAAGATGGAGTGATCATCTTGAAAAAGGGACTGGTTTGTCACCAAAGTCATATTCTGTACTTTTGGTGGTCCAACGGTGAAATCAACCCTATCTTGGGGCGGGACCTGAGCTACAGCTTGGTGAGGCATCACAGAGGTTATAAATGCATACGCTTCTTTGAAATAACCTCTGGCGACGAAAGGACCAACAATGTCGAATAATAGGAGCGCTATAGCAATGATGAGAACCATTCTCGCCCCTAAAGAGGTTGTCTGTCTCTTTTTACTCTGACGGCGTGGCTGATTGCTCTGCGTTTTGCGGCGTCTTCTTCCCTTGCTAATACCTACAGGCTCGAATTTTTCGTTGGTAGAAAGAAGCGAGTGGTTACCTGGCTTATCCGTCATATATTGGTCGATGGGAAGTAATTTTACAAGCGGCTCAGTAGGACCAGCATAATTAGCATTTTCCCCCATTTCCCGAGCTGCTCGTTCTAACGCTAAGAAAAAAGCCTGTACTTTAGGATAGCGTTGTTGTGGATCTTTTTCCAGAGCTTTCAGAATAACCGCTTCCATGGCTCGCGGAATGAGAGGATTCCATATGCGGGGTGGAGGAGGAAGTGAAGAGACATGCTGCATAATGATATCAATATCCTCTCCTTCAAATGGTGGACGACCACACAGCCATTCGTAGACAATAACGGCCAGGGAGTACTGATCACTGGCAAAACCAGGCTTTCCCTGGAGTTGCTCTGGAGCCGTATAAGGGAGGGTACCTGCCATTTCCTGGATGCTAAGTAAACCGGGGATGGGTGCAAATAGCGCCAGACCAAAGTCACTCAGCATCACCTCTTCTTGTGCATTGAGTAAAATATTTTCAGGTTTCACGTCGCGATGGATGATCCCCCGATCATGAGCATATTGCAACGCTATCGCGATCTGCCCGGTATACTTCAGCACCATCGCTATCGGGATGCGAGAACCAAGCGGGTATAAGGATCGCAGGCTGCCGTTATGAGCAAAATCCATGATAAGGTATGGAATGTACTCCATATACTCCCTGTCTTGCAACATCATTGGCCTGCGGGTTACGGCAAATTCAAGCACACGCACGATATGCGGATGCGAAAGTTGAGCTAGCAACTTTGCCTCCGTAATGAAATGCTCTTTGTCTTGATCGTTGAGTACGGTATGAAGTATCTTGATGGCGGCTAAACGTTTGAGATAGCGATGCTCCCCCAGATAGACTGAGGAAGATCCTCCATGCCCCAACAAATGCAGCAGACGATAACTGCCCATGTATTGGGTGGAGGAATCGGGTGATATCGAATTTATTGAATCTATAAAGCGAGTAGCTCCAGTCTCTTTGCGATCTTGTGTGTTTTCACCAAAACTACGCATAATTTCAGAAACGATGGTATCCTTTGGTACGTAGTTCGAGTTGTATGTTAAGGGAGGGATGACGTTTTCTGCTTCATTATGAACACCCTTTAGAATAAATTTCTTTGGCATTCTCTGTTCTGATCCCTTCATGTAACTTTATTCACAACATGCTGGAACGATTGCGCAACGCAAGGAAAATCGCTAAATGAACTATTCTCTGGTTCGTAGTACCCGATTTTCATTAGCTTCTCTGGCTCGCAGAGCCATTATGCTTTCTCAAGAGATAGAATGCAACACAAGTGCCAAATGTCTCGTTTTTTTCAAGAATTGTCACTGCTATTTTTATGCAGTGGAAGCCATGGTTACATATAGTACTTTATATACCACTCAATCATAACACAGGAATGGCTGGCTGGTCTAGTCAAAATAGCCAAATAGGATGAAAGTCGTATATGAGTATAAACATTGTGGCATGGTTCAAAACCATGTGACACTTCTGAACAATCAGGCAGCAAGGGCAGAATAGCCCAAAGAAAGCGTCCAGCCAAATTCCCTCGGGTGAGGGTGATCCTGTCCGTTGTAAGGGGAAAAGACCCTCATGAAGTCCACGAGGAGCAATCCGGTGATTATGCCAAAGAGCCAGCAGAGCGAGCATACCTGTACTGTTTTCCCACTTTGGCAGGGGGGTGAGTACTTGAGATCAGAAACGACCTCACAAGGATGCGCCTGTCTTCTCCCTTGTTTTTCTGACAATCGAGAAGAGAAGCGCCTGTTTTCTCGTTTGTTTTTTGCACGCCAATCGAGCGATTAAACGTCTCTCTCCTTATTTGTTTTTGCCTGCCGATAAATCGAGCAATCGCTTGTTTGCTCGTTTCTTGCCAGAGCCTCTTTTCCTGTGGTTCTGTTCGTTTTCGCCTTTCCTCAGGAGGCCACCATGGAAAGCCAGTGGGTCTGCCAGCACGCCCATCTCCGCGCACTGCTCCAGCTGCATCCCGACTGGTCTCAGCAACAGTTGGCTGATGCCGTGGGATGTTCGAAAAGTATGGTCAACACCTGGAAGAAACGTTTTGCTCAAAGTGATCGTAAAGATGTCGCTATCCTGTTTTACCGTTCCCATGCTCCTCACCACCATCCAGCGCGCCTGCGTCAAGAGGGGCTCTTCCAACTTTTTGGTGAAGCCAACGTATATTCACAGGAAGCATCTTGAATATCCATTCTATCCAGCAAAGAAAGCATTTCTCAAGTAGATTTATGTCCTCATCACTTTTGTTTCCTTTACCAAATGGCCTCGAAATGACCTCGGTGAGTGAGACCCCAGAAGAAGTCCTTGTGCATGTAACCTCGCGTCGCTCTCATTCATCGTGCCCATTGTGTTCGACGCCTTCGTCAGCCATTCACAGCTCGTACAGCAGACATCCCAGGGATCTTCCTTGTGTAGGGCGTCCCATTCGATTAGTCCTCGACGTGAAAAAGTTCTTTTGTCGCGTTCCTGAGTGTCCTCGAAAAATCTTTACCGAACGGCTTCCAGACCTCATTGAGGTCTCCTCGCGGCTCACGAAGCGACTACGAGAGTCGGTACAAGAGATCGGTTTTGCGACCTGTGGCAAAGGAGGAGAACGTCTGGGGAACAAACTTGGAATGGGCTTTTCCGATGCGACGGTACTCTGGTCGCTGTTTCTCGTTCCTCTCCCAGAGGTTGGTCAGGTGCACGTTGTTGGAGTGGATGATTGGAGTTGGCGGCGCGGGAAGCGCTTCGGGAGTATTCTCGTGAACTTGGAGACGCACAAAATTGTGGATCTGCTGGCCGACCGCGAGGCAGAGAGCGTGCGAGCATGGTTGGCTGCACACCCAGAAGTGGATGTGGTCAGTCGAGATCGTGGAGGAGTCTACATCGATGGAGCCACCCAAGGTGCACCCCAGGCGACTCAGGTCGCAGACAGGTGGCACATCCTCTCTAACCTGGGCGATGCAGTAGAAGCGTTCTTGCTTCGTGCTCATACTCGTCTGGAAGACGTGGGAGCAAAGCCGGAGCAGGAGCAAGTGCCAGACAAGCCCCTCTCATCTTTTTCGGCCACCCCTGCCTGTCAGCGAAAGTCGCAGGCACGTCTCTTACGCAAATGGAAACTCTATGAGCGGGTGCAGGAACTGCATGTAACTGGGATGAGCCTACGCAAGATCGGAGAAGAGCTGGGTCTGGCTCGCAATACGGTGCGGAAGTATTTCCGGCAAGCGCCAGAGCCGCCGCTGCCGACACCACGTCCCTTGCGTGCCAGTCAGCTTGATCCCTATGAAGACTATCTGCTGCAACGATGGAGCCAAGGTGAGCGCAACGCGGCTCAGCTTCACCGCGAAATCAGTGAACGCGGATATCCGGGCAGCAAGTCGATGGTGAAAGCCTACGTAGGGCATTTGCGCACAACGACAGCAGATGGCTCTGCACCTCACTCACGCAAGGAACGTGCCAAGGCCATCTCCCCACGTGCCTTACGCTGGCTCCTGGCACAGAAGCGTGAAAAGCTCGAAAAGGACGATCAAGCCAGGTTAGACCAGTTACTGAAGCTCTCGCCGGAGGTGCAAACGGTCTATGCCTTGCTGCAAGCGTTCCTCTCGATGGTACGTGAGCGCAAGCATCAGGAGTTACGCTCCTGGATGGAGCAAGCGAGCAGGAGCAAGATTGCTGAGCTGAGGAGCTTTGTGACGGGGATCGAGCGGGATTATGATGCTGTCCATGCAGCGCTCCGTCTCCCTTGGAGCCAGGGCATCACTGAGGGCAAAGTCAACAAGCTCAAAACACTCAAACGCGTGATGTATGGTCGTGCGGGCTTTGCTCTCTTGCGGCAACGACTCTTGCACGATGCTTAATGCTTGAAGGGCCGGATGGGAGAAGCAGACCAGGTGCAGGAATTCCCGAGCGGCTCACCAAAAACTAGGAAGAGCCAATTATGCTGACGTTGACACTGGCTGGTGTGTCGGCGAGTCTGGTACAGGTGGAACTGGCACAGGGGACAGGGGTTCGGGGATCTCTAGCAATGACTGTTCGTAGTCAAGATCTTCTTCGTACCATTTGTGGTGAAGTCTGTCTTGCGTTTCCATATGGCATTGCACTTCAAAAACATGCTCGTAGGTCTTGAGTGTCTCAGGGCTACGCCAGGCCATGTAGCGTATCAGTTCTTCTTGTTTCTGTTTCAGTTCACCAGCGGACTTTGCCTGCTCTACAATCAGGCGCATTTCCTGGCTCACGTACCAATGGCGCAATCCGTGGACGTTGAGGTCGATCTTGATTGTGTCGCAGAGCCTGTACCAGTTGGGTTTGAAGGCTTCATAGCTGTACGGTCTTCGCCGCTGTGAAAGAAACAATGGAGCGTCATCATCCAAGTCATCGAGACGGCGTCCCTGTGCATCAAGCACTGATCGCTTTGTGTTCACGTACTCACGGAGCATCTTGGCTGTGATTTTGTCAAAACGGATGACTTTCACCCTTCGTCCGTGACTGCCTTTGCTGAAAGCTGTTGCCTCCTGATTGCATCCTCGCTTACGCCAGTCACCAATCGTGAGTTGCAAAATCTCTCCGATGCGAGCACCGGATTCATAGGCTATCCGTACGACGATTTGATCGCGGAGGCAAGAGTGCGCCTTCTCAAAGCCTTCAATGAGTCGCTTGTGGAGGGTGGAATCATTGATGGGCTGAAGCGTCCAATCGTCTTCCTCAAGCCGGAAGTAGTTCTCCGAGGTACGTCGGACCCTTGGCTCCTCGACTCCACTGATCTGCGGCAATCTTGAACGAGTGGAAGCTACATCCTTTTCTACAAACTCAATCTCTCTCAACAGATGAGTCACCGAGTCGATCAATGGGTGAGGATGAGGGTAGTACTTTATCCATCGCATCACGTGGTAAAACAACTTGAGCGAGAAAAGAAATACACGAACTGTGCTTGGACTCTTGGCGGTAAGGGAAACTCTCTCATAGATGTCGCGCCATTGCACTTTGCAAGCGAAGTGCTCCACAAGGTAGTCCCTGACGGACTGCTGAACGGCTTCGGGTGGCGAATCCCAGTGATCGTCGCGATGCCGACGCCAACTATCAGTGGTCAAATACTGAAAGTAGGGCAAAAGCACATTCAGATACGTGCGTGCTGCGCCATCTGAGAGTCCTTGTTGTGCCTTATCGTAAAATCTGGTCAGAGGCAGGTGTGGCTTTCCTTCTCCATCCACCACCATGAGGGAGTAGCGGCTTGTAACTCCTTCGGGGCGAGGAACAATACGAAACAGGTCAGTCTTGTTGAGCATATGTTCTACCTCCTTTCTACAGGAGAGTATTACATATGCTCAGGGAGCCTGTCAAAGTGAGCGGTATGAGATTTCATCAACACCGATTACCTATCGGGGAATGTGTTACGATCCTTCATGAACCTATGAGGATGCCAGTGCAGACCTTTTGTGTGTAGCTGGGTAAGACACATTCACGGTTCCCGGCCTCTCTCACCCAACACGTACATCGTAAAACGTTTCCCTATTACGTGTGGGAGGGTTCTTAGATGGCAGGCTCAAAGAAAGCCATTTCAACCTTGGCACTCATCCCGATGCTTCCTCATGAAACGCTCTACATCGGGGTCGATGTGGGCAAATTCCGGCATGTGGCAGGCTTTCTCTCACGAACCTTGCTCCAAAGACACGAGCGGTTCGAGGGGTGCCCAACGTTTGTCTTTGAGCAGTCACGCGAAGGCTTCCGTGCCTTGGTAGACCGTATTCGAGAATACGCGCCTCTTGAACAGGCAACCGTGTTGCTTGAGCACACAGGCCACTATCACAAAAACCTTGAGCAGTATCTTCTGGAGTTGGATATTACCGTCTATCGCATCCATGTTCAGGAGCGTCCGAAAGGCATGACGAAGACAGACAAGCGTGATGCTCTTGGCCTGGCGAATAGGCTCTACATCCAATTAGAACTAGGGGCCCAAGTTGAAGAGAAAATGCAGCTGGTTCGACGGGCTGTGCAACCAACGCAAGCCGCAATGCAATTACGAGGCTTTATGCAACATCGTTATGAGCTCTCGCATCAGCGCACACGGCTCAGAAACAAGTTGACCGCCATTTGTGATGAGCTCTTTCCTGAGTTTACGCACATTTTTCACGACCCTAACCTCGAAGTGGCTCTTGCCTTTCGAGAAAAGTTCCCGACGCCCCACGACATTGCTACGGCCAGTCTTTCTGCATTGCGAGCAACGCGGGTGAAATATTTTCCTTCAGAAGCAAACCTGCTCCGTCTGCAACAATTGGCCGGGGAGACTATTGGCATCAACAACAAGGATCGTTTGCGTGGGATGAAGCTTGAGCAAGAGTTGTTAATCAAAGAATTGCGTCTGGTCCAGGGACACTTAGAACGCCTCGACACAGAGATCACTGATATCGTAAGGACCTGCCGTGAAGGACAAATTTTGCTCTCGATGCCACCCATCGGTCCCGTACAGGCAGCCACCATCATTGCAACGATAGGGCACATCGATAATTTCGAGAAAGCGAGTGAACTCAAGTCCTACTTTGGCTGGGCACCGACAAGAAACCAAACAGGAGTCACCTTTGATCGAGCCAAGCTCTCTCACCGAGGGGTGCGTCCAGTGAAACAAATGCTCTTTCTTATGGCTGCGCGGGCAACGACGCTTGACGGCGAATGGGCGCGCATCTATCACCGTTTGCTTCCTCGTATGGCAACCTACGACGAACGCGTGAAGGAGTATCGCGGGAAAAAGAAAGTGCTTGGGCGGATTGCCGGGCAAATGGCTTCTATGATCTTTGCATTGCTGAAGACCGATCAAGAAACGCGAAGCCGGGTGCCATCAGGAGAGGAGCCTCCGCCACCAATGCTCTACGACCCAGAGATTCACAGAAAGCACCTGGAAGGCTCCTATCGCTCGTTGAAGCCAGACACTCAGCCCTGGAAGATCCTTCAACTCCCCAACAAGCCGTAATGCTCCTCTCAAAAGGAGATTCCTCGTTTGCTACCTCTGACCAGAGGGAAAAGGGGTAGGGAAGCCTCAAGCTTTTGAGAAGCTTGAGGCGTGGGTGGAGGGGGGAGTATCTGGAGATGCACGCTGTACCTCAAAGACAAGCTGTTGTGCAAGGTTCATAACAACCCGGCTCTTCCCTCTGCAAGGAATTGTTGAAGACTTCCTGCCAGGTTATTATGAACCTTATTGAAAGTATCCGTTGCGATAAAATCATAGCCTCTAGTAGCCCTTTTTACCCTGTCGTGTTAAGATAAAAACGAGGCCACTAAGTAGGAAGGGATAAGATATGCCAAGTGAGTATGTGAAAGACTTAGTTGATCATAAAACACGAGTAGCTAAACACATACAGAAAGTAGCCAATGGTCTTGTCGAGAGGATTATCGTGAAGGGTGATATTCTCCCTTACTCAATTGATGGCGCAGATGATGAGCCTGCAACGTTGATGACCCTTATCGATGTCGCGTGTAAGCTAAAACGTGATGCTTCCTATGGTGCTCAGTTCCAATTGAGTGAGCAGGGAAACCGTATTGTTCAGAATACTCTTGCTTATCTTGTTTCCTCTCCAGATAACACACCTCCCTGTTACTGGATAGCCTCTTGTGTCAACGATTTGTTTCTGCGTGCTGCTGTTCACGATAATTCTAAGTTTGGTCCCGATGAGTATGAGGCGTACGAAAAAGCGTTCCCTGATCTGCAAAAATACGCTTACGGCTCCGACGAGTTCAAAGCAGCACTGGCGACAATCAGACCAGCAATAGAGCATCACTATAGTATGGTGGTCCCCGACTTCGGTGCGCAGATGGGCGAACCAGCCGGTAATGTGGATGGCATCAATGTCTGCAACCTGCGTGATCTCTTCCTTTTTCTCCAAATAGGCCACAAAGAGTCCCAGAGCCGTCTGGTGCCATTCGATGGTTTTGGGGCTCCGGTTCCCGCCGACCTGATCCTGGAGATAGGAATCCAATGCACGTTGCGCGGTAATGGCACCAGCCCCTTTCTTTGCAGATCGAGGAGGGGGAAGAGGAGCTGGTTCTTCTTCCTCTCCCTCAGATTGTTCCAGACGGGCGGCGCGCTCTCGGTCAATCTTCTGGCGTTGGACGGCGGCGCGAGCTTCGGTCACCGGTTTGGTGTAGCGGCTGGACCGTGAACGTTCACTCGAAGTGGTCTCACTGGAAGCCTTTTTGGACGAAGGAGTGCGAAAATCAGACATGCCAACAATCCCTTTCTGATGGGACGCAGCGGCAACCAGAAGGAGGCAGGATGTCAATCGTTTGCATAGGCAGGCTGTTGCAACACTGTGTAGATAAGCGGTCGCGCATCACGCGGCAGGATGTTGCCCAAAAACACGGCAGGATGTCGCTGAAGCCTGTTTGATACAAACAAAAATCGCCTTTCTGTCACCGCTCATCTGCCAATTCCTACGAATTGGCGCTACAAGCCGATTGAGAGAGACGATCATCAGAGAAAAGCGGGAGACGAGATTCGAACTCGCGACAGCCTGCTTGGAAGGCAGGAACTTACAAGATCACCGCTTGTTTCTTTTAAAATGGCTCCATATGCGGCTTTAGCATTGCCACGTGGAGTGTGAGCGTGCCCAACAAAAGTGTTCACAAGCATTTCAACACATGACCACCTGCTTTTCCTGAATTGCAAACTTTCGCCCTGTAAATTCCTTCCTGACAAAAGTGTTCGCCAACTCGCATAAGCAGGTTGTTAGCCACTGGAACTGCTTCTCAAGTAACTATAGAACATCTCTTCGTCAAAAACAAGGGAGGCAGGTGTTCGCTCAGAAATGCTTCCCAAATTCGTATGCGTTTTTGCCACTGGATGCTCACAAGAAGGACATTCGCTTTCTGTGCCACATTTTTCTTCTTTCATCCTCCAAAGGTGGGTCAAGATCAAGTTTACTTCTCTCTCAAATGCATTCTTGCCATATCTTCAATCATTCATTCGATCTTAAGGGTCTTTCGATAGATAAAAGGCAGAATACCTTTTTTTGCACATTGAAAAAACGTGGTGCTTGACACACTCCTCAAGGTTCGGTATCCTTCGTGTAAAGGAATACTCGGGAGCAGACGGCGTGAGAACACAATCCATTGATACCTCTCCAGAATTTGAGCGGATACAGATTGCCCGCATCCGTGCATTTTCTGCCGCCAAAAAGTTCACCTCAGTGCGCAGTTGGACCCAATCGATCACCTCCGCCAATCTCTCCTCGGCAGATAGTTCTTCCGACGAGAGGCTAGAGCGTGATCAGGCTGCCGCCTTCGTTGCCCGTGAGTATGGAGATCGCCTTGCACACCTCTTTTTCCATGCCATTGAAAAACAGCCGGAGTGGAGACTCCAAACACCAGACCTCTTGGAGGTCTTGCTTCCAATTCTTGATGTTGCTGAGCATCTCAACATTCCGGCTCTCCTCATCGGTTCTGTTGCTGGCTCGATCCACGGATTTCCTCGATCGGCACAAGATGTGGATATCCTGGCTAATTTCCACAGAGAACAGCTTGCTTTCCTCTTGGAACAACTTGCTCACAGCTATGTCTTCGACCCACACGCCATCACGTTGTCACAACAACAACCCACATCTTTCAGCTTGCTGCATGTCTCTCGACTGATCAAAGTTGATGTCTTCCTCCCTTCAACACGCTTTGAAAGAGCTCTGCTGAAACGGAGGCAGGCACAGGTGTTCATTGAAGGAAGAGCACCACTGTTGATTGCGTCTGCGGAAGATATGGTGTTACTCAATCTGATCCAGTACCAAGCGCAAGGAAACAACGCAGATGACCGATGGAATGATATCCTTGGCATTCTCAAGGTGCAAGCACCGACATTGGATCTTGCATATCTTGATCGGCAAGCAAAAAGTGTGGATGTCGAAGGGCTTTTATCACAGGCACTCGTCGATGCCGGAATTCGTGATACCGTGTCATCTTCATCTCTGCTCTAGATACTGCTTCCAAGCACTCTTATTCCTAAAAAGCTCTGTCCTGAGAGGAAGGAAAAAAACATGTCTCCCGCTTCACCTATGAATACCCCAGAGATTATTCAGGCTCTCACACCACTCGTCGATGTCTTTGAGCACTTCAGTATTCCTTATTACATTGGCGGGTCCGTTGCCAGCTCGGTGTATGGCAAACGACGAGCGACGCAGGATGTTGACATTGTCGCAGCAATTCAACCACAACACGTACAAACGCTCGTCAAGCTCCTTGAAAATGAGTATTACATTGACGGTGCTATGATCAAAGATGCTATTCGACACCAATCATCGTTTAATCTCCTTCACAATGATACAGGTGTCAAAGTCGACGTGTTTGTGTCGAAGACAAGTGCGTTTGCCCAACACGAACTCCACCGGGCAAGAGAGGAAATGATTGAACCAGGAACGCGTCCTTTCTATTTTGCCACTCCGGAAGATATCATTCTCAATAAACTGAGTTGGTGGAAGATGGGAGGAGGAACCTCAACACGGCAATGGAATGATCTTGTTGAAGTGATCAGACACCAGGCAAAGGTTCTCGATAGATCTTATCTGAGACAATCAGCACCACACATCGGGGTAATCGACATCCTGGAGCAAGCCTTGACCGACGCAGGTCTATAAACAGCGAAAGAGGGGGAAAATCAATACGATGGTTGAAAAATTGAAGATCTCAACTCTTCGCCGCAAATCCAACAGCAAAAGAGAGAAAAAAAACTGCACTACTACTAATACAGTTGATGGAAAAGGTCTTGGCAGCTCTCTCACCAGCGTCGTTCCTCACAAAACAGGCTCTCTTTTCGCTCTTGCAAGACCAGGCTCTGGCAAAACACAGGAAATGCTTCCCACATTCATCGGTGTTTTTGCTGCTGGATGCTCACGAGAAGAACGTTCGCTTTCTATACCACCTTTCTCTTCTCGATCCCACAAAGGCGGGTCAAGATCAATTTGCTGCTATCCGTGCACAAAGTCATGCTTTTTCCCTTGACAAGAAATCATTGATGAATTTATACTTATACAAGAGATTAGCGGAGATGCCCATCTTGTCCTTGAATATTGACATTGCTTTTCATTCACCGCTCTTGCGACAAACGGGGTCGTTGCAGCAGATATCGTGCCATACTATTCTTCACTTGCATCCTGTTCTTCTCTTTGCTCTTTCCCTTTTCTTTTTTTCTCAAGAGGTGCTCTTTCCCTTACCTCTTTTTCTTTTCTGTGACTGGACTTCTCTGCCAGCTAGACATGGAGATCACACAATGTCTTTACGTCCTGACGAACGTGTCCCAATCCACCCTTTCCCCTCTTCTCATGCGCGTCCCAGGATTCATCTTCTCAAATATGTCACGTTGCTCTTTTTTCTCTTGCTGCTGTTGAGCAATGTACTCAATAACTGGCCAACCACGGTGGCGCATGCCGCTGCCACGACCACCACTGCGTCCCGCAGCAAGGTCACACTGACCCAGGCCGTCCAGCAGACGACAACCGATTTACGTTTCACTACTGGTCCCTTCATCCGTCCTACCAGCATTCCTGCCGTACCCACTTCCACCGCCCAGACCTCCTCTGCGGCTGTCACAACCACGACTACGACGAAGAAAGCGCTGCCCAGCGCGGCACCTGCCACGATGAAGGCCGCCTCCTTTGCCCTGGATCGCTCGTTTCTGGTCGGCACAGCGACTGCGCCAGCGACGAAAGCCGCCACACAGGCCAAACGCGCTGCCACTGCACTCTCCCTCACCCCGGCTGCCATTTCCGCCGGAAGCGCTCCGCTCACCTTCACTGGTAGCGACGGTCGACTGCAGGTACAGGTTCCACGCGGGTCGCTGGACCTGACGCACGCTACCATCGATGGCGGGACAGCTCCAGTCGGCGCGCTCTCGCTGCAAATCAGCCAGTTGCACGGCTACTCCAGCGCCGAACGCGTCTTGTTAGGAACCTACGTGCTCCAGGTCGTCGATAGTCAGAGCCATGTCGTACACGGCATCATCCTGCGCCGACCGGCTACCATTCGCTATCACTACACCCGCGCCGATCTGCTGGCCTTTGGCCTGGACCCCGCTTACCTGCTGCTCAGCCAGCCCGATGGCCTCGCCGCTGCCCGCGCGGCCAAACAATCTACCAGCCCCTACACCACCGCCATGACCAATACTGCCGCCACCCAGACCGTCAGCGCTCAGGTGACAGTACTGGCCGGCGCGCTGGACGTCAGCGGGGAACCTGAGTTACAAACTCCCGCCAAACCCGATCTCGCCTCCGTGGAGGGCAACTCTGGCCAGCTCTCCTATAGCTATCCCCTCGATGTCGCCCCCGGCGCAGATGGCTTTGAGCCTTCCTTGAACCTCTCCTATTCCAGTGAGAGCACCAATGAGCGCTACAGTCGACGCGCCCCTGCTGACGACGTCGGCGATGGCTGGGACCTCTCGTTGGGTTCTATCAGCATGGAGACCTATCCCAGCACGAGCACCAGCGCGGGCACCTGGTATTTTCTCAGCGGCGTTGCCATCGGCGGCGGCGTCAGTGACCGCCTCGTCCAATCGGCAGTGGGGGCCGATGGTCGCATCTACTTCGATACCGAACATATCACCGCTCTGCGTATTATGTACGCATCTGGCTGTTTCCATATTTGGGACCGTTCCGGCTACTACTACGAGTTGGGCTGCACCAGCGACTCCAAGCAATACACTACCGACTCCAGCGGCACCGTGAGCTACTATCGCTACGACCTCGACGAAGTGCTGGCTCCCTATAATTCCACCAGCCAGGTCAAAGCCATGCTCATCAGCTACCTGCAAGACAAAACAACCTCTGGCAGCTACACGACCGTGCGCGATGCCGTGATCAAGCAGATTACCTACGGCTACGCGACCACCGTCGTTGATCCGACGCTGACGCTGGTGGATGGCACGGTGGACTTCCACTACCACGCCCCCAGCGTGCCCAGCGGCGCGAGTAGCTTTGTCACCGCGTACGGCAACAATTACAACTGTAATAGCACCCCACCGGCTACCACCACCCTGCGCTGTGACGATCCGGTCACGTATAACAGTGTTTCCTCTCCGGATGTGATGAGTACCTTCTCGCTTGATAGCGTCACCAGCTATGTGGGCGACGATAGTAGTAGCAGCCACAAAGACACCAGCTACGCCTTTACCTACCAGGACATCCCTTACACCACCAGTTACTACGATCCCTATACCTCGGTTCAGCAAGCCGGATCAGGCGATCACTTGCTGCGTCAGGTAACTCCCACCATCTATCAAAATGGCACAGCCCATGTGCGCAAGCCCATCCTCTTTCTCTATTCGACCAACTTGCAAGATACCTATACCGACGCCAGCCAGAAGGTTGAGGATGGCTCCGAACAGTATGGCGGACAAACCTTCTGGCACTATCTCACCCAGTACGATGATCTGACGACAGGGGTGGGCGAGAATATCACCTACGGCACTGCCTATGCCAACACCAACGGCACCCCCTATATCACTGATAGCTCGGACAATGTGACCGATGATCGGCATGATCCACTCTTCTGCACCAACCATGCCAGCCTGTGTGTCGGCTCGTATGCGACCCCGGCAGCCTACGCCTGGAGCGTGCAGGTGGTCACGCAGATCCAGAATCGTGGGGCCGATAGCACGGACTCGACGATTGCCACACCCACCACGACCTACAACTACTGGCTAGCCTCGGTCTCCAGTAACGCGGGCAAGGTATCCTGTAATCCGATCACCGCCTCCGGCACGCCTACAACGCCCAAGCAGACCGACTGTGTCGGCGACAACTGGGTGCCCGGCTACAATGGCACCACTGATCAGCAAGGTGCCGACTGGGCCGACTACTATCACGCCGAATTTCGCGGCTTCAACGGCGTCTTTATCACCAGTCCCGAAGGCAACCTGACCACCGACTACTACTTCAGCACCGAAGGCTGGAATACCCCCGAATCCGATGGTGGCAACTATAACCGGGGCGAGTTGTACGAAGAAGATGTCTACTGGGGCAATCAGGCCAGCAGCGGATCGCTGCTACAACAAACGAAAAATTATTACAGCGGCGTCTCCGGTCCTTTCAGCACGATTAATAGCTGTAACGGCGATCTCAACCCGACCTATAATCCCTGCATCCTGGAGGTCTTGCGCAGCAAGACGATTGAGCCAGAATCGATGGGCGATGTCACCGACGCTCCCTGGGTACAACAGGACTATACCTACGACGACGTGAGCACCAGCACTGGCTTCATCTATGGCAGCACCTATCACAACCTGCTGCAAGAAGTCACTTCGTCCTCCAACGCTCCTACCGTCACCAACAAATGGACCTACGAGGTCGATGATCAACAGGTCAACGGCATCCAATACTACAACGTCGACAAAGTCATCCATAGCGAAGTCGACGACGCCTCCGGCCACGTCTGGCAGTGCGAAAATACCACCTACGACGAAGGAGAACCCTCTGGCGTCCCTCATCCCGCCGCTGGCCTCGTGACCACCACGACCGATTACAGCGATTGTAGCAATCAATCCGCCACGCTGTTGAAGAGCTATACCGGCTACGATCAGTACGGCAATCCGGTGGCCAGCGTGGATAGCTTCGGCTCCGCTAACAGCAGCCTCTATAGTTCTTCCGGCTGTACGCTCAGCACCGCGCCCGTCACGCTGGTCACGACCTGGACAGCAGGACGCTATAGCAACTGTGAAACCTACGATAGCTACGGAGCACAGGCGGCTTCCGAGCAAAATGTCGCCGGTCAAACCAGTTCCTCGACCTATGATGAGACACAAGGGGCACTGCCCAGCAGCAGCCAGGATGTCAACCAGCAAACCACCAGCCTGAACTATAGCTATCCCGCTAGCAACACGGCGGTCGTGCAGGAAAGCGATCCCGGGGAGAGCAATGGCTACACCAGCCAATCGACGGAGAAATCGACCTGTACGAGCAGCAGCACGCTACCCTGCTACGAGATTGATACCAACTCCTCGCTCTATCCCAACGCCGTCACCCAGACCTTCTATGACAGTCAGGGACGAGCGGTGGAGACGCGCGAACCCCTGGACGCCAGCGATGACCTGATCAGCTATACGCTCTACGATGAAGTCGGCATGAAGTATTTCAAGAGCGTGCCGTTCCGCTATCCGCACAGCGTGAGCGGCTGGGTCGATCCGGCCACCGTGACTATCGACGATAATGGACAGAGCATTCCCGCCTTCACGATGTATCGCTATGACCCACTGGGCAGGGTGATCTCCACCGAAGATCCTACCTACTTCGATGGCAGCGAGGCCGGCGTCACCTGTGACTACGAGAGTGGCACGTGGTCCAGTTGCACTGAGTACAACTACTATCAGCCAGACGGTAGCAGCACAGAATATGCCATGGTGGAGAGCATCGATGCCGACAACCAGGCCACCATGACCTTCACCGACGCGCTGGGCCGGACGCGCTACGAGGAATGGTTCAGCGACCGTGGAAGCGTCGATAGTTTTCCCTCGAACAGCGATCTGAGCAAACTGAAAGAGACACAATACAACGCGCTGAGTGATCCCACCGCCGTGATTGTGACCGATGAGGCACCGCAGGCGGGACAAAGTATCAGCAGCGTGACGGCCACCGCAACCTACAACGATCTGGGTCAGGAGACCAGTGTCACTGATCCCGACACGGGCACCCAGACCTACACCTACGATGCCGATGGACGGCAGATCGAGACGGTCTCGGGCACCCGCACGATGGGGACCAGCTATGATCTGCTAGGACGCGTCGGCTGCGTGCAGGATGCCGCTCCCACCACCAACGGATCAGGAGCGTGCAGCAGTGGCAGCCATCCCCTCGAACAGAACACCTATGACAGCAGCACGCTGGGCACTGCTGGGAGCAGCGATTTCCCCATCGGCGAACTGACGCAGTCGATAGCCACCACCTACTACCCGGATGGCAGCGACGCGACCGTCACTGAGCAGTATCAGCACGACCAGCGCGGTCAGACGACTGCCGAGACCTTACAGGTGGGCCTACCCAACAGTTGGAATGTCACCAACACGCTACCCACCTACGAGGAGACGCAGACCTACAACGACGATGGGCAGCCCGCCATGACGCAAACCACCGTCGGCGGACAAACCGGCTACACCTTCAGCCAGGCCTATGACAGCACCACGGGCACGCTCGTCGGATTGAGCAATGATGCCAACGGGGCCCCGACGCTGGCCTCCCAGAGCTACAATCAGAATGGGCAGGTCAGCGCTATCAGCTTTCTGTCCAGCAGTGGGACTGCGCTGGCCGACGATCAGTTCACCTACGATGATGATCTGCGTCCCGTCAGCGACACGGCGAGCGGGCAGAGTGGCAGCGGCACCACGGGCACCATCTTCAGCGATGCGCGCACCTATGATGCCATCGGCAACGTGACCAGTGTCACCACCACGCAGGCAGCGGTGCCCGGACAGAGTAATTCGGGTGGCAGCGAGACCGAGAACTTCTGCTACGACGCGCAGAATCGGCTGGTGTGGGCGGGCAACGAGGGCAGCGAACCCGCCGCTGGCACGGGCACCTGTGGCAGTGCGACGCTCGCTAATAGCCTGCAAGGTGCGGGCTACAGCAACACGTATGCCTACACCAACCTGGGACAACTCTGGCAGGCTCCCCTCAATGGCAGTGGATCGGCCCAACAGTATCTCTACTGCGATAGCACGCATCCTCACCAACTGACGGGCGTCTATCCAGCCGGGACCACCTGCGCCACCGTGGGTGACGTGACCGCCAGCTACAGTACCGGCTACGATAGCTGGGGCAACGCCATCTCGCGCACCTATGCGAGCAAGACGGCCACGCTGTCCTATGATGACCTGGATCAGTTGGTGCAATATGCCACCAGCGATACCAGTCAGCAATGGTACGCCTACGATGCCTCTGGCGAGCGGGTCGTGCAACGCAGTACGCTCGCCAACGGGACGCCGCTGACGATCTACGCCTTTGGTCTGGAAGAGCACTATTACGATGCAGCCGGTCAAAATACAGATAATATCTCTTATTACACGCTGGATGGACACCTGATTGGCAGCCTGGAGGGCACGCAGACCAGCTTCTTCGCGACGGACGCGCTGGGCAGTGTGATGGCGCGCATCAGCAACACCGCCGGAGCCGCAGCGATACTGGGCAACACCGTCTACACGCCCTATGGCACGCAGAGCTACTTATCCGGCTCGCTGTCCACCAATCGCGGCTTTACGGGTCAGTATCAGGATGACACCGGGTTGGATTACTATGGAGCGCGTTACTATGATCCCGTAATCGGGCGCTTCCTCTCCGCCGACGATATCCAGGGCAATGGACAAGGTGCTGACCCTTATGCCTACGTCCAGGGCAACCCGGAGACCTTCACCGATCCCACAGGGGAGAGTGGTTGCAACCCTGATACCTGCAGTCTGCGCTATTTATACCAACCGGTACGACCGTCGCCGCCTCGGCCACGCGTTGTTCTGCCGTTCTGGCTCTGGAGCTGGACCTCTTTCTTCGCGCGGATACTTCAGGCCACCGTCAATGTCACCAGGCACACGAATACGACAACCGTGCACCGCGTCGCCAGTGCGGTCGTTGCTGCGAACGTCGCCAAAGCGACCCACACCGGCACGGCGACGGGAACGATTCATCGCAAGATGTCAAGCAATCCTGCCAATGACGAACAGAGCAGTTGCCAATCACCAGGAGGTGGGCAGGCAATTTGTAGTAACATCAACGGACTTTACGCTGGCTATACACCATGGGGGATCTTGGCAATACCTGGGAATGTTTGTCTGACCTGCATCGATACGGGTGGAGGCGAATCGAAAGGAGAAGAAGAGTCCAACGACCCAGGATATAATGACGGATGCAGTTTCACCCCACAAACGGTTGTTGCAACCGACAAAGGCAAGCAAACCATTGGCACCGCCTATCCGGGTGAGCAGGTCTGGGCTTACAATCCGAAGACGAAGAAGATGGAGCTGCAGCCTATCGTGCATGTCTGGGTGCACGCCGATGCCGACCTGGTCGATTTGACCATCACCACCACGCATCCTGCTCAACACGATAAGTCTGCCACGACAACGAATGAAGTGGTCCATACCAACAAGAAACATCCGTTCCTGACGGTGGAGAAGGGTTTCTTGCCCGTGGGACAGATCACGCTGGGCATGCACGTGGTGGAAGCGGATGGAGCGGTTGGGGTGATTACCCGCTGGCAGGTGGTGCCTGGAACCGTGGTAATGTACAATTTAGAAGTTGCGCAGGATCACACCTTTACTGTGGGTGCTGGACAGTGGGTGGTACATAATTGCGAAGTGGGAGGACGAGAAGATAATCCATTGGCTGGTGCCACTTATACGGATAAGGTTGACAATCAGAAAAATCTACGTCAAATCAAACTCTCACCTAATGAGTTCCACGGTTTTCCTGATATTGTGGATAATTATGGGGCATTAGGAGAAACAAAAACAATTACTGGAGGCGATGGCATTACCAGAACAAGACTTCAAATACACGGATGGTACGGTGGTAAGGAGGGGGTATTTGAATACATAATTGAACGTGATGGTGCGACTGTTAACCACAGGGTCTTTTTACCGTATAGGTAATTAGGCAACTCATAAGGAGGGGTTAGTATTTTGATGGAATTCATATTGCTCTAGGAGCTACATACTGTAGTATAGGCAGTCTTTGCTATAGCTATATCTGTAGAACATAGCTATAGCAAAGAAATATATAGAGATTATTTGAAATCGAGGAGGTGAAAGGGTGAAAAATGTTCTTCTTGCTACATTTCCTAGTGAATTGCTTGACCAAATGGTTTCATTTGACATACAGGGCGAATTCTTCATAACTTGGAGGGAAGGAGTTATTGAGAAAGTTATTCATTGGGCAGAGCAAAACAAGGCAGCGATTTTTGGAGGATGTCTATTTGAAAGAGGAGAAGAAGGATTCTTTTTTACTGGGCTTGAATGGAATGTGGAAAGGGATGGACAAGATTGGAGTGAGTTTGTGCAAAAAAGTGCGAAGATCGCACGTTCGTATCTTCATAGAAACCCGCCTGGCAATCATCTATACTTTTATGCACTGAATTTTATTACCCAGGAAGAGATCATCATTCGCAATATACTTCCTGAGAATATTCCTGACGACTTAATTCGCACTGCCTATTCTCTTCATGAAATAGGATGTGCTGAGGTTGCCTGGAAATATGAAGATGCTATACATGCCATACACTTTTTTGCCAATAATGGATATCGCATCTTGGGTGGAGATGTCTATGAAATACAGAATGGAAAGGCAGTTCCTACAGCGGATAGCTGGTACTACCAATTGAAAAATCAAAACACCCATGAAGATATAATTAAGAGTAGAGATAAAGCTATTATATACATTGAGAATTACCACAAGAGAAACGGAGAAGCTTATTATTACACTCCTGTTATACAGCTATAGAATCATCTATAATTATTCAAGGAGAAATTCTGTGAGTTATGAGGATCAGTTATGGATCTGTCCTTGACAACTGAAGATGTTGCATTGATCCGAGGGACCCTACGTGCATATAATGGTCCCAGTTTCCTGGACAGGTCGGTAAGATAAAATAGCTGTATCGGGAACATACCAAAGAGAGGAAGAAACATGCCCGTACAGCGAAAACAGTATACAGTAGATTTTAAGACAAAAGTAGCATTAGAAGCGATTCGAGTGATGAAAACGGCGAATGAGATTGCATCCGAATACGGAGTGCATCCAACACAAATTAGTGAATGGAAAAAGCTCGTGCTGGATAGGATACCAGAATTGTTTACTACCAGAGGAAATAAGAAAAACAAGAGCGAGGAGGCGTTGATCGCCAACCTCTATCAACAGATCGGTCAGCTCAAAGTGGAGCTGGACTACGTGAAAAAAAAATCTCAGCGATAGTCCTGAGGTCAAACGAGGGTGGATTGAGCCAGATCATCGGCAGCTGAGTATCTCTCGGCAATGTGAGCTGCTCAACCTGCCTCGATCCAGCTAGTATTATCAGCCAGTCGGAGTGAGCGAGGAAGATCTTTTGTTGATGAGGTTACTTGACGAGCAATACACACAGACCCCGTTTTATGGCACGCGGAAAATGACGGCCTGGCTTCACACCGAAGGCTATCCAGTCAACCGCAAGCGTGTCACCCGGTTGCTGCGCTTGATGGGCTTGGAGGCCATCTATCCAAAACCGCATGTGAGCGATCCTGGAGCGGTGTCGCAGAAATATCCTTACCTGCTCAGGAATGTGACCATTGACCGCTTGAATTACGTGTGGAGTACGGATATTACCTCTATTCGTCTTGCAAAGGGATTTGTCTATCTCGTGGCTATTCTGGACTGGTTCAGTCGATACGTGCTTGCATGGGAGCTGTCTATTACCCTTGATACCCATTTTTGTTTAGAAGCGTTAGAGAAGGCTTTTCAAGTGGCAACACCAGATATTTTCAATACGGACCAGGGAGTGCAATTTACCAGCAATGAGTATATTCAGCGGCTCAAAGAGGCAAAGGTACGTATTAGCTGGGATGGAAGAGGGAGAGCACTGGATAATATCTTTGTCGAAAGGCTCTGGCGTTCCGTGAAATATGAGGAGGTTTTCATCAAAGACTATCGTACGGTGACCGATGCTCGAAAAGGGCTGCAAGAGTACTTTCAGTTCTACAATCACAAGCGTATCCATCAAGCTCTTGATTATCAGACACCAGCTCAGGTGTACCTGCGCTAAGAAGACGCTGCATCATCAGCAAACACGTGCGCTTGTTTGCTGATGATGCAGCGGGAAAAAAGAATCGGCCTTTCCTGATATTGCTGAGTTTTCTCTTAACTTTGACCTTTTTCTGTATTGACTTTTGGGACCACCATAGATTTTTCAAGAGATTAGGTGTTTTCCTTCAGGAACATGAGATTTCTCTTGCGTCACAAGCGCGTATGCTCTCAAAGGCAGCCATCTTTTTCCAGGAGGCCGAGAAAACCCTTAGAAGGCCAGAAGAAATGAGCAAGGAATGGCTAGAAACACACATCAGATTGGTCGTGGCAGGTAAACATGCCGCTCCCACCTTTTTTAGAGCCTACCTTGCCAAGGAGCAGCTCCTCTTGCCTCAGGAGGATGAGAAGATCATCGAGACGATGCGGGCCAAAATCGAAGCGCTTCCCCAAGAATATCGACGATTGGTGGAAGTGTATTTCAACGAGCAAATGAGTAGAAGGAAGAGGCAAATCGAGCAGAATGCCAAGAAGCCTTTGTCACTTCGTACACTGGAAAATGACCTTGGGCTTCTCACCAGGATCATTCGCTGGTTGAGAGAATATCTGCCGGAACTCACTGGATGGAATATGGTCCAGGAAGACCACGTTCTTACCTACCTCTTAACATTGCCCGTCCGTGAGAGAGAGGTGGTTCGTAAACGCCTGTATGCCTTCTTTTGTCTGGCAAGAAAAAGAAAGCTTGTGGCTCATGTACCAGTTGCGAATTACCCCACCAGGGAACTTCCCCTGGCGCTTGAGCCGTTGAATCGAGAGGAGCAAAAAGCGCTTGCTTGCCTGATCCGAGAGAGTATCTCTACCTATCCGTGGGAAGCATTTGTGACAGCGCTGTGCTTCTATCATGGTCTTTCCTCGTGGCAAGTGCTCCATATCAAAATGAGTGACGTTGATATCGAGCAAAAGATGATCCATGTACCGGAAAGGCCCCCGGTGTATCTACTAGCGGAAGATGTACTCTTACTGGAACAGTTCTTGCGGAAACGCAAAGAGCTGCCGTATGCCAGACAAAGAAGTTATCTCGTAATCAGCAACTACCGCACGTTGAATGAGAAACCTTTGGACAAGTCAGTTTTCGGACGGAAGGTGCGGGGCTTCACGAAATGTACCCCGCAACGTCTCAGAATGACTTGTTTCGCAGCTCTCGCTGAACAATATGGCCCCCAATATCTTGTTGAAGCATGTGGTCTTTCCTTAACCCACGCTGGGCGTTACGCCAAGATAGAGGAATATCTCCTTGAGGAAGAGGTCAAACAACAGCGAGAAGCTTTCCAGGAAATGTCCCACCAACTCGAACAGAGTGAAAAACCACACAAAGACCGCTCTCGCCGCAAGAAGGAGCAGTAAAGTATGGCCATACCACGTCAGGAACCCAATTCCTACGAACTGCTTCCTACTGGTCTGGTTATTATCGCGCGTGATGTCACCGGACAGGTGATTACCCGCCTCTCCTGTACGCGTTCCCGTGAAGTGATCAGCGCGATGAAATCAGCATGCAGCGTCCTGCGGCTCAAGGTCGGTGCTGTGCGTGTAGAAGTACATCAGTATGAGTCTCCGACCTCGAACTATGCAGGCCAACCACTGGCCGTCGTGAGCTTGGACGATCTGGCGGTAGAGCAGACGAGCTAATGAGACATACCTGCCTTCGCGGGGTGGGATTGGGGACACAGCTCCGCACTTTGATCGACTGAGGTGGTGGAGGGGTTGGCAGGGAGGCAGTCGAGGCACAAGTGCGGAGATCGCGGGCGTGATCTGGTAGCCGGTGGGGTTGGTTTCTGGTGGCAGGGGAAGGGCTACCAGGTCTAAGACCGCGCTGGAAAGGAGTAGGCTCACACGGGAGACTGATAATTTCCAAATGTAGAAAGTTAAGCGACAACGAACATACACAACACGAACATACACATTTCCATCCTTCTGGGGATGCTTTTCCCTCACAGAGCGATATCGACTTCACGAGACGACTGATAGAGGCAGGGCGATTGCTAAACATTGAGCTTGTTGATCATCTGATCATCGGCAATCCTCAGGTGGTGAGTTTGAAAGAGCGCATGCCCTGGTGAGACGTGTTCTTGCTACCCATGCTTAACCTTCACACGCGGTCAGGTCCTGTCTCTTTCTGCTTTTTCTCAAGCAGGAGGGATACGTTCTCTCACCGACAGTTTTTTAAAGAGCAAAAATCTTTTCCAACGGTAAAAAGATTTCTTGACGATTTTCAAAATCGAAGAGAGAAAATCCATTGACCAGGCTTTCCTTGAAAGAGTTGACATCCTTTCAGTCCTCCCATATTTCCAGTTTTTCTGGCTTTTCGCTCAATATCTAAGAGATAGAGCCTTCCTATGCGAAAGATGTTTTTATCTCGTCGGTCATGACGGTCATATCGATCTCTTTTCCCATGATGAATACAGGATGCAGCAAGGTGGGCAAGCCACCAAAGCATGAAAAACAGCACGAGGAGCAGACGATCCACCCGATCTAACCGTCGCACATGGCTTTCTTCCCAATCCCATCCTCGACTTTTCATCTCTTCAAACGTTGACTCCACCTTCCATCGTTTCTTTTATTCAACAATGCGTTTTCTACAGGCAGGGCGATCAGAAATGACGAGTAAGGCCTCTTCCTCTTATTGTTCCCAACATCCACTCAAATTCGTTTCAATTTGATCTTCTCGCCATAACCGAGTCTTTCCATAAAACGTCTTTCCAGGCTGGCTCACCAACTCGGAAACTGGACAGCTTGCCAACAAGCGCCCTTGCGTTGACCAGCGTTCACACGTGTGCTGTGCACAAATACGAAAAAGATAATGCAAGCCATACTTTTGGCACAGATGCACCATTGGAAAACATCCAAATGCGCTATCACCTATCAAGGTACAATCCATCTTTTCCAGATAGGGATGCAAACGCTTGAATAATTCTTCTATGATATCCCATAGCCCTTGATCCCACTTCGTTTGTCCGGGCATCACCTTCCATGCTAACGGTAACACACGTGAATGCTGAATTATCCCAATGTATACCACCTGCGCGTGTTCTTCGTAATTCGTCATATCAACTACAAGCTGAATTGGCGTTTTTTGAAATGCTGGAAGCACTGTTTCCATCATTACATCCCATATCTTTTCTGTGTCTATCTTCGAATTACTGAGAAATCGCTCCAGACGACGCTCAATACTTGGTGTCTTTACATCACTTTCCTCTAATAACGCTTCTGCCACCTTCGGGATCACGATACTTTCTGCTCGTATTGCTCCCATGACAAATAGTGAAAGCGTTTTACTTTGATGTCCATGTAATCCCTGAAAAAATTCCTTGACTTGCTGCTGCAATGTGCTGCATAATGGGCTGAAGGGTTTCATAACGATCGTCCTCCTCAAGCGTTTTTTTGATCTGCTTTTTAGGACGATCTCCTTTTTCTTTCTTTGCTTTTTTCCTTCTAAATGGGCTAGCCTCTGCTCCTTTGTCCTCTCGATAGCTCACCCTTTCTTCTTTTTCTCTTGCCTTTTACCCTTCATCTCTCCTCAAAAAACTGTCGGTGAGAGAAAGGAGAATACCTGCCTGAGAGCGTTGCCTGTGTCGTGTATGGCCAGGTATGAAAAGAAGAAAGAAGTCATCGATGTCTCTTGTGTGTGGTCGAAGCCCACCTTCGAGATCTTCCTCACCAGGTCTATCTCAATCTCGAAGATAGCGAGCGCCTGGCAAACTCCTCCCAAAAATCCCCCCATGGTTTCGCTACACTGGCTCGCCGTAGGGGGCTGTGGAGGAGAAGCAGCGCAAACGTGACCTGCGAAAGGTCGCTTGTCAGTTTTTACGTCTCGTTTGGGGGGCATGCAAGAGAAGCATGCCCCTCTCTTTGTGTTCAAAAAGGAGAGAAAAGCATGCCTCAGATTTCTATCGAAACCCTCAAAAGTGAACCCATCACTGATGAAACCTTTCTTCCCCTTATCCAGGCACTCGCAAATTGGCGCGGGGACAAAGGCTATGCCGCAGCAGTACTGGATTACTGGCTCAAACAACAACAGCGACGCGGCGAGACGGGGACCCTGGAAACGTTGCTGGGCCGCTTTCTGATGCGCCAGTCCTACGATGTCAATTCACCGCGTCTGCATCTCGCTATTGGTGCGAGTCTCTATGGCGAGCCGGTGCAGACCTATCGTGGAACCTACGAGGAAAACACGAGGATTGATGGGGCGGTGGCCGAATTGGATGACCATGCAGGCTACCGTGATCGCATTCGGCATGGGGCTGCGCGTTTCTTCTCGCTGGAACGATTTCACGTGCCAACCTGGGCCGGGGCACGCACTCCCATCGTGATCCTGGGCGCGGGAGCGGCTGGCACGCTCGTTGCGCGTCTGCTCTCCGATGCTGGCTACCAGAACTTGTGCGTGATCGATGCCGCAGGCACCTATGGCGGCATCTGGCGGCAGGAGCAGGTCCAGTTCACGCGCAACAATCCCTTTGCCTTCAACTATGAGGATGTCCGCGTTGAGGCGGCACCAGGCAGCGGCAGAGCCATTATCTCGTTTGTAGAGCAGCTTGCCGCCCCATCAGTTTCCAGGAGCATGCGTCCTCTTCCACCAGTCCTGCAAGGCACCGTGATGCAGGTGAAACCGGGTGATCTGGAGCATGAGGTGCTCTACCAGGATCGTTATCAGGAGTTCCATGCGCTCAAGACCCCGATCCTGATCAATGCGTTGGGCCTGGGCGCTCCACTTCCGCTCTCGCGTCCTGGGGTCATCGAAACCGATGTGGCAGACCATCAGGGGGGTCTTCGCTGGCAACATCCCATCAGTCGCCAGGAGGCAGAAGCACTGAGAGGGAAGTGTGTGGCATTGATTGGGCTGGGAAATAGCACGATGGAAATGGTGGTTCAACTGCAAAAGCTCAATGATGCTGGCTATCACATTGCCTACAAGATCATCACGCACTATTCGCGGGAGGCACTGAGGCAGCCAATGTCTACCGATCACCAGGGGAAGCGGCTCTATCGGAATATTACGTTTCCTGATCTGAGCCGATTGGCCGGAGACCTCGATTATGTCAACACGGCGTTTCAACGGGCCAGGGGAGGCGAGACCGATCAGGAGGAAGTGCTGGCGGAGGTCTGCCATTGGACCATTGAGTCCGACTATGAGGGGCTGAATATGGTCGTGGCCCAACGAAATGGCACCGTCCGTCGTTTTGCCTTCCATTGGCTCTACACCCTGATCGGCTATGGGCACCAGCCGGAGCACCTGCGCTCGATGGGAATAACCGTCGCGGGAGAAACGGCTCCGGTGCGGGTAGCTCACGACTACGATGGAGAGTTTCAGACGCATGACCCCCTTGCCTCTGGCCGGGATCGCCTCTATCCGGGCTACTTTGGCTTTGGCGCGATGCTCTCTTCGCCCAACGCACTGGTGATCCCTGGCATGCTTTATCGGCTCCCTGATCTCCTTGTGGGAGTGACGATGCGTGCGACAGAGCATGTGTTGAAAAGCAGACAGAAGAAGATGCGGTAACGAGAAAAAGTCGTATCTCATGAGAGGATAGGCACGTATAAGTACCTACCTATCCTCTCTTTTCTTTGGTGAATATGACTGTTGAGAGGAGATACCTATGAAGATGATGAAGACGAAAAAAAAGAGCATCATGATCATTCGCGAAGACGATATGGCGATTCTTTGTGAAGGAAATCACTTGAAAGTTTCCTCTTGGAAGTTGACGGGACCATCAGGAAGGAAATTTCGAAAGCCTCATTTGTATCCTGTGGGGAACTGGAGAATACTTGAACCCGCAGCACGAGCATGGCTTTATCGTAGGGGAATGACGCTACAGGAAGGAGAATGTGCGATTTGTCCATCAGATCTCGTATTGCAGCAAATGCTTGGGGAATGAGCGAAGTTCTGAAGAGAAGCCCACCGAAAGAACAGCATGAGAGGTGATGGGGGATAGTTTTCCCAACTTTTAAGTATGAAAAATGGCAAAAGCTTTTCAATAAGCTTTTGCCATTTTCTATTGAAAAAGAGTAGGACATGCAAATAACGGAGAGTCTTCTGCGCTCAGCTCACTTCTTTGCCGGTGCCGGTGGAGATATGTGCGGCTTTTCTCTGGCAGGCATCAAGCCCGTCTTTGCCGTCGAGATCAATCGCCATCGGTGTTGCACGTTGCGGCTCAATTTCCCGCAGTGTCAGGTGTTTGAGGGGCCAATCCAACAATTGCTGCTAGCACATTACCCATCTTGCCCGATCCCGACGTATTCCATCACCTTTCCTTGCGATCACTACACGGCGGCAGCCGAGATCCACGGAACCTGTACAGGTGACGCACTCTACCTGGAGGCATTACGCGAGATCGTGCTGCACTATCCTGAAATTATTCTGCTGGAAAACGTGCTTGGCCTGAAAAAATTTAAAAGAGTGATGGAGACCTTTCAGGCATTACCGCTGTATTATTGCACGGAGTGTGTGCTGTTTGGGGAAGATTTCTCCTTGCAAAGGAAGGCTCGGGTCTTCTTGATCCTGCATCGGCAGCCCTTCGTTTTTCAGGGGATGGAAGCGCACCAGTTACCTCGCCCTGGCATGCAGCTCAGAGAGTATCTGGAGATGGATGCTCCCATCCCAGCGATCCCACCGTATGTCTATACCCGCCTCGACGGGACGCCCAGTTCGTCAGGGAAGGTCTACCGGGATCGTCCGAAAATCTATCATCCCGATCAGCAAGAGCCCGTGAACTTATTCACGAACAGCGACCGTGATAAAAGCCTCTTTCTGGTACGTGATCAACGTGCTCCACGGGGGGTCCGTCCCTTTCACGTGCGCGAGGTAGCGAACTTGCATGGCTTTCCACGATCTTACCAGTTTGTGGGACCGGAGAGTCAGACGATGGGAATGGTCGTGGACTTGGTCATGCCACTGATGGCATATGCGCTAGCCCAGTCCGTGCGCTCCTACTTCGATGCGATCCCCTGCCTGGCCGAGGTGCCCAAACCGCTTGGGTATCGCGAGATCCCTTCGATGCGCAAGCGGCAAGTAGAAGAGGCGCTGGAGATCATGCATGAGCCGCTTCCTGTCGGCGAGGTTGAGCAATTGGCGATGTGGACATGATGACGTACCCTCTCTTCCACTACACCATCAGCGCAAAAGAGCTTCATCCCAATATGCCTCCCACGCCCTTCTTGCTCTCCGCTGCAAGCTTTCTGCGGCAAGACAGCAAGGGGTGCTGCTCTTTACACCCGCCGCGCTACCTGCCTGCCAGTCCGTGGAGAGGTGCTGATTGTGGTGCTTTCACCGCAACGATGCATTGGGGAGGGCAGTATCGTTTCACGCCCACTCAGTATCTCAAGTGGCTCTCGTCCTGGATGCCGCAGTGGGCAGCCGTCCCCGATCTGGTGTGTCTCTCGCAAACCGGCGGTAATCCAGGGGCAGCAGTGGTGGAAGCACGACAACGCTGGACAACGGAGATGGCCTGGCTGTTCTGGGAGCGGTATCGGGATAGTTCCTGGTGTTGGGTCCCGACAATAACTGGGCACTCCATCTCCGAGTTTGAGCAGCATGCCCAGGATCTGACAGACCTTATTCGGCAGATGCAGGCGTATTATACCGACCCTGGGTGGTGGAATGACGACGACGAAGAGGGGCAATACGGTGCTGCATTCCGTGTCGGTATCGGGAGCCTTGTTGGCCGATCACCCACCTTCATTCTGGAGGTGATCACGCGTATCCAGGCGATCATCGGTATCGACGTTCCCCTGCACGTTTGGGGGGCGAAGCTGAACGTGCTGAAATCAGGCATAGCGCTACCAGGGGTCATCTCGTGCGATAGCGGAGCTTGGAACGGACTCTTCGGGCGCGAACACGAGAAGCGTCGGGCGAGTGGCCTCACCGTGGTGGAGTATAGCTGGCAGGTAAAACAGCCGGAGTATGCCTACAAAATAGCACAGACGCAACAACGACCGCAGCAACTGGGGCTGGCGCTTGCGAATGAGCATCTTGAAGGGTCGTTTCTCGATCACGCTCAGCTCGTCGCGCAACTCACCCAATGGGATTGATCGCAGGTATGGATACCCTTTCGGTGAGGATCATCCACATGCACTTCTCACATGGCTCTTGCATGGTTGAACACCGGGAGCACAAGTGCTCTCCAAAGGAGAAAACCAATGAACGAGAAACACCCATTGATATCCCCACAAGAGGGGATGCGGGTGTGTACCATCGAATACATCGACCGCTATCCCTTTTTCCTGCTCGATCAGGTGGGCCTCATAGGAACGGTCATATCAGTGGAGGAACACATCATTCTGGTGAAGATGGACAAACTCATCCCTGGATGCGAGGCGTGGGACAACGAGATCCAGTTGACCGATGACGAGTTCGGCGAGTACGGGAACGGGGTGGTGATTGAGTCCATAATTGACCTGTTTCACCACTACTTTGTACCAATGCAGACAGTGGTGGAATAACAACACGTTCCTTGTCTGAGACCGCCTGAAGACGCTTGTCTTGAGGCTTTTTTGTGATCAATTGGCTCGATGAAAAAGAGCTTTAAGAGGAAAGGATTGATCCATGAAAAAGACAGCGAAAGAGATTGCTGATCTTCGTCGTCATGCACAGGCAAGTTTCTGGGTCATGTATGAACTTGCTGTGCTCTGGCGATCACTGAGGATTATTCCCTATTGGCTGCTTCATGTTCTCATGATTGTGTTGATATGGCAGGAAGTGCGTGGCAGTAATGTCGATCCGGCATTTCATCAGCTTCTGATGAAAGGGGCTGCCATTTACCTGGCTCATGCCCGGCAAGGGAAGGTCTTTGTTGGCTTCGATGATGGCTGTGATGTTTTGTGTTTAGCCTGTGCTGCAACACTGCAAGGAGAAGATGCCATTGCCAATTTAGCAGCTTTTTCCCAGGGATATGCAATCTGTGACACCGATGCTGTCGCTGCAAGCCTGAATTGCACTGTGTGTAACAGGGCACTGCTTCCGTAGTTAGGAGAAGATAAAGAAAGAGAGATAAGCGGATGAACATTAAGAACGTACAAAGTAGGAAATATATCATAGAAGGTGGTTTTTCTCCTGCGTGTTGTAATCGCGTACAAGCGATAGCATGGTGGATAACGTTTACGAACGATGCCATTGCTCTGTGGCAAGAAAGAGCAGTGCAGACACCATCAGTCATTGAGCGTGACTCTTGTCGACGCGTCTACAGGAGATGAATGAGCGCTTACAGATGCTTGCAACTCTTGAATAAGAATCCCGTAGCGAGGAAGTTCTGTGCCTCTATTCCCAGGTGGGATAGAGGCATTGATTGTATGGAGGGATCTGTATGTCTCACCTGTTTGTGCCAATGATGGCACTGCAAGCGCTTCAAAGTGGCGCAGACTGTGCCATTGGCGTTTCTGGAGGGAAAGATAGCCAGGCGCTGCTTACCACATTTGTCGCGTGGTTCCGTGAGCAGCATTTTTCTGGCCGTCTCTTTGCGATCTTTGCGGATCTTGGCCGAGCCGAATGGTGGCAAACGCGCAGCGTGGTTGAACAGCTCTGTGCTCGTCTGGGAGTTGAGTTGATTGTTGTGCATCGCGATCAGGGCGATCTTCTGGATCGCTTCGATCAGCGTCAGGCTTCAGTCGGTCCAGACCAACCCTTCTGGCCGACGACCGGTTTGAGGTATTGCAGTAGTGATCTCAAGCGAACGCCTTGTGATAAATATCTGCGAAATGTTTGCCTGATCATTTCCCTGGAAGGAATACGTGCGCAGGAAAGCGAGGCGAGAGCCGAAAAAGAGCCATTCACGCTGCGCTCTACGATTACTGGGAAGCGGTATCGTGATCTTGCACGAGATTGCGCCTGGGCTCTCTACCTGGAGGATCGTGAAAAGGCCCTTCGTTATCAGCAGCTTCCTCTTTTTGGCGAGACCCCCTCTGAGCGCGCGGCATTGACAACGCTTCCCCGCCTTGCCTTCACCTGGTATCCCCTGTTTCACTGGACGCTCGAAGATCTCTGGCAAGCATGTGGTACCTCACTGGCCGAACGTCGCCAGCTTTATCAAGAAGGCACCCTCCGGCAAGATGCTGCCCAGCGTGAGCGAGCGCTTGCGGGTTGGCCTGCTCATCCTGCCTATGTGCTCGGTTCGAAGCGGCTGAGCTGTAAGTTATGTGGAATATCGCCTACACTACTTGGTTGGTTCGTTGGAATGGATTTCACTAGATTGGTGATAAATGTTGTTTAACTCATGCTTGGCAAGTTGGTGAGACACGACTTTTGTAGAGAAGGGAAGGTGTGTATCAGCTAAATCCAGACATAGCGACAAAGCGGTGCGAGCCATTGGTGGACATCAGGTGGCCGAAACGATGCGATGTTACAGTACGAGGCCCTTACCCATGGTAGGAACGGGTCGCACTTGTTCCAAGTATGGGCAAAGGCCAGAAAGTAAGCATCATTGTTTTGTAGAGAGGAAAATGCGATGTTACATCTCAACGCCAGGCCCATCGAACTCAAGCTCACGACACCCTTCCGTATTTCCCGAGCAGTGCAACAGACCGCAGCCAACGTTATTGTGCAGATTAATCATGGTGAATATATCGGCTATGGCGAAGCCGCACCAAGTGCATACTACGGTGAAAGTGTGGAGACGGTGCTTGCTTGCATTGCGATGTTCGCGGGCAACCTGGGTGACGATCCCTTTGTGATCGACGATATCATGCGCCATTTAGAGAAAATCATCCGCCTGCATCCATCGGCCCACGGATTGCGCAACGAGATGCACCTCTCAAATGAAGTGGCTTCAGGCGGTTCTTTGTGACATCTAGGGTGTAAATTTGCTCACTTCATGGGAGGAATTTCGCTCATTACGTGGGAGGTTCGGCTTCCTTGACGTAGGGATACAATGCTGCACGGGAGCTCCTAAGGACAGCGCAGATTTCTGGGATGGAATGACTCTGATCCGCAAACATCTGCCGAGCCAGGGCCATTTTCCCATTCATCTTGAGCGGATCACTGATCGTCCACCAACGTGCCCTCTCGTTTTGGCGGTCACTCACCATGAATTCGTGCGCTGTCACTTGACAACGTTGAACCTGATTGATTATTATTCTACTAACTAGGAAGTAAATGAATTCTGTGCTTTCCACGCCTTGCCTCATTTGGGACAGGATTGGTGGTATTCACTCCTGACGCCACGAGAGCGTCACTCTTGGGAGCATGCGCTTCCGCAAAGGACGCACCAGAGAAGATAGAGATTCGTTGCAAAGCTGGCAAAGGATAGCGAGTGCTGAAAGCATAGAGACAGGGAAGACAATCCCAAAGGAGGAATGATGACCGAGACTGTTGCCACTCCAGAAGATGTACCGGTAATTTCCGCTGACCCGTTCTCCCTGGAGAACCTCCTCTCCCCGAACGCGTTGCATCACCAATTGCGTGAAGCGGGGCCAGTGGTCCGCTTAGACGCCTACCGCATCTGGGGAATGGCCCGCTACGAGCAGGTGAATGCTGCCCTGAAGAATTGGGAAACCTTTTCCTCAGCGGCTGGTGCTGGCCTGAGTGATTTTCGCAAGGAGAAACCGTGGCGCGTGCCCAGTTTGCTGTTAGAGGCTGACCCACCGGCACATACCCATGCCCGAGAGATCGTCGGCCCCATGCTGGCCCCTCCCGTGCTGAAAGCCCTGCGAGGTGAGTTTGAACGCCAGGCATCCTTGCTGATCGATCAACTCGTCGCTCTCGGTACCTTCGACGCGGTGACTCAACTTGCCGAAGTGTATCCTCTCAAAGTGTTTGGAGATGCAGTCGGTTTGCCCGAAGAAGGCCGGGAGAACCTCTTACCGTATGCGAACATGGTCTTTAACGGCTTTGGACCGCGCAATCAGCTCTTGACGGATGCGCTTGCCGATGCCCAACCCGTCCAGCAATGGATCGTCGCCAGTTGCAGCCGGGAAGCATTACGACCAGAGAGTTTTGGAGCACAGATCTGGGCACACGTCGATACAGGGAAGATCCCCGAAGGATGGGCTTCGCTCCTGGTCCGTTCTCTGCTCAGTGCAGGGCTGGATACGACAATTAATGGGCTTGCCGCTGCTCTCTACGCTCTCGCAACGCATCCAGGGCAATGGCGTCTCCTGCGAGAGCATCTCTCGCTGGCTACCTCAGCCTTTGAGGAAACGATCCGTTGGGAGTCGCCCGTCCAAACGTTCTTTCGCACCACCGCGCATGAGGTTGAAGTTGCCGGGAAGCGGATTCCTGCTGGGGAAAAGGTGCTGTTATTTTTAGGAGCCGCCAACCGCGATCCGCGAAGATGGAGTGACCCCGATCGCTTCGACATCCGCCGCAACGCCTCTGGCCATGTTGGGTTCGGCATGGGAGTCCATCGCTGTGTCGGGCAAACGGTGGCTCGCATTGAAGCCGAGGTTGTCCTGAGAGAACTCGCTCGGCGCGTGGAACGTCTTGAACTCATTGACCAGCCACAACGCAAGCCTAATAACACGTTGCGTGCTTGGAGAAGCCTGCCGGTGAAGGTGACTCTGGCTTCTGCTTGAAAAAACAGAGCAATTGCAAGCAAGGCGGTTGAAAGCAAGGCATCGTCTTTGAAATGAAGAATGTTGGAGCATTTCACGGGTCTTACACAAATTTGGTGAATCGACCATTGCAGAGCTATGAACACCCTTCAAGAAATCGTAGGTGGAGCGGACGAAGGTTTTCAAGATACTATGCTGATGGGCTTTTATCACCAAATTTGTGCAAGATCGATTTCACGAGAGGAGACCGTCATGTATGGGTTACACCACCCAGGATGAAAAAGGGTAGAATAGGGCGAGGGATGTCCTGGCCCAGAGATCGTGTGTTTCTTGTGTTGCGAGCCAGCAGAGGAGACTGATCCGGGTGTGTGTAGGAACCACGCAATGTTGCCTATCACAGAAGCAGTTTTGTCTTCGATGGAGCACGTAAAGGAGAATCTTTGTTCATGCTCACCCATGCCAGTGCAGACCTTCGACTTCAGACAGCAAGAGCAGAAGAACGGAGAGCAGGAAGATGGAGATACTCTACCCACGGTGCGCAGGGTGTGATGTGCATAAGAAGACCATCAGGGTCTGTTTGATCATCCAGGATGCGAATGGACAACGACAGAAGGAATTTCGCACCTATGGAACAACAACTGAAGAAATCCTCAAATTGTCGGACTGGCTCAAAGAACAAGGCTGCACCCATGTGGCAATGGAAGGAACGGGAGTCTACACGCCTCCCCCAATCTCGCCAAAAATGTGCTAAACTGGGAATATACCACAGAGATCCTGCGTAGCGACCTTCGCGCACGTCTGAGAGACCAGCTTCAAGCCCTGCCTCCCGATTCCCAAATCTTCCACGAAGGCCCATGTCCCCAGGGTCCAGGAGCATTGCATGTCCAAACCGTCCCCTCATCGAAAACAGCCATTGGAGGTCAGCATCATGTTTGAGCCGCATCGTCTCTAGCACCATTTGCTCCGAGAAGCATATGCCTACCTTCTTCCTGAAACACGGCGGCGTCTTGTTTCAGAAAAGCGATCAGTAGAAGTTGGTGAAGTCCAATCACCTGAGTGTGCAGAAAGGAAAAGCGCATGAATGAGAAACAAATTGCACTCTCTGCTCGTGTCTCCTCAGAACAACAAGCAGAGGCGAAAACCATTGAAAGTCAATGAGCAGAAGTTCGTGCTCGAATCAGTACGGAAGGCTTTGATCTCAAAGCTGTGTTGGAATTTGTCGATGACGGCTACAGCGGCTCAACGCTGGTTCGTCCTGCATTGGAGCGCTTGCGTGATGTCGCTGCTGGCGGCAGTATCGATCGGCTCTCTGTCCATTCTCCTGACCGTTTTGCCCGCAATTACGCGTATCAAGTATTGCTGTTAGATGAATTACAGCAGCAAGGGGTAGATGTCATCTTTCTGAACCGGCCTTTAGGGCAGACAGCAGAAGATCAGTTGTTGCTTCAAGTGCAAGGCGTGATAGCGGAGTATGAGCGAGCCAAATTTCTTGAACGGAGCCGTCGAGGCAAGCGGCATGCGGCCCAAGAGGGACGCGTTGGGATTCTCCGCCATGCTCCCTACGGCTATCGGTATGTGAACAAGCACGAGGGAGGCACAAGGCAACAACGAGGAGGCTAGAACTTGGTATGCTCGTGCGCGGGCAATTCATGATCAGGCGCTTGGAGTGCACCATTCTCACACAGCGGAGACACGCAAGCACCTCATCGCATTGCTCCACGCAATGGGACAGCATGAGGATGCAGCCCAACTTGAAGCGGCTCAGTCTGAGCAGGAAACGGATAAATAAGATGAGTTGATTATCTCTCTTTTAATTGCCGTGGGGTTGGTCCGGCAGGAGTAGGAATATCGGCCAAGCGAGAACAAAGCTGTTCCATCAGGTGAACGCCTTCGTCAACAGCAGCCATCTCTTCGTCAGAGAGTTCCATCTCTTGCTTCATCCGCACAAGATTCCCCTGGGCTTCTTTCATCAACATCTGAGTAGAATCTTTTGGAAGATAGAATGGACATTTTGCACAAGCCATGCGATGTGGGCATTGCTCAAAGAATTCATAGGAACAGTATCCATGTCCCAGATCAAAATAACGCCAGGGTTGACCTTGAGCTGCTGCACCAGTTGTGATCGATTCCTGGTCAATCAAAATCGTATTGACGTTTAGACTATCTTAGACAAAAGGCCCCCCAACCTTGCGGCGGGAGGCCGAATCAAGTAAAGTTCCGATAAGAAAAACGCAAAGGAAGTTTACTTGTTTGAAAGACAATACCACAGTGAGAGACTTTCGTCACGAGATCTATGACTGTTTTCTGCGAGCCAAGGATGCCTTGTTCAATACCGTCGATGCTCTGATGACAGAAACGCAGGCCACATCGTTTCCTGACCTCTCGCAATCGCCATGGTTTGAGCGGAAGTGGGCGAGTTTGTATGAAGCCTTTGAAGACGGGCGCATCGACGAGAAGCGCCTGCGGGAGATCTTGGCCCGCTATCTGCCAAAACCGGATGCGGGCAAGTGGCTCTGGATTGGCATTGATGCAAGCAAGATTGCCCGCCCGGCTGCCGTAACGTCGGCAGATCGCACGGCGCAACACGTGCATAATTTGCCAGAATGTAAGAAGCCGGTCACGTTTGGGTGGCAATTCTCGACGGTGGTGGCGTTGGCAGAGCCAGTAAGCAGTTGGACCTACATTCTGGACCAGCAACGGGTGGGTTCGCAGACCACAGCCATTGAGGTGGCAGAAGAACAGCTCCGGCGTTTGATGCCCTCTCTGCCCAAGCAGGTCATTGTCGCGTTGGATCGAGGCTATGATGCCAACTGGTTGTGGTGCCGGTGTAGCGCATTGGATATCGGGGTGTTGGGTCGTCTCAAAAGCAATCGCTGTTTCTACCGAACAGCACCACCTCCAACGGGCAAAAAAGGCTGTCCGCGCAAAGATGGAGCCAAGCTGCAACCCAAAGATCCGGCCACGCATGGTGATGCTGATGGTGTGTGGATAGGCACCGATGCGAAGAAACGTCCAGTGGAAGTAACCTGGTGGAAACACCTGCATGTCAAACAGGCACGCTACCTGGACGTGACCGTGATGCGGGTCGTGCGACCTCATGCGACCAACAAAGAGCGCGATCCACGGGTGAGCTGGTTTGTGTGGATAGGCGATCAAGAAGTCGATGTGGTCCAGATCGCATTGGGCTATGTTTTGCGCTTTGGGCAAGAGCATGGCTATCGCTTTGACAAACAATGTCTGTTGTGGGAGCAACCCCGTTTGCGGACCCCGGAGCAGTTTGAGCGCTGGAGCCATATTGTGGCCATCGCGCACAATCATCTGGTCTTGGCTCGCGACTTGGTCGAAGCTGAACTGCGACCATGGGAAAGCAAGAAGCGCAAGCCAAGTCCACAACAGGTGCGGCGCGGGATGCACAAATTGTTGGCACGTTTGGGGACTCCTGCCCAGCCGCCACAACCGCGCGGAAAATCGAAAGGCCGCAACGTTGGAGCAAGGATCAAAAAGGCTGAGCGTTTTCCAGTCATTCGCAAAACGCCCAACGTGCCTCAAATTGTGCCACCGTGACGGTGTTCCTGACATCTCGCTTACAGATCTTTCTCTTCAACGGAACTTTTCTGGATGTTCCGGTAGTGCTATGTAGTCTAAACGTCAAAAATCGTAATAGCTCGTATATTCCGTTTAAAGTAATCCGTATCAGCATATGCCCGTGCCAGTTTCTTTGGTGTCACATTCGCATAATATTGCGTCGCATGCGGAGAACTATGCCCAAGCCATGCTTGAAGCTCAAACAACGTCATTGGCTCTTTCGCGTTGAACAATTGTGAGGCAATCGTCGATCTTGCCCGGTGGCTGGTAATATCTCCGCGAGCGTCTTGTTCTGGAACACCTGCTTTCCGACATAATACTGGGATGAGTGATTCGTTAATGAAGCTTAAGCCCATCAATCGCCCGCGATAGGCAAATAAGAATTGAGCTTGTTCTCCCGTTTTTCGATCAAGCATCGCTGGCTGGGAAGGGCGAGCCTTTTCCCACAGTGCAATAGCTTCTCCCACCACCTTGTCTACAGGTTTCGTAAAGTGACTGGTGGTTTTGTTGACCGGCACATCCAACAAACAGATGGCATCCTTCGCTTGCATCCCACCCGAAAGAGAGAGTGTCCCTTCGTTCATTTGCCAGCGAACACATCCGAGGCGTAAACGACGAATCTCATCTCGGCGAAGGCCAGCAAACAGCCATACGACAACGACCGCTTGAACGTACAGCAAAGGATAATGATATGATTGCCATCTATCCTCACGTGGTTGGAATGCGAAATCAGTATCCTTGAGATTGAGCCCTGCATGTAACAATTTTGCCCAGATATCATCAGCGATGATTCGAGGTTTTGGTCCAATCAACTTCGTCACCGACGAAGGTGTTGCAAAGACACGAAACGGATCAAAACGGCGTGGTATCCAGCTCCATTCTTGTGCGTCACGGAAAAACGTGCGCAGGGCACTGAGATAGTTGGCTTTTGTCATTGGCTTAATGGGCTCACCGATTTTCTGCCGAGCAACCGTCCCAATGCCGCTTGTCCAGTCTCCTATCTTCATCTGATCGATCATGGCTACGTACTCAGCAGCAAGTTCACGGGTCCACTGCTCTGGTGAAGTGATAGTAGGATGTACTCCGGCCAGCCATCGTCCAGCGGTCAACAGTTGATAATAGACCGTCGTACGTGGTGCCGGTTGCCGCGTGGAGGTTTCTCGCCATTTTTTACACCATGACACCCATTCAGGAGCAATGCCCCGCAACGCAAGTTCTTCAACCGGGACGTTCTTCCAGCGTTCCTCAATGAGCAGTGGCCGGTCTAGGATGCCAAGATGCGTCAGTGCCACAGAAACGGCATAGCTGTATTTGGTCGATCGTGCATGCTCGAATGAGCGACGACGAACCGTCGTTAATATTTCACGAGTAATACTTTCCAAAGCTGGATTTTTGCTGATCAAAAGTGCCTCACAGATACAGCAGTGCGTAAGCCTACAGGTTTTTTCCGAATATCCTGATTGTCTCAGACAATGATGGATGCGATCAAGACTCTGTTGGACAGCTTGTGGTCCAAAGACTTTGATCGCTAGTTGTGCGGGACGGTAAACGCCAATGCTTGAGAAATTGACAAAGCCACCAAAGACATACGCCACAAGGAGCATTGTCCCTCGTAATTCCATACTCGCACGATGGCGCTTTTGAAATACTTCTCCGCTTGGGCAGAGAACATCTTGCCACTCTTGTTCCGTCCAGACCCAAAAGGAGGTTTTTCGCTGATACATTTCTCGTAAAAGAATGCTAATACTTCCACAGACAATATTGTGACGTCCTGGACCATCTACAGGGCCATCAATTCTGCAAATCATGTCAAAGAGCGGAAACACGAGCGGCTCGAGATTGGGATAGGCACCCGGTCGCCATCGATTGTATCCTGTGTTTGGTGCCTTTTTTGTCACGATAGAAATGGCCTGGAGATCTTGCTCAGAAAAGTGTATCATGCGTTCATAGCAACTGATATCGACAGGAGAATGCTGTGGTGAAGAGGAAAAAGGGATACAGTCTGGAGATAAGTTCACTGGAAAGCCTCCGCTAAATACGTAGTGCGCCACGTATGGATGCTGGCCATACCACGCTCAAACTTCTCTGCGAGTTCGCGCCCGCTGACATGCAGATAGAGCATCGTCGTCTGAAGATTGCGATGCCCGGCAAACGTTGCAATCTCATGAATATCCCATCCGCTACGAGCTAAATCAGTCAAGCAAAGATGACGCAACGTATGCGTGGTGAACTGGACAACGCCCGAACGCTCCGCTATGCCTTCAATGACTTTTGACCAGGTCCAAATAGAGATGGGTGTCCCCTTGTTTCGACGCGATTCGGATAAAAAGACGGGGCCACGTTGGCGGCTCAAAGTACGACGTTCAGCCAAATAGACTGTGTAGAGTCTGTTTGTCGGCTCAGAATACGGTATCACTCGTTCAGTTGCTCGCCCTTTCGTGGTTTCAGCACGAATATGGACGAGGCGGTGTGCCGGATCAAGATCACTGGTTTGCAAACTGCATACTTCTTCTCGACGAAGGGCAGCATCATAGGTGAGGGCAAACATAAAACGGTTGCGAAGTGACTCCTTACGTACCACCTGAAGAATTTCTTGCCATTGTTCCTCTGTTGGAATCCAGGGTAATTTGCGATAGCGAGGGATCAAGCCACGATCTCGATGACCAGCAAAGCCTTTTCCTGGTGTATAGCGTCCTCGCCCAACAGGATTAATTTGGCGAAGCCCTTCTTCCACTAAATAATCGTAAAAAAGGCGAATAGCGGTCAACCGTTGTTGAAGCGTAGCATTTGCGAGGCCAGCTCCTGAGTCTAACACACGAATAGTTTGCCCACGAGGATTCTTGCGTGAGGTGAGGTCATTCACATACAGAGCGATATGCTCTTTATTGGCTGCTTCAACGGAGGGATTTCTGCTCTGGCTAAAAACAAGATAATCTTCTAAAGCTCGTCCATAGGCATCAATCGTATTCGGAGACAAGCCCAAATGTGACTGGATAGTAAGCCATTTCCGCCCATGCGTAAATCGAGACAAAAGCGGATAACGATCCCAGCAGATTTCTCTCATCTACGAACTCTCTTCATCTCAAGCTACCGAAAGTATACCGAGATTGGAGGTGCGTGTAAAGAGAATATTCTTAAATTCTTGTATGTGGTACAAAAGATTCATATTCCACATAATGTTCTTTGTGCTTTATGGGAGATTGGTCGAGTTTACAGGCAGGAGCCACGCATAATCCTGATTACTATCGGGCCTTGTGCTGGCGCGAGATACAGAGTGGTTACTCATTTCAGCAGCAGCGCTGGCTTTGTGACGTGGCCGCAGAGTTGCTGACAGAAGAAATGCGCTTTTTGCTTGAGCAACATCCTCGCCGACAACAATGGGTGGAAGCACAGAGGCTGCGGCAAGTGTCGGGGAAGAGGTCAAGAAAATCGCTTCCAATCATCACCCGATGAAAAGGAGCAATGGCGTGAGAAGCGCTCGGGGACCGCCTGAAGACCTTTGTCTTCAGGCTTTTTTGTGGTCAATTGCTGGCTTTTTTATGGAAAGCACACAAGACTTGAGAGAGGAAAACATATGACAAAAATCCATTCAGTGCAACCCAGGTTTTTCACGTTCGAGGAGGCTGATATCGTTGACCGTGCGCTCTCAGCCCATCTCCAGACGCTAGAGCAACAAGGAAAAGGGGAGAGTCAAGAGGCGAAGCAAGCGCGTGAGATCCTTCGTGATTTCGTGTACTTCACGTCTATCGATACGCTTGAGGACCTCAAGAGGTATCTTTTAGCAGATGGCTGGCAGGATGCATTGTCTCATGACAAGCGCTACCACCTCTTCTGGCCGGGAGGAAGGGCATTCGATCCGAGTCGCATTTTTATAGCGCTACCACCTTCAATGCAGTTCTCTGATGCAAAAGACGTATCCTCTCAATAATTCGGGGGAGCTTGGTATGAGGCATCAATGGTTGTTGCCTCATGTATACTAAAAGTATGATAGAAAACTTCGACCCCAACACCATTGAAGACGAAGGTCTGCGCCAAGTCGTCATCACGCTGATGAATTTGGTAGAAACCCTGTCGGCCAAAGTGAAAGAGCAAGCCGAGGAAATCCAACGGCTGCGCGACGAGGTCAATCGGCTCAAAGGGGAACAGGGCAAACCGAAGATCAAAGCGAACCAAGCAGCACCCACGCTCTCATCGGAAAAGGAACGTCGTGAGTCCAAAGCGCATCACAAAGCCAAGAAGCAGGCCCAGGTGAGGATTGATCGGGTGGAGATCGTCAAGGTGGATCAGCAACGACTGCCTCACGATGCTCAGTTCAAGGGCTACGAGGACGTCATCGTGCAGGACCTTGAGTTTCGCACCGAGAACGTCACGTTCCGCAAAGAGAAATATTACTCATCCAGCCAAAAGCGGACCTATCTGGCAGAACTGCCCGTTGGATACAAAGGCCAGTTTGGACCAGGAGTCAGAGCTTGGGTGTTGGCGCTCTATTATGCAGCGGGGATGAGTGAGCCAAAAATCCTCAACCTCTTGCAGACGGTTGGCATGTCGATCAGCGCGGGACAACTCTCTGACCTGCTGATCCAAGACCAAGAGCGGTTCCATGCAGAGAGCGCAGATGTGGTAAAAGCGGGACTAGCAAGTAGTCCGTGGCAGCATCTCGACAGCACGGGCACGAGCGTGAATGGCAAAAATGAACAGTGCCATATCCTGTGCTCCTCGCTGTATACCGCCTATTGTACGTTGCCAGCCAAAGATCGCTTGAGTCTGCTTCGCGTTCTTACTGGAGGTGCCGATCCCGTTTTTCAGATGAATGACCTCGCGTTGGAGCTCATGGCTCAGTTGGGGGTGACGGAGAAGTGGCGTCGCACGCTTCCCACCCTGTTGCCGCACGATCAGACGTACACGGAGAGCCAACTCGATCACCTGCTTGATACGCATCTGCCCAAACACGGAGCCAACCTCCGCAAGAGTATCAAAGATGCCTTGGCTATCGCAGCCTATCGTACCCAGACCGCCTATCCAGTGGTCAAGTTGTTACTGTGTGATGATGCCCCCCAGTTCAACGCGTTGACCGTCGAGCTCGCCCTGTGCTGGATTCACGAATATCGCCATTACAAGAAACTGATGCCACGCTTCCTTGCTCATTGCCTTCTTCTGGAGCAGTTTGCCAAAGACTTCTGGAAGCTCTACCGAGATCTGTTGGCCTACCGAGACCATCCCAATCCAGCCGAGGCGGATGCGTTGCGCACGGCCTTTGACGACCTGTTTGGGCAAACCAGCGGCTACCAGCAGTTGGATGAGCGGCTCGCCCGCACGCGTGCCAAGAAAGATGCGTTGCTCATGGTGCTTGACCACCCGGAGATCCTCTTGCACAACAATCCAGCGGAGTTGGGGGCCAGGCAGCGTGTCCGCAAGCGAGATGTGAGCCTGCAGGCTCGCACCAGAGAAGGCATCGGGGCGTGGGATACCTTTCAGACGTTGGTAGGAACCGCCAACAAGCTCGGGGTCAATGTCTACCAGTATTTTCATGACCGCATCGCCCACACCAACCGGTTGCCCAGTTTGGCCACCCTCATTCAAGAACGGGCTGCCACGCTTCACCTGGGCGCTTCATGGGCTACAACACCTTGAACCTTGTCATTCCTTTACCCACACACTGACGTGCCCTCACCCTGCAAGATTATGCGTGCTCGCTTACTGGTTTCTCCCTGTACCTCACACCACTCTCCATCCCACCTAGTCATCGCTTTTCTCTCCCCGAATTATTGAGAGGATACCTGTTTTGATTGCCTTTTGTGTCACTGATCAAGGAAGTATCGCCTTTGTGGTGAGCCAAAACCAGGAAGTGCGGGTGGTTGAGATGCCAACTTTCACCCAGGCCGCATTGAACCGCCTCTTCATCGAAGTGAATACCGATGGAGAGGTCATTGGTGGATGGCTGGGAACTGCTATCGACTTCTCTTATGAACCTACACCCGCTACATTTGCTACATGGCAAACGGTGATACCCAAAACATTGGCGGAAATAGGCCAGTATCTGCTTGCTCCTATAGTGTCTTCCCTCTCCCCTAGAGTGACACGGATCATCTTCCTTCCTTCCGACAGGTTGTTTCTCCTTCCCCTGCATGCGATACCACTCTCTGGTAATGAACTAGACCGAATATGTGATCGCTACCAGGTCAGCTATGCACCTTCGATTGAAGTGCTTCTTAACATCCAATCAAAGGCTAGACATGAAGTGAATCCTCAGTTATATGCTGTCGTTAACCCAGGAGCTGACCCTGAACTCGTCTTCACTTTGACTGAGGGAACTGCTATTGCCAAACTCTTTGAGAAGCATGCAGTTGACCAGGGACAAGAAGGGACGAAGCAACGAGTAATCGAGAGCGTGCGAGGATCAAGCTATGTGCATTTCTCCTGTCATGGCAGCTATGATTGGAACGATCCTCCTCAATCCGGTCTCGCGCTTGCCGATGGTCGTCTCACTCTCAGAGACCTGCAACAAGACGCCGTAGATCTCTCCGCTGCCCGGCTGGTGACGCTCTCAGCCTGCGAAACTGGGATGAGCGATGTTATACATGGCAGTGCAGAGGAATATGTGGGCATCTCTGCTGGCTTTCTGCTCGCTGGGGTACCATGCATTGTAGCTAGCTTGTGGGCGGTGCCAGAACTCTCCACTGCGATGTTGATGGAACGATTTTACCAAAGCCATCTCAGTCGCGGAATGAGCTTCGCGGCGGCTTTGCGTGAGGCTCAAGCGTGGGTACGTGAGTTACGTATTGGGGAAGTTGTGGCTTATATAGAACGATGCTACGAACAGTCACCACCAGCAAAAAAAACGGAATATTTCAGATACATGCGCTACTATCGACATCAGGCGAAAGACGATCCCACACAGCGTCCATTTGCACACCCCTACTACTGGGCAGCATTTACCGTGAATGGATTATAATCCAGATGTAGGTCGTTTTCAATCTGGGAGGATAGGACTTGCTGAATGGGCCTCCATATTATAACGATTCGACATAGGATGGCAGGCTTGAATGGTGAACTGATCTCGTTGATCACTGATCCACTGGCTTCAACTGGCTCTTGCGATTCTATTGAGATGGGGTCGTCTCGATATCGATATATCCTCCTTCCTGTTCCAAGTGCCGCGTAAGCACGCGAATGTGGCTCCGCAATTCGAGGTTTTCCTGTTCCCACTGCTTCAGCATGGCAATCGCCCTCTTGAGGGCTGTTATTGTCAGATACATAGGTTGCCGAGTGTGGAGAAACGCGGATAACGCTCCTATACTTTCCTGGTCAAGCACCACATGTGGCAGCTCGTCCACATGGGCCCAATACGTAAAGTGGCATCGTAATGAGATGCTGTACGCCTAACCCTAAAGGAAACTGATCGTACAGACAGTCATGAAGAGTACCGTTGCTAATCTCTCTAGCCTTCGAGAAAAAATCTGGTAATCGTCTGCTCAACAGGTCCAGTTTATATGTGTATCTAAATATATTCACACAAAGCTGGGAGCTAAGAGTGGAATCTCTCCTCTTCCTCAAACCCACAACTTTTTGATAGTTGAAAGAGTGTGCAAGGCGCAGAAGAACTATTCTCTCTCCATAAGCCAATCTCTCGTGAGGATAAAATATTTCATGATTTTTGATGTAAAATCAGCATAATCATCAAAAGCGAGTATTCGAGCATAGTGATTATATCTGTCCACAATTGTCTACTATATATACGACTATAGACAATTGATTTTTTATTATTTATATTAATAATTAAGAGCTTCGAACGATGAACTACCCCATCGCAAGATCGCCAATTGGTCAATTGTATTACATGGAAAGTACTTTGTTTCAACATTTGCCATGCATGATGACGGATTCGAAGCCTACCTTGCTGATGGTCCAAATTTACGATAAGTTAGGAAAGAGAGTCTATGTTAAGCGCAGATAACCGTTATGGAGATGTATTAGCTACCGAGGTGTCACCGGCGGATGGCCCATTTCGTTGCCCTGCCTGCCAGAAACCAGTCATTTTGAAACAAGGCCACATCAAAATATCACACTTTGCGCATCTGCCTGATGCAGACTGTCCCTATAACAGCGTAGGGGAAAGCGCGAAACACCGATCAATCAAGTTAGAAATACGTCGACAACTCTTACGTATCTCCGGTATAACGGACGTCCGACTAGAGCGATATCTTCGGGAGGTGCGACCTGACATCAGTTTTGTCCTTAATGGCATTCTGGTCGCGATCGAGATTCAGCTCAGTCGGCTTTCCCCTAGAAAGATTAAATGGCGAACGGAAGCCTACGCGAGAAAGAATATCGCGGTGCTATGGATGCCATTGTTCTCGACGAAACTGCTTCAGGAACGCTATGCCCCCAAAGCCTGGGAACGCTACGTGCATGGTATGTACTTTGGCAAGGTTTATTACTGGTCCGAAGGTCTCATACTCCAGCCAGTCAAGTTTGAAGATTACATGCTCAAATCAGGCATGTATCCTGGTACACGGCGCGCCAAAAAGTTTGTGTCACCTTTGCTGTTTCCACCAGTGCTTATTACAGATCTCACTGCTCGTTGGCGCAAGCAATGGCATGGTTTTCCACGAGCGAGATTGTGGTGTGAGCCATGGAGGAATAGGTGATGAGAGAGGAAGATCGACTCTACTGAGATTGGTATTGCACAGGATCTGCTCCGCTGAAGGTTGTCCCTCTTCCGGCGTGAGATCCTGTGCACGTTGCCTTGATAATTTTCCACCAACCTGTACCCATCACGCTTCAGGGACAACAATCCATGATAGGATACTGCAAGTGGTGTGAGATCAGGCTCTCGATGCAGGATTTATGGATTCGGCTCATAAGCAAGACACTATAGTTCAGATCTGCTTTTGCCAAGGCGAAGACTTCCATAGGTTCGACTCAAGAGGGGAACGTGGCAAGGGCAGTCATTGTTAATCAATGTCTTAGTGCTACGTGGGTAGTTTCGATTCGGTCGGCTCTACAAGCCAAGTGACAGAAGCTGATCTTTAGCAGTCAGTGCAAAAGCTTACTGGTGGGCGCATCGCTTTTGCAAAATCTGCTTTCGAGAAACTAACCAAGGTAGTATTAGGATTCGAACTTTTTCCTCGCCATTTATACTGTTCAATCTTTTTTACTTTTAAGGATTTCCTCCTCTCCTTCGTCTGCATTTACCGCTCTTTTTTATGAAGGAACTCGGACTCACGCTCCAACATCTTCAGATGGGCTTCCTCACAACTCATCTCGACCTAGAGATTTGACTGGAGCCGTCATGACTGAAACTGCTCATGGCATATCAGCGCCTGTGAGCAGGGCGTACAATCACCCACATTGAGTACCGATTTCGGCACTCAATGTGGGTGATTGTACGCCCACTAACTGGGTGGTTTTTCCTTCCGTGGTGCCTCACATATTGGGTAGACTTCGACTAGACATGGGTGTGGTTTCCATCTTCTGGCAATTTCACTTGAGCGGGAATTGCCGAAGGGTAGGACTACCTGGTAAAAGAACAAACAGAGGCAAAAGAAAGGACAATATTCATGGGACATGAGCCAGAAGTGGAGCAGCAACAATTAGCGTTAACCATTTCTCAGTCGGCCAAACTGCTGGGTATCTCCCGCGCTCTACTTTACAAACTGATGATGAAAGGGGAAGGGCCGCCTACCATCCGATTTGGCCGCAGCGTACGAATCCTATTGGCATCGTTGCAAGGATGGGCAGAGCAACGCGAGAAAGACCAGCAGGGAGAGTAAAAAGCATGGGATACAAGCGAGAAAGTCGCGGGTAGAAACATGGTGTATTGTAAATTCATTGTCATGCGAAAGTGCCTATCCGCAATTTTCTCTCGGTGCATACGACGCGAGCCAACGAGACCAGAGGAAGAGTTGTTGAGGACGTCACCATGCCAATAGAAAGAAGTAGTAAAACACGAGACATGAGTATAGGTTGTATTCCAACATCAGGAAACCAAACAGTGAATAAACAGAACCACACACGTTTAAGCACGTTCGCCTCGCTGGCATGGTATGAAGAGGTGATCAAATTTCTATTCACCTTCACAGCGAAGACGTCGGAGTTGTTGGTAGCTGCTGGACTCACAGTAAGTACTGTCAATTTTCTGACGGATGGAAAGATGATGGCTAGTGATACAGGTCTTTCACTAGCATGGGCATGGGCGCAGGCACTGGCGATCGATAGTAGTTTAGGAGTGACATTCTATTATGTTTTTACGAGCATAAAGGATCGCGATTGGATCAAAGTCGTCTGCTATGGCCTTTTAACAGCACTGCTTGCCATTGTTGCTGGAACAGTTACTGACGTCGATACGTTTAGCCATGCTGTCCACATTACCATTGCCAACGCGATCACACAGGTAGGCATTGACGTAAAATTGTTAACGACACTACGCGCTATCGCTGTCGTTGGATTCGTGCTGATGAGTCGGCTCAAAGATATATCGTTTAAGGAACTCTATAGACCCACCTCCTCTGTGTCGTCTTCGTCCCTTCAGGAAGCCCAACAACGTGAGGAAGGAGAAAGAACGATAGCTATGGTGCAAAAGCTGGTTGCTGAGATGCTTATGCAACAAGGAAGGAGAGTTATAACTGAAGAGCAGGAGACTTTGATGACACAGGTCAGGGAAGACCTGCCGGAGCAGCAGACAGAGACGATCATGTCTCAATCTGGGAAAGAGAGCCAGACTAACCAAGGAGAATTGTCAGAAGACCCTCCTGAGGAAAGAGACGCTCTATTAGTGCGCGTCTATCAAGAATTAATAGCGGAAGAGAAGCGCATCTCAGGTTCGAGCTCTCGCTGCGCGTGCACATATTCGTCGTACTACCTGTAATCAATGGCTTGCTACGTATCATCCAGAAATCGTAAACGAAGACTCAGAATGAGCAGAAAGTGGTTACACGGTAAGGTTGTATCAATCGCACTTCGAATACCTATTGTGCCAGAACATTTGTTTCAATGAGACGCCATCTATGCTATTATAGCAGTGCCTGGTCACTTGATTATATCAGGCACACCATAGGAAAGGAGGAAGCTACCAACCTAACAGCACTGCTTATCCTACCAGAATGAGGAAAAGCCATGAATGGCAGGGACAAGCATAACAAACATCAAAGCCATAGCGTTGAAAGTTTTGAAAAAGGTACAGAAAGGAAGTGTCGTTATGACACGAAGAGGACATGGTGATGGGTCCATTTATCAACGGAATGATGGTCGATGGGCTGCAGGCATCTCGCTGGAAGGCAACAAGCGTAAGACATTTTATGGCAAAACAAGGAAGGAGGTACAGGAAAAACTCAAAATAGCGTTGTATGAGCAACAAAAAGGTATGCTTGTTACAGGGCCACACCAGAAGGTTGAGCAATTTCTGATCCATTGGTTAGAAGATGCTCACAAACAAACTATTCGCGATCGGACCTATGAGCGATACGAGGAGATTATCCGGCTCCATCTTATCCCTGGTATTGGATATCACCAATTGCAAAAGCTCTCTCCTCAGCATCTTCACGCATTTTACAAGAAGAAGTTAGAGGATGGCCTCTCTACAACGACCGTTATCAGCTTCCATAATGTGCTTCACAAAGCATTAGAAACAGCCGTTCGCTGGAATTCTCATTTCACGAAACACCTGCGATCTTGTTTCTCCTCCAAGGAGAGTACGATATGAGATTCAACCACTGAGTACGGAGCAAGTACAACGACTTCTGGCAGCAGTTCACGGCCATCGCCTGGAAGCATTGTTTATTCTTGCAATGGCAACTGGCATGCGACGCGGAGAAATTCTTGGCTTGAAGTGGCAAGACGTTGACATGCAGACTGGACTTCTCCAGGTACGTCGCATCCTGACTCGTATACCGAGCAAGCTGCCAGGCAAGGGATATGTGGAAGCAGAACCCAAAACTGATAAGGGTCGCCGTAGCATTGTTCTACCGTCCTTTACTCTAGAGGCGCTCAAACAGCATAGGATCAGGCAGTTAGAGGCCAAACTCAAAGCAAGGACAGAATGGCAGGATCATGATTATGTCTTCTGTACCTCGATAGGGACGCACCTGAATCCAACCAGGGACGTGCTCGATCAACTGAAAGTCCTGCTGACAAAAGCTGGATTGCCGGATATACGCTTCCACGACTACCTCCGTCATAGCTCAGCAACTATGCTTCTGAGCATGGGAATTCATCCAAAGATTGTCCAGGAAATCTTGGGGCATAGCCAGATATCGATCACTATGGATATCTACTCACACGTCTTGCCCACAATGCAGAAGGAGGCGATGAACAGGCTCAACGAAGCCCTTCAAGGATAATAGCAATTTTGCTGTCAACTCTGCTGTCAAAGGAATAAAATAAGCAAGTATGAAGGCACATAAAGCAAGGAATAAAGCCAATTCAGATAGCAATAATAGGTATATAGGTATCGAATCTCTCCACCGGCACCCCCTTTTTTAGGATGAATATCTCAAGCCGCATCTAGAGCTGCTTGAGATATTTTTTTAATGGTTACTGACTTCTAAAATGTAGCAACGGTGTAGCAATGCGCTCATAAGGGAGGTTTACTCCCGTTTTTCCTCGCCCTCCTTATCTATGTCGATTTTCTGACCACCACATGATAGGACAGAGGTTGGGGATCGCTGTGCGGTTCTCCTCGACTGGCGGCCAGGATATTCGCGAGCAACTGCTCGATGTAGGAGGTGGGATCGTCGGTGCTCACGGTGGTCAGTGCAGGAACAGTCCGGGAGGCCAGGGAGAGATTCCCGTTGCCGATGACAGCTACCTGATCTGGCACGGTGATAGAGAGATCTGCGAGCGCCGCCAGGAGAGCAAGAGCGATCTCATCGTCTGCTGCACAGATAGCCGTTGGTGCCGGGTTTTCTGAGAGTATCGTCGTGAGAACCTGACGGAGAGCAGCCCGTCTCTCTGGCACGGTAAAGGTGATAGGAGGCGCAACCCCATACTCGGCACACGTCTGACGAATAGCTGCGAGATGAGCCTCTTTCTGCGCGGACAGCCAGGAGGTTGCAACAGCAAGTTGTCGATGCCCCTTGTCGAGCAGATACGTTGCCTGGAGCCGTGCCATCAGCTGCTGCTATCTGGAAATATTGGGGATGGCCCGTACAATCGGGACTCCAAAGCGCTGCAAGTCCTCTCGCTCCTTTTTGCAGAGTTTGCCGCAGGCAGCTCTTTTTCAGGGTGCGGACAAAGCATTTGAAAAAGTTTTCTCAGGTTTGCAAAACTTAGAAAATTTCAGCAAGCAATTTCAAGAGCAGATTCAACGCACGGAAGATGAGGGAGGCCAACTTTTATCTGCACTAGAGTCTAGTGCAGATAAAAGTTGGTTTTGACCCGAAATCGGGTTAACTCCATTGTGAAGCCAGTATTCAAGCATACAACACGCTCAGCAAACGATTCAGGAGAAGAGCGGCCAGTGCGCCACCTGCCGTCAACATCCAGGCCGATGGAGGAAGCATGACCAGGTTGAGAAAACGGCGCAACGGCGGGATACTGAAGGCCGCTAACAAGACTCCCAGCGACGCTCCTACCGCGCCCAGCACCGGGCGAGTCAGATGTTTTTCGATGCGACCAGCCATGACTGTCTGTGCAAGTTGCGTAGAAGATGATACTCGCGAATGCAACCGAGCGAGCCTGGGGTAGCGAACTGGTGCTGCGGGTGATGAGGTAGGCCGCCAACGACGGAAGCGCAGTCGCCAGGCCACGGCGCACTACCTCCTTAAACAGCGGCATATCCAGCGCTGCTGCCCCCTCACGCCGAAGTTGCGCCAGATTACGGTGTTCTGGCTCTTGCAAGATGACTGCGAGTGCGGGCAAGATGTCTGTAATCGCATTCACAGCCAGAATCTGTCCTATGGTTAATGGCATCTGTGTCCCCAGCAAACTGGCGCCCACTACCAGGCCCAATTCTCCCAGGTTCCCTCCCAGTAGCAGTCCTAGCGCGCGGCGCATATTGCGCCAGAAGCTGCGCCCTTCGACGAAGCCCTTAACCAGGGTTGAGAAATCATCATTGACAATAACCACGTCCGCAATCTGTCGCGCTACCTCCGTTCCGCTTTTGCCCATTGCCACGCCGATGTCCGCTAGCCGTAACGCAGGCGCATCATTGACGCCATCGCCAGTCATGGCAACCGTGTGTCCTTGTCGGCGCAGACTTTCTACGATGCGCAATTTATCGAGAGGCGTAGCTCTGGCGATCACCACCGCGTGTTTCAGACATTGGTCGAGATCACCATTTTGTAAATCTGCAATCTCCGCTGCGTTCAGCACATCTCCCTTCCCTTCAAGTAAACCAGCCTCCTGAGCAATTGCACGCGCGGTCGCTGGATGATCGCCGGTAATCATCACCACCCGTATTCCCGCCTCGTGACAACGTCTCACCGCATTTTGCACCATAGGACGCAAGGGATCATTAATGCCCACGAAGCCAAGGGCAGTGAGATCCTGGGGGTCATCCAGCGACAAATCTTTTACCCCCTCCGCAACCATCAGTACGCGTAATCCCCGTTCTGCCAGTTGGCGGGAACACGCTACAAGCCTTGCGCGCTCCGCCTCACCTAGAGGCTTCTGCTCGCCGTTCTGGAACAGCGAACGACAGCGAGCAATGATCACTTCCGGTGCCCCTTTGATGCAGAGTCTTCTCTGGACGATGGTGGCGTGGAAAGATCTTTTCGGGTCAAAGGAGAGTTCCGCTTCGTGCTCGCGATACACCTGCTCGCTCAGGCCAGTTGCTACTGCCCCCTGGACCACCGCAACGTCGGTAGGATGGGTATGTGCGCCCTGCGCATCGGGATGGGGACTGGCCAGAGCCGCAGTGAGCAATACGTGGGACAACGGCTCCGACAGCTTCTGCGCCAGAGTGGACTCCTGGACTGCATCGGTCACGACGCTCAGGCGCAACCGTCCTCGGGTCATAGTTCCGGTCTTGTCCGCGCAGACCACATCCACACGTCCAAGCGCTTCAACTGAGGAGAGACGCCGCACGATTGCTTGCTCTTTGGCCAGACGGTGAGCAACACCAGCCTCTCCCACTCTGGAAAGCAGTGGTAAGCCTTCAGGTACGCCTGCCAGTGCGATGGTTGCTCCGGTCGCCAGAAGCACGGAGAGTGGTTGCTTCCAGAGCAGTCCAGCGGCAATGACCGTTGCGCCACCTGCTGCGGAAATGGGTAAGAAGTAGCGCAGCATGCGACTCAAGCGTAGGCTTAGCGGATTGCGTTGCTCTTTTTCTTCTACGAGCGCAAGTCTGGTTGCTCCCATTCTTGTCTGCTCACCAACCGCTACCACAACCGCGCGCCCCGTTCCTGTGGTCACATCGCTTCCTTCCAGGACAATCTGTCTGGCCTCACTTCCTCCCATCGCAAGTTTGTTGACAGGGAACGACTCTCCGCTAAGCGCGGCCTCATCTACCTCCAGGCCCTGCGCATCAATTACCCGTGCGTCAGCCGCAATGCGATCTCCAGCAGCCAGCAGCAGGATATCGCCCCGTACAAGTTCATCAGAAGAGAGTATCCTTTCCTGTCCGTCGCGTAAAACACGGGCCTGTGACGTCCCTATCTGCTGTAATGTTTCAGCAATCTGGTTTGCCTTGTGTTCTTGCCAGACTCCGACGATAGCATTGGCTACAATGGTTGCCCCAATAATGACCACATCTCCGGTCGAGCCAAGCAGTAACGAAAGCGTCGCGCCAGCCGCGAGAATACCTGTCAATGGCGAGCGCACCTGTTCCAGCAACGCGGCTCGCAAAGCATTACGTGGCTGAATAGTAGGCATCTTGCGCAGGCGTTCATGTGCTTGTTTGCTCGTTAAACCCTGCTCGCTTGTATTTAGGAGATGGAGAACTTCATCCACACTGCGTCTTCCCCAGCGCTCTGGCTGTGGATCAACTAACCGGGTGAGCGTTGAGCGAGCACACCTCCCACCACGCAGCCGCAACCACCCATCCACAAGCGCTCCCAGGGCAGTAATATAGACCGCACGCGAGGCACTCTCGACGCCTGGTATTCCCCGCAAGCCCCAGACGATGCCAGCGATATTGGATGCCACGGAGAAACCAACTGAGTCACGCACGGCAGCGTCACGCCTGGCCCCCGCTTCGATGATCGCAGCGACGGCGGCGAGATCAGGGGCCAGCAAGTCCGCACGTGCCGGAAAGTGGCTACGCTGATCTGTCAGACCAATCGCCAGGTCGCACGCGGCAAAACCTGCCGTCGCGCCCGCGTGGTCCGAGACAAATGCGACCAGTTCTCCCCTTTGCTGTCGCTCCGCAATAACGGCGAGCGCGGAATCGCTTTCGAGCAGCGCGATCTGCGCTCGGTGCGCCAGCGCCCTTACGGCCAGCTCATCCCCCTGCGAGAGCAGGGCCAATTCCACACCAGAGCGTTGACAGGTAGTCACCAGCGTTTGGACCTCTGGGGCCAGGCGCGGACGCAGCGCAAGAAGAGCCAGCGGCCTCCCCTCCTCTACGCGTCGCAGCGCCAGGACAACGTTGCCACGCTGGCGCAGTGACGAAGCCTCTGGCACCGCTCCCCAATCGTCTAGCGGTCCGAGTGTATAGCATATGCTGTCGACAAAAGCGCTAGCGACCCTGCCATTAAAACTGCCGCTGGTAGCTGCGACTGCGTGGATACTATGGAAGATTCTTCCCCAGGGCGAACCGGCAGCGCTCGCGATGCCTGCCGCATGCGCCAGTGCTTCTGCGGCATCTAGCGCATCGCTCAAAGGTAGCGCGTGAGTAACTTCAAGCTTTTCCGTAAGCAGGCGAGCGCTATCTAAGAGCACGAGTTTGGGCAGACGGATGTTTCTCATGGGACGAGTGCCAACGATAGTCACGCCTGCCCGCAGCACGCGCGCTTTCGCATGCAAGTCCGCGCTTTCCTGCCCAATCGAAGCGGTGCGCGGGTTGACGAGCAATAACGCGACGAATGCCTGGCTAAATGAGCGGCTGAGCAGGCCGGTCAGACCGGCATAGGCCAATGAAATGGGTGCCTGGATGCGTTGATACCAATCATAGAACGTCGGGGTAACAGGTGCCGAGCGCGGCTGCGGCATAAAACCTGCAAAGGACGCCTCGCTTTTCAGTTGTAAGACGAAGGGACCTCCATACAGACGCGCTCCAGGAGGGACCATCGCGTCCGGGTAGACCGGTAGCGGCATGCCATCCAGGCCGGTCGCCGTTCCTGTTCCCTCGTGAACGTGCGCGGCCAGGGGCACCTGCTCGCCACTCTCCAGGCGAATAACCGCATCTGCCTGGGCAGAAGGTGCCTGTGCCACGCGTGTTTCGTAATGACGCCAGGCCGCGCGCCGCGCCTGTACCTCTGTCAGCAGACGCAACGCTTCTGCCCCGGCAACTGCCAGACCAAGCGGACTGCTGGAAAGCGTGAGCAGCGCAATGCCAGGAAGAGCGAAAAGCAGATCAGCCACAGGGCGTCCGAGCACCTGGCGGAGTCCATTGCGCACTGGCGGAAATCCTTGCAGCAGGCCAATAGCACCAGAGGCATAGGCAGCAGTTTGTGCACCAGGCAACACATCTTCGCTGCCAATAAGCCGTCTGATGGCTAAAAAACTCAATCTAAGTGCCGCTCCTAGCGTACGCGTGGTGCTCTGGATCAGTGGTCCAGCGTCAAATGGGTAGGCCGGGCGATCTTCGCCCGGCAGGTCTGGAAACTCCAGACCTGCTACCTCCGCAATTAATTCGTCCAGTTCTGCCTCGTGCTCCGCGAATTCGACCAGCACGCGACCAGTCAGCGGATTGGCGAGCGCATGGACACCAGGCCATTTCTCCAGATGTTCTACCACACGCTTTGCCAGTTGGGGATCACGATCCAGACCGCGAACCGCAATGCGAGCACGTACGGTTTTCCCCTGCTTTTCACGTACCACTGGTGGCAGAGCGGGTTCAGCTGGCTGGTCATTGATCTGCTGTAGGTCAAGCTCCTGGACCGCGTGAAGTATGGTTTGCTCGCTGAGAGAAGCGGGATCAAAAACCATCAGGATAGTGCCAGTAACCGGATTGGCCTGGATGCGGCGTACTCCCTGAAGCTGACGAAGCTGCTTCTCAATGTGTGGTTTCCCCTGGCCCGACCATCCAGGCAAATGCACACGGACCCGACCTGCTACGGTATGCAGAACGCGAGGCTCTGCTGTCATTGTTCCCACTCCGCCCATGAACGTTCCCACTCCTTCTCTAGAAAATCGGCCATCCCTAAAAAGGGGATCTCTATCTCTCCTCCAGGACTCCAGGGCTATCAAACAGGTGCATGCATATCGTCTTGTACGTGCTCGTGTTTGCCTTGCCACTTGTGGCGCATCTCCTCTGCTTCTACCCACATATCCTCTGCATCCTCCCGCAGCCGTGCCATCGTCCTCTTCATGTGCTGACTGTTCACCTGTGTCCAGTGGCCAACGTGCTGTCCGAGCTGGTCTACCAGCATCTCTGCTCTTTCCAGCGAGGGCTGCTGCGCCTGGGCTTTCCGCTTAGCTATTGTCCTGGCCACCTGATGCGTGGATGCTGACGTTGGCTGATCCAGATGGCCCGCTTCCTCGCGATGCGCTTGAGCAACTTGTTGGACACGCAGTGTAGCTTTCCCTGCCAACCTACCGAGCTGTTCTCCAATCTGGTCGAGGAGCTGCTCAGCACGTTCCATCGCCAACGTGGCAGATCCATCTTTCTTTGTCTGTGTCATGCGGGCTGCCCTCCCACCTCTCCTGTCGGTTTTGCTGCGCCTGTTCTATCAGCATCCCTCTCCTGTTCCGCCATGCCCGCTTGCTGGACCCCACGGCTGACGTTCCTGGCAAAAGAAGCAAGCATGTCGCCAGTGGTAAGAACGCCAGCCGTGCCATACACCAGACCTTTCCGCAGCACTTTCCGCGCACGAGGCGAGAAAATTGCTGCGACCACCGCTGCCGTTACGGCTATTTCAGGTTCCACAAAATCCTCGAATTCCATCTGGTCACATTTCCTTTCACATCGCTGACAGCCAATAGAGCTTTCCTTATGATGATGAAAACCATCCTGGCTGACACAAGTTAGTTACTACTGCGTACAACCGGCTTGCTCCTACTTCCAGAGAAAATGGGTGTGCTTTTCCCTGCGGGGTTTGAGAGGACCGGCCACATATTATACCATAGGAATAGTGTATCAGAAAGCACCAAAGTATTTTACAATTGCTCACGTTGTTCGGCAGTGAATGCAGAAAACTGTTGAGAAAATACGGTATAGGTATGACCGAGAATTCTTCTATGCTTCAGATAAAATTGGCATTGATTTCCATCTTATCCGACTTTGAGATACTCCTCAGTGAGAAGATGACGGACAAGGGAAGAAGCTCGTAATGAGAAAAGGATAGCTTACCGTTGCGAGCTGCTGATTGTATCTGGCAGGTCTTCTCTCATCAGGAAACCGAAATGGTACAATGGTGGTGAGGCGTAGTCATAAAGGATAAGAAAGAAAAGAGCTATGCCAGAGTATGACAAAGAATGAGGGAGAAATGATGAACGAAGCAGCAACATCTGGAACACCGCCCTCAGCAGAGGGGATTCTCACCATACCCAGTCCGTTTTCTGTGGCAGAGACATTGCAACGCTTCCAGGAAGCCATACGCAGCCGAAATCTGCACCTCTTTGCCCATATTGATCACAGTGGAGAGGCGCAACGCGTCGGCCTCAAAATGCAAGCAGCTCACGTGCTGATCTTCGGTAATCCGAAGGGCGGTACGCCCCTGATGATCGCATCCCCGTTACTGGCACTTGAATTGCCACTCAAAGTGCTCGTCTGGCAGAGTGGGGATAATCAGGTCTGGGTGAGTTCTACCAGCATCTCTTACCTGAAAGACCGCTACTCTATCCCACAGGAATTGGTTGGGAACCTGGCCGTAGCTGATGCCTTGATTGAGCAAGTGCTCCAGGGCTAATGTGACGTTTGCACTAGCAAGATCGTGCAAGGGCTGTGTTGCAAAAACTGGTGGCTCACCGATAACGTATGAAATTCCCTTTGGAAGCATCAGGTGAGAAACCGAGGCGTCCATATCCTTCAAATCAGCGCGGAGGCATCGTTTTGCTTCTGCGCTCTGCTCTTCTTTGTTCACTACAGGGATAAGATGTATATAGCTATAATTCGATATTTATGCACAGACAGTATTGCAAAAATAAGAGCAATACTGTAAAATTGAGCTTGCTTTCATAGAAGAGGGCTCTTGCATTGATTTGTGCGATCTGGAACGCCTCGTCAAGCCAGGATAGGGTTCTTCTCACTTGAAACAATGCAGTGGGTTTGGGTAGTATGCTTCACAGCACGGGCTGTGATCGATTAATAATGAGACTATGTTGTTTTAATTGTGTTGGGCGTTCATCGAATGGCATAATAAGGGGGTATTGTATGGAATTTATTGATGTATATATGTCTAATAAGTATCGTGAAGTCGTCCCGGACTGGCATGCTGAAGACTCTCCCTGGAAAGCTACGCAGTTGCTTAACATGCTCACACGTCATCATTTGACTCCGCAAACTATTTGCGAGGTTGGTTGTGGGGTTGGTGGAATTCTCGCCTATTTACAAACGCAGATGGCTCCGTCCTGCACTTTCGATGGGTATGAGGTATCACCGGGCGCTGTACAGATCTGCAAGGGTAAAGAGAATGACCGGTTGCATTATCAACAGGGTGATTTTAGCAAAGAAGGCGATACTCATTATGATCTTATGCTCATGGTAGACGTTGTTGAGCACGTTGAGGATTATTATGCCTTCTTGCGCAATCTGAAACCCAAGGCTGAGTATAAGTTGATTCATTTGCCACTAGAACTCTCGGTGCTCTCTCTGTTGCGTCGGAATACACTTATAAACGTGCGTAAAACGTACGATATTCATTATTTTACGAAAGATCTGGCCCTGGCTATTGTGCAAGATGCCGGTTACGAGATACTGGATTATAGTTATACTCCGCGTGCGATAGCAGTGCCCAATACGTTTAAGAAGAAGCTGATGCTTGTGCCCAGAAAGCTGGCTTTTTCCTTGCACAAAGATGTTGCGGCGCGCGTTTTGGGCGGGTTTAGTATCTTGATCCTGGCAAAATAGCGCGAGCCTAATCCGTAATCTCTTGTCGTTGGCGTTGTCGATAGGTACGAGCCTTGGTGCGGCTGCCACACTTTGCCATGCTGCACCATGTTCCTGAATGATTCTTTGAACTGTCGTAGAATGCTTTTTGGCAGTGCTCATTGCGGCAGACTTTGAGTCGTGTCCAGGTGCCCTCTGCCATGGCTGTGAAGACAATGCCGAGCAACAAACCGATGACTCCATCAACTCCCTCAATATCCGGGACAAGATGCGCCTGCCCATCCTGGCGAAATTGGACGATGGAAGGCGCATATCTGGCTATGTGGTTCAGCGTCTCAATATCCTCGGGGACAACGGGCAGGTCGTTGTTACCGCGCAGGAGAGCGCGTAGGGCCTCTCGCACTTCAATCAATCTGCGCTGATCACCCTGTGAAAATGGTGCCTCCCTTGCCAGTAATTGATGCTGGATTAACCATTCACGCAACTGCTCAGAGGTCTGCCAGTCATCCGCACGTGTTCGTCCATAGCGTGTGTTGACGGTTGCTTCTATGAGGGCCAGCGCTGCTGGCGCTACTTTGTGCATATCTTTCTCCACTGTCTCTCTACTCTTTCTTGCCTTGCGCTTTTCCTCTATTGTAATGTATTTGCCGGTGATCATCAAGGGGTTATTTGGCTGTTAATATTACCATCTAATAGACTTGACTGGTGATTTTTGTGCGTGTATACTATCTTCAATAGTGTTGAACAGAAATGATCTGGAGGATTATTCATGGAGAAGCGAACGCCTTCCAAGTGGCTTACCTTGACTGCGGCCTGCTTTGGTCTGCTGATGCTCTATATTGACTTGTTTATTGTAAATGTCGCACTGCCGACCATCGGGCATGATTTTCACGCTCCACTCAGTACGATCTCCTGGACGATTTCGGGCTATGTGCTGATGATAGGAGTATTGCCAATGGGCGTGGGACGGCTCGGAGATCTATGGGGACAGCGTGCAGTCTACCTGGCAGGCTTAGCCCTCTTTGTGGTGGCGTCATTGAGTTGTGGCCTGGCTCCAAGTATTACAGCATTGATCGTCTTTCGGGTTATGCAGGGCGTTGGTGCGGCTATTATGACGCCGGGCACGCTTGCTATCATCATTCGTGCCTTTCCGCCACGGCAGCATGGCCTGGCTATTGGGATCTATGGAGGTATTTCTGGCCTGGGTCTGATCGCTGGTCCGGTGCTTGGTGGACTGCTGGTGCAAGGAGATAATTGGCGTTGGATCTTCTTTGTAAATGTCCCCATTGGGATAGTTGCTCTCGTGCTGGCAGCGCTGTTCGTCCCAGAGTCGCGCGAGGCGCATAATGCCGTTCCGGTAGACTGGCCGGGTCTGCTGCTCTTGTCTGCTGGTCTGCTGTGTCTATTATTTGGCTTCACTCGTGCAGGCGATGAGGGGTGGACAAACGCGGTGGTCATTGGGAGCTGTCTGCTTGGCATCGTCATACTGACATTGTTTGTGATTGTCGAACGCCGGGTTCGTTGGCCGCTGGTTGACCTGGCCTTGTTTCACAACCTTCCATTCGTCATGGGCTGCTTGAGTTTCTTCTTCTTCTCGGCTGCCCTCTTTGGATCGCAGCCCTATTGGAGCCTGTTCATGCAAAACACGTGGGGATTTTCCCCTCTGCAAGGTGGTCTGGCTTTCTTACCCGCGACTGGCTTGATTGCCCTCTTTACTCCCCTCACCGGGCTGATCGCACAATGGGCTGGACCTCGACTGTATCTCTTCCTGATGCTTGGATTGCTGGCAATCGGGTTAAGCTTCCTTTATATTGTGATCGCTCTGACCCCTCAGAGCGACTATGTCAGTGGCTTGCTCCCGACCTTTCTTGTGCGAGGCCTGGCCATCCCCATTGTTTCCTCTTGCGCGACCCTCGCAGTGATGAGCGCTGTGGCGTTAAAGCAGTCAGGGTTGGCCTCTGGAACGCTGGGCATGGCGCGCAATATTGGGACAGCTTTTGGTGTTGCTCTGCTGGGTCAGGTCTATCTCTGGCATGTGAACGCAGCACTTTCGTCGTCTCCCACGACAAGCCGTATAGCGGCTGATCAGTTCATTGTCTCTGGCCCGGGCGTAAGCCGCTTACTCGTTGCGGGAATTATTCTCCAGGGGTTCAAGCTTACCTCGCTTGTCTGTCTGCTACTCTGTGGCTGTGCGGCGGTTTTCGCCCTCTTCATGCGTCCGCGCTGGCGCGAAAGAATCGTCAAACATCCCGTCCAACCAGAAGAGCAGAGGCTATCTGTCTCGGCAGAGGGATAACTCTGCGTCTGTTTTGAAAAAGCATGCACACTTTAACGTGTAATCAAGTAAGCCATGCTTTATTGTATTATGCGAATAACCGCTAATTTTTCAAATGTTTCTAATACGCGATACATATCCTCAGGTGCACAACCTGCTCGAATAATGAGGTCATGGACTGAACGCCGACCATTAATGAGCAAGAAGATCTGGCGATAGGTGCGTGGCAACTCGGCTTTCTCAATAAGAGCAACCGCCTTAACGGCAGACATTGTCGCGCGGGGAATTGCCGTTGAAGGGATCGTCGTTGCAGGAGGCAACTCTGGCTGATGTTCCTGGGGTATGGGTAGAGGAGTTTGTCCTCCTGTGAAAGGCAGGATGCCTACTGATGTGGTATCTCGCGGGCTGTGCTGCTGAGGTGGTTCTGGCAACAGCGCAGGGAGAGAACCGCTATGCTGCATATTGACCGCAAAGAAAAAAAAGACGCATCTACCCCAGGTGTTCAGAATATTGAACGCCGTTGGTCCCTGATAGGGTCCCACCTGTGCATAGACAATTTGTCCATTGACGAACTTAATAGATCCTCGCTCGCTTTCTATCCCTTCTCCTCGCATTGCTCGCAGTTCCCCTGTACCACTTTCAACGCGAATAATTTGTATAACACTTGCCAGATTATCTGTTATTTTCCCTTGCTGCTGTGGTACATTTTTCTCCAATTTATTTCTATCTCCCTGGATATATAATGCAGCATCAAAAAGAACACAACAAAACGCATCTTTTTGATGTATGTTTGACGATGCGTAGAAACAAGTAGCATGCGTATTGGTACGGATGCCGTAGAGTCAAAAATGACCAGGCACGCAAGCTCGCAATATTTCATCATGAACCGAGATAGTGTTTGGAACGCGCACACTTTTCCTCCTTTCCGTCAGATGAGCCGAAGGCTAGAAGCGTCAGCTTCGTTTCTGACGGTCTAAGAGGGAGGTCACTATTGAGCTGAAACCAAACACTGCCTGAGAGCGTGTCTTGAAAAAGAACTTTATGGGTATTTGGCGCTTATTTAGACACGTTTGCTTAAAGAGAAACGTGATTGTCCCTGTTCGAGGTGGAGGGGAAGTTGGCATCTCATGTCGTTCCCCTACCCCCTTATTGGTGTAAGAAGCGACGATTGGCGTCTCGTCCTGTCTGGTTTGACTGTGGTGGTTGCTTTTCTTGCTCCGGTCTAAATGTACCCTCCGATCCATTTAATGGCTGAGACACGGAGGGAGATTGCGGTATAAAAAAGCGTGCACCGGACGAGGCCGTCGGCCTGGGATACGTGCTACTGGGCAGCGGCGTGAAATTCGTGTGTTGACGCTGAAAAGCTTCCTGCTGGACAAACCTCTGCTCTGCTATCAAGCTTTCGCCACCGCTGTGTGCGAAAATATCTTGATCCTCCCGCAATTTGAAGACTTCAGCAGAGGCTAACAACTGTTCAGCCAGTTGCGCAACTTCTTCCATGCGTTGCGCTTCTTCGCGCACGCTTGAACTACTGTGATGTGTCGATAGAGAAACATTTTGCATCATTTTCACCACCGAATTGGAGACGTGCAATTGTTGTTTGGCAGCCTGGTTAATCATCTCAATCTCGTGTGATTGACGCTCAATAGCTGCGAAGATTGCTTCAAAGGCAGTCCCGGCTTCTTGTGATGATTGCAAACTGGTGGCGGTTTCTATCTCGGTGTCGCGTATAGAGAGTGAGACATCCTGAATACCTTCAAGGACGCGCTTTACAATCTGCTCAATCATGTTTGTCTGTGCTTTGGCGACCTCTGCTGAGCGCCGAATATCCTCGGCAATCGTGCGGAAACCTTTGCCATTTTCGCCGGCCATGGCGGCCTGGATGGCGGCATCAAGTGCCAGGCGATTGGTCTGTTGAGCAATACCGGAGATAATTTTTATGATCCCATCAATTTCTTGTGAATGCTTCCCCAGTCCTTGTACCTTAGAGGAGGTCGAACGCACATTATCGTTGATGCGACCCATACCCTGCATGGTTCTCGCTACCGCATTTCTGCCACTTTGTGTCGTCACATAGGCTTCATTGCCAACTTGTGAGAGGACCAGCGCCCGTTCAGCCACGTTGCGACTGGCATTGGCTACATCTCCGACACTAGTAGTGGCCACCGTAATTTGCTGGATCTGCTTATCGGCCTCGCCTACGAGTTGTGACATATCGTCATATGCCTGGAGCGTCGCCCGTTCAACTTCATTGGCCAGCGTTTTAAAGTTGATCACGAGAGAGCCTAGTTCTGTGATGATATAGTTGAAAGAAGTGGCGAGTATACCCAGACTGCCGGGCAATGGCTCTGCCTGGACACGCAAGTCACCACCACCTACACCACTCACCTGGCGGACCAATTTTTCTGCCTGGGCCTGTAACACGAGGTGGCGCGATTGGGCCTCTTGAACAAGCTGAACAATGTTGTCCAACATATTGTTCATGGATGTGGCCACCATGTATATTTCATCGTTGCCTCCGACGTGCGCACGTTCGCTCATGTCGCCTTTTGAAATACGACCAGTAAGCGCTGCGAGCTGTGTGAGCGGTCGCGAAATAGTGATGTTCACAATCGCAGCGGTGGCAACAATGACCAGAATAATCAGGGCCACGGCGATAGCCGTCGCGATTTGGAGTGGCACAACTTCTGAGTTTGCCAATCCGGTGACTGCCTGACCAACAGTTGTGGCCGTGTTGACGACCGTTTGCCAGTTGTTCTGTAGAGTGAGAAAATCCAGATTGGCTTGATAGAGAGTGGCGTATGCAGGTTCATATTGAGGATTGGCATTGGTTAATGCCTGCAGCACCTGGTCCTGTAAATTTTTGTAGGTGTCCCATTGGGTACGGACGACAGCGTTGAGCGCGGTTTGCTGCTCTGCAATCAGGGGTGCATTCGTAACATCACCCTGGAGGATATTACGAATAGTGCTCATATTCGCAGACGTAGCAATTTCGTAGCTAGCACTATAGCTTCGAATGGCCTGGTCGAAGTCGATCTGACGAGCAGCGATGTCACTGGCAATCAGTCCTCCTGAGGCTGCCAATGATGGATCATTCTGTAACGCTGCATTCCCATTGGCAAAGATCTGCGCAAAGCGCGCCTGGAGCAGCGCATTCATGCGTTCCAGATTGATTTGCTGCGTTGTTGCTATTTGCTGGGCATTGAAACTTGTTTTGACAGCTTGTGCGTGAGTGTATTCTGCTTGCAGGTAGAACGAACCGAGAAAAACCATTGCAACACTTGAAATGATAACCAACGCTGCAAAAAGCAGAAGAACGCGAGGAAATATACGTAGGTTACTAATGGATTTGAACATAAAAATAGAAAATCCTCTCCCAACTTGTGTCTGATACCTTTGTACACAGTAAGAGATCATAGAGAACGCGTTCGTTACAGACACAAATGGACTCTGAAATAACTAGAGAATCCATAATCGTATTAATTATAAAGGATGCCAATCGACTTAGCAACCCCAGATTAAAATTTCAGATAATAATCCTATAGAGGATACTAAAATGAGAGATTAAAAAGAATTAAAATTATCAGGTGTTGGGGAGACCTGGTATGACAAATGGTAGTGAGTCTTGCAGATAATAGCAAATTCTGCTAAAGTTTCTCCAGAGATTTCTAGTGGTATATTCTTTATTTTTTAATGGCCATGACAGTCTAAGAGTGGGAATAGCGTTACATCTTATGAAGAAGGCGTAAATACCGTGAGATATTGCTCCTTTTTTCTGGTGACGCGCATGGTGGTGTGCACATGGTCAATTCTACTCTTTATCTATGATCGGGCCTGGAGAAGAAGGCATGTGCGTGAGTGCTGCACTCTCTGTACAGGATGGCAAGATATCTCTTTTGCATAGAGGGTAGTTTGGCAACGTTCTTTGCGAGCATGTTCACTGTATACATGATTTACAAGGAAGAAGGAGTTCGTATGTTAGCCTATCTTGTAGCAAGAACTAATGGGGCCTTATCACTTATTTGTGCCGCCCTTTTTATTATTGCTGGAGTGAGCGCTTGCGCTCAGAGTACAAATAACACGTTAACTGGCACACCAATCAAAATCGGACTTTCGGTCTCGCTTTCAGGAGACTTTTCTGACGATGGCAAAGCCCTTGAACGAGGCTATGAGCTATGGGCTGATGCGGTAAACCAGAATGGTGGTTTACTGGGTCGCCCGGTCCAGTTAGATATTTTGAATGATAAGAGTGACCCTACACAGGTGGCTGCTAATTATAAGAAGATGATTACGGTGAATCACGATAGTCTGGTTATGGGTCCATACTCATCACTATTAACGAAAGCTGCGGCACCCGTCACTGATCAATATCATTATGCGCTGATTGAGGGCGCGGGAACAGCTCCTGGTGTCTTTCAACAAAATTTTAAAGATCTGTTCTCAGTGTCGCTTTCCGCATCGAACTATTTGACTAGCTTTGTCTTCTATATCCTCTCGATGCCACAGGCTCAACGACCGCAAACAGTGGCATATGCTACTTCAGATGACTTCTTTACTCAGCCACAGGTCCAGGCTGCACAGGCAAAATTAGAGCAAGGTGGGATGAGAACAGTACTGTCCAGCGTATTTCCTGCTACGACGACAAATTATGCACCGGTTGCGCAACAGATTATTAACGCGAAGCCAGATGTTGTTATTCTGGGTACGACCGGGCAGAGCGACTGTGTCGCACTCATCAAAGCGTTCGAGAAGCAGCATTTTAATCCCAAGGTGATCATCGCTACGGCTGGTCCTGACCAGGGTAGCCAGTTCACCGGTCCAATCGGGGGTACTTCACAGGCTGAAGGTGTATTTGTGCCCAATAATGGCTGGTTCCCCACTATCAATACCTATCAGAACCCCATCTTTACGCAGGATTATGTGGCGAAGTATGGTGGTACCGTCAATGAGATTAGTGCTGATTCGGTCGAAGCGTTCTCTGTCGGCCAGGTTCTACAGCAGGCAGTTGAGAAGATTCAGAGTCTCGACAATACAAAGCTGATACAAGAGTTGCATGCGGATAATACATTCAATTCACTGCAAGGGCCTGTACAGTTTGCCAATGACGGAGAAAATGTCGTGGCTGAGCCATTCTTATTCCAATGGCAAAGTGGTAAACTCATTGCTGTCTATCCGACCAATGCTGCCGAGGCCAATCCCGAATATCCGAAAAAACTCTGGAAATGACCGCTCCTGGCGGATTTGGAGAGTAGCTCATGCTTTAAGCTACTCTCCATTTTATTTTCCCCATGCGTGTTTTTTATTGCTCGCATGCGATGGGTGATGTTGGGGGAACGGAGAGAGTTTGGTGTCCTTCTGCCGAAAGCTTGACAAATAGCTCTGCCTTCACTATACTATTTTATGTGGAACAGTTCGTTCCACATAGGGAACGAAAATGGATAAATCAGATCATTCTACCGTGACCGAGGTTCCCGTTCCCATGGTTGAGCGGGCATTTCAATTAATTGATCTTCTTACTGTAGCGGAGCAAGGGCTGGGGCTCTCAGAACTCGCGCGGGCTCTTGATATGAGCAAGGGTAGTATGCACCGCTTATTAAAGACCCTTGAGTACTGTGGGGTTGTGGAGCAGCAAGAGCGCTTTTATGTGCTTGGATCGCGTATTTACAAGCTCGCGGCCTATGTGCGCGGGGCTGGACTGCGTAAGCTGGCGTTGCCTGCGATGCAACGTCTGGTGAGCAGCATCGGCGAGACGATTTTTTTAGGCCGTATTGAGCAGGAAAATATGCATGTCATCGAAGCTGTTGAAGCGGGAGGTGAGCACCTCTACCCACATGTCTCGGTTCCACGGGGTACGCGTGTGCCATTACTGGCCGGAACGGCAGGGCGTCTTTTTCTGGCGCAATGGCCGCCGGAAAAACGGCAGAGCTGGTTGCAAAAGCATGCTCTCCCCCGTTTTACTGAGTATTCAATGACCGATGCATACCAGTTTTTGCAAGCAGTGGAGGAAACGGTTCGTACTGGTCTCAGTATAGATCATGAAGAGTATCTGGCAGGCGTGAATGCAGTGGCTGTCGCGATTACTGGTCCAGAGAAATCATTGGTTGCCGTGCTCTGTACTTTGGGCTTCGCCTCTCATTTCGATGACGAGGCTCTGCTATTGGCTGGACACCAGTTACTGGTTGAGGCCGAAATCATTTCTCGTTCGTTGGGCTCCTGATCCTGCTCCATGTGCAGGATATCTGGGCAAAGGCATTTAAGATCAACATATCCGGTCATTCCGACGAAGGCATGGCCTGCTGGCTTGTTGCCACACGCTATGCTTGACACCGGCATTTTCTTATGTATCCCTCTTTCTCTTGCGCATTGTGTTTGTCCCGGCAGTTTAGTGTCGAAGTTGACTTATTCGAAAGGTCTAACAACAATGGTCACAACTGGCGATTATCTGATTACCCCGGCACAGCGTGTTGCCAAAGCCAGTGATTACACGCTACCTGCGCTTTTTGAGTCAGTTGTCGCTACCCATGGCAGTGAGACGGCGGTCTTTGATGGTAATAACCTGCGCACCTGGAATGAATGGGCGCATGATACGCATGCATTGGCTCGTGCGCTCCAGGAATTGGGTGTGGTGCGTGGCGATGTGGTTGCGTTGCACTTGCCGAATTGCTGGGAGTATCTCATCGTGCACATGGCGGCGGCTACCATCGGAGCAGTAACACTTCCCATCCATATGGCGTATGGCGAACATGAATTGCGTGTGCTGCTGGAACGAACTTCCGCGTCGGTGCTTGTTATGCCTGCCAGCTATCATAAACGGGACTTGCTAGGCAGTGGACGGCATTTGCTGGACACCTTGCCCAACCTGCGGCATCTGCTCGTCGTTGGTGTGGCGGCACAAAACGACGTCTCTCGTGTAGATGAACTGCTACGCCAGTGGGCTGGCGCATCTCCTCTCTCTGTGAGGATTGCCCCTGAAGATCCTTTTGCTCTCCTTGCTTCATCCGGGACGACCTCGCTCCGTCCGAAGATCTGTATGCATGATCATTATAGTTTGTTGTCGAATGCGGCTATGCTTGCCAGGGATGGGGGTGCTCGCTCCAGCGATACTCTGGTCAGCGCCAGCCCGTTTACGCATCTGTTCGGTTTGCTATCTATTCACTTGAGTATTTGCTGCCAGGGTCGGCAGGCGTTTCTGCCTGCATGGAACACAGAGGAATTCCTTGCTGTCGTGCAACGATCTGGCGCGACGGTAGCTTTTCTTGTACCGGCGCAGTTGCGCGATGTCTGTACCTATCTGGATACCCACCCGCAAGCGGCGAAGATCAACCTGCGGGAGATACGTAGCGGAGGGGCCAAGGTCCCCATGACGCTTGTCGAGGCTGCGCGCCGGGTACTGGGGGCTAGCGTCATCGTCCAGTGGGGCATGTCCGAGGTCGGCGCTGGCATCTACACACGCCCGGACGATCCTCCTGAAGCCGCGAGTAGTGGTATTGGCAGGCCAGTCACCAACGGTGAAGCCCGTGTTGTTGACGACAAGGGAAGCGCTTTGCCAACCGGTGAGACTGGAGAACTCTGCTATCGTAGCCCATACCTGTTCCGTGGTTATCTGCACGATGCACAACTAACTCACGAGGCTGTCACTGTGGATGGTTGGCTACGCACCGGGGATCTCGCTAGTTGCCATGAGGATGGGACGATTACCTACCAGGGGCGGCGCACGGAGTTGATCAACCGGGGAGGACTGAAATTTAGTGCTGCCGAGGTTGAGAGCCTGCTCTCGGATATGCCGCAACTCGCGCAATTCGCAGTGATCAGCCGACCTGATGCGCGCCTTGGTGAGCGTGCCTGTCTGGTTGCTGCTACGCGTCCACATTGCGCCATTACGCTGGCTGACGTTGTCGCGCATCTGGCTGCCAAAGGACTTGCGAAGTACAAGTGGCCGGAAGATCTGCTGCTCGTCGAGGCGTTACCCACAACACCTACAGGCAAAATTGCGCGCGCGCGTCTCGTTGAGCAACTGCAAGCGCACATAGATGTAGAGGCAAGTTTTTCTTAAAAGCGGTCTATACCTATCTCACAAGGAGGGGTTTTCCGATGACTATGCACAAGCCTGGCGAGGCGTCTGTGGATGCCTATGAAGCGATCCAGCGACTCGGTGCTGCACCGCTGTGGCGCTATCAGCGCAATCTGTTTTCTCCCGAGCCGAAGAGTAGAGCTGTTCCCTATGTGTGGAGGTATGCTGAATTGCGGCCATACCTGCTGCACTTTTCGCAGGTGCTTTCCTTGAAAGAAGCCGAGCGACGTGTGCTCATGCTCGTCAATCCGGGTTTGCAAGAGCCGCCGGCCACCATCAATACGCTATATGCGGGCATTCAGATCATTTTACCAGGTGAGACTGCGCAGGCACATCGGCATGCAGCGGGAGCTTTCCGTTTTATTATTGAGGGGACGGGAGCCTACACGACCGTCAATGGCGAACGGGTGCATATGCACCCCGGCGATCTCCTCTTGACGCCTGGTTGGCACTGGCATGACCATGCGCACGAGGGTGAGGGACCGATGATGTGGCTGGATGGCCTCGACTATCCGCTCGTCAATATGCTTGAAGCGGGCTTCTTTGAACTCTATAATGAACGCTTGCAGCCGGCTATTCACCCGGACGACTCCTCTACCCACCAGTTTCTGCATGGTCGTCTTAATCCCCTGTGGCAAATCCCTCAGGTCCAGAACTCGCCGATTGGCAATTATACCTGGGCTGAAACGGCGAAGGCGTTAGATGCTATCGCTGACGATGCAACAGGGAGTGCTATCGATGGTGTGCTGCTTGAATATACCAATCCCTGGACGGGTGGACCAGTGATGCCCACAACGAGCTGCCGTATCGCCCGCTTGCGCCCCGGCTTTCATGGGCATGCACATAAGCATACTTCCAGTACGATCTATCATGTTGTGCGGGGACAGGGTGCCACGATTGTCGATGGCACGCGGCTTGAGTGGGGCGAACACGATATCTTCGTGGTCCCCGGTTGGGCAGTGCATGAGCATATCAATACATCGCGTACTGCAGACGCGGTGCTCTTCGCTGACACAGACGAGCCAATGCTGCGCGCACTTGGTTTATATCGTGAAGCGCCCGCTGAGCAGCAGGTATAAGCTAGTGTTTGGCACGCGTACACTTTTCGTCACGAGTGAGCTGAAACCAAACACTAGCTAAGAAAAACAGGAGGTACACATGCGTTTCCTCGTCTATGACAATCAGCGCCTAGTGCAGTATCCTCAGACGGATCAATGGAATGGAGCAAGTCAGATGCCGCCTCCCGCGCCTCCCAACGGAAGGTATGCTACGCGAACGATGCCGAAGATGTCAAGTGGTTTTGCGCTAGGCGTACTGGTCGAAAACGACGTGATTGATGTCACTGATCTTGTTGGTCAAGGCGAACAGGGTCCGGCGGGTCCATTAGCACGATTGCTAGAGCAAGGCTATGATCCAGCCTTGTTTGTGGCGGATCGGCTGATCGGACGCCCCCATCACAGTCTCGCGCAGGTCCAACTGTCGGCCCCGTTGCCTCGACCTGGGAAGGTGATTGGTGCACCGGTCAACTATCTCGATCATAAGGCCGAGATGGCCGTCCCTCAAACGATTGCTGAATATGGGGTCTTTCTCAAGGCGTCCTCATCAGTGATTGGACCGGGCGCTAGTATCCGTTTGCCGTACCTGGATAAGCGTACCGATCAGGAGGCTGAACTGACCGTCGTGATCGGTCGGACCGCGCGCAACGTGTCGGTCGATGAGGCGCTGGATTATGTCTTTGGATACACGTGCGGACTGGATATTACCGTCCGCTCCACTGAAGATCGTTCGACACGCAAATCATTTGACACGTTCACGCCGCTGGGACCCTGGATCGTGACACCTGACGAAGTTGGCGATCCGCATACGCTAGAACTGCGCTGCTGGGTGAATGGCGAGTTGCGTCAACAAGCAAATACGCGTGACCTCATCTTCAATGTGGCAGAACTGATTGCCTACACCAGTTCGATCATGACCTTATGGCCCGGCAATGTGCTCCTCACCGGTACTCCGGCGGGCGTTGGTCCTATTAGCGATGGGGATCGACTGGTGGTGGAGATCGAGAAGATCGGGCAACTTGAAGTCGCCGTCAGTGCTGAGGGCGCTGTGCACTATGCGTCGCGACCGGGTCCGCGTCGGCAGTCTGTACCCTCAAGCGGATCGTGAGCGAACGTGGGTTCTTGTCGCCTGCGCAGGAAGTGTGCACACGAAAGCCTGAGGGGTCAGGTTCTGGAAGGAGAGTTATGTCACAGGTCAACATACAGGTCCGTGTCCCTTTTTCTGATGTAGATAGCTCAGGACGTATCCATTTCACAGCTATGTTGCGCTATATGGAGATCGCAGAGCATGAACTGGTGCGCTTAATTGGCTATCCCCGAGCGACCACATTCAAGGACATCGGATTTCCTCGTGTACATGTCGCGTGTGACTATCTCAAGGCAATCAGCTATGATGACGAACTGACTATTCACGCTCATGTGGAGCATGTTGGTCGCAGTTCATGGACCGTCGCCTTTACCACGTGTTTCATGCCACGAGCGGGCGATACAGCACAGGAGGGAGGTGAAATCGCTGCGAAGGGGCAGATGACCATGGTCGCACTTGACCAGCAAACAGAGCAAGCCAGGCCCTTGCCAGAAGCATTACGCGTGGCACTCATCGCCGACTGATGAAAGTATTACACACATTTAAATAGTCCAGAGACTTAACTATTCAAGTTCAGTGCAAACGCGCGTAGGGGCCGAGCCAAGACCTTTTTTGGCAACCTGCCAGCAGCCGTGGGCGAAGGAAAAAGGTCTTGGCGACCCTGGCGGCGGCCCACGGTGGACAACCGCAAGGGATTGTCCCTACGCGAAGGGTCAATACTGCACCTGAGCAGTTATCCAGAGACAGGGATGCGCAAACTACCTTGATACAAGGATGTCCAAATAGCATAGGAGCAATGATTATGACAATCGTGGACACTGCAGTACCCTCTTACAACCTGTTTATTGGCGGAAACTGGGTACCATCGACCAATGGTGCTATCTCCAACGACTATAACCCGGCTAACGGGCAAGTTTATGCCCATGTGGCTGAGGCCAGCGCGGAGGATGCCGCGAAGGCTATCGAGGCCGCTCATGCTGCGCGTATGGCGTGGGCGAAGAAAACGGGACGCGAGCGCTCTGCCTTTCTGTTACGGGCAGCCGATATGCTGGAAAAGAACGCGCTTGAACATGCCCAGGTGCTGATCAACGAAGGGGGTGGCACGTTTGGCAAGGCTATGCACGAAGTGATGGTCTCGGTAGAGAATCTGCGCGCGGTGGCCGAAGATCATAAGTTGGTCACAGGCGAGGTCTTTCCATCAGATCAACCGGATAAACTGAGCTTCACTTTACGCCAGCCCATGGGCGTCGTCGTGGCCATTACTCCCTGGAACTATCCACTCATTCTGTCAATGAAGAAGATCACCCATGCCCTTATTATGGGCAATACGATGGTGCTGAAACCTGCGGAAGAAGCGCCAGTGACGGGCTTGAAAATTGGCGAACTCTTCGAGGCTGCCGGATTGCCAGCGGGAGTGTTCAATGTCATCACCGGTTCGGGACCGGTCGCTGGCGATGCGCTGGTGACGCATGCGCTCACGCGCGTTATCTCTTTCACTGGTTCAACCGCGACCGGCAGGATTATTGCCAGCAAGGCTGGCGCTCTCTTAAAACGTGTTGTGCTGGAACTTGGTGGCAAAGACCCCATTATTGTCCTGGCCGACACAGATCTTGACTACGCCGTGAATACCGTGACCTTTCATGCGTTCCTGCATCAAGGCCAGCTCTGTATGTCGGGTGAGCGCATCATCGTTGAAGAGTCAATCGCGGAGGAGTTCGCTCGTCGGTTGGCCGCTAAGGTGGCGCAGTTGACCGTAGGAGACCCGACCCGACCTGACACCATTGTTGGTCCTATGATCCATAAAGAGCAGATCGATATCGTTGATGCTCAAGTTCAGGATGCCGTTGCTCACGGCGCGCGCGTCCTCTGCGGTGGACGGCGACAGGACCCCCACTATTTGCCTACCGTACTTACCGGCGTAACTCCTGATATGCAGATCTTTCGGGAGGAAACCTTCGGCCCGGTTGCGCCGATCACTGTTGTGCCCGATGTTGATGCTGCCATTGAGGCCGCTAATGACTCGATCTATGGTCTTTCCTGCGGGGTGCTCACCAACGATCTGCAAAAGGCCATCTATATCGCCGAGCGGGTCGAAGCGGGTATGGTGCATATCAACGATGGCTCGGTTGATGACGATCAAAATGCCCCCTTTGGAGGCGTGAAGGCCAGCGGCGGCGGACGTGAAGGCGGACGTGCTTCGGTTGAGGCCCTGACAGAAGTTAAATGGGTCACTATTCAGAAGGGCCAGCGCCAGTATCCCTTCTAATTAAGGTGCGCAGAGGTGGCAGCGCTGTCTGTCCGGCCACCTTTTCATAGATAAAAGTAGAGTCTCCATTCTTCCGGGGAAAATGTCGGGAAACGGGGTAGGGGCGTGTCCTGGCGACCGCCCGGGGACGCACGCGAGGTGACGCCCCTACCCCGTTTCGCCCTCAAGGACGGAGAACCTGAGAGTATAGTGTTGCTACAAAGAGGAGCAAACAGTATGAAGATTACAGCAGCAGTCCTGAGCGAGAAATCAACCCCTTTTCAAATCGCCGAACTGGAACTCGAAGAGCCTCGCGCTGACGAAGTCGTAGTACGTATTGTCGCTACGGGCATTTGCCATACCGACCTGGTTGTCCGTCATCAGTATGTGCCGGTGCCGCTACCCCTGGTGCTGGGACACGAGGGTGCCGGTGTGGTAGAGAAAGTCGGCTCAAACGTCAAAAAAGTGCAACCTGGGGATCATGTGGTACTCAGCTATTTCTCCTGCGATGATTGTGTGAATTGCAAGCGCGGACAACCGGGCTATTGCCTCAGTTTCTTCCCTGGCAATTTCAGTGGTGCCCGTCTGGATGGATCAAGCGCTCTCAAACAAGGGGATAAGGCCGTTCATAGTCACTTCTTTGGTCAGTCTTCATTCGCCACCTATGCCTTAGCCACTGAACATAACGTCGTCAAAGTATGTAAGGATGTTCCTCTTGAACTGCTGGGTCCTTTAGGTTGTGGGGTACAGACGGGTGCTGGCACCGTGCTGAACGCGCTGCATCCCGAGGCTGGCACAAGCATTGCCGTGTTTGGATCAGGATCTGTCGGTCTGAGCGCGGTTATGGCCGCGAAGGCAGCCGGATGTACCACCATCATCGCTGTTGACGTGAAATCCAATCGTCTCGCACTGGCGCGTGAACTGGGGGCCACGCATACGGTCAATGCCGCCGAACAGGACGCGGTAGAAGCGATCCAGCAGATTGCTCCTGGCGGCGTCAACTATACAGTTGAAGCCACCGCCGCGCCAAAAGTGTTTCGTCAAGCCGTTGATGCACTGGCCGTCAAAGGGGTCTGCGCATTCGTTGGCGTTGCACCGGCGGGGACCGAAGCCAGCATTGACTTGAGCACACTGCTGGCCTTTGGCCGTACCATCGTGGGCGTTGTCGAGGGACATAGTGTCGCCGATGTCTTTATTCCGCGCTTAATCGACCTCTATCAACAGGGACGCTTCCCATTTGATCGTCTCATTACGTTTTATCCTTTTGACCAGATTAATCAAGCTGTTGAGGATTCTGAGCGCGGAAGTACACTCAAGCCTGTGTTGCGTATGCCCGCCTGATGTCGCTGTTTGCTGTCTGGTTTTATTGAAAGAAAGTCAAGGGAGATTTTACTATGACGCTTGATCCTCAGGCTCGTTCATTGTTAGATATGCTCGCGTCCACTGGTGCACCGCCTCTGCACATGCTCTCGGTTGAGCAGGCACGCCAGTCAATGTATCAGATGCTGCCTCTGGGAGGTCCGCCAGAGGCGGTGGCCGCAGTGGAAGACCGCCAGATCCCTGGTACGTGGGGTGCAATACCAGTGCGTATCTATACCCCGCAGGGAAATGGACCTTTTCCGGTGTTTGTCTTCTTTCATGGTGGTGGCTGGGTGATTGGTGACATTGCCACGTATGATACTGTTTGCCGTGCACTCACCAATGCGGCGCGCTGCATCACGGTCTCCGTGGATTATCGTCTGGCCCCGGAGTACAAGTTTCCTGTTGCCATCGATGATTGCTATGAGGCGACATGCTGGGTTGCTGAGCATTGTGCCACATTTAACGGTAATCCCGAACGCATCGCTATTGGTGGTGATAGCGCAGGAGGCAATCTTACTGCTATAATCTCTATAATGGCACGTGATAGAGGTGGTCCTGCTCTCGCATATCAGGTGCTGATCTATCCTGCAACGGACTTCAGCAGGGAGACTGCTTCCATAAGAGAAAATGCTGAAGGCTATTTACTGACCAGGCAGGATATGCTCTGGTTCCAGAGCCTTTACTTCAACAATGAGGATGAGCAGCTTGATCTACGGGCTTCTCCGTTGCTGACACCTGATCTAAGCGGACTCCCGCCTGCCCTGGTGATTACTGCGGAGTTTGATCCACTGCGTGATGAAGGCGAGATGTACGCTACACGCTTAAGAGAGGCTGGCGTTTCTGTCACGGCTAGTCGTTATGATGGTATGATCCATCTCTTTCTCAATATGGCCGGTATGCTGGATCAAGGCAAACAGGCGCTAGTCCAGATAGGCACTGAGCTACAGAAGGCTTTGGGGCAATGAAGTAGCCAGACAGCAGCGCTATGCAAAGGTCGCCATTAGTGAGGAAACTTGCTCCACGCAAAATCGATGGCGGCTTTTGCGTAGCCATGGCTAAACGACAAGGAGGTTTCTATGTCAATTCTCTCGACCGATCCACCTCATCTACAAGCGGAGCTTTTCCGCCCTCCGCTCCAGTATCCTTCTCATGCGTATGCTGAGCTACTCACGCGTTCAGCTCAGCGTTATCCCGAGAACATTGCAATTGTCTTCAAAGGCGTCAATCTGACGTATCGCGAACTGGAAGCGCTTGTGAATGCCTTTGCCAATGCCCTGCTGGATCTAGGCATACGCAAAGGTCAGCATGTCTGTTTGCTCATGAAGAACCGGCCAGAATTTCTGGTGAGCTGGTTTGCTATTATACGCATCGGCGCAGTGACCAGTCCGCTGAATCCAGCTTACAAGGAGCGTGAGGTCGCCCATCAATTGAGCAATAGTGACGCGGTAGCCGTCGTGGTGCAGCATGAGTTATTGCCGCTCGTTGAGGCGGCGTGTGCTGAGACTCCGCTGCTGAAATCTGTGATCACTGTTGGTACCAGCCAGTATGTTCCTGCGATCCATATCTCTCCCTTTAGCCAGCTTGTGCGGACCCATCTGCCAACGCCACCGGCACAGCTCGATTGGGCCTGGGACGACCTGATCGCGCTCCCCTACAGTAGCGGCACGACGGGCCTGCCCAAGGGTGTCATGCTGAGTCAAAAGAATCTTGTCTATAACGCGTATCAGTCAGTCGCTACTGCGCGTATCACTTCGCTTGATCGTATGCTTATTTTTCTGCCACTCTACCATATCTATGGAATTATGCTGATCGGCACTGCGATGATTTCTGGCGCGCGCCTGGTGCTGATGGAGCGCTTTGATCCCGCTATAAGTCTACAGCTCATTCAGGAACATGGTATTACCCTTTTGTATGCCGTACCGCAAGTGCTCTCTGTGCTGAGCGACTGGCCGCAATTGCACGACTATGATCTGAGCACTATCCGTTATGTCCAGTGTGGTGCGGCTCCCGTGCCGCCAGCGCTGGCCCATCGCTTCCAGGAACGCACCAACGTAACGGTCATGACATCCTATGGCCTGACTGAGGCCGCGCCAGGCACGCACTCTAATCCAGTCTATGATCGGCGACTGATTAAGGTTGAGACGATAGGTTTACCCATTCATGATACGAAACATAAAATCGTCGACATCGAAACGGGTCAAAAAGAGCTGGGCTGTGGTGAAGAGGGTGAGTTGCTGGTCCAGGGACCACAGGTGATGCTCGGCTATTGGAAAGCGCCAGAGGCCACTGCCGAGGTGCTGCGCGATGGCTGGCTCTATACCGGCGATATTGGTTGGCGCGATGAAGAGGGCTATGTGACGATCACGGATCGTAAGAAAGAGTTGATCAAATATAAAGGATTCAGTGTGGCACCCGCTCAGATTGAAGCCTTGCTGCTCGAACATCCTGCGGTGGTCGATGTGGCTGTGATCGCCAAGCCGAATGAGGAAGCGGGAGAAGTACCGAAAGCCTTTGTCGTGCGCCGGGCGGGCTACGAGAGCCTGAGCCCGGATGAACTGGTCGCGTGGGCCAATGGCAAACTCGCTACCTACAAGAATGTGCGTGAAGTCGAGTTCATCGATGTTATCCCCAGGAATCCGTCCGGGAAGATCTTGCGACGTATTCTCAAGGAGCGGGAACGGCAGCAATAAAGTGTATTGGGTTATATTTGGGACCAGCTTTGCTGGATAGTGTAGAAACAAGAGACATGCAAAATATTGATGTAAAGAATCTGGTGGCTATCGATGTACACACACACGCGGAGGTGTCGGGACGCATTCCCGACGATCCGCTGTGGCGAGCTATGCAGGAGGCGTCGTCCAGTTATTTTAAAGAGGAGGGGCCTCGACCGACAATTCCTGAGGTTGCGGCTTATTATCGTCAGCGCAAGATGGCCTGCGTGATCTTTCCTGTTGATATGGAGTCAACGACTGGACAGGTGCGGGTGCCGAATGAAGAGGTGGCCGAGGTCGCTGCTGAGAATGCCGATGTGCTCATTCCCTTTGCCAGCATTGATCCTGCGAAGGGAAAAATGGGTGCGCGTGAAGCGCGTCGTCTGATCGAGCAGTTTGGCGTACGCGGCTTCAAGTTTCATCCGTCCTTACAGGCATTCTATCCAAACGACCGCAGGGCCTACGCTCTCTACGAGGTCATCGCGGAGGCTGGCTTACCCGCAGTGTTTCACACCGGGCATTCTGGCATCGGTTCTGGCATGCGCGGAGGTGGTGGGGTCCATCTCAAGTACTCGAATCCTATGTACCTGGATGATGTGGCCGTCGATTTTCCTGATATGCCGATCATCATGGCTCATCCATCGTTTCCCTGGCAGGATGAAGCTCTCTCCGTCTGTCTGCACAAGCCGCAGGTCTACATTGATCTTTCTGGCTGGTCGCCCAGATACTTTCCTCCCCAGTTGATCCAGTATGCGAATACCCTGCTCAAGCATAAAGTCTTGTTTGGCAGTGACTATCCGCTGATTACCCCTGAGCGCTGGCTGGCGGATTTTGAGCAGATCGCGATCAAACCTGAGGTCCGACCATTGATTCTCAAGGAGAATGCTATCAAACTACTGGGCCTTAACGTGAATAGTGACGAAACAGGCGCTGGCAGGTGATAAAACCATATGCTCACTGCCAGGCCAGCGGAGCGAGCTTCCCATCGAGTGTAAGCAATAGTCGTCGCACATGTGCTTTTGCCGGCGCATGTGCGACCAGTTTGGCGTAGTCTGTTACGGATGTGTAACATTTTTTTGCGCAGCGCTGTTCTATTAGATAGAAATGTTACTTGTAGATAGCATACAACCTGATTAACAGTATTGTTTTTGTAAATGCTGAAAAAACTTTGATCTTACAGATTGCGTAATCAGGGGGAACCTGCAATGAGTACACTATATCCAGCGGATCATACGCATGATGATCGACTCTTTACAATAACTAAGCTTGCGTTCTTTAATTTTTGTATAACGATCATGTTTTCATCTTTTCTGCGTTATATCATCTTTCCTGCAAAAATCTCGATTATGAAAAAGGCCACATGGACAAAGCCAGCGCTTGCCTATAAGGACGACCTGCGGCAGACGCTTGGTGTTCTCCAACAACTTCAGGTGTTGATTGGCACCGACGCTACGCAAAATAATCCCAGTCTCGCCGAAGTCTCACGTATGATACATACGATCCAGCGGGAATTTGGCAAGCAAGCTTCGCTTGAAACGGTGATCCAGGCGCTCGTGGCGCAGGATATTGAGCGACAGCTTACGCAGCGAAAAACCCTGCGGAACGGCAATCTTGCCTATTACTATGAGGAAGACACACCGGTCCGGGAAGCAACGTCCGTCTCAGTTCATAGCTCGGAATGCGTGTCGGTATGTCTGTGGGCTGACGCCGACGAGGTGCTTGAATTGGTCGCGGAAGGTGGTTGATGAGCCGGAGCCGACGGAACTGACGGGTCACTCAATGAAGTGGCCTGTAGTTTCCAAATCCCCTCTTCAGGAAAAGACGTCTCTACATCGATCAAGAAGTTCATCGAGTCTTTTGTCTCTTGACTCACGCGCGTTTCTGCCTTGTCTTTTCACTGTCGTGATGGCTTCCTCATTCGACATTCCTCGACGGCTCACGAGCCAGGCCGCAAGAATGTGACCTGTGCGACCCACTCCGGCTGAGCAGTGAACGACCGTTTTCTCTTGTTGCTGTTCTGCCTCAGCTAAGAATGGCACAATCTGGTCAATGAGTTGGGCTTCTTCTGCCAGGTGAAGATCATCAATGGGAACCCAAAGCACGTTGTGTTCACCAAATGCCTGACGGTAGGTCCCAAGCAAATCGTCATAGGCAGCCAATTGGCGAGGGGGTAATAAACAAAGAACGCGTGTGATGCCTTGTGCTTGCATAAAAGCGATCCACCTTTGTAGCTGCCTGGAAGAAACGTGAGAGGAGGGAAAACCGGGGCGACGCGCGCCAAAAACGCAATGTTCTTGTTCAGAGGCAGCAGTGAAGCCACGTTCTGGATTACTCATCCACCCGGCGAGTTTCGTGAAGACTGTGTTCATAATAAATAAAAGCTATCTCCTTTTGAGGAACGCTTGTGGGATGAGAACTTCTCTACTTGCTCCAGCTTGATGCGATTCGGAAGGGAGAATTGTATGCTGATGCGCCAATTGTACCCAGATTTTCTGCTATTTTCAAGTAGTCTGGCCGTTTCTGCTTCTACGATCTCTTGCATCAGACCAGATTCTCTGACTATAATCAGAGAATAAGAAGTCACTGCTTGAGCATGTCTGGAGGGTTTCATGGAGATGCCACTGATTGAACAGGTCCGAAGCTTCAATCGCACAATGACGGAGCGCGTTGGCGTGTTAAATGACCACTTCCTGGGTCGAAACCATCCTCTTGGTGAAGCACGGCTACTGTGGGAGATCGGAGTACAGGGGGCTGAGGTGCGAGAACTGAGAAGTCGGCTTGGGCTCGATTCAGCCTACGTCAGCCGTCTGCTGCGTTCGCTTGAGGGGCAAGGCCTGGTTGTAGTTGGGACCAGTAGCAACGATGGAAGAGTTCGCCAGGTCCAACTCACCGAGGCTGGCCTGCGTGAACGAGCTGAGCTTGATCAGCGAGCCGATACGTTTGCTCGTTCGCTCCTGGAGCCGCTGGGTGAGAGTCAGCGCGTGAAGCTGGTAGCAGCGATGGCACAGGTTGAGCAGCTTCTGATCGCATCACTGGTGAAGATCACTGTCACCGATCCAATGAGCCCGGATGTCAGATGGTGCTTCGAGCACTACTTCGCCGAACTAGGCGAGCGCTTTGAGGCTGGTTTCGATCCTGCTCTCAGCACTGCTGTGCAAGCGCACGAACTCATGCCTCCCTCTGGCCTGGTGCTTGTGGCTCTTCTGCGAGAGGAGCCTGTCGGCTGTGGTGCCTTGAAGCTTTACGAGAATGCTCCAGGGGAGATCAAGCGCTTGTGGGTAGCTCCACGGGCGCGTGGTCTTGGGCTGGGGCGGCGTCTCCTGGAGACTCTGGAGCGTCACGCAAGGGAAGCTGGAGTTGCCGTCCTCCACCTGGAAACAAACCGCGCCCTCATTGAAGCCATCCAGCTGTACCGAGACTACGGATACCAGGAAGTAGGAGCTTTCAACGACGAGCCGTATGCCCACCATTGGTTCGAAAAGCGCCTTCCCCGTTGAGCGTGAGTCACGTAAGGTGGCCATTCAGCCGAAAAAGGCAAGTATGCTTATACATTGTCTTCTATCGCCTCACACAAGGTAAGTACGAGGGTGATGACCTCTTCTGAGGAGAGCGCTTGCCCTTCTGTCCACCAGGCATCCCATGTTATTTCTGGGATTTGTGACTTTAGGTTGCCAAGATAGGCATCGTAGAGTGGGCGGTATGCAGCGGGCAGGGCGGTATGCAGGCTCTCAAAGAGTGCTTCTGCTGCACTGCACACGCGCGCCGCGTAGATCGGCCCATGCATCATTCCTAACAGGCAGCCGAAAGCGATCAAGTCAGTAGCCAGCATGTAGCGATTGCCGGTATGTTGTGCCAGGAGCAGTCCCTCCTGGAGATAGTTGATGCCTGCGATGAAATCGCCCTGAACCACGGCTAACGTGCCCAGGTAGACAATTGTGATGTTGAGTAAACCCGGTTCGCTGTACTCTCTGAGCAGTGGTACCGCTTCATCCAGCCTTGTCCGTGCCTGTAGAAAGTTGCCTTGCAGTATCTCCATAGCCCCTAATCTGCTCAGCGCAAAGGCATAACCTCGCCAGTTTGCTTGCTTGTGGAAGAGCTGCACGCTCTCCTCAAGATACTTGCTAGCCAGTGGGTAGTCACCTTGCATATGCCAGGCATCGCCCATTTGGAATATGGCCCATGTTTTCCCTACCTCATCTGCAATGTCTTCGTAGAGTGTTAATGCCTGCTGGGTCAACTCGCGCGAGTACTCGCAGGCAATCTCCCAGAGGGCGAGACGTGATGCCGCCATCAGGAGTTTTGCCCGGATGGCTGGTGGTGTCGCCTGTGTCATCTGTAATGCTGTATCGATCCAGCGGTGAGCTTCGCGGAACTGAGTTCGTGCCTCCCAAAAACCCCCAGTGCGCTACACATGCGCTGAGCTATGGCGGCCTCATCGTGTTCAATCGCCCAGGTCAGGGCCGCACGCATATTATCCTGTTCGCAGGCCAGTCGCGCAACCGCCATCGCCTCCCGGGGACTGGGCAGGTCAGGCTCGATGTCTTCAGCCAGTGTCAGGTAATAGATCGCGTGTTGTCGTTGTAGCGCTGCCCGCTCTCCGCAAGCTTCCAGGCGTCCCAGCCCGTATTCACGGATGGTTTCCAGGAAATGGAAGCGTGGTTCCACATGCTCCTCCGAAGAACCCTCTTCGCGCAATATGCGTTGTACCAGGCTGTGGTCGATGAGCGCTTCTACTTGCTCAAGCACGTCATCCAGCTCCTGGTTCTCTGCCATGCCGATAGCCAGGGCGGCGTGGAGTGTCCAGCCACCAGAGAACACGCTGAGGTGTCGAAAGAGGGCTTGTTGTGATGGATCAAGCAGCTCATAGCTCCAATCCAGCGTTTTCTGCAAGGTCTGATGGCGTTGTAGGACATCGTGTGCCGTAGAGCGCAGAAACGCCAGATTTTGTCCTGTGCCGTCGGCAAGACGTTGCAGGATCATAGACACTGGCAGCACCTTTGTACGCACCGCGGCCAGCTCAATTGCCAGGGGCAGTCCGTCCAGGCGCATGCAAATGGAGGCGATAGTTGCTGCATTCTGTTCAGTGATCTGAAACGTAGGATTGACGGCCTGGGCACGTTCGACGAAAAGCCGGATGGCTGGAAACTGCCAGATAGCGTCGGGGTCAGGTTGCTGTTCGGGTGGGCAGACGGCAAGCGGAGGAACAGCGAATTCGTGCTCCCCATATAAATGCAGCACAGTGCGGCTTGTTACCATAACTTTGAGTGCCGCAGCGCTACTTAAGAGATCGCTGATGAAAGATGCGATCTCCGAGATTTGCTCCACGTTGTCCAGTACAAACAGGATCTCTTTGTCGCGTAGAAAACCTTTGAGCAAGTCTTCGTGTGACAAGATGTTCTGTGCGCCAGGCAGGGCAATCGCATCTAAATAACCCCATCAACAGAGAAGAAAGGACGAGGAGGTGATAAAATAGGTCGAAAAAGCTGGAGACAAGGTGATGGAAGAGAACGACCTGCGAGATCTGGAAAGCGTTTTTGCGCAAGTGGAAGACCCTCGAATGGAGCGAACCAAGCTCCATCGATTACGGGATATCATCATTCTGGCGATCTGTGGGGTCCTTTGCGGAGCAGAAGGATGGGTAGAGATCGAAGAATTTGGGAAAGCAAAAGAAGCCTTTTTTACGGATTTGCTCAACCTGCCCAATGGGATTCCTTCCCACGATACGTTTGGGCGGGTGTTTGCCCTGATCGATCCGAAGCAGTTTGAAGCGAGTTTTGTGCAGTGGGTGCAAGGGATCAGCCAAACGGTCAAGGGAGTGGTCGCCATCGATGGGAAGACCCTTCGCCGCTCTCATGACCACGAGGCAGGCAAGAAAGCACTGCATGTCGTGAGTGCATGGGCCGTGGAAAATCGTTTGGTGTTAGCTCAGCTTGCCACTGAGGAGAAGTCCAATGAAATCACAGCAATTCCCATCCTTTTACGACAATTGGCGTTGGCTGGTTGTATTGTGACGATAGATGCCATGGGAACGCAAACGAAGATTGCCGCTCAGATTGTCGAGCAAGAGGGCGATTATGCGCTGGCTCTCAAAGACAATCAGGGGAACCTGTATGAAGAGGTCAAAGCGACGTTTGCAATGGCTGAGAAGGATGGCTTTCAGGCTCTGCAATGGGAGTCGGATCGTCGTGTGGAGAAAGGCCACGGGCGGCTGGAGATCAGAGAATACTGGACCATCCGGGACGCCGAAATCCTCTCACATCTCGACCCAGAGCAGAAGTGGGAGGGGTTGCGAGGGATTGGGATGGTCCGAGCACAACGACGCATTGGCTCTGAACGGAGCAGCGAAACCCGCTATTTTCTCCTCAGTTTCGCGGCGGTGAACACCTTTGCGTACGCCGTTCGAGGTCACTGGGGAATTGAAAACAGCCTGCATTGGGTGTTGGATGTGGCTTTTCGGGAAGATGACTCCCGTGTCCGTCTGGGCCATGCCAGCGAGAATCTGGCGGTGTTACGCCACATCACCTTAAATCTCTTGCGTCAGGAGAAATCGTCTCGTGTGGGCATCCATGCCAAGCGACTCAAAGCTGGCTGGGACAATCCCTATCTCCTGCGTGTTCTGGATGGGGTTAATTAGATGCGATTGCCCTGGTGCGCCAGGATCACCGCCAGTAATCGACTCTGAAAGGTGCAATGCCTGGACGATAGTAGAGACGACAAGTGCCACGTCGTGCATGGTCGCCAGCGAGATAAAAAACACGCCAGCGGCAAAATCGTGTTGTGCGAGGCGCGTTACCTCCAATGCGAGGCGCGTTTTGCCTACGCCTCCGGTCCCCCGTAGTGTCAGGAGGCGCACAGATGGTTGTCGCAGGCGCTCTAGCAGGAGTTGTACGTGCCCTTCACGTCCAATCAGCGAGGTAGATGGCGTGGGTAGTAATGGAGCGTGAGAGCGAGATATAGGCTGCGGAGAAGCTGTATTGGATGCTGCTGACTCAAGCTGTTGTAGCGGGGTTGTCTGCCATTCCTGATCAGAGAAGCTTTCCATGCGCAAACCCATTAATGAGAGAAGGTCAAGTGCTTCGATCTGCGTCGTGATAGCTTGCCAGGCTGCCAGTGTTTTGATGATCTGCTTCACTTCAGCATGCGTCAGAAACGTCTGCTTCGCTCCATGCAGTTTGCGACTCAGCACGTGTGAATCGATGCCCAGTGCATCAGCCAGTTCTCTTTGCAGTCGCCCGGTCTGACGGCGGGCAATCGTAATTTTCTCACGAAAGAGATCAAGTTTACCTGGGGAATGTGCGTGCGCCTCATGGTGCATAGGCGTCTGCTCCTCTCTATCGGTGACGATGTGTACGCGTGTTCCCGGTAATTCGCGATAATTGCTCCTATTATAGCGCATGCGTCTAGCTTTATGGCCAGCGAAAGGCAACGTTGCATCACTTCAGAATCACTTTTGCGTCACTCCGGCGCTTCTCGGTGATCAGGTCTCGGCCTTATACTGGGCGTGATAAAAACTGCTGACAATTTTAGTGCGATGGTTGACGTCTGTTGAAGAAGGGATATAGGACTATGCATATTAGTGTTGTCGAGGATAACCCGGCAATACTGACGATGGTCGAAATGGCGCTCGCGCTCCATGGGCATATCGTCGAAGCATATGAGAACTCGCCGTCTTTCATCTCGGCATGGCAAGAAGCCAGGCGTACTCCACCTTATGATCTGGTGATTGTTGACCTCTTCCTTGACCAGCTATCAGGAATAGATATCGTCGAAGCCATTCAGCTTGCTCACCCACAGAGCGTTCCAGTCATTTTGATGTCTGCTGCGCAAGAAAGCACGTTTGTACCTATCAGAGAGCACTATCCCCATTTACCAATTCTGCAGAAACCCTTTACGATCCAGGCGCTTGTTTCTCTCATCAATGAGGCCACCTCTACAGAGGAAACGGCCTGGTGCTAAAGATAATGCCAGAAATGGCCAGGTGCTCAGTCCTCGCTCCTGGCCATTTCTGGCATGCTTGTACCTGGCTGGATGATTAAACCCCGGCCTCCGCGTGGTCTGCCGCAAGTTGATCAGACTCCTCTTGTGGGGCCGTTTTGGCCGCTCTTCTGGTTCTGGCAGTGCTTTGCTGCGTCTGATTCTCCAGTCGCTCGCTCAATCTCTCGCGAGCCTGACGCTCTTGCAAGAGGTCCGCTTGCAATTGCTCAAGTAGATGGGCCTGGACCTCTTGTTGTGAGACGAGCGTTGCAACACTGCTGCCTATTTCTTCCTGACGCTGGGTGAGGGCAGCAATGTTCTGAACGAGGTCTGTAGTTTCCTGATGTAACTGTTGGACTGCTTCTTGCCTGTATTGCTCGATGCGTGCTGCGATATCTTCTTGCTGGCTGGCATGCTGTAGCAGATCTGAGCGGATCTGTTGTAGCGCATCCTGTTGTGTGCTAATGGTAGAGACCAGCTCTTCGAGACGGGATGTCAGTGCTGCCTTGACTTCAGCGAGCTGTTGCACCTGGGTTTCGCCCTGTTGTGCCAGGTGTCTATCTATATCATCTTTGTATTCAGAGGCATTGCGCTCCTGATCATGAAGTAAGGCGGTGACAGATTCATCCAGGCATTGCTGATCAGCCCGTTTGGCGTCAATCTCGTGTGCCAGATTTTCGCAAGTCGAACGGAAGGTTTTCAAATCTTGCTGCTGCTGTTGGGTAAAATCAGTAACCGCCTTTTCCCAGGTTTTGATCCAGTCAGTGACGCTCGATTGGAATGTATGCAGCTCCTCTATCTGGTCGGCGAGCAGCTTATAAGCTCCAGGTGCGACCGTGGTTTCATGCTGAGGAACAGTTTGGGGCAAGGTGCGCTCATGTCGCGTGGCCAGTAATTCGAGCTGTTCTTGCGTCAGATACTTCACGCGCTCGTCAGCTTTGCTCACTTGCCCTTTCATGACCGTCTCTTTAAGGCCAGCCTTTTCCAGCCATTTGCGAAAGGTCTTTGGGTCCACCTGTAACAGTGCATAGCACTCGGTCAGCGTGTAGCGTTTCGTCATGGTCTCCTCCTATTTCCCTAAGCTTCCTACGTATATAGAAGCAATCCTGAGGAAATAATAAGCTATTCCCAGGGAATTGTCAAGCTTCTCAGGGAATAGCAAGGCATTCCAGGGATGATATAGAGCGAACCTCGTAGAAGCCAGCGTGGCTCTTATCAGAAGAAGCTCATTTTCAGTAGGCTCTCTGGGGTATTGATTAAGCAAGCTATAATAAATGCGTGTTCCTTCATGCATAACAGATCGGGAGCTTAGACGACCTGGGTACCTGCTGTTGGATGCTTGACAATGCGAGAGAAACTTGCTACTATTAATCGCGTGGGTTGGTATGATAATCATACCAGGGAGGCGTAGCGCGAGCGCCGTAAGGTGAAAAGGCATATGTATAATCCAGTGCAGTCCAGCAAGGTCTTTGAGCAGATCGCTGCTCAGATCGAGCAGCGTATTCTGAGTGGTGAATTGCGGAGTGGGGATCGTTTACCAACTGAACGAGAGTTGGGAGAGCAATTTCATGTAAGCCGCACAGCCGTTCGTGAAGCGATGAAAACGTTGGCACAAAAGGGGCTGGTGGAGATGCGACCGGGTCGCGGCACCGTGGTGATTGATGGTACGCCAAAGGCTATGCGGCAGTCCCTCGATCTGATGATGAAGGTGGGCCGGGCCCATAACTGGCATGATCTCGTTGAGATGCGCGAAATTCTCGAACCGGAAATTGCTGTACGTGCTGCACTACGCGCGACTGAGGATGATGTTCTTGCGTTGCGGGAAGCTGTACGCGTGATGGATACGTCTCTTGATAACGCGGATGCCTATATCGCGGCTGACAACGATTTTCACCGCACGCTAGCGGCGGGCACACAAAACGCGCTCATCCTGACCTTAGTCGATTCTATCGTAGATCTGCTCAGCGAGCAACGCAAACTTATTTTTTCTGTGGTCGGTGGCCCGGAACGCGGGCAGGTTTACCATAAAGAGCTGATTGACGCAGTGGTGTGCCGTGACGCAGAACGTGCGCGCAAGTGTATGCGTGCCCATTTGCGACAGGTTCGCGAGGATGCGGGATTAGGGCAGACAAAAGAAGCATAACTGGTTCGTACCAGGAGGTTATAAAATGGCTCAGCTTGGTTTTATCGGTCTAGGTGAGATGGGTGGGCGCGTCGTCAAGCGTCTGCTGGAGGCGGGACATACCGTCACTGGTTATAATCGGACCCGCTCAAAGGCTCAGTGGTTGCTAGATGTCGGGCTGCAATGGGGCGAAAGTCCGCGTGCCGTGGCGGAAAAAGCAGATATTGTTTTCACGATGGTCACAAATACTGCTGCGTTGCGTGAGGTGACAGAAGGACAGCATGGTATGCTGTCGGTATTACGGCCAGGCCAGATTTATATCGATATGAGTACGGTGAGTCCATCATTCAGCAAGAAAATAGCCTCCCACGCTGCCGAAAAGGGCGCGCAGATGCTGGATGTTCCGGTCTCTGGCAGTGTCATCACGTTAGAACAGGGAAACCTCTCGCTGATGGTTGGGGGCGACAAAGCGACCTTTGAACGCATCAAACCTATTTTACTCGACATCGGGCCAAAAGTGAATTATGTTGGCGAGAACGGCAAGGCTGTCTTGATGAAAATTGCCATCAATCTGAGTCTTGCGGTACAATTCCAGGCCTTCAGCGAAGGCATACTGCTCGCCGAGAAGGGTGGTATCCCACGCGCCACTGCAATGGAGGTCTGGCTGAACAGTGTACTCGCCTCGCCTTCACTCAAATATCGTGCGCCATTCATCCTTGAAAAGCCAGCTTCGGCCTGGTTCAACGTGAACATGATGCAGAAAGATCTGCTCCTGGCGCTCGAACTGGGCAGAGAACTGGATGTTCCGCTCTCCAGCGTTGCTCTGGCGAACGAAGTGCTCACCTCTGCGCGCGCGTTAGGATTGGCCGCAGAAAGATTTCTCTATTATGTTTGAGGCGCTGGCACGTGCGGCGGGTGTACATAACGAATAGTCGGGCTGTGTAAGGGTCGCTGCGCTTGGCCCGGATGAGCGTTGCACGCGGCAAGAAATCGCGTAGGGACAATCCCTTGCGGTTGTCCTGGTTGTGCGGTGCTCGGCCCGGATGAGCGTTGCACGCGGTAGGAAATCGCGTAGGGACAATCCCTTGCGGTTGTCCGGGCTGTGCGGTGCTCGGCCCGGATGAGCGTTGCACGCGGTAGGAAATCGCGTAGGGACAATCCCTTGCGGTTGTCCGGGCTGGGTTGCTTGTTCTCTACCTGAAGAGTTACGAATAGTCTTTGTAATCTGTCAGCTATTTCAACGACTCGCGCTCTATTTGACTTGATGGGGAAGAGATATGCTTCATTCTGAAACACCTCGTGCGCAACAGAACGGAGAGGCGCTACTTGCTCATACGCAGTCCACAACAGTTGAGCAGTGGCTGCATATGTACGAGCAAATGCGCAAAATCCGTGAGTTTGAGGAGCACGCCAACGAACTCTACACGACGGCCAAAATGCCGGGCCTGACTCACCTGTACTCAGGTGAAGAAGCGATAGCAGTGGGTGTCTGTGAAGCCTTGCGCCGTGATGACTACATTACCAGTACTCATCGTGGACATGGACACTGCATCGCCAAAGGGGCAGCTATCAATCTCATGTATGCAGAACTTCTGGGCAAGGCGAGCGGCTATTGCAAAGGCAAAGGCGGCTCTATGCATATCGCGGACCAGGACATGGGCAATCTGGGCGCAAATGCCATCGTCGGAGGGAGTGCTGGTATCGCTACGGGATCAGCGCTATCAAGTCAGATGCGCGGAACCGACCAGGTCACGGTATGCTTCTTTGGTGACGGTGCGTTGGGCCAGGGTGTGCTCTACGAAGTGATGAATATGGCGTCGCTGTGGAAACTGCCGGTCATCTATGTCTGTGAGAATAACCTGTATAACGAATATACGCACAACGCGGAAACCACTGCCGGTAGTATGGTCGCGCGGGCCAGTGCCTTCGGTATCCAGACGGAAGAGGTAGATGGACAGGATATCCGCGTGATCTACGCCACTGCGCAGCGACTGGTCGCGCGTGCGCGTGCGGGTGAGGGTCCGGCATTTCTGCTGTGCAATACCTACCGCTACTATGGGCACCATGTGGGCGACATTCAGCGCTCCTACTATCGCTCAAAAGAAGAGGAGCAATGGTGGCGGACGGAACGTGATCCCCTGAAATTACTGGCAACGTGGCTGATTGAACAGCAATTGGCCGAGAGCAGCACGTTTGAGGCCATAGAGCAGCGCGTGCGGCTGGAAATTGAGGCGGGAGTCCAGTTTGCGCTGGATGCACCCTATCCCGATCCAAGCGAGGTAGATCAAGATGTCTATGCCTAGTATTGCCGCAGTGCAGGGGAAAGATCAGAGCGAGCGCGAAATCACACTGGGGCAGGCCATACGTGAAGCCTTAGCGGAGGAGATGCGCCGTGATCAGCGGGTGTTTATCATGGGCGAGGATGTGGCGGAGGCCGGAACGCCCTTCAAAGTGCTTTCCGGGCTGGTTGATGAATTTGGTACTGCGCGCGTGATCGACTCGCCTATCTCTGAAGCTGGGATTACCGGCATAGGCGTGGGGAGCGCGATGACAGGTATGCATCCGGTCATCGATATTATGTTTGGGGACTTTATTGCGCTGATCATGGATCAGCTCGTGAACCAGGCAGCCAAGGTGCACTATATGTCTGGTGGCAAGCTCAGTGTGCCGCTAGTGGTGCGCACGACGCTGGGGGCCACGCGGCGTACTGGAGCACAGCATAGTCAGAGCTTGCATGCCTGGGTCAGTCATATTCCGGGTCTGAAGGTTGTACTGCCTTCAACGCCGTATGATGCGAAGGGCTTGCTGAAAACGGCCATTCGCGATGGTAATCCTGTGGTTTTCTTTGAGGACAAGATGATGTACCAGCTCAAAGGAGCCGTACCTACAGATGATTACACGATCCCTTTTGGCGTTGCCGATATCAAACAGCTGGGCACAGATATCACGCTGGTTGCCACGAGCAGTATGGTACAGATTGCTCTGGCTGCCGCACAGACATTAGCAACGTTGGGTATTAGTGCAGAGGTCGTTGATCCACGCACCATGTATCCTCTCGACAAGACGACGCTAATCGAGTCCGCGAAAAAGACTAGTCGAGCCATTATCATCGATGAAGGCTACGAGCGCTTTGGCGTCACCGCTGAACTGGCGGCGACCATTGCCGAGGGGGCTTTCTACTATCTGGATGCCCCAGTTAAGCGGCTAGGGGCCATGGATGTGCCCGTGCCATTCTCACCTGTGCTAGAGGACCTGACCGTACCCAACGCGGAAGCGGTAACTGCATTGGCGAAGACGCTGTGTGGAAAAGTCTAAAGCTACGAAAGGAGCTGAATTTATGGCCATCAAAACCTATGGACTGATGGGCGTTGACTGGGAGGAAAGAACGAACTTTGAGCGCTTGCGCACGCAACGCCTGGATCGCATCAAGCGGCTACTCAAGGACTCGGAGATCGGCGCGTTGCTGTGCTTTGATATGAACAATATCCGCTATATTACGGCGACGCATATCGGCACCTGGGCGATGGATAAGCTCGCGCGTTTCAGTTTACTGCCGCAGAACGATGAGCCGATCATGTGGGATTTCGGCTCTGCCGCCCGTCATCATCAGATCTATAGTCCCTGGTTGGGAGAGCGTTCGCGCGCCGGTATTTCCACGCAACGCGGTGCTATGTTGCCCGAAGCTGGTCGCGCTGAAGATGTTGCGCGTAAGATTCGCATTGAGCTTGAGGAACGCGGTCTGCTGCATGAGCCGCTTGGGGTGGACGTCGTAGAACTGCCGGTGCTCTTTGCGTTGCAGGCGGAGGGTATTAAGGTGGTCGATGGGCAACAGTTGATGCAACAGGCGCGCCTGATCAAACTGCAAGATGAGATTACGCTGCTCAGCACTGCTTGCATGATGGTGGATGCCGCCTATGATGAACTGTATCGTGCGATGAAACCGGGGATGCGCGAGAATGAGTGTGTGGGTCTGGTTAGCAAAGTGCTCTATGATCTGGGTTCGGAGCATGTCGAAGGGGTCAATGCGATCTCGGGCGAGCGCTGTAGTCCACACCCGCATGTCTACACGGATCGCGCATTGCGACCGGGTGATCCCGCCTATTTTGATATTTTGCATAGCTACAACGGCTATCGGACCTGCTATTATCGGACCTTTGCCATTGGCAGTGCATCGCAGGCGCAGGTAGACGCCTACAAGCACTGTCGCGAAATTCTGGATCATGCCATCTACGCCATCAGACCGGGTGTAACCACTGCCGACATCGTCAAGCTGTGGCCGAAAGCTGAAGAGTTTGGCTTTCCCAACGAAGAGGCCGCTTTTGCGCTCCAGTATGGTCACGGCGTTGGCCTCTCGATCTGGGAGAAACCTATCTTCAGTCGTCTGGTATCCCTTGACCATCCTGAAGTGATCGAAGAGGGCATGGTGTTTGCTCTGGAAACATTCTGGCCCGCACGGGATGGATGGTCGGCGGCGCGCATCGAAGAGCAACTGGTGGTCACAAAGGATGGCTGTGAAGTCATCACGCGTTTCCCGGCTGAGGAACTGCTGATAGCTGGCGTGCGCTATTACAGCGTCAATGGCCCTTTGTCCACCACGCGTGAGTCGCAGTCACATCTAAATGCATAGATATTTCAATCCCTGTAAGCGGGTTGTGAAAGAATAGAGACTTTTGTCGTCCCTGCTGAAGAGAAGTATACATGCGAATTTCTAAGAGATCAAACGAAGATACATTAAGGGTTTCCATCCTTGCGGGGGAAATGTTGAGAAACCGGGTAGGGGCGTGTCCTTGCCCGGTTTCTCCCTAATGGATGGAGAGCCAGCATTAAACCTGGTATAGGGGGAGCGACTATGGCCACGGATATGATTTTACCCGCGTTGGGCATGGCACAGGATACAGGGAAAGTCGTGCAGTGGCTCAAGGCTGCCGGGGAGCAGGTGCAGGCTGGTGAAGCGGTCGTCGAGGTGGAAACGGATAAAGCCACGGTGGAGTTGGAAGCGCCTGCTACTGGTATCCTGGTGCACCTGGTCGATGCCACTGATGCAGCCATTCCGGTTGGCCAGGTCATTGCGCGCATTCTGGCCGTCGGAGAGTCAGTGCAGGTGGGGGCTACGCCAGTACCGTTTGCGCCAGTGGAACAGCCTGCGCCCTCGGCTACCCAGCAGAATCTGGCTGAAACAGTGAACAAAGCCAGTAACTTAGTCAGCCCACTGGCGGCTCGTATCGCTGCTGAACATCATCTGGACCTGCATGCGATTAAGCCTGTGGGCAGACGGATTCAGAAAGCTGATGTGCTGAGCTATATCCAGCAACAGGAGCGTGCTGTGTCCGTAGCAAAAGCGAGCGCACGTTTAACGCCTGCATCGCCCAAAGCCCGGCGTATGGCTGTGGCATGGGGTGTTGATCTGGCGACAGTACGCGGGAGCGGCCCGGAGGGTGCGGTACTGGTAGCAGATATGCTGGCAACTACTGCTTCAGCCCCGCAGACAATAAGCCAGGATGCAAGTGCGAGTGGAGCTAATGGGTCCCATGACGTCGCACTCAGTAATATCTGGCGTATTATGGCCGAGCGCACGACACAAAGCTGGACCAGTGTCCCGCACTTCTTTCTGTTGCGAGAGATCAATGCAAGTCGCTTGATCGCCTGGCGTGAGCAATTGCTCAAGCGCTTGTCGGAGAAAGTGACCTATACGGATTTGCTCGTAAAAATCGTAGCCACAGCGCTGCATGAGCATCCACGTTTGAATGCGGCATGGCAGAACGGCGTGATCAGCCTCAACGACGAGATCAATATTGGCATCGCTGCTGCCATCGAAGATGGTCTGGTTGTTCCGGTGATCCAACATGCTGATCAGTTGAGTCTGAGTGAAATTGCCCAGCAGCGCAAAAGTCTCATCGCGCGTGCGCAAGCCGGTAAACTGCGCCCACAGGATATACAGGGCGGGACCTTTACGATCAGCAATCTGGGCATGTATGGTGTTGATGCCTTCACTGCGATCATTAATCCGCCTCAGTCTGCTATACTGGCAGTCAGCCGTATGGCCGAGCGTGTGGTCGCTATCCATGGTCAGCCTGTAGTGCAACCAATGTTGGTATGCAGCCTTTCCTGCGACCACCGGGTGATAGACGGTGCGCGGGGAGCCCAGTTCCTCACGACTCTGGCGGAGTTGATAGAAGAACCGTTGGGACTGCTTGTTTGATGTAGAACAGAAACATGTATGTATAAGTCATGACATTTGGGAACACAAGATTACATTTCTATCTACTTATCCGTTAAAGAAAACGGACGAGAAAAACGGCTCTCTGTCCACTAGAGGAAAACAGGGTAGGGGCGTCACCTTGCGTGCGCCTGGGGGTCAGTCGTAAGAACATGTCCTGTTTCCCGACGTTTCCCCCTGGGAGGATAGAGACTCAAACACACACATGCCTCTTAAGCGTCCTTGAGGCTAGAATTTATTGGAAGATGGCACTGTATTTATATATTTGTCATCGCGGAAGAAGGTAAAAACTATGGTAGGACGATCCAATAGGTGGTCTAAGAAGATGATGTACATCTTCGGATCTCTCAGTATGTTGCTTGTGATACTGGCTGGCTGTGGACAGGCCGCTAGTAGTCAGACCAAAACGCCTATTACTATCGGCGTCTCGCTCTCGCTCTCAGGGGATTTCTCTGCTGATGGGCTGGCAACCGAGCGCGGTTATCAATTATGGGCCAGTACAGTCAATACCAATGGTGGTCTGCTTGGTCGCCAGGTAAAGCTGGATATACTCTCAGATGCAAGTAGCTCAACACAGGTCGTTACGAACTATCAGAAGCTCATCAACGTTGATCATGACGATCTTGTATTTGGACCATACTCTACGTTATTGACAAAGCCAGCATCGGTGGTGGCCCATCGCTATGGTTATGCTATCCCTGAAGGTTCCGGTGGTGGCCCTTCAGTCTTCACACAGGGACTGAATAATGTCTTTGACGTGAGCTTACCAGTTGCCAATGATCTGCTGAGCTTTGCCCAGTATATTCTGGCTCTGCCCGCGTCAGAGCGCCCCAAAACAGCGGCGTATGCCACTGAAGATGATCCTTTCACCCAGCCCCAGGTAGATACGGTGCGGGCCATGCTGGAGAAGGGTGGCGTTAAGACCGTTTATCAGACTGTCTATTCAGCTGAGACGACCGACTTTACGCCTTTTGCCAATAAAGTCATTGCATCGGGTGCGCAAGTAGATGTGCTCGGCACTATGCTCCCTGATATCATTTCTTTCATTCAGACATTCAAACAGCAGCATTACAATCCCTCGATGTTGATTGCCACTGCTGGACCAGACCAGGGCAGTCAGTTTTCCAATGCAGTTGGTCTGTCTTCGACAGAAGGGGTACTTGTACCGAATACCTGGTATCCGCAAGTCAATTTTTACCAGAATACGGCTATGGTCAAGGCGTACCTGGCAAAATATGGTGGAACTGCCGCTGATATGAGCGCGGATACCGCTGAAGCCTATTCAGTAGGACAGGTTGTGGAGCAGGCTATCGATAAAGATCAGAGCCTGGACAATGCTGCGCTGATCAAAGAACTGCATTCAGGTGATACGTTCAATAGTGTCCAGGGGCCTGTGAAGTTCGATTCAACTGGTCAGAATACTGCTGGCCAGGCGTATCTTTTCCAGTGGCAGAAAGGCGCTCTAGTACCCGTGTATCCTGCGGCTGTCGCCACCGCAAAGTTCGAGTTCCCTAAGTCTAAGTGGGCTTAGTCGGCGTACCTAATCAGGGTCTCCATCCTTCTGGGGGAGAACGTTGGGTAGGGGGCGTCACCTTCCTCCTCTCCGACACATGAGCCGAAGGCTAGCGGCGACAGCCGCGTTTCCTCCGCTCCGTCAGATGAGCGAAGCTAGAAGCGACAGCTTCGTTTCTGACGGTCTAAGAGGTTGTGTCGGTCTAAGAGGCAGCGTGCGCCCTCGGGGCGGTCGCCAGGACACGCCCCTACCCTCCTCAAGGATGCAGGGTCCCTAATCACTCTCCGTTGTATAAGGAGCGGTAATGAATCTTATTCTGGAAGCTGTAGTTACAGGGCTATTGACTGGAGGAGTCTATGCCCTGATGTCCTCTGGCTTGACCTTGATATTCGGCGTGATGGATATTATCAATATCGGCCAGGGTGCGCTCGTTATCTTGGGAGCGTACCTGAGTTATGCGCTAGAACAGCATCTCCATATAGATCTGTTTCTAGGTCTGCTTATCACCATGCCTGTCATGTTCGTCATTGGTACCCTGGTTGAGTGGGCGTTTATTCGACCGCTCAAGCGGGATCGCACGATCCTCTCAATTCTCGTCACGTTTGCGATAGCACTGATTATTGAAGGGCTGCTAGGGCTGATCTTCAGCACGGACTTCGTCCAACTGCATGCCTGGTATATCGATGCATCGGTTCGTGTTGGCAATTTTTATCTGGCATATATCTACATATACGGGTTTGTTCTGAGTATGATTTTGTTGGGTTGTCTGTATTTGCTCTTGTACCGTACGCGGTTTGGGCATAGCGTGCGCGCCTCCATGCAGAATCGTACGGCGGCAGAGCTGATTGGCATCAACGTGGAGCAAGTATCAGCGATTACCTTTGGCATTGGTGTTGCGCTCGCGGCTGCTGGTGGTATGGCTTTCGGTGCCACGACTCCCTTCAATCCTGGCAGCGGGTATGACCTGATCTCACGTTTACTGGTCATCATCATTCTGGGCGGCATGGGGAGTCTGCGCGGGGCCTTTATTGCTTCGCTGGTCATGCTCGTCATCGAAGATGTAACCGCCGTCGTCTGGTCGCCGATATGGTCAACCACGGTCTTTTTTGTGCTCCTGATAGTCCTGTTAATCTTTCGTCCTCAGGGCATCTTTGGGCAGTTGGAAGGAAGGAAACAATGAAAAAGTACACAACAGCAGGACTGGTCATCCTCCTGGTTGTAGCCATCGCGTTTCCATTCCTGCTGACAAATGCCGCTATTACTACAATTGCTGTTTTTACGCTGCTATTCGCAGCGTCGGCGGTGGCATGGAATATCTTCGCGGGTTATACTGGCTACATTGCACTGGGCCATGCAGCTTTCTTCGGCATTGGAGCCTATGCTCTGGCCTTGCTCTGCCAGGACTGGCACATCCCCGCAGGCTACCAGCCATTTCTACTGCTACCACTGGTTGGTGTCATCGTCGGTCTTTTTGCCCTTCCTCTGGGATGGATTGCATTGCGCACGCGACGGCACACCTTCGTGGTGATTACCATTGCCATCTTCTTCATCATGCAATTATTATCCTATAACTTAACAGGTCTCACTCAGGGTTCGATTGGCTTGAATCTGCCAATACCGTCCTGGAGTGGTGATTTCTATAACATTCCATTTTATTATGTGACGCTGCTGGTATTACTGTTGGCGCTGGGTGTCTCCTGGTGGATTCGTAACTCGAAGTATGGACTGGGCCTGCTGGCGATCCGCGATGACGAGGATCGTGCACTGGGCCTGGGAGTCAAGACGGAGGCATTCAAACTCGTAGCATTCGTGATTTCAGCGATCTTTGTGGGCATCGTGGGGGGGATATATGCTTATTTCCTTGAAGCCATTGCTCCAGCTTCCGCCTTCGATCCGCTGTTCGACATTGCTGTTGCGCTCATGACATTTATGGGCGGTCTGGGCACGCTCTTTGGTCCGCTGCTGGGCGCGCTCATTTTAGAGCCATTGCAACAGTACTTCGCGCTACAATACGGAGCAAGCGGACTCTATCTGCTGCTCTACGGAGCGATTTTCCTGGTGGTTATTCTGTTGTTGCCTGAGGGCATTCTCCCGACATTGAGAAAAAGATGGCTGGCCCGCGTAGATAGGCATCAATCTGGCAACGACGATCCTCCCCCCTCTGTGTCTGTTGTGCAGCCAGAGGAAAGTCAGCTGCTAAAGGGCAAGGAGTGATACAATTGGAGCAGAGTATATTATTAGAAGCGAACAACGTCTCCAAGTCATTTGGTGGTATTCAGGCTTTAACAGACTGTTCGATTGAGGTGCAGCGGGGCGAGATTATGGGCCTGATTGGTCCCAACGGCTCGGGCAAGACGACGCTATTCAACGTAATCACCGGCTATGTACCACTGGATCAGGGCGAAGTAAAGTTCAACGGCACTGCTATCACAAACGCTGCGCCGGACAAAGTCTTTGGCCTGGGCATTGGCCGCACGTTTCAGTTGACGCGCATCTTTCCCCGGCTGACGGTCTTAGAGAACATGCACGTCGCGGCGCAGCGCGAGCGGATCAGAGACCTGTTCGCGCGTTGGAGTCAGTCTCACGAGCAGCAGCGCGCATTAGATCTCCTGGACTTCGTAGGTATCGCTCGGCTGAAGGACGCGCAGGCTGGTAGCTTATCGTATGGTCAGAAGAAACTCCTAGAATTTGCCTTTATCCTGATCTCGGAGCCAAAGGTTATTTTGCTAGATGAGCCGGCGGGCGGTATCAATCCGACCCTGTTGCAGCAGATGGCCGCGCGTATTCGTGAACTGAATGAGCGTGGTGTGACCTTCCTGGTTGTTGAGCATAACATGGAATTTGTGATGAATCTGTGTCATCGCATCACGGTTATGCACCGGGGCGCGAAGATTGCTGAGGGGGTACCCGCAGACGTGCGCAACAATCCTGCGGTACTGGAAGCGTATTTAGGAGATTAAACAGATGCTAAAATTTCAGCGTGTTGTTGCAGGGTATGGGGGAAGTGATATTCTTAAAGGGGTTGACCTGCTGGTAGAAAAGGGCTCAATCACCTGTATCGTTGGTCCCAATGGCGCGGGAAAATCCACGTTGATGAAGGTGGTGAGTGGCCTGCTCAAGCCTCGTGAGGGCGAAATCACCTTTGATGGACATCCCATTACAGGCATGAACCCGCGTCAGGTGTTGGCGCGCGGCATCGTGCAGGTCCCGCAAAACCATAGCTTGTTTCCCGATATGACGGTCAGGGACAATGTCAGGCTCGGCGCATTTCTGTTGAAGGACCGGGCATTAGTGAATCGGCGTCTGGCTGAAGTCGAGGAGCTGTTTCCCATCGTGAAAAGCCGCGCCAGCGATAAGGCCGGGAGTCTTTCGGGAGGGCAGCAGCGCCTGATCGAATTCGCGCGTTGTCTGATGCTTGATCCAACCCTGATCCTGCTGGATGAGCCATCAATGGGACTGGACCCCCAGACGCTGAAGCAGGTGTTTGACACAGTCGCGTTTATGCACGAGAGTGGTCGGACCATCCTGATGGTCGAACAAAACGTACGCGCGGGGCTCACTATCTCAACGCATGGGGTTGTGATGGAGAGTGGACGCGTGCGCCTGGAAGGAACGCATAAAGACGTACTGGAGAACGCGGAGATCAGCCGTTTGTATCTTGGTGGTACGTTGTCAGAAGCTTAATCAAAGGAGTGCGCGCACATGGGCATCCAAACGGTGAATCCGGCTACCGAAGAAGTCATTGAAAGCTTTGAGCATTATAGTGCTGCACAGGTGAACGAGGCGCTTGACCAGACATACCATGCTTTTCTGGATTGGCGCGCCACCCCCATTGCTGAGCGTAGCAGGTATCTCCGCCAGGTTGCGCGCTATCTCGGGGAGCATAAAACGCGGCTTGCGCATATTATTACGCTGGAGATGGGGAAACCAATTGTTGAGGCGGAAGCTGAAATTGAGAAGTGTGCCTGGAATTGCACCTACTTCGCTGATCATGCGCAAGCTTTCCTGGCCGACGAGCATATCGCGACGAATGCTCAGGAGAGTTATGCGTCATTTCTGCCGCTAGGTGTCGTATTTGCCGTGATGCCCTGGAACTATCCGTTCTGGCAGGTCTTCCGTTGTGGCGTACCGGCTCTGATGGCGGGCAATACCATCCTGCTCAAGCATGCCTCGAACGTCTCGCGGGCCGCGTTGGAGATCGAGCATGTCTTTCAGGAGAGCGGTCTGCCGCAGGGAGTACTGCGCACGGTGCTGGTGCCCGGAGCGGAGGCCGCCAGCCTCATCGCTGATCAACGTATCGCGGCTGTAACCTTGACGGGGAGCGATGCGGCAGGTGTGTCGGTAGCAGCGGCCAGCGGCCATGCGCTCAAGAAGACGGTACTGGAACTCGGTGGTTCTGATCCATTCATCATCCTGGAGGATGCGGATCTGGATGCCGCAGTGGTGACGGCTGTACGTGCGCGTTTTCAGAATACCGGGCAGAGTTGCATTGCCGCCAAACGTTTTATTGTTGTCGAGTCGATAGCAGAAGCGTTCGAGCAAAAGATGGCGGAAGCGATCAGCAAGCTGCGCGTGGGTGATCCGTTTGACCGTGCCACGCAGATCGGGCCGTTGCCGCGCCACGATCTGCGTGCAGAGCTCGAACGCGCTTGTGCAGGAGTCTGTTGCCATGGGAGCGCGTGTCGTAGTGGGAGGGAAACCGCTGGAAGGGAAGGGCTACTTCTATGCGCCCACATTACTGGCCAGTGTAACCGAGCAGATGCCCGTCTTCCACGAGGAGACATTTGGGCCGGTTGCCGCTGTGACGCGGGCACGTGATGTCGAGCATGCCCTGCAACTGGCGAATAACTCCAAGTTTGGGCTTGGCGGCAATCTCTGGACGCGCGACATTGAGCGAGCACGGTTGCTGGCTCGTCGCATCGAATCCGGTGCTGTGTTCATCAATGGTATGACCGCTTCTGATCCGCGTTTGCCTATTGGAGGTATTAAGCGTAGTGGCTATGGTCGCGAACTCTCAGCCTTTGGTATCCGCGAGTTTGTGAATGTCCAGACAGTGTGGATTGGGCCTGCGCAGCGTTCTTGAATTAATACGCATCGCAAAAAGTGGAGGGTTTTTGCCCTCCATGATTCTGTTTTCTTACATATCTCCTGTACTAACTGACAAAGAATAGTCTCTCTCTTCTCACTATCATGTCCTTACCTCCATTAAGAAGTCAAGCACATATTATTTAGTATGTTCACCGTATCAAGTGATGATGTGATAATCGTATCTTCTTCTCTTTATGCTGTCAAGTGTGCTTTAGGGTTAAGGTGGGGAATGTTCCCGTTGTCTCTCAAACGATACCTGGACGACCCCTGAACGATACCAAATGATCTCCCAGGATGGGAAGGCAATTGGGTAACATTGGCATGGAGAAGCACATACCTGGATGTAGGATCTGGGTAATACTATCATGCGCGATTTGCTTCAAAAAATATTAATCGCGTACTACATTCTAAATTAGAGGGAGGTACTTCGTGGCAATTAACAAAATCATAAAAACGTTAGTAATCTGTCTGGTGGCTGTCATGCTCGATTTTGGCTTTATCGCTGCAGGGAACGGCTCTGCTAGTGCAGCAAGTGCCGGTTTCCACACTTCTGCAAAGACGGTTTCTCAGACTAACGTGACACCATCTATTGGTTGGGCCAACTGTAGCTCTGGAGCAAATGGTGGATCAGGTTGGTTCACTGCTATCGATAATAACGGCAATAAATGGTGTCTGGGGGGTGGTGGTTATGAGAAGGTGACTATCAATAGTGTTGCGGAAGTAAGTACTGGTAATAACTGGGGGCACTATGAATATAGTAATGGTTATACCCAGTATTTCAGTTATTACCAGTACTATTATCCCAATTACCAAACAATAATCGGCGTATGGCTATACGAGTAGCTATATGAACGCATAACTCATTCTAGTTTTTGCTGATGAGTTAAGGGAAACTGCCCACCTTGGAGAAACATCTACCTTCTTGCTGTTTCTCCAAGGTGGGCTCTATTACTTGCTCTACTCCTGTTGCAGAGGTATACACCATGCTCAAGAATCCTGAGCGTTTTCACCATCTCCGTAGAGGAAACAGTGCGTCCAATGGCCTCCACCCAGCTCTGTACGTCCTGGGAAACGCTGGCTGCACACCGGCATGGCATGCGGACAACGCAGATGAAAGCGGCAGCCAGTGGGAGGCGTAATCAGGCTCGGTATTTCGCCACGCACCGGGACTTCATCTTTGTTCTGACCATTTTCACTCACGCGGTTAGGATCAGGTGCAGCGGCAATCAGCAACTGCGTATACGGGTGTTTTGGTCGTTGAATAACCTCCTCGCTGGGACCGCCTTCGACCGTCTGACCGGCATACATCACCAGCGTATCTTCGGCAAAGTAACGTGCGCTAGCAATATCGTGCGTAATAAAGAGCAGGGCGAGTTTTTCTTCATCCTTAAGACGCAGCAACACATTCAGGATATCCAGGCGGATCGACACATCCAGCATCGAAACCGGCTCGTCGGCTAATAACACCTCTGGTTGCACGGCCAGAGCACGCGCAATTGCCACGCGCTGGCGTTGTCCGCCGCTCAATTGATGCGGATACTTCTCGATAAACTGCTCCGCTGGACTCAGGCTTACGCGATTGAGCAGCGTGATAATCTGGGCCGTCTCTTCAGCCGTCGTGTGCGCGTGACCGTACACGCGTAAAGGACGGCTCAAATGATAGCGAACGCTGTGTATCGCATTCAGCGAAGAGAAAGGATCTTGAAAGACGAGTTGCACATGTCGTCGATAGGCCCGCAGACCGCTACTATGACCGAGATGGACCGCATCTCCACGAAATTTGATCGTACCCGCGCCAGGTTCATATAGGCGTGCCAGCATACGAGCCATCGTCGTTTTGCCGCTCCCGCTTTCACCCACCAGCGCCAGGGCGCGACCAGGATAGAGGGCCAGCGAAGTATCCTCCACAGCATGCACGACAGAGGGAGGTCGAAACGGCTTGAACTCGCGCAGTGGGAAGTATTTCCGTAGCTGGACGGCTTCCAGGATCGGTGAGGGTGACGCATTTTCAGTTGTTGGCTCTGCTACAGCGTCCGCTGCCGGAGTCATGCCACTTCTTATAGTACTACTGACTGGCAGCAACGTCTCCCCTCGCTCGGCATATTTTGCCGCGAACTGGACATTTGTGGGTATCTCTTCTGAGCTAAAGCGGGTGTTATAGAGATGGCAGGCCACCACCTGTTGTGGAGTCTCAGACGTTGAGGGTTGAAGCACGGGGAGAACCTCTTTACACGCCTCCATGGCCAGTGGGCAGCGGGGATGGAAGGAGCAGCCGGTTGGTATGACGCGTAGATCGGGTGGGAAACCAGGTATCCCTGTCATCTTGCGACGAGCGCCATGCAATGTAGAAAATGCGTTCAGCAGACCATAGCTGTAAGGATGTCGTGGTTGGCGTAGCAGTTCACTCGTCGTGGCATGCTCCACGATGCGTCCTGCGTACATGATCGCGACCTTATGGGCCAGTTCGAGCAACAGTGAGAGGTCATGCGTAATGAAGACCACCGAAAAATTCAGTCGTTTGCTGAGAGCGATAATCTCCATCAGAATCTCGCGCTGCACGACCACATCCAGGGCGGTCGTAGGTTCATCCATAATCACCAGTTCGGGTGAAAGGACCAGTGAAATGGCGATCATGGCGCGTTGGCGCATGCCGCCACTTAATTCGTGTGGATAGCTGCGGATGCGGTCGGGCGAGATACCGACGAGCCGTAGCATTTCAATCGCGCGTGCCTGTAGCTCTTTCGGCTTCAGTGCGGGTCGATGTGTATGCAGCACGTCCGTAATCTGAGTACCAATCGTGAGCACCGGATTCAGTGCGTTCATCGCGCTCTGGAAGACGATGGAAAGCTCGCGCCAACGGAATGTGCGCAGTTGTGCGGGCGTGAGTCGCAGGATATCGATAAAGGGCTCAGTTGAGGATGTGTGTAGGCTATGTTGTTTGCTACCCTGAGCCTCTATGTTTTCCTGTGGGTAATAGAGGACTTGTCCGGCGGTAATCGCGGCAGGAGGCTTTAATAAACGCGCAATGGCATAAGCCAGCGTTGATTTTCCGCTCCCACTCTCACCTGCCAATCCGAGAATTTGTCCACGGTCCAGCGTGATACTCACATCATTCAGGGCATGCACCGTGCCATTCGCGGCATAGTAGTCCACACTGATATTTTTCACTTCGAGCAATTTGTGTGTGGTCGTGCGTGGCGTTTCTGTTGGCGCTGTTGTGGTCATCAGATCACCTCCTTCTGGACTTTTTTCAGCTTCTTGAGGAGTGATCGGGGTTCACTGCGCAGGCGTGGGTTAGCGATCTCATCAATGCCGAAATTAATAAAGGCCAGTCCAGCTCCCAGGAGAGCGATACACAGGCCCGGAGCCACGAACCACCACCATGAGCCAAGCATCAGCGCGTCGTCATTGGATGCCCAATACAGCATCGTGCCCCAACTGACACTATTAATATCGCCCAGACCAAGAAATTCCAGGCCAGTTTCGGCCAATATGGCATAGATTACCGTGCCTAGTAGTTGTGCGGCCACAATGGCGATTTCATTGGGCAGGATCTCATAAAAAATGATGCGCAGCGTTGACTCGCCGCTGGCTATGGCCGACTCTACACTATCCCGGTTGCGCATCGAGAGTGTTTGGGCGCGCAATATGCGCGCGGACCACGACCAGCCGGTGATTGTCAGGACCAATGCAATAGTCAGTGGTCCTTTATAAGCAACAAAGGCGGCCAGCAGGATGGCCAGGGGGAGTGTGGGCAGTACGAGGAAAACGTTAGTGATCAGCGAGAGCACTTCATCGATCCAGCCGCCGAAGTATCCTGAAATCAAGCCCACTATGACGGAGATGATCATGGTCATAATGCCGATGCCAAAGCCCATAATCATCGAAAGGCGTGTCCCCACGACGAGCTGAGCAAGAATATCCTGGCCTAATTGTGTGGTACCCAGCCAGTGGGCCGCCGATGGGGGCTGAAGATGGGTCGTCCCAGGCATGCTGGGGTCCTGGTGAATAAACAACGGTCCGAAGATAGCTACCAGCGTAAAAAAGAGCACAATCGCCAGTCCAAATGTCACCTTGCGGTTGAGTCTGACCAGGCGCCACAAATCCCGTAAACGTACCTGTGTTGGTGAGGGTGTCGATGTTGTTGCAAGGATGCTCACGATGGTTAACTCCTTCCTGTGCGCACACGCGGATCAAGCAGGACATACAGCAGGTCAGCCAGGAAGTTGGCACCCAACACAGCCACGGAGATCACCAAAAAGATGCCCTGTAGCAACGCGTAATCCAGACTCTGCACTGCCTGTAGGGTGGCGTAGCCAATACCTGGATACGAAAAGACGATCTCTGTCAGTATCGAGCCACTCACCACAAAGCCCAGAGAGAGGGCAAAAGAAGCGACGTTAGGCAAAATAGCATTGCGTGCTGCGTAAGAGAACATCACGCGCCAGGGAGTCAATCCCTTTGCTTCAGCCATGAGCACATAGTCTTCTGATAATGTTGTGACCATGGCGTTGCGCATACCGAGCATCCAGCCAGCAAGTGAACCAACGACAATCGTCAATGCAGGTAAGATGGCATATTGAGCTGCGCTGACAATAAAAGCGATATTCCAGCCAGGAGTAGTATTATCTGTATCATATCCACCATGGAGGGGAAACCAGTTGAGTTGTAAACCGAGCACATAGAGCAAGACCAGTGCCAGCCAGAAATAGGGTATGGCAGAAAGGAAAGTAAAAAAAGGCGAGAGCACAAGGTCCCAGAAAGAACCACGCCGCCAGACGACGATGATGCCTAACACTGTGCCAAGCACGAAACTAATGATCAGTGCCATCCCGACGAGCACCAGTGTCCACGGCATCTCCTCCCCGAGCACCTGCGTCACGGTCATGGGGAGATAGGTAATGGAGACGCCCAGGTTGCCGTGCAGCAGATTGTTGAGATACTGCACATACTGAGACCACAATGGAGCGTGATTGACCCCTAATGAAATCTCCAGCGCCTGCATAGTCTGGGGCGAAATTTTGCCTCTCATGCGTGCCATCAGCGCCTCGGCAGGATTCCCTGGAGAGAGATGTGGGATCAGAAAGTTCAGGGTGACTGAGGCCCAGAGGGCCACAAGGTAAAAAAGTATCCGACGAAGTAGGTGGCGCATACGCTTCCCCTTCTTAACACGCTATTCAACCAGAACTGCATGTATGCTATTAATGTTATGAGGCTTGAAAATGGGCACAACAGGCGCGATAATGATTGCTGCCTGATTAAGGTGGCATGTTTTGTGCGTAACATTGCCCGATTGATCAGGCAAACGCGATTTGTCCACCAACTCCAACAAATGCATGGGGGCGAACGGCTAGCGTGCGCCCCGCTCTCCTGAGTTTCGTCGACAACCGGGTAGGGGCGGCGCTCGCCTCCGCCCCCGGGGCGCACGCAAGGTCTGTCTTTTACCCACATCTTTTCAGGTCATCAACGGCAAGCCAGATGACAGGCCGAACGAACTTTTACACGGTTCTAATGGATGGCCTCGAACTCATCCTTGCAGGTGCTGCTAAGAAGCACCCGCAGACCTATCTACTAAAGATGTGGGTAAAAGACAGCGCAAGGTGACGCCCCTACTGCACGATGGCTAGCAGATGAGTCAGGAAACCGGGCGGAGATTCAGCACGACGTACTCAATATCTGGATACTCGGCGGTGCCTGGTGCCGCATAGGGATTCTGTGCATCGGGCCAACCGACAAACTTCGCTGTGCTGTACTGGTACCAATAGGGCTCATAGGTCAGGGCAATGCTCGGCAACTGCTGGACCATAATCTTTTCTATGCCCATCATCGCCTGCTTCTGGATAGCAACGTTCGTCGTCGCGGCAAACTCCTGCAACAGTCTGTCCGTCGTAGGGTCTTGCCAGCGTTCATAGTTTGTGGCGGCGGCCTGTCCAATCGGAGCGCTATTGACACTATCCAGCAGGGAGTCGTACAGATAGTATGGTGTTGGGCCGGGATTCGTCCACAGCATTGCCGTGTCATAATCCCCATTCTGCAGGGCATTAAAGTAGGCATCAAACTCAATGGTATTGACCGTGGCTTTGATGCCAATATTCTGTAAATCTTTAGCCATCAACTGAGAATCGTTGATCCAGTCGGTATAGCCACTCACCACATTGAGGTTGAATGCTAATTTCTTGCCATTTTTGTAGGCAAAGATGCCATCAGAGCCTCTCTTGAAGCCAGCACTTTCCAATATGCTGATGGCTTTAGCGGGATCGAAGGTAAATTGAAGGTTGGCGTAGGCAGGATCTAAGAAGGATTTGTTGCCGGGGAGCAGACCAGTGGGGGTTGCGGGCGGCTCGTAGCCGCTTTCTCCGACCTCATAGAGCTGCTGGCGGTTAATTGCGTCACTGATTGCCTCGCGCACTGGCAGCATATTGAACGGGAATTTGGTCAGGTTCAGGTAGAGATACACAATGTCGCTGGTTGGGAACCAGTAGTGGTTATCCTGCTTGTTGCGGTCAACGTAGGACTGCTGGATATCCTCTATATACAGGTTCGTCCAATCAATCTGCCCACTTTCGAGAGCCAGTTCCGCGCTCGTATTTGAATTGTAGGCAGGGATCTTCAAGGTGGCTACTTTGGGGAGTCCAGGTTGCCAGTAATTGGAGTTCTTACTCAAAACGACCAGTTGTGGCGTGAATGATTTGAGCACATAAGGGCCGGTACCGACGGGATTGGGATCGGCATACTGTGAGGGATCGCCTTTCACCTTGGACCAGGTATGTTGTGCCAGGATATAGGTTTGGCCGCCCAGGAACCATAAGATGGGATTAAATGGCTTGACCAACGTCACGGTGACCGTGCTCGTATCAGGAGCAACCACATCCTTAATAGAAGGATCGATACCGTTCACATCCAGTCCGGGATATTTTTTGATCAGGTTCAGTGTGAAGACAACATCAGCACTCGTAAGCGGACTGCCATCTGACCATTTCACGCCCTGGCGCAAGTGAAAGGTGATACTCGTCGCATTACTGTTGAGACTATAGCTTGTTGCCAACCAGGGCTTGATGGTACCATCAAGGCGGTTGTATGCCAGCAAGGTCTCGTAGATCATCCCCTGTGTGCCACTGATGACACTGGCCGCGTAGGGATTAAAATTGCGTGGATAGTCGCCGCTAGTGTTTGCCAGTAACGTCAGGGAACTGTTATTACTGGAATTGGTGCCAGTGCCACTGCAGCTAGCCAGTAGCGTGGAGAGGATCATCAGACAGGGTAGGACCACCAGGCAGATCCTTGCCTTCCTGGCAAAGGGAGTTGTATAGGTCACTGATAACCTCCTGACTTCGCACGAAGCGAATACACGGAAATACACGGATATTCAACGGTAGTGAAATCGCGCTACGATTTTTGCTGGATCACTCACTGTACTCCTCTCAGCCAGATGAGCCGAAGGCTAGAAGCGCTAGCTTCGTTTCCTCCGATCCGACACATGAGCCGAAGGCTAGAAGCGCTAGCTTCGTTTGTGTCGGTCTAAGAGGTTCTGACTGTCTAAGATGGAACCTCATTTGTCGCAATCACATCATGATACCAATGGCCGCTGGCCTTCATAATGCGTTGTTGCGTCTCGTAATCAACATAAATAATGCCGAAGCGCATGCTATAGCCCAGTGACCACTCGAAGTTGTCGAGCAGTGACCAGACAGAATAGCCAGCCAGCGGCACACCCGCCTCAAGTGCTGCGTGCACCTGGAGAAGATGTTCGCGCAGATAGTGAATACGTTGTGGATCATTGACCTGACCATCTGCTGTGACCGTATCTACAAAAGCCGAGCCATTTTCGACCAGATAGATGCATGGGATAGCATACTCACGATGCAGACGTGTCAACATGTTATAGATGCCTTGTGGATAGATCTCCCAATCCATCGCCGTATACTCTGCGTCCTCTATCGGTACTGAGGGATACTCATCCACTGTGTCTGGATCGTATTTGAGCACACTGCGCGTATAGTAGTTTGCGCCCAGAAAATCGAGGGGACGCGCAATAATCTCAGCGTCACCTGCTTCAACCTGTGGTGCCAGATCCCCTAAATGTGCGAGCACATCAGCGGGATAGCTCTCCCGAAAGATCGCATCGAGGAACCAGCGATGCAACTTGCCGTCCATAAAGCGTGTAGCCGCTACATCTGCTTCTGCTGACGTAGCTGGATCAAGTTGCGTAAAATTAAGCGTAATGCCTACCCGAGTCTTGGCATCTCCGTTGGCCCGTATGATCGGCACAGCCAGTCCGTGGGCCAGTAGAAAGTGATGCGAGGTTTGCCAGGCTATGCGCGCATCCTTGATACCGGGAGCATGGATACCTTGCTCGTAGCCCTCAAAGGCTGTGACGGCGGGTTCATTTAGCGTGAGCCAGTTGTGTACACGGTCTCCAAGGTGACGGGTAACGACATCCACATAATCGGCAAAGGCATAGGCCGTCCCCCGATTGGCCCATCCGCCAAATTGATCTTGCAACGCCTGTGGCAAATCCCAATGGTAGAGTGTGGCATATGGCTCAATACCGGCTGCTAAAAGCGTGTCCACCAGGCGGTCGTAGAAATCCAGTCCACGTGTGTTAATCTGCCCGCGACCCAGTGGGAGAATACGCGGCCAGGCTATGGAGAAATGATACATATGGACGCCTAGCTCTTGCATCAAGCGAATGTCGGTCGGATAGCGATGATAGTGGTCGCAGGCAACCAGACCACTATCATTGTTCAAAATAGTGCCGGGCGTGGCGCAAAAGCGATCCCAGATAGACTCTCCTCGACCATCTTCGTTTGCTGCCCCCTCAACCTGATAAGCGTACGTCCCCACTCCCCAGCGGAAATGCTCAGGAAACTGAACCATGCTGCCTCTTTTCGTGTTTCGCGGCCAGTGCTTTAAGCGCTGTCCCTTTGTTGTCGTACAGGTGTGGTGAAATAATGATGTTATATAATCATGAAACAATAGTAAGACAATTCACACGACAATGTCAATATGCTCCTCATAAAGTTCTGAAAGTATAGCATGTTTATCCATGTGAACATACTTTTTGGGCTATTGCAGCGCCTTTGTCGCCATGGGCGGAGGGATCTGGCGGCCTTCGCGCGCCGATTGACTTTCTCATAAAACTTGGTTATGATTGTGCTGTAAGATATATGCGCCAATAGAAACGCAATATTTCATGAACAACTCTGTTATCTGGAAACAAGGAGAACGAGAGAACGTGGCAGACTCAGTAACCGCCAGAGACGTTGCTCAATGTGCCGAGGTGTCCGTTGGCACTGTATCGCGTGTCTTTAACAATCATAGTAATGTCAGTGAAGAGATACGGCAGCGTGTCCTGAAGGTCGCGGCAGATCTCGGTTATTTTCGTGCTAATGGACAGGCTTCCGCCACGCATCCCACCAATCGTGTCTTAAAAGAAGTAGGTTTTTTGTATTGTTCATCCGTTGAGGAGACGCCTGCGACCTTGGACCCGTATTGGGCACCTATCTTTCATGGTGTGGAGAGTGCTTCGCGTCAGGCCAATATAAAGATAACCTATCGTACGATTACCGATATCACCTGGAACCCTCATTTATTGACGACGATCCTGTATGAGATGCGCCTGGGTGGTGTATTAGTGGTTGGGCAGGCGGATGCCGCTATAATTGGGACCATTCAAGCGACGAAAACGCCGGTTGTCCAGGTCGATAACTATGTCTCAGATTTGCCGCAACCTGTTGACACCATCCTCCCTGACAATTGTCAGGGAGCGCAGTTAGCCATGGACTATCTCTTTAGCGTAGGGCATACGCGTATCGCCTTTATTGGTGGTCCGATCTTCCCGGGACCCCGTCCCGTCAACAAAATATATTCGATCCAACAGCGCTGGATGGTCTATTGCATGGCGTTCCTGGATAGAGGCTTATCCGTTGAATATGATCTCGTTGAGTCTGGAAATCTCACTCTGGATGGAGGATACGCGGCCTGTAAGCGTCTCCTTGAGCGGAAAGTTGCTTTCAGCGCTATTTTTTGTGCCGATGATATCACCGCCATTGGCGCAATGAAGGCCCTGAGGGAGGCGGGACGGCGTGTGCCAGCGGACGTCTCGCTGATTGGCTTTGATGGTATTGATCTGGGTCAGCACGTGACGCCAGCGCTCTCTACTATTCACATTGATACCACCGCTCTGGGAGCCATAGCGCTTAAAACTTTGATGGAGCGTGCGAATGCTCCATCTGCACCTTACGTGACCACCTTGATTGGAGCTAAACTCGTGAAGCGAGAGTCCGTAGCCCCACCCCATCTTACGTGATAGGTCTACGGTCTGCTGGAAGAGGAGATCGCGTAGGGACAACCCTTGCGGTTGTCAGGGGTAGGCTCAGCTCCTGTGCGCCCTGGTTGCCTATCGGGATCGCGTAGGGACAATCCCTTGCGGTTGTCCAGTGTGGGTAGCCGCCAGGACCTCTACCTGAAGAGTGACGCGTGTCGTTAGCTAAAAAGGAAGGATTCTTTATGGCGAAAAATGTGCCAAACCGAACCTTACGCTTCCCCTTTATTTCTGTGCTTGTTATGTCTTTCAGCTTGCTGCTCGTATTGTCTACATTTCTCATGCAAAGTGGCAAAATCTATGCCGCCAGTAGTGCATATGTGCGTGTAAACCAGGTTGGTTACATCACAGGAGAGACAAAACAGGCCATCTTGATGGCATCCGGTTCAGAAAGTGGTGCCTCATTTACCGTCGTTAACACGTCGACAGGACAAGCTGTCTATACCGCATCTCCTGGCGGCAAGCTGAGTAGTTGGAGCAGTACATACCCTGATACCTATCTGCTGGATTTCTCGTCCGTAAAAACCGCCGGCAGTTACAGCATTCATGTAAGTGGTGCCATCGCCGCCAGCTCTCCGACCTTCAAAATCGCCAGTGGCGCGAGCCTGTATCAGGGATTGCTCTCTAACGCATTGTTCTTTTACCAGGCGCAGCAGGATGGTCCCGATGTCAATTCCAGCGTGATGGATCGCCAGCCTTCGCACTTGAAGGATGAGAGCGCCTCTATCTACAGTACGCCCAGTTACAGCGATGACACGCTACAAGGATCGCTGAACAAAGTCGGTGGACCGATTGATGTGTCGGGTGGATGGTTTGACGCCGGAGACTACGTGAAGTTCGTGGAAACGGCGAGCTATACCGATGCCATCATGCTCTTTGCCGCTCGCCAAAATCCCGGCCTCTTGACAAGTGGTGCAGCTAATTTCAGTAGCGAAGGCAAATACGGCCTGGACTGGCTACAAAAGATGTGGAATAACTCAACCGAAACCTTGTATTATCAGGTTGGCATTGGCGATGGCAATGGGGATAGTATTCTGGGTGATCACGACCTCTGGCGCTTGCCCCAGGCCGACGACCAGCTAGGCGCGAAGCCCGGTGATAGCGATTATTATGTGGAATACCGCCCGGTATTCCGTGCGGGTGCAGCCGGTTCAGAGATCAGTCCTAATCTGGCGGGGCGTCTGGCTGCCGATTTCGGTCTCTGCTATCAACTGTACCATAGCAGCGATCCTAGTTATGCCAGGCAGTGTTTGATCAGTGGGGAAACTATTTTCGACCTGGCAAAAACCAGTAACGTTGGTCAACTCCTCACGACCGCGCCATATGATTACTATCCCGAGACCGAATGGCGTGATGATATGGAACTGGGTGCCACAGAACTCTACTTCGCAACCGCGTCCGGCAGCCTGCCATCGGGCCTCAAGCACACTGCTTCCAGCTATTACTTAGCAGCCGCAGCCAAGTGGGCGCATGCTTACATCACCGGTCCGAACGATGGTAGCGATTCGCTTAACCTGTACGATGTCAGCGGATTGGCACACTATGAGCTGTACCGCGCCATCGCACAGGCCGGGAAGCCCAGTGGCCTGGCTGTTTCACAGTCAGCGCTGCTCACTGATCTAGGGAAGCAACTCGCCGCTGGCACCAGTCAGGCGAAAAGTGACCCCTTTGGGTTCGGTATTGCCTATGGCGGCGGAGACGCCACGCCACACGCGCTGGGCTATGCGCTTGAAGCCAGTTTCTACGATCAACTGACCGGTACAGGTACGTACAAAAACTTTGGCCTGACGCAGCGTAACTGGGTATTGGGCGCAAATGCGTGGGGTTCATCCTTTATTGTTGGAGCGGGCAGCACGTTCCCGCATTGTATGCAACACCAGGTGGCAAATCTGGCCGGTTCATTGAATGGAACGGCGCCAATTGTGCTTGGGGCGACGGTCGATGGCCCAAGTGCCACGGCGAACTTTGATGGGTTAGGTCTACAAGATGGCATGAGAGCGTGTCCAGCGAGTGGAGGTGACGCATTTAAGGCGTTTTCGGGCCAGGGAGCACGCTACTACGATAACGTTGTTGCCTGGCCGAGCGTTGAACCGGCTGATGATTATACTGCTCTGAGCATGCTTGTCTTTGCTCAACAGGTTTAACCGTCCCACACCTTGACAGTCGATACAACGCCACTGTTTAGCAATAACAAGTGTACCGCGCAGCTCCACTGACGCTAGCGTCGTAACCACAACACAGGAGCTACCATGCATGTCAACGCGTGGTAGCTCCTCATCGTTCGGTCAGACTTTTCAGTCGTTTAAAGCCACGGCAGGCTCCAGTGGAACTCCTCTATCTGCTGCCGCTTCCTTTCTGGCGTACTCGCGCAGTCCCAGCAGCGCACAGAAGGAAATTGCACACATAATCACAATATACAGCGCTATCGGGACGAATGATTTATAGGCAGCGAAGAGCGCGACCGCAATCAACGGCGCGGGACCGCCAGCCGTAATGGAGGCGAATTGATAGCCGAGCGATGCACCTGTATAGCGCAACCTCGTTCCAAAATGCTCTGTGATCAGCGATGCTTCAATGCCATAGAGCCAGGCGTGGCAGATGCCGAGCGATACCACGATACACAGGATCACAAGCAACGCATTCTTGGTATCCAGCAGTAGGAAATACGGAAACGCGAAGAGCGCCATCACGATGACGCCGATCATGAAGAGTCGCTTGCGTCCAATGCGATCCGAGAGCGCTCCAAATGTTGGCATCGCGATGAAGGCGAGTACGGCACCGATAATAATACCGGTGTAAAGTGTAGAGGATGCGATTTGTAAGCCCTTACCGTACGTCAGAATATACGCCGAAAAGAGGTAAAATGGTGCCTGTTCCCCGGAGCGCAGCAGGGCGGTAAGGATAATCTCCCGCCAATTGTGTTGGATGACCTCGATCAACGGAGCCTTTGAGATGCGGTTCTCTGTTTTGATTTTCTCGAAGCTTGGTGTCTCCATAATGCGCAGGCGGATATACAGGCCAATCAGAATGAGGATCGCGCTGAAGAAGAAGGGGATGCGCCAGCCGATGCTCAGGAACTGGCTTGCCGGGAAGATGGCCTGGCAGATAATGATGGCGATAGCCGCGAGGGCCAGGCCAACCGGGACGCCGGTCTGGGGCCAACTGGACCAGTAGCCGCGACGTCGTGAATTGCCATATTCCATGGATAGCAGTACTGAGCCGCCCCATTCTCCACCCACACCAGCGCCCTGCAAGAAGCGCAAGACGGAAACAATGATCGGCGCTGCAACGCCGATTTGCGTATAGCCAGGCACACAACCCATCAGAAACGTGGCAATACCCATCAGTAACAGGGTGGTAATCAGTGTTGACTTGCGACCGACGCGATCACCGAACCAGCCAAAAAAAGCACCGCCGATGGGTCGCGCGGCGAAGCCAACAAAGTTCGTGGTGAACGCAAGGATGGTGCCTGCGACAGGGCTAAAGGTTGGGAAAAAGATTTTGCCAAATACTGATGCGGCTAGCAGGTTGAATAAAAAGAAATCATACCACTCAATAGATGTTCCAACAGTACTGGCAAAGAGAACCGGAAGCATTTTTCGCGGTCCCGCGACGTTTTCGGATGAGGTAACTGCCATAGTTTTGTATTCCTCCTGATATGGAAAACACGCGTTCAGTAACAGGTACACGCTACAATGCGTATAAGCTTCTGCTGGCAAGTTTAACATAAATGCTGTAAATAGTCCATAAATGGAGCTGCGCTTGTTTTTTCTACCTGACAGACTCTGGTTAAATAATCTCGTTTTGTTGAGCTTTTATGCATTTTAGCGTTTTCACTCCTGGCGAGTTTATCTATTTTTAGCCTATAATTGAGAGGTAATACTCATATGTAACTCTTGGAAGGAGTGAAGAAAAAGCACATGAAGATTCTTTATACGGCTGAAGTGACGGTAAGCGGAGGACGTGAGGGACAGGCGCGGTCCTCAGACGGTAATCTCGTTGTGAACCTGCGTACCCCTAAGGATATGGGTGGATCAGGCGACCAGGGCACTAACCCGGAGCAGCTCTTTGCTGCTGGTTATGCGGCCTGTTTCCAGTCGGCGCTCATGACGGTAGCTCGTCGCCAACACCAGGATGCTAGCCAGTCGGTTATCACCTCGAAAGTGGGTATTGGACCGACTGGAGATGGCGCATTTGGACTCGAAGTTGAGTTACATATTCAGTTGCCGGGCGTGGAGAAAGCCACAGGCGCGCAACTCATCGAGCTTGCTCACAAGGTTTGCCCTTACTCTAATGCCACGCGCGGCAATATCCCTGTCCGACTCTTCCTTGACGAGGAATTGTTGCCAGCCTCTTCCTAAAATGGTGTCGTATTGGCATCGGTAGATGATCGTGAGGGGCATAACTGGCGCAATCAGGCTTCTTTTAAGACGCGCTTGTATTCCCGCAAGAGCTTCTGCACCTTTGGATCTATAATAACCTGGCAATAGCCTTGATTGGGATTTCTATCATAATAATCTTTATGGTAGTCCTCGGCTGGGTAGAAATTGCTGAAAGGCACGATCTCAGTGACGACAGGATTTTTATAACTTCCCGATTTTTCTAACGCAGCTTTTGAAGCCAGCGCAGTCTCTTTTTGTGCGTCATTGTGGTAGAAAATTGCTGAGCGGTATTGCGTCCCGATATCATTGCCCTGACGATTTAGCGTTGTCGGATCATGCATATGCCAGAAGATCTCCAGCAACGTCTCATAGGAGATGACAGAGGGATCGTACTCGATCTGTGTTCCCTCTGCCGCACCCGTTCTGCCCGTACATACTTCTTGATAGGAAGGGTTTGCCACCTTGGAAGCTGCATATCCCGAAGTCACGGATATCACGCCCTTGAGCCTCTTAAAAATTGCCTCTGTACACCAGAAGCAGCCTCCAGCCAGAGTGGCAGTATCATACTGAGCCATCATATACCTCTCTTCTTTACTCTGTGTCTTGTTTGCTCTCTTCACAGTACCATGAAATGCTATCGATGGCAACTCTCTCTACTGCCAGTAGAGATATTACACCGCTCAATCAACGTAATGAGCGGGATGTATGGGGCAATGGTCAAGAGGTATCCAACTGGAAAGGTGTCGTATCAGATTGCGTCAATCACCTCAATTTCCATCCATTCAATCAACTTCTTAGCTGGGAATGTGATCACCTTCCAGAGGAAAGCGAAGCTTAGCATTAACACGCCAAGCGCTAAAAGAAGGATGATTACGATGACAAAACCATTGAGGCTCTGGGTATGAAAGATATGTTCAGCAAGAATGTACAGGTTAAATCCTGTAATCACGGCAAGGAAAAGACCGAAGGCATAGACGATCAGATGTAGCAAAAAAACCAGGAGGCGCTGCATCGCACTGATCACGCCGGGGATCAGCAGCTTCAAAATGATCGAGACCAGACCCTTGCCACCGACTATGTCGCTACCTGCTAGCAACACGATAAAGAAGCAGCCAAGCAGCATCAGAACCCAATTTTGCCTGGAGTATGGAGAGACCAGCGATGAAAGCGTGAGTAGTACGAACACCCACTCGCCAATGTCATACGCATCGCTGAGAGTCCCTGAGACGTATGGCACGCTTTTTTTGAAAAATGCAAGCACCTGTTGGAGAAAGTTGTAAGCTTTAATTGTGCCTTCCATAACTGCATCGGGCGACCTTTCTTTACTCAGATGTAAGCTTGCACCTCTTGCCACTGCTTGTGGAAATGTCACAAAAAAGGCTACCAGTGGGATGAGATAATGCCAGTAGGTAGAACTATTTTTGGGGATTGTATGGGCATCCGGTGCACCACCAGTGATGGTCAAAGGGAACGTTGCAAACCATCCCTCCTTGTGCCATTGGGCTAAGTTTGACTCCAGAGAGTAGGCGCTCCCATAGATCAAGAGGCAGGCAAAGAATGTGATGAAGATAAAGTAGAGAAGAGTCACTCGGATGAATGCCCAACTACGACAGTTATAGAGAAAAATGCCAATCATGACTAGTGAATAGACATAATAGCCTACGATGGCCGAATTTGAAGACATGAAAAGCCTCCTTTAGTTTGTATTCATTAGTATCTGAGGGCGATGATTATCATGATGATCAATAAGACTATGCTAATTGTTACTGCGATAACCGTTATAGCTGTTGATGCACTTGCCTTGTCATCTGCTCCACGGGCTGAGAATGTCCATGCAAAGATGCCCATGATCAGCGCGAAGATGCTCATCAAAAGAGCGCCAGGAATGATAATATGACCAACTGAAATGATGTTCGCATCTTTACTTTGCTTCGTTGTTACCGCTGTAGCTGTGGCGTCGAGATTGGCCTGGGTGCCAGCCTGCACTGTGGCAGTAGCGTCGAGATTGGCTTGAGCGCTATTTTGTGCTTGAGCGGTAGCCTGAATATTGTTCGTTGTGTCGTTACTGGCGCAACTGTTAACATTCACGACGCCTTCGCACTGTTGGTCGGTACTGTTGGTGGTACATGCAGAAATCCCTATGATGATAAGGAAGCAAAGTACCAGGATCGCCCCTGTTTTTTGTCTCCAATGCTGGATGGGTTGCATATTGTTTCCTTTCCAGGTAAGCTCGGGAAGTCCCTCGCATATTTTCTCCCGCATGTTAACGTTTCTCAACTCTCGAAAAAGTATCCTACTTGTGTAAATGCTGATTCATGATGAGAAAATCACTGGTTCTGCACAATCTTTCTCGACTATTTCTTGCATTAATTATGTCTTGAGGTGTGATAAAATACGATAGTAGAACCAATCAATTGGCCATCACTTTGATGATCATGCCATTGTCGAAACACGCTACTAGAGGGGGAGGATACTATGGGAGATGCGCAACAGATGAGCCTGGGATGGCGCTTAAAGCGGGAACGAGAAAGTCATTATTGGACGCAAGCGCAGTTGGCAGCGAAAACCGGCGGCTCGGTTCCCAGCATCAATCGCTGGGAACATGATCGAGTCAGGCCCCGACAAGATATGCTTAATCTGCTCACTGAAGTGTTTGGTAGACCACCTGAACGTTGGGGAACTGAGAGATCGCTTCTTTGGAACGTGCCGTTCTTACGCAATCCGTACTTTACTGGCCGCGATCAGACACTGCTGCGTCTGCATCAAGCCCTTAGCGCTGATAAAGTCATTGCTGCGAGTCAGATCCGCGTGCTCAGTGGGCTAGGCGGTATTGGCAAGACGCAAACCGCCATCGAGTATGCCTATCGTTATGCCAACGAATATGAAGCCGTGTTATGGGTGCGCGCCGACTCTCGTGAAGCATTGATCTCCGATTTTGCTTCGCTCGCTATGACGCTCGCTTTGCCGGAAAAAGAGGAGGTTGATCAATTCCTCGTAGGAACGGCGGTTAAACGCTGGCTGCAAGAGCATGGTCCCTGGCTTTTGATCTTTGATAACGCTGATGAACTGGCGATGGTTTCAGACTTTCTGCCTCGACGGGCTGGCGGAGCTGTAGTGTTGACTACCCGCTCCCAGATCACGGGTCTACATATCAAGAAGATAAGTATGGAAAAGATGAGTCAGGAGGAAGCCGTCGCTTTTCTATTACAACGCGACACTTCTAGCGGAGATAAGGATGGAGCAGAAATTCCTGCCAGGAGTGTGTCTGATAGGGAGTGGTGTGCAGCGCAAAAGCTTTGGGAAGTGATGGATGGGTTGCCGCTGGCGTTGGACCAGGCACGTGCGTATACCGAGGCAAGACAGTGCAGCCTCAGCGATTATGTGGACCTCTATCGCAATCACCGCAATGTCCTGTTGCGAGAACGTGGGGAGCCAGTCCCAGAGCATCCCGATGCAGTGGCAAACACCTTGTCTCTCTCGTTTCAGCGCGTGGAGCAGAAGAATCCAGTTGCCGCTGAGTTGCTGCGACTCTGTGCCTTCTTCTCCCCTGATGCCATTCCTAAAGAACTTATCACCATAGGATCGACTTATTTCACGACTTCTCTCCAGTCCCAGACTCCTTCAGCCTTGTTGCTGAATGACGCAATCAGTACGCTGCGCACTTACTCATTAGTGCAACGTGATCCAACCACGCTGATGCTTTCTATGCATCGGCTGGTGCAGGCCGTGCTCCTGGACGAGTTAGAGGAGACGGAAATGCGCACTTGGCGCGCGCGCTCAATACTGACCGTCAACGCGGCGTTTCCCCACCCGGAGCATAGTACCTGGCCGCTGTGTGAGCAGCTACTCCCTCATGCCTTGCTCGCTGCTCAAGAGATCGAGCGGCAGCACATCATCAGCGAGGAGGCAGGGCATTTGCTTCACGAGACAGCTACCTATCTCCAGGATCGTGCACGCTATCAGGAGGCAGGGCCGCTCTATCAGCAGGCTCTGCACATCCGTGAGCAGCAATTAGGACCAGAGCATCCCGATGTGGCGACTTCGCTCAACGGTCTGGGTAATCTCTACCAGAGACAAGGGAAATATGCAGAAGCGGAGCCGCTCTATCAGCGTGCTCTGCACATCTGGGGCCAACAATCGGGGCCAGAGCATCCCGAAGTTGCCACTTCGCTTAATGGTCTGGGCAATCTCTATCGTGAGCAAGGGAAATATGCGGAAGCGGAGCCGCTCTTCCAGCGTGCCGTGCGCCTGCGAGAGCAACAATTAGAACCGGATCACCCGCTGATCGCGTATCCGCTTAACAATCTGGCGATCCTCTACTTCGAGCAGGGGAAGTATGGCGAAGCTGGTCAGCTCTTCCAACGCGCCTTGCAGATTTGGGAGCGGCACCTGGAACCAGAACATCCCCTGGTGGCCTATTCGCTCAATAACCTGGGTGAAACCTACCGTAAGCAGGGAAAATATAGTGAGGCCGGGCAACTCTATCAGCGCACTCTGGATATCTGGGGACAGCAGTCGGGATCAGAGCATCCTCTAGCTGCCTATTCACTCAACGGTCTGGCCAATCTCTACTTTGAGCAGGGAAAGTGTGCCCAGGCGGAGCCGCTCTATCTACGCGCCTTGCAGATTTGGGAACTGCAAGAGACCCAGCACCCGGAGATGGCGGCAGTTATCCATGATCTGGCGATCTTTTATGAAACTCAGCATCGCCAACAGGAAGCACTATCCCTCTATCGACGTGCTCTGGCAATTCGTGAGCGCGCCTTTGGTCCGGCTCACCCAAAGACGCAAGAAACACAGGAACATCTCACCATTTTACTACGAGCTATGGATTGCGACGCTCTATCACCTCTTCTGGAGATATCCTCCCGAGAGCAGGAGGCGTGAAAGATAGCTCAAGATGCTAGAAATTTTTGAGCAAAAAAGCATAACTGTGACAAACCAATGTGGCAGGTGACAGAAATGTCCATGTAACAATCTCGCAGCATAAAAACAGCGACACTGCTCCATCATCATGTTGTGAAGCAATGCCGACGTTTTATTGTATGCAGTGACCAGGTCAAGTCACGCTCAGTGGAGGCAATGTAACTACGACTGGAAGATCACTTCATGCAGCCGGTGATACTCTGAACGGGAACGCTGCCGCCTGCGAGCGGCTCTACTCATCGCGCTGTGCCGATACAGATACATATTTACTATGAACATGAGCCCGCAGGCTCCTATCGCGATCACTATCGCTATGAAAACAAAGAATGTTGCCAGCATGGATATGCTACCTCTCTACCAGGGGATGAGGACCTGCTCATCGTAGCCTCCCTCTGTTCCTGATAGACTAAGCATACAGCCATATCACTGCCAATGAACTGCCCTACTCTGACGAAAAAGTGACATGGGTCACAAAGTTGGGGAGAGCAAACCTCTCTCGCACTATTTTCCTGCCTGGACTGTGCAACATGTAGCAATTTGGCGTACAATCAAGCGTGTAGCTCTCTGCCTGCAATGGGCATGGGTGTTGGGATCTCTATCCTTGTGGGGAAATGTTGGGAAATCGGATAGGGGGTGTTACCTGGCGTGCATCGGCTATGCTGTTTCCTGCTCATGGACGGGGAGCCTGAAAACATGAAATATTTCTATGGTGTAAAGGAGCACACTGTATGCAAACACTTCTCGGGCTTGATCTCGGTACGACTGGCGTCAAAGCGGCCCTTTTTGCCACGGATGATGGGCGTGTTATTGCCGATGCTTTTTTTGATTATCCGCTCTATCATCCCCATCCAGGTTGGGCAGAGCAAAATCCCGCTGAATGGTGGCAGGCTACTATTGCGGCGATTCGAGCCTGTCTTGCTGTTGGTGCTACGCGCGGTGCTCAGGCTGCTGATGTGCGTGGGGTAGGGCTATCTGGTCAAATGCACGGCGTTGTGTTGCTGGATGAGCAGCAGCAGGTATTGCGTCCTTGTATTATCTGGGCGGATCAGCGCAGTGACGCGCAGTGCCGCTGGATAACCGAGCGTGTGGGCGCAAGCAAGCTCATTGACTATGTCAGTAATCCCGCGCTGACGGGCTTCACGGCTCCCAAGCTCCTGTGGGTACGTGATAACGAGCCAGAGCTGTTCGCCAGGGCGCGTAAGCTGTTGTTGCCCAAGGACTACATCCGTTATTTGCTTACCGGCGTGCAGGCGATGGAGATTTCTGACGCGGCTGGTACTTGCTTGCTTGATGTGAAGCATGGGGTATGGTCGCAAGAGGTGCTGAAGGCGCTGGAACTTGATCCGGCGTTATTGCCGCCAGTGGTACCAGCGGACGCGGCCAGTGGCACGATTACCGCAGAGGTAGCTGCGCTAACGGGTTTACCAGTTGGCACGCCAGTTGCTGGTGGTGGAGCTGACAACGCGTGTGGCGCTGTTGGCAATGGTGTGGTTGTACCTGGTCTGGCCCTGGTTTCTGTTGGGACGAGTGGTATCGTGCTGGCCTATGCAAATACGCCGCAGGTCGATACATCAGGCCCTGTACCGCGCGTGCATACTTTCAACCATGCTGTACCCAATGCCTGGTATCTTATGGGCGTAACGCAGGGGGCTGGTCTGTCACTGCGCTGGGTGCGTGATAATATTGGGCTGCCAGAGCAGGCGTTAGAGCGCTGGACTGGTACTGATGCGTATACGACGCTGGAAAAAGAGGCGCAGAGCGTGCCACCTGGCTGTGATGGTTTGATCTTCTTGCCGTACTTGCAGGGCGAACGTACTCCGCACCTGGATGCTTATGCGCGTGGTGGTTGGATTGGTCTCACGGCCAGCCATGACCGGCGTCACCTTGTGCGCTCCGTCCTGGAAGGTGTGGCCTTTAGCTTGAAGGATTGTTTTGCTATTATCCGTGAGCAAGGCTTGCGGCTTGATCAGTTGCGTGCTACCGGTGGTGGGGCTAAAAGCCCGTTATGGCGGCAAATCATTGCGGACGTGTTGGGGGTTGAATTAGTGACGACGAATGCAACAGAGGGACCGGCCTTCGGTGCGGCACTATTAGCCGGTGTGGCCGGTGGTGTCTATGCTTCGGTACAGGAGGCGTGTGAGCAAACCGTGCGGGTACTTGAGCGGACAGAGCCTCGTGCCGAGGTTGCGCCTGCATATGCTCAAGCATATGAGACATACAAGGCGCTCTACCCGGCGCTCAAACCTATTATTAGTCGACCGCTTTAAGCGCCTATCCGCAAAGCGCAAGACGGTCACACTGATAAAAACAAACGAGGGGGCACCGTGCCAACTTGAGCCAGAGCGCGAAATCTCTCTTCTTTTTTGAAATTGCGCTTTCTACAAGCTGCTTGCACTTGACAAACAAAAAGTTGTTGCGTATCATTGTTTCATGGGAATGAAACGTTTCAATTCCCCAGAACACGCGAGAGTATAGCGACTTATTCCTATCCGGTGCCCTGCTCTCAGCACTCGCAGGAAGCGAGCAGCATCACTAGCAAGTTTCCTATCAAGGAAGAAGGAGGTTTGTTTTCACGTATGCATGCATGTGTTCTTTCTGTGCATATTTCCCTCCGTTCGTGCCGATGCAGTAGTCCAGACAAGAACACATGAGTATATCCATTTCGACTACCAACCCACACAATGCTGTCATCTAGCGTGTCCTTTTGCACAAAGCCGAGCAAAGGAGTGATAGTCCAATGAAACGTGCTTTTCTCTTCGTGCTTATTTTGCATCTTTGTCTCTGTAGTGTCCTGCTCAATCTGCAGTCGCAAAATACTGCGCTCGTGCATGCAGCGGCGGCGGCAACCAATCCTGGAGATGCCTATAATTATGCTCCCACGACACGGACGCTGACACCCACCGCGATTTACACGACCGCCGGTACTGTTGACAACGCGACCAATCTCCTCTCAGGTCAGTCCACGCGTTTAAGTGGAAACGGCTCATATGTGACAGTCGACTTCGGTAAAGAGGTTGGAGGTATCGTGACGCTCACCTTCGCGGGGTCGAGCGACGCCAACCAGAGCGTCGGATTAGCTTTTAGTGAAGCGTCACTCTACGTTGGTACGAGCAGTGACGCTTCCAGTGGCGGTGGTGCGGATGGAGCAATCTACGCGGCGGTTGCAGGTGCAGGTTCGTATACTATGCCGAGCGATAAACTGCGCGGCGGTTTTCGCTACCTGACGCTCTTCCTCAATTCCTCTGGCTGGGTCGATATCAACGGTGTTTCCCTCAACTTCACCGCCGAGCCTGCTATGAGTGATCTCGCAGCCTACCCCAATTACTTTTACTCAAATGACAACCTGCTCAACCAGATCTGGTATGCAGGAGCTTACACGGTACAACTGGACACCATCGACCCGACGCAAGGTCGTGTGTGGCCTGCACCGTCGTCAGGTTGGGAGAACGATGGGACGGTAGGTGTAGGCAGTGAGGTATTGACCGATGGAGCCAAACGTGATCGCAGTGTCTGGCCCGGCGATATGGGCATTTCCGTGCCCACTGCCTATGTCAGTACTGATGATCTCGTAGCGACCAGAAACTCATTGACGACGATCTATCAGCATCAGAACACGACGACCGGTGAACTTCCCTTTTCGGGGCCAGAGTTCAATCTCACTGGTTCCGACACCTACCACATGTGGACGCTGATCGGCACCTACAACTACTATCTCTACACAGCAGATAAAAGCTGGCTGGACAGTATCTGGTCTCAATATCAGCTAGGGGTGAGCTATAGCAGCGGCAAAATCGATAGCAACGGGCTTCTCAATGTCACCGGAACAAATGACTGGGCCCGTAACGACCAGGGCGGAGAGAATATTGAGGCCAATGCCCTGCTCTACGAAGTATTGACCACCGGCGCAACGCTGGCACAGGTTGAGGGCAATAGTACGTTGGCAAGCAGCTATAGCAGCCTGGCCGCAAACCTGAAGACGCAGATCAACGCCCGTCTGTGGAATGCTTCAGTTGGAGCCTACAGGGATAATCCATCCAGCAGCTTATATCCACAGGATGGCAATTCTCTGGCCGTCTGGTACAATGTTGTTTCCTCGGTTGCGCAGGCCCAGAGCATCATGAATGTACTGCATAGCAACTGGAATAATCTGGGCGCAGAAACACCAGAGTGGAATAGCAATATCTCACCGTTCGCCGGTTCGATGGAGTTGTACGCACGCTTCGCCGCTGACGACGACGGGAGCGCCATTGCCTTGATCAAACGGGAGTGGGGTTATATGCTCAACGCCAGTATTGGCACTGGAAGCACCTTCTGGGAGGGCTACACCTCTAGTGGAGCATTTGCCTACCAGGGCTCATTTACCAGTCTGGCACACGGATGGTCTACGGGACCAACAGGTGCTTTGACGCAATATGTCCTTGGTATTACGCCCACCACCGCAGCAGGCCAGACGTACCAGGTCATTCCACATGCTGCCAATTTAACGCATGTGGAAGGCACGCTTACCGTCGCATCCGGTAAGGCGCTTCACGTCAGCTATGACCACGACACGAGTGGGAGTTTTAGCATGCTGGTCGACTCGTCTACAAACAGCGGCTCAACGGGAGTGATTGCCGTCCCCACATTCGGGCAGAGCCATGTTGTGACCATCAATGGCGTGCCTGCCTGGAATGGCAGTTCATTCCTGGGAGCCAGCGGCATTGCCAGCGCCGATCAGGATGCCAATTACATTTACTTTCGTGGTGTGCAGCCAGGCTCTTACACACTCAGTTATCCAGCAACCAATCCTACCGTGCAATCCTTGCCTGGCACGTGGACACAGTGCGCCGTTGAAAACGCCACGTGTGCTTTCAGCGGAACCATGACGGTGGCCTTTGGCGCGAATGGCTCGTTCAACTATGCCACCAAGAGTAACGGGACATCCTGTACTGATAGCGTCTTTGGCGATCCATTATATAAAACCGTCAAAGCCTGTTATATAGAAGCGGCCCCGCCGACCTCAAACGTGTGGTCTCAATGTGCCGCAGAGAACGCGACGTGTGCTTTCAGCGGGACCATGACGGTGGCCTTTGGCGCGAACGGCTCGTTTAACTACGCCACTGAGACTGATGGGACAAGTTGCACGGATGGCGTCTTTGGTGATCCACTATATGGAACCGTCAAAGCCTGTTATATAGAAGCGGCTCCGCCTGATACTGTGACATGGAGTTCCTGTGCCGCTGAAAACAGTACATGTGCCTTCTCTGGCACGCGGGAAGTCGCCTATGGTGCTGATGGACAGTATTTCTATGGGAGCTTTACCAATGGGACACCCTGTAACAATAGTGTCTTTCGTGATCCGTCTGTTGGAGTAGTAAAAGCCTGTTACTACCAGTAGTAGTAAGTGAATAGGGAGGTATACGTGTACAATCCTCCCTATTCATCGCAGGCTTAGAAGTTAAACTGACTGATGTTCGCCTTGTTAAAGACCGTGGGAGGCCCCAGCAGGACCGTTCCATTCGCACCGATGGTTCTCGTCCCGAGGGTGCCGGCTGAGAAAGTATCTCCTTGCTTGCCAGTTATCTTGCCCTGGATCAAGGCGACGGCGGCATAGTATGCCAGGTAGCCCAGTTGCTCCGGGTTCCACAGCGCAAACTGCTGCACGGTGCCATCTTCCACGTACTTGCGCATCTGATCCGGTGTGCCCAGGCCGGTCAAGGCAATCTTGCCTCCTTTATTGACCGATTCAATGGCACGTGCCGCCGCCGCGATACCCACTGTCGTGGGCGAAATGATGCCTTTCAGGTTGGGATAGGCTGACAGCAACCCAAGGGTATCGTTGAAGCTGGTCTGGTCATCGTCGTTCCCATAGACAATTTTGACGAGTTGCATATTCTTGTATTGAGACTGAGACAACTCGTTCTTCATATAACCGATCCAGGCATTCTGGTTCGTCGCTGTACTGGCTGCCGAAAGGATGGCGATCTGTCCTGTATAGTTCAGCTCTTTCCCCAGCATTTGGACTTCAATCTTGCCGATATCTTCCGCATTGGCCTGATTGATGAAAACTTGACGCGCATCAGCTTCGACATCGGAGTCGTAGCTGACCACTTTGATCCCCTGGCTCATAGCCTGCTTCAGTGCAGGTGCGAGCGCATTGGGATCGTTCGCTGAGACAACGATAGCGTTTACGTGTTGCTCGGTCAGCGTATTGATCCAGGTAACTTGATCTGCTGCGCTGGCTGTCGAAGGTCCCACTTGTTTAAATGTGCCGCCCAGCGCTTTGGCTGCGCTCTCACCACCCTGGGCAGCAGTATCGAAATACGGATTATTAATAGCTTTTGGAAGGAATGCTACATTGGGCTTACTTGTACTGCTGGATGCATTGCCTCCATTACTTGTAGTACTGCCACATGCGGCCAATACAAGCAACGTAAGAACCATGAAACCGACGCCGAGTGTTTGAAGCAGCTTCTTCACTGTCTTCTCCTTCACATCCTATGATAAATTTGAACGTCCCGCAGCCAGTCGTCTGCGTGCCAGAGCGGTTCGCAGACGCTGAACAATGTTCGGGCCTAATACTGAAAATACCAGGAGTGCTCCAATGACGGTGTTTTGAACGTCTCCACTAATGCTAGCGAGACCTAACGCATTCTGTAGCCCACCTACGACGAACAGCGCGAGAATGACGCCAACCAGCGTGCCACTCCCTCCAAAGATATTGACGCCTCCCAACAAAACGGCTGTGACGACATCCAGTTCAAAACCAAGCGCATTATCAGCACGCGCGCTCGAAATTCTGGCGGTGAAAAGGATACCGGCCAGCGCCGCAAGGAGACCAGAAAGGACAAAAAGTAGCAGTTTGAGGCGAGCTACCGGAATACCGGCGAAACGCGCGGCATCTTTGTTGAGGCCAATCGCATAGATTTGTCTGCCTGGCCAACTGCGGTGCAAGATAACCAGAAAGAGTAGCGCTAAGAGGACAAACAAGACAAAGGACCAGGGTATGAGCGTACCTGGGACATCTCCTGTGCCGAAATTGGTATAGGCGGCAGGAAAGTTGCTCACGGCCTGGCTACCCAGGATAACATAGTCCAGTCCCCGGTACAGACCTAACGTGCCTAATGTCACCACCAGCGAGGGTAGCCCCAGCAGTGTCACGAACAAGCCATTGATCAGACCGGCAACCGCCCCCACAGCCAGCGCGATGATGATGTCCAGCCACAATGGGATGCCTGCCGCCCATGTAATACCCATCATGACGCTGGATAGTCCTAGCACGGAAGCCACAGAAAGATCAATCTCACCTGCGATAATAATCAGCGTCATGGACAACGACATAATAGCAATCTCCATGAAGCTTTCTACCATCAAGGAGAAATTGAACGGTGTGAAGAAATACGGCGAGAGCGCGTTTCCTAGCAGTCCGGTCAGCAGGAGGAGCACCACAAGCAGTACCTCCCAGGACCATGCGCTCAACAGTTTGCGTAGCGGCTTCATCTTTCCCTCCGCACGACGAGCAGACGCTGCATCCAACGCTTGATAAAGGCGTCAAGCGTGACGGCGACAAGGATCGCGGCTCCATCGATGGCCTGTAACCAGAACTGCGATACGCGCAGGAAAGAGAGTGAGTTATCAATTGTACCCAGCACAATTGCGCCGAGCATCGCGCCAAAGATGGTGCCCGATCCACCGAAGGTATTCACGCCACCAACGACTACGGCTGCAATCACTTGCAGTTCCAGACCAGTCGCGGCTGTTGCATCCACAGTCGCGAAGCGCGCTCCCCACAGCACACCTGCAAAACCACTCAGCAGCCCTGAGATGGCGAATGCACCAAAGACCAGCAGATTACTACGAATACCGACGAGACTGGCGGCCTCTGGATTGCTGCCGATGGCATAGAGTTGGCGACCTGTGCGTGAAGAGTGTAAGAAATAACCAGCAATGAGAGCGATGAGCACAGCGAACCAGATGAGTATGGGTATACCAAGCAGTGGAGCTGTCGCTAGACTGAGAAAACTATTCGGTACGTCGGAGGCACTGACCTGATTACCCTGCGCATACAGGAAATCGAGGCCGCGATATGCATAGAGCGTCCCCAGCGTCACCACAATAGCGGGCACGCGTCCCCAGGTAACAATCAAGCCATTGAGCGCTCCCAGCACTAATCCTAATGCACAACCCAGCAGGATACCGAGTAAGAGATTTGCACCTGGATGCTGTTTGAACAGATCGGCAGCGACAAAGGCCGCAAAGCCCACAACGGAGCCGACAGAAAGATCGATATTCCTGGTCAAAATAACCAGCGTTTCGCCGACCGCGACAATCGCGAGAATAGAGACGGAGAGCAAAATTTGTACCATATTGGAGAGCGTCAAAAACTCTGGTACCTGCACTCCGACAACGATAATCAGCAGGAGGAGCACAACGAGCAAACCTGCTTCGCGCACACGGCTCACCAATCCAACGAGACGGTTGCCGTTCTTCGGTATAGGTGAGCGCCTTCCCTGCACAGGTTCAGTGGTCGTGGTCATTGATCACCTGCCCCGTTGCTGCAAACATGACTTTCTCCTGATCCACATCTGCGTGGGAAAACTCTGCGGCGATGCGTCCTTCATGCATAACCAATACGCGATCAGCCATCGCCAGCACTTCCGGTAGATCACTTGAGATGAGCATAATCGCCAGTCCTTTGCTGGCAAGCTCAGAGATAATGCGATGCACTTCAGCTTTTGAGCCAACATCGATGCCGCGTGTTGGCTCATCGAGGATCAAAACCTTCGGGTTGGTAATCAGCCATTTGGCCAGTACGACTTTCTGCTGATTGCCACCGGAAAGCGCCTGGACTAATTGGTCGATCCCAGCAGAACGTATCTGGAGTTGTGATGCGTAATCCTGTGCAATCTCACGTTCGCGCTGCTGTTTGACGATGCCCAGCAAGCTTGTCTGGCGCAGAACGGGCAACGTCATGTTTCTACTAATGCTGAACTCCATAACCAGGCCGTGCTGATGGCGATCTTCGGGCACATAGGCAATGCCATATTTCATAGCAGCCCGTGGCGCATGAATATGCACCAACTGCTTGCCAATACGTATCTCGCCAGCATCGGCACGATCAATCCCGAAAATTACCCTGGCGACCTCGGTTCGGCCAGCCCCGATCAGCCCGGCGAAACCAAGAATCTCGCCCTGCCGTAACTGGAAATTGATATCCGTGAATACGCCTTTCCGTGTCAGGTGACGGACGTCAAGCGCAACATCTCCCGGTTCGACGGCGCTTTTCGGGTAGAGCGTTGCTAACTCGCGACCAACCATGTGACGAATGATCTCGCTGGTAGTTAGCTCTGTTACCGGTGCGGTAATCACGCGTGTACCATCACGTAAAATAGAGACGCGGTCGGCCAGGGCAAAAATTTCTTCCAGGCGGTGACTGACAAAGAGGATCGCGGCACCACGCTCACGCAAGCGTTTGGTGATCGCAAAGAGTTGCTGCACTTCGTGTGCGGAAAGCGCGGCAGTTGGCTCGTCCATGACGAGTATGCGTGATTGGAGGGAGAGCGCCCTGGCGATTTCCACAAGTTGTCGGTCGGCTACTGAAAGACTCTGCACCGCTGTATGGACGTTGATATGCACATCGAGTGAAGTAAGTAACTGCTCTACTTCCTGATACATACGCTGCCAGTCCACGCGTCCAAAGCGATCACGGGGATGACGCCCCATAAAAACGTTCTCAGCGACGTTCAAATCAGGGAAAAGGGTGGGTTCCTGGTGGATAACAGCGATGCCGAAGTGGTGGGCCTGCGTGGGATGGTGCAGCGCAATTTCTTTGCCATCAATCTTGATCATCCCTGTATCGGGATGGTAGATGCCAGCCAGAATCTTCACAAGTGTGCTCTTGCCCGCACCATTTTCGCCAACGAGAGCGTGCACTTCTCCTGGATACAGAGCAATGTCCACCCCCCGTAATACCTGGACCGTACCGAATTGCTTCACGATGCTTGTGAGTTCAATACTGGGTTCAGAAAGTCTCATTACACTATCTCAGGCGGTAAGTTGAGGACATAAAAACTTGAAGCGTTTCAACTACACGAAAGTATAAATGCTAAATAAGCACTTGTCAAGGGGTTAAGTATACGTTCGGTATTGTCAACTTCATGGGCGAAAGCAAGGTTTTTCTGAGAAGAATGATGAGGGGATCAATAGAGGATCATTGATACCTATATAGCAATCCGTGCTGAAGATGATTTGAACCGCTCAGTCTCGGCAAAAAAGAAAGATCAACGTGGTTTCTCCCTATAAACCGCGTTGATCTTTTCTGTTGCATGCGCTCTCTTAGTAAGAAGAAGAAGAGGAAGCTGAGTTTATTGCCGCTATAATGCCCGCGAAGAAAAGTGCGCTGATAAGCAGGCCGATAACCAGTGCAATAATCGAGAGCACGAGTCCCACTATGGCCAGTGTGCGGCGTGATACTGCGCGGCGTCCCATCGCTGATAGGATAATACCAATTATTGCGGCGAGAAAGCCTAGAAAGGGTATCCAGCAGAATACCAGGCTTCCGACGCCTACGATGAGTCCCGCTATTGCTAATCCACTGCCTGGTTCTGGTTGGCTCATGCCCATACCAGGTACTTGATAGGCACTATACTGGTTGCTATAGGCGCCAGAGGGTGGATACCCGCCAGGTTGTTGGCCAGGTTGTTGATATGCTCCAGGTTGCTGGTATGCGCCGGGTTGCGCAGGCTGATTTGCCTGCTCATTAGGCGGATAATAGCCGTATCCCGGTTGGTTCTGTTGATTAGGAGGTTGATAATAAGGTGGTGTTGGATCACTATAGGGTGGTGTTGGATCACTCATGTGATGACTTTCTCCTCTAGAAAAAATCCGCTTTTAATGGCATTTTAAGCAGAAAGCTTTTTAATATGCCTATTTTCAGATGAATGAAAACAATAATTTCGTCAGCAGGATGAAATACATCTGTATGAAAAAAACGACGTACTTCTGGCGCGTCTCTCTAGCAGCCTCTTCGATGAGTATAACGTATGAACGTCAAAGTTACAATATATTGGGTGATAGAAAAAGAGTTTTCGTCGCCATGGTAGAGTTCCATTAGCCGGTGAAATGGCACATGCGCGGTATGTGTTCAGGTTTGACAACCCGCCTCTCGCTAGCATAGGATAGACCAAAATACAAAGGAGGAGGCATGGTATATGGAAGTAGCTCCATACTCCATTCATGTCACAGATGAAGTGCTCCGTGACTTGCGCGAACGACTGAAGCACACGCGTTGGCCCGACGAAATCCAGGGTGCCAAATGGGAGTACGGCGCAAAGCGCGCCTATATGCAGGATCTCGTTTCCTACTGGCAGACGGATTTCGACTGGCGTAGTCAGGAGCAGAAGATCAATCACTTCGCTAATTATCGTAGCCAGCTTGATGGCCTGAACATCCATTTTATTCATGAGCGCGGGCAGGGTCCCCACCCACTGCCACTGCTCATTCCCCACGGTTGGCCTAGCTCGTTTTACGAAGTGCTGGACATCCTTCCGCTTTTAACCGATCCGGGAAGCTTTGGTGGAGACCCGGTCGATGCATTTGATGTGATCGTACCCTCGCTGCCTGGCTACGGTTTCTCTGACCGTCCGGCTCATCCAGGAATGACCTCCCGCCAGATCAGCGCGCTCCTGGTTCAGTTGATGCAGGGTTTGGGATATGAGCGGTTTGCAGCTCATGGCTATGATATTGGAGCCAGTATTCTGGGACACCTGTGCCTCGATTTCCCGCACCACCTGATCGGCTATCATACCACAGAACCTGCGAACGCAGCACCCTATCTTGGCCCAGGCGCGCCTCCTTTAAGTGAAGTTGAGCGTGCCTATGTGGAGTACCAGCAGCGATGGGATCGCGAAGAGGGGGGCTATGACCATATCCAAAGTACGAGACCACAAACCCTGGCCTATGGACTTAATGATTCTCCGGCAGGACTGGCTGCCTGGATCATTGAAAAATGGTATGTGTGGACTGATCCACCACATGGAGATCTTCATCGACATTTCACGAGAGACCAGCTTCTGGCGAATGTGATGATCTACTGGATTACCGAGACGATCAATTCCGCGAATTCGACTCTACTACGAACGGGATCACTCTCCCAGGCTCAGGAGACCAGAGGATCGCATTCAGGTTCCGACAGGAGTAGCATTCACCGTACAGCAGATTGAACGTGCCCCACGCGAATATCTGCAACGGATCTATACCGATATCCGAAGTTGGATCGATTTTGGGCGCGGCGGGCACTTCATTCTCCTGGAGGAACCTCTCCTGGTTGCCGAGGCTCTGCGTGCGTTTTTCAGACCTTTCCGCCATTAGACAGCTCGGCTGCCGGTGGCCCGTTCCCAGTCTGGGGCCCAATGATAGCGTCTTTGACGCACACATGCTGGATGTCGCAGTTGTTACATACCTGTGGTTCTGGGGCGGTAGCGCGGGTGACTTGAAAATCTTGCGCTTGAATCTTCGTGACCGTTGCATCGATAGAACCAGTGACCCGTTCCACCATCTCTGGCTGGTAGCGAAATACCATCCTGGCATCTTCCCGTCGTGCTTCGGCTGTCCAGTACAGGACCAGGCGTTGAGGACGTAGATGATAGCGTCTCTCCACGGCGTAGGCGTAGATACACAGTTGTCGCTCATAATTTATCAGACTATCTGCGTTCGCTGCTGGCCGTGGGGCTGTCTTGAAGTCCAGGATTTCGAGTCCATCCTGGCTCTGTGTCAGTAAGTCTATTCGACCGCTGAGCACATAGCCATCCTTCTCTACCGTGATGGGCACCTCAATAGCTACAATATGCAGCATCTCCTGTCGATTTTGTCTGAAGTAGTTGTAGATCTGCGTGAAGGCCCTGGTTTTCACAGTGGGATCGGCAGGCTCGTCATGGTGGCAGAGGAGGCAACTATAGGTGCGTTCAAGCATAGCCTGTATGCTAGTTTCGTTGAGTGTCTCTATGTTGCCATCCAGGGCAATTCTCAAGAGTTCTTCGATGGTCTGGTGCACCAGCAATCCCAGGAAGACCTCTCTTGGACGTGCGGGAGCAAAGTTATACTCGCGAAAGTATTGATACTGCCGTGGACATGTCTCGTACATTTGAATATGGCTGGTGAAACTGTAGTCTCGTTTGATCATGGGAAGATTTTTTTGCCGTAGCGTTTGAGGGAGTGCATGTTGTATCGTAGACCAGTGGGGAAGTTCTTGCAGCAGGCTATCAAAACACTTTTGTGGCGGTTTTTGCTGTTGTCCCGTCAGCACCAGCAGATTTTCTGCGCGCGAGAAGGCAACATAATAAAGGCGCATCATGTCAAAGCCAGGAATACGTTTCTCTGGCTCAAACTTTCCGCGTGGATAAAACTTTTGTAGATCTCTATCCAGCACCTGAGCGCCAGCGTGTCCCATATGCAGGCTACCGACGACAACAACCGGAAACTCCAACCCTTTGGCCTGATGGATGGTCAAAATCTGCACATGCCCCTTGCGCAGTGGCTGTTCAGCGTCTTCATACTCATTGATCCCGCCGTCTTCGAGGAGACGCAAAAATATGTAGAAAAAGTCTGTACATATGTGAAGCTGTGTTTTTTGCGTAATAGCACCATGATGATAGAAATTCTGAAAAGTCTGTAGTGTATTTGAAAAGATAACCAGATTACGCATCGCTTGCTCATCAGCGGAGAAGGTTGCAAAGGGCTCGACTGCCAGTAGGCGATAAAAAAGTCTGTGAGCCGTGTGTGCTGTTCAGGTCCTATTTGACCCTCTTGATCCTGAGCGCTATGAGCTATCTCTGCTTTGAGCAATTGTAACAGTATGCGCAGTGGATGCGCCTTGCTGTAGTTACTATAGAGCGCGGTAATGCACTGTTTCTGTATGTAGCTGGCAAAGTTTTCATGCGTGAGAAGATCCCCCTGTGGTTCTCCTGCGTAATCAAGGAGTATTGCGAAGCAGGCTAGCATGAGGCAAACCTCTGCCTGGCGGAAGTAGGAGCGTGCGCGCGGACAAAAAGGGGAATATTTCTCTTTTCCAGTGCATCTCTATAGCTGCCGCTATATTCGGGTTTGACGCTATATAAGAGCAAAGCAATTTGACTGTAATCGGTGACAATCTCTTTCTGCTTCAAAAAGAGCACGAGATCGGCGAATTGTTCTGCCTCATCGTACACATCTTTGCCCTCGATAGCAAAAACTGCTGCTGTATCTGGATGCTGTTTCCTGCTATCGGGCACAATCGTTTTGTTGTAGCGGAAGACTGCTTTTCCTTCATTGGTCCAGTCTGCGGAAGCCATCCAGCGAGCATATTTTTCGACAATCTCTCTATGCGAGCGGTAGTTTGTGGTCAGGTAGATAGTTGTACAATTGGCTGTGTGCAGCGGAAACTCCAGAATATTGCGCACGGTTGCGCCCCTAAAGCGGTAGAGGGCTTGATCTTCATCGCCAACCACGCACAGGTTGGTGGTCGCGGAGGCCAACTGCCGAATAATCTGTTCTTGAATATAGTTGGTATCCTGGTACTCGTCCACGAACACGTAGCGAAACTGCGCGATGATTTTCTGCTTGCTTGCGGGACGATGCAGAAGCGTGTATGTCGTTTTCAGCAAGGCGGCAAAGCTAACGCAGTTTTTGTCTCTTAGGAGCTTACAGTAGCGCTGATATGCTTCGGCCAGATAGCACGAAAAGGCTGTCGTGTCAGCAAGCAGTTGCTTTATGGCAACGAGTTCTTCCATCAGCTTATCAAAATATTCTTGCAGCCGTTTCGCCATCTCCCATTGCGTACCCCATTTCTGTTGAAAGCAAGGTTGTGCCTCCCCTGGCACAATAAGCTTCAGGTGCTGGAAGATGAAGAGGCGTTGTGTGAATTGATCAAGGACCTGGTATTCGTTGCCGAGCTTCGCCTCGTGCCGGTTTTCCATGATCAGCTGGTTGCAAATGCTATGAATGGTGCCAACGTGTAATTGTGACAGGTCGCCTTGATATGCCATCTGTTGAGCCAGTGCCAGCAGGCGATGGTACATTTCTTTCGCGGCTTTCTCTGTATAGGTACAGAGTATCAATTGTTCAGGTGTGGCTTTGCCGAGGAGCAAAAGATTCATGATCCTCAGTAGCAAGCATTGAGTTTTGCCCGATCCTGGACCTGCAATTACTAGTAAGGGGCCTTCATTATGTATGATAACACTTTTTTGCTGCTCATTAAGATCAGGAAATGCGGCATCCAATTTTTTTGCTATATCCATTGCTATGCCCTTTACTATTTACTTCTATCAAATCGGAGTCTATTTCGCGAGTATAGACGTTATCTTGGATAAAAGTCAATCAAAAAGTATTACGATGTACTCATAATTCAGGCTGTAAATATTACATTATGATTAAAAAGAATCAAAATGCTACATAGCTTGATTGTTTGATCAGTAAGAATAGTTTATCTGGCTGCTAAATGCCATAAAAGATGCAAAAAATGTGCGTGGGATACATATTGACAATGCTTAAGAATTTGTATATGCTCTTCTGGAAGAGTTTTGTTTATATATGTTATTTTCTTGTATAAGATGAACGCTTCTTGTCTAATACAGGAACTCGATAGCTACAAAGAGTAGTCATAATTAGGGTCGATAATGTGAGCGGTATCGTATGCTTGCATTATCTGTGTGGTGGAGAAAGAGGAAATGTGGCGAATTTGCCGGTAGAAGGAGCTTTTCATGCGTGATTTTCCTCGTCAGAAGCTAGGTGAACTCATTGCAACCTATGGTTCTTCCTTGTGCGATAATCCTATGCGTTGCCGAAGCTTGCTGCTGGATAGCTCTAGTAATTACCAATTGGAAGTAGATGTGCTCATCAATGCACTGGAGGAAGGGATTGTGCCTGAATTGAGGCAGTCCACGGGCAGCATGCCGTATGTGCAACTGCTCGCGCGTGCTGCCAGGCGCTTGCAGGATAGGCGAGGTATGACTGATGTTGCTGCTCGCTGGGCTGTGAACTCCTGGGCGCTGGCTCTCGGCATCATCTCGGCCTCTCCCGGCGAAGCCGTAATTTCTCCTGACTTGCCTACCGAGCTGGCATCTTATAATAAAGTGGCACCCACAGAAGCTGCCAAACCGGGCATGACTCCTACCACTGGAGGTGTGCCAAACATCTATCAGTACTCGCTTCCGCCTACGGACGGTGCTTATCCACCACCACCCTCATACGTTCCTACCGATCCCTATGCATCATCGTCGCCGCCACCGCCGCCACCAAATGCCCTGGGATCTTCTTATACCTCTAAGACGGTAAATGCTACTAATCCTCCATCTACGACAATGCCTGCGCATACACCTGTGCCCGGTAGCAGATCGACCAGAACGTTCCTGATCGCGGGCATTGTTGCTGTGCTGGTGATTGCCAGTGTCATTAGTGTCTTTGTCGTGCTTAGTCGTCAGTCGGGTCTGACGATAACGCCGACCCCAACGCCAGTGCCATATCCGTCGTTGTCAAGCGCCTATGGTGGGACGACGCGTAACATGACTGGGAGCTTAAATGCCAATGTCTCGCTGACTGCCATTGCACAACAGCAAGGAAATGTCAGTGGTAACATGACTGTTGGCCTCCCTCTTTTGGGTTCTGGTCCATTCCAGGGGACAGTTTCGCATAGTGGATCGGTACATTTTGTCGTCACCAGCAACGACGGTTCCAACGTGACCATAACGCTGACCGGATCAATTGCGAGCAGTGGTTCCATCAGCGGTACATACAGTGTCAGTAACGATCAAGGGGGAACCTGGGAAGTGACTTCTGCTGTTGCACCGGTCGTTTATCCGATCCTGTTTGCGAACTATAGCGGCACCTTTGCGAATACCGCAAACGGCCAGAGTGGCGCAATCTCTCTGGCAAACAAATCGCAGGATCAGCAGAACTTTACGGGAAATTTTCTCGTCTCGGGTGTCTCTTATCCTCTGACGGGGACGGTAGGCAGTGATAACAGTATTCAGTTCACGATAACGCCCAACGGGGCCACCATCAAGTTTGTGGGTTCGGTGAATACGGATGGGTCGTTGAGTGGTACCTATACGGCGACCACTGGTGGCAATGGGACCTGGAAGCTACTACCTAAGTAAAAACCCGTGCTTTGCATAGAGCTGTCGATGCTTCATTAAGTCTTGCTCTTTAACAAATGCAGCATTGCTATTTATCGGACCCCATTGTACATTGTGATCAGAAGTAGGATAATACACCTATACATTTTGTGCTATCGCGAATGTGTTTCTCCTGCGGATATCATGGTCGTGGAGCAAGGTTTAGCCTGAGAAGAGGGAAAAAACAATACGATGAAGCATCTTGATCAATTCTCTATTCATAGTTTTCGTGGTTTACAAGATGTGAATTTTGCCGCATTGGGTCAGATCAATCTACTCATTGGTGGTAACAATACGGGCAAGACGAGTGTGTTGGAAGCGTTGTCTCTCTTCTCAGATCCCCTAAATTGGCGAAAATGGCATGCGACTGCATCTGCACGTGAAGTTTCTGCTGGTCTGGTGCGACCTGGTGTCTCATCAAGGCTAAATTTAAATGATCGTCTTATGTGGCTCTTTCCTCATTGGCAAGGTGTTGATGACACTGAGTCAATGGAGCCAGCCTCGATCTCCTTTTCTGCTACTGGCGATTTCATGATAGAGAAAGTTTCTGCCGCTTATGAAAAGTTTTCTGAACTGAGGCGGCCTCGATCACGCTTGCCGCGCTCGGAAGAGTTAAACGTAGAAGACAATGATGTTGAGGTTGAGGGTATAAAAATACTTATTTCGGCCTGGTTAAGACCTGTTCAACTTATGTTACCTGGGATTGTACAAACGCCGGTACAAGGAACAGTGGTTTTTTCGGAAGATCAACCGTTACCCACGACAACCGGGAATAAAGTGTCAGCTTTGCCTGTACAGCTTATTAACCCCTTTTCACATCGTCTCACAGACCTATCGGTACAGTCATGGACGGCTGTTATTAATGCGGGCCTGGAGGATGTGACACTGGACCTTTTACGATCCTTTGATCCGGGTATTCAGAAGGTTGATATTGTAGCGCCGACAGCACATCAACAGATGATTCTGGTGAAGCATGAGAAATTGGGACGTGCGCCTCTCAGTACTTTTGGTGACGGTCTGCGCCGTGTTTTCACTTTAGCAGCAGCTATCCCGCGCGCGCGTGGTGGCTTGTTGCTTATTGATGAATTAGAGATAGCTATTCATACTGCTGTACTCGAAAAGACCTTTGATTGGTTGATCAAGGCTTGTGTGTACAATAATATACAACTTGTTGCTACAACACATAGCCTGGAAACGATAGATGCTATCATTGAAGTGTGTCGTACTACATCTGATCTTGTCGCTTATCGCTTGCAAAGAGGTGAAGAAAATATACTGATCAAGCGGTTCGATAAAGCTATGCTGCAACGACTGCGTGAGGATTTAGGTTTAGAGGTAAGATAGTTGGGGATGCAATATGCGCTTTTAGCAACTGAAGGCATGCATGATCAAGCGGTTCTTTGTAGCCTTCTTCGTCTACTAGGACTAAAGTCGTTTAGCGGTGAGCCGAAGTTTTTGCAAGAAGAAGCTGTGAGTTTCTGGACAAATCTTTTTCCAAAGCCCACAAAATATCCACAAAATATCTACAAACGTTTAGATCTTCTTTTCCCACGTATTCTTACTTCTGCTACACACTCCGTTGCTGTTTATCAAGGAAACGGCAGCAGTCTACCGCAAAATCTTGTTGATATATTTGGGAATTATGATCAATATGTGCGAGGTATTGCCGCGCTGGGGGTATTCGTAGATGCGGACACTCATCCCCCTGTTGAGATAGCGAAAAAGTATGCTAGGAAATTGCATTCGAATTTCCCCATGCTGTCCGATCAACCTGGTGAAATTGTCTCTGGTGAGCCTCGAACAGGTATTTATGTTCTCCCTGATAATCGTAGACAAGGTACGCTTGATTCTCTTCTTATCGAGTGTGCTTCGTGTGAGTATCCCGATCATTTGGCTGGGGCAAAATATTTTCATGATCATCTCGATGCTCGTCATAAATATCTGTGGAAACAGTCCGACCATGAAAAGGCTCTCGTAGCGACTATTGTGAGTGTTATCAATCCCGGCGCTGCCAGCCATCTGAGCTTTGCAAAAGACAAATGGATAAGTGAACAAACAAAGAACACTGTCCAGGATGTTGCTTTATTATATGCTTTCTTACAAGAACTCCTCGATCTAACCATTACCGTAGACGCACCTTTAACTGATGCACAGTTGTAGTATATATTGTCCCAACCCCCCTCCAGGGGCTTCTGGATGCGTAGCATTTCCGTCCTTTATGCCGATGCTCAACTCTGGCATTCTTGGGCAAACTATGCTAAGATCTCCTAAACTTACGCGAAAACAGCACTCGCGATAGCTAGCACAAATCTCACATAAGGAGCTACGACTTGTCTACTCACGAGAAAAGATATGTCATCATCGGCAACGGTGTAGCGGGTACCACGGCGGCGGAAACATTGCGCAAGAATGATCCGAACTGTAGTATTCACCTGCTCACAAACGAGCCGTATCCTCTGTATAACCGCGTTTCCCTGCCCCGCTTTTTACAAGGGGTGATTGTTGAACAGAAGGTCATGATCCGTGATTTTGCGTGGCACGAACAACGCAACATCCAACTGGTTACAGAGACGCTTGTCACTACGGTGAATACAGATGAGCAGGTGGTTGTAACGAACGATGGTCGGCAATTCCCCTATGATGCTTTGCTGATAGCGAGTGGCGGCTGGGCCAATCCCTTGCAGGTACCGGGCGTACAGGGAACCAAACATATTTACAATTTTGTGACATTAGACGATACCAAAACGATTATTGAGCGTATGTTAGAATCGCGTACCGCGCTGGCATATGGCGGCAGTTTTATCGCCTACGAGCTGTGCGATGGTTTCGCTATGCGTAAACTAAACACCGTCTGGTTGATGCGCGGACCGTACTGGTTGCGGAGTGCGCTGGATCGGGATGGGGGTGAGGTGGTGGATAACATCGCGCGCAAATTTGGCGTTGAAGTTATTCATGGTGACGAGATCGAGTCGGTTGTTCCCAGCAATGGCGTACCCGGCTATGTGACCACGAAGCAGGGACGTCAGATTCAGGCTGACGTCATAGGGGTTGGTCTGGGGCTCACGCTCAACACCAGCTTTTTAGCGGGCACTCCTATCGAGATACGCAATGGGATTGTGGTGAACGAACGTCTTGAGACGAATGTGCCGCACGTGTATGCAGCGGGAGATGTGGCTGAGTTCTTTGATATCGCGCTTGGTCGTCATCACACGATGGGAACCTGGGATAACGCGCTGGCACATGGGCGCGTGGTTGGCACCAATATGGCGGGCGGTAATTCCCCGTATGTCGATGTCCCTACCTATACCAGTCCGCTCTTTGATGTCAATATCGCCGTCGTCGGCAATGCTGAGTCGAACAATCCTGAACTGGAGATACTCGCGCTGCGTGAGCCTGGTGAGAAGGGCAACGAGAATTATCGCCGGCTCTTCTTCCGTGAGCATAAGCTCGTTGGTGTGCTCATGGTTGGCAGCCCCAAGGGCCGCAAGAAGCTTGTGGAGATTGTAAAGAATCAGCAAGCCTTTGAAACCGCGACTGAGCGTGAAGCCTTGCTTAGATTGAAGTAGTGTTCTTCTTTGTCCTATTTATCGCGTGTTTTCTTGACTATTAAGGACTTTTCCGTTAAGGTGTAGAAATCTCATTGCTTGCTAAATCTAGATATACTTCCCTTTCGTTCAGAACATGTGCTGATGACTAGCTTTGCCGCAGCGTTTCTGAATGTTTGTGGGTATGTAGGAGAAGCCTCGTGGCTGTACTTTGTTCTCATTGTGGTCAACCGCTGAAAAAAGATGCTGGGCGTTTTTGCCAAAATTGTGGCACGCGTATTCCTACTCTCCCTCTTAGCCCTCAGTCTCTGGGACGAGAGCAGGAAGCCTCTCCATCTGAGCAGTGGGCCAACGACCAATCTCTGCCGCGTGAGCAGATTACGCCGCAACCTCAGGCCCGCCATGATGGGCCTCCTGAGTGGATGAGTCGCTTAAGTAAACCGGCGCGTGATGAGCGCTCTTTGCGCAGTGGCAATTTTGTTCCGCTCTCGCGTTTCTCCGCTACGAAACCTGTGGAACCGCCGGCGCTTGCAGATGCTGTTCCGCAATCTGTGACTCCCCCAGAGACGTCGCCGGATCAACCCGCCGAAACAGCTATTGCGCGGCCTGAGCCTATCGCTCACACACATATAGCCGCCGCCGGGTCAGTGGCACAGGAACAGCATGAGCGCGCTTCTGTGCAGGAAGATTTTCCTGCGTTCGCCGCTGTTCCCCAGATGCCCGCGCCTTTGCGGGAACTGCGTGTAAAGGTATGGGATGAGGAAGACGACTTGTTGGCAGGTGAGAGTGAGGCCGAGCAGCAACAACCATCCCCTGAGCCGGTAACGGCTGTCGCGTCTCCATCAGCCGATGCCGATGTTGTGCCGGTGACTACGGATGTGGACGCTGATGTGGCTATCGACGATCTGCCGACCAGTTCACTTGATGCGGTATCCGTCAATCAAGTATCGAAAGATATTGATGCTGTGCCGGAAACCGTAGATGCGCACGCTGATGTGGCTATCGACGATCTGCCGACCAGTTCACTTGATGCGGTATCGGTCGGGCAAACATTGCCGCATGCAGATGCTGTAGCAGAGCCAGTCGCTATGGATAATGATACTGCTATCGACGATCTGCCGACTAGTTCGCTCGCGGCAGTAGCGGGCAAACAGATGGCGACAGAGGAAGTGCTGGCTGATGATCTGCCGACGAAACCTTTGCCTTCTGTGCCTGTAGAACAGAGACGGGAGGATGCTGCTCTTGCGCGTGCAATGCAGGCCCGTACTCAGGATGAGGATCACGTGGAGTATCTGGATACGTTGCCGTTGCAGGCGCATACTCCGCCGCCGCCTTCTGCCTTGCAACGACCGTTGACTCCTCCACCTCTTCCTGATGAACCAGACCTGCTGGTTGTGCGCGGCAATACAGTTGCACCGCCTGATCGCGCGCGTTTTTCTGCGCAGCAGGAGCGTGCGCCGTCCGCCGCGCCATTGATATCTGAGCCACCAAAGCCGCCAGTTCCGCCGCCTTCCACTGGTGCGAAACGTCGTACGTTGCCTCTCGTTAGTGCCTTGCTAGCTGTATTTATAATTGCCGCAGTTGGCGGTTGGGTGGCTATGGCTAAGCCATTTAGTGCGGCCCCGATCACTGACCCTGCGGTAAGTTTCCAGGATAGCGCCCTGGGTTTTTCTCTGAACTATCCTACGGGTTGGACCGTGCGGGTAGATCATGCGAAATCTGTGGTTTATTTCTATGATAGCAGTCATACGGATGAAGTGGATATTCATGTCGCGTCTGCTGTTACGAGCGATGTTTCTGCCTATTTGCAAGTGCAAGCAAAGCAGCTTGGCATGACGAAGATACAGCCTGTGGCTGCTCTTTCTGCGATGAATGGGTCCTGGCAACAGATCCAGGGGAGCGTGCTGGTGAGTGGTGCCAGTTATACCGAGGTGATCCTGGCGGCTGTGCATAATAACCATCTCTATGCGCTGATGCAGTTAGCTCCTCAGGTCACCTATGTGGACGAGCAGAAAATTACCTTCTCGCCCATGGATACGTCTTTGCGATTTTTGTCCTGATATCTCTTGCGCCATGCACTTTGTTGTTAGACTGTTTTGACCTTTTGTATGCCTATACGTGTTATTTCTATGCGCGACCGTTTCTTCTGCTTCTATGGTGGGTTTGCAGCACGCCGAGGCCGTGCGAATATGATATAATGTGACGCGGTTGCCTATTGGATAGAGAGATAGCTTGAGGATTTGCATGTTGCTCGACACATGCCCATTCTTTTTAACATACATACACAGAGAAAGGAGAGCGTAGCTCCGTTTTGCTACGCGTGGCCACAGAAGATTATGGATGATATCCATTTTGAACGGCATTTTCGCACCCCTTACTCAGAGGGCTATTACATTATGCAGGGCAGTAACCTGCAAAGTAACAATCGGCTTGGCACCGTCGATATCCATTTTACGACGACGGCTGTCCATGGGACGTTGATTCTGGAGCGCGAACTTGAGGAGACTGATCTCACAAAGTTAATTGAGCAGATTGATGAAGACCTGGTGCTTTCCGCGGATATGCCGCGTGATGATTTTTTGGTGAGCGTCTATGTTGGCAAAGACGTTGGTTTTTATAGCGATGAATATTTCGCGGAAGAAAACAACGACACGGTCGATTTCGACGATGATGACGAGCGTTAGTGCGCTCCTTTCTCTGCGAGTCTCTCTGTGGACTCGTTAGTCTTCGAGAAGGCCGCGCCGCATCGCGTATTTTACCAGTTCGGCGCGGCTATGCAGGTTGAGCTTATCCATAATATGTGTCCGGTGGGTATCCACGGTTTTTGGGCTGATGATCAGGCGCTCCGCTATCTGGTTATTGGTGTTTCCTTCTGCTACGAGCTTGAGTATTTCGCGTTCGCGTTCCGTCAGGCTACTGTAGCTATCGCGTTCTTCCCCGGTGCGTACGCGTTGCAGGTAGTCTCCTACGACTACTGATTGGGCGGTTGGTGAGAGATAGAACTGTCCACTTTTGATCACATGCAAGGCTGTAATCAGTTCAGTATCCGCTGCTTCTTTGAGCATATAGCCCGAGGCTCCTGCGCGCAACGCCTGAAATACGTATTCATCGTGCTCATGCATTGTAAGCACCAATATTTTGATATCGGGCAGCGAGCGCTTAATTTGTCTGGTGGCTTCAATACCATTGATATCGGGCATCGTAATATCCATCAGCACGACATCCGGCTGAAGCCGTTGGGCCTCTTGCAGGGCCTGCCGACCATCTTGAGCTTCGCCCACTACCTCCATATCAGGTTGAGCATTGAGCATCATTTTCAGTCCTGCACGCAAAATGGTATGGTCATCCGCCAGAAGAATACGTATTTTCATCAAAATCCCTACGATCCTTTTCTCATTATTTGTATGGAAAGAGCAGCGTTATACCTTCTTGGCCGGCGTGAGAGCCAGTCGCAGTGGTATGCATACATCGATGATCGTGCCTTTGCCTGTTTGTGAGTCGATATGCAGCGTACCATCCAGCAGATGAGCGCGTTCGTGCATCCCCACCAGGCCCCAGCCGCGCTCCTGTCCAGAAGTCGGGAGTTCTTTGAGCTGCTCCGCGTCAAAGCCATGGCCATCATCGCTAATCTTCGCACAGACGGCCTGTGCATCTTCCTTAATCTGTACCTGTACTTTCCGTGCGCCAGAGTGCCTGGCAACGTTGGTCAATGCTTCCTGCACGATCCTATATAATGCTGTCTCCATCTCAGCTGGCAGGCGCTCTTTCAGTCCTGGTGCATTGAATTCAGCCTCGATAGAGAATTTTTGTTGATACTCTTTGATGTACCAGCGCAATGCGGGTACCAACCCCAGATCATCTAAGGCGCTGGGTCGTAGATCGACGCTCAAATTGCGAATGGCGCGCAACGTCTGGTGGGCCAATCTGCGCGTCTCTGTGATGCGGTCACGCGCTTCTGCTGACGTGACTGACTCTTCCAGTACCGCCAGGCTGATCAGCAGGGAGGTGAGTACCTGTGAGGTCTCATCATGCAGTTCGCGGGCCACGCGTATCCTCTCTTGTTCCTGAGCGTTAAAGATCTGCGTGGCGCGCTGCCGATTTGACTCATCTATGGCTTCCAGCATCGTGTTAAAGGTCCTGGCGAGCTGATCCGCCTGCGGGTCTGTACCGGTGAGTGGCGCGCGCAGGGATCGTTCTCCTGTCTGTACGCGGTTCATGACTTTCCCCAGGTCTACCAGTGGACGAAAGGCGATCTGTAACACCACAAAATTGAGGGCTACACTGACGAGCCAGCCTACTGTGACAAAGATGACCAGGATGATCGTTGGGGCATAGGTCCCATTATTGAGGTGCGTTGCTAGCCACGTACCCCCCGTTGCTCCTACGAAAATGATGACGCTATTAGCTAGCAGGACTTTATAAAAGACGGGTATGCCCAGCAGCGGCCTGAGAAGCCTGTTCTTCTGCACTGCTTCCCCGTAATTCGTACCGGCATTGATCATGGTAAAATCTCTTTATAGAAAATGACAGCTTTTCTTCTTTCACCTCACATTGTATCGATTTATGCGGTAAACGTCAAACCTTCTTGTGTGGCTGCCTGGCTGGGAAATCAGGTATATCCTGTAGAAAAATCAGGTATGTACCTGATGTCTCCTCTCGGTGCTCGGAGTATCTTAGGTCTAAGCGTCTTATGTGTGGGTCGGGTGCTCGCTGGTACAACTATCTGTTCCTCTTCCACCGGGTCCTCACAATTCATTATAATCTGTTGTAACGGGTGCAAGAGTTCTACACCTGGTTCTTGGCGACGCGGTTCTGCTTTGGCTAGCAGGCTATCAACGCTAGCTTGCTTATGCTATAATCAGCCTGCGTGTTCACAAGAACGTTTGTCATTGCATTTCTGCTCATTCAGATGAGAAATGTGCGCTGTTTCATTTCTTGTTACGTATGTGACGTTTCTGAATGTTTATTTTAGGCATGATATATTTCCAATACGATCAAAAGTCTTGATCCTTTTGAGGAGGCACAGTGAGCTCTACGAATAAAAGCATGCTCGACGTCGCAACGCAGAAGATCGTCGAGAGCCAGCTCTGGCGCTCTATTTTCCGCCATGGCTACCCTGATACTCCCTTGAATCAGTCTCTGGTGATGATGAGCAATGTCTTTCTGCATCTGCATCCGGTCAAGGTCAGTCGTCAGGCGATGAGGATTACTTATACCTGGTGCATGGGCGGCATTTCATTTTTCTTGTTTTTGTTGCTCACGATTACTGGTGTCTTTTTGATGTTCTACTATATCCCTGACACCAATGTGGCCTACCAGAATATCAATCAGTTGAGTAGCGCGGTGACGTTTGGCCATTTAGTGCGCAACATGCACCGCTGGGCTGCTCACCTGATGGTTGTTTCGGTGACGCTGCACATGATCCGCGTCTTCTATCACGGCGCGTACAAGCCACCACGTGAATTTAACTGGGTTGTCGGCGTGATGCTGTTCTTTGTGACATTGTTCTTAAGTTTTACTGGTTATCTGCTGCCCTGGGACCAGATTGCTCTCTGGGCTATCACTGTTGGTACCAACCTGGCTCCTTATGCTCCTTTGCTGGGTAGCTCTGTGTACAAGGTGCTGGTTGGAGGAGGTGCAGTCGCGCAAGCGACGTTGATCCGGTTCTATGTCGGCCACGTGATACTACTGCCATTGGCGGGCGCTATCTTGATGGCTGTGCATTTCTGGCGTATTCGTAAGGATGGCGGTGAAGCCGGTCCTCCTCCTCCGCCTCGTCGTGAGATTGAGGCTCAGGCTGAGGCGGAGCAGACGCTTGCTGGAACCGTTCGTTAGTGTGTTCCGGGTGGTGTCCGTAACAGTGTTTTACGGTGCTATGAGAGGATGCCTCTATGTCAATTGAACAAAAAGAACCACAGGTGCAGACGTCTGCGACGCAGCGACGCTACCGTACGCTGGCAGTGGTGAAGCAGGAAGCTATCACGCGTGTTGAGAAGCCGCTTGAGGACTCTGTTTTCGTGTGGCCTCATCTACTCGTGCGTGAGTTCTTTGCCGCCACTGCGGTGATGGTGATGATAACGTTGCTCTCGATAGCGATTGATGCGCCGTTGCAGTCGCCTGCCAATCCTGATTTAACGCCGAACCCGGCCAAAGCTCCCTGGTATTTTCTGGGTTTGCAGGAGTTATTGCACTACTTTAAACCAACGACTGCCGGTGTGTTGGTGCCCGGGCTGACGTTAGCTGCTCTAGCTGTCTTGCCGTATGTTGATCGTAATCCCAGCCGCGCCTATGCTGATCGCAAGGTGGCAATTGTCACGTTCACGATGTTCCTGGTGTTCTGGGCGACGATTACGATAGCGGGAAGCTTTTTCCGTGGTCCTGGCTGGACGTGGCTCTGGTTCTGGCAGTCGCATGTCTACTTTGATCTCTAATGCAGTATCCTCAAAACGGATCTAAAGAGCAGGCAGGTTTGTCCTATATGCGACTGCCTCTCTTAAAGTATACATGAGTTACCAGAAAAGCTTGGTAATTTTGTACTGGGCAAGGAAATCGAGAGGATCATTATGGGTATTGATACTCCACCTATCACGCCGCAACAATATGAAGTGTTGCATGGTGGTGGTGCTGAAGCTGCTGAGATTGCACAGCAGCGTCTTTCGCGACGACGTTTCCTGCGCCGCTCGATGTTAGCTGTCTGGGGTATTTCTGGTACGGCTGCTGTCGCAGGCGCTCTGGCGATGCTCTATCCTGGCGTGACTTCCGGCTTTGGTGGTCTGATCAACGTCGGCACGAAGGATGAATTTAAAGCGGCGTTACCGGCAGCGTTCCAGGGCAATCAGGCTGGTGTCTTTTATCGCCCGCTTGCCAGGTCCTATATTATTCACCTGACCGCAGATACATCATTCTTGTTAAATGGCATCATTCTGAGTGAACAAATGGGCACTGAGAACATGCTCAAAGATCCTACTGATGGCAGCTACTGGCTAGCGCTCTATCAGGTCTGTGTGCATCTGGGCTGCACGGTGCCTTTTAAGGATAACTGCATCAGCTTTAAGTGCCCATGTCATGGATCGCACTATAATGTGACTGGCGAATATCTGGACGGTCCTGCTCCGCGTAGCCTGGATCGTTTCTCGGTGGTGTTCCAGAATGGTGATGTCATGGTGGACACCGGAGCTTTGAATCAGAAGGTGCCGCGTCCTGATGAGACAACGCGTCTGGTTGCACCACCTGCTGTTGCCTGCACGAGCTAATCTCGGCTGGCGGGCAGTCGCTTAATGTGCATGGTTTTGCTACCATCGGGCAAGACCCCGCATGGGGAGGCTCTCCGTGCGAGGATGGAGATCCCGCGTAGCGACAAGCCCTTGCGGTCAATGCCGTTTAAATAAGAAAAACGTCAAGCTCAATTCGCGTCATTCTAGCTCTGCCATATGAGCGTGGATTGCACTTAACTAAACGGCATTGAGCCCTTGCGGTTGTCGTTCCGTCGCGCCATGAACGCGTGATGAAGCATTGCAACTGTCTCTTTAGAGGCAGTCTCTATCTTAACTGAACTGAGGCAAATTGGCTGATACTGCCTGGCTGGTTTCTCGCGACGAGGAGCACCAGGACATCTACCAAAGGTCGTGTATTATGACAAACATTAATCCAGCTGCTTTTATAGGCGTGGTTCTGCTGGTGGTAGTCATCTGTGGCTTGCTGTATATCTTTTATTCTCGTACCAATGCGGTTGAGAAGACGGGCGCTGGCTCTTTGATCATGCTTTCTGTTGTGGCGCTGATGATCCCGGTTTTCTGGATTATGGAGGCGGGCAACGAGACGAGTTCGCAAAAACAGCTGTTTGCCTATGGTGTGACGCAGGGGCAGATTGTCTATATCACCGATTGTACAGATAATTGTTTCGGCATCGTTGGCAGTAAAGTGGTCAATCCTACATACAATGGCTACTCTATGACCGCGTTGAATGCGATGACCGATTACGAGCTAACACGGGTCATTGCTGCGGGCGTTTATAATCCAAAAGTTGCTCAACCGGCAAATACCAATACGATACCCCGCAGTCAGGACTATGGTGGTGGTTTGTCGAGCACTGATGTCGAGTACTTGTTCGATTTTGTTCGTTCCACTGACCCGGCCTATTTAAAGCAAAACAGCTATCAGGTCGCCAACGGCTTTGATTCTCTGCCCGCGTATCTCCAGGCGAATAATCCTTCGCTCTATGATTCGGCTGTACAACTGGGAAGTAACGGGCAGTTTGGTACGCCGGTCGATGATACGAGCAAAAAAGTCGTGACGATAGCGATCTCTAATCCTGGCAATGGCGTTTCCTGTAATAGTACCGTTGCTTGCTTCTCGCCGATCAATGTGGAAGTAAAGGTGGGGACGACGATTACCTGGGTGAATAATTCTTCCGTTGGTCACACGGTGACGGCTATCACGGGTACGAATACGGCGTCTCCCACGGCATCGCCGCAGATTTTCGACTCTGCTAAGGGTAGTAACACTAATCTGATCCCTACCGGCGGCAAGTTTACCTATACCGTAACGCAGGCGGATTATACGGTGAACCCGGATCATACGCTGTACTATTACTGTCGTATTCATGTCGATATGGTGGCGAAACTCATCATTGTGAAATAAGCCAGGCGCGTCTCGCAAGGGACGCGCGAGCGTTTCTCGTCAGGTCGTTGCTTATGCCGTTCGCTGCAATCTGAGCGGTGTTCCGTTCAGTTCCATGAGCTTTGGCTGGTCGCGTCTTAGATCGTGTTTGGTTTCAGTTCAATACTGACAAAAAGTATGTCCGTTTCAAACACTATCTAGCGGCATTTGGAACTGCGTTTCAAGAGTATGTCGAAAGGGATTGCATTTCATGCAACAAGTACAACAACGTGAGTCGCCAGAGCGAATATCGTGGGCGCGTGCAATGATTTTTGCCATCGGGTTTTTTCTCATTGCCGCCATCCTGCTGGGGCAACTCCCTTCATACATTTACATTCAGATGACTGGCTCGACGTTAACATCTTTCGAGTCCAGCTTTTTTAGCCTGGGCGTTATCTGCCTGGCATGTTTTGCGGTCATTCAGGTCATTGTGCTGCTGTTCGATCCCAAGCCGGTTGTGCCTCCGCTGGCCATCACAGTGGTTGGGGTGATCCTGGCTGTAGTTGGTCTGGCGTTGTCTATCTGGTCAACGACGACGGGCTGTAGCGCGACCAATCAGGTCTGCAATCAGTTCTTCCCGGTTGCTCCAGCGTCGACCTCGGCTGCTGCGGTGGCTGCGGCTTCCTGGTATCCTGTGCTGGGTGGTCAGGTGCTCTGGTTCCCGGCTCAAGTCGTAGATCTCCTCATGCTCGGGCTTGTCCTGCTGGGTCTGGGTGTGGCGATGGTGTTCTACAGCGTGCTGGCGTTGCGTGAATTGCGCAACCCTGATCGCCGCGACCTGGGTACAACACCTGGTATGCGTTGGATGATTGTTGGCTCTATTTTGCTGTTGGCCGTCTTCCTGGTGTTTTATAGCTATTCGAACGACTCAGTGCTTGGTCCGCAATTATTCCCTTCCCGTCCGTTTTTGGGGACGCGGTTGGTGGATCTCTCGTTTGGTATCATCCTGGGGGCGGCCATTTTTATGGCGCTAGGGGCTTTTGCCCTGCGTTTGCATTATCTCATGCGTCCGGTGCGCAAGCGCACGATGCCTGGTCTTTACATGGTTGGCGCAATGGGCCTGGCTTCGGTGGGGGCTGTCGCGCTGCTGTCCTGGCTTGTGGTCTATCCTTTTATTGACTGGCTGCGTATTGTGCCTATCCTGGGACCATACTTTGTGGTCTGTGCCAAGCCTTATGATGTGCCTGCCAGTTGTGCCTTTTCGCAGAACGCGGCATCGCTCGTTTGTGCTATCGTGACTGGTAACTTCTTTGTGCTGCTGATGGCGGCGGTCTGGGCCTGGAAGTCTCATCGCAATCTGGTGATTATTGGCAGTGCGGTAACTCTTGCGGTGATTGGCCTGACGGCGTTTTTGATGCATACGGCTCCCAATCATCCAACGTCGGACCAGCCTCTGGTTGGTATGATGTTGTGTGGGGCGATCCTGGTGCTGGCGGCTATTTGGACGACGGTTGCTCGTCGTGAGTTCGCTGTGGTTGGCGAGCGCAATCTTGGCTGCATCGGTCAATGGTTGGTTGTCGGTACCTGCTTCTTTGTCTATGTGGCGGCTTTTGCGCTCTTCTCTATTCCGGCCTTCAGCGATGAGACTGAGCCAAACATTTCTTTTTCTCCTGGTGGTGGCTTGATTGGTTTTAACGCTATGACGGTGCTGATCGTCCTCGGTCTCCTGGCGGCGATCCAGTTTTTCTTCCTGGCGCGTAACCGCTATAAGGTCTAAGCGCTTGTGTTGTTCTACATGAAAGGCGGAAGGACGACTCTCTACTGAGTCATCCTTCCGCCTTTCTATGCCTACATGCTATAATAGAGTACAGTTCGTAGTGGAAGGGAACTTGTATGCAGTCTGAACAACCTCTCAAGGTGCTAATCCTTGCTGCTGAGATTGTGCCATTTGCGAAAGTTGGTGGGTTAGCTGATATTGTCGGTGCGTTGCCGAAGGCTCTTCAGACGCTTGGTCATGATGTGCGCCTGGTGATGCCGCGCTACCGGCAGGTTGATTTTGAGCGTTTTCAGCTAAAGATGATTCTTGATGCTGTTTCTATTAAGATGGGCAGCTACCAGGTACCGGTCAGTGTCTATGAGGTCGAGATCGGTGATCATATCCCCGTTTACATGATTGATGCTCCACGCTACTTCGACCGTGAAAATATCTATGGCTATACGGACGATGGTGAGCGTTTCGTTTTATTTTGCCGGGCGGCGCTGGATGTCATGCGCGTGTTGGGCTGGTCCCCTGATGTGGTGCATTGCAATGATTGGCATACCGGTATTGTGCCGAATTGGATGAATACGGTCTATCGTGACGATCCGTTTTACGCGGATACTGCGACGGTCTATACGATTCACAACCTGGCCTATCATGGTATTTTCGGCTATCGTTTGTTGGAAGTTGCGGGGGTTGCCGCTTCGGGTTTCCTCTATCCGCAGATTGCTGAATTGGCCAATGTTGTCGATGTGATGGGTCGTGGTATCCTCTTTTCGGATGTGATCACGACGGTTAGTGAGCGCTATGCGCAGGAAATTCTAACCCCTACCTTTGGTGAGCGTCTTGATCATTTGCTGCGTTCGCGGCGGGATCGCTTATTTGGTATCCTCAATGGGATTGATTACCAGGACTACGATCCTGCGACCGACAATTATATCCACACGCAATTTGATGCGCACTCGCTTGCGCTGCGTACCGAAAATAAGGTGGCGCTGCAAGAACATGCGCACTTGCCGGTGCGGGCTGATGTCCCGGTATTATCCATGATTTCGCGCCTGGCGGACCAGAAGGGTTTTGATTTATTGGCGCAGATCATCCAACCGCTTTTGGCGCAAGGTATACAGTTTGTGCTGTTGGGGATTGGTGATCAGCACTATCATGAAATGTTTGAAAATCTAGCTGCACGTTATCCAGATCAGGTCGCTGTTTTCCTCACCTTCAACTCGGAGTTAGCGCGGCGCATCTATGCGGGCAGTGATATGTTTTTGATGCCGTCGCGCTTTGAACCCTGTGGGACCAGCCAGATGATTGCTATGCGTTATGGTTGTGTCCCTGTTGTGCGCCGGGTTGGTGGTCTGGCAAATACGGTGCAGGAGTATAATCCAGGCACTGACGAGGGCAACGGTTTTCTCTTCAACAACTATGATCCCTGGGAATTCTTTGCGGCTATCGTGCGTGCGTTAGAGCTTTTCCGCTTCAAAGATCCCTGGAGCGTCATCCAGCAGCACGGTATGGCGGCCGACCATTCCTGGCAGGTTTCAGCACTGCGCTACGTGGAAATCTACCGCAAGGCCATCGCGTTCCATCGTGGTAGCAACTAACCTGTTGCTCTTTTGGAAAGAGAAATCTGGTTACGCAAAAATGTAGCTGGCTTTGTTGCCTCCCAAGCCAGTGAAGGTCGTGCCGGAGAGCACGACGCTGATGCTCTGACCGACGACGCGCCCGGGTCGCCAGAGACCGCGATAGTCAGCCCGCTGAGGAACAACCGTTCGGTTGCTCCTTATTGTCTGATGGGGAAGCATGCATATACTGCCTTGTCGCTACTAGCGCATGAAAATTCTCTTGCGGAACCGCTATTTCTTCCTTGACGGTCTTCACTGCCATGCTGGCAACTTCCAGCTTTTGCTGTTGTCCATCTAGCAACTGGCACAGTTGCTCGCCCAGATGGATAGCTGGCATTTCCACGTGCCGATAAAGTGCTATCGAAAGTGGAACGGCGCTCAGTAGCAGCCAGAGCATAAAGAGGGCATACTGTAGTGCTGGCTGCCAGCCTACATGCTGAAACCTGGGGAGAAAGTTCCAGATAAACAAGAGCATGAACGGGTAGTGCCACATATATAAGCTAAAAGAAGTGAGGCCGACCCAGCGCAGAGGTGCCCATTCAAAAGGACGCTTAAGGCCATGTGGACCATGCAACACCGCGAACAAACACAGGCCATAGCCCAATCCATATCCAACTGGCACAAACATGTCTTTATAGTTTACCAGGAAGTTCTGGTATGGATCGAGGAAATGCAAGGTATAATGGACATATTGCACATAGAAATTCCAGATGCCGACCGCTAATAGCTCCAGCAGACCGTATAGAAAGAGCAGAGGACTCAAGATAGAGAGGATTTTTTTTGTCCGCTCAGCGGATGGCATGTTTTGCAAACAGACATAAACCATACACACCAGCATGCCAATGGCGAACACATCAAAATACTTACCGGCCTTGCCATAAATATACGGTTTGAGAGCATCTGCAGTAGCGGGCAGCAGCAAATCTCGTGGTGTATCAACGACCTGCAAGCCCCAGTAGCGTGTAAGCAAGCCCCACGCGAGCAAAACAAGTAAACAGAACGTCAGCTTGAGCATACGCTGCGTCAAGGTGCCTTGTTGGACCAGTGGGCGCATGAGCCAGGCTAGCAGCGGCAGCAGCAGATAAAATTGAAATTCGATAGCGAGCGTCCAAAAAACTGGAATGGGCATCTGGTAGCTATTGGAAAAGTCATTGCGCAAGGTGATAAACATCCAGAGGTTGTGCCAGTTGGCTGGTTGGAAAACCTCTGGACCCAGAAACAGGAAAATCAGGCCCAGTGCAATATAATAGCCTGGTAAAATGCGAAAGACGCGGCGTATATAGAAGCGCCGTAGTGACGGCCAGTTACTATCAAAGAGGAGAGCTTTGGCATAGGGCAAAAACAGCAGGAAGCCTGAGAGAAGAAAGAACAGCTTCACGCCAGAGTCTCCCATCAGCGCTATCGAGCCAGCCAGAGCGCTGGGCGTATCGAAGTGAGGGGACCAGATGCCGGTGAGAGTTGCGAACATATTCAGATGAAATATCACGACGCTCAGGCAGGCCACTCCACGTATGCCATCTAACGCATAGATCGACTTTTTCTGTTTGCCATCATCCAACACAACGCTTATCGATTGACTCAATGTCTGTATTTTTGTCTGCACACGAGCAGCAAAAGTATCAGCATGCATACATTCATCATCCATCACTGTACCAATCCTTTTTATACATAGCGTTTCGGTCTCTTTTTTTGATTATAAAACCTGGAAAAATAGGCATAGAGCAATCTATTTTTCATAGCCAAGTGGCATTGGATATAATAGAAGCGCAGGATTCACCTGCTAAACAATTATGCCAGAAAAACGGAGCCATGTCTCAAAACATCGCCTATCTTGATTGTCAGGCTGGTATCAGTGCCAACACGTTGCTGGCTGCTCTATGTGACGCCGGGTTGGCGCCTGACATCCTGCAACAGAAGCTGACCGCCTTACCTGTACAGGCATGCCAGCTACAGCTCGACGTCTTATACGACAGGGGTATACGCGGTTCAACATTGCGCATAGCACGAGAAAGTAGCTTCGCGCCCATCTCACATTTGTCTGACGTTGCGGCCCTCTTAGACGCCTCGACACTATCCATGTACATACGGGAAACCGTCTATGCCATTTTTCAACGGCTGGCTGAAGCCACAGCTACTCTGCACCGTGTGAGCATTGCGCAGGCTGCTCTACAAGATGTAGTATCGTTCGAAACACTCATTATGCTGATAGGCATTGTAGCCGGTATAGAAGAGCTAGCTATTACGCAGCTCTATGCTTCCGCGTTGCCCTTAACGACAGGCTATATTCAGACGGTGCATGGTGCCGTACCAGTGCCTGCGCCTGTTACCCTGGAGATCTTACGCCACGTGAGCGCGCTCTGGAAACCGTCATTGCTGGAGGGAGAGCTGGTTACGCCGGAGGGTGCAGCATTCCTTGCTACCTGTGTGCAATTGAGCACGCCAGCTCTTGCCATTGAGCGTGTCGGCTATGGTTTTAGCCTGGAAAATCCGGCTCACTATCTACGACTCTGTCTGGGACAACCTGTTGCCGCGACTGAGCACGCAGCAGAGGCCGACTCGGATTGGGTAGCCATGCTCGCGTCGCATATCGACAACATGAGCGGCGAACTCCTGGGAGGTCTGATGGACAAACTCTTCGCCGAGGGAGCGCTGGATGTCAGCTACACGCCTTTGCATATGAAGAAAAACCGTCCTGCGACCCTTGTGACCATCATTGGCCGTCTGGAGGATGGCGAGCGTCTGGCTATGGTTTTATTGCGTGAAACGAGCACATTGGGCGTACGTATACAGCAAGTGCAGCGCCTCAAAGCGCAGCGTGCGCAGCAGACCATCGTAACGCCGCTAGGTGCAATGCTCGTGAAGGTCAAGCGTCTGGGCGCGCGTATTATCAGTGCCGTGCCCGAGTACGAAGAGTGTCAGCGTATCGCGCGCGAGCAAAACATCCCTTTACCCGAAGTCTACGACATTGCGCGTCGGGCTATTCAGTCAGTGATGAACGTCTAAAATCCAGGCGCTCATCCCAGCTTTTCTTCACTAATCTTCAGTCAGTGCAAGAAATGTCTCAACCACCACTTGTGGCTCAACCGGCACATACTCACCAAGCGTACAGGCAGGCATCAGGGCCTCCATCTCGTCACACAATGTGCGCAGTGCTGCGACCCGTACAGAGACAAAGATTCTTTCACTCCCCGGGTAGACTTGTTTCATTTGGCGTATTCCTGACTGCCCAGCGCCGCGTGAGGAATGCCAACAATCCACCGCTACTTCCACCTAGCGCCAGTAGAAACCATCCTAACGGAGAAATACTCACCACCACCATCGTAATCAGACCAAGAACCAGCGACGCCATGAGCGAATTTCCTCCTTGAAAGGGTTCTCCAGCGGCAATCCCCCATATCACCCACATCAGAAACAGAGCCAGGACAACACTGAGGATGCCTGCCAGCCCTCCACGTACAACCGTCACCTTTTGAGGATGGACAATGAGAAGCCACCAACACAGGATACTACTGATAATCGCTGCCGAGATTGCTGCCAGAGCAAGATCTCTCAAATTGGGAGCAACTGTTATCAGAAGCCAGACAAAAAGTGTGCTGAAGACAGCAGCAAGTAGCGCGAACCAAAGGAGGGAGAGACGTAATCGGTTCAGGGAGATGCTAGTAGTCATTATCTATCTTCTTTCTCATAGAATTTGTATTGCTTGTTTTCTGTTTACTGACTCATCATAGCAAAAGTATACTGGAGATTATGCTGAGGAGGAAGTGATGGAAACCACCAGTTGGATGATGAGCCTACTCATGGATTAACGCGTGGATGGTGGAACAGCGTTGCGGCACATTCTACATTGCAACGGAGATGTTTGCTTGACACTGATGGGATAGAGAAGATAGACTGAAAATCTGAGCAGATGGATTGCTCACAGCGTTCTAGAAGGAGAACTCTCTATGCCTCTCGATCCCCAGACAAAAGTGTACCTCGATCAGATGGCGGCGCTCAACATGCCTCCACTTTCCGCGCTCCCGCTCCAGGTGGTCCGTCAGGGTGTTGCTGCGCAAGTTGCCAGTGCTCCGGCTAGCGAACCGGTCGCAAAGGTTGAGAATCGCACCATTCCCGGTCCGGCTGGTGAGATCCCGGTCAGGATCTACACGCCAGAGGGGAGTGGACCATTTCCTGTGCTTGTCTTCTTTCACGGTGGTGGTTGGGTCATCTGCAACCTGGATACGCACGATGGATCGTGCCGCAGTCTGGCCAATGGTGCGGGCTGTATCGTTGTCTCGGTCGATTACCGGCTCGCGCCCGAACACAAATTCCCGGCTGCGCCCGAAGATTGCTATGCTGCCACGCTCTGGGTAGCCGAGCATGCGGCTGAACTCAATGGCGACGCCTCGCGCCTCGCTATCGGTGGTGATAGTGCGGGCGGTAATCTGACGGCAGTGGTTGCGCAGATGGCTCGTGACCAGGGTGGTCCCCCATTGGTCTTCCAGTTAATGATCTATCCTGCTACCGATTTCACATCTCAGGCTCCATCCAAGACAGAGAATGCCGAAGGTTATTTCCTGACGCTGGATGATATGGGCTGGTTTGAAAATCACTATTTGAACAGTGAAGCCGACCGACTCAATCCCCTGGCCTCGCCTCTGCTCGCGGCGGACCTGAGTAATCTTCCGCCGGCCCTCATCCTGACCGCCGAATACGATCCCTTGCGCGATGAGGGTGAACAGTATGGCCAGCGTTTGCAAGCAGCTGATGTACCCGTAATTGTGCGCCGCTATCATGGCCTGATCCATGGCTTCTTCGGCATGGCCTTAATTGTGGATGAGGCTAAGAGAGCTGTAGAGGAAACCTCGCAGACATTGCGCGAGGCATTCGCCAGGGGCTAACTATCCAGGGTAACTACCCAGGTCTGCTGAGAAATTGAGGGTGATTGCAGAGAAGGTTCGCGACAGGAGAGCAGCCATAAAGCGCGAAGAAAGGAAATCTTCACATGGCAGACCAGGAACAGGTGACCCGGTTCAGGCAAGGGGCCGCTGAGTGGAATCGCTGGAGAGACGAAAACCATATTCTCCATCCTGATCTGAGCGGTATCAAGGTGGACTGGGCCTATCCGATTCCAACTCTACTAAGTGAGGACAGCATATCAGGGTACAGTCTCATAGAATTAGGGATCAATCTATCAGGGATCAATCTATCAGGGGCCAATCTGCACAATGCCTATCTGTGCGGCATGGATTTCAGCAACGTCGACTTCAGTCAGGCCGATCTCGGAGAGGCCGATCTCAGCCTCTCCATTTTATTTGAAGCCGATCTGCATGCGAGCAATCTGCGGGATGCTCTTATATATGATGCCGATCTGCGTGCGAGCAATCTGCGTGATGCCGATCTGAGCGGCGCGAGGCTGGACACAACCAATCTGCGTGATGCCGATCTGAGTGGGGCAAATCTCAGTGACATCCATCTCCAGGGTGCCGACCTGAGCGGAGCCAATCTGACTGGCGCGAATCTGCGCGGGGCGAATCTGCGCGAGGCTTCTCTGAATAAAGCGAATCTGAGTGGAGCCAATCTGTCTGGCGCGAATCTGCACGCTGCCTCTCTAAATGGAGCGAATCTGAGCGGGGCCGATCTGAGAGAGGCCAATCTCACAGAAACCGTCCTGCAATATGCCTGCCTGGAACGAGTGAATGCGGAGGGCGCGAAACTGGAACGCACCGACCTGCGCGGTATCCCTCAATGGGTATGGAGCAACCTCGCCGGGCAACCGGGACTCATCTGGAAAGATGCGCTCTCCGACTACTCATAGGACCAGGACGACCTGTGCGATCCGTCAGTAAAAAACTCAAGCAGAGAAACGACATTCGTCAGCGTAGCTTCTCCGCATCGCCCTCCTGAAAGACGACGCTGCGTTGTTCTTGGTGGCTTTGCAGTGCGCCCTCAATGACCTTGATCGTATTTCTGGCATCTTCAGCGGAGACCGGGATGGGCTTGCCCTGCGTGAGCGTATCGACGACGCCCTGATAAAATGCCTCGTAGTGACCGGCCAGGGTTTTGACTTTGCCCTCGATAGTGATCTCGCCTCTATCCATCGTTATGGCACCGTAATGCTCTGTACGATCCTCGCCCCAGCCAGCAGCGCCGGGACGTTTGCCCGCTTTCAACGCATCCTCTTGTGGATCGAGGCCATATTTGATAAAGCTGCCAACGCTCCCGTGGAGCTGGAAGCGTGGTCCAGCCTCGCGGACGAGGGAAGCGGCATGCAGAATGACCCGCAGGTGTGGATAGCTCAGAACGAGATGAAAGTAGTCATCGGCCTGCGCGTTTTTTCGTTGTGCCTGCACATCGGCCCAGACGGCTTGCGGAAAACCGAACAGGAGAAGCGCCTGGTCAATCAGATGGGAACCCAGATCGTAGAGGATGCCAGCACCTGGTTGTGCCCGTTCACGCCAACGATCACGAACAACGGGACGGTAACGGTCATAGTGAGCTTCGTAGGTGGATAGTTCTCCTAGCAGACCGCTCTGCAAGAGAGAGCGAATAGTCAGGAAATCGTTAGCCCAACGGCGATTATGAAAGACGCTCAGCATCACCTGCTGTTTGTGAGCCAGTGCAATCAGTTCATCCGCTTGCGCCGTATGCAGCACAAAAGGCTTATCCACGACCACATGTTTTCCCGCTGCAAGGGCTTGTTTGGCCAGATCGTAGTGGGTAGCGTTTGGGGTAGCGATGACGACGAGCGTAATCTCCTGCTGTGCCAGGAGGCGATCAAGCGTAGGTACGACCGTAACTGTGGGAAAGTCCAACTGCACCTTTTCTGGCTGAGAGGACACGACCACCGAGAGCGCGAGTCCTGGAGTACTCTCAATCAGGGGTGCGTGAAACACTGAGCCAGCCATACCATAGCCAACTAATCCAACGTGAATGGTCATTTTTTTCCTTCTTTGCTTGACAGCGTGCTTAAAAGGAGCCGGATGAGGTGATAAGTCCCATGTCCGGTTTTACAGCCGAGCGACGAAGTCACTTCCGCTGCTCAGGTTAACCGTTGGTGCTGGGCTGTACACATCCTCACCACGACGAGCGAGTCTGCTTGCTTCTAATCTTGCTCTGTAGTGGCGTGTATCTTACTTGTCGCGTTTATAATTATAGTATAGTATATCAGTAGTATGTATCCAGGAGCCAGGTCTAGCCTATGGATTTCGTTGACTGGCGCAAAGCGTCCGCGCAAAACGACGCACACAAAGAGACGGCCCCGCAATCCGCTAAATATCGTGGTCGGGGCATAAGTAATTACGTGGAAGAAATGCTGCATGAAGCTGAAGCGCGTGGTGATTTTGCCAACCTGCCGGGCCAGGGAAAGCCATTGCCGCTTGAAGACATGGCGGCAGCGGGAGACAAAGCCATGGCCTACCGTCTCCTCAAGGGCAATAACTTCGCGCCGCCCGAGATCGAGCTGGCCAAAGACATCGATGCCGAGCGAGCGCGTGCCGAAGCGAAGCTTACGCGGCTGCGTCATCAGAGTAAAACGCTGTGCACGCGTCGTCTCACGCCATTCAATTATGAGCAACGCGCCTTCAACGCCTCAGTCGAAAAAGCCGCGCAAGAGTACGAGCAAGCGTTGCGCGACATCAACAGCAAAATCTTAACCCTGAACATCACCGCGCCCGCATTGTTACACCGTCCCATGCTCAACGTCGCGCAACTGGTCGTACAACTTCGCGAAAGCTGTCCACTATTCCCGCTAGAGTAACAGAGAGATCGTTACCGCAAAAAATATTTAGCGCTGCCTTTCCACGAGATACAAAAAACGCCGAGCAGTAGAGAACGGCTGAAGCAAATTGCTGCTTTCCTCGACATGAGAGGGACGTAATGGTATAGTTGTAGATGTAGATATGAAGATTTTTTGTTGAAATATCTGCACATTATTTGGGCAGCAACGAGGCATCTCCGTTTAGTAAAAGTGGCAAACATCATATGAGGTGCTGGTCTCAAGGGATTGTGAGTCCTTCACCGGAGGAAGCAGTCGCAAGTTTTCTAGCCTTCAATAACTATATGCGCGATTTACTGGCCGAAAAGCGCAAAGACAGGCAAGACGATCTGGTCAGTGCTTTATTAGATGCGCAGGTCGATGGGGAAGCGCTAAGTGAGCAGGAGCCGGTTAACTTTTGTGTTTCGCTACTCGGGGCTGGTTTCGAGACTACAGAACATCTTATCGGCAATATCCTGCTCTGTCTGGACGAGTATCCTGACGCCTGTGAACAGGTGTGGGCTGATCCTGCTTTATTGCCCAGCACGATTGAAGAGGTGCTGCGTTTTCGCCCTGTGGTGCACCGCTTGGGACGCGTAGTGAAGATGGATACTGAGATGAGTGGCAAGCACATCAAAGCAGGGCATTTCCTGTTCGCGTGGATTGCGTCTGCCAACCGTGACGAAGAGCAGTGGAAAGATCCTGAGGTTTTTGATATCCGACGCTCGCCCAACCCACATTTGGAACTTGGTTACGGTATCCATGCTTGCCTAGGCGCACCCCTGGCCCGTTTGGAAGCCAGAATCGCACTGGAGCAGATCATTGAGTGCTTCAAAGACGTTCAGGTCATCCACGAGGTACCAACACAGCTCGTTGCAAGCTACAGCATCTACGGAGTACAACAGCTTCCACTGCATGTGCAAAAGCGTTGAGAAGATCGTGTCGTCTTCTATGATATAGGGAAAGTCTATTGAGTGCCTGCGGATGATGCACCTGGGATCGGTAGTACAACTGCGCCTGCTTGCAACAAATAAATAGTCAACAAGAAATCTTTCGCCCAGCGAAAGATTGGGAAACATAAACGCGATGAGAGGAATCTATGTTAAAGGTCCTTATCGTTTCGCTTTACCTTACGAGACTGCAAATAGCTATGAAAGTCAGCTAGGCTTATCCGATAGATGTTTCTTCCTTCACTCCCAATATTCGTAGCTTCTAACTCTCCATCCTGTATTAATTTGTACACCCGTTTTGGGTTAACCTTTAGCCGCCTCGCTACCTCTTCAACTGTGAGCAACTCTTCATTGTCAGCCATAGTGGCCCCCTAGCTTTTGTGATGTTAACGGCAGTATTATACTCCCTTTATTGCTTGAAATCAACTTTCAGAAGATGAGAGTTGCTAAATCCATTAAATGGAATTATAATGCTGATAAGTCTATCTTATGGGGTAATAAGCAAGCTTGAAAAGTCTGCTTTAGGCGGAGCTCTCTTGCATAGGGTAGATCAAAGGACGCTCATATTAAGTAATGTTACAAATGACTGTTCTACAGATCATGGGACTGGTCGCTATTTGCTCACTAAACATAGGAGGATAGAGTATGCCACTATTTGGTAAGCCAAATAACACGTCGAAGAAGGGCGAGATTACGGAAAGCATCATCCTGGCAAAGCTAGTGCAATTAGGCTATGAATGCCTTATACCCTGGGGGCATGACCATCGCTACGATATCGCAATCGATGATGATGGAAAACTTATACGCATTCAGTGTAAAACAGCAAGGTATCTTGAAGAGCTAGGGTGTCTTGAATTTAACGCTGCTATCACCTATGCTAGAGTAGGGGGCAAGCCACATATAAGAAAAGGCTACAAAGGGGAAGCTGATTACTTTGGGGTTTACTCTCCTGATACAGGGAAAGTTTATTTAGTGCCTGTGGATGATACACCTGGGTCGGTAGTAAAACTACGTTTGCTTGCGACAAAGAATGGTCAACAAAAAGGCATTCGTTGGGCGAAAGATTACGAAACATAAAAGCCGATGAAGGGACTCGAACCCTTGACCGCTCATTTACGAAACGAGTGCTCTACCAACTGAGCTACATCGGCTTACCAGCTTTGGGGAGCTATAGGCTTCCCTCTGGACACAAGCGATTATAAACCTAAGCCTGGCCCTTGTCAAGCATTTTTTCGCCAGGCTCTCGTATCTTGTCTCTGTTTCCATCAGAGGTGATGCCATGACTTACCGGAACAGCAACTTCTACGTCCGTTTACGCGTCAAAACTTTCCATACTAGAGCGGGCTGAAAGAGCGCTGCGGGCGGCTTCACCATATGTTGTACCTCTCTAAATGTCTGGCAAGCCAGCGGCGAACCAGGCATCGCTTCCACGAGACCGCTAAAATAGCTATTCAATATCTTTGTCGTCCACTTCACTTGCCTGCCCTCGCCTATGGCCTCTAAGACGCGATCATCCGAGGCCGAGGCGAGCTGCCAGGGTAACTTATCGACCAGCGCCAATTGCTTATGGAAGTTTGCGGCCAGCCCATCTAGTCCGTCCTGCTGTTGCCGTAAGCAACCACGTAATGCGATTGCCCCCATGGCTGCGACTGTCATGCCCTGCCCATAGACGGGATTGAATGCACAGTACGCGTCGCCGATTGTCACGAAGCACTTAGGCTGTCGTTGCAAGCGTTCAAAGTGGCGCAAGCGATTCTCTGTGCGGCGATAGCCATAAATCGGTGTGACAGGTTTCGCCTCTTTGAGCACATTGTACAAAGCTGGATCAATCAAGCTGTTGGCAAATTCAAGAAAACCAGCCTCGTCCGTGGGCGGATAATCGCGACCTGCGCCAGCCAGAACTGCCATCCAGCGTCCGCCTTCAACGGCCCACATCAAGCCACCGCGTAAATTCTTTGGTGGATCTGGCATTACCAGCATCCCTTTCCAGTCACGTGCGGCATCGACATCCAGTTCATAGGTGCGCGTAGCATAGCCTAGAAAAGCGTTAATTTCTGTCTCTTCCGGTGGCTCGTAGCCCATCTCCTTCAACCAGCGGGGTGCGTGTGAATCGCGACCGCTGGCATCAACCACCAGATCGGCGGCAACTTCTACTAGCTCGCTCTCAGCTATCGCTGTACCATTGCGCGGGCGTACGCGGACACCTTGCACCAATCGTGCATCGCCACTTGCTAGTAGGCCAACAACTTCGCGTCCTTCGCTTATCTGCACCCGCTCATTTTTAAGCAACTCTTGCCGTATCTGCCATTCTAGCAGCAAACGTGTACAGGTATAACCTCTCAATGCTGACTGGTAACGTGGCAACCAGCCAGTAGGTTGTCGTGAGACAAGCTCTTGCATAAAATCATATTCAATGGCTCCTTGTGCCTGCAATTTCTTTGTGATGCCAGGAAAAAGTTCCTCTATCACCTGCTGCCCGCGCAATAGGATGACATGAACATGTCGCCCCTGTGGTACACCGGCCCGAAAGACAGGCTCTTCTGGATAATGATCCCGTTCGATCAGCGACACTTGCTCAAAATGTTCCGTTAATACGCGTGTTGCCAGCAGTCCCTCCGCCGATTACAATAGCATTATTAGCTTATTCCTTCCAAATTGGGTGGCTAAAAGAACAACACTTTGCATTACCCATTATACTACATAATGGGCCTATTGCATCTCGGACAAAAAAGCAGGCGCACAAGATCATTTTGTATACTCTGTCCAGATCGCTTTCGTATAGGCAATGCGCAACCCTTGTTTCTCCATATTGTACTGGCTAATAGACGCGACATTTGTATGGCCGACCACAAGATCGCAATCGGTATCCACCGCGCGCGCGACACGTGCTTGCAGCAATGCTTGCTGGCAACCATAGCCGCGAAATGCTGGCAATGTCGTCGCTGTCGCCAGGTAGCCGATACCCTTGTCCACGAAGAGGAGTCCTACGCCTGCTATTGCCATATTCACGCGTGCCAGAAAGAAGTGAGATTTAGGATGATCAAACAAATTTTGCATACTCGTACGCAGAAAAGGTTGTGCCTGTGCAGGAAACTGAAATCCATTGATATACACCTCGATGCAGATTTCTTTCTCTGCCTGTGTGGCGCTGTGTACTTGTATATCTGATCGAGGAGTGTCCGTCACTGCTTGTGGCACGCCATACAGTGCGCTATAAAAGCCGGACTGATACAATCCTTGCTCTGTCAGGCGTTTCAACACATCTGAGCTGGCATTGCTAGGGACGATATCAAAGCGACAGCGCACCTTCTGCTCTTTATACCAGGCAACGATAGTATCAATATGTCCGCACTCTCTCTGGCTCATGCCGCCAACGCGATTGAACAACGAATTTTTGTTAGCTTGTACCATGAGTGCTGTCGCCGTACCATATTGTCGGACGTTGACTCCATAAGGATTCTCGCTATCTCTGCGCAGTGTCTCTATGCGTGTGACGCAGTAATCAATGTCGCATTGTTCAATACGTGCCGCCACTTCCGGGCTTACTGCTGGAACTTTTTTCTGCGTCATACCTCTTACCTCTCAAATACTTATGTATATCGCTCTTATCCAATAGTTATCTTTATTCTTAATGCAATTATAGCATTTATGTGTTCTCTCTAAGCTTTTTGTATATGCTATGCTTTATGCCATGGCTGTAAGACCTGTAAGACTGCGTGACAACATTTTTGCCAGTTTGTAGTATATGGCGTAAATAGAGCCGTTGTGGAAGGAATTTTTCAATGTTTGCAGCGATTCTCACGCTGAAAAGCGCGCTCTTGCGGCGAATTTGTGATATTATGAACTCTCGTCTTGTTGATCATTGCTATGCTGTTGGGGACCCCGCACCACTGCCAATCTGCCTTGACTTTTGCTCGTTGTGGCAGAACTGCTAACCTCGACATCTGCATACTGATATGGTAAGATACGACTCAACGTTTCGCTCTTGCCTAGTTTTGGAGTCTTGTAATGCGCACCTTATTGGTTGCAACCACGAACCAGCATAAGTTAGCTGAGTACCGTACTCTTTTATCCGCTCTCCCTTACACGCTGCATTCACTAAATGATATCCAGCTAGGTCTTGATGTTGAGGAAACAGGCACTACTTTCCAGGAAAATGCAGAGCTCAAAGCCCTGACTTATGCGCGTGCTTCCGGCCTACTCTCTCTCGCCGACGACTCTGGTTTAGAGATAGACGCCCTTGGCGGCGCTCCTGGAGTCTATTCAGCCCGCTTTTTGGGTCCAGACGCATCGTATGCAGAACGTTTTCGTGCCATTTTTGAGCGCCTACAAGCATTGCCTGACGAGCAGCGTAGCGCGCGTTTCCAGTGTGTCATTACCATCGCCGAGCCATCCGGCTGTTATCGGAGTGTCACAGGAACTATCGAAGGTGTGATTGCGCGTGAACCGCGTGGGGAGCACGGCTTCGGCTATGACCCGATTTTTCTGGTCCCGGAGCTAGCAAAGACCACTGCGGAAATCTCACCAGAGCATAAAAATCGTATCAGTCATCGAGGACTTGCAGCACGCCAGGCTCGTGCGCTGCTTGAAGACTGGCCTCTCCCTTCATCTTCCGCGTGCTAGCAGAAGAGGCCGCGTACAGAAGTAGTCGAGAGAGACATAAGGAACAGGTAGGTTATATGGCGAAAAAGTCTGCCATGCATATTGCCCTTGATTTAGAGACCACCGGCTTACATCCTGAGCAGGATGTAATTCTTGAGGTCGCGGCCATCAAATTTCAGGGTCATGAAATCATTGATACCTTTGAGACCTTTGTTGCCCCTGGCCGGTCCATCCCCTACCGTGTACAGCGTTTGACCGGTATTAAACCTGGCGACCTGACTGCTGCGCCGCCTTTTTCCGCCATTGCCAATCAACTGCAAAATTTTTTGCTGGATCTACCCATTGTGGGGCACAGTATCCCTTTTGACGTCCATTTCTTGCAGCGCCGTGGTCTGGCGCGCGCCAATCCACTCATTGACACGTTCGAGCTAGCGACCGTATTGCTGCCTTCGCTGGTCAGTTACAACCTGGGGCAGGTGGCCGAAGCGTTAGGTGTGAGCGTGCCGCAGGACCGCCATCGTGCCATGGTTGATACCGTGCTGGCGATGGAAGTATTTCTCGCATTGCGTCAACGTCTGGCGTCCGTGGATCTTGCCTTGCTCAACGACCTGGCGAACCTGGACGCGCCGCGCTCCTGGCCTTTATTGCACTTTTTTCGCCAGGAACTACGGGATCGGCAGGAGCAAGATGGTCTGCGCGGCTCTTTAGCCCGTGGTAGTCTGGGTGATCGTTTTGCTGCGCAGCTTGGTATGGACCCGCGCGTGTTATCCTTTGCCGTCGCCCGTCAGTCGCAGAGCGAGCAAACAACTCCGCCACCTCCGGTTCTGCCATGCCCAAATCCCCTTCTGAACACGCTTGAGCACCTGCAAACGCAGGCCGAGGCAGCGCCTGAGCAGGAGCAGTCACCCTCTATCTCAAAGGGTTTCCAGGCTGCGCGCACGGCTGTCCGCGCAGCCCTGGAGCAACGCACATCATTGCTCATGGAAGTCACTATTGGCGGCCACGATTATACGCCTGCGCTGCTTCCTGCGCTGGAGTGGCTTACAGAAACTACCGAGCAAACAACACAACCCCGGCGACTTGTCATTGCCTGTAGTACGCAGCAGGGAGCGCGTCGTCTGCTGGAAACAACCTTACCGCGTCTGCAAGCCATTGTGCACAGCCAGTTGCCAGTGGCATATCTGGCGGAAGAGGGTGGATATCTGTGTACGCATCGCTGGTTTGGCGCGGCCTTGCGTCGTACGAGTGGTGAATTGACTGCCGAGCAAGCCCGTGGAGTAGCAAAACTTGGCTTATGGGCGCAGCAGACATCCTATGGTGAGCGGAGTGAACTGACATTGTTGCAGCAGGAGAACACTGCCTGGGGGCGTATTTCGTCCGGTATCGAGCGTCTGCCGTCGGCGGACAAGCGTGCTGGTTCCATGTATGAGCGTTGTACTTATCGGCGCAAGGGCTACTGTTTTGTCAGTCTGGCTGAGGAGCGTGTGAACGCTGCCAGCATCGTCGTGACAACGCACGGGGGACTCATCGACGATCTTTCGCACGGCGCGCACTCGCTGCTAGCCTCTATAGAGTATCGTCTGGTACTCGACGCGGATCTATTAGAAGAAGAAAATGCGCGTTGGAGCGGTAGCGATTTCGATCAAACGCGCCTCTTTGCTACCCTCAACACCATTGGGACCGAACTGCCCAACGGACGCTATCAGGGATTGCTAGCGCTGGCTGCACCATCCTTGCGCGCCAACGGTCCGGGAGGACTCTCAACGACGCCGACTATTGCCAAAGCTGAGCTGGATGCGCGCATGCTCAACTGGTTTCAGAGTCTACGCCACGCGCGTGCGGCTGTGGAAAAGTTATTCGGCAGTTTTGCACAATTGCTGGAAGAACAAGCCCTGCAAGGCAATAATGGACGTGATAAGGGACGTGGCGATGCTGCTAATCGTGCTCATGCCGGGCGTGCTCATGAGCGCTCTGACCAGCCTTTGCGTTTGAATGGGCAGATGCGTCATCTCGGTGCCTGGATAGAGACAGAAAAGGTCTGGCAACAGGCGGCCCAGCGTTTACAGGCCGTGATTGACCTTGCGCGTGAGGCCGAAAAAATCATCGTAACAACGCAGCGCAGTCGCCATCGCCTGGACATTGGTAGTGGCGAGGATAGCTCGGTTGCTTCCGAACTGGTTGCTATCGCTCAGCAGCTCCATGAGCAGAAGCAGTTAGTGCAGCAGGCGATGTCTCTAGGTGAAAGTGATACTGTTTATTGGTTGCGTATGCCAGCAGTGCCGCCCTTCGCGCAGCAGAACGCCGTGCAGCGCCATAACGAGCAGGCGCAACCCGCAGAAGTTGTCCCCATCCTTTACGCGCAACTCATACAGATTGCGCCATTATTGAAGCAGTCATTGTTAAAGGACAACGTCTGTACTATTTTTGCGGGTACTGCACTTTCTGTCGACAGCAGCTTCTCGTTTGTGCGTGGACGTTTTGGTCTGGATAACGACAGCTCACCAGCCTTTTCCGTCGTCACCGAGCATCACGAGCAGACATTATTCTACATGCCCAACGACGTGCCGGAGCCAAATTCGCCGCAATATCAACGCCATCTGGACGAATCGCTCGTTCAGCTAGCCACTGCACTTGATGGGCAACTGGTTGCGCTTTTCACCTCCCATGCAGCCTTGCGCAGTTCTTATGCCACAATCAAGCCCTTATTGGAAACGCGTGGTATCCTTGTTTTAGGCCAGGGAGTTGATGGTTCTCCGCGTCAACTCTGGCAAGTGTTCCAGTCTCAGGAGCGTGTTGTGCTGCTCGGCACTGGTAGTTTCTGGGATGGTATCGATGAAATCACGCGACCGCCAGCGTGCATCGTTATCACGCGTATCCCGATGCCCGTACTCAACGATCCGCTGATTGCCGCGCGTGCGGACCAGTACTCGGACCAGTTGCATCAGTTTACTGTGCCGATAGCTGCGTTGCGTATGCGTCGTGCACTCAATCGTCTGGCCTGGAGCAATACCCGGCGCAATGCCGTCGTCTTATTTGATCGTCGTATCAGTTCAAAAGAGTATGGATCGATGGTATTGCACAGCCTGCCGCATTGTTCTCAGCGTGAGGGAGCAGCCTCGCGCATGTCCGAGACCATCCTCGACTGGCTAACGGCCACCGGTTCCTGGAACGAATAGGCTGTACTCTTGAGTGAAAGGATCATCGCCCAATTATGTCGCAGCAGCCAGCATCACCAGAAGAAGAACGCCGTAACCTCCGCGTTGTTTACGGTGCATGTCCACATGATTGTCCAGATTGTTGTGCCCTGGAGACGCAGGTTGACGCGAGTGGACGTGCGGTCAGCATCCGTGGTCGTGCGGACCATCCGGTGACGCGTGGGTGGTTGTGTGCGAAGGTCAACCGCTATCTCGAAAGAGTCTATCATCCTGAGCGGTTGCTTTATCCACTGCGTCGTACGGGACCCAGGGGTAGTGGAGCATTCGCGCGTATTTCATGGGACGAGGCGCTGACAGAGATAGCCGAGCGTTGGCAAGCTATCATCGCGCAGCATGGAGCGCAATGTATCCTGCCTTACAGTTATGCTGGTACGCTGGGACTCGTGCAGGGAGCAGTCACCGACCAACGTTTCTGGAATCGCCTGGGAGCCTGTCGTTTAGAGCGTGCCATCTGTGGTCATGCTGCAGAAGAAGCTGTGTTGCTGACCATCGGGGGTCGCCTGGCCCCATCGCCGGAGATGTTGGTGCAGAGTAAACTGATCCTCATCTGGGGGAGTAACCCGGCCAGTACCGCGCCGCATATCATGCCCTTCTTACGTCAGGCGCAGCACAATGGCACGCGCATCATCGTCATCGATCCGATACGTACGTTAACCGCGCGTTCTGCCGACCAGCATATCCAACCCTATCCCGGTACGGATGCCGCGCTGGCCCTCTCCTTGATGTATGTGATGGTCACTGAGGGACTGCATGACGCGGACTGGCTCGCCGCGCACGCGATTGGCTGGGAGCAGTTGCGAGAGCGTGTCATGCAATTCCCACCCGAGCGAGCCGCGCAGATTACCGGATTGGCAGTTGAAGTCATCAATGAGCTTGCTCGTGCGTATGCCACGACAAAGCCCGCTATGCTCAGAATTAGCGATGGCATCAACCGTCACACCAACGGTGGACAGACGGTACGCACGCTGGTCTGCTTGCCCGCTATAACTGGTCAATACGGACGCCCTGGTGGTGGGCTGATGTACAGTACCAGTGACTGGCTAAAGTGGCACAAAGAAGCCGTTGGTCATAGTGCCGATCCTGCGTGTCCGCCTGCTCCGCGCAGCTTAAACATGAATCGCCTGGGAGCGTTACTGACCGGTGAGGCCGATCCGCCGATTTACTCGCTCTATGTCTACAATGCCAATCCAGTGGCCTCCACACCGAATGCCGGAAAAGTCGTGGCCGGTCTGCAGCGTGACGACCTGTTCACCGTTGTCCACGACCTGTTCGAGACGGATACGGCGCGTTATGCTGATATCATCTTGCCCGCAACCAGTCAGTTAGAGCAGGTAGATCTGCACAAACCGTATGGACACCTTTCGCTACAGTACAACATGCCGGCCATCGCACCGCAGGGTGAAGCGCGCAGCAACTGGGATGTGATGCGCTCGTTGGCGCAGGCTATGGGCTTTCATGAACCCTGGTTGTCGGCTGATGCAGACGCTGTCATACGCGAAATCTTGCAGGAGACGGCGGCGTATCATCCCGCGCTGACAGGCATTACATTTGAGCGTTTGCAACAAGCGGGCGCGTTACCCCTGGCTATTCCTGCCGACGAGCGCGTACCGTTTGCCGATGGACACTTCCACACGCCTTCGGGCAAAGTAGAGATCTACTCTGAGCAAGCTGCTGCCAAAGGCTATGATCCACTGCCAGGCTGGCAACCTGAGCTAGAAACGCGTATTGGTACCATGCGTACCTCAAACGTTGCAGCCCGTAACGAGCGTTTACCGCTGCTCTGCCCGGCGGCCCATCATTTTATCAGCTCAACCTTTGGCAACCAGGAGCGCATGATCAGCAAAGAGCAGGCTCCAACGCTGCGTATTCACCCTCTCGACGCGGAGGCGCGTGGTATTCGCAGTGGGCAGCTTGTGCGTGTAAGCAACGAGCGTGGCTGGTGTCATCTGAGCGCTGAAGTGAGCGAGGACGTACGTCCTGGCGTCCTGGCGACAACCACCGTCTGGTGGCCGAAATTCAGTCCTGACCAGCGTAATGTCAATTGGACGACCTCTGACCGGCTGGCGGACCTCAATGGTGGCAGTACATTCTACACCAACCTGGTCATGGTTGAGCCTGCTCCCGACCTGGCAGATGGTCATTTAACGGATGGGTGGTCAGATTTTGAACGGAAGGGTGGGAACGCGATCTGAAGCATGGGGAGCGATGTAATGCCATCCCCGCGCACATCTGGTTTCCTTCTATTCGCCGGTCTGCCCATCAATGGCCTCCCGCATCAGATCCGCATGACCATTATGTCGGGCGGTCTCCTCGATCATATGGATCATGATCCAACGCAGCGAAGGCTTATCCTTTCCTCTGTGCGCGGTATCGTCGAGGGATGACGCGGCAACAATCTCGCGTGAGCGCTTCGCCTCTGCTTGATAGAGCGTGAAAATAGCCTGTGTCGTCTCATCGGACTCGATACGAAAATCGGCTTCTGGATCTTCCTTGGTCCAGGGGAAAGAGACATCCTCGCCAGCGAACACATGTTGGAACCACGAGCGCTCAACATAGGCTAGATGTTTGATAAGTCCCAGCAATGAGAGTCCAGAGGGGGTCATCATACGTCGCAGATCAGCATCGCTCAGCCCTTCAGCCTTCCATAAGAGCGTTTGACGGTGATAGTCAAGGAAGGTGGTGAGGAGCTCGCGCTCAGAGCCAATAAAAGGCGGGTCAATGCGTTTGGATGTGTCCATAACAATCCTTTCATTAAGAAGCAAGCAATATCCTCTATTGTAATACAAATAGAGGTCAGAATTGGTCCCGATATGTGCGAAAATCTCTTGCGGTTGTCCAGGTTGGGCAGCCGCGAGGGATAATCAGTTATAACTATAGCAATGACGGAGCATGTACAGGACAGGGGAGATGTGTTACCATAACCTGAGAGCCAACTGCTAGCGTCTTATATCCAGGTGCGTGCGCCAATACGAAGCATGTATCACGCTTGTTTTGCCTATCGCGCGGCATCGCTTGCATGTGGATATAAGATGGTTGCGATTTATAAGGGGAGTGTAATATGAACTTATACGAGCAATTATTAGTTGTAAGGGAGCGCCTTGAGGGCATCGGGGCGCATGATGATAGCATGGACCTGGTGGAAAAGCTCTTGAAGAAAGCTGAACCGGCCAGGCATGACAAGACTGGTATTAACCAGGTGCAGGTTTTACGTCATATGTTGCGCATGTCTGAAGTAATCGACAATTACAATATTTACAACGATCTCCAAGAGTTGGTCAGCGAGCGCGATGAAACGGAAGTTGCGGCGCGTGAGGACGCTGCTCCGGCTGCTTATATAGACACCGAGCGTCGTCCAAAGCCGAAATCGTTCTATAAGGACAAGGCGCGCAAGGAAAAAGAGAAGAAAAAGGGCTAGCTACTATTCAGTGGCTGGCCCTTCAATTCGCCGTTGTTGTGGGTTAGGTCCGCCGAGTTGCATCTGTTGCTTCATGGCTTGCAATTGTGCTTCCACGTTCTGCTGTCCGGCAATCTGCTGCAACTCGCGGTCGAGTGTATCGCCGCTCCCTGAGCCAAGTAGTCCCTGGTCATTTAGCGTTCCCTGTTCAATCAGGGCATCCATGGCATTGGCGCGCGACTGCATATTGAGCACCTTATCCTGGGCGCGCTGCATGGCCTGGTTCATCTCGGTCATCTCTTGTGAGATCCCTGTAACGGATTCAGTGATCTTCACCTGAGCCTGGGCTGCGCTATACTGAGCTTTGACCATCTCTTTCTGCGTGCGGAAAGCTTCGACACGTGCTGAAATATTGCGCTCCATGTCAATCAGCTTCTCTTCCTGGGCTTGCAGCTGCGCAATTTGCTGTTCGTAGCTATTCAACTGTACCACGAGCGCTTCTTTGCGTTGCAGAGCCATGCGTGCCAGATCTTCTCGGTTTGCCTGGAGAGCTTGCAGCGCCTGCGAGTCAAGTTTATTGGACTTCTCTATAAGCTGATTGCGCTGCAATTCCAGGCGTTTTTCGTTCGTGACCACGTCAGCAATAGAGTGCCGTAAATTTTGGAGTTGTTCAAGCTGTTTGCTATAGGAGTAATCCATGACCTGGCCTGGATCTTCAGCTTTATCCAGGGCAGCATTCGCGCGGATGCGAAAGAAATTCGCGAGGCGAGAAAAAAATCCCATACATCCCTCCTGATCAGGTGCAGAGTTTATCTATTCAATATATACGTCCCGGACGAAAATACGTTGCTCTTCAACTCTTACGATATGATAACACAATCCCGGCGAAATTCGTACTGCCTCACCATGGTAGATGCGTTCCTGGCAGTAACCTTGACGTTTGGAGAGCAGACCTTGACAGAGCAGAAAAAATAAATTATATTTTATTTAACCCGACAGAGTGTAGAGAGTAGCGAGAAAATACCGTGACCAAAGAATTGCCATCTGAGACTGAAAAGCAGGTTCTGGAGCAAAGTTTGCTGCCTCCGACGCGTGCGGATTGGGTAGAGCAGCAATTGCGCAGGGATATCTTGTTCGGTGAGTTTGCGCCCGGTGAACGGCTACTGGCAGCGGGACTGGCGAAGCGTTATGCTGTTAGCCTAACTCCGCTACGCGAGGCGTTGCAGCGTCTTGCTGCCGATGGGCTGATCACGTTGACACCGCAACGTGGTGTGTGTGTTGCGCCTATCTCGCTGCGTTCAGCCGAGGAAATCTATGAACTGCGTTGTTTCCTGGAACCATTAGCGCTGAGTAAATCGCTGATGAGAGTTGACGAGGAATGGAGAGAAAACGTACAGCGCACGTATGCGCAGCTCGTCGACCTGTTAAATGACGATAACCACGGGATCGTTGTCGCCGAAGACAGCAACCGAGCTTTTCACCAGGCGCTGCTTTCTCGTTGCGAGTCGCAATGGCTATTGAACATCGTCACGATGCTTTCTAATCATTGTATCCGCTATCGTTTCCTGTCTTTCAGAAACCGTGGAGGCCGAGTTGGATTGCTAGAAGAGCACCAGGCTATCTATGACGCCTGTATGTGCGGGGATAGCAATGCTGCAACGCAGGCCCTGGAATATCACATCAGGAGCACCCTCAAAAGCCTTATCGTTGCTCTCCAGGCAGCAGGAATCCAGGCAGAGGACTAGTCTGATGAGGGCAGCCTGAAGCTACAGAGCAGCGTGTCGTGCTGGCTAGTGGTGCGCTAGATCTTGCGACTCTTCTTCGTATAGCGTATAATCAAGTCACTAAACACGATATGAATCGTCGCGAGGGACTAATCAATGTTGGTGCGAGCCAGCAGCGAGCCGGAGATGGTGCGAGTCCGGCATCTCACAACCGCATTGTCGCCCCCCTCTGATCCAGCCCAGCACGTGCTGGATCGCGATGCGGGATGAACGCTACTAGGCAGAATGCTTGCCATACGGTAGCCAGTAATTCTGGCCGGTGGCCCTCCGTTACCAAAGGGCAAGGCATCGAACGCATATAAATAACGCGTTCCGTGCCTGGCGAGCGGGAAGTCTTACACGCGCTGGCGTGGATTGACTTCCAATCCAGGTGGTACCACGGGCTACAACAGCGTATATTCAGCCCGCCCTGAGCATAGATAACATGCTCAGGGCGGGCTTTTTGTTTGCCCTCTAACTGCAATCTGGGACCAGCGATGCGGTCCCAGTGGCCAGGAACGCACTTATGCGACGAATTAAATTTTATAGTGAGCTATTCACAAAGAAAGGGAGCAGAACGTTATGACGACCTTCATGCAAGCGGCGGAGATCCGTCAAAGCTTTCTCGACTACTTTGCTCAGCATGGGCATACGATTGTGCCGAGCGGTGCGCTGATTCCGGCCAACGACGCGACTCTGCTGTTTTGCAATGCTGGCATGGTGCCGTTTAAAGATACCTTTTTAGGGCTGGAGCAGCGACCTTATACGCGTGCCACGACCGCCCAGAAGTGTCTGCGTGTTTCCGGTAAGCACAACGATCTCGAAAGCGTTGGACCCTCGCCGCGTCACCACACTTTTTTCGAGATGCTGGGCAATTTCTCTTTTGGCGACTACTTCAAGCGGGAGGCCATGCGTCTGGCCTGGGAACTGCTCACGCGACAGTGGCAACTTCCTGTTGAGCGTTTATGGGTGAGTATCCATGTAAATGACGACGAAGCCGCTCGACTGTGGGAAGAGGTTGGCGTTGAGCGGCAGCGCATACTGCGTTTTGGGGATAAGAACAACTTCTGGTCCATGGGAGATACTGGCCCGTGTGGTCCTAATTCCGAAATTCACTATTATCAGGGTCTTGATGTGAATGCGCAACGACCTGAGGGCGTCAACTCGGATGACGATGACTATGTGGAGATCTGGAATCTCGTTTTTATGCAATATAAGCGCGATGCTCAAGGTACTCTCACACCTTTACCCCGTCCCGCCATTGATACGGGAATGGGCCTGGAGCGCATTGCGGCTGCTCTGCAAGGTGTCAGAAACAACTACGAGACCGACCTGTTTACGCCCCTTATCGAGCGTACGAGGACATTACTCTCTGCTGATACCCGACACTACCGTGAGCATCAATCGGCCTATCATATCATTGCCGATCACAGTAGAGCGATCACCTTTCTCCTGGCAGATGGCATACATCCTGGCAACGAGGGACGCGACTATGTCTTGCGGCGTATCCTGCGCCGGGCGGCTTACCAGGGTCGGGCGCTTGGTTTTGCGCAACCTTTTTTAGCCAGTGTTGCGGATGTCGTCATAGACAGCATGGGACCTGTCTATCCCGAGCTGTTTACGCAGCGTGCGACGATCAAGCAGTCCATCACAGATGAAGAGGAGCGCTTTCTACACACGCTCACCAGTGGTCTGCATCATCTTGAGGAGGTCCTGGCACAAACAACAGGGACGCGAGTATCAATGTTTCCAGGCCGCGCCGCGTTTACCCTGCATGACACCTATGGTTTTCCGCTCGACCTGACGCAGAATGTGCTGGCTGAACGTGGTATTGCTGTGGATATTCAGGAGTACGATGAGGCGCGTCGAGAACAGCAAGAGCGTTCACGTGCCGCTATGCGTTTCAAGCGCGATGACGAAGCTGAGCGTTGGTCCACGCGGGCCTTAGCGCCTACAACGTTTATTGGCTATACTCACCTGCGTACAGAGGGGCGTATTATCGCGTTAGAGGTTGCGGGACAGGATGTGCAAAGCGCGACGGCTGGTCAACAGGTAAAGCTTGTCTTGGATCGTACGCCGTTTTACGCCGAGAGCGGTGGTCAGGTTGCCGATACAGGCCAACTCCACGGACCTCATGGGCTATGTCGTATTGATGATGTCCAGAAGCCTGTACCTGACATCTTCGTGCATCAAGGCGTTATTGAGCACGGTAGTATCGCTGTGGGTGAAGTGGTCGAACTGACTGTTGATAGTCAGCGGCGTTCCGCTATCATGCGTAACCATACAGCCACGCATCTGTTGCATCGAGCATTAAGGGAAGTCGTAGGCAATCATGCGCAGCAGGCAGGCTCGCTGGTTGCACCTGAGTATCTGCGTTTTGACTTCACGCAGCCACGTCAGCTCACGTCTGAGCAGGTGCGCGAGCTGGAGCGACGTGTCAATGCCTGGATTCGCGCTGACTATCGCGTCGAAACAGCGCTGATGGACTATACTGCTGCGCGTGAAACAGGGGCCATGGCCCTGTTTAGTGAGAAATACGGCGCGAGTGTGCGTGTTGTCACTATAGAGCATAACAACAAGCATGATGATTTTAGTGGCTTAGATGCAGTTGTGGATAGTCAATATCCTCTGCGCTCCAGCGAGTTATGTGGAGGTACCCATGTCACGTGTACAGGACAAATTGGTCAATTTCGTATAGTCGCAGAAAGCTCGGTCAGTGCTGGGCAGCGTCGTATCGAAGCCCTGACAGGGTCAGTAGCGGACACGTGGGTAGAGCGGCAGAGCCAGTTGTTACATACGCTATCTACTAAGCTCGCAACTCCGCACATGCAGCTTGCTGAGCGCGTTGGGAACTTGTTGGGGGAGTTAAAACAGCGTAACGCTGAACTGGTAGCCCTGCATACGCAACTATTAGAACGTCAGGTCGGACAGCTCCTGGAGCAAGTGCGCATTGACCAGGACGTCTCATACCTTGCTGCACAGGTCAATGTTGCGCGCCTGGACTTGTTGCGCCAGCTCATTGAACTCGTCAGTTGTCATCTGCCTTCGGGCATTGTCGTACTGGGAGCCGTGATCGAAGAGAAACCGCACATCGTTGTGAGCGTGAGTGCCGATCTCGTCGAACGAGGCTACCATGCGGGCAAAATCGCGCGTGCATTAGCTAGCGTCATTGGTGGAGGAGGTGGAGGCCGAGTAGAGATTGCGCAAGCCGGCGGACGTGATCCACAAGCTCTCTCATCTGCCCTGGAGCATGTTGTGCAAATTTTAAGTATTAATGCTTAAATGTGGGTCCTATTGTGCAATGTTAGCTTAATAGGATCTGCCGGGGGTCTCCATCCTTACGGGGAAACATTGGGAAACCGGGTAGGGGCGTCACCTCGCGTGCGCTCCCGGGATGGTCGCCTACCCAACGGCGCACAGCAGTTATCCTGTTTTCTCCTCATGGACGGAGAGTCCCCGCCTGTATACTCTAGACAAGAGCAACGTCGAACCGATATAATAGCTATAGAATAAAAGAGTAGGATTTTCTAAGAGGCAATCATATGGGTATAAGCACAGGGCACAACTAAGCGCAGCCCATTCTGGGTTTATAGCTTGAGTATAGCATGTTTCTCGACTCTGTACGTGAACATGCGTGTGCCGCTTGCCTCGCTTTCCTTTCAAGATTGGGCTCCGCAACAGGTCGCATCAGCTTTATGGCTGAGCGGCTTTTTTATGTTCTTTGCGGCACTCCATATCTTGAAAGGACTGTACTATGTCTGCTATTCAGCAACGCAGTGTGCTGTATGCGCAAAACTTCCTCAAAAGCCGACACCTGGTGGATCAACTTCTCGATAGGTGTAACATTGGCCTCAATGATATTGTCTACGAGATAGGGCCGGGCAAAGGCATCATCACTGAACGTCTGGCACGGCACTGCCGCCAGGTGATCGCCATAGAAAAGGACCCACAGCTTGTCGCTGCTTTACGCTCCAAATTTGCCGGGATAGGCAATATTCGACTGCATGAAGGTGACTTTTCTGCGGTACTGCCTGCCTCGCGGTCATTACAAAGTGTTTGCCAATATTCCTTTCAATATTACAAGCGAGATCGTGACCCGCTTAACGGCGGCGGTTGTTCCGCCCGATGATACCTATCTCATTATGCAGAAGGAGGCTGCGGAGAAATTCCTGGGCGTGCCGCGCGCGTCACTGTACGGGATGCTCTTAACGCCATGCTTTGAACTGGAGCTGCTCTACCGTTTCAGACGTAATGATTTCGTACCAGCCCCACGTGTTGATGTAGTGATGTTGCGCCTGCGCAAGCGTGGTCCTCCGTTGGTATCGCGCGACGACATGCCACTATTTCGCGACTTTGTAACCTATTGTTTTACCGCAACTCAGCCATCTTTGAGGAGCACCTTCAACGGTATCTTTACGCCTCGCCAACTCAAACGACTCAGTAACAACCTGGACCTCGATTTAGCTGCGACACCCACTTCCCTCTGTTTTGAGCAATGGTTATGCCTGTTTGATTGCTTTAAGCATGTTGCTAATGCACAGGCAATACGCACAATCCTGGGTAGTGAGACGCGCTTACGGCGGCAACAGGCCAGGCTGGAGAAGATACACCGGACATGTGTTGCAAAACGATAACTAAGGCAACGACATGATTTTTAGCTGCGGTGCTGCATAGTGTTAGGGATTCCGTACCGCGAATATATGGCTCTGGCAAGCTAAGGTCATCTTCGGTGAGGTAGCTGGTGCTGCACAAACCCAGCAGTGCAAAGATGCAGGGGACTGTAAGAGACACGATGTGCTAGACAAACTTCCCTATCTTCAGCTATAGTAAGGGCAAGCGCATCGATGCCCACAATCCTCCATGAGAGAACAGGAAGATAGTCAGAAACCCCTTGGGTTGGAAACCCAGGGGCTTGCGTGAGTAAGCCATTCTGACCAGACTCAGGTTTGCAAGAGAACCTCCGTTACGAGCGAAATTAGGTACGTTGGGGTGCATGCCAGCCTCAACCGCTACGGTCCAGCATTAAACAGGCCATAGGGAAAAGCCAGTGTGTTGGACGTTAAACCGCTTGATAACCTTGTCGAGGCACCCATTACCTGGGAAACCAGAGATCCGAAAGGATAATCATCAATGTCCAACGTCTTCGTACTCGATGCGAACAAACAGGCGCTCAATCCGGTGCATCCTGGACGGGCACGCCTCCTCTTGAAAGAGGGGAAAGCAGCAGTCTATAGACGCTACCCGTTTACCATACGACTCAAAGTTGAAGGAACAGAGCCTGTACTTGGGCCACTCAGGATGAAGCTTGACCCTGGCTCTCGCACCACGGGCATAGCGATTGTGAATGATGCCAGCGGTGAAGTGGTCTTTGCAGCAGAGCTGACTCACAGAGGACAAGCGATCAAGTCAGCGCTTGATGATCGCCGGGCTATTCGTAGATCACGACGCAACAGGCATACCCGATACAGGAAGCCCAGACACAGGAATCGCAAGAACAGGAAAAAAGGTTGGCTTCCCCCTTCTCTTGAGTCTCGCATTGCCAACATCATCACATGGGTAGGCAAGCTTTCACGATATTGTCCCATCGCCACTATCAGCATGGAGCTGGTCAAGTTCGATCTTCAGCAGATGGAGAACCCGGAAATATCAGGCGTCGAATACCAGCAAGGCACACTCAATGGCTACGAAATCAGGGAATACTTGCTGGAGAAGTGGAACCGGAAGTGTGCCTATTGCCATGCCAAAGAGGTGCCGTTGCAGGTGGAGCATATTCATCCACGAGCAAAAGGCGGCACTGACAGGGTGAGCAATCTCTGTCTTGCTTGTGAACCGTGCAACATTCGCAAGGGAACACAGGATATCAGGGAGTTCTTGAAGAGCAAGCCTGATATCCTGAAGCGCATACTCGCACAAGCAAAAGCCCCACTCAAAGACGCGGCGGCGGTGAATGCTACAAGGTGGGCGCTCTTCCAACGATTAGAGCAGACCGGATTACCCATTGAGTGTGGCTCAGGCGGGTTGACCAAGTTCAACCGAAGCGTACGCGGCTTAGAGAAGGCGCACTGGCTAGACGCGGCGTGCGTTGGGAAGTCTACGCCTGATGTCCTCAAGGTCAAAGAAGTCGTGCCACAGCTCATCACTGCGAAAGGGCTGGGGAGTCGGCAGATGTGCAATGTCAACAAGTTCGGTTTTCCTTGCTCCAAGCCCAAAGGAGCGAAGCGCGTCAAGGGTTTCCAGTCAGGTGATATGGTGCGTGCCATTGTCCCTACAGGGAAGAAGCAAGGAACCTATGTCGGGCGGATATTGGTACGCTCGACCGGATCGTTTGATATCACCACCAAACAGGGGAGAGTGCAAGGGATTAGCCATCGCTTTTGTGCGCCTCTCCACCGATGCGATGGGTATGGTTATCAGAAAGGAAGGAGGGAGTATGGAACGGGACGCGCTCCGGCGGGAGCCTTTCTTTCCTCCCCGGTTTAAAAACGCGGGGCTTCCAGAAAGGACGTTTTGTGAAGGAGCACATGGTCATGTCTCATCGGAAAGATAGCCAACGGGAACTGCCCAGTACGTATTTTATTCAAGATCGCTCGATGAAAGAAGAACTGAAACGGGTGCAAATTCAGGGTCACATGCTCACCACTGCTATGGGCGGTGCGCTGCCCGAGCAGCCGGCCCCAGAGCGCTTTCAGCGGGTGCTCGATGTGGGCTGTGGGACTGGTGAGTGGCTTATTGAAGCGGCCAAAACCTATCCGAGGATGTCCCTGCTGATCGGAGTAGATATAAGCAACACGATTCTCAACTATGCACGAGCGCAGGCGGTAGCCCAGGGGGTACATGACCGCGTAAAATTTCGCCAGATGGATGTGCTGCGCGGGCTCGAATTTCCTCCAGACTCCTTTGATCTGATCAACCAGCGTATGGCAGTGAGTTACCTGCGCACCTGGGAGTGGCCCCATCTTATGCAGGAGTACCAGCGGGTGGGCAGCCCAGGCAGCGTGTTTCGCATCACAGAACCCTCCAACCGGATTGAGAGTGGCAGCCCGACGCTGACGCGTCTCTGGGCACTCTTTCAAGAAGCATTCTATCGAGCGGGACACCTCTTTACTCCCCCTTCAGAAAAAGTGGATGTGGCCAAGGGACTAGCGTATATGCGGTACCTGTCGTATAGAGTTCAGCAAGTGCAGACTCATGTCTATCCATTGACATATCGTGCTGGGACCCCAGAAGGGCAATGCTTTTTCGAGGATATGCAGTACTTCTTTCGGACGATTGTGCCGTTTCTGCACAAGTGGATCTATCTGCCCGACGACTACCAGGAGAGCTATCAGCAGATGCTCTACGAGATGCAACGGCCTGATTTTATCGCCACCTGGGAAATGAACACGGCCTGGGGATGACGCGGTAAAGGTTCTCATCACCGATCCAGTGCTCAGGAGAGGAGCGCAAGCCTCTGGAACGTTAGAACCACCGCAATGATTATCTTTGCCGCATATGGTCCTGGCCTTTTTTGGTCTGGTAGATTTCTTCTATAGACTATTTGGAAATGGTTGCTATAATGTTGACAGAGCGAGCGTTGCTGCGTCTCCATGTTGAGGCTGTCTGGTATGTGCGACTTCCTCCACTTGTACACAATGAGCATGACCTTTTGCCTACCAGCTCTCTGCCTGCGTGGAAGCTTTGTGTGGCCCAGCTAACCGATGAGCGTATTCATCTCTGGCGACCAGACGTCAGTGGGACAGAGCGTGAAGCCCTGCGTCTGCGCGTGGATGAGGCGCTGGCATTTCCACTGCTCGGTGATCTCATCGCGGGCGTCAGTCGCGAAGTGGCCTTTTCTCTGCTCGCCTCACCAAAAATTGCTGTAGATGCCGCGCGGCGTATCGCACGCCCTATGACCATCCAGGATCGCGCACTTATCGCAGGTTTTGACTCAGGTGCTCTGGCGGACTTTGCGCATCCAGAACTACACCCCTTCATGGGCGTCGTTGATGCTGGACGTTTACTGTGCCTGGCGCATAGCGCTCGTCGTACCACCGATGCCTGTGAATTGGGCATCGATACCTTACCAGAGGCGCGTCGTAGAGGCTATGCGCTGGCCGCCACTGTCGTCTGGACACAGGCAATTGTGCAGGAGGGACTTGTTCCATTGTATAGCGCCCTGGCCGAGAATAGCGCATCGCTTAACTTAGCGGCGGCTGCGGGCTATCGGGCTTTTGCGCGGGCCGCAACGCTTGAATAAAAAGTAGATTGTGCCTATTTCTGGAGAAAAAATATTGGTGGTGATCAGGTACAGCGCGCTTTTCTCACAATGCATCTGCTCGTTGTTGGACGAGAGCCAGGATTTCCTCCTGGAGAGGCGTTTTACCCTTCTGGTCATAGTCGGCACGCATTTGTTCGACTTCTTCGATGTGTTGCTCTGACCAATCCCGCAACGCCCAGATCGGCTCGATGAGCGTCTGGCCTAATGGGGTAAGAGAGTACTCCACCATTGGCGGGATCACTGGGTAGATCACCCGTTTGACTAGACCGTTGCGTTCCAATCTACGCAACATCTGTGTCAGCATCTTTTTCGAAATCCCCTCGATATGAGCGTGCAACTGACTGAACCGTTTCGTGCCCTCTTTCAGGGCCACAATGACCAACATTGTCCACTGATCGGCGATTAATTCGAGTCCGCGCCGTGTGCGGCAATCAGGTCGAATAATTGGTTCTTCGAGCTTCTTTTGGCGCAGGCCAGCGAGGCACATCGTCGCCTGGAGTCCAGGGATACGTTAGGAAAGCTTCTGCTACGCGTGCAGTAGGAAATGAAAAAATCAGACTTGCAAGACAAGCGAGCGTTGAGCTATACTCGAAATAGTGACTGGTTATCGTGACCATCACAGAACGCAAAAAAACATTGCGGTCACAACGAGCATGTGACGCATCCATTTCTCTGCAAGGAGAGGAACCATGGTGGTTAGTCCTTCACGGGAAGCCTTTGTTACTGCCAACAATCTTGCTCTACACTATGTACAGTGGGGTGAGCGCGGAACTCCTATTATTTTTGTGCATGGCCTCACTGCAAATGCTTTCTGCTTCCAGGCATTTGCTGATACATTCTCTAGCGATTATCGGGTTATGGCCTATGATCTGCGTGGGCGTGGCGACAGCGCTAAGCCTGAGCAAGGTTACAGTGTCCCCACGCATGCGGCTGATCTGGCGAGCCTGATTGACGCCTTAGGTCTGGAGCGTCCGCATATCGTCGGGCATTCGTTAGGTGCCTTAGTCGCGCTCTATTTTGCCGCACACTATCCCGAAAAAATGCGCAAATTGGTATTAATCGATGCAGGAGCGCCGCTACCCTGGGCGACCCCTGAAGAGCAACCGGTCTGGCTGACGTCTGCGATCAATCGTCTCGGTACCACTGTGCCATCATTTGAAGCATATATCGCCCTCTTAAAACAAGCGCCATTTCTCGGACCCTACTGGAACACCTATGTTGACGCGTACTTTGAGCATGATGTCTATCGGCGTCCTGATGGTTCGGTGGTTTCCAAAGCCTCGCGTGATGCTGTTATCGAGGAAGGAGCAAACTATCATCAGGCAGAGCCGGAGCAGCAATGGCGGAACGTTCATTGTCCTACGCTTCTCCTGCGTGCGGGACAAGGATTATTCTTTGACGACGACCAGCTCTTATCCGAGCAGGCCGCCGCTGCCGTACAACAAGGTATTGCCAACTGCCAGTATGTAAATTACCCGACGCTCAATCACTACACGATCTGCTTCGCGACCGAACCGGGGCCGACTCAGGCTATACAAAGATTTTTACAGGCATCGTAGATTTTTGTTGCAATAGAATCATCTTATGGAGGATTGATGTTATGGTAGAGATAGCGGGAAAAGTCGCACTGGTAACGGGAGCGGCCTCTGGTATTGGTCTGGCTATCGCGCGCGAATTTGCGCAGTTGGGGGCACGTGTCACCCTATCCGATATCGATACGGAAAGAGGTAGCGCAGTTGCCGCTGAACTTTCAGGGGCGCATTTTCAACGCGCGGATATGGCGCAGAGCGCTGACATTCAACGGCTGGTGGCTGAAACCATCGCGCTTGAAGGGCGCATCGACATCCTGGTAAACAACGCCGGTATTCAATATGTTGCGCCGATCATTGAGTTTCCTGAGGCGAAATGGCGGCAAATTATCGACATCATGCTCACGGCACCATTTTTGCTCACGCAGGCAGCTTTGCCGAGTATGTATGCCCACAAATGGGGGCGTATCATCAACATTGCCTCGGTGCATGCCATGCGCGCATCCGCCTTTAAAGCGGCCTATGTAGCAGCCAAGCATGGCCTGATAGGTCTCACGCGCGTCACGGCGCTAGAAGCAGCGGAGTATGGTGTCACCTGCAACGCGATCTGTCCATCCTATGTGCGCACGGCTCTGGTCGAAAAGCAAATAGCCGATCAAGCTCGTATTCACCATATCCCTGAGGACGAGGTGGTAGAAAAAATTATGACGTCCGAAGGTGCTATTCATCGTCTTTTAGAGCCTGAAGAAGTAGCGCACCTGGCAACCTTCCTGTGCTCTGATGCTGCCAGCGCTATCACCGGTAGTGCTCAGACGATTGATTGTGGCTGGACCGCCCATTAATTGTGTGGACGCTGCAACTGCTGAGCGAGGAAACCTTCAGCAGTTGCAGCGTTCTTGTGCTAGTGATGAAACAGCCGTACGCCTGAAAATGCCATCACCATGCCGTAGCTATCGCAGGCTTCAATGACTTCCCCGTCGCGTAGCGAGCCGCCTGGTTGCGCGACATACGACACTCCGTAATCTGCGCCGCAATCAATCGAATCGCGGAACGGAATAAAGGCGTCCGAACCGAGTGCAACACCGTGTAAGCCTTGTAGCCACGCCTGTTTTTCGGCGGCTGTCAACCTCTGCGGCATCTCCTCAAACATCTCACCGAGCTGTTGCAGCTCGACAGCTGTTGCGTCATCGCGCAAATAGAGATCAACCGCATTCACTTTATCCTGTCGTTTCACCTTCGGCTTCCAGGGCAGCTCGAAGACGCGAGGATGCTGTCGCAGATACCACATGGCCGCTTTAGCTGCCGCCAGCCGGGTGCAATGGATGCGCGACTGTTGTCCAGCTCCAATACCGATACATTGTCCATCGATGGCAAAGCAGATCGAGTTGGACTGTGTATACTTGAGAGCCACCAGGGCGATCAGCAAGTCCCTTTTGGCCTCTTCTGGCAGATGCTTATTGGCCGTTGGTCTATTTGTCAGCCAGCTCTCATCTGCCAGTGCATTGTTGCGTTTCTGCTCAAACGTGATGCCGAATACCTCGCGTTGCTCTATCTCAGCAGGCTCATAAGCGGGGTCCATTTGCAGCACAATGTAGCGTCCTTTTTGCTTCTTGCGCAGCAGCTCTAACGCCTCAGGCTCATAAGCGGGAGCAATTACGCCATCCGACATCTCGCGATAGAGTAAGCGTGCAGTTGGCAGATCCACTACATCGCTCAGGGCGGCCCAATCGCCAAACGAAGACAGTCGATCAGCTCCCCGTGCACGCGCATACGCATTCGCCAACGCAGAAAGTTCCAGATCTTCGACGCCATACGCCTTTTTGAGCGTCTCGCTCAGTGGGAGAGCGACCGCCGCTCCGGCGGGACTCACATGTTTGAACGAAGCCGCAGCCGGAAGTTGGAAGATCTGCTTCAGCTCGCGTACCAGTTGCCACGAGTTAAGCGCGTCGAGCAAATTAATATAGCCTGGAGCGCCGTTCAGGACCGTAAATGGCAACGCGCCGCTCTTCACAAACACTCTGGCTGGTGTTTGATGAGGATTGCAGCCGTAGCGCAACGCCAGTTCATGTTCATTGGTTGTCATTATCTTTTCTCCCTGCTTAGATCGTGTTTGGTTTTGGCGCCATCTTGACCAATGTGTGCGTGTTCCAAACACGATCTCAAACGCTAGCGAATTTACGCGTGTGCCGTTGTTGGTGTTTGTACCAGGTCCAGGTTTAATTCTGGATAGAGGGGATACTGAGCGAGTAATGCGCTCACCCGTTGTTGCGCTGCTGCACGTACCCGCGCATCCAGTGTATACTTTGTGCGGTTTTTCTTGCCACTGGCTGTAATAGTTGGTGTCACATGTGAAAGGACAAGTTTCATAATGCTCGCAATCTCGCGCATCTCCTGGGGACCCATACCTCGTGTGGTTGCCGCTGGGGTCCCGACGCGTAGCCCGCTTGTATAGAGAGGACCGTTGACGTCAAAGGGCAGTGAATTGCGGTTTAAGGTGAGGTTGCATTCTCTCAGCGCGGCCTCTGCCTGCCGTCCAGTCATGCCCAGGGTTTTGCCGACGTCGATCAGCAGCAAGTGATTATCCGTGCCGCCGGTCGGGACGCTGAGGCCCTCATTCACGCATGCCGCAGCCAGTGCCTGCGCATTCTCCACACTTTTGTGTGCGTATGTTTGAAACTCTGGCTGTGTGGCTTCGCGCAACGCCACGGCTTTTGCCGCCATAATGTGCGGCAGGGGTCCGCCGAGCAGCGCGGGACAGCCCTTATCGACCCATTCTGCGAGTTCTTGCTTACAGAGAACGAGGCCACCACGTGGTCCGCGTAGCGTCTTATGGGTGGTCGAAGTGACAATATCAGCATACGGGATGGGATTGAATTCGCCTGTGAACACTTTACCGGCAACCAGGCCCGCAAAGTGTGCCATATCGACCATAAGTACAGCTCCAACCTCGTCGGCCAGCTCGCGCATGCGCGCGAAATTCAATTTACGTGGATATGCGCTATAGCCTGCCAGGAGAATCAAGGGGCGTACTTCGTGCAACTGTACGCGTAGTTGGTCCAGATCTATTAAGTTATTTGTAGGATCAACGCTATAGGTATGCACATCAAAGAGCATACTGGAAATGTTGTGGCGATAGCCGTGCGTCAGATGGCCGCCTGAGTAGTAGTCCAATGAGAGCAGGCGCTGATTGTGTAGCGCGTCGCGTATCTTGCCCCAATCCGCTCGCGTGAGCTTTGACAGATCGTCCTGACCCAACTCTGTCAGCAGCGGCTTGCGCACTTTTGCTGAAAGAATTGCCAGGAAGGCCACCATATTTGCGTCGGCTCCCGAGTGCGGTTGCACATAGGCGTGATCAGCGCCAAACAGCTCGCAGGCGAGCTGTGCGGCCTCAGTCTCAATGCGATCAACATTGTCACAGCCGGCGTAAAAGCGATGGTATGGGTAGCCCTCGGCATATTTGTCGTTCAACAAATTCGCCCCCGCCAGTTGTGTCGCTAGAGAGCTATAGTTCTCGCTCGCGATCAGCTTCAGATTGTTACGCTGATCCTGTAATTCTTGCGTGATCGCCTCGGCCACCGTGGGTGAGACGCTACTAATTTGATCCAGCGAGGCATAGAATGCGGCGGCGGCTGATTGGGGCGGCGCGCCGTGGAGACTATCGAGGTAGCGGATCAAGTACGTTTGGGTCGGAGTGGTAATACTCATAATAGTTGTTCGCTCCTTTGCTGCAAAATGACCAGGTGTTTGTTATCACAATGGTATTCCAGCCCAGGCGAGCGACTGTTGTGCTTGTTCTCCTGGTTCCCCCATGGTTTTTCCACCGTCTCGCCAGTTGCCAGGAAAACTATGCTGTTGTGAGTATTTTTTGGATGCAGGATGATAACATCAAATTCCTGCTCATTGTTAGTATAGCAACAAGTCGCAAAAAAGTGAAGTCCCCGAGGGAGGTTTTTGTGCCATCTTTTGGGGGAGGTCCTGCTGCTCACCTGGACCTTGCTCCATCTTTCAGGTGAGTCATCGCTGCTCATGGATGAGGTTATGAAAATCATCCTTCTGTAGGATGTCATGTGCAATATTTCCATCTATACTCTTCATGGGAAACATCTGGAGTGCTGAGCATTCCATTATTCGCGTAAATCTTTTCGTGTTTTTCACCGCAGTAGGAGGCGCATTGAATGTATCCGCGTCGTTCGGAGACGGACCAGGAGAGTACGATGTCAGCTCTTCGCACTGGTAGTCACTATCCACCTGTTCTCAATGTGCTGCGGGAGATGTTCCAGCGGGGCAGCAATCTCCTGATGAGCATGGTTCTGACTCAGGACAATGACTATAGCCATGATCGTATACATGACAATGTAACGCGTACAGAAGAAGTAAATAATCCATATGCCTTTCGTGCCACCTCTTTTCGAGGTCGTCGGCTTGGCTATTATTTCTTGCAGCAGCTGATTGGATCGGGTGGCTATGGGAGTGTCTACCTGGCGATAAACACCCATCTCAACGCTCAAGTTGCCGTTAAAATATTGAAGCCCTCTGCCGCCAGTGCTGAGGAGGTGCAGCGTTTCGAGTTCGAAATGAGCCTGCATAATCGCATGCGGCACCGCTATATTGTGCCTTTATTCGATGCTGGCTGGGTGCAAGATGTGCCTTTTCTAGTCATGCCCTATGCGTCCGCAGGCACGTTGGAGCAGCGTTTCTCACCTGGTATTGCTCATTCCTTACAGGCTATCCTACCTGTTGTTGAGCAGATCGCCAGTGCATTGCAGTACATGCATGATCGTAACATGATCCATTGTGACGTCAAACCAGGCAATATGCTGATTGGTCCACGTGGCGAGGTCTGGCTCTGCGATTTTGGCAGCGCGATGATTGCATCATTGGCCAGTCAATCCGATGGGCGAGAGGTGCGGGGCTCTCTCACGTATGCTGCGCCCGAGCAGATCAATCACCAACCACACTTTGCCAGCGACCAGTATGCCTTAGCTGTGATGGTCTATCAGTGGTTATGTGGAGTACGACCTTTTCGAGGCAATGATTTGGAGATCTGCCAGCAGCATATGTCTGCGCCAGCGCCACCTTTACGCGACTATGTTCCTGACCTCCCGCGTGCCGTTGAAGAAGTTGTCTTGCGGGCACTCGCCAAAGATCCATCTCAGCGTTTTGCCCAGATGCAAGATTTTGCGGTTGCGCTGGCACAGGCAGACCCAGTCCCGCAGAGTCCAGTTGTAGAACCAACACCTGCACCAGCCGAACGGCGTCACGCTCTCCTGACGCATTTGAGATTGCTGCGCCGGTAACATGATACGTATGTTGAAAACAGTGCCCTCATACAAAGAACTGAGAAGTTTCTAGTATGAGGGCTTTGTGCGTGCATCGTCTTGCTCTAACTTTGCACTTTTCCAAATTTCTGCTCTCAAGCCGAGAGGAGTTCAAAGCAGTACTTGTACTGAAGTTTCGAGAACAGGTCACGAGAGCTCATCAGGTATTGCTGGAAACACTCGTAGGCACATATACTGGGCAGTGGCATGGCAGACCTCTTTGACGAAGGATGTAGTTTTGTTGCTCTTTTTGTATCAGAGCAGTGGTATGCCTTGCTACTCCTTTGGATCTGCCAGGAGAGAGAACTTTATCTGATTGTGACAAGTGTTTCCGATTGGGAAGGGTCGAAAAGCTATGCCACTGCGGGTTCTTAGCTACAATATCTGGTACGGTGGGCAGGATCGCCTCCCACTCATTGCCGATGTGATCAAGCAGCAGCAGGTCGATGCTGTCGCTCTTCTGGAGGCCAATAGTCATGCTCATGCTCAACAACTGGCTGACGACCTCGGCATGCACCTGGTCTTTGGAGATGCCAACAGCGCATTTCATGTGGCGTGGATGAGCCGCCTGCCCATTGTGCGTTGGAAGAATCATCGCCTTCCCGTTCTCTACAAGACGCTCCTGGAGATCGAACTCTGCTGGGACAACGCTCCTCTTTGTCTCTTCGCCACGCACCTGCATGCCGGGCGCTGGCGCGAGGATGATGAGAGACGGGCGCAGGAGATGCGCGCCATCCTGGGTGTCCTGCGCGAGAGGACTGCTCAGCTTCACCTACTCGCTGGCGACTTCAATACTGTCCATCCGACCGATACTCCTGGCTCTCGTCCGCACCCTGAGGACCCTGTTTCTGGCCTCGCACTCTCCTCGCGCCTGGTGATTCCGCTTCTTCTGGAGGGTTCCTATGTTGACTGCTACCGCATGCTACACCCCGCCGAGCCTGGGTACACCTTTGCGCTCCCTGAGTCCCTCTGGTTGCGCCCGGATTACCTCTTTGCCTCTCCTGAACTCGCATTGCGTCTCACGGCTTGCGATGTCGCCTCCGATCCGAAGGCCATCAACGCCTCTGATCATTTACCGGTGTGGGCCGAATTCCAGGAGAGCTGAATGGTTGGGTTCCTCATGATCATCTTACGCAGGAGTGAATGCAACGCGTCCAGCTCAATGATGATGTTAGACTTGCGCCGCCGGTAATGTGGCAACGTCGGCCAGGGCTTTATCCATTAACTCGGTGGCCTCGTCGATGTCCGCCCTGGTCAAAATCAGGGGGGGAATCATGCGTAGCGCATCGGGACTGGTACTATTCAGGAGCAACCCATGTTCGAGCGCCTTCTGTACAATCGTCGGTGCCAGGTTCTGCTTGACGTGTACCGCTCGCATCAGACCCAGACCGCGCGGGCTATCGATGAAGGCATACTTTGCGCAGAGCGCTTCGAGCTTTCCACGCCAGTATTCGCCTGTCTGTGCAGCATTCTCCAGCAAATGCTGTTCAAGGATCGTCTTCACTGTCGCTATACCTGCCGCGCAAGCTACTGGATTGCCGCCAAAGGTGGTACCATGATCGCCTGGCACAAATAGATCGGTGCGTGGGTCGGTCAGCATGGCCCCAATAGGAATGCCGCCTCCCAGACCTTTTGCCATCGTCACGATATCTGGTCTGACGTAATGTTCCCAGCTAAAAAATTTCCCGGTGCGACCCATACCTGCCTGCACCTCGTCGCAAATGAATACCAGGTTTTGTTCATCGCACCAGTCGCGCAGACCTTGCATAAACGCTTGATCGCTCGGCCAGATACCGCCTTCACCCTGTACAGCCTCGACCAGGATGCCAACCGTTTTTGCACTGGTCGCCTCTTTGACGGCTGCCAGGTCATTAAAGGGCACCTGTTTGAAGCCATCGGGAATGGGTGCCCACGTCGCATGATACGCTGGCTGTCCAGTTGCGGCGGTCGTTGCTAATGTGCGCCCGTGGAAGCTGTTATTCATGCTGATGATTTCGTATGCCCCATTGCGATGCAGGCGACCATATTTGCGTGCCAGCTTAATAGCACCCTCATTCGCCTCAGCTCCACTATTCGAGAAGAACGAGCGCATGCCATGGCTTTGCGCGCTGAGTAGTTCTGCCAGCTCGATCTGGCGTACATTATAATAGAGATTAGAGACGTGAACCAGTTGCGTGACTTGCTGCTGTACGGCCTTGATGATCGCAGGATGGCAATGGCCCAGCACGTTGACGGCGATACCGGCCACGAAATCCAGATACTGCTTGCCATTGCTATCCCACACGCGCATACCTTCTCCGCGTACGAGCGTCAGGGGTTGTCGCTTGAACGTACCCTGATAATACTGCTGCTCAAGTGCGACCCAGTCGCGTTGGTTCAGCTCAGTTATCGACATAACTTTTCTCCTCTGGGAACATGTTGTAAATAGGAAGGCTAGGCACCTTATGATGTGCTTGCCTCGTTATCATAGACCTGCTGGATCTGTGAAGGTATCTGGTAGGATGTTCTGGGAAGTGGCAAACTTTTCTGCTCATTGCTCTGTGTTGACATGTCATCCGGCATGCCTGCGAGCACTGATGGGCCGTCAAATGGGTCGTCTTTGAACTGTTCATCGTGAGTGGGCTGATTGAAAAGAGATTCAAAGAGCTGACCCTCCAGTGTCTCTTCTTTCATCAAGCGCTCACTGATCATAATCAGGCGTGTTTTATTTTGCAAGAGAATCGTGTGAGCTTTATCGAATGCCTCCTGAACGATCCTATGGACCTCCTCATCAATCTCACGAGCCGTCTGCTCGCTATAATTGCGCTGCTCACCAAAGTCTCGTCCGAGAAAAACGAGCTCTTCTTTGTGTCCCAGCGCAATAGGACCGATGCGGCTACTCATACCGTATTCAGTCACCATTGAACGAGCAATCTTGGTGACACGCTCAATATCATTCGATGCTCCGGTCGTCACCTCACCAAAAATGATGGCCTCAGCGACGTGACCACCAAGCGCATAGGCCAGCATATCCTCGAATTGCGGTTTGCTCCATAGATAGCGATCCTCCGTGGGTAGGAGCATCGTGAAGCCGCCAGCCTGTCCGCGTGCTACGATGGATACTTTGTGCACGGGATCAGTGTTTGGTAGCATACGTGCCACCAGGGCATGGCCTATTTCATGGTAAGCGGTAATGGCCTTCTCGCGCTCGCTAATGATGCGACTTTTGCGCGCTGGCCCTGCTACCACGCGATCTATAGCTTCCTCCAGTTCATTCATCTCGATCTTGCGCTTGCTGCGCCGAGCCGCCAGGATAGCGGCTTCGTTCAGGAGATTAGCCAGGTCTGCACCTGAGAAGCCGGGCGTTTGCCGGGCTAGCACATCCAGGGAGATACGCGTATCCAGTGGCTTCCCGCGTGCATGGACCTGGAAAATCGCCATGCGTCCACGGATATCGGGACGATCTAGCATGACCTGGCGGTCGAAGCGTCCTGGACGCAGTAGCGCAGGATCGAGCACATCTGGCCGATTTGTGGCGGCAATGACGATCACATTGGTATTTGTGTCGAAGCCATCCATCTCCACCAGGATCTGGTTCAAGGTTTGTTCGCGTTCATCGTGTGATCCGCCCAGACCTGCGCCACGCTGACGACCAACCGCATCAATTTCATCCACGAAGACGATGCAGGGACTATTGCGTTTTGCTTGCTCGAACAGGTCGCGTACACGGCTGGCTCCGACGCCGACAAACATCTCGACAAACTCTGAGCCGCTGATACTGAAGAAGGGTACACCGGCTTCGCCTGCTACCGCGCGCGAAATAAGGGTTTTGCCGGTGCCGGGAGGACCAACCAGCAACAAGCCCTTTGGAATACGTGCTCCGAGCGCCATGAATTTCTCTGGATATTTTAGAACTCGACAATTTCCTGCAACTCTTGCTTGGCCTCTTCAACGCCTGCAACGTCGGCGAATGTCACCGCCTGTTTATTTCCCGTAAATATACGCGCGCGACTCTTGCCGAAAGACAGTGCCTGGTTATTGCTGCCTTGCGCTTGCCGTAGTGTGAAGATCAAAACACCAACAATTAAACCACCAATCAGCAGTGTAGGCAAAGCCCTCCCAGTACACCGAGCCAACTCCATAAAGGACTGGGCGCTTGATATTGGAGCGTAACAATGTTGTTATTTGTATAGTTGATATTGTTATCTTTGAGTACTCTGGTTATATCAAAACTGCTATTAATAGTGGCTACTTCCTGGGTCGCTGCCTTTCCTCGGGTCAGGATGAGTGTCCCGCTGGTGACTGTCAATGTATCTCGTTGCCTTTTGCTTATATCTGTCTTGAGATCGCTTAAGAGCGCCGAGACGTTCACCGTCCTGGCTGTAGTATGAGAACCGAAGATGAGTAGAAGAACGAGAACAGCGATGAGCAAGGTCAGGAGCCAGAAAAAGCTCGTCCTGAGCCATTTTCTATTCTTTGACATAGGGGCTCCTCTCTGTGTATTTAGCGAGCGTCAATAGCATCAGGAGGGGTGCAACGGTGCTATCTGGCATACAATATTTCTCTCTTGTGTGCTCCATTATAACACACTCTTTGATGACTCTCTTTTAAGAATACTGTAGTTTGGCTGCGTTGTGCTGGCTCTCTCTTGTTGAAGATGAGATCGATTGTGACAAGGTTATCGGCAAACATATGCGTGAAGGTATTCATGTCGCAGGGCGTGCTAATACTAACCCCCACACGGTCTTTGCTCCTACGGCGAAGAGTGCTGCTGCGCAGGCCTCTAGCGTAGCGCCTGTCGTGCAAACATCATCAACGACAACGATTCTACGTGCGTAAGGCGTTCCTGTTACACGCGTGGGGGTACAAAGAAAAGCCCCTTGCATATTTTGTTGGCGTTCGCTTGTTGACAGCCCCACCTGTGATGGCGTGGCGCGCGTGCGCGTGAGTAGGGTTGTCTCGAATGGTATATTGAGCTTCGTCGCGCATATTTCCGCTAATAATTGTGCCTGATTATAACCGCGCTGGTGTTGTCGTTCTCGGTGGAGAGGAACTGGAACAATCAGATCAGCTGCCAGTTCTCGGGTGAGATAACTCTGTGCCAGTAAGGAACCTAATGGTTGTGCCAATTGTGTTTTTCCTTCGTATTTAAGGGCATGAATGCATGTACGTAATGGCTCCTCGTAGAGACCCGATGCGCAGATACCACTGAGATCGGGTTTCTTATAGCAACAGCGCTTACATAAACCATTGGGCATGAGAGGTGTACTGCAGTGAGTGCAGAATGGGGTGGGTAATGATCGGAGTGTTGTCTGGCATGGCAAGCAAAGGATCGTGCCACCACGTTTGCAGCATAGGCAATGCGGGGGGAAAAGTAAATCCAGCGCGCTATGCATCATATCCCGATATATTTGTAGAGCGCGAGTAATAGCCAATGCTTTTATACCTCCAACCACTTTTCACGATCCCCTAGATTATAGCGAAATGACAAGAAAAATGCAATCAAATATGCCGTTTATAGAAAATCCGGGTAACGTCATGCACGTGGATCAAAAATGTCGTACAGAGGACTGCGCTTTTGTTGTCTGGCAACCTGGTCATCTTTTTACGCTGGATGGAAAGAAACAACAACCGGCTGCCGCGCCTGTTGCACACTTATAGCTCTTCCGCCGCTTTACGCAGCGTAGGAAAGAGGATAACGTCGCGAATTGATTCCTGATCTGCCATCAACATGGCCAGGCGGTCTATACCCAGTCCTACACCGCTGGTAGGTGGCATACCTATTTCCAGGGCTTCGAGAAAATCCTCGTCCAGTACCTGTGCTTCATCATCACCCTGTGCCCGTTGACGCGCCTGATCTTCAAAGCGCGCGCGCTGGTCGAGCGGATCGTTGAGTTCGCTATACGCATTGCCACACTCCAAACCACCAATAAATGGCTGGAAGCGTTCCACCAATCCTGGAATCTCTCTATGTTGCTTGGTGAGAGGTGAAACGTCGATGGGATAATCAAGCAGGAAGAGAGCCTGGCGCAGGGCTGGTATGTCCTGACGAAACATCGCACCTTTCAGATCATCAATCAAGCGTCCGTGACTGAGTTTGGGATCAACCTCATAGCCTTTTGCGCGCATCTCTGCTGCCAGGCTCTCTTTATCCGGGAAGCGCCTGACATCTATACCCGTAAATTCGGCGATAGCGTCGAGGAGTGGATAGCGTTTCCAGGGCGGTGTCAGATCGATCTCGTTGCCCTGGTAAGTGATCTGCATTGAGCCTTTTATGTGTTGGGCAATGAACGCGATCATTTCTTCAACCAGCTTCATCGTATCATTATAATCTGCATAGGCCATATAGAATTCAATCATCGTAAATTCAGGATTATGGCTGCGGTCGATGCCCTCATTGCGGAAGTTGCGTCCGATTTCATAGACGCGTTCAAAGCCACCGACGATGAGTCGTTTGTGATACAGCTCTACAGCGATACGCAGATAGAGGTCGCGATCCAGAGTGTTATGGTGTGTGATAAATGGTCGTGCGGTAGCTCCACCGTACAGGGGTTGCAGGATCGGTGTTTCGACCTCTATAAAATGCTGATTATCCAGGAAGAGGCGCATTGCGGTGATCATGCGGCCCCGTGTGATAAAGACCTGTTTGACTTCATCGCCATTGGCAATCAAATCCAGGTAGCGTTTACGCTGGCGGATATCCTTATCCTCTAAGCCATGATATTTTTCTGGCAAGGGATACAGGCTTTTGGCCAGGATACGGAAGTGTCGTACATGCAGCGTGCGCTCTCCTGTGCGCGTGATGAACAAGAAGCCGCTGGCCTGAAGAAAGTCGCCCAGATCGAGCAATTTAATCGTGCGATAGCTCTCTTCTCCGATGTCATTGATGCGAAAGTACAGTTGGATACTGCCTGTGCCATCCTCAATTTTTGCGAAGGTGGCCTTGCCCATCTCGCGCAGCAGGCGGATACGTCCAACCAGCGTGTAGGAGCCTTCTGGCCCTGCAAACTCAGCAAAGTGCTCTTGTATCTCAGCTAGAGTGTGTGTGCGTTCTGCATTATTGGGGTAAGGATTAATGCCTTGTTCCCGCAGTGCTTGTAGGCGTTGTAAACGTATATCCCGTTCGTTTGCCATGCGTGTTCTTTATTTCCTCCACAATAGAATGAGTTTCTGCACCAGTACTCTCAAGTTTTCTACTTATATTCTCTTCTCTGCCATACAGTTTTACTTATTGTAGCATTGTTTTGTATCTTTGGCTAGCTATAGCGTAAGGTCTGCCAGCTACTGTTATGCATGCTATGCGTCTATATGCCTACTTGCTGCGCACTACAAAAAACGACCTGTGGCTGTTTCTCAATGCACACAGATCGTCGGATCGCTGTTATAATGCTGTGCATTCAGCCGCATGCAAAGCAGAGGCTTCCTCCGTGCTTGACGAAAAACGTCGTTCACTGCTCTCAGAGGTGCGGTTGCTTTCTAACTGAATGCCTGGCCATAAATTCAGGCGTGCTTACTCAATCGCCAGGATTGTATACTCCTTCACTCCGCCAGGTGTTGAAACAATGATCATGTCGCCAGCTTTGTGCCCCAGCAAGGCTTTGCCTACGGGCAATTCATTTGAAATACGCCCTGCGCTCGGCTCTGCTTCGAATGCGCCGACGAGTTTATAGCGATATTCTCGGTTCTCGCTTGTGCAGAGATGAACCATACTGCCCAGGGAGACAACGTCTGTAGGAACTTCTGCGATCAATTTTGCCTGTGCTACCAGTTGCTCCAGTTCGACAATACGCCCTTCCAGATGGTGATGTTGTGTTTTGGCCTCTTCATAGGCTGCGTTGTCGATAACATCGCCTGCTTCTTTTGCATCATGCAAATACTGAGCAACTTCCGCGCGCTTCACGGTGCGTAAAAACTCAAGCTGGTTCATTGCGCGCTGTAGTCCGTCATTGGTGAGGAATACTTCCTGTGGCTCCATAACTTAATTCCCTCTCGTTTGTTGGTGGAGGAATCTCCTCCCACACATCTTTCATCTCTCCAAGTACCTGGGGTTATCCTACCTCTCCCCAGGTAATGCTGATGCTTTCGCCTGAATGAATGCGGAGTAACAGCTCTCCTTGTTCATTCACATCCTCAGCGACACCGCTGAGAAGCTTGTTTCCTTGTCGTACCTGGACAGTACGACCCAGCGTTGAAAGTTGACTACGCCATTTTTCTCGTATCAACCGAGATGTGGGCCTGTGTGTCTCCGTGGTTGAAGCCTCAGCTTCCTGTTGGAGTGCCAGATAGTTCCTTTCGATATGGCGAAACAGATGAGCTAAAAAGGCTTCTCGGTTCACGCTGTGACCGCAGACTTCTGCCAGAGTTATCGCTGTCAGCGCGAGCCCTGGTAATGGCTCTGACCTGATTTCAGCAAGCTGTGCGCTACGTCCATTAATATTGACCCCGATGCCCAGAATAGCAACGAAACGGCCTGCCACATCATGGCTGGTTTCTATCAAAATGCCTGCCACCTTGCGCTCCTTAATGAGGACGTCATTGGGCCACTTAATCGTTGCGGTAACACTGCAACTGGTGGCTATCGCGTCTACTACTGCAAGCGAAGCAAGCATAACCAGCAGATAGGGTGGGAATGATGGTTGGAGCACTGTCGATGTGAGGACATTCTGTCCTGCGACATCTAGCCAGCGGTGTCCTTGTCTCCCTTTACCAGCCGTCTGGCTGTCAGCGAGTACCACTACCCCTTCCTCTGACCCCATGCGGGCCAGTTTCATGGCTTGTGTGTTTGTTGAGTCTACAATCGGCAAATATACTAAGCGATCTCCGATGCCGAAAATTTTTGTATCCAAAAGGCAGCGCAGATGTTCAATATCAAGCTGCCTGGATAACGCGGTCTCAATCTCGTCCAAGCTTCTCCCACTTCTATCTATCAATCTTCTTTTCTATCTTTACGCGTAGATGAGTCTATAGTTGTATGAAGTGTTTTTTACTTCCGTGCTTTTTTTACGAGAAACTTCTATCCAGCGAGAAAGCTTCTAGCACCTAGACGGGTGGGGGCAACCTGTCTAGTCGAACCTGCCTACCGGCCTTGAGTCGATGAGATGGTATATCTATCTACAAAAATCCCAGAGCAAGTGGCAAATCTTTTTTTTCGCCTTTGCTCTGGGGGTGCTGCACAGGCAGGAAGACTGAACTACCCACCAGTGTGTTCATTTAACCCTCACCAAGCTCCAAAGCCAGGTGTAAGAGAAGGCAGAACTAGTTCTGTATCCCTCTCTTCTGGAAGGTGTGGGCGTCTAAACCGCTGCCTGTGCAGCGACTACATTGATACATTACACACCACCTCCTTTCGATGACGCTATTGTACCATCGATGTTTAACTGTTGTCAAGCTTTCTGGAAAAATTCATCGTGCATCGTGCGGGCTTGCAGGGACTCGTGGGCCTTGAGAGGGGCAGCGAAGCCCATTGACGCTTTGTGAAAATCTCGTGAAAATGCTGCCTTTTGTTTCACTTTGCAATGGCAGTTTTGCTCCACCGTTGACCAGTGAGCTGCGCTGCTTTGATCAAGAAACGAGAAACTTGCAACACAAGTTTCTCACCACAGAGACGTATTCCTGTGTGTTTGCTGCTGTCAGGGTTTGTGAGAGTTGACGTCCTTGCTATCTTGTGGTTAAACTTAGTGCGTGTTTTGTTGTAGCTCACTCCTGACGGAAAGGGTGCGCGTTTCAAACACGAGCTACCTGAGCACGTAAAATGAGGAGGTTTTTATGGCCATTGAGCGTACTGCTCATCCTTATATTGTGCGCAATTCCACGCTGTACGGTGGAGAGCCAATTGTTGAGGGCACGCGTACAGCCGTCCGCCATATCATTTTACCCTTCCAGAGTGGACAAGACCCGGAGGTGATTGCGGATACGCAGCGTCTTTCTCTCGCTCAAGTGTACGATGCGATTAGCTATTTCTACGATAACGAAGAGGAAATAACTCATTCCATCCAAAATGAGTCCTGAGGCTAGTGATGCATAAACGAAACACCCAGGTACACATGCGCGCCTGGATGTCTACTTATCCTTGCAGGCTATTCGTCTGTTTTTGTGGGAGGTACAAGAAGTTTCAAGACCTGATCAAACTTTGTCTCCAGGGAAGCAAAATGCTGATCAAACTTTGTCTCCAGCGACATAATACGCTGATCAACCTTTGTTTCTAAAGACGTGATGCTCTCTTTGATGATACCCATATCATTTCGAACTTCTCTAATATGCTCTTCTTGTATAGTAACAATACCAAGAAGTATGGTTATATTTTCATTCATCTCTCGAAGGTTACGGCCTTGCTCAGAGGGTACATTCTCTGGCACCTTTCTTTCATCAGCATGCGACCTGCGGATACCCCTGGCATGCAGCCATGGGGAAGAAGCAGGTCCTCCTTTCAGTGGCGCGATGGGCTGGGGATTCCCCTGCCCTTTTTCTCCAGTTCTTGCGCCCGAAGGCGGAGCGTTTTGCATGGGAACGCTCAAACCCCACCGGTTTCCCGGGTAATGTGGGCCTTGACGATGATAGCGGTCGGTACTTTCCTCCAGGCACTGACTTCACCCTTGTCCATCTGGTTAACCTGGAAGTTATAGAGCAGTAGGCTGGCAACCACGCACCCACTGGTATGAACTGGAACACTTACCGCTATCGTAGCCCGCTAGCCTTCCGAAGAAAGCCCTGGCTGGGTCTGGTCAGGTAGGTTTGCAGAGAAGACGGGCAGATGCCACCCCATCGCTGCAAGCCTCCGCCCTTTCAGGCGTGGGGTCCCTGACTCCTTTCATCCACAACTCATTTGCATGGATTATACCATACTATAGACGATATTAAAATCTTCCACCTGATGCTACTGTACTCTTTTCGTACTCTGCTACGGTGGCTGTGAGCTGAAAAAAAGGAGGGTAAGTACAGAATAGCAAGAGTAGCGCCCACGAGCCTAAATTGGCCTGGAAAAATACGCGCAAACAGGACGAAGAAAGGAGCCACGAACGCGCCCGTAAGGCCCTTGCAGGTCATCAGTCCTGAGCACGTGGCATTGCATACTATTATATGCTATACTATGGTTAGTAGCATCCAAGAGGGTAGTAGCGTGGAAGGGCATGGTCAGATGTTTGCTACTCTCGTGCTCCGCCTTGTAACCGTATCCATGTTTTTAAACTGCAAAGATGAAGCTTTCACACGCTGTTGTGCCACGTTGTGCCATGTGTTACATGGGGAGCGATCTCTGCTGGATTTTGTGTTTTCTACTTATAGAGACTATCGTAGCGATAAGGAAGGAGGACTTTATATGCAGCAACAATATGTGGATCTGCTCATCGATGCCCTCCTGGACGAGGGCTTTACTGTCGATGAGGCACAGCGTCTCATTCAGCTCCAATCGGAGTATGAAGAGCGGCAAGCAACCCAGGAAACGAACCATCATCGTTTTGCACGCTGGCTTGTGGAGCATGGGCGGTTAAGTGAGTGGTAACGGGTTTTGATCCGCCTGCAAAAGAACCTTGCGGTGCTCTTCGTGGATGTTGTACAATGAACATATGCGGAGCAGATGGGACGGCGTGGCATTGCTACGCCGTCCTTATATTTCCACCAATAGTGTGGGTGACTAGGTAAGTCGCCCGTTACAAGGGAGGCCTCTATGAAAGCGGTTGTAATGGCCGGCGGGGAAGGATCGAGGCTGCGACCATTGACGATCCGACGGCCAAAGCCGATGGTTCCTATTGTAGGCAAGCCTGTGATGGAGCATATCCTCAATCTGTTAAAGCGTCATGGCATCACCGAGGTCGTCATCACTGTTCAGTATCTGGCGAGCAACATCGAAGATTACTTTGGCAATGGTTCACAATTTGGCATGCGCATCACCTATTCGCGCGAAGATGTGCCGTTGGGCACCGCTGGTAGTGTGAAGAATGCCGAAGAGCAGCTCACTGAACCCTTTATGGTTATCAGTGGCGATGCACTGACTGACTATAATCTCACCGAACTTATCCAATACCATAACGAAAAAAAATCGCTCGCCACCCTCCTTCTGGCGCACGTACATAATCCCTTGGAGTATGGAGTCATTATTACCAATGAAGATGGGCATATTGCTCAATTTCTGGAGAAACCAAGCTGGGGAGAGGTTTTCAGCGATACGATTAATACGGGCATTTATGTGCTAGACCCCAAAATCTTCTCGTATTTTGAGAAGAACAAGGTCTTTGATTTCAGCCAGGAACTTTTCCCCATGATGTTGAAGAAGGGTGATCCGCTGTATGGGTATGTTGCATCCAGCGGCTATTGGTGCGATGTGGGTAATCTGAGCGAGTATATGCGTGCCAACGCGGATGTCTTGCAAGGACATGTAGACACCGAGATCCCGGCTAAGAATATCGGCGGGAACATCTGGTGCGAAGAAGGCGTCGAGATCTCCGACGATGCTCAGTTGTATGGTCCTATCTACCTGGGACGGGACTCTAAGGTGCGCGCGGGAGCCATTATTCATGGTCCTAGCTTAATTGGTAGCTATACTATTGTCGATGAACGCGCGCAGGTTGATCGCAGCATTGTCTGGAATAACTCCTATATCGGTGATCGTGCGGAATTGCGCGGCGCTATTGTCGGATCATCCACGAACATCAAGAGCAAGGCCGTGATGTTTGAAGGCTCGGTTATCGGGGATAACTCGATCATTCAGGATGCCGCTATCATCCAGCCCAATGTCAAAATCTGGCCCGATAAAGAGATCGAGGCTGGCGCGGTTGTCAATACCAGCATCATCTGGGGCTCGCAGGGTCGCCGTAGTCTGTTCAGTCGCTTTGGTGTGACCGGACTGGTGAACGTGGATCTCACGCCTGAGTTCGCGACAAAAATTGGTGCGGCCTACGGTGCTATTTTGCCGAAAGGCTCTACCGTCTGCTTGAATCGCGACTCCAATCGTACCTCACGCATGATCAAGCGTGGTATCAATGCGGGCTTGCCATCCGCCGGTATCAATGTACACGATATCAACCAGGTACCTTTGCCCCTGGCGCGCTACTTTATTCGTACGACGGATGCGGCAGGGGGCGTACAGGTGCAGGTGTCGCCTTTTGATCAGCGCGTGGTGGATATTAAGATCTTTGATCAGAACGGCCTGGATATTAATAAGACGACCGAGCGCAAAATTGAGAATCTCTTTTTCCGCGAAGATTTCCGTCGGGTTTACCTGAACGACATTGGCGCGATTGAGGTACTCAGTAATGTGGATGTGGTGGGACATTATCTGGAAGGCTTCCATAAGGTCGTGAATTATGACGTTGTGCGCAAGCGGAAATTCCAACTCGTCGTTGATTATGCTCATGGCAGTACGACGGCCCTGCTGCCAAACATTTTGCATGATCTTGGCTGCGAGGTCATTGTCCTCAATTCGGGGACCGAGAAGGTGGCGACGGCCCGTACTCCTGACGAGCTGGACAAGGATATGCGGCGTCTGGCGACCATCAGTTCTGCCTTGAATACCGATATGGGCATACGTATTGGTCCGAATGGCGAACGCATCTCCGTTGTTGATGATCGCGGACGTATTCTGGATGGCACAAAGATCCTGGCCGTCATGACGAGTCTCTTTTTACGCCGCCATCGCAACGGCACGGTAGCCGCTCCGGTAACGGCTCCCAGCGCTCTACAACATATAGCCCGGCGCTATGATGGTTTCATCCAGCACACCAAGGTGTTGCCTCACGCTTTAATGACGGCGGCCAGTCGCGAGGGCGTTGTGCTGGTTGGCGATGGCAAGGGACAGTTTGCTTTCCCTGAAATGCATCCAGCCTTTGATGGCCTGCTGGCTATCGCGAAGCTGTTGGAGTTATTGGCGACCTTTGATATGCACCTCTCTGAAGTGGTGGATGATCTTCCCGCTTATTACATGAGTAGCGCTCGTGTAACCTGCCCGTGGGAAAACAAGGGCAAAGTCATGCGTATCTTGAGTGAGCAGTACCGTGAGCGCCGCGCCAAGCCGATTGATGGTATCAAGATCGATTTAGGCAAGGAATGGGTGCTGGTGCTACCTGACTCAGACAGTCCCTTTTTCCACGTGTTTGCCGAATCGGTTTCCAACGAGCAGGCACAGGCTCTGGCTGAGAAATATGCCCGCGTGGTGAGCGGATTGCAGCAGTAATGTTGGCGTGTTCTCGCAGGGGAAAGGTCGGGCCAGCCCGATTTTTCCCCTTGCCGTTTTGGTATGTTCTTCTGTCCAGACGATCCTGTCACGATTAGACGCGCATTAACTTGGCCTCTGTTGCCAGTGCTAGCCCTGGGGCTGGGGTGTCATTATTGACTGCTGGTCGTTCTCGTGGTCCACGCAATTGTGTGACCATAGTACGTATGCCTTCCAGCAACGAAACCTCGGGACTCCAGTTCAATTCGAGCTTTGCGCGTGTGTTGTCCAGTATCACATCTGCCGCCTCTATTGGCGGACCAGAGAGATACATTGGCTCGATGTGACTGCCCATTCTCTGCGCGACCATCTGAAAGAGCTGGTTGGGTGAACTGCCTTGCCCGGAACTGATGTGGAAGGTGCGGTTGACGCCTCGGTGCAGGAGTGCCAGGTTGGCCTGTACGACATCATCGATAAAAATGTGATCACGTACCTCGTTGCCACTGCCGCGAATGATGGGGCGGCGGGAGGCGAGGAGCATGGTAATGAAATAGGTAAGAGGGTGGAGAGCATGCGGATTTTCACTCGTTCCATACACATCAGCATAGCGCAGAATGCTATGTTGTAGCCCAAACTGTTGGGTATAATAGCGTACGTACCATTCACCAGCCGCTTTGCTGATGTCGCAAGCACTTTGTGGGTTGAGTGGTGTCTTTTCTGATAGGGGAAGTTGTTCGCTATCTACGTTTCCGTACAGGCTATTGCCGCCGGATGCAAAAATAAACTTTTTCACCGAGGCACTGACACAACTATCTAAGACATTCAGCAGGCCGCGCACGTGCACATCTGCATCTGCTAATGCCATTTCTACCGGTGAGCGGTCTTGTTGTTTGGCGTGATGACTGACCAGGTCTGGCCGTTCCTGTTGCAGAATCGTGTGGAGCTTGCCGTCACGAATATCTACCTGGTAGAATCGTGCACGCGGATCAAGCGTGTGCTGGTTGCCGCAGGCAAGGGTATCTATTACCAGCACGTCATGTCTAGCATCTAGATACGCTTTTGTCAGACGCGCTCCAATAAAGCCAGCCCCTCCAATAATCGCTATTTTCATAAGTAGCCTCTCCACTTTTCTTTTTTTCTGGAACTATTTTTACCATGTCTCTTTCTTTACCACTGCTACGAGAGGCATTTTGTTACTCGTCTATTTGTATAAGAATCTATCGCTCTCTGCCTCTATCTGTGTCTGTCTGAGTCCTCTTTGGGCGAGTCAATGCACATAGAACGTCATTGTTGGTCAGACGAAGTAGCCAGCGGTACACTCGAGTGAGAGCATCGCTCTCTTTTTCAGTGTATTCCGCTGGCCTATTGATCTGACTATATCTAACTATATCTGATACTTATTTTTGGGGTGCGCAATGCTCTCTTGGCGTCCCTTTTTTCCAGATGGCGCTATCCTGTGCATCTCCACTTGACCTCTGAGAGGCTCGTACGCTGCTTTCTTCCTGAAGGGTGGCGAGAAACCACGTTCTTTCATGACCTGCTTGGAGGGATGAAAAAAAACTAGGTCAGTGGCAGTGCACCAGTCAGCAGCGTATCGAGTGTCGTTTTCTTGATGCGATAGGCTTGCCTTTTGCCTCTATGCGGCAATGTGATAGCCTCTAATGCGCCGCTTTTGATCCAGCGCCTCACCGTCGTATCATCGACGCGTAAGCGACGTGCTACCTCACGGACGGTTAACAGTTCTTCTCTTTCTTCTTCTGCCATGGTTATATCTCCTCTTGCCTTGCTATCATGGACTGCCAGAACACCTGGCGCGTGTGCGCGACATCAGGCTCTTCCTGTGCTGTGCTCGTCTTATCGCTGTCCGCAGGATGTTGCGAGGACGCTTCCTACGGACAACGAAAAGCCCTTTCTCTCGTGAATATGCGAACGCAGTGCTGCCGGTGCAGGCATAATCTCTGTGTTATTTACGTTCTCTGCATGCAGATATACACGATAGCCAGGTCGCATTTTTTGTATATGCGGTTTGCGATTCTAACAACAAGCAAAGGATGATTGCCTATTTTAATAATACTATCGACTGCAAACATAAGAATGCAAGTGCCAGGAAGAGTTTCAGAAAATAGCACGCTTTCCTGGACTCCTCGACTGAAAACTGCGTTTCCTGATCCTGGGACAAAGCGAGCAGGAGGAAACCACGCAAAGCATTTCCTCCAGGTGATATGATAGAGTATGCATCGGTACATGAGGCCTTGACGCTCCCGCTCCTGGAGGCTATAGCCGCTCTCTATTCATGTGTATCTGACCAGGTTGTGGATGACGTTGCGCAAGGCAGACAACCACCAGTGCCCATCTCTGTGTGGGTGGGTGGGTGGCGTCCATGGCGATGACCATATATTGGCAGAACTCTGGGAATACATAGAGAGAGATGGGCTGATTGGAAATATGACGCAGCAAATGAAACGCAAAAAACTTGTTCTCATTGATGGACATGCTATTATCCACCGGGCTTTTCACGCGGTGCCGGAGGATCTTTCTACTAGCCTGGGTGAGCCGGTAAATGCCACCTTTGGCTTTACCTCCATGTTGATGAAGGCACTGCTTGAAGAAAGAGCAGACTATGTTGCCGTCACCTTCGATCTTCCGACGCCGACATTTCGCCATACCCAGTATGCTCTCTATAAAGCGCATCGTCCGACCTTGCCGGATAACATGAAGCCACAATTTGGGCGTATCCGCGAAGTGGTGCAGGCATTTGGTATCCAAATGTATGAGCAGGATGGTTTTGAAGCTGATGATCTGCTGGGCACGCTTTCGGTGCAGGCCACCGCGCAGGGTGTTGATACTATTATTTATACCGGTGATATGGATACCTTACAGTTGGTCAATGAGCATGTGCGGGTAAAAGTGGCCAAGCGTGGTATTTCGGAGGTCACGGAATATGACGAGGCTGAGGTCCAGGCTCGTTATGGTTTTATACCACAAAGACTGCCCGACTTCAAAGGTCTGATCGGAGACAAATCCGACAATATCCCCGGTGTGCCAGGTATAGGTGAAAAGACGGCCAGTCGCTTGCTCTCTGCATACGGCGATCTGGAGGGTGTGCTGGCACATCTCGCTGACCTGAAGCCAAAGGAGCAGAAGGTGCTGGGCGAGTTTGCCGATCAAGCTCGACAGAGTCGTTACCTGGCTACTATTGTGCTGGATGTGCCTGTGCAGTTGGATTTAGCTGCCTGCCGCATGACGCATGTTGATACTGAAAAAGTCATTACGCTCTTCCGACAACTAGAGTTCCGCACTTTGATTGAGCGTACGCTCTCTCTCTTCCGCCAGCTTGGTATCACTAATGTAGCTGATACCACAGCTGCAACTGTGTTTGATGGGCAGGAGACCGGGAGCAGCGCTGCTGGTGAGGAGCAGGGGCCGCAACCTGGCGTCGAAAAAGAGAACTTACTCTATGCTCCGCCACTGGGCGTTGTGCCTATCATCACGCCACCATTGCCACCGGGTAACACGGTCTTGCAGCGCGATGGTGCCTTTGTCGAAGCAGCTGTAACCGCGTCTGTCTCTTCTTCACTGCCTGTAGTTAACGCTGTGACACGCGAGGAAGAGGCGCTACAACTCAGCCTGTTTGATGTCGCGGAGCCACACACTGAAGTTGTGCAGAAACTACGTTTGCCAGATCCCGCCCAGGCACGTGCGCCACTCTTGTTAGGCGCGGAGGAGCGATCTCAACAGACGAGTACGCTGGTCGTGGACACTGAAGAGGCTTTGCGTATTCTCGTCAAGAGTCTCTATGCAGCGGGCAGCTTTGCGCTGGATACTGAAACCAGTTCTGAGGAGCCGCGTCGTGCCGCACTGGTCGGTATCTCGTGCTCGATGGCAGCGGGCGAGGCATATTATATCCCGGTTGGTCATGCTACGACACCTGATGGGCAGGAGCCGGGTGCACAATTGCCGTTGGACTACGTGGTGGCAAAGCTCAAGCCTGTGCTGGAGGACGCGACGATCCTGAAATATATGCATAACGCCAAGTACGATATTGCCATCCTGGCGCGTTATGGTATCGATACGCGTGGCCTGGCCTTCGACACCATGCTCGGAGCGTATCTGGCCGAGCCGGGACGGCGTGGACTGGGTCTCAAGGACCAGACTTTTCAGCGTCTGGGTTACGTCATGACGCCGATTAGTGCATTGATTGGTTCTGGCAGCAAGGCCATCAGCATGTCCCAGGTACCTATCCGCAAGGCTGCTGACTATGCGGGTGCAGATGCCGATATGACCTTGCGTCTAGTTGAACCTGTGCGCGCTGAATTACAGCAGCATGGTTTGATGGTTCTGCACGATTATATCGAATTACCGCTCATACCTGTTTTGATGCAGATGGAATTGTATGGAGTCGCTCTGGATGCCAATTTTCTGCGTCAATTCGGTGAGCAGCTTGAGGAGCAATTGCAGATACTTGAGCAAGAGATTTATACCTCGGTTGGTCATCGTTTCAATATCAATTCGCCAAAGCAGTTGGCGGACATCCTCTTTGTTGAATTAAAATTGCCTGCCGGAAAAAAGACCAAGACCGGCTACTCGGTCAACGCAGACGTGATTGAGAGTCTTCAGGGCAAGCACTCGGTTGTCGATCATCTGCTGGCCTATCGTCAGCTCACCAAGCTCAAATCAACCTATGTTGATGGCCTGCTGACGTTGATGGATACCACGTCCGGGCGCGTCTATACATCGTTCAACCAGACCATTGCTTCCAGTGGTCGCCTGTCATCGAGCAATCCCAATTTGCAGAATATTCCGGTGCGTACCGAACTGGGACGACAAATTCGACGCGCTTTTATTGCCGATCCGAGTTATGTGCTGCTGACCGCCGACTATTCGCAGTTTGAGCTGCGTATCCTGGCGCATATCACTGGAGAGCCGCGCCTGGTCGAAGCTTTTGCGCGGGACGAAGATATCCATGCCATTACTGCCGCCTCGCTTTTTGGCGTTCTGCTTGAGCAGGTGACGAAGGACCAGCGCCGTCTGGCAAAGACTGTTGTGTACGCGGTCCTGTATGGGCAATCCGCGTTTGGACTGGCCCAGGTAACAGGCATGAGCAACGCCGAAGCCGCTGAGTTCATCAAGCGCTACCATGAAACCTTTCCTAATGTCAAAGGCTATGTCGATAGCACTTTAAATCAAGCGCGTTTACAGAGCTATGTCAATACACTCTATGGCCGCAAGCGTTTCTTTCCAGACATGCATGCCTTATCGCACACGGAGAGGCAGGCGCTTGAGCGTGAAGCAATCAATATGCCAATTCAGGGGAGCAATGCTGATCTGATCAAAAGTGCGATGATCCGTTTGCAATATGAACTGCGCACGCGACACATGAAGACGCGTATGATCTTGCAGGTGCACGATGAACTGGTTTTTGAGGTCCCGGTAGAAGAGCTGGATCAGGCGAAACGGTTGATCAGAGAGCGCATGGAGGGCGTAGAGAAGCTAAACGTACCAATCAAGGTCGAAATGAAAGTTGGCCGCAACTGGTATGAAGCGGAAGCCATATCTTTGGATGAATAAGGAGAGCTATATTCGTGCAATTATCAGATCTTATAAATAGTTTACCGCCCTATCACTTTGCAGGTGCTATGCAAAAGATTGCGGCAAAACAGGCCACTGGCGTTGATGTGATCTCACTGGCTGTGGGTGATCCTGATCTGCCAGCGCCACATCCGGTCATCGAGCGTCTCATCTCTGAATTGCAGCGCACGGAAAATCATCGCTATCCTGAGTATCGTGGCATGCGAGCGCTCCATGAAGCCATTGCTGCGTGGTTCGAGCGCCGTTTCGCGGTGCAGCTTACGCCTGAACAGGATATTTTACCGTTGCTTGGCTCAAAGGAAGGTCTGGTGTATGCTGCGCAGTCCATTCTCAATGTAGGGGATGCAGCCTTGATTCCCGATCCTTACTATCCTGTCTATCTGACTGCCACGACTACCCTTGGCGCTCAACCCTATCTCTTGCCCTTGCTGGAGCAGAACAATTATTTACCCGACCTGGACAGTATTCCACACGATATCATCGCGCGGGCACGGGTGCTCTGGCTAAACTATCCGAATAATCCAACGGCGGCCTGTGCGGATCGCGCTTTTTTTGAGCGCGCGGTGGCTTTTGCGCAGCGCCATAACCTGGCAATTATTCACGACATGGCTTACGCAGAAGTCTCCTACGCTGATTTTCGTCCACTGAGTATCCTCCAGATACCAGGCGCGCGCGAAGTTGCGGTAGAACTGCATTCCCTCAGCAAGACCTACAACATGGCGGGTTTTCGTATTGGTATGCTGGTCGGTAACCCGGCACTGGTTGATGCGGTTGGACGTTTGAAGAGCAACATTGATAGTGGCATGTTCCGTCCCATTCAATATGCCGCCATTGAAGCGTTGCGCCTGCCCTCGTCCTGGCTTGAGCAACGTAACGCTATTTACCAGCAGCGTCGGGATCTGCTTGTTGAGGGTTGTAACGCTCTTGGCATGCCAGCTCAAGCGCCGCAGGCGGGTTTATACGTCTGGGCGCATGTACCTACGGGATTCACTGCCCGTGAGTTCGCAAACTGGCTTTTCGATGAAGCCGGCGTCTTTGTAACCCCGGGGACTAACTTCGGCGCAACCGGTGAGGGCTATGTCCGCATCTCGGTGACAACACCTGCGGAACGTATTGAGACCGCGCTCGCGCGTATGCATCGTGTGTTACAGAGCAGGCAATCACTCAGATAGTCTCTCCCGATACTTTAAAAAGGTATCGTTGTACCAGTCAATGTTAGTGGAACTGTTACTGATACAAAAAAACGTGTCTATGATAAATAATCTATGGCTCTCCGTCCATGCGGGGGAAATGGGGTAGGGGCGTGTCCTGGCGACCGCCCCTGGGCGCACGCAAGGTGACGCCCCTACCCCATTTCCCAACGTTTTCTTTCGGAAGAATGGAGACCCTAATCTAGCGAGAATGGTAAGAGGTTGTCTGCTTATGACTCTGAGACAAGATGCATATGCACAACATCAAGTGCTTGCTGCTACCTGGAATCTGCACGTCGGTCCAGACCTGTGCCATGATGTGCAGGCTGGTCTGGATCGTGAGTGGCTAGTAACGAATGGCCTCGGTGGTTATGCGGCTGGCTCGCTGGTGGGAGCGACGACGCGTTGTTACCATGGTTTATTGGTTGCCGCCTTGCATCCGCCGGTTGAACGTACTGTGCTGGTCACGAAAATCGATGAGGAGGTCACGTTACCATCCGGCGAGCTGCTCAAATTGGGGGTGAATGAATACCAGGAAGGGGTACTTGATCCGCAAGGCTATCGCTATCTCGACACTGTAGCACTCGAAGGTGACGTTCCTTGTTTTGTGTATTGCCTGAATGAGACGCTGACGCTTGAAAAGCGTGTCTGGATGGAGTATGGACAAAACACAACCTATGTGCAATACACTCTGCATGGCACACTTGATGGCGATGTCCTGGGACGCAGCGATCCTGCTACTGCTTTAGAGTTGACGCTCTATCCCTTTTGCCTCGCGCGCGACTACCACAGCGTGACCCGGGGATCTCCTGACTGGCATTTTCTCGTCGAGAGCCAGGCCAATCGGTGTCGCATCCGCGCCTATGAAAGTGCGCCTGCCTATCAATTGTTGGCTGATCCCTCTGTCGCGTTTGTACCCGCAGGTCTGTGGTACTGGCATCTATTCCACCGTCGTGATCATGAGCGTGGATTGGCGGATCAAGAGGATGTCTATTTGCCGGGGACATTTCACCTCTCTCTTACTCCTGGCATGCGACGGACGCTTGTGCTCTCTGCTGAAACTCATCTCTCTACTGAGCTTGGTGGATCTCGTCATGAGGCGGCCATCGTGCATGCCTGGATGCGTCACCAGCGTCGTGTACGCCAGCTTTTAGCTGTAGCGGATCGGACAACGGATACTCTGCAGCAGTGTGATCCTGTGCAGGCACGCCTGGTAGTTGCTGCCGACCAGTTTATCGTGGCGCGGCCTGACTACACGCTCACTGGCAAGCAACCCTTACGACTCTCGCCGGATCGGAAGACCATCATTGCGGGCTATCCCTGGTTCACTGATTGGGGACGCGATAGCATGATTTCTCTGCCTGGTCTGCTGCTGTGCACTGGTCGTTATAGCGAGGCGCGTGGCTTGCTCAAAGCCTTTGTCTCCTTTATGCACAAAGGACTTATTCCCAACCGTTTCCCGGACAGTGGGGATGAGCTTGTCTATAACAGTGTTGATGCCACCTTGTGGTTATTTCATGCCCTCGATCTCTATCTGAGGACGACGGGGGATTGGGCGTTGCTCAAAGAACTCTTTCCCGCACTCAGTGAGAGCATTCAGTGGCATATACGTGGCACTGAGTATGGCATCGGGGTCGATCCGCAAGATGGTTTATTGCATGCCGGGGCAGCCGGAGTGCAGCTCACATGGATGGATGCCAAAGTTGACGATTGGGTGGTGACGCCGCGTCGCGGCAAACCGGTAGAAGTCAACGCGCTCTGGTATTATGCTTTGACGGCGATGGAAGCCTGGGCGGTCCATCTCTCAATCGACGCGAGCCCATACAGTGAGTTGCGCAGTCAGGTCCAGCAACATTTTGCCGCGCGTTTCTGGCACGAGGCCGGCGGATATCTCTACGATGTCATTGATGTCGATGGAAACGCTGGTCAAAATGATGCCTCGTTTCGTCCCAATCAACTTTTTGCCACCTCACTGACGCATGAATTGCTCTCAGAGGCGCAAACAGCCAGTATGTTGCAACAGGTCACGGACCAGTTATTGACCCCGTATGGACTGCGCTCGCTCAGTCCAAAGGACCCGGCATACCACCAGCATTTCCAGGGAGATCGTATGCACAGGGATGGCGCTTATCACCAGGGTACAGTCTGGCAGTGGCTGATTGGTCCCTACGTTGATGTCTATTTGCGGGTCCATAACGACCGTGCGGAACTCTTGCCTCTGCTGCTCCCATTGATTGAGCAACTATGGGGAACGTGTCTGGGTACCATTGGTGAGGTTGCAGAGCCGGAGCCGCCATATACATCTGCGGGCTGTTTTGCGCAGGCGTGGAGCGTCGCTGAACTGCTGCGCTGCTGGCTACTGCTCGTTGGCTAAGGGGGTTGTCTCTGGCCAATTGCCGTTGATAGCTTTGCTGCTACTCTCGTCGGTGTCTGGTTTCTCGCGGTTCAGCAGTGTCTGGATCTCCTCGAACATCGTTTCGACGTCGGCGAAGGAGCGATAGACGCTAGCGAAGCGTATGTATGCGATCTTGTCCATACGGCGCAAATGATCCATCACAAGCTCGCCAATCACGCTGCTGGGGATCTCCTGTTTGCCAAAGCGGTACAGCTCTTGTTCGATCTCTTCGACTGCGTTCTCGATTTCACCAGCAGGCAAGGGACGCTTCTCACAGGCTTTGCGAATGCCCACATACAGCTTTTGCCGGTCGAATGACTCACGTCGTTGATCTTGCTTAATCACCATCAGGTGAAATTTCTCGACGCGCTCATAGGTACTAAAGCGGCCTTTGCAGTGTTCACATTCGCGTCTTCTATGAATGGCATCCCCGATGTCTCGCGAATCTTTGACTCGTGAGTCAGTGCCTCCACAAAAAGGGCATTTCATCGCTGTCCCCGAATACTAATTTAGCTTGCCTTTCATTCAGATCGAGAAACAAGCCGCAGCCTCTTTCTGGTCACAAGCGTGATAGTTCTGAATGTATGCAGATAACAGGATAGTATAGTGCTATATTCTATCACATTTCGCCTTTGCGTACTATGCGCAACATAGTGCGTGGAGAGGAAGGATATCCAGTCCACTCTTCGCGCCTTAAGTAATCTCTGCAAAAACTGGAATGGTCAATTGATTGAGCACCAGAGACAGCCAGAGAAACTATGAGATGAGAGCCGTAGCTGTTTTTGTATACTCCTCTGGGATAATGCCGGACGCTGTGTCTTGCTTACTCTCCACGGCGGTCGGCATTTTCTGTTGGGTGGGATGTACTTTCCCAACATAACCCGAGCGCAAACGGGAACCCTCGCGCCAATAAGCATACCAGTAAGGACCATGCCCCTGACCATTACGACAGGTGCTGCATGATGCTTTACCACATTTCCGGTATTGTAACTGATACGTGATGTGCTGATCGCTTGGTATGTCTGTCATGAACCACTTACCCTTCCACAAATCAATAAAATTTGAACGTGACCTTAGACGCTAAGCTACTATGTATAATACCATCAATATATGAACATTGTATGAATTTGTTGCTCGCAAAGATGAAACATCGTTCATTTTTTAGCGCATATTCGCATGCAAATGTGTATCTCTATAACATATTATTCATATGGAAAAGACGCCTGGTTGCGCCCTTTTTTGTAGACAGACGTGCGAGCTTTTTGGGGATGTTCAAGAGCAGACGCTCATTCCGCAAGCAGAGAGATGGGTGTGGCACGATTTCTCCTGGAGGAAGCGGCGACTGAAGGTAAGCGTGTTGCCGCTTCTCGGTTCGTGAGGACGAATGACTTCACATGGGTACCCTATATTTGCAACAGAAAGGAAAACAAACCGCTGAATGCATGCAAAAAGGTCTCTATAATTCCCGTATGCGTTCCACGCTGACCTCTGTCAAATCCTTTACCATCAACTCTGCTGCGCGCAGACCTGGCAAATCCCGCTCACCGGCCACCGCGATGCAGCGCATGCCGCCCGCGTGAGCAGCCTGAACGCCAGCTACAGCATCTTCAATCACCAGGCATCTTGTCGGAGCCATGCCCAGCACCTCGGCTGCCTTCAGAAACACATCGGGAGCGGGCTTGCCACGGGGCACCGTCTCACCCGAAATGAGCGCCGACAAAAAGCGTTGCAGTCCCAGGGTCTTACTGATCACCTCAATATTCTGCATGGGCGTAGAGGATGCTAGAGCTTGCGCATAGCCAGCGTCGCGTAGTGCCGTCAGCAACTCAATCGCGCCGGGCAGAGGAGCCGCGTTTTCGCCGATCAGTGCGCGGAAAAACGCCTCTTTGCGATCCGCCAGAGCCTGAGCGCGTGTGGGCGGTAGAGGTCCCCACAACTGTTGAATAATCGCATCGTTGCGCATGCCAAAGGTGGCCCGGAACTGCTCATCGCTAAAGGGCAAACCCTCCTCGCCGGTCATGCGATGCCAGGCCCGGCGATGCTCCTCGCTACTATCGAGAATAACACCATCGAGATCCCAAATAACCGCCTGTATCTGCTCTGTCATAAAGTGCACGCTCCTAAAATACTACTTTATAATAAAAAAGCCAAATAATCAACTAAAATCCGATCAAAGACCTGTAAGACCTGGTGACAACATTTTCGCCAATCCTCTTTTTCTGGCCACATTTCCTACACCGCAATCACACAAAATAGTGCCATCTATCCTGCCACATAGACGTGTGATAGTGACCATGCTAGAATGAAAGCGAAGCACATACTATTGCTGCCACTTCCATCTCCAGTGCCTATGCAACGTGGATTGATGGAAGGGATCTATCGCTTATCTGATACTATCATATCTGGCGTGACGGGTGTGACCGCTCCGTCAATCTTGCATCTCGCAGGGGTGTAGGGGCAACCAAATTCGTAACTCTTCAGGTCAGCTAGACCTCGGCGGGGGCAAGCCCCGCCGCTACGCGGGAGATGCTCGTCCGCGTAGCGACAATCCCTTGCGGTTGTCGTTCCCGACCTGAGTGAAGAGTTACCAAAATTCGGACCTGGAGGATATACTTGTGATCAGTCATCGCGCGTTCTTCAACGAGGAGCTAGAGGCGCTGCCCAAGAGCAAGCTCAAAGCCTTACAACTGCAGCGGCTGCAAGCCATTGTCGAGCGAGCCTATACGCAGAACCAATTTTACCATCAACTCTATAGCGAGGCAGGCGTCAAGCCATCCGATATTCAGTCACTGGAGGATATCCACAAGCTTCCCTTCCTTGAGAAGAAGACCGTACGCTCGGCTTACCCATACGGGCTGGCATTGACGCCGCCGGGCGCAGCGGGCGGAGCTTTACAACTGCATGCCACCAGTGGAACTACGGGCAAGAGTGTGCCGGTCTTCGCCACCAAAAAAGATATCACCAACTGGGCGGACCTCAACGCGCGCGAACTATGGATGGTTGGATTGCGTCCAGGTGACATATTAATGAACTGTTACGGCTACGGTCTACCCACGGGCGGCTTCGGGTTCCATTATGGAGCCATGGCCATGGACGTTATGACCATCCCCATGGGATCTGACGCCCGTCAATACGAGCGCATGCGCGATTTTATCGTCGATTTTGGCGTCACGGCCTTCTGTATGACGCCATCGGTCGGACTCTATGTTGGCAACAAGCTGGCCGAGCGTGGTGTTGACCTGCGGGAGACAAAGCTCAAGATAGGACTTTTTGGGGCCGAGCCATGGCCCTGGGAGACGCGTCTCAAGTTGGAGGAACTATTCAACATCACCGCCTACGACGAATTCGGCATGACCGAATTCTTAGGACCGGGCATGACCTGTGAATGTGAGGTGCGTGATGGCATGCACGCGTGGGCTGACTCGTTCCTGGTCGAATGTATTGACCCGCAGAGCGGTGAACCTGTCCCTGATGGGCAGGACGGCGAGCTTGTCTGGACCTGGCTAGCTGCTGACGGCACGGCCATGATCCGTTATCGCAGCCGTGATCTCTCGCGTACCTGGTGGGAGGAGCGTTGTGCCTGTGGCCGCACGCATCCCAAGATTGGAGCCATCAAGGGTCGCAGTGACGACGCCGTATCTATCCGAGGCTTAATTGTCTTCCCCAGCCAGATCGAAGCCGCGCTGGTAAAATTTCCCGAGACCGCGTCCAACTTCCGTATCATCGTAGACCGTAAGAACGATCTGGACACCTTCGATCTCAAAGTCGAAATAAAGGATCGAGCCATCCTGGAGCATGCTGAATACGTCCGCACGCTGCAAGGGAAAATGGCAGAGGCCGTAAAATCGATCACCGGCAACACGCCGCACGTCGAACTGGTGCCAGCTGATAGCTTGCCACGGGCCAGTGGTGGCGAATCCAAGACCGCTAGCGCGCGTGTTGAAGACCGTCGTAAATAACGTGTTGACTCTTCGTCCACTCAAGGAAACCGGGTAGGGGCGGCGCTAGCCCAGTGATGAGGAGGAAACCGGGTAGGGGCGGCGCTAGCCCAGTGATGAGGAGGAAACCGGGTAGGGGCGGCGCTGGCCTCCGCCCGAAGGTGCACGCGAGGTAACGCCTCTCTCCCGTTTCCCGACGTTTCTCCCGCCATGATGGAGATCCCAACCTGAATACATAGTGACAGGGAGCGTGTGGTGGTGTATAATACCGACCACAATCAGTACAAGTAGGTAAGAGCTATCCCATACACTAATGCACATGCCATTGATGCTCAAAGTGAGGCACTTGAAATGACCACGACTACTATTCCACGCGGAAAATACCATATCTGGACTGTCGGCTGTCAGATGAATCAGGCTGACTCTCAGCGTATTCAGACTATGCTTGATGCGTTAGGCTGGGAAGAGGCCGGTATGGAGCAGGCCAATCTCGTGGTCCTCAACACCTGTAGTGTGCGCCGCGCTCCTGAAGAGAAGGCGCACAACCTGCTCGCCAGGCTCAGGCGCAGCAAAGAGCAACGTAGCGACCTGTTAGTCGCCTTAATGGGCTGTATGATTGGCAATCAAAAGACCATTGACGACCTCAGTAAACACTATCCGCACGTTGATCTCTTCATGAAAGTTGAGCAGGCTGACATTCTCCCGCGTTTCCTGGAGGAGCGTTGGACGCCGATTTCGGGAGCGGGTTGCCTCGATATTGAATATTTGCCTGAGCCTGATGCAGTATCTCCTGAGCCTGTTTTGCCCACCTTCGCTACCTCTTTTACCAGAGCGGGCAAACACAACACAGTGCTACCGATGGCGATCACCCCGAAGCCCGGTGAGCGGGTGGCCCATTATCCTACCGATATCGCACCTGCGCAAGTCAGTCCGACGGCGTGGCTGCCGATAGTCCTTGGTTGTAACAAAGTCTGTACCTATTGTATTGTGCCGTATCGTCGTGGTCGTGAGCGTAGTCGTCCTATGGATGAATTGCTGAGCGAAGCTCGCTCGTTAGTCACCAAAGGCGCGAAGGAACTGACATTGCTCGGTCAGACTGTCGAATCATATGGGCTGGATCTGCCAGAGAAGCCTGATCTTGCTGATTTGATGACAAACTTGAGTGAGATCACAGGTTTAGAGCGTATCCGCTTCATGACTTCTTATCCACGCTACATGACCGATAGCATGATCGAGCGTATGGCTCACCTGCCCAAAGTCTGCGAGCACCTGAATATTCCCGTGCAGGCTGGGGATGATGAGACGCTCAAGCGTATGAAGCGCGGCTATTCCCTGGACGAATATTGCGAGCGTATTGCACGTGTGCGTGAACTCTGGCCGCGTGTCTCGTTATCCACGGACGTCATTGTAGGTTTCTGTGGGGAGACCGAGACCGAGTTTCAGCACACACTGGATCTTCTCAAGCACATTCGTTTCGATATCGTCCACGTCGCAGCCTACTCTGTCCGTCCGGGTACCGTTGCGGCACGTTGGGAAGATGATATACCATTGGCCGAGAAAAAGCGGCGTTTGCACGCGGTGGAGGAGGTACAGGAAAGCATCGCCTTTGAACTGAATAGCGCTTCCATCGGGAAGATTGAAGAAGTGATGGTTGAGGACTCAAATACGACGCACGGGCGCCAGCAATGGAAAGGGCGCAATCGTGCGAACAAATTGGTCTTCTTTCCCCAGCCGGAGCCAGGCGAAGCAGGTCTTACTGCTATGCAACCAGGGGATCTTGTACAGGTACGTATTGAGCGGGCAACGGCCTGGTCCCTACAAGGTTGCGCCATTACGCTATAATAAGCGAACTAGTGAAAATGTATCCCGCGCAGATGGAGGATGTTTTGATGACGCAAGCACTGTCGGCTGAAGAGAAAGCACGCCTGAAGAAGCAGTGGACAGAGTTGGCTGTCAAACTGGCTCAGGAGGGTCAGTGGGAAGAGGCCGTAAACGTAAATAAGAACGTCTTGAACCTTTTTCCTCAGGAGCCGGACGCCTTAAATCGTCTGGGGAAGGCGTATAGCGAGCTGGGGCAGTATACCGAAGCGCGCCAGGCTTACTCACAGACGTTGAAGGTCAGCCCTGGGAACAGCATTGCCAGGAGGAATCTGGAGCGCTTAGAAGCACTTCCTGAAACGCCTGTACGTCTGCCTGGTGGTGTTGATCGCATGGACCCCCGGCTGTTTATCGAGGAAACGGGCAAGACGGTTGTCACCGAGCTGATTAACCTGGCTCCACAATCGGTTCTTGTGCATGTAGGAGTTGGAGACAAAGTTAATCTGCACGCTGAGGGTCATCGACTGCTCGTACGTAACGCCGCAGGCACCGAGATCGGGCAAATCGAGCCGCGCCTGACGGGTCGTCTCATCGAATTCATGCAGGGGGGCAATCGCTATGCGGCTGCTGTTCTTGCCGTCGAACAAAATCAGGTTCGCCTGATTATTCGCGAGGAATACCAGCATCCCAGCATGTTTGGGAAGGTCAGCTTCCCGGCGCAGGCTGGTGGTGAGCGGGATACCGTGCGCGCCTACATCAAGGACTCCATGTTGCGCTACGACCGTGACGACGAGGACGATCTTGGCAATGACGACGAGTATTATGATGGTGGAGACGAAACCGACGATATGACCGAGATCGATTTCGAGGGCAACAACGACCTCGAAGAGTAACCTGTAGCAGTCCGCGTAGGGACAATCCTTGCGGCAGTCAGCAGAAAAACGCGTAGGGACAATCCCTTGCGGTTGTCCAGCGGCATTGGGTAAACCGACCGAAGGCCAAGAGACGCGTAGGGACAATCCCTTGCGGTTGTCCAGCGGCATTGGGCAGTTGAATAGTTACCATTTTTTATGAAAGGTAGTATAATTATGAATAAGGCAAAAAAAGTTGCCTGGCACAAGCATCTTGTGAAAGCAAAGAAGTTCAAGGAAAAGCAGCGGTTGGCCCAGAAGGTCGGGACCGTAGCTGTTCCATCTACTGTACGGCGTTAGGCGCTACACAGCTTTTGGCATGTGAGTTATGAGCAGTATATCCCCTTCGCAATCACAATCATCGGCGTCGGTTCGTAATATCCTTACACTGCTCGCCTCACGTGATGCACAACTAATCGCTGGCAGGGGAGGGTTAGAGCGCCGGGTGACGTGGGCCTGTTGTATGCGTTCGCGTTTACCGGCTTTTGAGAGTGTGCAAGGGGGCGAACTGGCACTGCTCAGACTCTCACAGTTGCGTCGTCTTGACGAAACGCTTCCCCATTTGCTCAAAAGCCTGCATCAAGCAGGCGTTGCTGTCATTGGGGTAGCCGCCCAATCCGTCGAGGCTTTAGGTGATGATGCCAGAGATCTCGCGGACCAGTTACATTTACCGCTTATTTTGCTGCCTTCGTCTGCGCTCCTCGAAGAAATTGCGCGCGAGGTCAGCACTTTTGTTGTCAGTTTCCAGGGCGAGACCGAGCGCAAGGCGACCGATATTGCCCATCAGCTCATGGATTTAAGTGTGCAGGGTGCCGGTATCCAGGGCGTTTGTGAGTATCTGGCAAACATTCGAGGCAAATGGATCATTGTGCAGGATGCTAACCAGCACACACGTTTTCAGGCCGCGCCTGCGCATGCCACATCGTTAGTGCTGCCGGAATCGCTCACCGACGAGTTGCTGCGGGCGCAAGGCTTGACACGCGTCGTTGATCCAATCCTGATTCGCCACGAGATCGTCGGATACCTCTCATTAGTTGGCAGTGAGAGTGATTTCGATTACCTGGAGCGCATCATTCTGGGCAAAGTTACCCCCATTCTCGCCATCGAGTTTGCGCGTGAACGTGAACGTAGCGAGGTGGAGAGCCGCTACCAGGTAGAGGCCCTGACAGATGTATTGCACGGTCATTACCAGTTGCCCGAAGAAATGATGGCGCGTGCGCGCCTACTTGGCTATGACCTTGCCTCGCCGCAGATCGTCGTTGTCTTTGAGATCCCCGCTGGCGAGAGCGATTTCCTGGGCAGTAGTCCTTTTGCTCAATGGAGCAAGCGCGTGCGTGATGAGTTGTTGCGTGTGTGGCCAGCTTGCTGGATACTCACCGAGTTTCGGCGTGTCATCGCCTTACTGCCGCTTGCCGTCGTAAGTGAGAGCGCTGAAGAGGAGCGTGATGCGGAGAATGCCATCTATTCGCGTATGGAACGTCTGCTTGCGCGTGTTCCCTCGGGTAGAAGTAATGGCGCGCAGATGCCCACCTATTCTTGTGGTATTGGTCGTATTGCCAGGCACCTGCAAGGGATACCGCATTCATTCCGCGAAGCGCAGCAGGCGTTAGAGATCGGGCGACGTCTTTTTGGCGAAGGTAATCTGCATTCATTTGCGCGTTTAGGCATCTATCGTCTCCTCTTCCACCTGAACGGCAACAGCGAACTGGACGACTTCTACCAGGAAACGCTTGGTCCGTTGCTTAATCATGACAGTACCTATGTAGAGACCCTGGAAGGCTACTTCCGCTGCAACTGCAATCTCAGCGAGATGGCGCGCACCATGCATTTCCATCGCAACTCACTGCTTTACCGTCTCAACCGTATTGAAGCGTTATTGGGGCGCTCACTTGAAGATCCCGAACTGCGACTCTCGCTACAAATCGCCCTCAAGATACATCATCTGCAAAAGCGTTGACGTCACCAATTATCAACACTCAATCACCTTACCACCGGCTGCCTTCAACAGACGATCATGGATCGCGCGACCCAGACCCTGTTCTGCGAAACTACGACACAGGATGGTCTGTGCTCCTGCATCTTCAAGTGTGCGCAGACCCGCGAATAAGCGTGTCGCGATCTGTTCAGGCGTCGTGCCAAGCGCATACACCTGTGCGCCGCTCTGTGCGAAGGTTGCCACATCCACATCCGCCACCAGAACGCCTACCGGCTCACCGTCTGCGCGATAGCGTTGTACTGCGGCCAGCATGGCCTGGCGCATAGCCTCTGGTGATCCTGTAAAAAGCACTGTCGGCACTGCCGGTGCGTAATGGACGAGCATCTGACCAGGAGCAGCTTGTGCCGCGTGCTGTTCCTGGTTCTGTGTTTGTGGCTGGGTGGCGTACTGTACAGCAGGCATAACGCGACGTAGAGCTTCCAGGCTCACACCACCGGGACGTAAAATCCTCGGCTCGGGTGCACAAAGATCCAGTACCGTCGATTCCACTCCCACCGTGCAGGGTCCGCCATCCAGAATCAGCGGTACGCGTCCTTGCAAATCGGCTAGAGCGTGCTGAGCGGTGGTTGGACTGATATGCATGAAGCGATTCGCGCTGGGAGCTGCCACAGGTGAACCCACCGCCCGAATCAACTCCAGCGCGATAGTGTGATGTGGCATACGTACGGCCACCGTTGGCAAGCCTGCCGTTACCAGACCTGGCACATGCGAACTGGCTGGCATAATCAACGTGAGTGGTCCGGGCCAGAACGCCTCTGCCAGTTGCCATGCTACGGAGGGAACCTCGCGTATCAACGTCTTCAGTGCCGCATAATCAGCAATATGCACAATCAAAGGATCGGTAAATGGTCGTCCCTTGGCCGCGAAGATACGCTCTAAGGCTGCTGGCTGCAAGGCGTCAGCTCCGAGACCATAGACCGTCTCGGTAGGAAAGACAACGAGATCGCCTGCGCGTATGAGGCTGGCGGCGTGTTCAATACTGGCGTGTGCGGGCTGTGTAGGATGAACGTTCAGCACTTCTGTCTGTCTACTGTGCATAGCTGCGGCAACTTTCTATCTCGTGTTCTTTACTGCTATTTGGATATTGCATGAGTATAGCATAGCATGCTTCCCTTTGCATTTCCCGCCGGGCTGCATGCTAAACGTCAGATGTGTTACTGCGCTGCGGCACAGTCATAGAGCTGCATACCAGAACTTCTGTTACCGCCAGTCCTGGTTTGGGCAGAACTCCAGAGCTGTGAAGAAACGCTGCGGCAATTTGTCCGTATCCAACTATACAGGGCATCATTAGACGGATCTGCCGGCATGATGTTTGCGCCATTAGCGCTGACCTGACTGCTTGACTGGTTTTTCGTTGGGGATGAGATGTAGAAAAAGCGCACAGTATTGTTGTGAACCAGAGTTACCAGTTGGGCCGGTGTGACAATATTATCCCAACCTTGATAGCCTCCCAGCGCCATGGCAGGTCGGTTCGTCGCCAATATAAAGATGCTTGCGTAAGAAGAAGTGGCTGTGGCAACCAGGTATTTCGTCTGTCCCTGATGATCCTGGAGATATTGAACGAGCTTAGGGTCGAGATCATCCCAATTTTTCCCCGCGAAGGTCATCACCGTCTGATTCCCTATGGCGATTCCCCCATTGCTGGGGAAAGACCCTTCTGGATTACCCTGACCATTGTCTGAAGCACTCCCTTGCTGGCCTCCCTGTGGAGATGTTCCCTGAGCGTTTTGACTACCAGTCAGGAAGTTATTTGTGCTAACGCCAGCTTGTCCGCTAAATTGTCCCTCGCTAAAGGCGATGCTGGAGGAAGAGCCAGCTTCTGGGAGCCATGCGCTCCCATCGTTATTCTGCAATGAAATGATATCCCACGCAGCCGGGGCTAGCAGCAATAACAAGACGGTTGTCGTGGTCACACCGCGAGCCAGTGCGAGAGGCACGTGTAAACGCGTGCGCAGGTGAAGCAGCAGGATTGCCAGTACCAGGAAGATTGCTCCGCACAGCAACGTGAGCCAATCACCCCAGAATGCATAGGTGTATAAAAATGAGAGTTGTACGCAAGCTGTCAGGCAAAGCGCACCAGGGAGCAACCAGATGCGCCTCCCGCCATCTTTATAGTTTTCCCAGAGTACAACAATACCAATACCCATACCAGCGGCAACCGCTGGTGCCAACATCGTCAGGTAATAGACATGGAAAAAGCTGGCTGTGCTGAAGTAGATGCTTGCTACGAGCAGCCATGATCCCCAGATGACCACGCTTTGTCCCCGTCGCTGTTTGCAGAAGGAGAAGCTTAAGCGTTTGCTCAAGGCGGCAACGATGAGGCCGAAGAGTGCTAATGGTAAGAGCCAGCTCACTTGAGGACCCAGGTTTGCACTCAAGAGTCGCCAGGGTCCGGGATGACCAATGCCGGGAGCGAAGGTTGGTATCGCGTTGAGGTTGATATGCAGGTGGAGAAATTTGAACACACCAATATTGGCGATAAACTGGGTGATACTGCCCAGACTGTTGTAGCCTAGAATTAAGCTCAGTTCGCTATTCGTTCCGCTTGATCCTACATATGGACGCTGCGAGGCGGGCGTCAGATCAACAAGCGTCGCCCATGCAAATGAGATTACCAGCATGACGGCCAGCGCTACGAGCAGATGCCATACGCGGGTCCATCTGCGCAGAGGTGCACCGAGTAAATAGACCAGTATGATCGGAGGAACAAGCAAATAGGCCTGTAGCCATTTGATATTAAAGCCCAGCCCGATGCAGAGCGCGCTGAGCAGGAGCCAGCGTAAACTGCCTTTTTCTGTGGCAATGCTGACGGCCCATACTGCCAGGAGCAAGGTCAGTATCAGCAGGCTATCGATAGTGTTGTTGCGATCAGTGACTGCGGTAATTGGTGTGAGGGCCAGGGTGAGGGCGGCGACCAGTCCTGCGATGGGACCGAAGGCGCGTTTGATAAGAGCGTAGATCACGACGACTGAGAGTATACCGGCAATGGCTTCCGGCAGAAGTACGCTCACGCCACTGAAGCCGAGGAGTTTCGCGCTAGCGGCTTCAATCCACAGTCCCAGTGGTGGTTTATCGACACTGACAAATCCCCCGGCGTCAAAGGCGACAAAAAAGAAGTTATGCCAACTGGTAAGCATACTTTTGACCGCAGCAGCATAATAGGTGTTGGCATAGCCTTCTTGATTCAACTGAAACAGATTCAAAAAAGCCGCCATCAAGATGATTGCACCGAGTGCAAGCCACTGCCAACAGGTGCGCCAGAAAGACATGCTTGTTGATCCGCTGTTCTCGGTGGTTACTCCTCTATCGCGTTTATCAAATGTTGGACTATCCCCAAGTTTCATCTATACTGTCCTTAATTTGGCATGCTTTTTACTCTTGTGAGGCAAGTATAACATAGTCTATTTGCCTATCAAAGTATAGGGTCTGATAGGTAATAGTGCCTCGGGGGAAACCCTTAAAATGTGTCTGTATACCAGCCTACGGTTGATAGACTCCGCTGTTTTCCTCAGCAGAACGTGCAGATAGTATTTTCTTTCAGTATAGTTTATCTTCGCTTGTTTTCTGCTATGCCCTTTGTTATACTGCTCACATCAACGTCCATGCTACCCTTTCTTTGTTCTTATTATATAACGGCTAGTAGGAGAACTGCATTCATGAATGTACAAGAGGTCGTGCACCAGGCTCAAGCTGCCCACCTACGGCTTGTACGCTTTCAATATTGTGATAACGGTGGCATCATCCGTGGCAAGTCTACCCATGTGAGTAAGTTAGCCAGTCGCATCCACGAGGGTATTGGGCAAACGCTCGCCATGCAGGCATTTACCGCTGTTGAAGCGCTAGCTTCTGTGGAAGGCATGGGGCCAGTCGGTGAATTTCGTCTTGTGCCCGATCCAGAGACGTTTGCAATTTTGCCCTATGTTCCCAATACTGCCAGCATGCTCTGCGATATGCTACGCCTGGATGGTGAGCCGTGGGAAGCCTGTCCGCGTAGTTTCCTCAAGCGTATGATCGCGCGTCTTGCCGCACAGGGTATGCAGGCCGAGGCCAGCTTTGAGCACGAGTTTTACCTGGCGCGTGAAGATCATGGACACTTTGTGCCAGCCGATCATAGTCTCTGCTACAGCACCATTGGATTGGACGAGCAGGCTGAAGTTATCGACCGCATACTGGCAGCTTTAGAGGCGCAGGGTCTCTCTATCGAACTGTTCCATACCGAACTGGGGCCGGCTCAGCAAGAACTCTCTATCCGCCATGCCGATGTGTTACGCGCTGCTGATCATGTCTGTCTTGTGCGTGAGACGGTGCGTGGTGTGGCGCGTGGCAGCGATCTCTATGCGACCTTCGCGCCCAAGCCGTTCCCTGATCAGGCCGGCAGCGGTGCCCATATCCATTTTAGCTTATGGAGCACCGGGAGTGGTGAGCAACCGCGCAAGAATCTCTTTTATGACGCTCAGGAGCGTGGAGACCTGAGTCAACTCGGCAAATATTTTATCGGTGGTGTGCTGCAGCATATCGATGCCCTGCTAGCCATCACCTGTGCCAGCCCCAACTCGTATAGCCGTTTGCTTCCCCATTACTGGAGTTCAGCCTATAGCGTGTATGGTTTCGATAACCGTGAAGGTGCTATCCGTATTCCCTCGCCTTTTCGAGGACGTGAAGCGGATTCTATCAACTTTGAACTCAAACCTTCTGACCATAGTGGCAATCCTTACCTGGCTTTAGGCGCTCTGATTGCGGCTGGCCTGGATGGTATGAGCAGGCATATTGATCCCGGTGCGCCGCAACAAATTGATCCCGGAAATTACACTGACGAGGAACGCGAGCAACTTGGTATTCGTCGTCTGCCGGTGTCGCTGGATGCGGCTCTGGATGCGCTGCAACAGGATAAGGTCTTGCTCGAATGCTCTGGGACCGCTGCTCGCAACGTCCTATATCGCCGTAAAGCGCAACGAAGCCGCATTTTTCAAGGATAAGTCACCCAAAGAAGAGGCCACCCAACATTTTTACAAATACTAAGCGTATGGTATCATCAGTTGTCGGCTGATGTCGGATATGGACCGTCGCCTTGCAAGAAACAGAAGATGTGCGACAAAAAACATGGCACCTGCTGGTGCCATGTTGGTCAGGGACTTGTGCTCTTGTGGGGTGATCGCGTTAGCTATTAAGATCATTCTGTGCTGAATTAAAGGTATCTTTGGTCGTATCAGCCACATCGCTGCCTGTGTGTTTCACCGTCGTAGCTGCCTGCTGTGCAATGCCGCTCAGGTTATTGGCGGTGCTCTTCACCGTCGTAGCTGCCTGCTGTGCATAGTCCTTCAGCGAGTCTGCGGTGTGCGATACACGATCAGAGAGCTGCTGTTTGTATACGTCCAGTTGCTCATTTTCAGGCAGATAGCCACGGAGTTCGCCTATGCGTGCTCCAATCATCTTCCAGAGTTTCTTCACCCCTCAACGGAGCTACGAGCAAACCAACACCAACGCCAAGCAGTACGCCCTTCACGAAATTGTTCATCCTTCACGTCCTTTCCTATGCAGGTGGCATAGTACCACGCTCTCTTTTTTTTATAAGGTCTACTTATTAGTGTACGTATTGAGTTGTGCAATGGTTTCATATAGCTCTATTGACGCTCTGCCGCATCTTTTGACGCCTGCATCAACAGTTTATGGTCGTAAATTGAGCCTTGTTTACTCAAATGAGCCGAACAAATTGTTGAGCGCTTCAGACAGTGTGGGGTGAGCAAAAATGCCATCGCGTAGCACGGTGTACGGCAGTTTCCCAAGCATGGCTATTTCGAGCATGGACATGATCTCGCCTCCTTCGAGTCCGAGTATGGCTGCTCCAAGAATTTGTTGGCTCTCGGCATCGACTATCGCTTTCATGACGCCACGCGCTTCATCTACCTCTAACGCTCGTGCGACATAACTCATCGGCATCTTCGCCACTTTAATGTGGCGTCCCTGCTGGCGAGCCTCTGTCTCGGTCAGACCGACGCGGCCCAGTTGGGGATCGATAAAGACGGTGTAGGGCAGAAGCCGGTCTTTGATGCTGGCGTGCCCGTGCTCTATGAGATTGGTGCGCAGGATGCGGAAATCATCATAAGAAATATGGGTAAAGGCTGGTCCACCTTTGATATCGCCTAATGCATAGATACCGGGGACATTCGTTTCCAGTGTGTCGTTGACCTGGATGTAGCCATGCTTGTCTGTCGCGATGCCTGCGGCTGCGAGATTGAGGCTGTCAGAGTTGGGTACGCGACCAGCGGCGGCCAGCAGGTGGCTTCCTGTAATCGCACGTTCGCCAGCGGCGGTACGCACGGTCAATTGGAGCTGACCTTTGGCGGATTGTACCACTCGTAAGGCCGTCGTTTGCAGTAATACCTCGATGCCATCCTCGCGCAGAACTTTTGCGACTGCTTCTGCTATATCACTATCTTCACGGGACAAGAGCTGTGCTCCACGTTGCACTATTGTGACCTGGCTCCCGAAACGGCGGAACATTTGCCCGAATTCCAGTCCAACATAGCCGCCACCCAGCACGATCAAGTGCTCTGGCACTGTGTCCAGCTCCATAATGGAGGTTGAGTTAAGAGCTGCCACGCTATCAACGCCCGCGATGGGAGCTTTCGCGGGTCGGTCGCCAGCATTAATGCAGATCGTATCTGCCGTCAGTTGCCGAACTTCGCCGCTATTGAGCCGCACCTCAACCGTTTTTGCCGCGCTGAAATGGGCTTCACCCATCAGCAGATCCACACCCGGCGTGCCTGTTATGCGTTTCTCGCTGCCACCGCGAAAGCTTTCCACTATATCACGTTTGCGCCGCCTGACGACCGTCATATCTACTGTCACAGGGCCAGTATGCACGCCGTAGTCAGCGGCTCGCTGGGCGAGATAGGCAACTCTGGCGCTGGCAACCATGGTTTTGGTGGGGGTACAACCCTCATTGATGCAGGTCCCACCAACGTGTTCGCGTTCAACGATAGCGGTCTTCCAGCCTGCCTGGGCGAGTGCCGTGGAGAGTGGACCGCCAGCTTGCCCGGAACCAATGATGATAGCGTCATAGTGCGTTGTTGTGCTCATTGCTACTCCTGATATTTTTATTCCCTACGTAACTATTCAGGTCAGCGAGAGGTGCAGGCCGCGTAGGGACAATCCCTTGCGGTTGTCCAGGGTGGACTCAAGCGGGATGGGCCGCCGCGTTCTTATTCCGCTTGGCAACGATGCTATCGCATCTACTGCTATGCAGTCAGCCAATCGGATCAGCAGGGACGCCAAGACCTTTTTCCTGCGCCCCACACCGCAGATCGTCTACCAAAAAGGTCTTCGCTCGGCCCCTACGCGAGGTTACGCCGTACCTGAATAGTTACTTTCCTACTTCAATTATATGCTACGAGCTCTCTCTTCAATAGAGGCATTGTGAAGTGCTACCAAGGATACGGCGGTCAGTGTTGCGGAAGTCGTTGATCCTCTTCGCTACTACTGAGTTGGTCACGAATGACGGCGTGCTGCTGGTTGAGCAGTGCATCTTCTATGCGTTGACGATGCTTGGGCAGGAGATTACGTGGTAGGGCATCAAGCGCAAAGTAGCGGCATGCGCGCGATTCTTCTGTTGCGGTCAAGGTCCCGCCAAGCTTACGACAACGAAACGTCAGCACCACTTCTTGCTTTTGCGGCTTAGAATAAACCCCCACCAGTTGCTCGACCTCGACTTCCAGGCCTGTCTCCTCGCGTACTTCACGGCAGACGGCCTGCTCCACGGTTTCCCCTATCTCCATGCCGCCGCCAGGAAGATTCCACCAATCTATATCGCGCCGATGCGCTAAGAGGACATGCCCTTCTTCGAAGAGTAGAGCATAGACGCCAATACGAAAATTCCTTAATGCGGAGAATTCAGTCATGTCATGGGCCCTCCTGACCGAGATAATTGTTGTGCTATTGTGTGCTGATACGGTATGATAGTGATCATTCCTTTGTCAATTATAAGACTGTATGCATAGTACGTCGTGAAAACGCCGGACCTATTGGTAATTTTGCTAGTGGCATTGCTAACAGGAGAACCTTTTTGTGATATGCTGATTGTGGTGGGGGATGGCGTATATATATAGGGAAACTAGCTAGCAAGTGCGTCTTTCTGTGCAAGATGCAAAAAACTTTGTGAGAAGCGAGTATTTTTTCATGAAAAATCAGGAGCATCACCTCATCGGAATGCGGCTTGGCACCTGTGTGCTCAAGCAACTGGTTGGTTCTGGTGGCATGGGGATGGTCTATCTTGCGGAGCAAACTCGTCCGGTTCGTGACGTGGCGGTCAAGGTGCTGCGCTCAGGTCTGGAACTGCAATCGATACAAAATCAGGAATTTATCGCACGCTTCCGCCGCGAAGCCAATGTGATTGCGCGCCTTGACCATATTAATATCATGCCTATGTATGAGTATGGCGAGCAGGATGGCTATGCCTATCTCGTGATGCCCTATCTAGCGGGTGGTAGTTTACGTGATTTGCTGCTGCAACGTGGCTGCTTTTCTCCACAGGAAGCGTTGCGCTATATTGAGCAAGCCGCCGCTGCCCTGCAATATGCCCATGAGCATAAAATTGTGCACCGGGATATCAAACCTGGGAACATGCTCTTTCATGCTGATGGACGCCTCGTGCTGGTTGACTTTGGCATTGCCCATATTATCCATGATGAGCATGAGCCGGTCGAACTCACGCTCACAAGTTCGGAGCATTTCCTTGGCTCCGTCGAATATATGGCCCCCGAGATGGTCAAGGGACGTCCTGTCGATCACCGTACGGATATTTATGAACTGGGTATCGTCCTTTTCCAGATGCTGGCCGGACGTGTGCCTTTTCAAGGTACTGCTCCTCTGATGATTGCCGTGCAGCACCTCGAAGAGCCACCTCCGCACTTGCCGCAATTGAATCCTGCTATTTCGCCTGCTATCGATGCCGTCGTGCACAAAGCTATTGCCAAGAAGCCAGATGAGCGCTACCAGTCGGCGCGCGAATTTATGCAAGCCTTGCGTGAAGCTGTGCTGATAGCGGACTCAGCTCCATGGACGCAGTTGTCGAGTTCCAGGCTATCAGCTCCATGGCCGTCTGGTCCCATCAACGCAGCATACAACGATGGGAGTCTTGCCCCGCCAGTACGTGCAGGGCATGTGACGCCGCGTTTTGCTGCGGCGGAAGTGCCAGTCTCTGAGATGTCCACGCATATGTCGTCAGCAGACTCAGAAATGCCATCTGTAGCGCCGCACTTGACGCAGGGGCAGGCATTGGTCTCCAACCCGGGTATACAGCCAAAAAAGCGTTCATCCTGGATTGCTGTTATGCTGACGCTGTGTCTGATCATCGTATTGCTTATCGGCGGATTCCTGGTGTTTGGTTCGCAGATGCTCAACGCTCTCGGGGTGCAAGGGATACAAGGGCATGCTGCAACTCCAACCGCAGTTGTGGCCAGGACGGCAACAGTAGCAACGACCTCTACAGCTACAGAAACCCCCGCACAACAGGCCGGTGCTGTGGTGCAGGACTATTATACTGATATTGATCAGGCCGATTATCATGCTGCATATCAGCTATGGGGCACGAATTACCAGCAGAACAATCCATATACTCAATTCGCGCAAGGCTTCGCTTCCACTCAATATGATGCCCTGAATATTGGGACCATCACGCAGCTTACCGATGGTACTTACTATGTAGATGTCGCCATTGCGGCTAAGCAGAAGGATGGTACGACGAACTACTTCACAGGTAGCTATACAGTTGGTCAGGAGCATGGCTCATTGAAGTTGCTGACCGCCGAGATCCTGGTAGCGCCAACTCCAACGCCTATCGGCTAAATGCTTTTTGCCATGCTCTCAGGTCCCGGTTGCCAGTGGAATGCTCTGCTTGAAGTGGAAGAGATTGTCCGCATCATAGGTAGCCTTGACTTTCTGCAAGCGCGCCAGGTTGGCACCATAATAGGCCTGCTGCCAATCGGTTAGCTGTGGATCGATGTAATTCTGGTAGGCGGCCCCGCTGACATATGGGCGCATGCTCTGCCATAGTGTAGTCAGCCAGGAGTGATTCGCTGTAGCGACAGCAGTGGCGGCGGCGGGGTCCCAGCCTGTTGAATACTGAGCAGAGAAGAGCGCATTGCGGTGCACGAAGGCCGTCGCGTCCGCTGCAACGCGATTGATTGCGCCGCCGTACGCGTCAAGTCCGATGCCAGCACTGCCAGGTGTAGTCGCAGTCTGACGCTGCGTGATGGCGTTCACGAGTGCGTCGATAGCTTGTGTGGATAATGTACTGCTGTAATAGTCGGATTTGGCATCAGTAATCTCCCGTTGTACCTGGCCGTTCGGGTCCTGGCCAGGTAGGTGGCATTCACCGATGGTCTTCCCGTAGCAACCCGCCTCGTCTAGCATGGTATCAAGCAACCCTACATCTGATGCATAATAGTTCGTCGTTGCGACATTAACGCTACTCGTCAGTTGTTGTAACAGTGGACTCAACGCCGTAACGTCTCCCACATAAACGCCACCTACCTGTATGATTGGATTGGCGCTCTTGTCGCTGTTGGTCAGGAGCAAGCAATTGGACCACAACTCATCCGGTGCTTGTGGTGCCCAATGTTGCCAGGCGTCAACCACCGCAGCAGCGCTACTCCATGGCCAGTCGATGGTGAAGAGCGCCAGTGTTGTGACCGGATAGGTACGGAATGTGAACGACGTGACAACGCCAAAGTTGCCGCCACCACCGCCACGCAATGCCCAATAAAGGTCAGGATCGTGGCTGGCGTCGCAGGTGCGTAGACGACCATCAGCCGTGACGACCTGCGCTGTCAGTAGATTGTCGCAGGTAAGACCAAACTTGCGACCGAGTACACCGACGCCACCACCCAGCGTGAGACCGGCGATACCGACGGTGGGACAGGAGCCTGCGGGCAATGCCCTGCCATATTGCGCGAGCGTATTGTAGACGTCGATTAAGCGAGCACCTGCGCCCACGACAGCGCTTCCTGTAGCCATGTCCACCGTCACTGTATGCATCCGTGTGACATCCACCACCAGGCCAGTGCTCGTCGAGTAGCCTGCGTAGGAGTGACCTCCGGCGCGTGGCGTGAACGCCAGCCCAAAGCGGCGCACGAAGGCGAGACAGCTCTGGACGTCGGCAGGCGAGGCACAATAGGCGATGGCCGTCGGTTGTATCGTGTCAAAACGGGGATCGAAGAGTTGGTGCGCCGTCGCGTATGGTGCACTGCCGGGCAGTACCAGCGATCCTTGCAAGCTTTTAGCTAGCGCTGACCAATCGTTACTGGTGGGTGATGGCGATGGAGTAGGCGACGGTTGCCTGGTGGAGGTTGGTTGCGCATGACTACCCTGCGCAGGTTGAGCGTGGCAGGCGGCCAGTGCGCCCGGCAGTGCTCCCAGGACGAATGTCAGGAACTTCCGACGGTTTAGTTTTTCTGAAGGCGTAGTATCTCCATGCTTGTTTGTATGAGCCATATATGTCACAGAGTCCTTTCTCTGTTGCTTGCTGTAAAGATATTGTGTGCTGTCAACGCCAGGACTAGCGTTAATGAAAGCATAAATCGGTTGACAACCATCTATAAACAGATGGTTTTAGCGTACTCAATGCAACGACAAAAGACAACACTTTTTCTGTGAACTATCTCTCATTTTTCTCTCGCCTGTGGAAGTCGTGCATATGCTGGAGCGCATTTTTGTTGTCGGTGTGGAGAGCTCGTCTGAAATTACGCGAGAGGAGCAGTGCTATCGCGTACAATGATTTTCGTGGGGTAGATCTCAAGTGCTGGCACTTCTGCATGCTTGAGAAGCGCGAGTAACTTGGTAGCTCCCGCGCGTCCCAGGTCGCGTAACGCGATATGGACCGTGGTGAGTGCAGGAAAAACGCTGCGCGCCATCGGCAAATCACCGAAGCCACACACCGAAATATCCTCGGGGATACGATAGTGCAGGCGACGTAACCCGATCATCAGGCCAAAGGCAGCTTCATCGTTAGCCGCAAAGATGGCGGTTGGCCGTTGTGTCGCCGGCATCTGAGCGATGATACGCGCAGCCTGTTCTCCACTGGTATGGGTAAAGTTGCCCGTGATCAGTAAGGATGGATCGATAATGATGCCAGCCTCAGTGAGAGCCGCCATGTAGCCCTGCAAGCGTATATTCGCGGCTGTGAGGTTAACCGGTCCAGTCACAAAGGCGATACGGCGGTGTCCCAGAGCCATCAAGTAGGCGGTCATATCTTTGGCCCCTTTGAAGTTATCTATCTGCACCGATGGAGCCTGGATCGTGTGCTGTGAGAGGGTGATGATAGCTGCGCCCCGCTTCATCATTTGTTGCGCGAGTGCTTCGATCTTTTCTGGATAGCCGGGCTCGCTGAACCCGCTGCCAGCGAAGATGACGCCGTCGGCGCGATAGTCCTGCAATGTCTGCAAATAGGAGAGTTCTTTGACTGGATCGCGATCTGTGTTACAGATAATCGTCAGATAGCCATGTTCGTTGGCCACCTCTTCCACACCGCGCGTAACCTCTGCGAAGTACGGATCGGCATTGTCTCCCACCATCACGGCGATTAATTTACTCTGTTGCGCTTTCAGGCTGCGGGCAAGCGAATTCGGCGCATAACTCAGCTCGCCAGCCGCCTTGAGGACTTTCTGGCGTGTGCTATCACTGACCGGATACGTAGAGCCACTCATCACGCGGCTGGCGGTGGCAATGGATACGCCTGCTCGTTCCGCCACATCGACGATGGATGGTAATTGAGATTGAGCTGCCATGCTGTGTCTATCTCACCCACTTATGACAATAGTAAATGATTTCTTGCCCACTGTACCAAAGTTTTTGGTCGTTGTCAATCCTCTTAGAGCGAGATGTATGTCTTCGACGGCAACTTCAATAGTTTTGAGGGGGTCTCCATCCTTGCGGAGGAAACGTTGGAAAACTGGGTAGGGGCGTCACCTTGCGTGCGCCCAGGGGCGGAGGCAAGCGCCGCCCCTACCCAGTTTCTCCCTCATGGACGCAGTGCCTTTTGCTGCGAGGTATTGACAACGCGTGCGCATTTTAGTTAGACTAAGTGCATAGTAAACATTTTCTTTTTGTGCAGGAGTAGTTTTGCTGCTCTACAGCTCTGTCCTGACAGTTTCTGGCGTGTGTTATCACTATTGGGAAAAGAGAAAAAGATATGACCATACACACCGTTGGTATCATCATGAATGGGGTGACAGGACGCATGGGGACAAATCAGCATCTTGTCCGTTCCATACTGGCAATCCGTGAACAGGGAGGGATTGCTCTGAGCAATGGGGATGTGATTATACCTGATCCCGTCCTACTTGGGCGCGATGAGGGCAAACTGCGTGCTCTGGCGCAGACGCATCATGTTGGGCGCTGGAGTACCGATCTTGCAGCCTGCCTGGTTGATAGCGCGAATAGCGTTTATTTCGACGCTCAAACCACGCCTTTGCGCGCGGAGGGTTTGCGTGCTGCGATTGAAGCTGGCAAGCATATCTATTGCGAGAAGCCGATAGCTCAGGACTTAGCGACGGCCCTGGAACTTGTGCGTCTGGCGCGAATTGCTGGCATAAAGCATGGTGTCGTGCAGGATAAGCTGTTTCTCCCAGGCTTACTCAAGCTCAAACAGCTCATCGACGATGGGTTTTTTGGGCGTATCTTATCTCTGCGTGGAGAATTTGGCTACTGGGTGTTTGAGGGTGATGATCAGTTGCCGCAACGTCCTGCGTGGAACTACAAGCAAGAGGATGGCGGCGGCATTATTATTGACATGTTCTGTCACTGGCGTTACGTACTGGACAATCTCTTTGGACCGGTGCGCGCCGTTTCCTGTCTGGGAGCAACGCATATTCCTGAGCGCTATGATGAGCATGGTAAGCGTTATACGGTAACAGCCGATGATGCTGCCTACGCTACATTTGCCCTGGAGCAGGGCATAATTGCGCAGATCAATTCGTCATGGAGTGTGCGTGTCTATCGCGACGAATTGCTGAGTCTACAAGTGGATGGTACGCAGGGCAGTGCGGTTGCGGGCCTGCGCGATTGTATCATACAAAGTCGCAGCAATACTCCCAGAGCTATCTGGAATCCCGACCTGCCGAACCCGCTATCATTTCGCGCGGACTGGCAAGAGGTATCGGAGAACGAAGTGTTTGAAAATGGCTTTAAAATGCAGTGGGAACGTTTTCTTAAGTATATTGTCTGTGATGAGCCATTTCCCTGGGGTCTGTTAGAGGGAGCGAAAGGCATTCAGTTGGCACAACTGGCTCTCGCGTCCTGGCAAGAGCGGCGCTGGATGGATGTACCACCACTCGTGTTGGCATAAGGAGAGGAATACCATGGCTCTCACATTGCTTTTACCCCGTGCGGACCGTAGCATTGCCCCCTACACGTTGACCGAGACATCGCCATTCCCGACGACGGCGGCTCCCGCCCAAAAACGCGTGGCGTATGCGGCTGCACACGTTGTGGCAGATCCGCTCGTGAGTACGATGATTGGACCTGCTCACCTTGATTGGGATGCAACATTGGCTTATCGACAGTATCTCTGGTCGCTCGGATTTGCTGTCGCGGAGGCCATGGACACCGCGCAGCGTGGTATGGGATTGGGCTGGGATACGACGCAGGAACTTATTCGGCGCACGCTGGCAGATGCCAGGCATACTCCCAACGCGCGTATCGCTTGCGGCGCTGGCACGGATCAGTTACCGTTCCCTTTTACCGGCACTCTGGCTGATGTACAGGCCGCGTACGAGGAGCAGTGCAGCTTTATCGAGGCACAGGGAGGGCAGATCATTTTGATGGCGAGTTCGAGCACTCGCGGCCTGCGCAAAGACGCCAGATGACTACATCCGCGTGTATGAGCGCGTACTGACCCAGGTCGCTCGTCCGGTCATTTTACATTGGCTTGGTCTGATGTTTGATCCTGCCTTAGCCGGATACTGGGGCGATCACGACCTGGATGCGGCGATGGAGGTCTGTCTGAGCATCATTGAGCGCCATGCGGGGAAGATTGATGGCATAAAGCTTTCGTTGCTGGATCATGAGCGAGAAATTGCTCTGCGGCGGCGTCTGCCTGCTGGCGTCCGTATGTATACCGGAGACGATTTTCACTACCCGACACTGATAGCTGGCGATGAGGTCGGCTATAGTCACGCACTGCTAGGCATCTTTGACGCCATCGCACCGGCTGCCAGCGCCGCGCTGCACGCGCTTGACGCTGACGATGCTGTTACCTATCAGGCTATGCTGGCACCAACAGTGGCGTTATCCCGTCACATCTTCCAGCAGCCGGCCTATAGCTATAAAACCGGTATTGTCTTTATGGCGTATCTCAATGGTCATCAGGCGCATTTTCGCATGGTAGCGGGGCAAGAAAGTGCTCGTTCTGTGCTTCACCTGAGTGAGCTTTTTATCCTGGCCGACCAGGCTGGTCTGCTGCGCTATCCGGCGCTGGCCGTGAAGCGTATGCAGCAGTATCTGGCAGGAGCGGGTATTTCTTAGTTGAAAGGTGGAACGTACTATGGAAACAGCGCCAGACAGCGCCAGGCTGAGTCTCAATCAGATTACTACTGCGGGATGGAGCGTGCGCGAAGCTGTTGAGGGGTGTGTGCGGGTGGGTATTCCGTGCATTGGTCTATGGCGGGATAAGGTGGCGGAGACTGGATTACAGGAGAGCGCACGCATTGTACGCGCCGCTGGTTTGCAGGTGTCCAGCCTCTGCCGTGGAGGATGGTTTCCAGCTGCGACCGCCCGTGAACGGCAGGCGCGCATTGATGATAATCGTCGTGCACTTGAAGAGGCTGCGGAACTCGGTACGAACACGTTGGTACTGGTATGTGGACCCGCTCCAGATCGCGATATCAGTGCTGCGCGCCATATGGTACTTGATGCTATAAGTCAGCTGGTGCCGTTTGCCAGCGCATGTCGTGTAAAGCTAGCTATTGAACCCTTGCACCCGATGTTTGCGGCTGACCGTTCGGTGATTGTCACGCTGGCCGAAGCTAATGACCTGGCGGAACAATTCTCGGCGGAACAGGTGGGCGTCATTGTTGACGTCTACCATGTCTGGTGGGACCCTGACGTTGCCCGGCAGATTGCCAGAGCGGGCAGGCGCATTCTGGGTTTTCATGTCAACGATTGGAGCGTGCCGTTGCCAGATATGTTGAAAGGTCGGGCAATGATGGGCGACGGCGTCATCGAAATCCGTCGCCTGCGGCAATGCGTAGAGGCGGCAGGCTACACAGGTCCGATAGAAGTGGAGATTTTGAACCAGGCTCTCTGGGATATGCCCGGCGACGAAACACTGGCTCTGCTCTGTACACGCTATCGGGCATGTGTATAGTCAGGCGACCTGAGCATTGATGTGCGCGAAGAAGCGAGCGAGTTTTTCTTCGTCGAGGTGGCCATTGGTGCGAACGCCGCTACAGAGATCAAGGCCAAAGGGACCAACCTGCTGTATGGCATCCTGTACATTATCGGCGTTGAGGCCACCGGCGAGATAGATGGGTATATCCAGAGCTTCGCGAATAGCCCGGCTGATGGCCCAGTTGTGAACGCGCCCGGTACCACCGAGTTCTTTCACCGTCAGGTGTGGGTTGCCCGAATCGAGCAAAATAGCGTGTACATATGGAGCTGCGGCGCGCGCTTCTGCTAACGCGGTATCGTCATAAACATGGATGACCTGGACAAGCATGATGCCGGGTAGAGCCGTACGTAAACGACGATGACTGCCAGCCGGCAAGCTGTCGACTATCTGTAGCATGTTAACGTGACAACGCCGTTGCTGTTCAATGATCGTGTCCACATCCTGGCTGCTGGTGAGGAGCGCGGAGGTAACGCCTGGTGGAATAGTGTCAGCAATCTCCGTAATCAGCTTTTCCGCAATCACACCGGGGCCGCTGGGCATGGCTGAGACCAGTCCCAGGATCGAGGCGCCATAGCGAATAGCCAGTTGTGCCTCCGCAATACCACTGATGCAGCAAATTTTGACGCGGCTTATCATGTTCATCCCTCCTTGTCACACTTTTTTAGTTCTCTGTCCATGAGGGGAAATTGGGTAAGAGAGTGGTTTGGCGACCGCCCCTGGGACGCACGCAAGGTGACGCCCTACCCGATTTCCCGATGTTTCCCCTGGAAGATGAGGACTCCTTTTTTGTGGTGTTAGTAAAGAGTATCATGTCACATCGTAAAACACCAGACTTTATCCATAGGCTATTTCGCTGTGGATAGCGCTCTCGCGTGGTCTATAATGGAGTAGCTACGCTTGAAAGGACAAGAAAAGAAATGTCATTGTATGAAGTAACGCGTCTGATAAATTGGGGTATCATCAGCTCTGCGAATATTGGTGTCAAGGCAGTTGCTCCCGCCATTTTAGCATCTACCAATGGACGACTGGTCGCTGTGGGCAGTCGGGATGTGCGGCATGCGGCTGAAGCCTACTCGTTCGCGCCCAGCGTGCGTATCTATGATAGCTATGACGGTATTATCAATGACCCCGCAATTGAAGCGGTGTATATTCCTTTGCCGAATAGTCTGCATGCCGAGTGGAGCATCAAAGCACTGGAGGCAGGCAAGCATGTACTATGTGAGAGACCATTGGCCAGTACGCTGCAAGAAGCAGAGGAGATGGTCGAGGTGGCGCGCGCTCATAATGTCTTGTTGATGGAGGCGTGTGCCTATCGTTTTCATCCCCAGATTATCTGGGCCCTGGAGCAGATCCACGCTGGTTTGCTTGGTCCCGTGAGATTGGTGCGTGGCTCATGCTCGGTCGATATGCGCGCTTATCCTGATACTATTCGTCTGAACCCGGAGCTGGGGGGTGGTTCGTTAATGGATGTTGGGTATGGTCCTGTGAATTTTTGTCGCGCGGTTTACTCGCAGCCTGCGCGTTCGCTGGCTGCTCGTGTGCATGCCACGAGTGCGGTGAGTGTTGAAATGGCGACCAACGCGGTCCTCGATTTTGGTGACGGTCAATTTGGTCTCATCGATAGCAGTTTTGAGTTGCCCCTGCGTCAATATGTGGAAGTGGTCGGTGAGGCGGGCAGTATGACGATTCCGGTGCCGTTTACGCCGGGCAATCATGATGTCGTGGTGTTTGTGACCAAAAATGGACGTATGACAGAGCAAAACTTCACTCATGTTGATCAATATCAATTAGAAGTGGAGCATTTCGCGGCCTGCATTCGTACACAGCAGGAACCAGCTCTCAGTTTGAGCGAAACATTGGAGAATATGGCGATGCTAGAGGCAATCTATCAAGCCGCAGGGCTGGACTGGCCGATTGTCTGATATCCATAGTGTCTGATACCCATCATGAAGTTATTGTAGGCGTCTATCTCTCTCTTGTGAGATAATAGAGCTTGCTTGTTGACGATGTGAAAGGATACATCTAGAATACAACAGGATGAGTTCCGTTTGCTGAGAAATTTCCTGAGCTTTGCCGCCCTCTCCTCTCTTGCTGAGAAAAGGGGCTAGTTGTCAGGAACCCCTATCCTTAAAAAGGGATGGGAAGGAGTGTTATGGACGCTATCATTGGTCGCTACCGCGCTCGTATGGAGGAAAGTGGGCTAGTCCTGAGACATGCAGCAGGCATCAACTTCGACTTGACGCCGGAAGAAGCGTTGGGACTACTGGACTTTATCAATGCCTATCGACAAACATTGCTCTCTCTAGTTGAACGCGATACTGATCCGCGCATGGAACGCGTGGTTATTGAGGAGAAAGATGGTGCAAAGGATATCCATCCGTGCAAATAATGGCACGCCAGCTCTGCGCGTGAAGGAACGGTGAGGTTGCCCCGACCGTCCCTTCTTGCATCAAGCGTACGAGCACTCTTTTACTTCGCCTGACTCAGCGGTTTGATCTGAGCTGCGGGGTCGGCAAACTCGCTATTGATGATTGGCAAATAGAATTGGCCTTTGGCGGCCAGGCTCTCCTGGCGCGTAATGATCTGCTGGACATTACTCTGTGTCACCAGCAGAGCGCCGGGGTTCCACCATCCCTGAGGAATAGCATCGCCATACAGCGCGTGCTCGATCAGCAGGCGCATGGCCACATAGCCCTTCAAGAAGTGTTCTGGATCGACAAGGGCGAAATTGGTACCATTGGCGATAGCCTCTAGCGCAGTGGGGTCCAGGTCAAAGGCTCCGGTCAGGTACGTCCCGTGTCCGTTTTGCTTGATTTGGGCGAGAGAAGAGTTATCAGGGTCTCCGACGCCCAGGCAGGCGACAATCGCGGGATGCGTATTAATGGCATTGGTCCAGGCGGCAAGGTTCAGTTGTGGGATCTGTTGCGAGCTGAAAGGGCCAACGATCTTGAGATGAGGTCGTAAGTGTTGGAACTCTTGCTTGATACCCTGTGCCCGATAGTCGAGGACAGGTACACCACGGGTGTCAACGCCAATGAGCAAACTCCCTTCAGCATTTGTCGGAATCTGCTGGATGGCGGCATCGGCAAGTTCCACTCCGGCGGCCAGATTATCGTTGCCAACATAGGTGGTGATGTGTGATGATGCCGGTGGCACCGTGTCTACAGCAATCAGCGGAATGCCAGCATCCACCGCTTTAGCCTCCGGTTGTGCGAAGAGGGCTGGCGCAAGCGTCTCGACCGCAATACCATCGCGCGCGGTTTGTGTCAGGCCATTAAAGAGCTTGACGGCGGCTGGATCGTCGATAGTTGGCGGCGCGACAATCTGTGCCGATACGTGATATTGGTCCGCTGCGTATTGCGCGCCTGCCGCCATCTCCAGAGCAAAGTCCTGGCTGGTGGTCTCCGAGATGAAACCGACATGGATATCAGCCGGATTCTTGCCACCCGTGGTGTTATTGCTAGATGGAGATTCATCCAGGGTACCGCAGGATGTTACTAGGAGAAGGGCTAGCACCATAAGAGTGCAATGGAGTCTGAAAAGACCCTTTGACTGCGTCTGTGGCAGTTGCATTGAAGCTTCCTAATACTCACGTTCCCTGTGACTTATTGGAGCACCCTTGCTCCATCTGATCAGTGGTCTCTGTAGCTAATGCTGTGCTTGAATTTAATTGGTCGATGATTTGTTATAACTACTCAGGTCGGCCTGCAGAGGGAGGATCGCGTAGGGACAATCCCTTGCGGTTGTCCCGGTTGGGTGCAAGACAGGACAGGCCGCCGCAAGGGACGCCAAGACCTTTTTTCTTCGCTCAAGGGAACAGACAGACCACCAAAAAAGGTCTTCGCTCGGCCCCTACGCGATCTTCCACGGTTCCTGAAATGTTGCCTCACCTGAGTAGTTACGATTTGTTTGGTTAGATCGATGGCTGCCGAAAGCTTTTTACTACCTGTGCAAATAATGGCACTCCAGCTCTGCGCGTGAAGGGATGGTGAGGTTGCCCCAGCCATCCCTTTTTGTATCAAGCGCACGAGCACTCTTTTATTTAGCCTGACTCAGCGGTTTGATTTGAGCTGTGGGGTCGGCAAACTCGCTATTGATGATTGGCTGGTAGAATGCCCCTTTGGTGGTCAGGGTCTGCTGGCGTGCAATGATCTGCTGGACATTACTCTGCGTCACCAGCAGAGCGCCGGGGTTCCACCATCCCTGAGGAATAGCATCGCCATACATTGCGTGCTCAATGAGCAGGCGCATGGCCACATAGCCCTTCAAGAAGTGCTCTGGATCGAGAAGGGCGAAATTGGTACCATTGGCGATGGCCTCTAGCGCAGTGGGGTCCAGGTCAAAGGCCCCACTCAGGTACGTCTCATGTCCATTTTGCTTGATTTGAGCTAAAGAGGAATTATCCTGGTCTCCATTACCCAGGCAGGCAACAATGGCGGAATTGGTACTGATGGCTTTGGTCCAGGAACTAAGGTTATCTTGTGGGGTCTGCAGCGAGTCGAAAGGGCCAACGATCTGGAGATGAGGCCGCAAGCTCTGGAACACCTGCTTGATACCTTGCACGCGAAAGTCGAGGGGAGGCACGCCGGGATTGTCACTACCAATGAGTAACTTTCCTCGCGCACTGGTTGGGATCTGCTGGATGGCAGCTTCCGCGAGCTCCTCACCTGCCGCCAGGTTGTCGTTGCCAACGTAGGTGGTAATGTGTGATGCTGCTGGCGGCACTGTGTCTACCGCAATCAGTGGAATGCCTGCACTCACCGCTTTAGCCTCCGGTTTTACGAAGAGGGCTGGCTCGAGTGTTTCGACAGCAATACCATCCTTCGCGGTTTTTGTCAGGCCCGCAAAAAGTTTAAGAGCTGCTGGGGCATCGAAAGTGGGCGGAGCGACAATCTGCGCCGACACGTGATATTGATCCGCTGCATATTGTGCGCCTGCTGCCATCTCCAGGGCAAAGTCTAAACTGGAGGTCTCAGTGACGAATCCGACATGGATGCTTGCCGGATTCTTGCCACTGGTTGTGGTATTATCGCTAGATGTATATCCACCTGTGTAGCTACAGGATGTTACTAGGAGAAGGGCTAGCAGCATAAGGGTGCAATGTAGCCCGAAAAGGATCTTTGACTGCGTCCGTTGCATTGTGAAGCCTCCTATTCACTTTTTCCTACGACTTGTTGGAGTTGGCTCACGACCTGCTCCATTTGATCGGCGGTTTCTGTCGCTAATTCTGTGCTTGAATTTAACTGATCCGTCACTTGTTTTGTCAGATCGATGGCCGCCGAAAGCTTTTTGCTACTCGTCTTCTGGTACTGCACGGCGTCTTCGATATAGTGAGCAGCGACGACGATCTGGTGAAGCGCCTCTTGTCTTTCCATCTGATGCACCTGAGACCAGCGGCGTTCCAATTCTGTACTGGTCGTTACAATGCGATTGGCCGCCTCTTGTGTCGCATCCATATAGTAGTTGACCGAGGATAAACCAGTTTTTGTTGAATCGACCACCCACACCTGCTCTGTGATCGTCACCTGCTCTTTGGCCGCCAGATCTTTCAGGAGTTGGCTGCTTGATTGCAAGCGGGTTACAGAACTTAAGACGGGAGCCGTGATACGTTGTCCGACGATGATACCGACAATCGCGGCGAGCAAAAGGACGATGAAGCCGATAATGCCAATATCGAGGAGCTGCTGATCGGCAAGCGCGGTGACGACACTGGTAGGACTGAGCACAAAATAGGTCCATGGAACGATGGATACAGGTATACCAATAACCTGATAGCTACTTTTTTGTCCTGGTGGGACCATCTGCAGTGTCAACTGTTTACTTGACTGTTTTTGTGCATTGGCGAGCGCCCCATAGTTAGAGACAGGAATGGTGGTATTTCCTCCATAACGGTCTAGTGTGTTGATATTGCTCTGCTCGCTATTGGTGAAGGGAGCGATAGCCGTAAAGTTCTGGGCGATATCCGTATGGGCGATGATCATGCCATTTTCATCGACAATAAAGGCGTAACTGCCAGCTCCATTGGCGTTACTCTCGTTCTGTACCATGCTCCAGATGAAGTTAATATTTAGCGTAACGCGCAAGTAGCCGAGCGTTTGAATAGCATTTGCGCCTGTTACCGTAATGGGCTCTGTGATATCAACGGTTAATGCGTTGCCCTGAGGGTCGTAGTAGTCCGATGAAATCGCAGCGGTATTGGCTGCGGCAAGTTGCTTAACAGTATCTGGTGGAACAAAGTATTTGCCATGGGGAAGTGCTGGCGTGGGATAAAAGAGGCGCAGCTTCTGATGCGTATCAATAATGGACCAGTTTATATAGTTCGTGTTGCGCTGATAACCCGTCGCCAGGATATTGGCGGCATCTCCAGCTACAGCGTCATTTCCATTTAAATATTCAGAGAGGAGCGTGTTCTGGCTGATCGATCTCACATCGATAATGGGCTGGGAAAAATAGTTTTCGATGGTCTGGATATGCGTCTGTGCGTCTGTTTCCATGGAGGCATTCGCCTTGGCAATCAGTTGGGGACGCGATAGTAATTCACTACTGGTGATAGTGACAATGAGTGGTAGTAGTGCTGCGAGCATAAGTAAGAGCGAGACGCGTACCGAGAGCGAGAGCGAGAAGCGTCCGATCTTTTGTGACACTAAAGTCTGCATGGTAGAAATTCTCCTTGGACTGGGGTTGTTATAACTGTATGAAACCAGCTTGCTCCAGGTCGGCTAGCAGAGCCAGCGTCTCATCCGGTGCTCGCCCGATTAACGCGGCTAGTTCTCGGATAGATCGTCCCCCATCGATCAATAAGAACAAGCGACGGTGCGTACGAGAGAAGCCCTGTCGATCTAATGTGAGCAAGATATTATCTATGGAATCTCTGCTATAGACAGAGGTGAATGGTCGGCGGCTCAAGCTATCTTGTGCTGCTGCATTCGTCTGCTGGGAGCCATAAAAAGGCCTTTGTGCAGGTTGGGTGACGTCCTTTGCCTTCTTCTGTTCGGTTGGCGTAGCAGGCATACCCGGAGCAACTTGTCCTGGGAGTAGAGGCACAAACGAGAAACGACATGCTTGCCAGGAAAATAACTTGGTAGCCGCGTCTCTGCCTGTATATCGACCAATAGCCGCATTCACTACTTGCCCGTTGACGAACGTAATTGTGCCCTCTTCGAATGTTTCGCCTTCACCTCGCTCAATGGTGAGAAGACCCGTCTTTTTACCCATTTGGAGGACGTCAATGACGGTAGAAAACTGGTTGGTTGCTGTTACGCGCCGCTGTGTCATATACGTTTCATCTTTGTTGTAATAGCACCATCTACGCCTAAAAGAACTCTGTATCTATGATACACTAACACTGGCAAACTCTGTGTTACCTACGCTTTACCATGACTTCATCGCTGGCGCAGCGCTACCCTCGGGTGCACAAAACTACGTGTATCTTCCCTTGCGCTGTAGAGCAGAAGCACACATTAAAATCAGCAAATACGTGGATCGCCGTTCGTCTGCCTGAAATGGTTGTCGCTTCTACCTGTTCCCAAGATAGCATGTACCCTCGTCGTCTATCTGGTCGTCGCAAAAAAAACCTGATGTCTTGATCCATCAAGCTCACGAAATTTAGGGTAGACCAGATTTTATAGTGTCGCGGAATGGATGCGCCAGGTAGCGCGGGAAATGACGATTGTTCCTGTAACCGGGATGGATGTTTTCTTGAAAATATCGATACACGAGATACCTATGAATATACATTTTCATCACTAGTGCCTTCCTCTTCTAACCAGGTTTCACCGCATCGCCAGGGGAAATCTCTCCGTGTAAGTAAATACTCGTGCAAGGGATGTGCCAGCAAAATAGGACTATACTATTGTAAAAAAGTCTATATGTTATGTGTACAGAAGCAGTAGAAAAGCCAGCAACCGTATCAGAGAAGTATAACTCCTATGTTGCCAGAGCTAAAAGCTCGCTCTGAAGCTTTGTTAATCTACTATTCGATCAATTTGGTGGACCGACTACATCGATAATCAGGGCCGTAGATGCTGCCCTTTTATGGACGATTATAGCGTACATAAAATTTATCGATCTGTATAGCAATCAACCAAAAAGTACTAGAATTGAAAATTTTTAGCTGGACAATAAATGTGTGTACCTGGTTTAGGGACTATTATACAACTATCCTTTGCTGAAAGTATATATGAAGGCTGGATCTTTAGATTTTTTTAATGATGTTAGATCATAACCGGCAAATTTCACGATGGCGGAACAGCTCTTTTCCCAGGAAGACGCGTAATATTGTATGCTGTTAACTTGAGATGCTTTCTGTCACGAAGCAGGCTCCGTGGATCGTAATAGGGATAGCGTTATGTGTGGAAAGCACAGCGTATATATGCATGGGATTGATTATATAGGCGATATATGTTTTAGCGACTCGCGAAGAATATGTTGATATTTCCTGCGGGTATTTCATGGGAGGGTAAGCTTTTGGCGAGCGTTGACTTCGGACTTATGTTGAGACAGAACGATCCCGGTCATCCTTTACATGCTGTATTGGAGTTCAATCATCGTTGTATTGCGGCGCTTTCCGCCGGCTTTAGTACACTCTGGCTGGAGGATCATCTCCAGGTGGGTACTACTGCTGAATTAGAGTCGTTGACCACACTGAGCTATCTGGCCGCGCTCTATCCCCAATTCAAAGTGGGGACGATGGTTTTGTCACAGGCGTATCGCAATCCAGCTTTACTGGCGAAGATGGCGGCCAATTTGCAGTATCTCAGCGGTGGGAGGCTCATATTGGGATTAGGAGCAGGCTGGAAGGAAGATGAATACCTGGCCTATGGCTATGCTTTTCCGGCTGTAGGGGCGCGTATGGACCAGCTTGAGGAGACGTTGCAGATTGTGCGGACGATGTGGACGCAGCAGCCAGCGACCTTTGAGGGTCGATATTATCATATTCGCGCTGCCTATTGCGTGCCGCAGCCGACGCCAGCGATCCCTATCCTGATTGGTGGAGGTGGGGAGCAGCGCACGCTCTCCATTGTCGCGCGCTACGCAGACTGCTGGAATTTTAACTCCTGTACCGTCGCTGAATACGCGCATAAGCTGGCTATCCTGAAGCAGCACTGTGAGCGTATTGGGCGCGATCCAGCGGAGATCAAGCTGACCTATCTGAGCACGCTCAGCGTTTCAGAGGACCCGGCGCAGGTGCAGCGGCATCCACAAAAACACTTTATCGCCGGCAATGCCGCCGAAGTGACACGCGAACTCGCGCAGTTCCGCGCCCTGGGCGTCACACACTTTCTCTTCCGCTTCCTCGACGTGGCTACGCTAGAACATTTTGTGGCGCACGTCGTACCGGACTTCTTATAGTACATAATGCGGCTTGGGACTATGTCGGATAGGATGCGTTCTACCCGCTTGAACGATGCTAGAGGCTACGAGGCAGGTAAGGGTGCAGAGGCCAACCGCTGCTCGGCTAATGCCTGAAGCGTCTCAAATAGCACATCATCAAGTCGCCATATTCTGGATGTGCCAGGCGGATCTAGTGGGCGACGCGCTAACTCATCATCCGCCAATATCTGCATAATCTTTTGTCCTGCCTCCTGCCGTATATGCTCAGATATCTGCCTGGATCTTTGTAAGAGCATGGCTGCCGCTGCACAGATAAGCGCATTTTGATGCTCCAGGGATTGTACTATCGCAGTCAACGCATCTACTTGCAGAGGCAACGGCTCTGTGAGCAGTCCCCAGGCAAATTCTCCAACGGTGCCAATTTGGGAAACATATTCTGCTTTCGTTACTGCCTGCCATTGTTCTTCCGATGATAGTTGCCTGCTATCTGTACATGCTACCAAAAGCTCTGCAACGTCTTGCTGACTGATCTGTGCCTGCTGTTTTAGCGCAGCCAGTGCAGTTGCTCTCTCATCTGCTGTACCGAGTGTTGGAGGTGGTGCGAGTGTGCTTTGTGGGTCTTGCACTATGCCAGCTCTATATTGAATAGCCTTGATGATCAGACGCTGTTCTGCGGTATTTGATGCTAACGGTGGCGATTTTTGCATTTGCCTTTGCAAACAATCTTGTAGCCGCTGCTTTATTTCGGGTTGTAGAGAACCGTAGTTGCTCATAACGCTATAGAGAGCAAAGCATGCTGCTGTCTGTGAGCCTCTTGTTTGCGTTGTCTCGATGATGGAACAGAGAAGGGCTATAAGTGTATCTTCGTTAATGTGTTCACGGAGATCACGGAGATCACGGAGATCACGGAGATCACGGAGATCACGGAGATAACGGAGATCACTGAGATCACGGAGATCACTGAGACCACGGAGATCACGGAGATCACGGAGACCACGGAGACCACGGAGACCACGGAGACCACGGAGATCACGGAGATCACTGAGATCACTGAGATCACTGAGATCACGGAGATTACGGAGATTACGGAGATTACGGAGATCACTGAGATCACGGAGATTACGGAGATTACGGAGATCACTGAGATCACGGAGATAAATACTATGAACAACGTTCAATACAATTCCCTGACTGTGTATTGATGGAGAATATAGTGATTGCAGCAGAGCTTCCGCCAGATCTTGTTGCATCTGTTGATCATTTTGAGCGAGCAGTAAAAGTAATTGTAGACAGCTCTGATATGTTGAGCTACGCGGATGAGCTAGCTGCTCCTTTAGAAAACTATGCCAGGTCGTACGCCAGGGTGTACCCGCTAGTGTTTCATGCTCTTCTTTTTTGAGCAGTTGCCAGTACAGATATGCATAGGAGAATCTTGCTGTATCACTGGCCCGTAAAAGCTGTGTTTGCAGCCCCGCCGCGTTGCGGCGTCCTTTTTTTTGCCAGTCTTTACTGATCTCGTCTTGGGTTTTCCAATGCTGGCTATCATGTGTGCCTGGCAATGCGGCAGGTGTGAGCAGGTAATCAAGTTCCAGTGAATGCTGGGTGAGGCGTTCCAGCAGTGCGGGTTGCTCTTTGCTCCACTTGAACCAGGCCGTATGTAGCCAGCCAGCCGGGCCTGCGGCATCGAGTAAGCGTAATGCCACAAATGCGTATTCTTCTACCGCTAGCGAAGCTGGGCGCGCCGCTGGCTGAGGATAACTGAGTTCCAGGTTATCTGGCGGGCAATCTGTCACCATGTCAACGATGCCTGCCAGTTGGATTAATGGCGGAATGAGATTCGTCAAGACTGGTCGGGGACAGGTTGCTAGATCAGGAGCCAGCGCCGCGAGCAGGTGCACGGCACCTTGCTGACGTACTGGCTGAGTCACGTCGCAGAGTGCTGCGCGCCATGCCTCCAGTAGCGGGGTACGGTTGCTGTTTTGTGGCTGCCCACCCAGCCAGAGCAGGGCAACTTTTTCCAGTTCTTGCTTGAGCCGCGTATAACGTCCCGCTCCAAGATTGTCCCCATAAAGCGCGAAGAGCTGGTCGGCGATTGTCTGCTGGAGTGCTGGACGAATGGCCCAGGTTTCACAGTCTACCAGGCTACTGGCCGCAAAGAGCAGGTTGCGCTGCAAGACACTGTCGTAGATATCTTTGGTATCGGCGATGATCTGGATCAGCTCGCTCGTTGCATCCTTATCCTGTCCGCTCTTATCGGCTATCGTCAGTAGCAGCGGTTCACGCCAGGTTGCCGTGTGGCAGTGCTCCGCTACGAACAATTTCAATGTTTCAATGTTTTCGCGTAGCAGATACTGAGCGGCATAATACTCCTGGAACGTGCGATGCATAAAGCTGAACAAGCCCTGTCCACTCTCCACAAAGAGTCCGCTGGTACGTCGAACGGTCTCGATAAAGGTATCAACTGCTTTATCATCACTTTTATCCAGGAGTCGCTCATAGAACTCGGTCATAGATTGTCGGACAATCTTTTCTACTTCGGATTTGATCAGCAAACGATCACTGCGATGCAGCCGATAGGCGAGATTGCATAATGTGCGTTCTGCCAGTTTCACATCCAATTGGTTGCGTGTGCTGTCCTGGTTCCAGTTGTCGAGCAGGGTGCGTGTAACAACTTGATAGAGATCAATGCGGCGATGCGGCAACGTCTTGCCACTGCGCTGAATCAAGGCCAGGATGGTCAGCATTAAAGGGTTGATTGCCAGGCGCTTGATGCCAGGATTGCCTTTGAGCGCGGCCTGCAAGCGATCTTTTTGTACTCGACCTGCCTGATCTGCCTGTGCCTTTTGTTGGAGAGTCAGGTCTTTCCCGCGTGCGCCTGAGCGTGCCATATGGCGTTCAACGGCCAGGCACCATGTGCTCAAGAAATGCTCAATCTGTTTATCGGTGAGTTCGAGCAGCGTATAATGCGTGTAGGCGCTGTATGGTCCCTCTTCGTAGCCAGTGATACGCGAGGTAATCACAAAGCGATTGTAGTGCCTGGCTTTCACGTCGTCGGCTGTATATTTTGCGATGAATTTTTGTATTTTATCGGCTACATTTCTGCGCAAGTCGTCGCTTGCCACTTCATCCAGACCGTCCAGCAAGACCAGGCAGCGACCTTGCTCCAGTGCATCTGGCAGCTTAGCCGACAGATCACCATGAATCTTTGTCGTATGCGCCAGGAAGAACTGCTCAAATGTCAGATCTGCATCAGCCACCAGGCACTTTGCATACTCGCTGATACGCACCAACACGGGCAGTTGTCGCTGCATAAGTCCTTTGGGTAGATGGTATTTTGCCGAGAGCATGGCCCTGCCCATATGCAATGCCAGCCAGCGCAGGGATGTGCTCTTGCCCGAGCCAGGCGCGCCCAGGATCACGGCGACAGGGTTGGTTGCCGTGAGTAGCTGAAGTATCTCTTCAATACGTGCTTCTTGCTTTTGCCCAATGCTTGCGCTTGCCTGCTCTTTATACATCCATATGCTGCGCAAGAGCTGCGCCTGTTGCTCGAAATCATCCATAGTCAGGTCGGTGCGCTTGCGTAGCGCTTCCAGATGTCGTTGTTGCTCCTCTGGGATATCGTAGCGTGGCCGGTCGGATACGGCGTGCAGGTGAATAAAGTTATCATCGAGCGGGACGTTGACGGAGATGAGCGCCTGCGATTGTTGGTAGATGCCCGTTGGACTCAAACCAGTGTTATCATTGACCACTGAGCGTAAATAGTAGCGCAGTACCTTGCCACCTTTGATATGTTCGCCGATCACAACCAGGATGCCTGCCGCGAGCGTGACTGCAAGACAGAACGTACCTGTCCCCAGCAGTAGCCGCTGAGCAAGACCGGGCAGCGTGAACCAGTGGAGTACACTGACAACAGCAGTCTTAGAAACATCGGTCGTTTGCATGCTGGCTAGATTGATAACAATGCCAATGAAGATGACGATAAACAGCGTTAGCCAGATCCATTTAGCGTATTGCCAGATCTTGTTTGCAATGGTATAGAGCATATGAGCGTCCCTTCCCTGTCGACTCTGCTATTTGTCTCAAAAAAATGTAGTATTGTAATAAGCGGGCGAGCGAGATCTTGCTCGTAGTATACTCTACAGGAGAATAAGGCGAAACGAGATAGTGCAGGAGTTGGGGACGACAACCGCAAGGGATTGTCGCTACGCGGGGTGGAGGCCGCCGACCTGAAGAGTTACCTGACACCATCCTTGACGCCGGAGAGCGTACAGATGACAATGATGGAGAGCGCTATATTTCATGCGCTCGTCATCGATTCCCGGAGGAGTTACAATATGAATGTTCTACACGATACACCGGATATGTATGAACGCTTGCAGATTTTGCGTACCTATCGGCATGTAGCTATCGTGGGGGTCTCGGCTGATCCCTATCGTCCCAGCCACTTTGTGGCGATCTATCTACAAGCAGAGGGCTACGATATCATCCCTATCAATCCGCGCTATGCTGGAAAAACGCTGCTGGGCAAGCGCGTCTATGCCTCACTGACAGAGGCGCAGGCGGTGGGTGAGCAGATTGAAATTGTGGATGTGTTTCGTAAGGCCGAAGACACGCCACCTATCGCCAGCGAAGCGGTCAAGATCGGGGCTAAAGTACTCTGGCTCCAGTTGGGAGTGAGTAACGAGGCAGCGGGTAAGATAGCACAGGCTGCGGGCTTAATCTTTGTAGAGAACAGGTGTATGAAGATTGAGCATGCGAGATTTTTCGGTGGCCTGCATACTATTGGCTTAAATACAGGCGTGATCCTGGCAAAGAAGCTGAGCCAATAGCACAGTTTTGCTTGCTCTCTAATCTGAAGCGTATAAAGCTCTCTGGAATAATCTGGAGAACGCTGGAACCTATCTTCAATATTTATGTAACCCTATACTTTTCAAACGAAGTATGCTAGACTTTTCTTTGTGCGTTATAGCGAAGCTAGAGAAGGGTGTGAGACTTTCTTTATGCGTTAGAACGAAATGAAAGAAGTGTCGTTTGTTTGCTGCTTTATAATAGATGAATGCCGATGGATAAACACACACAAAAGCGCGGGAAGCGCGCTCAATTAGTGCCTGGCGATCAGACACTATCGCCAGTGTCGCAAGCGTTCTTACCTGAGAGCGCTCTGCCATCTATTGCCAATGCATCCGGGCTACTGCATGAGAATGATGCGCTGCTCTCGCAGATCTTGATGCAGCGCTTTGTCGAGAACAGCACTGACTGTATCAAGGTATTAGACCTGCAAGGTAGGCTCCTCTACATGAATCCTGGTGGTCAGCAAGTCATGGAAGTGGATGATTTTTCCTCCTGTGCCTTTGCACCATGGACTGAACTCTGGCAAGGAGAAGCACAGGACACGGTGCATAATGCTGTGGCGATAGCTCAGGCAGGGGGTGTGGCGACTTTTCGTGCTTTCTGTCCGACTGTGAAGGGCACAGATAAATGGTGGGATGTTACGGTAACGCCTATTTTCAATACGGACGGCACGATTCTCTATCTGCTGGCTGTCTCGCGTGATGTGACTGAGATCGTGCAGTCGCAACTGGTGCTGGATCACTTCTTTGCCGTCTCGCTTGACCTCTTATGCTTGATAAACTTTGCCGGCGAATTCTGCAAAGTCAATTCTGCCTTTGAGCGTGTCCTTGGCTATGGAGAGCAAGAACTCCTCGGTCAGTCGATCTTCAGCTTAATCCATGCTGATGACATGGCAGACACGCGCCAGGAATTGGCGAAACTGCAGCAAGGTATCCCAACGCTGCATTTTGAGAACCGTTATCGTACCAAAAATGGCTCATACACGTGGTTGGACTGGACAGCGTTGCCTGTCATGGAAAAAGAGCTGTTATATGCCGTGGCACGCGATATTACCGAATTAAAACTGCAAGAAGAGCAAAAAGATACCTTCATTAGTATGGCGAGTCATGAACTGCGCAGGCCAATTACCACGATTAAAGCGAGTCTTCAACTGGTTGAGCGCCGCTTGAGGAAACTTACTGACAAAGTCGCCACGATTTCAGCAGAAGATGCCAGTGCATTCGATGCGGTCAGAGAGATGATTTCGCGCTCCATCTTGCAGGTTGGTGTGCAGAATCGCTTAATCAATGATCTCTTAAATTCTTCGCGCATTCAGGCGGATAAATTGCAGTTGTCATTGGAGATGTGCAATCTGGTGGACGTTGTACGTGCGGTTGTAGAGGATCAGCGTATCATCACTCCTGAGTGTAGGCTGATGCTGTGTCTGGAAGTGCCCACCGAGGTTTTCGTCAGGATAGACGCGGATCGTATTGGTCAAGTTGTCAACAACTATGTGACCAACGCGCTGAAATATGCAGATGCTGAAGAGCCGATTACCGTCGGTTTACGTGTCGAGGAACAGCAGGTGCGCGTCTGGGTGCAAGATGCTGGCCCGGGTCTGCCTCAGAGTGTGCAGAAGCATATCTGGGAGCGCTTTTACCAGGTGCCTGCTCTCCATGAGCAGCAAGTAGTGGGTGCGGTCGGACTGGGTCTGGGTTTGCACATTTGCCGGGAATTGATCCAGCGTCATGGCGGTAAGGTTGGTGTTGAGAGCGCGGTTGGCAAAGGTTCCAGATTCTGGTTTGTGCTGCCTCTTCCATGATATGCGGTCGCGAGACTGGCTATCTCCGTCTTTTGTTCCCATATTGCGGGTCACGCCTGTCCGATCTTCTGTCGTCCCTGCAAAATCCTCTGTCAGCCACAGTTGCGAATGCTGAGCATTCACGCTGACATCAACTCCTAAATTGCTTTCCGCATGGCTTATCAGCAGGTATTATCGACATAAAAATAAAATTATGCTATTTTATTACCAAATGGCTATATAGTTGGTGAAATGAGAAAAAAGTGCTATTTTATTATTGGAGTTAATTTTAAGAGACTCTGATCAAAAATCTGGTAATTACTGTGTGGAAGGTGTCTTCCAGGCCATCGAATAAAGTGAGCAAGAACACATCGCCTCTCATGCTGTTTTTAGAGCAGATGGATAAAGCGGCATAGAAGCATGCGATGATAAAGAGCAGCATTACGTTAGGGAGGTTCGGAGGGTTGTCGTGTATTTCCTTTTCCCCCATCAAATTCCGGGACCAGAGTATGCTCATTCCCCCTATTCGCATCGCCGGGAGGGTCCACGAGTGGGTAGTGTCCTGGGAACTCGAAAACATCGGCTGAGTTGTGATACAACGCATGTCTGGCCCTGGGCTGTCCGGGATGAGGGAACATGCTCAGTCGTTTTTCCATCCGTCTCACTGCTCAGTTATTTCAATCATTAGAGGATGAGAACTCTATTATGAGTATAGATAAGCATATCGACTTTTCGCATGTCCTGGAAGATACGGCTCACGTGCAACACCGTCTCACCAGCATACTGACACACGCGCCCAGGACGAAGCAGTACAAGAGCCTGTCGCTCTATTTTGAGCAGACGTGTGACCGGCGACCAGACGAGATTGCCATTGTGTGTGGGACATCTCGGCTGACCTATCTGGAACTTGATCAGCGTGCCAACCGTCTTGCACATCTCCTCTTACAGCGCGGTATTGGAGCAGGCGATGCGGTGGGCATTCTGCTGGAGCGTTCGCTCGATACGTATGTTGCTCTGCTGGGAGTACTCAAGGCTGGTGCTGCCTTTGTCCCGCTCGATGCGTCGTTCCCAACCGAGCGCGTGGCCTTTATTGCCGAGGATGCTGGCTTGCAGGACCTCGTGACAACTTCCACGTTTCGCGAGAAAACAAAAATGCTGGCTTGCCCTGTGCTTGAATGTGATGAAGCTGCTACTGAACTGGCTATGCAGTCCGAGATCCGACCCCGGATCAATGTTGATCCCATGTCCCTGTGCTATGTTATCTACACTTCAGGCACGACCGGGCGACCAAAGGGCGTTGCCGTCTCGCATGCCAGTATCACCAATTTTCTGGCTGTGGTCACGCCGATTTATGCGGTGACGAGCGCTGATCGTGTCTACCAGGGTATGACTATCGCCTTCGACTTCTCCTTTGAGGAGATCTGGCCCACGTGGATTGCCGGAGCCACGCTCATTGCCGGTCCGACCGACTCTCGTCGCCTGGGTCACGGGTTCACCGAATTTCTCATCGAGCAGAACATAACGGTGCTCTGCTGTGTACCGACGCTGCTGGCCACGATAGACCGTGATGTGCCTTCGCTGCGCTGTTTGCTTGTGGGTGGCGAGGCCTGTCCGAGCGATCTTGTCCGTCGCTGGTCCAGTCCGGGGCGTCGTATGCTCAATACCTATGGCCCTACCGAGACGACCGTCACGGCAACCTGGTGTGAACTGCTGCCTGATCGTCCTGTGACCATTGGTACGCCGCTACCCACGTATCGCATCTATATTCTGGATGACCAACTCCGTCCCGTTGCCGAGCATGAGAGCGGAGAGATCTGTATTGGCGGCCCAGGTGTTGCTATCGGCTATCTCAATCGTCCCGATCTCACGCGCGACCGCTTTGTACCTAATCCGGTCAGGAGCGATCAGGGCAGTGTGCCTCGTCTTTACCGCACAGGGGACCTCGGTCGCCTGACCTCTAGCGGGGAAATCGAATATCTTGGGCGGATTGATACCCAGGTGAAGGTGCGCGGCTATCGGATTGAACTGGGTGAGATCGATGCGGTACTCCGCGAGGATCATGCGGTGGAGAATGCTGCTGTCAAGCCGCTGGAGAAGGATGGCGTTGTGCAGGATCTCGTGGCCTACGTGACGCTGCGTGCAGGTGAAAGCGTCGATCCTGCTCTGCGTGAGCGGCTACACGCCTCCCTGAAGCACCGCTTACCTGCTTATATGGTCCCATCGTTCATTGAAGTGCTCAACGAGTTTCCCTTGCTGGCTGCTGATAAGATTAATCGTGCTGCATTGCCGTTGCCCGCGTCGCCACGTCTCGGTGCTCGCTCTACCCGCTATGTGCCTCCGACGACTCCTCTTGAGAGCCAGCTTGCTGCTGTATGGGGAGATGTGCTTGGTCGTAAGGGTGTGTCGGTTGAGGATGATTTTTTCTGTGATCTGGGAGGTCACTCTCTGGCAGCAGCTCTTGTTGTCTCTCGCTTGCGTAAGGAACCACGCCTACAAATGCTGTCAATAGGCGATTTGTATGGCAAGCCGACGGTGCGTGGTCTTGCCCGGTTTATTGACGCAGAAGCCGCTCATGCGGTGGATGATTGTGCGGTGGTGTCAACGGTACCCACGGCGCGGCGCTATGCGAACTTCCGTGTGCTGTGCTGTGGCATCGCACAGCTAGCTGCTCTGTATGGCTTCCTCTGTGTGCTAAGCATGCCGGTGGCGGGGCTGCGAGCAGCCATCGGCAGTCCCTGGAGACTCCTCTTACTCGGTTGTGCAGCGGTGATCTGGCTTGCAGTGAGCGGATTTCTGCTGCCTGTGATTGGGGGTCGTTTGCTTATGAAGGGTGTACGCGCGGGTTCGTACCCACTATGGGGAATAACCTATCTGCGCTGGTGGTTCTATCGCAAAATCCTCGCGCTCTCGCCGATTGGTCTCCTCACGGGGTCGCCATTGCTGCCGCCCTATTTGCGCCTGTTGGGAGCCAGGTTTGGTCGTGACTGTCATCTTGTCTCTGCCAAAATCGGCCTGCCGATGTTTATCGACGTCGGTGATGGTGTGAATATCGGGTATGGAGCGCAGTTGCAGCCCTTTGCGGTGGAAGATGGCTGGCTGCGTTTAGCGCCGATTCGCATTGGCCGGGATGCTTTCCTGGGTACCAACTGTATGGTCCTGGCCGGTGCCAGGATTGGCAGCAATGCCTGCGTGATGGAGCAGTCCCTCGTGTCCCAGAATCAGGTGATTCCTGCGAACGAGTGCTGGGGAGGGTCGCCGATCAAGCGCCTGGCAAGCGTTCCGCCGTTACTTGAAACGATGGCTGAGCAAGCAGACGGACGTGGCTGGCCTCTTTCTGTGCTGGTGGGCTTTGTGGCTGGTATATGCCTGTTACTCATGATACCGGTCATGATGGTATTGCCGAGCATTATACTTATGTCTGAAGTAACTGCTCGTGACGGCTATATCTGGGGTATGCTGGTCTGCCTGCTGGCGGGACCACTCTTCGTCTTTGTCACGTGCCTGCTGGTATTCACAGTGAAACGTGCCGTCTTGCCCCGCGTCCATACGGGCATTTATCCTGTGCGCAGCGGGTTTGGCCTCTGCAAGTGGTTGAGTGACCAGTTGATGGCTATGAGCCTGGGGTTGACCAACACACTCTATGCCACGCTGTATCTGGTGCCATTTCTACGTCTCCTTGGTGCTCGCATTGGAAGCTGGTCCGAGATTTCGACGGTAGCATATGTTGATCCTGATATGCTCAAGCTTGGTAGAGAGAGCTTTGTGGCCGATATTGCCGTGGTAGGACCTGCGGTATTCCATCGTGGCTGTGTTGCTCTGGCACCAGCGGAAGTGGGGCGACGGAGCTTTGTGGGCAACGGTGCGCTCGTACCCGGTGCCTCATCACTTGGTGACAATAGCTTGATCGGCGTCTACTCGGTGCCTCCAGCGCGCGAGGTTGATGCTGAGACTTCCTGGCTGGGATCGCCAGCGATCTTTCTGCCACGACGTCAGCAGAGTGAGCACTTCGGGGATAACATGACGTACTGTCCGCGTCCTGGCATGATTGCTGGACGTCTGGCCATCGAGTTCTTCCGCGTCACGTTGCCCGCGACCATTCTGGCGTTGGCGGTGCTCGGTGATGAGGATATCATTGTCCACGTGGTGGTCACGCTCTCCCCGTTCGCGTTCCTCTGCCTCATGCCGTTGTTGCTGATGGGCATAGGGGTGGCGTCGACGCTGCTGGTTGTGCCTCTCAAGTGGCTGATCGTCGGTCGGTACCGTCCACGTGTAGAGCCGCTCTGGAGCTTATTTGTGCGCCGTGACGAGCTAATTACAGGCTTATACGAATCGGTGGCTGTGCCAGGATTGCTTGGGTGGCTCACGGGTACGCCGTGGCTGGCTCCATTTCTGCGACTATTGGGTGCGCGCATTGGTCGTCGGGTCTGGCTCGACACCACCTACCTGACGGAGTTCGATCTCGTGGAGGTAGGCGATGACGCTGCGGTCGGAGAGGCCACGTCCTTACAGACCCATCTTTTTGAGGATCGTGTCATGAAGATGTCCACGGTCAAAGTCGGCGCTGCGAGTTCCATCGGGTCACGCTCCGTGATCTTATACGATGCTGAGGTTGGCGCTCATGCCACCCTCGACTCGCTATCGCTGGTCATGAAAGGTGAAACCTTGCCTACGGGGAGTCACTGGAGAGGCATCCCCGCCCGTACCAGGTAAGATGTTCCAGGTGCTTTGCTCGTCGCTGAGACGAGGAGGGTTGGTTCTCCATCCTTGAGGGGGGAATGGGGGTAGGGGCGTGTCCTGGCGACCGCTCCGGGGCGCACGCGAGGTGACGCCCCTACCCCATTTCCCAACGTTTTCCCCCAAATGGATGGGTGAACTACGGCGAGCACGCGCTTTTGTGCGCGACTGCCGGCAGTTATGGTTATGCTACCGGTTCTGAAGCCGTGAAGGTAATGGGTAGGCGTTTGAAGCCGAACAGCACACGGCCCTCGAACAGCTCTAGGGGCTGGTCATGGACGACATGCAGATCTGGCAATTGCTCGACCAACATCGGGAGCGCGATGGAGGCTTCTAAGCGTGAGAGTGGTGCGCCAATGCAGAAGTGGATGCCGTGCCCGAAGGCGACATGGCGATTCGGCGTACGCGTAATGTCAAAGCGCTCAGGTTCTGGGAATTGCCGCTCATCACGGTTTGCCGATGCCACCCAGGCAAAGACGACTGCATCAGCCGGGATCGTCACGCCTTCAATGGTTACCTCCGCCGTTGTCGTACGCACAAGTCGCCAGATTGGTGAGGCATAGCGCAGGATCTCTTCAATTGCTTCTGGCATCAGATCTGGCTGTTGACGTAGTTGCTCAAGGACGGCGGGATGCTCATCGAAGCACCGAATAGCCTGGCTGAGCAGGTTTGTCGTTGTGACGTGACCGGCGAGCAAAAGGATGGTACAGAAACTAATCGCGTCCTCTAAGCTTAGACGCTCTCCATCCACTTCAGCAGCCAATATTTCACTCATCATATCGTCGCGAGGCTGGCGGCGGCGATCTTCGAGCATGGCCTCGAAGTAGTCAGTCATCTCCTCGAAGAGCTTGGCGAGACGCTGCATCTCTGGATTGTCGCGTTGTTCTTCCTCTGGTTTAAAGAACTCCGCATCGCTAAGCTGGCGGTTGAGCAGTCCATCAGCCCACTGTTTAAATAGCGGACGATCTGAGGTGGGAACACCCAGCATTTCAGCAATGACGATGGTCGGGAGCGGATAGGCAATAGAGGTCACTATATCCATGGACCCGGCTGTGCGTACCTGGTCCAGTAGTTCCTGCGTGATCGTCGCAATACGACCTGAGAGGCGTCCCAGCGCGCGAGGAGTGAACGAAGGCGAGACCAGGTTACGGTACTGCCGATGTTGCGGCGGGTCCATCACGAGAATATTGCGTCCTGCCCGGCGCTCGTGACCGTCCTGCGTGGCAGAGTCACTACGCGGACGAGCAAAGGCGCGCTGACGGCGTTCCGATGAGAAAAGTGTATGGTCTGTAATGACCGTGTTGACGTCTGCATAGCGAAACACATGCCAGCATCCACTGCTTTCATCCAGCCAGACAGGCTGGGTGTCCCGCATTTCCTTAAACCAATCATACTGTCCTGATACATCTTGTAAGGTTGCAAGCTTACGTTGCATAAGTAATTTCCCTTCTTGATAGCATCTGTGGTTCGACGTCCCTGTAATATTGACCCGGGTGTAGAAAAAATGACTCTCTGGTCAATACTATAACGTCATTCTTGCAAAAAGTCAAGAAGTGAAGGTCAATATACAGCATGCTTTGGAAGGTGCGTGCAATCCTGATACTGTATTATACCTGGATTGTTGTGCTTTTCCTATGGATGAGTATAAAAACGGCTTAGGCTAAAGTCGAGCGCAACGCTTTATCCAGGTCCCAGAGAATGTCCTCAATGTTCTCGATACCGACCGAAAGGCGAATCAGGTCCGGTGTCACGCCTCCAGCGAGCTGGTCTGCCACGGAAAGTTGCTGATGTGTTGTGCTGGCTGGATGAATGATGAGACTGCGCGCATCACCCACGTTTGCCAGGTGCGAGAAGAGTCGTACGGCGTTAATTACCTTTTTGCCCGCCTCGTAGCCACCCTTGACGCCAAAGGTGAAGACTGCACCGGCACCATGAGGGAGATAGCGCTGTGCCAGCGTATATGCTGGATCGTCGGGCAATCCCGGGTAGCGGACCCAGCTGACGGCAGGATGTTCCTGGAGAAATTGGGCCACGCGTAGGGCGTTCTGGCAGTGTCGTTCCATGCGCAATGAGAGCGTTTCTAAGCCTTGTAGCAGCAAAAAGGAATTGAAGGGACTGATACTCGCGCCGGTATCGCGTACCGTTTCAGTACGCAGCTTCATGACGAAACAAAAATCGCCAAAGGTCTCGTAGAATCTCACGCCGTGGTAGCCGGGTGAGGGATCAACGATATGCGCGAATTTGCCGTTATCCCAGGGAAATTTGCCTGCTTCTACCACGACTCCAGCGATGGAGGTGCCATGCCCGCCGATAAATTTGGTGGCGGAATGAACTACAATATCGGCACCATGCTCAAAGGGTCGGCAAAGATAGGGTGAGGCAAAGGTGTTGTCTATGACCAGCGGTACGCCAGCTTCGTGCGCAATATCAGCGACGGCGCGAATATCAAGGACATCCCCACGTGGATTGCCAATGGTCTCGCCATAGAGTGCGCGCGTTTTGGGCGTAATGGCCTGGCGATAGTGCTGGGGATCGGTGCTGTCAACAAAAATGGTCTTGATGCCCCAGGTGCGCAGGGTGATGTCAAACTGTGTATGCGTCCCGCCATACAGGCTGCTCGAAGAAACAATCTCATCGCCCGGTCGCAGCAGCGTCATCATGGTAGCCATCTGCGCGGCCATGCCTGATGCTGTCGCGACCGCGCCCGTCCCGCCTTCAAGTGCCGCGATGCGTTCCTCAAAAGCGGCGGTAGTAGGGTTCATGATGCGCGTATAGATATTGCCAAAGCGTTGCAGGGCAAAAAGATGGGCTGCGTGGTCGGTATCATCAAAGACAAATGAAGTAGTTTGATAGATCGGGACTGCACGCGCGCCTGTGGCGGGATCTGGCTGTTGTCCAGCATGCACGGACAAGGTATCGAAACCAAAGGTGTGATCGCTATCAAGTTCTGGCATAGTGAATTCCTCTCGACGACAGATATGTTTTTCCTGAGATATATGCTATCACATCAGCTCATAGTGGCTCGTGGCATTGTCTTTGATACCAACAGGTGAGAATTTGTCCCTCTTTTCGGAGCGTTTTGTCGCCAGGTGATGGTACAATAGCGAAACACTGGTAATTAAAAAGCCGTGGCTGTAGAGTAACAGAGAAAGGCAAAATGCAGCATTGGAGCAATTTTCCATCAATATTTAATGCACGCAGTGTCACGTTCCCACGATGAGGAAGGGTCCTTTCTGTACTCGCTGCTTGTTCGTGAAGCATAGAAGCGCGGGTACGCTAATTTCTGCGTTCTGGTGGACATAGCTATGCAAGAATTTTTTCTCGATTACTGTCTGATCCAAGAGTTGTCTCACAAAAAGTCGAGGCATACGTACCTTGCGTATGCCCGGCAAGATGCTCAACAAAAACTTGTTGTCAAGCTCTTTGATCTAGACTGTGTCAACCCCAAGCAGAAGCAAGAACAAGGGGTGTTACTTGCAGATATTCTGCTTTCGTTGAAGCATCCCCATATCATCCCCATTCTGGATATCGCGATCAAACAGGGGCGGCCCTACATCGTGAGCGAGTATCGTCCTCATGGCTCGTTGGGGCAGCGCCTGGAGCGTTTGTCGCCCGAGCGCATGGACTGGCCGGAAGCGGTGAGTATTGTCATACAGCTTGGACAGGCGCTCTGTTATGCTCATGAGCATGGGATCATTCATGGCAATTTGAAACCGGAGAATGTCTTTTATCATGCCGACGGCGAGGTGCAGCTCACCGATTTTAGCCTGACCTCCTTTATTGATGTGGCTAAATTGGATTATAAGTCGGATCTCTCCACGATCCGCTATATGGCCCCGGAACAGTTTATGGGGAAAACGGATCAGCAAAGCGACCAGTATAGCCTGGCTTGCCTGGCCTACGAACTGATTACCGGGAAGCCCCCTTTTGCGGCGGCAGGTTTCTCGTCTCTGTGGGGAAAACACGCGACCGAGTATGCGGCGCCTCTGGCGAGTGCGGTGCCAAAGGTCCCGATGCCCATTGATCTAGCGATCCTCAAGGCCCTGGCGAAAAAGCCGCCAGAGCGCTACGAGAATGTGACTGCCTTTGTGGCGGCTCTGGAGCGCGGCTTATCGGCCCAGGTGGCAGGTTTTTCATTGTCGCGTCTGAACGCTTCAAATAATGCGGATGCTTTTCTCCTGGACAATGCGCGCGGCAATTCCCTTTTTCCAGTGCAGTCGATCTCGTCAGCAGGCATTACCAGGCCGTTGCCACGGCCATCAGGTGGACTCGGTAGCTCTTCTCCGGGTAACATGTCGCCTGTATCTCCCATCCCTGCCGTGCCGGAAAATGCTGAGGAAGCCACCCTCTTTGAGCCTGCGTCTTCTCCGCTCTCTACCTCATTGCGCATCGGACATGGGTATGAGGCATTGCGGTCGTATGCGCAAACGACGAACGCATTCCACATCGATGTCAGTGATACCCATGCTGATCATGAGGATCTCCCAGCTCTCGATGGAACTGAGCCGCAGGTAGCAGAGACGCCAGAGCAGAGGAAGAGAACAGGCGCTTTGCAAGCCGCTGCCGCTCAAACGACGGAGTTTGTGCCTGTATCTCCAGCGCGGTTGCCACTGTTGCGCACACGTAAAAAGGCATCGGTATTGTGGACGAGTGTTGTGTTGCTAGCAGGGATACTGCTTGGTCTCCTGGGTTCGTCCGTCGTGAGTGCCTCATATCTGCCGTTGCCTTTTCACTTACCTGCTATAAATGGGCTGCCAATCATGCAGAGTGGCAGCACACAAACAGTGGTCGCTTATGCTACTGGTGCGTTGCCAGTAACTCCTACTGTGCGTTCACCTGTGCAGCAGCGGGCAACTGCTCATCCTAAAGCGACAATGCAGACATCGCTGCAACCGTCTACCCATCCAGTTGTTACACCGACTGCCAGGAGCGTGCCAGTAATGCCAACTGCTACACCTCTACCTCTACCTACGCCCACGCCGACACCATCTCATGGCAGTGTGCAGATTAATGCAGGTGGAGCAGGTGTTGGGTCCTACATTGCTGATACAGACTATTCGGAAGGATCAGTATGGTCCACGGACAAGACGGTGAGTACCAGCGGCGTGAGCGCCCCGGCACCTGAGAGCGTGTACCAGACCAGTCGTTACGGTTACGACTTTACCTACCTCATTCCCAACCTGACGCCTGGCGAGGCTTACACGGTGCGCTTGCACTTCGCCGCGATGAGCTGGACGAAAGAGGGGGAGAACGTTTTCGATGTCACGATTAATGGCGATACAGCGCTGGGCTATTTTGACATTAATGCTGCTGCTGGGGGGACGGACATTGCGGTGGTGAAATCATTTACGGAAATAGCGCGTAGTAACGGCACAATTCTCATGCAGTTTGATGCGGACACGGGCTATGTGATAGTCAGTGGTATCCAGGTCCTGGCTGACTAAGCAGGTGGGTAGGAAGAGCGCTGGCCTGGACAGCGTTCTTCCGTAGAGCATCAGACGCCGCATGAGAATCTGTCCCTCTTTTCGGACCGTTTTGTCGTCGGGCGATAGTACAATAGCGAAACACTTGTTATTAAAAAGCTGTGGTTGTATAGTAATAGCGGAAGACAAATTTCAGCATTGGAGCAATTTTCCTATCAATATCAATGAATATGATGTCACATTCCCATGATGAGGAAGAGCCTTTTCTGTACTCGTGGCTTGTTCGTGAAGCATAGAAGGGCGGGTACGCTAATTTCTGTATTCTGGTGGACATAGCTATGCAAGAATTTTTTCTCGATTACTGTCTGACGCAAGAGTTGTCTCACAAAAAGTCGAGGCATACGTACCTTGCTCATGCCTGGCAAGATGCGCAACAGAAGCTGGTCATCAAAATATTTGATCCAGACTGTGTCAACCCCGAGCAGGAGCAGGAACAGGGGATGTTGCTTGCGGATATTTTGCTCTCATTAAGGCATCCCCATATCGTCCCCATTCTGGACATCGCGATCAAACAGGGGCGGCCCTACGTCGTGAGTGAGTATCGACCTCATGGCTCGTTGGGGCAGCGCCTGGAGCGTTTGTCGCCCGAGCGCATGGACTGGCCGGAAGCCGTGAGTATCGTCATCCAGCTTGGACAGGCGCTCTGCTATGCTCATGAGCATCGGATCGTTCATGGCAATCTCAAACCGGAGAATGTCTTTTATGATATGGATGGCGAGGTGCAGCTCACCGACTTTAGTCTGACCTCCTTTATTGATGTAGCCAAACTAGATTATAAGTCGGATCTCTCCACGATCCGCTATATGGCTCAGGAACAGTTTATGGGGAAAACGGATCAGCAAAGCGACCAGTATAGCCTGGCTTGCCTGGCCTACGAGCTGATTACGGGGAAGCCACCCTTTAATGCTGCAAGTTTCACGTCTCTGTGGGGAAAACATGCGACCGAGTATGCGGCCCCTCTGGCGAGTGCGGTGCCAAAGATCCCGATGCCCATTGATCTGGCGATCCTCAAGGCCCTGGCGAAAAAGCCGCAGGAGCGCTACGAGGATGTGGCTGCCTTTGTGGCGGCTCTGGAGCGTGGTTTAGCGATCCAGGTCGTTGATTATGCGTTACCTCGTCTGAACTCTTCAGTTGCCAATAATGCGGATGCTTTTCTCCTGGACAATCCGCGTAGCAATCCCTTTTTTACAGAACAGCCAATCTCGTCAGCAGGCAATCCTCGTTCGCTCTCAGGCACCAGACCACTGCCGCCGTCAGGCACCAGACCGCTGCCGCCGTCAGGCACCAGACCGCTGCCGCCGCAAGCGGGTAATACCAGGCCGCTGTCGCGGCCATCTGGTGAACTTGGTCCCGCTTCTCCAGAGAACACGTTGGCAGCATCCCCACTCCCTGCCGTGCCGGAAAATGCTGAGGAAGTCAACCTCTTTGAGTCTTTGTCCACACCCAATCCCTCTACTCCAGGGCGCATCGAGCTCGGGTATGAGGCATTGCGGTCGTATGCGCAAACGACGAATGCGTTACACCTGCATGCCAGTGATACCCATGCTGATCATGAGGACCTGCCGGCTCTTGATGGGGCCGAGCAACATGTCGCGGATGCGCCAGAGCAGAGCGAGAGAGCAAGCGCACGGCAAGCGGCGGCATCTCAAACGACGGAGGTTGTCGCGGTATCTTCAGCGCGCTTGCCGCAGTCGCGCGGACGTAAAAAGGCTCCGGTGTTTTGGATAAGCCTCGTGTCGATCCTGGTGATCCTGGTTGGGACTCTGGGATTATCCGTCTTTGGCGCCTCATTTTTGCCGCTTCACCTCTCCAATATTGATGGGCAGCAAGTCATTCAGAGTGGCAGCACACAAACAGTGGTCGCTTATGCTACTGATGCGCTGCCAGTAACTCCTGCTGCGCGTTCACGTGTGCAGCAGCAGGCAACGGTTGGCGCTCATGCGACCGTGCCGACATCGCTGCAACCATCGCTCCTTCCGACGGCCACGCCGACGGCCAAAAGTGCGCCCAAGACTGGGACGGGGTCAACCAGGGCAACCCCTACGCCTGTACCTATCGTACCGACACCCACACCGACGCCGAAACCCTCTGGTACTGGCAGTGTACAGATTAATGCGGGAGGAGCCGGTAGTGGTGCTTACATCGCTGATACAGACTTCACAGGTGGAGCAGAATCAGATACAGGTACTACCGTAGATACCAGTGATGTGAGCAACCCGGCACCTGAGAGCGTGTACCTGACCAATCGTGTCGGTGGCTCCTTTAGCTACAGCATTCCCGATCTGACACCTGGGGATGCTTACACGGTGCGCCTGCATTTCGCTGAGACGTACTGGAAGAAAGCCGGAAAGCGTGTTTTCAATGTCGCGATCGATGGCCAAACTGTGCTGAGTAATTTTGACATTATTGCGACTGCCGGAGGAGCGGACATAGCAGTAGTTGAGGCGTTCACAGTGACAGCGCCGAGTAGTGGGACGATGACCATCCTGTTCACTTCGGATGTTGATCAGGCGCAGATCAATGCTATCCAGGTCCTGGCTGACTAAGCCGGTGCTAGTGGGGGAGGAGCTTTGTCGATCCATCGCTCCTCCGTATACTATCAGACGTCGCAGAGCAATGTTTTTTCCCTCTTTTTGGATCGTTTGTCGCCAGACGATGTTACACAGTCGTGAAACACTTGTTATTAAAAAGCCATAGCTGTATAGTAGCAGAGAAGGGCAACGTGCAGCATTGGAGCAATTTTTCTATCACTATCAATGCATGCGATAGTACATTCCCACGATTAAGGAAGGGCCTTTTCTGTACTCCTGGCCTGTGCATGAAGCACAGAAGCGCGGGTACGCTAGTTTGTGTATTCTGGTGGACATATCTATGCAAGAATTTTTTCTCGATTACTGTCTGACGCAAGAGTTGTCTCACAAAAAGTCGAGGTATACATACCTTGCTCATGCTCGGCAAGATGCTCAACAGAAGCTGGTCATTAAAATATTTGATCCAGACTGTGTCAACCCGGAGCAGAAGCAGGAACAGGGGGCGTTACTCGCGGACATTCTGCTTTCGTTAAAGCATCCCCATATCGTTCCCTTTCTGGATATCGCGATCAAGCAGGGGCGGCCCTATGTCGTGAGGGAATATCGACCTCATGGCTCGTTGGAGCAGCGTTTATCGCCCGAGCGCATGGACTGGTCGGAAGCGGTGAGTATCGTCATCCAGCTTGGGCAGGCGCTCTGCTATGCCCATGAGCATGGGATCATCCATGGCAATCTCAAACCTGAGAACGTCTTTTATCATGTGGATGGCGAGGTGCAACTCGCCGACTTTAGCCTGACCCCCTTTATTGATGTGGCTAAATTAGATTATAAGTCGGATCTCTCCACGATTTGCTATATGGCCCCGGAACAGTTTATGGGGAAAACGGATCAGCGGAGCGACCAGTATAGCCTGGCTTGCCTGGCCTACGAACTGATTACTGGGAAGCCACCTTTTAATGCAGCGGATTCCTCGTCCCTGGGGGGGAAACACGCGACCGAGTATGCGGCGCCTCTGGCGAGTGCGGTGCCAGAGGTGCCGATGCCCATTGATCTGGCGGTGCTTAAGGCCCTGGCGAAAAAGCCGCATGAACGCTACGAGGATGTGGCTGCCTTTGTAACGGCTCTGGAGCGCGGTTTAGCGATCCAGATCGCCGAGGATGAGGGCGCTTCAGTTGCCAATCCTGCTGATGATTTGCTCCTGAACAATCCTTTTTTAGCAGAACTGTTGACCTCGTCAGCGGACAATGCGCTGTCGGTGTCGCAGCTATCTGACGAACTCGGTAACTCTTCTCCAGAGAACACGTTGGCTGCGTCTCCATTGCCTTCAGTGCCGGAAAATGGTGAGGAAGTCGACCTGCTTGAGCCTTTGTCGACTCCAAAGCCCTCCACTCCCAGGCGCATCGAACACGGGTATGAGGCATTGCGGTCGTATGCGCAGGCGACTAACACGGTACGTACTGACGTCGGTGAGACCGATGCTCGTCATGAGGACCTGCCAGTTCTCGATGGAGTCGAGCAACGTGCCGTTGAGACGCCTGAGCAGAGCGAGAGGGCAAGCGCACGGCAAGCTGCGGCGGCTCAAACGACGGAGGCCATGCCTGTATCTCCAGCGCGGTTGTCGCAGTCGCGCGCACGTAAAAAGGCTCCGGTGTTGTGGATAAGCCTGGTATCGTTCATGGTGATCCTGGTTGGTCTCCTGGGCGCATCTGCCTTTGGAGCCTCATTTTTGCCTTTTCACCTCTTCAGTCGGAGTGGAAGCACACAAAAAGTGGTTGCCGCTGCAACCGATGCGGTGCACATAACGCCTACCGTTTCTCTGCCTGGAGCGGCAACGCAGATATCGCTGCAACCGTCTACCCGCTCGAATGTTACTCCGACGGCCACAAGCGTCCCGGAGACTGGGGGCGCGCCAGCAAAGTCAGCTCCTACGTCTGTACCCATCGTACCCACACCGACGCCGAAACCCGCTGGTACTGGCAGCGTGCAGATTGATGCGGGAGGAGCCGGTAGTGGTGCCTACATCGCTGATACAGACTTCACGGGTGCAGCAGCATCAGGTAATGACGCGACAGTGGATATCAGTGGTGTGAGCAACCCGGCACCTGAGAGCGTGTACCTGACCAATCGCGTCGGCTCCTCGTTTAGCTACAGTATTCCCAACCTGACGCCTGGGGATGCTTACACGGTGCGCCTGCATTTCGCTGAGACGTACTGGAAGAAAGTCGGGAAGCGCGTTTTCAATGTGGCGATCGATGGCCGAACCGTGCTGAGTAATTTTGACATTGTGGCTGCCGCCGGAGGGGCGGACAAAGCTGTAGTTGAAGCGTTCGCGGTGACAGCGCCGAGTAGTGGGACGATCACCATCCAGTTCACTTCGGATGTTGATCAGGCACAGGTCAATGCTATCCAGGTCCTGGCTAATTAAACCGGTGATGATGTGAGAGGAGCGATGGTGTTGATAATCGCAGTGAATTGATGGTATCAGACGTCGCCGCGCAATGTTTTTCCCTCTTTGCGGATCATTTGTCGCCAGACGATGTTACATAATGGTGAAACACTTGTTATTAAAAGGCCATAGCTGTATAGTAATAGCGAAAGACAAATTTCAGCATTGGAGTAATTTTCCTGTCACTATCAATGAATATGATGTCACATTCCCATAATGAAAAGGACCTTTTCTGTATTCCTGGCTTGTGCATGAAACACAGAAGTATGGGTACGCTAATTTGTGTATTCTGGTGGACATAGTTATGCAAGAATTTTTTCTCGATTACTGTCTGACGCAAGAGTTGTCTCACAAAAAGTCGAGGCGTACGTATCTAGCGCATGCCCGGCAAGATGCGCAACAGAAGCTGGTCATCAAAATATTTGATCCAGACTGTGTCAACCCGGAGCAGAAGCAGGAACAGGGGGCGTTACTCGCGGACATTCTGCTTTCGTTAAAGCATCCCCATATCATCCCCATTCTGGACATCGCGATCAAACAGGGGCGGCCCTATATTGTAAGTGAGTATCGATCTCATGGCTCGTTGGAGCAGCGTTTGTCGCCCGAGCGCATGGACTGGTCGGAAGCGGTGCGTATCGTCATCCAGCTTGGGCAAGCGCTCTGCTATGCCCATGAGCATGGGATCGTTCATGGCAATCTCAAACCTGAGAACGTCTTTTATTATGTGGATGGCGAGGTGCAGCTCACTGACTTTAGCCTGACCCCCTTTATTGATGTGGCTAAACTGGATTATAAGTCGGATCTCTCCACGATCTGCTATATGGCCCCGGAACAGTTTATGGGGAAAACGGATCAGCGGAGCGACCAGTATAGCCTGGCTTGCCTGGCCTACGAACTGATTACTGGGAAGCCACCTTTTAATGCAGCGGATTCCTCGTCGCTGGGGGGAAAACACGCGACCGAGTATGCGGCGCCTCTGGCGAGTGCGGTGCCAGAGGTCCCGATGTCGATTGATCTGGCGGTGCTCAAGGCCCTGGCAAAAAAGCCGCATGAACGTTACGAGGATGTGGCTGCCTTTGTGACGGCTCTGGAGCGCGGTTTATCGATCCAGGCCGCTGAGGATGAGGACGCTTCAGTTGCCAATCCTGCTGATGATTTGCTCCTGTCCAATCCTTTTTGGCAGAACTGCCGACCTCGTCAGCGGACAATGCAGTGTCGGTGTCGCGGCTATCTGACGAACTCGGTAGCTCTTCTCCAGAGAACACGTTGGCTGCATCCCCATTGCCTTCAGTGCCGAAAAATGGTAAGGAAGTCGACCTGCTTGAGCCTTTGTCGCCTCCAAAGCCCTCCACTCCCAGGCACATCGAACACGGGTATGAGGCATTGCGGTCGTATGCGCAGGCGACCAATACGCTACGTACTGACGTGGGTGAGACCGATGCTCGTCATGAGGACCAGCCGGCTCTCGATGGAGCCGAGCAACATGCCGCAGATGCGCCAGAGCAGAGCAAGAGAGCAAGCGTACGGCAAGCGGCGGTGGCTCACACGGCAGTGTCTGAATCTCAAGCCGGGGTGCCACAGTCGCGCACACGTAAAAAGGCTCCGGTGTGGTGGATAAGCCTGGTATCGCTCGTGGTGATCCTGGTTGGCCTTCTGGGTGCATCTGCCTTTGGAGCCTCATTTTTGCCTTTTCACCTCTTCAGTCAGAGTGGAAGCACACAAAAAGTGGCTGCCGCTGCGACCGATGCGGTGCACATAACGCCTACCGTTTCTCTGCCTGGAGCGGCAACGCAGATATCGCTGCAACCGTCTACCCGTTCGAATGTTACTCCAACGGCCACAAGCGTCCCGGAGACTGGGATCGCGCCAGCCAGGGCAGCTCCTACGTCTGTACCCATCGTACCCACACCGACGCCGAAACCCTCTGGTGCTGGCAGCGTGCAGATTGATGCGGGAGGAGCCGGCGTTGGTGCCTACATCGCTGATACAGACTTTGTAGGTGGAGCAACATCGAATATTGCCACGACGGTAAGTACCAGTGGCGTGAGCAACCCTGCTCCTGAGAGCGTGTACCTGACCAATCGTTACGGTTACAACTTTAGCTATGTCATTCCCAACCTGACGCCTGGGGACGCTTACACGGTGCGCTTGCATTTTGCTGAGACGTACTGGACGAAAGCTGGGCAGCGCATTTTTAATGTGGCGATCGATGGCCGAACCGTGCTGAGTGATTTTGACATTATTGCGGCAGCTGGAGGGCCGAACATACTGGTGATTGAAGCATTCACGGTGACAGCGCAGAGTGGCGGGACGATCACCATCCAGTTCGCGACGGTCAAGGACAACGCGCAAATCAATGCTCTCCAGGTCCTGGCTGGCTAAGCAGGTGATGGCGTGGGAAGAGCACTGGCCTGGCCAACGCTCTTCCGTATGGCATCGGACGTCGTAGAGCGATGTTCTTTCTCGCTGTGCTGATGGTGCGCAGGCTAAGGGCAAACAAAGGGGATCGTGGGAAGTGCTTGCCTGTACCATAGTAGGCGTGGCTAGATCATGGAGCCATCCAGGTTGTAAGCGCCGGGCAAAATGAAAATCTGTCCCTCTTTTCGGACTGTTTTGTCGTCAGGCGATAGTACAACGGCGAAACACTTGTTATTAAAAGGCTGTGGTTGTATAGTAATAGCGAAAGATAAATTTCAGTATTGGAGCAATTGCCCTATCAATATCAATGAATATAATGTCACATACACACGACGAGGAAGTATCCCTTTTTGTACTCATCGTTTGTGCGTGGGGCGCAGAAGCATGGGTACACTAATTTCTGTATACTGGTGGACATATCTATGCAAGAGTTTTTTCTCGATTACTGTCTGACGCAAGAGTTGTCTCACAAAAAGTCGAGACATACATATCTTGCGTATGCCCGGCAAGATGCGCAACAGAAACTGGTCATCAAAATATTTGATCCAGACTGTATCAACCCTGCGCAGAAGCAGGAACAAGGGGTGTTACTTACAGATATTTTGCTCTCGTTAAGACATCCCCATATCATCCCCATTCTGGACATCGCGATCAAGCAGGGGCGGCCCTACGTCGTGAGTGAGTATCGACCTCATGGCTCGTTGGGGCAGCGCCTGGAGCGTTTGTCGCCCGAGCGCATGGACTGGCCGGAAGCCGTGAATATCGTCATCCAGCTTGGGCAAGCGCTCTGCTATGCGCATGAGCATAGGATCGTTCATGGCAATCTCAAACCGGAGAATGTCTTTTATCATGCCAGTGGCGAGGTGCAGCTCACCGACTTTAGCCTGACCTCCTTTATTGATGTGGCTAAATTGGATTATAAGTCGGACCTCTCCACGATCCGCTATATGGCCCCGGAACAGTTTATGGGGAAAACGGATCAGCAAAGCGACCAGTATAGCCTGGCTTGCCTGGCCTACGAACTAATTACGGGAAAGCCCCCTTTTGCGGCGGCGAGTTTCACGTCTCTGTGGGGAAAACACGCGACCGAGTATGCGTCGCCTCTGGCGAGTGCGGTACCAAAGGTCCCGATGCCCATTGATCTGGCGGTGCTTAAGGCCCTGGCGAAAAAGCCGCCAGAGCGCTACGAGAATGTGGCTGCCTTTGTGGCGGCTCTGGAGCGCGGTTTATCGATCCAGGTCGTTGATTATGTGCTGCCTCGCCAGAACTCTTCAGTTGCCAATAATGCGGATGCTTTTCTCCTGGACAATCCGCGTAGCAATCCCTTTTTTGTAGAACAGCCAATCTCATCAGCGGGCAATCCCCGTTCGCTCTCAGGCACCAGGCCACTGCCGCCGCAAGCGGGTAATACCAGGCCGCTGTCGCGGCCATCTGGTGAACTTGGTCCTGCTTCTCCAGAGAACATGTTGGCAGCATCCCCACTCCCTGCCGTGCCGGAAAATGCAGAGGAAGCCAGCCTCTTTGAGTCTTTGTCCACGCCCAATCCCTCTACTCCAGGGAGCGTAGAGCTCGGGTATGAGGCATTGCGGTCGTATGCGCAAACGACGGATGCGTTGCACCTGCAGGCCAGTGATACCCATGCTGATCATGAGGACCTCCCAGCTCTTGATGGAGCCGAGCAGCAGAGAGCAGAGACGCCAGAGCAGAGCGAGAGAGCAAGCGCACGGCAAGCGGCGGCATCTCAAACGACGGAGGTTGTCGCGGTATCTTCAGCGCGCTTGCCGCAGTCGCGCGGACGTAAAAAGGCTCCGGTGTTTTGGATAAGCCTCGTGTCGATCGTGGTGATCCTGCTTGGGACTCTGGGATTATCTGCCTTTGGCGCCTCATTTTTGCCGCTTCACCTCTCCGGTATTAATGGGCAGCAAATCATGCAGAGTGGCAGCACACAAACGGTAGTTGCCTATGCTACTGGAGTGCTGCCAGGCACTCCTACTGTGCGTTCACGTGTGCAGAAGCGGGCAACGGTTGGCGCTCAAGCGACCGTGTCGACAGCGCTGCAACCATCGCTCCTTCCGACGGCCACGCCGACCGCCAAAAGTGCACCTAAGACTGGGACGGGGTCAACCAGCGCAACCCCTACACCTGTATCTATCGTACCCACACCGACACCTGCGCCGAAACCCTCTGGTACTGGCAGTGTACAGATTGATGCGGGAGGAGCCGGTAGTGGTGCCTATATCGCTGATACAGACTATGTGGGTGGAGCAACATCGAATATTGCCACGACGGTGAGTACCAGTGGTGCGAGCGACCCGGCACCTGAGAGCGTGTACCTGACCAATCGTTACGGTTACGATTTTAGCTATGTCGTTCCCAATCTGACGCCTGGGGATACTTACACGGTGCGCTTGCATTTCGCTGATACGTACTGGACGACAACCGGGCAGCGCATTTTTAATGTCGCGATCAACGGCCAATCCGTGCTGAGTGATTTTGACATTATTGCGGCAGCTGGAGGGCCGAACATACTGGTGATTGAAGCATTCACGGCGACTGCGGATAGTAGTGGAACGATTACCATCCAGTTCGCCACGGTCAAGGACAACGCGCAAATCAATGCTATCCAGGTCCTGGTTGACTAAGAGGCTGTGGTGTGAGAAGAGCGCTGGTGTCGACAACCGGAGTGAATTGGATGGTATCAGACGATCTTTCCCTCTTTTTCGGATCATTTGTCGCCAGACGATGTTACATAATGGTGAAACCCTTGTTATTAAAAAGCTATAGCTGTATAGTGATAGCAAAAGACAAATTTCAACATTGGAGCAATTTTCCCATCACTATCAATGAAATATGATGCCTCATTCCCATAATGAGAAAGGCCTTTTTTGTACTCCTGACCTGTGCATGAAACACAGAAGTATGGGTACGCTAGTTTGTGTATGCTGGTGGACATAGCTATGCAAGAGTTTTTTCTCGATTACTGTCTGACACAAGAGTTGTCTCACAAAAAGTCGAGGTATACATACTTGGCGTATGCCAGGCAAGATGCTCAACGGAAGCTGGTTATCAAAATATTTGATCCAGACTGTATCAATCCCGAGCAGGAACAGGGGATGTTCCTTGCAGATATTCTGCTCTCATTAAGGCATCCCCATATCATCCCCATAGTGGACATCGCGATCAAACAGGGGCGGCCCTATGTCGTGAGGGAGTATCGACCTCATGGCTCGTTGAGGCAGCGTCTGTCGTCCGAGCGGATGGACTGGCCGGAAGCAGTGCGTATCGTCATCCAGCTTGGGCAAGCGCTCTGCTATGCCCATGAGCATGGGATCGTTCATGGCAATCTCAAACCGGAGAACGTCTTTTATCATGCCGGTGGCGAGGTGCAGCTCACCGATTTTAGCCTGACCTCCTTTATTGATATGGCCAAACTAGAGTATAAGTCGGATCTCTCCACGATCCGCTATATGGCCCCCGAACAGTTTATGGGGAAAACGGATCAGCAGAGCGACCAATATAGTCTGGCTTGTCTGGCCTATGAACTGATGACCGGCAAGCTACCTTTTGTGGCGACGGGTTTCTCGTCTCTGTGGGGAAAACACGCGAACGAGCATGCGGCCCCTCTTGCTAGTTGTGTGCCCAAGATCCCGCTGCCGATTGATCTAGCGGTGCTCAAGGCTATGGCGAAGAAGCCACAAGAGCGCTACGAGGATGTGGCTGCCTTTGTGGCGGCTCTGGAGGAATGTTTATCGATCCAGGTCGTTGATGATGCGCTGCCTCGTCTGAACTCTTCAGTTGCTACTAATGCGGATGCTTTTCCCCTGGACAATCCGCGTGTCAATGCCTTTTTTGCAGAACGGCCAATCTCGTCAGCGGGCAATCCCCGTTCGCTCTCAGGCACCAGACCATTATCGCCGTTGGCGGGTAATATCAGGCCGCTGTCGCGGCCAGCTGATGAACTTGGTCCCTCTTCTTCAGAGAACCTATTGGCTGCATCCTCATTCCCTTCAGCACCGGGAAATGCTGAGGAAGCCAACTTATTTGAGTCTTTGTCCACGCCCAAGCCCTCTATTCCAGGGAGCATCGAACACGGAGATGAGGCATTGCGGTTGTATGCGCAAACGACGAATGCGTTGCACCTGCAGGCCAGTGATACCTATGCTGATCATGAGGACCTGCCGGCTCTTGATGAAGCCGGGCAACGTGCAGTAGACATACAAGAGCAGAGCGAGAGAGCACGTGTACGGCAAGCCGCTGCGTCTCAAATGACGGAGGTTGTTACCGTATTGCCAGCGAAGTTGCCGCAGTCGCGCACACGTAAAAAGGCATCCCTGTGGTGGATCAGCCTTGTGTCGATCGTGGTGATCCTGCTTGGGACTCTGGGGTTATCTGTCTTTGGAGCCTCATTTTTGCCGCTTCACTCCTCCAGTATTAATGGGCAGCAAATCATGCATGGTGGCAGCACACCAACAGTGGTAGCCGCTGCGACCGCCGCTGTGCCAGGAACTCCTACTGTGCGTTCTCATATTCAGAAGCAGGCAACGGCTAGCGCAAATGCGACAGTGCAACCATCTTCGCATCCGGTTATTATGCCGGCTGCCACAAGCGTGTTAGCAAATACGCCTTCACCGGCTCCAGCAATAGCACCCACGCCCACGGCAACATCTAATGTCGCTGCAACGAATCTGCTTGAGGATGGCTCTTTCGAAAATGCAACGCTGTCGCCCTGGTCCTTAAATGTCCTAGGTAGCGGAGCGGGCACTGTCGCATTGGACAGCACTACGAGCGAGGATGGCAACGCCTCCGCAAAAGTGACGATAACCGGAAGTGATAGTAACAACGTCTGGTATGTTCAGCTTGAGCAAAAGAATGTACCATTTATAAAAGGAGATACTTATACTATCACATTCTGGGCCAAAGCGTCCCAAAACCGTATTGGGCAATTGTGTATTCAGCAAAGTGCACCTCCGTGGACACCGTATTTCACACAGGATTTTTCTCTTACCACAGTATGGACAGAATACACGTATATCTTTACTCCAACGATAAGCGTTGCTGATACTGAATTCAACTTTAATTTCGCTCAAAGTACAGGCTCGGTCTGGCTGGATACTATATCCGTCGTATAAATCCATCCATTGACCATGGCTAATCGTATATATGGCTGCAAAATAGCAAATGAAAAGTGTCATTGGCCTATCGATATGTATTGTCAAAGAGACACTGAGTGGCCCATTGCCCTTTTTCATGCCTCAAATCTTTCCTGGCAGGCGTCTCGCAGCGGCGCGATGGAATATTTTCCGCACAGTTCCTGTTGTCAACTTATAAAGAGTGTGCCGGGAGAACGTGCTGAAACTCTTCCGCTGTAGGCGCAAAAGCATTGCGAGTAACTTAACTTTCCTTGACAAGCAAAAAAGAGACATGATACTCTTTGGGTAGCGCTTTTTAGGATAAAATTGATGAACATAGTCAACATTGAGGTGGTGAAACATGGGTGACGCCTTTCGCAACATCTTGCGGCGGGCTCGGCAGCAGGTGCCGGAGTGGTCTTCCTCGCAAGTGGACGAGGCCCTGACGCAAAAGCAGCAGCCTGCGACTGACGCTGAAGATTTCGTACTGGTGGATGTGCGTGAGAAGCACGAGTGGGATGAGGGGTATATCCCTGGTGCAGTGCATGTGCCACGTGGACACCTTGAATCGCAAATTGAAGAGGTTGTACCAGATAAATCAAAGAAAGTCGTACTCTACTGTGCAGGTGGTGTACGTTCTCTGATGGCAGGCACAACTTTGCAGCAAATGGGTTATGAAGATGTGGTGTCGTTGGCAGGTGGCTTTGGGCAGTGGAAGGCCAGCGGCTACAAATTTGTGCAGCCACGTACGCTCAGCGAAGCCCAGACCAGGCGTTATAGCCGGCATCTGCTTGTGCCTGAGGTGGGTGAACAAGGTCAATTGAAACTGCTCGATGCGAAGGTGCTCTTAATTGGAGCGGGTGGCCTGGGATCTCCGGCGGCATTATACCTCGCGGCAGCGGGTGTCGGCACTCTTGGTATTATTGATGCGGATGTGGTTGAGGATAGCAATCTGCAGCGCCAGGTGATCCACACGACGCAACGTATTGGTGAGTACAAGGCTGAATCCGCGCGCGAGACGATTAAAGACCTGAACCCGGATGTCAAGGTCGTGACCTATATCGAGCGCCTGGATGAGACAAACGTCAAGCATCTGGTTGCGGAGTACGATGTGATCCTGGATGGTACCGACAATTTCCCCACGCGCTACTTGCTCAATGATGCAGCGGTGATGGCGAACAAGCCAGTGGTGCATGGGAGCGTTTTTCGCTTCGAGGGACAGGTTACTGTGCTCAAGCCATATGATGGGCCGTGTTATCGCTGTCTCTATCCAGAGCCACCACCACCAGAGCTTGCGCCAAGCTGTGCCGAAGCGGGTGTACTGGGTGTGCTGCCTGGCACTGTGGGTCTGTTGCAGGCGACCGAGGTAATTAAGCTGCTGCTTGGTATTGGTGATCCGCTGGTTGGTCGTCTCCTGACGTACGATGCACTGGCTGGTGAGTTCAATGAATTGCACCTCTACCGCGATCCTCACTGCCCGGCCTGTGGCGAGCACGCGCATCCAGAAAATCTTCCAACCTATGCGGAGGTCTGCGCCGTTCCTGTGCGTTCATAGACGAGAAGCAAAGAGGGATCATGGGAACGTTCGTGGCCTTTGGGACTGCTGGCGATCTGGGTAGGGGCGTCACCTTGCGTGCGCCCGCCCATGGTATCGTGGCTGTGGCCCTGGGGAGGTCGCAAGGACACGTCTCTGGCCGTTCATTACAATCATAATGTACGGAAATATCGCAAATAATATATAAGGAGTTATACCATGGCTGTTGTGCGTTTAGCGCCGGTGTTACGATCAGCGGCTGGCGGAGCCAAACAAATAAGTGCTCAAGGAACCACGCTGGCAGAAGTATTGTCTGACGTTTACCAGCGTCATCCTACTTTAAAAGAGCAAATTCAACCTGCGGAAGACCTCAGTCGTTTTATCAATGTGTATGTCAACGACCAGGATGTGCGTTATTTGCAGGGACTCAGCACCGCTGTTGGTCCTAACGATACCATTATCCTCTTACCTGCTATGGCGGGTGGACGCTAGGAGTACTTTATGCGTTACGGCAACCTGCTGGAGACCATTGGTAACACGCCGTTAGTTGAATTAAAGAGCTTCAGCCCTCGCACTGGCGTGGAGATATACGCGAAGTTGGAGGGGACCAATCCTACGGGCAGTGTGAAGGATCGTGTGGCGCAGAAGATGGTCGAGGAAGCGGAGGCGAGTGGGCGGTTGCGGCCCGGCTCTATTCTCCTGGAACCGACCAGTGGCAATACCGGTATTGCGTTAGCGATGATCTCTCGTATCAAGGGCTATCAGTTTGTTGCCGTGATGCCCGATAACGTTACCAGTGAGCGTCGTCAGCTTTTGGAACTCTATGGAGCGAAGATCATCTTCTCGGATGGCACTCAGGGCAGTAACGGAGCAGTCAGGATGGCGCAAGCACTGCTGAATAGTGATCAACGGTATGTTATGCTCTACCAATACGGGAACGCGGCGAATCCGCGTGCGCATTACGAGGGAACGGCTGCAGAGATCATCAAAGATCTGCCTGACCTGGATGTTTTTGTCGCTGGTCTGGGCACTGGCGGAACGCTGACCGGCACTGGTCATCGTCTGAAAGAATACAATCCTGCGATCAAAATAGTTGCAGCAGAGCCGCAACAGGGCGAGGGTGTGCAGGGTTTGCGTAGCCTGGCTGATGGCTTTGTGCCGCCGGTACTGGATCAGTCGGTGCTGGATGCCAAGATACTCGTCTCGGGCCTGGACGCTATTCGGCGTACGCGTCAGTTGAAGGATCAGGAAGGTATCTTTGCGGGACCCTCCTGTGGAGCTGCGTTACATGCGGCATTGCGTGTCGCGGAGAGCATGCAGCAGGGGAAGATTGTAACCTTACTGGCTGATGGTGGTTGGAAATACCTCAGCGAAGACCTGTGGACCCGCGATCTGGATACGATTGAAGAGAACTTAGAGGCGAAAATATTATGGTAGTTGAGTCTGCGTTTGTTGTACACATACCTGAGTCGATTTACAATGCGATGGTGGCCCATGTCCTGGCAGGTTATCCAGATGAGGCGTGTGGAGCGCTAGGGAGTCTTGGGGATCAGGTTGTCAAGGATTACCCGACCGCTAATGCTGCCGAGCAGCCAGATGACTTTTCGATTATTAGTGAAGCTGATATCGTGCGTATCTACAATGACATTGACGCATACGATGGTGATATGATCTATTACCACTCGCATCCGCGCTCCGAGGCTTATCCATCGGCGCGCGACATCGACTGGGCCAAACGTAGTGGCTACCTCTACATCATCTTCTCGCTGCAATATCATCCCCAGCCACCTTATGCCAGAGTATTTAAGATCGACAGCGCTGGCGCAGTGACAGAGGGCAAATTAGTCCTTATTTCAGCTGATAGTTTGACATAAAATAGAATACCTCTGCTTATATTTGAGGAAAAATCGTAAGAGTATACATGCGCCCCTATCCGTGGGGCGCATTTTTTGCTATACTAGCAGAGAGCATTGTGGGAGGGGGGAAGTTAACTTATGGCTAAGCCATGGGACAGGGGCCTGAAGCGTCTGATGGATGAGTGTCCGCAAGACCTGTTGGATTGGCTGTTTGTGGGGGCGCGCTTTATTGGTCCCTGTTCTGAGAAGTTTGAGGGCGTCACCATTGAAGCGGATGCCATACACGAAGTTCTGTATTATGAGCAGACGGTATTATTTCACCTTGAATTTCAGCGTAACGCTGATCCAAACATGGTGCAGCGTCTCTTAGAGTACAACGTATTGGCGTGGCGTCGCTATCAATGTCCCGTGTGTTCTTTTGTGATCTTCTTGAAAAAGGGCAACACGATGGTATCGTCGCCTTTGTTGCGGCGGTTGCCGGACGGAGAAGAGATACTGCGCTTCTATTATCGGGTCGTACTATTGTGGGACATCCCTTTTCAGGTGTTGTTGGACGCTAGTATTACAGGTTTGCTGCCGTTGGTACCATTAGCGCGGGATGGGGCGCGGCGTGCCGTCATCGAAAAGGTGATTGCGCGTTTAATGGTGCCGGGTAGCGAGATTAGAGACGAATTACTGGCATTAACGTATCTGTTTGCGTCGTTAGCATTAGAGAAGCCAGCAGATCAGTCCTGGCTCAGGAGGCGATTTGTGGTGTTACGAGACATTTTACGCGATACGCCAGCGTATCAGGATATATTGCAAGAAGGGCTTGAGGAGGGTCTAGAGAGAGGTTTGGAACAAGGCTTGGAGCAAGGCTTAGAGCAAGGTTTGGAGCAAGGCTTGCAGCAGGGGCGTAAAGAAGGACTTGAAATCCAGCGTCAATTGTTTTTGAGCATCGTGCAGGCTCGTTATCCAGACCTGCTAGTCCAGGCCAAGAAGCGGTCAGACGGGATTGATGATCCCCAGGTATTGAGTGCATTGACGCTCAAAGTAACTCTAGCTCAAGATGCTCAGGAGTTCAGAGACTGGTTGCTGGATGTGTGATTTGTATCAGGCTTCATGAACTCGGTGTCACGACGATTTTGATATCGCTGAGTGTGGAGGGGAGCTGGTTTGAGCCGAAAGGCAGGCGGATGTTCACGGCTGCGATGCCTGTTTGTGCTTTAAGGTAAGCCTGGGCGGCGTCCAGGGAAGCGTCTTTGATAGATTGTTGCCAGCGCTGGATTTGTGCCTGCGTGAAGGTGTAGACCCACAGGCCACGTACTGAGACGTTCATGTAAATAACGCCATCTCGGACCTGCTGCACCATCGGAGGCGTTGTCAGCGCTGGTTGCTCTTGTATCTGGTAGGCTTTATCCAGCGTGGCAGCACGATTGTTCAAGAGTTGGATAGCTGTTTGTGCTGCGATGGCACTATTGTAAACGGCGGCGCTGCCACTGACTTTAATCATCACCTGTACCTGGTCGCTTGGAGCACCAACCGGGACGTCGCTGGTAACTTTGACGCTATCGTCCGGTTGGGCCGCCAGGACTTCGCCGTTGGCCAGTTTGCCCTGGATCTGCTGTTTTATCTGCTGTTTTAGCACGGCGAGCTGCGTATTTTCTACGCCATCCAGATCTGCCTGGGAGACATAGTGCTGAGTTTGCGCGTCGATACCACCGGTAAAGGCGGCGCTATTCTTATAGGTAAGCTGGTTGTTACAGCAGGTGCCGCTCAAGGCATTGGCGGCAATATTCCCGGCAGCTCCCGGTGTGCTTGCTACTGCCGATGCGCTCTGCGTCTCAACCTGTCCATGCCGTTGTGCCGGGAGCTGGATGGTCTGGGTGATCTCAATGCTTACGCCGGATGTTGTGGTCAGTAGCAAGCCGCTGGAAACTGTCACTGCCTGTGACGTTGTATTCGTAAATTGGACGCTGCCACTGGCGGTGGCTGCCGTTGTGGTTGTACTGCCAGTTGTGGTGACGGTTGTCGTATTGCTTGCTGTCGCCTGGAGGACGCGGTCAGGAATTTTGTGCGCGGCCAGGTCGGGTTTTTTTACCTGTGTCGACGCAGTGAGCAAGTAGGTATCTTGTAGCGACTGCGTTTGCGCTGTAACATAGACCGTCGCGATAGCTGGCGTGCCGACGATAGGGACGCCGGGCAAAATAGCCAGGCCCAGGATGCGTGGAACGATCAGCAGTGCCAGCAGCAGCAAGGGAACGAGTACAAGAAATGCAGCCCCGGGCACGGATCGGCGTTGGCGCTTACGTGGTGGCGGTTCTTCGGTGACGCGCAGACGGTGTCTGGCGTTCTCGGTGATGTGTGGCCGTTCCTGCCATTCGCGCACCTCTCTCACCAGGGTTGGGAATGTCTCGGTTTGTGTGCGATACGGCATGATGATAGGTTCAGGTATCTCCAGGGGACGTACATACTCTAAGCGTTTTGTCGTGGATGGGTGCGGGCGGACCGTTGGGACTTCTGGTGGCGTGACGTCTTCGATGAGCATCTCGTCTGGTCCCTTGACCGCCGCGAGAAAGGCGTTGCGTAAGTCGGCGACGCTGCGATAGCGCTCCTCGGGCCGTTTTGCCATGGCGATGCGTACAACCGCGCCCAATTCTGCCGGGATCGAGGCGTCCTGCGCGCATGGTGACGGAATTGGTGAGTGCAGGTGCATCTGGATCACGCGTACTTCATCGGGATCGTTATAGGGCAGGTTGCCGGTGAGCATCTGGTAGAGCAAGACACCGAGCGCGTAGATATCGGTCAAAGGGGTAACGATGCCGCGTGTTTGCTCGGGAGCCATATAATGTGGTGTGCCTGGTACCTGGTCCAGGGGCAGCGGTTTGCCTACTTGTGTGCTCTCGTTTTGCCGCATGGTGCGTACCAGCCCAAAGTCAGAGAGGTAGACATAAGGTGCGGCGTTGCGTCGCATCTCTAGCAGGACATTCGAGGATTTGATGTCACGGTGAATCAAGCCTTCCTCGTGAGCATATTCGACGGCATCCAGCAGTTGCAGGTACATCGAGGAGACTTCTTCCAGGTCAGGCAAACTGCGGCGCAGGTAGCTGGTGAGCGTTCCACCTTCGATGAAAGGCATCACCAGGTAGAGGACACCTTTCTCATCGCCAAATTCGATCAGGGACAGGATATGTGGATGGTGCAGGCGTGCGATAGTGCGGGCCTCGCGCGCGAAGCGCCGTCGCATATCCCGGTCGGCTGCGTAGTCACCCAGAATGACCTTGATAGCCACGCGCCGATCAAAAGCTGTGCGCTGTCTGCCTTCATAGACAGCGCCCATACCACCTACCCGTATGCGCCGGATGACATCATAGTTCCCTAGCTGCTTGCCTTCCAGAGACAGCATACGCGCATTTATCCTTTCGAGCTACTACTCTGCACCAACCCTTTAGCACCAGTATCCCCATTTTGTGACGAACCCGCATTGCTACTGCTGCCAGTGTTTGGTGTGGGGACTGTGTTGCTCCCTTTCAGTCCTGCCACAGGTTTTATAGTGATTTTAATCTGATCCGGCTGATTTGGCAAGCTCGTAGCACCATTAGCTAGCGTGAGCGTGAATGAGCCATTTGGTGTGATACCTGGATATGCGGCCAGCTTCTGACGCGCTGTAGCCGCTGACTGGCCCGCAAGCTGCTTGCGCAGCGCCTCCTGTTGCGCGCTGGTGAAATTGTACTGCCACACGCCCTTCGCGTTCATCAGCAAGGAAACGGTCTTACTCGTGGTAGACTGCACCGTCGTATCTATCTCGATGTTGCCTACCAGGACATCGCCCTCTCCGGCACTGGTTGTGGCTTTTGTCTTCAGCAGATTAGTCACCAGCGTTTGGGCCGCGTTCAGATTGTAAGCCTCGCCTGTACAGGTGGCAGACGTGCTCACATTCGCGGACGTCACGCTCGTCCCTCCGGTATTGGGTCCTATCGTCTGATCAGCCTGCGGGCTTGCTTGCTGGCAGTCTGGCGCATTCGCCAGTACTTCTCCGGCGTGTAGCTCGGCCTGTAAGCCATTTTTCGCTGCTGTCATCAATCCGTCTTGCTCCGCGTTCACTACGCTAGTAACATCACTCTGTTGAATAAACGAGTAGTTTAGTGGATCTTGTCCACCGGTAAAAGCTGATGTGTTTTGTGCCAGGATGGAAGTTGAACCGCAGCATCCATTTTGATCAATTGCACTTGCTGCAATATCCCCATTTGTTCCTGCATTAACTGCATGAGCGGAAGCTGTTTGCGTACCAAAACCAGCCGACGTTGCGACTGGCACAATTGCGAGCTTATCAGTCTGAACCTCTATACCGCTACTGGTTGTAAAAGTAGTAACGCCAACTGAGTAACTCGATGTAAAACTGCCATTTTTGAATGTTATCGTACCTGCTGCTTTGACACCAGCGGTTTGTGTATGGCCCGTGCCGGTGACTTTCCTGGTTTGTGTGGGTGTGGTGAAGCTCAGTTGGCGCAGGCTGACCTGGTGTAATGCGGTGCTGGGCGTGCCGGTGACGGCCAGTACCTGGTAGCTGTCCTGCACCGTGGTGTTATCCGGTGTAATCGTCACGGTAGCCGCTGTTTGTGACTGCGCGAGCGTACTCGCAATGGCACCTCTCAGCGAGGCAGGTACGATACCGGGGTCCGCATAGGAGACTACACCACCGACGATGATGAGGACGAGCAGGATAAGTGCGAGCGGGATGAGCCACCAGAAGCGGGGCCTATTCCTCCTCGGACCGCCGCCACCGCGATAGCTACTTCCCACGGGACCACCACGCTTCGGTGGCACTGTCGCGCCGCTGTTACGCGCACCTTTTGCCGAGGCGGCTGTGCCGATTGGGGAGGCTGTACTGCTGCCAACTGCCAATGCGCCAGCCGCGAGTGCGCCGCCAGCCACTACTGCTGATGTCTGACCACTATTGCGTCGTGGAGCGCCACGCGTCACGGGCGTTGGAGGTACTGCGGCGGCATCAGCTGATTGCGTGGCTGCGTGATCGGCCAATTTGAGCGTATTTTTTTTGGTGCTGGGCAGCTCAATGATATCGGGACCAGCCGAGCTTGCACCCTGTGCCTGGTTGGCGGTATGCGATCCAGCAGCGACGGGTGGCGTCTGTGGTGGGACTTTTGCGGCGGCGGCATCACTGCTCGCTTTACCTGCTACTGGTGGCAGTGCATCCCAATCATCCTGATTGCCAGCATGTGTATCTGCCGCGTCGTGCTTGAGTAGATCTGCCGCGAACAGGCCGCCAGCCACTCCTGCCGCCGCACCCGCGACAGCTGAAGATGCTCCACTGTCTCTGCTACTTGTCGGCGCAGCATCCGCCACCGCATCGTCATGCGTGTCAATGGCCTGTGCGCGTTGTTGTGCTAAGAATTGTGATCTTCTCCTGGGTGACTGTATGCCTGCTGCACTCTGGTTGCTCTGTGCTGTGGAGGTCGTGGGAGATGGCTGTGGTTGCGCGTCTACGTCAGAGGCCGCCAGTGCACCGGCTGCTGCGCCCACTCCTACTGCGCTGGCTGTGGGGGCCTGTGCCTTCGCGCGGCCAAATAAGCCCACTTTTTTACCTGTGGGCTTGGCATTAGGCTCTTCGCGCAGTGTATTGGCGAAACTTTCCAGTGTCGAGTACACCGGAAAGCGGCGTTGGTGAGCATATTCAGCCAACCCTGGCCCGGGTGGTATGACAAAAGCAATACCGGACTGCAACTTGCGCCGTCGCTGTATGCTTTTCAGGTCATCGAAATCTTGTGGGCGTTGAAATGCCTTATTCTGATTGGGCAACACCACAGCAACTTGTTTACGACCAAGTTTTTCCTGTGTTAAGATCGCCGCCAGCACACTCTTTCTATCATCGCTAGGTGAAACATAGATGACACCTATGCTTGCACTGCGTGGATCATTTTGTCCCATCCCTGGCAGTTCTGTGCCATTTCCCTGTCTCATGGTCGTGTCCCTCGTATCCCTTAATGTAGCGTCCGTCGCCTATGGGATCATTTTACACTATACAACAGAAATCTTAAAGAGAAGAAGAAGTCCCATATTGATAATGAACGGATTTTCATGATTTTCTATACCATAACAGCTATGCGAAATCCTTTCGCGAGCGAATCGCTCTATAACTACACTGTCTCCAAAAACCGGTATGTTTATGACGTATTGCGCTCTTATGAAAGATCCCGTCCTGGGTGCTATGCGTCAAGGCCCTTGCGTCACAGCCGTGCAGGATCGCCCGTAGGTGTCTACAAAGGTTTGAGCAATAGCTAGTATAACTGATAGAAGAAAGTATTGCATGCGGGTAGGACAAATGCAAGCATAAATGAGGGTTGTTGCTGCAAAGAACATCCCAAAAGTGGGCGAACTCTCTCCTTTACGCATTGATTGCCATTTGGTCCTCAATCTTATTCCCATCCCTTTGGAGGAATGTCCCTCCGACGCTCTATTTTATCCCAGGCAAGCTACGTAGGTGCGAAATTACGTAATGCGAATACGTAATTTCTCGGATAGCGGCCCCCTTGAAAAGAGGTAAACTCTGCATGTGGTCGTCTTAAGCATGCTTTAGTGCTCGGAAAAAGTGGGTACTGTTGTATGGCCGCTAAATCATAAGAACTTACTCTCTGCTAGAAATTGGAGGAAGACATGAGAGCGCCGTTTTCAACTGAGCATGGTGCTTCGGTTGTCGAGCCTGATGCCTTTTCATCTCTACGTTTGCTTGAGCAAGGGTTAAAATGTTTTCAGCATCATCTCGACAGCGAGGGGGCAGCATTTTTCAAGCAGGCCCGCGAGCAGCTTTTGCCTTATCAGGTGCAACTGGGCACTGTGCTTGACGCGCTCAACGCTGCTATCGCTAACCATCTTGACGCGCAGCAGATGCTCCACGAGGCAAGCAAGCGTTTTACCGAAGCCTATGCTGAGCAACAACTGCAGATAGCCAGGCTACAAAAGGCCATATCCAGGCTGTTAGAGGATCAGGAAAAGCCAATCCAGAAGAGCGCGAAGGTTCATCAGACATTGCGTCTGCTCTCTGCTCTCCCTGCTTCACCGCAATGTGCTGAAGAGCCTCAACAAGACAACTCACCGGATGCTACTTTGCCTGCTTTGTATGTGACCTGCCTTGGTCGTTTTGAAGTCAGGCGCTTTCATGCCTCTGGGCAACCTATCGATCTTTGCGCGAATAAGCGCGGAAAAACTATTTTACGCTATCTGCTGACGCGGCCACGGCAGCGAGAAAGTATGGATCGGCTGATGGCTTTGTTGTGGCCTGATGATGAAGCTGACAATGCGCGCCATAAGTTGCAGGTAGCTATTAGTGCGCTGCGCCGTGCGCTGAACGAGGATTTTGTGCGTGATGCTGGGGGAGGTTATATTCTTTGCAAAGATGAGGCCTATCAGCTTAATCCGGCTGTCGTGCTGCGCTCCGATGTGGACGAATTTTTGGCGCTCTACCAGGCCGGAGCACACGCCAGCAGCCGTGAGGAGACCATTCGATACTATGAGCACGCGTGTGGTCTCTATGCGGGACCTTTTTTGCCGCAGGATCTCTACGCGGACTGGTCCTTTGCGCAGCGGGAGGAGCTGAGTAAGCACTATGTGACGATGTGTCATGCACTGGCGGATTTCAATCGCAAAATTGGTCGCTACGAGCATGCCAGAAAGTGGGCAAGCATCATACTGGAGGTGAATCGTTGTGATGAGGAGGCGCACCAGTTGCTGATGTGCATATACGCGGCTGAGGGACGTCGTAGTGAGGTGCTGCGCCAGTATCAATACTGTCAACACGTGCTTGCTGAAGAACTGAATGTGCAGCCCATGCCCGAAACGCAACATCTGCTAACGCAACTCTTGCAAGGAACCGACGCAGTCAATAGCGTCGAGGTAAGTAGACCTTGAACGTACGGATGCTGACCCAAAAGTATCTTTCTGCTGAAGTTGCCTACACTATCTGCTATGATCTCTTCTAGAAGCATAGATTCTCCTCACCCAATAGCTCTGATATGTCCTGATAGATAGGGAAAAACGGTTTGCGAAAAGACAAGCGTCATAGCATTGCCACCTCTGAACCTGCTCTGCAGGTGGTAGAAAAGCCTGTTGATACGGTAAACGCTGGTGTGGAAGGCCAACAGTTAGAGGATGACTTCACATGTGCTAAAAAATATGCGCGTGTGGGCGCTGTGATTGAGATAGGGCTGATGAGTGTCGTGCTCATTGCGGGACTGTTTTATATATTTTTCTCTTTGCCACAGGTCATCTCCGGCGATGGATACACACGTTATGTAAACATTGTGGACCTCCTCAATCATCATTCGCTCAACTCTGCCGGTTCTGTCATCCCTGGTCAATCGAAAGGTGACTTGACACGATACTCCCTTATTGGGCCGATCTTTGCTATCCCTCTGCTGTATATCGGTCAACTGCTAGGGAAACCGCTGGCCTGGACCGGAACCTATAATTTTTTTGTTTTTGTGATTGGTATGGTTGTCACGTATGTTTTGCTCAGGAAACGCGTTGATCGTAGCCTATTGCGTAAGTTTTTTTTGCTTCTCACCGTTGCCTCAATGTTTCCAGTACATGTGGCAACTTTCTATGGAGAGGTGTTTACCGCTGTCTGTGTCGGATTCGGTATTCTGGTTGTGACCATACGTGGTTCAGTATCTGCGGGATGGATAGCGATTATTCTGGGTGTTGCGAATACTCCAGCTACTCTGCTCGGTCTCGGTTTAATGCTGCTTAAACGTATCCTCGATAGCAAGCGTCTACGCTATATGCTCCCGTTTGTGGCCGCAGTCGGGTTGATGCTTGGCGAGTCCTGGCTACGGCGTGGTTCTCCATTTGCGAACCCATATGCTGACAATAGTGGTTTTCGTACTGTGATGCCCTATTCTGGATTACCTGGTTTTAGCTATCCTTTTTTCTTTGGCTTGCTGTCTATTCTGCTCTCTTTTGGGAAAGGACTGATCTTTTTTGCGCCAGGGTTACTCCTCCCTGTTGGAAAAACGCTTTTACGCATAGAGCAGCAAGAAAAGTTGCCAGTGTATCGGGTGTATACGTTATGGATGTGTTTCCTTAGCGGGCTGATTCTTGTCTATGCGCAGTGGTGGGCCTGGTATGGCGGGTCGTTCTGGGGGCCGAGGTTTTTCCTCTTCGCGTCTATACCTGCATCCTTTGCTCTTGCTATACGTTTACGCTATAAAGATGTTTCGTTTGCTACAAACCTTTTCACCTTAGGGGTGTTAGCTCTTTCATTCTGGGTAAGTATCGATAGCACTGTTATGTATGCTGTGTCGGTGAACATTCCTACTTGCATAGCCAACCACTACATGCTGGAAGCTCTCTGTCAATACACGCCTGAATTTAGCGCACTGTGGTATCCCTTTGTTGTGCACCCTGTTCTTTCGCTGGCACAAAAAACGTTTCTGGCCTATTATCTCATCATATTTGTCTATCTAGCAGCACCACTCCTTGTAAAGATGGTGCAACAAAGTAGAGAGTCTGTAAACAAATATGTGAGAGCGTACCTGAATCTCAAAACATGGCGTTTATAGGGGTAGGGCTTTATAGCTATTCGTTGATACTAAATCAAAAAGAAAGAGTTAGCATCAACGAATGATCTTATTGCCCCTTGTATGTAACCCACTGTATGAGCAGGTCTGGGCCATACGTTTGTACCAGCACTTTGGCGTAGTTTCCGCCATTAGTGTGAACGGCGAAGACATCGTTGGTCACGAGCTGGTTTGTGCTATCGTTGTTGCCATTGATGGGTGTCGTGCTATAGTTCAGGGACTGCAACTGAGCGGCGGTCACAGAATCGAAGTTGACTAAACCCAGGTTGACAAGTTGTGCGTTGCCGACCACTTGCAGAGTGCGCGTCGGGTCGTTTTGTATATTCCATAGCACATCTCCGCGACTTGTCGAGGACGCCTGTATCCCCTGATCAAAATTGAAAGAAAAATTTCCGCGCATGGTGCCATTTGAGGCTGAGACAATGGGAACTGGCGTCGGTGTTGGTACGCCGGGTGCCATCGTTGCTGTTGGTACTGCCGTAGGTGTTGGCATTGGCGTAGCCGTGGGAGTTGCGGTAGGGGCTGCGGTTGGGACCGCGATGCCCATCTGGGCCGCCATGCTTTGTGCTGGTTGCTTAAGGGGTGGTATCAGACCCGTATAGGCGGCCAGGATAACGCCTGCCAGTACGACTACGGCTGTTGCTACGGGGATGACCCAGCCTGGGAGCAGCGCTTTGTTGACAAATTCCGCCTGACCGTTCAGGGGTATCGTGCTGCCGGTCGGGCGGGCGCGAACCTGGAAGGGGAGGCGCTGATCTTTGCCCAGTAAAAAATTCCGATCCTTGACCGTCAAGGGAATGCGCATCTCTGTCCCTGGCTCAAGGTCTACGACGCTTTGTCGAAAGAGATAATGCATTTTCTGTTCGTCGTCTTCACCGATGAGTTCATAGTGTACCAGCGCATTACCATCGTTGCGCAATGTGACCGCATATTTTGCCTGGCCCCGACCGACGACGCGGCGCGGTTCGAGTCTGAGCGCGTCTTCTTTGAATGGTAGCACCGTCCATTGGACGCGTGCGGTGCCCGACTCGTTCGGCTTCTCGCGCGAACGGGCGCGGATAACCACCGGATAGGGCTGAGCGCGATTCGCTGGTATACGGGCCACCGTCACTTTCAGCTCTATCGTCTCCTGCGTCCCAGGATTGAGCTGAACCTCGTAGGTTGGTCCTTGTACCCACTCGCGTGGTACGCCTTCAACGGTGATGGTGAGCCAATCCACTAACATCCCCATGTTGGTTAGTGTAACCTTGACGGTGGCAAGTGGCTGACCCGGCGTGATAGTCAGTGTGGCAGGCTCTACCACGACGCCGATGCGATTGCCTGCTGTTGGCGTGCTGCCACTGCTGATACTCGCGGCAACAGGACGCTGGGTGAAGGCTGCACCCCCACCATATAAGGCTGTTTGATCGATACCTGCGGCGACCGATTGCGCAGAAGCTAGCTGGCTGCTGCCTTCTAATCTGAGCCAGAAAGGTCCAAGACGAATTTGCTGCCGGTCTGGCCAGGGGTGCGCGACCTGCGGTAGCAGTCGCTCGCTTCCCAACACGGTACCATTGCTTGATCCCAGGTCTTTAATACTTGCCTGTCTGCCATCCCATTGTATCTGGAGGTGCTGACGGGAGACCTCTTGCGTCGCTAGCACAATATCATTGCTCGCCTGTCTGCCGACGCTGAGTCCACGGCTGGTTAAATCTAGCAGTTGGATGGTCTGACCACTTTTGTCCAGCACACGTATCTGTGGTCCTGCGGGCGTGTTAGCTACTGTGGATAACACGGGTGGTGCGGTATTGCCACTGCGCGGAGCCGGGAAGGCTGTGCCATCTGCCACCGTGGCATCTGACCATGGATCTGTTGGGGCGACTGTTGATCCGCTGGCATTCCCGAGAATTTTTTGCAGTGCCTGAGCCATTTCTGTGCCCGTCGCATAACGATCTTCCGGCTTTTTTGCCAGGCTACGCAGGATAACCTCTTCCAAACCTGCCGGGAGATCCGGGCGTACCTGTCGCGGTGGCGGAGGTGTCGCGTGGAGATGTTTATCCAGCGCTTCTTTGAAATTATCGATCTGAAATGGCAGGTAGCCAGTGGCAACTTCGTAGAGCACGATGCCCAAAGAATAGAGATCGGTACGCCCATCCAGCTTGCCGCCTATACATTGTTCGGGTGACATGTAGGCGAATGTGCCCATCGTGGCATTGGTCGCGGTGAGTCCACTGCCCTCCGCCAGGCGAGCCAGCCCGAAATCGCTAATTTTGAGTTCATACATTTCTGGTCCCCGGCCTGCTGCGCCGAGACGATTGAGCATCAGGTTATCGGGCTTGATATCCCGATGAATAACCTGTTGTGCGTGCGCGGCAGCGAGTCCTTCTGCTGCCTGGCGTACAAGATCCAGGCCGAGGGACAGTGGCCAGCTTTGGCCGTGCGTGCGCCGTTGCAACAGGCCGCGCAACGAACCATCGGTCATCAGTTCCATCACCAGATAGAGCAGTCCATTTTGCTCGCCGAACTCGTAGATGCTCACGATATTCGGATGTTTGAGCGCGGCAGCGGATTTCGCTTCCTGTAGAAAACGGGCCTGAAATTTGGGATTGGTCGCAAGATTGGCGCGCATAATCTTGATCGCGGCTGGTCGATCAAGGTATATGTGTACGCCGCGAAAGACCTGACCCATACCACCGGCATCCAGGGGAGCCTCGATACGGTATTGACCCAGTGTCTGGCCCACCAAATCCATCATACTCATGTGTCACCTTTCATTCCCGCGTAGGGACAGAGCCTTGTGCCTGTCCTGCATCGGCGGAGGCGAGCCCCGCCGCTACGCGACGCTAGGAGTTACCTCCAAAATGTAGCCTGCGTAGGCCGGTTTATGCGTCTGTATGAGACTTTCAATCAGGTCTTTGTCAACGGCACTGCTGGCCGCTGTCGGCGGTAGCGTGACACTGATATGAAAGATAAAAGGTTCTGTCGGTAACTCTTTGATGACCGGCGTTACTCCGGCGCATACCTCGATCATGCGTATCAGACCGTATGGTGTGCCCCGCCAGCGATAGAGTTCCATCGCCTGTGCCAGTAGGTGCCGTCGTCGTGCTTCAGGCCAATGCTCGTTAAACGACAGGTCCAACCAGCTTGCCAGCCATGACAGAAATGCTGCCGGACTGGTACTGGGATCAAAGTACATCGAGATATGATCCTGGCGTTGTTCCAGAGGCTCCCAGATATCCTCAAAGATGTGTAGAAAGCGTCTGAGAAAGTCATTCTCCTGGTAGATATCCGGTAAGAAACGCTGGTAGATGCTCTCCGACCTGGCAGCGATTTGGCTGGATGCCAGCTTTTCGCGTGGCTGTGCCTCTGGCTGGACGGCAAAAGATATTACCTGCGCTACCGTGGCGACATCCGGCAATGCCGGTTCAGGTGCTACTTCGTCTGCTCGTTTCAGGGTGGGCGAAATGGGCTTTACTACCTGATAGGTTAGTATATAGGGGCCGATACGGAATGAAGAGCCATCGCTGAGGACGTGTGGCTGATTGGGCAGCAGACGTTGCTCTCCGCTAAACGTGCCGTTCGAGCTTGCCAGATCAGTGAGAACGGGCCCTTGCGCAGTCATATGCAGCTCGGCGTGATTGCGCGACACCAGATTATGGGGCAGCGACAATGCGCTTTCAGGCGAGCGCCCGATACCGAGTACAGGCATTGTCAGGGGCACTGTCTGGATGACCTGTCCCTCAAGTTCTACGATAAGTTGGGCTGTAATTGCTAACACGTTAACTGACTCCTCTCAGTCAGATGAGCCGCCAGGCTAGAGGCGGTAGCCTCGTTTCTGACTGTCTAAGATCCAACCTTTATCTGATGGCGATCCGAGCAGATGAGTCCATAGCGCGGGACCGCTATGGCGCGCATGGATGAGATAGCTGGTCGGGGATCGGCTCCGTTGCTGGCTTCACTCATGCTAATCTGAACATCTTCTACATATTCCACATCTTGAATGCCTTGCAGTAGCCCATAGATTTCAGAGCGATTGAGCGCTCGTCCAAAGGGCCAGCCGTCCCCACGTGGACCTCCTACATACGGGTTCAAAAAAGTGTAAAGTGCATCTTCTGCACGCTGTTGCACTTCTGTGATCAGCATGGGATCGCTGTGTTCGGGGACGTGTAGCCGGGCCTGTACTGAGATCCAGACGTAGTCTGGCTGTCGTACCTCTAGCGCGGTACCAAGCAAACGACGAGCGTCCAGATAGGCCAGTACGGCTGAGCGTAGTTCTGCTGAGAGCACGAGGCGTTCAGGTGGGATACGTCCCTGTGAAATATCGGCCTGTGGTAACGTGATCACGAAGACCTGACCGGGTCGGGGATCACTGCGGTCGCCTGGTTGTGCTCCGGGTGCCAGGCAGCGGGCGCGGGCCACTCCTGGTACCTGGCTGGCCAGATATTCATAGTCATCGGCAGTCACAGCGCGTGTCCGCGTGCGTAGCATCTGTGGTGCGCGCAGTTTGGCATCCTCCAGGCTCTGTGCATCGCGTCCGCCGATGGCTGCTGCCCGATTGGTGACATGCGCGACATACGGGATAGACGACTTGAGCACATTGAGCGTGTTGCGTGCCACATTGCCGTCTACACCGCCGCCGTACTGGTAACGGCTGATACGCAGGAGGCTGCCCTTGTCTGGCACGGCTCCGAAGCGATACATCAGGCCATCGGGTTGCAGCAGCGAAGGACCCAGGGTAAGCGTGCCATCCAGTTTATCCAGCGTGAAATGGTAGTCGTCGGCTCCTGAGTCCGCGAAATCGGCTACCTCTTGCCAGTATTGTGGCTTGCCGCTCGCTGGTTCTACAACCAGGCGGTCGCGTGCGGGATCAAGTGCCAGGATCGGTGTGTGTAGTAGTTTGAAACGTTGACCGGGTGTGCCATCGCTTGTGCCCAGTATCTCGTTGTGCACGCTCGTGGCATGACGCGCGCTGACGGTGCCGCCGCGAGCCTCGATACGTAACTGGTGGACGACTGGCGAGACCTTGTACGATCCATGACCAGCCTGGGAGTCGGTGAGCAAGCAGCGCAACCAATACGCCTTGATACCCTGGAAGTCTGCCTGTACCATGTCCGGCACATACAGAATAACCTCGCCCGACTGATTAAAGCCGCGTGTGCCGTCATGTTCCATCTCGCAAGGTACCCAGCGGGCCGCGCCACCCTGCCAGACCTGCCATTGGATTGGAGGATTGTTTGGATCGACACCCGCGCCACCCGCCAGGTCACAGGAGAGGACGAGCGCCAGGATATGCTGACTGTGATCCTTACCGAGTGCCAGGAAAAATGCATCGCCCGGTCCCGGCTTCTGCGGGAAGATCGCCATGCGCCGCTGCACATTCTCGGTCTGTCGCAAATTATGTCTGACCCAGGGTTCCTTGCTATCACGGCTGACGTTGCGCGTGTACGCCTCAAGGACCACAGGCGGGCGGATGGTCAAGTTGTGCTCAGTGGTAAAGATAATGGCTGGCTCTGTCTCAGTGCGTACGGTGGCGACCTCTGTTTCGGCTGGAATAGTGATATCGACCGGTTGTGCTGCTGAGAGATAAAAAGTCACAGGTGCAGTGGCTGCGCGCGGCTCTTCCAGGTGCATGCCGATCAGCTCCAGAAACTTGATGTAATTCTTATCGGGTACCTGGTTGACGCGGTACAGCAGCATATCCGTCATCCAGGCAAAGAGTTCTATCAGCGTCACACCTGGATCGCTCACATTGTGATCGGTCCATTCACGACAATAGCGTGGAATGAGCAGTTTGGCCTGGTCCACGATATCCTGAAAATGGCGATCATCGAGCGTCGGCGTTGGTAAAGGCATGGCTATCTCTCCTTTTTGTATGCTGTGGGCATCAGCTTAAAGCCCTTTGCGCTGTGCTGGCGATTGAGCGCGGCTCGCTCTCTGGTTCGCCGGGAATACGATAGAAAGGAAAGACGAGCGAACGGCTATCGTGTGTGGCCTTGATCTCGTAGCGTATTTCTATCAGCAAGCGCTCTGTATCTGGCTGAGCCGTGACCTCCAGCACATTGATGCGCGGCTCCCACATACCCAGCGCGTCCTCAACGTAGTAGCAGGCCAGGCCGGCTGTCGTTGTGTCATTGGGCGCAAAGAGCAGCTCGTGAATCTGACAGCCAAACTCTGGTCGCATCACACGTTGTCCCTTCGGTGTCAGTAAGATGATGCGTATTGCCTCTTCAATATCGCGCTCCTGATGGGCCAGTGCGATGCGTCCATGGGCATCCACACCCACGGGAAACGCCCAGCCAGAGCCTAAAAAATCTCGCATATACTGTTCCTTTCTACCCTGGGACGCCTGTTATCCAATCATAACGGTACTAATTGCTATGACCTTACCCACCGGTAAATCTGTGGGATCATTACAGGTCTCCGCTGTATCTCCATTGCGTGCTGCTGGCTTATTATTGATCAAAACCGTGGGGCTGCCGATGATGATGCGTCCCTGGTTCGTTGGTGGAATCTGAAAAGGTCCGCCACCTTCGGGAATGTGCGGTGGTACATTCATGGCAGTGCTACCCAGTGTGGCCGCCGGTTGTCCGCTAATCATCACGTTGTCGCTCACATTGCCATTAATCAGGCCATCGAAAGGATGCGATAGCGGTGTGGGGATGGGCCCACCCGGCGACGGCACCATGATGATGTGGGTATCGACGGCGACAATATGGTCGCCCAATTTGGCTGCCGGTTCACCCATGGCATATACTCCTTTCGTAGCGTTGACTAGTTGAGATTGATGATGCCACCTTTGACGGTGACTTCGGCCTGTCCATTGACTCCCACGGTCGTGCCTTTTACCTGTAATTCCCCTTTAGCCTCCAGGTCCAGGTTGGCTGTAGCTTGCAGCGACATGTTGCCATTGGCTTTCAGGGACAGATTGCCGTCGGCTTGCAGGTTGATATCGCCCTGTACCGAGATGGTCAATTTGTTCTGCTGGCTGTCAAATGCGACCTTGTTACCGTTTTTGTCCTGGATGGTGATGCCGCTGCTGTCGTCGCTGTCATCCAGGGTGATGATGTGGCCGGTACGCGAACAGATGATGCGTTGCTGTACCGTACCATCGGGTGCAATGACCGCTTTCTTGGGTGGCGCGTCCTGACCATTCCACAGACCTCCCAGCACATAGGGATAATGGATGTCGCCCATCTCGAAGCCGACGAGCACCTCATCATTGACCTCTGGCAGAAATTGCAGCCCGCGCTGACTGCCACCTCCCGGCGTCACGACGCGTGCCCAGTCGCTGGCATGCTCGTCGGTCAGCCAGGGATACTTGACCTTCACGCGTCCGCCGCCCGTTGGATCATTGTTATCCGTCACCAGTCCGATAACCAGGCTCATGGGAGGAGCCAGATCTTCGTCACGTTGCAGCAAATGCAGCAGCGTGCCGGGATGATAATCCGCGATATGAAACTGTGTCATATAGCCATGGTTGTTGTAGCTATGGGTGGCGCTGGTGACGAAATAGGTGCCGCTAAAGCGGTCGCCAACCGCACTAATGTTGACCGAGACACCCGCTATGAGTTCGGCGTCTCCGTTACAGGCACCATCAGCCTCGACGAATTGTCCCGCTTGCTGATTACCTAGCGCCTGAGCCATCTGATTGGCCGTCGTTTGTACGCGGACGGGCTGGTTAGCATGCAGCATCTGGGCATCCACATTGAAGGCGCTTTGTGAGAACGTGCCACCATTTTTTTTCAGTTGCGGTGCAGTTTGTGGCGAGCTTTGTTTGCCAATAATGGCCTGTTTCTGCTCGGGGTCCCAGCCGCGTACCATGATATCGTTCGTTTGCCCGACAGTGGTCAGGCAGGGATGGAACTCGTACATGCTCTTGCCCCATTCCAGCGCAACGGTTGCGCCCTGAGCCTGACCCTGAGCTGGTGGCTGGGCGAAATAGAGTGTGCTACCCTGCACGTATAAGAGGTAGCCAAGTTTGCTGGCGCGTCTGCGTAGAAACTCTAGATCGGTTTCGTTATTCTGAAAGACATAGGGGTAGACCTGGCTGAGACCAGAGCCGAAGCCTTGTGACACTACTTTCGCCTGGAGTCCTACTTCAGAGGCGATGGTTTGTAAGAGATCCTGGTCGCTGACATTTAGGAACGAGCGCGCATGCCGACCACGTGCGAGTCGATGCAGACGGTCGAAGGCGCGCACGGTAAAGCGTTGGATAGTGGCTTCAAAACTTGGCTCCAGTTCGACGATTTCGCCGTCGAAGAGCAGTTTCTTCTGGCCATCTGCCTCTATCCAGACCTGTAAGCTCTTACCCGGTAGCAGGCTGGCTTCGTCGATCCAGTACAGCCGGTCATCATAGAGCACCAGGGTGGCGACGGCGGGCAGGTGCAGGCTGCTCTCCACCGTCGTTTCTAGCAGGTCGCGCATGAACTCTAGCGGTGCATCTGCGCCGGCGATTTTCACGTTAACCAGGCTTTGTAAGTAGATATTACTCGACATTTGGGATCTCCAGTGTCATGCCCGGCGTGAGTTGTCTCACCTGGGTGAGTTTATTCGCATCGGCGATCAGTCGCCAGAGGCTGGTGTCACCGTATTCCTTATAAGCGATCCAGGCCAATGTATCGCCCTCGTTCACCGTACGCACGCGCTCGCCTCCTACGCCGCCCGAGGTAGGGTTGGTTGCTGGATACCAATTCTCGTCCACGACCTGCTGGAAGGTCACATTGAGCGTCGAGCGTACCGGTGTCCCGTCGGGCAGAAAGAGCGTGAAGCGTTCGCTCAGACTGGTAATCACAGCTTTAAATGTCCAGGTCGAACCCCATTGGAAGCTGACCACGGGCGGGCGTCCCTTTTTGTTCTTGTTGGACGCGTGCCCGGCGGTATCGTTCAGGCTGGACAGTCCAGGATCGACCTTCATCATGTTCCAGATCGCCGAGGTATAGGCCTTGCGCACATCTTTTGGCGTGCCACCATTGGCCGAGCCGCTTTTGACATTGGCGTAGGTGTCAAAGAAGAGCTGCATCTGGAGCACGGTTGGTTGACCGCTACCGAACTCGTAGAGGGCCATATTCGCGCCTTTGCTCTGGCCCGGAGTCCAGCTATTCTGCTTATTGAAGGTGTATTCCGCCGGATTGAACATACACTTGACGGTCGTGCCGTGGTTATGATCAACGATGGTGGCAGTTGCCAGGCTCGTTCCTTCCATTCCTCTCTCCTTCCAGAACTGTTAACTGCCGCGACGGCTCTCGACGCCTAGTCGCCGCTTTAAGCGGTCATAGACCTGTCGTGCTAGCATATCCAGGTCCGCTTCTGGAGTTTGCGTCATAGCAGGTTCAGGATGCTGTGCAAGTGCCGTGTTGAGACTACTCTTCTCTTGCTGCAAACTACGCTCTACGCCCGCCCGTTTTACTCCTGACTCATCGGGCCCTGGGCCGATATTTGCAGGTCCTGGAGCGCTATGCGCTACTTCTCTGCTCACAGGCGTGGCCTGCGGCGGCTGTGGTGCTATCACGCTGGTTGGCGCATTAGTCTGCGTCTGTGCCGGTGCTGTTGTGAGCCAGGCAGGCAATGGTTCCCAGGGTGCTGGTAAACTGCCCCAGGTTTCGCGCGTAGCTACTGGTTGTGGCCTGGTATGTGCGCTGCCATTGGCCAATTGGCTATGATTGACGGTGGGATCTGCTGCTGTGGGTGTGGCTTGCTCGGCCAGTTGTGCGGTCCGACCTTCGACACGCAATGCTAGCGCTTCCTCGTCAGATGGTATGGACTGCTGCTGTGCTGTGCTGACGGCGGGTACATAGAGCGTTTCCCCGGCTCTTTCGTTCGCTACTGAGGACGGGTTTTTGCTGGGAGACGTTGTGCTGGGCGTACGGGCGAGTGGTGGCACGAAGCGGGCTGTGCGTTGCTGCGCGACGTGTGTAAGTTCGTGCGCCAGTAGTCCGAGCGTCTCTGGTGTATCGTCCGTATGACCGGTGGCGAGCGCTATATCGTTGCCAAGCGTAATAGCGTCCGCGTGATAAGCGTCTGCCAGATGTTGCGCGGGCACATCGCGGTGAACGCGCACGCTGGCAGGATCGATGCCTACCAGTGGTTGCAAAATGCGCCTTGTGCGTTCTGCCAATGGCGTGGGTAAAGATTGCGGTGGGTTCTCCGTCCATTCGGGGGAAGTGGGGTAGGGGCGTGTCCTGGCGACCGCCCCTGGGCGCACGCGAGGTGACGCCCCTACCCCATTTCCCAACGTTTCCCCCCGAAAGGATAGAGAGCCTTGTGGCGTTGCCTCTGAGTCGGCAGTGCTTTCTGGGCTAAGAATGTGCTGAGCTTGTTTTTCGCGTCTTTGTTCAGGTGAGATAGCTCTGGTTAGCTCCTCAATTTTTTTGTTGCTACGCAGTTCAGCACGGTTGATTCTCCGCGCGTTCATGCTGGCGACTTTTTGTGCAATGCTGGCGGCAGTGATCAGGCCCTCGGTGTTTGTGTGTTGTTGCGTCTGTGTTGGTATGTTGTGCGTTGCAGCCAGAGCTCTATTTGCAGGCTCGTGTGTGTTATCTCGTGTGGTGTCAGGACTTTGCTCACCTTGCAAGCGTGCCAGCCACGTCTGGAGGGAACGGTCGGTGCCGTTGGGGATAAAAAGATCATCGCCCTCTGCTGGTGTCCTGTCGGCGGCAGCTTTGGGGGTTGTCGTACTCTTCTCCTGGCTACTGCGCTGTACATCCCTGATAGGCTGCGGGGAGATCGTGGATTGTTCTGGTTGTTCTTCGATACGTGACCGATTGTGCCGCATAGCTATGTTCTTTGCCGGTTGTGCCAGATCCTGTGGATGCTCTAACTCTTGTGGATGCATCTCTTCAACGGGCACCAGCATCTCAGGCACTTGTACCGTCTGTTCATGGACAGCGGAGTCGGGCAAAAGTTGTGGAGGATTGTCGTGTTGATCCAGGGAACGGACTGCCTCGCCCTGCTCTAAGGGAGGCGCGAGACGTGCGGGCTCGGGTACATGTGCGTCTTTTGTTTCTGTGACTGCGACCTCGTACTGCTCACTCTCTCCGTCTATGAGGGGAACATGGGGCGTGTCCTGGTGACTGTCCTCGGGGCGCACGCGAGGTGACGCCCCTACCCCGGCTTCTGACGGTTTCTCTGTAAGGATGGAGGTCCCCTGGTCCTTGTCGTCGCTGCTTTTTTGAGGCTGTTTGACGGGCTGATGGGGGATACTGGTTGGCTCCTTATGTGTTGCTGCAGGCCGGACCTTTTCTGTCGCCTGTACAATATGTGTGGCCTGTTGTGATACAGTAACTATACTTGCCTCATCCAGGCTCTGAGGCTCATCTCTCGTGGTGTGTACAGTCTGTTGGTTGGGTGTTGTCTCAGCCGTGCTAACTTGTTGCTCTGCTAAAATCTCTGACTCTGACAATCCATGATCATCACTCACTGTCTGTAATATGTATGAAGTTGGCAGGACAGCTCTCCTCGCTGGCACCAGGTTAAAGCGTTGCGCCGTGTGGTTGGCTTCAAGGTGACTATGTGTCCACGGGGCCATCTCAGCAGATGGGTTGACTGCCTGTAGCAAGCGGTTTTGCCCTGTTACGCGCGCTACGAGTGGCTGGCGCTTGACCATCCTCTGTATGTGCCGGGCCTGGTGTTGGCTCCGGTATAATAATGCGTGTCTTCCCATTGTGTTATCCTAGCGTCATACCTTCGTGGGCCAGTTCTAAGGTCTCGATGGCGGCTCCATTATCGGAGACCTGAAATTGTGGACCAATCCATTTGACCGGGTAGGCGTTGATGAAGTTCCAGCGCATCAGCTCATCGCCTTCCACGTCGTACATCACGACCGATACGTGGCGGCGTGTGAACTTGCCTCCCGCGATATCCGAGCACCATTTATAGAAGTCGTTCGAGGTACTCATGCCACGTTTCAGCGTGAGGTTGTTGACTTTTGTGAAGCCGGGTAGGCGATGCACAAAACCGTTGTTGCCACCTTCCTGGTAATCCAGCACCTCCATCTCCACCTGCAAGCCGCCGACTTCTGTGAAAACTCCCTGTGCTTTATCGTCAAACATGACGTAGAAGCGACATCCTGGATATGCGTCCGCTGCCATAACTCATTTCCTCGTGTTGTGTTTGCTGCCACGCGCGTGCGCCAGGCGCATGTCTGCGCGCATCAACTGATAGACCTTCTCCGTGAGCTTCTCGATATCGATGCTCTCCGCAGCTTGTCGTGTGCTTGCATTGCCTCGCATGCGCTTTTGCTCAGGCATCATGTGTACCTCCCGCCAGGTCCAGGGCAAAGTGTGTACCACAGGCCGGACATTGTGTTTCGACAAGGTTTGTTCCCTCGTCGTTTACCTGTATGTACAGGTCCTGGAGATACGTCATGTCGGCTGAAAAGAGACCTTCGATGATGGTCGGACTCACCTGACGCATGTCCCCAAGACGGGTGATGACGCGGCTCAGCATCAGGATGCTCAGATAGGCCTCATTGGCGCGTACACGTGCATCTTGTAACGGCTCGATTTCATCTAATGCCGTGGCGAGTCGCATGGTCCCACGTCGGTGTAGATTGCCATAGGCGTCGATGTAGCCACGTGGGAGCGTGAATTCAAACTCCGTTTGTAGCATGCCTTAATCTCCCCTGTATCGCTTGTTCTGTCCCTATGTATCGGGTTATATGAACGGCATAGCAGCCATTACCGCTTACATACATGAAATGCTCGCCGACGACAACCGCAAGGGATTGTCGCTACGCGGAGTCGGGACGGATAGACCACTCGTCCGCGTAGCGGCGGGGCTTGCCCCCGCCGACCTCCGGTTCAGCATTCATGAGCTAAAGGTCTTCTCATTTTGACGGCATTGTCTCTTGATGCGACCTTACGCAGTGCGGGTTACATGCTTTACTGGACGCGCTCGTAGCCCTCGTGCGTGATTTCCAGTTCTTCAATGGCTACTTCATTCGATCCCGAATTGACGCTTGGTCCACTGATCTTGGTAGGCCATGCGTTGATGAAGTTCCATTTCGCGATAGGCTTCGTCGTCGAGTCATGCAAGGTGATCGTGCCGTTCTTACGCGCTGCATCAACCTTGCCCTGCTCCACCAGCTTGCGCCACTTCCACAGGTCCATCGAGTCGGTGACTCCGCGTTTCAGCGTGATATTGTTCCACGTCAAACGGCCAGGCACCTTCTTCATGATGGCTTCCCCTTTGGGGCCAGTGGCTTTGTACTCTACGACTTCATTGGAACTCCCCAGACCCGAGCATTCGAGAAATGCTCCCACCACTTCCCCCTGAAACTCGACGCTAAACCATGCGGAGATTAATGCGTCTTTTGTTGGCATAATCTTGCTCCTTCACTTAGGCTCCGCCGCCTGACCATTGGCTCAGACGGAAGACGACGAATTCGGCTGGTTTGACCGGTGCCAGGCCGATATCAATGAACAATTGGCCGCGATCACGCACATCGGGCGGATTGAGTTCCTCGTCGCACTTGACGAAGAAGGCTTCCTCTGGCGTGTTGCCGAAGAGCATGCCATCGCGCCAGACACCGGTCAGGAATGCTCCTACGTCGCGTCTGACACGTGCCCACAGATCCGAATCATTGGGTTCAAAGACGACCCACTGCGTGCCCCGCTCAATGGATTTTTCGACGTAGTTGAAGAGTCGTCGCACGCTGACATAGCGCCAGGCTGGATCGCTGCTCAACGTACGCGCGCCCCACACGCGTAAGCCGCGACCGGTGAAGGAGCGAATGCAGTTGACTCCGATGGGATTGAGCGTGTCCTGTTCGCCTTTGGTGATCTGTACCGCCGCCTCTAAGGCTCCCTGGATGACTTCGTTGGCTGGTGCCTTGTGGACGCCGCGCTGAGTGTCGTTGCGTGCATAGATGCCCGCGATATGTCCAGAGGGTGGTATGGCTACTGGACGCCCATTGGCCGAAACTTTGACCCAGGGATAGTACAACGCCGCAAACTTGGAGTCGTAGTTGGTATCCTGCTCGCGCCAGCGTTTGACTTCCTGCGGCGAGAGATCTGGCAGCGGGTCCAGAATAGCGACACGATCCCCCAGACGTTCGCAGTGCGCGATCATGGCTAACTGAACGGCCTTCACGCCGTCGCGGTCGAGCGTGCCGGCTTGATAGGCGGACATAAGGTCGGGGCAGCTAACCATTGTGACGTCTTCGGCTACTTCCAGACCCTCTAAGCCGCTGCGATCAGAGACGTCTCCTGTGAAGTGGTTGGACTGTACCTGTGGCAGTTTCGTCATGGGCGGCGCTTTGACGATATAGCTACCTAGCTCGGGTGCACGCTCGCTCAGCGTACCGGAAGATTTGGCTTCTACCAGACGGATCAATTGGCTGGTACGATTAACTGTTTCAACGGCGTTTTTCCCTTGTTTGCCCAGACCGAGGTTTTCGTAGAGTTCCTCTACATCGCCCTGGTGGACACGTATGGAGAATAGTTCCTGGATGGATGCTTCGCCGTCTTTTTTCTCACTTTTCTCCCCCTCATCTTTGGCCTCAGCGGGTAGGGCTTTGGTTGGTGGGAGGATTTCCACCTGAATATCCTGGTGGATGCTCTCCTTGGGGTGGATGATCAGCGAGGGTACCGCTTTGGATGAGCGACTGGGAAGTTGGAGTGGCGTTGGCTTCTCTTCAGATGTGCTGCCTGCCACAACGCGAGTGACATAGCAGCGGCCCCCGCCGTTGAGGAAATAGCCATAGACGGCGTGCGATAGGTAAGCGCCAGGAATATGGGGATTGCGTCGTCCACCATCCTCCAGGCTCCCGAAGGTTTCTACATACTGTGACCAGTTAGTGACCAGTACCGGGCGATTTGCAGGCCCGGCGGCGGCGAAGCCAACAAAGGCCGCCATGGCAGTACCCACGCCTTCAATTGGTCGTGGGCCACTATCCACCTCTTGAATATACACCCCGGGTGATAGATACTCAGGCATGAAATAAATCCTCCTTCATCTTTTGCACTTTTATTCCGCTAGTTAGCGGAACTCCGAGCAAGCGGTCTTTTTACATGACATGTGTCTGTTTTCAATAGTTCGCGGGCCTTGTAGCTGCTAGAATGATGTCATATGCCGGTAATGCTCCGTTTTGCCGATCTCCTGTGGGAGGTGGCACGGTGACTTCGACGATTTTGGGTGCCTCATGCTGCTGTGCTACGCGCAGTTTGACGCTACCGGATGGTATGCCTTGTAATGTGAAGCGACCCTCGTGGTCGGTTATGCACTGGATAGCGTCTCTTCCCTCCATTGACACATGGATGCCAGACAGCCCTACGCCATCCTCGTTGCGCACCACTCCGCCGATCAGTCTGCCCAATTCCGTGGCCGTTCTGTTGGTGTCCTTGCGCGTGTAACGCGTTGTGCGCGTTAACACGAGCGGTGCCTCGATGAGCAGGTTCATATCGACCGGAATGGTGACGACGTAGGAGAGCGCGGGATGTGGTGGCACGCCAAGTGCATTCCACAGTTCAGATAAGCGCTGACCCTCGTCGATCTGACCTATCTGCGCTACGAGCGGTGTCTCCAGGGCGCGCAGTTCCGCTGATTGCAGTTCTGACGGCAACTGCTGATACTGTATGAGCGTGTGTAGTGCGCGCCAGAGCAACTGGTGCTCATCTTCAATATTGTCGGTTAGTGCGCTAATCATGTAGCGCAGGTCGAAGCGTCGAGGTGCTATGCGCCGCTCAACGCGACCCTCGTGCATGGTGGTCTGGAAGCCATTCTGACGCAGCTCGGTATTCTCCTGTAGTGCGAAGAGAAACAGGCTAAGCGTTGGCTGTGTCAATCTATCTACGCGCTCACGTGTCGGCGCTTCGAAGCTAATGTCTACTTCGTACTCACTGATGTGTCCGCGCTCATAGAGCAGGCGCCGCAATGTCGTGTGTATGTCTCGTAACATTATGTCCAGCCTCCAACCTCTGCCTCTGTCAGCGACTTCTCCAGTTTCGCGTATTCTGTTCCGGCTGCACGTAGCAAATGCTTCATGCGCACCGGTTCGTGTGAGTCTGCGGCCAGAAACGCGGCGCTCAACACAATGTTGCGAATGTTGCCTCCTGTGACACTCAGGCGCGCGAGTTTGTTTACATCCAGATTCTCGGTGGGCATTTGTTGCGGGAACGTACGTCGCCAGATCTCTGCGCGCTGCTCTCCATTCGGGAAAGGAAATTGTACGATGAAGCGGATGCGCCTCAGAAAGGCGTTATCCAGGGCGCTCTTCAAATTCGTGGTCAAGATGGAGAGACCACGATAGGCTTCTATGCGCTGTAAAAGATAGCTGACCTCGATATTGGCATAGCGATCATGACTGTCCTTGACCTCGCTGCGCTTGCCAAAAAGCGCGTCCGCCTCGTCAAAGAGTAGTATGGCCCCACCGGCTTCCGCCGCATCGAATATCTGGCGCAGGTGCTTTTCGGTCTCGCCGATGTACTTGCTGACGACCGATGAGAGATCAATGCGATAGAGATCAAGTTGCAATTTGTGCGCCAGAACCTCCGCTGCCAATGTCTTACCAGTACCGCTGCTGCCAGCGAAGAGCGCGCTGATGCCCAATCCACGCACACCTTTGCTGCTGAAACCCCAGGTCTCATAGACCGTCGTCCGCTGTCGTACATTGGCCGCGATCTCATGGAGTTGTTGCTGTTGTGCTTCGGGTAGTACCAGATCATCCCAGCGTGCGCTCAGTTCAACGCGCTGGGCCAGATTTTCCAGGCGTGGTCGCAGTCTGACGCGACTGGCATGCCACAACAATGTATCAAGATCGGCCTGTGCCGTATCCAGGCCAGCATGTTCTGCATGCAGCACAGTACTTGCATTGAGCACCTCAGTGCAAACGCTACGCATATCAGCTATATTGAGACTGAATTGTGCGGTCAGGGCGTCGATATTGCCATGCAACTGCATGCTTCCCAGCAGGTTATGCCAGGTGCTACGCTGTTCAGCGCTGCCTGGCTTATTGACGTCAAAGGTGAGGATGGGGCGTTGTCCAGGTGTATACTGCTGTTCTCGCCTGCTTATAATCAGTGGACTGTGTAGATGCTTCAGCAGGTAGTTGACGGCACTGGTTCTGGCTGTATCATTTGTGTCCAGTTCAGCGCAATCCAGGAGCAATGCGCAATGGCTCAGAATGGCCTCGCGCTCCCATAAACGTAGTAGGGCAGTGATCTCGCCTGGTGTTGTAGGCAGTGCTTCGGCAGCGAGCATGCCCAGGTTTAGCTGCATAGCTGAGCAGGCGGACGCTGCTATGGCCTGTTTGCTGGCGTTATCCTCGCCACATAATTGTACGATAGGTAGCATATGTGCCTCACTCCAGCCGGGTAGCTGGTTTGCATGATCTGTGGTCTGCTGCCATGCTGCTATGAGACGTTCAGCTACCATGCGATGGGAGGGTACTAGCTCTTCACCAAGAGAGAGGAACGTGATGCTGCTGGCTAAGCGTTCATCCAGATAAGACACGCCGGCCAGGTAGTGCAGTATACGTTCATCAATACGCAATCGGCTCTGCGTGAGCGTGTGACCTGCATCAATCTCCAGCAAGCGCCAGTGTCGCAGTGGTGCTACAGGCGTGAGCGCATCCCAGTGTGCGGCGGGCAGTGCAGCCAGTGCCAGGCTGAAGGTTGGATAGGGTGCGCCCAGTGTGTCATTGCGCTCATTGGGTGTCTGCTGCTGAGCTGTTGCGCAAAGCGCTGCAAAGCTACTATCGAACTCCATGCCTGCACATAAGAGTAAGAGCGCGCGTTCAAACGGTGACAGACCAAATGCTATACAGAGTTGTGTTAAAGCTGCCTCTGGCATAGCGTCTACTATATCTTCCTGGTCTGCTTGCTGCACCTGTTCAGGTTCGGCGGTCCCCTGGATGTTTGTTATATAGCATTCGAGTGCGTGTTTCACGCTGGATAGCGCTTCGGCAAGGTAACGCTGGTTCGTCTCGTTCCAATTGTGCGTTGTCATAGTGCTCACGAGATCATCACCTTTGCCTTATCGGTGGATTTTGCGGAGCGACGATCCTCAATTACGACGGCTGATACCTGATAAGTCGCGGATGGCCGGTAGCGTGCCTGGAGTGCTGACCACAGTCGGGACATCTCTTCGGTCCCCAGAAACTCCGCTCGAATGTTGAGCGCTTCTTGCTGATCGAGCAGAGAAGAACTGGCGAGCGCGTCCAGTAGCGGATGTGGGATGCTTCCGCCATGACTTGACGCCAGTGATGTCAGGGCTGAGCGCATCGTTTCTGTCGTCAAGAGCGGTGTTTCATACAAGATCTGGATAGCGTGACCGAGCAAAATCTCTGCCTGGTATGCTTGTCCGCCATAGGCTGTGAGAAGGTAATGCAGATCAAATGCTAAGCCGGAACGCGTCGTTGGTTTGGTTTGTCCGGTATCTCCAGCCGCTCGTCGCCAGCTCGAGTTCGGCGTCATACGATACAAATAGAGGTTCAGTTGAGCCTGTTCGTCAGAGCCAGTCGGGACGCGGTCAGGAGGCAGCACACTTACATGAACATCGCCGATGTAGGTATTCACGGACTGTTGAATCAGCTCGTTCTCCAGTAGATGCTTCAAAATGGCGGTCACGGATGCAATCACCAATGGGCTGCTCATGTTTTTCTCCTGCTGCTCATGTTGTCTGCGTTAACTCTAGCATGCATGGCTCTATCTTCGTTCTATGCTGGCTCTATTTTTGTTCTATTGGTGCTGCAGATAGTTTTCTCGCAAGGCCAGTTCTGGTCCTACTGACTCATTTGAAGCAGACTTTTAGTGAACAGCGCATACTATGCTTGAAATATAGAACTCGGAGGAGGTTTTAGGGTCATCCAACCTACTTGGCGTGGAAACACAAAGAGGAAAGCAGCATGTTGGAAACGCGGCGAGCACCTACAGGCGGTACGGTGGACAAGGACCGCAAGACCCGCGCTCTATGACCAAAGCTAAACTGCTTCAATCCCAATCTCAACTTAGTGTAGGAGAGAAACTCCATGATAACCGATTTCTTCGTCTTATCCGTCATCTGCTCCAAAGTGGATATCTAGAAGAATGGAAATTCCATCACACCATGAGTGGCGCACCACAAGGAGGGGTGGTCGCCTTTTTTTGAGCGAGAATGGCCTAGTCGAGATCTCGCCCTTTCGAATGGAAAAATCGATGAAGTCCTGTTGCGGCAGATCTGGGTGAAGGCTCTGCTGCACGATATTGCCGTGGGCCAAACGGTCTGGATCAGCGTGGATGCCAGTAGCATCCCACGTCCCGAGGCCGAGACGAGCGAGGATCGAGGCATCATTCACGTTTCGAATTTGCCACGGGCCACCAAACCGATCAGCGTGGGATGGCAATGTTCGACGGTGATGCTCTTGCCAGAAGTCACAAGTAGTTGGGTGGGCATCTTGGATCAACAACGCATTGAGACGGCACAAACGGCCATCGGAGTGGCCATTGCCCAATTGCAGGCTCTGGTGCCTTTGATCAACCACCCGATCATCATCGTGGCAGATCGCTGGTATGCCACAGCCGATTTCTTGCGGGCCTGCAGAGAATTGGGTTGTCAGGTGCTTATCCGACTCAAACGCAATCGCAAGCTCTATCGTCCCCCTGTGCGTACAAGCCCGAAAGGACGACGTCCCTTGGATGGTCCGCTCTTTCAAGGCAGTCGTCCAGACACCGTTACTGAGAGCCAGATTGAGCAGTATAAGGAAGAGGTAAAAGCAAAATGGGGAAGCACTGATGCGTATAAGCAATCAATCGACCGAACTAGGCGATGGACGAAGGAAGATGCTGAACGGATCAAAGAAGAGTGGCGAGCCATCACTCTTTCGCTCGCGAAACTGATGGAGAAAGGCGTTGCTCATGCAGAAGTTCAAGCACAAATTGAACGGCATTTTCAGCATATCAACCAGTTCTATGATTGCTCCTATGAGATGTACCGTAACCTCGGCAACATGTATAGCGAAGATACACGTTTTGCAGAGAATTACAACACGGTTGCTCCTCATCTTGCTGAATTTATGCGTGATGCAATCGCGTACTATTGCAGCGCACATGAAAAAGTAACGAAACCTCCCCTCGTGAATTGAGTAAAATGGAGTCATTACCACGAGTCCATACAAAATCAGGTGGTGACGAGCCACCACCTGATTTTGTATGGACTTCCTCCACTGATGAAAACCATTTCTACTTCTGCTGTGATCCACAACTGCATTTGTCGCCCTGGAGAACACCTCTTCAGATCAGGTTTGCCGTCGTAGAAAAAAAGGACTATTTGGAATCATAAGCCTGCAATCCCCAAATGTAAGGATAACCCAGAATAAATACCGCTTCCCACATTTCCCAACTCGTTTTGTAGAACGTCCCGGGAGTGGAGAAAGTATCGTGCCCTCAGCTTATTATTCTCTTTGGGCTACACGATGTGCAACGCCCTGTTTCAGTAGCGCAACGTGTTCGTTTGTGTAAATCCCAAGATTCAGTGAGTCTGGCTCACGTTTGGTAATGCTGGATGAGTATCGACCTGGGTCGGACCTGATGCGAGATACCTTTCGTTCGCACTTTCACTCCTTTCTCTGTCGTGACAGGTCTGGTCTCGTTCGAAGGACCTTTCCCTCACCAAAAGGAAGCTAGACCCCGAAATTGTTCTCGCGGCGTACTGAAAGTGGGAGCAGACGCAAGGCGTTGGCCTGACGTGTGTGGGCTCTTCAGTTTCTGCCTGTTCTCGTGTGGCCGCTCAGGCATAGATTTTCCCCTATGATAGACCCGGGACCGAGATTTTTCACGAGGAGGTTATTCGTTGAAAGGCCCTGAGAAGAGGATAGAGAGGATATTCTCCTCTGGAAGTGCAGGATTTTCATCGTGCGCGGGCTGTCCTGCATACCTACTCTCAGCTCAGCGGTTCCTTGCGAAAACAACAGCGCGCCAAAATCATCATGCGGATATGGCGTTTGACCCATATGGTTTTGGGAACTTCGTGTCAGCAACCCGCTTCTATCGCGCATTTGACGAATTACGTCAGTATTTTCGCCCTCGTAGTACCATGGGTGAAACCGTCTCACTGGCTCAACAACGACGGATATTTCGTGAACGATTCGGAGCGTTGCAAGTACGCATGGAAGCAGCCTCGTAGCCCAGTGGGCCATATTTGAGGGACACTGAAAACATCTCTGACTCTCCGTGGTCTCAATTCTGACAGAACCCGTACGAGTCCTATGAAGCAAAGAGGAGGTAAAGGCAGATGAGAACTGGCTTTGTCTCTATCCTGATGAGACATGTGTAAGACACTCAGGAAACTACTTTGCACTTGATGACGGTTTCGCTACTTTTGTCTCCTGTTCCCGAAACGTCGCACCCACGCCTCATAATGTTGCCGGAGTTCGGTCACCGTCTTCTGGTTCATTTCCAGTGTGACATCTCCTCGTGCTTGGTCATAAATCATCTGAAGGAGTGCCGTAGCGGTAGGATCCATTGTCCGGATCAATCGTCGCCAGGTGACTGGTGGGCCAGCTAAGATCGACAAGGAGCCAGTGGTCGAAATGGCCTCTACCAGTAGTGCCCATTCCTTCATGCGGATAGGAAAGCGGAAGACTTCACGAACCGGCTTCTGCATCTGCACATTCAGGACAAAATAGCTGTCCTCTTTCTCCTCGTCGATATAGACCCAGGTCAAGACGGCTTCCCCATCTCCTTCGGTCGCATGCACACGACTGAGATCACGAAGCGCTGGGCGCTTGGACATATCAAGCCAGACCAATGACAGCGGTTTGGGGGCCGTGTTGGCCTCGGGATAGCCTGATCTGTTTTGAGGGGGAATCATGCCAAGAATCAGTGCATCTTGCAGGGGGAGCGATTCCGCAAGGTATCGCATCGCCTCTTGCCGAGAGGTGAAAAACGGCTGCTCGTTGCTGGTCAGAAGCGCGGTCGTAAACGCTGGCCTCTGGTATGGTTTACCTGCCATGTTGTCTTCGATCTCACGCGGCTTTTTCTGAGCTTCCAGCACACGGGTATTAGCAGATCTCCTATCTGATAACGTTAGTTTCTGGTATGGTCTACCTGCCATGTTGTCTTCGATCTCACGCGGCTTCTCCTGAGCTTCCAGCACACGGGTATTGGCAGATCCTCCAGCTGGCATAGAAAGCCCTGAGTTCGCCAGAGCAGTTGGCTGGAGTTGATACTTTGACGCTGTCAGCAACTTCTGGGGTTCAGGCAAGCCTATTTCCAGAAAGAGCTGGTTGCGAGCACGTACATAGTCCCTGCTGGCATCGAAGGCACGCGATTTTCCCCAAAAGACCTGCACCGTCTCGGGCGCATCTGGAACTGCGATCAGACGCAACACGCCCCGTAGACGCTTCTGAGCCACCAGACTGAAGGCCACATTGAGAGAGGCCTGAACGCACAAGGACCTCTGTGCCAGGGGAGTTTGCACAAGCAAGAAATACTGGCAGCGAGGCAGCTCCTGGTTGAGATACGTAACGAAATCTTCCTGAGCAACGGCTATATCAGCGGTGACTGTTTCGACGCCCATGGCCTGGAGATCGTGGAGAAGCTGCGACACCACCTTCGTGCCTCTCTCATCTCCCCACGTGGCAAAGCTCATAAAAATTCGGAGAGCCGGCCTTACGTTCCCTCCGGCTTTCTCTCCGATCAAAGCTTTCGCGGATTGTTCGCGGGAGAGGCGAGCATACAGACCGTTTTGAGTCAGCAGTTGCTCGTGGGTGCCACGCTCGACAATCTGGCCTTTCTCGACCACCACGATGACTTCAACAACCGATTTGGCCGTCCCGGCAGGAGAGAGCACTCGCGCGCTTTCTCTTCCCTGGGTCCCTTGCTGTTGTGTCTGTTTTTTTCGATGCTGCTGGTGTTGTGCCAGAAAATAGCTGCCAATAACAAAGGTAGCTGCCGCCAGCTGTAGTAGAATCCCTTCCCAGGTCGGGAAAACTCCGAGGGTCAGAGTAAGCCAGATCGGCGAATGGAGCATGCCGATGGGGTGTATTGGCAGCCACCCCACCTCCTGTAGCGTCTCTACGGTGTTTCCGACTAACAGGACTAATACCCAGCCAATTAATATCCCAGTGACGACCAACATTTTCTGATAAGGCAATTTTACCTGTAATCCAAAAACAATGACCCCTACAATCAGTACGCCCAGGAAACCCAGTCCAATACCAGCTAACACCACCTCGCTTCCTGCTTGCAAGACCAATGCCTGGGAAAGAAGGACAACCTCGAACCCCTCGCGATAAATGCTGGCAAAGCCGAGACCGACCAGGCCAATCCACTGGCCAACTTCAGCGTTCACCAGCCCTCCTTTCTTTTTGTGAAAGTTGGCGATCCAACCCGTCCAGTAGAGTTTGTGAAAAAACCAGTTGGTGATGAGAAGTAAGACGCAGACGGCAATAAGTGAGACGATCGCTTCCAGGCGCTCGCCAAAGTCCGCCAGAGCATGCAATATCCCGGTGGCCAGCAGCCAGGTTAGCACAATAGCCACGAGGGAAAATCCCGCTCCGAGCCAAAGCGGCAACCTCAACTTGCGTGCTTCCCCACGTTTGAGACTTCCCATAAGCGAGGCCAGAATGAGAACCGCCTCCAGCCCTTCGCGAAAGGCAATCGTCGCCGCATTTACGCCAACCAGCATGTTGCTGCCACGAACACCTGCGTCCAGGTGAGCCGTCGCCGCATATACCTGTGGGATAGTAATCATCCCCAAGCCAAGACAGAGCGCGGCGGTTAATAAAACTGCCCCACCAGACTTTACGGTGTTCAAATGAAGCACCCTCGTTGTTCTGCTCAATGCTAGTCTCATAGTAAAAACTCCGGCGTCAAAAGGTATTCTGAAGTAGTCAGAGCTGGTTTTCCAAAAAGCTTGCCGCGGGCAAGAAATATTTCTGACTCGTAGTAAGATTACCTTACAGGAGGCCAACGGCGAGGAGGGAAACAGGGTCAGTCTGTGGAAGTTCCCTCATAAACATCAGGTTATTGATATATTGCTAAATAATGTTGGGATTTACAGACTGACCCTCTGATGGACCCTACAGGGCCACTATTTCTCTTATACTTCCTGTTGTCAAGGCCGAAGAGACCCTTTCGGTGTGAAGGACCAGCTTGCGGAGTGCGTTTCTGGTAGATATACAGGGAAGAGATTTTTCAGGATAAGTAGGGTTGTTTCGTTGTATTTCCTCTGACCTTGCTCCGTGTGGAGAGGTCTCAAAGCATCGAACGTGTGCAGAAAGCGGTAGTAAGGGCTACTTCATGTATTGCCTGTACGGGCTGCTTCACCTTGACGTAGACTACAATATCTCCCCAGTTGAGCTGGCAACAGCTCAACCAATAGTCGGACTCTCTTTGCATACGTTATTCTGGTATGCGGGAGGGCAAAGGAGAACGTTATGGGTACACATCTGCCCAATGCTGTGGCGCGCCGAAAATCGCTTCTGAGAGTGATAGTTCCAATCATGCTCTGTTTGATGGTTGGCGGCTTCACCCTCCTTACCACGCGTGTTCTGACCACCAGTGCGGCTAGTGGAACAACCGCAGTCCCTAAAGGAGCGCCTGCCACGCCAGCTGACGAAGAGTTGACCGCCGGAAGCGACTCGTCGATCACGATGTCGTGGGACATCAGTCCGGGAGCGACCAGCTACCGTATCTACCGGAGTACCACATCGGGAGCCGAGAGGAACACCCCCTATGTAACGACGACCGCAACCAGCTACAAAGACAAAAACCTGAGTAATAAGCTGATCTACTACTACGAAGTCAGCGCGGTGAACGCGGCCGGTGAATCCGCGCGCACAGCGGAAGACGCCTCCATGACGCCACCGCCGATCGGCACTGGCGGCAACGTGGCAGGAGTGCCATCTGGCAATGCGCTCATTTTCTACTGCCAGAATGCCCTGCTCGGAGGTTTTGACTGGTTCCAGACGTTGAGAGGTTGGTTCCCCCAGGTCCTTGGTTCCGGGGACGCGCTCTCGCCGAGAGATCGCGTCGTAGACATGGCCTATTCGACCGATGGCACGATGACCTTCAACCACGTCGTGGTATCGAAGAGCGGCCTCTACACGATCTCCTGGCGCTACGCTTTCCAGGGAGGACTCTTCCCCTCGGTAAAGAATCGGCAAATGGGGCTAAAGGTCAACGGCACAGTTATCACCAGTACCGAGCGCTTCCCGATTACCGGCAACTTCAACACCTATCAATACTCATCGCTCCAGGTGCAACTGCACACCGGAGTCAATTCCGTCACCATGTTCGCCGTCTCGGATCACGGCCTCTCCCGTGTTGATGAGATGATCGTCACCCCGGCCACCGCCTCCGTTCCCAGTGCTCCAACGAACCTGGTTGCCACGGCGGGCAATACCACAGTGACGCTCAACTGGAAGGGCAGCCGCAGCGGAAATCCCACCTCGTACACCATCTACCGGGGGACCGCCACGGACGGAGAGCTTCCCGCTCCGATTGCCACCACGAGCGGGACCACCACTACCTTCACGGATACCGGACTGCACAGCGGGAAGACATACTACTACAACGTCGCTGCGCACAACAGCGTGGGAGTATCACCCGATTCCAACGAAGTTGCGGTAACAACGACAAAAGTGGGAACCGGGAAAACGCCAACGGGAACGATGACACCCGGAAGCACGCCAACGGTAGCGGTGACGCCCAGAAGCACGCCAACGGCATCCGGGACGTCCGGGCAGCGGACAGTCCTCTTTGTGAATAACATGCAGGAGACAGTCTGGGTTGCCGCCACCGGTCGTCCTCTGCTGGCGGTTAGCGGTTGGACGCTCCCGGCAGGAGACAGTGTGCAGATAAGCATACCAGACGGCTGGAGTGGTCGCTTTTGGGGACGCACGGGCTGCGTATTTAATGCGGCCGGTACCGGAAAGTGCGAAACGGGCGACTGCGGAGGGAAGTTTCAATGCGGCGGGAGCTCGGGAGCTGTGCCCGCGACCCTGGCCGAATTTACGCTCAGCGCCTACCAGGGACTCGACTTCTATGATATCAGTCTTGTTGACGGGGCCAACCTGCCGATGTACGTCAACAATTACGGAGGGAGCACGCCAGATCCCCTCAACGCGGATGGATGTTCGGCGGCTGGTTGCACGAAAAATGTGCTGGACACCTGTCCTACAGTGCTACAAGTGAAAGACGCCAGTGGGAAGGTGATTGCCTGTAATTCTGCCTGCAACGTCTTCCAGACCGACCAGTACTGTTGTAGAGGGGCATATGCCGTACCTGCCACATGTAATCCGACGCAGTGGCCGGTCGATTATGCTCGCATCTTCAAGACAGCCGAGCCGTTTGCCTATTCCTATCCTTATGACGACGCGACCAGCACTCTGACCTGTAAAGGCGCATGTAACTATCGCATTACCTTTGGGGTCAGTCCTTAAGTACAATCAAGCAACTTTTTCGGCATGGTACGAGCTTGTTAAGCAGGTTTTATCCTGCGTTTGTTACTTGAATGTACTTAAGGACATTCAAATTATGTTTACGGCATTTTCCGTTCTCACAAGGAGCGGACAATGCCGCGAAGCTTCCGTGATTGTACTTAGTGAGCCACTTGCCACACACAATGCCATTCATCCCAGGGCTTCTTCCAATTGTGCTCGTTTCGCCTTCATCCTCCCACGCGCCAGATCCGCCAGCACCGCTGGATCGGTTTGTCCGGCCAACAACGCCTCAAGCATGGCCCGCGCCGACTTGCCCAGGATATCGGTCGCCACATCCCCCAGTTTGATGCTGGTATCTTCTAACGTCTTTTGTAGGCGATTGACGGTTCGCGCCCGTTCTTGCACCAAACTGACGCGGTAGCGGGTCAGTTCCCGCAGTTCGCGTTGCGGGGCAGGCGGGATAAAGCTCCCTTTGAGCAAGCCATGTTGCAACAAATCCGCGATCCACTCGGCGTCGCGTACATCCGTCTTCCTTCCCGGAACCGCTTTGATATGCTGTGCGTTGACCACCAAGAGCTCGAAAATGTCCCTCTAGCAGATTGTAGATTGGTTTCCAGTAGACCCCCGTACTTTCCATCGCAACGTGGGTGCAGCCTGCCGATTGCAGCCAATCGAGCAAGTGCAGGATACCTTGCGTCGTCGTAGCAAACGTGCGGATCTTCTTCTGTCGTTGTCCGTCGATCACCAGAGTCAAGCAGGCCACCAGCAATTTCTTATGCACATCGATGCCGCAGCAGCGTAGGTAGGGTACTTCCATATCTTCCCTCAAAAAAGGTAGTGTTGGATGTCCACAGGGAGTGCAAGGCGAAGAAGATTCTCCTCTACGTGTTTGCTCCACAAGTACCCTTGGGAACTGCGACAGACGGTGGTGCCTGGTTGCACTCCTGATCAGTCTCCTTTTCTGGCTCAAAACGCACCAGAGAGAGAACCGATCTACGACCGTGAAAGCATCCTCGCTCATTCTACACCTTTTCATGGATGGTGGCGCGCTCATAGCGCATGTGGGTCTCCTTTGACAAAGAAGAGCACGTATTCCACGCTACTTTTGAAATTCGTTTTCACCATTTGGGTTCCAGGATTGGTTTTATGCCAGACAATCGTCGCTTTCACGTGCAATCCGCCTCCCTCCAGAGCACTTCTCAGGTGGGACAGAAAGCGATCCGAGGAGAACACATAGCCACTACCTTGTGGGCGGAGGAGACGTGCCCATTCGTGTGCCCAGATAGGAAAACACTGGAGGAAACTCCTGGTCGCTGTATTTGTCCCAGTCGCCGAAGTCCTGGGAAATGGCCCCACGCCCTTCCAACACAAAGGTGTTGTCACGCGCAATTTATACGGTGGATCAGTCAAGATGAGGTCGACGCAACCGTCTCCCAATCGTTGCACTTCGGTGTAGAAATCGCCGTGGATCAGGTGAAGACGATGGATGCGCTCCCACTCATCACGGAGCGCATCCAGCAGCTTGTACAGTTTGGGATGCTCGGGGACGTTCCAATCGGCGTCGTAGGCACCACTGGCAACCTCTTCCTCCAGGCGCGTGGGAACGCTTCTCCGAGCGCTCCGAGGTACTGACATGCGGCAGCAGACATCTCGTTGCGGATGCGGTAGGCTTTGGCAAGGTCGGTAAAACGTGCCTTTCTGATGGTCCTGGAAGCAAGCAGCTGCACCAACTCACCTTGTTGCTCCGGTTTCAGAGGAATGAGGTCTCGTAGGAGATACTCGGTAAATGCGACGGGCGTCCCATCTGATGTGACGGCAACTTCTTCGGCAGTGGTGACGCTGTTTTCAAAGGTTGTACTGTTTCCCGCCTTTGGCAGGGGGCTGAGTACTTGACATCAGAAACGAACGAGCAGAAAAAAGCGAGGAAAGCAAACGTCCAAACGGAATGAGGAGCACAGGACGTTGAAAGAAGGCGGAAGGGATCAGGTGGAAAGCAAACAAGGAAACAACGAAAGCAAGCATTCAGACGGGAAAAGAGGCAAGTGAGTCCCTCCCAACGGGGCCAGGGGAGCCAGAAGAGCAGGGGATCGCATGACGCCTTAGGCGCTTTGTCCACCTTGATCTTGCAGACGCGCGAGCCGAAGTCGACGCAAGCGCTGGCGCTCTTAAACAAGCTCGCTCTCGCATGAGGTCGATGTACTCTTCCAGAGGCATCAGTTCGCCACGCAAGCCTTTGATGGGCACAGACTTGATAAACTGTTCGCCGAGAAGCACGTCAAAGCGTCGAAA
>CAVTLG010000011.1:0-541591 GCA_963735495.1 uncultured Chloroflexia bacterium
TTATCTCCCTGAAAGCCTCGAATTGGAAGGAGACGAGCTCAGGCTCACATTAGAACAGGCCAGGCAGTTGATGGAAACACTCCCCTATCCAGCCATGCTTGTGACGCACACCCTGGCAATCGAAGCTCTCAACGAGCCTTTCCAGCAATTCTTTGCGTTTCCTCCACTCATGGCGCTTCCACGAACACAACGGTACGTCCTCCCCGTCTTTTTTCGAGAGGACTTGCCATCCGAGAACGTTCGAGCTTCAATGACCAGGCAGTCAAAGCCTGGCAAGCTGGGGTATCTCGCGGCATTCAGCTCTTTAAGCAAAGCAATCGGCTCTCCCAATTTGAACCGTGGTATCATGAATTGGTCAAACAGTTTTCGTGCCGTCGCCGATTTTCGTCAGTATTGGGAACGAACGCCTTCACTATGTGATCAGCATGATGTCCCATCAAAGCTGCTTCTGGGGAGAAATGCTCAAGAACGGAAGAATGGTTGCCGATAGAGCTTCAGCATATTCGTATTTCGGTCTGCAGCCACACGTATCCTTGCATTATGGCACTTCGCCCTTTGGATGATGCTGCCCGTGACGTCTTTGCATCCCTGAGCAGTGCTGAGGGGTCTCCTTTCAATGCTGTGAGGAGACGCTAATCCTGGAGAGTAGGGGGCCACGTTCTCCCCCTTCAACCTCGTTGCGCATCCCGTGGGACCAGAAGCGCAAGGCCGACACAAATGGTTGGGCTATCTCAAAAGTCGTCTCGAAATCACTGTCTCAAATCGTTCGTTTTTTGACAAGTAAGCGAGACATACAGAAGGGTTGCTAAGCCCCGATCTCCTCATGCAATCAGGGCTTCACATTATCCATTTTGTGAATGGGGATCCATACACGACGGCGTTGTATGTTAATTAACGTGGCCTAACTACAGAGAAAGGCGGGCACTCCCTGGAAGGCTCCCTCCTGCTTGCGGTAACCGTGCAGGCGAGCCCATTCGCGGGCAACATCCCAGAGATCCTCCAGCGCGATCTGGACACGGGTGGGTGAGCACATCTTGAAAGGGATCGGGATTGTTCGGTTTAAGAAAGAGAACAATGGCAAGCGATTCTTCCTTCCCATCGGAATCTGAGCGTTCTGAGGCATGCCCGTCGATTGTGGTGGTCTTCGTTGGGAACGACACCAGTTCAGAGATGGTCATCATTATCTGGATGGTTTGGTCAGCCGGTTCGGAGCGTCGCACAAAGCCGATGGAAACGGGTTTCTCAGCTGCTGAAGAGCAGAACCGGGAGGCAGATGGCTCTCCGGTTCTCGCACAACGTCAATGAAACGCAGCCCTCAAGAACAGGAACCAATGGTCACATTGGCAACCCGCTGGCGCAGTTCGGTCAGGACCGCCGCCCGTGCACTTGCGGCATAGTTCGTCTCGCCATCCAGAACGACCAGAGAGAAGCCTTGCCTGAGCGCCGTCACCAGGGTGCTCAGACCATCCGGGTCGTCAGGGTTCGTGACCACGCGGCCCCAGGTTGGCGGAGGTGTCGAGATCGGCGACGCGCGGTCTGGATCGTCGCCCCACGATCCCAATAGCGACCACCGTAGCAATTGCGGAGGAGTTCTTTCGAGAGGCCCAGTTTCTGTGGCCCAGAGACGTTGCTCCTTCGCAGGCTCCGTCGGAGCGTGGGCGTATGCGGACGGAGGTCCACCAGGATCGTCTGTGCAGGCAGAGTCGCGAGCAATTCCGTCAGGCGCATTTCCTGTTCCTGGTGCGACCGTCTGCGACCAGACGATCAGAGCAGAGAAGCTGGCAAGGATCGTTCCAACCGGAGCCGCAGCGAGGAACGTGTCTGCAGGCAGTGTTGGGAGTTCTTGCTCGACTGGCGACGGCTGCATCTTGGGGGAAGCTGGTTCTTCAACGGTCTGCTCCTGGTCTGTTTCCTCCGCTTCCTCCCACGTCTCTTGCTCTGGAGGTGAGACGGCCTCCGCATCCTCGACCATCCCAGAAAGCGCATCCTGGCGTGCCTGCTCCCAGAGGTCGTCGTCATCTGCCGATGGCTCTTCCGTCACGGAGGGAGCCAACGGGACGGGGGCCGTTACCGCTGGCCAGGTGGCCACCGCAGCCATCCCATCGTGATGGGTGCCATTGTGCAGATCGGTGCTACCGGCGAGGAGTGCCTCCGCCTCCACCGGAACAGCGTTCGCTCGGGGGAGTCCTGCGAGCTGGAGGACCCCTGCGCAATAGACCAGGACCCGGAGCGTCCCGGTATGGGCAATGGTCGTTTCTCCCAGCCACCACCCGCGCCGCAGGATTTTTGACCCCGGCGATTCTGTTGCTTGAGGTGAATACGCACTTCGCTGTCTTTGGTGCGGGTCCAGGAAAACACGTGTTGTGAACCTTCCTGTTGCGCAGGCTGCTGGGTTCCTTCGACCCAGACTTCTACCTGGTGTGAAGGCGGCAAGGGACCGGTGTGGAGCAGACAACACAGCGTTGGCGTTGCCGAGGGCGGCGTCTGGGGAAGCATCTGCGTCGCCATCTGTGCTTCGGGATAGGTATCAAGGCGAAGCGTCATCGAACAGTATCCTTTCTCTTGAACAAGGCGCACGCAAAGGAGACATCCTTGTTGCGTGCGCCAGGAATAAACACGACACAACGAGCGAATGGTTAGCGGGAAGCAGCCGTTTCCGGGGTGGCCTGGGTGGCCGCAGGTTCGTTTGCCGCAGGGGCGTAGGAGACGTTCCCCGCGTGCATCCAGCGGACCAACTGGCTTGATGGTGACCGGGTGACGATCACTCACCATTTCCAGCGCCACCTCTGGGGTTGTCACAGCAGCCAGGGCATCCGCGATGTAGGCAGCATTGAGCAAGAGCGAGACGGCTGGCCCGCTGATGGTGACCCCTTCCGTCAAACGCATCTCGTTGGTTCCCAGGTCTGGGACTTCGGCTTCCACCAGGAAGGCATCGGTCTCTACTATCCAGCGCAGTTGGTCTCTGTTTTCGCGCGTAAACGAGGCCATCAGCCGTAGCACGTTGCGCAGGTCCTGTAAGGACAGGACCACGCGAGTCAGCGCAGAGAGCGAGAGGAGCGAACGCACATTGGGAAACTCGCCGACCATCAAGCTCGACGAGAGTTCCATTTCTCTGGTTTGCACCAGCAGAGATCCCCCATCGTGAGAACGCCCCAGACGGACGACCCCTGACGAGGGCAGGATGCGTGCGAGCTGGCGCAAGACGGAAGCGGGAATGAGCAGTGAGGCGGCCAGGTGGTGATCCGGAATCGACACGCTCCGATAGGCCACGCGGAAGGTATCCGCAGCAGTAAAGGTGGCCTGTCCCTGCTGGAACACCACGTTGATCCCTTCGAGAACTGGGCGCGCACTATCGCTTGCAGCGGCCACCGCAACCTGCTCAATGATCTCTCGCGAAAGAGTTCCGCGTCGAGCGTCAGCAGTTCCTCGCCTTCCGCGAGCGTCATCACCTGTGGAAATTCGTCAAGTGGGAACGCGGCCAGCTTGAAATTCGCTTTGATCTGCGGACCACGCAGTTGCAGTGCGGTAGGATCGGTCGGAGAAGGCGACATCACGCTGATCGGCACGCTCGGAAGGTCACTCACGAGATGGGCAAATGCTTGCACAGGTACCGGCAAACTCCCAGGAGCCTGCACTTCAGCGGCCACAGGCACGCGCACGCGGGTCCGGTCATTGGCCGCCTGGATGACCAGCCTCCCTGGCTCCGCGTCGAAGCGGAGCGTTTTGCAAATCGGCATCTGGATGGTGCTCTGCCCGGCAAATGCGGATGCCAGGGAAAGCGCGTGAGAGAACGATTTTTGCTCAATGGTAAAAAACATCACGGTATCCTTTCGTTTGAAAAAACAGCTCAACAGGAATTGAAGGAGGTGGACCGGTTCGAGGATGGGGAAGGCGAAGAAGACACAGAAGGGAGGAGCACGACATCTGGAGCAGCTGATGCGCAAGTGTTGCCTCATGGCTGGGTGTAGTAGCGCAGCAGAACCTGCTCAACGGTCACCGCTGGCAAGGTCAGCCAGGGCTGCTGATCCATCCAGACCTGCCGAGGTGCCCAGGGCTGGCTCCAGGCAGAAGCAGGCGATGGCATGCGTCCAGCAGGGTTGTGTGGGTCAGGCCACAACTGCGGCCAGGTTGTTGCTGACGATAGAGCACCTGGGTCAGGGGAACCTGCGCTCTGCCTGGATTGTGTTCCAGCAGGAGGGCAAGCACCACCAGTGCTGGGATGTCTTCGGCGTGTGGGGACGCGTACTGATACTGGGGCACCCTTCGTTCGGTGCTGTGTTCTGTATCAGTCCTACTGGGATGGCACTGGAGCAGATGAAGACGGCGAAACGGGGAGACGAGCGCGGATTGCTCTGGGGTCATCTGAGCGGAGTGAGACGTTGCCGCGTAGAGGCGGAACAGGCATTCCACATCTTTGCGGAGGAGCTCCGGGTTGATCCGTTGCTGCGGTGCATCCTTGATGGCCCACGAAAGCAGCGCCTCGAGACACGCCTCTTTCGTGAATGGCGTGTTTCCCACAAAACACTGGAAGAACCAGTAAAACGTGGGAGCCAGCAGCAGGTTTCGCGCAAGATGGGCATGGAGCAACCAGAGGCTTCCCACCCGTCCAAGATAGGGATCATGGAGCGAGAGCAAGGCACCAAGCGGAGTTACGGTTGGCACCTTCCGCCCATACCCTGTTTCTGGCTGCTCGACCATGAGTCCCGTTGCCCGTAACCAGTAGCGGAGCGCGGCAACCATGCCTGGGCCAATGCCAAAGTGATCGGGAGCACCAGAGGCGGTAAACAGACGTGCTCGTGCCTGCGGATCTTCCGTGTAGGCCAGAGCCTGGAGTCCTTTGGTAATCCACTGCTCCCGCAGGTCATACCCCTGATGTCGTCCAAACAGGAGACGGGGAAACTCCTCTGCCTCTGTCTGATGGGGGGGGATGGTCATGGTCATGGTGTCCTTTCTTTGAGAGGGGAAGCCAGGGCTGTCAGCAGCCGTTCATACTGCTGCGCGTCTCTGGCGTGATCAGGCATGGTTTCTCCATGCGGTAACAGTACGCGCACCACCCGTCTGGCCTGTTGGTCGTCTTGTCCAACGGTGGTCATGCCTGTCCTCCTTGCAGCCAGAGGTGCTGCAACCCCTGGGAGAGGGGTCCACATTCCAGGGTGCTCCAGGTCAACCAATCGGCCAGAAAGAACTGCCAGGCGCCTTCCAACGCGCTTTGTTCAGGAGAAGGACGCTCGGCAAACAAGACCCAGAGATCACGCGTCGGTGGTCCCGCGATGGACGCGTCTTCGTAGGAAAGCGACACCCGATAGACCCGAGGGGCGGGCCGATAGCCATCCCCATAGGCCCAGGCGGACAGTCTCACGGCTGCCTGGGGGTAGGTCTCAATCAGCCAGCCATTCCAGATACGTATCAGCACGGCCAGATCTGTTTCCTCGGCGATCTCCTGAAACCGGGACTGGTGCGCGCGTTCTGAGAGGAAATCCTGCGGCCAGCCTGCCACACGAGAGAGCACGGAACGCAAGATTCGCGCGGACCGCGAGGTACTCGGAACCGTGAGATTGCCAAAGGAGGGATGTACTCCCTGCGGACGAGCGGAGGTCACGGCCCACCGTTCGCGCAACAACGAGCGGTCAAAGCGCACCAGCGCATCATTGGAGGTACGGTTCACACCTGTTCCCGCCAGGGCCTCGACAAACCGTTCTGGCATGTCGAGGGTGGAGAGTTCGCTGCGCCGCGCATCCAACGCGCTGTATGCCATGTGTGCGACCCAGGGTGAGCGATGGCCTGCCAGTTCGGCGGCCAAATGATGGCCATGGGCAAGGTCCGTGCTTCTCGCGACCCATCTGGTGACATCGGCTTCTGTAAACACCGACGTATAGCCCCATTGCTGGGCCAGTCGGTAGCCTTCCTCAATGGCCTGATGAACCGCTTCCCACTCCTGAGCAATGGTGTGCGGCATGGGTACCTGAAGTTTCACGGTGGCGACCAGGACGAGGAGGGTTCGCAGGACTTCGCGCTGCCCTTCTTCACCCTGGCTGGCTTCGTAATGACAACACAGATCGCCGGTGTCGCGGTCATAGGTCCCCATCCCGCCTGCGGAGAGCGGGCGAGAGACGACATAGAGCGTGCCCACTGCAATGCCAGCTGCACGAGCCTGAGCCATCACCTGCTCGCAAGCGGGAGGAACGACGGGAAATTGAATGCTGTGCCCCAGATAGTGCTTCCACCAGTGGAGTGCCTGGGGAATTGTGAGAGACATAGGCTCTTCCTTTCCAAAAACTCTTCCGAGCCTGATCGTTTCATCAGGCTCGGAAGAACACAGAGACGTCCTTCAAGAGGATTTAGAGCATGCGCGTGGAGCGAACTGCTGGCTGCTGCTGCTGGTCCAGAAAGTGCCAGATCGATCCCTCGTTCGTGTTGGCAAACTCAGCACGGCCCGTCCCAGCACGCATGTCAGATGGCAAGCTGGCCAGGCTGATCAGGTCCAACGGTGGCAAGTGTAATTCCGCACGGGCCGAGGAGACTTGCTGGGTCGTAGGATAGGCCACAATCCCCAGATCGGAGCGGGGAGCACGCACCTCCTCCTCGAGATCAAGCAAGGTGGCACGAGTGGTGGTCGCAATCGCCCGGAGCGTGTGCCCAACATCGGCCAGACTACGCTGTCGTTCTTGTGGCGTCATCTCGACAATCTCCTGAATGCGCGCCATCATCTGCTCTATTTCTGTATCACCGAAGAAATTGAGCGAGCGAATGTGCGCCAGCAAGTGATTGAGTTGCCGGGTGGATTGACCAGAGAAGCTTTCTCCCCCTCGACGCTGGAGCGTTGCAAGCACATCGGTGGCTGCGTCATAGGTCAGCGTGCGTAACTGCGCCACAATCGAGGACAGAAAGGTATCGAGCGCCGCTTGCACTCGCGCCTGTGCATCGTGGCGCACATCCTGTTCCAGGATCGCTCGCGCACGTTGGCGTTGCTCCATCTGGTGCCGCTGAGTCGCCAGGAGTGCCGCAGCCTCTCCTCCCTCCATCGATGGAGCAACACGCGTCGCCGCAGCCATCTGAGCCGGTGCAGGACTCTCGGCGGAGGGTAGACTACTCTCCACGCGGAAGAAGGTGAAGGAGAAACTCTCACGAATGCGCTCGACCGTCGGGATCTGGTCAGCAATACGATTGCAGTAGCTCGCGACAAACTGCTGCTGGCTTTCGCTGACCAGTTCGGGGTGGGTTTGCCGCACACGCTGATAGGTATCGGTCGCAATGGCTTCGTAGTCGGTGAGCACCTGACGCATCAATTCCCGGTGGTTCGCGACGATATCGTCTCGCAAGGTCAGATACTCCTGGCGCAAGGCTTCCGTCTTCGCCAGCCAGGAGAGATACGAGGTAACTGGAACGAAGCTCCCAAGCTCCGTTTGGAAGGCATGCTCTTTGAGCGTATAGCGCGCACTGCCTTCGATGCGTGCCAGGGCTTTCATATACGCTTCCGGCAGCAGACGCTTTTCTCCCAGGACCACCCAGCGGGCCACTTTCTCGCGCGTGGCATCGTCCTCGATATGAATGCCCATATCTTCCAGCAGCAGTCGGGTACTGAACCGGCACCGGCCAATATGCAGCTGGATAAACGTCCCATCTTGCATCAACTGACCCCAGGGGATGGTCGTGAACGTTTCGGCCCCGAGCACACGAGCGATGGTTTGATGACGACGGGTTTCTGGAGTGCGTGTGGCAGAAGACAGCGTAAAGGAAGATGGTGTGCTCACCGTCTGTTGGGTCATAGAATACCTCCAAAGAGTGCAACAAAGACGCGCCACCCTCATGGCATCAGGGTGACGCGACGAAACAAACAACGACCGTTAGAGCTGGCGGGCGCTTCGCATACTCGGCGCGGTGGAAGGCGAGGCTGTGCTCCGGCGAAGGGCTGCCAGGCGGGCGCGCTCGGCCTCCGCAATGGCAGGCGGAAGATAGCGCAGGTTAGAGCAGGCATCAATGGCCGACCGGGTAAATGTCTCGACACTGCCCAGGGTGGCCGGGCGCAGGTTCTCCAACGCGGCTTGCGCCTGGGACAGCCCCACCTGTGGTTGCCCATCCAGACGGGCGAGCAAGCTTGCTTCCCCGACCAGGGCTTCGAGGTCTGCCGGGCTATACCGCTCGGTTTCCTCCACGAGGGCAGAGAGGGCCTCTTCCGTCAGCACAGCCTCTTGCTGGCTCGCCTGAATGCGTAGGATCTCGCCCCGTGCTGCCGCGTCAGGACTCAAGATCGGAAAGGTGACCCCAAAGCGACCAGGACGACGAAGGGCAGGATCGAGGCGCTCCGGCAGATTGGTGGCTCCCACCACGATGACACGGCCCTGAAGCGCAGGATCACCCAGGAATTGCAGCATCGCCCCAAACAGATTCCCGGCCACGGGACTGCCAGAGGACTCGCCACGATGGCCGAGGAGGGTTTGTTCAATCTCATCAATGAAGAGAAACGTGGGTGCAAGGTCGCGCGCCAGACGGAAGATTTTGTGCAAATTCCGCTCCGAGGTTCCGACAACGCCTCCCAGGATGTTGGCCATGTGCAACTGGATGGCGTGAAAACCGAGTTCCCACTCAGCCGCACGGACCAGCATCGTTTTGCCCGTCCCAGGAGGGCCAACCAGCAGGATGCCACGGGGCACGTCGCGGAGTCGCCCGGCGCGCAGTGGCGCGATGACCTCGCTGCGAAACCAGGAGGTAAACTGCTGCATCCCACCGAGGCTAGCAAAGCCTCCCGGGAGCGGTTCCAACATCTCGATGACGTCCTGGAACTGCTGACGAATGATGGCATCCTTGCGCTCCTTAATCAACGCTCGGCTGACGCCCGGAGGTGGTCCATCGGGTGCGCCTGGATCGCTTGCTCCTGCCAGATAGACATCTTCCACCTGGCGCAAGTCCAGCCCGGCAGTGGAGCGAGCAAAGTCTTCTGGGTCCAGGTCGAGCAGGGGAATGGGCGCATCGGCACGATGCACCTCCTGATACCACCGCAGATAGGCCAGACGCGTCTGTTCATCGGGAAGAGGTTGCTCAATCAACCGATACCCGCTGGAACTCTCCAGCACATCCGTATGCAGATCCTGGACCATGGGGGTCAAGAGCAGGATGGGGTTTTGCTGTCGGGCCAGCACCGGATCATGTCCCCAGGAGAGCAGCGTCGCCAGAACCCCAAGGCGCTCATCGGACATCTGGGCTTTACTGGCCATCGGGATCATCAACTCTGCCTGATCCACCAGCACGGCCACGCGTCCACGGATGATCGTCCGGCCAGCGGCATCCTGCTCATACTGCGTGGCTTGTGGGGAGTGCAAGAGATCATCCAGGATCGCCAGGGCTTGCGCGGGCTTTTTGGCCGAGGCAAAGAGATCCGGGGGGGTCGAATGCAGGTGCATCGCATCCAGTGCTGCCGTATACGGATCATCGGTACCCACTGGCAGTTGCCAGTCCGGTCCCAGAATTTCCAGGGCAATGGAACGCATCGACGGTTTGGCGAAGGTGATACCCGTGGCGGGATGATAGCTGATGACGACCTCGCGGGCCTCCGCCAGGGCGCTGAGCAGGAACACTTGTTGCGAGAGGCCATGAAAGGCCGTCACGCCATGAATATCCCCGGAGATGATAAAGCAGTGACTCATGCCAGCCTGAAACAAGCGGCGAAACTCCTGCCACCAGATCGGCTGATGCGGCTGTGGTAGAGTGGTGATTGTCAACGTTTTTTCCTCCTGTGAAAAAACATCCCTGGCAGGCTGTTGTAAGCAGCCTGCCAGAGAAGGCAAACAGACGACAGATGAACCGTCAACCTATGGGCACACGTACGATTGGCGGTTGGTCAACACGATCCCCAGATCTGCCAGATGGGCAAACAGGGTATCACGGTCGAAGTCCAATTCCTTGTTCCCATCCGCGTCCCAGGCCCTTCCAGGGCGTCCCTGTTCTTCGATGACACAGTGCGAACAGGTTCCCACTTTGAACGCCCCATGGGGTCCCAGCGTGATATACAGGGTCGGTGATTGTGGGGATTGGGGCACCTGATCACCACCATCAGGAGGGATGGGTCCCTTCCGCTTCCTGCCCTGAGCAAGCCTATCAGTGTCCTCCTTCATGCAGCACCTCCGTCTCCTGGATGGTCAGCCCTTCAGAGGAAGGTGAGGCCAACAATGCTGGCTTTGGGGTAAAGGTCGTGATGTCCGTGGCGATGCCATAGTCTGTCAGCAACGTGTGGAGCTGCTTCCCCGCAGCCAAACAGTGCTGGCCCAGAAAATGGGAGAAATCGGTCGTGATCTCGCCATGAGCATTGACCGTGATGGTCAGTTTTGGTGGAAGGTTAGCCATGCAGCACCCCCGTAATCACGACCTGTTGATTGTCCAGTACTTGAGTCGAAACCTGCGCGCGCATGCGGCGCAGTGCCGCCGCATACGCCAGCACGACGTAGTTTTGAACAATCTGCTGCTGGACCTCGGCGAAAAACGCCTCATGCGCCCAGGGATCGCCTTTAAAGGACAATGCTCCAGTGTGCTCATCGATGAGCAGCCCAATGCCGCGCGGGAGTTTGTCGGGAACATGGAGCGCAAGGTCCGTATTGGTCTGCTGCGCGTCACCATAGTAATCGCTATAGGTGGTGCGAACAGTACCGCCATGGGCAGTGGCAACCAGGGTAACGGCCTGACGCAGGAGTGCCATGCAAGGATGCTTTTCGATGGCATCACGATCTCCCCGCTGCATGAGCGCAGCCAGTGCGGTGAATTTGAGCGTGGTGGTGGCTTCTTCAATATGACTCATGGAAACAATCCTCCTTGGAAGAAAAGATCAAAACAAGACAAACAGCGAACGAAAACGACCGCTGTGGGGGACCACGCGGCCAAAACAATGGGAGCATAGACCGATCCTTCTGGAAACGCATGAGGGACACCAGACGAGAAAGCGAAGCAGACAGACGGGGACGTGAGGCTAGTCTGTTCCCAGAATCAGGTGGGACAGATGGGAGAAGAAGCACTGGATCTCGCTCAGATCTGGGCGTTCCGCTGGATGAGCCAGCACCATGCGATCCAGGAGCAGCAACAGCTGCATTTCTTCGGGCGAGATGGCGTGAGGATTCCCCCGAAGCTCAACAAAAGAGGAAACCGCCGTCGCCACGCCAGGCTGACAGTCCGTGAGCGCACATCCCAGCACCATGCCCATGCCATAGATGTCACAGGCGCGACTGATGGCTCCCAGCTCCCATTGCTCTGGAGCCACATAGCCAGGGGACCCGGCGGCCAATGTCACCTCCGAAGAGGGAGCACCACCCAGATTCGCACCGGGTTCTGGGCACGCCAACCCAAAGTCCAGCAGCGAGAGGCACTGGTTTTCCATCTGAAGCAGGATGTTGCCTGGCGCGATATCGCGGTGGATCACCTGCCGTTGATGGAGATAGGCCAACACGTCGCACAAGTGGTGTCCGATCCAGAGCACGTGTTCCAACGTGAAGTGACGGAGATGCTTCATGGCGGTGCCCTCCCTCAAGGTTTCGACCAGATAGGAGAAGCCAGCTTCCTCAAAGGAGGCAACAAACGTGGGAATGGCTGGGTGGTGCAACCCGGCGAGCGTTTCGGCTTCGGCAGAGAGCGCCTTCTCAGCGCGGATAGTCGCATGGGCACGTTTGAGTACTACCTGTGTTCCTTGTTGCCTATCCCAGGCACGATAGACGCGGGCATGTCCTCCAGCTCCAATCTCTTGGCCAAGCTGGTAGCGCTGATTCACGATCGGTGGAACAAAAAACAAGGCTCTGAGGCTTTTTCGCTGGGGACGCTGAAAACGAGAGGTGGTCATATCTTCCTCCAAAAAGAACCTCCCGGCGTACTGGGAGGATGAGAAGCACAAGCACGATCAGGGAGCACAGAAGGAGACAGAAAGAGGTGCGCACGTTAGGAGCCATATTTCCACCAGGCATACCGCAAGCAGCGGAGTGCGTCGTCCAGATCGTAAGGATCTGAGGGAAGCTGCACCACCTGGGCAACGTACTCGCGCATCCAAAATTCGGCCTCCTGGAAGCTGCATCCAACGACGCTGACCAGTTGAATAGCCAGGAAACAGGCATAGTTGTGCCGACAGCCAGGAGCAGCATGGCGCAGGGCCGCATGGAGCCAGTATTCGGGATCTCGCTCGCGATCCTGGGGTACCTCGCGGGCCTGTCGAGCACGCAGGAGGTTTTCGCCAGGAGCAGACGCACGCGAAAAGGCTCGTTGCCGCGCTTCGACCCACAGATCGAGCAGCGCCAACGGGAAAGGTGCTGGCAACGCATCGTGTTGCCACTGATACGCCTGCCCACTAGGATGGATCGATGGCGCGGCCACCACATAGCCGCCGATTTTTTTGAGATCGATGCCTTGATAGTCCGCAAACGTGCCATTGGGGGGATCAACCCCGGCAGAGGTGGCTGGCATCTGATAGATCAGGTGAATGCCGCCGCCACCGGTGAGTTGCCGCAGCGTCTGGGAGAGAGGCGTTGGTGCTCCCCACTCCTTTGCATGCCGTTCCAGGGTTTCCAGCGAGGCAAATCCCCCGTGGCGCGGGTCAATATCCAACACCCAGAAGCCACTGGGTTTGCCGGTGGCAATCCCAATGTTGGCACGGGGCCAGCTCGACCACCAGTGCTGGATCTGGTCGATGTCCGTCGTCGCGCTATAAAAGCCCCGCGACACGCGCGGCACTTTGTCACGCGGGGCGAGCGGAAACACGGGAATCCCCTGGGCAGCGTAGGCACAAGCGGCTTTCGCAAGCGGCATCGTGTTCAACGCCAGGAGAGAACGAGCGGGAAAAACAGTGGGAGGCATAACAGGTCCTTTTTGAAGCATGCCAGGGAATGTTGGTACGCACTGGCAACGTGAAACGATCAACAGATGGGAGCGGTTGGTTGAACAGACCACACCAGGAGCTGCTCCTGCGAGGTCGAAGCGAGCAGGTGGTTGGGCGACCAGTGAAGCAGTTCCACCGGGGAACCGTGCGTGAACGTCTGGCGCAACGCACCTGTTTCGGTCTCCCGCACCTGTACCTGACCATCCTGACCACCGGAGGCCAGGGAGAGACCATCGGGAGAAAAGGCGAGGACGGTAACGGTTCCCTGATGCGCCTGCTCCACACGCCAGCGAAGCTGGTGGGAAAGCAACGCTTCGACCCACACGGTCCCCGAAGCATCGGCGTGAGCCAGCAAAAAATGAGAGAGCAGCAAAGCCTTGAGCATACAAACCTCCAAGAGAACGCAGAACAGCCGGAAGTGCACCAGGCAGTTCTGCACAGACGACCAACGACGAGTGCCCACACCCGAGGGAAACGATGGGAACGAGCCCTGGTCGGAGCCACAGCAGAGGAAAAAGCATCCCTGTTAGCCTCGTATGGCAGAGAGATGAACTGCATGCGGGTTGATTGTGGCAAGATACCGGCCAGAAGGATCGTGGACGGGACGCCCTGCTCCTTCACGCTTCGGGAGCAAGACAGGCAAGACGGGAGGAGGACAAAAAGGGATGGGGCAGGCGTCGAACAGAGCATACGAGTACCGTGGCCCATCGGCATCTGCCACCATGATGGTGCGACATGCCTGATCCCAGAGAAGTGATCCATCCGCCGTTGGCTCTATCGAAAAACGATGGAGGAGGCGAGCCTGGCGGGCGTGCCAAATTTCGACCAGCCCAGCGGCACAGAGGAGAGCAATCTGACGCCCATCGCCAGACCAGGCCACATCGAGCACCGCGCTCTGGTAGTGCAAGACCCGCGTGGTCCGGGTGTCCTCGCGGAGCACGGTCACCTGCTGCCCGGTGACAATCACACACGCTCCCACCACGTGAGGTGCCCAGGCAATCCGCTTGATGGGGGCATCAAACCGAGACGTTGAGCAGACCAGGAACTGTTCATCGAGCAGACGCACGATCCCGTCCTGACCGCCGACTGCCAGACAGGTTCCCTTGCGTGCCCAGGCGATGCTCAGCAGCGGAGTACGCGTGACCCGTTTCTGCTGAAGTACCTCGCCGGTATGGCTATCCCAGAGGAAGACCCACCCTGCCGATGTGACAGCAGCCAGGTGCGTTCCTGACGCAGACCATGCGACATCGCAGAGCTTTCCCGCGCAATGGGGAATGGGGAGGGAGAAGAGAGGAGAAGCAAGGGCAGAACTCACCATGCTCATAGAGCAATCCTTTCCAAAAAGCAAGACCCGGCTCAGATTGCTGAGTCGGGTGAGAAACAAAAACAACACCAGAAGGGGGAGCATTAGCAGGAGGGGGAGTCAGCGGCGTCTGTCTGTGACTGGAGGAAGGTCCCCCGGCGTGCCAGGAGGGTCACCAGTTGCTCCTGTGCTGCCTCCATCTGGATGCCCAACCCGCACGCGTAGAGATGGAACGAACAGAGCCGCTCGGCCCGTTCCACGTCTGTTTCACAGCGCGTATGACAGCGTTGACACACCACGATCCAGGGGGCGTAGCGCTTGAGTGCCTGCCACCAGTTCAGCGCGAGGGAGAACCAGATTCGAGCGTGCCTGTAGAGCGGAGCCAGCGTTCCAACGAACGCGCCATCCTCCTCAGAGCCTACTGTTGCTCCGTCTGCCGGTTCCTCATCCACGTTTTCCCTGATGTCCTGCTGCGCGTTATTGTCCTCCCACGTGTCGTCGTCCTCTTCCTCTGAATCATTCCATTTGTCCTCCCATACGTCATCATCGTTCTCTTCCTCCTCATATCGTTCGTCTTGCGACACCTCCTCCACGTCATATGCATCCTTTTCGTAGAGGTCATTTTGGACACAGTACGCCGCTTCACGGACCAGAGCCACCTGGCCCGCGCTATGAGGCGTGGCATCCAGGTTCTGTGCGGAAAGCCCCTGGTCTTCTCCCGTATGATCTCCTTCGATGTAGCTGCATGGGGAGAGCAGCTTCTGATCGACCAGATGACGGACTGCCGCTCTGGCATCCTCCCATACCCTCCAGGAATGGGTGAAGATATGCACACGGGGGCGCGGGCCAGGCCACACGATCTCCACCGTTTCCACATCAAATGCCTGGCGTAGTTCGGTCAGGCTGACCGGACTCGCGGGATCGCAGGGATGCACCGTGCCATCGGAAAAATACCGTGCGCCCTCGGAAAGCACAAAACTATCCGGGGCTTCCTCAAGCAACACTAGGGCGATCGCTCGATCACCGACGGAGTGCGTCGTCAGGCAGATGGCTGCGGGTGTACCGCGCTCATCACGCTTGAGCACTTCAATATCGGACGGCTGGAAGACACGAAAGATGTTCGTCGGAAAGGGATACAAACTGGGCATGGGAGCCTCCAGGTGAGAGTCACCAACGATGCTCCTGTACAGGAACACCAAGCGAATAGGAAAAGGAAGATGGCACGTGCGTGTAGACAGGGCATCGGAAGAGACTGATGGTGTCTCTCGAAAACACTTCGCAAAAAAGTGTTGACAAACACCTATGAGAAGAGTTCCTGGCAGGGAGGTCTTTTCGCGTTTCTGCCGAGCCGCTCGTTGGCACACCCGCTTCACCATGGAATCGGCCTCGTGACCTTGCTGAGCAGCACCGCGTTGCAGACGATCAACCCCAAAGCCAGAGGGGCCACAAAGAGCAGGGCCAAACCCATCGTCAAGATGATGCAGAGACCCATGAGTGGCCACAACACAAGGCTGCCAACAAGCAAGAGGACACCCACCGTGGTATTTCCACTGAGCAACCATCCCACGCCGTACAATCCAAGGCAATTGAACAGGATCTCAATCAGCAGAGCGGAAACCGTGGCCTGTGGAAACGTGGCAGGAAAGGGAGCAGGGAAAGATGGAGGAGGAAAGGGAAATGGTGAGGTGGACGCGGCTTGTGGAGACCAGGGAGCAAGGAAAGCAGCACCGCATGATGGACAGAGCGCGGTCGGAAAGGCCGGAAAGCGACCGCATTGACGACAGTATGGTGTGTTTTGAGGTACAAGCATAGCACGATCCTTTCATCACTAAGGGTGTTTTCAATAGGGAAAGAGTAGGAAGAAGGGAAAAGAGCAGGAGCACAAAAACCGTTACACTGTTGCAGTGTAGCGGTCGTTTGTGTGAACGTTAGGAGAAATCAACCATCGAGATTTCGATTTCGATCAGGCTCATTTCTCGTGAGAAAGCATCCAGGGTATAGTGGATCGCAATGCCCTGATTTTCGAGCCATTGACGCTCTTGATTGAGCCGGAGTGACTCATACTCCCACTGTCGGGCAATTGGAGGAAGATAGCGGACGCCAAGTAAGGATGCAGCGGTCTGTGCCAGAGCCAAGGGCCTCCGACCATCCAATGCCATCCGTCTCTGCTTCCAGAGATCCCACCTCGCTACCAATGCCTCGAGTTTGGCGTTGGTGCGTTCCATTTCCCGCTGTAATCGCAGTCGTTCTTCTACCAGACGCGCACGCCGATAAGAAGAACTATTCGACTGAAAGCCGGATTGCTGCTGGCGAGACTGCCAGGAACCGTTGGAACGTTGCTGATACCGTTGTGCCATGAGAAGGGGGTCCTTTCGTTGCTCGCAAAAAACAGCGAGGCAAAAGGCAAACCGTCCCCGTAGCACGTCAGTGCTTCAGCAGATGTCCTCCTTTCGTTCTTCGCGCTTTTTTTGAGCGGTTATGATCGTCAATACCTGCGTCAGTTTCTTCCGGTGCGAGTGGGTACTCAGCGAACTGGAAGCAGGCTGTACGTGACCTGTGAGCCCTTTCGCCTCCGGCGTGCCATGTGAGGCACAGCGACGGACGAGGCAGAGGTTTGAAGGGGATACCTCTTTGTCTTGCAGCTAAGCATGCGCTTGCATCTCGCTGGTCTGACGTCTTCAATACAGAAAGATATACACGACCATGAGGAAAAATGCAACTCAAGCAGAAACGGTGCAGCTTGCAAAAAATGGAGCAATGGCATGGAGCATGGGTGTGGTTCTCAGCTCTCTCCATGCTGCTTGATCCAGCTCCCCAGGCCGCACGAGCGTTCATGATGGGATACTGGACGGTTCACCAGCCAGAACACCGTTTCTGCATGCTATGGCAACAAATATTTGTTTTTGGTGAAGGGAGAGAGAAAGACTGCGAAGTGTCGTGCAACAGGCAAGGGAGAAAGGTGAAGCATGGTTCTTCCGTCGCGCCAATGAATACCATGTGTGTTGGATGACCTGCTCTGCAAGGAGCGCTCCGCTGAGACGCCCCGCCAGGAAATCGCACGAATCAGGAGCAGCACTACAGTAGCACTTCTAAACTGATCAGTATCACCAGAGAAAAAAAGACCGCACACCTTTCGCGATCTCGATGTGACACGATAAAAGAACCCAAAAATCTTTTAAAAAGAGTCCATCAGAAACGAGGAAGGTATGACGTCTTCTCACCCTATCACACGGGAGGAAGCAGGACCATCTCTGCAGGAGCAAGGAACATGGCCTCTGACGTTGTTCTGCTTGCATCAACGCCTGGCTTCCTATTTTGCACGCCCTGAACCCTATCACCATGCCCTGCTCTACCTGCAAGCAGTGATGAGCGAGATTCCTCGCAAAAATAGTTGGCAGATTGCAGAACACGCCAAGCAAGCTCGCCCCTCTGGCATGCAACGTCTGCTTTCGCAAGCCGTCTGGGATGATGAAGGCGTTCGCAATGAGATCCGCGCGTTGCTGGTGCAGACGCTGAGTCCTCCCCCCGTGCCGCCGCTGGGTGCATATGGTGACACGAGAGAGGAGATCCTGTTTCCCTTTCCCGTGATCGTTGTGGATGAGACGGGTATTCCCAAACGGGGTACTCACTCTGCAGGGGTGAAGGTCCAATATTGCGGCTCGACCGGGCGGGTGGAGAATTGTCAAGTTGGGGTCGTGCTGACCTACGTGACGGCTCTGGGACATGCGCTGATGGATGCGGCCTTGTACATCCCCGAAGAATGGTGCGATGATCCCGCTCGCAGACACGCCGCTCATATCCCCGAACGGGTCCATTTTCAAACCAAACCGGAATTGGCCCAGAGCCTGCTTCAACGAGCCATCAGCGCCTCGTTACCGCTTCGTTGGGTGGTTGGCGATACCGTGTATGGGCACAGTACGGACTTGCGTGCTTTCCTGCACGACCAAGGTCTTTCCTTCGCACTTGCGGTCCCAGACAATGAAGTGGTTTGTGTCGACACGGTCCTGGGATATCGTCTGGGCGAGGTTGCCTCCATTGAGCGCCTGCTGCCAGATGGGACCCTGCTGTGGCAACGCTTGAGTATGAGTCAGGGAACCAAAGGGGAGCGGCTCTTTGATTGGGCCATCGTGCCACAGGTCCATCGCACCATCATCGACGGATGCCACTTTCTCGTCATCCGCCGGTGCCTCGACGCTCCTTTCCAAAAAGCCTATTCCTTCGTCTTCGCCCCGCCTCAGACCAGTCTGCAGACGATGGTTCTGGCCATTGGAGCACGCTGGAGTATTGAAGTCGACCTGGAAAATGCGAAAGATCTTGGACTTGATCAGTATGAAGTGCGCAGTTGCATCGGATGGTATCGGCATATCACCCTTGTCCTGCTTGCCTCTGCTTTTCTGCTCTCCATCTGTGTCCAGGACTATCAGCGCACGTGCCAGTCAGAGGAAGCAGCTTGCTCATTCCCACTCATTGCCTTGACCACTTCCGAAGTGCGTCATCTGCTGGCCCGTCTCTTTTGGCCTGCTCCCACCCACGCTTCTCTGATTCATCAGTGGTCCATTTTTCGCCGAGAGCATCAATATTGGGCAAGATACTATCATTGCCTGCGTCGTTTGAAAGCGGGATAGCCTGCTCAATGCTCTCTATTTTCATGATCCCTGCTGATCTCCGGGGAATGATCCCTGCTGATCTCCGGGGAATGATCCCTGCTGATCTCCGGGGAATGATCCCTGCCGATCTCCGGGGAATGATCCCTGCTGATTTCCGGGGAATGATCCCTGCTGATCTCCGGGGAATGATCCCTGCTGATCTCCGGGGAATGATCCCTGCTGATCTCCGGGGAATGATCCCTGCCGATCTCCGGGGAATGATCCCTGCTGATTTCCGGGGAATGATCCCTGCTGATCGCTAGGGTCTCTCTTGTTTTTTTCTTGTTCAACACGAAAGGGGTTCTTCGTATGACTCTCATGTCTTTGGCCGACGGTTGTCGCCTGCTTGCCATTGATCCCAAAACCTTGCGTCGCTGGTTGCGTCTGGCTCACCAGTCCGTTCAGGCTCATCCATCAGATACCCGTTTGAAGTGTGTCACCCGTGAGCAACTCGAGCACGTCGCGGGGATGCATCGCCGTACCTTGCCAGAAGCGAGTGAACCGCTGGTTTCGCCTGCGCCCTCTGCGCTCTGCGAGGTGAGTACCGCATCGGTTTGGTCTTCTGTGGCCTCAGAAGTTTCTGGATCCATGACAGAATTGGTACAACAGCTTGGTTCCCTTCAATCGCAGGTTGCCATGCTACAACACCAATTGGCCCTGCTCACCGAACACTTCCCAAAAGAGGGGCAATGGTGCATCAACCCGATCAAGCTCTCAGTGGAATCTTCCCCGGATATCTCAGTGGAATCTTCCCCGGATATCTCAGTGGAATCTTCCCCGGATATCTCTGCGGAATCTTCCTCGGAGAAAGGGACAATTCTTGCATCGATTGATCGACGCAAACACCCCCATGTTCTGCCATTGGTTGAATATGGGGCTGTTTTCAATAGAGAAAAACCAGGCACTTGCTTAACAAAAAAGGTGGCAGGAGAACAGAGAGAACGCATCTTGGCTTACTCGAAAAAGGTGGCATTTTGTTAAAGAATCTGGCAGGAGAAAAACAAGCTGGCTTCAGAAGAAGCGAAGCGAGCCGTAGGCTCATCAAGCATCTCTGGGGGAGCTTGAGGCTTCGTGGAGGTACTGAAACGCTTGCTCATGCCAGGAGTGCGGAGCAAGCGATGCCGCCAGGCCCGACCCTTGACCTGGGGGACTAGACTCCAAGAGCGAGAGCGACCGGGAGGTGGTTGCGCTCATCAATGCAGAACCCCGGTCGCTCTCGGCGCATAGCGCTCAGTCCCCCCAGGTCAAGGGCGGCATCGCCCGCACGACTGGCTTGCTGAAATGTTGGAGAGGGAAGCCAGGAAGCTCTCCATCACAGGCCGAAGCGATCCTCCGCTGGCCTCCTGGAGAAGCTTTTGCAGAGAACGGAACGACCTTTGGCCTCCATGAATGTGATCGATATGGTCTCCTTGAACCGCTGTGGAGGAGGCGATGTTAGCCTATCTCCCTTTGAGGTTTCTCTGCCATTTCTTGCGTTTCTTGTAAAAGCCGCTGGCGAAAGCGGTAAGATTCTCCTACAAATTCCAGAATATGGCTTTTGTGAGTCAGTCGATCAAGCAGGGCTGCGGTCATTTTCTCATCCCCAAAGATTTGATTCCAATCGCCGAAGCGCAAATTGGTCGTCACGATGATGGAAACGCGCTCATTCAGATCACTGCATACCTGAAACAGTAATTGGCCACCTTCTTTGCTAAACGGGATAAATCCGAGTTCATCCAGCACAACGAGATCCAGCTTTTCAAGTTGCTTCATAAATTTGGAAAAGCGGAGGTCTTTTTGCGCGGCCAGCAGATCGTTCACCAGCGTGTTGACACTAAAGAAGCGCACTTTTTTCCCTTGTTGGCAGGCGGCTAATGCCAGGCCCGTGGCCACATGGGTTTTAGTCCATCCATTAAAATGCCTCCATAGGTATCACTCATATACAACGTTTTCGCGAAGAAGAGCCAGGAGCGAATTACCTCAGTTCCTGCTCTTCAATGGTAGTATCTACCTTCCCATTTGCTGCGACTTCCGAGAATGTAGGAAGGTGTTTGCGCGTTTTTTTCGCAAGTCGCCGCTGTCCTAACTCCTCTACCTGTTTCCTTGCTTCGTGCAAAGATGCCAGAAGCTCTGGATGATCTTGTATGAAGTACGCATTACGCGGTGAACCCCGCTTGAGATAGATCGGATCAATCCTGCCCATTTCAATTTGACGATGGACCCAATAGACATCGCAGGAAAGTCGCTCGGCGAGATCGCGCACCGAAAGATATCCAGGCTCAGCGTGAACAAAGCGCTTGGACTCTTCTGGCGTCCGTTGCCAGTGGTAACGAAGGCGGATCTTGTAAATGGTCGCCACCGAGACCTGTGCAGACCGGGCGGAATGAAATCCTTCCTGCGTCACCTGAGCCGAGATTTCCTGATCTTTCATCCCAACACTCCATAAGTCATGAATACGCTCTTTCAACGTTTCATACTGGCTGAGATCCTGGGTCCGATGAATCTTTGAAACGAAGTACAAGGTGCTGTAGTATCCAGAAATCCAGACCAGACAGACGACCACCGTATCGGAGGTCTCCCAACGCACGATCACCTGCTGGATCAGAGTACGCAGCAGCGCTTTTTGCTGCGCCGGGGTGATCTGCCCTGTCTTCCACAATGCGGGTAAGGTCTGGGAAATGCGACGAAATTGTTCCCGCAGCGATGCTGAAAGCGGCTGCGGACGCAAGGCGTTCGCCTGACGAGCGTAGGCTTCTTCCGTTTCGGCGAGCTCGCGTAAGGCGGCTTCCCAGCGCTGTTCAAGTGAGGCCGCCACTAGGCGATTCTCCGGATCAACTGCGCTGTACTGCCGTTGTGCCAGTTGTGCGCTGTAGCGTGCTCGTTTGACCCGTTCCTCCCAGTGCTGCAGGAGGTGGCGATACTCCACAGCCTGATCGGCTAGCACGGCATCCAGTGCGTCCAGTTGTGCGGGACGAAGGGCCTCAAAAAAGGCATGCGTGACCAGTTCATCCAGAGGCGGAGCCGGGACGGAGATGCATTTGGGTCCTTGCATCCGCTTGTTTTCTTCCGCGCAGCAGTAGCGTGGCGTTTTTCGGTAAGCGACATGTAAATGATAGCCACAGACGCCACAGACTACCAATCCCTGCAAGAGTGCTTCACCTTGTCCAGGGGCTCCTTGCGCACCTGGCGTCCGTTCATCTCTCCTGCTCATGTCCCTCGCATTGCTTTTGAGCCGCTCCTGATTGGCGAGATAGTGCTCCCAGGTGATGTAGGCAGGATACACGCCCTGCTTGATCTGAAGCCACTCCTCTCTTGGCTTGCGTATCTGAATAGGGCGGTTACTGCTCATCTGGCGAGCTGGGTCACCTGGCCGTCTCCCATAGACAAAGGCTCCTGCATACGCCGGGTTTTGAAGCATCTCGTAAATGGCAGCCTCTGAGGCTTCTTTCCAGAGCAATTGCCCTCGATACATGCCTCCTGTTTGGCGACGAGGAAGTAAGACGCCTGCTTGGCGAAGCACACCGACCACCTGCCGACAACTCCCATGTGCATCAAAGGTGCGAAAGACCAGTTCAATGCAGTGGCGTATCCCCTCATCAGGATCTTTCACGACGCTGCCATCGGAGAGGCGCAGTAATCCTGTCGGCAACATTTGACGGAACTCGCCGCGATGCACCTGGCTCAATCGTCCGGCATCCAGGCGATTGCGGATCAAATGCAGCTCAGCTTCCGACATTGTCCCCTTCAAACCTAACAAAAGCCTATCATTGTAGAGCTTAGGATCATAAATCCCATCAGTATCGGCAATGAGGGTTCCAAAGACAGCAGCCAGATCCAGCAAATGGTACCAATCTCCGTTGTTGCGAGCCAGACGCGAGACCTCATAGCCAAAAATGATGCCGACATGTCCCAGGGAAACTTCGGCCACAAGTTCTTTGAACCCCGTGCGATTCTCACTGCTCTTGCCTGAGACACCCAGATCAGCGTCAATGACCCGGATACGCTCCCTCGCCCATCCAAGCAATTCCGCCCGTTCTACTAACTGATACTGATTCACCTGACTCTCGCGGTTGCGTTCAACCTGTTTGAGCGTCGATTGTCGAACATACACACAGGCCAGACGCTTCCAATGCTCTTTGGTCAGCTTCGATTGTCCAGCGATGGCGGGAAGCGGGCTTGTTTCAGCGAAGGTGCTCATCGGTTGCGTTCTCGCTCTCGATTGGCCTGGCAGGACGGTGTGCCAGCATCTGACAAATCTTGATGAGGGTTGTCGCCACCATCTGTTGCTCTTGTTCCGAGAGGCCAGTCCACACCTGTGAGCTGCAAATGGGGGGCACCGCTAAGGCCAGCTTCGTCTGCTGGTTCCCTGGTAGATGGCGGTGCTGTTCTCGCTCTCGATCCATGTAATATCTCCCTTCCATCTTCATCTCCCACTTCTGTTCGTATTTCTTTTCCTGGTTGTGGGTCTATGTGAGAGTAAACGTCGATGAGAGACGTAATTGTGGCAACGGTCAGAGGAAATGGGGCAATGGTCACCGGATCTGGTGATTGATCCGTCACATCAAGGGGAAGATTGCGTTCTCGGCCAGCGTGATCCAGTACGACACAACAGCGACCAAGCTGATTCCTGGTAGCGATTCCCAGCAAACGGAACGATTGTCCGTAGAGCGCATGACGTGGGTCAATGACGGTGACCATCTCATGCATTTGCTCTGTCATTTCCATGAGGGTAGGTTGTTGGTTGTGGTTTGCCGAGTCCTGGGTTGCCCACCAGAATAATAGTCTCTGCAACGGCCATGTAGGCTCCTTGAGCCAATTCCAGAACCCGTTGTTTGGAAATGTTCTGCACCGCATTGAAATCAAAACTGACCAAATCCTTCAGAACGGGGAACTTTGCTGCCTGAATGGCCCGTTCAACGCGCCAGGCATCCCGTTGGGTCACTTCTGCTGTGCAAAGCGCGAGCAGATAGCGCTCGTAGGGAAGATCAGTCCGAGCGGCGTCTTGTGCGTAGGTTTGGTAGTTTTGCAAAAATGTTGAGAGGTGTAATTGCTTGAGATAATTTTCAAGCAAAGCTTGATGTTGCATAACGTGCCTCTTACCAGGGCTGCTTGAGCAGTCGGTCATAACGCGACAAGTCAACAGGCTGATTGCCAATCGCTTCCAACTGCGGTCGGTCCGAGAGGTCCAGGGGGACGGTACAGGCTTCGTGCTCCGTCAATTGATGCAGGCAGTGGAGAACGCCATCCAGATGGACACAGCCGTACGCCAGTGCTTGCTCAATCGCCTCCTGCATCAGCGTTGCAGGATAGTGCTCATGGAGTTGCAAAATGCGAAGAAATTCCTGAATACCACGGCCATCGGGCCATTTCTGCCGGAGGTCGCAGAGCATCCGGTGATAGCACTCCGGCCAGTCTTTGCGCCAGCGGCGCATCGGGGCCGCATAGTCAAATGCGCCTGGCCGTTGCTCTAACAAGGCAAGATAGTGGAGCGGATCAAAGATATCTTGCTCACGCTCATAGCAGCGTGGATGGTGGGCAATGAGTTGATCTCGATCAAAAATGTCGATATGGAACGGATACGCTTTCACTGTCACTTCACGCCGAGCGCGGCGAACGGGAACCGAGTAGCGGTTCGTTGCGAAAATTGCCTGACTGTAGGGAGTGAGCCGAACAGTGGCTACTTCACAGCAGTCATAGTCAAACGGAGGCAAGGGACCAAGGTAAGGGCGCTCCTCTTCCCAGGCTTGTCCGATGGTCAACGTTCGCCCGCGCATGCGCCGCGCATCATTTTTGAGGCACTCCACCAGCAGATACTGATTGAGTGCTTCAAAAGAGACCGCTTCGGGAATGGGGACCATGAAATTCCGGCGTGAGAATCCCACACCATGTTCGACCTGCCCCTTTTCATGTCCCTGGGCAGGGGTACAAAAATGTGACTCGAACAGGTAGTGGCTGCGAAAGGTCACAAACGTGCGATTCTCGGTGCGAGAGCGATGGCCTTTCTTGTCCAGAGCCAATTTCACCGCTGTCGCTAGATTGTCGTAACTAATCCGCTCAGGAACGCCACCAAAATGCTTAAACGCCTGGACATGCGCGTAGAAGAAGCTTTCCTGCTCCTGGGTAGGGAATGCCATGACAATTAGGTAGGATTACTTGTAACATTTTCTCTCCCTTAGATCGGATCCTCGTCTGACAAAAGATAAACGAAGGCAAAAGAATGATTAGGAAGATACATGCTCTACATAAAAGCTTGTTGTGATATACTCTATGTGTAATGCGGTCATTTTTCTTGAAGAGTGCATAAATGTGCTATGGGAAGGTTGTTTAGATATGGATGAGGTTGAATTTCTCTCTCTTCTCCAAAGGATGGAAGATGAAACGTTAGACTTTAAGGCAAAGGCATATAGCTTTTCTTCGGACAACGAGAAGGCGCATATCATTAAGGACATCCTTAGTATGGCAAACTCTCCTCGTGAAGACACCTCGACTATCGTGCTCGGTGTCAAAAAACATCCTAATGGAACCAGTGAACTCATAGGAATTGACCAGTACCCAGATGAGGCAGATCTCCAAAGCCTGTTCTCCGGTCGAGTTCAACCCATTCCGGGATTCAGCTACGAGGTGTTTTCCCACGAACATAAGGATTTTGGCATCATCACAATACCTCCTCGGCGAAATGGTCCCTATCTTCCCACAAAAGACTTTCCTGCTTCCAACGACGGGCGTTCCCATAATGTCTTGCGGCAATCTCAGATATACTTTCGTCGCGGGTCAAAAAATGATGGTGCAACCTCACCAGAGGATATCAAGCGCATTGTGAATTGGATGCAGGACACAGACACTGAGCTTCCTTCCGCATCAGATCCGGCATGGGAAGAGTTTCTGCGAGAAACCCATCGTTTTGAACCGGTGAGACGCTATATGCTCCTCGTGCCCCCGCTTGACACGCAGGAGATTGATCATCTCGCCGTGCTCGGAAAGCTCCCCTGGTCAATGGTTGTTGACTTCGATCCAGATACTGATTCAACAGGTCTACAAAGTGCTATTGGGTCAGTCCTCGAAGGATATCGCAGCCTCCACAGGATGGTACTGAAGGATCGACTGACGCTCAATCCAGACCGATCAACATATTGGTTTTACGCACGTGGTCTCACGGGACGGGCTGAGACCATTTCGACCGGGCTGTGGAGAGAGTGGCAGGGACAATACGGCAATGAACTGAAGGAACAGCTAAATCGCTTGGCCGCCGCTATCAACCCGGCACCTGTGACCTGCGTCGTACTTTGGTACAGCAGGGAACTCGTTTCTCACCTACAATCTGTATTGACCGATACGCTCAGCGCGTTTCAAGAGGAGGTGAACTTCGTCATCGTTAGCGAGCACTCCGCAGACCTCCAGTCCGTCACTGCACAGTACGATGCTACCTTGCTCGATATTCCTCTCCATCACCTCTGTTCTGGATTGCAGAGTCTTCTGCTCCATACGTTTCCTACTGATAGTGAGGAATGTGAACTCCCATCCAGTTCAGGAGCCCCAATCGTGCTCGAAGCAAAGGCACGGAAGTCGATGGAGGAGGAACTCGAGTTCGTCCATCTGGCTGTCGGCGCGAGTCCCTCACGACAACGTCCAGATGGCTCCATCGGGCGAGAATTCCTCCGAGGAGCCGAGATTGATTGGTATGAACTGAGCCTACATACTGATGTAGATAGAGACAAGACCTTACAGTTGAAGCGCGAACTAGAGCACTCGCTGGAGCGGAAGCGAGCCGTGCGCATCAATCTCTATCACGATCCCGGTGCTGGAGGAACGACGGTTGCCCGTCGATTACTCTGGGAGGTGCACCGTGATTACCCTTGTGCCATTCTGCATCGGTGTACTCCCTCCGAGACCGCTGAGCGCATCTTCCGCCTGGCATCGCTCACTGGACAAGCGGTCTTACTGCTCATTGACGGGGCCGAAATCGCCGACCGGCAAGTGGACGAGCTCTACAACTTCCTCCGTAGCAGACTGGTTTCGGTCGTGTTGCTTCAGACCCTGCGCCGTTTCGAGCGGGTGAGCGAAGGCAAGCGGGCCATCCATTTGCCCTCTAAGCTGTCTTCCTTTGAAGCTCAACGCTTTGTCGAAGTGTTTTCTCGCGAAGAGCCAGGGAAAAGGCACCAGCTAGAGCGGCTTGCAAATGCTCGCAACGAAAGAACGTGTACTGCCTTTTACTTTGGACTCGAAACCTTTGGAAAGGACTTTCTTGGACTGGGACCCTACGTACATGATCGCTTGGTTGAACTAACGGCGGAGCAGAAAAAGATTCTGGTGTTCCTCGCACTCTCCCATCACTATGCCCAACTCCCCATCCGAGCACAAGCTTTTGCCGATGTCCTGGGCTTTCCGAAGAGCCGCGTGCTCAAGCTCTCACAGGCCCTTCCCTCACGGACCCGTGAACTCCTCATCGAAGTTCAGGAGGATGTCTGGAGGACGGCGCACGATGTCTTCGCGCAGGAGATCCTTGAGCAACTGCTCTGGCCCGTTGGTGAACGGCGCTTGTGGAAGCAGAATCTCTCGTCGTGGGCCAAGGAGTTCGCCTCCTTCTGCCGTGGTGAGAGCGCTATTCCCAGCGAAGAATTGGAGGATATCGCGAGCAGGACCTTCATCTATCGCGATAACGCCGACTTACTCGGGACAGAACGATCAACGCATCGAACCTTTGCCCAGCTCATCGACGACATTCCTTCATCAGTGGGTAGAGTTGAGTTGCTGCGGTATGTTGCGGAACTCTATCCAGAGAAAGCACATTTTTGGGCGCACTTGGGTCGCCTGTACGCAGTAGAACTGAAAGATTTCACCCAATCGCTCATGTATATCGAGCGCGCTATCTCCTTGCAAGAAAATGATCACGTCCTGTACCACATGAAAGGGATGGCGCTACGCTATCAGGCTGACGATCTTATGCGACAAGGAGTAGAGGTCGAGAAAATCATTGCCGAGGTCAAACGCGGGAGTGAGGCATTTGAGGAAGCAAGAAGGCTCGATCCCGATGATCCCTACGGATACATCAGTGAAGTACAGATGCTCGCACGCGTCCTCGATTACGTGGGAAAGCACTTTTCAGGAGGGTTGCCATCGTACTGGTTATCGCAAACGGCAGACGTCTTCCTCCGCGACAGCCTGGAACGGGCAGAAGACCTGTTGGAACGGGTGCGACGAAACCGCGAAGGTGAAGGGGCCAGTCCCTATGAGGAAGATTGCCGAGGGAAGCTGGACATGCTCTACGGTAGACATGAAAAAGCGCTTCAAATTTGGGACAACCTCCTAAGTCGACGAGACACCTTTCATCCTCCATTACGTAGGCAGATCGTGTGGACATATCTTGCACGAAGAGAACGTTCATGGGACGCCCTTGAACCACGAGAAGTTGAGCGCATCGTGGCACTGCTTGAGAGCAATCTTCAGGAAGAACCGAGCAGCGATGTGAACCTTCGTCTGTGGGTTCAGGCCGTGCGAAGGTTGAAGCAACCGCCAAGCGTTGAGGCGGTGATCGAGCGGGTAAGCTATTGGAAAGCGAGTACTGACACGCTGGACCCGATCTATTACCTCTACGTATTCAACGTGCTCCAAGTACTCGGGGGATCTGTCTGGGCTCGCGATGATGCCAAGCGCTACATCGAGGAGTGTCGCCACCGGGCCCGATTGCGACGCAACCGGACAAAAAGCCTAGAATGGCTCGGTACAGGTAAAGGAATTAATCAACTGGTCTATCACTCAGAACTGGGTAAATGGTTAACGGACAAAGATTTTTGGGAGAAAACGCAACGCCTCTCGCGTGTGCAAGGTCGTATTGCGAGAATCGATGCTCCACAGTCAGGACAAATAGAGATTGAGGGGGGGCTGTATGCCTTCTTCGTTCCTGCTCGTGGAGACTACAGTGCGGGCCGTTCGGAAAACCAATCCGTCGATTTCTACCTTGGCTTCAGTTATGACGGATTGCGTGCATGGGAAGTAAGAGATGCATAGTGAATACGACTCTTTTCTTGTCCATTTAGTTTTGTAGCTGAGGGTAGTAATGCTCCTCAGCTACAAGACCTTTCTGTTTCTAAGTTTCAAGGCTTGCTTTTGTGATGACTGTAATCTGATCAAGAGCCGCCATTTGCTCTGTTACCTCTGTAATCCGTTTCTTGAGGGCACGAACACTAGCATTGCGGCCATCAGTCCGCTTCTCAGCCTCTGTAAGGGCGCGCTTGAGTTCTGCAAGCTCTCGTCCGAGGACTACAAGTTCTGTCGGTGTTTCACCGAGCGGATGTGTGTGTGGGCTACTAGGCATTGGCGTATTGAACCAAAAATCTTCATGCGGAAGCTCCGGTGGTGGAACATCAGTTTCTCCCTGGATAAGTTCGGTTAGTGTTTCAATATCTCCTTCGACTGCAGCTTTTTCTTGTCGTGTCATTTCGACGTGTGTCTGGAACTTGAGAATCTCATCCCGTGTTTCCATCCGTTCAACCAGCCGAGCCGCCTGGCTTGCCCCCACATACATGGGGCATTTTAGACACGCCAGACGATGCACGCACTTCTCCCAGGCTGGGTTCCCACAGAAACGTGATTGTCCGTCTGAGCCTCGACCGAGGAAGAAAAAGACATTGGGTTTGCCTACTTTGGCTGCATGCGTATCGATAATACCCTCAACAATCCGCATCAGGTCGTTGGCCCTGTTGATATCACGACCGAAGCGAAACGGGTCAGTTCGAGCATATGCTTTCACCATCTCAGGACGTGTATGACCAAGAAACTGCGAGATATCGTCGAGTGATAATCCATTTTTGCGCAGCATGGTAGCGATAGTACTACGAGCACGATGGCCGGTAATGGCTCCTCTCGCATCGTGCTCTGGAACCCCGGCGCGCTTACAGAGTACCGGAATGAGAGACTTGTTGATAAAATTGTTGCCCAGTCTCTTCCCTCGGAAACAAAACAAGAAATCGACCAGGGAGTGATCTTTTAGATCGATGAGTTTGGGTTGATTGGTCGGACGTTCGCGTTCCCACGCCTCTATCGCATCGACGGTATATCTGGGAATGGGCACCCAGTAAGGGCCTTTCGTTTTGTTAGTGGGGACATACAGATAACAGAGTTGTGCATCCTCCTGATCGGCAACAGGCAATCCACGCTCATCGAGCATCTCCGGGTCCCAATCCCGCCGAATACATCCCAATTGGAGACGTGTAATCTCATTGGGGCGACGTGCAGAAGTCACCCAGAGTAACGCGACGGCCTGGTAGTAGACAAGGGGATAGTTCCAGGTGACTGCGTAGTCTTCTGTTGAGAGCGTTGCCGCCGCGTAGGTGAGCTTGCACCAAATCACTTCGTCGATATCTCGTGGATCTGGTTGAATCAGGCGTTTGACAGGTGGCGGAGTTGCGAACGCAAGCACAGGGTTGAAATGGCGTACGAGAGTACTGGGTGCAGCTTGATCCACCAAGTGGGGACGATCTTGCAAAACCCGAAAAAAGTGCCTCATGACAGCAAGTCTGTTGTCAATCGTTGTTGGTGCCAATTTCTTCCCGACCATCTTCTTGCTCATCAAACATTGCAATCCATGCGTAGAGACATATTGACCGGAGGTGGTCGTACAGGTGTAATTCACGTATTCAAGCACTAAGGCTTCATTCCACTGTTCAGGAGAAACGATCTCTGGATAGTTTGCGGTTAACCAACGACCAACCATGAGTAAGGTATCAAGATAGCGACGGCGTCGTTTCAAAGGGAGTCCTGTAGCCTGCTCAAACCAGGCGCTACACCATCGCAACCAAACTGGGTGAACGTCATGTGTATCCACCTGGCTCATGAGTGTCAATGGAGATACAGGTTGTTCTACTAGGAAGGGAAGCAGACCGAGTTCCTGAAGCGCGATTTGGATGCGTCCCACGTGGGCTGCAGGTAACGCATGTGGTGGCGTTGTTGCCTGTTGCAAGAGATCAGAGGAGAGATCTTCTAAGCAGGGACTGCGATTGAGGAGAAACAAGGTACACAGACAATATTTTACTGGCTGGATGGAATGATACTCCCCACTGTACCCTCTCCCGGACTTTCCAACAAGAAGAGCAGTGATTTTCTGAAACTCCACTTCAATCCTCTTGGCTCCGAACATGTGCCCTGCCATCTCGGTGATATTTCTCTTGTCATTAACTTCACGCAGATCAGAGACACCACCAAGGAGGTAGGCAATGTCCATGAGCGAAGCATGCATGCTCAGTGCTTGATACTTTTTTCGTGTGGCTTGCGTGATCCCCAGAGTCTCCATCCACTCCTGGTGTGACCATTCCCAAAATGAGGTCTTTCGACGCAGCATCTCTTCGTAGAGAAAACACCGGAATGCTCGGCGGCGGTTGAGAGCACAACTGCGAAGCGCGACGACATCGAAGATGGGTTGTTGCAAGCGCAAAAGGGTTTGTGTTGCAGCCTTGAGTCCGGTGAGTCCTTTCGACTTGAGCCCGAGTCGACAGGCAATAGCTAATGCCTCCAACTCAGCAGGGGTAAGTGGGCTTCGGTCGTAGCTTGAAGGTTCGATCGTCATACGCCAGGTTCTTGATATTCCATCTGGTGGAAGGGTAGGAAGGCTACTCATGAGGCATCACGCTGCCGATCAACCGCTCCATCCGCGCATCAAAAGGGGCCGCGGCCTCTCGAATGCGTTTGTTCAACTCAGAAGGTGCGAGATGAATGTAGATCTGTGTAGTGGCAACGCTTTTATGGCCAGCATACAATGCAATATCCTGGAGATCAACACCGCATCGTTTGAGAACGGTACAGCGTAAATGCCGAAACGTATGGGTCGTCAAGTGGGGTAAATCAACGACAATTCGTAAGCGTTCGATGACATCATTAAATGTGCCAAGCGTAATGGGGCAACCGGCGTTGCGATTCGACTCAGATAAGAAGAGAGGACCATTTTTGTCACCACCGAAGGCAGCAAGAATACTTGCACGTTCGCCCCAAAGATAGCGCTTGAGCAGTTCTGCAGTACTGTGAGAGTAGGTAATGGTGCGTTGCCATCCCGATTTTGAGGTCTCTGGTCTGATGGTGATGAAGCGTGATGACCAATCAAAATCGTCGACTTGCAATGACACCAGTTCCTCTCTGCGCAATGCACCATCATATGCAAGCAAAACCATAACTTGATTACGCGTCGATTCAGATGCCATGATATGTGTGATGAACTGCTCCCAATCCGCATCGGATGGAATCCATGGCAACAATTTCTTGTGGGAGAGCACACCTCGTTTCGGTGGAGCATCTCCATACCCTGGATTCCCACGAGGAATGGGATTGATGGGGTTCTGTCTGTATCCTCGGTAAATACAAAAGTCGAAAAAGAGGCGAGCCGTTACAATGCGCTGCTGGATCGTATTCGGAGAAAGCCCCTCTCCAGGGAGAGAAGTGAGCTTGTTTCTTACTTTGGCTGGAGCACGTCGATAGAGCCAGTCAATGTATGTATCGATATCGCCAGGGCCAGCTTCGATCAAGTCGGGAATGCCAGCGTCGGCAAAGGCACTCATCAGATCTTCTATATTACGAGCATAGGCATCAATGGTTTTGGGCCGCTTCTGCCGTTTCGCTTGAGACTCAATAAAAGCACGGGTAATGGAATGCTTGGCCACATGAGGGTAGAATTGCCACTGGATCTCTTGCACGTAGCATACCCTCCTCTTTCGCTCTATCGTGCATTAAGCATATCCACTTCTCCTAATCATGTTGATCTATGCAGGCTGAAGAGGAGTAATTTGAGGATGAGGATAGACTGAGAACTCACATACAGAGAAAAGGAGCTTGCAGATTAATCCTAGCTAACAACTAAGGTCCGACGAGAATAGCACAACCGCAACACAAAGACTTGAACAACCTGGCGTACCCCAGCGATGATGGCAAGAGCCTCTCCCCAGTCGCATTGGGCATCTTGTCCTGGTTCAAATTCCAGTGGAAGAAAGACCTCGGGTGGATAGTGCGTTCGATTCCACTCAGCTCGAAATTGACCAATACGCGATTCACATCCTTGGTAGCCTTCTGCATGGATAATCTCGAAGATCTTGTGCGTCGTGTATCGTTGTTTGGGAGGAAAAAGATCGTTCTGGCTCAGAAGCTCCTCAACCCGCTTTTGAAAGGGTTTGAAGCGCGGACCGGGCCGTTCCTCCCGGAGTTGGTAGGCTTTTCGCGGAAGATCGACAAGCGCCTTGCGAATCGTGTCGCGGCAGTGATGTGTTTCTTGAGCGATGTGAGAGATCGTCTGATGGTCGATGTAGTAGGCACGGCGCACCCGCTCGCGCTCATCATCGGGAAGCATGGCTACTTTCCTCTCAACGAGTTTGGAACACTATCCTTCTTTCACAATACCAGAAAGACTGCCTGATTGCAAGATTTTTCGATTAAGAATGTGCGACCAAGCTGGCAGATTTTTCCCTTAATTTTTGGAGGCTATCATGGCACCTTCTTGGTTATTGAAAACATGGGGCGAAGGGCACCTATGTCGTGATCAGCCCGGAAGAAGGCGTGCTCTCCTTTGAGCCTGATTCTCCTGAATGGTTCGCCTGGCTCTCGACGCTTCCTTCTTTTCGTTTTGTTGGCAAGGGTGGCCGTTTCACGGCCTTTCGTGGCTATCAGTCCACGGCTCGCACGTCTTGGTGGGCACATCGCCAAATTCACAACCATTCACAACGGCGTCGTCTTGGTCTTACCGACTCGGTGACTCTTGACTGTTTAGAACTGGCTGCATCTTCGCTTCAAGCACTCGTCTCGTAGCGCTCACTTTTTGAGCCTCGGTGTGTGCTTCCCCTCCCCTCCCCTCAGACAAGTGCCACTGTAGTGTATCCTAAGAAATATAGGAGTTTCTCCTGAGAACGCTGATAAGAAATATAGGGAGATCTCCGAATAGACGCGGGCAGACTTTTCAATTAGACTCCTAGTAAACCCTTTCTGCAGAGATTCCCATCTTTGAGACCTTTCTCTGTGGGAAGAATTTGGCAGAGATATTCTCTACACACAAAAAGGATGCTTCTATGGACTCATGGTTCGCTCAAATTTTGACGAGATTTCAAAATTGTAATACACTACAAGCATGAAAGAGACATTGAACATTGAAACTGAACGTGTAGATGATATTGCGCTATTACTAGCACACATGCAGCGCATGAATATATCTGAGCTGCTAGATAAGCATATCCCAGTTCATGGCAATCGGAAGGGATTAAGCGTAGGAAACGTGACGATGGTCTGGCTCTCCCATATCCTTTCAGAAGCGGATCATAAAATGCACCATGTACAAGAGTGGGCAATGCGACGAAAAGAAATACTACGTGGCTGCGGATTGAAGACGCTTAAATCACAAGACATGACAGATGATCGCCTTGCAGATATTTTGCATGCTTTAAGTAGCGATATCCATTGGTCAGCGTTTGAACAGGATTTGATGGGAAGCCTGGTGCGAGTGTATGATATGCAAAAAGCACGCATACGTGTTGATACAACGAGCGTCATGAGTTATGCTGAAGTGAATGAGCAGGGATTACTGCAATTCGGGCACAGCAAAGACCATCGACCTGACCTGCCACAACTCAAACTGGTGCTCGCCAGTTTGGATCCTTTGGGAATGCCATTGGCGACCGAAGTGATTTCGGGTGAAAAGGCAGATGACCCGGTATACCTGCCAATCATAAAGCGGGTGCGTGAAGGACTGAAAAGAGAAGGGTTGTTGTATATAGGGGATTGCAAGATGGCAGCATTCCAAACACGTGCTACCATTCAATCCTCGAAAGATTTTTATTTATGCCCTCTTTCAGCCATACACATCTCATCACAGCAACTCCAGCAAGAAGTAGATACCTTGAGAAAGAACGGAGAGCCGCTCATAAAGGTTGAACGCATGAATGAGAGAAATGAGCATATTTGTATTGCTCAAGGGTATGAAATGGGCCAAGAGCTGGAGAGCGAGAGAGATGGGCAGATATCTGCATGGACGGAACGCCGATTGCTGATCCAATCAACAAGTGGAGCAGAAGGAGCGAAGCGTTCTTTACTAGAACGCTTAGAAAAAGCAGAGCAAGCTATACAGGAGCTATTGGTGAGAAAGCAAGGAAAGCAGCGCCTAAAAACACGTGTGGAAGTAGAGAGAGCCATACAAGAGGTGTTAAAGATATTTCGCGTGGAAGATTTATTAGAGGTTGCTATTTATGAAGAAAAGCGGGAAATACCAGTTCGTGCTTATAGAGGAAAAATCTCCTCAGCACGTCAAGAGAGCCTTTTTACGATCAAGAGTGCACGAGTGGAAAAAGCCCTCGAGTATACGATAAGTCATCTGAGCTGGCGTGTGTATGTGACGAATCAGGAAAAAGAATATCTTTCTTTAGAACAAGCTGTAGAGGCATACTATGATGAATATCTTGTCGAGCGGTGCTTCGGGCGCCTCAAAGGACATCCTTTCTCATTGGCTCCTCTCTATGTGCAGCGTGATGATCATCGAGTAGGATTAGTGCGCTTGTTGACGATTGCTTTGCGTGTTTTAACGCTGTTGGAAGGGGTCGTTCGTCAACGTTTACAAGAGCTGAAAGGAGAGCTTGCTGGACTCTACGCAGGAAATCCCAAACGTCGCACGAATCAACCGACTGCGGAACGCTTATTGGAAGCCTTCCATGAAGTGACGCTTACCATCGTTCGTGCTCCTGGTTTCATACAACGCCATATCACGCCGCTTTCTTCGCTTCAGCAAGAAATTTTAACATTATTAGGCTTTACGCCTGTCATCTATTCTCAATTGGCGGATGATTCTTAATTTCCGTCTGGAAAATGAGCGAACCATGAGTATGGATATTGCGATTTTCCTCTATGACGGATTCACCGCGCTTGATGCTATTGGCCCCTATGAGGTGTTAAGCTGCCTTCCCGATAGCAACGTCCACTTCATCGCGGAAACGGCGGGACCGAAACGCACAGATACCCAGGCGCTTGCGCTCGTCGCGGACGCCTCTCTTGCCGAAGTTCCCCATCCAGATATCTTCCTCATTCCTGGTGGAGGTACTGGCAACATGGCCGCCGCCCAGAATGAGCTCATTCTGGCCTGGGTACGAGAGGCGCATACGACTTCGCGTTGGAGCACCTCAGTCTGTACAGGCGCATTCATCCTTGGCGCAGCAGGCGTGTTAAAGGGCAAACGTGCCACGACCTACTGGGATGCTGGCCCACACCTCCAACAACAGACGGGAGCTACCTTTGTTGCGCAACGCTATGTGCAAGATGGAAAAATTCTCACCGCTGCGGGTGTTTCGGCAGGGATCGACATGGCTCTCTTTCTCGTCAGCCAATTGACCGATGACGAGACGGCTCAGGCTACTCAACTTGTCCTGGAGTATGATCCTCAGCCCCCATTCGACACAGGGGCGCCGCAGAAAGCACCCTCTTCCATCGTTGCTCTGGCGCACCACTTGCTCCAAACAGGGAAGCGGCGCTAACGCCGCTTATGAAGAAAGGAAACAAAATTTATGTCTTCTCACCTCATTCATTTTCATTCGCGCCTGATCGTGTTCTGCCTCCTTGCGCTCGTGCTTCTTGTGCCGATTGCTGCTTGTGGAGCTTCGTCCAACCTGCCCTCCTCAGGCTCGGCGGCTTCTGCGTATCAACCGGTCACCATCCAGAACTGTGGGCAGACGCTCACCTTTACCAAACCGCCAACCCGTGTCATCTCAACCCTGCAAAACACCACCGATATTTTGCTTGCTCTGGGCCTGGGGGATCGGATTGTTGGCATCTATTATAAAGTATTGTATCGGGCGGAACCGCGCTTTCAAGCGCAGTACGCTCGTCTTCACAATCTTGGTGGCGATATGACAAGCACTGTTCCCTCAAAGGAAGTCGTGCTGAGTACCCATCCTGACTTCGTGTTCTCAGCCTATCCAGCGGGTGATTTTCTCACTTCTTATGGAGAGGTCACTCAGGACCAGTTCAAGGCGCAAGGTGCTCAGATCTATGGCATCAGTGGCGAGTGCACAGCGAACTCCACGCAGGTCCGTGCTACCAGCATCTATGATGATATTCTCAACATCGGACGTATCTTTGGTATTCTGCCAAAGGCACAACAGCTAGTCAATGGGATGAAACAACATATCGATGCCGTTCAGAAGCGTGTGGCCTCTCTCACGCCAACCAGCGTGATCGCTCTCCCTATTGGCTCAACAACACAAGGAGCAGCTCCCCTGACTGTGGTTGGGGCGGGCATGTATACCGACCTGCTGCATCTAGCGGGGGCAACCAACCTTTTTGGCACGCAGAATCAAACCTATCCGATGATCAGCCAAGAAGCCTTTGCTGCCCAAAATCCAAAGTCATACGTTCTTATCAGCTTCAAAGGGGCAAATCCTTCTACATTTAGCTCCTACCTGTTCTCAAGCTATCCGAATACCCCTGCATCAAAGCAACATCGAGCGATTGTGATCGATGCCGACCAATGGAATGCTGGCATTTTCGTGCCGGATACCGTTGAGAAGCTCGCTCGCTTCTTCCATCCGGAGGCGTTCCAATGATCCTCAAAACTGGATCGGCTCCTGTCACGCACCAGCGCAGATACCGCCTCTCTGCTCACCGGCGTTTTTGGATCCTCCTTGTAGGATTGGTCCTCACACTGGTAGGGGTCCTGCTGGTATCAGTGTGTGTCGGAGCTGTCTCAATCCCTTTGCCCCATGTCATCACTATTCTCACGTACCATCTCTTGCCTGGACACTTCGCAGGATCAACCATTGATCCGACAGAGGACGATATTGTCTGGAGCTTGCGCCTACCGCGTGTGCTGCTGGCTGGCGTGGTCGGGGCAGCCCTTGCAGTAAGCGGCACTATCTTGCAGGCACTCATCCGCAACCCACTCGCCGACCCCTATATCTTCGGGGTCTCTTCAGGAGCATCGGTTGGTGCGGTGGCCGTCCTCACACTTGGGCCAGTGCTCGTCGTTGGCTTCTCCTTTCAAGCGGCAGCGTTTGTGGGGGCCCTGATCACCATGCTCCTGGTGTATCTGCTGGCGCAGCAAGGAGGTCGCCTGGTGCCGACTCGTTTATTGCTTGCGGGCGTGGCCCTGGGGTACACGCTCCAAGCTGTGACCAGCTATCTCGTCTTGATCTCTAGTCGGCCAGACGGCGGTGTTGCGGGAGTGCTCTATTGGCTCGCTGGCTCTCTTTCAAACGCGACCTGGGGTGATCTTGGCTTACCAGCGCTGGTACTCTTGCTGACCACCATCCTCCTGCTCTTGCAGGCACGCCCCCTGAATGCTCTCTTGACAGGGGAAGAGACGGCCACGAGCCTGGGCATCAATCTGGCGCGTTTCCGACTCCAACTCTTTCTCCTAACCTCTTTGCTTGTGGGAACCGCTGTCGCAGTGAGCGGCGCGATTGGTTTTGTGGGTTTAATGATCCCTCATATCGCCCGCCTGTTCGTCGGAGCCAACCATCGCCGCCTGTTGCCACTCGTTGCTTTAGGAGGGGCGGTCTATTTGATGCTGGTAGATCTGCTGGGACGCATGCTGATTGCCCCACAAGAGATTCCAGTCGGTATTATGACCGCTGCGTTGGGAGGACCGTTTTTCCTCTACCTGCTCAACCGACGTGGCAAACCTGGGAGGAGAGGAGCGCTTGAAGGATGAGCAGTATCAAGAGAAGAATGAGTCCGCAAGAAGACCACGCAGTGGGGATGCATCTGGAAACACGAGCAGTGACCGTCGAACTGGCCGGACAGCGCATCGTGCATGAGATAAACCTGTGTCTGGAGGCTGGCGAGATCGTGGGACTGCTCGGCCCCAATGGCAGTGGCAAATCAACGTTGCTACGCACCATCTATCGGGTGATCCGGCCCGTTGCAGGAGAGGTCTTGCTCAATGAGGACGAGGTCTGGAAACTCAGTGCCCGCGAGAGCGCGCGCCGGACTGGCGTGGTGGTGCAGGAAGCATCCGCTGATTTTCTCTTCACGGTTCGCGAGATCGTTCACCTGGGACGTATCCCTCAGAAAGGGATACTGGAAAGGGAGACGCACGAGGATGAACAGATCGTGACACAGGCACTGGAACGCGTGGATATGCTCAACTTTGCCGAACGTGAGTATCTAACGCTTTCGGGAGGAGAGAAGCAACGGGTGCTGGTTGCACGCGCACTGGCCCAACAGCCAAAACTCTTCGTCCTCGACGAGCCAACCAATCACCTGGACATTCACCATCAACTGGAACTGCTGGAAATCATCCGTGGGCTGAGGATGACGACGCTGCTGACTTTGCACGATCTCAACCTCGCGGTCGCCTATTGCCATCGCCTCTATCTGCTTTCCGATGGAAAAATCGTGGCTCAAGGAACACCAGAGCAGGCGCTGACGCCTGAGATCATCGAGCAGGTATTCCATGTGCGGGCAGCCATTGGCACCCATCCTCTCACCGGAGGAATGCACCTTTTCCTCGTTCCTTTGCTAGAGGGAAAGAAGAACAGTGATCGTAACGAGAAAGCAGACGCTCTAGAGTAAGACGAGGTTGATCATTCCAGCGGAAACAAGTCATGTACCCTTCAAGCTATCGCAGCGAATAGCCTATTCGCTGCGATACCTGCACCTTTGGGGGCCAAAACGTTATAGCTGTTCCCGCACATTATTGTAACGATCCCCTCAATCCGCATTAGGTACGATAGAGCAGATAGAGGGACCTGATTTGTTGGAAATACCAACCCTTGCCAATGCGTTCGCACATTTTGCAGACATATCTTTATTTGCCATTCATGAAATTTCACACATATGAAGTCGCTTACGCCCGCTACTCTGCCCCTGGTGACAGCTTACGTAGCTCTACCTCCTGAGGTGGATGGACAAGAAAAGAGGCTCAAAATGCGGTTATTTTCCTGTCTAAAAAGCTCTTCTGTAAAGAGGCTCTCGGAAACTATTGCTTAGAACGGCTTCTAGTGCTATATTACAATGGTAGCCCTTTAAAGGGGAAAACGCCTGATTGCGGGATTGAAACACCCATAGTACGTATACTGCGTGCTTCTATAGCCTGATCTTTAAAGGGGAAAACGCCTGATTGCGGGATTGAAACACCAACCCGAAGGCGATGGCGCTGATCACCACCTCCCTTTAAAGGGGAAAACGCCTGATTGCGGGATTGAAACATGCATTTGGTCCTCCATTTTTTTGTGCTTCTTCGGATGCTTTAAAGGGGAAAACGCCTGATTGCGGGATTGAAACACATCTCTCTGAGTACCTTTCAATGGAGTTCTCATTTCTTTAAAGGGGAAAACGCCTGATTGCGGGATTGAAACAGTTGAGCAGGAACGGACGCTCGTCGACCACATACGTGCTTTAAAGGGGAAAACGCCTGATTGCATCTGCTATACTTCGAGTGGTCCGGTAGCAATCTCCCACAACGGCGTTACCAGCGAGTGACGCCGCAACGCCTCCAGAAGAAAAGCCAACGTAAAAACCAGTGACCTCCCCTCTGATCGTCACGGATACTTGCATATTTTCGTTATCTACAAAAGAGGTGTTAAGTAACTGCTCTTCGTCACTACAACCGCACTTAATAAGGATGAGTTTCTGAAGAGGACTCTTCTGTGAGACACAGGTCCCCTCTGATGAAGGAATAAAGGATGATGCAGAATTGTTGTGTTTTGTGGAAGTGTCGGAGAGGAAGCAGAGAAGCTCTGCATATGTGGTAAGTCAGGTGTTCTCGCGCGAATTCATCCCCATGATTTGCTATCGCACAAGTGACCGTCCGTTGGAAAACCACTCGTTTTCAAAACTTCTTCCGTTTGGCTTCTCTTGAGATTGACACCCCACGAGGAGTGCAACCCGTTCCGCATGACCATTCCCGATTTTGAGCCTCCATGTACACCCTCTGAATCCATTCCAAAAACACGAACCGCGAGAAGGAAAATGCAAAATACGGAAGAATTAAGAATAGCAGTAGATAGCTGGGTAAAAGGATTGGCCGCTCTGCATGGACGCATTGCGAAACATTTTATCCGTGGGGAGCCTCGTCAGCATGCCTTGACCTATCTCAAAGGACTGCTCGGCCCCCTTGAACGGAAAAATGGATGGCAGATTGCCGAGTGGGGAGGGGATCAAACACCCGATGGGATCCAACGCCTCCTCGCGAAGGCGAAATGGGATGCGAATCTCGTCCGCGATGATCTCCAACGCTACGTGATGGAGCATTTGGCTGATCCACAAGCCGTCTTGATTGTGGATGAGACGGGATTTCCCAAGCAAGGGGACAAGTCAGCAGGAGTCCAAGTTCAATATTGTGGACCCACGGGAGAGGTCGAGAATTGTCAGGTGGGCGTCTTTGTCGCGTATGCTGGTGCGGGAAGTGCGACCTTTCTGGATCGAGAACTCTACCTTCCTGAAAGCTGGACCCAGGACCAAGAGCGTCGAGACGTCGCAGGTATCCCCACGTCGATTGCCTATATTCCCAAAACGAAACTGGCACGACAGATGATTGAGCGGGGAAAGATTTCAGGAATCCCTTTCGCATGGGTGGCAGCAGATGCGCTCTATGGCGATGACGCTGACCTACGAACCTGGCTTGAAGATCAAGGTTTGCCCTATGTGCTGGGGGTTCACTCTGATGAGCCTGTGGCTCTTCTCACCGAACAAGGCATGCGGATGATGGCGGTGAAAGACGTGGTGGATGCGCAGCAGAAGTGGCAACGGCTCAGTATGGCAGAGGGCACGAAAGGTCCACGAGTGTTTGACTGGGCTTGCTTGAGAGTGTTGCATCGTGGCAGGGATGATCAACAGCACTGGTTGCTCATCCGCCGGAGTGTCGTCAATCCTACGGACTTGGCTTTCTATCTGGTCTATGGACCAGTCGGGACAACTCTGCAGGAAATGATACGAGTTGTGGGAGTTCGCTGGAAAATTGAGGAGGTCTTTGAAGCGGCGAAAGAAGAGGTAGGCTTCGATCAGTACGAGGTGCGGATTTGGACGAGCTGGTATCGACATATGACCTTAGCCATGCTGGCTCACGCTTACCTCACGGTGATGCGAACTCAGACTGAACGATCCGCTCCAACAGATCTTTTAGAAATGGGAGTGGAGCTGCTTCCTCTGACCGTCTCGGAAGTGCGTCACCTCCTATGGCAAACGGTTTGGTCGCACACGCCACCATTCTGGTTTATTCTGGCATGGTCACTGTGGCGCAGACGGCATCAAGCTCGTGCAAAGCACTCACATGCCAAGCACCGACGTGCAAGATTACAGACAAACGTAGCGGTCCCATCCCGCGATTCTGCTGAGTCGCAAGCCTATTGTGAGAGACTCAAGGGTCGGAGAGGGCAGCAAAAAGGGAAAGTGGGATCACGCCTGTTGACCCAAGTTCAGCACACTGTTGATGATCAGTATCTCCTGATGGGGAAAACAGAGGCGCAGTCTTCTCACTTCTCTGACTCTCTTGAATGGCAAGCCTCCCTTGAGAGTCTCACTTCTTTTCACTTCTCTGGAAAAAATGGGCGTTTTACTGCACGCAAAGAGAAAGTAAAAGGACACTATTATTACTGGTGGGCATACCGGAAATATCACAACAAACAATACAAGCACTATATCGGGACCTCTGCGATGCTTTCGCCGCAGCATCTAGAGCAGGTTGCAGCTGCATTGCAGACCAGAATTGCAGAGATCTCTAGCGAGCATTGAAAGGAGGACACGTCCAAATCGAGCCTACTCCGTCAGGAACGTTCTCTGAGGAGGCAGAAGAGATCAGGATGGGAGCCAGCGCAACGTCCCTCGAAGGAGATTTATACAGAAGATTCGTTCTCCTGCTGAGTTTCTCATGGAGAAAGTGAGTCTATCGATAATGACGACAAGACAACTTCACGTCATCTCTTTCGAACGTTTTTGCAACTGCTGTGCTTAGCTAAGTGCGGTTGTAGTGGATAGCAGGAGTTATGCAACACCACCACGTTTCTTCCTGGCTTGCCTCTGTCAGGTGGTTGCCTCTGGCCCATCGAGCGGCTCGCCCAAATCGGCGAGCAATTGCTCAATCCTTCTTACCGTGCATTGATGCCGCTCCACTTCTCGTTGCCATCCATGTACTGCTGCGTCTTCAACCAGTTCCTGCTCGATCCTTCGGCGACGGCGTAAGCGTGGAGCGTACTCTGGCGTGGTGACAAATTTGGCACAGGTGAGATACAATTCGCACTCGCATGGACCTTCTTGTGGGAGGCGAAGGCACCGCCCCAGTTCCAATTCTGTTTTGAAAAAGTTCGACTTGAGCCAGTCCACGGCGGCTGGCGGTAACTCACCAGATCTCAGGGTTTGCGCACATGGCCCGGCAATAGTTGCACCAGGACCAGGCACCGCTTGATACTCTTTTAACACTTCCTGATCGCTGATCTGAGCATAGACCATCGACATGGAAGCTGAAGTATGCCCCAATACTTTCATGATCGTGTGCAGCTTTGCTCCTCGCTCTGCTAACTGCGTCCCTACCGTGTGACGAAACCGATGGGCTGTGACGGTGTGACGCCCTTGTTCATCGAGGAGACCCGCAGCCTCACAGGCTACTTGCAACGCTCGATCAAAGAGGTAGTACGTCGAGTACAGTTTTCCATAATTGAGAAACAAGTAGCGTGTCACGACCCCTGTCTGGGAATCACGGAAGCCTCGCTCGTCGTGATGGCGTAATGCCTGAAGGGTGCAGATGGCTGAAGCCGCTTCCTCATGCAAAGGAACCACACGCTCACGTTTCATTTTTCCGGCTGGAAGGCGCAGGCGTGCCGTCCCATCTGGATAGTGATCGAGACAATCAACGGAGAGTCGGCGAATCTCATCCCGTCTGGCACCGCTCCAGCGAGCAATGAGGAGTGCTGCTCGTTGATACGGGCAAGCCAATTCGCGGATTGCCCGTATCAACCGAGCCAGTTCCTCTTCTGGGATGTAGCGTGGGACACGTTCAGGAATTTTCGGAATATCGCCAATCCCCAGGAGGGGTCGCTCAGGTCCGCCCTCCCACTCCCAGCTCGCGACATCACGAAAGAAGACGGAGAGATTAGAGAGCTTCCCACGTCTTGAGAGCGTACTCAACGGGTATCCAGTCGTGATACCAGGCATGGTTTCGAGGGCTTCTGCAAATTCAAGGAGATGTTCACGGGAAACCTCAGCCCAGGAGGACACGTGCGGATATGTGGTGTCAAGCCAGCTCATGAACTGGTGTAAGGTCATATCAATCTTCTTCACGGTGCCAGGCCGACCGGTTAACCGTCGTGTCGCTATGTACCGTGCAGCAATCGCTTCCATGTTGGGATGATGAACAGGACGCTTGGCATACAATGGCATGATCTTCCGTGGCTCGGTTTTGGTCTGGCCACGGTGGTAAAGGACCACATGCAACATGTGGAGCGCGGTCAAGTAACCTTTGCGTGCTTCAACATGGTAGTGCTCAGCGGAAGAAAAGAAATGGGTGATGTCAGCACGTTGCCCAAACTTTCGGATGGCTTGGGCAAGTTCCTCACAATGGACTTCGGTAATGTGTTCGATGGGTAAAAATCTCGTATGCAACAGAATACGACTGAGCACCCAGCGGAGGTCTTCTGAGGAACTGACTGGATGGTATCCCAGTTGTTCTGCCGTTTGAATGAGTTGCTCTACTTCTGAAGTGAAGCCAGCCTCTCGCAGCAGAGGACGCAGATGGATTTTTGGTAAAGGGATGAGCCATTCCCAATCAAAAGTCGCGTAGCCACGCAGTGCGAGAAAAAACAGGTACTGGCGTGCCTCATAGGACGCCTTGTCCGTGTACTGGTTGACAAGAGCGCCATGCAGTCGGCCAATGCGTTCTTCTAATGGGGCAGCAAACCATTGTGTCAGATCAGGATAGGCACGCACAAAGCGGCTACGGCTCAACCGGAACAATTTGCGGGTGTCTTCCTTGTCGTAGGTACGCTCAACAAAGGCCATATATTCCTCTTCACTCGCATGTCGGCACGGCGGCAAGCATTGTTCAGGTACTGGGATCATCACGTCTCCTCCTCACCAAGAGCTCGTCGATACTCAGCGACCACGAGCGGATCAGAAACCTGGGTGTAGATGCGTGTAGACTCTGGAGATGCGTGTCCTAAGCGTTTTTGGAGCGCCAGTTCGCGCATGCCACCTTCCCACATTTTGGTCGCATGTGTATGTCTGAGGGCATGAGGCGTCACCCAGGGATCACGGATCTGTAAGCGTTCACAGTGACGCTCAAACAGTTTGACCAGGGCATGGTATCCCAACGGTTCGCCTCGTCTGGTCCCACGCCCACCAACGAGGAAGACGTAAGGACTGTCCACATCCGTTGGCCGCTCGTGCATAACGTAATCACTCACAGCCTGGAGTGTTTCCGGTTGGTAGAGATCCACCACGCGTTCTGTCCGGGATTTGGTACGAGCACCTTTGGGATGATCGGTGCGGTACCGGATAATGACACGACGGCGACCATACTGGAGATCTTCCAGATGCAGATTGAGGACTTCACCTGGTCTGAGTCCTCCATGCAGCATCAGTAAGATCATGGCCCGGTCGCGTTTGAGTCGAAGGGACTCCAGGAGCTTGTTCACGTGATCGTCCTCCATCGGTCGGGGGAGATGTTGTACCGTTTTGACATGGACTGCCCGCCGGATGGGACGTTGTTTGCTCGCAGGACCTAAGAAGGGGCGATGCCGTTCAGACACACGAGCAAGTGCTGGGTCATCCACGTGTTGCATGGGATTCTCTCGCTGCGTAAAGTGGCCGGAAAGGATCAGATATTCATAGAACGAGGAAATGGCTGCAAAGATTCGGTTTATGCTGACTGGTGACAAGCGGGTTCCAGAACATCCCTCTCCAGTAGTACAGAGCACGAGGCCAAGCCGCTGTACCGGTTTCTGATGAGGCATGGTGGTTAAATATTCGAGAAACAGCAATGCGTGAGGAGGAGTGAAGTCCTGGTAAGTCAATCGCTGTTGTTTCAAAAAGGTCATGAAATGCAAAAGATCGTGTGCATAGGCCGAAAGGGTATTGGGTGAGTAGTCACGAGCACGCAAATGACGCATGAAGCCAGAAACGATCTCGATAGGCTGATCTGTGTCGTCAAGCAACTCAAAGGAGACGGTCTTATTGCCTTCCCATTGGATACGATGGACGCGCATAGTTCACTTGCTCCTTTCTGTATGAACCTCTGTTCTTAGCACGAACAGATATTCTACAAGGTTACAAGTGTCTACATAACGGAGTACCCGCCCGTGTCGGTATAGTGCTCCTTAATCTCGGGAGCATCTTGATAGAGGAGTCCATCAAGCACATAGGTCGCTTCACGCATCAAACAGTTCACCACATCGATCCAGTATTGATCTCCCCGATTGTTGACGTGGTTGTACAACGTGACCCCACGGCGCATGCCAAAATAGCGGGGATTGCTGCGGGCCTTGAGATCAGAGGCCGCCATCCCGAAGCGAATACCATCGGAGGAAGAAGTGGTTCCATCACCAAAGGAAGAGGTCAGTGGCAAGGTTCGGCGGTAGGAGATCAGATGATGGATCGCTCCTCGAAGCGTTTCTTCGCGAAAATACCAATCATAGGCAGATTCTAGCTCATGCAATGCAATCCCAGAAGAGTTCGCCATCGCTGCCAGTCCAATGTTCGTGGCTTCTGCGACCAACACCGCAAAGACGGCTGGACGAGTTGCGGCCTCTCGCTCGGCTGATGGGGTGCGCCTTCCCGTCAAGTGGGTCAAATTCTGGGTGTAGTGGGCCCACTGCTCCACATCCATCAGCACATCGGGCAAGCCTACCGGGGGAAAGAGATGAACCAGATCCGTGCGAGCCTGGAGCACCTCTGCAGGAAGCTCAATCTTTTCGAGAGGGGTGAGGATTAATTTCTCTTTCTCGACGCGTGCGTCTTGATTCTTGTTGCGTGCAATACGCTTGGACACCTGATGGGCCTTGCGGTGGAGCTGATCAAGCCACTCTGAGAGAAAAACATCCCCGTCCTTGGGAAGGGACTGTTCTTCATACCAGGCATCGCGCCTCTGGGCCCAAGTATCAGCTTGATAGAGATCGCTATCCCAGGCAGAATAGCGCTGACTTCCTTCGATGGTTACATCTCCGGCACGTATGGCTGCGCGTGTCTCGTGCAATAAGGCAAATTCCCAGGCATGTTTGCTCACTTCCCCTTCTTTTGTCACCACTCCTGTCCATTTCGGGGGAACAAAATCGACAGGAGCCGCTTTGGGAATCGATTTTTTTCCTTGCTCATTCATCTGGGTCAAGGTGCTCAATCCTTCGAGCACGGCATTGGAGGCCCGTGGAGAATCAAAGTGTAAGGTACGCAAGACCACCGGTGCAAATTCGCGCATATGCGTATACCGTCGATCAAGCAGATCAAACAAGGTGGTGGTTTCTCCTTTGTCCAACTCTTCAGACAATGTTACCAATGCGCTCACTTGTTCGCGTGAGACCCGCTTAAAAACTTCTTCACGTACCTGTTCTTCCGTAATAGTCTTATCGAGGAGCACTTCGGCCACTTTGCGGAATAACCGTGCACTCTGTTGATGCGCCTGCTGTTTTTGCAGCTTGGCGGCGGCGACTTCCCCATCACTTTTTGAGAAGAGTTTGCCCACCAGCATATCAAACATCTCGACAATGGTCGTCGTCAGTTCCTCGGCTCGGATGACTAAAAAGGCACAAAGCATCGTGTACCGCTTGGCTTCTGGGTAGTCACGGATGTTGCGTGCCCGATGTTTGCGAACAACCGCCGCCCATTGACGAAGCCGATTGCTGGTCATACTCTGCCAATTGAGTGCGAGATGCGGAAGTGCCTGTCGAACGGCGACTAAACGAGCGCATTCTTCCTTGATGGCAACCGCTGAGGCAACGCGGGGAGGGGCTGCAAGCCACGCAACTGGGCTTGTCGCAGTCGAGGTATCAAGGAGGGCGTCCAATCTCGCTCGGTCTTCTGAAGAGAGTTGCTTCGCAATCTGCTCAAATAAGCCTTCTTCCGCTTGGTTGCGTGCCCGATAAATCAGTCGTTCCAGCGTGGTCTCCCCGTGAGGACGCAGAATCCCTTCCCGCACCAGCCAGTCCAATGCGGCTGAGTGCAGAGCCTCATAATTGCTCGTCTGGGTGACTTTCTCGATCAGATAGGTATGCAGAAGCTCCTCATCGCTGTCCTGAAAGGCACGAACCTCCAGATAGACACGGACAGCCTCGAAGGTGGTCGAGCGCATAGAGGGAGGATTGCGTAGCTCTGAGAGGACCGAAGGGACCAATCCCAACTGTTTACTGACCTGCTTGACGATGGTATCTGGAATACTTCCGGTTTCGGAAAGCAAGACGCGCTCGACCCGTGCCCACAGGAGAACAAGCGCACGATAGAGACGTTGGGAGTCGACTCGGATCGTGCGGAGAAAATAGAGATCATCGGGGGTCAAGGTGAAGAGACGCCGGGCATCTTCTTCGCTGATCTCGGACGATGATCCAGTGCGCTCTTTTGCCATGGTTACCGTTGTCTTCCTTTTCGTCGTTGATACTGCTGTAAATCCTGTTTGATGGTGATCTGATCAACTTCTGCGTAGAGTAAAGTACTTTGAATATTGCGATGTCCCAGTTGCTTGCGCACCGTCGTGATAGGAACCCCAGCTTGCAGGAGCTGGCTGGCGCGACTATGACGAAGTTGATGGATGGTTCCCTCCACGTGAGCCTCTTTACAGTATTTTTGCCACGCATAATGCACTACACTGTACTCCAGGGGAAGGGGACTTCCGCCATAACGAGGATCGCCACGAAACACGGAACCAGAGGTGATCTGGCTCTGCTTGAGATGTCGCCGGAGCAACCGAATACTTTCAGGAGCAGCGGTAAGCATAACCGTTCGTTCTCGTTGTCCTTTGCCAAAGACCCGAATTTTCTCATCATCTTGCGTCAAATCGACTTCTGTGGCAAGCAGGCCAAGCGCCTCCCCAACCCGAATACCTGTTTCATAAAGGAGCATAAAGAGGGCGCGATCACGCAGATTGGAGGCAGGAATGGCATGGAGAATCTTGGTCACGGTTTCAGGAGGCAGTGGACGTGGTTCACGCTCGACGTGCTCAATGGGGTCGAGACGCTCCATTGGGTTCATCTCGACCACTCCATGACGAATGAGCCAGTGATAGAAAGCACAGAGAGTACTGTATCGCCTTCTACGGGTGGCAATGCTCAGATGAGCAAATGTGGCGAGAAAGTCCTGAATTGTTTCAGCAGTGACCTCTGGCAGATCAGCAGGGACCAATTGGATAAATAAGCGCAAATCATGAGCATAAGACTTGATGGTATTGACGGGAACAGAACGCTGACGGAGGCTCGCGACAAAGACCTCAACAGCGTCGACGGTGAGTGGTGGCTGATCAGACATAGCAAATTCCTCTCTGCCTTCTAGTGAGTACCATATAACTAGGAAAACTGCTCACAATTTCTCTGAGTAACAAAGAGAGAAGAATTGGCTAGAGAAGCCGATTTATTGCCAATTGACCTCTTCCATTTTTGCTGAGTGTACCATATAACTCGTATTATATGGTACACTCACGCTCAGATCGCAAAAGACCATATTTACAAATTTGCTCTACAGGCTGCCTAAAGCTGTCTGCTCGCTTTGAACAGATACTTCCATTCGAGCACAATTTTGCTAGCTATATGGTACATAGTATTTTTTCTCAAAGAGACACTGAAAAGCCGGATACAATATCTTCAGTAGGAAGACCTTGACAATATCGCTATTCTTGAATATAATATGTTAAGTGCCTTATAGTACTAATAACCAAAATGAGAGGAATAAAGCAGAGAACTCTTTCACCAATTTCTATTGGTTAGGTGGGTAGAGCAATCTTGTGCTTCTTGAGCAGAAAGCGCGTGTGCTATGTCGTCCAACCCTATCCCAGCAAGAACCATGGCAATGTCTGACTTGCAAGAAATCAAGGCATATCTTAACCGCCTGTTTGTCTGTCGGGGGGATGAAACCTCGTGGCAACAGCATCTTCAAGCTGTCAGGGAATTGGGGCAACCTGATCTCTTCACTTCCTTCCTTCGGCTGATCCTTGCCACTCCGGCACTTCTACATGAAATCGCGGCTCGGTCGTATATCCACGAGAATAAGTTCGATAAGATTGTCCTGATCTCGTCGTCTGATCCAGATTATAAGCTGCGCCTTCATATCTGGTGGCCCAGTTCGGAGTCGCCTTTCACAGAAAGTATCCATAATCATCAGTGGGTCTTAAGTTCAGTCGTCCTGGCTGGAGCATTACACTTCGCAGGAGTTTGCCCGCGCTGATAATGGACGCGAACTCCTGCACTACACTTATAATACTCGGCCTGGCATGCGTAACCTGCCTGAGAGTGCGGTACCGGAAAGACTAATATGCGTATCGGACAGTACGATTGGTCTAGGCAGTTATTATATGCTGTCAACCGAGAGCCTGCATTGCGTTATAAGCGACCCGCAGAACATGACGGCGACACTCATGCTACAAGGACCGGCTGAACCGAACACCTTGGTACATATCTACACTGCTAAGCCCGTTGCTGATAACAGGGAGGCATTAGCTTCAGGGGCCTTTACCGACGATATCTTGGAAGAGAAACTTAGGAAATTAATTCCTCATTTGTCCAATAGCTGAGTTCTTCGCACTACTAAGAAATGCATGCTAGAGGCACTGATATAGGGATGCCAGTAGGACGTTACTCAGAGCGCTGTCGTGTTCCTGATTCCTAATAGCTGTCACACAGCTGTTCAAAGCAATGGAAAAGAGGAGCGATTACGTTGAATGTTTTGCTTAAAAATGCAACGAAGGGGAGTTCTGGCGTGAGACAGGATACACCCTTGACCATAACAACAGATTCGTAAAGGAAGATGCCGTATGACAGATCTACAAATGCCTTCAGGAAAAGATGTTTACACAAAAAAGGGGGACATTGTAGTTTTTAACCAACTTGCCGTTAAGATCGTGATGGATTCCGTTTCAAATGAGCGCTACTTTACTTGGCTTGATCATATGATAATGGAAATTGATCGAATTGTGCCGGGAGCCAAAATTGTAGAAAAAGAACGTGCTCGTGAGGCACCGCCCTTGAATACGGCGGTGTATTACGATACGGATGATTATAAAATACTTCCTACGGGAGCATTATTGAGAACATCCTGTAATATAATTACACATGCATTTTGTGCATTCAAAATGGCACAAGATGAACACAGTGTTCGAAGTGATTATCGTTATGTTTTTGATGGTGAAGAAAAAAAGACGATACAAAATAAACCTGTATCAAAAGAGGCGTTCAATATCGTACATCGTCTACTTTTGCGTAAGGACATTGAACATCCAGGTACCTATCTTGAGAAATATTATGGTATCAAGGGTGAAGATCTTACGCCGTCAGTATGCTTGGACGATTATCGATATACTTTTTTCGTCTGGCTCGATAATAGAGATGCACTGCGTTGTAGTATAGACCGTTATCATGTTACCAACTTACGCCTGCCAGAAAAAGAACGACAGAGAATGCCTGTTAGTGAAGTAGAACTGGCCATTTATCCTCATGTTGACCCTGAAGTTGCAAATGATCACCGCGTAGTTCAGTTGATTACAGTGTTGTCGGATTCATTATGTCAAGAGTTTGGTGTTCATATTACAAAAGATATCAAATATCAGCGTGCGGCACAAGTGTTAGAGATACAGTAGTTATAGATAAGTATACAGGTAATATATCTATCCACATGATGCTTGAAAGGGAGCTGCCGAGATGAATAAAAAAAGCTTTTGAAAGTGGCAAAAGAGCTTCTTGAGCCAGAGTAAATCTTTCGCACTCTCATTTTTCCCAATATGAACTACCTGTGATTGTAGACGCTTGAATGTTGGCAACTTTAGATGCTTCTATATAGACTGGTAGTTCATATTTTAATTGGCCTAATATGGGCGCTTACGCCCATATTAGGCGTTAATGGTTAAAATTTTGCGGCCACGGTACCCACGGGATGCGCAACGAGTGTGCAAGAGGAAGCCAATCGGCTCCAGAGGTCAATTCACCACCCTCACCAGGAGACTTCCAGCTTCTTGGACGTGGTTCCAAGACGGAAAGCGGCAAAGTGCTCAAAACAGGCCTAGAGCCAGTTTATGGCATCGCACATCTCGTTGAGCATCCCGTGGGGGTTACGCTTCCAAAACCTTACGGACTACTTGGCTTCCATGAGCACACTTGGATTACGAAGACTCCTTTTGCAACCATTTTAGACTCATCAATTTTAGCATGAGTGCAGACGAACTATGGATTAGGCCCGGATAAACTCTGAGGAAAGTGATGGAGGTGTCTACAGTAAGCGCTCTGTTTCTTTACCGTTGGAGGTATTGTATGAAATGTTGGGACTGGGAACGCTGGGATTGGGGAGAAATCGCCATGGAGGGATTATGGTTGGAGAACGTTCCAGCCTATCAGTGTTATGTAAATCAAATGCATTGGCCATGGTTTTTCATTCAGCTCAGTGAAGAGCCATATCCCATATCGGAGATGATCTCTCACTATGGATCGAAGCGGATCATTAACACCGAGATTTGGGATCTGATAGACGAATATCTCAGGCTCAAAGGTTGGGAAAAGAGTTGTGCCAATATGAACTTCCGTGCGGTGGTTCGTACCAAAACTTCGTACAGCTCACTCCAGCTCACTAACATTGTATTGCCAGGAGCGTTAGTTGGCTTCTTGAATATACGAATAACTGATAAACCGACGCTGAAAGAAGCGTTTAAGGAGCAACTTCATAGACGCTAGTGTACCTGGACATACTTCTTGGCCGCAAAAAGGCCCTTTTGACGCAAATCTTGCCCGCCTTATTTCTTGTAATACTGCTTTTCTCTGCAAAGACACGATGCATAAAACGCCTCAAAGTGCAGGGCCGTTTGCATTCTGGCTGTGTTGAACGCGCAAGCGTTTTTGATTGAAGGACTCAGGCTAAAATGGTCACGATATGCGTCACAATTGCCAGAGCCGACGCACTGGCTGCGTTATCGCCTGCAAGCCGTCCGCTTCAAGCGACAGAACGCTGACCAAAATGACGCATATGCTGGCCTCCAGTCCACATTCTGCAAGCAAGAACGCGCGAGGTCGAGTCACAGAGAAGCCGAGAGAACTTGTGGCCAGCATATGCGTCTCAGAACACTTGAGGTATTCTTGGCGAAAACAAAAACTAAAAAGAAGGACATTTTTATGCGGTTACGCGGCTTTCTCTTTATTTTAATGACTGCTTGCTTATTCGGCTTGGGAACTGTTCTGGCTAAACCAATAGGTGAAGCATTTCATCCATTTTTTGTTTCCTGGCTGGCCTTGTTGTGTGGTGGTCTGTGTATTTCTGCTTGTCAGCTTCTTCAACACAAGCCATTACTATCACGCATACCTCTCTCTTGTTGGAGAGATTTGTTATTGCTTGCTTGCACAGGGTCAGCTCTTCCTCAGGTCTGTCTCATTGTAGGCATTCCTCAGACCGGTGCTATTACGGGCAGCTTCCTACTTCAATTACAGGCTCCTGCAGCACTCATTTTTGCCTTGTTTTTTCTCAAGGAAAAAATCACCTGGAAGCAGATTGTAGGTACCTTACTTATGCTTGTAGGCAGCTTGTCAGTTATTCTCCGCGATTTGCATGGCTCACTGCAAATGGTTGGTAACCTGGGAGACTTGTTGGTGATGGCAGCAGCTGTAGGGCTAGGTTTCTCTTATATCCCTGGTAAACGTCTTACAAAACATGGTGATGTTTTGCAGATCAACTTGTTACGCCTATTTATCGGATCATTGCTTATTTTACCATTTCTCGCTTTACAGCCAAATATGCTATTGACGCCTCTTTCATGGACAATGGTCGGCATATTGGTTCTCTATATCATAGCAAACTATGGTCTGGGGTATATTTTTCTACAGTCTGGCCTTGGCCTTTTGCAAGCATGGGAAACCTCCACAATCTTACAGACTCTGCCACTGTTCTCAACTGTCTTTGCCCTACTTCTACTCCATGAGCCACTGACTCTCCTACAAATTATCGGTGGCTGCATCATCCTAGTTGGGGGAGCCCTTGTCATCTAATTTATCCTCAAAAAGCCTTTGGAGCAGAGCTTGGAGCTGTGTAATGGCATTGGGGATCTTTGTGCCCATCTATTTTGCAGGAATCGGATTCAATCTGGATCTGATAGATCACTTTGATCCGGGGTTCTTTCTGCTGTTCCTGCTTTTTGCCACGGTCTTTAAAATGCTGGGAATTGTTCTCTCTGCTCGGCTTGTTGGAGAAAGCTGGTTATCGAGCGTAAATTTAGGGGCGGCCATGAATACGCGTGGAGGACCAGGCATTGTACTGGCGACCTTGGGCATTATCAGCGAGAATCTGTTCACTGTACTTGTCATGGTGGCTATTATCACCTCTTTGATGGCTGGCTATTGGTTTAAATTCGTTTTGAACAAGCGATGGGAGCTTCTGCCCGATTACTCTGAAACTGAGAAGTGTGAAGTGAGTGTGACCTCTAAAGGGGATGAAAAAGGTAGCATCGAGGCTGGTGAAGTGAGACTCGGAGCGGAAGGCAGCTAGCTATTTGCAAGTTATTTCGCACACGTTGTAAGCCGTGTAGCAGCGTGCGAAATAACTTGCAAATAGTGTTAGTTAAATTTTCTAGATGAGCACGGTGCAACCATGTTCTTCAAGTTCCTGAAGGCAATTGGGCAGGTGTGATATCTTATTCCATCTTAAATCTAATTTATCAAGGTTTATCAAATTGCCGATACTCTCAGGAAGAGCTATCAACTTATTTGCCCGTAGATCGAGATGTCTCAAATTTGTCAGGTTGCCGATACTCTCAGGAAGAGCTATCAACTTATTTGCCCGTAGATCGAGATGTCTCAAATTTGTCAGGTTGCCGATACTCTCAGGAAGAACCCTCAGTTTATTTATAGACAAGCATAACTCTCGGAGGTTCTTAAGATTATCTATTATCTCTGGAAGATTAGCTAACTGATTACTCATTACATGTAATTCTTTTAGATTCACCAGTTTGCTCAGTGATCCAGGCAAAATAGTCAACTGGTTATTATAAACCCTCAACTCTTGGAGATTTGTGAGGTTGCCTATGCTCTCAGGGAGGGTCTCTAACTGGTTATCTGTCAGACTCAGATACATCAGACTACCCATATGCTCAAAAAGTGACTCAGAAAGAGATGTTAACCGATTATTACTTATATAGAGGAAAGTAAGATCTACTAACTTATCCAGCGACTTAGGAAGGAATGTTAGCTTGTTATGACCCAAATCCACCATACGTAGATCGGTCAATCTTCCGATCTCCTCAGCTAAAGCAGCAAAGGAGTTTTCTGCAATATTTAATGAGCGAAGGTGTAATAACTGCCAAAAAGTGTCTGGCAACGAAGTGAATCGGTTTTTCCCAATACTAATATCTTTGAGAGATATGAGTCGACAAAGATCTGCTGGAAGTGTGTCCAGCTGGTTCCCGTAGACATGCAACGTTTCGAGATTCGCCAGTTGGCATAGAGGAGTAGGCAAAGATATCAGTTGATTTCCATCTGCGTGAAGCTCTTTTAACTGCTGCAAATTTCCAAGTGACTCAGGGAGGATTGTTAACTGATTATCATCTACAAAGAGCCTCTCCAGATGCTGCAAATTTCCAAGTGACTCAGGAAGGATTGTTAACTGATTGCCAGTCACATCGAGATGCTGAAGACAGAGGAACTGGTTGAGTGACTCAGGAAGGGTCGTTAATGCACAATATCGGCAAAATATAGCAACAACACCATTATCTTTGATACTAATACCGATGTTCGTGCTAGAGATATCTTCTTCATTCAAGAATGTAAGAGGAATAGCTGCTCCTTTATCTAGCGTCCCGCTAGTTTGAAGCAATTTCTCTAAATCTTTTATAGAGTTTCTTTCTTCGCTTGAAAGCGATGTAAAGAGATAATCACGCTTTGATTGGTTCATTAACTTTTCTCCTAAGGATACAAATTTCTCTTTATTTTCCTGGTACTGACCCATCCTCAATAACATGAGGCTTGTATTAGTTTACATTGTCGGGATCTCCTGACGATTCTCAGGTTAATTTTCGCCGTTTTCAGATAAATTTTCGTTAATGTGCCAGCAGATGAGCAGCAAAATGAGCAAAGATTCTCACAAATCTGTTCGCTGCCATGCCCACGCGTTTTTGCGCTCCAACCAGGTCGCGCCAACAACGTTTTTCACACGCCGACGAAAATTTATCTGAGAAAATTCAATGCTGCCTGTAGAGCCACTCTAGGCGATGGCTAAAACTGTAAAACTGATCTGTAAACGAATTTTTATGTGAAAATTTTGGTGTATTTACACCTCTGGCAAGCAGTCAATATGCCACTTTGCAGCAGCGAAAAGATATGCGAGAACACATACAACAGGTTATACTGCGTAAATTGGCTTTGCAGGCGGGTGCAGAATAAAGTAGCGAAAATTTATCTGAGAAAATTTCGCTACTTTATTCTGAGAATCCACATCTCCATCCACGAGTCGATGGCAACTTTGCACTGTGTGAGGAGTGCAGCAGCAGATTCTGAGATTGCGGTACTGACCTCCATTTCCTAGCACTCTGCTGTCCACTCTAGAGCCGTCGTCACCAATTTTATGAAATAGTCCATGACTACGCGCCTACTACGCTTTGGATTATAGCATATTAGCATCTTTCGCGCACCTCGATCACTGTACCTCTGTACCTGTATTGGCCTGTCAGTGTGATCCTGACGAAAAGCGTCATGTCACTGCGGACAGAGAGAAGCATGAAAATGGGATAGAATAGAGGGTCGAAGCTGAGGTCGTACGTATCATTAGAGCCTCAAGTCTGGCGAAAAGCTGATCCAGGTGCGTCCAGCAGAGAGAATTGTCGCCATCCGAAAGGAAGAGCACGCGTAGGAACATTGTTGCACCAAGCGCACCTGCTCCCGACGAACCCAAACGAGAGCGAGGAAACTGTGATGCAAGTGATCTATCCCCGATGTGCAGGACTCGACGCTCATCAGAAAACGGTGGTGGTAACGACAATGATTACAGAGGAAGAGAGAAGCGTGCAGCGTGGACAACAAACGTTTTTGACGATGACAGAAGATTTGTTGGCCCTTGATGATTGGTTGCGGCAACGACAGATCGAGGTGATCGCCCTCGAAAGTACAGATATTTACTAGCGTCCGGTATATAACATCTTAGAAGAAGGACGTACTGTCATCTTGGTCAACGCGCGGCACATGAAGGCGGTCCCTGGAAGGAAGACCGATCTCAAAGACAGTGAATGAAGTTGACCCGCTTTTGGAAGAGGAGGGAGTCGAATGAGAATCAATGCACAGTTATATGGTACGTCGTATCTTTTCGTCAGTTATCTCGACTTCATGCCTGTAGACCCGTCAACGACGTTCACAACAAAGCTGCCTCTGGTGCGGTGCTGTGGCAGGCAGCTGACAGGAACGCAGAGGGCGAGACTCACATCCGGCAGGAGAGGTCCGTGGGGACCGCTTCGACGACTCCAACTGACCGAGCTGCCGTGCCTTCCCACCATGTCCTCTTTTCATGTGCTTCTGCTGGGTGCCTGCTCATGGACAGGGTTCCCTACCTGTGCTGTTTGAGCAACGAACTGCGCAGGTGGTACAGATACGAAAGGAGTTCGGAGGTTTGTCGTCTGTTCAAAAGGTGATGGTCTGTTGGCGTGGTGACCTGAAGTACCTCGTCATGCCAGAGCACGGTGAAAGGACCAATCTTGAGTCCATCAGGAGTGAGCTGAGGGGGATGCGCGTTGAGTGCCTCGTCTTCACCGATGGCCCCCAACGCCGCTTCCTGGAGATCACTCGCCGTCTGCTCCAATTTTGCCAGGGTGAGCATGCTGGTGGTGCCCAAATACCGTTTGAGCCTCTGTCCATGTGCCTTCCGGTAGGCATACCAGTAGGTATCACCCCGCTGCTTCGCTTCTTGGCGTGCCGTAAAATGTCCAGATTTGCCCGTAAAGTGAAAGGAGGGCAGCCTCGCCAGCCAGGCGAACCAGTCCGGGGAATCAGCCACCAGATTCGACCGCGCCTGCGCAGAGCCATCCAGCGTATCCATGAAGAGATACCGATGGTCCGTTCCGCTCATATGTTCGACGAGATTGTAAAGGCGATGCTGCGCCATGTCGTCCCTCTTTCTGGGTTTGGGTACCTTTTGTGTTCATGGGGCACTCAACCCATTTCTTTTCAGATAGCATCTCGTTTGGTAGGGGCCTGACGATAGGCGCAGTGCCCCAACAGGGTGTGCTCAGAGCTGATCATACGCTTTCGCCAGGGCTACCTTGAGCTGTTGCTGAAGCCGCTGATTTTCGGCTTCTAATTCTTTGATGCGGCGATCTTTGGCAAAGATCACCAGATCGCGGCTCGCATCGGTTTTGCCTGGCGAATGCGTCGCTCGTTCGCGCACCGTCTGCTCCACGCTCTGTTGCCGAAGGGCTTCGATCCGCTCTCGAAGATCCTGCTGGCTGTAGAGATACGCTTTACTCACCATTGCTGTCTTCGCTACCGAGTGAAAATTGATTGGCTTTTGTTCTCGGACGAGAGCAGTAATGGTCTCCTCTACCCCTTTGCGCTTTTGCATTTTGCGCTTCTGGGCGTGGACGGTAATGCCTGTTGTATTGCGCTCCCAGGTCTTTTCACTCATACGATTTCCTCCCGGTTGTGGTGTTGACGCTGTTCCCACTCCTCATCAGTGTACTCGCGTTCGTACTTGTCGGTCTTCGCGACGACGTGACCTTGTTTGAGTAAGGCGATGGCCGGACGGACGCGCTCATCGAGATTTTTCTGGTTCACGAGGGTCCAATGGGCATTCCCAGCTTGCTTCCCGATCTCGATGCGTTCGAGAATTTGCTGAGCGTAAGCTTCGAGCGCGGGGAGGTCATCTGGAGTAAGCACATAGGCTGGACAATGGAAACATGGGAGTTCGACAAACTTGCACATGATTTTCGCTGTCTTCAAACAACTTCCCAAAGCCATCTTGACGTTTTGCCGATGTTCACGCACCCGCTCTGGATCAAAGGCATTCGTGCCTGCCATTGGCAAAAGCTTCTTTCCAGGAACAAACTCTGGTTTTCCATCATTGAATTGGACGATCCCCTGTTGCACCGTCTTCTCCCAGGCGGTACGCATGGTGGTATCCAGAATTTTCGCGTAAATGAGTGTCATCTCTGGTGAAGCATGGGCCATCCACTGTTGGACCAGGACCAGGCTCATTCCGTTGTTAATGAGTTCAACGGCTTTGGTGTGGCGAAATGCATGGAGGCGAAAGTGGAAAATGGTCCCCTGTTCATCCGTAATCTGATACTTGCTCGCCAGGTCATTCAGGCCAACTCGAATAGGGCCAGCAGCCAGAGGATCTCCTCGTAAAAAGCGGTGCCCCCTGCCTTGATGATAGACTTTTGAGGCGGGGAAAAGCCATCCATGAGGGTTTTCTGGAGCACTGTAGTGCTGCTTCACCCACATAATTTGTGCCTGGATCACAGCGGCGACCTCCTGGCTAATGGGGATTCTATGCCCAAGGATACGCGTTTTTTGAATGTCACCGACAAGGCAATATTTCTCGTTTTGCTGCTCTAAGCAGGTTTCCCACTTGAGAGCTAAGACATCAGAGATGCGCCATCCACTTGCGCGAAGCACAAGCATCACGGGAATGTAGACAGCGGTGAGGTGATGGAGATGTTGGTCTAATTGCACCAAGACGGCTTGCGGAATATATTTGATGGTACTCGAAGGACTCCGGTGATCCAACGGAGGATAGTGATGAGGCCAGATCAGGCGAGAGAGCGGAAGGAGGGGTTTGATGGGATGATTTGTTCGCTCCAGGTGGGAGAGCCAACCAGACAGCGCTTGAATATGGTGGTTTACATACGTATTGCTGTTCTTGAGCTTTCGGAGTTGGACATCAGCTCTGACCCAGGTAGTAAAGTCATCGATATCTTGCGTGCTCAGTTCGTGAAGATCAGTGACCCCTGGATAGCGCTGTGAGAAGAAGTGCAAAAAATGTCCAAGTCGTCTCACCAGATGGTCAATGGTATGTGAGGCCCGATCTGCGGCAACAAGATACTTCGCATACTCTTTGATGAGAGAACGCCAGTTGGTTGGAACAATGGCAAACCAGATATGGTAGTGACTGGTGTGAGCTGGATATCGTAGCCCTGGGATATTGTGAGCATCCCAACGGTCTTTCGCAAATTCCGCCTCAAATGCGCAGGATGATACGAGCGCAGAGGTTCCATCAACCAATTGAAATGAAGGGGTTTCCATGATTACTTCCCTTCATGTGATACTAAGCCGAGGCTGACTGCGGCTTGTGTTTTCTCCCATGCCGTTCGCAGAGCTTCCCCAGAGGAATGCACATAGGTCTGGTAGGTTTGTTGAAAAGAGGCATGCCCGGCCCGTTCCTGAAGAAGCTCTGGAGCCCACCCTTGCTCTGCCAGAGCGGTGAGCATCGTGTGGCGAAGAATGTGTGGTGTGACCGCAATGCCCGTGCGAGATCGGAGCCGCCGAAAAAGCAAATCTACATCAGCATAGCTGAGCGCCTGGCCTGCGCGCGTGCCCTGGCGTTTAATGAACAAATGGTTGGTTTCCACCTCGGCGGTGTGTGCGATCCCAACGTAGGCCACGATCTCGTCGATGAGATCTGCTGAAACATCGAGAGCACGAGGAGCGTGGACGGTTTTGATCTCAGCACCGTTCTCAAGGGATCCCCGATCACAAATGTGTAGCTTGTTTTCGGCTACATCGACATCTTGCACCCAGAGCGCGAGTGCTTCTCCCACGCGGATTGCCAATTCATAGAGGAGTCGTACTAGGAGACGATCCCGTTGGTTGCAACAAGCATCAAGGAGAAGCTTCACTTGATCCTTGGTGATGGTCTTTGGGCGAAGGTGCCTGGCCTCTTTCTGCTTGAGAATATTTTTCTCGACAGGCGATCCCTTGGTAAGATGATGCAGGAACGATTTGTAGCGCCTGGCGCGAGCGGGAAGGAAGGTGGTTGTGGTCTCTTTGACATTCCTCTCGACCTCTTCCAGCCGCCAGTGGTAATCATAAAAGCTCCGTACCACCGTGAGAGCATGATTAATGGTCCGGTTAGAACGCGCCTGGGGAACGGGATGAGCAGAGAGCACCTTGAGTGACCCAGAGGGTAACTTGAGCCAGAGCACAAAACGCGAGAGATCATCCAGCGTGACCTGTTGCCAGTTGAGTTGCTGCTGGGTGAGGTATTCCCAGTAGTGTTTGAGTGAGTACGCATAGGAACGAAGGGTCTGACGAGCTGAGCCAACGCAGTCAAGGTATTTCAGATAGCGAACAATCGGCTCAACAAGTCTGCCATTTTCGTCAATGACGACATAACGGCGTTGACCGTCCTGTATCTCAATTTCAACAACACGCATGCGCCTCTTCCCTTCCTCTTCATCTACCTCAGCAGCACTGTTATCTACTTCTCAGTATACGTGCTTTACCAAATGATATTCATCAAGATAATGGTTCTCTGACAGGGCACAGAGGCTTGCAAAGCATACTTCGTGTACTTTGTTGCCTCTATCGAAAAGGAATCGAGATAACGTCAGGATCACACCGTTAGGCCATAAGAAAAGAAGATTTCAATGGGCTTCGTTGGTTCGGTAGCCACTTGGTCCATTTCTTCCTAATATTCCTTTCCAAGTAGTAAAGGAACATTTTTTCTGCTTAAATGCGTAAACTTGTAAATATGTTCCATACCTTTTCAGTTTCCTGGCTCTGCTACTATTTGATGCTGCTTCATCCAATGACTCAGGTTTCGGCGGGTAGTTCCGTACTTCTTGGCGATCCAGGTCTTGGTAGCCCCATTCTTGAGCAATGCCGTTATTTCTACCTGGTACGCATCTAATTTGCTTTTGCCAACGCCTTTGGGGCGACCCAACGGTATCCCCTGCTGTTTGCGTGCCTGAAGCGCTTCGGTGGTCCGCTGGGAGATCAGATCGCGCTCGATTTCGGCTGCCATAGCAAAGGCCATCGCGACGATCTTGCTCTGAATACTGTTGTTGAGTTGCCAGTTCCCTTTCACGGCGTAGACACAGACGCCCTTCTGGGTTGCCAGGGAGAGAATTTCCATACACTCCAGCATGCTGCGGCCCAGGCGAGACAGCTCGCTCACAATGATGGTATCACCAGCCTCGGCATTCTCCAGTATGGCGGCAATCTGCCGCTTGCGCCAAGAGATTTTGCCGGAGATTTTCTCTTCGATAAACTGGACGTGCCCCAGGTGTGTATCATTCGCAAGTTTCAAAATGTCTGCTTTATTCTTTTCCAGATCCTGGTCCAGTTTGGAGACTCGTAAGTAGGCAAACGTTTGTCCCGGCATGCTTTTCCCTCGTTTTGTGGTTAATGGGAATGAAAATCTCTTCTGTGCCAGTTATTTTACCCGAAAGTGAGTAAAAATGCTAGTGTGTTTTGTGTGCGTAAGTGGGAAAAGAAAACGATCGTTTCCTTTGCCCACAACCTCGCTTTTCCACTATTCTCCTGTTGGATCTTTCTGGTTTTTCATTGCCTCCAGGAGGAGAGCATGGTTGCCTCGCATGACCTTCGTCGTTGGATGTTCAGACCCCAATTGCTGCTGGCAAATCTCCAGCGCCCGCGTAGACAGCGGCTCCGCTTCCTCATACCTCCCCTGCACCGTATAGAGTAAAGCCAGGTTAGAGAGACTCATCGCTGTGTGGGGATGACTGACTCCCAACTTCTGCTCTTTAATCTCTATGGCTCGCTTATACAACGACCCCGCTTCTACGTACCTTCCCTGATCTTGATAAAAATTTGCCAGGTTGTTCAGACTCCTTGCAGTGTCGGGGTGATCAGCCCCCAATTGCTGCTCTTTAATCTCCAGTGCTCGCTTATACAATGACTCTGCTTCCCCATACTTTCTCTGTACTCGATACAATCCTGCCAAATCGTTCAGGCACCTAGCTGTGTTGGGATGGCTAACTCCCAGTGCTTGCTCATAAATGACCAGCGTTCGCTTCAATAATGGTTCTACTTCCTCGTACATTTCCTGCAACCGGTAGAGATTTGCCAAGTTGTTCAGGCTCCTTGCTGTAAGAGGATGGCTAGCCCCCAGCACGTGCTCATAAATAGCCAGTGCCCGCTTATACAAGGAATCGACTCCCTCATAAAGTCCACGCTCAACCAGGTAGTATCCTGTCTGATTGAGCAGGCGTGCGGCTTCGGGTGTGAAGAAAGGTACACGCTCGATCCAAGTTGCGCAGATGAGCGCGTGTGGTAAGAGGCGCTCGCAAGTGGGCCAGTCTTCAAAATGAATAGACGGAAAAGCCGCATTCACTCCCTGCACTGCGTGTTGCATCCATTGATGCTGGATCTCAATGGACATGCTATCGCGCAGGACCGCCTGCACAAGGCGATGAACACTGAGCGACTGGGCATGCGGATCGCGGACGATGAGCGAGAAGGCACGCAAGTTCTCGATGGCTTCGTTGAGGAGATACGCATCTGTGACAACTGACCCGAGAGGAGGACCAAGTTCATCAGCACCTTTTATGAGAAGCTCTTCCGGGATGGCATCAGGGGCAAAAAAGGCGCAGAGACGGAGCAGGTCGGCGGCAGCAGAGTTCTGCTGCTCAACGTTGCGGAAGGAGATCGTCCAGGTCGTCGCGACTGGCTCAGGGTGGTTGGCTCCCCGACGCTGTGCGAGTACCTGAGCGCGATGCTGCTGGTAGATCTGCTGATAGACTGCCAGACTACATTTGGTCGCGTTGATATACGCACCCGCCTGATCCAGCGCTAAGGGAAGACCGCCCAGTTCGTAAGCGATCTCTCGTGCAAGTTGTCGGGCATGTGTCTCCACTTGATCGAGTGTGGCATCAAGAGCAAGAAGACCAGAGCGGTGAAGTAGGAAGAGTGCTCCTTGCTCATCCGAGAAGGTTTCTAGCACCAATGGATGAGTAAGGCCAGGGATGTAGGCGCTCGCGTCAGCGGCACGAGTGGTGATGAGCAAATGACCACCGACCGTTGGAGGCAGGAAGTCGGGGAGCAGAGCAGGGTTATCGGCATTATCTATGATCAGCAACCAGCCACGCTGTCGCTGCAACCAACGTTTGACAGCCTGTATTGTGACAGCTTGTTCCTGGGCCTCCTTCTCCGGCAGCTTCAATAGATGAGCTATCTCGGTGAAGGAGGAGGTCAGCACGTCCGCGCTCTCCGCACGCGCCCATAGTACATACTGATACTCATCTTGATGGCGATAAGCGCACTCAACAGCGAACTGTGTCTTGCCCACTCCACCCAGACCACTGATACTCTGTGCCTGGCCGACAACAGCCGTTGTTCCTTGTTGCAACTGCGCATGAAGCTGCGCCAACTCGTGGTTGCGTCCGGTAAAGAATGGATTGCGGGGAAAAGGAACATTCCAGATGGTCAGAGAAGGATCGATTCCCGCCGCCTTGAGCAGTGTCATCGTCTCCCTGTCATTCAACGCGAAGATGCGAGCCAGTTCCAGCACATCCCCTTTGGCCTTGGGAAGATATTCTCCACCTTCCCAGGCAGCAACCGATCTTCGGTTCTTGCCGAGTTGTTTCGCCAGTTGCTGTTGGCTCAGCCCTACTCGCGTGCGAAGGGTTGCCAATGCCTCTCCAAATGCGGGTATATCAGCCCCTTCCATCGTGACTTCCCCTTTTGTAAATGTTGTGCAACACGTGTGTAGCTGAACTGCACAGAGCCTGGTTTATTCTTAACCTAGATCGCGATGAGTAAAAGACAGTACAAGGCATGAAACGATGATGCGCACATCGTTTCCACAAGGAGTGAGAACGATGCAGATCAATTGGCTTTGGCTTATCGTAGGGCTTCTTCCCTACTCTATTAAACGACAGCACACGAAGAATGAGCACATGTTGATAGTGAAGGCACTCTTTTGGCGACTCTCACTTTGCTGGAAGGAGAGACAATGGGCATGGGATCTCTATGTCCCCTTTATTGAGCACCTGCAGCAGTAACAAGGAGTATGAAGACGCTGCATCATCAGGCAATGATGAGGACGTTGCAGCGTCTTCTCCGTCTTGAGGCTGTATCTCAATGAGGTCTCTCTACTGAAGAAAAAGAATGCTCATTCTCATATAGCTTAGCTGAGTATAGATAGCGGTCGTTTGTTGAACTTCCCCAGGGCGAGGGGTTTGCGCTCCTGGGCCGTGGCACGGCTGTGACACGCAACCATTTCAATCCCGCAATCAGGCTTTTTCCCCTTTAAAGGCTGATTAAGTTAAAGCTTTACTTGCTAACTTAATCGTTTCAATCCCGCAATCAGGCTTTTTCCCCTTTAAAGACCCGGCATAGACCCGGCGCTGCTCGATGTCGGTTTGTTTCAATCCCGCAATCAGGCTTTTTCCCCTTTAAAGAGTAAGAATTGCCGGTAATAGTAACCTCGTGTATAGTTTCAATCCCGCAATCAGGCTTTTTCCCCTTTAAAGCTGAAGTTTTCGCTCGCCTGCTCAACCAATCGTAAGGTTTCAATCCCGCAATCAGGCTTTTTCCCCTTTAAAGCTCAATATTAGTCGCGAGCGCGTCCGTCAGATATGGTGTTTCAATCCCGCAATCAGGCTTTTTCCCCTTTAAAGTACACACCTAGTGGTATGCTATCGGGTGTTCATGGCGGTTTCAATCCCGCAATCAGGCTTTTTCCCCTTTAAAGGATGTCCGCAGTTACTGACAGACAACGCTAATTTCTGCGTTTCAATCCCGCAATCAGGCTTTTTCCCCTTTAAAGCTGATCTAGTCGCGCGAGCAGATCATCCAATGCGCGGTTTCAATCCCGCAATCAGGCTTTTTCCCCTTTAAAGTGCAGAATAGTAAAGACGCCCGTGAATATAGTCACGGTTTCAATCCCGCAATCAGGCTTTTTCCCCTTTAAAGCGAACATATGGATGAAATGACTGAGGAAGTATTGATGTTTCAATCCCGCAATCAGGCTTTTTCCCCTTTAAAGCGAACATATGGATGAAATGACTGAGGAAGTATTGATGTTTCAATCCCGCAATCAGGCTTTTTCCCCTTTAAAGTCGATCATCGGAAGGCTGCTGACGGGCGGACTTCCGGTTTCAATCCCGCAATCAGGCTTTTTCCCCTTTAAAGACTGAAGAGGAAGAAGAAGCCTATCAGCGCTTTCAGTTTCAATCCCGCAATCAGGCTTTTTCCCCTTTAAAGCTGATTTCTCCGCGCTCCCAGCGCTCGTTGGATCCTGGTTTCAATCCCGCAATCAGGCTTTTTCCCCTTTAAAGGGTTCATCGGGACGGACATCAAGCGGACTCCTGTGAGTTTCAATCCCGCAATCAGGCTTTTTCCCCTTTAAAGGGGGAAAGAACCTGTGTCAGGGATGCAAGCTGGGACGTTTCAATCCCGCAATCAGGCTTTTTCCCCTTTAAAGCCCAGAGCGTTGCAGCTCGTTTCAGACTGGCGACAAATCGGTTTCAATCCCGCAATCAGGCTTTTTCCCCTTTAAAGATGAACTTTCCAACGAAGGATGATTGGCGCAATCCGTCGTTTCAATCCCGCAATCAGGCTTTTTCCCCTTTAAAGAGCTACCATTGTAGTATAGCACCTGAAGCCGTTCTAAGCAATCGTTTCCGAGAGCCTCTTTACAGAAGAGCTTTTTAGACAGGAAAATGACCGCATTTTGAGCTTCTTTTCTTGTCCATCCACCTCTGGAGCCTTCCGAGAGCCTCAGCTCAGAGACAGCATCACCGAGGCTCTCGGAAACTGTTCAGTTTATTGAGAAACAGCAGGTAGAGGCCCTTGAGTATGAATGGAACGAAAAACAACGCTAAGCCGTGAAACGGCTTTCCAGGCTTGTTCCCAGACAAAGTCTGGCCCAAGAGTGCGCCTGTTTGCTTATCGAGGACGGAGACAGCGTGGTAATCAAACGCTCTTCCGTAATGGAAGAGACATGGTGAAGGTCCGTCAGGGGAGATCCAAACGAACAGAGGATCAACAAGCGAAACAGAGAAAGCAGATGACGGTAGAAGTAGTGGGGCCTTGTTCCCCAGCAGAACGGGGACCCCATGCAACAGGTTGTGCTGTGCTTCGACTGGTGTGCTCTGGAATGGAGACTATCCATTAGCTTGCAGCTATTAAAGCCGGTGTATACTCGAGCCGGGGGAGAATTGACCGACCCCCAAGAAGGTTGTAAGCTCAAGGATATCAAATCCAAACGTATCCTGAGGAGAACAGCCATGCTTAGGAGTCAGACAGTGAATACGATACACGATCTCAACGCACAGGGGAAGTCTGTGCAGGAAATTGCGATGGAGTTGGACATCTCGCGGACGACGGTGCGCAAATATTTGAAGCATCCAGAAGCGGTGATCCGCAAACCCCGTCCGCCTCGGCCCTCCACGCTCGATCGGTTCAAAGAGCAGATCGCCAAGTGGGTCATGGAAGACCATTGCACCAATTGCGAGGTCCTCTTCGAGCGCTTGCAAAAGCAGGGCTACACGGGAGGGATCAGTATCCTCAAAGAATATGTTCATCCCCTGCGACCTGCAGTAGCTGGCCATGCGCCAGTTCAGCGCTATGAGACCAAACCAGGAGAGCAGGTCCAATTCGATTGGGGCGAGTTTGTTTACGAGTACGAGGGGAAAACCCATAAATTCTATGGATTTGTCGCCATTCTGGGCTATTCTCGCATGCGCTTTGTGACCTTTGTGAAGCGGTGCGATACCCCAACGCTCATCCGTTGCTTGATGGAGGCATTTGAATACTTTGGAGGCTTGACCAAGGTCGCGCTGACCGATCGTATGAAGAGCGTCTTGTTGGAGATGCAGGAGAACAAGCCACGTTGGAATCCACGCTTTGCCGATTTCATGGTGTCCATTGGAGTTGCGGCACGCGTCTGCAAGGCTTATACGCCACAAACAAACGATTTGATTTCATACTGCACTCCTTCCGCATGATGAGCGGGTTTTTGCTTTGGCAAATTTGTGAGCATTCTTTCGGGGAGCATCTTGATCTGGCGGTGGAAACATCGCCGTTCCTTGCTCGTTGATCCGAGATATGGGAAGCAACCCTGCCCGCCCCCAGAGCATGAGCGTTTCTCGGCAGACCCCATACGCTTTTGCGGCGTCAGGGGCCTTGAGCCATCCCTTTTCCGCGAGGCGGGTCGCATGATCTTTCAAGTGACGATAGCGTCGTAAGGAGAGCACGCGAGCAGCCGTAAAGGGCTTTCCTTCATAGGTGCGCCACCCTTGCTCGTTGAGGTGTATGGCTACCTCGGCATCCGTGAAATCCTCCAACAACGCATCGATGAGCGCAATCAGTTCTGGCGAGCTGCACCGCCCCCGGCCCACAGAGACCGTGATGGTTTGGGTAGCTCCCCCTTTAAAGCGGATGTGAGCAGTGATCACGTCTTCTTGCCTCAAGACGGTCACATCTTCTAGGAGCCAGCGGACCATGCGCTTGCGATCTCGATCCGAGGTGCGGGAATCCTTCCACACCCGTGGGAAATCTTCGACCAGGTCAGCAATTGCCTGTTGTTCAAGCGCTGACAATTGGCGTTGTTCAGCTTCCTGTTGCCGTTCGGCTTGCTCGGTGACCTCTGCCAATTCCCTCAAGCGAGCGTTCCAGTCAGCTTCCAGCACGTCAGCGACCAAACGATTCTCTGGATCGACCCGTAAAAAGCGGCGCTGCGCCAGCTCGGCAGCGTAGCGAGCACGCTCTACCTGCTGAACACGCAGCCGTTGTGCTTCTTGGACTTGAGCCTGGAGTTCCTCATGGATCTGGATGCTGGTTTCGACAGCCAGAGGGGTCAGTTGCGCGAGGAGAAGGTCGGCCATCGCCGCATCCAGACCGGCTCCAAGCAGACGCTGGCAGTATTTGTCCTCACCTCTTTCAATCCGCTCTTTCTGACAGAGATATTCTGGGTAGAGGCGCTTGCCTGACTTCACATCATGGTAGTGAACCGTCATGCGGTTGCCGCAGTGTCCACAGATTAACAGCCCTTGCAGCAAGGCTGGCCCTTCTCGTGGGGGACCGTGGCGACGGTCTTCTCCATGCGCTTGTCGATTAGCCCGCAACTGGGTGAGATTGGCTTCGTACTCTTCCCAGCTGATGTAGCCAGGATGCACCTCCTGAATGAGAAACAACCACTGCTCCCGGGGAAGGGCTTGGGTGTGGAGCGAGCCATCAGGATGTTTGCGGGTTTGGGTTCGTCCGAAACAGAATGCCCCAGCGTAGCGTGGGTTACGAAGCACTTTGAGCACGGTGCTGTGCTGCAGGGGCATCCAATGGAGTTCGCCGGTATGAGGACCGCTGCGAACACGGCGTGGGAAAACGAGTCCCTGGGTGCGAAAATATTTGACGGTAGCCCAGGCTGACCCTGTTCGTTTGAAGGTCGCAAACAGCAGGCGGATAGCTTGTTGGATCTGGGCATCGGGATCAAAGATCACCGTCTGATTCTCCGCGTAGAGGAAGCCGACAGGTAATGGAACCTTCAACGCTGCACGAGAAGCTTTGTGGAGAATCCCGCCCTTCAAGCGTGCTTGCAGAACATGGAGCTCGGCCTCCGACATAGTGCCCTTCAAACCCAAAAGAAGACGATCGTTAAAAATGGCTGGGTCATAGAGACCATCTTCATCGAGAATGAGTGTGCCGGTCATCGTGCAGATTTCCAGCAAGTGATGCCAGTCGAGGGAACTGCGTGCAAGTCGCGAGACCTCCAGACCCATGACCAGGCCCACATGGCCAAGCCCCACCTCGGCGACCAAACGTTGAAAACCCTCGCGGTCTACGGCGGAAGCTCCTGATTGACCCAAATCCTGATCAATGACCACAATGCGCGAGGCTTCCCACCCCAGCGCAATAGCTCGCTCGCGCAGGGCATATTGACGCGCGGTGCTTTCCGTATTTTCGAGCACTTGATGCAGAGTACTCTGGCGCACGTACAACATTGCTTGACGCGAGAGATGTCGTGCCGTGATTTTTTGCGAGGCCGCTGGTTGAAGTGCTATCATTGACACACCTCTCCAATCATAGCTGCTACGATGGTGAGCAACCCAGAACAATCAGATTTCTTGAGAAGGGCTTCCGGTGGCGCTGGGAGGCGAGCCGATGGCTGTCTCTCTCGCATCCAGGTCGCCAGGCCAGAGCGCACCAGGCGAGCCCATCCCGGTGGAGGATGGGAGACCGGTTGCAAGGCCCACGATCGTGCCGCTTCGTAGGCCGGTTCTAGTGCTGAACGGTTCATGATGATGAGCCCCCTTTTTTCGCCACTCGTTTGAGGGCGCGTTCAATGCTGCGAGGATGAACTGAGAGATGGTGCCGCTCCTGTAACCACTCGGCAAGTTGGGCCGATGACAGCGTTTTCGCGAGCGGTTGGAGTTCTGTCACGATCTCATCTGTCAATTTGTGGGCGTGGCGCGGGCCAGTGGGAGCAGGGAGCAAACCACTGACGCCTGCCTGTTCCCAGGCCGCTAGGGCCGCGTAAAAGGTAGGGCGAGAGAGCGCAAACAGGGCGGTGGCCTCCGAGACAGCATAGCCATCCACACGCACCCGTCGTAAGAGTTCATATTTGACTTGCACCAGATCGCGTGGGTCGAAAAAAGGCAATCCACTGGTAAAGAGCGGATCACGCACCTCTTCTGGATGCGGATGAAGCGTATGCGATTGGCGCAAGATGGTAAGTTTTTCGTCTGACATGAAGATCTCCTGGGTAAGAACAATTGCTGGTTCTAGTATGCCCATTGCCCGGCCAAATGTCAAGACAAAAAGGTACGATATTCTTTTCATAATTCGCTCTTCCCCTTGCAAAATAGGCCATATTCTTCTGAATAATACGGCGTAATTCCCTTTACACATGCGGCAAAATTGGCTTAACACTCTCCTCCTCCTTTCGCTCTTCGATCCGATGAATCAGTTGGGAAAGCTGGAGCAGATCTGCCACGCGAAAGGCTGCGCGACCGGCAGCCATCACCACACTGGGATCAAAGGGGGCAAGGCTGGTCCAGGACGCGGGTAGTGCTCGGACGTGATCAGGAGTCTGGTAAAAGGTGACGCGGTATTCTCCCCAGTTGTGCCGATAGCTGAGCATCTCAAACTGCTGGCCGTACAAGGGATGGAAGGGATGGGTCACCGTGAAAACTCCTTCTGCCAGAGATGGAGACGGTGTAGTTGACGGCTGAGTCCAAAGGAAAAGTTGAGCGGAGCGTCAGCCATGTCAAGAAGAGTTTATGGGGTGGGGTGACCTTCACCGATCTGGACGATCTGAATCGCCAGGCGTATGCGTGGTGCGAGCGCATCAACTCCCGCGTCCATCGCACGACGCACGCTCGCCCGGTGGATCGTCTGGCCGAGGAGAAGCTGCTGCCCTTACCTCAGGACTTTGCCTGGGAACGCTTCGCCACCGAAGAGCGCAAAGTGACCTGGGATGGCTATGTCTCCTACGATGGCGTTCTCTATGGGCTGCCAGGAACACTGCAGCTGGCAGGCAAACAGGTTCAGGTGCGTGAGCGCAAGGGAGTGATCACGGTCTGGTCAGCAGGAACGTCGGTGTTTGCCATCGAGAAGCGACCGCGCTCGCAAGAGAGCGTCCCGCACGCCGACCAGTGGAAGACCATCGCCTCCGTCTCGGCTGTCCGCAGTGCGCCCACGCCTTTAGGCCATTTGCAACCTGCTCCAGAGGTCGAAAGCCGTCCCTTGCAAGAATATGATCAGTATTGTGGGGTCACGACTGGACAAGAGGTGGTTGCATGAAGAAGGGAGCCTACAAACAACTGAACTTGACCCACTTGGAAGCAGCACTGCCACACGTCCTGGAGGCAGCTCGGCGGGAACAGTGGACGTATGAAACAGTGCTGGAACGGGCGCTGGCTGCCGAGGTCGACGGACGCGAGCAGAAGGCCATCGCCCGACGGCTCAAAGCGGCGCGCATTCCCAGCAAAAAGACGCTGGATACCTTCGATTTCGCGTTTCAACCCACCCTTTCTGAGCGCAGACTCCGGGAATTGGCAGATCTCTCCTTTGTGAGAACCTGTACCAATGTGGTCTTCCTTGGCCCTCCGGGAACAGGGAAAACTCACTTGAGCTTGGCGTTGGCGGATCGAGCGCTCACGGCTGGGCATTCGGTGCTCTTTACGACCCTGGCCGAGCTTGCACAGGCTCTGGAGAGTGCTTCGCATCCCGGTCTCATGCGGCAGCGCCTGCGGCGGTATATTGCACCCAGTCTGCTGGTCATTGACGAAGTCGGCTACACCAAGCTCTCACAGGAGCAAGCTCACCACTTCTTTGAGTTGGTGACGGCGCGCTATGAGCATGGCTCGATCATTTTGACCTCCAACACCAGCTTTGCCCAATGGGGCGCGCTGCTGGGGGACGAAGTACTCGCCACCGCTCTTCTTGACAGGCTGCTTCATCATGCTGAGGTGATTCCTATCAATGGCCGCAGCTACCGGATGAAAGAGCGCCAGGTGAACCTCTCAGCGCCACCTGAAGCGGCTCTCAGTCCCACTGGCGGGCTACCCACCGGCGTTCGGTAAGCGGCGTTTGTTCGTCGGCGTTCGGATCACCTCATCCCGGCGCAGTTTGGTCGGCGTTGGCTCGTCGGCGTTCATGAATGTTGTTCTTTGGAGTTCGTTTAACCAGGGCGGCCAATTTCAAATCGGCTCGTGAGTGCACCGGCCTTGACAGCAGCTTCTGTGTACAGATTATTCACGCCTTCTTGTGAGAGGTGTTTACGCTATTGAGGACCGTACCCTTACCACCCAAAAAAGTTAATGAGGGATCGTACCCGCAGCCACTCTATCGGTACCACCTATCAGGCTGTGTTTGCATGAGGCCATCACTATCGTGATGAAGTGGTCAACATGAGTAACACTGGGCAGGGAAGTGATTAACATTTTTGAGAATGTCAGAGCTTCCTGGGCAAGTTGGAGTGTAACAAGTGGGCAAGGTGGTTCATAGCATCAACAAGAGGCTCTCATGCCGAACTGCTTCTTGAATCGTTGCGTCCAGAACCAACGAAGCCACCAAGGCATGCGCTCTTTGACGCCCGTGATATTGAGTAGTCCTTCCCCATGCCCGTCTGGATACTCTGCTCGATAGCGTTGAAGAATCATCGAGGTGAAACGAGTGATTCCCCTGGCGATAGAACCATCTTGATCCCATAATAGCCAATGGGTCAGCAGATGGGACACCAACAACGTTGCGCGCAAAGATCTCTGATGGGAAAGAACGAGCAAATCCTGGCGGATGGGTCCTGGCAGGTGCTCGCTTGGAGGCTCAAATGGCGTTTCCAGGTTCACCCAACTGCCATCAAAAGCGTAGGCTCGTTTTACCTGGTGCTGATATGCTGGGCGAAGATTCCGGAGTCGGAGGGTAAAATCACCATCACGTGGAGCCGGGATCTCTTGTTGCATCAGACGGACAAAACTGGTTTCTGGAAGCAATATGATGGTAGAAAGGGGAAAATCCAGAAACGGTACTTTGGCTGACACCATATCTATGTGGGCCTCCTCATCTCGCAGCGCTGCGAGGAGTGGCAACAACACCGTTGCCGAAGGAGCCAGGAGGCGCGAAGTGATCACACAACGCTCAAGCGTTTGAGGTGATCCCACCAGATACACGTCGATATCGGATTGCGTCGTGACAGACACAAACCGTCCCCAGGCAAGCGAGCCGACCGTCCAGAGACCTCGTACCCTCGCTTGTTGACAGTCCTGGCGAAGGGCATGGAGGATCTTCAGGCGTTGCCAGGTGGCGACAGGAGGAACCCACCAGTGCATCATTGGCCTCTCTTTCTCCCTGGAGAAGGGGCTGTGCTCAAGTGGTCAACGAGAACAAAGGAGATAACCGTGCGACCACCGTTCCTAATCGATGCTGCTCAAGGCAGGCAATCACTTCCTCCCCACGATAGGCATAGGGGAGCGTGTTCAAATTCGCAAGGACGCGTCGGTTTTTCGTCGCACCCTCCAGAATGGAGTAGCGTATGCCATCAATGTCCTCGATGGCGACGAATGCTTGCACTTCCGGATACGTGTATCCGCCCCCATGTGGGAGAACCCCCACCTGTGTCACCATCTCTTGCAACAGGGGAGAGCGTGACGCCATCGGTAGCTCGTCGTGTTCTCCCTCCTGAGAGCCCTGGACCACATAGGTTGGCATATCAGAGCGTAAGGTCACCGGATAGAGGATCGTGCTTCCTCGCTGAAACTGATAACATCCCAGCAGGGCCGTATTCGGATGGGCAAAGCCGTGGTGGATTTCATTGGAGATCATCGTGTACTCGCCAAAGAGTTCTGCACTCACCAGGGCACGCTTTTGTTTGCTGTAGGCTTCACACTGACGATAGCAGTCGTGATAGTCGCGTGCTGCTTGATCAAGAAGGGTATGCACTGGACCAAGCGGCGTTTGCAGCGTGCTCATCCGCTCACGCAAGGGGGAACTTTTTTCATAATCTAACCCCATCCCAAGAACAGAAGGACGCTTCACTTCGCTATCGCCTCCATGCACGACGAAGGCATAGGGTGCCAGAGAGAGGGCATTCGTGTGACCGTGTGGTTCCACGCGGTAGGCATTGATAAAATGATTGCCGCGATCAAAATCCCAATCGATGTCCACACCCATCAGCCGTGGCCGTTTTCGTCGAAGCTGCTCCGCACGTGCAAGAACCGTCTTCATATCAGGTTCTTGCGTCAGCGTTCCGAATAAAGCCGTACTCGTACTGACCTGCAGGTCGAGGAACGTCAGAGGACGATCTCCACGTCCCCAGGTCAGTTGACCTCCGAGTGCCTGTCCCCATTGCCACTTGACCGGGTAACGAGGCGTTGTCATATCTGGCGACCCGAAAAAAAAAGCATCAGCAGGATATCCAAGATGTTCCTGCACCCAATGGATTTTTGCTAATCCATAGGCCATATTTTCTCGTGCCAGCATGGTTGCCGCATCAGACACCGTTGCGGTGGAAATGACTGAAGCCCTGGCACGTTCTACCAGATCTTTTCCGTTGATCACTGTTGTCTTGTCTCCTGACTGTTTTTCTTCACTTCCCATGACTGATGAGAGAGAACGATCCAGCGTCCATCCTGCTCTCTCCATAATCGAAGGATGCATCCTTCAGGCATTTCGAGTTGGTCTTTGACCAATGCTGGAGCCCAGATCAATTTTTGGCAGGTTGTTCGAAAGAGGGCCTTATGCCCACACAGAGCAATGGCCTGTCCTTGATGGTGGTGTGCTAACCGCTCGCAGAGGCGTGCTCCTCGCCAGGCGAGATCTTCAATAGCTTCTCCTTCTGGAGGACGCAACCACTCAACGCTCCGACAGAGATATTTCCAGGCGGTGCGCGTCGGGTGCCCACGGAGCGAGGGGAGGATCTCCCATTCTCGTAAATCTGGTTCAATCACCAGTGAGATTGGAGGCCGTTGCCGCTCGCAAATGAGGTGAGCCGTTTGAAGACAGCGCTGATACGGACTGCTGTACAGAGCGGCGAGTGGCACAGATTGGAGCGCCAGCGCTGCCTGCAACGCCTGGTGTTTCCCCTTTTCGGTGAGAGATGCTTCATTCGTGTCTTTCTGCGTCTCAAGATGCCAGGTCACTCGCTCTCCGTGTCGAACAAGCATGACCATTGTTCCCTTTGTACTCAACCGTTGCATATCCTTTCTGCTCCTGCCTTTCTGTACTTGATGGTTCCTCATTGCCTTCTTCTGAACTCTATCACGAGGGGGGAAGCAGCAGTGACAACAATGCGGTATCAGCTTGACGAAAAGCCAGATCAGACGAGGGCATCAAAGCCAGATCGGCCAGGGACATGACCAGATGTTGGAGACGATCATGCGCATGGGAGCTTTTGTAGCAGGAAAAGACGGCGTGAAAAAAGCGGGTGTGATTCTCACGCGCAGATGCAAGCGGTGCATGATCATTCCCCACAGTGCCATCGAGCAGTTCTAGCTGACGAGGCGTAAGCAGCAAGACACACAGTCGGAGTTGATCTCGCTCTGCGGCTGGGATGTCGGAGATCAGACGGTGGAGCGCGCGTCTCTTCTGCTCCACGCCTTGCTGCTGCCCGGCCAGGCTTGCCTTGCGTCCCTCTTGTACCAGACGGTACACCTGGATGGCTGGGCAGGCTCGAAAAGCGTGCACGACTGCCTGGTGACGGGGCTGATTGAGGAAGCGGGCCAGGTGATCGTGGAGGATGCCAGCATGCTGAGGCCAGGCCGCCCAGAATTTGGTGAGCAAGGTGAGAAGCACTCCCAGGCGGTGAAAATACCGGAAATTCTTCCAGGTAGGTTGCTCATCGCGTTGCGAGGTCGGAATGAATGCAACCTGGAAAGGCTCTTCTCTCTGCGTTTTCAACAAGGGTGGTGTAAAATCAACATAGCGAAGTCTTCCGGCATCATCCAGCGTAAAGTTATCAGGGGAAACATCCAATGAGAGTGTGAGCCAGGAGGAGTCTGTTGTTCCGTCCGGCCCTTCCAGGTCGTTGGCACGGAAGAGTTCTGCGATGATGGCCAGGACGATCTCGATCAGAGGTGCCACGCGGAGCGTGTCATCCCCCTCTGCAAGCGTACGCAGTGGTTTTCCACAATAGCGGCTCACACAGTAAACCATATCATGCTCCGCCCAGCACGCAAATTCTTCAGGGACCGGGACCGGGAGATTGAGAAGGCGCTGATAATACCCGTGCAAGAGATGAACGAGCGTCACAGCCGTTTCATGGCGAAAATAGGTATATTGTTTCCCGATCTGCTTGAGGACATAGAGACGCTCTTGATAGGTGCAGAGAAAGGTGTCCGCATGAAATGTTGCGGGCAGTTGATGGAATCTCGTTGCATCTGTCAGGATTCGCGCTGCTGGGTTCATTGCACTCCTCATCATTCTGAACTAGCAGCATAAGTATACCATTCGGGAGATAGTATGCCAAGTTGTAGAAGCTTCTCAAGCATTTTCCCACTTCGCTCCCACAAAGAAAGATGGAGGGGAAACCAACCCATTTCCGGCTAGTGTGCGCTCCTGGGTGATGTCTCGCTCAAACTCAGCTAAGGCTGCGATCAGTAGCTCAATCCGTTCTTTGAGCGAGCGCCTAAGCGGTCCAAACTCCAGACTACAATGATATCTCCCGTGTGGGCCTGCTCCAGCATCTTCAAGAGCTGGCTCTTATACCAATTACGCACATGATTCCACTTTAAATTAGTTTCTTCTACGTATTATTGATGACAGTTACATTCTGCCGATCCCAAGCAATAACAGTATCATTTTTCACAATATAGCATTCGACATAGTGACGTCCAGTATAAGCGGTTGTTTCCGTTTTTCGATTAGAACCTTCATCTTCCTGGATCTCTCCACGCAATTGTCGTACGCGTTCCGCCTCAGCACCGCTGTTACGTACCTTCCAGTAGACTGTATATGGCTTTGGAACATTTGTTGTCACTGCAAATTGTAAACTTCTATTCTTCGATACTAAGTTTCCACGTGTTGGAAGTTCAAATTGACGGAAGCTAGTATATTGGACATCTCCATCCGTCGCGAGGCCAGTTACACGAGCGATAATTCGTGTTCGGAAACGTCGGTCAATGCGCACTGTAAAGTTATACGGGTGTTGATCAATAAATTGTTCAGAAGAGGCTGATTCTCTGAGCAGATAACTTTGGACTTTTTTTGCGAGAGTATCAGGTTTAAACTTCTCCCCGAAAATGCTGCGCCACTCCTTGACTGAGATCTCTCTGTTCTCTTTCTCATATGCGGAACGCATTCGTTGAGCATAGTTAATAATGCATTCACGGAAGTTACTATAATTCCACTTCTTCCTGTACCGTTCTGTAAAGTTTTCCCCCGTACACGCTGGATCCATAACATCGGGCATGTCCGTTGGCAGCGTGTTGGCAAGTTTACTCATCAGTGTCACAAGTGTTGAAGGAATGTCAGCGTATAATTCCGGGTGATATCTTGCCTCTGCCTCGTCTACTTGGTTTCCGAGGAGTGTCATCAGAATAATAGACTTACATTGAAACGTATCCTTGAAATCTCTCAAGTACTTCACTAATCGTACAACCTTGATAAAATTTTCGTTTGTTAGGTGCTGACGCTCCTGTATCCATGCTGTGAATGTTTCTGGGTCTGATTCTTCGAGACCTCCCAATCTGTTAGGTTCACGACGATTCGTTATGTAGTGTATCCCATAACGCTCAAAGTAGGGGACAACATCTATATGAAAATCACAGTTATAGTTAACCCGTATACAACGTGTCATTGGCTCAACTTTATCCATATACCGGTCATTGCTGGATAATACAGAGCAAAGCTTTTCAAGATAGTCCTTTGGCTTCCAAGCGTTGTACTCTTTGATAGAGAGCAATACATCAGCGTCAAACTCATCACTTTCCCTCACTGGGCGTATGATGGAGCCATGAGCCCATGATCCTGCCGGTATTAAGTCAATATATACTTTTTTGAATGTATCATGACTAGAAAGAACTTTCTCGATGGCACCTACAGATTGTGCTAGACGATCAATCCGAGTCTGATTGAGATTTACTTCCTCACGGAGGAATACATCGAAATGATCAATGAATTTCATCTTTTTACCTCTAACGCACGGGAAAAAATATTTTGATCATTCCGATCAAAGAGAACAAGCGATGGGGAGACATGCGGCATAAGTGCTCGGCCAAGAGTAATAGCGCAAGAAATGGGTATTGCAGGAAAAATAGCGATCTCTGCAATTTTTCCATGTTCCTTCTCAACATGAGCGAGAAAACGACGAACCGTTTGTTCAAAATTTGCCCACGCTGCGGGGCTGGCAATCACACTTGGTCCACTCACAGCAGGCGGGACTGGCGTCAATCCATATATGGTATAGGTCTCCTGGATGCCATGAGGCAACTCTCTCGGATGCACAGTGCCAGAGATGCTGAGTATGAGAGCAACTCGGCTCGAATCTGTTTCTTTTATCTTTTCAAATCGAAACAGCGGCGGCACTGGTGGATTGAGAGGCCAGCGCCATGCATTTTCATCATCTACGCGTTGTCGCTGGAAGATTAACATGGGAACTTTGTCATCAAGTTTCGCACCCAGATAAACAAGAAGTGGGATTCGAGCAAATGCAAAGATCGCCAGCCTGGAAATCTGATCCCGCTTGATGCCTTCGTTCACACGAGCGATATATTCGTTAATCTTTGTAATACTTGCCAGAAAGGCCTCAGGCGTTCCCTCACCATACTCACGAAGGTCTATCTCGATGGCATTTCGGTACGCATGTGGCAATGTGGCGGGAAAGACACCCGCAGCAGTCGTAGCAGCTAGCACCGTGTCATATGTTAGCTCTGGGCTGGCTCCACGCACGGGGCCAACAAGCCGTATCACAAGTGCTTTGCGGTCAGCACCTATCTCGGTGAGGAAACGAATACGAGCTTCGTGTTCTTGCTTAAATCGTTGAAGTACCTCAATAGAATAACAACCAATAACTCCCTTATCATCAACAGGTTTATGACAGTTGCGACATAGAAGCAACAGATTGTCAGCACTAGAACGTTCTGCCGCATTTTTGGAAGAGTTACCCCGAGGTGAGCCTGCTCCCCATCCTACATTATGAGCCAGTTCTCCAATAGGAACAATAATGCCAGTATCCTCGTTCTCAGTGACGAGCCTGTTACAAAAAGTGCAACGTCCAGCAGATGCGGCCCAAACGACAATTTCTGTTCTTGAATTAAGGTGAGGACGCCTCGTCGCTCCCATATTTTCGACACCCCTTATCCCATTATTGCCAGATTAAGAATACGAAAGTCGGCTTGACTTTGCTAAAGTACTAGAAGGAGCCGACACTTTGAATGATGGGCGAAGAAAGTCCTGGCCCGCAGGCTTGGTTGGAACCTCACGCCGCAATCGGAGAGAGATACGGGTCGAGTTGCTGTAGACCCTGTGTCTTGTCTCTACTCCCTAAGCTAAAGCGCATCCCTGTTGGAGTCCCCATCAATCAATCCTTTCTGGCATGAAGAAACTCTCACTTTTGCTCTCCATTCACCACATATTTATAAAAGGCGTTCCTTGACTTAAAGCCGGTCAATGCCATGATTTCAGCAACGCTGTTCTGTTTGGCAGCATACAGCGCTTTCGCTCGTGCAAGCTGGGCAGGTGTGATCTTCTCTATCGCACGGGGTCTGCCACCTTTGCGGCCTCGTGCACGGGCAGCCTCAAGACCTGCCTGAGTACGCTCACTGATGATATCACGCTCGAATTCGGCGAGCGCAGCGATCACATGAAACATGAGCCGACCTGTTGGCGTGGTGGTATCGATGTTCTCTTTGAGGCTACGTAGCTCTACCCCACGATCAGCGAGCATGTTGACAGTCTCGATGAGTTTCTTTCAGGCTCCGTCCGAGCCTGTCCAGTCGCCACACAATCAGAAGATCTCCTGGTCGCAAGATTTCTAGCATCTTCAGGAACTCTGGCCGATCAAACCGCTTGCCTGTCATTCTATCCGTATAGATGCGCTCACACTGCACTTGTGCCATCGCGTCATCCTGTAAGGCGGTGAGTTGCTTGTTTTTCGAGACCCGAATATAGCCGATAATCATACGTGCTGCTTCTCTCCTGATGTGTATTGTTGACCTAATTGTATCAGAAATCATCGAACGTCGCAAGTTTCGTGACATTGATTGAAGAATGGCAATAAGTACGGTTTTTCTCCACATACTGACTGTAAATCATCATGGTAGATGGCCGCTTTTTCATCACAATCAGTGTCATCCTCTAACGATTCAAAGTGTCCCATTTGCAAGTGAAGATTGGGAAAAGAAGGCGGGAAAACAAAATTGTTCAAAGAAGTCATCGATCATAAAGGCGATTTCGTTACAATTTCCGATGGATGGGCAGTATTAAAAAAGCTCAATTTGCGATACATATAATCACGAAACTCTTCGGGCATTCGTTCCTCTTGAGCAAGCTCTGCAATAAATGGCGCTATAGTATTGTCAATAGGACTCAGTAAAGTGTTGAGTTCTTCTTCCTTTTCAAGCTCTTCTAGGTTGGTATACCAGTGTTCCTTAAGATAGCATATTGCGACATTTTTTTGTAACAACGCGAAGACTAATTGAACTGCTTGCAGTTGATATACGATATAAGTTCGTTTGCTCAAAAGAATTTGTATCGCATCTAGTTTTTGTCTAAGAGTTGCTTCTCCATGTCGTGCGAAGTTCAACAGGTGATTTTCTATTAACCTAAATAGTTCTGGATCATTGAATGTATATCGAGTAAATTGTAAAGACGGTGCGATAGCCACTATCTTCTCAACTGGTATCCTATCCTGCGATATTAGCTGTTTAATAATCTGTTTAATGAGCGATCTGTGTTTTTTAGAGAGTTCACAGTAGAACCCCATTACAAGACCTGTAGCCGCTGCTATTCTGTGCTCACTAGCAATATCTGTTCGCAACATCCATTGGACAAGCATTTGCCCTGCTTCTCTATTCTCCTCTGGCAGATAGTTATATGACGATCTATAGAGATCTTGCGCTGCAGCTATCGTTTCACCATCAGGAGGATCAACTCGCTGGGCCAAACGTAAGAGTATTTGAGCAGCTCTTTTTGATTCATCCTTCCCATAATACGCATTATCACATAAAATATATGCAGCATTTCTGCGCTGCTCAATCGGAAGATCAGATTGATTAGCCAGATTCATCAATACTTTCACTGCTAGTTGCTCCTCATTAGAGGATGCAGGGCTAAATTTATACAAAAGGCCAGCAGCCTCAATGGTCAATACTATGGGGGGAATAATTCGCTGTGTGAGCTGTAGCAACAAATCGATTGCCTCCATTACTTCTTGAAGATCTTCGGGATTAGCCTGCTGTAACGCTGAAACCATACTTCCTTTGATCTCTTCTCCAGCAGTAGTATGCTTCCAAAAAGTATACTTCATTATTTCATGTAACAGTGCAATAACCGATTGAACTGGAAAATTGACAGTTGAAGTGATCTCAGAGAGAAGCTTAATAGCTTGTTTTCGCTCTTCTGTGGAAGAATATCTATGAGAAGACTTGGTGAGTCTATACGCCAGGTCTACCTTGTGCTTCACAACAGGATCAGGAAGTTCAATCGGCTCCAGTCCTAATGACCATAAAGGAGGATCAAGCGGCTCTAGTACCTCTGGAAGATTCGGATATTGTTCCAATATCACCTCAATTTGTTTAATTATTCCAGAGCTAAATATTTTATCTAATAAAGATTCATCATATTTTGCGATTTTATACACAAAATAGTCAATTGGCATATGAGAGGCTTCAGCTAGCGATAAAAGCCTTGCAGAAGCTATTTGATGCCCGTCTGATTTATCAGGACTATAGCTATAAAGGATACAACAAGCTTGTAAAATTGTCTCAGTGAATGCAGTATCGCTTGTGATAATTTTTTGCAGTGCTTTACTTGTTGCGTTGCTATACGGGGGTTTTTGCATAACCCCCCGAAACGGTGCACTCGGCTTCACTTGCCGGTAGTTTGTTGCTTCGGGATTTTGCCCTGTTTTAAACCCATCAAATGGGCATGGGGTATGGCAACGATTCCAACAAAAATGGGCCATGATGAAGAACGAGGAATGCGGTGAGGGGTCTAACTATCGTTCTTCACTATCTCCCTAGAAGTAAGCGAAGAGTGGGCAATCGGCAGGATTTAAGCACACGCCATTCATTTTTCTTCTCTTAGAGCGCCTTTTCCAGCTTTGTGTGTTGCTCAGTGAACAGGAATACGTCGGGTACTCATTTGATTTTTCCCTCTCTATGAGTACATACTTATACCAATGGAGAGACACTTGGTCGTCACCCACCTTATTTGCGGAATTTCACCTCTGCAATGGTATTTACAAATTTACATCTTGTGCGATAGATTTTGTTGACAGAGTGTTCGAATTTTCATTGTCTTGGAGGTTACGTCTATGATACAGCTTAATGGTCGTGTTATGCTCATTACTGGCGCTGCTGGGGGGATTGGTTCTACGATTGCGCGGGGGGGAGTTGCAGGTGGTGGCAAGGTTCTGATCCATGATGTCAATAGTGATGCGATCGCTCGTCTGGCGCAGGAACTTGGTGATGATGCACATCCGCTGACGGCTGACCTGAATAATCCGGGAGAGACGGCCAACTTGTGGTCACGTGCGTTGCGGGTGCATGGGCGCATCGATGTGCTTGTGAACAATGCTGGTATCTATCCTCCGGCACCACTAGAGATGGAGCTGGATGAGTGGGTCGACGTGTGGAACTTGTCGCTCGCTGTGAACCTGAAAGCTCCAGCGATCCTGGCTCGGGAAGCAGTCGCGACCTATACCAACCAGGCCGAGGGAGGCATCATCATTAATGTCGCGAGTCGTGCGGCATTCCGCGGCGAAGATCCTGATTACTGGCATTATGCAGCAGCGAAGGCGGGCGTGGTCGCGATCACGCGGACAATCGCTCGGCAATATGGTCGTCAGGGCGTGACGGCATTTGCCATTGCTCCAGGTTTTGTCGACACCGCTTTGAACAAAGTATTCGTCGAACACTTCGGGGTGGAGGCCGCTGCTAGAGAGACAGGTCTGGGTGAAGTTGCCCAGCCGCAGGATATCGCCAATGTGATTTTGTTCCTTGCCACGGGGCTGGCTAAACACGCCACCGGCACGACGATCGATATCAATGGAGCCAGTTATGTCCGCTAACCCGAAAACAACACCACTGGGTTCTGATCTCTTCATTGGTGGACAGTGGAAGCGAGGCGCTGCGGGCAGCCTGGAGAATATTGATCCAGGGAATGGAGAGACGATTGGTTCCGTCACCCTGGCTAATCAGGCCGATGTTCAGGCGGCACTCGAGACCGCCGCCGATGCCTTCCTTTCATGGAGTGCAATTATTCCTTGCCAGCGAGGAGCTCTCCTCAAACGAGCAGCCACCGTCCTTCAAAGCCGTTTTGATGAAGCCAGCGCTATCCTGCTGCTAGAAACTGGCAAGACACGGGCTGATGCCCGTGGGGAGATCCTCCGTGCGATTGAAACGCTGGCATGGAACGGTGAGCAGGCTGGACGGATCGAAGGTCACGCATTTCCAGGAGTTGTGACTGGCAGCGAGCGATATTCCATTCCGACCGCGTTGGGAGTTGTTGTGGCTATCACTGCTTGGAATTTTCCCGCCGTGCTGGCTGCCCGGAAACTGGGTGCCGCGCTGGCTGCAGGAAACACCGTTGTATTCAAGGCATCAGAGTTCAGCCCTGCCACCGCCCGCGTGATCGTAGAATGCTTTGTCGAAGCGGGTCTTCCCAATGGGGTGCTCAATCTCATCTTCGGTAACCCAGCTGCCATTTCTGAGCAGTTGCTAGCATCGTCAGTAGTCAAAGCAGTGACATTCACCGGTTCCACATTGGTCGGTAAGCGTCTCGCGAGGTTAGCAGCACCGAATCTAATTCGGTCGGTATTCGAGCTCGGTGGACACGCCCCTGTCATCATCTGGGAGGACGCAAACATTGATTCTGTCATCGCGACGACGAGCCCAGCAAAATTCGGTTCTGCAGGCCAATCGTGTGTTGCACCGGGCCGCTATCTGGTCCACAAAAACCTGTATGAGAAGTTTACTCAGGCGCTCGTTGTCAAGGCCCAGTCTTATCAGATCGGTCATGGCAATGAAGAAGGCACCACACTTGGTGCTGTCGCCCATCAGGGCAGAGTCGATGCACTCAGTCGTCTCACAGATGATGCCGTAGCAAAAGGTGCCACCCTCCTTACTGGCGGCCACCAAGTCAAACGAGCTGGCTTCTACTTTGAGCCGACGATCCTCTCCGATGTTCCTTCGGATGCGGACATCCTCACCGAAGAGCCGTTTGGGCCTATTGCAGCCATACTCTCTGTCTCTGACATTGACGAGGCGATCAAGATTGCCAACTCAGCACCGTATTCTTTCGCCGCGTATCTGTTTACCGACTCGCTCACTATCCGCAACCGTGTGGTTCGTGGATTGAACGCCTCAAATATTGGGATCAACCAGATGGCTCCATCGTTGCCAGACGCTCCTCTTGGGGGTCTGGGTAACAGTGGGTATGGTTACGAGGGAGGCAATGAAGGGATACTCTCATTCACACAACTTCGCCTGATTAGTCAGACGACACCCACTTGAACCTCTTTGGTGTCCCCCAGAAAATGCTCTCCTAAGAGCGAGAAGAAGCGTTCCTGCTTGCCTTCTCCCAAGACAGAAGAGGAATTGAACGGTACATTGAAAAAGCGCTTTTTGGTTTCCACAACGTCTGAGGGCAAGGTATCGCAGCTAATAGCTCATTAGGTGCGATACCTTGCTATATTTCAACGAAAACAGTATACTGGTTCTGCATACAAGTATACACGAGATTCCGCATTAGGTGCAATAACATATGGACACGTCTGCTTCCTCTCTTTCAATTAGACACGCCTTCGAGCACTTTCTTGAAGGGTCTTCCTTTGCGCAACGAACGCGCGAAAGTTATGCCGAAGATCTCAAGCCCTTGCTGGCTCAGGTCGGTCAGGCACCTATCCCGACGCTCACTGATGGAGTTGTCCGGTCTTTTCTGCTCACGCAGGAATCCCTTGCGCCCGCGACGTACAATCGACGCCTGGCAGCGTTGCGCAGTTTCATTGGCTTTCTTCAGGGCAGAGGATGGATCACCGAAGCGCTTCTGGAGGGTGTCGAACGCAAATCCGAAGGACCATCGGTAGCTCGTGCTCTGGATGCCCAGAAGGTCGAGTCCGTGTTGCGTGGAATAGAAAATCCACGCGATCGCGCACTTTTCTGGCTCATCTATGATGGTGGTCTGCGCTGCCAGGAAGCGCTGGCCATCGATATTGACGACCTTTCCTGGTCCGATCGTTCGATTCTGCTCCATGGCAAAGGAGGCCGTTCACGCGAGATGTTTTTCTCCCGCACGGTGGGAACGCTTCTCGACAAGTATCTGGCCACTCGCGGGTATCCGACTTCAGGGCCACTCTTCGTGACCCATCGCAAAGCCCGCTTACCTCGGCGTGCGGACCTGACCGCCGACGGCTACGCACGTCTCTCCTACCGGCAGGCCGACACGCTCTGGAAGGGATATACCCCTGAGTGGGATTTACACCAACTACGCCATACGGCGATTAGCGTGCGTGCAGCTCATGGGTATACCGAAGTCGATCTCAAACGCTTTAGCGGACATACCTCTTTGCGGAGCCTGGAGCGCTACATCGCTGACAATCGCGAAGCGGCCAAACGCAAAGCCCGCGAGTGGGAACGTCGTCAGGGGTAGAAAGGAACTATCGTGCCACGAATCGACGAGATCGCCTATCGGCAGCGGAAGCGCACACCGACGGAGCGGGAGTTGTCTACGCCGACCCTTGATGAGCATCTCCTGGCTCAACAACACACCACAGGCAAACCGACGCTGATCGCCTTTTTGGTGCCGCTCAAAACCATCCAACACCTCAGGTCTCAAAAAGTAGACATTCTGACACCCTGCTGTTATCCTCAGGAGGCGGATGTATGACTAGGCCAGATGTCACGACACCACCGAAGCGACTGCATATTCTCGACAATGAGGAAATCGAAGCCCTCTATGGCAGACCTTGCTTGATCGGAGACGAGCGCACTGATGTGTTTACACTGACCCAGCCAGAGAAAGACCTCCTCGCATCCTTTCCACACCTCCCTATTCAGCTCTATTTTCTCCTTCAACTAGGCTATTTCAAAGCCAAACAGCTGTTCTTCACCTTTACCTTTGACGACGTGGTCGAGGATGTCACCTACCTGCTTGAGCGTTATTTTCCCAATACGCCACTACCAGAACTGCGGATACTCAATAAACGCACGATCCTCAAACAGCGGCAACGCATTTTGGAACTGTTCGGCTATCGCCTCTGCACGCCGACAGATCGCCAGGACTTGTTTCTTCGTGCCCAACAAGCGGCACGAATCAGTAGCAAGCCAATCTATATCTTGCGTGAACTCCTCCATTACCTCACCGAACATCGCCTTGTGAAGCCCGGCTACACGCTCCTCCAAGAAGAACTCGTCGGGAAGGCATTGACGGCAGAAGTGAAGCGCTTGGCGACCATGCTCCACACGCTTTTGTCCTCTGAAGAGTGTGTGGCGCTTGACTCTCTCTTGACTTCCACCGACGAACTCTCTACGATCACCTTGTTGAAACGACAGCCAAAGGACTTCAGCTTAGGCGAAATGCGCCGCGAAATTGCCCGTGGTGAGCAGCTCGTCCAACTCTACACAGTGGCCAGACGGATCGTGCCGCAACTCGGCATTTCGAGTGAAGGCATCACGTATTATTCCTCGCTGATCTCCTACCATTCGGTGTTTCGGCTCAAGCAACTCGACACCTGGATCGTCTACCTCTACCTGTTGTGCTTTATCGTTCATCGCTATCAGCGCTTCAACGACAATCTGCTCACCTGTTTCATTCAGCTGGTGAAGCAGTACTCAGATGAAGCGAAAGCCACAGCCAAAGGAACGGTGTATGAGTATCGTCGGACCGGTAATCAAGATCTGCCCAAAGCTGGGGAGGTACTCAAGCTCTTTACCGCCGATGATGAAGGCAACACGCCGTTTTCTACCGTGCAAGAACAAGCCTTTGCTCTTCTTGATCGACAACGCTTAGCACGCGTTGCCGATTATATGGTCAACGAGGCGAGCTTCGATGAAATCGCCTTTGAATGGGAGCACATTGACTCCATGGCCCGGCGCTTCAAGCAACATCTCCGTCCTCTCTTTCGCACGGTCGATCTCTCTGCCACCCGAGTCAACGCGCCCATCCAGGAAGCCATCCAATTTCTCAAGGTAGCCTTTCAAAACGACCGCTCACTCCGCCAGATCGATTCGGGGGATTTTCCCACCGACTGCTTTTCCGCCCGAGAGAAACGGTACCTCTATCAGCGGAATGAAGCTGATGGGAAACACATCATCCCTGACCGCTATGAATTTCTGGTCTATCGTCTGGTGCGCCATCGACTCGAAGCTGGCGATCTCTTTTGCCGCGACAGTGTCCACTTCCGCAGTTTCGAGGATGATTTAGTGGACGATCAACAGTGGGCCAACAAAGATGTGTTGCTTGCGCAGACGGGTTTAGCATTCCTGACACAGCCCATTCAAGACCACCTAGACGCGCTGAAATGCCAATTAGAAGATCGTATCAGCACGGTCAATCAGCGCATCAGTGCCGGAGAAAATAGTCATTTTCACCTCACGACCACGGGGAAACGCAAGAGTTGGACGCTCCAATATCCAACGAGCACCGAGCCCATCAACCATCCGATCTTTGAGACGTTACCTCAAGTGAGCATCAGTCGTGTGCTCCACTTTGTGAATCACCACTGCCAATTCATGACGTGCTTCGAGCATGTGCTGGGACGGTACAGCAAACAGGCTGCCGATGATCGCACTCTGAGCGCCTGTCTCGTTGCCTGGGCAACCAACATGGGTCTTGGACGCATGGGTGACATTTCGGACATCACCTTCGCCACACTGGCAAGCGCCTCGGAAAACTTTCTACGCCTCGAAACCCTGAAAGCGGCCAATGATTGCATCAGTAATGCCATCGCTGCTCTGGCGATTTTTCGACACTATGATATTGCCAACGTGGTCCACTCCAGTAGCGATGGGCAAAAGTTTGAAACAGCTCTTCCCACATTTAATGCACGCTATTCACCGAAATATTTTGGCCTCAAAAAGGGGGTGGTGGCCTATACCTTGGTTGCCAATCATGTCCCGTTGAACGCCGATCTGATCGGTGCCCACGATCATGAGAGCCAGTTTGTCTTCGATTTGCTCTTCAACAATACCACGGACATTCACCCGGAGGTGCATTCCACCGACACGCACGGGACAAACCAGGTGAATTTTGCTTTGCTGCATCTCTTCGGGTATCAGTTCGCGCCACGCTATAAAGCCATCCAGGAGAAACTTCGCACGTCGCTCTATGGCTTCGAGCACCCCAATCAGTATGGCGATGTCCTCTTAAAACCCGTACGAAAACTCAATGTCGATTTGATCGTGGAAGAATGGGAGAACCTGCAGCGCATTTTCGTCTCGTTGGCGTTAAAAACGACGACGCAGAGTATCATCGTGCACAAACTCAACTCCTATGCGCGAAAAAATAAGACGCGTCAGGCTTTGTGGGAATACGACAATATCATCAGCAGCCTCTATTTGCTCGACTTTGTAGACTCGCCACTCCTGCGCAAGAACGTCCAGACTGCGCTCAATCGGGGTGAAAGTTACCATCAACTCCGTCGAGCAGTTTCTTACGCCAATTTTGGCAAATTGCGCTTCAGGTCAGAAGATGACCAACAGCTCTGGCATGAGTGTAGCCGACTGGTTACCAACTGCATCATTTTCTACAATATGACCCTCTTGTCGCAGTTGTGGGCACACAAAGAGGCCACTCAAGACATGACACACATTGCCCACATCTCCCCGGTGGCCTGGCAACATGTGAATTTCTATGGTCGGTATGAGTTTACCAAAGCGTCGGAGCCCATCAATATGGAGGAGATCGTCGAAGCCTTAGCGCACTACCCCATCCTATCAATGGTGGATGAAGAAGATGCCTAAGGGACTCAAGAATTATTAACTGTCCCGGCTTCCTGGCAGGGAACATACCAAATGTCCACGAACCACTTTTCCAGGGAAGGCAAGCGCTGAAGGTGAGTTTCTACCTCATCCATTGCCTCCTTGGACAATTTGACCCCAGTCTGATAGGCCGTTGTCACCAGTTTCACCACGGGATGTTTGCCTTTCCAGGTCATAGAGGCGGCATACTGGATCACCGCTTCGATGGAATTAAGCAGGGCTCCATTCCAGTGCTGTTCGAGAATGCCCCAACAGCGTTCCACCGGGTTGTATTTGCTATGATAAGGTGGATAATACACGAGACGGACACTGATGTGATACCGTTGTACAAATGCAACCAGACGTTGCATGAACTGAGTGCGCCGACTGTGGTTCTCTGGTCCATTATCCAAATTGATCAGGAGGGTCGTGATCTGGGAAAAACGCTCTCGAACCTCCTCCCACCAATCCACTAACCGGTCCACCAGGCAGTCGCTGGTCACTTTCGAGGTCACGCCGTAGAAAAAGATCTCATCAGTGGCGGGCAAAAAAAGGCCGACAGGGGTCACCGTAGCTTCCGGCTGAAAATCGTGGTCGGCAGCCTTGGTTGGCACGCGGCTCTTTCCTCCTCGCGCAAAGAGGCCAACCTTGACCGTGGCCTTCGCATCCATCGAGATCCGTAAGATCTGCGTATTCGTCTGCGCCTCCTCGTTGCTCTGCTTCACCTGGGCAAAGATGGCATCGGTTGCAGGCAGTTTTTTTTGGGTTGGCTCTTGGCCACCTTTTTCGGATAGTACCCCAGCTCGTTCAACTTTGTGGCAATCGTCTCCGCTGTGGGTAATTCGTCATCGTAGTCATAGTGCGCAATCAACTGGCGGCGGACTTCTGTTGCTGTCAGGCGCGTATACAGACGGCTGGTGCGAAACTGCGGATCGACTTGACTCTGCCCATCCACGATGGCGGTGAGATCCTTGAGCAAGTTGGGCAGACGCTCTTCACTGCGCTTGCGGCCACGTTGCTTGAAGGCATCCAAACACACGATCCCACTCTCCAATTCGTGCTCGCCTTTCCTAATCGTTCCACGATTCCATCCCAACTCCTCTTCTGCCAAGCGCTGACCTCCTTCTCCCAATGCTCGTACTGTCCGTGCCATAAAGAGGCGTCGCTCACACCCTTTGAGCGCTTTTCCGGCCTGGATCAGTAACTCTTTCACCTCTTCTACCAGTTCCATTCTTTTGCCTCCAGTGTATCATCTCTTGGCACTTCCATATCTGGGATGATTGAGTTTTCGAGAGTTCTCCCGTCTCTCATCTGTTGGCGAGAACGCTTCTTGGGGAATGTCATTTTGAAGTTTTCCTCAAACTCATGCGCGCATGAGGTGTGCCAGCCATGCGGTTGATTGCCTGTAATCAACTGCATGGCTGGTATTCACCGTTTTTTAGATAGCTTATACAATTTCATAGTCGAGGATGAAAACGGCTTCTCCATCGCCACCACAACTTCCCGAACCTCGCAGCCCGCTCAAACCACCCGTCGCCGAGCCGGGCACGACGGTCAATGCGTCTTTGACGGCTCCCCCCTCGTATGTACCGATGTGTTGGAGCACGAAGCTACCTGAGCGATCACCCAGGCGACCTGTCACCTGGTCATAACCGATAAAATAAGCGATGTTGTTGCTGGAATAGCACATCAGATAGGCTATTTTGCCCTCACCTTCAAGATCTCCATGGTACGTATAGACCACGTCGGCACGCACGAGTTTGGATTGACCATCGATTTCACTGTAGGACTTTTCATCCCAGCTCTTCACCTCAAAGTTCCCCGTCGCGTGGATCGTCATACAAGTTCCTCCATCGTTTTCTGGCATTTGGAATAGCAATCAAAGTATCTCATAACAGATGACTTGATTATACCACTGATCAAGAACAAATGTACAAACCAAGACGAACGTCCTATACACCATAGATAAGGCCCGCCAAAGGCTACCCTTGTTCTCCTGCTCCCTTGCAAAATCAACCAATACATATCATCATCAAGCCACAGGATGAAGCACAATTTGCTGGTCGCTGGGGTGATTTATTTTTTTAGAATCCCTAAGTGAAGCCGAGTGCACCGTTTCGGGGGGTTATGCAAAAACCCCCTATACCGTTGTGTTTTCATCAGTGAAGCAAATATTTGGAGTATTTTCTCTTTTTGTGTGGGATAAAGGCCGAATTGTAGCAGGTCACCTAATTGAATGAAAACTGTTTCCACTAATCTGTTTTCTACGACGACTTCTTCAAGAAGGCAGGTACAAGTAAAAAAGAGATCCTGCTTAAGAATATCAGTAGATGCACTCTCAACTATCCTACGTAGTTGTATTGTGGCAGCTTTCTCACCGCTCAACATACCAAATAGCAGTAGAATGACTTCTTGCCAATGTGGATCATGCAAGTGCTTCATAAGAAAATCAGTGTACGTTTCTTTTAAGGTGATGTAATACGCCGTTAGATACTCTTGAAAAGTGAGATGAGGAAAACTAAATCTGTCATTCCCTATGTATTGCAGCAGCCCAGAACGCATCCCCAGCTCGGTTAAGAACTGCACAGCTTCCAGCTTAGCAGCCGTCGGTTGCATACACAGCTTCTCGTCTAGGAGAGCTTGGGTCAAACAGTCAACAAGTTCTGTGCGAGTAATATCAGTTCGTTGCTCCTGACAATGGACAAAATACGCAAGTGATGACAATAACCGAAGTTGTTGCTCCCATGAAAGGGTACTCCACTTACTTTGGTATGGAACATCATGATGCGGTTCCCATTGTGTGAGTAACATCCGGCAACATCGTTTGTAGAGTTCTACACGGCGCTCTGGCAACGCACCTTCATTACGCCAAATCAGAAGCAGCAGCGTGCTTAATAGTGGGGTCGTAGCAAGCTTGAGAACTCCCGGAGCTGCCTGAACATGGTTGTAGAGTTGTGCTGCTGTATCTTGTTGAACCGCAGGTGTTAATGCTGTATCCAGGGTATACCAGAAAGAGAAAAAACGCTGCACCTCCTCCGTCGTGAAGCGCTCGATCTGACACTGCTTGAAATGTGGTAACAATGCACCCTCGCACTCGCTCACCCCTGCCGGTCGGCTTCCAATGATCACCCTATTGCCGGGGGCGAGGCGAGTCAGCTCAGCCAAGGAGTGGGCTAAACGAAGGCGTATCTGCTGACGAGTGACTTCGTCAAGTCCATCAAAAAGGAGTAAGCACCTACCATCACGTAGAGCTTGCGCTAATAGTTGTGGTGGAATATCTTCAAACCCTTGCTTATTACTGAAAAGCCGTGGTAAAAGTTGGAGCCAATTCGGCATTTCCCCTCCTTCAACCTTCAAATAACGATCAGGCAAATGAGCTAATTCCACTAGTGGGCTGTCAATCTTGATTTGAAGGAAGGAGAAAGGATGAGGTATCCTTGAAAGTGAAATTTCAAAACAAGCACACGAACAAGGAGACCTCTATGGAAAAGATTATCATCAAGTTGAGCCAAGAGCAACGTGCCAGCTTACAACAACTGATAACAGCAGGAACTGCACCAGCTCGCAAAGTGATGCATGCACATATCTTGCTCAAAACCGACAGCAGCGAGCAAGGAGTCAACTGGTCCGATGAACAGATTCATGAAGCCTTTGGGGTCGGAATGGCAACCATTTGGCGGGTGCGTCGACGGTTTGTAGAGCATGGGTTAGACGATGCGCTCAACCGACGTCCACAGCCCGAACGGCCCGAGAAGCGCATCTTCGACGGAGAGAAGGAAGCGCACCTCATTGCACTGACCTGTGGAGAGAAGCCAGAGGGAGAGGGGGAGTGGAGCTTGCGTTTCCTCTCCGAACGGTTGGTCAAATTGGGTCACGTAGAGCAGGTGAGTCATGAAACGGTACGCCAAGTGCTAAAAAAAACAAACTCAAACCATGGCTAAAGGAGCAATGGTGCATTCCTGCAAAGAAAAATGCAGACTTTGTGTATCATATGGAAGATGTGCTTCGCGTTTATATGCGTGCTTATGACCCACGTTTTCCGCAGGTGTGTCTGGATGAGATCAGCAAACAACTGCTCAAAGACAGCCGAGAAGGCTTACCCGCACGACCAGGAGATGTGGAAAAGTATGATTACGAATATGAGGTGTGCCTGGTTAGTTGACCAGGGATATTTGCCTCTCGATCCGGCTGCGCGGGTGAAGTTGGTTGGTGGTGAGGCTGGCTCGAAACGGGAAGGACTTGAGAGTTCCCAGGTCAATGCGCTCCTTCGCCAGGCGCAGATCTCCCGCGATCCTGCACGCAATTACGCTATTGTCCAGATGTTATTACAGACCGGGATTCGTCTCAGCGAGTGCAGTGGCCTGACCTTTGGCGATATCACCTTTGGTGAGCGCAGTGGTCTGCTTTTGGTCCGGGCAGGCAAGGGTAATAAGGTGCGATCTGTTCCTTTGAATGCCTCTGCCCGGGAAGCCCTTGCAATGTATGTGGCTCCACGACTGAAGGTCAGTAAACCATCGATCAAAACCGTCGCTGCCATCTGGCCGAAATTGAGCATCCCACAAGCATTTCGAGCCGCTCTTTGAGAGTCAAAAAGGAGGAGCGCTTACCACCTCGGCTATGGGACAGATGATTGATGATCTGGTCCGAGCCTCGGGCGAGCTGGTCCCGCAAAAGACCAGTGCGCATACGCTACGGCATACGTTTGCACGCAATTACTTGACCCAGTACCCAAGTGATATCGTCGGGCTGGCGACGCTGCTCGGACATAGCTCTCTGGATACGACGAGGCTCTATAGCCAGCCCACCGTCTCACAACTTTCGACGCGAGTTGAGCAACTGAAGATCAATGCATATGCTCGTTAAAACAGCGATGCGCTTTGCACGAGAGGATGGAAGATGGGACCGCAGGACACACACCTCGCCGAGCTCACAGACACACAGCGGTCTGAAGCGTTAAGGCATTTTCAGATGATCCGCCCCTTTCTCGAAGATGGCGTCCCGCTCACACGGATTGCGATGGAGCGCCAGCTTCCGCTCAGAACGCTCCGACGTTGGGTCCAACGATACCGAACTGATGGCCTGGTGGGGCTGGCCCGACTGACGAGAAAAGACAAAGACCAACGACGTGCTGTGACTGCTCAGATACAGCAGTTGATTGAGGGTCTCGCATTAGAGAAGCCCCGGCGAACGCTTGCCACCATTCACCGCGAAGTCTCAAAAGTGACCAAAGAACGAGGATGGAAGACGCCTAGTTACAGTACCATCGAGCGGGTTGTTCAGCACCTTGATCCTGCGCTTCTGACCTTCGCGCACCAGGGATCGAAGGTCTACCGAGAGGAGTTTGATTTGATCTATCGTCACCAAGCAGACGCCCCTAATGAACGCTGGCAAGCTGATCACTCACTCTTGCCCATCTTTGTTCTCAACGAGCAGGGCAAACCCACTAAGCCCTGGCTCTCAATTATTCTCGATGACTACAGTCGCGGGGTTCCGGGATATTATCTCGGGTTTGCTAGCCCCACTGCGCTGCAAACAGCGCTGACGCTTCACCAAGCCATCTGGCGGAAAGCTGATCCTCGGTGGCATCTGTGCGGTATTCCTGCTCATTTTTACACCGATAATGGATCGGATTTTACCAGCCAGCATCTCGAACAGGTCGCTGCTGATCTGAAAATAGAAACTCGTGTTTTCCTGGCCTGGTCATCCACGTGGGCGCGGGAAGATTGAACGCTTCTTTCGGAGTGTCGAACAACTGCTCTTGCCACACCTCCCCGGCTTTGTGGGAGAAAATGGAAAAATAGGAGGAACGCCCCTCTCGCTTTCTGCCTTTGACGCTTGCTTCCGGACGTGGCTGCTGGAAGACTATCACAAGCGGGTTCAGGAGGAAATCAAGGAAGCTCCTCAGGCTCGTTGGGAAGCCAGTGGCTTTCTGCCGCAGATGCCAGAGTCCTTGGAGCAGTTGGATTTGCTCCTCTTGAGCGTCGTGAAAAGACGAAGAGTACAGCAAGATGGGATTCATTTCCAAGGGCAGCGCTACTTTGATACGAACCTAGCTGCCTTCGTTGGCGAGGATGTCATCATCCGTTATGATCCGCGTGATCTCGCTGTCATCCGCGTCTTCTATCAGGAACGCTTTTTATGCCAAGCCGTCTGTGCTGAATTGGCTGGAGAGCAGGTCAGCTTGAAAGAGGTCATTGCCGCTCGCACCCAGCGGCGTAAACGCGTTCGAGAGGGGATCAAGGAGCGCCTCTCGGTCGTTGAGCAGCTTCAGGCTTCAAAGTCATCCGAACCATCGCCACCTCCTATTAAACCAGTAGTGCCACCCACCACACCTCGACTGAAACGGTATTTCAATGAGTAAGCAACCACCAGTATTCCAGATGGCCTTTCAAGAGACACGACACTATCGCCTGTTTACTGAGCTTTGCGATGCCTGTCGGCGCTACCACTACATCGGCATCTGCTATGGTCCACCGGGAGTTGGCAAGACCTTTTCTGCCAGACAATATGCACAGTGGGAACAGGCGGAACCGCTCTTGCGCCTTCGAGGAGCAGAGTCGCCTCCCACTACAAAGGGGGTGTCCTGCCAGACAGTCTTATACACTCCGACTGTTGCCTCTTCGCCTAAACAAATTGAGCGGGAAGTGAGAGACATACGGGCGTGGTTAGACTTCTACAGGAAAGAACTTTTTCATCGTGAACAAGGAGATGAGAACTGGACACAGCCAACACCTCCTTTTGAGGAGATGGACTTGCTGATGGTTGACGAAACAGATCGTCTCAAGTTCACAGGCGTCGAACAGGTACGCGATATCTATGATCGCAATCAGATCGGATTGGTGTTGATGGGCATGCCTGGTTTGGAAAAACAATTGGCGCGGTATCCGCAACTGTATTCCCGCGTGGGATTTGTGCATGAATTTCGACCGTTGGAGTCCGAAGAAGTTCGCTCATTCTTGCAACAGCAATGGGTTCAGTGGGGTTTCACCCTTCAACCGGACAGTGTGACAGAGAGGGAGGCGATTGCGGCAGTCGTGCGAATGACAAGCGGGAACTTTCGATTACTGCATCGCTTACTCACTCAAATTGAACGGATTGTGCAGATCAATGAGCTACGAATGGTCACGAAAGAGGTGGTTGAGATTGCACGCCAACAACTCATGATCGGATCGGCTTGAGAATGTGATCAGTGAGAGTGAATGACCCGCAAAGGAAAATTCAGATGAAATTAGGATATGTGAGAGTTTCAAGAGATAGACAAACGACAGCGTTGCAGGAAGAGGCAATACGACAAGAGCGTTGTGAACGGGTGTTTACCGAGCAAATGGCTGGAAAACCCTTTGATCGGCCACAGTTTCTAAGCATGCTCGGTTTGGCCCAGCCGGGAGATGTCATTGTCGTATGGCGACTGGATTGTTTAGGCAGATCGCTCACACAACTGATCGAAACCGTGACGCTGTTGGGAATGCGGGGCATTGAGTTACGCTCTCTCAAAGAGAAGATTGACACAACAACATCCACAGGCAAGCTCATATTTCACCTTGTCGAGGTGATGGCCGAAGCGGAAAGGAACATTATTCGTGAGCGAACGCTTGTAGGATTAGAGGCGGCTCGCGCACGTGGGAGAAAAGGAGGAAGGCCCAAAGCGATTGCGAGCATCGAGCCACATAATCTCACGCGAGCGAAGAACTTGTACGCAGCCAAGCTGAATACGATCCAGGAAATCATGCACCTGACAGGCTTTAAGAGCCGAGCGACCTTTTATAAATATGTCGTGAATAATGCGGGGCAATAGCTGTCTGTTTGAACGCGCTTGTCTTATCAAGAGGATGCTTGTGCGCTGCTGAAGCGGCCTAAGCTGTGCAGAAAAGTATCATCGAGCTTGCTCCCGTTTGAGAGGGAGAGTGACACGTATTGTGATGAAAAAGAAGCCATTTATTGTGGTGATTTACACGGTTGTATTTCCTTCAATGGTAGAGTCTTGAAAACGGTCGTTTGTTGAACTTCCCCAGGGCGAGGGGTTTGCGCTCCTGGGCCGTGGCACGGCTGTGACACGCAACCATTTCAATCCCGCAATCAGGCTTTTTCCCCTTTAAAGGCTGATTAAGTTAAAGCTTTACTTGCTAACTTAATCATTTCAATCCCGCAATCAGGCTTTTTCCCCTTTAAAGTTTGAAAAATGGTTTTTTGTCGAGATCTATCGGTTTGTTTCAATCCCGCAATCAGGCTTTTTCCCCTTTAAAGTAAGGGGTGACACTGCCGAAGGGCACCGGGAGAGGTGTTTCAATCCCGCAATCAGGCTTTTTCCCCTTTAAAGCTCACCTCTTACTTCCTGCAAAGTGAGTGATAGGGTTTCAATCCCGCAATCAGGCTTTTTCCCCTTTAAAGACCATGTCATCTTCAATCCATGCACCGCAGCATGCTCGTTTCAATCCCGCAATCAGGCTTTTTCCCCTTTAAAGCTTTCCGAAGCCCGATTCTAATATTGAATGCCCGGATGGGTTTCAATCCCGCAATCAGGCTTTTTCCCCTTTAAAGAGCTACCATTGTAGTATAGCACCTGAAGCCGTTCTAAGCAATCGTTTCCGAGAGCCTCTTTACAGAAGAGCTTTTTAGACAGGAAAATGACCGCATTTTGAGCCTCTTTTCTTGTCCATCCACCTCTGGAGCCTTCCGAGAGCCTCAGCTCAGAGACAGCATCACCGAGGCTCTCGGAAACTGTTCAGTTTATTGAGAAACAGCAGGTAGAAAGACCGAGACGAACATAGGAGACAACCTGGCTTGGCGCACACTCCCACCGGTGACGAGCTGACCCGAGAAAGAGGACACTTTCTGTCCTTCCATCGCCTGGGGTGGCTTCTGGAGCCTGGCGCGAGGCTACGCTCAAGCGTGCCGTCACCGAGCCTCGCGCTTCATTGTTGAGCTTATATAATGTCTACTCGATCTTCCTCTGGCGGCGTCACCTGCTGGCCGCCTGGCGCGCGTCGTGACTGCTGGCCCGGTGTCACGGTTGCGGATTGTGCGAGCCTCGCCGTGATGGAAGTCATGAGCACGACGCCTCGCAGCTCAGACGTACGCAAAACACGCCTTTTGCAGCATTTCTTGTAGATAGTGAGATGATTGTCCTCTGTGCCTCGCAAAAGGTAGATTTTAGTGGCTTCTCAGGCTATACTAGGGGTAGGTCCGGTTGTAACGCTTCAAGCGTCCCGCCTGGGATTGAAATTCTGTCTGCGCTGGCCGCGTCCTGGCATCGAGCTCTGTTGTAACGCTTCAAGCGTCCCGCCTGGGATTGAAATTACAAGCCGTTGATAGTGGCATGTATAGCCGCGTTGTAACGCTTCAAGCGTCCCGCCTGGGATTGAAATGTAGACAGGTTACTCACCTGGATGCGGTATCGAGTGGTTGTAACGCTTCAAGCGCCCCGCCTGGGATTGAAATTTGTGCCCGCACAAGCAAGCGCTGCAATTCTTCCATGTTGTAACGCTTCAAGCGTCCCGCCTGGGATTGAAATTGTGAAACTGGCGATGAAGATCTGGACTACAAGGAAGTTGTAACGCTTCAAGCGTCCCGCCTGGGATTGAAGCATGATACAAGCAAAGCCCTTGTAGCCTCTCGCTACGAGGGCCGTTTTATTGGTGTTGGGCAAAGCAAAAAAGAGGAACGGAATGGGCCTGGATCGTCGGGCTAACAGTGACGATCAACACGGCGTCACGGCTTCCAGTTCGCGGCGCGGCTGTGACTCCTGACCCGGTGTCACGGCTGCGGATTTGGTGTCTTCTTTACAATATAGATAGGTCCGTCGCAACACTTCAATAGCCTCGTCTGGAATTAAAACAAGCGGTTTCAGTGCGTTCGGTCGCTCTCCAACAGCAGTTGCACCGCTTGAAGCGTCCAGCCTGGGATGAAGCATGATACCAAAGTAAAGCCCTTGTAGCCTTGCTATGAGGGCTGTTTTATTGAGGCACGCTACGCGCATGTGAAGCGGTCGCCGCTTGACGATGAGTCAGGATCACCAGGCGCTAAAAATGCCGCCCTGTCTCCGGTGTGCTGGAACGTGGGGACGTCAGCGCGGCTCAGGGGTAATGCAGTCCACCATCCATTCCGCGCTGACGGAAAGCTGAGTATAGCACACCTGCGCAGGGTGTTCCGCTATCGCTCCCTACAAGCGGCATTTTCTTCACGCGCCTGGTGCCCTGGTGCCAGCATGGTCGTAGCCGCTTGGTGCCTGCGGCGCGACGTAGCGGGTCTAGGAGACAGCAGGACCAGGGACCACAGCAACCGGCTGCCAAGTTAGGAATGTTATGCACGTAACATAGCTGCCTGCGTCACACCAGAACGTGACGCTTTGCCGCTGGTCGGTCTGGATCTCCAGCGAGGGTGTGACTCTCGGCGCTGCGTCACGGCTCCCAGCTCGCGGCGGGGCTGTGACTGCTGGCCCGGTGTCACGCTCGCCGGGCTATTCGTCTTCAGCATTCCCTGCTACGCTCTCGATCAATTCAGAAGCATCCACCTGCAAGGCTATGGCAAGACGGTCCAGCAACACGGTAGTTATCGCCGTCGTCGGCTGCTGGTAGATTCTCCGCATTGTTTTTGTATCCACATCGGCCATTCTTCCTAACTTCGATTGGCTTATGCCCTTTCGTTGAGCCACTTCTCGCACCTTCAGACGAATTATGATCTCCCCCTTATTGCGGTTCTAAGCAGTGTATCTGGATCATAGGGATTGGAAAAGAGATCAGTAAAGCGTGTTCTCCTATGATATAATCATGAAAACAGGGGCATATAATCCCCATATCATAAGCGTATATCGTCATGAAAGGGTGAAAGGGTAATTGGATGATGGCAGGGCCAAATCAACTACGGATAGATCTCCTCTTTCCATCGATTGCGATGGACACAATCAGACTCCCACGGTATGAGCCTCTTGGCCTGCGGTGCCAAGTAGAAGCGTTGCTGAAGCATCATGGATGCACACTCAAGGAAGAGGAAAATGGTATCCTTGTGACACTTCCGCCTGGCACGACAAAAAAAGAGCTGTGGCCTCGCGTGCATTACGTCCGGTTCGAGACCATTCGATTTTGGGTGCTTTTTATGCTGATCTATCCTCTCATACTCAATATGCATTTAGAATAGACGAGAATATCAGCACCTTTGAATGGTCTCCATCATTACCTGTTTCCTCCTGAAAAAGAGCATTTCTTCAGTTTACTATTGTCCCAAGTGCTTAACAAGGAGAACTGAGAGATCCCAAGAACGGTGTCCGTTTCCCCAGTGGATGATGAGTTGCCAAAAGAGTGCTTTGAGGGTCATGATTTGCTCATCTTTCGCTTCTTGTCGTTTAATAGTGTAGGGAACGAGTCCCACTATCAGCCAGAACCAGTTAATCTGCATCGTTTTCACTCCTGTGAGAACGATGATGCGCATCATCTTTATCAAGTCTTCGATCGATCATCCTTAGCGTAGCAGAGTGAGTGCGGAATAGACTTTCGCATTACAGGGTGAAAATGGATGGACACAAATACCTCAGAGGATCTTTTCTTTGGTGAATTGTTGAGACAGTTTCGTAAGCGTAAGAGATTCAATCAAAAGCAACTGGCAGAGCGACTTGAAGTCACACGTGAGACCATCAGCTTATGGGAACGTGGGCAGTATAAGCCGGAGGCGGATGGCATCCTGTATACAGTGGCCGATGTTCTCAGTCTTACGACTCTGGAACAACAACAATTATTCGAAGCATACACGGTCACAGCTCTGGCAACATCCTTTCATAACCCCCCCTTCAAACGGAACCCTTATTTTACAGGTCGTCGTTCTCAACTAAACCAACTCCATGCTCTCCTGATGGCAGGAAAGCAAGTTGCGGTGACGCAAGCAATTAGTGGGCTGGGAGGAATTGGCAAAACCCAGCTGGTATTGGAGTATGCTTACCGGTATCAGAAAAGCTACCACGATATTTTCTGGGTAAGTGCAAATACGGAAGAGTTATTGATGACTTCATATATTCTCCTTGCTGGTCTGTTACTCCTCCCCGAGTACGAAGAGGCTGACCAAAACAAGGCGAAAGAGGCTGTTCACAGCTGGCTTCGGAAACACACTAATTGGCTGCTAATCTTAGATAACATTGAAAATCTCAATCTCGTCCAGCAATTTATTCCGGATGATCGGAAGGGGGCAGTCCTTCTCACAACGCGCCGACAGGTCACGGAGCCTATGGCACAAGCACTTGAATTAGAACTCTTGCCCGAAAGCGATGCTATTCTCTTTTTATTAAAGCGAACAAAAGTGCTTGAGGTTAACATGTCTTTGGAAGATGCCTCGGAACACGATATTGAAGCGGCGCGGGCTGTTACAAATCTTCTAGGCAACCTGCCTCTTGCCCTCGATCAAGCAGGCGCTTATATCTTAGAGACGCCGAGTAGTATTGCTGAATATCTTACGTTGTTCCAAATATATCAAGGCCAACTCCTTCAAAGACGGATAGGGGAGAACATACCCATTGATCATCCCGAATCAGTCACTGCGACGTTCACGTTGAACTTTCAACAAGTGCGACGGCGAAGCAATGACTCTGCGGAATTACTTCAACTCTGTGCCTTTCTTATTCCTGATGCCATCCCTGAGGAAATCTTCATAACTGGTTCATCGGTTCTTGGGCCAGTACTAGCTCCTATCGTAACCGATGCTTTGCTGTTCAATCAGGCACTCGAAGTGTTGCATACCTATTCGCTGATACGACGCGACCCAAAGGAGAAAACGCTCTCGATTCATCGATTGGTTCAAGTTGTGCTTCAGAACGCGCAGAAAGAAGCCGAAAGGCACATGTGGGCAGAGCGAGCAATGCAAACCGTCAATGCAGCCTTTCCTCGTGCAATATACGAAACGTGGGGACAGTGCGAACGGCTTCTACCACTCGCCTTGAGGACTGCGCAGACAATCGAGCAAGAGCAGGTGCTCACGAAAGAAACAGGACGGTTGCTTTTTGAGACGGCTTCGTACCTCCAGGATCGTGGGCGCTATAAGGAGGCGGAGCCAGTGCGATCCGTTCATGTGAAACCGTGGCAACACGGGGGATACATGACAGGGTAAACAACCCTGATAACTATCTTTCTGATGTTGGGCGCAATTCCCAACCTGCGAAATGGGCAGCAGACAGCCGTACCCCCACTGTAGAGAGTGGCCTTCAATCGGTGAAGCGGGGTACATGGGAGCCGATCCATAAATCTGAGATGGAGAAGCTACCGGTAGGCTAGTCGCCAAGACCAGAAGCCGATCTAACCAGATGGGTAAATCGAATGTGCGTGAACAACCATCGTGACCTCCAACAAGCCAACGCAGATTAGGCTTGACCAAAACGGTAATGGCACCAGGACGGTTAATCGGTTCATAACCGTTGAAAACTGAGTAACGAAAGAAGCTCAGCCCATTCAGATGTGCCCGGTGGAGAGCACAGGTCCGAAAGTGACGAAAAACAGAAGGATGGAACGGAGTAACCACACGTCAGCTCTCACAGGCGGGTCGATACGGTGAGTAGGTGCCAACCAATGCAACGTGTGGAGCGACTGTCTAAGAAGCAAAAGCTCCTGGGAGAGCCAGGAGATACGCAGACGTAGACACAGATCTATGGAAGGTATGGATCAAGTAGGATGAAAGATAGGAAAGCACCCAGGGCAGGAGAACCTCTTGATCCTGAGAGTGAGACTTGGAAGACAATCCCGTGGCGTAAGCTAGAACAACACGTTTTCCGCATCCAAAAGAGGATATACCAAGCCAGACAACAAGGCAAGAGAAGAAAAGTACAGAAACTCCAAAAACTGTTACTCAAGTCAGAAGCCGCAAGGCTGCTAGCGGTTCGGAGAGTGACCCAGGAGAACCAGGGGAAAAAGACAGCAGGGATAGACGGAGTCAAATCGGTCTCTCCTGCGGATCGATTGAGCATGGTTCAACAACTCCATCCGAAGCAATGGAAGGGAAAGAAAGCAAAACCAGTACGGCGGGTATGGATAGCAAAACCAGGGAAGGATGAAATGCGCCCACTCGGGATACCCGTGATGTACGAAAGGGCACAACAGGCCCTCGCAAAAAGCGCCCTCGAACCGGAATGGGAGAGCCAATTTGAGGCGAATAGTTATGGCTTCCGTCCTGGGCGTGGTGCCCACGACGCAATAGAAGCCATTTTTAATGCGATCAGATACCGAACGAAATTTGTATTGGATGCAGATATAAAAGGATGCTTCGATGCAATACAGCAAGAGGAACTAGTAAGGAAAATCAAGACATTCCCGCAAATGAGACAGAGCATCAAGGAATGGTTGAAAGCGGGGGTAATAGACGATGGGGTATTCATACCAACAGAGGCGGGAACGCCGCAAGGAGGGATAATTTCCCCATTATTGGCAAATATAGCTCTTCATGGTATGGAGAAAGCAATAACGGAGGGATACAACACGAAGCAGGAAAAACCGATCCTCGTGCGGTATGCCGATGATTTTGTCATTTTCCACTCAAAAAAGGAGGAAATCGAGAAAGCAACCCAAAAGATCACCACCTGGCTCGAAACGATGGGATTGGTCCTGAGTCCAAAGAAAACCCACCTCACCCACACACTGACTCCCTATGAGGAAAAGGTGGGATTTGATTTCCTGGGATACACGGTAAGACAATTCCCGGTGGGAAAAACCCACACAGGGAGAAATCCAGGGGGAAAGCCATTAGGATTTAAAACCATCATCAAACCAAGCAGAAAAGCCGTCAAAACGCATGTTCAGAAGACCAACCAATGGATGAACAAGCTCAAATCAGCCCCACAAGAAGCGGTGATTAGGAAATTCAATCCGATCATTAAAGGATGGTGTAATTACCAGAAGACCATCTGTGCAAAGAAAGTCTTTGAAGGGTGTGATAGATGTGTCCATGCGCAAACAATGGAATGGGCAAGAAAGAGGCATCATAACAAAGGAAAACAATGGATCGTCCAGAAATACTGGCATGAAGAAGAGGGGAAGCGATGGATCTTTGCGGCACCAATCGAAACGGAAGAAGGGAAAAGCCTTCTCAAGTTGAGGCGACACAATCAAACAGAGATCCAAAGACACATCAAGGTACGCGGAAACGCGAGTCCGTACGATGGAAACCTCGTCTATTGGAGCCAACGGCTGAAAAAGCACCCGTTGATGGGAAGCACAAAAGCCAAACTCTTACAAATGCAAAAGGGGATATGTCCCCGATGTGGACTGTACTTTCGAGATGAAGACCTGCTAGAAATTGACCATATCAATCCTACTGCACTTGGTGGGAAAGATACACTAGCAAACAAATGGGTCTACCATCGGCACTGCCATGATGAGAAAACAGCCGAGGACATGGGTCAAATCCGTGCTGCCAAGGCTGCTGGTATCAATACCAAACGACCATAGACTGAGGAGCTGTATAACGGGCAACTGTTACGTACAGTTCTGAATTGGCGGTGGGGAGAGCGATCTCTCCGCCGACCATACGCTCTATCAACGAGCTCTTAGCATCTGGGAGCAGCTATCAGGATCTCAGACTACTCAGGCTGCGCATACTCTCAACAACCTGGGACGTCTCTACTTTGATCAAGGCAAGTACACCGAAGCCGAGCTATTCTACCAACGTTCACTGAGCATACGAGAGCAGCAATTAGGCCCTCAACATCCTTGGGTGGTTTATCCACTCACTGGGCTCGCAGACCTCTTTCTTGAACAGGGTAAGTACGCCGAAGCAGAGGCACGCTTTTTGCGTGCAATTAGGATTTGGGAACAACAATTAGGATCTCAGCATCCTCTGGTGGCCCATCCGCTCAGCAGCTTAGCGCGTCTCTATGTTGAGCAGGGCAAGTATGTCGAAGCAGAGACACACTTTTTGCACGCGTTGCATGTCTATGAACAACAGTCAGGACTCCAGCATCCTTGGGTAGCTTATCCACTTCGCGGATTGGCGAACCTCTACGTTGAGCAAGGCAAGTATGCCGAGGCGGAGCCATGCTTCCAGCGCACGTTACGTATCCTCGAACAAGCGTGGGGATCTCGACATCCCGAAATTGCTCAGACTATGCATGACCTCGCACGGTTTTGGGAAGCGCAAGGCAGCTATGAAGAGGCCGAAACCTGCTATGCTCGTGCGTTAGAGATTCGTGAACAAATACTTGGAGCATATCATCCCCAAACAGAGCAGACACGGAAGCGCTTTATTGCCTTGCTCGACACAACGGGACAGCATGAGAAAGCAACTCAAGTTGAGGCACTATGAATGACTTCTGGATGTTTACAACAGATGGACAAAATCGCTCTTTTCTGCTCAAGACCAAGAAATTTTGAGTCTATTGGTTCCGGCTGGAAGAAACAACGTGAGACGATCCCAGTGGATCACCACGGTCCTCTCTTCCTCAAAGAGATCGCTGATGCGCCCCTGCCAGCCACCAATGTCGCGACCAGTATCGGGATCGCTTACGCCTGGCTTGACAACCACGCTCTCGCCAATGGTCCATGCCTGTTTTTCCATGTCTTTCCTTCCGCTTTTCCTGGCTCCAATCATGTCCTCGCGAAAACGCCCTCAGAGGCCCTTTTTCTCTAACTCTTCTTTAAGTGCGCGTAGGCTCTTATAGTTGGAACGCAAACCAGCCAGATAGGTTTCCCAGTTTTTTTCGCGTCCCATCTTCTGGTAGAGCTTCCTCATCTGGCTCAGGTATGCCGCTGCCTGTTGGTAGTTTTCCCGCCCACGCAACGCAATCAACTCCTCCACAACACGTGCATACATCTGAACTGCTTCATCCGGGTACCCCTCTTCTGCGGCTTGAGCCACGCGCACTCGTAGCGTGGAGAATGGAGAAGAGCCTGAGCCATATGCCAGGACTCGCGGTGTCCGCTCTCCTTCTTTCAGGGCGGCCAGCGCCTGTTCTACCTCTCCTTCATCGACGAAAATGGAGGCGAGGGCAGCCCAGGATCGCTGCTGGCTGAGGATCTGGAGCAACTGGGTGCGGAGTTCTGGCCAACGATTGCTCTCCTGCCCATCAGCCTGTACTACCATACGCACGGCACGATAGGTTGCCTCATCTGGATGAGCCTGGAAACGCGCTCGCTCCACCTCTAATGCTTGCTGAATTTGACCAGCAAGACGATACTGTTCGCTCAACCAGCGCCGATAGGTATCGATGGTATGTGGACGCGTGAGATCCTTTGGCGTCGTCTCCGCTGTAGTAAGTATCTCAGCCAGTCGCTTCTCGACAAGCGCCTGCGCCTGATTTCGCCAATGTTCATCTGACCGGAGCAAGCGTTCCGCGAACCGGGTGATCTCAAATGTCTCGGTGAGATACTCCTGGGCAACGGCCAACGCCTCGCTCTGGCGGCCAAGCTGGAGATACCGTTCTGCCAATTTGGCGTAGAGTCCCGCCTGGCGATACTCTGCCAGCACCTCGTCCTGGGTGGACCCCTGGGCCTGTTTGAGCAGCGCCAGAAAGCTCACCAGACCGCGACTGCGCCACTGACTGGACGCATCCTGACCAGGGTGCATGTTCTCGCGCACCCACGCCTCAAGCCGCGTGCGTTCAGAGGCCGTTGCCAATGCCACCACCGTTGGCGCAAGGTCAGACGTGATCCCGCCAGAGCGGTCGCCAAAGTGCCAGAGGGTCAACAGTGAGGTGAGGAGCGTTTCCCGTTCATCCTCTTTCAGGCGCTCGCCTTGTGGCAGATCAGACTGCGCTTTGAGACAAGCCAGCAGGCCATTGGCACACTCGCCCAGCACCCGCCTGTGCAAAATCGTGGCCGATCGCGGAAACTTGCTCCAGGTCGACCGCTGCGCGCCCGGCAGCATCCCAGTCTGTTCCGGCCCGATCGAAGGCGACGTCGACCTGACTTCTGATCGCAGCAGGATCAATCGTGCGATTGAGACGTTGTTTGGCCTGCGCGGATGCCTCGCCCAGGGGAAGCTCGACCAGCAGTTCCAGCAAGGTTTCCGTCTCAGGCTGCCGTTGGACAAGCTGTTCCAGCAGAGCAACGAGTTCTTCCTGACTTTTCTTCTTGAGTTTCCTGAAGAGATGTTCGTGTGCGTTGGTCATGCCTTCTCCTCATACTTCCTGTAGAGAGAATGAATCACTGTGCGGTGAGAAGAGCCAGAAAATCAGCCAGATGACGATTCAACCATGTGCTGCCTGCTACCTCATCCAATGCCTTTTCTTGTTGCACCCATTGTACCATGAGCGCCTGTTCGTCCCTCGTGGCCTGTTGCGCGAGGGTCTGTGGGATCTCATCCACCTCAATCCCATACTCGCAGCCGTGTTTCCACAGCGCGAAGAGCGAGGCGAGCAATGCCTGACGATCTGCCTCCTCCAACTGCTCCTCAACTGATCATCCTCCTGTAACGCCATGTTCAGCCTTTCTGCTCCTCGTCAGGGAGAAGCCTGGTTTTTGGTTGCCAGACTGCGATCCCTCGGTCATCTTCATCGATCATTTGAAGCCACCGAGGAAGCATCTCACTTGAAAAAGATCGAGCGTTGATAAACGCGTACAATTCTTGCGCTTGTTTGTGATAGCGATGAATGTACTCATCCATTTCAAACGGGCTGCTTTGCTCTGGCGTATTCAGTGCGATAGCCTCAAAAAGTGCGTGTTGTAAACTCACCAACTTTGCACAGCAGGGTTGGTCCCCTTTGTCTGGGCGACAGCACCGGCGATAAATCCCTTGAGAGCAGTACTGTCATGACCACTAAAGACCCACGGACCGCCCTTGGAAGCTGCTCCAAAACTGCCAACGCTGATGGAATGCCCGGTCAGTTTTTCCCAACCGGCAGTGAGCCACTCATACCCAACGTAGACACGAACAATCAACCAGAACCATGCCATACGCGTATCAGAGAACAAAAATCTCGCGATAGGGGGTTCGGGTATTTGTACGGCAGCCTGTGGCAGCAGAAACTTCGTGGTATTCATACGATGCTCATCCTCTCGAATGGCTTTCCGAGTTTGCAGAAACTGACCATCCGAAACGAGTGGACTCGCCTGGCATCAGTCTGCTTCATTTTTCAGGGTGAAGAAATGCCCTCGCCCTGTATTTGCGAAAAGGGTGACTTCCTGATGACCCATCCATCTTAGCTAGCAAGCCCGAACGCAAGAGAGCGAACAAGACAGATGAGAAAAGTTTGCATGTATAAAGAGAAGCTCAGTGCACTCTTTCATAGGGGGAATACGACGAAAGGAGTGTGACGCATAGAAAGTTTTCTGCGACTTTTTCAGTACACACTATTTTTACAAATAGATAGCTTTACTCCTGGCCTCTTGTCTCGCAGCATTCGCCATGTGGTCTGAAAAAGAAAAGAAGCCAGATCTCAGATGAACGAGCCACGATGGACTTGATCAATGAGTGTGTTGAGAGGCAGATGAATCTGAATGCTCTCTTTCTCACCATCAGGTGGAGTTGCGCAGCCGAGAACTATTCTTAGCATCGAGATTGGTACGTAGAACACAGCAAAAAAGTTTCAGGAGCTGCATCTCAAGGAAGATCTCTGCTAAGGCAATGCGTACTATTTCACAAAATGAAAGATGAGCACAAGAGCAATGCCAGCTATGGCAATGAGGTAACCCCAGAGCGCATTCGCCCCGGCTGACTTGCCGCTTATTTCACTGCGTGCCTCACGTAACTCATTGACCTGTCGCTGTAGTTCCGTATGCCTTGCTTCATAGGCATCAGTTGACAAGAGGTGTGTCATGGCCAATCGTACCTCTGCCAATGCCTTTATGCTATCATCGTTACTTTTTTCAATGGCTGCCTTCACTCCCTCTAACCTATTCTCATAGTTGTTCTGCGCTATGAGAAGTTTCTCGTCCATTGCCTTGAAGAGCGCCACCGTTTCAGGCCGAGGCATGAGTGTCTTCGCTTGATCGTCGAGCTGACCTCGGAACTCGTTCGATCGTATATTATAGTCTTTTTGTGCCTCTTCCGCCTTAATAATGGCTTTTTCCGAGGCGAGAAAAGCGGCTGCCACGGCTTTTTCCTGCGCACTGAGAGCGGCGGATAGAGCGATTTCAGCGGCCCGGAACCGTTGGTCGTACTGCCTATCACGCTCGTCAATGACGCGTTCGTAAAATTCACGTAAACGTATGGTATCCATTCTTTCCTCCCTTCCACTTCTCACAACTCTTAGAAAGTAGAACACGATGATAGCGCAGTGCAGCTGGTTGGAAATAGGTCTCCTCTCAGGTTGTTGGCTGTTTGGTGGTATTTGGCAAGAGAATGGTGTCGATACTTTTTGCAGCACGCTTATCTCTTTCTCAAGATGCCTGACGCCATCACGTATGGAACTGAGTCGTTCATCATTCTTGCCAAATGGCATGAGACAAGAGAATTTCCTCCTGATTTCTAAAAAACTTTTCTGAAATAAATTCAGTCTCTCAACTGCAGAGGTGGATAGCTAATGTGATACATAATATTCTCTATTTTTACTTATTTACCTTATATTTTATATATATTTCACTTATTATAAGCTATATCTATCTTACTATAGCTTCTTCTTTTTACATATGAGAAAGATGGTAGTATTTCTTATAAATAGTTGTGAAAGAGAAAAGAGTCTTTTGTACGTCTTCTCATCACTGCTCAGAAGAGGCTCTTTCTTGATAACCGTCCAACCTGCCGCAAATCGCAGGGTTTCAACCCTGGCGAATAGGCGGGTTTTCCATGGCTTTAGCCCTTGCTTCTGTGGGCTAAAGCTCTTCTCTGTCATTTATACATGGGATGAATATATGTACGTGTTTTTATGACAGAATATTTATTCTGTCTATCTAACATGAATATTTCTTTATTGACAGGTATAGTATGATAGACGCGTATCCTCTTACGGCTCATCTGACTAAGAGGAGGTCCCTCTTAAACGGTCAGAAACGAGGCTACCGCCTCTAGCCTTCGGCTCATCTGACCGAGAGGAGGTCTTCTTGAAAGGAGCAAAGAGCTCCATCGATGCTCAGAAAGGAGTGGAATGAAAGCATTTCAGTACAGATTGTACCCAACAAAAGCGCAGGTTGAGAAGCTGGAGTGGACGCTTTCACGCTGTTGCGAGATGTATAACGCCGCATTACAGGAACGCAGAGATGCCTGGAATATCGCGAAGAAACATCCTAACTTCTATGATACTCAGTGGCGCAAAGAGCATGCATGCGACTATAGTATCAACTACTACGATCAAGCCAATGCCTTGCCCACGTTCAAGAGTGAGATCCGACCAGAGTATCTTGCCATTGGTGCGCATGTGTTGCAAGATGTGCTCAAGCGCGTGGACAAAGCCTTTCAGGCGTTCTTTCGTCGTGTGCGCACCGGGCAAACGCCGGGCTATCCGCGCTACCAATCCTACAAGCGCTACGACTCGTTTTGTTTCCCCGATCACGCAGGGTGAAAGTTGACGTCCAATCGTCTGAGTATCACCAATCTGGGAACTATCAAAGTCAAAATGCACCGAGAGATACAGGGAACCATCAAAACCTGCACCATCAAAGTGCGCCGCGTCAGCGGCAGGAAACGAGCGCGACAAAACGTCGCTGGGATTACCGGAGTATCCCATGTACACCTAGCTTATCCTCGCCAATTGGCTGAAATCTCGAAAGAGAGAGGGGAGTGCAGCATGCTAGGAGGAAGGCAACGTAGGAGGGAGTTGCCAACCCTTTGAGTTGTCAGTACAAGATGTGTATGGTTAAGGATAAACTGCTTGAACCCTAGTTCCTGTGGTCTAGGTGCGCGGCGCTAGCGAAAGGCAACCGAAGCGCTAGATCAGAAAGTAACAAAGTATCGTTTGATTGCTTTGTTATCCGATCTTTCTGACACACCCTTTTTACGAGGGATATTAGGAACGAACGGGGGACCTGTAGCACATCGTATCTCGACCTGTTGAAAACGCGGGATCGCCTAAACAGGAGCAATCCTGCATGGCGACGGAACGCCCACATTACTCAAGGTGGGCCTGTAATGGGTTCCGCAGATTCCAGAGCAACGAGGCTCATGGGATACCGATACGGGGATAAAGCGTAGCAATACGTCTGAAACCACCGCTATCTGGGAGGAAGGGGCGTAGTTTACTGAGCTGAATAATCTACTGAAAGCGAGGGTGTGCTGATGCTACCCGCAACAGTCATTAAGAGATTGACAGCACTTGGGGAAATTTCTCAGAAAGGAAAGCGCCTTAATGGACTATTCCGTCTCATGGAAAACCCCATCCTATGGTATGAAGCCTATGCCAATATCTACTCAAATGATGGCGCAACCACCAAAGGGGTAGACGGAAGCACGCTGGATGGATTTTCTGAAAACCGAGTCGCGTCAATTATCGCACGACTCAAGGACGGAAGCTATCGATTCCACCCCGTGCGACGGGTCTATGTGCCAAAGAAAAATGGCAAAAAGCGACCTCTAGGCATTTCCTCTGGAGACGACAAGCTCGTGCAGGAAGTGGTCAGGATCATTCTGGAACGAATCTACGAACCTGTCTTTGACAACAGTTCGCATGGATTCCGACCAGGGCGATCCCCACATACAGCCCTACAGCATATCGAACACGAGTGGACAGCGGTGAAATGGATCATAGATATGGATATCCAGAGCTATTTCGATCATGCATCTTGATGCCCCCTTGAAAAACGCAAGTTCTGGAAATTGCCAGAACGCAGCTCTCGAAACTGCTCAAGCGTCGTCGGCAAATCTGGAAACAGAAACAGACGGGTGCTCGGATCTTTGTCAACATGAATTGTTCCGTTATGTATACGATCATAAATCCAATGGGGGTCAATGTCAAGGGCGATAGCAATTTGCGAGATCGTCAGTGCCCCCTCAATGCGCCTGGGATGCGACTGTGAACGTGTTTGAAAGATGCCATGTTTGAGTCGAATGCCTCTGACCGTGCTGGGTAAAACGACCAGGCCCATGGGAGAACGATAGCCTAAATCGGTTAATTCCTGTGCAATCTCCTCATCCAAGATCCCAACAGCGCTCCGTTCAAGAATGATGCGTTCCATGATCTCTGCTCCTGCAAGATCTTTGAACGTCCCGATGGGAACGGGGATCACGAACGTGGTCGTTTCCCCACCTTTCCAGACAATACGCGCTTGCATCTGATCTCGGGCAAAGCGGTGAACTACTACTTTGTCGATCAGAGCGCGAAGAAGCGCTTTTTTGTGCCGCTGGCTGACTCGCCCTTGATGCCACAGAGCGGGCAAATGCCGCCCGACTGCTCGAAAGGCCGTTTGAAGCTCTGAGCTGAGAGCGAGCAACGATGGGGGAGAGACCGTTCGTGTCGCCTCAGCTTCTTCTGCCTGTTTGAGTTCGGCCAAGACCCCTTCCCACCGCTTTTCGAGTTCAGAAGCCACCAGACGATTGTCAGGGTCAACACGGTTGAATTGACGCTGAGCCAGCGTCGCTTCATAGCGCAGACGTTCCACGTGTTGTTGATGAGCATGGCTCACCTGCTGGGCGGTCGCTTGTTGTGTGGCGACCGCAGCAGTGTAGACATCGAGCTCCACAGGAGAAAGCGCCTGGAAAAACGCCTCGACAATTCTCTCATCAACGGGATCAGCATGAATGTATTGGCAGACAGGGACATGATATTGCTGACGGAGGTAGTTGCAGAGGTAACGCGTCCCGCCCTTGTATTGCACCACCATTTTGTGCCCACACTCTCCACAATAGACAATCCCATGCAATAAGGCAGCACCATCGCGCGGGACGCCACGCGATTTGTTGCGATCATAGGCGGCATAATTCTCGATGAGCATCTGTTGAATCTGCTCAAAGGTTTCCCAGGTGATGTAGGCCGGATAGACATCGTTGATGCAAATCTTCCACTGCTCCATGGGTAAGCGCACTTCTTGCGTGTGAGCAGACGTGGGATCTTTGCGGACTGAACGAGTTTTTCCATAGACAAAGGCTCCTGCATAGGCTGGATTTTTGAGGAGTTGCAAAATAGCCGCCACCGTTGGTTTTTTCCACACCACGTCGCCAAAGCGATCACGTCGTGGCAAGCAGAGCTCATGGGTATTGAGAAACTGCAAGACTTTGCTGGCAGATCTGACGCGCAAAAACGTCGTAAAGATGAGATCAAGACGATCCTGGACCTCACGATTGGGATCTTTCTGCACTTTGCCGATGGCATTGCGTACCAAGCCGATTGGCAGCGACAAGGCCAGTTCGCCTCGTTGCGCTTTGTTGAGCAGTCCAGCGGTCATACGCGCTTTGATGGTATGCAGTTCAAGTTCGGATAATTGCCCCTTGAGACCCAACAGCAGACGCCCGTTTGCAGACCCCGGATCATAAATACCATCGCGATCAGCGATGAGACAGTCTCGATAGCCACACACATCCAACAAGGGATACCAATCCGAGCAATTGCGCGAAAGGCGCGTCACATCGACAGAAAGGATGATGCCAACCTGGCCAAGCGTCACTTTGGTCACGACTTCTTGAAAGCCAACTCGATGAGCGGCACTGGCTCCTGTCATACCCAGGTCAGCATCAATGATTTCAATGTCCTGCTGCCTCCATCCGAGGTCGATGGCTCGCTGCTGCAGCGCGTACTGCAGACGCAGGCTTTCTTGATTGGAGAGCACTTGGTGCGGAGTGGATTGTCGGATGTAGATGAGCGCCTTGCGTTGTAGGTGCGTTTGGCTCACCAGTTCGGATCTGCTCATAGAGTACCTCCTGCAGGATCGACGAGAGTTCGTCGCTGATCTGACGTTGCAGCTCTGGGGGAAGACGCTTCCAGATCTGGCTTGGCTGAGAGGGCATTGAGGGCCTCGCAATCCTCGGCGATGGTCAGGAACTCCTTGACGGCTGCGTACGTAAGTTTGGTGGAGATGACGGGCCGAGATGCTGCCAGTGTAGTCGAGGTTACAGGCAATCGCAAGGTCATATACCCTCGATAGCAGACCAACACATTTCCTGGTCCATGCAAGGGGGAACTCACGGAAATCAATGGGAAACGACGCCCAAACAGAGGATGCGTGGGATCGGTAACCTCGATCTCGGTTGGATCTTGTTCATCTGGGTTCTTGAATAGGGTATTCAGTTGTAGGCTCGTTTGACTCGATCAACCACGATCTACTCATTGGGCTACTGGAAAAGAAAATTGAGGACAAACGCTTCATATGCCTCATCAAAGCCATGCTTGACGTTGGCTACCTGGAGGACTGGACGTATCATGCGACCTACAGCGGTGTACCTCAAGGCTCAATCTGTGCTCCGATCCTAGCAAACGTCTACCTTCATGAATTAGATCGCTTCATGAAAGACATGAAAGATCGGTTCACCAAGGGCAAGACACGTAAAGTAAATGGAGCTTACACACGTGGATCACGCGCAATCCGTCGTCTCAGACAACAATGGGACACCCTGAAGAGAGAGGGCGCAGAGCAGGAAAAACTTCAGGAAGTCCAACGGCAGATTAAACACATCCAACGTCTACGGAGGCAGATACCCAGCGGAGACCCCTTCGATGGCGAATATAAACGACTTTACTTCTGTCGTTATGCGGATGACTACGTCATCGGTATCATCGGCTCGCATGCCGACGCAGAAGCGGTGAGACAAGAGGTTCGACACTTCATTGAGGAGACCCTCAAGCTTACTATCGCAGAGGAAAAATCGCATATCCGACCCGCGAAGGAAGGAGTCATTTTCGTAGGATATTGGGTTAAAACGTATTCAGGAAACCGTACGGTGAAGGTCAAGCGAGGTCCGCGATACACCACCTTCAAATCGGTTTCCGAACGAATACAATTCCATATCCCTCCAAGAAAACTCCAGCAGTTCTGTACCACCAAAAGATACGGGAACTATGAGACATTGAAGGCTCATCACAAAGCCAACCTCATAGTACTCGATGATGCCGAAATTATCCTGGCATACAATGGAGAACTCCAAGGACTGGCAAATTATTACGCTTGTGCTTACAGTGTCAAAGGAAAAATGAACAAGCTTGAGTACATCTGGCATATGAGCCTGTTCAAAACCTTGGCAGCAAAACATCAAATAAGCACGAGAAAGATAGCCAAGAGGTTAAAAAGGGATGATGGCTATGCGCTCATCATCAAAGGAACGGAAAAGACTCGCGTCATCAGAATTTTCCGGCTCAAGGACCTAAAGCAGCCACATCCGGCAGATATGACCATTGATATTCTCCCAGCTACGCTATCGCTGACACTGAGCCGATCAGAGTTGATCCGACGCCTGAACAAGCAACAATGCGAATACTGCGGGACGCAAGAGGGTCATTTTGAGGTCCATCATATTCGGAGAATGAAAGATGTCGCTCGCGGGAAGGAAAAATGGCAGCAAATCATGATCGCTCGCAATAGGAAAACACTCGTCCTCTGTAGGCAATGTCACGATCTGCTCCATGCCGGTAAACTTCCAGATAAGAAGTATCTCCGAGTTCAAAGTAAAGGGAAAGCCGTATGCTTGTAAACGAGCACGTACGGTTTGGGGAGGGGGGTACGGGCGTCCCAGCAATGGGCGACCGGCCCCTACTCTACCGAGATGGGACGCACTGGTATGTCACCTTTGTCTGTGAGGTCGAGGCACAGGTCACTCCTCTCAGTCAGATGAGCCGTCAGGCTAGAGGCGACAGCCTCGTTTCTGACTGTTTTAAGAGGGTCAAGCAGCCATTAACCGATATCGCTATCGGTATTGACATGGGCCTCAAGCACTTCATGACCACCTCACTGGGCGACACGGTGGAGGACCCACGGTTCTTTCGTACCTCCCATGGTCGGCTCAAAAAGGCGCAGCAACATCTGGCGAAAAAGAAGAAGGGTAGCAATCGACGCGCAAAGGCTGTCAAACGGGTTGCGACTGCGCATCGGAAGATCAGGAATCAGCGCAAGGACTTTCAGCAGAAGGAGTCTCGTCTCCTGGTAGACACATTTGAAACCATCGTCTTTGAAGATCTCTCGATCCATCATATGGTGAAGAGACCGAAGCCAAAGCAGGAGGTGAACGGGAACTATCTTCCCAATGGTGCCGCTGCAAAAGGCGGTTTGAACAAATCGATCCTCGATGCTGGATGGGGGACCTTCATAGATCTGGTGAAACACAAGGCAGCATGGGCCGGTGCGGTAACAGTCTTAGAAGTGGACCCCAACAAGACGAGCCAGATCTGTAGCGCCTGCCACAAGGAAGGTGAGCACAAAGACCTCAGTGTCCGTACTCACCTCTGCGCTCATTGTGGTGTAGTGCTCGACCGAGATCACAATGCATCGATCAATATTCTCGACCGAGGGCTTGGACGGAGCCTACACGAACCTGCATCCACGGGTACATTCCGTGGTGCTCTGTGTGAAGCCACTGGTCTTTAGACCAAGTGGAGTCGTCACATTGGGTCACAGCCTCTCGATTGAGAGTGACATCCTACCAACCAAACGCACGGTGAACAAGGAGAATGCGGAACTGAAGATGGACAATGCGATGCTGAAGGCAGCGCGATCCAAGGCGTAACGAGTCTGTCGCTCGCCACCAGCATCTACTTTTGTCTTATTGGTCTCGTGAAACACCTGTCTCTGTTTTTTGCTCTTCATACGTATGCTATAGCAGTAAGAGACCTTTCCAGGCGCAAAGATTGACGAGCAGTAAACGCGGAGGAATCTCCCTTCGTTGTGCTGCTCTTGCTCACGCTTGTTATGACGCAGACGGCACATATGGGCTAAGAGCGTACCTGAACCATCTCCGTATGCTTCTCACGTCCTATCTCTCTTCCCGGCTGCACGGTCCCGAAAGGAGTCCATTCCATGATCAACAGGATATTCGTGTCCCATTTCCGTGGAACATCGCAGGCAACATAAGAACTCTCCAGGCTACGACAGCGTCAACGCGTCAACGATTTCATTTGTATTTCCTCCAAAAATAATGTATACTAATAGAGCCTCATAGATATTCCCATGAGTAAAGTTCCCCGTAGAAAATGGCAGGCAAGGTACCTCTCTCTTTTGGAAGTACGACGCCTCACCTGTCTTTACGTTCCTTTTCCTGCATGGCTTTGTTCTCCTGCTTTTGAGGTTCTCTCACGAAGAGGCAGTAGCTATGGCTTGCTTGGCAGTATGGTCATTGCCTTTCTTGGTGCCTGTGTGCTTCTTGTTCTTTTACGCGCCTTCTCTGGTGGGAGGTCGAGAACGTCACAAACGGTGCAGGCAAAGTGAAGGAGAGAAAAGAATGAACATGAAGCATGAAGATTACTTGAAACAGAAAAAAGTTTCTCCACAGATGACGACCTCTGATGAATTACTGGAGGTTCTTGAAAGCTATGGCGAGAACCATTGGTGGATGTCAGAGAATCCTCGTACACGCGCCTATTATCAAGCGTTCGATGAGAGTCGTTCACTCATTCTTCCTTATCGGCAATATATCACTGATCTTACGCTGTTGCTCGGGCGAGAAGTTCATCTCTCAGAAATAAGGATGAGCAATAGAACGGCGCTTAGACAGGAAGTAAAGCAAGCCTGGCAGGGAAGCGAGTTCGTGGAAGATGAACCATTCGTGCCCGTTGATGATTCTTGACGGTAGGAGTAGAGATGAGAGAGTTAGAAAGTGAATCCTATGCCTTATCAGAATCCTTTTGATGTCCTTTCTTCAGGAAAAGCGGCCTGGAATAGATGGCGACTGGCTTATGCTGATGTACAGGGATATGAACCAGACCTTCATATGGCTCAACTCCGTAGCGTTGATCTCTACGGAGCTGATCTGCATAGAGCTGATCTTACAGAGGCGAACCTGCAAGAAACAGATCTGCAAGAAGCAAACCTTCAGGAAGCTGACCTGCGCCATGCTGATTTAAGGAAGGCAAACCTGAGCGATGCCAATCTCTCGGCATGCAAACTTACGTGGGGCCGATCTGCGTAACGCCAACCTCTGTCGCGCAAATCTGAAAGGAGCAGATCTTGATCACGCAGATTTGCGTGGAGCAGATCTCCATGACACGAATATGGCAAAAGCGCTTCTTCATACTGCACGCTTCGACGAAATACCAGTGATCAGTGAAGATTTCGGTGAAGGAGGTCTCACAAAACGCGCGGATGCACAAGAACGAAAACGAGAGGGTATTGCCAATCTTGATCTCCCTGCTGCCTAGCTCAGCGCTTTTGCCGTCAGAAGCAGGTCGAGTGGCTCGAACCTGCTTCTGACGGTGCTGTCAACGAGCCAGACCACTCACGAGAATATCGCTCAGAAGTGGGAGCAGTTCCTCAATACACACCAACTTCACACCAACTTCAGGAACAGTTACAGGAATGGGCCACGTTGACGTTGCATGAACATGACAAAAGTGAGTCCTACTACGAGCAAGCACGGCATGTGATGACCGAGCGCTTGCATGGGCTTGATCGGGGGACCACCATGCCAGCGCTGGAGATTGAGCATCTCTACAACCAACTAGGGCAAGCGTACGAACTCAATGCTGAGTGGGAAAAGGCTCGGGTGGTCTATTCATTTGTCGATGGATATAAAAGGTGATGGAAAATGACGGGCAATGAAGCTCTTCATATGCTATACTTACCAGGGATGAAGTTATTCGTATCCTGTAAGAAGGTGTCCCTATGGAAAACACCCCTTCACGTACTGGGAAAATCATTTTAGTGGTAGAAGATGATGAGAATACGCGCTACGTCCTCTGGCTTCTTTTAAGTGAAGCAGAACGGTATTACCCCCTGCTCGTGAACGATCCGTCTCAAGCTCTCCTCGTTGCGACCCACAGAAAGCCAGACCTCTTTCTCATTGACTACAACCTTCCTTCTCTGAATGGTATTGAGCTGTATGATCAACTGCACGTTCTCGAAGGATTAGAAGCGGTCCCAGCCATTCTTCTCAGTGCCATGAGGGGTCAATGGCAAGAAGAACTGCAAGACCGCCACCTTGCTGGACTGGAGAAACCATTCGCCATGAATGCACTTTTAGAGCTTATTGAACACGTCCTTCAAGAGAAGAGCACAACGACGCGCACTCTCTAAGACATGGTTCACGTGAATGGGACTATGGCTCTTGTTTTTGCTCTTCCCGGTTGATCTCTGATCGCAACTCTGGCGTGTAAGGGATCGTAAAGAAGAAGGTAGCTCCCTTGCCTTCCTGGCTCTGTACCCCGATCCGTCCTCCTTGCCGCGTGACAATCTCAGAGGCAATATATAATCCTAGCCCAAGACCGGAAATCCCTTCCTGACCTGGACCACGCAAGCGCAGGAAGTGGTGAAAGATATCGGCTTGCTGGGCCATGGGGATACCCGGGCCAAAATCCTGTACCCGAACACTGAGACTGTTTTGCTCCTCTGAGATCACCACACGGATCGTTGGAGACGTGTGAGCATACTTGCTGGCATTGGTGAGCAGATTCGAAAGGACCTGACCCGTTCGTGCTCGGTCTCCATACCCGAGGCGGTGGACGACTCCCTCGATCAGTATCGTGTGCTGCTTCATGGTGATCTGCACCGCCTCAACGACTTCATGCACCAGCGCATCGACATTGAACACCGCCTCCTTCAGACGAAATTGTCCTGTTTCCAGAGCGGTCGCATCCAGTAAATCATCGACGAGGCTGTTGAGTTTGTCCATTTGCACATCGACGAGGCGGAGCTGAGCGACGGCTTTCTCATCGCCCGCCTTTCTCCTGTGCCCCTGTTGCAATTGCACCAGGAGTTTCGCCGAGGTAATGGGTGTCTTGAGTTCGTGGCTGACCATCCCAAGAAACGCCTCTTTGTGCTCTTCCAGTTCTTTCCGCAGGGTAATATCCTCCATCGCGAGCAATATCCTTGGCTGACGGCTCCCTTCTCTCTCCTCTGCCATGCGACGGGCATTCAGCAGCATGATCCTGTGTCCAAGCCCTGGAAACGTGGTGTCTACCTCCACATTCTGGAAGGAGCGCTGCTCTTGGAGAACCCCTTCCATAAGGGTCCGGAGCGCTGGACGCTTCCATTGTCCGTTACCCAGTTCGTAGAGAGAGCGCTGCTCCGTTTCTGATGGCGTGACGCGGAAGGTCTGGTAAAAGGCCGCATTGGCGCGCATCACCCGCAGGTCCGCTGAGAGCACGAGCAGCGGTTCGCACACCGTTTCCACAATGGCATCGGCATAGTCACGTGCCACCCGCAAGTCCTCATTGCGGATCTGCAATTCCTGATTCACCGTCATCACCTCTTCATTCATCGACTGGAGTTCCTCTTTGGAAGTTTCCAACTCTTCATTGAGACTCTGGAATTCCTCATTGGTGGAGAGCAGTTCTTCGTTGATCGTCTGCAACGCTTCATTACTCGCCTCCCGCTCCTCGATAATCGCTTGCATCTCCTCCTGCGTATCTTTCAGTTCCTGCTCCAACTGCCGAATTCGATGGGCCTCGCTTCCCACCTCGGCGGCTCTCCCGTTTTTGTCACGCGATCCCGTCTTGCGCGTTGGATGCGAGCCAGCTTGGGATGGGTCAGTGAACAGGACCAGAAAGTGGCGTTCGGCCAGTGCCTGAGAAGTCTTCAGCGGGATCACATCCACCGCGACTTCGCGGGTCATCGTGGCGCCCTCAATCCGGATACCGGTCTTGTGGACCGGATGCTCCTGTTTTTGCGCGGAGAGCAGGGCGCTCCGCAGTCCGAACTTCAAGTTCCCGCGTGCCATGGTGAGCACATTGAAGCTGGCTGCCCCCGATGCAAGCTCCAGGTACGGGCTGGTATCTCCGCGCACATACAGGATCTGCATAGATGCATTGATAACCACACTGGCTGGGACATGGTTCGCTAACAACTGTCGATCAGCTTCTTTCTGGATACTTAAGCTCGGTGTCATGGGCTCATGCATTCCGTTCGTCTCCCCTGTCCGATCATCGGTCTTTCTGCCATCGCCTCCCACAGCCATATGGAGTGGCAGCGGCGTTCGACCTTCTCGCCTTTCATAGAGGGGCTTTCTTTTCTCGACTGGGGCAAAGAGATCGCGGCTTTCCCCCACCGTTTCTGAGGTTCCCAGCAGCAGAAAACCGGAGGACGCCAGGGCATAGTGACAAAGGTGCAGGACTTTCACCTGAAAAGCCGGTTGCAAGTAGATCAACAGATTGCGACACGAGAGCAGATCGATCCTGGAGAAGGGTGGATCTTTCAGCAGATTGTGAGGGGCAAAGATACACAGATCACGGATGGACTTACTGATCTGGTACCCTTCCTCTCGCCGTTCAAAAAAGCGCTGGAGCCGTGCTGCTGAGATGGGCAGGAGCGCATGGGAAGGATAGATCCCTGCACGGGCCTGACGGAGCATGGCTTCATTGGCATCGGTTGCGAAGATCTGAACAGGCAACGTGATGCCTTGCGCTGAAAGGAACTCCAGCAAGCAAATGGCCAGCGAATACACTTCCTCCCCGGTTGAGCATCCGGCCACCCAGAGACGGAGTGCCTCCGACTTGCCTTTGCGCTCCACCAGACGGGGAAAGACCTGGTGGGTGAGGGCCTGAAAAAGAGGCGGATCACGAAAAAAACTGGTGACATGGATCAGGAAGTCCTGGTACAAAGCCTCTGTTTCCGCAGGATGATCTGCCACATAGGCAACATAGGGGCTCAGGTGTTCCATCTGCTGCAAGGCCATCCGACGCTGGAGACGGCGAATCAGCGTGCTCGGCTTGTAGGCGGTAAAATCCATGCCCGTCTTCGCTTTGAGCAGAGAGAGCAGGTGGGACATGGCTTGCGTGTCAAGCGCTTCATCCGCGCGGCCCTCCTCCTGGAGGTCTGTCCCGTTCACCGTGCGGAGATAGGGATGACGACTCAGACGCACCAGCGCGTTCGCTATTCCTTCGAGGGACAAGGCCATATCCACACAGCCAGCGGCAAGGGCACTCTGTGGCATCTGCGGGTAGCGAGCTTGCGAAGGCTGTTGCGCAAAGGTCATGCCTCCCGCTGCCTTGATAGCTTCAAGTCCCAGGGTGCCGTCAGAGCCGGTTCCTGAGAGAAGAACGCCGATCGCCTGGCTCTGCCGCTGTTCTGCCAGGGAAGAGAAGAACGCATCAATGGAGAGATGTGGCGTCTCACTCGGCGTTCTTCCGACCAGGCGCAAGATGCCACCAGAGAGCGTCATGGTGACATTCGGGGGGATTACATAGACTTGATCTGGTTGCACGACCATCTGATCGGCGACCAGGCAGATCGGTATCCTCGTCGCGTGGGAGAGCAGTTCGGGTAAGAGGCTCTCATGGGTGGGAGCCAGATGCTGCACAAAGACATAAGCCATGCCCGTAGCGTCTTCCACGTGGGAGAGCAGTTCTTTGAATGCTTCCAGTCCACCAGCGGAGGCTCCGATGCCGACAATGGGGAAGGGAGAAGGGGGAGATGAGACCTCCTGCGATGACGTGGGTTCTAATAGATGGTCCATAGGTCGTTCTCTTTCTTGGTGCGCACAGGCGCAGAGCAATGAACTACCCTCCGTTGTGTGAGACGAGCGTCGGGAAACTCTTTACGTTTGAGCTTCATCTGGGCATAACTGAGTCGAGTAGAGCGCGGTCGACGTTCCCTTTCTCGTCCTCTGTTCCATGGTGTCCATTCCTCTGGAACTCCCAGAGAATAAGGGAACGCAATCATATCTCCCTCAGTTTCATACCGGGTGGTGCTCCTACAGCACAGGATGTCTTTGATCAGGAAATGGACGGATTGTTCAAAATTTTGACCCGTAGTTGGGTGAGCAAGCAGGAGATCAGGAACGGGAAGGCTAGCCAAATGAGACAATCACCACGCATGGTTTGCAAAATTTTTGCATGCTATTGCTTTTTTCCCATCTAGAGTAGAAATTCTTCCATACAATCCCACCGTTTACAGGCATACCTCATGGTAATAGCTATGAGACTCTATAAGTATACACTATTTTTGGAGGAAATGCAAATTAAAGCGCTCTTTTTCACGAGAAAAAAATATTTTTCTATCATACATTTCATACATGGTGAGATTGTCATATCATCTAAAACAGCCAGTCATTCAAAAGAACAAAGCGCTTTCATCCGAAACGTTTTCACAGTGTTCGACGGACTCCACCCGAAACGTTGCCTCTCTCCTGCCTTTTTCAAGATTTTCTGTATTACAAGATTTTTGCGCGTAGAAAGTATTTTTTTTAAAATATTTGTATCACTATTTGACATACCAAACGTGTAGAAGAAGAGATCTGCCGAAGTCCTTCTTCTCGTGGAAGAGAAGAGGATAGCAGCCATACGACACGAACCGTGACCGTGCTCCATTGAAAACACACACAGGTAGGAGCGTCCCCCGGAGGACAAACAAATTCCAAACAGGGAGAATTGCAGTGAAAACATTGAATAAACGCTTTATTGATTTCGCGGATCAGGTCAGCGCCGCAATGGGAAGCCCCATCAACATCACCGTTTGGGTGGTCCTTGTAGCTGCCTGGTTTGTGCTCTTTGCAATCAATCCAGGACTGCAGAAGAGTAACTTTTTGCCTTCCTGGTTTACCTCAAATGCGTTTAATTTTCCACTCAACTCTATAACAACGTTAGCAGAGCTGTATATTGGATTTCTCATCGTTGCTGCGGCTAACCGCGTTGAGCGCCACAACCGAGTCATCCAGGAGCAACAGATACATATCATTGAGCACATCAATAAGACGAATGATCACGAAGAGCAAGAACTGAGTGGTACAGAGCAACGCTTGCTCGCCCAAGACAAAGCGATGCTCACCCTTTTAGGGCGCATCGACAAGCAGGATGCAGAGCTAGCCAGGCAAACTGCTCTGCTTATGCAACTGACGCAGCAACAAAACGCAGACATCAGGGTCTAAATCCTCAACCACATTGCTATTCCATTGCATCATGAGGTCACCGACGGGAACGGCGCATTACATCCCTGTGCGGGAATGTTACTGGCCAGTAACATTCCCGCACAGGGATGTGTCTCAACCGAAGAGCCAGGAGAAGCCCAATGGAGATCCATGCTGCCGTATTTGGCTCTAGGAAAATTTGACTCATCGTGGGTTCGTCTCCGCCGCCAACCGTCATGCCTCACCTTCTGCTTCTTGCCTTCCGACGTGTACTCTTGCTTCGTCTGGCTGACCTTGGAGGCTGGGTTTGTCCTTCAGGAACAACCCGGGTTCCTGGTTCCGCTCCCCATGCTCATCACAGAAGCATTGGGAGCGTCTCACAGACGCCGGATCGGCGAGTCCGAGTTGTTCTTGAAGAACAGACCATTCCCCTCCGGCCAGCAAACACTGGATGGCAGAGGTATCCCGCAACATGGCGGGACGAACTGGCCTGGGAGCCAACTCCGCTCGCTGGTTCAGCCGGGCGAACAAGAGGGGTTTCTGCGCCTCTGGTGTTGCGGGAGGCCCGTTCTTGACGCTCTCCTGCTTCTTCTCCCTGTTTGCTCAGCTTCTGATAGCGCGTAAGGGAAGTCTTCGCGTCCAAGCCCAGCACCTTCCGCAACTGGCTTGGGCTTCCTCCCGCTTACAGATAGCCTACGGCAAAGGTATCGCGCAGCATGGTGGGGCTGATCTGCTGTTCGGTGATCCCGGCGCGTTGGCGGAGTCGGCGAAAGAGCAGCGTGATCGCATTGGGGTCAGTGGCTGATGCGTCTCCGAGCAGAAGAGCAGGTCCTCTCCCGCCGTTCCTCCTGGTGCCTTCAAGCGATACTTCTCCAGATACAACCGGAGAGGACGTAGCCCGTTCTCTGCGAGTCTGACCTGGCGTGCGCGAGAAGCAGCTGAGCCTGCGTGACACAGAGGTCAGCATCCGAAACACCTGCTTGAGAAGAGGGCGGCTCTGCTGGAGGTGACTCCGCGTGCCCTTCCTCAGGCAGTGGCGGTGTCTCAGACGCATACACCGCCAGGGAGAAACAGCGTGGTTGCCCGGCAAGTTGAGAGGCTACCGCTACAGGAGACACATCAGCCACACAAAGGAGAGCATATCGCAAGGCATCGAGGTGCTCGCTCAGCGCGAGCGGATCGATCTGCTGGACCCACATGCTCAGCTCCTGCTGCTGCTCTTCCGACAGAATACCAGAGGCGAGCAGCCGTTGCAGGGGCGTCTGGGCCTCATCATACACACAGCGTATCCGATCCTCCTGGAGCACTTTCGCTTGAAGCTTAAAGGAGGGCTGAAAACCATTGACGACAAGGCGCAGCGCCTGGTACATCTCGCGAAGGTTCTGGTATGCCCCCGCTCCCTCCAGCCTCACACAACCTACCGCCTCGCGAACGACCGCTCGATTCTTCTGCTCCACATGGGCCTGGTCATTTTTGACACCTGAGCGCCCATGGGTAAAGGTCAGGTATTGCTGCTCACAATAGACGATCACTTGCTCATTCAGGAACTCCGAGCCGCTATCGGTGTCAATACCCAGGAGAGGAAAGGGAAAAAGCGTGCGTGCCTGCGAAAGCGCGGCCTGCACCGCATCAGCGCTCTTCTCCAGCAGGGGAATGCACTCGGTCCAGCCAGTGGCGAGATCAGTCAGCGTCATGGTGTACAGAAAACAGCCATCAAGATGGTCCCCACAATGGGCCACCAAATCGACTTCCACAAAGCCGGGGTGATCCTCCTCCCATGGGGAGAAGACACAGACCGAGATCTGGGACTGACGCAGGAAACCAGGAGTGGTTGCCGACAGCCCATGCAGACAGGGCTTGCGTTGGGTGCGTAAGTACCGCTCTGCCGTGGACATACTCATGGCGAGCAACTGGCCACGCTCTTCTTCCGTGAGGTGCAGATGCCCGTGCCGTTCCAACAAGGCCACCAACGTGGTCAGGGACGGCATGAGCCGTTTGGCACACACATAATGGGCCGCTTTCCAGGCCAAAAAGAGCGCCTGTTGCACCTCTTGACCGTACTGCGGCAGGCGATGGCGCTGGATCATTTGTTGGTCAGAGGCCCCGTGGTTGAGAAGCTTGATAGCATATTTGCGCGTGTAGCCTGTCCATTCCACAAATGCATCCAGCAAGAGGGTTTTCTGAGCCGGGGATGCCTGTTGGTAGCGTGGCACCAGGGATCGAAGCAGCGCGCGCCGTGTCTGAAAGGTCTGCGTAAGGTATTGCGGCATGACGATAGGTTCTCCTCCAAACGACCCGATCTCCATCGGAGAAGGAGGGGAAAGAGATGCGTTCGCGTGCCAAGTGGCAGAGAACGCAGATGTGTTTTGCGTTCCCATCCTCCTCAGCAGATCAGACGCGCTGGCAGTCTCTTCTGTCACGCAAGCAGACGATTGATGGTCAAAAACTCAGCTTTATGAGAAATCGTACCCGGCCTCCACGAAGAGCAGTCCTTCCCTTTGCCTGAAATGCATACAAAAGCAATGGAGAACAATGTTTGGAATGTACTCTGAAGGAGCGAACATGAGGGAAAATCACACCCGTGGGTACGATCTCTCGTGAGGTAATGCGCCACAGCGCTCCAGCAACGGGACCATCTCCAGCAAAAAGGGCATCAGCCGCTGGGCACACACGTAGCGCGTCGCTTTCCATGCCAGGAAAAGGGCTTGCTGCACCTCAGAACCATAAAGCGGCAAACGGGGACGTTGGATCGCTTGCTTGCTCTTCTCGGGATGATTGAGCAGTCGAATAGCATGCTTGCGCGTATATCCCGTCACCTCAAGGAACTGATCCAACAACAGGCTCTTTTTGGCGGATTCCGCTTGCTGATAGGCCGGAATGAAACGCAGGAGCACCTCGTGGCGGGCTTGATAGCTCAAAACGGGTGTGCGATGAGACATAGCATCTTCCTTTCCCTTCCAACATCTTGGCGAGACGGCCACGCAGACCATAGACATCCCGCACGAGTGCGGCGACAACAGTGCCTCGGCTGGGGTCCATCAGCAAGCCTATTGTAACGCATGGTTGCCACAAAACAGAAGGCACTCATAGCTCCACCAAAAAGCGCTTGGGTCATGGGAAATCGTACCTATTGTCTCTAGGCTTCCACTGCTTGCTGGTTGACCACACTGGCGGGAAAGGAAGATGGAGACCTCATTCCCAGGCTGGAAGAGTCGTTGGCAAGAGAGACAAAACATACCCACCGGTACGATTTCCCGTGGTACAATGCGGAGAAACGAAACCAGGTGGGATCGTCCTTCAGACCCCTTGCCTTCTGAAGGGAAGTTGTGCTTTAATCTTACCCAGCCGTAAGATTTTTCGTGATGCAATGCGCCTTCAGGTCTATCAGGAAAGAGATGACTCTCTCAGCGTGTCTCTCTCCGATGGAGTCATCTGCCTTCCGTGTCTACGTTACCGGGCTCGGACTCGGACGCGCAGCCTCGCCTCGGTGTTCGACCCGCACGTCATGATAGTACTCGCGCCAGATCAGGCGGTGGACGCCGAGGTAATACGGCAAACGATTGAGATAGGGTAGGAAAGGGAACAGCACGAGGATGGCCGTGAGTATTCCCATAGTGACCAGGACCAACGCATCGGCATTCGACGAGGTGCTGTAGGGCGGTACCTGGTACCAGAAGGTGTAGAGCCAGAGCCACGCCTGCCCAGGATAGTTGCCGGTCTCGTTCATCACTCCCCATTGTGAGCCCAGCAGGTTGAATTGTGCGGCCTTCGTCGGCAATGCATCTTCCGCCAGGAAGAGCAGCGGCTTGGTAAAGTCATTCTGATAGAAGCCTCGACTGCTTAGAAGCAAGCCGTCTAACGAACCGCTTGTACCCAGAGTCAGCAGATGGTCCATCATGGTGGGAAGCGGACCATCGTCGCCCTGCGCAACGACCACCTGACCATTGCTTCCTGTTGCTTTCCCCAATGCCTTTGTATAGGTAGCTTCCCAGGCTGCTTGCTGCTTCACTCCAGCCCGCGTAAACGTCTGGAGCGCCACTGCCACCTGCGGATTGTTCTGCGCGACGATGGCTAAAGGATCGAGGACATAGACATTCGCCACATTAATAGGAATCGTCACCCCCGCCAGTTGCTGGAGCGAAATCGGTCCAATATATTGGACGGAGCTAGTCCCCTGATTGTAGGGCGGCCCATATTGGGCAAGAACACTTGTGCCGCTGAGTTCCTCCATGGCAGTAGTAACGAAGCCAATCGGATCCTGCTGAGCGTACTGCTGAAGCGTCAACGGCGGCTCATCCGGTGATGACAGGAAGCCAGCAAAGGCGACGACCAGGACAAAGACAACCATCAGTGCGACCAAGCCTTCACGGAGGAGATCGTAAGGCATCATCTGAAGTCCGCGATAGTAGCGAACCTGGTCGGAGGGTCGTGGGCGTGGCGTAGCCGCAGGCGTGATCTGGGTCTTCTTGCGCCTTCCGCCTCTCCAGAGTGCTTCTCGCGCACGTTCCTCCTCAAACGTCGGGGCATAAGGACGCACAATGCCCCGAATGCGGACGAGCAGCAGATGCATACCAACCAGCCCTACCACCAGCAGTGGAAGGATCACGATATGAAAGCCATACATCTGCCCGAAGTTCAGCAGGTTGAAGAACGCGCCGATCCCAATGGAATTGAGCGCATCTTTGCCCTGGACAGCGATCCATTGTGTACTAAAGTTCGTCATCGACAGATAGCCGGTAAAGGCAGTGCCGATAGCTGCAAGAAAGATCACCGCACCAGTGACCCAGGTCCACCCACGACCATGACGCCAGGCTCCTTTGAAAAATGCGACCCACAGGTGCAGCGTCATCGAGAAGAAGAACGCCTCTGCACACCAGAAATGGAGACTGTTCACAAAATGGCCAATGGTAGTATCATGCCACCACTGCGGCCCAAAAGCAGCGAGCACGATGCCAGAGAGCATCAAGATGACAAGGCAGGAAAGGGAGATCACGCCGAAGAAATAGGCTGGTGAGCGCACGAATGCTGGCAGGTGATCGGGAAGGATATCTTCAAGGGGCATCCAGCGACGCACCCGTTCACGAACCTCGGTGGTCATATTCATGCGTGCACCTCCGCATTTGTCATCTCTCGATCACCTCCTTCATCAGAATGCGCTACCGCTTCGATGGTGGAGAGACGCTGCTTTTGCGGTCGTCGAAGCGCAACTGCAAGCACGAAGACAACAATCAGAAGAGCGATCACGAGCAAATTAGCCAGTGAGATCAAGATAAATCCGAAATGTAGATAGAGAGCTGGACCATTCATAGGAAACCTTTCTTGGATACCCACCAGCATTCACGCGATGGGAGGAAAAGAAAGCGCCCGCACGCAGAGATCGCTTTCCGGTTTTGCTCTTATCAGAGAGTATAAAGGGGGGAAAGTGATGGCCTTGCAGACTGATCACGACATATTCCAGTACCTTCCTTCTTATTAGCTGATGCCCCCTGGTGTAGGAATATGATCAACGGCATCTGCGTCCTTCATCAGAGCAGCACGGAGTCGAGGTAACGAGCGATGAAAGGAGGTCTTCACCGTGGATTGTGGGATATTGAGGATACGTGCGATCTCCAAAAAGTTCAAATGCTTGAAACTGTGCAGATGCACAATTGCGTGCGAGACTGGCGAGAGCGTGAACAGTGCTCGCTGCAGCAGCGATTGGAGCTCAAACGTCACCATCATCTCTTCTGGCAACGGGTTGAGGTCTCGTATACCCTCCTCCCTTGGAGACACCCCCTCCTCAACCTCTTCCACTAGCAACGCGAAGGGACAGATGATGCGTTCACGGCGCCGCTTGCGCAAATCGTCGAGGCAACGATTGCGCGCGACCCGAAAGAGCCATGTCTTCAGCGAGCTTTCTGCCTGGAGCGTGGGCAGGAACACAGAGAGTTGGATAAAGACAAACTGCAAAACATCTTCCGTCTGGTCTTTGTCTTTCAGGATACTGTAGCTATACCTAGATACGGAGTCAGAGTATCGATCAACGAGGGCCTCAAAAGCACGTTGATCGCCTGCGTATGCTTGTTTCACCAGGTCATCATCGGAGGCTTCCAATCCTGGCCGTCTGGTGCATTCCTCGTGTTGGAGGGAGAGCATCTTCTCGTTCCTCTCTGCTGCTCTTGTGAAGAACCAGCTTTTTGTTCGGCAGACCCGTTCTCTCGGAGGCTTGCTCTTCTGTTCATGGTACTGGCAGCGCGTGAGAAAATGCGTGAGGAAGACCGTGAGTCGCTCTTGCCAGGAGGGAAAGATGGAAGGTGGTTCTCCACACAGGCCAGCACAGGGATCTCTCATTGTGGAGCGGATCATCTCATCATGCTACTTGTTCCAGGACATGCCGCACCTGGGGCGCGGTGAGAAACCCCGTCTGCAGCACCTTCTCCTCGATCTTCTCGGCAAGTTCCTGGATCACGCACACTGCCTGAGCATAGGACTGACCTGCTAGCGTCTGTTCTCCCCGCGACTGCTCCAGATCTCCAAGGGCCACCTGGATCTGCCACCGTTCCTCTGCCAGACCGATCTCTTCCGCCAGGACGCCAGCCTCTTCCAGGTGAGCACGCGCCTGCTCTTGATGACCTTCCCACTGTGCCAGTTCCGCAGAGGCCCGCAGGTACTGCACGCGATCACGTTGACCATCCCCATTGTGTACGTTGAGTCGAACGAGATACACCTGGGCCATTGCGGCGTCCCCCCCGCGTAATAACGCCTCCGTGACACACCAGTGAGGAATTTCCGCGTACGCCAGTCCATGATCACCTGCCACCGTCACTACTTGTCGTGCATACCGCAGGGCATTGGTCCACTCCCCCACCAGGACCGAATCCGCGCAGAGGACCGACGTCACCATCGCCGTGTAGGAGGGCAACGCGATTGTCTCTGTGAGCGTCAGTGCCTCCAGATCGACCACGCGCGCTGGCAGTTCCTGCCTGCATTGCCCGGTAGACACCCCCTAATTGGATCAGGGCGCGCAGAAGGAGGACGTTTGCCCGCGCTGAGGTCACATTGAGGGTCCGTGCGTTTGCTACGGCCAGGAGCGCACGTTTGAGCGCTTCGGTATACGCACCGCTATCGAGTAACCCCGAGGTCAGATCATAGAGCGCATTGATCTGCCCCCAGACGTTCCTGATTTCCTGGCTGATGGTGAGGGCACTGCGCGCTCGCGCGATCCCCTGGTACAGTCGACCACGGTGCATCTGCGCATTGGCGAGCAAACAGAGCGTATCGGCTTCCATTGCCCGATCTCCCAGCGTGACATAGCAGGCATGTGTCTCTGTGACGAGTTGCTCGTACTGCTCCCACGCACCGATACACATCTTGATGGAGGCCAGCGCGCCCAGGCTCTGGATAATAAGCTCTGGGTGTCCACTGCTTCGGGCCACCGCCAATGCACGCTCCCCCTGGGCAATGGCCGTCTCCAGATCGGTAGTAGAGAGACCACGCATGGCCTGATACCAGTGTGTTTGCGCCAACCGGATCGTCTCGTCACCCTGCATGGCCATCTGGAGCAGGCAATCGAGCATGGCCTCAGACAGAGGGTGAGCCAGTTCTCCTGCTCTGGTGAGTTCGTAGGCTTGTCCCAGCGTGACATAGAGATGATGGATGTCGGATGCGAGGATCTTTGCCTGCATTATGTGGTCAATCGGTTGCGTTGCCAGCACCTGCCATGCCTGTTCATAATGTTCGATAGCAACGTGCAACGCGAAAATGGCTCTTGCCTCATCACCCGCCGCCACACTCAAACGGAAGGCTGGCTCAAGCATCCCTGCTGCCAGAGCGTGGTGCGCCAGCTTCGCCGCAGGAAGAGCCGTTCCTTGCAAAAGATGGAGGGCACGTCGATGAAAGATGCGGCTGCGGGTCTCACCCGCCTCGACTGAGATCACTTCGCGAATCATCGGATGGGTAAAGGTGTAGACTGCATTGCCTGCTGAACCACGCGACCGCTTCGGCTCCTGCACCAGGAGGCTTCGCAGCACTTCATCCAGGACAACCAATCCCTCTTGTTCGGAGAGATCCGCGACCTGACAGAGTCGCTCGAAGGTCGCATCCTGTTCCAGCACGGCTCCAGCGACCAGGAAGGCAAAGGCAGGCGGACGGAGTCGATCAAGCTGGATGCTGACCAGTTCACGCACGCTCGGCGGGAAGAGCCGCGGCATGCCAAGTTCCCTGGCCATCACTGCGACGATGTCACCGGTTCCGGTGTGGTCTTCGGACGAAGACGGCGGAAAAAGGCCGTGTGCAAGCAGCAATTTGAGCGTTTCAATCAGATAGAAAGGCTGCCCACCAGTTTCGGCGAAGAGCCGTTGCCCAACACGTTCCAAGAAGTCGTCGGAGGTCGGTGTGACAAGGCTGGAAACCCCCGACCTGTTTGCCTCTTCCTCCTGGTTTCGTCGTACCAGGATCTGGAGCAGATTCACCGTGTCCTGAACTGAGAGGAGGCCTGGCTGCAGCCGGGTCACAGGCGCAATTCGTTCCAGGTTCGCTCGCCACTCGGCAAGACCAGAGGTCGTCTGTCGTGCCTCGGTGCGCAAGGAGAGGAGCAGCATGATCGGTGTCGCATCCGCCATGAAGCGTCGTGCCAGGTAGTGGAGGAGATCCAGCGTGGCGGTATCGGCCCAGTGCACATCATCAAGGAAGAGAAGAAGTGGGGCACGTGCCGCCAGGGCAGACAGCAGACGGGTCACGGCCTCAAACAGATGGTTGCGTGCCACCGAAGCATCAACAACCACGCGGGTCAGATCGGGATAGCGCTCGTGCAGTTCTGGTAACAGGCGAGCAAGCTCAGCCAGCCACACATCATGCAGCAGATCCTCGGGAGCATTTTCCTGGTCGATCCTGGGGCGCAAGGCCTCAATGAACGGCTGGTACGACAACCGCCGATTACTTTCAAATGCTTGTCCGCGTAGCACATCAGTTCCCTGTGTAGCGGCCCAATCCAGAAACTCGGTGGCCAGCCGCGTCTTGCCAATGCCAGCTTCCCCTTCCAGCAACACTACCTGTGCTTGCCCCTGGCGAGCGAGAGAGGAAAGCTCAAGCAAGAGACCATACTCTCGCGTCCGTCCTACAAGGGGAGCCGCACGCAACATCAGCACAGGAGAAGAGAGGCCGGAGACCCGCTGTTGCGTGCGGCTGGCAGGAGGTGTGGCACGAATATGTTCAGCGAGAGCCATCGTTTCGCGCGTCGGCTCAACATGAATCTCCGCTGCCAGCAGAGCCCGAAAGGTCTCATAGGCTTGCAGCGCAGCAATGCGATTGCCTGTCGCAAAGTGCAGTCGCATCAAACGCTGTGAGGCCTCTTCGTTGAGGAAAGTAAGAGCAAGCCAGCGGATGATGACGGCAATGGCCTGCTCGAACTCGCCAGCGTCTTCATACTGCGAGGAGAGCCGGTCGAAGACCAGCTGCATGCGCAGGTGCCAGTATTCACGCTGGAAGCGAGTCCAGTCGTCGAAGCCCCGCGCATTGTGGAGCGAGAAGCCATCCAGAAACTCCCCGCGCGAGAGCCTGGTCGCCTCCTGGAGTTGTACAAGATGCGCGCAACGAGTCTCCTCCGGGAGCGTGGCGGTCCTACGAGCGGTATCACGTGCGAGAATCCAGGCCGCTTGCAGCGTGTGCAGGTCCAGGCTCACCCCAGAAGTTCTATCAAGGCTCAGCATGTCACGGTCAATATGCAAGTGCGGGATGCGATTGAACGCTGTTCTCTCAACCGAGACAGCGTCCTTCATCAACACGTCGCGTAGCTCCAGCACGGTTGTGCGGAGCGCCGAGCGCGCATGGGCGGCATCGCTCTCGGGCCAGAACAACTCCGAGAGCAGTTTGCGCGAATGCTTCCCCTGCTCCACGGCCAGATAGAGCAGTAAAGCAAGGGACTTGCGAGAGGGAAACGCCAGCAATTGACCCCCATGGTACACCTGCGGTGAGCCAAGCAACGCAAAATGGAGCGTCCCCCTGTCCGATGATCCAGGCATAATGAACATCCTGTCTTTTGTGCGTTTTCTCGTTGGACGATACAACGCAGTACAACACCCACTATGATGCATACGTATTGTCCCCCTTTGACGCTTCACGAGCACATGTTTCGCGCTGGACAGCCGCAAGGAATTGTCCCGACGCGGTTTTCACGCACGTCCTCACACCTTTTCTCACGCACACCGGCTATGCTAGAACCAGCGCGTGAACCTTGAGCTGACGGACGGATCAGTCATTGTAGGCAAAAGCATCGACCCGGTGCATGCTCTCAGACGAAACCATCCGCAGCAGAGAGAACGATACATACACGGTGAATCAAGAGAAAGTATCCATCATGCACAAAACTCGCAATAGTCTTCCCGAAGAGCAACGGACGAAACTGGTCGAGCTGTTGAATCGTCGCCTGGCCGATAGTATTGATCTGATGCTCCAGACCAAACAAGCGCACTGGAATGTGAAAGGCCCACAATTCATGGCGCTGCATACGTTATTCGGTCACATTGCTCGTGGCATCGAGGAGGATGTTGACCTGATTGCCGAGCGTATCGTGCAACTGGGGGGCAGTGCCAATGGAACGGCCTCCATCGTCACTCGCAGAACGTCGCTTGACACGTATCCGCTGGAGGTCACCGACGGGAACGGCCATATCGAGGCTCTTGCAACGGTCCTTGCTTCCTACGGCAAACATGTTCGGTACGCGATCGGACAGGCAACGGAATGCATTGATGCGGATAGTGCGGCTCTCTTCACCGACATCTCGCGCGACAGCAATACCTGGCTCAGGCTTGTCGAAGCTCACCAGCAAGCAGTGCAGTGAGTCTTCGCGCTCACGGAGCCAGAAGCAACAACAGCCAGCATGCCTGTGCCCGCACAAAAAAGGGAGTGCGCCACGACACCAATGGAACATCAGTGAGACGCTCCCGTCCATGAAACGACCACGCCAACGGCTGAGAAGGAGAATACAATGTCACACCCTACTCTATTACAGCAAGAAGTAAAGAGTTACAGGCCCGGCCTGTTTCGTTCATCGTACCAGAAATATGAACAGGACTTGAAACGTCACACAAAACGAAACTGGCGACTGGTCTCTTGTACCGTAGCGGGACGGGATATCTTCCTGCGCCTCTGGCTCACGGCAACGTATGAGCGATAAACGAAAGAGCAAAGGATACCAAGAGTGAATCACTGCGCTTCTGCGAAGGGTGGCGGCTTCAACTGATCAAGCTTGCGTTGCTTCTGCATGAGCCAGGTCTGACGATCTTGCAACCACCGAACCTGCTGATTGGCCTCCGTGCGTTGTTGTTCAATCCACGCGTGTTGCTCATTGAGCCATGCATACTGAGGGTCAGAAAAATGACGCCTCTGGGAGAGCCACTCATCTCGTTGGTTCAACCATATCAGTCGCACGTGAAGCCATTCCCAACGCTGATCCAACCACACAGACTGTCGATCTATCAGCATTTGCTCTGATTGGAGTACGATACGATATTGCTCATGTTGCCAGTGACAGATCATCTGCAACTGAGGGGCGGAGAATGGTACAACCGTCTGCGTTCGCTTCTCAATAGCCAGAAAGAGATCGTGGATAGAGAAAAAGCGGCGGAAGGACAAAAGGAGAATAGTGACACTTTCCGAGAGGGTTTTCAGTTCATCTGAAACGGCCTCCGTGAGTAAAATGATGGAAATACGCTGTAATACTGCAATTTTCTGAAACGCCGCAAACGTTTTGCCCACGAGCTCGGTTGAAGGAATCTCAACGATAAGGAGGTCATAGGGATAGCACGGGATGTCCTTCGATGGTTCAGAGAGTGTCTCAAGAAACGTTGCAGAGTGAACGACCCTGGGGTGAACAGGGAGAAATGATATATTTGTCCATAGGTAAGCTCATGCGCAAAAGAGAGAAGGTGCGTTGATCTTCTTCAAAGATGCCAATGGATACTAACTTCCTCATTTTCTTCTAACCTGCTTTCTTCCTCATCACATTCCCTTCTAATATCTTGGATAAAATTATATATCTTTATGAAACAAAATATACAATTCTTCTCTTTGAGCTAACTATAGAACAAAAAGGACAAAATTGCAAGGCCCTTCCGTTTCTCACAACACTTCGTCCCTCCCTCCTGGTAGTGGCTCACAGGAAGATAATCGTCGAATTCTTCTCAACGGCAATCCCGGTCAGCGTTTGCAGATAGCGCAGTTGTAGGAATACATTCATGGCAAGTCTCCTTTCAGGGCAACATCCCGAGTCGCTTACGCTGGAGCACCCATTGAAGCAACACGAACCAGTTTCTTGTTCACGAACTCCTGGATACCCATGTCACCAAGTTCGCGCCCGTACCCTGAGTTCTTGATACCGCCGAATGGTAGTTCGGCATCGGACCAGCTAATATTATTGATAAACATCATGCCTGTTTCGACACGGCTCGCTACCCGCATCCCACGCGCAACATCTTTGGTGAATACAGAGCCACCCAATCCGAAGTCAGAGTCATTGGCAAGCGCAATAGCCTCGTCTTCGTCCTTAACGCGGAAGAAAAGCGCGACCGGGCCAAAGAATTCTTCCCGGAAAGCGGGGTTCTCTGGCTTGATATCCGTCAAGATCGTTGGCTCCATAAATGATCCCGGACGATCGATACGCTTGCCACCTATGAGAAGCTTTGCTCCTTTGGAGATCGCACTATCGACCTGTTTCAGAAGCTGCAACAAGGCATCTTCGGTGGACAAAGGACCCAGGGTCGTCTTCTCATCCATAGGATCTCCAGGTTTGAGAGCCACAAGCGCTGCCTGAAACTTCTCGAGGAATGTTTCAGCGAGTTTTTCGACTACAATGAATCGCTTCGCCGCGCAGCAGGTTTGCCCCGTATTGTACATCCTTCCCCAGACCGCCCATTTGATGGTATGTTCAAGATCGGCATCTTCAAGAACAATAAACGCATCGCTTCCACCGAGTTCCATTGAGGACACCTTGAGGTTCTGGCCTGCTCTTGCCGCAATGTTCTGGCCTGCCGCAACGCTGCCGGTCAATGCCACACCTTTGATGCGTGGGTCATCGACGACGTGGTCCGACTGATCGTGCGTGATCAGCAAATTCGTATATAAGCCGACAGGAGCACCTGCCTCGATCCAAAGCTTCTCGAATGCTAGCGCGCATTGCGGTACAATGCCTGCGTGTTTCACCATCAGGACGTTGCCCGCCATCAGGTGGGGACCTGCGACACGCGCAAGCTGGTAGTAGGGAAAGTTCCAGGGCTCCACACCGAAGATCACGCCAATCGGGCTGCTCTCCATATGGGCTTCTCCGATAGTCGGATGGAGCTTCACCGGCGCAAGGAATTTTTCGGCGTTCTTGGCATAGTAAGCGAGGATATTCGCGCTGAACTCCACCTCCCCACGAGCCTCATTGATACGCTTGCCCATCTCAAGCGTCGCCAGCTGGGCGAATTCGTCCGCACGTTCGTGTAGAAGAGCAGAGGCTTTTGCCACCACAGTTGCTCGTTCAGCATAGGTTTTTTTCTTCCACGTTTCAAAGCACGTTGCGGCGGTATCAATGACAGCCTCGAGTTGCGTATCGGTAAGCACTTTGAATGTTTTTAGCGTTTTTCCGTTAGAAGGGTTGACACTTTGGTAGGTCATAATTTCGTCCTTTCGTCCGGGAACCGGACGATATTTTGATCCCAGATGCCCTCAGTCTTGATTTGATCGAGATCTGATCCCTTCCGGTCTCGCTGCGAGAACGACGCTCAATGGGCCATAGAGAGGAAAAGATAGGTCCAGTAGTAGACAGCGAAGCAAGAAGGAGCTTTCACCACGAACAGCCGGGTTCCTGACCGCTTTTGTGTTGCAGCACTCGGCCCATGGCCTGCAAAGCAAAGAAGGGAACGCTTCGATGAACGAGCCGTTTGAGAAAACGATGCGCTTGTTCAAAGCGTGTGTTAAGAGGCATCTCTCTCTCTGAAGGCTCTCTTTCTCACCATCAGGTGAAGTTGCGAATGCAGCGAACTATTCGTAGCATCGAGATTGCTACGCAGAACATAACGAAAAAGTTTCAAAAGTCGGAGAAACGGCTCATGATGGTCAGTCTTCTCGGTCGACCTCCAATATGTCCTCTGGCACGCGTTGCGGCTAGACCAGCGTTGGTTCGCTCGAAAAATGTGTGTTTATCTGCTTTTTATTTTATGATTTGTATAATAAAAGTGATTAAAAATATTATCACGTAGATGAATATCTATTCTATTTTTCCAAATAATATAAATATGGAAGAATTACATCTACGAAAAACAGTAAGATTTAGGTGTAATTCGATAATAAGGATGCACGTACTTCTTAATGTATTATGGAGGTTTTGCCCATATGGCGAAGTGTATCAAGGTAAGTGTTTCTTTTGTCGTTTATTTGCTGGCTTGTATCGCCTTTTTTTCAACGGGAGTCGAAGTACAATCACTCCCTAAATCTCATATCAATCCGCGTTCTGAGAGACAACATTCCAATGAGGCACTGTGCGAGGCAGCCCACAGGGAACTGGTATCAGTGAACACAGATTGGTATCAGAGGGTGTATGGAAAGTGCTCCACGTTGCGCTTCGAGAGCGACTTGACCAACGAGAGAACGTTTTTGCTCAGCATCCTTCCTAAGCGGCCTAAGACCACTTTCCACACACCTTCTCACTGTAGCTCTAGCTGTTGCTCGACACATTATGGAAATTGTCGCTATCAGCCTCCTAAAGAAGGCAAATGCCTTAATAATTATAAGCATGAGAAATACAATCATAAGAGATGGCCAGCAGGACCACGAAGGCCACAGGGGCCTATTGGCAATACAGGACCTCAAGGACCTGTCGGATTACAGGGACCTATTGGTAATACAGGACCTGCCGGACCTGCCGGACCTGCCGGATCACAGGGACCTATTGGCAATACGGGACCTGCCGGACCTGCCGGATCACAGGGACCTATTGGCAATACAGGACCTCAAGGGCCCGTTGGACCACAGGGACCTGTTGGTAATACAGGACCTCAAGGGCCTATTGGATCTCAAGGGCCTGTTGGCAATACAGGACCTCAAGGGCCTGTCGGACCTGCTGGATCTGTTGGTAATACGGGACCTGTCGGACCACAGGGACCTATTGGCAATACGGGACCTCAAGGGCCTGTCGGACCTGCTGGATCACAGGGACCTATTGGCAATACGGGACCTCAAGGGCCTGTCGGATCACAGGGGCCTATTGGCAATACGGGACCTCAAGGACCTGCCGGATCACAGGGACCTATTGGTAATACGGGACCTCAAGGGCCTGTCGGATCACAGGGACCTATTGGTAATACAGGACCTGCCGGACCTGCCGGATCACAGGGACCTATTGGCAATACAGGACCTCAAGGGCCCGTCGGACCACAGGGACCTGTTGGTAATACAGGACCTCAAGGGCCTGCCGGATCTCAAGGGCCTGTTGGACCTGCCGGATCTGTTGGTAATACGGGACCTGTCGGACCACAGGGACCTATTGGCAATACGGGACCTCAAGGGCCTGTCGGATCACAGGGACCTATTGGTAATACAGGACCTCAAGGACCTGTCGGATCACAGGGACCTATTGGTAATACAGGACCTCAAGGGCCTGCCGGATCTCAAGGGCCTGTTGGACCTGCCGGATCTGTTGGTAATACGGGACCTGTCGGACCACAGGGACCTATTGGCAATACGGGACCTCAAGGGCCTGTCGGATCACAGGGACCTATTGGTAATACAGGACCTCAAGGACCTGTTGGCAATACGGGACCTCAAGGGCCTGTCGGATCACAGGGACCTGCCGGACCTGCCGGATCACAGGGACCTATTGGCAATACAGGACCTCAAGGGCCCGTCGGACCACAGGGACCTGTTGGTAATACAGGACCTCAAGGGCCTATTGGATCTCAAGGGCCTGTTGGCAATACAGGACCTCAAGGGCCTGTCGGACCTGCTGGATCTGTTGGTAATACGGGACCTGTCGGACCACAGGGACCTATTGGCAATACGGGACCTCAAGGGCCTGTCGGACCTGCTGGATCTCAAGGGCCTATTGGCAATACGGGGCCTGTCGGACCACAGGGACCTGTTGGTAATACAGGATCTCAAGGGCCCGTCGGATCGCAGGGACCTGTTGGTAATACAGGACCTGCCGGACCTGTCGGACCACAGGGACCTGTTGGCAATACGGGATCTCAAGGACCTGTCGGACCACAGGGACCTGTTGGCAATACAGGACCCGCTGGACCTGTCGGGCCTCAAGGCGCAACTGGCGCAACAGGACCTGCAAGTGGGTTATCCCAGTATGGGTACATTTATAACCTGGGTGCTCAGGTTGTACAGATAGAAGCTGACGTCCCCTTTGATTCAAATGGTGTTCTGACGCCAGGAATTACCCATGCACCAGGAACTTCTACAATCAAGGTGACTACTCCGGGCGATTACCTGATTAACTTCTCAGTGTCGGGTGTACAACCTGGTCAGTTCGCTTTGTTTGTAAATGGTGCCCAGGCCGCAGGAACTGTTTATGGTTCAGGAGCTGGTACTCAGCAAGACAATGGACAAGCAATACTCACTTTATCAGCGGACGATGTTGTTACTCTTCGGAATCACAGCTCTGCTGCGGCTGTTACTCTTCAGACTCTTGCCGGAGGTACTCAAGCAAATGTGAACGCTTCTCTTGTTATAGAACGATTAAGTTAACATGCTGTGCAAGTAACCTTGCCAGAGAAAAAGTTCATGGGTTATCCTCAGATAAGTACTTCGGCCTTCTGGGGATAACCCATGAACTTTGGAAAATCTGGGACAATTAGCCTTCCGGTGTTATCTTGCACTACCTGACAACGCTCTTTGTCGCTGTTTTTCCGAGGCTTCCGTCTGCGTTCAAATGGGTTTGTTTCCGGTGGTCTTTCGCAGGTCCTCTTTGACGAAGAAGTGTTTGAGGCTAAGCTCCCAAAGTGGCCATGAGGCCACCTAATGATCACATTTACACCCAGAGTGCCTATCCCTTCTAGGGTACCCGTGTTGGGAAAGAGGTCGGCGTTGACACAGGTGTTGGGGCAAGTGAAGGCGAAAGTGTCGGCGTTGTCGTGCCAGATGCTGGAAGAAACAGGAAAGACGGAACAGGAATCGTCTTTTGACCGTTCACTGTGATGCCGGTGGTGACGTGTGAGATAGCCACAGCGCAGCCCAAAATGCCTATCATTATGACCGCGATGGCGAGGGCTGCACGAAGCATGTCCTTCTTTGGGGTATGCTGAGAGCGGATATACGCCCAGGCTCCTAAAAGCGTCGCGGTAGTACCAATGAGGGCTGCGATCACACCGATTACGTTATTTATACTCATCTATTGTTTTCCTTTACATCATCATTTTTGCAACGAGACATACGTAATGCCTGGACAAATGAGCAACCTCTATGCTGGCCGCGTAGACACTTCAAGTGAGATCAAGCCTTGGTTGTTGTTCTGTTTACTTTTCCTTGAGACACCTATCCTAGCTCATGGCAAGGTCTGGTGAAGCGAGAAATTGCCGAGTTATTCTGACGTATTGAATGAGCACAAATTTTAGGAGTCCTACTATCGATAAACTCATAAATAATGAGCCGTCTAAAGTTGGGATGTACGACCACCGGGCGCGAAACCCGCCAGAGCCGACCTACCCACAAATGCGTCTGTTGTTTACTGGAGAAAAAGCACCGAGGAATACCAGCTCGGTGCTTTTTGCTGCATCAGAGATGCGAACTAGTGCTGCGTTCCTCATTGGTGGTAAGAAAAAGAACTGGCTTATAGAGCCATATTACGTTATCTTTTGCCTCACTTTAATGTGAGCACCTTTAAGGATGCAACACTAGAACGTATTTCCCTTGCTTTTCCTTCTGAGAAATCGGAACATTTTCATCGGCTGGCTATAGTAGCCAATACGACGAAGCATCCGACGTTTGAAATTTCCTGGCGCACGGAAAGGTCGCTTTACAGCTGTGATACCTACTGCATTGTTGAAGCGCTTTTTCGCTTTCGTGATACCTAGCATGGTTTTTACACTTGGGTTTCGATAACGGAATAGACGCATAGTCACACCTTTTTGCCCATAAGATACAACAATGATCTCTAGGCTTCCATGTATATCACGTACAAGTAACCAATATGGTATACATATGTCAGGATGTCAGAAAAATGCTTCTTGTTTCTGTAGGCTTTTGAAACGTCATTTCCTTCGGCGACAAGCCGCGTCCGGTTCTGTCAGAACGGAGACGCTCATCAGGGAACGGCGGATGCTGAGATATTACAGTCCCTTGCCAGGAGACTGCCTGGATTGCTTCCTTCAAAGCTGCAAGTCGATCAAGGAAAGCACGGCGCAGCTCTGAGCGTGGTCTTCTGGCTTTGTTCTTCAGGTCGTAGGTGAGGCGCAATGTACTTTGACAGAGCAGTATCTATCTTGCAATGATTATGCATAGCGTCTCATCAAGCGTCGCTTAACCAGTTCAACGAGAAGCAGATAGCTCACCATGACTCCTGCCAGGAAAAGGTAGTAGAGCAGTGGCAAGGGCGCAAAGCCGAGCGGACCTGCGAGTGGTGTGTACGGGAGCAGGATACCAAGAGCGACAATCAAGAGTGTGGTGATCGTGAGTGGGCGACTGGGACGACTACGCAGCGGATTACCGGCTGTACGAATACTAAACAGGACGAGCGTTTGTGTGGCGAGCAATTCGACGAACCAACCGGTATGGAAGAGCACTGCATTTGCCTTGAAGACCAGTAACATCACGAAGAAGGTCAGAAAGTCGAAGATTGAGCTGACTGGCCCGATGAAGATCATGAAATTACGGATCAGTTTGATATCCCAATGCTGCGGTTTTCTGCTATAGCTTGCATCGACGTTATCGGTTGGGATCGTCACCTGAGAGAGATTGTAGAGGAAGGTATTGAGCAAAATCTGTGACGGCAACATCGGGAGAAAGGGCAGGAAGACATACGCACCTGCCATACTGAACATATTGCCGAAGTTGGAGCTGGTGCCCATAAGGAGATATTTGATGACGTTGCCAAAGGCTTTGCGTCCCTCTAAAATACCCTGGTGTAGCACCTGCAAGCTCTGTTCGAGCAGGATGATATCGGCTGCGTCCTTGGCAACATCGACGCCAGTAGAAACCGAGATGCCCACGTCGGCTGCATGAAGTGAAGGCGCATCGTTGATGCCATCGCCGATATAGCCAACCACGTGCTTGCGGCTCTTCAGCGCCAGGATAATACGGTTCTTCTGGGCCGGGGAGACGCGTGCAAAGACATTGACCTCCTCAACCACCTGAGCCAGCGCAGGATCGGTCATCTGCTCCAGTTCACGACCCAGGACGATCCTGCTGCTCTCTAATCCGACCAGTTCGCACACATGACGGGTGACCAGTTCATTATCACCCGTGACGATTTTGACATGCACGCCATCGTTTTTGAGCGCCTGGAGCACCTGGGCCACATCCGCTTTAGGTGGGTCGGCAAACGTCAGGAAGCCAAGCAGAACCAGATTCTGCTCATCTGTTTTGCGATACACTTCTTGAGGTGAGAGCAAGCGATACGCAACCGCAAGCACACGATATCCTTGCGAGCTGAGATCACGATAGCGGTTCACATACTTTTTCAGTACCTCGCCACTTACTCCATCCAATGGCTTGCATTCTCCATTGCTTTCATACGCGGTACAGCAAGCCAGAATGCGCTCTGGGGCACCTTTGGTGATCAGCAGACAGGCTTCCTCGTGTCGTACAATGACAGAGAGGCAGCGTCGTTCAAAATCAAACGGAATCTCGCCAATCTTGCTATAGCCACGAACATCAAGCGTGCCATGCTGCAAGATCGCCTCATCGAGTGGGCTTTTGATGCCGGTCTGGTAGGTACTGTTTATGTAGCCGAACAGGCGTACACGAGCAGATTCTTGCTCAGAGAGATCAAGAGACTCTGCAAGCTTCATCTCACCACTGGTTAACGTCCCGGTCTTATCACTACATAACATATCGATGCTGCCAAAGTTCTGGATCGACTCCAGGTGTTTGACGATTACTTTTTGCTTTGCCATGCGCAGAGCACCTTGTCCCAGCGTCACCGTCGTAATCATTGGCAGGAACTCGGGTGTCAGGCCAACCGCCAGCGCAAGCGCAAAGAGCACCGTCTCGAAGAACTGATGATGACCAATGACGCCAACCAGGACGATAAAGAGCACCAGGAAGAATAACGTCTTCATCATCAACGCGCTAAAGCCCCTCAGGCCACGTTCAAACTCGGTCTCTGGCGCATGGCTGGCCAGCCGCACTGCAATATCGCCGAAGACGGTATGACGCCCGGTCGCCGTGATCAATGCAGTTCCTATGCCACTAACGACTGACGTGCCAAGAAAGACATAATTGTGCGCGTCGGCAAAATTTTCTGTGGCATCGCCATCATCAGCGCTTTTCTCCGTTGGGAGCGATTCACCAGTCAGCGCGGCCTGCTGTATATGCAGATCAGTTGCCTGAATTAAACGCGCATCGGCAGGTACCAGGTCTCCGGCGGTGAGACGGACGATATCACCCGGCACCACCTCGCGGCGTGGCAGTTCATGCCAGACACGATCACGGAGCACGCTAGCGGTGGGTGCGACATCCGCACGCAGTTTCTCGACGACATGCTGAGAGCGGGAGGTCTGGACAAAGTTGAGAATATTGCTGAGCAGGATGATGACCAGAATGATGCTGGCATCGGCCAAGTCACCCAGGATCGCCGAGACGACACAGGCAACGAGCAAGATAGCGATCAGTGGATTCAAGAACAGGCGCAGAAACTGGACCACTGGCGATGTGTGCTTCAGCCCAGTCGTATCATTAGGACCATATCTGTCCAATCGTTTGCTCGCTTCGGAATCGGTTAACCCCTGTTCACTGCTCTCCAGTTGCTCGAACAGTTTTTTTAAGGGCATCGCCTGGGTGCCTGCTTTCTCCTTGATGGGAGGAGCCTGTGTTGCTGGTGAAGAAAATGTTTCTTGCATAGTGTGCTCCAATGGTGTGACCAGATAATCGACAGACCAGATAGCCTTGCTTAGTCGGTCCACACCCAGTCACGGACCTCTGGCAGATCTTCAAAATGGATACGGATATAGTCATGATGCTTGTCTAGTAGCGTATTGCATTGTGCGATGAGCGGCGCGGTTACTGCTTTCAGACGAGTCGCACGACGCATAGCCTCAATACAGAGATGATAACGACTCATTCCATTCAGGACGACCATATCAAATGGGGTCGTCGTTGTACCTTCGCCATTAAAGCCACGCACATGGAAGCGCTCTGCATTTGGACGGCCATGCACCACCTCATGCACCGCTCGTGGATAGCCATGAAAGGCAAACACGACAGGCGTGTCTTCGGTAAAGTGTTCGATGAACGTTGCATTGTCCATACCATGAGGATGAAGATAGCGTGGATAGAGCGTCATCAAGTCAACCACGTTAACCACACGAACCTTCAATTCAGGAAGGTGTTGACGTAACCACCATGCCGCTGCCACTGTTTCTAATGTGGGACTATCACCTGCACACGCCAGCACGACATCTGGCTCAACGGTGTGGTCATTACTGGCCCAGTGCCACGTGGAGAGACCACGCGCACAGTGCGCTATCGCATCTTCCATAGTAAGCCATTGAAGTTGGGGCTGCTTGTCAATAACGATCAGGTTCACGTAATCACGACTGCGTAGACAATGATCGGCGACGGAAAGCAGGCAATTGGCATCAGGCGGCAGATAGATACGTGCAACCGTGCCTTTGCTCGAACAGGACGACATCAATCAATCCAGGTCCTTGATGGCTAAAGCCGTTATGGTCATTGCGCCAGCAGGTCGAAGTCAAAAGGAAGTTGAGGGAGGCAATCGGTACACGCCAGGACAGGGTATTTCCTACTTGCAACCACTTCGCATGTTGGATGGTCATAGAATCGGAGACCATCGCAAACGCCTCATAGGTTGCAAACACGCCGTGCCGTCCAGTGAGCAGATAGCCCTCAAGCCAGCCCTGGCACAGATGCTCGCTCAGCACCTCCATGACGCGTCCATCAGGAGAGAGATGATCGTCGCTTGCGATCACGTTTCCTGTCGAGCAACGGTTTTCCACCTCAAACACGTTGCCCAGACGGTTCGAGTTGGTCTCATCGGGACAGAAGAGACGAAAATTCTGCTGCTGCGCATTGCGCGTAAAGATATCACGCATCATGTTGCCAAATTGTCGTGTGGACTCGTGCTGTTCTGTCGCTGGCTTTGGCACATCAATCGCATATTCGGTGAAGGCTGGCAGATCCAGGTCTACCAGAAGTTTGCCACCGTTCGCGTTGGGATTAGCTCCCATACGATGGTCCCCTTTTGGAGCGAGTGCGGCGAGTTCAGCGACAAAGTGCCCCTGCTCATCGAAGAGGTTTTCGGGATGATAACTCCGCAGCCACTGCTCAAGGATATGCAGATGTGCCGGATTTTCTCGCACGTCTGTAACTGGTACCTGGTGAGCGCGGAATGTGCCCTCAATGGGTAGCCCATCGACCACTTTCGGTCCCGTCCATCCTTTAGGGGTTCGCAAGATGATTGTGGGCCAGCGCGCGAGCGTCGTAAAGCCATGGGTGCGAGCGTCCTCTTGAATGGCGCGGATTTTTGTATAGCAGGTCTCAAGCGTCTCTGCGAAGACTGTATGCATCGTCATAGGGTCGTCCCCTTCGACAACATGAACGTCGTAGCCATGACTTTCGAGGAACTTGTGAATGTTGTCATCCTCTGTGCGTCCGAGCACAGTCGGGCCGGATATCTTATAACCATTCAGGTGAAGAATGGGCAATACGGCTCCGTCGCGCACCGGATTCAAGAACTTGATGCTCTTCCAGGCACCTTCAAGGGGTGCGGTCTCGGCCTCGCCATCGCCCACAACTGCAATTGCGATCAGGTTCGGACGGTCAAAGACGGCACCAAATGCGTGAGAGAGGACATAGCCGAGTTCACCACCTTCATGAATAGACCCTGGAGTGGGCACGCTTACGTGACTTGGGACGCCGCCGGGCGTCGAGAACTGGCGGAAGAGGTGCCGGATGCCCTCGGTGTCCTGCGTGATGTGTGGATAGATCTCGGTGTAGGTCCCTTCGAGGTAGACGTTGGCGAGCAATGCAGGGCCACCGTGGCCTGGACCTGCCAGATAGATTGCGTTGACATCGTGATCTTGAATCAGCCGATTCACATGCATATAGATAAAACTCAGCCCAGGGGATGTGCCCCAATGTCCGAGCAAGCGTGGTTTGATGTGCATCGCTTGCAACGGCTCTCTCAACAAGGGGTTTTCCTGTAAATAAATCTGACCAATGGTGAGATAATTCGCAGCACTCCAATAGCGGTGCATGAGATCAAGACGAGTCTGATCAACGGGAGATGTTCTGCCCTGATCAATCATTGGCATTGTATCCTCCTTCTTGCAGTCAGATGAGCCGGAGGCCAGCGGCGACAGCCACGTTTCTGACGACATAAGATGGCCCTCGGAAAGAACACAACGAGAGGCCGAATGTGTGACGTAAATGGGAGAGAAATGTACTTTCATGGAACATCGTTACATTGTGGACCCTTCACGTTCCGTCACGCTCAAGGTTCAGTTGACTATCTGCTTCTAGCATATCGATTGTGCGTGAGAAAAGGTGTGAGAACCTGCGTGAAAACGTTCGCTATTGAAACGTTGAGATGAGATATACGGGTCAACATGTTTCACCATCCGCCCATTTCATGATCAAATTTACAGCCACGATGGATGAGGTTTCTTGCGAGGACCTGCAATTTGCCTACTAGAAGCACTGCCGTCACAGTTCCGTCATTTTTTACATAATGAATAGATTCGCCTTGGTCTTTCATGAGAATAATAACTCATGGTTCGCTCATTTTCCAGACGGAAATTAAGAATCATCCGCCAATTGAGAATAGATGACAGGCGTAAAGCCTAATAACGTTAAAATTTCTTGCTGAAGAGAAGAAAGCGGCGTAATATGGCGCTGTATGAACCCAGGGGCACGAACGATGGTAAGCGTCACTTCATGGAAGGCTTCCAATAAGCGTTCCGCAGTCGGTTGATTCGTGCGACGTTTGGGATTTCCTGCGTAGAGTCCGGCAAGCTCTCCCTTCAGCTCTTGTAAACGTTGGCGAACGACCCCTTCCAATAGCGTTAAAACACGCAAAGCAATCGTCAACAAGCGCACTAATCCTACTCGATGATCATCACGCTGCACATAGAGAGGAGCCAATGAGAAAGGATGTCCTTTGAGGCGCCCGAAGCACCGCTCGACAAGATATTCATCATAGTATGCCTCTACAGCTTGTTCTAAAGAAAGATATTCTTTTTCCTGATTCGTCACATACACACGCCAGCTCAGATGACTTATCGTATACTCGAGGGATTTTTCCACTCGTGCACTCTTGATCGTAAAAAGGCTCTCTTGACGTGCTGAGGAGATTTTTCCTCTATAAGCACGAACTGGTATTTCCCGCTTTTCTTCATAAATAGCAATCTCTAATAAATCTTCCACGCGAAATATCTTTAACACCTCTTGTATGGCTCTCTCTACTTCCACACGTGTTTTTAGGCGCTGCTTTCCTTGCTTTCTCACCAATAGCTCCTGTATAGCCTGCTCTGCTTTTTCTAAGCGTTCTAGCAAAGAACGCTTCGCTCCTTCTGCTCCACTTGTTGATTGGATCAGCAATCGGCGTTCCGTCCATGCAGATATCTGCCCATCTCTCTCGCTATCCAGCTCTTGGATCATTTCATACCCCTGAGCAATACAAATATGCTCATTTCTCTCATTCATGCATTCAACCTTTATGAGCGGCTCTCCGTTCTTTCTCAAGGTATCTACTTCTTGCTGGAGTTGCTGTGATGAGATGTGTATGGCTGAAAGAGGGCATAAATAAAAGTCTTTCGAGGATTGAATGGTAGCACGCGTTTGAAATGCTGCCATCTTGCAATCTCCTATATACAACAGTCCTTCCCTTTTGAGTCCTTCACGCACCCGCTTTATGATCGGCAGGTACACCGGGTCATCTGCCTTTTCACCCGAAATCACTTCGGTCGCCAATGGCATTCCCAAAGGATCCAAACTGGCGAGCACCAGTTTGAGTTGTGGCAGGTCAGGTCGATGGTCTTTGCTGTGCCCGAATTGCAGTAATCCCTGTTCACTCACTTCAGCATAACTCATGACGCTGGTCGTATCAACACGTATGCGTGCTTTTTGTATATCATACACCCGCACCAGGCTTCCCATCAAATCCTGTTCAAATGCTGTCCAATTGATATCACTGCTTAGAGCGTGTAAAACATCTGCAAGATGATCATCTGTCATATCTCGTGTTTCAAGCGTCTTCAATCCGCAGCCACGTAGTATTTCTTTTCATCGCATTGCCCACTCTTGTACATGGTGCATTTTATGATCCGCTTCTGAAAGGATATGGGAGAGCCAGACCATCGTCACATTCCCTACGCTTAATCCCTTCCGATTGCCATGAACTGGGATATGCTTATCTAGCAGCTCAGATATATTCATGCGCTGCATGTGTGCTAGTAATAGCGCAATATCATCTACACGTTCAGTTTCAATGTTCAATGTCTCTTTCATGCTTGTAGTGTATTACAATTTTGAAATCTCGTCAAAATTTGAGCGAACCATGAGTCTTCCTCTTCTGGTTCAGGCATGGACGTGTTGCCCAACGCCCAGGAGCACCAGGCCACCGCTGTACGGTTCGTTGGGATGGGTAAGTGGCGGGGTTGTTGGAGGCTTTGTGGCGAGATGAGCGCTGGAAAAGAGCACATCTCGTCTCTGTTCCCTCTGGGGCAATGACCATGTTCCCGTTTTTTCCTCGTTGTTCGTTAGACAGGAGATCCTTCGACAACAGGAACCTTGCCAATGGCCTGAGACACGAAATTCGTCGCCAGATGCCATTGGTTGTACCCTGCCACAGATCGCAGGCAGCCGGATACCCCCGGATCGGTGTCCAACTCCCATGCAGCGTCGGCAATGGTTGGGTGTAGCGTGTAGCGACCCGGCCCACTGCTCTCCAGCAGGCCAGCATCCCACAAGGCATCCAATCGCTCAACCGGTCCCCCACTCACGGCCAGCGCTGCCTCCTCAGAAAAACTCTGAGGCTTGGCCGGGAAGTGCGCCAGGGCCGAAAGGGCGGCTTGCTCCTGCGGACTGAGCCGCTCGATACTTGGGGCAATCGTCGCGTGCAGTGAGAGAGAGGACTGCCGTGCTACTCCCAGAGGATGCCCAGGCAGACGCAGGTGCAAACGGTGCTGCCGCCCTAAGAAGGTCGAGAGCGCGGTCCTTACCCGGCGTGGCTGCCCCGTGAACACCTGCATGGCGAGGTGCTTGCCCAGCAGGGTCAGCGCGAGGGGCAACCCTCCCACCAGACGGACCAGCATCCGAGCGGTCTCCTCATCGTGCTCAACCACCTGGGGCACAAAGTGCCTCAACACGGCCAGGCCATCGGCCTCGACCAGTTCTGGCACGACAATCATCGTCTCCTGTGCGAAGGCAAAAGCCACCTGGGGCAAGCGCGTGGTCAGCAAGTGCACACACTGTGGCCCTCCTACTTGCAACGCCAGGGCTGCCTCTGCGTTCCAGGCATCGTCGATCACCACCAGCATGCGCCGCTGCCCAATGCGCTCACGCAGGATCTGTCCCCAGGTTGACCAGGAGAAGGAACCGTTGTGGTCGGTCTCCTCACCTCCGAGCAGCGTGCCCCAACGGGTGAGTATCTTCAACGCATCAACCAGTGGTCCCAGCTCGGCCCACAAGATGCCATCGGGGAAATGAGCCTGCACCTGTGCATCGGTGGCGAGCGCCACGGCCAGGGCTGTTTTGCCCACGCCCGGTAAGCCTTGCAAGGCGGTGACGGTCTGACGCTTTTCGGCCAGCAAGCGCTGCTTCACCTGGTGCAACAGGTCATCACGCCCCTGCAAGTGGTTGTCCCGTCCCAACAGGTTCGGAATCATCGGATCATGCAGGGCTGGTGCTGCTGACAACGGAAGGGAGACGGGGGGAGCCAGTTCATCCTCCTCTGTCTGGTTGGTCATATCCCGTTCTGGGAGCAGACCCAACGTACGGCAATCTAGATCCAGCAGACGACACAGGTGTTCACGATAGATGGGATAGGGCAAGGCTTGGCCCGCTTCCCAGCGCATCACCGTTCTGGCCGAAACGCCTACCAACTCGGCCAGATGTGCTTGCGACCAGCCATGGGCAATGCGAGCGATGGTCAATGAGTCTGTTTGCATGAGATGGCGCGCGTGGGCGAGAGCGCTCACGGTCCTTTCTTGTGCGTCGAGTTCTTTTTCCCTGAAAAAGGAGAAGGAGTGTCCTGTCTCCTCGGACCTTTCCCCTGGCGACCCCTCCACCACGCTGCATACAAACACTGTACGGTCTTTGAACTAGAAAAGCGATATCATGGAGTTATCACCGAATGGGCAAGTCCTGACGGTTGTCCCATGACTGGTGTCTGGATGGAATTCATTTCCTTGTCTGAGCGGAATGTGTCTCATACTCTGAGTGTTTTTCGCTCTCGTTCTCTTCCTATCTCTTGTGGTAAATGAGGTGAAGTGTGAGCAGCAGGAGTCCAGGCCCTACGGGAAGCCCTGACTCCAGCCGATGCAGCGACCCGATGTTTGTGCCTTACTTCCGCCTTCGCCTCCCTCCGCTAGCCCTTTTGCGTGCATCGGCTGGCAAAGTTACAAATATTATACATAACATTTATTAACTATTGAATGAAAGAGCAAACAGAACCGACTAATACTAACTTGCGCTCTGCTATGCAACATCAGCCCTAAACAACGCTAGAGGAGGGCCGAAATTGCACTGCACACTTGAACGCAGGTTAGTATAAGGACCGAGATACGGACAAGGTTTGATAGGGGAAAATACAACGTTTTTTGCTCGTCTTATAGTATTTATAGGTGCAAGAAAAAAGTATCGATTTTGGAGAAACGTGTATGCAAAGGAGTCTTCGATCAAGAATCTTTGTCTCTTTCATGACGATAACGCTGCTCTCTGGTGCGATCGCTGGAACACCGACGACGATCCCTCCTCATCATGCACATGCGGCAGTGAGCTATCCTTCCCTTGGAGTCGCTGCCAGTTTCGCGGTGCTCGGTGCCACGACCGTCACCAATACCGGTCTGACCACGGTGAGTGGCGATCTGGGAGTGAGTCCAGGCCCTTCCTGTACGGGGTTTCCCTCTCCCTGCACTGGCGGCCCCGGAGCCGTGAGCGGGACGATCCATGTTGCAGATGCGGTGGCAGCGCAAGCCCAGGCCGACGCAGCCAGCGCGTATACGCTTGCGGCTGCACAAGCCTGCACAACCACGTTCCCACCCATCACCGATATCGGTGGCATGACCCTCAGTCCAGGAGTGTACTGTTTCCCCTCCTCAGCAGCAGTAACCGGGATGCTCACCCTGGACGCCCAGGGGAACCCAAATGCGGTCTTCCTCTTCGAGATTGGCAGTACGCTTGTCACGGCGAGCGCGTCCAAAGTGGAACTGATCAGTGGTGCTCAGCCGAGCAATGTCTTCTGGCAGGTCGGCAGTTCTGCAACGCTGGGAACAACGACGAGCTTCGCAGGGAGCATCGTGGCGCTGACTTCTATTACCGCCACGACGGCTGCAACGTTGAGCTGTGGCCTGTATGCCCTTCATGGCGCAGTGGCCTTAGACTCCAATAGCATTCAGACGGGCTTTTCTCTTGCTTTTACGAGCGCAGCAACCGCCACGACAACAGACGTTGTTCACGGAACAAACAGCTTCTCTTTCCCTACGACGGTGTTTGATCTGCGCAATAGCGGCGCAGGCTGGCGTTTGGAAGCAGCATCGGCAGGGCTCACCCTGCATATTAACGGTATGACCACGACCATTCCGCTGGCTTTTACCTCTTCGACAGCAACCTGTACTCCGACGACCGGACAGGAGTCTACCTGCGTCACTCCGACCTTCCACCCCATTACGCTCTCGAGCACGCCACAATCCTTTTTGACCACAGGGCCTCTCCCACCAGGGAACGTCATTTCTGGCACTTTCCATATTACAACATATGGTACCTTTCCCTTTACAGGTGCTAATCCTGCTGGTACGTACACAGGCTCGATCACCATCACGCTGGTGAATGCCGCGATTTGAGGCAATTTCTGGCAATGCCTCTGGCTGCCGACTTCATTCCTCCCATCAAAATCGCACCGATAAGCCTCTATCATCCCTCACTTTCTTGTCTCTGCTCGTCCGGTTGGTAACGAGAAGTACGACCACGACCGCTTTCTGATGGCAGGGAGAGAACAGAGTGAGAGAACCAGTATGCTCTGGAGATGTAGAGGAGAGGAAGAAAGGTGGCTCTGGTATGAGGAACGTATCCCCCTCAGGTCAAGCGATGCCAATAGGAGATCTTCCTGGCTGGCGGCAAATTTTTGCTGAAGATTTCACGATCGATGTCCCACTTGGGAGCTTCCCCGGTACTGCGTATGGCAAGATGTTTAAGGTCTACCCGGACGGCACGCTGGATACCGCCGGTCGGGTGGACGGATTATCCCAATACTATCCATCAAAGGTGGTAAGTGTGAGCAATAGCCTGCTCGATTTGTACTTACACACCGAACAGGGCATTCATCTGGCTGCGGCTATTCTCCCCACCTTACCAGGCAACCATCTCTATGGGAAATACACGGTTCGCTTCCGATCAGATCCACTCAGGGGTTTTAAGACGGCCTGGCTGCTCTGGCCCTCCAGTGGCAATTGGCCCTACGATGGAGAGATCGATTTCCCCGAAAGTGATCTTTCCGGGCCCATCAGTGGCTACATGCATCATCAAGGGGCAACAGCGGTCGGGGACCAGCATGTGGTCGACACGACCATCCCCTATACATCCTGGCATACCGCAAGCATCGAGTGGGTGCCAGATCACATCAACTTCCTCCTGGATGGGGAAATTGTTGGGACGTCTATCAGTCGTATACCAGATACGTCGATGTTCTGGGTACTCCAAACGGAAGCGTGCCTACCCGGCCATTCCCCAGTCACCATGGATGGCAATCTCCAGATCGATTGGGTGGTCGCTTATGCGATGGCGTAAGCGACTCCTGAGACGCAGTGATAATCTTTGACAAGTCTGCGATCACGATGCCGGGAGGATGGCTCGTCCGCTTTCCTGTTTCGATGCGGTCTCTGTTCCAAAGACTACTCCTTCCGTCGTCCCCTTTCGTGCCACACTTCCATCCCCAACTGTCTCGTATTCCCGTATCATTTCCATCACTACAGGAGGCAACACGCATGACAACCCCGATCAAAAATCCCAACTTTCGCGGTATCTTCCTTTTTAGCAGTAAAAATAGTGCGGACCTTGCGACCAACCCGGATCTTGTGGGCACCAACCTCGTCTATTATTGGTCGCAGATTGAGCCACAGTCAGGCCAATACCAGTGGAGTGTGATCGACAAAGACATGCAGCCCTGGAAGGCTGCAGGCAAGAAAGTCATGTTGCGCATTGCAACGGCAGCCTGGACGTCCTGGGGCAAACCGTGGAGCAAACAAGCGACGCCCCAATGGGTCTACGACCTGGGGGTGAAGTCGCTCACGGAAAAAGACGGCGCGGTCCTGCCTCAGTACTGGAACCCCCTGTTCTTGCAGCGCTACGACGCGCTCATCAAAGCCTTTGCGAAGCGCTACGACGGTGATCCTTCGGTTGCAGTGGTGCAGATGGCCCTTGGGGATGGTGGTGAGACAAAAGTTGATACCAGGCGAGACAATCCCAAATTACTGAAGATGTGGCAGGCCATCGGCTATACCGATCAGGTCTGGCTCAGTGCTATGCAGCATATGATCGACTCGTATCATACCGCTTTTCAGAGCACCCCGCTCGTCATCATGCCCGATGCGACCTTTCTCAGTGGACATGGGGGACTGCATGCCAAAGTCGTGCTTGACTATGCAGTTGCACGAGGCATTGGTATTCAAAACAATGGGCTGATCAAGGGGCAAACGACGGCATCTCAAGACTGGCAGCAGGCGGCATTCATCGTCTCAGAACAGCGCAATAAGACGGCGCAGAGTGGAGACACTTTGCGTGAGGACTTGAACGCAGGCATGCAACAACAAGCACGCTACATTCTGATCTTCAATGCTGATGTGATAGCCCACGGCGCACAATCCGTTCTGCATGAGTTTGCCGGGCAGATTGTCTCTGAATGACATCCCACGTTACCGCATCGCCTACGCGGGGACAGGTTGGAAGGAAGCTGGTCGGATCTACCGAAGTATCCAGGTGAAACGAGGGATGCCTTTCCTGCCAGAAAAGAGCGCTCCTGGCTTCACCTGCACCCTGAGAGAAACACCGAGGAAAATCACGATCATCCTTCGAGAAACAGGGCCAGTTTCCCCTGGGAACTTCTCTATTGGTACTCAGACACGTATGGGAAAGGAAGAAGCCAATGCAATCTCTGCAGCAACCGCAGCCTGGCACCAGTGTGGTGCCAGGAGTCCCGGAAAGGGTCCTGGTCGGACAAGCCCTTGCGGGTGATGAGCATGCCTTTGCGACGCTGGTGGAGCGCTACCACGATCCATTACTCCGTTATATCCGCTGGATACTGAAAGACGGCGAACAATCCTTTGATGTATTGCAACAGGTTCTCCTCCAACTGTCTCTCTCTTTGCCAACGCTCAATACGCCGATGCGACTCAGCGGGTGGCTGTTTCGAGTTGCACATAATCGCTGCGTCGATGAGTTACGCAAGAGACACCACCGGCACGATGTGTGTTTCTCGGCATTGGAGTGGGAAAGTTCTGAAGAGGATCTCTCGCTGGGAGAGCGCATACCGGACGCTCAGCCGTTGCCAGAGGAAGTGGTCGTGCAACGAGACCTCCACGACACGGTACGACGGGCCATGGTCATCCTTCCTCCAACATCTCGCCGGGTGGTGTATCTGCGCTGTTGGAGGGATCTCAGCTTTGCTGAGATCGGGCATGTCCTCAAGATGCCGGAGGCCACGGCGAAAACTTCCTTTTACCGGGCTTGCCATCTGCTCCGTGCTGAACTTGCCAGGGGTGTGCAGCGGACGTCCACCTCCTCGGGGTCGAGTCGTCACGGATACAGTCGCCCAATGTCTTTTTCCATTCCATCCCAGGCAGATCCGCAAGCCTAAAACGTCAATGGGTTGAACTGCTTGGGTACATTCGGCGACCGTACCCATCGTGCTAGATACTATAGCCACCCAGGTCGTAATAGTTGGTCCAGGGACCGTTCACATAGATATCATGGTAGGCTGCGTGGTCGGTACCTACGATATAGATATCCGTGCGCGCATGGTTCACGGTGAGCGCGACGTCGGAGAGGGCATAGCCGCCCAGGTCGCCATAGCCAGACCATTTGTACCCATTGTACGTATTATTATAAACGGCGTTGTCCGTGCCTATCGCGAAGATCGTGATACCAAACGGATTTGGAGAGGCTGTGACGTCGGAGATAACATCGCCCCCCAGGTCGCTATAACCAGCCCAGCTGGACCCGTTATAGGTATCTTCATAGACAGCGTTATCCGAGCCGACGACAAAGAGCGCAACCTGACCGGATGCTGGTATAATTGCCGAGATATCGGAGATAACATAGCCACCCAGGTTACTGTAGCCGGACCAGTTAGAGCCGTTGTAGGTGTCCTCATACGTGGCATGATTAGTGCCGATCACAAAAAGAGCGATAGTGGAGGGTGAAGGCGCCACAGCGGCAACGTTAGAGATGGCATACCCACCCAGGTCGCCATAGCCGGACCATTTGTACCCATTGTAGGCATCCTCATAGACGGCGTGGTCGGAGCCAACGACGAAGATGGCGAGCTGGTTCGGTGCGGTCGTTATGACGGTGACATTCGAGATGGCATACCCACCCAGGTTCTTGTAGCCGGACCAGTTGTAGCCATTGTAGGTGTCTTCATAGACGGCATGGTCGGAGCCAACAACGAAGATGGCCCGTCGATGCCCTGGAAACGTTATGGCGGCAACATTCGAGAGAACAGAACCACCCAGACGGCTGTAGCCGGACCAGGAAGAGCCTGTGTTGACATTGTAATAGACGGCGCCATCCGTGCCCACGACAAAAAAGTCGTGCTCGTTGCCGTCTACGAGTGCGGTGATCCCTCGGGTAAAGCCCTGATTCAGCCCATTTGTCAGCTGACTGGGCCGAATACGTGCTCCATGTGCCGTGGCAGGAGAGACGCACAGGCAGAAAAAGAAGCTGACTGCTGCCAGCAAGCCTCCCATTGAAGCAAGATAGTTACGTTGTAACACGAAAAAATCCTTTCTCCTCTAGCATGTTCACAGGGAAAAACCTGCTCCATGAATAGTCATGAAGCACCTTTCCATCCTTCCATTTATACTTATATAGTATAGTATACTTTTTATGAAAAATTGCGTATGCATATATACAAAAATTATGTATTCAAGAAATCACTCATTATAACGAAATACGAGAAATGAGGAGAAAACGGGAAAACGACATTGCCACAGAGGGAAAATAGACGAAAATCGGTATGTGCGCCTGTTATTTGGTGCCCGCATTGCGTCACGAGACATCTTACCGAGCCTGCAAGAGGAACCAACCGATGGGCTGTTTCACCCTGGCACAACTGGAGATTCATGCTTGCCATACTCCCCTCTGGGGAAATCTGGTTATTCGCCTGTTCCTATTCATACCACAAAACGTCGAGCCTCATCCTCACATGCTCGCCTTCTGGTGCTGACTCTTGCTTCGTCTGACTGCTTGGAGAGGCTGGGCTTGCCTTTCAGGGCCAGCTTGGGCTCCTGCTTCCCCTCTCTGTTGCTCGTCACAAAAGCACTGGTAGCGTTGGACAGATGCCACTCCAAGCTGTTCCTGGAGCACAGTCAGATTTCCTCCCTCCTGCAAAAAGCGGATGGCATAGGTATCGCGCAACATGGAGGGACAGAGAAAGGTCCTGGTAAATCCTGACCGCAGGTTCAGCCGTTGAAACAGGCCCGTCAGGCTGTTCTTGGTCAACGGACGCCGCCGCTCCGTGAGAAACAGCCGGTCTTGTGCCTCTCGTACCACAGGCTCCCAGGTTGGCGTGAGACGTGCCTGATCCAGATACGCATCCAGCGCTCGCTTTCCATTTGCCGATAAGGGGAACGTGCGAAGGCTTCCTCGTTTTCCCTGAACGGTCAGGGTTCCGCTGACACGGTCCACATCCGCGAGGCGGAGACTGCACAGTTCCGACACCTGAAGTCCCGTGTCCCACAAGAGCCAGCAGATGGCGCGGTTGCGTGCTGCCAGGCTCGCGTGGTGCCCTCCAGGTTCCCCCTGGAACTGACAGGCCCGCAGAAGGCGAACAAAGGTCTCTGGTTCGACGAGATGGAACGATCTTTGTGGGGTATCAGGGATCACTTCGTACGGAAAAAGCTGTTCAGACACATATCCCTGCTGCACCAGCCAGTGGCAAAATGCCCGTACCGAGCGTGCGTAGGTCGCCGCAGTGTTCACCGTTCGCCTTCTGCCGGTCCGAGTTGATGGTATAAGATGCAAGTCAGCCACCCAGGTCCGCAAGCAGTCCTGGGAAAGATGGCGCACCTCCGTGAGCTGATACTGCTTCCACAGATAGTGTTGCAAGGTACGAAGAGAGGTGTGATGCCACTCCAGCGTTTTAGGACTGCGTCCGCAAGCACGCATCTCTTGCAGATAGGCTGTCATAGCCTGCTCAATGGTCGTTGGATTCTGCTCACGCTCTTCGTGCGCCCTAACGACCCGCCTCGCTGCCTCATCAAAAAGCGCGGGAAGCAGCTGAGCCTGCGTGACACAGAGGTCAGCTTCCGAAACACCTGCTTGAGAAGAGGACGGCTCCGCTGGAGGTGACTCCGCGTGCCCTTCCTCAGGCAGTGGCGGTGTCTCAGACGCATACACCGCCAGGGAGAAACAGCGTGGTTGCCCGGCAAGTTGAGAGGCTGCCGCTACAGGAGACTCATCAGCCACGCAGAGGAGAGCATATCGCAAGGCATCGAGGTGCTCGCTCAGCGCGAGCGGATCGATCTGCTGGACCCATATGCTCAGCTCCTGCTGCTGCTCTTCCGACAGAATACCAGAGGCGAGCACCCGTTGCAGGGGCGTCTGGGCCTCATCATACACACGGCGTATCCGATCCTCCTGGAGCACTTTCGCTTGAAGCTTAAAGGAGGGCTGAAAACCATTGACGACAAGGCGCAGCGCCCGGTACACCTCGCGAAGGTTCTGGTATGCCCGCGCTCCCTCCAGCCTCACACAGCCTACCGCCTCGCGAACGACCGCTCAATTCTTCTGCTCCACATGGGCCTGGTCATTTTTGACACCTGAGCGCCCATGGGTAAAGGTCAGGTATTGCTGCTCACAATAGACGATCACTTGCTCATTCAGGAACTCCGAGCCGCTATCGGTGTCAATACCCAGGAGAGGAAAGGGAAAAAGCGTGCGTGCCTGCGAAAGCGCGGCCTGCACCGCATCAGCGCTGATGAACGATAATATAAACAGCCGGTACCGCATATTAAAAATGCCGATGAGAAAGGAGAGTTCCAGAAGTGGGTGATCGTTCAACTCAAGACGCCGAAGTAACGAGTACGTTTGACGATACGTCCTAACTACCACTTGTCTGTGAGAAGTGAGAACGAATGGTGAGTGGTTGGGGCAAAACCTCCGCATTTTGCTCGGCTGAGGTGGGGAAAGGAGAAAGAGGCAGTCGAGCAAAATGCAGAGGATGCGAGCGAAGCCCGAGGTCCCGGTGGCGGTTGGCATGGAGGTGGGAAAAGGACCTCGGGCGTGAGTTCGCAAGGCACATGCTTGTTCGGTTTGTGTTCGGTGTTTGAACAACACAGCACATGAACACCGCTCAAGCCACGTGGATAATGAACAGGACTCATACAGCTCTGCGTAGTATCGAAGCAAGACGACACAGGTAATGAGCAGGACTCATACAGCTCTGCGTAGTATCGAAGCCGGGCGGCGCAGATAATGAGCAGGACTCAAACAGCTCTGCGTAGTATCGAAGCAAGGCGACGCAGATAATGAGCAGGACTCAAACAGCTCTGCGTAGTATCGAAGGACTGACCACGTTCTCAAGAAGGGCCATCCCTCTGGACAGATACCAGGAGGATGGCCTACCATGACCCTACTGAATAACAAACAGAGGTGTCATGTGAAAAAGGATACAGAAATTCGGCTTTATTTGCAAGAAAGAAGCAAAGGAATGACTCAACGCATCGCAGCAGCACGCGCGGGGATCGGAGAACGAACCGCCCGCAAATATGAGCAGGCAGCAGCACTGCCTTCTCAGCTCAAACGTCCTGCATGATTGGAAAACACGCATCGACCCATTCGAGGAGGATTGGCCCTGGATCGTTTCGGAGTTAGAGCGTGATCCTGCGCTGCAAGGATCAACCCTTTTTGCGCTCCTGTGCGAACGACATCCTGGCCGCTATCAACCGACGCAGGTGCGTACCTTACAGCGTCATATTCAACAGTGGCGGGTGTTGCATGGACCAAATCGGGAGGTGATGTTTGCGCAGCAGCATGTCCCTGGAGAACGGGGACAATCGGATTTTACCCACATGGAGGATCTGGGGTGACCATTGCTGGTGTGGCTTTTCCTCACCTGGTGCATCATTTTGTGCTCACCTACTCCAATGTCGAAGCGGTGAGCATCTGTTTCAGCGAATCGTTTGAAGCCCTGGCTGAGGGGATCGAAAAAGCGGTATGGCAGATTGGTGGCGTTCCCAAGCAACATCGCACCGATCATTTGAGCGCTGCCGTCAAAACGGCGGGCAAGGTACAAGCGAAGGACTGGACCGTGCGATACGCTGCGCTCATGGCCCATTATGGCATGCAGCCGACAAAAAACAATGTGACCATCGCTCATGAAAATGGCGATGTGGAACAATCGCATCACCAGTTCAAACGGGCCGTTGATCAAGCATTACGCGTCCGCGCCAGCCGCGATTTTCCCAACCGCGAAGCCTACGAGCGCTTTCTCGCCGATCTCATTCGCACGCAGGAATCTGAAGCGAAACGCACAATTTGTCGAAGAACAGGAAGTCCTCCAGCCACTGCCAACGACTCCACTGGCTCCCTGGAAGGAAGTGCGGGTAACTGTCAGTCAATTCAGTACGATTCTCGTGAAAGCCAACGTCTATTCAGTGCCATCTCGCTTGATAGGTACCTCAGTACTGGTACGCTTGAGAGCGGAAACCTTGGAAGGCTATGTCGGTAGCGCCATCGTCTTTACGCTTCCTCGCCTGGTTGGCAAACAGCAGCATCGTATCGATTATCGCCATGTCATCTGGTCTCTGGTGCGCAAACCCGGTGCCTTTGTGGCTTACCGCTATCGAGATGACCTGTTCCCGACAACCACCTTCCGCCTCGCCTATGATCGGCTCGTGTCTGCCGGAAGCGAGCGAGCAGATCGGAGTTATGTGCGCTTGCTCCATTTGGCGGCGAGCACCTCAGAAAGCGAGGTCGAAACGGCGATGACCCTGTTGTTGGAAACAGGCACTCTGCCAACATTCGATGCCGTGAGGGATCTGGTCCATGCACTACACTCCAGTGAGGTGCTGGCCCTCTCTACCCCCAATCTGGATCTTTCCCCCTATGACCAGCTGATTCCATCAAGGAGAACCCATGCCTAACGTCACCAATCGACACATCGAACTTCAGACCCTGTTAACCCAGTTGAATTTGGTTGCCATGGCCGATGTCTTCGCTGATGTAGCTCTGCGGGCTGCCAAGGAGGGATTGTCTCATGAAGCCTATCTCTCTGAACTCGCTCGCCTGGAGAGAGAACAACGCACCCAACGACGAACCGCCCGCCTGGTGCGCGCTTCGGGGCTGCCAGTGGAGAAAACCTTTCGCACGCTGGCGCTCAATCGGCTTTCTCCAACGCTGCAGTTGCAATTGGAACGCCTCAAAAGCGCTTCCTTCCTGGAGACAGCAACGAACATTATCGCCATTGGCAAACCAGGTGTGGGGAAAAGTCACTGCCTCGCAGCGGTTGGGTATGCCGTCATCGAGGCTGGCTACCCCGTGCTCTGGACGCCCACCAGCGCCCTTGTCCAGCGACTTCTGGCAGCCAAGCGTGATCTGCGTCTGCCGCAAGAACTCTCGAAATTGGACAAATTTGCGTGTGTGATTCTCGATGATATTGGCTATGTCCAGGTGCGCCGTTTCGGCATGTATGAGATTGCTCCCAAAAGAGCAGAAGGTTGAGAGCAAATGACCTTTTAGGACGCTCACTCTACCTGGCGTCGAAAGGCAAAGGGGAAAGTAGCATAGTGAGAAAGCGGATAAACCTGAAGATATGTAAGGCGACGCTCCGCAAGTCCTGACCGCATGGTGAAAGCTGAATTGCTTGAACCCAAGTTTCCAGCGATGCAATAGCCCATCCGCCGTAGCATATCTGAAACGGCGTTACCACACTACCGCGCAGTGTTGGACGGCACGGTAAACGCTCTCTGTGGTAAGCGACTTGAAACGAACAAGTTCAAGGAAACGAACTGGGCACCTAAACGGACTGAACGTCTCATACAGGTAAAAACGGGATCGCCTACAAGAGGAGACTCTCATGGCGACGGAGTTCTCATATTACTCGAACGCCCAGAGTAATGTCTGGGACATGGGGAAGGAGAACAGGTATTGTTGAGGTACGAAAGATAGAAAGGTGCGTGAGATGCGTACAGCCGATACTATCATCGGACTCATCTCGGAAAGAGGCAAGAAAGGATTGCCCTTAGAACGAGTCTACAAGCTCTTGTTTAACAGGAACCTGTACCTCGAAGCCTATGGGAAGATTTATCGGAATGCGGGAGCCATGACTCACGGAGTAACGGACGAAACACCCGACGGCATGTCGCTGGAAAAGATGGATGCCATCATAGAAGCACTCCACTCTGAACGGTATGAGTGGCTTCCAGCGCGACGAGTGTCAATCCCGAAGAAAAACGGGAAGAAACGCCCGCTCGGCATGCCGATATGTCTTTCATACTGCCTCTCTTTGCAGGCGATGTTCGGGATGCCGATGGTCGCCAACTGGGTGGACCAGAATCTCCAATCCACCCGCATAGTTCTACTGTACCATATTTTGCTTCTGTTGACGAGTGATGCAACGTTTCCAATGTCGTTGAAGCGGCTTGCGAAGCTCCGTGATGATTTCTGGAGTGAGGGTAATCCAGCGTGGACCACGAGGGCAGGCTCGGACACACTCCAGTCGTCCCGCATTGCACCAATCTGCGATGGTCGAGACATTCACGTTCAACACTTCTGCGGCGGCCAAGGCCGAGTAACGGCCATCGCCACGCTGTCCTGTTGCAGCCACGTAGGGGCGTTCTGGACAATCCAGAGGGATCTGATAGGCATGGCGAATCCAGGCGACCTTGCTCGCGGTCAATGTTCCTCCCATGCCAGCTTGCTCCCCTTCTGCATTGAGCAACGCCGCAATCTGCGTCTCGGTATGGGTTGGGGCCAATTCGCGGATGCGAGTAACGACCTGTTGGCTGGTTTGGCGAACTTCCCACGACTTTTTGAGGCGAGGAATGGACAGACTCGTGCGGGCTTCAGTTTGCCAACGAATGTCGATGGCAATATCATTGCCACGCTTGCAGAGCGTCACATCTTTGATCAGCCAGCGCAGAAGCTGTTTGCGCTGAGCCCAGGTGGTCGTTGGAGCATCCCAGAGGGCTGGCAGGTTCTGCGCAAGCTGGCGGATATGTTCCCGTTGTTCCGCAGACAGCATCAGTGCGGCTGGTTTGGGCAAGGACTGGTATTCCCGTTCCATTCGATCAACCTCCTGCAGTTTCTCATTCCACTCCCGCTCCAGGCTACGAGCGACCAGGCGGTTGTCTGGGTCCACAGCCCGGTAGCGGCGGCGAGCCAGGTCTGCCTCGTACTGGACCCGTTCAATTTGTCGCAGCGCTTGCTGATCGATCTGTTTGGCACGTGCTTCCAGATGGGTGAGGGCCGAGAGCGCCACTTCCAGTTGTGCGGGTTCAATGGCCTCCAGAAACACCTGAGCCACCGTCTGGTCAATGCGATCCCCTCGCATCGTCTGGCAGGTTTTGACGGCCAGTTGCGCATGTGCTTGATTACATTCATAGATCAGCAAAGATCCGTCCCGTTGATAGCGAACGCTCATGCGCCGGCCACAGGAGCCACAGAGCACGATGCCTTGCAACAGCGAGGAGCCTTCACGTACCGCTCCTCGATGAGCATCAACTGGGGTTTGTTGGTTATCGAGCAGTTGGTGTTGGTTGCGCAAAAATTGCTCCCAGGTGATGTAGCCGGGATGGGTGTCTCGCAAGACGATTGGCCAGTCTTCCAGAGCCACCCGACGCGTGCGTCCTTTGAGACGTGGCTCCTCGCCGGGCAGCGCATGGCGACGCGTCTTGGTCCGCCCGTAGACGTAGGCTCCGGCATACAGGGGACAGTGCAGGACATCCAGAAGCCGACCATGCGTCAGCCGAACCCACTCCAGTTCTCCTGCTCGTGCTCCGCCCCAATGCCGTGTGGGGAAGAGCAGATGATGCTTGGCGAAGTGACTCACGACGGCCAGCCCCGAGGTGGAGTGCTCAAAGAGCGTGAACACCAGACGAAGGGCTTCGGCAACGGCTTCATCAGGATCCAGCACAATCTTGCCGACAGGATCATAGACCAACCCGCTCGGCAGGCGGAAGCGCAGTTTCCCTTGTTCGGCTTTCGTCAGTTTGCCGCCCTGCAGGCGCTGATGGAGCCAATGAAGTTCCGCTTCGCTCATGGTCCCCTTGAAGCCCAACAGCAGACGGTCATTGTACGATCCTGGGTCGTAGACGCCCTCCTCGTCAATAACCAGCGTCTCCGTGAGGGCACAGATTTCCAGCAGGCGATACCAATCACTGCACGAGCGAGCCAGACGAGAGACTTCCAGACTCAGGACGGCTCCCACATGGCCCAGCCCCACTTCGGCAACCAGCGTTTGAAAACCGTCGCGTCCGATGGTCGAGGAGCCGGACTGGCCTTGATCCTGGTCAATGACTTCAATCCCTGCCTGTTCCCACCCCAATTCGTGCGCTCGCTTGGTCAGATCATACTGTCGAGTGGTGCTGCCGATATTCTCACGCACTTGCAGCAGCGTCGATTGACGCACATAGATCACGGCTTGTCTGCTGAGATGATCAGGACGGATTTTGAGGGTATGTTGCTGGATCGGCATGGCAAGCCTCCTCTCGTTCAGATTGGTTCTGGGGATGCGCTACGACCATATTCAATGCGAGTTGCGCTAAGAGGCCAACGACGCGGATTTGTAGATCAGAAGAGAGGTGGACCCAAATGTGGGTCAACGTGCCCTGCTCCTGATCGCAAGAGGAGAGTGGGACCATGCAGCAACCTCCTTGATGTGCCCAAACCAGACCTGCTGAGAACTCTATCATACCTCATGCTCTCCTCTCGGTTCTTGGTCCTCGCACTGTTGCCTGGCCCATTGCGCGATCTGCCACAATCCTTCAATCGAGAGCAATGGCGGTTCGGTCACGCAGAGACCAGGATCTGGTGCTCCGGCGTAGTCGGTCAAGCTGGCGGCGATAGCCCCGTGGTAGCCGTCAGGCATGCGAATGATGAGGTCAGGATCTGGCCCTCGGCGCACCCGGATGAGTTGGACGCGCTGGCCATGCAGCGGATGATGGGGATGGGTCACTCTCACCCATTCCTCAGATCCCTTGGTAAAGGGGGTAGTGGACTGTGAATATGCCCGTGTGGTCAGATAAGCTGGTACAGGAAGTCATACGCACCCTCTTGAGTGCGTACTACGAACCCCAGTTTTCAGAGCACTCGCATGGATTTCGCCCAGAACGGGGATGTCATACCGCGCTCAGGGAAATCTACCACAAGTGGGTAGGTACAACATGGTTTCTTGAGGGAGATATCAAGGGATGTTATGACAACTTCGATCATGAACTCCTCCTCAAAACACTTGAAGAAAAAATTCATGATGGAAGATTCATCAAGCTCCTGAGAAAGCTCCTGGAAGCAGGGTACATGGAAGATTGGACATTTAACCGAACGCTCAGCGGAGTTCCGCAAGGCGGGATCGTTAGCCCCGTGCTGTCAAATATCCTGCTGAACAAACTGGATACATTTGTAGAAACAGTTCTTATCCCAAAATATACCAGAGGGAACAAGAGAAGCGCGAATCCTGAGTACCACCGTCTTATCACGCTCTCCTGGTATCACAGGAAAAAGGGGAACACTGAGAAAGCGGAAGCATTGAGAAATCAAGCTCAAGCACTTCCCTCAGTGAAGACAAACGACCCCGATTATCGACGCCTCAACTATGTCAGATATGCTGATGATATCCTGCTCGGATTCGTCGGGCCAAGATCAGAAGCGGAAGAAATCAAACAGCAACTCGGAGCGTTCCTGCGAGAGGAACTCAAACTGGAACTCTCAGAGGAAAAGACGCTGATCACTCATGCGAGAAGTGGAGCTGCAAGATTTCTTGGGTACGAAGTAACGACACTGCAAGACAATGCCAAACGTACAAAGAAGAATACCAACAATTATGGTACAGAAACGATGTGCAGAAGCGTGAACAGCAGGATAGGGTTACGAGTACCCAAAGACATTATTGAAGCAAAGTGTCAACGGTACTTGAAAGGGAAAAAGGCGATCCATCGAGCCGAGCTGATAAACGACAGCGACTATGCCATAGTCACAACCTATCAACTTGAATATCGAGGCATCGCCAACTATTATCGCCTTGCCTACAACCTGCACACGCTCAGGAAGCTGAAGTGGGTCATGGAAGTCTCATTAACCAAAACACTCGCAGCAAAACACCAGTTGTCAGTGAAAAAGGTCTATGAGAAATACGGGGCGAAACTCGCGGTAAAAGGCAAAGAGTACAAAGGACTCCAAGCTCGTATCCTGCGAAAAGATAAACTTCCCTTGATAGCGACATGGGGTGGTATACCCCTCCAATGGGATATCAAGGCAACCCTGGTAGACGAGCCGCCAAAGCTGTATGGCAATCGAACAGAACTCGTACAACGTCTTCTCGCAGATTTCTGTGAACTCTGCGGGATGGACGGAAATGTAGAAGTACACCATGTGCGAGCCATGAAAAAGCTCCATGAATACCCAGGAAGGCCAAAACCTGAGTGGGTCAAGAGGATGATTGCCCTCAAGCGAAAGACACTTGTTCTCTGTAAAAGATGCCATGAGGCAACCGATCATGGATTGCCTATTACATGGCCTCTGATCAGCCTCGAAGAGATTCAGAAACGGAGACAATACTAGAGAGCCGTGTGCGCTTAACGGTGCAAGCACGGTTCGGAGGCGGGCCGACAGAAAAGTGCCTCACCAGGTAACTCGCTGGCGGCCTAGCCCACCATGATCGTGACGAAATGGAGGTGTTGTTTACCTTCTTGGCTGAGCGCTATGAACGGAAATCGGTGATGATTACGACGAATTTGGTGTTTAGTGAGTGGGAGCTCATTTTCAAAGATCCCATGACCACTATGGCTGCTATTGACCGTTTAGTTCATCATTCCGTTATTTTGGATATGATGAGCGTCGAGAGTTATCGAGCTGAGGCTGCTGCCTCGCACCATCTGCCCTCCTCTCGTCCGAAGAAGCTGCTTGGATGGCAGCTTCCTCTCGATGAGGCAACAGCCTCTCTTCAAGAACCGCACCCATCGGCCAGTGAGGGTATGCCGACTGCCGTTCTTGTCGTTGAGAGCTGCTCTGAAAATCCTCTCTCGACAGCTCCAAAATCGGCACGTTTAATCGCCGCCGATGGTACTGTTTAATTGACTTCCATCAGCTCACTCTGCCGAGAAGGCACCCGATCTGCATGAAGCTCGACCGAGAAGAAAGGTGATTGATCCAGCTGAAGCGCAGGGCAATCGCATCTAATTAACCCCATCCAGAACACGCAGGAGATAGGGATTGTCCCAGCCAGCTTTGAGTCGCTTGGCATGGATGCCCACACGAGACGATTTCTCCTGACGCAAGAGATTTAAGGTGATGTGGCGTAACACCGCCAGATTCTCGCTGGCATGGCCCAGACGGACACGGGAGTCATCTTCCCGAAAAGCCACATCCAACACCCAATGCAGGCTGTTTTCAATTCCCCAGTGACCTCGAACGGCGTACGCAAAGGTGTTCACCGCCGCGAAACTGAGGAGAAAATAGCGGGTTTCGCTGCTCCGTTCAGAGCCAATGCGTCGTTGTGCTCGGACCATCCCAATCCCTCGCAACCCCTCCCACTTCTGCTCTGGGTCGAGATGTGAGAGGATTTCGGCGTCCCGGATGGTCCAGTATTCTCTGATCTCCAGCCGCCCGTGGCCTTTCTCCACACGACGATCCGACTCCCATTGCAGAGCCTGAAAGCCATCCTTCTCAGCCATTGCAAACGTCGCTTTGACCTCTTCATACAGGTTCCCCTGATTGTCTTTGAGAGCCAGCGCATAATCGCCCTCTTGCTCGACAATCTGAGCGGCAATCTTCGTTTGCGTTCCCATGGCATCTATCGTCACAATACAACCAGCCAACGCCAATTGTCGTAAAAGGATGGGAATTGCTGTGATTTCATTGGACTTCTCCTCAGTGGCAAGCTGAGCTAACACCAAACGATTTTCCACGGCCCATGCACTCACGACATGCAGTGCTTTCTTGCCTGCCTCGTGGTCATGAGAGCGGCGAAGGGTCTTCCCATCGATGGCGACCACTCCCTTGACCGTTTGGCTGATCCCTTGCACCCACTGCACAAAACTCGCTTCAAACTGCTTCGGATCGATCAGGGCAAACACCCGCCCAAACGTATCGTGGGAAGGAATCCCATTGGGCAGGTTGAGCAAATCCGTAAAAAAGGCTTCTTTTGCTTTCCCAAATTCTTCGATCTCTACCCATCCTTCTGCTCCGCAAAGGACCCCACAGATCGCCAGAATGATGATATCCCGTAATCGATGGAGCTTGGTTCGCTCCATTCGAGGGTCTTCCACTTGCGCAAAAACGCTTTCCAGATCTCGCAGGTCGTTCTCTTCCATCACCTTGTCTCCAGCTTTTTCGACCTATTTTATCACCTCCTCGTCCTTTCTTCTCTGTTGATGGGGTTATTTAGATGCGATTGCCCTGAGCTGAAGCGGTCTCTGCTTGACATCCGGTGTCGTAGTTCTCTCCTTTGCGGCTATGAAGATCTTCTTTTAACTCAGAGCCAGGATAGCATACTCAAAGGAAACCAAACTAGTACAATCTTGCGGTTCGGCGGTAGCTTCCTGAGGTCATCAGGTAGTGCCGCTTAAACTGCTTGGTAAAATGCATTTGATCAAAAAAGCCGGTTGCATGGGCCACAGAGCCCACGTCGTATCCTTGCACCAGCAACGTTCTGGCATGCTCCAGGCGCAACTTCGTCTGATAGGCATGGGGAGGCAGGCCAATGGCCTGGCGGAAGACACGAGAGAGATAAAAGGGACTCAGGTTCACCATCCCGGCCAGTTCTTGCAGCGCCACCTCCTCGGCGTAGTGCGCTTGTAGATACTCCTTTATGCGCTTGACGGCTGGGTGTTCCCAACCCAACCGAGGAAGGGCTCCCGCGTCTTGGACATGAGAAAGCAGTAACTGAGCAAGCAGGGACAACAGGGTCTCATCCTGTTGCAAAAGAACCTGCCACTTTAAATTTCCCCGGAATAATATTCTTTGAGAATTTTCTACAGGATCAAAACCCCGTATATGTCCATATTTCATCACCTTTAGACGAAAACGCAGTAAGACAACAGATGCATCAACTATTCGCACTTGTAGATAAAGCTTACCAAGCTTCGGTAGAATCTCAGAAAAACTTCTTGAACCTTTTGGCCTTATCTTTTCAAAAAGAACTCATAGATTATGAACGAGGGAGCGATATAAGCATGCATGAGTGGATTATAAATGCGTTTAGATTTATTCATGCAAGAAGCGGCGATATTGTTAGCGTAGTGAGTTTGTTCAAGTAGTTAAAAGTATCAAGCTGGTCTATAGCGGAAAAGAGCTTATGAGGTGCGTCATTTATTCCCGAAGGAAGTACGACAGAGAATTTAGAAGATGACACTTTTCGGTCCCATTTTGAGCAAAATTAGAACCTATGTACCTAGTGATAGATTTTTACAGTCTTCCTAGTCTTACCTCATCCATGCCCATAGGAAAACCAAGTAGGCAGAATGGTCAATGGAAAGAGAAAAACTCTTGACATTACCCGGTTAACCAGGTATACTTTTCACAAGTTACCCGGTTAACGTAGCAGTTACCAAGGAAGGACAGCGCACAGTGGCGACAATGGATGATATAGCAAAAGCCGTTGGTGTTTCTAAAACGACGGTAACGAATGCTCTTTCAGGCAAAACCAACGTCAGTGCTGCTATGCGTCAGCGCATTCAACGTTATGCTGAGGAAATTGGCTATCGTCCGAATACACTGGCCCGCAGTCTGGCCAAAGGCAAAACCTCAATGCTTGGCCTCGTGGTGCATTCCCTGGACAACCCCTTTTATCCAGAAGTCGCGGATGCCGTGGCGAATTTTGCTCGTGAAGCGGGCTATCAGACCGTGTTGTGTACCACTGGTGAGAATCCTGAACTCGGACGCCAACAGTTAGAGCGTCTGATCAGCCAATGGGTCGATGGCTGTCTGGTTATGGAACGCACATTGGATCTGGCCACGGTCGAGTACTATTTTCAGCAAGGTCTGCCCCTGGTGCTCTGCGACTGGCAACTGCAAGAGGTGTCTGCTGAGATTCCTCTCGTGCGGGGAGATTTTTTCCGCGCCGGTGCCCTCGCTGCCCAACATTTGCTCGATCTCGGGCATCGACAGATTGCCGTGATTGTTGATCAGCCGGGACAGATCTTACGTTTGCAAGGGTTCTGCTCTGTTTTGCAATCCGCCGGGTTGACACTGCCTGATGAAATGCTTGAGCAGGGCGACTCCTCACAGGAAAGCGGCTATCATGCCGCGAAACGCTTGCTCGCTTATGCCACACGTCCCACCGCAATTTTCGCGAGCACCGACTTGATGGCGATCGGGGCTTTAGATGCGCTGCTTGATGAAGGTCTGCGTGTCCCCCAGGATGTTTCGCTGATTGGGCTGGATAATATTCAGGTTTCCAGCTATATCCGTCCTACTCTGACAAGCATCGCTATTCCTAAAGACCAACTCGCCAGGCAGGCTCTCACCCTTTTGTTCGACCAGATCAATGGTACTGGGGAGCAGAACGCCCCAATGACTCGCCTGATCGAACCTCGTCTGGTGGCGGGCCAATCAACGACCAGACCAAGACCAACCTGATCTTCTGAAGATGCAAAACAACTCTTTCCCGCGCACATGCTTGGGAAGGGTTCATATGGCTCATCGTTATACAGTCAAGGCATATACGGTAATACCGATGTCCTGTCATAGTACTCTGTGCCCTCAAGGGCTTTTGATGACCTTTCTTTTGACGCTAGAGGAGAGAACTCTTTGTCAATGCAGCAACACCATGAACCCAATCGTGAATACGTTCTAAATCTCAAGCGAGAAGCTCCTCAACTTCTCTCTGGACACTTGAAGCTAGGCGGGACCGATCCACAAGGGAACAGTATCGCGTGTACCAGTTATTACCTGACCTACAATGGTCAGCCGCACATTCCTGTGATCGGCGAGTTTCACTTTTCCCGTTTTCCGCACCAGGAATGGGAGCACGAGCTCCGCAAGATGCTAGCTGGAGGGGTGCAGATCGTCGCGTCGTACATCTTCTGGATTCATACAGAAGAAGAAGAGGGCGTGTTTACCTGGTTGGGCGATAATAACGCGCGCAAATTTGTCGCGTTATGCCAGAAGGTGGGACTCCAGGTCCTTTTGCGTATTGGTCCCTTTGCACATGGGGAGTGTCGCAATGGGGGGTTGCCGGACTGGCTCTACGGGCAGCCGTTTGCGGTCCGTTCCAACGATGAACGCTATCTGCGCTATGTCAGGCGCTATTTCGCGGAGATCGCGCAGCAGGTGGAGGGACTGCTGTTCAAGGATGGCGGGCCAGTGATTGGCATCCAACTTGAAAATGAATATATGCACGCAGGCGCGCCCTGGGAGGTGACGTTCAGAACCGGGATGGAGTGGGTGCCGGCAGGCACGGAGGGTGAGTCGCACCTGCTTCTCCTGAAAGCACTGGTGCGCGACCTGGGTCTTGAAGTGCCGATCTACAGTTGTACTGCGTGGCTGGACTCACCCGTGCCTGCTCGTGAGTTTCTGCCCATGCAAGGTGGCTATGCCTTTACACCCTGGAGTCCCGACCCGGCGTATGTGCAAGGACCCACCCAGGAATTTCTTTTCCGCGATCGGCACGCGCAGCCTCTCCATAATGGGGACGTGACCTATGATCCGCTGCACTATCCCTATGCCTGCTGCGAACTCGGCGGAGGGATTCAAATCACCTATCATCACCGTCCCATTGTGCCAGCAGAGAGCGTCCAGGCTATGGCGCTCGTCGCTTTGGGCAGCGGGGCCAATATGCTTGGGTATTACATGTATCACGGAGGCTCAAATCCTATCGGCAAGCATGCCTATCTCAATGAGTTTACTGTGCCGCGTATTTCCTACGATTTCCAGGCTCCCCTGCGCGAATATGGACAGGCTCATCCATCTTATTACCGTTTGCGTGCGCTCCATTTGTTCCTGCAAGCCTTTGATGCACAGCTGGGACCCATGCCAGTGGTGCTGCCAGAGGCCGTGAAGCAACTCACATCTGAAAACACGGAAACCCTGCGTTACGCGGCGCGCAGCAAAGATGGCGCAGGTTTTCTCTTTGTGAATAACTACCAGGATCACGTCGAGATGCCTGCTCATGAGAACATCTCTTTCCGCCTGGAATTGCCCGACGAGTCGCTCGTGTTTCCACAATGCCAGACGCTGACCGTGCCAGCGCAGAGTAGCGTGATTTTGCCATTTAATCTGGAGTTGAGCTCGGGCGTGCTGCTCAAGTATGCCACGGCCCAGGTACTGACCATGCTCAAGGCACCGGAGCACGTGACCTATGTGTTCTTTGTTCCCGATGGAATGCGGGCCGAATTTGCTTTTGACCAGGCAACCTACTCCGCGCTGGAGATAACCGGGGGCGAGGTGCGCAAAGCATTGGAACTCGGCTATGTCCTCGCGGAACCAGATTTGCACTGTTGCATTGCTGTCACTGCTCTGGATGGGACACAGATCAGGCTGCTGGTGCTCACTCAGGAACTGGCTTGGGCCAGTTGGAAAGGGGACCTCTGGGGCCAGGAGCGCCTGGTGATCTCGGAGGCGCTGGCCATGAGCCAGGATGATGGTCTCAATCTTTCCTGGCGTGGGCAGGAGTCGGTCAGCCTGGCGATCTATCCGCCTGTTCCCCAGAGCATTACCGCAACGGCGGGACACCTGACCCAAAGAGACGAGGGGCTGTTTACACGGTGCAGTTTGACCCTCCAGCCTTACCAGAGCACGCCGCGCATTCAGCGTTTGAGCGCGCATACACTGAGTATCACTCTGTCTGAGGAAACATTGACAGGTGTTGAGGATGTGTTTCTCTGTCTCGATTATGTCGGAGATATGGGGCACGCGTATCTGAACGGCAAGCTGATTAGCGATCATTTTGCCAATGGGTTGCCCTGGGAGATCGGCCTGAAACGCTTTCTCTCCCAGAAGGAGCGTGAACTGCTTATCCATCTCAGTCCCCTCACATCCGATGCCGCAGTCCTGCGCTATTTTCCCACTGGGATGGCCTTCCGTCCCAGTGTTGATGATATTGCCGGGGTGGAAGTCAGGTCGCTGACTCTGCTTCCGCAGTATTCGAGTTCGCTTGCTCTGCTCGACGAGCAAGCTGGTGTTTCGTGTTCATTGTAGAGCTTTATTTTGTGTCGCGCATCGGGCAAGCAATGCACTGATGCAAGGAGAGAAACCATGTTTGATTCTTTCGCAGCCTCAAAGGTGAGTCGTCGTCGTTTTCTGACCTCTTCAGCCGTCAGCATAGGAGCGCTGGCTGGCACAGGCGCGCTATTGGATGCCTGCAATACCAGCACAAGCTCCTCTGCCCCTGGAACTACCACCCTGACCGTGATGTATGCTGCGAGTGAGTTCACTCCTGCCTATGTCAAGCAGTTTGAGCAGTTGCATCCAAGTATCAAAATTAGTTTTATTGAATTTGATCAAACCCGCCTGAATGCCATGTTTGCCGCAGGGACACCGCCTGATTTTATTCGTGGCTCTGCGGTTGGCAGCGTAAGTAATTCGGCGCGTGGGCTGGCGCTCAATCTGGACCCCTACCTGGCAAAAAGCAGTGTGCTCAAAACAAGTGATTTCCTGGGCATCAACAACTCCTGGCGCTGGGATGGCAAGAAAGTGGGTCAGGGATCGTATTATGGGATCACCAAAGACTGGAGCCAGGATCAGACCTTGTGGTACAATCAGGCTCTTCTCGAAAAGGCTGGCATCTCGCCGCTCAGCCCCACTGAGCCGATCACTTATGATCAGCTTTTCACGATGGCGACCAAACTCACTACACGGCAAGGAGGCAAGACGCTGGTCTATGGCTATGGGACACAGTGGGCCTGGGGTCTCATGGTGATTGTCTCGATGATGATTAAGCAACAGGGAGGAGAGATCTACAACGCAGCCGAGACGCAAGCGGACTTTACCACACCCGCAGCGCAAAAAGCGATCGAGTGGTTCATCAACTATGAACAGGCCAAAATCGGCCCATCGTCCCTTGATCCTGCTCCCGATGGCTGGGATGGACCCGATCTACTGGCCAACCGCATGGCGATCATGATGGGCGGCTTTTGGGTGGGTGGCAGTATTGCCGGCGGTTCGGCAGACAATAAGGCCAACTTGCGCCTGGCCCCGGCTCCGCTGATGGGACCCACGCGCTTCAGTCCAAGTTCCGCAGGGGTGGGCGCCTGGATTCCTAAAACCAGCAAACACCCTGACGAGGCCTGGGCGCTGATGGAGTACTTCATGGCGGGCCAGCCCGCACACGACCGAGCGAAGAGTGGTTGGGGTATCCCCTCGCTCAAATCGCTCTTGCCGGAAGTGCCCCAAACGCTTCCATATCAGCAGGAAGCGTATCAGTCGCTTCAGAGCGAAATACAGCATGTGGGAACATTTCCTGACTCTCCGTACATCACAACCGGAACATACAATACTATCCTACAAAAGTATATTCAGCAAGCAGCACAGAAACAAATCACGTTAACGTCTGCGTGCCAGCAAATTACGCAGGATGCGAATACAGCCATTCAGCAAGGTATACAACAGCTCAGCTAGTGTGGTCAGCTCCACAGAGTTTCTTCTTCTTCGGAGTGCGGAAGCTACCAGCTCGCTCGCTTTGCTCCTGTCATGGTGCGGTTTCTCTCTTCCTCGGGGGAAACCGCGCAGGAGAAAAGAAAGGATAGATCATGGCTTTATTCACCCACCAGGAGGTTCCCGTGACACGTGCAGTTGCGCGCAACAGGCACCGCCGCAAGCCCTGGTCACGTTACTCTCCCAGGACGTTTTACCTGTTTATTGCTCCCTGGATCATCGGCTTTCTGACCTTGACGCTACTGCCGCTGGTGTATGCTCTGGTCCTGAGTTTTACCGATTTTGATGGGATTTCCGGACACTGGCACTGGATTGGACTGGCCAATTACGCCGAACTCCTTCATGATCCTGATTTCTGGTATAGCCTGAGTCGCACTTTGCTCTTTACGGTTCTGGCAGTTCCTCTCAGTGTAGCGGGAGGACTGGCGCTGGCCATCCTGTTGAATCGGCAGGTCAGAGCGGTTGGTCTGTTCCGGACTCTCTTCTATGTGCCTTCCATTGTACCAGTTGTTGCCAGTGCCATTATGTGGCGCTTTATCTTTGATCGCGATGCTGGCGCTTTGAATGCCATCCTGGAACGGCTCCACATTCCTATTCTGACCTGGCTGGTAGACCCGACTGCGTTTTACTCCTTGATCATTATGACGCTCTGGGGTCTGGGAGGAGGTATGGTGATTCTGCTGGCGGGCCTCCAAAGCATTCCCGCTGAGCTATCAGAGGCCGCCACGGTTGATGGGGCGAATAAATGGCAGGTGCTTCGTCAGATCATTTTGCCACTGCTTTCGCCAGTCATTTTCTTTCAGGTCATCACTGGCGTGATTGCTTCACTCCAGACCCTGGTCCAGCCCTTGCTGCTCGCTGAAAATAATCAAAGCGTCTCCACCGGAATTGCGAATGTGCCGCGCAGTAACTTGCTCTACATGGTCAATGTGTATCAGCAATTTTTCAGCAACCTGCGTTTCGGCTATGGTTCAGCCATGCTCTGGGTCTTTTTTGTGATCATTCTGGTGATCACCTTACTGGTATTCCGTTCCAGCACGTTCTGGGTCTATTACACCGTTGACAGCGACGAGTAGAAAGCCAGGAAAAGAGATGCAACTTTCCACAAACTCCATATCTGCGAAAGCTTCCAGGAGCTTTTTCCGGCGGAAGAAACACACCCCAAACAAGGCAGGGATTTATACCGCGCTGCTGGGATTGTCCGTCCTTTTTGCTGGTCCCTTTTTATGGCTGGTGACCATTGCCTTGAAGACCGATGTAGAAATGAATGTGTTCCCAGTCCAGATCTTGCCAGCGCAACCCGCCTGGAGCAACTTTAGCCAGGCGCTAGGCAGCATCAATTTTTTCGCCTACGCCGGCAATTCTCTGACCATTTCGACGATCTATGCAACATTGGTTACTCTCTCTAGCGCGCTGGTAGGCTTTGGCTTTGCTCGTCTGAAAGGCCCAGGCAAAAAGGGCCTGTTTTTCCTGATGCTCTCTACTATGATGCTGCCCAATATTGTCACGCTGATTCCCACCTATATCATCTTTTCCCACCTGGGGATGATTGATACCTTCTGGCCCTGGGTGCTCTGGGGGCTGGCCTCGACACCCTTTCTCGCCTTTCTGTTTCGCCAATTTTTTAGTGCCTTGCCTCTGGAATTAGAGGAGGCGGCCATTCTAGATGGCTGCGGCTATGGGCGGATCTTCTGGAGTCTTTTTTTGCCGCTCTCCTTGCCCGTGCTGGTCACTGCCTTTTTGATCTCCTTCACAGGAGTCTGGGGAGACTATATCACGCCCTCTCTGCTGTTAAATCAGGACAATACTACTCTGGCGGTCGCGCTTTCCAATAGCTATGTCAACGCGCACGGCATCGGCTTGCCGAATATCCAGGCTGCTGGAACCCTCTTCTATATTGTTCCAGAGATCATCGTTTTTCTGTTCGCGCAACGCTATTTTGTGCGAGGTATTGTCACCAGTGGTATGAAGGGGTAAGGAGAGCAAAGAGATACTTAATCGACAATAGATACTATCTGATACTTTCCAGACGTTGAGCCAGAAAGGGGGTGAGGCCCAGGAACTGATACATTGCACTTGCATTCCGGCAAGTTCCTCAATCTGCCGGAGAAGAACTGAAACAGGAAGTCGGCTTCCTCTTCCTGGTCAGAGTGAGAAAGAACCGATCAAAGTAAGATCAAACGAATGAGAAAGGATTTTCGCAGATGAAATTCATGGTCAACAAAAAGTCCCCGCGCTGGGGGTTATGCGCAACGGTGCTATTGTGTAGCATGCTTGTTGGGGCCTTCTGGCAGACAGGTACAGCCCACGCGGCCTCGACCACCTATTACGTTGACTGTTCGCAGTCAAGCAATGGGAGTGGAACACAGGCTAGCCCCTGGAATAGTCTTTCGGCTGTGGACAGCTATGGGACATTTAACCCTGGCGACACCATCCTCTTCAAACAAGGAACCAGTTGCTCAGGCATGCTGGACCCGCAGGGATCAGGCACGAGCAGTTCGCCCATCACGATCAGCTCCTACGCTGGAAGCTCAACTGCTGCTCCGATTATCGATGGTGGAACCAACGATGCCGCGATCGAGTTCTCAAACCAGCAGTACTGGACTATTGAAAATCTGGAAGTACGCGGCGGCAATTATCGCGTGATCTACATTACCGGAAATACGGCCAATACCACGTTTAGTGGGTTTACCCTCACGAATCTGGTGGTCCATGACACCGCGCATTTTCCAACTACGGGCACCTGGTATACCGGCGCTGGCGGCGTTATTTTTGATCCCTGTAATACCACGACGGTGCTGAATAATATTGTGCTGAACAATGTCGTCGCTTACCATACTTTTGCGCAGGGGATTCAAATCGGGCACGAGCATGATGCAGAAGTAGATAGCACCTGTGGTGCAGTCGCCAATTATCAGTATTCGGTCACGAACGTCACCATCGAGAACTTGACCTCCTACGCGCATGGAGCGGCAGGCGCGGCTATGTACAATGCTCAGAATGTGTTGGTTGAAAACAACACCTTCTACGATAATGGCTTCTACGGTGTTCATGGTGAGGGGAGCTGGTCGCAGTTTTGTGACAATTGCGTCTGGAGAAATAACGAGTCGTATGACAATCATCTTGGTGACGGCGGTGGCTTCGATATGGACGGCAACACGACCAACAGTACCGTTGAGTATAACTACAGCCACGATAATCAGGGGTACTGTGTTTCCGCCTTTGCCATCGCTGAGACAGGCTACATCGATCCGACCAATAATACGATCCGCGATAATGTCTGTGCGCGCAACGATACCGGTGTCACCTCCGCTTACACAGACTCAGGCGACATCTTCTTGTCAACATTTGGCACCAGCGGTTCAGGCGTCATCGGTAATCAGTTTAATGGCATAGCCATTTACAACAACACCATCTATGGGGACCAGAACACGTCAAAATTGCCATCACTCAGTTTGCAAACCACTGGCAATGCTTCCATGTTCACCGGTTCCAACCCTGATTTCTTCAAGAATAATATCATTTACGCAGTGAACCCGTTTATGGTTGGCACGGATAACAATGGGATGAGCCTTGATTACAATCTGTACTGGGATACTGCTGGAACACCCACTTTCGGCTACAACGCTTCCAGCAATACCACGGTCAATTACACCAGCTTTGCCAGCTATCAGAGCGGGAGTGGTCAGGATGCACATAGTAGCGTGGCGAATCCGTTGTTGAACGGCCCGACCTATCACATCATCGGGATTCCCGTTTATGCCTATACGCTGCAACCGAGCTCTCCAGCATTAGGGACCGGCACACTGATCTCGAATAATGGGGGCCAGGATTTCTACGGCAATAATGTCTCCTCGAGTTCAGCCCCGAATATAGGCGCGTATAACGGGAGCGCGATTGCCAATGGAGGCCCTTCCAACGATTGGGTGGAATGCGCGCCAGAGGGTGGTACCTGCGCGTTTTCTGGCACTGAGCAGGTCGCCTTTGGAGCTGGAGGAAAGTTTAACTATCTCACCCTGATAGGTGGTACGGCCTGTAATGACACCGTCTTCGGTGATCCAAACAAAGGTGTGGTGAAAGCCTGCTACATCGATGTAAACATGCCGCAGGGAAGCTGGACGCAGTGCGCGACGGAAGGTGGAACGTGTTCGGTGACAGGAACCGAGGGCGTTGCCTTTGGCGCAAACGGGCTCTACTTTTACACTACCGCAACTTCTGGCTTCACCTGTGCCACGAGTACCTTTGGTGATCCTGCCTATGGCATCGTCAAGGCGTGTTATCTCTCGACCTCAGTGATTCCTCCCTCCTCGGGAAGCTGGACGTTGTGCGCCTCGGAGGGGAAGTTCTGTGACTTCGATGGGACAAAGACGATTGCCTTTGGCGCCAATGGGCACTACAACACTGCGACGGTCACCAATGGGTCCGTCTGCAATAACACCATTTTCGGCGATCCAGACGTGGGTGTTGTCAAGAGTTGTTACTACAAATAACCTGAAGCGCTGATCAATGAAGATACACAGATGAACCCCATCACACGGGTTCATCTGTGCCGCAAGGAGTTATTCCATGGCTACACCAACCACACATTCAACAAAGCGCTCTGCGCAGAGCAGACGGATCGCGCAGGCAACGGAGAACGTCTCCAGGTCTGACAGACCTTTGTCCAAAAAACGGCACAGCCAGGAGAAGCATCGCGCCCTGAGGCGCAATCGCCGACGCCAGATCGTCGCAAGGATCTTCACTTTCACCGTTGCCAGCCTGATTGTGGTTGTGCTAGGGTATCTGCTGGTGATGAATACTCCAGTTTCAACTGCGACCAGCCTCAATCTTCCTGTGAGTGGCTCATCTGCCAGCGGGTCCACTCAAAGCGTGCCATCTGCAACCGTGATGACTATCAATGGAGACCAGATTGATGAGCGCGAGTTTGTCATGGAAATGGGCATGAATCGGGCAAATACTATCGCCTTTTTTACCCAAAAGTACGGAGTTACCGCTTCAGCTCAGTTCTGGACCACCCCTTTGGGCAGCGATGGCACGCCTCTCGCTTATCTGAAGGCTCAGACTCAACAGCAGATTATTGCTATTACGGTACAGCAGGAGCTTGCAAGAAAGTATGGGTTGGTGCAAGATATCAGCTACAGTATGTTTTTACAGAATCTCCAGGCAGAGAATGCAAAGCGAGTAGCGGCTGAGGCCCAACATGAGGTGATATATGGCCCCACACAGTATGATGCGCCGACCTATTTTAATGACCTTTTCAACGATCTTGTGGGGCAACTCAAGCAACTGATCAAGTGGCCGCAGCCTTCACAGCAAGATCTCTCTCAGCTCTATTTGTCAGTCAGGGATCAGCAATTTTTGTGTACGGAGACACCCAACAGCCATCTTCAGGCGAGCGATTGTACCAGTGACCATCGGTATCAAACCTTTCGCTCGGTGCAAAATACTCTTGTTCAGCTTCTGAATGAGAAGCGCTATACTGCTCTGGTTGCCCAAAAGGAGGCGCAAGCAAAAGTACAGGTGAATACGGTGGTGTATGCAAGTTTGACGGCGAATTGAACATGCTCTTTCTCCCTGAATTGATGGGAGGGAGCAAACGGAAAGTGATGGCTTTGTATGAGTGTTTTGCTGCATCATTTGTGTGTTGAGTATCGGGAACAGCCTCTAGGTATCAACGCCCGATGCCCTCGCTTGAGTTGGGACGCGCTTGCGGATGAGCGCATGCAGACGCAAACGGCCTATCAGATAGTGGTTTCGGAGGACGAAGAACAGGTTGTATCTGGACAGGGAAAGCAATGGGACAGCGGCAAAGTGTTCTCCAATCAAGCAGCACAGATTGTCTACGCGGGTCTGCCGTTACGCTCTGGCACCCGGTATTACTGGCGCGTGTCCGTCTGGTATGGAGAGGATGAGTCTCCGGTATGGAGCCACGCTACTTGGTGGGAAATGGGCCTGTTGGAAGCTGAAGACTGGACGGCCCGGTGGATCACAGCACCACGCGAACTGATGCACGAAGAGATTTGCCCCCAATTTCGCCGGTCGTTTGCGCTTGCGCAGCCAGTGATACGAGCCAGACTTGCGATCTGTGGGCTGGGACAGTATGAATTATCCGTGAATGGCAAACGAGTAAGTGAACAGGTGTTGGAGCCGGGCTGGACCAACTATCGGAAGGTCTGCCTTTATACCATCTATGATATCAGCGCCTTGTTGCACTCCGGGGAAAATGTCGTCGGCGTGCTGCTTGGCAATGGGATGTATCGCGTTCGTGAGAGTGAGCGCTATGCCAAGTTTACCGGTTCCTTTGGCGATCTCAACTTGATCGCGCAACTGGATCTGCTTTTGGACGATGGTACCACGTTGCGTCTTGGTACAGATGGACAGTGGAAGGCCAGTCTGAGCGCCTTGACCTTCTCCTCCATTTATGGAGGTGAGGACTATGATGCGCGGCGGGAGCAGCCTGGTTGGGATGCCCCTGGTTTTCAGGAAAACTCGCGCTGGCAGCAGGCAGAGATTACTCAGGGACCAGGAGGTGTTTTACAAGCGCAGCAGCATCCCTCGCCCAGAGTGATCCAAACCTTTCACCCCGTGAGCTGGACGCACCTGGAGGCCGGGCGTTATCTGGTGGATTTTGGCCAAAACTTTGCGGGTTGGGTTCGTCTGGCTGTCCGTGGCACCGCTGGAGCGCGCGTGAAGATTACCCCGTCGGAACTCTTAAAGCATGGGATGGTGGATCAGTCGGAGATCGGCGCTCCAGTTTATTATCAGTATACGCTCAAGGGGGATGGTACCCTGGAAGAATGGCATCCACGCTTTACCTATTATGGCTTCCGTTATGCGCTGATAGAAGGCGCAGTGCCAACCGAACTCTCAGAACCATCTTCGCAGGAACTGCCTGTCCTGGAAGCGGTGACCGGCGCAATGATTTCCGCTGATGTGCAGGTCATTGGTGAGTTCAGTTGCTCGAACGAGATGATCAATCGTATCCATCACCTGATTGTTATGGCCATACGCAGCAATCTGCAAAGCATCTTAACGGATTGCCCGCAGCGTGAGAAACTCGGCTGGTTGGAGCAGTTTGCCGCCTTCCTCCGATCGTTTTGTTCGCCCTCCCAAAAGCTTACGGCAAAAAAGCGGCAAGAAGGTAGGTGGACAACGAGGCCACCATGGACATCATCTGCGACAGGTAGAGACGCCTGATGAGATCCTCACTCATCTCGTCCTGTGCTGCGAGCACTGCCAACACGATTTGCACACGCACGAAGCCTCTCTCCCTGAGCGACGCCAAGTGATGGATCTGCCAGTGAAGCGGCTCTGGATCACGGAACATCGGGTTGAAGAAAAGCAGTGTCCCGTGTGTTATCATCTGACACGAGCATCCTTCCCGGTCAGTGTGAAAGCCCCAGCACAGTATGGGATGCACATCCAGACACTCGCGACCTATCTGGTAGAAGGCCAATCGGTTCCCTATGCTCGCGCGAGCCAACTGTTGCAGGAATTGCTCGGTGTGCAGCTCTCGGCGGGGAGCGTCGCCACCTTCGTCAAAACGTGTCACCAGCAGTTGGCCGAGGTGGAAACGCAACTGAAAGCGGCTCTGATCAAAGCACCGGTGATTCACCAAGATGAAACGGGACTCCGCGTCGAGAAAACCGGATGGTGGGTTCACGTCTGCTCAACGGCTCGACTGACCCATTACGCGGCTCATCCCAGTCGAGGATGTAAGGCCATGGATGCCATCGGCATCGCTCCACAGTTTCGTGGGACCAGTGTTCATGATGGATTGCGAAGCTATCAAGGCTACTCATTCACCCATGCATGGTGCAATGTGCATCACCTGCGTGAGCTGACCTTTGTCGAAGAAGAACTCAAGCAACCTTGGGCATCCAAAATGAAAGAGCTGTTGCTTGAAATGAAAGCATGCGTTGAACAGGCAAAAGCCCTGGGCCAGCAGGAGTTGGATGGGCTGGTGCTGGCGCGTTTCTTGCGTCGCTCTGAGAAAATCCTCACCGAAGGCTATCAAGCCAATCCACCCCCTCCAGCGCCAAAGAAATCTGAACAGTCAAAGCGAAAACCTGGGCGCGCGAAACAAAACCCAGCGCGTAATCTGCTGGATCGCTTTTCTCTGGGAAAGTGGGCCGTGCTCCGCTTCCTCCACGATTTTGCCGTGCCATTCGACAACAACCAGGCGGAGCGCGATCTCAGGATGATCAAAGTGCAGCAAAAAGTCTCGGGTTGCTTCCGAACGGAGCAAGGAATTGCCATGTTTTGCCGTATTCGCAGTTACCTCTCGACCTTGCGAAAACAGGGCATTAGACTGTTCCCTGCTCTCGATCATACCTTCGCTGGTAATCCTGTTCTTCCCGCTTTTTCCTGACCCTTCTGAATAGTTACCAGTTTCGCTCGGATCTTAGTCCTGGCTCTGGTTGTGCGAGCACGGGATCATGCCACTTTACACGCCGCTTGGCGGTTCCTGGCTTAACATGAGCGAGTCGATCCAGCGTATCATCGTACGACGAGCTTTAGACGGAGAGCATCCCAGCACTCCACAACAAATTATCAACTGGCAGGAAGAGACGGCAGCAGGCTGGAACACTGATCCCACGCCCTTTGTGTGGGCAGGCAAACGCAAAAGGCGGCGTGACCGAGCGCGTGACCGACGACAGCTTTAGATGGCAGTAGAGCCTACAGTCGTCGCGTCCTTCGCTATCACCGGACTCTTGTTTCAGAAAGGCAAGAGGCGTGACAAGTGGCCCACTAGCTCGCCCCGGCAGCACCGGTAGCCGCAATGGCAGTCATAAGCGTAACCAGGGTTCTGAAACGCTCAGCCCCTTGCCTTCTACCATCATAAATCAGGCGATCTTCATAGCCTGATATCCATAACGCCTCGGGATTCCTTCTGGCAATCACTATGTCGCTCTGAGTTTTAGCAGAATACGGTGAGCGGTGCACTTTAAAAATTACGAAACCGTCTTTAAGTGCAAACCTGAGATTTTCCGGGAGCACGGACGAAATTTCATCCGGTATACCATCCACCACACTGATAATCTCCAGCTTTCCCCATTCTGAAGACAGGGCAAAACGCGAACGCGCGGTATCAGAAACCCCCTTCTGGGATTCAGTATGAATACGCCAGGCTTCCTCAACTGGCACCGCGAATGCTTTATGTCCCTCAATTTCACGGCATTGAAAAATATATTTTGGCTTGACGTTCTTACGGCGAAGCTCTTGATGCAATACATGTAACGCCTGTGCATCATTATTAACGTGGTCAATCATCGGGGTCTGGTTTTCCAGACTAACAAATGGTAGGGCTGTCATTCTCATTGCCGCGTCTTCTACAACACGCAACCATTTATAACCATTATTCTGGCGGATATATTGGCCTTTTCTGGTGCGCTCCAGAAATTCGTCTGGATGACTGAAATGGGTAACAATATTTACATGCACATTTGGATATTTTTCGTTGAATATGCGCAACATTTCCGCAAAACTGTCATCGAAACGCTCAGGGCGGAAAGCCATTTCCTTGGTACCGATACGCACTATTGAAACATCAGCAGCAGCGGCAGCCGACATATATTCATAAAGCTTGTGGTTGGTAAGCACCATTGGGTCGCCACCAGACATCAGAACTTCGGTCACAGGGAAAAATACATATTTTTGATCCTGTGCAATGCCATATTCAAAGGATGCACGCTGCTTGAGTAACGGGTATTTTTCCAAATCTTCTTTGTTGACGTCAGTCGGCCCGCTATAATCCTGACCTGTGCGCAGAGATATTTCTTTAAGAGCAGTATTATATTCAGTTACATATGCACGCAATTCTTCCGGTTTTACCAGGCTCTTTCCGGTTGAACCGTTAAACAGATCAAGGCGGTAACAATACCGGCAATGGGCAGAACAGGCCAATGCTGAGTACGCCAGCACAATTTCGTCATATTTGTGCAGAAGTTTTCCTTTCAGCGCTCCGGCATAACGGTTCTGATTTGATGGGTCTACTTCACCACTTAGGTCAAAGCTTTCGCCAAGGCGCGGCATAACTAGCGCAAGTAAAGCGCGGCTCGCAGGCATATCGGGAAGTATCTCTTTGCCCGTAATTTCATCATTCAGCCCGCCACCAAGCACCAATGCCAGATAATGTGGATTAATACCAAAAACCATGCGCTTATCGACACCGGCGGCTTTCATTTCTTCCACTTCCGGCACCGAATATGTGTTGTGCAACAATGTTTCGACTTTTTTTGCATTAAACCTGCCGCGTGTAATCTGGAATTGGGCCAGGTCAGTGTTGGGGATTTCGGCAGCCAGTTTTTCTACTATAAGGGTGGACATACTCGTTACCTCTTTTCGATTTTTGTAAGAATTACGCAGATGCAGCGGCGAAATGGCTCATATCCGGTGCCAAAGATGCTTTTTTGGCAACCCACTCACATAATGCGTCAATGCCCTCAAGCTGGTGGGCGCAATGCGTCGTTAAAAATTTGATATCAAGCGGTGCAGTCACATCAGTTTTCTTTGCTGCTTCCAGAACCACCACACCATCAAAATCGACATATGCAAGGCGTGCCGATAGTTGCTTTGAGCCCATACCGAATGCCGTTCCAGGCAATAACGCCACCCCGGTTTCCGCCAGTAATGCCTCGCATACCGCTTGCGAACTGGTGAGGCCATATTCCGATAAGACATCAGATACGGGACTGAAATCAAGGAAAAGATAAAAACCACCTTCCGGCTTGTGAATACGAATATTGTTTTTCTGGAGTTTGTCCGCACAGGCGTTACCGAGAGCCGACAAAACCCGTCTTTGCTGCCTGGCATATTGCTCGGTTTCTGGAGAGACCCTGAACGCTTCACAAGCGGCAAGCTGTACTGGCAGGGCAGCGCACGAATAGGTCTCCGACGCTAGCCCAAGCAACGTATCCTGAAACTCACCACCAAGCGCTGCCGGAACAATGGCAGTACCCAGACGCCAGCCACCAGCACCACACCATTTTGACAGACCACTAGTGACAATAGTTCCCTCAGGATAGTATTTCGCCAAAGAGACATGCGTACCAGTGTGAGTGAGCAATCCGTAAATCTCGTCGGAAATTACCAATGTGCCGTACTTACGGGCAACATCCGCAAGAGCAGAGAGCTCCGCCGCTGCATAGCTTAACCCGTCAGGATTGCCTGGATAATTAAGAATCAATACCGACGGCCTCTTCTTATCTACCCTCCCCTCCAGCGCCTTGGTCAGAGCTTGTGGAGTAAGCCGCCAGCGTTCTTCAAAGCTGGTGGGAATTTGTATAACACCATGCCCGAGAAGATGTGCTTGCGGCACATAGGATACCCACGCTGGAGCGCAAACGAGCAGATCGGCTTCGGTAAAAGCAGCAAGCACCGCATAAATCAGGATTTTGGAACCCGGTGCGATAAGAACATTTTCTGCTTTTGCATCAATCCCATCAAGCTTGCGGTGAAATTCTGCTACAGCTTCCCTAAGCGCGGGAATACCTTGTACAGGAGAGTAATCTTTACGGTGAGCATTAGCTTTTAATGCATCAATAACACGCTGCGGCGGCAAAAACGGTGACTGACCGAAACCGAATTTATACACCTTCTTGCCATTCTGCTCAAGGCTGCGTGACTGTTCGTTGAGCAGAAGCGTCTGTGATTTTTCAACCATGCGCAAATAGTGTGAGAATTGCATAATCAGGGACCTCCATAAAAATTCCAAAAACAATCTGAGGCTACGGCAACTTTAATTTAAGGCACCGTTTGCAGTTGTGTTGCAAAAAATCTGAGAGGGATGCTCTGGGTGAAACACTCCCGCTCTTCCTTTCTGAGATGCCTTGTTGCCACTGTTCGCGTTTCCTCTTTTCAGAATACCGAAGGGGACCAACAAGCGAGCTGGCAAAACGCAAGGTGGCAAGGATGCAGGGTCGCCTCTCCCTGGTGGTCTGCCACCATGCTCTGCGCGATACCGGTGTTGAGAGATAATGTCATCTATCCAGATCATCAACTGGGAAAAGCTGCCATCCTTGCTGCACGTCCGGGGCTCTTTCCTCTGGGCTCGCGAGGTGCTGGGCGATCAGCTACCTGTGGGAATATCTTTAGCCTTGCACATAAGGAGCCATCCGGGCAAGGAGGAGCTTTTCGCCAGATTGGCTCAACGAAGATCGGTGTCTTTACAGTCGTCAACGCGGTCGGCGTTGTTGTTGATCGACAAGGACAGATTGTACGGGGCAACTACGATCCCAAGACGGGTTTACGCCTCTCTCCAGTCGAGGAGCTTGAACAGCGGCTTGCTCGTGGCGAAGTGGTGACTACGGCCTTTGGGAATACCACCCTGACACTCGTCGTGACGAATCAATGCTTGCGTCCAGAAGAACTGCGCCAGTTGGGAAGACAAGTCCATAGCGATGGATGTACCCCTTGTCTGCCAACATGGCAGCAAAGCGACGATTTGGGGCCAGGAGCCATTCAATCTGTCCTGTTTCCATAGAGAGACGCAATGGCAAACGAGTGGTTTGGCGAAACTGCTCCGTGAGCCATTCTGGATCATGATACGCGTCTTTCCCTCCTGGTATGGCTGTAAAGCAGCCAGATTGGCTGGCGACCTTTGAAAAGAGGTCAGGGTTTCTCCATGCCAACCAGAACGCAACCAATCCTCCAAGTGATGCTCCCCAGAGTCCTCGTTCCTGTGTTTCGCCATAGTCTCGTTCAATCGTCGGGATCACTTCCTTGAGGAGAAACGTCTCATAGCGTTCATTGAACCAATATTCAGCTCGGCGGTCGTGCGGTTCGATCATGACAAGCCGCACTGGTTGGATCACATCACGCTCGATCAGGGCTTCTGCTACCTCATGAAAGCGTCCCTTTTGGTAAAAAGCGGCTCCATCGTGGACGTACAGGATTGCAGCAGGCGCACGTGGTGGCTCATAGACGTAATACGTATGCGGACAAGCAAAGGTAGGTGATTCAATGATGTGCTCGCGGACGCTGCCTTGAAAGGAAGATGGCCTGGGAGGCCCGACAAAGCGGTTGAGCGGAAGGGTGAAGGCGCGATGGTAGTCATACCACAGATGTTTCGGCACCTGATGGTTGGTAGGATCAGCTAATGGCTGTTCTCTGCATCCAGATAAGCATACTTGACATAAGCACTTTGAGGAAACTCAAGTGTCATCGGCCCGGAAATGGGAAGAGGATGTTCATCCCAGTCGGTAAAATCACCTATCAGGTAAGCGGCTTCTTCTGGAGGTCGAAAAGTCACGTATGACCCATGAATCTCAATCACAGTCAGCCCTCTCTCGTTTCAAGAAACAGCCCTGATTGATCAATGCGTGAATGAAACGATCCCCTCATTATTGCACTTTTTGCTCATGCGGCCATTGCTGTCGCATCTCTTTTTTCAAGGAAGTGCTCATAACAGAATAGGCGATGGTTGTCCCAATCACCCCTGCTCCAACCACGAGCACATCATACTACTACTTTGGGCAATTTCCTACTGACATGATTGATATGCTCATCCAGATATTTTACGCATGGTTCCCCTTGCCACGTGTCTAACCTGTGACGGAATGCAAGAATATATTGTAAGATCATCCATGATTGTGTTTGGAGGGTAGCATCAAGAGCTTGATTGACAAAATGACAACTTTTCTCAAGCTCTCCCTCCTGTATGAAGACGTTGGCAAGTCCAACGGTAACGCTCGCTTGATGGCGAAGCGACGACGAGTTGTCCGGCTGGAGTGCTTCCTGAAAAGCCTTCTGAGCATCAGGTAAGCGGTGGAGTTGTAAGTAGCAATCTATGATGGACCCAAAAGTCAAGTCCAAAAAAGCATCTTTGGAAAGATATCCCTTTCTCTCTTGAAATAATCCCTTGAGATTGGAAGAGATGCCTGCGTAGAAGCAACCCTCCCGTGTTCATGAGCATCTCATCTGACTTCTGGCGACTTCCTACGGTTCCCAGCTCCAAGCACATTGTTTTCCTCTGGCTGAGGTGCAAAGTACACAGAGGCTGGTGGACGATAGTCGAGTGCTTGATGCAAGCGCTGATGATTGTAAAACTGCAAGTAGTCTCGTAATTGCTGTCGTGCCTCTTTCGGTGAAGCATACTCATGTAAGTAGACTTCTTCATATTTAACCGTTCGCCACAATCTCTCAGTAAAAATGTTGTCCAATGCCCGTCCTTTCCCATCCATACTGATTTGCACTTCTGCTGCTTGGAGGAGCTGGCGATACTGTGGGCTGGTGAAGTGGCTCCCCTGATCGCTATTGCAAATGGTTGGAGTGGCCTGAGCCAGAGCACGTTCCAGTGCCGTCAAGACAAAGGGCAATTCCAATGTTTGGTCCAATTCGCCGGGTAGCCGGGGCGCATTGCTGCGCCCAAGCCCCCTCAGAACGGCACGTGAGTCTTTCGTCCTCATGCCGCTCAAGCCTTTCTAACGCCCATCCTAATTGGGAGGACGCGGTTTCTCCACGTATAAACCTTGAGTGTGTAACTGCATATGGCAGGTGGGGTGAAGGAGCACTCGGTTTTCTGCCTGGTCTGTGCCTCCTTTGCTTCGCCAGATGAGATGATGGCTATGCCATCCAGTGATTTTGGTGATTCTCTGGTTGCACAATGGGCAGCTTCCGTTTTGCTCCTTCCAGAGAAAGAGAAGGCGTCTTTTCCCAGCCAGGTTCCGTTCCATTTTCACGTCGAGACGTTTTTCAAAGTACGTTTCCCAGGCTGGATCAAATGGGTTGGCTGCTCCTTGTATAAGGATATGCCGTTGGATCTTCACATCGGTCGCTTTCCGTAAATGGACGAGCTTCGTGTTTCCATCCTCTCCTTTGACTTCTCCTGTAAACACCCAGTTTCTTGTCCCTTGCGTCGTGAAGTATTTCTGCTTCACCCAGGTCGCGCTTTTTCTTGGGTGTCTCCTTCTGGCCCACCACCACAGCTTTTTAAAGATTGCATGATCCATGGCGTTAAAGATTTCACTGCTGGCCCCAAATCGATGGTAGTTGGCCCATCCCTGGATTACCGGATTGAGTTTCACCACGATCTGTCCCGCAGAGCTATCCTTGTGTTTCTCGATGATCCCTCGAACCTTCTTGAGGAACGCCTTCACGTTCTTTTTCGAGGGCCTCGTAAGTACTCTTCCATTGTTGTACTTACGTATATGTTGACCGAGGAAGTCGAAGCCGTTCTCAATAGCGGTGATGACGGTTTTCTCCTGCGACAGGGTGAGTCCTCGTTCCTTCAGGAATGCTTCGATGCATGGTTTCACCTCTTGTTCGAGAAGGTCTTTGGATGCTCCTGTTACAATAAAGTCATCGGCATACCTTGCCAGATTAACTTTTGGACTCTTCCCATTTGCTGGTCTGGGGAAGTATTCCCAAAGATGCTGGCTGAGACCATCGAGGGCCATATTCGCAATCACGGGTGAAATGATCCCGCCTTGCGGTGTTCCCTCTTCTGTCGGGTGGAGAACGTTTTTCTCCATATATCCCGCTTGTAGCCATTTTCTCAGAATCTCTCTTTCCATTGGGATGTGGGCTAAAAGCCATGTATGCGATATTTTGTCGAAACAGGATTTAATATCGCCTTCTAAGACCCATTGCGCTCCTCTCTTTTGTGAGAGAAGGGTGTGACAGTACACGATGGCGTCTGCTGTACACCGCTCTGGTCGGAAACCATAGGAGTGTGGGTCAGCGAGTGTCTCCGCTACTGGTTGTAGCGCCAGCAGGTAGAGAGCTTGCATGGCTCGATCCTTCATGGTCGGAATCGAGAGTGGCCTTTGAGCACCATTGCTCTTGGGGATATACACACGCCTGAGCGGTTGAGGGTGATACCCTCTTGCTTTCAGGTCGCATATGGCTCGTGCTTTCTTTTCCGGCGTGTCCCAGATCACCTTGTCCACGCCGGGTGTCTTTTTCCCTTGGTTTTCCGTCACTCGCCGTACGGCGAGTGCTTTGCCGCTGAACGAGTGGGTTAAGAGCCGTTGCAAGGCTTTCACCTTGCCCCATTTCTTTTCCTGAGTTGCCTTCACGATCCTGGCTTGGAGCCGACGCACTTCTCGTTGCGTGTGGTACCAGCGGATGCCGTGCCACTCTAACGAGTCATGGAAGGACGCACCGGTAGCTGTTTCCTCATCAGAGTATTCTGTTGTGGAGCTCACTACCGCCATCTGCCTTTCCTTCTTCATCGTTTGCCACTCCTTTTCGTGATGAAAGACCAGACGGAAGTCTGCCCGCTTTCGCGTGGGGAAGTTTCCCCTATCTGCTCCGTTACAGAGCAGCTTTCGCTTTTTCCGTCCTCCTGTACCCGCCTCGCTATCGGCTCCCCTCGCGGGTGGCTTTCCCTTTCGGGAGCGGGACGGGCTTTCCATGTTCTGCTTCTGCACCCCAATGGGTTAGGCCCTGCCTGTTCGCCGGTGAGAGTATGTCCACGATAGAGGAAGCTGGATACCTCTATGCCTCTCACATACCCTTTGGTTCAAGCCTGTCAGCACCGTTGGCTTGTTTGTCGTAACGACGTTTATCAGCAGTTCACGTGTGTTAGCCATACCACTGAACCTTAGCCCCTCAACCGTATTGATGCTTACAGTTACGATTTTCCCTCACAGTTCCATCGCTCTCATTGAGAAAGGGTACATTGTTCCGAGAGCTTCCCACCCCGGAATTACTCCCGACGCAGGTCTCAGTAAGGTACTGGTGGTGGAACACCAGGTTGAGTGCTGTTTATCAGCCTCAACAGCTACAGAAGCAACTTCATGTCGCAACCAACTCACGACATACCGTGAGTACCAATCCAGTACTGCCACCAGATACATCCAGCCGCCTCTCAGGCGAATATACGTGATATCGAGCCCCCAGATATGATTGGGGTACTGACTCGTTGTATGGCGTAAAAGGTAAGGAAAGATGCCTTCCTTCTGCGTCCGTTTGCTCAAATTCGGACCGGGACAGATGCCTGCAATCCCCATCTCGCGCATGTGCCGTTGGATGGCTTTTCGGTTGACTTCTACCCCTTCCAATTGGAGCTGAGCGGTAATCTTTCGTGACCCATAAAACGGCCATTTCGTGTAGATCTCATCAATGCGGTGTTTGAGCTGGACTTCTGCGGCTGAAGGCGGTTGTGGCTGATAGTACACTCCCGACCGATTCACGCTCAAGAGCTCCACCTGGATGCGCACGGAGAGTTCCTCACTCTCTCGTTCAATCAAGCGCAGACGCTCATCTCGGCTCAGGTTCAATTCCAGATTTTTTTTTCAGCCAGGTCAGTTCTCATGGTTCGCTCATTTTCCAGACGGAAATTAAGAAATCATCCGCCAATTGAGAATAGATGACAGGCGTAAAGCCTAATAATGTTAAAATTTCTTGCTGAAGCGAAGAAAGCGGCGTGATATGGCGTTGTATGAAACCAGGAGCACGAACGATGGTAAGCGTCACTTCATGGAAGGCTTCCAATAAGCGTTCCGCAGTCGGTTGATTCGTGCGACGTTTGGGATTTCCTGCGTAGAGTCCAGCAAGCTCTCCTTTCAGCTCTTGTAAACGTTGACGAACGACCCCTTCCAACAGCGTTAAAACACGCAAAGCAATCGTCAACAAGCGCACTAATCCTACTCGATGATCATCACGTTGCACATAGAGAGGAGCCAATGAGAAAGGATGTCCTTTGAGGCGCCCGAAGCACCGCTCGAACAAGATATTCATCATAATATGCCTCTACAGCTTGTTCTAAAGAAAGATATTCTTTTTCCTGATTCGTCACATACACACGCCAGCTCAGATGACTTATCGTATACTCGAGGGCTTTTTCCACTCGTGCACTCTTGATCGTAAAAAGGCTCTCTTGACGTGCTGAGGAGATTTTTCCTCTATAAGCACGAACTGGTATTTCCCGCTTTTCTTCATAAATAGCAATCTCTAATAAATCTTCCACGCGAAATATCTTTAACACCTCTTGTATGGCTCTCTCTACTTCCACACGTGTTTTTAGGCGCTGCTTTCCTTGCTTTCTCACCAATAGCTCCTGTATAGCTTGCTCTGCTTTTTCTAAGTGTTCTAGCAAAGAACGCTTCGCTCCTTCTGCTCCACCCATTGATTGAATCAGCAATCGACGTTCTGTCCATGCAGATATCTGCCCATCTCTCTCGCTATCCAGCTCTTGGATCATTTCATACCCCTGAGCAATACAAATATGCTCATTTTTCTCATTCACGCGTTCAACCTTTATAAGTGGCTCTCCGTTCTTTCTCAGGCTATCCACTTCTTGCTGGATTTGCTGTGATGAGATGTGTATGGCTGAAAGAGGGCATAAATAAAAATCTTTCGAGGATTGAATGGTAGCACGTGTTTGGAATGCTGCCATCTTGCAATCCCCTATATACAACAACCCTTCTCTTTTCAGTCCTTCACGCACCCGCTTTATGATCGGCAGGTATACCGGGTCATCTGCCTTTTCACCCGAAATCACTTCGGTCGCCAATGGCATTCCCAAAGGATCCAAACTGGCGAGCACCAGTTTGAGTTGTGGCAGGTCAGGTCGATGGTCTTTGCTGTGCCCGAATTGCAGTAATCCCTGCTCATTCACTTCAGCATAACTCATGACGCTCGTTGTATCAACACGTATGCGTGCTTTTTGCATATCATACACTCGCACCAGGCTTCCCATCAAATCCTGTTCAAACGCTGACCAATGGATATCGCTACTTAAAGCATGCAAAATATCTGCAAGGCGATCATCTGTCATGTCTTGTGATTCAAGCGTCTTCAATCCGCAGCCACGTAGTATTTCTTTTCGTCGCATTGCCCACTCTTGTACATGGTGCATTTTATGATCCGCTTCTGAAAGGATATGGGAGAGCCAGACCATCGTCACGTTTCCTACGCTTAATCCCTTCCGATTGCCATGAACTGGGATATGCTTATCTAGCAGCTCAGATATATTCATGCGCTGCATGTGTGCTAGTAATAGCGCAATATCATCTACACGTTCAGTTTCAATGTTCAATGTCTCTTTCATGCTTGTAGTGTATTACAATTTTGAAATCTCGTCAAAATTTGAGCGAACCATGAGTCAGTTGTGTTGTTAACCTGCCAATATCTCCATAGAGTCCATTTAAACGCTCTTCATATTCCGCTCGCATCGCCACGATTGAGTCTTTTTCTTCAAAGAGGCTTGGTAATCCTTCTACCACAATCGCTTTCCATCGCCTCAGTTGGGTCGGATGCACCTCATATTCTGCAGCAATCTGAGCAATCGTTTTGTCTTCTTTCAATAACTCTTGAACTACCTGGACTTTAAAATTGGCTGTATGTTGTCTTTTCATGCTTTGATTGTATCTTACCCAGTCCTCTTTTTTGGTCTCGTTCTATGGGTCCATTATAGCATTGATTTCCAGCCGAAAATCGTCTATATTCTCAGCAAGAAATGTATTCGCTTCTGAAGAAGGAAAGCCCAATGCCATCACGACAAGCGCCCGGTCGCTCAGGAAGGAGACAATGAGTGGACGTTTCTGTCCCTGCCTATCTGCGACAAAATATTCTCCGCTACGGTTTTGGCGTCGAAGGAATGCGCTGGCTCGACGACCTGCCTCAACAGATCGCGTCGGTCGCGCAGGAGTGGGGGTTGCACGTCGGTCCCCCCTTCGACAAGGACGGAGCCGTCTCCTGGGTAGCACCCGTGGAATTGAGCAGCGGCGCTGAGGCCGTCCTCAAGATGACGCTCCCCCATGATGAAGCACGTTTCGAGGCCCATGCCCTCCGTTTCCTGGATGGCCTTAGCACCGTGCGCCTGCTCGACGCATGCGAGGATGGGTTCACCCTCCTCCTGGAGCGCTGCCGTCCGGGGACAGAGTTGTGGTCTCTCGGGGAGATGGAAGGCAATGCCGTGGCAAGCCGCATGTTGCCCCACCTTTGGAGAAACCCCGAGCCTGACGCGCCATTCGGTTCCTTAGCGGACTCTGTTGCACGCTGGTGGCACGACCTACCGCGCATTACTGCCAGGAGAACCTACGACGAAGATATCGTCGCTGAGGCTATCGCACGAGGTCGAGAACTCGTGGCCAGTCAACCGCAGCGCGTGCTGCTCCACGGCGATTTTCATCCTGGCAACGTCCTGGCAGCCGAGCGGGAGCCCTGGTTGTGCATTGATCCCAAGCCGCTTATCGGAGAGCCGGCCTATGACCTGGCCCAGTGGCTGTTTAACCGCGCCCGGTTTGTACCCCAATCCGACGAGGGAGTCGCGATCCTGCGGCGACAGATTGAGCGCTTCGCCGTTGACCTCGGCTTGAACCCTGCCCGCATTGCCAGTTGGGCGTTCGTGAAGGCACTCGGTATGGACTTTGGACCGGAGTATGTCGCGCTGTTGCAGCAAGTGGCGCATACCTGGTAGGAGCACGATCTTCGAAAACGGCACGTTGTTCCATGTGGGCCTTGAGGTTTCGTTCCCACTCTGCTATACTCGGTGTTAGGGAACTGTTCGGCGCATCCCTAACATCTCTCACCTTTCTCGCGGAGTGTCGTTTCATGGAGAAGGTCTCATTAACCGCCGGAGCGGTTTGCAACGGCTGTTTGGTGTATGAACAGCAGGGTCAGAACGTTGTGGTACTGATCGATACCCCGTCCTGGTATGCCTGGCTGGAAACGGCCACCACCTTCACCTTTACCTGCGATGAGGGCATCTTTACCGCGCACAAAGCGCCTGCTGGCAATCGGCGCGGCGGGTGGTACTGGCGCGCCTATCGTCGCAGGCGAGGACGACTCTCCCGCTGTTACCTGGGTGTCTCCACCAATCTCACGTTGGCGAACCTGCAGGAGGCAGCCCGCCGCCTGGCGAGAGATGCTGAGGACACGCCGCCTCCTGCGCCTGTTCCCCTCGCATCTCAAAGACGAACGTCGACCGTGATCCTCCAGAGCAGCATTACTCCCCCGCGCCTGCCCGTGCAGCATGTGGCGCGTCCTCGCCTGCTCGCGCTCCTGGAGCAGGGCCTGCGAGGGCCAGTGATAGTGGTCTCGGCTCCTGCTGGCTCTGGCAAGACGACCCTGCTGGCCGCATGGGCTGCTACGACCACGAGACCGGTGGCCTGGCTTTCCTGCGAGGAGGGAGAGAACGACCCGATGCGTTTCCTTTCCTCGCTCATCGCGGCTTTTGCGCGCGTCGATGCGCGCCTGGACATCACGGCTCAGACCGAGCGGCCCTGGCATCCAGACGCGCATGAACGGGTCCTGACCCGCCTCCTCAACGATCTGGAACGCGTGCTCCAGCACGAGACGGTCTTGATCCTGGATGACGTTCACGCTCTCACGACCCAGATGAGTCAGGCCCTGCTGTTGTTTCTGCTGAACCATCTGCCCTCGCGCCTGCATCTGCTGATCGGCACACGGGTGGATCCGCCCAGACTTGCGCGCTTGTGGGCGCGTCAGCAGATCGCTGAACTGCGCAGTCAAGAGTTGGGGTTTACGCCAGCCGAAGTCGAGGCGTTTGCGCATGCCATGGAACTTCCGCTCGGCTCCGAGGCGATCCGTCTGCTGGAAGAGCGGACCGAGGGGTGGATTGCCGGAATCCAATTACTGATGCTGGCCCTGCGCGGGCACGCCGATGCGGCAGAAGTGCTCTGGGCGACGGGTGTGACCCATCGCTTTCTCCTGGATTATGTGCGGGAAGAAATCTTGCTCCAGCAATCACCTGAGATGCAGCGCTTTTTGCTCCAAACAAGCGTGCTGGAGCGCCTCACCGGGCCGCTCTGCGAGAGCGTGACCGAAGAGCCTGATGGACAGCTGAAGCTGGAGAGCCTGCAGCAGGCGAATCTCTTCGTCAGTGCGCTGGATGCTACCGACACTTGGTACCGCTACCATCCGCTCTTTGCCGAAACGCTGCGCACACAGCTTCGGAAGCAGGAGCCAGCACTCGTGCCAGCGTTGTATCGTCGAGCCAGTCGCTGGTATGAACAGCACGGATGGGCAGAGGAGGCCTGTGAGTATGCGTATCGAGCTTGCGACCTGCCTCACGCAGCACACTTGCTGGCGGAGTTGGTGCCATCTTTCGTGGAACAGGGAAAGCTTGTGCGCCTGAGCCACTGGCTGGATCGGCTTCCGCAGGAGGTCATCGCGGCCTCGGTGTATCTCTCCCTTGCCTTGATCTGGACCCAGCCCCTACGCACGTCGCAGCCGCCTGACCCGGGAGAGGTCATCAAGCACCTCACAGCGCTGCTCAAGACGCATGCAAAGGACGATCCCGAGGCACAGGCAGAACTGCAACGAGAGCTGGCGCTGCAACAGGCAACGCAGGCGCTGACCCGAGGGGATATCCCGCAGGCGCTTTCCCGCGCTGCGGAGATGACGCGTTCGCTCACGGGACCTGAGACAACCTGGAGTCGGTTCACCCTCTGGCGCCAGCGCGTGCTCCTTGGGGCAGCCTATCACGTCAGTGGGGATCTCCTGGCCTCGGAGCAGACCTTGCGGCAAGCCTTGCCTGAGGGCTCACCCAGCCCCAATTTCGTGGTCATTGCCAGTCTCGATGAGCTGTACGAGGAGTTGGGGCGATTACGCGAACTGGGACGGCTCTATGAGGACGTGTTCCGCGCGCTCGCCTGGCACCACCATCTCCCGTCCCTGGCTCTCGCCCTGGCGCATCAGCGCTATGGAGTCCTGTTGTATGAGTGGAATCGCCTGCCAGAAGCGGAGTCCTCTGCGCAGCACTCCCTCGAACTGGTTCCACACCTGGATCTTGCTCGTCCCAGCCCTTGGCTGACACTGCTCGGGCTCGGAGTTCTGGCGCGTGTGGCCCTGGCGCAAGGCAACAGCGAGCGGGCCAGGCAGCTCCTGGAGAGCGAAGCGTTTGACGTGGCGCAGTTTCCAGTTCCCCAGGCGAGCAAAGACGTGTTGATCCTGCTTCCGGTCCGCCTTGCCCTGCGCTGCGGGCAGCTTGCTCCTGCCTTGCAGTGGGCCTCGACCTGCGGGTTACACTCTGACGATCCGCTCACGAGCCCTCTGGGGAAGGGTCGCTATGCGGGCTATGTCACGTTGGCGCGGGTTTTGATCGCACGTGGACGAGGCCACCCGAATGCCCTGGCGCTCTCTCAAGCACAGATTCTGTTGGACCATCTGCTGGAGATCTCCGTCGGGACAGGCGCTCATGGTCGGCTCATCGAGATCCAGATGCTGCGCGCGTTAGCGCTGCACACCCAGGGCAAGGCCAGGCAGGCGCTAGCCACCCTGGGACCCATCCTCGCTCAAGCCGAGCCAGAAGGGTATCTGCGCCTGTTTGCCGATGAAGGCGAGGTGATGGCGCACCTGCTCGCGCTGATTGCCCCCTTTACTACCGCCTCGCCTGACTACCTTCAGCGCATCCAGGCGGCGATTGTGCCCGTCTGGCAGGCCCAGCCCGATGCCGCGACGCAACCAGCACCACGCTCGACGCTCTATGAGCCGCTGAGTGCACGGGAGTGGGACGTCTTGCAACTGGTGGCCGAGGGCCTCTCCAACCAGCAGATCGCCGAGCATCTGGTGCTCAGCCTGTACACCGTCAAACTCCATGTCAAGCATCTCCTGACGAAACTGGGCGCCACGAATCGCACCCAGGCCGTGGTCCGTGCGCGTGCCTTGCATATCCTCTCTCCCTTCTGAAGAGGTCATGATCCCCCAAAAAAATACCTCTTTAGAGGGAAGACAGCCTGGCTGTTTTGCGGTAGACTCCTCAGCAGAAGGTGAATAACAATATGTTATATGCCTCTGGCAGCTTGCCCCATCTGGGGACGCGGCTTTCCACGGGCGCATGTCAGCCGCGAGAGGACCGCGCGTTCACCTGCTACCCTGGAGCACAGCTCGGCTTCTGTGCTCTCACATGAAAGGATGTTTCTCTACCATGCTCTCAGTCACTCCCGTCGTGCAAGGAATCATCGTCGGCGGCGTGCTGGCGTTTCTCACGGCACAGATCATTATGAACGCGGTGGTGAAAGCCATGACCACGACCGTCAACGGGTGGAGCACCACCTTCAAATGCGGCCAGCCCGGCAATGGCATCCTCCTGCGGGCCGCCTGCGCCAGAAACCTGCCCGCCGTCAATGTGGCGCAAGAGGCTGCCTACTGGACGACGACCGTCGACAGCGCGGGGCGGAGGCTTTCCGGCCAGCGCGCTTACGTCCTGCATTTTCCTGCAGGACAACTCCCGCCCAACGATGCCTTCTGGTCGCTAACCATGACCGATGTGGTTGGGTACATGGTGAGGAACCCCATCGATCGCTCCAGCGTCGGTTCTCGCTCCGGCCTCGTGCCGAACGCCGATGGCTCCATCGACATTTATCTGCAGCGCGCGGCTCCAGCCGGGCACGAGTCCAACTGGCTGCCGGCACCGGCAGGCTACTTCAAGCTGATGCTCCGCGCGTATCTGCCCGGTCGTGCTATCCTCGACGGCGAGTACCACGTGCCGCCAGTCATGAAAGTGCAATGACATGAACAGGTTGATTCTGAAATACAAATATCCCATTACGTTCGCCATCCTGGCAGTCCTCGCCTGGGTCGTCTACAGGTATTTCTCGATGGGGGGGAGCCAGCTCATGACGTTCGTCGTCGTGGCCGTCCTCGTATGGGGACTCGGCACGTGCGTTTTCATTTACTTTTGGCCGCCTATCACGTACAGTGCCTACAAACGAGCGGTCGTTCAGCATGGGCTCGGCGGCGACCCAATCCCGGTCAATACGCTGTACGCGGTGCCCACTCTCTCTTCGCCCTCGGCGTCAAACTCCAGCTTATTAGCAACAGGAACCAACGACGTGCTCTACGTCGGCGGCTTGCTCGACCTCTCTAAAGGGGCGCAGGTTTTGCACGTGCCGGACATGGCGGGCCGCTACTACAGCGTGCAGTTCACTGATCCCTCGGACGGCACGAATTTTGCCTACGTCGGCAAACGCACCACGGGAACCGAGGCTGGCGATTACCTCATGAGCGGGCCGGGCTGGAAAGGAGCCGTGTCGCAGGGAATGACACAGATTGCTTCGCCGCACCATTCGGTGCTCGTTATCGGTCGTGTCTTTGTGGAGAGCGACAGTGATCTCTCGACCGCCTATGGGCTGGCGAAGCAGATCCAGGTCACCCCACTGAGCCGCTGGCAATCCAGCCACTAGCACTCCATTGAAAGACGGAGCTACCATGGGAAAGATTCGACCCCTTTCCTCCCCGGAAAGGAGATGATGACGATGCCGCCTGTGGTAACACCAGATCAACACCAAGGACGTGAGGCAGCCTGCGAGGAAAGGCTTAAATGAGGTCTAACTCTTTTGCTTTGAGTGCTGCCTGCGTGCGGTCACGCACCCCCAGCTTCGCCAGGATGTTTGTCACGTGGTTCTTCACGGTTCCTACTGTGATAATCAGGCGATTGGCAATCTCTTTATTACTGGCTCCCTGGCTCAAGAGACGGAGAATGTCGAGTTCGCGTTCAGAGAGCGGCTCGACCAGAGCTTGAGCTTCAGATGGGGGATGGGGTGACAGGCGTGCGAACTCGGCGATGACCTTGCTGGCGATAGATGGTTGCAAAAACGACTCGCCGTGGGCAACTGCCCGGATGGCCTCCACCAGTTTTTCCGAGGAAACATCCTTGAGCAAGTACCCAACTGCGCCTGCACGCAGACCTTCAAAGACCTCCTCGTCGTCATCAAACGTGGTAAGCACAATGACCTTGCTTTCTGGCTGGGTATTTTTCAGGCGACGGGTAGCCGCAATGCCGTTGAGCAGAGGCATGCGGAGATCCATCAAGATGACATCCGGTTTGAGCGTTGCGGCCAGGCGCAGTGCCTCCTCGCCATTGCGGGCTTCTCCCACCACCTGCAGGTCAGGCTGTACCGAGAGGAGGGTACACAGACCTTCGCGAAAGAGCTCCTGGTCATCGGCGATTAGAACGCGCACCGGAGAAGTCATAGTGAGAGCTCCACTTCTAAGAGAAAACCCTGTCCGGGCTGACTTTCCGCGCGGAGTTGACCGCCCAGCGCCTGCACTCGCTCACGCGCTCCAAGCAGCCCAAAACCGCCTGTGGTGCTGAGGGTACCAATCCCATCGTCTTTCACCCGCACTGTCACCATGGATGCTTCCGGGCAGTCGAGGATGAGTTCGATATGGTCGGCGTGCGCATGTTTGCGCGCATTGGTCAGTCCCTCCTGTGCGACACGATACAGCGTGAACTTGACCTGCTCCGAGAGCTGAGGCAGTGGATTGAGTACGCAGAGGCTGACAGCTACATCCTCGGTCTGTGCCTCCCGCACCAGGTCAGCTAGCGCCTCCGGTAGGGAGCGCTTCTCCGTTGGCAGCATGCGCAGTGTCGCGACGGAACTGCGGATCTGACCAAGTCCTTCACGTGCCAGTACCAGCGCTTTCTCGATGGAGCTGCGCGCCAGTACCGGCTTCTCTTCCAGAACGACGCGCGCCACCTCAAGTTGCATAGTGATAGTGGTGAGATAATGGCCCACATGATCGTGGATCTCCCGTGCCAGACGGTTGCGTTCGGCCATCGTTGCCATGGTCTCGATTTGTGCAGCATAGTCACGTAAGCGCTGATGCGCTTCATCTAGAGCGATGTAGGCCCGCCCCTCATCTTGCAGCGCCTGGGTAAAGACAATCACGAAGGCAAACGGGGCCAGCATAGCGAGAACGATTAACAGGATGGACCGCCAGGACTGACCAGCACTCCAGTCAACGAGGGCGAGGAGCAGCAAGAGGAGCCCACACATGGGAGCAACTCCACGACGGGGTAGCAACACCACACTGGATGCCACGAGGGGTGTAAGCAAGAGAAAAGCCGTTCCCTGGCTCAAAACGAGAATGGCGCTGGTGATCGCCAGATGCTCGACAAAATAGGCCAGCACAATCGGCCAGGACAACGCACGCTGACCGTATGCCAGACCAAACCAACCGGTCAGCGTATACACAACGCCGAGTCCGAGCAGGGCAACCAGACGTGGCAGGCTGAATGGTACAGAGAGGAGGATATAGGCATAGGTGACAACAATCAGCAAGAAATAGGTACGATACTCGCGCTGGCGGACAGCACCCCACAGGTCCGGCATCTTCATAATGCACCTTCTTTTCCGGCCTCCTGGCCCCTTCTCGTAGGGGTTTGCACCTTCAGCAACAATATGCAGAAGAAAGCCGCGTATTCAACGCACTCAGTATAGCAAACCTGTGTTTGAAAATATAGCATTTTATTGACTTTTAGGTAGAACTGCAGTAAGCGGTGAGGTGTAAATCCCAACATTAAACGGCTCATGGCCACTTGGTCATGAGCCACAAAACGGGATGGTCTCATGCGGGGCTTCTACAGAGACGGAAAGGCCCCTCTCATCTTCCTTCATAGCTCAGCAATGTTATGAATACTGATCGCTCCCAAAGAGCGAGTTGCTTGAGAACTGTCCTTTGAGAGAGACAGCCTTCAAAGAGGCACGGAAAAAGGACAGAGATGAAAGCGTATGTGCTCCTTTATATATCATAGAGGATGATAGAGAAGGGGATAAGCCGGAGAATCCTCCGTGCCACGTGTTCTCCCAAAGCGCTGGCCGAGGGCTATCCCTGGCTACCTTGTGCTTGGTGTTGGAGGAGATACTCGATGAGGTGCTCCGTCGCCGGATCAGGTGGCACCAGCGTTAAAGCCGAGAGCAAGAGATCGATTTTCTCCGGGTTCCTCTCCTCACGTGCAACCTGGAGCAGCACGTTCCAAGGTTGCAGCGCGTGCGTCGCGATGATCGTGACCAGCACCGAGTGATACACTTCAGCGCGTTGCGTCTCGCGCAAAAACGCTTCCAGAAAGGACAGACACAGCGGATTGGGAGACAAAGCCAGCGCCAGATCGAAAAGTCCCAGGAGCACCACATCATCCCTGGTTTCATGACGCGGGACGGGAATGCCTGTGCCAATGGAGATCGGTGTTCTGTAGAAAGAGACAACGGCCTCAACGATAGAGACCGGGGCTTTTGCCAACTGCCTGAGGCATTCAGCTTCAACCTCGGGATGGCTGCGGTGCTGAGCGAAGAGATAACTATAGAGTGGGAGAAGTTGTCCCTGGCTTGCTAAGAGTCGCACAGCGCTGACTGCCGGCTCGCCCGACATGCGTGAGGTGTCTTTGTCCACCAGCAAACGGGTGGCATAGTAACTGGCAAGCACCGAATCGAGATTGTGCAGTAGAACCAGCCCTGCTGCGCGCAGGCTCCCGGCACATTCTTCACGGGTGGGCGGCAAAACTCTGTAGGTGGTGATCGCCCGCTCAGCCAGCACCTGCTCGCGCGTGTCGGCAATCGACAGGAGAGCGCCGAGAAGTGCTGCGCGCAGGTCTCCTCCGGCATCGCGCTTGACTCCGGCCTCATCGTAGTAGGAGTAGAGTTGCAGAAGAATGGGGCGTGCCTGGAGGATTGGCTCTCGCGTGAGCACGACCAGCGCTTCCGAGACGACCTGTTTGCCGCGCTCTCGCTCAAGGATCTCCAAGGAGTAACGCACCTGCTCGTCAGGTTGATGGGTCAGGCTTCGTAAGTGGTAGAGCATCTCCTGCTGTTTGGTCTGCTTGTTCATGGTGGGCGAAGTGCCTCCTTTCCTTGCCTTTCCCATCGGCTTCTCTCAAAATGGTCTTCTTCCAGGAGGAGAACAAACAGGAGAACGGGTCCTCCTCTGATCCTCTCTCATGCTCATCCTTAAATCAGTGCTTGCTTCATCTGCGTCAGATACTGCATACGTATAATCAAGAAGTAGAGGAGTTGGATTGCCAGAAAAAGGCCAATGGTATCCACTGTCGGCCACAACACGTGCGCACCCACATGCATATTGTTCTTCATCGCAATCATCGCACACACAACATTAAGGATCGCGATCAGAAATGGCGCGAAAAACAAGGTCGCAACCTGGATGGTAACACTTTTGCTCATCTCGGACGACGTCAGACCAATCTTCGCTATCGCTCGATATTGTTCTTTCCGTTCGGTTAACACGGTATAGAGCCTGAAGTAGAGGAAACTACCAGAGGCGATGAGAAAGATCAGCGCCGTAAAGAGTCCAATAAAGAGCGTAATATTCGGCAACTGGTAGGTCGTGAGATAGTCCAATGCTCGCGACGTCGCCTCAAAAGAATCTGACGAGGAATAGGCCACACCTGCTTGCACAGTATATAACCTGTCCATGAGCGAGGACGAAAGATTTGTCGTCTTCTTCCAATCTGCCATAGCATAGCCAACGTAGAGACCTTGCGACACATGCCTGCTCTGTTGGGCATATTCCTGGTCGGTAATGACAAAGAGATTCATGCCACTCAGGGACAGTGCGTTGAGCGCCATCGGGGATGGAGATACAATAACATGCAGATGTTTCTGACCTCCATCGAGAGCAAGAGGTGCCACATGCTTGTCCTGGGGATTGGGATCAACCGCCTCTCCCGTCTGCACGGTTAATGGTTGCACCTGTACAAACGCCGCCAGATGGTTATAATTGGTGACGCTCATGAGCATCGTGGTCGGATAGCCCTGCTTGTCCTTCAATGTCATAAAGGACTCCTGCAGCGAGCTATACGTCAAATGATTGCTCTCAAGCGTCTGGGTGAGCGTGGATTCAGCAAAATGCACCATTTTGGAATGGCTATCTTGAAAGGTCAAAGTAAACGCAAGAGGGTCGGCAAACGTATTTATCTGGGCCTCCACGACGGCTATTGCTCCGGTCGCCGTAAATGCCACACTCAAGATCATGGCAACAACGAAAAACAGGCGCGCGTTATCTTTCATGCTGTATGTCAGCTCCGAAAGCCAGAGCATACGTGTCCCGCGCCAATAATAGCTCCGTCTCGCCTTCAGCAGGCGAAGCAAGAAGATGCTCAGTTGCGCATAGAGTAAGTACGTGCCTATGGCCACCATGATCACAATAATGAGTGGAATTACCGGGAGCGTATCATTCAATCCGGCCCGATACACCATTGCTCCTCCATAAGCAGCCAGCAGGAGCACGACCGCCAGCAGCGCAAGTAACCACGATGCCTGTGGTTCTTTTTTCGGTTTCTGGCTCCCTTTCAACAAACTCAATACGGTACTCGTGCGCAAAAAGAACGTCGTAACCACAGAGACCAGCAAGAAGAGGACAATGAATGCAACGCTGGTTGTCAGTAACGCCTGTGCAGGAATATAAAATGGTAAGGGCGGAATATCAAGGATGGCTGATCCAAGCAGCAAAAACAGTTTGGAGCCGAGTAGCCCAATCAGCAGACCGCTTGTGATGGCAGCTATCCCTAATACCATGTTTTCGAGGAAGATCATCCAGATCAACTGCCGATTCGTAATACCCAGCACCGTCAGAATGCCAAACTCTTTATTGCGTCCTCGTAGAAATGATCCCATCGAGTAGAGGATCGAGAAGAATGAGAAGACCAGGATCATATATTCCGCTACCTGCATACCAGCGATCACTTGCAGGTCAACATACCCTTTCCGTAAATCAGGATGGTTGGCCAGGACGGCATAGAGGAAAAAAAACAGAATTGAAAAAGCGCTACTCATAAAGTAGGCTGCATAGGCACGTCCATTGCGCCTGACATTGTTGCTAGCGAACTGGAAGAACGTCATCGGTATTCCCTCCTAGCAATGCAAGCACGTCAACGATGTTCTGATAAAAGGCTTGTCGATGACTTCCCCGCCAATCTCGTTGTAGAAGCGGCCATCTTTAATGAAGATCACGCGATGACAATAACTGGCAGCTTGCGCATCATGCGTCACCATCATCGTCGTTGTGCCCTGTTTCTGGTTGATCGTTTCCAGAATCTCCATCACGGTACGCGAGGCTTTTGAGTCCAGATTACCAGTCGGCTCATCTGCCAGGAGCAATGATGGTGCATGAATGACGGCGCGTGCAATGGCGGTTCGTTGGGCCTGACCACCTGAGACCTCATAGGTCCGTTTATTGAGCAGATCTTGAATACCCAGCAGCGCACTAATACGCTGAAGCCGCTCGTCCATTTCCTTGACGCTCCGCTTATCGAGCGTCAATGGCAGGACGATATTTTCACCGATAGTCAGTGTATTGAGCAGATTGAAATCCTGAAAGACAAAACCGAGTTCACGGCGTCTGAAGAGGGCAAGTTGACCTTTGCTCAGCTTTGAGGGATTTTTGTCATTGATGAAGATGTCGCCAGAGGTGGGCATATCAATCGTAGAGATCATGTTGAGCAGGGTTGTTTTCCCACTGCCCGATGGTCCCATAATGCCCACAAATTCTTGTTGCTGAATGTTCAGGTTGACGTCAAAAAGCGCCTGATAGGGAATTTTACCTCCATAGATTTTGCTGAGATGGGTAATCGTAAGCATAGTGTATGCAGTCCTTTCCTTTCATCAGTGTGTTCATTGATGAGAGGATACCAGAAGAGCAGGGGCGGTGCTAGCGATTTTGCTTACACAAAGCTTACATCTTTGTAAGGTTGCGTGCCTTCGATCAGAAGCGAACACAGGACACACATAAAAAAACCAGGAAAGAGGATAGGTAATCAGAATCCTCTTTCCTGGCAAATGAGACCAGGATCACGTATTAGCTACAGGCACCAGTTGGAGCAATCAGGGCAGAATGGACAACATTAGGAGATGCAGTAATCACGCCACCATTCCCAGGTTCCGTATGATCCGCCGGCAAAGGACCAGACCAATAAAACTGATAGGTTGCAGTGGTTTGACCAGGAGCAACTGTCAGGTTAGCGGTACTATTGCCTCGACCATTATCAGTGGTATAACCGAAAGCAATGGTACCTCCAGGGCCATCAGGAACGATATGAAAAGTAGCCGTATAGACCACTTTTTTCTGTGTTCCACATGCAACGCCAGAGAGCGAGGAAGGACTGACAGTCATAGCGACACTGGTCACATGGAAGGCTGCTACAGGTGCCGGTGTTGCTGATGAACTACACGTTCCCGCTGGTTTTATTGATGGAGAGATTAGTGCATTTGGGCTGGTAACATCTATAATTCCAAGACCAGGATTAACATTATCAGAAGAAAGAGTGCCACTCCAGGTAAAACTATAAGCATGTGTAGTCTGACCCGCAGCAAATGTCAACGTAGCAGGAGTGGAACTACGCCCATTATTTGTCGTATAATCAAATTGAGCAATTCCACCTGAGCCACCAGCCAGTGCATGAAATGTAGCAGTATAGGTGACAGTCAACGACGATCCACAGGCATGTCCAGCAATGCTGGTCGGACTGACAGCCATATCCACAGCAGTGATTTTAAATGGTTGCGTTACAGATGTAGTAGAGGTTGCAACAGGAGACCCTCCAGTATTTGTTGTAGGAATTGTTTGATCAGTTGCACAGGCAGCCAGTGTTCCGATCAACAATAGACCCAAACCGAACGCACCACATAGTATCCGCAGACATCGATGAATATAAAACATGGTATTCCTTCCTCATATATCAGTGTCATTTGACCTAATTACTGGCGGATTTCTGCCAGTAAGCGATGGCGTAGATGAACTTGAAACGGCTTGCCACCATATATCTTATTGAGATGAGTGAAAGGAAGCATTGTTTCACAGTCTTCCTTTCAAAATGTTTGCCTGATGAAAGAATAACAGAGCACCAGGCCTGGTTCAATCGAATTTGCTTACAGAAAGCTTACAAAGATGTAAGCTTTTCCCATTATGACTCATACCCAACACCTGATTGTGTGCGATAGAAGAACGTAAGATGGATGGTTGTACCTGTATTTACCTCAGATTCAACCGTGATAGCATGCTCTAGCTGTTTACATGCTTCATGAACAAGGTAGAGACCCATACCCGTTGATTGACGATGGGTCCGTCCATTTTCGCCAGTGAAGTACGGCTCGAAGATGCGCGGGAGATCAGCCGGAGGAATACCTACCCCCTGATCAGATACGGTGAGCGTAGCACGATCACCTTGCACCTGTGCAATCAAACGCACCTTTTTGTGGTTGCCAGAGGAGTATTTAATGGCATTGATCACGAGTTGATCGATGATGCATGCCAGCCATTTCAGGTCGGAAAGAACCAGAATGGTATGGTCGATCTGTACCTCAGGATAGACAGCATTGCGCAGAAAGTATTGTTTGTTTTTGCGAATGACCTCGTTCGTAATTTTGTGGAGTGCGACCGGTTCGACATGAAAGTCGCTTGCAAAGGTGTCCAGGCGTGCAGTGTAGAGCGTCATGTCCAAACCCTGCTGAAGCCGATCTGTCTCTTCGCGAATACTCATGAAACGTGGATCATCCTCATCTTGCGTAATGAGCGAGATCACGGACAGTGGTGTCTTCATCTGATGAACCCAGATGTTGGTAAAGGTCATATGCCTCTCCTGTGAGCGCTGGTAATGAAAGAGACGCTCCTGGTAGAAACGGTATTGGGTATGCAGCAAGTCCGTCAATGCCTCGCCAAGAGGAGAGCTGCCATAACTCACGGGTGACTCATCGAGCGACGCCAATGGAGAGTTGAGCCGCTGATAGAAGATAAACCGGGTGAAATAGCGATAGAGGAGATACCCCATGAGCGTCAGGGCACAAAGCAGGAATGCATAGAGAAGCAGATCCAGATTGTGAAATCCGGCCAGCCAGCAGATGAGGAGAATGAGGCTGAGTTGCAGCAAGTTGAGAAGAAGCAAGCTTGCATGATCGCGCAAGAAAAGTTTCATTGGGCCTTTCTCCAGGTATTATTCAAACGATATCCTGAACCACGGACTGTCTCCAGCGCATCCTCGATGCCCAACGCTTGTAATTTTTTGCGCGTGCGTGTCACATACACATTCAAGGTATTTTCCTCGACAAAGGTGGTTTCATCCCACAGGACTTCAAGCAGACGCTCACGACTAACGACACGGTCGATACGGCTGAGGAGATACTCCAGAAGTTGCGCTTCCTTTTTGCTGATGCTGGTGGTGAGTTCTGCCAGCGAAACCTGCAAGCGCTCAGGATAGAGTATCAGCCCTGCGCATTCAACGATGCGCTCATCTCCACGCGAGGCGTAATCGCCGTAGGCGCGGCGAAGATGACTGCGCACTTTGGCCATAACGACCTCGTAGGAGAACGGCTTCGTGATGTAGTCGTCCGCACCATTTTCGAGAGCCATCACCTGGTCCATCGTGCTTTCACGCGCCGAAACAAAGAGAATGGGACAGGTAGAAACGTTACGTATCTGCCGACACCAGTAAAAGCCATCAAAAAAGGGCAGGTTAATATCGAGCAAAACAAGATCTGGTTGTATGCGCTTGAACTCATCGAAGACATGCGCGAAATCGGTGAGAGGAACAACCACATAGCTATATTTTTCAAGGTGGGATTGCAACAACTGCGCAATTTTTGGATCGTCTTCGACGATAAGAATCGTGGATGTTAAAGGCATACCAGGGAGACTCCCTTCTTATATAATCAATACGATTAGTATACCGTAAAAGCGTAGATTACTTTTTCTCCTCACACATTGGTACCTAAGCCGAAGGATCATCCATTTTTATCCCATGGAATTTCAAAATTTGTGTCTTACAGAGATGTAAGCTTTGTGTAAGCAAAATCGATAGCAACCTCCCTGCTCTTCTGGTATCCTCTCATCAATGAACACACTGATGAGCAGTACGTAACACAACAATCTCTTTTCGATGGCATCTTGAATACGTCCCTGCTGGATACAATGCCACCGGATGTGATCATGATGACGTTTGTGGAGATCCGAAGAACTGAGCAAGAAAGAGGAGCCATCCCATGCAGATATACCATATGTTGCCAACCGTCCTTTTGACCAATAACGAGACCCTGCTCCAGCGCATCGCACATTCAATGACCACGTGGAGACGCACGGCGATCGCCCATGTCCCAACACAGATGCTCTCCCCAGAACTGTTCGCAAGCACAGATGATGCCGAGCACGCCTATGAGACCGCCTTCGCGATCCAGGCTACCGAGTTGGCTTTCTGGCACAGGTAACGCGGGAACGTCCTGCTTCCCTCGTGAGAGAGACCACTGGAGAGGAGTGAAGGTCCGGCGAAAGACACGGACTTTCGCTGTCAACTGACCGGCAACGCTTGCCATCCCGACACGCTCGGCACGGTAGCACGCTGTTCCCGAAAGGCAGAGTCATTGAAACATCTGGTTCATGATCTCCGTTTCCTCTTCTATGGTCCACTCAAAAATTGATGCGGCCCACCCGTAAGGCGTTGAGAATAACCAGTACATCAATGCCTTCTTGCAGCAATGCTCCTGCGGCTGGGGCAATAAAGCCAAAGGCAGCAAACACCATCGCGATGCCACTCAAAGCGATGCCAACCCAGATTCCTTGCCGCGCCACACGCACGACACGCCGACCCAGATGCACGGATCTCGGCACCAGCAAGATATCACTGGAAAGCAGAACGGTGTCGGCAGCGGTGGCTGCGGCAGTTAATCCCTGGGCCCCCAACCCCATCCCAACCGTCGCGGCGGCCAATGCAGGCGCGTCGTTAATCCCATCGCCGACCATCAACACACGATGCCCCTGCTGCTCCAGTTCCTTCACCATCTGGACTTTGTTTTCGGGCAAACAGCGCGAGATAACACGATCCACCTGGGCAATCTTACCAATCTGCTGGGCTACGACCTCACTATCTCCTGTTAGCAGCATCGTTTCCTTGATCCCTGTTGCGCGCAATTGCGTGGAGAGTTGAGCCAGTTCTGGACGTGGAATATCTTCCAGTACCAACAAGCCTTTGACCTATCCAGGTTTACACTCCCTGAGAGAACAAGCATGCCAGCCATTTTGCGCACAGGCACTGGTTCTCCTGTGAGATCGGCCTCGCTCATGCTGGACGAGCCGGAAGTAACCACTCCATCAACAGGAACCAGTTCGCCGGGCTTGACCACAATCTCCGTTCCCACTTCAATCTCTTCTGCCGCAATGGTCACTAATTCATCCCCACGCCAGATGTGTGCGCTCCGAGGTGCACGTTCGGCTAACGCTGATAAACACGATATCCTCTGTTCTCTTCTGGTTTTTAATAAACCGTGCCAGTCAAGAAACTACCTTTGAAGTGATCTCGACAGCCGTTGAACAACTGGAGCACAAGCTCGCGCCACGTCTGGGTGGAGCATTTGACAGTGAGCCAAAAACGTCTGAAAATAGATGGATTTCCAGTTTTCAGACGCTGCCTGAGAAGAGGTCATTGAGCATCTTTATGCTTATGACAATAGTTCTGATGGGTCGTAGCATTGCACGACCCCTATTTTGAAGTGAGGGAAAACAAACGTATGAAAAAAATTACGCCACATTTATGGTTTGACAAAGAAGCTCAAGAGGCAGCGGTATTCTATACTTCTGTCTTCCCGAATGCCAAAGTGACGAACAGAACAACCCTCCACGATACGCCGTCGGGTGATTGTGATATTGTCTCGTTCGAGCTTTCGGGGCAGCCGTTCATGGCAATCAGTGCCGGTCCCCTGTTCAAATTCAGTCCGTCGGTATCGTTCATCGTCAATTTCGATCCATCACGAGACAAGGGTGCGCGGGAGAACATTGATACGTTGTGGGAGAAGTTATCTCAAGGCGGCACAACACTCATGCCACTTCAGAAGTATCCGTTCAGCGAGCGCTACGGCTGGTGTCAGGATAAATACGGTCTTTCATGGCAACTGCTTCTCTCAGACCCTCTCGGTGAAGAGAGGCCTTTTATTGTTCCGTCGCTGATGTTTGTGGGAGCGGTGTGTGGCAAAGCTGAAGAAGCCATCACCTTTTACCTCTCTGTATTTAAGGACTCAAAATGGGGAAGTGTTGCCCGCTACGGCAAAGGCCAGGAACCCGATACAGAAGGAACGATCACGTTTGCCGACTTTCTGATTGAGAACCAGTGGTTCGCTGCAATGGACAGCGCTCATGAACACACCTTTGCTTTTAACGAAGCGATTTCTTTCATGGTCAACTGTGAAGATCAAAAAGAGATTGACTACTACTGGGAGAGGCTCTCAGCCGTTCCTGAAGCAGAGCAGTGTGGTTGGCTGAAGGATAAATATGGGGTTTGCTGGCAGATTGTTCCTACTGTCATGGACGAAATGCTACAAAGTGGGGATCAGGAAAAGAGAGATCGTGTAACAGGAGCGTTCCTTCAAATGAAGAAATTTGATATTGAGGCACTGAAGAAAGCATACGAGGGAAAATAGAGTTCATATTTTATGCTGGCTTTAAGCCCCCTATCTCCAGGCTACCTACCTCGTTCAATCTAAAGGGAGCGTGACTACAGCGTAAAAATTGACAGTTCTTCAATTTGGAACTGCACGCATAAATATGAGGCCATCATACAAAGCACAGCCAATCTTCTTCATTTAAGAGACGATCTGCTGTCCCCGACGAGATACTTAGCTAGTGTTTGGCACACGCACACTTTTTATCAGGATCGAGCCGAAACCAAACACTAGCTAAGACTGTAAGTAGCCATAGCATTCAATTACGCTTTTATCCTGCATCTCAAAGAGATTATTCACATGCTGCTCAAGCGTATCAATGCGCTGATCCACTACCTCAAAGCGATGATCAACGCTCTTTTTCAGCTCCCTGGTGTTTTCTTCTTGCCGAGAAACAATGCCGAGCAGAATCGTGATATTTTCATTGATTTCTCTCAAGTTGAATGCCTGAGCAGATGACATGCCTTCTTTTGCCTTCTGCTCGTCGCACAGGCGTTGTAATTCCAGGGCAGTAACTTTTCGTTCTAGCGCGGCCAGTTGATCATCATAGGTATAGGTAGACACAGGTGGTACTCCTTTTCTCTCCATGTAAATAAACGCATGTACTTCCAATGTCAATGGGAAAAACCCTTGTCTACCCTCCAGTATAGCAGATTCATATGGAGCTTTTAAGGGGTATAGAGGTAATATTCTTACTCTATGGGCGAAATATGCGGCATTAGTTGCTGTACCCATTTGAGCCTGCAATGTCCTGTGTGTAATCCGACCCTTCGTAAGGGATACAAGACCTGGACAGAGGTAGTATTATAGTAACCGTCCCTTGTCTCTTTGCTGTGTGAGAAGCTTTTTCTGCTCACATTGTCAGACTGGACACATTTTGCTATAGTAAAAGTGTCCCCATTTGGGATGTTCTCACTTTGCAGCTTAACCATCCACGGGAGACACATCAAATACTCGAGAGGACTCCAAAGGAACCACTTATGCATAAAAAGGTCTTATTTGCCTTGATCGGCTTTACACTGCTCACGGTTTTGCTCTCTGCTTGTCGTATCATCGACGCCAGCACGATCCCTCAGAACCCAAAAGCGACGATGGGCATCAATAACTTTATCATATCGGCCCTTACGATCAAGAAGGGACAAAGCGTTGACCTTGTTGATACCGTAGCGGCGGCCCACGTCATCGGCAACGGCCAATGGGTCAACGGTAAGGCCGAGCCTGGTGCCGAAGCTGGCGCACCGGCTGTCTCTATCAGCTTCTCCGGCAATGAAACGAAAACCATCGGCCCTTTTAATAGCGCCGGTACCTTTCATATCTACTGTAGTATACACCCGGGCATGAATCTCGTCGTGACTGTCCAGTGACGAGGCGCACACATACCACGTTTTGCTCACAGCAAGGTAAGGTCTCTCTCGTGCAAAGCATGAGAGAGACCTTTTTTGTCGATCTGGCGCATAGCCCTACTACTGCTATCTGATAGCATTACTTCCTACCACCACCCTATTGAGTAGAGCATAGTACTTTCATGGTAGCTCTTACGTCCATAGTGCGAGCTTTCATGCCGGATATGCTATACTAGGCCACAGTATTGTACAGTGATAAGGGTACATTCAGCTTTATGCAACCACTAATTGAAAAACAACGTAAAAACGGCACCTTTCTCTACCTCAAGTGTGGAGCAATCCTTGCGCTCTTCCTATTGAGCGCGCTTGTTGTTGCCTGCGGTGCCAGTGGCACGACAACAACAGCAGCTAACCTGAACGGACCGGCAGTCACCGTGACTATCCAGCTTGGCAATACTGGTCTATCACCTACGCCTACAGCTTCGCCTTACTATTGTGGAGCCTGGGTTACTAACGCGACCCCTTCTTCCACGTCAGGGACCGTGGTGGTCAACTCAAAATTCACACAGACTGTCAACGGGAATCCTGTGGGCGTTGCAGATGCCACCGCTCAAGCCACTGTCCTGTGGGCTGACGGCACCAGTGAAGCACTTTCCGCTACGACGACCAGCGATGGCCTGGCTATCTTTGATGTCGCAATGCCAACGAACGCTCAAGCATTGCTCAACAAGGAATCGCTGGTCACTATCACCTTTGCCAAGGCAGGCATTCCCACTTGTACGGTAGATCAAGCCAGGGCTGCCTATTTCGTGGTCGTGCAAGGCACACCAACGGTAACACCTACAGCAACGGCAGGGAGGGGAAACCATGGTAGGACAGTGACACCTACAGTTACCACAAGGATACCCACATTTCCATAGGGAATTCAGGTCAGAAATCCTTAGACAACGCTGGCCGCTTTACCAGGAGGCTCTTTCTCATACGAGGGAAAAAGAGTCTCCCAGGCGCACCAGCTTCTCGACTTCTCTAGGGCCTTTCCACGCGACACATCCCCTTTACACCTTCCCATCAACTACTTGCGGAAAACCCCGAGACTTCCAAACAACCTACCACTGACAATTGACAATAAAACCGCACTTGTGCTACGCTCTTTGCATTAAAAGTGTTTCTAACACAGCTTTTCTGAGCGCCCTGACGGGCATTGCAGGAGATACAGGTGTCTCCTGCCCACAATGTAGCCGCGCATGTCGATGAAGAGAGGGGAAACCTTTGCCACACGTTCCTCATTCTTCGCCCGCTGCGGTTATACGACTAGCTGAGATGGAGGTACCATTCATGACGACGAAGCATGCAATTACTATGACCGTAAACGGTCAGCTCTACCATTCTGAGGTAGAGCCACGCCTCTTGTTGGTCCACTATTTGCGAGATATGCTTGACCTCACGGGAACACACGTCGGCTGCAATACTTCGCAATGTGGAGCTTGCGTTGTACTCCTCAACGGGGAAGCGGTAAAGTCTTGCACCGTCCTGGCCGTGCAAGCCGATGGTGGCACAGTTACCACCATCGAAGGCATGGCCTCGGAAGACAATCTACATCCCATCCAGGAAAGTTTCTGGGAAATGCATGGTCTGCAATGTGGCTTCTGTACCCCTGGTATGATTATGGCCTCGTACCAATTGCTCAAGCACAACCCTCATCCGACAGAAGCTGAGATCCGCAAAGGTCTTGAAGGCAACATTTGTCGCTGTACGGGCTATCAGAATATTGTGCGCTCGGTTCAATTGGCTGCCGAAAAAATGCGCCCCGCTGCGCATGAACCTGTTGCCACTGGAGACTGAACACGAAGGTCAGCCTTTTCGTACTCAGTTGGATGAGAGATTTGGGGGGGGGCAGGGAGGCTTCAACTTACGTCTCATATCTCGTTTCTCAACGTTCGAGAAAGGATCTAGACACGTATGGGTATTGCAACTATGCTTGGCGCACCAATTAAGCGCCGCGAAGATCCCCGTTTAATCACCGGCCAGGCCACCTATGTCGACGATATTAAACTCCAGGGTATGCTGCATATGGCTGTTTTGCGCAGCCCTTACGGTCATGCCCGCATCAATAGTATCGACACAACTACTGCTCGTCAGCATCCTGGCGTCCGTGCCGTTTATACGGCACAAGACCTCAAAGGCAAAATCGGCAACATCGCCATTGCCGTCCCTTTAGGTCATATTGCCAACGGCATGGGATGCCGTGGCCCGCTGGCTGAAGGCAAAGTACGCTTCTATGGCGACCCTGTTGCGGTTGTGCTTGCCGATAACCCTTATATTGCTCGTGACGCGCTTGACTTGATCGATGTAGACTATGAGCCACTTCCGGCTGTTATTGATGTCGAGCAAGCCATGCAGCCCGGTTCTGTGCTGCTTTACGAAGAGTTCGGTACCAACGTGGCTTTTCAGCAACAGCCTCCGACAGAACAAATCGATCAAGCATTTGCGCAGACGCAGGCCGCTGGTGGCATCGTCGCCAAAACACGCCTGGTCAACCAGCGTCTCGCCCCGGCATCGATGGAAACACGCGGCGTCGTTGCCGAGTACCGCAAGTCGGATAAGAGCCTGACGCTCTGGAGTTCCTCACAGATCCCGCATCTCCTGCGCAACATCCTGGCAGGTCAGATCGGGCTACCACAACACAAAGTACGCGTGATTGTGCCTGAAGTTGGGGGAGGCTTTGGTTCCAAGCTGAACGTCTATCCCGAAGAAATGCTGGCCGCCTTTGCCTCTATGCAGACCGGGCGTCCTATCAAGTGGATCGAGGATCGCAGTGAGAACCTGGCCGTCACGGTCCACGGTCGCGATCAAATCGACTACGTCGAGGTTGCCGCGACCAGAGAGGGGAAGGTGACAGGTCTCAAGGTGCATGGCATTTCCGACCTGGGTGCCTACTTCGCAGCTTTTCACGGACGTCATCATGATCGCCTTTGGCTTTCCGGTCTCCTGTGGCGCCTATGACATCCCGGTCATCCATCTCAGCGCGGACATTGTTTTCACCAATAAAGCTCCCACCGACGCCTACCGGGGTGCCGGTCGTCCAGAAGCTACCTATGCCGTTGAGCGCGCGATAGACCTGGTCGCCCACGAACTGGGCAAAGATCCGGCGGAGATCCGCAAAATCAACTTTATCCGTCCCGAGCAGTTCCCCTACAAGTCAGCAGCGGGAGCCGTTTACGACACCGGCAACTATCTCCCCGCGCTTGAGAAAGCCATGGATCTCATCGGCTACCGGGACCTGCGCGCGGCACAGGCGCAAAAACGTGCAGAGGGCAAGCTGCTGGGTATTGGTATCTCATCGTACATCGAGATTTGCGGCTTTGGTCCCAAAGGCTCTGCGCCGGTTGGCCTCTACGAGAGCGCACGTGTGCGTGTTGAGCAGAGCGGTACCGTCATGGTCTACACCGGGGCATCTCCGCATGGACAGGGGGAAGAGACGACCTTTGCACAAATCGTCTCAGACCAATTCGGCATCCCGGTCGAGAATGTTTTGATCATGCATGGAGATACCGACTCTACACCGGAGGGTCGTGGTACCTACGGCAGTCGCACCACAGCCGTGGGAGGCGCGGCTCTGTACAATGCCGTGCAGAAGCTCAAAGAGAAAATGAAGCTCATTGCTTCGCATATGCTCGAAGCCAGTCCTGACGATGTCACACTCGAAGACGGACAATTCACAGTCACCGGCTCACCACAGAAAGCGCTCTCCTTCGAGAGTATTGCATCTGCGGCCAACCTTTCCAACACGATAGCACCAGGCATCGAGCCGGGATTGGAGGTCACGGTCTTCTTTGAGCCAGATGCCTGCGTGTTTCCTTTCGGCACGCACATCTGCGCCGTCGAAATCGACAAAGATACCGGCGAAGTCGAGATGACGCGTTTCGTGGCCGTGGATGACTGTGGGCGACAACTTAATCCCATGATCGTGCAAGGCCAGATTCACGGCGGTATTGCGCAAGGGGTCGGGCAGGCATTGTATGAGGGTGTTGTCTATGGTGCTGATGGACAATTGCTCACGGCGACCTTCATGGATTACGCCATGCCAATAGCGCCTGAGTTCCCTGTCTTTGAGCTTGACCACACGGTCACGCTCACACCCGTCAATCCATTAGGGGTTAAGGGAGTCGGTGAAGCTGGCACTATCGGCTCAACGCCTGCGGTCGTCGCTGCGGTTGCTGACGCATTGGGCGTTGCCCACGTCGATATGCCACTCACCGCCGAGAAGCTCTGGAGCATCATACATAGAGCGTAGGTGTTTCTTTTCAGACACCAGGGTCTCCATCCATACAGGAAGAGGAGGAATCATGTCAATACCGGCACCTTTCGATTACCATCCCGCCACGACGGTCGAAGAGGCCATCGCGCTCTTGCAACAATATGGAGATGAGGCTAAAGTCCTGGCAGGCGGACACAGTCTCATTCCGGCCATGAAATTGCGGCTCTCACAACCAGAGCACCTGATCGATATCGGTGGCATCGCCGGCCTGGCGTCCATTCACCAGGAAGGCGATCATATCGTTGTTGGGGCACTGACAACATACGTGCAACTTGAGCGTTCGGACCTCTTGCGGCAGACGTTTCCCTTGCTCGTTGAGGGCGTCTCCGTGATCGGCGACCAGCAGGTACGCAATCGTGGCACCATTGGCGGCAGCACTGCACACTCTGATCCAGCCGCAGACATGCCTGGGATCGTGCTGGCTCTCAAGGGAGAGATCGTGGCCCGTGGACCACAGGGTGAGCGTACCATCCCCGCCGATGATTTCTTTGTCTCAACGTTCACGACTGCTTTAGAGCCTGACGAGCTGATCACTGCGATCCGTTTTGCTATCCCGCCAGCACACACGGGTTCAGCCTATGTGAAGTTACCGAACAAAGCTTCGCATTATGCTGTCACTGGCTGCGCGGCAGTGATCACCATCGGCAACGATGGTCTCTGCCGTGCTGCCAGTATCGCCATTACCGGAGCTGGTACACAGACAACGCGTGCCACGACGGTAGAAGCGGCTCTTGTCGGCAAGAAGCTCGACGACACGGTGATTGCGCAAGCCTCCAGTCGCGCGGCTGACGGCCTTGAGGTAATCTCGGATATCCACGGATCAGCAGAGTACCGCCGTCAGATGACCAACGTATTCGCGCGTCGCACGATTACTCGCGCACTTGAACGGGTCTAAACCACAGCTCATCACAACCGATACAGTCCAGCAAGACCTGCTTGCTAGACTGTAGGTTTCTCCGCCCATGAGGAGGAACCAGGGAAGGGGTTCCACTCGGATGCGCGCTCCGACCCAATCAGGAGATAGACACTGTGGTATCCGTGACGGTTACGCTATCTGCACTTTGAAAAAGCGTCTGGCTGACCAGGTTGGTCTGGACGCTCACAGCGGTGCTCTGATCTAAATTCGTCGCCGTCAGGTTTGTATCCCGTTCAACACCATTATGAAGTATGACAGATTTGGTCGTCACCCCTCTCGATATACTGGGCTCATCATTTGCCTGAGTAACAATGATTGTCCTTCCCAGCACATGGCGGATTATCTCTATATGTGATGATATGCAATAATCAGAATATGCGACGATCACAGGTGTCCGATGGTCGACTTCTGAGAAGATAGCAGTAGAGCGGGTGTTATGACATTCCAACCTGCCAATACGTGCTGTAAACGGTCCCGCCATCGGCACAGCTATCGCCAGTTCTCCTCGTGCAACCAGTGTCACCATGCAGAACATGATTGCCATAGAGCAACCACAAACAGACCAGAACAGCGGGCGACTCCTGGTTTTCTTTGCTGGCTGCCAGGCGATGGCATAGCTACTCCCGATGATCCCTAGAGCCATGCCGATGCCAAAACCACCCAGTACTGTGACCAGTGAGACCAGCGATAGAACTATACCTATTGCTCCAGCCACCAGCGCATGGTCAGGGGCCAACAGATCAACGAGTCCCATTGCACAGAGCAATCCCGCAACCAGGAGTCCTGCCCACGGGGTACTTACCGGCAACATGTCACTCTGGAGCAAACTAACCGGCTCCCAGAGCATGAGTAAGCTAGCGAGGAGGACACAGCAGGCTCCCCAGCATGGGCGCCGCTGGCACCAGCGCCGGATGCCCTGCCAGAGCCTCCCTGGCGCTGTCTGGTGATCTCTATTCCGTGATCTGGCGCGAGCCTGCCCTGAACGAGATGTCGCAGGCTCTCCACTTATCCAACGTGTGATCATGTGTTGCTCCTTTATGTGCTACAGTTTTCCACTGGCTTGTAAAGGGGACGAACGATAAGCAGGTAGATTATATTTCGTTGCATTCAGCATTCAAATGAGATGAGTAGAGCGGCGAAACTTCTTTCTTCTCTAATCGGAAGCATACACATGATCTGATAGGACCATAAGGCCTGAATGTTCCTGACACTTAGCGAGTCAGGAACATTCAGGCCTTATGCGATAGGTGCTAGCGAGAAATCAGGCCAGTCCAAATGCTCCATGCGGCAAGATAGCGTGAACGCCTCGCACACCTGCATTGACGAGCTGCGTGATATGCAGATCGACCACCAGACTCGCCAACGCCATGGCATCCTGCCGTGATAACGCATACAAGTTGCCCATCAGAGTCAACATGGCATCCAGGGCAATCATACTTGCTTCATGCAGGTCCTCATGAAAGCCCATTGTAACCCAGCCAGCTGGTGTGTTGGCGTACGGCGTAGGCAGATAGAACTGCTCATCGAGAGCGAACGTCAGCTCGAACGCGTTCCATAGGACATTCAATCGCCGTACCACTGACCTCGCCATCCCCCTGGGTCGCATGTCTCTCTCCCCGACAGAAATTGTGTTCTACATTCATAAAAAGATCAAGTCCGGTAAATAGAGAAATACAGGCGTTGGTTTCGATGCGAAAAGGGCAAGCAATTGGCCAGTTGCGCCTTGATGCGGCTCAGGTTTTTGGGACACCAATCGCGATTGGCCTTCTTGAGAATCGCGGTGAGCCACAAGCGGCCAATGCGAAACAGCCCTTTATCGCGTCGATCTTTCCGATCAACTTGCTCTCGATGCCCGTGATGGATGCAGCTACTTCCCAAATGGGTTATCCACCAAAGAGCGATAAACACAGCCAAAAGCCAGCGATTGAGATGATCTCGATTGGTAAATCGGCTGCATTCGATCATACACCCTCGGCTCTTTTGATCTTGAAAGGTTGCTTCCACTCTCATACGCACTGCATACTCTCTCACTCGTTGGCGCGATGCTTTCCGGTCAGATATCAAAAACCAGGCTTCTTCGTATCCAGGTTCCCAGCACGCACTCAGCCATGTTTCCAGTTGATGCTCTTGCCACAGTAAAACCTTCCCATACCACTGATCTCCTTCTTTTTTTACTACATACTTCCCTTGCTCCCAATTTCGATAAAAATGACGAAAGGTTCGTCGAAACCACGCTTCATTTTTGAGACGGAGCAGGTAATGCCACTTCTGCTTCTGACACAACTTGATCAAGTTCAAGCAAGTGAGTCCGCGATCGGCTAACAATGTGCAGTCCATACATTTCAGATAGGATGTAACCTGATCAAAGAGTCGCTGAACAATATCCCATTGTTTCTCATCCCAATTCTCTTGCTGTGGCATGATCTGCCACGCTATTGGTAATACCCGTGATTGTACGAGTATCCCGAGATACACAATCGTTGCTTCCTGGGTATATGGGGTCATATCCAATATTAACGTCACCCGCTTGTTTTCCCAAAATGGGAGGATATTCTGAAGAAATTCCTTCCAACACGCTTCCACTTCAATTCTATCATTTGCGACAAATCTCTGCAATCGTCGCTCATGACTCACCATTTTAGTTTCGCTGCTCAAATGCTCCCACACTGTTTCTGCTACTCGCTGCATGACCGCATTGCCTGACTGGATAATTCCTTGAACGGCGAACGCTAATGCTTCTTGTTGATACGGGTGTAAATGGGAAAATAGCTCCTTGACTTGTTGGCTCCATTGGTCTAATAATACGTCGAATGCATTCATGGTCGTCCTTCTGGTTGGTTTTTTTGTTCTTCCAGATGCGACGATCTTTTTGGGTTGCTCGCGGTTTCTCTTCGTTTTTCCCTCTTCTACCGCTTTTTCATACCCCTTTCTTCCTAGAACACAATTTCTGTCGGGGAGAGAGGGGTTGCATGTCCATCCCCAACCGAAAAGAGCGCATCTGGTACCACAATGGGCAGGTAGAGCACGCTGCCGGCCACCAATTCTTTGCAATCCATATTGCCTCCACAGTTGCGTGGTGGCGCGGTAGGATGCCGCCCAGGCTCAGCAGGAGGCATACCCATGATTCCCATGAAGGGATGCAGCGTGACCTGATGACCATGCTGGTCACGACCGATCAGCGCGTCAGGATCAAGCGTCCAGGGATAGAAGCGTTCTTCTATCTGAGCAATACCCAGGCGCGTATTGACCGGGCTGGCCCATCCGCCGGTACAATTCCATCCCCAGGTACCAGGTCGCACCTCTTTGATATGCACGGCCAGCATCATACCCGGTTGAGCGTCGCGAATGGCGATAGGACCACACAGCGCGTGACCATTATCACGTCCTTCGATGCGCGGGGTAAACTTCTTTGGGACTTCTGTAGGCAGTGCTGAATGACGAGGTTCTGTATGCCAGCCAGCATCCAGCGTACGAAAGACGACGGTATCGCCAGGGTCAATAGTTAGTACAGGCGGGAATTCACGGCTAAATTGTCCATGCAAGGTGTGTCGTTCTGGCACAATGGTGTAGGTTGCCATAGAGATCTCCATTTCTTCTGTACCCAGCAACAAAGACTTCGCTCAATGCACAAGTTGTGCCAGGTCAGCATTTGCGCCGCACAGCACAATCCCGATACGCTCACCCGCCAGCGGTCGATAGCCGCCGGAGAGCAGCGCTGCCAGCGCTGTAGCTGCGCCTGGTTCTACTACAATACGCAAATCCTCCCACAACCGACGTTGCGCGTCACGAATCGCCTCATCGCTGACCAGCAATACCGACTCCACGTACTGCGTTGCTACGGCGAAGCCCACACTTCCCACACGACGCGCACCCAATGAGTCCGCCGCAACGCCGCCCACCTCCACATCGACGGGCCGACCAACCTTGAGCGCGCTATGCAGCGTTGGAGCCAGTTCTGGCTCGACACCGATCACGCGTACCTCTCCAGCAAACCAGGCTGCAATGCCTCCAATCAATCCTCCGCCCCCTACGGCCACAAGCACGGTATCCAGATCTGAGATTTGTGCGGCCATCTCGCGTCCCAGTGTGCCTTGACCGGCTACGACCTCCGGCTGATCATAGGCATGCACCACCAGTGCGCCCGTATGGACAGCGCGCATTTCGCTCGCCGCGAGGGCCTCTGCATAATTCGCGCCGATCATGCTCACCTGAGCACCATAGTGTCGCAAACGCGCCACTTTGATGGCTGGACATGCTTCGGGCACAAAGATCTCCGCGCGATAGCCTAATTGTTGCGCTGCATAGGCCACCGCAACGCCATGATTGCCTCCTGACGCCGCAATCACGCCTGCATCTGCAACCGCGTTTGCCAGCAGCCGATTGAAGGCTCCGCGCGCTTTAAAAGACCCAGAGTGCTGGAACTGCTCCAGTTTGAGTATTATCTGCGCTGCGCTTCCCCACGCATGGGGTTCCAGAGGCATGACTGGCGTTTTGCGCACGTAACCGGCTACCCGCCGAGCCGCGTCCTCGATATCCGCTTGTGAAATCATGATAAAACCTCCTGCTTTGCCAACGCCAAAACGCTCCCTAATGTGGGGCAATGAGGAGAGCTGTTTATCTTACACACAACTTTTTTCTGGAAGTGACAGAGCATCGGTGGTTGGGTGGTTGGCATACAAACGTCCAAGGGTACTCCAGCCATGTCAGTGTCTCCTCTGCCCATTCCGTTTTCAAGAGAATACTGCAAGTATAGTGGAAAACAGAACAAAGAGCAGACCAGAAACTATGCCGCACTTATTTACTTTGCGGCTCCAGCCCTCCTATCTTAACACAGGGCCATCATGCAACCACCCGACATCCCCCCTGATTTCCCGGATGCTCCAATGATGCTTTTTTACTTACTTTCGCCACACTATCCCACAGCAGGAATTCAACTATTTCCTGATGCTGTTGCGCTCTGGACAACGCAATGGAGTGGTCCAGCAACACATAGATCCCCCAAAAGTAGCACGCGTGTTTTTGGGTACTTTACTCACCTACGCCCTTCTGGGTGGGCTTATGCAGAATATGCAAGATCCCCCAGATACCTGATCAGGACACTGTTGATACTTTTGTTAATCATATGATGGAAAAGTGTGAAACTATTTTGGTAAATAACGGTTACATAATAAGGAATGAATCGTCTCAATAAATATAGTAGCTCATCAGCAAAAGATCGCCGGAACCTTTCGCAGCTACCGCACTCCACGTTGCGTAAGTGAAGGCATGCCAGGGTCGCGGTTGTCTTTGCTGGTCAATCCTTGCCCATCACCTGGGTACCTGAGCAGTTACCGTAAAACTCATTAGGAATAGGACAGGTAAAACGATGGAATCAAATACGAGCTTCACTGAATCTTTATTAGCGGCGAATAAAGATATTTGGGACGCGATGACCGCACATCCTTGGGTGCGTTCATTCGCTGATGGCACGCTACCGGACGCCGCCTTTATCGCCTGGGCACAGCAATGCCGCTTATATTGCATAATGGAGCGACGGGCCCTCCTGATTATGCGTGCCCTTAACCCTTCCCCAGAACTGGATCAACTGCTAGCTAAACTGGAAGATGATACAGTCCGCGAACCCAGGGAGTTGGCCGAGACACTCAGATCTATCAATGCTCCCGTTGCAGAGGAGGCCTGGCCTATCTGCCTCGGCTATGGCCTGTTTATAATTTCGAGCGCACGTGATGGCTTGCCTGAAGGGCTGGCGGCACTCTACGCTTGCGAAAAGGCATACCTCGATACCTGGACCGCTCTTTTGCCATCAACCCCTGTGGGTTCGCGCTGGTATGACTGGGTCTATAATTGGACACAAGATGTATTTCGGGAAACCGTCACAGCAATTGGTCGTCATCTTGACGATCTGGCTGGCACACCATCCAATCAAATGCGCGAGCGCATGGAGCACGCATTTAGGGGTGTGGCTCAATACGAACTGGCTTTCTGGGAGATGTGTTGGAAACAACAAGGCTGGCCCGGCCTCTCTTTGAAGGAGGAATAGTCCGACATGGAAAAAACACAGAATGATCAGGCGAACTCCAGCAGCAATCTGGGGCTTCAGTCACTGAATGCCTACGAAGGCGCTATGCCTACCCATACGGGTGACACCGTTCTTGAAACTCAGGGCATAGCTCCGATCCCGGAAAACAATCGTTATGGCGGATTGCTTCGCTTATTTACGGTGTGGTTTACACCAAACATGGAAATCTCAGGCATTTTTATCGGCACTCTGGCAGTGACGGTTGGACTTGGCTTTGGCCTCGGGCTTACGGCCATCATCGTGGGATCGATCATTGGTGCGTTGCCGGTGGCGATTCTGTGTACCTGGGGTCCAAAAACGGGCACAGGCCAACTGCCGTTAGCCAGAATGCCATTTGGCAAAAGTGTCGCTCTACCAGCAGCCGTACAGTGGATATCGTCAATTGGCTGGACCGCTTTGACAGGCTTATTCGGTGCGCAAGCGGCTCAATCACTATTTAACATACCCTTCTGGGCGGGTGCATTAATCGTACTGGTGCTCGAAGCTATTATCAGCATTTATGGATACGAACTTGTCCATAGAGCCCAATGGTTTGGCTCGGTCATCATGATTATTCTATTTGTTGTGCTCACCGTACGCATATTCCAACATCACGTCGTTCTGCCTCAGGACACCGTTCATGGTCCCGCCCTGGTTGGTGCCTTCGTCTTGATGCTGGCTATAGCGTTGAGCTCGACCCTTTCCTGGGCCTCCTATGCCTCGGACTACAGCCGATACATGAAGCCCAACTCTTCAACGGCGGGTGTCTTCTGGTATACCCTGGCTGGTACCCTTGCTTCATACCTGTGGGTAATGATCCTCGGGCTAACGGCAGCGAGTGTACTTAGCAACCAGACGGTGGATGGTATCCGTACTCTGGTGGGCGGGGGGGTTATAGGCGTAATAGCGCTGGCGACGATGATCCTGGCATCAATCGTATCCTGTACGATGACCGATTACTCCGGATCACTTGCTATCCAGACATTCGGTGTACGAGTTAAGCGGCCCATTATTTCCGCAGTCGTTATGCTTCTAGCGTTTGCTACTATCCTGTGGATGAATTCGGCTAATACCTCGACGAGATTTCAAAATGTGTTGCTGTTCGCTAGCTACTGGCTAGCGCCCTTCTGCTCTATTGTGATGATAGATTGGTACTACAATGGGAAAAAGTACACTGCCTCGTTCCTTCAATCGGCCCTGGCATTTAAGAACCTAAGTAGTGGCTGGCCTGCCCTGGTGTCCTTTATTATCGGTTTCGCGGTTATGATACCATTTATGGACACATCGCTCGTTTTCGGCTATATCTCACAGCAGCTACAGGGGTCAGACCTGGCATTCTATGTCGGATTTATCGTTACAGGCGTCCTGTACTATTTTCTTCGGAAGTGGCAGGTATCTCACAGCGCTAATGCGGTTTAGCAAATTGAGCATGTCATCGTTCTTAATAAGCCATCCCGCATTTTCGGGGAACCGCTCGAAACCGCTGGTGATGAAAGGGACCCAAAAGAGGGGAAGACCAGGCAAAAGAGACCTCCTACGCTAGACTGTGAAAAACGAACCAAACAGACAGCGCAAGGAGGTCTTTCACATCCATGCCGTCCAAGATTGAAGCGGTCGAGAAAAAGCATGAACAGCATATCCAGGGTTATGTTTTGCGCAATGGAGTCAGACTCACAACAATGGCGATAAGTACAAAACCAATGGCAATCATATCCAGCACCACGCGCGGACCAGGCACGACGAAAAGCAACCCGGCGAGGGCTTTTCCCAGTGGCTCACTACCAAAGGAAAAGCAACGAAAGGCGCTATTCACCCGTCCCTGGAGCTGATCAGGAGCCAGCGAGAGACGATACGTGACGACGGTCACTCCATAGGTCGGCCAGATGAAACTTATCAAGAAGCAACCCACTGGTAATAACACGGACCAGGGAGTAAGGGCCAGCACGAGTGCGGCAACGGTCCATATCCAGACAGAGTACCTGATAATCTGCCCAACACGCAATCGTTTTCTCATCCAGGGAGCAATCACACTTCCCAGCACACCGCCAATTCCCCCAGCACTCACAATAAAGCCAAGCGTCTGGACACTCAGATGCAACACACCCTGTCCCAGCACGATAAGCGTAAGGGTAATAGGACTTTGCAGAAAATTGACGACAGTGGTGAGTAGCAGCAGCGCGCGCAGACGAGGCTCTCGCCACAAAAAACGCAGACCGACAATCACATCTCTGAAAAGTCCTTGTGCGCTCAGTCGTTCCCGTGGCGTCTGAAAGGAAGCACGGATGAACAGCAGCGAGAGCACAGAGACAATATACGACACGCTATCTACAAGGTAAGCCAGCATGGCTCCTACCTCAGGCACGCTTGCCAGGCTGATGATAAATGCCCCCAGGCTGGGACCAATCAGTGGTCCAGCGTACTCGGTTGTTTGATCCAGCGCATAAGCGTCCGCAAGCTGATCGGGCGACACGACTTGCGGCAGCGCAGAAATCTGCGCCAGGCTAAAGAGGACATTGGCCGCGCCTTCCACAAAAGCCACACCATAGAGATGGGGCAGCGTCAGACGTCCCAGAGCAAAGGCCATAGGCACAGATCCGAGAGCGAGCCAGCGCAAGAGGTCACAGCGTATCATCACCGCTTTGCGATCCCATCGATCAATGAGCGCTCCAGCAGGCAAACTCAACAAGAGATAAGGCAGTTCACGCACGGCAGCCACAAAGCCAGCCTGAGCGGCTGAATGCGTGAGCAGCAGGACAAGCAAGGGTAAGGCGAATGCAGAAACGTTTGTCCCCAACATAGAGATGGTCTGACCGCTCCAGAGCAGCAGGAAGTCTCGATTGCGCCAAATCGCGCGCCCTTTATTTTGCCGGTTCATAGTTGTACATTCTCCTTCTATCCACGAGCAAAAGTACGCCAGAAACCAGAGGTGTGTGGATGAAAGAAATGACGGTGGTGCGCGAGCGCGATAAAGAGCACCAGTAGCGTATGGTGCATAAGCGGCCCTCAATTGAGGGAGAAAACTTACCGGGCGGAGCCGACAAAGATTAGCGGTGACATATTAGCAGCATGGAGAGCAATACCCCTTCTCGCAAAAATCGCGTTTCAAAGCACTACAGATAGTCTAGCGCAACCGCTAAGAGCGTGTCAAATATGCTAAAATCTTTGCTAGATTGTTCAACAGAAAGAGATTGGCAACTATGCATGATATTCGCTTGCAACGCTGGGCACATACCCTCGTCAACTACTGTCTTTATCTCACAGCAGGCGACACCGTCGCCATTTACGCGACACCATTAGCCGCCCCGCTGGTCGAGGAGGTCTACCGGGAAGCATTACGTGTCGGAGCACAACCCATCCCGCTGATCGAACTGGAGCACCTTGAAGAGATCCTCCTACGCGAAGGCAATGACACACAGTTGACGGCCCCCTCGCCGCTCACACAGGTGCTCGCGGAACAGGCTAATGCACGCCTGGTTATCGCGTCCAAAGAAAATCCCAAAGCACTCACCAATATCGATCCCCAGCGAGCGGCCCGGCGGCGACAAACGGCCCATAGCATAGCCAGCACCTATCGACAGCGCGAACGAGCGGGGCAGTTTCGCTGGTGCGGCACACTTTATCCCACCAGTGGCTACGCGCAAGAAGCCACGATGTCGCTGCACGAATTCGAGGAATTTGTTTTCGACGTCTGCTTTCTCAACGATCCTGACCCTATTGCGCGTTGGAAAGAACTCGGCGCGCAGCAGCAGCATCTCGTCGACTGGCTTGCGGGCCACGAACAGGTCCATATTATCAGTGATGGTACGGATCTGACCTTATCTATCAAGGATCGTGTGTTCATCAATAGTGACGGCAAGCGCAACTTCCCCAGTGGCGAAGTATTCACGGGACCAATCGAAAACAGCGCCGAGGGAGCTATCCAATTTGACATTCCAGCCACCTACGACGGTCGAGCCGTTGAAGGGGTGCGACTGGTCTTTCACGAGGGCAAAGTGGTTGAAGCCAGTGCGCGCCAGGGTCAGGACTTTCTGTACCAGATGCTGGACCTTGACGCTGGCTCTCGTTATCTCGGCGAATTTGCCTTTGGCAACAACCCGCACATCAACCGACCCAGCAGGAACATCCTTTTTGATGAAAAAATGGGTGGCACCGTGCATATGGCCCTGGGAGCCAGCTATCCCGAAACGGGCGGCGTCAACCAATCAGCATTACACTGGGATATGATCTGCGACCTGCGCAGCGCAGGCGAGGTCTGGATCGATGATACCCTCTTCCTTAAAAACGGCACGATCCTGATATAGTACTGTCCGCTAAAAAATGATCATAGAGGATTAAACGCAAGCGGCGCGAGGCACTATCCCAGATTGGTAGTGCCTCGCGCCTTTGTCTATAATGGTGACTAACTGCAAACCTTACGCCTGATCTACTTCGGGTGACTCGGTCGTCTCCGTTTTCCCTGTATCTGTACTATAGATCAGTTCTGTCAGGTCATTGCGCGTGCTCTCGATGACTTTGCGCAGACGTGCAAGTTGCTCTGGATTATTGAAGGACGAGCGTGCTGCGATGGCAAAGAGTTGCGCAACTTCAGCGGCTTCTGCCCGCAGGGCCTGAGCCTCCGGGTTGCCGCGCAACCCTCCACGACCACCAAAGCCACGCGCCCATGGTGGACCTGCAAACTCTCCCGTATTTTTCTGCTGCTCGGCTAAAAATGCCTGCCCAGCATCTGTGATACTATAGACCTTCTTGCCCTCAGTCTCCTTCACGGTGACCAGTTCGCGATCCTCCAACAACTGCAACGTCGGGTAAATGCTGCCGGCGCTAGGAGTATAGAAGCCGCCAGATTTCTCTTCCAACGCCTTGATCACTTCGTAACCATGCATTGGTCGCTCGCGCAACAACTCCAACACAGCATACTTGACATCGCCGCGCCCAAAGAAACGATGCCCTTTTCCTGGGCCAAACGGACCATGTCCTCCCGGGCCTTCGCCTGGGCCTCCCGGGCCAAATGGACCCCTTGGACCCTCTGGGCCAAATGGACCTCCCGGGCCAAATGGACCTCGTCGCCGCGCTTCAAAGAAACGCGGTCCCCGCCAACCGCCACCACGTGGCCCTTCCTGCCAACCCTCTGGCCCGTGCCCACCGTGGGGGCCATACCCATGATGATGATGGTGATGGCCATGCCCATGATGGCGCTCTGGCTCATCGTCTTGTAACCAGGGAGGAGTCCAACCGCCCCAATCTCCGCCTTGATATTGGTACGCAAAGCGTTTACCAAATGGACCAAACATATTTTTCTTATCCTTTCGCTCTATCGTCATTGCAATACGATATATCTTTATCATGTTCAGAGTATATACGATATATCGTATTCTGTCAAGCCTTCCATAGACCAGTTTTTGAAGACGTGCTCAAAATCGCGAAAATACGTCCTTTGTGGACAAAAATGGCAGCAGTAGCGTTCGGTAGAGTACAAGAAAAAGTGTTAAAGTACAAATAGTAAGGTGTCAATTGAGGTGTCAAATGCCGAAAAAATGGGAGTTAAGGTGTCAAAAAAGCTCTTATGTAGCTCATGGAGAGGATTTGCGACTCGATGAGGTCAGCATTGAAGTAGTCGAAAGCGACGACACTGTCGCTGGTGGTGCCAGCGATCATGCACAGCGTCTTCTCGATAGCTTCCCGGTCCAGCTACATTGTTACACCCTTCCACAGGAAGAAGCTCGGCTTGCCCAGCTCGAAACCTGCATTCACCAGCTTCTCAGGCTAGTTTGAGGAGGACAGATCGCACCTCTGCGTGACGCGCTACCTCCCAATCTGTCCCTCTGTTCCCCCTGGCATAGGGAGGATCGGCATGCTATTATAGAAGTATATACTAGAAAAACGGCGTTGATTGTGCCGAGCCTGATGTTGATAGGAAGACCATGAGCTATCTCAGCAGCTTTCCTCAGAGACTTCCGCTTGGACTGCTTATTCTTCATGGAAAGGACCTCCCCAATGAAAGAAGGCACACACGAAAAAGACCAGGCAGAGCCGTTTGACGGTCAACCCAAACAACCTACGCTCTCAACGAAGGAACTGTATCAGTTGGCCGCAGATCAGGCGCAGCGGAGCACAGAGCTGACGCAGCGGGCCCATCAGCACTTGAGGGCTATGCAAGAGCCATCTACTGAGGAAGGTGGGCTTTCCGAGCAATCCATGGGCCACCAAAGAGGCCAGGCAGAGCGCTTTGACGGTCAACAAAACCCATTTATGCCCGGAAATGAACTGCTTCAGCAGGCATATGAACAGAGTGAGGTGTTCTCTCAGCAACTAAAGAGCTATGAGCAACTACTGAAGGGCAATGAGCAACTTGGGACCAGGAAAGCAAGCAACAAGGCACCTACTGAGGAAGTTAGGCATTCCGAGCAATCCATGCGCCGCAAGAGAGACCTGACAGACGACGATCCCACAAGCTCTTCACGAGATCCTAAGAGGAGAAAGGACGATATCACGCAGTTTAGCGATGACTTCTCACCTTCTGGGCAGCCAATATCCACCATAGGTGCTGGGCCCGAGTCACAGATGAGAGACCTCAGATCTAGCCAGCAATCTTTCCATCCCACCGAGTACGACCCATATTCTCAGCAACCAATGTACCTCCTACATGCTGAGTCTGCGTCACAGAGAATAGACCCCGGGTATGAGATGACAGATCCGCGAATGATGAGCTCAGGGCTTGGTGAGGCTAAGTTGTCGATGACAGGTCCGGCTTTTCAACCACCCAACCCACCATATGGCAATATCTATGCCCCCCCAAATCCCCTGGAGGCAACCCCAGCCTATGGCAGAGATCCGCAGACATTCCAAGAGTTTGGTGCATCCGACTACTTAACAGGGACCCGGCAACCCCAGATGTCGCAGCACCCGCCAGTGTTTGGTGGGCGTGAGCCACTGATGGCAGATCCGCCCCAAGAACCCCACGAGTATCCAGTGGATCAGTCGAGTCCTGATGATAGAGGGTATCAAACCCCATCGGAACCAGAAGAACCCCCCAAGTATCCACTGGTTCTGCGGAGCCCTGGTGGTGAACGCTATACGAAACCGGTTGATGATCCTAACCGCGCTAAGTGGGGAAAAACGACTAATGCGTGGAGGAAAACTCATGGGAAACAGATGACAAGGGAGATTGTCAATAAGAAGGGGAAGACGAAGATTGTTGATGTGAAGCTAACAGCAAAAAACTTGCTTGGAGCAGAGACACGAGGGTCCAATCCTGGAGGCTTCACGAATGAGAGTGAGAACCGACAGGCCCTTCAAGATGCGTATAATGGTAAAAGACAAAGAGATGAAGAAGAACATGAAAAATCTAAGGTGCGATACGAGAATACGAATGAAGTGAGAAACTTTCTGGAGGAGTATGGGATCGCAGTGCCGGTAAGGGAGGTGAAGGAAGGGAAGCGGATAGGACAGTTCATCACAGCCCCCGCAGTTCTGGCTGAGGCACAGAGGATGGACCCTGACGATCAAGAACTCCAGCAGCTTACCCTGGATAACCTTCGTGATGCGCAAGATGTGAAAAACCTTCTGGAGGAGCGTGGAGTCACAGTGCAGGTAACGAAGTGGGAGACAGTAGAGTTACACACACCTGCCGAAATTCTGGCTGAGGCACAGAGGAGGTACCCTAACAATCAAGAACTTCGGGATTCTACCGCAGAGGATTTTTATGGTGCGGAAGAGGTGAAAAACTTTCTGGAGGAGCAGGAGATTGAAGTGCCGACAACAAGGAAGGTGCCGAAAGAACGGCTCTGGACAGCTTCCGCCATTCTGGTAGAGGCACAGAGCATGAACTCTCACGATCAAGAACTCCAGAAGCTTACCCTAGATAGCCTTCGTGATGCGAAAGATGCGAAAACCTTTCTGGAGAAGGAGCATGGAGTCACAGTGCCGGTAACAAGGTGGGAGATAGTAAAGTTACACACACCTGCCGACATTCTGGCTGAGGCACGGAGGATGAACCCTAACAATCAAGAACTTCGGGATTCTACCGCAGAGGATTTTTATGGTGCGGAAGATGTGAAAAACTTTCTGGAGGAGCAGGAGGTTGAAGTGCCGACAACAAGGAAGGTGCCGAAAGAACAATTCTGGACAGCTTCCGCCATTCTGGCTGAGGCACAAAGGATGAAACCTAACGATCAAGAACTTCAGGAGCTTACCCTAGAACGTGTGATACCACACGCAGCAAAGCGTGATGCGCAGAAAGTGATAAACTTTCTGAAGGAGAAGTATGATGTCAAGGTGCCACCACGGGAGAAAGTAGAGTTCCACACACGCTTCGACATTCTGGCTGAGGCACAGAGGAAGAAACCTAACGATCAAGCACTTCAGGAGCTTACCCTAGATAACATTTATGATACGAATTATATGAACACCTTTCTGGAGGAGCATCATCAGGTCAAAGAGCCGAAACAGAGGAAAGGACAGCCCTGGACAGCTGCCGACATTCTGGCTGAGGCACAGAGGATGAAACCTGACGATCAAGCACTTCAGATGCTTACCCTAGATAGCATTTATGATATGAATTATGTGAGAAGGTATCTGAACAAGCATCATCGGACCCAAATGCCGCCATGGAGGATGGTAGAGCTCGACACACCTGCCGACATTCTGGCTAAGGCACAGAGGATGAAACCTGACGATCAAGCACTTCAGAGGCTTACCCTAGAACGTGTGATACCATTGGCCCAGGGACAGCGTACAAGCACCGCTGCAGAGCAGGGGGAAGCTGGCCCTGCTACCATGCACGAAGAAACAGGCATTCCCGCTGGGACTCGTGCTCCTTCCGAGCTCATGGGCCTTTATAGCGAAGAATATGCATGGCCCCAGGGAGATTTTGGAGCGTTCGATCCCCGGGGCTTCGCAAAATGACGTATGGCTCATTGCGCTCTACACGCGGAGACGCCCAGATATGCCACTAGCGGTATCGTGGTTACAAACAGAACAAGCTGCTGCCGACAGATGCCATCACAACATCTAGTGCTTCGTCAAGCTTCATTTGAGTAGTTGCCAAATGACCTGAGGCGGCTTTTCACCTCGTTTCATGGCTATGGACTACCTGTCAAATGAAGATTGACAGACCACTAGGGCAGTCAGAACACTTTCAGATGAGACAACACTGATTCATAGACGTTGCGTTTTTCAGGATATGCTTTGATTGCCATCTTTACTACCGCTTTCATGAGGGAAGGATCATACGGGTGTATTTGTTTATAAGGCCATGCTTGCTGACCGGTCGCGTATGGCACAAGGAAATCCAGTGCTTTTTCGATGCTCGCGTTATTGTTTAATTTGTAATGCCATAAATCGATGCCTACGTTTTGTCCAAGCTCTGCCAGCCTGAATAATCCCCGTAAGTTTACAAGGGAATAATTAAAGCTTTTCGTGCGTCTCAGTTCTTCCGGCTGTCCACCTTCTGCGTTGATTTGGGAGGGCAACTGGTTGCGCATGAAATAAACCAGCATATCCTTGGCCAGAGTGGCATGGCCCGTAAATTCAGCAATGGCAACCTTCTGTGCGGTATACCAGGTGAGCTGGTTGTTCTTTACAGATTCGGCGACGTTGCGGCCATTCGTACTGGTTTGCAGCCACTGTAAATATGCGCTGAACCACTGGCGCATCCCGTTTTTGAAGTGTGGTGGGACATGATAGGATTTTTCCAGTTTGGTTATGGACGTGATCAGGTCTACAAACTGATGTGTTTCTATGATACCAGACGGGTTGCCCAGGCCGTTATTTTTTCCTGGAAATATTTGCGCGTAGTTCAGGTTCGGGTTCATCCTGGTTTCCGGCTTTAAAAACCAGGTATCCAGCAGTTGTATTGCCCGTTGGGCATACCGTTCATCATGGCTCACGCTATAACCGGATACTAACTGCCTGACCGATTTAATCAGATGCTCAAGGTTTTTATGGTCGGTGTATGCCTGTATTTCCGGGTTCGTCTGTCCGTCACGCAAGATATATGGCAATCCATTCGGGGTATTGGGGTTTGGCCATGCGTAGGTGGACAAGGTGATGTAATCATGGGGATCACCACTCGGAGCCTTGATCGGGCTTTCCACAACTGAGTGCAAGGGGAGCGCTAGCGCCTTTTGGGCATCCGCAATAGTGTTATCATGATCATCGCTCTTTGCTGCAGAAACAGGTGATCTCACACCCAATATTCTGGCTATAGTTGCGAAATAACGACGCAATTGAAGAGTATTCCACAACATGATGAATTTCTCCAAACGAATGATCAAGCAGCCACTGTCAGCCATCTACATTGGCCTGTAGTCCAGATCCCCAAAAACAGGTGCGGAATGTGGGTTTGCTATTAATATAATGTTACTATTAAAAAAAAACAGAGGAAAAGGAGGTCTATTTTTGTATGTATAGTGTGATTCTCTCATTCGCCATCAATTAGCTGCCAATTCAACTAAAGATTAGTCAAGGGCCTGTAAACACGACCATTAAACTGGTCGTGTTTACAGCGTATCTACCGATACAAATGAACCGCGTGCTTTCTCATGAATTATCCCCTCATTTAATGCTGATAGACTGCCGCTGCCACCCCTCCATCGCGCGAACACGCCCCACTGACCCCTCCGCTATGGCTATATTCCCCGTTCTCGCATTCCACAACATAGCCATTTGTATCCTTCCAGAACGTCGTTACACAGCGAAAGTAGCTGCAAAAGTCTGCGGCAGGGCTATAGACCAGCGCTCCACTATTTGCATCTGTACTATAGCAGACGCCATCGACCTGGGTGCCGTTGCATGCTGGAGCTGGTGGCTGTGTTGGCACTGGCGTGGGCGTAGGCATCGGTGGGACAGGTGTCGGCGTTGGTGGAATCGGAGTAGGAGTCGGCGGGACTGGCGTTGGTTTTGCTGTGGGTGTTGGCTTCACTGTGGGTGTCGGTTTCGGCGTAGCAGTCGCGGGCCTCGTCGTGGCTACTACATGGGCTATGGGTGTAGGTTGTGTGAGTGGTTTACTGCTCGCTGCTGCCGCTGCAGCAGAGCAGAGGCAGAATGAGCCGATCAAAAAAAACGAGAGGCAACCTAAACCGAGCTTGGCAGCAGGTCTTTGACGACGAAACCAGGCTTGGAGCCGCCGATGAGGAAGCGGTCGAACTGGATTTGTTGGCCATTGAGCAGCCGTTTGATCACTGTAGAAAGTGTTTTGTGGATAGTTTGGCTGGTGATGCGGATATTGATTATTTTGAGACATAAATTCCCTTCTTCCCATTTTTCTACTTCCATAAAATAGACACATCCATATATATAACTCTATTGCGGAGAAGAGGTAACAACATATATTGGCTCTTTTTCATACACAAGAATTATCTATGGCATTGATATGACTTGCAGAGGGAGATAGATCAGAGATACTTAGTCCATCTATTTTATAGCAGATAACACAAGAAAGGTATTAGTGGTAACAGAAAATTTGGTATAGTGGTCTAGATGTCTTGACATTTTAACCAACTGCGGGTACCCTCATAATAAACAGGCTCGTCCATCTTTCTCCATGGTCTTGCGGACGCTGCAAGATCCGCTACTCTGTCAACCTTTATTTTCTGTGCACATCAGAGAGGAAACCTGTCATGAAGCGTTACACCTACCTGGTCATTGTGGCCCTGGCCTGTCTGCTAAGCATCTTCGGCTTTTTAGGACAGGATGCAGGTATAGCCAATGCCACACAATCTCATCCCACGGGACAGTCAAATGGCTCCAGCCAACGGGTCGTTGCCTATTTTACCCAGTGGGGAATCTACTCCGGCTTCTTTGAAAAGAATCTGGTTACTAGTGGGACAGCAGCTCACCTGACCACCCTTAACTACGCATTCAGCAATATCAGCGCTAATCTCCAATGTAGTCAGGGCGATGTCTGGGCTGACTACCAGCGCCCCTTTGCGGCCAGCGAGAGCGTCAACGGCCAGGCCGATAGTTGGAGTGAGAACCTCAGAGGCAACTTCGAGCAACTGCGGGAACTCAAGCAGATGTACCCTAAGCTCAAGATCCTGATCTCCATTGGCGGATGGAGCTGGTCCACCAATTTCTCAGCGGCAGCCGAACCGCAGAACCGCGCGGCCTTTGTGCAATCCTGCATCAATCAATATATTCTAGGCAACTTGCCTTTGCTAGCCGGAGATGTCGCAGGTGGCCCTGGCTCAGCCGCAAATATCTTTGATGGCTTTGACATCGACTGGGAATATCCCGACAATCCAGGCAATGGCAACGCCTATGGCCCGCAAGACACCGCCAATTTCACCGGTCTGCTGGCCGAGTTCCGCCACCAACTCGATAAGCTGGGCCAACAGACCGGTAGACACTATCTCCTCAGCGCCGCATTGCCCTCTGGTCAAGACAAGTACAGCCATATTCAGCTCAACCAGATCGGCAAATACCTGGACTGGGGCAACCTGATGACCTACGATATGCATGGTGCCTGGGACGCTACCGGCCCGTCTGATTTCAACGCCCCGCTTTTCTGCGATCCTCGTGATCCCTCACCCGCTCCAGCCAACACCTACTGTATCAATCACGCCGTCAGCGATTACTTGAGAGCTGGTTTCCCCGCGTCTAGGCTCGTGCTGGGCATTCCGCTCTACGGCCATGGCTGGACCAACGTGCCTGATGTGAACCACGGCCTTTTCCAGAGCAGCCCTGCTATGCAACCTGCGGCCCTTGGTGGCGGCACGGCGAATTACAATCAGCTCGTCACGCTCAATCTGACACGCTATTGGGACCCGCTGGCCATGACGGCCTGGTATTACGACGGCACAAACTTCTGGAGCTACGACGATCCCGCTTCGATTGCCAGCAAAATGGATTACGTCAAGAAGCTCGGTCTTGGTGGCGCTATGGCCTGGTCCCTGGATGGCGACGACGCAGCTGGTACCCTGATGAATGCCATCTATCAAGGTTTGCATAGCCGCTAGATCTTTTTTCGTCACTCTTCTGGAAAAACTGCTAGAGTCTCACTGGCGTGGCGGCTCTAGCAGCAGCACGGACGGTACACGCTCTGGCGCAGCCAGGCGCAGCAGCGCATAGCCCATACCCGCCAGCCCGTTCATCAGCCCTGGCGTCTCTACGCCTGCCGGTATACCACTTTCCCAGCCCTGCGCATCCACACTATCAAGCAACATAGCCGCCTGACGGTGTAACAGTGCAGTGTAGGCACCAGCATTGGGCAGCACCTGCGAAGCTACTAATAAGAGTTCAAGATTGCCCAGGTCGCCATGGCAGAGAGCATGATTGCGCCCAAATCCCTGTACGAGCGTGGTGGCAATAGCTACAGCAGTCTCTGTATACAGCTCAGCATCGTCGAGATACGCGAGCGAGGCCAGCCGGGATAGTCCGATGCCAGGCGCTCCATGACACCATGCGACCATGAATTTGCGCTGTTCCGCGCCATCCTGTTCTTTGTCATTTTGCTCTGGGTCACTCCGCTCCGTTAAGGGATCGCGCAAATCCAGCCAGTTCTGCTGCTCCGGTACGAACATACTGCGCTCATAGGCGATGGCCTCTTGCGCAGTACGCCGAAAACGCTCCTCACCACTGATACCAAACAGGCGCAACAGGCTCAGAGCAATACCCGCGTTGCCATGCGAAAAACCCGTCAGAGCTTTAGCTGCCATTGTGGTAATCCAGCCGCAACCATGCTCCTGGCTTTGCGCGTGCTGCAGCAGGTGACCACCACAACGCTGCGCTAGCTGCAGTACTAGATCCTCCGGCAACACGGTGTAAAGACTACAGAGCACATTGAGGAATCCCGCTGCACCATTCATTATGTCAAATTGCACATCTTTTTCTATGAGATCGCTCAGATGCGAGAGGAGTTCTAGCGCTTCATGGTACAGTGCTGGCTCGTTCCATATTTTTCCCATCTGAGTGAGTAGATAGATATATCCACCATAGCCCTCAAACGCTCCAATGCTAGCATTAGCCGCAGGTGTGTGCATGACCAATGCTCGCGCGCTCTCTTGCGCCTGTCGCGCCAGTGCAGTATATTGTGTGTCCTCTGTTAACAGACCCAGATAGCCCAGGAAGAGGGCTATACCTGACAGGCCGCCATAGAGATCACTGCCCGTCGGCAGCAGATGCCATACGCGCTCATTGACCGGTACAACTCCCAGCCAACCAACGCCCTGCTCACTATGCAAAGCCAGCGTCTGTAAACGGTCTCCCAGCGCACGTGCCATGCTTATGCAGCGCTCATAGGAGCTTGACGAGGAGGACTGTTGTAAGTGAAGTTGTGCCTGCAGTGCCTCGTTACCCAGTGTGAGCGTAGAAAATGAGGCCTGGATCACCCATATTTGCCGCTGCATATCTTGCAGATCCAGTGACTGTATGCGTTTACGCACGTGCTCAATGCTTGGCTCAGCAAAAAAGTTCGCGATCCGCTCACCTCTGGCAGTGAAGAGGTCACAGCTATCTGGATAGGTGGTGAACAATGGAATATCGCCCTGCCGCAGATCTTCCTGCTCGGCAGGCAGCACACGGAGCAGATGGGGTTGCAGAGGAACGTTCACCCATAAGCGATCTAGTACCCGGTCGCGATCCAACGCATCACGCAACGCATTGGGATGAAAGCTCTCTAACAGCAGCGTCATATACATATGCGACGGACGCAGCAGCACACGGATTTCGTCATGCTCAAAACATGGTAAGAGTATTGTGAGCATTTTTTCCCGATAAAGTATTAAATATCGGTATAATGATATAAAACCTGCAATAATATCGTCACGATACTCCACAGTGTTCACATCCTGGCCGTTTAAAAGCGGACGATGCCTGCCCAGCGTCAACGCAACATGCTCTTTCGTGAGTCGCATCTGATCTGTGCCATAGTCTTGCCAGACAGGCACAGGTACTGGAATGAACTGTCCGGCCAGTCCTCCCAGGCTGCTCACATCGACACCATCGGCCTGATCATTTGACCAGATGCGCAGTGGCAGAAAACCAACGTGCAGTACCGATTGATGCAGCGTTTCGTTCAACATCGCCTCTAAAGACGTACTACCCTCTGATAAAGCTGGCGGATGGAACAGCGCTTCCAGATCGACCAGCATGGGATCTTCACCAGCAGCAAGGACATTTTCTGTGTGGAAATCGATGGCCTCCAGTGCATAGAGCAGCGCCAGGTAACTGCCTTGCCGCTGATAAAAACGCTTGACCTCCTCAATAGAGCGACAGGTATCTGCGACAATAAATTCACACCAGCCATAGTTCTCTCTGGCAATCAGCTTTAAGAGGCGAAAGGCCGGTTGGTGGCCCTGCTGATTAAACCAGGAGAGCAGTTCTTGAAAATGGGCATCGACGGCGAGCGAGCGGGGTTTATAGACCAGATGTGCGCCGTTGCTCCATGTCAGCAGCATCACACTATGGCCCTGGCGGTGTTGGTCACCCATACCTGCCTGGATTCCACTCAGCACACCAGGATCGCCCTCTGCAAAAAACACACTCTGGATCTGCTGCCAATCGCAACACAGACGCTCCAGTAACTCTAGATAGACCTCATCCCAGCGCTCCAGTATTTCCACGATTTGTCTCGCCAGCACCGGATATTCCTCAAAAAGATGCAGTATGCCCGCTGGTTGGCTCAGTTGTTGGAGAAAGACGGCAAAGCGTTGTTCCGGTGTCTCGCCAGCTAACTGCCCCTGTATCTTTGCCACGTGTAGCTCCAACACAATCGTGCGTGTTATCCTGGGAAGCAGCAGTCGCGGCAGATCCGTTACTGCTAGAGCGCTGACGGTTTGATCATCGAAGGGCAGTTGCTCATAGGTGGAAACCAGGCGCTGAATGCCCACTTGTAGATGCTTGATACGATATTGCAGCAAAGGAGCTAGCGAGGAGAGCAGTGCTTGCGTTGTGGCATCTTTAATCTGCTGTAGCAGTAATGCATGTGTACTATCTTCTTCTACTTTTGTATATTTTACCTCAAATGAGTGAATAGTATCCAGTAGCCAGGATGGAGGCGTGGTGAAACATGCCTGCAATGCTTCCTGGGATTGATTGAGTAAGGCAAGAAGCTGCTCCTCATCTAGCCCATCGATCTCCAGACGTTGTGTAAAGTAGAAGCCTTGAGAGAAGGGTAGTTGCTCCTTCCAGCGTTTGAACTTCTGGCGGCCTACTTCACTCCCAACACGTGTATCCAGTATCTGAGCCGAGCCCCGCAATTGAGCCATGCGCTCTGACAATGTTGCTGCCTGATACCAGGATGCACCATTCTTTAGTTGTTGTATAGCCCTCTCATCATTGGTCATGGTCTCTTCCATCGTCCACATCCCTTTACCTGAAATAATGCAGGGCCAAGGCTTTGTTGAAGCACTTGACCCCTCTTCTTAACCAGCAACGTCCCTTTGAGGGAGGCGTTGCTGGCTCCAAGCTAAACTGCTCTTTATCCCGCACAGTTTGCAGGATAATTCTTAGGGTCCTGGAGGTGGTCCTGGAGGTCCTGGAGGTGGTCCTGGAGGTCCCGGAGGTGGTCCTGGAGGTCCTGGAGGTGGTCCTGGAGGTCCTTGCTTACACCACCAGGACCAACTGGTACAATGACACCACGTCCAGTGGGCATTACCTTCCTCATTACCACCATGCACGATGGCCAAGTCAGCATCGCTCAACTCAAGTTCGCCAACTGGGCTCTCTGGCAACTGCTTGAGGGCTTCTTCGCTCAGGCTCTGACGATAAGCTTCGTCTTTCCACGCTCGCACAGTGTTCATTTCCATAGCGTTGTTTCCTTTCTTGTTTGGTAAAATTTACCAGTAGTATGTATGGCAACGGGCCGTATGCAGAGAGACCTTGACGCTTTTCCCAGTGCTTAACCACTGTGTGCTTTAGCAACCAAAACCGGCTGAAACGGTTCTGCTTTCCTTCGAAACATGCGTATTGGTCCTATCTCCATGCGGACCGGAATGCCCGCCTGCTGTCATGCCGATATGACGTCGACACAACGGGTCGCCATGTGACCAGGCTGCCGCTGATTAGCAGTCCATTGCCTGTTCATTTGCTGACTGACGCTGCATAAGCTGCGCGTAGTAGCTATTCTGCTGCATCAGTTCGTCATGGGAACCTTTTTCTACGATGGTTCCCTCGTCGAGCACAATTATCAAGTCCACATTGCGAATCGTACTGAGACGATGGGCAATGATCACCTGTGTGCATGAAAGAGCGTGTAAATTTTCTTCTACAATGCATTCGGTGAGCACATCCAGATGGCTGGTGGCTTCATCCAACAATAACAGCGCCGGACGATGAGCTACGGCGCGCGCGATAGCCAGGCGTTGACGTTGTCCACCTGAGAGCGCACTGCCTCCTTCGGAGACGAATGTCTCGTAGCCCATTGGCATATTGCCTATATCTTTATGCAGAGCAGCGATCTTTGCAGCTTGCACAGCGCGCTCTAATGGTAACGTTGGATCATTCAAGCGAATATTGTGCAGTATGGAGCCGCTGAATAAGGCTGAGTCTTGCATGACGACACCAAACTGGCGGCGGACCTCTTTATAATCCAGCTCTGAGAGGGGCATGCCATCGTAGGTGATGGAGCCTTCTGTGGGTGTATACAGACCAAGCAGTAGCTTGCCGAGCGTACTCTTGCCACAACCAGTCTGGCCGACTAGCGCGATTTTCTGTCCTGCGTCAATCTGTAAATGAATGCTGTGTAATACTTCCTCCGCATGGGCATCATAACGGAAGCTGACATTTTTTAGCTCGATACGACCGCTTAAACGTGGCGTTGGTCGCTTGAGCGTCTGGCTATTCTCCTGCTGCTCGGGCACTGCGGAGGTTACATCCGCTAGACGTTCGAAATGAGCGCGCACCAACTGGATTTGTTGACCTGTTGTCACTAACGAGCCTACTGGCGTCAGAAATGCAACCGCCAGGGTATTTAAAGCGAGCATCGTGCCTACGCTCAACGAGCCATTCAGCACTTGTAGCATACCCACCCAGAGCAGGGCCAGTGATGCGAACAGACGTAGCGTACTCATCACTGTATTGACCGTACTACTGAAATAGCTGCGACGCACTGAGATTTGCAACTGCTCAAGAAAGAGCGTTGACCAGCGCTCTAATGCCTGTTCTTCTGCTCCTGCTGCTTTCAATGAGGAGATACCGGACAGGGCTTCCGCCATATATCCCTGCGATTTTCCCTGTGCGGCCAATTCCCGACTGGCAAGATCGCGGGTCGTGCTATTCGTACTCATCATCAAACAGACCTGGAGCAAACCAATGCATACGGCTAGCAGCGCAAAGGGCCGCGATAGCCAGGCCAGTATGACTAGATACAGTGTTACCATACTGCTATCCAACAGAGTCGCAATAATCTGATTACTAAATGTATCACGAATGACCATATTGCTGGACATACGTGCGAGTAGATCACCGTTTGAGTGTTGCTGAAAGAATGTATAGGGCAACTTCAGCAAGTGCCCAAAGAAGCCGCGCATCATGTGCACATCGATACGTGCTCTGAGGTAGACCAGCAGCCATTCACGCAGCAAGATTGTCACTGCCTGCGCCAGTACGACAAGGCCCAAACCTACGCCCAGTATCAGCATGACGTTATTCATCTTGAAAGGTAAGACTTGATCGATAATAAACCTGGTAGCCAGTGGCAATAGCAGGCCGAGCGCCTGTATCAGTAATGAAATACCTATCACCTGGATGAACACAGCGCGAGCCAGTCGGATATACTGCGTCAGATAGCGGCGCAGTGAGGCTCGTGTGGTCGCTTTGCGGCGCTGAAAATGCAAGTCCGGCGCAAGCAGCATGACGACGCCGGTAAAACCGCTATCGAACTCGCTAACCGTCAGCTTCTTGCGTCCGCCAGATGGATCAACCACGCGCACCCATTTGCGCGACCAGCGCTCCACAACGAGAAAATGATTAAACTCCCAGTGTACAATAGCTGGTAGCGGCACCATGCTCAGGTCACAGTGTTGTAATGAGAATGCGCGTACCTTCAGGCCATAGTGTCGCGCCGCGTTGACCAGGTGCAGAGCAGAGAGACCATCGCGTCCTCCACCACATTCAGTACGCAATTCGGACACCGAGGTGCGCCGACCATAGTAGCTCAAGATCATGGCGAGGCAGGTCAGACCACACTCGACCGTACTCATTTGGCTGAGTTGTGGGACACGCTTGTGGCGCATGCGTTTCACGGTACGATACATTGCCAACCGGAAATGCTGCCATGGCAAGCTTTGCGCAGCGTCTCTCAGCTCAGTTTGTATTGCTGGAGCATGATGACGAGCAGATTTTACCGTGTCGCTGGCAGGCGTCTCAGGCGTTGCAGATGCAGGCAGCTCTTCTCGATCTGAGGTGCACATAACTATGCTCCCACCACACTATTCTGTCCTGGTACATTTTCACTTGACTTCTTATGGTTTTGTGTGTACACTTTACCCCTATAGGGGCGGCTGGAGTCTATTTTTTTACTTGACTCGATTGAGGGTACTGAAACTAGCAAGAGCTGGAACAGACGTTGTCTGCTAAGCATTACATCAGCCAGTACAATGCTGCCTGCACGCAGGGTCATCGACACACTTTTGCTCAATGCGATGAAGGCCATAATTGATGGTTGGTCTGGTAGAGCAGCACACGTGGTCCCCGCTGTAAAACCACTGGCCATACGCGGCAACGTTTGGGTGGCATCACCACTGCCGAAAGGCGCAGGAGCTGGCGTCAGTTTTTTCCCATCATTGAGATCCGTCTGAGGATACTGCAAGAGGTCATCGTTTTTACAGATGGTATAGGGAGAAACAATGCCTGGCTCAACGGCTGAGAGCGCTGTCTCTACTTGCAGGCCCGTTGTACCAAGGTGCAATCGTGTGGATAAACCAGGCTGTAATTTTCCAGCTTGATCGGCAGGTAAAAATACCACTGCAACCTCCTCCTCGCCATTCCTCGCTAACTTACTTCCACCGCTGTAAACATCGCTTGTGCCAGGCAGTACAATGCCCAATCCACTGACATAGCAAGGTACTTGTAGAGACCATACCAGCATACTCAGAGTGAGCGATGCTGCCAGTAACAGCCATAAAAATGCCTGGCTTCGCCAGCTGGCAAAAGACAATGCGCTTTCTTTTACCTGGCTTTGCTCGTAGTGCTCTAACGCACTGCTACGGAAAATCTGACGACGTGCAATTGTTTCTCTCCTTTTTCCGTCACACCTGTCTCTCCTACCAAAGAAGCAAGATAAACAGATGCACAGGAGCCTCCCAGACCCCACTCAGGGCCGCGCCACATCCCCTATGGCGAGCCACCCTACCTTCCACAAGACGCCTCGCTACGTTCATTCTATAAATACGAGTTCCCGCCTCTTCTATAAGTATACGCAGACCACCTAATAGATAACATTCCATAAATTATTGCTTGCGTTTCCCTATATAAATGAAATCGAGGGTGCATCAGTGAAGAATCAGGGGATGGCTCGCGTGAGGCCCGGGGCGCACGCAAGGTCTGTCTTTTACCCACAACGTTCAAGTACAAAGAATGGTAGAATGAGAGGAGGGAAAGAAGAGAAAGAAAGAGGAAAGGCGAGAAAAGATGGAATGGAGTGGAAGGGAAAGTGCAACGGAATGGGCAGTGATGACGTATGGATCGGTGCGGCTGGAAGATGAACGGCGAACGCAACGAGCCGTGAAGATGGCAAGTGCACTGGCACGAGATCCGATGGGTTCATTGCCCAAACAATTGGGAGGGCAAGCAGCGACGAAAGCAGGGTACCGCTTCTTGGAGAGTGCGAAGACGAGCTATGAACAACTGATGGAGCCACATGAGCAGCAGACGAAAGAGCGGATGCAGCAACGCAAGCGGGTCTTGCTGATCCAAGATATGACGGAAGTGGATTATGCGCACCATCCCAAAACGAGTGGATTGGGCCCCATCGGCAATGGGAGCCATCAGGGCTACCTGCTGCAAACGGTGCTGGCGGTGGACCCGAGCAATAGGCAAGTGCTGGGCATAGCCACCCAGGAAGCGTTTTTGCGACAGCCCGCTCCAGCCGGAGAAACAAGTCACCAGCGAGGCAAGCGCAAACAGAAAGAAGCGGAGGTCTGGCAACGACAAGCACAGCAGATCGGGGAGGCACCAACAGGATGTGAATATATTCATGTGGGGGACCGAGGCAGTGATATCTTTGCGTTTTTGCGAGCGTGTCTCAAGCAGAACGGTGGCTTTGAGGTGCGCGTGCAGCATGATCGGAGAGTGGATCTGCGGGTGGATCAAGCCGAGACCCCGCTTTCCCCCGGAGCGCTTCGTCATGGAAAGAAGCGACCAGCCGGACAAGAGCCCACCCAGCATCTCTTCGAGGAGGTGAGAAGTTGGCCATCGATGGGGCAAGACACGATCCAGTTGGATGGCAATCACAAGCGCAAGCAACGAGCAGCCCACCTGAGCATCAGTTGGGGAACGCTCCGGCTCTGGCCTCCCGATGGGCCAGCAGGCAAAGGAGAGGTGCCACTGGTGGTCACCGTGGTCAGAACCTGGGAAGCCAACCCACCAGAAGGGCAAGAGGCGCTCGAATGGCTGCTGGTAACCTCGGTGGCAGTCCAGAACGAAGAGGACGCCTGGGAGCGGGTCGAATGGTATCGCATGCGCTGGATCGTGGAGGATTATCACCAATGTCTCAAAACGGGCTGTCAGATTGAGGCACGTCAGGTGCAAACCTATGAGGGATTGCGCACCTTGTTGGGGTTTCTGGCTCCCTTAGCCGTGCGCCTCTTACAATTACGAGACGTGGCCCGCCAGGAGCCCGAGCGGCCTGCCCAGGAAGTCCTGCCAGCGGATGTGGTCAAAGTCGTGGCGCATCTGGCCCACGTTTCTGCTCAACGGTTGACCACGCAACGATGCTGGCACCGCATCGCTCAGGCGGGTGGGTATTTGGGACGCAAGGGAGATGGAGAGCCAGGTTGGAAAACCCTTTGGAAAGGATGGTTATACATCCAAACTCTCATCGAAGGGGTTCACCTAGCCTCTCAACTCTCACTCGAATAGAAAATTGTGGGTAAAAGACAGCGCAAGGTGACGCCCCTACCCCATTTCCCTCTCAAGGAGGAGAACCAATTATTAGAGTACCATTGACATAGAAAATCAGAGCACACGACCCCTTATAACACCACAGTTGCTGTCACCGAATAGATTGGGGGCAAGAAATCGGCAATTAACTCCCAGTTCTCTCCACAATCTCGGCTGGCGAACAACTGTCCGGTATTGGTGCCAACGTAGATGCCGCAAGGGTCCATAGTATCTGTACACATGCCATGCCTGAGCACACCAAGCCGCACGCCTGGACCGACAGGCAATCCCATTTTCAGTGCCTCCCAGTGTTCTCCCGCATCCCTGGTCCGATACACAGTGAACTGGTCAGTGACATTATTCCGGCCATCAGGATCTTCTACAATGACAAAGAGGGTCTCGGGATGATGAACATCCAGAGCAATAGGGAAGCCAAAATCGGATGGCAGGTTTTGTTGAATATCAACCCAATCGTCGCCCGCATTGGTTGTTTTATAAATACCGCAGTGATTCTGCTGGTAGAGGATATCCGGCTGTGTGGGATGTTGGACAAAGCGATGAATACACTGACCAAATTCTGGATAGCGCTCGGGTAAGAAATCGGCGCGTGTATTCTTATTGGCAAAGCACCAGGTACGACCGCCATCATCGGTACGCATGCAGCCAACCGCAGATATACCCAGCCACATGCGAGAAGCGTTGGACGGATCAGCCACAATCGTATGCAGGCAAAGCCCTCCCGCACCTGGTTCCCAGCGCTCCCGTGTCGGATGGGAGAGCAAGGAGACATTCGGTTCCCAGGTCTTCCCGTTGTCGGAACTGATCCAGAGACTGGCCGGATCAACCCCGGCATAGACGGTTCCAGGCTCATTGGGACGCCCTGGCTCAATTACCCAGATATTGTTTAGTTTCATCGTCCCGTTCTGGGGAAACTGGATACCATGCTCCGGCTCTTGCCAGGTCTGTCCGAAATCGTCGCTATAATGCAGAAACGAGCCAAAGAAGTCGCCATTGACAGCGGCAAACAGACGATGGCCACTGCGTTGATCGAGGATGGCGTGAAAGATACGGCGTCCTTTTAAGGAAACAGTTTCGACAGCCCATTTTTCGCGCTTCTGAGAAGTTAGCAGGAACAGGCCGCGCTTTGTACCGACCGCCAGTACAATGCTACCTGGAGACCGATGAGAATTGCGCATACGTCTCTCTCCCTTTCAAAATATGTTTGAGCCAGAGCAGTGGCCTGGCTATTTCTCGCAGGGACAAACGCAAATATCAGCCTCCAGCAACCGACTGGAGAATGTGAATCTTCGCGCCAGGAGCCACGGTTGTATCAAGACCTTGAAGAACACGGATGTTTTCAAGGTTGAGAAAAATGCTCACATACGGACGCAGGTCGCCGGTTTCATAGCAGAGATTGAAGCGTAAGCCTGGAAAATCGGCTTCTAGCGCGTCAATGACCTCACGAACAGTCTGTCCCTTTACAGTAACGGAGGCGTGATTGCCAAATCTCGCACGGAGTGCGTTGGGGATGGAAACAGTCACAGATGACATATACGACCTCCTTTTGTTCCTCAATCCGCTGAAACTAGAACAAGTTTACCAGATTGCATTCGACTTTGCAAGAGTTCACCTTACTTGTTAAGGCCACCAACAGCCAACTTCCAGGGTCGAAGAGCAAGCCTCCACCACAGCCATTTCTCCTCCAACTGCATATATGGTTGGCATTAGGAGCGCAAGTCCATTCAGGGCTTCTCTTCGCGTACCAAGAGACAGCAGATGCATAGTTTCATATAAGATAGGATACAGTTGCGTAACAGATGACTGCGGCCCGTTTCCTCGTGCAGCAGTCAATACCTGGAGCACGAAACTTGCGTCCTGGGTCTCGCGCATCTTCGCTGCGGCTAATGCAAGCACCTTTGTCCACGCACTTGGAGCAAGTTCACGTGTAAGCGCCTCCAGTACCTGTATCCGGTATTGCTCCGTCTTAATTGACCAGAGAGCCACCAGCATCTCCTCTAACAGTCCTTCCGGGATCTTGGCGGCTAGCTTCGTAAGCATCCACACCTGATCTGTTTCTACTTTTAATACCTGTACCATGCGCAATAGAGGTGGTACAACCTCCAGTATTTTTTTCTCTGGCAATTGCGTAACTAGCACGACTAGAGATCGCGCCTGCCACCTGGCTTCCCACGTTAATTGCATGAATACTCTCACCAGGCGCTCGCCAGCGAGCGCCTGCATGTGCGCATCCATTATCTCAGCACACTTTTCTTTGGGCAGATAAAGCAACAGCATCTCCAGCAACTGTACGCGCCGTTCTCCGTACGGCAATGCTTGCACCATATCCAGTATCTCGCTGAGCTTCTCCTCGGCGAGATAAGGCAAGAGTACATTCAGCACAGGCGTTTGCATCAGTGCTATATCACTCTTTTCTGTGCGCATAGCCTCCCACAGTTGTGGCAAGTAATGCCCGGGCACATACGGCACCAGTTTCTCCAGCAGCCTGATGCGCATACTGGGAATGTGCAATGCCAACACAGCTTCCCACAATTGCGAGAAAAAGTTCTCCGGCACACACGGGACCAGCGCCTCTAATACCCGTGCGCGTACTCCTTCATGCGCAATTTCCTGTACCATCATTAAATACGGCGAGAAAAATTCCTCCGGCACGCGCTGTGCCAGGGCTACCAACATATGCAAGCGCATATCTTCATCAGGAAGCGCTTGTACTACAAGCCAGATCTGCCCGAAAAATTCTTTGGGCACGCGAGATGCCAGCGCTGGCAGCACCTGAATACGCTTCTCGTCATCCCTGATCGCCTGTGCAGTTCCCCAGACCTGCGCGAACAGGTGCTCTGACACGTGTGGAATCAGCATTCTCAATATCCATGTGCGCCACCTTTCGTCCGAGATCGCCCCGATTGCTTCCCAGATCTGAGGTAAGAAGCTCTCCGGCACATGCTGTGCCAATACACCCAATAGCAGCACGCGTTTCCCTTCGTCCTGCATCACGCGGACAGTTTCCCAGATCTGCAAAAAAGCGTCTTCCGTGGCATATGGTACCAACGCACGCAGCACTTCCGCGCGCTCAACTTCGTTCTGTATACCCTGCGCCTGCTCTAGCATCTCCGCAACGATATATGGGGGAGCATAGGCAATAACCGTCGCCAGTACCTGCGTGCGCCACTTTGTCTTCTGCAAAGCTTGCACACTTTTTAGCAGTTGAGGGAAGAGTCTCTCTGACACATGGGGCGCAAGCGCTTCCAGCACCGGTGCTTGCTCCTCCTCGCTCTGTAACCCTCGCGCGACTCCCAGCGCCTCCCCCAAACGCTCCTCCGGCAGGTGTGAAATAAGTGCACGCAGTAGGCTCGCCCGGTTTGTCTCATTCAGCATGGCCCGCACCGCCTCAATGACAATCTGAGCACTTATAAGAGACAGATCCGCCCGTAGGAAAGGAGCACAACCCGCCACGAGACGCGTACGCTCGGCCTCATCCTTGATTACCTGGAGCACCTGTAACATCTCGCGTACTCTTTCGCCTTTGCGCTCCTCGGGCAGAGAGGAAACCAGAACCTCCAGCACTTGCGCGCGTTTCTCTCTGTCTTTCATGCCCTTAACAATATCGAGCGCGGCAGAGAGCAAGGTCCCACGTATGCGAGGAGCCAGAGCTAGCAAGACCTGCACCTGGTATAACTCATTGCCCATGGCCTGCACTGTCTTCATTGCCAGCGACAACCAGTCTTTTGGCAAACGATCTGCCAACTTTACAAGGACATGCGCTTGCTGCTCTTCACTTTGCACGCGCCACGTAAAGCCGAATACCTCTGGTAACATAAAGTCGAATATCCTCGCCAGCGCGCCCTTAGATAAACGCGGCGTTATCGCCAGTAAGGTTTGCAACCGATCTTCCTTCTCTTTTATCTCCTGAAACGCGCTCGGCATATTGAAAGAAAATCCGGGCACCGCCAGGGGAGCTTCTAGCTCCGCCAATAGCCATACCCGATAGCCCTGATCCTTGATGGTCAGGATTATCTCTCGCAATCGAGGGAATACGGCTTCAGAGACATAAGGAGCACATTGCGCCAGCAGTTCCGCCCGGTAGCCTTCATCCCAGATCGTCTGCGCGCTAGCCAGGACCCGCTCCAGGAGTTCGGCGGATAAGCGCGGAAGCAGGGGTATCAACACTTGTGTGCGGTATTCCTCGCTCTTCATCGCTAGTACGACTTGCTGAAATGCCGCCAGCAATTCCTCAGGCAAGTAGGGAATAAGCTGCTGTAGAGCACGAAATCGACAGCTTTCATCCCAGTGCAGTTCTATCTCTTGCAGCGCTTCTTGCAGTCTTTTTTCCGATAAGAAAGGGGCTAACATTACCAATACATCGATGCGGTATGCTCGATCTCCATGCTCTTGCTCCTGTGTCAGTACCTCTTGCAGTACCTCCGCTTGCAACTGGTCTGGGAGATACGCGACCAGTTCTGTGAGCAAGCGCATGCGCGAGAAGTCGTCTTGCATAGTACGTACCTCTTGCAAGACCTCCTGAAGCCAGTTTTCCGCCAGATAAGGGATCAGAGCTAGCAATGGCTGCGCCCGGTATCTTTCCTCCTGGACCATCTGTACCTGCTGCAATACACGTTCATGCTGATCCTGTGTGCAACACGGAGCCAGCCCTTCCAATGCCAGAGCACGATACTCTTCCTCTTCCATCTCCTGCACCAGATCAAGCGCTCTCTCAAACAGCGCTTGAGAGGACGCGAGAGCTGGAGCCAGTTCAGACAGCACCCCGGCTCTATCTGCCTCATCTTCAATTGCTGGTACGACCTCCAGAACCTGCCAGAGTAGTTCTACGGAGAGAGCTGGAGCCAGTTCGACCAGGGCATCCAGCCGCGCATACTCATCTTTGATCGTGGCTACCGTATCCAGGGCCTCTTGCAACATATCTGTGCGTAGCGGCTCCTGTACATAAGGTGCCAGTCCCACCAGTTCACGCGCACGTGGTGCCAGGTCGCTAATCAAACGGATGCATGCCAGTCCCTGTGCAGGGGTCCAGACACCTGTTTTCACCGCCTCCAGCATCAGCCTGGGTGAGATATTGCTCGTCATGCTATTGATACTCACCTGGCTGAGCAGACAACGCACTTCTTCTCCCAGATAGGGAGCCAGTTTCTCGCCGTTCGTGACCGCCCTATCTTCATGTGCTGCCGCCTGCCAGGCGCGTTCTACATCGCTCAGGAAGCCTGCATACGCTCTATCCAATTTCTCCCAGGCGCGCCGCCAGCCATCGCTCACCAGCGCCAGCAGGGCATACGCATCAGCCTGTGCGCGCTCCAGGTGAGCGCCATAATATTGCACAATGTAGTTCGACGCATGTTCAGGCGCTAAGCTTCCCTCGTTGAGCGCCGTCAACGTTTGTTCACCCCATGTCAGGAAGCGCTGTTCTACCTCCTGGCGCTCCGCTTTACTCAAGCGTTCTTCAAGAAAGTAATTCGCCAACCGGGGATGACTGAACACATACCCCTGACGTACTCCATCGCCAGTCACGAAACGCGCCAGGGAAGCTAGATGCTGTTCAAGATCTGCCAACCCGGAGCCTGTATCAGCGGCTAGCAGGCTCCCGATATCCTCTTTGCTGAGCGGACCCAGGGCACCAGCCAGCAAGTTCAACACGCTCTGAGCCATCGCCTCACGTTGTGGCGCTTCCTGACTCCAGAGCAGACGCTGATCCTTCCACCAGCGTTCGAAGTAGCCTGCCAGACCAGGATGCATAGAGCGCAGATCTTCCGGCTGCAAACGCACCGCCGCTTCGCCACGCTCCCACAGGTCATCAACATACAGACGCACAAGTAGCGGATCACCTTCACTCAGGCGGTAAAGCTCGGAGACAATATTGACGCGCGTGCTCAGAAGATCTAGCGGAAAACCCATCTGTAGCAGAACACTCGCTATACCTGCTCGGTCCAGCGGATGCAATTCCAATGTGCGCGCCAGACCTTGCTGTGTCCATCCCAGGCGTTTTAGCCAGGCATCGGCATCCTGGTCATTGGCAAGATAGCGAGCAGAGAGAATCACATGCAACCCGGGAGGAGGGTCCAGTGGAAAAAGGCCCGGCCCGACCTCCCAGTCAGCCGCCTCGTCCACACCATCCAAAACCAGGACCAGAGACCGCCCATCAGGTAAAGAACGCGTTATATAGTTCACAAGCAAGCCACGCCAGACCTCTTCATGCAGATTGGGATCTGCGGGAGCTTTCTCCCCATGCAGACTAGCCAGCAAGGCAACTAGAGCAGGAAAAACCACGCCCGCCAGATTGGTCTGAAAGCGAATACTGACCGGAAAGTAGGCCACAACAAGATCCCGTCGCGTTTGTAACCTCTGGCACCAACGCAACAGCAGGGCAGATTTTCCACGTCCCGCAGGCGCAGCCAGCAGCAAATAGGGTGCAGCCTGCGTATCGGCAAGCCAGGCATCCAGTTGTGCAAAATCCTTCACACGCCCACCAAATGGCACCGGATGCTGAGGACTCCCCAGGTATTCAGCGAGAAAGTTTTTTACCCGCGTGACATAGTCCGCAGGCAACTCGCGCAAGCCTTGCGTAAAGCTATTCACTATCGTGTTAAAATCAGCATATTCCGTAACCCGATACTCATCCTGCATGCCGCAATCCTTTCCCTGGCGCATAGGGCTAGTGAGGAAACATCTCTATAGACAAATACAAACGTAGATTTCTTATCTTTTAATGCAATGGTAGCGCATAAGGCAAATTATAGCATATATGACTCTTATCATAACAATCCTTTCTGGATACTCACCGCGTTCAGATTTTTGTCTCTCTTTTCCTCTTTTCTTTCGCTCCCTTTTCGGCTACACTTTTTATTAGGCTTCTTTCAACGATCCATCTCTTCAGAAAGGACATTTGTTATGTTTGACGATGATGCACGTGTCCTCATATCGTGCAAAGAATGAAGGTTGAGAGCAAGCAGATCATATAAATTTTATGAAAAAGCGATACAACAGCAATTTGGTATGCCAATGTGGGGGTGACAAAGGGTCCAGAAAGGATATCCCATTATGCCTAATGATACACAGCTAAAACATGGGGATAGAAACAGCGAGATCGGGTCAGAGGGTGGCACCCCCCCACCTACACTTGATGTCACCAAGCTGACGAGAAAAGGAAAAAGTGAACCGCCCACTGATGGTTCCTCAGGCGGAGATTCCCTTCCACAAGGTCAAGCATCTGGCGAACAGAACCATTTTCGGGTTTTGCCACATGACACGATAAGTAAGGTGGTTGCGCGGACGATAACTGCTGAAACAGGACGCGGGCCAAAGGCACTATATAACAATAGAGAAAAAGAAAAAAGCAAAGAAACATATGCATATTACGACAAAGAGACACAAAAGCAATTCACTATGACACTGGAAGAGGCGATGAACAGCAATCAACCTGCAGCAACAGATAACCAGGCGGGACCATCGTCTTCCCGTGACATCAGATCTCTCAGCTCCGGTCATAAGAGATCAAGTGAGCAACTTGGTCCGCCTGCTAAGCGTATAAAAATATCTGAGCAACCTGCTCAACCTGCTGAGGGTGTGATGACACAGGAGGAATTTCACCAGTCTGTAAAGGAGAAAACTGGTATGTCCTTCCAAGATCTAAAAGCTTTAGCACAAAAGAACGGAACACCTTTTAGAAAGGCATACCGGAAACTGGCCGCTGCTCACAATGAGATCACCGTCCAGGAAACTGGCAAATCCGTACAAGAGCTACAAGACTTAGCTAAAGACACTAAAAAGCCTTTTCAACAGCTACGCCAGGAACTGGCCACTGCCCATAATGAGATCACCATCCAGGAAACCGGCAAATCCGTACAAGATCTACAAATCATAGCAAAAGATACTAAAACGACATTCATGTCCACTCGATTTTTGCACGCTATTACGCATAATGAGCTCATTAGCGAAGAAACTGGCAAATCCGTCAAAGACCTACAAGCTTTAGCAGGAGAGACAGACACAACGTTTCAAGATGTGCGTTTAGAGCAAGTTTCCAGCCATAATGAGAAAACTCTTCAGGAAACTGGCAAATCCGTCAAAGACCTACAAGCTTTAGCAGGAGAGACAGACACAACGTTTCAAGATGTGCGTTTGGAGCAAGCTTCCAGCCATAATGAGAAAACTCTTCAGGAAACTGGCATGTCCGTACAAGAACTACAAGCTCTGGCACAAAAGAATGGAACATCTTTCCAACAGGAGCGTAGTCAGCAAGCTTCCAGCCATAATGAGAAAACTCTTCAGGAAACTGGCATGTCCGTACAAGAACTACAAGCTCTGGCACAAAAGAATGGAACATCTTTCCAACAGGAGCGTAGTCAGCAAGCTTCCAGCCATAATGAGATCGCCTTCCAGGAAACTGGCATGTCCGTCAAAGACCTACAAGCTCTGGCACAAGACACTGGCAAGCCTTTCCAACAGGTACGCCAGGAACAGGCTACTGTTCATACGAGAACTCTTCAGGAAACTGGCATGTCCGTCAAAGACCTACAAGCTCTGGCACAAGATAAGGGAACATCTTTCCAACAGGTATATCAAGAACAGGCTACTGTTCATACGAGAACTCTTCAGGAAACTGGCATGTCCGTCAAAGACCTACAAGCTCTGGCACAAAAGAATGGAACATCTTTCCAACAGGTACGCCAGGAACAGGTTGCTGCTCACAATGAGATCGCCTTCCAGGAAACTGGCATGTCCATCAAAGACCTACAAGCTCTGGCACAAGACACTGGCAAGCCTTTCCAACAGGTACGCCAGGAACAGGCTACTGTTCATACGAGAACTCTTCAGGAAACTGGCATGTCCGTCAAAGACCTACAAGCTCTGGCACAAAAGAATGGAACATCTTTCCAACAGGAGCGCGATCAGCAAGCTTTCCTACATAATGAGCTCACCTTCCAGGAAACCGGCATGTCCGTACAAGAGCTACAAGCTCTGGCACAAAAGAATGGAACATCTTTCCAACAGGTACACCAGGAACAGGTTGCTGCTCACAATGAGAGATTAGCGGAGGAGTTTTATGCCTCGAACCAGCCCTTCGCTGGTTTTGAAGAGGATCGGGCGGATTTTTCCCCGTTCCCTTCCGATACAGGTTTTGAGGAAGAATAGCAAGGCGAAAACGAGGAAGATCAGAGCCAGCAAGCACCACTCAATCCTTTTCGTCCGGGGAAAATCCTGATGCCGATTGGTGGGCACCAAAGAAGTAGAGAAGCAAGGTCACAGTTCTCCTCCTCTATGCGTTCACACGACCATCATCACTGGCCCCTTCCAGCTTTTTTTGCGCATCCCCCATCCTGCAGACCACTACTGTATACCCCAAACTTGCGCACATCCCCATGAATAGCTTAGAATAAGAGCGCAATCTCTTTTTGTGCGACCGATCACCCTGGATCTCACCCGGAGGCTTACGTTGGAGCAGCAATCGTTGACACCACTTTCCAGCATCGAAGATGTACAACGCGCCATGTTTGCGCAGCACTATATCGCTGACCGCAGCCTCGCCACAGCGGTCTTTCTGGCGCTCAAGCGACGCAAGCCGCTCTTACTCGAAGGTGAACCCGGTGTCGGCAAGACCGAAGTCGCCAAGGTGCTCGCCGCGCTCCTCGATACACGCCTGCTGCGCCTGCAATGTTACGAAGGCATTGATATCAGCACCGCCGTCTACGAGTGGAACTACACGCGCCAGATGCTCTACATTCGCCTGATGGAGGCCAATGGCGCGGAGCAACAGCAAGAAATCAAAGAAATCTTTGGCCCTGATTTTCTTATGCAGCGTCCACTCTTGCAAGCTATCGATCCGGCAAACGCCACGCCTCCTGTGTTGCTCATCGATGAACTGGACCGTAGCGACGAAGAATTCGAAGCCTATCTACTTGAACTACTCTCTGACTTCCAGATCACCATTCCCGAGATCGGTACCATTCAGTCCAAAGAGCCGCCATTTGTCATCATCACCTCCAATCGCACACGTGAGATCCATGACGCCTTGCGCCGCCGCTGCCTCTATTACTGGATCGACTTCCCCACATTGGAGAAAGAATACCAGATCGTCCAGGCGCATATGCCGCAAGCGCCAGAGCAGTTAGCTAAGCAAGTCTGTCACTTTGTGCAGGAGTTGCGCAGCATCGAACTCTACAAAGCCCCTGGAGTCGCCGAGACGCTGGACTGGATCAGTTCGCTGCTGGCGCTCGACCAGGTGGAACTGATCGAGGGGCCGGTACGTGATACCCTTGGAGCCTTGCTGAAGTACCAGGACGATATCTTAAAGGTGGGCAACACCGATCTGGGCAAGCTACTACAAAAGATCCGAGGGGCATTATCGTCATGAATACTCAGCCAGCGCACAATGACGAGTTCAACGCGTCACCACAACCACTAGAGCTACGCCCCATCGATATCGAGCGTGGTGAGCGCCTGCTCTATCGCCTGACCGAATTTAGTCATTTACTCTGGGAGAGTGGTATCAACGTCGGCCCACACCAACTGATAGATCTCGCCGAGACGCTCAACTACATCGACATTACCAATAAAGATGACTTCTATCATGCCCTCAAATGTAGCCTGCTCACGCGCCATGAGCAAGAGGTCATCTTCAACCAGATGTTCAACTACTACTGGTTTATGCGTCATACGGTGGGCAAAAAAGAGCAGAATCCGCCAGGAAAACAGGTAAAGCGTGATGAACGCCAGTTACGCCTGCCGCCCTCAGAGCGCAAACGCCTAGCCGAGCATCTGGCAACCCAGGAGGCACGGCGCGAGCAGCGGGGGGAGATACGTCCGCAGGAACGTCGCGCCACGCGCCAAAGCGATGATAAGCAAGAAGACGACGCAGGTAAGCCACAGGGCACAGCATACAGCGAGCTTGAACGCTTGCGCCAGAAAGACTTTGAGAACTTTAGCTGGGAAGAGATTCAGGAGGCGAAGCGGCTGATGGCGGAGATGCGCTGGCGGCTTGGTCAACGTACTACGCGCCGTAAAGCCCCCGCGCGCAACGGTTCTTACACCGATATGCGTCGTATGGTGCGTCGCAACTTAAAATACGGCGCAGAGATGCTCGAATTGACCAGAAGCGAAGTCAAGCAGAAGCCGCGTCCACTCGTGATTATCTGTGATATCAGTGGCTCGATGAGTCTCTACTCGCGTCTCTTGCTGCACTTCATCCACACCATTTCCAATGGCCTGTTCAATGTCGAAGCCTTTGTCTTCGGCACACGGCTCACCCGTGTCACGCGCCAGCTCAAAAGGCGCGACGTCGACGACGCGGTACGCGATGTCTCTAAACTCGTGCAGGACTGGTCAGGGGGTACGCGTATCGGTGATGCGCTGCATAAGTTCAACTACACATGGTCCAAACGCGTGCTTGGTCATGGAGCGGTCGTTTTGCTGATCAGCGACGGCTGGGATCGTGGTGATGCCACGACATTGAGCCACGAAATGGATCGTTTGCAGCACAGTTGCCACCGTCTGATCTGGCTGAATCCACTGCTTGGCTCGCCCGATTACCGCCCATTAACTATTGGTATGAAGACAGCACTCCCCTTCATTGATAACTTCTTACCAGCGCATAACCTGGACAGCCTGATCAGTCTCGGTAATTTACTCTCTAGTATCGACGACAGTAGGCCAAATCGTAGCCTTGGAGCCAAACGTAAAGCCATAGCAGCCTGGAGCAAGCCCAGACTATAAGCAAAAGGAACCAACAGATGCGTGAAATATTGCCCGATATAGAAAAATGGCGTTCTCGTGGTGAGAAGGTCGCCCTCGCGACAGTTGTCAGCATGGCAGGTTCGGCACCACGTAGACCGGGAGCTAAACTGGCCGTGAGCGAAAGTGGAGAACTATCTGGCTCTGTCAGTGGAGGCTGCGTCGAGCCAGCCGTTGTGCATACGGCACTGGAAGTCATTAAGCGCGGCACACCACAGTTGCTCGAATTTGGCATCAGCGAAGAAGATAATATTGCCCAGATTGGCCTGGCCTGCGGTGGTACCATTCAGGTCTTCGTGGAAAGACTGGACTGGTAAATCGGACTCCGTCCCTTCGTGAACGTCGGAGGCGTGTCCTTGCGACCACCCCGCGGGCCGGTAAATCGGACTCCGTACCTCCGCAAACGGCGGATAGGGGCGTGTCCTTGCGACCGCCCAGGGGGCCGCGTGAGAACCATCCCGTCACTGGTCTGGGTGGACGTAAGATAACACCCCTACCCTTTAGATCAACTCGTACATACGCATCCTGACTGACAAGACAATGGAGAAATGTCTCATGAGCGAACTATACACAGAACTCAAAGATCTGCTTGAGCGCGAGCGCGGTGTAGCGCTCGCCACGGTCGTACGTGGTCCCGCGCACATTGGAGGGAAGCTACTCGTCTTTCCCGACAAAACGGCTCATGGGACACTTGGTCTGCCCGCACTCGATAGGATGGTTATCGACGATGCGGAACAGGCCATCTGGAGCGCGGACGCGCGCATACACACCTATACGCTTCCTGATACCAGTACGCCCTTCGCTATCTTCATCGAAGGCTTCCCACCGCCGCCCGAACTGATCATTATTGGAGCTGGACACATTGCTATTCCCTTAACCACCTTTGCGAAGACCCTCAATTACCACGTCGTCGTCATCGATGCGCGGGCCAGTTTTGCCACACGCGAGCGCTTCCCGCACGCCGACGAATTGATCGTCGCCTGGCCCGATGAGGTATTGGAGAAAATGCCGCTCTATCCGTCTACATCTATAGCGGTACTGACGCATGACCCAAAGTTCGATGAACCGACATTGCGCGTTGTCTTAGCGCGGCGTGTTGGCTATATCGGAGCCATTGGCAGTCGTAAAACCGGTCTGGAGCGAGCTGAGCGTCTCAAGCAACACGGCATAACAGACGCACAACTCAGCCTGATCCATGGTCCGATTGGACTGAATATTGGGGCCAGCACACCGGAAGAGATAGCACTAGCCATAATGGCCGAGATCGTTGCTACGCGTCATGGACAGGCAGCAACGGCGGTGCGCGATTGGACTGCCAAAGCACAATGAAACTTCCTGGCCTATTATTCGTCTCTATGATTATGAATATGTTATTATAAGCAAGATATTACTTTGATTCCATTACACTATTGGTAATATTCGAGCGTAGATATACGTACAAGGGTAGCAGGTTAGCTCCTCATATTGCATGCCCTTGTCTGGAAAAGGATACATAATGTCAAACAATTACAATTCTCCAGACGATCCAACCCAGCCATCACAGCAACGACCACCCTATCAAGGGCAGGGACAACAGGGCAAGTTGGTTCTCGGCAACTTCCAGAACCAGCCGCAATCCTCTCAACGCCGTCCCTATCAATATCCGCCCCAGGGACCGCAGCAACCTTATCCACAACAGTCGTATGCCCCCCCTGGACCACAAGCTACTCCGCCAGGTGCGCCTGTCGGCTACCCCAATCGCGCGGGCTACCCACAACCGGGAGCACCTAAGCGGCGACGTCGTAAGGTCAGAGTTGGTCGTATCGGCTGTCTTACCCTGCTTGCCCTGGTCGCCATTATTGTCATCACCGGCTTTCTCACCATCCCAAAAGTACTGGCCTTCGGTAGCGCTATCTCCACTCAGTCCCCACTCAGCACACAAACCGGCTATATGAATACCAGCACACGCACGAACGTCCTCATCATGGGCTATGGCGGTGGCACGCACCAGGGAGCATTCCTCACTGACTCGCTCACGATTGTCAGTGTCCTTCCCCAGAGCCGCCATACGTCCCTGGTCTCTGTCCCACGCGACCTATGGATACAGGACCCACCAAATTCGGGCAATTATACCAAGATCAATGCCCTGTATGAGAATACCTCCAACAATAATGTAGACCCTTCCGCAGGTGGCACAGCAGTTGACCAGAAGGTCTCTACGATCACCGGGCTGAATGTCCCCTACTGGTTGACCATCGATTTTACCGGTTTTAAGAAACTCATTGATTCCATCGGCGGCGTCGATGTGAATGTGCCCGACTCGTTTAATGCCTGCTACCCGGCAAACGATGATTCAACCGTTAATGCCAGTTGGATCAAGGTCCAGTTTAACAAGGGCGAGCAACATATGAATGGTGCCACGGCTATCGAGTATGCCCGCGCACGCGAGCCTCTTGAGGTCTGTGGTATGGGCACATCCGAGAATCAGGCGGAATTGACCGATTTCGCGCGCTCCGCGCGCCAACAGCTTATCATTCAGGCGGCCCTCAAAAAAGTCAAACAGATAACCACCTGGCCTCGTCTCTTTGACGCGATGAACGCCTTGCAGCAAACGATTCGCACAAACATGTCTCTGGCCGATCTGTCAACCTTTGCGTTAAAAATGGACCTGAGTGATCCTAAAGCCGCCCATATTGGCTTGAGTAATCAAAACGTGTTGCAAGACGCCGTCTCTAGCGACGGAGCAGACATCCTGGAACCGACAAACGACGATTGGAATGTCATTCCACCTTATGTAAAGCAACACCTGTACAATTAGCAGCCGTTTTTCCAGACGCTCTACGCGGGTCGGATCTCCTCCATTCTTCTGGCGGGAATGTGAAACGGGAGGGGAGCAACTAAATATAGTCTCCTCTGGAAAGAGGAATATCCCTCATGTGCTTCCCCAGCACATGAGGGATATTCCTGCAAAATCACAGTCTGCTGCCAGATGCTCTACAAACACAAACAAGAGCGACATCCGCACAAAACATGGTCAAGCGTGGGCAGCCAGCCACTCCAGCATGCTCGTCAGAGCCTCTTGATCCAGGCGGGTATCGGGGGCATTGTAGCCCTCCATCGCGGCTAGTACCAATTCCGACCGAGGCCGCAACTCTTCTTTGAGGACGTGATTCGCGTTCTCGGGGAAGAGGAAGGTTATCTCCTCATGTCCCGCAGCCGCCAGTTTCAGCGGCTCTCCATCAGTTTGCCAGTCGACCTGAACGTCTTTTTTCCCAATGATGACCAGCACTGGGATATCCACCTGCTTGAGCAGGGGAGCCGCATTGGCCATCCAGAGCTCACGGGCAAGGGGCAAGTTGGCCGGAGTTTCCAGGCTTTTCAGCAGCATCTGGACACCCTCCGGCAGCGCCGGATCTGGGGCGATGGACTCTCCCTTCAGGAAGCGGGCGATGGCAGCATCGTAGAGCACCAGCAACGCCTCCCCATTTGGTATGCGAGCCGCCTGCCCCGCTAATTGGGAGCGCGCCACCGCGCCAACAGCCCGCCCAGGAGGGCCAATGAGCACGAGTCCAGCGAGCTGGATCTCGGGGCTGTGCAGCTGATAGTTCAGGGCGTGAAGGGTTCCCTCGCTGTTGGCGAGCGCGAAGATCCGGTCAGTACGCACATACTCCTGGCTGGCCACGGTGCGCACGGCTCCGGCGAGTTCGTCAACATGGCTTTGCATGCTGAGCTTGCCGATCAACAGTGGCACATTCTCACGCGCATGGGGACCGGCAGCACGCTTGTCATAGCGCAGTGAGGCGATCCCTGCCCGCGCGAGCGCTTCCGCAAGCAGCCGCGCGCTGCCATTGGTTCCCGACAGGAGCGGCGAATTCCAATCGCGGTCAGTGGGGCCACTGCCCGCCACCATCACCACCGCAGGAAAAGGTCCGAGACCAGATGGCCTGACCAACGTGCCATAGACGGTCGTTGAGTCCAGTTGCCAGGTGACCTCCAAACTCTCTCCATACGCATCCTGATCTGCCATATCTTCCTATCCTTTCATAGCTCTCTGGAAGACGCAACTCAGAGCGTCTGTTCTCACAAATTCAATATTTCAACACATATTGAAATAATAGAGCAAAAAAGCTCCGCCGTCAAGGAGAGGTCTTTGATCCAATGAACCAACTGCATTCACTACTTGCGCACTCAAATAACGTCGCAATCTTTAACCATCCGCCAAACAGGCCATACCTATCTATGCTTTACAGCATTTGCTAGAATAGATGAAGTCATAGCCATAGAGTAAAAAGGTCATTATTTATAATCAGGCAACAGGCTCAGACAGATTTGAGCATAGGTAAGGGATCAAGATTATGTTGGACAATTCGCGCAATTCCGCACAAGTCATCGATAGTATCTACCGTATTGGACAAACCATTACCACTGGCAGCATGCTCACAACATACACCGCTTACAATCGCAACACCAATGATGTCGTCGGGCTTTCCGTTGTCGAGTTGCCACCGACGGCACAACTTAACATTGTGCAGCAATGCCTCCAAGCGGCTGAGAAGCGCAGAACGCTGCAATCTGCTCACGTCATACATGTCCACAACTGGGGTATTGACGGTAGTCGTCTCTACATTGCCACTGACCCTCCGCGTGGCGTCACCCTGCAATACGCACTGGATAACGAAAATATCTCTCTTCACCGTGCCATTACCATAGCACGACAGCTTGCCGTGGGACTCAAGACCTTACATGAGGCGGGTATTGCTGGCTTAGACTTACGCCCACAACTCATCACGGTTGACACCCTTGGCGTCGTTGACCGCGTCCAGATTGACGATATCGGCTTACGTCCACTGCTTCAGGCCCTTGGCTACATCAGCACACAGAGCAGGAGTGATATTGGCTACCTGGACCCTCGTTATGCCCCGCCAGAATATCTCAACGGCAGCCCCATTAGCGCCTGGAGCGACATTTACCAGTTGGGCCTGCTCCTCTTCACGCTCATCACCGGTCGCCTGCCTTTTGTCGGCAGCACGCCAGCCGAAACCGCCGTTTTGCAGAGTAACAGCCCACTGCCTCCCATACAGCAATTTGCGCACGACGTTCCTGAGCTTCTCCAACAACTGGTAACGCAGGCACTCGCCAAGGACCCGAGCAAGCGTTACGCCAGTGCAGAGGCCCTTATCGCCACCCTCGATACGCTACAACCACCTCCCAACCCACTTTCCACCGAACTCATGCACACCCCATCAGCGGAGAAAAACAGCGGCATAGGCCTGACCGCCGAAATGACCCGTGATGATCTCGCACTTCACGCGACTGTGATCGAAGACAATTTTCTTCCTCAGGACAAGCTTGCATCTGACGCTCCGGCTACCGTGCAAGCTTACGCCTATCTTTGCTATAAGCAAAACGGTGTCGAAGTGCAGCGTTTCCCCATCACCCAAAAGAGCACCATTGTTGGACGCCTTGATCCCAAACGCGGCGTTACCCCGGATATCGATCTGAGCGAGATTGATCCTACGATGACGGTATCCCGCCAGCACGCGCGTATCCACTTTGAGGAAACTTTTTTCTCCATTGAGGACCTGAAGAGTCGCAACAAGACGCGCCTGAAAGAAGTGGTCCTGACGCCTTTAAAAACCGAGCTGCTACAACATGGAGACGCTATCTTTTTCGGCAGTGTGCGTGTCCAATTTGAAATCCCAGGTGCGGCCAAAGTCGCGCAGTGACGCTCTACCCTTCTACCTGCTGTGTTTTCGCAATGGCGATTAAATCGGCCAGCAGTCCCTGTCCCGTTTGCAGTCTTCCCGCACCCGGACCAATAATCGTGACGTCGGAGAGCGTATCTGTCTGAAAAGTGATGGCATTTGTTACACCATCGACACGCGCCAGCGGATCACTCTCTGGCAGCGCGAGAGGCCCCACCTGCGCGCTGAGGCGACTGACCCCACCGTCTCCCGGCACCATCTCCAGTGAGGCTACCAGCTTGATGCGTTTCCCTTCGTGCAGCGCTTGCTGTACCTGTTCCCGTGTGAGGGTAGCGATGCCATGCCGTCCCACTTGCTCTGGCCTGAGTGAGGTATCAAATACCAGGGCCGCCAGGATCAGTGTTTTGGCCACCGCATCATAGCCTTCAACATCGGCGGTAGGATCGGCTTCGGCATAGCCCTGTTGTTGGGCTTCTGCCAGAACCTCTGCATAGTCCCGCCCCTCAGCCATCGCACTCAAGATATAGTTCGTCGTGCCATTCAGAATACCGCGTATAGCGCGGACGCCGCTGCCAGCCATGCCTTCACGCACAGTGCTAATCACCGGGGTACCGGCCATCACGGTTGCTTCCAGGCGGAGCTGCACCCCATGCTGTCGCGCCAGTTCAAAGAGTTCGGCGGCTGCTAACGCGGCGGGACCTTTATTCGCCGTAATGACATGCATGCCCAGAGACAGGGCCATACGTATATGGCTGATACCAGGCTCGGCATCGCGCAAGTTCGTCGCAGTGGCTTCAGCCAGCACATCTCCGCCGGTCGCGCGCAATCCTTCCAACGCATTGGACCAATGCTTCGCGCCTGGATAGTCGGTCAAAGCCTTTCTTTGTGCAGCCAGATCCAACAACGTGGGAATATCCAGGCCATCTTCATGGTAGATAAAACCATGACGACTGTTAGCAACGCTTACGAGCTTCACGGCCAGATCATACTCTTGTTGTAAAAGCGCTTCCTTCGCGCTAAGCAGTTCCGCCAATCCCTGGCCAACCACACCAAATCCGATGAGCGAGAGACGTATATGTTTCATAATAAATAACCAACCTATATCCAGGATAATCTCAGGCGATCCAGCACACGTTTGATTGGTGCCAGTTCTTCGATGTTCAGGAAGCGTGAGCAACGCACATACACAAACACGCCCACAAACAGCTCTATCAGCAGCTTCAGCAGGGCCATCAATGTGCCCCCAAAGCCCATCGACTGCTCGCGCGTCGTGACCAGTAGCAGGTCCAGCACCACGCGGACCACTAAGACACAGACACCCATCACCACCGCCGCCAACAGGACACGTCCGATGAAGCGACCAGTTTCACGCAGTTGCAGACCGCCCAGACGCTGGTGGAGCAGCCAGAACATTACCGCCGCCTCCAAGAGTCCAGCCACAGAGGTAGATAAGGCCAGTGCACCCATGCCCCATGCCGCGCCCCAGAACACCGCCACATTGATCAACAGCAAGCTCAGCGCAATCTTAAAAATAAACTGAGAGATACTGACAACAACCGGTGTTTTACTATCGCGCATCGCATAAAATGAGCGGGTGAGTATTTCCACAGCCGACAGGCCCGCTAATCCGATAGCAAAAAAGGCCAGTGGTATCGCCGTCGATTCTGCGTCATTGAGGGTATAGCTCCCATGCTGGAGTAACACCTGAATTACCGGCAAGCTCAGGATGATCAGGCCCATACTTGAGGGAATCGCCATAAACAGGATACTACGCAAGGTTTCCAGAATCGTATTACGTGCACGGTCGAGACGTCCCAGGGCTATATTTTCGATCATCGTCGGGAAGGCCGCCGTTGACATCGACATACCAAAAATACCGAGCGGTAACAGCACCAGCTGAAATGCCTGGTAATACTGCGTAATCAGACCACTGATCCCGGCAGCACCCGCTACACCGGCCAGGAGCTGGATCAGAGCACGGTCAACAAAAGTCGAGAAGTATAGCATGGCAGCATTAATAACACGAGGTACCATCTGCCGCCCAATCTGGATGATGGCTGGATGGTGCCAGTCAAATACCCGCGAATACTGCATCTTGACTTTAAATAAACCAGGTATCTGAATACCTACCTGGAGACACGCACCCAGTACAACACCCCATGTGGCGGCGTAGACGGCTACCAGATCGTTGCGTTGTCCATGGAACGCGAAATATATTCCTGGTATCAGGCCAGCAATCAATCCTACGTTATAGAGTACGGTCCCAATTGCTGGTAATCTGAAGTCTTGCTGGGCATTTAAGACGGAGTTCACGATGACGCCGCCGCCGAGTACAACCGATTGTAAAAGCATGATACGCGTCAGCGACACGATCAAGCTCAGCTCTTGTGGATCATGGATGCCCGGATTATACACCGGTACCAGTTCTGGCGCAAAGATAATCGCCATAAGCGCCAACCCTGACATCACGACCAGCGCAATGTTAAGAGCAGAACTGGCAATATGCCATGCGGACTTCTCATCCCTCTCTGCGACCATATACTGGGTAAAAACTGGAATAAACGCTGAAGTGAGTGCGCCGCCTGCGACGATATTAAAAATAAGATCAGGTACAAGAAACGCTTGCAGATAGGCATCCGAAGTGGTACTCGTGCCAAACACAAAGGCAAACATCGAGGTTCGTAACAGGCCCAGCACGCGGCTAGCGACAAAAGCCGCCGTCAGAATAGCGGTGGCTCTGCCAATACGCACGCGCTGAATCATCCCCGTGTCCTGGGCCGGAGCCGCCGCAGATAGCGGTTGCATAGCGCTGCCTGCGCCCTCCAATTGCTCTGCGGCATTATATGCAGGAGACACTGTCGACGAGTGTACGGGCATAACGTCGTCGGCTGGCCGCACGGGCAATGAGATCAATGGCGATAACTGTGCTGGAGGAATAGGCAATACACCAGATACGCTTGGCAATACACGTGGTGGAGGTACAGCATTCAATGGAGACTGTTTTGGACTCTTGCTACCCCAGGGAAAAATAGTCGTGATATCTGCGCCCATGCGTCGCTGTTGGCGGCGCATACGCTCCTCACGCAATTGTAGCAAACGCTCTTGCCGCAGTTGTGCTATCGGCTGAGACGGCTGAGGGGCATCAAAATACTGGTACTCCATACCTTGCCCATACCCAAGAGACGTTCCCATGTCTTGAATAGGTTGTTGATAGTCAGGCAACACGCCTGACGGAAATGCTTCCTGGGGAGGTAACGGATACTCTGCGGACGATGGGGGAAGTTGCGGTTGCGGTTGGGGGGGCGAAAATGGGCGTGCCGGCGGTGTTACAGAGGGTGACTGCGGAGCCACTTCTGTTTCATCCTGGTCATATTGCCAGCCATAATATCTCTGTTGTTCCTGGCCAGGTAACGGCAGTTGCTGTTCTTCGTTTCCCACGATCTTCTCTAGCCATGACTCTATTACAAGTAGACAAACTCAGCGTGTTAACACCCTTGATAGCACCGTTCGTCAAGCATACCATATTTCTATGTTTCTGACTAGTAGTATTTATCGCCTGCCAAAAAAAACAGTATTCCAATTGCGCGGATTTGCTGAAACAAAAACCCTCATATTTAGCTCTCACTTAGTACACCATCTTTTTGTGGTGACACATGAGCATCTCTTTCCATGATGCTACTACCTGGAGGTTTGATGAGTTCCTATACCCTGCGTTCCAATACCCTGCCCTATAAAGCCGCAGTGCTCATAGCTGTTGTTGCCCCCCTACTTGCCGTCATTTATGCCATTTTTTCGCTCTGGCAACGAGCTATTGGTTGGTTAGATCTTGCGCTGCTTATCGGTCTCTATACGCTTAGCGCGCTTGGCGTCACGGTCGGCTTTCACCGCATGCTCACGCATCGGAGCTTTCGTCCCCACCCGGCCATCAAGTTTCTCTTTCTTGTCCTTGGCTCTATGTCCTTAGAGGGTGCCGCTGTAGAATGGGCCGCAACGCATACCAAGCATCATGCGAAATCGGATCGCGAGGGCGATCCACACAGTCCAGTGGAAGGCTTCTTTCATGCTCATGTCGGCTGGCTTTTCAAAGATCGCATGGCTGATCCCGCCGTTTATACTCCGCATCTGCTGCAAGATCCCATCGTCATGTTCGTCAGTCGCACGTTCTTCTTATGGGTCATACTCTCGCTGCTGGTACCGTTCGCGATAGGCGGCTGGTGGGGACTCCTATGGGGCGGCTTAGTGCGCCTCTGCCTGGCCCACCATGTCACCTGGAGCGTGAACTCGATCTGCCATACCTTCGGGAAACGCGAGTTCGAAACAACTGATCAGAGTCGCAACGAGTGGGTCATCGGGCTACTGGCCTTCGGCGAAGGCTGGCATAACAATCACCATGCCTTCCCCCGTTCAGCTTTCCACGGCCTCCACTGGTGGCAGTTTGATCTCTCAGGTTATGTCATCTGGACCCTTGAGCGTATAGGATTAGTGCATGATGTCTATCGCATCCCGCCGCATCTGCTGGCCCGTCGCCATCAAAAAGGACGTTCAATCAGTACTGTCCCCGTGCAGACAGAAGAGGCTGCAGAAGAAATTCTCGTTTGACACTTCCCCACCCATCAATCACACGATGCATACACACGAAGCATCCTCCCAGTGTTGGCTGTGCGAGGATGCTTCGCCGCTTCCTCATTCCCCCCAAAAAAGACATCAGAGATTCTTGCGTTTGACACGATTGATAATCACCGCTACAATTCGATCATGAGCACATACACAGGTCAAAGAGTTTGCACAATCAATACGAAGCAAAAATATTATGAGCATGCTGTCAGGAGGCGTATTTTCGCTTATGGAACATTTCAATGCGGTTATTCTCGCGGGTGGTAGTGGTACACGGCTCTGGCCGCTCAGCACGCCAAGCTTCCCGAAACAATTTCTTCCGCTCCCCAGCGGTCAAAGTATGATACAAGAAACGTTAGCGCGCGTTGCCCCTCTCGTTACCCCAGACCAGAGTTGGGTAGTGACTGGTAGCCACATGGCTGACCTTGTACAGGAGCATCTACCAACCGTTCCTGCTGATCATATTCTTCGTGAACCTATCGGACGGAGTTCCGCGCCCGCGATAGCCTGGGCCGCCGCCACTATCGCGCAGCGAGACCCCGAGGCCATTATGGCATTCTTCAGCGCCGATGCGGTGATTGCGCGCGTTGACGCGCTACGCCAGACGCTTCACCTGGCCCACCAGTTAGCCACACAGGGCAAACTGGTGACGATTGGCATTACGCCTACAGCACCAGAAACTGGCTATGGCTATATTCGTTTCGGACAGGCTTTCAGTGAGGGCCATGGTTATCAAGCCTTCCAGGCAGAGCGTTTTGTCGAAAAACCTGACCTGACCACGGCACAGAGTTATCTCAGCGATGGACACTATGTATGGAACGCGGGCATTTTTGTCTGGAGCGCCAAAGCCATCCTGGCCGAACTGCACGAGTACCTGCCGGAAGTTATCACCAACATCCAGAAGATCGTTCACGCCAACGATACACACACGCTCGCAGAACTCTGGCCCACCCTGCCAGCTATTTCTATCGATTACGGCGTGTTAGAAAAGACCAAAAACCTCGTCGTTATCCCTGCGACGTTGGATTGGAATGATGTCGGCAACTGGGAACAATATGGAGCTCTCTTCCCGGCTGACGCTCAGGGCATACGCGCCTTTGGCTCGCACGTCGGCTTTGGCAGTCACAACGTGATCGTCTACAATAACACGGCGCGCCGTGTTTACACGGTTGGTCTGGAGGATGTCGTCGTCGTGGAGATGGAGGATATGACGGTCATCTGCCACAAATCCCATGTTCAACGCGTCAAGGAGCTGGCGGAGCATTACAACAAAAAGAGCTAAATCCGAAGCCATCTTTGAAGGACTAGCAGCAGAATGAGGCATTGTCAAGGGCCTGACGGCTCTTGACATACCTACTCAGAAACTGGTAAGTGATAGAGCATGCACGGTCCAGTACCTCACCAGTGTCATGCGTAGTATTTATGAAGAAAGAGAGTAGCTCATGCACATCCCCCAGTTTCTAGATGTTTTGCAAGCCCAACAACGTATTCGCCCTTATCTGTCACGCACACCCTTACATAGCTATCCCGCCATCGATGCACTGCTCACTACCCAGGTATACATCAAACATGAGAATTACCAGCCTGTGGGAGCCTTTAAGGTGCGCGGCGGCATCAACCTGATTTCCCAACTCAGCCAGCAGGAGCGCGAACGGGGCGTTATTGCGGCCTCTACCGGCAATCATGGACAATCGGTGTCGTATGCTGCACGCCTCTTTGGCGTCAAGTCGCGCATCGTCGTGCCGGAAGGAGCCAATCCCGGCAAGGTTGCCGCGATGCAGGGAATGGGCTCTGAGGTGATTATGCACGGTGCCAATTTCGATGAGGCCAGGGAGCATTGCGAGGCCCTGGCACAAGAGCATGGCTACCGCTACATTCACTCAGGCGACGAACCCCTGTTGATCGCTGGCGTGGCTACCAGCACCCTGGAGATACTGGAGGATGAGCCGGGCATTGAGGTAATTCTCGTGCCCATCGGCGGAGGCAGTGGGGCATCGGGTGCCTGCATTGTCGCCAACGCTGTCAATCCCAGCATTCGTGTCATCGGTGTGCAGGCCGAGTCTTCGCCAGCCGCATACGAGTCATGGCGACAACAACGCCTGGTGACAGCTCCTAATCACACATTTGCGGAAGGCTTAGCAACCGGCACTGCCTTCGAGCTACCCCAGACGATTTTGTGGGAGAGATTGCACAACTTTACCTTAGTCAGCGATGCCGAAATTCAGCAAGCAATGGTCTGGATGATCGAGCGAGCCCATACCCTGGCTGAAGCTGCTGGAGCCTCTCCACTGGCCGCCGCGTATCGCCTGCGCAACGAGTTACGTGGCAAGAAGGTTGGCATCGTCTGTTCTGGTGGCAATACATCGCTAGAGCACCTCAAGCGCGCCCTTGCATATATGCCCTGATCTTGCAACTCGTCAGCTGCACGGCAAAGCCAACACAGCTGACGAGCAAAGCATCTTTGCACTGCCACCGCTGTTCATGGCTCTTCCGCGTTTATCTCGTGCCTGATTATCCGAATTGCTGAGCACTATTTTCGCGGAAGAGCCATTAATTATTCCTGAGTCCCCTAGAAAAAAAGCAGGATATTGTGTATGATGAAATTGAGCACCATGCTCAAAGTTGATAGCACCGTGGACACCCGGCGGCAGAGCCGCATTGCAGAACACATTCTGACGTATTGGGAGCATGACCAGGGGTCAGCACAGTTCTTCAGATCGAGCACCAACTTCGTGTACGTCTTCCGCAAAGGAGGGGCCCGCTGCTTTCTGCGCTTTGCCGCGAGTACTGAACGCACAGAAGCAGCCATAGCAGCAGAGATGGCTCTTCTAGGCTTCCTCGACAGCCTGGGAATGACCGTGACGACTCCCATTGCGTCCAACAATGGGCGATGCATGGAGACGGTCGAGACAGATCTGGGCACCTTTCATGCGGTCGTGTTCGCGCAACTGCCAGGTTCTCAGTTAGAGATTGAAGAGTTGAGCATAGCTCAATTTGAGGCATGGGGAGCTACATTAGGCAGACTGCATGCCTCAACCCATATGTATCAAGATCCAGGATCATCGGCACGCGGTACATGGAGAGATCACCTCACTCAGGCCCAAATGTACTTGCCAAAGGATGAACCAGGGGTCCAGGCCGAATTCGATCACCTCACCGCGTTCGTTGCTGCGCTCCCTGTGACAGCAACGAACTATGGCCTCATTCACGGTGATTTTGAACTCGATAATCTCTTCTGGCAAGATGAGACCCCGGCCATGTTGGACTTCGACGACTGTTCGTATTCCTGGTACGTTGCAGATGTCGCCTGTGCCCTCAAGGATCTTTTTAGGACTGGTGTCGATCTGCGCCATCCATCATTCCGCGCGTTCATCCGTGGGTATCGCGAACATGCATCCCTGGATGAGGAACTGCTTTCCCATCTGTCAACATTTATGCGATTGGTGTATCTCATCCAGTATGCAAAGCTGCTGCGGGCGATGGATCTCGCGCCGGATCAGGATTATCCAGAAGGCTATACCAGACTTCTATTGAAGCTAGCAAACTGGATACAGAACTACAAAGCATCTCTTCCCTCAATATGACACTGGTTCTTCTGGCACCTTTCGCTCGCCGTTCCGCGTAACCTCTTTGACAGACAGACTTTCATCTCCTCGGCAGTGCATATTATGTACGTGCTCTGGGCTATAACCGCTTAGCCACACTTGCTGCTCATCAATTTTTAGGATAATGAAGATGTGCCTAAACATTTCCTCTGGTTGCCTTTCACTACCAACTGCATATCTCTTGGACAGATAGCAACTCCATGATAGCGCCAATAGGCAGTGTTTGAACAATGCAGACCGGGGGAACTTTCTCTCACACACTGGCATACATCTATTTCTTGCATTCCCACAGCATCATGGTAATAAGCAGTAAAGAATTGGCGCAGGGCCATGGGAAGAAGAAAGATGAAGAGCGCGAAGAAACCGAACCTGTTATAGCGGTTAAACAAGTGAAATTTTCAGTTCCCCTCCTACGTGTTCTCTCTAGAAAGGCGCTCAGGAGTAGCACACCTTAGATAGTGTTTGGAATGCGCACACTTTTGGTCAGGAGTGAGCTGAAATCAAGCACTATCTTCAGAGAAGGGTTTGCAGAACCTTGCGTGCATTTGAGGCTGAACCTTTCAGTTGTCATGGGGGGATGTGTGTGAAATCCTTCCTACGCGTTTTGAATAAAGGCCAGTTCAACTTGCGCATGTGCCAATTCACGGCAGAACGTTGGGAAATTCCGCAGACACGAAAGGAGCGTTCACTTGAGAATTATGGTTGATTTGACACGCTGCCAGAGCTATGGACAGTGTGTATTTCTCGCGCCAAAGGTCTTCCGCTTTCATAGCGCAGAAGCCCTTGAATATGACTATACTCCCGATGACCAGATGCATGAGCAGGTCAGATGGGCCGCAGCGGCGTGCCCGGTCCACGCCATTACGCTGGATTACCTGGATGAGCAACCTGAGACAGTTTCTCAACCAGAGCATTATGGAGAAAAGGCATGACGAGCAACCCTCCCTCCATAACGCCCGGCTCCACTAATTCCACCAATGGCCGCGTGGTGATCGTTGGAGCCTCTCTGGCTGGTTTACGCGCGGCAGAGACCTTGCGCGCAGAAGGCTTTACGGGCCAACTGACCTTGATTGGCAATGAACCCTACGCACCCTATGATCGCCCACCCTTGTCCAAAGCGGTCCAGGAGGGATGGATCTCGGAGGAGCATACCACCTTACCCCGGCGACGAGATATTGCGGCGCAATGGCTGCTGAATACCGAAGCTGTGGCGCTCGATCTGCCCAACCGGCAGGTGCAGCTCACCGATGGAGGCCACATCCCCTTCGATCGCCTGTTGATCGCCACCGGCACCCGGGCGCGTCCCTGGCCAGATGAGGAGCAAGCAGCCCTCGACGGTGTGTTCACGCTCCGCACCCGTGACGATGCGGCCCGGCTTCATGCCCGTCTGGCGGCAGGACCCAAACGGGTGCTGGTCATTGGTGCTGGCTTCACCGGCTCTGAGGTGGCTTCCGTCTGCCGCGAACTGGGCCTGCAAGTCACCGTCACTGAGCGTAGCGCGACGCCGCTGGCCGGTGCCCTTGGCCAGGCAGCCGGGACCTTTGCCGCGTCTTTACAGCGCCAGCACGGGGTGGATTTGCGCTGCAACACCACGGTTCTGACGCTGGAAGGCGATGCCCACAAGCGGCTCCGTCGCGCTCGGCTTTCCGATGGAGACGAACTAGACGTGGAAGTGGCAGTGGTGGCCCTGGGCTCTCTACGCAACACGGAGTGGTTACGGGGCGCGGGGCTGGCCGCCGACGGGCGTGGCGTGGTGTGCGACGCCGCTTGTCGTGCCTTCGATGCCGATGGGGTAGTCACCGATGACATTTTCGTCGCAGGGGATGTCGCCCGCTGGCCTCATCCCCTCTATGACGGCGAGTTCCTCGTAGTCGAGCACTGGAGCAACGCTGTCACCCAGGCAGAGACCGCCGCTCATAACATGCTAGCCAATGCGGCAACACGCCGTGCGCATAAGCATCTGCCCTCCTTCTGGTCCAACCAGTTTGGGGTCAATATTAAGGCGATTGGTTTGCCCACCATTGCTGATACAATCGTTCTCACCCAGGGATCAACCCAGGAGCGTCGTCTGGTCGCCGCTTACGGTCGCCAGGGTCGCATCGTCGCGGCGGTTGCGGTCAACTCGCCCAGGGCCTTACCAGCCTATCAAGCGCTAATCGAGGCCCGTGCAGCGTTCCCGCCAGATCTGCACGCCTCCGACGGGCCAACCGAGCTGCACCCCTTACCAGCAGGCTTCCCTCAGCGCGGGCAGCCCACTCACGATGCGGGTGCTACACCCACAGGTGCCGGCCCGAACACACCGGAACAGCGTGTTGAGGGAGAGGCGCTCAAGCTCCTGGACCCACGTATCCCGCTTGGCTCGCCACCCCTCATGACGCTGCCCGTAAACGAGTTCGGCATGGGGAAGAGATCCCTGATGCAAGAAGTACAGACAGGAGAAGTGCGCCCATGACCCAGACACCTATTGTTCCCTCAGAGAAACTGTTTGCCCAGGTACTCGACCCGACCAGTCGGGCCAATCCCTACCCGCTCTATGCCCGCCTGCGCCAGACGCCGGTCTCGCTGCAAGAGGATGGGACCTATGTCGTCAGCACGTATCGGGAGATCAGCCTGCTGCTCCACGATCCGCGCATCAGTTCTGACGAGCGCAAGAGCGCGCATGCGGCACATACCCCGGCGGCGTCGCGTTTTTCAACCTCTCCGCCACTCATTTTCACCGATCCTCCTGAGCACACCCAGCTCCGCCGCCTGGTCATGCATCAGTTTACTCCGCAACGGATCGCCGGCCTGCGCGAGCATATCGAACAGGTGGTCAATGCCTTGCTCGATGCCAGGAAGCAACAGAACCAACTTGATCTAGTCCAGGATTTTGCTTATCCGCTGCCGGTCGCCATCATCTGCCGGTTGCTCGGGGTGCCGCGCGAGGACGAACCGCGCTTTCGTGTCTGGTCCTCGGCCCTGGTGCGCACGCTTGACCCGCAAGAAAGTTTGAGCGAGGCGGAGGTGCAGCAGGCCGTGCAAAGCCGCACACAGATGCGTGAATACATGAAACACCTCAGCGCGACACGCCGCGTACACCCCCAGGATGATTTGTTCTCTGGCCTGGTGGCTGGAGATGACCCGGATGGTCGCTTGTCTGAGCCGGATCTGCTGGCCACGATGGAATTGCTGTTAATTGCCGGTCATGAGACGACCGTCAACCTGATCACGAACAGCATGCTGGCGCGGCTGCGTCATCCAGAGGTGTTCGCTCGCCTGCGTGGCAACCCGGCTCTGGCGATCCCGACGGTAGAAGAAGTCCTGCGCTACGATCCGCCGGTGCAGTTTCGCACGCGCACGACGCTTACCGCTATACCAATCGCTGGTGTGATCATCCCGCAAGGCGCTACGGTCGCCCTATTGCTTGCAGCGGGTAGCCGCGACCCCGCTCGCTTCGTCGATCCCGACCGTTTTTGGCCTGAGCGCGACGACAACGAGCATCTTGGCTTTGGCAGCGGCGACCACTATTGTATTGGCGCGCCGCTTGCTCGGCTCGAAGCGGTGACAGCCTTGAAGGCGCTCGCGCGCCGTCTCGCAGCCCCGCGACTGATCACCGACCCGCCCTCCTATCGGAAGAATGCTGCCCTGCGTGGCCCGGAGCACTTGCAGGTTGCCTTCGATCATCTCAGTGACTAAGTGAACTCTCGCCATGCTGCGAACATCGGAGGTTCTCTCCTCTGCCAGGTCATGGGAACTGTCTGGCATATGAGGCAAGAGAGAAAGAGTGAGGATATGCCAATGCTTCATCAGACGCGCCTTGGCTCGACAGAGGTCTTGCTGGTTGACGCCTCTGGCATTGGCAAGCCAGAGGTGATTGATGCCTTGCTTGGGTCCTTATCAGATGGACCCATAGAGAAACTATAGAGACCGGAGGTACACGCCCCAAGCCATAACGCTACCAAATACAGCAGTGTTGTAAAAGCAATGCCCAAATTGCCCATGCAAAAGGGTTGTAATCAGCATTGAGGAATGATATGGTAATTAAAGCGGAGTCGCTCTTTTCAAGAGCCATTGAAGATCATTGAGTGAGATGAAGAAAGGAGACATTCTCTTGCAACGAGATGTACCCGGATTCAAAGGCGAAGGCAAGGAAGGTGAAACAACGCGCGACGTTACACGCGATGTCTTCCAACAACGAAAATTAGATGCAAAAGAGCACATCACCCCACGATTACTTTTAGATGAGAATCTCCAGTATCAGACAGCTGAATCGTTACAAGAAACTAACCCATCATGGTATCAAAAACTTACAGATGAACAAAAAGAGCACATACGTGCATATGTAAATGTTAATATTGATGAAATTGACCATGATACTATCAAATACTATACGGTCAAAGAAGTCTTGCGAAAAGTAGGTGTAGATGGTGCAAATTTACGGGCGATTGTAGGAGATCCTACTCAATTTGGAGAGCGCGAGACGATTTTAGGTGGTGGATTTCCTCTTACCAAAAGTGCATTATCACATGTTGAGGAAGCATATAATACAAGTCATAGCCTGAAGGTTTATGATACCCAAGTGATGCGATTACCACCTTTTATAGAACATGAGCTGCAACAAAAAGAGCTGTTGCACAATGTCGAGTTTCATTGGGGTGAATCTCTGGCATCACTAGGTAAGGTTCACAATCACGATATCATCATTCCCCACCCTGGCTATATTTGGGGCGGCGGAACTTTGTCCAGTGACCTATCTTCCACTCTTGGTCCTGGTAGCAAGGCTTATATCCTCACAGATACATTGAAAGGTCAAAAAGATCTAATTGTGAGTAAGTTGCAAGAAATCAGCTCATTAAATGTGAAGATAACACCCGCTGGGGATGGAGAGGAAGGAGAACACACAATCAAGCTTGGGGGGGTGCCTATTGAAACCACACAACCAGGTCCATACTACATCATCGAGGTAGAGCAAAGCCAGTAGAATATGTTTTAATACCGATCAACTTCGTATATGTTCTGAATACTCACCAGAGCGGTCGCCAGGACAAGCCCCCTGTTTCCCAACATGTTCTCTACAAGCATGAAAACCCTCAATGAGTGCAGCTCGCAAATATGCTATACTATACAACATCCGCAAGCCTGCTATGCCATCATCAGTCATTGCATTGAGACGCGAGAACACACATTACTGACCCGCACGGTGATAATGCCGCAGAAAGAAGCGTATGTAATTTGTAATAGGTGTTCACACGTTGCTCTCAGAACAGCACCATATGCACAGAGTTGACAGATACATATTTTCTGACGCTGGACGCTCAGCATAGGTAGGCTGGCGTGTACTGCACTCTGTAGAGGGGGAGTTCTCATCAGCGGTGGCCGGGTCGTAGCGCTGCTACCCAGCCTGGAAGATAGCAGGTCATTTTATCCTCAACGCCTAAGATAGTGTCTGGTTTCAGCTCAATACCGGCCCAAAGTGTGCGCGTTCCAAACACTACCTAAAAAGTCTCTACAGAAGCCCGAGTAAGCCCGTTCAGACACCCTATTACGTAGTTTTTCTGACGAACGACCAGGCGTACTTACTCATCCAAGGAGGTTTTCCATTCCATGCCAACTCCAAAACGCATATTTACGCGACACTCATCGGTATTCTTCTCCATCTTCGCCGTACTGCTTTCACTCGTGCTTGCGGCCTGCGGGAGTAGTCCAGCCACGAGCAGTTCATCCTCAACCCCGGTAGCAACGGTGGCAGCACCCACCGGCCTGATCCAGTCTGGGCAACTCCTGGTAGGTAGCGACACAACCTACCCTCCCATGGATTTCATTGACGCCACCACCAACCAGTTTCAAGGCTTTGACATCGACCTGATCACCGCCATTGCCCAGCGTATGGGACTCCACGAACAAACCAAGCAAACGAGCTTCGACACCATTTTCAATGACCTGGACAACAAACGCTTCGATATCGTTATCTCTGCCGTGACGATTAACGCGCAGCGTGAGCAGAAGTTCCAATTCGTGCCCTACTTCAACGCTGGCGAATCGCTGCTCGTGCCAAAGGGCGATCCCAAGCATCTCACCAGCATTGCTGACCTGTGTGGTCTCAACGTTGGCGTACAAAACGGCACGACCGAGCAGGCCGACCTGGTCACGCAACAAACAGCCTGCAAAAAGGCTGGCAAAGGCACTATCAATATGACTGTCCTGACCAATCAGACTGATGTCATACAGTTGCTGGCCAATGGACGCGTCGATGCCACCTATCAAGACTCGCCAGTCACCGACTACTATAACAAGCTCAATCCTGGTCGTTTCGAGGTTGGCGGCTCGATTGTCAACGCGGCGCCCTACGGCATCGTTATCCGCAAAGGCAATACCTCGCTCTTCAACGCGGTGACGGCTGCGCTCAAGGCCATGAAGGCTGATGGCACCTACAACAGCCTCTTTAATAAGTGGGACTTCTCGGCAGCCGAAAAAGGCTAGCCTTGCGCTTGCCGCAGCGTTTATTGTTGATCGCTCCCTGCCTGCCCGTTGCCCAAAAGACAGGGAGCCTGCATGTCAGGGAGGAGAAGCGTCCATGTTTCAGTGGAGCGTTGTCTGGCACTATCTTTTTCAAGACCCCAACCTCTTGTTTCTCAAGGCCGCCTGGACTACTTTGTGGATCTCGGTGGTGGCACAAACTATCGGCGTCATCCTGGGACTTTTCCTGGCGCTGATGCAGATGTCCCGTTTCCCCGTGTTCTCATGGCCTGCGCGAGCATATATCTGGTTCTTTCGTGGCAGTCCATTGCTCGTCCAGGTCCTTCTCCTCTATGACGGACTCCCCCAGGTCGTTCACAACCTCCTTTTGCCCGCCTATGCCTGCGTGCTCCTCGCTTTTTCACTCAACGAGGGGGCCTATATGTCGGAGATCACACGCGCGGCTATCGGCTCGGTGGACCCTGGACAGATGGAAGCCGCCAAAGCTCTCGGCATGCGTTACCCGCTGGCCATGCGTCGTATCATTGTTCCGCAGGCGGCGCGCGTGATCATACCACCGCTGGGCAACGAGTTCAACAATATGCTCAAAACAACATCGATAGCTTCAGTCATTGGCCTGCTTGAACTGACCGGTACAGCGCAGGTCTACGGCTCACAAAGCTTTACGATCTTTGAGATGCTCATCGTAGCCACCATCTACTATCTCGCGCTCACCACCCTCTGGAGCTTTGTGCAGCAGTGGATTGAAAATCGCCTTGACCCGGATCGCAGCAAGACAGCCATCAACGTTACCGAAAAGAGCTTTACGCAGCGCATGGTGGGCTTCAGCTTCGGCTCTGGACACACCGGCAGATAGCTGATTGATAAGGAGGAAATCTGATGACACTCGCCACAACTGATGTTGGCACTGAAATGGTACGAGCCGAGCAGCTAGTGAAACGCTTTGGCAACAATGTCGTGCTCAACGGCGTGGATTTCTCGGTCCAGCGCGGACAGGTCGTCGTCGTGATTGGACCCAGCGGCTCCGGCAAAACAACCTTATTGCGCTGCCTCAATCATCTTGAGAAGATCGATGGTGGGCGCATCTATATCGATGGACAACTGGTGGGCTACCGCGAACGCAACGGCAAGCTGATTGAAGATAGCGACAAAAACATTGCCCATATGCGCTCCCAGGTCGGTTTTGTCTTTCAACGCTTTAACCTCTTCGCCCACAAAACCGCGCTTGAAAATGTCATCGAGGCACCGGTACACGTGCTCCATCAATCAAGGAACGAAGTAACCGAGCGAGCACATGAACTCCTCGCCAAAGTTGGACTCGCCGAGAAGGCCAATGCCTATCCCCACAAGCTCTCCGGTGGTCAACAGCAGCGTGTGGCGATAGCGCGTGCGCTGGCTATGAATCCCAAGCTCATGCTTTTCGACGAAGCCACGTCTGCGCTCGACCCTGAGCTTGTTGGCGAGGTACTCAAAGTCATGCGCCAGCTCGCCGAGGAAGGCATGACCATGGTTGTCGTGACGCATGAGATGGGATTTGCGCGCGACGTTGCCGACCACGTGGTCTTTATGGACAAGGCGCAGATCGTGGAACAAGGTCCACCAACCCAGATCTTTACGGAGACTCAGAATGAACGAACCCGCAATTTCCTGGGCAAAGTGCTTTAATTTCCCATTGCCGGCCAGCAAAAGCTACCAATAACTGACACGATGGTAAATCTATGCACAGTATCTTAAAGTGATGACAAATGTGCCCATCGGCCATCCGTTCGGACGGCTTGCCGTCCAGGGTACACTGCGGTACCCGCTACTCCTCGCCCCACTTGCAAAGGGTCGGAGCTACTTGAAGCGCGTTTCTCTGTCTCGCTGAAAGGCTTATCCCGAGAGTCGGAACGCTTGCGAAGAGAAAGAACACCCACGCTGATTTTACCCCCTCAGCGATTTCGAGGGGAACCATGCTCACCGCAAGAGCAGTATAGCACAGGTGTTCAGAAAGGTCAAAGAGAAAGAAGCGGGACATGTGTCAACAAATCATCACATTTGGTATCATTGCTTAGAAACGTTTACAACACGCCCACATCAAATCGCACGCTATGGTATAATAGGAATACAGATTGTCGGTGCATTGTAAGAAAGGGAGATGTCCAGCATGTTCTCGGCATATTCCGCACCTGGCACATGTGGGCGGGCCATCCTCACTCATCACCTCACGCTACAGGCCTATCATTATCGGCTTACTCCTTTCAGTCAGATGAGCGTAGCTACCTTTTCTCCGACACATGAGCGCGATAGCGCTAGCGGCGACAGCCGCGTTTGTGTCGGTCTAAGAGGGGTACCTGGATTGGCTATACACGTATCGCCACTGCTAACGCCGTCCTTGCTGCGAGTTCCCGCATCTTCCTGTCTTTTTGCATACCAGGCACACAACTATATTCGTGCTCACATGCGCATAGAGCCATACACGCTAGAAAGGACAGGTACCACCACTTTCTGTTATAATAGACAGCGCGTAAAATGCTCAGTCTATCAGCGCTGCTAACACTGATAGAGCAGCTATTTCCGTGTTGTACCGGGCTAAAGATCACACTGGTCTGATCTACCCGGCGGCTCAATTATAGACACCGGATGATGGGAGGTTACCATGAGCTGTGCACAAGCTATAGTTACCGATGCGGATACTCATATTTTTGAGGGGCATGCCGCTCAGCAGAGGAAAAGGTTTGACCGAGGCTATTAGCGGCTGTTTGTGGAGAGAGTTTTGCGTATTAAGGAAGGAATAGAGAGTATGACTACCCGTCCATATCGCCCAGGCATCCCTGCAGAAATTCTGGCGCTCTCGCACGAGCGCGACCTGCTTCGTCGGCGGGGCCAATACGAACGCGCCGACGTATTGAAGCGGCAGATAGAGAGCGCAGGCTATATCGTCAAGGACAACCCACACGGAGCACACCTGGTCATACTGCCAGGTATTGAAGTTGATGGCAAACAGTACGGTCTCGCGCGCCAGTTGCCCTCACAACTGCACGAAGCCGATCTCTGCACATTCTCAGTCAATATTCTCGCACAGAATAACTCCGATCAAGTACGTCGCTGCGTAGAAAGCGTCTTACGCTTTGCCGATGCGGCCAGCATCGAAATTATTCTCGTTGATAATGCTTCACAGGATGGTATCGATCTGTGGCTAGAGAACTTGCGCAACCGTGATACACGACTGCATGTGCTACGCGCGTCACGTGTGATGGGTGTGGCAGAGGCATACAACACCGGCTTGAAGCAAAGTCGCGGACGCTACATCCTGCTGCTGGACGCCAACGTAGAACTGACTGGGGACATCTTTACGCCCCTGGAAAAGACATTCACCAATCCCGACGTTGGCGTTACCGGTTTCCACGGCCTGCACACTGACGATCTGCGGCACTTTGCCGAAAGCCAGCACAACGAGGTCGAGGTTATCGATGGGACGTGTATGGCCTTCAGGCGCACACTGCTGAGGCAGGTGGGGCTCCTCGATGAGCGCTACCGTTTCCCACATTATATGGATGTTGACTTCAGCTTCACACTCCGCGATGCCGGAGTGCAAGCGGTGCTTACACCGGATCTTCCGCTGATCAGCCATCCAGCAACACATAATGCGGCATTGTCAGATGCCGAGCGTTCACGCCTGACCAAGCGCAATTTCTATCGTTTCCTCGAAAAGTGGGGAGACCGCGACGATCTCCTGTTAGATGAAGGCGAGTAAGCCACTTCCATACACCATGCCATTCAGTGGCGTGAGTGAACCCGCCTGCCTGGCTACCTTGCTTCGCTCAAAAAGGGAAACCTCGCAAAACTCAACCGTGGCGGGTTCACTAGCCGCAAGTCAGCGGCGTTCGCCACTGCTTTTTAGAGCATGACCAAAGGAGCGAGATTTATTTTTCGCTCCTGCTTTCTTTTTTCTCTGCCCTGATATGAAGAAATGAGGCTTTTGCTGTTACGAGGTCGCAAAAATCTGGTACCTCTACCGCCAAAACATTGGATGCATGCTCCACAAATGCGTGACGGCAGAGAAGTTCCTCAGACAAACGCCGTTCAAGAGCTCCTGTAGCAAAGCACAAAATGCGTCTCTCTCCACTATTTACATTAATCAATACACATATTTTATGGCATTTCTGCGATCATTTATACTATTTTATCAAAATCACCTATCTTCATATATTTTAATGCTAAAATGGAAAAAAAATCCTTGCGCGGACCCCATTCTGCGCCATCTTTTGGCGCCGGAACTTTCTTCCAATATAGCAGAGTTGGGGGATGATGCGACCAAACGGACCAGGGCATATGATATTATGTGGTCATATCCAGAAATTTCCCGTTTCTATGATGCTATTTCGGAAAGGTAGTATTGGAATTGCAAACATTCAAGACCCGTACAGAGATCCCTGGCGCGTATACCTGGGACCTCTCTCACATTTTCGCTCAAGATACTGACTGGGAACGTGACTTCCAGGCCATCCAGAGCAGCTTACCCGCCCTCGAAGCTTTGCAGGGTACACTGGCCCAGAGTGGACAGGCCCTGCTCGCTGTTCTGCAAAAACGCGACGAAATCTACGAAGTCCTTGAACGCCTCTACAGCTATGCCTCCCTGCGCAAAGACGAGGATACGACAAACGGGACATATCTTGGCATGGCAGACCGCGCAATGCAATTATTTGTACGTACCTCTACCGCCTCTTCCTATATCGAACCAGAGATTCTGGCCCTACCGCAAGAAACGCTCAAACGCTTCATCGACGAAACACCGGAGATGGATCTTTACAAGCAGCAACTGGAAGAATTAAATCGCAAACGTCCCCACGTGCGCTCCGCCGAGATCGAAGCCGTCCTGGCAGCAGCAGGCGAAATCACCGATGCGCCCGATGCCATCTTTTCCATGATTGACAACGCCGATCTCAAATTGCCGCTGATCAAGAATGAGCAGGATGAAGAGATTGAACTCACCCAGGGCAACTACATGACGTTTATGCATAGTAAGGATCAGCGCGTACGCAAAGAGGCATTTGAAAAATTGCATAGTGCTTTCCTTAAGCAGCGCAATACCATTGCCGCAACCTTATCGGCGCAGGTCAAAACAGATATCTTCTACACTAGGCAGCGCAATTACAGCACCAGCCGCGAGCGCGCTCTGGCGCACAACAACATCCCTGTCAGCGTTTACGACAATCTGATAGAAACGGTGAGCGAGCATATTCCCCTGCTTAATCGCTATATGAAATTGCGCAAACGCATCCTGCAGTTGGATGAACTGCATATGTATGACCTGTATACGCCCATTGTTGAGGAGGCTGCCGACGCCATTACCTATCACAGGGCGCAAGATATTTTAATACAGGCTCTGGCACCTCTCGGAGAAAACTACATCGATACGCTCAAAAAGGGCTTCGTGCAACGCTGGATCGATGTCTATGAGACCCCTGGCAAACGTGGCGGAGCCTATAGCGGCGGAGCCTATGGCACCTATCCGTATATCCTGCTCAACTTCCAGGACAAACGCGACAGTATGTTTACCCTGGCCCATGAGCTTGGACACTCGATGCACTCGTACTTCACGCGTACTCACCAGCCCTACCAATACGGCGACTACACCATCTTCGTGGCCGAAGTTGCCTCAACGCTGAACGAAGGTCTGCTCACTGAGTATCTGTTGCAGAGCACAAACGATAAGACTGTCCGCATCAGTATCCTCAACCACGCGTTGGAAGATATTCGCGCAACCTTATTTCGCCAGACGATGTTCGCAGAATTTGAACAGCAAATCCATAGCCTGGCAGAAGAGGGTGAGCCACTGACAGCCGATACGCTTACCGCTTTATATACCGCACTCAATGAGAAATATTACGGTGGTGAAGCGATCATAGATGATCTGATTGGTATCGAATGGGCGCGTATCCCGCACTTCTATTACAATTTTTACGTCTACCAGTATGCAACTGGTATCTCGGCAGCATCCGCGCTGGTGCAGCAAATACTCCACGAGGGGCAACCAGCGGTTGAGCGCTATCTGAAGTTTCTCCGTTCCGGCTCATCTGATTATAGTATCGAGCTACTCAAAAAAGCCGGCGTGGATATGACCACACCAGAACCCGTACGCCAGGCCTTCCAGCTCTTCGAGACGCATCTCACGCAAATGGAACAGCTCCTTGGTTGATCCACTCTGCGTGGATCGTTTTCTTCTCCAAAGAGTGCGGACAGGATCATTAATCTCGCTACCTCAGCACAAGAGTCTTCTCTCTGCACTCTTTCCCTATACATACGCCTCCTCGCGAAGTAAAGCTCTTGCGCTCCCAATGTATACCTTTTGTCTATCTATTGAGTATTACAGAGAGAGAGAGAACACCTTGCATAAGGGTCCCTGAAATTTGCTCTGGACGGCCACTTCAGCTCTCACTTTAAGCTCATTTTAGGCGCTCTCTAGTGTACTGAAAATATGGTGAGCAGCAAGCAAAGGTGTCATCCCATTGACAATATGTTCGAAAAATTGCAATACAGGAGAAAGCATGATGAACGAGAGAAAAGATCTTGGTACACAGGGCCAAGAAGACAAGCTAAAAGGTAAATTGAAGCAGGCTGCGGGTAAGGCGCAACGCAAAGTTGGTCATGCAACAGGTAATACTGAGGCTGAGGCCAAAGGCGCTTCCAAGCAGGCCGAAGGAACCGCCCAGTCAGCCTTAGGCAACGCCGAGAAGAAGGTAGATCGCGCACTTGACCCAAAGGACCGCAACGCGTAGCTCCGCAGCCTGTCATAGAGAAGCATACCCCAAAGAGAGAGCGACTTCGCGTAAGAAATCGCTCTCTTCTTATGTTCTAAATAATGCGGCGTCTTTCCTGCGGATAATCCACGTTCGCTTGAGCTTGAGACGGTCAATGACCTCCGCCTGAAGGCAGGAGGCTTGTCCCTAGCCTCGACTTCAACTCTGCAAACCCGAAGCTGTGAACATTTCCGGTTTGTGTTGCGCCGTTTTATTTAGCTTAAGGATTGTCCCACGAGCGTCCATCGCGCTTAATCAGCTCGTCGGCCTGCTCAGGTCCCCACGTACCGGCGGCATAGGGATAAATGGTGTCGGCAGACAGCGTCCGCCATACGTCCGTGATACTATCGATGACGCGCCAGGATGCCTCGATCTCGTCACGCCGAATGAAGAGCGTTGAGTCACCGAGCATACAATCCGCGATCAGGCGCTCGTAGGCTTCGGGCGATTGGATGCCGAAGGCGCTACTGTAAGAGAAGCTCATATCCACCGAGCTAAGCTGATTCGCTGCACCTGGAATCTTCGCACCCAGCTTGAGAGTAACGCCCTCATCCGGCTGCACGCGTATCGTTAAGCGATTTGGCACCAGTCCCGCCGTCTCTGACGGCTTATAGAGCTGATGTGGCACGCGTTTAAACTGAATAGTCACTTCGGTACTACGCTTGGGCAAGCGCTTGCCAGTACGAATGTAAAAGGGCACATCCGCCCAACGCCAGTTTTCAATGAAGAGCTTGAGTGCAACATAGGTTTCCGTCGTCGAGTTAGGGCTTACACCCTGCTCTTCTTTATAACCTACCACTGGCTGGCCCTCAGACACACCAGCGGTATACTGTCCACGTACAACGCGCTCGGTAACTTCCTGTGGAGTAAGTAAGGGGATGGCCCGCAGGACCTTTAATTTTTCGTCGCGGATCGCTTCAGCCTCAAAGGCTGCCGGCGGCTCCATGGCTGTCAGACTGAGGATCTGCATCACATGGTTCTGCACAATATCGCGAATAGCGCCCTCGCCCTCGTAAAACTCTGCACGCGTCCCGATGCCCAGGCTCTCCGCCACGACAATCTGTACATGGTCGATATACTTCTGATTCCAGAGCGGCTCAAACACGCCGTTGGCGAAGCGCAGAGCAATGATATTTTGCACCGTCTCCTTGCCCATGTAGTGATCGATGCGATAGATTTGATTTTCACGGAACACGCGAGCCAGGTCCCGATTGAGCTTTTGCGCGGACGCCAGGTCATGACCAAAGGGTTTTTCGATGATGATACGCGTCCAGGATTCATCGACACCGTTGCCATTACTTTTCGCCGGACGAGCCAGTCCTGACCCACCAAGATGATAGATGATACCAGAGTCGGCTTCCGGTGGCGTCGCCATGTAAAAGAGACGGTTGCCGCCTGTATCCTGCTCATTATCCAACCTATCGAGCAAATCGGCCAGGCGCTCATAGCCCTGGCGATCATCGAAGTTGGACTGACAGTAGAACAGACGCCTGGCGAATGCCTGCTGCTCGGTACTATTTAACCTATCATCCTCATCCATATATTTATTGAGTGAATCCAGCACCATTGCACGCCACTTCTCATCATCCAGAGGACGACGCGCAAACGCGACGATGCAGAAGCTCTCAGGGGTATGATGGCGCATCATGAGGTGGGCAAGCGTCGGCAAAATCTTGCGCTGGGCAAGATCACCGGTTGCCCCGAAAATGACCACGGCACAGGGGTCCGGGAAATGGCCATCTTGCCAGATGGTGTGGGGCTTGAGGTGATTTTGCGTTTGAACGTTTTGTGTCATGAAAACCTCGCTTTATAAAAAAAAATTCTCTACTTCTTTACACGTAGTATCAAACTCACGTGCATAGTATTGTGCAAGATCGCGTAGAGCCAACCCTACGCAACCTCCTAAATTTCTGTGAACCTGAGAGAGCCTGGCATCTCTGGCTCATTGTAACACGAATGGAAACGAAAACGCACCCATGCAAGCAAGCTCAACAATCGTAGTGCTGATATCTTCAATACCATCCATGCCTATCCTACGCTGCATAGCGGATAGCAGTAAGTTGCATTTGTGGCTTATCTTACAGGAAAAGCGGGTCAACTTCACAGACCGCTCACCTGTTCGCGCGGAACCCGTTTGAAGACCTCTTCTCGGACCATCTCTTCAGCTACCTCGGCGTCCAGAAGCACTTCGGCGATCTTGCGAAACAGATGCGCACTTTGCCGATGCGTCTGAATCTTTTGCACTTTGGCGAGAGCGAGTTCCTCCTCGCTTTTGGTAAACAATTTGCCCACTAACTGATCAAACAAAAGCCACTGAATCGGGAACACACTGCTTCCATTTTGGCTGAGTGTACCATATAATAACATTTATATGGTATGCGATGTCTTCCGTCAGAAAAAACACCGTTAGGCCTATACTGTCAACGGGTGAACAATACCTACATTACGCAGTGAAACCATAGCTGTTTGATCTGCCAATGTATAGAAGATAACAGGGGTAATATCTCTCATGCATGAGAAATTTACACATGGGCGGCAGCCATTTCAAGACAACGACGTGAATGGACGTCGTCGTGCTGAATCTGAGAAAAAGGCACCCGATATACTGCGTAGGCTTGTTTGGGAATCTCATCACAAGGCAGTTCAGACTGATCATAAAGCAGAGCAGCGATCTGACTCTCAAACCGGAGGTTCAGAAGCTGGTGGTGATGGTGGTGGTAGACATCGTAGTGAGGAAGAGCTAAATAGTCTGCAACAAACTATAGAACGCACAATAGCTACTTTAAGGCCATCTTTTCGTGAATACATTGGAACGACGAAAGATATAGTAGCACAGCTACCAGGGGTGATCGAGTACCTACAGGAAGGTTCAACAAAAGAGATAAAGCTAGAATTAGACAGTGAGCAATGGAAGGAATTGCAGATTGACGAACCCACCAGGTTTTTGTTTTGGATAGATGATTTTGAAAAGAAAGAACAAATAACGCATGCATCTATTCCTGATAAGATTAAACACCTTGAAGAATATCTTAAAAAAAGACAAAAGGAAACTCCAAGTGAAACGATTGATTTTTTTGTACAAGAATTTCTTCGTAAACACATAGAATATCTTATTTTACTGCAAGAAACTCTGCAAAAAAAATCGAAAGAATTAGACAAAGAAGTATATAAATATAAACATAAAAGAAAAGAGCTAATAAATCTGACAGATCGGCTAGAACTGCAAAAGAAGCTTGAAAAAGCGAAAAAAGAGTATCTCTCCTTCCTCAGTGAACAGTCACTGCCTCCTAAAATCGAACAACATATCTTGGAAGAGGTATCACAGAAGTATAGAATAGGAGGGATAGAAAAACTGATCCTGGATAGAACGACGAAACTAGCAGAACTGGCAAGTGAAACCATCTTTGATAGAAAAATAGAAGAACTGCAGAACCTGCAAAAATCGGCAGCAAAACAGCTGAACTCAGAGCACGCGAAACGGTCTCAATCACTTCCCCCGAATTTCAGAATATCTGAGTCTAAGACACAGCAGGACAAGGCAGTTCAGACTGATCATGAAACAGAGCAGCGATCTGACTCTCAAACCGGAGGATCAGAAGCTGGTGGTGATAGACATCGTAGTGAGAAAGAGCTAAATAGTCTGCAACAAACTATAGAGCGTACAATAGGTAATTTAAGGCCATCTTTTCGTGAATACATTGAAACGACAAAAGAGATAGTAGCACAGCTACCACCAGGGGTGATCGAGCACCTACAGGAAGGTTCAACAAAAGAGATAAAGCTAGAATTAGAATTAAAATTAGACGGTGAGCAATGGAAGGAATTGCAGATTGACGAACCCACCAAGTTTTTGCTTCGAATAGATGATTTTGAAAAGAAAGAACTAATAATGCGTAAATCTATTCCTGATAAGATTAAACACCTTGAAGAATATCTTAAAAAAAGACAAAAGGAAACTCCAAGTGAAACGATTGACTTTTTTAGTACAGAATACCCAAGATATCTTACTTTACTGCAAGAAGCTTTGCAAAAAAAATCGAAAGAATTAGACAAAGAAGTATATAAATATAAACATAAAAGAAAAGAGCTAATAAATCTGACAGATCGGCTAGAACTGCAAAAGAAGCTTGAAAAAGCAAAAAAAGAGTATCTCTCCTTCCTCAATGAACAGTCACTGCCTCCTAAAATCGAACAACATATCTTAGAAGAGGTATCTAGTACAGAAGGGATAGAAAAACTGATCCTGGATAGAACAACGAAACTAGCAGAGCTGGCAAGTGAAACCATCTTTGATAAAAAAATAGAAGAACTGCAGAACCTGCAAAAATCGGCAGCAAAACAACTGAACTCAGAGAACTATGAGGGCTCCAGCTTTTTCCTGAAGTCACAGAAACGCCCAACTGACTATTACTCAAGACATCGAGATCTTGTGTTGATGCTTCAAATGCGAGGCAGGGGGTGCGGGCACATAGCTACATTGATGACTGCTGCTGGTAAAGATAAAAATTACGTGGTGCCTACTGATTATAGAAATGAAGATCTCTTGATGGCTGCACGAATGGAGCATTATTACGCCTATTATGCCGAAGTAACAGGCCCCTACAGCAGCGGCTACGGCTACAGGCCGCAACCCAATTTAGAGGCGATTGCCCTGGATAGAGAGATTGCCCTGGATAGAGAGATTGCCCTGGATAGATATCGATATTCCGACGAAAAACGGGAAGCAGTGGAAGGATTTATGCAGGAATTTGATCGCTTGTTACCGCCAGAATTAGGTCTAGAGAGAGGAACTGGAGATGCTATTATGTTTCCCACAGTCCTTAAGAGAATAGGGCATCCCATAGAATATGACTATTTTAATGATGAGAATGTATCCCACAAGAAATGGGATACTCGTAACATAATGCTTCCTCCCTATCTTTGTGAGGAGTATACCTTTTCTACAGACCGGCCTCTCCAAAGTATAACCGTCGAGCAGCTCAAGAGTGCTATTATGAACAAGGAAAGGGAGGAAGAAGAAAATACAATTATTATACCTCTTGTAAAAAAATATGAAGATGGAAGCTTCGTTGGTCATGTCATCCTCATTGATGCAATGAAAACAATAGATGGAGAAGAACATATTATTTATCGGGATCCACACTTTGGTACAGGAGCAGCTGTCTCTTGGAATGACTTTCGGGAATGTTGGAGCGGAGAAGCCATTATCCCTAGAGGAGTAGTGTAAATCCCAAAATTCTGCGGGAAATTTCTGTCTATGGAGACCATTCCAATCCGGGGACTAACTGACCTGCTGTTCAATCCGCTCCGTAGGTCTCCTGAAGCCACTTACTCTCATAGTAAAAATTCCGTACTGTGAGCACAGATTTGCTAGTTATATGGTACATCGTATCTTTTCGTCAGTTATCTCGACTTCATGCCTGTAGACCCGTCAACGACGTTCACAACAAAGCTGCCTCTGGTGCGGTGCTGTGGCAGGCAGCTGACAGGAACGCAGAGGGCGAGACTCACATCCGGCAGGAGAGGTCCGTGGGGACCGCTTCGACGACTCCAACTGACCGAGCTGCCGTGCCTTCCCACCATGTCCTCTTTTCATGTGCTTCTGCTGGGTGCCTGCTCATGGACAGGGTTCCCTACCTGTGCTGTTTGAGCAACGAACTGCGCAGGTGGTACAGATACGAAAGGAGTTCGGAGGTTTGTCGTCTGTTCAAAAGGTGATGGTCTGTTGGCGTGGTGACCTGAAGTACCTCGTCATGCCAGAGCACGGTGAAAGGACCAATCTTGAGTCCATCAGGAGTGAGCTGAGGGGGATGCGCGTTGAGTGCCTCGTCTTCACCGATGGCCCCCAACGCCGCTTCCTGGAGATCACTCGCCGTCTGCTCCAATTTTGCCAGGGTGAGCATGCTGGTGGTGCCCAAATACCGTTTGAGCCTCTGTCCATGTGCCTTCCGGTAGGCATACCAGTAGGTATCACCCCGCTGCTTCGCTTCTTGGCGTGCCGTAAAATGTCCAGATTTGCCCGTAAAGTGAAAGGAGGGCAGCCTCGCCAGCCAGGCGAACCAGTCCGGGGAATCAGCCACCAGATTCGACCGCGCCTGCGCAGAGCCATCCAGCGTATCCATGAAGAGATACCGATGGTCCGTTCCGCTCATATGTTCGACGAGATTGTAAAGGCGATGCTGCGCCATGTCGTCCCTCTTTCTGGGTTTGGGTACCTTTTGTGTTCTACTACAGCCGCACTTATGCAGCCAAGCGAACAGCACGCCGTTTGATATGGAAGTGTTTGGCCCTGGCTTGATGTCGTCTGCGCCAATAGGACCAATGCAGAACTTCTTCAGGCGTTGGAGGAGCTTGCCACACGAGCCGCCAGAGCAGTCTGCGCACTTCAGGAACCGTCAAAGGAAGGAGCTGAGCGGCTTCGTGCTCCTGAAATTGGGTCCCCTTTTTTGCCCTGCCACTTTGACCACGGTCAAAAACGCCAGGGCAAACATCGCCAGGGTGATATGCCGATACCAGCCCTGCCAGTGACGCACTTCATATTCATCCAATCCGACCTGCTGTTTGGCTAGTTCAAAGGCTTCTTCCACCTGCCACCGACTGCCTGCAGCTAGCACGACCTGCTCCAAGCTCACCGTTTCTGGTGCAAAGACGAAGTAGTAGGCGATTTCGGTCAGGTCGGACAGACTCCGACGGGCAAGCAGCCACTGCTTCCACCCTGGTTCTGTCCAACGATAATCTAGGCGCTGCCAAGCCCAGTCATAGAAGCGAGGGCCTTGACTTCCTTCTCCTGCTGATAAGCGCTGCCACCTCTGAACAGGCCAGCTCGCTACGACCTCATCGGCACGATAGCTGAGCCCAATGCGCTGGTTCATTGGCACGGCTAACACATAAGGCTGCAGACGCTCTTCGAGCCAATTGCGCAGTTTGTAGTCACCGCCATAGACCGTATCACCCGTTACCCACGCCGCTTTGATTCCATGAGCAAAGGCACGCTCGAGCATCTGTTTGGCTAGCGTCGGCTTGGTAATTGTGGTGCGTCGCTCCTCTGGTACTTCTGCCTCCTTACACCGCTCGGAGTCCTTCTCCCAGTCGCGATGCAGATACAGTTCCCGATCGAGCAAAACCGCTCCATATTGGTTGGCATACGCCAGAAAGACCCCAATCTGGCAATTGGTGATCTTGCCGACGGTTCCTGTATATTGGGCTGCCACGCCTACTGACTTGGTGCCTTTTTTGAGAAAACCCGTCTCATCAACCACCCGCACTGCTTCCGGGTCGATCAAGTGGGTCAGAATGTACTCTTGCAAGTCATCACGCACCTGGTCCGCATCCCACTTCGCTGTGTTGAGCAGGCGCTGCATCCCGTCTGGCGTGACTTCTCCCGCCAATTCGGCGAGCTGCCATCCATTTTTTCGCTCGATGGTGCTGATCAAGCCTCGAATATAAGCCATCGCCCGCTGGCGTGGCTCGGCACGCTCAAAACACGGCGCTAAACGTTCTTGAACTTCTTCTAAATGATCTGCCCAACTGCGCAGATCTTCGACTGAGGGAAACACTTCCATCTCTTCCTCCTCGCTCTTGTTTCCCTCTTATTGTATCACATAAGTGCGGCTGTAGTAGTGTTCATGGGGCACTCAACCCATTTCTTTTCAGATAGCATCTCGTTTGGTAGGGGCCTGACGATAGGCGCAGTGCCCCAACAGGGTGTGCTCAGAGCTGATCATACGCTTTCGCCAGGGCTACCTTGAGCTGTTGCTGAAGCCGCTGATTTTCGGCTTCTAATTCTTTGATGCGGCGATCTTTGGCAAAGATCACCAGATCGCGGCTCGCATCGGTTTTGCCTGGCGAATGCGTCGCTCGTTCGCGCACCGTCTGCTCCACGCTCTGTTGCCGAAGGGCTTCGATCCGCTCTCGAAGATCCTGCTGGCTGTAGAGATACGCTTTACTCACCATTGCTGTCTTCGCTACCGAGTGAAAATTGATTGGCTTTTGTTCTCGGACGAGAGCAGTAATGGTCTCCTCTACCCCTTTGCGCTTTTGCATTTTGCGCTTCTGGGCGTGGACGGTAATGCCTGTTGTATTGCGCTCCCAGGTCTTTTCACTCATACGATTCCTCCCGGTTGTGGTGTTGACGCTGTTCCCACTCCTCATCAGTGTACTCGCGTTCGTACTTGTCGGTCTTCGCGACGACGTGACCTTGTTTGAGTAAGGCGATGGCCGGACGGACGCGCTCATCGAGATTTTTCTGGTTCACGAGGGTCCAATGGGCATTCCCAGCTTGCTTCCCGATCTCGATGCGTTCGAGAATTTGCTGAGCGTAAGCTTCGAGCGCGGGGAGGTCATCTGGAGTAAGCACATAGGCTGGACAATGGAAACATGGGAGTTCGACAAACTTGCACATGATTTTCGCTGTCTTCAAACAACTTCCCAAAGCCATCTTGACGTTTTGCCGATGTTCACGCACCCGCTCTGGATCAAAGGCATTCGTGCCTGCCATTGGCAAAAGCTTCTTTCCAGGAACAAACTCTGGTTTTCCATCATTGAATTGGACGATCCCCTGTTGCACCGTCTTCTCCCAGGCGGTACGCATGGTGGTATCCAGAATTTTCGCGTAAATGAGTGTCATCTCTGGTGAAGCATGGGCCATCCACTGTTGGACCAGGACCAGGCTCATTCCGTTGTTAATGAGTTCAACGGCTTTGGTGTGGCGAAATGCATGGAGGCGAAAGTGGAAAATGGTCCCCTGTTCATCCGTAATCTGATACTTGCTCGCCAGGTCATTCAGGCCAACTCGAATAGGGCCAGCAGCCAGAGGATCTCCTCGTAAAAAGCGGTGCCCCCTGCCTTGATGATAGACTTTTGAGGCGGGGAAAAGCCATCCATGAGGGTTTTCTGGAGCACTGTAGTGCTGCTTCACCCACATAATTTGTGCCTGGATCACAGCGGCGACCTCCTGGCTAATGGGGATTCTATGCCCAAGGATACGCGTTTTTTGAATGTCACCGACAAGGCAATATTTCTCGTTTTGCTGCTCTAAGCAGGTTTCCCACTTGAGAGCTAAGACATCAGAGATGCGCCATCCACTTGCGCGAAGCACAAGCATCACGGGAATGTAGACAGCGGTGAGGTGATGGAGATGTTGGTCTAATTGCACCAAGACGGCTTGCGGAATATATTTGATGGTACTCGAAGGACTCCGGTGATCCAACGGAGGATAGTGATGAGGCCAGATCAGGCGAGAGAGCGGAAGGAGGGGTTTGATGGGATGATTTGTTCGCTCCAGGTGGGAGAGCCAACCAGACAGCGCTTGAATATGGTGGTTTACATACGTATTGCTGTTCTTGAGCTTTCGGAGTTGGACATCAGCTCTGACCCAGGTAGTAAAGTCATCGATATCTTGCGTGCTCAGTTCGTGAAGATCAGTGACCCCTGGATAGCGCTGTGAGAAGAAGTGCAAAAAATGTCCAAGTCGTCTCACCAGATGGTCAATGGTATGTGAGGCCCGATCTGCGGCAACAAGATACTTCGCATACTCTTTGATGAGAGAACGCCAGTTGGTTGGAACAATGGCAAACCAGATATGGTAGTGACTGGTGTGAGCTGGATATCGTAGCCCTGGGATATTGTGAGCATCCCAACGGTCTTTCGCAAATTCCGCCTCAAATGCGCAGGATGATACGAGCGCAGAGGTTCCATCAACCAATTGAAATGAAGGGGTTTCCATGATTACTTCCCTTCATGTGATACTAAGCCGAGGCTGACTGCGGCTTGTGTTTTCTCCCATGCCGTTCGCAGAGCTTCCCCAGAGGAATGCACATAGGTCTGGTAGGTTTGTTGAAAAGAGGCATGCCCGGCCCGTTCCTGAAGAAGCTCTGGAGCCCACCCTTGCTCTGCCAGAGCGGTGAGCATCGTGTGGCGAAGAATGTGTGGTGTGACCGCAATGCCCGTGCGAGATCGGAGCCGCCGAAAAAGCGAATCTACATCAGCATAGCTGAGCGCCTGGCCTGCGCGCGTGCCCTGGCGTTTAATGAACAAATGGTTGGTTTCCACCTCGGCGGTGTGTGCGATCCCAACGTAGGCCACGATCTCGTCGATGAGATCTGCTGAAACATCGAGAGCACGAGGAGCGTGGACGGTTTTGATCTCAGCACCGTTCTCAAGGGATCCCCGATCACAAATGTGTAGCTTGTTTTCGGCTACATCGACATCTTGCACCCAGAGCGCAAGTGCTTCTCCCACGCGGATTGCCAATTCATAGAGGAGTCGTACTAGGAGACGATCCCGTTGGTTGCAACAAGCATCAAGGAGAAGCTTCACTTGATCCTTGGTGATGGTCTTTGGGCGAAGGTGCCTGGCCTCTTTCTGCTTGAGAATATTTTTCTCGACAGGCGATCCCTTGGTAAGATGATGCAGGAACGATTTGTAGCGCCTGGCGCGAGCGGGAAGGAAGGTGGTTGTGGTCTCTTTGACATTCCTCTCGACCTCTTCCAGCCGCCAGTGGTAATCATAAAAGCTCCGTACCACCGTGAGAGCATGATTAATGGTCCGGTTAGAACGCGCCTGGGGAACGGGATGAGCAGAGAGCACCTTGAGTGACCCAGAGGGTAACTTGAGCCAGAGCACAAAACGCGAGAGATCATCCAGCGTGACCTGTTGCCAGTTGAGTTGCTGCTGGGTGAGGTATTCCCAGTAGTGTTTGAGTGAGTACGCATAGGAACGAAGGGTCTGACGAGCTGAGCCAACGCAGTCAAGGTATTTCAGATAGCGAACAATCGGCTCAACAAGTCTGCCATTTTCGTCAATGACGACATAACGGCGTTGACCGTCCTGTATCTCAATTTCAACAACACGCATGCGCCTCTTCCCTTCCTCTTCATCTACCTCAGCAGCACTGTTATCTACTTCTCAGTATACGTGCTTTACCAAATGATATTCATCAAGATAATGGTTCTCTGACAGGGCACAGAGGCTTGCAAAGCATACTTCGTGTACTTTGTTGCCTCTATCGAAAAGGAATCGAGATAACGTCAGTTTCGCACTGACAGGCGAGTTGGCTCAGACGAGAGGATCCGGCAGATGAACACTCCCGCATTATTGAAACAACGATCAAGCGCGTAAAATACTTCGGTTTTCTGCTTACCGATAGTGAAGCCGAAACCTTTTATAAGCTGAATAGATAATGCTTCCCTCATTTAGCTTTAATGCTAGACTCAAGCGATTGGTGTGATCCGGCTACCAGGTTGTGATTGGCAGCATGCTGAGGTACAATCCAGAAAAAAAGACCGAGGGTGAAAGCATGACAAATGATAGACCTCAGCACTTCGACGAGGCATTCCTGCGCTGGTTCCAGGAGCGGACAGAAGAAACATGGCGGAAATATCAGACGAAAACGCACGAAGACTTTGTGGCTTCGCATGTGGGTGGACGCGATTGGCAACAAGCAACACATTGGCTGAGCGGGTTGAGTGAGCAAGAAATTGCCACCATCGAGCAGCACTACCACATGCGTTTTCCTCCTGATTATCGCCTCTTCCTTCAGATGCTGCATAGCGTGGATCGGCCACAAGTCGGTGCGAGCTATGTCGATGGTCAGACGATGGTCCCCATTACCACACCATCATTCTACCACTGGCAGAGAGATACTGAGGCCATTCAGGCGGCCTATGAGTGGCTGGTTGAAGGGTTGTTTTTCGATGTCCAGCACAATCATCTGTGGTCGCAGAGTTGGGGGGTAAAACCCACCACGGCAGAGGCGCAAGAGACTCGGGTGCGAGAAACTCGTGAACGCCGCGCCCAAACTCATCCCTGTTTTTGGGCATCGTTACCTGCTGGCTGAACCATGCGCGGCGGGGAATCCAGTTCTCTCCATCTACCAGTCAGATATGGTTATTTACGCCGTTGACTTGTATGACTACTTTCTGGTGGAATTTGGAGAACTGATCGGAGAAAGGAACATTGGCCACTCTCGGCTCACGCAAGTGAAATATGCAGCGTACCAGACGATTCCTTTCTGGGGAGATTTTTTGTCCTAAGCAGGGGCAAACCGGATAGCATAGCATGGCACAACAGATAACGCCCCTGCTTCGCTTCGTATCCTATTTGACGTTCCAGCTAAGGAATTGCTCTTGCCTCAGTGACCAGGGACTCACTATACTATCCACATATTGATAGAAGAAACCGTTTCAGCAGTTCCAGATCGGTGGAACCATTGAAACGGTGTGAGGGTCATGTGCATATTTGTACTGGTACTCTCTTACTGCTTTCTCCGCACCGGGATATGGTTATAGATGTGCTTCACCCATTTCAGTGGATTGACTAAGGCCAGCGCCAGGACAGTACACACGATCACAGGGAGCAGCATCGCCAGAGAAATACTAGTCGTCAGATGTACCTGGAAGAGGAACAGGGAGACAAACTGTAGCACCATTAACGCGCCCAACAGGCCCAGAGAAGTGGCCACAGAGGCGACTCTCCAACGCGTATGCAGGCGTTCGTGAAGCGTTTTATGCCGCAATTCAGCCTGTTCACGCGCACTATTTTGCAAAACAACCAGACACTGTCGCTCAGCATCAACCTGTTCACGCTCTTGCTCTAACTGCGCAAGTGTGCGTTGTACCTCATGTTTCAAGTATAGCGCTTCGACTAAGTGTTTATCTTCGGCCTGCCGGACCTGTATTTCCAGGGTTTTCACGACATCCTGCCATAACGCAGGCGCTTTATCGGGCGTCAGCATGATCGTCTGGGTCGCCTCAGTCATCATCTTCTGCGCCTCATCCTCGACCGCATCCTGAAAAGTGTGATACAAATCCTGGTAGCGTAAGTCCACCATAGAGTATGCATTATGCAAGCGATTGCGCTCATCCATCAAGGCCTGGAGATGCGACTGGTACTGCTCAATCTCCTGTTGATGGCCATTGTGGATAACCGCGATCTCTTGATCAAGTCCATCCTTCAGAGTAGTGTAGTCACTGAGCAACTGCTGCAATTCAGCTTGCTGGTCCTCCAACGCAAAACGCAGACGCCGGTTCTCCTCACGCAACGCCACCACCTGCCGCCAGGCTATCTTCGTATGCGGGGTATCTAAAGTCAATGCAGGCAAATCATCCGTCTGCTTTTGCTGAAGCATACTCTGCCTACGCTCACTTAAGGCACTCCGACGGTCAAGAGTACGAGGCAACTGTTCCAGGGACTCGGTTGTACTGGTAATGGCGTCGGATAATTCTTCCAGGTCATCCGTTGTACGCATCATCGCGTCAGGCAATCCCTCCAGATCATCCGTCATACGGGTAATTGCATCAGGTAACTGTTCTAAAGCGTCTGTTGTCTGGGTAATCTCGTCAGGTACTAACATCCGACCTCCTCGATGGCTTCCTTTTTCAGAGGGAACTGCTGCGCCATCCTTTCATGCATCTAAGGAACTTCGCTTACTGCTCCTCTTATATTAGCAATTATGCACAGAAGTCTGGAAAGATGCAAGTGTTTTACGCTGAGATTCTGAGTTTTGCACAAATCGTTCCCGCCAGGGGACCGCAGATGAAGTCCGCGATCCCATTTCTCGTGTCAGGCAACCGGACCACGGTGCTGCTCCGGCAAATCATCCTGCAGATGACGAGCCAGGAAACTGTGTAATACACGGTTATATTGGACCGGATCATAATCGTATGCACCACAATGCGCTTTCGTATCGACAAAGTACGTTTCCAGGGGAACACCGTGCGTTTTTGCTTCAGAGGCAATTTGACGAGCGTGGCGAATAGGGATTAACACGTCCCCCGACGAATGAATGAGCAGAATAGGGATCGATTGCTGCCGTAATGCTTTGCGAGAACGCGCTTTCCAACGCCTGAATGTGGCCTCTGGACGAGCAACAACGTTATAGCCAAAGCGCAGACGAAAATCGATGGTGCTGATAGCCAGAATACTCCAACTGAGCGCGGAGAGTAAGGGACGTGACGGACGCAATCTACGCGGCCAATGCTGACTGACATCCATTATATGCCAGTTAATCAGACGGCGCATGACATCATCTGAGCGGGCGTAGGGACTATCCGCGATGATGGCTACCACATCAGGCTGCGGCGGCATCAGCAGAGCTACAGCAGCACCCATAGAGAAGCCCTGAATGATGATTTTGCCCGGCAACGTCTCCGCTTGCTGACGCACGACCTGCAATGCGGCTTCCAAATCGCGCACCTCGGCAACGCCAGCGCTGGTGAAAACACTGTCACTATCTCCGTGTCCACGAAAATCGAAGAAGAACACATTGTAGCCATAGGCATACTGCATGGCTGCCGCTGGACGCAGGTGTGAGCGGGAAATGCGGTATCCGTGGCATAAAACAATCGTCGGAGCTGGCTGAGGTTGCGCCCAGAAATCACCGCGCAGCTTTGTTCCGTCCAAGGCCTGGAAGGTCAATGAGCGTTGTAAAGAGGCTGGTGGCTCACTCGTGTCCTTGGGCATGCTCCAGGTGAATACGGCATCCGGCAACGGGTTATGCGGACGCGAGAGTTCTTTCACAAAGTAATGTGCGACTACAGTCAAACCACTGGTCAGGGTTAAACCGACAATGCTCGTGCTGGTTGCGAGACCAATCGCCCATCGGCGCTGCTGTGACATCATGGGTATCTCATCCTGCTTCTTATGCCTATACCAGGCAACCATCATAGACACTACATCATAGAGAAGAGGAGTGAGGCAAGAGAGGATCGTCTTTGCTTCCTCTTCCCCAGGACAACAATGCAATCTCTGCATTATTTACTACGCACAGAACAGCAAAAAGTTCCCTGTTGAGCACACGCACGCCTTTTTTGCCCTGAAACAATAGCACTGCCACATATGGTACAATATACACTAACTCGTATGGCTAGATAGCGTACAAATCACACTAAGTCGCAGAGTGCGGCGTATGAAAAAAAGAGGAGAATTTTATGCATCGTCGTGCTCCCAGCATGCATCCAGGATTGATGACCGATATGTACCATCCTGATTCAGCCTATGTTTCATGGCGCACAGGTTATAATGGTCTCACGACCTTCGACCTGTATACGCGTAAAGCTCCCTTTGGCGGAGCCTATATGCTCGTTGCGGGTCTGGAATCCGCACTGGAATTTGCGCAGGCATTTCGCTATACCAGCGAAGAGCTGAAATTTCTGGCCCATATCCGCGATTACGATGCCGCCTTCCTGGATGAGTTAGCGAGTCTACGCTTCACTGGTGAAATTCTGGCTCTCCCCGAAGGCACTATCGCCTTTGCCAATGAGCCTCTGCTGCGCGTGACCGCTCCCTTTCGCGAGGCGGTGCTGCTAGAAGCAGGCTTGCTACAGGCCATGGCACTCTCGACGCTCATCGCGACCAAAGCCTCGCGCATCGTTTACGCAGCCAATCAGGGCCAGCAACGACGCGTCGCCGAGTTCGCCTTCCGCCGCGCACAAGAACCTATGACGGTTGCACGCGCCTCTTACATCGGTGGCTGCGCCAGTACATCGTTACTCAACGCTGCTTACGAGTACCGCTTACAAGCAACTGGCACCGTGCCTCACGCGTTGATCGAACTGTTTCCAACCGAAGAAGAAGCTTTTGAGGCCATCGCGCAGGCATACAATCGCTACACACTGCTGCTCAACACCTACGATGTGCGGCACGCCATTCATATAGCTATCGACGTAGCGTTACGCTCGCAAGAGACACTGGGACATACACTGGCTGCAGTACGCCTGGATAGTGGCGATCTGTGTGCCGATAGCATCTACGTACGAGAACAACTGCGCAAGGCCGGTCTGGGACATGTGCGTATCCTGGGCAGTGGCGATCTCGACGAGTGGAAAATCATGCAGATCTTACAGGCTGGTGCCGAAATCGATGCTTTTGGTATCGGCAACGCGCTAGGCTATGGTGCAGGTTCGGTTGAACACGACATCGAGGGCGGCTCATTAGGGGCCGTCTATAAAGAGGTCTGGTATGTTGACGAAGCAGGCACCAAGTTTCCTAAGATCAAGCTAGCCGGAGCAAAAAGTACCTGGCCCGGTCGCAAAGAGATCTATCGTCACCCGCAGTGGGAAGAAGATGTTGTTCAGCTCGCCCACGAACCACGTCCAGACAACTATCAGCGATTGCTACGGCCTGTAATGCGCAATGGTGAGATCATTTCCGGCAGCCTGCCTCCACTATCAGAAATTCACGAACTGGCCCAGCAAAACCTGGCCCAACTGCCAGCACAATATCGCGCACTTACCGTCGAACAGCCCTATCCGCTGCGCTTCAGCGACGCGTTACAGGCGCTACGCAATCAAGCAACCAGAATAAACGGCTCGCCCGAAGAGTACCAGCCATAAAAATCCTTTCAGGGGACCCTCACGCCTTCAGGCTGCGGGAGGAATGAAAGGCACCCGCTGGTGCACATACTTATAGCCGTCTGCACGATGCACCCGACGCAGATACTTCGGGTGGATATCCACTTTGCCGAGACGGAACGATGGACGGTGACGAATAGCAATGCGTCCCTGATAGGTTCCCTTCGGTGTCACCGCTTTGACGATATCGCCTGCGCGGTAAGCCAAGGGAAATGTGCTAAAATGGAGAGGAAGGCAGGAGAAAAGAGCATGCAGCAGGGAAAGTTGATGATGAAAGGGGCATGCAATGAGAAAGAGATCCTATCCAAGCGATATCAGTGATGAGGAGTGGAAAGTATTAGAACCCCTGATTCCCCAAGAGAAACCTGGAGGACGGCCGAGAACGACAAACATGCGTGAAGTGATTAACGCCATTTGGTATATATTAAGAAGTGGATGCCAGTGGCGTATGCTTCCTCATGAATTTCCTCCGTGGTCCACCGTTTGGAGCTATTTCCGCATTTGGCGCAAGACAGGAGTCTGGGAAAAATTATGAATTTCTGCCTCAAAGTAGTGAAAATTGGATCTATACCTGTATGATCCGCTTGATGGCCCGCCGATTGGCGAGAGCTGGCCCCTGAAGACTTTTCACACAGCCTCTAGCGCCTATATAGTTCAGCCTTTACGGTTCGCGATAACCGTCTAAATCCAACAAAAGATGTGGTCTCCACAGATGTCTACATTTTTTTGGAACGATAAGGTTCATATGGCTGAGGCGCTATCATCCGACACGTCCTCTTGCGTACACACGAACTCGTACTCTCCTGAGCCAATCTCAAAGAGAGCATACCCGTTCTCTTCTCGCACAGACGAGACGCCTTCCGCCTCTTCTACCCGTTTGCCGCTTTCTTGTATCTGAGTGCCCGTGTCTGTAGGAAGATAGACGGTCGCCGTCGTATTTGCAGGGAGCGTGATATGAAGTGTAAAGCGGTGCGTATCGCGTTGCCAGTGTGTCTTGAGAAGACCATGCATCGAGGCATACTCGGCCTTTGCATAGGTCAACTCGCTTCCTGGATAGGGATGGATGATACTCTGTTGAAATCCTGGTCGCTCGCTATCTCGCTCAATACCTGCCACATACTGAAACAGCCATTGTCCCACAGAACCAAGTGAATAGTGGTTGAACGAGTTCATACCTGGGTCCTGGAAGCCATGTTCCTCCGTCCATCCATCCCACCGTTCCCAAATGGTGGTCGCCCCATGTTTGATGGAATAGCCCCAGGAGGGAAAGGTCTCGTTGAGGAGCAGTCGATAGGCCACATCCGCATAGCCTGCCTCCGTTAATACAGGGCCCAGATAGCCCACTCCCACAAAACCGGTTGAGAGGTGCCATCCCTTCTTTTCAATAGCTTCAACAAGATGTTTGGCCGCGAGAGGACGCAAGTCAGGTGGGAGAAGGTGCATATGTAAGGCCAATACATAGACCGTCTGTGTCTCTCCCTCAATCTTGCCATCGTGCTTGACATAGGCATTGCAGAAAGCGTTGCGAATGCCGTGGAAGAGGGCGTCGTACCGCTCGGCGTCGGCGTGGTGTTCCAGGACACGCGCGATGCGCGAGAGCAACAAGGCATCATAGGCGAAGTAGGCGGTGGCAAGCACCTCTTTTGGTGTGTCGGCGTCGATGGAGAGCCAGTCACCGTAATTCGAATTGAGCTGTTGGGTCCACAGCAAATCGGGATTGGTGTGGTGGATGTACTCGACCCAGCGCGTCATTGCATCATAGTTCTGGGCAAGAATGCGCGTATCTCCGTACATCTGGTAAATTGTCCAGGGAACAATCATACCTGCATCACCCCACGCAGGGCTACCATCCATCATGATCGGGGCTATTCGTGGAGCAATATCAGGAAAAGCTCCTTCTTCGGATTGGGCATCGACGACATCATGCATCCATTTTGTGAAGAAGGCAGCAACATCCCTGTTATAGCACGCCGTATGCACAAAGATCTGTGCGTCCCCCATCCAGCCGAGTCGCTCGTCACGCTGTGGACAATCGGTTGGCACGCTCAGGAAATTGCCTCGCTGTCCCCAGATGATGTTGCGCCAGAGTTGGTTGACCATCGCGCTCGAACACTCGAAACTCCCTGTGGGAGGTGTATCAGAATGCACGACACAACCGGTAATCGCGCCGCGTTCAAGTGGGCCAGGGTAGCCCGTCACCTCGATATAGCGAAAACCGTGAAAGGTGAAACGTGGCTCGAAGACCTCTTGCCCATCGCCTTTCAAGATGTAGGTATCAGTCTGGCGTGCGGAGCGCAGGTTTTCGGTGTACAGTGTGCCATCTGGATTGAGCATCTCGGCGAAGCGTAATTGTACTTTGGTGCCTGCGTCGCCTCGCATCCGTAAACGCACCCAGCCAATCATGTTCTGTTCCATATCGACGATATGAACATTGGCCGTCAGTTGTGTGATACTACTCGCTTCAAGATGCTCAGTGACACGCACGGGTTCAGCGTATTCAGGAACGAACGATACCGTGCTCTCGAGAGATTGCACCGTAACGGGCAGTTGCCAATCCATCTTCTCAAGACGCGCATCGTACGTCTCACCCATTAACAGGTCTGAGGAAAGAATTGGTCCTGTGCTTCCTTGCCATGTCTCATCACTCGAGATGATTTCCTGTGCCCCATCAGTGTAGTCGATACACAGTTGGTAGAGTAAGCTCATGTTACTCCCATACCGCTCATAGCCTGTACTATGTGATGGTATACCAACGTAGCCACTATACCAGCCAGGAGCAAGCACGGCTTCAAGGGCGTTTTCGCCTTGCTGGAGCAGTGAAGTCACATCGTAGACCTGGTACTGAATACGCTTGTGATAATCGGTCCAGCCAGGAGCAAGCACCGCATCGCCAACACGCTGTCCATTGATAGATGCTTCATAGACACCTTTTGCCGTTACATAGAGCCTCGCCCGTTCAATGGAGTGTGAAAGCACGACACCTTTGCGAAAATAGGGGCTACGCTTGAGACCTGGTAGCTCTCTCGTCATCTCGCTTACGACAAGTGCCTGAGGCTCAAGGCTCACCCATTGCGCCTTCCAGTCATCGGGCGAGAGCAGACCCATCTCCCAGTATCCTGTCTCACTAGAGGCCGAAGGACAATCTGCACTATCCCAGACGCGTACCTTCCACCAACAACGCATACCCGAAGTGAGTGGTTTCCCCTCGTAAAGAATATGAGTGGACTGTGTGGAGGAACATTTCCTGCTGTCCCATAGATCGCCACAATCAGCGTCGAGCAACGCTTGCGTGCTGGCAACGAGAAGCTGATAGGCTGTTTGCCTCTGCCCACGTGACGATGATTGTGCTGTTTGAAATATCCAACTGAATCGAGGATGCATGGTGTCAATACCAAGTGGGTTGACGAGGTATTCACATCGAAGGTAGGTTGGAGTAAGAGATGTGGTCAGAGATACAGTCATTGCCTGTTTCCTTTACTAGTAACCCCATGAGGATAAGTGTTTCTCAAAACAAGAATAGTCCCACTCGTAGGGAAGGGGCTTGCCCCCTTCCGCTTGCTTCGAATTTCAAGAGCAGTGGAAAAGCGGGAGTACTTTTGCATCCTCTTTCTTTCCCACCACCACATGGTTATTCACTTTTAAATATGGTACAAAAACAAGGTGGAACCAGGCAATTCCTTGGTTCGTGCGATCATGTTTTGTACCATGCCGATTTGTTCATAACCATCAGGCGGTGCACCTCTCAAGAAAGGTTAACAGAGCACTAGTACATGCTGCCTTAAGTCCTTCGGTGGTTTAGATAAGCCTCGTCTGGCTCTCCAGGCTTGTTCTTACCACTGTTAGATTTGAGTCTTCGTGTACTAGCCTTTCAATCCGGTAGTCACAATGCCCTTGACGAAGAATCGTTGGGCGAAGAAAAAGACTATCAAGACGGGTAGGATATAGAAGATGGCCCCCGCTGCCTCGATATTAATGAGTTGGAAGCCCTGACTATTCATATACCCTGTTGCAATGGCAACCGCGAGCGTCGATTGCTCGTTGCTCAAGAAGATCGATTGCGTGAACCAATCACCCCAAACCTGTGCAAAAGAAAGCAGCGCCGCCGTCGCCAGTACTGGCCTGGAGAGTGGCAAGAAGATCTGCCAATAGATACGCCAGTAATTGCATCCATCGATGATCGCTGCCTCTTCCAACTCTTTTGGGATTGCCGCGAAGAACTGGCGAAAGAGAAAGACCAGGAACGGACTCGACGCTACTCCCCAGAAAACCCATGGCCAGTACGTATCAATCAGCCCTATTTTGCTGAACATCACAAAGGTCGGAATGGCCGTCAAAATCGGCGGCAACATGATTGTTGCCAGCATAATAAGGAAGAGAGGACGCTTCCCGACCCCATGTAACCGCGCGAAGCCAAATCCTACGATTGAACTTGATACGGTAATCAGGCTTGTATAAATGACTGAGAGGACGACCGAATTCGTGGCATATTGCCCAAAATTGATGTCAGTCAGTGCATCCTCAAAGTTACTCCACTGGAGCTGTTGTGGCAACCAGTGGATTGGCAACGCACCAAGATCGGCATACGATTTGAGCGCGACTGAGACCAGCCACAAGAAAGGAGCGATAAAGATAAGGGCCAACAGCGACATTGCAATGAACGCCAGAGGCTGGCGTGGATCATACTGCTTGCGTGGATTATACCGCTGGCGCGGCGTGTAAGAACGAATGGGTAGTGCCATGGCTCAACCTCCCTTAGACATCTTGATCGACTTCGTAATAGACCCACAGTGAGCTTGTGCGAAAGAGCACAATGGTGAGGAGCAAGATACACGCAAAAAGCACCCAGAGCAATGCAGCACCATACCCAAAGCGTTCATTCTGAAAAAACTGTGCAAAGACATTCACCATATAGAGATAGTTGGCACGCGGTACCTGAGCCAGGCCCGAGGAATCTTGACCAGCATTGGAGTTCGTCAATAGTAAGGGCTGTACGAGCACCTGCAAGGCCGCAATCACTCCGGTAACGACCTGGAAGAAGAGAATGGGTGAGAGAAGTGGGAGGGTCACCGATCGGAACGAATACCAGGCCGATGCGCCATCGACGATTGCCGCCTCTTTCAACTCCTGGGGGATGCCCTGCAAGCCAGCCAACGAAAGGACCATCCCTCCACCCATGCCCCACAGGACGAGCAGCAAGAGCGGTAAGAGAGCCAGCGGGTCGCCCAGCCACAAAATGGATGGGCCATGAAAGAGCGCAATCAAGGCATCAACTGGCCCATTGTCGTTATCGAAGAGAAGACGGAAGGTCAGCGCCCCCGCGACGACGGGCACCACGGTCGGCAAATAAAAAATCGTCCGAAAGAAGCCAACAAAGCGTACACGCATATTGACGAGCAATGCCAGCCCCAGCCCACCAGCGATAGAGAGCGGCACAGCCAGCACCACATACAGGAGTGTCCGGGAAATGCTGAACCAGGTGTTGGGATCGCCGATCAGTTCGACATAATTGCTGACACCAACCCAACGCCAGCGCGAGATGCCATCATAATTGGTGAAGCTCACCAGGAGCGCAAACACCATCGGAAGAATCGTCAGCGCCACAAAGCCGACGAGCCAGGGGGCGATGAACAGATAGAAGGTGGTACTTGAGTAGCGCGACCAGGGACGACGGCGTGCCGAGGTCTGCGCGATGGATGCAGGGCTGTGGGCCACCCGTTGAAGTGCCATGTTGGCCTCCTCCTTTGCTGAAATGGCGCTGACCAGAGATTCTCTCTGGTCAGCGCCGCAACGAACGCCTAGCCGATCTGACTCGCACCTTGCTGCAACAGCAGATTCACCGCGTCAGTCAATTGCTGAGCGGCCTGAGCCACTGATCCTTGTCCCTTGATCACGGGCGTCAGATATTGCAAAAGCGCCGTGCTAACAGCGCCACTGGTTACATAGGGCGAAAAGGTGAGCGTCGTCTGATATGGCAATTCGCTGTTGACCACAGCAAGCGCCTGCTTCTGGAAAGCCTGCGTGTTGGGCAAGAGCGCAAACTGGCTCTTGAGGGCGGGCAAACCAGTTCCACCCTTGACGCGCGCGGTGCCGAGCGTGCCACTGGTGAAATATTCCATAAATTTGAAAGCCAGATCTTTGTTCTTGCTCCCATTGGGAATAACGGCACCAGTGCCAGTAAAGCACGCGGCTTTGCGATTGGGTCCCCACTGAGGAGTAGGCAACAACTGGACGTGGGATTGCAAGCCATTGGTGTCCGGAACGATGATTGAACCGCCGAACCAGTAGCCAAACTGGACTATCGCCAGCCGGTTTGCCGGGAAAAGGGTAAACGCCGTATCATTGGGATCGGTCAGCGGCGACGGACCAACCTTTGCCTGTGCCCAGTCAACATACCACTGTAAGAGCTTCATGACCTCGGGCTGGGTGAAATCAGCCGTCTTCTGGTCAGCACTGAAGAGCGAGGTGCTGGTTTGGGCGAGATTATGCAGGATCTGGCCATAGGTGAATTGGAATTCCCAGGCCGTATCAAGGCCATAAATCTCAATTTTGCCGCTGCTGTCGCGCTTGGTCAGCCGCTTCGCCAGATCAAGGAGTTCGTCATACGCGAGTGGCGTCGTTGTGTCCGGCACAGGTACCCCTGCGTCCTCAAAGATCTTGGTATTGATCCATATTTCGGCGTCGAGGGACCAATCTTTGAGGATGCCATAGCGGGGACCAGTACCCGACTGATGGCCGTTCCATTGAAAAAGGCTGTCAGTCGGGACCAGGTCATCTACTTTATAGACGGAACTGCTGGCAAAGCGAGAAGTGAGATCGGTCAGCAGACCACGACCAGCAAAGTTGGGCACATCAGTCGCGCCATTCAGACGCAAGAAATCTGGGGGCGTGCCAGCAGCCAGCAAAGCGCTGAGCTTCGTCGCATCATATTGGAGCAATTTGATAGTGCAATTATTGGCCTTTTCAAACTCAGGGAAATACTTGGGATCAGTTTCGCTGGTATTGTACATCACTGTGAGGGTGGTTTTTCCACTACTACCAGTATCGGTACCGCAGGCATCGAGGAGCGCACCAGCTCCAGTGAGTGCACCAGCTGTCGCTGCTGAACGAAGCAAAAAAGTGCGGCGGTTGAGTAAAGACGACTGTGTCATGATGTAAGTACTCCTTGGCGTAGCCTAAAAAAAATTTGTTGTTTACCAGAGCGATAAACGATAATAAGATAGTGCCAACGATGGCGAAGAATAGGACCGCGATAGAACCCTAGCATTGATATTGCGTTCCCTGCTTCAGGGTGCGTACAAGAACGGATGTAGATAGGACTGCATGTGTAGATATGTCTCCTCTCCATTGAAAAGTGGATAGTATTCTATCTAGTGATCAGTTGTCAAGTCCTGTTCGGTGGGTTTCCGCCTCACCCAGCCTGTGAGGGTCTTAGAGAGCATATGCAATGTGACTCTACTTGACAACTGACCCACTAGGATAAAGTGCAGGTAAGTGTTACAGAACCTGAACTTCCTGAGGTGGAAGAAGAGCCACACTCGTCCAATGTGAAGATCAGATATCTCTATCAACCAGCACAATTACTGGCATGATACCCATAGAGCTACCGTTCAACATCGAACAGTTTTTGTGAAGGTAAACGGTGTCGGGAACGATTTACCATGCAAGCATAATCGATAAATAGATCTTTGTCAAGCTTTTTTCTCTCGTCTTTGCAGGGCTTTTCGGTCCGTAGGGGCAATATTCCCGTACTGCCAAAATATGGATACAATAAAGAGAGACACATGAGGAGAGGGAAAGAGTAAGGAAAGCGAATGCGCAAGAAGAAGTATTATACAATTAGTCAAGCGTATATACCATTCAGAGATAAAATATTATTTCACATGTAAAAGGAAATTAAAGAGATGTATAAACATTTCAGGTAAGATCGTTATTACATTGAAGCAAGTAATTCGAGTGATTCACTGCGGGTATCGCTATCCTGAGAGCGAGTGCATGGGAAAATCAATGCTCTACCGAAGTGCAGAAGCAGATGCTTTGTCCTTGTCTGGCTTCACCTTTGGAATCGATATTGTTCTCAAAATAGGGCATTTACGATTAGTAGATCACAAAACTGTTGATGAAATTCATCAGCACCTTTTAGAACAGTTAGCTCCTCTTGAACAAACGATCTCGCGCAGGGAAATTTTATTTCTTTTTGAAGCCTATACCTCTTTATTACGTGCAGGAACAGAAGTTGCTCATGATGAAGCATGGAAAGAACAAGTACGCGAAAATAAAGGCATAGTGCTCTCCATTGATGGTATTCAGCCGGATGGAGAAGCCCAGCTCCAAGCTCGCTTACGCTGCGTGTCCACGGCATCGTGGCGATGCGTTCGGCAGCAGACACGCCAATGCCACCTTGAAAACAACTCCATCGCTTTCGATTTCGTCATCGGCCATTGGAGTACCTGACCTCATTGGAAAAACAGTGGGAGCAAGCTATCGGTACGGGAATATTGCCCCCATAGTTTCGGTTTACCCGTTCTGACTGAAAAGCCCTGCAATAAGCTCCTGAGAACTTGACAAGCACAAGCGATTAGACTATCATTGTCTGAGAAGTGTAAATCGTTCCCGACATCGTTGACGATAAAAATGATGGAGTGTAGGAAGAGGAGAAAAACCATCGCTATCACGATTCATGATGTGGCCCAGCGCGTTGGTGTCTCTGTCAAAACGGTCTCACGTGCTATTAATAATCATCCAGATGTGAGTGCAGCGACACGAGCAGCAGTACAAGAGGCAGTGCGCGAATTAGGTTTTCAACCAAATGCTGCCGCACGAGGGTTACGTAAGGGGCGTACTGGCATGATTGGACTGCTCATTCCAGATATTCTCAATCCGCACTATGCAGAGTACGCACGTCAAATGCAAATGATCGCTCATGTTGCGGGCTATATGCTTGTCGTTTCTAACTACGATTATGAGTTAGCCCTTGCCCTCACCAATCTCGGTTCATTTGTTGCCCATCGCGTCGATGGTCTTATTTGGATGGCTGGTGCGCTGAATAGTACAACTCTTGCAGTCATACAAGCCGCCAAACTTCCTACCGTCGTAATAGATGAGACTGTACCAGATGATGTTCCATATGTACAAGCATTTATTTCTGGCGACTCACGGGATCGGGCGACCTACATGGCTGTATCACAATTGGTAGAACTGGGTCATCGTCGCCTCGCATATCTGACGGAAGGGCCGGAGTTGCATGTCGCAAGTAGCCGTCTTGCTGCGTTTCGAGGGGCCTTGACCGATCATGGACTCCTTGTTGACGAAAGTCTCATCAAGAGTACCACCTACCTCCAAACACATAAACTCGAAGGTGGCTATCGAGCCGTCAACGAACTCTTTGACGAAGGACAGAGGCCAACTGCTATTTGTGCCTTAACTGATCTCATCGCAATTGGTGTGTTACGAGCACTCCACGACAGAGGGTTGAGTGTGCCGGGAGATGTGTCGGTTATCGGGTGTGACGACATTTTGCAATCATCCTACACAAATCCACCATTGACCACGATTCACACTCCCTATGCGGAAATCAGTCACGCCGTATTGAAACTCATCCAGCATATGATCGAGCCGGAACACAGTGACGAGCCTGTATCAGGGCTGAACATTGAATACACACTCATTACACGTGCATCAACGGGAGCTGTGCCGAGGCGGTGATGAAAAGGATGTGCTGAAGCAGAGCCTTTTCAGTAATGTTTCTTGCTATGCAAGAGACTATTCCAGAACGGGAGTACGCTCAACTATAGAGCAACACAGCAGTTAGCCCCCGTTCTGGAATGGTCTCCGTGATGCCTCAGGCTAGCGTTTCCGTGGATGCAGCCTCCTCTGCGGCAAATTCGGAAACGATGGGACGCTGCTCAAGCCAAGCCAGGATATTCGCCACCAGAAAATTCCAATTGTGAAATCCAGGGTTGAGAAGCGGTGCCCCCGTTTCGGGATCGTAGAATTCGTGGAGCGTGCCGGACTCCGCGAGATCGCGGCCAAACAATGCGACGGTTTTCTCGGCCAGGTCTCGTGCATCGGCGGTATAGCGATAGCGTACCAATCCACGAAAAACGAGATAATTGACGATGCCCCAGATGGGTCCCAGCCAGTTCGAGGGATTGTTGGTCGGCGCCAACGAATACATCTTCTCTGTGCGCCCGAGCGAGCGCACCCCCGCCGGGGCCAAAAACGTGCGGGGGTTGCGGTAGTGCTCGGCAACCATGCGCTCGGCCTGGGCAGGGGTGGCGATACCCGCCCACAAGGGGAGAAAGCCCGTCCAGATGCTGATACGCTGCAACAGGCTTGCCCAGTGGCGTGGTGCCCCAGAATGGAGCTGTTGGGCAGGATCGATGGGCAGGAGGTTGAGGTCAACGCTATAGAAGAAGCCGTCGCGCTCATCCCAACACTGCGCTTGGATTGCCTGAACGAGATGGTCGTGCTCCTCCTGATACTGTTGTGCCGTTTCAGGCAGATGAAAACAGTTACAGAGGTAGACCATCGCGGCGAGTTCTTGCACCATAAGCGTATTCAAGTAAATATTGCCGGAGCTGCGCGGTGGCCGATAGAAGACCCCAGGGTCATTGTCCACCCCAATGCGTTCATCGGTTTGCCAGAAATAGAGACCCGTAGGCTGATGGCGATGATACTGCTGATAGGTGGCGAGGAAGGCTTGCAAGACGGGGAAACTCTCACGGAGCCAGGCCACATCCCCACCCTCCTGCCGCGTAAGAAAGGCGGCATGTTGTGCTAGCACAGGCTTATGCATGTTGTGGGCATGGATGTCGGCGGGCTTGAGCGCTGCGATGGACATGCCCCGCGTCACCTCAATGGGTAGCCATCCATCCGCCTCGCCCCAGGCCAAAAAGTTCAACACCGACCCCTGTCCATGGCGGCGGAGCTGGATGCGGGTTGCCTCGTTGCCCTGGTCCTGCACTACCTGATGGAGCGCCACATTGCTGAGCCAGCTATCCCAGTCCCACAGGGAATTGGCGTAGACACTGCCCGGTACCAGGAACGGATAGGCAAATGGGTCGCCTACCTCTCGAAACATGTTGGTAACATGGCTGGCAAGATACGCACGGAGCGCAGTAGAATACGTGGTGCTTGCTTGCATAAAAGTATCTCCTGTCTATTCTCAACAACTTACGCGCCTTGCGTAAATCATATTGTTGCTCCACCATTTTTATCGTCAACGATGCCGGGAACGATTTACTCTTCTCAGACAATGATAGTCTCATCGCTTGTGCTTGTCAAGTTCTCAGGAGCTTATTGAGCTGTAATACAGTGAAAACAGAGAAGATTTTGAACGAAGACGAGAGAAAAAGCTTGACAAATATCTATTTATCGATTATGCTTGCATGGTAAATCGTTCCCGACACCGTTTACCTTCACAAAATCTGTTCAATGTTGAACGGTAACTCTGTGGGTATCATGCCAGTAATGGTACTGGTTGATAGAGATATTTGGTCTTCACAGTCGAAGGGACAAAGCATTCATGAAGAAGCGATCCATTGTACTGGCGCGACCGTTGCTCATCGCGAGCACCCTCATTCTGAGTCTCGCCGCATTCCTGGTGACGCACCAGGTGGCCCATGCCGTGACGACCTGGTGGTGGGTAGACTGCTCGGCTGGCAGCAACGGCAACGGCACCTCACAGTCCAGCCCCTGGAACACCCTGACCTCGGTCAATGCCCATACCTTCCAGGCTGGTGACGGCCTCGTCTTCGCTGAGGGCACCACCTGCAACGGGCAGCTGGCGCTGCTGGGCTCAGGTGCCAGCGGGAACCCCATTGTCATCGGGGCGTGGAACCACGGTCATGGCTCGGCCAACCCGATCCTCGCCGGGGGCGGGGTTAGCCCGGCTACGGTGTACTTGCACGATAACCAGTACGTGACCGTCGAGGATCTTGAGGTCACCAACAGCGGTGGCAGCGCGGGGGACCGGGACGGCATCCTGGCCTACAACGATACCAGCAGCACCTTGAACGGCATCACCATCACCGCTAACACGGTGGACAACGTCAATGGCTACCTGTGGGGCTACTACGGGGTCAATGGTGGGATTGACGTGGACATTGACGGCGGGCTCTCGAGTCCTGGCGTCTACAATGGGGTCAGTATTACCAACAACAATGTGTGGAACGTCGACCGGGTCGGCATCTGGGTGGGCAGCTTGGCCGAGAATGGAGCCATCTCCGCACGCAGTAGCGGTATTACTATCTCGGGCAACCAGATGACCGACCTGGGTGCGGACGGCATCGTGGTCCGCTACACCAGCGGTGCCCAGATCCTCAACAACATCGTCTACAACTCGGGTAGCTGGACCGGCGGCACCAACTCGGGCAGCCCGACCTACACCAACAAATATCCTGACGCAATCTGGCCAGTCAACAGCGACAGCCCGACCGTCCAGGGCAACGAGGTATATGGCTATGTGACGCAGGGTGGGGGCGATGGCAACGCGTTTGACTGCGACTTGCACACCACCAACTGCCTCATGCAGTACAACTACAGCCACAACAACGTCGACGGCTTCTGGATGGACTGCAGCGGTGCCGGGGGCACAGGCGAGGTGCTACGCTACAACATTTCGCAGGACGATGCCACGGCGAAGAATGCAGTGTTCAACGACGGCTGTGGCGGGGACCCGACTCCCGCTGTCTACAACAACACGGTGTACGTCAGTTCCGGCACCAGTCCCGTTGTCCTCGGCGGCGATAACGGCTTAACCGCAGTCTGGGGGAGCGGAGCATTCTTCACCAACAACATCATCGACAACCAGGGCAGCGGCACCTACACTTCCAGCGGTCCCTGGAACCACACCCTGTTCTATGGCTCAGGCAACCGACCCAGCAACGACACGAACCCGGTCGTGGGAAATCCGAACTTCTCGAACCCGAACGGCGGCGGCAACGGTCTGAGCTCGGCGGCCAGCGCCTATGCCCTCACGAGCGGTTCGGCGGCGATTGGCGCTGGCGTGGGCGTCTCTGGTGCTCCCACCAAGGATTTCAACAACAACAGCATCTGTAGCACCCCCAACATCGGTGCCATGGATAATCTCTGCGGGACGGGATCGAGCAACCTGGTGAGCAATTCTGGATTTGAGACGGGTAGCCTGAGCCCTTGGATCAACCTCAGCGGTGCCAGCGTGGTCAGCACCAACGCGCACAGCGGCACCTACGCCGTGCAAACAGCCAGCGCCAACTCTGGTGTGTCCCAGACGGTCTCTGGACTCGCGTCTAGCCACACCTATACCCTCACCGGTTGGGTCAAGTTGAGCAATGGCAGCGACGCGATCTACGTGGGCGTGAAGAACTACGGTGGGACGGAGACCAACAACTTCACCACATCGAGCACCTACACGCAGATCAGCATCACCTTCACCACAGGCGCGAGCAACACCAGTGCGAACATCTACTGCTGGAAGAATGGAGGCAGCGCCGCGAGCTACTGCGACGACTTCTCCCTCAGCTGACGAGCGATGCGGTATGCCGGGCCACACCGGCACACGCCAAGGCAGCTCTGAGCAACGCGATGGGAGTCCGGGTGACATTCCGGCTCCCATTGCGTCGCCATGGTGGTCGAAATGAGACGTTTATTGCGAAGGGGAAGCTGGCAAGGCAGTATGGCTACCGAGCGAGAGGAGGCATCATCAGATGGGTCAACAAAGAACCGGAAGACGGCGCAACGCCAACGGGCGGCACCTGCGCACTGCGTGGGTTGCCGTCGCACGCGCTGCGGCTATGCTCGCGGTAATTGCCGTCGCACTCACTGCGGTCGTGCTCGCGGTGATTGCCGCCAATCAACCCTCATCACCACCTCCCAGCCAGGACAGTGTAGCGTACCTGCCGACCAACCAGGACAGTGCAGCGTACCTGCCTGCTGGCCCGATCCTCACAGTCAATACTGACCCAATCGACTCGCGCAAGTTCCTGTTGCAGATGAGCACGAACCGAGCCCAGGTCTCTCAGTACTTCTACGACCACTATGGCGTGCAAGATTCTGCTACCTTCTGGACCACGCCGCATGGCGGGGTCACACCTCTGACCATGATCAAGCAACTCACCACGCAGCAACTGGTGCGACTCACTGTGCAGTTGGAGATGGCCCGCACCCGCGGCTTGGTACGGGACATCTCCTATGGGGCGATGCTGGCCAACATGCAGCAAGAGAACCAGCGTCGAGCCGCTGCCGTGGCTCAGCATCAACCGGTGTACGGTCCTACGTCCTTTACCGAAGCAACCTACTTCAGCTACATCACCAGCAACCTGGAGGCAACCCTCAAACAGAATTTGGAAGAGACGATGCAGCCACCCGCGCTTGCGGTGCTGGAACAGATCTACGAGCAGTTGCGCAGTCAGGACTTTGCCTGCCCGTCCCAGAGCCAGTCGCAGGCTACTTCGCAGTACTGCACCAATGGTGAGAAATACTTACCGTTTGCTGCGGTCGAATCCCAGGTACTGCAGGATTGGAAGGAGAGCCAGGCTGAGGCACTGATAGCCGCGAATATCCGTGCGGCCAAGATACAAATCAACCATACGGTGTTCGACAAGGTTGTAGCGCAGTAGTCTCGCTTTGACCACAAAGTTCGACCGCGTCGCCAGCGGTTCCTACTGCCGCCCGTCTGCACAGCAGCACGCCGAATCCCTGAGAACAGCTGAAATTTACCAAACATTCCCCTCAGGCTTGACAGCGATGCTTTTTCTCTGTATGGTTATTCAACCGATTGAATAAATTTCGTGATTAAAGCCTGAGGAGAGCAAAGCAGGGATGTCCAGATCAGAAACTGCCAGTACCAATGAGCGCCGAACAGAATTTATCGAAGCCGCAATTCGTGTCCTGGCATGTGATGGTCTCGCTGAGACGACCACAAGGATAGAGAAGCGGGCCAGTGCTTCCCACTGTGCATCAGTTCTATATACCCATTGATTCTCGCCAGGATGAAATTGAAGGATAGGAGGAAGCGCGTAGGTACAAAACAGGTAAGGATGCTGCTGATATTGCACTTCGTTAAAAGGGATCACTCCGTGAGCAATATCAACTTTATCCGCCTGGAAATGGCAGGTCCATAAGGTAGCAGTTGTGACAATAAGCGGTAAAAACACATGACGGAAGGGAGGCATAGGGTAAAATCTTTCTGGTGCTGATGCTTCCCGATTACGTCGTTCCTGGTGTAGCAATGCCTGGGTCGCGAGAGCAATTTGATATGCGGCCTCCGTAATCGCCGCATTCGATGTCTTAGTAAGCTGCTTTCCATTATTTTGGTTTTGCTGCGACCTTGTTTGATAGTCTCCCTTGATTTCCCGACCATCGCTAGTGATAGGAGTGTTCGGTGGTGGAGCGAGATAAAGCGTTTCACAATGGGCTCCCCATGGAACGGCTGGATTAGCTCCAGGAGAACGGTAGCTGAGCGTCCGAATGGAAGGGAATAAGGGCGCAGGATTTGTTGTGAAAAAAAACACCCAGTCAGTGTAGTCGGGATTATTTTTCTTACATTCCACCAACAACTCAATCTGAAGCCCTGGAGACTGACAAAGCCCCCAGAGATCCAACTCACTATTTTTGGTCTGTGAAACCAATGGTGAGTAAGACGGAGGGAATTCTACTGGATAACGGCTGCTTTTAAATTGCCAGTCGGCTGATTGTCGCAGGTGGTGTTCACAGAGCTGTTCAAATGGAGTCCCGTGGATATTCAGCACATGAGTTTTCCACTCTTCTTCAGTGGTAGGAAATTGTTGTGACATTCTATTTCACCTCACTTCAACGTGAAACGATTTGGTGAGACTGATTATAGAGGACGGCGTATCGATCTGTCCATATACACCCACCACAACCCTTGTTCACGAAGCTTACGTTTGTTGATATAGGTGTTGAGAGCAAGATGGTTGTTGTGGCCAAGGAGGGTGGCGATTTTGCGCACCGAGAGTCCCAACTTGAGGAGATCCATGAGCAATACACACACGAAGAGAAGCCTGCACTCTCTTCTAGCGCGGTTGTAGACCACACTTTTTGACAGCTAATCTGACAGCTAATTGCCCAAATTTGTACGGTCAAAGACGGTTCGTCACACGCTCATACGCAGGACGCTTCAGCTCAAAACTCGGTACAAGACTTTCCTCAAGCTCACCTCAAACGAAGCCAATTGATAAGACTGGTATAAGACAAGTACATTCATACCACACATGGAGCAAAATCAGCACACACAAATCACGCCTAGCACGTCAGCACCTGCTGGAGGCTATTGGCAAAATCTGTGGCACAGAGCATCTCGCCCTTACCTGATAATGGAAGCATGCTAGGAGATGACAGAAAGCCCCCCCCCGTATACTCACATCACAGAGACCAATACTACCCACTACTACTACTTAATCACCCAATAGGTTGGAGGGCGTCCAGATGAATAACACAATTGAGACCGATGCAAAAAATAGCACTGAACAGATCCTGGCTGATCCTGAAGCACTCAGCCTCAATGATTCTACCCGCTTCTATCGCTATGAGATAGGACAGGTCGATTTGCTCAGCGCCGAAGAGGTCAAACAGCTGGCGGAACGGATAGAGCGAGCACGCACAGGGACTGGCAAAAGGCAGCGCGGCTTACCACGCTCGCCCAAAGAATCCAAAGAACCTAAAGACCTCGCAACAGTTCACGAGGCCGAAGAGGCCAAACGACAACTGATCGAGGCCAACTTACGCTTAGTCTTACATATTGCCAGGAAATACAAGGGCTTCGGAGTAGACCTGATGGACCTCGTTCAGGAGGGCAATATTGGGTTGATGCATGCCGTGGAGAAGTTCGACTATAAGAAGGGCTACCGCTTTAGCACGTACGCTACCTGGTGGATTCGTCAGTATGTGACCCGCGCACTCGTCGAGCAGGCACATATGATCCGTGTACCCTTATATAAGGTCGAAGAGATCAAACGCCTGGGTCGGGTCAAACGGCGTTTACAGTTGGAACAGGGGATGGAGAGTGAGCCAACATTAGAGGATCTGGCAGGCCAGATGGAAGTCAGTGTCCAACAGGTCATTGCCCTACTATCCACAAACCAGGAAACGGTCAGCCTGGATATGCCACGAAAAGGAGGTGAAGACGACATATCACTGAGCGAGGTGTTGGAAGATGACCCCGTCTATTCTCCCGAACGCATTGTGATCTCACAGACGCTTCAGGAGCACATACGGGACTTGCTCGATTCTTTATCTCAGCGCGAGAAAAAGGTTTTACAACTCAGATATGGATTAGAAGGCAATGGTGAACATAGTCTCTCCGAGACAGGGAAAAAACTGGGATTAAGCCATGAGGCCGTGCGCCAGGTGGAATTCCGGGCGTTGCGCAAATTGGATCATCCTTGCCGTAGCAAGATGCTCCAAGATTTCTTGGGGTGAATGGGAGAATGGGATTTGAGTCACTACGATGATGGGGATCGGGGTGACGCGTAGGGATACGCACACTCTGCATCGATAGGGGATTGAGCCGAGCGCGCCCAGCCATACGCGTCTCGGCTTCCTCTTTGTTTCGCGCATTTGTATCTATCCACTTTATATACCTTATAAAAAAAGCTCTCTGGTCCTTACGCGCACGTTCCTCCAAACATATACGCCACAATGAGGATCGATTCTGTCCTACATCCAGTATATACTTGAAAGAGCAGAATAGTTAAGCACAAAGAAAGAGGAGAGCAACGATCATGAATAGCATACAGATGAAACTCGAATTGGTCGCTGTGCCTGTCTCAGACGTTGACCGCTCAAAGGCTTTTTATACAGAGAAGATCGGCTTTCATGCTGACCATGACTACCAGGTCAGAGAGGATCTGCGCTTTGTCCAGTTGACCCCTGCTGGTTTGGCCTGCTCCATTGTGATTGGAGTAGGCATCACCACCATGCAGCCCGGATCGCTTGAAGGGCTGCTCATGGTGGTCTCGGACGTGAAAACCGCCCGTGAGGAGTTAGTCAAACAAGGCGTTGACATCAGTGAGATCGACGTGCAGCCCTGGGGATCTTTTGCGTATTTTCGTGATCCTGATGGCAATAGCTGGTCATTGCAGCAAATTCCCAGCCGCACCTAAGTACATTCGCATTACTTTTTGAGCATTGTCCGTGCTCAATGAGCAACCTCATTGCCAAGAAAGTTAGTTGATTGTACTTAGTGCAAAATCACTTGACCTCTTCGATTTTCCGCTGTATACTCTGGCGCGTAGGGAGCCGCTTGGTCTCGGAAGTTTCTGTTGACCGGTCTGAGGGTACTGCAATAGCCGTTGCTCTCTCGCCGACGAAGGCCCACGAGGAACACCAGGGCAGGAATACCCTGGCGTTCCTCGTGGGCCAGCCGTTTGTGAGTAAGCCAACAGGCGGGCTAAAGGTTTTATAATGCGCGTGGGACTTGCACAACTATCGCACTCATATTATCGGCCCCACCACCACGCAACGCGGCTTGCACCATCGAGTCACACACAAACGCGACATCGTCACTGTTCCTCAGGATACGCTCCAGCTGTGGATCACGCACCATCTCCCATAGTCCATCAGAGCAGAGCAACAGACGATCATACGCATATAGATCCACAGTGAAACTATCGATCTTCACATCCTCACTATGACCCAGACTCCGATAGACCTTGTTGCGCTCAGGATGCGTGTAGACCTCTTCGGGCTTGATTTGTCCCAGGACAACCAGTGAGGCAACTAGCGAATGGTCATGGGTAATCTGCTGTAAGCCAGTGCCCTCCCGAAAAAGATAGGTACGACTATCACCTACGTTCACCACATAGGCCTTCTTCCCCACCACCAGGGCTGCCGTCAGCGTGGTCCCCATATCTTTGCCTTCCACACGAGCATGCTGATAAATCGCCAGGTTGGACCACTCGACGCCACCAACGAGCATATCCGCCAGAAACTCAGCGCTAAGATCGCTGCCCAGCATAATATTTTGTAACACGGTATGCATCATACACTGCACAGCGATCCGGCTGGCCTCCTGCCCACCTTCATGACCACCCATACCATCGGCAACGACAAAGAGTCCGAAAGGCACAAGTTTTCCCTCATAGGTGCAAGTAGCCTGCAAGACACACAGGCCATCCTCGTTCGGCTCATTGCGCCGTGCAATCCCCTCGTGCCATCCGACACCAATCTGCAACGGTTGCACAACTGGAGAAAGAGGGCTGTTTTTTTTGACGATTGGGGCAGCCGGGCGCGTAGGAACATCCTGGATGGAAAGACACGCGGACTCAGATGGAACACCGCTCATCTGCCGCGATGCTTCTGTAAGATGCTGTGGCTTCTGAGGCAAGCGTAGTCTGGGTATCGAGATAGCCAGCGTATCATCCACCAGCGTCTGACCGCTGGAGAGCGACATGGCGAGAGAGAGACTGCGCGAAGGTATCCACGCGCTGCTCCGCTGTTGTGCCTTCCACCCAGCCTGCTTACGATGATAACGCAACAGCGTAAAACAGGTCCAGAAGCAGAAGATCCACGCGCTTAACCACACAATAGACCAGGCGAAAGGTCCCAACAACGCAAGCAAAGCATATGCTCCGACACGATGCCAGATCTGCGGTAGCCGCAATACAGCCCAGAGCAGTTGTTGCCATACATGCGGAGGAAATCCATCTGCAATCAGGAGGAAGAGACCTGCACTCAAGAGGGCCATCCAGGTCACGCATCTAAGCCAGTAATGGATAGCATAGAGCGTCTTAAATTCTGCTACTATACCGCGTTCCTCTTGCATGCCAGGTACTTCCTTCCATTCAGGGATGCTGCTGTTGCAGGCAAATAAGGCAGAGTATATAAGCAAAGTAATCTACAAAGACGTCCTACAACACAGCTTCCTGAGAGGCTTCACGCTCCATGCTTTGCATATAGAGCTTGCAGACCAGTTGGTTCGCCACGCTCTCACCAACCTGATCAGCCAGTGCATCCTGGCAGGCCCCAATACGCTCCATACGCGCGTGAATAAAGGCATGTCGAGCTGTTCCTGCCGCCAGACCAGATAAACCACGGTTCATCGCGACCAGTTCCAGCTCAATCTGCTGACGAAGTTGCGCAATTTCACTCTTGTACATCCTGGAAGATTCCTTCCCGCTCTCTTTGAGAGCATGATCCAAAGCACCACCCTCTACTGATCGAGTCTCCTTGTGCTCCATCCATCTGTCCACCACCCATGCATTTTATTTAAGGGAGGAGCCTCATACTAGCGTGCAGTTCGCATACTGTCCCACACTGCATAACCTTGCTCAAAGTATAGAGAAAAGTACTTGCGCTTATCTCCTAAAGTCCTTCTTTACCCTCCTTCGTCACTACCACTCCCTGGCGCGTAAAGACCTTTCTTACCCCCCCTGAGACTTCCTTCACGTCACCCTTCTCGGCAGAAACACAGACAAGCACGAAATATCTTATACCGGTCTTATACCGGGTCTTCTAACAATACTTTCTTTCTACAAGCCATGATGGTCACCACAAAGGCAGTTCCAGATATGACACCGTTGCGTCATGGGCTCAGAGCTACTCAATATCTAACACTCATTCTATTAAAATACTATTTTCTCTGCCTTTAACCTGTAATCTATCAGAAAAGAAGCTTTCCATTCCATACGTATAAGGGAACAGAGATTGAGATTGTTTGTTAAAAGCAGCCATTGCATGATATGATTTGTGTGACCATGGAGATGGTCATCGTGTCATCTCTATCCATAGACATTCAGAAACGCAACGCTCGTCCCTCTTGGACTGTCAGAAACGAGGCTGTCGCCTCTAGCCTGGCGGCTCATCTGACAGAGAGGAGGTTGCTAGAAATGTGCTGCGGCACAGTTCTCATCTGAATGCAAGGAAATATATCATGCTTGCTCTCGAACAGGCTAATCACCACAGAGAAGAGGAGTCTGACCTTGGAGGACAAAACAAAGACCAATGTCGGGATTATTGGATGTGGTCAAATCAGTTCTATTTATCTAGAAGCTCCCAGCAAGTTCGCAAATTTGCAGATAACGGCCTGCGCCGATATCGACATGGAGCGCGCGCGCAGTCAAGCCCAGCGCTACCATGTGCCCAAAGCTTGCAGCGTTGCTGAACTCCTGGAAGATCCAGATATCGATATTGTGCTCAATCTAACGATTCCTGCGGTTCACGCAGAGATTGGTACAGCGGCTCTTGCAGCAGGCAAAGCGACCTATAGTGAGAAGCCGCTGGGCATCAATCGTGAACAAGGACAGACGCTGCTCAATATTGCCCACGAGAAGCAGCTGCGTGTCGGCTGCGCGCCTGATACGTTCCTGGGAGGCGGCATACAGACCTGTATCCAACTTATCAATGAGGGCAAGATTGGCACACCCATCGCTGCCACCGCATTCTTGCTAGGTCATGGACCAGAGAACTGGCATGCTGATCCGGCTTTCTTCTACCAACCCGGTGCTGGACCACTCTTTGATATGGGCCCCTACTACCTTACCGCATTAATTGCCATGCTTGGTCCCATTCGCCGTGTCACCGCTTCTGCACAAATCAGCTTTCCAGAACGCATTGTTACCAGCCAACCAAAGTACGGTACACACATCAAAGTAAATACGCCCACCCATGTCACAGGCATCCTGGACTTCGCCAATGGGGCCGTCGTTACGATGATCACCAGCTTTGATGTCTGGGCACACCACTTACCAGGCCTCGAAATTCACGGTACCGAGGGTTCTTTGCAGGTACCAGATCCCAACACCTTTGGGGGGCCGGTCTACATCCACGGCACGCATGGCAGCACCTGGCAAGAGGTACCCCTCACGCACGGCCATACAGCCAATAGCCGGGGCATTGGCTTAGCAGATATGGCACAAGCCATACGCACAGGGCGTCCACATCGTGCCAGTGGCGCACTGGCCTATCATGTACTGGACACCATGCAAGCATTCTTCGATGCATCCCGCGAAGGCCGACACATTGAAATCAACAGTACCAGCGAGCGTCCCGCGCCTTTAGAACCTGGCACACCTCCCTGGCAAGAGGATCTCTAAGTTAGAGGTGTCCGTCGCCGTGCTTGAAACACGATCTGCATGGACCATAGAATGGGTACAAGAAACCAGACGCCGTTCTCACAGCATAGATCGTCATAGGCGTTAGCGTTGTATGCCAGGAGCACCGTCCGCTCCTGACACGATGCATACAGAGAGAAGAGGAAGAGCAAATTATGGCTAGAGATGTCGCAAACAGAAAACTGCGCGCTGGCATTGTAGGCGGCGGCAAAGGTTCTTTCATTGGCGCTGTACACCGGATAGCAGCGGAACTGGATGATCAGGCAGAAGTAATAGCCGGTGCCATGTCCACAGACCTACAGCGAGCCGAGGAATCAGCTCGCGCCTGGTATTTGCCGCGCTCCTACCAAAGCTACCAGGAGATGGCAGAACGAGAAGCGAGTCTACCTGACGGCATCGACTTTGTCATCATCGCTACCCCCAACCATATGCACTATCCGGTCGCCAGGGCCTTCCTGGAACATGGTATCCACGTCGTATCAGACAAACCGCTGTCGTTCAGCCTGCAAGAAGCGCGCGAGGAGGTCGCGCTCGTCGAGCGCAGCAAGCTCATCTTCGCACTGACTCACAACTATACCGGCTATCCAGCCGTACGCCAGGCCCGCTACCTGGTACAGCAGGGAGAAATTGGCACGATTCGGAAAGTCCTGGTTGAGTATGTCCAGGACTGGCTCATCGACGCACAAGAGAAAACCAACAATAAACAGGCTGAATGGCGCACTGATCCGCAAAGATCCGGTATCGCTGGCGCAGTCGGTGATATTGGCACCCATGCCGAAAACTTGCTCGCATTTATCACCGGTCTGAAAATCGCCGCACTCAGCGCGGATCTCACCACGTTTGTTGCAGGTCGGCAGCTCGACGATGATGCCAATATACTGCTGCGTCTGGAGAATGGCGGCAAAGGCTTCTTGACCTGCTCACAAATTGCCGCAGGCGAAGAAAATAATCTGACCATCCGCATCTATGGCACCAAAGCCGGTCTGGAATGGCATCAGATGGAACCGAATACCCTCCTCTTCAAACGCCCAGGCAAACCAACCGAAATCTTGCGCGCAAACCAGCCCTATATGTCTGACGAGTCAAGAGCGGCCTCGCGTCTCCCAGCGGGACATCCCGAGGGCTTTTTTGAAGCCTTTGCCAACATCTACAAAGCCGTCATCGCCGATATCCGCCGTGTAGAGTCAGGGGAGCAGGCCATCGGAGGCTATCCCAGCGTCTATGACGGGCTGCGAGGCATGTTGTTTATTACAAAGGCGGTGGAAAGTTCGCAAAAAGGCGCGGTCTGGGTCACTGTCAACGCTTGAGGAAGCATGCCTACAGCGACCTTCAAGGAAATAACGTCTTCTTGTGGCACATGACATGGTTCTCGCATGTGCCACAGTTGTATACAGACGACCTCTTGACGATATGCCGCTAAGCGGGCATACCTGCAGCGATCCAGCTACGAAACAGGTCAATCTGCTCGGCGGGCCACTCTTCGTCACAGGGCATCGTGCCGTCAACCAGACGTTCAAGAATGCTCTCAGCGTGCGTACGAACGTCCTGATAGTCCCAAAGGTCAAAGACATAATCCATGGCATCTCTGTCGCTCTCGCGGAAGAGCGGTTGAATATCGCGTACAAAACCGGGTGTCCCACTACTAGTCGTCATGATTATTCCTTTCTGCATTACAATGCGCTGTCCCAAACGTATCAGTCCAGCTACGAAGAAGCTCAACAAGGCTCTCTCTCTATTATTGTACAAAACAAGCTATTTCTGCTGGAAGGAACCCATCATGCGTTCACCTCAGCTGCTCCGTACCAGTTGTAGAACCGCCAACCATGGGCAGATCAGGTCAGCAAAACCCTGAGCACACAGGCAACAAAAAGGAGAGTCCAGATTGGACTCTCCTCATTGTTCCCCTAAGACCAGGGACCCGTGCGCTGAGCCTTGAGGCATTCCCCCCCGAGACGCCTCAATAAGCATAGCATCGTTCGTTGAAGCAGTTTCAGCAAGGCTTCCCTTTACTGTATACTTCATTCCTGCTTCATCCAGGCAAGACGCTGACGATCAGATCAACGCTCCTGTCCACAGGCGTTACTTTCCGCTGAACGAGCGGTACCATGTCCCTTGCCGTATGTTACGCGAACGGTTGAACAATCCCCCCAGATCATTCTTCCTGTAACATGTTCCCCACTGATATAGTACTTAGATTAGAGTAAGAAAGGGTTGATAGTGTGTTAAGATGATGTGGAGATTTATTGGAATGTGACTATCCAGGTTAAGAAACTCACATCGTTGAGAACGCGGAAGTTAGCAGTTTCCTGTATTCTCTTCTCTAGATGTCAGAACGTGATTTATTCGCCACCAGTATTGCGCACATGCAGATATTCTTCACGAGCAATCAGCGCTGCTTTGCTTAAATAGGTTCTTACCGTTCCTTTGCTAAGATGTAAGCGCCTGGCAATTTCAGCCGGTTCGATGCCCTGAAGGCGCAAGAGAAAACATTTGCCCTGGGTAGTGGTCAGCTTTTTCAGAATCTCATGCTGAATAAGTTCCAGCAGCATCTCCCACTCAACGCGATCTTCGAAGGCAACACCCAGGTCTCCATATTCCTCGGCTAGATTTTCACTGGAGAGATAAGGTCGACGCTTTTTTGCACGCAGGTAATCTCGTGCAGAGTTCTCGGCGATACGATAGAGCCAGCGTTCAAAAGAGGTGCCACGCGTCAACGTCGGAAGTTTCTTATGCGCTTTGATAAACGTCTGTTGAGCAAGGTCCTGCACATCGGCATAATTATGCACAATATGCCAGAGAAACTTACAGATAGGCTGGTTATAGCGGAGAAAGAGTACCGTAAAAGCTTCCTGGTCTCCAGACTGGGCCTGTTGGACTAACCATTCATCAGTGACATTCCCTGAAAGATCAGGCATCTTTTACCCCTCTCCACCCCTTATGCAAAACAAACCAATGACGTTGTGATAACACCATTTGACACATCAGCGAGCAGAACCCTCTCCACGACCATCCTCATGACCAGTACCGATCTTCAATACATTCTGTTCCCTACACTAAGAGACGCCTGCGGATAAAATTCTTCAACTTGAGTGCTTGCCTGATAACCAGGGGCAGCATGCGAGACAGCGCAAGCGTGATCCTGTTCTCCTTCTTCTGGAAGAGCATATCCTCAGGTTTCACCTTTCCACAAATCCAGGGTAGGATCATCTTGCCCTGAGCCTCTCGCAACTACTAGCTTTTGGCGGCCTCTCGTGCTACACTGGGGATATAAGCGCTGCGAGCAGTATCAGCCCGATTGCGGGGTTGAAACACGCCCGCCTTTTTGGTTTTTCGCAATATTTGCCGCCAAAAAATTACAAAATTGCGCGAGATAGTAATATGGAAGCTTTGTATAGCAACACACCAACTCTGCCAGATAGTGCAGCCCATCCAGCCTCTGCCCGTATCAGCACAATGAAGCCTGGGCAAGGTAGGTCAAAGCGCTCAATCCTCTTTGCACTAGCGTTGTTATCCACCATCGTCGCCACCTTGCTCTCGTATGAGTTTAATCCCGCGATCATAAGCATGATAGGATCTGTACCAGCAAAGGATCAAAAACCCTTTTTGCAAGTATTATCAGCATTTATAGCAACTCCCATAGTCCACCGTATGCATCTACCAACTTCAACACCAATCTCAAAATCAAAATCAAAATCAAAACAGCCACGAACCTCGAGAGCAGTAACACCCAGCGCATCGGCTGGGACAACGCAGCCAGGGCACACGCCTGTCTCAACGCCCCATCAAACGTCCAATCCTACACCTACGCCTACACCTACGCCCAAGCCCACACCCAGTCCTACCTTCCAGCCTCTGCCAGGTAGCTGGACGCGGTGCGCAGCCGAGAATGGCACCTGTGCCTTCAGTGGCACGATGACAGTGGCCTTTGGTGCCAACGGGAATTTCAACTACGCTACCCTCAGCAACGGCACAGCCTGTACCGACACCGTCTTCGGTGATCCCGATATCCTCATCGTCAAAGCCTGCTATATGGAAGCTGTCGCGTCAACCACGGATGTGTGGTCCCAGTGCGCAGCCGAGAATGGCACCTGTGCCTTCAGTGGCACGATGACAGTGGCCTTTGGTGCCAACGGAAAATTCAACTACGCTACCCTCAGCAACGGCACAGCCTGTACCGACACCGTCTTCGGTGATCCCGATATCCTCATCGTCAAAGCCTGCTATATTGTCGCGCCTCCCGCCACCGTTGTCACCTGGACCAGGTGTTCCGTTGAGGATCAGACCTGCGTTTTTTCCGGGACCCATGAAGTCGCCTTTGGCGCGAACGGCCAGTTCTTCTATAAGAGCATGAGCAACGGCACCAGTTGCTCCGATAGCGTCTTTGGCGATCCCATTTATGACACTGCCAAGGCTTGCTACTACCAGTAAGGGAAGTTCACAAGTTTTTTATAACCACACTTTTTCACCATCAGCCATCAGCCAAAGCACAAATATAAGGGGTAGTCGAGGACGGTGAAGTGGAAAAGTATGGCTGGGAGCTTACGCTGTTACACGAGGCTTCTGCCGCATTACGTGCAGGAGATTTGATCGTCGAAGGTAGACAACGATATCCAGTCCGGGATAGTAATCTCTGCCAGGCTGATGTGTGAAGCATCAAGGCACGAAAAGAGGAAAACGCAGCAGTTCCTGCGGACATGCCACTGTCATGCTACCGTTTCGTACCCCTGGCAAACTCATCTCTTTCAACAGACAAAACGCTGTCTCATCAAAGATGAACCAGGGGTAACTATCTATACAAGCAGTTATCCTTCTAAGCCTTCTAGCTAAGAAAGAATGTGGGCTAGGACTTCTGGCTGGATAGAATACGGGTGAGTTTCGTCCCACACACAGAACAAGTGCCCTGTAGAGCGGGCTTACCATTCTTCATGGTGATCTGATGAGCATCTTTCATGTCGCGCTTTTCTTTGCACTTCACACAATAAGCTACATCTGCCATGTTTATCAATCCTGCCTTTCACATGCGTTCAAATAGAGCAAGTACGGTGAAAACTCCGCGCACCGCACGAGATCGCTCGTGTGGTTCAAGGCTGCAAGCAACCTCCTCACTCAAAACAGATCGACTTTACACGCTCTATCTGCCAAAGCAAACATAGCGCTCTCTAGGTGTAACGTATGTTAACCGAAATAGGATGCACTTGCAAGTGGAAACAGGTAAAAATATCTATAAATCAGAAAAATCGGCAGGAAGTCTTACTGAATGATGGCGCGTATAGAAAGAAATTAGACGCTTGAAAGGATCGATATGATAAGCATCTTTCGACAATAGAGGAACTCCCGTCTGCCCGGGGAAATGCGCACCCAATGCGAAACAAGAGTTCCAGGCTGCACCGCCAGTGCAGCAATGTCGCCTTAAGCCTTCTGGCTGGATAAGATGCGGGTGAGTTTCGTTCCACACACAGCACAGGTACCTTGGAGAGCGGGCTTGCCGTTCTTCATGGTAATCTGGTGAGCGTCTTTCATGTCACGTTTTTCTTTACACTTCACACAATAGGCTACATCTGCCATGATAATCTATCCTCCTTGCATTACAAACAGTCAGCAAAGTCGAAACCGCATATATCTGCCGAAAAGCAGATAGGATGCTCTCTAGGTGTAACGGATATTGACCTCAAATAGTATACAACCAATAGGTTTTGGACAGCCTACCCATGACTATTGCCCTAGGACGAAGCCGTCGGTGGACGCAGTGGCAACGCAAAACCCCAGCTCAACATAGTCTCCGCATCGGCAAAACGCTGCACTGAACTCTCGTCGTGGAGTAAAACACCGATCAGGTGATGCCCATCAGAGGTAGCGGCAAAGACCAGGCAATAGCCAGCCTCCACTGTATAGCCCGTTTTGACGCCGATAGCTCCAGCATAGTTACTCAGTAAGTCATCAGTGTTTGTCCAGACATAGGCATGGTGCGTGGCGCTCGCCGGGAGGACATACGTCTGCAATTCGACAATCTGCGCAAAGAGCGGATTCTGCAAGGCGATACGCGCCAGGTGAGCGAGATCCGCTGCGCTCGTGTAGTGACCTGGCTCAGGTTTGCCATCGGCAGCATAGTACGTCAGGCCATCAGGATCGATATAGTGCGTCTGGTTGAGATGAAGACGTTGAGCATACGTATTCATCAACACCACGAAGCGCGCAGGCGACCCACTGACAGCATCAGCAATAGCTATCGCCGCATCATCACCCGAGGGTAAGAGCAAGCCGTAGAGCAGATCCTTCAGGCGCATTTGATCACCGGCGACCAGTTGCGCATTGCTCCCATCATTTTTGATGGCTTCGTTCACGGCATCCTGCTTAATCGTCACCATCTGGTTGAGATTAGCCGTCTGGATGGCAATCAGCGCAGTCATAATTTTGGTCGTGCTCGCCATCGGCAAACGTTCCTGAGCATTTTTACTCATCAGTTGATGGCCGCTATCAGCGTCCATTAAGTAAGCCGCAGTGGCAGACACCGTCGGCGGTGTGCCCTCCGCGGTCAGCACCGGCACAGGCGTTGGCGTTGGCGGCGGAGAGATAGCCGTAAGAACATGCTTACCCGTAGGCGTAAACCATAGCAGTGGCGCAATAATCAGCATCTCAATAGCCACTACCAACAAAATAGTCGCTATAATAACTCGTTTCATCTTACTTCACATCTCGTTCCCCATCTGGGTACACAACATATGCACAAATCTTTGCCATTGGTCAACAAAAGGCTTTGCTTATTAGGACGGTACATGTGCATGCTTCCGGCTCACAGCAGACACATAGTCCTAATATGGCGCAAGGCTGTTACAACATGAAGCGCAGAGGGGCCAGGATGTGCTCGCTCAATTTTGTATACCAGGGACGGCTATGCCAACCCTCGGGAGTCAGTTCCAACACATCGGTTGTATCGCAAGCAAAGAGTTTTTCCATCTGCTGGGCAAAATCGGTACTATAGATTTCGACGTTAATCTCATAGTTGCCAATAGAGCTGAGACGGTCGAGATTGGCAGTTCCGACGGTTGACCATGCTCCATCAATCGTGCAGGTCTTCGCATGCAGCATGGCAGGTCGATACCCCAGCACATGAATACCTGCATGCAAGCAGTCGGCAAAGTAACCGTGGGCAACCCAGTCAGCTACAACATGATTGGAGTTCCATGGTACCAGGACGCGCACATCTACACCACGCCGTGCCGCCGCTTTTAACGCATTGAGCAAGATATGATCGGGCATAAAATAGGCGTTCGAGAGCAAAATAGAGCGCTCAGAACGGTTGATCGCTTCTATATACAGGTCGCGAATGGGGAAGGTCAAATGCATCGCATCATTGCCATGGACATTTACAAACGGATCAAACTTGCGCGGATAAGAGCGTTTGATCGCGTGCTCGCGAGGACAAAAACGATTCCAGAAATCCACAAAAGAGTGCGCCAGGTCGGCGCTGGCAGGGCCTTCGATGCGCACATGCGTATCCCGCCAGGCCGTCTCATACAAACTACCAATGTTGTAGCCACCAATAAAACTGGTATGCCCATCGACAATCAGCAATTTCCGGTGATCTAGCGAATAACGGCGGGGATCAATACATTGCCAGATATGCTGCAACGAGCGATATTCCAATACATGGACGCGCGGATCAAAGATTTTAAACGCACTCGGCACGACAAGGTTGCCAAAGCTATCAAAGATCACATAGACATCGACGCCTTCCGCTACCTTTTTAGTCAGCCGATTTTTAAATTCCCAACCCGCCGCATCATCCTTCCAGATATATGATTCCAGGTAAATGCATTCCTGAGCACTATCAATGGCTGCGAGCATATCATCATAGAGATCGCGGCCATAACAATACAGTTGTAAGCAATTGTCACCAACCTGCACCGCGTCCAGCTGGATATGCGGAAACGTTGGCATACGCTTGCGCCGATTGCGGAACGCGGTAATCAACATGAGGATCGACGCCGTCAGAGCTTCGAGCACAAATCCGACAATAAGCACGATACGTCCAATACGGAGCAGGCTCACACGGCGGCGTGCAGCAGGAGGCGTCTCTTTTTGTCGCTGGAGTGAGGGGGTACGCATGATTTTTCTTCCTTGCACCATAAATATTCAATCATGGGATAGAGAAATTACACTTGATCAGAGCGAGAGATGTAATAGGCGCTCACTGCTACTTTTGATCGCCCTTGCTCTGCTCTTCCCATGCCAACAATCGCTAGTGTATACACGCACTACGACATGTTTATAGTACAATATTACACCGCCGTTGTTGAGGAAGCAACGAGCACAACGAGAGGAAACAGGCGGCATTAGCTAGCTCTGTACGGTCGTCGGGGACCCAGGAAACAGCGTCGTCCAGCAGTAAGCTGGCTGTCGAACACACAACGCTCCTGATCGAGATAATCACGAAAGACAAACATCTATAGGTAGTACGAAGATGCTTGATCATAGCGGAGAAGTTCTGCAGTATGATCTGACCACTTCAGGAAAAGGGGAATTGCGCTCTTATACGTTGTTTCTCAACGCTCTTGTGCGACTTCGTATGGAATACGATGAGCATCTAGCAGATCGACCAGTTCCTGATCCCACGTTGGAATAACAACTTTGGCAATATCTTCGACCTTCGCCTCATAATGGATCTGTGCTTCTGCATATGGTGTATAAACATCATTCCTATATGGTGGAATATCATCTACACTTCTAAATGTGCGTGGATCTGCCTCAGTATATAAAGGAAAACAGTCCCCATTTGGGCGCTCATAGGGAACAGGCCTGGCAAGCAAATCATCCATGTCTGTCATATCCCCAACCATAAAACTGGTATACTGCTTCACATTTTCCTTGAAGCAGACTCTGACCTCGCCATATGAATCAAGCCATTCAGGGCCTTTTGTGTGACCCTGGTTATCCCTGGAAAGATAACCATAAATGACGCGCAACTGCGGATCGAGATCTTTGGCATAGTTTGCATATGCCTTCTCCTCCTTTTTGCGTGATTCAAGCACCGCAAGATCACTGGATGACCCTGTCTCAAACAGAGATTTGAAGCGACGCTCAGCTGGATTCTGTGCACTCAACATCGCATTGAGCACTTTTGGCGTACAACGCGTCCATACCTCTGTGCACTCAACAATTGCTTCCGCTGCTTTCTTTAATTCTTTCCGCCATTGTGCGAAGGACGTTTCTTTGTCAATGTGCCGATCATAATATTTTTTTTGCTCCTCTCGCATTTTTTTTACGAATGGGGCATGAATATCAGTAAAACGCACTCTCAGTTTCTGCTGTGTATCTTGTTCTGAGGGACCATCAACCCTTTTGCTTGCGCGATTCATCTGGTGCAAATCGGCTGCCGTAGGCTTTTGCTCCAAAGCTTCTTGTCTCGCTCTTCGAAGCATGTCAGATTGGCTGGCTGGAGCAGCAGGTTCCGCTCTGCCTATTTCCCGGATAGACCGAGTAGCATATCCCGATCTGCCCATTTCTCGGATAGATCGAGCAATAGGTCCTAATCTCCCTACTTTTTCGAAAGGCATTATTCCCCTCTCTTCCTGGAGATTTCCCTTCCTAAGTACGACAACATACTACTATAAATATGGGCAGACATTGAGCCTGCTATCAATTAGCTCATTAGAGAGATTATAGCATAACTTACAGTGTTTAACAGCTCAAGCTTTTTTCGCTTGAAGTAACATTTATCTGTGTATCCTCTGTCTAAGGTCTCTCTTACCAGATGAAACAAGCAACCTGCCAAAAGATTGTGACCACTCATCATCCACGAACGCGCAGATAACTGGGTACGATAAATCGTATCCAGTCTAGAACGTTTCACAGATTACTCTATGAAGCACCTGTACCAGCAACGGTTCAGGAGAATAATCTCGCTGCGCCGGGATTATTTGTACTGACGAAATGCGCGGGCGCTCCCAGTACGGTGAGCTGTTTGACGCCGAGAATACTCATTGTGTCATTAGGCGTCTGAGTTGTGACGTAGCGCTGCACCGTGAGACCCAACGGACGCGCCAGCACTAATGCCGCCGTCGATGCCAGGATCACGTTATTGGCTGTGCTATACGGACGGCGCAGTCTGGCTACGGCCATCGCTGAGAGACCCGTCAACATGCCCGCTACCGCGAGATTGGTACCACAGCGCTCGTGCACTGCCAGTTCAGGCTCCGTCGTACGCAACCGCTCAAGCGCTTCCTCAGCGGCAGGCAGAATAGCCTCGGTTGGTAGATCTCCAAAGACGAAAAAGCCAGCCGCAAATGAGATACCCGAGAAACGTACTTCTGGGAACTTACGCGAAAGCAAGACGATAGTCGCGTGCTCAAGCGCGTGATTTTGCTTGACAGCACCACCTAATAACATTTGTTGTGCGACCTGCACAAGAGGATTAATGGAACTCATGGATGTATCCTTCCAGAGGATCGTGCAAGCATCCACAACATGTCAGGGAGAAGTGTCTGCACGATCAATGCGATTACGGCCCATAGGTGATATTAAAGATGACCACCTCATCGCCAAAGTTGACGATATCGCCATCATTTAAGGCGACCGCTTGATAAATGCGCGTACCATTGACAAGAGTACCGTTGGCACTACCCACATCTTCAAGATACCACAGACCATCCTTAAACCAGAAACGCGCATGACGGCGAGAAACGGTACGACCAGTAATCACCAGGTCGTTGCCATTGGTTCGGCCAACTGTGGTCACATCCTGATGAAAGCGATAAGCCCGGCCCGCCATTGGTCCACTTTGCATGGCCAGACGCGCCAACACCGGACGACCATTTACCACATATACGTCTGCACTGGCACGCCGGTTTGATAAATCATCCCCACAGTTTGTACAGTAGAGCCGCGAACTGGGATTAGGCGCTCCACAACGGAAACAGGTAATCGTGGCCGGCGGCGCGACATCAACAATCGGTATGGCTTCTGAAGGTCTCACACGATACGCACGCGGGATTGAAAGATTGGAAGTTGCTAACGCACTGGTAAGCGCATCAATCAACACATCCGCCGCCTGATAACGGTTCCCGGCCTGCTTCGCGGTCATTTTTTGCACAACTTGGATGATGGGAGCCGGCACACCAACGGCAGTCATGTGCTCAACAGGCAATGGCTCGTTCATGTGCTTAACAGTGATGGTCAGTGGGCTGTCAGCGGTAAAAGGGACATGACCGGTCAAGCAATGGAACATTACAATACCTAACGAATAGATATCGCTGCGGCGATCCACGGTCGTCTGGCCCATACCCTGCTCCGGCGACATATATTGTGGCGTCCCAATGCCCGTACCTACACGCGTCAGGTTCGTCGTGCCCTCTAAGATCTTGGCAATGCCGAAGTCTGAAAGCAAGAGATGGCCATCTTTGCGCACCAGCATATTGGCAGGCTTCACATCACGATGCACAATACCATTGCGATGCGCACAATCGAGTCCCTCGGCAGCCTGAATGATAAAATCGACAGTTTCAGCGACCGGCAAAGCCTTTTTGAGGCGATCCTTCAACGTCCCACCATCGACATACTCCATGACGATGTAGGTAATGCTTTGTTCTTCACCAAAGTCATGAATCTGCACGATGTTGGGATGGGCCAGTTTCGCCACAGAGCGCGCCTCGCGCACAAAACGCTGCACGAAAACAGGGTCCTGCGAGTGGAAAGCAGGTAATACTTTGACCGCAACATAGCGATCAAGCGTGGGCTGATATGCTTTGAAGACTGTAGCCATACCACCAGCCCCAATACGCTCAACGATGCGGAACTGACCAAGCGATTTGCCGATGAGTTCACTTAAATCGTCGCTGCTCCCCGCCGAGCGAGAATACATGTTTTCTGGTTGCATACCCCTGACAACTCCCTCTGATCCTGCCTTCTGTACTGTATATCAAAACACAGACCAACCCCAGGTCCTGGCGGCCTGGAGTTGTATTCCCAAAGAGCCCGCGCTGCCAGGGAGATGACAACGTCCACTTCCACACACAAAACAGCTAACAGGCTCGTGGGAGAGAAACGCGATGACGTTCTGAATTCTCATAGATTATACAGGAAGCATTGCTACCTGTCGAGAGAATCAGCCAGTAGATGTTATCCCTCAAGCAGCAAGCTTTCTGGATCTTCAATCAATTCCTTGATTTTGACCAGGAAGCGCACGGCCTCACTACCATCCACAATACGATGGTCATACGAGAGAGCCAGATACATCATCGGACGAATTACAACCTGTCCATTGAGAGCGATTGGGCGCTGTTCAATCTTATGCATGCCGAGAATACCAACCTGTGGCGCATTTAAGATAGGCGTCGAGAGCAACGACCCAAAGACTCCTCCATTCGTAATAGTAAACGTCCCACCCTGCAGATCTGAGAGCGCCAATGCATTGGCACGAGCACGCTTTGCCAGTTCGGCGACATCGCGCTCGATCTCCGCAAAGCTCTTGCGATCCGCATCGCGTAGCACGGGAACGATCAGACCTTCATCCGTCGAAACGGCGATACCAATATCGTAATAGTGCTTCAGAATAAGCTCATTGCCTTGAATTTCCGCGTTCAAGCGCGGGAAGGCTTTGAGCGCGCCAAGCGTCGCCTTGGTGAAAAATGACATAAAACCGAGAGAGACGTTATGTCGCTCTTTAAAGGCATCTTTACGGCGACTGCGTACCTCCATTATCGCGCTCATATCCACCTCGTTAAAGGTGGTCAGCATGGCAGCCGTATGCTGCGCTTCTACCAGACGCTGGGCAATGGTCTGCCGACGGCGCGACATACGCACATGCTCCTCACGACCATTGCCATTAGCTGTGGGTAGCACGGCAAGTGGTGTCACGGGAACAGGCGCGGGTGTACGCGCAGGTTCAGCCTGTGGTGGCACGGATGGAGGCGTCTGTTGCACATTTTGCTCCAGGTACGTAATCACGTCATCTTTGGTGACGCGTCCATGCGGACTGCTTCCCCTCACCTGGGAAATGTCCACATTATGCTCTGCGGCGATGCGACGCGCGAGCGGCGAGGGCGGACGCTGCGACTCAGCAGCAGATGATGCACTGAGCGCAGGTTTCTTTGCCAGCAGTTGGGTTTGCGCCTCGGCTTCCGCCGTGGATGTTGTACTGCTGTGTGCAGTTCCAGGAGCAGCGACAGAGGCATCCCCAATCACACCCAGAACCTCACCAACCGCAACCACATCCCCGGCTTGCTTCACAATTTTCTGCAAAACGCCTTCCTGCTCAGCGTTCACTTCGACGTTGATCTTATCAGTCTCCAGCTCCACGAGGGCATCACCCAGGTGAATAGTATCTCCCTCGTGCTTGAGCCACGACGCAATCGTCGCGTCAACGATTGATTCTCCCAATGATGGGACACGAACTTCAACGGACATAGTTTCCTCCGGGCTGTCTCAGCGGCACACTCGTAGCTTCTGCGATAAGTTGTTCTTGTTCAGCTACATATACATCCCAGAAGCCCACCGCTGGACTTGAACGTTCAGGACGAGAAATGACATCAACCGTGACTGCATGATCAACGCTAGCGCTCAGGCGTGGCAGCATATACTCCCAGGCTCCCATATTGCGCGGCTCCTCTTGTACCCAAACGACCTCGCGCGCACGCGGATAGTTGGCGAGTACCTTTTTTAGCTCATCGCCAGGGAAAGGATACAACATCTCAACACGTACAATAGCGATCTCTTCATTATGAACACGCTTATCCTGAGCAAGCAAGTCAATAGCCATCTTACCAGTACAGAGGATCACCCGTCTAACCTTCTCCGCATGGGCCTGCGCGCCCTGATCGTCAATGACACGCTGGAATGTGCCCTCAGCTAGCTCCTGTAAACGCGAGGAAGCCAGCGCATTACGCAAAAGCGCCTTCGGCGTCATCAGCACCAATGGGCGTGGATGCCGCTTCAGGTTGTACGCTTGCAAACGCAAGAGATGGAAGTACTGCGCCGCTGTAGAACAGTTCGCCACCTGCCAGTTATCCTCCGCGGCCAGTTGCAAGTAGCGCTCCAAACGCGCACTCGAATGGTCAGGTCCCTGGCCCTCGTAGCCATGCGGCAAGAGCAACACAATGGATGATTTCTGTTTCCATTTCGCACGACCGGCGGCAATAAACTGGTCAATGATCACCTGGGCCACGTTGGAGAAATCACCGAACTGCGCTTCCCACAGCACAAGCGCATCAGGTGCATGCACGCTATAGCCATATTCGTAGCCCAGCGCCCCTGTTTCACTCAGAGCACTATTATAAATGGAGAATGCGGCCTGTGCGTCCGCAAGGTGCTGTAAAGGCATATAGGTTTCATCACTATCGATACTATGCAACACAGCGTTGCGATGGCTGAAAGTGCCGCGCTCCACATCCTGACCCGTTAAACGAATAGGCGTGCCCTCGCTCAGAATAGAGGCAAAGGCCAGTGCTTCCGCGTGTCCCCAGTCAATACCACCATCTGGACCAAGAGCGGTCGCGCGCCGCTGTAAGATGCGCTCTAGCTTTGGATGAGGGGTGAAGTTCTTCGGCCACAGCAACAATTCATCGTTCAGCGCTTGAAGCTGCTGAGCTGATACCTGGGGCGGCAGCTCTGGCAGATTGTGACGCTTGCGCTTATCCCCGTTGGCACTGAATATTTCTTCGCTGTAAGCTCCACTATCCGCTTCGTGCTTGGCCTGCTCTAAGAGCGTAAAAGCCTCTTTCTCCATCGCCTCAGCATCCTGATGCGAGACAATACCTTCCTGCTCCAGACGCCGGGCACACAGCTCACGCACGGTTGGATGGTTGCGAATGATCTCGTACATATGGGGCTGTGTAAATGCAGGTTCATCGCCCTCATTATGTCCCCAGCGGCGATAGCCAACCAGGTCAATCAGCACGTCTTTATGGAACTGGTCCCGATAGGCATGCGCGATACGCACCGCTGTCAGACAAGCATAGGGATCATCGGCATTGACATGAATGATCGGAATACTAAAACCCTTGGCCAGGTCACTGGCAAAAGGCGTTGAGCGGCTGTCCTCCGGGGCTGTCGTAAAACCAAGCTGATTGTTGGCAATGATATGAATAGTGCCACCAACCCAGTAGCCCTGCAAATGCCACAAATTCAACGTCTCGGCGACGACACCCTCACCCGGGAAGGCCGCGTCACCGTGAATAAGAATGGGCAACGTCTTATCCACATCCTGCAAAGGAGCACCAGCCACCGCACGGATCTCTTGAGACGCGCGTGCAATGCCCTCAACCACAGGATCAACAAACTCCAGGTGGCTGGGATTGGGAGGCAACACGACATTTAGATCAACAGCAGCACCCTCGCCAAAGATGTGTTCAGCGCCTAAGTGATATTTCACATCACCGGTCCAGCCTACCCCAAAGCTATCAGTCAGCGGAACGCCTTCCTCGTGTTTCGCGTGGGAAAACTCGGCCAGAATGGCGGCATAGGGTTTGCCCAACACGTGCGCCAGGACATTCAGGCGGCCACGATGCGCCATGCCCAGCACCACTTCTTTGGTCTCGGAATCAACAGCGCCAGCGATAATTTCGTTGAGCATGGGTATCAGCATATCCAGACCCTCGACCGAGAAACGCTTCTGGCCTGGAAACAATTGCTGAATGTAACGTTCAAATGCTTCAACACGCGTGAGACGCTGCAACAGTTTGCGGCCCTCAGCAACGCTGGGAGTCCGATGATACAGGTGCAAACCAACGGCGTCACGCAGCCAGGCGCGCTCATCCGGGCTCTTCACCTGGTCAAACTCGTAGCTGATAGTGCCAGAGTACATGGCGCGCAACGCGTGAATGGCCTCCAGCGCATTACTTACGCCTTCAGCAGAATGACCTCCCACCACGCCTGGGGCCAGGTTTGCCAGATCTGCATCGGTAATCCCGTAGGTTTCTGGCAGCAGAGCGGAATCGCCTACTGGCTCACTCCCCAGTGGATCAAGGTGCGCTCCAAGATGCCCTCGCTCGCGAATGGCACGCGCCAGAGCCGAAGCAGCAACCACACTGGCGATCTGCGCACGAGATAAGGTAACATCGTCATTTGCGGGCGCTGCTGTCTCAGGGGACCAGGTGGCAAAAACGGCACGCGCAGCAGCATCGACTGACGCGGGATCTTGTTTATAACGTTCATAAAGTTCCAGGACATAGCCCGCATTCGGTCCATAAAATTGTGCTAAATTATACATGCATAATCCTTAGATAGAAATCATGACACACAAATTCTTTTCCTACGTAACGGTAAACTCAGCACCGAGACCGCCAATTTGTGTCTCTGATCCTGCTATTGTATTCTACCACCTACTATGGTATCATAACTTCAGCATACTACAAAATTTTTGTTGCTCAGGTAGCCAAAGAGAAACATAACCCATCCAGGGCCTGACGGCCTATATGGATTTCCCGCTTCCCCATCATGTCGGAAGCCGGATAGGCGGCAGAGAAATCTGTCTAGCATAATAACGCTCCTACTACAGATTATTGGCAGAGCAGGCAAGGAAAAATTTTGTTGTAGCATGTTTATTTGATTGCCAAAGTATACAATTTACGATAATCATAGACAGGCAATGACGGAGAGAGTACGCAGCAAGAGCTTGTCACAGAGAGTCCGGGCCAGGTGAAACCGGATACAAGCGGTGAGCGGAAAATCACTCCCGAGCCACACGCCGAACAATGCAGTAGGCTCTGTCGGTACCTTCCCGTTATCACGAAGGCATGGCGTCCGTACGCTTTTTTATCAACGCATGTTTCCTATTCCTCATTATGTAAATGAGTGAGCAGCAATACGCGTGGTAGCAATGCAGCAGTACGGCAACATGGCACCAAGTGAGTCAGATAGCGCAAAGCGCTCCTGACTAATCAGGGTGGTACCACGGGAGTCCCTCTCGTCCCTACGGCGGGCGAGGGGGCTTTTTATTGATGAATAAGGGGGATAGCAATGAAGACGAAGCTCCTTTACCATACGAATAGCTTCACGTACGAATGCACAGCGAAAGTTGTGGCCGTCGATGGCGATGATATTGCATTGGACGCAACCGTTTTCTTTCCCGGTGGCGGCGGTCAGATGGCTGATCGCGGTAGCATCTCCTGGGAAGACCAGCAGTATCAAGCCAGCGTGATCGCCATGAGCAAGCGCAATGATGTTGTCTGGCATACCCTCGACACGCCCCCACCAACGGTAGGTACCGAAGTGGTCGGCAGCATCGATTGGGATTTTCGCTACAAAATGATGCGCACCCATACCGCACTGCATATCCTGTGCGGCATTATCTGGCAAGAGTTCGGCGTGCAAGTTACCGGCGGACAAATGTACCCGGATAGAGCACGCATGGACTTCGCGATGGAGAATCTCGACAAAACACGCATCGCCATTATTGAAGACAAAGTGAACGCAGCGATAGCCGCAGATCATCTCATCCGGGTCTACACGCTGCCACGCGAGAAGGCTTTCGAGATACCGGACCTGGTACGTACCAAGGTTAATCTCTTGCCAGCAGATATCGAAGAGATACGCATCGTAGAAATAGTCGGGCTCGACTTGCAAGCAGATGGCGGAACGCATGTCAATCATACAGCCGAAGTCGGCGGCATTCATATTACCAAAACGGAAAATAAGGGCAAGATCAACAAGCGCCTGGAGATCATGCTTATGAATGCATAAAGAATTTATTATACATTTAATAGTATGCAGCGCTACGAGATGGTGCATTGGGGCGCAGAGGAGGGCATCGTGTCAGTTAAATCAAGTGTATTCAAGCCGGTCGTGGCGGCAGACCGCGTAGACTATCCCAATCTGGAGCATAGCATCCAGCACTGGTGGGACGAGCATCAGGTACGCCAGATGTACCTGCGCCGCAATGAGCAGAGTCATAAACAATATTCGTTCCTGGATGGTCCCATCACGGCGAATAATCCCATGGGCGTCCATCACGCGTGGGGGCGCATGTATAAAGATTTATACCAGCGCTTCAAGACCATGCAGGGCTACCGACAACGCTACCAGAATGGCTTCGACTGTCAGGGACTCTGGGTCGAGGTCAACGTTGAGCAGGATCTTGGCTTTCAGACGAAGCGCGATATCGAAACCTATGGCATCGCTGCGTTCGTTGAGCGCTGCAAAGAACGCGTCTTTACGTATGCCAGAGTACAAACCGAGCAATCTATCCGCCTGGGCTACTGGATGGACTGGGGCAACGATTACTATACGCTCTCAGATGAAAATAACTATACCATCTGGTCGTTCCTGAAAGTGTGCAAAGAACGCGGCTTGATCTACAAAGGCCGCGACGTGATGCCCTGGTGTCCGCGCTGCGCGACCGGCATCTCAAATATGGAGATGGAGGCCGAAGGCTACAAAGACCTGACGCACCTGAGCCTTTATGTGCGCTTCCCCTTGACGGATCGCCCTGGAGAATACCTGCTCGTCTGGACAACAACGCCCTGGACGCTGGCGGCAAACGTCGCCGCAGCGGTCAATCCCGACCTGGAGTATGTCAAAGTTGAGCAGGACGGCGAGTTCTACTATCTTGCTGAGCAGTTGCTCCCGGTCTTGAAGCAGCTCAAGGGACGTGATAAAGGCGATTACCGCGTCGCGGAACGGCTCAAAGGCAGCGACATGGTCGGCTGGGGCTATCGCGGCCCCTTCGATGAACTCCCCGCTGAACAGGGTGTCGCCCATAGCGTAGTTCCGTGGAGGGATGTCAGCGCCAGCGAAGGCACGGGCATCGTGCACATAGCTCCCGGCTGCGGTCGCGAGGACTTCGGCCTGGGCAAGGAGTTTGGCCTGGCAGTCATCGCGCCGGTCGATGAGTTTGGCGTCTACAGCGATGGCTTCGACTGGCTGACCGGTCAAAGCACATCGGCGGTCGGACAACAGATAGCCGAGCATTTGACACAAAAAGGTCTGCTCTATCGCCCACAAAACTATCGACACCGCTATCCGACCTGCTGGCGCTGTAAAACAGAATTGATCTTCCGCCTAGTCAACGAGTGGTTCATCTCGATGCAGACGCTGCGCTACGAAATCATGGATGTGGTGAAGCAGATCACGTGGATACCTGCGTTCGGCTTCGACCGCGAGATGGACTGGCTGCAAAACATGGACGATTGGATGATCTCCAAAAAGCGCTACTGGGGCCTGGCTCTGCCCATCTACGATTGCCCACAGTGCGGCACATTCGAGATCATCGGCAGCAAAGAAGAACTACAGGAGCGCGCCGTCAGCGGCTGGGAAGAGTTTGAGGGCCACACACCACATCGTCCATGGGTCGATGCTGTCAAGATCCAGTGTAAGCAGTGCGGGACAGAGGTCTCGCGTATCCTGGATGTTGGCAATCCCTGGCTTGACGCGGGTATCGTGCCTTACTCGACGCTACACTACCGCACTGACCATGCCTACTGGGAGCAATGGTTCCCGGCAGACTTTGTCACGGAGTCGTTTCCAGGCCAATTCAGGAACTGGTTCTACTCCATGCTGGTCATGAGTACCGTACTGGAAAACAAAGCGCCCTTTCAGACGCTCTTTGGCTACGCGACGCTGATGTCTGAGGACGGCACACCGATGCATAAGTCGAAGGGCAATATGGTCATTTTCGACGATGCCGCTGAACGTGTTGGCTCGGATACCATGCGCTGGCTCTATGCGAACCATACGCCGGAACAGAATCTGAACTTCCCGCGCATCCCTACCCCGGATGAGATGCAGAAATCAGTCGACACCGGCTTGCCGGTGCGCCTGAGCGAGAAGTGGATGCTGATACGTCGCACATTGGATAAAATCTGGAATATCTACTGGTTCTTTGTGACCTACGCGAATATCGATCAGTTTGATCCCACCGCGCACCAGGTGCCAGTAGCACAGCGTAGCGAGCTGGATCGCTGGATACTGTCAGAGCTGCAACTGACGATCCGCGCTGTGGCCAGTGGATTGGAACAATACGATACCGTGAAGCCAGCCGAGGTCATGCAAGAGTTCCTGGACGATCTCTCCAACTGGTACCTGCGGCGCAGTCGTGAACGCATCTGGAAGTCTGAGTTGGACGATGACAAACGAGCAGCCTACCTGACATTGTACGAGTGCCTGACAACGTTGGTCACGCTCCTCGCGCCGTTCACACCCTTTGTCACGGAAGAACTCTACCAGAATCTGGTACGCAGCATCAATCCAGACGCGCCCTTTAGTGTCCATCTCAATGCTTGGCCACAGGTGCAGGAAGAGCTGATCGATGAAAAACTGACCAACGAAACACACCTGGTGATGCGTATCGTCGGTCTGGGGCGCGCGGCCCGCGAGAAGGCCCAGATCAGGGTGCGCCAACCACTCAATACGCTGTACGTGCGCGTTCCCAGTAGCGATGAGGAGCAAGCACTGCAACGCCTGAGCGGCCAGGTCCTCGAAGAATTGAATATCAAACAGCTCAAGTTGATCAGCAGCGATAGCACGATGCTGGCATACACGCTGCGACCACAGGTGAAAATCCTGGGTCCGAAGTATGGTCCGCTGGTCCAGAAAATCCTGGCGCTCTTCAAGACGCTGACGCCCCAGGAGACGCAGGAAGCGGCGACTCGACTCAATGAGACGGGTACGCTGACTATCGCGCTTGGCGAGCAGGAAGTGGTCCTGACCAGTGCAGAGATCGAGGTAATCTCTACGGCACGTCCCGGCTTCGTCACCGCCGAGGAGCGCGGCTACATTGTGGCGCTGGAAACAACCATCACGCCTGCGTTGCGCGAGGAAGGACTCGTGCGCGATCTGACGCATTTTGTGCAGGATATGCGAAAAAAAGCGGGCTTGAATATCGAGGACCATATCGGCCTGGCGCTGTACACCGATGTTGAGCTGGCGCAGATCTTACAGACGTACGGCAACGAGATCATGGCGGAAACGCTGGCCGCCAACCTGCTCATCTCGATCAACCAGGAGGATACACCCTCGTTCAACGAGTTGTATCGTGAGCGCATCTCACCAACCGAGCAGAAGAAGCTGGAAGGCTACACTATCGAGGTAGTGTTGGGAAAAATGTAGCTTGTCTTAGTGCTCTACCCAGAGCTGAAAGGAAGTGCCCTACCTGGCCGGAGAAAATCCTGACCATAAAATAAAAAGGTAGGGCCTTTTAGTTTCATCACTTCATGACCACTATTCAATTAACATGCGACGAGGCTTTTCAGGCAATTTCCATTGTTCTCCCTTAGAGATAGTAGGAGCCTGTCGCGACTTTTCGGCCAGATGATACGTAATAGAATCAATGCTACCAGATACATTGCGCCATTGCACATCAATACGACTAATTTCCAGATCTGGAAAATAACGCGTTAAAAAGAAGATCTTATTTCTCCCTCCTCTAGTGGCTAGAACTTCATAATATCCTTTAGTTCCTTCAATAAATGCTTTGTCTAAATTTGCGTTACGATCTTTTTCATCATCTCCAGTTCCAAAACCCCCCCTTAATCTACTTACTGTATCTTTCTCAGAAACGGCTAATTGTTCTATTATAACTGGTTTATATGTATTTATATCAAGCCCTTTCCTTTCTAGTGCTATACGCCAGTTTTGCCACATAATGTCATCATGATGAAAGTTATCGATTTCCTCCTTCCTTAGACGCCTACTTTTATCCTCTTCTCTATCATTACTATCGTTAACTATTCTTCCTTCATTTGGATATACCTGATTACGGTAACATACCTTGTTTGATTCACCTTCTTTCAATTTATCTTCTTTCACCTTTATCTGGATTTCAACCTCATCACCATCAACAATAACAGAAGGAGGATCATCATAGAGTTCCTTAAATGTGGTTGTTCTTTCCTCACGGTCAACAGGCGGAAGCGCTTCTGCACGCCTGTATCCTTCTTTAACCTTTTCAACAGCAGGACATTCTTCGTGATATCTCCTCAGCTGCTCTGCCATTTCTTGCAGCTCGCGTGCAGCGTTACGAGCATCCAACTCTGCTCTATATTTCTGCTCTTTCCCACTATTATCTTTCCAGGCACTTTGCTCACTAGCCCTAATTCTATCTAGTAATTCCCATTTTTTCTCATCAAGCTCATTAGGAGTCTTACCATCTATTTTTTCGCCTAAATGGTTTTCGTAATGACTTGCTATGTAGTTATTAGCGAGCACGGCTTGCTTGCGTATCGTCTGAAAACGCTCTTGTTTGCTCAGTTTTTTGACAGGGTCTCCCTCCAGTACATCTCGATACAATCTCCCCTTCTCCGCCTTATCTGTACTCCAGAACTTTCTCCAAGACTGTATCCATTTTGATGCTTCAGTGGGACTCTCTGACCGAGGCCGATAAGCTTCGCGAGATGCTATCACATCGCTTAAACGCGGTTGAGCTGAACTTCCCCCTTCTGCCTCTCGCGTATGTTCAACTCCACCTGGCCCAGCATCTTGCTGATGTCTATCACCGGAGCTTCTTTGTCCCCTATCGGTATCACTCACTGTAGTACTGCCTCATACATTTCGCTCTGTTATCTTTACTGTGTTTCTACTTTTTACTCTGCCCACATATTCCTTTTCTCTTGCCATTACCCATCCACCACATAGGCAAGCCGGGATAAATTCGTGCTCCTGATAATAATTGCGGACAAAGAGTTTTCTTTGCTTTTGATAAGTAAAAACCACTCTTACATCCGCATCCTCAAGTCTGCCGTAAGTTTGCTAGTACAATTCTATATGGAAAGAGTTCATTCATATGAGAGGAATAAAGGGACAGTTCACTGAGAGCAAGCAGCAATTCATAGACCATAAGGCAAAGAGCGAAAAAGAAAACATTATTCCGCTGTGATGACAACCTTCCCCGTTTTACCGCTATCGAATAACGCATACGCCTGCCCGGCCTGATCCAGCGCAAAGCGGTCTGTGATCATCGTATCCAGGTGCAAATTCCAGCGCACGAGAAGTTCGGTCAGATCCTCCATTTGTGGCAAGCTACAGACCCAGGAACCAAATAAGGAGAGCTGCTTATGAATCAGCAGCGGACTGGGTTCGAAGGCAACCGCGCCGCCCTCACCGACAAAAACAATGCGTCCCCATTCACGCGCCAAGTCAAGACACATATAGCGCGCATTAGCGTTGCCCGAACAGTCAATGGCAACTTCAAAACCATGTCCCTGCGTCTTCTCCCCGAGTTCGTCAGCAGCATGGCGATCTGCCGGATTGACGACCTCAGTGATACCAAGGCTGCGCGCCAGTTGTACGCGTTCAGGTATTGCCTCTACGCCTACGACATGGGCACCCATTGCTCTGCACAAAAGTGCCGCACCGATGCCAACAGGACCCAGACCAGTGATCAGCACCTTATCCCGCCCGGATACGCCCGCGCGCAGACAGGCCGCGTAGGCCGTACCTCCGCCACAAGCAACCATCGCACCATCCTGATAGGTGAGTTCGTCAGGGAGTGCCAGCAGCGTACGCTCTTCAGCCAGCAGGAATTCAGCGTGCCCACCATCTCTCTGCCAACCATAGGCCGCTCGTTCGGGACTGGAGCAACTGATCATCCAGCCGCCATGACAGTCATGACATAAACCACAGCCCGCAATATGGTAGATAATGACGCGATCACCTTCTTTAAAGCGGTGGACACCAGGGCCAATCCGTTCAATCACACCACATGGCTCGTGACCAGCAATCACGCCACGATAGGCTTCCGGTCCTGTGCCTTGATCATGAGGTCGATAGATAGCGCGCAGGTCACTGCCACACAGCGAGGATGCCTTCACACGCACAAGCACCTGCCCATGACCTGGCTCTGGAACAGGGAACTCCCGCATTTCCAGTCGCCGATCTCCTGGTAAAACAACACCTTTCATGGTTGCCATGTGATCCCTCTCTTTCCAACCTTTGCTTGTATCTCGTCTGGAGTATCCTCTCACCAGCATGCTCTCTACAAAACTGGTAGAGAGCATGCGCAAGGCAATACTATTGGTAAGCGCGAGCAGAGCAACAGCACAATGACAGAGCTGGTACTACTCCTGCGGTAATATCTGTGTCTTAACGCCCTCACCGTGTCTCACCGCCTGGAGCGCTTGTGGAAAATCCTTGAGAGGTAGCGCTTGTGTGAGTAAAGCTTCTGTCTGAATAGCTCCGCTCCCCAATAATTCTAAAGCAGCACCAAAAGAATGCAAGACAGCCATCGAGCCAAGCACAGTGATCTCGTCGTTGTAGATGCGGAATGGTGAGAGTGAAACACGCGCCTCTTGAGGGGCAACACCAAAGATCATCAACTTCCCTCCACGCTTTACCGCGCTGAAAGCTCCCTCAATTGCCGCAGCAACCCCCGTAGCATCCAGCACACAATCGAAGCCCAACGGCTCTTCGGCCAACAGTGCCTGGAGATCATGATGAGTACGATAAGCGCCCAGTTGCGCAGCGCGAGCCAGACGTTGCGCATTGATATCGGTTACAGCGACCCGCGCAATCCCAGCGTGCAGTGCAAGTTGCAACAATATCAGCCCCATCGTGCCTGCCCCAACAATTAATAACGTATCTCCAAGTCTGGGAGCGAGGCGGTGTATGCCATGCACAGCACAGGAGATTGGCTCAATGAGCGCTGCTTCGCGCATTGACATATGCTCAGGGATGACATAGGCATTGGCCGCAGGGACTGCAACGTATTCAGCAAATGCACCATTCACTGTATCACCAAGCGCCCCCCAATTGAGGCAGAGGTTCCCATGTCCTGTACGACAAAATACGCAATGGCCGCAGAACAATGAAGGATCAATCGCCACTCTGGTACCGACGGTTAACCTGGTACCACTCGTACCAATACCTTGAGGAACATCACTACCGATAGCCACGATTTCGCCAGCAAACTCGTGACCAGGTATAATGGGATACGGTGTAGGAGGAAACTCTCCGGCTGCGATATGGATATCAGTACCACAAATACCACAGGCTCCGACCCGGATGATCAATTCGTGCGGTCGGGCCATTGGATCAGGGACAGTATCTACTTTGATATCTCCAGGTTTATTGATGACAACCGCGCGCATCGTTATACAACCTTTCATTGATCCCTGAGGATCGTCTCGTAAAACGTGTCGGCTACATTTCCACCTGTTTACGATGATAAGCACAAAGTTCTTCGCAGTTTCTTCTCTGAAACTGATCAGCTACGCTTGTAGAAGCATTTAAATGTTCTAACACGAACATTCTAGCATACATTCTGGTGGAATTCAATGTTCAAAACAACAGAGAAAGAACCAGATTATGGGTGAAGTTGCAGTTACATCTCAACAGATGTTTGGAGCAAAAAGTGCTTCTGTACACTAACAGAAGCACTTTTTGTAGATAACCATAGTATTGAGATATATCAAGTCGGGAATTTGGCAGCCAGATCACGAGCATTTGGCTCAACCAGTATAGAGCCATCAGGAAAAACGATGGTGGGGACAGAGCGCGAACCCCCGTTTACTTGTCTGACATACTCGGCTGCACGCTCGTCCTCTTCAATATTGATATACTCATAGGGGATACCATGCGTGTCGAACCAGCGCTTGGCAGAACGACAGTCGCCACACCAGGTGGTCGCATACATGGTAATCTTCTGCTCTGTTTGCGGTGTCTCTACCGTAAATTCTGCCATCAATCGCTCCTTGATCTTGCTGAAGTAGCTGAGCACTATCTGTCTCTCTATTGCAACAAACCCCAACCACAATCTATTCCTCATGCATTCGCAGTGTATCCCCATTATTCATCCCTGACCAACCACAAAAAAGGAGCGCTCACCAGAACGCTCCCTTACTTTTTTTGGATTGTCCATCATTTTCGCTGGGAAAAGAGCCAGGAGAAGAAGCCTGGGACATTCTCGGACGCATTACCGGTTGCGCCATAGACGGGACCCCAGATGAAGACGCCATGCCCTTTACCTGGAAACTCCGTATAACGCGGATCTCCCCCGGCTGCACGGATAGCGGCGATCATCTGCCGCGAGCCTGTGACTGGGATGGTGGTATCAGCAGAACCATGAAAAGCCCAGATGGGCATATGCGCCAACACGGCAGCTTTGGAGGGATCGCCCGCACCTGAAATGGGTGCAGCCGCCGCAAAGTAGTTGGGCCAGCGCTCGATAGCATCCCATGTCCCCAAACCACCATTCGAGTAGCCTGTAATGTACAGACGATTGGCATCTATGCCGCTATATTTGGTTTGCAGAGAATCCACAATTTCTTTGGCCAGGAGCAACGGCACACTCGGCTGAGCCGTCTGCTTGTAGGAACCCTTGCTCACATCGACATTGACCCATTGCTGAGATTGCAACATCTGCGGAATAACCACAAAACTGGGCCAATGTTGTTGAACATCCGGGTTAGCGGCCACCGTAGAGTTTTCTCCCCAGATCTGTACAAAGGCGTTTTGGAACAGTCTCGCTTCAGTTTGCGCTTCTGTGTAACTGGACTTAATTCTCTCACCGCCACCATGCAGAAAGAGCACTAATGGATATTTCTGCGCCGGGTTGTAGGACGCGGGCACGTAGAGGTAGTACCTGATGGATTGATGCTGCGCATTGGTAAAGGTATAGATCTGAAAACCATAGTAAGCAGCAGTCTTCGAAGCTTCACTTATCGGTGTAATCAGGTGAGAAGAGGAGTGAGCAGATGCCGATCCTATTCCGTTAAAAACCTGCGGGTAGACCTCTATACTAAAGAGTACTGCTCCCAACAGCACGAGCACACAGATAAGCATACTAAAGACGCGTTTCTTCGATGCCATTTTCGCATTGGACACTTTCTAAAGCCAACAATCGTAGATATTTACCATCCTATAGATACAACGACAAAAGCAGATGCATAGAGACAAAACTTTCCCTGGTCATCCCTCAGCAGGCAGAGCGACAGGTCTATTGATACGCTCCAACAAGAGATCGAGGAAGCGCTTGCCTCCCGTAGCAAGAATAGCCGGATTCCGCGCAATGATGCCAACAATGAGATTGGCGCTGAAATCTCCACGCAGTGCCTGAGCCATTTGTGCTGGAGTGAGACGCTTCATGAGATCCAACGCGTTATCCCACTGCTGATCAGTATAAGGAGCGATATGCTTGTTGATGCTGTAAGAGATATCCATATCGCGCCCGAAACGCGCCCGCCAGCGCTTGTCAAAACGTTCGAGGAATGCGGCAGAGGTATTTTTCGCCTTAACGGCCTCGGCAGCAACTTCACCTGCCATATGTCCCGAGTAAATGGCGAACCGAATGCCTTCGCCAACCAGCGTTGAACCATGTCCACCGGCATCACCAGCCAGCAGAAGTCCATCACGTGAGAAGCGCTCTACCGGCCCTTCGGAAGGAAAAAGACCCGTATGGTATTCAAGAGGACTGGCATCTTTGAACTTAGCCGTAAGCTGCGGTATCTCATGCATGATACGGTCCAGGTAGATACGAGCATCATCGTCGCAATCAGGATGGATCACGCCAACACCCAGGCGTACACGTCCATTGCCGCGCGGAAAAACCCAGGCATAGCCGTGTGGCGCAAAAGCGCTACCCATGATCAGAAACAACTCGTCCTGTGGATAATTGGGCGCATACAGATCGTATTCTGCGCCATAGCCATAACGGTGGAACGCCTTACCCATCTCTGTCCGTACCGCGATATGCCGCGAGAAGCCGCTGGCATCAATGGTCACATCGGCATGCACATTCATACGCTCGCTTACATGGTTTTTCGCGCTGACACCGAGCACACGACCATGCTCTAGCAGCGTCTGCTCGACTGTGTGCCTGACGCGAATAGTCGCGCCAGCCGCGACGGCTCGCGTGGCCAGGTGCTGGTAGACACCACGAACATCTATCACACACGCAGCAGCCGGATCATAGTGCAAAGGAACCTCGCGGCGCGGAGAAAGAAAAATAACCTTCTTGATGGGATGATAGAGGTGCTCAGGTATATTCAGCGCCTGCATGTCCTTGACCCAGCTTCCACCGCTCGTGTGAATAGGATATCCGATCTCATTCTGGCGCTCTAAAACCAGGGTGCGCACACCCGCTCGGGCCGCAGACTCAGCCGCAGCCAGGCCAGCCGGTCCACCACCAACAATAAGCACATTGTAATCGTCTGACATGAAATTCCTTCTTTGGGAGAGTTATGCAATTGAAGGATCAGGAACTAACAGGCACAAGCACAGAAGAGTTACCGAATCCCTTGATTTGCCAAATATTACTATATCGAAGCTGGTAATGCAACAACGCTCGCAGCTCGAAACTGTTCAGACTTAGCCCAAAGGCTGACAATCCGACACAGCCCCTCTTCGTTGCAGGCGTCCTCGTTCCCAGACGAACAGTCGTTTGAGGACGACGCGCAGGACAAAGATGACCACAAACATGAGGATTTGCTGCCAGGTATGCAGTTCAATGGTTTTTAACAGCGTCCCGGCCAGTTTGAAGCTTAAACCGCTGATGGCCCCATCGGCGACGAGAAGACGCGTTCGCATGACGCCTTGCCCGCGTAGCAACGCAAGGCAGGCAGCGAGCAAGTAGCAGACAATGAGCAGTGCTCCAACAAACTCAATGCTACTGGCCCAAAAGACATAATCCAGGACGTTACTAGAGGGCATGGGTGATCCTTTGTGTTTCTACCTGTTTGTCCTGCGGAGGCGTTGTTGGCTGGAGCGCGCGCTCCGGCTGTCTGCGCGCTGCCCGGTCGATCTCCTGCTGCAAGAAGTAGTTCAGCAAGGTTCGTATCGCTACGATAGCGGCAAGCTGTCCAATTTCGGACCAGGTAGGAGAGATAGCGGTACGCAATATATCGGCTCCCAACTCGAACTCGATGGCGAGAGCGAGCCAACGTCCCAGGCATAGGCGGATATCTTCGATGCTGGGTCCCTGTGTCTCAGGTCCTCCACCACTGTGAACGAAAAGCATGAGTGCACGTATGGTGGCCTGGAAAGCGGCGATGGCAATGATTAGCCCGGCAACGGCTTCGACTCCTGATGCGAGATAGCCCGTCCAGAGCTTAAAGAGTTCTTCCATGGAGGCAACACGTATCAGGAGGCGGCACCGTTTCGCTATGTCCCCGAGGCCATCACCCCTGTGTGATTTGTCTTCATTCCTGTCTTTTCGACAGAACTATAACATGGCTCTTACGCAAGATCACGGCTACAACATGCGGTAGAATGAAGAACTAAACCAATTCTGCGAAGAATATTTCTTCTGTCCTTCTGCAGCTCAATCAGGTTCAGAAATAGAGGTTGACACCTGCACTGGCTCAAGCTACACTTTGCATATCAAAGGATGAACATTCCACCTTGTGTCGAGACGTGTTGGCAAGATCTGAGGTTTATAGTCTGAGAGGACGTTATTTATGCTTGAACAACCAGCAAATAAGCTGAATGGGATGCAGCAGGACGCTCAGTTGACGCAAGAGACGCTCTTTGATGCCACCGTGCTGGAACAGCTCAAAGGGAAGCAACAACAGTGGGAAGAGATAACCGTACCTCGCACTACACAGCGCTTCCCCGAGCGCGATCATCTGAGAACGACCTCCAGCGTGCCGATTCAACGCCTGTACACTCCCCTGGACAACGCAGACCTCAATTATCAACGCGATATTGGCTTTCCCGGCGAGTACCCCTATGTCCGTGGCGTGCAACCAACGATGTATCGAGCCAGACCATGGACCATGCGCATGTTCGCAGGCTTTGGTACAGCAGAACAGACGAATGCACGCTTCAAATATCTGCTCAAGCAGGGCCAGACAGGTCTCTCCACAGCCTTCGACATGGCGACGCTCTACGGGTACGATACCGACCATCCCATGGCCGTGGGTGAATTTGGCAAGTGCGGGGTCGCCGTCTCTTCGCTGGCCGACATGGAGATCCTGTTCGCCGACTTACCATTGGACAAGATTACCACGTCGATGACCATCAATAGTCCGGCGGCGGCTATCTGGGCCATGTACATCGCCAACGCCGAAAAGCGTGGCTATACAATGGCAAGCCTGGGCGGCACGCTACAAAACGATATCCTCAAAGAATATAGCGCGCAAAAAGAGTTCCTGTTTCCACCCGAACCCTCGCTGCGCCTAGTCATCGACACCATTGAGTTCGGCACACGCTTTATGCCGCGCTGGAACACCATCAGTATCAGTGGCTATCATATTCGCGAGGCCGGAGCAACCGCTGTGCAGGAACTAGCCTTCACACTCGCCAACGGCCTGACCTATGTCGAGGCCGCACTGGCACGTGGTTTGCACATTGACGAGTTTGCTCCACGCCTGTCCTTCTTCTTTGACGTGCATAACGACTTCTTTGAAGAGATCGCTAAGTTTCGCGCCGCACGGCGTCTCTGGGCGCGCCTGCTCCGTGAGCGTTATGGGGCCAAAGATCCGCGCTCCTGGATGCTGCGCTGCCATGCTCAGACCGCTGGAGTTTCATTGACGGCTCAGCAGCCCGAAAATAATATTACGCGCACCGCGCTCCAGGCCCTGGCCGCAGTCCTCGGCGGCGCTAATTCGCTACACACCAACTCACTGGATGAGGCGCTGGCGCTCCCGACAGAAAAAGCCGCGCTCATCGCGTTGCGCACGCAACAAATCATCGCGCATGAAAGTGGTATCACCAATACAGTTGACCCACTGGGTGGCTCCTACTTTCTCGAAGCCCTGACCGACCAGACCGAGCAGACAGCTCTGGACTACATCACGCGCATCGAGGCATTAGGAGGCGTCTTGCCGTGTATCAAAAATGGTTTCTTTCAGCGCGAAATTGCCGAATCAGCCTACCGTTATCAGCAAGAGATCGATCAACAGCAACGCATTATCGTCGGCGTCAACGACTACCTCATGAATGAAGAGATATCTGTCCCTACGCTCTATATTGATCAGGTCGGAGAGCGTGCACAGGTGGAACGCTTGCAGCGCGTGCGGCGAGAACGGGACGCGCACGCGGTACAGCACGCATTAGAGCACCTGCGCCGCTGCGCTGAAGGAACGGAGAATACGATGCCCGCCCTGATTGAGGCCGCCAAAGCCTATGCAACGCTTGGCGAGATCATGGATATCTTCCGCGTCACCTTTGGCGAGTATCAAGAACCCGCTGTGTTTTAAGCATGAGCCATTATGGCACAGAACCTTCTGCATAAACTTGTACACTGACACGAACAAGGAAACATTCTACGGGTTCGTCGTGTTATCTTCTGTGGAGATAACGTAATGCATTATCCATAGCAGCAAAGGATCGAAGTTATGGCAGATTTAAGAAACCAACCCGAAACGTACTGGAAAGAACACCTTACGCCTGATCAGTATCGCGTCTGTCGCCTCAAAGGCACCGAGCGAGCTTTTAGTGGCGCACTGTATAAAAATCATGCGGCAGGTACCTATGAATGTGTCGCGTGCGGTCAGCCACTGTTTTCCTCAGATGCCAAATTTGAATCGGGATCGGGATGGCCCAGTTTCGACGACCCGCTCAATCGTGAGCATGTAGAATTGCACGAGGATAACTCGCACTTTATGCGGCGCACCGAAGTGCTGTGTAAAAATTGCGGCGCTCACCTGGGCCACCTCTTTGACGATGGTCCACGCGAAACAACTGGTATGCGCTATTGCATCAACTCTGTGGCACTCAATTTCAAGCCACAAGATGAGACCAATACGAAGTCAGACGCATAGGTATCATAGCGAGCAGGGCGTGTCTTTGTAATGGCACGTCCTGCGCACAACTAAAGCGTGATCGCCCCTGTTGCGCTATCTACGTGGATCGTGACTGAAGTCAGTGGCGTATCGGTTGGACCTGATAGCACTGTAGCAGCCTGCGCTGGATCATACTCGGCTCCGTGGCAGGGACAGATTAAAAGTTTGCTACCCGGATCGTAGCTTACCGGACAGCCCGCGTGCGTACAGGTTGCATCATAGGCCACAAAATTTCCACTGGCAAGATGTATCAATACCCCTGGATCGCCTGTCGAGGGAATAGTGAATGTGACTGCGGTATTCGTTGGCACTGCGCTCACTTTAGCTATCGTCTGAGAGCTACCTGTTGCCGTGCTCGCTTGCGCAGCACCAGGCGCGGCAGGCGCTGTACTGGCAGCAGATGAGGGGAGATCCTCTCCAGCAGAAGAACTTGCCCCCGCACTACTGCCAAAAAGGTGGAGAGCATAACCTACGAAGCCCACAATGAGCACACTCACTCCACCAGCAAATGCTCCCTTAAGGAAACTCCGTCGCATCTCTTCTTGTGCTCGCAGGGCAGCATATTGACTTCTTTGCCGTGACGGAGACGTGTTCTGCTGCATAGCTGGTGCCTGCACAGTGGAAGATGGTCCCTCGTGTCCTCCTACCAGCAAGACATAAAGCGCATAAGAGGGTAGATCTTGTGATCGTGTTGGAGCTTGTGGGAAAAGCCTGCCCATCAACCAGGCATCAATCGAGGGTAATCCTGTGTTAAGAGGACCATTCAGCAGTAGTGTAAGCCAGCAGAAGAAAAAAACAATGTCAGACCCATAAAAGTAGGGATAGACATGCCAGCTAGCTGAGAGGAAAAAAAGTCCACTGAGCAGCATACCGAAAAAGGCTGCCGGACGAAAAAGGCAACCACACAGCGCACCCAGACCTATGGCGATCTCACCACAAGCAATCAGCAAACCAAATAGTTGCGCGTGGGGCAGGGCAACCTGCATGAGCAGAGCATGCAACGGCGAGCCATGGGCAAATGCGATGATTTGATTTCCGATATAACCAGGCGTCGATTTATGAAAAAACTGCGGATCGGTAAATTTCTGGATACCCGCGTAGATAAAAGTGATGGAGAGAAAAAGACGCAACGGCAATAGCACCCAGGCACGAAATTGTAGCGTCTGCTGGACAGGAGGTGTCTCTGCCGTATGTGTGCTAGACGGTGCATGCCTGTCCTGTAAAGAAGACGGTCGCGAATTATATGTAGACTTCATAAGCGCTCCTGGCCTTAAAACATGAGAGAGATACGATAGAGAGATATTGGTTTGATCGAGACGATGCCTGTAAACCTCGTGCTCTTTGCTTGAGTATACAAAACTTCTATGAAATCCCCGTGAAAAAGCTGTGCTCATCACTAACAAGGTTAATGACATGGAGATACCGTCGTAGTTTCTCTCTAAGTTAGAGGCTCACCCATACGGCCAGAGCACCGTATGGGGAAGAAGGAAACATCTCCGCGCGATTGCTCTTCCCACCCACCTGCTTAGTCAGCCAATACCTGGATACCACTGACCATCACGTAGCCTGTGTCCGCATCAAACTCCATGAGGATCGTGCCATCACTACGCGCTGTTTCAGGGAATGATTCCACCACCGCGATGTCCGTCCCTTTAGCAGCAGCATTAATGTCAAAAGAACTCAGCGCCGTGTCACCATTGATCGTGACGTCGAAAACGTTTTGCCCCTTTTGCGTCCAGCTCATCGCGGCGAAATGCAGACGCACCATGTAAACCTCCTCAGGTCTCAGCTTAGGAATGAGGTAGGTAAAGTCGTAACCGTAACGACTGGTCTGGTACACGCTCTCAGGTGCCGGGTCACTCACGCCACTGGTATTCACCACGTTGTCCGTGAACCATACTGATCCCCCCGTATAATCCGTATCAGTGATATACGTCATCAAGCCGCCGCCTTTGCCGGACAAGAAGGATGAGTTGCCAGGCGTGACCAATCAACCGTGAGATTATTGTGATGTGCTACTAGCAGGCTTTTTCGTCCAAGGAAGAATGATACAGTGTTGTCTCAGAAAGGGAAAAGCAATTCCACTTCACTAGCGGACCAATGGTTAAGCCAGATATACCTGAATACCCAACGCTTCTAGCGCAGCAAGGATAGGAGCAGGAGCGCCACTATCAGTCACCAGCGTACCGACAGAGGTAATAGGAGCAATGAAATGGAGCGCAACGCGATCTAGCTTTGAAGAATCCGCGAGCACAATCGTTTGCTGAGCACGCTGCAATGTGATACGATGGGTCAGCATTTCAAGTTGATTGGGTCCCGTCAAGCCATGTTGTGGGCTAAGCCCGGTCACTCCTACGAAAGCCTTGGCGACATACATCTGGCTCAGGCTCTGTTCGGCAAGCGGTCCTACCAGGGCAAAGAAATCGGGGAGCAGCAGGCCACCGGTCAGCGTCAGTGTAATGCCCTGGACCCCACTTAATTCCATGGCAATATTAATGGCATTCGTGACGACAGTCAAAGGCTGCAACTGCGCATGACGGATAGCACGAGCAAGATGTGTTGTCGTTGTACCAGGAGAGAGCGCAATAGAATCGCCGGGTTGGATCAAACGCAAAGCAACTTGAGCAATATTCGTCTTCTCTTCTACCTCCAGGCTCATGTTTTTCTGAAACGTCAGATCATACGCATACGCGCTATACGCCAGCACGTCAACAGCGACAGCGCCTCCATGGACGCGCCGTAAAAGATGCTGTTTTTCTAAGCGTTCCAGGTCACGCCGAATCGTTGAAGCATTCACCTGGAGTTGCTGGCTTAATTGCTCAGCATCGATCCGTCCATGATGCAGGAGTTCTTGCAGGATTATTTCTGCTCGTAGCGCCCCGTTAGCCATGTGCCCTCTCATTCTTGCAGTCAGTGTTGACATTATAGGGCGCTGATAATGAGAAGTCAAGATGCTTTCCTGGCCCTTCTCAGGCAGAACGCGAGCATTTCTCTCAGCAAAGATACAGGCAAAAACAATTTGATTATCCACTATACAAACACGGCCTGCACTTTACGGGAAATCATCCAAAAAATGATCTATATGTATCCAGAAAACACGCGCGAAAAAACCCGTATTGGTTTGTCAGAACAAGCAAACTTGTAAAAGATACAGCGGTTATACCCACCAAAGATGATATCATTATTTATGTTCCGTAAGAGATCCAGCGTTGGATATGTAGACACGTATCTCATGGCATAGCGCACGCAGATCTCCATTGCTACCCTGGTGCCAATAGCGTTGAGACGGCGAGCATGGGGACAATCAATCGCCCTGTTTGCAGGTATGCTGGATGTGACAATAGCGTCTCGTCACAGACAACGTTTCTCTCTTTGCTTCAATGCTCTCAGCTAGCAAGTACCGGCGATAACGAAAAAATGGTGTCCATTGTGAGCAATGCACAGACATCAACAAGTGGACTATATTAGGAGGAAGACGCTTGTTATCTTACTCAGAAGCCTGGACTATCGGGGTCGAAGAGGAATACCAAATCATCGATCCACACACACGTACCTTGTGTGCAGCCGGAGAACGTGTGCTTACGCACATACCGGCTAGCATGGACACAATGGTCCATCCAGAATTGAACCGTTCGCAAATAGAAATATCCACACCCATCTGTCATAGCCTGGCGGAGGTCCGCGAAGCATTACTACGAGCTCGCCGCAGCGTCATTCACGCTGCCGCGCAAGCACAGCTACAGATAGCAGCGGCTGGCACGCATCCATTTGCTCACCAGAACGAGCAGCAGACCACTCCCACCGAACGCTATCTCGCTATGACACAGAAATATCAACAGCTTGCACGCGAGCAACTTATTTTTGGTTGCCACATTCATGTTGGCTGCCATGATCGAGAGATGGCACTTCAGATTATGAATCGTGCACGCCTCTGGCTCGCACCTTTGCTTGCGCTCAGCGCGAACTCACCATTCAACTCAGGAGTTGACACCGGGTACGCGAGTTTCCGCAGCGAGATATGGTGGCGCTGGCCGACAGCCGGTCCACCACGCTATTTCGCCTCTACCAGCGAATATGCAGGACTGATACGCACGCTTATCGAGACTGGCAGCATCGAAGATACCCGCCATATCTATTGGGACATTCGTTTACCAGAACGCTATCCCACCCTGGAGTTCCGCGTTATGGATGTATGCCTGACAGTAGACGAAACTGTGATGATGGCCGGGCTGATTCGCGCTCTGGTTGAGACCTGTTATGAACAGACCAGACAGCAGATCCCCTTGTCGGACGCGTCACCCGAAGTATTACGCGTAGCTCATTGGCGCGCTGCACGCTATGGACTGGACGAAACATTGCTCGACGTCAATGCTGGATTTACTGTTCCGGCATCTGAATTGATTCAAAGCCTGCTGGCAATGGTACGTCCCGCGCTTGAAAAGCACAACGAGTGGGACGAAATCTCAGCGCAGGTTTATCGCATACTGCACCATGGTACAGGCGCCACGCGGCAACGCCAGGTCTTCCAACGCACAGGACGCTTAGAGGATGTCGTCGATTTCGTGGTAGCTGAAACAGCCAGAGGTGTCGACATGCCTTAAAGCCGCGCTTCTCATACAACAGCATCAGGGATAGAGCAGAACTGAGCCATCTCAGCATCTTCTTTGGGATGACTCGGCTCTGTGAGCTTTTTGCTCTGCTATCCCACCTGTCCAGTTCAGACACCAGCTCGCTCCCACCATAAACACCTGCGACAACGCACGGCATGGCCCCTTGCAACTCCTCCATCACCCACAGCCCCTAAAAGTATATCCCTCCCTCTTTTTTGTCTCTGCACAGAACCAGCTAGTACTTCATGTCCATATGGGCCATAAAAATTGAGGATCTGCCAGAACACTCTATAAAGTCACTAGCAGAAGCAATGTGGAGCTCCTTGCTTTTACAGATACGAGTAGTTCTTTGTATTGGCACCCAAAGAGTATTTATCAGGCAATACTGCCGTGAAAGAGGAAAGAACATGCGATTAGAACAAATCAAATACCAGACGTGTCCGTATGACGACGAAGAGGGCATCCTACTCACTGACATCGAGGAAGCACTCCCAGAAACAAACGACGATGGTGATCTGCAATACTACTGCACATCGGGTCATCACACCTTCACATTTCGTGAGGACGATGATTTTGACGACGATTAAGCCGAATGTCACATATTTTGCAGCACAGTGCCAGCAAGTCTCTTTTCCACTTCCCTGACTTGCCGGCACTTTTTTCATGCAGAGACAGCTATACATCTCCTTTATATATATGTATAGCAATCCATAGAAATACTCCTGTTATAAATAATTCCTTGATTTTCGTACGAGAAAAAGAAACTTTCTGGCAACTAGAAAGCTTCTTTTTCTTGACGTTAGCACCACAGAGGCAAGCACGATTAGGCATCGCGTCTCCGTCTGTACCACTCCACCGCAAAATCGACAGCAGCGCGCTGAGGAAACAAACGAGACTCAGCGGCTCCCACCATACCGAAAGTCACACGATTGGTCTGTTCCAGCTCAGCACCAATTTCAGGAAAGACGTCAGAGTCGATCTCGATATCCTTGTACCATTTCCATATGCGCTGACCATTCTCCAGGATAGGCGAACCTTCTTTTACCAGGACCGCGCCAGGCACACGATATTCAGCAAGATGAAATGAGGTGTTGCGATCATAACTAACACCCAGCATGAGCACCCAGCCCGCCAGATCATAGATACGCGCCAGCGGAGAGCCTTCACCAAGTCCATAATCTAGCGCATGTTCGGCAGTAATGCTAGCGGCATACCGTCCCCACGCGGCAAAAGATACGGTCGGATGATTACTGCGCAGCACACCGGGCCAGGTACGAAATGCTTCAACAATTTTTCCCATCAAATATGAAGCGGTCGTCAAAGGATTAAAGGCGGGCATCGCTTCGTAGAGTGACTGCCAACTCACCTGCGGCACAGGTGGATTAATCCATTGCGCAGGATCAGAGTAGTTACCGGTCTGCGTCGGCATCACAATGGTTCCCGTCTCTGTCACCACGTCCATCAACGCCTGCACCACAGCATCAGGACCACCACGTACCCAGCCCAGCGAGCGCAAAGAGGAGTGAACAAGCAGCGTCATACCAGGTTTCACTCCCAACTGACGCAATTCATGAACCAGGCTTTCCCGCGTGAGTGCGGTACTGGTCGCCTGTCTATTATCATCTTCAGCCATCACAGGCTTCCTTCCGACACATATATTGCTCTTTTGTTTTGAGACATCAATCTTCTACAGATCTCACTTTTATTATAACAGAGTTTCGATCCACTCGATATGTCTGCGCATTTGAGGGTCTCCATCCTTTGCGAACACCCTTGACAAGCGACAGAGTTTTCCTGTATAGTAGTAGCAGTTACTACTACTATACAGGAAAAGAGATGCAGATATGTTCACAGCAACCATCGAAGAGATGAAACACCTTGGCTTTACTGGAGCTGAGGCCCAGGTCTACGTTTTCTTGCTCCAATATCCGCTCTCAACCGGTTACGAGATCAGTAAAGGTACGAGTCTACCACGAGCCAACACCTACCAGGCGCTAGAAACTCTGGCGGCGAAAGAACGTGTTACAGCAGTCAGTGCCGATCCGGTCCGTTACGCACCTGTACCACCGCAGCGCCTGCTCAAGCGCATTCAGGAAGAGACAGCTCAACGCTGCCAGGACCTGGAAAGGCAACTTACAGCATTGGAGCAACCCGACAGAGTAGGACATTTCTGGGAACTCGCGGAACAAAGTCGTATTGAGACCCGTTTGCTTGAACTGATCACAACGGCGCGCCATCGTATAGCAGCAAGCCTGTGGGCTGAAGATCTGGTGCAGTACTCTGAGGCTTTACGCGCCGCACGAGAGCGTGGCTGTACCGTTATCCTCAATCTCTTTGGCGAGGCAAAAGCTGATTTTGCCACTATCTATCAACATGAAGGTCCTGAGAAGGTGATCGGAGGACACGTCATCGCACTGGCAATTGACTTTGAGGAGGCACTCGTTGCCTCACTGGATGCCCCTGCCACGGGTGTGGTGACGCAAAATCGGACCTTAGTGCATGTGGTGGAGAAACTCATTCGCAATGAGGCTTATCTCGCCGCTATCTACGAGCAGTTCTCCACTGAATTGGAAACACGCTTTGGTCCACATATGGTGGAGTTGCGCCGTCGTCTTTTACCCGCAGCCGATGCTGAACATCTCGTCGCGATCACCACGCTGGGATCTCAGCCTATCAGCTTGCCAGCAAATTTACACTAGCAACGTCAGGAACCCAATCGCCTGAAAGGCGACGGGCTTGCATGGCAACTATGCAATATCGCAACCGGCCTTCGCGTAGGGACAAGCCCTTGCGGTTGTCCTGGCTGGCTCGCAACCGGCTTTCGCGTAGGGACAATCCCTTGCGGTTGTCCTGGCTGGCTCGCAACCGGCTTTCGCGTAGGGACAAGCCCTTGCGGTTGTCCTGGCTCGCTGGCAACCGGCTTTCGCGTAGGGACAATCCCTTGCGGTTGTCCTGGCAACACGTTTCAATACAGTGCACGTTTTCTTAATCGAGAGGAGTAGCCATCATGGCTGGAACAGTAACTGTCGTTGTCGGCACGCAGTGGGGCGATGAGGGAAAAGGCAAAATCGTTGATCTGTTGAGTACAGATGCAGATCTGTGCATGCGCTTCCAGGGCGGAGGAAATGCAGGTCATACGGTTGTCAATAGCTATGGCGAATTCAAGTTGCACCTGATCCCCTGTGGTATTTTCAATCCCGCGTGCATGTGCATCATGGGCACCGGCACCGTCGTAGATCCACAGGATCTGTTAGCAGAAATGGCAAGCCTCACACAACATGACGTAGCAGTTGACAACCTGTTTGTGTCCGACCGTGCCCATGTGGTGATGCCATATCATAAGTTGTTGGATGGCCTTGAAGATGCTGGACGCGGAGCCTATCGCGTCGATACCACCGGTCGCGGTATTGGTCCAGCCTATACGGACAAAGTGGCGCGCATCGGTATCCGTTTCCATGATCTACTCCACGAAGCTGTCCTCCGCGACAAGCTAGCTATTGTCCTTCGTCGTCATAACGCGCTCCTGACCCATATTTATCAGCGTCCAACGATTGACGAGGAGCAACTGCTGGCAATCTGTCTCAGCTGGGGTGAAGAGTTGAAAACGCGCATCGTTGACACTGTGCCTATAGTACGCACGGCCTTGCAGAGCGGGAAAAAGATTATGCTGGAGGGACAACTCAGCGCGATGAAGGATCTTGATTGGGGTTCTTATCCCTTCGTCACAAGCTCCTCTCCGACCGCAGCCGGCGGCGCGGCAGGATCTGGCATTCCTCCACGCAATATTGAACGGATTATCGGCGTAGCCAAAGCCTACAGTTCCCAGGTTGGCACGGGACCAATGCCCACAGAACTCCATGACGCTCAGGGAGATCATCTGCGTCAACTGGGTGGAGAATATGGCAGCACAACAGGCCGCCCCCGCCGCGTCGGCTGGTTTGATGCCGTGGTGACGCGCTATGTGACAGAGATTAATGGCTGTACCGATCTCGCTATCACCAAGCTGGATGTGCTGGATAGCCTGGCCGAGATTCCCATCTGCACCGCCTATCGCTACAAAGGCGAGCTACTCGAAGATCTGCCCGATCCCACGCTACACGACCTATGCGAACCGGTCTACGAGGTCCTGGCGGGCTGGCAACAGCCAACACGCGACGCGCGCTCATTACAGGATCTCCCATACAATGCGCGCGCCTACCTCGCACGTTTGACAGAGCTGGTACGCGTTCCCATCCATAGCGTCGGTATTGGACCCGAACGCCATCAAACATTACTTGCTTGAAGCTTCTAGGATAGAGCCGCGACGTCTTCCCTCAAGCAGACTTAGCGGCCAGATCATACAGTAGAGTAGCTAATTCTTGCTGCGCCAGGTTGACATCGCCAGCGAAGATGATGCCCATGGGATTATTTGCCATACGACAGATAATTCTTACACCATCACGCCGTAAAAGGGCATCACGCTGAGCGATGCATTCTCTCACAACTTCGGGATCACACTGCTGAGGCAATGCATATTTGTCGATGGTCTGTATACCTTGCTGGATCACCGCTTGCATGTTGCGAATGGTGCCAGCCTGTCGCTGAGCACCGATGATAGTCATAATCGCATCGGTATAATTGGTCCAGCGTGGATTACATTCCGCAATAAAGAAGCCTGGCTGCTGACCTCTTTGTTGCTGCAACCTGACTTCTAATGGTCCTGGCAGCATAATGTCGAGATTAGCAACACCACGCAGCGTAGCAAAATCAACGCCGCAACGCCGCGCCGTTTTGCGTAGTAGTTCCTCAAAGCGCGCGGCCATGAGCCCTTCATAGGTCTGTTGCAGACGCGCCAGATGCGCATCTTTTGGACTATACGTACCAGTCCCGATACACGCTTTGCTGCCCTCTTTCTGCAACTGACCATTCCAGCCCAGCGAGACGACCTGACCATCCAGCACGACCACAGACATACCTGGAGAATCCAGCAGGTCAAGAAAGCGGCTCATCACCACGCGGGTCTCCTTCTGCGGATTCATGGCAGAAGCGAGATGTTGTTGCGAGATCAGCAGTGCTTCCTGCCACGAAGCATAAGATAAGGCATGCTCCGCATCGCCGTCCTGCACCACGCACACACGCTGATCTTTTTCATAGAGCAGGCAGCAGCCGTAATTGCCATCGGATTCAGCGGCTCTCAGCATGACCCCCAGTGGATATTGCGTCATGCCGGCAGCTTTCAGGGTATCTTCAATAACGCCAAGAAATTTACTGGCAGCTTGCGCGAGGTCGGCGATATGCGCAATCTGATAATCAGGAGTGTGTAGATCGTCGATGGCCAGTTCGTCCAACAATTGATAGAAATCAGCCTTATTCTTCAGGATCGTCACTATATCTCCGACGATACCCCACGATTCGGCTTGCAGTTCGTGCTGAATCCACTGTTCCGCTTCTGGTACATTGACATATGGTACAATCAGCGTTCTCTCCCCTTTTGCATCCTGGGAGCGAGACTGAAGCTCAACAGCCGTCACCGGTTGCACATCTTTGCCAAAGAGGTGTCCAAGATAGGCCATCTGCCGCTGCATAGCAGGCGTATGCACCTGCACTAAGACACGTACGACCTCGGCATCAAGTGGGATATGACCACAGCGTGCTCCATAGTGAGCTTCTATTTTCTTGATCGTCGCCATATCAGAGGCCCGCAAAACACCACTACCCACATTGTGAAAGCCTATACCGCGATGAATCGGCAATTGTGACGCAAATAATGGAGTATCCAGAATATCCATAATACAGGTTCCTTCGTCAATATTTTTTTTAGTATTGTGTGAAACACCTATCACATGCACCGCTATTTTTTCTGTAGAAAATTGGCTGGTTATTTATAGTACATCATCTCATCTCAAGCTGTCTACAAAAGTACAGCATGAGGTTGTCAAATATCATCGTACCGTCGCCACTCATCTGAATGCGTTAATTGACGCTGGTTTCACCATTACGAAGCTCTCCGAACCTCAACCGACGCAAGAAATGCTGGACAAGCATCCCGAAATGTGGGACGAAACTCGTCGCCCTATGTTTCTCTTGATTGCAGCGGTCAAGCATGAGAAATAGAGCGGCTACAGAGGAAGAAAAAATAACAAGCAGAAGCCGCGTTTGAGCCTTTTTCTCTTCACTCGATGGGAAAGGATGCCAGAACATAGAGCGAGAAGAGCATCGAAATAAATACTACCAATCGGTCCCAGATGCCGTCGGATTGGTGCGAAAGCGCAATGTAGAAGCAACAGCAACGAAATCAGGAGCTGGCGTAGCAGTTTGTGCCTGGATAGGCTCAATAATATCGATCAGCATCTGGTGATGTGGCGAGAATTCACACACTGGATCAGTATTGGCCGCGTCACCGGTAAAGAGGGCAGCCTGACAACGGCACCCGCCAAAATCGATCTCACGGCGCTCACAACTATGACAGGGTTCGGGCAGCCACGCAGTACCACGAAAGCGTACAAAGGCTTCAGATTCCATCCAGATCCAGTCAAGGGCATGCTCTCGCACATTGTCAAAGGTGAGCGATGGGATGGCATTCGCCGTCTGGCAGGGTAAGACATCGCCAACGGGATTGACGGTGAGGAAACGTTGTCCCCACCCATGCATACAGGGCTTTGGACGGCTACCATAGTAATCGGGTAATACATAGAGCACCTCCATCTTACCGCGCAGCCGCTTCTGAGCGGCTATGGCGACGCACTCGGCCTGCTGTACCTGTGCTCGTGTTGGCAGCAACACATCCTTATTCTTGAAAGCCCAACCGTAATACTGGGTATTAGCGAGTTCCAGGCGCTGGGCATCTAGCTGCTCCGCCAGGGCAATAATTTGCGCCAGATGATCGATGTTACCACGATGTAATACGACATTGACGGTCAGCGGGAAGCCCAGTTCACGCACCAGGTGAGCAGCTTCGATCTTCTTATGGTGAGCCTGTGTGCCGGCAATGGCGTCGGCCAGAGCCGGCTCGTCAGCCTGGAAACTGATCTGCACGCAATCCAAACCGGCGTCTAATAGCTGCTGAGCACGACTACGCCGCAAACCCAGGCCACTCGTAATCAGGTTTGTGTAGAGGCCAGCACTACGAGCAGTAAGCACAAGCTCAGACAGATCCTTAAACAGCAACGGCTCACCACCAGAAAAAGAAATATGCAACACCCCCAGAGCACTGGCCTCTTGAATGACACGTTTCCACTCCTCGGTAGCAAGCTCTCGACCCGTACAGGCTACCTGCACCGGATTCGAGCAATAGGGACAATGCAAGGGGCAACGATAGGTCAACTCTGCTAGCAGCCCCAATGGACGATAACCAGTCACAGACGATTGCAGCTTCTCCACTTTTATACCTCATTTCCCGATTACATGTCCTTTTTCTGAAGAGGGTCGTCGCATTTTTAAGGGCGAAACTCCAAGAGACTTTCTCTCTGCAGAGCGTACAAAAACTCTTCCACATCGTTGTGCAATGCAGCGGGCGTTGTGTTATACCGTCGGGCCAGCTCGTGCAACATATCTTGCACAGTATGGTGTCCATCGCACAGCGCTACAATTGCAGCCCCAGTCGGATTGAGTTGTATCACACCTTCAGGGTAAAGCAGCATGGGTGCCTTACTCACCTTGTCAATCTGCAAACGCACTTTCGCGGCCAATAACGGTCGCGCCAGTGGATCAGAAAACTGATCATCAACAGGTTCTTCGCGCATCTGCTTACGCCTTTCTGCCGCTACAACTCCACGTTCTTCAAAGCACGCGCATCGCCGGAGAAAAAGTCCGTGCAAGGATTTTGACTGTATGCCATCAGCAGTGCATCGAGCATGGCCCAGAGCACGTCACATTTAAATGCCAGCGCATTGACCGCCTCTTCCTGTAGTTGTCGCGTGTCGCAATAGGTCAGAGTCAGTTCCAGGCCCTGATCGGAATCGACACGCGCCTGGGTGATACGCGTACGGAAATATTCAAGCCCTTCAGGTGCAACCCAGCGATAATACGCTTCAAAAGCGGCAAGTCGCTCGCGCATCAGATCAGGAGCAAATAACTCGGTGAGCGAAGACGCGACGGCAATAGGCCAGCTTTTTGTCCGCGCGAAGTTCACATAGGCGTCAACCGCGAAACGTACACCAGGCAAGACATGTTGTTCGCTTAAAAGCTCAGCGCGGGTGAGTTGTGTCGCCTCGGCCAGCTTTAACCAGGCTTCAATACCCCCCTGCCCTTCTTGCAGACCATCATGATCAGAAATACGATGTAACCAGAGACGGCGCACCTCGCGCAACGGACAATTCGCCACAATTGCTGCGTCTTTGAGCGGAATGTTTTTCTGATAATAAAAGCGATTCGCGACCCAGCCCCGCACCTGCTCAGGAGTGAGCTTCCCTGCATTCATATACCGATGAAAAGGATGTCTGTTATGGTAACGCTTGCTCCCGATAGCGCGCAACTGAGCTAAAAAAGTCTCACGATCCCACGCTGTTTTGTCTAGACTACTTTGCATAAAAAGAAAAACTCCTACAAGATAAATTCCAAACCATCCCAACCAACCTCCATACCTGCGGCCAGTACAGCCGCATGTTCGGGAGAATCCTCAATTAACAGAGGGTTTGTATTGTTTATATGTGTATAAATCTTACGCGCAATGGGTAAATTGGCAAGCAGTGCAAGGCTACCAGCGGGTCCTCCCACCGGGAGGTGTCCCATAAGAGCCGCGTGTGTCGTGCTGCCAATAGCGGTCTGCATCTCGTACTCATCCCAGAAGGTTCCATCAATCAACAAGACGTCACAGGCAGCCAATTGCATCATCACACTTTCATCCAGAGCACTCACACCGGGCATGAAAAGCAGACGCCCACCAGTCTTGCTATCAATGAAACGATAGCCGATTCTCGCGCCAGTCATGGCTACAGCGTGGTCACGCATGTAGCGTGGCGGCTTATCAGGCAAAGGAAACGCGGCATAGAGTATGCCACTCTGTGACCCATCCGCATAGAGCAGCGGCACACACTCCGAAGATATTTCTCGCCAATCCACGGGACAGTAGTAGGAAAGCACTGGCAGCAGCGTCAAACCAGCCGTAAGTGCATGATGAACGCCAGCCGTCGCATAAATAGTCTGCCGCAGTCCTTCGCGCAAGAGCAACAGGCCAAGGGTATGATCAAGATCGGCGTCAGTGAGTAGGACGGCTGCAATCCCCGTGCCGCGCACAGCATCGCCTGCTGGATTCAGCGGCGCAAAAGATGCGATCTGCCTATGTATATCAGGTGATGCGTTCAGGAGAAACCAGTGCCGCTGATCTGCGCTCAAAGCAACACAGGACTGCGTACGCGCGCGTGCTCGCAATGTCCCGTTACGCACCCCCTGACAATTAGCGCAATGGCAATTCCACTGCGGAAAGCCTCCTCCAGCCGCTGTCCCTAACAAACGTACATACAAACTCTTTTCCCAATGAGCTACGAAGGGTTGCATGGCTTCTCAATCAATACACAAAAAGCGCGACAACCCTTTGCCGTTTCAATGCGTACAAAAAACAGACGTACGAGGGACAGATAACTTACAGCGCGCCTGCATATGCTGAACACTCGAAACTGACGCTAATCACCTTCAAGATTGGCTTCTCCCAGATGATAGGCGTGTCTATAAGCTGTTGCACCGTCTCTTGCGGCTCAATGACCTGAATATTTTCCATGTTTCTGCCTCTTCCTACTGAATGTGGTTGCGACCCACCAGTTAACAACGCCACGCGGAAATATCACGAGTCGAATTTATAGATAGAAAATAATGCATGTCTATAACATTCAACTCCACTTCCTTATTTGATAATAAGGCATATATGATCGAAAAGTCAAGAGTTTTCGATTACTATCGCTTCATATCATGAAATAAGGAAAATCAGGGTTTTCCCTGATAGACATTTTTACCATAGAGTCAGCACTATTCAGTCTATTTTGCCCATTGCGTGTCACACAAAACGAGGAGTATCTTTTATCTTAAGAAAATTTTAATACAACACAACGCGAGGACCTATGGAAAAAGATCAACAAGAGTTCATAGCGCAATCTCGTTCCACTCACCACCAGATCGTCGCCGATAATGAGATAATTTATGATGGATATGACGAAAAGGCGGCGTCGCAGGCTTTTTTAGTCGCGGGGAAAAAAGGGGCTAAACGCGTTACTCGTTTTCTGAATGGGATTCAAGTAACATCTTCTAAAGCATTAGGAAACTAAATGAGGCCGAGCCTGCTACGCGAACGATGCCGCAGATGTCAAGTGGGTTTGCAATAGCAATAGGCACAAAATAGCTTTATTGTCAGCATAGCTAAAACTCTATGCTACTTTCATAGCGCCAAGCTGTGGCCCTCTTACCATACGTATAAGCACTTCTCTTCAATGTTCAGATTTCTTCATCAGAAAGAGTTATTATTCCCATATCATATGTAAAAAGGTATATGCATACGCAACTGCTTTTCATTCACATATCCCGTCGCTACTTTTGCTCCACTATGAGAAGTTCTACGCCATACATTCCATCTGTGGCCAAAGCTATCATGACTAAATTGATCAAGTTTCTCTTAACTGGTCGAAAAAACCATTGACTTCCCATTAAGACTTATGTATGCTCTATACATTAATGTAACTATAGTTTCAGTCTGACTGATGAAATGCAGATAATCGTGTGCATGGTTCGCTTAATTAGCTATTCATGTAACAGCGAGTACATCTGTGCAACGACATAGAGACTTCGTCAAAAAAGGTGCAAGGTTCCCCTAAAAATGAGGAAGGACTCACATGCCAACGATGGACAGGGAAATGCAGCGTTGTTTTTTCATACCACATATCAGAGATAAAAATGGCAAAAGTAGTGAAAAGCAACATTTGATGAAGACATTTCCTGATCATTCTGTTCATACTCTTCACTAAAGGAGCGGTAGTTGATGAAGGCACCAAAGCGTCATTATCCACGTATTTTTGTTTTATGCCTTTTATTCGCCCTTGCCCTTGCGGCATGTGGCAACGGATCTACGAGCACAGGGTCTTCCACCACCACGGTCCATTTAGGGTATTTTCCCAACCTTACCCACGCTATCGCCCTGGTAGGGGTGCAACGCGGGACCTTCCAACAGGCGTTAGGATCGAATCCGCTCGTGACCACAACATTTAACGCAGGCCCAGACCTGATCACGGCATTGGAGGGGGGATCAATCGATATTGGTTTTGTTGGTCCTAATCCAGCAGTGAATGGCTATGTGACAAGTCATGGCGCCGCGTTACGTATTATTGCTGGCGCATCCAGCGGTGGAGTGGAGTTTATCGTCAGACCTGGCGCGAACATCACGAGCCCGGCAGATCTCAGCGGCAAGAAGATCGCCGATCCACAGACTGGTGGCACGCAGGATATCTCCTTGCGTCACTACCTCCAGCAACATGGCCTAAAGCCCGACTCAGCCGGCGGCACCGTTCATATCGTACCAACCAGCAATGCAGCTATCTTGACCGAGTTTGCGCAGGGACAGATTGATGGAGCCTGGGTTCCCGAGCCATATGCATCAGAACTGGTCACTAAATACGGGGGCAAAGTCTTCCTGGATGAGCGTTCGCTCTGGCCTGGTGGTCAGTTTGTGACTACAAACGTTATTGTGCGCAAAACATTTCTTGATCAGCACCCGGACCTGGTGCAAAAGTTTCTGCAAGCCGAAGTAGCCACCGTACAGTATATTAATAGCAATCTCGCCTCGGCAGAAACGCTGATCAATCAGCAACTGAAGAAGCTAACAACAAAAGCACTGCCACAAAACGTCCTTGATCGATCATTCCAGGACCTCACGATCACCTATGATCCGCTGGCGAGCAGCATGTTCACCGCTGCCAACAACGCTTATGCGCTGGGATACTTAGGTACAAGTAAACCAGATCTCAGCGGCATCTATGATCTTGGTCCCCTCAATAGCATACTGAAAAGCAAAGGATTAGCGCAGGTCGCAACATCCTGAGGAGAACGCACGGATGAGTCAACAGGCAATCAGCAATCCCCAATACAGCGCTACGAGCAATGAGCACCCATTGGCGTCCACCAGTGGCGGAACGTCCTTGCGCATTGAGGGTATAAGCAAGACATTTTTCAGCCAGGAACGGAGCGTGGAAGCGCTCCGTCCCGTTGACCTGACCGTCGAGGCTGGCGAGTTCGTCTGTTTTCTCGGTCCCAGTGGCTGCGGTAAGTCCACCTTGCTGAGCATTATTGCCGGTCTGGAGACAGCCGATACAGGCCAGATTCTAGCCAACGAGAAAGTTGTGAAGGGACCCGGCACTGATCGCATACTCCTGTTCCAGGAGGCGGCCCTTTTCCCCTGGCTCGATGTCCGACACAACGTTGAATTCGGCTTACGACAGGCACACCTACCGGCATCCCAGCGCGCCGCCATCAGCAGGAAATTCATCGATATCGTGCATTTGCAAGGCTTTGAGCGCAGCTATCCCCATCAACTTTCCGGTGGTATGCGCCAGCGCGCCGCTATTGCCCGTGCGCTGGCCATTGATCCGGCAGTACTCTTGATGGATGAACCATTTGGCGCACTCGATGCATTCACCCGTGATCGCTTACATGCTGAGCTGGAAGCCATCTGGTCAGAGACACGCAAAACGGTGCTCTTTGTGACGCATAATGTACGCGAGGCCATCGCACTGGGGGATCGCGTGGTCGTCTTTGCACCACGACCGGGGCGCATCGTGCGTGAATTTCGTATTGATCTCCCCCGTCCTCGCAGTCTGGAAAATCACCAGCTCGCCGATATAGCAGCGGAAATCTTGCAAGTACTCCAGCATGAAATGGTCATCGGTGAAGAGGAGGCATCTTATGGCACAGGCCGTTAGTGGCGTAAAACAGTCGGCGCAACGCGCAGAAGGTCGCTGGTGGGCCAAATTACTGCGGCAGGTGGCATTCTATATCCTGCTCTTAGCGCTATGGAAAGCGGTCGTCGCGCTTGGTTTCTGGCCCGACTACCTCTTTGCAGGTCCAGTTGACGTGACAAACCGGCTCGTCAGTGGCTTTAGCGATGGCACGTTTATCACTGCCATTGCAGTCAGCCTGCGTCGCCTGGTCATTGGCTACATCATCTCGATGCTACTGGGCGTAACGCTTGGTCTATTGATTGGCAGCAACCGCTATATAGGCGAGACGCTCGGTTCGCTCGTTTTAGGATTACAGGCACTGCCCAGCGTCTGCTGGATTCCGCTGGCTATCCTCTGGTTCGGCCTGAGCGAAAATGCGATGACCTTTGTGGTGGTGATGGGAGCACTCTTCTCGATCACGCTCGGCGTAGATGCGGGAGTGAAAAACACGCCGCCCGTGTACCTCAAAGCAGCGCGCAATATGGGTGCAAAGGGACTCGCCCTTACCATACAGGTTGTGCTACCGGCAGCCCTCCCATCGGTCCTGACTGGTTTAAAGCAGGGCTGGACCTTCGCCTGGCGCTCACTGATGGCGGCAGAGTTGATCTATGTGACTCCAAGCCTGGGCGGCCTGCTTGACGATGGACGCAGTTTTAACGATGTGCCACTCATCTTCGCCGTCATCCTGGTCATCATTGCGATTAGTATGGCCATCGATGGCCTGGTATTTGCGCCCCTGGAACGCGCAGTACGCCACAGATGGGGCTTCTCGCGCTAGTCAGCTCACCAGGGATCAGGAGGGAGGGAGCTTTGCCATCGTCAATTGCTCTGCCTCCTGGATGATGTGGGGCGCAACCATACGTAGGTGAATAGTCACCATGGTACCTTCGCCCCATTTACTTTTAATGGCGATTTTCCCTCCTTGCGCTTCAATTAATTCCCTGGCAATGGCAAGACCCAGGCCATTGCCTCCCACATTTTTCGCGAGACGACTACGCGCTGAATCGACCCGATAAAAGCGATCAAAGACGCGTGGCAGGTCTTCTGCGGGAATGCCTTTCCCGTTATCACACACTTCAATCACGACGGTGTCTTCCTCAGCTTTTTTATAAGCGAAAAGCGCAACTTGACCATTTATGGCTGTAAATTTCAGCGCATTATCGACAAGATTAAGCAAGATCTGTTGCAATCTATCGGCATCAGCACGGGCATAGAGCGTATGTGAGGAAATTTCACGCGAGATCCTTTGTCCACGCGCTAGCTGCTGAGCCTGGTTATAGACTTTCTCGATGATCTCGTGGATATTAACCGCATCTTCCTGCAACATCATCCGTCCTTCATCCAGTCGAGAGAGAGACAGCAGATCCTCAACGAGCCTGTGCATGCGCTTGACCTCCGCATACATACCGCGCAGCAACTTCCGTGATGCTTCTTTATCGCCACTGTCAGCTCCCAGCAGCAACATTTCTAAGCCTCCACTGAGCGCCGTCAGCGGTGTACGCAGTTCATGCGAGGCATCCGCGACAAACTGCTTCTGGCGCTGAAAAGCCGTTTCAAGTTGCTCGACCATCTGGTTAAAAGAGCGCGCCAGGTGCCCAATCTCATCATCAGTTAGAGGAGCGTCCAGACGCTGCGAGAGGTCGCCCGCTGCAATACGTCGACTCGTGCGTTCCATATCTACCAGTGGGCGTAATGTTGCGCCAATCAGCGGAATCGTCAATATGATAGCGATGCCCAATGAGCCAATAACGCCTATTAAGAGGATAAAACGCAATGTCGCAATAAATGCATCCGTCGACACCATCGATGTGCTGACTTGCAGTATCGCCACCGTATGGCCTGCGTTTATCAATGGCAGAAGCACAATCAGTTGGCGATTTCCTTGCCCACCAGATGCCAGCAAGTAATTATCCACTGGCTGATTGCTTGTTACTTCCTTTCGCACGCGTAGCGCTGAAAGTTTGATCGAGGGTGGTGCAAAGGGGGAATCACCACCAGATACGAGCACCGTCCCATCAGGCGACAGAATGGCGGCTTCGCTCCTGGGACTCGACAGCTTTTGTGCGAGAATCGTCGCCGATTGGAGCAATTTTGCCGAGAGAGGAGCCGTAGATGGCTCGGATTGCCTGGTTAAGAGAAATGGATGTCCCCGCAAGTTGTCCGCTGCCAGACGCGCCTCGCTCCATAAGGCATCGGCCTGGCTGTTATCCAACGCTTGCTCTGCCGTGAATAAGATGAGTACCCCTAGCGCACTGGATAGCAGTGTCAGCACGCCTAATGAAACCAGCGTTAAACGCCAACGAATTGGCAGGCGAGCCGTCCACTGGCGCAATTGCGTTATTCGCCACATACTGTATTGCCTTACCCTCTGAGGGTATAGCCTATACCACGTACGGTCTGAAGCAAACGAGGTGGATTATCGTTCAGTTTCTCACGCAGGTGGCGTATATACACCTCAATAATGTTGTCATCGCCAACGTAATCGTACCCCCAGACGCGTGCCAGAATAACGTCACGTGAGAGCACCAGGCGTGGATGCATAAGAAACAGTTCTAAAAGATCAAACTCACGAGGTGTCAGTTCTATCGGCTGTTCATCGCAGGTGACGATACGTGTCCCACGGTCCAGCGTGATGCCGTGAAAGGTGAGGATATCCATGAAGTTACTGCCATGACGGCGCATCACAGCACGTACACGCGCCATCAACTCTTTGAAGGCAAAGGGCTTAATGACATAATCATCGGCACCGCAATCCAGACCTGCGATGCGATCATTGATTTCTTCTTTCGCTGTCAGCATGATGATGGCTACATCCTTTATTTTCCGTAGCCGACGTGTCACCTCCAACCCATCGAAACCGGGCAACATAATATCGAGAATGATAATATCAGGCGTGTGACTTAAGGCCGCGTGGACGGCTTCAGGTCCTGTTGTCGCCTCAAAGACGTTGAAGCCTTCGTAAGAGAAACCCATTTGTAGAAAGCTTATAATGTGCGGCTCATCGTCTACAATCAAAACGGTCGGTTGCCGATGAGCCGTATTCTTCTCGCTGGTTGTTGTTATCATGCGTATCTTCCAGGACAGTGGGCAAGCAAGCATTGCTCTTGTAGAGTGTCACTCCTTGCATAGGCAAACAATTTCTAGCCTATCTATAACAGATCTAACTGAATATTTGCTGAATGCTCGTACGTTTGCCCATTTCTATGGGAGAAGAGCCAGGAAAAAAGTCACCTGTACCGCATTATAACACTGCCAACTTTATCGGTTGGCTGCCAGCGTCGATAGCGCGAGAGCATGCTACGGCCTGCCACCTACTCTCAAGGGTTAACAGGCTAACAGAATCTCTCTAGTTTCAGTACCCTCAAGCGGGTCACGTAAAAAAGGACACTAGCCCACCCGTCCAGGGACAAAGTGTCCACATAAAACCCTCAGAGGTCAAGTGAAAATGCACTAGGAGTTTCTGCGGTGAGAGATTTGATGCCTCAAGCAATGGCACAGCGGTTCGCGCCTGCTTCCAGATTAGCGAGGTCCTCTGTGGGCAGCATGCCCCTCTCGTTGAGCCTGACAATTAATGCGTAGTTAGGCGGCGTCGGGGGAATGCGCGCCAGCAGCGTCTGTACGAACTGATCGCGGGTAGCGTAGACAACGGCAACTTGCGTCTCGATTTCACCAAGGGTGGTCACAATAGGCTGACCATCAAAAGCGACCGGTGCACCGGTATGACCGGGCAGCACCAGCGTCTCAGCCGGTAGCGCGAGGAGTTTTTGCAGGCTGTGATAGAGCCGTGATGCTCGTGCCTGGGCCTCGCCCGCGTTGGTTTGCAAGTCGGGACGACCAACGCCTGTCAGCGAGAGCGTATCGCCCGTGAAGAGGATATGATTATTGAGCAAATAGCAAACGCTCTCGGTAGTATGTCCTGGCGTATGCAACACACGCAACGTTGTCTCAGCAGCAGTCAGCCTATCACCATCACGCAGCGCCACAAAAGGAAACGTGGCTCGTTGCTGATCGGGGAGAAAGAGCGTTGCCTCACTCTGCTCGGCAAGCTGGCGAGAACGCGAGAGATGGTCCGCGTGAATATGCGTGTCAAGTACGCCTGAGATCTTCCATCCATTGCAGGCAGCCAGGTCGAGATAGACCTGTGGGTCCACGGAAGCATCGATGACCATGGCTTCATCTCCCGTACCAACGAGATACGAGAGGCAGCCCTTGCCCGTCCGCCGCACCTGGATGATTCGTAGCGTATCGTCTGCGCACGGCACCTCGGCGCTGTTCCAGGCCAGGCTCCAGGCCTTCATGCCGCCCTGTAGCGAGAGCGCTTCAATCCCACGCTCGGCTAATTGCTCCACGGCGATTTGACTGGTATACCCGCCGATACACACCACCACCACCGGCCCATGGTCGGGGAATGCGACCGTGGCCAGCGCATCTGGATCATAGGCTTTGAGCGCGGCATAGGCATCCACGTGCATACTACCAGGAATTCCACCACTCGGCGCGCTCCGCCACCGGGCGTACATCCAGGATGGTCATTGACTGTCCATGCTCAAGACAGGTACGTAACGTTTCTACATCTATTGTGTTCATACAGTACTCCTTTTATAGACCAAAATTTGTATTTCATCTTTTTCACAGGCCCTTCATTGTAGTTGCGTTGCTTACTTATACCATCGTAAAGATCGTTTTGGTCATCGTGACAACGGATGGCTGAGAGGAACTTTCCTGTGACCAGAGTCCACCGCTGATATATTTCCAACCACCGTCGGCCAGGATAATCACTAGCTTTCCACGCTCCATGGTAGAGGCTACGCGCAAAGCTATCTCTAGCGCCGCGCCACTGGAGGGTCCCGCAAAGATGCCTTCCTGTTTCTTCAATTGTACTGTGCGTAGCCATGCATCGTGACTTGAGACCAGCAGCCTGGCATCCAGCACAGACTGATCGAGTACCGGAGGCACAAAGCCATCCGCCAGATTGCGCAATCCCGGAATGCTATCACCCTGCATCGGCTCTGCCGCTACGACACGAATAGCTGGATTATGCATCTTCAAGCGGCGTGCAATACCGGTCAGCGTCCCACCTGTACCCAGACCAGCCACAAAGATGCTCAGGTCCGGTACATCCTTGATAATCTCGACAGCGGTCGTCTCGTAGTGAGCAGCGGCATTCGCCGCGTTGCCATACTGGTAGAGCATCACGTAGCGCTGATCTTCGCGTGCCAGCTCTTGCGCCAGCATGACAGCTCCATTGCTGCCTGCTGCGCCAGGGGCGGTGATAATATTAGCACCATACAATTCGAGCATGGCGCGTTTCTCGTGGGTGATTTTCTCAGGTACGACCGCCGTAAACGTATAGCCCTTCATACTCGCGACCAGGGCCAGGGCTACGCCTGTATTCCCACTCGTTGGCTCTAACACGACCGAACGCTCAGTAAGTAAATGCTGAGCCTCCGCCTGCTCGATCATTTTCCTGGCGATACGATCTTTAATACTGCCAGAAGGATTGACTCCCTCTAACTTGGCGAAGATCTGCACGCCTGGATGTGGACTAAAACTTTTGAGTTCGACGATGGGGGTATTGCCAATCGTGTCCAGGATATTTTCGTAACGCATTGTTTCCTTCCTTTCCTCTTTTTGTGTCGTGAGTTTCTTGGTGTCCAGGCGAAAAGCCATGCAGGAAAGCGCTGTTTCCCATAGAGAGGTATTGATTTAGGAATAGCGAGAAAGAATATCGCTGCCGACACGAAGGGTTTCATCGACGATTGCCCGTATGTCTGCTTCCTCCGTCATATAGTTTACCACGCATGCTCGGAGCAGTTCTTTGCCCTGGAAGTGCGTGCTGGTCAGAAACGCTCTGCCACGCTGCTGCATCTCGCTCGCCAGTAGTTTATTCAACTGATCAAGCATGAGTGGCTCGTCGCGTAGCTCTGCCGGTACATAGCGAAAACGCACGATGCTAAGATAGCCATCAGAGACAAGTTCGAGCGTAGACTCGGCCTCAACAAGTCGCGCAAGCAGGCGCGCCATGCTGATATTGCTGGCTATCGCGCTGGCCAGGCCGTCACGTCCTGCCGAACGCACAATAGCCCAGACATCCAGGGCGCGAAAGCGGCGCGTACGCTGTAAGGTATACTCCGAGAGCCACGGCTCATGCTCATCTTGTGAGGCGGGGGTCAGACTGAAGGCATCCCGCAATGCGGCACCATCTCTAACGAGTGAACAACCGCAGTCGATGGGCACGGAGAGCCATTTGTGCTGATCGGTGGCCAGCGAATGAACGCGCTCGATGCCCTTATACAGAGGTGCGACACGCTCATCCAGGATACCGAAAGCGCCATAAGCCCCATCAACGTGCAGCCAGAGTCCTTGCTCCTCACACAAGTCTGCCAGTTCATCCAGCGGATCAATTGTCCCCGTCTCCACTGTTCCCGCCGTCGCGACAACACAAAAAGGCCGCAGACCGGCTGCGCGATCTGCGGCGATCTGTGTGCGTAATTGCGCTACGTCCATCTGAAAAGCCGGGGTTGAGGGAATGATGTGAATAGAGTTACTGCCCAGGCCCATCGCTTCAACGGCTCTGCGGATGCAAAAGTGCCCCTGGTCGGATTGGTACAGGACAAAAGGACGACGTACTTGCTGGATACCTTCGGTCCGTACATTCCAGCCATCCTCCCGTGCAGCCCAACAACGCGCGGCCTGCAAACAGGTAAAATTAGCCTCTGAGCCACCGCTGACAAAGACGCCCGCGCTGCCCTCGACAGGAAAACCGCAGAGCTGCATGATCCACTGGACCGTACGCCGCTCAAGTTCTTGTCCGGCATGATCTCCGATACCGCAGTTGAAATTGACGGCGGCAGCCAGCGGTTTGACTAACACACCCGCGTGCGCCGGGGCTGAATTAATCCAGCCCGCAAAACGTGGATGGCCATTGCCCTGAGGAAAAGGCAGGATCATTTGCTCAATAAAGGTCATCGTCTCCTCAAACGGTTGACCTGCCGTTGGCAATTCCTGCTCACGGATCGCTTTGTGTACAGCGTCAGGCATCGCTTGCCATATAGGCCGCTCGCGTACGCCACTCAGGTACGCCACAACTTCATCCATTACTCGATAGCCATACGCTCTCAGTGTTGCCTCGTCAAAAGCCAATCCAGTGGAGGATGCTAACGTTGTAGCTGACTCGCGCTCAGTTGGTAGAGTATACAAATCCGTCATCGTATTCTTCATCCACTCCTTTCACTCTCCAGTGTGCCATGCTTTGCTGAATTTTTCGTGAACGTTAGCTGAAGATTTCCTGTCTTTTCGTCCCACTGCTCTTTTTTCATGCCAACGATGAGCGCATGCTCCTTGCTCTGTCAATCACTCACTGTTCATCGCGTGTGGGAAAAAGGAAGCTGCAAAAAGCCTGTGCAGCGCGTGAGAGCTGCTTATCCTCGCGCTGGATAAAGCTCAGTTGTGGTTGTAGCGTGAGACCGGCGATTGGTATCTCTACAACATCGCCACTTGCTAGCTCACGCTGCACGCTGAGCGCTGAGACGATTGCTGCTCCCACACCATTGATGACCATTTGTTTGATCGCCTCATTATCCATTAATGTCAACAGCGGGCGTACCTGCACGTTATAGGCATGCAACTCCTGCTCAATCACCTCGCGAATGCCACTGCCCTGCTCCCGCAATAGCAACTCATCCTGTGCCAGATCTTCTGGACGCACAGAGTTGACGTGGCACCAACGATGACCAGGTGCCACAATCAGAATGAGTTCATCATGCGCAAATGCCTGCACACGTAGCGTTGACGGAAGAGTCGAGGTAGCGCCTTCTATCAGCCCAAAATCCAATTCCCAATTCAGCGTCCCTGCGATAATTTCGTGCGAATTGAGGATCACGATATGCAATGTCACTTGAGGATAGTGTTCACGAAAACGCGCCACAATCGGCGGCAAGAGATAGATCCAGGCGGTCGGATTCGCCGCAAAGGTCACTTCACCAGAGGCCACATCGCGCAAAGCTGCCAGCGCATCCTCCATCTCACGCTCCAACGCAAAGAGTCGGCGCGCATAATTTTGGAGCACACGCCCGGCATACGTCAGCACAATATGACGCCCTTGCCGTTCAACAAGTTCCAGATGCGTCTCGTGCTCCAGGCTCTGAATGATTTTCGTCACAGCAGGCTGACTCAGGCTCAGTTCTTCGGACGCATGCGTAATATGTTCAAGTTCGGCCACCTTCAAAAACACACGTAAGTTTTGCAAATTCATTTTTGTGCCCCTCTTAGACCCTACCCGATACAGAGCAGACCTCTCTGATGCTCAATCAATTGGTCTTTTCGGCTTTTAGAGAAAAATAGCTTGCTCGCATGATACCAAATTGCTGGCCTCAAGCATATACTATGGGAGAAACTATCTCTCGTGCACCCATTGCACTTTGGAGAAATTTGAAACCTGGCACAATCACAAGACGTGAAGACTACAAGCAGTTCTTTTTCAGGCAGAAAGAAGTGTATTTTTTGTGAATTTATACTAGCGCGATTTCTTATCAAGTAGTCATGTAGTAGGGGTAAAGCAATTGTAGGGGATGAGAAGATAAGGTTAGAACCTGATTGTATTTAAGGTAATCACCCGATGTACTGAGCAGGTCTCTTCTTTTAAAATTAGGTACTAAAGATCTAAAGAATAGAAGCGGACATAGCAGCTAAAGCGCTGCATAGCCTGTGAGTGCTACCCACGGAGCCATACTAAGTCCGACGCTGATTTTGTCGGGAAGTTTCCTGAAGGGAGCGTGGAATCATGGCAACTCGTAATCCTGTCATTGATGACCATAGGGCCATGCTATCAATACCTACTACATCAACAGACACCTTTTCCAACTCCACTCTCGCAGATTTTCATCTCGATGTGGATGAGACCCTTACTTCCTCTCTACCAGAGCGTGTTACCGGGCCTCTGCATGATATGAGTTCAGTGCTAGAAGATGCAGCGACTGCGTTGCTCGCTGATGATGAAGAGAGCAGCGATACCGATACCTTAGGAGAGCCGATTACGACGCTCTCCCGCCAGGGTGGTATTATCAATACCAAACACGCAAGTGGTACTGAAGATGCTTTTCAGAGCTATTTGCACGATATCCGCAGTCTGGGCTTGCTAACTCATGACGAGGAGATTGACCTGGCACAACGCGCGGCTGCCGGTGACGAGTGGGCACGCCGCAAGTTGATCGAATCAAACCTGCGCCTGGTCATTGCGATAGCCCGTCGCTATACCAGTACTGGTGTTCCCCTCATCGATTTGATCCAGGAAGGGAACCTGGGGTTGATGCGCGCGGCAGAGAAGTTCGACTATCAGCGTGGTTGCCATTTCGGGACCTATGCAACCTGGTGGATACGCCAGGCGGTGAGCCGCGCAGCCGGCGAACAATCGCGCATGATCCATCTCCCCGAGCATGTTGCTACACGGTTGCGCAAGGTGCGACGCGTAGCAGCGCAACTCTCACAAGAAAATGGCCTTGATCCTCTGCCGGAACAGATTGCCCACGCCTGTAATATCGGAGTAGAGGAAGTTGTAGATCTTCTGGGGGTCATTGAGCAGCCCGTTTCGCTGGATGCACCGGTAGATGAAGAGGCGCGTTACTCTCTGGCCGATACGCTGGAAGATAGTACAACGCCTGCTCCTGCCGAAACCGCTTCGCAGCACTTGCTTGGCGAAGAACTGCATCGCGCTTTAGCCGTCCTTACACCACGCGAGCGCGCAGTGATTACCTTACGCTATGGCATTGGTGATGGGCGCAGTCGTACCTTACTCGAAGTGGGCAAAGAATTAGGCATCTCACGCGAGCGCGTGCGACAACTTGAAGTGGTTGCACTCATGAAGCTACGAGGCATCAGCGGCAGCATTTCACTGCGTGAATGCGTGTGAAAGAAAGAATGCGCAAAGCACAAGTACGAGGCACCAGGGATATCTATCTCCGGTGCTTTTCTGTGTATGCGCGACACACCTGTAAAACAAGAGGGACTTTTTGGCTGGTCTTGCTGCATTGCCAGGCTTCCAGAACTGAGTTCACCGCATCTAAGCGCGAACTTAAAAACGGCTGAGTTTCATCGACAAGCGGGTAGGGGCGTCACCTTGCGCGCGCCCGGTGGCTCACAGCATGGCCTCCAGGGCGGTCGCTGCCTCTTAGACCGACACAAACGCGGCTCCCGCCGCTCCTTTGAGACCGTCAGAAACGAGGCTGTCGCCTCTAGCCTGGCGGCTCATCTGACTGAGAGGAGTGCGCCTTCGGCTCATGTGTCGGAAAGGAGGAAGGACGCGCCCCTACCCGCTTGTCCTCCATGAACAAGAGCTACGAAGAATTGCGCATTGACGCGACGCCTGATAATAGCTATAGTACACGCAAAGTTCAGCATAGAGCCAGGAGGATACATGACTCCATCTGACTTGCAAAGCCCGGATGCGAGTTTGAGGAATAGATGCATATGCAGCTTCATACTACGACTGAGGATCAACAGTCCTGTCCTATCACCACCGCACAAAACGGCGTTAAGACCGGTCCATCACGGCTCATCATATCAGGCACGCAGATACCACTGCTGGTTGGCCTCATTGTTGCCGCCGCCATTCCGCGTATCGTCCTTGCCATACAACTTGATCTGGTGACAGATGAAATCGTCTATATTTCTGTTGGGAAACGCTATTGGTCGCTCCTACAGTCCTTCCATATGTCATCCACGGACTGGCGGCTCAATTACGAGCATCCGCCACTGGCTAAAGTGCTAATCGGTGCCTCGATCTGGCTGAACACACGACTCGGTCATCCGCTCGGTGAACTGCTGGCGGCCCGCCTGCCCAGTATCGTCTCTGGCACGTTGCTGGTCGTGATGATCTATCTATTGGGGCGCGCGCCCTTTGGACGCGTCGTGGCCGGGCTGGCAGCTCTTTGTCTTGCCTTTAGTCCCTGGCTGGTCTATTTTAGCGGACTGGCGTATCTTGATATGACGATGACTGCTCTGATCACGACCGCGTTTCTTTTACTCTGGCATGCCATTCAGCGTCCCTGGCTGTATTTGCTCGTAGCGGTTCTGGTAGGTCTCGCGGCGGACAGCAAGTATACCGCTGTCCTGGAGATACCTGGGATGTTCTTGTTCACAGCCTACTACTTTCTGTTGCTGCGACCGCGCCTGCCCGTTGATCAGCGGCCACGTTGGCCCTGGCCTTACTGGTTAGTGGCAATCGTTCTGGCACCTGCGACTTTCCTGGCGATGGACCCTGCTATCTGGCCTCATCCACGTACATTGCTCCTGAGCAGCTTCAAATTTGAGTGGGATCAGGCGGTCAATGGACACCTGACATTTCTGGCGGGACAGTATAGCTTACATATCCCGCACTGGGCCATTATCTATATTATTGCGACGAAAATGAGTGCCCTGGTCACTGTCCCGGCGGCTTTCTTTGTGCTATTTGCCGTCGTGCAACTGGTACGTTTCCATCTGCACTCAACGCGGATTCCGACGGCAGAAGCGACCAGTTTAGCCTTCCTGCTGATCTGGCTGCTGACCGTCTTAGGTATGTTTAGCTTGCTCAATATTGTGGTTGGCACCCATTATCACCTGCCGCTGGCAGCACCCGTGGCGCTGGCCGGTGCGTCGGGCCTGGCAATCCTGTTACGCTATCGTCGAGGACAGTTATTTGTCAACGCTCCGTCCACAAGAGGGCAATTGGGTAGGGGCGTCACCTTGCGTGCGCCCTGGGCCTCACGATACCTATCCTCTCAGGATGGGCTCCGGGGCGGTCGCCAGGACACGCCCCTACCCCGTTTCCCAACATTGCGGTCGCAAGAACACACTCCTGCCCCGCTTCTCGCTGTTGCCCACGTGCAGACGCGTGTGCCGCTCAATCCACGCGCGGCGATTGTGGTTGGCATCCTGACGCTGGCACTCGTTGGTCCCCATCTGTTTGGTTTGCTCACCGTCCCCAGCGCTGAGGGCTATACCAGTGTGTTTTTTCATGGCGAGGACAGCGCCTTACAGGTGGCGTATCCAGACTATCGCGCGGCTGCACAATGGCTGGAGGAGCATACCCACGGCTCGATAACGGTCGGTCTCGGTGAACTCCCTCTTACCCTGGGCCAGCCGCGCTATAGTGTATCATGGTTCTATTATAATCAGGATTTTCCTGCTAGAATGCATCTGTCACAGGCTCCCATAGGAGCAACTGTGTATCACGATGAGTACTTGATCTGGCCGATGCACCTGGTGCAACGTGGCTATGCCATTCCCGCGCCCTGGCGATCTCATATTCTGCATATCGAGATGGGCGGGAGCACCATCTATTGCTATATTGCAGCCAGATCAGCTAACGCTTTGTAACAAGGATAGTTTGTGAAAACTGAAGATACAGCACAGGCGGAACAACATACAACGCTTCCCACCGCCGATCATGCGGAGGAGCGTTCTATAGATAGCAAACGGACAACGTTATTCGTGCGCTGGCAGCAGTGGTTTTCGCTGCGCGACCTACTCATCCTTCTGCTTCTGTGCGCGATACTGGCATCTGGCATCTGGGTACAGGTCTTCTCGATCCAAAGCGACGCGGCCAAGTATCAGTGCTATGCCCTGGCATTCTGGCACGGTGTAAGCGCGCTGAAGCAGTTGCCAGCGTCACAATGCACGTTTATAACGCATCCCGATCAGGGCGTCGTCGCGCTTTCCCAGCCATCCATTGTGCGGACAATGCAGCAGATTGGTCTGCCACAAGCACTTGTGCACGCGGTCGCGACACAAGCAGCTACGCAGCCCTACCATGCGCTCCCCCACGAATACCCACTGCTAGCTCTGCTGATTTTTTCGTTGGGCCTGTTAGGACCCCTGGCCTGGTATCAGGTCATTTTTGCGTTCTGCATGGCGCTTGTGGCGAGTGCCGTGTACCTGGTACTGCGCAGCCAATCGCGCGCTGCCGCCCTGGCTTACGCCTGTTATCTGGCTATCGGCGGCTGGGCTACGGCGTTGGGACGTTTCGATCTCATACCTGCGGCCCTGACGCTGTTCGCACTGCTTTGCGCGCAACGAAGCAGGTGGAAGTGGGCTTTCGCTCTGCTGGCACTGGCCACGATGTGCAAGTTTTACCCGTTGATCCTCCTATTGCCCTTTCTTATCGCACAACAGGCACAGGAACACAACACAACGCGTCTATGGTCCAGAATAGTGCCTCTCAGTATCTTTGTAGCGATCTGTCTGGCACTCACGACCGCGTCACTGCTTTTAAACGTCGCAGGCACACTAGCTCCTTTGAGCTATCTCATGGCCCGACCTATCCAGATAGAATCAACTTCAGCGTCACTCTTACGGGTTATCAGCTTACCTGGTCACTACCCACTCCAGTACGCCTTTTCCTTTGGGTCACGCAACGTCTTCGGTCCACTCTCGCCGCTCATTACGCAAGCAGGCACACTTTTGCTGGTAAGTGGACTGATCGCGCTCTGCTGGTTGCAATGGCGACGCACGCTTTCTTTGACATGGACGGTGCTTTTGATGCTCCTGCTGGTTATTCTGACGGGAAAAGTATTTAGCGCACAGTATTTGATCTGGGTTACGCCCATCATTGCCTATGTGGGCAGGTGGCGCTGGCCATGGCTGGCCGGTTGGGGAAGTATCAGCCTGGTAACAACCGTGATTTACCCATTCCTCTACAATAGAGACAGCTACCCATTTGGGTCATTCTTACCGGATTTCCATCTAACGGTGCTGTTGCGCAACATGCTCCTGTGCGGATTTTTGTGCGTCTTATGGTACCGGGCAACCCGTCATTTTCCGCAGGTGATTCCACTCAGTCAGACGAGCGAAGCGCACTCCGCTCCGCTACATGAGCTGAAGGGTACCTCCTCTCCGCCACATGAGCCGTAGGCTAGCGGCGACAGCCGCGTTTCCTCCGCTCCGCCAGATGAGCGAAGCTAGAAGCGACACAGCTTCGTTTCTGACGGTCTCAGAGGTTGTGGCGGTCTAAGAGGCTAGCGGCGATAGCCGCGTTTCTGACTGAATAAGAGGTAAAATTTTTATGAAACGTCTTCCTATCCGTGATATTGTGTGGCTATTCGTGCTGACGCGCCTTTTCTTGATGCTGCTGACCTATATTACGTATGTTTTGTTTACCGCCTCAAATTACTCCAGTACGCCAGTGAATATGGCGGCACTGCTCACAAGCTGGGATCGCTGGGATGCACTCGACTACCTCAGGATCGCCCAGTATGGCTACTTGCCATTCGATTTCGCGTTCTTCCCACTCTTTCCTTTGCTGATCGCTTGCATCAGTCATGTGCTGGGAAGCTGGAGTTATCTGCTCGTGGGAACCCTGATCAGCAATTTTGCCCTTTTGGGCGTATTATTTGTGATTTATCGGCTGGCTGTCGATGCTGTGGGGGACGAGATTTCGCAACGCACACTGCTCTATATATGTATTTTCCCCACGGCTTTGTTCTTCTTCGCGGCCTACAATGAGTCGTTGTATCTGCTCTTTATCGCCAGTGCGTTTCTCGCTATGCAGCGGCAGCGCTGGTGGCTGGCTGGCCTCTGCGGCTTACTGGCCAGCTTAACGCGCAATGCTGGCATCCTGCTGGTCATTCCTTATCTTTATGAACTATGGGAACAACGCAAGCAGGCATTTGCTTCGCTGCTCAGCGGGCTGACCAGCGTCCTACCTATCGTGTTGATTCCATTAGGCACGCTCATCTACGCATACTATTGCTGGATCGACGTCGGAAATCCTCTGGCCTTCGTGACGACACAGGCACATGCCGGACGCATACTTACCTGGCCCTGGGTCGGTATCTGGCAGTCGCTGGCGCAACTGATCTGGTACCATATCCAACCATTCGGTTCGTCTAACCAGGTCCATATGCTATTCAACCTGAGCGCAACCGTTGGCTTTCTCGTGCTCATCATCCTGGGATGGCGCAGGATTCGCAGAAGTTATAGTATCTGGATGGCCTGTTTCCTGGTCTATATTCTCCTGTGTCCGGCTCTATTTAGACCCGATGCGCTGCTATCCAACCAGCGCTTTGTACTGGAGATGTTTCCGGCGTTCATCACGCTAGCGCTCTTGAGTAAAGAGCATCCACGCCTCCACCAGGTGTTGCTCTTGCTCTTTCCAACGCTACTGGCGGTCTTAAGCATGGGCTTCATCATGAACCGCTGGGTCGTGTAGAGTACGACTATAGCCACAATTCACAATAAGCTGAGCTTTCACATGCTAGCTCACTAAAATACGAGGCGCAACTATACCGCTTCCTTGCTGGCAAAGAGCAGCTTCTTCGGCTGATACGTTCTTTGTATGGATCTTCACTTGACCTCTCAGGGTTTCGTGTGTATACTTCCCTTCTGAAGAAGCTGGCGGCAGGAACTCGTGTTCTTTAACGTGACCCGTGCAAGGGTACTGAAAAAAGCAGACGCACACACAACGTCCTGACAAGGCCAGGTCAAACATGCCCAATGCTAGTACTGAAAGCAGGGGCACGTGACGCCTGGCCATTGCAAGACGTTTCTTTATGTATTAACATACGATCTTTTAGCAAATCTAAGCCTGAGGCCCATCATGAAACGCGCACCTATCAGAGATATTCTCTGGTTATTTTTTGCAACACGCTTGATGTTGATACTCGTGACCTATTGCGGCTATGTCTTGCTCACGCAAGATAAATATAGTAGCGCCCCGGTGAGTGTGGTGACATTGCTCGCGCAGTGGAACCAGTGGGACGCGATAAGATATGTGAGTATCGCTCAATTCGGCTATAAGCCACCTTTCGATATGGCCTTTTTCCCACTGTTCCCGCTCTTGAGCTCTGCACTGGCTCACGCACTGGGCAATGGGACTACGCTGCTCGCCGCTATGCTGGTGAGCAATGCAGCGCTCTTAGCTACGCTCTTTGTGCTCTATCAACTCGCCGTCGATAGCGCAGGAGAACAGGTAGCACGGCGCACCCTGCTGTATCTGTGTATCTTTCCTACGGCTTTCTTCTTTTTTGCGGCCTACAACGAGTCGCTTTTCCTCTTTTTTATCATCAGCACATTTCTCGCGCTACGCCGCCAACGCTGGTGGCTAGCCGGTCTCCTCGGTTTCCTGGCTGCGCTCACACGCTCGACTGGCGTGCTGATGACCATACCCTTTCTTTATGAGTTGTGGGTAGCACGCGACACTATTTTGACCACGCGTCGGAACATTCTCACTGCGTTGGCCACCATCGCGCTGATACCTCTGGGCACGCTGATCTACTGCTTTTATTGTTGGAAACTCACGGGGAATCCTCTCGAATTCGCTGCTGTGCAGTACCACTGGTCGCGCTACCTGGCATGGCCCTGGCTCAGCCCCATACTGGGTGTCGTTGATCTTTTCTGGTTCCAACCCTTTGGCTCATTTAACCAGGTACACATCTTGCTCGATCTCAGTGCGACGCTCGGCTTTATCGTGCTGGCCGTCCTGGGATACCAGAAGTTGCGCCTGAGCTATACACTCTGGACGGCTGCACTGCTGCTCTCTATCCTGCTCTCTCCCAGTATCGGGCAGCCTGATCCTTTGATCTCAAATCAACGCTTTGTGCTGGAAATGTTTCCAGCCTTTATTACGCTGGCGACGCTCGGCATACGTCATCCACGCTTCCATCAAGCGCTACTGTGGATTTTCCCGGCTCTGCTTGCGGTGTTGAGTTTGCTCTTTGTGACGAATAAGTGGATGGTATAGCATACTATAACTAAAAATTTATTGTGCCTATGTGGATAGTGTAGGGTGGATGTTCTGTGAAAAATTTTATCGAGGCTCGTCCTCTCGTCCTGGCTGATCAGAAGAAACCGCGTCCGACGCAGCCAGGATCAAGCAGAGGACTTCTCTTTTGCCTGTTTGCCTTTGTGCTCTGTGTGCTGGTGAGTATAGCCCCTCTCAACCGCCTGGCTGGGACCAGCACGTTGCATGCTCTCCCAACAACTTCGCTACTGATAGCGCCTGGTTCCTGGCTACCGACGAACTTCTGGCCATCTAGCAACACCCATGCGGCACAAATGTCAACGCATGTGGTTTTATTTCTGGCGCTGGTAACTCTCGAATTTGCGCTCTATGCCCTCAGCGTATACTGGCTCTACCGCCAACCATACGCTAGCGATTATCGACGTGTGATCGGGATAATCTGGCTCGGCACCATCGTATGCAGCCTGATCTTTTTTTTCACGCCCGCCATGCTCTCACACGACACGTACGTCTATGCAGGCTATGGTCGCTTACTCGTTGCCTACCATGCTAATCCCTACTTCGTTCCACTCGCCAGCTATCCGCAGGACCCACTTGTGCACCTGGATGACTGGAGCAACGCACTCGCAGCCTATGGACCGCTCTGGTTAGTCGTCACCGCCGTCTGTGCGCGATTGGCAGGCCATCACGCGCTGGACTATGTGCTCTTGTATCGTACATTAGGGCTGATCGCACAGTGGCTGAACATGCTGCTCGTCAGCGTGATATTGCGCAGCATGGGACGCTCAGCCAAAACCATCGCGCTGGGTACGCTACTCTACGCCTGGAATCCGCTCACGTTGCAGGAAAGCGTCCTGGGCGCACACATGGATATCTGCATGCTTACACTGATGCTGCTGGGTATCTACGCCTGCATACGCGCCGAGCAAGATGCTACGCTGCATCTCGTACGTGGCTATGTGCCGCCGCTGCTGGCCTTTTTGCTGGCAACGCTGATCAAGTTTACCGCTGTTCCGCTGGTTCTGTTCCTGCTTGTACTCCTGGCGCGCAAGACATTGCAACCAGAGCATACTGTCCTCTCACTACGCCGACTGCATACACTGCGCTGGCGACTCGCACTACGGGTGCTTATCCCCGCGCTGCTGATCAGCGCCGCTGTGACGCTGGTTTTCTACCTGCCATTCTGGCTAGGACACTCGATCCCGGCGATTATCGCTAGCTTCACTGCGCCGCCCTCTGCCAGCCTGGCTTACGGCTCTATACTGCAAGCCCTACTGAAATGGGCGCAACTCTATCCCACCGCAACTCATGGCTCGGCTCTCTTGCGCGTGTTTCTCTTGCATCAGACATGGCAGACTATCACCATCATCATGCTCGTAGCGATGATGGCTATAGGAATTTGGTGGCTCTGGCGAGTTCCGACGACGCGGACGCTGGCTCTCGCTTCCATTGGAGTATTGGGCATGCTGCTGATTGTCACTTGCTGGTTTTTCCCCTGGTATGTCCTGTGGATCGTCGGACCGGCTGTTATCTGCCTGCCGGTTGGGCAGGATCGTGTTGGACGCGCCTGGATCGCCTTTACGCTGGCTTTCACCGCCTCCGCCCACTGTATCTACCTGTTCGCGCACGGCTACCCACCGGTCGGCTCCTGGATTGGCTTCACTTGCCTGACGACTATTGCGCCACCTTTGTTCGCCCTGCTGTTCTTTCTGCTGCGGCCCATCCGCTATACGCCAGATACAAGCATAATAACAGTTGTACCCACGGGTGAATTAGTCACCCAAGCAGACAAAAAGGAATGAGGGAGACCTTTCCTCTGCACTGCTCTTTTCTCCGAACATGCGTCCAAATTTCCCTGAAAAGTTGCTCCTTTCCCCGAAAATGTGCTATGACTACCGTCTATAGAACAGATCACTCATTTTTGGTGGAACATGTCGCTGATTATTTGCTCCTTTGCAGGCTATACTCGTCCTCTATCGACAGGTTGCCAGAAAGAGAAGCATCCTGTCTACTCAGAAATCGGAGAGAAGCAACATCTATGAGGCCATTCGAGCATTTGCCAGAGAACGAAGTGCAGAAGCAGCGTCAGGCATCGCTCCCCAGCGAGTTGCCAGCACAGCAGGAGCAGGAGCAGGAGCAGGAAAGGCCGTGCGAGGGATCTCCCTTATCTAAAAACACCGATGTCTGGATGCGCTGGGAGTATCGTCCTGAGGAATGGGCGCTTTTTGAGCGGGTTGATTGGCGACCAATTAATCTCAGGTTCTGGTTGCTCACCTGTCTCAGCCTGCTATTTTTGCCTATCATCGGCATGCTTATCTGGTCCTCTTCATCAGGAAAGTACCCTCTGCTTGCACTGAGTATTGTGCTCCTCATCGCGTGGACACCGATACTTATGATGTTTGCAGTTGCTAAAGTTTGTGTGGAAATGTTTCAGGCTTCGCTGCTTGCTGGCCCGTCGCCAGATAAATAGACACTGTAAATCTCAAAATGCAACTGGCCTCTTTTACAAAGGGAAGTCTCATTTTGAGGGGTGTTTGCACGCTTCTTATCCTGGTCCACGAATTACACAACAAGCTTTTTCCCACCCTCGTTGCGCAATTCGTGGGCACTGCCAGGGGAATGGATTTCAGGTTCGACCGATTTATTAGGGCGTCTGTGCCCGGATACGGGCATCATCTATCATGTCTCTGATGATCCGTTCTTGCAGTCGAGCACTCTGAGAGGCATTCTCCAAAGGCAGTCGCAACCGTTCGGCTTCCACGCTCATGTCATTGGGCAACTCTGCCACATGACGTCTCAAGGTTTCTAAGCGGCGCAGAGCTAATTGGATATTGCCCATCGTCGCTGTAAGCGGCGTTCTCAGCTCATGACTGGCAAGGTTCAAGAACTCATTAATCAGTTGATTGGTTTCCTGGAGCACGAATTCTCGCGCGTTCGTCCCATCTACCTTGACCAACAAGTGGACACATTCGATGACAAGGGCTATCAGTGCTGCCGTGGCCTTCACTAATGCGATCTCTTCCGGCGTATATCCATCGCGAAGATCGGCATTGGCGATAACAAGCGTGCCTGCCATTTGCTCGCCAATCACAATCGGGATCAACAACAGGTGACAGGGTTCCAGGTCGGACCGATCCAAAAATGGGATGCGTATGCGATCATGAGTGATGCTCACCTCTTTGTTAGCAAAGAGGTGAGCAATGGTTGGCTCGTCGAGAAAATCTGAGAGGGAGAAGCGTCCACTATTCTCCTGGCGACGCTGTTCTTGCTCAGGAGTAAGACCCCATGTAGCAACATAATACAAATGATCTCCTGGAGGTCCAAGAGAGAGCAGCAACACGAGGTGACACTCTAGCGTCTGGCCTATCAGGTCGACAAGCTGCTGTCCGACGAAACTCATGTCAGGTGGTAAGAGGAGTGTTGTTTCCGGCGACCAGCGATCTATCAGGGTAGGAATGCGAGCGATGGCTTGAATCAGGGCCAGCAGAGCACGACTAGTTCGCCTGATCTGGAGTTCGCGCCGATGACGATCAGTGATATCATGAAAGACACAAGCCGTTCCAATTCGCTGGCGCTGTGGATCAAAAACTGGCGTGCAGGAGATGGTGACAGACCTACATTGCCCAGAGGGAACACATATGATAACGGTATCTTCTTGTGCACCCAATGCCCTATCTCCATGAATGACACGGCTTATTCGCCAGCGTTTCAGTGGAATGGGTCCTTGATTCTCGCCACGTATCTTATAGCGACGAAGAAACTGGCAGCAGGATTTTCCTCTATAGAGGTCTTCAGAAGCCACCTCAAAGAGAGCCAGAGCGGCTGGATTCATCCGCAGGATCTTCCCTTCAAGGTCATAAACAATGATACCATTCGGCATCGACGTAAAGAGGGCTTCAAGTTGGCACGTTGCTTCTCTTCCCTCGTGATGTTTCTCTTCTGTTGAAAGAGAAGCCTGAGATCCGCGTTCTTGAGTGGACATTTCATCGTCTTTCTATCTAGTCAATTCCATCACAAAGAGTTGCGCTACGCTCTTGAAAAATTGCGCATCGCAAAGGTGGAAATGCGTACAGATAATGAAGAGCAAAAAGTACGCCACCCACTTCTCTACATTTCCACGCATGACATCAGCAATTTGTGACTTGGTGCGAGGGCCAGTCTATCAACGTGTTCAATTACGCATGGGGAGCAGCACAATCAAACAATTGCGTCGGCAACGTATCGCCCTCACCTAGACTCACAGTATTGCTCGTACCAGATGTTCCTGGCTCAACGGCACTGCGGGGCACGATGGCACAATGAGCACTCACCCACTGCGAGATGGCTGGCTGGATAATTGATGCGCCATGCAAACTGCCTGGCTGCAAGGCATTCTTGATCGTTTTGAGCACGCCTGGAGATACGTTTGGCAATTGGAACTGCGCAAGCGTGGGCAGTAGGAAGAAACGCAGTTGACCTTGCTGGACCAGCGTCGCGACCTGCTGCACCGAGAGGATCTGATCGAAGCTGTCATAGCCACCTAGCGCCATGGCCGATTTGCCAGTATCCAGGATAAATGGGGCCGCCGTGGACGCGTTCATCGTCGCCACCAGATAGCGCGCCCGACCCTGGTGCTCCAACAGGTAGTGTTCTAGTTCAGGTTGCGCATGGGCACTCTCTGGAATGAAGGCGTGCGCCAGGAACGCCAGAATGCCGACCGGCAGCGGTGGTCCGGCTACCGGATTGATGGTGTCAGTCCCGGACCACAACGGCAACGCCGCCCAGATCGTCGGTGCGATCAACAAGACGAGCAAGCCCGCACTGACCAACGGTCCAGCCAGAGCTATCCTGGGTAGGCGTGGTGTCAGACGCGCTATGACCAGCACGATAGCAATCAACAAACTCAATCCCACGATAACCGGCGTCAGGGTATGATTCCACTTAGGAAATGCCTTAAGGATAACGCCCTGCACCAGTGCGGTCGCCAACAGGGCTATCGGCAGCAACCAGCTTCGCCAGCCCGTCTGATCGCGATATGCACGATACATGACCACCCCACCAATACCCACTAACGCGCAAATAGCGGGTGCAAACGTGACCATATAATAGGGATGATCGAACAGGGCAAAGCTAAAGAAGAGCAGCAACGTGAGAAACCAGGACCCCCAGAGCAACAAACCTTGCTGATACGGCGTCCAGGGCTGGCGCGGCCATTTCCAACGCCAGACGGCAATCAGGCTGCAAAGGGCAAAGCATAAGAGCCAGCTAATCTGTCCACCCAACAGCAGACCAAGCAGACGCAATGGACCCGGCAGGCCCGTGGCCGCAATGCCAAAAATGACCAGCAGCGATGTCGCGTTCACCGCTGACGTTGTACCGCCTGTCTGCGAGTTTGTATTGCCGCCGATGCCGAGTACGCGACTCAGACCATTGTATCCCAGCGCCAGTTCCAGCTCAGAATCATGCTGTGTCGAACTGACATACGGACGTTGTGCCGCCGGTACCAGGTCCACAATCGTGATCCAGGAGAAGGACACCAGCAGGAGGACAATACCCGCCAGGACAAGCTGCAAGATGCGCAGACGCAGCCTGCCTGGCGCACTGAGCAAGTACACCAGGGCAAATGGTGGCAGCACAAGATAGGCTTCGAGCATCTTGATGTTGAAGCCCAGTCCAACCAGCAGAGCACTGATCAGCAGCCAGCGCAACGAGCCGTTTTCAGCGGCGATACTGAGCGCCCAGGCTGCAAACAGCAAGGTGAGAATGAGCACGCTATCAATCGTATTATTGCGACTGGTGATGACACTGATCGGCGTCAGCGCCAACGCCAGTGCGGCGACGAGGCCCGCGTTCGTACCGGCGATGCGCTGCACCAGGAAGTAGAGCACCACCACGGCTCCCACTCCGGCCAGAGCTTCCGGCAACAGCAAACTCCACGCACTGAAGCCAAAGATCCGCGCACTCACTACCTGGAGCCAGAAACCCAGGGGTGGCTTGTCGATAGCCAGAAATCCCTGTGGATCGAACGCAACGAAGAAGAAGTTATGCCAGCTCAGCAGCATACTCTTGACCGCAGCGGCGTAATAGCTGTTCACACCAGTCGTGATATCCGCGAAATGATTCTGTCCCAGGTGAAAGAAATTGAAAAAGATGGACACGACTATAATTGCACCAAGCGCAAGACGTTGCCAGAGCGTAGTTGTCCTGGCGGTATGTTGTGCGCCAGCAGGGTTGTCGGCCAATGGATCACTCACAGGCTCAATATGTTGCATAGCTTTCTCGTCCTTTAGCATATTCTCCAGTTGTCTGGGTTTTATCGCCTTGAGTATAATCGAGGTACAGCATCGTCTGCTTCATGCAAAAGAGGGATTTTTTCTCTCACTCTTTTGAGGGAGAAAGAACAAGACTTTCTAGTGATGCACAAAAAGCTCGTTTCCTTTATCCTGTGACAAAGCCCTTGACGCTGTGCTTGCAGATCAATATAGTGAGGAGAAAAGTGATCCACTATCCGCATGCCTGGTACAAGCAATCAACGCACGTGGCCATGCAGTCTGCAAGAGAGGCACAAAGAAACATGCTGATACAACGACAAAATGCCATCATCGACGCTGAGGCCAGCACAGGCATAGCCGCACAGCTCGCGTGCAGTTCGCTGTTAGCAGGAGGTGCAGGGCTGAGCATGTTTTGCTGGCTGAACTCGCTGGGTCTTGCTCGTATACTTGTGGTTGTACTTGCTCTCTCCTGTAGCGCAGGCGTAGGGCTGCTGGCAACCGCGAATATCCAATACGGTGTGTTTCTGCTCCATCTGACCTTGCGTCGCCTGGCTGAGGGCAGACCTCTGAGCGTGCCACAGGCATCCTGGTTATGGCCGTTGGGCGCACTTTTCCGCACGCTCGCACAGGCAAACCTGAGAATAGATGCGATCTTCCAGCACGAACGCTTAACCAATGAATATCATGCACAGTTACTCCAGCAAGCAAGTGAAGCCGCTGCCGTGGAGGAGCGCAATCAGCTGGCACGCGACTTGCACGATTCGATCAAGCAGCAGCTTTTTAGTATCCGCATGAGTGCGATAGCCGCCAGGGCACAGGTTCAGACTGGCATGACCAAAGCTCAAGAGGCGCTTGCAGATATTCTGAGAAGCAGCGATGAGGCTCAAGTCGAGATGCAGGCGCTCTTACAGCAACTGCGTTCGGCACCACTTGAGCATAGCAGCCTGGCAGAGGCAGTGCAGACGCAGGCACGGGCACTGGAATACCGCAGTGGCGCACAGGTATCGGTCGAGATGGCCGACCTGCCTGGTATTGAGCGCTGTCCTCTGCATATGCAAGAGGTCCTCTTCCGCATTGTGCAAGAGTCATTCGCCAATATCGCACGCCATGCCCGTGCGCAACACGTGTCCTACGCTCAGACACAGGATGAAAAGACGCTCCTCGTGCTTATTCGCGATGACGGTCAGGGATTTGATAGGCAAACGGTCCGCAAAGGGATGGGACTGGCGAATATCCAGGAACGGGCACAGAGCCTGGATGGTACCACAACGATTGAAAGTGAGCCTGGCAAAGGCACCACGGTGCGCATCCAGATCCCGCTCTTATTAGCGCCGGAAACAAAGGAGCAACAGGAGCAGGATGAATACAAAGCACAGAAGTTGGTAGAGCAGGCTCATGGCGGCTTGCAACTGCGCTCAACCATTGCAGCATTTACGTTGGTGGCGCTGATTACCGACCTGGGACTTTTTACGGTGAGGACTCCCATAACCGCCAAAGACTTTCTTGTCGCCATACTGGGCCTTTGCCTGTTTCTGATGCTCTATGGCCTCGTCAGCGCTCAGTTAGCAATCACGCGCTTAAAGCACCATCAAGGCGAAGAGGGTCGCAGATTGCGCGCGCTTACTTTGCAAGTCCACCTGGGCTGGACCAGTTTTTTGCGTTTACTACTCTTTATATCGTGGCAGATCATGGTCTGGGGACTCTTTTTGCGGCTGACAACTCCATGGTGGGCATTGAAGCTGTTTCTTCTGCTCATAGCAGGATCAATACTGACCCTGCTCTGGCTGGCAAGTCGTCAGACAAAACTGGCTCAGGATCGTTATTACCCGCTCCTGCCACGCATTCTGCTGGGATGGGAGATGCGCCACCGTTGGCGCGACTTACGCTTACGCATTATTTTCTGTCTGTGCCTGGCTATTCCCTTGCTGGTGAATAATCCTCTCTCTCACCTGATGCCGCTGACACCCTGGCAATGGTTGCAGGATTATCTGCTGTGCTCTTTGCTTGTGGTGTGTATAGGCATAGTTGTCGATATACGGCGGCTCAAACCCTGGCGCAAGCTGGCAAAAAGCGCGCTCTAAGAGTGAGTTTGGAACGCGTACACTTTTCCTCCTTTCCGTCAGATGAGCCGAAGGCTAGAAGCGCCAGCTTCGTTTCCTCCGCTCCGACACATGAGCCGAAGGCTAGAAGCGCTAGCTTCGTTTGTGTCGGTCTAAGAGGTTCTGACGGTCTAAGAGGGAGGTCAGGAGCGAGCTGAAACCAAACACTCTCTAACACAGACGCTGATCTCAAAGCACGTTAGGTAGGAGAAAAAAAACATGAACGAACCGATCACCATCGTCCTGGTAGACGATCATCATATTGTGCGCAAAGGTCTACAACGTGTATTGGAGATGTACGCGGATATGCAGGTCATCGGTGAAGCTGGTAGCGGCGAGGAAGCGCTACAACATATTGAGGAGTGGCTGCCTGCTGTAGTGGTGATGGATATGTTGATGCCAGGCGGCATGGACGGTGCAGAAACCATCCGACGCCTGCATGAGCTGGCACCCAGCGTCCGAGTTGTGGTGTTGACCAGCTACGCGGACGATACGCGTGTTGTGGCGGCGTTGCGCGCTGGTGCGATTGGCTATGTACGCAAGGAGGCCGATCCCGATCTCTTGCTGGCCTCGATTCGTGCGGCAGCGCGTGGACAATCATTACTTGATCCAGCCGTGGCTAACGTTCTTATGCACGAGCTGCTGCGCGAAGGCAAACGCACAAGCGGGTTGACAGAGCGCGAACAAACGGTGTTACGTCAACTGGCGCTGGGTCAGACGAATCGCGAGATCGCGGAGGCATTGGCTGTTACCGAGGAGACGGTCAAAACGCATGTCGGCAACATTCTCACCAAGTTACAACTGGCCCACCGCACACAGGCGGCCATCTACGCCATCAAGCAGGGCTTCATCAGCCTCGACGAGATCCAGATACCGTTTCCGCAAAACGATGCCTGAAATTGATGGAAACATTTCGGCAGACCTGAATAGCTACGCAGTAACCCTCTTAAACAGTTAGAAACGACGCTGCCGCGTCTAGCCTGGCGGCTCATCTGACTGAGAGGAGTAAGAAACGAGGGGAAAGTTTGAACTACTCAACACGCTTGCGCTACAACTCTAACCAGCCCCGCGAAAATTTTCAACTGAGACACGTCTTTGCATCAGTCAAAACGTTGCCACGCATCGCCGGACTGGTCTGGACGGCCAGTCCTGGTCTCACATTCTGGTCAGCCGTGCTCTGCCTGGGACGCGGCATTACGCCCGCAGCATCTGCCATCATCACCCAGTTGCTCTTTGACGGCGTCCTGTTAGGGATCAGGCAACAGAGCATTGGTCCGATCTGGCTGCCAGTCTGTCTGCAATTGGGAGTCAACCTGCTTGACCGCACCTTTATGCGCGTCGGTTTTATCTTGCAGCAATTGTTGCAGGACCGCGTCGCCGAGCACATTCAGGAATTGGTTTTAAGCAAGGCCAATACGCTGGATATGGCGCAGTTCGAGCACGCCGACTATTATGATACGTTGCGCCACGCCATTGAGGAGGCCAGCTATCGACCAGCCACGATGATCTCGCAGTCCTTTGATCTCGTGCGCACATTCATTACGTTATGCACGATGCTCTTCTTGATCTCTCACCTGGCCTGGTGGCTGGTCGCTGTCGCACTGGTGATCCCTATTCCCTCATTCATCGCCAGTAGCCGTTATGGTTGGAAAGACTATATCCTCGCCCGGCGTCAATCGCCAGAGCGGCGCATGCAGAACTATCATACGCAGATGCTGACAGTCGATCAGTACATCAAGGAGGTCAAGCTGTTTAACCTGGGCGATTTCTTTCTTGAACGCTTTACGCGCAATGCCGAGAAGCTGTACGTTGAAAACAAGCGTATGCTCATTCCGCGTGCCACGACGGGACTGTTCTGGACGCTGCTCACCGTGATCGCCAACTCTATTATCTATCTCTACATCGCGCTCCAGGCGGTGATGGGGCACATCACATTTGGACAATTGAGCAAGTATGTTACGGCTTCTAATACAGCCGGTCAGAGCTTTCAAAGTGTGCTGGACGGCTTCACGGACACCTATGAGAACAGTCTGTTTGTTAATATGCTCTTTGAGTTCCTGGCTTATGAGCCAAAAATTGTCTCACCACCTCAACCAGCTTCCCTGAACGTACCAGCGCAGGGTCAGGGACTGGAGATCGAGTTTCGCAATGTGAGTTTTACCTATCCCGGTAAACAGCAGCCCGCGCTCAAGCAGGTGAGCTTTACGATTCATGCCGGCGAGACCGTTGCGCTGGTCGGCAGCAACGGGGCCGGGAAAACAACGCTGGTGAAGCTGCTGTCGCGCCTGTACGATCCCGACGAAGGGGAGATCTTGATCGCTGGATGCAACGTCAAAGAGTACGATCCGGTCGAGCTACGCGAGCATATTGGCGTGATCTTTCAGGATTTTGTACGCTATCAGATGACCGCGCACGATAATATCGGCATTGGACGCGTGGCGCACATCGAGGATCGCGCACAGGTAATGGCAGCAGCGCAGAAGAGCGGAGCCGACAGCGCCATCGCGCAATTAACGGATGGCTACGATGCGATGCTTGGACGCTGGTTTGAAAAGGGCGTCGAACTCAGCGGAGGACAATGGCAGAAGGTGGCCCTCGCACGTGCATTTATGCGCAATGCACCCATTTTGATCCTTGACGAGCCAACCAGCGCCCTCGATGCGCAGGCCGAATACGATATCTTCACACGCTTCCGCTCGCTCACGGAGAGCAAAACCGCGATCTTTATCAGCCATCGTTTTAGCACCGCGCGACTGGCCGATTGTATCATTGTGCTTGAGCAAGGTGTCATCCGCGAAAGCGGTTCGCATGCCGAGCTGATAGCCCTGGATGGCCGTTACGCCCAATTGTTCAATCTGCAAGCCAGCGCCTATCATTGAACGTGTCCCCACCTTTTCCACATTGGTTGACAGATTGATAGTTAGCATTATAATTTAGCTAAAGTCTCAATTACCTGATGGAGAGGTGTCTATGGTGCTCTCGCAGCACTTCTGCGCTCAATGTGGTGCCGCCAATCGCCCGCAAGCCCGCTTCTGCGATGTCTGCGGAGCTTCACTTGCCATTACGTATAGCGGCAAAACTACTACAAGCACCTCGCACAGCGTGCCTCCCGGTCGCCTCAGCGCAGACACGCAGATTGGTCAACGCTATCGCATTCTACGCCAGATTGGTCAGGGCGGCATGGGCGCCGTCTATCTGGCCGAAGATACCCGCTTTGGCACAGCCTACCGGGCTGTCAAAGAACTAAGTCAGCATGGTCTGAGTCAACAAGAATTACAAGATGCGGAGACAGCTTTCGAACAGGAGGCCAGCATCCTCGCCCAATTGCTTCATCCGCATCTCCCGCGCATCTACGATCACTTTCTTGAGGATGGACGCTGGTACCTGGTGATGGATTATATCGAAGGAGAAACACTGGAACGTCGCCTGTCACGGATACCAGCTGGTGACTCTTTCGGCATCGACGAAACGCTGCAGGTTGCGTTACAGCTCTGCGATGTGCTGGGCTATCTGCATTCACGCCAGCCACCGATCATCTTTCGCGATCTCAAGCCCGATAACATTATGCTCACCCCGGACAAGCATGTCTATCTGATCGACTTTGGCATCGCGCGCGTCTTTAAGCCGGGTCAGACCTTCGATACCATCGCCCTTGGCTCGCCGGGCTACGCGGCCCCGGAGCAGTACGGCAAGGCGCAGACCACCGCTGCCGCCGACATCTTCAGCCTGGGAGCCACACTCCATCACCTGCTGACCAACCACGATCCCAGCGATAGTCCCTTTCAATTCGCGCCGCCCCAACTGGGCCAGCGACCCGCCGAGATAGACCTCGCAGCACTCGTCATGGCAATGGTCAACATCAACAGAGATCTCCGGCCAGCCAGCATGCAGATCGTCAAACAGCGCCTCCAGTCTATCCTCAACCAGCGCACAGGCAAGGCACCCGTGACGAGCAACGCTCCAGCGACCATCGTCGACTGTGCTGGCAACGGCGACTATACCACCCTCACGGCGGCACTGCGCAACGCGAAAGAGCACGAACGCATCCTGGTGCGCCCTGGTATCTACTACGAAGGATTGATACTGGATAAAACAGTCAAGATCAGCGGTGACGGCCCGAAAGAGCGCATTATCATCGAAAGCAGCGACACTGACTGTCTCTTTATGCAAACCGATGCGGCCACGGTGCAGGGACTCACGCTCCGCTGTCGAGCTGGCAGATACGGCAACACCTGTTGCTGCGTCGATATCCCTCAAGGTCAACTCATCCTCGAAGACTGTGATATCACCTCTGACTCGCTCTCCTGCGTCAGCATCCACAACCTGACAGCCAACCCGATCATCCGCCGTTGTCGTCTCTTCGATAGCCAGGATGGTGGCATCCATATCTATGAGCAGGGCCGAGGGGTCATCGAGGAGTGCGAGATCTTTGGCAACCAGTTGTCCGGTATCAACATCTTAGAAGGGGCCAATCCTCTTATCCGCAACTGTATCATCCGCGACGGCAAAGAGAGCGGGATCTATATCTATGATCAAGGCCGAGGGAGCATTGAGCAGTGTCAGATCGTTGGCAACAAGCTGTTCGGCATCACCATAGAGGCAGGTGCTGATCCCCTGGTGAAAGATTGTACCATCCATGCGAGCCATTACAGTGGCGTCTTCGTCCAAGAGCAGGGCAAAGGCACTATCGAACATTGCCAGATCTTCGACAATGGATTGCACGGCGTGAGCATAGCAGCAGGTGGCGATCCTGTTATCCGAGCGTGTACTATCCGTGATGACATCCAGAATGGCGTCTTCATCCATGAGCAGGGCAAAGGCACTATCGAAGACTGCCAGATCTTTGGCAATGGACTGCATGGAGTCGAGATCAAGGAAGCGAGCGAGCCGCTTGTCAGAAATTGTGTCATCAGGGAAAACAAGTGGTACGCCATACACGCGCACAATGATGCGAAGGGCAGCGTGGAAAAGAGCGACTTACGCGGCAATAAATACGGGGCCATGGACATCATTTCCGATCCCTACACCAGATTTTTCGATAATTTGCAATAGGACGATAAGAAACGGGGTAGGGGCGTCACCTCGCGCTGTCTTTTACCCACATCTTTTCAGGTCATCAACGGCAAGCCAGATGACAGGCCGAACGAACTTTTACACGGTTCTAATGGATGGCCTCGAACTCATCCTTGCAGGTGCTGCTAAGAAGCACCCGCAGACCTATCTACTAAAGATGTGGGTAAAAGACAGACCTCGCGTGCGCCCCCGGGCGGTCGCAAGGACACGCCCCTACCCCGTTTCCCAACATTTCCCCCGCAAGGATGGAAACTCCTGACCTCTCCTTGATTGACATAGTGAGAGTCGTTATGCTAATTTAGCGGTGCAATAAATTTTGCCTACCAATGTATGCCTATGCTTCTTTGAGCAAGCACTATCAACTACCGATGGAGTTGCGCGCATGTCTTCCTCGCAGCAATATTGTGACCAATGTGGTGTTGCCAATCGCCCGCAAGCCCGCTTCTGCATTGTCTGCGGAGCTGCGTTGGGCATTGCCTACGGCGGCAAAACCACGCATAGTTCATCAACGACCCTCACAGGCCGTCTCAATGCCAATACGCTGCTTGGTCAACGCTACCGCATCAAACAGCAACTCGGTCAGGGAGGCATGGGCGCAGTCTATCTAGCCGAAGATACCCGCTTTGGCACAGCCTATCGAGCGATCAAAGAACTGAGCCAGCATGGCCTCAGCCAGCAAGAGTTACACGACGCCGAGACCGCCTTTGAGCAAGAGGCGATGCTGCTCGCCCAATTGCTTCATCCGCATCTCCCGCGCATCTACGACCACTTCCTTGAGCATGGACGCTGGTATCTCGTGATGGATTATATCGAAGGGGAAACACTGGAACGTCGCCTGTCACGGATATCAGCTGGCGACTCTTTCGGCATCGACAATACGCTGCAGGTTGCGTTACAGCTCTGCGACGTACTGGGCTATCTGCATTCACGCCGGCCACCGATCATCTTTCGCGACCTCAAGCCCGATAACATTATGCTCACCCCGGACAACCATGTCTATCTGATCGACTTTGGCATCGCACGTGTCTTTAAGCCGGGTCAGGCCTTCGACACGATCGCCCTTGGCTCGCCCGGTTACGCGGCCCCGGAGCAGTACGGCAAAGCGCAGACTACCGCTGCCGCCGACATCTTTAGCCTGGGAGCCACACTCCATCATATGCTGACCAACCACGATCCCAGCAACAGTCCCTTTCAATTTGCACAGCCCCAACTGGGCCCGCGACCCGCCGAGATGGACCTCGCCACGCTCGTCATGGAAACGGTCAACATCAACAAAGATCTCCGGCCAGCCAGTGCGCAGATTGTCAAACAGCGCCTCCAGTCTATCCTCGACCAGCGCACAGGCAAGACCACCATCATCAGCACCAGCGCAGGGAAAAGAATTGCCACAAGCAAGGCTGCCATCACCGCAGGAAAACCATCTCCCCATAAACTCTGGCACACAAGCAAGGCCACTATCGTTGACCGCTCCGGCAACGGCGACTATACCACCCTCACGGCAGCTCTGCGCAACATTCAGGAAGACGAGCGCATCCTGGTGCGCCCCGGCATTTATAATGAGGGATTAATTCTCAACAAAGCCGTAGAGATCATCGGTGATGGACCAAAGGAGCACATTATCGTTGAAAGCAGCGACACGAGCTGCCTCTCGATGCAAACTACCTTCGCCAGCGTCCAGGGTCTCACCTTGCGCAGTCGCACTGGTCAATACAATAAAAAATGCTTTGGTGTTGATATTCCTCAGGGTCAACTTATCCTCGAAGATTGTGATATCACCTCTGATTCGCTTTCCTGCATTAACATTCACAACCATGCCGCTAACCCCATCATTCGCCGTTGCCGTCTCTTCAATAGCCCACAGAATGGGGTCTTTGTCCATAATCACGGCAGAGGCGTTATAGAAGAGTGTGACATCTTTGGCAACGAACTCTCTGGCATCGAAATTAAACAGGGCGCGAATCCTCTGATCAGAGATTGCACTATTCATGATAGCAAGCAGAGTGGCATTTTTGTGCACGATCAGGGCAAAGGGACCATCAAACAATGCGACATCTTTGGCAATGGACTCTCCGGTATCGAAATTAAGGATAGCTCTGATCCTCTCATCAAAGACTGCACGATTCATGATGGCAAACAAAATGGGGTCCATATCCACAAGCAAGGGAACGGCACTATCGAGCAGTGTGAAATCTTCGGCAATGAACTCCACGGCATCGAAATTAAGGATAGCTCTGATCCTCTCATCAGAGGTTGCGTCATCAAGAAAAATAAGCGGCACGCCATATACGCACACAACTATGCCAAGGGATTTGTAGAAAATAGCGACCTGCGTGACAACGGACGTCAAGCCACAGATGTCACCGCCGACTCCCACACGCGGTTCATCAATACGTATCAATAGACCTACAAGCCAGCAGCAAGATGACTGACAATCTCAGCATGCAACTCCGCTGTAGCCTTGCGTGCAGCCTGCGCGAAATCTGGTCTGCTTGAGGCGTAGATGACGCTACGCGACGCACTAACGATCATGCCCTGCCCTCGACTATCTCGACCAGCCAGCACCGTTGCTTTCACTTCGCCACCCTGCACGCCGATACCAGGAATGAGAATAGGCATATCTCCCACACACTCACGCACACGCTTCAGTTCCTCAGGATAGGTCGCACCAACCACCAGCGCACAGTTCCCGTAGGTGTTCCAGTTCTGCGCTACCTGTCGCGCCACCGCCAGGTAAAGTGGCTCGTGCGCCTCGCCGACCAGGATATTCTGGAATTCAGCGGAACCGGGATTCGACGTTTTGGCGAGGACAATAATGCCCTTATCTTTGCGCTCAAGAAAAGGTGCCAGTGCCTCTTTCCCTAGATAGGGATGCACCGTAATCGCGTCAACACCCAGCAGATCAAAGGCCGACGTCACGTAGCCAACATTCGTACTACCAATATCCGCGCGTTTGGCATCCAGAATCAGCGGCACTTCGGGATAGGTCTGCTTGCAGTACTGGACACTGCGCATTAACGCACGGATGCCAGCCGCGCCCTGTGCCTCATAAAAAGCGCTATTGGGCTTATAGGCACACACGAGATCGTGCGTGGCGTCGATGATCTCCCGGTTGAAGACAAAGAACGCCTCTTCAATCGAGTCTGTACCCTTCACTACCTCTGGCAAACGCTCGTAATCTACATCCAGGCCCACACAGACAAACTTGCCTTGCTGCCAGAGTCGCTCTAACTGGGAGACAAATACAGCATTGACCATCTTTCTTCTCCTTAAAGAGTGTAAGGATGCGATTTAGGCTCTCCGTCCATGAGGGGAAACGGGGTAGGGGCGTGTCCTTGCGTGCGCCCCCGGGCGGTCGCAAGGACACGCCCCTACCCCGTTTCTCGATGTTTCCCCCGGAAGGCCCGAGATTTATCACATCCCTACACATCGCTTCCCCTTATTTCATAACGCAGTTCCGATAATTTCCGCGATATTCACAATATGCTCTCTCAGCATAAATTCCTCAAGGCCAGCGACAATCTCTTCTGCCGCGTGAGGATTGCCATGGAGAACTGTTGCAATCTCAATAGCCGTCGCGCCGGCCATCAGAAACTCCAGCGCGTCATTGGCCGTCGTGATACCACCCAGCCCGATAACCGGTACCTGTGGATACGACCTACGTAGCTCAGTTGCTACCTCATAGACCATACGCAGCGCGATAGGCATAATCGCCGGACCAGATAGACCTCCCGTACCATGCCCCAGAGCGAAACGGCGTGTGCTGGTATCGATACGCATACTCGTAATCGTATTGATCAGAGACACAGCATCGGCCCCAGAAGCCGCCGCCGCCAGCGCCGTTGGGCGCACATCGCCGCTATTGGGCGAGAGCTTGACGATCAATGGCAACGTCGTCGCACGGCGCACCGCAGCCGTCACCTCCGCAACCGCCTGAGCACTCGCTCCGAAGACGGCTCCGCCCTTGCGCACATTCGGACAGGAAACATTGACTTCAATGCCCGCCACGCCCGCCACGCCCTCAAGTTGCTCGGCTAACGCCACAAATTCTTCAACGCTATCACCCGCGATATTGACCATAACTGGTGTCGGCCAACCGGCCCAGATGGGCGCATATTGCTCGATAATCACCCGAATGCCCGGATTTTGCAAGCCAATAGCATTGATTACTCCTGCTGTAACAGGCACGATGCGCGGCTCTGGATTACCGCTGCGTGGCTGCAGTGTTGTGCCTTTACAAATAATCGCCCCTGGTTGCTCAATATCTGCATACTCAAGGCCATAGCCAACAACCGGATTAGCCGCGAGCAACACGGGATTGCGCACCCGTAAGCCCTTTTGGTGACGCGGTGCGAGCTCTGTTTCTAACTGTAGTGACGTTTTCTGTGACATATTACTCCTCCTCTCGGTCAGATGAGCGTAGCTACCTCCTCTCCGTCAGATGAGCGTAGCTACCTCCTCTCCGTCAGATGAGCGTAGCTAGCCACGACAGTGGCGTTTCTGACGGTCTAAGAGGAGCTACGACAGTAGCGTTTCTGACTGTTTAAAAAGGACCTCTCTACCGCATTTACGCGGAGCGCAGCTTTGCCAGAAAGGCCCGGCCTTTGCCCAACGCGGTATTAATCGGCACCCCTTGCTGACAGAATGGACATTCCTGCTCGGTGAAGGTCTCCAGCGTCACAGCGATGAGCGCGTGAATGGGCACATCACCCACGTCTGCGGACTGTACCGCGCCACGATTGCAGAGCACACTCAGTCCTGAGACGTTGCCACCATGACTGCGTACCAGCTCAATCACCTGGCGCGCCGAGCCGCCCGTCGTCAACAAATCTTCGACAACCAGGATGTTTTTGCCAGGCGGGTATGTACTTGTAATATACGCATCGTAGCCGCGCGTAAAGCTAAAGTGCTTGTCTGGACCATCACCTGTTTTCTCGGCATAGACGGCCAGGGTTTCTCCACTTGTACGCCTGAGACTGAGATGGTGAGCAACCCACTGTGAGAGCACGATACCACCCAACACTGGCGCGACAACGACATCAATTTGATCGGCGTCATAGGGACGCGCCATGCGCTCACAGAGATCCGAGATCATGCCTGTATGCACATAAAGCGCGTCCTTGTTGATGTAGACGGAGCTGTGCCGACCAGAGGTGTAGACAAAATGACTATCACTGACGATGGCTTGCGCATCAGCAAACATCTGCATAATTTTTGGATCATTCATACTGTTACCCTCCTTAGTTGCTTCCCTTGCGGAGCACTGATGATCTGGCCCTCCTGATACACCAGCGTGCCGCGCAAAAACGTCGCCAGCGGCCTGCCAATCAACTCCATCCCCTCATACACGGACCACTGATTTTTCGTGAAGAGATCAGCCTGCTGCACGTTCCAGGGCTGGCTGGTATCCACAACCACAATATCGGCATCTTTCCCGACCATCAGGCCGCCTTTTTGGGCAAAGCCGAAAATCCGCGCGATATTCTGTGAAGTAACCTGGGCGATGCGCATGAGACCTTCTTCAAGGGTCTCCATACCGAAGTGCTTGACCCAGTTACTCACCAGCACCGGCATAGCTTCCTGCAAGCCAGGCATACCCGACGCCACATCCCATACGCTCTCCTGCTGCTTTTCCGCCAGGGTATGTGGCGCGTGATCCGTCACCACCGTGTCTATGTGTCCCGCGCGCAGCAACTGCCAGAGTTGCTCCTGCATAGCCGGTGTACGCAGGGCTGGCGCGATGTTGATCATGTTGCCATGCTCAGCATAATCGGCGCTGTTAAAAGCCAGGTGCACCGTTGTTACTTCACCATAAACATCCACGCCAATCTGGCGACCAAATTCGATGGCCGCAAACTCTTCGGGCGTCGATTGATGCAGCAGGTAGAGCTTCACGCCGAATTGCCTGGCCAGTGCAATCATCTCCAGGACAGACGTCAGCACAACCGAGAGATTCCTGGCCTCACTCCACGCAGCCGCGTCTTTTCTCCCCACGACATCGCGGTAGTGATGCGTAAAGTAGTCCAGCAACTCTTGATTCTCTGCATGCACAATGGCCATCATGTCGCGTTCGCCCAGGATCTCAAAGATGCGTGCCAGGTCGCTCAGATGCGGTATGGTTGTCGGCGTTGTCGCGTGACCCGCAGCAAATATCTTGACTCCGGTAATCTGATCTTTATCAACGCGTTTCAGCTCGTCGATGTCGCCGCGCGCCGTACCCATATTGATGGCAAAATCGCAGTAGGATCTCCCACTATATCTCTGGATCTGCTCTTGCAGACGTGCAACGGTGGTTGTGGGAGGCTTTGTATTCGGCATATCCAGGATAGTCGTGTAGCCGCCCGCGAGACCAGCCCGCGTCCCATGTGGGATATCTTCCTTATACTCGAGTCCCGGCTCACGCATATGACCATGCACTTCTAGCAAGCCGGGTAACAGATATTTGCCACGAAAGTCAAGCGCGTGCTCTGTATTGCGCGGAAAACCTTCCTCGATGCGCTCAATTTTCTCTCCAGAGATAAAGATAGTGCCCTGGATGACCCGCTCAGGGAGCACAATGGTGCCCATTACCATCGTAGACATAAGGCTAAACTCCTTAGGGAAACCGGGTCGGGGCATATCCCTGCGACCGCCCCTGGAGCGCACGCGAGGTGACGCCCCTACCCGGACAACCGCAAGGGATTGTCCCTACGCGATCATACACACACTCGCCAGTCTGAGACTACAATTTGTAATATTCGTCCCACGCCTTGATCGGAATGGTGGCGAGATCCTTGTTGACTAGCGCCTGCACAAACAGACGCGCCTGCTTTATCTTGGTAAAAAGTGGAATATTATGGTCAACAGCATAGCGGCGCATCGCGTAGTCGTCGTCGATTTCCTTGTTGATATGCCCTTCCACTATGTTGATGGCCAGGTCAATCTTATTGTCGCTAAAGTAGGTGAGCACATTGGGCGACATCTGCTCGTGTATTTTGTAGAGCATGGTCGTGACAATGCCGTGTGCACGCAGAAACTCGGATGTTTTTTCGGTCGCATACAGCGGAATATCCATCTTACTGAGCAAGCGAGCACTCTCCAGAAATGTGGCCTTTTTCTCGTCGCCGCCCAGGCTGATGAAGATGCCCTTGTGCGGAACATTGCCACCAGTGGCGATAATCGCTTTGAGATAGGCTTCTTCTAAATCTTCGCCGAAGCAGGCTACCTCTCCGGTTGAGGCCATCTCGACGCGTAAGATGGGGTCCGCTCCGGTGAGCCTTGAGAACGAAAACTGCGGCGCTTTGACCGCCGTAAACGTTTGAGTGGGTACGCTCTGCGCGGGAATCTCCGGCTGGAAGAGCGCATCGACAAAGACGTCGATGAAATTGATGCCCGTCACCTTGGAGATAAAGGGAAAGGTGCGCGATGCACGCAAGTTTACCTCGATGACATACACCTCGTTATCTTTCGCCAGGAACTGCATGTTGAACGGACCGGTGATCTCCAACGCGCGCGCGATGGCGCGTCCGACCTCTTCAATCCTGGCTTTGGTCTGCGCATTGAGCGTCTGCGGCGGCAGCACGATAGTTGCATCGCCAGAGTGCACACCTGCATTTTCGATATGCTCCGAGATCACGAATAGCTTGACCTCGCCCCGCTGCGCTACGGCATCCAGTTCGATCTCTTTGACCTTACGCAGAAACTTCGAGACCGTCACGGGATGCTCAGGCGATACAGCGGCAGCTTGCCGCACATACAGCTCTAACTCTTCCTGGTCATAGCAGACATGCATCGCGCTACCGGAGAGCACATAGGATGGTCTGACGAGCACAGGAAAACCTACCTCTGCGGCAAAACGGGTCAGTTCCGCCAGATCGACAAAGCTATTCCATGCAGGCTGCTTGATAGCGAGTGAGTCTAGCAGGGCCGAGAACTTATTGCGATCCTCTGCACGGTCGATATTGCTGGCGTCGGTCCCCAGCAGTCGGAAGCCATACTTCTGCAATGCGCGGGCGCGATTATTGGGCGTCTGCCCGCCAACGGAGACAATCACACCTAGCGGCGACTCAAATTCGCAGATATCGGCGATGCGCTCAAAGGTCAGTTCGTCAAAGTACAGGCGATCCGAGGTATCATAATCGGTGGAGACCGTTTCCGGGTTGCAGTTAATCACTATCGAACGCTTGTGATAGCGCTTGAGCGCCTGTACCGTACTGACCGAGGTCCAGTCGAACTCCACCGACGAACCAATGCGATAGGGACCTGAGCCGAGCACAATCACACCATCGCTGCCTGTTGGTGCCACATCATGATGCTGGCCGTTGTAGGTGGTGTAGAGATAATTCGTCTCCGAAGGGAATTCTGCAGCCAGCGTGTCGATCTGGAATACCATCGGCGTAACGCCTAGCCGCTGGCGTATGGCGCGTACCTCAAGTTCTGTCATGTCTACCAGTTCAGCGATACGCTCATCAGAGATGCCTAATTGCTTCACCCGGCGCAGGCGCTGCTCGGATAGCTCTCGATTTTCACGCAGGGCCTGCTCCACATCGACGATATGCTTGATACGCTGCAAAAACCAGGCATCAATGCCGGTAATGTCATGGATTTGCTCCAGCGTACGCCCGTAGCGCATGGCGAGCGGCAGGGCAAACATGCGCTTCGGCGTCGGTGTATAGAGATATTTGCTGATGCTCTCCGCCACGCTCTCGTCCGGCTGAAAGATCTTTTCGGAGGTGGCCCCGACAAAGTCCAGGTCCAGCATACGAATGGCTTTTTGATACGCCTCCTCAAAGGTGCGACCAATGCCCATGACCTCGCCCACGGACTTCATGCCGGTGCCGATGGTCTCATCCACGCCCTTGAACTTATCCAGGTCCCAGCGTGGGATTTTCACGACCACGTAGTCCAGGCTGGGTTCAAAGCAAGCTCTGGTGACGCCTGTCACGCGATTGGTCAGTTCGGTCAGCGCATAGCCCAACGACAACTTGGCCGCCACATAGGCCAGTGGATAGCCGGTAGCCTTACTCGCCAGTGCTGAGCTGCGCGAGAGGCGCGCGTTGACTTCAATCACGGTGTAGGCCGACGTCTGGGGATTTAGCGCGAACTGCACGTTACACTCACCAACGATGCCCAGGCTTCTCACGATGGAGATTGAGGCCGAGCGCAACATATGGTATTCCTGATTGGTGAGCGTTTGACTGGGTGCAATCACCACCGACTCGCCGGTATGGATGCCCAGCGGGTCCATATTCTCCATATTGCACACCGTGATGCAGTTATCCTCGGCATCGCGCACCACCTCATATTCCACTTCTTTGTAGTGGTGCAAGTATTGCTCAATCAGCACCTGCGGAGCAAACGCCAGCGCGCCATTGACAATATGCTCCAGTTCCTGCGCATCTTTGGCGATACCCGATCCCTGACCGCCCAGCGCAAAGCCTGCGCGTACCATCACCGGAAAACCTATCTCCTGGCCGATGCGCAGAGCCTCGTTCAGCGATTGCGCACTCTGGCTGCGCGGCGTAGGAATATCGATACGACCCAGGTGCTCGGCAAATTCCTGCCGGTCCTCGGTCAGAATAATCGCAGAGATGGGCGTGCCGAGAATGCGCACGCCATACAATTCAAACACACCGCTCTTGTGCAGTTCGATGCCACAGTTGAGCGCCGTCTGTCCACCAAAGGCCAGCAGAATACCATCAGGACGCTCCTTCTCGATAATTTTCGTCACAAAAAAGGCCGTAACGGGCAAAAAGTAGACCTTATCCGCCAGTAGCGGTGAGGTCTGAATAGTGGCGATATTCGGATTGACCAGGACCGTCTTGACGCCTTCTTCCTGTAGTGCTTTGAGTGCCTGTGAACCGGAGTAGTCGAACTCGCCCGATTGTCCAATTTTGAGTGCGCCCGCTCCCAGCACCAACACTTTCTGTGGCTTATGCATGATCGTTTTTCACTCTCTCCAGGAAGTAGTCAAAAATCCACGCGGTATCCACAGGACCCGGCGCGGCTTCGGGATGAAATTGGACGGAGAAGAAGGGCAACTCGCAATGTCGCATGCCTTCGTTGCTGCCATCATTGGCATTGGTAAACCAGGGTACAAAACCCTCCGGCAGCGTGCCAACCGCGAAGCCATGATTTTGCGTCGTGATATAGCAACGCTTCGTACCGGTCAGCAGACCTGGCTGATTCTGACTTCTATGCCCAAATTTTAGCTTGTAGGTATCGCCGCCAGCGGCCAGCGCTAACAACTGATGACCCAGGCAGATACCCATGGTGGGGATTTTCCGTTCCAGGGCCGTGCGGATCGTCTGGATCGTCTTCTGCGCCATCTTCGGGTTGCCCGGTCCATTCGAGATCAAGATGCCATCAAAAGCGAAGTCGCGCGTAGCAGCAAACAGATCGTAATCCCACGGTACGGTGATTACGCGCACATTTTTCTCCTGCAAGCAGCGCAGAATATTGCGCTTCGCCCCACAGTCGAGCAAGACAATCGTGGTATCCCCGGACCCCTCCACCTGAACTTGCTTGACCGACACCTGCGCGACCAGGTTATCTTCATTAGGATCGTAAAACGGAATATCCGCCTCGAAGACAATCTTACCTAGCATGACTCCGTGCTGGCGGATATGTTGGGTAAGCATACGCGTGTCTTTGATCTCCAGAGCCGGGATCTGTTCGCGCTGCAACCAGCTCCCCAGGTTCATCACGCTCTGCGCGTGTGAAGGCGTTTCAACATAATGCGAAACGATCAGCCCGGCAGCATGAATGCGGTCATCTTCCCAGCAGGACGCCTCGGGCACCCCATAATTTCCCATGATCGGGTAGGTCATGGTCAAAATCTGTCCCGTGAAAGAGGCATCCGTCAGCGCTTCAGGATAGCCAACCATGCCAGTACAGAAAACCACCTCGCCCGCCACGGCTTTGGCGTATCCAAACGAGCTACCAGCAAAGCTCGTACCATCCTCTAAGACCAGAGCGCCAGGCGTGGGACGCTCCTCCAGTGCGCGCTGAGCTGTCACCAAATCTTCCACCAGCACATCATCATAGAGCGTATTACTCGTCATTTTAGCGATAATTCCTCTCATAACCAGTACAAAACACATACGTAGGTTCGAACGGGTAGGAGCGTGTCCTGGCGACCGCCCTGGTGGGCACAGCGCGATAGATATCCAGGGCGCACGCGAGGTGACGCCCCTACCCTATCTTGTTTCCCCCCCATGCATTGGACATATGCAAATGATGCTCTTACCCTATATTTATTTCAATTGTCAAAAAAAACATGTTCTTGCGTTCATGCTCTTCCTAGCACAAGCGCTAAGAGAGCCATGCGCGTATAGAGACCGTTTCTAATTTGCGACCTCAAATACACCGCTCGCTCATCCGCATCGACCGCTGGATCGACCGAGTCAACGCGTGGCAGGGGGTCCATCAAGATCATGTCCTTGCTTGCATACTTGTTGAGCAACTGCGGTGTGACCATCACCGTTTCGCGTAGCACCCGCCGGTACTCTTCCAGGGAGGCAAAGCGCTCTTTCTGTACACGCGTCCAATACCAGAAATCACAGTCCCTGGGGATATCCTTGACGTTGTTGATCTCAACGAGATGGATACCACGGGTACGAAACATCACAAAATCGTCGTGGGTCAACCTCAGCCGTCGCGGTGATAGCAGGTAGACCGTGTTATGTTTGAACAGCGAAAGCCCGCGCAGCAATGAATGGATCGTGCGACTATTCAAACAATCCCCGGCCAGCAGTCCAGTGATATTATCGAGTCGGCCAAAGCGCTCATAGATCGTATAGAGATCCAGCAACGTCTGGGTCGGATGCTCATTGTTCCCATCGCCCGCGTTCAGCACTGGCACATATTCCGCCGCGTCCGCCGCCCGCTTCGCCGCACCCACAGAGCCATGGCGCAGGACTATCGCATTGGTGTACGCCTCTAGCACGCGAATGGTATCCTCAAAAGACTCACCTTTTTTGACTGATGTGACCGCCTCTGGATCTTGCATCTCGATAGTCTGCCCGCCTAGCCGCTTGACGGCAGCCGCAAACGAACTGAAGGTACGACTCGATGGCTCAAAGAAAAGCAACGCGACTAACAGACCTTCCAGCAAACGCGAGGGCTCGTTATTTACAGCCAGCTGTTTCATCTGGCGTGTTAACGTGAAAAGTATCTGCAAATCTTCTAGCGTGAATTGATCAAACGAAACAATATCTTTGCCCTTGAACTGACCATTGATCATCTCCAGGGCAGACTGAGAACGCGAAACGACCTGCTGCATCGAATTCCTCCCGCTGCGAACAAACGACAGGTTGATAGGTCATCCTTTTCTTCGCTGTCGTTCAACAATAGCTACACTACTGCAAAAGGCACACTTCTACTGCGTCGTTGCTAGAAGTGGAAGGCCCTGTATATCAAAAAAAAACCCCACCCCCTTAAAATTGTTGGGGTGAGGAATGAACTCTCTCGGGAAAAACGGCACCCGGCCCATCATGGAAACGGATGGGACGACACATTTCTCTTGCTAATGTCTGTCGTATCCAGATATTTAAGACCATGTAGACGCCGTGCCTTCTGCTAGTTGGGGACCATTCAAATTGTTAAGAGTATACCTTACAAATTTAACAATTGTCAAGGGTGATTTTGACCTCCAGATTGAATACGGTGTCACAGTTACGCTTCTGAAGGCTGGTGAGTACTACTTGATAGCTACTACCGTGACATCAAAGATGAGCGTGGCGTTAGCTGGAATGACACTGCCGGAGCCAGTGCTGCCATAAGCTAATGAAGCTGGAATGATCAGACGACGCTCCCCACCGGATTTCATGCCGACGAGTCCGACGTTCCAACCCGTAATCACACTGGCTGTCCCCAGCGGTTTAACAGCAAAGGGCGTCCCACCATCGCCGTACGTGCTATCAAACTTTTTGCCCGTCTTCTGTATCCATCCAGTATAGTCGACGTCCACCTCGTCGCCATTTTTGGCGGCTGGACCAACACCCTGCTTGATATCAATATATTGTAGTCCATCACTCAATGTGACTGTTTTTCCCGTGACTGCTGGCGGAGAGCTGGCGGGCGGTGTCGGTGTCGGTGCCACAGGTGTCGGCGTGATGAGCGCTTTGGCTGTCGCTGTGGCATGAGTATGGCTCGCTACGAGTTGAGCCGCACTATAGCGCTGATAGCTCCAGAAGCCGAGATAGGCCAGACCTACGATCACTAGCGCAACAATACTGCTCAGGATAATCTGGCGGCGGCGGCGGCGGCGCGCTAGCCGCTGCAAACGCTCCTGCTGGCGCTGACCTGGACGTCCGCGCCTGGATGCAGCAGTACTCTGATTTTTTTTCTCTGTCTGCGTCATGACATTCTTTTCTCCTCTACGTGTTCAACTGAAGAATAGTAGACTGAGGTTACCATTATTTTAGGATTCTGACAAGAGGGCAAACCGACGCGCTCGTGCAATTCTGCAATCACTTTCAACGATAACAATATCATGAGGTAAAATAGTGTCAGGGCTTTGTTATCTACTCATTCGAGGTGGCTCGACTACCGAAGGGAGATGATACCACATGGGATTTAACAGGCAAAATGTCTTACAGTACCTCAATATAGGTAATTTTCACATGCTTCTGATTGAAGAACTGGGCTGGGATCTTTCCACTGAGCAAGCTCATGTCATTTCCATCGATCAACAATTGTATACGCTGCACCCATTAGCCCAAAAACGTCACATCACCACGTATCTTTGCGGGCCAACAAGCGCAGGAAATCTCCCGGACAAAATTACGCGTAGCAAAATTGCCAAAACCGTCTCTAGCTTTGCGCATGAACATATCATCATCTACACAACAGCAAGCAAAGATCAGCAGATATGGCAAGCACTACAACGCGAGTTTGCGTTCTACAAAGGTCTTTCCAACGATCTACTGCTAGAAAAACTACGAGTCATCGCCACGGACATCTCCGAAGAGAATGCACTGGGCACCACCAGAGTAGCGCTTAAAGTGCGCCAGGCTTTTGATGTAGAACACATTACACAGAAATTTTATGCAAAATTCCAGATCGAACACGCCGCTTTCCTGGATTTCATTGATGGCATCACAACGTTAGTCGATAAAGAATGGTATGCCTCCCTGATGCTCAATCGTTTGATGTTTGTCTACTTCATTCAGAAAAAGGGCTTTCTCGACAACAACCTTAACTATTTACCAGATAAACTACAGATGATGAAAGAGCGCGTTGGGCAAGGTCAGTTCTTCTCGTTCTATCGTCATTTCCTTTTGCGCCTCTTTCATGATGGGCTGGGAAAACAGAAACAGCAGCGCTCCCATGAGTTAGATACACTATTAGGCGATGTGCCTTTCCTCAATGGTGGACTCTTCGAAGTCCATGAACTAGAACAAGGATACACGGCTATACATATACCAGATGCAGCATTTGAGCGGATCTTTACTTTTTTTGACGCCTATCAGTGGCATATCGACGAGCAGCCTCTCCAACACGACGGGGAAATCAATCCTGACGTACTCGGCCATATCTTTGAAAAGTATATTAACCAGAAGCAGATGGGCGCTTACTATACCAAAGAAGATATTACCGCGTACATGAGCAAACATACGATCATACCGTGGATTTTCCAGGCAGCCCAGCAAAAATATGCTGCCGCATTTCAAAAAGAAGCGCCTCTCTGGCAACAGCTACGCACCCACCCTGAACGCTACATCACTGAAACCATTTGTACCGCGCAACACCTGCCTACCGAGACAGAGCGCGAATATCAGACGCGCCGTACCCGTTATAGTCAACTGATGACGCGTATCGCAGCCGGTGAGGTTGCCTCACTCAACGACTTTATTAGCTACAACCTGGACAGCCAGCTCTTTCTACAAGACAGCATTGAAGCCTGTACAGACACGAAACTCTTACGTGCTTTTTATGAAAGCATTGCACATATTACTATCCTGGACCCTACCTGTGGTTCTGGAGCATTCCTTTTCGCAGCCCTGAATATCCTGCAGCCGCTCTATACCTGTTGTTTACAGCGCATGCAAAGCATCGTCATAGCTGCTGATGGACAGAACGACACGCCTACCGCTATCACCGATATACAACTCTTCCGCGAGATCCTACAAAGTGTGCAGAAACATGTGAGTCCCGCCTATTTTATTTTGAAAGCTATCGCGATTAACAATCTTTACGGGGTCGATATTATGAAAGAGGCGGTTGAAATTTGTAAATTGCGCCTGTTTCTGAAGCTCGCGGCACAACTCAAGCATGTTAGAGAAATTGAACCACTACCAGATATTGATTTCAATATTCGCCCTGGCAATACACTGGTAGGCTTTGCGCGCTATGGCGAGATACGCAAAACGATTCTGGGAGAACAACAGCAAAAGATCGATTTCGCTCAGGCCATGGAGGCGATAGAGCACGCCGCGCAGGAGGTGGAACATGCGTGTACCTATTTCCGCGAGTTGCAAACACTGCTTCCCGCAGATCGACCTGACGACTACAAAGAGCAAAAACAGGCGCAAAGAGCAAAACTACAAGCACTCTGCACACAGCTTGATGGCTATCTGGCAAGCGAATACGGCATTGATCGACAACACCTGCCTACCGAACAAAGCTATCAACAGGCATTTCAGACATGGCGCAGCGGACATCAGCCGTTGCATTGGTTTCTTGAGTTCTATGGCATTATGCAGCGTGGCGGCTTTGATGTCGTCATCGGCAATCCTCCCTATATTGAGTACAGCAAGATCAGACAGGCATATAAAGTGCAGGGATATGAGACAGAGAGCTGTGGCAATCTTTATGCGGCAGTCATCGAGCGCGCCCTGCAGCTCTGTCGCAGTGGAGAAAGCTATCTTGGCCTGATTGTGCCGCTGAGCATCTGTGGAGGTGAACGCTTTGCGCAGTTGCGCACGACCATCAGGCACAATACATCCCATCTCTGGCTCGCAAACTTTGAAATATTCCCTTGCCGTCTTTTTGATGGTGCTTTTCAGCGTCTCTCTATCCTACTTGCCAGGCATGCACACACACAACACCCATCCCTATCCCTACACGTCACAAAACTGCAACGCTGGTACGCCACAGAACGTCCGCACTTGATCGATCTGATTACGTATACCGCAGCACAAAATCAAGTCAAGCCACAGGTCTTTCCAATGCTCGCAGCAGCACACCAGGATAGCATTCTACAAAAAATAGCAGTGAAAGCTGCCCACGATAGCATAGCCAAAGCCCTGTATCCGCGCGTAACTGCACACTTTATCTATTACCAGGAAGCGACCAATTATTGGATAAAAGCAACCTGTCGTATCCCCTTCTATAGCAAGAATGGCGTCGTGATGGAACCGCAGCATGGGAGATTTCTCTACTTCCAGGACGCAGACACCGCCCATACGGTGATGGCCATCCTCAATAGTTCGCTGTTTTATGTATGGTTCGCCACCTATGCAGACGGTTTTCACCTCTCACACGGACTCGTCAAAAATTTTCCGCTGACCAGAGATCTCTATACAGTCGACGCACTGGCACAGCTTGCACTACGCCTGGAAAGCGATATACAAGTTCATGCTCGCAGGAGTACAAGAAATAAAGCGGGACTCTCTATCGAGTTAGAGGAGTATCGCATGCTCTACTCTAAACCATTATTGGACGAAATCGATGGCGTGCTGGCGCGCTATTATGACTTTACATCGGCAGAATTCGACTTTATTATCAACTATGATAGCAAGTACCGCATGGGTCGCGAAGGCAACAACGACCAGAACGGCTAACATAGCCAGGATCATGGAGACGTTCCCTGGCAGTGGAGCATCTGCGAAAAAACCTTCTGGCAGACGTCTTCTCTATAACGAAGGCAAAAACATTCGCCTGCAAAGCGAAAAATGCTTTCTAGATTTTGAGAAAGGACATTTGAGCATCACTGCATACCTCCATCCGACTGGAGAGAGAATCCTGACGATGCTCACCTGATAACCACCTATGCGCAACCCTTTTTCCCAGACCAGCTCGCGCCTCCTGCTGGAAATCGGTTGTCTGCTACTACTCCTGCCGCTCTCGGCCTGCAGCAGTCTGCCCTTTGGCGGAAGTAGCTCGACCTCAACTCCGACCAGTGCGCCAACGCATGTAGCAGCGCAACCAACCATTCCTGCACTTCCCACCGGTATTCCTACAGTACTACCGACCAGTATCCCAGCCAATCTACTTCTCACCCAGAATCTGATTGTCAATGGGAATGCAGAAGCTGGACCTGGCACAACCGATGAAAACACTATCGAGCCAATCCCTGGTTGGACTCGTCATGGCAGCATTGATGTGATCCAATATGCATCCAGTAGCGGCGGCAGCTACATCGGTCTCACCGATCCCGGCCCCTCGGATCGGGGGAAAAATTACTTCTACGGTGGGGTTGATGATGTCGCTAACTACGGAGATAATACTACCACCAGTATTACGCAAACGATCAATGTCTCTCTGGCCTCCGTGCTGATTTCTCAGGGCCATATCCAGTTTACCCTCTCTGGATGGCTGGGAGGCTATGGCGGTCAGGATGATCATGCGCAATTGACCGTGCTGTTCGTCTCGTCCAGCGGTCAGAAGTTGAGCACCGCCAGCATTGGTCCCGTGCTGGATGCTGACCGTAATCAGCAGTCTGGACTCGTTGCCCGTAGTACCACAGGCCAGGTGCCTGCCGCGACTACGGCCATTCAGGTCACGCTCACCATGACTAAAGTGTCGGGCAGTGACAACGATGGCTCAGCAGATGACCTTTCCTTGCTCTTTCACATCTAACAAAGGATGGTAGACCGCCATCACAGCGCAAACGTTCTGGTATCCAGATAGAAGGGAACGGTGCAGCTTGCTCTATGCCAGTCTCTTCGTCCTTCTGGATACCATTTGAGTCGAGAGCTTCGTCCTCTGTGATAGCTATTTGCGGATTGCTGCTTTACAAGTGCGAAGTTAGAACTTATTATAGGCTACAGTTATGCATGCCACATAACGAAACGGCAGTGGCATACTTCGATAGATGGAAAGAAGACGCGTTTCATGACAAAAAATGCGCAACAAGTACAGCGCACATTCAGATGTTTCGACTTCAAATTCCTTTTTCTTGACATGGTAAAGCCAGGAGGAAGCATTTGACACTCGATATTAAACGGACACGCGACTTCTTGCAAGCATTCGACTTCAAAGCTTTGTTCAACGAATTAGGCTGGGATCAGCCAAAAAATACAAAAACTGAGCAAAGCACCACGCAAGATCAATCCTATACACGCAGAGAGATTGCGGAACTCGCAGGGGTTGCTGTTTTCGAGATAGTGATGTCAGATGAGAAAATTCCAGATGCCAAAACACGTCGGGTTGTCTATAAAGAGATCTCATCGCTCAGCCGTGAAAATCTCCTGATCTTTCTCGACAGCCAGCGCACACAAAGCCTGTGGTATTGGATAAAGCACGATGGCAACAGATCAGAACCCCGTGACCATCTTTATGTGAGAGGACAACCGGGTGATCTCTCGCTGGGCAAACTTGAAAAAATGCTCTTTGATGTAAGCGACTTTGACCAGTCTGGGAATATCTCTGTAATTGAAGTAGCCAATCGATTACAAAGCGCTCTTGATATTGAGCATGTGACAAAGCGCTTCTATGAAGACTTCAAAGCAGAACATCAACGTTTTCTAGACACAATTACAGGTATTGATGACGACCGTGATCGTCGTTGGTATGCATCCGTCATACTCAACCGCTTGATGTTTATCTATTTCTTACAACGCAAATGGTTTATCGATGACGGAAATTCTCATTATCTCCAGGATAAATTAGCAGAGTCTACCCAACGCTGCACAGATACCTACTACAGTGAGTTTCTGCACCTGCTCTTCTTTGAAGGCTTCGCAAAACCTCCAGAAGAACGCAGCGAAGCCGCTCAAAGTCTGCTCGGCAAGATTGTATACCTGAATGGAGGGCTGTTCCTACCACATCCCGTTGAGAAACGCTGGCCCGCTATTCAAATTCCAGATCAAGCATTTAAAGATCTCTTTGCATTATTTTCTCATTACTCATGGAACCTGGATGATACACCAGGCGGCCTGGACAATGAGATTAGCCCACACGTACTCGGCTATATCTTTGAGAAATATATCAACCAGAAATCTTATGGTGCCTACTACACACGCCCAGAAATTACCGAATACCTTTGTGACCATACGATCCACACACTCATATTGGAGCGCATCAACCTTTCAGGCATTCCAGGCATAAGACAAGGTCGTCACTTCGACAGCATAGAAGAGATGTTGATGAACCTTGACACAAGGCTCTGCCGCGACCTGCTCGCGATGCTCCCAAAAATTTCCCTGCTTGATCCTGCCTGTGGTTCTGGTGCATTCCTCGTTTCGGCTATGAACACCTTGATGAAAATCTATGGCGCAATCACCGGGAAAATTGAATACCTGCACGATAACTACCTGACCGACTGGCTGAAGCAAGCCAGAACAGAACATGATAGCTTAAACTATTACATCAAAAAGAAAATCATCACCGAGAACCTCTTTGGCGTTGATATTATGGAAGAGGCAACTGAAATTGCCAAACTCCGTCTTTTCCTCGCGCTCGTATCTTCAGTCAACAGCGTTGATCAATTAGAGCCGCTGCCCAATATTGACTTCAACATTCTGCCAGGTAACTCCCTGATTGGCTTTCTGCAAGTAAACGAAGCAGTATTTAACACACATCCAACACAACTAAATCTCTTCCAAAGACGCTATCAAGAACTTGTAGAAGAGAAAAACAGCCTGATTCAAGAGTATAAAAACACGCGCAGATACATGAAAGACCTACGCGTACTACGTGACACAATTCAAATGCACCGCGATGACGCAACCCTTAATCTTAACGAACTCTTATTAGATGATTTTAAGCAACTGGGGGTGAAATATGAACAGGCCACATGGGATAGCCAAAAGCAAGCGGAGGGGAAGTCAAAAAAGCGCGCGCTCAACCTCAAAGATATTGCCACACTGCATCCATTCCATTGGGGATATGAGTTTGACCGCGTCATGAATGAACAAGGTGGCTTCGATATCATTATTACCAATCCACCCTGGGAAACGCTCAAGCCTCAAGCCAAAGAGTTTTTCGCCACGCATTCCAAACTGGTCAGTATAAACAAGATGCGTATCGAAGAGTTTGAAACGGAAAGGACAAAGCTGCTGCAAGACGACGCAGTCCGCGCTGAATGGTTAGACTATCAAAATAGCTTCCCCTATCAAAGTGTCTATTTCCGCGCCGCACCGCAATATACAAATCAGGTGTCAACAGTCAACGGCAAAAGATCAGGTAGCGACATCAATCTCTACAAACTCTTCACAGAGCAGTGCTATAATCTCTTACGCGAAGGTGGACAATGTGGCATTGTTGTACCAAGCGGCATCTATACCGACCTGGGAACCAAACAGCTACGAGAAATGTTGTTTAAGCAAACACAAATCACAGGTATGTTTTGTTTTGAAAATCGCAAAACCATTTTTGAAGGTGTTGATAGCCGCTTTAAATTTGCCGTTTTGACCTTTGAAAAGGGGAGACACACACAAACCTTTCCAGCAGCTTTCATGCGACACGAGGCAACAGAGCTAGAGCGCTTCCCCAGATATGGAGCACTGCATCTGTCGGTCGATCTCATTCAACGTCTTTCACCTGATTCTCTTTCAATAATGGAATTCAAAAATGATGTTGATATTCGCATTGCGCAGAAGATGCAAAAATTTCCACAGTTGGGAGAAAACCTCGCACATACATGGAACTTCGTTCTGGGCAATGAATTCCATATGACCAATAGTAGCCACCTCTTCAAAACACATCCCGCAGCAGGGTATTTACCTCTCTATGAGGGGAAAATGATCCATCAATTTACCCATACACTGAAACCACCACGCTATTGGATCAGCGAACAGGAGGGGCGCAACGCCATTATAGGACGCAATACTGATACCCAGCAAGTGCTCAACTATCAAAAATATCGTCTGGGACATAGAGCTATTGCACGTAGTACCGACGAGCGCACTATGATTGCCACGATTCTCCCACCTGATGTCTTCTTTGGACACTCCATCAATGCGACACGCAATGAACTCAGCGCGCAAGAACTCCTTTTTGTGACCGCGCTACTCAACAGCTTGGTGGTAGATTTCTTATTACGACAACGGGTCTCTGCCAACCTCACCATGTTCTATATCTATCAACTGCCTGTACCCCGCCTCACTGAAGAAGATGCAGTCTTCAACATGGTGACAGAGCGCGCAGCTCAGCTTATCTGCACCACGCCAGAGTTTCAACAACTCTGGGAGACAGCGATGACTGATTCTCTCTGGTTAACGGCGCATACAGCTACGACCATGACGCAACGAGCTAAACTGAGAGCCGAACTTGATGGCTTGATCGCACATATCTACGAACTTAGTGAAGAAGAGTTTTGTCATATGCTGGCAGCATTCCCATTAGTCGATTCGAGCATAAAGACGGCAGCAGTAAACGCATACCGTAAATTCGCGCTTGCGCCCGCCGACCTACAGCTTTTAGAGCTTGTTGCCAAAGGCGAAACTGATAAGGTAGAATTTAAAGAAGCTGCCTGCTGGAATACAAGAACACAGAAAAAAGATGACCTATGAAGCTGATAGCTATCGAAAGAACCGATGGAAGTAGAAGAATATCGATCATTACATATAACAGCAAAGACCGCATGGGACGGGGCAATGTTGAAGAGGAGGACGAGTAATGCCACGAATTTTCGATAACATTGAGCACACACTGATTGGTGCACTGCAAAACACGCTCAAAATATCCGAGCGTGCGGACTTTTGTGTCGGCTACTTTAACCTGCGCGGCTGGCGGCACATCGATACACTGATGGAAACATGGCAGGGTGGAGATAATGCCTGTTGCCGCTTGATGATTGGCATGCAGGATAAGCCTGAAGATGAGTTGCGTAAGGTTTTCAGTCTGCGCGGCGACCAGGGTATGGATCAATCTACGGTGGTACGGCTCAAGACACGTGTCGCGCAAGAGTTCCGCGACCAGTTGCTCGTCGGCGCACCGACCAACGATGATCTGCAGGGGCTACGCCGCCTCAGCGCACAATTGCACGAGAAGCGCCTCGTAGTCAAGCTTTTTCTGCGTCATAAGCTGCATGCCAAACTTTACCTGCTCTATAACCCTGACCACCCGGTCACACCCACTATCGGCTATCTTGGCAGCAGCAACCTTACGCTTTCAGGTCTGATGCAGCAGGGTGAACTGAACGTTGATGTTGCTGACTATGACGCTTGCTTGAAGCTAGAACAATGGTTTAACGACCGCTGGGACGACCGCTGGTGCCTGGATATCTCAGAGGAACTTGCCACCATTATCGACGAGAGTTGGGCGCGCCAGGAAAAGATTCCCCCTTACTACATCTACCTCAAAATGGCCTATCATCTCTCAGAGGAGGCACGCGCTGGGCTGACAGATTTTAAGATTCCTCGCGAGTTCAAAGACCGCCTCTTCGAATACCAGGCCGCTGCCGTTAAGATAGCCGCACGTCACCTTAACAGGCGCGGAGGCGTCATCATTGGCGATGTGGTTGGTCTTGGTAAGACATTGATGGCGACTGCACTGGCACGCATTATGCAAGATGACTATGGTACCGAAGTTCTGGTCATCTGCCCTAAAAATCTGGTCAGGATGTGGGATAGCTATCTCAGCACCTACCATCTTGTCGGCAAAGTCCGTTCGATCAGCAACGTCATCAACGAACTACCAGGTCTCAGTCGTTTCCGTTTGCTGATCATCGACGAGAGTCATAATCTACGCAATCGAGAGGGTAAGCGTTACAAGGCTATCAAGGACTACATCGAGAAAAACGAGAGCAAATGCATCCTGCTGACAGCCACGCCCTATAATAAGTCCTATCTCGATATCTCCGCTCAACTGCGACTTTTCCTGAGCGACGACGCCAGCAGAGACCTCGGTATTCGTCCCGAGAAATTACTCAGCGAAATGGGAGAAGCACGCTTTAACAATGTCCACCAGTGCCCGGTGCGCTCCCTGACCGCCTTTGAGAAAAGCCCCTACGCCGATGATTGGCGCGACTTGATGCGCCAATATCTCGTACGACGCACACGCGGCTTCATTCAGGATAATTACGCGCATAGCGACACAGCTGGTCGCAAGTACCTGGACTTCAATGACGGCACGCGCTCGTATTTTCCTGTACGCACACCACGTACCGTCAAATTTCTCGTGAGTGAAGGACAGGCAAATGACCCTTACGCTCGCCTCTACTCTGATACGGTCACGGCCATCATCAATGAGTTACATTTGCCACGCTATGGCCTGGCAAAATACATTCCGGCACGACCAAAAACCACAGCAGCCGAAGCACAACAGCTCACGAGCCTTTCTCGCGCCGGTAAACGTCTGATGGGTTTCTGCCGTACGAACCTGTTTAAGCGCCTGGAGAGTGGAGGGGCAGCTTTCATTCAGTCCGTCGAGCGCCATATCCTGCGCAACTATATCTTTCTGCATGCCATCGAACATGGTCTAAACCTACCTATCGGCGCGCAAAACGCGGAGTTGCTCGATACACGTACCAACGATGAAGATGAGGAGGCTGTCTTGCCTGCCACACTGGATGAAGATGATGCCAGCACAGCAGATACAGCCATAGTACCTGCACTGATCACACCAGCCCCCCATGCACTGCGCACTGAGGCCGATTATCAGCAACGCGCCGCTGAGGTGTATGAACAGTACAAGACGCAGTTCAACAAGCGCTTCAAGTGGTTGCGCCCGACCCTTTTTAATGCCAACTTGAAAAAGGATTTGCTGCATGATGCACGCAAGTTGCTCCTGATACTCGCACAATGTGGCACCTGGGAACCCGCCGCAGATGCCAAGCTGCAAGCACTCGTGGATCTGCTCACACAACAACATCCTGATGACAAGGTGCTGATCTTCACACAGTTCGCGGATACCGTTCACTACCTCACAAGCCAACTCAAAGCACACGGCATCTCCGCCTTAGCTGGCGTAACCGGGGATGCAGAAGATCCCACTGAACTCGCCTGGCGTTTCAGTCCGGTCAGTAATGACAGACGCCGCCAGGTCACAGCAGAGCAGGAAATACGCGTCCTCATTGCGACTGATGTGCTCAGCGAAGGTCAGAACTTACAAGACGCCGCCATTGTCGTCAATTACGACCTCCCATGGGCCATCATCCGCCTGATCCAGCGCGCTGGTCGTGTTGACCGCCTTGGGCAACGCGCTGACACCATCTATTGTTACTCGTTCTTACCTGCGGAAGGTGTTGAAAAACTCATTCGACTGCGTGAACGTGTTCGCGCTAGACTACAAGAGAATGCGGAGGTCGTTGGCACTGATGAAGCTTTCTTCGAGGATGATGCTGATAACAATGCCATCATTGATCTCTACAATGAAAAATCAGGTATTCTCGATGGCGAAGCTGACACAGAGGTAGATTTAGCTTCACAAGCCTACCAGATCTGGAAGAATGCAACTGATGCCAACCCTAAGCTGAAGCATGTTATTGAAAAATTGCCCAACGTCGTCTTCTCTACACGAGCACACCGCACTACCGCTTTCGCGCCAGAGGGTGTGCTGGTCTATATGCGCACCTCTGAAGGGAATGACTCGTTAGCCTGGATGAACCGGCAAGGCGAGAGCGTCACGCAATCGCAACTGGCAATTCTCCGGGCTGCCGCCTGTGCTATCACGACTGAGGCCATCGATCTTCCAGATGATCAACATGAACTAGTCAAACAAGGCGTTGAGCATATCATCTCGGAAGAAACTCATGGCAGCAGCGGACAACTCGGCAGTCCCGCTGGAGCACGTCTGCGCACGTATGAGCGACTCAAGCATTTTGTCGAGTCCACCAGAAATACGTTGTTTCCACCCATACCAGAGTTGTATAACACCATCGATGAAATCTATCACTATCCCCTCACGCAGACAGCGAAAGATACGCTGAACCGCCAACTACGCAGCGGTATCGACGATGATGAACTCGTCAATCTGGTGATCAGATTGCGCGAAGAAGACCGTCTCTGCCATATTCAAGAGGTGAAAGAACCGCAAGAACCACAAATTATCTGTTCCCTGGGCCTCTTTGAGGCTCAAGAGGAGAGGGAAAAGGTATAATACAACCTGTCCCATAGATGAGACAATCTTCGTTATCAGCACTTTACAAAAGGTGCGTCAGACTTTACTATAGATGCAGAACCATGGGATAGGAGATGATTAGAGTAGTGCTCGATATAAAGCAGCGTTCAGCTCTTTCGCTTGATCGTTTTGTGAAGCAATTCTATCAGCGTTTCCAGCAACAGCGCGCTATCTTTCTTGCCTCTATCCAGCCACTTAGCACGACTACAACCATGGCTGATCGCGAGCAATATGCCTCTCTTCTGCTCAATCGTCTGATGTTCCTCTATTTCATGCAGCAAAAAGGCTTTCTCGACAATGATCCCCACTACCTGCCCGATCACCTGCATCGCATGCAAGATACAAGCACTCCTGACACGTATTACAGCCATTTCTTGCTACCCCTCTTTGACGAAGGACTCAGTACACCACAGCGTACTCCCGAGCTTGTCGCGCTATTCGGCACTATTCCCTACCTGGCAGGTAGCCTATTTGCGCTCCGCGCAGGCGAGCGCGCTCCGTTCATGTTCCAGATAGCCGATGCCGCTTTTGAGCAGCTTTTCGCCTTTTTCGATACCTACCACTGGTACCTGGATGAACACCCATTACCACACAAGCAGGCGATCACGCCTGCGATCCTGGGCTATATCTTTGAGCAGTATGTGAATCAGCAGCAAACGGGAACGTATTACACGCGAGAGGATGTGACGGGCTACATCGCTCAGTATACGATCATCCCTTATCTCATCGATGCCGTTGCGCACACCTGCACGACCTTGCAGGTAGCAGGTGTCCACTGGCAACTCTTACAAGCTCAGCCAGATCGCTATATTCACGCGACCATACGCAGTGAAGGCTATCTTCCGGGTGAGACTGCGCGTGAGTATACTACCCGTTCGAGCTTACTACGCAGAGCTTTATAACCGCCTCGCGCAGGGAAACATTGTCTCTGCTGACGATCTGATCACCTACAACCTTGATATCTGTCAGTTTATCTCCGACGACATTCTCAGCATTAGCGATCCTGTTGTGTTACGGACGTATTACGAGCATATCCAGCACATAACCATTCTCGATCCTACCTGCGGCTCAGGGGCATTTCTGCTGGCCGCGCTCAACGTGCTGGTGCCACTCCACGAGGCTTGTCTTGCGCGTATGCGAGCTATGGACGGTTTCCACGCCACACTCGCCTACGTTCAGCAAAACTCTGGGCACGCTATCCTCAAATCTATCATCACCAATAACCTCTACGGAGTGGATATTATGGAGGAGGCTAGCGAAATCTGCAAACTACGCCTCTTCCTCAAACTCATGGCCCAGGTTGCATGCGCGACCACCATTGAACCGCTGCCAATGATTGATCAGCATATCCACGCCGGTAATATTTTGAGTGATCTCACACCAGCACAACCGGCTGAAGCCTCAACCGGCTGGTACCACGCATTTCAAGCGATCATCGCGCGAGGCGGCTTCTCGGTCATTATCGGCAATCCTCCTTATGTCGAATACAATCAGAAGCACTTTCCCTATGTTTTACGCAACTTCGAGACGCTCGCGTGCGCCAACCTGTATCCTTGCATCGTAGAGCGCAGTCATCACTTGCTCGCGCCGGACGGTCGCCACGCTATGATTCTGCCGCTGGCGGCTTTTGCCACGCGCAATATGCAGCCTTTTCTGGAGGGTTTTCGCCGCTGGTTCCCCTGTACCTGGCTTTCGTTCTACCACTTCCGTCCCTCGATGCTCTTCGCGGGCGGCAAGGTCGCCAGTATTCCGACGGCCATTTATCTGGCGAAAGCCAGTGGACCCGAGCAGCGCTTCAGTACGCAATTGTTGAAGTGGCCCCAGGAAGAGCGCCACCTGCTCTTCTCACGCCTCACCTACTGCCAGATCACCGTCCCGCACGATCCCGAAAATCGCCATTACTATCCCAAGTTTGGTCATGCGCGCGAAAATGCGCTGCTGGCCAAGCTCCTGCCACAGCAAAAAGTGAGCAGCTACCTCTCAGCGACGCCCAATCAGAACTCGATCTTCTATCGTTCCGCGGGTGGTCTCTACTGGAAGGTGTTCGTCAACTTCGCCTGGCCCTACGACACCACATCCAATAAGCGTTGTGCTTTCCGCCCAGAGTTTGAGCGCGATGTCTTTGTCGCTGTCTACAATAGCTCTTTATTCTGGTGGTATTACACGGTCACATTTGATAGCTTCAATTTGAAAGATTATATGCTCTTCGGATTTCGTTTCTCCTATCCACAGGACGAGGCCACGCGACTTGAGTTGATCACACAATGTCAGCGTCTGATGGCCGACTTCCAGCTGCATGCGCAGCACCTCAAACGCGGTACTACGGGCAGTTACACGATTTACGCCAGAAAGTCTAAAGCGATTATTGACGATATTGACCGTATATTAGCACGTCATTATGGTTTCACTCCCGATGAACTCGATTTTATTCTCAACTATGACCTCAAGTACCGTATAGGACCAGAACGTGGCCAATAGTAGATAGCATTTGAAAAACCTTGCGCTATGGTGGTACATTTCTATACAATAGTCATCACAGTAAAATGTGCTTCGTGGCATTCTTAAGGAAGCGTCATACCAGTACGAAAGGCACTGGCCCATGCATGAGAGCCACCATATATGGCTTCGATCCCGTTTGACACGCACTATCCTTATTAGCGGCAGTCTGCTATGCCTGATCTGCCTGGCCTTTTTTGTATGGTATACCACTATTGAAGTGCATCCTGACTCTTCACTCGTCACACTGAGAAACACCCTCACGCTACAAGTCACGACCGGCTTCGACAATGCCTATCGCACCGACAATTGGACACCTATTCATGTGACACTTAGCAACAATGGTCCAGCATTCCGGGGCACACTCGCCGTTAACGCGTTCGCAGATACGCTGCCAGGTTCTCCTACGAATACGGCTTCGCCCTGGAGTTTCGAACAGGCGGTCACACTCCCCGCCGGCATACAAAAGCAGATGACCATCTACGCGCCCTATTACTTGAGCTATCAGACGGTGCAAGGTTTCAGCGCGACACTACGCGACCAGCAAGGACAGATCGTCACCACGCAGGAAAGCCCGCAAGGCTCCGAGGTCAAACCGGGAGATCTCTTCGTTGGCATTCTCGCCGATCCTGGCACCAATTTCTCCGCGCTGGCCAAAGTACAACTTCCTAACGAGGCTGATACACTCACAGCCTCGTTGCTAGAAGCCAGCAGTGTGCCGACAGCGGAAGCCGTCTTAGAAAATTTTGACATCATTGTGCTGGATGATTTCTCCACTGATACGTTGAGTAGTGCGCAAATTGCCGCGCTACGGACATGGGTCAACCGGGGTGGCGTCCTCATTGAGATCGGAGGTCCCAACTGGCAACGCACGCTAGGCGCTCTCCCTGCTGATATGCTTCCAGTGACCATGCAGGGAACGACTCTGATCCCAGCCAAAACAGCGCTTTTACCGATCAATGGACCTGCTTCTGCCAGCGCTAATCAGCTCTCAACCGACACACTGGGCCTGCCGCTGCTGGTGAGTAGCGCCACGTTGCATAGACAAGCAACCTTTTCTGCCAACGAAGCATTGCTGACGGCACAGCATAATCCACTGATTGTGCAGGCGCATCAAGGCGCTGGCATTGTCGATTACCTGGCTTTCGATCCTTTAACTGCGCCTTTCGACAATTGGAGTGGGGCCAGCGCGCTCTGGCAAAATCTTCTGCTACACGCGCTCGGCAATACACTCCTTATTCCCGATATTACCGGGAGCTATGATAGTGGTCCTGGACAGTTGCTCACGCGCGGCGGCATTCTGAACCTGATCAGACCTGATACCCCATTGATCCCCTGGCTGCTTTGTGCACTGTTACTCGGCTATATGCTATTGCTCGGCCCTGGTCGCTTGTTTATACTCAGACGTTTGCCGCGACCTCACTGGTGGAGCTGGCGTATCGTGATCAGCATCATTCTTGTTTTCGTCTTACTTTCCTATGGAATTGCTTTTTATCAGAAGGCCACATCCCTCATCGACAATAGTATTGCGCTCGTTCAGCTTGACCAGGACGGCTCAACGGCCCATGTTACCACGTATATGGGACTCTTTCTGCCTGACCAGGGCAATTTCAACCTGCATATTCCTGATGAGGGCCTGGCACAACCCATCCCTACGGCCTTCCTGAATGCGAACTCTACGAGTAATACAGGCACCGACGTCCCTAGCGTCATTAATTCTACACCTGATGGCACGAATTTGACGCTGCACTCAACCAATCTCTGGTCACTTACCCCTGTCATCACTGAACAGGATAGTCAACTCCACGGTAGTCTGACCACACACCTGGCGTTACAGCAAAACAAGCTTGTAGGCTCGATCAGCAATACGCTGCATACCTCTCTGAGCGACGTATACATTTTGTTGCCACATAGCTTCGTGCGTATTGGTCATCTCGCCGCCCAGCAGACCTTACAAGTCAATCTTCCCCTACACACGACCACTGCCGATGTTGGCACGACATTATCCGCTCAAATCGCTGCCTCAGCGGGCTTATCAAGCACCTACTTTCCAAACACGGCACAAGAGCAATCCGAAACAGCTCTTCAGAGCCATATCGCGCTCCTCTCAGCTTTAAGCGGTATTGGTTTCAATTACGCTTCCTGCAACGGTTCTTGTCTCACGCACGCTATCACGGATAAAGGGAACATCTATGTCACAGGCGGTCAGGTTCCTAATCCTAACCTGCGCAATGATTACGATCCTCTGCTCGTCTCAGGTGCGCCTGCTACATTGATTGGTTGGACAGATCAGCCACTGACAGGACAGGACAACACCACGGTCAATGGTCTACAGCCAGCGGGTCAGCATATGAGCTTCATTCAAATGCCGCTCAACCTTAACTTTGCAGGTCGGTTGTCTGTACCATTGGACTTTATCACCGGCAATGTCACTGATATTCAAAATTCCGATGCTGAAGCTATGCTGCCTGGGCGTCTACTCGCTGACCAACAGCGATGTTACATTTGAGCTTACCTTGCCCGACACCTCACACATGGCAGTGAAGAGTATGACGATTACCGTGCCGGATCTGATTGCCTACCCCTCTGGACCAGGCTCAGGGCTGGCCTCACGCGTTAGCAATCTACAAGCACAGTTTTACAACTGGCACACAGGAAACTGGGATACAATTGCGCTCAAGCAAGAGACCTTTACCACCAGCAATTTTGCAGCGTATGCCGGCGCACAGGGCCGCGTGCTGATAGAGGTTCGCAGCCACAACGCATCCCTGATTTACTTCGGCAAACCTACGCTAGCGCTGAACGGCTACGCCCTCGCAACATCATAGAAGGATAAGCCTCCATCCTCGCGGGAGATTTGTTGAGAAATCTGGTAGGGGTGTATCCCACAGGCGCGAACTGCAAGCACTGCTGAGGTTCGTTGACCCCTGGGTAGGGGCGTGTCCTGGCGACCGCCCTGGTGGGTCTTCAGAGATCAAGGGATGGCTCGCGTGAGGCCCGGGGCGCACGCAAGGTGACGCCCCTACCCGGTTGTCCTCGTGGGCACGGAGCCAGGAACGGGGAGCCAGCAGGATTTGGGTCTAGCCAAAAGGCTATAAATAGGGTAAAATCTATGCAATTGTTCTGGTACACTATTATGTGTATATGATGAGTGTCTGGCCGATGCCAAAAGGGCTATAGCAAAAGAAAATCTCGAAAAACTCTTCATTTCCTCGTTTATAGGACAGGCAGCATAAATGTCTCCAGCAGAGGGGTTACAACGTTATGTCTATCTGTAAATTTTGTGGGGTTGACCTACCCAACCAAGCTAGCTTCTGTGGCGCATGTGGCAAACAATCAGGTCCTATCGCTAAAATAGCTAGTGGTGCTCCATTACCTCAAGCCGACCTGCATACTATCCCAGATGTAGAGACGCTCATAAGCCAGCCAACCCAGGCTTTAGAGTCAGCCAATGTGGAGCACGATCAACCCACCTTCATCAGCAATGCCACGCTCTCTGAGCAACTCGCCCCTGGTGAAGATCAACCCACCTTCATCAGCAATGCCACGCTCTCTGAGCAACTCGCCCCTGGTGAAGATCAACTCACGTTCATCAGCAATGCCACGCTCTCTGAGCAACTCGCCTCTGGTGAAGATCAACTCACGTTCATCAGCAATGCCACGCTCTCTGAGCAACTCGCCCCTGGTGAAGATCAACCCACCTTCATCAGCAATGCCACGCTCTCTGAGCAACTCGCCCCTGGTGAAGATCAACCCACCTTCATCAGCAATGCCACGCTCTCTGAGCAACTCGCCCCTGGTGAAGATCAACCCACGCTTATCAGCCAGGCATCTGAGCTTGATGAACAGCAGGAGAAGCCAGAAGAGGAAGAGGACGAAGATCGACGGCTGGCGGCACTGCTGGGCCTGGCATTCCCCCTCGTTGGCGACGTCATCGCCGCCGATGCACCTGCACCGCAGGCCCCCATGGTACAGGGCACACCAGATATCAATGGTGCGCCAATGCTGGCGGGCAGACCCAATCTGCAAAACCAGCTCAAGGATGTGCCCAGGCCCGTCTATGCAACACAACCCGGAGCAAGCTGGCAACCAAGTATGCCCATCATAAGCCAACCACCGCTCGTTTTACCCTCACCGGTTTCCACCACACCATCACCATACCCTCCAGCACATCACCCTCCAGCACATCCGCCCTCTTCTGGTCCCAAACCTCATCCTCTGCCAGGGTGTAACATCTGGCTCCTGATGCTTATCTTGCCACTGGTCATTTTTGCGAGCATTTTCGGCATCGGCCTCACCTTATTTACGCCCAATATCGCCATCACGGTGAACGGCACGCAGGGCGCGAACGTCGTGCTAGGCGGACAATTTGATCTAAGTGGTAGCAACTTTATGCCAGGTACCACCGTGACACTCAAACTCGACAACGCGCCGCTGTATGTCTCTCAGCAGACCAGCACAACGCCTGTCGCACAGCGTACGCATCTCTCCGAGCAATCCTGGCTCCTCGGCGCACAACTCTCACTGGTTTCAGTCGCCAGCAACACCATCACGGCGAATAGCAACGGCACATTTGACGTAAAAATTCAGGTGGGACAGGATTGGCGCTTAGGACTGCACACGCTGCAAGCCAGCGAAAGTCTGAGTCCACGCAGCGCGACGCGCACCTTTACTGTCTACCAGCCTGGCTCGCTGCCATCACCAACGGCTACAGCGACTACGACACCGACCACAACAGCGACTACGACACCGACCAAGACGCCGACTACGACAGCCACAACGTCTCCAACTATGTTGAGTAGCGTCACACCAGATATCGTTAACCTGGGTCCCATTAGCGAAGGCAATACGCAACCCGTCTCTACCCAGATCACCCTCAATACCCGTGGTTCTGCACTGCTCAACTGGTCCGCCAGTTGGGACCAGACGACGGCTTCCTGGCTCCATTTAAGCCGTACCAGCGGGCAAGTCCAGGCTCCCAATGCACAGCAACTCACGATCAGCGCCCAGGCTGGTGCGCTTGCCGTAGGCACCTACAGCACAACCATTGTTTTCAGCAGCACCACGAGCACTCAGACCATTGGTCTCTCGGTCTCACTCACCGTTCAGTCGGGCTGCATTGCAGTCACACCCAGTACGCTCAACTTCACGGGTATACAAAATGTCAGTGATCCGCAAACCCAGACCGTCGCCATTACGAACTGCGGCCAGCAGTTCGGCTCCTGGTCAGTCACCGTACCGACCACGGCTTCCTGGCTCAGTGTAAACCCACGTACAGGCACTTTGAATAGCGGCGATGCTCAGGATGTGGTCGTGACCGCCTCCAATCTGAGCGCACAGTTGACACCAGGAACTTATCAGAGCACATTACAATTTGTCGAAGGTTCTCGCCAGGTAGCCGTTCAGGTAACGCTCACGGTACAAGCACCTCCATTATTGAGTGTCAGCCGCCCTACAATCTACGCCAACCGGCAGTGCAATCCCTCCTACACGGCAGCGGGAGCATTATCCAGCTATATCTGCACAGAGTCGCTCACCAGCGGTAGCAGTCCGTCTGTCAGTATACACTGGACAGCGAGCAACACAGGTGTCTCAGGCATTACCTTCTTGGATGTTAATGGCAATACGTTCACTAGTGGTACGCTCGCTCCCGGTCAGACCGTCAATGTTATGATCAAAGTCCCGGCCAATAACTGCCAGACGGCGACAAGCATCATTTTCACGGGACCAGGGAATACCATCACTATCCCCTGGAGTTGTACGCTGACATCCCCGATTACTTAGCATTTTTTTCAACAGGAAGGGGCGAAAGCAATAGCACATGCCACAAGATTTACTGATCGGAAAACAACTAGGCGCTTACCTGATCCAGTCCCGCATTGGCGAAGGAGGCATGGCGCGTGTCTATAAAGCCTATCATACGCGTTTGCGGCGGGAAGTTGCGCTCAAAGTGATTGCCTCCCACATTGCCAACCAGAGCGATTTCCAGCTCCGCTTTGAGCGCGAGGCACAACTGGTTGCCAGCCTGGAGCATCATAATATTGTGGCTATCTATGATTTTGGTGAAGTTGAGCATATTACCTACCTGGTGATGCAATACGTGGGTGGAGGTACGCTGCACGAACAGCTACGCGCGCGACAATCTATCGACGCTCGCCGCGCTGCTCACTATGCGCAGCAAATGGCGCAAGCGCTCCATCACGCGCATCAGCGCGGTATTGTCCATCGCGATGTCAAGCCACAAAACATGCTCTTATCAGCCAGCGACCCGGACTACTTACTGCTCTCAGATTTTGGTATTGCCAGACTCTTCGGCGGTAGCCAGGAAGTGACCCCACTCGCAGCCAGTAACACAGCGCATGATCCTGCGCTCACCGACCTCAGTCAGATCATCGGTACCGCTGAGTATATGGCACCAGAACAGGCTCAACGGCAACCAGTTGACGCACGCACAGATGTCTATGCGCTAGGCATCGTCCTCTACCAGATGTTAACCGGTAGCACACCTTTTCAGGCCACCACGACCACCGGTTTGATGTACCAACACGTTTATGTCCTCCCAACACCCATTCGCCAGGTTAATCCTACTATCCCAGAGCCATTAGCCGCTATCACCGCAAAAGCGCTGGAGAAATCTCCTGCTGCGCGTTTCCCGTCAGCCGAAGCCATGGCTCAGGCTCTCGAAGCCTTCATGCAGCCCATAGCAGTCACCACTCCCTATCCCGCTACTGGCCCCACGCCTCATGCCTTTGCAACAGTATCTTCATCTCAAGCGACATCGATGGAACAAACAGTAGCGGCAAGCACTCCAGCATTTACACGCACAACCGCGAACAAGCCCACACTGGCTACAACGCCAGCCGTAGCGCGCAGGAAGCATCTCTATCGCACACAACAAATTGCCATCCCTGTTTTTAGCATACTGGCCGTGGCCCTGCTGCTATGGCACTTCCTCCCACTGCTCCCATTTTCAGGGAGTAGCGTCACAAACACACACGCCACAGCCTTTACAGAGACATTTCAGAAGGGCGATGCGCTCGCGTGGACCGAGGGCAGCCAGAATCACCTCAGCGCGACCATCAACCATGGACAGTACGTGCTGGATGTTACCGACGACAACACCCATTTCCCTTATCCACAAGGTGCGGGCATGCTCCCGGCGAATTTTACGTTTACTGCGCAGATGAAACAGACAGCTGGCCCTACAGATGCGCTGTATGGACTTACCTTTTACTTCACGATAGGAGAAACACAGCAAATCTCATGCTATGCCTTTGTCATCAGCAATGATCTCAACTATGCCTTTATGACTTATACGCCCGGGTCCGGTCAGGATCAACCGGTCTATGAGACTGGCAGGTCAAACGATATTCACGCCAACAAGATAAACACGCTGAAGATCCGCGCGCGCGCAAATACCTTTCAATTCTCCATCAATGGGTACGTTGTTCCAATTAACACATCCAACACTGTCCACGATTCGACCTACCATAGTGGTCAACCAGGACTGATCGTCACAGGGCCAAATGCAGCATCCAGCGTGAAGCACGCAGCATTCAGCGTGACGCAAGCTATACTAACCATCCCTTGATTTCGTCCTTTTATTCTTGTATGCTTATGCAAGAGACGCTCTACCGTCTCCGCGCGACATAGTGTGATATATGACGAAAAGATTACGCTCCTTTTTCGTGAGAACAGAAGAATAGTCAGGAATCCCATCGCGCCTCAGCCTGAAGACATGGGAAGGTCCCCAGAGGGAAAGGGGGAGAATTTGATGCTAACAGAGAAACACGCTGGACTGGAGTTCGTAAGGAAAACTTCTATCTGGCGTAAGCCTAGCGAGCTTTTCTCGCTTATTACAGTGAAGCAGCTAAATTTATCTACAAACCTTATAAAGTGGCACAATGCACATAAAATTTCGGCATATATGTACAAAAGCATCTATAGTATCATCCAGGTGAGGAACCAGCATTATGCATAAAATGTATTTTAATGCTATAAACAAATCGTATGGCACAACCCATACCTCTTCTCGGCGTCGTTTGCGTACTATAACGCTAAGTGGGCTCTGGCTCTGCGTCTTTTTAATCAGCGCATGTAGCGGAGCTACAACGCCAGGTTCTACCACCCCGCGTAGTAACACTAACTCCCTGGCTATCAGTACGCCAACGATTAGCCTTACCCTGCAAAATGAGGGGAGTATGCAGCTCCAGGCATACCAACAATGGATTACGTTGATGCAGCAGTATCAGGGGAGCGTCGCTACCTACCAGCAACAGTATACCAACGATCAGCAAGCGCTGAAGTCTGCTAATAACACAACAGCCTACCAGGCTGCGTTGCATACGCTGGACGCGCATGTTGCGGCGATCCAGACACCCGCGCTAAAAACTGAGAGCAATTACTTGTTCCAGAAATTGCAGCAACAAGTCACGAGCTATGGCAAAACGCATACGTATCATGACACGTATAACAACACCACCTACCCACTTGGCTATCAATATGGGTCGAATGGAGCTGCCAACTCCTTGTGGTTGCAGGGTGAAATCACCGACGCAAAAACCGAGGCCGACTATCAACAAACTATCGAAGATCTGAACATGGACTTAAGCAATTTTCAGGCGTATGTGGCCGATGCGTCCGATAAAACACCCTACAATCAGGTTCACCAGAGCGATATACAGCTTATGAAGCATTATGGCTACATGAACCAGGATGTTGTGGTTGTTTCCCTGGCTGAGCAGGCTCTGCGCGCCTATCATAACGGGAAGCTGATGTTTTCCTTCCAGGTCACGACCGGGCAACCAGACCTGCCAACGCCGCCGGGCACGTGGTGGGTCGAGGGCAAAAAATCGCCCACCGAGTTTAAATCGACTGAGCCGAAGTCTTCACCGTTCTGGTACCCGCCAACGAAGATTAACTATGCCATGCAGTTCCATAGCAATGGATACTTCTTGCATGATAGCTGGTGGCGCAGCGAATATGGTCCTGGTACTAACTTTCCTCACCTCGACACAGGCGGCACGCAATATTCCCTTGAAGGCTCGCATGGCTGCGTAAATATGTCGACGGCCAATGCTAAAATACTCTACAACTTCGTGAAGGTTTACACGAATGTAATGATCTACTAAGTACTGCAAGGCATGCATTTCTCCAGTGGAACAGGTCTCAGTGGAGAAATGTATGCCTGCTTGATACAGCTTTCCCTTCCCCCGCTCAGCAAACTTTTCCCAACGCAAGCCAGCCTTTCGCGTAGGGACAATCCTTTGCGGTTGTCCAGGGTCGGGCTGAAACCAGAGACGGGCCGCCGCCAGGGACGCCAAGACCTTTTCCCCTTTTCAACACCGCCAACCAGCTACCAAAAAGGTCTTGGCTCGGCCCCTACGCGAGGTTAACACCGTACCTGAACAGTTACCAAAATGGGCAGTCCTTCATTACAGGATTGGTAAACCACCCCACATCATCCACGAGAAGAATATAGAGAATGGTCATACAAAAATATCAATATTTGGAAATTTGTAGTATAATAGTCGACAAGTGCGCTCTACCTTAAAGAGATATCCACGCGGCGATGATAGCAAGAAGGGAGACATCAAACTCCCGGTGCCAGCTACGGTTCATCGTCGATTAAGGTTTATCCCTCCACCGGAAGAGAAAAACGCATGCAGCGTATTAGAAGCAATACAATATCACTATTCCCCCCCATCTATCTTTTTTTATTATTTATAACTATGAAAGGATTCTTTAGTGAAGAGGCGCTTATGGTGCCTATGTATAGGCACACTGACGTTTCTGGCACTCGTCAGTTTTCAGATGGCAGGAACGCCATATCAGGCTCATGCAGCTACCACACTTTTTCACTTGAGTTACTATGGAGCTGACCTGAACAAAATGGCACAGGCGACCGGCGTGGATTTTGGGCAGCCCAATACAGTTGCCGCAAAAGGACCCTGGCCGCAATACACCAATAACTACTGCTTCACAGCAGCCGTGCAGGGCATGGTAAATTACGCTGATCTGATGAAGGGTTTGTCTATCCGCTATCCAGTGCAGAGCAGCGAGGGACCGGCTTCTGGCAACCCTGCAAACGAGCAATCAGGACAAATCCTTTATGACATGGACCACCATATGCTTCCCCCTGGTGGTCCTTTAAAGGCCGTCGGGAGTGGTGCGAGTCGCCGACCATACACGCTTGCGAATATCGCCTATGACTTTGGGGGCGATCCTCGCTCACAGTCGTTTGCCACAGCGTACGAAGCACCGGCAGGGGAGTATTATCACGAGCACATCTTTCACAATGGTGCCGCTGCGGCTACGATGGGTATAGCCAAAGCGCTGGCCGCCTATTCACAGCCGGTCATCGCCTTGGTCAACCATGCCGAGCATTCGGTGCTTGTGGCCGGTGTCTGGGCGACGGGCAATCCATTGACTGATGCCAGTGCACAGATCAGCTCACTGGTTATCTACAATCCCTGGAATCAAAGCTGGGGAGCTTATCTCAGCTCTAGCTATTACACGCTCGTTTCCTACAACGACTGGCTTAACGCGGACACTCTTCCCAGTCCCTATGGAGGCGTCAATACCTGGTTCCAAGAACCCTATCAAAGCAATGGGACGCTCGATCCCGATCCCTCGATAGGTATCTACCAGGCGGGGACGGGCACGAGCAATCCGAGCGCGCATCATTGGATCGGCAATTACGTGATCATCCAGCGCGATAGCAATGCTACCAGCGCCAATTACACCTATGACGAAAATGATCATATCATGTTGAAGCCATAGGTGAGCCAACAACACCGTTCTGGGACAAGACGAGCCAGTGGCAGATCCGGCTAAGCTGAATCTGCCACTGGCTCTCTTTTTCTTGCACCTAAACCCGGAAATATGCTTCCTGCGCCACTTCACTATTTCCCACAACTCACCATTAAAGTAACCGGCCCAGCATACGATATCTCATAGTAAGTGCTGTTAATCACTGCGTCCAGGCACTCAAAAAGCGTCAAATGGTATTCATACCCACAGAGAAAAGCGTGTATGAAGGAGACAATCGTGGCACGACCAAACACTATACGGTCAAAATACCTGTCCGTGATTATTCCGCTTTACAACGAGGAAGAAAGCATCCCTCTACTCCACGAGCGATTACGGCAGGTATTGGAACACCAGCACTCCACCTATGAAATCTTATATGTTGACGATGGCAGTAAAGATAGCACTTTCAGCCAACTCACCCGCCTGGCTAAAAACGATGAGCACGTGCGCGTCATCCGTTTTCGGCGCAACTTTGGGCAAACTGCCGCCATGGCCGCAGGCGCAGCCCATAGCTGCGGTGAAATCCTCGTGTTCATGGATGGCGACTTACAAAATGATGCCGTCGATATCCCACGTCTGCTGCAAAAAATGGAGCAAGGCTATGACGTTGTCAGCGGTTGGCGCAAAGACCGGCAGGACGCGCAATTGAGCAGGAAGCTGCCATCTATGCTTGCAAATAAGCTCATATCGCGCGTGACCGGCGTCCATCTGCACGACTATGGCTGTACTTTGAAAGCGTATCGCTATGAAGTATTCCAGCATATTCGCCTGTATGGAGAGATGCATCGCTTCATCCCGGCCTATGCAGCACTGGCAGGTGCATCCATCGCCGAATTAGAGGTCACGCATCACGCGCGCCAGTTCGGCACATCTAAATATGGCATCTCACGTACTATCCGCGTGCTACTGGACCTGTTGACGCTCAAATTTCTGGGCAGCTTCAGTACAAAACCGTTATATGCATTCGGCAGCATTGGTCTCTCGTCACTCGCCATTGGCAGCGTAACGTCAGCCTACGCCATAGGACGCGCTATCCTACCAGCACGTACCTGTACACAGCAGGTCGCCTTATGGCCCATTGCTCTTCTCAGTACCAGCTTCGGGCTCCTTACAATGATGCTCGGACTGCTGGCCGAGCTGCAGACGCGGACGTATCACGAAGCTCAGCATAAACCCATCTACATCGTCCAACAAACGTTACCGGCCCAGCCTGCTTCTTCATCACAGGCTGTCGGAAATGGCTCTAAGTCCATAGAATGTTCATCTGAACCAAGAGGAGCCATTTCCGAGAGCAAGTCGTCGGAAAAGTTGCCTATCCAACGCCAAAGTGCGCCCGAAAGCCTGGTAGAGCGCTAACACCCACACAGGTTATCACCTTCACACATGCACCATATCACGGAAAGGGAGCTTTTTGTGAAAATACTGATGATCGCGCCTGAACCCTTCCTTGAGGAGAGAGGAGCGCCCTTTGCTATCCATCATCACATCAAAGCATTGCTATCCATGGGTTTTGAGGTGGACCTGGTTACCTACCATCTCGGCAAACCGGTTGATCTGCCTGGTCTCACAATCCTGCGTATACCGGCCATTCCCTTTATACGCCGGGTCAAAGTGGGACCATCGCTGGCGAAGATCCCGCTGGACATACTCGTCTTCTTCCTGGCGCTTCGGCAGCTCTGCAAAAAAAAATACGCCTACTTGCACACGCATGAAGAAGCTGGCTTGATGGGGATTATCCTGAGCGCCATCTTTGGCTGCAAACATCTCTACTATATGCACTCTGACCTCTCACAACAAATTGTGAGCAGCGCCTTTACGGAAAGTTCGTTGCTTGTGGCGACGGTCAGAGCGGTACAGGCCTTCATGGTGCGCAAGGCAGATGCCGTTATTGCCATCTGCCCTGATATAGAGACGGCAGCCAGAAGCATGTCAAAGCAGACGCCCATCTATATGATCGAGAACTCGGCTGTCGATGAGAGTCTACCACCGGCAGATCCGGCTTTAGTGGCGCGCTTGCGCAGCACATTGCGTCTTGGCGAAGGTCCTGTTTTGCTCTATACAGGCACGCTTGAAAGCTATCAGGGAATAGAGCTGCTCCTGCATAGTATTCCGACCGTCGCTGCAATTATACCAAATGTACGCTATGTCTTTGTGGGAGGACAGCCAGACCAGGTTGAGGAGATGAGCGATCTGGTGAGAGAGCTCGATCTCAGGGAGGTCGTACGCTTTGTGGGTCAACGTCCGCTCGCCGAAATGCCCGCCTACATGGCGCTCGCCGACGTCTTACTCAGTCCACGTACGAAGGGCACGAATACGCCACTTAAGCTCTATACCTACTTGCGCTCAGGCAAGCCTATCCTCGCCACCAACATCTACTCACAGACACAGGTGCTGCGAGCAGAGACAGCCATGCTCGTGTCTCCAACGTGGGAAGATCTGGCGCAAGGAGCACTGACACTGCTGCAACATCCCGAGCATGCGGCTGCACTTGGCCAGTGCGGAAAACAGTTTGCCGAAGAACACTATAGCTGGCATGTCTTTCTCGAAAAGGCCACAGCAGTCCAACGTCAATTCACCGCTGAAGCATTGCCCTCTCTGGCCTAGCCAGACTATGTTCCCAATGGAGAAAAAAAATCATGCGTTGTATCGTTACAGGGGTTGCCGGCTTTGTTGGCTCACATCTCGCAGAACGCCTGCTGGCTGACGGACACGAGGTCTGTGGCATTGACGCCTTTATCGATTACTATGATCGCTCGATCAAAGAACAAAACCTGGAGGGTCCGCGTTCCTGGCGCTCGTTCACCTTTATTGAAGGCGACCTGGTTGATCTCCCCTTATCACCCTTACTCACAGGAGTCGATTGGATCTTTCACCAGGCAGCGCAGGCCGGTGTTCGCGCAAGTTGGGGACAAGAATTCACCCGCTACACCGCGTGCAATGTCTTAGCCACACAGCGTCTCTTAGAAACCGCGTTGCGAGTAGGAGGCATCAAGCGCGTTGTCTATGCCTCTTCCTCTTCCGTGTATGGCAATACATCCGTGTTACCCATTCAAGAAGATGCTGCCTTGCACCCATTTTCACCATACGGTGTTACCAAACTGGCGGCGGAGCATCTCTGTAGCCTCTATCATCACAACTTTGGACTCCCTACTGTCTCGTTGCGCTACTTTACGGTGTATGGTCCACGCCAGCGACCAGACATGGCCTTCCATCGTTTTTGTAAGGCCGCGTTACGCCATGAACCCCTCAACATTTATGACGATGGGTATCAGACACGTGACTTCACCTACATCTCTGACGTTGTCGAGGCCAACATACGTGCCGCTCTGTCGGAAGACGCGAGCGGCCATGTGATGAATATCGCTGGCGGCTCGCGCGTCACCTTACAGAGCGTGCTACAGCTCTTGCGCGATATCAGCAGTAGTCCACTCAAGGTGGCCTTCCAGGCAAAACAGCATGGGGATGTCCGCGACACCTTTGCGGATACTACGCGCGCGCAACGACTGCTGCATTATCGCCCTCACGTCTCTTTACGCGAGGGCTTAGCGAACGAGTTTGAGTTTGCACGTTCGCTGTATAAACAGGCACAACCGGTGTAATCCGCACGGGTTGTATTGCGGTAAACGGCACGCGGGTAGGGGTGTGTCCTAGAGGCACGAACGTAAGTCGGCAAACGGGGTAGGGGCGTCACCTTGCGTGCGCCCAGTCGCTTGCATTGTGACCTCCAAGGCGGTCGCCAGGACACGCCCCTACCCCCGCTCTAACCCTTGTATTCGTTGATGCCCCTCACAGTTGTCGATCCTGCATAGCCACAAAGGAGATGGTGATCCAATCATGAGTATGCCCTTTCTCGCCGATAGAGTACCCACTGGCAATGATCAACCACCATCGACATTGCCAACGCCAAAGACACAGCGTTATAAATGGCTCAAGTTAGCTTTGCGGCTGGGCTGTAGCACACTCCTCTTCACATTTTTATTCAAATCATTCTCCTGGTCAGCCGTCCTTCAGCAGTTGAGCCATCTTGACGATGGAGGATTAGTGATAGCGGTCATGGTAGGCATGTCTGGTGTCATGATCAGCGCTTATCAATGGCACAGTTTATTAGCGGCAGAACATATCCATATCGATCTCAAAAAACTTGTGAACTTTTACCTGGTAGGTCTCGCCTTTAATCACTTCCTGCCTACGGGCATGGGAGGGGATGTTGTGAAAGCTTACTATGTCGGGAAAGAGGGCAACAATACAGCGGGATCAGTAAGCGCAGTGATCATGAGTCGTATCACTGGTTTCTGCGGCATGCTCCTGGTTTCCCTGACGGTCCTACTGCTCTGGCACAGCCTATTCACGCATCAGCTAACGCTCATTTTCTTAGTATCCTGTCTCGCACTTTGTGGAGCGCTAGCAGGTGTCTTCTGCGCAGTACTCCTACTACCCAGGTTCTTACAGGGGAAATGCTTCAGGAGGCCGCTGTTTCTATCCATCTGCAACACGGGCAACACTATACGTAAAAGTATCGCACAGCCACGTTCTATGGCAACCGCGACCCTGTTCGGGGCACTTTTTCATGTTAGCGCTGCGCTGAACTACTACAGCTACGCTACGCTCATGCATATACCTGTCCCTGTCACCTTTTACCTGGTAGCCATTCCGCTTGTCGCGTTGAGTACGGTACTGCCAACCTCTATTAACGGCTATGGAGTACGTGAGAGCACCTTAGTCTTTGTCTTTTCGACTGTCCATGTGCCCGGTAGTACGGCACTGGCCCTGGCCTTACTCGCGGATGTTCAGACACTGCTTTTCGGAGTGCTCGGTGGCTGCATCTATCTCATGATGGGAGTACGGAACAAAAGATCGGAAATGGCTCTAAGTAGGGAACCGGTACATTTGGGCAAAGAGGAGCCATTTCCGAATGCATAGATACCATTTCCGTGCCTTTGGATTTCAATAATGGAGGGAGAAATTTTACCATGGATGATCAGAAATGGTCTCAAGCTTTAAGCGACTACCCTCTTATTCCGCCTGCCAACGATGCTGGCGCTTCTACCTTCGATTCGGCAAACGACGATGTATACCACCAATATGACGCCACAACGTTTCATCTCCAGCAGGAAGCGCGAGAGCCTGACCTTCCAGAGGAGCTGCAAGTACTGACCGCTAGCGATCAACAACACGACAACGCATTGAGTAACGAGCAGTCAGTCGAAAGCAAACACAAGCAGCACAGCAAACTAGCATGGCTCAAAGCAGAGTGGCGTCTACCAGCACGCCATCTCCCAAAACGGACGCGGGCAACATGGAGCATTATAGCCACGCTCGTAATTCTGGGAGCGCTGACCTTTACAGTTGCTTACCGCTATAATGCTATCCAGGTGGACGTGACGGCATTCAGGATCGGCCAGCAACAGGGCATTACACAATATATTGGTGGTGGTGGAGTCATCTATCCCTATCAGGAGCTAGATGTTTCCTACCCCATAGCAGAACGCGCCGTCAATGTTCTGGTCAAAGCTGGTGATAGCGTCAAACCGGGTCAGGCATTGATCAAGCTGGATACGACGCAACTCAGTGCGCAGATCGCCCAGGCATCCAGTAACGTTGCAGCAGCTCAGGCGTACCTCAACTCTGTCTCGAATGCCTTCCCGTATAATCCCTTTACGGTTGCCGCCGCTCAGCAAGATCTGCAAGTCGCGCAAAACAAGTATAACGCACTGGTCGCGCAGTCATCCTCGGGTCTGTTGCGCAACGGCAATTTAATCTCACCAATGAAAGGCACGGTCACGACGGTCAACATCAACCCAGGCCAGGTCTTCGCCGCCAACACCATCCTACTCACGGTGATGGACCAGTCCAGCGTTATCGTACGTGCCAAGATCCCGCTGGAAAACCTGGGACAGGTCCGCCCTGGTATGCCAGTACAAGTCATGCCATCCGCGCTACCTAATACGACAATACAAGGAACCGTGTCATCTATTATCCCACAGGCTGATCCACAAACCGATACGTTTGGGGTCTGGGTCACGGTACCCAATCCACAGGCTATGCTGCTGAGTGGTATGAGCGCGTTCGTGCGCATTCAAGGTCAACTCAATGCCTTTGTCGTCCCACGCCTGGCTGTACTGAATCCAGATCATGAATCAACGGTCTTTATGATACGCGCCGGACATGCCTATATCACGCAGGTGCACGTCGTAGGACGCTCGGAGAAGTCTGTCTTCGTGGACGCGGGCCTGAACCGTGGCGACCTCATCCTGCTACTCCCGGCAGATAAGGTCTTGAGCGAGGGACAAGCTGTGCTGGTGACTGAGACAGAATCCTAAGAGCAGAAAGAGAGGGAAAAGCAGAGAACATGGTAACATCAAAGCGCACCTGGTCTCTGCTAGCGCGTGGGACACCCTATCAAGTGCTTGTCCTGGCGCTGGCAGGAGGAACGATGTTAGAAGCGAGCCTCTCATACTGGCTCGTCGATCCTCTGGGCGAGACGTATACGGCCTGGCGACTGCCTATCGACATTGGCTGGCAAGTACCCACTGGGGTGCTCAATTATGGCCTTTTGTGTCTCCTGTGCTCATGCTACACGTTCTTTCTGGCAGCGCGAGCTGCACACGTCTGCTATAGAACGCGGAAGGCTTCAGACAACGCAGCGACACCAGCGCCAGTCACCAGGCAGGCTTGTACGATGGCAGGCTTGCTTTGTCTCTTGCCGCTGATCCTTTTTGTCATGCAGTACCTGTTTATCGATATGGGGAGCATTGCCCAGCTTGCGCGCGATGAGCTACAAGCCATGCTCATCAGATCGCATTTCAATTATGGTAGCCCTCCGCAATTTATACCCATCCAATCCGTGATTACTTTTGATCCTTTAACTATCCATAACCGCGAGGTTTTACTGATTGACCAGATCGGCTCTGGCCCCTTTCTGCCCGTGCTCAGTATGCTCATTCTACTGGCTGCGCGCAGACTTTTCCCGAGTAGCCGACACGCAGTATCACCACGCAGACATCGCTGGCAGCTTACAGCGACAATCGCGGTGGCACTGTTACTCCTCGTTATACTGGGACGAGGACCAGCCGCGCTGGCCTGTAACTATCAGGCCCAGCATTTGCTGACCACAGGAGACTATACAGCCACGCTCACCTGGCTTGATTATGCGCACTCACTCAATCCAGCGCTGGATCAGTTGCCATCCTACCATATTGAGTATGGACAAGCCTGGTATTACCTGCATCCACAACAACCCACCACTGAGAGCCAGGCTTACCTGGCTGACTTTTATAGCCAGCAGAATGATTACCTTTCCGCCTACCAGCAACTGCTGGCAGCTCGCCAGAATGATCCACAGTCACGCTGGCTCATCGACGAAACCACAGTGACACTCACGCGCTTAGTAGAGATGCCTCACCCTTTAAACGGCGCACCAGTGACGCGCATAGCGATTGAGGAACCATCCATAACGTGGCTCTCTGCTCTGCTACAGGCCGATCCATCCAATGTCTATGCACACTACCTGCTAGGACGTCTCAAGTACGATCTTCATGATTACGCGAGTAGTACCACGCAGATGTTCGTGGTGCTTAACTTGAGCCGGAATACGGATATACAATCCTCGGCCTATACCTACCTTGCACTGAGTAGCGAGGGGGAAGGCAATTATGTTACCGCGCGCGAGTACCTGTTTCGCGCTCAGGACCTGGACCCGGCCTTTCGTAACAATACAGCGCGCGAAGAGATATCCGGTCTCCGTTAACGCGCAAGAGACAGAAAGGTGATGCGCGTGCTCACTTCACATAGAAATACTTCCTCACTCCATCCGGGTGAGGTATTGCCACCTCTCACGCCCGAGAGTACCAGGCAGACCCATCCTCGACGTCGAGTGTTTCGCCACATACTCTGGCTCTGTCTACTGCTGGCCTGCACGGGAACGAGCTGGTTCGCCTTCCAGGTGTTCCTGGTGCCGCAACCAGAGGAGTTTCAGCCAAATTGGCAGAATGCGCGTTGGGTGCAGGCGAACGATGCAACTGCATCCATTGCCTACTTTCGCTATACGGTACAATTCGACAAGCCACCGGACAATGCCTTTATTACTGTGGCGGCTAATCAGGTGTTTCGTCTCTACGCCAATGGGATCTATATTGGCTCCAATACGATGGATTTTGTACAGGGCAATACACCACAAACCTATATGTTTGACCTGGATGCCTCGCTGACGTCAGGCGTCAATGTGATCGGCCTGCGCATCGCCAATGTTGATAAAGGTACGCCAGAGGTACGCGCGAGCATCGGCGTACAGTGGGGCCAACAAACATACTACTACTACACGGGCAACAGTGGCTGGCAGGCTACCGCTCAAACAGCACTGGTCCATCCACGCGCTGAACTGAGCAGCTATGCCTGGACCAAGTCGCTCTTTGACGCGAGTCGCTGGCCCCAGCCGCTGCTTGTGGGCCAATCACCTCGCTCGGCACCTTTGCAGGTCAATCCGCAAATCTATGAGCAGCCAATGGCTACGCATTGGTTAAGCGTCAGTTCTGGTAATGGGCAGGAAGGATACTTTGTGCGTAGCTTTACGTTGCCAGCAGGCTTCAATAATGCCTTGTTGCGCATCGTAGCAACCGGCGAAGCTGACATTTTTATGAATGACCATCTGTATATGCAGTGGAATGACCAGGTCAATGTACCACAGATCAATGTCGTGAAGTACCTTAGTGACAACGGGGAGCCTGCGCCTTACCGCAATGGCTTGATGTTAGGTGTCTACGACGTTTCATCCTACCTGCATGCTGGCAACAATACTATCGCGGTCCACGTGCAGGCACCCGGTACGATGACCGCCAAGACGGGCCTGGATACGTTGAAGAGCGCGCTGTCATTGGATATACTGGTGGGCGCAAATGGCAGGTATAGCAATCCTTTCACGTCAGATGTTGGCTGGCACACGTCATCGCAACCTGTTGCCGGTTGGACACATGCGAGCAATGCAACATTTGACTGGGCACCACCTGATGCCGTCGGTCGGCCTGGAGCGAGTCGAACGTTCTACCTACCGGATAGTAATACGCCACGTAATGTACAGGTCATACCACCAGCCCTGATCGCTGAAACCACCGCGTACAGTAGTATAGCCGTACTGCTCTGCTGGCTCGCCTGTGCGTTGGTGCTCTTACGACGCTACTATCCTACCAGACGCGCTGCACTTGAAGCGACCAGCCTGATATGGTTCCCGGCCCTGGCGTGCGAAGCTGTCCTGGTCACCCTTACCCGTGAACCGCTGATCCCTCAGCCTTTCCCTTACACCTGGCAGTGGGGCCTGGTCCTGCTCGCGCTGGTAGGACTCAGTACCCTGGCACTCTGGTGGCATGCACGCAGAACCTTTCTGCAACGTCGGCAACAAGCTACACTGGGGGCTGCATCTCTCAATGCATATAGGCATGATCGTGCCTACCCTCGACAGCGCGACCAGCTTCCACAGACGTCTCTCCAACGTATCCAGCACTGGCTACGGCACAACTGGGCCATTCTGCCGGTTATCCTGCTGACCATCCCGCTGGTTTGTTACGATCCAACCTACGAACCCTACTGGCAGGACGAGTTGTCCAGTTACTACGCGGCGCTGCACATTATGTCCTCGGGCTATCCTGCCTTTCCGTCCGGCTTCACCTATCCAAAGGGTGAGTTGTTCTCCTACATACTGGCGCTCCTGATGTTCATCTTCGGCACCAAAAGCCTGCTGATACCACGTCTGATCAGCATGGTCTGTTTCCTGGCAAGTCTGCCTATCCTGTATGTGGTCGGCACAAAGCTTTTTAATCGCCGGGTTGCCTGGTTCGCCACGGCGATGCTGGCATTTTCGCCCTACACGATGATCTGGTCGCGCCAGACGCGTATGTATGAGATGGCGCAACTGATGGTTATCCTCGTCCTGGCTACTTTTTACTGGGCTTTACAGCACCGGGACAAAATTCGTCCCATCAGCATTGCCTCTGTGTGTCTCATCATTGCCTACTTCAGCCATGAAGAGGTTTTCGTGATCCTGCCCGCACTGGTCGTTTGTGTCTTAGTGGGTAGCCGCGCAGGCCCCTATGGTTTCCCGGCTGTGCTGCGCAACAAGCACTGGTGGGTTGCTACCTTGATTGGCTCAACTATTATTATGGCACAGCTATCGGTGGTCTTCCTGACGCATCCACTGAAGTTGGGTTCAGACCAGAGCCAGCGTCCGCAAATCCAATTGACGATGGATAATGTCCCGTACTACTTTAACCTGTTGTTCACCGCCAGGCCAATGAAAAATAGTCCCAGTCCCTGGCTGGCGATGCCGCCGTTCATCGGGATGAATTCACTGCTCGCCGTCCTTGGCTGTGTGTTTGCATTCTGGCGCAAAGATAAACGCGCGCGCTATTGCGCTCTCTTCTTAGTGTGTTCCACGATCACGCTCGTCTTTCTGTTTACCATGCAAGCGGATCGCTACTATTATCCGCTCTTGCCGGTCTACTACCTGCTGGCAGCTTATGCGTTCTGGAAAATACTGGCGGCCTTCTGGGGCTTCGCGCGTCCCTACCTGACGCGACCCTGCATACGACCTGCGCGAACCGGTCACAGGTTAACCCCCATTATGCGGAGTATGCTTGCGGGAACGGTGGCTTTTTTGTGTGGCAGTATCCTGATCACGCCGATGTTGCCGCTGAGTAACTTCAATCTGTTTGTCAGTCGCACACTGGGTCTGAGCTATCACCAGCATTACGGTGATTACAATAGCGCTGCCAACTACATCCACGCCCATATGCAGAAAGGAGATCTTGTCGTTACTATCGCGCCTGCGATCATTGTGTTCTATTATGTGGGCCAGGTCGACGACTTCTTCTCCATTGATCGTGCGCTCTTCTTGTTTGAGCGCAATGGTCAGATGGTTGAAACGACCTCTGGCTCTCATCCATTGCTCAGCGAAGATGACTTCCAGGCCGTCCTCGCCAGGCACAACCGCATCTGGCTCATCTCAGATAATGGAGGCTACCAGGGAGGCGTGACCAAAAATGCCCGTTTCACTTTCCCACCTCCTGACTTCCGACTCGTCTACGAGGGTTATGGGTCATCGGTCTACTTCCGCAGTGCCGATGGTTAGAAACTATAGGTCGCTGCGGGATAATGATAAGGGGTGGGTAGATAACCCACTCCCTATGACTGCGGTTTGCTGTCACATCCAGGGAATCGTTCTTACGCATGTGCGTAGACGATCACCATTTGTAAGAAGAAGAGAGGAGGAAAGCATATGCGTAATCACATCGCAAAACACACGCCACTATGCGTATTCGTGCTTATTATGCTTATCATATCCAGTTGCGGAGCGCACAATCAACAGGCAAAGGTCCAACAGACTGCCACGTCACACATGCAAATGACGCCCACCGCTTTACCTATACCCACGGAGACCCCTCAGGTTGGGCAGCTCAACCCTGACGTTGATCAACTCACACGCGCCGTGCTTATCAACATACGAGAGCATGGCTGGAACCCCAATGCGATGATGCGAGGGAAGGTCGTAGGAGGCTTATTCATTAACTGGAAGATGGACGATCCGTCACAGACCAATGCCTTAAAGCAAGGCTCTGACGATGCGACCGCCGGTAGTCATGACCCCCAGGTTGACCTGTATTATCTGAATGCGCTGGCTGAATACGACACGTTGCATCCACAGGACCAGAGCTTCGCTGCTGACACACACAAAGCGCTGGCCCAGGTGACATTCGAATTCACCAATTATAATCTTCCAAAGGGGTGGATCTATTTCTATCTGCTGCGTAGTGGCATGCTGCTACATAACCAGACGCTCGTCAATGAAGCACATACGGCAGCCGCAAATTACTTTACCCACTGGTATGCTCCCGCTATCGGTATTGTGTATAATAGCGCCCACGCTCCCGGCATTTATAACGTCGAACACACACTTAACTGCGGAGCAGCTCTCATCGATGCTGGCACGCGCTGGCAGCAGCCTACCTGGACACAGGCAGGCAAATCAACTATCAATCATACGCTCACAACGGCACTCGATCCAGTGCATCACCTGTTCTACAATAATGTGATTGTCGAAATCAACAATCAGCAGCACATACAGAACGATCAGGCCAAGCCCAGTACGCAGGGCAATGGTGTGCAAGCGCTAATCACCGCTTATCGGCTCACGCATATCCAGCACTATATGGATGTCGCGGGCCAGGTGCTACAGGCCATGTTCGCGAGCAGCTTGTGGGACCAGACCAACGGGGGCCTTTTCTTCGCACTCGACCTGGATAGTAATCATTTAGAGCAGAGTTACAAAGAAACGCGCGGGCAAACGCTCTCGCTGATCGGTCTGTATCGTTACAACCAGACCTTGAGCACGTTGGGGCAGCCACAATTGCTCCTCGACAAGCAGACGCAGCTGATCAATGTGCTCAGCAAGCATTTCTATCAATCGACGTATCACGGCTTTTTCTATCGTGTCACGCCCACCTTTCAGGTCTACCAGAGCCATCCTGGCACCGGTATTGGATTGGAGGACTACTTCACGACCGAAGCCATGGGAACAGCCCTGGACGCGCTACAACAGACCGAGTTCGCCCAGCTCTCCGTTTGATCTCTTACAAGCATAGTGCAGTATCCTCATACGGATCTAAAGAAAAAGGAAACGCCCGGCACCGTCCCCACGCCTTCTGACACAAGTCATGCTAGTGGAACGATACCGAAGATGTCAAGTAGTTTTGCAATAGGGCCAGAAGGCTTACTCCCTTCTGGTCCGCTCTGTCCGGCTGCTATTGCTTGCTATCCCAGCAAGTTTTACAATGATGAAGGACGATTTTCATCGTATCATGGCAGAAACGGAGCTCTCAACATGGCACCTCTTGACCCGGCTGGGAAGATGGCACAGTACACGACCATACGGCGCGCATACGGGCCTGCTTCACCGCAATTTGGTGATCTCTATTTACCAGCGACACCAGGCCCATATCCAGTGGTGGTCCTGATCCATGGTGGCTTCTGGCGCGCAGCTTACGGACTTACCTTGATGAGCGGACTGGCCGAAAACCTGGTGCGATCCGGTATCGCGGTCTGGAACATCGAATATCGTCGCCTAGGAGATACCGGCGGTGGCTGGCCTGGTACGCTGCATGATGCAGCCCGCGCAGTAGATGTGCTCACCGCGTTTGCCCCTATCTACAATCTGGACCTCCGGCGCATCGTATCCATCGGACATTCTGCGGGAGGCCACCTTGCATTCTGGCTAGCTGCGCGCCGACATATTCCCCCTCATAGTCCCATCGCACATACAGGATCACCACTCACCTTTACGGCGGTCGTTAGCCTGGCGGGTGTACTGGACCTTGAGCACGCCTGGTATCTCGGTCTGGGCCGCAGAGCTGTCGCGGAACTGCTCGGTGGTGGACCTGAGGAGATGCCCGACCGTTACGCCGCTGCTTCACCTTCTGCACTGTTACCTCTCGGCCTGCCACAACTGCTTCTGCACGGTACAGAAGACGACCGCGTCCCACTTATTATCAGCCAGGAGTATGCGCGCAAAGCGAGCACGGCTGGCGATCCCGTTAAACTCATTGAACTGCCAGCAACCGACCACTTTGTGCTGATTGACCCGAATTCAGCCGCATGGAGGCTGTGTCTCAAGGAATTAGAACATTTGCTCCTGGTAAACTGATAGTCTGTGTAGTATACTTTATTACATATTGGACCACAACTTTTGACATTCATGCACTGTAGCTTTCTTTTTATCAAAGAAAGCTTTACAGACGTATTCTTTTACCCTGGCTGCTACAGACAATTTTTCTGTCGTCCCCTGGAAGGCTTCCCCCTGTACTCACTTGATCGACCGATTATGTTATAATACGTTCAATCACATGAATGGAACCGGGGTTTTTATGTCCAAATTCCGCTAGCTATTCAGCCGGTCGTCGGCAGGGACAAGCCCCGCCGCTACGCGAATGGGTGTGCCGTCGGCCTCCACCCCGCGTAGCGACAATCCCTTACTGATCCGATGGGCTGACTGCGGAGCAGGAGCAGCGCGAGCTGCGTTGCCAGGCGGAAGAAGGACGCGGTTGTCGTTCCGACCTGAAGAGTTACGTCCAAATCTTGTTATATTTGTTGTTTTATTCGTTATATGTAGAGGAGTAAGCAAAACTACTCAAGCTCAAAAAAGTCCATTTCCCTGCTCATCTCGTAGTGTCGTCATTAATTATCGCTAGAAACGATCTCTTTTTATGTCATCCCACGGAGGAAGGCTCCATGTTGAAATCGTTGCGGCTGACAGAAGTTGGGCCAGCCAGTCAAATTGACCTTAAGTTAGCGTCGCGCTTGAATATGATTACTGGCGATAATGGTCTGGGCAAAACCTTCATCCTGGAGTGTGCCTGGTGGGCATTGGCAGGTACCTGGGCAGGTTATCAGGCTTACCCGCATCAAAAAGCCAAACAACCATCAAACATCAGTTTTCGCATCAATGGCGCGGACAAATCTGATAAAACCCAGCGATATCAATGGGAACAACAAACCTGGATACCGATGAGTGAGCGTCAGGAATTACCCGGACTCTCAATTTACTGCCTGGCCGATGGGTCGTTCGCAGTCTGGGACCCAGCAAAACATCTGTTGCAGCAAGAGAGAGGTGATACCTCACACGGCAATCCAGCACTCTTCTTTTCGAGCGCTCAGGTGCGGAATGGCACAGCAGATACCACTGCTAAAGATCAAAGGGATCAAACAGGCTGGCGCTACAATGGTCTGTTACAAGATTGGATAAGCTGGCAATACGCATCTGATCAGTCCCGCTTTACCGCCTTTACAGACGCTATCGGAACACTTTCATCGTATCAGGATGAACCACTGCTGCCCGGTGAACCTCAAAGCATAGCCCCGGATAGCAGAAAAATACCAACGCTGAAATTTCCCTACGGCGAGGTTCCTATCGTCCACTGCGCCGCTGGATACCAGCGTATGATAGCCCTGGCATATATGCTGGTCTGGGCCTGGTATGAACATGTCGCAGCTTCTGAGAAGCTCCAGCACCAACCGCGCAACGATATTGTCCTGCTGGTCGATGAAATGGAGGCGCACCTGCACCCCAAATGGCAACGAGCCATCATCCCGTCATTGATGCAGGTCATGCAAACGCTCTCAGCCCAATTACAGACGCAATTGTTGATTGCCACCCATTCTCCGCTTGTTCTGGCATCTATCGAGTCTTTCTTTGATAATGAGCGTGACAGATTATTCCATCTCTACCTGGAACATGACCAGGTACGTTTAGATACTATCGATTTCGTCAAGCGAGGACGTGCGGATCTCTGGCTCATCTCCAATGTATTTGGGCTGAAACAGCCCCGCTCAAAGGTCGCTGAAGAGATTATTGAAGAGGCAAAATACTTGCAGCAGATAAGAAGGCCCGCTAGAGGGGATGTTGAGAAGGTGTCACACAGACTCATTGATGTGTTAGCACCCGATGATGAATTTTGGCCGCGATGGAAATATTTCGCTGAGCGGAGTGGCGTGCCTTTGTGATTCCCGTCAACATACAACCCGCGCCCACCGGTTTTCTGACGAGAGTACACCAGCCTGGAACTGCTTTTTTAGCGAAAAAACCACAGCCCAACGCAAACGACTGGAACCGTCACAGCTACTGGAGAAGGATTCTCGACGATCTCTATCATGCCTACGGTGGTATTTGCGCCTATTCATGCCACTGGATTCCGCCTGATACCGGCGCTAAAACGGTTGAACATTTCAAGCCAAAGAGCAAGTATCCCTCGGAAGCTTACCAGTGGGATAATTATCGCTTAGTATGCAGCACGCTCAACGGACGCAAAGGGAACTTTGAAGATGTCCTTGATCCATTTGCCCTCGAAGCAAACTGGTTTCTCCTGGATTTTCCTTCACTCATGGTCTATCCGAATGGTTCTCTCACTGAAACCAACGCCAGACGCGTTATGCGTACCATTCAAAGATTGGGATTGAACGATGAGGGCACATGCCTCCAGGCACGCTTGAGTTGGGTCGAGGCTTACATTCAGGTCCCGCTACCATTTTCGTACCTGGAGAGAAATGCCCCTTTTATCGCCGCTGAACTCAAACGGCAGGACCTGATTGACACCGTTCAATTCATTATGGGCTATTGATAGCACTGAACACTCTCTGGACTTGAGGGGAAAACGTTGGGAAATGGGGTAGGAGCGTATCCTTGCAACCGCCCCCGGGGCGCACGCGAGGTCTGTCTTTTACCCACATCTTTAGTAGATAGGTCTGCGGGTGCTTCTTAGCAGCACCTGCAAGGATGAGTTCGAGGCCATCCATTAGAACCGTGTAAAAGTTCGTTCGGCCTGTCATCTGGCTTGCCGTTGATGACCTGAAAAGATGTGGGTAAAAGACAGCGCGAGGTGACGCCCCTACCCCGTTTTCCCCTCAAGGGCGGAGACCCCAATGCTGCTATCTCGTGGTCACAAATGTAAACCTGTCTGGTTCATGTAGACGTTATAGGACTGACCATCCGCAGGTCTACCCACGTCGCTCACATAGGTGGCCTTAACAAAGGGGGCGGCCCACCACTGCGATTGTTGGGCGGCGTCGAAAAAATCACCATCGCCACCGTTGAGCGCCACCGCAACCGAATCCCGCTGATTGATATCATTATATTGTCCAAATAGCCGCGTTACTTTGTAGCCCGCATGCAAGCCCACAATATTTAACCATGTCGGGAATTCGATGACGTTGGCCTGTAACATCCATCTATCACCGGCTACTGCGTAAATTTGCTCGGACTGCTTATTGCCATGTTGATCATAGAGCGTCAGGTCAACGCTCATCTCGTGACTCTGATTGGCCAGCGGCAATGCGCGCACTGTCGCCACTTTAATATCACCTGTAAGACCGAGATAGGTCTGGACAGCAAACGTTACCCACAGCAACGAGATGGCCACAATGACCATCACAATACCGCTAAAACCACGTTTCCAGCGTAAACGCCGACGGTGTCGCCAGCGACGAAACGTACGCCCTGTTTCGTCCTCAAATTCTTCCAGGATTTTCTCTTTCTGCCACAATCCTACGAGCGTCGAAATGAGCATGCCCACGCCCAACACTGTAATCAGCAAGAGTACGAACTGTTGCCACCCTATTTGCACTGGTATATTCATTCCGATCCTTCAGCCTTTCCGTGTTTCGTCCTCACGTTTTCGCCTACCTTACCTTTGCAATATCCTCTATAGTATACGAACGAAACGGATCTTTCATTTCATCATTGCAAAAGCGGCAAAAGTCCTGCGCATAATTTCGCGCCCAGCTCTCTGCCACCTACTCTAATCAACGTATCTGACGGCACGTTTTCCAATGGAGCAGCCCTACTACTCCAGCTTGCGCATGGCGTGTATGCCTAATCCACATCAATGCTACTTGTACACTTATTTATCACTGCGGACGTCTCTATAGTGGATATCTTTTTAAAACTCGGCTATACATGTTCATAAATAGTACATTTTCTCAGACCTATTCTGAGCAACGTACCATCTTCGCGGCTGCGCACTGATGGCAAACACGTTCCCAAATGACGGAGAGGTTTTACTATGCAAAAACCACAAGCGATCATTTTCGACCTGGACGGCGTTTTAACTGATACCTCAGAATACCATTACCAGGCATGGAAGCACCTTGCCGACGATGAAGGCATTCCGTTCACACATGAAGACAACGACACACACCTGCGCGGCGTTAGTCGTCGTGCCTCCTTACGCTACTTGATTCGCGGTCGCCAGTACTCTGAAGCGCAAATTCAGGCCATGATGGAGCGCAAAAACCGCTACTACAATGAGTTGATCAAGCGCATGCAGCCCGATGAAGTCGTTGCAGGTGGACAAGCTTTGCTGACTGAAATCAGGCAAGCTGGCATCAAAACAGCCCTTGCCACGGCGAGTAAAAATGCCAGTACCGTCCTTGAGCACCTCAATATCGCCAGCTACTTTGACGGTATTGCCGACGGATATTGTGTGGTCAACGGGAAGCCGGCTCCTGACATCTTTGTCTTTGCCGCTGGTATGGTGCGTGTGCCCACCCCACGCTGTCTGGGTATTGAAGATGCAGATGCCGGCATAGAGGCGATTAAAACAGCGGGCATGCGAGCAATCGGTATCGGCCCACAGGAACGTTTTCAGCGAGCCGACAACGTGTTGCCAACGCTCGCCAATGTGCGTCTACGCGACTTACTAGCCTGATGCTCTATCTGTCACATGGAGGAAAGGGTCCCAGTGAACACCTGGCATGTTAACGAAGATACATTTCACCCGAACATAAAGCTCGTGCGGAGCCAGGAAACCGTCTATACCATCGGGAACGGCTACTTCTGCACGCGTGGAGCTTTTGAGGAAGGCTATCCGAGATCTACTCCTGCGACGTTGTTGTGGGGAGTTTTTGATAGTGTGCCTCTCGCCAAAGAGGAACTGGCCAATGTTCCTGATTGGACGGTGATCAAGTTGTTCGTCAACGGCGAACGTTTCCGTCTCGATAGGGGTACCCTTCTCGACTATCAGCGCACGCTTGATCTACAGAATGGCATCCTGAGCCGCTCTGTGCACTGGAAAAGTCCACATGGTATTGCTATCAAGGTGATAGCTGAACGTTTTGCCAGCCTGGCCGATGAACACGCAGGCACGATACGCTATAGCGTCACAATTGTAGAAACTCCCGCTCAGCAGCCGGTTGACGTTGCCCTGTGGTCAGAAATCAACACAGCCGAGGGCAATCATGACCTCATGCATTTTACCACGGTAGACCAGGGTCATCGCGCAGACCTGCTCTGGCTACACAGTCAGACCAGACATAGCGGAGTTCACCTCGCGCAGACGATGAGTTTTACCACTGCTACCCCGGCTTTTCAGCAAGAGATTATCGACTCCGATGTCGCTCCTGGTATCCGCTTCTACGGCCAGCTTACCCCCGGCACAACGTTCACTGCCGAAAAAGTTGTAGTTATGTATACGTCACGCGACGACGTTGGCGACATTGTACAGGCCGCGCTCGCACATCATACCCGACTGATGGACGCTGAGCTGGAGCACAGCTCAACACTTTCAGAGCATATCATGTCTCCCTCCTGCCAGCACGTTTCCACTTATGACCAGATGTGCATTCAACACCAGGTTGCCTGGCAGCAATATTGGCAGATGGCGGATGTTGTTATTGAAGGTGATACAAAGGCACAGTTGGGTCTGCGTTACAGTCTTTATCAGTTGCGTATCAGTACCTCTACGCACGATAGTCGTTACAGTATCGCCGCCAAGGGTCTGACGGGTTTCGGGTACCATGGTCATATTTTCCATGATACTGAAATCTTTATGTTGCCCTTTTTTACCTATGTGCTACCGGACATCGCACGCAACCTGTTGCTCTATCGCTATCACCTGTTGCCTGCTGCGCGTAAAAAGGCGGTCAGCAACGGCTATGAAGGGGCACAATATCCCTGGGAGAGCACGCTGGACGGTGAGGAGGCCACGCCACAGGCGATGCTTCACCCGGAGACTGGAGAACTTATCGCTGTCTTGAACGGCTCTCTCGAAATTCATATCACTGCGAGCATTGCCCATGCCGTCTGGATGTACTGGAGCATCACAGCCGATGATGATTTTATGTGCAACTACGGTGTAGAAATGCTGCTGAGTACGGCGATGTTCTGGGCCAGCCGTGCCGAATGGCACCCGGAGCATGAGGCGTACGAGATTACGAATGTAATCGGACCGGATGAGTGGCATGAACATGTCAATAACAATGCCTACACCAACTTTATGGCGAAACGGAATATCCAGACCGCCCTGCAAGCGTTGACATGGCTTGAAACTGCTGCGCCAACGAAGGCACGCCCGCTCGTACAGCAGCTCGGGCTGACAGCTGAGCGCATTGAGCGTTGGCAAGCGATACAAAACGGCTTGCGTATCCCACAAGACAAGCACAGTGGACTCATCGAACAGTTCGATGGCTTCTTCAAACTGGCACGGCTTGATCTGGCAAAGTATAAAAAACGCAAGGATTCTTATCAGGCAATCTTAGGGGTCGATACGGTACAGAAGTATCAGGTCATTAAGCAAGCCGATGTGCTGATGCTGCTGATTGTCCTCAACCAGGAATTTGACCTCCAGACCAAACGCATGAACTGGGATTATTACTACCCTATCACTGATCACGCGTACGGTTCATCGCTGACGCCTGCGCTGCACGCGGTACTCGCCAGCGAGCTAGGGCTGGTCGATACGGCTTACCAGCTCTTTATGATGGGAGCCTATGTTGACCTGGACAACTTGCGCGGCAATACGCCCGAGGGTATCCATCTGGCTTGTGCTGGAGCAGTATGGCAAGCTATGATCCTGGGTTTTGCCGGATTGCAATTGTCCGCTGACGGCTATACGACTCATCCACACTTGCCTGCTGGCTGGACACATCTCGCCTTCAATTTCAAACACAAGGGCGAGTGGGTACATGTCGACTTACAAGGTTAGCCACGTGTGTGGCGTGCTAAGCCTCGACCGTCGCAGGCTTAGCACGCCACACATCTTTTCTCCTTTTGCTGAGAAAAGGACAATTCTCTCCCCAAAACCCCTTGACAACAACGCCTGGTCGCGTTATGATAAGCCCCGTGATAAATCTCACCTGCATTTGTACCTGATGTTTACACCATTGAGGCGCATTCGTCTAGCGGCCAAGGACATCGCCCTCTCAAGGCGGAGATCACGGGTTCGAATCCCGTATGCGCTACTAAGCAACAAAATGGAGGCGCTTCAACCGGCTTCTCAAGCGGTTTGGAGCGTTTTCTTTTTGGGAAAAAGAGCGGTAGTACAGCAACCGGAGAAAATCAGTTCTCTTTCTCAGCCACATCCTTTCTCAGCAACGTTTGATGGAGTTTCTCCATGCGCATTACCTCACGAGAGATCGTACCCACGGGTGTGATTTTCCCTCATGTTCGCTCCTTCAGAGGACATTCCAAACACTGTTCTCCATTGCTTTTGTATGCATTTCAGGCAAAGGGAAGGACTGCTCTTCGTGGAGGCCGGGTACGATTTCTCATAAAGCTGAGTTTTTGGCCATCAATCGTCTGCTTGCGTGACAGAAGAGACTGCCAGCGCGTCTGATCTGCTGAGGAGGATGGGAACGCAAAACACATCTGCGTTCTCTGCCACTTGGCACGCGAACGCATCTCTTTCCCCTCCTTCTCCGATGGAGATCGGGTCGGGCTCTCCCGCTACTTTGGTGCAGGATGAGCTTTGCAGAGTGCTGAACGGTTTGCAAGAAATCGTTGCTCTCTCCTACCCAAAAGAAGCACGGAACGTTCTCCTTTTGTAGAGCGGGTCTTGTGTGGACAAGAGGAGAGAAGCCATCCGTCACGGCTTCTCGTTCTCACTATAGAGCATGAAGTACCCGCTGGCGCAACAGTGGAAACTCGGCGCGGCCATACATCATACGCTTGATGAGCTTTAATTTGTTGATTTTTCCCTCCACGACACCATTGCTCTCCTGTAAGGTGAGACCTGCCAGTACGGCATCCTTGTCTCGTTGGATGCTTCGGACAAAGCGTTGCAACTCAGGAATATGGCTGGCTCTCACCAAGTCAAGCCAAATATCCAGGCGTTGGCCTTCACGATGACGAAGCATCTGCATAAAATCCTGAGCTAATTCATACGCAGCGTCGGCAGTCGGACTGGCTTGACGAATGACCGCTAGTGCTCGTCGCTCTTTCTCTTTGAGATCGGACAGGTCACGGATAAACCACCAGACCGCTTGTTTAGCCGTCCACTGCTCGGCAGGCGACTCTCGGACAGCTTGTGATCGTTGGGCTTTTCTTCCTGTGGGAACGGAACCTTGCTTGAGCTGAGCGAGGAACCGATACACCGCTCTCGAACTTCCCTTATATCCTTGAGCTTGAAGCTCACGCCAAAGTTGGAGACCATTGCGATGCCCTTGCTCCCAGCGTTCTCTCACAGAGGCTGCATAAGGATCAAACCCACGGCTTCGTTTGTGACGCAGTTCCGGTTTCCCATAAGGAATACCACGTGTGAGCCAGTGACGCACGGTCCGTTCTCCCATTCCCAGCCGACGTGCCATTTCTTTCTGCGTTAATCCCTCTTCACGCAGTTGCACGAGTTGCCGATAGCGGTCGAGCCTCTCCGCATGACGAGCGAGATGAGCACTTCCCGCCAAGGGGGCATCCTCCGCAGACAGGAAGAGCCTGACTTCAGCTTGTTCCATGTCATCTTCCGTCTCTTGCGCTCTTATCTCAGAGGCTGGGGACATCGATGCTTGGCCGACCTCCATACTACAACGGGCCAGGATCTCTTCTACGAAGTCTTTCAAGTTGTCTGTCAGATGGTATCGATCAGCTACCAGCCTTGCTTGAGGGGCACCTTTGCGAGCAGCAGCGGCATAATCCCCTGCTCTATCACGGCTGACAAGATCAATCTCTGGATGTGTCTCCATCCAAGATTGGGCCGTCTCCGTCTCTCGGTCTGGCATTATGAGGGATATCCGCTCGAATCTCTTGAAGATTGCAAGGAATAGAGTGGATAACCGCTCATAATGCCCGTTAAGAGGCATTAATTTAATCCCTCTTAACAGCAAAGAGATCTATCACCTCATGAGTAGCTAAATTGACGAGAATGGTTCCGAATTGGCGGCCCCTGCGGAAGCTCCAATCGTCAATACCCAGCTTTGAGATTGACTCAGATCCCTGTGCAGCAATACTCATGGTACGACGCAGGATTGTCGTGGGTGAGGTCACAATTCCCAAGTGAGGGGCAAAGCGCGAGCCTAACTCTCCGCTCGTGGCCAGACCAATAGCTTCAATGGCTTGGCTTAGCCTCTTCGTCATACGGGCCCAGGGTTCGATGAACGGTGTTAACCTTTCCGCGAAGATTCGGCGTGGGCAACCGGTCGTATCACAGCGGAATTTTCGGACCCGTAAGACGAGTTGAACGTGGCGACCAGCCGAAGGGACATCGGCAACGTGACGGGTGTAGGAACTGCGTACATGCTGGCTCGTCTGATCACAAAGTGGGCACATCGCGGTGGGTGCAGATGCAACGAGAGAGAGCGTCAGAACAGGGCCGGTGATAGAAATTTCGGCCATTTCTAATCCGTTGGGGAGTGCGAACAATAAAGAGAAATCCATCCCCATCTTACCATCCTTCCAAAAGCTTTTCTTTGCTTAGAACAAATTTTCTTATAACTCTATTCCACCAAGCTCATCCTGCACCAAATGCGGTGGAGATCCCAACTTTGTTGCAAATAATAACCCAGTCTGAGGGAAGATCTTGTTGCAGTAATGCCCCAGCTCTGCGTTCTCCTTCAGTGGCAAACGAAGTTGGTCCGGCACTTATTAATTCAGCCATACAAAGTGCTCCTTACAAACTTTCCTTTGCTTTTTCGTCACAAAGGAAGATGTTTATTAAAAATAAAAGTATCTTCTTGTATAAAATGATTAGTATGCAAAAACAGTATAACATAGACATGTATAGATGCAACTACTTCCACGTGTAAACTTTGCCAGAAATTGGATAACTTATCCCATTTTTTTAGTCAACCAGATGGGCATTGTGTAGCAAATCTTTCAATTGCGCATGTACCTCTTTGCGCCGCGATGGCGACAGATGGGGAATAAATGGCAGTGCACCAATATACTTGTTATTTTCGGTATATATTTTGTTCGCTGGATAGAAGATATAGGCGCTCGAAACAATGTTGTGCGTTGTATATAATTGCTGTGGCTGATCTGGGTGGTAATGCCGATATTGAATAGAGTGGTAGTAACGATACATTCTGTCGATGTCTTCAGGGTTTGGGTAATATTGCCCATCAGCCTCTCGCACTCGACGATATTTTGCATCAAAAATGAGTATGTCTTGTGGTGCTCCGTTTTTGTAAACTTCAACAGCCATATCAGGTGTGAGTGGGTTACTACCCATTCTTGTACATACGAGGGCAGAGCGCTGGTGTATGAGCGATTGATTAGGATAGATTGGCTCATATTTGATTTCGACGCGTATCTCACCCTTGATTAAGATGATGCTGGCTACATTTTTGCGCACGTCAAATTGAAAATTTGACGTTTAGACTATCTTAGACAAAAGGCCCCCCAACCTTGCGGCGGGAGGCCAAATCAAGTAAAGTTCCGATAAGAAAAACGCAAAGGAAGTTTACTTGTTTGAAAGACAATACCACAGTGAGAGACTTTCGTCACGAGATCTATGACTGTTTTCTGCGAGCCAAGGATGCCTTGTTCAATACCGTCGATGCTCTGATGACAGAAACGCAGGCCACATCGTTTCCTGACCTCTCGCAATCGCCATGGTTTGAGCGGAAGTGGGCGAGTTTGTATGAAGCCTTTGAAGACGGGCGCATCGACGAGAAGCGCCTGCGGGAGATCTTGGCCCGCTATCTGCCAAAACCGGATGCGGGCAAGTGGCTCTGGATTGGCATTGATGCAAGCAAGATTGCCCGCCCGGCTGCCGTAACGTCGGCAGATCGCACGGCGCAACACGTGCATAATTTGCCAGAATGTAAGAAGCCGGTCACGTTTGGGTGGCAATTCTCGACGGTGGTGGCGTTGGCAGAGCCAGTAAGCAGTTGGACCTACATTCTGGACCAGCAACGGGTGGGTTCGCAGACCACAGCCATTGAGGTGGCAGAAGAACAGCTCCGGCGTTTGATGCCCTCTCTGCCCAAGCAGGTCATTGTCGCGTTGGATCGAGGCTATGATGCCAACTGGTTGTGGTGCCGGTGTAGCGCATTGGATATCGGGGTGTTGGGTCGTCTCAAAAGCAATCGCTGTTTCTACCGAACAGCACCACCTCCAACGGGCAAAAAAGGCTGTCCGCGCAAAGATGGAGCCAAGCTGCAACCCAAAGATCCGGCCACGCATGGTGATGCTGATGGTGTGTGGATAGGCACCGATGCGAAGAAACGTCCAGTGGAAGTAACCTGGTGGAAACACCTGCATGTCAAACAGGCACGCTACCTGGACGTGACCGTGATGCGGGTCGTGCGACCTCATGCGACCAACAAAGAGCGCGATCCACGGGTGAGCTGGTTTGTGTGGATAGGCGATCAAGAAGTCGATGTGGTCCAGATCGCATTGGGCTATGTTTTGCGCTTTGGGCAAGAGCATGGCTATCGCTTTGACAAACAATGTCTGTTGTGGGAGCAACCCCGTTTGCGGACCCCGGAGCAGTTTGAGCGCTGGAGCCATATTGTGGCCATCGCGCACAATCATCTGGTCTTGGCTCGCGACTTGGTCGAAGCTGAACTGCGACCATGGGAAAGCAAGAAGCGCAAGCCAAGTCCACAACAGGTGCGGCGCGGGATGCACAAATTGTTGGCACGTTTGGGGACTCCTGCCCAGCCGCCACAACCGCGCGGAAAATCGAAAGGCCGCAACGTTGGAGCAAGGATCAAAAAGGCTGAGCGTTTTCCAGTCATTCGCAAAACGCCCAACGTGCCTCAAATTGTGCCACCGTGACGGTGTTCCTGACATCTCGCTTACAGATCTTTCTCTTCAACGGAACTTTTCTGGATGTTCCGGTAGTGCTATGTAGTCTAAACGTCAATGAAAATAGTCCTTGTTCACTTCATAAAAAGTGGTATTAGAGATCATAGTATAGCCAGCGGTCTGTAGTGCTGTAATGATGATATCGGTTGCGCAAAAGATGCTCCACATCTCGTAGAGTTCACTGACGCGGCGTAGAGCCAACGCAGTTACATACTGTTCTGTTTCAAATGTGGTCTGCAAGCGTTGCTGAAACTGCAAGTACAGGTGATAGAAACGACTATAACTGGGGTGTTTCAGGAGTACCTGTGTAGCTTTATTTGTCAGAGTAAGCGGCTGAACTGTTTGTAGGAAGCGTTCGCCACTCCAACTACTACAACGCTGTTTCATCTGATGACATTCGGTAATCGCAATGTGCAATTTCAGGATTCTGTCTTTATCCTCCATATTGTGATAGTGGGCATACGTCTCTTCTGTTTTTTTCTTTTCTCGCTCTGCATGCTCCTGAATGCGGTGCAGCTTGGGCAAAAGTTGTCTTAACAAGAACTGTTTGAGGAGACGGTTTTCGTAGGTGTCGTAGGTAGGCTGTTTGCGTTCCACTTTCCAACGTGCTGGCAGGTATTGGGCATCAGCGCGTTGAGCCAACGTTTCTGGAAGGTGTACATATTGACCTGGTAATGGGATCATCTGTTTCGAGAAATGCGGGATTTTTTGCACATTTTGCTGAATTGTGTGTGTATCGAGCATACAATAGGGTTCTTGCTGAATATGGAGAAAGACATCGCGCATATCTTCGATGATCAAGCGTATCTGCTTATAATCATGGAGCGCGGAGGTTTCCTGAAATGGAGAACTATATTTCGCTCGCTCAGTTGCAGGAGAGTCAAGCCGAAAGAGCAGATCGAGCGCGAGGGTACTGAGATCTGTTTTCATTTGCTCATAGAGTGGCTGCGAGAATTTATGTGGAAACACACGCACCCAGGTATGTTGTGGCGGATACGCAGGAGCTTCTATCACAACGTGGTACAACCCTGCATAATGTGCTGGATTCCAATTCCAGATGCCATAATGCTCTGTTTCTAGTTGAATGTCAGCAATCACGATTATTATGCCAGCAGGGGTGTTTGACGTGATTTTGAGCGTATTATGGCTATATTCTCCAATATTTAAACTTGCATTTTCGTCGTCGCTGGAAAATAGCAACGCGTTACCATTGATTGTTAGCCAGGCATCAGCGCCAGAAACTGGTGTAGCCATCGCGTTTCAACCTGCTTTTCATTTCATCTAAACGTTGCTCAGAGCGTGATAAGTTATTTTGCTTGAGAAAAGTGTAGAGTTCCTCCAGCATGCTACTGATGACCTCCGTTCCCCTGATACGTGGCAAGATACGCTGTTTTATCTGCAAGTCGAAGGCCACACGCGGATCGAGCAGATTTTTGCTATTGGCTATGTAAAGTTCGATATCGCGTAATATACGATATCCCAATACCAGGTTTGCCTTATTCAGGATTTTGCTGATTGCAACAATTTGTTGGCGAAAGCGCCTGCTGCCAGATGGGACCCTGCTGTGGCAACGCTTGAGTATGAGTCAGGGAACCAAAGGGGAGCGGCTCTTTGATTGGGCCATCGTGCCACAGGTCCATCGCACCATCATCGACGGATGCCACTTTCTCGTCATCCGCCGGTGCCTCGACGCTCCTTTCCAAAAAGCCTATTCCTTCGTCTTCGCCCCGCCTCAGACCAGTCTGCAGACGATGGTTCTGGCCATTGGAGCACGCTGGAGTATTGAAGTCGACCTGGAAAATGCGAAAGATCTTGGACTTGATCAGTAGGAAGTGCGCAGTTGCATCGGATGGTATCGGCATATCACCCTTGTCCTGCTTGCCTCGGCTTTTCTGCTCTCCATCTGTGTCCAGGACTATCAGCGCACGTGCCAGTCAGAGGAAGCAGCTTGCTCATTCCCACTCATTGCCTTGACCACTTCCGAAGTGCGTCATCTGCTGGCCCGTCTCTTTTGGCCTGCTCCCACCCACGCTTCTCTGATTCATCAGTGGTCCATTTTTCGCCGAGAGCATCAATATTGGGCAAGATACTATCATTGCCTGCGTCGTTTGAAAGCGGGATAGCCTGCTCAATGCTCTCTGTTTTCATGATCCCTGCCGATTTCCGGGGAATGATCCCTCACTACAACTGCACTTATAAACTGAGCAATAAAAGATGATGTGAAAGAGAAAAAAGCTTCAAAATATTTCTCTCACTTCTGTGACATGCTATAGGTGTAAAAGAACCTCAACTGTTCCAAAAAGTGAGAAGAAGGACATGAAGCAACGTCAGCATATAACATCTTCGGAATCGAAAACGACCCCAAACGATGTGGTGCGTTGGGCCATGGAATTACAGCATCTTCACGCACGCATGACTCCCTTTTTTGCTCGTCCTGAACCACGGTATCGTTGCCTCTTGTATCTGCAGGGCATTCTCAGTGACGTGGCACGCAAAAATGGCTGGCAACTGGCTGAGCAGGCAGGAGAAACGCGGCCCGATGGTATGCAACGGCTGCTCAGCCATGCGGTCTGGGATGAAGATCGAGTTCGTGATGAAGTGCGCAACTACGTTCTGGCTCGTTTGGGAGACCCACATGCTATTGTGGCTATCGATGAGACCTGTTTTCCCAAGCAAGGAAAGAAGTCGGCAGGAGTAGCACCCCAGTATTGTGGAGCGACAGGACAGGTCGAGAACTGCCAGGTCGGAGTGTTTCTAGATGATAAGTGGAATAGAAAGACATGGTTTTACCCAGACGCTATCATGCAAACAGAGGGATCAACGCAGGAGCTAGGGACGGTATCTTGACTTCGCTGTGAGGTATATTCATGCAACCACTTATCCACGAGGGCCAGCTCTACAGAGACTGCCATCAACGCTATTGTCTGAAGACCAAGGATGCCTTCGTGCAGAAGATCCTTACCTGCACATCTGGCAGCCCACTAGAATTGTGGCTCAACAGCTCTTGGATTGCCGGGCACGTTGAGGGCGATGGCGAGAACTACTGGTTCTTTGCCAACAACGGCGGCAAAGTGTTGTTAACCGAACAGTTGACGGTACGCTACATTGAGTGCTAGCAAGAGAAGGGGCTGTGATCATGCAGATGGTCAGATGGGAACTCTACCCACGTGTCGCGCTCAACCCGGCTACCCGTGCCTTTATCGAGGAGTTAGCTCAGCTACGCAGAAGTCCACAGACCATTGACAATTACAGCCGTGATCTCGAAGATTTTCTGCAAGCGATGACTGATCTGGCCTTCCCTGCACTCCTGGAAGCTGATGAATGCCTGATTGCCCGCTACGTTGATGGGTTATGGAACCGCCCTGCACGTCGCTGTTCTGGTCACCAGTTCTCCAAAGAGCGTATCACCTTTATCACCGGATCGCACTTGTCCCTCAATACCATCCGTCGTCGCGTCAATACGGTTCGACTTTTCTACGATTGGTGCATTCGGATCCGAAAGCGCCAGGATCTTCTGAACCCGGTCCCAAAGGGCGTGCGTGGGAAAAAAGGCGGACTGATCAGCGTTGCTCCATCGACTCCTTGGATACCAAGCGAGAACCAATTTGCCGACCTCCTCCTCTACGTCTTTGCAACCATGTCTCTCAGAAACCAGGCACTCATTCTGGTGCTCTACGATGGGGCGCTGCGGCGAGAAGAAGTCACTTTTCTCAGAAAGGACCACATTGATGAGTGCACGCATACGATCACCATTCCTCATGCGCTTACCAAGAACCACATGCCAGGGCACATTGTCCTTTCCAATACGACCTGGAAGGTGTTGCAAGAGTATCTGCAGCAAGATCGAGCACGTCTCGTAAAGACCTATGGAGCCGAGGATGCTGGTCCTCTTTTTCTCTCTGAATCCAATCAAAACGCTGGCCAGCCGATCAGCAAATGGTCTATTACCATGATCTTTGATGAGATCAGAGACGCACTTGGTATGCCTCAGTTGACTCCCCACAAATTGCGGCATCTGATGCTTACCCACCTGATGGACTATGGGCTCGATCTCTATGAGATTAGCCGCTACGGACGGCACCGCTCAACGGCCAGTACTGAAATCTACCTCCACCTTGCCGATTCGAAGCTTGCTCGCCAGGTGAACCATATCCATGAGCAACAATGGCAACATCTGGAGGCGCTCTTTCAGCAACGAGAGCAACAGCGGGAGACTCGGCAATGATTCCGGATCAAACCGCTCCTCTTGCCAGCTCACCTGAGTCCCTCCAGTGGTACCTGCCCATCTCGCCGCTCGACTATCCTGACCGCAATCCTATCCTTTCAGAAGAGGAACGAAGGGGTATTGAACACTTGCTCTCGCTCTCTTCCTGGCACTGGAGAGAATTCGAGCACCAACTGGCGCACCTTTCGCGGATCACGAAACCACTGCTCGACGTGCTCTGGCTCTTTCAACAACGGCGTCCCACCAGCGTTGTGTCGCGGAAGCACTTCCTTGATCACCTTTTAGGCCATGTGCTGCAAACGAACACCGTGTACTGGGGGTGGGAGAGCAGGAAGTGGGAGAGCGTCATACAGACTGTTCCCCTGCGGCCAAAGGAAGTGGCGAAGCGGAGAGAACCTGGGCATACCAGCAGCACCAGCCCCAATCTCCTCCTGACGTATCTGGCCGCCTATCTGTTGACAGGTCAACTTCCTCTCACAAAAGAAAAGCCGCTGCGCGTCCTGGCGTTCAGCGAGATCGTTTTTGGCCCCGAGTTGGTGCAGGGAGCTATTGAACGAGTGAAGGGACCATGGCTGGCAACAGGGTACTCAGAGAGAGGGAGAAACCCGGAGGATCTCATTCATGTCATGCTCCTGGCGCTCCTGGTTAATCACCATCCTGATCTTTCGGCCCTTACCTCCTCCGTGCTCAAGCAGGCATGTGCCTTGAACAAAAGAAAAGACATCGAGCACCGGTTTGGGCAACTCTACCGCATTCTCATTGATTTAGCTATCATCACAGACTCCGAGTGGAAGAAGACAGAAACCGGGCCGGCTACCATGCTGTTTCAGGAGGAGTATGTCCAGGGCATCCATCCCCGATGGGTAGCCTGGGTTCGGGCTTTTTGGCAACAAACGCCCTGGACTCAGCGGCATCGAAGAGCGATCACTGGTCAGGCGTTGATGGCGGGTCGCTGGTTAGCTCAGCACCACCCTCAGGTGACTGAACCCAGCCAATGGAGCAGGGAAATCGCTCTCGCGTATGTTGCTTACACATGCAATGAAGCGACCGCCTTCGATTACGCCTCTCCACTGATCCAGCAGCAGCGCTTGGGAAAGTCGGGAGAGTCGTTGAAACCGGCAAGCATCTCGGCGCGTCTTGGAGGACTAAGAGCGTTCTTTCGCGGTCTTCAAAAGTATGCCTATGAGATTGATGGGCAGGTGCAGCCGCCCTTTGCCATCACGTGGAACCCGGCTCTTGTCTTAGCCACACCGCAACAAGTGATGACCCAAATTCAGCCCAATCCTCGCAACGTTGAGGAGGAGGCCTGGCTCAAATTGGTGTGGATCGCCTGCACGCTCTCCTCCGAGATGGTCAAAGAGGCCGCTCCACGGACCACCTATCCTTTACTCTTGCAGCGAGCTGTAGCCCTTGTCTGGGTCACGGGATGTCGTCGCAGTGATGAAATTCGCCGCCTCTCGCTTGATTGTGTGCGTAGTGAGTGGGCACCAGAGATGGTCGATGAACAAGGCGTCCAGCTTGAACCCGCAGAACATCTGTGGTACCTGCTCGTTCCCAGTAACAAATATCGTGGAACTTTTTGGACCCCCATCCCGCAGTACACTGCAGAGGCGATCCTGGCCTGGCAAGCTGTCCGACCAAAAAATCAACCACCGCTGCGAGACCGCAAAACGGGAAAACTGACCGAGTACCTGTTTCAATACCGCAGAAAAAAGATTGGTGCAGGCTACATCACCGATCATCTCATTCCATTACTGTGCAAGGCGGCTGGGCTCACTGATGAGTCGGGGAACGTGTACAAGGATGCCATTGGACCAATCACCTCCCATCGAGCCCGAGCCTCAACCGCTTACTATCTCAAGGCGATGGGCATGGCTCCTTATGATATTGGCAAACTGTTGGGGCACACGAATCCAAACAAAACCTTACCTTGGTATTTGAAGGAAAATCTTCACCAATTAGGACGAATGTATCGGAAGGCGAATCCGCTCGAACAGAACAGTGCATGCGTTGCTCGATACGGATGCGGCAGGCCGTGGGGAACCCTGTGTCTTCTACTATCTTTCAGAGAGCCCAGATGGACGGCCTCGTCTCTGCGGCAATCCCAACTTTCGCACCTGTTACCATCAACTCCAGTGTGCCGAGTGTGCAGCGTACATTGAGGTAGAGATGGCCGAGGTCATTGAAAGGCGATCTGGAGTGTTACAGATCTCGGTTCCTCTCCCCTTGCCAGAGCAGCTGGTTGATGATCTCAACAAACGGGAGGAAGGCATTGCAGTCGTTGAAACACCGCCCCCACCCCCCATCCCGAATGCTGCCTTTCACTTCAACAAAAAAGTCGCCGCCTCTCTTGCAAAAGATCAGAACATGAGCCAAGGAGATCAGTTGCGTCTGCGCCTGACGGACTTAGAGGCCCAACTGGCCACAAAGAAGAAGCAGGATGCACGCAATGTTTCTACAAGACTCTTGAAACAAGAAATCGGTGATCTCAAAAAGCTCCTTGCTGAATTGGAAGGAGAAAATGAGGAAAATGGATAACCTCATCCAATCCTCTTGACATTTCTACTCCACATATTCTCCTACGTCACCGAGCGAGGCCATGCCCTCATCGATCGCGAATTGTACCTCCCCGAAGAGTGGTGCGCTGACCTGCCGCGTCGCCGCGCCGCTCATATCCCCGACACCCTCCCCTTTCAGACCAAACCCGAACTGGCCATCCAGATGCTCTCCCGTGCCCAGCAGGCGGGTCTGCCCTTTCAGTGGGTGGTCGGTGATACGGTCTACGGGCACAGCTCTCATCTCCGCAGTTGGCTCCAGGAGCAGGGCCGCGCCTTTGCGCTGGCGGTCCCTTCCTCCGAGGTCGTTTGTGTGCAGACACGGACCGGTCCTCTGCTTCGGGATGTCGCTACCATCGCAACGCTCGCCCTGTGCCCTCGTGATTGGCACCGCTTCCCAGCCAGTTCAGGCACCAAAGGCGACTGCCTCTTTGATTGGGCTCGCTTACCTGTGCTCCAGGCTGGCCTCCCCGATGGTCGCAGTTGGTTGCTGGTCCGTCGCTGCCTCGACGATCCCTCCGAACTCGCCTTCATCCTGGCCTGGGCTCCCCCCGACACCTCCTTACTCACCCTGGCTCAGGTCTACGGCGCTCGCTGGTCCATCGAAGAGGATCTCAAGATCTCTAAAGCCCTCGGACTCGATCAGTCCGAGGTCCGCAGCTATCAGGGCTGGTACCGGCACATGACCCTCGTTCTGCTCGCCTGCGCCTTCTTGCTCTCCTGTTGTCTGCTGGCTGCTTGTCCCACCGATGATCCCAGAGCCAGCCCCTCATCTGCCCTCATTCCCTTGACGGTCTGCGAAGTGCAGCATCTGCTCGCCCATCTCATCTTTCCGGCTCCCTCAAGCCTCCCACTGATCCAGCAGTGGTCTCTCTTCCGACGCTCCCATCAGTATTGGGCCGGCTACTACCACCGTCGCCGGAGGCTCAAAGCCTGCTAAGCCTCATCGAGCCTGTCCCTTTCTCAGGATCACGCTCCTGTCCCTCCCGGGAACTCTCCGCCCTGGTTGTCCGGGAGTTTTCCCAGGAATTTTCCCGACGTCTCTGGTTGTTCGTGTTTCATCGTCTCGCGAAAGGAGTTGTTCCATGACCGTTGTTGTGCCTTTGACCCAGGCCGCTCTTCGTCTGGGCATTGATGTCAAAACCTTGCGCCGCTGGCTCGCCGCTGCCCAGCTTCCCCTGTACCCCGATCCGCAGGATGCGCGCACAAAGAGCGTGCTGCTGGAGCACTTGTCCCTGCTCGCCCAGCAGCATCAGCGCCATCTGACGCCCACTTCTGCTGAGCCCTCTGCTCCAGTGGCTCCTTCACCTGTCCCGCTCCCTGCTGCGCTGGTAGCTCTGCCTGAGACACTGCAGGCCTTGCAGCAACAGATCACCGCTCTGCACCAGCAGATCGCGACGCTCACGCAGATGCTCCAGCAGCCTCCTGCTCCCCCGGTCGCTCCTGCCGCTTCACCGCAGAAGACACGCCCACCTTCTGCCAGGGCCACCCCACCCACCCCCAGGCCCCGTCCTGTCGCCAAAGCGCCCCGCAAGGCGGTTCCTGTCATCCCTCGCGTCGAGTATGGGGTCGATGGACGCTACGTCGTGATCTGTCCGAAGAAGGGGCTGCTTCCACTTGAGCCGGACTCCCCCGAGTGGTTTGACTGGGTCAAAGAGCAAGCGTCATTTCGCTTTGTGGGAAAGGAGGGCTCCTTCACCGCTCATCATTGGTGGCGTGTCCCTCACGGCTCCTGGCGCGCCCATCGACAGATCCGCAATCAGAGCTACAACCAACGTCTGGCACCCAACCAGGAACTGACCATTGCCGTCTTGGAACAAGCCGCTCAGGCTTTGCAAGCTCATCTCACGCAGCCCATTGCTTGATTGAGCTTCTCGGGGCCTTTCTCCTTCTCAACTGCTGAGCTTTCAAGGCTGGCTTCGCCCGTCATCTTCAAAAACAAGTGCCACTGTAGTGTATTAATACGTTTCAAACCCGCAAGCAGGCTTTTCTCCCTTTAAGGCAAGATGTAGACCAGAGTACACTCGCACTGGGTGCAATGTTTCAAACCCGCAAGCAGGCTTTTCTCCCTTTAAGGTGTCACTTTTGATGCTAATTGATATAGAAAGTTCGTTTGTTTCAAACCCGCAAGCAGGCTTTTCTCCCTTTAAGGTTTGTTGAGTGAACTGGCTCACCTGGCTCCGGGGGCGTTTCAAACCCGCAAGCAGGCTTTTCTCCCTTTAAGGTGCATGTCATTGACCTGTTCGGAGTCGAACCTATTAGTTTCAAACCCGCAAGCAGGCTTTTCTCCCTTTAAGGAGCTACCGTTGTAGTATAGCATGCGAAGCCACTTCAGACAAGGTGTTTCGCGAGGCTCCTTTTGGGAGGGATTTTGCAGGTGAGAAAGAGAACAACTTCTGCCCTTTTATCGCCTGGAGTGGCCTCTGGAGCCCGGCGCGAGGCTACGCTCAAGCATGCCGTCACCGAGCCTCGCGCTTCATTGTTGAGTTTATATAATGTACACTCGATCTTCCTCTGGCGGCGACCCTCCCACCGTTTCTACCTTGTTCACACAGTTCGTACACAGCGGATAGAAGCACACACGACGACCTCGACCCATCCTCCTAGAGGTAAAGAAGAGCAATTCGGCAAACTCTACAGATGAACTGCTATATCTATCCACTCATCAATACACCTGGACTACTGGCTCTCCGTCCATAAGGGCAAACGGGTAGGGGCGTGTCCTTGCGACCGCCCTGGAGGCCACGAGACAAGCCACGGGGCGCACGCAAGGTGACGCCCCTACCCGTTTGCCAATGTAACACGCTCCTACCCCATTTCTCGGTGTTTCACCTGCAAAGATGGAGACTTGGACCACTCTATCTCGTGGAGATAAGCATTTCTGTAAGTTTCCGGTTGGATGGAAGCCCGAAAGAACAGATTATCAGCACACATGAAACTATTAGAGTCTGTCCTGGAGAGGTATTGCCTTACGTTCAGATGAGAAACATGCCGCAGCACGTTTCTAGCCACGCAAGTGGCGTTTCTGAACGCATATGGGTATGAGAAGGAGATGAAAATGACTACAGTCCATCAATCGGTGAAACCGGAAACACTGCAACGCAGATGGCAGGAGCGCTGTCGGCAAGGAAATTTTAGTACTGCCGTGCTCGGCCTTGGTACCATTCGCATCTTCGGCAAAGCGGGCGATGCCCCGGTAACATTCCCTCGCATCTCGTCATTAACCGCTTTGGATCAATTAGAGGCCGACGAACGCTGGGCCGTCGAGGTCGCTCAAGAGATGGTCCAGGCCGCACAAGCACAGCATAGACCGGTCATGGCGGTACAACCACCTAGAGCAGGAACCGCTCCAAGTCCAACACCGATACGTACGTTTGATCCTAAGATAGAGCATCTGCTCGTCCTCAGCCTGACAAGAGGCGGCTAATATCCATAGGCATTCTGAAACGCGGCTGCCGCCGCCGCTCGATAGGCCGCCACAACCTCTTAGACAGTCAGAAACGAGGCGATCTCCTTTCTGACACATGAGCGCGATAGCGCTAGAGGCGATAGCCTCGTTTGTGTCAGTAGTAAGAGTAGCGCCTCTACCCTTCGGGTCATCTGACTGCAAGGAGGAAACGCCACGGTCGTGGCTAGCGCTCCGCGCTCATGTGGCGGAGCGGAGTGCGCCTTCGGCTCATCTGAATGTAAGGCAATAGAAACACGAGACGCATGTTCGTTGTTCGAAGTTGAAATGGAGGTGTATGCTATGCCGCGTAGCCTGGCTAATGGCGACTATACTCTGCTGATGGCGATTGAATCGGCCTCGCGTAGCAATTCCTGGTATCGTGTGCTGCAAGATCGCCACACAGGGAATATATCCTGTGACTGCCCAGCCTGGACTTTTCGCCAGGCTGGGAGTAATATACGCACTTGTAAGCATACACGGATCGCGCAATTGCTGGTAAACACTCAGGGTCTCGTGGATGTGCAAAGAGTGGGTACCCTCGTGGAGCGAGCAAGCGGAGCGGCAACCACTACGAACGTACTCGTGCAGTCAACACGCCAGCAGTGGCCAGGCTTGAGCGGCAAATGGTCCATCGAGCAACGTACGCATGCGCTGGATAACCATCCGTATCAGTTTGTCCAGTTGCGCCTGACCACGGGCAACGGGACAACTGCGACCGGCATCGTCGCCTTTGCACGACGTTTCCATGCCACGGCTGAGAGCATGATCGCAGGGGTCGCCGGTTGGGCGGGCTACGCGATAGCCGCCGAAGTCGCACGTGTCGCAGGTTATCCCATGGCAGGTCAATTGCCGGAACATTTTAAAGTGACACGCACAGCCGCCACTGGACAGAGACGACGTCCTGCATTGAGTGACATCTTGCGTGTAGGGGACCAGGTTGATCTCGGTGATGGCTATACACCGGTCCAGCGCGCAGAGAATACGCTGCGTCTCTTCCTGGGTGAAGAACTCTATGCACAACTTGAGAGCCAGCACTTTTTAGACGTTTCCAGTGTGTACTATGCGCAAGAAAAACGTATCTATCGCGTACGACGTGATCCGGCCAAACAGCGAGATCGCCGTGTGCGTGTGTTCACACAGGGCCGGTATGTCAATGATTTCTGTATTGTGCGTGGACAGAGCGTCCCTGAGGCAGATCACTGGCTCACCGTTTTTCTCGGCTTGATTTCCGATGAAGAGCAGACGCTCTCGGTTGTGGCGCGCGGTAACGTGTTTTCTCCCCATTCGGACGACTATGCCGAGCGGGAAGATGAGACGATACCGGCAATCTGGCGGCCTCGCGCGGGATAATTATACTCGCAAGCGGCCTGCGCACACAGTTGTTATATCCCTATCTACGATGCCTTGTCCTTTTCCCTGACGCTCAGCGCACACAGAAATAAAATTGTATAAGGAGACATAAGCATACGATGGAGGCAGAAACTACCTATCTCGAATTGTCGGAGACAGACGGTGGAACACATAAATTCTACGAGGTCGTACGTGACGGTACACAGGTATGTATCCGCTATGGGCGTATTGGAGATCAGGGGCAAACACAGACCAGCAATCATGGGACAGCAGAGCAAGCTCAGAAATTTGTGCAAAAGAAGTTGCGCGAGAAGCTCAGTAAAGGCTATGAGCGTGCGGTGAAGGGACAACGTCAGAAGAGATCGGTGACCCGGCGTCAGATTGAGAGCAATCGATCAACAGCGAGGCAGGCACCAGTTCAGTGGAAATTCGCCTCCGGGAGTCCGACCTTCGGTATCTTTGTTGACGAGAGGCGTTGCTGGCTGGGCAACGAGGCTGGTCGTATTTTTGGACTCGACCATACGGGCCAGGTGCAGGCTCAGTATCGCTTACCCAGTGGTGTCAAATGCCTGGTCGCTGATGATATATGGTTGTATGCCGGCTGTGACGATGGCAACGTCTATGACCTGAGTGGTAAAATTCCGCGTGTCTCCTACCAGATTGCGCCAGATGTTGATATCTACTGGCTGGATATCAGACACGGAGCACTGGCGGTATCCGATGCGCATGGGCGTGTTGCGCTGGTCAACCATGAAGACGAGTCCGAGTGGCTAAAATCGACACAGTATAACTCTGGTTGGATGGTTCGTTGCTGCGAAGAGGGCGTCTGTCATGGTCATTCAGGTGGTGTTGCGATGTACAACAACCTGGATGGGAGCATCATCTGGGAACAGCGAACGCGAGGGGTGGTCCTTTTTGGTTGGCAAGAAGAGATGATGGTCTATGCCGGGACCAGTGATCACAAGGTGTATAGCTTTACGAAGCAAGGTATGGCGGGTACTGTTTACAACTGCGATGCGACGATATATTCCTGTGCCACGGCCAGTCAAGGAAGCTATGTTTTTGCAGGCGACAATTGCTCCTCGATCTATTGTTTTGATCAGAATGGGCAACGTCTATGGAAATTGGGCACCGGCTGTGGCTCGGCCTATTCGATGCAGTACTTCGATGATCATCTCTATATTGTGACAACGGATGGAGCGTTGGCCTGTATTGATGTGAGCGCGGCTGCCATTCGGGAGGCGCAAACGGGGAGATTGCCCCAGGCCGTGGATCTCAAAGCTCCGCCAGTGGTTGACACTCCTGCTGCGACGACGCTCGAAACAGCAACCGATGATACCCGAGGCGTGGTCCTGGAGTGTTTCCGCGATGGCAGCAGGCTACGTCTGCGTGTGATCTCCGCAGGCTACGATGCGCACTTACGCGTGCAATTTCCACAAAATATCCGCGCAGAACATGCTCGCTACCTTGTAGACGAGGTACGTCTGGCCACACATGGCGATTTCTATCGTGTCTATGGAAACATCAAAAAGCTTGCCACTCCATCAGAGAACGCCTCCCCTCTGCGCTTGATCCAACCATACCGCACAGCCAACCAATGGTTTGACCAGGGAGATTTCAACGACACGCAGTTTGCGCAGAGTACAAATCTGTCCATCAGCGCATTTCTGGTGCGCGCTGGCGATATCGTCGATGGCATCCAGGCGCTCTACGGCGAGCAATACGTCCCTCTGGCACCCTCTCACGGCAATATAGATGATTACAATACGAACATTACGCTGGAGCCTGGCGATAGGTGGAGCAAGATCTCAGGCTTTTATGGCGATTGGTTTCAGGGCATCTATGTCCTGCAATTGACCTTCCATACCCATCAGGGCAGGGTTTATGGTCCATTTGGCAGCATGAACTACGCGCAGAACATCCAACCATTCAGCCTGGTGATACAGCCAGATGAGAGCATTGTCGCACTCTCAGGGGTCGTCTCTTTTGGCGATAATGGCAGGAATCGCCACCTGGGAGCACTCGGTCTGGTCTTACGCAAGGATGAATCATCAAATTAGAGGTGAAAGCACAGCCTCACCTCAGCCCGCAAGGGTTTGGGTATAAAATTGGGGACGAAGCTGCATGTGTCAGGGAGCTGGAAAACGGAGGACCGGGCAATTACTGGACCAATACGCTGTTCAGCTCCTGCAAAATCGCGGGCAACTCGTCGCCAAAGAGGGCACGAGCGGCGATCAGGCCACCATCCAACGCAAAAGGAGAGCCAGAGCGGTCGAAGTCCTGCTCCTCGAACTTCAAATCGGCGGCGATGTACTCGCGCACGCGGCTCAACCACGTGAGCTGCACCTTAGTGAAACGTGGCTTCGCTGTATACAACGGCTCATCTGATGCTACCCGTTGCTGTGACCTCAACCAGTCGTCAAAGCGCTGATAAACCTTATCCCTATATGGCACCAGAGGGGTTAGCTTATCATGCTCCCGGCGCTGTGCGTACGCTATCAAGCTAATAAGATCGCTATTGGTACGGGCTTCGTTGCGACCCAGCACTTGCAATGCAGGCTCCAGTTGCCAGTACGCCTCCCATACGCTATCGAGGGACAAACCTGCCTCTTGTAGCTCTATTATTAATTGATCTACTATTTCCGAGGGATTACCAGCCCTTTTGTATGCTAGCGCATCTTGAAGCTCCATCACTTTTTGTTTGTTTTGCTGTATAAATTTCAGGAAGCTATTAACTACTTGTCGTGCCGCATAAGGTTCTGGTCTGGTCAGTTTTTCAATAAGAGTTTCAACCTCTCGTACGATTGCTGCGACAGTGTTATCCCGGTCTCTCCTGTTTCTACGAGATGATTCTATTGGCAGGTCATCTTCAGGCAAGGCGCCAAAGATGCCCAATGGCGAGTCGCGCCAAAGCACCGCCCGTAGAATAAGCGGAATGACCACAACGTTTCCAGCTTCAAACCGCTGCATGATGCGAGGTATCTCAGTCTCCCAGATAAATTTAGAGTCGAAATAGTTTGCACTCATGAATACCAGAATAATCTGTGCCCTATTGAGATACTGCTGGTAATCCGAGACGTTTGCTGCCACAGCCTCATGCCAGGTCGTGGAATATCGTTCACTGAGAGCCAGGAAATTTACTTTGAGTCGGTTTATCAATTGCCCGTCTGCGGGGCTAAATGAGCAGAAAATCTCGATGGTGGTAGGCAATGCAGCTTCCATTGGAGAAGAAAGTTCTTCCAGTTTCAGATGGGCAAGTATCTCGAAAGTGAAGGCATACGCGTGCTGTAGCGCCGTGTGCTGGTCAATCGCCGCTGTACGATCACCGAGACCACTCTGGCGCTCAGAAATACCTCTGACAATCGTCTCCCCACTTACTCGATTGGTTTGAACAGCCTGTAAGAAATTGGAAATCTGTGTATCCAGAGCAAACGCATCCTCAGGGATTGTGGTGAAAACATTCATGAAAGCATCGTGCGGTGGAGTAAAAGCTGTTTGCGTATCAACAAGCGGGCCAACGAAGACTCGTGGCTTGCGAACAGGCAATCTTGTCTGACCGGCTAACCATTCTCCCTTATTCGCCCTGCTAATAGCGAGTTGACTGATCAGTGGAGATAGCAAAAGTATTTCTGGCCGCACACGAAAGGCATCTTCGTCATATCTATACACAGCAGTTGCCACCACAACATCCCCTGGTTGTACATCTCTAAGCCCGCTGGCTGTACCAACCGAGCAGACAAAATCTGGCTGAAAGTCCTGGATAGCTCTCTCAAATTCTTCCACTGTTTTTGCTGTCACAATGCGTACCATCCACATCTGCTCGTCAGCCAGAAATAAGCCCTGCGGATGCATAGTGCTAAAAGAGCCCTCTGCCGCCATAGCCAGAAGCCTTACAACCTCTGCCGGAACGGCCAGCTCCGTACAGAGGAGCGTGCGTGGCATACGCTGATCTTGCTCATACGCCACATTGTTAGCGAACATGGCGCGCAAATTATTGTCAACATCATACCCAATGCCAATAACGAACGCGTCAAAATAGGCTACGAGCGCTCGCCAGGGCCGATAGGTATACGAGGCACAATTGCCGATAAAGATCGCATCAAAGTACTCAATCGGCAGCTCTGGCAGGTACTCAAGCGGCAGCGATCTATTAGAGCGTATCTCCGAAAAACCGCCTTCCGCACTGTTCGCCTGGCTGTCGGATGCTGAGAAATACGCATCATAGAGCCGCTCAAGCGTGGTGATACAGACATCTGCGTTGGGAGCTACCTTGCCATCCGGCGCATAGTGGATGGAGTACAGATCAGAAAACTTTGCCTCACTGTCAGGTGGAGTAAAGGCGCTTAGCGTTCTATAGGTGTATTCTGCCGCCATTAACGAGTCAAGCACATAGAGTATACGTTTTGCGCCAGCATAGTTCAGTAAACGATAGATACTGTAAGCAGCAGTATGCGTCATGCCTGTATTCACAGTCATCTGCAACAATGTGTAGGCATGATTGCTGGCGAGCGAGTGTTCAAGGCTGTCGATGGCCTCAAACTGGTGGGGATAGAGTCCTTTGCTCTGCAATGGTGGCATCCTCAGTAGCCGTGAACGCAGCAGATCATTCAGATCATTTGGCGTTCCAACTGGCGCTTGTCTGAGCCATGCAGCCAGTGTCTCAGGTCGATGGAATGTAATGACCGAGCGGCTGCGTGGTTCCGGCTCCAACCAGTTGGTAAAGCGCGTCTCTATGCCTGTGGTCTCGTAAACAAACGGCAGAATACGACGCATCGTTGAACGATCAATAAGATATTTGAGCCAGCTTTCCATTGCCACTGCCAATGGTGCTGTCTCAATGATCTTCTCTACACCTGCCAGAGGTTCGCGAATTGGACGCGCTTTGATGATTCCCACAATTTGTAGATCGACGAGAAGGATATAACCATCTGAGAAGTCGTAATCATCAGAAAAATTAGAATCGCCAGGAAGGTTATAAGGGCCAGGAAAATTGCTGTCACCAGGAAAATTAGAATGGTGTCTTACGGCAATACTTTGTCTCAAGTTTACGTCTGTGTTTGAAAAATTCTGTACTATCCAACCAGCTTGCAAGAGTTGCTCTTCGATAAGAGTGCTTCTCCTGACACTGGGAAGTACATCCTTATGATCAATTACACTCGATGGGTCCGAAGCTGTCGTGGCAACTCTCTCTTTGCGCTCAACCGTCACGGCTTGCTGCTCATCTGTCTGCGCCTCACTTCTGACCTCACACTCCAGTTCCATATGCGTAATCGGCAGGCCCCAGCCATTCACAAAGGTAATGCTGATGCGGCCCGCTGCAACCGGCTGTTCAGAGGCCGTCAGCAGGTAATGAGCCGGACCATAAGTACCGCCGAAGCGATGCAGCACGACACCCGGCCTGTGACCTGCGCTCAATGCTTCGTAGCGGAAATAGGGTTGCATGTTGAGGATAAACGAGATGGGATACTCCTCATCTGGATAGGGCCAGGGAGCATCAGGCACAGCCAGTTGCAGGTCAATGGTCATCAGGTAAGTTTGCCCGACCTGCGCCTCGCGCGGGTAATTCACTATCGGCTTGATTTGGATCGGTTGGGATGCGTCGTATAGCTGCTCGCTCATGCATCCTCCTTGGCGCTATTCACGGTGTGCAGGCGCAGATGGGCTAACGGATTACCATAATAGACATACATGAAAGTGTAAAAGAAGTCTTTTTCGACTTCCTTTTGCGCCTCGTCGTCCTGGTCACTATCGCAGCGTCGCGCCACAACGCGGGCGCGCAGTACGCGCAGAGCTTCAGCGATCTGCACACCCTCTGCGCTCATTGCCTGTTGGAGTATGTCCCCAGCGATCAGCGACGCGTTTCTACTGCCGACCGGTGCCATTGTACCAATATAGTTGCTGGCACAGCGCACGAGGAAGCTTTCGGCGAAACTGACGGGATTAGTTTTACTATCACGCAGCATACGCGCGGAATCACAGGCGTTGACGAAGAAGATGGGACGCGGCTCAGGCTGCTCTGGCATGCGCGCCAGCTCCAATGATCTGAGCGCCCGATCTGGCCGTTGTAGCCTATCCTGCTCGCTGGCACTCAGCGTATGCCCCTCCTGTCCATGACAGGCGATGTAGACTAACCCGATACGCTCCAGAGCACGATCTTTGCGCAATCGTGTACGCAAGGCCCACAGATCGGACACATCTTCCCTCTGAAAGTGATTCAACACTGCATGCTCCTGTTGCACGCATGCCAGCTTCTGATCCAGGTAGGCCAGCACCGATCCCTCATAGACCACTTTTTTCACCGACAGGATCTTGGGCTTGCCATAAGGGCTGAACGGATACCAACGTACAACCTGTGCGATTGCTCCAAGGTAGGCATAGGTATCAATTTCGAGCAACTCCCAGGGGATTTCGAGCGCGCCCTGCGTATTGACAATGATAATACAAGGAGATTGCTGGTGCTCCTTGCAGGCTGCCATAAACTGGCGTAACCACGTCATTAGCTCACCCGCGTGATCGCGTGAAAAGAGCAGAATCCGATCAAGTATGCTGGAAATAGAAGCAGTTTTTGAGAAAAGCTGCGCCACGCCAGCGACCATTGAGGTACGCAACGTAATGAGACGATTGCCGATAGCGCGATTGATGGTTGTGATCTCGATACCATCGGTTGGAGCAGCCACGTTCTCCGCTGCAATAGCCAGCACCGCCGCGCCTGGCGGTAATCCCGCCGCGATATTGCAGGCCGCCAACGCCTGCGCATCTTCGAGGACCGTATCCCCCCGAGCGCGTAGCCTATATACAGCAATATTTTCTTTGATATAAGAGCTATGTGACTCCTTAAAATGCAGCAGAAATGTCACATCGCAGGTTGGTAGATGCTCAGGTAGCGTCACGGACCACACAGGGAGCACATACCTGGGCTTACAGGCGTTCGTGTAGGAAACAGTAAAATCCTGGTAGGGGGGTGCATATCCCGTAGTAACAGCAAAGCATTGTTGGATACGCAGCCTGAAATCACCTGTGATCAGCACGTCCTCCTGGTTTGCGTTCCCGCGACTGTGCTCGCAGGTAATCACGACATCGTAGCGTCGGCCCGCTAGCAGTTCTGTAGAGCTGGCGGGCCAGGCATCGGCAGCGCCGTCCTCGCAAAGACGTACCGCAATGCTAAAATGAGCATAGACGGCTTCAGGTTGTTGGCTGACAGCTTCAGAGGCGGATAGCGTCGGCGGACGTTGATCAGCCTTGATGAGGCGATGAATGATACCAGGGAGGGGACTCATAACGGCTGAACCTCCTGTACCTCATCACGCCGGGGAATGGAGAACAAGGTCGCGCCCAGCACCTCGGCCAGGCGTTCTGGCAGATCAGGATAATAGTCAGGCTGCGGACTGAGCACGACGCTCACGACATGCTTCAGTGCGCGAATTTTGCGCGCCTCGCGCAGGGCGTCATCGATACCCTCCCTCGTCACAATGGGAATGTGCTCCGCGTGCGTACTGGTCGCCAAGGGCACGTTGCCGCGTCCATCGCTCATCACAACGAACGTGACGCGCTGCGCCGTGTTGCGACCATGCTGAAGTATGCGCTGAAGCTGCTCTAATGCCAGACTGAAACCATGCGCCAACGGAGTAGCTCTCCCACGCCCGGCTTCCAATGCCCGCCCAACACGCGGCACCAGGACATTCTTTTCGTTGACGACTTCGGCGCGCAGCGGTGAAAGTGCATCATTGGCACCTACTTTGATAATGACGATGCCCGCACGCGCGGTATACGCCGCGTGCAAGTACTGAACAAGAGCCTCTTCCCAGTTGTCGTCCTCGCGTATGCACGTATAATCAAACAGCAACATGAGTACCTGCTCTACCGGCAAGCTACGACGATAACGACGCAGATCAGCAGGTTCAAGCAGCAGGCCCGCATAGCTCTTCTTATACCGCGCACAATACTCATCCTGTCGCAAGCGCTGGAATTTCATAGCAGTCAGCAGAGTATTCACCAGCGCCAGGTCATAGAGACTATCGCTCTCCTCGACGCCAACGATAGCTCCACGCATGGAGTGAGAGGAACCATAGCGAGCAGGGGGAAGCTTCAGCGCAAACTGTTCTCTTTCAATGGCTGTATCGTCTTCAGGATATGGATTGCTACACAGCGCGCCGCTATCAATAGTGCTGGTAAAGGTATCTGTGGGAAGTTGCACCGTCACCGGCTGAGCCATCTCTTGCAACAAGCTTGTAGCCGAGATAGGCGCTGTGTTGGTAAGCACAACTGGCTCCTCTTCCACATCATCCTCAACGGCTACATCGTCAGGCTGTTTGACCGGCTCGGCGTACTCCGGCCTGCGCGTAAAACCCAGCATACGCGCTGCACTGTCAACATAGCTACCCAGTGAAGAAGAGGCATCCGACAATTGGGCCAGTGCCTGAGCGAAGCGAGCCAGCGCGATCTCGCGACGCGGTGAATGGCTCTCGGTCGGCACATACTCCAGGACGCGAGCAAGTTCCGCCCTGGAAAGCTCCACATGCCGCCGCGCAGCCTGCGCAACCTGTTGCAGGTAAGAGGTGGGTATAGCCACTGTCTCCGGGCTAGCCTCCCCTGGCACCTGCTCCAGCAAGCGAGCAATTGCCACTTCAGCGTGCTCGACGACGGTTGGCACGATCTTTTGCCAGGAAAGACGTAAAGCGAAGCGTTCGAAGTAAGTGTGGTGAAATTTTGCCAATATCATCAGCATGACAGCCTGCGAGCCAGCATTGGCGGGGATGCCAGCAAGCGCTGAGTCCATTACGCTCAAGATGGACGACATCAGCACCAAGCAGCATAGTCACGCTACGCGCGGCAGTCAGACTTAACGCCGCCAGATCAGGAATAGTGATCAGTTGCAGTTCCTGAGCATTGCGTTCGGCAGAGAAGAGGCGGTGAGCAGGTTGTTCTCCTGACTCAGTGGTATGCCATGGCAGATACAAGCTACCCCAGACAGCATCGTCCGACGCGAAGACCGCGAGTTGATAGCGCTCCACAGCCTGACCCGTAGCGGCTCCGAGCAACCCGGTCAGCAGGTCCGCCAGCAAATGTAAACCGGCTGGCGGCGCGTCCAGCACCAGGATACTGCGCAAGCCTGGATTGAGAGCGGCGCAGGCGAAACTCGTCATTAACGTTGAATTCGAAGTCAGGTCAAACATGCTCTAATAGATCTGCCATGTGCTGCTTTTCCTTCTCGCCCCATTGTGCATAGGTCAGTTGTTGCGCCCCTGGCAAACGGTGACGCAGGACCAGTTCCGCAACTTCTCGCAAGTGCTCAAGCGTAGCAGCAGGAGCATCCTGCCGCGCAGCATACGCACAGCAAGCCAGGGCGAGCAGATAATTGCTACGGTGTCCTTCTACATGAAATTCCTTCGCGAGATGCACGCATGCCTCGGCGACATCAGCACCCAACTTGACAGCATAAAAGCGCTCTTTAGCCCGCTCGATCTCCGCCCGCAGATGTTCTGTGGCCTGGTAGCCCTCCAGTAAAAACGCTGTATCTTCGGCTGTTTGCAAGGCGCGATCAAAGGCCAGGACGGTCTCTAGAATCTGCAAGCGGCTCTGCGGCTCCGTCTCTTCCTCCATACCCACCATGAAGCCAAAACGATCTAAGAGCTGAGGACGCAAGCCGCCCTCCTCTGGATTTATCGTGCCGACCAGTATGACGCGCACATCATGATCCTCGCCGAGACCTTCACGCTGGATCACCAGCTTGCCCGTAGAGGTCACATCCAGAATAATGTTGATAATATGGTCGTCTAACAAATTGACTTCATCAATATAGAGCAGTTTGCCATTGGCCTCCTCCAGCAAGCCTTTTTTCTTGCTCGGTTGACCTTGCGCCAGTTTTGTCACCTCCCAACCACCAACAACGCGGTCTTCGGTGGCATTAATGGGAATCGTGACCGGGAGAGCCTGATACATCATCGTAGAGAAGGCGCGCACCGTCGTGGACTTGGCCGTACCACGCTTCCCACTGACCAGCACACCACCAATGCGCGGAGCAATATAGGCCAGTTCCAGCGCCAGTTTCAACTTCTGCTGACCCACAATATAGGTATACGGGAGAATTGTACGCAGAAGAGCGTGTTCATCCTTGTGCCCCATAATTAATCCTGTTTCCCCCACTTCAAAGTAACCTGTAACTGCGCCTCTGAGGATGTATTCACCAGGACCGCGATGCCACCACTGAGTTTCACAGAAAGTTGTACTTCACAGGCAGCGGGTCGCGACTTTTCAGGGATCTTCTGTACTGTGTGAGCAACCTGCTCAGCGCAGATGTGAATCAGTTCCATTGCCTTCTGGAAAGCATCGTGCGCATCTGGCAAACGAGGACCTCTCAGTTCGTCATCAGAACCAGTGTCTTCGTATACATCATAGCTAGCTTCCTGCGCATCAACCTCAATATATATGGGAACCTCTTGCCCATCCTCATTTTTGACCATATCCCTCATGATAGCCACAACTGATCCTCCTTGAACACGCCCATCTAAAAGAAATATTGCTGCATATTTTCCTCTACCCCGTTTCCCTTTAATGGACGAAGACTCGATTTCTTTCCTCCATTGTATTATATACCTTCATTATTGTAGAGGAACTCTTCGGTCATCGTCAAGCGGGTTCGTGCAGGGAAAAGGAGCATTATCCCCTTACATAAAATACGCTGGAGAAGCTTTATTCTCGAAAGGCAAGCCTGAAGCCGAAAACCATCGCCTTGTGAAAAAATAAGACTTGACAAGCTAACGAAAATCCAGATAAACTATCGCTATAGAAAGACGCGCAAAATAGCGGGATAGAAACCCGTTTTTTTACTTAAAATCTCTTTCCGCTCCATGGTTCTCCATATAGTAGAAAGGGTATATAGCTTGCGAGGTTTTCGTTTGCTATCTCCTTCAATAGGAAGATGACTTTCCGCAACAACCCAGCTTGCAGCATTTACAGAGTCGTAGAGCGCGTTAAACCAACAGTATTGTCGATGTAGGTATGTAACAGTCAAGGAAGGACTGGTTTGCTACTTATGAAGAGGCGTTTTAATCGTCGGCGATTTTTGGAAATTTCCGCCGGGGCTACTATCGCAGCCACAGGTCTTAGCAGCGCCATCCCCGTGTATGCGCAGAGCGCTACCTCAACCTCAATCATACTCAATGGCAGCGGAAGTGGACGTATATTTGACGGCATCGGGGCCATCAGCGGAGGCGGCGGCAATTCACGCCTATTGATCAACTACCCCGAACCATTTCGCTCGCAGATCCTCGACTATCTCTTTAAACCCAACTATGGGGCCAGTCTGCACATCTTGAAGGTCGAGGTCGGCGGAGATACCAACTCAACCGATGGTGCCGAGCCAAGTTTTATGCACACGGCCACTGACCAGAATTTCAATCGCGGCTACGAGTGGTGGCTGATGAAGGAGGCCAAAGCGCGCAATCCCAACATCAAGCTGTACGGCCTGGCCTGGGGCGCACCGGGCTGGATTGGCACAACCGGTGCCACGGTCTACGACACCAACAACCCTTTCTGGTCCGAAGATATGGTCAACTACTATATTGCCTGGATCAAAGGCGCGCGCTCCCAGCATGGTCTGACCATCGATTATATCGGCGGCTGGAACGAGCGCGGCTACAACGAGCAGTTTTATGAAGCCCTCAAGAGCGCCATACAGACTAACCACCTGCCAACCAAAATTGTCGGCGCAGACTCGGGCTGGGATGTCGCCGATGCCATGGTCAATGACGCGGCCTTCAATGCAGCAGTCGATATTGTGGGCGTCCACTACCCCTGTACCGGCGGTGATGGTGGCAGCGCGACCTCGTGTCCTAATACGTCCAACGCCAGAAGCCTGGGCAAGCCCTTATGGGCCAGCGAGAACGGTTCGCAGGACGAGAATACCGGAGCCACTGCCATGGCGCGCGCCATTAATCGTGGCTACATCGATGGAGATATGACCGCCTACATCAACTGGCCATTGATCGCCGCGATTTACCCCAACCTGCCCTACAACACAGTTGGTCTGATGGTTGCCAGCCAGCCCTGGTCCGGCAACTATAGCGTAGGCAAGCAGCTCTGGGTCACAGCCCACACCACACAGTTTACCCGGCCCGGCTGGCAGTATATCGATAGCGCCAGTGGTTATCTCGGGGGCAGTGATAGCAACGGCAGCTATGTGACGCTCAAATCTCCCCATGGCAAAGATTACAGCGTGATTATCGAGACCATGGACGCGACGGCCAGCCAGACCGTGAGCTTCCAGGTCAGTGCTGGTCTCTCGACCGGGACAGTCCATGTCTGGAGCACCAACCTCAGTTCGTCCAGTTCCAGCGACTACTTTGTACAGCAGGCCAGCGTTACACCCACAGATGGTACCTATACCGTCACCCTGCAACCCGGCTATGTCTATACCCTTTCGACGACGAGCGGTCAGGGCAAAGACACCATAGTGGGACCACCGCCCGCGCCGCTGGGACTCCCCTACGCTGACAATTTTCGAGCGCTATGAGGTTGGGCAGGAGGCGCAATACTTCTCCGACATGAACGGGTCCTTTGAGATTGCCCCGGCTGGTGGTGGACGTCACGGTCGGGTCCTGCGCCAGATGGCACCTACCGCGCCTATTAACTGGGATAACACCAGCGACCCCTATACGCTGCTGGGCGATCTCGCCTGGACCGACTATACGGTGACGAGCGATGTGCTCCTGGAGCAATCCGGCTATGTCGAGCTACTGGGTCGCGTCGGCACACAGGCGGGCTTCTCACCAGCCAACATCAACGCCTATTATCTGCGCGTGACCGATGGCGGTGCCTGGAGCATTCTGAAGAACACCTCGGGCGGAACACTCAGTACGCTTGCCTCCGGCACGGTCTCCGCGCTCGGTACCCACACCTGGCACACGCTGGCGCTGAGTTTCCAGGGCAGCACCATCAGCGCAACGATTGATGGCACAACCGTCAGTACAGTCACGGATAGCAGGTATAGCTCAGGCCAGGTCGGTGTAGGCGTCAGTGGCTGGCAGAACGCACAGTTTGACAATTTCAGCGTGACCTCCAGCACGACCGGCGTACCCGGCACCTCCTACAAGCTCGTTAACCGCCATAGTGGCCTCGTGCTCGACGTCGCAGGGGCCGCGACCACGAATGGCGCGCTGATCATTCAGTCCACCGATAGTAACGCCAGCAGTCAGCAATGGCAGCTAGTCGCGGTAGGCAATGGCACAATTAAGCTGGTGAACCACAACAGCGGCCTCGTGCTCGAACGTGCCACAGCCATCCACATCCAGAGAGGTGCAACTTGAGCAGTGGAGCGACGATGGCAAGGCGAACGAGCAATGGCAGTTTATCAGCGTGGGCGATGGCTACTACGCTATCGTTAACCAGCAAAGCCGCCAGGTCGTCGAAGTCGCGGGGGCCTCGACTGCGAATGGCGGCGCAGTCATTCTGGGACGCGACACCTGCGCCGCCAATCAACAATGGCAACTGTTCGCCGTGCCCACTGCTGGCGCAACCTACGAGCTGGTCAATCGCAACAGCGGACTGGTCATGGATGTCTCGGGAAAGTCAACCTCTAACGGTGGCATAGTCATCCAGTGGCCCACCCACGACGGGGCGAACCAGCATTGGCGCTTCGTTGACGCGGGCGGTGGCTACTTCACCCTGGTCAACGTCAACAGTGGGCTGGCGCTCGAAGTACCGGGCCAATCCACCTCCAAGGGAGTGCAACTCGACCAGTGGAGTAGCAATGGCGGAGCCAATCAACAATGGCTTTTCAGTAGCGCTGGTGCAGGCTACTATACGATTACGGGCAAACAGAGTGGTCTGCTCGTGGCCGTAGCTGGTTCCTCCACTACAGAGGGTACGGCGGTCATCCAGTGGCCCGCCGATAACGGCACTGAGCAACAGTGGTCGCTTTCACCCACTTCATAGAGGCAGAAGCTACGCCTGCGCCGACGCTGGGGGTGATCGCGTAGGGACAATCCCCATAGGCGCGAACGGAAAAAACGCTGAGTTTCGGGTAGGGGCGTGTCCTTGCGTGCGCCCTGGTGGTTCGCATCGTGGCCTCCAGGGCGGTCGCAAGGACACGCCCCTACCCGCTCGTCCTCGTGAGAACGGAGCCAGGAAAGGTGGCAACCTTCCCGGTATTTCCTTTTTTGCATCTGATGCATCACGCTAGAAACTCATCTCTTCTTACGTTCGCGCCTATGGGGACAATCCCTTGCAGTTATCCACCATGGATGCGAGACCGAACTTGAGCCACTAGCGGTATGCTTCTGCCTGGAGATTAAATAGCTCGGCATAGCGCTCTTCTAAGGCCATCAATTCCTGATGGGTACCATTCTCGATAATGTGTCCGTTCTCCAAAACAAAGATACGGTCAGCCATGCGTACGGTACTGAAGCGATGACTGATAAAGAGGGCCGTCTTATTGGTGGTCAAGGCTCGGAAATGCTTGAATACCTCGTACTCGGCTCGTGCATCCAGCGCGCTGGTAGGCTCATCCAACGCCAGGATGTATGCATCACGGATAAACGCACGTGCCAGAGCTATCTTCTGCCATTCGCCTCCGCTCAACTGCGTACTCTCCTCCAGATTTTTAAACCAGCGTCCCAGCGTGGTCTCGTAGCTGTACGGGAGCTTTTCTATGACCGCGTCCGCGCCGCTTTTTCGTGCCGCGCTGATGACGAGTTCGTTATCTTCAATTGCTTCAATGCGCCCAACGCCAATATTCTCACGCGCCGTCAGATAATAGTTCACAAAATCCTGGAAAATCACGCCGATGCGTCTGCGCAACTCTTCCAGGCTATAGACACGGATATCTTTTCCTCCGATCAGGATCTCTCCCTCGTCTGGCTCGTAGAGACGTGTGAGGAGCTTGACCAGCGTCGTTTTGCCAGCGCCATTGTGTCCCACCAGAGCAATCGTCTCGCCAGCACGAATCTTAAAACTGACCTGTTTCAGCGTCGCTTCTGTCTCTGGGTCCTTGCCAGGATAAGTGAAACTCACGTTGCGAAACTCGATATCTTGTCCATAGCCCTGCTCCGCTGGCTCAAATGGCTGCGGATCGGCTGGCGACAGGATCTTCGATTGATAGCCGAGAAACTCGAAGAGCATGTTGATATAGAGCGCGTTCTCGTAGGTGCTGGAGACACTGTTTAACAAGGACTGAAAATTTTGTCCGACCTGTGTCGCCGTCTGTGTATACAATGTGAGCCCACCCAGCGTAATGCGACCCGCTATTGCCTGCAAGGCAACGTAGATGTAAATACCTGTATTGACAACACTGGTGAGGTTCGACCAGCCAAAATTCGTCAGATAGCGACGCAGTGCAAGTTGCCGGTCTTGCAGATACAACTTTTTCGCCAGCGTCTGGAAACGATTGACAAAAAAGTCGTTCAGATTGAAGAGCTTGATCTCCTTCGTGTACGTATCGGTCGTCAGTAGCCGTGTAAAATAGTCCATCAGACGACGCTCTGGCGATTGACGACGCATCTGGCGATAGCCCTTCCATCCATAGCGCGTACTAAAGATAAATGCCGGTATCGGCATAATCAGCGAGATGACCGCCAGCCACCAGACCAGATGGAAGAGCAAAAAGAGCAGTGAGGCCATCGTAATCAACGTCTGTCCCAGTCCGAACGTCTGCGCGATCATGCTGGTCGGCTGATACGAGGACTGATTGGCGGCCTGGCGGATCTTATCATAGGACTCTGGATTTTCAAAAAAAGAGAGATCAAGCCCTCCCGCCTGCTTGAGAATATCCAACTGGATGCGGTTAGAGACCAGCTCCTGTAAGAGCTGCTGCACAATATTACTCAAGGCGTTAAGCAAGCCGGAGAACAATGTGATCCCTATTTGTAGTCCAATCGGCCACCAGATCGGAGCCGGGCTTTGCTGATGAATGGCCTTTACGACACCATCAATCACAAGTGCTGTAATCGAGATACTGATCGCTGGTACCAAACCCTGCAAGATATCCAATAGCCCCAACGCTAGCGTCAAGAAGCGATGGGTCTCCCAGACCAGGCGCAAGACACGCGGCAGGCTGGCAAGTGTACGGGGCACGTTTTTTAAGCTAAACTTCTCTTCGTTATTCTGTCTCCTACCAGATCCCCTGGCAGTGCCTCTTTGATCGTTCATATTTGTCTCTTTAATGTTTTATGCAGGAATAACGCTACGTAAGCTGTCACCATCCTCACCCTCGCACCATCTGGCTGGTCTCCCTGTCCGGGTGGTGCACGCCAGCAGGGAAGCCAGAGAGAGACCAGGGACGCGGATGCTCAGGCTCGCTGCGGCTCTGTCTTTGCTAGCACAACGGAGATGGTCATACCGGTGTTGATGGGAAGCGCGATGGAGCACAGTGCGGAGTTGCTGCTAGCGCTCTGATTGTACGCGCGAATGCCTGAATTGCGTGGGTCCGTGGCATCCTGAACGCGTAGCCCGCTTCCCCCTCGGATGCAATTGTCAGCCACAATGATGCTGCCCGGACGCGCGAGCTGGATCGCCCACGCGAGGTACTGCGGGTAGGGATCTTTATCGGCATCAATAAAGATCAAGTCGAATGGTCCCTCTGCCGCAAGGCCTGGCAGCGTCTCAAGCGCCGGGCCGACGCGTACCTCAGCGCGGTCATCCACCTGGGCCTGGCGGAACGACTCACGCACCACCTCGGCATGGATAGCATCAATTTCCAGGGTAATCAGCCGTCCGTCCGCAGGCAAGGCACGCGCCAGCCAGATACCACTATACCCCGCCAGCGCACCGATCTCCAGGATTTTGCGGGCCTGACAGGCTGTGGCCAGAACCTGTAAGAGCTTGCCTTGCAGCGCAGAGATCTGAATGGGAGGCAGACCGTGCTCTCTGGCCCTGACCAACGTTTGCCGTAACGCTTCGTCCTCGGACACAAACACCTGAGCGATGGCCTCCTCCAACTCGCGAGCATTGACCTGAGAGTCATGAGATCCAGTGCTCACCTGCTGAGGAGCGGAGCTACGCGTGAGCAAATCACGGATCTCGCTCTTGCTGCGCTCAAGCGCCTGGCGCAGCGGCAGAAGGCTTTGCTGATCAGCCTGCTGCGTTAGCATGCGCACCCCTTTTTCCACCGTGCGTTGCAGATCCTGGAGTTCCTCGTAGACAAACTCGGTCTCAAGCAGCGTGGCAGGAGGCGGCACGGGATGTCCATAACGCTCCCAAAACTCCCGGGTGAAATCCACGTGGGTCTGTAGGTCCGTCTCTCCCGTCTCGGTCAGGCGATAGACACTTTTTTCGTCCGCCCGCTCCGCCAGAATCAGTCCTTGATCCTCTAAGAGTTGTAAGGTCGGATAAACGGTTCCCGCGCTGGGAGCATAGCGGCCATGGGTCTGTTCTTCCAGCCACTTGATAATCTCATAGCCATGTTTGGGACCAGGACGCAGAGCATCGAGCAGGAGATAGCGCAGCATGCCGCGCTCGACCCGCGCCCGGCGCAGCACACCCCGCGATCCATCTTCGTCTGCAGAACGCCAAGACGTGTGACGGCGCGATCCCTCCCTCTGCCCTCCGCGCTCCGCGTGTTCAAATTCCTCGTGATGATGCGGCCCTTCCCCTCGTCCCCGACGGCCCCTGCGTTCCGGGCGCTCCGACTCCTCGTGATGATGATCATTCTCCATCATGGATTGCTTCCCTTTCTTCTTATAAAAGATATGTCTTTAATAATTAAAAGATACATCTTATTTTAGAGGCTGTCAAGCCCCTCATGCAATCCGCGCTCAAATTCCTCGTAGTGATGGTTGCCATCCATCATGGATTGCTTCCCTCCTTACAAAAAAGATATGTCTTTTAATAAAAAAGGCATATCTTTTTTGGGAGGTTGTCAAGTCTTTCGCCACCTCCGATCTGTTTGTGTCTGTGCACACAATGTTGGCCGTTATGCGATTGCATCTGGCACTACCCATAACCATGTCTCTCCACAAATGGCGGCATTTTCTCTTCACGTGGCTCAAAGGGGAAGGAGTCTACCAGATTAACGTTACATCTAATGTATGATTATACCTGGGAAAAACTATAATGTAGCAATTACAAATTTTCTTGTTCTTTTTGATTTCGTATCAACCAATGCAATGAATCGCGCCTGTCTTGTACCATTTTAGCACAAACAAACCATCACCTAATTTAGAGGAGTAAGTGCCTCAATTACATCCTTACTGAACACGCCAAAGAGGCCGAACTGAGGCGGCGCTTGCTGCTCACGAGCGTATATAAGCAATCTGCGGAGCACATGAGCGTTAGGAACCTCCCCGAAAAGCACACATACAGGTAAATGGTAACACATGATTATCTTTGAGGCCAGAAAAGTGTTATTTATCAGGAACTTTAGACACCTACGATCTCGCCATTTTGCACCTGTGCCTGGATCAAGTGAGCATAAAAGCCGTTTTGTTGTAATAACTGCTGATGATTGCCCATCTCCACGATGCGGCCACGGTCCAGGACCAGGATCACATTCGCGTTCCGAATGGTACTCAATCGGTGCGCAATAATAATTTGCGTACAGGGCAGTCGACCAAGGTTTTGCTCAACAGCGCGCTCTGTGACGATATCGAGGGCGCTGGTGGCTTCATCTAAGAGCAGAAGCGCAGGATGGTGCGCCAGCGCTCGCGCCAGAGCCAGGCGCTGACGCTGTCCACCAGAGAAGGCGCTACCACCTTCTGAGACCAGCGTATCATACCCCATCGGCATCTTGGCGATGTCTTCATCAATAGCAGCCAGTTGAGCAGCTTCCATAATGCGCTCCATATCCATCTCGGGATTGTTCAACGCAATATTCTCGCTCACCGAGCCGCTGAAAATAAATGACTCTTGCAGCACGATACCAAACTGGCTGCGCACCTCTTGATAATTCAGACTCTCCAAAGGCACGCCATCATAGAGGATAGATCCCTCGGTGGGAGTGATCAGACCAACGAGAAGTTTGCCCAGCGTACTCTTGCCAGAGCCTGTTTTACCAACCAGCGCGACCTTTTGGCCCGGATACACCCTTACATTGATGTCCTGGAGAATCTGTGGAGCATTCTGGTCATAACGGAAGCCTACATGCTGCAACTCAATATAGCCCTTTAAGCGATGAGGAGCCTGTACAGCAGTGGGGTCCTGTTCAGGAGCCGAGCCAATGACATCCGCCACACGTGAGAAGTGCGCGCGCACAATCTGCAACTCCTGTACACTGTTGGCGAGAGAACCGAGCGGCACGAGAAACAAAATGGCCAGCGTGTTAAACGCGAGCATCGCACCCACGGTCATCGTCCCGTTGATGACCTGCATCGCACCAATCCATAGCAACAACAACGGCGAAAGGAGATTGAGGATACCCACAAGGGCGCTCACAACCGAAGAGAGATAGCTGAGACGCAGCGACACATTCATCTCCTGAAAGAAGAGATTCTCCCAGCGAGCGAAGGCCCGATGCTCGGCTCCAGCCGCCTTTAACGTGGCAATGCCGGACAAGATCTCGTTCATGTACCCCTGCGTCTTACCCTGCGCTTCCAGGTCGCGTTGGGTCAGTCGACGAATAGCCGGAGACGTCGCCAGCAACAGTACAACCTGGACAACGCCGATAGCTAACGTGACAACAGCAATAAACCTGGAAAAAATCAGCAAGATAATGAAGTAGACAATGACAGTACCCCCATCAAGCAAGGTAGAGATAAGCTGATTGGTGAGCAAATCACGAATTGCCAGGTTGCTATTCATGCGAGCCAGCAGGTCTCCATTCAAACGCAATTGAAAGAAGCGATAGGGCAGGCTAAGCATATGCTCAAAGAAGTTGAGCATCATATCGGTGTCGATTCTGGTCTGCAAATAGATCAACAAGGAGGAGCGTAAGAAGGTGACAACCCCTTGCATGACAATCAAGATGAGCATGCCCAGACCCAATATCGTCAACAAATCAGGGTCTTTTTGGGGGAGAATATGATCAATGACAACCTCGGTGAGCAGCGGTGCCCCCAATCCTAGTATTTGCAAGAGCAAGGAGGTGCCAATGATCTGGGTGAGGATCGTGCGCATGCGCAGAAGCGAGCGCATATAGGACCCCAGAGTGAGCGTTTTCTGTGGCGCGCGTTGCTCAAATTGAGCTCCCGGTTCTAGCATAATAGCAATACCGGTGAAGCCCTCATCGAATTCCTCAAGGCTCAATTTCCTGCGTCCAAGCGCCGGATCGATGACATCAACCCCTTTGGGAGACCAGCGTTCCACGAGCAAGAAGTGGTTGAACTCCCAGTGCACAATAGCCGGAAGCGTCAGGTAGCGAAAATCATCCAGGCTGACCGAGACGGTACGCACACGCAAGCCATAGAGTCGGGCCGACTTCACGATCTCAAGAGCAGTAAGCCCATCTCGTCCAACGCCACAGTGCTCTTGCACCTCTGAAATGCTGGTTGCGTATCCATAATAGTTTAAGGCCATGGCCAGACAAGCCGCACCACATTCAACGGCTGTTACCTGCCTCATCTCAGGAATGCGGCGCCGCTTTCTACGCAATTTCTTTTTGGGTTGATCGTCTGCAAAAGACGGCTGGCGACTACCCAGAGCCTGCATCTCTCGCGTCTCTGATTCTACGAGCGCGATAAGTTCTGCCGGGTACCTGGAAGTCTGGCTCTCCCATCTGTACATGCTCGTTGGTTGCCGATAAGAACTTCCCAGCATGGCGTTTGTTGGCCCAGGCAAGGCTCTGACAAGTTTAGATGGAGAGAGTTCTTCCTCCTGCATGCTCCCCATTTGCGGTGGTACATTCGGAACACGCTGAGGTTGGAATGAGCGTTCATCTTGTCTATGGTCAGGTGGTGGAGTCTGGCCAGGAGCCGCTGGTGAAAAGGACACTGTCGGTCCAGTATCAATTATCCAGCGGATATTTTCCGAGGGGATAATGGGTAAACCAACCACAGGATCTTCGGGGGTGACAACTCTCCTCGCCTCACGCGCACGATCTCGTTTCTCGTTTCTCGGGTCTGAGGGTCTGGAAACATTTTTAGCGTTTTGCATAGGTTCCATGAAGACTCATTTCCTCTTCATTCATTACTTAAATATTAAATCTTTTTGATATCCTGGAAAATGCCCTGAAAGAACCTGGGAACATCACTCACATACCTGGGAATATCACTTACATAGCGGGGAACATTGCTAATATACGTGGGAACATTACTGAAGCCGGGTAGGAGCGAAAGCGCACTCTGCGTTCCTATCTGTACCTGTACCTGGCACTGACTTCCTAGATAAGTCTGGGCTAGAGACATTGGCTCGACAGGAGCACTGGCGACTATAGATGGCCCGGCGATCGTTTGTGCCAGTGATGTTGGCAATTGTAAGTTGATCTGGGTACTGATAGCAGCTGGACTCATTACTCCCGTTTCTACCATGCCTATGGTACTATGGAAGTTGATATTCGCTGAAGCGATACTGATCGTCACAGGCTGTCCTACTTTCAGACTGGCTTGTTGATCCGTCGGCAGCAAGAGCAATACAACGATCTGCGCAGGTTTTCCATTGGCCGCCTTCTGCTGTACTACCACACCTTTCCCCTGGATGACGATTGGCTCTTGTATGGACCAGACAAGCGCACCGCCGCAAACGGTCAGCAAGACTAAAATCCATAGAAAGCCAAACATACGTGGAGAAACCAGCCGCAAGATGACATGCATTTCCCTTCTTTGCATGTACTTTTCCAGGGCGCGCTGACGGAAGATCGAACGGTCCACGTCTGCCATTATTCCCACCTCACTCACTGATAGAACAACACTCTTTTGGAAAAATATGACTGTATCGATCCTAAAAAGGGCCGCAACCGTCACAACTTGTGGCCTTAGCTAGACGAGATCTTCGTCATTGATCGCTATCTGGTGACGGTAAGCGGCATCACAGGGTACATTAGTCTGGTACTAATGACATCCCGTTGTTAACACTTCAGCCTAAAAATGCGTCCTGGCTGGGATCGATGTTGTTGTTGTAGACGAAGACATTCCTGACGTAGGAGTGAGATTTGTGACGTTCGGGAACGACCTATGCATCCAGTGGTGGTGGTGGTGGTGGTGGTGGTGGTGATGGCGATGATGATGATCATTACCACCAGCAACCTGTGAGAGCTGGTCATCGCTTACGTCTCGCAAAACGACTTCGCTGGTCTCATCTTTTTTAAATATCGAAAACATGCTTTTTCCCCTTCTTTATAATTAAAGCACTTATGGTAGTTATCGTACATCGATAGCCACCGTTGCCATACAACACTAAGAGAAGCATTTGCTCTCTTATGTATATCTACACGACCATTTCCAGTGGTTTTTACGAGATAGGATTTTTAGTACTATTGTCAATCAGATGTTCTTCCGTTCGCGCCTCTGGGGCACGCTCCCACCCCGTTTCTCGTTTATAGACAGAGAGCTTTTACAACATAAGCGAAATTCATACGTATAGATTACCAGAGGTATGTAATATTATATACTATAACTGCTCCACTGTAGAGAAAACAGCAACGCCAGTGCGTAACCACAAATTCTGTCAGATGCAATGATGCAAAGGAGTACGTATTCTTCATGGATGAACAGCAGCTTCCCTCTTTCTCACTATTGGGAAATCGTCGTGATTTTTTGAAAATGGCTGGTGCCTTTGGCCTTTCGGCTGTTACCTACAACACCACCCTTACCGCGCCAGCTACAGCTCACGTCACAACAACGGGTCTGGTTGGCTACTGGCCATTGGATGATAGCAGTGGCAGTACCGCGACAGACACATCAGGTAATGGACATAATGGCACATTACAGAATGGAGCAACCTGGGTTAGCGGGAAGATCGGGGCCGCACTCAGCTTTAATGGGAGCAACACAACGGTTGATATCAACAGCAATGTGATCAATACCAGCACGAGCTTCACCGTTGCGGCCTGGGTCTCTCTGGCTGATGTCAGTAGCTGGCATACTGCGGTCAGCCAGGATGGCAACAATGTGAGTGGCTTCTATTTGCAATATACCAGTCCAGATGCCGGAACGGATGGGGGAAAATTTGCCTTTGCTCTGATCAGCGCAGACGCAACCAGTGGCACTTCCGGGCGCGCAACTTCCAAATTCACGCCCGTTGCCAACGTCTGGTACCACATTATCGGTGTCTACGATGCAGCCAACAAGCAAAGTAAATTATATGTGAATGGCGTACTACAGAGTACACAGACCATCTCCTCGGCATGGAATGCGACCAGCGAGACGGTCATCGGTCGCGCGAAATGGAGTGGCGCACCAGTAGACTACTGGTCCGGCCTGATAGACGATGTGCGTATCTATAATCTGGCTTTCGCTGACGCTGACGCCAGCAGTCTCTATCAAGCTGCACCTGCGCTCTCACCTATACGGCCTCCTGCCGTCCCGCTCATCGTGCGCAGCCCATATGTAAGTACCTGGCAAACAAGCACTGTCGCGCCTGGTACGTGGTCAACATTCTGGAATGGTAACATCAAAGCCATCACCGGCATCGCACGCATCGATGGCGCGTCCTATATCTTCTTTGGTGCTCCCGGCAACACTGGCACGTCGCTGTATATGACCCAGACACAACTGGAAATCACCCCCACGCAATCCCGTTACGTCTTCCAGGCAGCGGGCGTTACCCTCTATCTCCATTTCTTGTCGCCGGTAGAGGCAACCGACCTACAACGGCTCTCGATGCCCTTCGGTGCAATCTTTGCGCAGGCGCAAACGAACGACGGACAGACGCATAGCGTGCAGCTCTATTTTGACATCTCGGGTGAGTGGGCGCACGGTACGTCTTCAACGCTCATCGACTGGGAGATGCAACAGGTAAGCCATAGTGGCGGCAACCTGGCTACATTTACCGTCACGCCAGACTCACCGACGGTACTGGCCGAGACCAACGATTATCCCTCCTGGGGACAGGCTGTCTGGGCCACGAATAGCCAGTCCAATCTCACCTATCAAAGTGGGGAAGATATCACTCTTCGCTCGCAGTTTGTCTCAGAGGGCACGCTGAATAATACGATGGATAGCAACATGCCACGAGCTATCAACAACGCCTGGCCGGTCTTTGCCTTTAACTTTACCTTAGGCACGATCAGTGGCACGCCAAGCGCACCCATTGTGCTGGCCCTTGGGCATGTGAGGCAGCCTGCTGTAAGCTACCAGGGAGGACAGATAGCTCCATTGTGGCAAGCATACTGGTCCAGTTGGCAGCAGATGCTGGCCTTCTTCTATGACGACGCAACTGCCGCGCTCACACGCGCCAATACGCTCGATGCTAGCATTACCAGCGTGGCAGTTGCCGCCGGAGGCTTTCACTATGCCGCTCTGTGCGCACTGGCAACCAGACAGGCCATGGCGGGCACCGAGCTGGTCAATACGACCACGACCCCCTGGCTCTTCCTGAAGGAGATCAGTAGTGATGGCAACGTTTCTACCGTTGACGTCGTCTACCCGTCGTTCCCCATCCTTTACTATCTCAATCCCGCCCTGCTGGAGTTGATCCTGGCCCCGATTCTCTACTACGTGGAAAGCGGACTCTGGCCCGAAACATACTGCGTGCATGACCTGGGTTCGTCCTATCCCAATGCGAATGGCCACAACGATGGAGGCGGCGAGAATATGCCGGTTGAGGAGACATCCAATATGCTGATCATGGCTGCTGCCTACATCCAGCAAGCCAGTACCAGCGCGGCAGCTAGCTACAGCAAAGCGCACTACACGATCTTCAAACAATGGGCCAATTACCTCAATGCACCCAATGGCGGGAGTCCAAGCCGGGCCAACGCACTCGATCCGCTACTGCAAAATCAGACCGACGACTTTACCGGCAGCATCGCCCATAGTACCAATCTGGCCCTCAAAGGTATTCTAGCCATCGGAGCCATGAGCATTATTGCGCTAGCGGCAGGTAATAGTGCTGATCAGCAGTTCTACGCGAGCACGGTGGCCAGTCTGACCAGCCAATGGGCGAGTCTCGGTCAGGACCCCTCTCAGGCACACCTGGATATTGCCTACACCGAGTCGGATACGGCGTCAGGTACTGGAGCTGGCACATATAGTTTGAAATACAACGCTTTCCCGGATAAGCTGCTTGGACTGTTTCTCGTGCCAACATCCGTCTTGCAGGAGGAAGCGAACTGGTATGCCGCGCAGGAGAATCAGTATGGTATCCCCCTCGACTCACGCCATACGTATACCAAGTCAGATTGGGAGTTGTGGACGGCTGCCTCAACTGACGTTGCTACGCTACGCCAGTTCTTCGTAGATGCCCTCTACAGTTTCTACCATACCAGTAGCTCACGCGTGCCGGCAACTGATTGGTACGATACCATTGCGGATACACAAAATGGCTTTCAGGCGCGTCCAGTTGTCGGTGGTTTCTACGCGATCCTCGCCCGCATCAAGAGCGGTTATACATCAAGCACGAGCGCTGTTAAGAAAGCAAAACCGCACAAGCATGAGCACAAGGACCCTCCCCGTGCTCATGCTCAAAAGAAGCAAGACATCTTGCATATTCATCGTTCTCCAAATCCTACATAATAGGGGTTTTCCCGTAATTTATGCAGAATTTCGTGCCTTTCGCTGGATCTGAGCGAGAGGAATCACGAGTGGTTCTCCTTCCAGGGGTCAGCGTATCCAAATCTGAAAACTGTACGCTAAGGTCTGGATACGCTGACCCTTCTTCGTCAAAGTGTCATGCTTCCATTGATCGAGGACGCGTGAGAGATGCCCGTTTGTAGACAAAATCAAGAATAGCGTCGGTGGCACGCTGATACCCACCAGCAGCACGCACCTGCTGCTGCATAGCCTGGACGCGTTGGGCCATGGAGGGATCTTGCTGGACACGCGCAACCGCTTCGCGTAATTGTTCCGCAGTCACATTTTCCTGGGTCAGGGCAACTCCCAGGCCCAGTTCTTCGACGCGGCGCGCGGTCATCTCCTGTTCCATCATCTGGGGGATGACGACCAGAGGAACGCCAAAGTAGAGACTTTCCATGGTGCTATTCATCCCACCGTGGGTGACAAAGACGCTGGTGCGCGGCAGCATCTCCAACTGAGGGACAGAGGGGGCGAGCAAGAAATTGGCAGGCGCAGGTCCCAGTACTGCCGGATCGAGGCGTTTTCCATGTGAGAGCACGACCTGGGAAGAGAGCTCACCAAAGGCTTGAAAGCAGAGCCGGAAAAAGTCGGGCCGATTGTTGAAGGCGGTGCCCAGGGAAATGTAGAGGACCGGCTGATCTCCCAGGCGTTCCCAGGGAAATGCTGGCGCATCCTGACGCGGGAGCAGTGACGGACCCACGAAGACAAAACGCTCATCGAAGGTTTCACCAGCTGGTTGGAAGACGCGTGGGAGAAACACAATGTTGAGACCTTCCGCGTGGGCAAACAACTGGCGCATATCAAACGGAGGCAGATGGTAGGTCGCGTTAAGTTCTGCATAGCTGGTCTGGAAGCGCTCAAGCCATGCAGATGGAAATGGCATGGAAGCGTCCGACCGCGCCGCGAACATGCCAGCATGCTCATTGGCAGCGTAACTGCAACGCAAGACAATCGCCTCGACCTGGAGCACCTGGGCGACAATACGTCCCCAGAGGCACATGGCCTCGTAGAGAAGAGCATCAGGCTGCTCCGCGCGAATAGACTCCAGGACCTGGGGGAGGACCCGGCGACTTTCCTCCGCCATCCTTAAGGGCATGGGACCCGGCCCTACCAGGAAAGACTCATAGGGACGGAAGATGGCCCCCGTTGCCTCAATAGCTACGCGAAATTCTTCGGTCAGGTAGTAAATGACCTGCTCGCCACGTTGGACAAGTTCTTGCACGATAGGCAGTGTCGGGTTCACATGTCCAAAGGCTGGGACATTCAAAAAGATGTATTTTTTCATAAAACGGTACCTCCTCAGAGGAGAGGGCTGGTGCACATGAGAATCCAGCCTGGTGTATCCTCTATCTATTCGTGTTTGATGTCGTTGCACGAGAGAGGGCCGCTTGCATCAGCATGCCAGGATCAGAAGCAGGCGGTCTCCGCTCAGGAGCATGGTGACCAGGTTTTCCAGACTCAGGCACCATTGCTCCGTCCACAGCAGTTTCTTTCCCCTTGCGTCACTTTTTTCTCAGCCAGGAAGCATCCCTCCTTTCTCGCTATCAACGGGATCGACGTGTTTTTCTGCCTCGTCTTGATGGGTCACGCGTTCACGAACCTCTTTTGCCCAGGCGATCTCTCCCTGCCACTGTTCTGCTTGATGTCGCATTAATCGCTCTGCAATGGCACGGAAATGCGGGCTGAACTTGTGCATCTGAGCAGGTTCTGAGATCACCTGGAGGAGATCACGCCTTTCTGAGTGGAGATAGAGCACCAGTGTTTCACAGTAGGTGATGTAATGGTTCAAGAGATGGAGACGTTCATCAGGTTGGAGAAAGTCCAGATACAACGCTTTCAAACGAAACAGACGTTGGTAGTCTCCTGGGTTAGAGATGGTATCGATCATCAATTGGTGAAAGCGCATGCGCCCTGCCGGGGTAATCTCGTAGGTCGTCCGTGTCTGCTGGCGACCACGTTGTCTCGTCGTGGCCTCTTGTCCCTCATCAAGCTTTTTGATAAATCCCGATAGCTCAAGCTTTGTGAGCAAAGGATACAGGGTGCCGAGACTGATTTTGGCCCAGGGGCCAATCATGTCACTGGCAATTTTGGCTATTTGATAGCCATGCTCAGGAGCACACATGAGCTGGGCAAGAATGAGCAATTCATACATGAGCGAACCCCCTCCTTCTCAGACAAGCCAGATGTTGAGCTTTTTTCATCACTACTTCTATTAGATATATCTAATAGAAGTAGTATAGACGACGAAAGATGTGATGTCAAGGGGACGCTGAGGCAGGGGCGCGTTTGGTTCTACGTCGGCCTTCCCTCTTTTTCAGCAGGCAATATAAAATGCAGTTAGCCATCATGACCAAATATGACACTGATACGGCACTGTTGAGAACACACATGGCAGCATCAACCACTTACACTTACAAATGACATGTTGCGCTAGTAGTGCGAGTACTGCTAGCCCACTAAAATCACGGTCAATCGTCGGTGAATGTATTTTTCTCAGCAGGAGAGATCTATGCATATGTCACACAGTATTTTTGCTGATGCATATACAGATATGCTATTCGGTAACTATCGCATCGTGCGTCCACTAGGACGAGGCGGATCAGCGCATGTACTGCTCGGTCAACATAGGTATCTGGAGACACGGGCCGCCATCAAGGTCTTGCGACAGCAGCGGGAACAGGATGAACGACAGTTGCGCAAAGAGGCTCACATCCTGGCACAGATGCAGCATCCACACATCATACGCCTGCGCGAGTTCGCGCTACAGGATGCCCAACCTTTTCTGGCGCTGGATTACGCACCTTATGGCAATCTGCGCCAGTATTATGCAGCACGCCAGCCGCTGCCTCTTACCAGCATATTGCGTTATGTGAAGCAGATGGCCAACGCGCTGCAACATATCCATGATCGAGGTTGGCTACACCTCGACGTGAAACCTGAGAATATGCTGGTTGCCCGACACGGTTATCTCTGGCTCAGCGACTTTGGTATCGCACAGCCTGCACGTTATGCCAGCACGACGACCGGGAAAGTACGTTGGGGCACGGCTGCATATATGGCACCCGAACAGTTACACGACATCCCTTGTCCAGCCAGCGACCAGTACGCGCTGGCCATCGTTGTCTACGAATGGCTATGTGGCAGCTTGCCATTCCAGGGCACAGCGCTAGAAATTGCCAGCCAGCATATACACGCACCACAGCCATCACTACGCGCAAGAGTACCACAGCTTTCACCTGCGGTGGAATACGTTGTGCAGAAGGCACTGGCAAAAGATCCAACGCGACGTTTTGCCAGCGTCAACGAATTTGCCGAAAATCTTGAGCAAAGTATTATTAAAGCTGTGGCAAGGCAATATGTATTTTCAAGGAGACCAGGATCTTCTCATGATCATACTATGACCTATTCGTCATATATTACAGAAAAGTCTTCTGTTCCACTACGTGCCTATCGATCACAAAGCCATCCGCCATACGCTGCTCAGTACAGAGAAAATCCTGTCACGAGCAGAAGATGGCGTGCTTAATCTACTTCTCCAGCGTACTCTTGCTGTTGCGCTCACCATCATAGGTGAGCAAGATGCGCTTGCCCTCGAAGACCGTTTCGAGATGGACCGGACGCCCCCACAGCAAGTAGACATGCTGCAAGGTCTTCTCCGCGTAGTTCAGGTCCAGCTCCTGGCCCTCAAAGAGATGCTTGAGATACAGCTCTCGATTGCCCCGATAATCGCCATTATCAACCACCAGGTAGGGATACCCGAAGTTCGTCATGTTGGCCACGGTCGCATCGCGCACTTTTTGCCAGTTTTTCTCGACAATCACCCATTCGTCGCCCTCCTTTTTGTAGAGGTAGAGGTCCAGGTCCTTGATGAGATCCTCGGTCAGATAGTTGCGCAAGAAAGACACATCGTTATCCAGTTCGCGTACTTCAAAGAGCTTCTGCCGCCCTTTACCAGGCTTACGGCCAAGCTTTTCCTGTTCCTCGGTGGAGGGATTATCCCAGCGCCGTTCGATATCCTCCAGTATTTTGAAGCCCAGGTAGTAGGGATTGAGCGATGTGCGCGACGGTGTCAGCACGCTGGAGTGTAGTTGTGCAAACTCGACGGTCTCTGAGTCGGAGATGACGCCTTGATCACCCAATTCGCGCATGATGCGCGAGTGCCATATGCTGTTATGGTGCACCATACCGTTCGCGACATAACGGTGTGAGTGATCTACCGTGATATCGTAAACATCGGCAACGGCATGCTCAACACTCACCACCTCATCCATCGCGTCCTCGCGGCGAAACCATTGGTGGTCTGACAGGTACTGTTCCAGCAACACACGTTTACGTGCCAGCCCGAAGTTGATTTCCTTGGCAAACAATTGAGCTGAAGAACCTTTGATGCGTATGTTGGGACCGTAGCGACGCGTTAGTATGCCGTAGTTGAGGAGCACAATCTGTAAGGTCTGCGCGATCTGCTCGCTAAAGGTGGAGAGGATTACACCTTCTTTGCGCGAAGCACAGCCATCACAATCAAAGTATGCCCGTAAGAATGCACTTACAACGGACTTCGGCGAACGCAGAATAGCATCTGGTATGCATTTCTGCGCTGCTTTTGCTTGCAGATCAATGCCCTGCGCGCGCAAGAGATCCAGCACATTGGCCGAGTAGAAGACGACACGCCAGCGACCACCACGTCCATTAACGGTGCGGTCATCCCAAAAGACGGTTGGCTCAATGGCGAACAGGTCAGTGACAAGCTGCGCATAGCGATCAGCCAGTTCACGATCACCTGTAGTATAGCCTATCGCATTTTTGGCACTATGAATATTGCCATCCCCGATCAGATCACCGAGGAACTCTGCAAAAGACTCTGTAACATGGGTAGGAGCAACCAGTGGAAAGCGCGTAGCATACAGCGGCTTGCCACTATTGCCCATGCTGTAGCCGGTTAGCTCAATGGCGCTATCGATGCGCTCTTGCGCATAAGAGGTCTTACCACTGAGAGAACGATAGACCGTATGCACACCAACACCCGCTGCCAGAGCCACGTCGGCAGCCGTCGATGAGGTAATACGCACGGGTACTGCAACTGGCACAAGCTGCCCAGGCCAGATATTATCGCCAGCACTGAGAGGAATACGCTGTCCAACGGCGACATCTTTCAGCGCCAGCCATTGTTCTGGACCAACACTCAGTTTATGCTCGTCAGCCCCTTCTAACACAAAGCCACGGCGCGTGCGCAAACGCACAGTGGCGGCATTACGATGTATATGCCTGTCCGTCACGCGGTCACGCTCTCCGTTGCCGCTACCTACGACCACGGCATCACCCTGCGCCAGCGCGCGATGCAGAGCGTCATAACGCATAAAGCCCTGCTCGGTTAGCACAAGGCTCTCTTTTGTCAGACAGGCCCAGCCCTCATTCATGATTTTGGTCTGCATCATGGGCACAAAGTACAACATCTCGGTGCGCACAATTTCGATAATATCGCGCTGCCAGACTTCCAGGTGGGGTGCATGGCGATTCAAGAAAAGCAAGAGATCCTTCTCCGGCTTCTCTGGAAACTTTGGTGGTTTGCCAGAACGACGTTCGCGCTCCTCTTCGGCCTTCTTGGCCTTTTCATCCAGATCCCACAGATCTCCATACTCGCTGCCAGTAGGAGAGGACTTCTTCTCTTCTGGCTTGCTATTCTCATTTTCACGCAGCAGCAGATTATAATCAACATGCTCCTGGATCGCCAACGCCGCATCCAGGAAACGTTCAACCTCTTCGCGACCATGGTCGAACTCATACTTCGCGATACGCTCGGCATGCACGCTCGCCTTATCGATCATGCGCCGCGAGGTATGTTGGAAGTAGGCATTATTTTTGAAGAAGTCAGTATGCCCAAAGACATGTGCCGCCACAAAGGTATTTTGCAGCAAATTGTTCATGTCCATCAGGAAAGCATAGCTCGGATTGGTATTGATCACCATCTCGTAGATCTTGCTTAACCCCAGGTCATACTGCATCTTCTGTCTGTAGTAGGCTTTACCGTAGGTCCAATGGCTGAAGCGACCAGGAATACCGTACGACGCGAACTCGTACATGATCGTAGCAGGCACCATTTCGAAGTGCGTCGGAAAGGGATCTAGCCCAAATTTACGCGCCTCCTCCCAGGCCGCGTCGATGGCGTCACGCAAGCGTTCAAGTTCACTATTAGAATCGTAATTCGTCATGTAACACTCCTGACACTACCTGGTGGGAACTGAATCGCGCTGTGCAAAGAATTTCCGCAATGCGGGATACACCTCTTTCTTGTCAGAGATGGTCACGGCGGTGAACTTTTTATCGTTGATCTTGTTGTAGGCCGACATGAGCGTACTCGGCGAACGATAATGGCCCTCGCGAATTTCGCCATAGCCGAAAATGTTACACAGTTCCATCAACTTGTTGACCAGTTGGACACAGCGGTCGTTATCCCACGGCAGATTATCGCCGTCGGAGAAGTGGAAGGGGTAGATGTTCCAGTCGTTGGGATTATAGCGCTCTTTGATGACCTGCAATGCCAGTTCGTAGGCCGATGAAACCTGCGTGCCACCGCTCTCGCCCTTATGGAAGAATTCTTCTTCGGTGACTTCTTTGGCTTCAGTATGGTGACTGATAAACACGATCTGCACATTATTGTACTTCGTGCGTAAGAACCTGACCATCCAGAAGTAGAAGCTGCGCGCGATATATTTCTCGAATTCGCCCATCGAGCCTGAGATATCCATCATGGCGATGACCACGGCATTCGACTGATACTTAATCGTCGGGTCCCACACTTTAAAGCGTAGATCATCGGATTTGATATCTTTAAACTTCGCTTCGCCCTTGGCGGCGTTGCGTTTCATGTTCTCGAAGATCGTGCGCTTCTTATCCAGGTTGGCCATCGGACCTTTCTTGCGCACATCGGTGAAGCGTACGGATTCGGTCTCCAGTTCCTGTTGACGTTTTTGTTCCAGATTGGGCAGCCCGAGATCCTCGAAGATCATAGCCGCCAGCTCTTCCATAGAGATTTCCGCTTCGTCGTAGTAGTCGTAACCGGCCTCTTTACCGGCCTCACCTTTTTTGCCTTTGCCCGGCTTGGGTTCCTGCGCGACCACATCCCCTACTTTGCTCTTGCCATTGCCCTGTCCGGCGTGCTGCTGACGCCCGAAATCATAACGAAAACTGTATTCTTCGAGCGAACGAATAGGCACGCGCACCGTCTTCTTACCGTCTGAGAGGATAATGCTCTCCTCGCTAACGATTTCACCGAGATTCTTCTTTACCGCCTCACGAATCTTCTCTTTATGGCGCTCCTGGTCGGCCTGTCCCTTGCGGTGCAGCGACCAATCATGCTGGGAGATAGACATCGGTCATGCTCCTTATCGCGGAAAACGCAGATGGGAGAAACGAAGAGGTGCACCCATTGGGAACGCCGCCGATACCCATAAGCATTCAGAAACGCGACTCTCGTCGCTAGAACTATGCTACCGCATAGTTCTCATCTGAATGCAAGGCAATATGAGCCGTCCCAATGGGGTCACACCCGATGATCATCCTGCACCTGACGTAGATTATCGATTTAAGAGACTTCCGGTATAGCGGAGAATTTCATTCGCGCACACGTGACAGTACCCGTGCTCTGTCATCAGCCGATCAACCACTTCATTGATCTTGCGCAGTTGCTCTTTATCGGGCATGCGCGTGGACGTGGTAATCTTCACTACATCCCGCAAGTCTGCAAACAACTTCTTTTCGATAGCTTCTTTCAGACGCTCATGGCTGGTGTAGTCAAAGGTCTGTCCTTTGCGCGCCAGGGATGAGATACGAATAAGGATTTCCTCGCGGAACGCGCGTTTGGCGTTCTCAGAGACGCTGATCTGCTCTTCTATCGAGCGCATCAGATGTTCGTCCGGCTCCATTTCTTCATCAGTAATGGGGTCACGCAGTTTCGTCTTGTTGCAATAGGACTCAACATTATCCAGGTAATTATTCAAGAGCGTATGTGCCTGCTCTTCATAGGAGTAGACAAAAGCGCGCTGAACTTCTTTGCGCGCCAGCTCATCGTACTCTTTCCGTGCATCGTTGATGAAGTTTAGATAGCGCTCACGCTCGTCTCGCGTGATACTGGTGTGCTGATCAAGACCATCACGCAGCGCGCGCAGTGCGTCAATCGGATTAATACAGGTCACGTTTGGTTTGATAAGGGCGTTGGAGAGACGGTTGATGACATAGCGCGGCGAGATACCATCCATGCCTTCGCGCACAGCTTCTTCTTGCAGTTCGCGTACGTCCTTCTGCTTGAAATCCTCCATATCTTCGCCGTCATACAGCTTGAGTTTCTTCATCAAGCTCATGCCAGCTTTCTTGGAGGGTTCCAGGCGCGTCAGAGTGGCAAAGAGGCTGGCAACGCGCAGCGTGTAAGGCGCGATGTGCACATTTTGCAGCGAACTCTGCTTGAGCAGCTTCTCATAGATCTTCACTTCGTCCGAAACGCGCAGATTGTACGGCACCTTGGCCAGAATGATGCGGTCCTGCAAGGCTTCTGACTTTTTGTTGCCCACAAAGGACTGATATTCATGTTCGTTGGTATGGCTCACGACCACTTCGTCCGCATAAATCATGCTGAAGCGACCGGTCTTGATGTTCTGTTCCTGGCTGAGTGTCAGCAGGACATAGAGGAACTTTTCATCGGTCTTGAGCATTTCCACGAATTCCATCACACCACGGTTAGCGATATTCAGTTCACCATCGAAACGATACGCGCGCGGGTCGCTTTCCACCCCGATCTCCCCAATCGTGGACAGGTCAATGCCTCCAACAAGTTCGCTGATATCCTGGCTCTTGGGATCAGATGGCGTGAACGTACCGACGCCGACACGATATTTTTCGCTAAAACTAATACGTTTAACGGGTACCTCTTCTATGCGTCCACGATACTGATTATCGACCATGAAACGGCAATGCGGGCACAGGTCTCCTTCGATGTATAAGCTAAATTCTTTTTCTACATCGTGGCGGAGGTCGTGGGGGATCAAATGGAGGGGTTCTTCGTGCATCGGGCAGTCTTTAATCGCGTAGATTGCTCCTTCCGGGGTGCGGCTGTACGCCTCCAATCCACGCTTGAGCAGGTAAACAATCGTGGACTTACCTCCACCGACAGGACCCATCAGCAGGAGCACGCGTTTGCGTACCTCCAGCCGTTGCGCGGCTGAGTGGAAATAGTCAACGATCTGCTGCAGCGGCTTCTCAATGCCAAAGATTTCCTGGCTAAAGAATTTGTAGCGCGGCTCTCCCGTGCGAGGAGTGGTATCCACGCCCGCGTCCATAATCATGTGATAAATGCGCTCGTGAGAAAGTTGAGCTACCTCTGGCTTCTTACACGCAATCTCAAAGTACTGCGCGAAGTTTCCTTCCCACATGAGTTCGCGCTCACGATCTCGATATTCTTCTAACCGCTTCACCAGATCCATAGTTCATCCTCTCTGTGTATGACTAATAGTGTATGAATGACAGTGGTCTGCTACCTTGGTGTCGAGGTATTTCCTACACTACATGTTTTGCAATGATGCTACCTACGTAGACGATTTAGAAACGCACTACATGAACAGGTAGAAGAGAAGGATTAAAGCCATGTTGCTGCTTTTCCCGTTATGGCATCACCTCTCCTCTTCTACCCACACATAGAGATGCCATGAGACCAAAAGGGCCGGTTTCTTGCTCGTCATTCCACGCGAGAGAACCAGCCCTTTCTACGTTTCGGAGAATATTGCGCTTCGCTCTATTTTTTGTCCAACTCTCAGATCGGATAAGTTGGGAAAGTGTTGAAAAATGCATCTTCTGGATGCTCCTGCAATATTTCAATCTGTCCTTTCTCATTCCAATGATCAGGCAAGAGACGAACTCTACGGACAATTGCCTGGACGATACCCACCCGTGGCATGTCCGACTGCTACAACGGCCCATTTTCCTATAAAGGTATACGTACAGTATAGCATATTTCTCACCCGAAGTTAAGAGGATGGGCTGCATTTCTCTGCTCGTGGGATGAGATGGCTTCCTAAGCTGCGTCCCTTTCTGGTCACTTTCGCTATTTTTTGCCCATTATGTGGCTAATTAGTCCATATATGCGCACATTTTATTTCAGAGAGACAACATAGCAGCATCGCCAGTATGCACACCCAAAAGGCGCGCGGCATCTCCGTTGCGTACAGCTACAGCAAGATAACCGCTGCTAGCAGGATAGATAAATGGATCGTCTGCATCCCCATCGTGCTCCGCGAAATAGCGCCTGCGCGCTGTGATCACCCGCTGTTGCGCGGGAAAGCGCAATTGCACAGTTGGACTGGAGAAGAGCGTTGGCACCATTTCTAACGCAATATTGCTGATGATATTGCCAAAGCGGTCGATATGCACCACACGCGCGACGAGTTGTCCGCCCTGCCACTGAGGTGTCTCGCTGGCTCTGCGCTGTAAGCTGGCTGGATCAAGCCATACCCCCAGATCGGTCAGCGCCACACCACTGGCAAGATGGGCAGCAACCGGGGCAAAGATATCTCGTCCATGAAAAGTCGTGCTCACCTGGGGTAAATGATAGGCCGGATTGCTCAATGCAACCACGGCATGCACCGGCTGCTGCTCCAGTACAGCACTAAACAGTCCGTTATCAGGTCCAACAAAGTACCATGATCCCGCGTGCACGGCTACCGACTGACGCTGACTCCCGACGCCAGGATCAACGACACACACAAAAACCGTGCCCGCTGGAAAATAGCGGTAGCTTATCGCCAACTGCCAGGCACCCTCCGCGAGATCCTGGGGAGCAACATCGTGCGTAAGATCTACCAGTTGTGCGCCAGGCGCAATCCCCAGCATCACTCCCTTCATGATACCAACATAGCCATCGGTCAGACCGAAATCTGTCAACAAAGCAATCACTGGATGCTCAAATACAGACGTGCGCTGCTGCATAGTACTATGGTCCCTCCTTGTAAAAACTAAAATGCGCTGGTATAAGCGATTTGTGCTCTTATTCTATACACACAACCAGCAAAAAGCGTCAATAGTCATAGAAATAGCGCTGTAACTATGACATTGGAAGAGAGGTATGCTATACTAACTTCACATGCGAACATAGTGTAAAGCAGGTCAACAAGGTTATCAAGGCCGACATCACAGAGTGTAACGGCGAGCAAAATAACGGCGTGAATTCTCCCTCGTACAGGGAAGATATGCATGCGCTCAGCTCTGTACATGAGATATGATGCATAGAGCTGACTTTGATCAAGAATAATATATATACAGCAGGATCAGACAAATAGTTATGAAACGTTATTCCTGAGACCTCAGTCAGAATGCGGGCAGTAAACCGGAGTGATGCAGGATGAACATCAGCACAGGTGGACCACATATTCTTCTTTTTGAGCGAGATCAACAATTAGCGGCGCTGCTTATTAGTGAGCTTCAGCTTGCTGGCTACGAGTGCCATACGGCACGCACTGCCGTCGAAGTATTTGATGCTATCGCACGCTATCCTATACGGCTTGTACTTGTCAATCTTGCGCAGGCAGCCGCTGCTCGCAAAGAGTTCTGGGTAGCACTGGATACCCAACGGCGTGATCGCAAAGTACAGGTCTTTACGTTCCGTTGTACCAATATCGCCGGGTATGGTCCTCACGATCCAGACGAGAGTGGTCATGGCTCGATGGCAGATATGGAGATCGATGGCATGATGGGACTGATGAGCCTGGTCGATGCCGTGCGTGCTCGCGTCCCAGGCGTGGGTGTCGAAACAACCACCAATACGATGCCACGTATGCCGCGTATGCAAACGCCACAAGCCCCTGCACAACCACAGCCAATGGCGCAGCGCTCACCAGCACAACAGGTCCCCATCAGTAATAACACCGGTTTTGCCAGCAACGGGAACATGTTCAGAGCCGCGCCTGTGAACGATGGCGTCATCAGCCAATCACCAGCGCGCCCGTCTACACCGACGATGCCACAAACACCAGCGAATACACCACCAACTCCTGCACCGGTCAATACTAGTCTGTTTGGCACACAACAAGCGCCTGCAGGTACAAACGGTCAAAATCCAGCCTATACCGACAAAATTCGCGCGGTGCTCTACCCCAATCAACGCACCTGGAGTTCACAAAGCAATGGCGCGTTCTCGACCTTCCCTGAAAATAGAGCACTATCAGATACGCAAAATGCGGTTAGTCCACAGGATACCGGCAATCCCGACAGCACGGTGCTACAGCGCATGGCCAGCGGGCAAATCGGCCTCGACGGACCCAGCGAATCTAGCCTGGCCCAGTTATCGCGCATGGCCCAGGGATACCAATCATCCCAGGCGGGAAATACTGCCTACTCGACGTATACGCCCCCTGAGAGCATACAACCAGTCGCGCCACGCAATGCGACGACGGCGTATCAACAGTACCAACAGCAACAATCCGAGACCATCAGCGCGAATACAGCTTACCAGCAGTCCGAAGTCAGGCCGTCAGCCAACGGCTATAGTCCTGCGGCTGAGACAAGGATACCAGAAGGCTCACAGTCTGGTATCCCGCTGAATTACGTTGCCCCGGCCCCGCGACCTGCGCAAACAAGCGAGAATATCAGTGCCCAACCGCTGCGCGCATCGCCGATCCAGGACATACCGATTGAGCGCAACAACGGGCAAGCCGGGTCAGAAGGCGGCAAACGACCCGATGTGCTCTCGCGCACAAATTACAATCCGCAAACGAATCAGCCAGCACAGGGTTCACAACCATTGGCGTCCATTGCTGCATCGGCCCCAGGAATGACGGCACACAACGTTACTTCCCCGGAGGAGACGACGGGTGACGAAGTACAGCAAAATACGCTGTCAATCCCCAATCTTGAGGAGTTACAGGAAAAGTGGAAAGAGAGGAATACGTATACACAGATAGACCCGGCTCAGGCAGAAGCGCTGCTAGAGCGAAAGCCTGATTTCGACGCGAGTACAGCCCCTAATAACGCAGTGCTGCTCGATATTGTGCAAAGCTTCCCACCCATGCACACGCTCGCGCAACAGGATGCGAAGGCTGTGCAACCACAGGTGTTGAATGGTAGAGCGACCCGCTCACTCGGCAACGTGTTACTTGATGGACACCTTGTTCCTCAAGATCGTTTAGAGGTCGCGCAGAATATCCAGCGTATGTTACGTGGTGTGGATTTGAATTATCAGCTTGGTGAAATATTGCTTATGTTTAAGTTACTTACGCCGGACCAGTTGTTGGCGGCGAGTCTGGTGAGTTACGGTTTGATCACGACGGCTCAGATTAGCGCGCTCGGTCGCATTCGGCAGGAATTACACGCGATTGGACTTGAATATGATCTGGAGAACTTGCTGATTCTGTTTAGAATCCTGACTCCTGAACAGTTGCGCGAAGTACGGTCGAGTCTTCAAAGCTAACGTTCTTCTAGCCAGATGTCAGGGTTCCCGGATAAGGAACCCTGACTTTTTTTATGACGGTTACCAATTCCCTGCGATTCTGTCCATCTGTGCTCCCAGACTACGCAGCTTGGCATCCAGTTGCTCGTAACCGCGCTCGATGTGCTCAATGCCATAGACCTCGGATGTGCCTTCGGCGCAGAGGGCCGCGAGGATGTAGGAACAACCGGCGCGTATGTCCGGGATGCAGAGTCGCGTCCCGTGCAGCGGCGTGGGGCCACGCACAACACAGCTATGGACATGCTCTTTTTCGCGAAAACGACAGGGTACCTCGCCCAGACACTTGGGATAGAGTCCAATATGCGCACCCATGCCCTGTAACGCGCTGGTATAGCCAAAACGATCCTCATAGATGGTCTCGTGCACAACTGACATACCGTTGGCCTGCGTCAACAAGATCGTAAATGGCTGCTGCCAATCGGTCATAAAGCCGGGATGCACGTCGGTCTCCAGGGCGATAGCTGGCGGTGGCTGGTCGTCACCGATAAAGCGAATGCCGTCGTCGTCGATCTCGAAGCGCAGTTTCATTTTGGAGAGCGTGTTCAAGAAGGTCAGCAACGTGTCCTGCTGCGCACGACGCAGATAGACGTCTCCCTTTGTCAGGTAGGTGGCAACGGCCAGCGAGACCGCTTCATTGCGATCACTCAGCAAGGTATGGCTGGCACCGTGCAACGCCTCTACGCCTTCGATGACGATACGACGATCCACTTTCAGTTCGATAATGGCTCCCATTTTTTGCAAGAGTTTGATCAGGTCAATGATCTCTGGCTCGGTGGCGGCGTTCTCGATTACCGTGACGCCTTTCGCCAGGGAGGCGGTGATCAGGAAGTTTTCGGTCGCCATCACGCTCGGGAAGGGGAGTTTGATGGCCGCGCCGTGCAAGCGTTTGCTGGTAGTACACTGATAGGTACCATCGCGCTCAATGATCTGCGCGCCCATCAATTGCAATCCCTGGATATGGAAGTTGATGGGACGCGGTCCAATGCGGTCTCCGCCGGGCAGAGGGATGGTGGCTTCGCCGCAACGATGCAGCAGCGGGCCAATCGCCATCACGCTCATGCGATTTAATCCACCCACATCGGATGAGACGACCGTACTGGCAATATGTTCGGTGTGTAGCGTAAGTGTATGATCATCTAGTTGCACCTGGGAGCCAAAATCTTTACACAGTTTCACGGTAAGATCCAGGTCCCCCAGGAGTGGTACGTTGCGTAATGTGCATGGGTCAGCGGTCAGGAGGGAGGCGATGACCATCTTGGTGACGGCATTTTTCGCCCCACTAATCACAACTTCGCCATGCAGTGGTGTTCCCCCGGTTATGAGATAGTGGGGACTGTCCTGTCCATATGTGTCAACCATTGAAGTTGCGTCTGCCTTTCAAAAGTTATGAAACGTTCCTTTTCAAAGACGCGTGATGTTTCCTTGCATTGAGATGAGCAATGCGCGGTGACACATTGCTCATCATAAATGCATATGGATATACGTAGATGTTCAGTAAGCAGCTCTATCGGTTGCCATTTCAATTTAATTGCTCATGCATGAGCATAGTCTCTATAACAAGAGCGCCCATACGGCTTTAGCTTCAATTGCTCATGTTCAATTTATGCCCTTGCAACCATAGTATAGAGACGAGCGAGCCATTGAGCGGTAACAGTTTCCATGGCTCATGCACACGCGCTATCTTCTCGCGTTCGTTTGCCCAGGTCCATCACATCTTCACAGCGGCGGCTTGCTTGTCGCTGCTCCATTTCCTATGTTACTATTACCTATGTTACTGTAACATAGGTACTTAGAAAGGAGGTATTTGCGTGCGAGTGATCGCGTATACCCAGAAGTGCATCTCTGGGGGGAACTGTGTACTGGCCTGTGCGCAGGTTTTTGAGCAGCGGGATACGGATGGCACGGTCCATGTGCTCAACGAGCGGCCTTCCCTGGATCTGCTGAAAAAGGTTCAGCAGGCGGTGGAACTCTGTCCGGCGCAGGTCTTCAGTATTGAGGACGAGGCGAACGGGGCAGAGCTCGTTGTAGTAGAAGAGGACCAGACGGTCTGATAAGCGACAAATGGTTCTCTCATGTAGAAACCATCGTACTTCAGCGCAATAGTGATAACAACAAGAAAGATTGGAGCAGATAGCCGTTATGAGTCATGAACAGGATGTAAAAACTCAGGAGCAGGGTATCCAGCAGGATGCGCCGCTCCATTTTCCCTTTGCGATGGCCGATCACTGTCTGGAGTTGCCGGAAGAATATGCGCGGCTGCGGGCACAATGTCCGGTGGCGCGCGTGACGATGCCGTATGGCGGCGATGCCGTGCTTCTGACCCGGCACGCGGATATCGCGAGGGCGGCAAGCGACACGCAGCACTGCGGAACGCTGAAGCGTTCGGACGGCAATGTGCCACGCCGCGAGGCCGGCAACGTTATCGGCACCAACGAGGATTCGCTTTTTACCGTCAGCGACGAGCGCCACAACAAGATTCGCCGCCTGGTCACGCAGGCGTTCACCGTCAAGCACGCCAACGAAATGCGTCCGCGCGTGGTCGAAGTCACCAATGAGCTGATCGACGCCATAGAGCGCAAGGGACCGCCTGCGGATCTCTACGAAGACTACGCGATTAAAACTCCCATGACGGTTATTTGCGGTCTACTGGGTATCCCGCGTGATGACGAGAAGCTGTTCCGCGCATGGGCGCGCAATACGCTATCACTGACGCAAACACCGCAGGAGCAGCAAGCGCAACGACAGAACATGACGAGCTACATCATTCCGCTGATCGAGAAAGAGCGGGCCAATCCGAGCGACAGCGTGCTGGGCTTGCTGGTGAAGAGCCATGAACAGGGCGATGAGGTGCTCACCGAGGCGGAAATGCTCTCGTTTGCTCTCGGACTGGTCATCGCTGGTTTCGAGACGGTGAGCACGAGTTTTACCAATTCCGCATTTATTATCCTCCAACGCCCGGATCTCCTGGAGCAGTTAAAGGCGCGCGTGGATGATGCGGAAGCGATGGCGTCCGCGGTTGAGGAGATTCTGCGCGTCACCATATTGGGTACGGGCAGGCCGCGCATTGTACGCGAAGAGGTCGAGTTCAGTGGGGTGCGTATCCAGCCGGGCGAAGTGCTGATGCTACCCTTTAATGCCGGCAATGAGGACGAGTCGGTCTTTGCCAATCCGCAGGTGGTGGATTTTGAGCGCGCGCCGAATCCTATTCTCAGCTTTGGGCGCGGCATCCACGCCTGTCTGGGGCAGCAACTGGCGCGCATGGAGATGCAGACACTCTGGACGACACTCATTAAACGCTTACCGACAGTTCGTCTGGCGGTGCCAGCGTCCGAAGTGCCCTGGCGTTCGGGCGACACGGCGACTTTTGGCCCGGCACAACTCCCAGTGGTCTGGTAGCCGTCTTCCCAGCCCCGATTTTCCACCGCTTGAAATAGGTCTTCATCCGTTAGGGGGAACCGGGTAGGGGGCGTCACCTCGCGTGCGCCCTGGGGGCGGTCGCCAGGACACGCTCCTACCCGGTTTGCCGACGTTTCCCCCACAAGGATGGAGATCCCTTGAAATCTGGGTATAGTATAAAGGCTGGGGTTGTGGTATAACGTCCTGAGGTTGTGATGAGGGCTGCGCCAGTTTACTATGGGCTCAAGCGCCGTCCTATAGAAGCTGCCAGTTATACAGGGTACTGCGCCGCTCGTGTTAAGCTTGCGAAGCCGACCTGGACGCTTATAAATATACCTGAGATGGACATGTATATGCATACAGATATTCTCATACTCGCCGCGCTTCTGTCTCGTCCTATGCATGGATATGAGATAAAGAAGTTGTATGATGGGACATTGGGTGGTCTGGTGACGCTGCATCATAATCAGCTCTACCCGGCGTTGCGGCGTTTTGAGGAGTTGGGCGCGGTGCGGCACGAGACGATTGAGCAGCAGGGAAGGCCCGACCGTAATATCTATTATCTGACGGATCATGGGCTGGACGAGCTCCGCGCAATGTTGCGCGACTTCCCGCTTGCTACCGCGCGCAACGAGATAGAGTTCTATGTGCGTTTCGCGCTTTTCGGTTTTCTCGCAGCCGAAGAGCGCGTAAAGATTTTGCACACGCGCATACAGGCACTCCAGGAGCGTCTCCAGGCAGATGAACGCAGGCAGCAATACCTGGACTCACCGATTGTGGAAAAAATTCAACCCTACGTTCGAGCAACTGTACAGTTTTCGTGACCATCAAGTGCATGAGGAGCTTCAGTGGTTGAAGCGGATGATCGAGCAGTTGCGCCACGATTCCTGATGTGGACCTCCTAGAATATAAAATGAATTACTTGCGCCTCTCCAATCGCAATTCTGCCTCTGCATTACAATTGCTCATTCGCAATTATTTCCTCTGCAACGGCGGGCTCACAATTTGGTTTTGGTATGGCGTTTGCGCTGTTTCAATTGCTCATTCGCAATTATTTCCTCTGCAACACTGCCAGAAGAAATTATCAAGAGTGTCGTCAAGTTGTTTCAATTGCTCATTCGCAATTATTTCCTCTGCAACGGAGCGACTCCGAGCGGGTATACCGCGATGACCACGTGTTTCAATTGCTCATTCGCAATTATTTCCTCTGCAACTCGATGCGCTAAATGTCACGACCGGGCTTGTGCCGCCAAGGTTTCAATTGCTCATTCGCAATTATTTCCTCTGCAACTCCAACCTGTAGCGCGCGTATCCCCGGTGGCGTCAAAGTTTCAATTGCTCATTCGCAATTATTTCCTCTGCAACACACAGCACGCTGTGATGACGGCGCGAACCGAGCGACTGGGTTTCAATTGCTCATTCGCAATTATTTCCTCTGCAACAATACGATTTCACGTCTATTTTTACGTATCTCAGTGATAGGTTTCAATTGCTCATTCGCAATTATTTCCTCTGCAACACCGATGAAGAACTGGTTATCAAGTCTATTGGATCTGGGTTTCAATTGCTCATTCGCAATTATTTCCTCTGCAACAGGAGCGGACCAGTAAAAAGGACGATCAAAATAAATTTGTTTCAATTGCTCATTCGCAATTATTTCCTCTGCAACCCAGCAAGCGCTAGAAATTCAGACGCATATTGATGATGTTTCAATTGCTCATTCGCAATTATTTCCTCTGCAACTCGCTGGGCTGACAGGGCAAGGGGCTATCTTCGATGAGTTTCAATTGCTCATTCGCAATTATTTCCTCTGCAACTGCCAGCAGTGAGTTCTGTACACACAGAACTACCGCAGCGTTTCAATTGCTCATTCGCAATTATTTCCTCTGCAACGACGATATAGAGCCGGTAAAAGAGGTCGTGTTATTTCGGGTTTCAATTGCTCATTCGCAATTATTTCCTCTGCAACTGGCACTTTCTCGTGGGCAAGTGGGACTCTTTGATGGTTTCAATTGCTCATTCGCAATTATTTCCTCTGCAACAGCCGTGCGACCAATGCCCAACGCCGCAAGCGTGAGCTAGTTTCAATTGCTCATTCGAGGGGAGCAACTAATGCATTGCTCAAAAATTTTCCAGTATCACTGGAGCAAGTAATTCCTGGATCGAAACGGCTTCCTCCCTTTCCAGTATAGCTGGAGCAAGTAATGTATTTCCTCAAAAAACCTTCCAGCAAATCTGGAGCAAGTAATTCCTGGATCGAATGTCCGTCATTTCCAGGAAAAACATCCTATGCTTCTTGACAGAAGAAAAGCTCCTCCTGCAAAGTATTCCTAAAACCAATTCCACTCAACAAAAGGAGTCCTTTGCTATGATACCCACATCTCACCTCTTTGACCAGTCGGTTATGACTGCCTTACTCGACAACGACCCGGTCGTGCAACACTATCGCACCTTCTTTTCCTTGCTCGATTGGTCCCCAGTTGAGCAATGGCAAGCTCAGCGCCCTTCTCGTGGACGGCCTGCTCACCCTGAGAGCGCCTATCTCAAAGCGTTTCTCATTCGCCAGTGCGAAGGGATGCTTTACACGAGCCAATTGCGCCGCTTCCTCCTCAAACATCCCCTGCTCGTCATCGAGATCGGCTTTCATCTCGCGCTTGATCCCCAGGCCACCTACGGCTTTGATGTCGAGCGCACCCTTCCTTGCCGCTACTGGTTTACCCAGAAATTGCACGACCTTGATCCCGCTTTGTTACAAGACCTCTTCCATGGGACGGTCGCGGCACTCCACGATGCGTTTCCCGACCTCGGAGAGACCGTCGCCTTTGACGTCAAGCATATCTATGCCTGGGTCAAAGAGAACAATCCGCGCGTGTTTGTCACCGACCGCTATGACAAAGAGCGCATCCTCAAAGGCGATCCCGATTGCAAACTCGGCGTCAAACGCAGTTCCAATCAAACATCCTCACAGGAGCCAACGACCTCAGATCAGGAACCATCTGCTCAACCACCCAGTTCTGACCAACCGTCGTCTTCCCAATCAACCAGTTCTGACCAACCATCGTCTTCCCAGCAGCCAAAAGCGTCCAGCAAAGAGACCAAAGAATATCTTTGGGGCTATGGCTCTGGGGTCGCCGCCGCCATTGTGCCTGGTCTTGGGGATGTCGTTCTGGCTGAATACACCCAACCCTTTAACGAGAACGATGTCACCTACTTTCGCTCGTTGTATGAGCGAGCGGTTCTTGCCTTGGACCGCTTCCCCACCAACATCACCGCTGATGCGGCTTTTGATGCCTGGTACGTCTACGAATGCGCCGCTCGTCATGGTGGCATTGCTGCCGTTCCGCTCAACAGTCATGGACACCCTGACACCAAGCGCGATCTGGATGCCGTTCCCATCTGCCGAGAAGGCTTGCGCATGATCCCCACGTTTCAGTTCAATCATCCCAACGGCTATCGAGCGCAACGTTTTTGCTGTCCCTTGCTCGTTCCCCAGCTGACCGGAGCTCTCTGCGATCACCCGCAATTTCTCAAGGGTGTCGGCTGCTGTAAAGATCCTAACTGGGAAGCCGGTGGACGCATGCGTGTCACCTTAGATCGCGACAGCGATCTCTACAAAGATCTCTACCGGCAACGTACCTCTTGTGAACGTATCAATAGTCAAGCTCAAGCACTTGGTGGTAAATGACCTACCATATGAGCAAGTTTTGCCCTCTAAGTGGGCAGTTTGCCCCCAATGTTGAGCAGCACGACCATCGATTGGTTGAGAAACCGCCTCTGGAGCCGTTGACGATAAATCGTTTTTGGTAATTCCAGGCGCTAGAGATGTGAGCAAAAATGGCCTGAATGTTTGGACAGTTCTTCCTGGCTGGATTGCCAACCCTATGAGCCAGGTTATCTTTCAAACCACAAGTAAAGATGGCAATGATATAATGCTGTAGCAACCATAAGAGGAAGAGGTTCATATGGAAGACAAGTCTGCTGCTCAACAGATAAATGCCATACTCAAAAAGTATGATGATTGGCGGAGTGAGATGTTGTCACGGCTGCGCGCTTTGATCAAGCAAGCTGACCCTGCCTTAGTTGAAGAAGTGAAGTGGAAAAAACCCTCAAGGCCCGAGGGAGTCCCCGTATGGTCTCATGATGGAATACTCTGCTTTTGCGATACCCTCAAGAACGCCGTCAGGTTGACCTTCCCCAAGGGTGCCCAGATGAATGATCCGCACAAGCTCTTTAACACACGCCTGGATAGCAAGATGACTCGTGCTATCGACTTTCACGAAGGTGATCCCATCAATGAAGCCGCGTTACGAGCACTTATTCTGGAAGCAGTGGAGCTGAACAAGTCAAAAGCAAAGTAGCCCTCATTTTAGGAAAGCCATCAGTTATACTGACTTTTTAGCTTGTTTGTTGAGCACATATTGTACCGACGGGCTGACGGCCTTATCCGTGCGGTGAATACAGCCATACCAACAGCACGGTCGGCGCATGCCCTCTTTGAGTTCCGTGCGCACCCGTTCAACGTGCTGCCTTCTGGTTTCTGCTTTTTACGGATAGATCGTCCAGCAGATCCATTCATTGCGCGCAAGAGGCGTCAGATCCTCCCATATCGCTAGCGCCTCCGCGTCAGAAGCGAGGGTGTTCCGTAAGTCCTCTGGCAATTCGTGGACAACACCACCGGAGATGTCATTGTTGGTCATAGTCATACGTCTATCCTACGACAAAAGAGCCCTCTCTCGCAAGGATTGCAGGGGCGAGCGCGCGTCTTCAATTTGCTTGTCTTCTGCCGTGCCGAATTTACAAGAATGGTGTGCACATATTCGCTTGTAGAGCGGCTTGATCTACTACTCATGGCTGTGCTGCTCAACATTCGGGGCAAACTGTCCACCTTGAGGGCAAAATCTGCTCACTTGGTAGGTCATTTACCACTTGGCATTGAACGACCAAAAGTGCGCAATCGCCAGTCTGTCGCTCATCTCAATACCTTGATTTATATCGTTATTAATGTACGTGCTCTCAGTCGAGCCAAATCCACTCAGGATGAAGTTCAATAAATGATTTACTTGCACCCCTCTCATTCGCAATTATTTCCTCTGCAACTTCTATGGAGAAGACGGGAAGCGGCACTATATCAGCAGGTTTCAATTGCTCATTCGCAATTATTTCCTCTGCAACGTCATAGGTGAGCTGCAAGTCGTTGATGTAGCCACTGAAAGTTTCAATTGCTCATTCGCAATTATTTCCTCTGCAACAATACAGAAGAGTCAATGCAAGCAAGCAAATAGGGTTTCAATTGCTCATTCGCAATTATTTCCTCTGCAACCAGGAATACCAATTAGGACATACGCGCCAGGCTATCGGTTTCAATTGCTCATTCGCAATTATTTCCTCTGCAACATTCTTCGTGATGGTGATTTGATGTCTGATTATGAAGTTTCAATTGCTCATTCGCAATTATTTCCTCTGCAACGTCGCTGCGGGCTGATTGACCAGCGTATTCAAGCCGCCAGGTTTCAATTGCTCATTCGCAATTATTTCCTCTGCAACCCAGCAACCCCCAACGCTCGCCGCGTAATCCATATTGGTTTCAATTGCTCATTCGCAATTATTTCCTCTGCAACAACGTCATTCATGATGGCGTTGAAAAGGCTATTCATGTTTCAATTGCTCATTCGCAATTATTTCCTCTGCAACCTTGCACGCCTACGCTGCACAATGCTGGCGTAAGGGTGAGTTTCAATTGCTCATTCGCAATTATTTCCTCTGCAACAGTTATGCTAGCCAGGCGGGCTTCAGCGGCAATGCCTTAGTTTCAATTGCTCATTCGCAATTATTTCCTCTGCAACGGTAATGTTTCCGGTTGCACCATCAATTCCTGCTGAGTTTCAATTGCTCATTCGCAATTATTTCCTCTGCAACCTGTAGCGCTTCTAAGATGCCTTGAATAGCTTCTGCGTTTCAATTGCTCATTCGCAATTATTTCCTCTGCAACACCAACTGAGTCTGCGTGCTGAAAACGCTTCGTCAGGTTTCAATTGCTCATTCGCAATTATTTCCTCTGCAACAAGATTGATATTCGCTGTAGCAGTGGAAGGCAGTCCCGTTTCAATTGCTCATTCGCAATTATTTCCTCTGCAACCTTATAAATGTCCCTTCCGGTAGTCCTAATTGCGCCGTTTCAATTGCTCATTCGCAATTATTTCCTCTGCAACCGCAGGCAGCGTTCCACGTCAAACTTGAGGTCATCCGTGTTTCAATTGCTCATTCGCAATTATTTCCTCTGCAACGCGATAGCAAAGGCATGATCGATAATTTGATCAAAGTTTCAATTGCTCATTCGCAATTATTTCCTCTGCAACAAAAACGTCCGCACGCTATTGAGGGCCTGCGTTTTCTTCTGGTTTCAATTGCTCATTCGCAATTATTTCCTCTGCAACGAGGCATGGGTGAACGTGGCGACGGTCTCGCATAGGTTTCAATTGCTCATTCGCAATTATTTCCTCTGCAACGTGCGCATCATTCTGCTAGGACCATTTTGCCTGATCTTCCGTTTCAATTGCTCATTCGCAATTATTTCCTCTGCAACAAAAAATGGGGATGAGGAAAAGATACTCTATGAAGGGTTTCAATTGCTCATTCGCAATTATTTCCTCTGCAACTCAAATGGATGACGTTAACTCTTCAGTTATTGTTGTGTTTCAATTGCTCATTCGCAATTATTTCCTCTGCAACCACTGGTATTGCTCGTGTCGCGTGCACTCAGACAATGTTTCAATTGCTCATTCGCAATTATTTCCTCTGCAACTCTCATCCTTGCGACTTTTCTATCTCTAGACTTCCTCGTTTCAATTGCTCATTCGCAATTATTTCCTCTGCAACGCCTGGCGCTCCAATAAGTCGGCGGCAGCACGATAGTTTCAATTGCTCATTCGCAATTATTTCCTCTGCAACCAGCAGTCCAGGATATGATCGCAAGCCAAGATCGACTTGGTTTCAATTGCTCATTCGCAATTATTTCCTCTGCAACTTGCCGGTGCCGTCGAATTTCGGAGGAACTGTATAGTTTCAATTGCTCATTCGCAATTATTTCCTCTGCAACCCGTGTAACGTCGGCCACGGCATGGTGCGCTACTTGCAGTTTCAATTGCTCATTCGCAATTATTTCCTCTGCAACTGTGCCGCACGACAGCAATAGTCCAGCGGCCAGCGCGTTTCAATTGCTCATTCGCAATTATTTCCTCTGCAACCACGATGGCAGCAACTCAGAGATCGCCATTGTTACGGCGTTTCAATTGCTCATTCGCAATTATTTCCTCTGCAACGCACCATCGGCTTTCAAAGCTTTGGTGGCTATGTGGTTTCAATTGCTCATTCGCAATTATTTCCTCTGCAACGCAATATCGGACCTGTATCTTTTTCCTCATCAGCCAGCCCGTTTCAATTGCTCATTCGCAATTATTTCCTCTGCAACGACAAATTCTGTACAGGTCTTCATCCCTCTGAGGCAAGTTTCAATTGCTCATTCGCAATTATTTCCTCTGCAACAGCTGCTACCATGATTCTCTTCACGCAACTCTGGATCGTTTCAATTGCTCATTCGCAATTATTTCCTCTGCAACCCATGCGTGCGTGTGGATCGTCAGCGATTTGCTCAGCGTTTCAATTGCTCATTCGCAATTATTTCCTCTGCAACTAGAAGATCTGCGTTGCGAATGTGGTGCTATTCGCCTGGTTTCAATTGCTCATTCGCAATTATTTCCTCTGCAACAGAAGCCAGACGAGAGAAGCAGGAAGAAAAACGCCGTGGTTTCAATTGCTCATTCGCAATTATTTCCTCTGCAACTGTAGCCATGATAGCCCGCATACTCTGTGGAGCAGTGCACGTTTCAATTGCTCATTCGCAATTATTTCCTCTGCAACATCGGCAGGATGGGGAAATCAAGCAGATCGTGACAGTTTCAATTGCTCATTCGCAATTATTTCCTCTGCAACGACTTCATCAGACGCCTTGATCCATTTGTATTCAGTGCGTTTCAATTGCTCATTCGCAATTATTTCCTCTGCAACTCCATCAATGTGTCTCACGATCCGCCCATCGATTGGCTGTTTCAATTGCTCATTCGCAATTATTTCCTCTGCAACGTTGATCAGTCCGAGGTCCTGGACGTTGATCTCGTTGGTTTCAATTGCTCATTCGCAATTATTTCCTCTGCAACCTCACTTCGTAGCCATTGAGCGTGCCTTGCTGGTACTCCAGTTTCAATTGCTCATTCGCAATTATTTCCTCTGCAACATGATTGTATGCGGAGTTGTGTGGATGGCAGTGTGTGGTTTCAATTGCTCATTCGCAATTATTTCCTCTGCAACGTGGTATCGCTATGGTGACAGCGGCTATTGTGATGAGGTTTCAATTGCTCATTCGCAATTATTTCCTCTGCAACGGACCGGGCTGGCTGGTGAGTGGGTGCCATGTCTACGGGTTTCAATTGCTCATTCGCAATTATTTCCTCTGCAACCTTTGCTCCGGTAGCAACTGCCTGTATGCCCGTTGTGTTTCAATTGCTCATTCGCAATTATTTCCTCTGCAACGCGGCCTATCTTGCGCTCTACTACTTCGACATTGCAGAGGTTTCAATTGCTCATTCGCAATTATTTCCTCTGCAACATCTTCGGATGGTTTCGGTGTGTCGTCGTTGTAGACAAGTTTCAATTGCTCATTCGCAATTATTTCCTCTGCAACGGTCACAATCGACTTCACGAAAGATGCTGCAATTTGGTTTCAATTGCTCATTCGCAATTATTTCCTCTGCAACCAACGACAGGCGCTACAATTGGCTCTGTGATTGCGTCCGCGTTTCAATTGCTCATTCGCAATTATTTCCTCTGCAACCTCAGCATCTTTTGTGTTGTTGTAGATATATATCAAAAGTTTCAATTGCTCATTCGCAATTATTTCCTCTGCAACCCCGGCCCTCGCGAAAGCGCTTCCAGCGCTGGCCGAAAGGGGGTTTTGCGAGAGGGTCCCGGCTGACGCTATTATAGCATAGGTTTCGGGGAGAAAACAATGCCAATTAGACTTTTTTGAGCTTGAATCAGGTTGCGAGAGGCTGAGCTCAACGCTGCCACAGCTCAGCCTCTCGCACCTATCGACGGACATGCCCACAAACAGCTCAGATTATGTAACTGGTATCTTCAACCGGCTCGGCAATACCGATGGTGTCGATCTTCGGTAGACAGGCATCACAGATGGTGTAAATGCGCACACGATCCTGCTGATTGTTGAGATAACGGTCCAGTTTGGCACGCATCTGCAATAGCTCTTTCTTGGTCAGAAAACACTCGAACAGCGAATATTCGGTCCACTGACCAAAACCCTTGAGGATCTTATGCACCCGCGTCCGCCGCTTGTCGTCAGGGATATCGTACGCGACAACGTAGAAACTACTCTGCCTGGCTCCCCTGGCTTGCACTCCACTCACGATGACTCTTCCTCTCCACTAACGTACCGCAAAAGGTGTGTACGTCGCAACCTCGCCCGTCAGGTATTTCCCAAGCAGACGAGCTTGCAGTTCGATACAGCGACGATACGCTACTTTGTATTCAAAGACAGGATGTATGATGGTCTCCTGCATGCGGTCCTCAAATTTCTCTAAGAAGAGACGCCTCGTCGCGTCCGTCATACGACAGGCATTGAATTCGTTGACAAAATCTTTTGGCTCCAGCTGATGGTTGTTAAGCAAGCTGAGCACGACCGAGTCAACAATTAATGGCCTGAACTCCTCCATCAGGTCCAGGGCCAGCGCAGGTTTCCCATAGCGCGAGGCGTGCAGGTAGCCGATATATGGGTCAAAGCCCACACTGGCCAGCGCGCTGGCAACCTGCGAGGTCAGGATCACATAGCCGTAGCTGAGCATGGCGTTGACCGGATCAGTCGGCGGACGACGCACACGTTTCGCAAAGCCGTGCGACCAGCCACATTTGATAAGTTGTCCCAGGACACTAAAATAGGCCGCACTACCGGCACCTTCACAACCGAGAAGAGATCCCAGACCGTTCATTCTCCCACTGACGATCTCCTCCGGCTCCAGCTCGCTCTGCTGTTGATCAACGCTACCATCTACGTTCATCTGCTCATGCGTATCAAGTGTGGTCTGCTCAGCCGAGGCAATACAACGCTTGAGGCTCTCGATCTGCTCAGTCAGCGCGATGTCTGGATGGAGACGTTGATAACGCATCAGTAACGTACGCATGTTGCGTAGCTTGCCGCTGACAAAGCGCTGCGCAAGTGCATGACGACGCGTAGGCTCCGCATGAGCGGCATGCTGTGCCAGGCGTAAGATGCTATTTTTGGTCAAGGTGGGGCTGAGACTCCCAAGATAGCGCCCGTACTTACTCAGGTAGGTGATGGGTACTTTTGCGTCTAGCAGACTCGCTAACGCAGGCGTGGTCAGGGTAATGTCACCGAGGACCATCACTTCTTCGACTTTGAAAAGCGGTACGGTCATTTTGCGCTCGCGCTTGCCTTGAGCGCGCTGCTCACCATCGCCATCACGTTCAGGGATATGCACAATAAGGCATTCACCTTCACGACCCACCCACGCTTGCTGCTCGGTGAGATACAGGATCGCCATGTTTATGCTCCTTCTTTTATCTGTGTCCGCATTTTAAGTACCTCGCGTGGTAAGCAGATCGGTTCCAGCGAACAATCACGGCACTTGCGCCAGTTCGTAATTGGCTCAGGAGGGTAGGCGGCAGTGGCTACCCGCCGCGCTTCCTCCACGAGAGCAAGCGTCTGCTGGCGGAGTGCGTCGTCAATGCTAACCTCATCCCGACGAGCTGAGCCGATATAGAAGAGGTAGCCATGCATGATGCTACCAGCAGGTAGAGCCAGTACTTCTTCCAGGGCCAGGGCCTGTGCACAGAGCTGCGTGTGATCGGAGAGCCACTTACCCATTTTGCCTTTTTTGTACTCGACTGGATAGAGTTTGTGCTCTAACGCTAACGTTGCCAGGTCAGCGCTAGCTCCATCGGCTTCGAGCAGATCGCAATAGCCCAGTAGACCCAGCACGGGCGCGCAGAGATAGCTATGACGAAGTTGTATCTTCTCGCCGCGCGCACTACTGCCGAACTGATCGACGCGCTCGTGCAGTTGCTGCCCTTCGAGAACGTGCTCATTGACAATCATCTCTCCCAGCGTGAACTCGTAGTAAAAACGACGTGGGCAGTAGGCATAAGCGTTGAGGTAGGACATCGGAATATACATGAGGTTTTCCCGTTGTTCTTGCATATTTCTCCTTACTTGTGTAAAAATACAGATAACAAGGTATCTGCTTGACAAAAGCACTTAGAAGTACTAGTATTGTTTATCTAAGCAGAGCAATGGCATAGGGAAAGTGGCTTGTATGGAAAGTGATACACCGAATGAGCACGCCAGCAGGCGTCGTATCGCGTTGCTGGCCTTACTACACCAACGTCCGCATAGCTACAAAGAGATCATCGCGGCCCTGGACAAGCGAGATCTTTGGATTTATGATCGTATGGCGGACGCATCTGTTATTGCACAACAACAGTATTATCAATTCCGTCGCGACCTGCTTGCTTTAAGACACTCACAGTGGCAGATCAAGTATGATCGGAACACCAAACGCTATAGTTGGCACAACTCGCCCTTTAAACTTTCGCTGAATCAGTCACAGATCATTGTCCTGGCAACGTTACACCACACATTTGCGCAGAAGACAACTCCTTATGCGAATGATATCCAGGAACTCCTCACTTTCTTTGTGCGCCTCCTGCCAGAAGGTCAACAGGAAACGTTAGTCAAGCAAAATCAAATCTTTAATATCGACTTACATGAAAGAACTGACTATAGCGACCTTGATCCGCAGACGCAGAATGAAGTAGGTAGAGCTATTCTCTGTCGTCAGCAGTTAGCGTTTACCTACCGATCACCCCGTGCGGAACAAGCACTAGATCACGTTATTGAACCAGAACCTTTACACATGAAAGATGGACATGTTTATCTCCATGGCTGGAGTCTGGCATATGAAAAAGTTCTGCGGTTTCGCCTGGATTACATCGTTCCAGGCACTGCCCGCATGCTCAGCATCTTGAGTGCGCGCAGTCGTCCCCGTGCGCCATCTTACCTGTTGCGTTATCACCTCACTCCTACTCTTGCTCGTAATAGCGTCAGCCAGCACTTTCCTCAGCAGGAGGTAGAAAAGCACCCCGATGGCTCTGCAACAATCACGGCAGAGGTCAGTGATCTCTTTGAGGCTCGTCGCATACTCCTCAGTTACGGCGAACACTGCCTGGTAGAAGCACCGCCCGAACTGGTGGAGCAAATGCGCATTGTGGCGGCTGACTTTGCCAGAAAGTATCTTAGCTCAAACGAGTGAGCGCATATGCGCTCATCTAACACATTTATACTTTGGCTGTTCGAGAAATTTCGACGCTCATTTTAGGAGGAAATTTTCGTGCCGGAGTCCGATTTAAAGCTCACATGGCTACTAGATGATGACCAGCAAGATCCACATGGGACCAATCTACTCGCCATATACTTTCGGGAAATCGCGAATGGACCGCTGACCGACTATCGTAGCATCATTCAGACAGGACAGAAACAGGGACAAAATTACTATACGCATGTGCTTGATGGTATCAGCGCACTGCATAAGCTGCGTACAGCGGGAGTGATCGTCATGGACGATATTGAGGAGATGCTGCTCTTTGCCGCAGACACCATTCACGATCTCAATAAAATACCACCTTACGGCGGCAGAGATGTCAAATCAAGCTATAGCAATATCGCGACCTGCCAGAATATTGCTACTGAGTTACAGCGTATCGATATGCAGCGTTTTTTCTATGACTGGAAGGAGTATCTGGAGGATATCAGATTGCTGATGCTGCTCCATCAGCACGACACAGCCCCCCTCGATGACCTGGATCTGCGCAAGCATGCATATAAGTTGCGTTACGAGAGGTTGCTAGAATTGGGCAAACTGCTCTATGCGGTCGACAACCTGAATCTCTCCCACACGCTCGCAGAGAGAAACCATAAAGAGAACTTTCTAGCGACCATTAACGCAGTATCGGAAAAGCGCTGGCGCTGGGTAACGCATCGTCTGGGAGAAAATCGCGCGGTACTCAGCAACATCATTCACAATAATGTCGTCTCATACCTGAAAGAACGCTACACTCACGACGAACGCTCAAATATCGCCGACTTGCTTTACTATCCCGACGGTGTCGCGTATCTGCTACCCGAACGTGAAGCATTTACATGGTCAGAGGACGACACAAAGCAGGTCGCGCAACGACTGGCACAGGCTATCGTTGACAAGCAGGCAGCAGGTTTACAGCAGTTTATAATAGTCAACCAGTTGGGCATTAGAGTTTCGAGAGCGGGTATAGATAGCGGAGTGAGTTATACAGAAATCATGTATGCCATTCATCGAGCAGTTGATCGTAAACGCTATTCGGCTACCTGGCATGCGACGTATAGCACGAAGTTAACCGCTGATATCGAACAAGCTGCCAGTAGTACAGATCAAACCATTCGCACACTTGCCGTAGATCTTCTGCAAACATCTCAACCCATAGTTCCTTTGGAATCTGAAGCACTCAAGAAAGGAGATTTAGCTTTGGCCTATTACAACTTGCTGCATGATCATCTTGAAAATGAGCTTATAGCCAAACATAACTGCAATGCGTGGGGACGTGTATATACTCTGTTAAACCTACCCAGCGAACGCTACGCTTTGTATGAGCAAGTGAACGCTTATAGACGGAGCTATTTCATTGCGCGCGATTGCACAGAGAGCCTTGAGACAATCTTCGAGCACCTATTAGCTGATGTAGCCGATCTCGCAGGTGAACAGACGCAAAAAGCGCCCGACGGTCATGAGTTTTGTGACTATCTAGCCTTGAACCTTGAATGTGGTGCAGCCAACTACACGCGTAGTTTTTCCGAACATTTACAGCATTATGTTAAAGCCAATCATAAGCAATGTTGTATGTGCAGTTCTGCACTACCTTCTATCAAGTTGATGGACTCTGATGTCCCTAACAGCATGGGAGTCCAGGTGTTTAGCAACAGACTAAGCGGAGGTGGCGGAGAGCCAAAGAGGAATATATGTCCGTTATGTAGGACACAACTCATCTTGGAAAAACTAACGCGTGTTGCTTTTAAGAAGGGCAAAGAACAATATACGAGCTTCTACTTGCATCTCTATCCCTACGCCTTCTTTACCAGCTCTTACATAGATGCGATGTATTCTACCCTCAAAAATGTGTGCCACGAGGAAAATCAATGCTTTTTTCTCGATAGAGGTCGCTATTTCAGGCATTGGGAAGCACAATTCGCACAAGGATTAAGCTCTCAGGCCATAAAGCAGGCCAGACGGATGCTACCAGACGAAGACGTGAATACGTTTGCTCCTCATTCCACCAAACTCAATGGCATCAGTGTACCGCAATTCAGCGATACAGTTTGCAACACGCCGACACTCCCTATCAATGCTCCCGGAGATAACTACAGCCTACAATTTCTCTTTGCGCTTACACACGCCTTGATGATCGCGGATTTCTTTGGCTGTCGCGTTGCGCTGTCGCGTACGCCAATTCCGCTATTAAGTAGCGAGTATATGGTCGAGCACGCGCTGGCTTTCTTCGCCGATGGCATACCGCTTAACTTACGCTGGCTACTGCCGACCAACGAATATCGCAGCATAGAAACCTATCGGGATAGGCAGGATGATGGCGGCCCCGCCTACAGAGAACGTATAAATCAGTGGCCGAATGAGTCCCCTGACGCTCAAGGCTACGCGGCCTACGAGAATATCGCCTGGCGCTTATCAACACTCTATCGCTTAGCGCAGCAGCTCAGTCTCAGTCCAGAGGACACTGAGGCATTTCTTCTGGAAATAGCTATGTCCATGGCCGATGATCCTTTCTCCGCTTACCGCGTTGTCGATCTCACTATTGAGAAGCAGTTAAAGCATGTCGGCACCAGCAACACCAGCAGAGGCAAAAAAGCCGGCACGAAAAACAGCATGAAAATGCCTCCTGAACAACTGGCTATTTACCTAAGCAAACGTGTGGCACCACTACTGGCAGAGATTATTAAGGAGTAACATAGTATGGAATCACTTAAACAGATGGCAACACTGGCAGCAGAAGAACATCTCAAAGGACGCTCTTTCAAGCGCAATTCTATCCTCAAGCCCCTCGACATTATTCTGGAGAACCTGGAGCGAGAGCCTAAAGCGGATGTGCGCGACCTGGTACGCCGGGCCTCCGAACGGGACATTTTTGATCATATTGATCGCATTACTGAGCAGAAATATAAACCCGGCCTGGTCAAACGCGAAAGGAAACAGGATCAAATTCGCCTCTACGTCACGCTCTTCTTTGAAGGCATCCTGGATCGCGCCCATGGCGGCGATGTGAATCGTCTATTGCAACGCAGCAAACTACTGCGTAGCGCCTATCTCACGTACTATCGGGATGCTGTGCCCGAAGGCACAAAAGAGCAGGTCGACACCGAGCAAGCCGAAGAAGCCCAGCAGCAAGCAACAGATCAAGGCGAGTAATCACTATACAGTTACGCGAATGAAAGGAAATTATTGATGAGTGCATTCGAGCAATATAAGCAACACGTATTAGAGCGCTACAGCAACATGCCGCAGGGTTACTATGTTAGCATTTTCATTATACGCAAAACCGCGTCAGAAACAATCTTTCGTACCGAGGGCAGCGGAGAAGAACTGGTGAAGGAGACTGTGAGTGCTGGCTTGCTGAATAGTACCCCCATGCGCCGTGTCGTGATTAGTAAGCGCAAGCAAACAGCCGTTGAGCGGCGTACCGGACGTGAATTCTTGCACAAACATGAGCTACTACGGAAAAATAAAGATGGCAAAATCTGTATGCTCAACACAAATGCGCCGTGCGAGCAATGTATCGATTGCTTACTCTATGGTTTTGCGGCTGGCGGTGCTGGCGCTCAAAAGAGTCGCGTCTTTACCGATGATGCCTACTCAATTGATGCATCTGCACAGGTTGCCGCACGGCGTACATTTAACGCCACCTATGACAATGGCACGATGCGCAATCCCGAAACGGGTGAAGCGAGTAGAAGCATCAACAAGGATGAGTACGTACGGCCTCAAACGCACTTCCTGGACATCGAGACGCTCAAGGACGTAACGTTGACTGAGCTACAGTATGTCATCGGGAATATCGTACGCAGTGAGCGCTATGGAGCTATCTCCAGTCGACTAGGAAAGGTCAAGAATAAGATCGTTGCCGTAGCTTTTAGCGATTGCGAACTCTTCAGTAATCTGGAACTCACCCAGGCAACCTATGATCGCCTCAAGCCTGTGGATAAAGACGAATTGCCATTTCCTCTTGCCGATGCAGCAGTCGAGCAAGCAGTGTCAGCATCGATAGATGAATTAATGCAAGGTGTATTCAGTCAGAAGCCTGTGTTGCTCCAGGGCGAGGAGCTGCAAGCCGAATTACAAGGTATAGCCGGGCTTTATTACGAGCAACAAGGTCTTGTACAAGCTCTCACTACCTTGACCGATGGCTACCAACAAGTTATTCACAGCAGCAAAGGATGAGTTATGCATATCTATCCTGCCGATTTGCTGCTCTTAGAGCATACTTTTTTTGCCAGTCGTGAGATTGATCCGCTCTATGCCAGTGAACCACTGATTGGCAATTATGCCTTGACGTATGCGCTCGGACTCTGCAATGCTCCCTATCGCTGGAAAGGTGGGCCGCGCTATAAGGAAGACCTGGCACCGCTCAATGAGCAAGGTCTCTATATCACGCCAGCAGCTTTTAGCAGCTTGCGTATGGCACTCACCAGATTTAACGGTCAGATTGACAGCTATTACTCGCGCTTCGCGCAGAATGCGATCACGATGGTACGTGATACAAACAAGAAGGTAAAAGCCGAAAACTTTCCACAAAGTGGGCGTATTCGCATGCTCGGGCTGGGGAGTCGTGCACATTTCTATCTGCTCGACCGGGATCATCTCATCGCGCAAGGCAAGGGTCCTCAACTCTTGCCTTATATCAGATTAGGCAAATTCATGAGCAAGGCGCGCATCATATGGCAAGCATTTCGAAGCCTTTCCAAAACGCAACGTACTAATCAAAGTGATGCGTTATTCCGGCACGTGCGTCTGCATGTCGTTTGTTTGTAGAACCGCGCAAAAGGCGAAAGTCCACGCAAGTGATGCGTTTCTAGCGTCGGAGTCGCCCGTAACACCTGACCCACCCTCCGTTCCCCTGCCAAATCAGCCCTTCTGATGAGTCCAAGCCTGTCTATGCTTCTCAAGGTATTTCTTCGCTTTATGTTCGCTGTGGGGCTTCCTAAGCGTTTGTGGGGCACATTTAATGCCTTTCTCGCACGAGTCCCGCCGAAATGACGCCGAAAACGTGTACTTCATCGGAAAGCAATGAAAAATGGCATTTTCAGAGGCGAAGAAAACAAAGAAAACGCGAAAGACAGAAAAATAAAACATTTTTTGAAGTGCCCTGTAAATCCTCACTTCATGCGGTATTCAAGGAGCACCCGAGAGCATCTTGCAAGGCAGCCAACGTCAAAAGCTTCGGCACAGCGGACAATAACAGAAGGATTTTGACGAGTACTTTATCTTGTCCGTGCCTTCTTCTGCGTCTACTGCAAATTCCGCTGATGCGGCGAGTCGAAAATCGAAAAAGACTTTAAATGATTTAATTTATAGGTTTGGCGAAGCGTCAAAATACTGCCATCCTGTGAAGACACTACGATTGTTAAGATAAAATATATGTTCTTCGTAGCCGATGAGTCCAAAGCTTTCGGGGTCGCTAACCTTGAAAGCACCCTTGTCCAAGGAACGTATTATTCCCTCGGGGTCTCTGCCATATCTCGACCTGAGGCGCTGTTTCTATCCTCAGTGGACGGGTCCACAATCGGAACCGGATGAACCTGCTTGCTACGAATGCATTTTGGTACTACCTATGAGTGTTCCGGGGTATCAAAACATGCGGAAACCCGCATAAACATTGGTTGATTTTCTGTCACAATCCTGACCCTACCCTCAATTTTGACAGTGCTCGTTGTTGCGCCAAGGCTTCCTCAATAAGCCGCGCCGTCTCTACGGCCACCGCCTTGGCCACCAACTCAGGACAGTCAGTGCGTAATTGTTCCCGCATACGGGCAATAGTCTGCTGATGCAGCCCTGTCCTCCTTACCGACGATATTCGTCGGCGTGGTCAAGAACCACCCCACATTCTTGAAGATTCGTGCCTCGTGTAACGGCACCTTCAGCCAGCCACGATTGGAATCAGTATCCATGAGGCCGTGCACGTCGGCAGGAGCCATTGCTTTTTCTAGGATGTAAGAACGGCATCGCAGGAGCCATCTCAGCACGTGATTGCAGGTCATCGGCAAACTCAGCATCCAAGGCGTCGTCGCCCAGCTGGTCGGGATTGGCTAGCTCACTGCCAAGAATGAAATGCTTACTGCCACCAACTCCAACATCGATACCGCGTCCACGATTCGTCGAGTCGCCACCTTGGTGAGCAGATCGTCAGTATTCATGTCGGTGTCCTTCGGTACGATAATTGTCCCGTCATCGCGTAATTTGGTGGCCGGAACAGCCAATTTCGGGAATCGCTTCTTGACCTTTGGCAGGCATTTCGAGCACACGCGAACATCATCGCGGCGGATATAGACACATTTACAGTCAGCGCATTTAAACTTGTTGGCCTTCCAGCACGAATCGCATTTGCGCTGACGGGGACGATTACGCTTGAATTTCTGGCCGCAGGTGTTGCATTTGCCTTCCGGCTTCGACCGTGACTGACGTTGCTTTCGCATTTCTTCATGTGTGCCGGACGCCTCAATACGTGGCGGCGGCTTCTCCTTTCAAGACTTTTACGGCCCAGACGCACGAAAGCCGCAGCCCATCCCCGAGAAGGACGAACCACGGCTCGTGTTTTTACGATAGTCCACGAGCAGGGTGGAACTCTTGGAAAAAAGACGGAATACGGGCGCTACTGTTTGGGGCTATCGTAAAACTACAAACCGAATAAAACTACGCCTCTGCTAAACTATTCACCTAGTGCGACTCGCGGAACCCACCGTAAAGATTTTCGCGGATTCAGGATGCGTACGTTGGCCATGGTTATGCCGTCTTCCGCAATGACGCTTCTAGTTTCGACGCCATATTGTTAACGGCCCTTGTGTTGATTGAAGACTTAGCAGCGCGGCGAATTCGTGCTACCAGTTTATTCTCGGCGTTTTGAATCTTTTTCCAATGTTCATGCGGGTATGCTTTTGGTATTTGACCAGCATCTTTCAACTCTTGGTATTTTGCCCATGCCTTAGTTTGGGCATCGCGTAACTGCGCCATCTCTGTTTTAAATGCGGGGTCATGCGTTGTGTAGAGGCGCACTAACTTATTCCGAAGCTTGTAATCGGATTCTCCAAACTCAGGACTCTGCCAGTAGCACCCATTATCAACCGTAGGTACAGCGATAGACCCAGCCAAAAGAACAATACCAATATCCTGAAGTGTCTGAGATGGATTACTGGATTCGTTTCATACCTTCTTATTGAGTTAATT
>CAVTLG010000012.1:0-19965 GCA_963735495.1 uncultured Chloroflexia bacterium
TAGGAAGACGCCAACCTGGCAGTTCTCGACGGTGCCACTGGCACCGCAATACTGGTGGGCAACGCCAGCGGAGTGGTGGCCACGTTTGGGGTAGCCGCTCTCATCGACGGCGAGAACGGGAAAGACAGAGGAAGGAGCGGCAGAAGGTGGGTGCAAGGTGTGGCAGACCAGACTGCGCAAGAGATCGCGCAGACCATCTTCATCCCAGACGGAGCGGGAGAGCAAGCGTTGGATGCCGTAGGGATGGGCTTGGCGGGCCTGTTCAGCGATCTGCCAGCCATTCTTGCGAGGGATATCGCTCAGGAGCGCCTGCAGATAGAGCAGAGCGTGGTGATGCACTTCTGGGCGGGCAAACAGAGGCCGCAGGCGCTCATGCAAGAGGAACAGGTTCATGGCCCAGGAACCGATCAGACGCATCATGGGCTCCAATGGGTCGGATGTGGTATGCTCAAGATACTTCATGCCCTTCTCCTTTCACGAAAGACAGCTTTGAATGATATCTGTAGCATGTCACATCGGGATGAGAATGGCTGAAGTTTTGCTCTTCTGGGAAAACTCCCGGGAGTCTCTGGGATCGTGAAGGAAATGGACTCAAGAAGTCCGATCCAGGGAAATGTCCCTGGAAAATGTCCCAGATTCAAAGTGCCACTGTAGTGTTAGCTCTTGTAAGAGGTCAACAAAGTTCCTTTGTCTAAAAGGGAAAGGACCTATTCCCCAGACTTGACACCTCTGCTTGAATTGGCTATCATTGTAATGAATGAAAATTCAACAATGTGATTGACTATTCGATCACCACAACGCAAGACAAGAGTGCCTCTGAAGGATCTTGCCATCAACACCCCTGTCCGCGACATCTCTCGCGAGAAAGGAACAGCACATGGAATTTCCTCCTTTTCAGTCAAGACAAGAGGTTGTGATTCATGCACCTCTCCAGGTCGTCTGGGATTTTAATCAAGACTTGACGAACATTGCAGAGTATCATCCGAGGGTCAAGAGGGTAGAGCTCATTGCAGGGCAACGTCAGAGAGGGAATGGGGTTGCCTATCGGTGCTACCTCACAGATGGGAAAAATACGTGTGTGGAGAAAGATCTCGAAGTGGTTCCCATGGAAAGGATCGTCACGGCTTTACCCGAAGATACCATGGGGATTACCAAATTGCTCCCAGATTATCTGGTTGAAGCGAGATTGACGCCTCTTGCTGAGCATGAGACAAAAGTGGAATTCAATCATTATTATTCAACGAAGTCTCTCAAGACAAAATTATTCACTCTCATCGCAAAAAGGAAGATTGCACGAGACGCTCAAAATACTCTTGATGCCATGAAAAGAACGATTGAAAAAAATACGTAAGCGCTTTCTCAGATGCTCATGACGGCCAGGTATTCCATCTGGATGATCCAGACCTATCGGCATCAAGGAGTCTGGGCCATGGAAAGAGAAAAAGTGGAACAATTGAGGACATAAATATTACACTATTACATATTACAGGGGGATGAAAGATAGGAGTAGTGGGATGATTACCGTGCTTGACCTGGCTAAGCAAGATATGCTACAGAACGGTGTTGCGAGTCGTGGTCAAGAGGTCTGTTTCTGGATGGAGTTTTTGGGTATGCTCTTGCTCTCCGCCCCATAGCTTGCTACAATAGCGGAAGTACGACCTCTTCACGCTGCAATGTGCCGTGCCTGATGTGTCCGCTGCGTCGATAGCCTTCTTTGACTGCCAGATCTCGCTGCTCATGCTGGATGAGTCGGACCATCGACGGCTGCGTTTTTCGTATGGTGAAAGGAATAGACCATGACGACCAGACCTCTTGTTGATCCTGAGCTTGTAGCTATGCTTGATCAGATCCCCGCCGTAGAACTGACTGCAGAAATCATAAAGCAGGTGCGAGCCGGGGACCAGACAATGAGATCCCAAAAGCTGCCGAACCTCCCTGATATTGAGGTGACTGAGCGCTTTGTGCCTGGCCCAGAAGGAGCATCTGAGGTGCGGGTACTGGTCTACCTGCCGATCACGGTGGAGGGAGCAAGATCTACCTTGCTCTGGATACACGGGGGCGGATATATTATGGGGACTCCTGAGCAGGAAGATCTCATACTCAAGAACATGGTGTCAGCTATTGGATGTGTGGCTGTTTCGGTAGACTACCGCGTGGCTCCTGAGACACGCCATCCTGGTCCAGTTGAGGATTGTTACGCCGCCTTGAAGTGGCTGCATACTCATGCGAGCGAACTCAGCGTCGATCCGACGCGCATCGCCATTGGGGGAAGTAGCGCGGGCGGAGGGTTGGCCGCTGCGCTTGGGTTGCTCGCTCGTGATCGAGGGGAGATTCCCCTGGCGTTCCAACTCATGATCGCTCCCATGCTCGATGATCGCACCTGTACGTTGGCAGAACCTCATCCCTACACGGGAGAATTCATCTGGACACGTGAAGCCAATCGCTTTGGCTGGACCTCCCTGTTAGGTCAGGAACCAGGCTTGCCAGATGTTTCGCCCTATGCGGCAGCGGCACGTGCTGAGCACTTAGAGGGTCTCCCTTCCACCTTCATCAGTGCCGGTGCCCTGGACCTATTTCTGGAAGAAGATCTGGAGTATGCTCGTCGCCTCACGCGAGCAGGAGTGCCAACGGAGTTCCATCTCTATCCCGAGGCCTACCACGGTTTCAGGATGGTCGCTGACGCACAGGTGACACAGACCGCCACGCGGGATCAGCTTGCAGCTTTGCAACGCGCCCTTGGTGATCCTAACCACTAAACATGCCTATTTTTCATGCTTGTGTGTCTCAAAACAGCACCAGGAGGTGAAGGATGTTCTCGCATTCCTTCACCTCACTGTAATATGTAATAGTGTAATATTTGAACAGCAATCAGCACGGTAAGCCGTCGTACAATGGTAACATGCTAGCCGGTGTAATATTTGCAACCTGGCTTCTCAGGCTGTCCGATGCATAAATTATTACACTATTACATATTACAGCACACAGGTTGCGTACCCTGTGGAAAAACCTGGTTCCAGAAAAGGGGACATTGCGTGTGCAGTCTCACCAGCGTTTGGGAACCAGCAAGCATGACCCTTCAGGTTTTGAGGCGCGCCTGGCCCAGACCCATGGCCGTCTTATACCCCACGCCACTATAAAAGCTCAGGTGCGCCAGTAACAGCAGTTGTTGTCGTACTGTCAATGGCCTTTCTGTTGTGACCGCCGCATCGGGACCACGTAACTGGTAGGTACAGGTGCCGACAAAGCCGCGTTGCTGGTGCGTGGTAAAGATGAGGTGATGCGCCTTGAGATCATAGTCAACAATGATCGCGCCATCCTCCTGGAGATACTGCTCAATGTCTTCCTTCTGCACCACGTGTGCCAGCTCGGGCGGTGCAATGTCCTCCCAGCGCCTGGCGAGATTCAGAAAGACAAATTGTGGCAGTGGCAACATGACCTGATGGGCTCCATAGCCCGTCTTTGCATTGCCTCGGCTAAAGGTGGTCAATGAAGCGAATTCAAGCGTGCAAGAAGCGGTCTTGCCTGGATGGGCCTGCCGGGCTTTCTCGATCAGGGCATCGAGGGAGGTAAAGCCGGTCCAGCTAGCAGGCTCATCATGGGTGAGGATGACCTCTTCGAGCAGAAAGAGCTGTTTGCCGAGCTGGATAAAGGGTGGTGTGCTGCTATTGGTTGCGGAGAGATTGAACTGCGTCAACGCGTTGTGGAAGAGCGGGAAGAGTTCGCCCAACAAGAGAGTGATGCGTATCGTGTAGGTCTTCTGGGGATCGAGCGGCAAGTGGATGTTCTCGCGCTCGGCCTTGAACAGCGGTTGCATGGGTTGCGCGAAATGCAGGCTCGAACAGGTAAAGAGTCTGGACTTGTGTCCATCGTGCAGCCAGTTGGCGACATCAGGGGTCGTGCTACGTAACCATTTGAGAAAGGCCCCGTGGACCAGCTCCCCGGAAAAAGGCATCAGCGTGCCCTGCTGGAGAGGTCGCAATCGTAACAAGAGAGCATACAACCGTGTGGGTGCAGTGGGCGAGCTGGTTATATCCATGGCAATATCATCTTTTCTTTTTTTGATTGAAAAACAGTTTTTCTCTCAGAAAGGTAATAAAGCGAGAGAAATTGCTCACATTGAGTATAATATCATACTTAAATATGCTATCCCCCATTGTCAACGGGGCTTTCCAATTCTAGCAAAGGAGGCAACGTTTCAGGAACCATGGGAAGCTCGCGTAGGGGCCGAGCGATCCCCCTCTACTCGCCGACCTGAGGAGTTATGGAGAAGATTGGCTATGGTGCTTTTTATACTTCTTTTAACTGTAAGATCGTAGAGATATTCGTTATCTCATGTACAGGGAAATAGCAATATTTATTGCGAAAAGCTTGCAGTAGAGCATCCCAGACCTCGTCGAGGAGCTCTTGCGCTTCGATTCTCCCTCGTTGGGGACCTTCCGGCAGACCAGGCAGGACGTGGAACTGGGAGGGCAGATCATCCCCAAAGTGGCCATGATCCAGGTGCTGCTGGCATCAGCCGATCACGACGAGGCCCTCTTCCCCGCAGCGGAAACCTTTGACCCGCAACGCGGGAAGGCCAATCGACATGTCGCCTTCGGCTATGGCGCGCATTTCTGCCTGGGTGCCCCACTGGCGCGCCTGGAAACGCGCATCGCCCTGGAGCAACTGAGCCAGCGCCTGCCGTCCTTGCGCCTGGCTCCCGAGCAAGATATCAGCTATACGCCCAGTATAATATTCCGTGGAACCAAACAATTACTCGTTGAGTGGGATGCCTGGCTCCCACTCCCGAAGATGAATTCCTTCTAGTGAACAGCAATCGGAGAGGATACGATAATCCTCTCCTCCATTGATCATGGTGCGCAAGATACAGCCGTTCCTCTTCCAAGTCAGGAAATGTCCTCTAAAATGACAAAGACGGATTTTGCTATCCACCCGTTTTCTATGCGATAATGACATGGCACATTTTTCGCATTGACAATGTGCTACAGGACAGCGGTGTCTGCTAGCTTCATGCTCGTAGCATGGAGCACGCGGGAACAATAGGAAGGACATCATCTATGTGCGGTATTACCGGATGGATTGACTGGGAAGAAGATGTGAGCGGCCAGGGGGTGGTGATTGAGACAATGATCGGGCGTTTGAGCCATCGCGGGCCAGATGCTCACGATACCTGGCTCTCGCCGCGCGCGGCGCTGGCGCACCATCGTCTGAAGGTGATTGACCCGCAGCGCGGTGGGCAACCCATGACTTACCAGGCAGGCGAGTATACCTATGCCATCACCTATAATGGCGAGATGTATAATTTCCAGGAACTGCGCCGAGAACTGGAGATTCGCGGCCACACGTTCCGTACGCAATCCGATACCGAGGTGATTCTACACGCCTACGTCGAGTGGGGCGAGGAATGCACCAGCCATTTTAATGGCATCTTTGCCATTGCGCTCTGGGATGAGAGTAAGCAGCAATTGTTTATGGCACGCGATCACCTGGGCGTTAAACCCCTGTTTTACGCCCAACGCGGTAGCGCACTGCTCTTCGCCTCAGAGATTAAAGCGCTCTTAGCACATCCCTCTGTTGAAGCCGAGGTGGATGCCGAAGGGCTGGCCGAGATTTTTCAAGCCGGTCCCATGCATACGCCCGGTTTTGCTGTCTACATCGGGATCAACGAACTTCGTCCCGGCGAGCAGATCGTTTTCACTCGTGAGCGCAAGCACGTCAGCCGCTACTGGTCGTTGCACAGCGCTCCACACACTGATGACGTGGAGACCACTGCGGAGCACCTGCGCGCACTGTTGGATGATACGGTCAGGCGGCAGCTCATCGCCGATGTGCCTGTAGTCTCTATGCTCTCCGGCGGCCTGGACTCCAGCGGCCTGACTGCTCTGGCCGCCAGGGAATTTCAGCGCAGGCATCAGCAGCTTCACACCTATTCGGTCGATTTTGTTGAGAGTGAGAAGTACTTTACCAGTAGCGCCATGCAGGTTAGCCTGGATGAACCCTGGGTCAAACGCGTTTCCGAGCATGCCGGAACCCAGCACCATACGATTATGGTCGATAGCTCCGAACTGCTAGAGAACCTCCTGGTTCCCATGTACGCCCACGACATGCCAGGGTTTGGACAAATGGAAACTTCGATTTACCTGCTCTTTAAAGCCATGAAGCAGGACGCTACGGTTGCGCTCTCAGGCAAATCCTCGGATGAGGTCTTTGGAGGCTATGTCTGGTTCTTCAATGCAGAGGCGCGTGAAGCAGATACGTTCCCCTGGCTGACACTGTGGAGCAAACAACAGGCGAAAGGACAACTTGCCCCCTGGTGGTCGTCTGAAGTCAGTGAAAAGATTCGACCACACGAGTACCTTAAGCGACGCTATCTGGAAGCACGGGCAGAGGTGCCAGTTCTGGAGGGCGAAGACGCATTTCATGCCAAGATGCGCGAGATCTTCTATATGAACCAGACCCGCTGGCTGCCACTTCTGCTGGATCGCAAGGATCGCATGAGCATGGCGGTAGGCTTTGAGGTGCGCGTGCCTTTCTGTGATCATCGTCTGGTCGAGTACGCCTGGAATATTCCCTGGGAAATGAAAACGGTCGGAGATAGCGAAAAAGGCATTCTACGTCGTGCCTTCACCGATGTGCTACCAGATGATGTGCGTAATCGTAAGAAAAGCCCGTATCCTTCCACTCAGCATCCCCAGTATCGGCGAGGGGTCAGCAAGTGGTTGTTGCAAATTGTCAACGACGCCAACGCGCCACTGCGTCCATTCCTGAATGTACCAGCCGCGCAAGCATTGGCTACCGGCGGTGTACCCAACCTGCCAGGATCGCTGGCCGTCACCCCGATGGAGCAGCTCATCCAGATTAATGCCTGGCTGCAAGAATACCATATTCGCATTCGCTAACGATGCAGGTCCTACTTAGCCTGGAACGAGCAACATACACGCTCGTTCCAGGCATTAAGTGAGAGTTGCTGATCCGCACTGCTCTGGGTCCTTATGAAGGAACAATTATGGTAAGATCGGGAAGGCAATGGGCCATAATTTGAGCAAGTTCCTCCGGCGTTTGCTTGCAATCTGTCCGGAATCATCGGCAACGGTGGTCCTACCGGCGCCCTGTCAGAACTGCTTCTGATCCGCGAGGCGGCGCCTGGCCGCAGCGTCAGGGTTGTTCCCGACGACCTGCCGTTCGATGTTGCGGCGCTTAACGAGCCGATGGCGGTGGCCCGGCACGCGGTCAACCGTAGCAACCCCCAACCAGGTTACAAGGCCGTCATCTTCGGCGCCGGCCCAATCGGTCTGGGTGCCGCGATTGGCTACAAGTCTCTAGGTGTCGAGCACGTCGTCGTCGTCGACATCGTCCCCGCTCGGCTGCAGCGGGCGCTCACCGTAGGCGCGGACGCGATTATCAACTCTGCTGAGGAGAACGTGCAGGCGCGCCTGTTCGAACTACACGGGACGGCGACCGATGGGGTCGGTCAGCCCCGTTCGGGCACCGATATCTACCTGGATGCCGCCGGGGTCCCCGCTGTCATCGACACGGTCATGACGTGCGCGAAGCGCCGTGCGACCCCGTGCATCCCCGCAGTGCACAAGAAGCCGGTGCTGGTTGACTTTGGGAAGATCCTCTCTACCGAGCTCAATCTGATGATGTCGATGGGGTACCCGACTGAGATCTTCGAGGTGACTGACGACATTGTTGCCAATCGCGACAAGTACGGCGCGATCATCAGCCATCGCTTTGACTTCACCGACGCGCTGGAGGCGCTGAAGCTGGCCAACACTCCGGGGGCCGCTGAGAAGGTTGTCATCACCTTCAAGTGTACCACTGCGGGTAGGGGCCTGACCAGCAGGCCCCTACCCTGGCTTGATGCCAGCGTTATAGCAGACATCCTTCAAGAAGCCCTGACGCTTTTATTGGCTATTCGGCATCGCCTGATCGATTGCGACAGTCATGGCAAGATACCGCCAACTCGTGGGATGGATATTAGCATACGAGCTACACATCCAGGTAAAGCTTATGTACGAAGAGCGCAATCTCTTATGCGAAAGGTTGTCCCCACTTTTCATGGGAAGCGACCTCGCCTAATGGCTTGCGCTTCTTGTTTCCCTTGCCGATTGTCTGGACTGGGTAGCCAAAAGGAACGATAGCGACAATCCCGATCTCTTCGGGAATACCCAGCACAGGCTTGACCTGCTCAAGACGATCCTGAAAGCCAACCCAGTTGGAGCCGACGCCTTGAGCCCAGGCGGTGAGGATCATGTCCTGGATAGCCCGACTCGCATCGGAGATCCCAAACGGGCTGCTCTTCTCGATGCCGACTACAATCGCCAGGGGGGCTTGGGCGATATAGGGACCGCCCGTTGCCAACGTGCCGAGCTGGCGCAGGGTCTCCTTGTTTTGCACGACGATGAAATGCCAGGGCTGCCGGTTCGCAGCGCTTGCTGTCAGGTGTCCCGCCTCGACGATTTGTTTGACGATGGACTCAGGGATCGATTGATCGCGGAATTGGCGCACTGCGAGTACGGTACGAATTGCATCAAATACTTCCATTGTGGACCTCTTTCCTGGTATTGCTGTCTTCCTCTCAGAAGCTGTTCATCTCCCCGCTTGCCAAGCGGCTGTGATGATCAAAAAATGCTTCCTCTTCCTGTTTAAATGCTCTTTCCACATGGTTTATTCCCTGTTTGATCAGCAAAAGAGCGTCAGAAAGGTGTTCTGTTTGCCAGCGGGTGTATTATTGAGTCACGATTGAAAAAGAAAGAGCAGCATGAAGCTGCGCAGTACCGCAAAAAAGTCATCGCTGCGCTTGAAAGTGCTGGCAGAACGAGCAGGCGCGCAGCAAAAGAAGGCGGTCGAATTGCTGGCACACAATGTTCTTCCTGAGATTCCTTGTGACGTCTGTGGCAAGCCAGCCACACAAATCTGCTCACAATGTATCTACGAAGAAGGAGGCCAGTTGTGTGAAGCGTGTGCCGAACAGCACGAATGTGGCGAGGAGATGCTGTTGCCAGTGATAAATTCGCCGCGTATGGGAATGTGTGGCTATGATGGGCCTGGGCTGTAAAGCGCGGTTCCCTGCTCTTCCTTCTATGCTGATGCCGCCTACGCTGTTACGAATAACGTGAAGACGTCGAAGGCTAGTGGTCTGTCAATCTTCATTTGACAGGTAGTCCATAGCCATGAAACGAGGTGAAAAGCCGCCTCAGGTCATTTGGCAACTACTCAAATGAAGCTTGACGAAGCACTAGATACCAGAACCGCGACCTGCGCGCATTGAAGGAAGAACTGGCAATTGATGCAATGGATATCCTCTGGTGAGGAGATGATACTGTGCCAGGATGAGTGGAACAGAGAAAGGATCTATCATGAATACTCTTTATATTGCCCTGGATAAGACATTGGCAATGGTGCAGCAGCATCATAGCCGATGGGAGGTTGCTTTTCATTTGATGGAGCGTCAACCACAGTGTCTGGCCATCGATCCGCTGCATCCACGGTACGTCTACTGTGGCACCTTCGATCAGGGATTGTGGCGAAGCACCAACGCTGGCACTACCTGGGAACATGTGGGTGAAGACATCACCTCTAAGAAAGTGATGTCGGTCGTCGTCAGCACGCTTGATCAAATGAACGGTACAGGCATCGTTTACGCGGGCACGGAACCAAGCGCGATCTTTCGCTCCGAAGATCAAGGGAAGTCTTGGCAAGAGCTCGCAGCACTGCGCGAGCTTCCCTCAGCGCCCACCTGGAGCTTCCCACCACGTCCCTGGACCTCGCATATTCGCTGGATCACCCCTGATCCATTGGTCTCCGGGCGTCTTTTCGCGGCTGCTGAAGCAGGGGCATTAGTGCGTAGCCTGGACGGCGGACAGACCTGGGAGGATCGCAAACCGGATGGGCCGTTCGACACCCACACGCTGGCGCTGCCTCGACTCGCGCCCAATCGGTTGTATGCGGCGGCTGGCGACGGATTCATGTCGCCAGGGAATGGGTTTGTGCAGAGCGACGATGGGGGAGAGACCTGGTTTCGCCCAGATAACGGACTGGCCTACCACTATCTCTGGAGTGTGGCTAGCGATCCCGCTGATCCTGAGACTCTGGTGATCTCTGCGGCACCAGGCCCTCAGCAAGCTCATAATCCGCACTCAGCCGAATCGGGCATCTATCGTCGCTCAGGTGGCAGTCCCTGGCAAATCGTGCGCGATGGTTTACCTCCAGCACACGGATTACTGGCCTCCGTACTGGCTGCAAACGAGGCGGAACCCGGTGTTTTTTACGCGGCGAATAATCAGGGTGTTTTCCGCTCGACCAATACGGGCTTGCATTGGGAGCAACTGCCGATCCCCTGGCCTGCCGGTATGCACCTGGGACGTGCCCATGCACTCATTGTCGTGTCAGCATAGTGCTCTCTGCTTTCACGCCTGGAAACGTTGCAGTTGTCCACCCATAAGAAAAGACAAACACTCGGATCTGCTTTGTCGGGCTCGTGGCGAAAGGCCAGAAGCATTTTCCGACCAGAGCGCCTCATAGGTGTGAACCAGAGCGGAACCGAAAAGAAAAGTGATATACTGTTACAAAAGGTGAGAAATGTAAAAACCCTGCAACTCGGTGCCACCATCTGGCGACTCTTCCAGATGGTCAGCGGTGAATCGTTCATGCGCAGCATGGTTAACCCAAAGGGCGTCGCTTATCTGCGTTACAGCTTCTGAGAAAACGCTTTGCTTGCCATGAGCCGCAGGAAAATCTAGCATGAAGTGCATTGTTCGTTGATGTCGTGCAACAAGGCGAACCAGCTGCGATAGAAACGGAACGTTCCTGGGACGCTACACGCCTACAAACTTCCTTCGATAGACCGTTTTCTGTCCTCATGATACCTATCATCGCATGTGTGAGCAGGAAATAGCGAACACGAGGTAGAAAATGAGTGCGCATCACGGTTTGCCGAACTTGCTTCCACCTGCACAATCTGCTCGTGTGTGTCGACGTCTCGACGAAAGGCGAGATGCTTTTTAGGTAATCATGGAAAATGAGAGAATGGGGTATGTCTACGATCACTATCACGAAAGCAGCGATTCTGCGCTATGCCTCTGCGGAAACCTTTCGGCATGGGCAGAGCTGCTATCAACAAGGTGCGGTAATCGCACCAGCGCTCTATGGGACAAGGCTTCTGGCAGAAGTCAAAGAAGAAGCGCCTGTACCTGAATTCGTCTGTTGTACGTTTCAGGCAGATGGCTCAATCGCGGCAACCTGCACCTGCCAGAGCGTGTGGGGTGGATGGTGCAAACACATGGTCGCGTCCTGCCTGGTGCTGTTGTATCACCCAGAGAACGTCGAGGAACGTCCGGCATTAGAGCACATGCTGGAGCACTTCAGTCATGACGAATTGCAGGCATTTGTGATCACCGTCGCTGGACAGATTCCGCATCTAGCAGAAGCCATAGAGAAAGCAAGAAGCACACTGGAGCACACTTTAGCTCAAGCCACAACGACCTCAGCAGCCCCCGCCCAGGCACCGCGCACGAAGGTGGATACCAGAGCTATACGCCGCCAGGTCCGTTCGGCTATCCACAGCCTGGATCGCATGGGTTCTTCCGAAGCGTACTGGCAGGTAAGTTCAGTGGTGAGTGAGGTAGAACACATTGCTGAGCAGGCTCTGGAGTTGCTTGAAGCAGGGGATGGTCACGGAGCACTGGCAACCCTTGAAGCAGTGACCGAAGAATACCGGGACGAATGGGAAAACCTGGACGACTCGGATGGTTATGCGGGAGAGCTGTTTCGACAGTTAGGACAACTCTGGGCCGAAGTACTGCTGCGTGTGGAACTCTCACAAAAAGAGCGCAAAACCTGGGCCGAGAAACTCACCGCCTGGCAGGGAGAGGTCGAAGCGTATGGAGTCGATGATGCCTTTGATATTGCGGTCACGGCTGCCCTTCAGGGCTGGAACTATCCGCCGCTGCGGCGCATTTTACAAGGCAGTATCACCGGTCAGGGAATCTGGGATGGGGAAAGGCCGTCCTATGCGGAGGATCTCACACGCATCCGGCTCACCATCCTCGAACAGCAGGAACGCATGCAAGAGTATCTCTTCCTGGCCAAAGCGGAAGGGCAAACCGAAGCCTATCTCTGGCATGCTGGTTCGCCTGAACCGCGCCCAGGAGGCGGTTGCGTATGGACAAAAATATCTGGCGACACCGGCAGAAGCCCTGACCCTGGCGAGAGCACTGTGTGAACATGGTGAGCACGAGCAGAGTTTGCAGATTGCGGAACAGGGACTGACACTGCAAGGGCGTAAAGCCGAGTTGGCCGTGTGGTTGCGCGATCAGGCAGAAGCTATGGGCAAACAAGAACTGGCGCTCCATGCAGCCGAACAGGCCTTTCGTGCTCAGATCAGTCTGGCCAATTACCGTTCTGTGGCGAAGCTTGCCGGAGAGCAATGGGGCTCCCAGAAAACAGCGTTGCTGGAATACGTACGCATGACGCAGTCCTATGAGGCCCAAGGAAAAATCGACGTGTTCCTGTATGAGGGACTGATCGATGATGCGATTGCCACGCTTGAGGCAGATGCAGGCCATGTAGCTATCGGACAGGTTGTGGATGTGGCGATCAAAGAGCGTCCAGAATGGGCTATCCAGGCATGCAAAAAGCAAGCGGAATCTATTATGGATCGTGGCAAAGCGCAATACTACACTGCCGCTGCCAACTGGCTCTCCAAAGCGCACCAGGCATACCAGGTATTGGATCGAAACGAAGAGTGGCAGATCTACTTAAACGAGCTGCTGAAAGTTCACGGGCGCAAGTACACATTAGTTCCGCTCCTGAAGGCCATCAACTGAGACCCTCGCCTTCTGGTGATCTAGAAAAAGGTTGGGAGCCTCAACAGGATTGTTAGCAGGTGAGGATGAAAGGAAATGATACAGAAGAGTGAAATCGATGACATCTCCCCTTCCTTATCCAATACATTCCATTGCTGGAGCAGCAACGCAAATCTCTCAGGGGGAAGATCCCTGGTTTGCTCTCGGCAGTTTTCTCCATGATTGGTGGTGCGATGCAAAAGACCATCGCCAGGATTTGATCGCCGATTTGCTATAAAATATACAATAGGGGATGCATAAGAGGGTTGTGCATGGAGGTGCAGATGGGAGAGGAAACCGCAACGAAAAGGAGCGACAACGAGACGTGAGTGATTTCTCTCATCTTGAAAGCTTTGGGGAATTGGTTTCGAGCCTTTCGCAAGCGTCAGGGGCTGACTCAACAACAGGTCGCAACAGGGATCGGTATGCATCGCAATGCTATCAGCCACTGGGAACTGGGAAACGTTCTTCCCGAAAGCAAGGGAACGGTTCTTGCCGCCGTGGGGGACCGTGACGCTTTTTCTCGCAGGCATGCAGCCAACGCTTTTTCCGTCACACCCTGGAGAGAAAGCGTCACGCCGCTGCCAACCCGTGAGTGATAAGAAGGGCAATCCAATTTACCTGCTTATCCCCGCAAGGTCAACCTTGCGGCTGCTGGTCTTCCTAGTCGGTGCTGTGCGGGCAATCGGGGTACGCCTGGAAATGGTCACTGTTGTGGTCCAGGCCAATCGGTGTTTTCCGACTTGTTAGCAGCAATATCATGCGGATGGCTTCTCCGTGAGCGTAGCGATGCGGCTGCTGGAACGGCACCGTTTTGCTTCCCTCTTTCTGGATGGTGAGCGGCAAGCTGTGCTGGAGGCGCTGCACCCGTATCAAAATCCCGACGGCGGTTTTGGCAACGGCCTGGAGCCAGATGTACGCGCACCAGTGAGCCAGCCTATGCCGACCTGGACAGCGCTGTGTATTCTGGACGAGGCCGAGGCATTTGGGGATTCCATGGTTATGCGGGCTTGCGACTATCTGCTCTCCATTACGACGGCAGAAGGGGGCGTGCCGTTTGCGCTACCTTCGGTGTGTGACTATCCGCATGCACCCTGGTGGGAGACCGGAGATCAGCCACCAGCCTCCCTCAATCCCACCGCAGCCATTGCCGCTCTGCTGCATAAGCATCGCGTTGAGCATCCCTGGCTGACTGCCGTGACCGAGTACTGCTGGCAGCAACTCGACTCTATGGGCCAAACGAATCCCTACGAGATGCGTGCTGTCCTGCCGTTCCTCGATTGGGTCTCGGATCGCAAGCTGGCAGAGAAGGTCTTTGCTCGCATTGGACCGAAAATCCTGGAACAGCGGCTGGTTGTGCTCACACCTACCACACAGCAAGACACGCACACCCCGCTCAACTTCGCTCCTGGTCCGCAGTGCCTCGCGCGTCGTCTTTTCTCCGATGAGGTGATCGAAGCGCATCTGGATGCGCTGGCGTCTTCCCAGCAGGAAGACAGTGGCTGGCAGTTCAACTGGCTTGCCTGGAGTCCTGCCGCGACCCTCGAATGGCGGGGGATTGTCACGATTGAGGCTCTGGTCACGCTGCGGGCGTATGGACGACTGCACTAAAGGCAGATTGAGCGAGAGTTTCCTGGTGCAATGGCGTATCGAAGGTCAGCCACTTTTCGGTGGAGGCTGCTGGAAGCATGGACTTACTCCGAGCGATGCTTGATGGCATCCTTAACCATATCTGCATCCACATAATAGGTATCCTCCAGGCTCTGTACAAAAGCTCGCACCTGTTCTAATCGTATCTCAGCAATAATGTCAACATCGGCTGTTGTACGATACACTCCATGAGCTAAGCTGGCAACGACCCCACCAATATAGTAATCAATTCCTAGATGATCGAACGTCTCTATGACCGGGATCATGGCTGCCAGAACCATTGGTTGGCTCATCGTTGTCTCCCAGCAAGGTACACCCTGACCCGATCCGCCAGAACTTTTCCATACGTCACCTCAACAAACAGAAGCTTTTGATCTTCCTCACTAACAAGGGGATTTGCCTGAACAATAGCCTGACGAGCAATCTCCATCGCTTCCTGAGATAAAGACAGTCCTAACGCTAAACGCCTTTCTGTTGTGGCTTTGCTCAGTAGTTCAATCTGTACACGCTCTGCCTCCAGGTGTGTATCCGAATGTGTGAACATGAAAGCTCCTCTATCTTCGCTTGCTCGCATTTACAGACATCCCACAGCCCACTCATACCTGACGCGAGAATTTCTTTCACGATCCTCGCTCAGGTCGCTTCTCCTCAAATATTTGCAGCAGGTAGTGTGACTATTGTACCACAGTCTTCTCATATCCTTATGCGAATTGATATCCCGATACTGTTCAGATTTGGCACGTGGTAGCGAGATCAAAGATCTCAGTATTCTTGAACAGGATGGTGTGAGTTGGACCTGCTGACCGCCACATCAACAGCTCCGACACCATATACATTGCCGTAGCTGGTCTTCCGTATTCCCTTAGAAAATGTTCTTTCAAGAAGAAAAGATAGAAAAAGTGCTAGTTCAGAAATAGGACACAGGCCACCGATTCAGGTAAAGAGGGTAACACCGTGCCAAGATAAGTGGCACAGAGAAAAAGGTCCAGTATAGTAGTGGCATTCCTTATTCACTGATCCGGAGTTGCTCGCAAGTCGGGCCAGGCAGAGGAAGCAAAAACAAGCTAGAGCACGCTCTGTATCCACTCTTCGACCGCAGCTTTGAGCTGCTTGTCTCTCCACTGATACCAGGCTTGCAGCCATTGCTCATTGACGAGATGAAGGATATCCTTAAAACGTCGGAACGCCCCCTTGCCGTTGAGCGCAATGGATAATTTCTCGGCGGCGTTTTCATCCGCTGGAGCGACCAGTTCATCCACAAAATCGACCATCCATTGGTAGGCCTCGTGGGCGGGGATGCGCTCAACGGCAGCATAGTCATTGCTCCCATCGATTTCTTCCAGCAAGCATTTATCCTCGTCGGACAGGCCAAGGTAGTCAGAAAAGAAGATCACTTCGCCAGTGACTAGATTCAAAAAATACCTGTGTGCCAGGTCTGCGTCTTCCATCGCAGTTTCAAGCATGTCCAGGTCGATGGGTTTTCCATTAGGAAGTGTCATCATGTGGTACCTCTCCTGATGAGCGGGTTATCATCCCACAGCAGTTTCTTGTATGGACTCAGGCTCCGTACAAGCTGATTTCTTTCTGGCGAGCATACCGCTGGATTTCATGCACGTCTGTGATGCCCTTGACAATGGCTTCCTGAATCCAATCGTACATCTCGTATTTATTTTGATAGAGCCGGTTACTGCAAAAGATGTTGCGGCGTGCAAAAGGCGGTGGTGTCATTCTCCGAAGATTTTCTCGGATCATTGGATCGTCCGCGCGTTGGGTATACCACCAGGGAGTATCGAGCATATACGAGGGGTTGTGGACCCACTCCGGGCAAGACTGGTGATAGAGACAACAAAGGTATTCGACAGATGCCGCACAAAAAGCTCCCCAACGCTGAGTATTTTCAGTCTCCTGCTCTGGCCTGATCAATGGCTCCTTTACCAGATCGGAGCGGATATGTCTGGCGTATCCAGAAAAGATTAGCATTACTATACCACAGCATGGCATGCTTTATCCTCTATTTGAAAGCACGAAAAAGGTGATTTTTTACTCAGGATGTGGTTGCATCTCCGTCACAACTCTGGTAAGGGTAATCAGAGTGGTCTCAGGAGGGACACCAACTTCTATCCCTTCTACCCGAAGCTCTAGAGCAATCTTCTTCAACTCGTCAATATATTTATGCGGCGCGCGATACCATGTTGCAAACTCATCAGGAAAGCGCGAACAGATGATTTCCTTGAACTGTTTGGGGGTCCCGCTCCATTGCTGTTTCTCCTGCATAAGCAGGCACATCGGCTGAAAAAGAGGAGAAGCTCTCAACGAGGCTTTCAGCTCTGCTGCTCGCTTTTCTTCGTGCATGAGATGAATCTCTGCCTCTGATCGGCGACTTCCAACTCCCAGGGGCCATCTAGATAGAATGCACAGCCATAACATGCCTGAATAACTCCAGACAGTTTCAAGGCTGTTAGATGGTTATCCAGCTTTTGGGCATATTTGCGGTCTTCGTATGCATAGCAATAACAGAGGTTGAGTGGTTGGGATGATGGTATTTCCATCGATATTCTTCCCTCGACAATCTCGCCGGTAAATCAGCGTAATCTATCCAATACTATGCAATTGTTAAAACCATCAAGAAGTTGCTCAATACGTGCTTGTAGAAAGCTTAGAACATCTTAGAAAGCTACAGTAAATATACGCTGTGATGGATTCATCTGCGATAGAAACGAAAAGTCCCAAAGCGCTTGCCTGGACGGCGTCACCCCTTAAAAATCTTTTCCCGGTGATAGGCCAGGTAGGAATGACCAGGATGTTCGGCACCCTGAGGTAAAAGCAGGATCGGGCTCAGTATCTCGCCAAAGTAAGTTGTGACCTTGGGATCGTGCACGATACTTTGCTCTAGTTTGGTGGCACGATGGATACGGTATCCCCCATTTACCATGAGATACCCCCGATCAAATGCGGCATCATGCATGGGACAGCCCGCCAAGCCATTTTTTACATCGACCCGTTCGCGGTCGGTAGAAACAGCCCATGGCTTGATATGCGAAGCGCGTAGCAAATGGCTTTGCTCTTGTAGCGTGTGTGGCGCGAAGCCACAAAAGACGCATGCTCCTCCACAATTGTGGATTACCCCAAGAGCAAATCGGTGCTGAGCTAGACGAATTTTGCGTTCGACTAATTTCTCGGTTTGCCGATCACTTAACAAGAATGTCTGCTGCAACTCTTTCATTGTCTCATCTTCATCTGTGAGGAGAAGCGCTGTACTGGCAGGCAAATCATCTTGTCCTATAAGGACATCTCCTGGATACATTTCTGCTGAAAGGAGATGCAAGAAATCGGGTAGTGTTTCCTCACCAATCAACAGAGTTCGTGCTTGTATGAGAATCTCTCGATAGAGACTACGATACAGGTCAGGGTCAGCGGCAAAGGTTGCGAAGAGTTTCTGGTTCCTCTTTTGCGCTATGAGGTCGTGCTCCCTCTAAATTGAGCATCTTATTGGTGATCGATCCGGGAGTTCGCTGGAAAAAAGTGGCCAGTTGCTTGACACTCTCAGGAACGCTCTGAATGTTGGCTCCGCCATACTTGTGAGGATCACATAGATAGAAAAGCCCATAGCAGAGGATCTTCTCAACGAAGTTAAAAGGAACTTGGCGATGACCAGGCAAAGGCTGTGATCGACGAGCAATCTCGAGCAAATAATCGCGTATCCGTTCAACGGATAGTTCGCGGTCAAGAAGTTCCATGTAGTGTTCCCTCACTTGCTATGTTCTCTTTTTGTACATTTCACTAGAGCCAATATATGCTCTTTTTCAAGAATATCAGTTATATTTTCTCTCAAAAAAGAGACCTAAAGCAAGCCTATCAGATATAGCAAAGATTAGGGTTCAGAACAGGTTAAGCAGTAATAAGGGGAACACTAGGCAAGCCTATAACGCCTGGACGTAACTCTTCTGAAAACGATGGTTTTCATGCTGGGTGGTGTCACTCTGGCATGATCGTCTTGGAAGAGCGGGCGGAAGAGAGACAAAGCTAGCTAACAGGTGCTAGATGGTGTGGTACGTGATACAAGGATGGAGCTGGGGGGCGTGCAAAGCGAGAGCGGAGCACGCGCGGTGTCAACGCTGCTATGGGGAAGGGCGATATACGCCTCTCTAATACAAGCTATAAATGTGATATACCTTGTGGCGTAATATTAAATGCTCTAGCAATGTTGCTATGAGGTGGTTGACAATAGACAAGATAAGAGACTGAGGTATATTTCTCAGGCTCTTTTGCTTCATACCTATTATAATACTGACCATGCTACCATCCAATAGAACCTGTCATTTTTCTGTTTCGTCAGCAATCCAGTCAAGATACCCTTGGCTTTCCAGGACAATAGCCGTGGCGCTCAGCTTCACATCTCTTGTTTTCTCTTCGCCTCTATAAGTGCATCCTGTAAAATGTCCAATCGCTTATCTTTCCCTATTGGGAGTACCCGCAAACGGTTATAGGTTTTCTCCACCCATCCGAGATGACGCTTGGACCGATATTCAGAAGCAAGTTGAATACCCTTCAAAGAAAAGGTGATACCCTGGTCTAAATCACCAAGACGCAGGTATGCTTCACCTTTATCTATCGTGTATGCCCCCAATTCCCTGAGCGGCCTAAATGGGCGTAGTTTATCCGTCTCATTGTACATTTCCAGGGCTTCCTTCGGCTTCCATAACTCAGAGAAGCCCCCTGCCTGTGCCCAAAGGACATCATCAAGGCTGTAGTCATTGGCTAACCCTGTAATGCTGTCCTTCATATCCTTAGCAATCTCAAGAGCTGCGTCAATGGCTTGACGAAATGGCTTCTCCTGCCCGCTATCTGCGTACACTGTGGATAGGTTAACATGATATATTCCGCGAGTAGCTTCTGCCGCCGCATCAGCAAATGGTTTCGCGGCCTGAAAGCAGCGCTGCGAAGTCTCAAAACGCCCGCGCTTTCTCAGCAAACTTCCCTGATAGACCATTCCCATCGTGATAATATCGGGATCGTTCAATTCCTGCCCCAGGCTAACCATCTCTGAGAAATGCCCAGAGGCAGTCGCAAAGTCCAGGCTATCAAAGGCAATACGCCCTCTCATCTGATGTGTATAGGCAAGCAACTGCTGGGCAGGCTTGAGAAATTCACCGTGATAGGAGATAAGCGCCTGATCCAGGGTTATAGTGAGTTCTTGCAGTTTTTCTTCGAGAATGGGAGCCTGATCTGCAATCCATAACATATAAGATAGCTGCACCATATCACGGCCAGGAGCAAGAAGCATCTGGAGGATAGCACTGTCAGCTTGCTGCGGTTCCTGAACATCTATTTTCCTCTTCGGTATACCGCGCCCGATCTCTTCTAACTTCTCCTGGGGGATGTCCAGAATATCAGCCAGGCGCATCACCTGGGTAACACTATCCAGCTTTCGCTTGCCCCGCTCAATCTGAGAGAAGCAATACATGAA
>CAVTLG010000013.1:0-8554 GCA_963735495.1 uncultured Chloroflexia bacterium
TATGACGACACTGCCTGCGCGCAGTTGAATATGACTCGTCTCACGAGCGAGAGCCGCCTGCAGCACTGCCGGGTTAGGATAGAGCCAACCATCTTTCGTGAAGTGGCGTTCGGGAATCCAGACAGATGAAAAACCATGCTGGTCAGCGAACTTCGTGCTTTCGATGACCAGGCAATACTTATCTCCACTAAAAGGAGTCTCGCTGCTGGAAAAGAAAATAAGACCGAAATCGATCCCCTTGCCACTCCCTGGTGTTGGGTATTGTAAAAGGTCCACGATATCCTCCAGAATATAGTCACAAATTCCTTATATATGACGGATCTTCCCGGTTGCATGCAATGTCCACAAATTGTGTGGTTGGTCCGGCACACCGGCAGAATGACTGTACACATTAAATGTAACCGCGTCACTCACGTCGGAAGAAAGGACAATTTGAACCTTCTGGGAACCCTTCTCTGGCAAGAGGAGGAGTTTTTTGAGTTCGATATCTGTCAGTATATGATTCCCCGGTCCAAAGGCTTCCACTGTAGCAGCCTGGGCCATCTCAACGTAGACTGAGACAGGGAGCGCCATCGCCCCTTGAATACGATGATCGCTGAGATAGGGAAGGCGTTGCTTGTCCAGTGCTATTTCCCAGACATGCACGCCCGTTGGATGCACTAAAGATATATGCGACTCTAACAGAGGATGTCTCTGCTCGCTGCTCGCTATCCAGGAGCGTGGTGCCTGGCTGGTACTCCGATCAGCCTCTGTGGTATCAAACCAGCAATATTCTCGTTCGAAAGGATAGGTCGGCAATGCTCTACGCTGTCGCGCGTAATCACCGTCAAAGCCTGACCAGTCCAGGTCAATCCCACGCGTATAGAGCGCCGCCGCACAATACAAAAGGCTGTTCCACTCATCCTGACCCTTGCGCAGGGATGGTAGCCATGTCACGCTATCAACCGGCAGGCAACGCTTCCCCATATTTGAGAGAGTAGAATCTGGCCCTAGCTCCACAAATACATTATAACCTTTTTCAGCAAGCGACTGCATGCCCGCCGCAAACTGGACAGCCTCCCGCGTCTGGCGACACCAGTAGCTAGCATCCAATGTCGCACCTGCCTCCAGGAGCTGGCCGCTCAGATTCGTGACCAGCGAGATGCGCAACGGCTGAAATACGACTTGACGGGCAACCTGCTCGAAAAGCTTCCAGCATGGGCTCCATCAAGGGTGAGTGGAAGGCATGCGAAACAGTCATCGCATGCGTCACCAGGCCCTCAGCCTTTAGCAGCGGCAGCAGACGTTGCAAGGCCGCGCTGTCTCCTGAGAGTACCGTATTGTTGGGCCCATTCAAGGCGGCAATAGAAACCTGCGCCTGAAATGGAGCCAGTAGATGCGCAAAACGCTGCGGCTCGGCAAAAACAACGACCATCTCTCCGGGCTGCGACAAGGCTTGCATCAGACGACCACGAGCGGCAATCAGCTTCAGACCATCCTCCAGACTGAAGAGTCCCGCGACACAGGCCGCGACGTATTCGCCGACGCTATGTCCCATGACAGCACCTGGCTCAATGCCCCACGCACGCCACATCTCAGCTAGAGCATATTCGAGCGCAAAGAGTGCAGGCTGCGTGTATGCTGTTTCGTGAAGTGGAGAAGCGGCACCCTCTGCCGGATAGAGCACAGAGAGCAACGGCTGTTCCAGGTAGGCGCGCAGGATCTCGTCACAACGCTCCAGGGCCTGGCGAAACGTTGGCTGTGTAGCATACAATTGGCGCGCCATGCCGAAGTACTGCGCACCTTGACCGGTGAAGAGAAAAGCCAGCTTATGCTGCGCGCCAGGACGAACGTGTCTGCTGTGTATGTCAGTGGATGCCTGTCCAGTGCTGAATAGTTGTAGGCGCTCGCGCAATTGCTCTGCTGAGTTCGCGGTCAGCGCCAGGCGCTGCGCAAAATGGGAGCGCCCCGTATTGGCGGTAAAACAGACGTCCGCCATAGCGGGCGTTGGATGAGTCTCCAGCAATGTCACGTAACGCTGCGCTAACGTCTGCAAGGCCGACTCGCTATGGGCCGAGAGTGCTAACAGGTGCAATGGACGCTCCAGCGCATTTGTTTGTGCACTGACCGGCGATGCCCCTTCCAGAATGACGTGCGCGTTGGTGCCACCAAAGCCAAAGGCGCTGACGCCCGCAAAACGCGGCTTGTTGACAGGCCAGGACTGCACTGCAGTCGGGATGGCGAAGGTTGTATTGGCAAACGAGATATGCTGATTGAGCTTCTTCAGGTGCAAATGTGGTGCGATCTCGCCTTTAGAGAGACAGAGCACAGTTTTGATGAGACCCGCGATACCCGCCGCTGACTCTAAATGGCCGATATTGGTCTTGACCGAACCCAGGTAGCATGGTTCATCAGTCGTGCGTTGCGCCATCAGCACGGCTTTGAGCGCATCAACCTCAATAGGATCACCCAGCGGCGTGCTGGACCCGTGTGTTTCAACATAGCTGATCTGCTCAGGCGTCACGCGCGCGCGCTGGAGAGCCTGGCGGATGACGGCCTCTTGCGATGGTCCATTGGGGGCGGTGAGTCCATTACTGCGTCCATCCTGGTTGACGGCTGAGCCACGGATCAGCGCATAAATGGTATCACCATCTCTGCGCGCATCGGCCAGCGGCTTGAGCAGCACTAATCCACAACCCTCAGAGCGCACATAGCCGTCCGCTGACTCGTCGAAGGTCCTGCAATATCCGTCAGAGGACATCATACGCGCCTGCGAAAGAGCTATCGTCAACTCGGGCGTCAGGATCAGATTGACGCCACCGGCCAGTGCACGACTGCATTCACCATTGCGCAAGCTCTGGCAAGCCTGGTGTACAGCGACCAGCGAGGATGAACACGCCGTATCAATAGCCACGCTGGGTCCACGCAGGTCAAGAAAATACGATACACGATTGGCCGCAATACTATGGGCATTTCCTGTACCGGTGTATGCATCCAGCGTATTCGTGTCCCGGAACTGTATACGGGCGTAATCATCGCTACTGATACCGATGAAGACGCCGGTCTGACTTTGCGTCAGTTGGTCTGGCGCTTGCCCGGCTTGCTCCAACGTTTCCCAGGCGACTTCCAGCAAGAGGCGCTGCTGTGGGTCCATGCGCGCCGCCTCACGCGGCGAGATGCCGAAGAAGGATGGCTCAAATTGATCTACCTCTGAGAGAAAACCACCCCAACGCGTATTCATTTTGCCGGGCGTAGCCTGGCGGGGATCATAGAATGCGCGTGCATTCCAGCGCTGGGGCGGCACTTCGGAGATACCGTCAACACCGTTGCGCAAAAGTTGCCAGTATGCCTCGGGACCATCGGCTCCCGGAAAACGACAGCCAATGCCAACAATAGCTATTGCATCAGTATCAGTTAGCGGCTCGACGTCCGCCGGCGCTGGCGTCTCTGGAGTCGCAGGTGCATGCGCCAGGTGACGAGCGAGTGCTTCGATAGTTGGATAATCATAGACCAGCGTGGCCGGGAGTTCCTGTCCAAGCCAATCTTCCAGGTCCGCCGCTAAGGTCACACCCTGCACCGAATCCATGCCATAGTGCGCAAATGGAACGTGGATATCAACGGCATGAGCTGGCACCTTCAACGCCTCCGAGACCTGCGCAATGAGCCAGGTTTGTATCTCTGCCGCGCTCTTACCCGGAATGTCTGGACGCTCCTCTAACGGTTCTGTCGTAGGCATGGCATCGCTGGTTTCCTGAAGATCCAGCTTCCACTCGTGGATGACATCCAACGTACCATCCAGGTAGGCTTCACGGGCCCCGCGATGCTGTATCTTGCCGCTGGATGTCTTCGGTATGCTGCTGGTCTTGATCAAGACGATAGCGTAGATCTGCAGGTCGTGCTGCTCCGCGATGGCCTGGCGTATCGCGGTAACTGCCGCGTCCAGATTTTTTGTTAAGTACTGGCGCTCAACCTCTTGCACCACGACAAGCCGCTCTTCTCCAACAGCCTCAACGGAGAAGGCCGCACTGGCAGCGGGACGCAAGGCCACGTGGCTGTGCTCTACGGTCTGTTCGATGTCCTGTGGATAATGATTACTGCCTCTAATAATAATCAAATCTTTGAGACGACCAGTAATGAAAAACTCGCCGTTGTGCGCAAAGCCCAGGTCGCCGGTACGCAGAAAAGGGCCTGCATTATTATGTGAGAGATGGGCCTGAAACGTATAGGCCGTCTCCTCAGGTTTGTGCCAGTAACCCTGCGCCACACTTGGACCGGCAACCCAGATTTCACCCACCTGGTTATTCGGGCATGGCATACGCGTATCTGGATCGACGATGATCACCTGCTGATCTGGATGGCTATGGCCTATGCTGACCAGCGTACGCGCGTCCTTCTCTGCGCTGGATACAGCGACGATGCGGTTGTGTTCAAGCGCTTTCCCCTGGAATGTGCCAACCGTAGGAAAGACGCCTTTGTTGCCGGCAGAAACAACCAGTGTGGCTTCCGCAAGACCGTAGCAAGGATACGAGTAGGCGCGTCGGAAACCGGTCGTGGCAAAAGCTTCCGCAAAATGCTCAAGCGTACTCAGACGTACTGGCTCAGCGCCATTGGCCACGATCTCCCAACTGCTCAAATCCAGCGTGGCCTTCTGCTCCGGCGTAATCTTACGCGCACAGAGGTCATAGGCAAAATTTGGTCCACCACTGATCGTCGCACGTGTGCGCGAGACGGCCCGCAACCAGCGCAGCGGACGTTGTAAGAACGCCGTCGGGGTCATGATCGTCGACTCGTACCCAGCATACAGCGGTTGCAGCACCCCCCCGATCAAGCCCAGGTCATGGTAGAGCGGCAGCCAGGTAACACCGTGCGCCTGTGCTGGATGCTGACAGTAGCGCTCGACCAGCGATGAGTTGTGCAAGAGGTTGCCATGCGTGACCATGACCCCTTTGGGAATGCCGGTGGAACCCGATGTGTACTGCAGAAAAGCCAGTGTACCACTGCTGACATCAGGGGCTTGCCAGTGGTCCGCAGCCGTTTCCAGCAGTTGGTCAGTGACCAGCACGCGTACGCCTTGTAGCTCGGGCGATTGCGCCAGCAGACCATCCACTCTGGAAGTGAGCGAACTAGCGGTCAGCATTACCTGTGGCTGAGCGTCGTTGGCGATGGCGCGGAACTTGGCGAGCGTGCGGTCAGAGCGCACGGCAGAAGGTGGATAAACGGGAACCGCAATAATTCCACTATATATGCAGCCAAAGAAAGCTGCAATAAATTCTAGCCCTGAAGGATAGATCAAGAGTGCGCGTTCTCCGCTGGCGCAATGCTCCTGCAACGACGCAGCAATAATGCGTGCGTGACGATCTAGCTCCGCGTAAGTGAAAAAGTCAGTTGTTTCATCTCCGTCAGCTAGAAAGGAATAGATGTGCTCTTCCGGTTGTTGGAGAGCCCTCCAGCGAAGGAGATCGATGAAAGTAGAAAAATCGCAAGCTGATGCCGAAATACGTATGCTCAAAGTTTATTCCTGGCATAGAAGGTTGTGAAGTCCCCTACTAGGAAATTGTGAGGGGGCGACATATTTATTTTGTGTTCATAGTTGATGATACCTTCAATTTAAGTGCCTGTCAACAGTTTTGCAATTATAGTATTCATCAGCGGATCACAAGGGGAGAAAACCAGGCAAAGGCGAAAAAAATAGTTGGCAATAGCCATGTTCCAAAGCCACTGACAAGACGACTGAGTTCGCGCAGGTGATAGCAGAAAGCCTGAGAGCATTGCCAGTGGCTTTTTGGGATCTGTTAGGCAATAACACTAGCTTTCTGGTAACTGCAATGCATCGCCCAGGACTTTGTCCAGAATTTCGCGTTTGATGCGATAGGCTTGTCGTTCGTTGACATGTGGTAAGATAACTGCCTCCAATGCACCCTGTTTCACCCAACGCCGTACAGTTGTATCATCTACACGTAGAATCCGGGCCACTTCAGAAACGGTCAAAAGCTCGCTCATCTCTCTTTACTCCTTCCGTTGGTAGAAGATCCTGTCTCAATGTTTCTATACACCCCTGTCAACGCGACATTTTATATGCTTTCGGCGAGAAAACCACGAAGTCTTCAGCTTGGCGGTGATTCACATGCAAAACATGTAGTCATCGCGTGACAGGTATACACACAAAAACATTGTATCTGCATTGTACAACATTGTAACGATGTAAGTAAAGTGTCTAGGTAAATTGGGGTAATGAAAGGTAGTGGAGACCTGAGGCAGGTAGTAAGAATTTTTCGCAATCAGAGTCTGATAGGCTATTTCTTAGCACCTCTCGGAAGAGCTATGCTCCTGAGAGGATTTTTGTAGACACATCCTATTTTCTCTATTTTAGCAGATACAAGCGGAAAGTGAAAGAACGTATCTATGGTGGCTAGAGAGAAGTTTTGTACAATAAAAGAAGTAGCAGAAAGCAACTTGCTGGTGTCCGTTACACTACTCACTCTGAGAAGATTGATTGTACTCATAGCCAAAAATAGGCCGTATCAAGCGTATATATCATCTGATCAGGCAGATCTCTGCTGCTATTTCGCGAGAGTGTTCTGCTAGAGAAACATTCATCGTTGTAGAACGAGAGAAAGCTGGGGCAAGATAGCACATTTTTTGCACGGAGTCATCCTATGGGAGGTGTTTTACAGCACAGCATGTGTTGAAAAAAGAGCAAGAATTTGGTACATTACCCTGTGATGTACTGCAAGCAGTGCTGACAATTTTTATGTCATGCAATTGCATTGTTGCCCGGGAGATAGAAATATGACAACGGATACCCAGAAGGAAACGTTAGGTTTTCAAGCTGAAGTAACGCAGCTCCTGGATCTGATGATCCACTCGCTGTATAGTAACAAAGAAATTTTTCTACGTGAACTGATCTCAAACGCATCAGACGCTATTGATCATTTGCGTTTCGATGCACTTTCCAATGCCGCTCTTTATGAGCATGATACCGATTTTAAAATCCGCGTCTCTTATGATAAAGATGCACGCACGATAACCGTGGCCGATAATGGTATCGGTATGTCACGCGCCGACGTGATAGAAAATCTGGGCACGATTGCGAAGTCGGGCACGCGCGAATTTTTCCAGTCCCTCACCGGAGACCAGCAGAAGGATGCCAATATCATTGGTCAATTTGGCGTTGGTTTCTACTCGTCCTTTGTGGTCGCCGACAAAGTGACCGTGATCACGCGCCGCGCCGGGCTGGAGCCTATCGATGGTGTACGCTGGGAGTCCACTGGACAGGGCGAATATACGCTCGAAACTGAGGAAAAAGCGCAGCGTGGTACGGAGGTCATCCTGCACTTGCGCGAAGATGAAGATGACTTGCTCAGCGGTTATCAATTGCGCTCGATCATTCGCAAATACTCTGATCACATCATCCTGCCCATTGTGATGAAGGTCGAAGAGAAAGATAAGGATGAAGAGGAGGTCGTCAATAAAGCCTCGGCATTGTGGACACGCTCCAAGAATGAGATCAGCGAAGAGGAATATAACCAGTTTTACAAGGATATTGCGCACGATTTTAGCGATCCGCTGGCCTATATTCACAGCCGCATGGAGGGAACGCTGGAGTATACCCTGCTGCTCTATGTACCCTCGCAAGCGCCTTTTGATCTGTGGTCGCGCGATTATCATCATGGCGTCAAGCTCTATGTGCGCCGCGTCTTCATCATGGACGATGCTGAGAAGCTCATTCCCAGATATTTACGCTTCATCCGTGGTGTCATCGATTCCAATGATCTGCCACTCAACGTCTCACGCGAGTTGTTGCAGCAGAATAGAATGATCGATAGTATTCGCACGAACTCGGTCAAGAAGATCCTGAGCCTGTTCTCCGATCTGGCCAGCAACAATAAAGAGAAGTATGCAACCCTCTGGAAGGAGTTTGGGCGCGTACTCAAAGAAGGGTTGATGGAGGATCATGCCAATCGCGAGACGCTGACAAAGTTGCTGCGCTTTGCCACTACGACGTCCGGCAGCGAGACGCAGGATGTGTCGTTGGAAGACTACGTGGCGCGCATGAAAGAGGGTCAGGACAAGATCTACTACATCATTGCCGATAGCTACGCCGCCGCCAATGATAGCCCTCTGCTGGAGATCTTCAAGAAGAAGGGCATCGAGGTCCTACTCCTCTCTGATCCAGTGGACCATCTGATCAGTCCTGAACTGCACGAGTTCGACGGCAAACAGTTGCAGTCGGTCTCGAAAGGTGAGATTGACCTGAGCAATCTGGAGGATGAGCAGGAGAAGGAAGAACAGCAGAAGAGCGCCGATGAGGCCAAAGATCTGCTGGGTCGCCTCAAAGACGCGCTGGGGGAGAAAGTCAAAGAGGTGCGTACGACCAATCGCCTGACCACCTCGCCTGCCTGCCTGGTCGTCGATGAATACGGCATCGATCCTAGCCTGAAGCGCCTGCTCCAGTCAGCCGGGCAGACTGTACCAAACGACAAACCGATCCTGGAGATCAACCCACAACATCCTCTCGTGATCAGGATCAAGAATGAGGCCAATGAGCAACTCTTCGGGGATTGGGCCAATGTGC
>CAVTLG010000014.1:0-1260441 GCA_963735495.1 uncultured Chloroflexia bacterium
ATTGCATACTGCACTCCTTCCGCATGGTTAGCGTGTCTATTGAATTTGATGTTCATACTTGTGATGAGGGTGTTCGCCAGGTGGTGGGAACAACATAATCCCACGGCCATCAGCATGGTACATGGGAATGCACCCAGCTCGCCCCCAATTCCTGATCGTCTCTGGAGACACTCCATAGGCTTGAGCAGCTTCAGTGGCGGATAAGAAGCCGCGTTCCCGGAGCCTGGCTCCATGATCTTTCAAGTGATTGTAGCGTCGTAAGGAGAGAACCCGTGTGGCGTGAAACAATTTGCCTTCATAGGTGCGCCAACCCCGTTGATTCAGTTGTTCAGCCACTTCCGCATCGGTGTACTCCTCAAGTAATTGGTCCATGAGCGTGATGACCTCCTGCGCTGAACGACGACCCTGGCTGATCGGAAGTGTGATCGTCTGAGTGGCTCCTCCTGGAAAACGCAGTTGGGCCGTAATCACCTCGTCTTTGCGCAAGGTCACATCTTTCGAGCAACAAACGCACCATGCGTTTGCGGTCTCGGTCGGACGTGCGTTCATCGTGCCAGACACGGGGAAAATCTTCGACCAGGTTCGTAATGGCCTGACGTTCTAGCGCCGTGAGGCGATGTTGTTCCTGTTCCTGCTGCTTTTGAACGTCCTCCTGAATCTGGGTGTACTCCTGCAAACGGGCATTCCATTCAGCTTCCAGGACGGAGGCCACCAAGCGATTCTCAGGATCAACGCGCACAAAGCGACGTTGTGCCAACTCTGCTGCATAGCGTGCGCGTTCAACCTGCTGGTCTCGGAGTCGCTGTGCCGCTTCCACTTGGGCATGCAGTTCTTCGTACACCTGGTGTGCGGTGTCAAGCGTAAAGGGAGTCATTTGAGCTAGTAAGAGATCTGCAATGGTCGTATCGAGTCCTGCACCCAGAATATGCTGACAAGTTTCCTCGGTCGCATGCTCGATCCGTTCCTTCTGACACACATATTCTGGGATGAGTCGTGTTCCCTGCTCAGCTTGATGATAGCGGACGGTCATGCGATTGCCGCATTTTCCGCAGATGACCAATCCTTGCAAGAGAGCTGGCCCTTCTCGTGCAGGGCCATGTTTCCGGTCACCCCCAAAGACTTGACGGTTTTGCTGTAATTGCTGACGATTCGCTTCAAACTCCTGCCAGGTGATGTAGCCCACATGGACATCCTGGAAGAGAAATGGCCAGTCTTCTTGCGGCACTGTCTCCACATGCAGGGAACCATCCAGCCCTTTGCTGGTATGCGTTCGTCCATAGCAGAATGCCCCAGCATAGCGCGGATTCCGCAGAATTTTCAGCACGCCATTGTGGGTGAGGGCAGACCAATGGATCGTTCCGGCATGAGGGCCGGTACGAACACGGTGGGGAAAGAGCAGGTGTTGATCCCGAAAGTACCTCACTGTAGCCCAGGCAGACGCAGTCCGTTTGAAGGTCGCAAAGAGCACCCGAAAGGCGTGTTGCACCTGAGCATCGGGATCAAGATGGACGGCCTTCTCCACATACACCAATCCGACGGGCAACTGGAGCTTGAGAGCGGCTCGTTGCGCTTGATTGAGAATCCCTCCTCTCAGACGAGCCCGCAGAATGTGGAGCTCTGCTTCCGACATGGTGCCTTTCATGCCCAGGAGTAAACGATCATTAAAGGTTGCAGGATCATAGAGCCCATCTTCATCCAGAATGAGTGTTCCCGTCATGGAACACAATTCTAACAGATGATGCCAATCCAACGAACTGCGTGCTAACCGGGAGACTTCCAGGCCCATCACCAACCCCACATGACCAAGTCCCACCTCGGCAACCAGGCGCTGAAAGCCTTCTCGATCAACGGCGGACGCTCCCGATTGACCAAGATCCTGATCAATCACCACGACCCGCTCAGTTGGCCAACCCAAGGCAATCGCACGTTCGCGTAAGGCATATTGCCGTGCGGTACTTTCCGTATTTTCAAGCACCTGGTGCAACGTACTTTGTCGCACGTAGAGCATCGCTTGCCGTTGGATATGCCGAGCCGTCACTTTTTGAGACAGGCCAGGAAGCAGCGTCATGCCAACACCTCTGCAATCATCGTAGCAACCAGCGTCGCGAACGGCGTCGCGTTGCCAGGAAACGTCGGCGCAAAGTGCGCTGACGATGACGGTGGGAGTGGCCGCACTACCGCCAGCCAGGTGACCAGTCCTCCACACAGGATGTGAGCAAGCCCAGGTGGGCGTATGGCTGAAGGGGACAAGGCCCATGCCCGTATCGGTTCATAGCCGAGTTCATTGTGCAGCGTCTTCACGATGGCCCCCCTTTTTTCGCCGACCGGGCGAGGGCACGTTCAATGCTGCGAGGATGAACCGTCAGGTGATGCTCTTCTTGTACCCACTGCGCCAGTTGAGGTGGGGAGAGCGTCTTTGCCAACGGCTGAAGCTGTCCCATGAGCTCTTCGGTGAGCTTGTGGGCATGACGCGGTCCGGTTGGCTCAGGCAGTAATCCAACGATCCCTCCCTGTTCCCAGGAAGTTTGTGCGGCGTAAAAGGTGGGACGGGAGAGGGCAAACAATGAGGTCGCATGAGCGACAGCATCGCCATCAACCCATACCCGTCGTAAGAGCTCATATTTGACTTGCACCAGATCCCGTGGATCAAAGAAGGGCGATCCACTCGTAAAGAGGGGGTCTCGGACCTGATCGGGATGCGGATGAAGCGTGTGCGATTGGCGCAAGAGCGCAAGTTTTTCGTCTGACATACAGCACTCCTGAAAAAGAATACCAGATGGTTCTAGTATGACTCTTTTTCGACCATATGTCAAGGAAAAAAGATGCACAATTCTCTCAACGATGATGCCAGCTACTGCGAAGAATGAGTCGATATCTCTTTGTTCTTCGGCGTTATTTCCTTGACACTCCCGGCAAAATTTGCTTACCACGTGGTTGCCTCCTTTTGCCCCTGGTCGATTCGTTGCAGGAGGTGAGTCAGAGCCAGGAGATCCTTCACTTGAAAAGCTGCGCGACCTGCAGCCACGACGACACCTGGATCGGGAGGGACAAGACTGGTCCAGGCCGCTGGGAGCGTTCGTACATGATCAGGGGTCTCGTAGAACGTGACCCGATACTCTCCCCAGTTGTGGCGATAATTGAGGATCTCAAACTGCTCTCCGTACAAGGGATGAAAGGGATGGGTAACGGTGAAAATTCCTTCCGCTAGAGATGGAGGCCGTGTAGTTGACGGCTGAGTCCAAGGCTCAAGTAGAGCGTCAACTGCGTATAACGTTCAGGTTTTTGGTAGTGCCACACTGCCGGTGAAGGTCTCAAAGCATCCTATGAAAACGAACTCGGACAAGGAGGCCTTCACCACTGGTTCTCAGCGACCTGGTTGCCATACCTTGACATGACGAAAAACGACATTTGTCGATGTCTCATCATCTTCATTTTCCATGGCCTCCAGACCAATTTGTCCATGATGCAATGTATTACCTGTATTGAAAGTCGCAATATGCTGCTTATTCACATAAAGCTCGAAATTGCCCCCCTGGACAACAACCGCTATCCTATTTGGCTGATTCGGACGCATATCGATTGCCGCATTGTAATTGCTTATCAGGTTGATGGCGTTTTTGGCCTTGTCATAATTCAGGCCATAGGAAGCGGCATGGTCGAGATTCTAGAGGCCGATCAGTAGTACACTAAGCAGAGCGAGTGCCAGCCCTCCAATCAAGCCAGTACTTATCATCCAGGTTTTGTCGGTATTCCAGGTCAGCCCTTGCGTCAGCCCGAAGATTAGCCAGGCAGGTAACAGGAAGAGTAGTCCGCTCAATACGCTATTGCGTGCGGAACGTCGTATACCTTGATTGGGCCTGACCAGAGTCTGTTCCTCCATCTTTTTGCTAGACAATCCACCGACCAGTATGCTGAGAAGCCCAAACGTCAGCACACTAAGCAACCCATACACTACTCCCGTATTGAATCCCAAAGAGAGTCCGAGCAGTTTTCCCAGGGCCATCCCGTAGAAGATCCCGAAGATCGTGCCAACGACAATTACTTGTGCCAGCGCTTCGCTCTTGCTCAGACTCTGCCAGATGTTTTTCCATATCCAGGTCAGCAGTCTTGTGGGGCCAAGATGTATCTCCACTTGACTTGTGCTTGCCAGAGCCAATCCCCCGATCACTGCAATGAGCACGCCACTGACCAGTCCATAACGGAATGCAACGAGAAGCACATCATTGAGCCAGTAAATGTTCCCCCAGACCAGTGCGTCCAGTCCAGCTATCAGCCACATAAGGAGACCGACGACTACCCCAAAGAGGAGTCCGAGGGCGAGGCCGGAAATCAATCCGACCAGCACGCGATTGTGCAAAGAACCTCGGGATGCTAGATGTGATGGATCAAGAGATTGTGCTCCTCGCTCGTCCCCTGGCAATGTACGTATGATCTCATGGAGTGTGTGAAAGAGGAAACCGCCAAAGATGAAGAGCAGAGCGCCGAAAGCGATACTTCTCGCTGGTAACATTCCTATATTGCTTCGCCAACCCAACTGTTTGAAGATCAATTGACCGCGCTCGCTGAAGAGCACACCACCGAGCAGCCCAAAGAGCAGTCCAATCCCTACTCCATAACTCTTACCCAGACGTTGCCAGATGTTTCCCCACGACCAGCTAATCATCTCGGCAGGTTTGATTTCAGGCTCTATTCTGCTCAGCAAACCATAGATCACTGCACTGAGTACTCCGAAGCTTAGTCCATCGGTGAGCACACCACTCGAGGAGGACTGTACATTGCTTAATGTGGTAGACAGATCAGAAGTGAGCAGGTCGTGCGGTAATGAGATAAATATGCGGTAGAGCATAAAGGTCAGCCAGCCAGTGAGGCCGATGAGTACGCCGATGCTCCCTCGCACAAGCACGGCGAATGCAAGAGACTGCTTTTTCGTAGCCAGCCAGGTGGGCTGCATGCGTTCCAGGTAAAAGACGGTCTGGCTGTGTGCTTTCAGCTCTCCGGCTAGCCAACTGAGCCAATGTATCGTCTGCTCGTGAGTGTATGGGGTCTCCGCACCACGACGGTGCAGCATCCGCTCCACGTACGTCGTAAAGATCCGTTGCCGCCGGAGTTCCGGTGTGCTTGCCTCGACCAGGTCATCCAGTGACTCTCCTACATACGCCAGTGTGAGCACGTTGAGCATCAGTGGGACCTTTGCCATTTCTAGCAGATCCTGGTCCTTCTGCAACAACTCTCGTATGGCCGCAAGTTGCTCGCCTCCACTTGCCATATAGGCGTCGATCTGCTCAGAAGTGAGTGGCTGGACGACTACCGCGTGCTGAAGGATCAGCGGTGTCGAAACTGCCAATGCCTCATAGTCAGCGCTACGGCAACAGACCACCATCGGGAGCAGGCCGTGCGCCTGCCGATAGGTATTGATGGCCCTCACGCATGCTGCGCGGCACTCCCTTGTCACCTCATCCAGTCCGTCGAGCAGAGGCAGGATCTGATCCTCCTCAACCCATTTCTGGCCGAGCTTTGGCGGGACCTGATACTTACTATTTAGTTCTTCTATCAGCCAGGTATCGAGTGGCTGGCGCTTGACCGCCCAGGAGGAGAGATTGAACACGACAGGGAGAGGATGTTCTTCCTGTTGTTGTGCACGATTGAGCAAGTCGCGCGTCAATTGCAGGAGCAGCGTTGTCTTGCCGGAACCTGGAGTGCCCAGGATGAGCAATTCTTCCCCTGCCTGCTCATAGACCTGCGTGATGTGCGTGGCGGATGGCAGCACGGGAGCATACTGGCTCGTCTCTTGTACCATCAATTCCCAGGGATTCATGACCGCATCGGTCTGTTCCTGTAGTCCTAGTTCAAGCAGCGCAGCTCCATGGAGTGATTGCTCGAGTACCCCTGTGATCCAGAAAGCCCGCACTTTGGCTAGTAAACGTTGTCGATTCGGATCTTTTGGTTTTACAGGTGGAGGTGTCGCATACACATTGATTGAGGCACTACTCCCCTGTCCGGCTTGCACAATAGAGTAGCTAGCAGCCTGCTGGTCGAATGGTGGTTCCTGGGCCATAGTTCACCAATGTATCTTTCCCGTGCCAGGGTGACGTTGATCTGTGCCATACTTCCCTGTCCACCCTGGGCGATTGTTTCCCTTCCTTTTCTTTGCCGTCTCGGCAGAAGCGTATTTCTGTATCCCCTTTCTCATAAATGAAAAAGGGCGTGATGCTGTTCCCATCACCATACCCTATTATATACTATAATGCAAGCTTATCTATATATAAGTAAATACCATGAAATTTTACTGTTATAGAGTTTTCTTTTAACAGAACATGTTTGCCAGAAAATTACGAAAATACCCTATCTCTCCGCTTTCCTGGTGGATGTGCTGTAAAAATGAGAAGCAAAGAAACATCAGCCAGAACCACCTTTTTCTAAACGCTGTCCAAAAATTCGATGCTCAGCTCAAATAGTAGTTCTTGTTTTGGTGCAAAAGTGAATGAGCTTATTTGACGAATGTGAATTTTATTAGTAAAGTAATCGCGTAACTATTTCAATGTATTTTACGTAGTAGAGGTATTGTTTCTGCAAAGGAAATATCTATGGGCATGCCACCTCCTGATCCCAAACGCTGGCCTATAATCCTGCTCCTTGGTGCTGCTATCTGTCCTCCATTTGCGGCAGTGCTCACGTTCCTGCGCATTATTCCCCTTCCCTGGTTGACTGATAACCCCTGGAGAGCAGGCGGTTTCTTTGTGCTCTACGTGGTCTTTCTTGCCGTCATAGGCATTGGGGGGAAGGTGTGGCTACGCCTTGAAGGAACATGGCTTGATCAGTGTAGCCAGATGGTGGATCATCTGGCTCGCCGTCTCGTGTCTGGCTATGATCATCATTATCGCGAGTATTTCCGCTATGAGCACCGTGATCTCGATGTCAAAGGACTTGGGACACAAGGGGCCTACACCCTGGATTTGGAGCACGTCTTTGTCGAACTGAGTATTGACGCAACACCCGCCCATCAGGCATCTGCCAATCCCCTCAATATTCCGCACGCGCTTCTGGAAGGTTCGCACACTATCTGGGATTATTTACAAGCTCAACAGACGGAGGGTCAGCATATTGTCGTACTTGGTGCTCCTGGCAATGGGAAAACGACGCTGCTCAAGCACCTGGGACTCTGCCTGCTGCAACAAAAATCCTCCCGCCGACGCCCTCTCGCCTATACGCTTCCCATCTTGCTCTTCCTGCGTGAACAGAAGGAGGCGATTGCACGCGACCCGGACTATGCTTTAGCGGATGCGGTGAGGGCCTCTACCACCAAATGGAAACACGTTATGCCACCGGGATGGATTGAACGCCACCTGGACAAGGGACGCTGCCTGGTATTGCTCGATGGACTCGATGAAGTTGCAGACAGACAGACACGACAACAGGTTGTGGCATGGGTTCAACAGCAGATGACTGCCTATCACTGCAATCGCTTTATTGTTACCTCGCGCCCCTATGGGTATCACACCAACCCGCTGGAGAAAGTCATGATTCTGGAGGTCCAGTCATTTACGCCGGTACAGATTGACAAATTTGTCCGCAACTGGTATCTGGCCAATGAGATTAAAAGGGCCGTGCGTGATGATCCTGGGGTGCGCATGAAGGCCAGTGAGACGGCAGAAGAACTGCTGCGTCGTCTGCGGAGTATACCCGGATTGATCGAACTGGCGGTCAATCCACTGCTGCTAACCATGATTGCGACGGTGCATCGCTATCGTGGTTCGCTCCCTGGAACACGTGTTGTGCTCTACAAGGAAATCTGCGAGGTCTTTCTGGGCAAAAGGCGGGAGGTCATTGGCATTCAGCAAGAAATGCGGCCAGAACAGCGACAATTAGTCTTACAGGCGCTTGCCTATCAGATGATGCTCGATGGTATCAGGGAAATTCGTGCTGCCAGAGCCCAGACGATTATTCATGGAGCACTGCGCCAGGTGAGTCCATCGTTTTCCCCAGTGACTTTCCTCCAGAGCATTGAACAGGTCAGTGGTTTGCTCCTGGAACGAGAGCAGGGGATCTATATCTTTTCTCACCAGACCTTTCAAGAATACCTGACTATGATGCACATCCAAAAGTATCATCTGGACCGACAACTTATTCAGCACGTGGATGATACCTGGTGGCACGAAGTGATCCGGCTGTATTGTGCGCAGGCAGAGGCTACACCTATCATTAACGCCTGTTTACAACGCGCAACCGCGTCCATACCCGCGCTGGTTCTAGCCCTGGAGTGTGCGGGAGAGGCTCTCAGCGTCCAACCTGAGATGGCAAAACGCCTGCAAGATCTCCTGGCATCCTGGCTGGAAAGTGCTGATCCCGAACGGCGGCGTGTAGCGTTAGAGGCTTTCCTGACAAGGCGGCTCAAGCAGATGGTGCAGAGCAAAGGAGGGATCTATGTCGATACTGCGTTGATTACTTGTGCCGAATACCAGCTATTCGTAGACGATCAGCAAGTCAAAGGCATATGGTGTCAGCCAGATCACTGGGAGCATGACCATTTTAAAACGGGCCTGGCACAGCAGCCGGTTCTTGGCATACGTGCCTCTGATGCTGAAGCATTTTGTGTCTGGCTAACTCAGCGCGAAGCTGGCATCTGGCAATACCGCATCCCCCAAAAGGAGAAGTCCAACCTGAAGCCATCCACCTACCGACAGGTTGGCAGACACCAATTGGCTTCTGGGAAAAGGGGGAGGACATGTTCAGGTGGATCAAGCATCCATCGGCACGCGGTAAGCAGTCTAGCCAGAAGAAGGACGACCATCTGTATCCATTGGATCTGGACCTGCGCCATATTCGTCAGGTGCGTCATACGCAAGAAGAGGGTCAAATGACCGACCTCGCTCGTGCTCGCGATCTCGCCCTAGCCAGCGCCAGTGATCTTGCTCGTACCCTCGCCGGTGAATTCGATCTCGCTATCACGCTCGTCGTCAACCTCGCTAATGCCCACGATCTCGCTAGTGCTCGCGATCTCGCCCGCGCCCTCGCTCACGCCAGTGACCTTGCCCTGACCAGCGCCAGTGACCTGGCTCGCGCTCTTGCCCGAGCCAGCACGAATGACCTTGTCGCTGCCCTGGCCAGTGCTCGTGCCCTGGCCAGTGACCTCGCTCTTGCCAGTGCCCTGGCCAGCGACTTTGCCAGAGCTAGCGATCTCGCTTGCGCTCTCACTAAGGTAAGTTTTATGACTATCGAGCTTGCTCGTATCCCTGGTCATCCACATAAGACCGATTTTATCTTTTTCACCCAAATTTTTGTGCTATTAAGTCGTAGTCTTGAACAGCTTGTTCTGCTTTGTAATTATAAGAAACATCGTACATCTCCAATAACTTCGTTAACCACTCAGGAAATTCACGAATCTAGACCTATGCAATGAGATGATGAGCCGGCTTCTCCAGTTCGAGCGGCGCCTACATGAAGAAGAACCGGCATATGAGGGTTTGCTCGTTGTTAAAGAGCGTAAAGAGGTATTTGCAGATACGGAAGAAAAATAATCTGTTCCTCGTCCTCATCTCAAGCATGCTCGCTTGAGATGAGGTAACATTTATTAGTCACCGACGATGTAGCGCAGGTCGTTGACTACCTGCTCTAGCTGCAAGGCAGCTTCCGTCGCAGAAATTGCTCCACTGACCAACTGCGTATTCACCTCTGTTGTAACCTTGATGGCTGTATTCAGCTTTTGCCCGCTATTGTTCTGGTAGCTGGTAGCCTTCTCGATGTAGGATACCGCGCCGATGATCTGTTGTAGGCTCTGCTGGACTGCCTCTGCGTTCTGCAAGTGCCAACCACGTTCTAGTTCAGCATCAATTGCGCCCATCTTGTGGGCGGCGATGCTCGTGGCATCGGTGTAGTACTGGAGGGATTTCAGGCCATTCTTGATTGCATCGACCACCCAGAGCTGTTCAGCGGAGGCACTCTGTTGTCCTTTCGCCAGCGTGTTCAGCGCTTCGCTGTTCCCCCGTAGCCGATCAACCGAGCGCAGGATTGGCCGTGTGATCCGACGCGCTGTCCAGAAGCCGATGCCCATAGCCAGGAGCGCGACGAGAATACCCACCGCGAGGGTGGTTTGGAGCTGCTGGTCCGCTATCTGTGTGACAGCACTCTGCGGACTGATCACAAAGAAGGTCCAGGGTATCACCGTTAACCGGTCACTCACTGTCTGGTACTCCTGGTTTTCGCCATCCAGCTGTAATGTAAAGTTGAGAGATGGGTGGGAGCTTTGCACAACTTTTGCCAGCGTATCGTTCGTTTGTAGCGGAACTGTGCCGCTTTTACCATACCAGTTCTCGCTGGTAATCTGCCGCTGAATATTTGAGGAAATTGGCATGACCGCCGTAAAAAGATTGGCCTGGTTGCTATCCGCAACGCGCACACCATCCTGGTTCAGTATGAATGAACTTCCTTGATTGTTGAGGCCCCTATCGTCATGGACGACATCCCATATATAGTCTAGATTCAATGTGGCACGTAAGAAGCCAGTGACGGGACTCTTTGGACTGCCAGTTAAATAAACTGGTTCGTATAAATCCACAAACGCTTTCCTGGTGGATGGATTGTAGTAAACGGGTGAGATGAAGGCTTGCCCCGTCTTATTGGTTTTCACTGCCTGTAATTCTTCTGGCGGGACCGCATAGTGTCCAGATGAGTGTGGTTGGACGTCTGGTGGATACGAAAGAAGCACCTGACTATTCATGTCAAAAAGTGCCCAATTCGTGTAGTTTTTATCGAAGGTTGTTCCTGCGGCTAGCGCATAGCCAGCGTGTAGGGCCAGATCGGCCTTATTAGGGGCATTGGGAGTATCCACAAATTGTACCAATGATGGTACTGTGCCTACCGTCACAAGATCTTGTTGACGTCTCAGTAGGTAGAGATCAATCAACTGGATGCGGGTACTGGCGTCAGTTTCCATCGTCTGGTCTGCCTGGTTGATCAGAGCCGGGCGAGCTGTGTATTCACTGATGCCTACGGTAATCAGCAGCGGGAAAACTGCGATCAAGATCAAGATGAATGAGATGCGGAACGAAAGTGGGAGCTGCTGCCTACGAGGTGGGGATTGTGTGCGCGACATGTGAAAAAGCCGTCCTTTCTTTCTCGTCCTCAGGAACGTGTTCATGAAGAATAAAGAGTGCTGACAGTTCTCACCGAGGGAGTTGTTCTCGGAAATGAGTCAGTAATTATGCGAAGCCAGATAGATGTTGCCTGTATCCTATTGACCTCAGAAAAGGTCATCCCTGCTTTATGAGCCCAATTGTAAATGGGCAGCAGCGTAGTACACAATGTTGTGATCTACAAATTATAAGGAGAAATTTGTTCTCGCGCACAATGAGGCAAGTAAGTTCTCTATGGCAGGGGAGCGTCGGGTGGTATAGTTCATGCAGCAAGTCACTGCGACTCAGGGTAGCGCATTAGCGGACACCCAGAAGATGTCCGCTTTGTAGATACACAACGGCTAAACACATCTGCCAGGTTATAAAACCTGAGCAGATGCGCTGGTGGTGGTTTCTCCCAGAAGCTTCTCTACGGTCTCGCGCTTGATGCGGTATGCCTGACGCTCGTTGACGTGGGGCAGGATGACAGCTTCAAGAGCCCCCATTTTCACCCAACGCCGCACCGTCGTGTCATCAACACGCAGAAGATCGGCAACTTCTGATACTGTAAGCAGATCACTCATGTACTTTCTCCTTTCTTAAAAGTTATTGTAGAAAGACGATCAATGCTAGAGCACTGACTAAAGGTAACATGTTGTGGAAAAGTCGTGACGATAGCAACAATCCATTTCCATCTTTCCATTGTTGAACATTGTATATTAAATGTTGGGATTTGTACAGCAGTAGAGGGAATTTCCTGGAAAACAGAGTGGCGGGTATTAGTATAATTCTTTCGAGGGATCTATTTATGTATTTAATGTATTAGAATTAATAGAGATATAATTGTGTATTTATAGGAATATGTGGCTACGATCTGATAAAGCAAAGCTTGATATAATTTTGAGAGCGCTATACTAAAGATAGTCCATTTGTCTCTGTGTACACGAATGGACATATGGAATATGCTGAGAGGTATATTCCATAAAAAGCAACCATATTATTAAAAGGTTGCTTCGTAAGATAGACTTTAGAAAGGAAAAAGAAGATGTTTTTTGGCAAGAAGAATGTATCTACGACAGAAAATAGCTCTTTCCAGAAGGTGGCTGTGGAGAATAGCGTTCTCCAGGAGCTGACCGAGGAACAACTGACCCAGGTCAGCGGAGGCAATGCCGCACCCTGGGGGCCAGGATGGGGCTGGCACCACCCCTTCCACCACTGGGGTTGGGGTGGTGGCTGGGGTGGCGACGGCTGGGGCGGCGGCTGGGGTGGCGGCTGGGGCGGCGGCTGGGACTGCTAAACCGCTCCACCGCTGTTGTTGTTCCTGGCCTGGAGAGGATGCCAATTAAGATAACGCTATTAGGAGTGTTTCCTTACGCTGCGTAGCTTTGGTCAGGAGCCTGTTTCCTGGTCCAGGTATCCTCGTGATAAGAGGAGTCTGCCATTCTGTACGCGATTGTAGTCAGAGTGGCAGACTCTGGTGCAGGGAGAGCTAAAAACTAACACAAGTGATGCTCCAGCGCGAAGCGTGTGGCGGCTGCTCGTGATTTTACGCCAAGTTTGTTATAGATGGATGTGAGGTGTGTCGTAACCGTGCGTGGGCTGATGACGAGACGTTCAGCCACTACGGCGTCACTCAATCCCTGTGCGACCAGTCGCAGGACATCAACCTCGCGTGCCGACAGACCGGCTGGATATGCTGGGGGTTTGGCTACGGGTAGGGCTGCTGGTGCCTGTGACAGGGGGAGCGGTGTCGGATCTGCACGCTGAGCTAATGCCTCGTCCAGCGACATGTTGCGTCCGTCCTCCCAGAATGCTGTAAAGGTTTTTTCGCCAAGAAATGTGCGCACGGCTGCAATATAGTGATCGTATTCAACACGGTCGATAGGATAGATAGAGATGTGGTTGGCTGCGCGCAGTTGTTCTTCGGCTCCCCATAGTCGTACTGCTCGCACGTACTGCTTTTGTGCTACTGCCAGGCTTGCCAATCCCAGCAGACAGGAAGAGATACCCTCAATGTCTTTGTTTTTGCGGCTAACCTCCACGCCTTCCTCAAACTGCGTGCGTGCCAGGACATAGTGCCCCTCGATAGTGTTGATCCTGGCAAGCAGGGTGAGAAAGAAGCCCAGGCCCATGGTTTTCCCGGTTTTTTTGCAGAACTGGATCGTCTCATCCACTAACAGGCGCGCTTTAGCTAGATCCCTCTGGCTAAAGGCTACCCAGGCCATCATACCTTTAATACCCACGATGATGTTCATCTCGCCTGTTTCGTTAGCGAGGGCCAGCCCTTCAGCGAGCAAGGGCTGTATCTCGTCAAGAGGAGGCTGTGTAAAGGATAAATAGAGCAGTTGGGCTAGCATATAGAGCGTCGAAGCAATGGCGCTGCGATGACCGGTTTCTCTACGATAGACCAATGTCTCTTCAAAAAGAGCGCGCGCTTTCGCGTAATCGCCCTCATTTTGTGCTAGATAGCCCATATTGTACAAAACTCTGTCGATGCCTTGTTTATCATCCAGCGATCTGTAGAGCGTGAGACACTCTTCATACAACACATGGGCGCGCGCAAAATCGAAGCGCAGATGAGCCATCCAGCCAAGCATACGCAGTTGAGTCAGGATGTTTTTCCTATCGCCCAGCTCCTGAAAAAGCGCCAGGCTCTGTTCCAGCAGGTGTGCTGAGAGTTCAAGATCGTCCAGGTAGGAGGTAAGCTCTGATGCCATACTAAGTGCTCTGGCCTGTACTCTGGTCGAGGCGCTGCTATGATAGGTTAATGCCTGTTCGAGGAATGTCCATCCTTCACGAAAATAGCCGTGGGCGACCCAGAACCGTCCGAGCGCGTTCCCTAACCGTAGCGCTCTATCCATCTGCTGCGTTTGTCTGCCATCAGCGAGCAACCAGTCCATGGCGGCACGCAAGTTATCCAGGTCACGCTCCAGGCGTTCCATCCATAGCGCTTCCTCCGCGGAGTTAAGATGTGGTTCGGCATCCTCAGCTAATGCCAGGTAGTACTCGGCATGGGCTTCCTGAGCTGCTGCGCGCTCTGCCTGTGCCGTCAAGCATTCTTGTCCATACTCGCGCACCGTCTCCAGCATACTCAGGCGCGGCTCTGCGTCGTTGTCTAGCTGCCTGGGAGGCTGGAGCAGACTTTTATCGATCAGCGAATCGACGCAGTCCAGTACCGTCGTTTCCTGGGTAGCGTGCTGCGCACAGAGCACGGTGAACAGTGCCTCTACGGCTGCTAATGTGAAGCCGCCAACGAAGATTGCGCACTGGCGAAAGACCCGTTGTTCCCAGGCGTCTAAGAGATCATAACTCCATTGAATGGTGTTGCGCAAGGTTTGCTGCCGCGTTGACTGCGTCGGCATGCCCTTGGTCAGTATGTGTAGGCTCTTCGAGAGGCGCGGGAGCAGTGCCTGTGGCGGCAATAGTTTAATACGTGCTGCCGCCAGCTCAATTGCCAGCGGCATACCATCCAGGCGTGTGCAAATCTCCGTCAACGTGGCTGCGTTTGTCTGGATTATCTGGAAGGTTGGTAATTGTGCGCGTGCTCTCTGTATGAAGAGCTCAATGGCTGAATACTGAGCGATAGCCTCTGTTTCAGGCAGATGCTTTAAATCTGGTACGGCTAACGGAGTGAGCCAGAATTGATGTTCAATGGCTACGCGTAGCACGACGCGGCTGGTCACGAGTATTTTCAGGTGTGGACAAGCCGCCAGCAGATCTGCGCAGACTGGTGCTGCCAATACAACCTGCTCAAAGTTGTCCAGTAGCAACAAGAAAAGTTTCTGGCCCAGAAATTGCCGTATTTGCTCGTAATGGGACACCTCATTGTCCTGCAAGCCCAGGTTAGAGGCAATCGTAGCCAGCACCTTCTGTGGATCGTTGATGGCCGCTAACTCAACAAAGCAGACGCCATCAACAAAGGTGTCGCGCAATACGTTGGCAAGCTGAATGCTCAAGCGAGTTTTCCCGATCCCGCCTGCACCCAGTAACGTCAGAAGGCGAATGGTTGGGCTTGTCAGCAGGGAGTGCAGGTTGCTGATATCCTGTTCACGTCCCACAAGCGAGGTCAGGATGACCGGGACCTGCCAGAATGGCTGGCTGGCACTGGCTGCGGGAGCTAGCAAGGGCTGATTATCGTATGAGGTGGCTTCTTTGCTGTGGTATGGGTCAGTAGTAGGTGCTGTGGTGTTTGGTGCGTGCATCTCGGGCATGGAGATGGGGAGTGAAGGCGTGTCTTGTATCTCATGGCTGGTCGTAGTGGGTGTTGGCAGTGGAACTGCGTTATCGTCGTTGCTACTGGTAAGGGCCGCAGCAAACTCATCTATGGAGGCAAAGCGCTGTTGTGGATCTTTGGCAAGTGCGCGCAACACGATAGCCTCGATAGCCAGTGGGAGATCAGGAGACCATTCACGTAAGGGCGGCGGATCGGCGGAAAGATGTTGTAACGCGACCTCGCGCAATGTTCCTACAAATGGTCTGCGACCGCATAGCCATTCGTAGACGACGATCCCCAGCGCATATTGATCGCTGGCTGGTTGTGCCTGGCCCTGGAACTGCTCTGGTGCCATATAGAAGGTTGTGCCTGCGTGCGCTCGTTCCGCCAAGAGCTGCGGTGCGGCTGGCGCAAGAGCGGCAATGCCAAAATCACCGAGCAGGATCTCGTCCTGGGTATTTAACAGCATATTTTCCGGCTTGATATCGCGATGGATGAGATGTCGCTGATGCGCGTATTGCAATGCGGTGGCAATGTGTCTGACATAGGCGCTAACCATAGCCAGTGGGACACGTGTTCCTTGTGGATGCCGCGCGCGCAATGTGCCATGGGGGGCGTACTCCATGACCAGAAAGGGTTGATGGTCCTGCATCGCGAAATCTAACACGCGTACGATGTTTGGGTGGTTCAAATACGATAATGTTTGTGCCTCATGCATAAATCGTTCGGCATCTTCGTTCGTGATCTGCCTACGAAGCACTTTGAGTGCAGCCAGACGCTTGAGATAAATATGTTCGCCCAGATAGACTTCCGCGCTGCCCCCCTGTCCCAGCGTACGGAGCAGGCGATAGTTTCCCAATTGCTGACTTACAGGATGTGACATAATTTCCCTACCTGTCATGTCTTGAAATAAACACTTCTCCCTCGTATTTTAGCACACAGTTCAGCTTAATTGCCGCTTATTTTGTCATTGCAGCTTTCCCACAAAGTCAACGCTGGATGTCGCACTTATTTGCATGAGAAGTTTTTTTGCCAGGCTTGCGGTCATTTGTCAATCGAGCATGATCACAGGATCTTTATTCTTCTAGGGGAAAACATGGGGAAATCGGGTAGGGGCGTGTCCTGGCGACCGCCCTGGAGGCCACAATGTGAGCAACGGGGCGCACGCAAGGTGACGCCCCTACCCAGTTGTCTATGGGGATTGTCCCTACGTGGCACCCGACCCTGAGTAGTCACTCTGGAGATAAGATGTTGTAACGGTTATACATGTGATCGTGTTAAAAGTGGCTAAGCCAGTGCGTTGTCCTCTGCATCGGCTGCGCTGATCTGCTCGTTTTGCTGCTCTTCACGCGCTTTCTGTGCGCGCAGCTGTTCGCGACGTTCGCGTTGTAAGCGTCGCCGCTCTTCTGCTTTTTGCTGCTCTTCAGGATCAGGATTGATGAGATTCATGGCGGCTGCAATGCCTTGCTCTACGATCTGCGAGATGGCATCGACTGCTCTATCTTCTCCGGTTGCCAGCAGGATGTGTTCATCACCCGTGGGTGTGCCCAGTACATAGCTGATAGTCTCTACATGTGCATTGGCTGGTCGTCCAATGCCGACACGCAGGCGGGGAAATTGATTGGTGTGCAGGTGTTGAATGATGCTGCTCAGACCATTATGACCACCTGCGCTGCCATTGGCGCGCAAGCGTACTTTGCCGATGGGCAGATCCAGATCGTCATACACGACCAGGATATCGTCCGGTGTGACTTTATACCAGTGAACGAGTTCGCCGACGGCTTCCCCGCTTTTGTTCATGAAGGTCAGCGGTTTCACCAGCACCACCTTTTCATGCGCCAGAGTACCGCTGGCAAGCAGCGCTCGACCGCGTCTTTCCCATCTCCAGCGCTGTTTCTCCGCGATTGCATCTACCACGTGAAACCCGACATTATGGCGGGTGCGTTCATATTGCGCGCCTGGATTGCCCAATCCGATTATCAGCTTCATCTGCTTCTACCGACCATATGCCAGGCGTGTTGCCAGGTAGTGCGGCAATTTTGCCTTGATGATCTTCTCCTGTGTCTTCTCAAATGGATACGCGATGCGATAGAACGTAAAGCCCGCTTCTGTATCATAGATCATAAACGCGGCGCGAGCGTCACCGTCGCGTGGCTGTCCAACGCCGCCTGGATTGACAATGGCGCGATAGCCTGCTGGTGCTTGCCATAGGCCCTCTGGGGGAACAACCATCTCGTTGGTGACATTAACCATACTCTGACTCAGTCCCAGCAGGGCTAAAAGCTCCTCAATTTCCTCGTTGAGTTGCTCTTCCGCATTCTGAATGGTCTCTTCAGGCGTGATGGGCTCCGACACACTGAAATTCCTCGTCCTGCGCGTGATTGTTTTCAGCATCAGTTGTCTCTGAAGGAGCGTCTGTGGTCTCTTGTGTGGCTGCTGTCGCAGCCTGTTCCTCGGTAGTCGGAGTGGGCGTGAGGCTATCGTCGGCCTGCTTGCTTTCTGTTATGGCATCGACGGCGTCTGCAACAATGTTCTGCAACTCTTCAAGTTCACTATGAGGACTTTCAGCCTGATCGGCTTCCTGCTTTGTCTGCATCTGTGAGCGAACTGTGCTGAGTTCTGTGGTATCGTCGTCCTCTGCGCTAGCTGGCTCTGCGACCGCTGAGGTGCCGTTAGCTTGTGCTGTATTCTGAGCCTCCGCCAACTCCTGAGCCACAAACGCGTCGAGATCTTCAGCCTCCAGTGGGATGGTGGGCGCGTTAGCGACGTTATCAGGTTGTTGGAAAATGATCGGGACGTGAGTGTGTCCCACAAAGCAGAAGCGATTAGCAAAACATTGGAAGCTACGTTCCGCCAGCACTTCTGATGTGAGATATTCCCAGAGGGGTCCATAAGGGCTGCCATGAACGAGCAAGCATTCATCAACGGCAATGCGTTCTGGCAAGTTGGCGAGGAAGGTGCGGTGCTCTGCGGTTAGCTGTTCCGCCGTCCACAGCGCAGAAATGCGCGCGGCCTCGCTAAAATCTTCTAAGTCGATCTTGCCCACTGCCGCCCAGTCATGATTGCCAGCGATAATAACGTCAGTTCGTGCGCGCAGTTTGACGATACATTCGTTGGGATTAGGACCATAGCCGACCAGGTCCCCCAGGAACCAGATCTGGTCAATGGGTTCCTGCTGCGCTAGCTCGTCAATCTTCGCCAGCACAGCCTCCAACGCTTCTAAATTGGCGTGAATATCAGTAAAAATTGCGTAACGCATTCAGCATACTCTATTCATATTCTATAGTACAAGCAGGTGTGACTATTCTACCATGTTTGTGGCGTCCTTACTAGTACTTACACAATCATCTTTTTGGCGGCCAGGATTGCCTTTCGCCGTGATGCTTTTTGGAGGCATACGTGTGGGGGCATACTGTTTTCTGCGCTCGCTCGGTATTGCTCTGCGCGATTGTGATATACTCAAAGGCATGTAGAAATGTGGTTTTCGAGCGCTATGCGGCAGCCTGGGTCCACTGACACCAACGGTTTCCATTTTTGAGGGAACCAATGCATGGGTAGGGGCGTCACCTGGCGTGCGCCCTGGTTCCTTGTATCATGGCCTCCAGGGCGGTCGCCAGGACACGCCCCTACCCATTCGGACCCATACATTCGTTGAAGTTGGTGAGCGTGCTGTCGCATAGAGTTATGACACAGATGTACGCGAACAGTTTTTTAAGGAGGACGTAATGGCACGACCTGTAACGCTTTTCACCGGTCAATGGGCAGACCTGCCTCTGGAAGAACTTGCTGCGAAGGCCAGCGCGTGGGGCTTTGATGGCCTGGAGTTAGCGACCTGGGGTGATCATTTTGAGGTGCGCCGTGCTCTGACTGAGCCGGGGTATCTGGATGCGAAGCGCGCACTGCTCGCGAAATATCATTTGAACGTCTATGCGCTGGGTGCTCATCTGGTTGGTCAGGCCGTCTGTGATCCCATCGATGCGCGACATAAAGGCAATGTTCCTGACTATGTGTGGGGCGATGGTGAGCCGGAGGGTGTGCGCCAGCGTGCTGCGCAAGAGATGGCTGATACGGCCCGCGCCGCGGCGAAATTTGGGGTCAGGCAGGTCAATGGGTTCACCGGATCGGGTATCTGGCATCTGCTCTATTCTTTCCCGCCCAACGATTTTGCGGTGGTGGAGCAAGGCTACGCGGATTTTGCGCGGCGCTGGAATCCGATCATCGATGTTTTTGATGAAGAGGGGGTGAAGTTTGGCCTGGAGGTGCATCCGACCGAGATCGCCTATGATTTTGTGACCACGCAGAAGACGTTGGACGCCATCAATCATCGCGCGGGTTTCGGTCTCAACTTTGATCCCAGCCATTTTGTCGCTCAGTTTCTGGATGCGGCTGCCTTTGTCGAAGAGTTCGCCGAGCGTATTTACCATGTGCATATCAAAGATGCGAAGCGCAATCTGGATGGGCGGAGAAGTCTGCTGGCCTCGCATCTCAACTTTGGGGATGCCCGTCGTGGTTGGGACTTTGTCTCCCCGGGTCATGGCGATGTCGATTTTGAGGCGTTGATTCGCGCGCTCAACCGTATCGGCTATCAGGGGCCGCTGTCGATTGAGTGGGAGGACTCTGGTATGGATCGTGAGTGGGGGGCACAGGATGCGCTGGCCTTTACGCGTCATGCCGATTTCGCGCCGTCGTCCATCGCCTTTGACGCAGCGTTTAGCAAGCAATGACCAATGGCTAATTCGCCTGCTGGCATTAAGAGTCGTAGCCTTCTGGGAAGATGACGTCTTCGTAGAGCGCTGCGATGGGGAAACTGATCCCGAGGCTGAGCAGCTTTACCTCATCGTCGCGTCCAAATGTGTCGAGTGTCCAGCGTGTATCCGCTTCGCGGTGGAACACCTCGACACTGTACCTTTGTGTATCTATCAGCACATATTCCTGTATGGTTGGACATCCGCGATAATAGGCAAACTTTCGTCCCCGGTCATAAGCTTCTGTGCCAGGAGAAAGCACCTCGACGATAAGGCGAGGATAGTGGATGCTATCAATCTGTCCACGGTCTCGCGTATCGCAACTGACGCAAGCATCTGGGTAGACATAGCGTTGCTCGGAAAGCTTTACCCGCAGGTCTGAGTTATACACGCGGCAAGGACTGCCTCGTAGCAAGCTATGGAGAACTCTTGCCGCATTAAATCCTATGGTTGCATGGTTGGCAGTCCCTCCAGCTTGCAGTGTGATATAGCCGTCAATATACTCAAAACGTTCCTCTAAGCTGCTGCGATCAAGCTGTAGATATGCTTCCACGCTCACTGGTGACTGGTGCGGTAATGTTGCCATTGAGTACCTCCTGTATGTAGTATACCATTCCTGGTTTTTCCTCCTGGTAGTGCCATTGGCGGGGATGCGGATGCTATGGGACTCTTTTCGAGAGGGCGCACGCTTGACAGCAGGCGAGCGGCGGACGCGGTGAACCGGGTCCGTACCGTGCGCGGGCAATGAATTGCTTATGCTTCTGCTTTTTAGGAACTCGGTGTTCGCAAAGGCAAAGAAAACCCCCAATTCAGTAATGTCGTAGCAGCCTGGCCACGCGCGGTCTCGCTTGGGGTATCCAGCACAACGCCGAGGAGATATTGCCCATTGTGTTTGGCCGCAAAGACCAGGCACCAGCCTGCTGCATCTGTGTATCCTGTTTTGATGCCCAGCGCGCCTGCATAGACGCCGAGCAGTGGATCAGTGTTTGTCCAGGTATGGGCGACGTTATGTGCTGTGGCTGGGATGCTGTAGGTTGCCGTGCCGACAATCTGTGCAAAGAGGGGAATGTTCATGGCATAGGCTGCCAGCGTGACCAGGTTAGCAGCCGTCGTATAATGTTCTGCATTCTCTTGATCCGTGATACTCAGTCCGTCAGGGTTAATGTAGTGCGTCTGGAAGAGGTCCAGGCGGCGGGCGAAGAGGTTCATGCGCTGCACAAAGGCCGTTGACGAGCCAGCCAGTCCATCGGCGATAGCCGTCGCGGCATCATCTCCCGAGGGTAAGAGCATGGCATAGAGTAAGTCTTTGAGCGTTAATTGTTCGCCGACCTCCAGATAAGCGCTACTGCCAACGCTGCCATCGCTGCTATAGCCGACGCGGTTAATGGCGTCCTGATGTACGATGATAAGCTGGTTCAGGTTGCCTGTTTGAATAGCGATCAGCGCGGTCATAATTTTGGTGGTGCTCGCCATCGGCATGGGTGTTTCGCCATTCACGCTCTCCAGCACATCTCCATCGTGCATATCGACCAGATAGCTAGCTCCAGCGCTCAGTGTAGGTGCAGGGCCAGTGACCGTCAGGACGGGGGTAGGGGTCGGTGACGGTGGAGGGGTAGCTGTTGGCGTTGTAGGGATCGGAGCAACCACGCGCGCGACAGTTGGGGTTCGATTGCCCGGTGTCAGCATGAGCACGAAGGCCATAAGGATCAGGATACATGCCAGAACAAGCAGTATAATGGCAGAAATATGCTGTTTCATCGACTATTTTCCCTACTGCTATGAGGTTATAAAGTTGATAGCTACAAAGAAAATCGTGTACGATGCGCTTCCGCTACGCTATAAAATACATCCAGGTTCTACTAATGATTCTCAATTAAAACCGTATAAGGACATGGTGAATCTATTATATCCAATGTATGCAAGAGGTTGAAAGGGTAGAGGTGTGTCCGTGGCTGCCCTGCTAGTGCGCAAGCTCAGCCGTCAGGAATGACCCAATGAATTCTTGAAAGAGCAGGATCGCGTCTCCGCTGACGACTCTGCATCTCGCTTGCCCCACAGCGATACTTCCCTTTCCCCTTTCTGCCTCTCCCTATTTAAACGGTATGGGGCGTGCGCAAGATACATCCCTGCCCATGGATTGTTTACAAATGCTGTGGCCAGCGTGTGTGATAATCGGTCACGCGCTCAAATGCATCGGCGATGCGCAAAATGGTATCTTCTCTGAAGACGTTCCCCAATAATTGCAGGCCGACAGGCAGGCCCTCGCTAAAGCCGCCAGGAATTGACACGCCGCAGATGCCAGCCAGGTTAGCAGGGATGGTAAACACGTCTTGCAGATACATCTGATAGGGATCTGAGATCTCGCCGATCTTGAAGGCCACGGTGGGTGAGGCGGGACTGACCAGGGCGTCGAATTGCTCGAATGCCTGCTCAAAGTCGCGCGTAATCAGGGTGCGTACTTTCTCTGCTTGCTTGTAGTAAGCGTCGTAGTAGCCCGCTGAGAGCGCGTAGGTGCCAAGCATGATACGGCGTTTGACCTCTGGGCCAAAGCCATACTGGCGTGTCTTCTCCATCGCTTCCCACATTTCATCGGTATCGCGATACGAGAAGCCGTATTTAACGCCGTCGTAGCGCGCCAGGTTCGAACTTGCCTCGGCGGGGGCTACGATATAGTAGGCGGCTACGCCATATTTGGTATGCGGTAGCGAGACCTCGCTGACCTCCGCTCCCAACTCGCGCAAGCACTCAATACCCTGCTGTACAGCCTGTACGACGCCTGGTTGCGTGCCTTCTACCCAATATTCCGTGGGGACGCCAATACGCATACCCTTGATACTGCCGGTCAGGGCCGCGCTATAGTCTGCCACGGGCTGTGGAGAGCTGGTGGAGTCGCGAGGATCGTAGCCTGCGATAGGTTGGAGCAGCAGAGCGGCATCGCGGGCGCTACGCGCAAAGGGTCCTATTTGATCAAGCGAGGAGGCAAAGGCGACCAGTCCATAACGCGAGACGCGCCCATAGGTTGGTTTCAGGCCGACCACGTTGCACAGCGAGCCTGGTTGGCGGATTGAGCCGCCGGTATCGCTGCCGTATGCTCCCATCGCCATGCCTGCGGCCACGGCTGCCGCTGATCCGCCGCTACTGCCGCCGGGCGCGCGTTCCAGGTCCCAGGGATTGTGGGTGGGGAAGAACGCGGAATGCTCCGTGGATGATCCCATGGCGAACTCGTCCATGTTGGTCTTGCCGACCATGACGATGCCTGCCGCGTTGAGGCGCTCCATGACGGCTGCGTCGTAGGGCGGCTTGAAATGTTCGAGCATGCGTGAGCCGCAGGTGGTGGTGATGTCTTTGGTACAGATCACGTCTTTGATGGCCAGCGGAATACCTGTGAGCGGGTGAATATTCTCGCCACTGGCGAAGCGCCGATCCGCCTCACGCGCCTGCTGTAATGCCAGCTCATCTGTCACCAGCGTAAATGCCTTGACCTCTGGTTCGACGGCGCGGATACGCTCAAGGTGTGCCTGTGTCAACTCGACCGAGGAAATTTTGCCCTGGCGCAGCAACTCGCCAGCCTCGGTTATGCTTAGTGTATATAATTCGCTCATCTACCCTATGACTCCTCCAGTACCGCATTGACTTTTAGACAATTATCCTCTTGATCTGGCGCATTGGCTAATAGGACTTCTGGGGGATAGGATGGTTGCACGCTGTCCTGGCGCATGACGTTGGTGAGGCGTGAAGCATGCGCTGTTGGAGGGACGCCGCTGACATCGGCCTCCTGTAACACGTGGATATGTTCCAGGATGGCGGATAGCTGCTTCCCAAATGTATCGGTTTCTTCTTCGCTCAGACCCAGGCGGGCAAGCCTGGCTACATTTTGTACTGTCTTGCGATCAATCATGTATTTAGGTCCTCTTCCCTATTGCAAAATCACTTGACCTGTTCGGCATCGTGCTGGTACACTTGCCCACGCCAGGACGCGTGGGAGGTGGCATCAGACCGTTCCGTTTTCTTTTGATCCATTTGAGGATACTGCAATATCTACAAGCTACCAGCGAACGTGGAAGCCACTGAAATGCTCTGTTCGTGTCCGCCAGGTCGCCTCTACATCCTGAACGCGGGCTGCTGATGGCCCCTGGCGTAACAGGACAAGCAGATGTTCAAGAGCTGGCCGTGGACCCTGTGCTACGACTTCGACATCACCAGTGCTGTCATTGCGTGCATAGCCGCGCAGTCCCAGTGTCTGGGCTGTTTGCACCACAAAATAGCGAAAACCCACTCCCTGGACGCGCCCGCTGACGACTGCATAAAGTTCTTCAATCCGGTTCTGGTCGCTCTGGCTCATGCGTCCATAATAGCACAGACCGCGCTGTGAGCATAGCCCTTTGTGGCAAAAAACGCTGGGCGATTCCCTAAGCAAATGGGCCATTCGGCAGAATCAACGCTTTAATACTCTCCTGCCGTTCTGCGGCTAACAGTGCCTGATCAGCCTGCTCTAAGGTATAGCGTCCATTGATCATTGACCGCCAGGGAAAACGTTCGGCGTGACGAGTCACTGTGCGGACAGCACGATAAACATGGCTCAAATCGCTGCCCCAACAGCCACGTACCTGTAGATGTGGACGGTTGAGGTCCAGATGTGGGTTAATACTGACCATGCCGTGATCAGTGTATTGTCCTACGACCACTAACTTACCCGCATCGCGGGTCAGGCGCAATCCCTCGGCTACGGCAGCCGGAACGCCAGTAGCTTCAATCGTAACATCAGCGCCGCGACCACCTGTAGCGTCGCGTACAATGCGCAAGCGCTCTTCAGGACTGTGTTCAGCGATATCGATAGTCAGGTCAGCCCCAAATGCGCGTGCAATTGCCAATCGATGTGGGGGTCCTCCGATAACAATAATCTGGCTGGCACCCTGTAATTGAGCCAGAACGGTGCTACATAATCCTACTGGTCCGGCACCCTGCACAACAACCGTATCGCCAAACGTCACATCACCACGTTGTACTGCGTGCAGAGCCGTGGGAAGACCGCAACCTCCGGCCATAAACACATCAGGGGGAAGCGATGGTGGCAATTTTACAATATGAACACCAGGGAGAAGGAGAATACGTTCGCTCCATCCTCCCAACAGACCTTCGTTCGCCGAGTACGTAACACCATAGACGCGGCGTTCAGGACAGCGCGTGGATGCCTTTGCTATCTGACAATACCAGCAACGTCCACAGGTGCGGTGTACGTCGAGGAAGGTCACGATCTCACCACCTGTGATCGCAGCTCCCTCGACATCACGTACATCTCCCTTGACCTGTAGTACTCGCCCGACACTGACATGCCCTGGAATAATTGGGTATGGTACACCACTCAGGTGCCCATGGTGAAGATGCACATCAGTGCCACAGACTTCGGAGGCCATTGTCTCCAATAATACCGCGCCATCTTCCAGCACCGGCGCTCCAAACTCACGTATGACAGGGGCGGCATCCGGTGCAGATAGTACGACAGCTCGTATAGACATGTTTTCTCCTCTAATCTGTGCCAAATTAGTAGCATGAGCAGGGTCAGAATTGTGCTAGTGCTAGTATAACCGGTTCAAGAGCGATAGACCAGTGAAATCTTGCGCTTTTGCGTCAGGTCGTAGGTGTAACATCGGGAAAGCGGGTCTGGGCGTCACCTCGCGTGCGCCCGGGACGGAGGCAAGCGCCGCCCCGACCCGCTTTCCCCCGAAGGGACGGAGAGCCGTGTAACGCGGAAGAGAGATTAGATGTGAGAGGGCATCTCCGTTGCTGAAGATAGGCGAGCATGCAGCCCACGTCTCAGTGAGAATGCCGAAACCACCACAGCAATGACCATCATCAGGATCACCACTACTACCCCTTCACTGCCGCCAATATCTCCGCGTAGACCAGCCAGTCCAAGCCCCTGACTATCCGCGAACTGAGGTGCATCAACCCACAGTCTGACCAGCCAGAAGCCAGTTGCGAGCATAGCTATGCCCATAGCCAGCGTAGCTATGCCCATGGGGATGCACGCATACCGCAGCATACGGATAGGTATGTCGCCGCGTAAAATGACTTGCGCAACGGCTGTGCCCGCGAAGAGCATGACAAACGTAACAAGCGCGAGTACTCCCAGTTGGACGAGTGCTGGCGCTGTTATGCTGCCTGGCATATTTTGCGGCAGAGCGCCACTGGCCACAAATTGTAGCGCGATCAAGCACGCAATAAAACCAATCTCCAGCAGCACCGCAAGTCCAAGCAGCCAGCCTATACGCTTGAGAGGCATCGCGAAGAGTGCCAGCATAGCGTGTTTTTCGCTCTGGGCGCGCGTGACAATCGAGAAGAGAATGGGTAGACCGCCAGGGACAATTGCCAGAAAGGCGATATCTGCGCACCAATTGATGGCAGCGTAAGAAATCTTGAGATCGCTATGCAGTTGTGCTTGCGCTGCAAATGGAGCTAAAGGATCAATAATGTGCATGAGGAAGATGTATGCAATACCAAAGAAGATGAAGGCACCAAAGGTCAGGATCATGGATCGGCGCATTCTCGGTACCATGCTGCGCATCCTTTCTGCTGAAAAGCGCTCGGCGAGCATACCACTCACTACATCGCTGAACATGGGCAGCCAGAGGGCCAGTACTCCCCGCGTACCGTGGTGCACGTAAGCCTCCCGGCAGCATGTTCCAAAGACTTGCAGGGTTGGTTCTGCATATACAAGATGATAGTCAGGTGGCCCTAAGCGCAGGAGCCAGCGATAGAGGCAGAGGGAGAGCCGAATACTCCACGGTGTTGCAGGTGTTGACATTATGCTATGCTCCCTCTGGCTGGTGCGGGCAGGATGTCACGCAGTTCTCTTCTTGAGTGGGCAATGGCGAGCACTTCATCCAGGCGCTTGACCTCCGCTACGGCGACCTGACGGCCAAACTCACTCAGACGATAATAGCGTCGGCGCTCATCGTCAAGGGCAGGATCAGGACGCTCGTCGGACTCCTCGATTAAGCCCGTTTCCAGCAACTGCCTGATCGAGCGATAGAGCGTGGTGGGTCCAATGTGCAGCTTGCCTCTGGTCTGAGCACTGATCTCGCGCAGAATACTATACCCATGTCTCTCACCATCAGCGAGGGAGAGCAAGATGTGAAACACCGCAGGCGTAAGCGGCAGCAATGCCTCTGGATCACGATGGGAGGGTTGCATCTTCTTTTCCTTCTCTCTACAAGAACCGTTAACTATACCCATATTGAAATGACTACTGCCAATATGGGTATAGTAAATGAAAAGAAAGAGTTTGTCAAGGGCAATGAAATTATCGAGTGGGGAACGGCCAAGGTTCTGCTCCAGCATGGGTTTTCAGGTCTTTGGCAGCGTTCGGAAGCAAGAAGATGCTGACCGGCTCAGCGCCATGATAGCCAACAATTGGGGGGTGAAGCGCTCGTAACCCTGTCGCGCCGCCTTTTGCCCACGCGGTCGGCAGAGAATACATGTGGGTATTCCATGAGCGCATATTGATCGTGTGCAGGCTTGACAGCGTAACGATATATCTTTATAATAGAAGTAGATAACGATATATCGTTATATTGACGGGGGGCTAGCTACATATGGAGTGACCAGCTAGCTGTTAGCTCCTGTTGATGAGAACAGACGTTTAGTACAAAACATAAGGAGTATGTTTGCGCTTATGATTTAGCCTTCTTCACAGACCAATCAGCAACCGATCATGCATGTAGGAACGGTCATTGATGTCACCGGCCGGTGAGGCTTTAACCTGCCAGTCCTTGCGTCGCTACCTGCTGGAGGAGAAACAGTGGCCTGCCGCAGCGATCCGGGTCAAACCGTTTTGGGCACCAGGCAAGATCGGCTTGCATTAAGATCATGAGAAGAGATTTCCTCAACACGCAACTGTCTCCGGCTCTCCGTCCTTGAGGGGGAAATGGGGTAGGGGCGTCACCTCGCGTGCGCCCCCGGGGCGGTCGCAAGGACACGTCCCTACCCCATTTCCCAACGTTTTCCCCAGAAGCACGAAGATCTCCATCTTCCTCAGGCAGCATTAGCCCAAAGCTCCTATGGTTCAGCTCTGCTAACAGAGATCTCTGCACCACCAGGATACAGGATGCAACAAAAATAGTGCAGAAAACGTACTAAATAGTGCAGCATCCTAAAAGGAATCGTAAGAGGGCTCACAATCAACGCGCTCCCGTAACCCTGCACAGGGAAGAGAAGCAATGGGAGCAGCACACAAGGTTAATTGCATGAGCACCGGGTCATATTACCAGGTGCTCTATTCTCGTCTAGCATGCTCTTTTGCTTGTGCCTCTGACGGTTTAATGATAAGATAAATCACACAAGCACTGCTTATTTGGAAAGATATATCAATGGAAATAAATGCTGTGCGAGTCTCAATCAAACCTCACTGAGGAGAGATAAGTCATGGAGTCAGTACAAGACTTAGCGAGCGCGGTTCAACGCGTCGTTGGCAATGTTGAGCGCGTTATCGTGGGCAAGGCGGAATCGGTCGCCTTTAGCTTAATCGCCGTAATTTGTCATGGGCACGTGCTGATCGAAGACGTGCCGGGCGTGGGCAAAACGGTACTAACCAAAGCCATAGCGCGCTCGATAGGCTGTAGCTTTAAGCGTATTCAATTTACCCCCGACCTGTTGCCAAGCGATGTGACAGGGGTTTCGATCTATAATCAGAAGACGGGCAACTTTGAGTTCCGTCCGGGTCCAATCATGGCGCAGATCGTGCTGGCCGACGAAGTGAATCGCGCGACGCCCAAGACGCAGTCCGCGCTACTGGAGGCGATGGAGGAGGCGCAGATGACGGTTGACGGCGTCACCTATGGCCTGCCAGAGCCCTTTATGGTGATGGCGACGCAGAATCCCATCGAATACGAGGGCACCTTTCCGCTACCTGAAGCGCAGCTCGACCGTTTCATGATGAATATTCGGTTAGGATATCCGCAGTCAGCCGATGAGATGAACATCCTGGATTCACATCAGCATCATCACCCGCTCGATGACCTGGTCCAGATTATGACTGCCGAAGAGCTGGTTCTGATTCAGCAGCAAGTGCGCGGTATTCATGTAGATCCGTCTATTCGTGAATATATTGTAGCCATCGCCAACGCGACGCGCAACCATCAGAGCATCTATCTGGGAGCCAGTCCGCGTGGTTCGTTAGCGCTCTTTCGTGCGTCGCAGGCTCTGGCCGCCATGCGTGGGCGCGGCTACGTGATCCCGGACGACGTCAAGCTGCTCGTCAAGCCGACGCTCGCGCATCGCATCATCGTCACGCCAGCGGCGCGAGTGCGCTCAGTTACATCGTCTGCACTGCTGGATGAGATTATGCAAACAGTGCCCGTTCCCAATGCATGGGTTGGTGGCGGAAAGGGGCGCTGACGTATGCGGCCCTGGCAAATTGTGACCCTGATGGTCGTGTTGATCTTTTTCTCGCTCAGCAGCGGCTGGAACGTACTCTATATCCTGACCTACGTGCTAGTGACGCTGTTCCTCCTCTCCTGGCTGTGGACCCTGTACAGCCTGCGTAATCTCGTCTTTAGTCGTACTTCTGTGAACCGTCGCGTGCAGGTTGGCGATATCTTCGATGAGCGCTTAATGCTTGATAATCTCAGCCGTCTGCCAAAATTATGGGTGCAGATTGTGGATTCTTCCACGCTACCCCGTCATCGCGCGGGCTATGTGGCGAGCATGGGTGGTCGCAAACGCGCGATGTGGCGAGCGCGCAGTATGTGCAGGCAGCGTGGACGTTTTCAGCTAGGGCCAGTCAACGCGACCAGTGGAGATCCTTTCGGGCTGTTTCGTCGGCAGATCTTACTCGCGCCATCCCATGATATCCTTGTTTTACCGCGTGTATATCCGATCACCTATTTCGCGCTTTTTACCGGTGGTTTGCCTGGTCGGGGCAGAATTTCTCAGCGGGCGTTGCAGACAACGACCAATGCGACGACGATTCGCGAATATGTCACGGGCGACCCGCTGAGTCGTATTCACTGGCGGAGTACTGCGCACTATAACCAGTTAATGGTCAAAGAGTTCGACCTGGACCCGGCTGTCGACGCCTGGCTTTTCCTCGATCTGCACGAGAGTGTGCAGGCGGGTGAGGGCGAGGCGTCAACGGAGGAGTATGGCGTGACGATAGCGGCCACCATTGCCAGCTACTTGTTGCGGCAGGATCTCTCGATAGGTCTGATTGCCAACGGGCAGCGGCGTGAGATTCTGGCGTTGGACCGAGGTGATCGCCAGATTGAACGCATACTTGAGTTGCTGGCAGTAGTGCACGCGGGCCCTGGTCCTGAACTGAAAGAGGCGTTGGCCGTAGATGCGTTTCATTTCCGGCGCAACACCGTAGCCATCGTGATTACCCCTTCTAACTCGCGGGATTGGCATGAAAGTGCGCGGCAATTGCAGCGGCGGGGTATCCAGCTAGCGGTTGTTGGCTTAGATGCGGCGTCTTTTGCTGGTCAACCCTCGGATGAAGATACCCTGGCGTTGTTGGAGGGTTCAGGTGTTCCTGTCATGCGTATCAAGTGTGGAGATCCTGTTGCTCAGGTGCTAGAGAGTGGCTCTGAAGCACGTTTTACACGGAGGTAAGAGCGATGAGTGATACATCTATCAAGCGGTTCGCCGCTATCGTCTCCGATGGTGCGCATAATTCAGATGACAAGCAGAATTCTCATCGTACGCCGCCAGCCGAGTGGCATTGGAGGCTAGCCGAGGGCTGGTTTTCATTGTTTTTGCTGGCCCTGGTGATTTACAGCACGATCTGGTCGGTGCAACTCGCGGGTTGGGTCGATCATCTGGATATACTCACATTGACAACGGCTGTGGGCCTTATTCTGGGCGTTATTGCTGCCAAGCAGCAGCGGTTCTCGCACTTTTTGGTGTATGGCCTGGTGCTGGGCTTTGGCGTCGTGCTGGCTTTCTGGCAGACGGCAGGAGCTTGTTGTGGTGGCAATGTGAGTGTCATGGGACAATACCTTGTCCAATGGGTGATACTGGCAATTTCTGGTGGCGCAAGCACAAATACAGCTATCTTTCTCTTCTTGATCGTGTTGCTGGGCTATGTGCTTGCTGCCATGAGTGCCTGGCTCGTGTATGCGATGCATAGTCCCTGGCTCATGATTCTGGCCAATGCCGTTATCCTGCTGATCAACCTGAATAATCTCAGTAGTGGTTTCGTCGTCTTTCTGATCGTCTTTCTGATTGCTGCCCTGCTCTTATTATTGCGCCTCAACCTCTATGAGTCTGTGACCCGCTGGCGCACACAGGGCTTGCGCTATGGAGATAACCTGACCTCCGATATAATGCAAGCGGGCATCTTTGTCTCCATCGGCATACTGTTCTTTGCGTGTATTCTGCCCAATAGTTATACGGATAGTGTAGCTGCGCAAGTCTGGAACTCAAATCTTAATCCAGTGGGACAGTGGGAAAATACCTGGGATCGTCTGATTACCGTCAATGGTGGTAGCGCCCCAGCCAATCACGGCAATTTCAGCGATACACTGACGTTAGGGGGAAATCCCAATCTCACGAATGACGTTGTGTTGACTTTACAGACGACGGATACGGACGTCACCTCGCATTACCTTGCCATGGTCAGTTATGATACCTATAACAATGGTCAATGGAGTTTGCATGCCAGCAGTGCCTCGCAGCTTAATGCCAACACGCAGCTCGCGCCGAGTGCCTCGCAGACACAAATTGTGAAGCAAACGATTACGATTAAGAACGCCCCAGGTGAGCAAAATGCCTATATTCCAGGTACCCCTGAAATTAATGAGGTGAGCGTACCAGCGACGGTGACATGGGGCAATGGTGGAATTATTGCCTGGCTAGGGAAAAATAATAAAATCCCGGTTGGCACAGCTTACACCGTCACCTCTACCCTATCGACGGCGAGCGTCGCGACGCTGAAGACGGTCCCGTTGCCGAAGGATGCCCCAACCTATCCGACCAATGTCAATGCGGCTGAAAATGTGACTATTCCTATCACGGCCTATTCACCTGCTCTGGTGCAGGAATTCACGCAAATGCCCACCAGCATCAATCAAAAGCAGTTCGCGGCTCTGGCACAACAGATTGTCACGAGCGCGCATGCGAGCACAATGTATGATCAGGCCATGGCCCTGGCGAACTATTTTCAGGAGCATTATAGCTACAGTACAAACATCCATCCGCTCAGTGGTGAGGACCCGGCGGCGTGGTTCCTCTTCGATAACAGCGCCAAAACAGGCTTCTGTAACTACTTTGCGTCCGCCATGGTCTTACTTGCTCGTTCGCTTGGGATGCCTGCGCGTGTGGTCTCTGGGTACGCTCCTGGTGATATTGATATCAATAACAGCGATCAGACCATTGTGCATGGCAAGCAGGCGCATACCTGGGCACAAATTTACTTCGCAGGCTATGGCTGGATTAATTTTGAGCCATCTACCAGCTTCCTGGCTTTTACGCGTCCGGCGGGCAATGTAGCGACGACCCCTGGATCAGGTGCGACTGGCGGTCTCCCATCTGTGGGGATCTCGGGAAGCGTGCAGCAAAAACGCCAGCTCCAGAGCGCGAATGATGCTGGTAGCGCTGGCAACGTGCAGAATAGCGCCAATGCATCGCCAACTGCGCAGTTGCGCCAGGATGCCAGCTTTGCAGGTGGGAGCCTGCTGCTGCTGCTGCTTTTGTGTGGTGTGTTGATGACGCTCTGGTGGAGGCGTCTCTTCCGCCGTTATAGTCTGGCGACGCAGCTCTATGGGCGCATCTGTGTATTGGCGCAGGGGGCTGGCATTCCGTTGCAACCCTGGCAGACGCCGTATGAGTACTTACAGAGCCTGAAGACCTCGACGCGTTCATCGCAAGACGACGCGCTCGCCCTGGAGCGTCTGGGCGACATTTATGTGCGTGAGCGCTGGGCTGATCCAACCAGCCAGGAGCATCCGTTGCGCAGTGGCGAAGTAAACGAGCTGCCTGCCATCTGGAGACGTCTGCGGCCACATCTCTTATTCTACATGTTGCGCCATCCACGTTTCTTGCGCGCTCTCCCTGCGCGTGTGCGACGCATGTTTGGGCGTCTGCGTAGGCGGCGTGTGCCGCACAATGATCTCGTTGCGAAACACTTGACGTCTTAGACCGCGTTCCGCTAGAATAATGTGAGCCAGAAGGTGTGTGGGGGCGATGCCAGGTTTTCCCTTTATCTTGATCTGTATGAGGATACTGCAATTCTTGACTGAATCATCTAACTCTCGTACACTAGAGTCTGCAATCTGTTGTGTTTGTATTTCCTGGCGATTTCAGATAAAGCGAGCAACTCTCTGTTTGGGATCTCCGTCCACGAGGGGGCGTTTCCCCTGGAAGGATGGAGACCCTCTGTTTGTCCGGTAGGAGAACATATGTCTAATAATAAAATGTCGGAAACTGAGCAACCACTTGTACTGGTCGCGCCACAACCCAGGCGTGCTATCGAACTGCCAGGTGCGCCCCTTGTGCGCTTGCAGACATTAGACCTGGCGCGGCATATTGCTATTGCCCCCAGCGATCAGCGCTATGTCGTGGCCACATTCGATGATCGTCACCTTGGTCGTGGGTATATTACAGCCGTGTATCCGCAGCAGAATGGCTATCTTACGCTTGTACGCTTGCCTGTGTGCGAATTGAGTTCTGAGACCCCGGAGCAAGCAGAACAGCGGCATGTGGCATTGGTACAGGCCATTCAGCAAGGCAAGCTAAAAGCGTATCTCAAAACGAATCACAAATAGTGAGCAGCTACGGCATAAATCATCCTGTGCGGCAGCCCTTGACAAATCGCTAATATATTCCGTATACTTGGACTGAGTAGTGATTATGAACCTCTAGCAGGTTCGCTAGTAATGCGCGTAAGCAAAAAATTTGAAAGGAGATGGCACTATGGCTAGTAACACCACCCGGTGCTTTTCTGCGTCCCGTGTACGCGGCCAGGCACGTGCTTTTGGTTGGTATGGTCATATTCTGCCCATCGGCTTTCAATGCGCAGTTGGCAACATTGGTTCTCTCGTGGCGCCCCTCACCGGGCCTGCCCAGAGGATCAGTGTGCCCATCTCCAGAGGGAGGCCGCCTACCTGTTAGGTGAGCAATAGAAGAGACCCTCGACCGTGGGCACTGGTGCAGAAGCAAAATTCCAGTCCCACGGTTTTTTGTCGTCTTTTTCGGTCAGAGGGAGGATGCATGATCAATTGTTGTCAGAATGTATTGCTGTCTCTTTGTACTGGTCTTAGCCTGAGCGTATGCCCGATGCGTTGTACGCGAGGACAGACTAAGCTATTTGATGACGTTTTTATGCTGCTGATTGCAAAGGAGAAAACACTTGGCTATTCATGATCTGACTGTCCGCTATACAATGCCGGAACAGGCGACTATCGATATTACCAAAGATGCTGTGGTGATTGCTGGTGCTACAAAGGTGTTTAAGAAGGAACGTCCCTGGTTGCGCTGGCCCGCTAAGTCGCAGCAAGCAGAGAGCAAGACGCGTGAGATACGCGCCGTCGATGATGTGAACCTGACGATCAAACGACGTGAAATTGTGGGCATTCTCGGCGCGAACGGCTCCGGGAAATCGACGCTTGTCCGTATGCTCTCAACCCTGTTGATCCCCGATACCGGCACGGTCAGCATCTTCGGCTATGATGTCGTAAAAGACGAGCGCATGGTCCAGCGCCTCATCAATCGTGTAAGCGTAGAGGCTTCTTTCTTCAAAAAGTTGTCGCCGATGGAGAATTTGCTTTATGCGGCGCGTCTCTACAACATGTCTGGTGCGGAAGCGCGCAGTCGGATCAGAGCGATTCTCGGACGTCTGGGTATCAAGCCGGATCGCATCAGTGCTCCCCTGGAGAATATGTCGCGGGGTATGCAGCAAAAAGTAGCCATCGCGCGTGCGTTTCTGACCGCACCAATTGTACTTTTGCTGGATGAGCCAACAACGGGCTTAGATCCGCGCTCGAAGATCGATGTGCAGAATTTTGTCAACGAGCTGCGCGATCAGCATGATGCGACGATCCTGTTAACGACGCACGATATGGACGAAGCGGAGGCGCTATGTGATCGTGTGGCGATTATCGACAAAGGCCGTATTGTGGCGCAGGGGACAACAGCTGAACTCAAGGACGCGGTAGCGCGGGTGATGGGGCGTGAGACGCCTGCCACCATGAACGAGGTCTTTATGCACTACACGGCTGCGCACTTGCTTACGGAGGATGATGTAAAGCGTTATGGCAGTTGGGAGCGGGCTTTCGAGGCCCTGGAAGCCCAGCGCGCAGAAGAATAGAGGGAACATACGATCATGTCTTTACTACACCAGGGGCGTGCGAGCTACGCCTTTTTTGAGCGCAATTGGAACCTGAGCAGGCGCTATTGGGCCTGGGAGGTTGTCTTCCTCTTCTATAATATCGTCAACGCGATGTCCGTCACCTACATCGGTGCAAGCGCGGGTGCGCTGGTCAGCACCGGCAACCAGCACATTGCCGGTATTCAGAACATTAATACCGCGCCCATCATCCTGTATCTGCTGATCGGGACGGCGGTCTGGTCCTATCTGAGCGTGACATTTGAGGGCGTGACGGATCTGATTATGATTGAGCGCTGGGAAGGTACGATTGAGCATACCTTTATGGCTCCCATCTCGCGTTTCACGCACATGGTGGGGAGTTGCTGGTATGCGGTAGCGCACGGTATGCTCTTTACGTTCTTACAGTTGTTCGTGGTCAGTTTCTTCTTTCACCTGGACCTGAGCCGCGCCAACTATCTGACTGCCGTCTTTATGCTGCTGATCGGTAGTGTCTCTTTCATCGGTTTTGGCATCGGTGCTGCCGTGCTGCCCTTACTCTTCACCGAGCGCGGTTCACAGATGTCCTTCATTGTACGCGCCATCCTGCTGCTAGTCTCGGGAGTATACTATCCGATCAGCGTCTTACCGGGCTGGATGCAGCCGTTGGCGCGCCTTTCGCCTGCTACCTATGTCCTGGATGGCTTACGGGCGGCTTTGTTGACCAATCAGCCCATCTTTTCGCTGACCATCTGGAATAGCACCTGGCCTTTGCTGATTTCTGGTGTTGTCAGTATCCCGCTGGGTGTCTACATCTTCAGGCTGGCAGAGCGCTATGCGAAGCGCACAGGTAGGCTAAAGCGTAACGGCTAAAAGGATGCGCAGAAATATGTAGAGAGCACATGTAGTAAGTAGTACTCGCTGCTGCTCTGTGCGTATTTCTGCGCATGAGAAAGAAATAGATAGAGTTGTATGTATTTGGATTTATGGCCACTGCGGAGCAATACACAGGGAGGAAGCATACATATGATGGAAACAAACGCAAGCATCTTGCCATCTGGTTTTACGGTCCGTCGTCAGGTAGTAGAAGATCTGCCTGCCTTAACCGAGCTGGCCAGAGTGTGCGAGGCCGAGGATGATGGCACGCCAGAAACAACCCTGGAAGAGCTGCGGTTCACCTGGCAGTCGTCTTTTTTTGATCCACTGACCGATGCCTGGACAGTCTTAGCGCCTGAGGGACAGCTTGTTGGCTCTGTAGCCGTCGTCCATTATCACCCGACGCGTTTGAATGCGTACGGGGATGTACATCCGGCTTACCGTGGTCGAGGTATCGGGACGTACCTGTTGCAACTGGCAGAGGAGCGTGCGTACCAGCTTATGTCAGTTGCTCCGGCAGGAACACGGGTCGTGTTCACGGCGGCTAAAAGCGCTAACAACGTTACTGCTCAGCGTCTGTTTGAGCAGCATGGCATGCAGGTCGTACGGAGCTTCTGGCGTATGGCGATTGAGCTAAACGTCCCACCACCCGCCGCGCAGTGGGATGCAGGTATTCAACTGCGTCCCTTTACGCTCGACATGATGCAAGCCGTGTATGAGGCCGACGAAGAGGCCTTCAAGGACCATTGGAGTCACCTGCCGCTTTCGTTTGAGGATTGGCAGTACTGGTCAGTGCAGCGCGAGAATTTCGACCCGTCATGGTGGTTTCTGGCTATGGACGGGGATGAAATCGCTGGCTTTGCGCTGTGCGAGGATGCAAAAGAGAACGGTGGCTGGGTACAGGTCCTGGGTGTACGGCGACTCTGGCGACGGAGAGGCATTGGGCTGGCTCTGCTGTATCATGCCTTCGCGGAATTTTATCGTCGTGGTATATGTGACGTCTACCTGGGCGTCGATGCGCAAAGTCTGACGGGAGCAACGCGATTATACGAGCGTGCTGGCATGCACGTTGATCGACAATCAAATCGCTATGTGAAGGAGTTGCGAGCAGGTAAGGAGTTAAGTATACAGTCGCTAGAAGCCTAGTTGCGCGTATTTACCTGCTCATACCCATATGCATTCAGAAACGAAGCTGACGCTTCACCCTCTTAAACGGTCAGAAACGAGGCGATCTCCTTTCTGACACATGAGCGCGCTAGCGCTAGAGGCGGTAGCCTCGTTTGTGTCAGTAGTAAGAGTACCGCCTCTAGCCTTCGGCTCATCTGAATGAAAGGAAATAGCATCTCGTTCTCCATAAGGCAGCCAGGGAGGTATGATGCATGCCTCCCGAGAAGAACGGAGAAGACTGACTGTGTTAATTATGCGTTTCCATAACTTATCTGCGCGTGCGCCACGGCTTGCTGACGTCTGTGCTGTAGCCAGCTTGCTAATTGCTTGTGATAGTGCTGAAGCTGGTATCATCGATGCTAGCGAAGAGGGTTTGTTGCATCGGTGGCAGGTGCAGGATTTTTCGCTCCAGAGTGATGCCTGGGTGATTGTCACAAACTGTGATCAGATCGTTGGATATGCTGATGTACGTGGCAAGGATGACGGTGAGTTCAGGGCGTTGCTGCGTGTGCATGCTGACTATCGGCACCGGGGTATCGAGCTATTGCTGCTCTGGCTGATTGAAGAGCGCATACGTCAAGCCATGCAATATATCCCTGTGCAGTGCGCTGTAGCGTTAAGTGCCATTCTGAGTGCTTGTGACCAGGATCAACATGCGGTCTTTGCAAGTGAAGGCTATGCATTGCGACGGCGTTTCTGGCGTCTGGGCCTTGTAAGCGAGGAGAACTTGCAGGGTGATCAGCTCAATATAGACCTGATGGCGGAGACCGACCGTTTAGATATCCCATCTGCGGCTGGACGTACAGGTATGTATGTTGCCCGTCAGTATATGCTCTATCAGAAAGAGTTGCGACCTTGTAGTCAAGGCGAAGAGCACAGCGCCCTGTGCATGCAGTCGCTGTAAAGAAGCTGTTTGCTGGACAGCATGGAGTAGAATCAAAGGGAGCGCTGTGCATATGTCACAGCGCTCCCGTATGGTACACATATCAGCGCCTGGAGCCTTGCCGTGTTGTCTGTTAGTGGGGACAACTTTGCGCTGTGGCGTCGTTTTTGTTACCATTCTGTGCTTCACGTAGTCCTAGTTAGTTAGGAACCTCATAGCTGAGAAGCTAGGGGCTTGTTTCGGCAAGCCCATCCTGACCAGTCTTTGCTTGGAAACAAGCTCCGTTCGGGAAGAAATAGGTACCAATCCGTACGAGGCCAGCGGGTTGCTCTACGGTTGCAGTTTAAACATTTGGAGAGGGTGAAGAACGTGATTGCAACGCCAAACCTTCCACGGAACATTGACGAGGCCACCATCACCTACGCAAGTAGAGGCTCTGAAAAGAGCAAAGAGAGACCAATTAATGTCCAACGTCTTTGTCATCGACACGTGCAAGAGACCGCTTGATCCGGTGCATCCTGGTCGCGCGAGGCTCTTGCTCAAAGAGGGAAAAGCAGCGGTCTACCGTCGCTATCCTTTTTGCATCATCCTGAAAACAGAAGTGATCGAGTCAGCAGTGCAGCCACTGCGGATCAAGCTTGATCCAGGCTCTCGTACGACGGCCAAAGGGAACAAAAAGGTGCAAGGCTTTCAAACAGGCGATATCGTCAAAGCCATAGTCACTACTGGCACCAAGAAGGGCACCTACATCGGACGAGTAGCGGTTCGCTCCACAGGATCATTCAATGTGAGAACTCCCACACAAACCGTTCAGGGGATCAACCATCGTTCTTGCCATATGCTGCATCGTAGCGATGGCTATCGTTACGCAAAAGGAGGTGTACTTCCTCCCTATGCCTGAAGGCAGGGGTATCCGTGCGATTATAAAAGATGAAAATTGTAGGAGGAGGCGAGGTATGCATCTATTGTTGTTAGTACTGCTCATTTTGGCCATCGTTCTCATTCTAGTCGGAGCGCTCATTGGTATCATGACATTTTATAAGTCTCGTGCGGTCCATGCGGATCGCTTACCAGGCGAGTGAGGATTTTCTGTGATGAATCGGCGTTCGGTCGCTCCTTTGCTCATTGGTACCTGGTTGTTACGCACAAATTCTGGGGCCAACACTATCGTGTTAGGGCTTTTGCTAGCGCAGATTGTGACCCATGCCAGGCACACGATTTCCAGTGTGCAGGTAGGGTTATTGCCTGTGGCTTTTTATTGTACGGAACTGGCGCTTGCGCCGTTGATGGGCAGTCTGAGTGATCGTTGGGGACGCCGCAAATTTTTAATTGCGGGACCGTTTTTTGGTTTCATGCAGGCGCTCCTGCTTTTCTTTACGCCACTCAACAATCCATTGCCTTACCTGCTGGCTTTACAGATGCTGGCTGGCATATCCAGCGCCATGATGACTCCTGTGGTGCTTGGCTATCTGGCTGATTTTACGGTGCAGGACCAGGCTGGCCGTATGCGTCTCATGAGTTTGTACGAACTGGTGACGAGTGGAGGCATTGCGTTTGGCACGGTGGCTGGCGGGCTCTTATGGGGTCGCCTGGGTCGTTCGGTGTTCTTCTTACTGGCCTGCTTTTATATAGCTGTCTCTGTCTGTATGGCGCTTGCTCCTGTGGTGAAGCAAGAACTGCACAGGGCATCTGTGGGACTCACAGCAAGACGATATTGGCGTGTGCTGCGTATGCCGCGCCTCTTCATCTTCATGCCGGCGTGGCTCTGTATCTGTGCGTTGCTGGGCGTCTGGTTCAGTTCGCAACTCACGTTCATCCTCTCGCGTCCTGATAACAATCATCCGCACCAGGTCCTGCTGGGGAGTATGAGCGGGCATGCAGGCGCGCTCCATCTGGGACTGATTCTTGGGGGCTATGTGCTTTTTTTCTCGTTGTGCCTGTTATTCTGGGCTTTTTTTCTCACGCGTGTCTCGCGGGTGCGACTGATGTTTACCTCTGTGGTGGGCATCTATCTGGCCTGTGTTGCGCTGTTTGGTATCAACCATCGAGGCGCTGGTAATAACTGGCTGCTCTTTATCTGGATACCTATTATGCTGATAGGTATTTTCGCCGAGACCAGCTTTGCGCCTGCCGCCCTGGCGTACCTGGCCGATATTTCAGAGGACGTGGCTCGCGAGCGCGGACTGGTGATGGGACTTTATTCCATCGTCTTAGGCGTGGGACAAATCCTGGGCAACGGCCTGGGCGGCCTTTTTGTGCATCGCTTTGGCTTTGACGGCTTAATTTATCTTACCGCCTTGCTGGCGGCTGTTGCACTTATCTCGCTGCTGTGGCTTTTCGGTCGGGACAAACGCTTTCATAAGCGTGTTTTTCAACAACCTCTGTGTTGAGCTACTCTGTTAGCGCTTGAATAAACTCCATACGATTGCCAAATGGATCACGCGTCTCGAAGCGTACGTAGCCTGGAATGGGGATGCCCTCTAACATCGGGTAGCCCTTTTCTTGTAGTCGTGCGCGCCAGGTGGACAGATCCGTCACTTGATAAGCCAGGTGCGCTTTGGTGGCTGTACGTTCCACGCCATCCTCGCTACCTACGTGCGCCTGTCGATCACCAACTTGCAGCCAGAAGCCGCCGCGACCCTGTAATGACGCTGGTTTGGCGATTTCGGGAAGTCCAAGCAGGTGGCAATAGAACTGCCGCGCCTGCTCTTCGGCTCCACGGGGAATGGTAATCTGAGCGTGATGAAGACCGATGATCGTCATAGTGTTTATATTTCCTTGCATTCAGATGAGAAATGTGCCGCAGCACAGTTCTAGCCACGAGCGTGGCGTTTCTGAATGCCTATGGGTTTTACCGTCCGCGTACGATACGTTCAATTTCACGTTTTACATCGCGCTCGGCGATCGCTTCGCGCTTATCGTAGAGCTTTCTACCGCGACAGAGGCCCAGTTCAATCTTTGCGCGTCCACCTTTCAGGTACAGCTTGAGTGGAATCAGCGTCAGACCTTTTGTGGCCACTTTTTCGAGCAATTGCTCAATCTCACGTTTATGCAGGAGCAACTTGCGTGTGCGCATTGGCTCATGGTTATAGCGATTGCCATGCTCATAGACGGCAATATTCGCATTCTCCAACCATATTTCGCCGTGGCGTGCCATGGCATAGGAGCCACGCAATTGCACCTTGCCCTCGCGAATGGACTTAATCTCAGTGCCTACCAATGAGATGCCAGCCTCGACTGTGCGCTCCACCTCATAATCGTGATAGGCCTGTCGGTTCACCGTAATCACTTTGATCGGCTCGTGGGCAGGTGGTGCCTGCTCTTTTTTCGCCGTTGTTTGTTTTGCCATGAAAAAAACTCCTTTATGTAGGAAAGGACGTTTATCTGCTATATTAATGTATGTAAAATACCATGCATATAGCAGGAACACCGTGTTGAGCGGGATCTCTCTCTGTGTTAGAAAGTATCCAGGTAGCCAAGTTATTTTACCACAGACGTGCCAGGTATGCCGCCGCTTCAGCGCTTTATATGGTGGAAATATACCAGATCAGGAGCTGAAATCCCAGGAGATATATGCTATTTCTATAGTTCTCGTTAAATACCGATTTTCAGTTCATTTGTCGGGAATTAGTAGAGCTACATTAAGCGGCGAAGGTCTCCTTGTGGTAGAACCACGCTAAGTGGTGGACAAGCTCAAAATAAGAGCCAGATTTGAGCACGAATCCACCAACCTCCACCGGTTAAGTGGCTGTATCCAGTTATGCCTTTTTGTGATTTTGCAACTTAGTTATTAAGGAGAAGCTACAGTGATCAAAACTCTTCACACTACCACGAGAAACTTTTTGTCTATTCGGCTTCTAGCGTGCTTTGCTGTACTTTGTCTGAGTTTTGTAGGGGCATCCTCTGCTTTTGCCGCTACTTATGTCTCCCCTGATGCTATTACGGTCAACTGTCTCGAAGAAAGTGCAGGTATCACAAGTGTTGGGTCCGACGAGGTGGAGTATTATGGTTCGACTACAAACGCTTGTGGTGTTACCGTTGATAATGCTAGACAGAATATGATCATGACTAATGGTTGTGAAGGTTTAGCAACCACCTCAAGTGAGGCAACGAACACCTTTACAATACCTGCCGGAGACTATGATGGGGCGGACTACATAGGCCGAGAAGGTTGCGTTTATTGCGACTACACAGATAACATCTTGACAGGTCACTCGTATCCGAATTTTACAGTGGTTTTGACCGTTAGTGCCATAGGAGGCTACAAGCTAGGTTCACAGACCATTATTGCTGCTGACACCGGTGCTGTTACTGCATCATATCTTATTCACAATACTGGCTTATATGCACCTAACTGCCCAATCGTGGAATAATCTTCCTATAGGAGTAGTAACTGTGATCGAGTGTTCGAACATTGCTCTCACAGAGATTGTTGTGAGGTGATAGATACTCCTCCAAATGAGCACATAAGTCACGCCAGATATTACCAAAGCTGAGTTAGACACCACCATCTCTCCTGAGGTAAACTTGAAATGCAGTCTATGCTGCGCGTAGCCGAAGGAGGGATATCCTCGAATTTTCAGATTGTTCAGATATATTTCCCTGAAAGGAAGTGCGTCGATGCGTGCAATGAATCCAAAACAAGCAGTTATTCAGGCAATAACTAATCCCGATCCTCAAGCAAAGAGAGAAGAAAGGGGTATGCTGGCTAAACCTGAAAGTGTTATATTCTTAAAAGAGAAAGATCTCCAATATGTGTATGCATGTGTAGTGAGTTATATAAGCACTAATGATCAAAAATGGTATAATACAATTTTTGTTACAAAAAAAACAGATGGTTCATTTACCAGGCAGTCTGAAGCTGGTTGTAAGGCAGAGAACCGTTTCTCCGCAGATAAAGGAACTCAAGAGATGTATCAGCATCAACCGTGGCTTCGTATATCAGGCGGAGGGGGGGGAACAGTAATACAAACGATGGCACAAAGGGAATCAATAGGGGAGAAAACCGTACAGGAAACGATAGAAGGAGGTGTGACAAAACGGACCGTGAAGGTTGGTAGTTCAAAATTCTCTGACCCGATAGTGGATGTATCTGACTATCGTTTCTGGGTTGGCTACCTTACTACGAACGGTCAGGATGTTGCAAGTGTACGTATGATACCTCATGTGGGGCCTGTAGAAGAAGATGAGGTTCAGGATAACACGGTCTTATTCCTCGGTAAGTATTCTGCTCCCATAACCTTTGAATTTTATAGTCCCTCACACGCTTTGATTGCTACTCAGTTCAAGGATATCTAGCTGGAGATAAGCCCTATAGACTGTAAATTCTAACACTAGGGAAGCCCATCTTTTGCGCGGCTGCAACTGCCTGTTCTGTGCTGCGGTAGTGGCTTACGCGAGAATGATAGCCCTTTCGAGATTATAGCGATGGAGAAAGAGGCTCAGACAGACGATATGTATGAGTGTTAATTTGGAGAAAGAGGGTGTTTTACAAACAAAGCGACCAAGACGTTGTCGTAGTGTATTATTTCAGCGCTCGACATGCGCCGTTTCTCCTGTTTCCTTTGGGTTCAGAATGAAATAGGATATTGACGAAGGCCCGCAAGGGCCTTTTTCGTTATCCTTCCCAACGGACCCAATGTCCATTCTTCTTGCAAGAGGATACTACAAACCTGCGCGTGCCCTATGCTTTGAAGTCATGTGCAATCATATGACGGATATCCCAATCGACAAACCGCCACGCTTCATGTCGCTCGGGCCAGGAGGAGACAGGTTTAGGGGGTGTGCTTGCGATTGACCCAAGAGGGTGCCCTTGCAAATTGACGTAGTGCAGAGAAATAGGTATAAGAGCTGCTTTTTCCCGAGTTTTGTTTCTTTCAAATGCCTCGTGGAATTCAGCTCCAGAACAATAGCCAGACCCAAGGAGGCCAGGACTCATCAGCAATAAAATAAGATTAGCGGCTAGCAGGCGTGGATCGATAGTCTGTGACCAATCTGTTCCCCGCTGAACCGGGCGCTCTACCCACCCGGAGATGAATTGATCTTGTTGTAAAATAGCAAGGTAGTCCTCGAATTCCTGTTTGAGTGCCTCATCCTTCTGAGCATAGCTCAAAAAGACGCTCGCTGGTCGTTTCAGTCCTGCTGTCATTTCTGAATGCATATTTTACCTCCTATATAAGCATCTATCTATTAAGTGGAGTTGCTCCGTTTTTGGATGGGACTCAAACATGGAAGTTGAGTCAGTGGATATTCATCAAAATCGATGAAATATATGGAAAAAACCACACTGTATCCTTGTACCATACATTCCTTCATTTGTCAACAAATTGCAGAGCAGCCCCCAGCCACGTCAAAATTCCACCCTTGTTCTCCATAGCGTAAATACCGGCACTGAATAGCTAAATTCCTGAACATGCGGTACAAAAGTACCGGATTGCACTAGAAATGTTCAATTTTTATGCCACGTTGCGATTACCTCTAAAGAAATACGTTGCTGTATGCAGGATATGAGAAGCTACAATTGTATTTCTAGACAGGATGCTACTGCATCGTTTATACTAGCAAGCGCGGCATAGATGTATAGGATTATGCCGATATTGAATTTTCAGGTATGTATGCTGAAAGGAATGTATTGTGAAAAGCCGTCTATTGTGTCTGCTTATGGGCGCTTTAACATTTTTCGCTCTCGTGGGTACGCAACTGTCAGGGAGTCCGGCACTGGCTTACGCATCTGTGACCGATAGCCAGCATCTGACTTACTATGGTGCCGATCTCAACAAGATGACGCTTGCCACTGGCATCAATTATCGCACAGGTGCAATCGCTCCAGGTGGTCCCTGGCCGCAGTATGCCAGTAATTATTGCTTTACGGCTGTAGTGCAGGCCATAACAAATTACGTGGATTTGACCAAGGGTTTACCTATCCGTTATCCCACGGCCAGCGACGAGGGGCCGCTCTCGGGGAATCCAGCCGATGAGCAGGCCGGGCAGATTCTTTATGATATGGACAACTATATGCTTCCGCCTGATGGCCCTCTACCAATTGAAGGGAGTGGTGCCAATCGCCGCCCATATGCCCTGTCCAATATTGCCTACGATTTCGGTGGCGATCCGCGCACCCAATCATTTGGCACGGCCTACGAGTCACCCGATCACGAACCTTATCATGAGCACATCTTCCACAATGGGGCTGCAGCGGCAACGTTCGGTATCGCGCAGGCTGTGGCCGAGTTTCGGCAACCAGTGATCGCACTGGTCAACCACGCGGAGCACTCGGTGCTCGTGGCAGGTGTGTGGGCTACCGGCAATCCTTTGACCGATCCCAATGCGCAGATTAAGGCACTGGCCGTTTACAATCCCTGGGATCAAAGCTGGGGCACCTATCTGAGCACAGGCAATTACGCCAGGGTTTCCTACAACGACTGGATTGGCGCAACCAATCTACCTAGCCCCTGGGGAGGCATCAATAGCTGGTTCGCCGAACCTTATTCGAGCAATGGAGTGCTTGATCCTGACCCCAGCATAGGTATCTACCAGGCCGGACCTGGAACAAGCAATCCAGATGCGACCCATTGGATTAATAATTACGTGATCATCCAGCGTGATGACAACTATGGTGTGAGCGCCAACTACTCCTTTGATGAGTACAATCATATTATGCTGAAACCTTAGACACAGCTATAGAGAAACGATACTTTAGCACAGGCCGTATTATGGATGAAGCAATGATCCACAATACGGCCTGCTGCATATAGAAGTTGGGAAGCAAATAGTGAACTCCCAAGTATTAATCGCAATCGTAAAAAGACTTAGCATAATCGCTAAAATAACAAAAAGCCTTTGTTTGGTAGAAAGATAGATGGTTAAAATACCGGGTGTTTCGCGCCAAAGTTGTGTATGAGCCTTTTATGCATCGAGCTAGCACCGGTTGTGGTCTGGACAGGCTTGAGAACTCCAAATAATCTGCTCTGTATTTGTTGTATGATACGCTAAAACTGATGTATTACAATACTTTATAGAGGCGAGGCTGAATGCATATGGGTATGAATTACCCCTTGCAGTGGAGGGCTTCGTCGTATAGATGAACTGGAAAATGTTCGTCTGCTCGTTTCAGTGCCGGAGAAAGGCGTGTATATGTTCTACCGTTTGGGCCAGATCGCCGTCCGTTATCGCTGGTGGATCGTGGGTTTTTGGATGCTTGCAGCTATCATCGCGTTACCTTTTGCACCGCAGGCCAGCCAGGTATTGCAGGCTGGCGGCTTTACGAGTCCCGATGCTCAATCGCAACGTGCCATTGATGTGCTGACACAAAAGCTGCATCTCAACACGAATATAGTACAAATTATCTTTACCAGTCAACGTTATACCGCTGATGATCCAGCATTTGTGCAGGAAAGCCAGCAAGCTTTAGCGCAGCTCCAGCATTGGTCCGAGGTCAGCCAAATCATCACATTTGTCGATAACCCGCGCCAGATCTCACTTGATCATCATGCAGCCTACATTAACGTGCTGTTGAAATCTGATCCAACCACTGCGGCTGCCCTGGTACCTGAGCTGAAGCGGCGTCTACGCACTGAACCTGACTTACAGGCCAGTGTTGGTGGTAGTGCCGTCTTTTACGCGGATATCCAGACGGTCAGTGAGAATGACCTGCGCCGCGCAGAGATACTGGCGTTCCCTTTTGCCATCATCGCACTACTCTTTGTCTTCCGTTCGGTGATAGCTGCCATCCTGCCGACGATTGTGGGTGGCTGTGCGGTAGTCGTCACGCTCGCGTTAATCTTTGGGCTGGGCCATATTACGCCGCTCTCGATTTTTGTGCTCAATATTACCACATTATTTGGTCTGGGACTGGGTGTAGACTACTCGCTCTTCGTTGTGAGTCGTTTCCGTGAAGAGCTCAGGCGTGGCCGGGCTATCGAAGAGGCTGTAGCGGTGACGGTGGCGACGGCGGGACGAGCCGTAACCTTTTCCGGTCTCACCGTTTCGATTGGACTCTTTGGGCTGACTTTTTTCAGCATTAACATGTTGCACTCGGTTGGTCTGGGCGGTATCCTGGTCGTTGTGCTGGCCGTTGCCGCCGCGTTGACCTTGCTACCGGCCTTGCTGACCATTCTCGGCTTGCGCATCAATGCCTTGCCTGTACGTATACCTCGCTTAAGGAGACGCCCCGCCGCGACTGCTGTACGGGAGGAGACGGAGCATGGTTTTTGGTATCAGCTTTCGCATGTGGTGATGCGCTATCCGTTGCGCGTATTTTTTCCGGTCCTACTGCTGTTAATTGGTTTTGGCGCGCCCTTTCTCGGTGTGCGTTTCTCGGCTCCTGACGCCTCGATTCTGCCAAAGAGCGTACCATCGCGTGCGGCCTATGATCTGCTGGAGCAGCGTTTTAACCAGCCTGAAACCACACCTATTCTGCTGGCGGTGCAAACGCAGGGCAACGTGCTCGCGCCGAGTAACATCACCAACCTCTACAACTATGTGCAGCGTATAGAAGCCGATCCAGATGTGGCGCGTGTGGATAGCATCGTCAGCGCCGATCCGCGCTTCACCCTGGCCCAATATCAACTACTCTACGCTCACCCGCAGTTGATTGCTGACCCTTATGTGTCGGCCTTATTAACATCGTCGGTATCAGGCAACACCATGTTCGTGGAGGTGATCAGTAAATACACCATGTCTGATCCACGCTCGCAGACATTGGTACAGACCATCCGCAATACAGCGCCAGGTCATGGTATCAGCGTGCTTGTAGATGGTGGTACTGCCGCTGACATCGATTATGTCAGCTCGCTCTACACGGATTTTCCCATCGCCATCCTGGTTATCGCGCTCACCACCTATCTCGTGTTGTTCCTGCTCTTCCGTTCGGTGGTATTGCCGTTGAAAGCTATCGTCATGAATACGCTATCGATCCTGGCGAGCTATGGTGCACTGGTCGTCATCTTTCAGGATGGTTTTTTGCACCAGGTGCTTGGTTTCTCGCCGCTGGGCTTTGTGGAGGCATCCAGTCCTATTCTGCTTTTCTGTACGCTGTTTGGACTCTCGATGGACTACGAGGTGTTCCTGCTCTCGCGTATACAGGAGGCTTTCTGGCAGACGGGCGATAATACGCACGCGGTTGCGCTAGGTTTGCAGCGCAGTGGTGGTATTATCACCAGTGCGGCTGCGATTGTGATCGTGGTGAGCGCCTGTTTTGCCACGGCTGACATGATCCTGGTCAAGGCGCTGGGACTGGGCATGGCGCTCGCGGTGCTCATCGATGCGACCTTAGTGCGTGGCTTACTGGTGCCTGCTACTATGCGCCTGCTGGGTAATTTGAACTGGTGGGTGCCCTTCGCTGGTGTGCAACGCAAGCCGCCCGCGCTCATGGAGTTTCTGGAACCGCCAGAGCATGCTGAGTCCTTAGCTACGCCAGTTGATGAGCAGATAGGGGGCAAGCGATGAAGCAACGATTGCGGCGTAGATCATGGCTGTTTTTTCTCGCTGGACTCTTCTGTGTGCTCTTCTCTGCTTGTACATCGCCCGGCATTACCTCTACGACGGCGCAATTGCCGCTGGTGACGCCAACGCCGCAGCCGACGCTGGCACCGGTACATTTTCCACAGGACGAGGGCGCGCATGACGATCTCACCGAGTGGTGGTATTATACCGGCCATCTTAGCGCAACAGATGCTGCTGGCAATCAGCACAACTATGGCTTCGAATTCGTCATCTTCCAGGTGCTGCGTAGTGACTTGCCGCCTGTCTACGCAGCGCATTTTGCCATCAGCGACATCACGCGTGGCGAGTTCCATTATGCTCAGCGTCGTGTCACCGCCATCTCAACGCCCATTCCCAACGGCACCTCGACTACAGGCATTGACGAACTGATCGGAGACTGGTCTATGCGCGGCTTAAACGGGCAGGATCACCTGATCGCTGCTATGCAGAACTATGCCATCAACCTGAATTTGACGGGACTCAAGCCCGCCGTTTTACATAAAGACGGGAGTAGTGGGACGCCTGGCTTGATCAGTGAGGGCCTGGATGGCTTCTCCTATTACTACTTCGCGCACGCGTATGTCCGTGACCGGTACCATACGCGATCATAACCAGCCATTGCGCGTGACAGGTCTGGCCTGGATGGATCATCAGTGGGGGAATTTCCTCTTACTTGGTGCTGGAGGATGGGATTGGTATAGCATCCAGTTGAACAACAACACGGAAATGATGATTTATGTGATCCGTAACGCGGCAGGTGCTGTGGTTGCAACGGATGCAGAGTACATCGATGCTGCTGCCAATGATGCTATCGTCCAGCCAGCCTCCTTGCACATTACGGTACTGGACACATGGACCAGCCCGACGACCGGTATTACATACCCGTCTGGTTGGCATCTGACGATCAAGACGCGGCAGGTGCAGGCCGCATTGACGCTTACTCCGCTGCTGAAGGATCAGGAACTGGTCGCCTACGCGTCGACCGGTGATGTCTATTGGGAAGGCGCGGTCAGCATCCAGGGCCAGAGTAACGGCAAATCCATCGCTGGACAGGGCTACGTTGAATTGACCGGTTATACTAAACGTTAGAGACATCAAGGAAACAGCACACGGGTAGGGGCGTGTCCTTGTGACCGCCTGAGCGTCTCCTTCCATTGGGTGACAAGCGGGTAGGGGCGTGTCCAGGCGACCGCCTGAGCGTCTCCTTCCATTGGGTGACAAGCGGGTAGGGGCGTGTCCAGGCGACCGCCTGAGCGTCTCCTTCCATTGGGTGACAAGCGGGTAGGGGCGTGTCCAGGCGACCGCCCTGGGAGCCATGATGCAAGTGAGCAGGGCGCACGCAAGGTGACGCCCCTACCCGTTCGAACCGATACATTTGTTAGAGGGGTAGATTTATCGTGCCTGTTATACGTTTTATGCATCTTAAGCTCTTGGATTCTATGGCCGCGTTTTGAGAGGAAATCTGGATAAGGGGAAAGATGTAGAACAGATCAGCTAGTTCAAAGCAGCAGATATGTGTTATACTATGGAGGACGCGACCCCATGCAACGAAGCGTTTTTGAGAATGCAACGCGTCGACCGTTCTGAGTAGGTGAGGTGTGACCGACGGGAGGAAGTCACGAAGGATCTTGCCGATCTGACCACCACTTAAAGTATATCCCCGTACTGATTCACAGTGAAAGGAAACATGACCAGAGATTTCAATAAGCAACAGCGAGATGATGCGCGCCCGCCATTTCGCAACACATCCTCCAACAGATACGGAGAAGAGCGCTCACCACATCCATCTCGACCACGCCTCAACCGCGAAATGGTTGATCGCGCCTGGGAGAATGGAGCACCACGAGCGCATGCGGACTATCATCCCCGCACTACTAACGGACAGGCCCCACGGAACAACTGGCGCAACAACCAGAATGCACAGTCCTCCTCGTATAATGGCACTGGTAACTATCGGGGCAATAGCAATCGTCCGGGCCAGAGAAATAACTTTCAGCAGGATGCCAACCGTCCGTACAACGGCAATCAGGGACCACGTTCTCGGTCGTATGATGCAAATAACCGCTATAATGCGGACGATCAACGTTTCGGCAACCGTCGTGGCTACAATGATGAGCCATATAGATCAGGAGGGCGGCCAGGGTACGATAATAGGGCACAAGGCTCCAGGGAGCCATTTCGTCCTCAGGGAAACAGCCGTCCTGGCTTTAATAATAGGGCAGAGCCACAAGGGCGTGGACAAGGTTATGGGCGCAACACCTATAATGGACGCGGGCCAGAGCGCGATAATGGTTATCGCACTGGTGGATTTAATGGGCAAAGATCGTCCTATGATGATCAGCGACCACCCTATCGACCAAATCCGCGTGAGCAGAGTCGGCCCTGGGTACAGCGCGAGCAGCGTGAAGCCAGGAGCGCTCAAGAGTACAATGAACAATACGAAGGTGACTATGAGCACTTCGGTGGCCAGGATACGCCACGGCAAGAGCGCAACCAGCCGCGAGGTCCTTACCAGGAGCGTCCGCGCACCTTCAATCAAGCAGAGAACCCACCACCACGGCATGTCACGCCACTACCAGACGGTCGTGTTCTCAAAGGTCCTCGGACAGTGCAACGCAAAGATGCACAGTTCTGGACCGAAATTGCCGGGGATGCAGATGCGCTCGTGGAACAGGTGCACGTCCCTGACGGAGAGGTTGAAAAGAGCAACCAGCCTGTAGAACCGGAACAGCTCTTGGAGACGGGCGAGCAAGATGTCCCAGTTGAAACCGATGTTCCGCGTAAACCAGCCAGGCGCAGTCCCAGTACTGCACGCCCTAAAAAGGCCGAAGGCAAAAAGCCGCGCAGCACTGGCCCGAAGCCGTCGCAGCGTGGTTACAAATGGCCTGCGCCATAAGTACCTTTGCGCACGAAAGCAAAATGTGTCCAGTTTTTACAACTGGGCACATTTTGTGAATGATTGGACTTTGTGGCTATCCGGGTTGGACTTGAATAATCACGTATAAACAACGATTACGCCAGGTGGAGTGGCTTACCATGTCTTATCCCAGTTACCTTAATCTTTATGAAACAGGCGAGTTAGCGGAGCGTGCGGCAGCCGCCTGGGAGGTCTTACGCAGTTGCACGATCTGCCCACAAAATTGCCGCTGCAACCGTATCGCAGGAAAAACGGGCGTCTGTCACTCGGGTACGGAAGCGATTGTGGCGTCCTGGAATGTCCACCGCCGCGAGGAGCCACCTATCAGTGGTATGCGAGGGGCAGGCACGATTTTTTTCGGCTATTGCCAGGCGCGTTGTACCTATTGCCAGAACTTTTCGCTGAGCCAGGGTGGTTTAGGGCATCGTGTGGGACCAGAGCGCTTAGCGGATATGATGCTCTACTTGCAGAAGAAACGCTGCCATAATCTGGACCTGGTTACACCAACCCACTTTGTGCCACAGATTCTCGCCGCGCTCGTGGTCGCCTGCGGCAAAGGTTTGACGTTGCCCCTCGTCTACAACTGCGCGGGCTATGAGAATCTTGAGACATTAGCATTATTGGATGGCGTCGTCGATATCTACCTGCCCGATGCCAAATATTCTGACAGCAAAAATGCGCTACGCACGTCCAAGATGCCGAAGTATGTGGAGTATAATCAGGCCACATTGCGCGAGATGTATCGCCAGGTCGGGCCGCTGCAATTAGACGACGAGGGCATTGCCCGCCGGGGCTCCTGATTCGCCACCTCGTCATGCCAGAAGATGTCTCCGGGACACGTGAGGTCCTGCGTTGGATCGCCGAAACGCTGGGTCCTGACACGCCGATCAGTCTCATGGACCAATATTTCCCGGCCTGGAAAGCTGTGAATGATCCCGTCTTAAATCGGCGTTTGAGCTGGTCGGAGTATAGCAAGGCCCTTGATGCGCTGGATGAATTCAATCTTAGCGCAGGGTACGTGCAAGAGGACCTGATCGAGGTGGATACAACATCTGATGTATAGTGACTGGCATATAATAGATAGAAAATGCCTCTCATGGCTGCTTTATGATTGTGCACATCAACTCTATCTATGTGTGGATAATGGACCGGGAGCGTTATAATTTGTATTGGAGGGAGATAGCACGTCACCACGAGCAATGGTATGCGGATCTGACAGATGGAGTCAATCTTTGACCCTACCTGGTGGTGCCTGGACACGTGCCAGAAGACATGCGCATGGAGAATTCTATGAATACTACGGCCACGTTGAGCCGCCTTTTTGCTGGTATCCAACCGGACCTTGAGCAGGTAGATACCATTTTCCAGGAGCGAGCGACTTCTGGGCTGCCTATCCTTAACTCTGCATCAATGCATGCCCTTGGATCACCGGGGAAGCGCCTGAGGACCGCGATTACCCTGCTATCCGGCAAGCTGAATACCTATCATCGAGAGAAGCTTTTGCTGCTGAGTGTCGCGTTTGAAATGTTGCATTTATCAACACTTGTGCATGATGACATTATCGACGAAGCGAGCACGCGGCGCGGCAATCCCACGGTGAATGCATTGTGGGGCGATAAGATCGCCATTCTACTCGGCGATTATTATTTTGCGAAAACAGCCGGTCTCATTGCCGATGTTGAAGATAGCCGTATTGATCATCTCTTCTCCGACACGGTCGCCATGGTCTGTGAAGGGACGATCATGGAAATGATGACGGCTGGACATGTGGATCTTACCGTAGAAAACTATTACGAAAAGATTCAACGCAAGACGGCTTGTCTCATCGCAGCCTGCTCAAAAGGTGGAGCTATCGTCAGCCAGGCGTCTCCCGCAGAAATCGAGGTCCTCTATACCTATGGTATGAATTTAGGCATTGCCTTCCAGATTATCGACGATATATTGGATTATACAGAAGATCAATCAACGATTGGCAAACCTGCCGGCAATGATCTCCGTCAGGGGATGATCACGCTGCCCCTGATCTACGCGTTACAAGATACGTCCATGAACGGGCATCAACAGAAGATCCAACGTCTGCTCAACGGGGACGTGCGCGACGAAGCAGATATACGTGAAATAGTCGAGCGGGTAACGCATAGTTATGGCATCGAGCAGTCCCTGGCGGATGCGCAGCGTTACGCGGAGAAGGCAAGAGCGGCCATTCGTACTTTTCCAGTGTCAGCAGACCGCGCAGTGCTGGATGAACTGATTGACTTCGTGGTCAGGCGGAAACGGTAAGAGCTGTATGAGCGCAAAGATATCACTAGAAGAAAAATTTCGTGAGACAGGGGGCAAACGTCCCTATGTGCAACGTCTCTTTGGACGCATCGCGCGCGTTTATGATCTGATGAACGCGCTGATGAGCTTCGGGTTAGACCGCTACTGGCGCGCGCGCGCCGCGCGCTATCTGGCGTTGGGCACAGGCGAAACAGGATTGGACCTGGGTGCGGGTACCGCTGATCTCTCGATTGCCGTCATCCGGCGCTCCGGTCCGGGTACACACATGCTTGGCATGGATATTACGCCAGAGATGCTCGCTGTCGGTCGCCGTAAGGTTGCACAGCTAGGGCTACAGGATTGTATCGAGCTGCGCGTTGGCGACGCTGAAAACATTGATCTGCCTGATAATAGCGTTGATGGTTGCTGCTCGGCATTTACGGTACGTAATCTCACCAATCTGCCACGAGGTTTTCAGGAGATGCTGCGCGTCGTGCGCCCGGGAGGTCGCGTGGTCTGCCTGGAGATCAGCCATCCCCCAGGCAGGATCTTTGGAGCGCTGTTTTACTTCTACTTCTATAAGCTGGCTCCGCTGTTTGGTACAATTATCGGGAAGGCGTTTGAAGAATATAACTATCTGCCGCACTCGCTTACCACATTTCCCAATGCTCCTGCTTTGCAAAAGATCATGCAGGAGGCTGGCTGGAGCGATGTGCGCTACTATTATCTGAATCGCGGAATCGTGGCACTGCACGTGGGCACGAAGCGTTGAAAATAGCCATCCTTCGTGCAGGTTTAGCCCTTTTTGCGACCGATAAAGGCCAGTTCGCCCAGAAAGCCCTCCAACGCTTGCGCGAGATCGTGTAGTTGTGCAGCCTCTACCATCGTGACTTCATGACCGGCATGAGCGACATGGTTGAGCAACTGGACTGTAGGGTGTTTGGATGAAGGTGTAGCTTCAGTGGGAGTCGCGCCAAGCAGGGAAGCTCGCATCGCGTCAACACTGGCGTTGACCTGCTCTAATTGTGATACATCGATAAAGCTGGGAGGGCTGGTGTAGTTCTGACTTTGCTTACTTCCGGGTTGACTCGCATCCCATTGGCGTTTCGCTTTTTTGCCAGCGGCGCAATAGCAAAAGCTCGGATTTGTGGAATCTGAGTTCAACAGACCGGTGTCATCGCAGAGCGGACAGATGGGCATAAGTTGTTTCCTCTTTCGTCCAAATAAATTGTATGTCACTTATATCATAACTAAGAGAAGCGCAGTTGACCACTCAAGTAATCTTTGAGCATGTGTTCGCAGTCGAATGCCAGAAGCCCAAAGACCTCGCCCGGCTCGCGCCAGCAGGTTGAGCCTTCGCCAGAACCGTGTTCGTTCCCACCCACAATCGAGCCTTTATAGGCCAGCGCAACCGCGCGGAAACGAGGATCGCGTCTCACGGCTGAATAGACGCCAACCATGCCAGTAATCTCGACGCAATAACCGGTCTCTTCCTGTGCCTCGCGTAAGACACATTGTTCCACCGTTTCCCTGTATCGGACAATACCGCCTGGGATGGTGTAGCCCAGGCCATCTGCGCGATCAATGAGCAAAATCTTGCCTTCTCGCTCAATAATGATGCATGCACTGAGTATAGGGGAGATTTGGCCTAACGTGAACAGTGCAATAAGCCGAAATATGCAGCCAGCGAGCAGACCTTTAATCTTCTCTTTCATCGTCAACAGCTTCTTCCTGTCTTGTCGTATCGTCGGTTGGAGCGTGAGGCTCTTCCTGCGGCCCATCCGTGCTTGTACGCAGCGTTGCCAGTGCCTGTACCGTTTGCTCCGCAATGTGCGCAAAGGCGAGCGCAACAGGCGAAGCAGGCATGCTCACGATGACAGGATGTCCTTTGTCACCGCTGATGACCGCTGAAGGATCAAGCGGAATACGTCCTAACAGGTTCGCGTTGTCAAGTTGCACACGGGATTCCTGACCCGCCGGGAAAATATCGACATGCGTACCGCAGTGCGGACAAAGAAAGCCATCCATGTTTTGTACAACTCCAAGTATCGGTACTGCCGTATGCTGAAACATCGCCAGCGCCTTAGCCGTATCGATACGCGCAATATCCTGTGGAGTCGTGACCAGTACCGCGCCATCTATGCGCATTTCACGACAGAGTGTGGCCTGAGGCTCACTGGTGCCAGGCGGCAGGTCAATAATCAAATAGTCCAGATTGCCCCAGTCCACTGAATAGAGCAATTGACGAATTAGCAGACCCAGCACATCGGGCATGGGAGCAACAGCCTGCTCCTCGCCGATAAAGAAGCCGACAGACATAATTTTAATGCCATAACGCAGGAGAGGCTTGAGCTTCTTCTCTTCAGGAATGTTTTTACGCTCAGCCAGTGGGAGTACTGCCTCGGAGCCTTTACTCGCGGCACGCTTGCGCACGCCCAGCATCATCGGTATGCTTGGACCATAGGCGTCACCGTCGAGCAGACCTACCTGTGCTCCACGCTGTGCCAGCGCGATAGCCAGGTTGACGCTCACGGTCGACTTGCCAACGCCACCCTTCCCACTCCCTACCACCAGCAGTGCTCCTGCGTTCGTCAGGCGTTCTTTTTGCGTCCATTGTGCCATGCTAGCAATCTCACACCTCTTTCAACAGAATACTTCGTTGCTATAAGCATATCACATCGCTTTGGCAAGCATACGTGTGAGTTTGGAAAGGGTTTCACCAATCTCTCGACACGCTAAGTCGCTAAAGCTTTGCCTTCAGTAATAGACGCAACGAGGTTGTTATCTCCGGCTAATGGAAATCAATACGTTGTTGTATGCTGGTAACGGAACATTTGTGTGTTACAAAGTGAACGAGAAAGAAGAAGTCATGAAACCAAATGTTGATAAGATACAAGTCATTTTAGGTGGAGTTGTCTTTCTAGGTATTATTGTCTTCGGAGCGTTTTTCCTCATGGACAAACTTCGTATCGCGAATAGTATCTCTGATGCCACTGTATTTGTATTTGGTATAGCGTGTCTTTACACTGGACTGAGACGTATATCTCAAGCGAGCAAAGCAGGAGTGAAAATCCTCTGGTACAAACAGCCATGGATCTTGCTCAGCATACTTCTGTTATGCGCTCAAGCAGCACGAGCAATGGTATCTGGGAGACGGCCTTTATGGAGATGGAGCTACCCTGCATGCAGACTACTACAACAGCTTCGTCATTCAGCCGCTGCTGCTTGACATTATTGAGGCTGTAGGCGATCAGTATCCAGATTGGCGCGAACTGCAAGAAGCTATAGTAAAAAGAGCGCAACGCTAGGTTCTCCATCCTTGAGGGGGAACCTGGGTAGGGGCGTCACCTCGCGTGCGCCCTGGGGCGGTCGCCAGGACACGCCCCTACCCCATTTCCCAACGTTTCCCCTGGAAGGATGGAGAGCCACAGGACAACGCAGCTAGACAACGCTGACTCCTTGCATTACACTATTGATAGCACAGCAATTTTTCTGGCATTCTATCCAGGATGATCCTCATGACAACGCCGCTTGCATGAGAGCAATGCCAGGCGGTAAAGCGCCACCTCGTCGCGTTATGAGCGCAAAGAAAGGACGGATATCTTACTGAACCAGAAGTTGGCCTTGATCACTTGCGGCATGTCGCCCAGGATCTCATCGGATCAGAGCCAATTCCCTGGTATCTCAGTTATCGAGTGAGAATAGGAGTCAAGTAGACTCCACATTTTGTCCCATTCTACAGCCACACAGGAGTCTCTCGATGTATCGTCTACTCGCGCTGGACCTCGATGGAACGTTACTGACGCCACAGCATACGATTACGGCCCGCACCTATCGCGCTTTAGAGCAGGTGGTAGCTGCCGGTCTTACCCTGGTGATCGCTACTGGACAGACTCGCAGCGTCTTGCAAGCCGTCTGTGCCGATCTGCCGCTGCGGGGTCCGCAAATTATGTACAATGGAGCGCTGATAGCTGATATACAGACCGGTTCTGTCTTGCATGAACAACTTGTCCCCCCAGACTCTATCTTAGATGCGCTGGACATGTTGCGCGATTTGCAGCTTTATCGCGCTTATCACACGCATCAGCACGTTTATGCGGATCAGGATACGCCAAATGCGCGCAACTGGTACCGACCTCCAGTTCCGCCGACCATAGAGATTCCCGATGTGGCAAGTATCTATCCACAGCCCTGTCTGAAGCTGGCTGCGGTGGGCTCTGAGACGACTATCCGCGAGAAACGAGCGGCATTGGAGCAGCGTTTTGCTGGACAACTCTACGTGACCCAATCAGCACGTGATCTGCTAGAACTGCTACACCCAGCTGTTTCCAAAGGGCACGCGCTCACGATTCTGGCGCAGATGCTGGGGATCGCTGCTGATGAGATTGTGGCGTGCGGTGATAACCATAATGATATTGGCATGTTGCGCTTTGCTGGACTCGGTATCGCCATGGGCAATGCTCATGATGAGGTGAAAGCTGCCGCCGATTTTGTCACACTGAGCAACGCGGAAGATGGCGTTGCAGCAGCAATCGAGCAACTAATACTCAGTCGTCGTTAATCTCACAAAGTGCTGCGTGCCCAGCCTTCCCAGGACCAGCCTGAAAAATGGAGGAAACGCCTGCAATGCCGTTTCCTTCGCCATCGCTTCCGGCTGCTTGATCGTATATGCTTTCCTATGCCAGAGCAGTGTACCATGTCCAGTCGCCAGCAGGTTGCGATACCAATCTACCTCTGGTCCATACGTTAACGCGATCACAAAATTGTCGCCCATTGGTTCAACCATGATCGGGGTCTCATACTGCTTCCCGCTACGACGACCAATGTGACGTATGAGCGCGAACGGGCCGTGGGAGAAGCTCGCGAAGCCGCGTGTTATCCGATTGGTGACATACTTATTAAAGGTACGTATGCGCTTGTGAGGCATCATGTCCTCCTGAAAAACAGCTATGAAACAGCCATTCTAGCGTCAATGCTCATGGCATAACCTCGACGCTAGCATCGACACGGTCAAGTAAATGCGATGGGCATCCTTCCCTGCGAAAATAAGGTTGGATATAGTATACACCAGCAATCCGCTTATCGTGAGTCAGCGCGAGATAGGCACCCTAAAGACCGTGCGTATAGCCAGGTATAGGCATTATGGCGTGCTATAATGAGTAAGTGAACAAGCAGTAAACAAACAGCTTATAGAGCGATAATTTATGCCATTGAGGGAGAGCATGACGAAAACAGACCATTGTCCAGGACTGGAACGCGGGCAAATTATTCCGGCTTTCACACTGCCAGGAGCTGACGGTATTCCGCATAGCCCCTGGGACTACAAACAACGCACGCATCTGCTTTTACTCTTTACGTCAGGCGTCACAACGAACGCGGGTCGTATGCTGTTGCGCACCTTCGCAGAACGTTATGCCGACTTTCGCGAAGAGCAGTGCGCCATGCTGGCAATCACATCTGATCCTGTCATTGTCAATACGGAGGCTTTAGAAACGCTGCGTATCCCCTTTCCACTCGTGTCCGATGTCCAGGGCAGCGTCATCGCGCGCTATACTCATTGGGATGATACGATGCACACGCTTACACCTGTCTGCGTCCTCGCTGACCGCTATGGCGCTTTCTATGCGCACTGGACGGCAGAGCAGGGGGTAACCTCATCCTCTCTAACTGATATGTTGGAGACGCTACAATATCTCAACAGATTGTGCACACCATAGTTTATGGCAGTCCCTGCAAGCTGATCGTGAAAGAACGTAGCTTCCTGTCGCTCCTCTTCAGGAAGAAGGTATCATACACAACCCTGAGAGGGCAAGGGAAGATACAGTAGATTTATAGTGCGCATGTATTTTATATGCCATCCATACTGTGCAATAGCTGGACCACTTATTTAGCAACCGAAATTCTGACAATCAACGAGAGGATCATCATGACAGAACAGGACGTTACATCCCCCTCATCTTCCTGGGATATTGAGACGCTATTAGTCCACAGTGGGCGTTCCCAGCAAGCAAAAATCAGCGGTGGTACCCCGACTGTACGACCGATTTTTGCCAGCACGACGTACATACACGAGAGTGTAGAGGATCTCGACCAGGCTTTCAGCGGCACAACAACTGACGGCACGCAGGCGTTTGTATATGCGCGTCAGGCCAATCCGAATGCCTGTGCACTTGAGGATGCCATCGCGCGGGTTGAAGGTGGTGTGGGTGCACTGGCTTGCGGTTCAGGTATGGCGGCGATACATGTTGCTCTGCTGGCTGCTGGCCTGACAACGGGAGCGAAGATAGTGGCTTCGCGGGATCTCTATGGTCCTACGATTACGTTATTGCGTAAATTGTTTGCACCTATCGGGGCTGAACTGCTCTTAACCGATTTTTGTCAGCCGGAAGCCATTGAACTGATACGCACGGAACAACCAGATGTGGTCTATGTAGAAACCGTCTCCAATCCTCTCGTCAAGGTCGTGGACCTGGATGCTGTGAGCGCGGTTGCCCACGAAGTCGGCGCAGTGACCATTGTGGATAGTACCTTTACTCCTCCATGCCTCATCAGGCCGCTTGAGCATGGCTTTGACCTGGTGGTACATAGCGCGACGAAGTACATTAGCGGGCATGGAGATAGTACGGGAGGACTGGTGATCAGCGCACAGAATGCGCTACTGGATCAGTTGCGCAGCTATCATATTCTCCTGGGAGCTACGCTCAGTCCTTTTGAGTCGCATCTGATGGTGCGTGGCTTGCGTACTTTAGCGCTGCGTATGGAACGGCATAGCAGTAATGCCCAGCGCGTCGCACACTTCCTGCAACAACATCCAGCTATCGAGCGTGTTCACTATCCAGGCTTGCGTGACCATCCACAGCACGCGCTCGCCAGCAGGTTGATGCATAAAGAGCAATTTGGCGGCTTACTCTCCTTTGAACTCAAAGAGCAGACGCGTGAGGCCGCATTCCGCTTTATGGATAGTCTACGCCTCTGTCTGCCGGCAACCTCACTCGGCGATGTATTCTCGCTTGTTAGCTATCCAGCAGTATCGTCGCATCGCACACTCGATGTGGCAGAGCGGCAGAGTATGGGTATTACCGAAGGTTGCATTCGCTTATCAGTGGGTATTGAGCAGGTTGAGGACATCTTGCAGGATCTGGATCAGGCTCTGAAGCGTCCATAAACAACCTTTCTCCTGTTGTCGTGCGGCCACCTGCACGCGATCATATAAAGATAGCGTATGCGTGCTGTGGCCGTCACCATATCAGGCAGGCTACTTCGTATGCCTGATATATTTGCCGGGTATCATATCGCTGGCCTCACCACCGGCAGACGCAGACATCACGCGGAGCAGATCGGTCTCGGGATCGATAACCATATCGTTGATAACGGAACGTACGCCGGGGAAATCGCGTGCGATGGCCTCAGCAGCTGCACTCTGTTGTGCGTTATGGACAGCACCGCTCAGGCGTACCACACCCAGTCGCGGATAGACACCAATCGGTAGATCACGTGTACGAGGATCTCGCCCTAAGGCCATAGCCAGGTCACTTGCCAATGTATCATCACCAACCAGCTGATTCACAACGTCTGACAGACCTTGTATGCCCAGTACCTGATCCTGGGCGATGTCGCCACGCAACGAACTAGAAATGTTGCCTTCCAGATAGAGAACACTATCCCGTACATGAATGGATATGCCGGGTAGATCTATATGCAAAGGCGTGAACGCAAATAAGATATCCTCGACCTCGCGCTGCAATTCAGCATCAGGACGATAGGGTGGCAGCGTCTGTAGGGTTGCTTCAGGGAGCGAAATGCTGATTTGCCCCACGTCGATGTGTGTGATGGTCTCCTCACGCAGGAGCGTATCCTGGTTGGGACGCAGATGATGTGCCACGATGTAGGCAATTTCAGTGCTCTTCGGCTGCACTGCAACCAGCAATAACGTCCCTTTTGCCGGCGTATCGGTATTTTTCACCACACTATGCGCATCCAGCAATATGCCACTTGGTGCAACTGTGCTGGCGGCAGCGAGTTCTGCGCGGGTAATGTTCAACGTAATACCATCATCCGTCGCAGTCACGATAGCACTATAGGGCAAAAAGACCGTCTTGCCAAAGAGACGACCGGATTTTGAGCCGATATACGTGATACGGCGAGCAGTTGCGTCAATACCAATATGGGTCAAAGCGCCATCCTCACCATCGGTGCAGGATAGCTTGCTTCCAAAATGAAATTTTTGTGCTTCAGAAAGTAATGGCGGTTTTTCCATCTATAAATCCAGTCCTCATCGCAAAATAATGCATGGATATAGCTGCTCAACAGACTATATCCCACTAAAAAGAGTGTAGCACTTTCTGCTAATGGATGACAAGAGACGCGAAGATCAAGGTCCAGGATAAGGGTTTTTTACTGTCGCTGCTGTTGCTGGTGATGCATGCGTCTGCTGCCACCGTTGCCATAGAGTGCGAATAAGGTACGGCACGAGGCACAAAAAAGCGATCACGAAGAGAATGACGATGGCGATCATCACGTGAGGAAGGAATAGAGAGAGCAAGATGCTGAAGACGACGATGCAATCTTCGCCGATGCTAAGTACCACATTCAAAAGGCCGCCAGTCGTCGCAGTGGAGGCCACACGCGTTGTCGCTTTTGTGACGTGTGTCAGCGTCGCAATGCCGCCGCCAAGCACAAGCGTCAACGGTAATGCGATACCGGTGACGTGGCTGCTGGCTGCAGCTGCCACCATCGCGCCGGTAATCGGGCGAATGACGGTGTGAATGGTGTCCCATATATGATCGACGACCGGTATTTTATCCGCAAAGAAATCAGCGAACGTTAGGATAATCAGCACGACGATGCACCAGGGCTGGGTGATAAAGGCGAGATGAGCATTGATGCTGAAATTATCCGGCCATAAGCGCGCCGCAATCGCCAGGGCCAGTAATGGTAGATAGGCATTGATACCAGATGAGAAGGCCAGGCCATAAGCTGTACCGAGATCCATAAAATTGCTCCGCTTCTATTGAGAGAGAAAAAACGTGTCCTTGCATATATATACGTTGCATACACCTTGATAGACGTCGCCGTGTTACTCATCTCAAATATAACTTCAGATACGGTGTAATCTCGCGTAGGGGCCGAGCGAAGACCTTTTTTGGCATCTGGTCGGCGACGTGGAAACGGGGAAAAAAGGTCTTTGCGTCCCTGGTGGCAGCCCACCCCAGACAACCGCAAGGGATGGTCCCTACGCGAAAGGCTCATGCTCGACCTGCGTAGTGATCTCAAATAAGGGCGTTGCTATTTAGCGTTTTTCTCGTGCCATCAGCGCGTTTTTTCTCCAATAATGCTCATAAAGGTGAAGACGCCGCGAAAATCTGGCTGATTCATGTCAATGAACATCTGTTGATACAACTGGTCGGCTTCCTCTTCTGTCAGCACTCCAGACATAATCCAGAGGAATTTACTTTGTAGGAACGTTAATTCATAGTTATGATAGAAATCTTCCCAGCCAGGCGCCCCGGCAGAGAACTCAAGCGTATACGCCTGTGTATGTACGTGCAGATACCCGGCCTTGCGCAGCAGGGAAGGGAGCATAGTGTGTAGTCCATAGCTACGGCCATCAACGGAGAAGCCGTAACCACGTTTCCACATCATTTTTGCTCCTGCCGCAAGCATGCGCTCGATAGCTGGACTTGTCGTCACCCCAAAATCCAATGGCTCAGTTAGTCGTAGGATACCTCCTGGTTGCACGATCCTGGTGCACTCGGCGATAAAAGGTACCCAGGCCACCCGGCGTAGTACACCAAAGAGGAAGCGCGCATTGACGAGATCGAAACTTGCATTGGAAAAATCAAGGAGGTTGGTAATATTCATCATGCCAAAGGATGCGTTGGCGATTCTTTGTGAGCATGCGCGGGCAATGGCGTAATCAATCATGATCCGACTGATGTCAACGCCGGCGACCTCGATATCGGGACGCTCATAAGCCGCATTTAGTACCCAGCCGCCAGGACCGCAGCCGAGATCCAGCACCTGCGCCGCCCCTGGTAGCTTTGGTAGATCTGTCAGAGGGCCTCCCATGGTCTCGGTTACATGGCGATCCTGTTCAATCAGGCGAGCCATCTCTAATGGACTTTCCACATCAAAAACGTACGTGTTCTCCTGACTATCAGTCATTCTATCACGTCCCTTCCCCTGATAATTTGCTTGTATTTTGGTATATTGCTTGCAAGTGCAATAATTATAGAGGAAGTGATAGGTGAATACAAGACTGTTTGTTCTCTTCCCAGAGGCTATTTTGCCTTCCCTCCTCTTCATGCCTTTCGTTTACTGCTTCCCAGAAGGTTTAACCCGGCAATAATTCACAAGCCCTGACTTTGTCCCTCTTTTACTCTTCCCTTGCTTAAAGCTGGATGCTACAATGGTGGGCGGCAGAAAATGTCACCGTATGCGAGGTACACGTGGCGAAAATGATCCATACCCAAATGTTCGAGAGAGCATGGACTGCGAACCTTATGACTTTTCCCTTCTTTGTATTTACGCTTGCAATACCTTTTGCCCCAGGATACTTGTTGCGTGCTTTGCCAGACAAATTGATACAGCGCATTGCGCAACAGTTTGACATACCCCAGCCGACGAGGTGGCTTCAAGTCGGTGAGCAGCCTTTTCCCGGTTTGTTCAACAGTTCACACATACAAGTGTATCGCTTGCTCCGGTCCTCTGTCGAGTGGGCTTGTAAATATATTAACGGAAAAGGTAACTGCTATGGATTCTAGCCGTAGCGCAGGGCCTAGTCGTCGCCCAGGAGGAAATCGTCCAGAGAGACTTGCATCATTTGACGACACTGGAGGTGGCGCAGGGTCTAGTCGTCGCCCAGGAGGAGAGCTAGATCTGGTTCAGGAGGGGCTGCAAGCAAGCAAAAAGCTCAAGCGTGAGCATAGTCCTGAACAAGGCCCTCTAGCTGTAGCTATGCAGAGAGCAAGAGAGATAGAAGCAAGAGAGAGAAGGTGCCAAGAAAAGGTCCAAGATATACTTGGGCCTATGTATGACTTATCAGAGAATAAAGATTATTTTATTCAAGATGCTTATAAGTTTAAGAAGTTAAACGAACTTCGTGAATTTTGCGAGACAATGGATGCTGCTAAGGAGCATTTTTTTACTGTTATGCATGAGCTAAAAGCGGAAAACCTTTCCCAAGAAATGCGAGACGACTATGCCAAGATAGAACAAGAGCGCGGAATGCAATTTCATGAGGATGTGAAGGACCTCCGTGGGCACTTTGTTAATTTAAGTAGACAACTAAATTCAGAACAAAATCCTCAAGCTACTACTAGGCAGGGAACGGAAGAAATAAGTCAAGAAATAAGTCAAGAAATAAAAGAAATTATAGGCGATATAGAAGATATTCGTCACTCTCTGCGTGGCTTATTTCGTAAGAGTCAGGATGTTATTCGAGATGCTCATAAAACAGAAATGGTGGAAATTAGTAATGAGATGAGTATTGGTATACAGCGATTTTCTACAGCTATAGGTCGTTTAAGAGATAGCAATCTTTCTCAAGAAATGCTAGGCTACTATACCAAGCTAGAAGCAAGCGAGAGAAGCAGAATTACTCTGCAATTAGCTTTTCTCGGGAAGTCGCAGGCTACTGGATCCCGAGAAAATCGAAGGCGGCACTCAATGCGTGGTAAAGGCTCGGATGGGCCTGCATTCCAAGCAAGCCGAAGGCGGCTCTCAATGCATGGTGAAAGTCAGGAGAGGCCTGAATCATACAGAGGATCAGATGTCAATCAAGGGCGTGTATCTCCTCCGCGCCAGATGGGCATATCTGGGCATATATCGGGAGAGAGAAGAACTTTAGGTTCCACTGAGCGTGATGATGGGGAAAGAAGATATGAGCAACCCAGAAGACAAGCTTCGGGGGAAAGCGCCGGTAGCGGGGACGCGTTGGGGCCTAGCACGAGCGGGGTCGAATTGCCCTACATACAAAAATTGATGGATTATAGGAAGCAAGAGGAAGAAGAGCTGGCTGATCTAATGGGGGAGGACGCAATAAAAGAACATCGCCTCAAGAATTTTGAGAACTACAAAGACGAAATAGAAGCTTGTTTAGAGCTTCTTGGCCAAGACACCGAAAAGCTTCAAGCTATGGTCACTAGACTTAAGCATGAAGCTCAGGATTATAGCAGCGACGCTGAAAATCTGAGTGCTCTTATAACAAAACAAAAGGAGAAGCCAACAGATAACGATGCCGTCGAATTGAGCGCTGCTTATAGAAAAAACGTTGAAAATCTACAAAATGTACAAGAATATCGAGATCTATCTATCAAGATTGGGAGAGCTTTTAGCGTAATTAATGATATTTGGGGCAAAAAATTTCCTGATAATAGAATTGAATTAATGGAAATAGAACAATCTAGTGAAAGAAGAACAAAAATATATCGTATAGAACGTGAAATGAGATTAGAATTACAAGAAAAGATAAGAATAGTATTGAGTGAATATGATAAATCAAAAAGTATAATTAATTTAGATAATATTAAGGGTTTAAACAACGATATGAAATCTTCGGTAGGTGAAGTGAGGGGAGCTGGCGAACTGTTAGAACCTATGGATTTGGATCCTACTAGGCATCAGGATAGCGAAGGAGGATATGAGCAACTCAGAAGACAAGCTTCGGAGGAAAGTGCCGGTAGCAGGGATGCGTTGGAGCTTAGCACGAGCGAACTCGAATTGCCCTACATACAAAAATTGAGGGATTATAGGAAGCAAGAGGATGCCACGTTTGCTACTCTAACGGAGAAGGATGCAATAATAAAGCACCGCTTCGATAATTTTGAGAACTACAAATACAAAATAGGAGCTTATTTAGAGCTTCTTCGCAAAGACACCGAAAAGCTTCAAGCTATAGCCACTAGACTTAAGCGTGAAGCTCAAAATTATATTGGGGACGCTGAAAATCTAAGAGCGCTTATAGCAAAACAAAAGGAGAATCCAGCAGATAGAGATACTATCGAATTGAGTGCTGCTTATAGAAAAAGCGCTGAAAATATGCAAGATGTACAAGAATATCAAGATCTATCTATTATGATCGAAGGGGGTATACAGGTAATTAATGATATTTGGAAAAATAAATTTCCTGATAATAGAGGTGAATTGTCCAACCTCACGCTATCTCGTGCATATACGACTACTATAAAATATGGATCAGAGAAAAATTTGCGCATACAAATAGATAATGAAAAAGGTGCATATGATGCTATATCGCGTATTATTAGTTTAGATGAAACTAGTAATTTACTAAGCAGGATAAAATTTTCAGAGGACGAGGTGAGAGAAGTTAGTGAATTGTTAGAACATATGAATTTGGATTTTACTGGGCATCAGGATAGAGAAGGAGGATTGGAGCAACCCAGAAGACAAGTTTCGGGGGAAAGTGCCGGTAGTGGGGACGCGTTGGGGCCTAGCACAAGAGAGCTCGAATTGCCCTACATACAAGAATTGAGGCAATATAAGGAGCAAGAGGAAGGAGAACTGGCTGCTCTAAAGGAGAATGGCGCAATAAAAAAACACCGCTTCGCTAATTTTAAGGACTACGAAGCAAGAATTCAAACACATTTAGCGCATCTTCGCAAAGACACTGAAAGGCTTCGAACTATGGCTACTGAGCTTCAACGTGAAGCTCAAAGTTATATCGACAGCGCTCAAAATCTAAGGGATCTTCCAAACAAACAGAAGGAGAATTCAATAGATCCTGTAACATTTACTAATATTTATGAAAGATACACTGAAAATATGCAATATGTGCAGGAATATCAAAATCTATATATTATGGTTGAAAGGGGAATTGCACTGGCTAAAGATATTTGGAGGGATAAATTCACTAATAACAGACATGAATTACTCAGTACATTCAAATTATCTTTTGAAGAAAAAAGTGAAACTTTTGACGTAATGCAAAAAATAGAGGGAAAAATTCACAATGATATTTTAAATGTATCACAGAAACATAGATCTTGCTCAGATATTATTGGAGTAGATGCGTGTAAGAAAATATATCAAGATATGCAACTTTCAAAGGACGAAAAGAGAAATATTGATAAATTGTTGGAAAATATAGATATGTAGATAATTTGAATATGGTTTATTTAAGTATATTTTTACGATTATTTTATGTAAAAAATGCTCAAGAGGATTTATATGCTAAGCAAGATGAATTTAGACTACCTAAGCTTCGTCCAAATTAACGACGGCCTGTAAAGGAGCGCATTTACCAGGTTGTAGGGGTAAGAAGAGCATTGATTGTGGCTTTTCAGCAATGGCTGACCCACTCTGTGCGAGCCAGCCATTGTCGTGCTACGATTATGTAGAGCTAGTCGCGGATGCTGCGCGCTGGTAGCGGACGTACAAGCGGACTCATGACCGGCAGATCCTTCTTGCCACGTGGCAAGCGCTGACGTACCAGGTAGTTTGGCGCATTTGCCAGGTCATTCTTCTCCAGGGTGACATCCTCGCCAAAGCGGTTGAAGAAGGACAGCTCGAAGTTTGGTGTCTCACCTAACGCTCCATGAGGGCACACTTCCACACAGTCACCACAGAAAATGCAGCGGTCCAGCGCGAAGGCGTAACGCGTAAGCGAGCGTTCGGCCATCATCAAAGACCCGGTTGGACAGACCTGCACGCATGCGCCACAGGAGACGCAGTCGGTATCATGCAAGCTGACATTGAAAGGCGTGGCGACGATGGTATCAAAGCCTTTGCCAAACATGCCATAGCAGTCTGGACCAATCACATCATGGCAGACACGCACGCACTGTGTGCAGTTGATACACTTGTTGGGATCGCGCAAGATGAAGCTGTGCGACAGGTCCACCTCGTAATCGTGATAATCGCTGGGTTCGCCATCATGAAAGCGGTTATCGGCTAGGCCGTGCTCAATGCTATACTTTTGCAGATCGCATTGACCAGCAGCCGGACAGGCGCACTGCAAGCAACGCGCTGCTTCACGCTCAGCCTGCTCCTGCAGATAGCCCATTTCAATGATGCGGAAGTTGCGTTTGCGCTCCTCGTAGGGCAGCATCGGCATCTTCACTTTCGGCTCGACGGGCTTGTAGGGCACGATGTCAAAGAGATCAGGCTTGCGCTCCTCCAACTCAAGACGGCGCGCGACCTCGTTCATGTCCTCACCCATCAGATAAGCGTGGACGGAACGTGCGCCCAGCTTGCCCTGCGCAACACCCTCAATGATGGTCTTCGCGCCCATCTGGCAGTCACCACCGGCAAAAACACCCTGGCGATCCGACATAAAGTTGTGCGGATTGGTCTGGATCGTGCGCCACTTTGACCACTTCACGCCAGACTTCTCATCCAGCACACTTTGATCAACGGCCTGGCCGATAGCCGGAATGACCGTGTCACATCTGATGGTGAACTCTGTGCCGGGGATAGGCACAGGACGACGGCGACCACTGGCATCGGGTTCCCCCTGCTTGGTGCGCTGATATTCTACGCCCACGACCTTGCCATCCTCGACGACGATACGCTGCTGAGCGACCCGCAGTTGCAGATCAGTGCCTTCGGCTTCACCATCCTCAACCTCTTCCATCGTCGCACCCATATCCGCGCGTGTACGATAATAGGTTGTGTGCACCTTAGCGCCCAGGCGTAATGATGTGCGTGTGCAGTCAAACGTCGTAAAACCACCACCAATTACAATGACCTCGCTGCCCTCATCGACCGGCACCGGCTTGCCTTCGACCTTTTCACCCAGGAAACGAATGGCATTAACCACACCTTCCGCATCCTCTCCCGGTATCCTCATTTTGTTACTGGTCCAACAACCAATTGCCAGGTAGACGGCATCAAAGCCTTGCGCGAATAGATCATCGATAGTGAAGTCCTCGCCCAGCTTCACGTTTGTTTGCAGCTCAACGCCGAGCTGGAAGACCTGATCGATCTCCCGATCCATCATATCTTTCTGCAGGCGGTACTCTGGTATGCCATAGCGTAGCATGCCGCCAGGCTGTGGCTGCATGTCGAAGACCTTACAGGAGTGTCCCTTGAGTGCCAGGTAGAAGGCGCACGCCAGACCCGTTGGACCTCCGCCCACTATAGCGACCTTCTTGCCCGTCGGTGGGTCCTTGAGGAAGGGCACCGGGGGATCTAACAGCGAATATTCTGCGGCGTGCCCGTGCATACGACAGATGGCGATTTCTTCGTCAACGAGCGCACGACGACAGGCTTTCTGGCAGGGGGCCGGACAGGTCAGGCCCAGGATGAACGGGAATGGCAACACCTCTTTGACCAGGCGTGCAGCTTCTTTCATCGAGCCTTTCGCAATCAGTTCCAGGTAGCCTGGGATATCGATGTGTGTTGGGCAATCGATCTGACAGGGTGGCTGACAATAGGCATTATGGTCGGAGAGCATCATCTCCAGATTCGTGCGCCGAATGTGGAAGAGTTCATCCGAGTTCGTCGTGATCACCATGCCCGGTGTAGCTGGTGTATTGCAGGAGGGCAAAGGCCGATCTATCCCCTCGATGTGGACCAGGCACATACGACAAGCCGCAGTCGGCTCAAGCTTCTCATCATTACAGAGATTAGGGATATCGCTGATCCCATTGTCAATCGCTGCACTTAAGATCGTCTGATTTTCGTAAGCTGGCGTCACTTTCCCATCGATGGTAATCGTGAAACTGGGATGCCCCACGTCATTGCGCACCAGTGGACCTTGCGGTTCCAGCGTTGTTGGAGCGAAATTATCGCGGACTGATATAGCCATGTATTTTCTCTTCAGCTCCTCAATTCAACTAAGGTAGGACGTGCTTTGTGACGAAACGGTGAGCACGTACGGGCACACAGGTACCCGTGGGACACTGCAATTCCTGAATATGCATGGTAAAATGGTCAGGCCAATAGCGTCTGGCTGTTTTCAGCGAGTTTGGAGCCTGCACCCCAAAACCACACAGCGATCCTTGAGTGACATATCCAGCAAATTCATCCAGTACATCCAGATCCCCATTGACACCCAGATCACTGACAATTCCTTCCAGCATACCAGCGATGCGCTTGACGCCTAGACGACAGGGCACGCATTTTCCACATGACTCCTGGGCTAAATAACGGTTGCGCTCCATCGCCCATGCTACCATGCAGGTATCAATAGGCAAGAACTCAATAATACCAGAACCAACCATCACACCGGCTGCTTCGAGAGGATCAAAATCATAGGCCGTGTCAAACTGTGATACAGGCAATGCTCCGCCTTCAGCGCCACCTACCACGACAGCACGAATGGAGTTTTCTGCAAGGTTCAACTCGCTCCGCGTGAGAATGTCACGCAACGTCGTACCAAAAGGCACTTCTAGCAGCGTTGGCTCACTATCAGCCGGGCTGGCATAGACGGTCAGGATCTTGGTGCCACTGGTCGTTGGGGAACCGATGCGCGCAAAGGCGGCAGCACCGTCGCGTACAATCGCAGGCACATTGACCAGCGTTTCAACGGAATTAATGGCGGTCGGTCTATCCCATAGGCCAACCTGCGCAGGGAACGGCGGACGCTGTTCGGGCATACCGCGACGCCCCTTGATCAGCGCCATCTGCACCGTCTCTTCACCACCCATGAAACCAATATCGACGCCGACAATGCTGATGCTACAACTGAAATCGGTGCCCAGGATGTCGCGTCCCACGACGTTCGCATCTAACGCTTCTTCCAGAGCTTGCTGGATAGCCGTAAGACCTTCCGTAAAGGTGCTGCGTGTGAACAAATATGCCTCGGACGCGCCAACCGCGTAAGCTGCCAGGAGCATACCCTCAATGACCTGATGGGGGTTGCGGGCGAGTAATGTGCGAGCGACATAAGAGCGGCTATCGGCGTCATAGGTGTTACAGATGACGTATTTCTGATCATCTGCGGCCTGGCGTACTAAACGCCATTTTTCACCGGCAAGGCGACCTGCGCCACCGCGCCCACGTAGTTTCGCGTCACTTACCTGCTGAATGATCTGGTCGGGTGTCTGCTCTCGCAGAGCTTTCTCAAAAGCGGCGTAGCCACCTGCGCTACGATACGCGCTCAAAGAGCGGATATCGGGATCGCTGGTCTGGCGCAATACGCGCGAAGTTTGTGCAAAATCAGGCATCTGGCTGCCTCACATGATGAATATTACCCCATACACCACGCTTGTCGGGCGCTAAGCCGCGTGCTGGCTGATCATCACGCGTGACACCCTTGACCACGGGAGCGGGCTTGAACTGCGGACTCATAGTGGCGATGCCGAATATATCACTCAGATCCACGCCACGCGCCTGCACGACACGCTTTGCTGCTTGTAATGGTAAATAACCGTAGTGTCCCATGATCGCATCCAGCAATGCAGGCAGCGCACTGGCCTCCTGCGACCAGCCATCCAGCAACGTATCAACGTAAGCGAGATCGATGGCGGGCTCCAGGTAGTCCTTCACGGGCATAGCAACGCAGGGAGTCACGGGCTTGTTAAAGTACTCGACTGCGTACTCAGAGATACGAGTTTTGTAAAAACCCGCCTTGGGCGATCCCGAAGCGGGCGGAAGCTTGCGCGGCGTAAACTTCTCAGCGCCCTCACGGATGTAGGATTTGTACCAGGGACGCTCTTTCCATTCAAAAATAGGCTCGTACTCAATGGTAATCGCACGCGGAGGGCAGGCTTTCTCACAGAGCAGACAAGATTCGCACTTCAAATTGAATTCTGTCTTCAAGCCTTCCTCGGCAATCAATTGAATCAAGCCGCGACTGCGCGCTGGCAGTTTGGGCTTTTCATAGGGGTAGAAGCGCGTAACCTTTGGCCGGAACAGATGGCTAAAGGTCAGGCCCATCCCCTCAAGGATGCCTCGCATAGACTATACCTCTATTTCCTTCTCACCACGTACTTTGAGACCCTGCTTCGCGATTTTCTCACGCAGCTTCAAGATCCCCTCAATCAGCGCCTCTGGACGGGGCGGGCAGCCAGGGACATACACATCAACCGGGACAATCGTATCAACTCCCTGGACCGTATAATAGCTATCGTAGAACTCACCACCAGAATTGGCACACTGTCCCATACTGAGGACCCACTTTGGCTCTGGCATCTGCTCCCAGAGGAGACGCAGGCGCGGCCCCATTTTCACAGAAACTGTGCCAGCCACAATCATTAAATCCGCCTGACGTGGACTGGAGCGGAACACCTCGGAACCAAAACGCGACAGATCGTAATGCGCCTGCGCCGAGGCCATCATTTCAATCGCGCAACATGCCAGACCATACCCCAAAGGCCATACAGATTTAGAACGCGCCCAGTTTTGTGCCCACTGCAACATGTCAGCCAGGCTCGTCAATTGCACTGGAAGCTCTTGATCACCGGGGATATATTCCTGAGGACCCGATGCCATCGCAATGGGCACCGGCTTGCGACGTAGCACAGGTCCAGACGTTTTCCCGTTTGCATTCAATTCGCTGCTCATAACATTTTACTCCTCTGCAAAGGTTCAGCAGCACCTATTGCTCGGTTTTATGTAATTTTAGGATTGCACAGAGACGGGGGGCTATTTATCTACACTCCATCTTTGACCGTATTATAGCACGTTTCGACCAGGCGTGCTATAAGCGTCGGACCACGTAACAGGCCAGTCAAAAGCCCATGCAGTGCTCCTCTGGCGCAAAGGCGCAGCACGTAATAGCGTGTATAACAAACAGGTGAGGTTAGATCCTCTTGTCAGAAGACGGAGCGCTCTGGTACACTGAGACCCATTGATATCTGTACAGGTAGAAAGGCAAGGGACTCTAACGTGGGAACATATACCATCGCTGTTTTACCAGGAGACGGCATTGGACCTGAGGTAACGGAGCAAGCGCTACAGGTCTTGCAGGTTGTGGCAGAGCGCTATGGACATAGCTTTACATTCCATAAAGCGCTGGTAGGCGTCGCCGCTATTGAAGCAGAAGGAGCCGCGATCTCCGATGCAACACTTGAGTTATGTCAGCAGAGCGATGCGATCTTATTTGGGGCCGTGGGTGGGTTGCCCAACTATAGCGCGAACACGCCAGTGAAACCGGAGCAGGCGCTCTTCAGATTGCGTAAAGGCTTAAATTTTTTCGCCAACCTGCGTCCGGTACGTATCGTTAACGATCTCGTCAATGCCTCAACGCTCAAAGCGGAGGTTTTGCGGGGGACAGACCTCGTTGTCGTGCGCGAGTTGACTGGTGGACTCTACTACGGCCATCTGGAGCCGCCTGTGCCGGGAAAACCCAGTGAGATCCGCGAAACAGCACATGGCACAGAAGCAATTGATACGCTGCTGTATACGGAGGCAGAAATCGAACGTATTGTACGTGTTGCCTTTGATATTGCTAGAGAACGACGTAAGAAGGTGACATCCGTGGATAAAGCCAATGTGCTGAGTTCTTCAGTCCTGTGGCGACGTGTGGCCAGTCGGGTAGCGGCAGAATATCCCGATGTCAGCTTTGAAAACTTGCTGGTAGATGCCTGTGCCATGCACCTGATTCGTCGTCCAGCCAGCTTCGACGTCATCGTCACCGAGAATCTCTTCGGCGATATTCTCACCGACGAAGCTTCGATGTTAGCAGGCTCAATGGGGATGCTACCCTCAGCTAGCCTGGGAACACGCAAGACAGCTCATGGCCTGCTTGGTCTCTATGAACCCATTCACGGCTCAGCGCCAGATATTGCCGGACAGGGCAAAGCCAATCCGCTAGCGGCTATTTTAACCGCTGCCTTGCTGCTGCGTTATTCACTGAGTCTGAAGCGGGAAGCTGTGGCTATTGAAACGGCGGTGGAGCATGTTATCAAAGCTGGATATCGCACAGAAGACTTACAGGAGGCAGGGAAAAATACTGTAAGCACACAGGAAATGGGCAGGCATGTCGTGGAAGCTCTGCTAAACCTGCCTCGTTAACCCATCAATGGCCTGGGACAGGGACCAAGGGTCTGCAATTTCGCCCTGGTTCTTGCCAGTTGCAAAGTGAGCGTGGCCACTTCTTCCTGCTTTGTCGCGGTAGTATCTTGCTCCGCAGCAGGTGTAAGCGCCACGCTTTGTGACAACTGCGCTTCTAACAGCGCGATTTCTTCAAGAAGAAACTGACGATGGATATACCAGAGCGTCACTGCACGCTCAACACCCATTATACATCTAATCTCCTCTATGTGATTGGAACTGCAATCCGTATGTGATCTGCGGTTGAGTGTCGTCGGCACCCGGGTAGGGGCGTGTCCAGGCGACCGCCCTGGTGGCCACAATGCGAACCACCGGGCGCACGCAAGGTGACGCCCCTACCCGGGTGCCCTCGTGAGCGCAGAACCAGGAATTGTAGCCAGCCAGGCCGAGTGCACAAACATTGGGTAAAGCGCTGGCGTGGCTGGTTGGTGTGGCTAACGAGCAATAGCGCCATAGACCAGGGCGTTAATTGTATTGAGCAATTCCTCATCCTGGTACGGCTTGACTACATAAGCATTGGCCCCGAGCGACATCGCGCGTTGCTGGTGCTTAGCGGCTGCACGTGACGTCAGCACGATTAGCGGCAATGTACGATATTGCTCTTGTGCCCGGACCGTCGAGGTGAGTTCATAGCCATCCATACGTGGCATCTCGATATCGAGTAACACGGCGGCAGGCGTTTGAGCTGAAATCATCTCCAGCGCCTCTACGCCATCGCGGGCCATCTGGACCTCCCAGCCGTGCTGCTTGAGCATATTGCTCACGACACGACGGACACTGGGGCTATCATCAACCACCAGGATATGTTTTCCGCGCTCAGAGGCAGGCGTAGCTGGAGTTGCTGCGCCTAGCGCTGCCGCACTCTGGCGGCTGGCCGGCACATCAATGCGCTGTCGAACTGCATTAGCAGCATTGGCAGCGTCTCGTCGCGCAGAAACGGCGGAAGGTGTAGGGATTGCCGCGCGCACGGAGATAAGAGAGTTCATCTCAAGTACGAGCACAACGTGGCCATTACCAAGCACCGTTGCGCCGGCAATACCATGGACATCCCGCAAGTGAGGTCCCAGATTTTTCATCACAATGTCAGACTTCCCTACGATCTCATCCACCACGAGAGCCACATGTTGTCCACCAGCATTAACCAGCAACAACTGTGCTTTTTCCTCAATCGGATTTTCGGGAAGAGAGAGATACTGTGCCAGGACCTGCAATGGATACAACTCATTGCGCACAACAATCGACGGTTGACCGCCCAGCGTAGCGCGCTTGTAGTTATCGAGGCGTCCAATAGCCTCGACGTGCACCGTCGGCATCGCAAATTGCTGACCGCCTGCCCGCACCATCATCACACTTTGGATTGCCAGGCTGGTGGGGAACGTCATCGTAAATGCGGTGCCCTGACCGGGTGTGGATTCTACGCTCAGCGTGCCGCGTAAGCGGGAAACACTATCACGCACAACGTCCAGTCCGACGCCACGACCGCTTTCCTCACTCAGGACCTCAGCGGTCGAAAAACCGGGATGGAAGATCAGCGTAACCAGGTCACTCTCATTCAGTGCTGGATGATCGGGACGAATGAGGCCACGTGCAATGGCTGCGCGGCGTACCTGTTCATGTTCAATACCTGTGCCATCATCGCGTACGGTAATGACGATCTGGTTTCCTTCATAGGCAGCCGACAGCTTGATTTGTCCGGTAGGCGGCTTGCCTCTCTGTGCACGCGCCTCCGGTTTTTCGATAGCGTGATTGACCGCATTCCGAATAAGGTGCAGCAGAGGTCCAAAGATCTCCTCATAGACCGTGCGGTCAACTTCTGTCTCTTCACCCTCAAGCAAGAACTCGAAGTCCTTCCCCTGCTTGAGTGCCACGGCTCGGGCGGTTCGATAGAGGCGCGGTACCATAGAAGAGAGTGGCACCAGGCGAGCCTTCATCAAGCGATCCTGGAATGTTGTGTTGAGACGATTTTCGCGAGAAAAGACGCCCTCACACTCACGAATGATCGTATCCATCTCGGTGCTCAACGTAGCCATGTCTGAAATACCTTCGCTCAGACCACGAGCCAGTTGATGGAATTCTGTATAGCGGTCTAGCTCAAGCTCATCAAATTCTGAAAGATGAGATTGAAGATTAGTCAGATTACCCGAAACGGCTCTCCCATTGGCGAGTGGAGAAGTCAGGCTCTGAGTACCCTCGCCAGGCATAACCTGGACGGAGCGACCACTGGGCAATGTCGCTGCTTCGAAGCGGCTCTCCAGTTTTTGCCCCACATCGGCGAGGCGATTACTACTGACAGTGACGTCAGCCACCAGGCGCACGAGACGTTGAATACGCTCTTCGAGTACACTACGATTGACCAGCAGCTCGCCGAAGAGATTGACCAGTTCGTCTAACTTTTGTAGACGGACACGTACACTCAAATCATTGCGTGCTGAGCGCGTCGCGATTGTATCTGAACTCTGCTCGTCAGAAGCCATCACCACCGCTCTGGCAGCTTCCTCGACATGATCATTGACGACCTCGTCGTGCGTGGCAAGCTCGCTACTATGTTCCTCTCCTAGCAACTCCGCGTAACGGATCTGCATCTCACGTACTCGCGCATCATCACCTGTCGGATCGTTGTGATTGCCCGTGATCAAGATATCGAGCACCTCGGCTGTGTCAAGCACAATACTGAGAACGGGAGAGGAGATTGGCGTTGTCCCTTCCATGATGCTATCGAGAAGATCCTCGGAGATATGGCAAAGGTCGGCAATCGCGCGGAAGCCCATCATGGCTGCTGCGCCCTTCAAGGTATGCGTTGCGCGCCGAATACCCTGAGTGAGATCAAGGTTCGTTGGATCTTTCTCAAGAGCAGCCACATGCATGCTAATGGTCTGGAGATGTTCTTCAGCCTCAAGACGGAACACCTCGGCGGCTTCTTCACCGATGTCACCACTATAAGCCGACGAAGACGCATTCGATAGCGGCTTCTGTGCCGGTGGTGTGACCGGGGGCGGTGCTGGCCGTGGTGTCGCAAGCGGTGGCAGCGTCGTAGATAAATGCGGCTGCTCGGGTGCATCACCTGCCTGCGTTGGCGTTGCCGGTTGCGTATGGAAGATACTGGTCGGATCTGTTCCCATCGCCGAAAGCTGGCTTAAAAACTCCTGGCGCACCTGGATCTCTATATCGTTGCGCAGATGGGCTTCTAACTCGCGTAAGGCGGTATCGCTATTCGTCTCGGTACCATACGCGCGAGCTTGCAAGCGCTGACGCTCTTCGAACTCCTGGCGTACCTCATTGCGAATTTGTTGTTCCAATTCCAGGCGAGCGGAAGGGGAAGGTTGACTCGCCTCATATTCTCGGCTGATCTCCTCGCGTAGTTTTGCTTCCATCTCGGCGCGCAAGAGGGCCAGGTCCCCTTCTCTTTCAAAGGTGACGCGCTCGCGGACCCTATCAGTATCGTGGGTTACGCGCACTTCCCAGGGACTCCAACCATCTTCCTGTGGCGAGACAGAAGATTGTGCCTGCATCTGCTGAAATGCCTCGCCACAGGATTGTATTGAGCTGTGTAACTGCTGCAAGGCGGCACCGAGTTGCTCATCAGTCATCTCAACGCCACCCGTAATCTGCTGGAGCAGGCCAAGTACGCGTTTAAGCTTTGAGTTCGACACCCACATGACAGAGAGCGGCAGGTAACGACGTACCTGCTCAGGACTGTTACGGAGATTTAAGCCCATTGCCTGTCCTGCCCAGGCCTCCATACGATCCAGCGCATCTTTAGAGCCATTTAAAAAGCCATTGAATTCTTTCCTCTGCTCCTCAATAACAACCGCTGCATCACGCAATTGGGCGAGCACGTTTTTCAAAGAAGATGCCTGGGAGTCCAGGTTCTGAGCGTCGCTCTGCATTGCGTTGTACAACTGAGGGAATTGACCTTGCTCCGCAAGGAAGGAGGGTTGCTGAGCACTATCAGGAACTGCCAGAGAACGCTCAACAGCTTCGACCGGCACATCTTCATTGAATGCTATCGGGGATGCCGCAGGGAATGAAGGTGTGAGTGGCGCAGATGGCGCAGCAGGAGGCTCATATGGGGGAGAAGAAGGTTGCCGCATTGACGCGACCAGCGTATCCAGGGCGCTGAGCATCGGCGGCTCAAATGGAGCTTCCTGCTCATACGTGGGAGAAGATGTAGGTGGCATAGTCTGAGAAGGAGACTCAGGAGCTACTTGCTCTTGAGCAGGCTCCTCGGGCCACGCAACATCCTCACCTGGCGTTACTGCTGGAGTACGAAAGGATGCCAGAACTTCGTCAAAGGATGGCATGGGAGATGGCTGAACGTAAGATGACCCATCAACTGTGAAAGATGGCTGCTCAGATGCAACTTCTGGCACCTCTGTACCTTGTGATGCAGAGGGTTCAATAAGCGCACGATAATTTGTATAATCAGCATCATCTTCCGCAATTACAGCTTCCTCATCGATGCCACTGCGGATACCCTCAAGGAGTTGGCGCAACCGACCCAATGAACGCTGCAAAAGACCGAAGGCAGGATCATCAAGAGGGATTAACCCATCCAATGCATCACCCAGGACGTCTTCCATGCCATGCGCTACATGAGCCAGACCAGGAAAATCCATCATGGAAGCAGAACCGCCAATTGTATGCGTCAGGCGGTAAGTTTCTTCGAGGGCATCCATGTCGCCATGTGACTGTGCCAGGCGCCCGAGATTCGCCTCGATGCCTGGCAAGTAGCTATTCACCTCTTCGATAAACGAATCGAGGACGGATAGTTTATCAAACGTATTCGACATGCTGCGCGTACTCACTTAACTATGCTCTTGTTACTTGCCCGATTATAGAAAACAGAGAGGCAAGTAACATAACATTCAACATATACGAATTTATTATACCAATAATTTTAAGGAAAGTGGGCGCAAGAACAATTTAGCGACGCTGATCCTGCTGCGCACCATTTGGTTGCCAACGTGGACGAGCAGGAATACCCTGTCCCGCATTCGGTTGGGCTGGCTGTGGCGTCGATACCAATGCAGGATTGGGAGACGCTAAGTTGGGATTAGAACCCTGATAGAAAGGCTGATTTGTCCCCGCAGAACCAGCTGGTGGCTGACCGTACTGCTGACCGTACTGCTGATCGGCAAAGCCAGAATTGAAACCAGCTGGTGGCTGACCGTACTGCTGATCGGCAAAGCCGGAATTGAAGCCTGCTGGAGCCTGACCGTACTGCTGACCATATTGCTGATCGGCAAAGCCAGGATTGAAGCCTGCTGGAGCCTGACCGTACTGCTGACCATATTGCTGATCGGCAAAGCCAGGATTGAAGCCTGCTGGAGCCTGACCATATTGCTGATCGGCAAAGCCGGAATTGAAGCCTGCTGGAGCCTGGCTGTCGAAGCTAGGGAGTTCTCCAAAATCTAACTGGTTTCCAAAGAACTGCTGTGAATTATTGCCTTGCGCTGATCCGCTAAATGCGCCTGCCCTCTCAAAATCCTGCTGATTGTTCGTGCCATACTGACCGGAACGAGCTGTCATCGGTATTAACGAACCAGTGTTGCCGGGTTCAGGCAGAGGAGGGAAAGACGCAGAAAAGTTCTGGCCCCAATTCTGATCTGTACCAGACCCGAGCGATGGCACAAATGAGCCGTTGTCAGGAAGCTCGGTAACAGATGACATATTAGAAAACGAACCAAGCAGATCATTTGCACGATCTGGCAGACGGAAAGTCGAAACGGAAGCACGTAACTGCTCAGAGAGTTCTGCCAGATAACTAACGCTCACCGCAGCTTCCTGCGTACCAGCATCGGTCTGGCGCGTAATCTCAGAGATACGGCCCATGGCGACAGCCACGGCTTCGGAAACAGAGGTCTGCTCATTCGCTGCGCGCGCAATGTTTTCGATCATCTGTGCCTGCCGTTCGACGGCGCCGTAGATGGAGTTCAATGAACGACCAGCATCATCAGCAAGCTGGGACCCTTTCACCACCTCTTGTGTGCTATCTTCCATAGCCACAACAGCCTCGTAAGTATCTCCCTGAATACTCTTGACCAGCGTCGCAATACGCTTCGTGGACTCGGTGGAACGTTCTGCCAGGAGGCGGATCTCATCAGCCACAACTGCAAATCCGCGTCCGTGCTCACCAGCCATTGCGGACTGAATAGCCGCGTTCAACGCCAGCAAGTTCGTTTGATCCGCGATATCCTCAATGATACGCACGATTTCACCGATCTCGTTAGAACGCTCACCCAGGCGCTTGATTTTCTTTGCCGTTTCCTGGACGTTCTCACGAATGACCATCATACCTTCAATGGTTTGACGCACCGCTTGTTGACCAATAGCTGCGTTGCGCAATGCGTCCTGCGCCGCTTCCACACTCATTTGAGCGTTACGAGCAACGGTTTGAATAAAGACAGCCAGCGCTTCTACCGCCTCGGTCGTTTGTGCAATCTGTTTCACCTGTGTATCAGAAGCCTGAGCCAGCTCAGCAGAACGGTCAAGGATACGGCGGGTGGCATTTGTAACCTGAACGGCTGTGGATTGTACGCGTCCAACAACCTTCGCCAGTTCCTCAATCATATAGTTAAAAGAGTCAGCCAGCACGCCAAGTGTATCGGGCGTTACCTCAGCTTGCACGCGCAGATCACCGTCACCGACTGCGCTGACTTCTTGCAACAATTTCTCAATTTGAGCTTGCAGCGCAGCAGCCTCATTGCCAATCGCTCCCCCTGTAAGTGGAGAAGCCGAAACACTTCCTTGACTATCAAGCAATGCATTCAATGACAGAGCAAGTTTCGCAAAATCATCATCGCCGTTAATAAAAGCGCGTATGGTGCGATCACCTGCCGCATATTCCTGGCAGACGTCCGCGAGGGCATTAAAACGATTTCGAATACCGCGTTGCATCAAGTAGTTTGTAATGATAAGCACAATGAGAACGACAACGACAAGACCTACTGCTAATAAGAAAAACGTTTGAGACTTTACTTGGAGCGCTATAAGATCAACTAAAGCAATTGCAATAACAGTAACCGCAGCTGAGACAAAAAGCCCGACCAGCATCAGAGTCTGAACTGTGATACCGTTTCTATTTTGATCAGGATTCATCCGCTAGACCTCCGTTGATAAAATATATCTATGCCAAATTAGGAGACCCGAGGTCGCCACTCAATTCGCGTAAGGTCTTGCAGCATAGTTCTGCATTTTCTCAGAGAAAAGGAGGCGAGCCACATCCAGTATCACCATTACCCGATTAGCTACCAACGCGCTTCCGGTCGCGTAGGGAGTAGCCCACGGTGGAATCGCGGTCTGGCGCATATTACTATGAATGATAGTAGAAGCTGGAATAGGCAACATTTCACTGACGCCATCCACAACCAGGCAAATCACCATTTCATTGTTTTGTAACGAGAGCAAACGTGTGCGGGGAGTAAACGGTTGTACTTCCAGGTTCAGAAACATGCGCATATCGACGACCGAGACAATAGATCCCCGCAGATTTATGACTCCACGAACCCATGGAGCAACGTTCGGGATTGAGGTAATCTCTCCCAGGCGTTCAACCCCCTGTACAAGTTCTGCTTTCACCGCGAACTCGCGATCAGCAAGCGAGAAAACAAGGTACTGCACTCCGGCAGCGGGCAATGATTGTTCTCCGCCAGATGCGCCATCTGCGCGGAATTGACCTTGCATCAATTGCATCTGCAATGCGGCCACAGAGGGGGACTGTTGCAGCGATGCCATTGAAGGCGACTGCGCAATTAAGCGCTGGATAGCAGCAAATGTATCATGTTGCTGTGTTTTCAGATCATCACTGGACACAAAAACTTACTCCCATATGGGCACAAGACATACCGCGCAAGAGATATGTCAAAAGTTACACAAAATATTGTACAAGGCCCCTACAAGACGCCGCCAGTGAGACGGCGCACACTTGTGATCAATTCCTCATTGTCAAAAGGCTTGGTCATATAGAGATCAGCCCCCTGGCGCATGCCCCATGCCTTATCAACCGGGGTATTTTTGCTCGTCAGCAAAATGATTGGAATATGTCGACTCACATCCAGGCTCTTCAGTTTGCGACATACTTGAAAACCGTTTTGCTTTGGCAGCACAACATCTAGGACGATACACTGTGGGCGCTCTTTAAACACCTTTTCGATAGCCTCGTCTCCATCAACAGCAGTAATCACCTCGAAACCACTATTGCGCAGAGGAGCGACCATCATGGTCAACTCTGTCCAGCTATCATCTACTACAAGTATTTTTTGCCCAGGCATCTGATTATAACCTTTCCTAACAAGCCACACCAGTGAAATAGGAATAAATGGCTAGTTGAACGCCATCTCAAAAGAGGCGGGGAGCAGCCTGTCAGGTAGGAACAGAGAATACACCTGATACTCAGCCGCGATAGCGCAAACGGTGGCGAACACCTTCTTGGTGGAGAGGCATACGCTCTTGCCAGTTGGCAAGATGTTTTTTGACTGTCTGGACCAGTTCGACCGAGTCAAATGGTTTTGTGAGATACTCAGTAGAACCTGCCAGACGTCCGCGCATTTTGTCGAACAAGCCATCCTTCCCACTGAGCATAATAATAGGTATCTGCCGAAACTGCAAGTTTTTACGTATAATCTGGCAAATTTGGTACCCGTCCATGCGTGGAAGCTGGATGTCGAGCAGGATGACCGCAGGCATTTCGTCAGCAACTGACGTGAGTGCACTGAGACCATCACCAACAGTAATCACTCTGATATGTTCTCGTTGCAGAGTCATCTGGACGATTTTGCGCACAGTGGGACTATCATCCACAACTAAAACTGTTGGTTCTGCCATCTAGATTGACCTCCTTCGCGACTCTGGTGACCAGTATTCCCCGCTTACGTTAGGGGTACCATTCCAGGCCTGCTCCATCCGAATTGGTGGAGTTTGCACATATTCATGACCCCGTGCCTGCTGCGTCGTGCGATGTGCACGGTAAACACGATATTGTTGTACCTCTTGATCGATTTCAGAGAGGAAAATGCGCCAGGCTACCGTCAATTGACGACCTGTGTGCGAGTTGCCAACCTCATCACGCAGTAGCTCGGTAAACACGATGCGCAAGAAAGCCGCCAATCCCTGGACTGCTTCCCAATAGAATTCTTCTAACTGCTCACCCTTCACCAATTTATGCAGCGTAAGAATATCATTACAATCAAGTTGACCGTAATTAAAAGTGGCTGTCTCCAGAATAGGAAACTGCTGCCCGGCAAGCGTATGGAGGAAGGGACGAAAACGGTGCTCCAGATAACGCACAATTTCCATGGAAGGGATATGGCCTCGGCCACGTAAATTTCTGGCGTAGCTCCCATGATGGACCAGCAGACCGTTGATGCACTCGGAGAGTGTCGTAATCAGTCCTAGCAAATGCTGCTCAGGATTAGCTGGCTGGCGTTGCTGTGCCAATGTATACTGGCATTTGATGATAATGTTGGAAAGGTCTCGCTGTAACTCGGTTTCAAGCGCGGTATCGACGACCTCGATCAAATGTAGCCCAAGCAGTTGCCCCATCAGACGAGCGACACGGGCTTCTGGCAGCATCAGCACGAGAGAGACTGCCTGGAGCGTCAATTCTCCATTTGCCAGGCAGAGCACTTCAATACATTCTGGACTCAAACCCAGGCTGCGCACATCATTGCTGACCTCGGGTTGCCAGCGAGCGACCGTGGTACGTGTGATATGCGAGACGCCTTCCGTGGCGATCTCTTCCCATTCGTCGGCCTGGCGTAGTGCTTCCAGCAAGACCGAATCGACCTGTAGTGGCTGTAGCTTACTTTCCATCGGCACCAACTGGCGATGAAAAGCGAAACGGCCATTCACCCAGCGTAAGGCATGGCTGATGGATTGCGTGACAGCGAACTCGAGACGATGCTGCATTTCACTGCTGCTCATCCAACCTCGCTCGACCAGCAGAGCCAGCGCCAGATGTGCATCGCCGCGCGAAAGTTCGCGCACCATCTGAGCGCGTGGAGGATCGAGTTTATTAATCAGACAGAGCATACCCAGGATATCAGGTTGAGGCACACCATCCTCATGCAGCCCGACAATTTGCCCTTTACGCAAGCTAATGGAAAGCGTCTCAGGCCCCGACGAAACAAAAAGCTTGCCAGTTTTTTCACTCAGGGCGAGCATTTTTAATATGGACTGGAGACCTAACGTCTGTAAATCACCGTCCATGATGCGATCTTGCTGTTCCATTCTATTTCCAATTCCTTTACCAGACTAGCTTGCTCAGCGTGTTTGTAGCAGGACAAGCGGTCGTGTAACAAAGCACGATAGGCAGGTGGCATCATGTTATCCAGCACAAACTCGTTTGATACCCATAAGCAAATGATCGATTAATCTACAATGGCCTGCGCGTGGAGATCCATCACGAACCATTGTTCCACTCCATACGGTCTCTTCTTAACAAACTTTGCTAGATACTATAAGCGATATTTTTACTATCATCTACCACAAGAGCCCAGACTCTCACATACTCTTTTGTTGTACGCGATACAGCAGAACTGTTCAATGTAACCATAAACCAGAGCGCAGATGCAAGCTGTCTACGTGTCTGCTGAACAGAAACGTCCTGCTGAAGCAGCAGAGAACGTCGCGGTGCATACCGATCACGCAACAAAACATCTTCCTCTATATCATACAGCTTGTTCCAGCAGAACTTCAATCCCTATAGGAGTACACTTCTACTTGATAGCTCCAACCGTCTCTCTTTGTTACCAGCATAGACGTAAAATAACCGGACTGATGTGTAACCGACACTCGTAGTAGTCATTGTGGATACGTGCCTGTGCATCGTGCTCTAGAAACCCGTGACAAGCGCCTCAACACGTCCACGTCTTCAGCCTCAAGCCCTTGCGTCCTGGCAAGAAAGATCGTGCATCAACTATCTCTGGTCTGTGATGAACCTGAGGGCTGAAAAAGACATACTGTATGAAAGTGTACACTGAAACGAGTTAGATAGGGATAAAAAACACCCTGAACTTATTAAAATAGTATTAAAAATTCTGTACCTCCACGTGTGAGCGGAACACATAGCCAATACCCGGTTCAGTCAGGATATAGCGAGGATGAGAAGGCTCCTCCTCGACTTTAAGACGCAGTTGGCGTACGTAGACCCGCAAATAGTCGGCTTCTTCACCATACTCAGGACCCCAGACGGCGCGCAATAAAGAACGATGTGTGAGTACTTTTCCCGCATAAAGCATCAGTTGCCGTAGCAATTCGAACTCCGTTGGAGTTAAACGTACCTCCTGGGAACCAGCTCGCACCAGGCGACGCGGCACATCCATATACAGATAGCCATCCTCGCTCGTTAAAATTTCTGGCTGTTGTTCGTGCGTCACATCTTTTGTACTCGCCCGACGTAAACAGGCACGCACACGCGCCTGCAACTCATCATTGCTAAACGGCTTCGTTAAATAATCATCTGCACCCAGATCCAGAGCATTCACCTTCTGCTTTTCTTCGGTGACAGCAGAGAGCACAATAATAGGCGTCTGCGTAAATTGACGCACCTGCACACACACATCAACTCCATCCAACCCATCTGGGAGACACAGGTCCAACAAGATAAGATCGGGTGAATGAAGACGCGCCATCTCTATTGCCTGTTGCCCGTTTTCAGCAATAACCACATCATAGCCTGCTACGGAGAGGTTACGACGCAAAATACGTTGAATTGGTGGTTCATCATCGACCACCAGAATGCGTTTTCCCTTCACTCTCATAGCTGTACCTCCTAATGCAGATGTGCGGACTTCAGATACGAAGGTTCCCTTCTGTCGCCAGGTTCCCTCTCTCCTTTTAAACCTCTTCTGCGTGCTTTCTGATCGCAGAAATACCATCACGTTCAGCATGCACGACCGCGTGCGGATGAATGGGCAGCAGAAACGCAATGCGTGAACCCGCGTTGGTTGTGCCATCAGCCCAGATTTGCCCCTGGTGGGCTTCGACAATGCCTCGGCAAATAGCCAGACCCATGCTGTTCCCATAAGATGGTGAGGTATAAAATGACGTGAAAATACGCTCACGTTCATCTTCTGGGATAAGTGGACCTTGATCAATCAATTGAGCACGCAACAATTCTGTGCCGTCGTCGACTGTATCCAGATGCAAAACGATCTCAGCCTGTGCAGGGCTACGACGGGCAGAGTTCTCTAGCAGATTGTAAAAAACACGCTCCATTTGTACATGATCAGCATAAATCAAGGGCAACGCAGGTTGAATCTGCGTGCGGACCGCGCGACCAGCCAGTATACGTGTTAGCTTAGACATGGCCCCATAAAAAACCTCCACCACATCGCACCACTCCTTCTCCAGAATCAGCGCGCCCATTTCGATCCGCGATAACTCGACCAGGGCGCTGACCATCACGGTAAGATGATCTGTCTCACTATCGATATCCTCAAGCATCCCTCGCCTGTCCTGCTCATCCCAGGTGACATCCGTTTGCAGCAAACCAGTCACTGCTGCTTTGATCGTGGTCAAAGGCGTACGCAAATCATGGGATACAGACGAAAGTAAGGCCGATCTATTTTTGTCGTCGCGTACCTGCTCAGTGACATCATGGACGTGCAAGGCATGCATTTCTAGCTGCCCCTGCTGGTTGTAGAGTGGATAGCGGATAAACAGATAGTGGTAGTCGGAAGCCGCACTTTCTTGACTTGATGAGCGTTTCAGCGTCGTCTCACTGCGCTCAATCGGCTCTGCTGCCAGCACACAACGTACTTCCTGCCGGTAATTGCTGCCCTGAGAGAAATCCTGTAAGTACCCATCCACCTCCTGTACATTACGCATCCGTGGGCGCAACTTCGCGAAGACATCAGCAATGTTTAGCGTGCTGTGTTGTCCCTGTGTGGATGGTGTAGTCAGTAATCGACGTCCATAGGTCATGGAGCCAGTATGCAAGTCGCAGAAGGCTTCAGCTGCTGGATTCATGTACGTGCAGGTGCCGTCCAGATGCAACACAAACCAGGCATCATTCACCCAGTCTGTTGATTGTTTTAATTGTGCCAGCAAGCGACTAAGTTCGCCGAACATCGCCGCGCGCGTAAGCGCGGCCTCGGCAGTTTGTGCCAGCAGGGCGAGCGAGTTGGCAAAGGGATCTTTGTGGTCGCGTCCATGCATATCTTTTGACGGTAACAGCTCTAGTTCAACATCTGGTGCATGCTGGAAGGTTTCCATCGGATACCAATCGACAAATTTTAGGGCCTCATCACTCTCTTCGGCATGGAAAACTGCCTGAAGGTCGCGTTCGCTCTGTGTCAGCAGGTGGTCACTAATAAAGCGCAAGAGACTGGTAAAGCTGAAACCTAACGTGCGCTGTGTTTCCTTGCGCACGTGTTCTAACAGGGCGAGCTCATCTTGCAAACTGTCCTGTGTCAGCGCTCCTGCGAGGCGGCGTGTGTGTGCCAGCTCAAGTCGCTCGATGGCTTCCTGAAAACGACTACGCTGGTGCACCGACTCAAGTAACATGCCATTATGAATAGCAACCGTGGCCTGATTGGCGAAAAGCGCGAGAATATCGACCTTCAGAGGGGTAAACCCGCCTGGCTCAGGTGAGCAGAGGAGCAAGGCTCCGTAGACAGTCGTGCCTGTGAGGAGTGGATAGCTAAAAACGGATTGCATACCAAGCGCAGAAAACAAGGCGGAACTATCAGGAAAGTTCCCGTCACGCGTGATATTCTGCGCCACGAATGGGCGGCGATGGAGAATGGTCTGTCCAATAATACACTGTTTGCTGACAAGTAAGCCGGCGGCAAATAAGGTATTCAGGCGCTGCTGGTCCAGGCCAGCCTGAGCTTCCAGGCGCAATCTGCCCGTACGCCGATCAAGGAGCACAATCAGAGAAGCGACCGCAAGCGCATCTGCGATGCCACCCACAATCTGATTGAGGATCGTAGGGAGGTCCATCTTTGAGGTGAGGGCGCTGGTCACATCTTTCAGAGCCTGGCGCTGGCGATCCTGTATCGCCGCATTGCCGCCCAATTGGACGCTTTCAATGGCTGTCGCCAGGACACGCACAACGGCATTGATCAAGCGCTGCAACGTTTCTTCCGCGTACGTATGCGGGGCTGTGCTCCCCAGTTCAAGCGTACCGAGCACGCGGTCCTCAACAACGAGTGGAGCAATCAGCGTGGAACGCAGCTGATGATAGCCACTGAGTGCATCGCCACTCAGCGCAGGTGATCCGTCTAAACCCTGTGGATAATCCTGTACCATCAACGTCGGAGCTTCTAACATTTGTTCCAACTTTGAATCGCTCAGTGGGTGCTGATGATGGAGCGCAACCCATACACCCGCCTCTCGTTGACAGACAGTAACGCGCACTGCCTGACGATCATGGCGCAGTAAAACAACGCCAAAAACGTCAAATGGCACTGCTTGCTCCAATTCAGCAGCCAGGCGTGTATAATCAGGTTTCGTGCCACGCACACTGAAAACGATGCGTGCAACCCGCTCAATGATAGCAGACTCTTCAAGCGTAGATGTATGAGTTCTTGCTTCCATTGCTTCCTTGCCAGTCCCTCAGGGCCAGTTGTGACCATACTACTTTATTCATCAGATAATTGCCTCCCCACACACTAAAACGACGTGTCCATGGAAACCCTGCACTTGCCGCTGTATCTGTGGTCTCAACAAACAGAACGTGGAGACTCAACCAGTGTAACATTACCGATAGACATTGTTTTTTAATTTGTATGCAAATGTCGTAACGAAGTAAAATACGAGATGCAACAGCAACATAAAAAAACCATGGAATACTGTCACAAAGTATACCATACTCTGCTCTGTTTGCGTCAATAACTGAGCGATCTGGCACACTTCTTAGTGCACATCCTTGTACAGTCACTAAAAGTGTACCATAGGCAACATTCTGCTACCTTCTTTTTTGCGTCTCGTCCCGATTGGCTTTGGTACGAGAAAATGCACGAGGAACGGAAGATTGTCATACAAATCATGCGTCATTGAAGTAACATAAAATCTCTATTACGGCTAAAATGTAGAGAAATGTGTATTGTGGAACATTTGTTTCGTTCCGTTTTTGTTGCAAAGCAAGCGAGCATCTTCTGTGTGTCTTCTCTAAGACTTACAAAATCTTATGTATTGGATGGTATAAGAAATCTGCTCATTTCATGGCCGGAATGGCACCAGCAGCAGTGAAGGGTCTTTCTCGTGCTGCTCCCCGCTATGCAGGCGATGTACCGCCTGCGTAGCGGGAGCGAGGAACGCTCTTGAGGTGGTAGGTCTGGTACTATTGCAGGTTAGAGAGGTATCCGATCAATTTGTAAACGAGCTTGGCGGCCAAAAAATCTGCGCGTGTCTGACCGGCCATCGGGCACAGTTCCACGACATCCAGCCCAACGACTGTGGTACGCTGACAGATTGCTTTGAACAGGTCGAGTACCTGGTACCATGTCAGGCCGCCGGGTTCGGGAGTCCCTACAGCAGGCATCTCGGAGGGATCGAAAGCATCCAGGTCAATGGTGACATAGGTATGCTGGCTGAGACGTTCCCACGGAATTGTTGCTAAGCCTTTGGCCATATGATAGGCCCAGACGATAGCTACGTCTGGCCTGGTCTTCATGAATGCGGCCTCTTCGGGGCTAAAACTACGAATGCCAATTTCCAGCAGAGGAATGCCCATATCAACGACCCGCCGTTCAATAGCAGCGTGTGAGAGAGGTGTGCCTTCGAATTCGTCGCGTAAATCACCATGGGCGTCAATATGGACAACCGTCAGGTCCGGGTACTGTTCATGGACAGCGGCAATTGTAGGGGCTGAGAGCGAGTGCTCGCCGCCCAGCGTCAGTGGAATTTGTCCGCGTTGCAGGACCTCGCGCACAGCGTCACCTGTGGCTTGTAAGGCTGTTGCATGATCCATACCACTATAATCCAGCACTGGTCGTGTATACACCCCAACTTCAATGGGACAGCTATCCAGCTCTTCATCGTACATTTCCAATTGACTGGATGCGTTGAGGAGCGCTTGCGGTCCGTGTTGGGTGCCCTTCATATAGCAGACGCTGTATTCCAGTGGTGCGGGAATAATGGTGATACGTGCAGCCTCCTGGCTACAGTCAGGTGCATCTGGTGCCCCAAATTGGTGGATTAATTCATTATCCATGCTAGAAATATATCTCCTTTGCCATGTCTCTTTCTCTCTTGCGCTGCGGATCTAGTCTGAGACAGATTTTTCATGACTACCGCTTAAGATTTTTTGCGCTTTTAAAGCGTAAAAAAAGAAGTGTGCCCTGTCAAGGGCGACTTAGGGACAACCTGGGCAAGCAGGAACAAATAAACGGGAGCGTCTTTGCGTTGAGGAAAGTGCTATTTCCTAATGTGCGGCTGTAGTGATTGCATTACTATCTGATTGCCATCTTCTGGCTATGCATATGGAAGTGGCCTATTCTATAATAAGAGGGAAGAGCTTACTCGATGATAAATAGAAAGAAACGGTTGTTGGATATTCCATTTATAATGGAGAGTAATGAATTTCCATTCTACTGGTTGCTCATCACCTCCCCATTAATGGCTGATTGGCGGGACACTGTGCCTGTATCAGTGTGTCCTTTAGCGCACCCCCGTTTTAGCCAGGCGTGCGGTCATAGCCTGCTCGTAGCGTAGCGGATCGGGTTCTTCTGGACGTAACGAACGTGTGGCGCGTACGATAAAATGGGTCTCGACATCGTCTGTCTGGAAGATTTCCCTGGCGAAAGCAATAGCGTCTTCCTGGCTGAACTCCTTGCAGGAGCAAATATCAATATCGACTTCGCCATATTCCGGCCATGCATGCAGGCTGACATGGCTTTGAGCAATCACGACAAACCCGGACATACCAGCATCCAGTGGATTCGACGTTTCGATATCATATAAATGGACCGGGCTGACTTTCTGCATGCCTATACGCTCGGGATACTCGTTCAAGGTACGACGGAGCAGAGGCTCGTTACTCAAAATCTCCCGGTCGATATTGTAAAGTTCCAGCATCAAGTGAACAAGCACTGTGATTTCCTCCTAATGTATAACAACTGTGCAGCTTACGTGCCTGATTCTGGCTGTATTCTGCCTGTTCCTCGTGTGCTACCTGCACTGCACACTAGTTGCTATTATACATTAGGTTGTCAAGCTAATGCCAAAGGAATCGTAGCCATTGTACCTAATGGCTAGTCGCATTCCATCTAAATAGCAGTAAACTATCAATTTAAATAGCAGCAAGCTATCTACCTAATAGCCATTTCACTATCTACCTAAACAGTAAGAGCTATTTTGCTCAAGTTGTAACCGTCATCAGGGTGTGCCACCTTGCCAATCTCGTAGGTGTTTCTCTGTGCCACAGAAAATGGCTGATAGCTCTTGTCACGCTCGTTACCGCGCCTTGCTTATCACGTAGGTTGCCAGTTAATGTCATAAGATAGTGGATTTATTTATGGTATAAATGTAAATTTTCTATTGATATAATCGATAGCAAGTCTAACTCGTATGGGTGATCTGCGACGCGAAGCTATGCGTCAGTGATCAAAAATGGCCTGGTGTGCGATTGGTGCTCTCATTGACATATAAGGTATAATCGTAACAGCGTTGAGCATTTCTCAATTGGATTTTTAAGAGAAAAGACGGGGTGATTGAGGATACGTAGTAGAATAGAGAGCGCAAGCCCATAGAGAAGCAAGGAGGCCAGTTGATTTGGCAACGGATACCTCTCACTTAGAGCAAGAATTGGCTACCATTCTGACGCATCTAAATCCACCACAACAGCAGTATGATGTACTGGCTGATAAATTGCAGCGTCTTTACTTTTCCCCTTCCTTGCCTGCCCAACCATCGCTAGTGCGGACGCTGATTGTCTACTTCGGGCGTTTTGCGCAAGGGTACGCGCTATGGCAGGGGTGTTATGACTACCCCAAGGTGCGTGAATACTTTTATGGTGCCTATCTGCAGGCATTGCGAGAAGGCTCTCTTTCTCCTCAACTGAAGGGGATGCTCGAACAGATGACGGAGGCGATGATAGCGTATACTCATTGTGAGAATGCTCTCATTGCCAATGATCCAGACGGTCTGTTTGTTGCTGCTACGCGCGCTTCTGCGTATGGCAAAGCCGCCTTAGAGTGGCTGACGCAGTCCTCGCTGGATGCGCTGTTGCGCTCTCCGATTGAGATATATCTGCATATGAATATGGCTTTGTTTCGTGGTTTGGAGCTTTGCGCGGAGATGTACCTGGCTCCTCTAAGAAACAAGGAGATAGCGCCGGACCATCTGAACGAAGTGGCGCGTATATTGAAGTTTTTAGAGGGTACTTCGCGCGAGTTGGCCTCAGAACTCAAAGCTCACTTCTCATTTGCGCAGCGTCTGGCACGGACGTATGCGCAGCGCAATACCGATTTGCGCGTGGAGGAAGGAACTCTCCTGTGGCGCGTGACCGGCTATCTGGGGGAAGATCTGACCTCCCAATTATTCGCCAGATTAAAAAGTGATAACACTCCTGGCGATATGCCCTTTGAAGGCATACGCAAAGCTATCCGTAAGCAGACTGGTTTGCCGATCAGGGCCGTACGGCTGGCGAATCTGCAGGATATTTTTGAGACGGTGCTGGGTGCAGAGTATCTAGAGCAGGTGATCTTCGAGCTTTCTACGGAAAACGACGCACTCACTTTCTCGATACACGATGGAGAGAAAGTATTAACCTATACGGTCGAAACGTTTCAGGTCCGCCTGGCGCGCTTCGGAGCGATGTCTGTAGAATTTGGCATTTTCATTCAAGACGCTTCCGTTTCACATATTCGCGTGCTCGAATCGCTGATAGCGCCGCAGGCCGGTCAGTTCGACTTCATCTGGCGCGATGCCCCCACAGACTCCGGGCGAGAATCTATAGATTATGTGGATTACTTCCTGAGGTCGCGAGCGTGGATCGCGTCTATCCGGCGTGTGGCATCAGGGGTAGGATCTCCCAGGTTGGCTGAGATGGAGAAGGTGCTTGTAGACTGGGAGAACGCGCTGGAAGAGCTGGCCAGAAGGCTACCGCGCGGATTTACAGAGTCCGCAGTGAGGTCTTCTGAACTGACTGATCGTGAGCAAGCTGAGCGGTTGGATAGCGCCTATCGGGCACTTTATCAAGAGTGTTTTCTGCGCATGCGTGTTTTGGCGCGGCAATGGAACCAGGAGGCAGCAAAGTCGAGCGCTCTAGAAGAGGTGGTTCATGTTGGGAAGCAAATCTTTTCAGCCGGTTTTCACTTTAGACAACTTATAGATGTAGCTGAAGAGATAGTAGAGCATATCAAACGCTATGTATCTCCCGAAGAAACAGATGATGTGAGCCATCTTTTCTCTTTCGATGCCAGTACGGGATGGGCAACTGTGCTCTTATGCGCTAGTCTGGCGCTCGTTGAGCATCATGGAGCAGGAAATCAGCCCGCTAACGAATGGGATTATCTGCGCTTCACTGACCATCCTGAATTCAAGGGGCTGATCATCCAGAGTCGCGAGGCTCGTTCGGCGTTAGATGATTGGCACTTCGTCGCGCTGCCGCACTATCGGAACCTGGCAACCATCCGTTCGCACGAACATGATATTATGTATATGGGTGAAAACCGGGCTTTTCTCTATTTGCCAGATGATCCGCAGTTTCTCACTGCACAATATATCGATACGGTTCGACTCATATATGATATTCGTACTCTTGTGCTCACGTTCAACAGAAGCGCCAAAGAGCAGATCAAGACACTGGAGTCCTTCTTTAGAAGCAAGTATCCTGAGAGTGATAAGCTGTCGAGCAAGAGTTTGACCAGATCCTATAACCTGTTCCTGTCTCAACGCAACCAGATTGAAATCTTTCGCACGCGTGCAGAAAAGATACTCGATCTTCTGCGTGCCTGCGCGGTCTCCAAGTACCAGGACCACAGTGATCTGCTGAAAGCCATGATGCAAGAGAATGGGCTAGGTGATAGCCGTGATTCCCTGGAGCACAATATTATGACCTTGGAGCGTTTTCACACCTATCTAACTGAGCAGCTAAAGCGGCAAATAGAAGATCGCTCAGAGATCTATGCGCGCCGGACTACCGCCATACTTTTTTTCCTGACGCTGTTGAGTGCGCTCTCAGCCATCCCAGCCATCCCTACGATTTATTCCTATCTTGTAGCCCTGTACCCATTTCTTGTGAATCTGGTGCTATTGCTGGAAAGAAATGTGCTCTGGTTGTTGATGGGGATACTTCTGGCTGGCCTTGTTGTGTACCTCGTCGTCCGACTCAGGCAAGAGAGAAGATGAACTCTCCTGAGAAAGCTCTTGCTATGCGCAGGCAGCTGTTTCATCTCTGTGTGCAGGTGGACCAGGGGAGTTGATTAGCGGCGTGGAAATGGCAATGCCCAGATCCAGACGCTGGAGGCAAAGGCAATACTACCAGCGATGACGAACAGATGAAAGATTTCATGGAAACCCAGGATACGTGGGAACGGGTTTGGCCTGCGCAGTGCATAGATAATGCCGCCGATGGTATAAAGGGCACCACCTGATAGGAGCGTTGCCGCAAAGGTCCAGGGAAGCACAACCAGAAAGGCCGGAAAAGCCAGAATGGCCACCCATCCCATCGCGATATAGAGGACGGTGCCGATCCAGCGTGGCAGGTGCAGCGTCAAAGCAAAGACGGTAAGTCCAACACCAGCTATTGCCAGGGACCAGATGGCGACCAGGAGCGCAATACGTACCCAGCCACTCAGGACATTAAAGCAGAACGGTGTGTAGGTCCCGGCGATCAGGATAAAGATATTTGCATGATCAAGGGCGCGTAAGATGCGGCGTCGTTCAGCGCTCCAATGACCAATATGATACATGGCGCTAACTGTATAAAGCTCGATCATGCTGAGACCAAAGATAGCCATTGAGATCAGGCGTGGTATATCTGTTCTGCTCTGCCAGCACAGTGCTAGTGTTAGAATCACTGCACCTACCGCCGCTAAGGCATGAAACCAGCCTCTCAATAGCGGCTTGATAACTGGCTGATCTGTCTTTTGTGTCTGGTCTGCTAGCTTTTCAATCATTGGTTCCTCGCAGTTTTCATCATCACTCTTTCTGTGTATTATATGCAGCTTCAGTATAAAAAAAGAGTGTTGCTAGCTAACAAGCTCCACGCAAAAGAGTGCTACCGCGCAACACGGTAGCACTCTTTTGCGCGTGGCTGAGATTTTATGCTTCACCGGCTACTCGATCATTGAGCGTCTGACTTCAATGATCTGGTCGCGCAATTGCGCAGCCTTCTCAAATTCTAACTGTTTAGCAGCGGTGCGCATCTGTGACTCTAAATCTTTGATCAAGCGCAATGCTTCATCTTTAGGAATAGCGGCCAGGGCTGTAGAGGCTGCTTTACCATCTGCATCTGCGTTTGTCGCGCTGCCGCTCATGGCCTTAATGCGCTCTGAGAGCGTTTTGACCTCTTTCTTGATACCTTTAGGTGTAATATGATGGCGTTCATTATAGGCAATCTGCAATGCGCGACGACGATTGGTCTCGTCGATGGCGTATTGCATCGATCTGGTAATCCTATCCGCGTACATAATGACGCTACCCTCGACGTGCCGTGCCGCGCGGCCAATCATCTGAACGAGTGACCCTCCTGAGCGCAAAAAGCCTTCTTTGTCCGCATCCAGGATGGTCACAAGTGATACTTCTGGCAGATCAAGCCCCTCGCGCAGCAGATTAATGCCCACCACCACATCATAGACGCCCAGGCGCAGGTCACGCAGAATCTCAACGCGTTCGATAGTATCGATTTCTGAGTGGAGATAATGCACTTTAATATTTAGCTCTTGCATATAGTCCGCAAGGTCTTCTGCCATCTTCTTGGTGAGCGTTGTCACCAGGACGCGTTGGCCCTTCGAGACGCGTTGGCGGATCTCCGCGAGCAGATCGTCAATCTGCCCTTTGGTCGGGCGTACGCTGATCTCTGGATCAATCAGTCCAGTTGGACGAATAAGTTGTTCAATGACGGCCTCGCTGTGCTCATGTTCGTAGGGTCCTGGTGTGGCAGAGACAAACAATGCCTGGTTGATTTCCTTCTCAAATTCAGGAAAGGTCAATGGGCGATTGTCCAGGGCTGAAGGGAGACGGAAGCCGTAATCGACGAGGACCTGTTTACGTGAGCGGTCCCCGGCGAACATCCCACGTACTTGAGGGAGCGCTACATGGGATTCGTCTACCACGAGGAGAAAATCGTTGGGCAGGTAATCTAACAGCGTCCATGGTTGCTCGCCCGCTCCACGCCCTGCGAGGTGGCGGGAGTAGTTTTCGACGCCGGAGCAGAAGCCAGTTTCGCGCAGCATCTCGATATCAAAGTTGGTGCGTTGCTTGAGACGGGCGGCTTCGAGCAACTTTCCCTCGCTCTCCAGCTCGGCCAGGCGCGCTTCCAATTCTTGTTCAATGAGGGTAATCGACTGGTTCAGGCGTTCTTTTGTTGTGACCCAGTGTTTCGCGGGATAGATGTCGAGGCGTTGCCGTTTGCCCAGCACTTCTCCTGTCAATGGATCAATCTCGGTCATGCGCTCTATTTCGTCGCCGAAAAACTCGACGCGCACCGCTACATCCTCGTAGGCCGGAAAGATTTCCAGCACATCTCCGCGCACGCGGAAACGCCCGCGAATGAAGTTCGCATCATTGCGCTCATATTGAATCTCTGTCAGGTGGCGTAAAATCTTGTCCCGGCGTCGTTCAGCGCCTACTTTCAGTGTCAGTACGACTTCGCCATATTCTTCGGGACTGCCCAGTCCATAAATACAGGAGACTGAAGCGACAATCAGCACATCGCGCCGCTCGAAGAGACTGCGTGTGGCGGAGAGCCGTAGCTTCTCGATCTCTTCGTTGAGCATGCTTTCTTTCTCCACGTAGGTATCTGTGCGTGGAATATAGGCTTCTGGCTGATAGTAATCGTAGTAGGACACAAAGTATTCGACGGCGTTGTTGGGAAAGAACTCTTTGTATTCACTGTAAAGTTGTGCCGCTAATGTCTTATTGGGGGCCAGAACAAGCGTGGGTCGTTGAACCTGCTCCACGATTTTCGCGACGGTATATGTTTTACCACTGCCGGTAACGCCCAATAAGGTTTGCGTTTTATGCCCATCGCAGATGCCCTGCGCGAGTTGTGCGATGGCATCGGGCTGATCTCCAGTGGGTTCGAAGGGGGCTTCTACTTTAAATGCTGGCATGCGCTGCTTCCCTATATTTTATGGCTAGAATATTTTTTCCAATTTCGCGTTTATTATACCATAAAATTGCTCTTTGGGTAGCTGCCACAGAGCAATTGCATCTCAATGTGCGCACTCGTGAGATGCAATTGCCTTATTTGGGATTAGCGTTGCAACGTACGTGTCTCCAGGCGTTCTGCTCCCAGCAGTTTGACCAGGGAATCGTGAATGTGCTGTGCAGCCTCGGTGTTATCCTGCGTATAGTTGCAGACGAAGACTTCTAGCGCCGTATATTCTATTTCAGGCCAGGTATGAATGGCGATATGCGACTCCGCCAGCGCGATGATGGCGGTAATGCCGCCGCCCTCAAATTCATGAAAGAGCGCGCCAATTTCAGTCAGGTGGCTATCGCTAATGAGCTGTGATACCTTGCTATGGAGCGTTTGCTTATCGTAGGTTAAAAGCTCTTTACAGTCGTATAACTCCGAAAGGATGTGTACCCCCATTGCTTGTGATAACATTTTTTCTCCCTATGCGGTTGGTCTTTGTACCGTGAGTACCTGATCATCGTGAATAACTCTGCCAATCGGCTGGCTCTCTAAAGCTGCACGGAGATATTTTGGCAGGGCGAACATGTGCTGATGAGTTTCAGCATCATACAACTGTAAATTGGTACAGTCTCGTTCCAGGAGGGTTTTGGTAATCTCCTGCGCCGTGAAACGTTGACTGATATCCTGGTCACTAGCAACAGCAAAGCCCCAGGATAAGCCATAAAATGGTATGAAGATGCTGTATGGATACACGTGTTTGAACACGCTCTGGAGTGTCTTGATGACAGACACGTGGGCGTCGTAGCCGCCACGATCTGTGGTCTCGGCCTGCATGCTGAACGTACCGCCCGTATTCAGGTGCGACTTGGCGAGCGCAAAAAACTCGGCTGTGAAAAGTAAAGGGGCCAGGCCCTCATCAAGCGGGTCAGTGAGATCCAGCATAATCGTATCAAAGGTCTCAGGCGTTTCCGCGAGATACTTTCTGGCATCCTGACAAACGAGCTTAACCCGAGGATCATCATAGAGACCCTGATGCCACTCAGCGAGATGCTCTTTTGCCAGCCCAACCAGTACGTCGTCAATATCAACGAGCACCACACGCTTCACCGTCTGGTGCTTGAGAATCTCACGCACGATTGCCCCTTCTGCACCACCTGCGACAAATACGCTTTCGGGATGGCGCTGTGCAACTAGCGCCGGGTGTGCCAGTGCCTCATGGTAAATGAATTCATCTGCCTGTGACGACTGGGGAATACCATCCAGGAAAAGAGCTTTGCCATGTCCCTCAACATTAGCTAGCAAGATTTCCTGAAATGGGGAATTGGTGGATATAATGGTGTTGGTGACATGAAACATATTTGACCGGCTGTTCGCGCGGAATTCTATCACCCAGTTGTGTGCACGCATGCTGCCTCTTCTTTCCTCTTCTATTAGTAGTGTTATGCGCCAACGGGGCACACAATTACCTCAGTGGGGTCTACAACCAACTCACTCCTAGACCTCCAAGATAATATCATCTGTGTATAATCGCGTCAAATTTCTACCGTGTTACTAATTTCTTTGGTGAAAACCATTTTATCACCTGTGTCCAGACTAGATGCGATTGCCCGTAACTCTTCAAGTCGTGTGCATGTTCGCGTAGGGCTGAGCAACGTGTCCTTTACGACGGCCCGTCCCGGCTCAACGATGCTCTCTACACAATCCATGCTGGCTGAGGCAAGCGGGAGATCAGACGGTCCTACGTGATCACCCATGCTCGCTGGCCCGCAGCATTACGAGAAAAAAGAAATTGTCCTGATTAGACGCAAAATATCTTGCTAAAGCCCAATAATTGGGCTATAATTGTGATATATTAAAGCACAGCGCGTTTCTAGCTATTTTGCAAGAGAAGGTGAGCGTAAATTGAGTGCAAAGCAGCCGCAGCAATACAGGCAACATTTTAATCTGAGTGAATCTGCAAAGCAGATGTTGGATGAACTGACCGCCCGGCGCTATCCGGGCAAGCAACGTCGGCAGAGCCAACTTGTCGAGGACTTGATCTCTGAGGCTTTTGTAAAAGAGCAGCATGGGCGCGAGGACATTGTCAGGGGTATATCTGAGGGCCAATTTATGTCGGAGGTGCTTGAAAGGGACAGAGGCGCGAAAAAGCGTGAGGGGATCTATCTGAGCACTGCGCAATCTCTGGCTGTGGCTGAAGAAAAAACTGGTTATGCTGCACCCCAAACGCACCTTTGTCCTGCCTGTGGACATGAAGTGCATGCGCTTTGGAAGCACTGTGCGTATTGTGGCATTTTTTTGGCTCTCACCTGCCACTATTGTGGGACGCCTCGTGCACAGGGAGAAGATATACACTTTTGTTTTGAATGTGGGAGGTCTTTGTCGGGGACAAAGGAGGCTTAAGGAGGCTTTATGAATCCCTTTGTGTTTGGCATGAAGGGACCTGAGCATGGTTGGCTGGAACCGGCGTTGGGCGATCTGTTGCTGTTGTCTCGTCAGGAGGCGGCGCGTCGTGACGCCCATGAGGTTGCGTTGGAGCATTTCCTGCTGGGTACCCTTGTACTAAATGATGCGCGTGTGATCAGTTTATTTTTTGCGCTGGGTCTTGATCCTACAGCGTTGCGGGGACGCATTCTTGAGAAACTCGGCCCTTTAGGTACTGCTGAGGATGATGGTGAGCATGTGCCTCTCTCCCAGGAACTCCAAATATGCCTGGATCAGGCTATTGCTGCTACTCATGCCAGCGGTAGTATGCTTGTCCCTCCTGAGCACTTATTGCTCAGTGTATTCAGCCGTCAGTGGAAGCTCTCATCGGACACACTGCTTGAACGTTTGAGTATGGTCCCTGAATGGCAAGCGCTATTACCTGTCTGTACCGAGCTGGCACATCAAGAGAGGCGTCTGCTTTTCTATACACAGAACCTTGTCCATTTCCTCAGCCGTTCTCAGGAGTGCGCTTGTTCTTTTGCTGATCTGGTTGGCCTGGATCAGATAAAAAAAGAGCTGCGAGCAATCATTGATACTGTAGCAGCACCGCCTGATCCTCAGCAGAAAGAGAAGCGTAAGCCTCATGAGATCCTCATTGTCGGCTCACCTTACACGACTGGACGACGGTTGGCCGAGGCTGTGGCTTGCGAGGTTGGTACGCGCCTGCTATCTTTTGCCTTTGCTGGACTCGTTACTATGTGCGCTCCATTCACAATCTATAGGGAAGTCAAGTGGCTCAAAGACCAGCGCATTAGTCCACTGGAGCATACCTTTTCCCTGTATGGTATTGCACTCGCGCAGGCTATTCTGCAACGTTTTTTCTTGCGGGTACATCAGATGTCTCCCTGTGTTTTGCTCATTGAAGATATTGATGTCAGCGATTTTACCGCGCGTACCAGGTTGGATGCTATTCGGGATCAGTTGCTCGCGCTGTTATTGCAGGAAATAGAGCAGCTTACTGAGGGTGGGCGCGTGATCGTTATCGCGACTGCAACCTCTGGCGTAGATATTGCTTTAGAGCATCTCGTGTCAAAAGATCTGTGGCGTAAACAACACTTTGCGCAGATGTTGCTGGTACCTGAAAAGACCTTTGAGCAAGCTAGCATACAAATGGCACTCTGTCCGTCCTGTAAGCGTACAACGCCATCTCCATGGAAGCACTGTGCGTATTGTGGGAGCGCACTGGCAAATATATGCCCGATGTGTGGGGCTACACGACCCCTCGCAGACGGTGTGCGTTTCTGTTTTGAGTGCGGCTACCAATGGGATGTAAATAGCAGCAAAGACTATTGACTTTTATGCTCTTCTATTCCCATGCGATTACATGAGTATGCTAACAAAATGGGTGTCACCTATAAAACCGCTTTTCGTTGGTGGAAGACTGGACGGTTAGACGCCTACCAATTAGACACAGGAACAATCATTGTTCGTGACGATACACCACTTCCTGAGACCGCTACAGGGATAGCTCTTTATGCGCGGGTTTCAACACAGGGACAAAAAGCTGATTTAGAGGGACAAGTTGAGCGTTTGAAAACCTACGCCGCGAGTAAAGGCTATCCTATTTCAAAAGTGGTGCAAGAGATTGCATCAGGCATGAATGATAACCGCCCTAAACTCAGTAAGCTCCTAACTGATGCCCATATTGGTGTGATTGTGGTAGAGCACAGGGACCGTCTTACTCGCTTTGGTTTTGCGTATATTGAGCAATTGTTAAATATGCAAGGGCAACGTATCGAAGTGATGTTTCCAAGTGACACGAATCATGATCTGGTGGATGATTTCATGGCTGTGATCACCAGTATGGCAAGTCGTATTTATGGGCGTCGTCATTCCAAAGAACGAGCAGAGCAATCAAATATTCGCAAGGATGCCTTGCATAAAGTGACCTCTCAGATCGTGGCGAAAACCAAGCCTGATCATGAGCGATCCGCAATCATCGTTCTAGAGGACTTACACATCGCTGGTATGCTCAAAAATCGCAAACTGAATCGTGCTGTGGCCGATGTGGGCATGTATGAATTTAAACGACAGATTGAGTACAAAGCCGCATGGGCAGGAGTGGAAGTCAAGCAGGTATCACGCTGGTATCCTTCTTCAAAGACATGCTCATGCTGTGGTTGGATCAATGAGAACCTGGAGTTAATTGATCGTGTGTTTGTCTGCCTGGACTGTGGTTATGTGGCGGATCGCGATTACAACGCTAGCAAAAATCTCGCATCTCAAGGGGCCTGACCAGCTAAAAAAGGTCGGTACTGCTAGTTCAGCAGGAACCTAACGCTTGTGGACAGAGGAGCACTGGCTACGGTCAAACGTGGTGAAACTCCTCTGGTGGAAGCAGGAACGAAGGTGTGGGTATATTTGTCCATGCTGGAGAGAACGGAATAGAGCGCAGAAAAACCGTTTTGGGCTAAATTTCAAGAAACACTTCTGGATGGCTGCGCGTGTATCAGAGTATGGGAGTATTTGTCTATTGTAACCTGATATATAGATGCCTTTATAGAGGAGCCAGAAAGGATTTTTGATGAGTATCGCTATCAAACAGCCGGAAGTCGATCGTTTGACATCGTCAACGCATGAAGCAATCCATATCGCACAGCAGCAGGCTCTGCGTATGTATGCAAATAGTGTAGCGCCAGAGCATCTTTTCATGGGTATTATTATACAAGGAGATGAACAGGCGTTGGACGTATTGGGTCGTTTGGGTATGGATGTACGGGTAATACGTACGCAGGTTGCTGCGCTTTCCCAAGGTCTGGATGATGTAACGGTTGAAGTGGACACGTTACCTTTGTCCAGAGAGGCGCAAGCGTGCATAGAATGGACGCTCGGTTTTATTTCGCTCATGCATCGGTCATCTGTGTTTCCAGAACAGCTCTTACTCGGCGTTTTGCGCCATCCGCGTACGCAGCCTTTACTTGCTTTCCTGTTGCCGGATATAGCCTCTTTGCAGATGCGTATCGCAGAGGAGATAGGTCCTGCTTATACCAGTTATATGGATCAACTGATCCAGAGCCGGGCGCGTGATCAAAGCCTTGTGTGTTATACACGAGGTATCTCTCGACGGGTACTGAGGAAACTGGAGCGGCCAACTGAGCTTTTTATCGATATTGATAATCTTGCTGATGCAACCTATGCATTACGTGAGGTTGTGGCTTTTTTGAAGGCCACGCCATTACCACAGTTTTCAGGCAGTCGCTTCCCTGGTGGTATCGTGCTGGTTGGTGCATCGCTCAATGTGTGCCGATTGCTGGTACGTGCAACCGCTGGAGAAGCTGTTGTACCACTCGTAACGGTTTCCATGACCGCCTTGATTGAAATGGTAGTTGATCTTCATTCTGGCTCTGTCCGTTTCGAGGACCTTGAGTTGCCCGTGCGCGAATATAATCTCCTGAGGCGTGGAAGTGTCTCTGAAAAGGGGCAGCGTTACATGCACGCGCTCTTTCAGGATGTGCAAAAGATTTCTCCCGCTATCCTCTGTATTGAAGGTATTGATCAGATAGCAAAATTAGGGAAGCACGAGGGCCGTGAAGCGCTTCTCAGCCAGTTATCAGCCGAGATGGATACGATTGCCGATCCTGATAGAACGGTGGTGATGGCGTATGCTGAGCGCTTAGATGCTGTTGATCCTCTCTTGTTGAAGACAGGACGTTTCGAACGCCATCTTGCTATAGATGAAAATGCTGAACTACAACCAGTGGCACCGAAGAGTTTTTGTGTTGTGTGCAAGCGGGATGTACAACCTGACTGGCAATATTGTGTGTATTGTGGCACATCTCTCGCCAGAGCCTGTGCTCATTGTGGTGTGCCACTCACCACGTTAGCTGGTGCTCTCTTCTGTGCTCATTGTGGCAGTAGCCTCATGCCTGCACGTTCATAGCCAAGCGCAAACTTAATGCTCAGTGAGCAATGAGCGAGATTCGTGATGTTGACGCTTCTTTTCGTGGTCAGCTAGATTGCCTCTACCTTCTGGGTCTCTCCTACTATAGAAATGCCCTATTTGCTATCGGCTGGTCTCTGGTATTCACCGGGGTAAAACTCATACATTGCCTCTTGTTTTGACAACTTTCTCCAATAATCTCCAGATTTGTGAGAGGAGATGGAAGACTCTATGGGCATTTACGATAGCATGTAAGCCATTTTATCGTATACTATGGAGATATTTGTATGACATAATCGGCAAATTAGAATACACCATTTTTAGAGCGAGAGGCGTGTGAAAGATATGATTATCTCCCTAAATAAGGAGAAGTACGATTTAATTGTATATACATATGAAGAATAAGTATTTCTGATTTTATAATATTTTTATGGTAAATTAGATAATTTAAATGAATTGAATTATATAGGATATATTAGTAATATTTGGCTAATATTGAAAATAAAAAGCTCATTGTAACTTTGAGAGTGCTATACTAAAGACAGTCCAATGCATTATTGTGCACATGAATGAGTACATGGACTATGTCTCATATTTAGGAGACATAAAATGGTTATTTATTTTTACAATGAATAACCATAATAAAAAGAAAAAGAGAGGAAAAGTATGTTATTTGATACAAAAAATCGTGCTCTACAGGAGCTAACAGAAGAACAACTTACTCAGGTCACGGGTGGGGTTGCCAACCCTTGGGGTCCCTGGCACCCTCATCCCTGGTGGCACCATCGGCGCCAATGGTGGCATGGTGGTTGGGGCAACCATCACTGGGGTGGTTGGGGCAATCATCACTGGGGTGGCTGGTAGGCAGCCGCGAGCAGTGCGTGGGTAGCTAGAGGCGAATGCCAGGAAACTAACCGTGTTGGGAGTAACGTCCTTTCCGGTTCCAACCGTGAGTGGGAGCCGTTCCTCACGGTGCTGACGTTCTGAGAAGGGAGCCTGCCATCTTGTCCCCCAAGGACAAAAGGGGCAGGCTCCCGGCGCGACAAGGGCGCGCTGATGGGTGCAGGGTGGGAAGGGAAGGAAGCGGGATGGCCGGTCCAGATCGTACGATCTTTCGGGAACGAGCGATAGAGAAATACATGCAGAAGCAGGAACTCCACGCCATATTACGGCTGGTCTCGCCCCCAGTGAGTCGGTGTTTATGGGGCCTCTTACTGCTGGCGTGCATAGGAGGGGTGCTGGTCTGGTCGATCCAGGTGCCGGTGTTGGTCGCGGGAAGCGGCCTGATGGTTCAAGACACCAGCGGAGGTGGATCGCGTGAATCGCCGAGGGTGGTCTTGCTGCTGTTATTGCCGCCGGAGCAGCGGACCCAGATCCACGTGGGGCAAACGCTCCGCTATTGTGTGGAGAGGAGCACGAACTGCCTGAGCGGGTCGCTCGTGGAGGTGGAGACAGCGGTGCAGAGTCCCCAGGAGATCCGCGAGCGGTTCAAGGTGCCAGTCGTGCAGGGGCAGGAGATCATGGGACCGGCGGTCGTGGGGGTAGCTCTAGTGGGAACACCAGCGCAGAGAGCGGCCTATGTTGGGAGCCTGGGTCAGGTAGAGGTGCAGGCGGGGACAGAGAGTGCGCTCTCGTTCTTTCTTGCTTTAGGTGATGGATTTGGTGGCTAAGGGAGATGGCGGGGATAGAGGCGTGGAGTTATTATTGACTCAGCGGGCGAAGAAGGGACGCGGGAGAAGACGGCGGGTTCCTGAGATGAGGCAGGTCACCGCAGTAGAATGTGGGGCTGCGTGCCTGGCGATGATCTTACAATATTACGGACGAGCGAGTAGTCTGACCGAGGTCCAGGAGTACTGTGGAGCCGGACGGGATGGCTTAACCGCTCTGGAACTGGTGAAAGCGGCGCGGGCCTATGGACTGCGCGTACGTGCCGTCTCGGTGAAACTGGAGGATGTGCGCTATGTCACCTTGCCGGCCATCGTGCATTGGCAATTCAACCACTTTGTGATTGTCGAGCGCTGGTCGCCTAAATGGGTGGACCTGCTCGATCCGGCGCAGGGACGACGCAGGGTCTCCATTGAGACCTTTGATGAGGGCTTTACTGGCGTGGTGATCATGCTGGAGCCAGGGGAGCACTTTGAAGAGAAGGCCGCGCAGCCCTCCCTGACGGCGTGGAGCTATATGCGTTCTTTTCTCCATATGCGCACCACGATCTGCCAGGTGGTGGGGGCCTCGCTGTTGTTGCAAGTCTTCGGGTTAGCGGCTCCCTTTAGCACGGCCATCGTCATCGATGAGATCCTGCCGCAGGCGGCGAGCAACCTGTTGCTGCTGGTGGGAGTGGGCATGCTGATTGTGCTGCTGATGCAAGGGATCACGATGCTGTTACGCAGCTCCTTGCTGATCTATTTGCAGACGCGCATCGACACGAATATCATGCTCAACTTCTTTGAGCACCTGCTTAGTCTGCCGTATCGTTTTTTTCAGGTGCGCTTGAGCGGAGATGTGTTGGCGCGCATGAATAGCAACGGAGCAATCAGGGATCTGCTGACCAATCAGTTGCTCTCGACGATCCTGGATGGCAGTACGGTGGTGGTGTATCTGGTGATCTTGTGCTGGCAGTCCTGGGTGATCGCGGGAGTGACGCTAGGGTTGGGAGTCTGTCAGGTGAGCTTGCTCTTAGCGACGGCGCCGGCCCTGCGGCGCTTGACGCAGCGCGATCTAGAGGCGCAGGGCAAGACGCAGGGGTACCTCAACGAGGTGTTAGCCGGTATTGCCACGCTCAAAGCGGCGGGAGCGGAGCAGCGAGCGCAAGCACGTTGGCAGGACCTGTTCTTTACGGAGATGAATATCTCGTTGCGCTTGCGCTATCTCTCCTCGGTGATCGAAGCGGTATTCCAGCTCATCAACGTGCTTTCCCCGTTGTTGCTGTTATGGATAGGAGCCTGGCAGGTGATGCAGGGACGGATGCCGGTGGGCACCATGCTGGCCCTCAATACGCTGGCGGCTTTATTTCTGCAGCCTTTGAGCGCGCTGGCGACCAGTGGGCAGAGCTTGCAGGTCATCCGGGCGCATTTTACGCGGGTGGCCGATGTGATTGAGGCGCAGCCGGAGCAGGATAGGTTGCAGGTGCGCTCGCCGCAGCGGTTGGCCGGACAGATCGAATTGCGGCAGGTGAGCTTTCAGTATGACGTGCACGCACCGCTGATCCTGCGAGAGGTCAGCTTGCAGATCGCTCCAGGCAGCAAGGTCGCGCTGGTGGGCAGAACCGGTTCGGGCAAGAGTACGCTGGGGAAGTTGCTGGTAGGGTTGATGACGCCGACGAGCGGCGCGATCCTCTATGATGGGGTCGGGTTGGAGCAGTTGAACTACCAGGAGGTACGTAGCCAGTTTGGCGTGGTGTTGCAAGAGTCGTTCATCTTCAGCGGGTCGATCCGCGAGAATATCGGGCTGAACAATCCCGAGATGGACCTGGAGCAACTGATGGCGGCGGCCCACCTGGCGGTGATCGCCGAAGATATCGAGAGGATGCCGATGGGTTATGAGACGCTGGTGGCCGAAGGGGGCAGTGCGTTTTCGGGAGGGCAACGGCAACGCATCGCGTTAGCACGGGCGTTAGCCAACCATCCAGCGATCCTGTTGTTAGATGAGGCGACCAGCGCGTTGGATGTGGGGACGGAGCGGCAGGTGGCGCGCAACCTGGCCGGGCTGCGGTGTACGCAGATCATTATCGCGCACCGCTTGAGTACGATCCGCAACGCCGACCTGATCGTCGTGCTGGAGGAGGGACACATTGTCGAGCAAGGGACGCACGAACACTTGCTGCAACGCCAGGGCTACTATGCTCAACTGATCCAAACCCAGTTATTCCATGACCAGATCGATCTCATCTGAGATCTCCCCCGCATGAATGACGGCAGCTTTCTGGGTCGCGTTGGGTAAAACGCTATCCTCTTCAGTCTATTTTCTTACTCTCCATGTTCAAAAATGTCTATGTTGTTGTATTATGATTGATATATGCCCATATTTGGTATCACAAGTACACTGTAGATAGAAAAGGGCATGGGCACGATCCTCCTCACAGCCAGCGACCTTGCGTTCCCATACCTTGACAGGGTGAGACATACCTCATCCTGTCATTCCTCTACCTTTGTATACAACCTGACATAGATCAAGTAGTGTGCAAACAAGAGAACGAGAGCGGCACATACTATGTTGCATCGCTCTGATAGGAACTATTTTATGTCAATAGATGTAATAACAATAAATTAGTAATTTTATGCAAAATAAAATGCTATATTTGACATAAATGTAAAAAAAGAGTGAATAAATAGATAAAAATTAATATATAAGTGGAGAGAATATTAGTAATATTTGGCTAATTTAAAAATAAATAGCTTAAATACATGTTGAGCGTGCTATACTGAAGATAGTTCAGCGGATATATCGCATATATGGATAGTCCTATGGGCTATGTCTCATAGTAGGAGGCATGAAAGCAACAATCGCTCTGTAATAGTGATTGTTTGTTGTTTAAGATTAGAAAGGAAAAAACTATGTTTTTTGATACGGAGAAAGTATCTACCACGAGAAGCAACGTTTTACAAGAGTTGACGGAGGGACAGCTCGCGCAGGTAGCAGGGGGAACGGCTCCAGCATGTGATCCACGTGGGGGCCAGCATCATCCCAGGCACCACCAGCCAATCTGTTACCGTCATCGGCATCCCTTTGACCACAATCACGGTCATCACGGTTTCGGTGGGCGCTATTAAATGCTCTCCCGTTGCTGGAGGGTAGCTGGAGACAGGTACCTGTAATGCAACGCCATGAAATTATCCGTGCATGCGGATAATTTCATGGATTATGTCCTTTACCATTTGGTTAAGTTTTAGGAAGGAAAAAAACATGTTTTTTGATACAGAGAAAGAATCAACTGTTTTACACGTACTGACAGAAGAGCAGCTTATGCAAGTCGCTGGAGGCTGTTCCCCCCATCCTGGTAGCTGGGGCCACGATGGTTGTGGTGGTGGTTGGGGTCACGACGGTTGTGGTGATGGTGGCTGGGGTCGCCGTCGCTGGGGCCGCTGGGGTTGCGGTGATGGTGGCTGGGGTCATATTGGCTTTGGCTGGGGCCACGATGGTTGTGGTTGTTAGTTTGCCGCGAGCAGTGCGTGGGTAGCTAGAGGCGAATGCCAGGAAACTAACCGTGTTGGGAGTAACGTCCTTTCCGGTTCCGACCGTGAGTGGGAGCCGTTCCTCCTGGTACTGGCATTCTGAGAAGGGAGCCTGCCGTCTTGTCCCACAAGGACAAAAGGGGCAGGCTCCCGGCGCGACAAGGGCGCGCGGTGCATGGCAGGAAGGGAAGGAAGTGGGATGGCCGGTCCAGATCGCACGATCTTTCGGGAACGAGCGATAGAGAAATACATGCAGAAGCAGGAACTCCACGCCATATTACGGCTGGTCTCGCCCCCAGTGAGTCGGTGTTTATGGGGCCTCTTACTGCTGGCGTGCGTAGGAGGGGTGCTGGTCTGGTCGATCCAGGTGCCGGTGTTGGTCGCGGGAAGCGGTCTGATGGTTCAAGACACCAGCGAGGGTGGATCGCGTGAGCCTGCGGGGGTAGTCTTGTTGTTGCTACTACCACCGGAGCAACGGACCCAGATCCACGTGGGGCAAACGCTCCGCTATTGTGTGGAGGGGAGCACGAACTGCCTGAGCGGATCGCTCGTGGAGGTGGAGACAGCGGTGCAGAGTCCCCAGGAGATCCGCGAGCGGTTCAACGTGCCGCTCGTGCAGGGACAGGAGATCATGGGACCAGCGGTCGTGGGGGTAGCGCAGGTGGGAACAACACCAACGCAGAGAGCAGCCTATGTGGGGAGTCTGGGTCAGGTAGAGGTGCAGACGGGAACCGAGAGTGCGCTCTCGCTCTTGCCTGCTTTAGGTGATGGATTTGGTGGCTAAGATAGTGTTTGGTTTCAGCTCAATACAGATAGCAAGTGTACATGTTCCAAATACTATCATTAAGAGGGATGGAGGAGTGGAGTTATGGATCAGGATCATACAGAGCAGATATCGGTAGCAGCAGAAGCTGTGAGCCGGGACCAGAGTAGTTCGCATGTGGTGTCTCCCCTATTTTCTTTGCCCTGTCTTACCCCCAGTGATCCCTCCTCTCAACAAACAAGAAGTATGAAGTGGGAACGTTTCGCTACCATGCATCCATCAGCGCAGGCCCCAACGATTCCGCTGGTTCCAGCCACCCCTGTGGCTGCGCCAGATGCCTTATCGACCCGGCGGGAGAAGAAGGGACGCGGGAGAAGACGGCGGGTTCCTGAGATGAGGCAGGTCACCGCGGTAGAATGTGGGGCCGCGTGCCTGGCGATGATCTTACAATATTACGGACGAGCGAGTAGTCTGACCGAGGTCCAGGAGTACTGTGGAGCCGGACGGGATGGCTTAACCGCTCTGGAACTGGTGAAAGCGGCGCGGGCGTATGGACTGCGCGTACGTGCTGTCTCAGTAAAACTGGAGGATGTGCGCTATGTCACCTTGCCGGCCATCGTGCATTGGCAATTCAACCACTTTGTGATTGTCGAGCGCTGGTCGCCTAAATGGGTGGACCTGCTCGATCCGGCGCAGGGACGACGTAGAGTCTCCTTTGAGACCTTTGATGAGGGCTTTACCGGCGTGGTGATCATGCTGGAGCCAGGGGAGCACTTTGAAGAGAAGGCTGCGCAGCCCTCCCTGACGGCGTGGAGCTATATGCGTTCTTTTCTCCATATGCGCACCACGATCTGCCAGGTGGTGGGAGCCTCGCTGTTGCTGCAAGTCTTCGGGTTAGCGGCTCCCTTTGGCACGGCCATCGTCATCGATGAGATCCTGCCGCAGGCGGCGAGCAACCTGTTGCTGCTGGTGGGAGTGGGCATGCTGATTGTGCTGCTGATGCAAGGGATCGCGATGCTGTTACGCAGCTCCTTGCTGATCTATTTGCAGACGCGCATTGACACGAATATCATGCTCAACTTCTTTGAGCACCTGCTCAGTCTGCCGTATCGTTTTTTTCAGGTGCGCTTGAGCGGAGATGTGTTGGCGCGCATGAATAGCAACGGAGCAATCAGGGATCTGCTGACCAATCAGTTGCTCTCGACGATCCTGGATGGCAGTACGGTGGTGGTGTACCTGGTGATCTTGTGCTGGCAGTCCTGGGTGATCGCGGGAGTGACGCTAGGGTTGGGAGTCTGTCAGGTGAGCTTGCTCTTAGCGACGGCGCCGGCCCTGCGGCGCTTGACGCAGCGCGATCTGGAGGCGCAGGGCAAGACGCAGGGGTACCTCAACGAGGTGTTAGCTGGTATCGCCACGCTCAAAGCGGCGGGAGCGGAGCAGCGAGCGCAAGCGCGTTGGCAGGACCTGTTCTTTACGGAGATGAATATCTCGTTGCGCTTGCGCTATCTCTCCTCGGTGATCGGGGTGGCGTTCGAATTGTTTAGTATGCTTTCCCCGTTGTTGCTGTTGTGGATAGGAGCCTGGCAGGTGATGCAGGGACGCATGCTGGTGGGTACCATGCTGGCCCTCAATACGCTGGCGGCTTTATTTCTGCAGCCTTTGAGCGCGCTGGCGACCAGTGGGCAGAGTTTGCAGGTCATCCGGGCGCATTTTACGCGGGTGGCCGATGTGATTGAGGCGCAGCCGGAGCAGGATAGGTTGCAGGTGCGCTCGCCGCAGCGGTTGGCCGGACAGATCGAATTGCGGCAGGTGAGCTTTCAGTATGACGTGCACGCGCCGCTGATCCTGCAAGAGATCAGCTTGTGCATCGCTCCAGGCAGCAAGGTCGCGCTGGTGGGTAAGACCGGTTCGGGCAAGAGTACGCTGGGGAAGTTGCTGGTAGGGTTGATGACGCCGACGAGCGGCGCGATCCTCTATGATGGGGTCGGGTTGGAGCAGTTGAACTACCAGGAGGTACGCAGCCAGTTTGGCGTGGTATTGCAAGAGTCGTTCATCTTCAGCGGGTCGATCCGCGAGAATATCGGGCTGAACAATCCCGAGATGGACCTGGAGCAACTGATGGCGGCGGCCCACCTGGCGGTGATCGCCGAAGATATCGAGAGGATGCCGATGGGCTATGAGACGCTGGTGGCCGAAGGGGGCAGTGCGTTTTCGGGAGGGCAACGGCAACGCATCGCGTTAGCACGGGCGTTAGCCAACCATCCAGCGATCCTGTTGTTAGATGAGGCGACCAGCGCGTTGGATGTGGGGACGGAGCGGCAGGTGGCGCGAAACCTGGCCGGGCTGCGGTGTACGCAGATCATTATCGCGCACCGCTTGAGTACGATCCGCAATGCCGACCTGATCGTCGTGCTGGAGGAGGGACGCATTGTCGAGCAAGGGACGCACGAACACTTGCTGCAACGCCAGGGCTACTATGCTCAACTGATCCAAACCCAGTTATTCCATGATCAGATCGATGTCGCATAGAGTTATGGCTCGGTTAGAACCAGCTTTTTTTTATGGGCATATGGTACGACCACTATGAACAAATTTAGTTTTCTTCTTTCTCCTTATGGCGTCATTGATGTACAATATCAACGAGTTCGATACCTTTATAATTACACTTTTTTAAATGCCTTATAGAATTGAGCTTTTTCAAGGAGCAAGAGTAAATTAATGGCACAGCAAGATGCTTATAAATGCCCTCGTTGCGGAAATGAAACACTGCCAAGTCAGAGATTCTGTGCCAGGTGTGGACTAACATTGCACCAGCCACCTGTATCGTCGCCACAATCGTACGAACCGTCACCGCTTCCACCGCAGCGAGAGTTCTTACCGTCCTATGCGCCTGTGCAAGACCCGGCATCTATGCCGGTAGCGACTGCTCAGAAGCGCACTATCGGACGGCCTTTTATTGTGCTCATCCTTCTTCTGGTCCTACTCATTCTGGGTGCTGCCAGCTATGCGGGACTGCATTTCTTTGGAGCTGTAAAAGCGACTCAGCCGCCAATCACCACCACATCTATCAATAGTACCCTCAACTATGCAGGAGTAAATATTACTGTGATCAATGCTCAGCAGTCACAAAGTTTTCTTAATGATCCTGACTCGGCGAGTAATGGCATGGTGCGTTTACGCCTGCTGGCGCAAAATAGCGCGACTGTTCCGGTCGCTCTCCCGTACAATACCATTGTGCACCTGCGGCTTCCAGGTGGAACAACGGTAGCACCTACGTACGTGAATGCGAGCGTTAAACTTGCAGCGGGTGCAACGCATGTAAGCACTGTCGATTTTGCGGTCCCCTCGAACGTGAAAATCCGTCAGTTGACGCTGATCCTGGGTGCCAGCAACGAGGCTCAGGTCTCTATGCTGCTCAACGGGCAGTCCAACTCTGCGCAATATGCGCCAAAGACAGTCAAACCCAATGAACAGATGCTCTATCTGGGCCTCAACTGGCTGTTGAGCAGCGCTACATCGCAGTTAAGCCTGAATGGACAGCAGGCTACTAAGGGCATGCGCTACGTCATTGTGATGCTTAGCGTGGATAATACACTGTCACAAACGGCTATCCCTGGCTCTCCTTTTGATTACATCAGTCTCCAGGCAGCCAGCGCTACTCTCACGCCTGTTGACTCCACGTTGCCTGTCTCTTTCGCTTCTGGTATCACCGGAAAAACGGGCACGGTGACTTTTCTTGTACCGCAAACTGCGACAACGCTGACATTACTATTGGCCTCACAGACGCCAAATGGTTTTGATCAAGCTACAGCCGACTTTCAGATTTAATATGCTCTCTGTGTCTATTGCTAGAGGAGGGAAAAATATCTGTCCCTCCTCTTTTTGATCTTTCATCACTCACACCTGCTCAAGGGCTTCCATTGATTTTTGTCTACTAGAAAATGCGTGGTGAGACGTTGACTCTACAGTAAGCAGGCTTTCTTTTCGTGTCATCGTTAGTAGCTCTTCAGGTGGTGGGCATAGCCCACGCAGGATGCCTGCCGGCCCTACGCAAGCGCCCACGCTCGCTGACCTGAGGCGTTATCATCGTTCTATGCTGATTGAGTGTTGAGGAGAGCAATTATGGTACAGCAACCGACTAGTTATTGTCCGACGTGTGGAACGCCAGCCGCACCGGGACAACGTTTTTGTTCCAACTGTGGAGGAGCAATAGATGCTGGTGTGAACAAGCCGACTGAAATGACACCCTCTTCTGGTGCTCATTCGGTTGTCCCAGATCTAGAGACGCAGCTTGCTACTCCACCGCCGCCGCCGCCAGCAGCATTTAATCAACCGTCAATACCTCCACTGAGCTATCAGACTCCGGCACAAGGCTACCAGACTCCGGCACAAGGCTATCAATCGCAGCCTTCTGGTGCACAACTGCCTGCGCAGGGTTACACGCCATCCCCAGGCAGCTATCAGTCGGCGGACTATGGGATGCCACAGAAAGATTCTTCTAAGAAGGTCTTAGGGCAAATTGGTTGTGTTACGCTCAGTGTCATCCTGGTTATTCTGGCGCTCTGTGGTGGTGCTGGTTACTTTGCCTATCACTATGTAGCTCAGTCAATAAGTAATGCATCAAAAACGGCAACCGCTAATAATGGAAGTGGTACAGGTAACAGTGGCAGTAGTAGTAGTAGCGGTAATGGCAGTAGTGCTGCTGGGACCTCTAAGACCGTCACTTTTACCCATGCGCTCTCTTTCATCTATGCTGATGTCAATGTGACTATTAGCGATGTGAAATATGGTAACGCCAATGCCAGCGCTTTTTCAGATGACAACGACATTGATAGCTCGCAACCTTATATCGTGCGTCTTGACGTCAAAGAGCAGAATACTACCAGCACCTCCTCTGAATACAGGTATGATGAGATGCACTTACTCTTACCCGATGGGACGAGTGTCGCTGCTTATAATGAGATGAACTCGGGTGGTATCGATAATGGGGTAACGCGCAACAACTGGATTGATTTTCCTGTCGCCAGCAATGTGACGGTTAGTAAGCTCACCCTCCAACTGGGCGATAGCAGTAAAGCGCAGGAAAACATCCCGTTGGTTGATGGTGCCAATTTGAGCAAGTACCAGCCAGTAACTGTTAGCCCCAATGCGCATACAGTCTATAGCGGAGTTACGTGGACAGTGACTGGTGTGACGGAACAGTTAAGCGCGGGCGGGGAGCAGGCTGCTAACGGCCAGATGTATATTATTGCAACGATCAGGTTAGATAATACTTCCTCAACGGAATTTGTAGGTGATCCCAACAGCTATATGCGCTTAAAATCAGGTGATACGACGAGTCCGCCATCAGATTATACGCTGCCTATCAGCATTGACGCAGGTCAAACGAATGTTACAGGGACCAGTACATTTGTCATGCCTCAGGGGGATACGAATTTCACGTTGGATCTGCTCGCCTCGGATTCAGTGCAGGAGGCCACTATTCCCTTCCAGGTGAAATAAGAACGGTGTCTATGGCTCTGCAACTGGCTATGCGTGGTTGCGCTCTATCATGCTCAAAACGTTCCTGGAGTGTGCTTCTGTTTGATTGACACGGCAGTGGAAAGTAGCGAATAGTGTCATTCGCTACTTTCGTTGGCTGACGATGCTGGGATTATTCAAGGAGATAGCTCCCCATTAATTCACGTCGTAAGGCCGCCTTTTGGTCTTCGGCTGAGGTCTCAGGCTCTACTTTTTTTACTGGACCTGTCCATACTGCCAGCGGAGAGGTCAAGGCCGTTTCAAACTCACTAATCATCATCTCCTCCAGGAACGTTGATTTAGCTGTTTGTTCTTCCGATGGCTTGTCTTGTGGGGCAGGTATACTTTCCTGTGTTGGAGCCTCTGCTACCAGCTCCTGCGCTGTCTCTGGTGTTGGTAAATCAGGGCTTTTTGTCGCAGTGTGTGCCGGTCGTGTTTCTGGTGAAGCAGGCGCAACTTCCTTAACTGGTACCGAGCTGGTGGTTGGCGACACTGTTGAGCTGTTGAGGGCAAAGCGTTTGCCTCCTATATCAATGAAAATACCACGGCCTTCGCGTAGCTCTACCAACTCCTGCCGTAAGCTACGATTCTCTGCCTGCAGTCTCTCCATAATCTGTTGTTGTCTTTGTAATTTCTGGGCGATAAGATTAAAGTCGCTCCCGCTCATTCTGCTATCTATCTCCTTTGTTGTACTCTTCTCTACTATCTATGTGTTTTGTCGTATGCAATATGCCCCACCATCTGCGTATAGATAGAGACGTATTAAGCCGTATGAGGTAACACGGCCAGGCATCTCCTGGGGGTGTTTGCCGGGCAAAAGTTCTCCAGGGATTGCACCTTCTCATGGAATAAACGGTCCACCACGTGTTATCTGCGCTCCCCTTTTTTGCGTGATACAATAGAGAGGAGGTTGCCACATTTACTGTGGGCTAGGTCGCTTAGGGTGCTTAATGATGAGGAAGAAGGAACATAAACATGAATGATCGTATTAGAGAGATTTTGAGTTGGTATGATAGTGAAAACCCCGGTATTCGTACCAACCTTGCTCGCCTGCTCAATCATGGGCGTTTAGCCGGTACGGGCAAAATGGTGATCCTGCCCGTTGATCAGGGTTTTGAGCATGGCCCGGCGCGTAGCTTTGCCCCGAACCCGGCTGGCTATGATCCGCGTTATCATTTCCAGCTGGCGATTGAAGCAGGCTGTAATGCCTATGCCGCGCCGCTTGGTTTCCTGGAAGCGGGAGCTGCCGACTTCGCAGGCGAGGTGCCGTTGATTCTCAAGTGCAATAACCACGACCTGCTGAATGACGAAAAGGACCCCATTTCCGCCGTGACGGCTGGTGTTGAGGACGCTTTGCGCCTGGGTTGCTCAGCCGTTGGCTTCACTATCTATCCTGGCTCGTCTGAGCGCACGACGATCTATCAGGAACTACGTGAACTGGCTTCGGAGGCGAAATCTGTTGGTTTGCCCGTCGTTGTCTGGTCATACCCTCGTGGTAGCTCTTTAAGTAAAGAGGGCGAGACTGCCGTTGACGTCGTGGCTTACGCCGCGCAGATTGCGGCCCAGTTGGGTGCAGATATCATTAAGGTGAAGCTGCCGAGCCAAAAGGTAGAATTGCCTGAGAATCAGAAAGTCTACCAGAAATATGAAATTCCCATCAGTACGTTGACTGACCGTGTGCGCCATATCGTGCAGAGTGCGTTTGATGGGCGGCGTATCGTGATCTTCTCGGGTGGTGCGACGGCTACCGATGAAGCGGTCTTTACCGAGGCCCGTGCGATCCGTGATGGTGGTGGCTTTGGGTCCATTATCGGGCGCAACTCTTTCCAGCGCAAGCACGATGAGGCCCTGAAGTTCCTCGGCACGGTTATTGGTATCTACGAGGGATCAATCAAGTAGATGTTTGCGTTCTGGGAGCAGGCAATGTAGAGAGGAAGGCGTTTCCACTACGGCTTTTATTCTGGTGAAACGCCTTTTTTGTGGGGAATTTCTACGAGGAATAGAGGATGCATGAGCCTCAAACATGGCGGGAATTGCTTGATCAATATAGCAAAACCCCTACTGAACGACGGAAAATCGCGCGCACAGTGGGTGTGAGCACAAATACCTTGCAGCGTTGGGTGAGTGGCGAATCGACGCCACGGCGACAGAATCTGCTGCGCCTTCCCACTGCACTCCCTCATGAGCGTAGCCGTCTGTTGGAGTTCCTGGAACAGGGGGAAGGACTCGTCATTCCCCCAGAGAAACTTGCTGCGGACAGCGAGCAAGTTGATGAGCTGTCTATCCCTGCTGAGTTTTACAAACGGATGCTCTATGAGAAAGTGCATACATCCAATCAGAAGCCTTTCTGGTCTCTTGGCACACTGATTGTGCAGCAAATGATTTCCCAGCTTGATCCGCAGGGTCAGGGGATTGCTGTCAGCGTTGCGCGCTGCATGCCGTCCTCGTGTGGGAAACAGGTGCATAGTCTCTGCGAAATCATTGGACAGGGAACACCGCCCTGGACGTATCATCTGGAGCGTCGTGCCGTGCTTTTGGGAGCTGAGTCACTGGTTGGCTATGCAGTAAGTGTCGGTCATCTCCAGGTTAATCACGACCTGCAAGATCCGACGAGCATGATTGCGGGCTACGCCGATGATTGGGAGAGAAGCGCGGTTGCGGCCCCTATCATGCTGGATGCAAAAGTCGCTGGATGTCTGCTGGTTTCCAGTACGCGGCCCTATGCCTTTGAGCCAGCACAACTCACGCTGATTGAGCGTTATGCGGACGTATTTACGCTGGCTTTTGAGCCTCACGAGTTTCTACGCGTTGGAACAAATCCAGCTTGGTTTTCTGCCTCTTGCTGCTGTCCAACGCTCATATCTTGCTTGCTTTCGGCAACGGGTAAATCAGTTGATACGCAACGCGGCGGAAAATCGCCAGCCGCTCAAAGTGCTGGACGCAGAACTCTGTGTATGGAAACAGTTTGAGGCAGAATTTCTCCAACTCGCCGATAAAGATAGCCATCCCTGAAGATAGCAACCTTTATCGGCTTTCTCCTGTGTCTAGTAATGCCATACCATATCCGAGTCGTAAGGTTGGATGCCCTGCCGCGCAGGGAGAATAGGACGGAGATAGCCTTCAATGCCTTTTGCTTGTTGCCAATCTCGTGGATAGCCGAGCGAAACCTCTTCAAAGCGTACGCCCGCGCGATAATACGTTGCTCGCATGTGCAAGTGGCCATAGATGACCACACTGGTTGGGAAACGTGTGTGCCAGTTCTCAGTCTCGCGGGTGCCGCTCCACAGTCCAATGGCTTTTCGAGATAGCAGACTGATTGGATACTCTTGCAAGGGAAAGTGGTTAATCAAAATAAAAGAACTGCCCTGTCTGGTAGCTTCTGCCAGGCGTTTTTCCGTGAGCTGGCAGCGCGCCTGGCACCAGGCTATGCGCGAGGCATAGGGATCGGGATGCAGGAGATATTCATCGGTAAAGACGGTGTGTGTCTCCTCAGCCCAACTCACGGCTTGTTCAAGGGGAATAGCTGCTGGCCGAAAACTATAGTCGTAGAGCAGGAAAAGCGGAGCCAGTATATAAGAACCTTCCCCTGGCCATGTGACATAAGGATCTTCAGGTGTGAGTACCCCATAACTATGGCAGATGGAGACCAGTTGTTGGTACCTGGCTTCGCCGCACAAAGCATCCGCATCTGATGGTAAGGTCCACAAGTCGTGATTGCCTGGCACCCAGATTAATTGTGCGAAACGTTTGCTGAGTGCGGCGAGTGCCTGATGGAGTAATGCTGCTGTTTCCCCTATATCTCCTGCAATGATAAGCCAATCCTGCGGATACGTTGGGAGGTCGAGCAAGGCTTGCTGATTCTGCTGCGAGCCGAGATGTAAGTCCGCTATGGCGTAAAGCTTCATACAACCTTTTCTCGTGTTAATCCCAGTTCTCTATCCCAACTTCCTGTCCCTGCGTTTCCAGCCAGCGCTCCAGATCAATGGCTGCGCGACAGCCATCACCCGCAGCGGTAACGGCCTGGCGGTAACGATGGTCTGTCACGTCGCCTGCCGCGAAGACACCGGGGATGTTCGTCATGGTATGCTCGACGGGAACAATATAGCCTACTTTATCCATGTCAATGCTGCCACGGAACAGCTCGGTATTCGGCTGGTGCCCGATGGCCAGGAAGACCCCTTGCACATCCAGCTTCTTCTCATCGCCCGTCTGGGCATCGACAAGCTGCACGCCTGTTACGGCATCATCACCCAGGATCTCCTTGACCTCTGTTTCCAGCAGGATGCTGATCTTCGGATGTCTCTGCGCCCGTTCCTGCATAATTTTGCTGGCGCGTAGCACATCGCGACGATGAATGATCGTCACGTGATTGGCATAACGTGTCAGGAACGTCGCCTCTTCCATGGCCGTATCGCCACCGCCAATGACTACGACATCTTTGCCTTTAAAGAAGAAGCCATCACAGGTTGCGCAGGCGGTAACGCCGCGTCCTTGCAGGCGCTTTTCGCTGGGCAGACCCAGCCATTTCGCGCTTGCGCCAGTAGCGATGATCACCGCGCGGGACCGAAACTCGCCTGAATCGGTTGTCACCGTAAATGGTCGCTGTGAAAAGTCAACGCCGATAACATCCTCAGGCAGCATCTCAGCTCCAAAGCGCAGGGCCTGTTTTTCAAATTTCTCCATCATCTCGGGACCCAGGATACCATCTTCGAAACCAGGATAATTCTCCACTTCGCTTGTTTGCATCAGTTGTCCACCGGTCTGATAGCCCTGTAGCACCAACACTGATAGACTCGAACGTGCCGCGTAGATGGCTGCGGTGTAGCCCGCTGGTCCTGAGCCAATGATAATTACTCCATAAACCTTGGACATATATCGTCCCTCACTTGTTTTTAAGCTATAGCTATTATTCTTGCTCACTATAACACATAGTGAGGTTATTTTATGCCCTGCTATCTCAGGTTCAGGTCGTGAACGACTGTGGTCAACTATCCCGGCAGCGCCATAGGTGTAGGACCTGCAAGGTATCAGTTACCAATTGTTCCAGGGGAGCCAGGGCCACATGCTCTTCTACGCTATGCTCATCGACTGTGCCTGTTGAGATGGTGAATGCGCGTATGGCTGGCCGCAAGCCACCAGTGTCGCTGCTGATAAATGTTGGTCGCATGACCAGGGGCGCGCCGCGTTGTGCCAGGGCGGCTTGATACGTATTCAGAAGCGGCTCGGTGGGATTGAGCGCGTAGCCCGTGGAATGGATGGTAAAGTTTACCTCGGCACGAGCGCCAAAGCGTTGTGCCGTTTCCTCAAACGCCTGGAGGAGTGCCTGCTTGTACTGTTGATAAACCTCTGGAGGCTCGAAGCTGCGCAACTCGCCTTCTCAGTAATACTGTTCCTGGTATGCTATTGCGTGCGGTACCACCGACGATATGCCCAATCGTGATGCGCGTCAGATCGTCTGCCAGCGAGCCACGTGGATAGGGAGTTTGTCTGAAGATCTCGATGGCATCGATGGTATGGCTCAAATCCTTGCCGGGATGGCCGGTGCGCCCGCTAATTTTCACATCGAATGCCTCGTATGCTGCCGCTCTGGAAACAACGACGCCGGCTTCAAATGCGTTATCAAAGACAATGCCATCTGCCACCTGCTCGACGGCGTGGGCTATGTGGCGTGAGCCACAGAGACCTGTTTCTTCCTGGACGGTGAAGACGATGACCACTGGAGGGTGTGGTAACTCTTGTTCGATGGTGCGCCGCAGCGCCTCCAGGATGACGGCGATGCCTGCGGCGTCATCGGCTCCGAGATTGGTCGTACCATCACTATAGAGAATGCCGTTGCGTAAGATTGGCTCATGTCCAAGACCGGGAGGGACGCGGTCCATATGCGCGTTGAGCAAGATGGGCGTGCCTTCACCCTCCAATGTAGCGAGCAGATTTCCTGTACCGTCAATCTGCGTCGATAATCCCAGACTCATCAATTGTCGTTCTAGATAACTACGAACGTATTCCTCATGCCCGGACGTACTGGGTATGCGCACAAGCTCAATGAGCGTGTGTGCGAGCCGATCTGAATAAATAAACATTGTGCTGGCTTCCTCCCGCAGGCTGTGTTTGGCGCGAATGCTATGCCCCCTGCTCTGCTTTCAAACACTTGCGCAAATCTTCTATGATTAGAACGAAGCAATAGGACTAAAGGACTCCCTCATCACGGAGCAATATGTCCTGTCAGGTATGCCATGCCGCAAGCTTGTCGCTGATTGAACCCGCTTGCTTTTCCTCTGGCTCGTAGTTTTGTTCCAAACGAGCTATGTTGGTTGTCTCTCCCTACCCATTGAGCTATAATGTGACGCTAGTAGAGCATTCTTCACTTCCGCTTGCGCTTTGTCCTCTGGGCAAGATGCACCGCACTTATTTGATTGCACCACACTCTACGTGGAGGGGGATTTTCGTGCATGTCTCGTAGTTCGAGCGAATTCATGGGTACACCTGACGAGCTGTATCACTGGATTCCTGGTGAAATGGTTCTTGTAGTTCGTCTGCCCCGGCTTCCCGTTGATGATACATTGGACGTCTTGGTTGAACAGATCCGTAATCAGCTGAATGAATTTCTGACACAATATGGTCTTTCGCTTGAGATTTACGGCACGTCTGGCCGTTGGAGTACGACGCCCTCTATGCCGCCTGTGCGTCGCCGCGCTTTTATTTTTGGTCTCCATCGCAAACAGCCGCTCGTGGCTATTTTTTTGCATACGCGCCATCGTGATCCTGCCGTGCGCGATCCTGTGCCGATGGCTTTAGCCTATATACAGGGTCATCTTGAGCATCTGGCGCAGGTGGGACTCCATGTGGTCTCTGCCATGCCCAACTGGCTGGTGACGGCTGCCCCGCTCTTTCATGCTGAAGGTGGTCCGGCCATGACGCCGCAGCCCTCCCCTCTGTTGGAGATCTCTGCCCCCCCTAATGCGTTGCCCGGTTGGCGTATCAAGCTGCTGGATCAAGCTATTCCGCTGGACTCAAAGGGTGCTGAAGATGTGCTTGTCGCTGTTCTGGATACCGCGCATCATCCTGACCGCATTCGCAGTGCGGCCACGCGGCCAGAGCTGCGGCGTAACTGGTTATTGCAGCGGGTGGCCAATGACTTGCGCAACGAAGATGGCTCTTTTGTGGTTGAGTATGATCGCTACGCTCTCACTAACGACGTCTCTACCGGGCGGGACCGTAGCGGCGAGTCGCGCTATTATTTAATGCCTGATCATGGGCTATCCGTGGCCGGACTCGTGCGGGATAGCGCACCGCGCGCGCGCATTCGCCTGGTACGTGTTCTAAATGATTTTGGTGGCGGAGATCTTTACGCCTTGTTTGCTGCGCTAACCGATCTGGAGCGTGAGATGGTCTCAGGTGCTATCCGTCGCCTGATCATTAACCTGAGCCTGACGATCATGCCGGATATTCGTCGCCTGCCTTATATCTGGCTGGATCATCGTCAGTGGCCCACGACGCAACTGATGGGCGTTACCCGTGTGCTGGCCCATTTAGAGGAAGGGGTGCGTCTGCTCTTTGAGAGTTTGTCCGCGCATGGCGCGCTGATTGTTGCGGCGGCAGGCAATGACTCGTTACAGGCCAAGCGACAGGGATTGCCGCCGCGTCCGCCCCGCGCGCCTGCGCGCTATGAGATGACGCTCAGCGTGACCTCAGTCAATAGTACATTTGCTCCATCGAATTTCGCTAATGCGGCCAACGTTCCGCCCAACGACTCAGGTGTGGCGACGTTCGGGGGTGATAGCTATGGTGGCGTCGATAGTAATAGCTTGCCGGATGCCGTACGTGGTATCTATATCTCATCCAACTTTCCCAGCGGGGAGCAAAATGATACTGGCTGGGCTGACTGGGCCGGTAGCTCTTTTGCCACGCCGATCATGAGTGGTCTGGCTGCTCACCTGATGGCGCAGGGCTGGTCTGCCTCGAATATCATCGCTCGTCTGGCAACCAGTCAGGAGCGGCGCAGTGAACTGTTATTTGGGACGCCGCCAGACGTGCCAGATCTGCTGGCCAACGTCATTCGCGTGCAGCAGCGTTTCGGGTTATAGCGGTGTACTTTTCCTTGACGCTTCATTTTTTGTAGTTTATAATAGCCACAAGGACAGTTGTAATAACAACATCTGATCTATCTACAATAGCAGGGGCTGAGTAGTCAACCCCTTTGGAGAGGTGAATTGATATGATTGAGCAGGACCAGCAGCCGGCGATTGAGACGTCTGTAATCACGATTACCCCAACTGCCGCTGAGAAAGTTCGTGACCTGATTAAACAGGAAAACGACCCGAGCCTGGGTTTGCGCATCTTTGTCGCCAGCGGTGGTTGCTCCGGCCTCCAATACGGTATGACTCTCGATGAAGAGCAAGAGGGTGATACTGCTATTCCTTTTGGGGACTTCAAGGTTTTCGTTGATGACATTAGTATCGGCTATATTGCTGGTAGTGAAGTTGACTACGTCGATAGCCTGATGGGTGCTGGCTTTACGGTCAACAATCCCAACGCTGTCTCTGGCTGCGGTTGTGGGCAATCTTTCAAGACTGCTGAAGGCGGTGGCGAGTCGCGTAGCTGTGGTTGTGGCCACTAAGCACAATCTCGTGTAGCAGCCGACTGGCTTGTGACGCACATGTGAAAAAGAAGCGTGTTCCTGGCGTGATATATGTTGTATACTTTGTCAGGAACACGCTTTTTTATTGTGTCTTACCATCTGCTAGCAAGAGGAGTGTCTATGAGCAGACGTATCGCACACCGACCTCACTACCGTTCGACCCAACAACTTGTACTGTCCACTACGCCATCCGCTCGGAAAAGCTTTTTCAATGCCCGTTGGACATATCGCCGCCAGAAACCTGTGTATGAGCAACACACACCAGGTTCCAGCCTCTCTCGTATTCCACTGCAATATCGCTTGATGCAGCAGATCATCGTGTATCCGCTGGCTCTACCCGCATTCTCGGCGTAATGGGGTAATTTTCAGCCTAAGGGTATTAAGATAACCTTGCATAAAGTACTACATTGCAATATTATGTAGTAGTTAGCTATTTAATCTCTATTCGGTATTTCGACTATGAGAAGTATTGCATAAGTAGCAGGATGAAAGAGCTTGAAAGGATAGGTTATTCGTGGATACCATTACTGTGGGAAAAGAATCCACTCACATGCCCTTACCTCCGGTCGTTTCGGGGCTTCCCGTATTGGGCAATGTGCAGGAATTGCTGAAAGACCCGTTGATGTTCATGCTGCGTGGCTATCAACAATACGGACCTATTTTCAGAGCGCGTGCGTTTAATCTAGAGTACACGATTCTGGCCGGTCTCGCTGCCAATCAATTTGTGACTCATGAAGGTAAGGACCTCTTGACGGTCAAGGAAGTCTATTCAGGCGTGACAATTGGCATGAAAACCGATCACTTTCTGCTGAGTCTCGATGGTGAAAAACATAGGGCACTACGCAAGGTTCTACGGCGTGGCTACTCAAAAACGGCAATTGCGCCGTCTGTGCCTATGCTGATGCAACTTACACAGAATATGGTGCGAACCTGGCAAAAAGACGAGCGCATTCTTGTCGTCCCTGCTATGAAAAGGCTGATCACGAGTCAATTAGGCAACGTATTATTACATTACGATCCTGAGGGGTATTTCCAGGACCTCCAGAAATTCTTTACGATCACAGCTGAAACTTCCACTAGCCATCAGTTACCAATGTTTGTCTTAAAACTCCCCACATTTCGTCGCACGCAGGCGCGGGTATTTCAGTTAGTTGATGAGGTTTTAGCTGCCCATAAAAACGCCCCCAACAAGCCAGAGCAGCGTACGCTCGTTGATGATGTGCTGGAGGCCGTCGATGAATATGGCAACGCTTATCCGCCAGATTTTTTACGCGCAGCGATTATCGGAACCTATATTGCTGGCATCGATACAGTGGCTCTGACCTGTAGCTTTGCGCTGTATGCCTTGCTGAAGCATCCCGGTGTTTGGGAGCGTGTTTCAGCAGAGGTGCGCTCGGTATTCAGTCAGACACCTGCCCCAACGATGCAAGATTTCAAGCGCATGAAAGTGCTGCATGCCGCGACATTGGAGATTTTACGCTATTATCCTGTGGGACCCGGTATACCGCGTACGGCTGCGGATAGCTTTGAATTTGAAGGATATAGAGTTCCTAAGGGCGCAAATGTGTTAGTGGGAACTGCTGTGACCCATTTCTTGCCGCAGTTTTTTCCCGATCCGATGACGTTTGATATTGATCGCTATATCGAACCGCGACACGAGCATCACCAGCCGAACGTGTTCGCACCCTTTACCGTGGGTGAACATACCTGTCTTGGCGCAGGTATGGCCGAAATTCAAGTCATGGCGACGCTCGCGGCGATTATCAACGCCGTAGATTTACAGCTTGACCCATCCGATTTTGTTGTGCAACTAAAAACAGCACCCAGTCGCGGACCAAAGCCGAATTTAGCCGTGCGCATCAAGGCGTCTTGATCAATAGTATGCTATGTTCCTGCATCGTCGGTGTCCGTGTCGTCGGACGATGTGCCCTCGCCTGTATCCAACAGGCGTCTCACCAGTCCGGGCATGTCGCTGGCGAACTTTGAGTTGGCGACCACCTTTTGCGCGCCAGCCTGACGCGCCTTTGCTCTGGCCTCCAGATCCATGTGTGAACCAAAGGCCAGCACCGGAAGGTTGTGAGCGCGCGCTGTACGAATAGCCGCCTCCCAATCGACGTCTTTTAGCGCGATATCGACGATGATCAGCGCAGGCGCTGTCGCGTCAGTGGCCTGTAACGCCTGCTCAAAGGCCGCGAGCGTGCGTACCGTTGTCGCGTTCATATCATGGTGGCGCAACGTATCGCGGATCTTGACGGCAAAAAACAAATCTTTTTCCAGCGCGAGAATAGCTATTGCCACGGTGCGATTCCTTCAGTCAATCAACTAATCTTCGGTACTTTCATAGACTGGTCGGCGGAACTGGTCGCCCAATTCCTGGTTAATAATGGCGATGTCGCTATAGAGGTCGGGCGTCAGTACATGGTGGGAACCATCGCAGTATGGCTTATCACACTTCTTGGCGTGACTTGTCTCAAAGACCAGGTTGCCATTCTGCACCGTCATCCAGATATGCCTGCGCGAATAGCCATCGCCCCACTTGAGGATCAGTCCGTCCTTGTATTCGTCGAAGCGTCCTTGCCCGTAGAGGAAATCGCGATTAAACAGGTTCAACACATCGCGTACTCTGCTGGCATTGATGACACGCGCGGTTTCGGGAGACATCTGTGTAGTTGCTTCCTGTGCCAGATCTTCTGGTGGAATATGCAGGGCGCGCGAGGAATGTTGTTCTTCACGGATCATCTGTTGAATCATCTGACCTTCTGTGTCGCTCAGCCCGTGTCCCTGTCCCAGGATGGGAGCTTTCCCTGTCTGTTGTTGGCCGCGATTGGATGTATTTTCAGATCTATTATCAGGCACGATCATACTCCTTGCTAAGCACTTTCTTTCCGCCGTATAATTTGCTCTTCCGTATTTTAAAACGGGTATATGCATAGCTTACAACTTCCTGCCAGTGGCTTACAAGTTCCTCAGGGGAAGCCTGCATAGTGACCAGCACGCATGCAGATTGACATTTCTTGCGCTCCGTGCTATCCTAGCGCTAAATCAATTGACCCTTTCAGTAATTACAGACCCCGTAGTTTATGGGGCAGAGGTGGAATTAAAAAAGCATGAGTGTCAAAATTCGTTTGAAACGTACGGGGATGAAGAAAGCCCCTAGCTATCGTGTCGTCATTGCCGACGCGCGCTCTCCTCGTGATGGCCGTATCATCGAGAACATCGGTTGGTATAATCCGCGCGTTGAACCTTCTGCGATCCATATTGATGAGGAAAAGGCTCTGAGCTGGCTGAGGCATGGCGCGCAGCCGAGCGAATCAGTCGCTATGTTGCTCAAGCGTATTGGTGTGCTTGACCGTTTCACGCAGGAAAAAGCTGCTACTCGTCAGGCCGCTACGCCCGTTCAGGAATAGCTGAAGTAAGGGTAGGTAAACCTATGCGGAAATTGATTGAGTATGTTGCTCAGTCACTGGTAGATGATCCCGCTGCTGTACAGGTGCAAGAGGTGCGCAATGACCGCAATGCCCTGGTGCTTGAGCTGCATGTCGCGGCGGACGATTTCGGCAAAGTAATTGGTCGCCAGGGGCGTGTTGCCAAGGCTATGCGTACACTTTTGCGCGCAGGTGGCACACGTGAGGGTCGCCATACTTCTTTAGAGATTCTGTAAAGAAGCGGCTGTGCCGTAGTCAGGCTAAACTATAGAGAGCAAGCAAGCATGTCAACAAAAGACGCGTCAGAGTGGGCTACTATCGGAAAAATAGTGGCCCCTTTTGGTATACGTGGGGAGCTTAAAGTGTTTCCTTTAAGCGATATCCCTGACCGTTTTGCTACGCTGGAAACGGTGTATCTTGGTCCAGAGGCGTCGCCCTATCGCATAGAGAGCGTACGGCCCTATAAGGGAGAGATGCTGCTGCTCAAACTGGCGCATATTGATGATGCGACGACAGCAGAGAGCTTACGCAGCGCTGACCTGCTTATTCCTTTGAGTGAACTGGCAAAGTTGCCGCCCGACTTCTATTATCAGCATGATATCTTAGGTTTGCGTGTTCTGCGTTTAAATGGGGACGAAGTGGGAGTCATTGCTGATATTATGGTGACGGGAGGAAACGATGTCTACGTTGTAAAGGCGAGCAGTGGCAAGCAGTTTCTTATCCCGGCCATTAAAGATGTCGTGAAGCAGATTGACCTGCTGCGTCATGTGATGTATATTGATCCTATGCAGGGGCTGTTGGACGATGATGCGATAGTTGATGGTCAGATAGAGTAGGAGGTCGCGTCTCATCATATATCTATGCAGACCGGGCAGAACGAACTGAGCGCTTGTTTTGTTCCCAATGGTAGAGGTTATTGAAACTGCCCAAAGTTTTCGGACGTGTAATGAGTACATAATGTTGAAAACCGTCGTTGCGTTAAGAATGACGCGTCACAGTATTTTGTAGGGAGGTGTCCCATGTCCGACCGTATCCCGACTCTTGCTGATGTATGTAGTGCGATAGCCGAAGGCCGCCTGGCAGTTGCCAGCGATGGCTCTGTGTACCAGGTGAATGCACTGGAGTTGCGTCGCTACTTCAACAAGCATCTTGCTCTACCTGCTCTTTCTTTTGCGAACTTGCTGGCCGCTACTTATACCGATGGAAGTGAGTGGTCTGCCTCTAATTTCTGTCATATGGGCCAGTGAGGCCGTTTTTTTATGCCGTTGCGTTCGTCCTCATAAAGGACTATAATACGACCTGAACAGCAGCAGGTTATTCGTAAGTTTGCCTGTTTGCTTTCGTCGCTATTTCGTCTATTTTGGGTCTCCATCCTTGCGGAGAAAACGTCAGGAAACCGGGTAGGGGCGTCACCTTGCGTGCGCCCTGGGGCGGAGGCGAGCGCCGCCCCTACCCGGTTTCCCCCGAATGGATGGAGAGCCCATATTTCTGCTCCTATGTATTTAGGAGGGAAATGGGTTGTTGCTCTTTCTTTGCGTGCAGGTACGTGTGCGCGAGCTGTTGTGCTCGTCGCGTTTCTGCATACATACAGGTAGTATCACGCAAGTGGACGCATGTTGTCGTGCTTGCTTGTAAGGGAAGGTCTTGCATGGAGCCACTCGATTCAAATTATGTTGTGCAGCGAACGGAAGATCCTCGTGCGCGTTTTAACTGGTTGTTCATTATTCCGGGACTCGGTGCCGTCTGGTTGCTCTTTTTGCTTCTGGCGACTATTTTCCAGTGGTCCATCAGTGGTGCGATAGATTCTATCCTGGGTCTGATGATCCTGGCGTTCTTTGTCGTGGCTGGACTCTTGTTTTATGCGCTGGCACCTCAGGCGAACAGGTCGTAGTGTAGCTGCAACGACACTATGTGGGGCGTAGCTGGTTATGCTATTGTATGCGCTTACGCCCTCGTGTTTTTTATATGCCTGTTTGTTTACGTCACCTGCTGCCAGGCGGCTCCATCGACTTCGAGGCCCAATTGTTCTCCCCAGAGTACCCTTGCTACTAATTCAGCCGACTCGACCAGTCGTGGTCCTGAGCGATTGAGGTAGGCGTTGCCGTCAATGGCATAGACCTGTCCTTGCTGAACGGCCTGTAATGATTGCCATTTGGGGTGCTGGCGCAGTAACGTGACGTCTGCCATGGTGCGCTCCAGCGTAAATCCGCACGGTGATAGTATCAGGACCGTGGGGTCTGCTGCCACGAGTTCCTCCCACGTTAACCAGGGCGAGTGCATGCCGCTTTTGCCATAGAGATTCTTGCCATTCGCGTAGGCAACCAGTTCGGGTGTCCAGTTTCCGGCGGCCATTAGCGGGTCCAGCCATTCTAGCACGAGAACGCGTGGTACCTGGTTGCGTCTTTGCTGCTGGCTGAAGGCGCTGGTTCTCGTCTGTAACTGGTCCAGGCGTTGTTGATAGGCTGCGACAAGGCGTCTGGCTTGTTCTGGCTGTGCCAATGCCTGGCCTACGCGTTGTACGTCTTCCCACACGTCAGACAATCTATAAGGTGAGAGCGAGATAATGCGCGGCTGGAGTCCTGTATATTGTCGTAGCGCTAGAGCAACGTCCCGCTCACTGACCGCGCAGACCTCGCACTGCATTTGAGTGAAGATCACGTCTGGTTGCAGTTCCTGGAGCAGGGCAACGTCGATTGCGTAAGGGCTGAGCGCTTGTAGGGCTGGCTCTTGCTGAGCAGCGTTGGCCCGTGCTAGCTGCTTGATTTGTGCGTCAATCTCGGCGCTACTGCCCTGTGTATTGATCTGTACCGTGCTCACTACTGGTACCCGCTGGATCTCTGGTGGATAATCGCACTCGTGTGAACGTCCCACCAATTGATCCAGGCAGCCGAGTGCGGCGATCATCTCTGTTGCGCCCGCCAGGAGAGAAACGATGCGCATGGTAGCTCCTTTCTTTGGCTCTTACGGTGATTTATGCTTCTAGTATATAATGGCTGATATGTCTTATCCTATTGTCCACGTCAAAACAAGTGATGGTTTAATACTGCATGGCCTGCTTACCGAGCCAGTGAAGCTTGCTAAAACCATTGACATCCATATTCATGGAGCAGGTGGCAATCTCACCTATTTTCAAAATATTCACGTGCCTATTTTGGGCGTTATCGGTGATCAAGACGAGAGTGAGTACACAGTGATACCAATCAAAGATGCGGTTGATTTACTCAAAACGGAGAATAGTCGAGCAGAGGTGTATCAAGTTGAAAATAGCAATCACGTGTTTAGCGGCAAGGAAGTGGAAGTAATAGCACTTATTGCTGATTTCATGCAACGTAACATTCTGGTATAGTACGGCTCCAGCGTTTTTGTTAAATTTGCAGCAAGTGAGGGACGAAGGAACACCTTGCGTCCCTGAAGAATGTGGGTCGGGCGTTGTATGACTACTTCTTATGCATTTTGTGCTGCATTGAATACGTTATACCAGTTGATGTCATAATACGGTGAATATATATGATAGGGGTCGATTGTCCTTTTGAAATCGTTATGTCCGTTGATGTATCCAAAACTACCATTGAGCGAAATGAGCCATGGGCCTCCGCTGGACCCTCCTGTCATATCACAGGACGTAGAGATGACAGCTCTGGTGTCGTAGTTATAGGCTATACCATAACTGGCACAATAGAAGATGGCGTTCCCGTCGAAAGGAGATGCTGCCGGATAGCCAAAGGGATAGAAGAACTGGTCTGTCGATTGTCCAAAGGCCCAGCCAGCTCCGCCAACGACGTTGATCAGCTTGCCATAGCTATTAGCCCAGACCGCTACGTCCGCGAAATCGTTCTCAAAGGAGCCTGAGTAGTACCACTCAGCGGACGTTGCTATATATCTCGCGGTCCAGCAGCCATAGGGAGTCTTTCCATAATAGTATTGTGGACAGAACACCCAGTTTGTATACCAGTCCCCGGCTGAACCTCCCGCCACAACACAATGGCCTGCGGTATCGACGACGCTCTGGTTAATGCTCGTTGTTGCAGTGCCGGAGCAGGCATAATTGTAGCCAGTTTGCGGGTCGGTGAAGAAGATCCTGCCTATGGTTGCATAAGGTTGGGATGAGTAGGAACTGTGTGGAAGTGCGTTTGCGTTTGGCGTAACGGCCTCACTGGGTGGGATAGCGGCACCATGTATGGGTTTGCTGTGTATGCCTGATGGAACTGGCGGAGCTGAGCCAGAAGATGTTGCATGAGCAGTCTGCCTGGTAAGTTTGACTTCGGTAAGGAGTGTACCAGCAGAACGTGCCGCCTGCATGCGTGCAGACGTCCAGTATGTGCGTATCAAGGCAGGTGACTGAGTGATCGGTCCAGACGCTATGACTCCTGAACGAGTAGTGCTCCTGGCTGCTACACTGTTTGTGCTAATCGCACGTAGTCCAATTATCAAGCATGACAGTATGAGCAGTGATCCGAGACGCTGTGGTTTCCCTGACATCGAAGCTGTTCCTTTCGCGTAATCTGTATCATCTAACGATGGTTGCTATCGTATCTTGATCTATCCTCCAGCGTAACTGTTCAGGTAGGTGGGTGTGCTCGCGTAGGGACAATCCCTTGCGGTTGTCCGGGCCTGGCTGATGGCAGGTGATGGGCCGCCGCGAGGGACGCCAAGACCTTTTTCTCTTGCCCAAGGTAACAGATGGGCCACGAAAAAGGTCTTGGCTCGGCCCCTACGCGAGGTGACGCCGTACCTGAATAGTTACTCAAATTCGCGCTCCCTATTAGATAAAAGGGAGAATAGATGAAAAAGATACTAAACAATTGGTAAGCGAAGGCAATCCTGTCGATTTTATGTATCTGGTGAAGCTTCGTCTTATAGATGTGTTGTTATGTTTCGCGGCGCTAGTGTACGCCAGAAGTCCTATTTTGTAACATATTATGGTATTTTTCCGTATATTTTGGAAAAGGGTTATGTTGGTCTTTTCGGTCACAAATTTGCGCGATACTCTCCTGAAATTGCCTGTTAAGAGGAGCGATTCAATGATATATAAGGTAGCACGAAAAATTGTAGGTGTGCGGGGCATTATTATCGGGGCTGTGGGAGGGGTGTGTACTGCTGTTGTCGCATCTTTATTGACGACGCAAACGACAGATGTTACGAAGACCAGTGTTTTTAGCCTGTTTTTCTGGCTTGCGCGACTGGGCTTCTTGCAATGGCTGATCATCGTGGCTTTTGTGCTCTTTCTGGCGCTGTTTCTGTTCTCTACCCTGCTGATTGTCCTTGAGTCGCGGCAGCGCTACCGCAAAGGACTGCAATTCTACTTAAAGGCTGTGTTATACGATAACGAAAGGATTGGTCCCAGGGGAGCTACCAGTCAATCGCTGCCTTTGATCTTTGTGGACCTGCCTCTCGATGATGTTTTCATTCCTTTGCTGGCAGTGGCGGATAAGCCAACTTTCAATTCTCCCAGCTCACAAATATCTTTAATAGAGGAGCTATTGAATAATCCCAGTGTGAGCGACGAGGAGCGCGAAGGTTTGCTAAGGAGTATCGATAACCTGTGGTCTATGCAGTCTGCGCAGATAACTACTGGTGTTGGGCAAGATGTGGGCGATCTTGTGTTTAGTGGATTGGATCATACAAGACCTGCCGCCATCATTTTAGGTAGCCCTGGTTCTGGCAAAAGCACGGTTCTGCGCTGGCTGGCGTTGAGCATGGCGCGAGGTTGGTTGTCTCCACGGAGTACTTTGCCCGCTACCCTCGCGCCGCTTCAGATACCGATTTTAATTCCTGTCAGCGAGTATGCAAGTCGTCTGAGCCAGGAAGAAACGCTTACTTTCAGGCAATTTCTCAGTGAGTACCTGCGTAAGCTCTATCCTGAACCTGCAGAGCAGGCCACGGCGCTGTTGAACGAGTTCGCGGCGGGCAATTGCCTGCTATTGCTAGATGGCTTAGATGAGGCGTCGGATGATGCTTTGCGCAGGCGGGTTGCCAAGAACGTGTATACATTTATTCATAATGATGTTTTTGCTGAGGGTAGGAATGCTCAGCACCATAATCGCTTTGTGATTTCATCGCGCATTGCGAGCTATGAGCCTGGCGAACTGGACCACTTTGTTCACTATACCCTCTGCGATCTCAGCGATGAGCAGATCAGACACTTTCTGGAGATGTGGTGTCCTGCCGTCGAGCGTCATCAGTTTCTCTCTCTGCACAAAAAGGGCTTGACAGATGATCAGATCCTGCGTGCCGAGAGAAGCGGGACATTGCGCTATCAACAGTTGACAGAGATACTGGACAAGAATCCGAATATTAAGCGCCTGGCGGTCAGCCCTCTGATGCTAACCATCCTGGCTCTTATACACCGTCAGGGTATTCCTCTGCCGCAACGGCGTGTTGACCTGTACCGTGTCGTGACCCGGACGCTCCTCGAATCCTGGAATCGTGATAACTTACACCCGGTCATCCCCAGAGAAGAGATACAATTGGCGGAGATCATGCTCAGCAACCTGGCGTATCGTCTGCATACGACTCCCGTGCTCAATCGGGAAGAAGCCATTACTATCGCGCACGAAACGATGTTTAAGTTCTATCAATTGTCCGCCGGTCAGGTCAGTGACAGTGAAGAATTCATTGATAAGCTGCGTGTGAGTAGTGGCCTGTTTGTGCGCACAGGACCTGGCCTCTACAGCTTTATGCATCGTACCTTCAGAGAGTATTTTGTGGCGCTGTATCTGCGTCCACTGCCGATTGAGGAACTCAAGCAGTTTATCAATCAGCATTATGCCTCGCCCGCCTGGAATGAACCCTTGCTCTTGCTGATTGCTTACAAAGGTGGATCGACAAATCTCAATGAAGTGCCGCAGGCAAATGACTTGATTGACACCCTTGCCGTGGCAGAAAATGAGTTCGATGATCTGCCCTGTCAGCGTCTCTTGTTTGCGGCCAATAGTATCATCGACTGTAATGCCTGGTTGATTGATAAGGAACTCCAGCGCGCCATCACTTATCGTCTGCTTGAGCGCTATGGTGATTGCTGTGGGTCCGGGCGCTTTACGCAGTTGCAGCAGGATATCGAGCGGACCATGTTGCTCTGGTTGCGCGCGCAGCCGCAAACGATTAGCCAGCGCGACCTCTGGCCAGCGCTGCTAGATGCATGGCGCACTGCCCTCAGTGAGAGCGACAATGTTGTGCGTCAGGAAGGTGCTACGCGGCTCCTGGCGATCCTGGCGCCTGAACTGGCCAGTTGTCCTATACCTGTCATGCAAGCCTTGCTGCCACCTCTTTTAAGTCTGGCTCATCTGGAGGATTCACCGGGCTACCCGGATTGGGTGGTCAAAGATGTGCAGCGTAACGAGGTGCAGTCCGCCTCTTATCGGGTACAGGATTATGCGTGTATTGCGCTACGTCGGCTGGATGCAGCCGGTCCTGCTGGTTGGTTGCGTGATTATTGGGTCAAAGAGCAGTCAAGGGAGGCATGCTTGCGATCTCTCGCTGAGCGCTCTCAAGAGTGTGGATATCTACTGACGCCAGCTTCGCTTCCCAACAAAAAAGAGAGCAGTGGCTGGGAACTTCAGCGCTCCATACGTCTGCACTGGCGGGAGAAACTGACACAAAACGAGCAGCGGGAACTGCTTTTGAGCAGTGAGACCGTACGCTATGCTTACACCTATCTGTTGGAGCATCTTTTTCGCGCGGAGCAAGAGAGTCCATCTGCACCCTGGGGTGAGGTCTGGTATCGCAGCTTGCGGGATGAGATGGCTCGTGGACATAGTGCCACCTATCAACTTTGTCTGGCGCTCAGGTTGATGATCAGTAGAGACGATAGTAGGCAACGGCAGGAGACCATTGAGGAATTTATGACCGCGCTCGCTGGTCATGATGCACAGCATGAACAAGCCTTGCTGACGATTATTCATCTCTATGTGCAGGATATTAAACCTTTGCGTCATCTGCAATATCCGCTTTTCCTGCATCATACGCAATTTGAACCATATGTGGCTTTTCTCCAGCAAAGGCAGCAGGTGCAAAGTCTTTTTAGAGAAAATGCCAGTAAGCCAACCAACGAAGTCGAATATCTGGAGTATATGTTGCGCTATCTGCCAGATATGCAAGAGTTGCAAGATCGCCAGGACCTGATCTCGTTGCGTCATACACTGCAGCACACCGCTCTGGTGGATAGCTTATGTGACGTGCTGAAGCAGCGTTCAGAAGTCTCGCCACTGGTCTTACTGGCTCTCTACTGCCTCTTTACGTCTGCTACACAGAGCGGGCAGGAGCAAGACCGCTCAAAGATACAGGAGAGTCTGCGGAAATTTGAGCGCAAGAGGCAAGCGGAACAAGTAGAGCATAAGCTGCTGCTGGCCGTTCTGCACATGCAGGTTGATGCGCCGCGTCCTGTGCGTCAGACAGGACAATTACAGTCCGCTGATGCTATCGCCACTGCGCTCAGCGCGTTATCTCGCCGTCATAGGCTTTCTGCTCAAGAAGTAGAACTCTTACTCAATGCCTGTGCCAATATCCAGCCGTTGTCACGCGATGCCCAGAAAAAATTTGCTGTAGGGACGGTACACCAGTTGGCATATGGCTTGCTCACCCAGCCGTTTAGCCTGGAGACTGCCGAGCTATCCAGCATTGTCTCTGCCCTGGATGCGACGAATGCGTTGCGTTGTGCAGGTGCTGCATTGTTATTGTGCTACAATAAGTCGCTCTCACAAGATCCTGCACTGTGTAGCGATGCCGCACGCAAAATTGTGCAGATCTTAAGGGATGTGCCATTGTCCTGTCGCTTACTAGATCCACCAGATAATTCCAGGAATTGGCGACTTGATGATATTCTTTTTGAGACATTGAGGGTTATTGGACGCGAAAAGCCCATCTAACTACTCAGATCAGCTAGCAGAGGGGAACCGCGTAGGGACAATCCCTGGCGGTTGTCCAGGGTCGGTTCAAGATGGGCCGGGCCGCCGCCAGGGACGCCAAGACCTTTTTTGCCTGGTTCCACACGCCAGAAGATCAACCAAAAAAGGTCTTCGCTCGGCCCCTACGCGAGCTTCCACAGTTCCTAACCTTTCCACAAAAGTTACAAAGTTACAAAGTTACACCTTACTCCAGGTGTAACTTTGTAACTTTGTAACTTTTGTATCCATATTCTTTACTATTATATAGTATATATATTTAATTATAAAAATATATATTAAAGTAGTATACTGGTGAAATAGGGATTGTAACTTTGTAACTTTCATGTAACTTTCGTGAATTGGCTTCTCAAGCGCGTTCAGGGTCCCAAAAGTTACAAAGTTACAAAGTTACATGGGAAGAGTGGAGGAAAATATGCTAAGTATTCAATCTCAAGAGCGTGTATTGAATAGACCCGTCAGCAGCAATATTCATCAGATAGAGCTTCCTGCCGGGAAATGCCCGCTGTAATTCCCTGTAATCGGCTGTATCGCTGCCCCAGGCATAAATGACGTCTCCACGTAGATAGGGATCATTCAGCGCAAAGAGCACCATCTGATAGATCGTGTAGTTGCTGGTGATCACAATCGCGTTGTGCAAAGCTGGATGGTGATAGATCTGGGTCAGGTTGATGTGGTATCCGTTGGGCAGACCGGAGTAGTCCTGGTAAAGTTGTATCTGTCTTGGCAGGTAGTACAGGAGATTGCAGAGTAGCAGCATGGCAACCAGCGCCAGTGTCGGGATGCTTTGCACGATGGTGTTGCGTATTACCTGTTTGTTGCCATACCAGAAATGCCTGCATGCCTGTGCTGCATCCTGGCCTGCGTCGGCCAGGGTCAAGATACCACGCGCGGTAAGTATGAGCAGGAAGGGCAAGCTTTCAAAGAGGTAGCGTGGACCGAGGTAGATGCCATGGTAGAAATATCCCACATACGCGCCGATCAGGATAGTAGCGCTGACCAGGCAGAACCAGTCAGCCTTGCGAGCTCGCCAGGTGAGGAAGGGCAAGGCTAAAAATGCCAGGGTGAAGTAAAAGGGCCAGCCATACAGGTCGATCTCCAGGATGGTCAACAATTCGTCGATGTTGACCAGGCCAGCAGCCAGGGTGTGTTGTCCATAGAAACCGATGCCCTGCCCAAAGCCCCAGCGGTCGCCTGAGAAGAAGAGCAGGCGAGGTGTCACCCACGGACTTTGTGTCAGCAGGATGTTAAAGTCTAATGTGATGAACACGAATATGAGTGCGATAGCCAGAAACAGGATGCCTGGTACAACCCAACGTCGCCAGGAGGTCCGCAACGGCTGTCGCGAGAGCAGCAGCACACCCGGCACAACGATGATCACAAAGAGCACTGCTACCAGATCGCGTGTCAGCGCACCCATGCCAAAGAGCAAGGCCGCCAATGGCAGATTCCAACCGGCCTCTCCCTGTGCGAAGCGTAGCAGCGCCCACAATCCCCATGCCAGGTAGAAGAGGGCCACCGCGTGGCTAAGATAGCTCGCTGCCAGATAGCTATAAAACGGTGAAAGGGTGCCCAAGAGCACCGCGAGTGTCGCTACGCGCCGATCAAAGAGTCGAGCAGCTAACAGGCCAATGGCCAGCAAGGCAAAGGTACCCAGGAGTGGTTCCACCAGCCATGGCGCTCCGAGCCAGATGCCAGGTACTAAAGTGAGTGACGTGCCTGGCGCATATTGTCCAAACCACTGGCCGTTGAAGAGAATCATGAAGGGTCCAGGAAAGCGATCCACGGCGGCAGGAAGCGGTACCGCAAGATGTCCGGTTGCATACATCTTGGCGGCGAACAAGTATGCGCTGGCATCGTAAATATGTGGTTCGCCCTGATATTGTACGAGTGCGATCCAGCAAACAAAACACAGCGATCCTACTAACATGATCAAGGCAACCGGGTGTAACGCTACCGTCAGGCTGCGCCAACTGCGCATCACGATGTTTCCCCGTGTGGCAGTCGTCAGGCCAGACTGTTCTTCTGCGTGCTCTCTATCCTTGAGTGGGAAATGGGGTAGGGGCGTGTCCAGGCGACCGCCCCAGGGCGCACGCGAGGTGACGCCCCTACCCCATTTCCCAACGTTTATGCCCATTTCACAGAGGAGGACCGTCAGCAGTACCGCAAGCGCGCAGATCGCTGTGCGTAGCAGTGTGTCCAGCACCATGGCCGCAAAGGGCAACACATCTACGGGAAAAAACACACTGGCAATCTGCGTACTTTGTCCCTGGACCTCGCTGTTCACGACGATTGTGCGGTTGTTGCGATCCAGCGTGATCTGTATCACGGCATGGTCGGATGTGACCAGATCAAATGACATGGGGGTCTCAGGTCGCCGCAGTTCGAGCTGTATACGCAGCGTGGAGCTAGCAGACGCTGACGGCAATGCCAGCGCGGACCCATTCGCAGGCCAACTGACACTTGTAATCTGGTGCCCATTGAGGGATATATGCACATCGGACCAGTGACTTGTACCCGCGAGATCGCGCATCCATGCCTGAAAGCGGTAATAAAGAGAAGAAGAGATCGTATGCAGATAATGCGTGTCGAGCGTCAAATTGTTGGTGCTATCGGTGCCATCGATCTGATACTCATGCACAACCGGATCGTGCGCTGCGAATTGCAACGTCTGGAGACTGCCCAGCGTGCCCAATGCTATCGTCTCACTGCCAACATGCAGCGTCGCGTTGCCACCCTGCTCATCCACCTCAATCGGCAGTGCTAGCTGGTAACAGATGAAATCTGCCAGCAGGAGAGAGAGCAGAATAATAATCAGTATGAGCATTCTGCGTAATATAGAAATAATAGGATCATGCTTATGTTGCTTTATTTGTTCTATGGCATTATCTTTATGCAATAGCAAATATTTCCTCACTCTTAAATCTTTTCGAGATGTTATGCTGATGCAGGGCATTGCCATCCATCGGGACTGGAGGCAACGGTGACGGTTGGGATTGCATCCGTTTCATTATACTGCCAGTGACGGTGTGCGTTCATCTCAATAGCCAGATGGTTCCGGTTCCCTGAGGGGGGAAACACTGGTAACGACTCAGGTGGGGCAACGTTTCAGGAACCGTGGAAGTTCGCGGAGGGGCCGAGCGAAGACCTTTTTTGTGGCCAGTCTGTTCCCTTGAGTGAAGAAAAAGGTCTTCGCGTCCCTCGCGGCGGCCCGGCCCGTCTCGAACCCACCCTGGACAACCGCCAGGGATTGTCCCTACGCGATTATCTCTGCGACCACGAAGTTTGTGAAACAGGAGCCTGTGGCGCAGCGCAGCAGGCTCCGCTGATCGCTTATGCCTTCCCGGCTGCATATTTCGTCACTGTCAGTGTCGCGAGTTGCTGTATATGATCGTAGACCCAGGTAGCTCCGCCGTTCAGCGTGCCCGTTGTAGGATCGACCACGCCTACGTACGCTTGATAGGTCTGCTTCAGCAGATCATCCAGCAGTGGGATAGTGGATGAATTGAGCAACTGTTTATTATTCATGCGTACGAGTTGTTGCGCATCCTTGCGTGCCTGTTTCAGGTTCACGTTGATCTGGTTCACTGCGGCGTTAATCTGGCTGTCCAGGGTGCGTTGTTGTGTGGTCGTATTGGGCGAGCTGGCGAAGCCTTGTAAGTGCATGGCGAAGTCACTCATATAACTCGCAGGATTTTGATTGCTGTTCATGGTCAATAATGACACTTTTGCCACGGTTGCGTTCACCATCAGTGGGGTTTTACGGGGCACATCCTGCTTGACATAGGCAGAACCATCCAGGTAATCGAGAATGCGCACAAATTGCGTATGCATCATGGCCGGGTCTTGTGGTTGCTCTGTTCCCCGAGCCGCGTTGGCCCCCGCAAACACACTGCCCACATTCTGGTAAAACCAGGGGATTAAGCCGCCGGTTAGTGAGAGACTGTTGAGGGTTGGCTCGCCAGAGAGCAGATGTCTGAGATGATCCAGTTCACTATAGTGATCCATGTCCGTCGGATTGGGCGTCTCTGAAATGGCGGCGTAGTAGCTCCATTGTTGGGTATTGGGAGTGGGGTCAATGGGTGTGACGTTAGCGTTCTCATCGGTAATCAAGAAGCGACTATACCTTGCCAATAGATTCTGATGAGCCGGGTCCATATAGGTGTGCTGTACCGCTCCATTGGTCAGGGTGAGTTTGGCAATCAGCAGCGCGCTACTCTCCGATTTACTCAGATCAGGAAGCAGCCAGGCGTAGTAGCTGTCGCCGGCTGTGGGTGGTGAAAGATGGCTCAGGTCGATTTGTATACCGTCGCAGAAACCGGTTGTGTTGGCTGTGCCAACTATCCCGCTATCGAGAAAATAGACAGAGCCTACGCTTGTGTTCGCGACGACGGGCTGGGGAGTAGGAGAGGGTTTGTTTGCCGTTGGTCGGTGTGTGAGAAATACTGCCGTTCCCGAGACGAGAATCGTCGCAATGACGAGGATGACTAGCACCGTTAAGAGCGTGCGGCGTCCGATACTGATTTGCAAATTGCCTGCATCGCGCTGTTGTAGCTTTGCTTTGAATGCCTGCCAGCGTGACAGGGCAACGGCAGGTCGATCATAGGTGGGTGCCAGGACAGGATTAACGCGTGGCTCTGGTGGCGGGGCAACCGGTAGAGTCTCTTGGGCTGGTTTGCGCACCGACAATGTCAGGAGAAGTTTTTCCAGGGCTCTGGCATAGTCGTATGTCGCGTCGAATGTGGCTATGCTCTGCCAGGCACGCGGGAGCACCTGGGTCTCGGAGGGCGTGACAATAAAACGCAGCACGCCTTGCATATGTCCCTGCTCAGTGAGGGTGAGCGTTGTATTGACGGCCATTTGAACATCTGGTGCAGAGAGCGCCCCGGGCGTTTGAAATAAGATCAGCCACTGGCATGTTGGTAATTCCTGACTGAGAAACTGCACAAATTCTGCTGTGACTCTATTATGTGTATAGGCAACTACATCGATGCCAGCGCTGCGCAGATCGGCGATAAATTGTTGTAATAATTTATATTCTCGCTGGGTTTCTCCAGGAGAACTATGGCTGACGAATACGCGTGGTGCTCCCATCGATTGCCTCCTAGATGTTCTTAGAGCGTGTTCCAAACATGCTCTGGATAAAATTGTTTTGCGGCAACATTCTGCTAGACAGTATAGCAGGATGTGGTATGATTATTCAAGCATGAAACTTATATTTTTACTTCACTTTGTTTGTGGGTATTTTCTGTTCTGCTCTGGCAAATGGCCCATTGCTATGCTAAAGAAGAATTGATCGGAGACCTCTGAGATGAGTTCTGTATTGTATACGCAACCAGCGACATCTCTGACGCCTGCACTTGTAGTGTATCTGATTGATGCCAGTTATTCTATGAATGATCCGTGTGGCGCGACGACGAAAATGGATGTTGTAAACCGTGCATTGCGGGAAGCGATAAAAGATATGGTCCGTCGTTCGATGCGTGATGGAATTGTGCAGCGGCGTTATAAAATCGCTATAGTTGCTTATAGCACTGCGGTGATCGATGTCTTAAATGGTGTGTGTGATCTCCCAGAGCTGGTGCGAGCGGGTATACCTATTATCAGTGCCGGTGGCGAAACGGACACCACCGCAGGTTTTGCGGCTGTCGAGGCGTTGTTGCAGACCCATCTTTCGAAGTTGCAATCCAGTCCTGCCCCGCTTGTCTGTCACCTGACCGACGCGTTGATTACCGCCAGTGATCCGACCCCGCTTGTGCGCAGAATCCAGAGCCTGTCTGTCCATGATGGTCCTGTGCTGGTAGAAAATGTCTATGTCGCGGATAAAATGTTGCGTTCATCCGTCGCCGACTGGCACCAGTGGAGCGGCGTGCTGAAGCAGCAGCAACTGACAAACGAGTATGCCAGGCTGCTCTTCCATCTTTCTTCTCCGTTGCCGGAGACCTATCGGCTGAATATCAACAACTATGGCTATCATTTGCAGCCGGGGGCCGCGCTTTTTTTCCCTGGCAACCATATCGACCTGGTGCGTCTGGCCTTTGCTATTTCGACGGCGACGCAGTTGAAGTAGCAAATTATATTTGATGAGAGAGAGAAGGCTATGTGCTCTGCTGGTGAGCCAAACACTTTCTGAAGGAGCGTGTGTGCCCATGTTTCATTCTGCGGGTGATCGTCCTTTGCTGTGTATCCAGACCAATCAGACATCCGACACATTTACGCGTACGATGTTGAGTGATAGCGTGAGTGCGCGTCTGCTTTCTGTGCGTTGTCAGGAGGCACAGACACAGTCGCTACTGAACCAGGATTTTGCGCAAGTGCTGTATCAGCAGGAGAACTCTTCGCTGTGTTTTTGCGTGTGTGACGGTGTTGGTAGCTCTTACAAAGGCGATTTTGCGGCCTACTATCTGGCGACGCATCTGATTGCATGGTTGCAAACCTTGACGGAACTCCTCCTTGATCCTGATGTGCTGGCGACTGTGTTGCGCGATCAACTGAACGCGTGGACCGACGAGGCGCAACTTCAGCTCAAACAGCAGGCTATTCCGGCGGACACGCCTGTATTAGTGCGCGAAGTACTTGAAGAACTGCGCGATACTTATGGCAGCGAGACCGTGTTTCTGTGTGGTCGCCTTGATTATGCCAACTGGTCTACGCACCTGCAGCAGTCGCGTCCCATACAGGCGCTTTTCTGTTGGATGGGGAATGTGACTGCGCGCTTATCTATTGTGGCTGACCAGTCCATCATGCTCGGTGATCAGGACGACAAAGCTGGACGCTGGTCCACTGTGCGCGGATCGCGTGGACCCATCAATTCCTGGAGCGTTGGGCTGACCACCATTGATCGTCTCATCGTGCATACCGATGGTCTCAATGCTATCGAGCAGTCATTAGGGGATCTTGATGATACTGGCTGGCAGTCGCATGTGCGGCAATTGCTACAACACCCGTCCAATGATGATATGACTGCGCTGGATCTGCAATGGATACACGAGGATGCGCCGACAGAAGGAGTGTAGCCGGTGTCCACATTTCAACCCTTTCTCGGTACCTTTCTGCGTATCGGACCGCATTACTACGAGTTCATGCCGCATCCGCTCTTTCCAAATGACAAGCAGGCAGTCTTCGTGATTGAAGGCGGCGAAGCGCTCCTTTACCAGTTGCGTGAGATGGCGACGCACACACTCTATGCGCTCAAGGTGATCAAACCTGCTTATCGTACAGAGCATATCGCTCGTGTGACTGATGCGCTAGCGCGCCAGCCTGATCTATCTGGCCTGGCATTGGAGCAGCGTATCTGTCTCACAAAAGATGCCTATCGTAACGTGATTATGACCTTCCCCGAGCTGGAATATGCCATCCTTATGCCCTGGCTGGAGGGTCGCACATGGGCAGGTTTGTTGCTAGATCCAGCCACCAGTGCTCGTTATAGCGTTGGGCAGGCCAAAGATCTGGCGTTGGCGACGGCGAATATTTTGTGGAATCTCGAAACGCGGCGTATGGCGCATGCGGATATTGCCGGTGGCAATGTGCTGCTCTCAGCGGACCTGAAGCAGATCATGCTCCTGGATATTGAAGGTATGTATATCCATGATATTCCTGCGCCAAAGATACGTAGTCAGGGTTCACCAGGCTATCAGCACCGTCATCCTGGTCCACACGGACAACATTGTGCCGAGGGAGATCGCTTTGCGGGCGCTATCCTGCTAACTGAGATGCTGACATGGTGTGATCCGCACGTGCGCGCGCTGGTGCCCGATGAAACAGAGGCGCTTTTTCGGCCAGGAGATCTCCAGATCATAGGAACACCGCTGTGGCGCGCCGTACGCAATGCTTTATGGGCGCTGAGTCCCGAGCTGCTCCAGCTCTTTGATCAAGCCTGGGCCTCGGCGACGCTGGCGGAATGTCCAGATCTGGCGAGCTGGTGTATGGCGCTGCTGGCTTTACGCGCCTGGTAGGCTTGCAATTGTATAAAAGATGATGTAGATTTATGTCTGTTATTCTACCTGTGTTTGCGCTTGAGAGAAGATGCGATGCCAACACTGCTTGTTACCGTGATTGGACCACAACGTCATATGGATCTTGAGTTGCCGGACGATGTTCCCATGAACACGCTGATCCCGGCATTACTGACAATAGATGCTTTGTCTTTTCGCGCGCATGGTGCTGATCCTGCTACCCCATCGCCTGCACATGCTGAGTCTGCTACCTGGTGTTTGCGCCTGGTCCATGAAAGTGCGCCTTTGCTGAGGGAGCGCACATTGCAGGAGGCGGATGTGCCGGATGGTGCGGTGCTTGTCTTACAGGATGCGGCCTCCTGGACGAGCTTACACGAGCTGGCTCCCAGTCCATTTACGCCGCGTACCATTGCCCCAGCTCCAGACACAGGCGGTATTGGCGTGAGTTGGAGCAAGGAAGAACTTTGACCTTAGCTTGAGAGCTGTGCGCAATCTATTGAAGGGAAGCAATTTGCTTATGCATGGCACAAAATTCTATCGTCCAGCGCGAGCGTATCCGCCTCTTTTACCGACGGACGAGTTTATTATCAATGCACCTCCACAACAGCAGGCTGCACAGGGAGGTGCCATACAATGGCTTCAGTACTTGCTCCCTCTTGTTGGCGTATTGGGATCGCTGGTCTATATATTGGCTTTCCACGAAGGTATTGTGATCAGCATCGCCGTTGCGGGGATTGGTCTCTGTACTGCGTCTGTGGGCATTGTGATGGGTATTGCGCAACGACGCGTCCAGAAAAAGCAACGCCAGGCGGAACATGCTGGCTATGTACAATATCTCACTTCCTGTCGTACGCGACTCCACATGTTAGCTCAGCAGCAGCGTGCGCTCAATGAGCGACTCTATCCACCGGCTGCAAGGATGCTGGCGGATGTTCTGGCGCGCGAGCATCTCTGGGAGCGGCGTCTGGACGATAGGGATTTCCTGGAGGTCCGTGTCGGCCTGGGACCGATGCCTCTCTGTTGCCGGGTGCGCCTGGATCTGGGCAACAAGCTGCTGACCAGCTACGTGCCCGATTTGTGTACGAATGCCGAGTCGTTGGTGAACGAGTATCAGCATCTTGACGATCTGCCAGCCGTCATTGCGCTGCGTTTTATCGGCACGCTGGCCGTAAATGGTGAGCGGGCGCTGGTGCAGGCGCTGGTCAGAACGATCCTGTGTCAGATTGTCACTTATCATTCGCCCGAAGACGTGCGCTGTATGGCCTATTTCCCGCGCCAAGCGGCCCAGGACTGGTCATGGCTCAGATGGTTGCCACATGTGCGTCGTTTGCGGCAAATAAAGGCGGAGAAGCAACGTGCGCCTGACCCGCTCTGTCTGCTTGCCGATACGGTTGAGGGTTGTCAGGATTTGCTGATCAATCAGATTAAGCCGGAGCTAGATCGCCGTCGTCGCATTAAGGGCGATAAACGTGCCGTAGAGGAAATTGTTTTAAAACCGCACCTGGTGATTATTTTAGATGGTTTTAGTCCACAGGGTCCCCTGGCTCAGCTCGCCGAGCTGGACGAGATTTTCCGCGATGCCGCGACGCTAGGTGTGACAATTATCTGCCTGGCTGACGAGCGCAGTCAGGAGCCATCGATTGTGCAAACGCGTCTGGCGCTCTCCAGTGCCAACTGGCTTGACCTTGAGGAGATCAAGTTTGGCGGTCGGCGTCTGGAGGGCATCATACCAGATGGCACTGAACTGGCCACCTGTGAGCAGCTTGCGCGTTGCCTGACGCCTCTAACGCTCGGTGATACAGGCGTGCAGCAGGATCTCGCGCAAGACGTGCGTTTGTTAGATCTTCTCGACGTGCATGCGGCGGATCTGCTCCAGGTGACGACCTCGTGGCAACCTCGCTCCCGCTGTGACCTGTTGCGCGTGCCGATTGGCCTGCGTGGTGACGGTGAAGTACAATATCTCGATATTAAAGAAGCTGCCGAGAAAGGTATGGGGCCGCATGGCCTGGTCGTGGGAGCTACCGGCTCGGGCAAAAGCGAACTCCTACGCACGATTGTCACGAGCCTGGCAGTGACGCATGATCCCTCCATGGTGAACTTTGTGCTGGTAGATTTCAAAGGTGGTGCCTCTTTCGCCGACTTTGCGGCTTTGCCGCATGTGGCGGGTATCATCACCAATCTTCAGGGCGACCTTACGCTGGTTGATCGCGCCTATGCCTCGTTGCTCGGAGAGCAGCAGCGCCGCCAGCGTATGTTGCACGATGCTGGCAACCTGGATAACATCAAGCAGTATCAGGCCAAATGGCAGATGTATCCTGAGATGGAGCCAATGCCGCATCTGCTGATCATTGCCGATGAATTTGCCGAGCTGATCGCCAATCGTCCCGATTTTCTAGAGCTTTTTATTACCATGGGCCGCGTGGGACGTAGCCTGGGTCTGCATTTACTACTGGCGACGCAGCGTATTGATGAAGGACGTATCAGGGGCTTAGAGGGTCATTTGCGCTACCGTATCTGCCTGCGGACATTTAGTGCATCCGAGAGCTCCTCTGTGCTGGGGACGCCAGATGCCTATTATCTGCCATCTGCGCCTGGTGTTGGTTATTTCAAGGTTGACACTGATACCTATAACATCTTCAAAACGGCGTTGATCTCGATCCCTTTTGTGCCTTCACACGAGTCTCGCTCACTGCTGAGCGTCATCCGCGAACTCACTCCGACAGGGACGTTGGTGTATCCCTTGTTGCCCTTAGAGCAGCAGGAAACGACGGTGCTCTCTGAAGCTGAACCGAGCGAGCTGCATACCGAGATGGATGTGGTCATCTCACAGCTACTGGCAACCCAGTTGCCGACCAGCGACTACCGTGTTCACCAGGTCTGGTTGCCCCCACTCAGCACGAGGTTGCCCCTGGGCGCTGTTCTTGAGCGTTGCCAGCGGGGTGAGCTTGATGGTAGCCGGTGGGAGACGCCACCGGTATTTGGCTCATTGCGGGTACCAGTCGGCTTGCTCGATAAGCCGTTGGAGCAGGCTCAGGAGCCACTCATGCTGAATTTTGCGGGATCAGGTGGTCATCTGGCGCTGGTCGGAGCGCCCCAGTCGGGCAAGAGTACATTCTTGCGTACACTCGTTACCTCATTCATCGTGACGCATGCTCCGCATGATGTGCAGTTCTACTGTATTGATCTGGGTGGTGGTTTGCTGCGTATCTTCGAACCCGCTCCACATGTGGGCGCGATCTGCGGCAAGTCCGAGCGCGATAAAATTCGCCGCCTGATCGCGCAAATGCGTAAAATCATTGAGGAACGTGAGTTTCTTCTTTCGTGAGCAAAACATCGATAGTATCGCTACGTACCGTCAGCGTCGGCAGGCGGGTGAATTTGCCGCTGTGCCCTTTGGGGATGTCTTTCTCTTGATTGACAACTTTGCGCAATTTGTGCAGGACTTTGAGCAGCTAGAGCCTGAAATCAGCTCTATTGTGGCTACCGGTCTTACCTATGGTGTGCATGTTATCCTGGCGGCGAACCGCTGGGCCGAGGTGCGTCCTCGTTTGCGCGACAATATTGGCACGCGTCTAGAACTGCGTCTCAATGATCCGACGGAATCGGAGTTTGGCAAAGCGCTGGCATCAGCCGTGCCTGTTGGAGTGCCGGGTCGTGCTGTAACTGCCGCCAAACTGCACTGTCAGATCGCGCTCCCGTGGCTGGCTGATATGCATACAAGCGAGGGCGAAGCTATGTCCCCTCAACAAGCTCTGGAAGCTCTCGTGCAGCGCACCAGGCGTGCCTGGTCAGCCGCCCCGGCACCGCCTATCCACATGCTGCCGACGCTGGTAAAAGCGCGGGATCTGCCAGGGCCGTCTGTCGCAGGGCCATCTGGTGTCCCGGTTGGCCTGGAAGAATTTCGTCTTGATCCAATCTATATCGATCTGATCTCCAATGGGCCGCATTTTATCATTCTGGGGGATATGGAAGTGGGCAAGAGCACGCTCCTGCGCACGTGGATGCGTGGATTGGAGCAGCATTATGCGCCGAAGCAGGCCGCGTTTGCCATCGTCGATTATCGTAAAACGCTGCTCGATTTTGCTGAGAGTAAGCACCTGCTGGCCTATGCGTATAATCCGCCGACGCTTAAGTCCTGCATCGACAATTTCCGTGCGGACCTTGAGCGGCGCATGACTGCGGGTGCGGATGTACCACTGGCACAATTGCGTTTGCAGCAACAGCGCTGGCAGGGCTGTCAGTATTTTCTCTTTGTTGACGACTATGATTTGATTGTCACTCCCGGCAGTAGTGGACTCACGCCGCTGGTCGAACTGTTATTGATGGGACGTGATATTGGTTTTCACCTGGTCATCGCGCGGCGTGTGGGCGGAGCCGGGCGCGCGAGCTTCGAACCTGTCTTTCAACGCCTGCGTGAAATGGGGAGCGCGGGGATTATCATGAGCGGTGATCCACAGGAAGGCAAACTCCTCCACGGACAAGGCGCATCACTGCTGCCTCCCGGACGCGGCTATTATGTGCGGCGCAACCATCCGGCCACGTTGATACAGGTGGCGCTAAGCGCACCTACTTATGCGACTGAAGTGGGCCAATGATGCCATAATTCACGCTTTTTGGGCCTCTATCCCCCTCATGGTTCCTGCCATTATTTGTTATACTCTCTCTAAGTATTTTTTTATCTTACACACCTAAAGCGAGGCTCTATGCATATTTTCAAAACGAAGCGTCTCCAGGTGGCAACTGTGCTGACGATTATCTTCTTGATATTTAGTAGTATGATTGTCACAAGGGTGCTGACGTCTCATGCTGCTGCAGGTAGTGTTTCATTGCAAGCAGGTGAGACGGCAGTGACTGGAGAGATCACCAACTATAGTGGCAATGACGGTGGTTCCGGTGGGGTATTTCCTCCCTCGACGGCGATTGATTGGCCAGCCAACGCAGGATATCCGACGGTGCATAACGCTGTTGGAGGCACCGGTACGTTTCAGGACCCGATCACGGTAGCGATCAATTCGAAGTATGGCTCTTCTGGAGATGTACCGAATAGTTCGGACTATCAGATTGGAGAGAAATTTTATATCCCGCAGCTCCATTTATATTTTGTGGCCGAAGATAGTTGTAACGTTGATATTGATTATGCTGATTGTACCAATAATGGGAGCATGCAAGATAATAGCCATGAACTCCATATGGACCTCTTCAATGGCAATATTACCAATTCCTCCCTTTTTACCAATGAGCAAAACTGTGAAACCAGCTACGGCAGTAATACTCCAGTGATTGCCAATGCCGGACCTGGTTATCCTATGCCTGATCAGTATCCTCAAGGCACTTCGTTGTTTGTGGCCCCCAATACCTGTGTTGGGGCAACATTATGGAATGAATACGCTGGTTGGACCATTGGGACCGAAACGACGACGACCAATACGACACCTACCTCAACGCCTGCATCAACAGCCTCTGCAAAGCCTCCCTCAACGACCTCTGCGACGACAAATACGCTGAATGTCGATGATAGCGTGCAGGGATCAGGCCAGGATCAGTTTAACTATAGTGGAACTGGTTGGAAGCACTGCCGTAACTGCGATTACCACTCTGTCGGTTTCTCTAACGGGAGTAACAGTTGGGATGAGACGGCTGGCGACTCTGTCAGCGTGGCGTTTACAGGCACACAGATCAAATTTTATGGGGTAGTTGGGCCCGCTCATGGCGTCGGGAAGGTCTCCATTGATGGGAAGGTCAAGGGGGAGATTGATTTCTATGCGCAAACTGAGGCCGGGAACACGTTGCTCTATACCAGCCCGACCTTAACTGCCGGGCTGCATACATTCAAGCTCACGGTGACGGGATGGCAGAACGAAGCTTCGAGTTGGGCTTTTGTGAATCCTGATCGTGTGGAAATCACGTCGGGTACGGCCACTACATCATCGACAACAACGACAACAACGACATCAGCATCAATATTGGCTACTACGTCCGGGACAGGTAAAGATGCATTAGATCCTACGGCCAGTGATGCCAATTGGAAGATGATCTGGCATGATGATTTCACGGGTTCAAGTATCGATACCAGCAAATGGACGGTGCGCGAATATTCTGCCGGTGAATTTAATGATGAGCAAGAGTGCTATCAGGATAATGGCACACAGGCGCGTATTGCTGGGACTGGTGCGAACAGTCATCTGGTAGTAGAGGCTGATCAACAGACCAACGACAGTAGTTGTCCCTATGTTTCGGGCCGCCTGGACACACAGGGAAAGTATGCCGTTCAGCCACCGACGAGCGGCAAGCCGGTCCGCGTTGAGGCGAGCATCCAGCTCCCTGTGGGAGGAGATGGCATCTGGCCGGCTTTCTGGATGTTAGGGCAGAATATTGACTCCGTTGGCTGGCCTGACTGTGGTGAAATTGATATTATGGAAAATGTGCCCGCGTTGACCATGTCAACCATTCAGTCGACTGTGCATGGATTAAATAACGCGAGCAGCGATCAACAGGAGACGCTACCGAGTGGGAAGTTCTCAGATGGCTATCATCTGATTGCTATGGACTGGTATACTGATCATATCGTTTTTTCGGTTGATGGTCGTGCTACTTCGTCTATTGATACCACGCAGCTCGGTGGTGATCAGGTTTTCAACCAGCCATTTTTTATCCTGTTGAACCTTGCTGTTGGGGGAGACTGGCCGGGGAACGCCGATAGTAGTACGCCGTTTCCGCAGCAGATGAATGTAGCATTTGTCCGCGTCTATCAACATAATTAATGTGAATGGCACCAGGTTTTAATCTTTAGGCAGGAGTCGTGCATGCGTTATGGTTTCGTCATACCATCCGGCGATGTTCGGACGTTGATTGAACTGGCCTCTGAGGCGGAACGTGCGGGTTGGGATGGTATCTTTTACTGGGATGCCATAGCTATTGAGTCTGCTGGACCAATATATGATCCGTGGGTTGTCCTGGCTGGTATGGCGATGCGTACCGAGCATATACGTATTGGCGCGGTGCTGACGCCGTTGTCGCGTCGTAGGCCGTGGAAAGTGGCGCGCGAAACGGTCACGGTAGATCATCTCTCAAATGGGCGTCTGATCTTGCCGGTCGGTCTGGGGGCGCTTGACGATGGCGGTTTCGCAAAGGTCGGCGAAGTAACGGACCGCAAGCTGCGCGCGCAGTTGCTCGATGAGAGCCTGGCCATTCTGACCGGACTGTGGAGCGGACAACCATTCAGTTACCAGGGCGAACACTACCATATCGCGGAGATGACCTTTCTTCCTCCTCCAGTGCAGACGCCGCGCATCCCCATCTGGGTGGTGGGAGGCTGGCCGAAGAAGCAGTCGATGCAGCGGGTATTGCATTATGATGGCTTACTACCGAACAAGTTAAATGCGGATGGCACACAGGCTGAAATTACGCCTGCCGATATTCGCGAGATGAAGACTTTTATTAATGCACAGCGCACGTTAACCACGCCATTTGATATCGTCTGTGAAGGCACCACCTCCGGCACTGATCCTGTGCAGGACGCTGCAAGTGTGCGGCAGTGGGCGGAAGCCGGTGCCACCTGGTGGCTGGAGACCATGTGGTCGCACGACTTTCACGCAGGTTCAGAGGCCATTCGCACGCGTATCAGGCAAGGCCCACCGCGTGTAGACTAGCTTTGAGCGTGTCCGTGTGTAACTATGGGATGAGCACCTGTAATGGCTCTTCGGCGATGGCTGTCTCCAGTGGCGTTTGACCGCGTACCTCTCCGTCCAACGTGACATCTTGTGGATCAATGTTGGTGGTGATAGTGATCTTGCGCGCTTGTATATGGTGGATACCGGCGATGCCAGTTAATTCTGCGGCCTGCAGTTGTGGATTGCGAGCGTGCCATGGTGACTGGGATGGTCTGGCCGTCGCCTGTTGCAGGAGTTGTGTCAGCGCCGGTAGCAGGTCCTGTAGCCCAACATCCTCGATGATCACGATATCGAGCAAGTGGTCATGCAGACTGGCTGCTGGTACAGCCAGGTTCCACTGTCCACCGAAAATTGGCGCATTGATCACGGTCGTTTGTAGTGCGCGACAATGCAGTGAGACAGGTTCTGCGCTAATAACGGGTGGGGCCTGGGTCCGCGATGGTAATGCGAGACCTTCAATGCATAGAGTCATCTCCAGTGGCTGGTGCTCTTTCAACACTTGTAACGTAGCGAGTGGATAGGTCAACTTCCCATAGCGCTCACGGACCGCGATATTCGTTGCTAGGCGTGCGAACTGCACATTCAGGCCAACAGCCAGCACGTGAGCGAAGTAGGCATGTTTTTGTGGTGAGATATGTGCCTCGGACGGCTTTTGCTGTTTGGAGTTTGCCAGGTGCGTTGCTTGTTCGGCTGGGTGCGCGATGCCGATATCTATGGTTGTGGTGCGTCCCTGTGCGATAACCATTACTGCCTGCTGAAGATCCAGTGGCAGTCCTAGCGAGCGAGCTATGTCGTTGGCCGTTCCCAATGGGAGAATGCCCAGTGGCAGATTACTGCCCACGATATGGGTAATCACACCGCCTACCAGTCCATCGCCTCCCGCTGCTATCACCAACGTCGTACCATTGGCACGCCAGAGAGTGCCTTGCACGGGTAGCGCATCCAGATCTGCGATGGATATGACGTCAGTCACGGCGATATTTGCCTCCTGGAGGTACGCCAGCGCCTGTGAAAGTTGCGTTGACCTGCCCGAGTGAGGGCTATGGACCACAATAGCTTGCTGCAATTTTGCACAATCCTCTATCTTGCTTGTGTTGCTTTCTTGCTCTGCTGCTATCAGTATAACAAACTTGTGTTTGGCTTCATAGTGTTTTATGACAGGATTTTGACTGCGGAAAAGCTTCCTTGCAATTTCTTCTGCTGCAAGGAAGCTTTTTTGTTTGCCCTAGATATTCACCGATGGTTACAGTTCTTCCCACAAACTGACTAACACATGTGCTTCAATGTCTTCTAGTCTAGCTATCTCATCTTATCCATCTATGCTGCTCACTTTTACATGAAATTGATAGATGTCTATCTCTAAACTTCCAGCAACGTTATGCTGCATTTCGGGAAGATGTTTCTTCATGCGCGGCAGCTCTCCACAGAGGATTGTACTAGTGGGTATATTTTCAAGATGATCTCTGCAAAATACTGAAGCTTTAATCTTCCTCGCTGCCTCGGCCTGCTAAGTTGATGCCTGCGACATTGCTCAAAGTGAACGTCTCTCCATACAGCTTTGATAAGCCCCGTAGTATTTTGTTTGCTGTGCTCCGGTTTACTTTCTCTCCATCCCTTATTCTCATAACTGATCGTTCGCTTACGCCTGATGTGCGCCCCAATTCAGTTAATGTCGCTGGCATGTTTTCAATTAATTCCCTGATGCTGTGCATAAGCCAGTAATCTCCCTTTGCACCCATTTATCAGACGGGTGTATTTTTGAAACCTACTATATCATTTCACCGACCTACGCGCAATCATTATGACAAGTGTTGACAAGTCATGACAGATTGGGTATAATTTTAATATGACTGTTTGAGTTCTGCCAAGTACACATATGGATACTGTGTTTAGATCTTCACAATTAACTATCAACCGTAAAGCTCGGAGGCAACAGAGAATAGGAAGGAGGCAATACGAAAACTGACTCCATGGATCAGATGGAGTCAGTTTAACAGGACCGTTCACGACCTTTGTCAAAGTAGCAGTCAGGCCCCATGGGGATTCTATACCTCATGGGATGCCACGTCAAGAAAGGCCAACCATGTTTCTACCTCGACCGTCCCAGGACAACGACGAAGAATATACCGTTGTTCCTGTCATCCCCTATGAGGGAGGAGATTACCCCGAACACAACTCGACTGGCTTTTGTCATAACATGAGCCATGAATGCCACGAGAACCCAGCATCCATCGCTGATCTGGAACAGGCCCGGCTGAATGGAGAAGTCTCTGAGCGCGACGTTGACCGTATTTTTCACGGCACCACCGTGTGAGGAAGGCAGGGTCCCATGCACAACACTCTCGGCACCAGGAGGCCGCAACCCTCACACAGGCACACGCTTGCCCAGTGCCACCAAGGGAAGCATCTCCTGAGCGCCACCTTTCGCCCAGGAGAACAGGTGTGTCTTGCCTGTGGCACCGTGTTTTATTGCCCAGCGTGTTTGCGGCAGCACCGCCTTTCCCCTGTCACCCATGAGCGCACGTTTCCCTTTGATTGTTCCCTGCACCAGCAACCGAGGGAGGAGGCCCGTCTATGCCACCCTTGAAGGAGCAGACCGCCGGATTTGGACGCGTCCCGCTGCGGGCACATGCCGCACCCACGCACAGCGTCGGAACGACTCACGGCATTCACCCGGACGATACCCCTTATCTCACCGATGAACGCCCGATGCACGGGGACGAAGACGACACGCTCTATACGACCCGGCTGCCAACCAGTACCCGGCGCTACACGGCTCCTGCTGCACAGACGCAACCGCGAACGATGATCCGTGTGACCAGGCACCAGGCACCGCCTCCGCCTATGCAACGCGCATCACGGACACAGGCACCGGTACACCAGCACCGTGCGCAGCCGTTCGCGCTCTCACAACCGACCCCACCACGGCTCCCACTCCTGTGGTCCATCGGTCTGGGAATGCTGCTTGCTCTGCTGGTGTTTCTCGCGTTTTCTGGCCTGGTTCACTGGTGGCAGGCAGTGCAAGAGACCTGGCAGTATGGCTATCCCCGGACCTACCAATGTGATGCCAATGTCGGGCATGGTGGGGTCAGCCATTTCACGGTGGAGAACCTGAGCGGGCATATCATCATTACCGAGGTATTGCCCGGTGACTTGTCCCATTCCAAAGTCTATACCGGTCCGGTGTTCTCAGGACCAGACGTCGACCAGGAGCCTGCCACCATCTCGTTTCGGGATGTCAACGGGGATCACTCCCCGGATATGATCATTGCGGTGGGCACTGGACGCTACATCTTGATCAATACCCATGCGGGGTTTCGTCCGAGCACCTCAACCGACAAGATCACCATATAGCGGAGGGGGAATAATGCCAAGTATGATGCTTGTCACCTGTAACAAGCGAGAGCTTGAGAAGATCGTTGACGAGTTCGCAGACTGGAAGGACGAAGGACTCGCTGTCAAGCTGTACGGCGTCACGGCAAAGGCGAGAGACGGCTTTGTCCTCCTGGAGTGGAGCAAACCCATCCCTGCACGCTTTGCCGCCAAACTCAAACAGGATACCGATATGCTCGATTACCTGATCTATGATGCCCCTGGTCCTCAAGCGGGACCTGCGTCATCATCATCGTAACCTTACCTGGGAAGAGAGGTGATACCTATCCTCTCTTCCCTTTTGTTCCGTGAAAAGGAGGACACGAACCATGAGCTCTATCCGTCATACCGACGAAATACTCACCCAGACAGGTACGCCAGTGCCAGAAGGACCACCCACCCGTTTGATTGACGTGCACATTTATGATCTTCCCGCAGCAGCAGAAACCGAACTGCCAGGCGTGGAGAGTACGATCCTACCGGATGACACGCAGGACGAAGAGGCCAGCCAGGATGAGGCAGCCCCACCACCACGACAACCCTGGAGACGGGGGTTGGTATTACCTGTCGTGCTTCTTGCCTGCTGCTTGCTTATCGCAGGGATCACGGTCGTCGTTACGTTGCTGCCCTCGTGGGCACCATCAGCCACCGTGACGCTGGTCCCCATCACAAAGACGATCAGCAGCACCGGGACCATCATCGTTGTCACCGCTCCCCCGAGCGCGCAGCACGATCAGATAGCAGGCAGACGCCTCTCTTCCATCACCATGAGCCAGGCGCAAACCGTCCCCACCACTGGAACTGCGCATCAGGATGTACATGCCGCTCAGGGTGTGATCACGTTTTACAACGCCGCGACCGGTGCACAGACGATCCCAGCAGGGACCTTGCTCACAGGAGCAGACGGGGTACAGGTGGTGACGGAGCAGGACGCGATTATCCCGGCTGCCAGCTATCCCACGTTTGGGCAGGCAACGGTCAGCGCCCACGCGGTCGTGGCAGGACCCCAGGGCAACATCCACGCCGGAGATATCTACGGGTCCTGTTGCCGCCTCAATATCTCAGCGGTCAGTCACGCCTTTAGCGGGGGACAGGCTGCACGCACCTATCAGACGGCAACGCAGCAGGATATCACCAGTGCCGCCTCCACTCTCACCACAAGCATCGATCAGAGTATCCAGGCGGCACTGCAAACGCAGGTCCGGGCCAACGAGACGCTCATCACGCCGCTGCCATGTCAACCAACCGTGACGGCTGACCACGAGCCAGGAGCAGAGGCTGCTCAGGTTCGTGTGACGGAGAGCGAGACGTGTACGGGGGAAGTGTACAACACCAATGCCTATCACGCGCTCGTGACGCAGTTTGTGATCAGCCAGGCAACCCGGCAATTGGGAGCAGGCTATAGCCAGGTAGGGGACGTCCAGGCAAGCACGATGCACGTGAGCACCACCCAACAATCAGCGGGTACTATTGCGTTTGTGGTCAAAGCCACAGGCCAATGGATGTATCAGTTTCAGCCGAGCCAGCTTCAGCACTTGGCGGCCTTGATTGCCGGGCAGAGCAAAGCACAGGCCACGCAACGACTGCTTGGGGCACCAGGCGTGCAAAGTGTCTCGATTACGACTACGCACACCGAGCGCCTGCCAACTGATCTCAATCAGATTCATCTACTGCTCCTGCAGGATGTCTAGTGAGAAAGGAAAATCGATCATGAGTGAACAACCCGCGCATTACGAGGCAGGGATATCAATCGAGCAGAGCATCCACCAATCATTCCACCCGTTGGTGGGTGTTTCCCTGACACACAGAGACATTGTACTACTCTTGCCGGAATTTCGTTCGCTGCTGGCTTCTGAGGAACAAGAAGAGCTATTGCATTGTATGCAGCTTGTTATGCTCCTGGACGGGACTCTCTGGTTCTGTAATATCCTGACACCTGTGACCTGTTATGGCTGTGATCGTCCTGTCTGTGAGGTGCATGCCGTGCCAGTGGATGAGCAACGGGACGAAGAAGAGCGCGAGGGTGTCCTTCTGTGAGGGGTGTCGCATGCTTCCCTGTAGAGACCGGAATGCGCTACGAGCCTTACGTTTGCAGATGAACCGAGAGGGGCAGTGCGAATGAAGCTGGTAGAGCAGCATGTGATCAGCAGACGTGATCCACGCTATGCCGTGATCGATCAAGCGGCTTTCAAGTCGAAGAATTTGTACAATGCGGGAAACTACGAGGTACGTCAAGCCTTCTTTGCTGATGGAACGTACCTCACCTACAACGAGGTGCAACGGCGCATGCAATCGCACGAGGCGTACAAGGCGCTTCCGGCAAAGGTCAGTCAGCAGGTGTTGATGCAGCTTGCCCACGATTGGGAAAGCTTCTTCAAAGCACGTGCTGCCTACAACAAAGACCCCTCCATGTTCTTGGGACGGCCCAGGTTGCCCAGGTACAAACACAAAATGGAAGGGCGGAACCTGCTGGTCTACACCATCCAGGCGATCAGCAAGAGAGGGTTGAGGCAAGGATGTATTCAACCCTCCATGCTCGCGATCTCGGTGCACACGAGGTACAAGGACATCGATCAAGTGCGCATCGTACCGCGTAACGGGTTCTACGTGATCGAAGTGGTCTATGAACACGAACAGCCAAAGAGTGCGGTCAACCCTGACTATTACGCTGGCATAGATATTGGCCTGGATAATCTGGTGGCGCTAACTTCAAACCTTCCCGGTTTCGTACCGGTTCTGGTTAACGGGCGTCCGATAAAATCGGTGAACCAATTTTACAACAAGCGTAAAGCAGCGTTACAGAGCAAGCTCGGTCATCCAGGCCGTACTGCGCGTATGGAGCGTCTGACGAACAAACGCAATCGGCGGATAGAGCATTACCTGCACACGGCGTCCAGATGGATAGTCGATGACCTGGTAGCTCATGGGATTGGGACGCTCGTGATTGGCAAGAATGATGGATGGAAGCAGGAAGCCAACATGGGCAAGCGCACCAATCAAAATTTCGTTGCTATCCCTCATGCTCGGTTCATTTCCATGCTGACGTACAAAGCGGAACGAGCAGGCATTACGGTCAAGATCACCGAAGAGTCCTACACGAGCAAAGCCAGTTTCCTTGATCGTGATGAGATGCCGGTCTATGATCCCAATCAGACAGAGAAACCAACGTTTAGCGGCAAGCGCATGAAGCGTGGATTGTACCGTGCAGCAGATGGCACGCTCATCAATGCCGATTGCAATGGGTCAGGCAACATTATCAGAAAAGTAGCCCCTGATGCCTTCGGGTCGGAGGGGGTAGAGGATGGGAAAGGCCACAAGCCGGTAGTCCATCCAGTGAGGTTCGTCGTTACCCCCTCACAAAACCAAAAGGGAAATCTAGAGTGAAAGCAAGCATTCAATAGAACGCTAGAAAACGCTAGAGATCGCTATACTTTTTGGAACTATCGTTGGTTTATGCTCTCACGTGTTACCCAATAGAGACGGCGCGGGTGTTTTCGCAGGGGTGAAGTTCGCTGCGTGGAGCTGTGAGCCGAGTCCCTTCTGTGCATAACGTGCAAAGTGCCCTGTGAAGTGCGTACATCAGCTTGCGATTTCCATTGGGGACTGTCTACAATAGAAGAGGAAGTCCGTCAGAGCATGCGAAAGACAAGACAAACTCTTTAACCATGAGGAGTGATTATGACAACAACTGAAAAAAGCTCACAGGTACAACAATGGACCAACTTGGCTCAACAGCTGCGTGTAGATAGTATTCGTAGTACAACCACTGCAGGCTCTGGACATCCGACATCCTCTATGTCGGCGGCGGACCTGATGGCTGTGCTCGTGAGCAGCTATCTGCATTACGACTTTGACCATCCTACCAATCCCAATAACGATCACCTGATCTTTTCGAAGGGACACGCCTCTCCCTTGCTCTACTCGATTTTCAAGGCGGTGGGAGCGATTACCGACGAGGAGCTGCTGACACTGCGCAAATTTGGCAGCCGTTTGGAGGGCCATCCAACGCCTATATTGCCCTGGGTAGACGTGGCGACAGGCTCACTCGGACAGGGCTTGCCGATAGGTGTAGGTATCGGTCTGGCGGGCAAGTATCTCGACAAGCTACCCTACCATATCTGGGTGCTCCTGGGTGATAGCGAGATGGCCGAGGGTTCTATCTGGGAAGCTTTTGACAAGGCTTCCTATTACAAACTGGACAATCTCGTAGGTATCCTGGATTGTAACCGGCTGGGTCAGCGCGGTGAAACCGATCTGGGCTGGAACACAGCGGCGTATGCGGCTCGCGCAGAGGCGTTTGGCTGGCATGCTATTGTGATCAACGGGCACGACTACGACGAAATCAACCGTGCTTTCGCGCAAGCTGCACAGCCAAATGGCAAACCGACGTTGATTGTGGCCAGGACGATTAAAGGCAAAGGTGTTTCATTCCTGGAGAACGTGAATGGCTGGCATGGCAAGACGCTCAACCAGGAACAAGAGGAGCAGGCTTTAAAAGAACTCAACCCGCTGGTGCGTAGCCAGGTGTTCGCGGTACAGAAGCCAGCCGCTGGACAACCGGCTCCTGAAGCAGCAAAGCAGCCGCTGGATCTACCGCTGTATGCGTTAAATAGCGCTGTAGCTACGCGTAAAGCGTTTGGTGATGCCCTGAAAGCGCTCGGTGCAGCGAACCCCAACGTGATTGGTCTGGATGGTGAAGTAAGCAACTCGACCTATACTGAAGAATTTGCCAAGGCTTTTCCCGACCGTTACTTCGAGCAGTTTATCTCAGAGCAGCAATTAGTGGCGTCGGCGGTAGGCATGAGCGTTCGCCATAAAGTTCCATTTGCCTCGACCTTTGCGGCCTTCTTCACGCGTGCCTATGACTTTATTCGCATGGCGGCGATCTCACGTGCCAATATTCGCCTGGTCGGCTCGCACGCGGGCGTCTCGATAGGTGAAGATGGACCTTCGCAGATGGCGTTGGAAGATCTCGCCATGTTTCGCGCTGTCTTTGGTAGTACTGTCCTGTATCCGAGCGATGCCAACCAGACAGCTCAGCTGGTGGCCGAGATGGCGAACCACGATGGTATTGTCTACATGCGTACGACGCGCGAGAAAACGCCGGTCATCTATGCTCCCGACGAGACCTTTGCCGTCGGCGGTAGCCGGGTTGTAAAGCAATCAGCAAAGGACAAAGCGACGGTGGTAGCCGCCGGTATTACGCTGCATGAAACGCTCAAAGCGTATGATCAGCTGCAAGATGAAGGCATCACCATTCGTGTCATCGATGCGTATTCGGTCAAGCCGATTGACGACGAAACCTTGCTGGCTGCGGCTCAGGAGGCGGGTGGCAAGATCATCGTGGTAGAGGACCATTGGCCCGAGGGTGGTCTGGGCGAAGCCGTACTGGAAGCTTTCTCACAAATCGATGGGCCATCGCCCGAGATCGTGAAGCTGGCGGTACAGTCGATGCCCGGTTCAGGTACGCCTGCACAACTACTAGAGGAAGCTGGTATCAGCGCTCACGATATTGTCCAGGCTGTGCGTCTGCTTGTGAAGTAGTACACAGAGGCACGAAAAGTGCTGGTACTGTGTTGAGGAACGTGATAAGCTTGAAATTCGAGAGGTCCTGGTACCATAACACCTGCCGGGACCTCTCTGTATTGGTTGTTGCTGTCATGTTAAAAATTGGCTAGCTCTGTAAGAAACTGGCGAAGTGGAGAGAACGCCTCACTATCAAAGGGCCAATAATGGTTTTGAGCGGCAATGCCCAGGGAATTAACGGTCTTTTTCATGCCGGCAAGATACGCTTGAACTTTTGCCTTGCTGGTATTTTTCGGGGCTTCAGTCTGCATCGTAGTGCGAACTCTTTCCATGAAAGTATCAACATGCGGCATTATTGGATGGCCGTTTACCGATTGCAGGCAGAGATCTTCCAACATTCCTATCGCGCCATTTCCGGGCATGATGAAAATGCCCGCTGTCACACTATCATTATGCGCGAATGTGCTATGTTGCGGTGGACAGGGTTGAGCATAATCTTTTAGCAATTTCTGGATGCTCTCTAATGCCGCGCGGGCATTTGTATCAGCATCACGGATAATAGCATAGCTAGTAACAAGTGAAAAGCCTGGGTCGTTAAGAAAGGCTGGGAAAATTGCTCGGTTGTCTTTTCCATTAAATAAGCGGATCTGTATATCCTGGTCGGATTGCATATATCTCAATAGAGCACGAAAAAAGTAGTCATCGTCGTTTCCTTCTACAAGAAGTACATGGGAGCGTGTAATCGACGTTGGCGTAACCGGCGGTTGTGATGATGGCAGAAACGGCACTAGCGCACCTCCCACCCTTGTGAGAGAGCTGCTTCAAGTACTGAATAGGGATAGTGTTTCCCAACCACACCACTTTGCTGCTTCTCTAGCCGAACATAACTAAAATCCTGTTCCATGTTCGCCGCTTTGACACCTGCATAAGCTGCTTGAAGACATTCGTAGCTATGCGTAGTGGCAATGATCTGGCACTGGAACGTCTGTGCTGCCTGGCAAATACCTTGCCAGACCTGAGGTAAGACCGAATAGTGCAGTCCTGCATCAATTTCGTCAATCATGACAATACCATTGTTAGCACTGGCGATTGCCAGAATAATTGAAAGTAAGCGACTCATACCATCGCCCAACAACGCCACCGGTATTTTGCGATTCATTCCAGTAATGTCTGCGTATATCTCTGTTCTGGTTGTCAATGAGACTGAAGACAGTCCAACCAACTGTGGTTCGAGTATTCTAAGAACTTCGAGTATACGATCATTCTTCCGTTCGATATCTAATTGTCCGAAGCGCGTAGCGTCTTCCTGAGGGTCGACTTTGCTGCGTAGTGGTAAATAGATTGAGGTTCGTCGCATTGATGGTGGAAATATGCTCACGGGACCTGGCTCGAACTGAATATTGAGATTAGTGGGACTTTGTTTAACGGCGAGCGTTATGTCTTCTTGTCCTATTCCGTCGATCTGGTAGTGCAGATTGAGCGCATATGAATTAGAAGGTATCGGGCTGGTTGGGATCTGTGTCCTGTTTTTTGCAGCTTCAGGAATATCTATACTGAGAGATTTCTGAAAAAGAGCAGGATTAAGCGTCACTTCTAGCTTACTTTGATAAATATCATCCCAGATTTCAATGATCAGTTGCTGGTCCAGGCTAAAAGCATAGAAAATTGGTGCAAAGAGAGTCTCTGCATCGACTGATGATACTTGAATACCACGCCAGTCAAAGTGACGAAAAAAAAGCCCAGGATTAAATAGATCATAAAAAAGGAAAATAGCCTCAAGAAGAGAGGTTTTCCCAACATTGTTTCGTCCTCCAATCAGCATAACTCTCGACATATCAGAAAGCTCGAATTGTTGAAACCCTTTGAAATTCTTCAGATGCAGTCGCTTAATCATCTCATAAAAATCCTTTCTGTATCCTCTGCCGTTTGCTTTGACACATAAAGAGTAGTCACAGTATAACAGAATTGATCAGCGCGCGACCATCTTATAAAATAAGTGGGAAGCTCTGTGTCTATCTGGCATGCCTTGACAACTCCGGTGTACTCCAGGCATTGGAATAAATTGGGTATAATGGGAGTTAAGGCATTGTGAAGGGGGTACCGATGAACGTCCTAGCGACTATTTTTGGCATTTTGCTGATGCTATTGATCTTGCAAGACAGCTTTGAGACGATTGTCTTGCCGCGCAGGGTCTCACGCCGTTTCAGACTATCGCGCCTGCTGTATACGTCTGCCTGGAGTGCATGGTCGTTTGGCGGGCGCAAGATGCGTCCGGGGAATCGGCGTGAGTTTCTATCTGAGCTATTTTGGGCCACTTTCGCTGATTCTCTTACTGATTGTGTGGGCTATTGGTCTGATGGTCGCCTTTGCTCTCTTGCAGTGGGGCCTGGATTCACCGCTGCTGACCGCAGGGAAGAGCGTGAACTTTGGCACCTACCTCTATTTTAGTGGGACGACGTTTATCACGCTGGGTTTAGGGGATGTTGTTCCGCAGTCTGCACTGGCCAGGTTCTTGACGGTGTTTGAAGCGGGCATGGGCTTTGGGTTTCTCGCGCTGATTATTGGCTATGTGCCGGTGATTTACCAGGCGTTTTCGCGCCGTGAAGCAGAGATATCCTTGCTAGATGCGCGTGCAGGTTCGCCAGCCAGTGCGACGGAGTTATTACGTCGCCATTTTCGTAATCATAATGGCGCGGAACTGCTGCAATATCTGCACGATTGGGAGAAATGGTGTGCAGAACTGCTGGAGAGCCATCTCTCCTACCCGGTCCTGACGTATTACCGTTCCCAGCACGAGCGACAATCCTGGCTTGCCGCGTTGACAACTATTCTCGATACCTGTGCATTGTTGCTGGTGGGAGTGGATGACGTCAATGCTCCATCGATCCGTTTTACCTTCGCCATCGCGCGTCACGCGGCAGTTGACCTGGCCCAGATCTTCGAGACACCGCCGAGGCATCCCGAGCTTAATCGTCTCTCGTCGGCTGATTTTGAGCGTATGCGCGAAGCCCTGGCCGACGTGGGACTGAAATTGTATCATGAAGAAGATGCCGAGCAGCGACTCTACGAGATACGCTTGATCTATGAGCCATTTGTCAATGCACTGGCCAATCACCTGCTGGTAACGCTGCCTCCCTGGGTTGTCACTGTGAGGACGGCTGACGATTGGCAAACGAGCGCGTGGGACCATTTTGCGCAGTGGTCTCCGGCTAAGATTGAAGAAATTACCCATATCATCAGGCACAAAAAGCATTATCCGTTCAGCCAGAAGCCCGAATATGAGCACAAAAGTGTCGATGAAAAGCTTCCGGTAGATGGTAATTGATTGTTCCAGCATGGTGGTATGGGCTATTGTCGGCGGCGTTTTGCGGCTCTCCGTCCGTGAGGGGGAAATGGGGTAGGAGCGTCACCTCGCGTGCGCCCGGGGGCGGTCACCAGGACACGCCCCTACCCCATTTCCCAACGTTTTCCCCCGGAAGGATGGAGAGCCCGTTTTGCATGCGCTGGCAACGCTAAAATAGGTGTTTGACATCTATAGCATGTATTGTTCGTAGTAGCAGAATATTTTGAAAGGCAGGTTTTTGTTGTATGCGTTATCATCTAAAGGAGCGAGCCTGGAGTCTCACCGAGGATTTTCTTGTGCGAGACGACGCAGGCCACGCTATTTTTGAGGTGCGTGGCAAGTTTTTTCATATAGGCGATAACCTGGTACTGTTTGATCGTCAGACGCGGCAAGAGCTGGTGCATATTAAGCAGCATCTCATCTCCTTGCTGCCCAACTATGCTATTTACCGCGATGGTCAGCACTGGGCAAATGTCCATGAGCAGTTGCAGATCTTTGGTGAGCGCTTTAAAGTGCAGGGTGAGAATGGCATGGTTTTTCATGTGGATGGGGATATCTCGCGCTGGAATTTTACGGTGAGTGACAATTATGGAAACCTTATCGGACAGGTGGGACGCCAGTTCTCTCTTTTCCGGGATAGCTATGCAGTTGATGTTGCATCGGGTGTCGATGCGCCTTTTATCATCGCTCTGGCCATCGTCATTGAGATGGTGAAAGAACATCACGAACGCAAACATGATTAGGCGCTGTGCTCTTGTGACGCACCAGAGGTAACAGGCGCTCTCGTGTCCATAGTAAAGGGTGTTTTGTCTACTTTGTACAAAATGCCCTTTCTTATTGCGCGCTATATTGAGGAAAAATCGATATATTTTTAGAAATTTTTGAGATAATAAAGCACTTTGTTGATAAAATATTGACAATTTTTACATTCATGGGTATACTTTTATGATGGGCGAGGTGTTAACATTGGTCGGGCTTGAGCTGCCATGGGCCAGATATTCGCTTCGTTGCGGCAGATACTCTTCGAGAGCACAAGGTTGTGGTATGCCGCATCTCCTCTTCTTCTTTCCTCTTTTGTATGATTGACAGCCTGGCAGGACATCTTTTATGCTAGGGTGGTATGAGTAGGGATACGCTTCTCTGAAGCGGGCGAGTTGACCAGTTGAGAGCAATTCGCTTGCAGACGACCCTTTCCCAGAACTGCTATATAGTTTCCCGTGTTGCTATCTTCACAAAGAGATGCGAGGATCTATGATGGGAGAACCTATGGGGCTGGCTGAACCACGACCTGTGTTAGCGTTGAAAGCACGCTGGAAACGCTATGTGGGTGATAGCTTGCTGTCACTAGGAAGCATTTTGCTCTTGACTGCTATTCTCTTCCTGTTCCATGTTTATCCCAGCATTCCCGACAGCTTTCTCGTCTATCTGTTGGCAATACTGGCTCTGGCTGGTATGCGTGGACTCTATGCTGCTTTACTGGCGTCATTCGTCGCCTTTTTCTCGTTCGATTTCCTGTTTGTGCCTCCTATCTATAGTTTGCTTGCCAGCAAGTTTGAAGATGTATTTACGTTGATCGTCTTTCTGGCCATTGCCATTGTGACCAGTCATTTAGCTTCTGCCTTGCGCCAGCGTGCGCAGGATGCCGGTCGTCGCGAGCGCGAAACACGCATCTTGTATGACCTGCTGCGAGCGACAAATCGTGAAGCCGATATGCAGCATCAGCTCTCCATTATTGCTCACGAGATGGTCGAGGTGTTTTTCTCATGGGGCATGCGCGAGTGCCTGTTTCTACTACCCGACGAGCAGGGGCAGCTCATTCCGCACGTGAGTGAAAAGCAGTTGATTGAGCATGGAGCGTTTTCGACTGAGGAAGCAGCCGTGGCGGCGCGAGCCATGCAGAATGCCTGTACAGTGGATGTGGATACAGCACAGCTAGCGTGGAAGCCCGCTGTCGTGCCAGCGCAGAACCAGGCGCAGACAGGCGTAGCGGCTAGCCAGGTGCGCCATTATCTGCGTTTCATTCCGCTCAAGATGGACCAGAAGGTAGTTGGTGTGTTACGTCTGCGTATCGAGGCGGATGCACGCAGTAGTGCACAGCAGAACAGTCTGGGCAAGGACGGAGAACAAACGACCCCGCAGGGAGTATTCTTCTCAGCCTTCCTCGAACAAGCGGTTGCCAGCATCGAGCGAGGGCGTTTGCTGCGCGAAACGTTCCATATGCATGTCTTACAGCAGACGGACACCTTGCGTGCTGCACTGCTCTCTTCCGTGTCTCACAGCTTGCGTACGCCACTTTCGACGATCAAGACGGCGGCTACCAGCTTATTGGAGCGCGAAGTGCAGTGGGATGAAGAGGCGCGACGCAGCTTTACCGCTGCTATTGAGCGTGAGGCTGATCGGCTCAATGCGCTGGTGGAAAACTTACTGGACATGTCCCGTATTGAGGCGGGTGCACTGCATCTCGAAAAGGTATGGTACCCTGTCGATGAGCTTGTACGTGATGTCCTGGCGCGTATGCGGCCACAACTACAGGGCCGTCCCGTGTTGGTAGATATTCCGTGTGATATTCCGCCATTAGAGCTGGACTACGTGCAAATTGATCAAGTGGTGACGAATTTACTGGAAAATGCTATCAACTACACGCCTGCCGGATCGCCTATTGACGTAAGTATGCATAATGAGGGAGAGTCGGTGTGCATAAGTATTGCTGACCGTGGACCCGGCATCGCTCTGGCTGAGCGTGAGTACATCTTCGATAAATTCTACCGGGTGCTGGGGGGATCGGCGCGTGCGCAATATACCAGGGGTTCGGGACTTGGTTTAGCGATCTGTCGCGGCTTCGTTGAGGCGCACGGAGGAAACATCTGGGTGGAAGCGCGTGCAGGTGGGGGGGCCGTATTTCATTTCACACTGCCGTTGAGTGAGATGGGGGAACTACAATTGTGACGAAACTGAGAGCAAGTATTTTAGTTGTAGAGGATGAGATAGAGATCGTGCGTGCATTGCAGCGTGGTCTGGCGGCGCATGGTTTTGAGGTATGGTTGGCTGATAGCGGAGAAAAAGCGCTGGTCACTATCCAGGAGCATATGCCGGATCTGATGTTATTAGATCTCGGGCTACCGGGTATGAGTGGATTGGAGGTGTGCAAGCGCGTCAGAGAGCAGTCGGACCTGCCTATTATTGTCATCTCCGTAAGAAACAAGGAGCGTGATAAGGTCCATGCGCTCGACCTGGGCGCGGATGACTATGTTGCTAAACCCTTTGGCATCCACGAAGTACTCGCGCGTATACGTGTGGCCTTACGTCATGCCGCACGTATGTCACCACGCGGAGAATCTGCGACCGGTATCAGCATTGGACCATTGCGGGTCGATTTTGCGCAACGCTTTGTCGCAGTGAATGGTCAGGAGGTCAAACTGACGCCGACGGAATATGATTTGCTCAAAATATTTATTCAGAATCGTGGCAAGATTATGACGCAGCAAATGTTACTGACCCAGGTATGGGGCAGCAATCGTGACGGCAAGGCGCATTATCTGCACGTCTATATTGGTCATTTACGACGCAAAATCGAACCAGATTCTACTCATCCGCGTTTTCTCCTGACTATCTCTGGTGTTGGGTATCGTTTTAATGATGAAGATTTTGTGGACTAATGCCCTGAAAAACATGCGATCTTTGCTGTAAAACAACACGAGACACTGGTAGAAAAGTGATTGAGAAGACTGTTTGACATTGCTCGCCTTCTCTGCTATGCTCTTGCATAGAAATGTGGAAACAGTTCCTATATATGCAAATATGCACGAAACAGAGAGGCACCCACTCTGTTCTTTTCAGAGAGCAAATGAAAAGAACAGAGTATGGGCAACGGCGCAAAAGTTGAGAAGAAGGTGGCATGTCCAAATTTGTATCCTGGCGTGATCTCCTCAGCGACGTTATTAGCAGCGTTCCCGAGCGTGAGCGTATGGCAAAAGAGATGGGAGTTCGTTCCATCACACTCATACGTTGGGCGACTGGTGAATCTATTCCACGTCAACAAAACTTGCAACAATTACTCCTGGCATTTCCCTCTGCTTTGCATGCAGAGTTTCTGGCATTGCTCAAAGAGGATGCTTTTAGCACTTTCTTGTCGGAGCGCGAGGAAGTATTCCCCGAGATTTCCTATGCTTTTGGCAGAAAAGTGCTGCGTACACGTGCCAATACGCCAGACAATCTGATCTTCTGGACGCTTTGTCGGCTTATCTTAAGGCAGGCGCTCAAACAGCTTGATCCTAAAGGGCGAGGCATGTCTATCAACGTTGTGCGCTGTATGGCACCTGACCGCGCGGGTCATGTGCGTACTCTGCTGGAGAGTATTGGGCTGGGTACTGCTCCCTGGAGAAGCGATCTTGAACCGAAGGGCGTCTTGTTAGGCTCAGAGTCGCTTTCAGGGTATGCAACAACGGTCTGTCGCTTGCAGTATATACAAGATGTGCGTGTCAACGATGGCTTATTGCCGGTGCAGTACAGATCTCATGCCGTCAGTGTCGCCGCATGTCCAATTATGTACGCGGGTCGCACCGCTGGCTGCCTTGCGCTTGCTAGCACACAGCCAGACTATTTTTCGTCGGAGGTTGTGCAAGAGCTGTTGTATGGCTATGCCGATCTACTGGCGCTCGCTTTTGGTCCCCGGGAGTTTCTATCGACCAGAGGACATTCAACTGACGCTGGTGCCGCCAGTGGATGTTCAGCAGACGTATCTCGCCGGTTTTCGGCAGCGGGTGAATACTATTCTGCTCACGTCTGTACATACCTCCCAGCCTCTGACGAGTATTCAGGCCGAACAGGTGGCCTGGCAGCAGATAGAAGAAGAACTGCTCGCTCCACAGCAGGCGCAAGAATTGAGCCAGTCGAGATAAGGGCTGAAGATGCTAAGCCAGGCTAGTTAAAATAAGATAAAAGACTATCGAAAGACGCGCAACTGTGTTAAACTGCATCACAAGAATCTATCATTCTCTATTCAACATGTGCTGAAAGGTTATGTGTGGTGAGCGAAATTCAAGAATCCTTAGAATGGCAATCTGTTGTTACCGCTGTACTCGGCATAGATGTGCGCGCTTCTCTACCAACATTAGATCAGTCTGGTATCATCGCCTATACCGATGGCGCATGTATCAAGAATCCTGGTGGCCCGGCTGGTTGGAGCGCGCTCCTCTGGGCCGCCACGGACGCCGTGGGGGGTAATGTTTCTGTCGGTGCTGCTTGCCTGGAATGCTATGGACATATTCCTAAATCTTCGACTACGACGAACAATCGCGCCGAGATTGCCGCCGTGCTGGCTGTGCTCTCGGTTGCGCCGCCGCTGTTGCCGTTGACAATCTACAGTGATAGTGAGTATACGATCAAGGTAGCGCAGGGCGTCTACAAGATGAAGGCCAATCCCGACTTATGGGAACTCTATCGTAAACTGCTGGGCTATCGTAAGCAGCCACCGACATTCACCTGGGTTCGGGGTCACGCCGGTCAGTTGCACAATGAGCGCGCGGACAAGCTGGCAGGTTTAGGTGCTTTCAACAAGGATCAGCGAGCCTTTGATGCGTGGGAAGCCTCACAGGCACCGGAAGCGCGCAACGCTGCGCCACCGGCTCAGCTAAGTGCGCTGAGGCAGCAGGTCCAGCAGCTCAAAGTGCTTTTTGATAGCATTGCCACAGACAGTCCACGTGTGAGTGAAACGGAGCGTAAATTTATCAACGACATGGCAAAGCGTCTGCAAAAGAACAACTTTGCTCCCTCGGATAAGCAAAGCAACTGGGTCAAAGGGCTTGTCGTGAAATATAAAGTGTAGTTCTTGGCAAATGGTATCAAGGCGGGAAAGAGCGAAGATCGATTGTTTGCCTGGCCACAATCGATCTTCGCGTTCAGCTATTTCGTGAGGGTAGTATTGCCGGGTTGATTCTATGATAGAATTGAGTAGGTTCATCCTGTAACCTCTATTTGAAGTTTGTACTATCATCAACAGAAAGCAATGCCATGTCGTATCAGGATCTTTCAGTGCGTTTTGTAACCTCTTTGCAATTGCAGCATCAGCCCGTTGGGCTGGCCTTTGTGGGGCAAGTTCCGCCGCAAATTCAGCATATGGCTACGCATGTCCCATCGGCCTGCACCTTCTGGCGCCTGGCCGAGCGGGGAGTTTTCTACGCCACGGCAGAGGATCATCAGGAGTGTCCCATCGGTATGATGACCATGGGGTTTACGATGCCAGCCGCCTCCCAGCAACGCGCGCAGGAACTGGTGCAAACAATGGCGAGCGTACAGTATTTCTCTCCTGCTGAAGTGAGTGCGCTGCCAGTGGTCGAGAAGCCTCACGAGAGCATCGTTTACGGTCGTCTCGATCAGTTGCCTATCGAACCTGATGTGATTCTGTGCATTCTCAACACGCAGCAAGCCATGTTGATCGCCGAAGCGCTGGGGCAGGTAAACTGGTTACAAGCGGGTCAGAGTGCCTTTGGCCGACCGACCTGCGGCATCATCCCGCGTACCTTAAAGACGGCTGAAACCTCCATGAGCTTTGGTTGTGTGGGAGCACGCACGTATGTTGGCTTAACGCCCGGCGAGATTGTCCTGACCATCCCCGCCGCAGGTTTTGCTGATCTGGTAGCACGACTGCAAACGATTGTCGACGCGAATGCCGCGCTGGCACCCTTCCATCAGCAGCAGAAGGCTACTTTTCCAGCCTAGTGCAAAACCGCTTGACATCTTCGGCATCGTTCGCGTAGAATACCTGCCGTTGGGAGGCGCGGCAGGCGGCATCTGACTTTCTCCATTCCATTGATCCGTATGAGGATACTGCATTAGATTGGTTGTCGTAATGAAAACATTGTTGGCCGAACGTCTTTGTGCTGCCTGCAACCTTGGTACATTGCTGAGCGAGCCGCAGGCCGTCACGGGTGGTTTACTCCATCAGATGTGGCGTCTCAGCACGACGCAAGGCGTTTTTGCGGTCAAGCAGCTTAATCCGGCGATCATGCGCAAGCCTGACATTCAGGACGCCTATCGTCTAACTGAGCAGATCGCGGCTGATTTCGCGGCGCAGGGCATTCCGGCTGTGGCTGCGCTGACCTGTAACGAAGATCGACTCCAGCATATAGACGATCACATGTTCATCGTCTATACCTGGATTGAGGGTGAGGTCTTCGCCGGGGATGCGGCGACGCCTGAGCAGGCTCGACTGATGGGAAGCATCCTGGCGCAGATCCACGCGTTGCGCCTCCACTATCCCGAGTTTCCTCCGCTGTCGTGGATGCACTTTCACGATGATGATTGGGACATCCTCACCTTTCAGGCTGCGGATATGGGACTGCCCTGGGCCAATCCTGTGCGAGCCGCGCTGCCCCGGCTGCTGACCTGGAGTAACTGGTATGAGCAAGCTGGCGCTGTACTGAGTCAGACGCTGGTCATCAGTCACCGGGACCTGGATCAGAGAAACGTGGTCTGGCAGGATGCTCGTACTCCACGTCTGATCGATTGGGAGGCTGCGGGCCTCATTAACCCCACCATGGAACTGGCCGGACTTGCTCTGCATTGGAGTGGACAGGTTCTTGGAGAACCGCAAGAGGATATTTTTGCCTCCGTGATGGAAGGCTATACTGGCTCAGGAGGCATCGTAGGTGATCCAGGCATCGCTGCTCTACATGGCTTTATGGGTACATGGCTTGGCTGGCTGCTATTTAATATGCGTCGTTCATTAGGGGAGTCGGTGGCGAACGAAGAGGAGCGCCAGCTAGGCATGCACGAAACGACGAGTACATTGCGACTTTTGCTGACGGCTGTAGCGCATATTGAGACCTGGGCGACCTGGGTAGATAAGTGGCGTTAGCGCTTATTTTACGCTATAAATGTTGTAACTCCTCAGGTGAGGTAACGTTTCAGAACCGTGGAAGCTCGCGTAGGGGCCGAGCCAAGACCTTTTTCGTGGCCTGCCTGCTCCATTGAGCGAAGAAAAAAGGTCTTGGCGTCCCTGGCGGCGGCCTGTCCCTGATGGAAGCCCACCCCGGACAACCGCAAGGGATTGTCCCTACGCGGTCTCCTTTGCGAGCCTCCTGAGGAGTTACCAAACGTCATTGGTCACATAAGATTGAGCAGATAGATACACGAGCAGTAGCGAGCGGAGGGAAAATGAGATGACCACAACGAGATCGCAAGGTGCGGCAGAGTCTACGGAAATAGCAATCCCAGCCGCTGCAATGCGTAATCCAGGTATCCCACTGGATATGGGCTGGATAACCAATGTCCACGTGAATCGCAGTGCAGTAGAGCGTCGGGCGGCAACGCTGCCTGCTCGTCGCACGGTCAAAAAAGAGTGGCAAGCGGCGTGGCTACTGCGTGCCATCACCTGTCTCGATCTGACCACGCTGGCCGGTGACGACACGCCGGGTAACGTGCTGCGTCTCTGTGCCAAGGCGCGTCAGCCTGTCCGCCAGGAACTGCTGGATGCTCTCGGCGTCGATCACATACAGGTGGGAGCGGTGTGTGTCTATCATAACCTTGTCTCTGTTGCGGTGGATGCTCTGCGGGGATCAGATATCCCGGTAGCGGCGGTCTCGACGGGTTTTCCGGCGGGCCAGAATCCTTTCGAACAGAAAGTGCAGGAGATCGCGGCCTCGGTGCAGGCGGGTGCCCGGGAGATTGACATTGTCATCTCGCGTGGGCATGTGCTGACGGGCGACTGGCAGGCGCTGTATGATGAAGTAAAGGCTTTTCGCGCGGCTTGTGGTGACGCACATATGAAGACTATTCTGGCAACCCACGAGCTGGCAACGTTGCGCAACGTGGGGATGGCTAGCCTGGTGTGTATGATGGCTGGCGCTGACTTTATCAAGACTTCGACCGGTAAAGAGCCTGTCAATGCGACGTTGCCCGTTGGTTTAGTCATGGTGCGCGCAATGCGTGACTACTATGCGCAAACGGGTTATACGGTCGGCTTCAAGCCTGCTGGAGGTGTGCGGACGGCTAAAGCGGCGTTGGACTGGTTGATTTTGATCAAAGAGGAGTTAGGCAACGCGTGGCTGACAAATACCTGCTTTCGTATTGGGGCCAGCGGCCTGCTTTCTGATATCGAGCGGCAGCTTTCCTACTATGTGACCGGCCATTATGCGGCGGCGCATCATAATCCGCTCGTGTAGCGTGGATGATGCACCTGATTGAGAAAATGAGGTAGCGCATGAACATCATGGAATTATTTGCAACGATGGAGTATGGTCCGGCTCCTGAAGCGGCTTCGCTGGCGCTCGACTGGCTCAAAGAGAAACAACCATTTGGTTTATTCATCAACAACCAGTGGGTAAAGCCAGCCAGTGGTCAGTATCTCGATAGCAGTAACCCCGCCACCGGCAAAACGCTGGCCCGTGTAGCGTCTGCTAATAGCGATGATGTGGCGACCGCCGTAGCTGCCGCACAGACAGCCTTTGCAACCTGGAGCCGCACGCCAGGACATGTCCGTGCGCGCTACCTTTACGCTCTGGCTCGTCTGATCCAGAAGCATGCGCGCTTGCTAGCCGTGTTGGAAGCGTTAGACAATGGCAAGACGATTCGTGAGACGCGAGACATCGATATTCCTCTAGTGGCGCGTCACTTCTACTATCACGCGGGCTGGGCGCAACTGATGGCCGCTGAACTGCCAGGTTATCAGCCGCTGGGCGTAGTGGGACAGATTATTCCCTGGAACTTCCCTTTATTAATGCTCGCCTGGAAGATTGCACCAGCTATTGCCATGGGCAACACCGTTGTGCTGAAGCCAGCGCGTTATACGCCGCTCAGTGCGCTCAAGTTTGCCGAAATCGTCCAGGAGGCCGGTCTGCCGGCGGGTGTGATCAATGTCCTGACTGGAGAAGCCGCGCACGTTGGTGAAGTACTGGTACGCCATCCCGATGTGCAGAAAATCGCTTTTACCGGCTCTACAGATGTTGGGCGCAGCATTCGCCGGGCTACTGCAGGATCGGGCAAGCGGCTCTCGCTCGAGCTGGGAGGGAAATCGCCATTTATTGTCTTTGATGACGCTGACCTGGATAGCGTCGTCGAGGGTATCGTTGATGCCATCTGGTTCAATCAGGGTCAGGTTTGTTGTGCAGGCTCACGCTTACTGGTGCAGGAAAATATCGCTGAGCGCCTGTTTAGCAGATTGCGCGCGCGTATGGAGCATTTGCGCATTGGTGACTCGCTGGATAAGGCTGTCGATATCGGGGCCATTGTTTCCCCCTCACAGCTCACAGAGATTCAACGCCTGGTGGATCAGGGTGTCAAAGAGGGCGCGCAGCTCTGGCAGCCCTCCTGGACCTGTCCCACTGAGGGCAACTTTTTCCCGCCCACACTCTTTACCAATGTCTCGCCGGCTGCCAGTATTGCCCAGGTTGAAATCTTCGGACCCGTACTGGTGAGCATGACATTTCGCACGCCGTCTGAGGCGGTTGATCTGGCGAACAATACACGCTATGGTCTGGCGGCCAGCGTCTGGAGCGAGAATATCAACCTGGCGCTCGACATCGCGCCTAAACTCAAAGCAGGCAGCGTCTGGATCAACAGCACCAACCTGTTTGATGCCTCTTGTGGCTTTGGGGGCTATCGCGAGAGTGGTTTTGGTCGCGAGGGTGGCAAAGAAGGTCTCTACGAATATGTGCGTCCGACCTGGGAGACAACTGTGCTCATGCCTGCTCCTGTAGCGGAACAACGAGCAGTCTCGCTCAATGGGCATGGCTCCGTAACAGAGCCTGCTGCACGCGCTGATGATCAGCCTGTGAGCAATCTCCCAGCCATTGATCGCACGCCAAAGTTGTTTATCGGCGGTAAGCAGGTGCGTCCAGATTCCGGTTACAGCCAGGCTGTGTATGATCCAGCGGGGCAAATGATTGGCGAAGTCGGAGCGGGCAATCGTAAAGATATACGCAACGCTGTAGAAGCTGCGCATGCAGCGGGAGGTTGGGCCAATGGAACAACGCATAACCGGGCGCAGATCCTCTATTATATAGCTGAAAACCTGGCGGCGCGTGAGCTTGAGTTTGCGCAGAGAATTGTGCAGCAAACGGGTCGTACCACTACTTCGGCCATGCATGAAGTGCAGACTGCGCTCTCGCGTCTGTTCAGCTACGCGGCCTGGACGGACAAGTTTGAGGGTGTAGTGCATCGTCCGCCGCTCCGTGGGGTGGTATTGGCTATGCGCGAAGCTATGGGTGTGATGGGTCTGGCCTGTCCTGACGACTATCCATTGCTAGGTTTTATCTCACTGGTTGCGCCTGCTATCGCCATGGGCAACTGCGTTATCGTGATTCCCTCGCCGCGAGTACCTTTGAGTGCTACCGACTGTTACCAGGTTTTCGAGACCTCGGATCTGCCCTCCGGGGTAGTCAATATCGTTACGGGAGAGCGGGAAGCGTTAAGCCAGGTGCTGGCCGAGCACGACGACGTTGATGCCATCTGGTACTTTGGCACGGCGGAAGGTGCGCAACGTGTAGAACTTGCCTCGGCAGGCAATATGAAGCGCACGTGGGTCAACTATGGGCACCCGCGCAATTGGTGCGACGCCGTTCAAGGCGAAGGCGAAGCGTTCCTGAGAGAGTCAACGCAGGTCAAGAATATCTGGGTGCCCTATGGCGAGTAGTTGAGAGAGCCTCGACTAATCGTTGCTATTCCAGATAGTCATATTACTAAATGTGACATTTCCCGACTCATTGGGTGCCTCAAAGTCAGCCACCGTGACTGAACCAGCTATATAAGTTGTATCAGGCTTCTGAAAAAGGAATGTGCCATTCACAAAGAATGACAGATTGCTGCCTTGCATCATGACTTCGAGCGCAATCGGTTCCCCAGGATGAATAGCGGATGAGGATGTAAAGTCCTGAATAGTGACGTAACTGCCTGTACGAGGTATATAAAAAACTTTATAACGTCCGTCAGAGGTCACTTGAAAGGCATAAGCGCCATTCACGACATTGATAGACTGGTCACGGAACAGCAGTGCTCCTGAGAAGCCTGCATTGATCATCATTGTGACGCGGATAACGCCATTGGCATATGCTGTTCCCTCCTCGTGACAGAAATCCTGCCTCTCTCCTGTGGCAGCAGTTACTACCCGGTAGCCGTCATTCGTAAAAGCGCAGTGGCTATTCTGATCCCATTTTTTTGCCATAGTCGACCCATTTTGGGCATTGTCTAAGGCGTCCTGGTAAACAGGGGTCCCAGCCTCAATAGTGTGCAATTCCTCAAGTGGTGTTGGTACTGGAGTCGGGGTTGGCGTAGGCGCTACTGTAGGCATAAGCGCAGGTATTGGAGTCGAGGTTGGCGTAGGTGTGGGTTTTGGAGTTGGCTTTGGAGTTGGTGTTGCTCTAGGCGTAGATGTAGGTATTTTGGTAGGCATGCTGGTAGCTTTGGCAATCGTGTGTGGTTTCCCATTTGCACCCACTGACCGGTATGTGAAGAGAAATGCTGTACCTGAGATGACGATGGCAGCGCTAAGAAGAGCGGCGAGCATTGTCAGCAGCGTTCTACGACCCATACTGATCTTGAATGTTCGCTTGCGTGCAGGGGGAGCAGTGGGCCTATCATAGGTAGACGACGTGGAGGCTGAAAGCGCTTGTGGTTCTGGTGCCAGGGTGCTGGATGGGGCAGCCGGGGATAAATTTGTCATCGACACGAGCAGCAAGAGTCTTTCTCGCGCTCTAGCATAGTCGTGGGTAGCATCGAATGCTGACGTCTCCTGCCACGCTGGTGGAAGTGTCTGGGGTGGGGAGGGAGTGACGATAAAACGCAATACGCCTTGCAAGCGTCCCTGCTTGACGAGGTCGAGTGCGGTCTTGACTGCTACTTGTGCATTCTGCGCAGAGAGAACCTCGGGTGTTTGAAATAAGATGAGCCACTGGCATGTTGACAATTCCTCGGTCAGAAATGCTACAAAACTCTCCGCTGTTCTATCGTTATTGTCTGTGACGATGTCGATGCCTGCTGCTTGAAGGTCTGTAATAAATTGTTGTAATAATTTACCGTCTTGCTGAGCCTCTGCGGGAGAGCTATGACTGACGAAGATGCGCGTTGTTCCCATGGTATGCCTCCTTGCGTTGCTCAATAACGTTATTTACCGCGTGGTGCGACGACAAAAAGAGCTAGCGTGAACCGCATGCTGTAAGAAACAAGAAAAGGTTCCGCGTTAGTGTTTGATGCGTAATGGGATTGGCAGACGCGGGTCATGTGGCATTAAGCATATATTGCTACTACATTTTTGTACTGTTCTCTATTATAGAGAAATTGAGGGACAATTTCCATGTATGAGGGAAATCTCCGGTACTATTTTCCCTGGATCTGTGGTTTTTAGTGCAATATTTATGTTAAGCTTCTTCGATGAAGATGTAGCCAGAGTGAGACGGCGCTGTCACATGTATCTGCTGGTTTCTGGTGAAGCTATTTTGATGTCTGCTCCAGGTAGGATGAAGGATCAAGTCTTCCTTATGTTTATCCAGGAAGCGCAAAAGAAAGGAGCGTAAACGATGAGTCGCGGATTTAAAGAGGAGGGTTCCATAGGAGAAGGCAATGGGGGAGAAGTGAGTGAAGCGGACTTTTTGCGGATAAAAAAGCAGAAGATAAATAGGTTGACTGATCGGCAAGAGCAGCAGAATCCGTCTGATAAGCGCCAAAGAATTAAAAAGTTTGATAATCAGCTTGATAATCTGCTCGCGGAATATGAGAGAGAGTTAGAGGCACGGAAAAGAGGAGAGCAGCAGAAGCGTTCATTGGAGGAGCAAAATTCACAGACGGTAGAACAGGTCAAGGAACTGCTGGAGAAGGCAGGGAGAGACGTGGAGGGGCCGCAGAAGAGGAAGAGATTGACTGATCGGCAGGAGCAGCAGAATCCGTCTGATAAGCGCCAAAAAATGAGCGGGTTTGATGAGCAGCTTAGTGATCTGCGCGCGGGATATATGAGAGAGCGAGAGACACGGGAAAGAGGGGAGACGCCGCAGGAGAGGGAGACGTTGACTGATCGACAAGAGCAGCAGAATTCGCCTGATCAGCGCCAAAGAATTAAAGAGTTTGATAAGCAGCTTGATAATCTGCGCGCGGGATATGTGAAAGAGCGAGAGGCACGGGAAAGAGGGGAGCCGCAGAAGCGTTTATGGGTGGAGCAAAATTCACAGGCAGTAGAGCAGGTCAAGGGGCTGCTGAGGGAGGTACGGGGAGAAGTGGGGGGGCCGCAGAGGAGGAAGAGGTTGACTGATCGGCAAAAGCAGCAGAGGCAGCCTGATCAGCGCCAAAGCATTGAAAAGTTTGATAAGCAGCTTGATAATCTGCTCGCGGAATATGAGAGAGAGCTAGAGGCACGGAAAAGAGGAGAGCCGCAGAAGCGTTCATTGGAGGAGCAAAATTTACAGACAGTAGAGCAGGTCAAGGAGCTGCTGAGGGGGATGCGGAGTGGAGGGGAGATGCAGGAGACATCATGGGATCTACATTTAAAGGCAGCAAAGCAGATCAAGGAGGAGATGAGGAGGGCACCACGGAGAGAAAAGATGGACCAAGAGTTTCGTGCGCGGGCGGCTCTGGAGGATCGGGAGGAGGCACGGATACAAGAGGAGAGGCGAATGCAATTGGTGGAGAGGGGGAAGCAATTTCATGAGAGGGGGAGGCAATTGGAGAAGAGGGGGTTGCCATTGTTTCAGCGTCTGATGAATTTGCGTCAGCAGGAGGTGTCACCACAGCAAGAGGAGGGACTGCAGCAACTTGACAAAGAGATGCAGCAACTTGACAAAGATGTGCAGCAACTTGACAAAGAGATGCAGCCGTGGAGGGAAGAGATGCAGCAATTTCGGAGGGTGCAGCAAGTGCTGAAGATGTGGCAATTGGGGAGAGAGATGCGGCGATTGCCGGAACGACAGGAACAGGAGAGGCAGCGGGAATTGCCGGGACAACAGGAGCAGGAGTGATGGGAGGAGAGTAGGCGGAGGTAGGATAAGTGGGGGCATGAAGAGGATTTCTGGTAGATCAGGTCGAAGCGCAAAACGCCTTTTTGGGCCAGGTGGCTTGTTACGCTTCTTTGATGAAGATGTAGCCATAGTGAGATGGCACCGTCACGTTTATCTGCTGATTTGCGGCTGTCACGCAGATATCATAAGGTTGCTGGCGTACATCGTCATCAATGTGTTCCCGATAGGTGCCAGCTTGCGCAAATGGCACGCTAATCGACTGCGCCAGATCAGCAAAATTGAGCAACACCACTGCTATCTGTCCGTTTGCGCTCGATTGTCTGCTATAGGCTATAATCTTGTCCTGCGGACGGGATTGGTCCCAGTAATAGAAAGACTCGCGACTGCGTAGCGCGGGATAGCGCTGGCGCAGATTGCCCAGTATGCTGTAGAGGCGCACGAGCGGCGTCCCAAACTCGTCATAAAAATACTCCCAGTTCACGTTGCGCTGGTAGTCGATGCGCGCATAGCCACTGGCGGGCAGCACATAATTCTCGGCGAACTCCTGACCTTGCCAGAGCATAGGCGTGCCCTCACAGGTATACAGCGCAATAGCAAATGGCTGCAACTTGTAGAACAGACTGCGATCCCCAAAAGGCACATCTCCTCCCAGCGTTGCAATGTATGTGATCAACTGGCTATGGTCATGGCTCTCCAGGTACTGAAAAGGTGCAACGGGCATATCAACCGGCTGACCGTTGCGATCATGCACCGTTTTTGCCGTTGGATAGCCCGCGTAGTCCTCGTAGAGAATAATCTGGTGGCCGAAATGCTCATCCACGCTCCCACTCTGCGCCATATTTTCTGCCATGTTCAGCAGTCCATCCTGCCAGGTACCATTAGAGTATGTATTTTTGAGGATATCCTGGGGACGATTGAGCGCTTCGGGACACTGAATGAGCCGACTATATTCCCCTGCGGCACCTGATGGTGTGAAGCGAGCTATCTGCAATGACTCGTTATAGGTGTCATAGGCGATACGCGCATATTGGACGCCCATCGGACCATCGTAGAGATCGGTCACTTCGTCGTAGCGGAAGCCATCAATATGATACTCGTACAACCAGTGCAGATTGCTGGCCTGCACATATGCGCGGGCAAAGTCCTTGTTATAATCAATCATAGGACCAAACTCACCATCGCCACCGATCATGGGACTGTCGATGCCCGCGTCCTGGTAGACCAGGTGATAGGGAAAGGTCGGATCGACGTGCTGGTACACAACGTCGAGAATAACCGCGACGCCCCGAGCGTGGCAAGCATTCACCAGGCGTTTGAGGCCCGCGACGCCGCCCCAGCGCTGGTAAGAGGCAAAATAATGCAGTGGCGCGTAGCCCCAATCAAAGTTCAGCTTTGGGCTGGTGACGGGCATCAACTCCAGGCAGGTCACGCCAATGCTCTGCAAATACGGCAAACGCTCAATGACGCCCTCGAAGCTGCCATTAAACTCCTCCACATTCAACTCGTAGACGATCAAGTTTTCCAATTCAGGCACCTTCCATGCCTGATCGGTCCATTCAAACTCTGGCAAGCTATCGGGCGTCGTGAACGCGGAGAGCAGACCAATATCGGTGGCCTGGGCAAATGGGTCCGTGAACCAGCGTGTGACCAGCTTTTTCTCGTCGCTATGGGCTAAGCGTTGTTGCAATTGATAGCGATACAGATACGTCCCAGACTGTCCAAAGTGCGTGCCCGCTGCGACATCAATATGCACCTGAGCTTGCCAGAGATTGTTGGGTGAGTCCGCTGCTTGCGTCAGCGGAAAGTCGCGTGCTGCAATGGCCTGTTCAAAATCATCCGCTTTATGGATAACCAGGACATGCACCTCATAGCCATCCTGTGCGTTAATGCCAGGGAGATAGATACCAAACCTGGCAGCAACTCCTGCCGCTGTAGGTATCTGAGCGTAAGCGCCAACTTCTTGTAGATCAATCATCAATCACACCTCGTTTGCATTCCCTTTCGCGTAGCGACAAGCCCTTGCGGTTGTCGTCCTTGCTTCAACTCCCTATTCCTCGTACCCCGCGTAGCGACAAGCCCTTGCGGTTGTCGTGTGCGAGAAAGGATGTCAACGGCCAACGACCGAACGCAACTCTTTCACCACTTGCTCCATCTGTGTTGCGGCCTCGGTGGCAGATGTAGCGCCTATGTGAAGCTGCTCGGTGACTTGCGTCGCCACCTTCAGGGCCGTCGACAACTTCTGGTTGCTGGCAACTTGATAGCCCACCGCATCTTCAATATAGGTTGTCGTTTTCCCGATATGCTCTAATATCTGTGCCAGTTGATGCCTATCAGCATGCTCCTTATGTTGAATAAGTTCCGCCGTCGTTTCGCGTAGTTTGCGCGAAGCCACATGTATGGCTTCTGTATAATATTGTACTGATTGCATCCCTACTTGTGAAGAATCAACGACCCACATTTGCTCCGATGCCGCATCCTGCTGGTTTGTTGCCAGCTTCGTGAGCGACTGACTATTGCCGCGCAGATATTCTACGGCGCGTAGAATTGGACGTGAGATGCCGCGTCCCGCAAACAGGCCGATGATCGCAACGCACAAGGCTGCTAAACAGGCGACGAGTGTCGTACTCAGTTGTTGTTGATACGCTACGGCTGTCTCTGTACTCTCGGGGCTGAGCACATAGTAGTTCCAGGGTACGGTCGTGGCTGCCTGGCGTACTATTTGATAGCGTTCATCGGTGCCGGTCGGCTGAGCCTGGAACGTCTCTGAACTGCCCTGACTCTTGAGGCTGTTAGCTAACGCGCTATCTGGGCGTACTCGTACTGCGCTGGTTGTGCCATAGCGTGCTTCCTGGCTGATGCTCTGTTGTATGTCTGGTGCGAGTGATGCGACGCTCGTAAAGCGGAATTGTGCATCTGTATCCGCGATGCGCACGCCATTATTGTCCAGGATGAAGGCATAGCTGCCGGTGCCATTGTTACCTTTATCAGTCTGGACGATATTCCAGATATAGTCCAGGTTGAGTGTCGCGCGCAAAAAACCGATCACGGGACCAGTTGCCGGGGTGCTAGGATTGGTGGGGGCTGTTCTTACAGGCGAATAAATGTCGACCGAAGCTTTTGCTGTCTGTTGTGAGTAGTAGACTGGCGAGATAAAGGACTTGCCTGCTAGCACCTGCGCGAGTTCTTCTGGTGGCACCAGGTATTTGCCGTGTATTGCTGGTTTCGTTTGCGTGGGATACGTGAGGAGCACCTGTCCCGCCTTATTAAAAATAGTCCAGGTTGTATAGTTCTTATTGCGAAATACTCCGGCCACCAGCGAATAGCCGGCATGCAGGGCCGCGTTCTGGTACGCCGCTGATGTGGGGTCAACCGGCAGGGCTACAAACGTTTGTACGCTGGTCACTTGTGTCAATGTTTCGGCATCAAGGACGCGTTCTGTGAAGTAAGCGTCGATCAATTGGACACGTGTTTGGGCATCGCTGGCCATGGCTTTGTTCGCCTGACCGATCAACGCGGGGTCAGTTTGTAAGGAGATGAAAAAGAGCACGATCACCAGTGGAATGACGGCGGCACATACCAGGCCGAATGAAATACGCACTGGCAACGAGAGCCAATGGCGCTGCTGTTTGCGCTCTTTTGGTCGAGAAGTCATAGGAACCAACCCTTCGTGTGTTGTGACTAGAAGTTGCCATTATCAAATGTTCTATATACACTTATTGTTGAATGATGCCGATATGCTCCAGATCTTGCAGGATTTGTCGCGTTTCCGTCTCGCTCCGCCCAAGTAAGCGCGCTAGCTCTGGAAACGTTCTGCTTCCATCGATCAGTAAGAATGCATTGCGATGGATGCGTGCGAGTCTGGCTCTTGCCAGCAGTTGTAGTCCTGCGTGTACTGGTTTGGTCTGACGGGGCGCGAGAGAATGGGGGTATGCAGGGATCTGCCCACTCATTGTGCGCCAATCTCCTGGCGTCACTGTGGGTATGGATGGATCAGTCTGATACAGCGGCGACTGTGGTGAAAATTCCGGCAGTGGGTCGGTGGTACTCTCTGCCGTGGTGGCTGTGAACGTAAAGCGGCAAGCTTTCCAGGTACTCAGCCAGTTCAGCACCAATCTTCCCTGGTGTGGGCCACTATGCGCGTCGGTAATTTGTCCGCGCATGAATACTATTTCACCTTTTTCTTGTTGAGCACTATCTCCACGTTCTACAGTCAGCACGCCAGTCTTACGTCCCAGCTGGATCACCTGAATAATATTGCTGAGCTGATCTGTATTGGCTCCTCGTTGTTGCGACATGAATAGCTTACTCCCCATGGTGGCGAGTTTAAATCCTTCACTATGCTCCATAACATCTCTGCATTATCCAAGGATAACACAATAGAGAGATCGAGGGACAGAATTTTCGTATTATCACCAGAAACTCCTATACTCTAATAGATATTTACTTCTACTTGTTAATGTAAAGTATAAAAAATCTATTATCCGGTTTCTAGGAGGAATAAAAAATATGCATAACAGCGCGTTTTCCTGATCTTTTGTGAGTAAAAGAGTGCGCATCGGCATACTGTTTTCTCATTGTTCTTTGTGTAAACGATAGTACCATATTTAAGCGAATTATGCTATGGCGCTGAACCGGGATACCAGTGTGCTTAACAGCGCTCATATAGAGCTTGTACCCTTGTATTTCCGCATGCTATACTGCATAAACGCATTGGGAAATAGGTCTAGGGGATAATTACAAAAAAATCATGACGCAGTGCTGAAAGTGCTGCCTTCTGTACATGGTAGTTGGGCTATCTACTAGTCTGCAAGCAGGGAGCAATTGTTGATGGAGTCTCACGATCTCTCGCAGCCTGTTGGTCCGCAATCGGGTAGAAGAGAACAAGGTGACAGCGTGCCACGTATCGAGCTACTCTCAATAAATGAGCTAGCTCGTTGTTGCTCAGAGGAGACCAATAAATTTCTGAAGCAGAGCGTATCGGATGATCGTTTCTGCCAGGAACTTTTTCGTCGTGCCATTATCAATCGTGATGATGGTGCATGGACTTGTATTTATCAACAGTATGCGCCATTGGTGCTTACGTGGGTGACGCAACACCAGAGCGCAACAACCTTGTTGGGACAGGATGGGAGTGCTCCGCTGGTAAATGCTGCGTTCGCCAAGTTCTCTCAAGCGCTGACTCCAGCTAAAATCGGTAATTTTGACTCGCTGGCTGCGATCTTGAAATATCTCAAAATGTGTGTACACAGCGTTGTTGCTGACGAGGTGCGTTCGCGGCAGTCGCGTCAATATGAGGAAACTCTGGAGGCGATTGAGCATGAGCCTGCCACTGATGATCCTGCTGATGATGTGGTCTCCCTTCTTGCTGCGCAACATCTGTGGCAGATTATTTTCGAGGAATTAAACAGTGAGGATGAGCGTATGCTGATCTACCTGGCCTATGTGCAAGGCATGAAGCCCAGTGAAATTAGCCATCAGCAGCGCCGTCTCTTTCCCACCGTTGATGATGTCTATCGTATCAAACGCAATGTGCTGGAGCGCTTGCGACGTAATCGGCGCTTACAAACGCTTTTTCGTCTGTAGTGGCTTGAAAAAAGAGCCGTCGGGGTCCTAAAATAATCCAGGGCCTCGTTTATTATGGTGAAAGACCAACGTGGCGCTGCATAGTTTTTCTGTCTTATGTTGCGTTGCGTATACTGGTCTTGGAACAGAAACATGTGTGTGAACAGGTAGAGCATACTATGTGTATTGGCCGTGTATTGCGTCTATGCTGAGCCTGTATCCTGTGTTGATTGACATTTCCTTGCATTTAGATGAGACATGTGCTGCGGTACAGGTCTGACAACGAGAGTTGTCTGTCTGCATGTGTATGGGTATTTAGAGGAAGCCGCTCATGGAGTGTAGTGAACCGGGTGCTATTCGCCCTGAAGAGTTAGTTGCCTATCTTGCTGGCGAGCATGTTCGTCCTGCTGTCGTCGATCATCTCGCGCATTGTGGAGGGTGCTCGTCTCAGTTGGCGACTTACCGGCGCATAGAACTCAAGCTGATCAATAAATTGTACAGGTGGGATTGTCCGTCGAACCAAATCCTTGGGGAGTATCAGCTCGGGCTGCTCACCACAGTGCAGGCCAGCGAAGTGCAGAGCCACCTGCATACATGCCTGCTCTGCGCTAGTGAGGTGGCGACATTGACGGAATTTCTCGCTGACGATCCCATGCTCAGTGAGCGCGGTGTGTTGCCACAGGAGCGTGTTGTTGCGCCGTCCGCTGCTACCAACAATCATCGTCCTGTACAGGATGTCAGGCGGGTCCTCGATCAAGTGCGTGAGCAGACGCGGGAGGGTGTGCGGCGTATTGTGGCGAGTTTGTTACCACCCCAGCCACGCGTAGCTTTTCAGCGCGATGCGGATGCGCGGGGAACGCAATGGCCGCGCCGCTACGCGGCTGAAGACATCAGCATTTCTCTGCAGGTTGAGCGTGGTCCTCATCCGCGTAGCGCTATACAACTGCTGGGATTTGTGACGCGCAAGGGCATGGCGTTGGATGCGCTGCAAGGGATGTCGGTCCAGCTTTCAGCGCAGTCGCAGACAGTCTACACACAGAACGTTGACGACCTGGGAAATTTTGTCTTTCCGTCATTAGCCCCGGCCACCTACGCGCTAGAATTGCAGTTGCCCGAAGGCATCGTGGTGATCGAGCAAATTCCTGTCACGGCGCAGGAGGAATAGTTTGTTTGCTACGCTGCTGTAACGCTCACAGAGTTCTCTGCTACTCTGCGCGACCTGACCTTGAGAAATATGCTATGACACCGCAAGATCTCGTTTCTGTGTTACTGAGTGTGCACGAAGAGCAGGGACGCCAACTGCTCCAGGCGCAGGTTCCGCTCTTCAGTGAAGTTGCGCTTGATCGTATGGTATACCTGATCAAGCGCGAGGCTGATCGTTGTTGGAACACCAACGTGAAGCTCTCGTTCACGCTCTCCGGCTATCTGCTGCTGACAGCCGATCTCACGCACAACACCTATTATCATGCATTGGGGCTGATGGCGCGCGGTGATGCCTTGCGCCGTATGGACCGTGATCAGGAGGCGTTGCCTTTTCTGGACGCGGCTGGCGAGGAGTTCCTGGCGATTAATGATGAGGTCAGTTGGGCGCGTACGCGTATTGGCCGTGTCAGTGCCTGTTTGCGTTTGAATCGCACGACTGAGGCATTGCGGGATGCGCGGGATGCCCATGATATCTTTATGCGCCATGGCAAACTCCGACGCGCCGGTCAGATCGATGTCAACGCAGCCATTATCAATTTCGAGCTGGGACAGTACGACCAGGCGCTGCATCTCTTCGACCGCGCCATTGAAACCTATTTGTTGTTGGGCGAGGAGGTCGATCTGCATATTGCGCGCGCACGCGGCAATAAGGCGCTTACGCTAGCGGCTCAGGGCAAATTCCGCGAGGCGGTTGCCTTGCACCAGCAGGCTCGTGCGACTTTTGCCGCGCAGGGAGAGCGCGAAGAAATATCGGTGGCGCGTGAAGAATTGAACATAGCCGATATTTATGCCGCGCAGGGACACTATAGTCAGGCGTTGCAACTGTATAATCAGAGTCGTGCGCTTTTCCAGAAATACGCCATGCCTTTTGCGGCGGCTGAAGTTGCGCAGCAGATGTGTTTCTGCCTGGTACGACTCAATCGGGCCCGTGAAGCGTATGCACTGGCGGACGAGACGGTGCATTTCTTTCGCGCCTCCGCTGGCCAACGCCACAACCTGGCGCGTTCCCTGATGCACCAGGCCGATGCGGCCATTTTAGAGGAGAACTTTCGTGCCGCCGATGAGATGCTGCGCGAGGCCAGTTCTTTGCTCGAAGAGGGTGGTTTCGCGCGTCTAGCGGCGCTAGCGCGTCTGCGCAGAGCCGAATTATACTTCGCTGATGCCCAACTCGATGCCAGCTTGCGCGAGGCGCAATACGTTGCCGATGTCTTCGCGGACCAGGAAGATCTCCCTCATCTAGCGCAAACTATGTTGCTACAGGGTCGTATTGCCGATGTGCGGGGTGATATCGATACGGCCTATGAACTCTGTGGCCAGGCGCTGGATGTTGCTCAGGGACAGGGTCTGCTCGACCTGAAATATCTCTGCTATGACTTGCTTGGTCAACTGGCTGAGCGGCGTGGGGACCTGGAGGAGGCGGCTGCCTATTATGATCGTGCTGTGCAGGGTATTGATGAAATGCAGAGTCGCCTCGTGCTGGACGAGCGCACAAGTTTTCTGGAGGACAAAGGCAGCATCTACCAACGAGCAATGGTACTGGCCTTGCGGCGTGGCAACCAGGATCAGGCATTGAACTACGTTGAAAAAGCGAAATCGCGTGTCCTCGGTGATTATCTGCGCAACAACATTGACATCCGCCTGCATGCCGATGATTGGGCGGGCGAGGTCATTTTCGAGGATCTGGCGCGTCTGCGCGAGGAGCAAGCCTGGTTCAGCTCAATTGTGTATCATACCGAAAACGAAGCCAAGCTCAGTGATACCGCTATTATGCGTATTCAGGCCATTGGACCAGTCAAGGCGCGGCAGGAGATGCAGGTCCGCGAACGCCACATTGAACAACTGCTAGAGCAGATGCAATTGCGTGCGGCTGGTAATCTCGTGGTTCGTCCGCGTGCTGGCTGGACGAATAATGTCGTTACGGCGCTCGCGCCAGCTCTGGGACCGCATACCGTGCTGCTGGAATACTATCTTGCCGACCAGGATCTCTACATCTGCCAGCTCACGCGCGAGAATGTAAATGGGGGGGTACCTGTAAGCAGTCACCAGGGAGAAGAGTAGCGGGTTATATTTAAATATTCGCTGCGTGCCAGGGATCGTGCCGCGCCTGGAGCGTTTGCTCTCGCTCTGGCGCACGAACCTCGATCTTGCTGCGGAGGCAGCGGGCGCGCCCGACCGCGCCCAGTCCTTTCAGAGTTTACAAGAAAATAGCCTCGGACTGCTGCGACGTCTCTACGATCTCCTGTTGCAACCAGTCTCTGCTGCGCTCGACAGTTGTGAACAGCTGATTATTGTGCCGTATGGTCTATTACATTACCTGCCTTTTCACTGCCTCTTTGACGGTGTGCAATTTATGGTGGAGCGTCTGCATATCTCCTACTTACCGGCTGCGTCGCTCATGGACATCTGCCAGCAACGTGGGCAGCGCATCCGTGCGAGTGGTGTGCAACTGACAAACTCGCTCGTCCTGGGGTTGTCGGATGACGGATATCTGGCGTACGCGGCGCAGGAAGCGCGGGCGGTAGCAACGCTCCTGGGTGCCCCGTGTGCGCTCGACGAAGCTGCGACCACGGCGTTGCTCTGGAACGCGGGCGCGCATAGCCCTATTGTCCACATCGCGGCGCATGGACTCTTCCGTCTCGACGCGCCCAACTTCTCGTATATCAAGCTGGCAGACCGACAATTAAGCGCCATAGAAGTCTTCAATTTAAATCTGGCCGCCTGCTCCCTGGTTGTCCTGAGTGCGTGTGAGACGGGGCGAGCGGCTGTCGGGGGCGTCGACGAGGTGATTGGTCTTGGGCGAGGCTTTCTCTACGCGGGAGCCGCCTCGCTGTTACCAACATTATGGAAAGTAGATGATGCCAGTAGCGCGGAACTGATGGAGATGTTCTACCAGGCTCTTCTGCGCGGTCGTACGAAGGCTGAGGCGCTGGCCAGTGCTCAGCGCGCATTCCTGGCGCGGGCGCGCAGTTCCATTCGCCCTTACCGTATCCATCCCTACTTCTGGGGCGCGTTCCACCTCATAGGCGACGCAGGTCCATTGCTCCCTTGGTCGGGCGCGCCAGTCTCTGCGTAAGCTTGAATATTTGTTCGATATGCGCTATCATTAACAATGGAATGATCAACAAAGAGGAGGTATCTATGTTCACGAAAATTGGCACCATCAGTGTAGGTGTTAGTAACCAGGACAAAGCCCTCGATTTCTACATCAACAAACTCGGCTTTGAGAAGATCGATGACCAACCCATGAGCGAAACCGAGCGCTGGCTCGAAGTAGCTCCATCTGGAGCACAGACCCATATTATGCTTGGCCTGCGTGGCCAGAGCGGTGGCGACAAAACGGGCTTCACTGGCTATGTCTTGCATACCGACAATATAGAAGAAACCTGTGCGGTGCTCAAAAATCGTGGTGTCCATCTTTCCAAAGAGCTGAGCACGGAACCCTGGGGCAAATGGGCACAGTTCACCGACCTCGACGGCAACGAATTCGGCATCTGGGCACCTGCCTGGTAAATCCTTTCCGCATCAGGCGCTCTTTGGGATTGTTGGGATCATGGATGGAATGCCAGCGACCTTAAGGAAGAGGGCGAGGAACTTGCTGTTTGGTACGCGCGCTCTTGTGTGCGGACCGAGTGACAAATCTCGGCAACCGGTTGCGTCCAGCGTCATTTCCTGCATAGATGTCGTGCCGCGTAAAAAATCCAATTGATAGAGGGGACCAGTATCTAGTGGGCAGAAAATTACCCCGGAATGAGCCAGCGGGAGCGTATATGCCATCTGATAGAGCTGTTGCACCATTTTCGTATTCTGGCTTGTGCGGTCAATTGCCGGTTCGCCATTGAGTGTATAACTTGTGATATGTAGCGCAGTGGGCAGAGACGCTGTTTGTGTTGTCGCAGAAGTGGAAACGGCCTTACCGCATCCGACAAGCCAGAGCATGAGACCAGCAAATAGGATCAACTTCCATTGCCTCATCATGTTTCTCTCCTTTTGAAAACAGGGCAAATAGGACTGTTCTATAGTGGGAGACGTGCAAGATGTTTATATAGTTCCCTATCCTGCTGAAGAGAACTTTCTGATTGCTTGCAATGCATCTCTTTGACGTGGCTAAATGCATATGAGCCGGGCTACAGCCTACCTGGCCCTTTGTGGAGCAAACTATCTATTTTCATAGAGGCATTTGTACCGTCAGGAGGAAACTTTTATGGACGCTGCGCTGATGATTGAAGGTCAGAATGGACTGAACTGGCCGCGCTGGCAACGTATCGCTGCCGTCGTTGAAGAGTCCGGTTTTGCCGGTCTCTACCGCTCCGATCACTTTACCAATCCTGAACCACCTGATCAAGATGCGCTGGAGCTCTGGACCTCATTAACCTGGTTAGCCAGTCATACTACGCGTCTGGAGTTTGGTCCCCTGGTATCGCCACTCTCTTTTCGCCATCCTGTGTGGCTGGCAAAAGTTGCTGGCACGGTCGATGATCTCTCAGGAGGACGCCTACAATTGGGCATCGGTGCGGGCTGGCAGCAGCGCGAGCACGAACACTTTGGGTTTGACCTGCTGCCCATTCCGCAGCGACTGGAGCGTTTTCGCGAAGGAACCGAAGTGATTACAAGCCTGTTGCGTAGTGCCGAGCCGGTGACTTTCCAGGGCCATTTCTACCATCTGCATGAGGCTATGCTCTATCCGCGACCGCAGCGTCCAGGCGGGCCTCCGCTCATTATTGGTGGTGGACGGAGCATTCTACCGCTTGCCGCTCGTTATGCCGATGAATGGAATACTGCCTTTGCCCCTGTTGATAAAATCGTCGCGTTGTCGCAGCGGCTGGATGAACTTTTGCAGAGAGAGGGTCGACCGGCGCAGTCCGTACGGCGCTCGCTGATGACCCGCGTCATCTTTGGGCGCAACGAGCAGGAGCTACAGCAGAAAATAGCAGCTAGTGGGCGGAGCTTCGCAGCATTGCGAGCGGCGGGCCTCCTCGTCGGCACCTCAGCTCAGATTGTGGAGCAGCTCGGTCAGTTAGCTGAAGTAGGTGTGCAGCGTGTGATGTTGCAGTGGCTCGACCTGGACGATCTGGATGGCATCGCCGCGCTGGCGCAAGGTCTGCTACCTCAGCTCAAGTAGCCCTGCCATTGTCTAGCTTGTGTCTAGCGTCTTTCTATGTGCTTTGTTAGAGGTGCGTCAGAAGAAAGGAGGCGGTGTCTGATGGCTGAAGTCCATATCGAGCGGGTGGCCCCAGCGGACCTTGCTGAAGTCATCCAACTCTTTAGCGAGCAAGTTTATCCTACCCATCCGCAAGAGGCCCACCGTCATTTCGCTGGACATGCTGAAGGGCAGGCTGACACCTTTCTGGCTTCTGTCACGGGCGTATTGGCTGGCTATCTCACCATCCGTTGGCAATCGAATAATCCATTGTTTCGCCAGCACAACATCCCACTGATCCACCATCTGGCGGTCTTCCCAGCGTTTCAACGACAGGGGATTGCCTCACGACTGATGGATATGGCGGAACAATTGATCGCGACACGTGCAAGGAAAGCCGGGATCACCGTGGGCCTCTTTGATGCCTATGGCCCGGCCCAGCGGTTGTATGCCAGGCGCGGCTATGTGCCTGACGGACGTGGCGCATGCCAGGGACAGCGACCGCTCAAACAGGGGGAGACGGTCACAGTCGACCATGACCTCATGCTTTGGCTGACTAAAGTGGTAAATGCCCTCCCAAGTGAGCGGATTTTGCCCTCCAATGTAAGCATTTGCCCTCCGACATGAGCACTCATGCGCGTTACTTTGAGTAAAACGCTTCACATCAGGGATATCAGGAGAGAAAAGTGTAAATCACGATGAGATCTACACCCCTTTGATGCTGGTCATAAGCGCGAAGAGTGAGTATCTCAACCATTGAATGCGTAAGAAATCGCTCCCCATCTCGCTTCGCCCATCAATACGTTGTCAATTGGCATCCTTTCTTCCAGAAAGGCATGTGGAGAGCCAGGATATCGAGGGATATCCTGGCGGTGCCGCATCTCTGCCGGTTGAGAAAAGAGGAGCTACTCTTTCTTTTTCGGAAAGCCCCAGACGACATGACCACGCAATTGGAAAGGAACCATGCCGCTGGGATATGCCTTGAGGAGGGTTTCCTTTGCCTCCTGATCGAAAGCTGCTGCTTGGACAGAACCCATACGCTCTCGGGAGAAACCGACGCGTGAATGGTAGGACGCAACCACATCATCAACTGATTGGACGAATGAAATCGTTTCCGTCGCCCGTTTTCCCACCACTTGAAAAAGGTGCTGTTCCTGTACGTCATGTGGCTGAGCAATATAACGATCCGTCCGATAATGGGAAAGCATCTCTCCAAGCAATGTCCACGGACTAGGGATCATCGTAGTTCCCATCCCAGCCAGGTATGCTCCTTCTAGCAACAGTTCGGCAAAGCGCGGCATAACAATATTCCAATCCATCCAATGCAAGCTTGCCTCTGCTGTCACAAGCGCATAGGGGGGCTGGAGTTGCACTTCTTCGATACGACCGGCGCTCCTTCAGGACACCGCGCTCAAGGATGCTGGGTAAGAGACAAGTCGACGCCGGAGACACTGACGACGGCCTGCCACGCGGCTTCCTGGTTGGCGCGATCGTGGAGGTGTGGGTGGCGCTGCGCCTCAATTGGGCCTGTGAACTTCCCTTGAGCCGAGGCGAAGAATTGCCCTGAGACGTCGGTTCCGAACTCCGACGCCTGGAGGTACCGACGGGCCGCGGTCTCCGGCGTCTGATTCATGCCGGGAATGAGGTTCACGATTGGGATAAACAGATACTTCAACGCCGGGCCAGCGTTTCGCACCACCTTGGTGTCGGTCGCCCCACCGGGCGAGACAGCGTACACGGCCATGCCGGAGGGTAGCCGGCGCGCCAGCGCCGCGACCCACCAAGCGATAATGAGCTTCGCGTCGGCATACGCATTGTTGGGCACGTACTTCACGTTCGGCCCGTTGCGCAGCAGGGCTTCAACAGCGGCGGTTTGGTCACCGTGGAAGTATTTGGCCGCGAAGGCTGGCACATCGGTGTAGCTGAACAGCGGTACGCCCCCTCGGGCAGGTTCCGCCCCTGCGATAACAATCCGCGCGTTGGGGCTCAGCAGGTTGGCGCGGAGCAATCCGACAGTCAGTTGATGATGGCCGATGAGCGGGGCCTGAGTCGCCTCGATGCCCGCCGCAGTGAGCACGCGCTTCTTACCTCCGACCATCCCTGCATTGAGCAGTAGGAAATCGATTGGCCGCCCTCGCCTGACCAGCTCGGCGAGGGCGGATTGAACGCTGGTCGGCGCGTCCAGCTCCAGCTCCAGCGACGTGAAAACCTGTGTCTTGGTCTCAGCCGCGAGTTGAGCGGTCGTTTCTTGAACCCGGGCCAGGCTGCGCCCGGTGACGATGACCTGGCGGTAGCCCTCGATGGCGAGCATGCGGGCTGCCGCATAACCGAGCCCGGAGGTGGTGCCGGTGACGAGTGCGATCGAATGTTCCATGTGTATTTTCCTTGCTGATTTTGAACTCTTTTGTATTCTACTGTAAATTACAAAATTCTGTGTCGTATGCTCTGTTCTCCACCTACCACCTGTGATCCTTCGCCCTGCGCACTGGCTTTCCCAGGCTCCCTGGTGTGGCGTCACTCACACGACTACTACGATCACTCTGTTCCCGTAAGGCTCGCGCCTAGTAGGGAATCCCGCGTTTCGTCTTGATGAGATGTATCGAGCTCACCGTAGGTCGCCCATTCACTCCCTTCAATGACCTCGTTGGTCATCGTCCATCTTGCAGAAGGAGTCACGATCTTACATGGATATCATGACTCAAGATAGCATCGACGTCGGGCATGGTGTCGATGAGAGGACAGATACTCCCCTGAGAGTTAGACGTTGAGCAATCCAGCTCTGACCATAGTGTGCGGATCTTCGATTCTCACAAACTCTCTGATCGTTACTGGCCTATGAGTTGTTGACCACGCTGATCATAAATGCTCACAACCTCGCCTGTAGCGCCCTCTTGTATCAAATTCACAATCAGATGGGCCGGTTGATCGGGGTTTAGCAGCAAGCCCTGCTCGTAGGTACTTTTGAAGCGTTCATGGATCTGTTGCCCGACACGTTCGGGCGGTTGATGGCGTACATGAGCGTTCATCGTCGTGTCCACCGCGCCAGGACGTACCGCGTTTACCGTCACGCCTGTGCCCGTCACTTCTGCTGCAAGATTGAGTGTCAGCATCTCCAACCCTGCTTTGCTGGTCGCATAGGCATTGCCATACTGCATGCCGGTTCCTGCCGCTGCGCCTGCCGAAATATTGACAATTCGGCCCCATTCTCGCTCAAGCATCGCAGGGACACATGCACGAATCCAGCGAAACGGGCCGACAAGATTCTGTTCAATGGCAGCCGTCCACATATTCGGATCAATAGCAGTGATTGGCCCCAGAGGTTCCACGACGCCTGCATTATTAATCAGAATATCAATATGACCCAGTTGTCGTACGACCTCCGTATAAGCATGGGTGATATTTGTGGCTTCGAGAAGATCACCAGTCACTGCGATACCTCGTCGTCCTGATGCACGAATATCGCCCACCACGCGCTCAAGCTCCTCGCTGCTACGTGCGAATACAACCACGTCGCACCCAGCCTGCGCCAGAGCCAGCGCAGTCGCACGACCTATTCCGCGTCCACCGCCCGTGACAATCGCTACCTTCCCTGTCAACTCGCTCATTATACATTCCTTTGCTGCTGCCGCTGAGTATCTCACTGTAAATGTTGGAATTCGGTGGTTCTCCCACCGAATTCCAACATTTACAGTCTGCTTATCCAGAACTCACGTTATTGACAATTTTCGTGGTGTGAAAATGTTTTGTTGAGGATGAAGGTTTCTTTTTTTCCTGTTCCTCGATTAGACGGCTGTGCGTCCCCCATCGACGTGAAGAGTGATGCCATGCACAAAATTGGATTCGGGGCTGGCGAGGTAGACAGCGGCGTCAGCAATCTCCGAGGGCGAGGCCGCTCTTCCGGCGGGCAGGGTACTGGTCATTTGATCCATGACAGCCGCTCCCACCGTTTCGTTGGCAGGGGTGATGGTTGGTCCAGGGGCAATGGCATTCACATTGACGCCGCTGTGCGCAAACTCCGCCGCCCAGGATTTGGTGAGCTGGGTCAAAGCCGCCTTTGTGGCTCCAAAGAGAGCCAGTCCAGGCATGCCTATATGAGCGGCCATAGACGTGATGTTGATGATTTTTCCGGCCCCTCGCTCGGCCATGTGAGGAGCGAGAGCGGCGGTAAGATAATAAGGAGCTTTCACATTGGTGTTGAGCAGAGCATCGAAGGTTGGCTCGTCCACCTGCGCGGTGGGGCCAAATGTAGCCATGCCAGCATTATTGACGAGGATATCGATCTGGCCGAACACCTTGATGGCCTCGCCCGCTAAACGATCCACCTCCGCTTTTGAGGACAGGTCAGCGAACACGAACTCCGCTGATCCACCGGTCGCGCGAATCGTCTCGACGACCGCTTTCCCACGTTGCTCGTCACGTCCAGAAACGACGATGTTCGCGCCCTCGCGTGCGAAGGCTTCCGCAATGGCCTGACCGATGCCCGAGGTAGATCCGGTCACGAGCGCTGTTTTTCCCTGTAAACGCATAGAAATTGCCTCTTTCTCAAATACTTGAAAATGGACTATGTAGTTCAAAAAGTTGAACCATGTAGTCCATTATAACAGAGGTGGACTAGAAAGTCCAGCGTATGGTATACTCAGAGGCAAGAACTACTCTCTTTTCGTACCTTGTGACGACGAAATGGGAGCACATGAGAGGAAGGAGGATCAACAATGCCGAGGGAGTTCCTTACCCCACGAGGGTATAGGAGTCGTGAGCGTATTCTCACGCAGGCCGCGCGGCTGGTCTATGAGAAGGGTGTTCAGGGCACCAGCCTGGACGACATTCGCGCGGCGACGGCTGTCAGTAAAAGCCAGTTGTACCATTACTTTGCCAATAAAGAGGACCTCGTGCTGGCGATCATTGAACGGCAGACGAGCATGGCTCTGGCCGGACAACAGCCCTTGCTCGATCATCTCGACAGTTGGGAGAATCTCGAACGCTGGGGGGCCTTGCTGGTTGCCTCAACAGAAAAACGGCAATGTATCGGGGGGTGTCCAGTCGGCTCACTGGCGAGTGAACTAGCCGATCACGACGAGGCAAGTCGTGTGGCCCTGGTCTCGTCATTCGATCAATGGGAAGGATACCTGATCGAGGGATTGACCGCGATGCAGACGCGTGGCGAACTGCGGAAGGATGCCGATCCGGCAGAACTCGCGGTCGCGGTGATGACCAGTTTGCAGGGAGGATTGCTTTTAGCGAAGACCTGCAAGACGACGCAACCATTACAGATTGCGCTGCGCACGGCATTCAGCTATGTGCGCTCGTTCGCGTCCTCAGTAGAAGAGCATCGTAAGTGACGGCTAAGCATTGTTGCACTGAAAAGGGATTTTGAAATGAGCGAAGTAATTGAAATAGTTGCTTACAATCCCGACTGGCCGCGTCTGTTTGAAGATGAAAATGGATCAGAATGGTCATCATTTCGCTTGGGCACAGGTGTCCTGCTCTCTCGCGTTGCTTCCCTGTGGCAAGCTGCACAACTTTCCATTGAGGAGCAAATTGCAACCAAAAATCATCGACAGCACAAAACAATTCGAGTACACTCATGGTGTACTCTTCACTCCTTTTCATCTCAATCAAAATGATTTGCTCTCATGAGGCGCGCACAACGCACACTTGTTTACTCTATCTATGGATAAAAATGCAGATTTTGAACCATATGGTATCTGCTTTGAACCGAGATTGAGTTCAAATCACACTGGCGCTTCTTACCTCAATCAGATGTGAGAAACGCAGAGGATTGGGCGTGAGACTAGTCAGATCTTGATGGTGGTTCTTTACCCTTCAAGTACATCCCAGTCCGTTTCGCCTTTTCCCCTGACCCATCGCCGCCCCGTATTGGGCGTGTTTGTTTTCCGTTTCGGGTGCGATTTGAAGCGCAGCACTCCGCCACTCGGAGAAAGGGTCCACACTCTCCCACAACCAGGACACTTCACAGCCGAGACACCACTCTGCTCAAAACGCTGGAGGGCAATGGGAACAATCCCAGAAAACGTGCAGTTGCCCGATGTGGGAGGTTGCAACTCCTCTTTCCTCCGGGATTATACCTGCGCCACTGCCTGTTCCCACAGCATAGAGCGTCGTTGCCTTCGCAGAGAATCCCAATCTTGTTGATAATCGTCAACAATAGCTTGATAGAAACAGCGCTCGAAAAAGCGACTCCACCGTTCCCTTTGCTGATGGTGCATAGGGGGGCGCTTGCTCAGTAATGATGCCAAGACGATCAACCAGAACAGACCGGGCACGCTCGGATGTGAAAATCTTCCCACGGTCATGGAAGATGATTGCTGGCTTTCCAAAACAGTTCCAGGAATGCTCACATCCATTGATGCCGACCAAACGATCTTTCCTTTCCAGGCTTTGTTTGACCAAGCGCATATAGTCCTCTTCCTTGAGTGGCCCCAAAGCCAGCACTGCCCCGAGGATGGCCGCTGTTTTGACACAGATGAGTACCGCCGCATGGACACGGCTGGCAACCGTTATCCCATCTGGAGTGACGACATACAGGTCCATCGTGTGCTCATCGACCTGAGTAAGCAAAGCCGGTGCCGGAATGGAAAGGACAAAGGACTCGGCTGACTCGCGGGAACGTGGAGCGGATTTTGCTCCCTCACGCATCGCTACCAGTTCTGGCTCCAGTTTCAAGTGCTGCACGGCTGTACGGACCTGTTTGTAAGATGGGAGTTTCACGATGGTTCCCATGGTCTTCGACAAATGTGCCGCTATCTGTTGCATCTCGGTATGTTCCCGAATCGCCGTCATGGACAGCCGTGTCGGAAGGAGAAACAGCCGACGAATGCACTCCGCGAAAGCCGGGTGAAGCTGTGTCACACCACGGTAACTTCCATGAGGCACACAGGCAATTTGACCAGGTTGTCTTGTTCGTTTTACCAGCCTCCCCAGTGTTGAACGAGTGATGCCCTCTTTTTCTGCAATGCTGCCCTGGGTAGCTCCCGCCAACACCTGTTCCACTGCTCGCAAATTGCGGTGGAATTGCTCTCGTTGGCGTTCTGAGAGCGTTGAGGCATCAAAGGTTGAACCAGGAACGCTCTTGCTCAGATCACGCCAACTTCCAGACACCTTTTCCTCTAATTGGAGAGGTTCAAGTGAGTCGGGAAGCGATGTGGGCACAAGTGCTCTCGCACCAGGAGGAAGCAGGGCCAGGGGGAGATGATTCGAGAGGGTAAACTGTTCAAGATCGACCAGCAGGTGTCCCTGCGCTGCTGCATCTGCCACGACTTTCCAGATCGTAGCTTCCACAAGCAAGGCAGGAAACTGATGGAAGAGTCTGCTTGCCACCTCTGCGATCTCGGCCATTTCTCCAAAGGGCCACACGCTCGCAAGAGCTTCAGCAATTTCAGCAAAGGCAGGAAAGTTTTTGCGCCTAGCATGTAAGTAGACCAGATTGTAGTGGCGACGCTTGGTCAGGGTGCGCTCCGTTCCAATCCAGAAGCTGCCTTGTTGGAGCTGCGCGAGCCTTCGTGCGGCTTCTGCTTTTGCCAAGTTGCGATCCCCTCGTTTGTCATCCTCCATGCCCGCCTCGGCGATGAACGGTTGCCCGTTGGTCAACGTGCCTACCACATCGGGTAAATACTGATGAGGCTTGCTCTCAAACGCGTAGCCAATCGCAAATGGGGCATGTTGTGGAAGGGGTAATCGGTACGCACTCGCGAATGCGGGGCCGATATCGCCGCGAGCGTAGCTTCCCACCTGAGGATGGTATTCAAGCCACATGAGGAGGCGTTCTTCCAACTGGCTACAGAAGGGCTGCCGGACGGTGATACCCGTTTTGAGGCTCGGAATCCACCCAGAAATGGAGCGGCCTGCAATTTTAAAAAGATCAATGCCATCGACAGCCGGTGTGACCATTGGTATCCCTCCTGCACGAGTAGGAAATGAAGCAGATTTCCAACTTCAAGAAGAGTATACCAGACGGGGAGCGGTTTCTCCAGGAACCTTTGTCCCAGTGCTCATGTCGGAGGGCAAATGCTTACATTGGAGGGCAAAATCCGCTCACTTGGGAGGGCATTTACCATAAAGATCTTGGCTAGATCCATGACACACACAAAGAAGAAATGTAGCTCTTCTTCCACGCTCTCTAATCTAAAGAGAGCACCTCAAACAGGCGAGGAAGCAGTATGCCATAGTCTGCGATCAAAGGCGGAACAGCGTGTGGCAATGGGACCCAAAAAACTCGAAGATGATGGGACTCTCAGAGTAAAAACGTTCTCCAAGCCTCCAGGTAGAAAGAGGGTCTCCTTTAAGTTGCGCTGCAGCAAGATTGTTCGACCATAAATGTGGTCCCCATCCCTTCCTCAGATTCTACCCAGATGCGCCCTCCATGCTGCTCAACGATTTCTTTGCTAATGGCAAGGCCCAGTCCCCACCCTTGAGTGGTCCCCATTTGCGCTCCGGGAATACGGTAGAATGGCTCAAAAATCTTGTCCTGCTGATCTTTGGGAATCACCGGGCCATCATTGTGTACCATGAGGATCACCCCTGTTTCCCTCTGGTTGACCTCCACAGAGACGCTTGAGTGAGCTGGCGAATACTTTGTGGCATTGACAACCAGGTTGGTAACAACTTGATACATGCGCCCTTCATCAACCTGAAGCACCACCCCATCAGCAGGCAATTTCAAGGTAATCGCCTGATCTACCAGGGATCTTTGGTTTTCAACCACATTACGGCAGAGGCTGCAGAAATCACAGGATGTTATCCGTAAAGGTATTTTCCCGGTGCGCAAACTGCTGAGATTCAGTAAATCATCGATTAACTCCTGCGAGCGATGGGTTTGTGCATCGACTATTGCTAACTTGGGAGCGAGAAAGGAGAACTCGGCAGGCAATGGTTGCTGCCGGGAAAGGCGGCGTAAGACAAGCTGTATATTGCCTTGTATCGTGGTAAGAGGTGTTTTTAATTCATGGGATGCACGCGAGAGAAACAGATCCTTGACCTGATTTGCCTCCTCCAACTGGGCATGGCGCATGATCAGTTGTTGTCGATACTTTTTCTGGACAAGAATCAACTTCAGGGTGAGAAGCTGGATGAAGATAAATGGTGTGAACGAGGCAATCGCGGGCCAGCGAAAAAAATCGATGACTCCGAGTGAGGGAACAATCCAGTAATCGAGGGAGAGGACCTCGATTATCAGCGTGAGAAGTGCTGGACCGATACCCCAGAACCACCCCACCAGGAAAGTCGTGATGACAAAGGGTGGCTCGATGAAATAATCCTGAAGCCCGAACCACTTCTCCGACAAAGGGAACAGAAATGCAAGCGCGGCAAAAACAACTGCCAGAGGATAGCCCAAAAAGGGGAACGCCACCAGCTGTGAGAGGGGTCAGTTAAGCGACCTTGTGCCTCATCTCGCTTCTTTCGCAAACGCTGAACATGGTTTTGTTGCTGGTCATTCGCCTTCATAACTCTCCGAAAAGACAGGCTTCTTGCCAAATGCTCTCCCTCTGTCTGTTTCGAAAGAACGTCCTCTCGATGTCGCCTTATTATAGTGTGTTTTTTCGGTCAACGCAAACGCTTGAAATTGGCAGGGAGGGCGATAAGCTGTGTCGCAGGGAAATTCCAGCGTTAAACAGGTCTCCCTCCGAGATGCGCAACGGGATGTATCTCATCAGTATCAATGTGAGCGTCTGCTTTTTTCTGCGGAAAGAAGAGCGAGACAGCAGTGGCAAACGCCACAATTTTTGATATCCCGTTAAGCGCAATTGGCATGGGAGCTGCCGGATACGCAAAGCCAAACAATGCCCAGACCGCGAAGAGCAAAAACATGCCTGCCAAAAGGAACAGGGTATATCTCGATAGTTTCATTACAGGTGATAACATGAGCATCGCAAAACTGGAGATCTCTACGAGAAAGAGCGGTAAAAAGAAGAGCAAGGTAAACAGTACCGCAGGCGTGGGAGGATACGTTCGCCACATAACGATGAGATCGAATGGGAGTTCGAAAATCATCGGCGCAGCTATTGTACCAACAATGGCACTCCCAAAGGCGACCCAGAACCCGCTCCGTCTTGCCAGGTACGCTATAACGATAAAGGCAACCAACATCGAGGTTTCTGTAATGGGCGTTATGGGGTCCGCCGGTTGGGTGAAATTGCTCACTTGCTGATACAGCGCATACGCATAGGCGGTGATTGCAACCAGGAAGGTTGTCACGGATAACAACCAGATCACGACGATAAAAACGCCAATGAACTTGCCAGGTCTTTTGACTTCGATTGGATGATGTAATCGTATTGCCAGGTAAATACAAACGCTCGTGATGACAAGCAGTCCTACCGCCAATATAATGGCATTGCTCCCTCCATACGGACTCCAAGATGCATGTTGAGTCATGGTTGCCTCCATACTTTGCTTGAGAGAAGGTAACTCTTCAGGTCGGCTGGATAACGGCAGGGCTTGCCCCCTGCCGCTACGCGAAGGTGGGTCCCATCAGCGTCGAACCGCGTAGCGACAAACCCTTGCAGTTGTCGTTCCCAATTGTATAGTTACCTCTTCATTGCCTGCCTTGAAATATTGCTATTCATTATACTGTTTATAACATATAGCAATATTAATTGTCAAGAGCTGAACCGCGAAAAATGGGCTGGACTAAGGGCTGGATCGCATGAAGGTTGCTATTGCTGCTGATGGTAGATGAGGAGCTGATCAAGCAAGATACGTCTCCGAAAAACAAGATTTTAGGAAGATTTCGTCTGACCGTAACCAAATTGAGGTTAAGTTCAACTCTATTTAAAAGGGATGTACCTTCACGCCTGCATACATGCGGAATTGCGAAGAGACCGTCTTCCGAGGTGAGAAAGGAAAACCGGTGCTATGGACAGAGAATATTTTGATCAAATAGCGCGAGCGATTTTGCAACAAAAGCAACTCATGGATCAACTCGCAGCAGAGAATCGCGAATTACGTCAGTGTCTCGCTGATCTACGTACAGGTCGAGGCATCTTTGTGGAGATCTTTGGAAGCCGTTTTCCATTAATTGACAGCCTATCCTCGCGTGGGATTCTCCAGGCAACTCCTAAATAGAAACTCTCTCACGCGGCTCTGACTCTGGTCCATACACAATGGACAGAAACCTGCACGCTTGTCATCAGTGAGCCATTGGAGAAGCTCAACGCTGACGGGGAGCGAGAGACCCATGTGGGTTATCTCTCGTATATTTCTCGGTGGGTATTTCAAAAGGCCATATTGTAAGATAACACTATTTTTATGGCTAATTTACTTTTTAGATACTTATTCTTGCTAATTTGTGTACCTAACTTTGGGGATGTGCTATATGTACATACTCGATAAACTGTTGTATCATCGTACTATGGTTGCGTGTCAGCTCTCGAAAAAAATCCTGCACTACATTTTCTGCCACCGTATCGTAAGAATTTGTGCATGCTTCTGCTAGTAGGCGCTTTTTAACCTCTGCATCTAATTTTTGGCTAATCATCGTCGCTATTATGTAGAGCTGTTGGTCAAGATCACTGAAGATATCAGATATTTCGACCCTCAGATGCTCCAGCAGGCGTCTGAAAAACAATTGCTCCAGACGCTTGCTGAGATCCTGACGAATTTCTTGATCATGTGGGAACGCTTTCTCGGGGATAGCTAGTTCCCTAAAGCGTTGACGTAGCCAGACAAGTTGTTCACCAGGCATCATCGCCATGAGAGAGGAACTTTGCTGTGCGTTTATGAATAGCCCCAGATCAATAATTTGCTTCTCGTTTAGGTGTTCTTCTTTGAACCAGGTTTGTATCTGCGTTACGAGATGATTTCCTTTCTCGTCGGCATTATGCCAGATCATAATAGGCATATTGCATTTTAACACACATTGTTTCATCACGTCTTGAAGATTTTCGGTATTTTGTGGATTCTGTAAGAGTGCCATATCTAACAGGCATAACCAGTTATTTTCAAGTGCAACTGCTTCTAGCTCTTTTTCTTGAATATATAAAATTTTATTGACATAGTGCTTAGTGAGTACTTCTTGTGATACATGCTCGGCTGCAAGATGAAAGTGATGATCTGGATGCAATGGTATAGCGAGGGTGCTTCTTGCAGGCTGTGCGATAGATTGAGCGAGCAGGGCATTATTACTGAGGTAGTTGACAACGTAACTTTGTAGGCGACCAGGGACATCGATACCATCGAGCCACAAGGTATACTGTTGATGCTGATATAAGCGTATGCGAACCTGCTCCAGGAGCTGACTCAGAGTGAATCGCTCACTTGTCTGCATTTCACTGAGAATGGTAGCTACGACCTGATTGATGGTCGCTTCTAATTGGAGTTCTTCGGCCTCTTGTTGCTGACGTAATTCGGTCAATATCTCGTCTAATAGCTTCCCGAGATCATCTTTGAATGGCAGATGATCGATCTCTGTTTTGCTAAACTCCTGGTGCTCAATGTTAGGACAGATTAGATGCAAGAAGAGTATGACAGAACTATCTTCAAAAGTGTTGTAAGCATCGAGAAAGCCTCGTAGCCCTATAATTGGCGCTTCAGGGAGTATGGAGGTCGTAAGGTGCCGGTTACGGAAGGGATCGTCGTAGGTTGGCGAAAAATTCATGGCCGCCCAGATTTGTCTCTTACCGGTTTTTGTACGGGCAACGGCTGCCTCCATCACAAATGGAATATCAGGGTCATTGCTAATGCTACGTTGATAGCAGAGCTTACTATCAAGCTCTAACAGACTCTCGAATGTTCGCTGTATATGTTCCAATCCGATATAGCCGAGTTGCCCAAGGTCAAAGCGAGGGCTGCTCTTTAGCAGATGACGATACAGGCGGCTAGCGACAGGTCCTTCAATATCTGTAGATACAATGCTCGTTTTTTCAACTGTATAGAAGCTTTTTATTTCGTCTATTTTATCAAATGGGATGAAATGGCGATAAACGTCTTCTAGCGCTATCTCTTTGCATGCATCCTCTGTGCCATCAATACGATAAAGGGCACCAAGTACATCTTGAAATGCCGTCAGCGAGTACCAATGAATAGGCGCAACGCTATGAAACTTGTTGACCCATTGTGTAGTGTGTAGATACTTTTTTGCCCATGCCTGTTCTCCCATTGTCACATTCCAGGAAAAAGAGGCATGGGGATTGCATAGATGATATTGCTGTGCAATTTCTATAATATCTTCTATTGTGCGGGACTGCTCTTGTTGAAAATTATCTATGCCCAGGCTAATAACAGTTCCATGGACTTCTCTACTTATGTTATGCGGTTCACACGCAATGTGTACTTGCTGCGCCAATGCATCTATCTGATAGCGTGGAAGATATTCTGTTGTTCCACAGCGAATGGACATTGGATTGAGTAATGGTTTCCAATCCCCAGCGACGCGATTATGTAAAGCATAAGGGATACCTAACAGCGTTTTTAGTGCATTTCCTAATGCACCACGTGTCAGTCCTTTGATAAAGGCTTTGCGTGAAGTGTACCATTTGGTATGAAAAATATCTTGTATCTGTCCGACAGGAAATTGTGCGCGGTTGCTAATTTCTACAAACAAGTGTTGCGCTTGCATTTCTGGATTGGGAGTGTACTCGATATTCACATGGATGAGTGGGTACTGCGTGTGATTGCGTAACCAGAGTGCCTCGTCAGCGTCCAGGGCATTATCGAGTAGCTCTTTGATTACATAGACGTCCCATTCATGTGGTGGTCGCCCTGTCGCACGGCGCAGCCCATCCAGACGGACAAAATCAAATTCGCGGTTAAATGAGAATGCTTTGTACATATGAACTTCCTAATTATCTTTTTCGCATATTATCGATCACATCACTGATCTCTGTTATTATGTTCAAAAAAGCTTCGTCTTGATTACTCCATGACGAAATTGGCCTTCTATTTCTTGGCAATGCTACTAGCTGACTAAAAGAGGTGCTTTCCCAGTCAGTAGGGCGTAAGATAATGGGGATAACTCGAACCTCTCCTCGTTCCATCCGCTCTAAGATTCTTTCCGTTTCACTCAAGTCGTCGGATGCCAATAAATCAGCACTTACAAGCAATAAAATAATCTCGGCTTCTTCTAAATGTCGAAAAATCTCATCTTTTATATTCGAGCCAGGATGCACTTCTCTATTGCTCCATATCGTAATTAGCCCTTGTCTTCTTAGAACACTCAAGTGGGCCATGAGCCTATCGTGCCACTGTCGGTCTTCATGAGCATAAGAAATAAAAATGTTAATAGGTCTTTCATACAGTGCATCAGGGAAGGTCCGATTGATGATATCAGTGAGAGCGATGCGGTGTTTTGGCAGTACATCTGGTAACATTCTTAAAATGTTCGCTCGTGGCCTCGATTCGCCATTCATCCAACGTCGGATAGATCTCTCGTTGACGCCTAGCTCTCTAGCAACTCGCGTTATTTCCGCCGGATCATTTTTTAGTATGTTTCGTAAAACAGATCCAACAGAAGGATTTTCCTCATTATTATCTCTCTCTTCTAATAGTTTTGTGTCTGCTGGTTGGCAAAGACCGATAAAGTCTATGCCTAGCTCACGGTTTGATAGTAGGGTCAGTTCGCTTATGATTTTTATCCAATCAAGGCGCGTGTCTTCATTCTCTCCGTAGCTCTGGCGTCGCTCGGTGTTTTCGTATAGTCTTTCTTCTAATATGTGAAGTCGAGATAATGATCTCTTATCTCGCAAAATTTGCTTGAGGCGTTCTATACCATCTATATAATATTCTTCCGGCATTTGTTGAGAAAAGTTGATCTCATTCTCTATTGGTAACTGCTCTTCTGCATCTATATGCAGCTCTCTTGGTATTTCAGGTATTTCATCTTCCGCCCTCTCTTTTGGCGGTGTAAATACCTCGAACGGTAATGGTCGAGGTTTCCATGCCGTATGACGTATCTTCTGTATGACTTGTGGAAGAAGCTGCTTCAGCCGTTCTTTGATTTCCAGGAAGTCGGATGCTACCAGAACCTCGTAGCCGCTGAGCAGCGATGGTATAGTATGTATATCCGTTGTTATAAGAATTTTGGGAATTTTATAGCCAAACTGAGCTTCTAAAGCAATACTCATGCCAATCGCGATGAAGGTGTCAGCAGCCGTATCAGGCGTGATGCGATAGACGGAAAAGGGGCTTGAGCGTACCCTCTGGCAATGCGAACACAGCAAATACTGATATCCCTTTGGGATTGAGCACGCGTCAAGATACTCGAAGTGTATATCGCTAAAGCGCCTCAGTATTTGTTCGAGAGCATCACGAAAATCCTCCCGGTCGATATCAGCACCATCGGAGATATGGCAGTGAAATTTTTCCAGACTCCATTGCTGAGCCTGGGGATGGACTTCACGATATGAGCACACCAGGCCGCCGAAGGTACAGTAACGATTGAGCCAATCCTGTTCTGGCGGATGTTGTGTCCACTGTGGCAGTTGTGCTTCAAATGCATCTCTTAGCGTTCTCTCGCCACCCGTAAACTCGTGTATTTGTTCAGCGATGCCTTGCAAGCATGCCGGAAGGGGAAGTCCACACGCACGGTTTTCAGCATGGCGTAGGAGTAGTATCGGACGATTGAGCGCAATCGCCATACCTAGCTCAATCAACACATTGCTGGGCATCTCCCAACCAGTTTTACCCGCTTGTCGCCAATAGGAGAGATCATAGATACCATAACGGGTCGTAGCGATCATCTCCACTATTTTTTCTCGCAAAGAGGTGGTGGCATCGAAATGCCTGTTCGCGTACCACGGCTGCAGGCCGAAGCGTGGCAGCACTTGATCACAGACCCTAACAATGGTTTGACGCCAGGGTGCGCGATGTGAGTGAGCTATGAAGCATTGTTGATATGCCTGTGGATCTGGTTGTAGACTGCCGGTTATTGTTCCCTCGCCCATGTCTTACGTGCCTCTATCTTTCAACTCATGGAATAAGAATACTTGCCTAACGGATGTAGGTATCGAGAAAGGTATGGTGCCATGTAACGACCTCATCCTCCAATTGTGTAAAGTTCGCAAATTGATAAATGCCCAGGCCGCGTAAATCCTGTGGTATTGTATTACCTGCTTTGCCAAGCATTAAGAAAGGCCGATTGAGGCCAATACTGATGCCTAACGCTAAAAAGGTCGTTGGCGAGCATTGTTCATCTACCTGATAGAGAGCAAAGCGGCAGGTTTGGATCAGTTCTACAAGCTGCCGTAAATCCATCCCTTGCATTTTTTCAAGATAGTCAGACAACGAGCATACTACAAGTGATTGTTGGGTATAGGCTTTATTGATCGCGTTCGTAATACTGTACTCAAAGTCTTCATCCTCGATTGTTTCGCCTGCTGCTATCAGATATCTGGGAAGGACCTGGAGAGCCGTATCATCTTTTGTGAATTGTACAGCTCCGAAGTCATATTCCTCAACTTGTCCGGCTAGTTCCCGTCTCATGGTACGGAATGAGCCGCCATGCGTATAAAAAGTTAATGAAGTAAGTACTGGTGGGATTGTAGCATCGCGTTCGCGGATGAGAAGGAATGGCTTACCCAAGCCTATCGCAATGCCTAATTCCAGATAAACGTTACGGTCTTGTGAGGTCGGTAGGAGGAAGAGGCTGAATGCCGTGGAGTAGAGCCGCTCACAAATGCTGCATAGGCGAAATCCTCCCAGAAGCGTGTCACCAGAAAAGTATGGCTGTAGTGGTTGAGTACTATTATTGGCATGTGACAACGTACTCGCTATGACCTGTCGCCAATCCGTCAATTTGTTGGGATCGAAGCCGTGAGAGACGAAATAGCGATCATTGCTAGGATGGAGGGGACGTCCCTTACAAAACCCATCAGTAAATAGCCTGGGAATAAGCTGCATTTGTGTATTTGTAGTTTGCCTTGCTTGTATCAGGTTCACTGTGGAAGTTACAAGTTGTTGTTGTCCCGTTTGATAAGCCATCTGGAGAGCTGCTGGAGATAGCTGGGTTTGTTGCAGTGCATCAATATGCTGTTTTAATTGCTCTTCACTATTTTGCATCTGTTGGATAATTGAAGCATTTTGATTCAGTACATCTAGTAGGATACTCATCTCTGGAATACTTAGCTGCTGGCTTAGGATCTGGCGATAGCATTGCAAGAATTCATCGACAATGCTTTTAGCTGTAAGTCCCTTTCTCTGCATCAATGCTTTACTTACTGCGTAACCGTTTTGTTGGTGTTGCTCGAAGAGTTGTTGAAGTTGTTGCTCATCAATAGGTTGTCGATCCAGGATATAGTCACCTATTTGTTTGCTGACCCTGGCATCACGGAAAAAATCCACAATGATTCTGAGATCATTTTGTGGGTACATTTTGAGATAAAGGCTCAGTGTCTTTGTTAATGTGTCCTGTAAACGTTCGTCAAAACTTGCCTCTTTGAAGCCTATCCACTGCAACATGCGCCCTACAAGCGTATTGTTAGAAGATTGTGACTTATTTTTGATGATATCGTAAGCTAGATTTGTAAGCAAACCAGCAGATATCGCTATTGGATCGAAAGGGCCAAGCATAATAAACATTGTCTTTCTACTTAAACAATGAGAGACAGCAGTGTAAGTATATTTGAAAAGCTGCTGAAGATATTTTACACCTGTGGATATGCTGTGTCTAGATCGTCTTAGATAAATACAATTAGCGTAAAAAACACAGCGAGTATGATAGACCAGTCGCATATGAGGCATGTAAGATCTTGTGACAACATTTTCCTGCCTACGCCTGCTGTATATCCCCGGTTCCGATGCAGAGCCATTGTGGTGTCAATCTGCTAAAGATTGTCTATTCACGTCCTTTCATCGTTATTACTATGAGCACTTCTTCCCCACCGTGCGAGAATTGCACCACAAAGTGCGGGAGAGCCACATAGCTGGACCCATTCTTTATAGCAGGAGCAGGTAGCATGTTAAGTGATCTGGCAAGTATTGCCATTATTGTGCAAGGATTTCTGTTCATTGTCTCGATCTTCCTGGTCTGGTACCAGTTACGCGAGAACACCAGGCAAGTGAGAACGGCCAATACCCAGAAACTGGTAGAACTATCGACTCCTTTCAATCTACGACTGGCTCAGGATCGTGAGCTGGCAGGGTTATGGTTGCAAGGAGCTCAGAACTTCGACGCTCTGGATGAAATTGACAGGGAGCGTTACTTTAACTTAGTGAACTGGTGGTTAGTGCTGCACGAGAACATTTACCACCAGTGGAGTAAAAAGTTAATAGATAAAGATACCTATGCCTCCTGGACGCGCGATCTCGAATATTATGTGCAAAGGCAGAACATTGGCAAGAACTGGACGCGCATAAGTAGCTATTACGAGGAGTCATTTGCTGAGCATGTGGCTGCAATAATTGTGCGTCAGACGGCTGTAGTAGAGTGATTTCTGGTCCAGGAATATGGAGGCTGGAGACATATGTTAAAATAGAGGCAAGGACACATTGGTAAGCGAAAGAAGGAGAAAACGATGCTCGACCGCTATGCACGACAAACATTGTTTGGACCGATTGGTAAGGAAGGGCAAGAGCGTCTACGTGCTGCTACAGTCACGATCATCGGTTGTGGCGCATTAGGGACTGTGCTCGCGAATAATCTCTGTCGTGCAGGGATTGGTCATCTCACGATAGCCGACCGCGACTATGTTGAATTGAACAACTTGCAGCGACAGATCCTCTTTGATGAAGAGGATGTGACCCGTCATATCCCGAAAGCGATAGCTGCAGCCGAGAAGCTCAGGCGCGTGAATAGCGAGGTGCAGGTAGAAGCGCTGGTGGAAGATATCAACGCCGATGGCATCGAGTCGCTGGTGCGTGAGAGTGACTTGATACTGGATGCCACGGATAATTTCGAGACGCGCTACCTCATCAACGACGTGTGTGTGAAGCACCAACGCCCCTGGATTTACAGTGGGGTGATCGCATCGTATGGTACGACGATGAATATTATCCCTGGTGAGACGCCGTGCCTGCGCTGTATATTTCCTGATATGCCCCTGCCCGGCACCGTAGCCACCTGCGATACGGCGGGCATATTAAACGGCGTGGTTGGCGCAATTACGGGGATCGCCTCGACCGAAGCGCTGAAAATCCTCTTGAAGAGCGATAGGATCAATCATGCCATGGTCTGGCTGGACCTATGGGAAAACACATTTGAGCGCATAGATCTGCCACAGCATCCTGAATGTCCCGCGTGTGTGCAGCACAATTACGAGTTTCTTGAGTCGCTTACTGGCAGTTCTGCCTCCAGCCTGTGCGGACGTAATGCCGTACAGGTGCGGGGACTGCGTGACGGGAATAAGCAGCACCGCTTGAATTTTCCGCTACTCGCGGAACGGCTGAGCATTGTAGGCACCGTCAGCTACAATGAATTTCTGCTGCGTTGTAACGTGGATGGGTATGATGTGACCGTCTTCCCTGATGCGCGTGCTATCATCAAGGGCACGGATGATGAACAGGTTGCCCGCTCCGTTTACGCGCGTTACATTGGCATGTGAAGTCTCAGTGCAAGCATGACCTGCGTACGAAATCCTTGTACTGGGCTGCATGTATTGTTATCTGAGCGGCCCGTAAAACCTCTGTCCTTCAGACATGGGGAGACAAGGGCGTTCCTTTTGGCGGCACGATGGGGGGCGGTGAAAAATACCCCCAAATGCGTATAGACATCTAAATGTTGTTTTGCTATACTGCGCGTGTAGCACATTGACAACGGAAGAGTGTTTGTGGGTTCCAAGCTAAATCGTTCGCTTGGGTAAAAGCACTTGCGTGTTTGACCATGTCTCCTCTCTTTCTCTTGCCGACGTGCGAAAACCATGCACGTCGATGAATGGGAACAAAAACCACGTTCCTACTCCACCAGATTGAGAAGCTACCCTGGGACTCAGGGAAAGCGAATGCCTGTGGAGGCGAGGTAAGACCGGCTGTCGATGCAACGGCTCTCTCCCGTGAAACAGGAATGCCCATTCGTGAGGATGGGAAGCCCCCGGCCTTTAGCCGTGGGGAGATGTCACAATAGGTTCGAAAATCTAGCGTATGGTGGTCCCGCAAATTCAGACGTCGCTCGCAGACTCCCCTTCTGCATTGAGGCGAGGCAGCGTTGCGCTGGCTGTCTCGTTGCGCCAGTGACTGGTTTCTCTGCTTTGTTCGCGCGTAAAACGCTAGAGTGTGTGCTTTCTTGCAAGACTGAGGAACGATACTTCGTAGTTCGCCTCCTATTGTGCTTTGTCTTTGGCAAGCACGGTAGGGAGAGTGAACCATACTTATAGACCTCCCGCACAACACGTAATCCTTGCAGCCTATAAGGGAGACAAATTACCTGATGAATGAACATATTCTTGTTTGTGTCGCCTGGCCGTATGCGAAAAGCTCGACGCACGTCGGACAGATTGTTGGTGCGTACCTGCCAGCGGATACCTTTGCGCGCTATCACCGTATGGCTGGCAATCACGTCCTGATGGTTTCCGGTAGTGATGAGCATGGTACGCCCATCCTTGTGGATGCTGAGCGTGAGGGCATTACCCCACGCGAGTTTGTGGCGCGCTATCACACCCAGATCTGTGATGTCTGGGACAAGCTTGGCATGTCCTGGGACCTGTATACGGAGACCGGTACTGCGAACCACTATCGTATCACGCAGGATTTCTTCCTGACGCTCTATGATAAGGGCTACATTTACAAAGACACCATGCAGTCTCCCTATTGTCCCACTGATCGCCGTTTCCTGCCTGACCGCTATATTGAAGGCACCTGTCCCCATTGTGGCTATACAGGGGCGCGCGGTGATCAATGTGACAATTGCGGTCACACGCTAGATCCTATCGATCTGATCGACGCCAGGTGTCGCCTGTGTGGCAGCAAAACGAGCAAGCTAGAGATGCGCATGACCGATCACTTTTTCCTGGATCTGCCCAAACTACAGGAGCCATTGCAGCAATGGTTGTCAACGGAGAAGGATCACTGGCGACCTAATACGCTCGGTTTTGCCATGAACTGGCTCAAAGAGGGACTGCGCGCCAGGGCCATTACGCGTGATCTGGATTGGGGGGTGCCCATTCCACTGGAAGGATACGCAGATAAGCGCATCTACGTCTGGTTTGATGCCGTGATTGGCTACTTCTCGGCCTCGGTTGAGTGGGCCGAGCGACAGGGTACGCCGGAAGCCTGGAAAACCTGGTGGGTGCCTGAGCAGACGGACCCGCCCGTGAAAGCGTACTACTTCATTGGCAAAGATAACATTCCTTTCCACGCCATTATCTGGCCTGCCATGTTGCTCGGCTATGGTAATCGCAATCTGCCTTACGATGTGCCCGCCAATGAATTTATGACCATGAGCGGGGTCAAGGCCTCGGCCAGTCGCGGCAACGTTATCTGGACGAGCGATGTGCTGGAAAACTACGGGGCCGATACGTTGCGCTATTATCTCTCAGCCACCTCCCCGGAGGGTCGTGATACAGATTTCACCTATGATGAGATGATTCGTCGCAACAATGACGAACTTGTTGCCACCTATGGCAATGCGGTCCATCGTACCCTGACCTTCCTACAGAGCAAGTTTGCTGGCGTGGTACCGGTACCACAGGCGTTGCGCGCGGCTGATCGCGAGATCTTAGCGGAGGTAGAGCGTGGCTTCGGGCTGGTTGGACACAATATTGCTCTCTGCCATATTAAAGAGGGCTTGAACGTGGCCATGAACGTGGCGCGTGCTGCCAATCGTTATCTGGATGAGCAAGCGCCCTGGAAGCAGATCAAGGTTGACCGCGAGGCCGCTGGTACAACCATTTACGTGATGTTGCAAGTCATCAGCGGACTGCATTTGATGCTCTGTCCTTACCTGCCCTTCTCATCGCAGCAGTTGCATGCGTATCTGGGTTTCGCGGGTGACGTCAGTAAAGCTGGTTGGGCACCACAGCCGGTGCCGGCTGGCGCCACGCTGCCGAAGCCAGCACCACTGTTCCCCAAATTGGAGGAGCCAGTGACTGCCTGATGCCTACAGGAACCTCTAGCTGTCGAACGAGATAATCCCTGCGTCGGCAACTAGAGGTCCGTCGGTTCTTCAATGCTGTGTAGGAGTCAGTCAGGGAGCCGCATGCTTGAGCGCCCAGCGACTGATCGCCGCGTATGTCAGCGGAGCAGTATAGTGAAGATTGAGCGAATGCCCCGTATCAGGAATCACCTGCGCCTGTAGGTGTGCTTGCGCGGAGTAGTAGGAACTCTCCTCTGCGACCACCCTGGCATTGCTCGAACAGTCAACAGCGTCGGTACAGAAAAACTGGTCGTCGCCTCCTACGACGAGGAAAACAGGCACCGTGATCTGCAACGAGTATTCCCCAGTCAGAAACTCACCAATCGTGCTGAGTTCTGGCACCGTGAGCGTCTCTTTGTGGCTCTCATCAGATGCAATTACGTTTGGATCACTTGTCGCAGCATCGTAGAAAGCGTTTGCGCGCACACTGTCATCACCCACTGCGCTGGTTCCCGTTGTTAAGTAGCCATCATCCAGATTGGCAAAACGTCCACTGGGGTCCAGGTTGGCTGGAATTAAATCGAACAAGCTCAGAAAATTGGGATTAATCGTGTGCAGCCAGCCGGTAAGCACGAGGCCATCTACATCATCGTAGGTTGCGGCTTCCGCCGTAGCTGTAACAGAGCCATAGGAATGTCCAATAAGCAGGACATGCGCAAAAGAGGCCCCTTCAATCGTACCTGTCCTCAGATCCTGCACCAACTCATGCAAGATATAAGCGTTGGCAGGTGTCGTCACATCACTGCTAGGCAGTTGCGAACTTTGCCCCATACCGATAGTGTCATAGTTAAATGTGCTATAGCCGGCAGCAGTGAAGGCGTCGACCGCCGAATAGAGCGTGGTATTCTCATAGGGCCAGTCCCAGTAGGTATGATCATAGGTTGAACCATGAATGAGGATTTCTACGGTGTGAGCCGGACCGCTGGCCGGGTTGCAGAGCTGGCCGTAAATGCTATACTCAGCGGGATCATCAGCGTCAAGTGCCACGGGCACCGTGACAGTATAACAGCGTTTGGTGAGCTTTGTTGTATCTGTTGCGTGCGCACTGGTGGGCACCAGGAAGCCGAATACGAGGAGTGCCATGGTGCAGACGATACAGAAACGAGAGAAATACAGGGATGCTTTCATGCAATTTCACTCCTAATTCAAAATAAATAGAGCATGTTTGAGACAGGATGTGCAATTATGCTGTAGGTCAGAGCTATGCAGTTTCCTGTCCGTGGAAGAACACCGTCCTGATTTATCCTTTATATGTGCTATGTGCCTATACCGTTGTTTGCCATCGCGCAGTGAAGAACCGTGAGAATCCTGGGAGGCAAGGTGCTAATGCTGGTCGGTAGGCGTTTTTAGCCTAGCGCTCAGAGAAGCTAGATTCAAGGGTGAAAGAGGGACAATTCTCAGCATATTACTTATTTAAGAGAATCTTTTTTTGCTTAGCGGTCAGTATTGCGGGTGGGGTTGCTCACTTGTATTGTGCCGGGCTGATGGTGATTATATAAATTGTCCCTCTACTACTCTTGCAGAAAGCAAGCGGTATTGCTTACAGTATTATTGTATTCCAGAATGCTGAAACGTAAGGAGCGTTTCATTTCACCTGTTATACGCCTCTCTTTGATTATGTGTGAGGACATCTACACGACAGGAAGAATTGAGGAGGATGCCATGACTAGCTCTCAAATTGCGGCCTTATTTTTTTTAGAGATGGCAGTCATTCTGAGCGTATGCCGTATTGTGGGTCTGCTTGCCAGGCGCATCGGGCAGCCACAAGTAGTAGCGGAGATGATAGCTGGTGTGCTCATGGGGCCATCATTGTTTGGCTTACTGTTCCCGAAATGGCAAGGCATACTCTTTCCCCATGTTATGCAGAGCATCATCTATAGCGTCAGCCAGGTTGGATTAGTGCTCTATATGTTTCTGGTCGGTGTTGAATTTGACACGAGTTTGATTCGCAAACGCCTGGCGAGCGCGGCCTCCGTCTCTGCTGCGGGGATACTGATGCCGTTTGTGCTGGGTTCATTGCTGATCCTCTATCTTATTCATCAGCCGGGTTTATTCAGTCCCAGAATCTTGTCCTGGCAGGCCATGCTTTTTATGGGTGCAGCTATTTCTATTACTGCTTTTCCGATGCTGGCGCGCATCATCGTTGAACGTCGTTTAGCGGGCACGCCAATGGGCACGCTGGCCTTAGCCGCTGGCTCTATCGATGATGTGGCAGCCTGGTCGGTATTGGCTATCTTGCTGGCGGTATTCAGTAACAATAGTCTCATTGCTATTGTGGCCATTGTGGGTGGATTAGCCTATGCATTGCTTGTGCTATTTGTCGTTAAGCCACTGCTGAAGCCCCTGGGTGATACTGTTGAGCGCAATCATGGTTTAAGTGGAACTATGCTGACCTTTGTACTGATTCTCTTAATGCTGGGTGCCTGGATTACCGATACCATTGGTATTTATGCTATTTTCGGCGCTTTTTTGCTCGGAGTCGCGATGCCGCGTGGCGCTTTCGCGTATCACCTGCGCAGGATACTCGAACCTCTCACCACGAATTTTCTCCTCCCGCTCTTCTTTGTCTATTCGGGCTTAAATACGCGCCTGGGTCTGGTTAACAAGCCACTGCTCTGGTTTATTGCGCTGCTGATCTTCCTGGCTTCTTTTGGTGGGAAAGGGATAGCCTGCTGGATCGCGGCACGATTGGTCAAAGTGCCCAATCGCGAGGCGATGGCTATCGGCTCTTTGATGAATGCTCGCGGCCTGATGGAACTCATTTTGCTCAATATTTGCCTGGAGCGCGGTATTATCACGTCGGTACTGTTTACGATGCTGGTGTTGATGGCTATCTTGACGACCCTGGTGGCTTCGCCACTGTTTGAATTCGTCTATGGGCGTTTCCGTTCGGCGGAAAATACGGCTATGGACTCGCTGACGCCCGGACCAAGTGAGGCTGAGCAACCACAAGGCGCGATCTCTTGATGCCTTATGGGCGACGTTTTTGAGCCTGTCACCATCAAGCATTGTGAAGCAAAGACGAATATTATGGGGCAAATTTAAACCGCTGCAAATTGTCCCCATATCTACCTGTTGGTTTCTATAGATTTTGGGTATTCTCTCTCTTAGAGATAGCATGCTAAAAAATAGATAAGAAATGAGGTGATGTAAGGCATAAGGAGATTAATATCCTAATGGAAGACGAATATAGCATGAATAGCTTACAGAAATCTATGTAGTATTTATTGTGCCTTCTCCTTTTAAGGGATAGCCGATGGATTTTTCGTGGAGCCAGGAACAGACAGCAGGGTACGACACCTGCCTGCGGTTAACAGAAAATTATTTTAAGCACCATACGGTAAAATACGCTGAGTACTGGACGAGAGAGCAATGGCAGTTCTGTGCCGAACAGGGACTTACTGGCCTTTGTGTGCCCACTCACTATGGGGGCAGAGATTGTAACGCGTTGACAACTGCGCATCTGCTTGAAGCGTTTGGACGTGGTTGTGAAGATATGGGGCTGGTCTTTTCCGTCGCGGCTCACCTGTTGGCCTGCGTCAGGCCGCTTGTTGAGTATGGAAGTGAGGATCTCAAAGAGACGTGGTTGCCCGGATGTTGTGCTGGTCAGTTTATTGCCGGGAATGCTATTACTGAAAAAGATGCTGGTTCGGATGTTTTTGCTCTCAAGACGCGGGCGGTATGGGACGGGGATGCCTACATTTTAACCGGGACGAAGAGTTATGTAAGTAACGGTCCCATTGCTGACTTCTTGCTTGTTTATGCTGCTACAAATCCCACACATGGCTATCTGGGCCTCAGCGCATTTGTGGTAAAAAGGGATACTCCCGGTCTCAGTATTGGTGAGACCTGCGATAAGATGGGACTGACGAGTGCTCCAGCCTGTCAGGTTCACTTGCGTGATTGCCGCGTACCACTCACATGCAGGCTGGGATCTGAAGGGCAAGGAGCGCAAATCTTCACCAGATCGATGCAATGGGAGCGTTCATGCCTGTTCGCTGCCTATGTCGGTATGCTGGAGCGCCAGCTTGAACAATCAGTTGCGTATGCGCGGGAACGTCGCCAATTTGGTAAGCCGATTGGTAAGCAGCAAGCCATTGCCCATCGTTTGGCCGATATGAAGCTGCGACTGGAGTCAGCGCGCCTGTTGCTCTATCGTGCTTGCTGGTTACTAGATCAGGGGAAAGCTACGACGCAAGATATTTCCCTGGCCAAGTTGGCGGTCAGTGAAGCCGCGCTGCAAGGTGGTCTGGATGCTATACAGATTCATGGCGCTCTCGGTTTTGAGAAAAGCTACGGTATTGAACGCATGCTTCGTGATGCCATTCCGGGTAGTATATTTTCGGGGACATCAGAGATACATCGCAATATTATTGCCAATGAGTTGGGTTTATGATGCTATATGATCTTGTAATGCAAAGTGCCTTGCGTACCCCTGAGCATCTGGCCGTCAAAGGGCCAGATAAGAGCATGACGTACAGTGAACTTGATGCTCTGGCAAATCGCTGTGCGCGTGCGCTGACGAGTCTGGGTGTTGGCTGTGGCGACCGTGTGGGCATCTGGCTGGCGAAGTCAACCAGTACGGTCGTCGCCATGCAGGCAGTGCTGCGTTGCGGTGCAATATATGTGCCGCTCGATCCGCTGAGTCCCGCAGCACGTGTTCACACTATTCTGCGTGATTGTGATGTGTATCTACTGATCACGACACAAGAACGCGCCGACGCGCTGTTGGCCGCCGAAGTTGATTTGCAGAGTATCATCTGCCTGTGTGTGGATGGAAGCGGACCAGGAATGCATTGGCACGATCTGAGCCAATTTTCGGATCAGCCAGTATTAATGCCTGCTCTACAGGATGACGCGATAGCCTATATTCTCTATACCTCTGGATCGACGGGGAAGCCCAAAGGGGTTTGTATTAGCCATCGAAACGCACTGGCCTTTATCGAGTGGGCCGCCGAAGCGTTACGTGCCAGCGCAGCGGACCGTTTCGCGAATCACGCGTCATTTCACTTTGATGTATCGGTGCTTGACCTCTATGTTGCTTTTCAGGTGGGGGCGGCTGTTTTTCTCATTCCCGATGGCATTGCCTACCTGCCTACCTCGCTCGTCAACTTTCTGGTACGCGAAGAATTGACCATCTGGTATTCGGTCCCATCAGTACTGGCGTTGATGATAGAGCATGGAGGGTTTTTAGAGATTGCGGCGCAGCCATTGCGCTGTATCCTTTTTGCGGGAGAGCCTTTTCCCATTAAATATTTGCAGCGTTTATATGCGCGATGGTCACACGTGCGGTTTTTAAATCTGTATGGTCCCACAGAGACAAATGTGTGCACCTATTATGAAATAACGGCTGAGAGTATGCAGCGAACACGAGTGGTTCCTATTGGTCGTGCCTGTTCCGGTGACATTGTGTGGGCACGCAAGGACGACGGTACGACGGCTCGCCCTGACGAAGAGGGAGAGCTGATCGTGGCTGGTCCGACCGTGATGGTCGGTTATTGGGGACAGCCAGTACAGCAAGGAAAACCCTATGCCACTGGGGATCTCGTGCGCTTGCAGGAGGATGGCGATTATGTCTATGTGGGACGTCGTGATCAGCTGGTAAAGGTGCGAGGATATCGCATAGAACTCGGCGATATCGAGACGACGTTGGAGGAGCATCCAGCCATTTATGAAGCGGTTGTGCTCGTGATAGGTGCAGGCATGGAGGCCCGTCTGGCGGCTTTTGTCGTTGTGCCTGACTTCGCCAGCACTCCCTCGCTCTTGGAGATCAAGCAATACTGCGCTGAGCGTTTACCCCGCTTTATGATCGTTGACATACTGCGCGTGCTTCCGGCGCTGCCGCGCACCAGAAATGGCAAAGTTGATCGTCTTGCGCTCACCACCGTTGCGCTAGAAAAAGTGCAGATAGGATGAATGACTATGCAGAGACAGCAAATTTATGCGGAGCTTAAACACTATATTGAGCAAAGAGTATTGGAAGACGAAACTGTTGCCCTTGATGAGCACACACCATTGCTTGAGTGGGGTATTCTCAGTTCATTTGATATTGTCAAACTTTTGAGCTTTATCGAGAAGCAGTACCAGTTGCAAATACCGGCTGATATGATCGTCGCTGACCATTTTGTGCATCTCGTTGCCATTACTGATATGGTGATAGAGAGTCTGGAGAGAGCACGACCTGTCGTGTAGTCGACAGGGAGCATGGTACTTATTTCAGCGGAAAGAGGGAGGGAGCATATGAAAACAGATGTTGCGATTGTGGGTGCGGGGCCAGGAGGGAGCGCCTGTGCATTGTTTCTACAACAGAGAGGGATCTCTTCTGTGCTCATCGAAAAGGACACATTCCCTCGGCTCCATGTAGGGGAGTCGTTAACCGGTGAGTGCCGTACGATCTTTCAGAAACTGGGCCTGGAAGAGGAGGTAACGCAGAGAGGCTTTCTGGTGAAGCATGGTGGCAAGGTCATCGGACCTGATGGGAGGGGATCATTTCCGGTGCCCTTGATGGCGCGCACCCCCGAGGGATTGCGCCCGGCGACATCCTGGCATGTGCGTCGTGATGAATTTGATCAGATGCTCGTAGATACAGCCATCGCGCGTGGTGTAACTGTCGTGCATGGTCAGGCCCTCAAGCCACAGCCCGATGCAGATGGTGCTATGCATAATCTTAGCATCAAAACCTCCGCTGGACACCGCGAGGAAATACAGGCCCGCGTGCTCGTGGACGCGTCCGGGCAGGCCACGTTTCTTAGTAATAGTGGTATGTTAGGCAAAAAAGAGCGCGGTAATTATGATAAACAGCTAGCGCTTTGGGGGCATGTGCGAGGAGCGCTTCAAGATACCGGTGAGAGAAGTAATAATACCTTGATATTTTATCAGAAGAAGAATCACTGGTCCTGGTTTATCCCGCTGGATGAAAAGATTGTCAGCATTGGCATCATCGTTCCGGCAGATTATTTTAAGCAACAAAAGGAGAGTCCGCGGGATTTTTTTGCTCGTGAAATGGGTGCCATCAACACAGACTTGAGCCGGCGTGTGCGTGATGTTGAGATTCTCGGGGAAATACACACAGTTTCCAACTATTCATATCATATAAAGGATTTTACGGGTAAAGCATACTTATGCGTTGGAGATGCACATCGCTTTATTGATCCAGTGCTTTCCTTTGGCGTGCACGTGGCATTACACGAAGCGTTAAAGGCTGCTGAAGTGATTGAGGAATATCTGCAAGGAAAGTACGATGGCCAGGTCAATCCATTCGCTGGCTATCAGCAGTACTGTGAGGACGGCACTGACGTCTTTCAGCAGGTGATTGATGGCTTCTGGGATCATCCACTGGCCTTCGCCTTTTTTGTCCACGAGCGCCATGTCGACGACTTTAGAGATATGTTTGCTGGCCGTGTGTATGGTCAATCCTATGCAGGACTGGAGGCTCTGCGCCTTTTAAATGGACAAAAAGTGCAAAAAGTGCAAAAGGTAGAGGTGTTTTCATGACGAAATTGCCGGCCATCGCCATTCTGGAATTATTTCAAGGTATGTGGATTGCTCGCACTATCTATACCGCTACCAGGCTTGGTATTGCTGATCTCTTGCATGATAGTGCCAGCGATGTACAAGAACTGGCCGTTGCCACTGAAACAGACGAGAAATCGCTTTACAGGCTCTTACGCGCGTTGGCAAGCGTGGAAGTATTTGCTGAAATTGAGCCGAGGCAGTTCATCAATACGCCACTCTCAACGGCCCTGCGTAGCGATGTGCCAGGCAGCATTTATCACATGGTGCTGCTCTTCGGAGAGGAATGGAAATGGCAGCCATGGGTGGATCTCGATTACGCGATACACACGGGGAAGACGGCGTTTAGCCACTATCATGGCATGGATCTCTGGCAATATTTTGCGCAACATCCAGAGGCGGAAAAAATTTTCAACCAGGGCATGACCGATTTTTCTCAACTGGTGAATGAGCCGCTGGTCAGGGCCTACGACTTTTCCACGACGAGCACTCTGGTTGATGTTGGAGGTGGACTGGGCAGTCTACTTACGACAATTCTCGCACGTTATCCCACATTGAGTGGCGTTCTTTTTGAGCGTCCTTCGGTGATTGCTGAAGCGCAAGCGTATCTGGCTGATGACATAAAAGCACGTTGTGAGCTGGTGGCGGGCGACTTTTTTGTCGAGGTGCCAGCAGGTGCAGACGTATATATCATCAAACAATGTATCCATAATTGGGATGACGAGCATTGTATCAGCGTGCTGGAGAACTGTCGCCGTGCGATGAAGCCGGAGAGCAAGCTATTAATTGCGGATCGTGTTATCTTGCCAGGTACCGTTGGTAGCTCATTCAACACATACTGGGATCTCGTGCAGATGGCGATATCGTCCGGGCGAGAGCGCACGGCGGCTGAATTTACCGCGTTGTTTGCCGCCTCTGGCTTCAAACTGACAAACATTATCTGTACAGACGTACCGTTGAGCATTGTTGAAGGTGTACCCTTATCAGCATAAGCAGGGCTGATGTCACTAGAAGATGGATGGAGGGAATAAAGCGCGTTATTGAAAGGAGCGGTGGGCAAGCGTGGAGTGGAATTTTCCCGGTCATTTTTTGAGATCTGTAGCATGGCATACAGATAGAAGACTGTATTGTAGCTGCCTGGTGCTTTCAAGAACGGAGTATTCGTTATGCAGAACGAGTCATCACCCAAAAAAAGAGGCTTGTGGGCAAGTTGGCGTCGCCTCTCAGCATCTCCTGAGCCGTCACCGGATGCTTCTCTGGAGAAACATGAAGTGTATCGGCACACGCGACTGGCAAGTATTATTATTCTTGTCATGTTTGGTGCCATTATCATTTCAATTCCATCTGCTTTTGTCGGTCAGAGCTATTTGTTTTTTATCCTGGGCACGGAATGTATTTTGAATGTCATCGCTATGGCGTTCAACCGACGTGGAAACTGGCAGGTATCAGGATTGATCATCTCATTCACTTACACTGGGGCGGTATGGGGATTTCTCCTCTCAACTCCGGGAGGCTTAAATCCGTCTGTTCTTCCTGCACTTGTGCTGCTTGTTATGCCTGAAATATTGGTAGCCGCGCTCTTGCCATCCTGGTGCGTATTTGTGGATGCGACCATTAACTCGCTCTTTGCCTTCCTGGCAATCACGTATATGCCACACACTGCGGCCTTCGAGGCTATGCTCTCTGGTGCTTATGCCTATGGTGCGATTGGGACAACAATAGTGCAATTTCTGGTGGCAAGTGTGACTTTCTTGTGGTCGCGCAGTACGCAGCAAGCCATCTATCGTGCTGATCGTGCTCAAGAGATTGTGCGCTTGCAGCGCTACCTCACCGAGCGAGATCGTGCTCAGGCTGTGCAGAAACAGCAGCTGGAGGCTTCAATTCAGCAGATTGAGATGGCCCTGGAGCAGATTGCCAATGGGAATTTGAGTGTCCGTGTACCGCTCACGCCTGAGAACACGCTCTGGTCTATTGCGGGCAAATTAAATAATCTGCTCAATCGTTTCTATCGCATGATTGGCGCGGAGCAACGACTTCAGATGCTGAGTGTGGAAATTGCGCGTCTGACCGACGCTGTTCGCTTTGCGAAAGCTGGGAATTATGTCGTACGCACAGCGTTTAAAGGCACTCCAGTAGATCAGTTAATCCTCGAACTGAATGAGAACTATGTGCAAAGCAAGGATGGAGCCATGCAGGTGTCCAATCCTCCCAGCCAGTTACCCGCAACCCCAGCGCCTATTCCTTCACCGTTTACCAAGCCACTCGGCCAGCCGTCAGCAACCCCCCCACCCATTCCCTCACCGATTTCGGGTGAATATCGCTTCCGTGTCAGGCGTGGCGACTCAATTGTCTATGAATAAGCCTGAAAAAAGTTGTAGAAGTTGATAGGTGAAACGAACATGAATCAGATAGATAATCCGCATAGTACAGATGCTGATATCACTGCTACGAAGTGCCCTCACATGGGTCAGGAATATCGGCCCCTGGATGGGCCGCTACTGCATGATCCCTATCCATTTCTGGCGCGAGCACGGGAAGAAGAGCCGCTTTTTTTTAGCTCCGTGCTGAACGCATGGGTAGTCACACGCTATAGTGATGTCATCACCATATTGAAACAACCCGCCGTTTTCTCATCGAAGGATACCATGCGACCCATCGTGACCTACTCTGCGCGTGTGCGAGAGATATTGCAGGAGCACCCAACGGGTACCAGGATGGTCAATAGCGATGGGGAGGCGCATAAGCGTTATCGTGCGGCTGCCAGTCCATCATTTACCAAAGAACGTATTGATGCCTTAGAGCCTTTCATCCGCCAAACCGTCAATCGTCTCATCGATCAATTTGTGGCGGACGGGCAGACGGATATTATCGCCTCGTTAGCGTACCCAACGCCGTTGCTGGTCATTTTGCGTCTGCTGGGTATTCCCGAGGAAGACATGGAGCAGTGCAAACAATGGAGCGACGATTTTCTTATTCTGATCTCGTCGCAGGTCGCGGAGGAACAACAAATCAGCTATGCGCGGAGCCACAGCGCTTTTTGTGCCTATCTGGAGTCTCTCATCCAGGATAGGCAGGCAGCGCCGCAAGCAGATATTATCAGTGACCTGGTCATGGCGCAGGAATATCACCTCACGGTCAATGAGATAGTCAATACATTGCACAGCTTGATCATCGCCGGTCATGTCACAACCACGGATCTGCTTGGCAATGGTTTGCGGATACTCCTTGAGCAGCCCTCGCGTTGGCAAGCGCTTTGTGAGCAGCCTGCATCTATACCCTGGGTGATTGAAGAGATTTTGCGCTATGATAGCCCCGTGCATGGCTTTTTTAGAACGGCTCTGCAAGACGTATGTGTTGGTGACGTCGATCTGCCCAAAGACACGAGCCTCTTTCTGGTCTTTGGTTCTGCCAATCGCGATGAAACACAGTTTCCAGCGGCAGAGCATTTCGATGTTACCCACTTTACGCCTCCAATGCGTCCGCTGCATCTGGCTTTCGGCCATGGTCTGCATGTGTGTCTCGGCTCAGTACTGGCACGCTTAGAGGCGCGTATTGTTTTGCAAACACTTGCAGAGCGTCTGCCAGGATTATGCCTGGTGCCTGATCAGCGCTTGCTGCATAAGCGAACGTTGTTGAATCGGGGCTACCAAAAGTTATATGTGCAGTGGAGTGTATAGTATCAGGGGCCTCAGGGAAGGAGAGTGTGCGGATGAGCCAGGCAGGCACCAATCTGCTGAGAGCGCAGTGGAGCAGAACGCTGGTCGAGAAAAGTCCTGTTGGGATAAATGAGCAGAAAGATGGAGATGCGCAGCAGCCTGTGGTTATCTTGATCTCTGCCGGCAACGATTTTGGTGCGACCGCCTATCGTTCACTGATAAGAATTATCAGAAGCGAAGCGCGTGTTGTCGTGAAGCATCTGGAGGTGCATGCGCCTGACATAACGCCAGCCGCGTATGCGTTCGAGCAAGAGATCGCAAGTCTCCGAGACGCAGTTGACATGGCAGGTCTCCAGCATTTCCATGCCGTGGGATATTCTGGAGGTGGTTCTGTCTGCCTGGCCTTTGCGACAAAGTATCCAGAGCGGCTGAAGAGCCTGGCCTTAATCGAGCCTGCCTGGTTGGGAAATCAGGAGCGAGATACGACTGAAGCGGCGTATTGGGCCGAGATTGATCGTAGCATGTCTTTGCCTCCTGCTGAGCAAATGGCTGCGTTTCTGCAGGTGCAAGTCAGCGCAGGTGTCGAATTGCCGCATGTGCTTTTTGCTCACATGCTATCTTCTGCACGTGGACAGTTCGCCAGCGTCGGGACGATGAATCAAGCCTTCAAACGCTATGACCTGGAGCGAGAGCGTTTGCGCGATTTTCGGGCACCCGTTTATCTGGCGTTTGGTAGCCTGAGTAACCCTATCGAGCAGCGCAAGGCGCGCTTATTGACCGAACTCTTTCCTGATATTCGTGTGGAGATATATGCAGGTCTCCACCATTTCAATCCACCACAAGAGGCTGAACCTGAGCGTTTTGCGCGGGCACTGCGTGATCTCTGGTCGCGCAGTGCCCTGTGAGAGGCTCTGTGAAGGACCGCTCGCCATAAGGAGATACGTTATGCTGGATACGAAAAAGGCATCAGGACGTGAAGCTCGCTATATCCTGGATGCCGACACAGAGGCGGAGGTGACGCGTGTATTTGATCAGGCGCGTCAACTCACAAAATATATCGGTCTCTTGCCGCAGAAAATCGACCTTTCCGGGGCACGAAGCATGCTGGATATCGCCTGTGGTCCAGGTGAGTGGGCGCAGCACATAGCTCAGCAGTTCCCACAAAGTCAGGTAACAGGCGTTGATCTCAGCGCAATGATGATTAGCTATGCGACCATGCGTGCACAGGCGATGCACCTGCCGAATCTACAGTTTCAGGTGATGGATGCACGTCAACCATTGCATTTCCCAGATAATGCTTTTGACATGCTGCACTTGCGTTTCATCACCGGCTTCATGTCCACGACGACGTGGCCGCAACTGATACAGGAATGTTTTCGTATCGTGCGACCGGGAGGTCTCGTGTGTAGCACTGAATTTGATTGTATGGGTGTAACAACGAGTCCAGCCTTAACGCGCTATAATAGGCAGCTTGTGCAGGCGATGCGCGAAACCGGACAGTGCTTCACCCCAGCCGGAGAGCAAATCGGCATTACACCTGTGCAAGTGCGCCTGTTACGCAGCGCGGGTTTTGTTGATTACCAACAACAACCCTATGTGATTAACTATTCATCAGGTATGCCTGCCCATGATGCCTGGTATGACAATTACAAAACGCTGATGAAGTTGATGCAGCCATTTCTCATACGTGCAGGAGTGACGACACAAGAGGAAGTCGAAAACCTCTATACGCAAGCATTGCAAGAGATGCAAGCGGATGACTTCTGCGGTAGCGTCTTCTACCAGGCGGTTTGGGGTATGAAGGCAGCGTGAGTTTCTAGATCTGAAGACAGCTTCAGCGAGGCTGTTTGTATTTCATGAGGTATAGAGAGGAAAGTATGAGCGAAACATTTGTCTTGGTTCACGGAACATGGCATGGCGGTTGGAGTTGGCAATCCGTCGTTCGCAACCTGCAAGCAAGAGGACACCAGGCATATGCTCCAACGCTTGCTGGTCATGAGCCAGGAGCGGACGCACAAGGGCTGACACACCAGGACTACGTTGATTCTGTCGTTTCTGCTATCGTACGGCAGAAGTTGACCAACATAACGCTGGTAGGGCACAGCGTTGGCGGAACAGTCGTGAGTAGATTGGTGACATATATGCCTGAGCGCATCAAGCGGCTGGTCTTCCTGGACGCATTTATTCTCGCGCATAACGAATGCGTTTTTGATATCTTGCCACCTCAGTATGTTGGTTTGTTTACGCAACTGGCGCATGCGAGCAGGGATAACACCATGCTGCTGCCCTTTGAAATATGGCAGAGCAACTTCATCCAGGATGCGCCTAAAGACGTCGCAAAATTGGTCTGGGAGCTACTCGTACCGGAGCCGGCGCAATCGAACATGGATAGATTGGATCTCAATGCATTTTATACCAGCAGTATTCCCAGGAGTTTTATCTACTGCGAGCAGGATATGTCGCTACCGCCAGGCTTCTTTCATCCATATATGTCTTCGCGGTTAGGGAACTTTAAGCTGGTGACAATGGGCGGTAGCCACGAGGTTATCTTTACTCGCCCCAGCGAAGTTGCGAGCAAAATTATCGAAGCCAGCACGGATTAGTCCGTCTACCACTCAGTATCCTTCCACGAAAGTTACAAAGTTACACGGAAAGAAAGCGTGTAACTTTGTAACTTTGTAACTTTCATATCCATATTCTTTACTATTATATACTAAATATATTTAATTATAAAAATATACTATATAATAGTACACCAGCAAAACGAGCATTGTAATATTCATGTAACTTTCGTGAATTGGCTTCTCAAGCGCGTTTAAGGCCCCAAAAGTTACAAAGTTACAAAGTTACATGGGGAGAGATGTTGCTAATAATGTTCTGCACAGCGAACTGGAAACGTTTACGCATCAATTATGCATTTTCTGTGTGCACAGAGATTAGATAGCCTTCTTAACGATTTGGCATCTTTATGCTAATAATGCCCATATATTCCAGTTCACGCAGGACTTCTATGATAATTTGCAGATCATGTGACATAGGAAAGAGGAGGCTATTAATTTGTCCCACATTTTTCATACCATCTACCAGCACCAGGACTCTTCTCTGCTTATGTGACAACCTGTTTAAATTATCTGGTCTAACGTGTATGATAGCCTTCGGCACAATTTGAGACCATTGTACTGTCGCCGGGGTAGGTAAGGGCTGCGTCTTTTTCATCGACGGTGGTATGGAGGCGTTATTTCTGTAGCTAGCGGAGTCATGGCTGTTTGCCAGGGTTTCTAAACGCCATTCTTGCGCATCTAAAGGATCAAGTAAACGGTGGAGGCTGCTATTATTCAGCACATATATTTGACCATCGCTATATTCAACGTGGCAATCGACTACTTTTCCCGCCACCAGCCTGATGACCACCTGGGATTGTCCTTTTTGTCCGAGTACACCGCCAGGCAAGGTGGTGGAGAGCATTCCGCTTTGTCGGGACTCCTCGAGAAAAGCGAGAAGAGTATTAAGGTCAAGCCGGAACATATTCATACACAATGGCCCTGAGTAGTTACTGAGAACGAAGAAATATCAATCTCCATTCCAGTTGCTTACAGCCTTCAATTGTTGTTTTTCACACTGAGCCTATTGTAACAGAAAAGGGCTTACTTTCCTAGAGGAAAATAAGGACAGTTATAGATTACGCCCATCTCAGAAAAGTGCAACAGCGATGACAAACTCTCAGGTGGTGTGTACTTCAGTCCTCGGCTGTCATGGAGAGACGTTTGCCCATAAAAATGGCTATTTCGTGGGCAAACGCTCCTGGCGGATAAAAGCAGCGATCCACGCTCCATACCTCAAGGCCATTGCGCAGGTAGAACTGTATGGCTGGATAATTGATGTTCTGCGTCTCCAGCACAATGGCCCAGCATTTACGATTACGAGCCCAATCAGCAGCGCAACTCAGTAAGAGCGAGCCAATACCATAGCGTCGAAACTGCCGGTCGATCATGATGCCCTGAACGCGTGCGACAGAACGCCACTCTTCAACGGTCAGCCAGATACCCCCGACAATGCGACCATCGGCCAGCGCCACAAACCCTCCTTCGACCTGTTGGAGTTGCTCTGCGAGGTCTGCCTGGGTATGCTTATTGTCCCAGTAGTTTTTATAGATGGGAGGATCAACCTGCGTCTCAACCAGCTCAAAGACAAAGCGGGTTGGCTCTTGTGGCTGAGGAGCATTGCCGTTTTGTAGTAGCTGATCGTGCATATGCAGCGCATAGATACGATCAGTCTCGAAATTGTTATCAAGTTCATACAATGCAGGAGCGTCGTTGGTATGTACTGCGCGCACTTCAATGTGGGGCATTCCTTCGTCCATAGCTATCCCGCCTTCTTTCCTACTATTGCTCTTTTATGGTACCATTTATTTCTCTGTCGGAAATGTATAACCTGCCGCCTGTGCACCCATGCAGGCCGCGCCGACCACGCCAGAAAAATCCCCCAGTTTCGCCCGTAAGATGGGTGTATGCTTTGCTGGTGCTGCGAGGGCTGTGGTACGCGCGCGGTGAACCGCTGTCTCAAAGAGCAGGTCCACAGCCTCGATGACTCCGCCACCCAGGATAATGCTCTCGGGATTGTAGAAGTTCATGACTGAGGCCAGACCGTAGCCTAGATAGTCGGCAGCCTCGGCGATGATTTCAGTCACGAGTTCATCCTTCTGCTGAATAGCGCCTGCCAGGACCCCCGAGCGGATAATGCTATCGCCTTCTTTGAGCAGGTTCTGTGCATCCTGCGCGAGCACTGAGGGGCGTCCATGGTGAATCTCGGCCAGGATGGCTTTGGTGATTGCCGTACGCGAAGCATAAGCCTCTAAGCAGCCGCGCGCGCCACAACCACACAGGCGACCGTTTGACTGAATGGTCATATGACCAACTTCCCCTGCTGTGCCTGTTAGCCCGGTATACATATGTCCATTCTGCACGATGCCCGAGCCGATACCGGTACCGACGAAGATACACACAAAGTTATTGTATCCGCGACCAGAACCGTACAGGTATTCGCCAATGGCTGCTACTTCCACATCGTTGCCGACCGCCACTGGCTTGTTGAAGGCTTTGCCAAGGATGCTACTCAACGGCATATTGCGCACACCCAGATTCGGAGCGTCAAGGACGACCCCGTCTTTGCGATCAATTTGACCGGCGGCACCAATGCCGACGGCCAGGAGATCAGCGTCATCAGGCAGCTTCGCAGCCTCCAGCGCAGCGGTTGCCAGTTCGATAGTGCGTTGAGAGACAAAATCCTGCCCTCGCTCTGCGCGTGTGCGCTTGCGGGCTGAGGACACAACTTCGCCCGAGGTAATGTCCACCACGGCTGCCAGAGTCTTTGTGCCACCCAGATCAATGCCCAATGCATAGGCTTTCTGCTTTGCCATCTTTTATTCCTGCTTCTTAAATGGTAGACTTAATCCGGGCTGCACGTCCAGATCAAGGCTGTGTTGTTCACCAAGACATACATGAAAAAAGGCCGCGCTGGCAATCATCGCCGCGTTATCGGTACAAAACTCAATTGGCGGATAGCTGAGACGAATGCCTAGAGGCCGCAACTCTTGCGCTATACGGGCGCGCAAGCTCGTATTGGCGGCCACTCCACCGGCCAGAATCACCTGTTTCACCTGGTACTCTTGCGCGGCGAGTCGCGTTTTTACCGCCAGGACGTCCACGATAGCTTCCTGGAAGCTGGCTGCGAGCAAAGGAACATTGGGAACCCCTTTTTTCGCGGCCTGCGCGCCCATGCGTGTGTACTGGCTTACTTGCTTGCCATCGCCGCTATCAGTTGCCCCTTCTGCCAACTGTAACATCGCCGTCTTTAAGCCACTAAAGCTAAAGTCATAGGTGCTACGCAGCCACGCGCGCGGTAAACGATAGGACTTGCGGGCCAGTTCCGTTGGTTTTTGTTGCTGTCGTAGCGCCTCTTCAGCCTGTTGCGCCGCCTGTTGAATGGCCGGACCGCCTGGATAGCCTAAGCCAAGGATACGTGATACTTTATCAAAGGCTTCACCGGCTGCATCATCCCGTGTGCGTCCCAGCAGCTCATAGTGTCCATGTTCGCGTACCAGAACCAGCTCGCTATGCGCTCCAGAGATGACCAGGCTGATGAGCGGAAAGAGCGGATCTCCGTCTTGATACTGCCAATCGGCAGAAGGAGACTTCTGATCAGTCTGGCGCAACCAGTTGGCATAGATATGCGCCTCAAGATGATTCACGCCCAGAAAGGGCAAATTACGTGCCAGTGCCAGCGTTTTGCCCACGGTAAGACCGACCAGCAGTGATCCTGCCAATCCTGGTCCATAGGTAGCGGCAATCGCATCAATGTCGTCCCAGGAACACGCGGCCTGACTGAGCGCGGTTTCCACGACAGGGATGATCGCCGAGATCTGTTGGCGCGAGGCGACCTCAGGCACAACGCCACCATAGCGATTATGAATCTCAACCTGCGAGGCAACGACGTTGGAGAGGATGTAACGACCGTCCCTGACCAGTGCCGCCCCTGTTTCATCACATGAACTTTCGATACCAAGTATAAGCATATTGTCTATTCCTAGCGCCAAACTACTTGACTTCTTCAGCATCGTTCTGTTAGCATGATGCGTGCCAGAAGACAGGGAGGCGATGCCAGGTGTTCCCTTTTTCTTTGATCCGTATGAGGATACTGCAACTAGCAGAGCAGAGAGCCTGCATCGCCACTATTCCACTTCCAGCTTTCTTAAGAGTGTTGCCTGTAATTCAAGAAATTTTTGTTTATAGGCGGGAGAATTGATTTCATCGGTCCACATAATAAGAGCGTCTTCCTGATTATCGCTATAATAGCGATGGCGTATCCCGGCCTCGCGAAAACCATATTTGCGATAAAGATTCTGCGCGGTGTAATTTGAGACGCGCACTTCGAGTGTGACCCATTTTGCCCCGATAGCATAAGCAATATCGATCAGGCTTACCAGCAAGAATTCACCCAGACCGCGACGACGATGATCAGGATGCATCGCTATCGTGGTAATGTGAGCTTCATCTACCATAAGCCATAGGCCGGCAAAGCCAATAATGGAAGCAAGATCTGGCGATGGGACGGTAGCAACGGGACGATTGGACAAGAGCGAAAGAGGAAAGAGGCGACTTTTGCGCGGCTTCTCTTGCTCCTGAAACCCTACCGAACGTTCTTCTATCAGCTGCTTATCGCGTAAGACGATGTAGTGCGCCCAACGATTATCCTGAAGCTCCTTGCGGTAAGCGCTCGGAGGCCAGGTCGATGGATACGCCAGGCGTTCTATCTCAATCACGCGAGGCACGTCCGACATCGTCATTCTATCAATGACGTAACGCACCCTCTTCCCTTTCTGTCGTATGCGGACCAGTAGGTCGCTGAGTTGTACCATCTAGTAGCGACCGCTTACGGCTACTCGTCGTAATAGACGGACGCCGTATGTAGAGCGGTTCGAGCACGAGCGGATCGTCCTCCTTACCTTCTTGTAAGCGTTGCAGTGCTAATTGAGCCAGGCTAGAAGCCCGTCGTGTGCTTTGGAGTGCACTGGCAAAAAAACTGTTCTCTGGCCATTGCATCTGCAGCGCCTGGCGCGTTGCCGTGCTGATCTCACCACAAAAGAGCAGAGACGACAATGGCTGCTTATCTGCTGTACCAAACCAGTCGTGCGCATGTTCTTGCAACGTCACTACTAGTTGCTGTGGCGTTTGTAGGTAATAGTCGCTGAGCCGCTGCAGGCGGTATGTCAGAGCACCATGCTCACTACGCAGCATCTCAGAGCGGTAGCAGGCGGCGTAAAGCTCAGAGCGACCCGCTTCGAGCACTGCGCAGATAGGCATACGCTCATATTGTTGTTGGGCAGCGATGATCTCCAGCGTGCTCACGCCGATGAGTGGCTTCTTGAGAGCGAACGCGAGCGCTTTCGCCGTTGCTAGCGCCACGCGGACACCATTAAAAGAGCCTGGACCGCTGGCCACAGCCACGGCATCAAGCTGCTGCAAAGAGAACTGGCTGGCAGCCACACAGCGTTGAATGTTCGCGAGCAATTCTACACTGTGATTATTGCCTGAGAACCACGTATATTCGATGTATAACTCGTCCTTGGAGCATAAAGCAATGCTGGATTGGCGAGTAGAAGTATCAAGAGCTAGCAGTAGCATACGTAATCTTCTGGAACTGTCGGAGCAGTTCGCAATAACGCGTGCCCGTTGCCACAAACAACAGGCTTCGCTTGGTCTCATTTAACGCTTTTAGACGGATATATAGCTGCTCGGAGGGCCAGAGCTGTGTCGCTTTGTCCGCCCATTCAACTATACAGACGCCCGAGCCATAAAAGTAATCCTCGAATCCCAGGTCAATGATCTCAGTGGGATCGTCCAACCGGTAGAGGTCGAAATGATAGAGATCAGGGCCGTAAGCGTGCGACTCCTGTGGCTGTCCAGGAATTGCAGGCCGAGGTTGTCCCGTATATTCTTTGAGCAAGGTAAATGTGGGGCTACTCACAACCTCAGTAATGTTCATGCCCAGAGCCAGACCTTGCGTGAACGTCGTTTTCCCCGTACCCAGTTGTCCGGCGAGTAAGATCAGCTCACCACCGCGCAAGAGATCACCCAGACGCATGCCGAAGCGCTGCGTTTGTGCAGAGCTATGGCTGATAATATCCAGGGCAAAGGTTTCTGCCTCTTGCAAAGATCCGCTTAAACCATTCTCTTCAGACACTGCCGTACGACCTACTTTTCTGCTGTTTCAAGACCACACCACCTGAGATAGTGTTTGGTTTCAGTTCGCTCCTGACCACAAGTGTGCGCGTTCCAAACACTATCTGAAGTCTATCCGCACTGTTGTAGAACCTGCCTGTTTGTGACCTGGCCCGTGAGAGCATGTGCCTCACATATGCTTATAGCCGAACAAGGGTATGATGCGCTGCATGCCATAGGCATAGATGGTGCTTCCTATTATAACATATGCACACGGTTGAGTGATAGAGAAGTTGCTTGCTCAATCGCTGTAATACCGTGTGTCTTCGTTGTGGCGGCAGAGCAGGCGCTTGCTGTATATACAGATCACCACATCCAGGAAAGTCTACGGGTCAGTAAACGCTCACAGGTTCTCTCTGTGGATAAGCGCGCATAGTGGGTGAAAGTTCTCGTCGCTGCAGTGTATCCATCGCGTGTACTCGAACGTGTACGACTATGAATGTAAGAGCGCGCGCATCTTGTGGTAGATCATATATGGATCAACTGGCAATGCTCTTATATTTCGATACCAGGTGCATCGGCGCACATTTTTAGCTTCGGGACCAGGCTTGATACACGTGTAGTGGACAGGTTCGGCTGCTTCATCGTGAAGCGTTTGTCTGCCAGTCTGTATCTACGGTGCAAGCAATTCACTTCCAAAGGAGAAACTTGAACATGTCTCAGAATTATCAAGACCCCAATCAGCAAACTGGTGGCTACAATCCTAACATGCAGCCAGGGTATGATCCCATGCAACAGACAGGTCAAAGTCCTACTCAGCAGGCTAGCAGTGATGCCAATCAGCAAGGGCAGGACCCATTTAGCAATGCCAAGCAGATGGCCAAACAACAAATCGGCCAGGTTATTGACCAGTTGGCAAACAGGATTCCCGGTGGACAGCAATTTGCGCAGAATGCAAAAGATACGGTTAATGGAGCACTGGATACGTTAGCGAAAAATGTAGAACAGGTGGCGAAAGAGCGTTTAAGTAGCATGGGAGGCTTTGGTAGGGATCAGGGAAACTAGCGTACAGGTAGCGGACAGGCGGCATCTTCTCGCATCGTGTGCAATTACTCAGGTCAGCTAGCAGAGGGAGACCGCGTAGGGACAAGCCCTTGTGGTTGTCCAGCTTGGGTTTAAGCGGGATGGGCCGCCGCGTTCTTATTCCGATGGGCAACGATGCTGTCGCATCTACTGCTGCGCAGTCAGCCCATCGGATCAGCAGGGACGCCAAGACCTTTTTTACTCGCCTGACGCCGCAGATCGGCCACCAAAAAAGGTCTTGGCTCGGCCCCTACGCGAGCTTCCCTGGTGCCTGAAACGTTGCCTCATCTGAGGAGTTACGATAGTGTTTGGAACGTGTACACTTTGGTCGATATTGAGCTGAAGCCAAACACTATCTCAGCGCAGTTTCGCGCCGCAGCTTCGGCAGTAGAGCGCGTTGGGGCGCAGAGGATTGCCGCACTGTGGGCAGCGTGGTTGTGCACCACTCTGTGTACCAGTGCTCGTTCCGGCGTTCGCGCCCGGAGGAGGTGGAGGCACTGTACTGGATGAGGGAGAGGGTGGTGGTGCATAGTTCATGGTTGGCGATGGCGTGAACTGGTCAGCGGGATACGGTTCATTTTTGATATCTTGTAACTGAGTTTCACGGCCTTTGAGGTCATGATCCAGCTCGAAAATGCTGGCACACAGGCGCGAGAGCTGCGAGTCTGACAATGCACCTTGCTGATAGAGGCTCATGGCAACCTGCCCAAGTTCATCCATAAGCTGATGGCGCTGCTCTAATAGTTTATCAATTTCGCTCTGTTTGCCATGCACGCGCAGTTGCTTCTGTGCTTCCCATCCGGTGCGGCTGACGGCTGTATTGACTAAATTTTTTGCCGACTCTAAAAAATCACTCATTATCTGCCTCCCAATGGCGTATTTTTCGTGCCCCGCTCAGTATTGTATAGGCTTTTCATACATCTGTAAATGCATGCTGATAGATACGTATCTCTTCGAGCTTGCCGCTACGGCTTAGTTGTACCGCGACGACATCCACACGCCAGGACCGCTCCGAGCAAGCATGCAGATCAAGATAATAGGTCGCTACTTGCACTATTTTCTGCTGTTTCCGAGGTGTCACAGCTTCCTCTGGTCGTCCATAGGCGTCGCCGCGTCGTGTCTTAACCTCGACAAAAATCAGATCATCGGCATCTTCCGCAATCAGATCAATTTCTCCATAGCGGCAGCGAAAGTTCTGTTCCAGCAGACGATAGCCATCGCGCACTAATTGCTCAGCCGCCAGGCGTTCACCTGTGCGCCCCAGCCCCTGACGAGCCTGTGTCGCTTTATGTGCATGTGCCGTTGTATCCATCCAAACACCTCTTCCACTTACTTATAATTAAGTACGCAGCGTCTGCCGTTGCGTTGTACGCTACTAGTAAGCATATCTCACAGAAGGATATGCTTGCAAGAGCTTATGAGCTTTTTTAATACCCATAGGCATGCAGAAACGTGTTCTTGTTCCGATGAGCAATGCTGCTGTCGAGTCTCTTACTCAGTCAGACCTCGCATCTTTCTCTGTCTCCGTTATACCGGCACGTTCTGACATTGCCTTTAGCTTAGAGGCTACTGCAAATGCAAGTTCGACTGTCCCCTCTGTTGCTTGCACCCGAACACGGGCTGCCTCTAAAACTTCTTCTTTAGTAGCTTTCATGTCTGATGGATGTTCGACACCTACAAAAACGTGGTCTTGTAATGTTGTTTTATTTAAGCCTAACAATTCTTCATTGAACTTATCTTTTTCATTTCCCGTTAAATGTCTTATGGAACCTTTATTAAGCTCCTGTTTAAGCAGTTTCTTTCTTTCCTCGCGCTTTGAGAGATAGTACTTAATAAAGTCATTGGCCGCTACAAGCTGCCTGCTCCGTTTTTCCTTCGCTATATCTGGGATATCGTCACCACAAGCCACAATGTTCCTCAATTTGTGCTCTTTTACCATGACAGCTAACGCATTCCCTTTATCAGGTTTGAGGCCGGTTGTATTGGGATTAAGACGGATATCAATCCCAGTCACCACCGTATCTTTTTTGACGAAATCGGAGTTTTTCTCATTCTTAAGTACCTGTGAAACGAGAGTATTCAGTCGCTGATAGATAGCGTCGTAGGTTTTGCCTACGTCTATGGATTTATCTTGTTGAGCCTTGCTTTCTATAAGCTCTTTTAACTCATCCGTGCCACTTCCTCCGAGCACAGATCCTCCCAATTTTTTGAAAGTCATGGCAATGTCAGCTTGAAGAAGGCCTCTCCTCTGAAAACCCTGTAAAATTGGATCCGCATGGATAGTTTCCTTAATCGTGTTCATCACATCTTTAGCTGGCTCAACGTATTTTGCTGACTTTTCGTTGGTTAATTCCACTTTGTTGTTTGTAGAAGGGCCTCTGTGTACATCACCATATTCACCGAATATCTCTATCTTCTCTTTTAAGGCTGCCCCTCTTGGGCCTGCATTTTCAAGGGCCTTGTCTACCGCTTCGATAGTTCTCCCGGTGATGATGCCAACGGTGACGCCATGCTCCTGAAAGATCTCTGCTGCTTCCACCCAGCGCTCTGGCATAGTCCATGACTTCCTGGGATCTATGAGGGTATGATCTACGTCGAAAACAATTCCTCCATTTCCTTTGCCTAAGAGGGTGGCAATGTGGTCAACTGCAGCACTTCGCTCCAACTTGCCTGGCGCTTTTGTGTCTAGAGAGTCCAGAAAAATTTGCTTCACATGCTCCCGGACATCTCCGACCTGTACTTTTGTAGATTTCTCATCGCTTGTCTTAAGACGACGCAGAAAATCATCGCTTCTTCCCTCGGAAGATACGCTGGTTTTGCTACCACCGCTATCGCCTTCTCCCTGTTTAGAAACGGTTTTGTCACCATCCATAGAGGTTTTATCGCCAGGCATAAAATGCGTTCCTTCCTTATCTCTATCAATGAACTTCAATTTATCTTCTAACTCGAAATATCCTCCAACAAGTATACATCTACTTAATATATATCACCATCCCTATATAGGGATAATAAAGCCTTGAAGTTTTATTTACATCACTCGCTATGTTCGGTCGTACTTGCGAGTGAGTGGCATCTTGAGGTTGACCCAATTTGGACACGATTCGTGAACTATGCTGACCCAGAGAGCCTCTGTCGGTTGTCCAGCAGAGAGAGGTCTTTCTCGAATGCAGCATGATGAAACGAAGGGGAAGAAAGAAAGATTGTATGGACCACGCTTGTCGAAGCAATCAAGCACACTTAATCAGCGACAGACGGCAAGTCGCTCTGGCAAGAGTACGAGTTTCATGCGTTATCCTTATTGATGTCTGGATTACAGAACTCGGTGATTGCTATCCTTGAATTTTTTTAGAGCCTGGGATCGACTGGCTCACTCTCCATGGCCAGGACACCGAAGACACATTCGTGTATACGACGCAATGGCTCATGGTGCACGAAACGCCCTAATGCTTCCATCCCCAGCGCAAATTCTCGCAGGGCGAGGGACCGTTTTGCGCCCAGGCCCCGGAAACGGAGTCGCTCAAGATTAGTCGGAAGGTCATATTCAGGGCCATAGATAATGCGCAGATATTCTGGTCCTCGACATTTTATGGCTGGCTGACTGATACCACGGCGTCCGCTGGCAATAAAATCCAGTGGCTTGACCACCATGCCTTCGCCGCCATGACTGGTAACATGCTGCCACCAGTGCACGCCCTGGTCGACGCTTCCCTGGTCGTTCACGTTGACCACGGTGTATGGCGTGGCGAGTAGCAGTTGCTCGTCGGCGGCACAAAGTTTGGCAAGCGTCTCCATGTGCCAGAGATGATTTTTGTCGGTGTGCACAGCATCCTGCGTTGCCAGCAAGTGAAAAGGCGCCAGTTTGAGATCGGTAACAGATTGTACCGGCCAGCAGTAGTGACGGTAGGCGTCGACGTATTGTGTAGCCAGGCGCGCGCGTTGGCGATACGTGTCAGGGAGCTCGCCAGTATCCAGTCCTCGTGCAGTTGCTTGCTCTAACAGCGTTACGGTGGTGTCAAGTGCGATGCGTGATGCCGCTCCTACTGCCGCATATTGCTGTAAGAGCAAGGATTGTGCCTTGACTGACCAGGGCAACAACTCACAATCCAGGCAGACCCAGTCGGTCTGGAATTGCTCCCAGAAATGCGTTGCGTCGAGGGCTGCACGTAGGCGTGCGAGCATGGCTCCTTCGAGCTGATCATCCTCGAAGAAACGCCTTCCGGTACGCGTGTAGCAGATACCGTAACCTTCATTGACTACCCCAAAGCGTTTGCGCGCCACATCTTCATCTTGGCACAGGATGACCACGGCACGTGATCCCATATGTTTTTCTTCACAGACAACCTGCTCTATACCTTCCTGTTGATAGTAGGCAAAGGCTTGCGCGGGATGCTCTAATAATCCCGGCTCCTTACTGGTTTCACAGGGTGACATGGTTGGTGGCAGATAGATGAGCCACTTTGGATTGGCTGCGAAGCGGCTCATAACCTCCAGCGCGGCGATGGCATTCTCTTCACGGATGGTAATGTTGTGGCGTAGACGCGTAGGGATAATGCGCTTGCCGGAGACATCTTCCATGTCCAGGATGTCATCGAGTTGCTGCTGCATACTGAGTGCAGTGGGCTGTGCGCTGAGAAATGGTTTCGCTGACTCACAGTAGGTAAATTGTGCTGGAACTGAAACAAGCTCATTTTCTGGATAACGCAGAGCCGTGAGTTTACCACCGAACACGCAACCTGTGTCGATGTTAATTGTGCGATTGAGCCACTCCGGTTCGGGTACAGGTGTATGCCCATAGACAACGCTGGCTTTGCCACGATACTCGGCTGCCCAGTTGTAGCGGATAGGTAAGCCAAATTCGTCTGTTTCCCCTGTCGTCTCACCATAGAGGGCAAACTCGCGCACGGCACGCGCACCACGTCCCTGCATTGACTCTTTCATTCCCGCGTGCGCAACAACGAGTTTGCCATCGTCGAGTACATAGTGACTGATCAGGCCATCGAGAAAAGCCATCGTGCGCTCTTTGAATGCTGGCGGTTGTTTTTCCAGTTGCTGCAACAATTCGACAATGCCATGCGCCATTTTCACCTCTCTGCCCTGGAGCTTACGCAGCAATTTTGCATCATGGTTGCCTGGTATACATAATGCGCGCTCTGCTGCGACCATATCCATGACGAGCTGGAGGACGGCGGGAGTGGCAGGACCGCGATCAACCAGATCGCCCAGGAAGATAACTTTGCGTCCCTCGGGATGACTTACCTGGAAAGGCGCAGCGAACTCACGCGGAGGCGTTATCTGGTAGCCAAGTTGTTGCAGGAGCGTTTGTAACTCGTTAAAGCAGCCGTGGACGTCGCCAATAATGTCGAATGGACCGTGCTCTTGCTTGAGATTATTCCAGAGCGCTTGACGCTCGACAGTGACGGTGTCAACCTGTTCAGGTGCTGAGAGCACTGAGATGCTACGAAAGCCCTCTTTCTTTAGCCCATGCAGCGATTGGCGCATCTGCCTGGATTGTTGACGGATCACGTGTGGTCCAAAGTTTCGATCTGGACGGTGCTGGTTGCGCTCCTGGCAAAGATGTTCCGGGAGCGCAAAGACGATAGCCGTGACCATGCAATGATACTCGTGAGCAAGAGCAAGCAACGGCTTACGTGCCTCGGCCTGGACGTTCGTCGCATCGATAACCGTCAGTCGTCCGGCTGCCAGCCGTTGTGCCGCGATAAAGTGCAGGACCGCAAACGCTGCATTGGTGGCCGTCTGATCGTTTTCGTCGTCGGCGACCAAGCCCCGGCAAAAATCAGATGAGAGCACCTCTGTGGCTTTGAAGTGTTTGCGGGCAAAGGTAGATTTCCCCGCACCTGACGGCCCGATCAGCACCACGAGCGAAAATTCTGGAATAGTAATCTGCATAATTAGTCCTGCCTTAAACCTATCAGGAGATCGCTTCCTTTTGTTATGATCGTCGAAGATAACGTGTATGTGACGCGAGTGCAATCATTTTTCACGCGTAAAAATGCCCATTTGTGATGGAGCACCGACGAGAATATCCTCCGGGCCGATAGGGAGAAAACGCACAGTGTAGCCGAAATGTTCCGCTACGCGCGCGGCCCAGGTCTGGAACTCCTGACGTGTCCATTCAAAACGATGGTCTGTGTGTCGAAAATTGCCCGCCGCCAATGTCCCGAATTTGACATTGTATTCGGCGTTAGGCGTGGTGATGACGACAGTCGCCGGTGCGGAAAATTCGAAGAGGACCCGTTCAAATACGGCCAGCCGTGATTGGTCCAGGTGCTCAATGACCTCGACAACTGCCGCAGCATCATAGCCCGTCAGGCGCTTATCACGATAGGTCAATGCACCATGGAGCAGGGTGAGACGCTGCTTCTGTAATGGCGGCAGTTGCTCCCAATGGAGACGTGCTTGAGCCAGTTCAAGAGCACGGTAGGACACGTCCAGGCCCAGAATATGCTCGAATTGCCTGTCCTGTAAGAGTCGCTTGAGCAAGCGTCCTTCGCCGCAGCCGAGGTCAAGGACGCGTTTGGCACCACTTTGCTGCAACGCTGTGATGACAGCGGTGAGTCTTTGTTCATGCAAGCCAGGTTGTTGCTCAGTCTGCTCTTCTCCAGTTTCTGTGCTATCGTCAGCGGAGTCCAACTCGTTCTGCTCTTCAATGATAAGACGCGCAATGGCGTCTCGCGCAAGATCGTGTTTGTGTTTCAGATAACGGTAAGCGATCTGTTCGCGCTCAGGGTGTGTCTCTAGCCAGCCCTTGCCGTGTCGCAGCAGCTTGTCAACCTCGTCATCGCCGATCCAGTAGTGCTTGTCGTTATCGAGGACGGGCACAAGGACGTACAGGTGTGTTAAGAGATCGCTTAAACGACAGGTTGCTTCTAACGTGACTGTGTAATAAGGGCTATTGCCCCACTCAGGATGTTGCTCATCGAGGAGGTGAGCGGTGGTAGTAACGCGATAGCCCAGTGGCTCAAACAAACGCTGAAACCAGCTGCTGTCGCCACGGCAGGGTATAACTGCCAATTGAGCTTGTAAAGGGATAGGCGTTGTCACCAGTTCTGGTCGCTGTGTACAACGTCCGCTGAGAGCCGTGCCAAAAACATCAGCCAGTGCTACACTGAAAAAAGAGGAGGCAACGTAAGGGCGGTCGTTGACATATTGTTCCTGTGCATTGGATTTGTCTCGTCCACGTACCAGGTGTATGCTGTCAACGGCGAGCAGAAGCGCAGCCGTACAACGCTCTGCACTGGCTTCAGGATAGAAGACATACGCTTGCCCAAAGGAGAGCGAGAAGCTTTGCAGCCGTGCCGGATTCTTATGCAATAGGTAGCCCAGGTCGGTTGCAGGTTGATGTGTTGTTGTAATTGTGAGCAGCATGAACATCCTTGATCATTGAAAACTTGCTGTGCGTCAGGCTCTATTGTCGTGACAAACAGGAATTTGATAGAGCGCTGTTAGTATCTAAAACTAGTGTTTGGTTTTATGACGTTTTATGACAGGGTTTTGAAGCTGAGAGAACCGAGCCATCGAGGTAGCTTCACTACTCGGATAGTTCTACTGAGTTACCAGAGTTGAAACACTTCTTTTCATGCAACGACTAAGGGATTTTCTCGGTTATTGCTCCTCGCTAATCAATCCCTAAACCATCTATATCCTCTGGTTTGTAAGAAGTCCCTAGAAGCTCATTGATCACACGTAATAGAGCAAGTGCTTTTACCCTCTGTACTGGTCCAGTGCCTTCGACCGCTTTCCTCGCTGTTCTGTAATCCACATTAGCACGTCTGGAAAGCTCTGACACTGTTATAGCGGCATTATCTAATAATTGCTGTAAATTTGGCATATTACTTAAAAGTCCTTGGGAGTATTGGCTTTTCACCTTGAAGTAGTGTAGCAGAGAATGCTAGCAGGCGCAAGTACTTGCTAGGAATCAGGAAATCGTAGACAAAATTTCTTGAAAGTGTTGACTTTCACCTTGAAATAGTGTATTGTGAAAATGCTAGTAAATGCGAGCAGTTGATAGGCTATTAACAGCGTTTGCTTACAATGGCTTACATCCTTCGTAAGAAAGTGATGTAATATGCTGATTAGCAAGAAAATCTGGCTTGAAGTTAGCGAAGAAGACGCTGCAACCCTGGAATTTTTGCAAGGAAAGTGCAGTGGAAAGCAGAAAGGAGGTGATAGCTATTCTAAACAAAAGAAGCTGACTCCGCCTGAGACACGGAGCCAGTCTAACGGGACCGTTCACGACCTTTGTCAAAGTAGCAGTCAGGCCCCATGGGGATTCTATATCCTCATGGGACGCCACGTCAAGAAAGGCAGACCATGTTTCTACCTCGACCGTCCCAGGACAACGACGAAGAATATACCGTTGTTCCTGTCATCCCCTATGAGGGAGGAGATTACCCCGAACACAACTCGACTGGCTTTTGTCATAACATGAGCCATGAATGCCACGAGAACCCAGCATCCATCGCTGATCTGGAACAGGCCCGGCTGAATGGAGAAGTCTCTGAGCGCGACGTTGATCGTATTTTTCACGGCACCACCGTGTGAGGAAGGCAGGGTCTTATGCACAACACTCCTGGTACACAGACGCCGCAACCCTCACACAGGCACGCGCTTGTCCAATGCCACCAAGGGAAGCATCTCCTGAGCGCCACCTTTCGCCCAGGAGAACAGGTGTGTCTTGCCTGTGGCACCGTGTTCTCTTGCCCGGCGTGTTTGCGGCAGCACCACCTTTCCCCTGTCACCCATGAGCGCACGTTTCCCTTTGATTGTTCCCTGCACCAGCAACCGAGGGAGGAGGCCCGTCTATGCCACCCTTGAAGGAGCAGACCGCCGGATTTGGACGCGTCCCGCTGCGGGCACATGCAGCACCCACGCACAGCGTCGGAACGACTCACGGCATTCACCCGGACGATACCCCTTATCTCACCGATGAACGCCCGATGCACGGGGACGAAGACGACACGCTCTATACGACCCGGCTGCCAACCAGTACCCGGCGCTACACGGCCCCCGCTGCACAGACGCAACCGCGAACGATGATCCGTGTGACTAGGCACCAGGCACCGCCTCCGCCTATGCAACGCGCATCACGGACACAGGCACCGGTACACCAGCACCGTGCGCAGCCGTTCGCGCTCTCACAACCGACCCCACCACGGCTCCCACTCCTGTGGTCCATCGGTCTGGGAATGCTGCTTGCTCTGCTGGTGTTTCTCGCGTTTTCTGGCCTGGTTCACTGGTGGCAGGCAGTGCAAGAGACCTGGCAGTATGGCTATCCCCGGACCTACCAATGTGATGCCAATGTCGGGCATGGTGGGGTCAGCCATTTCACGGTGGAGAACCTGAGCGGGCATATCATCATTACCGAGGTATTGCCCGGTGACTTGTCCCATTCCAAAGTCTATACCGGTCCGGTGTTCTCAGGACCAGACGTCGACCAGGAGCCTGCCACCATCTCGTTTCGGGATGTCAACGGGGATCACTCCCCGGATATGATCATTGCGGTGGGCACTGGACGCTACCTCTTGATCAATACCCATACGGGGTTTCGTCCGAGCACCTCAGCCGACAAGATCACCATGCGGAATTTCGTTCGCTGCTGGCTTCTGAGGAACAAGAAGAGCTATTGCATTGTATGCAGCTTGTTATGCTCCTGGACGGGACTCTCGGGTTCTGTAATATCCTGACACCTGTGACCTGTTATGGCTGTGATCGTCCTCTCTGTGAGATGCATGCCGTGCCAGTGGATGAGCAACGGGACGAAGAAGAGCGCGAGGGTGTCCTCTGTGAGGGGTGTCGCATGCTTCCCTGTAGAGACCGGAATGCGCTACGAGCCTTACGTTTGCAGATGAACCGAGAGGGGCAGTGCGAATGAAGCTGGTAGAGCAGCATGTGATCAGCAGACGTGATCCACGCTATGCCGTGATCGATCAAGCGGCTTTCAAGTCGAAGAATTTGTACAATGCGGGAAACTACGAGGTACGTCAAGCCTTCTTTGCTGATGGAACGTACCTCACCTACAACGAGGTGCAACGGCGCATGCAATCGCACGAGGCGTACAAGGCGCTTCCGGCAAAGGTCAGTCAGCAGGTGTTGATGCAGCTTGCCCACGATTGGGAAAGCTTCTTCAAAGCACGTGCTGCCTACAACAAAGACCCCTCCATGTTCTTGGGACGGCCCAGGTTGCCCAGGTACAAACACAAAATGGAAGGGCGGAACCTGCTGGTCTACACCATCCAGGCGATCAGCAAGAGAGGGTTGAGGCAAGGATGTATTCAACCCTCCATGCTCGCGATCTCGGTGCACACGAGGTACAAGGACATCGATCAAGTGCGCATCGTACCGCGTAACGGGTTCTACGTGATCGAAGTGGTCTATGAACACGAACAGCCAAAGAGTGCGGTCAACCCTGACTATTACGCTGGCATAGATATTGGCCTGGATAATCTGGTGGCGCTAACTTCAAACCTTCCCGGTTTCGTACCGGTTCTGGTTAACGGGCGTCCGATAAAATCGGTGAACCAATTTTACAACAAGCGTAAAGCAGCGTTACAGGGCAAGCTCGGTCATCCAGGCCGTACTGCGCGTATGGAGCGTCTGACGAACAAACGCAATCGGCGGATAGAGCATTACCTGCACACGACATCCAGATGGATAGTCGATGATCTGGTAGCTCATGGGATTGGGACGCTCGTGATTGGCAAGAATGATGGATGGAAGCAGGAAGCCAACATGGGCAAGCGCACCAATCAAAATTTCGTTGCTATCCCTCATGCTCGGTTCATTTCCATGCTGACGTACAAAGCGGAACGAGCAGGCATTACGGTCAAGATCACCGAAGAGTCCTACACGAGCAATGCCAGTTTCCTTGATCGTGATGAGATGCCGGTCTATGATCCCAATCAGACAGAGAAACCAACGTTTAGCGGCAAGCGCATGAAGCGTGGATTGTATCGTGCAGCAGATGGCACGCTCATGAATGCCGATTGCAATGGTTCAGGCAACATTATCAGAAAAGTAGCCCCTGATGCCTTCGGGTCGGAGGGGGTAGAGGATGGGAAAGGCCACAAGCCGGTAGTCCATCCAGTGAGGTTCGTCGTTACCCCCTCACAAAACCAAAAGGGAAATCTAGAGTGAAAGCAAGCATTCAATAGATCGCTATACTTTTTGGAACTATAACAGAAGAGAGGGTCTTCTGGAAAGCTGCCATCGCGAAAATTATGTATCGTACAATCATTCGTAGGATACTCCTAATACTACAAAAGTAGCAGTGAGATCGGTATGAAAAAAAGGCAGCCAGAAATGGTGTCTCTAGCCGTATATTAGTACAGATGAAGGTAAATTTGGCAGTGGCACAGAACTGTGCTACAATGCGGAACGTGTGCTATTATTTTTTCTGGAATTCTGTAACCAGTACATTGTAGGACGCTTTGCGAGAGGCAGCTATATTATGAGTAGCAGGAATGCAATAAAGAAGGTATTGGTTATCGACGACAATCCGACAATTGTAGAACTCATTAAATATGCTGTAAATCTGCAAGGTTCGTACCAGGTCGTCGTGGCATATGATGGGGTACAAGGGCTGGAGCGTGTCTTTGCCGAGCAGCCTGATTGTGTGATCATTGATGTGAAGATGCCGAAAATGGATGGGTATCAACTTGTACGTTGTCTACGCGGTGATGTGCGTACAGCAGACATCCCCTTGATTATTTTAAGCGCTATGACGCGTGAAGAAGATCAAATGACGGGCTTGCTCTCGGGGGCCGATGAGTATCTGACCAAACCGTTCAAGCCGACTGCTTTAAATGCGGCGATTGAGCGCGTCTTGCGTCTGACCCCGACTGAGCGCCAAAATCGTACAGATACCCTGGTGCAAACTCAGTCGGAACGGGATTGAGACTGTGTGAAGCGTTTGTCTGCGTTGTACTGCTGTTTGTACCACGTTGTTGAAATGCGGTTTCAAACGCCGTCATGGGACTGCATGCTCTGCTATATTGTGTAAGATATATGTAGTGTATCCATACAGCGTGTCCTTTCTGCATTTACTCTGTAGCACGTAGAAGAGCGGCACGCGCTGTCTGTTTTGCAGGTTGTCAGGAAACCCTGCCCCGTAGAATGGGACGGGCGTGCGGAGATGGGGTGAGGGGATATGATGACAGAACCGCATCTGCGGATGCCTTTCATTCCTCCCATTGCCGTGATCGGCATATGGGTTCCCTGAAAAGGTTTTTATGGTAAAAAGCGTGAGTTTACGAGTGAACGGTAGGCAATTGCGTAGGTTACATATCCTTTTTATTGATAACGATCTGAATACGCAAGAGAGAATGCAACAGGCATTAGGCGCTGATTTTGTGATAGAATGTGTGGATTCGGTAGCAGAGGCGAAAATGCTTTTACATGAGTCTCTTCCCGATATCCTGATATCTGAGGTGGTAGTGGGCCAGGAGAGTGGTTTTGATTTTTGCCACTATGTGCGCAGTAAGCCAGAGACACATCATCTGCCGATCATGTTGCTCACTTCTATGGCTACGTTACAGGACAAAGTTGCGGGTTTCCAGGCTGGTACCGATGACTATGTGGTGAAACCATTTGATACGCGCCATTTGATGGCGCGCATTCGTTTACTTGCTCGTATCAAACGCCTGGAGCTTCATGCAGGGAGCTAACCTATGTTTGCTGGAACCTGCATGATCCTGCGTAATGGAACGGAAATTAGCCAGGGAAGTGGCAAGCTGCGAGATGATGCCCCTGTTTTTCCTCTAATGGTGGGATGACCTTACGGCAGATGGCCTGTGCCTTCCAGCAGCGCGGATGAAAATTGCAGCCACTGGGTGGATTGACCATGCTGGGAACATCCCCTTCCAGAATGATGCGTTTGCGACGGGTTTCTATATCGGGATCTGGCACCGGAATCGCTGAGAGCAATGCCTGTGTATAAGGATGTAAGGGCGCTTGATAGAGCGTTTCGCTAGGTGCTAACTCTACAACACGGCCAAGATACATGACCGCGACACGATCACTGATGTGCTTCACGACCGACAGATTGTGCGCAATGAACAGGTAGGTAAGGCCAAATTTTCCCTGGAGATCCTGGAGAAGGTTGAGCACCTGCGCCTGAATTGACACGTCTAATGCCGAGACTGGTTCGTCTGCTATGACGAGTGAGGGATTCAGGGCCAGCGCTCGCGCAATGCCAATACGCTGCCGTTGACCACCACTAAACTCGTGCCCGAAACGATTGATGTAGAACGGGTTGAGACCGACGATTTCCATTAAGTGCGCGACCTGTTCGCGAATTTGTTTGGCATTGCCGCGTTTGAAATTTTCCAGTGGCTCCGCAATAATCTGCCCGACGCTATAGCGCGGGTCCAGGGAGCTATAAGGGTCCTGGAAGACCATCTGCATCTCCGCGCGCTTCTGGCGTACCATATTGGGTGGTAGCGTCGTGAGTTCCAGACCATCCAGCTTAACACTACCCGCTGTCGGCTTGACCAATTGCAGGATCGCGCGACCGGTAGTTGACTTGCCACAACCGCTTTCGCCCACCAGTCCTAATGTTTCACCACGACGTACGAACAGATCAACCCCATCTACGGCTTTCACCTGTGCCACTGGACGACCAAGCAGACCGCCCTTGACAGGAAAATGGACCTTCAGGCCCTTGACGTCAATTAATGTTGTGCCTGTCACTTTAGACGTTTGAACTTCTTGCACTGTTGTCTCCTTTTTGTTTCTTCTGCAAGTGGCAGAGCAGGACAACCGCAAGGGCTTGTCCCTACGCGGAGTAAAGGGTGATGGCATCCTCCTTCGCGCGTAGCGGCGGGGCTTGCCCCCGCCGATGTCCAGCCAATCTGAATAGTTACCTTTTCTAATTTGGATAGAAGCATGCCGCTACTTGCTCTCCACGTCCGACTGGCTGCAAAACGGGTCGTTCCTGGCGGCAGCGATTTTGTACTTTCGGGCAACGCGCAGCATAGGGACAGCCAGCGGGAAGGTTAATGAGATCCGGCGGTTGGCCTGGAATCGGTGTGAGTCGCGTGCCACGAACTTCGTCGACGCGTGGGATAGACTGCAAGAGTCCAACGGTATAAGGGTGCGCAGGCGTGGTGAAAATTTGCCTGACCGGGGCTGCCTCCACGATGTGTCCGGCATACATAACATTTACCTGTTGACAAATACCGGCCACCACTCCCAGATCGTGCGTAATCAGCATAACCGATGTGCCGAATTCGTGTGAAAGGCCCTTCATCAGCTCAAGCACCTGCGCCTGGATGGTTACGTCGAGCGCCGTAGTTGGTTCGTCGGCAATCAGCAATTGTGGGTTACAGGCGAGGGCGATGGCGATCATGACGCGCTGGCGCATGCCACCGCTAAACTCGTGGGGGTAGCTCTTCGCGCGCCGTTTCGCGTCAGGGATGCGTACGAGATCGAGCATCTCGACGGCGCGCCGCCAGGCTTGATCGTTATGCACATCTTTGCGATGGCGCTTGACCGTTTCAGCGATCTGGTAGCCGACCGTGAAAACCGGGTTGAGCGAGGTCATCGGGTCCTGGAAGATCATAGAGAGTTTGCTGCCGCGAATCTCTGTGAGTTCATCCTGATTCTTTTCCAGGATATTTTCGCCATTAAAGTTGATTTCGCCATCGACGATTTTGCCCGGAGGCGAGGCGAGCAGACGCATGACTGAGAGCGCGGTAACGCTCTTGCCACAACCGCTTTCACCCACGACGCCCAGTGTCTCGCCGGGCTTGATGCTGAATGAAACATCATCGACGGCCTTAACGACTCCTCCACGTGTGAAGAAGTAGGTTTTCAGATTGCTCACTTCTAGCAAATTTACTGCCATATTACTCTCTTCTCCGCTGCTTAGTCTTTGGATCGTGGGTCGAATGCGTCGCGCAGGCCATCGCCCAGGAATGAAACAGCTAAAACGATAATTGTCAGTGCGATGGTTGGTAGGAGCACGAGCCAGGGATCGGTCCCTAATGAATTGAGTCCGTCTGAGATCATGAGGCCGAGGCTAGAGCCTGGCGTCTGGACTCCCAATCCCAACAGGCTGATACCGGCTTCGCTGATAATCGTGTTAGCGATATTTAAGGTGGAAGCGATAACAACCAGGCTGAGCAGATTGGGTACGATGTGGCTCAGGATAATGCGCAGATCACTGGAACCTGAGGTACGCGCAGCTTCAACAAATTGCTGCTCTTTGAGTTGCAGCGTTTGTCCACGCACATAACGGGCCATTAAGGGCCAGACGGTGATCGATAGTGAAATGATCAGGAGCACAATACGTGCATTGCCCGCATTCCCAAGAATGGGGATGGCATGGAAGGCTGTATCGGCTGCCGAACCGAAGATGCCCGCGACCAGAATGACGAAGAGCAACGAGGGGAAAGCAAACATGATATCAGTAAAGCGCGCCAGGAACTGATCAATCCATCCTCCATAGTAACCGGCCAGGACGCCAATGCCGACGCCCAGCACGATGTCCACTACCTCAACACTAAAGGCGACGAGAAATGAGATGAGGAGTCCTTGCATTAAGCGTGCGAATAAGTCGCGCCCGAGGTCGTCGCTGCCCAACCAGTACTCGGTGGATGGTCCCTGATCGGTGGCCGAGAGATGCTGGTAGTTATATTGGTGATAAGACTCCGGGCCGACTGGACCACTTAAATCACTGGGATAGATGCCGCCAATGTGTTGATAAATCGGGGGACCAATCAGCGCAAGCAGCAGAAAGAAGAGCAGGACGCCTAGGCTGACCAGCGTGCGTTTATCGCGGGCCAATTTTTTGAGTGATTCTTCTAATGGTGAGCTGGCCAGCGACCTTTTTGTGTCAGGTGATGCCACTGGTGCGCCGATGATGGTGTTGGTAGACAGCTCTAACAGGTCTAATGGTGGAACTTCTGCACCCGTCGTATTAGGTGTGAGTATTTCTGGTGCAGCAAAATCTGGGCCTTGATCTCTCGTATTCATCAACCTTCTCCGCTCCTTACGCCAGCTTAATACGTGGATCAACGATAGTATAGAGCACATCCGACAGCAGGTTCCCCATTACTACACCGATAGCGATGAGAATAACGGTGGCCTGAATAACAGGATAATCGAGCTTGAAAATGGATTGCACAGAAATTTCGGCGATCCCTGGGATGTTAAAGATATACTCGATGTAAAATGAGCCTGCGACCAGCAGGCCGATGTAGAGGCCGATCACCGTAATCAATGGAATCAGCGCATTGCGTAAGGCGTGTTGATAGATGACAGCATTTTCAAGCAGCCCTTTGGAACGCGCGGTGCGCACGTAGTCCTGGCGTAAGACCTCTAACATCGTGGTCCGTGTCAGGCGCGCAATATAGGCGTAGCCAGCCGCTCCATAGATAATAATAGGCACAAGCTTGGCCTGGATGTCGCTCCAACTGTACTGCCAGGCATCACCCCAACCTGAAATGGGCCAGCTTGTTCCCAGGATGCTATTTAACCAGGTAATCAGTAATTGGGCGAAGATGGCAAACACGAAGATCGGTAGGGCGTAGAAAATAAGCGCGACGGTCATATTCGTCGTATCGATCCAGCTGTTGGCTTTGACCGCCGAAACGATACCGCTGGGGATACCGATAAAAACCGTAATCATGGTGCCCCAGAAAGCCAGCTCCAGCGAAATCGGCACGCCATCTTTCAGAATGTCCCAGACCGGGCGATTTTGTGATTCGAAGGAGGTACCGAGGTTGAAGTGAACGAGATTAATGAGATAGTTATAGTATTGTTGATACCAGGGCAGATCCAATCCGTAGGCGTGTCTCAGACGTAGCCAGGTGCTCATGGTGAAGTGCACCCCCAGTTGCGCGCGGATGGGATCGTCGGGGCTGAGATATCCCATGATGAAGGTAACGAATGTGACCCCGATAATCACAAATACGAGTCCTATCAGTCTTTTGACGAGAAATTGAAACATCGGCTGTCCTCACTCCAGGTTCATTGTCCGCTTATTGTCAAGCCGTATACTCGTTTGACTGGATGTATGCTGGTGCTAACTCGCCAGCCGGGGCAAGCCCCGCCGCTACGCGAAGGAGGGTACCATCGGCCTCCACCCCGCGTAGCGACAAGCCCTTGCGGTTGTCGACGTTGCTGAGCGAAGTAGCGTTCTCCGCGTAGCGACAAGCCCTTGCGGTTGTCGGCCTGGCTTACTGTGAAATGTAAATGTTTGCCCAGTTGTCAGGGTCGTATCCAGTAGCAGAGCCAAAGGCCGTAGATATCCAGCCCTGCACCTTGGGGTTCACCTGATCGTATTCATTAAACTGGTAGATCGGAATCCAGCCCGCATCATTAATAATTTTTTGCTCGGCTTCATTGTACAATTTGGCACGTGCAGCCGGGTTGCTGGTGTTCTGGTCCGCTTGCACGAGGAGCTTCTGCACCTGTTGCTGCTCTGCCGCGTTACTCGACTGGTTCTGTCCGTAATTCTGGTTATTATTGTTTGAGCCTTGAGTTACGCTCTCGAAGAAGTTGCTGAGCCAATCCTCAGGATCAGGATAGTCGGCTGACCAGGCCGCAATCCACATCTGTAATGGGCCAGCGTGCCCTGTGGTATCGTTCTCTTGCTGGACGATGGTGTCGAAGGCGGTGGTCGTCGTATTGAATTTGGCACCGAGCACGGTTGTCCATTGGTTTTCCACGGCCTGGACCAGAGAAGTGATCAGCGGGACGCCAGAGTAAGTAGCAAAGTTAATGGTAGGTAATGCTTTTAGCTTTTCCTCTTGCAATCCCTGCTTTAAGAGTTGTTTGGCTAAGGTCTGATCGCCTGCTGTGGATGTGACACCATCGGGACCGCTAACGCTTGGGCTGGCTCCATACATACCGCTGGGGACTAGACGGTTCGTCGGTGTCTGTACGCCTTTTAAGATGCTCTCGCCAATGAGATTTTTGTTGAGCGCGAGGGCAAATGCCTGGCGGATCTTAATGTTATCAAAGGGTTTTGACAGGTAGTTCATCGTAACGTACCTGATGACTAATGCTGGATACTCGTGCAGGTCCTTCTTATTCTTGACCTGTGGTACATCGTTACTTGGGACATTGATCCAATCATACTGACCATTCTGATAGGCCTGGAAAGCAGTCTGCGTGTCATCCACTAACATAATCTTGAGATGCTGGAGTTGTGGTTTCGGGCCATCGTAGTAGGTGTTTGGTACCAGGTCCAGACCTATGGTATGGCTGTAGCTTGCTACTTTAAATGGTCCCGAGCTGCCACCGTCCTCCAGGTGATCGGTCCATGTTGTCGGGTATTTGGCAATCAGCTTCTGGTTGACAACGTACGCAGTGGGATAGGTTAACTGATTCAAGAAAAACGCCACTGGAGCACCTAGTGTGAGGACAATCGTGCTAGGATTGGGGGTGTTGATGCTATCGCCGATGAGCGTTTTGATCTGACCGTTGATCAGCTTATTGGCATCTTTGAGCTGGGCCAGATACTCTGTCACCTCGGATTTTGTGGCCGGCTCCAGAACGCGATTGAGGCTGTAAGCAACATCGGACGAAGTAATCGCTGTGCCATCGCTAAATTTCAGATTGGGTTTCAGATGGAACGTATAGGTAAGGCCATCGGGCGAAATAGTATAGGAGGCGGCCATCTGCTTGATGACGTTGCCTTTGCTATCAAAAGTAACCAGACCAGTGAACATCTCATTAATAGCCACAGAATCAGTTGTCTCTTGTACCAGTGCGGGATCAAGCGTCCCAAAGTCTGAGACGCCAGCATCAGCATAGCGTAGCACCTGTTGTGATGCCGGTGCAGCCTTGGGCTTGCCTGTTGTTGATGACGTTGCGTTGTTGCACGCGGAAACCAATAAGGTAAAAAGGCACAGGAGAGTGGGCAGTAGTGTTGCTTGAAGCTTTTTGCTCCTCTGCATATTGAAATCCTCCTCTTACAGAAATATATGACGAAGATGCCATTGCAGTCGGTGCGCTGTGGAAAAGTTTGTGTAAGGGTAACAGCTTCCGCTACAACGTTTCCACATTGCATTATAGCCCGGTATGTGGGTATGGATAGATGATCATGGGAAAGATGAAGGCTGTGCCATACCCGCATTACCAACAAACATCCGACCTTTTCATTGCCACCGCGCGAAAAATGTGCCTTCAAATAGCTTCCAATGCACAGACCGACCACAAAAACGACAGTTTGTCACGCGCAATTTGTGAGCCTGGCACGCCGTGCAAACTGCGGTCTTCATAAGATACGTCTGGTACTTACAGAATTCTCACTCTTCCAGGCAAGAGTTAGCAGCATAACAAACATCGCTTTTTACTGTACTTGATTAGATCAAGAGGTTTCACTATACACTTCCTCTCTGTTAGTATAATAACAAACATCGCTTTTTACTGTACTCTGTAAATATGCGCCCAATCATCTGGTGGAATAATCCCCAGACCATTTTGTGGTACACCGACGATGGAGGGATCAAGCAGGTATGCAGAAGTAACCTGGTCCATCGGTATCCAGGCAACGTCGTTGATGAGCTGCTGCTCTGCTTGCTGATACGTTTGCATGCGCGTCGTTGCTGTCATATTGGCATCGGCTTGCGCCATTTGTTGTTGGGTTACTTGCTGTTTGGCGGCGTCTCTGCTGGTATTCTGTCCATAATTCATATTGTTGTACGTAGTATTGTTCGTTGTGTTGTTGCCAAACTGGAGCGAGAGCCAGTCTTCTGGGTCGGGATATTCTGCAATCCAGGAGAGACCCCACATCTGCAATCCGTCCTCCACGTTTGCGTTATCCGTCGATGCAGTGACTTTGTCCAGCAGGGTGTTATAGTCGCTAATCGGATTGGGGGTCACGGTAATCCCCAGAACTTTTTGCCAGGTCTGGATCAGTGCGGCAACCTCTTGATCGAAGCTGCTCACGCCAGTGACGTAACTCAGCTGGATGCTGGGCATCTGTGATACCTGGTTCCAGCCTTCTTCGCGTAAGCCTTGTTGCAGGAGCTGTCGTGCCAGAGTAGCATTGCCAGTCAGATTTTGCGTGCCATCGGGACCTGTGAGATTGGCATTGTAGCCTTCCATACCTTGCGGCATGATGTGATTGGTGGGCATGACGGTGTTGTCCCAGACGTTTTTGGCGATGGCGACCTTGTTGATAGCCAGAGCAAATGCCTGTCGAATGTGAATATTGTCGAAAGGCTTCACGAGATAATTCATGGTGTAGTAGTTTGTCCACAGTTGCGCGACCAGGTGGAAATCTTTGCGTTTCGTGTCAGCCGCTAAATCAGCAGCGGGTATATCGGTCATGTCAAGTTTGTTATTCAGGTAATCCTGATAGGTTTGATCGTCTGAACGGTAAAAGACGAAGGACACTTTTTGCAATTGTGGCGGTGTATCGTAGTAATTGCTATTGGGTACGAAGGTAATGCCGCTGTGGTGAATATACTGCGCGACTTTGAATGGTCCAGCACCACCTCCCTGTTCCAGGTGATCGGTAAATTGGTTGCTATACTGCTTAATCAAACGCTGCTCGACGACGTAGGAGCAGGTGTAAGTGAGCATGGCCAGGAAGTAAGCCGCCTTCTGACTGGTAATAATGACGACGGTGCTCGCATTTGGTGTCAGTATGCTGTCGCCGATGAGCGTCGTGATATGGCCCGCGATGAGCTGGTTCGCGTCCTTAATCAGCCGCAAGTAGATCGGCGCAACGGTAGATTGTGTTGCTGGTTCCAGTGCTCGGTTGATACTATAGGCCACATCGGCTGAGGTAAGTGAGGTTCCATCGCTGAACTGCAGATGAGGTTTCAGGTGGAAGGTCCATGTTAATCCATCGGGGCTGAGCTGCCAGCTCTGGGCTAACTGTGGCGCGACCTGTAATTTATCATTGAGCTGTACAAGCCCCGTATATAGCATTTGCACGGCACTGATTGAAGCGGGATCGTGTGCCAGGGCCGGATCAAGCGTGTCGAAATCTAAATTGGAGAGACCAACTTCGGGTATCGTGTAGATTTGTTGGCTTGCGGGTGCTTTCACTAAGGCTTGATGCTGCGAGGAATTGCCACCAAACAGATTGCAGGCGCTCAGTAAAAATGGCAATAGGCTGCCTATGATGAGTAGATAGTCCGGTAGAGATTTTTTTCGCCGGGTAAACATGGATTCTCCTTCAAAAAATGAATGATTTCTTATTTTAATACCTTTGTTACATGCGGATGAGAAATAGCAGTTGTACAGGTGCTCGTCAGAGGGCGCAGAACTTCCAGGTGCTTGTTCTTCTCGTGTAGGGTCGGGCGAGGTTAGTAGCATGTAATGTGGACGTGATTATGATTTTTGATGCGCGCATCGAGTTATTGCCATTGTGAGGCAAAAGGGCGATTAAATCCATCAAAGCCAACGCAGATATGGGTTGGAACGGGTAGGGGCGTGTCCTGGCGACCGCCCGGGAGGCCACGACGCAATCGAGAACCGGGGCGCACGCGAGGTGACGCCCCTATACCCGGATCATGGTGGTGATTATCCCCACACGACGAGTATCTCAACGTATGTTGTCAAAGTACATTTTCTCAGGGCAACAGAAATGTTACCCATAACAAGCTGCTACAAGCCAGCGACGATGGTATCGCGTTTGCCGAATGCAGCGGCCCGCAGAGCGATTTGCAGCAGCGCATCGATGTCGGTGCTGACTAAAGAAGCGGGCCAGGCCAGAAATTCTTCGCTTGCAGCCTGTACGATCTGCAAGGTATGGCCTTGATCTGCGGCTGCATCGGTGAGCGCGGCGACGAGTCCGATAGCTCCAAAGAGCGCTCGTGCGTCGTGACCAAGTCTCAGATAGCGTTGTGCTGTGTTATGTGCGCCGTGCAGATCCTGTGCTTTGAGCTGTTCGCTCAGCGTCTCTAGTTGTGCGGTAGCAATAAGCCCACCGCCAATGGTAGTTGAAGGCGTTGCAGATACCTGTGGTCGGGCCGCAGCGGACGCTGCTGAAATCTCCTTATGCAGCGCATTGACGTAAGCCGCAGAGGTAAACAGGATGGTGAGCACTTCGACATCTTGCACCTGCCGGAAGACCAGGCGGGCAGCCGCCGCAAAAAGTAGTCCATGCGCAACACGTGCAAATATTGCGCGGTCGCTATCGTCAACCCTTTGTAACACATCGGCTGCGGCCAGGGCAATCACCGAGGCCATCGCGCGTGGTGAAGCTTCCTGGTGTATGAGCGTCTCATATACAGCCTGGCAAATATGGGTGGTATCAGCGTCGCTGAGAATAATCTGGCGCAGCGCAAGAGCATTGGCGTCTTTTGGTGTGGATATGCGCGTACGGATGCTGACCAGGCTATGTGCCGGGTCGCTCGCGTAGCTGCGCACCTCTTGCACCCAGGCTGGTTCGTCGCTGGTGGGACGCAGTGGCAGATGGGGGGCCAGCCAGTGGATAATATTGGGTGCGGTATCTCCCCATTCGACGGCGTCCAGGACCTGGAAACCACGCACTGCGAACTGTAAGGGATGGCCTGCATTCTGGAACGTGGTGGCGATGGATTCGTAGGCGCGTACCTGCATCGTACGATAATCTGCCCCGGTACCGTAGAGTCCCAGCAAGGCCCGCTCAGCTAGCAAGGCATCATTTTGCTCAACGGCCTGGCGCATGACATCGTTCACGGTCTTCCCGCTATCCAACAACTCGCTGGGAAAGAAGGGTCGCGGATAGGTTGCCTGAACATTGTTGCCTGCGCGTATGGCCGGAGCAGTCGCGATAAGCGCTTGCGCGAAGAGTGGCAACGCCTGCTCTTTTGCTGGTTCCTGTGCATCCGGGGCTGCTGGAATAAAATGCAGCAGGCGACTCAACATAGCGGCAGCGGCCAGCGTAATCGTGGGATGTCCATCGGGGTCGCCGTGCGCCGCGATAAGTCCGATGCGACCTAATAAAACATCCGCAGCTCTTCCCTGTTGTAAAAGGTCGCGCGCCACGGAAATAATCTGCTCATTGTTGCCGCTCACCACTGCATCAACCAGCGTTGAGAGGTCAACCCTCATTTCTATTGCAGCCATGTATTGACTCCTACATATGTTTTGTAATCTGCTCGTCTCTTCCACTGACGAGCGAAAATGAGCCTGCTACTCTTGTAATTCACGGATAGCACGCTCTATATTGGGAATATCGGCATATTCTTCATCGAGCAGCTTATACGCTCGGCTCAAATAGAGTTCTGCTAACCTGGCGCTACTCTCATCAGCACCGACAGCTGCGGCCACAATCTCGAAGCCACGATACTTTTCGGGCAGGAGGCGGGCAATGGCATCCATACGTCGTTTAGTATCCTGTAACAGCGTATTGTCCTGACCACCCAGAGCGTAGCGTGCTGTACCTACGAGCTTGCCCATCTCTGCCAGTTTCTGTCGCTCAGACATAGATTGTAATAATAATGCATCGGCATCCAGGTCATCCAACGGTGTTGTATCAGCGCTTGCCGCTGTCTCATGTGATGTAAGCTGACCGGCCTGCGCTATATATGTAGCGTAGAGTTGCGCGTATTCCTGGCAGTTGAGAGTAGCCATCTGCATACGCTCAACCTCTTCGCTGGAAACAGAACCAATGTCACAAAGATCATCATCCCGACGCTCAGCCAACACTTCTAATTGCTCAATACTCATCCCATCTTCTAACATTGGAGGGATGGGCATGCCCGCAATGTTTGCTGCACCTTGCAGCTCCTCCGAGGGAATTTGCGCGGCGAAGAGAGGGGGGAGATACTTCGCAAGTGACATGGGTATAGGGGGGACAAGACAGTAGGTACTATAGACAACGCGTGAATTGCGATTGCTGCGTGCGATAAATATGGCATGCCCCTTTGGCGCTTGTGAACTTCCACGTAGAAACTGTATACCCATAACGAAGTGTCCTTCCGATGGTAATGGCTACCGACACGGTACGAGACAGTGTAGCAGCCCGTTGCTGTCATCTTTCAGGTTTTGTCTGTATCAATGTGCGAATGAATCTCCTATATTGTCTCATGCCAGGCCATAAGATTACAATCCCCCACGTAGTTGTTCTAGCTGCTTTACTAAATTTCTATTGGTCAAAAGCTCTTCTTCTGTGAGGTCATCCCCGCTGGTCGGAATAGCCTGGATGTATGCGGCGATGTGCTGCTTCAGTGAAGTGCTGCCAGCAATACGAGCAAAGTTTTGCAGCAAGGTGCGTGCCTGCTCGTTCTGCTGACGGCGAATAGCGGTAATGGCGGTCTCGGCATATTGCTCGGCATATTGACGCAAGAAGGTGCCCCATTGTTGTGGTGTACGCAGTGTATTCATCACCCGTTCAACCTGGGCCAGCGCTTTCGTTTGTTCATCATACGCGTGCTCCAGGTCGCCGCGTAGTAAGAAGACCGAACCACGCGCGAAACGCGTATCTGCTACGCCTAAGGGACGGTGCTGCTGATGGTAGAGTTTCAGTGCCTGTTCGAAATCCGCCAGAGCCTCTGTGAGTTCATCTTTCGAGCGCTGAGCCAGTCCACGCGTCAGCAGTGTGTCGGCTTCGTTGAGCAGGTCCCCGCTTTGCTGGAAACGCAGGAGTGCCGCTGCGCAATTATCCAGTGCCTCATCCCAATGTTCCTGTCCGCTATGGACCTGCGCAACGCCCAGCACAGCCAGACCATCGCCATCGGTGCTCTCGATGAGTTGGAATTGGCGTCCTGCCGCCAGAAACGTATTGAGAGCATTTTCCAGATCACCACGTGCGAGCTGTGCCTGGGCCTGCCCTAGTATGGCCTCAGCCACCAGGGCAGGATCTTGTTTGGCCTCAGCCTGTTGCCTGACGGTGCTGAAAGATTGTTCGGCCTGCGGGAAATCTCCCTGTGTTAAGAGGATCAGCGCTTGTAGCAATGCAGTGAGCGGAGGCGCGTAGGAGGCAAGTGGATTGTGCTGCGTGGCCGCGAGTGCGTTTGCCAGGTGTGTCTCTGCCTCTTTGATATCGCCATTGAAAATGGCGATGCGCGCCAGGGAGACCTCAACCTGTGTCTTATAGGCAGCGCCTGCCGCCTCGTCCAGTTCCTCTAGTTGAGCTAGAGCATCGCTATAGACATTTCTGGCAACGCCTAACTGACCTTGCTGGCGTAGCACATTGCCGATGGTGAGCAGCGCGCGGCTTTCAACAGGCGTGTTATGGAGTGTATGAGCTAGCTGACGACCAGCTTCTAATGTTGGCCTGGCCTGCTCAAGGAAGCCGCGCAGATACTGGATAGTGCCTAGCCCGACGTTTGTCTCGGCCTGTCCCAGGCGAAACGCAGTAGCTTGATAGGTACGCAAGGCTCTTTCCATGAGAGCGTTGGCGTAAGAGAGCTGACCTCGTCGTATGTTCACCTCGCCCAGGACGCGGTAGGCATGCGCTGTGCCATGTGCGTTATGCTGGTCTGTATATAACTGCAGCGCGGTTTGTGCTCCTATCAGTGCCTGGTCAATGCTCGCTTGCAGAAAACTGACTTCAGCCAGTCCCAGATTGGCATCGGCCTGCCCTAACTCGTACTCCATTGAAGCTGCCAGGCTGAGCGCATTCTCGAAGGCGTTGCTGGCCTCTTCAAGGCGTTGCTGGTCAAGATAAATGTGCCCTAAACCAATCTCGGTATCCACAACGCCATAGTTATCTTTGCTGGCCTGATAGATTTCTAAGGCACTGTGATAAGCCGCTTCGGCTGCGTCAAACTGGCGTGCGAGGCGTTGAATATCGGCGAGGCTGCGGCTGGCATCAGCCATATTCGTACTGTCCTGGGCCTGCTGAAAATAATCGATAGCCTCGCGATAGTGGTCGGCTGCGTACTCGGTGTTGCCGCGTTGCAATTCGACGTGCCCAAGTGCGAGCGCGACGTTGCCCTGACCTTGTGCATTGCTTTGTTTGCGATAGAGTTGTTGCGCATTCTGATAGGCGTCCTGTGCGCGATCCAGGTGTGCGAGCTGGCGTTCGATATGTCCCATCGCCAGTCCGCTGGCGGCCTCTTGCAGTGGGCGCGCGGCATCCCTGTACAGACGCATGGCACGCTGATAGCTATTCACTGCCTGCTCGAACTGATTGTTCTGACTCTGTATATCGGCAATCATTGCGCGGGCATCGCCAGCATGTTTAAAGTCACCAACCAGGCGAAAGCGTACCTCCGCATCGCTGAAAGCCTCACTGGCCTGTTCAAGTTTGTCATTGTTATACGCGTCAATCGCGCTTTGAAAGCGGCGCTCGGCCTGTTGCCGATCTTTTTCTTGCTTGTCACTCTCTGATGTCGCCATGGGTCATCTATCCCTTAAAAAAACTCATTGTTTTTGCATAAAGTTGCATGATATTTGTCACTCCTCGTCCATTGTAGTTCTTTGGCCCTAGAAAAGTCAAAAAAACGCATCATCTTCTCAATGCAGGTCTGCGATGAGCTTGCGTGCTTTGTTGCTACGCTAACAGGGCCATGCTGGTCGTCAAAGGAAAGAATGGCTAAAAACTGGCCACAAGCGACCGTTCTAGTGCTATAATAGCTGAAAATGCGCTGGCCTCGCGCCGCTGCGGTTGCCGGATTTGCCTCATAGACAAGTAAGAATATGGGGGCCGCTACGGTCTCACCTGAATGTGGAACCTCTATTTTCGAAAGGTGATCTTCTATCATGGACGAGAGTATCTTAGCACACGTCGATCTATTTTCAACCCTGGATGCAAAAGAACTACCAGTAATCGCAAAAGGCTGCCAGGAACGCTCCTATCCAGCCGGTACCCCGCTCTTTAAGCAAGGTGATACAGGTGTGGGGTTGTATGTGATAGAAAGCGGTAAAGTACATATTAGCAGAGTCGATAATCCAGATAGGCCAGAAGAAGATCTGGGTATTGTGGGCCCTGGCGATGTTATCGGGGAGATGGCTCTGCTGGATGATTTTCCACGCTCGGCGACCGCGACCGCTGTAGAGGATGTAACCGCTCTGGTGTTGCCAATATGGGACTTCCGCGCTGTTCTGCGCGATCATCCTGATATCGCGCTCAATCTACTCGGCGTACTCAGCCGCCGCTTGCGCAAGGCTGAAGCCAGGCAACGCATCTAGTTTTCGCGTTTGCCACGCATTTCATCCCTGGCATGGGCCGACCCTCACTGGACATGCCCTGGAATTTTGAACATGTGGCATAACTGCTCGCATGGCGCGAGAGGAGGCGCGGGTGATGGATGAAATGCAATGCGTCCATTGACAATATTCTATAGTTGAAGCGGTCACTCGTCGTAACTCTTCAGGTAGTATGCACACGATCACGCGTGCTCGCTGACCCGAAGAGTTACGACTTAGCTTAATGGACGCGTGCGACGATGGCGCTACTATTGCCCTCGCCACCAGCCTCATTGGCCGCCTCCACTAATACCTGTGCGAGCATCTGCGTATCGCCGCCTCGGGCTAACAACTCCTGGATACGCTCATCGCGAAGCATGTGCCACAGCCCATCGGTGCATAGCAGAACAAGATCCCCGACCTCGACGTCGCACTGGAAAAGATCGACGGTCAGTTGATAGTTCTGTCCCAGGCTGCGGTAGTTCTGATGGCGCTTGGGACTCTGATAGACCTCGTCTGGCTGTAAGATATTGGCTTCAACGAGATTAGCCGCCAGCGTATGATCTTTCGTGATGACCTGTAACCCCTTGCTGGCGTTGTAGTGATAGGCCCGGCTATCCCCTACGCTGGCTACATACAGACGGCGTTTGTAGAGCAGGCTCACCGTCATGGTGCTCGCCATGGCTGTATCATAGTCCGCATTACAATGATAGATGACCTGATTGGCCTGGCGCACAGCGTCCCTGATCCACCGCTCTATGCTGGACGTGGGTGCGGGCGCTTTGGGGATGACGCGAGTTGTTCCCGGTGTAGATGGCGTTGGGCGTTCAAGTGTGCGTGACGTCGTGGCTAGCAGGGGGAGCAACACATCGGCGACTGTTTCGACTGCCAGGCGGCTCGCCTCGTGTCCCCCTGTCGATTTCCCTTGGGGACCGCGTAGACCATCGGCAACCGCTAGCAGACTGAAGGGACGCGGAGGTGGTGCCAGGTTCGTGCAGAGTCCCTGCACAACCAGCAGCATATCTTCATTTTCTTGTGCCTGGTGTCCGATGTCGTTCATGTAGCCAACCTGACAAACGTCAGTTACCAGCGGAGACGTATCACTCAAGCTATGACCACAATAGCGGCAGAAGCGGGAACTACTGCGATTTTCCCGACCACAGCTTCCACAGGGATTCTCAGGAATAATTGTGCGCACAATCGCATTGGCATTACTGGTTGCGATCAGAGTCGTTGCCATAGCATTTGCTTCTGTTGGGGCTGACCAGGGATCTTCTATGGACAGTGCGGCGTTGAGCGCGTCGGCGAATGCTCTGCCCGAACTGTAGCGCTTCGCTGGATCAATCTCCATGGCGCGCATAACCACCGCATCGACTGCCTCTGGTAGCGCCTGGTTCAGTGCGCTTGGTGCGGGTAATGCAGCCGCGCGATTTTTGACGACCGCCTGGAAGGGCAGCAGCCCGGTAAACATCTGATATGCTACTACGCCCATGGCATAGATGTCGCTGGCAGGCTCTGCCGTGCCATGTTCTTGCTCTGGCGCGATATAGTGTTCTGTACCGAGCGTCCAGCCGCGTTGTGTCAATGGTTTATCTTGTTGTACAGCGCGTGCGATGCCGAAGTCGGTTACGACCAGCCGGCCATCATCCTGGTGAATAAGCAGGTTCGAGGGTTTGATATCGCGGTGAATAATCTGCTGGGGATGCTGGTGGATGGTGTCGATGGCGTCTGCGAGATCGTTCAAGTAGCGTTGTGCTTGTTGCGTTGGCAGTGGATGTTCAGCTTTCAGCAGAGCTTTGAGCGTGCCACCCGTCACCAGTGGCATGGCGATATACAGCCACTTATCATCCTGTCCAAAATTCAGCACCGGCACAATATTTTTATGTTGCAACTCATGCGCGTAGCGTGCTTCACGGCGGAAGCGTTCTACCGCAGTAGCCATATCCATTGACGTATTTGTCAATGACAAGATCTTCAATGCCACCTGCTTGATTTCAAATGTATCACTGGCGCGATAGACCGAGCCCATGCCTCCCATACCAATCAATGTTTCAATGCGATAGCGACCAGCTATGACCGCCTCTGGCAGCAGACACAGACAAAACGGATTGGTGCATTGAACAGTTCCGGCTGGATAATCGGTCTGACAACGAGGATTTGGACAACGTGGCATTACATTTCTCTTATCTTTAATTTCGAGTAGGAAACGCATATATCCGTGTTCATAAAAGATACATCCATAGTGTAGAGGAAGAGCGGGTAGCTGTCAATATTTAGACAGCGCGCGCCGATCAGGCGCAGGTTGTCCCAATTCATCGCTGGATGTATAATCTAAAAAATCGTGGAAGGGTGATTCCTCCTCAGCACTGCTAAGCGCAAGCAAAGGATAAAGATATCATGCTACAGTTACCGTTAGTTTTATTCATCGTCATGGCCGAGGTTTCGATTGGGGCCGTGAGCGTGCTCGTTTTTCTCGATTGGCGTAACGAAGTCAAGCGTGGCTTCCTCATCTCATACGCTCTTATCTATCTGGTTCTCGCGGGCCTGACGTATTTGCTCCAACAGAACTTTTCTTCGCCGGTCCTTCTGAATACATTTCCGCAACTCGATAAAGCCTGGACTGGTCATCTCGCGTTGCCGCTGCTCCTTTTCTTTGTGTTGCTTATTGCTTATAGTCTTTTCCTCTTGCTTGACAGGCACGCGGGCGTAGGGGAGCTGGCAGAGAAAGACAGCATGGTCCCACTTGTCGCGGAGACGCAGGCAGAGACAGAGGAAAACGCCGCGCCTGTGGCGACGACTGAGCAGAAACGTGCTGTCTCCGTGCTGCGCATCTTACGTCTCGGCAGCGGCGTGTTGACGGTGATGGCGGGCCTGGTCACGCTCTTTGTCATCGCCATGATTTACCGACCTCTGGGAGCAGGCAATCTGGGTGGTATTTTTACGGTGGCCAGTTTCTTTGCGGCTGCGTTTGCTCTGGGCGGTGTGATGACCGCCATGTGGCTGGGTCACTGGTACCTGGTGACGCCAGCGCTCTCCGGTCGACCGTTGCAATTTTCCACCACGCTTGTCCTGCTGGCTGTACTGGCGCAGGTGATCTTTGCCCTGGCCAGCGGACCCGCTACAACGTCTGCTAACCATCCGACCACGCAAACGACGCTAGCGATTACGGCTGTCACGCCAACGCCGAGCGATGAAGTCAAGCCAGCGGACGCGCCCGTCATTACGCCGCTCAGCACGAATGCTATTAGCTGGTTGCATATCCTGGTGGGGTTCGCCATGCCGCTAATCTTAGGCGGTTTAGCCTGGAAGCTGATTCGTGATCGTTCATTTCAATCCGCGACGGGTATGCTCTACCTCGTAGTGGTCTGTGCCCTGGCGGGTGAAATCATGGCGCGCGGCCTGTTTCTTGGTGGCTTATAATTTACGCGCAAGAGGGAGGGAAGTTTCGTGAATACGCCGATCACTTCCCTCCTGCATGCTATGAGTGGTCGCATTGTCGCATTGGGTGCGGCATATCTTGAAAAAGGGGAAGTTTATTCCTTGTACCAAAGGGAGAGAGTACCCAGGGTTGTAGGCCTAAAATGGTAGGATAGGCCAACATGAGGAAACAATCATATCGGTTGGTGTCCTTGAAGCAACCAGTCACGACGATATAGAAGCGCCTGTTTTCGTTTTAGAGTGAGACACTGAATATCCTCCAATGCCTCCATATTAAGTTTTCGTGCATTTTCGATAATATGTGGATCTGGCAAGATTTTCGATATATCTTTAGCATCAAGGTGATGAGTAATTGCTGGTGAAAATGTCCTGCTATTATCATAGAGGACAGGCACCTGATTTGGATTATAGCCAACATTGCTGTAGCCATCTCCGTCTCCCTCATCAAAGCGATCTTCTTGATGTATCAAGAAGTCAAAAAACTGGGCATTATTGGGTAGTTCAACAGATGAAGGGAATGTAAGATCGTTTACCCACAGTTGGAATGATCCCTGCTTCCCATTAATTTCACGCTCCACCGTTAGAGGAACCATTCCCAATCCAAGTTTTTTATCCATCTGAAAAGCCGCAATTTCTAATTGATAACTGAACCAGCGGTCATCTTCGGGGGTATAGTTAGCCGGATCATCCCAGTCAGGTTTAAATACACCAACGATCCCCGAATCGAGAGTGATTTTCTCCGCTTCCTCGGAGCTATCTAGGGTTTCTGAGGATATAACCTTCCCTGTTATCATTAAATCTGCTACTTCCCCTTCTTGCAAATGGCCTTCCCAGATATTAATCTGCGCATCCTGGAGGAGTTCCCTCTTTCCCACCGACTTAGCATCTTTCAGATTCTCCAGAGGGACTGATATGTCCCTCTGCTTTCCGAGGGCTACTTCACTTATCCCCCTATAGGGCTGTTGGGATGGTGTGTCGGTGAGTCCTGGCTGCTCAGGGATAGGAGCATACATCCGGTAATTCTGGGTGACACCCGCCTCAGAGCGATAAGGAGATCGTGCAAAGCGGCTGGTATCATCAGTCACATCACTGGAACCTCTGCCATGCACAACTGGCAAAGAAGTGTGGTCTGAAGATGACGGTCGTTTCCTTTCACCTGCCTCATGGGCCTCTTGGCTATGAGCCAACGAGCTTTCAGGTTGTGTTTGTTGTTCGACCGTGCGTATTGGAAGGTTTGCCTTCATCTTACGTAATAAATCCATGTTAGACGATAGGGTCTTCCCCCTTATGCAACAGCCGCTATCTTCAATTTTGCTTCTCGTTTGCCTGCGGGTATCAGTGAGGATCTGCTCTAAACTTCTTTCAGGGCCTTTCCCTTTCTTATTATCCCGTATTCTATCAATATTTCCTTTCCAGTCATCCGCTAAACTTTTTGCTCTCTTGTATCTAACATCTCTTTTTGATATGTTACGAGTAACCTGCCTTCTGGCGATGTCTACCTGTTCTTTTGCCAGTTGTTTGAGCATATTCGTATCATACGTTTGTTCTTGCTCAGGGTTTGGCTGACTCTCACGGAAACGTCCAAAAGATTCCATAGGGCAAAACTTCCTCTTTTCATCTCTCTCGTGTATGCACGTTGATCAGGAAACCATTCAAATGCTCGTGGTGAACTTCAACAAGATACAGGCAAAAGATATCTTTATGTTAAGCGTATATCCAGTAAAACATCAAAGAAAGTGTGTAACAGGCATTAATCTTATGAAGATGGCATACCTGGCTCACTAGCACGAGCATTTGAATGGACTTCTGCTTTGGTCCTCTGGGGTCGATCCGCCTCTCTCTCCTCGCATCTTGTCCTCCTTTTACTTACTGATACTCCTGTGTCTCTAGTATATCCGATGTTTCCTTCACCGGCAGCATCAGAGCTGTTCTTTCTCCTAAAACTGACCCTCGATAGCTCATTTTGTCGTATTTCCCAGCTTTGGCACTCTTGGCCCTACCTCGCACTCCCTGCACGCAGGCAGGGTGCCAGAACGTAGCGGGCGCAGGCGACGTGGATATTTAGACGGTGCAGGCAGCGGCACGTGGCGCAGGAGCTCACCGCTTCAGCTTGGTAGAGGCTCATGCTCACTTTTCCGTGATTTGCAAAAAGGTATGCCGCACCCGGTCGCATTCGTCAGCATTATGTAACGTTATATGCTGTTTGGTGAAGAAAAACACGCATCAAAGAACTTGTAGCTAGGGCTTGCGGTTAAACACAATATTGATAATGACTGCTGCGGTAGTGAATAGAACGAGTATGAAAAGTATTGGAGAAATTGCCGAGGGGGAAGCGTGTGTAGCGGCTGCAATTCCTACCAGGCCGAATGTCATGACCATGATCATGACAAGTGAAGCAATCGCGAGGATCAAACCCTGCCGTTAACGAGGCTCCTATAGCGGTATCTCCAGGCTATGGGCGCATTTCAGATGCATTCAGAGGGCAATCCGCGGTAGCGATAGCTGTGGCGTTGAGTATAGCTGCTGCTTGCAAAAGAACCTGGAGATGTAAATCAGCGTCTCCAGGTTCTTTTGCAATCGTCAGGTTTCCATAACACGCTTCTGGCAAATCGCCTTAGTGTGCCATGCGTTCCTTCTCACGTGCTCGCAGTTCACGCCGTAGAATCTTACCCGACGCATTTTTGGGCACTGCATCAATAATCTCCATCAACTGAAAGCGCTTATACCCCGCCAGTTTGCCATTGGCGAACGCAATAATCTCCTCCGGTGCTGCATCTACGCCCTTGCGCAGGACCACAAAGCCCTTAATCAGCTCGCCTGCGTCATCGTCTGGTACGCCAATGACGGCGGCATCGATTACCGCTGGATGTTCCAGGAGCAGCGCCTCTAATTCCGCTGGAGCTACGCCGAAGCCTTTATACTTGATCATCTCTTTTTTGCGATCCACAATATAGGTATAGCCATCTGCATCCACGTGCCCGATATCGCCCGTATGCAGCCAGCCAGCACGCAGCGCCTTTGCCGTCTCCTCGGGGGCTTTCCAATAGCCTTGCATGATCTGTGGACCGCGTATGAGTAGCTCGCCATCTTCGCCTACAGGTAGTTCGCGTTCGCCAGTTTCAATATCTACAATTTTCTGCTCGGTATTGTGGACGGGGAAACCGACGCTGCCCATACGTATAAGGGCTGGATCGTGTGGTTGTGAGTGGGTAAGGGGCGAGGCTTCAGTCAAACCATAGCCCTGTACGACGACAGTCTGTGCCTTCTCCTGCAATTTGCGGGCAGGCTCGGGTGGCATAGGAGCAGCCCCTGAGAAGATATACTTAACCGTCTTCAGCTTGCTGAGATCGATCGGTGCATTTGCCAGTGCCATGATGATTGGCGGTACGGCAAAATAATAGGTGACCGCATGTTTTTCGCACAGTTCGAGGGATTGCAGCAGATCGAAGCGCTCCATCATTACCTGTGTTCCGCCGCATGCCAGGAAGCTGCCGGTTAACATTACTCCGTAGATATGGTAGAACGGCAGGAAGAGCAACGCGACATCGGTGATGTTTGTGCTGAGTGTGGTTGTGAACTGCAGGTTATTGGAGACCAGATTGCGATGTGTCAGCATTGTGCCTTTCGGCAGACCGGTCGTGCCTGAGGAATAGGGCAAAGCCAGCAGATCGTCACTGCTCACGTCAACGTGGTGCAACAGCTTTGGTGAAGAGCGGCGCAGTAAGGTGGCAAATGGGATGGCCTCGCTTAGCTCCTCTGGAACGGTATCGCCAGTGACGATAATGTGTTCGAGATCTGCCAGTGGATGTTGGGTGATGGCTTGCTTAAACACGGGCAGCAATTCTCTCTGGATGAGTAACGCTTTGGCCTCAGAGTTCTCAAGCTGGTAAAGTACCTCGCGCTCCTTGTAGACTGGATTCATCGGGCTGACGACTACGCCGATGGTGGCTGCTGCAATAAATGTAATGATATATTCTGGTCGATTTGTCGTGAATAGACATAGACGGTCGCCTTTTTTTAGTCCGAGATCGTATAGACTGTTGGCTATACAATTGACCATGGAGACCACTTCGCGGTACGTTAATTGCAGGTCGTGGAAGATGATGGCTTGCCGTTCCGGGTTCTGCTCCGCTGCGCGGCGCAGCAAATGGTCATAGGGAACCTCGGGGAAATCCACCGGTGGACGAAAGAGTTCAGGCGCGAACATTTTTTCAGACATGCCAGAAGTCCTTTCCGTTTTGACTCAACGGTGAGCTATTCAGAAGTATAGGGTAGCGTCATACACAGACTCATAGTGTTATGGTGCTAAACTCTGCATAAGGTTAGCATACGCTAGTTCACCGTGCAGGTCAAGAGAAGATTTGGAGGAATATATGCTAGAGTTGGTTAAGCGCTATCGGGGCTGTCTAGCTGGACGGCTATCTCCCGGTGCAATGGTGAAAAAGGGCGAGCGAAGCTTGCTGTGGAAGAAAGCTTCGCTTCCCGTCTATTGCAATCAAGTTGGCTCATAATTATACTTTTTGGCCTGATGGGAGCGTCTGGTGTTTATCTGGAACTTCGCTTTCCATATCAGCCGCAACGTCTTCTTCGTCTAATGCGTAATTCTCATCCTCGTCCTCGTCCTGATCTGCTAACCAGGTCATCAAGCGAGCATCACGTTTGTATGGACGTCGTTGTTCTACCTCTTCACGTTTAAGAACTTCCCGCTTATTGCTTGTACGTTTATCTCGTAGTTTGCCTCTCATACTTTCACCTCCTCTCCTTTGAGGTTGTGAGCGCGCTGTCCCCGAGCGTACAGAAATGGTTGACTAAGCAAACGAGCCATGCCTTTCTTGTCCTATTTGCTTACTATGAAGGGGTTGAGGGTAGAAACACTCAACACTAGAAGGGACGAAAAACGTATCTCTCATGCTACTTTCTCGATAGGTGAAGTATCGCTTCTTTTATCATAGAGGAACACTCTGGCATCGTGGGGAGAACGAGGGTAAAAAAGATAGCCCGGGTATGGATACCTCCGAGCCACAACAGCTACCGCAAAGAATTCGCCTATGCTTTGAGGTTGTTGAACGGATGAGTTCCAGCTTCTCGCGCACAATGCTTGATAGATACAGGTCCATTTTGCATAGAACTCACCTCCAAATAAAATATTCTGTCTGCTCACGCTTCTATCGACCGATCACGGTAAATCCGCTAACTGCTACTGAGTGTACTTGGCAGGCCTGGAAATGTCAAGCACTTTTGCGAGCAATCTATGGGTAGAAGTAGGGCGTAGCCGGATATTACTATCTGCCCATTTGGGCAGAGGTACTTCTATCCCATATGCTGCCATGCCTTTATGACTTGATATCAACACGTTGTGCTTCGACGTAAGCGATTCCTTGCCAGCGTTTATGTGTACCTACAATAGCGAAGGCAAAGCGATCCGCTGCAAGTACCGCGTCGATATCGGCAGATGGGAAATCCGCAGCTTCCTCAGACCATTGGGCGAAGCGTTGCGTAGCGTGTAAATGGGCGATACCTCTAGCGAGGATAGCCTGTGCTGTATCATGCTCATTTTGTAACAGAGCCTCGACATAATCAGCGCAGATCTTGTCTTCGTTCCAGTAGTTAGCGTGGGCGAAAAAGGCTGTTGGATACAGCGTAATATCTTCTCCTCTGGCTACTGCGAGCTGTTGGGCGTACGTTGCCGTTGCCTGCGCGTTTGTCAGCGCACAGAGCAAAACAACGCTGGCCTGTGCGACATTGACTGCTCCCTGCGTGCCCGCTCCTGTGCGCTGGATGAGCAATTTACCCTGTACATCTTCTCTGCTCGCCATTTGTGAGGGAGAATTGTTAAAATCGAAGCCAGGAATGAGGCGTCCGCCGATCTCGCCACCCAGCAATGCCGTCGGTTCCCTTGTGCGCAGAGCTAGAGCCTCTTCTTGTGTTCGTACTAGCCAGAGCATACGAGCTCCGCCAGCACAGGCATAACCGGCAACGCTGAAGGCGCGGATCACGTCGATGACGATGGCGACACCTCGCGCCTGGGAAGCCGTAGTGCGATCAACTCTGACAATTTCCATCGTCATGACTCTTTATGCTCGCTTGTAGTTGCCAGCTTGCGTCATAAATATCTTGCTCAACCCCCAAATGATCAGCGCGGCGACCGCCATTTCAACGACAATCATCGTAATCCAGAGCCAGAGCAGTTGTGCTTCTGCCGCATTGCCTGTGTGCAGGCCATTGATGGAATTGCTGAGGAGTGGAATGAGAATGAAGAGCGGTATAGCCAGCAAGGCCAGGAAGCAGAGAATGAGAAATGCCGGTAATAAGAGACGCCAGAGACCCAAATCGCGCAAATTCTCAGTCTTCGCGGTGCCGTAGGCCTGTCTATGTTCCGTAGTAGTATGCTCTGCCGAAGGGCCAGACGCCGTTGTTTTGTCAGCCATGACGGCACTTGGCGTCTGCGTTGACGGTTCGGTCGGGCTTGAAGCTTTTTCGTCCATTAAATAAATCTCCCTGAAGAACATAAGCTATGATTGAGTACTCCAGTATATCATACAGGAAGCTTTGTGCTGCGACAAGGGCTACAGATATTCATCGATCAGTGCGAATATGCGCTTGCGTAGTGCGAGGACGAGTGCTGGCAGTACGATGCCGTCGACGAACCACTTCACGAGTGTTTTGCGCATGGTTTTCCCTGCCTTTCATGAAATTGTATCTTTGTTTTAGGGCACGTGTACTACTCACAAAGGGTAACATTTGCCTGATAGCCTTAGCTGCTTAGTGAGAGGCGTGACAAAGGTGTTTTGTTGGTGAAAATGCTTGACATCTCACGTGGCTGGTGCTATAGTAACAGCCATCAGCCGTAAAGGGCGCTTGGCTCAGTGGGAGAGCGCTTCGTTCACACCGAAGAGGTCACTGGTTCGATCCCAGTAGCGCCCATTCCTCTCTCTCCCGGTGGTTTTTTAAGCAATCCGACAAGCTTCGACTGTAGTATCTCCTCGTAAGGCGCGTTTCGTAATATCTCTGCTGGCTATTGTTCCAACTATATGCATCCATGAGCCTATGACAGACGATTTTGTACTCCAAAGACAACAACTGCTCGCATGGCTGTATCAACGAGGCATCAGCGATAAACGGGTGCTGAACGCCATCGCGAGTATTCCGCGTGAGCATTTCGTGAATGTGAAGATGCGCTCCGAAGCTTATGCGGACCGTGCTCTACCACTCCACCTCGGACAGACCATTTCGCAGCCCTTGATGGTGGCGATTATGACACAGGCCCTCCGTTTGACTGGTCGTGAGCGCGTCCTGGAGATCGGCACGGGTTCTGGCTATCAGACGGCGATTTTGTCGCGCCTGGCCACCTATGTGTATAGCATCGAGAGGCATGAGCCCCTGGCTATGCAGGCTGCGATCCACTTGCTGCAACTGCACTTAAACAATGTTTCTATCTATGTGGGGGATGGTACTTTGGGCTGGCCGGATGCAGCCCCTTATGACCGTATCCTGGTCACGGCAGCGGCACCAGAGGTTCCTTCTCATCTCGTGGACCAGTTGACATGGGGAGGGATGCTGGTCATCCCAGTTGGCAGTCATGAGCGACAAGATTTGCAGGTGATCCAGCGCGTGCCGTGGGGCAGGCGTGTGAACTCTCTGGGTAGCTGCATGTTTGTTCCTCTGGTTGGTGAGGAAGGCTGGCATGAATAAGTTCCCGCTCTGCGGCATTTGGCCTATAGATGATTGCGCGAAAACGAGTTGTTGGCTTATAATATATACTAAGTAAAACGATGAAAGCGGGACACCTTCGTGTCAGGAGTTTTCGCATGCCAGGTATATTTGCCAGTATACGGGTTCACAATCTCTTAGGTTTAGGGCTTTTCTTGCTTGTCTGGATTATATTGTGTGAGGGAACGCACGTAGTGGTGATATTGCTACGGCATGAACCGTTGCTTGGTTGGGCTGTTGGTCCATTGGGGATCACAATTATGTATCTCTATGAGCCTTCGGCACTCTACGTCTGGCTGAATGTCTTATGTCCTGCACTCATATCGGGAAGTGTCCTCTATATTGGCCTCTTTACGTCTCTTAGCCCGGTGACGCTGCCTCATCAGCCCTTCTTTGAAGTGTGCCTGATTTTTTGTGGGCTGCTCCTGAGTAGTACGGCGGACCTGGTGCGTGCGTTACGTGATCTGCGTTATCCGCTGTGGGGTGAAGCACGTTTGTTACATACAATACAGAAGCTGCGTGCCAGTTGGGCCAGCATCCATTTTACCGCCTTTGGCTACTCGTACGTACGAGATCATTTCGGCGCGAATCCCACCGAATTATTACAAATATTCTAGCAGAAATCGTATCGCGCGAAATGACTGAGTGATCTTAGCCATCAGCAATTCAGCGCCTGAAGCCGTACGGACCCGGTTCACCGCGTCCGTTGTTGCCCTGCTACCACGCTCGTTTGTAGAGACAGACCATGGTCGCATTGAAGCATGCCTCTCATATAGGCAATGTAAAGTGGAAAGTGCTACCGGTATTCTGGTTACTAGTGAGCCAGATACGACCCCCATGTCGATCAATAATCGCCTTTGCCACGTAGAGTCCCAGGCCAATACCTGCATATTGCTGGCTCGCTATGTTGTGGACCCGGTAGAAGCGCTCGAAAAATGTGGTCGAAGTGTTCTGGACTGACGCCGACACCCTGGTCGCTGATGCTCACCTGGTACTCATCCCCCTGTTTGTCTAAGCCGACGGTGACGAGACCTCCATTGGGAGAATACTTGACGGCGTTGTCCAATAGATTGCCAATGACCTGGCCGATGCGCGCGCGGTCAGCCATTACCTTGGTATCCTGTATATTGATTTCCAGGAAAATCGTATGTTGTTCTGCGCTAGCCTGAACGGAACGGGTATTTTCTGTCAGTAAGTCAGCCAGGTAGAAAGCTTCGTAGTGGAGATTGAGTTGTCCCCATTGTACCTGCGAGAGATCGAGCAGGTCGTTTACCAGGCGCTCCAGGTGTTCGGTCTGGCTTTGCACAATATTCAGACTGCGCAGATCGTACTGCTCCGGCAAATCAGTGGCGGCATGGGCCTGTTCTTGCTGGAGTAAGTCTTTGCGCAAACGGCGTTCGATGCGTCGCACCAGGTGTTGTGTATAGCCCTTGATAGCGGTGAGTGGTGTACGCAATTCATGTGAGACTACTGATACAAACTCATCTTTGAGGCGCTCAACCTGCTTGTTTGAAGTGACGTCGTTGAGCACCGCAACCACGCCTATTGGCTGCGTTGAAAGGCTATTGGCATCGTGGAGCGGAGCCGCGCTGATGTTTAACGTCAGCGGTACCCTTTCTTTCTCTTTGCCCACGACCAGTTCCTGGTTCTTCACGATGTTGCCAGCCAGCGCCTGGCGTGTGATCTCGGCCAGTCGTGGGAGCCATGGTATATCGTACATCTCGACCAGCTGATCCAGGGGGATCTCTTGCTTGAGATCGACCTGCGCCTGCGCGAGGAGCTGCTGGGCGGAGGTATTGAGCGAGGTAATCGCTCCCTGCTCGTTGGTGATGAAAAGGCCCTCGGCCATACTGCCGATGATCAATTCCAACCGCATACGCTCGAGTTCGGCCTGTCGCCAGAGCGCGTTTTCGCGTTCGCGTAAACGCACATTTTCCAGCGCGACCGCTGCGTAGTCTGCGATCATCGTGGTGAATTGTAAAAGGTCGGTATCAAAGGTTCGTTCTTGTTCATCGAAGAGGCTGAGCATGCCAATGATGCGATTCTCGACGGTCAGTGGAATGTTCAAACAAGAGCCAATGCTCGAACCCATGTTATCCCCCTGGGACCAATCGCGGGCGAGTTCGTCTGGCGCATCAAAGTAGGCCGTACGAGCAAGCTGTTGGGGGGTAGTGTGGGGAAAGTTGAGCGCATTGGCGGCACTGGAAATGCGCTGGATCATTGACTCTAAAAACGCGGCATCGAGAGGATAACAGGGGATGATAAAAAGTTCAAACGGGTCGCTCTTGAGTAAGATACAACACGCCGAGAAGCGGTATATTTCTTGCAACGCGGCGAGCAGCGCGCGATGCACTTGAAAACGATCAATCGCTGCGACAAACCGTTTCCCCACCGTATTGAGATACTGTATCTCGTGACGTAGGGCCGTCAGATGGTTTCCACGTGGCCCGCTCGACGCGTGAAACGGGCTGTCTGCAACCTGTGACTCCGATTGCACGCTGCTCTCCATGTCGCTCCTTACTGTAACTGTCTCAGTTGATCTGTTACTTCATCATGGATCGGGGGTGCGATCAAATCACCTGTCAATTCCCGCAATCCGGCAAAACACTCATCGAGCAATGCATTCAGGCCCTCAGCAAGCTCTGTTGAAGTAACACCGGAGATTTGCTCATGTATGATTGAAGGAACAATATCGGTATAAGGACGGTTGACGAGACACCGTAAAAAGGGATATTTCCCTTTGACACGCCTGGCTGCACCTTGTACCAGGGCACGGGTTGTAGCTTTGCCTAGAAATGGTGCGACTCGCTCATCGATCAACCCAATGGCCTTAAGGTACGCCTCTGTAACTTGCTCACGGGAGACGGAAGAGGAGTTGTCATGTCTGAATAACACTATGCCCTCCCTTCGCTGCTGATTAACACTCTCCACTTTGTATTATATCATAGTCACCTATATATTGTAAGTGTATAGTACCTACAATGATATAGTGACCGATGATATAGTTTATCTACTCCTGCATCTAATTCCAATTCCGTTAAGTGGGTCGTGCGAGAGCAGGGGTTTCTGTCACCTCTTCAGGAAGCGGGTGTAACACGAAACCCCCAAAGGTCAAGTGAAGACTTAGGTTGCATAGGGAGTCGCCAAAGCCCTGTTGCCTGTGCCGGAGAGATCTCAGACCAGACGGAAGAGACGTGCCAGCCACAGACGGAAGCCGTGCAGGGGTGGCTTTTCCTGTGGGTCATGGCCCGCGGCCATGTCGATCAGGCGTTGTCTGCCCCGCTCTTGTCGATTGCGCTCTTCTTCGGCTGCTTCTTGCGCGTCATAGCGTTCGCGCTGCTCATCAATGGCGCGTGCGAAATGCTCAGGACGTATCTGGAAGCGTACCGTGGGTATGACTGGCGCGGCTGGATTATTTTGTGCAGCATCAGTCGTTGTATCGTGCTGTTCATTCAACTCGTCTGTGTGCCGCGACTCGGCCACAGGCGTCACCTGGACCTGCCCCAGGCCAAGCTTGGGCGTAATCCATTCGCGCAGTGCGAGCAGTGCAGCCCGTCGGCAGATGGCTTCGATGTCAGCACCGCTACGTCCAGGCGTAATTTTTGCCAGTTCCTCGACGGTAATATCCGGGGTGATTGGTCGCCCGCGCAGGTGTACCGCGAAAATGGCACGCCGCTCGTTGTCGTCGGGCGCTTGTAGTTCGACTGTCAGATCGAAGCGTCCGGGTCGCAGCAGCGCAGGATCGATCAACTCAGGTCTGTTGGTTGCCGCCAACATAATGACGCCTTCGCGGCCTTCAATACCATCCATTTCAGTCAGTAACTGAGCGATCACCCGATCACCCACGCCGCCGTCGAAGGAACCACCCCGGCGTGGCGCGAGCGCGTCGAGTTCGTCGAAGAAGACAATACAGGGTGCGGCCTGTTTGGCATGGCGGAATACTTCGCGAATGCCCTTCTCGGACTCGCCTACCCACTTGGAGAGCAATTCTGGTCCTTTAATGGAGATGAAACTGGCCTCGCATTGATTGGCCAGCGCACGCGCAATCAATGTTTTTCCTGATCCAGGAGGGCCTGAGAGTAGGACGCCACGTGGTGGCTCGACCTTTGCATTGGCATAGATTTCCGGGAAGCGTAAAGGCCATTCGACACCTTCGGTCAGAATGTTTTTTGCGTACTCCAGGCCGCCGATGTCGTCCCATGATGTTTCGCTGACTTCGACGTACACCTCGCGCGTCGTAGAAGGTTCAACCTCGCGCAGAGCGGCCTGGAAATCAGCCATTGTGATATTGAGGCTGACCAGGGTCTCATAAGGGATATAGCCACGCTGGTAATCGATGTGCGGCAGCACGCGTCGTAACGCAATCATCGCCGCTTCGCGGCAGAGCGCTTCCAGGTCTGCGCCCACAAAGCCCGGCGTCAATTGTGCCAGGCGCGCAAGATCAATGTCATTAGCCATGGCGGCATTTTTGCTATGGATTTGCAGGATCTCCAGGCGTCCACGCACATCGGGTACGCGCAAGGCGATCTCGCGGTCAAAGCGTCCAGGACGGCGCAGGGCAGGATCAAGAGCGTTTGGCTGGTTTGTTGCTCCAATCAGTACGACCTGTCCGCGTGATTCCAGACCATCCATCAGTGCGAGCAGTTGTCCAACGATGCGTCGCTCGACCTCGCCGCCGGTTTCTGCACGTTTGGGCGCGAGGGCATCCAATTCGTCGATGAAAATGACACTTGGTGCGCGCTTTTGGGCTTCAAGAAAGACCGAACGCAGGCGGGACTCACTCTCGCCATAGAACTTATTGATGATTTCTGGTCCATTGATAATGAAAAATGAGGCATTGGTCTCTGCTGCCACAACGCGTGCGATCAGCGTTTTGCCGGTGCCGGGAGGACCGTAGAGTAAAACGCCCTTCGGTGGCTCGACTCCCAGGCGATCAAAGACGGCAGGATATTTAAGCGGTAGCTCGATCATTTCTCGAATGCGCTGCAACTCTTTACCCAATCCGCCAATGTCTTCATAGCTGACACGACCGGGTGTGCCATTTGACGCGCCACGGGCCTGCGCGCGTATGATGGTTCCTGGTTGCACCAGAACAGCCTCGACATCCGCGTCTGGCAGTGGTGGTTGGATGATGGGAAGTTCGCCCGTTGTTTTGTGCTGCAACGTGTAGGCTGGTGTAGCGGGCGTTGTACCAATAATAAGAAACTCGCGTGGTGCGGCACCGGGCGTCCCGACGCGCAACAGGTCTCCAATGGTAACTGGCAATCCCACCAGGTAGCGTGTGATGTATTGCAGGTCGCTTTCCTGGATGGGCGCACCACCGCTGAGAGGGAGCAGTGTCACTTTTTCAGCGACGCGTACTCTGGCCTTACGTACCGTGACGCGTTCTCCCAGGCCGGATGCGCTGTTCTGACGCACCTGGCTATCCATCTGGATCGATTGATGACCACGATCCGCCAGAGCGCTTTGTACGACCTTGGCCGCCGTTGTACGTGTGCCAATAACCATCACAATATCGCCCGGCTGGCAGCCTAAACGAGCTATATCCTGCGGATCAATACGCGCCACGCCTCGCCCGACCTGGATACCTTCCACGACGACGAGTTGCAGTTCGTCTACTGTTGGCGGTTCATTTATGGTCTCATTATGGTTATCTATCATAGATATTGGTGTAGGAATAGTAGGGTTTTCCATTGTATTTTCCGGTGACAGCTTGGCTGTGGTGCGTGTTGTCGTATGGAAACCACCATCAGCGTCACTCGTGCGAATATCGCGTGGTTCCTCCATCATCTCTCTCCTTATCCTACAAAGACATAATCAATGCTGAATGCATCGTATCAATTGCTCTAACATGTACGCTTATGCGTGGGGAAAGTTGGATGCATGCGTGACCACCCGCTATTTTGTCTCGCTAATTTGTATGCCTGCTCGGCGAGACGGTCTGAGCAAGTGACACTATGATCTACCTTACACCCCATTTGGTGCAGAAAGTAGTTGACTTTTAACAGAGATGCCTTGATCAGCTTCTATCTTACCTCAAGAGGCTTTCATGCCTCATTCTTTCCCCCCAATTGTACAAAGTTGAGCTAAGACTGTTGCCAGCGCATGATCAAAGATATCTATGGCGGTATCAATCTCACTTTCGGAGATTGTGAGTGGAGGAGCCATGCGGAAATAGTTCTTGCGCATTGCCATGGAGAGCCCGCATCGCAAACACTCATCTTCAACTGCTTTCGCCAGGGCATACGCTGGCTGTTTCGTAGTACGATCTTCTACGAGTTCTACCCCAACGAGCAATCCTTTTCCTCGTACATCACCTATCTGCTCATAACGACTCTGAAGTTCTCGCAAGCGTGCCATCAGATACTCCCCACGCAGTTGTGCCCGCTCCGCCAGCGACTCTTCCTCAATGATCTTAATGACGGCGAGGCCAGCGGCAGCAGGAAGTGGATCGAAGGCATGTGAGGTAATTTGACTGTAGCCTTTTTGATAGCATTCCTCCTCGATAGCTGAAGTAGTGACCGTTGCTGAAAGAGGAAGCCCGCCACCAAGTGTCTTGGAAAACGAAAGGATGTTAGGCTCGACTGCATACAGTTCGAAGCCAAATCTTGTGCCTAATCTACCAAAGCCTGTTTGGGCTTCGTCGAGAATCAAGAGCATGCCATGATCATCACATAGTTTGCGTAAACGCTGGAAGTAATCAGATGGTGGAACAATAACCCCTCCTGCTGACAACACTGGCTCAGCTATCATCGCGCATAGCTCACCGACCGATTGCTGTTCAACCATCTCAAAACCTGCTTCTAAGCATGAGCAGTCGCAGGTGCCATTGCAATGGCGGATAGGGCATCGATACGCATAAGGAGCCGGTATGGTGAGGGTACCGGGCACCGATGGACCATAGCCTGCATGCCCTCCCGCCAAGTTGAGCGAAGCAACCCCTGCCTGTAAGCCGTGCCACGCTCTGGTCAACCCCACAACTTCGAAACGTCCTGTGTACATTTTGGCCATTCGTAAGGCTGCTTCGTTGGCTTCTCCTCCGGTATTCATGAGGAGTACTTTGTCGAGGGAAGGTGGTAGAAGCTCAACAAGCTGTTCTGCAAGGGCGAGCACTGCTTCAGAGAGCATCCGAGAGTTGAGATGAATCACTTCTTCGAGTGATTGCTGCACAGCACTGCAAATTCGGGGATGATTATGGCCGATGGCTGCACATATGTGTCCAGAAGTGAAGTCGAGAAGACGTTGACCATCTGTCGTCTCAATCCATGAACCAGAGGCTCGCGCTACAACGAATGACTTGAAATGATGGAAATAGCGGATCAGAAAGCGTTCACGTTCATCGTGCATAGTCGTTCCCTTTCAATACTAGTGATAAACAAAGGACACAGAGAAGGTCGTACCTACGGCGAGACGTCTAGAGCAGAAGGCGAATACAGAATAACAGAAAGAGCTCGTCCCCCTGCCACAGAACTATAAGTATAGGGAAGATCGGCAGAGAACCAGACGGCATCTCCCGGTTGTAAGAGCACCTCCCTACCTGCTGGCCCGAGGCGGAGATCTCCCGTGAGACAATGTAGGAATTCCAATGTTCCAGGTAAGTGAGCCGCAGAGCGGTACATCACCCCTTCAGGTAGGTTCAACTCCTCATGCCAATGCCATACCTCTCTCCCTTTCAATGCAGTAAGAAGTATCAGTTAAGGAAAGTGTACAAGGAGGAGGTTGTCTTTTCAAGACGATAACGGCTATACTAGCTATCGAATTATTCGATAGGTCTGGAGGCAAACTCATGGATATCAATCACCTGGTCGCTTTTGAACGGATCGTTCGTGAAGGAAGTTTCAGTGCAGCAGCCCGACTGTTAGACATCCAACAGTCCACGATTAGCGCTCGTATCCAACTGCTGGAACAAGAGGTTGGGGGACCACTCTTCACGCGTGGCGGTCGCAAGCCGACACTGACAGAACGAGGCATCAGTTTTTTGCCCTACGCCCGTCGCATCCTGGAACTGCATCGGGAAGGGATTGAAGCAGCACACCTGGCGCAGGAGGGCAAGAGCGGACGAATGAGCATAGGGACACTACCATCGGTAGCTGAGGGATTTCTGGGTTCTGCCATTGCCCGTTTTCACACCCTGTACCCCCAGGTAAACCTCTTTGTTCGTCTGGGTGAAAATGAGCATATCGTCGCGATGCTCTATGATGGAACGGTCAAGGTCGGCCTGGTCACCTGGCCGTTCTTGAACACAACGCTGATGCCTCTGCTGCACTTTCGCGAGCCATTAGTCCTGGTCGTATCGGCAAAGCATCCGTTGGCAGAAAAGGGAAGGGTCACCCGAGAAGATCTCCAACAGATGGGGAAACCATTTCTCTTTGTCAATTGGGGGCCATCGGCACAAACGCTCCTTTCGTACCTTACTGCACTGATGGGATCAACCATTGAGATCTCTTTTATGATACTACGCTATCTGTTGCTTCATGGGATCGGGACAGCATTGCTGACGCGTCCACTCGTTGCAGAAGATCTGGCCGCAAGGAGGCTGGTCGAACTCCATGTGGATGGCTTGCCAGACAGCTTTCGCGAAACGGCACTTGTGCAATTGGCTCATGAGAGAATACCGAAGACACCGTTGGCAGAGTTCATCCATATTCTGCGCGAGGAAGCTGGCGAGCTATGTATCTCTGAAAGCCGATCAAAGAACGAGCCATCTGCATAACAGTCATTTACAGCAAATGAGTCTCCTTACTGCCCTGGTCTATTGTGGGTAGTACTTTTTGGTGATGCTATCAGGATGTTATAGCTGCTCCAATCTGCTGCATCTTTCCTAAGTAGGGAGCCATCGCTGCCAGTTGTACAGGCAGGGCGCCGTGACCTGCGCGGGAATCGCATAATAGTACCAGGAGCTTATTTTTCTAAGCATTCTTAGCGTATCCTTATATTGCTAAACGAATTCTTCTGCGTTATACTACCCAGAAGTGTCATGCTGAGTAGCAAAAATACGCAGTGATGTAGTTTGAAACAGTTCGTGTGGTAGTTTTTATGCATGGAGAAGAATAGAAGGGTCTGACGGTATCACATGGAAATACCCCCAAAAAATGACCGAGAAACAACTCATTCAAAATCGCGTAGTTCGACTTCAAAACCTTCAAAGAAAGCTTTGCTCAAACGCTATAGTATCCCTATTATACTTGTCTGCCTGGGAATAGTGCTTCTGGTCGTAGCGGGGATACGCTTTAGCGCTATTTCTATGAGAGGTACAGCGGTACAAACGCAGCCGATTAGTACTGTGCTGAACATGGCCGATCACCATCAGTTGAAATCGGCGGTGTTGGATGGTGATACTGTCACGGTCACCGCCCGTAACGGTCAGCAGTACCAGGCATTAAGAGAAGACGGAGACGCGTTAACCAATACATTGCGGCAAGATGGTGTGGTAGTAACAGTCAGTGATGATCAAGGTATACAGTGGGAGCAGGGTGGGCTGGACTTGCTGCTGGTGCTGCTGGTGGTAGGTTTAATGTATATGTTTGTCCGGCGCGGATCGATGGGTGGTCAGGCTTTACCTTTTGCGCGCTCGAAGGCCCGGCGCTTCAACGAGTCGCGTCCAGCGATCCTGTTTAGAGATGTGGCAGGGGTTGACGAGGCCAAGGTGGAACTGCAAGAGATCGTTGAATTTCTGAAATACCCGGATCGTTTTACGGCAATGGGGGCGCGTACACCAAAGGGCGTATTACTTGTGGGTGCACCGGGGACCGGCAAGACGCTGATTTCTCGTGCTGTGGCGGGTGAAGCGGGCGTCGCTTTTTATAGTGTGAGCGGCTCCGAATTCGTCGAGATGTTTGTGGGTGTTGGTGCGGCACGCGTGCGGGACCTCTTTAAGGAAGCCAAAGAACATGCACCTTGTATCGTCTTCATTGACGAGATTGACGCAGTGGGACGCCAGCGTACGAACTCCGGCATGGGTGGGAACGATGAGCGTGAGCAAACCCTGAACCAGTTGCTGGTTGAGATGGATGGTTTTGATAGGCAGACGAACGTCGTGGTCATCGCGGCAACGAACCGTCCTGATGTGCTTGATCCTGCGTTGCTACGTCCGGGTCGCTTTGATCGGCGTGTGATGCTTGACAAGCCAGATATTCGTGGTCGGCAGGCGATCCTTGAGGTGCATGCGAAAGAGAAACCTTTAGCGGAAGATGTGACGCTGGTCGAGCTCGCTCGCCAGACAGCAGGTTTTTCTGGTGCTGACCTGGCTAATCTCCTGAATGAAGCCGCCTTACTGGCAGCGCGTAATGGGCAGCAGGTTATTTGCAAGCCTGAGTTGGAAGAGGCCATTCTGCGTGTGATGGCCGGACCAGAGCGCAGGAGTCGCTTGATCACCGAGGCCGAAAAGGCCATCATTGCCTATCACGAAGTGGGCCATGCGATAGTGATGCGCTCAATGCCGGGTGCTGATCCTGTGCAGAAAGTATCCGCGATAGCCAGGGGCATGGCGCTGGGTATCACGGTCCAGGCTCCGTCGGAAGATCGCTATTTGATGCGCCGTTCGGAACTCTTAGCACGCATGGCCGGGGCGATGGGTGGTCGTGCGGCTGAAGAGATCATCTTTGGCGATATCACCACGGGTGCCAGCCAGGATATCGATTATGTGACCAATGTTGCGCGCCGTATGGTGTGTGAGTTTGGTATGTCGCCGCTCGGCAATGTTTCTTTCAAAGCGGATGCTGATGGCAATAGCACGATTGGTGCGCAGATGGCCGCCAGAATTGATACGGAGGTCTCAGCCTTGATTGACCAGGCGTATGAAACTGCGCTGACTATTCTGCGTGAGAAACAGGAGAAGCTGATTGCCATCTCTGAGCACCTGATTGAAGTTGAAACGATTGATGGTGCGGAATTAGATCGTATGCTGTTTGCTGCCAATGACCAGAACATTTATTGCGCTTGAGATGCACGCAGCCCTGCAAAGCCACCTGGCTGGTATTATCCAGCAGGTGGCGCAGGCGTTGCCGCATATACGTTGGGTTGATCCCGCTGGTATTCATCTGACGTTAGCCTTTCTTGGCGAGCTGGATGCTGATCAGTTGGCGCAGGCGATGCAGGCGACCGAAGCCGCCTCGCGACAGATCAAGCCATTCTCCTATCGTCTGACGCGCCTGGGTACCTTTGGCTCACCTCGGCAACCACGTGTCATCTGGATGGGCATAGATGAGCCTTCTGGAACCCTACCGCGCTTACACTCCATCCTTAACCAGGACTTAGCACGCCGTGGCTTCACGCTGGATAGCCGTCCTTTCTCACCACACCTTACGCTGGCGCGTATCAAAGCCCCTCTCACTCCTGACGAGCTGCAGCGCTTACAACACATACTCTCTGGGAAGCAACAAGGTATCGTCTCTACGACAGTTTATCCGGTGCATGCGATTAACCTGATGAAAAGCGAGCTGTCGAGAGTAGGTGCGCGCTATACGCCTTTGCTGGTATGTGCTCTATGAGGCGAGTTCTTCTGCTCTAGACCGACCAACGCAGCACTGATACGCCAGAGCTTTTCAGCAGTTGCCACCTCGTAAGAGGCTGGTGATGAATGCACCATTTTCTTGCGGAAGTTGACATACTTGCCAGTGAGACCTTCCACATCCGGTGAGGACGCCAGGTAGATCGAACTCTGTGCTGCATGCTTGGTTGTCAACCAGTGTGAGAAGAACGGCAGGATGAGCCGAACGGCAAAGGGTAATGGGACCGCTTTGGCCCCTTCGAGCGTCCCACCAGGATCGGCGGCATTCACGGTCACGTTGGTGCCACTCAGACGACGCGCGAGTTCATAGGTGAAAAACAAATTCGCGAGCTTTGCCTGTCGATAGACACGCATCAGGTCATAGTCTCTTTCCGATTGCAGGTCATCAAAGTCGATGCGGCCAGAACGATGCTGGATCGAATTGACATTCACAACCCGTGCAGGTGTGCTGTCTTTCAGGACGGGGAGCAACAGATTCGTCAGAAGGAAAGGAGCCAGGTGGTTTGTCACGAAGGTCGCTTCCAGACCATCAGCAGTCACCGTCCGCTGGGCGTTGACCCCGCCAGCATTATTCACCAGCACGTGCACATGTGAGTGCTGTCTGGTAATCTGCTCGGCAAGACGACGGACTTCAACAAGCGATGAGAGATCTGCTTGGAGAAAGGAAATATGTGGATTGTCTGTTTGTTGCTGTATGCTGGTAACGGCGGTAGCACCGCGTGTTGCATCACGACCGACAATGATCACTGTGGCACCACGTGCGGCCAGCTCGTGTGCCGTCTCATAGCCGATTCCTTTGGTTCCTCCCGTTACGACAACGGTCTTCTCTCCTCTATTCCAGATTGCGCTCATATATTTTGTCCTCCTTTGTTTGCGTCTCCGCGAGATGCGGCCATTTGTGATGAATACTTGGACACAGCATATGGGATGTTGCTGACTACGGTGAGCGCGAATGTGCTGGCTCTCCGTCCATGCGGAGAAAATGGGGGAGGGGCGCGTCCTGGCGACCGCCCCAGAGCGCACGCGAGGTGACGCCCATACCCCATTTCCCGACGTTTTCCCCTGGAAGGATGGAGACCCAATGTGCTATACTTGTTGACAGCTCAATCATTACTGAACACTGTGCCGACTTGCTTGCTGGTTGTAGCATAACATAAACAGAAGAAATAATTCAAGTTATATCTGTTTTGTACAATTTGCCAAACAGAATAGGTGAAAATGTCTATTAAGAGACAAAGGGGCAACCATGGATCAGTTTACAAACACCTCAAAGGATGGTTCCGAGCATAGCACCAAAGCATGTTTCTTCCGCACGACAGGAATAACGCTGGATGGACACGACAAACCTATTGATCGGCGTATTCAGAGAACACGCCAGTTGCTTCGTGATGCGCTATTTGAGCTGATCATCGAACGAGGCTATGAGGGGATCGCGATAGCCGACATTACGGAGCGAGCCAATATTGGACGAACCACCTTTTATCTTCATTACCAGGAGAAAGAGGAACTCCTGAAAGCGAGTGTCAAAACCCTCATGCACGAACTCCAACTTGATGTTGAGCCGAGTGCCGAAGAAATCTGTCCATACCACGTTCGGTGCATCCGCATTTTTCAGCACGTCGCACAACGACAGCAATTGTATCAAGCACTGCTCTCGGAAACGGGGCCGGTCAACATCGGTAACTTGATGAGAACCTATTTCGCAGAACTCTTTCAACGCTATACTCTCGATCCTCTGAAGAGAGGAAACCTCTCGTCTTTGAAAAACGAACTCATTGCGGCCCATGCAGCAGGGTCATTGTTTGGCTTAATCTCCTGGTGGCTTAATCATAAGGTCTCACCTTCTGCTGAGAAAATGGGAGCTGTCTACTTTCAATTGATGGCGAAGGGAGCTGAGGACATGCCTCTCTAGCATGGGAAAGAGGCATAAAAGAGGAAACTACAAAATCTATGAGGCGCGAACGCACGAGGAGGCATCAGCTCACAATAAATTCCGAAGAGCCAAAAATTGGCGGCCAGAACAGTTGCAATCCGGCTAAAAACGGTGTAATATCTCTATTTGGAAGTATCATCATTTGGGATCGCCATAGACTGCCAACTGCCAGGCATAAGATCCAAAACCGCGCCGCGCTATGTGACAAGTGTACACTGCGTGGTATTTCTGCATGTATGCATTCTCCAAAATCCTGTGAATAGCCCTTTATAGGGTTGACAAACATTTGCCATGTGGTGTATCCTTCGAAAACAACACAGGAAACGCTGTAAGGGAGTTCCAGCAAAGTTGCTGTTGTAGCCCCGACAAGCGAAACCTACGTCAAAACCCAGCATTTTTTGTGCGCATCATATATGCAGAGTGACCACCAATGGTCGTGGAATGGAGTCGTGTTATGCAGGCAACGTTAAGTAGAGAGCGGATGGCAATGTATGCCTACCAATGCCGTTCTCGGCGTGCGCCTTTCTCTCCGGCTGCTATGTGTATGTGTACGTTTACCGCAGCTTGCGCAATAATTATAGGAACCGGCGTCATGACGTCGGTTTCTTTATTTGTGCTCGTGCTTTTCATTGCTCCTTTACTCCTTGTAGCGCTTGTAGTACTTCTTAGCCTCCTCCTTATCGGCCTTACCGGACTCGTAGAGCTTGAGGGTCTGGTAGGGCAATTGAGAGAGCTAGCTACAAGAACAGCACAGGGAGATTAACGGGAGCAACGAGGCCACCCAATCCAAAGAAGGTATCCTGACGAGGACCTCCCATCCCGGGAGGTCTTCTTTTGTGTAAGCAATTTTTTATCAGGAGGAATTATGGCTATCGCGGCAAAAACTATTCAGCAACCGGGTACAACCTATCAGGCGCATCGACACGAGGAAGCTCGCGAGCTTACAGGGAGTCAAATTATATGTGAAGTCCTGGAGCGTGAGGGAGTAGAGGTACTGTATGGGTATCCGGGCGGCACGATTATGCCTTTTTATGACGCGCTTACCTCCTATCCTACACTGCACCATGTTCTTGTCAGGCATGAGCAGGCGGCTGCGCACGCTGCTGATGGCTACGCGCGAGCCACGGGTAAGGTTGGCGTCTGTGTAGCAACCAGCGGCCCTGGTGCCACAAACCTGGTAACTGGCCTGGCAACTGCTTTTATGGACTCTACGCCGTTGGTGGCGATCACGGGCCAGGTCGGGCGTCCATTGCTGGGACGCGATGCCTTCCAGGAAACCGATGTGATCGGCATTACGCAGCCGATTACTAAGCATAATTTTCTGGTGCGCAACACAGAAGAACTGGCGGGTATTATCCATCAAGCATTTCTGATCGCGCGCAGTGGTCGTCCTGGTCCAGTGTTGGTAGATATTCCCAAGGATGTCCAATTTGCGAAAGCAACCTATCGACCGGCGGATTACGAGACTTCTGAGCAACAGATGGATACACTGGCTGCCAATGCCCAGCAACCTGCGGAACACTTGTTAGCACAGGCTGCTCAGTTGATTACGCAGGCGCAGCGTCCAGTGCTGCTGGCCGGGCATGGTGTGATCCTTTCGCAGGCTTACAGCGAACTGCGAGCCTTTGCCGAGAAGGCATCTCTACCCGTTATCTCGACGTTGCTGGGACAAAGTTCTTTCCGCGAGGATCATCCTTTGCACATTGGCATGGCCGGCATGCATGGTCCTGCTCACACCAATCGCGCTATCGATGTAGCCGATCTGATTGTGGCAGTGGGCATGCGTTTTGATGATCGTATTACGGGCGACGTAGCGCGATTTGCTCCTAATGCACGTATCATCCACATTGATATCGATCCTTCGGAGATGCACAAAGTCAAAATCGCGACGGTGCCTATTGTCTCTGACGCAAAAGTCGCTCTAGCGGCTTTGACCGCAGCGGTCGAAGCTCTGGATAAGAGCGCGTGGCTGGACGAGATCCGCTCCTGGGAGAGCGCTGACAATGAGCGTATGCAGCGTGTGAAACGCGACGATACGCTGCCTGATCCCATCAGTATCCTGGACGCTATTCGCGAAGCGACCGCAGGTGAGGCGATCATCGTTTCCGACGTGGGACAACATCAGATGTGGACTGCCCGTCACTATTGCTGGACGCGTCCCAATAGCCATATCACTTCTGGTGGCTTAGGGACGATGGGTTTCTCGCTACCAGCGGCGATGGGCGTCAAGATGGGCATGCCCGATGCGCCTGTCTGGGCCATAGCCGGAGACGGCTGTATCCAGATGAATATTCAGGAGCTGGCAACGTTGCGGCAGGAAGGCGTGTCTGTCAAAGTGGCGATCATGAACAACGGTTATCTGGGCATGGTGCGTCAGTGGCAGCAATTCTTCCACGCGGGCAACTATTCCGAGACGCCGATTACCGGCCCTGACTATACCAAGCTGGCACCGGCATATGGACTGACTGGCATACGTGTGACCAGACGTGACGAAATCGCGGGAGCTATTAAGCGCGCCATGGAAACCGAGGGAACCGTGATTATTGATTTCGCTATCGAGTCTGAGGCCAATGTGTTCCCGATGATCCCTGCCGGGAAAACGGTCAAAGATATCATTGAAGGGCCAGTTGAGGAGGATGCTCACCATGACTAATGCAACGGTAACGCGTGCGGGACAATCAGTGCTCCCGCAGGGGACCGAGCGCACGCACGTCTTGATTGCGCTGGTTGAAGACCGTCCTGGAGCGACTGACCGCGTGATTGGCGTCCTGCGTCGACGACGTGCTCGTACGGTATCATTGGCCGTCGCCCAGACAGATAGCGCGCAGATTGTGCGTATAACCGCGCTGGTCAAAGATTCTGACGTGGATATTAACCATCTTGTGGAGCAATTGCGCAAGATTGTCGATGTGCGCCAGATCAATAATCTGACGACCGAGCAAGCTATCACACGCGAGTTAGCCTTGCTGAAGGTGAATGCGACAGCGGCGAATTTCTCTGAAGTGGTAGAGGCTGCTCAGCAATTTGGTGCGGCAGTGGTTGATGCCACAGCGGAAACCGTCACCTTCGAGGTCGTCGGGAGCCAGGAGAAATTGGCGAAAGTGATGCACGCACTGCAAACCTATGGCCTGTGCGAGGTTGTACGCACTGGTAGTGTGGCAATAGCGCGCTAAGATGTGGTATAGGTGACAAGCTGGCAAGTTTTGTTTGCTTGTCTTTCGTAGCTACGCGGGTTCAGCGTCGGCCTCTCGCGTAGGGACAAGCCCTTGCGGTTGTCCACGTTGGGTTTAAGACCAGGGGGCGGGCCGCCGCAAGGGACGCAAAGACCTTTTTTCTTCGCTCAAGGCCGTAGATGGGCCACCAAAAAGGTCTTCGCTCGGCCCCTACGCGAACGTGGATGTTGGTTCTCAAGGCCCCTACGCAAGTTTGCACTGGACCTGGATAGTTACTTATTTTCTTTATTACTCTAAGGAGAAGGCATTAATGGCAAAAGTTTATTATGACGCGGATGCGAATCTAGAACTGATTCAGGAGAAGCGTATTGCAGTTATCGGCTATGGTAGCCAGGGTCATGCACACGCGCTCAACCTGCGTGACAGTGGGTGCGACGTCGTTGTTGGTCTCTATAGCGGAAGTAAGAGTCGTGAGAAAGCTGAAGCTGAAGGACTGCGTGTCCTGACGCCAGCTGATGCGGCGCAGCAAGCCGATGTAATTATGATCTTGCTCCCCGATGAGATACACCACGAAGTTTTTGAGCGTGACATCCGGCCCGCGCTGGCACCTGGCAAAATGATCTTGACGGCGCATGGTTTCAGCCTGCACTATTCACAGATTGTGCCCCCGCCTGACGTGGACGTCGCTATGGTTGCGCCTAAGAGTCCTGGTCACATGCTGCGTCGTCTGTATGTCGAGGGCGTTGGTGTCCCGGCAGTCTGGGCAGTCTTTCAGGATGCAACCGGTCAGGCGGAAGCGTTGACGCTGGCCTATGCTCGTGGCATCGGCAGCACGCGCGCTGGTGTCTTGCGTACGACCATTCCAGAAGAGACGGAGACAGATCTGTTTGGTGAGCAGGCCGTACTGTGCGGTGGTCTGACCTCGTTGATCCGCAACGGTTTTGAGACACTCGTAGAAGCTGGCTACCAGCCAGAAATCGCCTACTTTGAATGCCTGCACGAAGTGAAGTTGATTGTGGACCTGATCTATCAGGGTGGCATGGGCTACATGCGCTATTCCATCAGTAACACCGCTGAGTTCGGTGACTATGTATCTGGGCCGCGCGTCATCGACGAGCAGGTACGCGAATCCATGCGTGGAGTGCTCCACGATATTCAGGACGGTACCTTTGCCTCGCGCTGGATCTTAGAGAATCAGGCCGGGCGTCCATCTTTCCAGGCGATGCGCCGTGCCAATGCTCAGCATCAGATCGAGCAGGTCGGTCGTGAATTGCGCGCGATGATGCCCTGGCTCAATCCTGGACAGAAGCAGCCCAGCGCCCCAGAAAAGAAAGCCGAGACAACAAAATAGTGGGTCGAGGCCATCTGGCCTCACCCTTCACTATTGCTACGTTATGAAGGAGGAAACAAGACCATGGGAGATCCTGCGGTAGTAAAGATTTTTGACACCACATTGCGCGATGGCGAACAATCTCCTGGCGCTACGCTGACAACTGAAGAGAAACTGCGTGTTGCTGATCAGTTGGTGTATCTCAACGTCGATATCATTGAAGCCGGTTTTCCGGCTGCCTCACCTGGCGACCTTGCCGCTGTTAAAGCCATCGCTCAGCGCGTGCATGGTGCAGCAGTGGCAGGGCTTGCGCGTGCGGATATGCATGATATTGATGCTTCCTGGGAGGCCGTTCGTGAGGCTGAACAGCCGATAATCCATGTGTTTCTTGCGACCTCCGACATCCATCTTCAGCATAAGCTGAAATTGACGCCTGAAGAGGCGCTAAGGCAGATCCAAAAAACGGTAGCGTATGCGCGCAATCTCTGTCCCACCGTTGAGTTTTCTGCGGAAGATGCCACGCGGAGCAACTGGGAGTATCTCTGCCAGGTGTGCGAAGTTGCTATCCAGGCAGGAGCGACGACGATTAATTTGCCGGACACGGTCGGCTATACGCTACCACAGGAATACGAGTCGCTCTTTCGCTATATGCGCGAACGAGTGACCGGTATCGATGCTGTGACGCTGAGTGCTCATTGTCATGACGACCTGGGTATGGCGACGGCGAATACGCTGGCGGCGATTAAAGGTGGTGCGCGCCAGGTCGAGGTCACTATCAACGGACTGGGCGAGCGCGCTGGCAATACGGCGCTGGAAGAAGTGGTGATGGCTCTGCATACGCGCCCGGATGCTTTTGCGCAGGTCAGTACGCGTATCAAGCCTGAGCAGTTGTTGGCGACGAGTCAGCTGGTCAGTCGTCTGACGAGTATGCCAGTCCAGCCAAACAAAGCTATCATTGGGGCCAACGCTTTCGCACATGAAGCCGGTATTCACCAGGATGGCATGCTCAAAAACCGTCTCACCTATGAGATTATGACGCCTCAATCGGTGGGCTGGGCCGAGACCAAACTCGTGCTTGGCAAGCATTCTGGTCGTCATGGCCTGGATTCCCGCCTGCGCCAGCTCGGACATCGGCTGACAGCCGAGCAACTCAAAGTAGCGTATCGCCGCTTTGTCGCGCTGGCCGATCAGAAAAAAGATATTACTGATGCAGACTTGCTGTACATTGTAGAGAGTGGTACAGAAACTCCAGCTGCCATCTGATAGAATGTATGAATTAGCCGTTGAGATAGGCGGGCTGTATCATATATACTAGATACGCAGGTTTATAATGGGTGTGGATCTCTCCTGAGCAAGGGGTTCACATCCAACTGCTAGAGAATCTCCATCTTCCCACTTTGTACCAGACGTTCCATCACCAGTGGGACTTTCGTCCCCTGGTGTCGCTACAGGCACAATGAGGGAAAAGAAGTGTGGTAGAATACCGTAAGCTGAAGAAAGGATGAAGCATGCACGCATCATCAGAAAGGCAGGTAGCCGGCGATGGCACTGGTATTACCTGTAATGGTTACTGTTTTAACCCCTGCTACGTCAGCTAATTTAGGTCCTGGTTTCGACAGCCTGGGCCTGGCTTTACAACTGTATAATCGCTTTGAAGTTGAGGAATGGGGCACAGATCCCTTGCATCCGAGTATTGAAGTGCTGGGCGATTTAGGAGCGGATTTATCTACGGGGTCGGACAACCTGTTCTTTCGCTCTTTTGCTCTGCTCTTTGAGCGCCGTGGTGCGCCCTTGCCTGCTGTACGCATTCGTATGACTATTCACATCCCTCCTGGCTGTGGACTCGGAAGTAGCGCTACGGCTGTCGTTGGAGGATTGGTTGCTGCCAACGAATGGTTACGCCTGCAAGGTCTGGCGATCCCGAAAGAGGAGTTATTGGGGCTGGCCGTTGAAGCTGAAGCTGGCAATCATCCAGATAATGTGGCACCGGCATTGCTGGGAGGATTGGTGGCAACGACCAATCTTGATGGCAAAATTCATGCCATAAAAACCCCCTTCCCAGATGTGCTCAAAGCCGTCATCTTTACGCCCTCCTTCCCGATGGATACAGTTGCGGGCCGCAAGTTATTACCGGCCACCTATCCTAAGGCTGATGTAACTTTTAACACGGGACGTGTTGCCTTGTTGTTGACTGCATTGCAAACCGGACAGTATGAGTTGATTGGCGAAGCTATGCAAGATCGCCTGCATCAACCCTATCGCCAGGCGCTCTTTCCGGCGATGCCTGATATCATCGATGCAGCTGTTGCGGCGGGAGCACACGGGGCCAGTCTTTCTGGTGGTGGTTCATCACTTATTGCTTTGACCAGTTCGCGTTTCCACGACGTGTTACATGCGATGCAAGAAACCGCTCGCGCTGCGGGTATCCAGGGAACAGGCATGGTGTTACGTGCAGATCAGCATGGGGCGCGGGTTCTCAAGACAGGGCGAAGTCGTATACGAAAGGAAGTGAGTGCGCGTCATGGCAATCAATTCTACTGGTCTCCCGCCAGACCGGGGAGCAGCGGGCGCAGGGTTTGATCCTGCGCGTCCTGCTCTTGCTCCTGATGTGGTTGAGGCTTTGTCCTCAACCTTCTTACGTTGTGTGGAATGTGCAACGCTCTATCCTGCTTTAGCGCCAGGGCAACCTGCGCGCTATCGTTGTGATTGTGGTGGGGTGCTGGATGTTGAGACGCAGTTTCGACTGCCCCGTCAACGAACTGATGCTGCTTCTGATGGTTCAGACCTGGCAATGGCTGAGACACCTGCGGATGGAGTGGCGTGGCAGCGGTTGTTTGCTGAGCGTGCAGCTGTGCCTCCAACCTGGTCTGTGGGCGCTGATAAACAACTGCTAGATTGTAGTGGTGTCTGGCGCTATCGCGAGCTGATTCTGCCTGCGCCGGAGCGCTACGTGGTGAGTCGCCCAGAGGGCAATACCGGACTCTATCCTGTTGGCATTGAGCAGTGTAACGCTGGTCGTGTTGGACACCGGCAGATTGGTCTTTATGCTGGCCTGGAGCGCTTTTTCTTGAAGCACGAGGGTGAAAATCCGACGGGCAGTTTTAAGGATCGTGGTATGACAGTTGGCGTGACCATGGCTCATCTGCTGGGGGCCAGGGCGGTCGCTTGCGCTTCGACTGGGAATACCTCTGCTTCTCTTGCTTCGTATGCGGCTCAGGTGGGGATGCAAGGTATTGTTTTTCTGCCAGCGGGCAATGTTGCCGGTGGCAAGCTGGCACAATCGTTGGCGTATGGGGCAAAAACGCTGCAGATTGATGGGGATTTTGATGCTGCTATGCGCCTGGTTGAGCAGGTCTGCAATGAATCGGGCATCTACCTACTCAATTCGCTCAATCCCTTCCGTGTGGAAGGCCAGAAAGCTATCGGCTTCGAGATTTTGCAGCAGCTTGACTGGCAAGCGCCGGACTGGCTTGTGCTGCCGGCGGGCAATCTGGGCAATACTTCTGCGATTGGAAAAGCGTTCCGCCAGGCGTATGAACTCTCGTTGATCGACCATCTGCCGCGTATTGCCGCTATTCAAGCTGCCGGAGCCAATCCTTTTTATCGAAGTTATATCCAGGGCTTTGCGCAACGTGAATCTGTGCAAGCTGAGACAGTTGCTACTGCTATCAAAATAGGCAATCCTGTCAGCTATACGCGTGCCCGGCGCGTGATAGAAGAGAGCAATGGTATCGTCGAACAGGTAACTGATGAAGAGATCCTGGCGGCGAAAGTCGTGATTGATCGCGCTGGCTTCGGTTGTGAGCCTGCTTCGGCTGCGACACTCGCTGGCGTGCACAAACTTGTGGCACAAGGTATCATAAAACGTGATGATCGCGTAGTTGGTGTTTTGACGGGAAACCTGCTGAAAGATAGTAAAACGGGCATTCCGCAGGAGGTAAGTGGTGGTGCTACTGAGGCAACTATGCAAGCTATCAGGAGAGAGTTAGCGCAATGGGTCTTACCTTGACGAAAAAAAACGTAGTGCTATCCGAGAAAGATCAGTCGCCCATGCGTTGGAGTAATCTTCGCGCATGGGTATGCAGTTGGGAACTGTATGTATTGCTGGTGCTGGCATCTTTCCTGCGCCTCTACGAGATCAGATTTACGGAATTCGATGGAGACCAGGCGGATATCTTTGCCATGGCTCGTGATGCTATTGTGCATGCTCGTCTTGTTGCTACCAGCAATATTTCCTCTTTACATACCTATAATCCACCAGCTACCATCTATCTCTTGATGCTACCAGCATCTATAAGTGCTAATCCGCTCTGGGGGTCAGTGTTTACTGCGTTGCTAGCCATCCTGGCGGTGCTACTGACCTATGGCTTTGTGCGCTACTATTATGGCCGCCTGGCGGGAGCTATTGCGGCTTTGACCTATGCGACTGCGGCGGTGCCTGTCTTCTACTCTCGTTTTATGTGGAATCAAAACTTTTTACTCTTCTTTGTACCGCTCTATATTGCTGTGCTTTTCTGGGGTGTGGTTGCACGACACAAAGGATGGCTCGCGCCCGCTATTATTCTGCTTGGATGGTTGCTACAATTGCATCCTTCTAGTATTCTTTTAGTGGTACCTCTGGTGGCAGCCCTTTTTCTCTCTCCTAAAACTATACGTTGGCGTGACTTTTTCTATGCTGCGATGGGGCTCCTGGTCATCTATTCGTCCTATATCGTCTGGCTGTTTTATTCACAGTTCAGTGACTTTGCATTTCTCTTTGCCAATCGTTCAAAGGTGCCGGCTTCTGCTGTCGACGATCAGTCCTGGTTGCTGTATCAGTATTTTGTCAGCCCTTATCATGCTCCATTTACCAATAAAGCTTCTCTGCTATACCCGTATGTGTCATTCTTCGCCTGGTTGAGCCCTACTATGGTGACTCTGGCTGTTGGCGGAGCGCTGCTGGCTCTGGTGGGGATCTGCTGGTCGCGCAGGCAATCCGCAGGAACAGAAGCCGTGAGCCGTCATCTGATCCTGCGTATGGGAGGGCATGTGCGCTCCTGGTGGCGTACCTTGCGGGCCACGCCTGCACGTTGTGGCTTGATTGTCCTATTGCTCTGGCAGGTCTTTCCCGTTGTGGGTTTTATCAATCACAGTCTCACGCTTTATCCGCACTATTTTATCATTTTGCTTCCGGGGCCGTTTATACTGGTTGGTTTGTGTATCGCGAAAGTGGTTGCCTGGCTACGGCAGCGTCATGGTTGGGAAAAAGCGCTGCGTTTTGGCTTCTATGGCCTGGCGTTTCTGCTTGTATTCACGCAATTTACGTGGACGACGCTCACGCTTCTGGATAGTAAGTTTGACCGTGTTTCTGATCGTGTCCCGTATAATCCTACCTACGTGGATGATCTGAATAGTATGCAACATGCTCTGTCGTTGGCAGATCAACTGGCGCAGCAGCGGCACTTGAATCATGTTTATGTGAGTGCTGATACGACAACGATCTCTGCATTTACGTACCTGGCAGGTCAGATGCGTACGCCAACAACCGTCGAGAGTAGTGCATGTTTCGCGGTACCTGCGGCAGCTTATGGACCTGCGGTACTCCTGGTTTCCCCTTATAGTCCTACGGTCAACGCACTTGTTAACAATTTTGTGCATGCTACGTGGGTAGCATCTCCGCCACATCTGGGCGGAGCGCCATTCCGTCTGTATATTCTGCAGCCTTTGCCTGTGCCAAACACACCCGCGCAAAATCTTTCGCAGCAGTTGCAATTTTTTGGCAAACAAGCTTTCAATTTGCCAAATGGGCCATCATTCATCACGCGCTGGCGCTTTTCACGCTCAACGCAACCGGCCTATCGTACGACGTATGCCTACACAATGCAGCGGATCAGTGCGGTCGGTGTGGTGCCATCGCTGAGGGCTGATAAATGTACGTTTACGGCGACACGCGCTGGTGATCAAATTCTGGCGACGTTCGTGGCACGTGGACCTTTTTCTGTGCAGATAACTGCATCTGTCTCTACGCCTACTGTGATCTCGCTGCACCTTGTGGGTCCGCTGGCTCTCAATTTTGATACCTATTATCTGCATACTTCCAATCAGGTACTACAGACAGCGGAAGGCCAGAAGCGTATCATTATGGTGCCTCAGGTATTACAGACAGCGGGAGGCCGGAAGCGTACCTCTAGTGTCTCTTCGTCGTGAAGCTTCTCTGTAGGCATTGGGTAACACGTGCGCTTGCAGGTGATCATCATCGTTGCGGTGATCACCTGTAGCATGCTGGCAAGGACTTTTGTACTTTAACGCTTGCTACCAATAACGGTTATGGTAGTATAAGCATGCTTGCTGACTATCTTAGGGAGATAGAAAGCTGTTTTTATGTTGTTGTGAATAGACATTTTATGGCATGATTGGCTGTAGCAAAGGCGGATAGTAGTGAGGTAGGAAATGTATATATTTTCAGGAGTGAAATATTTCAATGAGTCTTACTATGCAAAAAAACTCTGCCCCTCAAGCACCGGATGGAGCCTCTACCTCGCGTTTCGCTCGTCTCCGGGCGTGGTTGTTCTCCTGGGAGATTTATCCTCTGGTAGCTGTGACGGCCTTCTTACGTCTCTATTTGCTAAACACCTCGGAATTCGATGCGGATCAGGCGAACATTTTGCGTCTGGCTCATGATGCTATTGTACATGGACACCTGATTGCCACGAGCAATATTGCCTCGGTTGGTATTTTCAACCCACCTGCTACTGAGTATTTCCTAGTGTTACCAGCCCTTTTGAGCACGAATCCACTGGCAGGTGCTGTCTGGACGGCGTTTCTGAGTATGCTGGCTGTGATAGCCACTTACGTGTTTGTGCGCCGTTATTATGGTCGCCTTGCTGCTATCATCAGCGCTGGCTTCTATGGGACCGCGACTGTGCCTCTGAGTTATGCGCGTTTCATGTGGAATCAGAACTTCTTATTGCTTTTTGTGCCTCTGTTTATGGCGCTGCTCTTTTGGGGGGTGGTTGAGCGACGGCAGGGCTGGCTGGGTCCGGCTATTTTCTTACTGGGTTTATTGGTGCAATTGCATGCTACAGGTATTTTACTGGCGGCACCTCTCGCGGGAGCACTGTTGCTGGCTCCCCGCAGGACATTGCGCTGGCGAGATCTGCTGTTTGGTGTGCTTGGACTGCTGGTTATTTATGCGCCTTACCTGCTCTGGCTCGTGTATTCACACTATCGTGACGTACACATTCTTTTATCGGCATCTGCCAATAAAGCGCTCATCGATGATCAATCACTGCTTGCCTATGAACATTTCTTGACTTCCTTTCCATATGCAAACCCTGGCGGCCCAAACTCGTTGCTGTATCCCTATTTGTGGGGCATGGTCTGGCTGGGTCCTGTATTGACCGGTCTGACTGTTGTGGCTATTGTGCTGGTACTGGTACTGATCATCAGATCCTCGGACCGGCCAGATAGCGCGGCAAAGCGTGCTACTAATACGTTGCTGAGCGCTTTTATACAGTGGTGGAACGCGTTGCGGGCATCACCGTTTCGCTGTGGACTGCTGATCTTGCTCTTGTGGCAACTGCCTGTATTGTATCTCTTGCGCCACAGCGTTTATCTGCACGCGCCCTATTTTATTGTCTTTCAGCCTGGACCATTTATTTTGCTGGGTTTCTTGCTGGCGAGACTGGTTACATGGGCTGCACGTCCTGTTCGTTGGGGGCGCGTTATCCCCGTGATCGTCTATGCTTTCTCCATCCTGGTTGTGCTCATCCAGCTTTTCGCCAGTACAGGTTTTATACTGGATAGGGCGCTTGGTCGTATCCCTGATGGTGGTAGCTCTACGGCTAAGGGCTATTTCAATACTATTTCGTCTCTGACGCAGGCGATGAATGAAGCTGAGCAGGTCGCGCAGCAGCACCATTTGCAGCGTATCTACATCAGCTCTGATGAAGCCACGCAGTCAGCTTTGAGTTATCTGGCGGAATTGTCAGCGACTCCGACAACGGTGATGAGCAATGCTTGTCTGGTGCTGCCAGCCCCGGCTGCCGGCCCCGCTGTCTTACTAGTTGCGCCTTACAATAACGTGATAGATGATCTCGCCACCAGTTTCGCGCGTGCCACATTGGTGGCTGAGCCGCCGCGCCTGGGAGGGCCACCGTTCCGTATCTATATTGTGAACCCGTTGTCATCGCAGCCGGCGGCTGCACAGACGCCGGCTCAATCATTGAACTTTATAAATGAAAAGCCATTGACTATACAGGGGACGTCCGATATCGTCACGCGCTGGAGCTTGCTGGACTCTGTCCAGCCGAGTGATAGTACGACCTATACATATGATATGATCAATCTAGCGGCTGCACGTGGGACTCAGCCGCAATGCACGTTAACCTCTCAGCATGCTGGCGATCAGCTCTTAGTAGTGTACAAAAAGCCGGTTCAGGCCACGTTACCTATCCAGGTGCAATCCTATGCGACCGTACCGGTCACTTTTACGGTGAGGCACTTGCGGCTGACCTTTGACACTTTTGCCACGCGAGAGGTCTCCTGGCAGATTCTGCGGACGCGGGATGGTAAGGAGAGTATTTCGATCCCTGTTTCAGGAGAGCAATAAGAACGATAAATCTTACCGCACAAAAAGAGTCTGTCTCTCAAATACAGCACCCGGCATCTCCATCCCGCTGGATTCACCTGCGTGCATGGTTGTTTTCCTGGGAGATCTATCTGATCGTTGCCATGGCGGCGCTGCTGCGTTTGTATGGCATTAATACGACTGAATTTGATCCTGACCAGGCAAATATCTTTCGTATGGCACACGATGCCCTCGTTCAGGGTCATCTCGTTGCTACGAGCAATATTGCTTCGATAGGCATCTATAATCCGCCCGCTACGATCTATTTATTGATGGTTGCGGCTCTTTTCAGCTCCAATCCTCTTTCAGGGGCGCTATTGAACGCCCTGCTGGCGATCCTGGCCGTGCTTGCGACCTATATCTTGCTCCGCCTGTCCTATGGTCGACTGGCGGCAACGATTGCTGCTGCCACCTACGCAACGGCGCGGGACGTGGTGAACTATTCCCGTTTTATGTGGAATCAAAACTTCCTGCTGCTGTTTGTGGTCCTTTTTATAGCGGCGCTTTTCTGGGGCGTGGTTGCGCAGCGTAAAGGCTGGCTGGCACCCGCACTTGTGCTGTTGGGCTGGTGTGTCCAGTTGCACGGGACCGGTGCGTTGCTGGCTTTGCCACTGGCTGCTGCATTGCTGTTGGCACCCTGGAAGACGCTGCGTTGGCGCGATCTGCTGCTGGGTATTGTGGGCCTGTTCATTATATATGCGCCTTACCTGATATGGTGGCTCTATTCTGATTTTCTGGATTTCCAGTATTTGCGTACGCATCATGTGACGCAGGCTACGGTCTTTAATAAAGAGCCATTGTTAATGTACCGTTATTTATGGAGTCCATACGGCAACAATTTATCAAATAACCATTCGGTGATATATCCCTATATGTCGTTGTTCCAGTGGTTGGGTGGTAGCCTCACGGACCTCGTTGTGGCTGGTATTGTGTTCGTTCTCTTGTGGGCGCTCTGGTCACGTGGTGTATTGCGCGCATGGAGTGGTAGCTGGCAGAAGCCGTTGCACTCCCTCTGGAGCTATGGCAAGGCGTGGTGGCTGTCATTACGTGCATCGCCGACGCGTTGTGGATTGATCGTTCTGCTCGCCTGGCAACTGCCTGTGCTTTTACTCTTACACCGCAGCCTGACGCTCTATAATCAGTATTTTATTGTCTACTTGCCTGGTCCGTTCATCTTCATCGGCCTCTTGCTCGCCAACGTGTCTGAGTGGTTTCGACGGCATGGAGGGTGGGGACAGGTCGCGCGTTTCCTGGCCTACTCTGTGAGTATTATCGTCGTCGTGGCGCTCTTTTTGACGACTGCGGCTTATGTCTTCGATTCTTCAAATGGCAATATCTCGGATGGAGGAACGTACCACCACCTCAACTCCTTGCAGGATGCTGTGCAGACTGCGGATCAACTCGCGCAGCAGCGGCATCTTAGCAGACTCTATATCAGTGCGGATGGCAATACGTTGCCCTCGTTGAGCTACCTGGCGCAATCGACGCGCACGCCTGCCACTGTTTTCAATACGTCATGTTTTATGTTGCCGGCGGCCTCGGATGGTCCAGCGGTATGGCTTGTACCACCGTATAATAGCGCGACAGACACTTTCGCGACGCAATTTGCCCATGCGACACTGGTTGATACGACGCCGCAACTGGGTGGTACGACCTCCTCCTATCATATCTATATCGTTGATCCGCTGGCTGCTGTCTCTGGAACGCCACAGGTGCTATCGCAAGATTTGAACTTTGTTGGTGCGCAGTCTTTTACTGCCCAGGGGACATCCTGGCTAGCAACGCGTTGGAGCTTTCAGCGCTCAGAGCAGCCGAGCTATAGCACGACGTATAATTATCAGTTGACGAGTGCTGCGGCGCATGGCGCGTCTATTACCTGTAGCGCTACGGCAACGCGTGTTGGGGATCAGCTCGTCGTCCCGTTTCAGAAAACGTCAGCGCCGCTCGCGGTCAGCGTTACCGCTTATGCCAGCAGGCCATTTGTGATTGCACCTAGATTGTTACGTCCACTCGGGATTCGTTTTGATACATTTATGAACGTCGATGATAAGCATCTAGTGCTCCTGACGTCGCAGGGCAAAGATCGTGTCACCGTGTGACGCTCGCGCCGCGTAAACGCAGACGGATTGCTCGGCAACGTCATCGATGGCAACTTTTGAGGAGCGTGCAACTGTGGTTAGATCCCTAGCGTAAGTAATAGTAGACGACGTAAGATATGTTTAGTATTATTGTAACTACTCAGGTGAGGGAACCATGGAAGCCCGCGTAGGGGCCGAGCGAAGATCTTTTTGATGGCGGATCTTCCAGCACATGGAAACAGGCAAAAAAGATCTTTGCGTCCCTCGCGGCGGCCCACCTGGACAACCGCGTCCTTATTCCGCCTGGCAACGCAGCTCGCGCTGCTACTGCTCCGCAGTCAGCTAGGCGGATCAGCAAGGGATGGTCCCTACGCGATCCCCCCTCTGCTAGCCGACTAGTTGTTACGTATTATCTAAGAAGGCTGTTGTGAGTAAATATACACGTAAGCGAGCATTGTTTCCAGCATGGCAGATGCCTGCCGATCCGGTCAAGGCCGTATGGTGGTTTATGCACTGGCTGTTGCAGGTCCTTGTGCGTTTCTTCTGGCTACCTATGCTCGCCATGGCTGGCTTTGAAACCTATCTGAGCTGGCATGTGAGCGGCGTCTTTAACGGATTGGTGAGCGGAGTGATTACGCTGCTTGTGGGTGCGGCTGTCTGGGGCATACTCTGGGCGGTCCTCGTTTTTGTCAACATCAGTACGCGCATCTCGCGAGTTATGGCTGATGTCAACCAGTTCCAGTTGCGCCAGGATACTTTTTTCCCGCGTACCTCTGCGCCGTTTGTTGATCGTGACGCCGAAAAGAACGTTGTTGAGGGTACGGTGACGAATCTCGAAGAGGAACGCCAGAAGCGACGCCGTGAGTGAGAGAGAGTGCAACCTTACAAAGAAGCACTCTCAGGGTTGGCCTGTTGCCACAAATGCCATGCCTCATCCGTTTGTGTCGGTACATAAGAGCACAAAAGCGCGCCCTCACCGGCAATACGATAGTCTCCCAGCGCAGCCGGAAGCACCATCGTTTCTCCACGTGCTAGCTGCTCACATCGCTCCAGCGCGTCTCCGTAAGCAATCTGTGCCTGAGCCCCTAGTGAAGTGAGGATGATGCAGCTCCCACGCGTTGATCCATACACGCTCGCTGGCTGTTTGAACGTGAGCTCACGCGTCAGAAAATAGCGGCAAGCTACCAGACAGCGATCTGTATAGTCAGCGCTATCCGTCAGAGTCACAGGCGTGGTCTTGATGCCGGGTGACACGTTATACTGTGCAACATCTAGAGAGCGCTCGATATGCAACTCGCGTGGCTGACCCGTTGCTGTCAGTCGTCCGTAATCGTACATGCGATACGTCACATCTGAGTACTCTTGCAATTCGTAGAGCAAGACGTTGCTGCCAATGGCGTGGACAGTGCCAGCGGGCACAAAAATAACATCTCCGGCCTGGACCGGCTCTACGTGTAAAAGCTGGTCCAGCGTGGTATTTTGAATAGCCTGCTGGACCTCAGTGCGGTTTGTGGTACTCTTGAAGCCGTGCACAATCGTGGCCTGTGGTTCGGCGGCGAGGATATACCAGAACTCGGTTTTGCCCAATTTGCCGTCTTCATGCTCGGCTGCGTAGGCATCATTGGGATGCACCTGCACGGAGAGTTGTGCATGGGCGTCAATAAATTTGGCTAATAAAGGAAAACGCTGCCCAAAGATGGTGATAGCTTGCGCTCCTAACAGAAGATCGTCCAGTACTTCGACTAGGCTACCCAGACTTTGGCCTGCGTACGGTCCATTCTGAATGACGGTGCTCACCTCTGTCTCCCATGCCTCACCGATGGCGACCGCGCTGCTGGGAAACACCTTCCAGGCATCGTGTGCTAAGCGACGTCCTCCCCAGATCGTTTCATGCAACGATGCTTGTAGACGGATAGGATAAAGATACGACAAGATTTACTCCTAAAAATAACAACGGTTGTTTTTTTGTGCTCTTTATTGGTCGGCCAGCAAAACACCTTCGACCTGGCGGCGCAATCTGTTGCGCATCACGATGCCGTTGATGCGATAGATTTCGTTGCCACCTCTGAAGAAGATAAGCGTGGGGATACCGGCGACGTTCCATTGGCGGGTCATTTCGGTGTGGCCTGTGATATTTAACCTGGCAAACGTTGCGCGCTCTTGATATTCTTTGCTGACCGCCTCAAATTCGGGGTCCTGGATTTTGCAAGCGCTACTCTGGTCCGCAGCAAAGTTAACGATTACGAGCTGTGGGGCTTGTAATACCTTTTCAGCAAAATCTTCGGCTGTTACAGTAATGTAGTTGTCTGCCATACAATCCTCTTAGTAGCAATTAAAAATTTGTCCCTGTGCTTTTCAAGGTATCACTAAGCCAATGTCTCTGTCAAGAAAAACGTAACGTACAAAGGCTACACACTATTGTGAGTTTACGGCTAACAGCGCTTCTGCGTCCTCAATTACGTAGCGATAGCCCTGCTCGGTCAGAAACAACTGGCGGTTAGCTGAGAACTCTTGATCGCGTGTATCGCGTGTAACAATCGAGTAGAAGTAGGCCATGCCACCATCGCTTTTGGGGCGCAGGATGCGTCCGAGGCGTTGTGCCTCTTCCTGTCGTGAGCCAAATGTGCCTGACACCTGGATGGCGACATTGGCGTCTGGCAGATCAATGGCGAAATTTGCGACTTTACTCACGACCAGCCGTTTGATCTCGCCACGTCTGAACTGTTCGTAGAGTTTTTCGCGTTGCACGGTCGAAGTGCGCCCGGTCAAGAGTGGGGCGTGCAAGGTATCCGCCAGATCTTTGAGCTGATCGATATACTGACCGATAATCAGCACCTGGTCATTGCTGTGGCGTTCGGCGAGGTAGCGCGTGACCGTCAATTTTTCGGGATTTTCGGCGGCAATGCGATATTTATCGCGCGTCTCGGACGTGGCATAATTCAACTGCTCGTCTTCGTTGAGGCTGACACGAATCTCGTGGCATTCTGCGGTGGCGATCCAGCCCTGTCGCTCCAGTTCTCGCCAGGGGACATCATACTTCTTGGGTCCGATCAGGCTAAAAACATCGGCCTCGCGTCCATCCTCACGGACCAGCGTCGCCGTCAAGCCCAGTCGTCTGCGCGCCTGGATCTCTGCTGTGACGCGGAAGACGGGTGCTGGCAGTAGATGCACTTCATCATAAATGATCAGTCCCCAGTCATAGCTGGTGAAGAGCGAGAAGTGTGGATAATACTCCTGATCTGCGGCCCCATTCTGCCCAGCAATGGTGCGCCGATAGGTTAAGATCTGGTAGGTGCTGACGGTAATCGGAGCAATATCTTTGCGCTCGCCAGTATATTCTCCCACCATTTCGGCTGGAATATCCGTTTTGTCGATAATCTCGCTGATCCATTGTCGGACGGCGACGGTGTTGGGCGTGAGGATCAGTGTCGCGCGTTGCACGTCGGCGATGGTTTTCAGGCCGACGATGGTTTTGCCTGCGCCGCATGGGAGCACAACGACGCCGCTACCACCGCTGGGTGCTCCGCCCGCGTAAAATGCCGCCGAGGCTGCTGACTGATAGTTACGTGGCTGAAACAGCTTGCCCTGTCGTGTTTCCGGGAGCAGGAGTAGCGGCAATGGAGAGCCATCGGTATAGCCTGCCAGGTCCTCAGCTGGAAAGCCAATATGAATAAGCGCCTGTTTGATATGTCCACGCCGTGAGGCATCTACCTGGATTGTCTGTCTGTCTACTTGCTTGATGATATAGGGCTGTGTACGCTTATTATGCATGATTTCAGCGATGAGGGCGGGATCGACCGATGTGAGAAGCAGTGTGTCCCCCTCGCGTAGCAGTTTGACGCGCCCATAGCGGCTGATGTACTCGCGGATTTCCACGGTGATATTGCTGGGGATAGCATATTTGCTATAGAGTGTCAGTTGGTCCAGAATCGTCTGTGCGTCCATCCCTCCTGCGGCTGCGTTCCAGAGTGACAGGGGAGAGAGGCGGTAAGTATGAATATGTTCTGGTGATTTTTCTAGTTCTGCGAATTGCGCGAGTGCGTCGCGTGCCTCTGCATGCAATGGGTGGTCTACTTCGAGTAAAATAGTACGATCACTTTGCACGATAATAGGATTATTTGGATTCATTATTTATACTCCGGGCATCTCTGCCCATGTCCTTATATATTTGAGGATGGTCGTGTTGACGGCTGCCTCATAGCCACGCATGAGGTGACGCGCCCCGACGATGACTTTAATGCCCTTGGGGCCTGGCTGCTGCTCAACAAAAGGTTCCAGTTTATAGAGTGGGCAGACCTCGTCAAATTCGCCGGTCACGAAGAGTTTCGGGCGTTCGAACTGTCGTGGCAGGCCGTTTGCTGCGCGGAACAGTGGCAGGCTGATGGCAACCACGGTGCGTATGCGCGCATCGAAAGGTGCGTACATCAGCGTGATATAGGCGCCAAATGCATGGCCGATCACGCACACCTTCGCCGCATTCGCCGAGGGCTGGGCCAGGATTGCGTCAATGGCACCGGCCAGATCAAGTGGTTCCATGCGCCCATCCGTTTGTTGCCCTTGACTCTTGCCAACACCGCGAAAGTTGAAGCGAAGTGCTAAGAACCCGGCTTCGGCCAGACTTTTCGCCAGCGTCACGATGAGTGGGTCATTCATATCACTACTTGCTGGTTGTGGGTGACAGAAGATGACCACCGGGTGCGGCCCCGCTTTCGTTGGGGTATGAACGACGCCTTCCAGGGCATAGGCCGGCTGCCCCTTGCTCTGAAAGGTAATGGATCGCTCAGCTTGTAATGATAATGTCATTGTCTGTCCCTTAATTTCCCTACAATTACTTCTCGCCTCTCCATAGTATCTCAGTCTCTGCCTGACGTCAACTTTCTTACATGAAAAAAATCTCATCATGCTAAGCTCACTACCAAAAAGTCAGCGCGCATAAATTTTCTTGTAATTTTTTACAAAGATCGCTGATTTGTACGACAAAACCTTTGCATGTGAGCCCGGGGATGTTATACTAACAATGACATACGTTATACCTATTTTTGTCAACGTGGTATAGTGTGTCAGATAGAGGACAGCTTATTCTTATTTTTGTGTATATTGCCTGACGTAATCTGAACTTCCTTGCTGGTTAGCCGTCCTCTTGCCTTAAGCGAGCGAGGTGCGCATCAGGAGGTGATTTTCTATCCTTTCTCAGATAGTGTTTGATTTCAGTTCGCTCCTGACAAAAAGTGTGCGCGTTCCAAACACTATTTCACTGCTTGTCTGATCAGGCCAGGTCTGCTTCCGGCGCAGGCAGGTAATTTTTCGATGCTATGGGTATGTTTCCACGTTGGGCGACGTTGTCTGGCGCTCACGATTGCGCAGCGCACATGGGTGGAGATGCGCTACTCTACGTTAGAGCGCGTTGGTATGTTCCTTGTTTATCAAATATGCGTGAATGCGGCAACGTCTGCATACTTCTCTCGTTTGTCGTACGAGTGTGCTTTTGGGGTAGGCATGGATGCATAATCGTTTGATTTCCAGTGTATCACTGACTCATCTTTTATGCAATATTTATGACACTGCATTTGGGCCTTAAAAGATACACTCGGTGTATATAGTGAAATGTAGAGGTAGGAGCACATATGTCCAGCATTTTAGTCGTCGAGAATGAAGGATTAATTACGAGATTAATCAATGACAAGTTGAGGGATGACGAGTATCAAGCTGTCATGATGTTCAACGGCAATGATGCTGTGCAATTTGCGTTACGGGAAGTTCCTGCGCTCATCATTCTTGATGTTCTGCTCCCTGGCATGGATGGCTACCGCGTCGTACAGCGTTTGCGTGATCATCCAAAATGTATGCACATTCCTATTATTATGTTAAGTTCATGTTGTTCCGCTCTCGATAGGGTGCGAGCCTACGAGCTAGGGGTAGATAGTTATATTTGTAAGCCCTTCTGCCCCGAAGAGTTGTTGGCACACGTGCGTCGTCAGCTCTGTCGCTATCAACAAAGCACACTTTCCCCCTTGACGCGCCTGCCTGGTGGTTTACAGCTTGAGCGCGCTATTGATCATAAGTTGCGCAATGGGCAACCGTGGAGCATTCTCTACCTCGATCTCGATAATTTTAAAGCTTTCAATGATGTCTACGGATTTTTAGCCGGCAATGATATGATCCTTTTAGTGGGGCATATTTGTCAGCGTGTGGTCTATGATTACGGCAATGCTGACGATTTTGTCGGGCACATCGGCGGTGACGATTTTGTCATTGTGACGACGCCGGAGCGTGAGCACAGCTTATATCGCCATATCATGACGCGCTATACGGAAGAAAGTGCTGTCCTCTATCGCCAGGAAGATCTTGAGCGTGGCTCTATCAGTGGCGTTGATCGCAAGGGGCGGCCATATCAGTTTCCACTGGTTTCTTTATCTATCGGGGTGGTCAGTGATCAATTCTGCGGCTCCCATTCAATTGAAGAGGTGGGACCATTGACGGCGGAGGCCAAGCGACTGGCGAAGCAATCTTCTAGCAATGTCTCACATATTTCGCTGAACTGGGAGACCTCTTTGCAGACGCAGGCTCGTCTGGCGCATGCGCCATCATCGTTTCCCCTGGCAGGTCCTTTCGATAGTTATTTGTTTCAGTTTGTGGAAGAGGATGCTCTCGCTGAATTTAAGCCGCGCTGATATTGCCTTGCATTCAGATGAGCGAAGCGCGCTCCGCTCCGCCACATGAGCCGAAGGCTAGCAGCGGGAGCCGCGTTTGTGGCGGTCTAAGAGGGGCCACGACAGTGGCGTTTCTGAATGCTTATGGGTGTGAGGAGATTGCTGTACAGTGCTTCCCACGCGTGCTATGCTACATGCATGCTCTATTCTGGTGCCTGTTCTATTGAAAGGGAGAGTGATTATTACGAGTCAGCATGCTAGTGAACAGCAGCAAGAGATCGAGGACAATTTAGCTGAGGAGGAACGCGAGGCTCGTCGTATCGCGTTGCGTGAGAATGCCAAGCACATTTTGAGCGAGAGTGGCCTGGCGGAGATGCTGCAGGCGGTCAATCGCAACCTGCTCAAGGGGCGTGGACATTTTGAGGAGTTCGATACGATTGTCCTCTTCAAGTGGGGGACGATGTCGACGCGTCGTCACATCTGGGTTGAGGTGGTTGGGAGTAGCATCCGTTTCCGGCTCCAGCCGCACCGCAAGTGTGCCAGCTCCGCGCCGTTGTGCGATGGAGAGTATCATACGTTTAGCCATGCGATGTGGTCTGATCACGCTTTACTGCAAGCTGAATTAAAGAAATATTATGATCGCCCTGTTGCCGAAACTTCCTCTGATTAGAGGCACTTCATCTGCTGTACTGCAATCATTGGGGTCACATGGGTTCCAGCGCAAGAATACGTGCGACCCCTCCATGTGCCTCACTGGTATTGTGAATCAGCTGATAGCATTCGTCCTCATAGAAATCTTCGCGTTCCGTATCATTGTCCCAGCTCAAGAAACTCAGCAGCACGGTTCCCTGGATGTAGTCTGTTTCTCCCTGCTTGACGACCTGTCTGGGGGCTGTCTCGTCCTCATCCATACCGAGCGCGAGAAATGCGAAGGCCAATGTTGGTTGCAGCGCGTGCTGTCGGAGTCCTTGTATCCATCCCTCCTGTATATAGCCAATTTTCCGTGGCCGCGCTGTTGTCAGGTGGACGGTTGCCAGCAGTGGAGAGGCAATAGGACGTGTGTAGCCCCAGAGGTAGTGCATGGACCATTGTTCGGGGAGTTCGGTCTGTAAATCGTCTGTTTCGAGCAAGAGGTTTTTGGGGTTATAGTGCTCCTGCGCTTTGCGCCAGCTCTCGTTATCTTCCCAGGTTGTGAGGATAAGATAATAGGCATTGTTATTGCGACCACGGTAAAAGTGCGATGTGAGCAGTCCGGGAGCATCGCGTATGGTATCTGAGATCCAGCGTATGCGCGCCAGGACATCAGTATCTCTCCCTGCCAGCGTATGGGCCAATGTGGCGATCAGTAGTTCCATAAAAACCAGTCCACCTATCTAGTGCAGTATCCTCATACGGATCTAAGAGAGTGTTTTAGCTCGCTGCTGGTCAAAAGTGTGCGTGTTCCAAACACTATCTAAGGGATGGGAAAAAACCTGATGGCACCTCCGACGCCCCGTGACAGGGGTAATTCTACTCGCACGCTGCCGCATACGTCAAGAGGTTTTGCACCACGATTGCTATACCCTGGGAACCATCGCCAGGGGTATCTCTTGCGCTGGGCAGCAGGATGCGTCTTTTGGCTACTGTGCTAAGATAGCAATGCCGTGTCCTCAAAGCAGATCGGAAATGATCGTTGGCTATGGCTCCGTGTGTCTCTGTTTATTATACGTGCGCCAGCCGAAAGGGTCAATCGATTTAGCAGTACTATGCTAAAAGTGTAGTGGTGCCATCTGTATAGTGATACAGCGTATTATTTTAATAGTAGAGAAAAAGGATTCCCATGGATATTTCTGCACTTGGTGAATTTGAGCTGATTGCGCGTCTCACTGCTGGTTTGAGCAAGCGTCCTATTGATGAGCCGGGTATTGGCGATGACTGCGCGGTCCTCGATATAGGGGGCGCGGCACTCTTGCTGGCGACCTGTGATAGCCAGGTGGAGGGGAGACATTTCACGTTTCAGACGTCACGCCCTGAGGAGATTGGCCGCAAGGCGCTGGCCGTCAATCTGAGCGATGTTGCCGCGATGGGAGGCGAGCCGCGTTATGCGTTAATCTCGCTGCTGCTGCCTCCTCAGCTTCCACTAGAAAGATTGGATGCTATCTATGCCGGTTTGCGCGCGGAGGCGGAGCAATATGCTACCACCATTGTTGGAGGCAATATTGCCGGTACGGGTCAGTCTGCGCAATTGGTTATCGATATCACGCTGCTGGGTACGATTGAACGAGGGCATGTTGTGACGCGCGGGGGAGCGCAGAAGGGCGATCTGTTGTGTGTCACTGGTGGACTCGGTGACTCGGCGGCTGGTTTGTACTCGTTGTTGCATCCTGATCTGCTGGTAGAGCCGCATGCGCTAGAATTTGTGCGCCGTATCCACACGACGCCACAACCGCGTGTGCCTGAGGGACGCCTACTCGGTCAGTTGGGACCGAGTGTTGTCACAGCGATGCTGGATATCAGTGATGGCTTGAGTGGCGACCTACATCATCTGTGTGAGCGTAGCCAGGTTGGTGTACGTGTTGATCTGGCGCGCCTCCCGCTGTCGCTCGCCACACGTGTGGTAGCGACTGCCGCTGGTCTGGACCCGCTGCAATGGGCCTTGCATGGTGGTGAGGACTACGAATTGCTCTTCACTATTGCGCCGCAGTATGAACAGCGTGTTGTTGCGACGCTACAGTCTGCCACGGGGACGCAAGTGAGCGTCATTGGCACGATCTTAGCGCTGGATGCCGGTATGAGAGCGCTTTACCCTGATGGGCACGAGGAAGCATTAAATGTGCAGAGCTGGGATCATCTAAAGCGGTGATGTTTGCTTGTAGGCACCTGACTTGCCGATTAATGCATGGGTTCGAACGGGGAGGGGCGTGTCCTGGCGACCGCCCTGGGAGCCTAACGACTGCCCCAGGGTCAGTCTGCAAGAGGGAACCAGGGCGCACGCAAGGTGACGCCCTTACCCAGATCGTGGGTGATTCTACAGGCCACGACTACCATTCCTCTTGCTCACGTCCCTTTTTCACCCTGGTTTCTTCTCAGCGCATGGAATTTGTCGAAGAGCTCAATCGACGATCTGGATACTACCATCCCCTTGAATACTCAGCACGACTGGATCTGCCACCAGGCTAGTGACCAGCATATTGCCGTTCAGATGGAGTTTGATAGGACAACTCACTCCGGCGAACTGCTCCTTGCTAATGCTTTTTACCAGTTGTGCGCGTGTTGGCAGAGCCTGTGCATTGTGAATGGGGCCGACTGCCCTGGCTACCAGCTCAATGCCATCGCCAAACAATAATGCCCCTTGATCCAGTGCTCCTGCGCCGCTGCAATAGCTGCCGGGTGTGTCGAACGAGCTACAGAAGCTGGCGTAGAACTGTTTCTGCCAACTGCCAGAGGTCGCCGGACGCGCCGCCGCCGATACTACGGCATATATCTTCGGCAAGGCCAGTTCATGCTGCCGCGTCCATTGTACCAATCCCTGTAATGCCGTCGGCTGGACAAATTCGCCACCAATGATCAAGATCGGCTGCTGTTTTTGTGGCAAGCGTGCGATAGCCTGAGCAATGGTTGTGACGTCATTGGTCAGCAGAGGAGCAAAGATCACGTCGGGATGAGCGCGTAAGGCATCATTCAAGCCCGCTAGCAGATCGGCTGGTGAGGCTTGTGGGCGTCCATTGGCGTCCAGCAAGCCGCTGGCGACCGCTGTCTCATAGGCGACAATGTGTGCCTTTTTGAGATGGGAAAATGTACTGATGAAGCCTTGCGCAGACCCGTTTGATGATGGATTGCTGGGATCATAGAAGACAGCCGCGTTGCGCGCTTTCAACTGCGTATAGGCATAGCGTGCGCCCAGCGTACTCTGTTCCAGATCATCGGGTGAGAAGCGGATAAAACTGAAGCCGGAAGCGCAATGTTTATAGAGCGATGTCTGATCGATCAGGTCGATGATAAAGCGTCCGGTCGCAGTTGGCGCGATGAGTGGTATGCCTATGCGGCACAGAGTGGGCAGAGCAACCTCTAAAAGACTGCTTGGTCCGAGTCCCAGCACGCCGAGCAAGGCATGTGAGCCACGCGCGAGTAGACCAAAGGATTGGTAATTGTTTGTGGTGGCTAAGGTTGCCACTGTATTGGCGATCTGCAATGCTCCCGTCTCTATGCCCGTGGTGTTTGCCAGCACCAGATAGAGCAGAGGTGCGCCTGGCGTACTCATTTGCGCTTGATTATACTGCTGCTGAGCAATAAAGGCCCCGATGAGTTCCTGCGTATACGCTGCGTAGAGGATATGCCGGTCGGTGCCGCCCTGTGGATTGGCGCTGCCTGGTCCACTGTCAAAACTGACCACGACCACACCAAAAGCGCGCCCTGACTGGCGTACTTGCAGATTTTCCTGATAGATAGCGGCTTCGGCACCGTTGCAGCCGCTGGTATCGGACTGCGCAACGCTTACTGCGGATGTCAGCAAGTGGCTTGCCGTGGTGACATTGTTTGCCTGCATCGCCTGTGCGGCTGCGCGTTTATCTTGATAGCCGGTAGCATTACAGGCATCGAAAATTTTGAGACCATCACTTAAGCCGATACCATCTGGCGTCGGAATGGTTTTTGTGATCGGTTGCGCATGAAAGACGCTCTCATCCACTCTAAAGCCCGCGAAGGCCCCCAGTGTGGCGATCAGGATGAGAAAGATCAGCGTGCCATAGGCCAGCACTCTGGGGGACATCGAGATCTGTCCGCCCCGGAAGAAACCGCTCGCCTCCCAGCCAATCACGCTGAACGGATCGCGTATGGGACGGCGACGATACTTCCGTGTGGCTTTCGCTTCCTGTCTGAAAAAGTCCAGCAGTACCAGGCAACCGGCTTCGCAGTTGAGCAGATGTTCTTGCACCTCTGGATAGAGTAACGCAACGTTGAGACCTCTATCTAATGCCTCTGCATATTCCTGTAAGACTTGCCGGCACTGCTGGCAGTCTATCATGCCCTCTACCGGGGAAGCGCCATTGGCCACAATCGTGACCTCAGCTGGTTCTGCTGAAGGCAAAGCTGCGATGTGTCTTGCTGGTAGTTCCTCTGTGGGCTGTGGCCCGACTTTTTCGCGTACTGGCTCTGTGGCGGGTGTTGCTTCTGGAGCATCTATCTGTTGTGTTTGCCTGATAGATTGGCTTCCATTACTTGAGGTTGCCACGCGGCGTACTTTCTTCTTCCGGCGTGGTGCCATCGTGCCTGTTTGTCCACTCTGTCCGCTTGCAGTGGCATTCACGCAGCGCGTACACGTTGCGATATGTTGCTGGGCAGCCTCTACTGCCTCTTCTGGCACTGCTTCGGGGTCCAGTTCATGTTCTGCTAACACGGACATGGCAAAGGCGCACGCTGGCGGTAGTCGCTCTTCTATGACCATGACTGCCTCGGATAAAAAAATAAACAATGATGACGTTACTGGCGCGAAAAAGTACGTAAGGCGAAGGTGACTTGTTGTTCCAGCGTCAGCGCCTGATCCTGCGGGATTTTCGCGATAGCGGCCTGGGCCGCAGCGGTAGAGAAACCCAATCCCATCAGCGCCTCCAGCACTTCGGCCTGTATGCCGCCTGATGAAGTGCCAGAAGCTGCACCGTCCAGATTTGCCAGCGAGGGCAATTTGCCTTTCAGCTCGACAATAATATGAGCTGCCAGTTTCTTGCCTACACCTCTAGCCAGACCTAAGCGCTGTTGATCCTCGTCGGCCACAGCTTTATAGAAAGTGACGGCATCCATAACCGAGAGGAGAGCCAGCGCAACCTTTGGTCCCACGCCACTCACCGCGATGAGCTGTTCAAAGGCATCGCGATCCGCCTCCGTCGTAAAGCCATAGAGGGCAATCCCATCTTCGCGCATGTGGAAATGCGTCGAGAGATCGACCTGCATACCTTTTTCCGTCAAGCGTTGTAGCGTTGAAGATGGAGCGAAGACCCGTATCCCAAACCCTCCAACGCGTATGATGGCACTGTCTGAGAGACAGGCGTCCAATGTTCCATGAATACTTGTAATCATCGCCCCGAAACGTACCTCTTCTAGTCGCTATGTGCAATAACGCCTGTTGCTAAGGGTGAGTAACTATGCACCCCTGACATAGGAAAAGTGGAACGTGCAACTCGTGTTTCCTACGTGTGCCGGCTATCTTTCGTATTCCAGAATGGCCTGTGCATAAGAGGCTGTATTGAGATGACAGATCGCGATGGCGGCAGCATCGGCGGCGTCATCTGGTCGAGGAATGGCTGAAAGCTTGAGCAGGATGCGTACCATCTCGCCGACCTGATCTTTTGCCGCAGCGCCGTAGCCGGTCACGGCTTGTTTGACCTGCTTCGGCGTATATTCTGCGACGGACAGACCGCCATTAGCTAAGGCCAGCATCGCCACGCCACGCGCGTGCCCGACGGTCATAGCTGTACGCGCATTTTTGGCGAAGAACAGCTCTTCCATCGCGGCCTCGTGCGGCTGATACGTCTCAATGATCGTACTGAGATCCCGATAGATCTGTTGCAGACGTTGTGCTAGCGGCCATTTAGCCGGAGTCGTGATGACATCGCACACCAGCATGCTTAGTTCACTGCCGCGCGCCATGACCACCGCGTAGCCGACAATTGCCGTGCCCGGGTCGATGCCCAGGGCTACGCGGGTAGCAGGAGATGCGGAGAGATCAAGGGCCTTATGCATGGCCTTGGCCTCCTTTGACTGCATCAATAGCTCGGTGCGGTTTTTGCATATCTTCCTCTCCCATCAGGATGCTGGCGCGAGCCTTGGGACGACGTTCATCAAACCCATCCATTGTGAGGATATCGTCTTATTGGTAAGAGGCCGCGAACTCCTCGGAGAAGTCGGCGTTGGTGTGCACATTTTGCACATCGTCCAGGTCTTCGAGCCTTTCGATCAAGCGGATCAGTTGATGTGCCACCTTTTCGTCGCTTAACTCAATTTTTGTTTTGGGGACCATTGTGCTTTCAGATTTCAGTACCGTATACTTTTTTGCCTCCAGGCCCTGGCGTACCGTTTCTAGCTCTGATGGATCGGTATAAATGGTCAATACTTCATCATCGGGACGCGCAGGATCGGCGTCGTCGGCACCCAGATCAATCGCTTCCAGTGAAAGCTCATCTGGATCGTGTCCATTCAGCTCAACCTCGATGACGCCCTTTGCCTCAAACAACCAATCGACGCAGCCATTTTCACCCATATTCCCGGCATTGCGGTTGAAGGCGTTGCGCACTTCTGCTACTGTGCGGTTGCGGTTCTCCGTCAGCGTTTGTACCATAATAGCGGTGCCACCCGGACCGTAGCCCTCATAGGTAATCTCTTCCAGGTTTGCGCCTTCCACGCCGCCAACGGCGCGTTTGATCGTGCGCTCAATATTGTCCATTGGCATATTCGCATCGCGTGCATGTTGTACTGCCATGCGCAGACGGAAGTTTGCATCGGGATCTCCGCTGCTCCCCTCACGTACGGCAACCACAATTTCGCGACCCAAGCGCGTAAACAATTGACCACGACGCGCATCATTGACGCCTTTTGAGCGGCGAATCTGCGCCCACTTTGAATGACCTGACATTGCTTCTGCTCCCTAGTTTTTTCAGACAAATGCTTCTATCAAATATGCCTCCGGCATAAGCTTGCGTGTGTATGCGAAGAATAGCTGTCGGGGCCTATTTTAACACGAACAGGCATAGAGCGTCGAGGGGGTCTTTTTGAAGCGCAGGGCCGGGCTTGTACGTGCTAATAAGGAAATCGTAATTGTATGCTAAATTCCATAAAACAAGGAGATTACATAGATGCACCTTACGCTGGCAAATTTACTGGCCTGGCTGATTATTGCTTTCATCGGAGGCATTCTGGGTGAAGCGATAGCACGTAGAAGAGCGCCTGATGGTATCATTGGCGCTATTATCGTTGGCTTTATTGGCATTTTCCTGATCGTCGGTCTGCTCGGTATCCATATCGCCGGAGATTCCTCTGTCGCTGGCATACCGTTGTTCACTTCGATTATCGTTGCGGCCCTGTTCGTGGCGTTATGGAGTGGCTTTGCGTATCGTCGCGTCTATCGTCGTGGCTATGAGCGCTACTATCGACGTGGCAGTTATGCGCGTCGCCCGCGCCGCCGGTTCTTCTAATATGGCCCGGCTAATTTTAAGCTCTTCGTCTATGAGAGGAAATGGGGTAGGGGCGTCACCTCGCGTGCGCCCGGGGGCGGTCGCCAGGACACGCCCCTATCCCATTTCCCAACATTTCCTGGTAAGGATAGAGACCCAGATTTTACGCATGAGCTGATACACCTATGTCAGTGAAAAATGCCTGGAAAGCAGGAAGGTGCTAAAGTCTGCGACACTTTCCACTTCACCCTCATCGAGCATATTCACGATGCGTTTTACCACCGTACGCCGTGGCTGACCAGCCGTCCCTGGTTGCGTAAAGCCAATCACAGTGGTGACGGCCTGCGGCTCGCGTTCTCTGCGTAGCTCATCTGCCAGCAGCTCCAGAAACTCGTCTAGCTGTAAGCCGAGCGAGCGGGCTAAGCTTTCAAGGACCTTTGCCGAAGGATATTTTTGTCCGCGTTCAATCTCTCCCATATAAATTTCAGAGATGCCAGCCTTGTCGCCTAATTCCTTGATAGTGAAATGGCGCTCCTGGCGTTCTTGCCGGATCACCTTGCCGACAGTTTCTTGCAAATCGGCCATTGTGTCTCCTCCTCTTGATATATATCCGCTGTCTATCTGATGAGTTGTGCGCTAAAAAACACGCTGACAGCATAGCTAATTGTTCTTAATTATAGGCTTTTGGCGTGCCTTCCGCAATATGTGATGCTGCGTGGATCTTTGTCCTTCTGGGGGAAAATGTTGGAAAATGGGGTAGGGGGCGTGTCCTGGCGACCGCCCCCGGGCGCACGCGAGGTGACGCCCCTACCCCATTTCCTCCTGAGCCGCGTACGACGTATCAGTATACAGCGCGCTCGATTTTTACCGCATCTAATTCCAGCCATTGTGGGTCGCTGGTGACAGTGCCAAAGTGCAGGTTGCCGCGTGGTGTCGCTACGGCGTATTGATTGTCCAGCCAGGCTACAAAGCCCAGCGGTCGTACCGGCGGATTGGGCACGCTGAGTACGTGCTGACCATCGACCCAGAAGTGGGCGACGCTTGTCTGCCATTCTAAGGTATAGGTATGCCATGCGGTCATGGCCACGTTCAGTAATGTTTCGCTGGCACCGCTGAGCCGCTGCATCCAGCGTGATGCGGGTGCCGTGTTCCTGGTGAGCAGGCCCCAGCCAGTGGTCAGCGCGGTTGGCAGTACCGCCAGCAACGCGCCTGGACGCATAGCGTGGACGACCTGGGCTTTCCAGCCCCAACCGGGCACACCTGGCACCAGAGCCATGTTTGAGGGAGGGGAGGCGTAGAAAAACCAGATCGCTTCGGGTAGCATCAGGATATCGCCGCGCACCGAAAAGGGATAATTCCAGAAACCGAAACCAGCAGTGCCACGCAAGATCCCCAGGCTGGTGGCTGTGCTCTCTGCTGTTGCCGCAGGCAGCGACGAGCGCGCACGTACTTCCATGCGCAAAGGTGGTTGCCAGGGAAAAGTTGCGCGGGACCGTTGCCCATAATCATCAATCTGTGCGTCTGCGTAGTGTCCCTGCTGTACAGCCGGCAACGTCATACGCAATATGGATGCACTACTGGTGAGTGAGCCTGACCCGATACAGGTCTGGGTCCAATGCGGGTTTATTGGTTGGTCAAAGTCGTCGAAATAAGCCGTATGAATAATGCATGCACTCGTTTCTTATTGAACCATTCTGAGCACGGGCAGCTTCAAAAGTTCATCTTCTAACCTTTGCCATACCAGCATATCTGCTTGTAGATTATTGACCGGCTCGTTTCTGGTGGCAGCGGTGCGCATCGTATCGGCTACAAGCTGGCGGAACCTGGCGAAATAAGCTTTCTGCTCGTCGTGAGAAGGCATAACGCACAGTGCAATGTCCTCGGGTTCATAGAAATCCCGAGGTTCAAAGGCCAGCGCGAGCAGATCTGCATAATGTTGGATCAGTTCTGTCCGCTCCTGCGCGAGAAAGAAATCGTATTGTGTACTGGAAACCAGTACGACCCCTGAGATGCGTCCTGCGTAGAGAATCGGATAAATAGCGGCACTTTTTTCGAACTCGACGCGCGTCGCCGGCATCAAGCTGTGCTCCTCATCCAGATTTTGGATAATGCCCGGTCGGCACAGCGTCACAACGTTGCCTGCCAGCGACTCTGCGCCCAGGAACATAGCTTGCTGCTCCAGATTGCCAGACCAGGGAAACGTGCCTAAGCCGACACTTTCGCGTAAACTACGCACTTTCATATGCGGCCCTGAGGGCGGCATACAACGGACTACCCAGATCGATATACCCTGCCGATCCGGGTCAAGTTGCCCGATTGCTTGTTGCAAAATCAAGTGGCACGTTGACCAGAAGCGTAGATTTTCGCTTGTTGATGCACGTGCGACCAGCACCCGGCCATAGAATGCGGATGGAATATCTTTGACCGAGTCATCTTGTATTGGGCTGGCAAACTCCTCAAAGCCCTTTTCTTCTTTGAGCAAGACACGGAGTTGTTCGCGGTATTGTGGTAACACATAGAGCAAATGGCGCAGGTTTTGTGAGCGTGGCTCAGACTCTCCATTCACCCAGCGGGTCAATGTGATAGGTGTAATACCCAGTTCCTCTACGAGGCGCTGCTTCTCTTTGCTATCATTGATAATCGCCCCTAACAACTCACGCCATGTCTGTGCTTCCTGCATATCTTTCACCCTGTCGTTGAAAATTGCCATAAAAGCACCACGTATCGCAAGCATAATACCAGTTCGCTTGAATAACGTCAACTAGACTGCGAAATTTTTATTAGATTTTTATATCCGTGCTCAGTCTTTCGTGGCGACTATCTGCAACCATGTGCGGGGGATTGTCGTGAGTCCGAGTTCTTGTCCTGCCTGATAGACAGCAGTTTCCAGCGCTTTGGCTCCATATGCCAGTGGCACACCTGGTAATGCGCCTTCGATGAAGAGCCAGTACTGCCCCAGGTCCCGCCAGGCATCCAGTGACATGTCGGCATTTCTCCATTCGGTCTCGACTCCGTGGAAATCGCACTGCTTGAGCAGATTGACATAGTCTGTGGGTGTCAGCCATTGCATGGCCATGGCTTTGGCTTCACGTGACAGGTGAGCATCAGGATGTTCTTTTTTCAGCCAACCAACGGCCCGCCGTGTCCATAGACGATAGAAGCGCTCCGTGCCTGGCACGTAGGTGCCCTCATAAAACGCACTATTGCAGCCAAAGATGCCACCGGGCGCGAGAATGGCCGCGATTTGTTGGAAGGCTGTGAGCTTGTCTGGAACGAGGTGAATAGCGTTGCAGAAAAATGCGGCGTCAACGTTCTGTACAAGACTGGGTAGATCGGTTGCCTCTCCCTGAATGAACTCTGCCTGGATGGTTGTGCCCATCTCCTCCATACCTTTTTGGGCGCGGCGCAAGGCTTCTGCTGATGGATCGACTCCGATCAGGCGCGTCTGGCGTAGTTGTCCCTGTTGCGCTAATTCTTCAGCGATCAGGCGTGTAACAGCACCTGTGCCGCAGGCCATATCGACGATGGTGACGACTGCGTCGTTGGAGCGGGCTGCCAGATGCTTCAATGCCTGTTGGACGAGCGCACGGTTCACTTCTGTGTAAAAGGGATGCGCGGCAAATGGTTCAAACGTATAGAGATTGGTTTCATCTGTTTCAATAAGACCCATGAGTGAGCCCTCCTTCACTTATAATTTCTGCTATAAGATTAGAGAGGGCTCACGCTTGTCTTTGTTTCATCAATTTTTGGGAGTCTTGTCTTTGCGAAAGTAAGGTTTGTATGGGGTTATCGCTCTCGCACTTTACATATGCATGGACAGGCCGCCATCCACGGCCAGAATCTGTCCGGTGATGTAGCTGGCATCGGGTGAGCAGAGAAAGCCAATGGCCGCTGCGATCTCTTCTGTTGAGCCAAAGCGACCAAGCGGTGTGGAATCAAGCATATATTTGCGTTGTTGTTCGGTGGTGCTGGAGGTGAGTTCGGTTGGCACGAAGCCAGGGGCGACGGCGTTTGCGGTAATATTGCGGCTAGCCATTTCGCGTGCGGTGCTGAGCGTCAATGAGATAATAGCCGCCTTTGAGGCTCCATAGTTCGCCTGCCCCGCTGGTCCTAGCAAGCCTGCGATTGATGCTACATTCACGATGCGGCCCCAGCGTGCTTTCATCATGCCCCGTAGCGCGGCCCTGGTGCAGAGGAACGCGGCGCGCAGATTGGTATCCATGACCTGTTCAAAATCGGCGAGTGACATCTGGATGATCAGTTTATCACGCGTGATCCCTGCGTTATTGACGAGAATGGCGATGGGTCCCAGCGTTTGTGTGCTTTCGCTAAAAAGGCGTGTGACTTCTTCTTCCTGGCTCACATCGGCTTTGATGGCGATGCAGCGTCTGCCCAATGCCTCAATGCTTGCCCGGGCCTCTTCTGCGGCCTGGCTGTTACTACGATAATTAATCACAATATCGGCTCCGGCCTTTGCCAATCTTTCGGCGGCGGCGCGACCTATGCCCTGGCTGCTGCCGGTCACTAACGCGATTTTCCCGGCCAATGGAAGTTGGTATTCATGTGTCATCTCGGTGTCCTCTATCAAAAAAAATATGTTTTTGTTCTGGCTGCTCTAGTATAACACAATATAACTTTCAATTTATACCATGTTTTGCCTGTATTGCTGGAATAACAGAAATAAGGCGAATTTACTACATGTCAGGCCATATTCCTCTTTCCTGATACATCTTGCCGTTGTTAATGCTGATCAACCGGTTGCAAACTTAAAAATTGTTTATATGGTCGTTTGATAAGTGGCAGCGTGAGATCGTCGGTACTATCAATCCTGGTTGTACTATCGATGATGGCGCTAGAGAGTTGTTCCGCACTGAGATTGCGTACGTCACGTAGATCAGCCTGCGTGAGTATGGCGTTGTTCAAGTCGGTGACAAGCAGGTTGGCTCCGTGCAGGTTGGCTCCGTGCAGGTCCGCGTTGGCCAGGTTTGCGCCCGAGAGGTCCGCGCCCGAGAGGTCCGCGCCGCGCAAATTTGCCTCTGAGAGGTCTGTCATATACAAATTGGCTTCTGCGAGTTGCGCCTGGCTCAGGTCCATAGACCTCAGGGAACGATGCGCAAGATCGCGTGCTGCGAGATTAGCTCCTTGCAAGCTATCTATGGGCTTATGCGCTTGTAAGGCTCTCTGCAGCGAGCTATTTTTCTGTGGCAAGGGTATATCTTCGATGCGTGGTAGGTGGGTGAGTATCAGTTCTACTTTTGCTTTAGCGATAGATGTTTTATACAACTTTAAGAGCTTTTTTGCACGCTCTCTATCGACTGTCTCATGCTTTTGCTTTTCAGCGTAGAGTGCTTCCATCTGTGCGATAAGCTCTTCTGCTAGCTGAACAATGTAGGTTTCCTGGGCTTCTTTCCACTGCTGGAAATGGACTTCCTGGGCTTGTTCCCATGCCTGTTGTTGTGCTTGTAGTCGTGCAAGGCGGCGCCACAGCAACAGACAAATCATACTGGCGGCGATGATCACAACCAGAAATAGACCTGTGATGCCACCCATAAGCTCTAATGCGGTCATTATTCCTAACCCTCTCTCTGTTCTAACAGCTAGAACGCAAAGCCCGGAAGGGCGGTAACGCGATACTCCTACCAGGGCCAACAGGATATCCTCAACGTTCTTGTTAGAAATGATCGATGACAGATCTATCGTCTCCAAATGTAGACCCGCTCATCGATAAATATTATAATGGCTTTGTATAGACTATGCTTGAAGAGATTTTCACAATACGATGCATCCGGTCGCGTACGGTGGCCGTTAAGGGAGTACATTTATGACGCAGTATGATCATCCAACACCAACTTCATTTTTGCTCGATGAGGAGCAGCGACAACTGATCCTTTCATGGAGTGACGACCATGAGAGCATCCATGGGTGGGAGCGTTTACGCTGGGCCTGCCCCTGCGCCTGGTGTGCCGGAGAGGGCGGTGTACCTGGTATGTTGCAGAGCAAGCAAAGTCTGAGCGTTGATGAGACGACGCTGGTGAATATTGAACCTGTGGGACGGTATGGCTTGACGCCGGTCTGGGAAGATGGCCATAAAACAGGGATCTATACCTATGAAAAACTGCGCGCGCTGTGTGAATGCCCGGAATGCAGTAAGAAATACGCCAGAAAGTCCTGAGCTACCATCTGTAAGAAGCGACGTGTAAGGTTGCACACATGTATATGCCTGGTGCCGTGTGTGCGACCCGATGCCCAGCAAGCGCAGGCATAAACAAAACCACCCGTCGTGGGCGGGTGAGACGGCACCTTCCTATTTTCCCATGCAGTTGCCCACACAGTATCATCGGGGCTGAAGAGCTTAACTTCCGTGTTCGGGATGGGAACGGGTGTACCCTCTTCGCTATAGTCACCGGCTCGCCTGCACATGCAGGTGGTTTTGTTTACAGGGCATATACTACTCCATATGCTCTGCTTTGTCAAGCCTTTTTTTCTTAGGATCTTCATCTTTCTGGGGGAAAACGTTGGGAAATGGGGTAGGGGCGTGTCCTGGTGACCGCACCAGGGTGCACGCGAGGTGACGCCCCTACCCCATTTCCCCCTCTATGCATGTGTCATATAAATTGATGGATTGTAAGCTACACATATTCCAATAAATAAGTATTTACAGTTATTGTACAATAAATCTTGTCCAGCATGATTACTAGTACAGGAGGAAAATTTATGTTATCTATCCAGGCATCGCGCCGTGGTCTCTTAAAAGGTGTGCTCGCCGGGGCCTCGGTGGGAGCTGCTGGCATTGCCGGTATCAGTGTTGTGCCATCGCTGGTGGCGCGAGCGGTTTCACCTGCTGAGGCTGAACTGAAGCCAATCTCTGTGCAAGATATGCTCAATATCGCACGTACGCTGGAGCGTCTGGCGGTGACGTTCTACAGCCATGCTCTGGCCAACGCTGCTACGCTTGGTCTGCAAGGCGACGAGGTTGCCTGTCTGCAAGCCGCACTGGTGGAAGAACAAATCCATGAAATTCTTCTTGCGCGATAATGGTGCGCAGCCATTCACCAGCGAGTTCAGTTTCCCGTATGGACCCCAGACGTTCACCAGTTTAGCGCACTTTATTGAAACGCAGCAGGACCTCGAAGACACTTTTGCGGCGGCTTATCTGGCGGCTGTGCGGGAATTTGCCTTGCTGAGACAGTCTCGTCTCGCCCAGATAGCTGCCCAGATAGCAACCATTGAGTCAGAGCATCGTGTATTAGGGCGGGCTATTTTAGGGCAGGCGCCAGCGGACAATTGGGCTTTCACACCGGTTTTGCTGGCCAGCGTGGCTGATGTGCCGGAGCTGCTGGCAAAAGCTGGCTATCTTGCACCGGTCAAGGGCAATGTCTTTATATTTATACCTGTGAGCATCTCATATCCAGATGTCATTTACCGTGCACCTGATATCGTTGGCTCGTAGGGAGCACAGCTTGCTCATCGCGACGAAAGCGGCTGCATAGGTTCTGGACAGCCGCTTGACCATGCCTTGTGTCTGCGCTTTGGCTCCCGCTTTAATCTCCTCAAGCTAGTCGTGAAAGAACATGGCCCTTTATAACCCTCTTGCCTGCTGTGCGTAATAAGAAAGAAGGACATTCCTATCAACATTTCTCTGTGGGCTTACTGGTTATATCTCGCGAAATGGAATGCCGTGGGTTGACTTTTAATAGAAAGCAATGTATATAGATTAGAGCATGTTGGTGATTTTGCACTTTATGCAATATAGCATCATCTTCTTAAAGGTCGATAGGTAGGAATGAAGCAGGGGTGTCCTTAAATCTTGTTGTGGCAAGAAAAAATATCGGGAGGACGCTTCATGCTATAAAGAGCATGGAAGCTGCTACTCAAATGAATAGACAATCAGAGTGGCAAGAGCATCAAGCGGCTCTGACGCAGCTCAATCTATTTAAAGCTGTCTTTTCGTCTATGTTGGATGCGGTCGTCGTCTATGATCCTGCGTGGAAGGTTCTGCATATGAACACGGCGGCGCTCACGCTGTTTGAAGTTCGTGCTGAAACGAGCTATGTTGGTATGTCCTATGACCAGTTTATGCAATCTTGTGATGTCTTCGATGAGCAACTGCAACCGTATTCATTGGAGCGTATGCAGCGGGTCGCGAGCGGCGAAGAGGGCATGTCCGCGAAGACCAGCGATGTGATTGTACGCTTTCCATCTGGACGGGAGCTACAATTAAGTACGAGTTATACGCCTGTCGTCGATCAACAAGGGCAGATGAGTGGGCATGTCTGCGTGTTTCGTGATGTCACTGAGCATCGTCAGAAAGAGCGCCATATCCAGTCGGTGCTCAATTCTTTGTTGCACCTGGTTGATGTCCTGGAAGATCTGCCGGGACAAATTGACGCTTCCGTGTTTGAAGCCGCGTCCTTTACCGTACCGGAGGTCAGTGCGGCGGTACAACATTTCGTTGAGTTGGTGGCCCAGACGCTGAATTGTCAACGCGTATTGCTGATCGCTGTAGATGTGGCCACGCAGCATTTTCAGCTTGTCGCCTCTGGCGGCCTCACACCTGCGCAAAAAGAGCACTATGATAAAAATACCAGCCCGTACACGGTCTTTGATTATATGAATGCTGAGACCATTGCTCGTCTCCAGGCTAACGAGCCTGTTGTGATCTCGCATGCACACTTTGTAACGCTCCCTGCCGGTCAAACGCCGGAATTGCTGCCACTCAGTACGCTACTGTCTCCCATTGTCGTTGATAACCGTCTGATTGGTGGTTTTGTCATCTCCGGCCACGGCGCTCATGGTGATACCCATACAAAGGAAGAAATTGCCCTGGTGAGAGCCGTCGCCAAGCTTGTTTTGCAGTTTGTTGGGCATGTGTGTTTGCTGAAAAAATGGGTTGAGACGCAGGCCAATGAGCTTATGTTGCAAGAAACCAATCGTCGTTTCAACGAATTCTTGAGCCTTGCCAGCCACGAGTTGAAGACGCCCCTGACGACCATCATGGGCAATATGCAATTAGCGCTACGGCGCTTACAGACGTTGCAGCAATCGACTGAGATGTCTCCTGCTCAGTTCAACGAAAGCATCGAACGTGTTCAGCGTCCCCTGACGTATGCGGTTCAGCGAGCGGTGAGCCAGGATAGGCTGATTAGTGATCTGCTGGACGCTTCGCGCATCCAGGCCGATAGGCTCGCCTTGCACATCAAGCCGTGTAACCTTGCGGAGGTTGTGCGGGACGTGGTGGCTAATCAGCAAGTGCAGACGCCCAATTGTACGCTGCGCCTGGAGATAGGGAGTGCTGAGGATGCTGTGTCGGTTGTCGCAGATGCTGAACGTATTGGGCAAGTTGTCAATAACTATATAACCAACGCGTTCAAATATGCGCCTGCTGGTCGGCCAGTAATCGTGCGATTGACCGTGGAGGATACCCGTGCCCGCGTCTCGGTGCTTGACGAGGGACCAGGCATAGCATCCGATGAGCATACGCGTATCTGGGAGCGTTTCTATCGTGTCAAGGATGTTGGTGTGAAAAATGGTCATGATCTGAGCCTGGGCCTGGGCCTGTATCTCTGTAAGAGAATCGTTGAGCTGCATAACGGAGAAGTTGGTGTACACAGCGTGCCTGCCGCTGGTGCGACGTTCTGGTTTACTCTCCCTCTCGCTCGGTAGGATGCCTGGGATATCTGTAAAAACTCTCTTCATTCAATTGGCTGTACCGGCTACAGCAGCATTGGTGCTTGTATCTTATTGAGTTTTCTGTGACAATGAAGCAGAGCAATTTTTTCTCTTCTTGATTGAACCGGAAAGGAGTCCCAATGCCTCTAGCCGCACTTGGCATTGTTCTCTTTGCAGCAGTCTTCCATGCGGGATGGAATCTGTTAGTAAAACAAGCCAAAAACAAGCAGGTGTTCTTAATGTGGTCAACGTTGTGCAGCCTGACCTGCTTTTCGGCATTGTTCTTTCTTCCACCACTCCCAACCCAGGCGTGGCCGTTTGTGCTCTTGAGTGCATGCGCGGAAGCGTTGTATTTTATTTCTCTTGCCTGGGCTTATACGCTTGGTGATTTTTCTCTGGTGTACCCAATTGTGCGCGGAGCCGCACCCATACTCCTCACGCTCTGGGCTACGCTTTTTCTGAAGCAGGCTCCCAGCGCCTATGGCTTGCTCGGTATCTTTTTACTGGTGATTGGTTTAATGATCGTAGGAGCAGGAGCATCCTGGAAAATGCTCGCTGCCACAAAATTGAGTTTTCCAGGTATTGCTGTTGCTCTGCTTACCGCACTCTGTATCTCCATTTATAGCACGATTGATGGTGCGGCAGTGCATTTCGTTGATCCCTTGACCTATGCAAGCTGGCTCTTTGGGCTTTCTGCGCTTTTCTCAGCTCCATTTATCTTATGGCGTTATGGGACGAAGTTGGCCGCTCTTGAGTTGCAAGAGAACTGGCCGCGCATTCTCCTGGTTGGTTTTCTGCTTGTCATCACCTATGGAGCGGTGCTCTTTGCTTACTCCCTGGGACCTGTCAGCTATGTTGGTTCTGTGCGAGAGGCCAGCATTGTCTTTGGGGCACTGTTGGGCTGGCGTTTTCTGGGCGAAGAGCTGGGATTGACAAGAACGATTGGTGCCGTACTTATCTTCGCGGGAATTATTGTGATTGCTGTGCTGGGATAACAGCGACACAATCCCTTGCGGTTGTCCGGGTTGGGCTATCGCTCTTGCATTAGGAACAATCCTCTCACAGCATACTGCAGATAGTAATTCGGGACGCGCCTATCAGCAATTGGTGGCGGCGTTCCCTACCCGGGAGGTGGTGCGGGATGCCGCGACCGATCAGGTTGCCGAGGCAATCAAATGTGGCGGATTGGCGAATGTTAAAATGGAAAGCGTGCCTACCAGATTTGGAAAAAGGCGGCTGGAAACGTGATAACCATATTTACTATGGATAACAGGTACTGACCGCCCACTTCATCTTTTTCGTCAGAAAAACACCGAGAGATCTACTTCACTACCACCCTAGTGGGTCAAACCGGGGATTGAGTATCCATGAGCCAGCGTTGCTACCGACCCTCCGAGTCGTCGCAGACGTGCCCGCTCACGTCGGCGTCGTCGCTTGCCTCCGCTCCCAGGGAGTGCGCGTCTTAAGGGCGATTTCTGATAACGCCAGGAAGCTACTGCAAAACAGCAAGATTTTACTAGTCAGTTTTCCTTGAGAACGCTATCATGGAGCAAGGCAGAGCAACGACGATGAGGGAACGCTTTTTAAAGGTCATCAATTGAGCCAAAAACATGAGCTGAAATCGAATTGTTTGGCTGAGAGGAATTTGAGCCGAAAGAAATTGGGCTGAAGCAGGGATCGGATTTCTGCCCATCAGACGATGAAGAAAAGACCCTTCCCCTCACAGTGAGAGGTACCAGGGCTTTCCTTCTTATACTAGTACTACAGCGGTAACTAGCAATTTGGCATCTTTGAATGCCCTTCACAGGCCGTTGTATCAAATGGAGTCTGATGAGCCATTGAGCTTACTTACCACTGTAGTACTAGAAGGAGAAATATAAAATGCCACGCCGTTATAATGGAGAGTCAAGCAGTAGTGGTGGAGCAGGAGATCGTAGAAACGACAGAACTCATAGAGACAATCAAGATCGTGGAAACGAACGGAATCAGGAGGCCTTTCGCAGAGAATTGTATAGACCACCACGGGGAAGTCGCACTCCACACGGGAGCGGGGATGATAGGCGTCGGGCAATATACTACACAGAGCCAACCAGTGATTCACACGAGAGCGATACTAGGCGTCGGGCAATATATTACACAGAGCCAACCAGCGATTCACACGAGAGCGATACTAGGCGTCAGGCAATGTACGACATAGATCAAACCAGTCAAAATGACGCCGGTAATAGAAGCAGTGGAAGCGACTCTGCTCTGCAGCAGGATCTGCAGGCGTTGTACGTAGATCCAGAGCTTTTAGATCAATATACTCCTCCGAATGCGATACCACGGGAGGGGCAGGGGCCCCAGCGAGACGAGCTAACTTATGAGCGTCACGAAGTATATGACTCTTCAGATCCGCGTGGGCAGCCCTATGACATGGCGCTTAGTGCATTCGAAAATAACCCGTACGCAAATTTCCATGCCGCTTTGGTATCCTCTCAATAATTCGGGGAGAGAAAAGCGATGACTAGGTGGGATGGAGAGTGGTGTGAGGTACAGGGAGAAACCAGTAAGCGAGCACGCATAATCTTGCAGGGTGAGGGCACGTCAGTGTGTGGGTAAAGGAATGACAAGGTTCAAGGTGTTGTAGCCCATGAAGCGCCCAGGTGAAGCGTGGCAGCCCGTTCTTGAATGAGGGTGGCCAAACTGGGCAACCGGTTGGTGTGGGCGATGCGGTCATGAAAATACTGGTAGACATTGACCCCGAGCTTGTTGGCGGTTCCTACCAACGTCTGAAAGGTATCCCACGCCCCGATGCCTTCTCTGGTGCGAGCCTGCAGGCTCACATCTCGCTTGCGGACACGCTGCCTGGCCCCCAACTCCGCTGGATTGTTGTGCAAGAGGATCTCCGGGTGGTCAAGCACCATGAGCAACGCATCTTTCTTGGCACGCGTGCGGGCGAGCCGCTCATCCAACTGCTGGTAGCCGCTGGTTTGCCCAAACAGGTCGTCAAAGGCCGTGCGCAACGCATCCGCCTCGGCTGGATTGGGATGGTCTCGGTAGGCCAACAGATCTCGGTAGAGCTTCCAGAAGTCTTTGGCAAACTGCTCCAGAAGAAGGCAATGAGCAAGGAAGCGTGGCATCAGTTTCTTGTAATGGCGATATTCGTGAATCCAGCACAGGGCGAGCTCAACGGTCAACGCGTTGAACTGGGGGGCATCATCACACAGTAACAACTTGACCACTGGATAGGCGGTCTGGGTACGATAGGCTGCGATAGCCAAGGCATCTTTGATACTCTTGCGGAGGTTGGCTCCGTGTTTGGGCAGATGCGTATCAAGCAGGTGATCGAGTTGGCTCTCCGTGTACGTCTGATCGTGCGGCAACAGGGTGGGAAGCGTGCGACGCCACTTCTCCGTCACCCCCAACTGAGCCATGAGCTCCAACGCGAGGTCATTCATCTGAAAAACGGGATCGGCACCTCCAGTAAGAACGCGAAGCAGACTCAAGCGATCTTTGGCTGGCAACGTACAATAGGCGGTATACAGCGAGGAGCACAGGATATGGCACTGTTCATTTTTGCCATTCACGCTCGTGCCCGTGCTGTCGAGATGCTGCCACGGACTACTTGCTAGTCCCGCTTTTACCACATCTGCGCTCTCTGCATGGAACCGCTCTTGGTCTTGGATCAGCAGGTCAGAGAGTTGTCCCGCGCTGATCGACATGCCAACCGTCTGCAAGAGGTTGAGGATTTTTGGCTCACTCATCCCCGCTGCATAATAGAGCGCCAACACCCAAGCTCTGACTCCTGGTCCAAACTGGCCTTTGTATCCAACGGGCAGTTCTGCCAGATAGGTCCGCTTTTGGCTGGATGAGTAATATTTCTCTTTGCGGAACGTGACGTTCTCGGTGCGAAACTCAAGGTCCTGCACGATGACGTCCTCGTAGCCCTTGAACTGAGCATCGTGAGGCAGTCGTTGCTGATCCACCTTGACGATCTCCACCCGATCAATCCTCACCTGGGCCTGCTTCTTGGCTTTGTGATGCGCTTTGGACTCACGACGTTCCTTTTCCGATGAGAGCGTGGGTGCTGCTTGGTTCGCTTTGATCTTCGGTTTGCCCTGTTCCCCTTTGAGCCGATTGACCTCGTCGCGCAGCCGTTGGATTTCCTCGGCTTGCTCTTTCACTTTGGCCGACAGGGTTTCTACCAAATTCATCAGCGTGATGACGACTTGGCGCAGACCTTCGTCTTCAATGGTGTTGGGGTCGAAGTTTTCTATCATACTTTTAGTATACATGAGGCAACAACCATTGATGCCTCATACCAAGCTCCCCCGAATTATTGAGAGGATACCCGCTTTGGACAGAATACAGGTAGAACCAGAGGGGGGAGCGGAGAAACTTATTGAAGCTTTAAAAGCATCAGATCAACCCGCAACGTTAATAGGAACACAAGAGCTGAAGAAGCGTGCTCGGAGTGATAGAGGGCGTACACTACCGATACGCATAGGATTAAATACGATTTACGCTAATGATACTATAGAAGTTGAAGTAGGAAACTCAAAGTATGAAATGAGTGGTTCCGAATATCATGCTATTAACACGGCAGTGGGTAACATTCACAGCGGGGCCAGTTGGGGCGTTAGAAATGATAGTGCAGGTCAAGTCACTCCTTTTGACGTTTAGACTACATAGCACTACCGGAACATCCAGAAAAGTTCCGTTGAAGAGAAAGATCTGTAAGCGAGATGTCAGGAACACCGTCACGGTGGCACAATTTGAGGCACGTTGGGCGTTTTGCGAATGACTGGAAAACGCTCAGCCTTTTTGATCCTTGCTCCAACGTTGCGGCCTTTCGATTTTCCGCGCGGTTGTGGCGGCTGGGCAGGAGTCCCCAAACGTGCCAACAATTTGTGCATCCCGCGCCGCACCTGTTGTGGACTTGGCTTGCGCTTCTTGCTTTCCCATGGTCGCAGTTCAGCTTCGACCAAGTCGCGAGCCAAGACCAGATGATTGTGCGCGATGGCCACAATATGGCTCCAGCGCTCAAACTGCTCCGGGGTCCGCAAACGGGGTTGCTCCCACAACAGACATTGTTTGTCAAAGCGATAGCCATGCTCTTGCCCAAAGCGCAAAACATAGCCCAATGCGATCTGGACCACATCGACTTCTTGATCGCCTATCCACACAAACCAGCTCACCCGTGGATCGCGCTCTTTGTTGGTCGCATGAGGTCGCACGACCCGCATCACGGTCACGTCCAGGTAGCGTGCCTGTTTGACATGCAGGTGTTTCCACCAGGTTACTTCCACTGGACGTTTCTTCGCATCGGTGCCTATCCACACACCATCAGCATCACCATGCGTGGCCGGATCTTTGGGTTGCAGCTTGGCTCCATCTTTGCGCGGACAGCCTTTTTTGCCCGTTGGAGGTGGTGCTGTTCGGTAGAAACAGCGATTGCTTTTGAGACGACCCAACACCCCGATATCCAATGCGCTACACCGGCACCACAACCAGTTGGCATCATAGCCTCGATCCAACGCGACAATGACCTGCTTGGGCAGAGAGGGCATCAAACGCCGGAGCTGTTCTTCTGCCACCTCAATGGCTGTGGTCTGCGAACCCACCCGTTGCTGGTCCAGAATGTAGGTCCAACTGCTTACTGGCTCTGCCAACGCCACCACCGTCGAGAATTGCCACCCAAACGTGACCGGCTTCTTACATTCTGGCAAATTATGCACGTGTTGCGCCGTGCGATCTGCCGACGTTACGGCAGCCGGGCGGGCAATCTTGCTTGCATCAATGCCAATCCAGAGCCACTTGCCCGCATCCGGTTTTGGCAGATAGCGGGCCAAGATCTCCCGCAGGCGCTTCTCGTCGATGCGCCCGTCTTCAAAGGCTTCATACAAACTCGCCCACTTCCGCTCAAACCATGGCGATTGCGAGAGGTCAGGAAACGATGTGGCCTGCGTTTCTGTCATCAGAGCATCGACGGTATTGAACAAGGCATCCTTGGCTCGCAGAAAACAGTCATAGATCTCGTGACGAAAGTCTCTCACTGTGGTATTGTCTTTCAAACAAGTAAACTTCCTTTGCGTTTTTCTTATCGGAACTTTACTTGATTCGGCCTCCCGCCGCAAGGTTGGGGGGCCTTTTGTCTAAGATAGTCTAAACGTCAATCACTCCTTGGGAAGTATGAGCGCACCTGGAGCAGAGATAATCAGCTCCAGGTGCTTTTGTGTGTCCTTGCAAAATAATGACGCCCTCTACGCCGCCCCCCTCTCTCCCTGACATATTTTTCTGCCCTAAAAACGCAGAGAAAAGATCCATTCCTGGTGACGCTTACGAAAGGGTAAGGAGTGTGTTAAGTTTGCTCTTCCCCAAGAAGAGTCCCCAGCATGTTTTTGGGTGTGCATCACCCGACGAAACTCTTCCAGAAGCCACTGATATCGAGGCTCCTGGTCGAAGACCCCTTTCATGAGTACATTCCTCTGTTCCTGTTCATCTCTCCCTATTAATATGGCGCCATAATACTCGTGTCAAGGGCAGAGGGTGCCATGTATTTCTACGGGTATAGGAAAAAGTTGTAGGCAAGCGAGCGAAAGGGAGTATCCTAAGCTCAACCAAAAACAGAGCAGGGAAAGGATACTCACCAATGGAAACGAACGATGCGCTGAAACAGGTAGCCTTGCAGAAGAGGCATGAAGCAGGCATCTGGCTTGCAGAGAGAAGAGAGTAACGCTAGAATAGATACTTACAATAGATTATTTTAGAAGGTTAGAGCATGACAACATCGATTATCCCAATAGTCCACCTCACGCGGGTATACGAGGCCCTGCTTGCTACATATGGCGAACCGAAGAACAAACCAGACTACGATCCCCTCGGAGGATTGATAGGCACGATCCTCTCACAACATACATCGGACATCAACTCGGGACGTGCCTATCAACAACTGGTTGCCACCTTTCCAACCTGGGAAATAGTACGCGACGCGCTAACCGATGAGGTAGCAAAGGCGATTCGCTCAGGTGGACTGGCGAACGTCAAAGCGCCGCGCATCCAGGATGTTTTACAGACGCTAACCGAGCAACAGGAGGCGCAAGGTGGTAAGAAGACGCTGGGAGAGTATTTATCGGACGAACTGACGGAGCGGGAGACGGAGGAGGCCTGGCGTTACCTGCAAATGCTGCCAGGTGTGGGGCCAAAGACAGCGGCGTGTGTGATGATGTTCAATTTAGATAGGCCATCGTTTCCTATAGATACGCACGTGCACCGTACAAGCCAGCGTTTAGGGCTTATCGGCCCCAGAGTAACTGCCAACAAAGCGCACGATATCTATCTCAAAATTGTGCCGCCTGAGTGGGTGTATCCGCTGCATGTGAATTTGATCACGCATGGGCGGCAGGTGTGCCATGCACAGAGGCCCGAGTGCGGGCAGTGTGCGCTGTATCTGGCATGTGCTTACGTGGGGAGCGTGAATGCGCAGGAGACGGCGATTTCAAGTGTGTAACTGTACGACCATAACGGAATTACCCTTTATTCGAAACGCAGAGCAGTTTTGTTTCGTTATTACCTTTGATTAGCCTTAAGAGAGGGAGGCTAGCACCGTAAAGCATCAATAGGTAGGCAAGCGTTCTTCTGTTGTCGTGCCAGAGATGTCTGATCCATCGTGCTCTATCTGGGTGGCACCGGGAAGGGTGAAGCAAAATTTGCTGCCTTCTCCTGGGATGCCAGAACTTTCTACCCAGATGCGTCCGCCCATGGCCTCGACGAGTTCTTTGCTGATCGCCAGCCCTAGCCCTGTTCCACGCACCGGACCAGAAAGGTCGCGTTTGAGTCGCACGAAGCGCTCAAAAAGCAAAGGGATCTCCTCCGCTGGGATGCCGGGTCCATTATCCTGAACGCAGATGCAGACCTGATCGGCATTTTGTTGTCGGGCGCAGATGACGACTGATCCAGGTGGAGGGCAATACTTGAGCGCATTGGTCAGCAAGTTACGCGTGATCTGATGCAACCATTGCTGGTTTGCGACGATCATAAGCTGCTCTGGGATGTTTAGCGCAACGTTTTGCGATTGTTGCGGCTCGATGAGTGCCAACATGCCTTGTATTGCCTGGAGCACTGAGAGGTTTTCTCTCTCAGGTGGCTGTTTGCTGTTACCAATCTGTACCGTGTCGAGTACATTGTTAATCAGCAATTGCAGATCCTGACAGGCACGAAACGCGCGTTTGAGGCTATTCACGCGCATGGTCGGATCGAGTTGCCCTTCGAAATCTTGCAGCAGTTCGAGGTATCCAAGCATGGTCTGAATCGGACTCCGCAGCTCGTGGCTAACATTGAGGATAAAACGATCTTTTAGCTGATTCAGTTGCCGTTGCTGCTCATAGGCATCGGTCATACATTGATGCTCTTTTTGTGCCAGGATCTGTAGCTCGCAGGCCATGAGTCTCTGCTGTTCTATCAGCAGCGCCTGATGGCGGGCAGCTTCCACGCCGTCCAGTAAGTAACGCATATAGCTGATGAAGATAGCTTCCGTCAGCAGGGCTAGCGTACCTGTGAAGAAGCCGATGATCATCGTATGTGGCCAGAGTATCCCTCGACTACTGATACTGATCGCTACGATCAGCCCCAGGATCGTCAGGAGTGTGCCGATGAGTGCGCCACGTTGGGTGAAGAGCCAGACTGTGAGTGCCAGCGGGACTGCCAGCAGGGGACCTGCAAATGGGGAAAAGAAGTAGCATATGAAACACACAATAAAACAGACCATGACGATACTTAGACGTACCCGAAAGGATAGTTTGAGAAGATTGGTGAGCAAGGCGTTGAGCGCGCGCATGCATCTTCCTCCTTTCCTTCCTGGAAACGCTTCTGGCGGCCTGAAAACCTTAAAGTGTAAATAGTAAGAAATACGAGGGCAAATACCACTCCATTTTACCTATTTGCCCTTTAGGACTCCCATATATTCGATATTACTATATTTATATATCTCTGTAAATAACGCACAAGATAGTAATAGTACACCGAGATTAAAGAAGTCAAGCAAGCGAGTAGCTATGCATTGACAGCGCTTGTTCGACAAACTAGAATAAGGCACACAGAAAAAGATTACCAATGGCCTACGAGGTTTACATGCATTATCACCTGTCACCTACTGCAACGCGGAGTTTGTCTATGATACTGCTTCTTTCATGTACGCTTTTATTGCTCTTCTCAGCGTGCACGGGTGTGGCTGTGACGTCTTCGAGTAACACGACCCTCGCATCTCAGCAGGTGCTGACCTTCCCCAACGTTGGTATTACGGACTTATCCACTCTTGATCCGGCCATGGACCCGGACCAGAACGCGCTGCTTGTGATGCATATGTTGTTTAGTGGCTTGCTGAAGACCGATAAAAACTCGCAGGCTGTAGCTGATCAGGCTACCTGGCAGATCTCTCCAGATGGCAAGATCTATACATTTACGCTCAAGCCCGGCATTACTTTTGCCGATGGCACTCCTGTCACCGCGCAAGCCTATGTTGCCAGTTGGACGCGTGCTCTTCTACCGGTGTTGGCATCCCCGCTGGCGTTGTATCTTGAGCGTCCTATTGTTGGCGCGCTCGCCGTCAGTAGCGGGCGGGCGCAGACGCTCTCTGGCGTGAAGGCGCTGGATGATCGCACATTACAGGTGACGTTAACGCAACCGACGCCCTATTTTCTGGCTGCGCTTACCAATCCGCTTTTCTTTCCACTCAACCCGCAACTGCTTGCGCAATACGGACCGCAAGATTGGGTACAGCATGCCGTGGGCAGCGGTATTGGTACTGGCCCATTCATGATCAAATCCTGGCAGCACGACGTAGCAATGACCTTCGTACCCAATCCGCACTATTATGGGAATAAAACCCGTCTCAGCGCGGTCGAGATGCCTTTTGTGGATGATCCAACGGTAGCTTTTACTGCCGCGCGCGCCGGTCAATACGCGTTTGTGTGGGGACTTGACCCCTCTGATCTCCCTGCGGCGGCGGGAGCGGATTTTGAGCAAGTGCCTCTATTGCAGACCGATGCGCTCTTTTTTGACACAACCCAACCTCCCTTTAACAACGTGGCAGTGCGTCAAGCTCTGGCCTATGCTATTAATAAGCCTGAACTACTGCATGCTGTCTTCAACGATGCTATGACGCCCGCATCCACGCTGTTGCCGCCGGGTATGCCGGGCTATCAGTCCGCTTATGCTGGAATAGCCTTTAACGCGGATCGGGCGCGTAACCTTCTCCGTGCGGCCTATCCCGATACGACGCTCATGCCAACGCTCACCTTCTCATATCCGGTCTCATTGGTGCCATCTGCGGAGGCTGCCACGTTGCAGCGTATGTGGCAGAGTGCGCTGGATATCAAGGTAATGCTGCGCCCGGTCGAAGAGGACGCTTATAATCAAGAAATGCAGAACCATCTGATCTCATTTGGCTTTATCTCCTGGTCTGCGCTCTTCGCCGATCCGTATGCTTGCCTGGGTTCATCCTTTGCCCACAGCCCGGATCAGCAGGTGCTGTCATGGAACAATGCCAGCTTTGCGCGACTCATCGCGCAGGCCGAAGCCACAACGGGAGCCGCACGACTCGCGCTTTACGACCAGGCGGAGCAGTTGGCGATCTCGCAGGTTGTCTGGCTGCCCCTTGATCACCAGAACTTCACCGCCATCATACCTTCCTGGGTGTACGGTGTGACGCTCAACGCTGAAGGTCTCTATTTCGGCGACTGGTCGGACGTCTATCTGCTGCGCCATTAGCGCTGTGCCGCACACCACGATTTGACGCTCACCGCTCACGGTGTTAGAATGGTGGGGAAAGGACCAAATGGGGTCTCCATCCTTCCAGGGGCTTTGCCTGTGAACCCATCGCATCATGGCCCGAGGGCGGTCGCAAGGACACGCCCCTACCCAGTTTCCCCTCTCATGGACGGAGTGCCACCAGCAAACCTTTCGCCTGCTACAACGCGTGCTTAGCAGGCATCGGGGATCGCACAACATTATGAGTAGGAAGCGACAACTATGTACTTAGATAAATCGTTACAAACATATTTGGACGACCTGGCTTCGGAGCAAGCGACGCCAGGTGGTGGTTCGGCGGCGGCATTGAGTGGAGCGATGGGTTCAGCGCTTGCCTGTATGGTCTCGCGCCTCACCCTGAGCAAAGCGGATTATGCAGCCGTCCATGCAGAAATAAGCGCTATTTTGCAGGATACCGAGCGTCTGCGGGCGCAGTTTCAGCAGCTCATGCAAGCAGACATTGCCGCTTATGGACGGCTCTCCGCGTGCTTCAAAATGCCGCGTGGTAGCAGCGAAGAGAAAGCTGCGCGCACCAGGGCCATTCAGGAGCAACTCGTTGAAGCGGCGCGGGTGCCGTTGGAAGTGGCTGAGTGTGCAGCCGAACTGGTGCAGCACTGTGAGCGTATTGCGCGCATCGGCAATGCAAATGTGCTGAGTGATATCGCCACGGGTGCAATGCTAGCTTCTAGCGCGGGCACCGGAGCCTCGTGGATGGTGCGCACCAATTTACGCGCCATGAAAGATGCTGCGCGTATTGAGGCATTGAGTAACCGTTTGAACGCGGCGTTAGAGACCATTACGCTGGGTAGTCAGCACGTGGTTGCTATTGTGGGAGAGAGAGCGTGACAGCGACTATCTTAGATGGCAAGGCTATGAGTATGCAGTTGCGCTCCGAGTTACGCGAAGAAGTACGCCGTTACGAGCAAGCGCACAGTCAAGTGCCTGGTCTGGTGATTGTGCGTGTTGAGGGTGATGCAGCCTCAGGTGTCTACAGCAAGGCTATTTTGCGTATAGCCAGGGATCTTGGTGTGCAGGCGCATTTAGAGCAACTGCCGGAGCAAACCGGCGCGGCTGAACTGCGCACAACCTTGCAGCGATTGAACCACGATGCCACCACGCATGGTATTATCGTGCAGATGCCATTACCTCCACATCTTGCGCAGAGCATCGTGGCTGACACAATTGCCGTCGAGAAAGACATCGATGGTATCAGTCCAGGCAGTGCGGGCCAGCTTTTTCTCGGTAGCCCTGGTTTTATGCCCTCGACGGCTGCGGCGGTGATGGAGATCCTTGAGCGCAGCCACACACCCATCGAGGGCAGGCATGTTGTCGTGCTCGGACGCAGTAACGTTGTAGGTAAGCCGCTCGCCATGCTTTTACTGCAAAAGAACGCCACCGTCACGCTCTGTCACTCGCGTACGCGTGACCTGCCTGCATTTACGCGCCAGGCAGATATCCTCATTGCTGCGGTTGGGCGTCCCAGGATGGTCACTGCCGAGTACGTGCGTCCCGGCGCGACCGTCATCGACGTGGGCATCAACGCGTTACCCGAGGGTGGCATCGTGGGTGACGTTGATTTTGCCTCTGTGCAAGCGGTAGCGGGTGCGCTAACCCCCACGCCTGGGGGTGTTGGTCCGTTGACCAACGTCCTGCTACTCAAACAATGTGTGCAAGCGGCATGGCAGCAATCCGCGTGACGCGTTGCGCCCTATCTCTTTTGCAACACAGTTGCCAGGCGGGCTTTGATTTCCCTTGTTCTGGGGTGATCGGGCCCAAGCACGCGCCCGCTGATCTGCAACGCGCGCAGGTATGGTGCGCGAGGCGATCAAGTTGCTGACGGCCAGTGGGTATGTACGCACGCGACGTGGCAGCGGAATCTATGTGAGCGATGGCGGATACCCCTTTGCACCTACTGCGGGTAGTAGCGCCATACCGGCTAATCCTGAACATATGCTCGCGCTCTTTGAGTTTCGCAGCATGCAGGAAGCGCAAACAGTGCTGCTTGCGGTCGAACGCATTACCTTGCCAGAGTCACGGGCGCTGGAACAGTCTCTGACGCGCAATCAGCAGGCAGCGGAAATGGAGCAGGCGAACTCCTTTATCGAAAGCGACAATGCCATTCATCTCGGTATTGCCCGGGCTTCACACAATCCTTTCCTGGCCGAGACCGTAGCAACGGCTCTACGTTTTCAGCGCTGGACCGTTGAAATGGTCACTGGAGGCGTTCCCGGTTCGATGCGCGTTCTGGCGGAGCAGCATAGCGCAATTTTTAACGCAATAAAAGATGGACGCACGGAGGATGCAGTACAGGGGATGAAGGATCATATTGAGATGGCCTTGCAGACCTATCTCCAGGAAGTGCACAAACGCCTTCTGCCTGATGAGCAACCAGTGCTTGAATGATACATTATGCCCCTGACTGAGAGCAAGCAAGCCAGAAGCGCGGGCGGCATCGCTTGCTCCGTGTTCTGGCTCGGAGGTATTCCCTCCATTTATTTTGCAACGCCCATATTTAGGGGTGTACACAGATTGCGTAGACAGTGACTGCAAATCCACTAGTACTGCCGTTGACCGCACCCACTGTCCATGCTGTTGGTTGTGTACCACTGAACGCAGCAGGCTCACTTGTGACTACACCAGCACCGAGAAAAACGCTATTGGAACTGATCGAGTTACCATTAAAGCCTCCACCTACAAGGACATCTCCAGTGTTACAGGTAGCATTTGCAGAATGGAGAGCATTATCATTAGCTACGGTAAGGTTGGTTGTATTCGTATATGTCGCGGTTGGTCCCGCTGGACCAGTAGCGCCTTGAGGGCCGGTAGCGCCCTGAGGGCCGGTGGCCCCAGTAGCGCCTTGAGGGCCGGTGGCTCCCTGAGGGCCGGTAGCGCCTTGAGGGCCGGTGGCCCCAGTAGCGCCTTGAGGGCCGGTGGCCCCAGTAGTGCCTTGAGGGCCAGTGGTGCCCTGAGGGCCGGTGGCCCCGGTAGTGCCTTGAGGACCTGCTGGTCCCTGAGGGCCGGTAGCGCCTTGAGGGCCGGTGGCCCCTCTCTCCCCGACAGAAATTGTGTTCTAGGAAGAAAGGGGTATGAAAAAGCGGTAGAAGAGGGAAAAACGAAGAGAAACCGCGAGCAACCCAAAAAGATCGTCGCATCTGGAAGAACAAAAAAACCAACCAGAAGGACGACCATGAATGCATTCGACGTATTATTAGACCAATGGAGCCAACAAGTCAAGGAGCTATTTTCCCATTTACACCCGTATCAACAAGAAGCATTAGCGTTCGCTGTTCAAGGCATTATCCAGTCAGGCAATGCGGTCATGCAGCGAGTAGCAGAAACAGTGTGGGAGCATTTGAGCAGCGAAACTAAAATGGTGAGTCATGAGCGACGATTGCAGAGATTTGTCGCAAATGATAGAATTGAAGTGGAAGCGTGTTGGAAGGAATTTCTTCAGAATATCCTCCCATTTTGGGAAAACAAGCGGGTGACGTTAATATTGGATATGACCCCATATACCCAGGAAGCAACGATTGTGTATCTCGGGATACTCGTACAATCACGGGTATTACCAATAGCGTGGCAGATCATGCCACAGCAAGAGAATTGGGATGAGAAACAATGGGATATTGTTCAGCGACTCTTTGATCAGGTTACATCCTATCTGAAATGTATGGACTGCACATTGTTAGCCGATCGCGGACTCACTTGCTTGAACTTGATCAAGTTGTGTCAGAAGCAGAAGTGGCATTACCTGCTCCGTCTCAAAAATGAAGCGTGGTTTCGACGAACCTTTCGTCATTTTTATCGAAATTGGGAGCAAGGGAAGTATGTAGTAAAAAAAGAAGGAGATCAGTGGTATGGGAAGGTTTTACTGTGGCAAGAGCATCAACTGGAAACATGGCTGAGTGCGTGCTGGGAACCTGGATACGAAGAAGCCTGGTTTTTGATATCTGACCGGAAAGCATCGCGCCAACGAGTGAGAGAGTATGCAGTGCGTATGAGAGTGGAAGCAACCTTTCAAGATCAAAAGAGCCGAGGGTGTATGATCGAATGCAGCCGATTTACCAATCGAGATCATCTCAATCGCTGGCTTTTGGCTGTGTTTATCGCTCTTTGGTGGATAACCCATTTGGGAAGTAGCTGCATCCATCACGGGCATCGAGAGCAAGTTGATCGGAAAGATCGACGCGATAAAGGGCTGTTTCGCATTGGCCGCTTGTGGCTCACCGCGATTCTCAAGAAGGCCAATCGCGATTGGTGTCCCAAAAACCTGAGCCGCATCAAGGCGCAACTGGCCAATTGCTTGCCCTTTTCGCATCGAAACCAACGCCTGTATTTCTCTATTTACCGGACTTGATCTTTTTATGAATGTAGAACACAATTTCTGTCGGGGAGAGAGGCCGGTGGCCCCGGTAGTGCCTTGAGGACCTGCTGGTCCCTGAGGGCCAGTGGCCCCGGTAGTGCCTTGAGGACCTGCTGGTCCCTGAGGACCGGTGGCCCCAGTAGCCCCGCGAGGTCCCTGAGGGCCAGTGGCGCCTTGATGCCCAGTAGCCCCGTGATGTCCCGTATTTCTTTTTGGCCTTCGTGGCCCTCGTAAGGTGATAATTGTTGGTCGATGCTGTGAACATCTGTGCTTAAAAGTAGTGCAGTGCGTCAGACGGGGATGAGAGGGAAACGTATGTGCTGACGCGCTTGTTGCTAGAAAAATCATGCTTGCTAGCGTACAAATTGCGAATAGAGCGATGACTCTTTTTGCCATTTTCTCTCTTTTCTCCATGATGGTTTGAAACCGCTTCACGACATCCTTCCTCTATTGTGAGTAATCGTTGCGACAAATCCTGTCAGGTAAGAGGTTCAGTAGGCGCAAAACCCTTATTCGCGCGGCGGGATACCTCATTTTTATCGCAAGCGATATCGTATGCATGAGTAATGCATGCTGTGAGTTGGTGTCGTGGTTTGTCTCGTGGAATAGAGTGTCTGTAAGCAAACGTCGTAATAGTAATGTTCGGAATGAGATTATTTTGGAGTAGTGTAAATCATACCGACTCATAGTGTGTAATATTAGTTATTCCAAAAGATAGAGCCAATAAGTCTTCTGAAGCCTTGCTGGACATGTCATAAGTCCATACTAAGAAATGGGAGGTTTTGAACGGATGATGACGCAGACAAAAAGTTACCTCTATATGGTGCCCAACAAGCTTACGTTTTGCATAGAACTTTTCTTCTCCAGTTATGAATTGCTCTGGTGAAGCCACGAACTCGAGACCATTCAAAAATGGGTGCCGCTTATGCAGCGCCAGAGGTGCCACTTGATCCGTTCGAGAAGCTTCTCCAATTCCTCAAGCGTGGGCATGCTTGGGAAGAGTTCTTCCTCTTCGATTCGTTGGTGGTTTTTCTTCTTGTCTGCCTCTTGCGCCGCCAGAGAACAGGACGCATTTGCTCATTCTGCTCTATGCGCATCGTGAGTGCTGATCCACGCACTCACCGTCTGATGATGCACGTTAAGCTGGCGAGCGATGTGACGGTAACTCATCCCTTGTTCCGCAAGTGCCAGGGCCTGTGCTTTTCGCGCCTGATCGGGTTCCCGGATACTTCGCTGAGGGGTGAAGTACAATTGGCACGCACGACAGCGGAAACGCTGACTCCCCGATCGATTTTTCCCGCTTTTGAGGATCTCCGAAATACCAGATCGCGGGCACTCACTGACGATTGACCATGGGTGGCGTGAAGTGGCAGCGACCGCGCTTGCCTTCATCGCGTAACAGCTGAAGATCAGCCAGTAGTCTGTCCTTGCGTGCTCACACAAGTGGCCTAATACGAGACAAAGTTGTTTGTTCTTTCCTACTTTTATTGTATCACCTCCTGTCTACTCGCACACCGCCTTTTCGGACGATTTTTTTTGGCGTTCTTTCCCCTATACTCAGGCAGATGCGCGAGACGCGCGTCTTGCGCATCTGCGGTGAAAGCTCTCCTTTGAGCAAAGCGACCTCTTGTGTGTGTGCTGAAATCGGCACATGCTTCATCAGGCATGTGCCAGACCCTCGTCGTGTGCGAAAGGGGGCCGAACCAGCCGTCACCGCTTCATGGGGCTGTATCAGGCGAGTACAATACTTCGGTAAATCGTTTGAGCCCGCAGGATGTCATCAACAGTATCAAAGAAGGAATTGCCGAAGGAGGGAAACAGATGAGTTCCTATGTGCTTGGTTTTCAGGACATTGATAAAACAAAACGCATGCTTGTTGGGGGGAAAGGCACGAATCTGGGGGAACTATCCAAGATGGAAGGAATATGCGTACCAGATGGTTTTTGTATTTCTACTGAAGCCTTTAAAAGAATCATGGGGGAAACGTCGTCGATTCAGGAATTACTTGATCAGTTAGCGCTTCTCAAGGTAGAAGACCGGGAGAAAATCGGTGAACTGAGCGGTGAGATTCGCAGGGTCATCGAAGGGATAGCCATCCCTGCTGACATGCAGGAAGAGGTCACCCGCCACCTCTCCCTGTCTGGTGAGAACAATGCCTATGCAGTACGATCCAGCGCAACTGCAGAGGATTTACCGACTGCTTCCTTTGCAGGCCAGCAGGATACGTATTTGAACATTATCGGAAAGGAAGCCATCCTCAAGCATATCAGCAAGTGCTGGGCGTCGCTCTTTACCGAGAGGGCAGTCATGTACCGGCTTCAAAACGGCTTCGACCACCGTAAAGTCTCCCTGGCCGTGGTTGTTCAAAGGATGGTCTTCCCGCAGGCGGCAGGCATTTTATTTACTGCCGATCCCGTCACTTCTCATAGGAAAGTGTTATCCATTGATGCCAGCTTCGGACTTGGTGAGGCTTTGGTCTCCGGCCTGGTGAATGCGGATAGCTATAAAGTGCGTAACGGCAAGGTTATCGATAAGAAGATATCCACCAAGAAATTGGCTATATATGCTTTAAAAGATGGCGGTACGAAAGAACAGGAGATTGAGCCAGAGAGGAAGAATAGGCAAGCGCTGACGGATGAGCAGATTTTGCAGCTTGAGCGCATAGGTAGAAAGATCGAAGCACATTTCGGTTGCCCCCAGGACATCGAATGGTGTTTGGTTGATGATACATTTTCTATTGTCCAGAGCCGACCCATCACTACTTTATACCCCATTCCCGATGCCAATGACCAGGAAAATCACGTGTATGTATCTGTCGGTCATCAACAAATGATGACTGACGCCATGAAACCATTGGGAATCTCTTTCTGGCAGCTAACGGCTGCACGCCCCATGTTTACATCTGGGGGAAGGTTGTTTGTTGATATTACACAGGATCTGGCTTCACCAGCCAGAAGAGCAATTGTAGTAGATGTGCTGGGAAAAGATCCGCTCATAAAAGACGCACTCATGACTATCTTAGGGCGGGGAGATTTTATCAAATCTCTACCGGATGATAAGCAGGAACAGCTTCCCGGGAAAAGCAATCAAGGTTCGTCGCTTGCGGATTATAAAACACTAAACGAATACGATCCGGCAATCGTTTCTGATTTGATCAAGCGTAGTGAAACATCGATAGAAGAACTAAAACAAAACATCCAAACGAAATCAGGAGCGGATCTGATTGATTTTATTTTGGAAGACATTCAGCAATTAAAGAAGAGCTTATTTGGTCCGCAAGGTTTTGGTGTGATTATGACTGCTATGAATGCTTCCTCATGGATCAATGAAAAAATGAAGGAGTGGTTAGTTGAAAAAAACGTGGCAGACACGCTTTCTCAATCTGCACCCAACAATATCACTTCGGAAATGGGTTTGGCGCTGTTGGATGTTGCAGATGTGATTCGCCCTTATCCAGAAGTAATTGAGTACTTGCAGCATGCAAAAGATGACAACTTTCTGGATGAGCTGGTTCAGTTTGATGGTGGACAGGAATGCCGGGACGCCATCCAGGCTTATCTCAACACATACGGAATGCGCTGTGCCGGGGAAATCGATATAACGAGAACTCGTTGGAGCGAAAAACCAACTACACTTGTCCCCCTGATTCTTGGGAACATCAAAAACTTTGAACCAGGTGAAAGCAAGCGGAGATTTGAGCAAGGGCGACAGGAAGCATTGAAAAAAGAACAAGAGTTATTAGATCGATTGAGGCAACTACCGGATGGTGAACAAAAAGCCAAAGAGACAAAACGAATGATCAGTCTCATGCGGAGTTTCATCGGGTATCGTGAATATCCAAAATACGGCATGGTTCATCGCTACTTCGTTTATAAGCAGGCTTTACTGAAAGAAGCCGAACAACTCGTACAAGCCAACGTTCTTCATGAAAAAGAAGATATCTACGCTCTCACTTTTCAAGAACTTCGCGAAGTCGTACGCACACAGAAACTGGATGACCAGATCATCAGCAAACGAAAAGACGAGTACACGTGCTATGAAAAACTCACTCCCCCACGTGTTCTCACGTCTGATGGTGAAATCATTGCAGGTGAGTACAAACGAGAACATCTCCCAGCCGAAGCTCTTGTCGGTCTCCCTGTTTCTTCCGGAGTGATAGAGGGACGAGCACGTGTCATCTTACACATGGAAGATGCTGATCTAGAAGAGGGAGATATATTAGTCACCTCCTTTACTGACCCGAGCTGGACACCCTTGTTTGTCTCCATAAAAGGCCTCGTCACCGAAGTTGGTGGGCTGATGACCCATGGAGCAGTTATCGCACGTGAATATGGCTTACCAGCAGTTGTCGGAGTGGAACGTGCTACCAAACTGATAAAAGATGGGCAACGAATTCGCGTGAATGGAACAGAAGGCTATGTAGAAATCTTCTAATGGGGCAGATGTTGTTTTCTCGCCTTTGGAACTAAATAAAAGCTGAAAGCGTAGAATGCGCGGGTGAAGCCAATGACGCCCGCGCATTCTACGCCGTATCGGCACAGGAAAGGCCGATGCTTAGAGCATATCTGCCAACAAATCTATGCTGATAGCATAGAAAAAGGATTGGAAAACATGCTGAAAGCAAAGTACAATCGGAGCGAGGGACGGGAAAATTGATAGATTCCCTCAATAAAGAAGAGGGCGGCGTGCTAGCAGGGAACAAATAATCCTTCCTCGAGCACGTTCAGCTCGCGAGGAAGAGCTTTATGTCTGATTTCTTTGTCCATGCACCTCTCTGGCATTTGAAAGGCGATTTCTGGAAATTTTGGAGCGGGCAGACCATTTCTACGCTTGGCAGCTCGGTGACGAGCTTCGCATTGCCCTTGCTCGTCTTCAAACTGACCAACTCGCCTCTTAATCTTGCACTGACCGTCGTTGTGAGTGTCCTGCCCTATCTCCTCTTTGGATTAGTCATTGGTGCCTGGGTGGATCGCACCAATCGCAAGCATATCATGATTTGGACTGATTGTGTCCGTGCGTTGGTGGTTGCCTTGATTCCTCTGCTGGCTGTCTTGGGTCTCTTGTCAGTCTGGTGGATTTATGCGGTCTCGTTCGTCAATGTAACGCTAACCATTGGTTTCACTGCCGCCAACTTTGCCGCTCTTCCCAGTCTTGTTGAACCGGATGATCTGGTCGCGGCGAATGGGTCTCTTCAGGCCAGCTTCTCCATGGCCAGCATCATCGGACCGCTCGTGGCAGGACTCTTGCTCGTGCGTGTTCCACTGTCCCTCTTACTCTTGATTGATGCCGCCTCGTTTCTCGTCTCCGCTGCCTCGCTCCTGCTCGTCAAGAGGAGCTTTAACGCCAGCGCAAGCGAGCAGAAAGGAGAGGCAGGAATTGGCAATGCGATTCTTGAAGGGCTGCACTACGTGCTGCGCTCCCCGATCGTGTTCTGGCTCACGCTCCTACTGCTCCTTTTCAACTTCATCCTGCCAACGGCTGATGTCCAGATCGTGTGGTATGCGAAACACTGGCTGCGGGCGAGCGATGCGCAAATAGGGCTGCTGTATGCGAGCGACGGGATCGGTGTCGTGGTGTTTTCGTTGCTGACGAACCGCTTGCGCAAACGTTGGTCGTTTGGTGTCGTCGTGTTAGGATCGATGATGGTACTTGGGCTACTCACCGCGCTGATGGCATTTACTCACTGGTATCCATTTGTTCTCATAATCTGGGCCTTGCGCGGCGGGGTAGATGTGCTTTTTCTGATCAGTACCTACAGCATGGCCCAACGTATCGTTCCCAATGCGTTGCTTGGGCGCGTCATCACCTTCATAAGAGTATTGACCTGGCCAACCGGAGCGCTAGGTGCGCTGCTCGGCGGCCTGGCAATTGCGCAGACTGGCAATGTGGGCCTGATCTACGGCTGTGTTGGTTTGCTGGTCTTTCTCGTTGCATTCGCCTTTTGGTTGACACCACTTGGTCACGCAGAGCGCTACATGCCAGAGGTGAAAGCGTCCCAAGGTGATTGATTGAGCGAGCGCCAGAATGAGTAGTACTATTTTAGAAGCTATCCTTGACAGGAGCATTGGTTCCATGTAAGATAAACTTAGATTTAGACAAGTTTATCCTATATTTCATAGGGAGCACAGAGATGCCCGTTCAATGGAATCTGAAACAATGGCTTGCCATTCATCGCCAGATCTATCGCCCTTCCGAACTTCAGGCGTTGCTTGAGGAGAAAACGGGCACGCAGCTTTCCTGGCAGGCCATCTCTTCTTTGCTCAATAATGTTCCGGGCGCTCTGCGTCTCTCCACGATTCAGGCTCTTTGTAACGCGCTCAATTGTAATCTCAGCGACTTTTGCGAGGTTGTGCCTGATCAGCACCTCTCGACCATTAGCGTGTTCCTTCCCTCCTGGATCTGGTCCATCAGTCCCGATCTGACGCGGGGAATCATTGATGCGATTACTGAGAGTGCTTACAACATCTCCCTCTATAGTATCAATGATGAGGAGAGCCTGAAAAACGATGAGCAGGTACTGATCGAGCATTTTCTGACGACTCCTCTGAGTGCCGGGCTGATCGCCGCTTTTCCAGGTCGTCTCTCTTCGCACCTCACCCAGCTTTCGCGTCAGGGCTTTCCCGTCGTGGTTATTGACGATCAGGAGGTGCAGGTTGTTCCTTCGATTGGCGTAGACAATACCACAGGTGCTTACCTGGCAACCCGCCATCTGCTACAACTCGGCCATCGGCGCATCGCTCATATCAAAGGTCCCGCCAGATATCTCGTCTCCTATGCGCGTTATCAGGGGTATTGCCGTGCACTACTGGAAGCCGATCTGCTTCCCGATCCTGCGCTGATCCTGGAAGGCGACTTCATGCCTCCAAGTGGGCGTGCCTGCGCGCACCAGCTCTTGACCCTGCCACCTGAGAAGCGTCCCACCGCCATTTTTGCCGCGAGCGACCAGATGGCCTATGGGGTCCTCTCTGCCGCAGAGGATGTTGGGCTCTCTATTCCCGGGGATATCGCCCTGGTCAGCTTTGACGACGATCATCCTTCCGCCTATACTCACCCGCCGCTCACAACGGTCCGTCAGCCCTATTTTGCCATGGGACAACAGGCAGTTGCGCTCTTGCTATCTTTGCTCAATGGGTCTGGAGCGCAACCAGATACCAATGAAACTGAGCTGAAAGCAGCCAGTTCAGCCACAGATGACACCCTGGTGCGGCAACCATCCCTTCAGGTACAGCTCCAGGCTCGCCTGATCGTGCGCGAATCCTGCGGCGCCAGCTCTCATAGGACATTTGCACATTCGTCTGATCCGACGAAACCCTGACTGCAGAAACTTTTTTCTCTGCGTGAGCACCGCTATTCCGGTTGCTAAGCGAAAGGAGGCTCTGGAATAATAGCTTAGACCCTGACGACCAGCAATCTTGCTTCTGGACTGCACTCACTCTGACGCTTACACTGTTCTTCTCAATTGCTGGACGTTATGCTTACCTAACCGCACGAAAGGACGAGAATACGTCAAGACGTCCGGTTCTCATCCCTTTTTGCCCTGCGTCGGGCAAAAGCACAGCCGGTCAGGCCAGAAGGACGCTCTTACTCTGTGACTATGGCCAGGATATGCCTCGCCATCAACCTATCTTCCACGGTGCTATGACGCGCCGCGAACTGAGAAAGGATACTCTCTGATGCGTAACAAACTCATCGGGCTTGTGACCGTTGCCACGCTCGCTCTCACTCTGGTGGCGACTCTGGTGATCGCTCCCGCTCTGGCAGTCCACGCCGCCTCAGCCAGCTATATCAAGAGCGGCAATGGGAAACAGGCCAACGTGACCGTCTACCTTACCTTCTATGGCTACAACGATAACTCAGGTGAGACCGAGAATCAGCACGGCTCGGCGGATATCGCTTACCCCAAGAATGGTGGCTATCCTACCTTGCACAATCTGGCCACCGAAGGCAAAGGCACCTATACCGATCCCGTGACCTTCGCCGCCCGCGATAACGACCACAAAGCCTTCCCGATTGGCAGCGTGATCTATGTTCCGCTGGTCGAGAAATACTTCATCATGGAAGACGAGTGTGGTGACAATGATCCGCAGGGCTGTCTGCATGGCTCTCACCACGTAGACCTCTGGCTGGGACCCCAGCATGCCTCCAACTCCACTGCGTTGGGCAATTGTGAGGACAATTCTACCCCGAGCAATACGGTTAAGGTCGTCATCAACCCGAGTTCAAAGCTCACGGTTGATACAACTACCATGTTCAAAAACAACAAATGCACTATCCATCTGCACTAAGCGGCCATCAGGTCCATTAGCAGAAGTCGCATGAAAGGATTTTGAGGAGCATGAGCAGAAAGAGAACACCGTGCCTGGTGGAGTTAATTTCTGCTCATGCAGGCTCGCAGAAAAGGAACAGGCAGTTCCCGATGCTCAAAGTAAGCTTAATGTTGCACGTGCTCACCCCGAAAAGCGATGATCGCGCAGACCAGGCTCTCCACCGGAGGTACCAACATTCCGGCGCGCTTAACCAGCCATGGCTCTGATAAGTCCCGTAGCTCGGCGCGGGTGTGCTCATCGTCAGACAAAATCAACTGCTCTAGCAGTTCATCCACCGCTCGATCCAGTGAATCGTAACGCGGACTGACCTCTGTTCGCACCACCTGCACATCCGCGTAGATGCCCAGTTCATACATGACGTCAAGCGCATGAATATATCCTGGTGAGAGACAGCGTGGCGTCCCATGAAAATGCTGCCACAGATGTTCGGTCAGCGCATCGAGTGGGGTCGCGCGTAGATAGATGTAGCAGATGTGTTGCGTAGCGGCGCGTAGCTTGAGCAAGAACGTATCAATGTCCCAGATGGGATAGAGCACGTGGCTGCACAGCACAATATCGGCCTGCAGATCGGCGGGGGCAGCTTGCCAGGTCGTAGGGATAAAGGAAATATTGGAGATATGTTGTGTCTGCGCCGCCTGACGAGCGTAAGACAACATCGCCGCATTAGGTTCGACGGCCATCACCTGTTTTGCCAGCGGAGCGAGCTGCAAGGCAAAGCGTCCAGTGCCAGCACCGACGTCAAGCAGCATTGTCTGGGACGTCACCTCCGTGCGCAGCTTGAGCAGCAGGGGATTATGTACAACCGTCTCGCGTGTTGCGCGATGGTAATTGTCAGCCCGACGACTCCAGTAGTCCGTGCTATTGCGTCCCACGCGAGCATAAGCCTCATTCATCTGTTGTGCGCGCGCGCCCAGTATAGCGTGCCAGCGTTCCAATGCGCTTTGCATATGTCTAGCCTGTCGTCGCGGATGCCTGTAATTTCGACTGCAAGCAACTAAAAAATTGCCCGGTCAGCTTTTCGGCGGTACTGCTCATCAGTCGTGCTCCCACGCTCGCTATTGTACCACTCACAACGACATTGGCGCTCCAATCCATCTGTGTTTCGGTAGGACTGAGCGTGCTGAGATGCATCGTACCGGCCAGATCAACGGCGCTACCAGGAGCCTTGCCACGTCCCTTGACTACCATCAGATCCGGTTTATGCATCTCCGGGCGTGTCACATCCAATGTAAACTTCGCCTTGACGGGACCGACCCCCACGGAGATGATGGCCTTCCAATGCTCGTCTTCCAGCGTTTCCAGGCTCTGAAAGCCAGGCGCGCACTCGGCAACTTTATTCACATCAAGCAGATAGGTCCAGACCTGCTCGATAGGAACGGCAATTGTTTGGGTACCTGAGAACTCCATCTGCCTGTACTACCTTTCATTGGTCACAAGATAGTGTTGTGGGTCACGTTCAAACTGTCGCTTACACGCGGGACAACAGAAATAGAACTCCCGTCCATCATAGGTACAGTGGTGACGAGCATGTGCTATTTCTACCGTCATACCGCAGATCAGATCAATCGCTGTTGTCGCGGAAACTGCTGGCACAGGCTGTGCTGTATCCTCTGCCGCCCTCTCTATCAGTATAGCATGATCGACCACAGGTGTCTTCACAACATGGTGACGTAACTGTATCAATTCAGCAATAATGCTGGCAGCAATCTCTTCTGGCGTAACTGCCCCGATATCCAGGCCAGCGGGCGCTTTGAGGCGAGCTAGCGTCTGCTCGTCCATACCGGACTCGCGCAAGTAGCTGCGGCACGTCTCGGCGCGTCGTGGACTACTGACCATGCCAACGTAAGCAGCGGGACTGGGCAGAGCTTGTTCGAGCACATCCTCATCATACTGTCCATGCGTCGCGACCAGTATATAGGTACGGTCGTGAATATGTACCTGGCTCAAGTCCGCGTGATCAAGCTGCGTGACGCTAAAATCAAGTATTGGAGCAAACTGCGTGAGTGCTCTAATAATCGGCGATTCGCCTATCAGGAGCAATTGTGGAGCAGGCAGATGTGGTTCGATATAGATATCCAGGGCACCTTTACTGGCGCACGCCATAGGAAAGACGTGTATACCCGACTGAGCGCTCTGGAAGCTTGTCGAGTCGGGAGGGCATAAGCGTAGCAGAAAAGGCTCACCGTCCTCCTGCAAGGCGCGTGTGGACTCGCGCACCACCACCGGCAAGGCGCAGCTCCCGCCGATCCAGCCGACCACCTGCCCATCCCCCTGAATGATCGCCTGGGCGCCAGGTTTCGCAGAAGTCGGACGTTCGCAGCGCACAACGGTTGCCAGCACAAACGGTTTGCCCGCCTGTGTGAGTTGAAAAGCCTGCTCAAGCAGCGAGTGAGACATAGCATCCTCCAGCATAGGGACAACGGGCGCGACGGTCAACGACTCGCGCCCGTTGTATCACTAATCAGTCGCGAGTCCTTTTTCCTTGAGAATGCTCCAGACTTTCCAGGGTGCAATGGGCATATCGATGTGGCGCACACCGACATGTGCCAGGGCATCGACGACCGCATTGACAATAGCCTGTGGCGCTCCCACGGTTGGAGATTCGCCGACGCCCTTTGCTCCAATCGGGTGGTGAGGAGAAGGCGTCACGGTTCTATCCGTTTCCCAGTGCGGTGTCTCCATCGATGTCGGGATCAGGTAGTCCTGGAAGGTGCCGCTGAGCAGATTGCCATTTTCGTCGTAGGCCAGCTCTTCATAGAGCGCGGGAGCCAATCCCTGTGTCAGGCCACCATGAATCTGTCCCTCGACGATCATTGGGTTGATAATGGTGCCACAATCGTCCACGGCCATGAAGCGACGAATATGCACCTGACCCGTGCCACGATCTAAATCGACGACACAGATATAGCTGCCAAAAGGATAGGTAAGATTGGGCGGATCATAGTAATTGACCGCCTCCAATCCAGGCTCCAGGAACGGTGGGCAATTGGTATAAGCGGCGAAGGCCAGTTCCTGGATCGTCTTTCCCTTGCCCGGAGCGCCCTTGACGTAGAAGCGACCAGGCTCCCATTCCAGATCCTCCTCGCCGACCTCTAGCAAGTAAGCAGCGATTTTCTTGGCTTTATCGCGTACTTTGCGCGCTGCCAGAGCGGTAGCCGCGCCCCCAACGGGCGTACTGCGACTGGCATAGGTACCCAGGCCATAGGGAGCCGTATCGGTATCGCCGTGCTCCACATCGATATCATCCGGCGACATGCCCAGTTCGGCGGCGATAATCTGCGCGAACGTCGTCTCGTGGCCCTGTCCCTGCGTCTGCACACCGATGCGCGCGATAGCCTTGCCGGTGGGATGCACGCGGATCTCGCAGCTATCAAACATCTGGATGCCCGCAATATCAAAATGCTTGCCAGGACCCGCGCCGACAATCTCCGTAAAAGATGAGATGCCGATGCCCATCAGCTCACCCCGCGCGCGCTTCTCCACCTGCTCACGCCGTAGACCCTCGTAGTCAACATTCTTCATAGCGAGTCTAAGGGCGGCCTCATAGTTGCCGCTATCATACGTCCAGTCGAGAGCAGAGCGATAGGGAAACGCCTCCGGTTTGATGAAATTCTGTATGCGTAATTCCGCCGGGTCCTTATGCAATTCGTGCGCGAGCGTATCCATCATACGCTCAATCATATACGAAGCCTCCGTCACGCGGAAGGAGCAACGGTAGGCGATGCCGCCAGGAGCCTTATTGGTATGCACTGCATCCACATCCACAAAAGCATTTTGAAAATCGTAGGAGCCAGTGCAGATATGGAATAGACCGGCGGGAAACTTCGTCGGCTGAGCGGCGGCATCAAAAGCTCCGTGATCGGCGAGCGTATGCACGCGTAGAGCTTTCACCGTGCCTTCTTTATCGGCGGCAATCTCGGCATGGATATGATAATCGCGCGCGAAGCCGGTGCTACCGAGATTTTCCGAACGATCTTCAATCCATTTGACCGGTTTGCCGGTCTTGAGCGAAGCGACAACGGCGCAGACGTAGCCGGGATAGATCGGCACCTTATTGCCGAAGCCGCCGCCCACGTCTGGCGAGATGATGCGAATACGATGTTCCGGCAAGCCGGCCACGAGCGCAAAAAGGGTGCGATGCGCGTGTGGGGCCTGCGAGGTGAGCCAGACGGTCAGCTTGCCCGTGGCGGCGTGGTAGTCAGCAACGCAGCCGCAAGTTTCAATGGGAGCCGGATGGATACGTGGCACGTAAACATCCTGTTTGACGACCACGCCACCCGCCTCTGCCTCAGCAAATGCCTGATCCGTTCCTGTTCGGTCGCCTGTCTCCCAGTGATAAATCTGGTTCGTCGGCTGTTTATCTTTCTTGTCTGGACGTAACAATGGTGCATCGGGTGCGAGAGCTTTCTTAGGATCGACGATCACCGGTAGTGGTTCGTAATCAACTTCAACGGCGGCAGCCCCATCGGCTGCTGCATAACGACTGGTCGCCACAACAAAAGCGACCTCCTGCATCTGGAAATGCACGCGATCTAAAGCCAGTACCGCCTCCGTGTCGCCTGACAGCGTCGGCATCCAGGCCAATCCAGCGGCATCCAGATCTTTCCCCGTGATCACCGCCAGCACGCCTGGTACCTTGAGTGCTTCAGTTATGTCGAGATTTGTAATCAACGCGTGAGCGTAGGGACTGCGCACGATATCGCCGTAGAGCATACCGGGTAGCTGCACGTCATCGACATAATTCCCCTGCCCACGAATGAAGCGTGCATCTTCTTTGCGCTTATAGGCCTCGCCGAGCGCGTGCGGATGTTGCATTTCGGTTGACATTATGCGCCTCCTTCGCTGGAGCCAACAGGAGTTTGTCGGGCTTCCTGTAACTTCTCAGCCGCGTACTGGATGGCTTTGACGATGTTCACATAGCCAGTGCAGCGGCACAGGTTCCCCGAGATGCCTATGCGAATCTCCTCTTCGGTCGGTGTAGGATTACGTTGCAGGAGCGCCACGCCGGCCATCATCATACCGGGTGTACAATAGCCGCATTGCAGGGCGTGTTCCTCGTGGAAGCCCGCTTGCATCGGATGCAACTGACCATTTTGTTCCAGACCTTCAACGGTCGTAATCTGGCGTTCATCGGCCTGTACCGCGAACATCGTGCAGGATTTCGTAGCTTTGCCATCGACGATAACTGTACAGGCTCCGCAGGCAGTCGAATCGCAGCCGATATGTGTGCCGGTCAGATGCAGTCCATCGCGTAGCCAGTGCACCAGTAGTGTACGTGAGTCAACGCTATCTTCATAGACGGTCCCATTGATAGTCGCGTGAATTGTATGCTTACTCATCTATTCACCTCCTTGTGTGCGGGCCAGCGCTTTATGTAGAGCGCGTACACATAGTGTATGTACCATTGCGCGTTTATACTCTGCGGGACCACGTGTATCGCTGGTGGGTTGTGCGGCAGCGGCAGCCAGGTCGGCGGCCTGCGTTATGCTCGTATCATCCGGGATCTTTCCCAGTAGTGCCTGTTCGGCGGCTTCTGCTTTAATCGGAAACGGGCCCGCGTTCGTCAGGCCAATGCCAGCCTGCTTGACGTGTCCCTGCTCATCCAGGCTGAGCTGGGCCGCCACTCCGATAATCGCGTAATCGCCAACCTTGCGTTCAAGCTTCACGTAGGCTCCGCCGCTGTGTGCGCCAGGTGCGGGAACGCGGATTTCGGTGAGGATTTCATTGGGCTGTAGTGTCGTTTCAAAGGCTGAATCGGTAAAGAACTCGGTGACAGGGATCACGCGTTGGCCGCCGGGTCCCTCTACGACAAAGCTAGCTCCCAGAGCTAGCATCGTCGCCGGGTGATCATTGGCGGGATCGGCGTGGGCAATATTGCCGCCCACCGTCGCCCAGTTGCGCACGACAGGATCAGCGACATTCGTTGCGGTATCATACAGAATGGGGTAGCGTTGCCGAATGAGCGCACTACTATCCAGCTCGGCCTCGCGTGTCAGGGCACCAATATGCAAGGTGCCATCTACCTCTTGAATGTACTCCAGGTCGTTGATACGGTTGATGTCGATGAGGACCGCTGGACTTGCTAAGCGATAGCGCAAGATAGGGATAAGACTATGCCCACCGGCCAGGATTTTGGCTTCGTCGCCATGCTGTTCCAGTAGAGCTATCGCGTCTGGAACGCTCTTCGCCACGACGTAGTCGAAGGTACCCGGAATCAAAGTATCACCTCCAGCACTAGAAAAATACATCAATTCAAAAAGTTCTCTGTTTTCTACGAGGCAAGTGTAACGTGAAAGTGCTGGCAACCATCACCTCCTTTCGTAGGGAATCGTCCATACAAAAGCAGGGAATCTAATCATCTGCGTGTAAATTGTTTGCTTTGATTTGCTTAGAGCCAACCCTGTTTGACGGCCACCATGACCGCCTCAGTGCGATTCTTCACGCCGAGTTTATGCAGAATCTCCTGTACATAGCCCTTGACGGTATTCTCACTCAGATAGAGCTGTGTCGCGATTTCCCGGCTGGATAAACCTTGCGCGATGAGTCGTAGCATCACGAGTTGCTGGGCGCTCAGCGGATCGAGGGGTAATGTCGCCGTACTCGGGGATGGAGTATGGCGGATCTGTGCCAGCACAGCGGCGGCCACTTTGGTATCGATAGCCGCCTCGCCACGTGCGACAGCGCGAATCGAGCGTTTCAGGTCGAAGCGCTCAATATCTTTTACAATGAAGCCGCGCGCGCCCGCCTGGATACATTGACTGACCAGATTTTCGTCGGTAAAGGTCGTGAGGATAATGACGGCTGTGCCTGGATAGCGTTCGGTAATCATGCGGCAGAGATCGATGCCATTGATGCCGGGCAGGCGTATATCCAGTAACGCAATGGCGGGTTGCAGGCGTTCGATGAGGTCAAGAGCCTGTTCTGCGTTGGCGGCCTCGCCTACGATACGGAAATCCGGCTCTGCCGCCAGCATAGCTTTCAGCCCTTCGCGCACCATTTCGTGATCGTCGATGATCAATACACTAATCAAAGGGGTATCACCACCTTTACAATTAATCCGCCTTCCTCGCCATTGACCAGCGTAAACTGGCCGCCAGACTCTTCGATGCGGTGTCGCATCCCTTTGAGACCGAGATGCACGCTATTGTGGCTATAGTTTTGCCGGGTCTGGGTTGGCAGGCCGCGTCCGTTATCCTGCACCACGAGCATCGCCTGTTCGTGCGTCACACGCACGGTGACAATAACGGTGGTGGCCTGCGCGTGACGACGCACATTTGAGAGGGCCTCTTGCGCGACGGTGAGCAGTGTTTGCTCCACGGGAACGGGAGGGGCTATCGCCCATTCGGCAATCACGAGATCAGCCTCGATAGCCGCAGTCTCGCGCAGATCGCGAATAAACGATTGCAGCGTCTTCACCAGACCACCTTCAGCGAGTTCGGCGGACGAAAGCGCAAAAATGGCATCGCGTACCTGTGCGGCTCCCAGCGAGGCCAGTTGCTGAATTGTATGTAATGCTGGCTGTAGCGGGGAATCATGTGTGACCTGATCTTTGATCCAATCCGCCTTCAGGCCAATCGTAAAGAGCGTTTGCTGTACCCGGTCGTGGAGTTCCTGAGCGATGCGGCTGCGTTCCTCAATCAGCATCTGCCGTTTCTGCGTCTCGGTGAGTTCATAGTGCAATTGCTTCAGGTCGGTCGCGAATTGACTCAACTCACGATTGCGGCGTTCCAATTCAGCCGTTCGTTCGCGTACCTGGCTCTCCAACTGGGCCGCGTGTTCCTCCATCGCATGCCGTTCGCGTTCGACTAATTGTGCATTATGAATAGCCACGGCAGCCTGTGCACCCAGGGCCTCAACCAGCTCAAAGTGCCGCATCGTAAATCTACCCGCTTTTGTATCGCCGATCAAAAAGGCACCCAGTGGTGTGCCCTCGCGTGTGCGCAGGCGTACGCCCAGGAAGCTGCGTACAGGAATATGTCCTTTGGGGATACCCACGTAACGCGCATCGCTTAGCACGTCATCCACCAGAATAGAGGAGCCGCCCCAGAAGACCGGATGCAGCAAGCCCATACCTTCGACGGGTCCCAGGTGGCGAAAGTGTGCGGCGATATTTTCGGTGGCACCAGAGATAGCGGCTAGCGTAAAAACGACCTTATTAGCGGGCGTATTTGCGCCAGTAATCTCTGGGATGAGAAAGAAGGTCGCATATTCAGCCGAGGTCAACTTGCGAGCGGCATCGGTCATCATCTGTAGCAGGCGCTGCAAATCGAACTCAGAGGTCAGAGCGATAGCGATCTTATTCAGTTGGGCCAGCTCTTCGGCCTGTTGTTGCAGACTCGCGATGAGTTGTGCGCGACTCTCGTCGATAGTTTGGGTCATATGCCTGATGTTTCACTGATGAACTGCGGCGTAGCAATCCTGCCGAACAACTTTCAATATGCTCTGCTTTGAACAGCAAACAATCGAGCCTCTGCGAGCAATAGTGTATGCTATCATTGTATGATCAAAGAGGTTCTATGATCAAATTACGCTGACCTGCGTCAAGATTTAAAGTTGGGCCGCTTGTATCCCGTCTCGCGCCTTCCAGTTGGGGTTATGTTAGGTCAGAAGTGAATACTCTATTTTAACTATCCAGTCAATCCTTCAGGAGGAAATTCGCCATGAAAATTGCGCTTGGCAGCGACGAACGTACGCATTTCACCGATACATTGATCGACGAACTCAAGAAGCGCGGACACGAACTCCAGCTTTTTGGACCCCTTGCCGCCGACGACCCGGAGATAGACTGGCCGCTGACCAGTAGCCATGTCGCCGCAGCCGTAGCCAGTGGTGCAGCCGAGCAGGGCATTGTCTGTTGCTGGACTGGTACGGGAGCCTCTATTGCCGCCAACAAGGTTCCAGGCATTCGGGCGGCTCTATGTCACGACGCGGAAACAGCGAAGGGCGCGCGTATCTGGAATCACGCCAACGTCCTCGCGCTCAGCCTGCGCGCCACCTCAGAACCTATCGCCAAAGAAATCCTGGACGCCTGGTTCTCCACGCCCTATTCCGACGACGCCTGGAACTGCCAGCAGATCGAGCGCATCACCCAACTTGAGCAACGCTAAGCGGCGATGCGGTTCCTACTACTGTTGCGAATGCGGCCTTTGCATGTTATAGTACAAAGCCGTGGTACACAAAAATAGCAGCATCAGCAGAAAGAAAGCTTGTAGATGACGTCTCAGGGAACACGACACAAGGCCAAATCACCGATCGTAGCAGGCACGCAGCCACAGTTTCAAGCCAATCCACAGCAAGCCGCAGCCATCGCGCACACCAATGGTCCCGCCGCCTTTATCGCCGCCGCCGGAACAGGCAAAACCTCTATTCTCGTCCAGCGCCTGGTGCGGCTGGTTGCAGATGAAGGCATTGCGCCAGAGTCTATTCTGTGCGTCACCTTCACACGTGCAGCCGCCGACGAGATGGAGAAGCGCGCGTTGAAGGCCCTCAAAGCTCGTGGCATGGCCGCCAAAGATACCAAAGCGTTGCGCGTGGTGACGTTTCACGGTCTTGGTCATCAGATGTTGCGCGAGAAACTGGCCTGGAAGCCGCAGGAACTCAATCAGCGCCTGATCAGTGGTGAGCCGCGCCAGTGGCTGGCCGAGGATATCATTCGCCCCTGGCGCAGTAACCGTACACGCGGCATGAACTGGGACGTTGAGATCGCTGATGTGCTACGTGGTGTTGATCGCGCCAAAGAAGACCTGGTCAAAGCCGAGCAGTCCCTTGACTTTTTTCGCACCGAACTTAGCATCGAAGCCGAACTGGCGGAACGCTACCAGGAATTTTTTGTGCTCTACGAAAAGACCAAGCACAAAGAAAAACTCTATGATCTCTCTGACCTGATCTACGTGCCACTCTCGTTGCTGGAAAGCAGTCCCACGTTTCGCAAGGGCTGGCAATCTCGTTATCAGTATCTGCAAGTGGACGAGACACAGGATACCAGCCCTTCACAGTACAAACTTATTCAGCACCTGGCCGCGCCGAAGCAGAACGTCGTCGTTGTTGGCGATCCAGACCAGGCCATCTACCAGTTTCGTGGTGCCAGTCCCGAGGCATCCATCCTCTCATTTCAGACCATGTATCCCAAGGGAAAGATCTATCATATTGAACATAACTATCGTTCAACTCCGCAGATCATTGAGGCCGCCAACAAACTGATCGGCCACAACGAGGTGACGCCGGGCTTTGAAAAGATGTTGCGCGCTACGCAAGCCGATGGAGCGCCAGTCTGCGTGACAGCCTATGAGGATCAAGAGAGTGAAGCCGAGGGCATTGCCAATCGCATCGACCAGCTTGTACGTGATTGGCGCGCACATCTGAGCGATCTCTCCTACCGTGATATTTTTGTGCTCTCGCGGACCAATCATCACCTGGCCTCATTAGAAATAGCGTTGGCGCGCAATCGTATTCCCTATCGCAGTCTGGGAGGCTCATCCTTCTTCAAGCGCAAAACGACGCGCGACATGCTGGCCTACCTGGCTCTGATCGATGGCGTACGTGTGCACCAGGAATATCTGGCTGCGCGCAACACAGAGCAGCCGCGTAAATGGGATGACGTCTTTACGCCGGTCCACTGTGGCGAACAGAACAGCGCATTTCGGGCTATCGCCAACATCCCTTCAAAAGAGTACTTTGTCAATACGGGCAAGACCTCGCACCGTTTTACGCCTACATTTTACGGGTCGTTATCGGGCTTTGCCGGTGGACGCCCCTTGCTGCAATTCTGCGAGGAGCAGGCTTATACGATAGCCAAAGAATATCAGTTCGCCGTCAAAGATCTTGTCTCACTGATCAAGCGTGTATGGGCAAAGTGCGGCAACAATCCCGCCGAAGCCATTGCCTTGCTACGTCAGTTTGCCTACGATGTCCACCTGCGTCACTATGATAGCAAGCACCAGGAGGAGAACCAGGACGAAGAAGCCGAGTCGCCTGCGCCACGCGAGGATGTCAAGCTGGAGTCGCGCTATGACGAGCTGGAGGAGCTGACACGCATCGCGCAGAAGCATCATACCATTCGTCACTTTTTGCAAGCGATGGCCATGTTAAAAGAGCAGGCCGAGGACACCAGCAAGAATAAACGCGATTGTGTCGCGTTGTTGACTGTCCACAAGAGCAAAGGTTTGGAGAGTGCGGTCGTCTTTGTGATGGGCATGACCGAAGGCATTTTCCCGCATAAACGCGCGTATACGCTGGCGACTGAGGATGGCCCGATTATCCTATCTGGACTGGCGGAAGAGCGTCGCCTGGCCTATGTGGCCTTTACGCGTGCGCAGAAGCTTCTTTTCATCTCGACTATTTTGCGCTATCGGGGCACTGACGCCCTCCCTTCGCGTTTCATTCAGGAGGCAGGTCTTGCACCCACCGACGAGGATGGCGTACTCAATCCGTATCTCTTTCAGCGCGATGGCACCCCGCGCGAACTCAGTCCTCTGGTGACTACACCTCCATTGTCTGAATAGATAGAACTCTTCGTAGTTGTAATCATTCTCGCTATATTTCCTATTTGGATGGGTGAGACGTGACAAATCTCAACGGTAAACGTATAGTATAGGCATATTGATAAACATAGTTACAGTGTGAGTATCAGACGACAACGAGAAGATTATCCTCTGAAAGAAGATGGGGGAGATTGTCGTACTTTGCTCGGCGATTTTTTCTACGGGACTCCGCTGTATTGGCGCTATGAAAGGTAAATTTTTCATGGGCTTGTGGAAAAAATCTCTTTTTACTCTCTTTATACCAATACTTCTGCTCTTTCCTTTACTCTCCTCTTGTTATCGTTCTACGCAAGGCGCTACTATGCATAGCACTCCTGTCCCTACAAAAGGCACCGCAAAAGTAACGGCAACACCTGATCCTTGCGCACAATATGCGACAACAGCAGCTTCTACACAAAATAGCGGTCCAATCACTGTGAAGATCGATCCTTCCTGTGCGCTGACCAGTCAATTTGCCACCGGTATGACCCAATCCGATACGTCATTGGGTGATCCCTCATCTGCTGACAGCCTTGCGGCAGTAAACAATATAAATGCATTGATCAAAAATACCATTACCTATCAGGATACCCCTATTATGGGCTGGGGCTTACCTGATCCCTGGCCTGATCCCTCTTCATCGGGACCCACCGATTGGAGCGGGCTGGACAAGAATTTGCAGGAGACGCTCAGTACGGGTGCTATTCCTGTTATCACGTTAAGTGAGGCGCCGTGGTGGATGAAGGGTGTATTAGAGGGCAAGAACAAGACGCAGGTATTGACGGCTGCCGATGAGTGGACCACGCAAGCCTATGAAGCGCGGATTTTGGATAATAAGATGCCTGAGTGGTTGCAACTGGTGCGCAGTATAGCTGAGCGCTATATGGTTGCACCGTACAATGTGCGCTATTTTCAGGTCTGGAATGAACTCAAGGGCTATTACGATCCGACGATCAACAATTATGATTTCACGACCAGTGCGGGTAATCCCAGTGGCCCCAATGCAGAGCATGGCTATACATACATGTACAATCAAGTCTACGCGACGTTGATGCAGGTAGCCACCTCGCTGCACATCCCGACGCAGGCTATCAAAGTTGGCGGTCCCTATGTCTTTATGGATACCTGGTCATCGATCCAGCAGAGCGATCCTTCGGATGTTGTCAAGGCGTACGGCGTGTTTGATCAGCGCCCGCTGGACGTGCTGCAATACTGGTTGCAGCACAAAGTAGGTGCGGGCTTTATTACCATTGATGGCTCCGTTGAGAACAGAGATACCAACAAAGTCAAGCCTGATCCCTTTACCGCAGCACAAATCTACGGGGACATCGTGAAATGGATCAGATCGCTCAACAACACGCAGTATCCAGGGGCCACCACGTTGCCTATCTGGCTAGCCGAGTGGTTTGCCTCGCCGCGTGTCGGCACCCCTAACGCGGACTATGACAACGCAGTCAAGGCGTATGCCATGATCAATTTTATTCAGGCCGGTGGGGCATCCGCGCTGTCCTGGAACAATTACGGGGATGGTTGGACTGATGAAGGGCTGTGGGTCAATCCTTCCTATGCCAATGGTGGCGAGCCACTACCCTGGTACTCCACCTTTAAAGCATTTCACGACGATTTTGCGGCTGGCACAAAAATTTATACCACGACCGTTTCTAACTCCGCAGAGGTGGCTGCTCTGGCCTCGCCCCGCAAAATCATGCTGGTCAATAAAACAGCTACCACTTTGTCTGTGACAGTCAATGCTGTTGCTGTGCCGCTCAGTCCCTACCAGGTAAGTATCATCAACAATACTGGTAAATGAATCATTGGTGCATCCACCAGATTTGGAGGTCACGTGCCTTCTTCTCAGCGCGCTCTTGTAAAATGGCAGAATATTAGGAGGGGAGCAACTCGCTGCAATCAGCGGATATTGCCAGAGCATAGTACAATGGCAGTGGCTACTTATTATCAAGGGGTAAATGCATGTTGCGAAACCTGGAGGCGATAGAGATAGCAGAGGGTGCGTTGCTGGCGGATGTAGCTGTAATTTTTCAAGTCATAGCGGCGTTTCTTCCCATTGGCTCATCACTTTTTAACTTGCTGATTTTTATCGTTTTTGCTGTACTTGTATTGCGACGCGGCATGTATGTTGGGATTATGGGCATGCTGGTGGCGCTTTTCATCATGAGTATTGTGATTGGGCCACAGCATGTTGCCTTGATGTTCATCGAATGCGTCGGGGGAATTTTCCTTGGAGTCACGATGAAGCGTCGTTGGCATTATCTCCCCGTGCTGCTACTGGGCATTGTCGCAGGAGCCTTTGTGCTGTATTGTCTGCTCTGGCTGTTTGTTGTACTGATAGGCTATTCAATGCAAGACACGGTGCAATCGTTGCACCATATCTACGCCACAACGATGCCTGTGCTGGCCCAGATTGCCACAAAGCTCGGAATTGGCACCTGGTGGAGGCAGTATCTCTCTCCACGCATTGCGGCGCTCATGCAGTTCCTGTTTATCTACTGGTGGGTGACATTGTATCTTGCACTGTGTGCGATACTGACGCCCTTTGTCTTCGGCGTCTATATGGTGACCAATGCCTGCGTACGCTTGCTGGGCTACGATGTGCGTCCATTTCCTGATGCTCAACTGAGCAAATCTCGGTATCGTAGCATGCGCCGTCTATTCAGGCAGGGGATCAGAATGGATGTCATCAGGAAGTTATGGAGCAAGGCATGAGTGCAGCGCCCTTGATCGATATACAACAGGTAACATATTGCTACCCTGCTCAGGCGAAGCAGCGGGCGAATGCACAACCTCTACCTGCGTTGCGCGCTATCAGTCTTCAGGTACAGCAGGGTGAATATGTTGCTGTCCTGGGTCATAATGGTAGTGGCAAATCGACACTGGCGCGCCACTGTAACGCCTTGTTGCTACCGCAGAGCGGACGTGTTCTGGTCGCGGGACTTGATACCGCTGATAGGCAGCATTGGCGCACGATCCGCGACACGGTCGGCATCATTTTTCAGGACCCGGATAACCAGATTATTGCCACAGTAGTTGAAGATGATGTCGCGTGGGGACTCTGTGTGCGAGGCTTGCCGGTCGCGCTTATTCGTGAGCGTGTCGCCAACGCACTTGCCGCTGTGGGCATGGAGCACTTGCGCCAGCTACCTCCGCAGAAGCTCTCGGGAGGACAGCGACAGCGCCTGGCGATAGCTGGTGTGCTGGCATTGCGTCCACGCTGCATTATTGCTGATGAAGCGACAGCCGCGCTCGATCCGCTGGCCCGTCAGGAAATTATCGACTTGCTGCACCAACTCAACCAGCACTATGGCATCACCATTCTACATGTCACCCATCTGCTGGAAGAGGTCGTGCAGGCGCAACGTGTTATCGTACTGCAACAGGGGCAGATCATCATGGAAGGTCCACCGGCCACTATTTTTGCTGACATTGAGCGGTTGCGCGCGCTCAAATTAGCTATTCCAGAGCCTCTCGCCCTGGTCGCCCGTTTACGCGACGCTGGTATTCCGCTAGCGCGCGAGGCGCTCTCACTTGAAGCTATTGCCAGGGAGTTGTTGCATTGACTGAGCCGATAATCCTTACCCACCATCTTTCGCATACCTATCTTGCGGACTCGATCCGTAAGCAGGCGCTTATGGATATCAACCTGGAGATTGCACCGGGTAGCTGTGTTGCCATTATCGGCAGCAATGGCTCTGGCAAGACGACGCTGGTGCAACATTTTAACGGCCTGTTGCGTCCTACCTCGGGCACGATCCGCGTAGATGGCGTGGATGTGGGAGCAGCGAAGGTGGATCTACGCGCGTTGCGGCAGCGTGTGGGTATGCTCTTCCAGTTTCCCGAGACACAGTTGTTTGAGCGCACAATTTTTGCCGATGTCGCCTTTGGTCCGCGTCGCATGCAATTAGACCGACGCGAGGTGCGTTCCCGCGTGCTTGCCGCTCTGGAGGCTGTTGGACTGCCGCATCGCGAGTATGCGCGGCGTTCACCCTTCGATCTGAGCGGGGGACAGCGCAGACGCGTTGCTCTGGCGGGTGTGTTAGCCATGTCGCCAACGGTGCTTGTGCTTGACGAACCTTCGGTGGGACTCGATGCCGAGGGACGTGCGGAATTTTATCAAGCCCTCAAGCGTGTTCAACAGGAGCGCAATGAGACCATTGTACTGGTCTCGCATGATATGGCTGAAGTGGCCAACATGGCCGACTGGATCTATGTGCTCCATCATGGTCGCCTGGTGATGCAGGGGACGCCGCGCCATATTTTTGCGCAAGGGGAGCAGTTGCGTACATTTGACCTGGCTGTGCCGCCTTTAAGTGCATTGCTCACGCTGTTACGTCAGCAGGGAGTGTCTGTTCCTGATGATATACTCACATTAGAAGAGGTGTTTGCATTTTTGTACCAGTGGCAGACAGAAACAGGGCATGCTCTGGAGGACGATGTCGTCAACATAAGAAGACCTTGAACGCGCAAATGTAGAGCCGGACATCAGCGGGGGCAAGCCCCATAGGCGCGAACGTAAGAACTGCTGGGTTTCGTCGGCAAGCGGGTAGGGGCGTGTCCTTGCGACCGCCCTGGAGGCTGCGAGCCACCGGGGCGCACGCAAGGTGACGCCCCTACCCGCTTGTCCTCGTGGGTTCAGAGCCAGGAAAGGTGGCTCCCTTCCCTGTTTCTCCCTTTTTGCATCTGATGCATCGCTCTCTAAACTCATCCATCCTTAAGTTCGCGCCAATGGGGGCAAGCCCCGCCGCTACGCGAAGGCGCGTGTGATCAGGGTTCGAGGCCGAGTGGAGACAAGCCCGTGCGGTTGTCTGTGAGGAGTGCGAGACCGTGTAGAGACAAGCCCTTGCGGTTGTCATATGAGGAGTGCGAGGTCGCGTAGAGACAAGCCCTTGCGGTTGTCTGTGAGGAGTACAAGATCGCGTAGAGACAAGCCCTTGCGGTTGTCTATGAGGAGGGAATAGCCATGCAAGCTGTTCGTGGTATACTCCTGGACATTGATGGAGTCTTACATGTGAGTATGCGCCCGCTAGCAGGTGCGGCGACGACGCTGTCCTGGTTGGAGCAGCAGGGCTACCAGATCGCTTTTGTCACAAATACTACCACTCTAGCGCGTGCCACACTGGCGCAGCGTCTGCAACAGATTGGCCTGCCCGTTCGCGAGTCGCAAATGGTCACTGCTCCTGCGGCGACCGCCAGTTATATTCGGCAACATTTCCCCGGCAAGCGCTGCTGGCTCTTAACCAAAGGCGACACCGCAGTAGATTTCGCGGGCATTGAACTGGTCGACGCTCAGGCCGACGTCGTAGTGATTGGTGGTGCGGAAGAATTGCTCACCTACGAAGCCATGAATGCAGCCTTTCGTATGCTGATGGATGGAGCCGTGTTGTTAGCTATGCACAACAACCTGTATTGGCGTACCAGTGCTGGCTTACAGTTAGACAGTGGCCCCTTTGTGCGTGCGTTAGAGATTGCCACGGGCAAGCAGGCGATCATTGTGGGCAAACCGGAGCGAGCTTTTTTTGAGCAAGCCTTGCAAGTCATACACGTCTCGGCTGATGAGGCCATCATGGTGGGCGATGATATCGAAAATGATATTGGTGGTGCGCAAAAAGCGGGTTTGCGTGGTATCCTGGTCTCCACGGGGAAACATAATGCGAGTTCTCCGCTCTTAGCGCACGTGCAGCCTACAGCCATTCTGGCGTCAATCGCCGATCTGCCGCAATGGCTTGATCGTCAGGTTGCTGATCTATGATGTGATGTGAGAAGCCTGCTCGCACGGCTTCTCACCAGGAAACATGCGCAACGTACCTTGAAAAGACACGTATCGGCCAATGGTGAAAGTAAAAAAACCTGGCGCGCTAGAACGATGCATAGCGGCCAGGGTGTTAAATCCAGGATGCTGCGAACAGAAGCAGACGTTTCTTCCTGGGTGTCTCGTGTTTATTTCTGTTTTGCTACCATACGGGCGCGAGCACTCTCCCTTTGTCCAGTCGCTGGAATGAGAGGGAAAACTTTTCCGAGTCCAAAGGCAGGCATATTATTGTAAACAGCCTCGTAGTGTCCAGCAGGAATGCGGTAGGTTTCGTGCCAGATCCCCACGTCGCCATTGCTGCCAACCTGCCGATTAAATTCCCGCCAGGCTGGCAGATGGACTGCATCTCTGTTCCCAGCGTAGACTGCCAGGTCTTCGAACGAACGCCAGTACTGAACCATGAGGGTCGTAGGAAAGTTCAGCGTCAGTTCTGCACCCAGGAAGCCCATTTCAGGATGCTCGTTCAACTCTTTCAGCATGCGTGTCATGGCAGCCGCTACTGGTGTCCATTTTTGTACTTTCCATACTTTATTGACACGCATTCCGATCAGGAATATCACTAACTCTTGCTCGTTTGCAACGGTCATACGCTCTTTGATAAGCTTAACCATAAGAATCCTTTCCTCTTTTTGCTCTCTGATGAGAACAACAAACGTTTTCCGTACACCATACGGTAGACCCTAAAATTTTTGACGTTAGTGCAGTTGTGCAACAAAAACCTGAAACGCCTTTTCGTGAAGACTGTCTATATCGTCTGTGACCTGGCTCATCAACGTCAGTCGCAACATCGATAAGCCATGCATGAGGGACCAGCAGGCGTAAGCTAACTCTTGCCAACCGGCTCCATTGGCTGGATGAAACTCTTCTGAGAGCAGACCATCCTGAAAGATTTGCACCAATTGAGCATAGGCCGTGTTCTGCTCAACTTCGGCGAGGGAGCATGGGGCGAGTGGTTTGCGATTGAACATCATGACGTATAATTGTGGTTCTTGCAAAGCAAAATGCATATACACTTTGCCAGCTTCCTGTAAACGCGACAACGCGGTTTCTCCGTGAATACCATGTTTCATGCGTGCCGTCAGGCGTGCAAAGCCCTCGTCCACTAATGCGTCAATAATTTCTTCTTTGCTAGAGAAGTACTCATAAAGACCTGATGGGCTATAATCGATACGCTCGGCTATCTCGCGCATCGATAAGGCTTCAACACCATGTTGCGTCACAATCTGCAGCGCCGCTTCCAGAATGCTCTCTCTGGTCCTGGCTCGCCTTTTCTCACGAGGACTCGTCACGTTGGCATCTTCCCCCTGTTTCCGAATAGTGTACGGTAATAGTATAGCTATCGGTGATCTTGTTGTCAAGGTGCTGTAATCTCTTGCGTTTTAAGCAGGAGTGTTACTATAATGGATAGTATGCAAAAGACGGAACGTCTGTTAGCTATTGCACTGTTGCTACAGGCGCGCGGCAAAATGACCGCAAAGCGTCTTGCCGCTATCCTGGGAGTCTCAAAGCGCACTGTCTATCGCGACATTATGTCTCTGTCGCTGGCACATGTACCGGTATCGATGGATTATGGGCCTGGCGGCGGGTATTACTTACCTGATGACTACCACTTAGAGCCCGCGCATTTTACGCGCGAGGAAGCGATCTCCTTGATCCTGAGTACCGACATGTCGGGTAGTTATGATCTCTTCGCTGATGATGATGATCTTCATCGTGCGCTCATCAAGCTAGAGTCTGTGCTGTCTGAAGAGTATCGTGCTGACGTCAAAGTAGCCCGTGACCGTATTCTTTTTGATACATCGGCCTGGTGTGGGAGCGATCCATCCACCTCCTATTTAGAGACTATTCGAGCGGCAGTCCTGGGCGCTAATCAGCTTGATGTGCTCTATCCATGCACTCTGTGCAGCGATAGTATGCAAGCATGCCTCGCGTGGCGGCGTATTGAGCCATATGGCCTTGTTTTCAAAGGGGTCTCGCGCCGCCACGTGCGTACAGGCGTGTGGTATCTTGTTGCCTTTTGTCAGTCCTGCCAGACATTTGAACCTCTGCTCGTCGACTCCATCGAGCAGATACAGGTGTGCCCAGAACGCGTTACCTTGCGCGCGGATTTCAACCTGCGCGCATACTGGCGCGAGGCGCGCAAGCACCTGGAAAAGCCGAAGCACCTGTTGGTTCTGACCTTATATGTCTCGCTTGCCGGTCGCCACAATGTGAAGGGAAACGTCAAGGTGCTTGAAGAGCAGCCAGACGGGAGCGTGATTGTGTGTCGAGACATGGCATCGTTCGATGATGCACTGGCCTACGCGCTGAGATTTGGAGCGGATGCCGTGGTGCTCGAACCGGAGAGTGTACGCGCTGCCGTGGCAGCCACCGCGCACGCTATCGCCGAAATGTATCGCTAAACGTGACTCAATTTCTGTGCGCCTGTCTACTCCTATCGCTACTGATTTTCATGTAGTCACTTCGCATATAGGTAATTAGGGCTATATTTCTCTCTATATCTTTGTGTATCAATATGATCTGTAGTATGCTATGCATGTTCCCATGAAAACGCCGATTGATAGTTCGTGTGTACGTGTCTATGGAATGGCGGCGGGAACAACATTTGCAGGAAAGTGGAGGTTGTCTATTGAAGAGAGGACATATTGCAAGCACATCAACGCATCTTGTCATGGGTATGTCAAGATAACCGTTTGAGAGTTTTGAGTGTGATCGTAGTTTTCGGATTACTTGTGTTAGGCTTTAGTGTTAGTGGGCAAAAAGCACATGCGAGTGCTGCCTGTACCGGGAAAACCTATACGATTGTATGGGGCGATACGCTGAGTCAGATAGCCAGCCGTTATAAAACAACGTGGGGGACACTGGCATCCGTCAACGCTATTGCCGATCCCAATCTTATCTACGCGGGTCAGAGTATCTGTATTCCCGCTCGTGGGTCAGTGAGTAGTGCTGCTGCACAGAGTGCGCCGGTCGATACCGTCGCCAAAGCGGTGGCTCCGGCTCCTACCACGACAACAGCTTCTGCTCCTACTCAGGTCGAAAGTGGTAGCGTTGCAAGTATGATTTCCGAGGTTTTTGGTGCTTATGCATCATCTGCTACGAGTATTGCTACGTGCGAGTCTGGCCTGAATCCCAGTGCCACCAACGCATCGAGCGGCGCAGCAGGACTTTTCCAGATTCTCCCAAGTACCTGGAGCACAACATCAGAGGCTGGCAGTTCGCCTTACAATGCTGAGGCCAATATTCTCGCCGCCCATGATATCTTTGTGCGTGACGGTTATAGTTGGAGAGAGTGGGTCTGTCAACCTTAATGAGCATCGCGTGACCATTGTCGTCTGTGCATGAAACAAGCTTTCATGCCGGTGGATTCAAGGGGAGGGGAAAGCGTACGTCGCTTTCATCATGGATTGATCCACTTCACGCATAGTGCACGCATGCTAATCTACATAGCAAGTTAAAACTAGCCTACAACCCCACCTTCTTCCTGTAAACAGGAACACCCGGTTCTGAGCTTTCTGTAATGTTCGGACCGGGTGTTCTGCGTTTTGGGGGACTGTGTCACTATTCTCTACTGTTTATTTATAATTAAGTTTATATTCACCTACTGGAATGATTTGTAAATTTGAATTTTTCAATACTTTATTTAAATCACCTTGCGCCAATTCGCTCCTACTGAGAACAATAGGCCCAGCAATGGGCCGCAAGAGATTATCTTGTCCAGACCAAAAACCTACTAGAATTTTTGCCGATAATAAGTTTGGAAAGAAATTTGACGAGAACTCAGTGGTGTCCTCTATGGCTGTTTCCGTAAGTAGCATTCTTCCTGCTCTAATTTCCCCCTTTACCTGGTAATGGAAAGAACTGACTACAGGATGATTGATGTACTCTACAGTTCCCTTTATATGGTTTTTTTCAATTTGTAGTTCCTCTTTTCCATGTAGCCAGACGGGCTCTGATATATCCTCAGGATTATAACTTATACAATAAGTATGCCAAATTCCACTTAAATGTCCGTAACTATTGATATCAGTATAATTATGCGAAGTATGGTTTGCTCCATATGCATAAGGAAATCTTTTTCGTACTAAATATCCTGCTGAACCTGATAGAATAGCCACTACTAGCCCTGCTAATGTTTGAATGATTAATTCTTCCATAAAATCGCCTCTATGAGATACAGTTTTAGAATCTCACTGGCCATCAACTGCGTTACTACTTATAAGATACTTTATACTATAAACTTGTTGTCATGTAAAGTGCGATAATTAAATCATAAATGGATGTTGCCAGAACTCAAACAACGCTCTGGCAAATGGTCATATTTGTGTGATACTTATTTGACAAAAAGAGAGGCGAACGAGGAGTTGCCATCCTGGTGTGAGGGTATAATAAGGGGGGTAAGATTGCATTCTTGTGACTCTTCTCTGAAAATGGACGTTTTTATACCGGGTGGTTTTCCCAGTCTATAACCATCTTTTCTTTCGGCTATAGGGGTGAGGTATAGCTTTGACTGCAAAAAAAAGACGTCGTCGCTCTATGCGCAAGCGTCGCAGCGCCGTACTCCCGCGTGTGTTGCATAGTGTCAGTATACGTGCGTGTACGCGCTCAGTGCTGCGCGCGTTACGGGGCATGTGGTCGCTGGCCTGTCTGGATTTGCTGCTCTGGCGTCGTATGCCTCTGGCCCTGGCCAGCGCACTGATCCCGCCTTTGGGCATGGCCGTCCTGTTGGTGGTGCTTTCGCTAACGGTATCTCAGGAGCCGGTGGCCCTGGTCATTCTGTCTCATGGGCAGTATGCGACTCAGATGGCGCAGTTGATCGAGGCCGATACCGATGCGTATGCTCTGAGAGTAACCAGCTTGCAGGAAGCCAGGCGCTTGTTGCAGGATGAGGAAGTTGCGGCGATTATCACTATCCCTGCCGATTTTGATCAAAAAGCCGCCGCTCATGATGCGGACCTGCAACTGACCCTCTATAATGTTGATATAGATTTCTCGGATGACATTCGTCGCAGCGTAGAGCGCTCAATCGGCCAGTTCGACGCACCGCAACTCGGCCTGAATGGAGAACTCGCCACAAGTAAAAGTTACGCTGGCCTGCCCAATCCCTACCATATTGCTATCAATGAGCAAGATCTCAGGCAGACCAACGTCAACTTCTTGCAGTATCAAGTGTTGCCTGTGCTGGTGCTGCTCGTGCTGAGCACCGGTCTGATAGGTACGGCGCTGCTCTGTGCGCGCGATGTAGAACGTGGGACCGCGCGTCACCTGGCTCTCGCGCCCTTGTCCTCCTGGATATTAGTTGCCGGACGCTTACTTGGCGGCCTCTTAGCTTCACTGGTCGTGCTAGTACCCGCTGTCATTGTGTGCGTACTCACCAGAATTATTGCGCCACCACCTGACCATTGGCTGGCGCTCGCTGCTCTGTTTGTGGCTACTGCGTGTAGTGCATCTGGTATGGGCGCTATTTTAGGGACGCTGCTGCGTGGCACCAGGAACATCGCCATGGCATCCTCGATCCTGGCGACGTATCTATTCTTCCTGGGTGGTGGCTTTACGACGATTGCTTTTCTACCGCAGTGGTTACGCGCTATCAGTGTCTTTAACCCATTTCGTTATGCTATTGATGGTATGAGGCAGGCGCTTTTCTATCCAGACTTGCAGGGATTTTCTACTGATCTGGCGGTACTGGTGGGAACTGCGCTGCTGGCTATCCTGCTTGGTGCGCTAGTGGTACGCAGATCGTGGAGCGTCTGAAGATCTGCCATCAATGATCATCGTTATCAGGTGCAGGCTGAATTGAGCCGTCAGGCAGTATGGCGTTGGCGAGCGAGCGCGCTTTGCCCAACTGATCGAAGCTAATGCCGGTCACATGCGCCAGATTGGCACCGGCCAGGTTAGCATTGCTCACATCTGCCTGCTGCATCTCAGTCCCGTTGAGATTGGCACCGGCCAGGTTGGCACCGCGAAAATTGATGGCTGCGAGAGTGGCAAAGCTCAGATTGCAGCCGCTCAGGTTGGCATTGCTGAAATTTGCGCCGGTCAGGTCTGTATCGCTCAGATTGATGTTGGCGAACTGTACCGCGTGGAAATTCATACCACGCAGATTGATAACGTGATAATCATCGTCGATCAGTTTTGTGTCGAAGAGGAAACTCACGAGGAGCCCCTTGCGCGCTGAGTCCAATTGGGGCAGTGTTTCCTGGGTGAGCGTGTTGGCGTCGATATTTGCCTCCGCGTTGGCTTTTGCATGCAGCAGGTTATCATTCATGAGCATGTTGGAGATACGCGCGACGTAGTTCGCAAGCAGCGTTGCGCGTTGCTGATCAAGGCTAATGAGCTGTGCCGCCTGTTGCTGGTGGACCTGTTCGCTCTGCAAGTGATGCTGCGCGTTGAGCCAGATGCCCCCTCCTCCGAGCAGGAACAGCAGGAACAGCAGTAGCGGCAGTCGGTAGCCAGCCAGAACGAACGAACGTTTTTGCCATAGCCAGTTGCCAGCTAGCAAGAAGGGACGCTGTGTTGCAGCCTTTGTTCGTTCAGTGGTTATCTGCTGTGTTGCTGTTTGCTCCATGATCGTCGTGCGCAGGAGCAAGCCTGCCAATAGAAGCATGACCAGCGCCCAACCAATCAGCATCATGAAGTTCGTCGTTACAGTCTCGGGGGTAACTTGCAGGCCATGAAATGCCTCTTCAAGAATGCCAACCGCGTAGTAGACGGGCGATATATGTGCGAGTATCCAGATGAGGTTGCCATCGAATCTCTGTGGCTCAAGTGAACCGCTGCAAATGTAGAGCGGCAGGGCCAGGCCAAAGACCAGCGAGGCTACGGGTAATGTGCGCTTCAGAACTGCTCCCAGCGCAACCCCAATGCAACTGAAAACAACCACGCAGAGGAGCAGTGCTCCGATCATTTCGAGCGGGTGGAGAGGCGTAACCTGGTAGCCCCAGATGACCAGCGCCACGGGAAAGAGCATCGCAACGCTGGCCACTGTGTCGGTGGCTAAAACACGACCGAGCAGCGAAAGCAGCGGTGGCACAGGAGCAACCGCCAGCAGTTTCACCGTGCCAGACTCAAACTCGCGTGCGACTGCCATGGCGCTCAGGATGCTGGCGATCACAAAGGCATCCAGCGACAGACCACTGACGACGAGGTAGGGGATGAAATCGGTGTCATGATTGATGAGATCGAGCTCTGTCACGTGTACGCGAATGCCGGGTAATTGCAATTGTCGCCCAAAGGCCACGATAGCTGAGGGCAGTGCGCGCTGGATATCATCGGTCATGTCTGTATTCACATTATCGATAGTGACAGTAATGGTCGTGTTGTTCCCACTGGCCACGGCGGCAGAAAAGCCTTTGGGGATAATAATCATGGCTACCAAGTCGCCGCGCTGGAGTTCCGCTAGCGCGGTGGCCTGATTCATCGGGCGCAAGGCGAAGGAGTGATGGGCCGAGGCCAGTTGTGCGCTAAAGTCTTTGGCGTAGACACCGGAATCCTCGTTGATGAGCGCTGTCGGCGCGCGACTGCCCGTCAAGCCAAAAAGACTGACCAGAAAGAGAAACGTCACCGCCTGAATAATCGTCAGCGCGACAAATAAGCGTGAGCGGCTTAATTGGGTGATTTCTGCGCGGAAGCCCCCGAGGAGCGCGCTGAGCATGGCACTCATGATGCCATCTCCTCCTCCAGGGCGCGGAAGATCTCTGCAAGATCAGCGCCACGAATACGGAAGCCATGGATGGTCGCACTTTGTAAAACCATGCGCATCACATCGTCGGGCACGACATGGCCGTGAAGAAAGACTGCTAACCCGCTGGAAGTTTGGTTGATACGTAATATGCCAGCAAAAGTGCTAAGTGCCTGGGTGATCGCCTCTCCAGCTTGCGCGTTGCACTCGATATCCAGACAACTGCCAGCACGAGCGACCAGTGTTTCAGGTGTCTCGCAGGTTAGTAACTTGCCTGCTCGCAGCACTGCCACGGTATCGCAGAGAGCCAGTGCTTCATCGAGATAATTGGTTGCCACGATGATGGTCGTGCCGCTGGATTTGAGAAAACGCAGATGTGACCAGATGGCGTGTCGGGCCTCTACATCGACGCCAAGCGTTGGTTCATCGATGATTAATAAGTCGGGGGCGTGCAAAAGTGCTCGCGCAATCGCCACGCGTCGTCGCAGCCCGCCGGAGAGGTTGCGTACGCGCTCGTGGGCGCGTTCTGAGAGGGAGAGCAGTGCGAGGACTTCTGTAATTCTCTGCTGTGGATGAGGCACGGCATACAAAGATGTGGCAAAGCGCAGGTTTTCAAAGGTCGTGAGTTCATCGTAGAGCGCTGTCTCCTGAAAAACGACGCCAACGCTCTGACGCAGCTTCCCCCCGCGTACCGGCAACTGCTCGTTAAAAACACAAATCGTGCCGCTGGATGGCTGGCGCAAGCCGGTAATTGAACTGAGTAACGTGGTTTTTCCCGCACCGTTTGGACCCAGTATGCCGGTGATGGCTCCACGTTTCATCGTGAGGCTAATATGCTCTAAAATGCATCTTTTGCCGATTTGATACGTGACATCCTCAAAACGGACAGCTGAGAAAGCGGGTTGTGTTGTATCCATCGTATCCTCACAAGTGGGCATATCCTGGTCTGACTTCCCGGTCTCGCTACAATGGCCTCGTTCCCCATAAGAGAGCCTTCACAAAACGTCCTTTCAGGAAGCCCTACGGCTTCAGCCAGGGGAGGAATGAAAGGCTCCCGCAGGAGCGCGTCCCGTTGCCTATTTGACTCCTTTTGTGTAACTATACCCATCGCATCGGTGGAGAAGTGCACAGAAGCGATGGCTAATCCCTTGCATTTTTCCCTTGTCTGTCGTGACATTGAAAGAGCCAGTGGTACGTACTGCCACTTTGCCCACATAGGTCCCCACCTTAACACCGGACGTCACCACAGCCCGCACGATGTCCCCTGTTTGGGACCCCTTGACCTTCTTCGCGCCTTTGGGTCCCGTACGGGGGAAGCCATAGCGATCCATGCTGCACATGTGTCGAGAACCATGCCCCGTCGCTTTGATGAGGAGCGGCTGCACACCCTTGACCTTGAGACACTCAGGGGTACTCTTCCCCACGCAGGCGGCGTCTAACCAATGCGCCTTCTCCAGTTCTCTCGTGACACGGTTGTACTTGGTCAATCCGCCGGACCCGCATTCAATGGGCAGTTCTGTTGCCTTGAGCCTTTCAAACAACTGCCACCTCGTCGCGTTCACCGCCGATGCATCCTTGAGCGGTGCCTTTGCCTGCGCCAAAATGCGCTTCAGCACGTCGGGCTTGCCCTTCAAGAACTCCCTGATATCCCGTGTCCCCTTGCGGATATTGCAAGGTTCACACGCTACCGTGAGGTTACTTATCCGGTCGGTGCCCCCTTTCGCTCGTGGATGGATGTGCTCCACCTGGAGTTGTGCATCTTTGGTGCTACAATAGGCGCATTGCCGGTTCCACTTCTCCAGCAGGTACTCGCGCACCTCGTATCCCTGCAAGGTCCCTTGTTGATACTCCACGCCGCTGATTTCGGGGTGCTCTTGCTTCTGCAAGTCGAACTTGACCAACTCCATGCTCATTGCCGTAATGGGACCATATCGTGAAAGCTTGCCCACCCAGGTGATGGTGTTGGCTACTCTGCTCTCTAACGATGGGGGAAGCCAGCCCTTCTTCTTGTTCTTGCGGTTCTGGAAGCGCAGCTTGCGGTAGCGTGTCTGTCGATTGCGACGTGATCTGCGAATAGCTCTGCGATCATCAAGGGCAGATTTGATCGCTTGCCCCCGATGCGAGAGTTCGGCGGCAAACACCACCTCTCCTGAAGCATCATTGACAATCGCGATGCCTGTCGTCTTGCTGCCAGGGTCCAGTTTGATGCGCAATGGCTCCAGCACTGGCACGACCACCTCCACCTTCAGGATGATAGTGAATGGATACCTTCGATACACCGCTGCTTTCCCCTGAGTGAGCAGCCTGCGGGCTTCCCCAGGATGCACCGGATTGAGCGGCTTCTGATAGGTATCAAGAAGGAATACTTGGGACATTGGTCGTTGCTCCTCTCAGAGCCTCCGCTTGCGCGGGTAATGGGTGCCTCGACAAGGTTATCAAGCGGTTTAACGTGCAACACACTGGCTTTTCCCTCTGGCCTGTTTAATGCTGCACCGTAGCGGTTGGGGCTGGCATGTACCCCAACGTACCTAATTTCGCTCGTAACGTAGGTTCTCTTGCAAACCTGAGTCTGGTCAGAATGGCTTGCTTACGCAAGCCCCTGGGTTTCAACCCAAGGGGTTTCTGACCGTTATAGATCAAGTTGCTGCGCGTTGTCGCAGCAATTCTTGCTGAAATGTCTGTATGAAGCAGCCGATGAACTGCTCATCATAGTCCGAGACCAATCCTCTTGCATGCATATGCATAAAAGTTGTCCGTATGGCACCTTCGCTCTCCGCGATGCTCGTCGTTGTATGCTGCGTTTCTTGCAGGCGAGTCTGTCGCCTGAACAACTCTCTTGTCCAGTTGTGTATGGAGCGGGGAGACGATGACTGTAGTTGTCTCTGCTGCCTATCTGCTACAATGAGAGCGAACATCTGCTCGATCTCGGCTTCTTGTAAAAGTTGCTGTGTATGTAGCTCTACTCTATGTTGGTACAGTATACAGTACATATGGCTCCATATCCTTTCATGCGCTCGTTGCTACCTCACCCGGCTAGCTACGAGCAGCTATTTCACGTTGTTGCAAGTACTCATCCGCATGCTAGAAAGTATCAATCTGTATAGTGATCATCGTGGTAGCTCATCAGGTAGGCATGCAGCAGCTCGGAAACCTGAGAGAGATTGTCCGGGCGTAAACTGTAGAGATTTTCATTGGGTTGTGCGAGTACTAAGCCCGCTGTGCGCAGTGTCGCCAGGTGATAGTGCATCGTGGTTTTTGAAACCCCAAACTCGTCAGCTATTTCCTGGAGGGAGTAGCTTCTGCTGGTGAGCATTTTGAGTATGCGTAGACGGCGTTCATCGGCGAGCGCTTTGTACAATCTGACCAAGCGCGCAGGCGGAACTGGACTATCCTTCTCAATGCTCTCGTCGGCGACCGGATAGCAAAAAATCATCATATCCTGATAATCCATGTGCTCATTCCAGGGTCGCAAGACGAAACTGGGCGTCAGCAATATTCTGCGTACTCCAGGTTCTGCTACGTACTTCAGACCATTTGTGGCTACCTCTATCAGACCTTCCGGGGTCAGTGTAGACTTGAGCGCCCTCTTCGCCGCAGCATCGCGCTCAAGGATTGGGCGCACTTGCTGTTCGAGGGAGCGAAAGACCTGCTCATACCATTGTTGGAGAGTGGTCAATAGCCTGCTTTTCAGCACTGCTGGATCGGTTGCGAAGAGTTGTCGTGCATAGGCCTGTCGATTCTCATCATCAGAGATGGGTATCTTGAGATATTGACTCTGGGCTTCCGTATCACCCTGAGCTGCGAGATAAATGATATCCAACGGCACTATTTTACGCGCGCTCCTGTGATAGTAGCCGAGCTGGTGTAGGCGTAACTCGTATGGTTCGATTGACTCGAGATAGGCAAGAAACGTGGGAACATCACGGGGCGACGGTAGGTCGGCGACGATTCCCAGCAATGGAGACCAATATCTCCAACTTGTGTTCGTAAGGAAGCTTGAGGTTGTCGCAATGAGCTCTGGCGTCGCCTTCTGACGAACCATCTCAAACCAGGCGTTGCCCACCTCGTACTCATAGCCCTTTTGATCATAGAAGACGTTCAATGTGAGCAGGAATTCAAATGCCAGACCTGCGTCAACTTCTACCGTCAGCGCTCTACCTGTTGTCGTACTTTGTATAGACATCACCGGAAGCCACCTATCTTATACGAAATTTATTATGCGTATAGGCTTTTCATACGAAATATCTCGTATGGTTTAAGTATACCCACTGAGCTACCCTTTGTCAACCGGCGAAGTGGAGCAGAGATTAAGATAGACATGCCATCATTGAATAAAAAGTGATTAATTTCCCTGCATATGTTTGTGGTAGACTGTAGCCACGAATGCCACTGGAAGGTTTTTTTCTTGCAGGATGCAATTTGTAGCGTGAAAGGAGTCACGTTGTGGGTACTCGAAGTGCAGGCAGTTTTCTACGCGTCAGGCGTTTTTGCGCTTTGCTGTTTATAATGATCATTTTTCTGCAAGTCATGGTCGGGTGTGATGCATCTTCTCCTACTAATCAGCCGGCCTCACAGGTGCAACAAACACCTCTACCCGCCTCAGCGGCGACGCATGTATCTGCACTCCCGCCGCCGCCTGTGCCAACTCCGACGTTGCTACCTCAAGCCTTGCATGGACCGGCAAACTTTTTGTTAAACAATCCGTTCAAATTTTCCAATGTGAGTGGGACCGTGACGGACGCCAGCGGCACCACGACACAGCTCAGTTCCGCGACCCTTAAGACTGCCGTGGCTAATGACTTTAAGCATATCCTCTTTGTGGCGGATCACAACGACATGGTCAAAGTCTACAGTCCGGGCGCGACTACTCCGACGGCGACTGCGGTGACACAGCTTTCTGACGGCAGCACGGTCATTCAGTATACGCAGGTATTGGGCTCCGTCACGATTACCTTTGATAGCAGATTGTCTGGTAATCAGCTAAACGTCACGTTTCAGCAGCAATATGATGATGTATCCACGGTCAATGGTCAGCAAGTTCGAGCTGGAAAGTGCTGTAACAGCCACGTTCACAACGCGTGTCCACTGGGTTCCGGTGAGCCAGATACCCAGAGCGCCGGATAAGAGCAGCTATAAATTGATGCCGAACGGTGGCGTGGCTCTTTCCTGGTCAGCCGGTCAGCATGCGAGCCGCTACGATGTTTATCGCGAAGTGACCAATGTAGATCAGCAATTTCAATTAGTTGCTACCGTCACCGGTACGACGTATACCGATGCATCAGCGACGGCCATCAAATATGCTCACGCGGAAGGCATCACTTATGCCATCTTCGCAGTGGGGCCAACCGGTGTCGAGAATCCCAGCGATACAGTTGTCTCGGTCTCTTAGTAGAAAAAGTATGTGTATGAACACTGAGCGTGAAAAGCGATGGAAAGAATGTTTAGCTAGCCAGTATCGCTGTCACGTCGATTTCCACAAGCTGTCCTGGATAGCCGAGTTGGGAGACTCCAAGCAGTGTGCTTGCGGTGCTCAACGCGGGAGCGATGGCCGAGTTTCGCAGAATGGTCCACACGAGTGAGAGGTCATCACGATCAGACGAGACGACGTAGATTACCGTGCGGACCACGTCGTCGGGAGCCGCGCCGACACAGGACAGAGCAGTGACGATGTTGCGAATCACCTGCTTGACCTGCGCGCGCAGGTCGTCGGTACCGACAATCTGTCCTTGTTTGTCGAGCGGACACTGACCGGCGAGAAACACCATTCTGGTGGTGTCAGTAACGGTCACATGGTGGTATCCAGGCGTCTCATGGAGATCGGGAGGATTGATGCGTTGGATCAAGGCGTTATCCTTTCTGATGACTCGAGTGGCAATTTGGCAAAGATGCGATTGTTGAGGAAACTTTCGTCAATCCTCTGCACACAGAAGAGTGTGTTTGTCTACAAAGGATACCACGTTTGGCTCATGAATGTACAACAGACGCCAGAGCAATCGCAGGACGACGTTCAGCAATGAGGAGCGAGGTGTATGCTGCTCTACCATGCAGGACGACGACAGCATGCGCCTTTGTTGCTATGTACCTATCCCATGCTCTGTAATGCAATTGAGCCGACGTTCGATAGGAGAGACAATTGTGCACGTGGATACGCTCCTACATCGCCATGTGCTTCCTTCCCAATAAACTGCTGGAACACAGACACACCTGGAAAGTCTACCGCTAAACTTCCCACGTCGGTCTTTGCGTCAACATGAAAGGCACTATTCGCTGGTAGTGTCAGGTCAACAGGACCAGCGTTGGTCTGAAACCGATAGCTCGCCTCGGCTATGAGTGTACCGGCAAACGTGATCGCGCCCGCGTTGGTCTGGAAACTTGCGTTACCGGTAAGCGTCGTCTGAGCGGCGCTGATGGACCCGGCATGGCTGTGCAATTTGACCTGTCCGCGTACATTATAGACATCGATGCTGCCTGCGTTGGTATGCAAGTCCAGGTCGACAGTCGTCGGCACGTACACATCAAAATTGACAAAGCTTGTTTTGCCTAAAACACTGGTGGGAGTGGACACTTGGACGATGACGTGTTTCCTATCGACGCAGTGCCATGTTACCTGTGGCGCATCATCACTATGATCTGGTTGGATGGTTGCTTTGATGCTCACTGAGCCATATGCTCCGGCGCGAACATGAATGTTGCCAGCGTAGTTGTTGATGGTAACGGTTGGATATTCGCCTACTGCGAACGTTTCTTCCAGGGCAAGTTGTTGTGTATGCATTGACTGCTCCTTCAATATTTTTACTTTGTCTTGTCAATATGTATCAAAAACGTGGCGATATTTGTTACTATTGTGGTAATAATAACAGATATGTAGAATATGGTCAAGTGATTGGGGAAAATGATCAATGCAAAGGTGAAATATTGTTGCTGCTGACCTGATGAGTACTTTTTCTCGTTGTAACTATGGGTGGGAACGACAACCGCAAGGGATCAATGCCGTTTAGTTAAGTGCAATCCACGCTCATATGGCAGAGCTAGAATGACGCGAATTGAGCTTGACGTTTTTCTTATTTAAACGGCATTGACCGCAAGGGATTGTCGCTACGCGGAGATATCCGATGCAAGAACGACAACCGCAAGGGATTGTCGCTACGCGGGGTGGAGGGCGATGGCTCCCTCCTTCGCGTAGCGGCGGGGCTTGCCCCCGCTGCTGTACAGTTGACCTGAAGAGTCACTTCTCGTCTTGGCAAAACAATATCCGGGACATTATCTCTTCTGCGCAAAAAGAAGCACGTCACAGAGAATGTCCTCTGTGGCGTGCTCACATATGCCTATGGCGATGATACGGTGTTACTTGAGCGCATCACGGGTTGTCAAACCAAAGCGTTCGACAATTGGTCCCAGTGTCGCAAGCAGGATAGACCCGATAACAATCGTCACAACAATGTTCGTTGAAGACCAGGACAGCCAGCCTGGGATGAGTGCACTCCAGGGATTAAGACCCCCGAGAATCAGGATTATGTTGCCATACAGACCGCCAATAATATTATTGGGCAGCACTGCACAGACCAGGAAAAAGAGAAAACCACGCAGTGTATACACATCTTTGCCGATAGGGCTGACGCCGAAACGTTTGGCGAATACGCGATATAAGATCATCGGCAAACACAGTTGGATGAAGTCGGTTGCCCCAAAGGGTATGGCTACCAGCAGTGGCAGCGGCTGCGGCGACAAAATACCGGCTCCCAGGAAGTTGCCCAGATAGGCGATGACGAATGCCCACACACCAAACCATAACGCGAATGGAATACCAAACCCAATGGCGATAAAAATTGAACTTACGCCAAAAAAGAGTGAGGGGATGCCAATGGATAGATAAGAGAGCACGATGTAAACTGCCGATGCTACTGCGATTGTCACTAACTGAGGGATGGCGGGCCAGCCTGTGAAACGTAGCGTGTAGTTAATCGCTGTTGAAGCGTTCCCTGCTACTGCGGGTGGCTCGTCTCTACGTCCTTGTTCTGCCAAAGCAGTTGGTTCCGTCTGTTCAACAGACTCTCCACTTTTAAGCAATTCGTCCATGAGTGTCCCGTCCTTTCAACTAATACGATGATGACGTGTAGATAAAACAACGTACAAAAATTATCCCTCTGGTTAATAAACTACACTTTATGATCTTTCTGGTGCATTTGTCAACGTAGACCATGCAGCGTGTCGCAGGCTGCACATGAACGTGCAATTCGCGCTAGACTTTCTGTGCATCCTGGCTCTGCCTCTTTGCATGTATATCATATTTTATAGTAAATCACCGGTATATCTATTGCAATTGCTCGGCGCGCTCATAACAGTCCAGAGCTTCCTGGTGCCGTCCCAGCGCATCGAGTACGGTGCCGCGACTCGACCAGGCTTGCGTTTCGTTGGGATTCAGATACACTGCCTGCTCGTAGGCCATAAGGGCTTCTTTATAGCGCTCCAGGGCAAAGTAGGTATCGCCCATTGCCAGCCAGAGCGAAGCCTTCTGTGGGTTTACCTCCAATGCATGATGATAAGCCTTCAGCGCTTCCTCGTAATCGTGCATGGTAAAGAGCTTATCGCCACGCTTCTCCCAATCCTCGGTTGTGAGCAAGGCACCTGGCGTCAACGGGGTGGCTTGAGGTGTCGGCGTGAGTGGAGCTGATGGCAGTGCTGGCGTATAAGGGCTGGCAAATTGTTGCCGTAGTGCTGGCTGTGGCAGTACTGGCGTCATCGCCATGGCTCTACTGCCGGATGGTGCTGGTGTCGCTGAGCTATATCTCTCCTGCTTTCTCCCCCCGGAGCGTGCGGGTGCGTAATCTCGTGCGGGAGGAGATGGTGGTGTATTCATGGTCAGCGCGAGCAGATCCTGGACAAAGAGGTCAACATTTGGATAGCGCTGTGTTGGCCTTTGTTGTGTCGCGCGCTGGAGTACTGGATGCAGATATTCATAATCGGTCTGGTGCAGTATGTGTGAGAACAGTTGCTGGCACAAAATTGCAAACATATACTGATCACTGGCCGGAGTAACTGTATGCCAATATGCGCTCATATCCCCGGTATGAACGCTGGTACTGCTGGCGGTATAGAGTTCTGGAGGCAAATAGGGTGCCGTCGGTGGATGCAGGCGGGCCAGGCCAAAGTCCGCTATCCAGAGGCGCTCCTGGTTAGCCAACAGGATATTGTGCGGTATAAGTGCGCCATGGACAATATTCCGCGCATGGGCGGCACTTAATGCGGAACCTATTTGCTGGATGAGATTCATCAAGATGCTGATAGGGGCGATGCCCTGTTCGTACAGCGCTCTCTGAACCTCTGTTTTCTGATAGTGGGCGATGAAATTGTTAAATGTGCCGGGAATATATTGGCAGAGCGTGAGCAGATAGCCATCTTGTTCACGTCCTGGTTGCCATTCATAGGCCGACTGGTTTGTATGGCCTGGATACCAGGTTGTACAACTGAAGACGGGCAAAATGGCATTGTGGCGCAGTGCCGTAACCGCACGTACTTCGCGGCGCGCCGCATCCCATAAATGCATGCTCGCCGGGTCTTGCGGAAAGAGTTTGATGACGGCTGATTGACCTGAGCGTTGGTGGGTGGCCAGGTACGCCTGCCCGCTTCTGCCCGTTCCCAGGAGCTTTTGTGCCTGGTAGTGTCCCAGGCTTGCTCCTGCCGCCAGAGTTCCGCAGATGCGACAGACAATCTCCTCGGCCTGCAAGGGATGAGGAGGATGTCCAAGACAATACGATGTTGTCCCCTCGCGAGCCTCATTGTATGTTTTGTTGTCCATCTCATTCTGCCTTTTCTGGGCGCTTGGCCTGGTTTCTGCCAGGTGGCCCCACTACAATAGATGCGTTCTCTGCTCCCGTTGAACTCGAGCTTCCCCGCCGTCTCTCTCTCTGGGCACCCCGTAATGGGGTGCCGTTACACTCGTGCTAGGCTATTCCTCCATGGGAACTCTCTGGATACGATATGCTTGAGACATGCGGTGGCTGTAAGGGTTGTACGGATTGTGCTCCTGGGGCACCTGATGCGGCTCTGCATCCTGCTCTCTTGAGCGTCCGTAGCCGCTCTGTGAGTACACCACTTCTGCTGGTGCTGGCTGGCGTGCCGCCTGTTCTGCTTCCAGCGCTGGGCGTGGATTCATCTGTGCGATCTGGTTCAGCGTATTGTGTAGCTGCTGCTCCAGCAGGTGAATCTCGCGAGCGACGCGGTCGAGACTCATGCGTTCCAGGCTCGCCGTGGCGAGTTCGTTGAAGGTCGATGAGTGCTTGAGGTCGCTGATCGCATCCCGTATGCGTCGGGTAAGATTGCTGATGGACTCCAGTGCACTACTCGTCCGTCGCCATTGACTCTCCTGAATACGCTGTAAGTGTGAGAGGCTGAGAAAGATCGAATGCAGTTCTGCCGCGCTCTTCGGTGGGGGCTGATTCACCGGCCAGGGAGCCTGGCCCTGCCCTAAGCGTTCCACGCCTTCTTGCAGCAACCGGCAATCGTGCGCGATCTGATCGTATTTTGATCCGCGTAGTGATAGGGCGCTGAGTCGATCTAACATCAGGTTGAGACTGATGGCGATTGGTAGCAATGGACCAGGAACCGTGGGTGCTCGCGCTGCCAGATCTCCTCGTGCCACGCGTGCATGCACTTCACGCAGAGCCGCCACGCCATCATCCATCGCGTGTTTGCCCTGGGCGGTCCGTGTGGCCTCATCAGCTTCGCGCCGTGTTACCTGTAGTTCGCGGCGTGAGATAACCAGTTCGCCGCGCATCTGCATGGTCAGGCGGTTGTTTTCCAACAGGGTCAGAGCCTGGCGTGCAATCACGATCAAGATCAACGCCAGTGCCACCAGGTCGGCTTGCAGCAGGGTTTTACCGCCGCGCGTTGCCACGTTGGTGATCAACAAGGCACAGGTGGCAATGACCAGGATGAACGGCGCAATGGTTTGCGCGGTTGCGCTGAGTTGTGCGAAGCGTCCCGGTGCCAGTAGCGAAGAGATGTTGAGACCAGCATTCTTCGTGCGTTCGAGTTGTTCCTGCTCGCGAGCCACGCTGCGAGGGTACTCAATAGCGGCCAGTCCGATCAGTGCCATACTCAGCGGCCATAACACATCCTGTACAGTACCCGTGTTGAAGTTGTTCGAGAGCGAATAGAACGATAGCAAGCTATCGGTAATCGCCAGGAAGAACAGTCCCATACACAGAAGCATGAAGACGGGTTGTTGTGCGCGGCTAGCCAGCGGACTGAACATAAGAAATGCGCCGACCGCAACGAGGAACAGGTCTCCAGTTGGGAAGTAGACGGAGAGAAAGGCTGCGCCTGCACTTGGTGCCTGTGCCAATCCCGCAATCAACGGACTTAACAGGAAGAACCAGGAGAGTGCCAGTGATGCGCCAATGACCGCCAGCGCATCCAGGATCAGGCGTATGCGTCCCACCGATGCTTTGTTGCGCCGTGTGAGTAACAATGTGCCGATCAGAAAGAACGGGTATGAGAGCACAAAACCAGTATCATAGATGCCTGGAAATGGCACATCAGCGCTGTTCATGCGTATGTCGTAGCTGGTCCAGACGGCCTGACCACTGGCATACAGGGCGATCCCGACAGCTAGCAGGCTCCAGGCGATGAATGCGCGCTGTGCGGCTTGAGCTTCAGAGTGTGCGGCTGCTAACTCATTTGGAGAACGGCGTTCTGCGCTTTTTTGCAACAGTTCGTGGCGCAAATTGGCGGAAACGTTGCGTAGCCGTAGCGCAATGCGCATACAGAAGATGAAGCCCAGTCCTTCTCCTACAAACTGTAAAATGTCGGATGAGCCTTTGAGAAAGAAGCTTTTCCCCGGTTCCTGCCCGAGTAAGACCATGAAGATCAGGAAGAGGGAAAATCCAGCCGCAAAGCTCAGCACAATCCAGGGGCCATAGTGTTCTGCGGCTGGATCGCGTGCCAGGGCTTCGCCATGCAAGAATGCTTGTTCCTGCTCGCGCGCTTTCTCTTTGTGGCTATAGCCATATGCTGCTTCTGGCCTCCCGTCGGTGAAGCCGCCGGCACCCATAGCTGGGCGCATTGGTCCCATGTTGCCAGAAAGTCTTGATGCCTCATTGTACGACATAGATGCTCCTCTCAGAACGTGTTTGCCGCCGGCTCACAATCAGCGAAAATTGTGCTCTGACCCAAACACCTTCTTGGACTATGCGCACTCGCCTGTCCCCCGTGGGCTTGCTGATGCGCATCTTGTGTCATAATTACTGTATGGGACCAGTTGCCAGAAACGTCCAGCGTCCCAGTTTGGTTGCCAGGGAGCGATCTACTCCCAGAGTCTGCCCGGCGTTACTCAGTATCAGGCCAAGGAAGACCAGCACGTAGACGATAATAAGGCCAATGTCGATGCTCCCTCGTCCAAATAGTCCCCCCAGACCATCCAGTGTGGCCCAACCCAGGAGCGTGAGCAGGATACCTGCGCCGCACGCCAGGTTCGTGAAGACTCCAAAGATCAAGCACAGGGCGATGCATGTCTCGCCGATAGCCACACCGTGGGCAAAGCCATGCGCATTCAGGTTGACGACGTGGCTCCAGAATGTGAACCATGCGCTCATGACCGGGGGTTGACCATTGATCGACTGTGTGGAGAACCGTGCGAAGTCGTTGATGAAGGCCGGTTGCCATTTGAGCCAGGCATCGCAGGCCCACAGGACACCAAAGGCGATACGCACTGCCGCAATACTCTTGTTGCGTCTTGCTACCAGTTGCGCAGATGGCTCTACCCGGTCGTACGCTCCAGCTATCGTCCTCCCCTGTTGCCAATGGCCTGGTTGCGCGTAGGAGCGTGAGCGTAGCGTTGTGCGTGGCTTCTGCACTGTCTGTGTCGCTGGCTCCGTCCACGTGCTCTGGCTGTTGCTCGCGTGCTGGTGAGCAGCTTTTTTGTCGGCGAGTGACGGCGTTACTGATTCATACCCCACAAATACAATTCCTCTTAACTATTTCAAATGAACGTATGAGAAGTGTTTCCATCAGCAGTACAACTTCGCATACCAACTCCATCAACTCCAGTGGTCTGGCTGCGTGCCGGGCCTCTGTCTGCCAGTTGTCGAGAAAGACACCTGTGCAGTGCGATGTTCCTACAGTCACAGCATCTATGAGCAGTATAGGGTGAGGTGCTTGCGGTCATCTCCTACGAAACTTCGTGCTTTCGGCTGAGGCGAATAGGCATCTGTGCGCGCTACTGCCATATGGGGAGGTGGATGAAGAGAAAAATCTTATACATAATTCGGCATATTATACGGAATTGTGCCGTGTCTTATACCGGTCTTACGCTACGCAGTGAACACGAGGAAGTTCTTATACGGGACGTCACTCTTCAGGTCCAGTGCAAACGCGCGTAGGGGCCGAGCCAAGACCTTTTTTGTGGCGGATCTTCTGGTGTAGGGATTGTCCCTACGCGATAATTGCCAGGCTATAAGTACTTGAGACGGCGCGTTGTGCCCCACAGTGCCAACAGTCCAATCAGGGGGAACAGCAGCAGGCTGAGTGGTATAAAGTCAGTCAAAGCTGCATTTATTGCCGCGTATGTCCTGTTGTAGTAGTCGCGATTCACCTGACTGAGACGGTCAACGGCCTTTGTGAAGGCATAGAAGTTGTCATTTGACTTGCCGGTACTCAGTACCTGGGCGTCATGTATGCGATTGGCATCGCTCTGGCTCGCAATCATGCTTCCGCTTGTGAGATGGCCCAGGCGGCGTTCACGAGGCCGATATGACTGAATGCCTGGGGGAAATTGCCCAGCAATTCGCCACTGGCGGGATCTACCTCTTCGGCGAGCAAGCCGACGTCATTGGCGTAGGCAATCGCCTGTTCGAAGGTTGTCCGGGCCTGTGCGACCTCTCCAGCCAGTGCCTGCGCGTGAGCGAGCCAGAATGTGCAGAGCAGGAATGTCCCTTCGTCGCCAGCGAGTCCATCGGATGCGCGGTAGCGATAGACCAGGCCATGCGCGTCGGTGAGCCGCTCAGCTATCGCGTCGATGGTGGAGCGCATGCGCGAATCAGTGGCGGGCAGGAATCCTACAATGGGCATCATAAGCGCCGAGGCATCCAGGTCATCGGAGCCAAACGCCTGGGTGAATGCTCCAGCTTGCGCGCTCCAGCCGTGTTTGAGGATGGCCTCGCGGATCTGCTCGCGGGTCGTTGTCCAGCTAGCAATCCTGTCGTGCGCGTGCAAGAGATCGGCGAGGTCAATCGCGCGGTCAAGTGCTACCCAGCACATGAGTTTTGAGTACAGGAAATCCTGTGGCTCTCCACGGACCTCCCAGATGCCCTGGTCCTGTCCTTGCCAACGCGTAGCTGCTGCGTCGGCAACCTCGACCAGGAAGGTGCGCGTCACCTCGTCGAGTTCGCTAAGCTGGTCGCGCAGGCGATGCGCCGCGCTGAGAAGCTCTCCATAGACGTCGAGTTGGCGTTGTTCCCAGGCACCATTGCCAACGCGCACCGGGCGGCTTGCCCGCCATCCCGCCAGGTGCTTGAGCGAGCGCTCGCTCAGATCGTGTTCACCACCAACTCCGAACATAATTTGCAGCTCTGTGCCGCGCCGTATCTGGCTCGCCACTGCGCCAGCCATCCAGGAGAAGAACCATAGTGCCTCATCTGGGCAGGCCGCGACCCAGAGCGCTTCCAGTGTCAGGCTGGCGTCTCGGACCCAGGTATAGCGATAGTCCCAGTTGCGCTCACCTCCAATGGACTCTGGCAACGAGGTGGTGGGCGCGGCGACAATAGCTCCGGTGGGACGGAACGTGAGCGCTTGCAGTACACAGCCACTGTGATGGACCAGATCTCGCCAGGGTCCCGTGTAGCGCTGATGCAGGCCTGACCAGGTACGCCATCCCACGATAGTATCATTCAGGGTATCGATAATCGCCGCCTGGGTATACACCTGAGGCATTTCCTGCCAGCTCGCCCGATGTTGGAGCGCGAAACTTATCTGCTCGCCGGTCTGGAGGGTGAAGCGAGCGCGTGCCAGCGAGTCTTCTACGGATAAAACTAGCGGAGATGAGAGGAGCAGGATATCTGCACCACCACGGGCGACGATGCCGCCTTGAACAGATCTCAGCAGGGGTGAGATGAGGCCATATTCGAAGCGAGGTGCATATTCAAGCTCAATCTCCACGCTACCGGACTGGCACGATACAGAGCGGAGTACTATGCCAGGCGAAGCGACGCCCAGTTCGTGTCCGCGCTCATTGCGTCCGATGGCCATGGCGTCGACCAGTACTGCACTGCCCGTTGGGGTGCGGAAGGTCGTTTCAAGAGCCATCGTCCCTTCCAGATAACGGCGGCTCACCTCGGTTGTACCAATTACTGAGATCGACCAGTGTCCGGCCTGGTCATCCAGCAGCCGAGCAAAGACCGACGGCCCATCGAAGCGGGGAAAGCACAGCCAGTCAACATGACCCATCCGGCTGACCAGCGCGGCTGAGCGGCAATCCGACAATAAAGCATAATCGGCGATTGGTATATTACTCATCAATTCTCTCCTTTGTCGTCAGGGACACGTTATGTATTGATGCTCTGTCATTCATAACGTTCTTGCTCCAGTAATGAAGACGAAGCAGACCCGTAGAGCAGTTCCCTGTTGGACGACCCTCTGCCGAACGCTTGACAATATGCTTTTCTCTGCGTATACTAGAGTTACATGGAACGTTTCGTTCAAATTACGGAACGATAATCACTGGAGTCGAAGGTGCAGGCGGCGACTGAGGTAGCAGCTTCTGTGGTGGGGTGTGCCTTTCAGTTACTTGACCTGCTCGTGGTCACTGATCATCGCTTTGCTCTGTGTGTTGGGATTTGTCTCTCATTTCGATGACGAGGCGATGCAACAAGTCGGAGCATTGTTGAAAGCAGAGGCAGAACATATTTCTCGCGTGCCTGGAACTTGATTGCACGCGCCTCCCTGTTTACTAAGCATTTATCTCTCGTTGACAATGGATCTCTCTGCTGTCAGGCACATGCATGTATGACATGCTGTTGTGCTGTCATAAACCAGCGCCCTCTTCCGCATCTCTGCAAAAAGTAGAGGTATGGGGAAGGAGCAAGAAGGAGGTGTATCGCACCCATTTTGTGGGAAACACTCTGAGAACACAGCATCGTGCTGGCCTGAGCAACGTTTGCTCTCGCGAAGGCTGTTTCACTGTTTCACCCAACATAATTGATGTTGGCTGATGAGCTTGTTGTCACCTGACTTTCCTTTTTCTGAAAGGGGACTTTGTATGGCATCCGAAACAAGAGGCATATCCCAACCAGCGGCAAGCAGCAGTGGTGCTGCAATTATTGCCCGCCAGGACCGGATTCCTATCTGGTCGCTTTCCTATCTCTTCATTGGGATCATTGGCATCGGCTTTCTCTTCACGTTTTTTGATATTTTTGATATTAATGTTTCGTTCATTCAGACCTGTACCCAGATTGTGACCGGGTGTTTACCTGGGTTGCCTGCCGGGTTGACTGCCGCACCGCCGGGATTAGTCCTGGCCTCCGATAAGCTAGGCTTGCCCGTGCTCTTGAATCTGGTCGGGTATGTCATCGGGGCGTTGATCCTCAGCCCGCTGGCTGATCGCTTTGGACGACGGGATATCCTGTTGCTGACCCTGATCATTACCGGGTTAGGTTCCCTCTTCAACGCCTTCGTCTGGGATTACACATCCTTCATTCTCGCGCGTGTGATCACCGGAATCGGTGTGGGGGCAGACCTGGCACTCGTGGCGACCTATATCAACGAGATGGCACCCAGCAAAGGGCGCGCGAAGTACACCTCACTGGTCTTTATCATGTCCTCTCTAGGTGCCTTCCTTGGCATCTGGTTGGGACTCTGGCTGACCACGCCTGCAGCCAGTTTCCCCGATGGTCTACCCTTTGCTCTGGCAACTGTCCAGGTCGTCAATAAGCTTCCTCAGTTTGCCGGCAGCGGATGGCGGATCATGTACGGCATCGGCGCGGCGCTGGCACTCATCGGGATTCTGCTGCGCTTTCGTCTGCCTGAGTCTCCGCGCTGGCTGATCTCACATGGGCGCCTTGAGGAGGCCAACGAAATCGTGACCGATATGGAGCAGCGGGCCCTCAAAAAGCTCACGAATCTACCCCCGGTCGGTTCAGAAATCCACCTCCACAGCAGTGAAAAAGGCGTGACCTATCTGGAAATTCTGGGCAATCCACTCTATCGACGCCGCACTATTTTGCTCTTCTGCATGTGGTTCGTCGCCTTCATCACGGTCTACACCATTGGCTCTGGTCTGACAAGCATTCTAGCTGGTCTGGGCTATCCTCCACCCGAAGCTGGACTCATTGTGGCCGTGGGCACCTTTGGCTTCATCGGCGTGGCCTTCTTTGATTACGGCTTTGGCGAGATCCTGGAACGCAAATACTGGCTGCCGATCTCGGCAGTGCTGACCATCATCGGAGGACTCATCATCGCTCTGGCCGGGGCGAGCCAGTTCTGGGTTACGGCAATTGGCGCGATCATCCTCTTCATTGGCTTCAACCTCTTCGTGCCCATGGCCTGGGCCTGGTCGGCGGAGAACTATCCGACCAGAGCGCGTGCGAGCGGCTTTGCTCTGGTCGATGGTATCGGGCATATTGGTGGAGGCGTGGGCATTCTCTTGATCGCGAACAACGTGGCGACTCTTGGCACCGTAGGTACCTTCCTGGTCATTGGTGGGTGCCTGGTGGTGGCGGCGATCATTGCCCAGTTTGGCACCTCGACCCGTGATAAGCGCCTGGACGAGGTTTCGCCGTAGCTGCGAGCGCTTTCCATCTTTTGTCACATGTCTGTAGCGAGTGAAGAGCTCAGTGCAACGCTGCTCTTCGCTCCCCTCAACGCTTATATGTTCGCTGGGGGTGAGCACATGCGTCACATCCCCTTCCTCCGCTAAACCGTCGCCTGTTTCACCCATGATCGTTGTTGATCGGCATTCGTTTGCTGCAAATCTTCTCGTAAGAAAAGAGGTATCAGGACAATGAAACGGTTCTGGTTTTCTTTCCTGGCAGTCGTGTTGCTGGTGAGTACCCTGGCAATCGCTGCTGGCGTTCAGCGCGTCAGTGCTCAGGCAGGGCAATTTGACTTTTTCCTGGATATCCTGGCTCAGGACGAATTTAAGACACCATGCCGGGAGTTGTGTACCGGTAGAGCTTTCTCAAAAGGGTAATTTTAGGAGATACTACAGGCATAGAATGTAAATGTCACATTCTTCTACCCAAACAAGGAGGAAGTTATGCCTGTACCCAAAAAACGTACCACATCGACCTCTGAAGCAACAACTGTGGAGTCATCGGACCACACGATGCCAGATGCACAGGAATTTCGCCAACGCCTGCGAAACTTGGCTGTCAGTGCGATGCGCGTCGTGATTGAAGAAGTGATGCGCGAGGAGCTTGAGCAGTGTCTGGGAGCCGCATGGGGAGAGTGTACTGCAGAGCGCAAGGGATACCGCAATGGGACCTACACGCGTGATTTAGCAACGTCGTCAGGTCCGATCAAAGATCTCGAAGTGCCCAGAGATCGAGAGGGGAACGTCCATACTCAGGTCTTTGACCGCTATAACCGCTACGAAGCCCAGGTTGCAGAAGGGTTGACGGAGATGTTTGTTGCCGGGGTGAGTACGCAAAAGGTGGGAGAAGTGGCCCAAACGCTCACGGGAGTTGCCCCAAGTGCCAGCGCAGTGAGTCGCCTCAATCAGACGTTGACGCAACAATTTGAAACCTGGCGAGAGCGTCCTCTCCAAGGGCATTGGCGGATCGTGTAGCTGGATGGGGTCTACTTCACGGCACGCCACGGAGACCAAACCGATTCGACGGTTCTTTCTTGCCGCATAGACTAAGGCTCCATTGCCAGCCAGCAGCGTCTCATAACACACCAACCAGACACACAGAAAGAGCAACAGACAGAGACGCCAGCCACTGCTCTTTGGGCGCTGCACAATGCAAGGGCGTGGGATGCCACAGGGATCATTGGACATACAAACTCCAATTACGGAAAATAGTGCATTGCCTCAGGGAAGACACGCAGAAAGCATGATAGACGGATAGCACGATCCTGGTCAGGACCGTCAAAAATGTGCAATGTAAGAGGAATATCATTGGCGAAGAGGGGGGTGCAGTCACTCACAATCGTGTAATACAAGCATAAAATACCGTTGTGGTTTTTGTCAAGAGGGAATCTGCTGCATGTCTTTGCTGTCGGTACTGCCTGAGCATAGGCTTCACCCAGCTTTTTCAGGCGATTGATGACCCGCAAAAAGTCATGCTATATTAAGGAGAGGCTACCAGGGCAGTCCTGGTAGCCTCTCCCGCGCCAAAACAGCAATCGGCTAGAGAAACCACTCATGTGCGTTAGCGTCTTATACCGGTCTTCTTTAACTCTTTCATAAGACATTGTTTAACAACTTTTATATGAATTTTATACATTTCAGGGTGGACAAAGTAGGTAAAATGTGCTAAGCTTGAGGAGGTTTACACTTTCTTTGTGTATATACTTGAATTCCTGGATTGTACATACTCTCAAGTAGGAAGTGACAATGATGCCCGATGTGCTGGGAAGCTACGCATAAATGAGTACGCAAGAACTTACCCTGGAACAAGCCTGTAAAGATCCCACTGATGAGCAGTCTCCTTTTGAATATTCGTTCGCACAACAGACCGTCTCAGCAGTTGGCGTTCAACCCAACCTTCATGAAGTCTTTCGCCATCTCGTCAATACCCTTACGTTACCGCAGCCGCTAGGCGACATGTTGCATGCACTGGCTATGCTCACTATGCAAGCATTGGAGACAGATCTGTGTGTCATCATGTTGCGCGATCAGGCGAGCAATGTGCTCAGGATGTCGACGTGCGCTCCTGATTTGAGCGATAGGGGTGTTGTGATACAGCCGATTAGTATAGATCCGAGTCTCTGGGAGCACCTCAGAGCTGTTACCTTGCATGGGCAATTGCCCGCTCTGTCCGAGCAAGACGTTGCTGCGCTCAACCCATTAAAAAATGTGCAGTACACGACATTGTTTCCCATCCCGCTCTTCGTGGGCACCGAATGTATTGGCTTGCTCAACTGTTATTCCAGCCGGGTCCAGCAGTATAGCGACGAAGACTGGCTCATGCTCAATACCATCGCCAATCAAGCTGCATTGGCGATCAAGCATCGTCGTAGCGTCGAAGAGGACGTGCTGGTTCACAAAAACCAGGTGCGCGCCTTTGTCGATGATCTCTTCTCCGGGCGCTCCGAACTAGAGGCATCATTGTTGCGACGTGCTTATTTCCTTGGCTATGACCTGGCGAAGCCGCATGCGATTACCTTGCTAGAATTGTCCGATCTGGAAATCGCACCTGCTGCTGCGCAAGCGCTGCTCTTGCCGCAGGAAGAGCGACTCATGCGCTATGAAGCTGCCATTGCACAGGTAAAAGCCTGCATTCAGAGCGCTTATCCGTACTCGCTGATCGATGAACGTGATAACCTTCTTGTCTGCTTATTTTGCCTGGATATGGACTCGGTCGTGGATCATCTCAACACCTGGTTGCGCCAACTGATGCTCCAGATTCAGGAGCAGCGTCATATCCGCATGTTTGCTGGCATAGGCAACCCGTGTCATATTGTGAGCGACTACCAGCGTGGCTATGCCGAGGCAAGCGAAGCGCTAGCTCTCGGACAGTACATCGACGACAAGCGCTGTAGTGCTCTTTTTAATGAGCTGGGTGTCTACCGCTATATCCATGCTTTCGCGCGTACAGATACGTTACGTGATCAGTATCAAGACACGATTGACGTGATTATCGAGTATGATCGACGTAAGAAAACAAATCTCCTGGATACCCTGGAGACATACTTGGAATGTGGCGGCAACATTGCCAGAACGTCAAGCCAGCTTGACGTACACCGCAACACGCTCTTACAGCGTCTCGAACGATTACAAAAGCTCTCTTTCCTGGATTTAGAGCAGTTGCAGCATCGTCTCCCGCTGCTCGTGGCGCTCAAAATCTACCATTTGCGCACGCGTACGCTGCATAGTGCGGGCAATACTGTTGTGTAATGATAGGCTTTGCGCTTAGACATCCTGATGTTTATGATTGGGCATAAACATAAGAATGTAACCTGTCTCAAGAATCGACGAGATTTCAATGCCGAACGCGCGCGACTTGAGACGGGTGCGTGATAAGACGTTGCGCACCGGTCGCATTTCCTGGTCCCATACACCTGCTTCCTGAGCTTCTAGTAAGCGCTTGCGACTGCGTGCGACCGCCGTTTCGCTAACCCTGCCGCTATTGAAGCTGGCGAGCAACACTTCGTAAGGGCAGTAGTAAGGGTAGGCTTCGAGCAAGGGCAGGAGAACGCAGATCTCACTGGTCGTGAATTGCTGCTCCATGAGCATGTGAGGTCTCTCCTGCTTGCACACAAGATGCGAGAGGGTACCAAGTGTCGTGTTAAGCGCTAAGGTGTGGCCTGCTGGCAACAAGCCTTGTAATGAAAAATGCAAAACTTCTTCATTGGTTTCCTGCAAATAGCTTACCGGGGCTTTGACTTTACGCAGGGAAACTTTTTGCATACAGGTGCTCCTTGTCTGGCTGGCGTGTAATCGTATAGGGTGTCGGCGGATAAGGATACATCTTCTGCTCTCTGCTCTCTTTTCACCTTGCCATAAGACAAGGCTGCGTCTCCTTTCTGTGTCTCTGTACCAGCCGGTTGGGGTGTTTACCTTTGGCCTGCTGGGTGTACATAAAACTGAGAGAAAGAATGTATACTATATACATTACATGATTGAAAAAGAAAAATCAAGACTTTATGGATGTAAAACGCATTTCCTTGGCGTTTTGTCCATCTGTTCGACCTTCGCTGGAAGTGCGAATGTACTGAAATAAACGGTGGAAGTCCGTCTATTCGCCTTATTTTAACACAAAATTTATATGCTTGCTGTTGTGTCTGCGTGTATGCACCATGCGTGGATAATTTGCTCAAGCTTGTCGAGACCGCTCAAGAAGTTGTCTACGGGGATACTTTCATTGGGCTGATGTGCCTCTTCGAGCAAGCCAGGACCACAGATATAAGAATTGATGCCCACCTGCTGAAACTGGCCGCCGTCGGTCGCAAAAGGTGCGCCCTGTTCCGTATGGGTCCGTATAATCCGCCGTAGTAATGTGCAAAAGGCATCGTCGGTGGGCGAGCGCAGTGGTGGTGTGGCGATCACATTGTGCACGTGGACGCCACATTCTGGGGCGAACTGCTGCATCTGTTTGGTGATCGTCTGCGCTATTTTTCCCTGGATCTGCTGTACAATGACCTCTTCCCGGTCTCCTGGCGCGATGCGCATGCTCACCACGAGATCGCAGGTTTCGGCAATCATGTTCGGTGCGAGGCCGCCGTGAATCAGGCCGTAGTTCAACGTTGAGGTGGGAGACGCAGGGAATAGTGCCGCGTTCTCTGGCAGAATGCGTTGCTGGAGCTGGCTGTTCGTCTCTGTGAGGAGCTGGATAACGTCGGCCATCTTCTCTATGGCGTTCAGTCCTGCGTGCGGCATGCTGCTATGACCTCCCTTGCCGCGCACGTGGATATCGAACGTGGCATAGCCCTTATGTGCCGCAAAGATATTGAAGCTGGTGGGTTCTCCGATGAGTGCTACCGTTGGGAGTGGACAGGCGCGCAGGATCTGCGGTAACTGTTTCGCCAGACGTCCAGCGCCCTGTCCAGCCACTTCTTCGTCGCAGGTCAAAATATACACGAGTGGTTTTTTGAGCTGAGCGAGGGAGAGTCTTTTGGCCGCCAGCACTGCCTGTGCCAGGAAGACCTTCATATCGGAGACGCCGCGCCCAAAGATGCGTTGGCCATCCGTCGATAGTTTCAGTGGATCGACTGTCCAGCCTGGCTGTTTATCAAATGGTACGACGTCGATGTGTCCAGAAAGGATCAGTCCGCCGGGTACTGCTGGTCCGGCCCAGGCGACGACCATGGCTTTCTCGACATCCTGGACTGTCTCGCGCCAGAGTCGCGTGGAAAATCCGACTGCTTCGAGATAGTTTGCGAGATACTCGGCGGCGTGAACATTGCTCAGCGCACTGACGGTGTTAAAACTGACTAGTTGGCGTGAAATCTCCCATAGTTCGCCTTGCTCAAGCGAGGCATTTGCACTCATACGATACCAGCTCCTTGTTACAAAAAAGGCCGCGCATCACTTTGTACAAGTGCGCGAGCCTCCTGGCGTTCGTCTCTCGATGAGACGAGGCAATGAAATGACGCTGTTTGTATGCGATTGTATCACGAGCATAAGCACTGTTCTGTGCTGTTACCAGGGCCAGAGTGTCAAATCTTTCAGGACGCTGATCAGTTGCTCATAGCGGTTGGCTGTATCAGCGTGGGCAATCCTTTTATCTGGCTGTTGCTCGGTAAGCGTCTTCACCGTACGTTGTTGCTCTGCTTTCCACTGCTCTTCGTTGTATCCCTGGAGCACGGCATGCATAATGGACATGACGAGTGGATATTCCGCTGAGCCAAGTTTATCGTAACGCATGGCTTCCTGTACATGAGCGGAATAAGCATTTGCATGGCTTAACCTGCGCTGAGGGGCCTGTGCATTCGTCTCGGGAGATTGTTTACTACTCATCTGTTCTATTCCTTACTATCTTAGACCCTGTCGTGAAATTGGTTGCGTTTCTTTTCCCTTGCTCGTCTCGCTGCGTTCTGGCGATACGTTGTATAGCCGAAGACACAGAGGCAAACCACGATGACCAGTAATAAGAGTGCAAGTGGCGACACAATGGTATCCTTTCTTTTTTGGTTCCTGACATACTGCTTACAGAAAATGTTGTAGTATGACAAGAGGAGAAGATGGTGCATAAGATGCTGGAGATTACCAATGTGCCTACTGGTAGCACTAGTCTGTCCCGTTGCCTATCCAGAATGCTTACCAGATTCATTCGCCGCAAGTCCGCATACAGTATAGCACAAAAAGCAGTCAGCAGTCTGGCTGTTACTCTCGTGTCTTGACAAAATCCCATAATACAAGCATGGCCGGAAAAACCGTTAAATCTCTTGTATTGTCGAGTAAATGCTGTTACTATAGAGCAGGAAATAGCTATCTATGCAAACAGAGGAGCACAATGAACCTTTCACAGGGCGTGGATTTTTCGCGGGTTGAGATGACCCTCATCAATATGGCAAATGGCACTCTGGGCATTCTCCCAGAGTTGCTGGTCGCTTTCGTCATCTTCATGCTTTTTTTCTTTGTGGCCAAGAGAATACGCACCATCGTCATTCTTATGACTGAGAGGCGTCAGCGGACGAAGAATGCTGGCCTGGTGTTGGGGCGATTAGCGCAAAGTGTGGTTGTGGTGACTGGTGTGCTTGTGGCGTTGACGGTCATTTTCCCTTCGTTCAGGCCCGGTGATCTCATTCAACTGCTGGGCATTGGTAGTGTGGCCATTGGCTTTGCTTTTCATGATCTCTTCCAGAACTTTCTCGCGGGCATCCTCTTATTGTTGACTGCTCCATTCAAGCTGGGCGATGAGATCCTGGTCGAAGGGTACGAGGGCACGGTAGAAGATATCCAGACACGTGCAACCACGATTAGAACCTATGATGATCGGCGCATCGTCATTCCAAACGCCGATCTTTTTACGCATTCGGTCACGGTGAACACGGCCTTTAGCAAGCGCCGCCTGGAATACGAGGTGGGTATTGGCTATGGGGACGATATCGAGCGTGTGAAGGCTCTCATGCTGGAAGTCCTTAACGATATTGATGATGTCCTGAAGGACCCCCCTGCCGAAGTATTTGTCGTCAGCTTAGGCGAATCCAGTGTCAATCTCCGCGTCTACTGGTGGACGTTGATGATCAGGCATACCCATATCCTCCAGGTGCAGGACAGAGTACTCACCATGCTCAAAAACAGGCTCTTTGAGAGCGGTGTCGATCTGCCCTACCCGACGCAACAGGTGCTCGTCAAGATGCAGAAGGAAGCCAGCAATGGCGCTCATCCCGCTGTTCAGGAGGTGGATTGAACCCCTTTGGCCGGTTCAGTTTACCTCCCGATGGTGTTTATTTCGCTGCTCTCTCCCTTTGAGATAGAGATAATGTCAGAGGTGAGCAGGTTCGCTATGTGGTAACTCACCTGAAAGTTCACACAGAAGTGCGCGTGGAGAACTCACGTGTCGAACTTCAGATCAACTACCACGCAGGGCCGCTAACGCGGAGTTAAAATAGCCACCAGAGAACTGTTGCAAGCCGCTAGTTGTAGACCCAGACGCTGCGGCTACGGCTGTAATCAATACAATCCTCAGGGTAAGTTCTCGGCTCCTCATGAACTTTATGTGGTCTTCATCTAGTTTCGCTAGTCTTTCGCGATACCTGGTACGTTTATCCTTGTGAGACTCATGTCTTTTCAATGCCAGTACTATTTCATTCTCAAGTGCCTCTAGTTTTTGTTTTTCCTCATTGTATTTACCATTTGCCATGGTCTCTGCTCGTTCTGCTGCGCTAAGTTTAGTCGTACAGTCAAAAACCTGCTTATTGGCATCTTTCAAGATCGGGCCAAATGATTCCAGGACCTTTGACGCTTCAGCTATTTGTGTTTCCAGTTTAGCTTTATCTTCACCATTCATGCTTTTTTTAAGACTAAGTGTGTGCAATTGGTCTAATACATCTTTACGATAACTTTCTTGTAATACTAATTGTGCCCTTGCCTTTTCTAGTTCCCCCTTCGCATCCGCTGTATCCGCTTTGGCAGTGTTCAATACTGCTAATGCTTCCCCCTCCGTTTCTTTCTGTGCAATCTGCTTTCCTTGTAGATAGACCGCGTGCACGTCCCACTTCGCTCTTTTTACCCTGGACATTTCCTCATCTTTTGCTTTTTTCTCTATTATCTCTTTTTTTTCTTTAAAAGATTTGTCTAATTTACCAGTAACATCTAACAAATTTTCTTTGATAGTATCTATTTCTGTCTGTATTGTACTTATTTTTACATGACTATAGATACGCTTTGCAACAACTAATGCTGCTTTTTGCTCTGAATATACCTGATTCTTATAATTTTCTGCCTCTTCTAAAGCCTTATTGCGTGCTTCCTTTGCCGCAGTACAATCTTCCTGATACTTATCATCGACCTGTTTTGCTTTATCCTTGCCATGCACTAGTCCCGAATATTCGTTAATCTTGCCCATTGCCTTATTGCGTTGGGCTTTAGCCTCTTCTAATTTTGCGCTATATGCAGATTTTGCATCTTTAATATCTTTTTCATATCTTTTTTCTGCATCATCGATTTTTCGCTTGTAGTCAGATTTTATGTCATCTCTTAGCAGCGTATATGCTGCGGATTGAAGCTGTTGAGCCTTTCTATCCTCAAGATAGTTGGGGTGTTGCTCGATAGCCGTTTTGCTCTCATGTTTTAGTGAGTCCTCGACGGTGGTTCTCATAATACGATCCAGGTGATCCTGCAAACTACCTTCATAAGTAACGGCGACTGATGCGCTTGCCTTCTCTGCTGCCTCCCTGGCCATCTGTGTTTGCCTTGCTGATCTGGCCATTGCATCCCATGAAGCGGTCAGCCGTGCCAGACGTTTGTGGGCAAATGGCGCTGCTAGCGCATTGTTGCGCACTCGCGATCCGGTTGCCGCACGGGTAGTTTCATGGACAAGCTGATCCATGACTCTTTTTACCTCGCTCGTTTTCGATGCAGTATCTCCATCTGATTGTATGATCTTTTCCAACTTGCCTAATGTTGAAGACACACTTGCTGAGTTCTGCTGGAGGATGGAGTTATGCCTTGCCCAATCATGTCTTTCTGCCTCTTCCCGCTCAGTGATTTCATCGGTACCTATGCTATCAGCGACAGCTAATTTGGCATAGGCATCAAAGAATCTCTCCTTGACAAAGTCTTTGGCGATCTGCGCTCGGGTAGTCTCCTCTGATGATGCCATCAGATCCGTGACGGCCTGCGTAGTTTTATCATCTGCGCACAATTCTGTCATTATGCTTTTTGTCTCAGGAGCATTACGTGTATCTTCGACGTCTTTCCTTATGATCGGGTCATGACGAAACGTTTGTTGAGCGTCTCTTTCGGCGCTAGCCAGAACGCGTAATTCCACGTTTAAGCTGGCCGCTTTACCGGCCACCTCTCGAATGAATGCTGCTTCGTCAACTCCATGTGGTAGTGTGCCGTCAGGAAGTAGCTTAGGCATATCTGCGTGGGCCTTCATCGCATCTAGACGTGTGTCTACTGCATCTGTATAAAGTGGACTTGCAATCATGGTGGCAATTGCGTCCTTCGTAAGTTTTTCTTTATCAGCGTCTTTGAGCCTGCGAGCTGTAAGTTTATCGAGGTATTCTTTCACAGACCTGGAAGTTGCAAGAGCATTTTCGTAAGCTTTAACGCTAGTAACGCCATTATCGTTAACATAGCCCTTAATGAAGTCAGGGACTGCTTTAGAGGCTATGCTCTGCATTTTTTTGTAGTAGGCCATGGCATTTTGAGCTTCTTCCGTTGTGATTGATTTGATGGCGTCATTCATATGTGAATGGGGAAACTTCGCCTGTCTGAACTTGGTAAGAGCTGTTCCTGCGTCAGGGAGACGGCCAAGATAGCCGAGAGCCAGGTGAACTTCGTCGTGATCGCTTAGCATATGTCGGAGTGTCCTGAGATCATCATTGTCATGTATAGCTTTGCCCGCTATCTTATTGCGTGCATCAATACCCGCCTTTATGTACGTAACGAAACGCTCTTCTGCTGCTTCCTGCATGACTGCTGTCTGTGTTTCGTCGGCGACTGAATGGCGAATGGTTTTTTCCATGGCCTTTTCCAGCGCCTCTCTGCGTTTTGCGTGGTCTGCGGGTGAGGGTTCTTCTCGCGCCACGGCAATGGCTTCTTGGACCGATGACCTGTTGATGGCTTCGTTTTTACGACGAGCAATGTTGGGTGAGTTGCGTACTTGCTGGGCGGCTCTCTCTCGTGCCGCCGCGTGCTCGGTTACGGGGAGGTTATGAACAGCTTTGCGTTGGGCTTCGAGCGTGGCGTCTCTCAGTACTGTTTCGGTGATAAGCTGTTTAACTGCCTCTTGACGCTCCTGGGAAGTAGCTGTCTGGCTATTGATAGTCTGCAGTGCGGTTGTCATAGTTTCCGTGTGCGTTGCATCGAATTGCATGGATTGGACGCGTTGATCAGCAGTGGAGCTTTTACGTGCCTCTTGAGCCTTCTTCTTGCCCTTCTTTGTGATAGCAGGATCAGATTTGACGTCGGCGTGTGCTTGTTCGTAAAGATCGAATGTGGCATAAAAGCTGGAAGGACGCGTGCCCTGGCGCGAGCCCTCTAGCTTTTGTACAGCTTTTTGTAGTGCTTTTAGCTCTTTATCTGCTCCGTCTAGCAGCTTCTGGCGATTTGCGTCATTCTTGCTTAGCTTCTCATTGGCGGCGGCAATGTCTTTGTCTCGCCCCTGAGCACTAAATTCGTCTTCCTGTTTGGCTAATTCACGGGATATGCGATCATAAAGAAAAACCCTATCTTCGAAATCTCGCATGCTCAATCTGATGGAGGCATCCATTAAATTTTTCTGGAAAGATTTTCGTACCTTGTCTAATTCCGCTTTTGTTTTATCTTCCAGCTCTTCTTTCGCCTCACCAGCTATAAATCCTGAATTTTCATATTCAATATTAACTGCTTTATCAAGATCATTCACAATTTTTTTGATGGATTTTTCCGTTTCATCACGAATTTCTTGTTCCCTGACTTTAAAACGATCTGCGGCCAGAATTTTTAGTGATCGCTTTATTTGCTTATAATGTCCTTTATCTATCTTACTTCTTTTGCCTATTTCTCTTTTTTGTAGTACATCCGGCAGCTCCGCAAGTGCTGGCATGTCTGTCATGTTTGGGCTGTGTATTGATAATAGACCTTCCATGCCTGATGATAGGTTTTCCATGCGTGTCTCCTTACTTCTATGCTAGCCTTTTTCGCAGGAAGAGCGAGGTCTGATCGGGAGGCAATCTCCGCAGAAAGTGCCGCAGATGACCAAAAATATAGGATGATATGCTCGTTTTCCAGGTATAATAGATAACGCTTACAGTAAGTTATCTCTGCTTGCTTGCGATTCATCTGATCTATGTAATGAAACGCTGGAAGCAAGCATTGGAAATAATGTCACTGTTCATACCTGTAACACCAAAACCAGTGTAAAATATTTTGCACTTGAATGCCAGACCGGAAGAAGAAGATTTGACGTAATTTACTCGTCATATTCGCTATTTTACAATAATTTAACATACTGATTCATTATATTCGTATTTTACAATCGCTTAATATATTTGTCTTCGTTTCAGTAGCTACTCTCTTCACTTCATTTGGAATATACTGACACTGTTTGGGGTTTCACCAGGAAAATAGATAAGCTTGCTTGTTTAATAAGCGATTGAATCAGCTACATTTATCCTTGTAGAAAATATTTATCGTTACCCGGTGGGTAAATATTACTCAAAGCAAGCAGGAGCACTTAAATTGGCGGAGAGCCTGTTTCGTGTGTGTAGTCTCATCGTATGAGACGCGGATCTTTAGGGGCTTGACAAATATTTTGTTTCTATGATAATTGGCTTTTAGAAGCAGAAAAAAAGACTTTCAGAGGAGCTAATGAGGAGCATACACATGTCACCTGAACTGCGTACCTTGCCTATCCGCGCTGTGGATTGTTTGAAGCTTTGCTACAAACTCCACGAACGCGGTGAGCGTATCACGACCAAGGCGGTGAGGGAACGTTTGCAGACATTGGAACGGACCGGTCAACTCAGTGACGCTACTGTGACGCAATTGTTCAAATGGCTGGCCGAGCGTGGTTACGTCGTGCACACGCCTTATTATGGGGTCGCGCTGACCCCCGAAGGCGAAGTGGTGGCGGCTGAACTTGTGCGTCATCACCGCCTGCTCGAAATGTTTTTAGTGCAGATTATGGGTTTCCCTCTGGATGAGATTGATGCTGAAGCTGAACATCTTGAGCATGCTATCTCGGAGGCTTTTGAGGATCGTATGGATCTGCTGCTTGGTCATCCTATCGAAGATCCGCATGGAGACCCTATTCCCAGCAAAAAGGGTACGGTGGTTGTGACGCCTGCGCAGCCACTTGCACAACTCCCACCGGGACGGCTAGCGGTCGTACAACGTGTGAATGATGATGATCCAGAGCTGTTGCGTTATCTCTCTTCGCTTGGCCTGGTGCCATCCGCGCTGGTGCGCATGCTCTCCGTTTCGCCCTATGGTGATGTGTATACCTTGCAGATTGGAGAAATGACGCACTTGGTTGGTGGTGCAGTGACGCAGCGTGTCCTTGTGCGCCCATTGACCACTGATGTGATGCATAACTCACTACCTACCCAGATCTCTGGAGAAGATCAGTGAAAGCATTGACTGCGGTGCCTACGGATACGACGTAACTGTGAGGCAAGATCTACGTCGTGTATTGCCGTCTTTAGATAGGCATAGTTGCGCATTGTGCGCTATGCGCTCTTTTCTGAGAACTATCTTCTATTCTCCTATGCTTTTTGAGAATTCCGCTCTACTGGCGATTTTTATTGCCATACCGGTCCTGCATAGGCTATAATTCTTTAACGTGAAGTCATAAAAAAAGATCTAGAGGCGGCGTATTCTATTTGCTATTGCATATCTGGGTAGGAGGGTTTTATGGTGGCATTTGAATTTACGAGCGAGAACGATTCACCAGAAAAACTATTGGTGGGCCGGTTTCACATTACAGCGGGTTTTCACGATGGACAGCGGGATATCATCGAACGACTGGTACAGGGGAAGCATGTGCTGGCTATTCAGCGTACTGGTTGGGGGAAGTCACTCTGTTATCAGATGGCTAGCCTCTACTATCCTTACCTCACTATCGTTTTTTCGCCGCTCAAGGCACTTATGCGCGATCAATACCTCCATTGCAACGAAGATTATAATATTCCAGCCGCTATTGTCAGCTCTGATTTTAGCGAAGATGAAAATGCAGTAACACTACGTAAAGCTATAGATAATCATATAAAGATCTTGTTCATTGCACCTGAACGTTTGAGTAATGTTGGCTGGCAAGAACAGGTCACGCGTATGCGTATTAGCATGGTTGTGGTTGACGAAGCACACTGTATTTCGACATGGGGACATGATTTTCGTCCTGATTATCATCGTATCGTACGCTTATTAAGCGCTCTTCCGATGCAAACGCCTGTATTGGCTCTTACTGCTACGGCTAACAAGCGGGTAGAAGAAGATATTGTTCTACAGGTTGGACAGAACACAGATGTTATACGTGGCACAATGAAACGCCCCAATTTACTGCTGCATGTTGTTCCTCTTAATGGAAATCGAGAGAAACTTTGCTATCTGGCAACGCTTCTTCCTCAATTACCTGGGACCGGTGTCGTTTATACGGCTACGAGGCATGATGCGGAGATGGTAACCGCCTTTTTACGGGATCAAGGGATTGATGCTCAATACTATCATGCTGGGCGTGACGATGAAGAAAGACAATGCGTGGAACAAGGTCTAATGCATAACCAACACAAGGTTATCTGTTCAACGAATGCTCTCGGTATGGGTATTGATAAGCCGGATGTGCGCTTTGTTATTCATTATCAGTTTCCTGCATCTCCTATACATTATTACCAGGAAATCGGTCGTGCTGGGCGTGATGGAAAATCGTCTTATTGTATCTTGCTTTATGATAAAGATGACATAAAGATACAAGAACATTTCATACGTGCTGCTAAGCCAGAAAGTCGATACTATACCATTGCATTAGCTGCTATTAAGCAATCATCAATACAAGGCATTCGTGAAAAAGATATTCTGTTAGAAACATCCATCCCATCTCAAATGATGGTAAGGACAATAGTAGCAGATCTACAAGAGCAAGGGTTTATTAAGAAAGATCAAGGACGCTATACTCCTCAGATGCGATTTAGTCAACCTGACTTCTCAGACTATGATAAGATACAGCAACAAAAATTGCATGAGCTACATGCCATGGTCGATTATACTCAAGCTAACACGTGTTACATGGACTATCTTACGAGCTATTTAGGGGACATGCCTGGGAACCATTGTGGAGTCTGTGCTTGCTGTGCACCGGCAACATTTCCTCACGTGGCACCTTTGAAACATGTGCAGCAGGCGGCAGTGCAGTTTCTCGAAGAGGATTTTTTACCACACATCGAGAAACGAGGAAGTCAAACTGTGAAGCATGAGGATGGTTGGTCACTCTCATATCATGGAAATAGTCGTATTGGGAAGCTTGTTCGTCATAGCAAATACGAAAATGGTGGTCAGTTTGCCGAGGAACTGGTCGAGCGTGCTGTAAGGGTCATACGTGAACGCTACCCTTTAACTCTGATTGATTGTGTAATGAGTGTTCCTCCTACCAGGAGTGGGAATCTTGTAGAGATATTTGCACGAAGCATTGCAAATGTGTTATCTATAACATATGTTCTTGCTTTGGTGAAGACACGTGAGACAGGGGAACAAAAAGATTTTGTCAATAAGGTGCAAAAAGAACAAAATGTAAAAGGTGCATTTGCGGTGCATTCGCCACAATCTGTTCTGGGGCGCACGATTTTACTTATAGATGATATTTACGACTCAGGCTATACATTTCGCGCTGTCACGAAAGTATTGATACAGGCAGGGGCATTGGCTGTGCATCCGTTTACGATTACACGTACATTACATTCGGATGATCAATAAGGAGTATACACCATGAATTTGCGAGAGCAAGCTTGCTGGCTTGCATTGGTATTTGAAAGCAAATTATCTACGCGCACAGTCAATGACATCCTGGTCATCTGGTGTAAGCAGCTAGGGCGAACGTTAGAAGAATTTTTCGCTGCTCCTACGCAGGAATGGCGTGTTGCCTGCCATTTGAAAGAAGAGTTTGTGCAGAGGCTTGAACAAGCGAAAGAGAAATTAGTAGCTCAAGCTTTTCTGACGGAGCAGTTGCAGCAGGCGGGTATTTCTATCATAACCGTTTTGGATGAACGCTATCCTAAAGCATTGAAGCTCGCTCTTGGTCGCACTCAGTTGCCATCAATGCTCTTTTATGCAGGAAACATGGATATCTTGCAACGTCAGACGATTGCCATTATCGGCTCGCGTAATGCTGGTGAAGAGAGTCTGCGTTTCACAAGAACGGTAGCTCAATATCTCGCTGGCAATGGTGTAAACGTTATTAGTGGGCATGCCCGTGGTGTAGACCGTGCTGCATACGAGGGAGCAATAGCAACAGATGGGTACACAACAGTTGTATTGCCTCAGGGCATTCGTAAACTGAGTAAAGTACAATTGCATGACTTGCAACCGCGCATCGAAGCCGGGAAGGTTCTTTTGTTAAGCCAATTTCATCCAGACGCCACCTGGTTGGTAAGTCGTGCTATGGAACGCAACAATGTCGTTACCGGTTTAGCGCAAGTGGTAGTAGTAGCCGAGTCTGATACAAAAGGTGGTACGTGGGAAGGGGCAAATGGAGCATTAAGGCAAAAGCGCCAATTGTTTGTGCGCTATACGGACAATGGGGAAATGCTTGCTGGGAACAAGCTTTTGCTGGACCAGGGCGGAAAACTGCTACGCTGGCCGACCGAAAACAGCAATGCTCCATTTGCCCCATTACTGGAAACAGCTCAAATATTTAGTCGGAAGCAGGTTGACATTTCACTACCGCCCAGTCAGTTTTCGCTTCTCGCTATGCGCTATGAATAATCAGGTCCAGGTATATTAGCATACCAACTTTCCCAGCTTTCGTGGCCCACTTGAAGGGATTGAAAAAATGAAAATAGGTTCAATTGATGCTCAGAAATATTCCTCTCGGTGTATACTACCCGGGACAAAGCATTATGCATCGTCTACAGGCCAGGACCAAGTTGCTCATGTTGCCCTGGCTGGTCATTATTCTACTGATCGCCAATCAGCGTGAATGGCACTTTTTGCCCTACATAGCTATCGGTATACTACTTGTGGTGGGGATAGCACTGGCGGGTATTGCACCACGTGATATCTGGCGGCGTCTCAGGTTCCTACTTATCATCGCGCTTGCGGGTACTGTTTTTACACTCTTCTCAAGCCAGGGTGATCTGCGTGTGCTGTGCCAGATTGGTCCGCTACGGACCTCGTATGCTCAGATCCGTAGCATGCTGATCATCAGTGGTAGTAGCGTACTGTTGGCCTTGCTCTGCTCACTATTACCTGTATGGCGCGGGAGACGTTGGTTGTGGCCTCTGCGTTTGCTCTTGTCTGTGCTGTTTGTGGCTCTACTGATCATATTCTGGCTCACCAGTGGCTCATCATCCGCTACCGCATACGTGATTGGCCCGCTCGTTGTCACCTATGGCAGCGTCTGGTTACTCGTTGCGACACTTGCGGTCCTGTTCTTACTCTACATCTTCTGCCTGTTCTTGACGATGACCACGCAGCCCGTGGCATTGATTGAGGGTGTAACATTACTGCTGAAGCCGTTACGCCGTTTAAAATTGCCTGTTGATGATTTCGCGTTGATGACGCTGCTCGCGTTGCGCTTCATTCCTACCTTGCTGGACGAGGCTGAACACCTCATCAAAGCCCAGGTGTCGCGCGGTGCCGATGTGGCTCATGGCAGCGTTCATGAGCGTCTACAGAGTCTCTTTATGTTTTTTGTACCATTTATGCAGGGAGCCTTGCGCCGTGCAGCAGATCTCTCTGTCGCATTGGAAGCGCGTGGCTATCGTGTGGAGGGCCAGCAAACGTTGCTCTACGAAACGTCGTTGGGCATGGCCGATTATCTTGCGTTGGGTATGGTCATACTCATCACCGCCGTTGCTCTGCTCTTTTGAATTCGTAAAATAGTCATGGTAGATCCGATGAAAAACCTTGAATATCCGTGACTTTTATGTTACGCTTGACCTGTGAAGTGGACGATTGAATATTTTGAACAAGAGCATGCTGTGCAACCTGCTGAGCTGTTTGAAGATAAACTAGATCAAACTGGACAACCAGCTTCAGAACGTGATCTCGAAAAAGCTTTTCTTTATTGGGATGAATATCAGAAGACACGGCATATAAGTCCCGTGCAAGAGGAGGATGCATTAGTCGCGTTCGCCTGACGTGTCGTCCCGAGTCGGTGAAGTGTTGTCCTGACACATTTTTTCTCTCTGAGGGGAGAACGCTACCATTTCGGTTGGATGTATGATGAGTTCGTGATAGATGAGGCCCATACGCTCAGGCGGATAGGGCATCTGATGCTCCAGCCACCACTGGATCAATGAGATGGAGGCTGTGATGGTATGATATTCCGCGATCTCAAGTGGCACAAGGCCATCTGCTTGCGTATTGTGTTTGCTGGCAACTTTTTGTGTGAGTGTCTCGATGAGATGCTGAAGCAGGTGGTGGCTTCCCAGCAGTACCCGTATCATTTCATTATGCTGTTGTACATAGCGGAACAGGAGCGTGCCAATTGTGGCTGGACCGGTATCGGGTGGAGTTGGACCCAACAAGCCGATAAACTCGTCCAACACAACATCTAATACGTCCTGTAATAACGTGTCCTTGTCGCGGTAGTGACGAAAGAATGTCGCATAACCTACGTCTGCTCGCTCAGTGATGTCACGGATACTCACGGCCTCGTAGCCTTTTTCTAATGTCAGGGCTATGAGCGCTTTTGCTAAGAGCTGTTGTGTGCGTCTCACACGCCTATCTTGCGTCAGCATCTTTCCCTTCTCGCTTTCTCCGTACTATCAGGTTGGTCACGCGCCTTCATTATAGCATATCTGCATATTGTTCTTCTTTGCGTATTGCGTAGACAATAGCAGCTTTAAAGCTACTACTGTCCCGATTGCTTGCTTAAAAAACGAAACAGGGAGGAAGAGGTTTTGCCGATAAGTAGGAAACTTCAGGCTTTTTTTTAAGGATTACTGCTCATTTGCGTGTTCAGGCTCGATTGCCAGGTAAGCGCCACTATCGGCCCGGCGTCCCAATGTCCTGGCCATGCCTCGGAAGAAGTAGAGCATGCGCCGCTGGATGCCATATTTCTTTGCCAGGGCTGCTTCTGCTCGTGCTATCTCCTGTGTATCGCTAATGATCCTGGCTTTGCCCTCAATCTCGGTACCTGTCACCTTCCCGCTCGCGGTGCACGGGGCCAACGTGACGCGACCAGAGTTGCGGATACGCTTGACCTTGCCGGAAGTAGCGCCTGTATAGATATAGATAATGTCGCTATCTTCAGCGAACCACATCGGCGTTGCCACTGCTACCCCATTTTTGCGAAAGGTGGTCAAACTCACATAACTTCCCTTAAGCAGTGGAGCAAAAGGGGATACCTGCATACTCATAATCTTATCTCCTGAGATACCGCTATTACAGTATAAATAGATAATACTGTGATGGATGAAGGATACACGCACTTACCACTGGTCCCAATGCATAATCTTCTCCAGTGGCTTGCGTGGTCCTGCCTGGAAGTCTGTTCCCAGAGTATGGGCGACCGGAATGAGAGCTGCCTGTGTGAACTTATCGTAAGGGATACCCAGCACTGCAGCGGCTTCTTGCTCATGTCCCAGATGCAGTGTTGTCCAGGCCGTCCCCAGTCCACGGGCGCGCGCGGCCAGCATAAAGCTCCAGACGGCTGGCAAAATAGATCCCCAGATGCCCGCCTGAGTACCAACCGATGATCCTTCAGGCCGTCCCTGAATGCAAGGAATGATATGGACCGGCACTTCATACATATGTTCAGCAAGATATTGTGAGGAACTCAAGATGCGCTCCTGCGTGGTGTTCTGTGTGGAGCGTTCGGTCTGCTGAGCCGTATTGGTAGGGCCATACGCTGCTGTAAAGCCCTGACGATACAGGTCGCCGAGCGCTTTGCGTTTTTCCGCGTCGGTCACGATCACAAAGTGCCAGCGTTGCGTATTGCCACCAGTGGGAGCCTGGACTGCCAGTTCTATACACTCGCGAATGAGTTCCGGCTCGACTGGACGTGAGAGGTCCAGGCGTTTACGCACGGCACGGGTTGTTGAGAGGAGCTGGTCAGATGTAAGATCGAGTAAGGCCATGTATTTCTCCATTATCCTTGTGGAATGTGTGATACGAACATAGTACCCGCCCTCATCATATCGCATATTGCCTACGCCCGGCAAACGATGCTGTCAATGCCATGTGTTTGCTCTGGATGTGGAGTCGATATGCAACACTGCTGGTGCTGAAAGTGGTAGAATTAACTCATCAACGCCTCCTTGCTTTTGATCCCTTCCATGGTTTTACGCATACGCAATAGGTGGCAGAGGTACATCGATTGTACATTGATACGAGTATTCCAAGGAGAGTACACATATGAGCGCAGAGTTATTGCTTCCAGGCATTGCTCAGGAGCAAGTGCAGACGGATCGTCTGTCGGTAGCTTATCTGCACGCGGGGAGCGGAGAGGTGCCCGTTGTGCTGGTGCATGGCAATTGCTCTTCATCGCTCTTTTTTCAGGATTTCATGCTGCAATTGGCTGCAAGTGGTCGCTATACTCTCTATGCCCCGGATATGCGTGGCTATGGAGATAGCGAAACACTCCCAGTTGATGCTACACGTGGAGTACGCGATTATTCCGATGACCTGGCAGCGTTTGTGCAAGCGCTCCATATCTCCAGTTATCACCTGTTTAGCTGGTCCCTGGGTGGCAACGTTGCAATGCAGTACGCCATTGATCATCCTGGAAACTTGCGTTCGTTGACGCTGCAATCTCCCGGCTCGCCATTTGGATTTGGTGGTACCAAAGATGCTCAGGGAACGCCTACCTGGCCTGACTTTGCGGGTAGCGGCGGAGGTACCGCCAATCCCGATTTCGCGCAGCGCCTGGGCAGTGGGGACCGTGCCAGCGATCAGACTTCGCCACGGACCGTGATGAACACCTTCTACTTTAAGCCGCCATTCCGTGTCGCGCCCGACCGTGAAGAAATTTATGTAACCAGTATGCTCTCGACGAAGATCAATCCAGGCAATTATCCGGGAGATACGGCGAGTTCGCCAAACTGGCCTCTCGTTGCGCCGGGTACACAGGGCGTCAATAATGCCCTCGCGCCAATGTATCTGCATCAAGCAGATTTCGCACGCATCAGTGCGCAGGTGCCTGTGCTCTGGCTGCATGGAGCAGATGACCAGATTGTGTCTGATACCTCGCTCTTTGATCTGGGTTTTCTGGGACAACTGGGAGCCATCCCTGGCTGGCCTGGTCTAGATATCTATCCCCCTCAGCCGATGAAAACTCAGGTGCGCACAGTGCTTGAGCAGTACAGAGCGAATGGTGGAAGCTATCAAGAAGTTGTCTTGTCCGACTGTGGACATTCTCCGCACATCGAGAAGCAAGATGAAGTTGTGGCATTGTTCACAACATTTATAGATGGTAGAGGATGAGACTGTCTCGTAACGTGCTTTACGCAGTTTCCTTCCCTGAGCAATGGAGAGAGCTTTGCTGGCTGGTCTAAGCCCTCTCCCATTGAGAAAGCTGCCTGTGATAAACGTCAGATAATGATCAAAAAACTAAGTGCAGCCTTGATTGGAAAAACCTCTCTCACCGGCAGGGAGACCCCCGCACGAATGGAAACAGAGCCACAACTCCTCTCCTCCTACGCAAAAGCTTCTCTTCTTAGGTCCAGTTTTTGGGCGAAAAGAAGCGATCTATCAGGTCAGTCTGCTACCGAATACCGCATAGAACAGGCAAAATAGGGAAAAATGACACTATATGGATGAAATCGCAATCAGGCATATGAGTAGTTTGATCTGAATTATGCTATACTTACTTCAGTAGTAACCTCATTTAATTGATAGAGTAGTATTATGTCTCTAAGAAGATAAGTAACCACACAGGAATCTTACGACTTCAACTGAAGTCAGCAAGGAGCGTACGGTATTATGAGTGCGACGCTACAGGGTCCCTATGGACGCATACCTCTTGGAACAAATCCCCTGACAATAGGTTATACGTCAGATAATAGACTGGTAGTAAATAACGCGCAGATATCATTGGTTGCTGCTACTGTTATGGCAAGTGGACAGGGTTACACAATTACGGCTGTCCATGATGCTCATCCTGTGATTGTGAATGGGCAACGGCTTGTGCCTTATCAGGGCCATTGGCTTTATCCTGGTGCTTCCATTTGGATTGGTGAAACCCTGTTTACCTACGAAGAAAACCAGCCTGTGCAACAGATACCGCCACCAGTATCGCTGCCTGAGGCAAATCCCTATGCATCTGACATAAACGATGCAGCGACTGTCATTGCAACAGCCGGCGCGGGAGACGGTCAAGCCGGTACCTCGCAGGCCGTAGCGTCTGGAGAAGCAGCGTCCGTAGAGCAGAATGTGCCTGTCGCTGTTGCTCCTCCCCCTCCTGCGAATAGTAGTAGTTCCGGTGCTCAGTGGCCTCATTATGGGGTGCCAGGCAACAATTTGTATGCTGCGCCTCTAACGCCAGTATCTCCAGCTTTTACCCAATCTCCTGGAGGGACAGTATCTCTCGGTGGACCGGGCAATGCAGCTGTGTCCGGGCAACAGAAGAGCAAGCAAGATCCCTTGAAACTGGCACTCATAGGACTGGTGGTGGCGCTGGTACTGGTAGCCGGAGGCAGTGGCGTGTTCATCTACCAGTTGACACGCCCATAGCCGATCATTGCTCTGACCAGTTCATATATGGTAGGCAATTTACCCGTGGGAGCAGCGGGGACAAGTCTCCATATGCTCGGCTATAAGTTCTCTCACAACTCATCTATCACTTTTCTCCTTGATAACCAGCCTCTGACAGGGATGCCGGACGTTCATAGTGATGAGAATGGCAATTTCCAGGCTGATCTCCCTGTTACATCTACCTGGTCAATAGGTATGCACAGGTTGACAGCCAGAGATAGCGGTAGTTATCTTGCGATCAATGTCAGTAATATGCGTATTGTAAATCAGGGAGAGGCCAATACGCCGGGACCGCATGGTGCTCCTGCAGATGATGGTGCCTTTCTGCTGAAAATCACGATGAAACAGACAAATAGCTCTTCGAATCCTACAACCGAGTTACTGACTGTGATGACACAATCTGGTCATGTAACAGTATGCGATGAACAGAGCGATACTGATCAGCAATTGACATATAATGGAAATTTGCAAGGAGGGGTTTCATACAAGGAAACGGACACCTATTCCTGCCAGGGGGCCTACAAAGGGGGGCAATTGAGCTATACCGAGATGCTCGACAGTTCGAAAGTAAGTTTCTCCAATGGGGTGCAGTGCGGACTACATCTTCCGTCGTATACATGAAGTTAGATGGATCATTTAGTAGCGCAACATCCCTTAGCGGGACGTATTCGTCCCCTAGTTATCCGACTACCTGCACTGACGGGCAAGTACAGAATACGAGCAATACAAATGCTCTTACTGGTACCTGGACAGGGACAATCTCAACATCCCTTAGCGGGACGTATTGAGATAGCCCCAGGATACGTGCGAAAATCTATCATATGCTTTCAGTCCACATTCCTACACGGATGTGATCTCCAATCGGACGAAACTAGCCACGTTTTTCTCGCCTGTTTTCGTGCATAATAGAATATAATGGTGAATTTCGTGCGTGAGCAGGCGATTTTCGAGTGCGTCCATTTTCAGCCTGTAAGGACATGTCGCTTATTCCTAGTCCTGTCATAGGAGGCCCAAATGTTTACATGTATTGATTAAAGCTCGCAATTTGACTAAAATAGACAAAAGCATGATGTTGCAGATCTGGACTATGCGTTTTCAAACTTGTAGCAATTAAAGAATCGAGGAAGCATTAGGTGATCCATGTGTTTTCAATACACATGGAGTAAGGAAGGATGTCTTGATAACGTCTCTCTATTGCCGCAACTGTGGCACCCGTTTAACCGTCGGTAAGCAAATTTGTGCGACGTGTGGTACGTCTCAGACAGGAAACACTTGCAGTTCCGTGCATACGCAGCCGCAAGGTGTCTCTCTGTTCAGTACTGGCACGTTACCCCCGTCACTTCTACTTAATCAGCGCTATCGCTTGATAGAGACGGTGGGGAGCGGAGGGATGGGAGCGGTCTATTCGGCACAAGACACCCAGCTAGGTGATCGCCTGGTGGCTCTCAAGGAGATGAGTATCTCTCAAGTGGGTCCGCAGGACGTACCCATGGTCGTTGAGCTGTTTCGACGCGAAGCGCACCTGCTCGCAAGTCTGCATCATCCTTATCTGCCGGTCATTCATGAATATTTTGTCGAGAACGGTCGCTGGTACCTCGTCATGAGTTTTATCGAGGGTCAGAACCTGGAGGCCATCTTACACGTCACAGCAGGCAAAAGGCTCCCGGTCCGGGATGTGGTGCGTATCGGCATCGAATTATGCGAGGTGCTCGACTATTTACACACGCATGAACCGCCGATCATCTTCCGCGATCTCAAACCACAGAATATTATGATGACCCCCAAAGGGCATATTTGCCTGATTGACTTTGGTATCGCACGTCTTTTCAAGCCGGAAAAAACCAACGATACGGCGCGCTTCTACTCTGTCGGCTACGCACCACCTGAACAATATGGTCAAGCACAGACGAGTCCACGCTCCGATATCTATAGCCTGGGAGCGACATTGCATCAGATGCTCTCCGGGCGCAATCCCTCTTACCAGCCGTTCCAGTTCTCTCCCCTGCAACTGGTCGATCCGACAATTCCGGTCCCGCTTGCCGCATTGATTATGCAGATGGTGGAAATGGACCCGCAGAGGCGCCCGGCGCCTGTATCTGTGATAAAACAGCAATTGATGCAACTGCTCATCCCGGGACAGAGTGAGCCACTCAGAGGCACATGGGAGTCTGCTCCTGATATATCGTCAAGGCCAGGCTCGTTCCTGTTGCAAGAGCAGTCACCATCCTCTAGCCGCGTCTCCCCAAACTCAAATACTTCTGTTGTGCGTTCTCAACCCACGCAACCATTGCCGGGGAAAAAGTCGCAGCAAAGGTCGCAGGCACAATCTCTGGCACGTCGGTCGTTCCTGCTTGGACTGCTAGGGGGCGTAGTTGTAGCTGGAGGTGGTGTGTTTGCGTTGGGCTATTATCTGAAGGATGCTGGGATGGCAGGACTAGCGGGTAAAACAACACCAGGCAGTGATATGAGTTGGACCAACTTCCAGCAGATTGTAGGGCAAGCGAGCAAAACAGCACCGGCGCTGGTGGCGGCGTCGAATGGAACATTGGACCTGGTATTTGTGGCGAATAATGAGGGCAATGGTCTTCTGTATATATCCTCACAGGATAGTGGCGCGACCTGGAGCAGCGATAATTCTGTGCCAGAGCAAACGAGCAAAACAGCACCAGCGCTGGCTGTAGCGCCGGATGGGACACTGTATCTGGTGTTCGTGGCGAACAATAAGGGTAATAGTCTTCTGTATGTATCCTCACAGGATAATGGCGCGACCTGGAGCAGCGATAATCCTATACCAGAACAAGCGAGCAAGACAGCACCAGCGCTGGCTGTAGCGTCGGGTGGGACACTGCACCTGGTATTTGTGGCGAACAATGAGGGTAATAGTCTTCTGTATATATCCTCACAGGATAATGGTGCGACCTGGGGCAACTATGGTCCTGTATCTGGGCAAGCGAGCAAGACAGCACCAGCACTGGCTGTAGCGTCGGATGGGACACTGCATCTGGCTTTTGTGATGGATGATGATAGCAATAGCCTGGTGCATATATCCTCGCAGGATAGTGGCGCGACCTGGAGTAACGTTTCCCACATCGGGCGGTCGAGTGTGCTAGCACCAGCTCTAGCGATCCTGAATAACAGACTGTATCTGGCTTTTGTGGCGAACGATGGGAGCAATCAGCTCTACGTTGTTTCTTCACAGGATGGTATACAGTGGACCAGTAAACAAGAGATTGGGCGGTCGAGTGTGCTAGCACCAACTCTAACGGTCCTGAATAACAGACTGTATCTGGCTTTTGTGGCGAGCGATGGGAGCAATCAGCTCAGCATTATTTCCTCACAGGCATAGGCATATCATGCGCATGAGAAAAATGATCACGCCAACTGCTGTGGTCCCGAAACCTGCAAAGCGGAAGTTCCTGAGCTATCCCCACTATGTCTTCTGCGTGTTGTTTATCATCAGCGTGTTGAACAGCTTGAACTATTCTCTTCTAACTGGTGCGGCCAATGTCATGTCTCAGGAATTGCATCTGAATATTGCTGATATTGGGTATCTTTCCTCCGCATTCATCATCTGCTTCACCATAAGTGTAATCCCTCTAGGTATCTGGTCAGATCGGGCGCAGCGCAAAAATGTGATCGCCTTAGCTGTCGTCGTCTGGAGCATTGCTACGACGGTGACGGCACTGGCATCCAGCTTTATTGTCCTGTTCCTCGCGCGTATGCTGTTGGGTATGGGAGAAGCTGGTTATGCTCCTGCAAGCGCGGCGATGATCAGTGATTATTTCAGTCGTGCCAGACGTGCTCGCGTCATGGGCTGGTTGGCGGTGGCTGACCTGATCGGTCTGCTGCTGGGTACGACCATTGGCGGGGTTGTCGCGGGCTTATATTATGGAGCCTGGCGTGTAGCTTTCCTCTTCACCAGCATTCCTGGCCTTATACTGATCGGCGTCGCCTGGCGATTACGTGAACCTCGCCGTAACGAAGCGGACGAGGAGACGCAGAGTCATACTACGCCTATCCCCGAAGATGTTTCCGATATGGAGGCGCTGGCCTACGTCAGTAGCAGTGCGCCTAAAAACATCGTCTCGCAGTTCCATGCGCTACTGCGCATCAAAACGTTGCTTGTGCTGATCGTCATGCAAGTTTTCACCTCGTTTGTGATCACGGGAACGGTGATCTATCTATCCATATTTCTGCAACAAAGGGACACGCTGGGCATGAGTTCGGCGGCAGCCGGTTTGTATACCGGTGTTGGCCTCGTACTGGCGGGGGTAACAGGTGTTATTCTGGGAGGATATGCCGCAGATTGGCTGGGCCAGCGTCTGGCTGGTGCGCGCGTGCTTGTCTGTGGCCTGAGCTTTGTGCTGAGCGCTCCCTGCTATTTCGTCGCGATAGTGGTCGCGGTGAATCTACACAGTCTGGCATTATTCTCGCTCTTTTTTGCCATTACGGCGGTCTTGCTCAATATCAACGCCGGGCCATTGGCTGCCGCCACGCTGGATGTTGCTCCTGTGGCTTTGCGTGCCTCGGCGGTTGCCATTAGCTTGTTTGTGAGCCACATGCTGGGCGATGCCTTTGCGCCCTCCTTACTTGGTTGGCTGGCTAGTAGCTTTGATCCGACCGGCTATGACTTTGCCCATAACATGGCCGGACACGATCTGACACGCGCTATGATCTACGTTTACCCGGCCTCTTTACTGATCGCTGGCATCATTGGTATTGTTGGCTCGCGTTGGATGAAGGATGATGTGACTGCGGCACAGCGTGGCAGCAATGGAGCGGTATAGTGGACTCCCTGGCGGTATGGCCCGCTTGCTACTCCGGTTCCAGCATGCCCCCGGCATGTCGAAACCTCCGAAGAGACGCGAGCTACTATTTGAGGCCCGGATCTGGTAACTGTTACGGAGAGATGCAAGTATCCGTGATGCACTGCTCCCAATTTTTACCTCTATTCCCCTCGTATTGAGATGATCGGCATGCTATCATAGAAGCATATGTCAGGAAAATGGCATTAGGTTTATCCTGTGGCAGTTGTTGATGACGAAAGGAGATTTCATTGGGAAGTTCTATAGAAGGGTCTTCGGAACCCAAGCAGCCCAGGAGCGACAGTAGAGACAGAGGCCGGAGGAATTCTGATAGTGTGAAACCTTTTGCAGACTCTTTACCAACTGCTAAGGGCGGGATCGACGATTTCATCCGAATCACTCGAAGCCCAGACAAGTATATCTCTAGCCGAGATCTCTCGGGTCGACGGAGGGATGTCTCGTCCGGCTCATCTTCTGGGCAATCATCATCCACTGAGGTTGCTGGGCCTGCATATGCGAGGACAGACCGAACGCCAGATCCATTTGCCTCCCAATCGGAGGAAAAGTCCGCTATCAGAATGCAAGATTTGCAGGGAGAAACGCGTATGTCGAGAATTTTGCGGGAACAAGAGAAGGAGCGATGTGAACTACAAAAGAGACAAAATGATCGATATAAGCAGAATATAAGAAGGAGAAGTATAGCGGGTTTACCTAAAGTAAAGAGAAATAATGAACTAGATCGAATGGAACAGTTAGAACTGCGAGAAAAGCAAAAGGAACAGTTGGAGCTTTTTGAAAATAAAATACAGCAACCGCAAAAAGAGGCACGAAGTGAACTGCAAGCAATACAAGAAGCTCGATATAAGCAAGATCAACAGGCGCGACGTATAGCGGGTTTACCTGAAAGAGATACGGAGCTGGATCGAAGGGAACAGCTGGAACTGCGTGAAAAGCAAATACAACAACTGCAAGAAGAAGGTATGCTGCAACCATTTGGTGAGTATTATGGAAAGCGAGAGCTATATGAGAGATTAGATCTGCAAGATGAGCAAGAGCAGCGTACGGAGCATGATCAGGATAAGGAGATGATGGAGCGAAGTAATCTGTTGGATTCTCAAATAATGCGATCTCGGGCTGAGCGGCGTGAGAAACGGATGCAATATTGGCAGGAGCGACTGGAGCAGGGAGTTGAGGAAGGGCAAAATCGACAAATTGAACCACAGATTCACTATATAACACGACTAAGACGGAGAACGGTAATGGACGCTGTACAATCTATGCCTATATGGCGGGAGCCAAATGTAGACGAACCGTTTACTAAATTGATAAAAGAAGAAAATCCAAAAAAGCCTGGATGGAATAAACAGGCTGCTAAGGTTTTAGCGGCATATGAGGAAGTATATGAAATAGAAGGAGATGGAGTGAATGCAAAACTGCAAAGCGCTGGTGGGGACTTAATTAATATATCACAGCATTTAGGCGCAATATACGATGAATTTAGACCTGGGGGGAGTATTTATGAACAAAGACTGCATGAAATAGAAACGCAGGAAATGCAGGCAAGAGGGAATCAATCCCTAGAGGCGTAACGCTTACCCAATAGATTAGAGCAATGGGTTGCTGAGATACCATCCAGCCGCAGGTACGACCAGGCGTGCGGCTTTGGCCTCTTCTGGGCGTTTCAGCTTCGTCGGATTATTTGCTCAACGCGCGTCAAGGAAACACTGGTGGCGACTTGAAGACGGTGGGCCGTACCCATCCAGTAGCCTCGTCGTCGGCATTCGTTGGAGGAACCTTGAAGCCGAAATCGTCTAACAACCATCGATCAAAATGGAGTCTTAACATCGCTGCGTAGATGCCAGAAAGCGGGTAAATAGCCGCACCTACATTTTGCAAACGACAGCCGAGACGCAATTTTTTGTCTTCGTTTGAGCCACCAAAATCAACCGCTTTAAGGCCATGAGTCATCGCATAGCTAATAGTCTCGTAGCTCAAATAGCGATGTGCGGGGAGATTACCCACCAGCGCTGCATCCACACCAGAATCAGACGCCTCTAAGAGTGAGCCTCGCTCATACGCAAGGTAAAAGGCCGCCAGTTGTTCGCCACGAAAAAGCAGGAACGCCACGCATTCGGGTAACGCAGTAAACGCGCGAAAATAGCTTTCGGGTAGAAACGTCTGGCTCGGATTTTGATATTTTACGTAGAGATAGCGAAATAGCCGAGCCATATCCGCCAGATATGGCTGTGTGGTAGCTTGTGTTGCAACTCCTGATGTAAGCACGAATCTGTAACCATGCTTCTGTATTCTACGCGTATCCCTCCGAACCTCGTACCGATAATGCGCTTGTAAGTCAGCCAGATATGCCTCAAAAGTGTGCCAGCGCACATCAAACCAGCCTCTTTGAAAAAGAGCGAGAGGGTAAAAGCCACGATATTTTAATGCGGAGGTATAGACCTCTAATGGTCCGGCATAGAGATCGCGGATGATCAGGCAGGCCACATGTTGTTTCCGCGCATCCGCAATCATTGCCTGCACGAGCTGTAAGAAAACGGCCTCTTTCGGGCTCTCTTCGTGAAATGCAAAGGGGAAACCTAGATTTACCGGCGAACCACTGATAAACACCAGCGGTCGTAAGGGGCCAATCAGCGGAAAATGCGTGAGATAGCCAAAGGTGATGCCGACGATCTGACCGGCCTGTTGTGCTACAAAGTAGCGAAAGGAGCAGTCGAGACCAGCATTAGCCAGTATGCGCAGATAATTAGCTGTAAAGTAATCATCTGGCTGGCATAAGCTGTCCCAGTCGGAGGATACCAATTGGTCGGGCTGATCTATGACTTGGATGGTAACTGCGTGCTGATTGAGAACTCCCATCGAGATTTGTCTCCTTAGTGCATTTTCACTTGACCTCTGAGGGTACTGAAACTACAGGTGTTGTACCTGTTGCTCAGGATTGCTGACGGCTCTTTGCAGAATGCTCTGGAAATGTTCTACTAGTTTTTGGATGGTCTGCTCCCTAAATAAATCTGTACTATAGTACAGATTGCCCCGTAAGCCTCCCTGAGCATCTTCCATGATGTGTAATTCGAGATCACATGGGGCCAGCTCAGCCTCCCAGTCCACCCACTCATCCCCTAGCGGCTGTACAGTTACAGCGTCTATTTGCTCCAATCCTTTGCTAAAAGGCGTATTCTGTAACGTGAGCATGACTTGAAAGAGCGTTGTATAAGCAGGGTTTGCTGGCAATCCTGACTGCTCCACTACATACTGGAAGGGGGTGTCCTGGTAGGTATAGGCTGCCAGCGTGGTTGTTCGTACCTGGTGCAGAAGTTCACGAAAGGTCGTAGTTCCGTGATCTATCTTTGTGCGTAGCGCTACTGGATTGATGAAAAGGCCGAGCAACTGTTCTGTTTCTGTGCGTGTGCGGTCGGCCAACATGCTGCCTACCACAATATCCGCCTGCCTGCTGTGTTGATAGAGCAGGATAGTATAGGCAGTTAACAACAGCATAAAGAGCGTGACCCCTTCGCGCCTACTCATGGCCAGTATCTCCTGGCTTAATTCGTGCGCGAAAGGAAATGCGTAGCGTTTGCCCGCGTAGCTGCGCACCGCTGGACGTGTAAAATCTGTTGGCAGTGGCAAGAGAGCGGGCACACCGGCTAACTGTTTTTGCCAATAGGCCAGTTTGTGTTGTAGCACTTCACCTTGTAGCCACTGCCGTTGCCAGAGGGCATAATCAACATATTGTATGGGGAGATCTGGCAATGGCGCAGGACGGTGGTTCACAAAGGCTGCATAGATGGTGAACAGTTCTTGCACGAATACGCCCATTGACCAGCCATCAAAGATGATATGGTGGATGTTCACTAGCAAAACCCATGTATCCTGCGTTAGTTGCACGAGCTTGATGTGTAGGAGTGGACCTGTTTTCAGGTCAAAGACGTAATACTGCTCCTCTCTCAGCAGCCTGCTAACTTCGTGATCTTGCGCCTGCTCTGACCATGTTGTGAGATCCAGGCATGAGATCGTGGGCATGTGGTCTGCGGACTCAGCGGCGCGTGGTTTTTGATATGGGTGTATGACCTGAAATACGCTCCCTTGTAAATGATCACCTGGCAATTGGTGCGTTGAGACCAGTGCATCTATGGAGGACTGCGTGTCATCAATTATATTGAAGGTCGTGCGTAGGACTGCGTGTCGACGGATGATTTCCTCAAAGCTTTGTGTGAGCGCAAGGACCTCTAGCGCTCCTCTCAGGCGTACGGCCATTGGGAGGTTATCTCTTGGTCCGGTACTGCCGGGCACTGTTTGCTCGAAGAACCACATGCGCTCCTGGGCGCAAGAGAGTGGGAAGTGCGCGGTGGTAGATTTGCTTGTTGCTGTGATGGGCAGCGCTGGTATAGGCAGTGTTGTGAGCCTGGCTTGCTCAAGCTGGCGGGCTTGCTCGGCAATCGTTGGACTTGCCAGCAAGCCTTGTAGTGGTAGTTCCAGTTGAAACGTATCTCTTATTCTGGAGACGATCTGTGCAGCTTGCAGAGAGTCTCCGCCCACATCCACAAAGCTATCAAATACGCCTATGTGCTCGATGCCTAGAACGTCAAGCCAGATACTGCTGAGCAATTCTTCTTGAGGGGTACGTGGCGCAGTAGAGTGAAGAGCTGATGCGCGCCTTCTTTGCTCCTGTGAACTGATCCGCACGGTTTGGAATTCGTCAGCTAAAAAGGCGTCACGGCAGGCTCGTCGCTGGATCTTCCCGCTCGATGTTTTAGGAATACTGCCAGGTTTGAGCAGCGCCACAATGGACACATCCAGCTCATGATACTCCCAGATGGCGTTGCGTATTGCAGCGATGACTGCATCCAGATCAACTTCTTGAGATCGATAATGGCGCTCTAACTCATGGACGAGCACTAATTTTTCTGTCTGCTCTTGCTCCATTGAGAAGGCCGCACCCGCACCAGGACTTAACAGAGGATGGCTCAATTGAGCAGTCAATTCCAGATCCTGTGGATAATGGTTGCGTCCATGCAAAATGATCAAATCTTTCAGGCGACCTGTAATATAAAGTTCCCCTAGTGCAAAACCACTTGACATCTTTGGCATCGTTCCACTAGCATGACTCGTGTCAGAAGGCGTGGGGGCGGTGCCGGACGTTTCCTTTTTCTTTAGATCCGTATGAGGATACTGCAATAGATGGAAGAAGCCGAGATCGCCAGTCCGCAAAAAAGGTCCCTCTCCACTATCAGCCAGGTAAGCTTGAAAGGTCTCTGTGCTACTCTCAGGCTGATGCCAATAGCCCGCTGCCACGCTTGAACCTTGCACCCAGATTTCACCGATTTCATCGTGATGGCAACGTTTGCGCGTGTCAGGAGCAACAATGACAATCTGTTGCCCAATCACGGATTGACCACAGCTGACCAACGAGCGCCTGGAACGAACAGGTGTTACGCTCTGATCATCGTCTCTGACCGGTTTCACTGTATGCACTTCAAGGCTGGCGGCGTCGAAATTTCGCACGACGGGCGTCGTCAGTGGTAACTTGCTTGATGCCATCAAAGTTGCCTCGGCCAGTCCATAGCAAGGCTGAAATGCTTCTGGTTTAAACTGACACTGCGCAAAGGCTGCGCTAAACTCAGCCAGCGTGGTTGCCCGCACAGGTTCTGCTCCCACAACCGCACACTGCCAATTGCTCAGGTCCAGTCCAACGCGTTGTTCAGGAGGAATCTTGCGAGCACACAACGCATAAGCGAAATCCGGTGCAGCGCTCACTGCGGCCCTGGTGCGAGAAATAGCTTCTAACCAGCGCTGAGGTTTTTGTAAAAAACTCACCGGGGACATTAACGTCATTTGCGCACCACTGTAGAGTGGCAGCAAAATACCACCGATCAATCCCATATCATGATAGGGAGGTAGCCAGCTCACTCCGTTATGCTCTTCTTCTATGGCTAGATACGGCTGTGCGGCCAAATAATGATGCATGATGCCTAGATTCGCCAGCAAATTTGCGTGACTGACCATCACACCCTTTGGTGATGCGGTCGAACCAGACGTGTATTGAATAAATGCCGTTGTGCTCTGCTCAATGTGAGGGACACCAGAAGATACCGGGGCCGCAGTAGTATCGGCATCAGTAAGCAACCAATCGATTTTGGCCAATGTGGGTATGGTGGCAAATTGGCGTTGCAACTGTTTATACAGAGATACTGTACTAAGTACCAGAGCTGGTTGGGCATCCTGAACTATAGCCTGCAAGCGCAGCGGCGGTCGATTCGGTGAGGGCAAGTAGGCAGGAACAGCGATAACTCCGGCATACAAACACCCTAAAAAAGCGGTAATGTATTCCATCCCCGGTTGATACAATAGCAAGGCTCGCTCGCCAGCGCTGGTTTTTGCCAGCAAGGCAGTTGCAATGGTGCATGCTTGTTGGTTTAACTGGGCATAGGTAAGACTGACCGCTGTATGCTCACCATCCAGCAGAAATGTCAGGGCTGTACGTTCCATCTGGTGATTGGCTCGCCATTGCAGTAGTTCTACGAGGGTTGTTGGTTGTATAGGCATGGCCCTGGCCTGTTTAGCATTCATCTGTGCGGTTCCTTCCTTATATGGATATAGAGATCAAATGATGTATCGTGAACAGAGGTGCGAACGGCAGAACGGCAGAGTTTCATTGGCAACCGGGTAGGGGCGTGTCCTGGCGACCGCCCTGGAGGCCACGCTGTGAGCAATTGGGCGCACGCCAGGTGACGCCCCTACCCGGTTGTCCTCGTGAGAGCGGAACCCGGAAAGGTGGCAACCTTCCCTGTATTTTTCTTTTTGTATCTGATACATCACTCTCTAAACTCATCCATTCTTACGTTCGCCTCATCGGCGCGAACCCCGCCGCTACGCGCAGGTCCTGGTTCCGCGTAGCGACAATCCCTTGCTGATCCGCTTGGCTGACTGCGGAGCAGGAGCAGCGCGAGCTGCGTTGCCAGGCGGAATAAGGACGCGGTTGTCGTTCTGCGCTCTGCCCAATTATGCAGGGTTCTCAGCGAATCTTTGCTTTAAAACGGGCATCGCATCATCGACAGCCGCTAATGTAGCCGCGATATGCTCATCCTGGTGTGCCGTAGCCAGGAAAAAGTTTTCGAACTGGTTGGGATGAAAGAGCACACCTCGCACAAACATCTCTTCCCAGAAGATACGGAAGTAGCGATTCTGTGCATGTGTAGCTGCATCACGCCATGAATGGACTGGCTGATCGGCAAACCATACCTGGAAGACGGGTCCTAACCCCTGTACCTGCACCGGAATGCCAGCCTGATCAAAACGTAGCTGCAATCCACGCATCAAACTGTTCCCTTGTGCAAACAAATGTTCGTAAATGCCCGGCTTTTGCAGCTCTTCTAATGAAGCATTGACGGCGGCCATTGCTACCACATTGGCATTGTAGGTACCCGAATGAGAATAGCGTCCCTCTGCAATCCATTTCATTGTCGTGCTGGTGCCAGCAAGAGCGGCAACCGGAAAGCCACCGCCCAGGGCCTTCGCGAAAGTAGAAAGGTCCGGCTGGATATGATACATTTGCTGTGCGCCTCCCAGTGCCAGACGAAAACCCGTAATAACCTCGTCAAAGATCAGTAATGTCCCATGGCGGCTGGTGATATCACGCAGAAATTGTAAGTAGCCAGGCTCTGGTAGAATACACCCTGTGTTGCACATAATTGGTTCAGTCAAGATCGCCGCAATCTCGTTTTTGTGTGTTACAAAGGCGCGTTCAACTGCCTCTCGATCATTCCAGGGACAAATGATCAGGGTATCGGTCAAGGCCAGTGGGACGCCTGGGCCCGCTGGCACTGGGCGTGGTGCTTCGACAGGTCCAGCTACAGCGGGAAGTGGTTTATTCGACCAATAAACGGTATCCTGCCAGCCATGATAATGTCCTTCGAAGCGCAGTAATTTGGGACGTTCGGTTACTGCGCGCGCCAGGCGTACCGCAGAACCTACAGCTTCGGAACCACTATTTGTGAAGCGCACCGCATCGGCAGTAGGTACAGCATCCAGAAATTGACGCGCCACAATTTGTTCCAGTTCGTAAGGCAGTCCGAGGATCGGTCCCAGGCGAGATAGTTCTTCTATGACCCGTGCTGTAATTGTGGAAGGACGATGACCGAAAATGAGCGGACCCAGGGCTAACAAATAATCAATATAGCGATGATTGTCAGCATCGAAAAGATAAGGTCCTTCTCCTCCGCGCGCAAAGGGCGGATAAGGTTGCCAACCGGCGAATATCGTGCGCGCCGTGGAATTAGCTCCTCCTGGTAACACGTCCCGCGCTTTTTCAAAGAGTTTATATGATTGATAGGTCTGCTCTAAAAAGCGAGCATCAAAAGGTGTTTTCTTCAATGCTTAATTCGCCCTTGCTGTTTATCTACTCATATACCACAACGGTAAAAAAAGCGCAAGATGCCGCAATCTTAGCGCTATAGACGTTACTTCTATAGTAATTGCATCTTCTCCAGCCAGGTCTTTCAGATAGACAAAACCCAGTATCCCCAGCCGATAGTCGAGCGTCACCACGACGATGTTGTGCCTGGCGGCGAACGACGTCCCGTCATACCAGGGTTCGGACGTCGAGCCGAGCGTGAAGGCTCCGCCGTGAATCCAGACCATCACCGGGCGCTTCTCCCCTTCTGTGCCCGGCGACCAGATATTGAGGTACAGGCAATCCTCGCTCATCGGGGGCAGCGCTGCGGCTCTGTCAGCGCCTCCGGCTATGTTCCCCATGGTTTCCGCCACCTGAGGCGCCAGGGGGCCAAACGTTGTCGCCGCCGCTATGGGTATTGAGGATGCGGTTGTCCTGGCTGAAGAACTGGCGACGCAGGCCAGCTTGCCCATGGCACTGGAGTGCTTCTTGCAGCGCTCGTAGCGCCGCTGCAAGATCCTCGTCGATATCTCGTCTCAGCTCAGCAAGTGGGAGCGGGATCTCGTTGCCGATGCTGACGTCGAGGGCTTGACCCGTAAATCCTTTGAGGTCGCTGCCGAGCCTATTTAGCCTGGAGGCGGAAAGAATAGCATGAAACTCGCCAGAATAGCATACACTAGCCCTGATGGTATCATCCCCAGGCTGGTTGCCGTTCAGCCGGAGCAGCAGCGCGTGATCGATCTCGCGACTGCGGAGCGTCTCCGGCTTGAGTGGCAAGGGGCCACTCACGAGGCAGCCCGTCGCCTGGCGGCGGCCCTTTTCCCGCCCAGTATGGCTGCCGCCATTGCACTGGGTGGGGCATTTCTCGCCGCAGCCGGGCAGGCTGCTCACCGGAGGATATTGTGCAGAAGAAAACTGAGCATTGATTTTGCATGCATACATTTTGCATGCATACAAGGAAGAGAAACATGGTCATCCGTTCCATCAATCCGACCACCGAAGAGGTCATCGCCGAGTTCGCCTCATTCACCCCAGAGCAGATCGATACTGCGCTGCATGAGGCCCATCAGACGTTCAGAGAGTGGCACAGTACCAGTATCGAAGAGCGGGCCACGCTGATGCGCCGTGCGGCTGTCTTTCTAAGACAGCAGAAAGAGCGCCTGGCGGGGCTGATCACGGCAGAGATGGGCAAACCCATCGTCGAGGCCGAGGCGGAGATCGAGAAGTGCGCCTGGACTGGCGAGTTCTATGCCGAGCAGGCCGCGCACTTCCTGGCTGATGAGCCTGTGGCCACGAACGCACGCGAAAGCTTCGTGGCCTTCGAGCCACTTGGTACCGTGCTGGCGGTTATGCCCTGGAATTATCCTTTCTTTCAAGTCTTCCGTTTCGCTATCCCGGCACTGATGGCTGGCAATACCGCTGTACTCAAGCACGCGAGCAATGTATCGCAGTGTGCCCTGGCCGTTGAAGAGGTGTTCCGGGAAGCGGGCTTCCCGCAGGGATGTTTCCGTACGCTACTGGTGGCACCCTCGGCAGTCGAGGACATCGTCAAGGACCCACGTATCGTCGCTGTGACGCTTACCGGCAGCGAAACAGCCGGTAGCAGCGTAGCGAGGGCTGCCGGTGCAGCTCTCAAAAAGACTGTGCTGGAACTGGGCGGATCTGACCCTTTCATTGTGCTCGCTGACGCCGACCTGGATGGGGCTGTAGCGTGCGCTGTGCGCTCGCGTTTCCAGAACTGCGGACAGAGTTGTATCGCGGCCAAGCGCTTCATTGTGGTCGAGGAGGTGGCCGAGGCGTTCGAGTACCGCTTTGCTGAGGCCGCCGGTCGTCTGCGCGTCGGAGATCCAACGCAGCGAGAGACGCAGATCGGGCCGGTGGCTCGCGGCGATCTCCTCGCGGACCTGGATCGACAGGTGCGTGAATCCGTGCGGCAGGGTGCGCGTGTCCTCCAGGGGGGCAAAAGTCTCGGTGACAGGGGCTACTTCTACGCTCCCACTGTGCTTGTGGACGCACAACTCACCACGCTAGCGTTCGCGGAGGAGACATTCGGACCGCTCGCGGTGGTCGCCCGCGTGCGCGATGCTGAAGAGGCAGTCGCGTTTGCCAATGCGTCCAGCTATGGTCTGGGTGGCAACATCTGGACGCGCGATATCGAGCATGGCAAACAACTGGCACGCCGCATAGAATCGGGGGGTGTCTTCATCAACGGGATGACAGCAAGTGACCCTCGCCTGCCGTTCGGTGGGGTCAAGCGCAGTGGCTATGGACGCGAATTATCGTCGTTCGGCATACGCGAGTTCGTGAACATTCAGACGATCTGGGTCGGCCCGACGCTATGAAAGCAAGGGCACGATGGACAGAAAACCTGGTCCTCGTGCCCGATACAGTTCACGGCTACTCTATTATACGAACTGGCTTGATGCAGAATCACCTGACTTCTCCATACTCTGCTCTGGTGCTTGGGGGTGACGCAGTAGCTCTAACAACGCCGCCGCCGCCTCTACGTCGCTTTGTCCAGGTGGTAATAATCCTTCATCGCGTGGCTCAGCTGCGTTACTTGCCTGTTCTCCTCTTATGTGAACACTATCATTTTTGCTCTGCATATACGCCTCCGCCTCTTCCCCTAGCCGAATATAGTCGTTGCTCTGCGCTTTCATCAACGCGTGCGTCAACAACAGCCTCGGGCTGGTATGGATGATCTCCTCGCATATCCACGCTACCAGTCGCTCGCCAACATACTCCATGACTTCGGGCTGGAGCGTAAAGACGGCTCCTTGCCCGCCGCGCTCGACCAGACAGCGCCGCCGCAGTGACTTGATAGCTTGCAGCACCTCTCTCCTGGGCATGGCCTCAAGCAGATCTACGCTCAATGTCTCCAGGGAGACCAGGTCGCGCTCAATCGCTAACCAGTACATGACGTCCTGCTCCAATGGTGTGAGCCGCGCAAACTGGTGCTCCAGCAGCTGCTGGAGGGTATGCAGGGTCATCGGACTTTCGCGCACAAATGCGGCAATATCGCCGCCAAAGAGGTCTCGCACCGTCGCCGCGACTATTTGAGCGCCAGGGGATTGCCTGAGTACTGCCGGACAAAATAGTCCCAGTCCTGGGGGATGCCAAAGAGATCTTTTTCTGACTGGTCATCAGTCCCTTTTACGGGGATAATAAAGCGAAGTTATTCTATAGAACTACTGGAGGGCCAATGAGCAGGCGACTTGAAAATAAGATAGCAGTTATTACAGGAACAGCGAGCGGCCAGGGACGGGCTGCGGCGATCCTCTTCGCGGCAGAAGGCTGCAAGATTGTCGGTTGCGACCTCAGGGTAGAGGGTGCGCAAGAGACGGTAGAGATAGTCAAGGGCGTGGGTGGTCAGATGATCTCCTTTCAACCATGTGATCTAACTGATCCTGGGCAGGTAAAGGAGTTGATCGACCTGGCGGTGAATACCTACGGGAGCATTGACATCCTATATAATAATGCGGGCACAGCCTGGTTTGCTCCTATGGAGGAGATGACCACAAAGATCTGGCGCGACACGATCAGCAGCGAGCACCCAGACCATTGTTATTGGTGCTACACTGCCCTTGTCGGGAACGTTGGCATCGGTCGGTGTGATCTTACAGAAGGCGTACCAGGCCACCGTCAATGACGCCAATGCCTCGGGCGGGATTGCGTTCAACGGAGGCAAGGCGAAAATCAACCTCGTGATCCTGGATAACGCCTCAGATCCGAACACCGCTACCACCCAGGCGACAACCCTTTATCTCAAGGACAATGCTGTGGCCCTGCTCGGCCCATTTACCCCTCCGCTGACTATCGCGGTCGCGGATGTTGCTGAGCGCTTGCAGCGTCCTTTTATCTCGACGGTTACTCCCATTGAGGCCTGGTTATCTGGCCGTCCGACGGGCTGGAAGTACTCGTGGAATGTCTTTATTGACGAGAACGATATGAGCAAAGTAAGCTTCGAGACTGCCAATCTCACGAAGACAAATAAGCGTGTGGCACTCTTCACCGACACCGAACAAGATGGCATCGTGGAGGCTAAGCTCTGGGAGCAATCCGCGCCGCTGTTTGGCTATACTATTGCCTATCACGCCTCGTTTGCCGTCGGCACTACCAACTTTTCCAGCCAGATTGCCGCTGCCAAGGCCGCCAATACACAGGTGATGATCGGGCAGATGATCCCGCCTGACGCGATGGCGCTGTGGAAACAAATGAAATCCCTGAACTATCACCCAACCACCGCTGAGATCGATAAAGGGGCCTCGGTGAGCACGTGGCCGCAGGGTCTGGGGGTGTCAGTCGCCGAAGGCACGCTCACCAATATCTTCTGGTCCAGTTCATTGGGATATCCAGGAACAAGCACGCTCGTGGCAGAAGCTGTCAAGGCCGGATATAGTAACAGCGCGGAGCAAGCAGGCTTTGTAGCTGGGAATGCGGTCACTCTGCTCCTGGATGCTCTCACGCGCGCTGGCTCAACTGATCCCACGAAACTAAATACAGCTATTGGCCAGACAGACAAAACCTATACTCTGGGTGCGATCAAATTTGGCGCGAACCATGCTGACACTATTCCATCTCTTATGGCGCAGTGGCAGAATGGCGATACCGTTCAGGTTTACCCGAAGGTTACAGGTATTACTCTCGAAGCTCCCACACCGGGACTGGCATAGTAGCGTCTCAGATAGTGTTTGGGACGCGCACACGTTTCGTCAGGAGCGAGCTGAAACCAAACACTATCTTAGGCACTTTCCAGGTTGGGTGCATGCTTGCGGGTGCAACTCGCGAAAACGCACCCAACGAAAAAGATGGAGATTGGAGCGTATGTTTTTTTATCACCTGATTGATGGCCTCTTCCTGGGCGGCCTGTATGCCAGTATTGCCCTGGGACTGACACTGGTTTTTGGCGTTATGAAAATGGTGAATCTTGCTCAGGGCGAGTTCATCATCGGAGCTGCGTACCTGGCCTATGCCATTGTCACGCATACAAATATTGATCTCTTGCTATCCCTGGTGATTATATTGCCGGTAATGTTTGTAGCAGGCTATGTAGTGCAAAGAATTATTTTAAATCCCTTAATGAAAAGAGGGCAGGAGACGCTGCTTGTCGCTACCTTTGGCTTATCACTGGTCGCTCAAACTGCCTTTGCGCTGATTTTTGGCAATAACACCCTGGCGCTTAATGCTCCCTATACGCTGACAGGCATTACTCTTTTGGGTGACACTGTGCGCACCGTCTACGTCATTGCATTCGTGGCAGCCGTACTCATGGTTATTGCCATGTACCTGCTCCTCACACGGCTGCGCTTTGGCAAAGCTGTGCGCGCAGCCGCTGAAGATCCGGCGGCGGCGGCCTCGGTGGGTATTGATGTGCCTCTGATCTATGGTGTGACCTTTGGTTTGGCCGCCGCACTTTCAGCGGTGGGAGGAACCATTATTGGTCTATCGTATGGCTTTGCTCCGACGTCAGGCTCGGAGTGGTTGCTGCGGAGTTTCACGGTGGTTGTGCTTGGTGGAATGGGATCGCTCTGGGGTGTATTGCTCGGAGGGATCGTTGTTGGGGTCATCGAAGAGATGGGCGCGAGCATCATCGGAGCGCAATACCGCGATCTGATCGTGTTTGGTTTCCTGGTGCTCATTTTGATCATCCGTCCTCAGGGCTTCTTTGGCAAGAAAGTGAGTGGTTAAGTGATGCTTTCAAATCGCCAGTTAGAACCGCTAGCCCCCAAAACGGCAGAGCAGTCTGCAAAGCAGACATGGCTTGAAAAGATGATTGCTCAGAAACGCGTCTGGCATTGGGCAAGATGGGGGTTACTGGCTGTCGTGCTGCTGCTCGCGTTTCTTGGACCATCCTACCTGGGTACGTATAATCTGACGCTGGCGTTCGTGTTGTTCAACTATATCACGCTTGCGGAGTCATGGAACCTGGTTGGAGGCTATGGTGGGCAGTTCTCTCTGGGACACTCGCTTTTTGTCGGTGCTGGCGCTTATACTGCCTCTGTTCTACTCTTGCATACCGGTCTGCCGCTCTACCTGACACTGCTGCTAAGTGGTTGCCTGGCATCCGTCCTCGCTGCGCTAGCGGCGCTCCTGTTGATGCGTTTGCGCGAAGCATACTTCTCGATTGGCTCGCTTGGCCTGACGATGGCAGCGCTGACCTGGATGATTAACTGGTCCTACACTGGACAGACCAGCGGCCTGAATCTCCCTCCAACGGCGACGCTTAGTTATACAACACTCTATTATCTCTCTTTGACGCTGCTTGTGCTGACGCTCGTGAGCATTGCGTTGCTTGTGCGCAGCTCGTTCGGGCTGCGACTGATGGCGATCCGCGATGATGAGGAGGCTGCTGCCGAACTGGGTGTGAATAGCTTCCCGGTGAAGCTCGCCGCCTTTGCGATTAGCGCCTTCTTCATCGGAATAGCAGGTGTGTTGATTGCTCTGAACAGTCTCAGTATCACGCCGGGCGCTGCTTTTGACATGAACTGGGCGATCACCATGATTATTATCACGGTGATTGGAGGCATCGCTACCTCGACTGGCCCACTCATCGGAGCGGTGGTGATCTTTACATTGCAGCAAGCGCTACAGGGCTATGCGAATCTGAGCACGCTGCTGACAGGCATCTTGCTTATTGTGATTATTCGGCTCATGCCGGGTGGTATCTGGGCCACGCTACTCAAGGGTTTTCGCTGGCTGGCGCAAGATTTTCCCAAAGTGGTCCAGGGCGGCTTCATTCGTGATAATGCAGGCAATCTGATCGAACTGCTGGAGGGGTAGGAGCAGCCGAACGGCAAAGGGCAATGAGCTAAAAAATGAGCGTGTCCAGAGTGTCAGAACAGGCTATCCAGGCGCTGCGTCAGCTTGCGTGTCTTGCTGCCAATCGACTTTACCTGCTCCTGCGAAATCTGCTGACCATGCTGGATCTGCTCAAGCGCTGCCTGTGTCTCCATGTCGAGCACGCGCGTCACATTCGGAGCCAGGCGTGTCGTCGTTTTGCCGGTCTGCCGGTACTCATCCATCACCTTGCTCACCAGGCGGAACGCGTTGACCTTTTCAACCATGTTCATCACCTCTGCGTTCACCTGCGCGGTCTGCATCGCATCACTTCTGAAGGGAACGATAATATTATCGTGGACACGCTGATTTGTCAGTCCAAGTGTGGGAACATCGTAAGACAACTCGCCCTGGGCCAGACGGAAAAGGCCGGCTGAGCGCGGCTCAACAACCAGCTCGATGAGTACAGACGGGGGATGGCTCTTCTCCAGATCACCCAGCGGAATCACCACGCGCCGATCAGAGAGCACCGACGTTCCCAGGTCGCTGATCGTTGGCAGCACTTTGACCGCCCGCCGGGGGGAAACACCCTGTGGAAGCTGGATCGTCAGCAGCGCATTGCGCACGACCACATCCACCGCACGCTGTAACTGCTGTTGGAAGATGGCCATGGCATCGTCGGGATACCTGACAAACTCAGCCTCTGAGCCACCGCTGAGCAGCCCTATTTCGTTCAGGAGCTTCTCATCCCAGTCCGCGCCAATGCCGAGCGGATAAATCACCACTCCGGCCTCGCGTGCATTCCTGGCAAGCTGGCGGCACTGGTTGCTCCATGGGGTCAGCCCATCTGTCAGCAAGATCATGCGGTTGATCATGTCGGGACTTTTCCAGCGGTCTATCTCGTCTAATCCCTGCTCCATCCCGCGCGCCATATTCGTCCCTCCTCGGGACTTGATCTTCTCGACCGATACCTTCATCCCCTGGGGATCGTTGGCAGGCTGTGAGGGAATGATCGTTTGAGCTCGACCACTAAACGTTACGACGGAGATAGTATCAGACGGAGACAGGTGGTCGATCACCATTTTGACCGCATCTTTAACGCTTTGCAGTTTCTTGCCGTGCATAGAACCAGAACAATCCAACACCAGGGCAACATTCAATGGCATACGCACCTGCGCCCCCAATTCCGAGGGGTTTACCTCCACAAGCGCATAAACCACCTGGCTCCTATCGCTCACCGGCATAATATCTCTGCCGAGCTGATGCTGAAGTGAGACCTCATTGGACATGCTATCATTCCCCTTTTCGCGGTCGAGAAGTGTGCCTCCCCATTATCAATGGCATGAGTCGCTATCACTATTTTACAATAATGAGCGTGCTTTAGGAAGCTGACGCGCGGAAAGAGAAAACGGGGTGCTTACTACCACCAGGGCCATGCTTGCCGCATTTTTTACCGCACTATTTCTCCTGGTGCTCGACCCACTGAGCTCGCCAGGCAGGCGGCTCGAACGGATCGGCAAAGTACTGTGTCTCATGGGCAACCTTGCCATCGCGAAACTCCATAATGCTGACGGTTTGAGTTGGTTGCTCGTTATAGCTGAGCACGTACTCGGTGATCCATAGGTCGCCGCTCCCAAGGATGCGCTGGATAGTGAAGCCCAGCTTCGCCGGGTGGTGTCCGCGAAGGGCCTCAATATTGTGGCGACCGCGGATTCGTTCGCCCGACTGAGGATACTCGACCAGGACGTCGTCGTGATAGATCTCGTGTTCCGCTGCAATGTCACCAGACGCGGAGGCTGCCCAGTGTCGATCCAGGGCTGTCCGAATTGCTTGGTTTTCCATTGTTTCTCCCTTTACACCGTCGCTTCAGATCGACCAGAACGAAGTAACTGCAATAACACTTCCGCAGCGGGACCCGAAGATGCTGGATTCTGACCCGTTACCAGTTTGCCATCAATCTGCACATAAGGTGCAAAAGGTCTGGCTTTGCTATAGATGCCGCCTCTCTCCTTGAGCTTATCCTCTAGCAGAAATGGTACGACTGTGGTCAGGCCCATAGCTTCTTCTTCCTCATTGGTAAATCCTGTCACGTGCTTGCCTCTGACCAGGGGCTGACCAGTAGCATCATGTACATTTATGAATGCGACGGGTGCGTGGCAGACGGCTGCAACCAGTTTCTTGGCTTTCACCAGGGCCTCAATGAGCGCGATGGAGTGCGGGTTGTCTGGCATATCCCACATCGGACCATGACCGCCGGGATAGAAAACGGCATCGAAATCGTGCGCCGATATATCCGCGAGCTTCCTGGTATGGGCAAGTTCCGTTGCCGCCGCAGAATCGGCGTGGAAGCGTTTCGTCTTTTCCGTCTGGTATTCGGGCAGGTCGCTTTTCGGATCGAGTGGTGGCTGCCCGCCTTTTGGTGAAGCAAGTGTTATGGTGACGCCAGCATCTTTCAGGACATAATAGGGTGCGGCAAACTCTTCCAGCCAGAAGCCGGTTTTCTTGCCAGTGTTGCCGAGCTGATCATGGGAGGTAAGGACCATCAAAACCTTCATTGTGATTCCCCTTAACGAAAAAACGCTGTCAATCTTCTCTGTCTAAACGTTATACGTTTGCCATTAACGGAATGTGACTCCACCGCATCCTTAAATATTGTGGGTAGAGTGAAAGTTCGTGTTAATGTTGGGATTTACAATCTCATATAGCTGACCCTTTAAGGCGATGAGAATACGCTGGCTAGCGGTCCGGCCCACGACACAAGCTGCTCATCATGCATATATCTGCCCACAACTTGCAATCCCAGAGGTAGTCCATTCTGAGCCTGACCGGCGGGAAGCGCTATGGATGGCAAGCCAGCATACGTCCAGGGAAAATTCATCACCGGGTCGCCTGTGCCAGTGATGCCTTCGGGCGCAGGTCCAGCAGCAGCCGGGCTGATCCAGAGATCGATACCATGCTGCGCCATGGTGGCTTGTAGTTGGCTGCGCAGCATCGCCCGTCCGGCGCGCGCGGCCTCTAGCTCTGCGGAACTCACCTGCATTCCCTGTAAGATAAGCGCTGCCGTACTCGGATGGTAGAGCGAGCGGTATCTGCTGAACCACTTTGCATGCACATGAGCCATTTCAGCGCAGAGGATACGCTCATGACGATAGATAATGTCATCGATATCAGGCATCATCTCTACGTGGCGCACGAAATAGCCAGCCTTCTCTAGCCGCTCTACCTGTTGTTCAAATGCCGCCAGTCCCTCGGATGAAGCTTTTGCAAGGTATGGTCCATCTGGTACTCCGAGGACAGGCAGGCGTGTCTGTGAGGTCGCTGGTTGCCAATCGTCGCAGAGAAGCGGGGCAACGGTTTCTATACCGGCGACATCTTGCGTAAAGAAACCAATAGTGTCCAGAGAAGGAGCACATGGAATTAAGCCGTCCGTTGCGATACGGCCATAGCCAGGTTTGTAGCCGACAATGCCGCAAAATGCTGCGGGGCGCATGGTCGAGCCAATTACCTGCGTGCCGAGCGCCAGCGGGCAGAAGCCAGCCGCTACAGCGGCGGCAGAACCGCTGCTTGATCCTCCAGGAGTGTGAGCTAGATGATGGGGGTTGCGCGTGGGTCCAGGCTCAAAGTAAGCAAACTCCGTGGTGATCGTCTTCCCGAGCAGCAGCGCTCCCGCGTCGCGTAGTTTCTTAACGCAACGTGCTTCAGGTCCGCTGAATTCCTCTACTGGCAACTGCGAACCTGCGTGGGTGGGAAATCCATCAACGCGGAACAGATCTTTGACGCCCAGCAGTATGCCGTACAGAGGCGGACGGTTGGCGGAATCAGGAAAGCGCTGTTGCAACGCAGCCGCCTCGCGTAAAAGACGTGTCCGACGTTCTGGCTCAGGAACGAGGGCGCGGATAGAGGACTCATGCATCTCGATACGCTCTAATGCTGCGTTGATCAACGTCAACAGGTCCAGTTGATCAGAACGCAGAGCCGCAGCAAGGGCGGATAGAGGAGCAGAAGCAATACGTGACGACATGTAAGTCTTTTCCCCTCTCAGGTTTTATCCCTTTCAGTATGTCATACGAGGCAAGTCTTGTCTGTAGATATATCACTTGTACACAGGTAGATACTCATAATAGGAACCTTTGTAGGAGAAGGAGAAGAGAGCAATTGGTACACCCTGTGGATCTACGTAATATGCGTATTCTCGATCTCTCCCAGGATTGGGATATGCATACCCCTGGCTTCGCAACATATGAAGGTCCCACTATCAAGTGGATCAAACGCGTGGCCTTTGATAAAGTTGGTGGTCAACATATCGCTTCAACCCTGCATGTTGGCACCCATCTCGACGCGCCTCTGCATTTTATTACAAACGGACAGGATATCGCCAGCATTCCTCTCAATAAGCTGTTTGGTCCTACCGTTATTGTTGATCTCGAAAAAATGCACATTGGCGACTATGGTATCTATACGCCACAGCATTTTGAGACCTGGGAGCGCCAGACGGGTATTCGTATCGAGCGCGGCGATATTTTATTTGTACATACCGGCTACCACAAGTATTATCCCAGCAACTGGTCAGGCGAGAGCCAACCTGATGAAACGCGCTATTTTATCAAGCATCCTGGTCCGACACGCGAGTTCGCCGACTGGGTACTTGATCGTGGTATCTCCTGGTTGGCTGTCGATGCTGGTTCGATGGATCATCCGATGAACACGGTGATTCGTAGCGTTCGTCCCGATCTGGCTGCTGAGGCTGAGCGTGTCCTGGGGAGATCGCTCTCAGAGGTATTCCCCACGCAGGATCTCCAGATCATGCATTATCACCTCTTTCCCCATCTGGTCTTTCATGCTGAGAATATAGGTGGAGAGATCGACCAGGTGCTTGACCAGCGTGTCTGGACGGGCTGTTATCCCTGGCGTTTCAAGGGTGGTGAGGCGGCGTTTTGCCGTATCGTAGCGTATGTTGAGGAGATACTATCTTAGACGGTCAGAAACGAGGCTACCGCCTCTAGCCTTCGGCTCATCTGACCGAGAGGAGTAAGTCATGAAACCGCCGCGCTTTGCGTATCATGATCCGGCGACCCGTGATGAAGCACTGGCTCTACTGGCAGTCCATGCTGAGGACGCCAAAGTGCTGGCAGGGGGACAAAGCCTGGTCCCTCTGCTCAACATGCGCCTGACGCAGCCGGCACACCTGATCGATATCAATCGCATCGCTGACCTCACCTACATCCGTGAAGTAGATGGGACGCTAGCAATTGGTGCGTTGACCCGTCAGCGTACTATCGAGCACGCGGAGTTGGTGCGTAAACATTGTCCACTGCTGGCCGCCGCCGTACCATATGTGGGTCATCCTCCTATTCGCTCGCGCGGTACGCTTGGCGGTTCATTGGCGCATGCCGACCCGGCGGCGGAACTTCCTGCCGTCCTCATGGCGCTCGGTGGTTCGGTACGTGTAGAATCACACAACAGTTGTCGTACAGTGCCAGCGGCAGAGTTTTTTGTTGATCAATTGCAAACCTTGCTTGCCAACGATGAGTTAGTGGTCGAAGCCCGTTTTCCTATAGTATTACCACACACAGGCGTGGCGTTTGTTGAAGTTAGCAGGCGACACGGCGATTTTGCCCTGGTTGGCGTTGCGGCCCAATTGACGCTCCATGAGGATCATAGCATTGCCGCTGCTCACCTGACCCTGCTGGGGGTTGCCGCTACTCCTGTCGATGCTCTGGAAGCCAGGATGTTGCTCATAGGCGCACAACCAGACGATAAAATCTTTACGGCTGCGGCTGAGCAGGCAGCTTCCAGTCTTGATCCTATCGCGGACCTGCATGCCTCCTGGGAGTACCGCCGCTCTGTTGCCAATATCCTGGTGAAACGCGCACTACAAACCGCCGCTCACTCTGTGTTGCAGGGAGGACAAGATGGATGATAGCGGCCTGCCGCCACCAGCACAACGTAAGATCACTGTGTGCGTCAATGGCACTCCTCGTACTGCCCTGGTTGAGACGCGCTGGTTATTGAGCGACTGCTTACGCCATACGCTCAACTTGACGGGAACACATGTCGGCTGCGAACACGGCGTATGCGGCGCTTGCACGATTATATTCAATGGTACACCCATCCGCTCTTGTTTGATGCTTGCTGTCCAGGCTGATGGCGGTGAACTGCTCACCGTGGAGGGACTGGCGCAGGCTGATGGGACGCTACATCCAATACAACAGGCGCTGCACGCTTATCATGGGCTGCAATGTGGCTTTTGCACGCCAGGTTTTCTGCTGTCCATCTATGCTCTCTTACAGGATAGTCCTGACCCCAACATGAGCGACGAGGAGATCCGCGCCGCACTGGCGGGCAATCTCTGTCGCTGTACCGGCTATCAGGGTATTGTCACGGCTGTGCGCCATCTGCTGCAAAAACCGTGTTCAGTGCATACACGAGCTATGCCTGTAGCAGAGGAGGAGAAGCGCGTATGACCACACGTATTTTTGGCGTTGCTATTAGCCGTCAGGAGGATCAGCGTTTTCTCACCGGCACTGCTACCTATGTTGACGACATCCATCTGCCTGATATGCTCCACGCGGCCATCCTGCGCAGTCCGCATGCTCACGCCATGATCCGCTCCATTGATACCAGCCAGGCCGCGCAACTGCCCGGCGTCGTCGCCGTTTGGATCTATGCCGATCTTGGTAGTGTCTCTGGACCGTTGCCATTGCTCATTCCTCATCCGGCCCTGACGCATCCGCATACACAATATGCCCTGGCCAAAGATGTCGTACGCTACGTAGGAGAAGCCGTAGCCATTGTTATCGCTAGCGACCGCTATATTGCAGAAGACGCGCTGGCCCTGATTGATGTTGACTACGAGCCGTTGCCGGTTGTCAGTCCACTCAATCTGCTAGACGCGCTGGACCCGCATGCGCCACACATCTACGCGCCCAATAATATTGCCGCGCATCTTGTCCAGCAGGTTGGTGATATCGACGCCGCCTTTGCCCGTGCCACGCGTATCTTTCAGCGTCACGTGCAACTTGAGCGCAGTGCCAGCCAGCCAATGGAGACGCGTGGGGTCGTGGCTCGCTTTGATGCCTTTGAGCAGATGTTGAACGTCTGGGACAGCACGCAGGGGCCAATCTCTATCCGCAATGGGTTGGCGATGCTGTTTGGCCTGCCTGCTGACAGGGTGAGAGTCACGCCCCCAGATGTTGGCGGCGGCTTTGGCGTCAAAATTATGCTCTTTTACCCGGAAGAGGTGCTTGTGCCGCTGGCGGCGATGCGTCTGGGGCGACCGGTGAAATGGATTGAAGATCGCTTAGAGCACATGGTCTGCTCCAACCATGAGCGCGGCCAGATTCATGACATCATAGTAGCTATGGATGCTTATGGGCATATACTGGGTTTACGTGACGTGTTCGTGCACGATAGTGGCGCGTATTGCCCTTACGGCATCGTCGTTCCTCTCATCACCTCGTGCCAGTTGCCTGGTCCCTACAAACTGCCCGCCTATTACTCTGATGCCACGGTCGTCTATACCAATCGTACACCGGTCAGCCCTTATCGGGGTGCGGGACGGCCACATGCTGTCTTTGCCATCGAGCGTATGCTGGATTATGCCGCCGATCAACTGGACATTGATCGCGCAGAACTGCGTCGCCGCAATTTTATTCAACCCGCAGAGTTTCCCTACGATGTCGGTTTGACCTTCCAGGATGGATTGCCGACGCGCTACGATAGTGGCAACTATCCCGCTGGCCTGGAGCGCGCCCTTGAGATGATCGGTTACGAACAGTTTGCCGAACAGCAACGTCAGGCGCGAGCCGATGGACGCTACCTGGGCATTGGCATCGGCTGTTATGTAGAGGGAACAGGCATTGGACCTTATGAAGGTGCACATATCTCCATTGACAATCGCGGCGAGATCCATGTTGCTACAGGCGTGACGACACAGGGACAGAGTCACCAGACGACCTTCGCGCAGATCGTCGCCGAGGAACTATCTGTTCCTATCGAAAAAGTGCACGTCACAACCGGCGATACTGGCCGCTTCCATTGGGGAACCGGTACGTATGCCAGTCGTGCGCTGGTGGTCGCGGGCAATGCTATCGGTCTGGCTGCCAGAGCAGTGAAAGAGAAAGCGCTACACGTCGCCTCGTATGCATTGGAAGTCGCCCCACAAGATCTGGAACTGGTGGATGGCCGTGCCCGTGTGAAAGGCATGCCCGCACGTTCTCTCTCGTTGGAGGCGCTCTCGATTATCTCCAATCCTATTCGCTACGCCTACGGTGCCAGCGCCGCTGATTTGCCTGCAACGTTGCCAACACGCAGTGGACCCGTGCTGCCAGTCGGTGAGGAACCCGGATTGGAGGCCACACGTTACTTCAGTCCACTGCACGCCACCTTTGCCAGCGGCGTACATGCCGCCATTGTCGAAGTCGATATCCACACAGGCATCGTCAAGATCCATAAATATGCGGTGCTCCATGATTGCGGCAAACTGGTGAATCCAGCCGTTGTAGAGGGGCAAATTTTGGGTGGCGTCGCTCAGGGCATTGGTGGCTCATGCTATGAACATCTGGACTACGATGAAAATGGACAGTTACTCGATGCCAGCTACATGGACTTCCTCATACCCTATGCCAGCGAAGTACCGCACGTGGATATCGATCATATCGAGACTCCCTCGCCGATTAATCCGCTGGGCGTTAAGGGGGCTGGCGAAGCGGGCTGCATCCCGGTTCCCGCTGTCATGGCGTCTGCTATTGAAGATGCGCTTGCGCCTTTCGGTATCTCTATTGATCATATGCCTCTCAAGCCTGACGACATGCTTGTGCTGCAAGAAGAATGAGCAGTCCCACGGCTGAAGGCTGTGGAGAGATGTTACAATGGAGTGTAGAAGACCTATGGAAGATTGAGGTCTCGAAAACGAGAACTTCCTCTTTCGCTCAATGATGAGATTATTTGTGGAGTTGTCACGACGAATGAAGGATGAGCGGGAAGGTAGATGCCCTCTCGCTTATCCTTCCGGCATCTCTCTAGAAAAGTGAGGAATGAGCTTGATGAGTCAGTCGACCCAATTACAGCCTGTAACCGTACAACGTGTTGAAGCGGTAGTCAACCACCTCTTCCCAGCAAGACATATGCATGTAGAACGAGTTCTGTCAGGGATCTCTACCTATGTCTATCATATTACCTCTCAGGGTCAGAGCTATTACCTGCGCATTTTGCCAGAAAAAGAGGCGAGCCTGGCCTCTGAACTTGTGGCACTCAGCAGGCTGCGGCAAAACCACGTGAAGGTGCCAGAAGTGATTTACTTCGAGGACTATAACGATATACTTGGGCGATCCGTCATGATTGAAGCCGAAATCAAGGGACTGGCGTTGAGCAAATCTTCTCTCACGTGCGAGGAACACGCCAGGATCGTGCAGGAAGCGGGACGGGACCTGGCGCGTATCAACAGTCTGACCGTTGAAGGTTTCGGGTGGATAGCAGCGGATCATGCACATCCACAACGTCTCCGCGCGCAGTGGCCCACGTGTCGTGCCTTTGCTCTGGCCTCTCGGCAGGCTGATCTGGCCTATTTAAGAGCGCATGTCCTTAAGGCACAAGAATGCGTGCTGCTAGAACGCGTCCTGGCTCGCTATGACTTTTTGCTGGATAGCGAACAAGGGTACCTGGCTCATGGCGACTTTGATACAACGCATATCTTCCAGCACGATGGGCGCTACACTGGTATTATCGACTTTGGAGAAGTCCGTGGCACTGGTCCTTGCTATGATCTCGCTCATTTTCGTATACGCGATGGGGCATTGCCTCCTTACCGCCTTTTTCCGGCGCTTGAACGTGGGTACGCAGAGATCACTCCTTTGCCAGCGGGGTACGAGCAACGCCTGCGTTTCACCAGTGTTTTGATTAACGTCCGCGCCCTGACACGGGCTTTTCAGACGCGCCCGCCGGATGGATATATCTGGCGTCAACTAGAAATGTTACACGAGGATCTGGCGATTCTGGCATAGAGGAAGTTTGCCAGACGCCAGCGCGCATGCATGATGGACATGTTCTGTGTTGCCCGCAGTTCCTTAATAAACAGGGCAGTTGGGATCTGGAGGTGGTGGAGCGTCCCCCAGGAGTTCGTGGATTCAGCGTTCAGCCACATCGATGTATAGTAGAAAGATCGTAATATTTGCTCAAATGCAATTGTTGTTTGAGTAAATATTACGAGTGAAAAGAGCAAATCAGTGAAACGCTCATCCAGGTAGCGATCATCCGGTTGTTGCAGGCCGCGTTCACCTGGCTCCGTTTTCATGCCACTCAGCAACCTTCATCTTGACGCCACACCAGGGCAGTTCGCGTCGGGGCTTCCCGATCATCTTGATGCCGTCATTGCGCACGCTCATTCATTGTGCAAAAGTACAAATTGCTAGCCCCAATTTGTCGCAGCAAATATAGTCTTCTATGCGGAAAGTGCTTATACTATACCTATGCTCTACTTGCCGGACAGAACTATAGCATGAAATCAAGATATAAGGAGTGTTCCCATGCAAAGAAAAATGCTGGCAGGTGCATCAAACCAGGCGTTGAGAGGAAGTCCAGCGGTCTGTGCAGAAAAGTCCCGAGAATTTCTAGAGAATCAGTTAGGATAAGCACTTGTAAAGCAATAATAGATAAAGTAGCTGTATTTGACGATAAGAAGGTAGTGCATTGAAACGTACGTATAAAGATCTTTCGCCACCCCCTAATGAGGGGGAAAATCTCGCAGACCCTTCGCAATCTCATGATGACTCTGGGGAGGATATACTCCGACGCAAGCGTACGTATATACCTCCGTCTTCTGGATCTTCCGACGACGTGACGCACAGTCTACTTCCTGAAGAACGTTCAAAATCTGCCGCTGGAGAAAGGGAAGATTCATTTGCTTCCCTCACTGATAGCTTCACTAGAAGCAGCTTCTTACGACCTGATGATAGCTCGTCCTCTCCACGTCCTACAGATTCAACGGTGGGACACAGAAGAGATGTTTCGAGGGAACGGTGGGATGAGTCCAGTGAGCAAGCTATAAACCAGCTTAAACCGGAAATATCAGAAGCTTTCCGTAGTGGATATGTTCTACGCTTATATGAGGAAAATCTTACTTTAGAAGTGATGGATCAGATCATGAAACTTCCTGCAGTCAAACGTGAATTTATGGATATGCTGCAACGTGATATTCCTGAATACCATTCTTCTTTTCCCGATAGTGCTCTTTACCGTGCGCGAGTACAAACTGCCCGCGCCTTTCAGTATGCTCAGGATTATATGGACCGTCTTTTTGTATTAGATAAGACTCCTCCACATCTCGACAGAACCGAGGTTCATGCAAAATTTGTCCGCGCAATAATCAAGATGCAGGATGAGAAGCAAGAGAAGATTTTAAAAGATCCAGACAGTATTATCTTTTCAGGCACAAAGGGCAGAGATGATTCCAGGGAAAAAAAGATCAAGGGCATTGATGCTGGCCATGCCTCTCCACAGGAAGTATGGTCTGGTGATAGACGTGCAGCAATCGAGAAGGTATGGCGTGAGGCAAACTGGCAGGAAGAGCCTCCTGAGGCGTGGAAGGCAGCGCTAGAGGACTTTCCTCAGACACGATTTGTCCTCGATCTCTCTCCATTTCAACTGTCATATCAAGAAAAGCCTTTAGAATCTCTTGAAGTAATGCAGTATAATAGTGTAAAAGGCAATCCTCCATATACTACTTCAAAATTCACGACAAAGGACAAAACATATTACACACCAGTGGTAGCCGAGGAGCAGCAGGATATTGGCTTTCAAACTTTCAAACAGGTGTGGCCTTTTTTATCAGGAGCAGAGTTTGAGAAAAAAGTCACTACAACGGAGAAAGAGACGAAATCAGACAGCTACTGGCAAAGCCAGGATCAGAACTGGCGTCTTTCAGCGAAAATTCGCAAGCACTATTATGATAGTATCCATCCCGCAATTGCTCATTACACCATGAGTGCAATTGAACATCTTGAAAAGAGTCGCAAGACCAAAGTGACGATTCTGGATATCGCTGGTGGCAATGGTGATCTGGGCGAACGTATCATCAAGGATGCTCGGGCGCGCTTTCCGAAGCTAGAAATCACGTACAAGCTGGTTGAGAAAGGTCTGGAGGATGTCCGTACAGCGAATGAGCGTTTTCGCGCGTTAAATTCTGAGTCTGAGTATGGACCTCGTATAACGGCTACCGCTACCCAGAAGAATATGTTTGACTATCGCGTCGAAGCGTCAGACGGTACCTATTATTTTGATGCCGAGCAGATGAAACGTGATATCGGCTTACCACAAGAGGGAGTAGACATTGTCATTAATTCTGGTGGATTGCTCAATCAATCGGTCTCTGGTGATGTTAAGGAGCCTGTAGTGAAGGAGCCTGTAAGGATAGCTGCACTGTTCAATCGCATGTACACCAAATTGATGAGCCCGGGAGCATTTGGCATTTATTCTGGTCGCACCCCTTTAAGAATTCATGCTTCCGATCATGAAGAGAATGGTATGGAAATACGGAATCTTTATGATTGGTTTAGCAACCAACAGATGCACGTTGTCAGACATCCAGATGGCTAACCTCATCAATAGGTATAGCGATCAGAACTCTGCTTAATGACCAAAATCCTGCAAAATCTCACGCGCTGCCCTCGCACCCTCTCTAGCTGCGCCTTCCATAAAGCCCTGGAACTCGACCGAGCAATGTTCACCCGCGAAGTGAACGGGTCCCTGGCGCACGCCCTCGTAGCCACCGAAGTGGGTGTACTGCCCAACGCGCCAGCAGGAGTAACTGCCCAGAAGATAGGGATCTCCAGTGGGATAGCTCAACGCGGCCCTGCCAGTGTAGTGGGCGCTGATACCGGGGAAGACCTGTTCCAATTGCAGCAGGCAGTTCTGGGCGTAGCTCTGGATATTCGTGGAATCCTCGGCAGTGGAATAGGCCGCCGAGGGCGCATAAGCGGCTCCTCTGCGCCCACTTGTATAATTGACGAGCAAACCACTTGAGCCTGTTTGACCAATGGACGTGTCCCAGAATGTCTGCACGTCCAGGTCCGTGCTAATAAAGCCGCTGTAAGGGTGGGGCCAGGAGCCATCCTCGTTCCAGTAAGGACGGTCGAACTGCAAGAGGAGCTTGGAGTTTGTGCCATAGCCCAGTTCTTCGATGGCAACTTGCTTCAGGGGATCAAATCCGGCTCGTGAGTAATCGACGTGGCGTAAGGTACTAAACGGCAGCGTGAGGATTGCATGGTCGCAATGCACATCCCGGGAGCCATCAGCCGTGGCAAATGTCAAGGTAAGCGAGGTATCGCTGTGACGTTCGAGTGCTATCAGTTGATGATCCAGGTGGATACTCCCTTGCGGCAAACTGCCGGCAATAGCCAGCGGTAGTTGCTGGTTCCCGCCCACGATTTTGCATCTTTCTTCTTGTACCTGTTTGGAGGTGGTTGAACTCTCTCCTGGATCTTGCAATCCCAGCATGTAGATCAGGTTGAGAGAACTTTGCTCGTTTGTATCCAGACCGTAGAAACTCGTACAGATGACATTCAGCAAATGCCCCACGGGCGCATTGTGTCCACCTTCAACATACTGCTCAATCCAATCGTACGCGCTCAGATGGTCAAACTTGAAGCCAGTCTCGGTAAAGCGAGTGTGCGTTGTGGGGAAACCGGCCTCCTGCACCTGCTGCTGGAAGAGTGGTATAAGTGCCTGGAAGTCCCTGGACCGCTCTTCCAGGCTGTAATAACGGTTGTAGAAATACATGACGCTTTGTGGCAGGCCAGCTTTTCCTTGCATCAGATCGACTGTCTTGAGCTCGAAGCGTTTGGTCAGCTGGTGGATGGTCTCATGGTTGCCGTCGATGAATTCACCACACCACTCGCTGACCATACCATCAGCCCAGGTTGTGGTATCGGAGTGCATGCGACCGCCGACGCGGTTGGATGCTTCGTAGATGCTGCACGAGAGACCGGCGTCCTGCAAGGTCAGAGCCGCATTGAGTCCCGCGATTCCCGCTCCGACGATAGCGATCTGGGGCATTATTCTTCTCCTGTCGGGGTTACTAGAGATGCATAAACATGAGATAGTAATAATCTATCACACAAACAGGGTGTTAGATAAACAAGTGCTGTTCTCATCAGTAGAGGAGAGAAAAAAGCACTTTCCCTCCTCTATGTGTATGCTCGACTCTTCGAAAGGCGAAAAACGTTCTGATAGCTGGCGATTTTATGAGCCAAAAGTTGCGTAACAATCAAGTTATGCGCCTGCTGACACATGCTCTTGTTGGAGGAAATGAGGCAAGCTGCCCCTCTCCACGCGAGATGAAGAGAGGCAAGCTCTTGGCAATGCAAAGGGAACAGGCTACCTGCCACAATGTCATTGCCAGCCAGATGAGCAGATGGGTTGGTTAAAACGCGACAAAAATCCACTGCTGGTTGGCTCCGCTATTGTTGGGCCATTGGATGACAGGAGCGCTGGGTGCCAGGGAATTGCCCTGGACATCTACATCCTGGCTATCGGAGCGGCTCACAATATCGTAATACCCTCCACTGATCGAGGTCAGAGACCACTGTGAATTAGTGCCGTTGTCATCCTGATACTGGATCAACTGGGTACCCTGCGTGGTAGTGCCCCCTGGAATGTTGATCAACTTGCCGCTATTGCGATTGACTACCTTGAGATAGCCACTGCCCGCACTCTCCAGGTACCACTCCTGATCCGTCTGGGCATTGGCCGGATACTGCACAAGGCCCGCGCCATTCGCTGTAGAGTCCTGGTAGACATCCAGGCTCTGCCCGCTATTGAGGTTGACGGCACCAATGTAGCCCGAACCACTGATAGTAATCCGGTCAAAGTCGGGAGCCCAGCCGGAGGAATTTGAGAAGAGAACGGTATTGTTGCCTGCGTTCAAGATGACAGGCACGGAAACACGCTGCACGCTGTTCCAGTCGCCATCATTGGTTCCTGAGAAGTTGAGGGTCATCGCGGTGCCGCCATTGACGCTCATCTGGGCAGTTCTGCCGGTGTCTCCATCAGCATAAACGACGGTCAGGATATACGTTCCCGCAGTTGAGACATTGACGTTATTGAATTGCAGGGTGCCGCCGTTGCCGACAACGCCAACTTTCTCACCGCCAGAACAGCCTGAGCAACCGGCAATTGCTGCTCCTCCCGCCAGGGTATTGCCTGACGCTTCAGCTTCGTAGGACTTGCTGGTTGGACCACTCGGTGTAACTTTAAAGAGGCGCGAGGCATGAGTGTTGAGGGTCTCGCTGATGCTGCCAGTAAAGTTGCCCAGGTCGGTGTTGCTCCAGAGGTCGCGCACATCGGCTGTGCCACTGAAACCCAGATCGCTCCAGTTCGCGGTGACATTGGCGCTACTGCTACCCAGATTAAAGAGCGCAACGGTATAGGTGCCATCTCCATTGTTGGAGAACCAGACCTGCTGATTGGTTCCCAGCGAGACCGGGTGGGCCGCGTGCCCGGCCTGGTCTACCGCGATTACTTGCGTATTCGTTAGCAACGAGAGGCCATAGCTGTCCATTCTTGTGAGATCATCTCCGGCGTAGAGGGGAGCCGCCTCGATGGACCACAGGGTCATATAGGTCTGGCGCTCGTCGTTGGTGATACCATCAATGCTGCTGCCATCGGAGATTTGCAGCGCATCCAGGTCGTTCCACGCGTTGGGTCCAGCGTATTGTGTCCAGCCAGCGGCATCGTGGAAACGTCCAACCATGCTATTCCAGGTCACCTGGGTGGAACAATAGCATTCCACATCGCCATCAATACGCCAGGCATTGGAATATTGCTGCCAGGTGCTCCCATTGTTCACATCTAATGAATTGGAGAGGTCAAAGACAATCGAACGTCCGCTCTGCTGCAGGGCCTGCGACCAGGCTTGAATATCACCGACATCGCCGTCACCGACGCCGTCAATCTTGAGGAAATCAGCGCCCCAGGACGCCAGCTCGTCGGCCCAACCATTAATGTACGCCTGCGCACCCGGTGCGTTATAGTTGATGGCATACATCACCTGGTCCCCATAGTTGTAGTTCGTTTCGTATTGACTGGTATTGGCGATATCGCGCGCGTGATAGCTGGTACCTACAATAGGGGTATTCTGATTTACCGCCGCCACTGGAATACCTGGAGTTAAATAAAAACCCATTTTCAAGCCCAGGCCGTGAATATAGCTGGCCAGGCCGGAAAGACCATTGGGAAATTTACTGCTATCAGGGACCCAGTAGCCATTTGCATCAACATTTGTCGATGGATTTAGGTACCAGTAATCGTCAAGCAGCACATAATTATATCCGTAGGCTTTCAATTTGCTGGCCTCAACCTGAGCCTGGGCTTCGATATTGGCCTGGGTAGGGTTCGCCCCGATAAAATCCCAGGAACTCCATCCCATAAAGGGCGTCGGTGCTGCACCATTGTTCTCCGCCACATGCAGCGTACTGGCGTACGCGCGAGAGGTGTGCAGGCTGGTAGTGAAACCCCAAAAAGAGGTCACAACCAGAAAAATAAAGAAAAAGATCAAGCTTTTCCTCAAGAGCATCCATTGCGTGCTTTTCATATGTTTTCACTCCTTTGAATGGTGAGGGCGTACCCACCGTTCTCTGCAAAAAAATGTTGGTCCACCATTGGACAACCTAGTCCAGCCACTGCGCTTTTTTGGTCTATCACCTCCTTGCATTTCCACTCATTTGTCAACAATGTTTGCATCAACTTGCCTGAAGTAGGACAAAAGATACACAAAATCTGGATAAAAGGGAGGAGTAAAAAGAATATCCATATAAACAGTACCATAAAAAAGCCATATTGTAAACTTACTTTACAATATGGCTTTGTCAGAAAACTATGCAGGTCGTACCTGGTCGGGTAACTACTCAGATCGTGTTTGGAGCGCGCACCCTTTAGCGCTATGCCTCTGCCTGGAGATTAAAGAGTTCGGCATCGCGCTCTTCTAATGCCATCAATTCCTGATGAGGACTCTTCCGCTCTTTTGGTGATGAAAGCCCATCAACAGGACCACATTCCCAGAAGCCTCATTTCCTCCTCAAGGACACGTACGCTTTGCTGCTAGCTCAGGACGAGGTATAGATGCCGAACTCCCACAGCGAGTACCCATAGGAGGTACCACGCTGCGTGCCATACATACGCACGTACCTGCCCGAACCGCTGACGTCGAAGTCATCAACTCCGCCGCTACCGGACGTCGTCGAGTAGATCGTTGTCCAGGTTGAGTCGTCGTTGGAGACCTGGATCTGGTAGGACTTGCCGTAGGCAACCTCCCAGATCAGTTGGATGTGACTGATCGTTGTTACCTGGCCGAGATCGACCTCGATCCACTGTGGATCGCTCCAGTCACTGGCCCAGCGCGTCGTCAGGTCGCCGTCGGTCGCATTCGAGGGTGGATAAGGCGCGCCTGTGCCGGTTGTCTGGTAGGAAGAGGCCGTCGTTGGTTGGCCGAGCGCGACATTCGTGCCATTCACCGTCGGTGGCACGACCTTGAAGGATAGCGTTTGGATGCCTACATTGTCCTGCCCATCATAGACATAGACATACACCTTCCAGACGCCCAGTTCATTTGGCGGTGTGACCGAGAACGTACTCGCACCCGTCTGGGTGAACGTGGCGTACTGCAATCCAGTACCGCCGTCAATGTACTTGCTACTCAGCATCAGGTTGTAGCGTAGTGGGTCGCCATCTGGATCGCTCACATTGACATTGACGGTGAGCTGACCATTCGTGGCCACGCTCGTCTGGTCCAGCGACATGCTGGAGATCACGGGCGGCGTGTCGGTCGAGATCTGTCCGCCGTAGAGCTGGGCGACCGTAAAGTCGGAGAGTCGCCGCCAATGGCCGGTGAGCAGATTGAACCAGACACCACCAAAGTCGTTCTCGATGCCATAGTTGAAGAGCGTGGCACCGAGTGCGACGCCAGTATGGCTGGTGATGCAGTTCCAGGCCGTGGCATAGCCCTGGCTGTTCTCTACATCGGTCTCCTGAGTTGGTACACCGTTGGCGTCGTTCGGCACCTCCCACTCGCCGGCTGGTCCGCTCTCGGTAACGATGTAGGGTTTTGTATAGCCGCCATCGATCCAGTCCTGCTTGATGTTACAGGCGCTCCCGTAGGAGTTGACCGCGTACAGGTCGAGATCCGGCGTGTTTGTCTGGTAGTACGGCCAGGCACCGGTCCAGGCGTCGGTCGAGGTAACGGGATGATTGGGGTCGATGGAGTGGATAGCCTCGACGATCTGCTCGACGTATTGAGCGTAGGCGTTGCGCTCCTCCTCAAGCTGAGTGCCTGAGTAGTAGTTCTGCAGCGTAAGGATGACCTCATTGCCAACATCCCACATCAGCACGCCGGGATTGTCTTTATAGGTGTTCACCACGCTCTCAATGGTGGCCAGCGTGGATGTCTTATAGTCTGTATCGTTGAGGTAGTCAGCGTTCTGGTTGAGCCAGAAGCCGTTAATCACCTTGATGCCGTAGGCCGAGGCCGCGTTGAGCAATGGCTGTGTGGTCGAGTCGGTGCCCCAGGTGCGTATCGTATTGACCCCCATGGCCTGCAATTCGGGCATGTACGCGAGCGAAGCGGCGCTCGGTGGTCCGAAGGTGACGCCTTTTACCTGGTAAGGCGATCCGTTAACGAGCAGTTGCCAGTTGCCCTGTGTGCCGTTTACTGAAACCACGCTGGCCGTTGTAGGCGTTGTAGGCGTCGTCAGAGGAGTTGGCGGCGTGCCGGTTGTCTCGTTGACGGCGAGCGAAGCGATGCTCAGCGTGCCACCAGATGAAGTAGCCGTGCTGGGTGAAGTGCAGTTACAGACGGCGTTAGGGAATGATCCTCCGATAGCCAGGTCGAAGATAAGGAAGAAGCCGTGATCGACGGCGGCCTGCCACGCGCTGACGCCAACCTGACTCTCTTTCACAATCCAGATCTGCTGACCATCCAGATACCAGCGAATTCTGCTCATCCGAGAGGGTGCGGTCGATAATCTCCGTGTAGGTGTGGTAGCCGGTCTGGCAGCCGGAACAGGTAGCCAGTCCGCTGCTGAGACCGGTGTACTCGTTGCAGGGACCGTTCGGGGCAGTGCCACAGTGCAGTGTTGCGGCCTCTTCATTGCGTGCATTGACATCCTCCATAATATCTGCCTGACCAACTGCGGGCCAGCTTGAGAGGTCGCTGCGGTAGTTCGCACCCATGGCACTGAAGGCTGGCCAGTAGCCCAGGCCATTGGTCGGATCGGGCTGCTGGATCGATGCTGTGATTTCCAGCATGCCGCCAGCCGGGGCCGCGAAGTCGCTGCGCTGGGTCTCGATACGGCCTGATGTCCACGAGCCGCTGTCGTTGATGGCCGTGATATCGAGGTGATTGTTGCCATCGAGATAGACATTGCTAGTCGAGTCGCTCATCGTCTCGACCTCACCGGTCCCCCAGTTCGCCGCACCTCCCGCGTAGCCCGTTCCGGTGTCCTCGATCCAGTTAGTCGATGACGGGGCACTGCCAGCCGCACCACTGAAATCGTCACTCCAGACCGGGGTCCAACTGCTAGATGTTCCGGTCGGTGTAGGGGTTGGTGTGCTAGTTGAGCTGGTAGGGATGATCTCAATGCCGTTGACCTGAGCCTGATCGACCACGTCAGTGAACTGGATGGTGATCGTGCCGCTGCTGTCGGCGGTGGCGGAAAACTGCTCGACCAGCGCTTTATCAGCTCCGCCCGCTGTAGCCAGAATATCGAAGTTGCTCAGCACTTGCGTGCCGTTGATGCTGACATTGAAGATACGCTGACCCGCCGCCGTCCAGTAGGTTTCAGCGAAATGCAGGTTCACGGTGTACGCCGCGCTGGCTGTCAGATCGGGGACAGTATAGGTAAAATTGCCGTAGCGGTTGGTCTGGTAGACCGCCTGGGGAGCCGGATCACTCACCCTACTAGTATCAATGGTGTTGCTGGTGCCCGCCGTTGCGCCACCGCTGAAGTCCGCGTCGGCGACGAAAGGCGAAACCGCCGCACCCCCGGCGTTGATTTGTACGCTCCCATCAGCGTAGGCGATAGTATGGGTGAAGAGTGGGTAGGCTGCGAGAAGTCCACTCATGCAGCAGAGGAGCATGATCATCCCGACCAGCCGTTGAACTGTTTTGCGTGGCGTAGATTTCCGGCGCGTCAGAGCGCCGGGAGGATATGCGTCCATGACATCTCCTTTGTGGCTTTTAAATAATAGCCCTCTCTCGTATCTGCATAGGACGTCCATTCGTCAGATTGTATGTATATAACAGATGGCAAGATGAAAGGGCGGAAAACCAGGATCTTCGTGGTTAGCGGCGTTCCCCGTTCGTTCTGCGAGAAGGAAAAGAGAACAGTGGGTCAGAGGTGCAGAATTGCAAAAAGCTGGGGTCCATAAAGAATCCTTCCTGCCCTGAAGGCGTGACACTCCTTGCCTCGTGCCAAATAGCGTCTATGCATCTACGAGGGATCATCTGGACCAGAACAGCGCGACAGTGCAACCTGATCTTCTCCGACATTTTACGAAATAAATATTGGAATTCATGCTATGAATATAGTCAATTTATCGCAAATTGTCAAGTGGATCATGAATATTCAGGCAATTTCCTCTCTACACGAAAGAGATTGGGCACTTCACCCATAAGGGGGAACGGGGTAGGGGCGTGTCCTTACAACCGCCCCGGGAGCCACCATTCACGAGGGAACCGGGGCGCATGCAAGGTAACGCCCTATCCCGGCTCTAGTAAGGATGGAGATCTATCATTTGCCATCAATCGGTGCCGGGTAGATCTATTTATCCAATGAAAATGCCAACACGTTTTCGATATTTTTCGAAAAACGTGTTGGCATTATAGATGGCCGTCTCTGCGCATGTTGTTAGCGCGCGAGCGGTTTGCAGGACTGGCGTTCGATAAATTCCGTCGGCAGCACCACGCGCGTCATTTCCAACGGTTCCCCGTTGATGCGGCGCAGCAGCATCGTCGCCGCTGTACGTCCCAACTCCAGGCGTGGCGCATGTACGGTGGTCAGAGGAGGGTTCATGATCTCGGTATAGGGGAGATTATCAAAGCCGATCACGCTCATATCGTCGGGTACGCTGATGCCCCGTTCATGGAGCGCTCGATAGACACCTGCGGCCTGGAGATCATTGCCAGCGAAGATGGCCGTGGGTGGTTCTGGCAGGCTCAACAAGCTTTGGACCGCCTGGTAGCCGGCGTCTTTGCTAAAGTCGCCCTCGCACTCCAACTGAGGATCGAGCGGAATATGGGCCTCGTCCAGCGCAGCACGATAGCCGGCGATGCGTTCAATCGCGTCTCGGGCTTTGGCCGTTTTGCCGATATAGGCAATCCGCCGATGTCCAAGTTCGATCAGGTATTGGGTTGCGACGAAGCCTCCCTCCCAACTGGTAATTCTCACTGATGGCACGTTGCTTTGCTGGCCTCCCGGGTTATGGATGAGTACAAAGGGCAGGCCCGATCTCTCCAGGTGCTCAATACTTTCATCGGATGGAATGACCAGCAGAATACCATCGGTTGAGTGATCGGTGATAGTGTCGATCCATTGCTTCTCATTTTCGGGCAGGTAATTGGTTGAGGTCAGTACCAGGCGCACCCCGGCATCGCGTAATACCTGGGCCACACCCTCTAAAATGGGCAGAAAGTACTCGTCGTCCAGGCGCGGGAGAATCAAGTCTACCAGCCCGGTTTTGCCCTTGCGCAAAGCGCGGGCCGCGCGATTGCGCACAAAGCCATATTCTGCAATCACCCGTTCAACGCGTTCGCGTGTCTGCTGTGCCACATCCGTACGGCCATTTAAGACCTTCGAGACGGTGGGCACCGAGACTTCCGCGATTTGTGCGATCTGGGCGATGGTTGGACGGCTGTCGGTTTTATGTCTTTTTGCCATGCGTTTGCGCTCTCAATCTTTCAGAAACTTTCGCCTATTGTAGCACATTGGCCGTCAAAATACCACCATTCGCTGGCTCTCCAGGTAGGTGTGGGAAATCGCGTAGGGACAAGCCCTTGCGGTTGTCCACCGTGGGCCGCCGCAAGGGTCGCCAAGACCTTTTTCCTCGTCGAGGGAAACAGATGGGCTACCAAAAAGGTCTTGGCTCGGCCCCTACGCGAGCCACCACGATTCCTAAATTGTTACCAGAAAAGTCAAAAAATACGCGCTTTAGCCTTGACAACGCCCCTTAAAATCAGTATATTTATTCTCACGGTGTTGTATCGATTTCGTAAAATATCGAAAAGACCTTGACCCTCAACATTGGCGTACTCGACATGGTTCCCAGCCTCCGGGGCAAATTTCATTACAGAATATGGAACAGGAGAACATATGAGTATTATTTCCAACATGTCTCTGCACACGCAGGTCGAGACGGACCTGCCCAGGAGATTCCCCGCGCACTTCCTCTGGGGGGCGGCCACGGCCTCGTATCAGATTGAGGGGGCTGTCAGCGAGGATGGCCGGGGTTCCAGCATCTGGGACGATTTCGCGGCCACGCCGGGCAAGACCTTTCGGGGTCATACCGGTGCGGTTGCCGCCGACCATTATCACCGGGTGGAAGAAGACACCGATCTGATGGCGCAGTTAGGGCTGAGCGTGTATCGTTTCTCGATAGCCTGGCCGCGTATTCTGCCGCAGGGGCGTGGAGCGGTGAATGAGGCGGGCCTGGATTTCTATGACCGGCTGGTGGATACACTCCTGGTGAAAGGTATTCAGCCCTTCGTGACCCTCTATCACTGGGATCTGCCCTCGCCGCTGGAGCAGGCTGGTGGTTGGGTGAACCGCGAGACGGCCTATGCCTTTGCCGATTATGCCGAGATTGTCACCCGGCGTCTGGGAGACCGTGTGGTGAACTGGATTACGCTCAATGAGCCGTGGTGTAGTGCTCATCTGGGCTACGGGATTGGCGTCCATGCGCCCGGTCGCACGGACCGCCAGGCCTCGATTGATGCGGCTCATCATCTCCTATTGGGTCATGGTCTGGCGGTGTCACGCATACGCGCTCAGCAGGTGTCCAATACACAGGTAGGAATTTCTCTGCTCTTGAACCGGGTCTATGGCGTCGACGAACGAGCCGAGACGGTGCGCGACGTGAAACTTGCCCATGCGTTCAGCAATGCCTGGTTCCTTGATCCGATTTACCGTGGTGCTTATCCAGAGGGCTTTTTTGAGCAGATGGCAGTCAATCCACCGCCGATCCAGGAGGGCGATTTAGAGACCATCTCAGCCCCACTGGACTTTCTGGGCGTGAATAACTATTCGCGCATCCTGATCCGTGGTGCGCAAACGCAACCTCTGGCCGACCGCTGCGAGGGGGTCGCGCCCATTCCCAATGCCTGCTATACCGATATGGGCTGGGAGATCTATGCGCAGGGTCTGCGCGACCTGCTTGTTGATGTGGCGCATACCTATCCGGTGGGTAAGCTCTACGTCACCGAAAACGGCGCAGCTTTCCCTGATAGCTGGGATGGTGGCGACACCGTGAGCGATGAGCGGCGCGTCTCTTATCTCCGTTCGTATATCACGGCCTGTGCCGAAGCCATTGAACAAGGTGTGCCTCTGCGCGGCTACTTTCTCTGGTCGCTGATGGATAATTTTGAGTGGAGCGAGGGCTATGCCAGGCGCTTTGGCATCGTCTACATCGACTATCCTACCCAGCGTCGGATCATCAAGGAGAGTGGCTACTGGTACGCTGCGCTGCTGAAGGCTTTCCGCAGTGAGCAGCCCTGAGCGCACTTTTTTGTAACTCTTCAGGTACGGTGCGAGCTCGCATAGGGGTTGAGCCTTTCCAAGCTCCGCGCCTACGAGGACAAACGGGTAGGGGCGGCGCTCGCCTCCGCCCCAGGGCGCACGCAAGGTGACGCTCCTACCCGTTTGTCGACTTTTAGAACCAGGGCCAGCGTTTGGAAACGCGATGATGCCTTCCTATGCTATCGTCCAATCCACAGAACGTCAGCAATAGCAGAAGTGGGAACTATTTTTAGATAGTGTTTGGTTTCAGCTCACTCCTAACGAAAAGGGCGCGTGTTCCAAACACTATCTTAGACAAGGAGGTCATATGTACCCTATTTTTATGCGGCGCGTGTGTCGACCCATCGTTTGGGGTCTGATCGTTATTTTTCTGGTGTTCGGTATGCAGATGCCGCATGCTTTCGCCAGCTCGCGCGCGATTGATCGACCATGGATGAACCTCGCGCTTACGCCTGATGAGCGCGCAGATGAACTTATTGCGCAAATGACCCTGGACGAGAAGGTCGCCATGCTCCACGGTGTCGCAGGTTCGTATATTGGGTACGTTCCGGCCAACACACGTCTGGGCATTCCGTCCCTGAACCTGGAGGATGGTCCTGCCGGGGTTGCCGATAACCAGGGCGAGGTGACGGCCTTTCCAGCGCCTGTCGCGGGTGCGGCGAGCTGGGACACCTCGGTTATGAACCAGTATGGGCAGGCACTCGGCAGCGAAGAAGCAGGCAAAGGTGCCAACGTTGTGCTCGGACCAACCGTCAATATTTTGCGTAATCCCGAATGGGGGAGAAGCTTCGAGAGTATGGGCGAAGATCCTTACCTGACAGGCCAACTCGCGGCTTCTGAAATCCAGGGTATGCAGTCGGAGGGCGTGATTGCTACCGTCAAACACTTCGACGCGAACAATCAGGAGATTGATCGCGGGGGCATTGATGCCGAGGTCGATGCACGCGCTTTACACGAAATTTATCTTGCGGCCTTCCAGGCTGCGGTTCAGCAGGGCGGTGCTGGCGCGGTGATGTGCGCCTATAACATGGTGGACACAATCTATTCGTGCGAGAATCCCTTCCTACTCGACCAGACGCTCGACCAGGAGTGGGGCTATCCTGGCTTTGTGCTGTCCGATTGGGGAGCTACGCATAGCACGGTCGCGGCTGCGGATTCGGGGCTGGATATGCAGATGTGGGATGGCTCATACTTTGGCGAACCCCTTGAGACTGCCGTGGAGAACGGTGAAGTCAGCCTGGATACGCTGAACGGCATGGTGCACCGCGTTCTACGCTCAATGTTTGCTGCGGGGCTCTTTGACCGAGCGCCGTCGGGTTCGCTCTCCGCCGATGTTGCCAGCGCTGCCGACGATCAATTTGCGCTCCAGTCAGAGGAGCAGGGAACAGTGCTGCTGAAGAACGCTCAGAATCTTTTGCCATTGGATAGCAGTCAGTCCCAATCGATTGCGGTTATTGGCCCTGGCGGCTCGGTCAATCCCAAATATGCCGGCGTTGGCAGCGCGGGAGTGATTGCTCCTTTCATTATCACGCCGCTGCAAGGTATCACGGCGCGTGCGGGCAGTAACACTACCGTGCAATATGCGGAAGGTACCAACCCGGATGGCAGTCTGCCAGCCATCGATTCACAGTACCTCACACCTTCTTCTGGTAGCGGCACTGGCTTGTTTGGGCAGTACTACAATAACATGACGCTATCAGGAACTCCCGTGGCGACGGAGGTCGATCAGAACTTCAGTTACAACTGGGGTGGAGATGCGCCAGTTACCGGCGTGAATGCCGACAACTGGTCCGTGCGCTGGACAGGCACCCTCACTGCGCCAACGACGGGAACCTATGCCTTTACTCTCACCAGCGACGACGGCAGCCGCTTGTATCTGAATAACCAGCTCCTGATCGATAACTGGCGGAACCAGTGGCCCACCGTTCAGAGCGGAGAGATGCAGCTTACCGCTGGTCAATCTGTGCCCATCGAGGTGGACTATTACCAGGATTGGGGTGGCAGCCAGCTTACGTTTGGCTGGAATGCTCCGGGGCTGGATACGCCGTTCAATCAAGCGGTCTCGCTTGCTCAATCCTCGAATGTGGCCATTGTGTTCGCGAATGATAACGAAGCAGAAGGCGCTGATCGCACCAGTATCGCCATCAACGATGCGCAGGAGCAACTGGTTGAGGCCGTAGTGCAGGCCAATCCGCATACCATTGTGGTGCTCAATACGGGGGCGCCAGTGCTCATGCCCTGGGTTGATAAGGCGCAGGCTGTCGTGGAGGCATGGTATCCCGGACAGGAAGATGGCAACGCGCTTGCCGCTGTGTTGTTTGGTGATGTGAATCCCTCTGGCAAGCTGCCCATGACCTTCCCGGCGAGTGCCAGCGACGTTCCAGCGAACACGACTCAGCAATATCCAGGCGTCAGCGATGTGGCGGACTATTCGGAGGGGGTGTTTGTCGGCTACCGCTACTACGATGAAAATAACATCACGCCGCTTTTCCCCTTCGGCTATGGACTTTCTTATACTAGCTTTGCGTTCAGCAATCTTACACTGAGTTCCACCGACGTGTCTTCCACGGGCACAGTTACGGCGAGCGTGGACGTCACCAATACAGGCTCAGTTGCAGGTGCCGAGGTTGCACAGCTCTATCTGGGCATTCCCTCGACCAACGTATCGGAGCCACCGAAGCAGCTCAAGGGTTTCCAGAAGGTGTTTCTGCAACCAGGGGCGACGCAACAGGTGACGTTCACTCTCGATGCGCAGGCGTTGTCCTATTGGGATGTAAACGCCAATGGCTGGCTGGTGCAGAACGGCACCTATCAGGTCATGGTAGGTGATTCGTCGCGCAATATTCTCCAGCAAGCCAGCTTCACGGTGAGTGACAGCCCGGCTGCTCCATCTCCGTCAAGTGATACGGCTATTCGCATTGCGGCTGGCAGTAGCACGAGTCAGGCTCCTGCTGCATGGATGCCAGCTTTTAGCGCTGATGCTGATTATAGCGGGGGAACGCCGACGGGCACAGGCGCCAGCGGATCAGGCAGCGTTGATCTGACTGGAGTCACCGACCCGGCTCCTGAGGACGTCTATCTGGCGAACCGCGAGGGCAACAGTTTTAGTTACGCTATCCCTAATCTGACGCCTGGAGACTCCTATACGGTGCGACTTGATTTTGCCGAGATCTACTGGACAGCAGCGGGTCAGCGCGTCTTCGATGTCAGCGCGAATGGGCAACAGATGTTCACGAACTTCGACATTATCGCGGCAGCAGGCGGACCAGACAAGGCTGTGGCTGAGCAATTTACCGCCGTCGCTGATGACACTGGCACGATCACGCTGCAGTTCTCCAGTGTCGTAGATAATGCCGAGGTTAGTGGCGTCGAAGTGCTGGGTGGGGGGAGCGCGGTGACGCCAACGCCGACGCCAACGCCCACTGCCACGCCAACGCCAACGCCGACGCCTGAGGCTGGTAGTGCGCAAATCAACGCGGGAGGTTCAGCGGCGGCTCCCTTTGTTGCCGATACGGACTTTACCGCTGGTTCGGTTGGCGTGAGCACCACCTCGACGATTGATACCAGTGGGGTGAGTGACCCGGCTCCCCAGGCGGTCTACCAGACCAATCGTGTCGGCCCCTCGTTTACCTATACCATCCCCAACCTGACGGCTGGCACGTCTTACACGGTGCAGCTCGACTTCGCCGAGACGTACTGGACGCAGACGGGTCAGCGCGTCTTCAACGTCGCTATCAACGGCTCGGCGGCGCTGACGAATTTCGACATCATTGCCGCTGCTGGCGCACCGGACAAAGCAGTAAACGAGCTGTTTACCGCGACGGCGGATAGTAGCGGCACGATCACTATCCAGTTTACCGCCGTGGTCGATAATGCTCAGGTCAATGGCGTCGAGATCCTATGAGGCTCCGTTCATAGGCAACCGGGTGAGGGCGTCACTCATCAAGACTCCGCAACGGGGGCGTGTCCTTGCGACCGCCCCGCAGGCTGCTTCGTAAGGATAGGACCCATCAGGTGAGTGTGATCGCGTAGGGACAATCCCTTGTGGTTGTCCAGGGGCCGAGTTCATGTCAGGAAGCGGGCCGCCGCAAGGGACGCTGCGCTCGGCCCCTACGCGAGCTTGCATAGTACCTGGGTAGTTACAAAAACAAGAGGAAGGAAAGAGCACATGAAGCGCAAGCTGAGTTCATTTGCCATACAAAGTAGAGTATGCATTGCGTTGTCTATTATCTTGACAGCGCTGCTTGCCAACGTCATCGTGGATGTCGGCCATCATCAACGCGCCCAGGCCTCTTCCATCGTTCCTGTTGGTGCTGGCAGCTATACCACCGCTGCACCATCCGATCTGACACTGCCATCGAACTCCATCTACCGTACAGCCAATGTCACGGGGCCTATGCCGACCAGCGATTGGTGGACATCCCTGGCATTTACGCAACCTGCCTACCCTATCTACCCCTTGCCGCTGGCTTTGCAGACGACGACGGGCGGTATTGGGGTTGACTATCCAGACATTGAAGTCGAGACGACAGCGGTTCATGCCGGGTACAATACCGACTTCACACTGGGTGCTACCACAGGCACGTTTCCATCTCCCAATCCGCTTGTTGATGGCTACTCTGATTGGACCGTCTCTATGCTCTGGGATAATGGTTCCGGTGGCACGATGCGCGTAACCGCAGGTCAGGGATTACCTTATCTCTATGCGACGTATGCCAACGAGAATCCCCAGCTAACCTTCGCAACCGCACCTACGATCTGGTCTGGCACGGCCTCTTCCAGCGTACTGGGCATCACCGTCAATGGGCATAACTATGGCCTTTTTGGTCCGAGCGGTTCCAGTTGGTCTGGTCTGGGTACCACCACCCTCACGAACGATTTGCAGGGGAAGCAATATTTTTCTCTGGCGGCCTTACCAGATAACTCGGCCAGTACACTGCAAGCCTTCCAGAACTATGCCTACTCGTTTGTAACTGGCTCGCAGGTCAGCTGGTCTTACGATCAGAATACCAGCGCGGTGCATACAACTTATACCGTGACGACGCAGGCAGAGGAAGGCACGCAAACGGGGACCATCATGGCGCTCTTCCCCAGCCAGTGGAAAGTGACTGATGCGTTTTCTCCGCTCTCCTACACGTATCACAGTATCCGTGGCACCATGGAGACGCTCGCTGGTTCTGCTTTCTCAACGACGTTGACCTATCATGGTGTGCTGCCTTACTTCCCGGACGTTGGTCAATATAATCAGCAAACCCTGCTTGATGACATTGAGACGGTGAAGAATCAGAGCAGGAGTGCCACGGTTGGGGATACCTACTGGGGCGGAAAAGCGTTAATGCAGATAGCGGATATGTTGCCTGTGGTGTATCAATCGGGTCTCACGTCGGCATACAGCAGTCTGCTCTCCTGGCTGGAAAATGCCATGGCGGACCACTTTACGGCGACAGATGCTTCAGGGGACCCGAAGACCACTGACATGTTTTACTACGATTCGGCCTGGGGTACCCTGATCGGTGATCCCGCTTCCTATGGCTCGGATAGCGATTTCAACGATCACCACTTCCATTATGGGTACTGGATTCAGGCTGCCGCCGAGATTGCCCGCGCAGACCCTTCCTGGGTGACGAAATATGGTGGCATGGTGAATATGCTGGTCGATGATATTGCCGATCCCAGCCGCACGGATACGCTCTTCCCCTTCTTGCGCAATTTCAGTCCCTATGAAGGCCACTCCTGGGCTTCGGGGAGTGAGTTAGCCTCCTGGGGCAATAACCAGGAATCGTCCTCGGAGGCCATCAATGCCTGGGCTGGTTTGATTCAATGGGGCGAAGCCACTGGTGATGCGCAAACTACCGATCTCGGCATCTACCTGTACACGACAGAGACCTATACCGTTGAGCAGGATTGGTTCGATGTCGATCACGACACCTTCCCGGCGGGCTATGGCTATGACTATACCGCGCAGGTCTGGGGCGGTCAGAACTGGTTTGGCACCTACTTCTCCGCCGATCCCGTGCAGATCCGTGGTATCAACCTCCTCCCGATCACCTCTTCCTCGCTCTACCTGGCCGACGATACCAGCTATGAGCAGGAATTCTTGCAGGCGATGGCGGCTGAGAATGGGGGATCGGATACCTGGACGTCCTGGCAGGATACCTTCTGGGAGTATCAAGCGCTGATTGATGCGCCAGGGGCCATTCAGCTCTTCGACGCTCAACCTGATTATACACCGGGTGCCTCCGAAACGAAAGCGTTTACCTATTCGATGCTGTATGATTTACAGACGCTCGGGCAGGTAGATGCAGCAATCACCGCAAATACTCCTTTGTATGCGGCTTTTAACAATAGTGGCACGATCAATCATGTCGCCTACAATGCTGGTGCAGATCCCATTACTGTCACCTTCTCCGATGGCGTCTCGTTTGAGGTTCCCGCTGGTCAGATCTCGGTCAATGGTTCTACGATCCCCGCGCGAGTCTTACCGCCAGAGACTGGTCTACAGATCAACGCAGGCGGAGGAGAGGACTATCCTTTTGTGGCCGATACGGGCTCTACGGGAGGTGCGACCGCAGAGAGCAGTAACGCGATTGATACCAGTGGCGTGAGCGATCCTGCTCCCCAGTATGTCTATCAGACGAGCCGCTATGGCAACTTTAGCTATGCTATTCCCAATTTGACGCCGGATACAGCTTACACGGTGCAGCTCGACTTTGCTGAAACGTACTGGACGGAGGCGGGTCAGCGCGAGTTTGATGTCAGCGCGAATGGGCAACAGGAGCTCACGAACTTTGACATTGTTGCCGCCGCTGGAGCGGCGAACAAAGCGGTAGATGAGCAGATTTCCGCCACGGCAGATAGCAGCGGTACGATTACGCTGCAGTTCAGCAGTGTCGTCGATAATGCCCAGGTCAACGGCATCGAGGTGCTTGGAGCAAGCTCATCGACGCCAACCTCGACACCGACACCAACGCCAACGCCAGTGGCTGGCAGTGTGCAAATCAATGTGGGAGGTTCGGCGGTGGGTTCCTTTGTGGCCGATACCGACTATAGCGGGGGAGCGACCGCAGAGAGCAGTAGCACGATTGACACCAGCGGAGTGAGTAGTCCGGCCCCCCAGGCGGTGTACCAGACCAACCGTTACGGCACCTTTAGCTATGTCATCCCCGATCTGACGCCCGACACGTCTTACACGGTGCAGCTCGACTTCGCCGAGACGTACTGGACAGCGGCGGGTCAGCGCGTCTTCGATGTCAGCGCGAATGGGCAGCAGGAGCTAACGGACTTCGACATTATCGCGGTGGCAGGCGGACCCGACAAGGCTGTGGCTGAGCAATTCGCTGTGACCACTGATGACAGTGGCACGATTACGCTGCAGTTCACCAGTATGGTAGATAACGCCCAGGTCAACGGCGTCGAGGTGCTGGGGGTAAGTTCATCGACACCGACGCCAACGCCGACACCAACCTCGACACCGACGCCTGAGGCGGGCAGTGTGCAAATCAACTCAGGAGGCTCGGCGGCGTCCCCCTTTGTGGTTGATACCGACTATAGCGGAGGTGCGGTTGGGCTGAGTACCACCAGCACGATTGATACCAGTGGCATAAGTGATCCGGCCCCCCAGGCGGTGTACCAGACCAATCGCATCGGTGCGTCGTTTAGCTATAGCATGCCCAATCTGACGCCCGGCACGTCTTACACGGTGCAGCTCGACTTCGCTGAGACGTACTGGACGCAGACGGGTCAGCGCGTCTTCAATGTCGCTATCAACGGTCAGGAGGTGCTAACGAACTTCGACATCATTGCCGCCGCTGGTGCAGCGGACAAAGCGGTAGATGAGCTGTTTACCGCGACGGCGGATAGTAGCGGGACGATCACGATCCAGTTCACCAGTGTGGTAGATAATGCCCAGGTGAATGGCGTCGAGATTCTGTCCTGAGGCCATTCAGTGGTGTGAGTGAACCAGCCAGCCAGGCTAGCCAGGTTTTCCCGAAAAGTCGGAATTGGCTCAGCTCAACCACGGCAGGTTCACTGGCAGGGAAATGTTGAGAAATGGGGTAGGGGCGTGTCCTGGCGACCGCCCTGGAGGGCACCCGAGGAGCACCGGGGGGCGCAAGGTGACGCCCCTACCCCATTTTCTCAGAGCTGCGCATGGTTTCAATATAATGGATAATATGCCTGGCGACGCGTTGTATATGTGCAGGGTCTTTGTAGAGATTGCTGAGCATAATTGCGCCCTCAAGCGTGGCAATCAGGATCGATGCTACCTCGTCGGCGTTTATATCTGGACGCATCTCCTGGCGGTCTATGCCCTTGTTCACAATGCGCTGAATGGTGATGCGCCAATCATCTATGGCGGCTCTCGCCCGGTCTCGTAGTATCTCGTTCGCGTCGTCCGCTTCAATTGCCGTATTGAGAATTGGACAACCGCCGACCATGGGGGGATCTTCAATGATGCCTTGAAAGACGGAGACGAGAGCCACGAGGCGCTCAATAGCGTTGAGCTTCCCTGCCAGTGCCTGTCGCACCCGCTGCTGAAGCAGTCCGCAGGCATAATCAAACGCCTCCAGAGTCAGTTGTTCCTTGCTGGAGAAGTGGTTATAGATGCCTCCCTTCTCCAATCCCGTTTCACGCATAATATCAGCGAGGGATGCGCCGGCGTACCCCTGACGATTGAAGAGTTGGGCCGATTGTGCCAGTATTCTTTCGCGTGTTTGTGCCCCTTTCCTCATTGTTGTCTTCCTCAGTCTCGCCCTGGACGTAAAATGATGCACGTTGTCGTCCCATGCGCATAGAGTTTGCCACCTGCGTCGGTCAAGCGTCCCTCGGCAGTAGCTGTGCGTCCTCCAACGTAAATAATCTTCCCCTCGCAGTACACCGTTCCCGTTTTCTCTGTTATGGGTCGCAGATAGTTGACTTTGAGTTCGAGCGTCGTATAGCTGGTGCCAGCGGGCAGCATGGATTGAACGGCACACCCCAGCGCTGAGTCCAGCAGTGTCGCCATCACCCCTCCATGCACCGTGCCAAGCGGATTATAATGAAACTCCGCAGGCTCGGCAGCAAAGACGATGCGCCCCTCGCTGACCTCGGTGATCCACATCCCCATCAGGGCAGCAATGGGTGGAGCAGGCAGCTCACCGGATTGTAAAGCTGTGAGATAGGCTATGCCACTGATTGCCTTACCCGTTTGAACTGCCGAGGTCGGGTCTTCCCAGGTAATCAGGCGCGTGCGGCTGGCTTGAGAATTGGTCAATTGAGCGTTCCTTTCAGACCATAGTTTCCTATCAGACCGATGGGTCTGTTTTATCAGCAAAATTTCGAGACCGTTCGGTCTCAAATAAAGTATAGCCGAAATTGTTTCAATGTCAATGGGAGAAACCATGCTATAATAGAAGCACGATGAGCGATGTTTTGCAGAGACAAGAATCATTTTTGAGCAAGGAAGACGGAGATGGCAGCGCATCCCCAACGTTTATTTATGACGGCAGAGCAGTACCTGGCATTTGATCGAGCAAGTGACAGCAAATATGAGTATCTTGATGGGGAAGCCGTGGCCATGTCAGGCGGTTCTGTCAACCATAGCCGTCTGGCTGGCAATCTTTTTTTCTGCTGACGCAGGCATTGGGCACCAGAGGTCCGTGTGTTACCTACAATAGTGATATCCGTGTCTTTGTTGCCAAACGACACTCTGTCTATCCAGATGTCACCGTTTCTTGTGATGAGCATGATCACCAGGGAGAACAGGATATTCTCACGTCTCCACGTTTCGTCGCTGAAGTCATTTCTCCAGGCACAGAGGCCATCGATCGAGGGAGAAAGCTGAACTGGTACCGCAATCACCTCAGTATTCAGGAATACGTGCTTGTCAATACACGCATGCAATTGATCGAAATTTTTCAGAGAGGGAAGCTCGGTGAACCCTGGGCATATCAAACGTATAGTGCTCATGAGACCTTTCAACTGGTCAGCCTGAATATCTCACTTGCCGTGAATGATATCTATGCGGGTCTCCGCATTCCTCTTCCTGATACGCTCGGGCAAGAGGAGAATTGACCCCGATCGGCCTGAAGAGCGCGCATTGCTTCAATAGAAATCTTTGTTAGTTAGCAGAGATTCCCTCAGATAGTTTCCAAAAGAGTACCTCATCGAATCTCAATATTTACACTCATGGTAAGATGTGGGACACAAGATAGACAGGAAACATATGCATAAAATTGCACAAAAGAGTGTTGTCTGGAACCTTGCTCTCGGAAGCAAAGCACCAGGCAACACATGTACGCTTATTTTGGACTGAACGCGCAGCTATTGTAGCGAGAAATCATCGGCATAGACGTTGCCCTGACTATACCAGCCGTTGATATAGATCGTCACGCTCGTTGTCGAGGAACCGGTGGTAAATGCTACGCTCAGTTGCGTATAGCTGGAACTGCTCGTCCAATTGCTCGCTCCGCCACTGATACCCAGAAACGCATAGTTGCCATCGACGTATGCGCTCAGTGTATAGCTGTGGCTGGCTTGCACCGTAATCGTCTGGGTACACTGACCGGTGATCGAAGACGTTGGCGTCACCTGCAACGCATATTTGCCACTATGCACGGGACTGGTCACGACGGCATCACCTGTCGCGCACTGCCAGTTGGAGAGGCTACCGGTCTCGAAGCCAGGATTGCTCACCAGATTGCCACCTGACGGTACGGGTGTTGGTGTAGGCGTAGGGGTAGCCGTTTTTGTGGCTGTCGCCGTTGGTGTTGGTGTGGTTCCACTACTACTACTGCTTGTGAATGGCTTAAAGGTATCCGTGAAAGCATAGGCGCTCTGTGACAGGCCGCTGCATGTGTCTACTGCCGTAGTCGAGCCTGCGCAATTCCCATTATCGCGCGGAACTTCCCAGAAGGACAGCTCGCCGATCTTGTTCGTTTGCGCAAATGACAGGACCTGCGCCGCGTTGCTCAAGCTGAAGATTTCGCCACTCGAGTCATTTTGACCAATCATCGGCGTAATCCCCTCCATAGACCACAACTGGCTGGAGGTCTTCGAGGGATAGAGGCTTTGCAATTCGCTATGCAGGCCATTCGCGGCATTGATAGATTCCTGTCCCATCTGACTATCTGCTGAACCGTAATCCATCGTCATCAGGTTGACAACACTGATATTGACACCTTGTGAAATGGCATTGCTCAGCAGGCCCAGGCTATCACTGAGCAAGCCTGTTGTCGCGGATGGTAGTGTAAACGAGATAGTCAGGCCAGGATTAGCTGCTTGCAATGCGGCTAGCGCTGCATTGCGTCGTGTATACGAGGTCGCATCCCCCTGCTCGCCACCTTCGATATCGAAATCGAGATGGGTTGCGCTGTACTGATTAATCACCGCTTGATACTGTGCCTGTAAACTACTCACGCTGGTACAGGCTTCTCCCAACTCTTCTCCAGCTTCGCCGCCGAAAGAAATGATCACATCTCCACCTTGATTGCGGACGTACTGAATATCACTGGTCAGGTTAGGCAGATATATCGACGTCTCGTTAAGTGGAATTGTACCCGCCCACTCGGCCTGACAACTTCCGCCATTGGTAATAAAGGCCAGCGTATAATACTTTTGTCCAGTCGTTGCAGTGACCGATTGTAATGATGAGCCGACCGTCACATCTTGATAGGGAGCAAAGTATTCACCTGGCAATGCCGCTTGCGCGTGAGCGTGGAATAGACTCGTCGCCATCAATACGCTGCTGAAAATAAGGAGACTGATAGTGGTAAGGATCAGGACACGTCGAGGAATTCTCATGCTGCTTCCCTCCTTGAAAGCTGACAGTTCTTGGGCTTTAGCCCTTGCCTGTACACTGAGCAAGCGAACGTCACGATCTAATCGTCCCAGGGCTCTGCAAACCCGCCACTCCATATGGGTGGGAACGAAATCAATCGCTATGAACCTGCCTCACCTATAAGTGTAAGCATAGAGTAGTTGCTTGTCAATACATCTAGACCACTATACAGGAATTTGGAGAGATGTGTCTAATACATTTCACTTAAGGCCAGGAAGCGGGCCGCCGCAAGGGACGCTACGCTCGGCCCCTACGCGATTTTGATCTAAATATCTTAAATGAAAGAGATTGTTCTTTGTTCTGCTTGTACACAACAACGCGTTGAGGGATGGATGATGTATCTCAATGACATCGTGGCGAGTAGAAAGGTGCTCAGAACCCTCTTGAGACGCTCGATTGCTCAGAGAGGAGTTGGGAGAGTTTGGCCGGTGTATCTGCATCGTCCAATGGGGTATATACATTCACGCTGAGATCTGGCGCGTCAACCACCTGAAACGTGAGATGCTCAAACATGAGATAGCCCACTTGTGGATGATCGAACGTTTTGTGCCCTTCTTCTGCACTGAGCACCTCATGATCGGGCCACCAGGCCCGAAATTCAGGGCTGCGCAGCATCAGATCATGTGTCACTAGATCGCCTCTGATACGGCGTCAGGAGATGTGTAAAATGCTATCACCAGGATCTCGCTTCTGATAGCATTTTACACATCTCCTGGGCCTACCTCAGGTGAGCACAATAAGCACTGGTTCTCAGTCTTCGACCAGTTTCCAGATTTGTTCCTGCTCTATGAGGATAGGAAGCTATCTGTTTGTTGTCTCTGTCAATGACCGCCGCCTGAAGGCAGGAGGTTTGTATCTAGCCTCCACGGCAATTCTATAAACCGGAGAGTATAGCTTTGGTTTCAACGACCGATACATCCATGCCCTAAAGAAACGTGTGTGATAGAATTAAGGAGAAAACGGTTCAAGGTGATGTATAAAGGAAGAGACGAATGTACCGACAAGGGAGAAGTATGCTCTAGCTCTGAAGCGAGGAGACATATGCTTCAAGCAGCGGAAAGACTTTTGCGGGAGAGAGCATAGAGAAAGGACAGGACCATGCCGACAACTCTTTGGGGCTGGATATACTCTGGAGCACTCGTACTCTGTTGGGCTACAATTGGCATCGTCTGGTGCGTTGGAGCCATTTACAACGCCTTCAAGGCACCTGCCGCGCAAAAGCGGTCAGGCGGACTCTTCTCCTGGGGTATTAGTGGCATCCTCGTGTGTGCAGCAATCATCTTAACTCCGCCTGCTATCTGGAAAATTTTAGCCTTTAACCTCTTCTGGCTACGCCTGTTTGGCCTGTTGCTCTTGCTAGCCTCGACGGCCTTTACCCTTTGGGCGCGCTATGTGTTGGGCTTGATGTGGACCTCTGCGCCCGTGATCAAATCCGCACATGTCTTGCATACGGAGGGGCCGTATAGCATTACGCGCAACCCCATCTATACTGGTTTGCTCGGCATGCTCATCGGCTCCATGCTCATCGGCGGTGGCTATGAGTGGGTGCCTGCCGTCCTCGTCGCGCTGATCGTCTTGGAGATCAAAATCGTGCTGGAGCAGCGCCTTCTGCTCGCAGCCTTTGGTGAACAGTATGTACACTATAAAGAGCGCGTCCCCCAATTGATCCCCTTCACAAAGTGGAAGCGCTCTTGAATTGCCTTGCTCGGTTGGCGCATCATCCACAGGTTCACAGTATGTCCAAGATGCAGATGCGGTGAGGTCAGATCGCTCCCATTGCTTTCAAGATGCATCTATTTCCCTCTTCACTACCAGCAATGTCAGTGTACGCATATTTTTTGATAAAAGCGAGATATAATCGTCTATAGATTATTGATCAGATTACATTGATCTAGCAGGACGGATCATAAGTATCCAGAGGGAGGAATATGGAGAAGCAACAACGCACAAAACTACCCGTTTTTATGCAGATCATCCTGGTAATAGTGGTTCTCGCATTGGTTCTCGTATTGATTCCTATCGGAGGCTATGCAGCCTACAAGGAACTGCAAAACCCCACCCTTTCCCTGCCAACAAATACGACCGTCGTGATGGCAGTTCAGCATGTTGGCAAATTAGAGACCACAACCTACACTATTCAACAAATTATTGTGTATAATCCCACTTCATGGTGGAGTTTTTTGGGTAGTTCCAAAAAGTTGTTTGTTGTGTATGGTACAGTGACGGCAGGCATTGATCTCTCCACTCTGCAGCCCAATGATGTGCAGATACAAGGAAAAGCTCCAGACGAATCGGCAACGCTCAATGCACCAGCTACCCAGATTCTAAGTGCAACGATTGATCCAACGCGGACGCAGGTATACGATGCAAACACTGGAATTTACAGTGTTTTGAGCCAGAATATTGGTCCAAACACAACCATTCAAATACTGGCAGCGGCGCAAAATACGCTGCAAGGTGATGCATGCAAAGATGGCATTTTACAGCAAGCAGCGGATAGCGCTAAAGGACAACTCACATCGTTGCTCACAACGTTAGGTTTCTCACCAGTTACAGTTAGTGTCTCTGTTGGAACGTGTAGTTAATAGGGGAGACCATGCTATGTGGGAGAAAACCTCTTAATCTCGGTGATTTCCCACATTTTGATTGTTTTATCCAGACTTGCACTCACAAGATGACATCCATCCGAGCTATAAACCAAAGCGGGAATAGCTTGCTCGTGGGCTTTAAAGGGTTTGATCCACTCTCCCGAAAAGGGACTCCAAAAACCTAGCGTACCACTTGAATGAGCTGCAGCAAGGTGAGAGCCACCTGGACTAAAGGCGATAGCTGTTATTTTCCCTGAGAGAGGGTCAAGTACATTTAGGATGTTCCCTGTCGATAGATCCCAAATGAGACACTGGCCTTCCGCATTGATGGCCGCAAGAAGGTTTTCGTTTGGATGAAACGTAATGCTCGTAAAAAAATCCCTGGTGTTGGTCTTATTCCTTAAAGGAAGTCCTTCTTCGCTTTGAGCAATATTCCATATCCGAATTTCTGTAGAGCTGCTGGCTGCGAAGAAATGGCCTTTCGTGCTAAATGCAATCGAAGGAGTTTCTTCCCAACTACCAGCGATCCCAAATCTATACACATAGTCATAATTTTTAGTATGAAAAGGTTGGTCTGTTTTCGGATATCTATACAAATGGAGACTATCTTCTGGACTGCGACCAGCATAGACATTATGAGCTGTGTATATAGTTTCTCGCCCCGCGAGTGCCACTCCAGCTCCTATAATACCTAGCCCATCAGGACTTACTGCTAAACTTATGACCCCCTTACCAGGCCGGAACAAGGCGCTAGGAGACGGCACCTGGAATGATTCTAAAAGTTCGCCAGTTTGGCATTGCCAGAGATGAATTGTTCCACTGCGCCAACCTGCAAGGAATGTTCTCCCTTCAGGATGAAAAACAATGCTCGTGACAGAATTTAAAGTCAAGGGGTGAAATGGTGCAAGGGTTCCAATCATTGGCACGTTCTTTGGAGCAAATGATGTTTTCTTCGCGATGTCCCAGACTTTCACTTTTCCTCTTTGATCGCCAGAAACGAGTGTTTGATTGTCAGGACTCAGAGCAAGAGCAGTTACTCCATCTTCATGCCCAATGAATTGGGTGATTTGCTGGATGTCTTTTAACTCCAATTGACGTTCAGGTGAAGTATCTTGTTTTTCTTCAGTTGGATATTTCTCTGCGTGGGTGTGAGATGCTAAGGGAGTCGCTCTCTCATGAGTGTCAACTGGACTTTGTACAAAGAGGTTGGGAGGTATGTTAGCCAGGATCTTCTCAGGAACTTCTATAGAAATAGCTACATCCGCTTTGCCTTTATAGGGCTGAGTAGTTACTGTATAAATCTTCTCTGCTACGTGTTCCCACCACTCCTCACGTTTATGAAAGGTATGCAGGCTCGACAAGGGTTCTGAAGGTTTGTTGGCAGACTGGAATTGCGAGAGGCTTGGCACGTTCTCAAAGCCGCATGGACTCAGGATCACCGGGATGACCTTGATGCCCTTCTGCTCTGCGGCATCCAGCAATGGAGGCAGTTCGTTCTGGCGAATAAAACGGGACGCTAAAAAATCCGCACTGATCAGCAAAACAGCCGCATCAGCGCGTTGTAGAGCCTGCGTAATATCGTCAAACCAATTTGATCCTGGCGCAATCTGCGTATCGTCCCACAGCCAATCCTCGATCGCGTCATCTTCTACATATGGGGTAAGATGTACCTTCAAACGCTCTAAATATTTGGCATCGCGGTGACTATAACTGATAAAAATATGCAAGCGGTCAGGTGGAGAGGATGGCATGGCCTCTTATTTCCCTCTACTATCAACAGCCATACGGACATCTAAGATCATACATTGAGAGACAAGTAGCACGAGTATACGAGTGCCTCTCATCTTTGTCAATATCAATCGTGCATGCTCCGCCAATCTCATCTTGACAGGATCATCTCTGCATCTGTATACTGTAAAAGTATTAATTCATCTTTTAGGAGGTTTTGACATCTATGCCAGCGAAGTGCTAACTCCATCCTGTTTCCTGCTCAAACAGTGAAGCAGACACCACTATTCTTGCTTCCATTGCTCGCGTGTATCTCAGCGGGAATGAGCGCTCAGTTGCTCTATGCCTGAAATGCCGCGTGGCGCGATTGTTGCGCGACGCTGCCTCTGGTTTGCCAGAGAGATACGTTGCATGGGAAAGCAAGCATTCGATGGTGCTCAGAGGTATGGAGAAGCGCGCGGCAAACAGGTGTCAGGCATGGATCTCCGGCGAGCGCATCGCTGATTTCCCCATCTATCACACCTTGGGCAGTGACCTGTTGTCTTTTGCCCTGTCGAAAACGCATGTTTGATCCAGCAGTGCAGGCGATGACCTGCTCTCTCCGTACCCTCTTTCTGCCCCATCGTTTTCTCACGTGTGTTGTTACACTCATGGTGTTTTTTCTCAAGGAAAGAGGTTTCCACATGTCACAAACAGAACAGCAGCTTTCGCTCGCCTCCTTTTACAAGGGTTGGGATGTCTATCAGCAGCATCTTGTCGCGGCCATCGCGCCACTTACCGCAGAGCAGCTTGCCTTGCACCTCCCGCCACACCACTGGTCGGTTGGCATGATCGCGACGCATATTGTCGCAAATCGCGCCTGGTGGTTCCACGCACGGATGGGCGAGGGGGGCGACGATCTGACTTCCCTCGAATTATGGGCTCTCGGAGTATGTGAGGGAGGCGTAGATCCACACCACTCAGCAGCAGAGCTGGTTGCCGGACTTGAGAAGACCTGGCAGATGATCCAGCATACGCTTGCCCGCCTGACCCCTGCTGATCTTGGGCAGGTTTTCCCGCCTTTGGATGAGGCGGAACGTTTGCGGCACGCGAAACTGGTAGAGCCTGCGCTCCAGCCATACGCTCAGATGTGGGTGGATGCAGCACGTCAGGCTAAAGTAGTGAGACCCGCAGTTTCGCTCCAGTGGATCATCTGGCATGTGCTCGAACATGACATCCACCACGGCGCAGAGCTTTCCTATATCCTTGGCGCACACGGCCTGGCCGGAGTCGACGGGTAAGCGGGCGAACGGTGCTCGTAAGATAAGAAATGTGACAATCGCCATACAGTTCCGCGCATGCATGCCGAGACTGTATGGCGACCAGCGCGTAATCCCTAATTTCCTACTGGAGTTGGTGTCACCTGACCGGAAGGCATAGGGGTAGGTGTCACCTGACCGGAAGGCATAGGGGTAGGTGTCACCCGACCGGAAGGCACAGGGGTGGGCGTCACCTGACCGGAAGGCATAGGGGTAGGCGTCACCTGACCGGAAGGCATAGGGGTAGGTGTCACCTGACCGGAAGGCATAGGGGTAGGTGTGATGTGACCAGGACCCACAGGGGTAGGCGTTATGTGACCAGGACCCACAGGGGTAGGCGTTATGTGACCTGGGCCGCCACTGCCAGTATTAGTGTTCTTGCCATTGGTCATCGTCTGAGACAGGAAAGCTGCGCCACCCACCAGGATGGCAAGACACGCGACCGCAGCCAGGATAGCCAGACGCTGCCTCAGGGGTTGTCGCAATGGCCGATCTAATGGAGTGACAGAGAATGTGCCGGGTTCTTTCATCATAATTGATCTCACTGTATTCTGAGAACGATTGCGTTGTTGCTGGTCATCAACCGCAGCAATACGTGACCAGGCTCGATCCAGGGAACGGGTATCCTCTTCTTTCTCCTCTTCGTAAAGCAGGTGCAGGGCGCGAAGCAGGTCTTTAGCTGGTTCCAACTGCGATGGAGAAAGTTGCTCGATCTGCTCATCGACGTGATCGGGTGAAAAATGATCATCGTGTTTATTCATGGCGTGTATCCTTACTGCTTCTCGTAGAGGGAGCGTAAAAGGTTCAGCGTGCGAGAGAGGAGCATGCGCACAGCTCCATCGCGTTTGCCCATCAGGGTTGCGATCTCGGTACAACGCATCCCATTGACAAACCTCAGGCGCAATACCTGTTGTTGGAGCACCGGGAGATGCTTGATGCTCTCGCGCAAACGTCGATATTCTTCGTCACGCAATGCCAGCTCCTCCGGGGCTCCTTCCTCTTCGTCAGAGATCGTTTCGGCTATCTGGTCCAGCGGCACCTTTGTCCATCGTGCTGTTCCGCGATAACAGTCCGTGACCTTGTTATGGGCAACGCGCCAGAGCCAATGTCGTTGCTCCTCTTCCGTTAGTTGGCTGAAATTGGTGTTTTCGAGGGCTGCTAGAAAGATATCGACCAGCAAGTCCTCGGCATCCTCCCTGGATGGTGTGTGCAATCGTAGGTACGTTAAAAGCGCCGGAGCATGGCGCCTGTAAAGCGTTGCGGTGGCTGCCGGCTCGTCCACAACAAACTGACCCTGCGGTTGGTGCATCATGCCCCCTATGAAAGCTAATTTCGCATGCGATTTCTGCACCTATACTATCGGAGTTGAGCCAGAAACGTCACAGGTTAGAGGCATCACCAGAGATACTCAAAGCAGATCAACTTCAAATGCTCGCGCTTCAGCGTTGTATGCTTGCGCCCCTCCTGCGCATTATCCCCGACTTGCTGCTCACCGATACTCAACACACTATCCAGCAACTCCGTCACCAGGCCATTTTTTGTAAATGCCTCATACGCCTTCTTCAGTGTCTTCACATAGACGCGTGGCTGCGGAGCGTTGACGCGTTGCAACGCGGCGACTACATCTTTGCGCTTGAGTGCTGGATGATTCAGGTAGCCGCGTAACACCGTGGCCACGGTTTGTTGTATGGGATCGAGCAACCTGGGAGCCTCTTCGCGCGCGACCTGTTCTGCCGCTGTGCGCAGGATCGCTGCGATGACCTGCTCTTGCAGCTCGAAGATATTCACTTCTCCGGCCACCGGAACCACGCGTGGTGTGTCGGCCTGGCACTGGATCAGATTGGTGATCAGATAACGGTTCTCTTCGATAGTGCCAGCTAAGCCATCGGCGGTAAGATCTATATAGCGCCAGAAGTGCTGCCGTTTCTGCTCTGGCTGGCCCTCATCATTGCCTGCGCGGCGTTTCTTCTCGCGCGTCATGAAATAGAAGAAGATCCCTTTTGCGCCGCGAAACGTATGTCCACTATGGATACCATCGGGTAACTCCTCTAACTGCTGCCGCATGCCCTGGTCGAGCAGGTCTTTGAGATGCTGGAGCAGAAACTCGCTGCTCACCAGCTCGGCAAATTGTTCTTGTTCCTCGACCACACTGCCATCCTCCTCTTCGATGCGGCGCAACGTGTTGAAGTTCTGCGGATGCACCACCTCGCCCAGGATGCTCACATCCAGCAGACCGCTGCGATCAATGGCGGCGATCTTTTGCGAGAGGCTACCGACCAGGCCGAGCAATTTTTCCAGACCATCGTCGGGGAACATATTCATCACCCACAGCGTCTCATAGCTGGTGCCGAGGCGATCAATGCGTCCGGCGCGTTGGATCATGCGCGTAGGATTCCAGTGCAGGTCGTAATTGATCAGCACACCGCAATCCTGCAAGTTTTGACCTTCTGAGAGCACATCGGTCGAGATCAGGATGTCTATTTCATCCTCGCTACCACTGAGATCATGGCGTTTATTGGCGCGCGGAGCAAACTGTGCCACCAGCCTGGCGCGTTCGCGGCTATCGGCTCCGCTGTCCATGCGTCTGATATGCGGCTGCCCGGCCTCGAAGCGCCATTGCGTTGCCTCTATATCAGGACTACAGAGCTGTGTATACAGATAGCGGGCGGTATCTTTATAGTAGGTGAAGATGAGCACCTTTTGCCCTTTTAACTCACCGGCCAGATACTCTTTGAGGCGCGTCAATTTCGCATCATTCGCGGGTGTGATCGTGCTGATGCGCTGCCAGATCTCGCGCAGTGCATCGACATCCTTGCGCAAATCTCTATGCAAGCGCTTGAGGTCATACTGGGCCGCGTTGAGCGTAGGCAGTCCCTCGATGAACAGGCGCGCTTCCTGGTGCGCATCAATATCTTCGGCGCGCGAGTTGGGTAGGATCGTCGCATCATCTTCGTCATCTTCGCGGGCCAGGAAGCGCAGCGCTTTTTGAAAGCTGGTACTATCCAGCACCTTGCCATCCAGAATATAGCTCTCGAAGGTCTCCAGAAACTCCAATGCGCGCCGTACGCTGATGCGAAATGCCTCAATGCTGCTCTCGAAACGCTTGAGATAGCGACTTTTGAAGATACCGACCAGCGCTTCTTCGCGGCCTTCTTCAAAGAGATCGCGTGTGACGCCTCGTTTCTTATAGCTTTCCAGCCGGTAGGGAGCCAGTCGTAGCCCTTCGATCTGCTCGACGATCTGCGTATAGATGCCGCTATACGTATGTTCCAGGTGATAGCGTATCGTCTTGAGCTTACGTTCGGGCCAGCGTATCGTCTCGCCTTTAATGGTGGCATTGGGGTAGGCTTTTTTGATGAAGGGGCGTGTGCGGCGGATGACCACCTCTTCCAGTAGATTGAACAGGGCAACGCTGCTCTCTTGCTGCCGATTGATGCGACGCGCGGCGGCGAAGTAGCGTTGCAGGTCGCCGATGCCTGCGGCGGCGAAGTAGCTGCGGTCCCCGCCCGTGAAGAGGTTGACCTGATTGAACAGGTCGAAGACGCTATTATTGATTGGCGTTGCGGTGAGCAGGATCAGTTTCTTGCGTTCGTTACTGATCGCGCCGCGCCGTTGATTGGCGGCGAGCAGGCGTTCCAGGTTCTCATAGCGCTGTGTGGTATGGTTGCGGAAATTGTGGCTTTCATCGATCAGCAGCACATCGGCATCGGCTGCCGCGTGCCCATCAAACTCCTCGCGTCCCAGGGCTTCCTGCGTGATAAGCAGCGCGGCGATGCCTGCGCTCAACAGTTCTGTGCGCCACATATTTTGCAGGGCGGCGGGACAGATGACCACGGCTTTGTAGCGCAGGTGATAGGCATAATCTTCCAGCAGTTTTTTGCCGATCCAGGTTTTGCCCAGTCCGACGCTATCGGCAATCATCACGCCATCGTAGCGCGCCAGGATCTTGCGCGCCTTCTGCACGGCATCCTCTTGAAATTCGCTCAACTCCACGGCGGAGCGGACACTGCTACCCCCATTATCCTCGGCCTCCACCTCCTCGCGGAAGTACTCAAACATGGCTTTCATATAGACTTGAAAGGGACTATATTCTTTGCGGCCAAACTTGGAGGCGTTGATCAGTTCAATCAGCTCTGCTTTGAAGTCGCGTGCCTCGTGCCAGCACTGTTCATACCAGTTGCTCAGTTGCTGCATTGCCAGCAGACCGGGGACGTTGGCGGCATAGACGCGTTGTTCCTCGTCCACCCGGGCCAGCTTTTTGCGTTCGCTGCTCTCCATGATCCCTTTTACCAGTTCGGGAGCGACCTCATCGGCAGAGAGGGCGGCGCGATGGACCAGGTTGAGTTCTTTGCTCGTATATAGACCGGCGCGGGTGAAATTTGAGGAACCGACTATCGCCGTATGGGGAGCGAGCCGCGTAAAGTCGCTATCGCTATAGAACAGGTAGCACTTGGCGTGCAGAAAGGTCTCGGTATACAGACGTACAAGCACCTGTTCTTGCCGTAAAAAAGCAATCAGGCGTTCGACCAGCACCAGGGTTTGCTCGCTAAAGCTGGCCTCGGACAACTCGCGGATCAGTCCTTTGGCCGGTTTAGCTCCGGCCTCACGCAGGCCCAGGTCCGCGCCGACCTCAGGTTCATCGCCCAGCAGCAGACGAAACGTGCCCAGGCCAACAATTTCGTCCTGCACGAGTCGCCAGCCGCCCACATTGAAGTAGGCTGTAGCGATATCCAGCGCGTGGCCTTGATGGGTGGTCAGCAGAGCATTCAGCACATCTGCCATGCTATGTTGTCGGTTATCGATGACGAAAGGAATCGCCATATGCTTCTGCGCGTACGAGAACAGATCATCGCCATACTTATCATGTTCCCGTCCCTCACCCACAAATCCCGGCTCATCGGCCTGCTCGAACGTCTCATCCACTGTATACTTACCCCTCTTCTACTCTCTATGCTATATAGGATTATCATCCCTTGCGGCTGTCGTTGGTCCGTCGCTGCGGTTATCGTATCCCACCAGAAGAGGTTGTTGCAAGGAACGCGAAGAGGTCTCTCTCTTTTCAAGAAGGGTAATGGAGTTGCTCCGACAACACCATGGAAATTGAGAAGATGATCACTACTACCCAGCAGCTCACCAAACGCGTTCAAGAACTGCTTGACCCGCTTGAGGGTACTGAAACTAGAGATCTTTGTGTTCGTTTTTAAGGTCCCATACACAGTCAGGCCCTGACACCTTTTGACCAGCCAGATCAATCAGTGCCAGGGCCAGCAGGTTATGACGACATGTTTCCACGAGTCGATGCAGGTTTGCCCCTGCTAACACCTCACAGTCGATCAATGCCGCCCAGGTAATCGGACCAACCATTGTCGACAGGAGGTGCCCAGATCAACTGGTCTGCGCCCCCGTGTTCTTCTGTGCGGATACGCGCTCAGGAAGTCCAGGAGGGCTTGCGACGTTTAGTTGATATGAATGACATCTATACGATGGACGTAGTACCCGCCATCAATCCAGTAGTAGGTGTTCTTAGCGGAAAAGGTGCTTGTGTAGTAATCGCCGGCACCATCATCCCATTCGACCCAACCAGTGTTGTTTCCCGTGTAGACCAGCTCGGCATTGTAAATGGCTACATCGAGTGTTCCGGCGTAAGCAAAGCAGTCGATATCAGCATCATAATCGCTCCATATCTCGAAGTAGTCACTTCCGTTACAGGTCTCACGCGTGACGTCGGGGCTGACAGCAGCCGCTGCAGCGAGGGATGTCTCCACGCTGGAAACGCTCGCTTCCGTGTGGCCTATAAGCTTCACTTGAGCATTCAGTGGATGTTGTGCGCTGCTGGCTGCAGATGCCACGCCTCCATTTACGCTCAAAGTAAAGAGTCCAACCAGGAGAAGCACGAGGGGGAAAACCAGAGTCAATTTGCGTTTCATTTGCCTGATTCCTTTCTTCTCATCCTTGTTTTTCCTTTCCTGAAAAAACGCTTGGGAGATCACGGTGACCAATGCGTTGTGCATGGTCTCCTTTGATTTGGCTGCTCCGAAGTGACAAGTTCGTCTGCTCTGCTCACTTCTGTTTGGTGCCAGGGGAAGTATACCGAGCGACCGGGCCGGTACGGAAGCGCATTTAAGTAACACTTTAGATACACTTTAGATACACTTTGGATACATTTCTGTGCTGAACAGCAGTTGGTATATGTATTTGTGGGTAGTTGACATGGCGGAGTGGGATATCTCGTTTGGCAGAGCTAGCATCACGCGAATGGAGCTTGCTGTTACGCTTATCTAAACGGTATTGACCGCAAGGGATTGTCGCTATGCGGGGAGACGCTCATGCGCGTAGCGACGAGGCTGCCTGCCACCAATCCATTACACAGAAACGGTCAAAGGTGGAACGCTGCCGGTACGCGTAGGGGCCGAGCGAAGACCTATTGAGATATTTTTCTCGTAACTTGCGCCTTCGGCTGTTGCTCAGGCTTGGACTACTGCTTTCACCGTTCCCGCAATAGGTCCGCTACATCATTCCTCCCAACTCGTCGTGCGAATGACGCGACGTCTCTGTCTATCGCCGTAGTATCAATGTTATCTCCGATGGGAGGCCTGAGTTCCAGATGTTGTCTCTCGGTGTTGGCCGAGGCTGGGGGGCTCTCAGGCTGTGCCTGGGGTGTAAGAGGAACATCGGCTGGTGTGGATGAGCCCTGCTCAGCAGCAGCCTGAGCCGCTCGTAGGCGCTGGATAACCTCTGGACTCGGGGGGCCGGCAGGCTCCTCCTCCCGTCTTGCGCGACGAGCCTCGTGCTTGTCGCGCTCGTGTAAGGCTGCGAGCACGTCTGACCCAGATACATACCCTCCCGTGGGAGCGCTTTTCCTCTGGTCCCCCCACTTCTCCCTTCTTATCGTCTGGAGCGCGCGTTCGCCCTGATCCGACGAAGATGTCTCTTGAATCTGGCCCCGCCGCGCCTGCTGCATGTCTCTGATTACGTTACGAGTTGGAACTTCTCCGTCTGGTTGCCCCCGACCATCAGTAGCCCTGCGTTCGGGGTTATCAGCATTGGGTATCTCTGGCATAGCACCTATCCTTTCTCTTAATACAAGGGGAGAGCGCGACCATCGAGGTGATACAGGACACTCTAACCTTTTCCCAGAACGTTGGAGCATCGAGAAAAGCATAACTCACTCTAGCAGAAAATGGAAGAGAGATGGAGGGAAGGATGTAAATCCCAACATGGAACTGGTCCTTTTCCAACAAGTATTCTGTACCTTTGCGCCCTTATCTTGCGTCGACTCCTCCCTGGTCTACAACCTGGATCTCCTCGTCGGTCAACCCATACAAACGGTACACGATCCTATCAATCAGCGTATCTGTCTGCTCAAGTAAGCTTTTAAGTGGCAGCACAACATCCAGGCTGCACCGATACTCCAGCTCAATCTTTGACTGTAGGGCGGGCGTGAGAGGCAGCAGAAAGCGGCGCTTATTCTCCTGCAAAATGCTGCTGAGCATGGCTGGCTGCATCTCCGGCTCCTGCTTCTGGTAATCGCCGGGATAGTTGAGCAACTGAGCTTTATGCTTGAGCGCATCGATGCCCACCTTGCCATCCTTATCCGGCTGAGGCTGAATCTTCAGCGTCGCGACCAGCCAGGCGAGGAACCTCTGCTGTTCGGCGCGTTTCAGCTTATTCAGGCGCAGCATCTCCTCAGCCAGGAAGGCCAGCAGATCATGCACCACATCTGACTCCTCCGGCTCTTGTGCGAGATGGTGCTTGACGAAACCGAGCACGCAGTCTTGATCAGGTGTGTTCAGGCATTGATGGTAGAGCAATTTGCCTTTTTCGATGTATGAGGCACGCTGCTCCGGTGGTGTGACGAAGTTGATACGACGGATGGGAGTGTTTACTAGAGTTTGCGCTCTGTATTCTAAAAAACCACCTCTGAGACCTGAGAGTTCTGAGCGAAAAAATAAGAAAGATGTGCTTGAGTTCAGAATACTTAATAAATATAAATCTCTCGACGGAATGAAGAAAGTTTTGTCATTCGAGTAATAACCATCTTCATCTAATGTAAAATTATTAGATGAAGCTATTACTGGATAAATAATCTTAGGTTTCTCAAAATCCGTGTAGTAAGCAACATTATCTTGGATCTCATACCATTTATATGATCCAGGTTTTCTTCCTAGCCATGTCCCTTGCGTTTTATCATCCCAACTTAATGGTTTCGGCTCTAGCTGAATTTTGAATTGTAGTAGGTAGCGCTCGATAGCTTTGTATTTGGTAATATCTATGCCACGCCGCGTAAATATTAAAAAAAGTTCTTTAAAGTTGATATCATAACGCTTCACATCTTCTCCTGTAAGAAGACTTTTGATGACTTCTGCACCTTTGGGATCTTCAGCTATAAGTTTTTCTCGTGTGGCTTTATCTATAATAAATGCCTCATTGAAGCCCGTCTTTACCCCATATTGAATTTTTTTACTGAGAAATTCCGCGAGAGGAACACTACAGGTTTTCAGCTTATCTAAAATTGTTTGTTTCGATTTATTCGCTAAAGACCAATTTGTGCCATTAAATGCGCTCTCGGCTAATTTATTCAACCCAGCTTCGACTGTAGTAGATAAGCTCTCAAAATTTAAATCTTTGATTAGTGCATATTTGATTAGCGATTTGGGCTCTCTCTCGGTATTTGTTGTGATAATAATGATTGGGTATGTTGTAGCATCGCCAAACACTGGCAAATCGCCGAAGTCTATCAGTTCTTCCAGCTTGATTTTCTCTAATAAGAAAGAGCGTAGTTTTGCACCGTAATTTGCGCGCATAAACTTATTGGCCGTAATCATGCCGAAGCGACCGCCATGGTGGAGCATGGTATTGCCGCGCTCGATGAAGTAGGTATACAGATCGGCGATGCTGCTATAGACCTGGTAGAGCGCCTGGAAGGCCACTTTTTCATCGCCCAGACCCTCCTGTCTCACGTATGGTGGATTGCCAATCACGGCATCAAAGCCAGGATCAGTCTTCAGACTCGCCAGCTTCAGGTCGATGAACACCTCAGGAAATTCCAGTTCCCAGTGGAAAAACCGATGCTCCTGCGCATCTTCTTCTGCCAGCAGCAGCACTTCCTGTTGCTCTTTATTCAAATGCTGTTGTTGTAGAGCCTTATTCAATGGCTGCTTGCGTAAGCTCTCGACCCACGCCTGAGCCTCGTTGGAGCGTAGAAAATCCAGCGCCTTATCCTGGTCTGCTTTGGTGCGTTTGTTTTTGGTGACTGGATTGCTAAACCAGCGACTGAGATAGATATCGAGCAGGCGTTTGTAGGGCGCTATCGCAGCGGCGGCGGCTCGGTATGCCTCTTTACTTTCATTCGCCAGTCCCGGCGTCACATCGGTCAACTTGCTGACGTGGATCATGCCCTCGGTTGACAATAACGCGCCCGCCCATACGTTGCCGCCGAAGAAGAGTGAGAACTGGCCGTGCTCGATGGCCTCGCGCGCATCATCGACGCGTGCGCCGATCAGCGAGTTGCCCCACTTCAAATGGTGATCCAGGAACGAGAGCGGCGCGCCCAGCGTGAAGCTATCCAGCCATACGCTGACCTTTGCCAGCTCGACTGCCATCAGGTTGACATCGACACCGTAGATGCAGCGCTTCAACACCTGCCGCTTCAACAGGTTAATCTCAGTCAATTTGTTGCTATCGATATAGACGCCCTGCCGCTCCATCTCCTCGGCTATCGAGGTGGCGATCTGCTTGAGGTCGTAGCGTATCGGGTTAGTGGGTACTTTTTCCAGCAATTTGAGCATGCGGCGCGTGATGTAATCGACGGCTTCGACCAGGAAGTGTCCACTGCCCATCGCCGGATCGAGCACCTTGATGTCAAAGAACTCGTCAACCAGTGCGCTATGTTCACGGTAGGTTGGGCCGAGTTCTTTCGGCTCCATGCCCCTTTTTTGGAATTCCCTGTTCTGGCGCTGCTTTTGTAGGATCGTCGCCTCAAACTGCCGCAGCTTTGGTAGCAGTACTTTTTCTTGCTCGTCGCAGATGGGTCCGATGGTATGCTCGATAATATATTCCACAATGTAGTCGGGCGTATAGTAGCTGCCGGTCGCCTTGCGTTCATGTCGATCATTTTCAATATATACGGCGTTGCGCGCATACACCAGTGTTTTGCCACGCTTGAACTGACCGGCCTGTTCTGCCTCTGTGAGCGGTAGCACCTTGCCCTTGATCACCGCCATCTCTGCGGTCGCGATGCGCAGCTTAAATTCCAGCAGGCCCTCGTAGATGCTGCCGAGCTGGCGCACGCCCAGACTTTTGTAGTCGATCTGCACCAGTTCATGTTTTTTCTCGTCCTCGTCGCGTGCCAGTTTATCGATACCCAGCGCCAGGTCGCGATCCGCAATCTTATAGGTCGCGAGAATATACGTCACGATCTCTTCTGCCGTCGTCTGCTCAACTAGCTGCTGCCATGCCTCCAGACCGGGTGCGGGCGGCGTGATGCTGCTGCGCGTCGCGAACAGTCCACCGTTATAGGTCGGCACGTTCAGGTCTTTGTTGCCCCGGTCGATGGCCGCAAACAGTTCCAGCAAGGTATCGTAGAGCGCGTAACTCTTCAGCGTATACTGTTCCTTGATGAAGCCGGTCGTTTGCTCCTCATTTTTCCTGGCAACTTCCGCGATGTCCTTCTTGAGCCTGGTCAGACTCTTTTGATAATAGCCGCGTTGCTCATACACGGGCAGCAGATTGCGGCTCTCGGCGTAGAGCAGGAAGAGTAAACGATAGAGAAACGTCAATGTTGCATTGAAGAACGGCTTCAGCAGCTTGTCGCGCTCTTCGAGTGTGAGCGTTGTCATATCCGCTGGTAGCGTGCCCTGATCCTGGGCATGATGCACCAGACCTGCGGCAAAATGCCTGAAGATGTGATCAAAGATGCGTTCTTTGAGCGAATTGCCCAGCTTGAGCGCGTAATCCTCGCTCTCGCGCAGCAGGTAGTCCAGGAAGGAGATAGACAGTTGTTTTTGATAGTTTGGCTGCGGCTTACTTATAAAGGCGGCGGCGCGGAACAGCAGCCAGAAGTAGCGTAGCGCCGTGCGCGCCTCATCATTGGCCGCGTCCCGGCGGATCGCCAGCGTTTCCTCCAGGTCGATCTCGTAGTAGTTGGTTGCCAGACTATGCGCCTTCGCCGAATATAAGCGCCACGTCTTGCCGTTTGTCAGGATGGCCCAAGCCACCTTTTCCTTCTCCAGCAGCGTCACGATCACCGCCCCAGGATTTTCCTGTGCCGTCCAGTCCAGGCTCGTGCTGCCCAGCAGATCTTCTGGTACCTCTTCATAGCCATCCAGGTTGCGTCCCCACTGATAGGCCAGGGCGACAGCCACCTTGGACTCAGCTTTGCCCGTGAGATCGTCTTTGACAAACAGACTATAATCAGCGCCGAGCCTTTTGCCCTCCTGATCAAAGCGTTGGGCCGGAGTCTGGAGCGCAAAATCCAGTGCAGTCAGTGTCGGCGTGATCAACTCTGTGCGTAAGGCGTCGGCGGACAGTTGAGGGAACATATCGTGCTCATCATCATACAACGCGTGGAGTTTATTATACGCCTGTGAGAATAGATTTAGCTCTTTGCCGGGATGGCACGTATTTTGCCACTCACCGTTCTCCTGCTCTGGCAAGATCTCCATCAGGTAGTGATCGGAGAACAGCGCGCGGTTATTGAAATAGCGTTCGCTCCACTCGGCGATATCATACGCGCTATGCAGGGCCTCGCACTGAGCTGGAATGCTGCGGCTGGAGGGCCAGTTGAAGCGATTCAGTACGCGCAACGTCACCTTATCGGCGGTCGGATGGCGGCGATCCAGCGAGATCATGCGTTGGCGGGGTTTGCCCACCTTGACCGCCGTTGCTGCCAGCGGTAAACCGGGCAATGTGGCCTGTGTCACCTGTTCGCCTGTGGTGGTGCGGTCAGTAAACAAAATATCGATATCGTCATAATTCGCATCGCAGAGCACCAGCAAGAAATCGCCCTGCAATTTGCAGAGATCGTCGAAGATATGTTTCTCCAGGGTGCGCGTCACCGAGGGTAGGACATAGAGGTAGACATAAAAGTGGAAGCCCATCTCATCGACGTGGTGAGCGAGCTGACGGAAGTGCACAATTTTCTGCAAGAGGTCGGCGTCGCGGTGTAGCTGAAACGGCAGTTGTGACATCTCATCCACCGAGAGGGCGCTATTTTTGTAGCCGATACTGGCGAAAAAGTCCGCGATGCGCGCGGGATTAGAGAGGCCAAGCATATCATCGGCAGTAATTTCGCGATCATTCAGCAGCATAAATATACCAACCCAAATTTCTAGCGCTGTGCGCACAGAACCAACCCACGAAGGTATCCCCTCTCGCGTAGCGACAAGCCCTTGCGGTCAATGCCGTTTAAATAAGAAAAACGTCAAGCTCAATTCGCGTCATTCTAGCTCTGCCATATGAGCGTGGATTGCACTTAACTAAACGGCATTGAACCCTTGCGGTTGTCGACTCCGTTGGAGCAAACGACCATCTCCGCGCAGCAAGCCTACCATTAGCCATAAATATTTGTCAATAGGTAAAATCGTGCCATCTACCACACATTACTCTACAGTACGAACAGGCTTCTCGCCTCAATCGCGAAAACTGCGGGATGAGGAACATACCCACTGTAAACGGGTATATACGCGAGAGTTGATGAACTCAACCTTTGATGCTCATGTCACTTATTTTAGCTGATCAAGAGCCGTGAGAATCGCGTCAGGCTCCAGGCGATGCGTATAATCGGGATCGAGAAAAGCGAGAGCAATCGTGCCGTTTTGTGCGATTACATAGCTTCCAGGAAAGGGAAGTTCCCACGTGTCACTCCCATTGACCTTGGAGAGATCAAGGCCCATGCTCTGCTGGATGGCCTGCACTTCTGGCGAAACGGTGAAAACCAGTCCATATTCTCGTGCAACTTTGTTGCCACTGTCACTCAGAACAGGGAAGCTCAGTGCCATTTTCTCGCTAGCAGAGAGCGAGTTGTCTGGTGTCTGAGGGGAGACGGCGACCAGGGTAGCACCGGCCAATTGAATCTCAGGGAGGATCGCTTGATACGAACGCAGCGCAAGATTGCAGTACGGACACCAGCCACCTCGGTAAAATACCAGCACGACTGGACCTTTTGCCAGGAGTTGGGAGAGCTGGACGGTTTCACCATTCACGTTTGGCAGGGCAAAGTCGGGAGCCTTGTCACCTTGTTTGACACTCTGATGAGCAATACCGGACTCAATGAGATCCTGGGTTACTTTGGTAAACACTTCTTTTATCGGTGCTGGCACATTCCGCTTGCTTTGAAAATCTTCGATCTGTTGCTGCAATGTCAGTGCATTTTGCTCGGTCGCCATAGTCGGGGTATCTCCTGTGTTTAGTAAGCGTCTTTTGGCACAGCAGAAACAACGCAGAAGACGTTTGTTGTTTGATGGAATGATCCGCCCGTTCTGGACCAGAAATTGGCTCACTCAAACGACAGCCATCTCTCTGTCTCTGCTGGAAACATTTTATCTAGATGTCACAATGTAAGCTAACGGAACGAGGGGATCGGTTTATTCCCATTTGCTCCCATTCCATAGTTTAAGAAACGAAAGCCCCGCTCGACGCTGCCTTGCTCTTTATTCTCTGTTGTGCGGATCATCATCTAGCGTTCTTCCCCTTACCTCTTCACCACCTGCAACAGCACACCGCCCGCGCCCTCCCTGACCACCGTCACTCCTGCTCGCCTGCTCACAGCCCACAACGCCTGGTGAATCTCATCCTCAATATCCGAGCCTGGCAACAAATCAACGAGCTGATGAACCGTCACCTCATCGTTTGCCAACTCTTTAATTGCCGTCGCTATGCCCTTACGAACTTGCTTGATTACTGTTCTGTTCGCAAGAATTTGTAGCAATGCGGGTACGATGGATACATCTTTCGTCCTCCCTAGATTATGGGCAATGTATCTACGGATAGGCGAAGCGAAAGATGTATTTGTAAGCATAGCAACTAATTGAAAGGAAGATATATGTTTTACTAGTATATCTGCTATTATCTGATCTGGAAATTGAATAGACTTGAATATGATCGAGTCTTTGTTTTTTGTGTAATATTTACTTCTTTGGGCTAACTGTTGCTGCAAATCAATAATCGCTGCGTGATCACCAAACAGCCCTAATACTTCCGTGGCTTTGCTACGAAGGGTAAAGGAGCTATGTGCATCATCGCGCACACGTCGCAAATAAGGAATGGCCGAATGTTCTTCAAACCGACCAAATGCATCGACAATATTGGCTTTTATCGCTTCTGGAACATTGTCAAGCGGAAGCATTGCTAATAATTGGGTTCTGATCTCGTCGTCTCCGATTCGCACCAGTATATAAGCTATCCCAGCTCTTATACTTGCTTCAAGCTGTACATCAGAGAGCAACTGCATCAATGGATTTATGATCGTTTGATCATCTAAATCTACCAGTGAAAGAGCTATATACCTGCGTATTGCGGAAGGTAGTTGTGTATTGGAGAGTGCGGAAATGAGATGACCTGTTACTGAAGGATCATGAAATTGGATTAATGCGTAAGCATACTCATAACTGAAGTCGCTCTTAAAGAGTCCTGTAAGCAATAGAGGAATGACCGAATTATCGCCGATCTGTTCCAATGCTAGAATGATTTGTCGGTGCAATTGCCAATCTACGTGAGGGTCGTTTAGCAATGCTACAAGTTCAGGTATGACTGACTGATTGCTAATACTACCTATCAGAAAGCCAATCTCAATACAGATAGGATCTGCTAGTCTCTCATCAAGAAGAAGTGAGATCAGCTCACGGACCATCGATTGGTCGCACAGCTTATTTAATGTAGCATCCATTGCTATTTGATTTGCAGAATCTCGTATCCAGCTAAACTTCTCATCCACGAGTAGTGCTAGCAGCTTTGGCGCAATGCTACGTGCCCCGAAATCACCGAGTGCGACAACAATACATTCCTTTACCTCATCGCTTACCTGCTCGCTGGTAAGACATTCTAGCAGGCGCTCATTGACCCCGTTGTTGGGATACGTCCTGCCAATCTCTGCCAGTGCCTCAGCGGTATATTGCCGCACAATCGAATATGCTGTCTCCAACAACTCCTTAAACAAACGCGTGGGGATCTCTTCGCGCAACTCTTGCTCCGTCTTGATTGGTGGACGGGCCGCCAGGCAGCGTCCGGCCAGTACGAGTTTGCTGCAAAAAATATCCTCGGGCACCTCGCCAGCGCCTCTTACTGTCATGAGATGAGCTAACAGTGGTCCCGCATCCCGTGTTTTCCCCGCGTAGAGCAAGATAACCTCTTCCCACCAGGGATCGCCGAGATGACCGAACAATTGCTGTACGTCATCCACATAGTCGGCCACGAAATACTCTTGCATCGTCAGGTGCAGAAAGCCATAGAAACCCTGCGCCTGCTCGCGCAACAAACCATTCTCGCTCGTAATTTCTGTCAGTACCAACCGAGTCTGTTCGGCAGAGGCATCCACGCCCAGCTCGCTGAGAAAGCCTGTAATCAGTGTCAGCAGCTCGGTCTCGGGGAAGTAGCGCAGCCCTTGATGATGAAAATACCAGGCGATTTGTGGCAGCAGCTTTTTCTGATCAGCAGAGTTCATGCTATGGGTGCGTTCGATATAACGCGTCCCATCCCAGCGCGTGAGCAGTGTCTCTATGCACTGTTGATAGAGTTGTGCGCGACTCTCGGGCAATTGCTGCGCATTCTCTTCATAGGCAATCACGATCAGTGTCAGTAGCAGAGGATTGGCCGCCAGCGTAGCCAGGCGTGGTTTTTGCTTCAATGTCGCGATCAGCTTCGTTGCCAGTCCATTGCGTCGCGCATCGCCGTAATGCTGAAACCACTTCGTAATAAACTGCTCTATCTCCTGTGGTAGAAAGTCCAGCACCTCCAGCTCAGTGAAGCCTACCAGTTGTCCGCGCTGGATGTAGCCCGCTTTACGCGCTGTTATCACGACCGGTACTTTACTATAGCGCCGGCTCAGATGCACAATCGCCTCGACGACGCGCTTATAGGACGCCTCGCCAGCCTCCAGCGTCTCGCCCACCACCGTCTCATCCAGCGCGTCCAGTAGCAGCAACACCTCCCCGTCACGCATGCGCTGCTCTAAAAAGGCCGTTACCTGTGCTTGCGGCAGACCGTAGACCGTAAACGCCTGTACTGCCATCGCGAACAGGTCCACCTCTGGCGCTTGAGCCGCCTCTTGCAGCTTGATATAAATCGGCAGAGCTGGCAGCCCGCTCAACTTGCCCTCGCTGGCCTGTACCGCGAGGCGTTTCAACAATGTTGTCTTGCCCGCGCCAGGATCGCCCAGGACGATGCAGCGTTTATATTGTTTCAGCGCCATAGCTGGATCGACCGCTGAACTGCTACGCCGTTCCAGTCCCAACTGCTTCTGCTGGATAATACTCAGCGGATCTTGCAGCCTTTGTTCGTCGCTATCCAACGTAGAGCGCCGGCGTGGTTCTTTATGCAGCCGCACCTTCACATAGATATCCGAGACTGCGAGATGACCGCTCATGCCCAGAACCTGCAATCTCGCTATGCTCACATCTTTCTGAAGTTCAGCAAGATACGTATGCAGCAGTTCCACACTGGATTGAGCTATGCTTGTTTGCTCTTGTTTCGTCAGCGTGGCGGGTGACGACGGACTTATGTTGGCCGTGTCGATAACCGCATCTTGCGCAGAATGCAGCGTAGGTGAGGTGCCATTGTCCCACAATGCTGTTTGCGTCACATCAGCTTGTTGCTGAGGCTTTAGCATGGTAGTCTGCTGATCAGCTGGAGCTGTCGGCATGGAGGCATTGCGCTTCTGTTGTTGGGCTATCGTTACCTTGTAAATTTCCTTTGCCACACGTCGCCACCACTCCTCGTGCCGGTGAAAGCCATGCAAGCTCGACAATGGTTCAGAAGGTTTATTGGCGGCCTGGAATTGAGCGAGATTTGGCACGTTCTCGAAGCCGCACGGACTCAGAATCACCGAAATGATCTTGATACCTCTTTGCTCGGCGGCATCCAGCAGCGGAGGTAACTCATTCTGGCGAATAAAGCGGGATGCTAAAAAATCTGCGCTGATCAGCAAGACAGCCGCGTCGGCGCGTTGCAGGGCCTGCGTAATATCATCAAACCACTTTGATCCGGTCGCAATCTGCGTGTCGTCCCACAGCCAATCCTCGGTCTCACCATTCTCGACATATGGACTGAGGTGTACCTTCAAGCGCTTTAAGTGTTCCGCATCCTGGTGGCTATAACTGATAAAAATATGCAAGTGGTCAGGTGGCGAGGATTGCATAGCCTCTTATTCCCTCTACTATCAGCAGCTATATGAACATCTAAGTTTATAAATTGAAAGACATGTAGCACGAGTATACGAACGTCCTGCATATTTGTCAATATCAATCGTGCATGCATCTTATCAGCGCACAGGGCATCAGCGATGCCAGGTTATCCGTCCTTGAGGGAGAAATGGGGTAGGGGCGTCACCTTGCGTGCGCCCGATTGCTCACAGCGTGGCTTCCAGGGCGGTCGCCAGGACACGCCCCTACCCGATTGCCCTCGTAAGAGCGGAGTCTGGAACGGTGGCAACCTTCCCTGTCTTTCCCTTTTTGCCTCTGACGCATCACGCTAGAAACTCATCTCTCCTTACGTTCGCGCCTATGGGACACACCCCTACCCCATTTCCCAATGTTTTCCCCCAGAAAGAAGAAGATCCCGATGCCATTGTCTAGCGGTGGACTTGTTTACATAAGAAAAGTATGTCAGAGGGGTCAATTTTTCAATCTCCCCAATTTCTCCAGTTAATCGGGTCACACCACAAATGGTATAAGTATGATAAAGAGATGATAAAAATGCTATACACTTCATCGGCTAAATATTCTATATAGAAGTAGTATAAAATAATAACTTTCATCTAGAAATTTTCAGCTTTGTCACAGAAACAAACTATTGAATCCATTAGGGCTACCACTGTAAAAAGCTGAAAAATCATGGCTACGATATTTTTGTGTGTTTTGTGTGTGAAAGTGAGGGTTGAGTGTGAATATCATGCAAACTGTGTTGATTGGCATTCTGGTATTGTTCGGTTTGTTAGTTATTTTCTTTTCGGTGCAAAAATCATCGGATGGCTATTGACGTTTTGCTTCTCGTCGTAAATGTCATCAAACATGTCAGGCAAGAAAGATGAAAAGAGGGTGGGTAAGATCAGCGCGATATATTGTTGTAACGAGGGAAAGAAGGGGGAATTTTCATGATTCCAGTGAGTATAGAAGGTGTCCGAAGAAACTTTAGTGCCAGCAGCGTCTTAATGTACTCCGTCACCTTGATGGACGAAAGCAGTCAGCGCATCTTCACCCTCGGCCTGGAGCGGCAGGAAGCGCTGTCCATCGTCGCTGCACAGCAAGATCTTCCCTTGCCGCGTCCTCAGACCATCAATGTGATGGTTGAGACACTCAAATTGCTTGGCTACACGCTGGAGGAGGCATGCATCGAAAGCTTTTCCATGTTGCCCCCGCTCTATCATCTTTGCTCCTGTGTGCTGCGCTGGCGCAATGGCGAGGTGTTGCGTAAACAAGTGTTGAAGATGCGCCCCGGCGATGTGCTGGCGCTGGCCCTGCTCATGCAAGCGCCGATCTTCGTCTCGGACGAATTCTCCCAACAGATGGGAATCTCTCTGGCGGAAGGAGAAAGCCCGGAACTGCTATTTGCCAGATATGTGCTCAGACAAGAAGGCATCGCGTTACCAGCAGGCCAGAAACTGCGCCTGGGTTTCAGCAAAACACTGTTGCGTGATGCCCTCGTCAAAGAATTCAAATCTTCTCTGCTAGGCAAAGCGCCGCCCTTCCCAGAAGCAGATATGCAGCAAAGGATGAAAGACTATCTGGCCTTTCTACTCGAAGAGAAGCCGGACTAAACGGGAGCGCTGGTCTTGACCGGCGCTCCCTCAGATATATGTCTAAGAGCGTGTTTTGGAAAGAAGCTGAAGCTACCTCCTGAGGTGTTTCAGCCTCTACCTGGCTACTCTGGAAGCCCAGCTACTCGAGTGATGTTTTTCGTTCAGGTATTTTTATATGGCTTGTTAGGATCAATATGATAGCGCTTTAATGCCTGTGGAAGGAATTCTTTTTCAAATTTGTAGAGGCTCTCGTTTGTTGGTCCTTCAGGTGCTTCGGGAAGCTTTGAGACATCAGAATCATGTTGTTGTATTGCCTCTTCAATCGCCTTGGCGATTGCCGTACTGCGAGTTGCCTCGGTAGTACTTTCTTCAGCATAGCCGATGCCTGGTGCCATCTTCTTCATTCCTACAGGTACGTGAGAGCCAAAGCACCTGGGGCTAAATATTTCTGCGAGATCCAGTGCAATCTGACGCGCTTGTTCCTTATTATTTTCCAAGAGATAAATAATCATGCTATCATCTCTCTCGTGGATCTCATATGGGCCGGTTAACTTTGCGGCTTTTACCAGGGGATGTTTAATAACCAGTTCTGAAGTGACATACTCAAAGACCTTCATTGCCTGGTCAGGCTCTAGACGGACACTCAGACGGGCAACGTGGGGGTATGAATCTTTATCTCTTGAAATGGCCTCGTAGAAACTAACTTCATGAGCATCTGCGTCTATGCCGTTTGGGTACTGTCTGAGAAACTCATGAGTAGAAAACATACTATTCCGAGGATGGGAGTCAACACCTCTGTCGCATTTCATACTGATCTTTCTCAAATCTTGTAGATATGCTCGAATATCTTTATCTTCTAAAGGTTTTCTTGTTCTTCCTTCAGCAAAATGAGCGAGTTCATAAATCTCCTCGTAAGTCTTTTGCCCCAATCGCAAGGCATCTCTTGCTAATGCCAGCACGGATTCTTTCGGAGACTGACGTTTCGGAGACTCAAGTTTCAATGTTTCAAATGCTGAAGCGAGGTCTGGGGACTCGGCTCTAGACCGTTCCGCTGACTTTTGCTCTTGTCGAGTTGTCCGCGATACGTCCAGTGATGGGAAGTCGGTAGGCTTTTCCTCACTATGGCCAGGAAGCTCTACTGGCATTGTTTTTCCTCCTCAAGACTACTCATCTGATTCTGATACGCGCTCGCACGCCTCTCTGGTGAGATTCTCTGTGACTTCTCTGATGGCTGTCCCTCTCTCCAGAAAACCCAAAAGTGAGAAATCATCACCTTTGTCAGAAAAGTTGCTTCTTCCTTTCTTTCTTTAGTAGCGCTCTCTATAATAACATAAATATAGTGATAGTGTATGCACTCTGGAGTCGTGCTATCTCTTCCAATCAGTGCCCATGAGTTCGTCCCATGAAAACATGCCAGGCATTTTATGAGATTTTGAGCGATTTCACTAGATCACGCTGTTGAACACGTTCGGACCATCGTATCGAGATCATTCCAGCTATAGTCGAGGCGACGAAGGCAAAGAGGAAAAAGAAGAACCCCCAATTCACCGCAATATGCACATCAACGCCGAAGTGATGCGGCTCCGTGAAGGTTGAAACGGTCATGAAGCCCCAGAAAAGCGCAAAAACCGAGAGAATAACCTGTCCCATGTAGAGCACTCGGAAATGGATGCCTGCTATGCTAGCAAGAGTGATCAATGCGATGCAAATCATCGCAAAGAACCAGACTGTGGGGAGTGCATTGAGAAAAGGAGAATAGAGTGCGCGACTCAGAAATTGCAACACACTTGATGGCGCGCCATTCTGGAATATATCGCCTGGCAGAGAAATGAAGGGGATCACAGAGCCAACTGCAGCTAGCACAACCGCGCCTATACTCAAGATCACGCCGCCATTGAACAGGGCAGGCGTTGGTTCTGGCGCGACATATGGCGTCGCTTCCTCAGCCCCGGTCGGTGTTACATCGTCGTTAAATGGCTGCATGCTTTCCTCTTTCTGCCAGGTAATCTCACTGACTATGGTATTATAGTACAATAAACATGGCAATTGACGCTATCACCCCAATGACGAGCGCGATGACTAAAGAAACCGGTATTACTTTGGGTGGATTGCCCTTTTGTGGCTTCGGAGAGAGAAAAATACGCGCTGCTATTAACGAGCCAACGGCGAGAGTGCAACCAAAATAGAGACTTTGCATCCAGGTTGTCACCGAGTCGCTTCCCGTTAACCAGCCGTGAATGGTGACGAGAATGAACGTCACGAAGCTGACATAGTGAATAATGCGCCAGACGGAATATGTCATGCGCTTTTTGAACCAGGAACTCAAGAGCAGCGCTACCATGCTGTAAAAGGCCACGACTCCCAGATCTACAGTAAACGTATCGAGCGGCTGGCTAAGAGGCAAGAGCAGATTCCCAATTGAAAACGAGATATACGAGTCGAGTAACAGAGTGGTCATATGCCCGACCATCAATATGCCAGTGAGGGTAGCAAAGGTGTAATGTAAATCCTGGATGTGCCACATTACGCGTTCCCCTGTCACCCGCGCCAGGCTTATACTCAGACCAAAGAGCACTGAGAGCGTTAACGTGATATACGCGGTGACCGCCATATCTCGTGTGAGATACCAGTAAAAAGGACTGGCAGAATACGATGTGAATTGAGCGATAACCATCAGTGCAAGTACCAGATTCCTTTCTCTATAGCGTAGTGTTGAAACCACGCGTCAAGGTTTAATGAGGCATATATTCCGCCCCCACCCAGCGCAATAATTAAAGCAGTGCCTGTGCCCGGAGTGGCTGCCCAGGCCTCTTCGACCGCATCAAGCGCATCAGGAAAACCGCGCAAAAGCGCGATCTTGGCTGCTACTTCCGCCTCTGTGGCTGTCTCAGCAAAAGCTGTTGCCGCTGCGATAAGTGTTCTCGCTGCATGTTCGTCGCGCCTGGTTTCAGGTGGAGTCCATACGCGTGCGGGATAGCCTGTGCGTGGATCAATCAGGTGATGGCTCACCTTCTCTCCTTGCAACCACCAGCGACGATTCGCGCCCGAAGTCGCAACGCCGCCCCCACCTGGTGTGACAATTGCCAGATGATCCTCATTATCAGCATCAGGGAGCAATGGATTGTCAATCGCAATCGCCCATGGGGTAGCAGGCGTATTACCTCCACGCACCCGCAAATCTCCTCCTATGTTGATGAGCGCGTTGCCAAAGGAGGCCAGGATGGTATCTGCCAGATAATCCGCGGCCCAACCCTTCGCAATCCCTCCCAGATCAAGCTGGACATCTGGCGGAAGCGTAATCCGCGCACGCTTCTCATCAAACTGGATCTCACGCCAACGACCTGTGACCGGGAGAACGCACTCGACGATCCCAATATCATGATGAGCTATCTCACTGAAATCCCGATCATAGCCTGCTACTCTGAGATGCGGCAGTAGCGTGGGATCATACAACCCATTGGTTTGCACTGCGGCTTCTAGCGCAACGGAGAGGCAATCAGACAAAATTGGCGAGGCGTCAAATGGCTTCCCTGCTTGCTGATTGAGAAGCATGAGTTCACTATTTGCATTGAAGCGAGTAAGACGCGCCTCAACCTCTGTGAGCCAGAGAAAGCTCTCGTGCAATGCATGGTCTGCCGCCGCGATTTGCCCCTCTGGGACTGCCAGTTGGATGCTCACGTTTGTTCCCATCATGCGTCGTTGGTTGTTACAAATATGCAGGGTATCAAATGTTGTGTCCATCATGATGATCCCGTTTTTGTTGATGCTGTCGGCGTAGGTGTGGGCGTGGGTGTGGGTGTAGGTGTAGGTGTACTGGTCGCTCCGCTACTGGCGGTGCTCGAAGTCGCTGTCGCTGTCGCCGCCACTGTTGTTGGTGTTGTCCCGGTGACGGTTGGTGTTGTGGATGAACTGGACGACACCGTCGCCGCTTTCGTTGGCTTCTGATCGGTAATTTGCCAGAGACCCAGTGCCATGATACCAATGGCCACTGCTGTCGCCAGGCGCAATTGATACTTGCGCGCTGCCGACCTTCTTGTGGCACTGTGCGTAATCACGGGAGTTCCGCGAGGCGGAATGCCGCCTGATTCAATCACGACATCCCCCTGCGGTTGCGCGAGGCATCCGAGAACGGTACCGAGTCTTAATTCGCCTGTTGTCAGGAATTTGTTGCCAGGCTTCTGGACCTGTCCTTGCAGGAGATGAAGTTCGCACGTGCCACAAGTGCCTGCCCGGCAGCCAAATTCGGGTTGATAGCCGTTTCTTTCCAGCGCTTCGAGCAGCGTTTCTTGAGTACGCACATCAATAGTTTTACCCGTTTCCTTGATAGTAATATGCCCGACCACGACTCTTGCTGCGGCGGCGGAAACGCGTTGTCGGCTTTGATCAGCAAATAGCTCAAAATGGATAAAGTTTTCGGGTACACCTATCGAGATTAATGCATTGCGCAATTGGAGAGTAAACGCTTCGGGACCGCAGACATACCATTGAGCATCGCGTGATAGGGGGTGGGCATTGGCAAAGATCCTCTCAGGCGTCATGCGTGGGCCTTCTGTTCTCAGATAATGTGTTTGGCGCAGCCAGTTGAGCTTGAGGATTTCATCGCGATAGATCATTTCTTGCGGAGAACGGGATGCGTAATGCAACTGCACTGTGGGGCGATGATTGGCGGGCAAGAGTGCAATCGTGCGTAAAAATCCCCTGATCGGGGTAATACCACTGCCAATGGCCACAAAAACTAGCGTCTGCTCGGGGCGTAGCGATGCCGGTAGGATAAAAGCGCCGCGCGGCGGAAGCGCGTGCAGAATCATGCCTACTTGTACGCTATCCTGGAGGTAATTTGAGACAAGGCCGCCTGGGATGCGTTTAAATGTGATTTCCCAGGGATCGCGCGGATGGCCGTTGCCACAGAGCGAGTAGGAACGATAGACATTCCCTTCACTACCTGGTAGAGCCAGGGTAATAAACTGACCTGGGAGATAAGGGCCTGGTGCCTGCTTCGTACCAGGTTGGGCTAGAGACAATGTGACTACGTTGGGTGCAATCACTTCGCGACGAACTACTTGCACTGGTATGGCCTGAAAGGCTCCTTTGGCAGTTGCAAGCTTGCTGGAATCGTTTGTCAAACTCATGCACAAACTCCTCGCCTTGATCAAAATAGGTCGGAATATGTTCCCCCAGCGTTTGCCCCAAACCACAACTTACGTAGACTTTCTTGCCACTTCTCTGTTTGTATAATATATGAGCTTGCTTAATTCTAGGGTGCAAGCTCATATTTGTCAAGCAATACAGAAAGATGGAGAAGGATTACCGGTGAAAAGATCAAACTTCCCAATATTCCCAGGATGATCAAGCTGTACTGTATTCTGATGGGAACCTGATGATGCTACTAAACGCACCGAGGATGAGGTAACATATTCACCTTTTAACGGACTCCGGCATTGCCGCAAAAGTGCTACAAATAGGGTAGGTGGACCGCGCAGAATTTTGGTACAATGAAGGCGGTTGCTAATCAGGCCCGAGAAAGGTAGAGCTGTATTATGTTATTGGCTGGTGACATTGGGGGCACAAAGACGAATCTTGCCATTTTCTCGTCCAAGGATCAGTTGCGCGCCCCTGTCCATGAAGCAAAATTTCCGAGTGCTCGGTATGCCACTCTGGCGGAGCTCGTCCAGGACTTTTTGACGCAGTTTCGTGCCAAAGGTGAAATCGACCGTGCCGTCTTTGGGGTAGCTGGTCCCGTCATTGACGGCAAGGCCAAGATTACAAACCTGCCCTGGGTAATGGAAGAGACGCAACTTGAGCAAGCCTTAGATATCCCTTCTGTCCGTTTGCTGAATGACCTGGCGGCCATGGCCCAGGCGGTGCCCGCGCTGGAAGCTGCCGATCTGCACACATTGAACGCAGGCAAGCCTCATCCACAGGGGACGCTCGCCGTTGTTGCGCCTGGCACCGGTCTGGGCGAAGCCTTCCTGATATGGGATGGCGCGCATTATCGTGTCTTCCCTTCCGAGGGTGGGCATGCTGACTTCGCGCCGACGAATGCATTTGAAGTGGGACTGCTGGTACATATGCTTGAGCGTTACGCACATGTCAGCTACGAGCATGTGTGTTCTGGCATCGGTCTGCCGAACATCTACGGCTATATCAAAGAGTCAGGCATGTTTGAAGAGCCGGACTGGCTCACCGACCAACTTTCCAGGCTCACCGATCACACGCCGGTCATCGTCAACGCTGCGCAGGCAGAGCCATCGCCAGCCGCTATTTGTGCCTCCACGCTCAGGACGTTTGTCTCGATTCTGGGTGCTGAGGCTGGCAATATCGCCATCAAAGTTTTAGCTACGGGGGGCATCTACCTGGGTGGAGGTATTCCGCCGCGTATCCTCTCATTTTTAGAGAGTGAAGATTTCGGTTGAGCCTTCCGTAACAAGGGGCGTTTCTCTGACATGCTCGCGGATATCCCCGTCCATGTGATCCTCAACCCCAAAGTTGGCTTGATCGGTGCCGCGTCTCACGGCTTTGACCTGTAGGTGAGGTATGGCATTTTCTGGATATACATAAGGGCCAATACGGCTTAAATACGTGAATGGCCAGACGAGGACGACAACCGGAGATTGTGTTGGCATCGCTGACACCGTTCGGATTGTAAGATCCTGATGGCATCTGGTTTCTCGGCCATGAGGAGCATTTTCCCCTCATGGCCGGTCTGCGTTACTACCCACGAGTTGCACTACGAGGGATAGTTTATAATTTTCTGCGCTTATGAATTCGGCCTAATTTGTTTGCACGGGCGCAGGTCGAGAGGTGCGTCGCGAGATGAAAGAACTGACCAACGCGATCAGCAGACCCACAATGACTGGTGTAAGGAGCCAGATGGCCATCGATTGGACAGAACCCTGGTAGCTGGCGATATAGTTTACAAGAGGGCTGACGCCAGGCCATGAGCTGGGTGCGACCAGACCGCTTCCTGTGTGGAAGAAAAAGTAGGCGACCATATCGATAAACGAGAACGTAAGAGCCGTACCCAGAAAAGTCGCCATAACCTCCAGGATGCAGCTCCACATGCCCTGTTTGACCGAACCGCCGCGTCGCGTGACCTGGTAAACGCAAATGCTGTATCGGATTGCGAAAATGGCATAGAGCGCCGTCGAGATGAGCGCAAGCAACGGCGAAATCGTAGCAATGCCAGATGGATTCTGAAGAAGAATGCCGATCAACATGGGCAATCCGAACGCAGCCCAGGTGAGCATAATGCCCAGGCCGGGTAGATAGAGCAAGATTGCCAGGATGATACCCAGGCCAAAGCCAGGAGCAACACTGATACGCTGAGATACAGGTGTCGTTTCTCGTGGTGTACGGATCTGGTAGACGCCAACCGCCGCGATACCCAGCAGTACCAGAGCGAGCAGGAGGGATGGCCACTCAAGCTGCATGCCATGCCCCCCAAGAAAGAAGACAGAAGTTACCATGCTGGCTACCAGGAGCACGAATTGAAGCAGTGCTGCGCTCAGCAAGATGAGCCCGTAGATGTTTCTCGTTTTTGACTGTTGCATATGATATCTTCCTTTATTTGTTTTTCTTTGATAGGTGAAGTTATCTTTCCTCGATGGGGAGATCATACACGAGAAACTTTTCCTGCACATGGGGCATATGACCTATCTCATTCGGCTTCTGATTGTGTTCGAGCGTAGCGGCGGGGCTGGCTGCCCTCGCCGACGTCCCACATGGTATGCGCGAACTTGCGGTCTTCTTCTTTTGATGGTATTGGCTGCAAGAACCGGCTGGACACGTGCCTTTATCCCATGGGAATGCATGGTGCGATTTCGTCGATAGCGTTGAGTTCCTCAGTGCTAAATTCAAGCTGCTTGAGGGCCGCTACGTTCTCGGTGATCTGCTCGACTTTTGAGGCGCCAATCAGCACGCTGGTGACTGCGGGCAGGCGCAGGTTCCAGGCCAGCGCCATCTGTGCTAACGACTGTCCGCGTGCGCGCGCAATCTGTATCAGTCGCTGAAGTCGCTCGAACTTCTTGGCGTTCACAATCTCCTCTGTATGTGCTTTGCCCCATATCCGCGTGGCGCGCAAGTCGGCTGGCAGTTGTTCGCCCAGATATTTTTCCGAGAGCACGCCCTTAGCCAATGGACTGAAGGCCATCACGCCGATACCATCGCGCTCAGTGTGTGCAAATAGATCCAATTCACAACGGCGGTCGAGCAGATTGTAGCGGGGTTGGTGGATGGTGATTGGTGTGAGTCCCAGGCGTTGCGTGACCTGCACAGCCTGCTCCAGGTGTGTACCGGGAAAATTACTCACGCCGATATAGAGCGCTTTCCCCTGGCGTACGATCAGGTCCAGGGCAGCCATCGTCTCCTCTAAGGGCGTATGCGGATCGGGACGGTGCGCGTAGAAGATATCGACATAATCTAATCTCAGGCGTCGTAGTGACTGGTCCAGGCTCGCCACCAGGTCCTTCTTGGAGAGCCACTCTCCATAGGGACCGGGCCACATGCGGTAGCCTGCTTTGCTCGAAAATAATCAACTCATCGCGCGGCATACCTTGCAATATTTGTCCGACAACGGTCTCTGCATTGCCAGGCGGGCGTCCATAATTATTCGCCAGGTCAAAATGCGTGATACCCAGATTAAAGGCGTGATACAGGCAGGCGCGCGTCGCCTCAATATCGCGATAGCTGCCAAAGGTTTCGTGTGCGCCCAGCGAGATCGCTGGCAGCAGCAGTCCTGAGCGTCCGCATCTGCGGTAGAGCATCGTATCGTAGCGCTCTTGCGCGAATTGGTAGGTCAGTGGGATTGGAGTCTCTGAAGCATTCATCGTGTGTTCCCCTTCTTTCCTTTGTGTGTGTAGCATTTCTCCATGGAAGAAAAGTACCCTCACCTTCAGCATACGACCTCTACCTACAACGATCATGTGGCAGGTAGAGGCCATCAATACCGCTCGGAAAGATGGGAAAGCCTGATCAGACAGCCGGCGCAATTTCATCGATCAACTTGAGTTCCTCTGCACTAAACTCAAGATTGTTCAGCGCGGCAACATTCTCTTCAATCTGCTCAACTTTTGAGGCTCCAATCAGCACGCTGGTGACTGCGGGTAGGCGTAGATTCCAGGCCAGCGCCATCTGTGCCAACGACTGTCCGCGCTCGTGTGCCAGGTTATTGAGGCGGCGCAGCTTGCTGAGAGTGGTCTCATCCACCACCTCATCATTGCGCTCTTTGCCCCACCACTGTGCGGCGCGCGAGTCGCTGACAATCGCCTCGCCCAGGTATTTCTCTGAGAGGAGTCCCTGTGCGAGCGGAGAAAAGGTGATGACGCCGATACCATTGCGCTCAGTGTGCTCAAACAGATCGAACTCACAACGGCGGTCGAGCAGATTGTAGCGAGGTTGGTGAATGGTGATCGGTGTGAGTCCCATACGCTGCGTAACCTGCACTGCCTGCTCCAGATGCGCACCGGGAAAATTACTCACTCCGACATAGAGCGCTTTACCCTGGCGTACGATCAGATCCAGGGCAGCCATCGTCTCCTCTAAGGGCGTATGCGGATCGGGACGGTGCGCGTAGAAGATATCGACATAGTCCAATCCTAAGCGTTGCAGTGATTGATCCAGGCTTGCCACCAGGTACTTTTTAGAGAGTCCATCCCCATAGGGACCAGGCCACATGGTGTAGCCTGCTTTGCTCGAAATAATCAGCTCATCGCGCGGCATCTCTTTCAGGATACGTCCCACGACCCGTTCGGCATTGCCAGGCGGGCGTCCGTAATTATTCGCCAGGTCAAAATGCGTGATGCCCAGATCAAAGGCACGATACAGGCAGGCGCGTGCCACCTCTTCTCCGCGGTAGCCGCCGAAGGTTTCCCATGCGCCTAACGAGATCGCTGGTAATACCAGTCCTGAGCGCCCACTTCTCCGATAGGTCATCGTATCATAGCGTTCTGCTGCGAATTCGTGCGTACTTGTTTCTGACATATATCCATCCTTCTGCCAGCAAAAAATATGCAGGATGCGTTCAGTCAACATACAGGTGTAGTTGCGTGAACGCTCTCGCATGTGCTGGGATATGTTAATGCTAAACTTCGTGTTCCAATGGCCTGGTATTGCCCAGAATCTGGGTCCTGGTCGTGGTCGGCATAGCCCAACGTACGGCGTTGCTAATGACACGCTGTACTTCTACGTTGTGATAGGTGGGGTATGTTTCGTGGCCGGGACGAAAATAGAAGATTTTGCCCTGTCCGCGTGTATAGCAGCAACCGCTGCGAAAAATCTCGCCCCCGCTAAACCAACTGACAAACACCAATGTTTCTGGTGTGGGGATACCGAAGGGTTCTCCATACATCTCTTCGTGTTCAAGCTCGATATACTCGCCGATGCCTTCAGTGATCGGGTGCTCTTGCGCGATGACCCAGAGACGTTCATGATCGTTGCCCTCGCGCCACTTGAGGTTACATTCTGTCCCCATGAGCTTCTGGAAAATCTTTGAGAAGTGTCCCGAATGCAGCACGATCAGTCCCATGCCATCCAGTACACGCCTGTGCACGCGTTCAACAACCGCGTCCTTCACCTCGTGATGGGCCATGTGTCCCCACCAGAGCAGCACATCGGTCTGCTCAAGTACATCCTGTGACAGGCCATGTTCCGGCTCATCGAGCGTCGCTGTACCTACCGTGAAACCATCCTTGCGCAGTACTTTTGCTAATGTGCCATGTATGCCCTCGGGGTAAATCTCCCGTACCTTGGGGATATTGCGTTCATGGCGATACTCATTCCAGATGGTCACACGTCCATTTGATGCCATTAAGATGCCTCTTTTCATTGCTATGCGAATCAACCTGCACTGGTTTATGCGATGCAGCCTCATTGTAGCACGCACTTTGTGAAATTGGGAAGCTCGTTCGTTTGTTTAACGGATTGTTTGCACCTATGTCTGCTGGCGAGCGTTCCCCTTGCTTTGCTTTTTTTGCATCTGCTGCGTCTGATTCAGGAGATGGCTGGCTTGTCTGGAAGCTTTTCAGCGCATTCTCATCAAGCTGTGATATACTGCTGCTATTATGGAGACAGAGGTCGGTATTATGGCAACAGGAATCCGCTGGATAAGGATTTTATGCATGCAAAGATTTCATACATATCGGTATTCCACGAAGCGTGGTCCTTTTTTTGCTTCGCAGGGAAGTAAGAGCGGAGCAGAATAGTATACGGAAGGATGACTTATGGCGAAAACAAAGCGCAAATCTCCATCGACGGCGCAGCAGCGTGCACAGGCGCAGTCAAAGAATGCTCAACCCGCAGTATCGGTAGCAACGAGCGAGCGTGCACAGGCACAGTCAAAGGATGCTCAAGCCACAGCATCAGTAGCAGCCAGCGAGCGTAAGCAGGCGCAGTCAAAGAATGCTCAGTCTACAGCAGCAGCAGCAGCAGCCAGTGAGCGCGTGCAAGACGGCCCATCAACGAAGCTCTCTGCGGCGCAACAGCGTGAACGCGAGCGCGAGAAACTGCGCGAGAAAAGTGCTCGAACGTCGTCACGTCGTCGCTATACGCGGCAGCGTACCTGGTACCAGAATCCACTATTTATCGTCATCAGCGTGCTGGTCGTCGTCGCCGTGGTGGTTGGTATCTTTTTCGCGGTCTCAAGCAATCAGACGTCGACGAAGGCAGTTGTCAGTTCAAGTACTGACCAGACGGTGCTGAAAGAAGTTACCTCTGTCAGTGCACAGGTGGCCTCTGACGTAGGTACAGGCGGTGTCAGTAACATTGTGACTGCGACCACGGGTGGGAAGTCAATTTTAAAAGATTCGAGCGGTAAACCGGTGGTTTTCTACTATGGAGCAGAATATTGTCCGTATTGCGCGGCCCAACGCTGGTCTATGGTTGTCGCCCTCAGCCGCTTTGGGACTTTCACTGCGTTGCCGGAGATGGCCTCTACCAGCACGGATGTGGACCCGAATACTCCTACCTTTACCTTTTTAGGCAGCAAGTATACCAGTTCGTACATTGATTTCTCGCCCCTGGAGGCTGAGGACCGTAGCGGGAATACACTGCAAAGCCCCAACGCTAGCGAGCAGACGATCATACAGGAATATAGTGTGACCGGTTTTCCTTTCATTGACTTTGCGGATCAGTTCACAGTTTCTAGTCCAATGTACGATGCGAGTATTCTGCAAGGTCTTTCACAAAAGCAGGTCGCCAGCCAGCTCTCGGACTCCAATTCGAATATCACGAAGAATATAGTGGGTGCCGCAAATTATATGACGGCTGCTATCTGTATTGCGACTGATAATATGCCTGCCAGCGCCTGTTCCGCGAATCCAATACCGGCTATTGAGCAAACCCTTGTGACTGGTACAAGCTATGCTCCAGCCTCTGGGCTGCCAGCTAGCAATGTAGCGGATATGCCTTCTGCTCTGGCACTAACACGGCCAGATTGAACGCAGAGTCTAGCTCTTACTCATAAAGAAGAGGCACCGCTCGAAGAAATACGAGCGGTGCCTCTCCTAACTTAGACGCTAGTACTGGGAACTGTGTCGGGCGCCTGGTCGATCTCTACACTGCTAAATGTGGCGATGACGCCATTAGAGGTGTTGCCATTTTCCGCGAAGAGAAAGGCGCTACCGGTACTGAAGTCCGTATCGGTAATTGTTTGCAGGTGAGTATTGTTGATATACAGGGCGATGGTAGATCCCTTCATGATGACCTGCATGGTATTGGCGGTGCCCTTTTCATTGACGGAAGATGAAGTTGTTGGCTCGACAAGCTCTGTCGCCACGTTTTGTTGATTGCTCCCGGCTGTTACTTTGGCAATGTCGTAGCTGCCATCCCCGTAAATGTCAAAGTAGTATCCGATGTATCCATCATTGCTCTGTCCGGCGCGTAGCAGAAGGCCCGCGCTATCGTTTTCATCACCCTGGATCAGGGTAAAGGCGGTTGTCGCCGCAAAGTCGTTATAGGATTGTTTTGTTGGTATTTGCATAGGGTAGACTCTTTTGTTGGCTTCTTGCAACGTGAGTATATTGTTAGCTATCGAGCTACTGAAACCTTTATCATTTGTCACATCCCAATTGTTACTATTGTTGGCAAATTTATCGACGAATAATGGCTGGACTGTTGGCTGAGCTGTTGCTTTTCCTGGTGTGGCAGTAGACGTATTGTTGGTGGTAGAATGGTTGTTCAAATTTAAGGCGAAGATACCACTTGCGGCACAGATCACCAGGACCACTGCCGCCACAGCTAGAAGCACGATGAGCCAGGTCTTTGGACCTTTCTTAGATTGCAGTGGAGGCTGTGGAAGTGGGGGGATGCTGTTGTAGTTGCCAACTTGTGGTTGCATTCCATACATCCCAGGATCACCCGGGTAGCCCCCCGCTGAGGAATTAGGGTTGTATCCAGGTTGAGCGTTAGGATTGGGATTGTAAGCAGGTGTAGTACTGGAGTTATATCCAGGTTGAGCGTTAAGATTAGGATTGTAAGCGGGGGTGGTATATCCAGATTGAGCGTTAAGATTAGGATTGTAAGCGGGTGTAGTACTGGGCGTGGTATATCCAGGTTGAGCATTAGGATTAGGATTATAAGTTGGTGCGGAATTGGGATTGTATCCTGGCGGCGGTGGCGGAAATGCTTGCCCTTGTGGTCCATAGTTCGTTGACCCATAAGGCGATGGAGCATCTGCATAACCACTATTCCCAACGTTGGGAGACGAACCTGCCGCTCGTTGTGTTGGATCAATGCTGGATGGTTCTATATAGGGTGTTCCACAGTTGCCGCAAAATTGCTCGCCAGATGCTAATGGCGTATGACATAACGAGCATATACGTGTGGGGGTACTCATAATTGCGATCTCCTACCTTCCATGTTTCGCGTAGAGTTGTTTGGCCCAGTGTTTAAATTAATATTTTTCAATACGAGGTTGAAAAACAACGTAGGATGTAATTCGTTCCCGATAGTACTAGTATAACCTGAATCTATCTTGAGCGCTATGATGTATTTCATAGTTATGGTGCGCGCAGGGAAAAATAGGCGCGTTTTTTCTCTCGCTACAAATGCTCTCCGCTCAAACGAAGAAAAACCCCACAGACTGGAGATGATCCAAGTCTATGGGGGGTAGCTATACCTTGCGATCAGAGACTTGCTGTCTTAGTCCGTGGTTGGCTGCACATTGCCACCAATGACCCGATCTAGCGTTTCGCGTTTGATACGATAGGCCTGTCTTGTGTTGACATGGGGCAAAACTACGGCCTCTAGTGCCCCCTGTTTGACCCATCGGCGCACTGTGGTGTCATCGACACGCAGGATATCGGCAACTTCCGATACAGTTAAAAGATCACTCATTGTTTTTACTCCCTTATCCAAATTACGCCAGAATAGTGCTCTATTGGTTACAGAGCGTCGTACCAGGCTACAACATTATGCAAAAACTCTGGAGAAGCCTGCATAAGATTATGTTGTGTAGACATTGTATAACATTGTAACGCATTTGTAAAGGAATATTACACAGAAATCACGAAGAGGACCCGTGTCGGAATTTTTCGTCTGTGGAAGACAGAAGTTATCATCCTGTGTAAGAGACGGAGAAGTCCCGGAAGTCCTTCAGCAGGGGAAACTGTTTCTCTCAGATAGAAAGCGTATTGGGGGTCATTTTACAGAACTTTGTGTTGGTCGTCAAGCAGCTTTGGGATAGCAGGCAGAGGTCTTGCAAGGTTGTGTAGCGAGATCCAACCTATTTTGGCCTCTTGTACATACTGCAAGCTTTACTATACAGCTCAATAGGCAGCCTGTTCCTCATGCGCGATAACGGCACTGATTGCACTGCCTGGTTCCTCTATTTTCCCTGTTATGCGGCAGGAGAGGCGTATGAAAACTGGTTAGTAACATGCAATGGCACGCTCTGAAAATGTTTAACACAGTTTTACACCTACCCACAAGTCCTATCTAGGGACATTTTCTATTGACGGCAGCTCTGCTGATAGATACACTACGTGAGAAGGTATGCGGCATCGGCCAACAGATGACGTCTAACAAGGGGGATGTATGTCAGTAATTGTAGACCAGTTCGTCGGAAAGACATTAGGAAAGTATCAACTGCGGCAACTTCTTGGACAGGGAAATTTGACTGCTGTCTATGCGGCGCACCCTTATGGGCAAGGTCAGCCGGTGATGCTGACTATTTTTATGCTTCCTCAAGCATGCACCGGGAGTGCGCGTGAGCGTTTTATGCAACGTTTTACGCAAGAAGCTGCGCGTTTACTCAAGTTGAACCATCCACATGTGGTGTCTGTCTATGATTTTGGTGAGCAGGATGGCTATCCCTATCTGGTAACACCGTTGGGTGAAGGGTACTCGCTGGCAACAGTGTTAAAGCAGTATACTCGTTGTACTCCAGCTCAAACATTGGAACTCCTGAAGCAGATTGCTCCTGGCCTTGACTATGTCCATGAACAGGGTATGGTGCATGGCTCGTTAAAGCCCTCAAATATTTTGCTGGACACCAATCGCCACGTACAGATCGCTGGTTTCGGGCTTGCCAGTTTGCTGGAGATGCGCGGTATTGGCTCTGTCAAACACTCTCATCCTCACCTGTTCAATGTGGCAGGCACGTTTCTGACCAGTTCCGAGTACGTTGCCCCTGAGGTTGTATCGGGATCTCCTGCGGATGCACGTGCAGATATTTATGCGCTGGGGATTATTTTATTTGAAATGCTCAGCGGGCGTCCGCCTTTTGTGGGGGATGATCCGTTCGCGCTGGCTCTACAGCATGTAGAGCGGGGTATACCTTCACTCCAGGATGTGTATCCTGATGGGCCTACTGCCCTGGATCTCGTGCTACAACGAGCGCTTGAGCGCGATCCAGAACGGCGTGTCGCCTCTGCCGGGAAGCTGTTACGGCTCTTTGAGCGTACCATGGATGTTTTGCAGAAGGCGTCACAGTCCCAGGTGATGGTACAGCTACCGAATGCGCAGCCAACCGTTGTGAGCTGGGTAGGCAATGAGGCAGAAACCTCTGCGCAGTGGCGAGGTGAACCAACATTCACGACAACTCGTATGCCTGTGCCTGCTGCTCAGACCATGCTGGATGTGCAGCCTATGGCCGCGCCTGTGGAACAAAATCGTCGGCTGCAAGCCCCACTCCCTACGGCGACTGACCAGATCATACTGGCAGGTCCCATGGCTATGCCGTATAGTGCCTTAGCGCCGGCCAACGCGAATCTCAGACAGCCAGAGCCGCCCTTTGATCCTTTGGCCTGGTCCTCGGTTGGTCCTGTTGGGCCACCAATGGCAACTTCTGGCACCTTCAATGCATCGCAGAAGCCGCAGGCCAGACCGCAAAATCAACTGGCAAAAAACGTCGCGGTATGGTGAGCAGACGAACGGTGTTAGCAGCCAGTGGGGGCCTTGTTGTGGCCGGAGTTCTGGTCGCCAATCACTTCAAACTGCTGCATGCGTTTCCAGAGGTGGGCGTAAGTCAGACTGGAGGAGCGCAGGCGGACCCGATGTCAGCTGCGAAACCACAGGCAAAGTCGACGGCGAAACCGCAAGCAAAGGCGATGGCGAAACCACAGGCAAAGGCCACAGCGAAGCCGCAAGCAAAGGCGACGGCGAAGCCGACCACACAGCCTAAAACGCAGGGAACTGTTGTAGCTAAAACCAGCCTGGCGAAAAACACATCTCAGACTTTTGTGAACCCGGCAGACCAGCAGGGTAGCATCCTGGTTCATCTCTCTAGTGGGACGTTTGTGGCCTACGAAAGTGCCTGTACCCACCAGGGCGTGACTGTCTATTATGATACAACCACGCAAATACTGGTCTGCCCCAGGCACAACGCGATGTTTGATCCTGCGAACAATGCCAAGGTCCTGAGTGGCCCTGCTCCTTCTCCTTTGAAAGCAGTGGCGTTACAGGTCAATGCAGATGGGACCATTTCAGTGCTCTAAAACAGTCTAAGTTCGTCAACTGGCACCTTTTACGCGGGGATTAGGTAAACCGCCTGATTTATTCGATGCTGTGTGCGTGCAGTGTTACTTCGTGGCTCCTTCAGACGTGTTTGCTATAGCGATAATGCTCTATACCGTGCGTCTGTTTCGGTATAATCCCCCCTCTTGCTCCTGGCAAGAGGCCATTGAGTTCGTAGGAGGAAAAGCATGCAAGCAATGACGAACCCTCAAACCTCTCAACAGTCCTGGTGGCTACTGGGGTTACGCGGTGTACTCGCGATCCTTTTTGGCCTGGTTGCGCTCATCTGGCCTGGTGAGACCCTCTTTGTACTCGTAGTGCTTTTCGGTGCGTACATTCTGATAGACGGTATTATTAGTGTTGTGGTCGCTATACGGGAGCACGATGTCTTTCGCCATTGGTGGGTATTGCTCATAGAAGGACTCGTAGGCATTGCTGTCGGCTTGATCACCTTTTTTTGGCCGGCGATTACCGCTCTGGTGCTGCTGTTTTTAATTGCCATCTGGGCTATTTTAACCGGTATCTTTGAGATTGGAGCTGCCTTCTCGGGACGCGCTGGCATGGGACAAGAGTGGGCTCTAGGTATCGCTGGTGTTCTCTCCGTTATATTGGGGATATTGCTGCTCATTCGGCCAGGTGCGGGACTTTTAACGATTATCTGGCTCGTGGGCATCTACGCTATCGTGTTTGGGATACTCTTCATCGTGCGTGCTTTTCAGCATCGCAGCCTCCTGTCTGCTCTATAGTACGGTCTATGTGTCATTTTGCACCGTTTCATGACATAAAATACTTTTATAAACATTTTATGTCATGAAACAGGAAGTAGCTGTTTTCGAAATTTGGCAAAAGGCAACTGTTCAGGTACCGTGGGGGCTCGCGTAGGGGCCGAGCCAAGACCTTTTTTGGTGGCCCATCTGCCGCGTTGGACGAGGGAAAAAGGTCTTGGCGACCCTTGCGGTTGTCCACGGTGGGCCGCCGCAAGGGATTGTCCCTACGCGAGTACACACCTACCTGAATAGTTACGACAAAAGTTCGGGATGGCTCATTTGTTAGACCTGGTTTTATAGTGCTTTATGGCAGATTTTTTAGGCCATAGATCCTTTGCCTCCTCTCCAGCAATCCGAGTGAGTAGAAATCAAACATTATCGACCAGTGACATCGTGCAGGTAGTTGGTAATCGGCTCTTGAGCGATGTTCCCGCCGGTCAGACCAATGTAGCCGTCGGGGCGGACCAGGACCAGCGCATTCCCAGAAACGCCATAAGCGCGGTGAACCTGCTCATCAGTATCGAGCAGCATCTGTTCGGTAGAGGCGCCTGTGTTATCCGGTCGTGCGATGATATAGGTGTGTAGAACGCCATCATAGGTAGCGGGTAGCTGCGGCGTGGGCTGGTCGCCGAAGGCAAGCAGTGTGAAGTGTGTGCCATGGAAGAGATCGAAGAGCCGGATCTGCTCAGCGCTTCCGGCGCGGGTGCAGAGGGCGTCAGGGGCGCGATCCCCGGCGCGAATGCCAGTCGTGTCGTCGAGGTCGTGCGCCAGCGAACTGCCCCGGTAGGTAATGCTGAGCTGGGAAGGATCGGCGAAGACCTCCTTGCCGGAGACGAGTGTGGTGAAGGCCTGGCTGAAATCGCGTTGGAACTCTCGGTGGCGAAGGGATGTTGTAGCCAGTAAAGTTGAGCAGTTGCGTGCCCAATTCCACCTGCTGATTGTAGGATGCCAACCGTTCGCGCAGCACGGCCTCGGTATGCTCCTGGTTGATCATGAGGATTGGACGATAGGGAGGCGGCACAGGTGGGAAAAGAGACGCTGGATTGGTTTCGTGCACCAACTTGCCCTGGTCATAGGTACGTGTAGGCGCCAGACCTTCGTCATAGGAAAAAAGGGCTTCGAGAATACCCAGGTCCTCAAAGACTTGCTGCGTGCGCAGGCTGATGCCTCTACCGCGTGTTCCAACCTGATAGGTTGGTGACTGTTCAATAATGCGGCAAGTCACGCCGCGTCGGGCGAGGTCGATAGCGAGCGTCAGGCCCACTGGCCCTGCTCCAACCACGAGAACATCGATCATCGATGGAGTGTCCATACTCTTGTTCTCCTTCTTGCATAGTGTTGTTCACAAGCTTTTTTGTTCTTGTGCTCTTAGTTTAGGGCAACAAAGGCAAATTGTCTTTACCCAAAAGGTACTGTAAGGAGGTATTTTGCAGGGAGTTAGGGCAGATGAAGTTCGCGGGCGCGAGCGAGCGCCTGGGTGCGGTTGGCTTTTTTTGATCAGCGTAGGTGATGGCAAAAAAGAAGTTGGAGCGAACACATCCAACTCTTCGTGTTAATGATTGTGATATAACACTTAGTGGAAGCCCAATGAACAGCATTCCATCACATAACGATCCATTGAAGAGGAGAGAGTTTCAATATGTCTATAAATGTGTTGTCGCTTACACAGCGTCCCGCCTGGCAGGCGCTTGAGAACCATTACCGGCAGGTCAAAGATCTACACCTGCGCCAGTTGTTTGCCGATGACCCCCGGCGCGGTGAGCGCTTTGCGCTGGAAGATGTGGGTATCTATTTCGATTACTCGAAGAATCGTGTGACAGACGAAACGCTGCGTCTGCTGTTGGTGCTAGCTCAGAGTGCCGGTCTGCGCGAGCGCATCGATGCGATGTTCCGTGGCGAGAAGATCAATGTTACCGAGAATCGCGCTGTGCTGCATGTCGCGCTGCGCGCTCCCAGAAACGCGTCGATCATTGTTGACGGCGAAAATGTGGTGCCGGCGGTTCATGCTGTGCTGGATAAAATGGGGGATTTCTCTAATCGGGTGCGCAGCGGTGAATGGAAGGGCTACACGGGCAAGCGTATCCGCAACGTTATCAATATTGGTATTGGTGGCTCGGACCTGGGTCCTGCTATGGCTTACGAGGCATTGAAATACTACAGTGATCGCAATTTGACCTGCCGCTTTGTATCGAACATTGATGGCAGCGACTTCGCGGAAGCTGTGCAGGATCTTGATCCTGCTGAAACGTTGTTCATTGTCTCATCCAAAACCTTCACGACGCTGGAGACTCTCACCAATGCGCGCTCAGCTCGTGCCTGGTGTGTCAATGCACTCGGCAATGAGCAGGCTGTGGCAAAGCACTTTGTGGCGGTCTCGACGAACGAGAAAGAGGTCGCAAAATTTGGTATTGACACCGCAAACATGTTCGAATTCTGGGATTGGGTTGGCGGTCGTTATTCCTATGATTCCGCGATTGGTCTTTCCTTGATGATCGCCATTGGTCCTGAGCAGTTCCGGCAGATGCTGGCGGGTTTCCATGCCATGGACGAACATTTCCGCACCGCGCCTTTTGAGCGCAACCTGCCTGTGCTGCTGGGCTTGATCGGTATCTGGTATAACAATTTCTTCGGTGCTGAGACGGTGGCTATCTTGCCCTATGACCAGTATCTTGTGCGCTTGAGTTCGTACCTCCAGCAGCTTGACATGGAGAGCAATGGCAAGCATGTTGACCTGGAAGGTCGCCCGGTGAATTACCAGACGGGACCGATTATCTGGGGGCAGCCGGGTACTAATGGGCAGCACGCGTTCTACCAGCTTATCCACCAGGGCACGAAATTGATCCCCTGTGACTTCATTGGTTTCAATCAAACCTTGAATCCGCTCAAGCCGCATCACGATCTGCTGATGGCTAATTTCTTTGCGCAGACCGAGGCTCTGGCCTTTGGCAAGACTGCTGAAGAGGTGGCTGCTGATGGTGTGTCGTCCTTCCAGGTACCGCATCGCACGTTTGAAGGCAATCATCCCACCAATACGATCCTGCTAGATCGTCTGACGCCGGAGACGTTGGGTCGGCTGATCGCGCTTTACGAGCACAAAGTCTTTGTGCAGGGGACCATCTGGCATATCAACTCATTTGATCAATGGGGCGTTGAACTGGGCAAAGTGCTTGCCAATCGTATTATTCCAGAGCTTCAGAGCGCCGATACACCCAGGCTGACCCATGATAGCTCAACAAACACGCTCATCCAGCGCTATCGTCAACACCGCAACGCGTAACTTTCAGCCTTCTAATTCATCGTGGTCTCCTCTCTAAATGACCATTTTGGTGCTGGGTGGTGTCCCCAGACATGATGGTCTCCTTGCAAGATGATATTTGAATTTCTCACCTTGCAAGGAGATCTTCTTTTGTGCTATACGTTCAGCCTCTATTGTGCAGGCAGGTATTTCTGAAACGATCCCTGAGTAGCTACGATGATCTTTGCTTCAGGAGTAGAGGCTTGAGGAAAAATGCAAATTTCTACTTATACTTTCAGCTATTTTTTGACGTCATATCATTGGAACGTGTTTTCTTAAAGCCGTACACGAACCCATTTTTATGTATATCTTGTCTTTGTATGACATATGCTTGCGTGGAGGGGATGAAATTGAGTATGGAGAATTATGTAATCAGGCTCCAAATGCCTTCTTTATATGCTAAATGTACAGTATCTCGCATGCTTCTGCTGATTATGGTGCTGGAGGGGACTGCGTTTTTAAGCTCAAGTTGTGCTTTTTGGGGATTGGAGCCTGCGTCACAGGTGCATGAATCGGTAGCGGCGAATGGAGCATTGCATGCTGGTGAAGCCGCCACGCCGTCAGTCTTGAGTGTTTCGGCGGCTATACCGAGCGTACCACGCAGCGTTTGGGTCCAGAGACAGACCGCGCTTCTTGCGGCAGCCGGGACGAGTCAGGTAGTTGCCCGTGTGGGACAAAATTTTCCACTAATGCTGCTTGGTGGCACGGCCTGGAAAGATGGTAGGCTCTGGTATCACGTGCAGTGGACAACTCCCAAAAACGTACACATAGGTTGGGTGTTGGCGGCATCTGTTACCTTTACTGCGCCTGGTGATGTGCCGGGGGAAGCCTCGTTGGATGTACTTTCTCCGGCGTTGGCGGCGTACCTCGCTCGTCTCGGGGACAATGTTGGTGTGGTGGTCTATGATCGTACCGCTCAGCGCTACTATAGCTATAATAGGGGCAGGCCGTTTATTGCGGGGAGTTCTATGAAAGTGCCCATTCTATTGACTTTCCTGGATATGACTGAGCGACAGGGGCGTGTGCCGAATGATGATGAGATGAACTGGCTGACCACCATGATTGAGAACTCCGATAACGACTCAGCTTCAGCGCTTTACTACGGTGAGATTGGTGGTGCAGAGGGGGTGGCGCGCTATCTCCAGCGCATCGGCATTAACAGTCTGCGTCCAGATCCTACATCCTGGGGCTACAGTCTGATTACCCCGCAGGCCATGGTCAACCTATTGACGTTACTGTATGCGGGCGAAATTCTGACTGCTCAGGACCGCAATCTCGTGCTCTACTTGATGGAGCATGTTGAGCCTGACCAGCGCGTAGGAGTAGGGGATCGCGCACCTGTGAGGAGCACTGTCGCGCTAAAAGATGGCTGGGTGCTTGGTCCTGATAATTTGTGGGCTGTGAACTCTTCGGGCATCGTGATGTTGAAGCAGAAAACCTACATCATTACTGTGTACTCGCAAGAGCAGCCAGACCTGAATGCCGGGCAAGCGATAGCCCGGCTTGTCTGTGGTACGGTTGCATCACTGCTCACTTGACACGGAGAAAACAAGCTCTGGTTAACTTAGCGTGCAATTTGGTTGTTGCGCCGTAAAGTTGAGCGTAACGGTAACGCCGTCTGTCACCGTGAGCAGGCCCAGGATGCTGGGTGCGCTAAAGCCATAGTTTTTCATATAGATGAGCGATGTGCCTGTCCCTGTGATTGTATTTCCTTGCAGTTTCCCTTTGATATTGAACGTCTCCTGACGGGTGACGTCGTGGATGGTCATATTGCCGGTCAATTTAAAGGAGACCTCTTGTCCCTGAGCATCGGTTGTCCCTGTTTGTGCTTTTTGCACGACAAAGGTGGCCGTTGGGTACGTACTGGATTCGAGCCACTGGTTGCGAATGGCGTCGTCGCGGCGTGCTGAGTCACTGGTTAATGTTTCCAGATTCACCGTAATCTTCAGTGAGCTGATGGTCGGCTGACTATTTTCCTGGAGCAGGAAGCCTCCCTGGACTGCATTTGTCGCCCCTATAGCTGTATTGGGCAAGGGCCGACTCAGAAATTTCTCTGTAACTTTATAGGAAGCCTGTGATTGTTTAGACACGATGGTAAAAGCATGCAGCCCATTTGCCGTACTGGTCGGACAGACATTCGCTGCGGCAGTGGAACTGGTAGAAGGGGTACTGGTGCTAGCGCTGGCAGTAGGCGTACTGCTACTGGAACTGGTGGAAGGGGTACTGGTGCTAGCACTGGCAGCAGGTGTATTGCTACTCGTTGCGCTTCCGCATGCGGCGAGCGAAAAAATAATGGCGAGCAATACTAGCCAACCGTGCTGTTTTATGTGCGTTGTCTCTCTCGTATTACATTTCTCGGTCATGGAGTTCTCTCTTTCATGTATGCGAGCAAGCATACATTTGTTAGCGGGCGGCTATTACTGCTAGCTGTAGCAGTATACTTACCGGGTATTGGATTTGCCAAAATAAGCCATGAGAGCTTTCATCTTAAGCCTCATCTTGTTGGATTGTAGCTGCTATAGATGAGAAGATGATGAATGCGCACGCACAGCAAAGCATTGAGAGGGGGATTTTGGGTTTCACCTGGTGCGTGCTGCAAGAAAATTATTTGTGTATCTTGCCGGCGTACTGTTCTCGGTGACAGTATGGTGTGCCGAAACTCCACGCGCGCGGCGGAGTTGTTCGGCACACCACTGCTATTTAGGAGTGTTTCTTGTAAGGGTAGTGTAACTGCTTTTCGCCTTCCCAATCCTCGCGTAAACCAGGGGCAGCGAGATCCCAGTCTGGTCGCGCCTTGCGTGAGACCTCGCGCAGATCTTGCCAGAGATCATTTGTGGATGGTCTACCCCAGAACCAGTAGCCGTTGTAGATTTTATAGATTACCAATCCTGGTTCAAGGACCAATGTATGTGGAATCATCGGATTGTGGTGCGAATCAGTATACTCCTGAATGTCGAGATCTTGCTGTACCTTGCGGCCTGAATCAGAAAGAAATGTCCATTGAGCACCAACGGCGGCACGGAACTCGTTTGTTTCCAGGATATTGTCGGTTGAAATGGTGACAATCTGTGTATATGCGACAGCGATTTTGGAATAGAACGCGGCGAGTTCGAGGTGTTGTTGATGATCCTTGGGACAATAATGTCCGCGCGAGAGGATCAAGATCAGCGGATCGATGCCTTGCAACTCGCTCAAGCGGCGGCGTGTTCTGTTGTGATCGGTAAGCTCGTAGTCGGGAAAGCGAGCGCCAGGGACGATATCTGCACGCATACAATTCTCCTTTATTGGCTGAAATAACGCTACATGCTAGTACTCAACTAGCGCAAAACCGTCATGTGGTGGTTGTCTTCGTCAGGAATAGCATGCTCTGAAAATGCAGTTGAGCATTTGCTTGTGAGCGAAGGCACCATAATGCGATAACAGATGGGAGACCTTGCTGTATTCCTTGGTCTCTGCTTTCTTCTCTCGATGTTCTGATTCTACTCTTTTTCCTTCTGGGTGGTGTACCCCTACATGACGGTCTTGGAAGAGCGGGCGGGAGAGAGACCAAGGTAGCCAACGGGGGGTAGATGGTGTGGTACGTGATACAAGGATGGGGCCGGGGGGGCATGCAAAGCGAGAGCGGAGCATGCGCGGCGTCAACGTCGCTATGGGGAAGGGTGGTAAGGCGTATGCACCTTTGAATGAAGGTTAGAAATGTGATACGCTTCGTAGCGTAGTTTTAATTCGCGCTCTTGAAAAAGAGCCATGCAGCCTGACGGGTCTCAAAATCGGCAGGGCTGCATTTTTGCTTTTAACTCCATACTTGTTTTAAGTACGCACCGTTTAGGTGATATACTGTAGTATATCGGCTTAATTCCATCATCACGAGAAAGAAGAGGTTTTACACATGACAGTCCCCTCCTCTGTGCTGCTCTCTCCAGGCGGACAACGCATTCTTGTTGTACAGGCACATCCCGATGATGCAGAACATCTTTGTGGAGGAACCATAGCGTTGCTGGCAGAAGAAGGAAAAGACATTCATTATCTCTTCGTGACACGGGGCGATAAGGGAAGCTCTGATCCTGAGATGACATCCGAACGGTTGGCTCCTATTCGGGAGCAAGAGCAACGGCGAGCTGCTGAAGTGCAAGGTGTACAGACAATCACATTCCTTGATGGATATTTTGATGGTGAGGTTGAACCTACAATGGCACTTCGACGTGAAATAGCATTTGTTGTGCGTCAATGGAAGCCAGATGTGGTATTGACCTTTGACCCTTGGCGCAAAAATGAGGTACATCCTGATCATAGGGCAGTAGGGATCTGTACCCTAGACGCGTTAGCGGGCGCTCGTGGACGAATGTACTATCCTGAACAATTACGGATTGGTGTTACTCCACATAACGCAAGTCAGATTTATTATTTCTCTACAGATAGACCGAATCATTGGGTTGATATCACTAGTGTTGTAGATAAAAAAGCAGCAGCATTACGCTGCCATGAAAGCCAAACAAAGAATATGGATGTTGATGAGTGGATACGTCGTAGAGCAAGTGCCGCAGGCATAGAACACAAATTTAAGTTTGCGGAAGCATTTCATCATTATGTGATGGGATAAACGATAGAAAAAGTGACCGGCATGGTCCTTTGCTATGTACCATAACGGCCACTTTTGTTATTCTGGCATTGTGGTAGGAAATAGCCTTAACTCTACTCCTAAATTGGCTACATATGGGTTCATTGGAGCAAATTGATACAACATCGTATAAAGTTGTTTTATTTCTTCTATACCCTGTTTTGAATGTGATTTACGCGCAAATTGTAATGCTATCTTTGCCATTTTTGCGCTTTCTTCAAACTCTCTCGCGACCAAGTAAACCTTTGTTTCTGTAATAGAGAGATACATTTCTCCTGTAGAACTGCCTGGCTCTAAATGCTTTCTTGCTGCGGCTAATGCGTTCTGTGCGTCTCTGAGCAGTTCCTTTTTTGCGTTTATGTGCGTATTTTTAAGTTGCTCTTTAAGCTCATTATTGCTCGTGTGAAACAAAGCAAACCTTAACAGAGTTTTTGCTCGCTCATGATGAACAGCATATAAATTAAATGTTAAAAATGATCCATCTTCTTCTACTTTTCCATTATAGAGAAGTTTTGTTGCGTTCTCTTGCCAGGCGCGACAACTCGTTTTTAGTTTCTCGTCTCCTCCTGCGTAGAGTGCATTTACTTCTGCGGCTAGTAAATAACTACTTCCTTTGACTGACGCCCGCGCTCGTTTCGCTTTGTCCAAAGCGCTCATAATATCATCTCTTGCAGAATTATGTCTATTTTGTATTAGATGAACTCTTGAACGTCGGTATAGTGAAGCACCTAAAAGTCCCGTATCATTTATTGACACTGCAAGAGATACAGCTTTATCAGCGAACAATAAAGCCTCTTCATCCTTTCTATAGTGTTGTGATATGAATGTTGAAAACTGGTAAAAGCGGCTTAAAAGGTCTTTCCATCCGTCTTTTTCCATTTCGGGCACCCGCTCAATAATCTGCTCAAGCTCCTGTTGGTGCTTATAAAATCTATAAGCTGCTGTGGGTGAATACTTGTCTTTACTTGTATATGCAAAAGCAAGTATATCATCATACAAAGCGTATGCATTCTCTTCTAAGATTTCTGCAACACTACTAGATGAATTAGAGAATGCACCTGTCATATCGTCGTTTACTATACTTCTCCATGTGAGGCCAAGGAGTGCAGGTGAAATCTTGAGAATTTTGCTAAGAAGAATGCGCCTGTCCATATCCGCTAAGTACCTTTGATTTTCCCAATAAGCAACGGTTTGTTTATCCACTCCACAAACAATAGCAAAAGCTTCTTGTGAAGTCCAGCCTGCCTTTATACGATGATCGGCTATGACCTCTCCCATATGCGGAAGACCATAGAGTCCTGGAGAATAGTCTTCATGACGTGCTAGTGTGCTCATAGGGGTACTCACCTCTTCTTGCTAAACAAAAACACCAGATTTCCAGGACATTGTAACTCCTTTGTACAGTTGTTGCAATATATCACGATATCATACAAGCAAGCTATTTTACCTAATAAAAATCTCTCAAGGTATGAATAGTTTTATATTGGGATCAGTGACGAACTAAAGTAAGCTTTACACAGTCTTTACCTCTCTAGTACAAAAAGAAGGATATTTATCATGTCAAGTGAAATTGCACACCTGAAACAGCGCATTGCTGAGGAATATACAGCAGCCCAACACGGATTGACAGGTTTATCAGCGGGAAACGCTAGACATGATTTCATCACTGCGCGTATGGATAATCTTGGAGCTATTCATGAGCAATTGATAGCACTTGTGGGACAAAGCGAAGCAGCAACTATCCTCGTAAAAACGGTCTGGTCGCCTACTGATCGGGGCATTGCGGAGGTCGGAGAGACAAGCGGAAAAGGGGGCGATTCTGCATGAAGCTCTTCCATCTCCAACACAAACGACAATCCCCCTTTTCTGGGGCCTCCTGGGAACGGACATCACCATCTCTCACAGACGCAGCAAGCAATGGGCGTCATCACTTAGAAGGAGTAACCTATGTGCTCCCCAAAGATCTCCCAGAAGCTCGGCGGCTGGATTTTCAGCATTATCTCTTACACGCGATTCTTCAAGGGAACTATCTGGCACCGATTGGAGCAGACATCAAAACCATGCTCAACGTGGCGACAGGGACCGGTCGCTGGGCGCATGAGATGGCCCGTGCTTTTCCTGCGACACGCGTTGTTGGTCTGGATATGGAAGCACCGATCCAAACGACCTCCATGCCTCCCTCCAACTACGAGTTTGTGCAGAGGAACCTTTTTGCGGGCTTGCCCTTTTTTGATCAGAGCTTTGACCTGGTGCATATGCGTTTCCTGGTGCTGGCGCTGCCTGCCAAACAATGGCCCTTTGTGGTCTCGGAGTTGGTACGCGTGACTCGTCCTGGGGGCTTCGTTGAGCTGGTCGAGGGTGGCGGAAACTTTTCTCCTACAGGACCAGCAACGCGGCAACTTCAACAATGGTGGGATGTTGCCAGTCAAACCCACGGTATCAGCGTTTCTCTGATGGCACATCTTCCCCTTATGCTGCAACAAGCGGGCCTGCATGCCATTGAGCACAAAACATTCCGTACCCCTGTTGGCCGATGGGGGGGACACGTTGGCGATATGCTCAAGCAGGACATGCTCGCCAGTCTTCCCGCTCTCAAGCCCTTTCTTTGTACGCAGGCAAGCGTCCAACCTGACGCCTTTGACGACGTGTGTACTGCTCTGCCTGCGGAATGGGAAAACAACCAGACCGTGTATGAATACTACGTCGCCTATGGGCAAAAATAGCAGGAGATGAAGAAGGAGATCTCTATGAATTTACCACCTGACTCCTCAGAAAATCGGTATCCTATTGATATTGAATCCGCAGCCGAAACGGCAAGACTGATGGATCAAGATACCTTGTTTACCTCCGTCATGGGGGGGCTTCTCCCTGAGCAATCAGAGGAGACGATTGCGTCAATGAAGCGTGTGCTTGATCTGGCCTGCGGGCCGGGAAAGTGGGCTATTGATGTCGGTTTTACCTACCGACACCTTGAAGTGGATGCCGTTGATCTAAGTGGCACGATGATCAGGTACGCCAGTGCACTGGCAATATCCCAACGGATTGACAACGTTTCTTTTGAGATCACCGATATCACGCGTCCCCTGCCCTTTGAGGCAAACACGTTTGATCTGGTCAATGTGCGCTGTGTGGCCGGGGTGCTGACCCCATCCTCCTGGTTGGCGATGTTGACCGAAAGCAGACGTATCCTCAGACCTGGGGGGATCATGCGCATCACAGAAATAGAGCTGGCCGTTTCCAATAGTGCTGCATTGCAACGGTTAAGTGAGTATCTCTACACAGCCTTTCAAAAAGAGGGCAAAACCTTTTCCGTGGATGGGCATACCCTTGGTATTGTGCATATGCTGGGTCGGCTTCTTCAGCAAACCCACTTTCACACCATCAACAAACGATCATTTGTCCTGGATGGCACCTGTGGAGAACCCTGGTATTATCCCTTCTGCCAGGAGGTCGAAGTCACATTTTCCTTGCTGAAACCCTATTTGCTGGGATCAGGTGTGCTGATCGAAGAGGTCTTTGAGAGCCTGTATCAAAATATCCTCATGGATATCAGGATGCCTGACTTTACCTGTCTTTCCTACGGTCTGACGGCATGGGGGCGCAAGTGAGTCGGGAGAAGCAAGCAACCATAAATCAGGAGAAGAAACAGAGCTTGAAGGAATTACGACGCCAGTACAACATTTCGCTCACGGCGCTTGCAGAACAGGCTGGGATACTTCCGCGTGAGGAATATCTGTTAGAAATTGGCGTTGCCGTGGAGAAGCAAATAGCGATGAACGTTCTCAATGCATTCTCTCAACTTGTTGAGCAGACATACACCCTTGATATGGTTTGGGTGAGTGTGAAGAAGGAGAGGCAGAAGTGAGCAGTCCGAATCCAACGTTCTCACAACTGAGCGTCCGACATCCTTTTGAGATACCCGTGCTCGCAAAAAAGGCCGGGGTAGACGAACGGACCGTGTATTTTATGCTGCGGGGATTACCAGTAAAGCGTACAGAAGCAGAGAAAGTCCTCGCCGGTCTCTCCAGGCTGCTTAATAACGGATGGGATTACACACTTGACATGGTTGACGTGGCTCTCGAAGAGGAGCAATAAGCAGCATGGATACGCGACTAACGTTTCAAGCAGTACGAGCACATCATAACATTTCGCTTGAGCAATTGAGTGCAGAGAGTCACTGCTATCTGCAAGAAGTACGTTTGATTGACGCATTGGGGCAAGGAACGCCACACGTGATAGACACCTTGCTTACATCCCTCTCCAGACTCAGCGGAGAAACATATACCAGAAAGAATGTAGGAGGATTCTCTTTTACCTTGCAGCCACGTGATTTAGCACAAGATATCGAGAAAGTGAGCCTCTTTTTCGATGAACATAGCCTGCGCGATGTGAACGCAGGACAGCTACAGAGTACCATAGAGCATTTACAGACCTATATTCAAGCATGCAATGCACTAGGAAAAAGTGAGACCATTGTCCAGCAATTAACACAGGCACAGCAAGCGCTCAAACGAGCAAAGGGGCATCTCAAAAGAGCCACAAGAGCACGAGGCTTTTATGAATCCATTCGGACGGCTCAGAAATTGATCAATAAAGCACTCGAACAATGGGACGCAGAGAAAGGAAACAATCAGGATGAGGTATGCTGACCTATCCGAAGAAGAGCAGGAAGCCATAGGCGCAGCGTTTCCAGAACACCACCCCGATATTCCAGAAATCGTGACGGTAGGAGAAGTCAAAAGGAGATGGTGTTTTATCACAGTAGAGATAATACAAGCGATAAGTAAGAATAAATTAGGAATAGCAATTCTTAGAAAGAAAGGAGAAATATATTTTTTTATCACGTTCATAGTAAAAAAGCAAAAAGAGGAATGGCAGGATGAATAAAACCTCTGTGACATGCTCATAATATCTATAGAACAATCTAAATTTTAGTAGTAACATTGTATAGAAAGGTGAAATAATGTATTTTATGTCCCATTATGACTGATTAAGGAAAAAGGTGGCTTGATAGAGAGGAGCGGCAGGAGGCAGAGAGGGAGCGTGATGTACCGTTCCTTCTCTCCATCGCGCTCTCTCCATCCTACGGGCGTTTTCTGTCGTTCCTTCCTGTCAAGCCACTGCGAAAAGGAGAAACCTATGCAAGACCGTTCAGATCTCCCCTGGGAAGAGATACGCAGCAATACGGAAAACCTCCGGCGAGAGAACGAAACCGCTCGTAACCCAACGTCCATCAAGAACGACTACCTGGATGAAATTCAGCAGGTGAATGATGCCTTGGAGCAAGGTGCACAGATCGCTCTGCGGGTCGCGCATGGCTTCATCTGTCAAACAAGCGAGCTTCATCAAATGGATGGTCATCCAGATGATTGCGTGCTCCGGCTCAAAAAAGTGTCCGTGGCATTTCGGAGAGAGAGCAATGAACGCGTGATCGCCATCGCGTTGCTTTTTTGGGATGAAACGCATCAGGAAGAGGCGGTATGGAATGCGATCACGGTTCAACCACGCTGGGACAGCATCGTCAAGCAAGCTCAGGAGTATCAAGAAAAAAGAGCGAAAGAGCCATTACTCCATCTTGACAGCATGCGAGGTGTCTATCCCTAGTTCTGAAAGAAGAGAGGCAATAGGTGTCTCTGCGAAGAGCTTAAAAATGAGAGGGAGCATTCTCTATGACGTGTATTGTTGGCATTGCACAGAATAATCGAGTCTACCTCGGAGGTGACAGCAGTGGGACGAATGACGCCGGTCAGCAGGTCATTCGCGCTGATGGAAAAGTCTTTCTCATCAGTTCATCTGATCGAGCTTTTCACTGTGTCGTTGGAGGGACAACCTCTTTCCGTATGTTGCAACTCCTGCACTATGCCCTTGTCCTTCCAGATTGTACAGAGGAAGAGGACCTCTTTCGCTATATGGCAACCCGTTTCATCAATGCGGTGAGGGCCTGCCTGGGTGATGGTGGGTATGCGATGAAAAAGGATGAGCAAGAAAGTGGGGGGAAATTTCTGGTAGGAGTTCGAGGGAGGCTCTTTTGCATTGATCACGACTATCAAGTGCGAGAGACGGTCATAGGCTATGATGCCGTTGGATCTGGAGATGATCTTGCACTTGGCGTCCTGTTTGCCACGCAGCAGAGAGACCTGTCACCAGAGGAGCGGATCAGGCTTGCATTGGAGGCGGCTACCTATCACAATGCCTATGTCCGTCCGCCATTTCAGATAGAAAGCCTTTGACGAAGAGGAGGAAAGAATTACAGATGGTTGGCGATGACTTTCAGTATATTGATAAGAAGAAAGAGGAAAAGCTGCCTGATGCTCACCAGGTAAGGCTAGAGTAGAGACGAGAGGGAACGGGCCGGGTTGTTTGTTCCCTGGTCTCTTCTGGCTCCCGGTGGCTCCCTGTCGTCGTTCCTGGGAAGATGAGTTGAAAGCGAACAGCAGACAAGAGGGAACAGACTGTATATAGTTGGTTCCTTGTTGCCTGTGGTTGACATTTTCCGAATCTGTTCTTGTTTGGGAGTGCTCTACAGGAGAAAGAGGCAGGTAGCCGTTTTTAGCACCTGACGATTGCTTGCCTCTCTTGGGTGGTTTCCAAGTATGGCATACATACAGGCTTCCACAGAAGATGTTTCTTTTGATTGAAGAGAGGAGAATCAAATCGTGTTTTTTGCCATTGATATAGATGGAACGATCACGGAACCAAGATGGTATGACCCGGATGTGCAAAGGTGTATGGAACGGTATATCAAAGAGGGGATTGTGGCGAAAGAAGACGTCGAAGGACTTCAGTATCATCCCCAATTCTACCTCCTCCCTCAGGTTGCCATCACCCATCTTCCTTTAGAGGGAGCAGCAGAGGCATTACACAACAGTATCGCTGAAGGGTCATCTCTCCAGTATTTTACAGCGAGAAACCATAGAGACCCGGAGATCTGCAAGGCGATTCACCACAATACACATATCTGGCTCGACAGGCATCATTTCCCAAACTCGATGGATGTCTCCTTTTTCTGGGATGTGAAAGAGAAGCTGCTGCACGCGCTGGAACAGCCGGACCTTCAGATTGTGCTTATCGATGATCGGCCTGAAGGAATACTCAAGGCGTATTCCCACATCCAGACCCACGATGCACAGAAGGCACAAGAAATACAGGCACGCATCACGCTTGTTGCTTTCGGATTGTCTCAGACGCAGCAGCCTGCATCTTCAGACAGTTTGACGGTTATTTCCTTGTCTGATTGGTCTCACTTCCGCAAACTCCTTTCCGATTTGGGAAAGAGTTGATAGATGTTGTTTTTGACAAGAAAGGAATTAGTCTCATGGTCGCACTCGTCCAGACGAAAAAGGCAAAGGTTCTTGAAACACTGGAAGCAATGCAAACCTGGCCGTACTGGAAGGAAGTCTATTTGAACTGCGTCAAAGAATCTTCCCTCTCTTATGAAGCATTTGCGCAGGCGGTCCAGGCGGGAGAGGTGTCACGGAACGCGTTTGATCAAGCCCTTGAGCGGAGTCGTATGACCGAGGAGGAATTTCAAAGATACGTGCCAGAGTATCAAAAGTATCTGGCGTTGCAGTGCGCGTATGACGACGTTGGTATGCTCTCGGATGGGGTAGATCAGCTCTGGCACGCGCATATGCTCATCTCCTATCGCTATAGTGATTTTTGTATGACGTATTTTGGGCATATCCTTCACCATATGCCTTGTTCATTGTATGAGCTGTACGGTGTCACGATCCGAGAGGCAAAAGATAGCTGTCTCTCCATATGTAACCCAACAACGTGTAAAGATGAAGGTGGTGGCAGTGACGGGTGTAAAAAAGTGAATCCAGACGTTGATACTGACCCTCAGGCAATTCAACGTGGTATTCTCCAGTCGGCAAGCAATTTCGTTCAAGCCTATACAGAAGTGTTTGAGGTTGCTCCATCACCTCAAATATGGAACCAACTCACAAACACGGGGCGGAAATATGTAACAGTATCGTAGGCAATGACCCACAAAGAAAGTTCCAGCGAGAAACAGCCTCGCTGGAGCCTCTATGGTGTTTCCGTGGAAAGTAGGAAATCAGGTAGATTTGTTCCCTTGCCCTCCGCTTAGTGATATGCTATATCTGAAACTATTCTGTTGGCTGTGACGAGTTGAAGGCAGGTAGATGACCAATTACATCATCATGGGCCTGCTTGTAAGCATGGTAATGAAAGGAAGTCTGTCAATGACCTCCGATCAGAGATCGGAGGCTTGTGAGGGGTTGGCCCCAGGCAAGCCGAATTGACCAGACAGCCTCTTGGAGCCAGTCGCGCCGGGCCTATGAGCGTCGCGATTGGTACGGAGAAGAGGAACGATACCACCAAGCGTTGAGCTTCGCACCTAGAAATGCTGCCCCAGTTTCTAGCCCTGCAACTGCTGGTTTAACGGAGAGCGGTCATCAACAGTGACCAGCAGAAAGGACCGAGTGGTATCCGAGTCGAGGGGATCATAGGTACTCATTCTCGCAAGAGAGGAGCCTTACTCCTCTCAGTCAGATGACCCGAAGGGTAGAGGCGACAGCCTCGTTTCTGACTGTTTAAGGGGGTTACCAGATGAAGGTGTTTGTCCAATCACAAGAGGGAAAGCCCTTGATGCCCACGACGCCACGACGAGCGCGGATTTGGCTCAAGGAGAAACGGGCGCGGGTCGTACGCCCAGAACCGTTTACCATCCAATTGCGCTTTGCGACCAACGAGTATGTGCAACCAGCCACCGTGGGAGTGGATACGGGCTCCAAAGTGGTGGGTCTTGCTGCCATCACCAACGGAGCGGTCGTCTTGCAGGCCGAGATGCAGTTGCGCGATGATATCGGCGAGAAGATGAGGCAGCGACGCCAGTACCGTCGCACTAGGCGCGCGCGCAAGACGAGATACCGATCTGCGCGCTTTGCCAATCGTCGGCGCAAAGCTGGATGGTTGCCGCCAGCGATCCGCTCGAAGGCTGAGGCGACCGTCAAGGCGGTGCGGTTCATCGCCTCATTGCTGCCGGTTGGCAAGGTGAACGTCGAAGTGGGTAGCTTTGATACCCAGAAGATGCAGGACCCAGAGATCACAGGGGTATCCTACCAACAAGGTTCGCTTCAGGGGTATGAACTGCGGGAATATGTGTTGCTCAAGTGGAAGTACCAGTGCGCCTACTGCGGAGCCAAAGGCATCCCTTTGCAACTCGAGCATATCGTCCCCAGATCCAGAGGGGGTTCGGATCGTGTATAGAATCTCACCTTGGCGTGTGAACCCTGCAATGTGCGCAAAGGGACACGGACGGCAGAAGCGTTCGGCTATCCCGCGATCCAGGCGCAGGCTCGCCAGCCCCTGCGAGATGCCGCCCATGTCTCTGCGATGAAAACCAGCGTGGTCCAAGACCTGCAAGCGTTCTTTGGAGTGAGCCGGGTGGGTATCACGTATGGGTACCAGACCAAATACCAACGTATCCAGGTGCTTCATCTGCCCAAGTCGCACGCCAATGACGCAGTCGCCATTGCCTGTGAGATGGGCGAGGTGGTGACGCCTCTGGAGACGGTCCATCCTATCCGTTGTCTGCCACGAGGCCACTATCAGCGCTTCAACGGGCCACACAGTGAGCATAAATGCTGGGCTCCACGGAAAGTGCGCGGGTTCAAGCTCTTCGAGATCGTGCAGGCCAAAGGGCAGGTCGGATACATCGGAGGCAGACGCGAGAAAGGGGCGTTCGTCATCAAAGACGTGATCAGTGGCAAGAAGCTCTTGGAGGTCACCCCACGCAAAGTAGAGCGCATCGCACGTCCCACTCAGGGCTGGATGATAACGCGGCAGCCAGTTGCCGCATCAATCAGAAAGGAGGGTGGCGCTTCCTCCCTCAGTTGAAACATGGGGGTTCCCGCGCCGCCGGTATCATGGAATATCGATTACTGGGAGAAAGCGGACTGCGTGTACCTGTGGTGGGTATGGGTACATGGAGAACATTTGATGTGTGCGGCGAGCCTGCTATAAAGAATGCTCGCACGATTGTTGACACGGCATTGTCCACCGATGCGCGCTTCTTTGACTCTTCGCCGATGTATGGTGCTGCTGAGCATGTGCTTGGTGAGACTCTGCGCGGACGGCGCGAGCAGGCTATGGTTGCTACGAAGGTCTGGAGTCCAACGCGCAGTGAAGGACAGGTGCAGATCAGGCGTGCGCTCTCGTTTTTCGATAACGTGATTGATCTCTATCAGATCCATAATCTTGTCAACTGGCTTGAGCATCTTGCCCTCCTGGAGGGATTGCGTGACAGTGGACATGTCCGCGCGATTGGCGCAACGCACTACAGTAGTGCAGCATTCAAAGAACTGCGCCAGGTCATGCGCACGGGGCGTATCGGCGTAATTCAGATCCCGTATAATCCCCTCCAGCGCGAAGTAGAGCGCGAAATTCTGCCACTTGCCGCAGATCTACAGATCGGGGTGATTGTTATGCGTCCTTTTGCCGAGGGCAGTTTAATGCGGGGTGCTCCCTCGCGAGAGGATCTCAAGCCATTTGAACCTTTTGGTGTCACAACCTGGGGGCAGGTCTTGCTCAAATGGATTTTAAGCGATGAGCGCTGTCATGTTGCGATTCCGGCGACAAGCCATGCGCCACGTATGGCGGAGAACGCGGCGGCTGGTAATGCGCCCTGGTTTGGTCCTGAAGAGCGCGCCCTCGTGACACGCCTGGCTCGTGCATAGTCCGTCACCTTTAGGACTACGCCGTTACCAGTTTGCCAGGGCATGGCGAAAGTCACCAGAGGAAACACGCGTGGGGGCCGAGCCAAGACCTTTTGGTTGTCTGTCCGCAACATGGGGCGAGGAAAAAAGGTCTTGGCGTCCCTGGCGGCGGCCCATCTCGTTGGATTTTCGCAATGCCCTGCCGGTTTGCCAATGCTAGATTAACATACCTGTACTTGTAGTCCCGGGTCGTCTTTGCAGGGCAAACCAGATACCCAGCATGCCTGCTGCCAGCACAATCACATACGGTGGGAGCGCCCAGATGCCAATTTGTTGTGCGACATTGCCAGCCAGCCAGGAGAACAGAGCGCCGCCCATACTTCCCAGGCTGGTGATAAAGCCAATGGCTTGTGGGAGGATGCGTGCGCTCACCAGTGTTGACGTCAGCGCTATCGTCGTCGGAAAGATTGGTCCCAGGCAGAAGCCAGTTAACCAGAGACCCGCCGCGCAGACGATCTGCGTCGGGGCCAGCCAGACCAGCAGGAGTCCGAGCGTGACGCCTAGCAGCGCACCCTCAATTAAGCGTCTGTTGCTCACATACTGGCCTAGCTTCCCCAATACCAGGCGTCCAACCATGAGACCCAGCCAATAGCCGCTCACGATCCAGCCAGCAAAGAGTAATGGCACATGTCGTTGCTCAGTTAAAAAGCTATAGCCCCAACTGCCCAGGCTGACCTCTGCCCCGACATAGAACAGGAGGAAGAGAGCGGCTAACCAGACAACACGTAACTTGAGTGTTGTGCGCATGCTCCCACTGCTGTGATCCTCTGTTGTGTGCGTCTCTTCTGGCTGTGTCGTCACACGATCCTTGAAGAAAAGCGCGAAACTTAGCAGTAAGAGCAGGCTTACGCATGCCCACACCCGGTAGGTGCTGTTCCAGCCTGCGTTGATAGCGAGGATGGCGGATGCTACGACGGGACCAAGCCAGGCGCCAGCTCCGTAGCAGGCATGCAGATAATTGAGCATGGATGTGTTGCGTGGCAAACTGGCAATGTACGTGTTGAGACCTGCGTCGAATATGGCTGTTCCGCTACCCATGAAAAGGGCGGCGACCAGCGCGACGACAAAAGGTGGCATCAGGCTCAATGCCCCTGTACTGAGCAAGAAAATAGCTGCCCCCAGGCATAAGAAGCGTCGGTAGCCTAATTTGCCGACGAGTAGCCCACTATTGAAGGTGGCTGTGATATAGCCAACGGTAATGGCGAGAAAAAGCAAGCCAATGGTGGCATCATTGACCTGATAATGTGCGCGCATGCTAGGGAGAACAACGCCCAATGTGCCATCATTTGCGCCGATGAGCAGAAAGGCAGAAAAAGACAACACGATTCCTGCGCGTGGTAGTGTTACCGGCGTCTTTTGTTGCTGCGCTCCGGCGTTTTTGCCTGTATCTTTCCCGGTTGTTGGCATCAAAACTCCTTTTGGGTCGGCATCCTGTATGAAGTGGCTATGTGTCTATCATGAGTGGCAGTGGGTACGTAACAGAACTATAATGTAGGTGGGATAGAGCACAACATTTCTGTACCCATTTTATCACGAAGTAGTGGCATAACGTATGGAGTGCAGTCATGCATTTCCTCACATGCACAAAAAAATGCTGAGTACTCTCGATAGTTGAAACTATTGCAAGCATGCTGACACTAGGCTATACTTTAAGGCAAGTTCTGACACAGAATAGAGGCAATGGGTGCTATATTTCAGTGTTTCAACTTTTCTATAAAATGTCCTATTGGAACCTCTAAATCGATGCTCTTGTGACAAGAAACGCCAGGTTCCTTTAGAGGAGGTTTGCCTACATGGCATCTGCTACGGTCCATTGTGACAAATGTGGTATACAAAATCCAGGGGAGTATAAATTTTGCTTTGCCTGTGGACATACATTATCGGCGACAGATGCGAGTGCTGCGCAAGTTGCCGCTCCTACGGGTTTTCTCCCGACTCAGACATTGCTCAATCAGCGCTATCGTGTGCTGAGCGCTGTGGGCCAGGGTGGTATGGGTGCGGTCTATATGGCGCAGGATACTCAGTTGGGTGATCGTATGGTTGCCGTCAAGGAGATGAGTCAGAGTATACTTGAACCAGACATGGTGCAGAAGGCTGCTGAGAACTTCAGGCGAGAAGCTCTTTTACTCGCTGGTCTGCACCATCCCAATTTGCCGAGCATCCATGATCATTTCGCTGATGGTGGACGCTGGTACCTGGTGATGAGCTTCATTGGAGGCGAGGCATTGGACGCGTACGTGTCGCGTGTTCCCGCTAAAAAGTTGCCACTGGCGGAAGTGTTGCAGATCGGGCTGACGTTGTGCGACGTATTGGATTATCTGCATACCCATCAGCCACCAATTATCTTCCGGGATCTGAAGCCCAGCAATATTATGCGCACGGCGACCGGGCATATCTACCTGATCGATTTTGGCATCGCGCGTCACTTTAAGCCAGGGCAGGCCCGAGATACGGCTAGCTACGGCTCGGCGGGCTATTCACCACCAGAACAGTATGGACTCGCTCAGACGACGGTGCGCTCGGATATTTACAGCCTGGGTGCTACCCTCTATCACCTCATTGTTGGCCATAAGCCACAGGTAGCGCCATTTCACCTGGAACCCCTATTGTCTCAGATCCCAGCGTTACCACCCCGCTTTATCACCCTGATTACGCAAATGCTAGATCTGGATGAGGCCAGGCGTCCGGCCAATGTGAAAGTTGTGCAGCAGGAACTACGGCAGATCGCTCATACTCTGGCAACGGGATCAGCGCAAGGAGACGCGTTGCCACCTACTGTGGTGCAAACGCCATCATCGTACAATACAGTCGTTCCGCCACCGCCGCCATACGGCGCTGCCGTGCCACCGCTCTCACGCGGTTCTGCGCAGCAGATGGCTCAAGCCCCACGCCCCCCCGTTGGCTCTGCACGAGAAAGCATCTGGACAATTACGAGGCAGCGTGTCATCGCTTTCATTGTGGGTGCTGTGCTGGTAAGCAGTATCTATATGCTGTCAATTAGTTTTGGAGGCATCGGTATTCTCATACTCATTGGGGACTGCCTGTTCTTTTTCTTTGCGGCGCTTGCTGGTCCATGGGGAGGTGCAGGTATCGCTCTCGTCGTTTTAACCGTGGATGCTATTGGCCTTGGAGAGCAACTCTGGTTTTCTGACCTGGGCCTGCTGACAGTGGCCTTTGTGGTCGGCCTGACCGTTGCCAGGGCACGTGGGCATTACCAGAGAGCGTTCTGGATCAGCGCCCTGGCTCTCGTGATCTATGAGCCGCTGTTTTTGCTGGATTATGTACGCTATGGCATTACAATATCCTCAACAACTATCACCAATGTATTTGAATATACAATTGGTGATCTTATTGCACTGCTCATCGCTCTTACTGTTCACCGAGCCATCATGCTGCGCAAGAAAACGCCATAACAATTTGGCACAAGTTTACATGGGTATGCTACCTTTCCCTTGTGCTATGCTAATTTTGGCTCTCTTCATCACGGTGAGTTCCGCCGGTCATCAAGATCCCCAACTGTTCTTCCGTCGCATCTGCTGTCACGATATCGATGATCTTGCCCTCGTACATGACGGCGATGCGGTCGGACAGTGAGCGGATTTCGTCCAGCTCAGCCGAGACCAGTAGCACGGCCTTCCCGGCGTCGCGTTGCTCTATCAGGCTGCGGTGAATGAACTCGATGGCCCCAATATCGACGCCGCGCGTCGGTTGGGATGCGACCAGTACGATAGGATTACTGGCCAGCTCGCGGGCGATAATCACTTTCTGCTGGTTGCCGCCTGAGAGTGAGCCAACGGGTTGCGCTATTGAGGGAGTACGGACATCAAAATCACCGATGAGCTTATTGGCCCATGTGGCGATCTGGTGCAGAAGCAGTACCAGCCCATGCCACGAGAACAGGGACCAGCGCTGCCGTCCAAGAATCGTATTACTCTCGATTGATTCCGCCAATACCAGTCCGCTACCACGGCGATCTTCTGGAATGTGGGCTACTCCTACTGTACGCAGGTCGCGCGCTCCCAATGTCGTAACTGTGCGTGTCTGTCCTGCCTGTCCATCTTTTGTGGGCGTGATGTTGATGTTCCCACTCGTCGCTTTGCGCATACCGGTCAGCACTTCTACCAGCTCTGTCTGTCCGTTGCCCTCTACGCCTGCGATGCCGAGAATCTCGCCAGCGTGTACCTCCAGATCTACGCCATGCAGGACCTCCAGGCCGCGATCCGATTGTGCATGCAGATCTTGCGCACGCAGTACGACTGGACCAGGATGGGCGGGTGTTTTGTTGACGCGTAGCAGGACCTCGCGACCGACCATCAAACGCGCAATCTCCTGCTGATTGGTTGCACTGGTGATCAGTTCCCCGGCATTTTTGCCGCGTCGTAGGACGCTAATGCTATCGGTAATGGTCAGCACTTCGCGCAGCTTATGGGTGATGAAAATAATCGTTTTGCCGCGATCAACCAGTGTGCGCAGGACTGCGAAGAGATCATCGGTCTCCTGCGGTGTCAGTACGCCGGTTGGCTCATCCATCACCAGGATATCGGCTCCGCGATAGAGCGTTTTGAGGATCTCTACGCGTTGTTGCTGTCCAACCGAGAGTTCCTCGACGCGTGCATCTGGATCGATGGGTAAGCTATACTGCTTGCTCAGAGCCAGGATATCCGCGCGTGCCTGTGCTCGTCGATAGGGCGATGTTAAGCCGCCTGGCTCGTTGCCCAGCACGATGTTTTCTGCTACGGTCAGTGGGGGGATGAGCATAAAATGCTGGTGGACCATGCCGATACCCAGGCGGATCGCATCGCGTGGTCCGCTGATATGGACTGTCTGACCGTGAATGAGCACCTCCCCGCTGTCAGGATGTATCAATCCATAGAGAATGTTCATGAGGGTGGATTTGCCGGCCCCATTCTCTCCGACCAGGGCATGAATTTCGCCTTTGTGCACCGACAGATTGACCTGGTCGTTAGCTACCACGCCGGGCCAGGCTTTGCTGATGGCGCGCATCTCTACCGCGAGTGGTGTGGCGCGTTTTTCATCGCGTGAAATAACGGTACTCTCTTGCATCTATCCTGTCCTTCCACTTAGTCTGCTTCCGGCTCGTAGGGGATGCCGTCGGCGGCTGGCGGGATGGTACGGCCCACAAGCCCTACCAACGCGACCAATGTGAGCAGATATGGCAGCGTGCCAAGCAGGTTGGGCGAGATGCCGGTATCCTGTAAGCGCGTGCTCAACGCTTCTCCCAGGCCAAAGATCAGGCATGCACCGGCGGTCCCCAGCGGGGTATATTTGCCGAAAATCATGGCTGCCAGTGCGATATAGCCGCGCCCGGCTGTCATGTCGGGATTGAAGATACCGGCGATACCCAGCGCTAAGAATGCTCCTGCCAGTCCTGAGAGTAGACCGCTGCTGATCACGCACAGGTAGCGTATCAGGCGCACATTGACGCCTGCTGTATCGGCTGCCTGTGGATGCTCGCCGACTGCTCTGATGCGTAGGCCGATATTTGTGTGAAAGAGCAGGTATTGTATGCCTATTAAGATCAGGATAGCGACATAAAAGATGACGTTCTGCTGAAAGAGTACGGGACCCAGGAAGGGGATTTTTGCCAGTGGCCCCCAGGCGAGTGTCGGCAGACGTAAATTGTTGCTGAGCGATGGGACGCCATTCCCGCTCGTCTGCAAGGGCAAGAGATAGTTGGTCAGCCCCAGTCCGGCGATATTAATGGCGATACCACTGACGATCTGGTTGGCTTTGAAGTTGATGGAGACGATAGCGTGCACGAGCGCCATCAAGCCGCCCGCGACAATTGCGCCCAGGACGCCCAGCAAGACGTTGTTGGTGGCTATAGTAGTCATAACGCCTGCATAGGCGCCTGTGAGCATCATGCCTTCCATAGCGATATTGACGACGCCGCTACGCTCAGAGATGACGCCGCCCAGCGCTGGCAGCAGGAGCAGTGCGCCAAAGAGAAACGTTGCCTGCCAGAGATCGCTTGAAACGAGAACGCGCAAGAGTACTTGCATGATTACTCCTCCTGACCTGTGGGTATAGTTGCCGGATTTTTATCAGCCGTGCTCTCGTGTGTGGCCTCAGGTGGCAGTATTGCGCCATTGCTTGTGGGCTGATCGATCTGTGCAGTGCCAGTCATGTTGGATGCCAATGCGGGTTTCCGCTGCAAGTGCAGCCTGTCTGCAAGTGCGCGCTGGAGAGCGGGTAAGAATTCGGAGGCGATGGAGAAGAGCACCAGCGCTTGAATAATATAAATCAGGTCTCCCGGTATGTGTGCGAAAAGTTGCATTGAGGACCCGGCCTCCTCCAGTCCGCCGAAGAGCAGCGCGGCCAGCAGCACACCGATACTGGTGGTGCTACCTAGCAGAGCAACACCGATGGCGTCGAATCCAGTGCTATCGATGCTAAAAGAGTTGCCAATCAGTTGATACGGTGCCTGGCCCATCAGGTGTAGAGAACCGGCCAGCCCGGCGAATGCTCCGGCCAGCCCCATGCTGATCACAATATTTCTTTTGATGGGGATACCGGCGTAACTTGCCGCTTTAGGATTCTGCCCAATGACGCGTTGCTCGTAGCCAAATGTGGTGCGTGCGGTGATGAACCAGTAAACGATCAGCGCGATGAAGGCAAAAAATATGCTGATATCCAGGGTATAGGACGTGGGGAAGGCGATCCTGGGCAGAAAGGTGCCCAATGTTTGATTGTAGAGCGTGGATACTAATGGCAGGTTGGTTTGAGAGGGCATGGGTAGTGTCTGTTCGGCGAGATTCGGTGCCTGAAGCGGACCATCAATTAGATAAGCGGCGACACCGAAGGCGATCCAGTTGAGCATAATCGTGGTCACGACTTCGTGTGCGCCGCGCCATGCCTTCAGCAATCCGACGATGCCGCCCCAGATAGCTCCGGCCAGAGCGCTGGCGATAATCATCAGTGGAACGAGCACCCAACCAGGCCATGTGGCAAGTTTCAAACCAATGACGCCAGCGGTAACTGCTCCCATGGTAAGTTGTCCTTCCGCACCAATATTAAAGAGTCCCGCGCGAAAGGCAATCGCCACAGAGAGGCCAGCAAAAATAAGAGAAGAGACCTCTACGAGTGTATAAGAGCTATTTTGTAGATTTCCATAAGAGCCAGCAAAGAGATATTGATACGCTGTGACAATCGCGATCAAGCGTGTGGCGAGAGAACCGGGCGACGTAATCATGATCACGATGCCGCCAGCTATTAGTGCCAGAACGACGGAAAAAAGCGGGCGGCTGAGTGATGTACTGATGTTACGCAGCCAGACCAGGCGTTTGGGTGCGGAAGAGGGTGTCCCGCGTTGCACTGTTGGCGCTGCCATTGTGAGCATCCTCCTAATAATGCGGGAAGTAGTGTAGGCAATCAATGCATAAGTAGTAGAGAGGTGGGCGTCAGATTTGTACATCTGGGGGCGGCGCTAGCCTCCGCCCCCGTTAATTGGCTCAAGCGCAAAAAAAGACAGGCCCCCCATAGTAGAGTATTTCAGTTTCTATTTCGTTTATCAGTTTGCCTCCGTTGCTTGAAGTCCTCCAGGCTACTACGACTAATTCTGTATTCCCCACCTATGTCAATTGCCACAAGCTCTCCTGTTAGTATCCAGTTACGAACAGTCTTCACATTTACTCGCAGCTCTCTAGCAACTTCGTTAGTCGTGAGCATTTCTTCGCCTTGTGGCATACAAACCGTCTCCTTAGCTTCAGCTTTTGAACACTATTGTACTATGACCAGGGTGTTCAGTCAATCAACCAGCCGCGTAATGGTGTGTAGGGTTGAAAAGTATCCCGAAATGGTGTATAATTCCCAATAGTTACGCAGAGGTGGTAAGTAGATAATAAAAAAGACTGACTCCGTCTGAGACACGGAGCCAGCTCGATGAGACCGATGCGAACTCTCGTAAAGTACACAATCAGGTCTCATGAGGATTCTATACCTCATGGACCCGGGCAGCGTCCTCTCATCCTCCAGATCCTGTTGCAGCCAACGTGCTGCACAGCGGTGTCCTGGTCGGTGGACGGAATACTTCCCGATGCGCATAAAGCGCTTTCGCTGCACCGACAGCGGGATGCGGCTTGCCTGAAGGTGGTGGGTCGCCTGGAGTGTATCATTGGGCGTCTGCTGATGGGGCAGCCGACACAGCAAGAGGAGTGGTCCCATGAGTGAGCGACCCGCACACTACGAGACCGGGACACCGCTGGAACGCAAAGACATCATCGTGCTACTGCCAGAATTTCGTTCACCGTTTGTCAGTAGCGAAGAGGAGCCATTGCAGTGTATGCAGCTTCTGTTTGATCACCAGGAAGATGGGAGACTTGGGTTCTGCAATGCTGTGGCAGGTGTGACCTGTGCGTGCTGTGATCGTCCTCTCTGTGAGGAGCATACGGTGATGGTGGATAGCCTGCAAGAGGAAGCGGAAGAAGCAGGGGTGATGGTCCGCTGTGACTCTTGTTGCAGACTGTCCCGAACTGATCGGGAGGCGCTGTGGGCTTTGCGCCAAGCGATGAATTGGGAAGAGGCGCACCCATGAAGCTGACAGAGCAGCACGTGATCAGTCGGAGTGATCCACGCTACGCCGCCATCGATGAAGCGGCCTTCAAGTCGAAAAATCTGTATAATGCTGCCAACTACGAGGTGCGTCAATCGTACATTCATCACCGCACATATCTCAACTACAACGAGGTGCAGAAGCGCATGCAATCGCATGAGGCGTACCAGGCGCTGCCGACAAAGGTCAGTCAACAAATCCTGATGGTACTTGATCAAAACTGGAAAAGCTTCTTTGAAGCGTGTGCAGCCTACAAGCGAGACCCGTCGAAGTTCAAGGGGCGTCCACGGCTCCCAAAGTACAAGCAGAAAACGGAGGGCCGCAACATCCTGATCTACACCCTCCAAGCTCTGCGGGGAGGCCAGAGTAAACGAGGGATACAGGGAAGCATCAAACCAGCGGGATTGCCCATTGAGATCAAGACCCGGCAGACAAATATCAAGCAAGTGCGCATCGTTCCGTGCAAAGGCTTCTACGTGATCGAGGTTATTTACGAGTATGAGCAGCCAAAGCGTGCGGTAGACCCTGCGTTGTATGCAGGCATAGACATTGGCATAGATAATCTCGCGGCGCTAACTTCAAACGCACCTGGTTTTGTACCGGTCCTGGTTAACGGGCGTCCGATGAAATCTGTGAACCAATTTTACAATAAGCGCAATGCAGAGTTACAGAGTAAGCTTGGTCATCCTGGTACAACGAAGCGTACGGAGCGTCTGACGAACAAACGCACCCGTCGCATTGATCACTACCTGCACACGGCATCCCGGTGGATCACCGATGATCTGGTGGCTCATGGGATCGGGACGCTGGTGATTGGCAAAAACGACGGCTGGAAGCAAGAGGCGAACATGGGGACACGAAACAATCAAAATTTCGTGAGCATCCCACATGCTCGGTTCATTTCCATGCTGACCTACAAAGCAGAACTTGTTGGTATCACGGTGATCATCACTGAAGAGTCCTACACCAGCAAAGCCAGCTTCCTTGATCGTGATGAGATGCCGGTCTATGACCCTAATCAGACAGAGAAACCGAAATTTAGCGGTAAGCGGATTGCGCGTGGGCTCTACCGTGCAGCAGATGGTACGCTCATCAACGCTGATTGCAATGGGTCAGGCAATATCATTAGAAAAGTAGCCCCTGATGCCTTCGGGTCGGAGGGGGTAGAGGATGGGAAAGGTCACAAGCCGGTAGTCCATCCCGTGAGGTTGTCGTTCCCCTCACGAAGCCAAAAAGGGAAATCCTAGCTCGCAACAAACTGCTATAAAACGCTAGAGATCGCTAGACTTTTTGGAACTATTGCTCTATCATAGCATGAGAGCGACCCGGAAACAAGTACAGTTAAAAGCATGCAGTTGTGCGAGGTGGCTACGCTGCCAACCTCGCGGATGTGTATGATTGCTTAATTGCTTGCAATTCCGTTGGTCCTATTGTGGAATAGTTGAGGGAACGACCAGTGTACCCGCCTTAATTTCGCTGGCAAATTTGTCTGCCATCGCTTTGGCGTCAGCCGGTACCGCTGAACTGACTGGGGCATAACCCACGCCAGCGTTCACGAGATCGAATCTGGGTGGATTATTCGTATATTTCCCGACTTCAAAATTCGCGATGGTGTCGTCTACTGCGACATCTACTTTCTTGATGGCGCTGGTAATCACGTTGGAATTGATATAATTTTGATCGCTATCGACGCCAATGCCGTAGACATTTTTCGCCTGCGCTGCCTGCAGTGCGCCAACGCCACAACCGCCAGCCACCTGGAAAATAATGTCCGCGTGGTGCTGGTTGATCTGGCTGGTCGCGACGTCTTTGCAGGTCGCGGTATCGGTGAAGCTTTGTGAGTAGTTCACAATGACGTTCACACTGGGATCGACTTTGCGGGCGCAGTACTTATAGCCGGCGATATAGTGGTCGACGGCTGGAATTTCGATGCCACCGACTGCGCCGATGGTATTATGCCCGAGCAGCTTGGGGGATTTAGATGGACCGTCAACTTCCATCTGACCAGCTATGGCACCGACCAGGCAACCAGCCTGTTCCTCGTGGAAATAGAGCGGAGCGACATTGGGGAGCGTTTCACAGTTGCCTTTTGCGTCATCCGCACAGGAGTCAACCAGGGCAAACTTTTTGTTGGGATACTCTTGCGCGACATTGCCCAGTGCGGTTGCCATCAGGAACCCGACACCAATCACCATGTCCGAGCTTTTGGCGGCTTGTTGTAGTTCGCTGGTATAGTTGCTTTCTGACACTGTCTCAATCACTGCCCGAGGAAAGCCATACTTAGCCATGGCGCGCTGGTAGCCTTCGTAAGCTAACTGATTGAAGCCTTGATCATTCAATCCGCCGATATCAGTGACCAGGGCGACCGTCTTCACCGAGGGGCTGTTCGTCGTCGTTGAACTCCCACAGGCTGCGAGGAGAAGTGTAAGCAAGATGCCGAGCATTGATGCGACTCGGCTCAGGTTGCCAAACCTGTGCATAGATAGGTTCCTTTCCGCTCTTTGCGTGAGGCTCGTTAGGGCACATAGGACTATGTGCAAATATGTCACAGGGAGAGAGCAGGGCGTTGGCCCAAATAGAGCAAGCGAAAATGGGATGATCCCACCCCTGTGAACCGGTAAAATGCTCTGCGATTTCTCGTAACTCATAACGGAGGAGCGTCCCATCCGCGACGAACCCGCGTAGCGACAAGCCCGTGCGGTTGTCGTGGCGACCTCGAACGAGGCATCCCGTCCGCGACGAACCCGCGTAGCGACAAGCCCTTGCGGTCAATGCCGTTTAAATAAGAAAAACGTCAAGCTCAATTCGCGTCATTCTAGCTCTGCCATATGAGCGTGGATTGCACTTAACTAAACGGCATTGAGCCCTTGCGGTTGTCGTCGTCCCGATGTAGCGCAGGACCCCATCGATGCCGGCTCTACGCGAACCTCCTGAAACGTCACGTGCTACAGAGAAGTCAATATCTTCTGTTAACTATATACGTATCTCTATGTACATTTCTCTCACATCGGCGCTTGATAATCTCAACATTTCAGGGAGGAAGAGGAAACCGTTGACAGCCTTATACGGCTATTTCGCGTACGTCCTGGTTCTGAGTTCTTGTGTTTTGGATCTGATAATCTCTGCTTGCATGCTTATATACGATTTTTATCTATATTTACTGGTCTACATTTCTATTGATAAACATGACATTTTTATGTATAATTATGAGTAGTTACAATTATGTAATCTTGTATTATTAGCAAAGGGGAAATATAATGCAACAGCCGCCACAAGATCCTATGAATCTAAGCGAGCAGTCTTCGCCTTATTCCCAATCTGACCAGCTATCTGCACCACCGCCGCCATTGCCATCATCACAGGGAAGTTACCCTCCGGGGGAGGAAGCGTATTATAATCAGCTTCCGCAGGTTGAAGGGCCTATTACGCAATATCGCGCGGGACTGCAAGGGAAGCTCGATGGACCACCAAAATCAAGGAATGGTTGGAGAACCGCCACTGTGGTCCTGTTTGTTCTGGTGCTTATCCTGGCCGCGACAAGCGCAACACTGATCGCCACCCATACATCCAGTTCCTCTCCAGTCGTACCGCAACCAACCTCAGTAGCGACACAGATTGCGCAACAACCAACTTCTACCGTTGCAAATGGAGCACCAACGAGCGCCGCTACCTCATCATCAACAGCGGCAGCCCCGTCAACAGCATTAGTTGCAAGCGGGACGATTACCGAGAATCTGCTGTTGACCTGTGGGGCAAACTGTAACGACCCTATCCGCGTAACGATCACGACTATTCAGGTTAATGATGCAGGTGGAAATATGACCTGGAATATATCCCTGAAAAATGTATCGGGGAACAGTTTGAACTATGGAGTAGGTGATGCATATGTTGGTGACGCATTTGAGTTGTTGGCCAACGGTACGCAAAATCAGATTCCTGCGAATTTCGCTCAGAGCACTGGTACTCTTCCAAACAGCGATCCAGTAATTATACAGGGAATCTTTGCCTTTGTTCCCACCCAGAACACAACGTATACACTTACTGTTGCGATCACCGCTGCTGGTCAAGCCCAAATAACCTTTGATCCAGTTCAGATAACAAACCTTTAGCTCTCAACGAAGCGCCTGTGTGGTTGGGGCAGCTACAAGAGTTCCATCGTCGCGGCGTGAAGAGCGGGTGCTGGGTCGGTCAAAGTATGCGAAAGGAGCGTGCGAGAGTATTTCTCTATCTGATCGAGGGATGCTCTCGCACAAATAATATGGCTACACTGAGGATCTTCTGTTGCTATGCTCTAGAAGATAAGAGTTTGATGGAGAGTTTTCATAAACACTTGCGGGTATTAGAGCTTCAGCATGTCGGCATCGAATATGCTCATAATGTGCTCCCAGGTACGGAGTGGGAGCTTGAGCGTGACAGCCGATTGCATGCTGCTCACATTATTTTGCTCCTCGTCAGTGCAGATTTTGTCAGTTCGCCTGAGCATTATGAACAAGAAGTGTTGCCCGCTATAGAACGACACCACAAAGGGGAAGCTCGTGTCATTCCAATCATATTGCGCCCGTTTCCCTGGCAAGAAACGCCGCTCGGTAAACTTCTCCCGTTACCTGATGGTGGCAAACCTGTTACTGACGAGGTTAGCTGGAAGACACCGGATCATGCGTTCCTCAATGCGGTTCGTGGTATACAACATGCTATCAATGATGTGAAAACTCGTCTCCCCGCGCCACAAGAGACGCGCGATATTCCATCTCACAGCCCCCTAAGGTCCGCTTTTACCAGCCATGATGCACTCATTCAATTAGCACAAATTATGCAAAATTTCCAGTTACTCCGTGCACAAATCACTAACTTTGTGTCTCTGAAGGAAACTAAAAGTTTTAGCTTAGAAAGATGTGAAAGTCAGTATAACAACCTGTATGGAGATGCGATTGTGTTTTTAGCGACCTACCTCCCTGAGAGTGTCTCAGACACTTCTGAAGGATTTGTCGAAATGGTCTATAAAAAGACGACCGAGCGGCTACATCGGGGAAATGCCTTTGACGCTATCACTGTTTTTGTCGCCCGGGCATTAATTCCTCCATTGGCCCAACTTGAGAGGTTGGGTATGCAGATAGATGCATGTGTAGCTACGCTGGAGTTCTATAAACAAAGGTACTTCACTTCCTCTCTGGATATCTAACCAGTTTGGGCATATGAAATTGCATGAACGTAAGAATACGAAAAGAGTAAGAGTTGGTAATGCAGCAGCGAACAAAAGTCTTCATCTCTTATGCGCACGAAGACGATGTTCATTCTCCAATTGTGTCCAAATTATTGACACGATACCCTCATCGAAGAGCATGCGGTCAAAGATCTAATGTCTGACCTTCTGTTCTCTGGTTTTCTAAGGGCGGTGGCGCTAATTTGGACAAAACTTACGGAGAAAGCATACAGCGCTTCAGACCGCTTCGGCTGCCTCAGGCTCTCCGAGACGAAACATACCTCGGTCCTCATGGTAGGTAAACAGTTCGGCGTAGCGTCCCCAGTCTACCAGCGTTTCCAGTTGCTCTTCTGCCTGTTCCTCGTTGACGTGTTCTTTTAGCAGGCTCATGACATACTCTTCGGGCATAGTATGTCCTGGCGTTGTTTCGAGAATCTGCAAAATTTGGCGCAGGAGTGGGATGCGTGCCAGGGCTTGCTCGCGGAAGATCTGTTTTTCTTCGAGTACGCCAGCTTCAGCGAAGCGCCGTCCCTGTGCCGTCAGGACCAGGTCCCCTTCGTGCACATCACCCAGGCCCAGCAGGTCTGCTGTCTCTAACAACGGTTGCAGTTCGTCGAATTCCAGTTGCAGCTCCCGACCAATCTGGTAGAGATCAACTCTATCCCCTCGCGCATGTACCATCTCAATCAGACCGGTCAGGTCGCCGATAGAGATATGGGGCAAGCCTTGATAGGTTGCTGCTGCTGCCATATGCAATGGTCCCGTCGTTGCCAATGGTGAGAGCTTTGACAGCAGTGAAGAGACATCCGTCTTTGGACTGGTCATGATGCGGTAGATCAGGTCGGCCAGTTGGTTATTGGCTTCACTGGGTTGTTTACGCACGGCGCGTGGTAGCCCTGGCAGCTCGACACGAATGTGCCCAGGATTTGCCCCCAACACGATGATGCGGTCGGCCATCGCGACGGCCTCGTCGATATTGTGTGTGACCATCACAATTGCGCGCGTGGGGATCGCGTGTGACTCCCACAGACCAAGCAGCTCTTTGCGCAGGTTTGCGGCGGTCAACACATCCAGGGCGCTAAATGGTTCATCCATAAAGAGCAATTCTGGTTCAACCACCAGCGCGCGTGCGAAGCCGACGCGCTGGCGCATGCCGCCAGAGAGTTCTTTGGGATACGCGTCCTCGAAGCCATCCAGTCCAATGGTATCGATAGCGGCGAGTGCTCGTTTGAGACGCTGTGTGCGTGTGAGCGTCTCTTGTGATTGCAGACCCAGCTCGACGTTTTGCAAGACGGTGAGCCAGGGGAAAAGGGCAAAAGATTGAAACACGATAGCGAGATGTGGATTGGGACCATGCTGGGCGTGGCTCTTGAATAAAACCTCTCCACTCGAAGGATGGAGCAGTCCGGCCAGGATGCGCAGGAGCGTCGACTTGCCAGAACCAGATGGTCCCAGTAGTGCCACAAATTCCCCTGCCGCAACCTGGAGTTGAACAGTGTCCAGGACGAGTTTGGGCTGAGCGCCGTGCGTCTTGCCCTCTACGTCAAAGGTTTTGCAAATCTGGCGTGCCTCTAGCAGTATTTCATTTTCTGTTGCCACACGCTCTGCACGCGTGTTTGCTTGATTGAATAGGCTCATAATATGTTCTCCTTCCCGACAGTGCCTGCTGCACCAGGCGCCTCTTCATTTGATCTTTTAAGTTTTTGTGTCTATAATTGGACAGTGGGAGCGCGCCATCTTTACACGACCCGTTTGATGGGATTGAAATGAAATTATTCCAGCGTGTATCTGCGCTCCGCCAGCGCATAGAGGCGTTTCCACAACAGGCGATTGATGATGACGACGACTGCGGCCATTAAGAGTGTACCGGCTAGCAAATCGGGGAAGTGTCCTGATCCAGCCGCTGCGGCACTGGCGATGCTGGCACCGAGGCCGAACGTGCTCACCGTATGCTGATTAAACTGGACAAATTCCGAGACCACGCTGGCATTCCACGCGCCGCCACTGGCCGTGAGTAGCCCGGTGACGAGATAAGGAAAGATTGCGGGCAAGATCAACGTCTTCCAACGCCGCCAGGATGAAACATGATAGATCGTTGTTGCTTCACGCAAGTCGGTCGGGATGGCCATGGCACCTGCGATGACGTTAAAAAGGATATACCATTGTGTTCCCAGCAGCATCAGCAGGATGGCAGCGAGCGAGAGTCCACCGGGCAAGCGAATCAACGCCAGGAGCAGTATGGGAAACAACGCGGTCGCCGGAATAGAAGCAACGACCTGGACAACCGGCTGCATGCGTCGTGACCAGCGTGGTGAAAGTCCGATGGCAACGCCAACCGGTACCGTCCAGATCACCCCAATGAGCATAGCGGCGACCGTGCGCAGCCAGGTAGCTCCAGCCGCCAGGAGCAGCGTGCCCCAGGTTGCGGCTCTGACCTGGATCAGCATGTGTAGCGTGTTCCAGAGTCCATAGAGCAGCAAGACGCAGACGATCAATAAGACAATCGAGTTGACAATCTTTTTTATGGACAGTGTCTGTGTTCTCTTGTGCTCTGTGATGATGACGTCTGCATCTAGCGGCTGCAGGCGGTTCAGCATCCAGGCGATGCGCTCACCAAGCGGGCGTAGTATTCTGCGGCTGATAGCTGCCAGCAGTGCGGAACGCTGGAGGGCATCCAGGATCGGCGAGGTTGGAGTCTCGCTCGCGCTACTCAGCTCGACCTTGAATTTATCGGCCCATGCGACCAGTGGACGCCAGAAAAGCAGGTCGAGCAGCACGATGAGCACGATGAGCGTCAGGAGTCCGAGCAGCAGGGCCCCCGTATTGCCCCGGTCGGCGGCTGTTTGCAGATAGGAGCCGAGTCCTGGCAGTTGAAAAGAGCGGTTCCCCAGTTTTGTTTGCTCTGCCGCCATCAGAAAGAACCAACCACCGGCCCAACTCATCATGCTGTTCCAGATCAACCCGATCATCGATGCCGGCACCTCCAATTTGAGGAAGCGTTGCCAGGGACGTAAACGCGCGATGGCTGTGACCTCTCGCAGGTCGCTGGGCAGTGTGCGCACCGAGTGGTAGAAGCTAAAGGTCATATTCCAGGCCTGGCTGGTGAAGATCAGAATGATGCTGGCCAGTTCCAGTCCCACGTTGGAATGGGGAAATGCTGCTACCAGTGCCAGCAAAACCACCGGGAGAAAGGAGAGAATTGGCACGCTTTGCAGGATATCCAGTATGGGCACCATGATTTGACGGGCACGGCGGTTTGTGGCTGCGATGTGTCCATATACCAGGGTGAATGTCAATGAGAGCAGGTAGCCGAGGATCATGCGTAATAAAGAGTATCCTGCATAGACGGGCAGTGCCAGGGGCGAAAGGTTGATCGTCACGGTCGGTGTGAGTGGGGCCGCCCAGCGTGCGGCTGCCATGGCAAGAAAGCCGCTCGCGCCTAGAATGGCGAGGATGATAATAAAATCGACACCTCCGAAGCGCCGGGGTGTGGCTGTCTCGCGGCGGAGTGTGGCCTGCGTTTCTTTGGGCGTGGCTCCCTGTTGGAGCTGTTCGCGCTCACGAGGATTCTCAGGAATATAGACCTGGGCCATGGTGTACCTCCATACTTCCTTATTATGGTCAGGATGCACAGAGGATAGACGTTCTCCCTACAGATGTGGCGTCTCCCAGGTCGCGTGCGCTCTCGCGTGACGCAGACGTAGGCTCTGTGCAATGAAATGTGCTCGTAATGAATTTATGTGACGGAGATTCCGTCGTTCGGGACCGGCGTCCACGCCGTATCACCTCCATTCAGGTTATGCGAAGCATTATCGTAGCTCCGCGCACGCAGTGGCAATCTGTCGTTGGACCGTGCGCGATATGTCTCTCGTCAATGCAGCAAAAGAGACGGAAGAGCAAGGAAGGTACATGTCACTTGTTTCTCTGTACTTGAACAGAGATGAAGGACTGCTTCAGCGCTCTCGCACTGCTTGTGGTAAGCAGCGATGTGTGGGGAACAGCGAGAGGTGAGCAGATAGCGGAGAACCAGGAGAGGAAGCAGGCTATCAGATCAAGTCAACACCATTCCCTGAGCATAGTGTGACCTCCGGTGTACTGGGAGGTTGACTACTAGCAGGGTCCATATGAACGTCTTACTCCTTATAAATGATGGGATAACACCCACTTGTTAGATAAAACGGTCTAACGTATCTCTGATGTCGCGCATAGCTTCATCCGGGCGACCGCTTTGTATAGCGCTAGACACACACTCATCAATGTGTTGCTCAAGAATAGCGCGTCCTACCTGGTCTAAAGCGGCGCGAACGGCTGCAATTTGCGTCAGCATATCGTCGGCAGCGCGTCCTTCATCCCACAAGCGCTTGAGGCTAGTTGCGTGACCGGCAACACGGGCCAGTCGTTTTGCAATGTCGTCGCGTGCCAGGTCTTTTGATGGATTCATGTCGGACGTCGCTTTCTTTTTCACGATCCACCCTCCCCCCTCGGGGGATAGATCGTACCCGGTCGTATTATAGCCACCGTCTGAGGCAAATGTCAAGGGCGCTAGTTTATCGGTTTATCCGACCGTGTAAGCTAGCAACAATGTCGTATAGCCAAACATATGCCTGGTTGGGCCCTATGATGGATAGTACGGCCTGCCTGGTTGGAATATTTGCGGCGTGAGTATGCCGAAGCCCGCACCTATCAATAAAAAGCCGGCACGCATCTGAAAAGAGCAGCATTGGCTTTGCGTTTAAGCATGTTCAGAGCTTCTTTAGAGCGTTTTGAACAGATAGGTAGGGTCTATCTGTTTGCCACCTGGTTCGTAGAGATGAATATGTCGTTGCTGAATAAGAAATTGTAATGTCTCGGCAATCTCTTTCTGACTGAAATACGTTAAGCGCATCAGCTCAGCAACATTTCTATGGCCATCTACCAAAAAATAAAGTTGTTGAGCTTTTTTCTCTGCAATAACGACCGCATCAGCAAATGGGTTCCTGGCTTGCTCTATTTCTGTGTGATGTATGATCTGCTGTGGTACAAGGAGAGCAAGTTGCTGGTGTATGGATAGTTTTGCAGGCGGTTCCTGCTTGGCTGAGGTGAGGAGATTGCGACTGATAGCGATGCGTAGAGATTGCTCCAAAATAAAACTGACCGCTCGTAACTGACGTTGCTCGGGTGGTTGTTGCGTAAAGAATGAAACGACCATCTTGAGGGGTGTGGAAACTTTCTCTTGCGCTGACTCGTGCTCGTTAAGTGGGAGAAACTCACGTGTCTCTAAGAAACAGCCGGTCCAGTGATGGAGATTATAATGGGTGAATGTGCTTGCCTCGTATGGTTTAAGGACACTAGTCAGATCTACAGATGTCACACCTCGATGCTCCGTGAGCATCCGTTTCACCAATGCTGTAATCCAGGGGCTGGTATAGATCTCTTGCGGTAGAGATGGGTTCTGGCTGGCTGCGCTGCGCAACTCGATGTGGTATTTCCCGCTAGCGTACGCCTGCGTAACCCAGACCTGGGCTGAACTCGCGCCCAACTGCTGTACAAATGTGTTTGCCATCCAGAGAAACAACTCATCCATATGGCGCATGCTGGCTGCACTCTGCATAAGTTGGGAGATAAGACGTACCGGTTGGATATTTTCTCTGGGTTGATTTACAGGTTGAGGAAGACCTTCCATGCTTTCCATATAACCCCTTTGCCTGATTAGGAAGACGCAGCAATAAGCTCAAATAGATATTAGTAGCTTAGCATATTTAAGCTTTTCTTAATGGCAATCTAGTACTTTTAGTCAGGAGTAGTATGGAAATGTAAACACATATATTGGTTTACGTGACCAGCGCCTCTATCAATTGATGCGCTGCATCGGCAATATCCTCGGCATGTACAACGGCGGTAATCACGGCAATGCCCATTGCACCCGCCTGTATAACTTCCCTCGCATTGTGGACGGTGATCCCACCTATCGCCACCTGTGGGATGGAAAAACGGGACGCGATTTCTGTCAGCAAATGTGGGCCGACGGGTTGTCCTGCGTCAGCCTTGCTACTTGTGGCATAGATGGGACCAACTCCCAGGTAATCAGCTCCGGCGGCAACGGCAGCCGTCGCTTCTGTTATGTTACCGGCTGAAACGCCCAGGATGCGCGCAGGTCCCAGCAATTGGCGGGCGAGTGCCGCTGGCATATCTTCCTGTCCCACGTGTGCGCCATCGGCATCGACGGCCAGTGCCACATCAATGCGATCATTGACGATGAGCAGCGCTCCCCGTTCGCGCGTCAGGGCGCGCAGGGCCAGACCTTCTTTCACGAGATCGTGTGTGTTGGCAGTTTTATCGCGGAGCTGAATGACGGTGGCGCCACCATCCAGCGCGGCAGCGGCTACCGCGAGCGTTGCGCGTCCGCGTGACCATGTGCGGTCGGTCAGCACATGCAGGGCGAGTCGTGATGAGAACGTATCTGGCATCAGGCGATACTCACTTTCTGGCCGGTGTTCAGGGTTTCTGCGTCCAGTGCGGCGACCGCGTTGAGCAGGTGTGAGCGGAAGGTGCCCGGACCACCTGCTTTGGGGGCAGCGATTTCACCGGCTATGCCCATGGCGACCAATGCTGTGCTTGCCGCAAGTACCGCGTCTGGTTCTACGGCGAGAAATGCACCCACGAGACTGGTAGACATGCAGCCACTGCCAGTAATCGTTGCCAGTAAAGCATGTCCATTATCCACGCGTACCAGGCGGTCGCCATCGGTGATAATGTCGCGTGCACCTGTAATCGCCACGGTACTGCCCAGTTCGTGCGCCGCCTTGCGGGCGACCACCTCGCGATCACCGGAGACCGAGATGGACTCGACGCCGCGTGTTTCGCCAGCCACGCCGATCAACGCGCCAATCTCAGCTGCGTTGCCGCGTACGACCGCGATGCGTAATTCCGTGAGCAGGCGCAGGGCGCTCTCCGTGCGTAAGCGCGTCGCGCCAGCACCGACGGGGTCCAGGACAATGGGGATGTTGCGTTCATTGGCGCGTTTGCCGGCGCGCAGCATCGCTTCAATCTGCTCGGGAGTAAGTGTGCCGATGTTGAGTACCAGCGCGCTGGCGATGCTGACCATGTCTTCAACTTCTTCAATGGCATGTGCCATGACTGGTAACGCTCCAATGCCGAGGGTTATATTGGCCGTATCGTTCATCACCACAAGATTCGTGATATGGTGTATTAATGGTTTGCGCTGGCGTATGAGTGTAAGCTGGTTGCCAATCTGCTGTCTGGTTATGCTCATTATTCGCCTTTCTCGCCTTGCTTGGCTTTTGCCATTTGTACTGCTTTGTAACTCTTCGGGTTGGCAGATGCCACAGAGAGACAACCGCAAGGGATTGTCTCTACGCGAGTTATATTACTCTTCTGCTTTTTGTTGGGCCTGCTCCCAGAGCCAGAAGTGGTTGGTGGGACCGTGACCATGCCCGATGCCTGGAGCATGGCGTATGGCCCCTGTTACATAGCGTTTGGCGCGTGTGACGGCATCTTCTGGCGACCAGCCACGCGCCAGTAGCGCGGTAATGGCTGCCGAAAATGTACAGCCGGTCCCGTGGGTATGCTGCGTTTGAATCCGTTCCTCGCGCAGTTCGATGCAGTGTGTCCCATCGAAGTAGACATCGACCGCGTCGGCCGCGCGATGACCACCTTTGACGACGACTGAGCGTGGACCCAGCGCGTAAATAGCGCGTGCGGCTGCCTGCATCTCGTCCAGTGTCTCGATATGCTGTCCCGTTAGCACTTCTGCTTCGGGCAGATTTGGTGTAACGATCTCCGCCAGTGGCAGGAGTGTTGAGCGCAACGTTGCCACCGCATCTGGATGGAGCAGCGCAGCGCCACCTTTCGCCACCATCACCGGGTCCACTACCAGTCGTAGGTGCCACTTTTTGACGCGCCCGGCCACCGCTTCAATGATCTCGGGACTGGAGAGCATACCGGTTTTTGCTGCATCCGCGCCGATATCCTCTAATACTGCATCGATTTGTGCCTCGATGAGAGCTACTGATATATCCTGTACGCCGCTGACTCCCAGTGTATTTTGGGCTGTGACGGCTGTGATCGCCGCAAGCCCATAGACGCCGAGTGCCGCGAACGTTTTTAAATCTGCCTGGATGCCCGCTCCGCCACCGGAATCGGAACCCGCGATGGTCAATGCGCGTGGCACGACTGGCTGCTGTTCGCTCATATGTATGTATCCTTCTGTTACTATTCAGGTAGTGTGCATGCTCGCGTAGGACAATCCCTTGCGGTCAAATCCATTCAAATGAAGGATAAGGAGCAAAGGTGCCTGCGACAAGCGCGTAGGGACAATCCCTTGCGGTTGTCGTTGGTCGGTCGCTCTTTCCTACTCAACGGCTGCTGCCTCCTTACGTCGGCTGAAATAGCTACGACCGAGCAAGTAATAGAGCAAGCCACTCACCACGGCTCCCGCGATGCCGCTGATATCCATGCCGCCTAACAGATGAGCCAGTGGACCCTGCCAGGGTTGAGAGAGCCAGGGTAAGGTAGCTGAGCTCACAAAAGGGATTGTCGCTAGAAAACCAAGCAGCCATGCAATTAATGCGCGCCAGAAGATACCCCCACGATACCAGTAAAATCCCTGGCGTCCCTGGGTCAACTGCTCCACTGCATAGCGTCCACGGCGGAAAATAAAAAAGTCGATGAGCAGGACAGCGGCCCATGCTGGCACCCACAGGTAGGTCAGGAGCAAAAAATCCTCGTAGAAGCCCAGGAAGCTGGTTGTCAGCTCAGTATATGTGCGGGCCTGGTTGAAGTGCGAGTACAGGCCAATACCATAGACGCATAGGGCACCAATGATACCGCAGGCCAGCGCCGACCACCAGCGTTTCAGCGGAATATCCATAGCTAATGCCACCAGTCCTGCTGTGTAGACGTCGAAGTAGTTCGCCCAGATCTCGCCCAGGATCACAAAGAGCAGGAATGGCACGGTCAACCAGGAAGGCGTTGCCGCAGTGATGACGCTGAGTAGATCGGCATTGTTGGGGTTGATCGTGAAGAACGCTACTCCTAGTATACCAAGCAACGCGGTTGGCAGGCCGATGCCCAATCCTGACCAGAAGGCAATGCGGTGGGCGGACACTGTGCGTGGTTGGTAGCGTGAGTAGTCGGAGGCGAAGGGAATCCACGAGGCTACCAGTGCATAGATATAGCTGGCTCCGACTACCATTGCGGCGATGCGTGGCAGTCCGTGGACCGTCGTCGGTAGGTTCCAATGGATTTTTGGCAGCAGGACGACGAAGAGCAGGACGCAAAAGGCCATAAAGACGAGCGCACCATATTTCTCGAAGACGTGCACGGTCTGGTGTCCATAGACGGCCACGATGACCGACAGGATCAGCACGAAGGTGATAGCGCCCATGGCGACTTCAGTGGTTTTGGGTACGCCGAAAATGCCGAGGAGTTGCACGAGTGCCCAGCCACCGATGACGCAATCGACGGCGAACCAGCCGACCGCCATAATCCAGGTGAAGGCCGCGCTGATGTATGCACCGCGATGACCCAGTACGGCGCGTGCGAAAATCATCTGTGGTGCCCCGGTTCTTGCGCCAGTGACACTCAGCAGGCCATGGATGATAGCTGCCAGTGCCGCGCCCACTATGATGGCTATGGCACTATCCAGCAGGCCCAGTTGTCCCTGTCCCATGATGACGACGGGCGCGCCAATCACCAGAGCGCCGGTCAGCAGTGAGACATAGTTCGCCATCGCGCCGGTCCATAGCAGGGCGAGTTCGCGCGGCGCCCCGTGGCGTTCTGCATCAGGTATTGGCTCCATTCCGCGCCGTTCAACTTTGAGAAATTCGTCAGATGCGGCTTCAGGCCCACCTGTCTTATCAACTGCTTCTTTTTGCATACAGCGATCTCCTTTCAACCGTGAGCAAGCATGGCGCGGAGCAACAAAAAGGACACTGGCGTTGCATTCTGTGGCCAGTGTCCCAAGAAGACGCTTCTTTATGAAGAAGTGTCGCTCCCTGCGCTGGCATTATCCAGATCAGGTCAACGGTCGGTGGCGAGTTTCTCGGCCACCCTCTCAGCCTGGCTTTCCCAAGCTCCCGTACACATCGATTGATAATATGCAATGATCGTTTTTCATTTATAGCACATAGCCTGAATGAGCGTCAAGGGCCATATGCATGGTAGGGCCTCCATCCTTCCAAGGGAAACGTCGGGAAAGGGGGTAGGGGTGTGTCCTTGCGACCGCCCCGGGGGCGCACGCAAGGTGACGCCCCTACCCCCTTTCCCCAAATGAACGAAGAGTCTCATAATGGCCTCTAACTCCATCTCAGCTGTCGCTACATTTCATAAGCAGGGGTGTTGTGGGAGCTATCCGCTCAAATAGCTCTTGACAAAACCAAAATATAATTTATAATTTATATATTCGACAGGAAAGCCGTACATGTATTCAGTGGAGAAGAACATGGCAGAAATTTTCGAGCGTGGGCAGCAGCGTATCACGCTTATTGACCTCAGTGATTGCCTGGAAAACGCGACCGTGGCTTTTGAGCCGAACCCCCATAGCATTACGTATATGACGTCAGAGCAAAGTGCGGCGGCAGCCGAGCAGAGTTTTGGCCTGGGCCCTGCTTTCTGGCCGGATGGCCAGGGTTGGGCGGTCGAGCAGGTGACGCTCACCACACATTCTGGTACCCACGTTGATGCACCTGCGCATTATGGTCCTGCTCGTCATGGTCAGGCGCGCACTATCGACCAGGTGCCTTTGCGCTGGTGCTTCAGTGATGGTGTGGTCCTGAATATGACCCACAAACACAGTGGTGAGGGTATCACCCGTGCTGGTGTGCAGGCTGAACTGGCGCGCATTGACTATACACTTAAACCCTACGACATTGTACTGGTACGCACTGACACCAGCAAATATTTCAAGCAGCCTGGTTATGATATGAAGCATGCCGGACTGACCAGGGAGGCGACGGAGTGGATGGTGGTTCATTCTTTGTCGGGTGCGGATTTGCCATGGTCACTTCCTGGTTTCGCGGACGTGAAATGGCGCTGGCCATGGGTATCGCCGGGGGAGGAGCTTTTTCGCTCGGCTCGGCGCTTGGCCTGTTCGTGTGGGTTGGTATTGTGCAGGCCACGTCGTGGTCAGTGGCGCTCATTATTGGTGGTGTTGTCGGACTGCTTGTTTTTCTGATCACGTTGCTCTTCCTGCGCGAGCCTACAGAGGAGCAAGAGCGGCTTGAAGCTCACACATTTAGCTGGAGCGCAGTTGGCCGTGTGCTTGGCAATCGCGACCTGTGGTTCATGGGCTTGAGTTTCCTCGGCGTCTATGGAGCGGGTCTGACCATGGCCCAGTTGCTGGGTGAATATATGGGCATAACCTATCATATTTCTGCGGCAACGGGCGGGTTAATGGCCGCGATACTCACCTTGATGGCTATTCCAGGTTCGATACTGGGCGGTGTGCTTGCTGATCGTGCGAAGACATTAAAGCCGGTTATTATCATCCCCTGGATTATCATGGGTCTGGCCTTGATTGTGTTTCCCTTTGTTGGTGCGGCTGGTACATGGGTCGTGATCATCATTGTAGGCGGCGCGCAGTCGGTTGGTCTGGCCGGCTGGACCTCAACTCCGGGTCTCTATAAAGATCGCGTTTTCCCGGAAGATATTGCCACTGCCGAAGGACTGATGCTCACGCTGGCTGGTATAGGAGGCTTTGTCGTCTCTGCGGTATTTGGGCAGATTGCCAGTGGTGGTTTCACGGGGGCCTGGATTTTCGCTGGCATTATCAGTGTGGTCTTTGCGCTGATCGGTTTCGCGGCTCGCGAGCCATCGCATATCGGTGCTACGGAGAGTAGTGAAAGCGTGCAGACTGTAGCCGCGACGGCGGGCCAGAATGCAGATGCTACGTCGTAGCTGCTCTTACAACATTTGAGCATAAAAACTGGGTCGCGTGCTTTGCTCGCCGCCCAGTTTTTATGCTCAAATGTCTGTCACAGCCTTAAAGAAGATTCCACCTGCCCTTGGCAGGCTGAACGCTCTGGTTGTATAGTTGGGTATCTGTCTTCTGTGTAGCTTGCTCCTGAGGTCTGGTTTCCGTTGGCTGCGTTTGCGCATCTGGTTGCTTGCTATGTGAGGCCGGGAGTTCCTTCTGGGAGGAGGATAGGGGAATTTCCACCCCTTGGGTATGCTGGGAGGGCTGTCGCATGAGCTGCGCGGTTGCTACCGGTCCGAGCTGGTCCTGGATTGTCCAGGGGATCGTCACTATGGCGTAGGATGATACTCCCAGTATAGCCACGATGACTGCTAGCATAAAGACTGGTTGGAGTAGTCCTGGGGAAGCAACCAGCGTTGTAATCGTACTGGTAACAGTGACTAATTGTCCGAAAACAGCCCATAAAGTCAGCCAGCAGGTGAGAAAAAACATCCACACAAAGCCCTGGTATTCTATCAGCTCCTGATCTTGATCTTTTGCGCGTACGTGAACGCCAATGGCGCTATAGAGGAGAGGCGCAACAAGCGCCAGCAGGCCAAAAAATAAATTGAGCGCCAGCACCCCACTTTTTGAGAACTGTTCTATTTGCTCTGGCAGGGCTACAGCCAGGACGGTGCTAAGCACTGCTCCAACTGTAGTAATGGTCGTGGCCCAACTGGCCGTGAAGCTCCACTGTGGTTTTCCCATGTGGTCGTACCAGCGGTAAGTAAAGGCCATATTGCCCGTAGTTTCCGCTTTCTGGTACTGTCGCCCGCGCTTGCTGTGATACGCCAGCATCATGACCACAAGGGCAAAGATCGCTGTGCCGGCCACAACAGCATCGGAATTTTGAAAAAGTAGCATAAACGAGATGAGCGCGTGTGTGATTGCCGTCATACCAATACTCCTTCATCTATAAATGGCATCTCTTCCCTCTTGTAGAGACGTTCATCGATGAGTTTTTTCACGAGGTATTTTGACTGTCGCTCTCCTTTTCGCGCTATTTAAACCATAGTGGCTGATTAGGATGCACCAGGAAATTTGCAATCGGGCGGGCATCTTTGGTATCATAAGGGAAGTGATGAGAAAAAGATGCCATAAGTAGTTGGCACCGACAACTTTAGGAGGAACAATGGTAGACATGAACGACTGGAATCGTCAGATAATCGAGGAGTTTCGCGCTAACGGAGGAAAAGTTAGCGGGCAGTTCGCGGGTGCACCCTTACTGCTACTCTCAACGACGGGTGCTAAGAGTGGTCAAAAGCGCACGAATCCGTTGGCCTATACGCGTGATGGAGATCGTCTGGTCATAATTGCTTCCAAGGCGGGCGCACCAACCAGTCCTGATTGGTACTATAATCTGCTGGCTCATCCGAATGCGACCGTCGAGGTCGGTACTGAAACCTTTGATGTCACGGCAGTTGTTGCGACTGGCGAGGAGCGGGATCGGCTGTATGCCCAGCAGGCGCAGCTCATGCCTAATTTCGCTGAATACCAGACCAAGACCACGCGCGTAATCCCGGTAGTCGTGCTGGAACGTCGCAAAGACTGACCTGTGGCGAGCAGCTTCCTGTGCTGCTATCCGAGAGATCGTAGCGATGAGCTGCGGGCGACAAAGTCGCCCGCAGCTCAGGAATAGCTCACATATTTCTTTACGAAGTAACTTTAGTGACCACCTGTTCATCGCTGACATCGCTTTTGGTAATGGACTGACCAACAAAGAAGAGCGCAATGCCTACCAGCAGCGAGAGCATGCCAATGCCACCAATCCACAAAAGCCATTGATTGTAAGAGATCAGCGTTGTCCACGGTCCGGTAAAGATCACATAGACGCCGACTGCGCTGGCGAGCAGGCCAAGTGCGGAGCAGAGGTAGAAAACCCAATCTGGGGCCAGGCGTGTGCGGGCAAAATCCTGGTGATACTTGTAACGAATAATGATCACATCGATAAAGAGGATCACCATCGAGATACACCAGATCACTGTCACGGCTGCCTGCAAAATGTCATAGATCACCGTCGAAAGGTCCGCAGGCTTCAGACCTGTATTAAGTGCATACGGTGCTATGATAAAGGCCAGCACTGTAAACACTGCTGCGATGATGCTCTGGACCAGGACCGCTACCCAGGGTACTCTATTGGCGTTCACCTTGCTGATGATGGCTGGCATACGCCGATCCAGTCCAGATACAAAGAGCAAACGCCCGAACGAGTAATTGTAGACGGATGTGTTGAAGAGGAAGAAGCCGATAAAGATAATATTGACGATGATGCCTAGTACGGGACCTGCGCCGCCAAAACTCGCAGTCACGGCCTGTGCGATAGCTGCCGGACTTCCCTGAGCTGTGATAGGTTTCACGGCGGTCATCACGCCAAATGTGCCGATGAGATAAGCCGCCATCACGACTGCTGATCCCCATAGCAGATAACGTGTAATCGAACGTGTATTTTGCACCTCCACACCCATATTAAGTGGAACCTCGATGCCCAGCAGTGCGAGCACCACTGTGCCATAGAACGTGAATGTCGTCGGTACTGGCAGCCAGTGCTGAGCTGAGTAGTCAACGTGCGCCGCATTGCCGCTGAGCACCGAGATCAATCCAGCGATACCTACCAGCAGAATCGCCGCGCCATAGGCCACGAATACCACGTTCACGAAATTTTGCGCCACACGAAAACGCAAGATTGAGAGCACAAACGAGAAGGCCAAGACGAGTATGATTACCAATCCTTGTTGCCATGGTTCAGTCAAGAAGGTCGCGTTGAGCTGCTGAATAAGTGCTACGACGGCATCGCCGGTCGCGATCATCACCAGGATACCGGGCCACCAGGCACAGAAACCGGCGAAGAAGCCCAGAAAAGCGCCGAAGGCTTTATTGGTCCACACGTAGATAGAGCCTTCACCGGGAAACATCAGGCCCAGTTGTCCGGTGACAATTGCGCCTGGAATCAAGAACGTGAGAAAGCCGAGTATCCAGTAGAAGTAGGCTGATGGACCTGCACCGCCTGCCATGATGGCTGAGTTGCTGACAAAAAGGACGATAGCCACGAAGATGGCGACCATATCAAATGAGTTCAACACTTTGGGGAGAATGCCGCCTGCAATGCGTTCGGAGGGCAGGACATTGTCAGTTCTGGGGGTTACTGCCATACAGTCTGTGTTCCTTCCTTTGAACGCGAAGCGCTCACAGAGGAGAGCGCTCCGCATACGCCAGTACATGTGACGCACTATGCAGTAATCGGGGACTTCCTAAGGGAATGACACTTATCACAAGCATAAAATGGAATAGGTTTGCCTGTCAAGTCTGTTTGCGTGCCATAGAGGACGCCAGCAAAATCGTCTCCCCATATGACAAATGTCATACTCATCTCATGATTGCCCACACTACCAGATACGCCCCACATGCCCGTATACTGAGCGCAGGAAGGACACAAGAGAACTTTCACTGATAGATTTGAAGCATACAAGGAGATACACCCATGACTAATATACCTGATCAAATATCACTCACCAATCGACAGGACTCATCCGCGCTGTCCCAATCGGCGCTCAATGGTGCCTCACTATCTCGTACCACATTGCTCATCGTGCTGGCTGGCCTGATCGGATCGCTCTCATTCACCCTCACCTACTTAATCGAGGGAGCCACGCGACCCGGCTATGACGCCCGGCAGCAAGCCATCAGCGCGCTCAGCCTGGGTCCTGGTGGCCAGCACTTGCTCTTACGAAATAAAGACTATTCGCTCATGTAATGCGTAAATATAGACACATTTTTATAAAAACAATCTAGCAAAAAAGGAGTAAATAATCCATGAATACAAATACGAGCAGTGAAACTCAGCCGACAGTAGAAGTAGAGCGCAACATCGTCATGGACGTACGTAATATCACAAAAACCCTGCCGCTCGGTCGTGAGCGTATCGAGATCCTTAAAGGCATCAGCTTCCAGATCACGAGCGGCGAATTTGTCTCCATTGTCGGACCATCCGGTTCTGGCAAAAGTACCTTACTTGGAATTATTGCCGGCCTGGACAATCCGACGACCGGTCAGGTCTTAATCGATGGTGTAGACATCACGCGTATGTCCGAAAACAGGCTAGCAGTTGTGCGCAACAGCAAAATCGGCATGGTCTTCCAGGCATTTAACCTTATACCTACGCTGACTGCGCAAGAAAATGTCGAGGTCCCACTCTACGTTGGCAAGCACAAAGGCTCACCTGCCACGCGAGCGCGGGAACTGCTGACCCTGGTCGGTCTCGCGCACCGACTCAATCACCGCCCCAATCAGCTCTCCGGCGGTGAGCAGCAGCGTGTAGCTATCGCACGAGCGTTGGCGACCGATCCAGCGCTTGTCATCGCCGACGAGCCGACCGGCAATCTTGACGCGCGCAACGGCGAAAATGTACTCAAGCTCATCGCCGAACTGCGCGCACAGACCGGCAAAACCTTTATCATCGCTACACACGATCCCGTCGTTGCCTCGCACGCCAGCCGAGCGCTACGCATCGTCGATGGCAACATCGCAGCCCTCGACCACGCGCACGGCGTCATCACGCAATAGCAGCCAGCAATCAATAATGAATAATAAAGGAGTAAAAAACAATGAAACTCTCAATGTACTTCAAATACACATCGCGTGCGCTGCTGCGAGGCGGCCAGCGCACCTTCCTGGCCGTGTTTTGTGTGACAGTAGGCGTCATGGCCGTTGTCGCGTTGCAACTGGTCGGTTTTATGCTGCAAAACTCGCTCTCCACCAGCGCACGCATAGCCAACGGCGGCGATATCGCAGTGATCGCACAGGGCGCGCCGCTCAAGGCGGGTGACCTGACCTTCTTCAGCAGACTCAAGGACGCGGGCACCATTACCGGCTATACTGCCATCTCCAGTGCGAGCGCGACGTTGCATAACGAAAGCTCTTCAGTCCAGGCCTTTAACCTTGAGGCCGTTGATCCCAATCTGTTCCCGCTCGTCTCGCAGCCTGCGTTTGTCGCGCCCACGAACGGGACGCTCGCACAGCTTTTGATGAACAATCAGGCGGTAGTCACGCAAAACTTTCTCTCCGCCTATCACAAGCGGCTCAACGACAGCTTCAGTCTCTACGTCAAAACGGCCACTGGTTCGGGCCAGACGCTCACAGTCAAGATTGCCGGCGTGATCGCCAACACGGGCGCGTTTGTCCAGGCGGGCAATCTCCTGCTCATCTCCTCGCACGACTACCTGGCTACGGCCCCGGTCACGCTGGCGAACTACTCTCTCGTGGACATTACCACCGCAGACCAGGCGCATACGCATGCGGCAGTCAAGGCCATCAATGCACAATTTTCGCTCGCCACGACCCAGACGGCCACGGACGTACTCAAAGCGCAGCAATCTTCTATTGACCTGATCAACAAATTCCTGGAGATTGCTGGCCTGATTGCGCTACTGATCAGCGGTGTCGGTATCGTCAACACCATGCAAGTGCTGCTCTCGCGCCGCAAGACCGAGATTGCCATGCTCAAGACAGCGGGCTATCGTCGCCGGGACCTCTACCTGCTCTTTGGTCTGGAAGCCGCTCTGCTCGGATTGCTTGGTGGCCTGTTTGGAGCGGCGGCGGCCATCGCTGTCAGTTACCTCATACGCATCCTGCTGCAAAACCTTGGCTCTAACATACCCTTTGTGCTCAATCCGGGCTTGATCATCGGTGGCGTCGTCGTTGGTTGCGTGACCGCATTGATCTTTGGTCTGTTGCCAATCGTCCAGGCTGCGAACGTGCGTCCATTGCAGGTGATCCGTGAGCTTGAGAACAAGAGCGTTGGTGGTCGCGTATTGACTCTTCTGTTGCTCGTGCTCTTCTCAATGCTCTTCTGTCTGCTAGCGATAGTGATCCTCAACAACAACATCCTGCTGGGCATCGAAGTCACCTATGGCACATTCGCATCCCTATTGCTCCTGAGCGTCGTCTTCGGTTTGCTCGTGCTGGGGATCAGCAAGTTGCCCGTCCCGGTGGGCGTGCAGATCATCCATCTGCTGCTTGTACTGCTGGGCATTACTGTCTCCGTGCTCGTCTATCTGCTCTTGCCGGTGTTTGGCCTCTTCCTGCTCGCCGTCTCATTGCTAGGCATCGTCATCGTCTTCCTGCCACGGCGTTGGAAGATCAACGTAAAAATGGCCTTGCGCAACCTTGGTCGGCAGCGTATACGCACAACGGCGACCATGTTAGCCCTGTTTATTGGTGTCTGGGGTATTGGCATGGACATTGGTATCGGGCAAGATATGCGCACCCAGATCCTGGGTGCGCTGGCCCAGAACTCGCCCTACAACCTGGTTGCCACCACCGTTGGCAAAGACACCAACACCTTGCAGTCCCATCTGAACACTATCGCGGGACTGACTGCCAGCCGCACAGATCCGTTCACGATGTCTTTACCGCTAGCCATCAACGGTCAGCCGGCGCAGCAAGTCTTGCCGGGAGGAGGCAATCGCCAGCAGGCCATCAGTCTCCTGGGCGGCATCGAGGGTTACGATCTGACGCGCACACTGCCCGCGCAGAAAATCATGCTGGGACGCAACCTGAATGCCAGCGACGCTAACACCAACAACGTCATTGTTAGCCAGATCATGACCAGCAAGGGCTGGGCGGGTATGAACCTCAAGCCCGGTGATACCGTGACCTTGAGCAGTCTCAACGGCAAGGTACAGAAAACTGTCACGATAGTTGGCATCATCTCGGTTCCCACCAGCTTTGAGACATTGGGCAAAGTGTTGGGTTCGACCTCGCTCGTGGACGCGTTGCGTGCGGGGAATACTGAAAACACAACGGTCTTTTACATGAAGGTCGCGCCCTCGCAGGTCAATCAAGCGTTGAACGGACTGAATCGTATCGTACCCAACGCCTCGGTACAAAACTTAAGCGATGCTGGTGTCTCCTTCCTACAACAACTCACGAGTTTCCTGGACGTGCTCATCGCCATCTCCTCGCTCTCGTTGCTTGCCGCCGTGATCATCATCGCCAATTCAGTCGCGCTGGCAATGTTGGAGCGCAGACGCGAACTAGGTATCCTCAAATCGGTTGGCTACACCAGCAGAACCATTTTGAGTCAGGTGCTCATTGAGAACGGCATCACCGGAGGTGTTGGCGCATTCATCGCGACGTTGTTGGCGGCTGGTGGTGTGACTCTGGGCAGCAAGATCTTCTTCAACAACAGCCTGACGCTCAACATGCAACCTGTCGTCATTGTGAGCATGATCATCGTTCCGGCACTGCTCGCCATCCTCACCGCCATCCTGGTCGCCTGGAACGCCGTTCGTGTGCGCCCACTGCTGGTTCTAAAATACGAGTGAGCAGGTGTGTTCACCTTGTCCTATCATCTATATCCTATCGTGCCCGTGCCTTGTGCCGGGCGTGGTGGGCAACAAACATACCGCCATCGCATAGTAAATATAAAAAAGCTTGCTCCGCAGAGACACAAGGTATATTTTATTGGAGAAGTTCCGCTTTCTATCGTAAAATACAGCAGGAAGCTGAAGCCAGCGAACTTTGCCAGCAGTCAGAGCTTTTGATCGTCTATCCATGCCTTTGTGGCAAGCGTAGAGAGCACAAAAAGATGCAAAACCTGCCCATAAGCAACCCGGGAGAGACACGCGCAACTTCGTCTATCGAGAACCGCTCTCCCTACTTCTTGTTGTTGATCTGGTTGGTATGGTTGCCTCTGACTATTCCACCTATCATCGAGTCTTTCCAGCATCATCCCCCATTACCGCGACTCATCACGATCCTCGTTGGGGCCGTGCTCTTCTTCGGCATCTATCTCTGGTCAGCCTGGCATCGTGCGCAACGTCTTGTCGCCATGTTGTCGCTACCGGGACATACAGAGGTCTCGACGTGGTTAGCTATCGTTGCGATGACTCTATTAAGCCTGCTCCTTATCTGGCTGGGGGGCAATGGATGGCAAGCGTTATTGTTCTATACGAGTGGGTGCATCGGGGGGAGTCTGCCAATTCGTCGGGCCGTACTGGTGGCTGTCGCCATCGCTCTGCTTGCCGTGTTGGTTGGTTGGCTGATTGGTTCTGGTTGGGTCGATCTGGTGCAGGTGCTCGTTTTTATTCCAGCCATTGTGCTCATCACAAGGAGTGTAATCTGGTCCATCACCACGAGTTGGCAGTTGCAGGCGGCTCGGGAAGAGCTTGCGCGCTTGGCGGTGATGGAGGAGAGACTGCGTATTGCACGTGACCTGCACGATCTGCTCGGTCACAATCTTTCGATCATTGCGCTCAAGAGTGAACTGGCCGGACGGCTGATAGGTATGGCACCAGAGCGGGCCGTTGTTGAAATCGGCGATATCGAGCACGTGGCTCGTACCACATTGCAGGAGGTCCGTGAAGCTGTTGGCAACTATCGTCGGCCCACGCTCGCCAGTGAACTGCAGGGGGCCCAGGAAATCTTGGCTGCGGCTGCTATTGCCTATCAATATGATGGACATGAGCATGTCATCGGTACCCTTCCAACTGTGATTGAGGCTGTGCTGGCCTGGACCGTCCGCGAGGGGGTGACAAATGTTGTTCGGCACAGTCATGCGCAGCACTGTACGATCCATGTGAAGCAGGAGAGGCAGATGGCATGTGTTGAAGTCATCGACAATGGCGCTGATGGAGCGGACACAGGCACTCCATCCGCACTAGAAGTCGCTGCTGCACACAAAAATGGTCTGCGCGGACTCGCCGAACGCGTAGAGGCACTTGGTGGGCAGTTCACTGCGGGACCTGCAGCAGATGGTGGCTTTCGTCTCGCTGTTGCGCTACCTCTTGCGCAAAGAGCAGACATATCTGGCGCTGCCACGGTGTCTCCTCTCCAGCAAACGCCGCTAACTCCATTAGACAATCTCAATAGTGAGGAAGAGAGGAGTGTCCAGCCATGATTCGTGTTCTGTTAGCGGAAGATCAGGCTATGGTACGTGGTGCGCTTGTGGCCTTGCTAACACTGGAAGGCGATATCGAGATTGTGGCCGAAGTGGGACGGGGCGACGAAGTTGTCGCGGCGGCCCTTGCTGCGCATCCAGAGGTGGCTTTGCTGGATATCGAGATGCCCGGTTGCGATGGTATTACTGCTGCTGCGGTTCTGCATGCGCAGTTGCCTGCGTGTCGCATACTCATCCTCACCACTTTTGGACGTCCTGGCTATCTGCGGCAAGCCATGGAGAGCGGGGTAGTTGGTTTTCTGCTTAAAGACGCCCCGGCGGCCCAGCTCGCGACGGCTATCCGACGTGTTATCGCCGGTGAGCGCGTCGTCGATCCTGCTCTAGCGATGGCCGCGCTGAGTTCGGGCAACAATCCGCTCACCGAGCGGGAGCGTGCGGTACTGGCTGCCTCCACGCATGGAGCAAGTCTGGCCGAGATCGCTGCATCCCTCTTCCTCTCCGAAGGCACTGTGCGCAACTACCTCTCGGTTGCCATCCAGAAACTGGGAGCGCGCAATCGCATTGAGGCTGCACGCATCGCCGAGCAGCAGGGCTGGCTCTAATTTTCTGCCATCTCGCTCTTTTCCTCTCCAAACACTCCGAGCACCGCATTGGTTTTTCTCATCGCCATAAAGAATTCTTGCATCTGTTGGAAGATAGGTTTGATATCCGCCGCTAACACACTGATACAGAGTTCTATCAGTGGAAAGAGCTTGCTGATAATCATCAATCTCCAGGCATCGTCACCGGGTACAAAGCCGAAAGGTGATGTATTTGTCACATCAAAGTGAAAGATCTTCAACACGATAAAGCAACTGGGCAGACAGGTGAGCAGAATCCAGAAGCGCGCGAGTCTGGTTTGAAATTCTGGCAACGCCACAACACATACCGCGAGCACATATGCCAGTGTGCTCCAATCATACTCATACACCAGATTATAGAAGCAGAGGAAATATACAATCATCAAAAACACTCCCTTACATGGGTGAATCCGCTTGAGTGTTCCCAGGAATATGGTTAGCGCGAGCACTGCATCCTGGAGAGCTTGATAGATGATCGTGGGCAAATCGATGCTGTTTCGCAGCAACGTATTCAAGGTGATAATTTGATCTACTTTTGGATAGGTTGGATAGACAATATTATTCATTAAATTGGTGATATAGTATCCACCCTGGCCGCTTATCCAGAAATACAGCGTCTCTAACGTGAAGATCGCCAGTGCGATGAGCACAATAGCGGTGTGGCGTTTCGCCAGCAATGTTGGTACAAAGAGGAGTCCTATCGGCTTAACGAACAGACTGATCCAGTACCATGTACTCGTCCAGATGACGTGTCGCTTTTTGGCGAGACTGGTCAAAAAGAGCAACAAACAGATATTCAAGACGAACTGAAATTGTCCGGCGGCCAGCTCCAGGTAAGCAGAAAAGTTCGCGAGCAGGATAAAAACGCCAAACTGCACATATTTCTCCTGGCGAAAATTCCAATAGAAGTACGCGCTTGCCGCCAGTAGGATGGGGAGTTTGAGCCAGAACCAGAGCAAATAGGCTGTATTTGGACTGAAGCTGGCCAGGAACGTTCCGACAAAAATCGTAAAGGCTGGATGATAGACATTCGTATTCACATAATACGGCACTGGCGCGTAGACGGCTCCATCCAGTAATGGCTGACCTGTCAGGCTGCCCCCATACCAGTAGGCCCACGCACCTCTCAGGACTTGATAAAAATCAATGCCTTTCGCGCTATTATGCAGTGCTCCTCCGCTGAAAAAGATATCAAGCCACCCTGTTTTGCTGATCGAGAGATAAAAAAGCGCTTGCATAAGCAACCCGAGATAGAGAAGTTTGTAGGCAACAACATGGCAGTAGATCTTTTTCATTCATTTTGCTCCGCGCGTAGAAAAACTGTCTGTTATCAGCAACGTGCAATCTATAAGAATGTATCACTATATGCTAGAAAATAGGCTATGTGGAGGCAAGCAGCAGAGATATGAGGTGAATTGTTGGAAGTATTCTGGATGGTGACGGGTTATACCCAGCTCTTTGCATCCTCCAGCACGGACTCAGGAGTCAGCCCCTTCAGCGCTTCATTATCAGGCGCCATCTCCCGCGCTTTCTCAAACACTTGCTTAGCGCCTATAAGCCGCCGCTTTTTTGGCACGTTGATCTGGTACATAATCTTCAAATGCTCCTTCACCAGATCCCCATCATGCTCCCAGCCCTTTGCAGCCTCCAGTGCGGACTCAGGAGTTAGCCTCTTCAGCGCTTCATTATCAGGCGCCATCTCCCGCGCTTTCTCAAACACATGTTTAGCGCTTATAAACCACCGCTTGCTCTCTTCTTGCTCTGGCACGTTGATATAGTACAGAGCCTTCAAATGCTCCCTCACCAGATCCCCATCATGCTCCCAGCTCTTTGCAGCCTCCAGCGCGGACGCAAGAGTCAGCCCCTTCAGCGCTTCATTTTGATTATTAGACTCCATGTCCTGCGTGTGCTTGAGCACTTGCCAAGCGCTTCCAATCCGCTCCGTCAATTTTTGGGTTGCGTAGGCATTGTACATCTCATCCAAAAATTTTCTCACCACGCGTCCCTTATTAATATAGACTATATTCATCAAATTCCGGTTTATCATCGTCAGTCAGATAGCCATCAGGGTATTCTTCGGGATTATCTTTGGCGGCATGATAATCCCTCGCCTTCGACTTCACAGACTCTTCCTTCAAATAATCCAGACTTTTCTCACCCGCCTCATTACCCCGCCGATCCTTCGTCTTATCCTTCGCATACGCAAGTATATCTTTAACTGAGGACAACGCCACTTTCGTGTCTGGATTTATGCGTGGCACATCATATTTCTGATGCTCTTTTACATACGTTCTCACCCATTGCCGAATATCATCTCTTCCCTTCTTTTGAGAAGACTCTGGCTGATGGGATGGAGGTCCGCTCGCCTCTGCTTCACCTGGCCTATACGGTCCGTAACCCTCATATTGCGGCTCTCCGAAGCCCGGTTGTCCTCTGAAAATAGGTGGCCCTCCGAATCCCTGCGGCTCTCCGAAGCCCAGTTGTCCTCTGAGAATCGGCGGCTCTCCGAATCTCTGCTCTCCGAAGTCCGGTTGTCCTCCGAAAATCTGCGGTACTCCGAAGCCTGGCTCTCCGAATCCCTGTTGCCTTAGCAATCTATTTTGCTCTAGCAATCTCTCCTGCAATCCGAAATCGGGACCTCCTTCTTGGATTGGAGCAGGGCTTGCTTCTTCGTGTACGGCAGAAGAGGTTTCCTCCTGCTGTGTAGGGCTGCTTGCACGCTCTTTTGCGTGTGCCCTGGCCAATTTCTTCAACTCTTCTGGGGTAGTAATCGCCTGAAGATCTTTATTGTCACGTTGTAACCTCTTTGTCTCTTCCAGAATTGCCGGCAAGGTCGTAAACTTTTTTACCGACACCTCGATCCCAAACTTCGCGGACAGCAACGCTCTCGCCTTAAGCTCATCACGAAGATCATCCGGTTTAGCCTCCCGAAGTTCTTGATTATCAGGGTCCATACTCCGTGCTTTTTTCAGAATTGCGGTAAATGTCCTAAACTCTTCCTTATTTTTCCGGCCCCCCGTGGCTGGTGGCACGTCGGTCCCAAATCTCTCGATCAGAAGATCTCTCAGGTCGTTCGCCTCGTCGTATTGTCTCTTGCTCTTTGCTTTCGGTTTTCCTCCAGCTTTACGCTTTTCTTGAAGCTTTCCTGCATTTGCACTCACATTCTCGAATCCTGCAGGACTTTCCCCGTAATTCTCCGCACGAAACACGCCATCTGGTGTTAGCTTGTAAGTAATCGGACGTCTATTCCTCATCACCGGAAGACCTTGCTCATCCAGCATTCCCATGGGTTTCCCCGCACGTGCCTCGTCGTTAGTCTTGTTTGCCCAATTTAGGTAGTTTGTTTTATACTTTTTTGTATAGACCTTCTCGGTAGTAGGACTCTTCAGCCTCAGTGGAGGATCGAGAGGGGGGTAGAATTGTTCCGACTCGCTAGCCTCGTCCTCGTGACTAGCTTCAGGTTGGGGCTCTGGTGCGTCTCTCTGGGGCTGCTGCCTGGCGACAGGCGCAGGCGGATCGAATGATGTCCTTATCTCGGGGGGCATTGGTGGTCGTCGCTTGCCGATAGGTGCTCCAGACAGATCTGTCATCCCTGCTGGCTCATCAGACCTGCCGAGGGCGGATCTTAACAGTTCCTCGAGTGGTAATGGCGGGGGCGAATCTGTCATTTGCACATCAAACCCTTGTGGGAACATTTGGGAGGAGCTAGATGCCTCAAACCCTTGTGGGAACATTTGGGAGGAGCTAGATGCCTCAAACCCTTGCTGGGGCAAGTGTGGGAAGCCAGGCTCTTGCTGGAAGGGATCACGCGGATGCTGCTCGTCTCTCTCTTGCGGAGCACGCTCATCCTCTGAGCCTCTGAGCCTCTCTTGAGCCGCCCGCTGGACCTTTGCTGCATTCAGCACGGACTCCAGAGTCTGACCCCCCAGGGATGAATGCTCTTGCTGCGCTCTCTCAAGCACTTGCCCAGGGCCTCGATACACCTTCATCTCTCCTTGTATCTCTTCCTGGCTTGGGATGTCGATCTCATGAGTATCCTCCAAATACGCTCTCACCAGATTCCCTTCTCTCTCCCATGCCTCTGCTTTCCCCAGCACGGACTCCAGAGTCTGACCCCTCAGGGATAAATGCTCTTGCTGCGCTCTCTCAAGCACTTGCTTAGGGCCTCGATACACCTTCATCTCTTCCTGGCGTGGGACATTGGCCCCGGAAACTTCCTTCAAATAATCTCTCACCAGATTCCCTTCATTCTCCCAGGTTTTTGCTGCATCCAGCACATCCTCAACTGTCAGATCCCTCAGATCTTCCCTCAGATCTTTATCCTTAAGCTCCTGTTGACCCTGTTCCTGCGCACGCTCAAGCACTTGCTGAACACTTCGATTCCTCTTCCTCCCTTCGGTTTTTTCCACATATATCCGGAAAATTTCATCCACATAATCTCTCACCAGATCCCCATCGTTAGCCGCTTTTTGAGCAATGTCTCTCTTTTTTTCTTGACGTGCACGTTTATCATCACTCGGCAGCCAATCGCCAGTCTCATAGCCATCGGGGTGCTCTTCGGGCTTCACTTTGGTGACATAATAATAGCGCCGCGCTTTCGCCTCCAAAGTATCCCTTTTCAGATAATCCAGATTTTTACCCTGTTCCCTCGCTTCCTCCTTCGCTCGCTCAAGCATCGTATCGATATTCACAAAGCTCTGACCGGCCTCTTGGCTTGGGACATAGACCCCGTGATGCTCCCACAAATACGTACGCACCATTTGATGAAGTTGTGGTTGTTTCTTTTTGGGCTCTTGCTCATGGGATCTCAAACCCTCAGAAGCTCTGTTGCTCTCCTCTGCTTCATCAGGCATATAAGATTCGAGCGGCCTTGCTGCACTAACCCTGGAAGCTGGCAACTCTTGCCGTCTGCCAGACCTGGAGGGTTGGCTCTGCCCTGCTTCATCCGCCGGTCTTTTCCTCTTCCTGGTATTGCCGATATTACTGGTATAACCCTCTATACTTCTAACTATATCGCTTCTCCTCGCATCATCTGGCAAGGAGCCGCTGCGGTTATCTCCAGTCGCCCGAGTGAGACCTCTAGCCTCTTGAGACAATTGTGGGAGGAGATCGCCCTCTGGAGGACGTGCAGAGGAAGTATCCGTGCGTCGGCGTTTGCTTCTACTTAAGCCCTCCGAGGCCGTTGTGGATGTATCTCCTTGCATCTTGTCCTCCTTTCACTAATACTCCTGTTACTCTAGTATAACATATGTTTCCAGCACGAACGGTAGCAGAGCGCTTCTTGCTCTTGAAACTGACCCTCGATGGCCCATTTTGTATTGTTTCCCAACTTTGGCACTCCCGCTTCGCTTCTCCATGCTCTGGTACGTTGCAAGAAGGCACACGACACTCTGTAGCAAGCGTATCAAGAAGAATGGTAACGCACCAATTCACCCACCTCCACCCGCAACAACCACGATCTTATTGCTAAGTCCTCGCATACATTGACGTTTAGACTATCTCAGACAAAAAAAGGCCCCCCAACCTTGCGGAGGGCGGCCTGATCAAGTAGAGTTCCGAGAATGAAAACGCCAAGGAAGTTTCCGTGTTTGAAAGACCATAACTACAGTGAGGCAATTTCGTCACGACGACTGTTTTCTGCGAGCCAAGGACGCCCTGTTCAATACGGTGGATGACTTTTATCTCACTCAGACGCAAGCAAGTGCTCGGTGTGGTGCAGGTGGCAACTCGACGCGAATTGGGTCGTCGGGTCGTACCTCGCCGTCAGCTAGCGCGATGCCCATAACGCCAGCCTTACGTACGAGCTTACCATGCTCATCGTGCTCTAACACTGCGGCCATCAGACCCGACTGAAAGCGATCCAGTTGGACGCAAGGATTACGCAGTCCAGTCACCTCGACTACCGCCGTTGCGCCCAGATGCAGCCGTGTGCCGGTTGGCAGAGCCAGCAGATCGATGCCACGCGTCGTGACATTCTCGCCCATCTGCCCTGCCGACACGCTGAAGCCCGCCAGGCGCAACTCGTCGTGCAACTCAGTATGGATCAGGTGTATCTGGCGCAGATTGGGCTGGGTTGGATCACGCGCCACTCGTGAGCGATGCTGGACCGTCTTGCCCAGATGGGCGTCTCCCTCGACTCCCAGCCCTGTCAGGAGCCGTATGCTATCCGCGCTTTGCTTGCTAAAGCTATGGGTCGCGTAGCGGCACACCGCTAATACCACCCCGCTAGTGCGTTCGGTTGTATCTTGCGTGGCCATGCTGCGCTTCCCTCCTCTGCCCTTTTACTGACGAGCAATAGCAGTTGGGCGACCTGAGAAGAAACGTAGCAGAAGAAGATAGCTCAATGAGATGAGACCGAACCCCAAAAAGCCAGCCACACCTAAGGTCAAACTCGCAGCTGGAGCATTCGCATCAGGAAAAAGCATGAAAACAATAGTCGACCACAAGCAAAGCAAGCAGATGGCGTAAAAGGGTAAACCGCTCAAGGCGGCCATACGTCTTTGGATACGCAATGCTTCTGACCCAAAGGAACGGCGCAGAAAGCGGGCGAAGAAGCGGGTAAAGACCACTCCAAGAATGATGTAGAGGATGAGAAGCGATAGCCATATGAGAAGCACACACCATCCATTTCCCATGAAACTCGGAGCGATTTGATCAAGCATGAGCAAAACCGGGTCAAAAGCCACGATAATGCCCGTATACAACCCAATAAACACAGTTACCGGCAACCAAAGACGTAAAGACAGGCGTATGTATGAGAAAATCTGTGCCATAGTAATCTTCATAGTAAAAACATTTCATATATTTCAATCTATAAATTTATTAGGGGCATTGCTTAACTCTCAAAAAACTCTGCTACTTGAGTTCTCTTCTTTCCTCAGGATATGCAATGCAAGAGAGACTTTCCAGAGGAATAGAGGGACAATTGCATCTGCTGTACCTGAAACACTGGGTAGCTCAATACAAGCAGTATACCCTGCCTGAAGCAAATTATTCAATGCTCATGCCTGCGTTCCTGGATGGTGTCGCTATCTTGGCTCAAGTAAAATTGTTGATGGCTATTTTATAAATTACATCGCAGATTGCTTTGGTAGAGCCACACTAGACGGTGGAAGGAGGGCTTGAAGAAAAACGCATCCATAGTAATCTGTGGATATGCAAACAAACACAGAACACATGAATGCCTCGGAGACATTTTGCCCGAATGCAGGATGTATTGCAAGAGGGAAAATCGGGCAAGGGAATATTGTCATCCATGGAAGAAAACGTCCGCGCTATAAATGCAAAACGTGTGGAAGAACGTTTAGTGCGAAAGAAGGGACGATGTTTGCGGGATTGCGAAAACCCACGTCGTTGATTGTCATCGTCGTAACGTTATTAGCGTATGGATGCCCACTTCAAGCGATTGTGCATGCATTTGATCTCGATGAAAGAACCGTAGCCAATTGGCGAGATCGCGCGGGATCTCATTGTGAAAAAGTTCATAAAGACAAAATAGAACAAGGAAAGCTGGATATGATCCATGTCCAAGCAGATGAAATATGGGTAAAAGCGCGGGGAAGCATTGCATGGATGGGATTGGCGATGATCGTTCCAACACGGTTATGGATAGCAGGAGTGGTAAGCCAGACACGTGATAGGAAACTTGCCGATCAATTATTACAACAGGTGCGACGGTGTAGTAAAACGCTGGGTGATCTCTTGATCTGTACTGATGGTTGGTCACCTTATCCAAACAGTATAAAGAGGGCCTTTCGAGAGAAAATCAAAAGAGCGGGAAAAAGAGGGCGATGCTCTTTTGAAGTATGGCCGGATTTACCTATTGGAACGGTGATCAAGCACACCGTGAACAAACATTTAAAAGAGGTCATTCGAAAAATGAGTCATGGAAGTCTGGAAAAAGCGACGGAGCTTCTCAAGATCTCAAATGGTGGAACCATGCTCAATACCTCATTTATTGAGCGACTGAATGGGACGTTGCGGGAACGCTTAGCAGCTCTCACTCGAAAATGCCGCCATGCCTCTTCGAAATTATTCGCATTTCATACCGGAATGTATCTTATTGGATGCACTTATAATTTTTGCTGGTGTCATCAGGAATTAAGTAAAAGCAGTGAAAAAGGAGGTTTAGGCATTCCTTGCACACCTGCTATGGCGAGCGGATTAACCGATCACCAATGGAGTCTCTTTGAACTGTTGAGTTATAAAGTCGCTCCGCCTCCTTTGCTCGTTCCCAAACGAAGAGGTCGTCCTCGTACCAAATCGTTGCTTGACCCGAGCAAATCCAACCCCAAATCTCAGAAGGCTCGAGTTCGTCTTCGCAAGGGGGCCTTATGCTCGACCACCGTCTAGTGTGGCTCTACCCTATCTTGTAAACATGCTGCAAGTTGAAAAGCCGATTCCTGTCGAATTAGCGGTTGAGCTACTCAAACTTGCCCAGGAGAGCACGATCTACGATTCTGCAACTATGCAGAAATTCTACCATAAGAACATCACTGCAGATCGCTGCTATTTAGGGTTACTGCCTCTGGACACCATTATTGAACTGCGTCGCCTAGCCCGAACCTTCCAGGATCACGACTTGCTAGCAAAGATAGAGCAGAGCTTAGCGTGAGTAAGTGGGGTCCAATAGTGCAGATGGAGCAGTGCGCGGAGATGGGCGCGCAGGCAGACCCAGTGGCTTTCCATGACGACCTCCTGAGGAAAGACGAAAACGAACAGAACCATAGGAAAAGGGTACCATAGGAAAAGAGGCTCTGGCAAGAAACGAGGAGGCAAGCGATAGCTCGTTTTATTGGTAGGTAAAAAACAAACAAGAGAACAAGCGATTACTCGCTCTATTGGCAGGTAAAAACAAACAAGAAGACAAACGCTTCTTTGCTCGTTCGTTTCTGATGTCAAGTACTCAGCCCCCTGCCAAAGGCGGGAAACAGTACACTCCTCCTCTCGAAACAGGGGCGGTGTGCTGTCAATGCCTATCTGGAGCAAGCGCGTCTCACCCCAGCCTGGTCTCCTGCAACGCTAGAGACTCAGGAGATGCTCTTGCTTCCTGAGTTGCGGCAAGAATAGTATGACCCTCTTGTTCGCCCGGTTGAGCCAACGATCAGGACTCACGACGAAGCCGATCCATCCGTCCATGCTACGAGATACCTATGCCATCTGGTTTTTGCAAACGGGAGGAAACCTGTCCGCTCTCCAGGAGCACCTCGGACTCGCCAATCCTGCATCCGTGAGACGCTACCAGCATTACTGTGACGCGCAACAGAGAGCGGAAGCAGAGGCCCAAGCTGTTCCTGAAGGACAAGCCAAGCCTCCCCGGCCAGCCAGACAAAGCAAGAGCAAACGTCGGAAGGCAAGAAAACGAAGATGAGTGAGAGACCCTCAGTCATGGAAAATGTTACTCACCAGTAACATTTTCCATGACGTAATGCGCATACGGACCTCGGACTTCACCTTCCGAAGAAGCGCTGGGTAAAGGTCGCAATAAAGCTGACCTCGATGAGCAGACCCAGCACCGCTTCCAGGGCTGCCAGTTGAGCAAGGGCATCTCCTAGCGTCATACCCAGGGGAAAGAAGCCACGACCATGAAAGCTGCTCACACTCAGGACCAGGGCTTCATCCCAACTGAGATGAGTTGGGGCATGCACGTTGAGCAGATAGAGTCCCATGAAGCAGAAGATGACAACGAGATAGGCCATGAGACTCCTGCCTGGCCTGTATCCGTATCCTGCCAGCAGATCGAGAAATCCTGAGAACAGATATGGTCCGAGCTTGCCTTGTCGCCGCAAGACGATGCGTTGTAAGACTTGCGCACGGTAGGCGAAGCGGGCCGCCTCCTCGTCGAGGCCCTGCGACCGCAATGCCACAGCGAGCTGGCGAGTGGCCCGCACCGCTTCCTCATATTCCTCCAATCTAGTCACGCTACTTTTTCTCTTCCCAGCGGATGTTGTTTGTCGTGCTTCGTACTCATCACCAAGCATATCCACCTGCGACCACTGCACGACTGCTAAATTGACATCGCTCCACTGTGCATCTGCCAGTGATGGACCAATGTGCTGCTCACCGCTTTCCAGGGCTTTTCTGAGCTGTGCTTTCTCAGCAGCATGCTTTCTGCCGAGTCTGGCCCCCTCCAGGTGCGCCTTGTAGAGAAATGTTCGCTCCAGATGCGCCATATAGAGAGAGGTATCCTTCAAGTGAGCCTCATTAAGGTATGCCCCTTCCAGATGCGCGCCGCTCAGGTCGGCCTCCTGCAAATGGACCTCACTGAGATAGCCTTCCTCCAAATGCGCTTCGCTGAGGACAGCTTGCTCTAAAGGGATAGATGCCGTGTGTGATGTCAGGGGTTGTCGCAAGGCAGCGGACCAGTTGTTCCTGGCGCTCCACCCCAATCTCAGGTTCAGTATGCTTCTCTCTGCTCCCTTCATCAGTCTGCATGGGCTTCTTCCTGTGCTCTCACGGACTCCATGGCGAGCTTGCCACCCCTCGCGTCGATCTTGACTGTGTCGCCATCACGAATGGTACCATCGAGGATGCCACGGGCAATACGGTTCTCGATCTCCCGTTGAATGACGCGCTTGAGAGGACGGGCCCCAAATTGTGGGTCGTAGCCCATCTCTGCCAGCAGGTCTCGGGCGGCGTCAGTCAGTTGCAGCGTGATATGGCGTTCGGCCAGACGCGGACGCAGCCGATCGATCTGGATATCGACAATGTCCTTCATCTGCTGACGCGTGATTTGATGGAAGACGATGATCTCATCGATGCGGTTGATGAACTCCGGGCGGAACCCTTCTTCTCGCAAGTGCTGACGCACCTGGCGCTGGACATTGTCCTCATCCATGCCGTCAAATTCGTGCAGCCAGCTCGTCCCTACGTTGCTCGTCATAATAATGACGGTGTTCTTGAAATCGACGGTGCGACCCTGGCCGTCCGTCAGGCGACCGTCATCAAGCAGTTGCAGCAGGACGTTGAAAACTTCCGGGGCGGCTTTCTCGATTTCATCGAAGAGCACGACACTGTAGGGACGACGGCGCACCGCCTCGGTGAGCTGACCGCCCTCTTCATAGCCGACGTAGCCGGGAGGTGCTCCTATCAAGCGCGAGACGCTGTGTTTCTCCATGTATTCTGACATATCAATCCGTATGATGGCTCGCTCATCGTCAAACAGGTATTCGGCCAGGGCGCGTGCCAATTCCGTTTTGCCAACACCGGTCGGTCCCAAAAAGAGAAAGCTCGCCAGGGGACGATTGGGGTCTTGCAATCCTGCACGCGCACGGCGGATCGCGTCGGAGACCGCTTGCAACGCCTGCTCCTGTCCGACAACGCGTTCGCGCAAGTGATCTTCCATCCTGATCAGTTTCTGCACTTCGCCCTGCATCAACTTGGAGACCGGGATGTGCGTCCACTTCGAGACGATCTCGGCAATATCTTCGGCATCGACCTCTTCTTTGAGCATACGCGGACCCTGCCCCTGAATGTTGGAGAGCTTGGCTTCCATCTCACGCAGTTGTTGCTCCAGCCGTGGGATCGTCCCATGCCGCAGCTCCGCCGCTTTACCAAAGTCGTATTCGCGCTCGGCTTTTTCCAGATCAACCTGCGCCTGTTCGAGATCTTTGTTCAGGCGGCGCATGGTCTCGACCGGTTCACGTTCACTTTCCAGCGAGAGCCGGAGCGTGTGCAGTTGCTCATTCAGGTTCGCAAGCTCTTGCTCGACTCTGGCTAAGCGCTCGCGGCTGGCAGGATCTGTCTCTTTCCGTAATGCTTCTTGCTCGACCTGCAGCTGCCGGATACGTCGATCCAGCGCATCAATCTCAGTAGGGGTACTATCCAGTTCCACGCGCAGATGGCTGGCGGCCTCATCTACCAGGTCGATGGCTTTGTCGGGGAGAAAACGATCGGTGATGTAGCGGTTAGAGAGCACCGCCGCTGCCACCAGGGCGCTGTCCGTAATGCGCACGCCGTGATGAACCTCGTAGCGCTGCTTGAGGCCGCGCAAAATGCTGATCGTATCCTCAACTGAGGGCTGATCGACCATGATCGGCTGGAAGCGGCGCTCCAGGGCGGCATCCTTCTCGATATGCTTGCGGTACTCATCCAGGGTGGTGGCCCCGATACAGTGGAGTTCGCCACGCGCCAGCATGGGTTTGAGCATATTGGAGGCATCCATCGCGCCTTCCGCTGCCCCTGCACCGACCAATGTGTGCAATTCATCGATAAAGAGGATGATGTTGCCTTCCGAACTCGTCACCTCTTTGAGCACGGCCTTCAGACGTTCCTCGAATTCGCCGCGATACTTCGCGCCTGCGACCAGCGCGCTCAGGTCAAGCACCACTACCTGCTTGCCAGCCAGGGTTTTCGGCACATCCCCGCGCACAATGCGCTGGGCCAGGCCCTCGACAATGGCGGTTTTTCCGACCCCCGGCTCGCCAATCAAGACCGGGTTATTCTTGGTACGACGACTCAAGACCTGGATGACACGGCGAATCTCTTCGTCACGCCCAATCACCGGGTCGAGCTTGCCTTGCTCCGCCAGCGCCGTGAGGTTGCGGCCATATTTTTCGAGGGCCTGGTATTTGCCTTCTGGATTCTGGTCGGTCACCCGTTGCGCCCCCCGAATGGAGGTGAGAGCCTGCAACACGTTCTCGCGCGTGAGTCCCGCCGCTCGGAGTGTACGCGGCACCGCCCCATCGCGGACATTGAACAGAGCCAGCAGCATGTGCTCCACGCTCAGATACTCATCATGGAAGGTGTCCATCTCGCGCCAGGCATCTTCCAACAGCTTGCGCAGGCGCGGCGAAATACCCGGCTCACTACCACCATAGACCTGTGGCATGCCGTTCAGCTCGTCATTGACGATCTGCTGTGCCACTGCGAGATGGCCACCGACCTTTGTAATCACCTGCTGCACCACACCGCCTTCCTGGGCCAGCAGGGTCGCCAGCAGATGCACGACATCGATCTGGCTATGATTGTGCTCTTTGGCTAGCTGGGTTGCCTCGCTGATCACCTCATGAGCCTTCTCAGTAAAACGCTCAATGTTCATCGCTCTTCCTCTCTCCCATTTGCGTACATATGTGTGATATCGTTGGCATGGCAGTAGGATGACCTTAGTACTAAACACCCACGGAGGGCTTGCCCTCGGTGCTCTCGCCACCACCTGCCGTCTTTTGTGCAGCCTGTGTATCAGCAAGAATGGTAAGGACCTGATTGCGTTCCACTACCTCCTCCTGGAGCAGCACTTGCGCCAGCCTCTCCAGTGCAGCCCGATGCTCAGAAAGCACTGTACTAGCCTGCTGGTGCGCCTGCTCAAGAAGCCGTTCCACTTCTGTATCCACACGCTCCGCTGTCGCCTCAGAATAGACCCGGCTCGGCCCTTCCAATACCTGCTGACTCAGGAAGGGACTCTCTCCATCCATCTCATAGGCAACCAGGCCAGTCTCCTTACCCATGCCCCATTCAGTCACCATGCGACGAGCCAGGCGTGTTGCCTCTTTGAGATCATTTTCCACTCCCGATGTGATCTCGCCCAGAGCTAGCTCTTCTCCCGTACGGCCTCCTACGGCAACGGCCAAACGTTGCAGCAAATAGGAACGTGGATAGTTGCGTCGATCATCCTCCGGCAGGAACTGGGTCACACCAAGTGAGCGCCCGCGTGGCACAATTGTCACTTTATAGAGTGGATCGACATCGGGTAGCACTGCTGCGACCAGTGCATGCTCCCCTTCGTGGTAGGCCACAATGCGCCGTTCGCGTTCATCCATCAAGGCTTCCCGCTTGCCCCCCAGCAGCAGTTTGTCGAGCGCCTCCTGGAAATCATACCGATCCACCTGTTTCTTGCCCTGCCGCACAGCCAGCAACGCGGCCTCGTTCACCAGGTTAGCCAGATCAGCCCCCGAAAAACCTGGGGTCCCGCGAGCCAGTTCCTCCAGGTTCACGTCAGGAGCTAGAGGAACATTACGTGTATGGATACGGAGAATTGCTTCCCTACCGCGCCACTCCGGTCGATCTACTACCACCTGGCGATCAAAGCGACCGGGACGCAGGAGCGCCGGGTCGAGGACATCAGGACGATTGGTGGCGGACAGAACGACTATGGCCTCATGCGGCTCGAACCCATCCATCTCGACGAGTAATTGCTCGAGGGTGTGTTCGCGCTCATCGTTGCTGGCAATCGCGCCTGCCCCACTGCGCGTACGCCCAACGGCATCGATCTCATCGATAAATATAATGCACGGGGCACTCTTGCGAGCCTGAGCGAACAGATCACGCACACGACTGGCTCCCACTCCAACAAAGAGTTCGACAAAGTCGGTCGCACTCGCACTGAAGAACGGCACCCCTGCCTCTCCGGCAACCGCACGCGCCAGCAAGGTCTTGCCAGTCCCCGGTGGACCAACCAGCAAGACTCCTTTGGGGATATGCGCACCTATCGTGAGAAAGCGCTGTGGGTCGCGTAGAAAATCGATCACCTCACGCAATTCCGTCTTGGCCTCATCAACGCCTGCCACATCCGCGAAGGTGGTTGTTGGGCGTTCTTCACTGTACAGTTTAGCGCGACTACGCCCAATGCCAAAGATCCCGCCTCCTTGCATGTCTTGCATCTGGCGCATACCTCGCCAGCTCATCACGCCAAAGTAGAGCAGCAGTAGCACCGGTAGCGCGTTCAGAAGCAACACCAGCACCGTCTGCCACCAGGGAGGCTGCACAGGCTGAGCACTGATCTCGACCCCTTTTTTCTCCAGCAATGGGAGCAGGCTGGGGTCTCCCGTAGCTGGCACAAATGTGGTGAAGCGCGCCGCTGACACCGAGCGTTGCGCTGCACCAGACTGCAGCACACGCACTGGGGTTTTAAAAGTACCCGTAATGGAGTTGTCGCTTTTGATTGTCACGCTACTCACATTGCCTTGCTCCACCTGCTGCAGGAAGCGGCTGTATGACAGGTCGATCGTCGGTGACTGGCTACTTAAGAGGCTGAAGAGAAATGGGCCATAGAAGAACAGGTTGATCAGGAACATAAGTAGGAGCAATCGCAGCCAGAAGCCCAATCTCCCAGGGGAGTTCTCTCATCAAACTGGGATGCACAAAGCTCTGCTCAAACAATTGATCCATCGCACGACGCAGGCTGAGCGCCTCGCGGAAGGGATCGTAACGCGTAATCATCGATCTGTACATCCTGTTTCTCGTTAGACTATCTCATCGATTGTTTCCTGACATTCCTCCCCATCCTGACCACAGAAAGCGCGAGTGTTGCTTTCACTCTCTTGCTCAGGAAATCACACCACATCCCTATATTCGCCGTACAAAGTATATGTCGTACCCATCGCTTTGTCAAGTATTTATATTATCTCATCTACTATTTATGTGAACAAAAAATATATTTCCCGTAGAAAACATACCATGCAAGAAACTCAGACCTCCTTTCGCAAGAAGTATCCACCTCAATACGCTGATTGAGGCGAAACTTGTTCAAAGCTATTTTAGGGGAGAAATGAACCATGACTCCTCTAGAAGACGATACGATCAATGAGGTTCATGCCCTTTTAGGCGAATACGAACAGTTTCTCTCGGGGAAAGCCGAGGGAACGATGGATGCCTATCTCCGAACTGTGCGTCAGATGACTGGATGGGTTGCTCAACAGCCTGGCAATAAGGGATATTTTCAGCCGACGCAGTTGACGAAGGCGGCAGTGGAGATGTATCTGACGCACTTAGAGCAGGATGGGTTGAGCATCAACCATCGTGCACGGGTCAAATCGACCATCAGCAATTTTGCCCAGTTTCTTATTGAGGAGAAGGGGCTGCTCCAACGGAACCCGACCCGTGGAATCAATCTTCTCCCCATGCAACTGCCGAAGAACGACCATCTCTCACAAACGTGACCAGGGAGCGAGCAGGGATGGTCGCGCTGAATGAACCGCCACTGACGGATGTCGTTGCCTGGGCTGCCGTGTCATTTGAAGCATTGGTCAGATACGGCGTCACCATCGTCCCATTGGCGACACCAGTGTTTTGCAAGGCATAAGAAGCCGTAGTAGCGCTAGTTGCTGTATTGAGCACGACAATGGAAACCGTCCCAAATGGTCACAAATGCGAATAATCCTATATTTCGCAAAAAACGTTTAAGTGTCATCGCTTCTTTTCCTTCCCTAGACAAGATGCTAACACCACGAGGCGTTAGCACGATACACTGCGAATACAACACGACGCCGATACGACGATGTATGCTATGGGATTCTTCCCCTCCTTTCTACGGAGATCAAGAGTAGTTATTCTGCCCACCAGTTCCAATGCGCTTGCTTCTGGCGCTGGGCAGTGAGGAGAATGTCTCGCTTCTCCTTCCGCTCGATCCAGGCCGCGAAGACCTCTGCTGTACAGAGTAGCAGCCCGGCGGCAGGAGCGATGGTTTCCGCGAACTGGTGGGACAAGGTGGTAAGGGTCTCACTTCTGCGTCAGAAAGACGTCTTTCCTCTGGTTTATGAGAGCGCGTGCATAACGCTAATCAAGATATACTCTATTCCTGGCTCTCCGTCAAGTCTTTTCTAAAAAAAATGAGAGCGTGTGCAATTCTGCAAGAACCTGATCTGTTTTCAATAACAATAAGGCTGCTTGCAAACGTAGGGATCACTCCTCATGTGTAAAGACCAGGCTGCGTGGCCATTTTACGCTCTTTCCCCTCAAAAAAGCGCGGCCCTTTTTTGAGGGGGAAGGTCTCTCTTTTGTTTGCTTTCTTCACTAGGTCGAGCCACGATGAGACAGGGTGGCGAAACATGCTTTGCTATCCATTTTTGGGGGAAAATGAACGCGCTCTCATTCTTCTGGGAAAAGTCTTGACAGCAATCAGGAGCATCAAGTACTATCTCTATTAATAGAATGTTAGCGCTCACATAGCGAGCGAGCGAGCGAAAAGCAACCCTGTTGCTCTATTGCTTTTGAGTTGGCGAGCAGGAGAGGATAATAGATTTGAGGATAACTCATGGCAACCCCAATTTGCCAGAGGTAGCCTTAACCTTTGATGATGGTCCGAGTGTTTACACACGGCAGGCGCTGGCCATCCTTCAGCGTTATAGCGTCCAAGCTACCTTTTTTTTTATCGGACAGCATATTGCGCAATTTCCCACCTCCCCGCAAGAGGTACTGGCTGGGGGAAACGCCGTCGGGAATCATACCCTTACCCATCCCCGTCTACCCACGCTCTCGTTTGCGGCAATCTATGGAGAGTTGAGCGAGACGCAGAATGCTCTCCTGCGTGGGACTGGCATGTACCCGATCATCTTCCGTCCGCCTTACGGAGAATATAATACGGACGTACTGAAGGCCGCCAGTCAGTTTAACCTGATAACTGTGACCTGGAGTGCAGATGCCGGTGATTGGACGGACCCCCAGCCATCTGCAACTCGGATTGCCGCAAGCATCCTGGAGGCTGCGGGAAATGGCGCAATCTTCTTGCTCCACGAGGGTGCTAATCGGGCCAATACGATCGCAGCCCTTCCTGCTATCATTGAAGGTTTACATGCTCGTGGTTTGCGCCTGGTGACTATACCCCGGATGCTGCTTAATCTCGGTCCATAAAACTGGCGTGCATCACTTGACAGCCTCAGGGGTATGAAGTATTGATTAGAGTAACATGGTGTGATCGTTGGCAATCTGCGGACAAATACAGAGAAGGAACGTTCATTGAGCCGAAGAATAACGAGTGATAACGAAAAGAATAATACGGGGCGAGATGTGACTATTTTTGATGTGGCTGAGAAGGCCGGGGTATCACATTCCACGGTCTCACGCGTGCTCAACAACAAAACCAATGTAAATGCGGAAACACGCGAGCGCGTTTTACAAACGATGGCGCAACTGGGTTATGTCGGTAACGTTTCAGCTCGCAACCTGGCTGGAGGTGCTTCGCATGTCATTGGCCTGCTCGTCGATCATCTTAATACTGGCTATATGGGCGAGATTATCCGGGGCATCGATGAGGCCCTGGAAGAACACAACTACAATCTGATGCTTTATACCACCCATCGACAAAAAGTCAAGGAAACTGCTTATGTCACCAGATTGGCCCACGACCTTGCTGACGGGCTTATTCTGATTGTACCCCGCAACGAGAAAGCCTATCTCGAAACCTTACAACAGCGCAAAATTCCCTATGTCTTGATCGATTATCAGGGCTATAACCGATACGTGCCTTCCGTGATGACGACGAACAAGAAAGGAGGATATGATGCGACCAGCTATTTGCTTGACATCGGCCATCGCAGGATAGGCTTTATCACGGGAGAAATGGCCTATGGATGCGCCCGGAACGCCTGGCCGGCTATCAAGCTGCGCTCGCCGATCATGGGATAGATTTTGACCCGGAACTGGTGAGTGAAGGCAATTTTCTGCAACCAAGAGGCTATAGCTGCGCTCAGCACCTGCTCAGTCTTCCCCAACCGCCAACAGCGCTCTTTGTTTCAAATGATGTCATGGCCTTTGGGGCGATGGAGGCTGCGCGGGATCTCAATTTTCGTATTCCCGCTGACCTCTCGATTATCGGTTTCGATGATGTTCCGCAGGCAGCCCATGTTCATCCTGCTCTCTCGACCGTGCGCCAGCCTCTGGTAGAAATGGGACGCAGTGCCGCTACCCTGCTCTTAAAATATATTGCCCATCCGTTTGCTGAGATAGAACGAGTTGAGCTGTCTACAAGGCTGGTTATTCGTGAGTCGTGTAGCCCTCCGCGTCACGAATGACTAATCCATAGATGTTTACGCTCAGGTGAGCTTGCCTTCTCCCCAGCAATCAAGTAAGATGGTGCAAGCATCAGTTTTGCTGAACAGATCGAAGAACAGCGGCTGCCATCAGGATGACCCACAACGAGAGCTTATAAATGAATCGTATTGACCGTCTGACCGCCATCCTCTTGCTCTTACAAACAGGGAAACAATACATACTGCTCAAAGAGGCTATCGGGGTCCTTTTGTCAGGAGGTTCCATCGGGTTCACTCCTGCTCAGCTAAAAAAACTCGTTGTGCATCCCGTGGGTCCAGTAACATGCTTGACGTAGGTGGAAAGTCGCAACGTGAGCAAAAAAGGTAGCTGGATGAGGACAACGAAGCCATGTGATGCTGGACAACGGGGATCAGTCCCTCTGACAGAAAAAGAGGTGTCAGAAACCTGAGAACAAGCCTGGTGAGATCACCTCTCTAAGAACCCTGTCTATAATCTTCTCGCCTAACGTTGTACTCCAACAGTTGTGTGTTGGAGCATGTTTGCTTACGCTCCACTTCTGGCGTGAAAGTGATCGCTCATACTGGAAGCAAGGGAGGATACAGGCCGATCCCGATACGCCGCAGCGGGAAATGATTCAGGTGATGGATGCCCCACAATAGCGTTCCTGATGGTGAATGTTGGCTGCTTTCTTCCGTATTGCAGCAACACGGCTGTGAAAGACCTGCTCGCGAGAAGAAGCTAGGTGACCATGACCGTTAAGTTCATGCCGGGGTGGACCGTGCAATACAGCAAAAAGGTGCCGGAGGCATTAAATGGACCAATGGTTGTGCTTGTATTCCCTCCTATCTGTACATCAACCATTGGTGCTCCTGGCTCTCGGCCTGGCCTCTCCATCCCGTTCGCATCCCATCTGCCATTTTCAATGCTGTGGACGGCAGAGGTGTCATCAACCAGGATGATGGTTGCCCCTTTTTTAATCCTGATGGACGCTTGTTCAAACGATGTTGCTCCCATATGAACCATGTTTTGCCCGCTTGCGGACCCCGCGCAACCACCCACCACCAGCGCGATCATGAGCAGGAGAAACCTTCCCCTGAAAACATACCAGCGTTGCATTTGTGCTCTCCTCTCCAAAGAAATGGGCTTCCGATCTCTTTCCCCTCTTACGACACCTGGGCAGGGTGTTCTGGATCTTTTTGTGACAGGCGCCTGGCTCGCTTTTTGCGGGCAAGAAACCAAAAATAGGTCAGGGGAAGAAAGACCAGCAGGAACAAAAGGGTATACGCTCCATCGTTGACGAGCGTGCCCAGGAGGGTGGTTTCCTGCGGGATCAAGCCAACCAGGGGTGGGTAGAGTCCTGTGACAATAAAATGGGGAGATCCACCCACAAACAGCGTCGTGATGGTTTGCCTTCCAGGCAGATCAAGCATCTGGACGGTGCCATTTTGCAAGGCGACAAAACCCAGCTGTCCGTCACTGGTAATGGCCACCGAAACAGGGGCAGAGGGGAATGCCACGACTCGGCGGGGTTCTTGAGGCAGAGGCGCTCCCACGGTCATAGGCGAGAGCACCAGCAGGCGCGTCTTTTTTCGGTCGGGGACAAAAATCTCGCCAGTCTGCTCGTTGAAATCCATCGGACCATAAGATCCACCAGTCACCAGTGGCAGCATCGTGTGGCTTTTGATATCGATAGCTTCAAGACTTCCTTGCCGCGTCGCTGCATATGCCGTTGCGCCAGGAGGGATGGTCAGAAATTGCGGCCCCTGCGGTAGCGCCATCGTCGCAAGCGGCTGTCCGCTGCTCGCGTCGAAGGTCTGGAGCGCCTGCGTGGTTGCCACCCAGAGCTGATTGTCTTTGGTATTCGTGAGATTGGCACCCGCAAAGGCGAGCGCGATCCCATAGACAGGGTCCTGGGTCAGAAACACCCGCTTGACCTGACAGGTGAGGCCATCGAGTTCCGTCACCCGATTAGCTGCGTTTCCGGCCACATACAGCACATTGCTGGTCGGGTCAAGCGTGAGTAGTGATGGCCCCCCCGGCACCTGTGCGCTACAGATGGTTTCTCCTGTTTTCGCACTCAACGCCAGAAAGCGACCTTGTTGTGGCTGAGTAAGAAAGAGGTAGCGACCATCAATGCTCAAAAGGAGGCTCTGGGGACTCTCGGGTGTGGCAATGGACCTCACCACTGCTTGTTGCGCAATATCAATGACGGAGATCCCTTTTGGGGTTCCGGCGACATAGGCGAGATTTGGTGCTCCGCCATCGGCCCTGGCTGGCTGGAGCAGACAGAGTGTGATGCACACACACAGGCAATACACCAGGCCGCAATGAGGTATCTTCTGTAAAAGAGAGAGCATGGCTCTTGTCAACCTTTCTGTTCTTTCTCTTGTGGGGTAAGTGACATCCATGTAGCTCGTCGTCGATCAAAGTGGTACACCTGGGTCGGATACGAAAGAGCAAGGTATACCTGTTGCGCGTCCATTGGATCAACGAGCAGATTTGCCAGATTCCCCTGGATGCGTGGTAGAGCCTGCCAGCTCCGACCTCCATCATTGCTGCGATAAATGGCCGTGCCGGTTTTTCCGTAGAGCGTCTGTGGGGATGCGGTTGACCCACACAGCGCTCCATAGGCAACCTGCGCGTTCACATTCAGAAAGGTTTTTCCTTCATCGGTTGACACAAACATGCCCGCATCGCCATCTGCATAGAGCGGGCGACCAGGACCAGTTGCAATCAGATCGATGATGCCACCGTTTATTCCCTGAACGCTCTGCCAATGTTTACCGCCATCAGTGCTTTGCGCCATGCCCGTATCTCCGTAGACCAGAAGGCGACCAGGTGCGCCGGGTAGGGCCAGCAGACCCAGCAGGTTACTAAAGGGTAATGGGCCGGCAGTGGTGAAATGTTTGCCCGCATCCCGACTCACTTTGAGTCCAGCCGCCCCTTGATCTGGGAAGTAGAGATAGACCTCTCCTGGGGCTTCGTTTCCGGCGACGGCAAAAAAAATGCTGCCCGCCGAGAAACGCGCCGTTGGGATGGTGAGTTGCCAGGTGCGTCCCTGATTGGTGCTGGTATAGAGACCAGCAATGCCCTGGGGCTGATTGATCGCTGCCTCCGTCAACAGGTAGAGGCGTTGTGGGTCGAGCGGGCTTGCGGTGAGTGAATAGTCCATTAATCCTTGCATCGGTTGTCCCGTTCCCCCGGACACCTGCTGCCATGTTTTGCCCGCATTCTGCGAACGATAGGTCCCATCGTGCGTAGCCAGAAGGAGCACCGTTGGTGAGGCCGCGAGAAAGGAATGGACATGGTTCGTTGCTGGACCAAAGCCATTCACCATTGGGGATGCAACGAGAGCCGTGCTCTGTGTCCCATTGCCACCACATGCTTGAAGCATGAGCAGGCAGAGAATAAGCACTGCGAGAAAACTCTGCTGTTGGCTACATCGCATAGAATAGATCAACTCCTTTTCTGCGTCTTCTTCAGTCACGTGCACCTGTCTGCAAGGACAAGGACGTGTCCATCTGATGATTTCTTCATTGACCCATTACCCATTCATATCGTACCGAGGGTCTCAAAACGAAGAAAAGGAATATAGCTCTCCTCTCTAAATGACCATTTTGGTGCTGGGTGGTGTCCCCAGACATGATGGTCTCCTTTCTCTGCAAGGGAGCCAGACTTCTCCGGTTGGAGGAAAGAACGCCGCCTGCTCTCTCAGGAGCGGATCATCACTCGCTTTCCCAGTCGCTCTTCATCGCCTGTCACTGCGCTCTCTCAAGTGCATCATGCACTCGGGAGAAGGCTGCTCCGGCCTCTGCAGAGCGATGGCCATCCTTTTCCCTCTATCGTTGACTGACCACCCACTCCTCTTCCTATTCTAGCGCATCACCAGGCTGGTTGTCGAACTGATCGGTAGAGCGATGGCGCAGGCAAAGTGGTTGCCTGTGAGCAGGATATCTGAGCTTCGATCAGGAATTTTCCTGTTGCGAACCATTTGGACAAGCCTACGAATTTCAGATGGCACCCCTTGACAGATCCCCTTCCTGGTGTCTATACTGAGAAGAGTTAAAGTGACTGATGACCCATTCTCAGAGATTTCTTTCGGGTGATCGGATGATCTTTCGTCTCACCGCAGCGGCAGGAGCAGCTATGCCCAAAATTGTCGATGAACAGATGCGCGACGCGACACGCCGCCGCATTCTGACAATAGCGGCCAGTGAGTTTGCGCGCCTGGGCTTTGACCAGGCCAACATCAACGTCATCGCCGAACAGGCCGGGATCGGGAAGGGAACGATCTACCTGTATTTCGAGAGTAAACGCGATCTCTTCCTGGCGATGTTGCGTGCGATCGCACGAGAACAACTGGCGGCGACCCGGACGGCGTTGGCCCCGGATGGAACGCTCCGGGAGCGACTGGAGCGTCTCTTTCGTGCCTTTGCGCACCTGGCCGAGCAAGAGCGAGACAGTTTCAATGTCTATATGAGTGCGCTCTACGGGGTCAATCGTGCCTTCCAGGCAGAAGCGACGAAACTGCTGCGTGATTATGTGGCCGTGATTGCCCTGGTGTTGGAACAGAGCCAGGCCAGGGGTGAGATCACCTACCATGATGTTGAGGCGACAGCTCTGATGATCCTGTCGTTGACGGAGTCCTATGTGCTCTCAGCGAAGGTGCTCGGGTACTCTGAAGCGATGATTGTCCAGCAAGCCGGGCCTGTTGCTGAACTTATTCTGTGTGGCATCAGCACCAGCAATTCGTGAGGTCACGCTGCTTTTTTTAATTCTTCTGTTTTGACTGATGACCCACCCATATTGGAACGCCCGTGTGCGGTTCAGGAGATAGACGCATGCAATCTACCGGTCTTCAGACGCTGATCCAACGTCTTTTTCATCTTCGTCGTGCTAAAGCGAGTTTCGAGAACCCGCGTTATTTGCTGAAATGGCTCTTCATCAGCACCTCCATCGGGCTGGTTGCCGGTTTTGGTGCTTTAGCCTTTTTCCTGGCCATTCAGTTTTCCACCACGTTCTTTCTGGGGAGACTGGTCGGCTATCTTCCCCCCGAGCCAGCCGGTGAGGGCTCAATGAAGGTGATGTCACTCTGGGCGGCGGCTCGGCCCTGGCTCCTGCCGATCATCACGACCCTGGGTGGTCTTGCTTCAGGCATCATCGTCTTCACGTTGGCCCCGGAAGCGGAAGGCCATGGCACCGATGCCGCGATCGCCGCTTTTCACCAGGGCAAGCCCATCCGCTCGCGTATCCCGCTGGTGAAACTGGTCGCATCGGCCATTACCATTGGGTCTGGCGGTTCAGGAGGACGTGAAGGTCCCGCCGCCCAAATCAGCGCCGGGTTTGGCTCCCTGCTTGGTAATCTGCTGCACCTGGATATGCAGGACCGACGGATCGCCATTGCCACGGGTATTGGCTCAGGCATCGGGGCCATCTTCCGTGCGCCCCTTGGTGGAGCGGTCCTGGCCGCCGAAATCCTCTACAAGCACGATCTGGAGGTAGAGGCGCTGATCCCCGCACTGATCGCCTCCATTATTGGCTACAGCGTGTTCGGAGCCTGGTTCGGCTGGAATCCGATTTTTGCGACGCAGGGCAGTCTGGCCTTTACGTCGCCTGCCCAGTTGCTCTACTATGTCGTGCTCGGCCTTCTTTGCGGGCTGATCGGGCTGCTGTATGCGCGCGGCTTCTATGGGTTAACCCATGTCTTTCACCGGCTTCCTCTCCCCAGGTGGCTCAAACCGGCCATTGGCGGACTCTGCGTTGGTCTGATCGGATTGGTGCTGCCAGAGGCGTTGGGCATGGGCTATGGCTGGGTGCAAGTGAGTATGGGACCGGGGCTGCTTGCGCTGCCGCTGTGGGTGATCCTGCTCCTGCCGTTCGCCAAGATCGTAACGACGGGCTTCTCCATCGGTTCCGGTGGCTCTGGGGGAATCTTTGGGCCAGGCATGGTTATTGGTGCCATGGTGGGGGCGATTGTGTGGCGGATCAGCTATCACGTGTTACCTGGCGTGCCCGATACTCCGGCTCCCTTCGTCATCGTCGCTATGATGGCGCTCTTTGGAGGTATCGCGCATGCTCCGCTGGCGGTGATGCTGATGGTCGCAGAGATGACCGGCAATCTTTCGTTGCTGGCTCCCGCGATGCTTGCGGTCGGCATCTCCTCGATCATCGTTGGCGATGCGACCATCTACACCAGTCAGGTGGACTCGCGTGCTGATTCGCCTGCGCACCGACTGCAACTCTCGTTCCCCCTGCTCTCCACGCTGGCAGTACGCCAGGCGATGACCCCTCTGCCGTTGCAATTCTCTCCCCAGCAAACGCTTGCCGAAGCTGAACAGTTGCTTGCGGAGCACACTATCAGCGGAGCCTGCGTTCTTGATGCGCATGGACATCTTCAGGGCGTGCTCACGCTCGCTGATATTGAGCGGGTGCCACGTGAGGAACGTGAGCAACTTCGTGTCGAGGAGGTGATGACGCGGGAGGTGCTGGTGGTCCAACCTGATGAGACGCTGGATGTGGCGCTGGAGCAACTGACCAGCCATCGTATCGGCTGGATGCCTGTTGTAGAGGTGGAAACGGCGATGGAAAGGAGGCACCCCATTGGACGGATCTCGGCCCAGGAGATCGTGCGCGTCTATCGTGAGGCACTGGCAAAAGGATCGCGGCGTATGCGCGGCCTGGTTGAAGGGACCGTGATGGTCGAGGCTCGCATGGAGTCAGGCATGCCCCTCTCCGGTCGTCCCTTGCGGGAGGCGAAGCTCCCGGCAGAAACCCTGGTGGTTTCCATCCGCCGTCAGGACGAACTGCTCTTCCCACGCGGCAGTACCGTCATTGAAGCAGATGACATGGTAACGTTCCTGGTCAGCCCGACAGGAGAAGAGCGTTTGCAGCACTACCTGGCTGAGCGCGAGCATCAGGCAGCAACGACGCTGGTTGACTAATTGACAAATGCGCAAGCGAATGCCTGAATGACGGAAAAGGAGCAGGTATGCGTGTGTTAATTTCTGGAGGCGGAATTGCCGGACTGACACTGGCCTACTGGTTGCATCAGTATGACATCCCGTCAGTCGTGATTGAGCAAGCGAAAGATATTCGTCGCGATGGCTATGCCATTGACTTTTTGGGTACCGGCTATGATGTCGCTGAGAGGATGGGTCTCATCGACCAACTCGCGGCTCGGCAAATTCCTTTTGAAGCACTCGTCTCTGTAAACAAGAGTGGCAAGCCAATCGCCAGGCTCGATGCGGCACTGCTTCGGAGCATCACCGATGGAAAATACATGGGACTGATGCACGCGACGCTCGAAGAAGTGCTGTATGAAGCGCTTGAAAGGACCGTCGAGGTACGGTTTGGTCGTTCGCTCGTGGCCATAGAATCTGGCCCGGATGCGGTGGTCGTGACGTTTCATGACGGCACGACTGAGTCCTTTGATCTGCTGATTGGCGCTGATGGGGTGCATTCCACCACGCGTGCTCTGGTCTTTGGACCCGAAGACCAGTTCAGCCGTTATCTGGGCTATACCATCGCCTGCTATCCACTGGTAGATCGCTATGGTATCGGCTGCACCTACAAGCTGTATAACGAGCCGGGGCGTCAGGTTCTTGCCTATGGCACGCCGCAGGCAGGCAAACTCCTCATGCTTTTCCTGTATCGGAGCAACGAGCAAGAGCATCTGCCACGCGAGCAGCGGCTGGCACGCCTACGAGAGGTATTTGCAGGGATGGGCTGGCTGACCCAGCAGTTTCTCTCCGATGTCAGCCCATCAGAAAGCGTGTTCATGGATGCCGTGATCCAGATCCAGATGCCCAGCTGGCATCATGGTCGGGTGGCCCTGGTGGGTGATGCCTGTGATTGCCCCACGTTGCTCTCAGGACAGGGGGCTTCCCTGGCAATGGGAGGTGCCTACCTGTTGGCTCGTGCTCTGCACGAGGATGACCAGCAAGCGTTTCATCGCTACGAACAGCAGCTGTTTGCCTTTGTCCAGGCGCAGCAAAAGAGCGCTCGAGGTGTTGCAAAATCCTTTCTACCTGGCAGTTCTCTGGGCTTGTTCATCCAACAAACGATGATGAAAGTCCTGTTCCGGGAGACATTCCGTGGCCTGCTCCGACGCCCGTTTGGCGCGCAAAGTATCTTGCCGGTGTATCCACCACCGGAAGTTTGACGTGCGCAAGTGGGGTCTAAAAGCAGAAGGAGGAAGGCCATGACAGACACGTCGCCATCCAAACCGACAGGATTGCTAAAACTGGCGTTCACTCTGCCACGTTATCTGTACCGATGGCACCTGGGTTGGCTGCTGGGGCATCGGTGTCTCATGATCACGCATAGAGGACGCAAGACCGGGAGCCTCCGGCAAACGGTGCTCGAAGTCGTTCACTATGATCCCTCAACACAAGAGTGTATCGTGATGTCAGGCTACGGATCACAAAGTGATTGGTACCGCAATATTCAAGCCCATCCTGCCATCGAGGTGCAGGTCGGACATCAGCACTATACGCCCAGGCAGCGCCTGCTTTCTTCGGAAGAGGCTTTGCATGTGCTGGAGGAGTACCAGCGACACCATCCCTGGGGATTTCGTGAGTTGATGCACCTGATGGGATATGCCTATGATGCCACGCCTGAAGGACTGCGTCCTCTTAGCCAGCTCCTGCGAGGGGTCGCATGGCGTCCATAAGACCATAAGCGCATGAAGAGGGAGTTCCAAAATGAAGAGGTGTCGGAGGTACGTATGTCGCCCCGTCCAGATGTCAGCGAAGAACGCAAAAGCCAGATTCTGGAAGCCGCTATCGAGGTATTTGCCCGCCTGGGTTTTCACCAAAGTCGGATGGATGATATTGCCGGGCAGGCCGGTCTCTCGAAAGGAGCACTCTATCTGTATTACAAAAGCAAGGATGCCATCATTGCGGCCCTGCTGAAATACGTGTTTACCCAGGAATTCAACCGGTTGCGAGAGGTGGTCGAAGCGGACCAGGAGGAGCCGATTGCTGAGCAACTACTGCTCCTCACTTGCCAATTCGCTTCAGTCATGAAGTGGATGACCAGACTGATGCCAATCGCCTTTGGGGTCTACGCGCTCGCCGGGCGTGACAAGGAGGTCCGTCAATTTCTCTAGGAGTACTTTCAAGCCTATCGAAGTGAACTGGCTCGCTTGATCCAGCGAGGAGTCGAGCGTGGTGAGTTCCACGCCGTGGATGCGCAGGCAACCGCGATCACGCTTGCAGCCCTCTATGAAGGGCTAGCGTTGCTCTATTTTGTGGATGCGCAGGCATTCCAGTGGGCTGAACAAGCTGAAGCCGCCGTGCGGTTGCTCCTCTCCGGGTTGCAACACTCATCCTCTCCCTGAGCAGAAACTCCAGGATCTTTCCTTTTACTTGGTGTGTAACCGACATGAAGGCACATGTTGCGGATTCTCCCTCTTCTTGTGCACAAGAGACCGAGTTCTTGCCGAATCCGCAAGTATTCCGAGAAAGAGTGGTATGAGAACTGCTCCTGATAGAAGGAGAAATCCATACACCTGCATTTGCGTGAGAGATGGACGTCTCCAGAGAAGCACTGCAAGCAGGAGCAATTCGCAGAGGAGCATTGCTCCGCTGACAGTAAGATAGGCATTTCGGAAGTGTTGTTGATTGTCTTGACATACTGGGGCAGTATAATGGGAGTCTAGCTTATTTCTCTTGTCCATCAGTATTTCTCCTTGAAGTGTGAATGGATGTGTCTTACAAAGACCTCACTGTACTCATAACTCATTTTCTCCCGTGCTCCATTAGGACAACAGGACGCGTAATCCGCTACTTTGTCCGAGCAGTATCACAGGAGAAACGGAGGTTAACTGTGTGACCTGGTTTGCTATGTGTTTCGCGCGCGGTAAAATCAGTCCAATGTCTTTGTCTATTTACTCGCATACTGCTTTGGGATCTGGACTGGAGAGAAAAACTATTATTTCATGCTGTGATTGCCAAGTTGGAATTGGGAACCATTACGCTTTTTGCTTGTCAATACTAAAGCAATAACCAACGCCTGTGATGGTCAGAAAAAGCGTGGATGAGCCGGGTCTGGTTCAATTTTTCGGCGTAGTTGACCAATATAGACATGTAAGGAATACGTCTTTCCATAGGATGAAGGAGAAAGACTCCCTGGATCTATGGTCAATCTCAGAGAGAAAAAGCTATGAGCATGTGCGGCTTTCCACGTTTTTGCTCTTAGTAAAAGTGTGCATAGCCGCACTAAAGCACATAGAGAACCCATGGCAGCTCATTGCCGACTCGTCTATGTTCTTTGCTCATATGCTAAATATAAATATATATTTCCTAAAAGTCAATGTTTCTCTTTAAATCTCTCTATTTTTTTATTATGGATATATATGTTTTATACATAAGAAAGATGAATGTAAACACTTCTATGCTATCGTTTCTGTTCTTCTAGCTTCGCTGCTCTTTTCGGCTTCTGTGAGCCTCTCTCTCTTGATCGATGCCTTAAGGCAGCGCCTCTGGAGTCAGGAACAACGACGCTTACAAGACAAAAATTTGTGCAATATATCTATATCAGTATGACATGGTATCTGGATTTTGTCAAGAAAAATGGAAAATTTATCAAGATTTTATCAATGAAATAGCTGAAAGCATCAAGATTTTATCAACAAAATGGTCGAAAAACTCAAGATTTGTGCAATATGCACAGATATGTTGGGCGAATTTGTAACAGATTACCTCTATCACGACATCCACAAATTTTTTATACTTGTCTCATAAATGTGAAAGAACAGATTTATATTCCCAGGCATTTACAGACAAATGTGCCGCAACCTATTCCTGGCAACGCATTTCTGCATGCATATGGGGTCATAATCTCTCAATGATGATCTTTCAGCTCCTCTTTCCCTGACATCTCTGGGAATAATCGCCAGATATCTACAACGCACTCGACGACGAGGGTTATATCGCATCTTGTATTTTGGTTAGGGACGTGCTACTGAACAGATACGGAGCGGTTGAATTATGTCTGTTACCACCTTACTCATTTTACTCGCCTGTCTCCTTATTGCGGCAAAATTTGCAGGTTGGCTCTGTAATCGCATCCATATGCCCGCTGTTCTAGGACAGCTCCTGGTCGGTGTTGTAGCCGGGCCGTCCCTCCTTGGTTGGGTCCATATTGGTAGCGTGTTGGATGCGTTCTCTACCATCGGCGTCATTCTCCTGATGTTTATTGCTGGCCTTGAGACAGATATGAAGCAAATGCGTGAGGTTGGACAGGCTGCCTTTACTGCTGCTTCGTTAGGGGTCGTACTCCCCTTTGTCGCTGGAACCGTGTTTGCCATGGAGCTTGGCTATAATCTCGCCGTGAGCCTCTTTCTTGGCACCGTCCTCACGGCCACGAGTGTGAGTATCTCTGCTCAGACGCTCAAGGATCTGGGTAAGTTGAAGACCAAAGAAGGCACAACCATCCTTGGTGCGGCGGTGATCGATGATGTGCTTGGCTTGATTGTGCTTTCAATCATTCTGGCCTTTACACTGGGACAGAACCCGACCTGGTCTATTGTGAAGATGCTGCTGTACTTCCCAGTTGCTTATCTCGTGGGCCATTATGGCTTTCCGGTGCTCTCGCGCTGGCTGCCAAAAATGTTAGCACTCGAAGCTCGTATCGGCCTGGTGTTAGCGCTTGTGCTGATCTATGCCTGGTCTGCACAGTCGCTGGGAAATGTCGCCGCTATCACAGGTGCCTATATCGCTGGTATCCTGGTCAATCGCACAGACATGCGCGACTGGGTGCATGATGGACTCTCGAAAATGGGCTATGCTTTCTTTGTGCCGCTCTTCTTTGTCTATGTCGGGATTCAAGCAAATTTTCAAGCTATCGCTACCGTACCGTTGCTACTGATGATCGGTTTTGTGGCTATTGCTATTCTCACGAAGGTCCTTGGTTGCGCAACTGGCGCTTTCCTCTGCCGCTTCAAACCTCATGAAGCACTGACCGTCGGCGTCGGTATGATCTCGCGTGGTGAGGTGGCGCTGATTACTGCGACTATTGGTTTGCAAGCCGGGCTGATTCACGAATCTCTTTTCTCGATAGTTATTCTCATTTCGTTTATTACGACGCTGATTACGCCATTGTTGCTCAAATTGCTCTATATATTCCAGCCCGCTACCCCTGCGTTGTCAGCGTCAGAGCTGTCACCGGAGGCCGGAGGACAGGTTGCTCTATTGTCTGCCCAGGAGGAAAGTCATGTACTCTGATCTGCTTGATACAGGCTATGCGTGTCTACGTCGTGGAAACCCGGAAGCTGCTCGCAGTCGCTTTCAACATGCCATTGACAGTGAGCCGACGCTCCCTCAAGGCTACTTCGCTCTGGCGCTTTCCTACTTAGATCAGGGCTTACAGCAGGAGACACGTGATGCTCTGGAGGCTGCGCTGCGTGTAGACCCAACCTATGTTCCAGCTCGCTCATATCTGGCTATCGAGTTATTCAAGATTTATGATATTAATGGAGCACAAGATGCATTAGCACAGGCATTGCAAGACGAACCGGCGAATTTGCTGGCCCATATTAAATATGCTGAATACTACTATCGCTTAGGCTTTTACAATCGCTCTGTCGAGATGCTTGAACGAGGGTTACGTGGACCTCACGGGGCCAATGAACATGTCGTCGCTCAGGCGCGGCAGTTTCTCTCCGAAGCTCGGCAGAAAAGTAAAAATATTATTTTGCGCGAACCACCCGACCCACGCCGTCTGCTGCGTCTCTTTTCCTGGCTTCGTGCCTGGAAAAACAAGCGCGTAGCCCACAGTGTGCCGTCCAGTTAATACTTTCTGCATTCAGATGAACAATGTGCTCCTGCATATTGCTAGCAACGAGCGCCGCTTTGCCGATTGGCTCATTGTGCAACAACGTTGCTAGGCGGAATTTTAAGAACGCGTTTCTGAATGCCTCTGGATAGAAGCTAGATTTTATTCTTTATTCATTGAGGAGGATGGTTTCATGCTCGTATGGTTGCTCATCGGTTGTTTCTTCATACTGATGTTCGTACGTATTGGTTTACCTTTCGGCGTCAAATCCGAGGGTAAGGACGTTGCGAAGGTTGCGCTCACCTTCCGTGAGCGTGTGTTGATGCATCGCGTGGACATGTATGCACTCGGTGTGTTGCTCATTTTAGGCGCAGTTGGGCGCTGGTTCTCAACGCCGGTCGAAGTTGCCTTTATTCTCTTATCCCTTGCTATTGTCAATCTTCCCATGCGCTATACGTTTACTGTTGAAGGTATTGCGTGTAACAATGTGCTCTTTCGTCGTTGGAAAGAGTTTGAGTATGTCCGAGTCCATGGGGCGTATTTGACATTGATGCCACGTGGGGGGCATGCTCCTCTGAAGCTGGTCGTCACAACGTCCCGCCAGGCGGAGGTCCTGCCATATTTTCAGCGCTTCCTGCCCACGCGCCAGGAGTCTCTGCCGCCATGGTATAAGCGCATGCAAATGCCGCTCTGGTTGCGTCGGCGTCTCCCAACGATCCTGCTTGGATCAGTGCTGCTTCTGGGGACTATTTTGCTGGTGAGTGCTTGTGGCGAGGGTCCAGATCCCAGTGGTTTGAACACTGCTAACCAGAAAAACTTGACGAGTGTCACCGCCAATGGGACGACCACGACCTCGCAGCAAGACCTGAATACCGCCAAAACAAACGAGCCATTTGCTTATAACCTGGCGTTACTGGTTGATGAGAATCGGCTGGGTATCAATTTCGTGTGGACGCTGGTCACAGGCTATCTGGTTATGTTCATGCAAGCGGGTTTCGCGCTCGTCGAAACTGGTCTTTGCCGGGGTAAAAATGCTGGTCACACCATGGCGATGAACTTCATGGTCTATGGTCTGGGCATGATCGGCTATTTCGTTGCTGGCTTTGCCTTCCAGTTTGGTGGTGTTGGTATTGTTGGCGTCCCGAACCTTGGCGGTCTTTCGGCGCTGACGAATGAGCTATCGATCACTATTGGCGGACATTCCTGGGGTTTAGTTGGCTATAAAGGCTTCTTCCTCAGTGATGGCACCTATGATGTCGGTATTGCCGTGATGTTCCTTTTCCAGATGGTCTTTATGGATACGACGGCGACTATTCCCACGGGCGCGATGGCTGAGCGCTGGAAATGGTCCGCTTTTTGTGTCTACAGTTTGTTCGTTTCCACGCTCGTGTATCCGATCTATGGCAACTGGGCCTGGGGTGGTGGCTGGCTCTCGCAATTGGGGAACATTGGCCTGGGCAAAGGCTACATCGACTTTGCGGGTAGTGGCGTCGTCCATGCCGTTGGTGGCTGGTGTGCTCTGGCTGGCGCTATCGTTATAGGTCCGCGCCTCGGTAAGTACAACCGCGATGGGAGCTCGAACACAATCCCAGGGCACAATATGGTCTTCGCTCTACTTGGCTGCTTTATTCTGGCCTTTGGCTGGTTTGGTTTCAATCCTGGGAGCACATTGGGTGCGTCTACCAATGGGGACCTGCGCATTGGTATTATTGCGGTGGATACTATGCTGGCTGGTGCCTTTGGTTCCGTTGCTGCGATGATCTATACCTGGGTCTCTGGCGCGAAGAAGCCTGATATCGGCATGATGGGCAATGGCTTATTGGCAGGACTTGTGGCGATTACTGCTCCGAGTGGCTATGTGAGCCCTGTGAACGCCAGTATTATCGGTATCGTGGCTGGTATCCTCGTCGTTGTGGCTGCTGGCTTCATTGAGAAGGTCCTCAAGATCGATGATCCGGTAGGTGCTATTGCGGTTCATGGTGTGAACGGCTTGTGGGGGCAAATATCCGTTGGTCTCTTTGCTGATGGTCTTGCCAACTATGGCGGTTTACAGGTCAGAGGTCTGTTCTACGGAGACCCGAGCCAGCTTGTGGCGCAGATTATTGGTGCTGTTGTCTGCTTTGTCTATGTCTTTGGTATCTCCTGGGTCTTCTTTACCCTCTACAAGAAGCTCTTTGGCTTGCGTGTCTCTGCGGAGACTGAGTTGAAAGGTTTGGATATTCCTGAGATGGGTAGCCTTGGCTATAATCCTGATGCCGACCCCTATGTTCCTGATCTTGTCCCGGCGGCTTCCTCTGCTGGTGGAGGAGGCGAGTAGCTTTGTTTCAACGCCAGGATGGATAGTTCCTGGCGTTCCTTCTGGTTCGAGATGAGAAACTGCGCTCTTCAGGATATCTTCTCTCTGAAGAGTGCTTTTTATTAAGAAGCATCTCCCTCTTGTGTTGGATTCGATGTTCGTGTACCGTCCTCCCAACGAGAGCCATCAAGAATACGGTACACGAACATCTCTAGTGAGGGAGCGAGGCGAGCAGCTTATCAGGTGAGAGAGGAAGGTCGCGAACACGAATGCCTGTCGCATGGTAGACGGCATTGGCAATTGCTGCCGCAGTACCAACGATGCCAATCTCGCCAATCCCCTTGGCACCGACAGGGTTGACGTAGGGATCAACCTCATCAATCCATTGGACCGCGACAGCTCCCACATCGGCATTTGTCGCAATATGGTACTCCGCAAAATCGTGGTTGACATACTCTCCAAAGCGTGGGTCCATCACACTCTGCTCGTGGAGCGCCATTGAGAGGCCCATCGTCATGCCGCCCAGGAACTGCGAACGTGCGGTTTTGGCGTTAATGATACGGCCAGCGGCAAACACACCGAGCATACGTGGCACACGAATTTCGCCTGTATCCATATGAACGCGGACCTCGGCGAACTGCGCACCAAAAGAATGCATCGCATACTGGCCCGCATAGGGACTGCGCCCCAGCCCACCTCCCACTTCCAGGCCTCCCTCCGGCAGCCTCCCTCCCAGTTCGCCATACAATTTGGCGCGGAACTTCTGAGCGGCATCCATGATCGCCGATCCCCAGGAGGCCGTACCAGCAGAGCCACCAGCGAGCCCAGCCATCGGGAGATTGCTATCGCCAATCTCTAGATGGATCTGTTCCAGAGGAACTTCAAGTGCATCAGCAGCGATCTGTGCCAGAATCGTCCAGGCCCCTGTTCCGATATCCGAGGCATCGATGAGCACACGATAGTGATCAGCGCGTTCTGCACGGATGCTGGCTGTTGAGGGGAAAAACACGACGGGAAAGGTTGAAGAAGCCACTCCAGTTCCAATGAGCCAGCGCCCCTCCCGCCGTGTTCCGGGCTGACGTGAGTGCTGCTGCCAACCAAAGGCTTCAGCTCCCTGGCGAAGACAGGCGACAAGGTTGCGACTACTGAAGGGCAGACCAGATTCGGGATCGACTGCTGTATCATTCTTGATACGCAACTCGATAGGATCGATACCGCACGCCTGCGCGAGCTCATCGATGGCCGATTCGAGAGCAAACATCCCTGGGCACTCGCCCGGAGCACGCATAAAGGTGGGGATCGGCACATCGAGACGCGCCAATCTATGTGTCGTGCGGCGATGCGGCGCAGCATACAGCATGCGTGTGGCGCTCGCGGTCGGCTCAGCAAACTCATGAATCGTGCCAGTCTGTTCCACAACCTCATGAGAGATAGCCGTGAGCCGCCCATCCTGCTCGGCTCCCAGGCGCACATGCTGGATCGTCGGTGTGCGATAGCCGACCACCGCAAACATCTGCTGACGCGTCAGGGCCATCTTCACCGGTCTTCCCTTTATCAGCTGGGCTGCCATGATCGTCAGAATAAAATGCGAATTACCACCTTTAGAGCCAAAACCTCCTCCAACGAAGGCGGAGATCACGCGTACACGTTCAGGTGGGAGATTGAAGGCTTTGGCGGCAATACTCTGAACGGCATGAGGTCCCTGGTTTGAGTCGTAGAGCGTCAGACTCTCATCTTTCCAGATCGCGATCGTCGCATGAGGTTCCATGGCATTATGATGATACGCGGGCGTGGTGTAGGTTTGATCCAATTGGGCAGGAGCAGACGAGAGAGCAGCCTCGACATCGCCATGCTCAGTGTCCGTAGCCGTGCCAGCAACGAGTGCTTGCGGCTTCACAAGATCAGCGCGATCGGCACGCAATTCAGCATCGTGAGGCAACGCTTCATACTGGATAGCGAGGAGTTCAGCGGCCCGGCGCGCGTTCTCCAGGGTCTCTGCCACAACCACCGCAATGAATTGTCCGCGATAGGCGACACGATCCGATTGCAGCACCGCCAGATCATTATTGGGGCCAAGGAGTCCAACCGGAGCAACCTTTGGAGCATTCTCATGAGTAATCAACCCAAGGAAGCCGGGCACGGTATGGGCATGGGTCGCATCAATAGCAACGACGCGGCCCTTTGCAATCGTACTTTGCACTGGAAAAGCGTACACCACATCCTCAAACTGATACTCAAAGGCATAGGTAGCGGTCCCCGTCACCTTCTTGGGTCCATCAAGACGGCTGATCGGTGCACCAATCGTGGGTTTGGTCGCCTGGATCATGAATGGCTCCCTTCTACAAGCTCCTGCAAGGTACGAACCAAAATATTGCGAGCCAGCTGAATCTTAAAGGCATTCTCAGGTAAAGGCTGGGCATCGGCAAGCTCAGCTTCGGCGGCTTGCACAAAAGACGCTTCGGTCGCAGGTGCGCCACGTAGGACTGCTTCGGCCTTCTGTGCGCGCCAGGGAATGGTCGCCAGTCCACCGAACGCCAGACGCACATCGCGGATCACCCCTCGATCCACAGCGACGGCGGCGGCGAGCGAGACGAGCGCGAAGGCATAGGAGGCTCGATCTCGTACCTTCCGATAGCGTGAGGAGGTGGCAAAGGGGAGTCCCGGCACCTCAATCGCCGTGATCAATGCACCGTGCTCAAGCACCGTCTCGCGTTGCGGCTCATCGCCGGGAAGGCGATAGAAATCGAGCAAGGGGATATCCCGCTCTCCTTGTGGACCCAACACATGGATGCTCGCACCAAGAGCAGCCAGGGGCACAGCCATATCGGACGGATGTGTTGCGATACACGCTGCTGAGGTTCCTAAAATCGCCATACTGCGATGATAGCCGTCGCGAGCGGGACAACCGCTGCCGGGTTCACGCTTATTACAGGGCTTGGTGACATCCTGAAAGTAGACGCAGCGTGTCCGCTGTAAGAGATTTCCCCCCATCGTCGCCTGATTGCGAATTTGTCCCGATGCCCCAGCTAGCAAAGCCTGAGCAAGGAAAGGAAACTTTTCGCGAATGAGCAGGTCAGCCGCGAGATCGGAGTTACGGACGAGGGCCCCGATACGGACGCCACCATCTGGGAGAGCCTCAATACGATCGTAGGGAAGGTGTGTAATATCGACAAGCACATCTGGCTGGCTCACACCGAGCTTGAGGTGGTCTACCAAATTGGTTCCTCCAGCAAGATAGCCAGCATGTGCGGCCTGCGAGACCAGGGCCACGGCACTCGCGGCATCCTGGGCCCGTTCATATCGAAAGGGTTTCATCAGCGTGCCTCCTCATCTGTTCTCTGTCCCTGTTGAGACACCTCGGCAATTGCTGGAACAATGTTTGCGTAAGCGGCACAGCGACAGAGATTGCCACTCATCCGTTCACGAATCTCCTCTTCATCGAGAACGACATGCTGAGCTGTCAGGTCTGTGCTCACCGCACTGGGCCAGCCAGCCTTTACCTCGCGTAACATCCCAACCGCTGAACAGATCTGACCAGGGGTACAATAGCCGCATTGAAAGGCATCGTGCTCGATAAAGGCCCGCTGTAGCGGATGCAACAGCTTGTCCTCGCCAAGCCCCTCAATCGTGACGATCTCTGCTCCCTGGCAAGCGACCGCCAGCGCCAGGCAGCTATTGATACGTCTCCCATTGAGCAAAACAGTACAGGCCCCGCACTGCCCATGATCACATCCTTTCTTCGATCCGGTGAAAGCAAGATGCTCGCGGAGTACATCGAGCAGCGTGACACGGGAGTCAAGCTCCAGCGTATACTCTTTTCCATTGACATGTAAAGTCACAGTGAGCAACTGTATGGGATGCGTCGTATTTGTAGACAGGATCATCCTAAACCCCTTTTCGCAACTAAAAAACGATCAGAAATTGATGAACTGCTCCTTTGTGCTTGCAAGAGGGTAGATCACTTGCTAGAATAGGGATGGCTCAGACACGATACCCCTCTGCTAGTGTGCGACACACAGCAGTATAGCATACTCTTTTCTAATATGTCAATTTATGACATATGTATTTTATTAACATAAGGATATTTTCTTGTAACATAAGGATATTTTCAATGAATACACTAGCATATATCTTGCTGGGGATGTTAGCGCGTGAACCGTTGTCAGGATATGATCTTGCAACAATTCTGAAAAAACATTTTAGCCCGTTCTGGGCAATCAGCCATACCCAAATTTATCCAGCACTGGCCGAATTAGTGCAGGAGGGCTTCACAACCTACCAGATTATCGAACAACAAGCCAGGCGCCCAGATAAAAAAATCTATCAGATTACAGAAGCTGGTCAAGTAGCACTTCGGGCCTGGGTAGAATCCTCGACCGCTCCAACAGTCATACGCGATGAATTTCTCTTGAAAGCCTATAGCCTCTGGGTGGCAGATCCCAAACACATGCAGGCCATTTTTCGTGAGCAGATCGCACTGCACCAGGAGCGACTCTCTATGCATGAGCAGGAATTGGACGCGAAGCGAACCAGGTATCTGGCAATGTCACAGGGAAACAGTGAATCCTTAGCTATGGCAGAACTGATTTTCAAATACACCATAGGTTATGAACAAAATTATATTAGCTGGTGCAACGATGTGCTCTACTACCTTGAGCAGCGTGAGGAGGCTGATAGGAGAGAAGAGGTATGACTGGACTCAATCACCTCTTCTTCAGTTGTTGACTTTTAACAGGCCTTCTCCAAGAGCGGGCTGATCTCTCTCGATGACGTTGAATTTCCATGAAGAGCACTACTTCAACACCTGATGTGAGGCTGAGGGCCACTCCTCATGACAACGACCCGTTCATAGTCACGCCACCAGAAACGGAGCAGCGCTCTCTCTCTGAATTGGGCAACGCTCCCTTGACAACAGGCGAAACTTCCTGTTACCATCTTATTGGATGGTAAGGAGATGGTAAGGAGATGATAAGGAGATGGTACTATGACCGAACTGGAGAAATCAGAGAAAATCACCATTAACCTGGGTCTCGTGGATTTGGGACAGATTGATTTGCTGGTTCAGGAGGGCTTTTATACCAATCGCACCGATTTTGTCCGCACCGCGATCCGCAACCAGCTCACCACCCATGCAGACATCGTCAAACGGATGGTGGCACGCAAGACACTGGTCCTGGGCATGCAGCAGTATACGCGCTCCGACCTGGAAGCAGTACGTGCAGCAGGTGAGAAGTTGCAGATCAGCGTGCTCGGCCTCGTCAGTCTTGCAGAGGATGTCTCACCGGAACTGGCCCTGGCAACCATCGATTCCATCGAGGTACTCGGGGCTTTTCGTGCAAGCGCCGCAGTCAAGGCCGTGTTGGCGGGGCGCATCAAATAAGCGGCGGTCACGTTGCGGGCCTCCATCTCAGTGCTTTCGGGAGAACAGGGAGACCGTAGCGTTCAACTGATGCTATCATTATGACGTCAGGTGTTATGAGCGAAAGGAAAGTTTTGCATGAATGACCAGATACAGGCCATTATGGCCGAAGCCACACGCCTCACGCGCGCCGGACGCTTCGCTGAGGCAACTGCCTTGATTCAGCGTACACTGGGAGGCATGCCAGCCGCTACAGGATGGTCTGGCTATACCGATGCAGCTATTGAGGCAGAGGTTCGCATCATGGAGGATTCCCCACCTTTGCGGGAACCAACGAGACAGGGAAGCAATAGCGTATCTCCTGGACTTGCCAGTGCGCAGCGCGTTGTTACGCCGCAGGCACCTTCTGCCGACCCGCTCCGACTACCAGGTGGTCTGCGTCATCCCACATGGTGTGGGCCATTGGTGAGGCCCGGGAGAGTTTCGCCCTCATCCCATCCGGGTGGACGTTTTGTCGATGGAGCCTATAGCAATACGGCTGGCATGCGCCCCTACAAACTCTACATCCCCAGGAGCTCTACAGGGCAGGCCGTTCCCCTGGTGATTATGCTACATGGCTGTACTCAGAATGCTGTGGATTTTGCTGCTGGCACGCGCATGAATAGGTTGGCCGAAGAGAAGACGTTCCTCGTGGCCTACCCCGAGCAGGTCTTTTCAGCCAATCCCACCGGGTGCTGGAACTGGTTTCAGCCCACTGATCAGCAGCGCGATCAAGGCGAGCCATCTCTCATTGCTGGCATCACGCAGCAGATCATGAACACGTACCATGTTGATGTCAACCGGGTTTATGTGGCCGGGATGTCAGCCGGTGGAGCTATGGCGGTGATCATGGCGGCGACGTATCCCGACCTCTACGCAGCTGTCGGTGTGCATTCTGGCCTTGCTTACGGTGCTGCCTCTGATGTCCGCTCCGGCTTTGCGGCAATGAGACAAGGGGCTGGTTGGGATGCGCGATACCTGACCAGGGTGATTCCGCTGATCGTGTTCCATGGCGACTGCGATACAACTGTCTCTCCGGTCAACGCTGATCACCTGGTCGACCAGTGGCTGCAGCCAACGAGCCATGAACCGGGCCGATCTCCACTGAGCGCGAAAGTGGAACGGGGACGGGTGGCCGATGGACAAGCCTACACACGATCTCTGTACCATGATGCCAGCGGTCGTGCCATGGTAGAGATGTGGCTGGTTCATCAGGCGGGCCATGCCTGGTCGGGAGGGAGTCCTGATGGTTCGTTTACTGATCCGAGAGGACCCGATGCTTCCACTGAACTGCTCCGCTTCTTCGCTCAACAAAACCGGAAGAGAGAGGAAGCAGGGTAAGGGCCAGCCTGGTCTCAAAGACATCAGTTTCACTGACCACCATCGATGAGGGAGCGGGGCTGCATCCTACTACACGTCCTTCTCATCCTTGTCCATGAGATGCAACACTGTCTGCAAGCGCTCGCGGATTTCCATGGTTTGGGCTTTATTGCGTTGATGGCGTATGATAGGGAAGCAACAACAATCTGCATTTTTGGAAAGCGAGTCGTACAGCATGGATTCATCCTGGTCCCATCACGCCCCTGCAACAAGCCTTTTTCATTTTCCTACCTTACCCCCAGGTGCTACCTCACATGTTTCGCTTGCCGGTATTCAGCCAACGGCAGGTATGACAGTCATCCAAGAGATTATTGCCTCAGCCACAAAATCATTGTGGATTGAGATGTATCTCTTTGATAATGATCATGTAGCTCAGATGCTACTCAATCAGAAGGCTGCCCATCATGGCCTGGATCTCCGTCTTTTGTATCATAAGCCTACCTTGCCACCGAGCCTTGATCCAACTGGCTCACAGCGTTTTCCTGCCTGGGCTTCTCCCAACCAGGGGATTCGTACTGATGGTCAGCCGGTCTCCTTGCATCACGCGAAATTTATGCTGGTCGACGCTGACATTCCTGGCAAGGCCAGAGCGTATATCATGACCGCTAATTTTACCGCTCAGGCTCTTGGAGGCAACAGAGCGGGCTATGCCAATCGTGAATATATGCTCTGCGATAGCGATCCTGATGATATTGCTTTGCTGAAAGCGATCTTCTTAGCAGATTCTGCTGGTCGTCCACTCCCAGCAATTCCAGCTTCATCCAATCTGATTATTAGTGATATCAATGCACTTTCATTGCTTCCTTTATTGTTGCGGACGGCAAAGCAGAGTCTGGCGATTCAGGTCGAATATCTCAATGATCCCCCGGGTCCTGGAGCACTCAATCTGAAGCAGATTATCCTGCATGCTGCGAAGAATGGGGTTGCGGTACAGTTGATGTTACCTCCCCTTTCACCTACAGCGCCAGGTGCCCCATCGGCTGATAATCATGAAACCTATCGAGTCTTGTCTCCCACTGTGGCGGTGAACGTGACTCCCCGCTATTTTATCCACGCCAAACTGATCATCGTTGACCAGCAGCTCGCCTTTGTGGGTTCACAAAATCTCAGCCACCAATCGCTTCATTATAGCCGAGAGGTTGGCATCCTGATTGCGAATAAACACGTCGTATCACATTTACTTGCAACCTTCAAGACCGATTGGCAAGATGCCCAACATCTGGCGGCTCCCGGTGGTCATTTGAACTTTTTAATCTGACCTTACGCAAACTAGGGGGAGCCCGATTGCCAGTGGACAGGGCACCAGTGGCTATACGTTGATCACCTTTGCCCCCAATCGACGCGCTACATCAAGGTTGTGCTGACTGCCAACTCTGGCAGTTGGTGGTCCATTGATGAGTTCTACGCCTTTGCCTGAGATCTGGGTGTGAAGGTGAACCCTGGGCATATCAAACGTATAGTGCTCATAAGACCTTTCAACTGGTCAGCCTGAATATCTCACTTGCCGTAAATGATATCTATGCGGGTCTGCGCATTCCTCTGCCTGATACGCTCGGGCAAGAGGAGCATTGACGTCACCCTGTACTTCGGTCTGCTGTAGATGCTCGTCATTGCGTTCGCGTTAAGATATGGCTTTGCCGGACCAATTAGTCCGGGTTGGTGGCGCGTATGATAAAGGGTGGAATGATAGATTGTTCGCTGTGTTCCATAACGTGACAGAGCTGCGGATTTTTCAGGCAGTCGGTATCCACGTTGACCACATCAAATACATCGCTGCCGATGTGCTTTTTAGGACAGATGAGCGTGTTGGCCCGTCCCGGTGTGTGGCTGCTGTTGATGGTATCAGTGTCCAGGAAGATGCCTTCACAGATCGGAGTGGAGCGTGCAGGAAGCACGTCTATGGCGAGATCAAGCACCGCGCGCAATCTACGTTGCAGATCTGGCAGGGGCATGCTCGGTTCAAGGTGGTAGAGGTGGATATGCTGTGAACGGTTGCCGGCCTGTACATAGTGCTTGCCTGTACGCTGGAGAACGCGCGTGAATTGCGTTTCACCCTCCGGCTCTGGTAATTGTGGGAAGAAGAGTGCCCCCGTATGGACACCGAGCAGTGTCATATCTCCCAGCAGCTTTTTGAGTGGACCATGGGTGTGAGATGGATCTGTGCCGCTCAGATAGTATTTGGCATCCAGCACAAATGGCGGTTCGCGCCAGATGAGTTCTCCTTGAGAGCGTATCTCCAATGGTTGAGCATGCTCTATGGTATAGTCGGGACGTGTTGCGGGTCCATGTTCCCAATCTGTTTCATAGGTAGTAGAGGTATCCAACTGGCGATTGTAAATGAAGCGCAGGCGTTGTTGTTTCCAGTTGAATGTGCACTGGAGCGCGTCCGTGGCAATCTCAATATCCTGTGTCTGCACGGCTCCTTCGCTGGCGAACAGGTGAATGCATTCCAGCGCGATCCATAGTTCATAGAACCAGGCATCTGCTTTTTCGTCGTCACGTCGGCTTGCCAACGTCCGCGCTCGTTGCTCATCTGCGCGACCGGTACGAAACAGCTTGAAACGCTGCCACCAGTTGAGTAGATCGCGATAAGGGCTGGGACCAGGACGCAGGTAGCGTGCGACCTGCTCTGTCAGTAGATCAATATCGGTCTGTCCGGCCTGTTTGAGCAACGTGTGTGCGTAAGAAGCCGCCAGTTCTCGCTCTACACGAGCGTCATAGCTGGAGAGGATCTGGCGCTCATGGATATCGAGATCTTCGTCGCCCAGGTTCTCTTTGAGTAGGGCCTGCACGTCCCGACGATAGGTAAGCAAGATGACAACGGTGAGCAGATTTTCTGGCGTCTCTAGCGTGCGCTGACGCAGGCGTGTGTCAAAGCGCAGCGGAGGTAAGCCGGGCGTGTCGTTCCAGCTTCGCTCGGTGGTACGCGGCCAGTTGATGTCTCCACGCGTGGGAGCCTCCTCACGCAGGTGAGCGTGGCTGGTCTTCAAGCTCAACTGGCGTCGGATGCGCGGCAGGATATCGTCAAGCAGTTCACTGCTCAGCATGCGCAGCCGCATATAGCGGTCGTATTGCTGGAAGAGTGGTATGTCAGGAAGTTCACTTTTGACAAAGAAGTGACGGAACTGGCGACGAAAAAGTGGTTCGTCGTGTTGCAGGAGCAGGCGCATGATGCGGCGTTGCAGGTGCTGAGACCAGAGCTGCGCCTGAGCGTGCGTTTCTCTCTGCATTCGCGGTTCGATGCTCATGCTTCCCTTCTTTCATTCCTAGAGTCCGCGCTCGGCTTTAAAGGTACGCAGACGGCGTGTAAACTGCGGCAACCTGTAGAGAGGCATATCAAGGTGGAACAGGGAACGTAAGAGAGACTCCGGGATCGCTGGTTGCTCCAGATTGGCGATGTGTTCTACCTGTTCATCGGACAGCAGTGGTTGTGCGTTGTCATCGTGGTCATTTTTCACGTGGACGCTGTTGAGTGCCAGCAATTGCCCATACAGACGGTGCTGGTTGTCGGTAAGGCGAGCAAGTAAGGCGTGATAGGATGTGCTAAAATTGCTGCGTTCGGTGGTGAGATAAAGGAGAAGGGTATCGATCTCATCAGGTAGGAGAACCTGGAGTTGATCGGCAAGGGTATCGCAGAGAGCGGTATCCAGTGCTTTGGCCATCCAATCTGTCTCTGTTGTGTATCCCTGCAAGATACCGGTGATCAGCATGCGTTGCAGTAATGTAATTGCCTGGGCGGTTCCCAATTGCCGATAGATGCGAATGACTTCAAAGAGATGCCACGCGACCTCGAATGCTGTATGAAACGCAATCTGCTCCTCGTACCAGCTAATTGCATAATGTCCGTTTTCAGTGAGTTCAACGCCAATGTCGCCCCAGAAGATAGCGTTATCTGACGCGTCGATAGCATCACTAAGATGGCTGATACGATTGAGCGCTTTGAATAAGACCATACTTTGCTCAGCTTCTCTCTGAGCACGCGACGGCGGGAGAAGCTCTATAAACGAGAAGCGGCGTTTGAGGGCCTCGCTGATCTGGTTGAGATAGCTGCGGTCGAAGCTGTTGAGTGTGCCGATGATGCGGAAATCCTGGGGAATGGGTAGTTCGGCACTGCCTCCTTCAATAGAGACGCGCAATACATCGTTACCACCCAGAGCAGTGAGGGCGTCGCCCAGGGCAAGGTCAATGGGCGCACGGTTGAATTCATCGATGACCAGCCATTGCCCCCGGAAGGGAAGCAATGAGCCACGCTCGATCCCACTTTGTGCAGTGATGGTCGTGCGACGAAGCGTAAGCGTGTCCCACTCCTCTGGTCTACTCCCTTGAAACGACCAGTTTTTGAGGATGGTGCTGGTCAGATGCCCATACTGCACTTTGTAAGAGACGATGCCATCCTTGCTTTGGGGGGCGATCCCGCTGATGAGTGTGCGTACGCTCCATTCGTCGGTAGCGGTGACGAGGCGCGTGGTATATGCTGTTTGTGTGGTCAGTTCTGGTTCCTCTGTTTCGCCTGTGGAGGTGGTTGCTTCTGTGCTCTTCAGTTCGCTCCGCCATAGTATTTCGGGGATGAGTCGTGCTAATTCGGTTTTGCCGGTTCCCGGCGGGCCTGTGAGAATGACGTGCCCGGCCAGGAGTGCGTGGTAGATACGTCTGATGGTGTCTTTATCTATGAGCATGTGGCGCTGAACTTCCTGGATCAGGCGAGTAAGTAGCGGCTCGGGAACTGGTTGGAGTGGTTCCGGAGCGATGAGGGTGGTTGTTTCTGGCTCGCTTTCTGATGATTTTTCGACTGGTCCGGTTAATATATATGTTTCAGAGGTCTCTTGAACGGTAACTTTCGCGGTGGGAGTTTTCGCTAATATATCGGTATTATCCACTTCTTTAAAAAGTGTCGTGGATGGATCGGTGAGCAATTGGAGACTAGATGAGACCCATAAACAAAAGTTTTCTATCCAATAGGCACTCGTTTTTAATGCTGGTTCCTCGCTTTCAATGTGCCGTATGAGTGTCAAACAAGATTGATGATCAGAATTGGAGCGTATCTCAATAGCGTTGACTCCCAGCTGTAATAGTGGTGGAATGGGTAATAGCTTTGCCTTAATGAGCTGGTAGAGTCCTTTGCGGAGGGTGTCATAATAGATAATGGGTTCCCCATCTGGATCAAGCCAGAAGGTGAAGAGCGAGATAATGTATGCACTGTTACGTGCTGCAACCATCATATTACTTGATTTTCCCTCTACCCGCAGTCGTTCGCGCTCTGCAAGCAGAAATTGATAAAAAGCTTCAATACGTAATCCCATCGTATTTGCACTGAGTCCATTGAGCATATCACGCAACGTTGTTTCGGGGGCGGAGCTCGTTTCATTATGGTATTTCCTATATTTGTTCAGCTCCATCAAGAAGCCAGGTCCGGTAGCGCCCCAATTTTCGGCTGCATGCAGTGTTCTATCGAGTTCTGTACGGAAGGTTTGCAGGTTTGTCTCATGCTGAATGAAGCGGTGTATGACAGCCTGTAAGCGTGGGATGCTCTCGTTGCGCGACTCTACCAGTCGCCGCCTTGTGCTTTGAAATTCCTCGTTTGCGAGGTAAGCCTGCGCTACGTCATGTAATGTGATTGCCATTACATCTCCTTGCTATAGTTTTCGGTAAAGAGATAAGACATTATAGATATATGCGTTAAAGGTATATCGCGGGCGATAAATTGGCTCCTTACAGTTGTGCATCAAGGCTTATCAGGAAAAAACGCCAGGTCATCGCGTTTGACAGTGGGAACCAGGAGAGAACGATCCAGATATTTGTTGCCGCGTTCGCAGGACGTTTCGGGGATGAACATGCAGGCGTGACATGCAGCTTCGTGAAGCGTGCGATCTTCGCGGCTATCGTGCTCGGCGCAGAGGGGATCAGAGGCGCAGTGCTTCATTTCGGCGAGCGCGCCGTCGATGTGCCAGCCGAGTGTCTCGGGTTTGCCCAGGCTGACGAGTCCACCAAGCGTGCCTTCGCTATCAGATGCGGCGGTGTAGAGCAAAATACCAGCCATCGGTCCATCTGCATGCTCTGGCGATTGAGCATAGATACGCTCGCGAATGCTGGCTCCGGCATAGCCACATTCCAGGGTAAGCTGGCGCATCAAGGCATGAGCGAAGGTGTGGAGCAGGATGTAGCGAATACCAGGATAATTGGCTTCAGGGTCAGGAATTTGCCGTGTTCTGCGCCATTGCTTGTGCGCTTCGTAGAAGGTCTCCTGGCGCTGGCTTACGGGTAGACGCTGTAGCCAGCTCTGTATGGCGTCCTCGCGGAATTGGAGGAAGATGCCTTCTCCACGTACCTCTGCCGCCGGAACCCAGTGTGGGGCATGGCGGGCCAGTTTCATGATGTGATCAGCAGGCAGCTCCTCCTCTTCGGTGTAATCGCTGAGCGATTCGATGCGCGTGAAGCCGGTGAGCGCTCGCACTTCACGCAGGCGCTCGACGAGAACGACCTGCTGGAAGAAGTCACTGTAGCCATCGGGGGCGCTGACCGCCGTCACCTCGAAATCATCCGAACTGGGAGCCGTCGTGGGATGGCTCAGCACCTGCCATTCTGGCGCTTTTAAGTCGGCGGGCCTCGTCGCCTCTTCCGTTTTCCCCGTGTGCTTTTTGTGCTCGACTTTCTGCCAGATCTCTTCATCGCTATAGACAGTGAAATGCTCCAGCAGGCGAATACGCCGAAATGCGGCAATGTCCTGCACGCTTTCTGCACCTTCCAGGATAGACCATTTTGCTTCGACGAGCTGACCAAGCGTATCAGGGCTGCTGGGCAATGAGAGCAACGAGAAGACCAATGGGAACCAGGAGTTCGAGGCGGCCAGCAGCATCGTGCGTGCCTGGTATGGGCAGGGCTTCTTTTCAAAGTCGCGCAGGTGGGGACGGCGACCACGACAGGAGGCATGATAGGCTTGTTCTTCCTCACCGCTAAAGGCGAGTGACATGGCTTTCTGTTTTCCACAGATCTCGCACTTGATGTAGATATCGGATGGTTCGCCAGAGACGCCGACTTCGTTCATATGTAAGATCGCATTGCAGGGAATATCTCCATGCACAAAATGCACCCATGGGAAGTCGTCGAGATGCCCGGCCTCGCAGGCAATCATAAAGCGCGATGGAAGCACCGTTGGTTGGCCGCTACAGTTCTGATGGACATAGCGCGTACGATCCGGCTGATAGGGATTGGGCTTCAGCTCAAAGAAGCCGGAATCGACCGGAGCGAGTAAACGGCATTTCGGGCAGACCATCCAGCGTGGGAACGTGGCGACCGGCACACCGATGCGTGTGCTGCTATCCAAGGGATTGTGCGTCGTTGTTGGTGGTTCGGGCGGCGAGAGCAGCCGTTCTACCTGTGGACCAAGCACTGATTGGACGGCCTGGAGCAAGCGCTCTTCGGTGATCTCCTGGGAACTGGTCGTGTCCCAGTCGTCCAGACCCATCACGAGCGTTGAGATATGGGGCAGATCGATGATGGCTCCGACTCCATAGTTGAGCAGCAACTGACTGGGACGAACCTCGCCAACCTGGTGTTTTCGCGTGGCTTTCATAATCCTGCCTCCTCTGCTGTTTCTGTTTGTACTGTCGCTGCGAGATCATTATCGCCCAGGCTGCGTTCGTCGAGGACAAGGTAGACGGTTGGCTCAACATCGCGCAACGAGTTCAGGCAGGTGAATGGCTGCCAGTTGCCACGTTCTGGCTCCTGGAGCAGTCCAAGTGTGCGGCCATCGTTCAGTTGTTTGTAACCCAGTTTGGGTGTCGTGCTGGCTTTCATGAGCCAGTAGTCACGCAGCTTTGCCAGGTCAGCTCGTATCCGTTCTTCAGCCTCATAATTATCGGTCACTTCGCTTGCGCGGCGACCAATGTCCTCAATGGCGGCAGCGAAGGAGTTGTCGGCGGAGGGGACAGCCGCCTCACCGGCCTGTGCGTTGGGACTCAACTCGGTCCCAGTCAGACGTACGTAGCTGGTGAGCAGCGCTGCCAGTCCTCGATCCAGGGCACGCGGCGCGAAGGGCGTCACGGAGAGCGCCTCGACCTGTTGATAGAAGGTGGCGTGGTAGTGCTCGAATTGCTCATAATGCGAGAGATCACGTGGGCGCGACCAGTTGTAGACGACGCAGACGAGGCCGGGATGCGCACGCCCAACCCGGCTGGTGGCCTGGATATATTCGGCAGTGGTTTTGGGTTGTCCCGTGACGACCATCAGGCCCAGACGTTTGACATCGACACCCACGGAGATCATATTCGTGGCTAGCAGGACATCGAGCGGACGTGGTTTTTCTGTGGCAAAGGTCTGCTCAAGCTTACTCAAAACTTCAGGAATGGCGCTGGAGCTTTTGCGCGAGGTAAGTTCCTCGACGACGGGTTTGCGCCTTTTCGCCAGACCACGCCGATCCATTTTCCAGAGGCGCGAACTGACATCGTCATCGATCAGGCGGCGCATTCCTCCCAGCTCGCTCATCGAGTTGAAGTAGCCCACCAGCGTCATCCAGGGATCGGCTGCCGCGCCATATTTGTCGTAGAGCACCTGGGTCGCGGAGAGATAGGCCACATAGATGCGAATGAGCGCGGCTTTGAGGCGACGACCATTGGCACAGATGCCGAGATAGCGCCTGCCCGGCGTTTGCTCACTCGGCTGACGCTGTCGCGAGAAGAAGTTGTCCTCGACATCGAGTCCCTGTGGAGGGAAGACGCTGACGTCGCGCAGGAAAAGCGCCTTGATCTGATGTTCAGCCCGTCGAATGGTCGCGGTGGCAGCGATGACTTTGGGGCGCACCTGTTTGCCTTTGACCTCCCAGGTCGCCAGATGATCAATCGCCGTTTCGTAGAGTCCAACCAATGAGCCAAGGGGGCCTGAGATGAGATGGAGCTCGTCCTGGATGATCAGATCTGGTGGGCGCAGGGGAGCGTGCTCTATGGAATGCGCCGCCTCCAGGTTGCCTTGTTTTTTGTGGGTATCGCTATCTTCCAGATCAGCGGATCGGAAGCCGTGACGACTGCAATATTTATCGACCTGTCCGAAGAGCATCTGTGTCTCACCCTTCCAGGGCAGTTGCGCGAATTTATCGACGGTGGCGATCAGTAAGGAGGGAAGCAGGCGATAAATCTCTTCGTCAACGACGACGACGGGAAGCCCTTCGCGGTAGGACTGTCTTTTGCTGAAGGGACATTGTCCGTAGGCATCGCTGCAATAGATGAAGGTGCGCCCCTTGCCGCGTCCATACGTTTCGACTTCGATGTTTTTGCCCCCTTCGATGGCCGAGCCGCACCAGGGGCAGTTCGTCAACTGGCGCGGACTGCCGATGCCGCCGAAGAGACTGCCACGTACACCATGTTCCTGTCGATTGGCTTCCGCGCTGTCGTCGGTGGTATTGGGGGTTGAGCGCTGTCCGACCCAGAGGCCCAGGCGAAAAGGGGTCTGTCCCCACGTTGTGCTCTCTTTGCGCCGGATCACTTCGCAGGCACAGATAAGCGACGATGCACGCTGGAACTGCTGGAGCGTGAGCAGGCGCAGGGTATAGCGCATGATCACGGCGACACCATCCAGACCCGAACGTCCCGCTACCGTCCCTTGCAGGCGGCGGATGGCGAGTGTATAGGCGGTGAGGCCAAGGTAGGCTTCGGTCTTGCCGCCGCCCGTGGGGAACCAGAGCAGATCGGCGAGGGCGCTGGCATCCGTGCTCCGTTCGGGATGCTGTAGATCCGTCAGTGCGGGCAGGTTGAGCAGGATAAAGGCGAGCTGGAAGGGACGCCAGCTGCGGTTGCGTGGCTGATCCAGTTCTTCCAGCGTGATGGCGTTATTTCTCCGCTGCTCTTCTGCATAGATGGTGTGCAAACGTTGCTGCCACATGGCCCGATTCATAAAGGCGAAGGCACGACGGGCCTCGTCGCTGTTCGCCAGCATGGTGATACCGCTACGAATGCGCTCCAGCGTCCGACGACATTGGACGAGAGCCTTGCTCGCCACAATCCTATATTCTGCCAGATCGGAGGTGGGAGGCGTGCTCGCATCTGGCAGGCATTGTGCTTGCTCGTCGATCCAGCCATCATAGGCGATGATGAGCGGTCGCAACGCTGCCACGAGATCCGTTGCTGTGCTTTCGGCAAGCAGTTTCATGTCCAGTATCAGCCCGTCCATGCTGGGAAGTTCAATGCTGGTGGGTGCTTCGGTCAGTGGCACGTCGTAGGTGGGAGCAACGCGTGTCGAGAGCCGGACGGCACTGGTGGGATCGTCGGGTAGCGTTTCGGCGTGGACACTGACGCCATGGCCCATCGCGAAGCTGACGTGATGACGATAGAGCATCGCCATGGCCTTTTCTTCGTCGGTCATGCGATGCAGGCGCTCGGAGGGACGCTGTTGGAAGATCGGTGCGCCGCCAGGAGCTTCAACGATCAGTGCGGGCTGGAAGAGCCATGCCTCATCGCGCAGACGCTTCGGCTCTTTCTGCCCGTTGACCAGGAAGAGCGAGACCATCCAGGTCTCGCCAGAGCGGCGGACGAGGCCACGTACGAAGACATCGGGTTGCTCGTCTTCTGCGGGTTGCCAGAACGGGATGGGTCCTTCTTTGAGCTGGATGAGATGACCATCACCGCCGCGTACTGTGCGTTTCCAGATCTGTTTTGGTCTGCCATGGACTGTTTTGATGCTTGCGCTCTCTGTGCGACGATACTGGCCCCAGTGGGCACTGACGAGCAGCTCTGTCGTCTGCGCATCGACGCTGAAACTCAGGCCGAGCGAAGCGGGATTGAAGCTGGCCTTCTGCGCCGTATCCTCGTCTTCGGCTCCCTCGTCTGGTCCGCCAGTTTCGGCATCTGCCAACGGATCATGTTCTTCGGGCACGGTCTGCGTCTTACCGGGTGCCAGCATGCCGACCAGATAGCGATCACGCACACGATCCTCATCCACCTCTTCATCCTCGCCACCCGCAGGCCCCAGCAGGTCACGCAGAACCATCGCTTCTAGCTCTTCGCGCATGCCTGCTGGTGAGGGTGCTGCGAGGAGTGGATGTGCTGGCTGGCTCTGGGATGCATCGACTGCTTGAGGGACGTCAGGCACAGACTCGGGCTTGTCCTCAACACGCTCCTCGAATACTGTGGGAGGGTGGGTGTCGTGTGTGTTTTCTGGCAACCACAGAGCCGGGGCAATCTGTTCATGCTTGCTGTGAGTATCATTGCGCGCGGCTTCACGCTTTGCTCGTGCCTCGACGGACGCAAATGCGGCCTGGATCTCTGGCATGAGGCGTTCGGGGACGGTATCGCCTCCGATATCATCAATCGCATCGGCCTGATTCATGCCAGCAAAGAGACGCTCCAGGAATGCTGGAGATATTCCTGGCTCAACGTCGCTCCAATCCAGACGCAGTTCACCAGCCAGTAAGCGTCGATGAAGCTCGTCCAGGTCGATTTCGTCCAGACGACGCGGTAGGCGCATGGTTTGCATAATTATACTTCTCCCTATCCCATATTCCAGTAACTCGGGTCAAATCCCTGCAACAAAGGCGTTTTGCTGTCGGCTGGCAGCACAACAAGCAACGCGCGCATGGCACGCGTCATCCCAACAAACATCGTGCGGCGCTCACGGGCAAGTACCTCGTCGCGTTCGTCAGGCGAGGCATCCCGTGCCATAAACGGGTAGGAACTCGCGACGAAACCAGCCAGGGCGACGATAGGAAATTCTAACCCTTTGGCAGCATTGAGCGTCAGCACCTTTACGCCTGGACGTGCTAGATTGAGATCCTGCCCGCTCATAAATGTGGCTTCGATATCCATGCCACTCAATGCAATGGCAATGCTTCTCCCTGCCCGCTCACTGGGACAGAGTAGCGCACAGGAGCCGAGCGTGAGGCGCAGATTACGGCTGGCTTTTTTGAAGAAGCTGGCAAGCAATTGTGCCTCGTGCTCACTGTTGAGCACCGCTCGTACGTCGGGTACGGGGCCAGTGTTGACATAGTGGCGCTCGACGGCCTCATCGTCCAGTACGCCGGAAGAGGAAGCAAGATACGCTTGCGCCGCCTCGCCGATCTCGTAGGTTGAACGGTAGTTGGCGCGCAGGATGCTGGTGCGACCCTGGAATTTCAGGTCCTGGTGCACATCGGTCCAGGTGAAGCCGCTGCCGTAAATAGATTGGTTGGCGTCGGCGGTGATAAAGAGACGATTGGGGGCTTTGCAGAGCTTGATGAGCAGACGCAGCATGCTGGGATTGAGGTCCTGCGCTTCGTCGATGATGACGGCATCGTAGCGCTGATAGAGATTGCACTGCTCGACGAGCGCTGCAGCCCGCGCGCGGCGCTGCTCCCATGTCTCTTTGCCGCTGGCCTGGAGGTGTTCGCGCCAGCGTTCGTAGATGCGCCATACCAGTCGGCGCTGCGTGGCATTGAGGCGAACTTTGCGACCCGTACGCTGAGTAGTCAGATAATCTTGCAGGCTCTCGATCTGGCGTGCAACGATCACCGAGGTGAACTCTTGTAGCAAATAGCTATCGCCCGTGCGCTCTAGCATCTGCCGCTGCGCCTCTTGCTGCAATGCATTCCCCTCCAGCGGCGGAGCGGCTGTCACCACAAAGAGCAGGTTGTGCAGTTGCTCCGGGCTGATGATCTCTTTGACCTGCTTACACTGCTGCAAAATCTCGTAGGCCAGCTTATCAGCGGTCTGTACCTGGACGTATTGTGCGTTGTCGCCAAGGAGTTGTTGCAGTAGTTGCTCGGATGATTTGACGAGCGCGTTGGTGTAGGTGGTGAAGAGGATGCGCGGCTTCTTGCCCGCTTTGAGCAACTGGTCGAGCAGCGAACGAATGCGATAGAGCGCGACGGTACTCTTGCCGGTGCCGGGACCGCCTTTGACCAGCATGGGACCATTCGTTTTGAGCGACCAGGTGGCGTATTTTTCCTGCTCGGGCGAAAGTTTGAGCAGAAAAGTCAGCAGTTCGCCCTCTTTGTAGCGCAATAAATCATCGATCTCGTCGAGGACGAGGTCGGGCTGTTGCATCACCTCTAGCAATGGTTGTTCAAACATATACTGATCGATTTTCAAGAGCGTCTCGTCATTCACGCCGGGGCAACTCAGTAAATCGTCCTGGTTCGTGATGCGTAGCAGGCGAGCGTGGTATGCCTCAGGAATTTGCAGCTTATTGAGCAACCCAATGGTAATTGGCTCCGGTAGAGGGTGGTTGGATGTATGTTCCCAGTAGGATTTCGTGGCCTGCGCTGGCTCGGCGTCGGACAGAGGGGCATCGAAGTCGCTCAGCACGTCGCTCGCGGGCACATCCTCGGTCATGATCGCGTCTTTGTAGGTAGTCTCGTTGCGTCGCTCCAGGCGAAAGAGTGAAATATATTGCTGATTGAAGTTGTAAAAGATGCGATAGTCTCCTGAGCGCAGGCGATATGGTTTGCCCGGATGGTGGGTAAGCTGCTTTTTCGCTTTGCCATCGGGGAGGGGATCTTGCGTCAGCAGCGTGACTTTTTCCATCACCTGCTGCATTTCCTTCGCTGGCAATTTCCCAATATCGTCCAAAAATGCCGGTTTCATTAAGGTTTGCCATTGGACTTTCGTCATAAGAAAAAGTTCCTTCCCTTTCAAACCATGGCGCAGCGCGTTGCTGATCGTGCTGGCCGTTCCCACCTACGATAAGAGCATAGGTATACGCGCACAACTCTATATGCTTGCTCTACATAAGACGAATTTCCTCGATAGCGTATCAAAAAAATGGGCTCTTCGTCCATTCGGGGGAAATGGGGTAGGGGCGTGTCCTTGCGACCGCCCAATACCATTCAAATAGCGAGCATGACACGGCAGAGCGAGCGTCACAGCAGAGGAGCGGCGGACGCGATAAATCGGGTCCGTACCGTTTTCCGGCAATGAATTGCAGGCCGCCTCTGGCCTCTTCTGGGGGCACGTTGCGGCGACACAACGCCCTTGAGAAAACCTCATCTGGCTGTCCATTGGCTCACCAGGCGACCGCTCGCACGCGATTTATCGCCTGTGAACGGTACGGACCCGATTTATCGCGTCCGCTTCCCCGTGTCTGTCCTGCATCTCTCTCCGCAGTGACCATGGCTGCGTTTGTTTCTATTTCTCCTTCTCTGAACGGTATTGTGCGACCGCCCCGGGGCGCACGCGAGGTCTGTCTTTTACCCACAACGTTCAAGTACAAAGAATGGTAGAATGAGAGGAGGGAAAGAAGAGAAAGAAAGAGGAAAGGCGAGAAAAGATGGAATGGAGTGGAAGGGAAAGTGCAACGGAATGGGCAGTGATGACGTATGGATCGGTGCGGCTGGAAGATGAACGGCGAACGCAACGAGCCGTGAAGATGGCAAGTGCACTGGCACGAGATCCGATGGGTTCATTGCCCAAACAATTGGGAGGGCAAGCAGCGACGAAAGCAGGGTACCGCTTCTTGGAGAGTGCGAAGACGAGCTATGAACAACTGATGGAGCCACATGAGCAGCAGACGAAAGAGCGGATGCAGCAACGCAAGCGGGTCTTGCTGATCCAAGATATGACGGAAGTGGATTATGCGCACCATCCCAAAACGAGTGGATTGGGCCCCATCGGCAATGGGAGCCATCAGGGCTACCTGCTGCAAACGGTGCTGGCGGTGGACCCGAGCAATAGGCAAGTGCTGGGCATAGCCACCCAGGAAGCGTTTTTGCGACAGCCCGCTCCAGCCGGAGAAACGAGTCACCAGCGAGGCAAGCGCAAACAGAAAGAAGCGGAGGTCTGGCAACGACAAGCACAGCAGATCGGGGAGGCACCAACAGGATGTGAATATATTCATGTGGGGGACCGAGGCAGTGATATCTTTGCGTTTTTGCGAGCGTGTCTCAAGCAGAACGGTGGCTTTGAGGTGCGCGTGCAGCATGATCGGAGAGTGGATCTGCGGGTGGATCAAGCCGAGACCCCGCTTTCCCCCGGAGCGCTTCGTCATGGAAAGAAGCGACCAGCCGGACAAGAGCCCACCCAGCATCTCTTCGAGGAGGTGAGAAGTTGGCCATCGATGGGGCAAGACACGATCCAGTTGGATGGCAATCACAAGCGCAAGCAACGAGCAGCCCACCTGAGCATCAGTTGGGGAACGCTCCGGCTCTGGCCTCCCGATGGGCCAGCAGGCAAAGGAGAGGTGCCACTGGTGGTCACCGTGGTCAGAACCTGGGAAGCCAACCCACCAGAAGGGCAAGAGGCGCTCGAATGGCTGCTGGTAACCTCGGTGGCAGTCCAGAACGAAGAGGACGCCTGGGAGCGGGTCGAATGGTATCGCATGCGCTGGATCGTGGAGGATTATCACCAATGTCTCAAAACGGGCTGTCAGATTGAGGCACGTCAGGTGCAAACCTATGAGGGATTGCGCACCTTGTTGGGGTTTCTGGCTCCCTTAGCCGTGCGCCTCTTACAATTACGAGACGTGGCCCGCCAGGAGCCCGAGCGGCCTGCCCAGGAAGTCCTGCCAGCGGATGTGGTCAAAGTCGTGGCGCATCTGGCCCACGTTTCTGCTCAACGGTTGACCACGCAACGATGCTGGCACCGCATCGCTCAGGCGGGTGGGTATTTGGGACGCAAGGGAGATGGAGAGCCAGGTTGGAAAACCCTTTGGAAAGGATGGTTATACATCCAAACTCTCATCGAAGGGGTTCACCTAGCCTCTCAACTCTCACTCGAATAGAAAATTGTGGGTAAAAGACAGCGCGAGGTGACGCCCCTACCCCATCTATTCCACCTGAATAGTTGCATACACTTGTGCTTTTAGCGCCATTGAGCTATACAACTGCCACTGTTTCGTCTGCCTCATCCTCAATGTCAACATGATTTAGGCACTGCTCGAACCATAATAGGCTGGCCTCTGCGGCAGCGAGATCAACATCGGCGGTTTGATTTCTGTGTGCAAACTTGTTACGGGCAGTTATAACAAACTTTTGATGGGTATCAAGGTTTGGCCCTGTGCCAAATATATCCTCAAACAATGTCATGTTATCGCTGATAATACTGAAGAGATTGCTGTACAGGCAAAACCCTAGCTTCGCTTGTAAGGATTCGTGGTGGCCCTTGGTAAATGGTTGACTTGTTTCTTGTTTGGCGATATGTGAGGCGACACTTTTTCGGATACCGGGCGAAACCAGATTGTCCCATGCACTGTCACCTCGCGCTTCTGTTAAACGCTGCGCCACTATTTTGCGCAATTGTATTTCTAGTGCACTTATGCGCTTCTCTAATATACCGGCAGGAGCAGTAGCCCATACCTGTTTGTCTTCGGTGAGGGATGAGAGGAACTGATTGATGGCACTGGCAAGCATCTCTCTGCGGTGGCGCACAAAGTCTTCGAACTGATCAATCTCCCAGAGGTTGGTTTGCAGGGGGATATATTGCTCATTGAGGCGTTGCTGATCGATCAAAGGTAGATAGCCAGCGGGAGGACGATTAGCGGCACTTCGGCTCAGTGGATCGGTGAGGAATACCAGGTTAGCAACCTGGTCGGTGATTTTACTATCCTTACGCAGATCATAGTGTTGACCGAGCAGCGATTTAGGGAAAATGTGGTGCAAATAGTAATCCTGTGGAGCATTGCCAATGACCAGACCATTAAACCAGTCTTGCGCTTTGGCTTGACGCGCCAGTACATAGGCCATGAGCATGTAAGGGGAATTTTTGCGTTGATCTTGCAGCTCTTGTTCTGTAATCGAACGACGATGACCAACTGCGTTTTCGATGTTCTGAATCATGGCTTGCACAGGCTGCTCGTTTGATAATGCGGCTATATCCTGGTCCATCGCCGTTTCGGATGAAGAACTATAGCGGGTCCAGATCAGCGCCATGTAGACCCAGCGCTGCAAATCCCTTGCTTGTATGGCGGTCATATGATCCCCATAACGGTCGAAAAAAGCCACGAGGGGCATTAAAATATTGTGGGTGGGCAGCATTTCGAGGTGATCAATCAAGCAATTGTTCACCAGGAAAGAGACCACACGATCTAACGCTTTTTTTGCTCGTTCCCAGGCTACTTCGATATCCTCAACTTTTACTGCTGGTTGATTGCTACGAAAAACCCGCGAGAAGTGGCTCTGCCCGGTTAATAATACCACGATGGCGCGTAGTAGCAGGCCATGGTCAAGTTCCAGACCCCAACTGCGTGTTTTGAACTCGTTTTGATACTCCTCAAACTTATTTGTTACTCCATGCCATGAGCTAGATACTTGCGCAAGAGCGAGGTCAGCATTGCCAAGTTTTGTGCCGCCAGAATTGGTACGCACGAAGATATGCGTTACTTCCGCGTAGCTGAGATGGACAAGCACATTGATATAATATGGATACTTCTTGATGTTATCGAGGCGATTTAAGCGTTCGAGGACAACTTTGGTTTCTGGTGTTTTAAAGTCCAGGCCAAGCTCTAGCAGTACTGACGTTGCCCCTTCTTTAAAGAATCTGGTTAATGATATCCAATTGTTCTGGATGGTATGCCGGATGCCTGCAACCTCAAATTTCTCGGTAAAGATGTTGAAGACAATGTCGATTGATTTCGCCCCATTGTGATCTGCAAAAGATTTGCCAAGCATAATAGCGGCTAACGATGTCAGGCGTTGCTGGCCATCAAGCAGCAGACGTGGACTATGATGGATCGCTTGCACCCCTTGCAGACTGGTTTGACGGGTGCCTGAAGGTAATTCGTTCGTTTCCCATACCAGCAATTGACCACTTGGATACTGGTGATAGAGCGAGTCAAACAGGTCACGAACCTGCACTGATTTCCATACATATCTGCGTTGCATCTCGGGCAACAAGAGTTTGCCTTCTTGAATATCCATGACCAACGATTCGACCGTTTGATTAAGTGTTTGTATCACCTGTAACTCCTTATCTACTTAGTAACTACCCATACACTTATATAAACGAATAGAGCAACTAAAACAAGTTCTCCTGGTAAGCGATTATGTCGCCTTCAGGACCTCTGGTTGGTGGCTCTACATGGCTATCCTTTGAAGTTTTCTTGCCTTTGCCCTTTGTGCCCTTTTTATCAAACAGCCCGGCCCGCACCTCCTCCTCGTGTCGCTGGTGATTGAGCAACAGCAGCCGATCCAGCACTTCGCGCCGCGCCGCCTCGCTGATCGTGTAGCGCAACCCCTGTTTGGTCTCGTGGAAGCCATGCTCTAGCTTGAGATCGTCCCAGCCATAGGCGCGGGCTACTGCTTCGTCCATCTCTGTGTGCAGATCGCGCAGGTGGACGATGTCGTGAGAGTGCTCCTGGGGATTGTGGAAGCGGTTGTAGGTTTTGGTGAGTCCCTCCTGGCGGGTGAGCATGATGGATTGGCGATGGGTGTAGTAGCGTTCGCCAATGCCTTCAAGATTATCTATATTAGGAGGAAAAGGGAAGGTTTCAAAGCAATCAGATGGAGTGTATCGTTGATCGTTTCTTAAACTTGAACCGTTAGCTCTTGCCCAAGCCTCATGAAAGGTGCACTGTATAAGTGCAAAGTCCGCATTTGATTCAGTAGCAATCACACATGTTGCTTCTGAGTATACAATTCCTGTCGGTTCCCATGCACAAGCCATGTATTTTGACACTCTGGCTATGACTAACACCCGCTTCATATCCGTAATTGTGGAGTAAAGAGCTTGCCCTTTTCTACGAAATTGCCACCAGAAAAGCGCACTATTCCTTGCAGATACGTCTTTTTGGGTGGCAAGGCGATCCCTTTCTGGCTTGACTTTCTCCCTTACAATTCTCATACAATCTGTGTAAGTCTGCGCATTTTCAAGAGGCCAATCATGAAAATTGATTACCCAACGGCTAGGAGATTGATCTGGGCGAGAGTTTAAATCTTCACCATTGAGATATGGAAAGAGCACATCTTTGTTACGTGAATCTTTGGTAATGAGATCTTGTGCTTTATCTGGTTCCAGAATAAATCCTTTACCAAGGACAATAGGACCCTGAAATGATTTCTCTGAGTTCTCATTAAGCGTATACGGCATACCTTGCGCTTTTCCAGGAGAGGTTAGAAAAGATGTAATGCTCTTAACCACTGTGTCATTAAGTATATAAGTGTTTTCCCATGCTCCATTGCGAAGCCAGATATGTGCTACCTCTAAGCCCGCTTCTCCCGGCCATTTACGACTTGGTATTGCTCGTGGAATGCTCCAACCAGAAGCGGTAATCTGATCAAGTCCAACCTCACGCGTATCCCCCTGAGCAATCGTATTCGTTGCCAGCAGAGCGCTCATCCCCTCAGATCTCACCATCCCAGCCGCACGCAAGAAGAAATATGCGCACAAATCAGCACTACCACGTGTGCCATGTGCCAGATGCTCTACTAAATAATCTCGATAATCCGTGCCTAGCACGCCTGTAATCTTCTGACCACCCTGAAACGGTGGATTTCCCACGATTGCCGCAAAGCCCGCATCATCCCCCTTGCCCACAAACACCTCCGGGAACTCCAGCGGCCAGTGGAACGGACGCCTGCCCTTGAGTAGCTCATCCACCTCGGCGCGCATCTTTACAAACGCCGCATTTTTCGCCGCCCAACCCTCCTCCGTCTGCCGCTGCTGCAATGCCTCATCATACGCCTTCGCCAGCACCATATAGTCCATACCCAGCGTATCCTGCAAATTATCGCGCCGCTTCGGCTCGCTCAGGGCAATACCGATCAGCAGATCAGCGCCCAAGCGCGTGATCTCCAACGCCTGCTCCGCCTCTTTGAGCAAGCGTTCCTTCTCCTGGATCACCGTGATATCGAAATCGGCCAGCGTGGCAATCTGGCGGCGCTTCTTAATCACCGTGGGTAGCACGTAGTCCATGGCGTAGCGGATCTGCGACATCTGCGTGATCGTGCCAGACTTTGCCTCCAGCGAGCCGTTATGCAACTGGCGCTCGTCGGCTCCCAGCAGCGAGTCGCCACTGCGCAGGTTGTGATCCAGAAAAGTGAAGGGCTTCTGCTTCGCCAGCGTGATCAGCCACAGCGAGAGCTTCGCCATCTCGACCGCCATGGGGTTTTTGTCCACGCCGTAGAGGCAGCGCTCACTGATCAGCCGACGCGCCAGGGCTAGCCGCTCTTCCGTATCGAAGGGCAGCAGTTCCTCCGATGGTCGGCCCCGCGAGGGTTGTCCGGTGGGAGTGATCTGCGGTCGGGGCGCGTAGTCGTTCTGCTCGCGTTCCGCGTTGAGTGCGCGTTCGGCATCCTCCCACGCCTGCACCAGCTTCTCCGACAGGTAGCGGCAGGACTGCACCAGGAACGCGCCCGATCCCATCGCCATATCACAGATCTTCAGATCGAGGATCTCAGCAGCGGAGCGCAGTTGCCATTGCTCTTGCGCCCAGCCCTCGGCAGGTCCAACGTAGACCAGCGGGTCCAGCGCGTGCAGCACAATTGGCTCGGTCAGGCTGCGCGGCGTGTAGTGCGTACCCGTTGAGCGTCGGTCGCTGCCCTTCGTCACATAGACCGAGCCAGGCGTCACCAGCAGGAAGTTGCCAAAGGTATCTTTGCGTAGCAGGCCAGCAAAGGGTAGGATACGCTCAAAAAGGCTCTGCTGGTTATCACACGCGCCCATCAAGCGGCTGCGCTGCTCTTGCTTCTGCAACGTCTGTGCCAGACTCTTCTGCAAACTGGCCGCTTTGCGCCCAGTGCGCTCCTCCAAGAACTTCAACAACTCCGCCTCACCCTTGCTGGCCTGTTGCTCAAGCTCCTGCAACGTGGCCTCTGGCTCGCTATCGCTGGTGCCGACCAGACCCAGAATAGCCGTGTCGGCGCGTCTGGCTGTATGGTCAAGCAGGCCCTCATAGACGTGTCCAATTTGTTCGATATCCAGGCCACGGAAGGAGAGGCGGCGTGGCTCAACACTGCCACCAACGTGAATTTGCAGGTATTGCAAGGAGCTGAGCAGGTGCAGGACCGTGCGGTTGTCGATGCGCAGAGGTTCGGCGGGCGTATCGCGCCAGGAGGTGCCTGCCGGGCGACCCTCCAGAAAAGGGAAACGGTCGGGATCGAAGAGGCGTCCACCGTAGGCGGGCAGGCGCAGATCGACATGCTCAACGCCACCATAGACGACGCGGAAGATGGCGAGCAGGCGGCTCCAGGCGTCACAGCGCAGCCCCATCACATCCTCGCCCTGCTGATCAGCCTGCTCGCGCAGTTGCTTATGCAGGGTGGAGACGGCGTAGTATTGATCGTAGAACGCATCGCCGAGCAGCAACATATCGCGCTCCTCGGCTGAGAGCAGGAAGACGAGGCGCATCATCACCGTCAGGGCCGCCTCGTACAGCTCTTTCTCGTCGATGCCAGCTAGCAGCGTGCGCTGTTTCTCTTTGTCCAGGCGATCCAACGTCTGCACTAGCGTCTCGACGGCGCGTCGCACCTGGTTGCCGAGCTGATCGGTTACTTCTTGCTGCTTGAGCGCGCTCTTCGTCAGGAGCGCCTCCAGCTTCTCGTCTTCGGGCACGTTGAAGAAGCGTTCCATGCCGAGCAGGCTGCGAAAGGCTTGCAGCGTGAGCGGCTCGTCGGCCCACAGCGAGGCGTCCCAGGTGTAGTAGCCGGTGGTCTCGTTGGCGGGCGCATCAATGAGCATCCACTGGCGACCGTTGCTGACCAGTCCCAGGCGCACGCCGCTATTGCGCAGCAGTTCCATCATGCGCGTGGCGGGTGAGGCTTTCCAATGCTTGTCGGGCAGCACCTTCGACAGATCTTGCCGGTGCGGATAGAGCTGGATGAGCAGGCGCGGCTGCGGATCATAGGGCGAACGGATCACCACCAACGGGCGCAGCGTTTCACCGTGTTCTTTGGCCTCGTAGCGCAGATCTGGCGGGAGATGCTGGCCCTCCAGGATCACGTCGGGGCGCATAGCCAGCACCTCCTGGAGCACGAAGCGCAGCCACTGCGTATGAATAGCCGCTTCTGGTCGATTGCCTTCCTGATTGTCCGCCCACTCCTCATAGGCGAGGCGCACCCGGTGGCGTACCTCGCTCTCATCCTCGTCCAGATCCAGGCCCTGAGGAAAGCTCTCAAGCAGCACCGGCATGCTCAGAAAGGGACCTGAAATCTCGATCAACGCGAGCCATTCCGCGTGCTTTCGTGCAACAATCCGATCAGTTGACATCCGTCTCTCTCATCCTTTCACTGTGGTCGGGGGAGTTGTTAGCGAGCAAGGCGCTCAGGGACCAGGTAGGTCACGGCAACCGGGAAGAGTCGGGGTTGCGGATTGGCGAAGCGCTGCTGGATGCGCGTCACCTCCTGTTGAATTTCCTCGTCAATCTGCTGCGCGCGCAGTTCCAGAGCATCCAGGTCGCGCTCGTATTGCAGGCGCTCATCCTGTGAGAAACCCGTAAACTGCAACTGTACCACCTCTGGACGCTGGATCTCCTTGCGGATATTCTCCTGTAGCTCGGTCAGGATCGTGCGGATATCGCGCTGCTCTTTCGCCGCACGATCCGCCAGCGCTCTCTGCAAACTGGTGGAGCGCTCGCGCATGCGGCCCTCCAACGCCTGGATCAGCGCGTCTCGATGCTTCGGCCAATGCTCGGCCAGTTGCTTTTTCATCGTCTCGGAGACCTCGCGCTGCTGAGCTGCCGCCAGAGCATCCTTCAACTGGCCCTCGTTCATGCGCACGAAGCGTCCCTCGCGCAGATAGCCACCCGCCGCGACCAGCTCTTCGTGCAGGCGTTGATTATCCCCTCCGAGAATAAGCAGACGAGCGTAGGCAATCACGGCGGGGGTATCCATGCTATGGCTGGGCACGGTACGCGCCGCCACGCGATACAGCTTGCGATCATGGCCCGACCAGATCTCCGCGCGTAGCAGGCGTAGCGACATGGCGACCAGGCGATGATTGAAGTGGGCCAGGACTACGTCGTCGCGTCCCTGTGCCAGCGTATGATCAAACACAATCGGGCGTTTCTGGTGGGTATGAGGATGCTCTAAACCGTCCGTACACACGGCCCAGCTTCCACTCAATTCCGGCACATCAAAGACCTCGATGGACGCAGAGGAGCCATGGGGATCGTGCAACATGCGGCGCTGCAATGGGGGCTGTTCGGCCAGTTCCAGCGCCGTCTCCACCACCGCTTGAATGTTCTCAGGAGTCAAGCCAAGCTCGATCCTGCCCTCCTGCAACTGCTCATAGAGATGGCGGATACGTTCTTCCAGTTTCTCGCGTTGCTTGCGGGCGAACGATTGTAGACGCCGCGATGGCGCGCTCTTCTCAGCCTGCTCCGTATCCAGCACGCGGCGGCGACCAAGCATTGCCTCTTCCACCTGTGCCGCAATTACCGGACCAACATTGCCCAGATCTTCACGGATGCGCTCAATTTTATGTACCGCCGTCATCAGAAATTCCAGGTCGGCATCCAGGCTACTCGCGCTGCTCCCATCTGCCTGCGCGTGATAGGTGCTGCTCACAAAGTGATAGATGCTGACCAGCGGTGCGCGTTGACCATGACGATCCACGCGACCGTTGCGCTGCTCCAGGCGATTGGGATTCCAGGGGATCTCATAATGAATAAGGCGCGAACAATGATTTTGCAGATCGATGCCTTCAGATGCCGCGTCGGTTGCCAGCAGAATACGCACCGACGCGTCGGCGGGATCAGCCTGGAACGCGGCCTTAATCCGCTCGCGCTCCTCGCTATTCATGCCGCCATACAGGGTCAGCAGACGTTTCTCGCCATCGGGTCCCTGCTCGGCAAAACCCTCGCGCGCCAGCAGATCATGCAGCCAGTGCTGCGTCGCCCGATACTCGGTGAAAATAATCACGCGCTCCTGCGACCACTTGCCAGCGGGTTTGATCAGCGTATGCAGCCAATCGATCAAGCATTGCGCCTTGCTATCGGGACGATGGCGCGCACTCTCAGCCCACGTGTGCATCTGCTGAAGCAAACGTTGTTCCTCGTGCGTTGGCTCACGGAAGAGCGGTGCGGTAGCTTCAAGTGCGGCTTCAGTCGCATCATCCAGCGACTCGTCGTCATCGTTCTCCTCGTTGAGCTGTTCGATCTGGCCGCGCAGAATACCCATAGTGGGACGCCGCGTGACGCTGGTATGACGTTTGGCCTCGACCAGAGCGTCTTCGTGCTTGCTCAACGTCGTAAAGAAGGCGGCAGGCGAAGAGAAGAGGCGTTTCTTGAGCAGCTTGAGCACAAATTCAGTGGCATACTGCTCCATACTATCGCTGGCGTGGGTGATGCGCTGCTCGCTGTACTGCTGGAGAGCCTGGTGAATGGCGCGTTCCTGCTGTGTATAGGTGACTTCCAATGGCTCGATCTGGCGGCGTGGGAAGCGCGGCGAACCGTCCCAACGCGGGGGCAGTTCGGCTTTGAGGCGACGCACCATGATCGCATTCAATTGCTCATGGTCCGGCTCGACGCCGCGCGCGAAGCGCTGATTATCCAGCAACTCCAGTAGCGCGGAGAAGCTCTCACGATAGCCATTATGCGGGGTGGCTGAGAGGAAAAGCTTGTGCTCAAAATGCGGTGCGAGCCGCCGTAAAGCCGTCGTGCGCAGCGAATCGGTCGCGTAGTGTCCACGACCAGAGGGCGCGATATTATGCGCCTCATCGAGGATCAGCAGATCAAACTTGCGTGGATAGGGCGACTCACCTTCAGGTGGCAGGATCTCACTGAACAGGCGCATAGGACGTTCGCGTTTCAAGAAATCGATTGACGTAATCAAACGCGGAAAGTGCGTCCAGGGATTGACGTGCAGTCCGCGTTCCCGTCGCAACTCATGCAACAACCGACTATCGATGACGCGGAATTCCAGGCCGAACTTATCGCGCATCTGATCGTGCCACTGTACCTGGAGCGCGGCGGGACAAATAATCAAGATGCGTCGTGCGCGATGGCGAATGATCAGCTCCTGGGCCACCAGGCCAGCCTCAATCGTCTTGCCCAGGCCCACATCGTCGGCGACCAGCAGATTCACACGCGGCATCTGGATAGCGCGAGTCACCGGATCGAGCTGATAATCCTCCAGATCGACGCCGCTGCGAAAGGGAGCCTGGATCGCCTTCACGTCAGCGCTGGAAGCTGCGCCCCAGCGGACAGCATTGAGAAACGTATCGAGCCGGTGCGGACTATCGAAACCAACCGGCTGAGGAAGTGGCGTTTTCTCAATGGTAGTTGCTCCAGGCTCGACCTCCCAGATCACCTGCAACTCCTCGCCCAGTGCATCATCCTCGACCGAAGAGAGCGTTACCCGGTGCTGAGTGCGCTGAGAAGCGAGCGGTGAAGAGGTAAGCAGCGTTGTCGGGAGGACACTTTGTACAATATCGAGAACGACGTAGCGGCGTTGACGGACATCCACCAACTGCCCCGGCTCTGGAACCTGCTGTAGACGGCTCATAGACCCTTCCTTCTCCTCACGAACACTAAAATACAGATGCTCATCAGAGGTGGAGCTGCAACAGGTACGGGGAGTGGGAAACAGGTGCTATCGTGCGCTGACGCATAGACAATCACTGATTGCGATGCAATCAGTTTCGTGCACGAAAAAGAAAGAAAGTTCTATGACGAGATATCGATACTGCATAAAACGTTATACCCACTCTACCCCGGTGCTTGCGTTACGCCAGAAACGACTGATGATAACTTGCGTAGGAACCAGGCTCATTATACCTGTTTTGCAAGCGGTTTGCCAATACACGAAGATACACGAAATACCATTCTGCAAGAAGAACGTCATCTCTGTACTAAAATTTTAACTACCCACCTGCCTGTATGCTGCAGTAAGAGATAGTAAGGTACGGCTTCACCCGACTCGCTCTCGTCAGGGCGCGAAGCAGTTTTTGCAGATGGATCGGCAGGATGGGACTCAACCACAAATCCCCATAATAATATCATGCAAAACACGCGTGCCAAACTCCATATTGGACACTGAAATCCGCTCATCGTGGCTATGAGCCAACGCTTGCGGCTGCGGCCAACCAGCTTCGGGCTGCATCGGATCAAACCCATAGGCAATGACACCGCGTGTGGCCAAAAACCGCGAATCCGATAGCGCCGGAAAAAGATAGGGAACAATCACAGCATGAGCATCCAAACGATGCATAGATGCTTGAATAGCGGTAAACAACGCAGTCTGTCCAGGATGCTCATGCCCCAACGAATCAACCTCAATCTCCACACTCACACGGGGATCTGCGATCCGCCGCCGCAACTCCTCAGCCAGTGCCTCAGCCGTCTGACCAGGGATAATCCTGACGTCCAGACGGGCGTGCGCCTCACTAGGAATTACATTCATAGCCGTCGGCGTTCCTGCCTGCAACACGGTAGGTGAAACAGTATTATGGAGGAGAGCACGGAAACCATTGGCAACATCTTTGTCTGGCAATCTGCGCAGAATTGTCTCAGAGAACAACGGATTCGACACCTGCCGCAACAGTATCTGTCTTGATCTTGATTGAGTGCTCGCCAGTGTCTCAACCACGTCACGTGCCACCTTCGTCACGTGCATCGGTAATGGTGCTCGCCCGATCTTATCAAGAGCACGTGCCAGGTGCACAATCGCATTATCATCATGAGGAACCGAGCCATGACCTGGCCTCCCATGGGCATGTAATGTCACATACATACGCCCTTTTTGCGCCACTTCACACAGATAGAATCTTGTCCCACCCATCTCAATCGCGTAGCCGCCGCCCTCATTTAAAGCAAATGCAGCATCCACCAACTCCGGCTCATGCTGCACGATCCAATCCATCCCATACTTACCAGCGTGTTCCTCATCAGCCACCGCCATAAAAATCAGATCCCGGCTCAAAAGCAGTTCATGCTCTTTCACCTGGCGTGCAAAATGCAAAAAGAGCGTCAGTTGTTTCGCCGTCATACACTTCATATCAACCGCGCCGCGCCCATAGATATATCCATCTTTAATCTCACCCCCAAAGGGATCGACGCTCCAATATTCGCGCTCGACCGGAACCACATCCACATGCGAAAGAAGCAGCAGAGGTCGCTTGCTCCCATTGCCAGCCAACCGGGCCCAGATACTAGGCCGTCCCGGAACTGGCTCAATGATACGCGTATCTATACCTACAGCCGTCAACTGCTCCTGGAGATACTGAATCGCCAGTGTCTCAGTCTCGGTCGTATCAATGCGCAGCAGCGCCTGCAAATGCCTTACAGCCTCAGCCCGCAACGCCTCCCAATCGAGTACCGGAAAGACAGCCGTCATACACACCTCATAGCAAAAAATCGAAAACAGATAAATATACCCATATTATAGCAGTTTACTGCAATGTATCGAAGGTTTCGATGAGCTCCGGGTTGGTGACTACCAGGGTGGAGGTACAACATGCAGGCTCGCCACTGGCTCTGTTCTTGAGCACAAATCCAGCATACCTGCAAACCGACATTGATTTGACTGGGGTCCATTATCAACATATCTATGCTGGCCACACATTCTATGATAAGCACAGGCAACCATTGTCAATGGAAGAATGTTATTTGAGTCGCATGCTACGAGGCGAAGTGTGCTCAAGTGAGCAAGCTGTGGACATGATTATGCGTTTGCCGTCGGGGCGTGAGGTGCAATTAGCTGTCTCCGGGGCTCCAGTCTATGATCGGCGAGGTCTGATGATCGGGAGTGTTTGTGTGTTTCGTGATGTCACCGAGGCGCGTCAGAAAGAGCGGCGTGTGCAGCAAGCCCTGAATGATTTATTGACGATTGTCGAGGAGGTGTCGCGTCTGCCAATTCAAGCCGACGAATTCACTGATGCTGTTCCTATTCCGTCACTGCATACGGTGGGGCGTCATCTGACCGAAATTATTCGTCAGGTCTTGCAATGCTGTTATGCGACGTGTATCTCGATTGAGCCGCAAACTGGTCAGCTCAGCCTGGTCGGGGTGAGTGGCCTCACGGCTCAGGAAGAGTATGTGTATTGGAAGGAAGTTGAGCAATCCTGCATCCTTGATTATCTTGAAGTGGGGGAGACTGCCCGCTTGCGGGCCAATGAAGTGGTGATTCGTGATCTGGTGACTCGGCCCTATGTACAACCGCGCACAGACTTTGGGATACGTTACAGATTGCTGGCACCGATGTTGTTGGATGAGCAACTGGTCGGCCTGCTTATCATTGCTCAGAGCGGGGCTGATGTGATCTATACCCCGGAAGACATAGCCCTGATGAAGGCCATCGCCAAGCTGGTGTTACAGGTCATTGAACGAGCACGTTTAACAAACGAGTGGATGGCGGCGCGGGCCAATGAACTGGCACTGCATGAAGCCAATCGGTGCCTGGACTCCTTCCTGAGTATTGCCAGCCACGAGTTACATACACCACTGACAACCATCAAGGGCAGTGTGCAGTTGGCACTGCGGCGGATGGAAAAGCTGAAATCCCAGTTCATACCAGCGTTAGTCGGGCCCGATTATTATGAACAGATCATGCAGAGCATGGAGCGGATCCATCAGCTGCTGCTATGCGCGGAGCGCCGGACGTGTGTGCAAGAGCGCATGATTGGCGATTTACTCGATGCCTCACGTATCCGTGCGAATAAACTGGAACTGCTGATGCAGCCATGCAACCTGGTGGAGATTGTGTGCGAGATGGTCGAAGACCTGCACTATGTTGCGCCTGACCGTGTGGTGCGGCTGCATCTGCCAGAAACCGGGCCAGTGCCCATTGTGGCAGATGCTGACCGCATCGGGCAGGTCATCAACAACTACCTGGTCAATGCGCTCAGATATTCTCCTACTGAGCAGCCCGTCGATATCTGGCTGGAGGTCATCGAAGAAGGCACAAAGGCACGTGTGGCTGTGCGCGACCAAGGGTCAGGGATCGCGCCCCAGGACCTGGAATACATCTGGGAGCGCTTCTCTCGCGGTCGTAGCACAGCCGTACAATATAACACGGGGGCCGGGTTGGGTCTGGGCCTCTCTATCTGCCGTTCGATTATTGAGGGGCATAAGGGTCAGTTCGGAGCAGAAAGTGTACAAGGCAAAGGATCAACTTTCTGGTTCATGCTGGCCCTGGCGTTATCAAAGGAGACGTCCTGACCCGTTCGGTTTGAGCATGGATGAAAAGCTCGGTAGGACTCCCTCTCAGGATTGGGCGACTTTGGGTGGCCGGCTCGGAACTTCGATACCGAATTGCTGGGCGTACTCCAAATTGAGCCGAGGCCAACCGAACTTCATCGCCTCGCCAGCCACGATGCGACCAATGGGAGTTCCGCTGAGAAGGTGATCCAGAACATCGAAACACATGTGCCACCCGGCAGCACCCATTGAGATGAAGCGGTGATCGATGTCGTGCCACAGCGTCAGGCGCGTGCCGCCACCAGAGGCTTCGAGTTCCCACCGGATATCGTTGCCGCCCCAGTTATACTCAAGCACCTTGGGAGCGTCGGCTCGTGTCACTCTTGTTTCGGAAACCTGTGGCGTGGGTGCTCCCACCGTGGTGAGCTTCACCGTGGTTCCGACCGTACCCAGGCTCCCATCGGCTTCAAAGGGAGCCCACTCGCGCAGATGCGCCGGGTCGGTAAGCGCCTGCCAGACTTTTTCCGGCGCGTGGCGCAGTTCTCTGACGAGAATGAGCGTCCACTTCTCTCCGTCCTTTCGTACCTGCGCCGCGCTGGCCGGACCCGGTGTGTACTGCTCGCGATCGGTCATTATCTTCTCCCTGTCTTCCTTTGCGTTGGTGTTAATTCATCCATGTGGTTGAGGTGGCCTTAATAGCGTGCCAACTGGGTGAGCTGAATGAGGTTGCCGCAGGTGTCGTTCAGCATCGCAATGGTTGAGCCGGTCACGTCAGTGGGTGGCATCGTGAACTCGGCGCCATGGGCCTTGATCCGCTCGTAGTCGCCCTTGACGTCGTCGGTGTAGAACATGGCAGCGGGCTGGCCCTGTTGAAAGATCGCCTGCTGATACGCCTTGGCCGCGGGGTTGTTGTTTAGCGCTAGCTGCAACTCAGTGCCGTCCGGCTCCTCGGGCGAGGCCACGGTTAGCCAGCGAAATGGGCCACGACTGAAATCGCCCTTCCTGGCAAAACCCAGTATCTCCGTATAGAAGCGCAGGGCCTTGTCCTGATCGTCCACGTATACACTGGTCAATTTGATCTTCATTGCGATTCTCCTTTGTCACGTTCGCGGTTTGGGCCGCGCCGTCTTCTCTTTGTCTTCCTGTTCGTTGGTGTTGACCGATTCCATGCGGTCGAGGTGGCGTTCGAGAGCATCTACGTGAGCGGACCAGAACCGGCGGAACGGAGCCAGCCAGGCATCCACCTCCTGAAGTGGTTCAGGTTTCAGTCGGTAGAGACGGCGCTGTGCGTCCACCGTGGATTCCACGAAACCGGCCTCACGCAGCACGCGCAGGTGCTTTGACACGGTCGGCTGCGGCATACGAAGCTGACGCGCGATCTCTCCCACCGACTGTTGTGACGAGGTCAGGAGACTCAATATCGCGCGGCGGTTCGGTTCCGCAATGATTTCGAACACAGTTTCCATATCCTTAGTATACTCCACAGAGCATATACGTGTCAAGGTATATACAGGCAGGGGGGCCCAGGCAACGGTTTCAGTTAGCGTTCGGGATGCACTGTCCGATGCGCCCTGGTTTGTTTACACCAGCAGAGCTGGAATAGAGAGCGGCTCAATAGATGTTCTTATTTGTACGAAGAGTAAGATCGAAGAAGATCTTTCTGACCACGGGTGGTATGGTATTCCAATGTGTCAATTGAGAACGTCTATTTTCCTTCAGAAAGAGATTCTATGTCAAAAGTCATTCCGAATCAGAACCAGAATCGTCCAATGATCCTGTTGTTGCTCTCACTGGCCATGTTTATGGTCATTTTGGATAGTGCGATTATCAATGTAGCATTACCCGCCATGAAAGTAGCATTGCACTTTGATACCTTATCGCTCCAATGGGTCCTGACCGCCTATATCTTAACCTTCGGCGGTTTTTTGATGCTGGGTGGGCGGACTGCCGATCTGTTTGGGCGTCGGCGCCTGCTTGTGCTCGGCATCGGAGGGTTTTCTCTCTTCTCGCTTCTGCTGGGTTTGAGCAGTTCGAGCGAGCTGCTCATCGCGTTACGCGCGCTACAGGGACTGGCAGCCGCATTCATGGCCCCGACTGCTCTCTCTATCCTGCTTACGACATTTGAGGAAGGAGAGGAGCGCAACCGGGCGTTGAGCGTCTGGAGTATGGTGGCGGCGGGTGGTGGGGCGGTGGGCGTCTTCCTGGGTGGAGTGCTGACGCAATACCTGGGCTGGCAATGGTGCTTCTTCGTGAATGTCCCGGCTGGCATCCTCGCGATCGCAGGCATTCTGAAGTATGTTCCGTCGCAGCGAGAAGAGGTCAGCGAAAAACACCTCGACCTTCCAGGCGCTGTCCTGGTGACAGGCGGTCTCATTGCGCTGGTCTACGCTCTGACGCTGGTTTCGCAGGTCGGTTGGACCGCTAAGAGCACCTTGATAACGTTGGGGGTGAGCATCGTCCTGCTCGCTGCATTCCTGTTCAACGAGGCGAAGGTGAAGCATCCGCTGATGCCACTGACCATCTTTCGGAGCCGAAACGTGAGTGGTGGCAATCTGATCATGCTGCCGGTGGTAGCAGGCGCGCTTGGCCTGTTCTTCTTCATCTCGCTCTATGTCCAGAATGTGTTGCACTATTCGCCCTCGTTGAGCGGCCTGAGCTTTCTCCCGTTGCCAATCATCATCGGCATCATCTCTCTTCAGGCACCGCGTCTGCTCGACCGCTTTGGATTTAAGCCACTGCTCATTATTGGAGCCTCGTTGATGATCATTGGCACGTTCTGGTTGAGTTTCCTGACGCCTACCTCATCCTATGTGATCAATCTGCTGCCAGCTTTTCTGGTCCTGGCACTGGGGATGGGACTCTCGTTTGTGGCAGTGACGGTGGCTGCAACCTCAGGAGTGGCAGATCATGAAACGGGATTGGCCGCGGGATTGATCAACACGTCGCAACAGCTTGGTGGCGCTCTGGGTTTAGCCGTGCTCACGGTGGTGGCCAGCACCACCACCGCCGCAGATGAAGCGCGCGGGAAGGTGCTCGCGCAAGCCACCATGCATGGCTACCAGATGGCATTCGTGTGCTCGGCAGCATTGATGGTCGTAGCGCTGCTGGTGTCCATTTTCGTCATCCGCACTCCGAAAGTGACACTCCAGGCACTGGATACGTCAGATAGTGAACGAACCGTTGAAACGATCGACGTATAGGAGTATGACGAAGGTATGGTACACTGGCTATCAAAGGTAGAATCGTTCGTTTTATGAGCGCAGAAGAGGATACGATGGCGACAAACCCCCAACGCGAGGGCTATGAACGATCGGGGTGGCCTGGCAAGGGCAAAATGATGACAGAGGATGAATATCACAAATTGGAGCGCCTCTCACCCGATCACAAGTATGAGTATATTGATGGCATGGCTTATATGATGTCTGGCGGCAGTGTGGCTCACGACCGGATCAATCGGAACATCGGATATGCGCTTGACTTCCAGCTTCGCTCTGGCCCCTGTACCGCCTTCGGTGTAGACGTACAGGTATTGATCGGCACGAAAAGCAATGGGAAGCTCCACTATGTGTACCCAGATGCGACGGTTTCCTGTGATCGTGCTGATAGGCGCCCAGATAATACCCTGATCGCAGCGCCGCGTCTGGTGGTGGAAGTACTCTCTCCTGGGACGGAAGTACGCGATCGGGGCATCAAGTGGAAAGCATACCAGCAGTGTCCCACGATCCAAGAAATCGTGCTGGTGAGCCAGTTTGCTCAGTATGTCGAAGTCTGGCAGCGCAATGAGCAGGAGCCGGACAATCCAAAGGTATGGCCCTATCGCCACTATGGACCGGGTGACACGATAGATCTCGTCAGTATCGCTGTGCAGATTGAGATTGGGGAGTTCTATCGAGGACTGGAGTTTGACGAGGGAGAAATAGAGGACGAATGAGCGACCCTCTCAGTGAACGCTCACGAAAAGCGGGTTAAGCTCTTGCCTTGACTTTCCCTTTTTTTCTAGGTATCACCGCTGGATGGCTCGCCTGTGCTGCTGGTTCCGGCCATTAGGCCCGATGTGGCGATTCTCCATGTCCAGCGCTGCGATCAAGCTCTGGCCGTCAAAGAGCACCATTACGCTACCCTGGTCGATTATGGATACTAAGGAGAGTTGGATGGGAAGGAACATCTGCATAGACTACACCGAGCGTGAACTCATGGTCGTCTGCGCCGCACGTCAGATCCGCGATCACGAGCGTGTCTTTGTCGGGATGCGCCTGCCCCTGCTTGCCTTTGCCCTGGCCAGGCGTACGCATGCTCCTCATTGTGTCGGCCTGTTTGAATCCGGCACGCTGCGTGATATGCCCGCCTCCGAGTTACTCTATACCATGAGTGACGCGCCCAATATCACCGAGAGCCTGTGGGCAACCAGTACACTGAATGTGCTCGCCTTGATGGCTGCGGGCGAGATCGACCTGGGCTTTATTGGCGGCGCGGACATCGACCGCTATGGCAACCTGAACACCACGCTGATCGGCGACTGGCAGAAGCCCTCGGTACGCCTGCCTGGCTCGGCGCCTGGCCATTATCATGCCTCATGAACGCCATCGCCTGCGCGAGCGGGTCGATTTTGTCACCAGTCCTGGTTACGGCTATCCCGATGCCCTCGGACCTGCCGGCGGCGCCTGGCGCGAGCGCCAGGGCTTGCCGCGCGGCGGTCCTTCAGCCTTGATCACCACGCTGGCCGTCTTTACCTTCGATCCCACCAACGGCGAAGCGCTTTTACAATCCTATCATCCCGGCGGCGGTATCGCCGCTGTGCAGGCCCAGACCGGCAGGCCCCTGCGCCTTGCCCCCGACTGTGCTGAAACAGTACCGCCTGATGCCGAAGAACTGTGTGTCATTCGCGCCTGCGATCCCGATGGCGTCTGGACGCGCTGACGTGGCGTGACCCTGGCCTGCTGATTTCTCTCTTTTTATGCATCATGGCCTTGTGATCTGCTGTTTGTACGAGCTCTTTTTTGATGATATTGCTCATGGTGTATAGTTGAATGTACTAGATCATGATCCGAACGACTGAGTAACTTTCCGTTGAGCAACAGGAAGAGAGCGTTCATTGCTTTGTAGTACCAGCGCATCAGCGGGAAACGCGGCGGAAATTCGTTGGTATCCAGGTTAATGATACCTCCACTGGCAGTAATATTTGCAAAGACGTACAACGCCTGACCGACATCTACCAGGCCCTGGATCTCGTCTGGAACATTCTGCCAGTGTTCGATAGGGCTATCGTCACCTAGAACCGTGTATTCTGGCACACCAAGATGTTGCATCACGAAGCGCGGCAAAGGTGACTCCCAGGCATCAATCTGCATGAGACCAGCCCCAACCAGGTCGAGCGCAATAATGTTTTCGCTCGCCAGCATCATTTTCAGCAGCTTTGGGTTATACTGAACTGCGAATCCGGCGGTGCCATCCGAGGCGCGATAGGCGTCGATGAAACCAAAGTGCACCGGGAAATTGACCAGCGCATAGAATGTGCAGGCCCAATATGGCAAGCGTGTATGGTAGTGCCAATACTTATTCGGGAGCGGCAGCGTGCCAAACTCGTTCTTCAGGCACAGCGTGAAGTAATTATCCAACTGCGTCTTGAATTTGGCAAAATCGATGCGGTAGTCGGCCTGTTGCCAGGTACGACCAACCCAGTTGCTCCAATCGGGGAGCCCACGCGCTTTGTAGACGTAGCGCTGCTTTTCGAGCGTCAGATCGACGATTTCATAGCCGTTGCCAGTATACCCCGCCACTCTGGCTACGTTTGCTACAGAACGGTTCTTGACCCAATTGTTCATTGTGTTTTGCGACTCAACAACTTTGATGTTCCTGAATCCGCGTTCTCTGATCTGCATGATCAGGTGCTCGAACCAGGGCGGGTTCGGTCGCAACTTCGGGAACCTGGCGGTTCATGAAGATCATGAGGTTGGGTTTGATCGCGATCAGAAAGTGCTCTTTGGGTTTCCCCGTTTTCTGCCAGGCTGCCTCAATATTTTCCCAAAACCCAGATTGGACGGCCACTTGCTCAAGCAATGCGAATTTATCTTCATTCCGTGCAATTGCCACAATGGGTGTGTGCATGTTTTATCTCCTGTCGCAACGCTGCTATTTTGAGTTATCTCTGTGCAATAATACGAGATGCGTAGTCGGCCATACCCATGACAGTGAGCTGTGGCTCAACCTGAACCGCCGTCGGAAAAACGCTGGCGTCGCATATGAAGAGATTCTCAAAACCATGTACGCGGAACTGTGTATCCACTACTCCTACTGCTGCGTCATCGCTCATTGGATTGCCTCCTTGCAGGTGAGCTGAACTCATAGCAACATCATCCGTCTCAATGATCAGTTCATCCAGGTAATCAAGCTGCTCGGCAGCAAAGAACTCAGTTGGCGTAACGGTTGCGGGCATCACGCGTGTCGCGCCTGCCGCTAACTGAATACGGCACACTTGCTTGATGCCATCTTTGATTTTCCGCAGATCGGTGATGGGGAGATTAAAGTTGAGTGGTGCGTGTGGTACTCCTCTCAGTGCAAGTTCCGCCGCTTTTACCTGTCCGACAGGCTGTGTACCAACCAGCACACCTGCGACTGCGTAGTGTCGGTAAGCGTGCATATTGTCGAAGTGATCACGGAACCAACCAGGCATGGAAGCCGCAAATGCTCCTGGCGGCATGGCGAAGCTTTCCAGGATATAGCGGGGCCGCTGGTGATAGGCACCCATTTGTATGCCGTCAAATGAGTCAATTGGCTCTGGGAACTCGGCAAAAACCAGGCTTCTGACGTTGAGGCTGAGGCGGGTCCCTACATTACGCGTGATGCCTGACCGTTGCAATAGCAAGCTTGAGCCAATTGCCCCACACGCAACGACGATCTGCTGCGCCTCAACCGTTAGTGGTGTGCCATCGCTACGCAGCGCCTCGACAGATTGCGCTTGCGAGCCACTGGTGACGATTTTGAGGGCCTGGCAATCGCTGATCAACGTAGCTCCAGCCTGCAACGCGCGCGGAATGTACGAGGTATCCACAGACATCTTTTTCTCGTAACTGCAACCTGTCGTGCAGTATCCGCAACCCAGGCACCCGTCCAGATTAACCTCAAACCAGCTGCCTGGCAGGCCGAGCTTGTGGCATCCTGCGGTGAATTTCAAGCTGCCATGCTCAACCAGTTGCTGCCTCTGCTCCAGTTTCACGGGTTGGATGCTCTTTCGCACGCACGCCAGAGATGCTTGCAGTTTTTCTCTATCTAACGTGGCTCCTAGATCAGCCCACTCAGTCAAGACATCGTCAGGAGGATCGCAACAGATCCCGTTACTTAGAAAGGTACCCCCACCCACGCAGCGACCTTGCTGGAGATACATTTCAAAATCTCTGGTGGACTGCAATACGCCATCGCGATAAGCTTGCGTTGACATGGACCGCTCATCATGGTTGATACGATCCCGCTTGAGATACGGTCCCTCCTCAAGCATGACGACGCTTTTACCTGACTCCGCCAGGTTGGCTGCGACGACGGCACCGCCCGCACCCGAACCGATCACACAGACATCAACTTTCAGATGGCGCGCCGTCACCTTCGGCGGATACACCACCGGGTCTGTGGGTAGCTCGTGTTTTTGCTCGGCCTGTTTGTACTTCTCCCGCTGCTCAAATTTGCGAAAACCCACCTCTTCGTACGTGCGTTCGTCACTATAGTAGATGAAAAAGATGAGTTGCTTGACTCTGACAAGATCATGGAAAAACAGCTGACCGCGTGTAAACATGTTTGTCAGGTACTGCGTTCGTTCCAGGCGTCCCATACGTGAAAATGGGACGCGGAAGCGCAACAGTGCTCCCAATTCGATAAAAGCGAGTGCCCACTTGATGCTTATCGTCTGCTGCGAGGGGGTTTCTGCCAGCAGCTTATCCGTTGCATCGGCAACTTCACGTGGGGTAATATCTTCTATGCCTCCTGTGATGATGACCTCTGCAAAGCATTCGAGGATCCGGTGCAACCATGCTCCCAGAAAACGTGTTGGTCGCTCACGACGATCTGCTTGCAGACGAAGCACTGTGTTGACGAGCGCGATAGCGAGATGCAGCACTGCCCAGATCAGCAGCAGAACCCCTAAAGTAGTACTAACCCCGAAACGTATTACCCAGACGAACAGCACAACGGCGATCAGAAAACTGGTGCTGATAAGGATATCGAGTGTATAGGTGCGCCTTTGAGCTGCTTCTGCTGCTAGCATCCCCACGATAGCGAGCGTGCCGTACAGTGCTATCGTGTTGCCTGCCGTGACTTCATAGAAAAGAATGCTGTGCGAGATGAGCGAGGTAAAGCCGATGACGATGATAAGCGCCAGCATCGCGAGTGCAAACAGTATTGCCGTGATGATAATACCCAGGCGTTGTGTGCGTGCGGCACTCCCACCCGGTTCTTCCACAATGCCTGGTTCAATATCAACGGCCAGAGGCATGCGCAACGCACGACTACGACGCGCGGCTAACCAGAGAACGAAAGTGACCCCACCCATTACATAATCTAAGAGTCCGCCAACAATTACCACGAAGAGGATGTAGAGCGTTGAGTTAGTGTGCCCAAGCAGAAAGAGCATCGTAGCCGTGCCGGATATGAGCTTATAGCAGCTCAATACGCCTGCACAGAGATCATTATCCCTGATACCACTGAGTAGGTAGAAGGAACATAAAAAGAGGCATGCCTGCCCAATCCAGGTGAACGCAACCAGGGGATTATCCAGGTGAAGTTGTGTACCGACTGGTAGCCAGAACCCCACTGCGAGAACAATAAAGCCGCCACCGAATAGTAGTAACCACAGGCATATCAATAGTCTGAGTTTGCCTTCTGTACGTGTGATCGCCATCCTACACCATCCATTCTGAGTACTTCGAGAAGTCTCATGGTCTGACTAACTTTATGTGAAACGTCACCAGGAGCGGCGACAAGAGGAGAAAGCAGAGCATTACGAACGCGCCCCACACGGCGTCGACAACTACAAAGGATTTTTTACGCTACTCAGGGACGTTCGTCCGCGTAACGACGGAGCTTGCTCCGGCTATGACTTATGCAGTTATCCAGGCATCTGTTGCGGTTGGTGCTGCGTGTAGCCAGCAATAATGGCGTCGGCTGCGCGGTCGGAGAGGGCGGCTATCGTCAGGCTGGGGTTAGCCCCAACGGGTCCCGGCATGATTGATCCATCCGCAATGTAGAGACCTGGATAGTTAAAGACTTCTCCATACGCATTCACTACGCCCTCCGCACTCGTTCTTCCCATTGGACACCCTCCCAATGGATGGACCGTCACCAGACGGTTGAGCAGCCAGAGAGGATTGTCCATCAACTTCCCGCCCAGGGCTGTGCTCATTGCCGCCATCTGCTGGCGAACTTGTGCATAATAGCTATCGGAGAGGTGGTCTACATCCACGTAGAGCTTCCCATCGTGAAGCCTCATGCGACCAGTTGGATAGTCTCGCCCCATACCACCCATCTGTAGCGAACTCGTTGCCAGATCCGTTGTGCCTAAAAGTTGCGCAACGTAGCCGCCGATATCAGTTTCCACATCTCCCTCAAGCCATTCTTTGAGCAGATGACCGCCAACATGGAACCACTCCCCGAGCGCGCCAGGTATACTGAACACCTGGAGTATCCAATTGACGAAGTTGGGATAGCCCGCATCCTGCACATAGAAACCTCTGCTCTGCCCTTCACCGGTATCCAGGGCATCGGGAATACGGATGGTGCCGGTGATCGCTGGACCGTAGGTTGCATCGATGATGCGCTGAGTTTGTTTCCCGTTGCGGTTCTCGCTGCATTGCGTCGCAAACGCGACGAAGTCGCCATTCTCGCTAAAGTGTGTGCCTAGTTTTGGGCTGATGTGTGGAAATGAGTCGAGATTTTTGAGCAGCAGGAATGTGCTGCCAAAACTGCCAGCAGCAAGGATCAGGCGGTCGGCGCTGATGGTTTTTAATGGCAGGACGGCAGGATTGTGGGTGTCGCGTGGTTGTCCTACCAGTGTCAGATCATGCTCGACATAAGAGATGACGTAGCCGTCAGCGGAGGGTTGGAATGAACGCACCTCACAGGCGGTGAAGATCTCTGCGCCGAGCCGTTTGGCCTCGGTCAGATACGTATAATCCAGCGTGTTCTTACTGCCAAAATTGCAGCCGAAGTTGCATTCGCCACAGAGCCGGCAGGTGCTGCGTGCACTATTGGGGCCGTGAATATTTGGAGCGGCCTCGTGGATTGGTACACCAGGGATGGGATCTTCATTTTGATTAGCAAAGGTTACGGCCTGCGCTGGTAGGTACCAGTTCAGCTTCAAACGCTGTGCGGCGTCCCTGAGTGCGAGCGCGCGGCCAGCGGTATTGTACGGAGAGTGATCGAGGGGATAGTGCTGTACGTTGAGCATTTTCTCCACGCGATCATAGTGGGGATCGAGATCAGCACGCGTGACAGGCCAGTATTCGTAGCCGCCAGTGGCTGGATCTTCCTTGACAAACCATTTCTCGTCTTTACGGATCGTGATATTCGAGTAGATCAGAGAGCCACCCCCAAGTCCACTGGAGACGACGGCGGTCAGTCGCTGAAATCCCCAGGCATTGTAGAGGCCATAGAAGCCTGCGCTAGGGTCCCAGAAATTATGCTTCATCTGGTAGGGGGTGCGTGCGAAAGAACCGGGTGGGTAAGCTTTTCCGCGCTCCAGGAGACAAACGTGTAAGCCAGCTTCGGCGAGTCGATAAGCCATCACCGATCCACCGAAGCCAGAGCCGACGATGACAGCATCATAATGTATATTCTTCATTGAAAAAGACTCCTGCGCTTCCTCTCATAGAGAGGCTTCCCTTACTACAAACCAATAGCAAAGTGCTTTCATGTTTTAAACGCTGGTCATGTGCAAATTTGGGGTATGACTCTATAGACGATATTTGCAAGGGAGAAGAGACAGGAAACACCGCTTGAGCGGTCATATCCTTCTTGCCACGTGTGCTACCCTGAGGCGCTGGCCATCTTTTTGCACGAGATGGCGCTGGACTCACGGCTTCTTTGGCTCGCCTGCTTCAGCAATGGGGGTGCCAGCAGGTACAAACACAGCCCTTTGCCTTAGCATTTCAGGCTGGAACGGCAGCAGGACAGGCGTATTACGAAGATATGGCACATGTCTTTCACACAACCCGTCCATTTATTCAAAAATGGGGCTGTGCTCCTGAAGACTATGATGCCATCTATCAGCAGGCGCTCAAAGAGATGCAGCAAGCCGATTTTCATTCAACCTGGAACTTGCTTACCGCGTGGGGCTCTGTACCTGTCTAAACACGGAGGGAGAACCCTTCGCATTTAATTAAGGGATTGATCCTGCCCCAAAATCAGTCCTTGTGTTCCTAGATCAGCGGAGTCGGCGGAGCGGGTTGTGCCCCTGGTTGATACGCCACATTGTTTGTGGAACGTCCAATGATAAAGTAGGCAAGAGCACCGAGAATGTGAGTAAAGAAGATCACCAGGAACCATAGAATTTTCTGGGTCCTTGAGAGGGACTTGTTTCTCACACAATCACCCAGTATCCAGAGCCAGAAAACCGTTGTGAGCAAGAGAATGACAGCAAGAATGACGCCGAAAAGAGTATGAAAGATCATAGTACGCTCCTTTTTAAAATCATCGAGAGAAAGCTGAAACAAACTCTAGTCAGTATAACGACACCGGTTTGCATGAATCAAATCTGTGGGCGTATTTAGTGTAAATGGGCTACCCTGCTTAGCGCATTGCGTCACGAGAAATCTTACAGGGAGTAAGCTTCTCACTCCTTTTCCCTACCACTTTTGACCTGGAGTGCACTCCAGGTTGTATGCTTTTGTCAATAACCAAGAGTCAGGAGGGAATTGATGGATAACGGTCTAACCATCCAGCAAGTCGCGCAAAGAACTGGCCTCAGTATCCATACATTGCGCTATTACGAACATTTAGGCCTTCTCGCCTCTGTTCATCGCTTGCCTAATGGATATAGACGCTACGATGAGGGCGACCTTCGCTGGATTGATCTCCTAAAATGTTTACGCGCAAGCGCTATGCCTCTTAGCGAAATGCAGCGCTTCGCAGAGATAACACGACAGGGATCACCTAACTGCATGGTAATCCTCGACAACGTCGATCACCTCGCGAGGATCGACGTTGTCGACATGCAACTGTTCGACCAGAGCGATCTATCCTCGCCGTCCCTGAGCGATTTCCAGACGATACCCATCGGGGTCATTGGTAAACATTTGTCGCTCCCAGGGGCGATCAACGGGAGGACTGGCGAAATGTATCCCCTGAGCTTCCAGTTGCTCAAAGAGCGCATCGAGGTTCTCAGTACTCAATTCGATATGGATGGCTCCGCGCGGCGCGTTCGGCCACTTCGACACATCCATTTTGAGCAATCCGATGGTTCCTTCTCCCAATCGGAGTAAGGCAAAGTGCGCATTTTGGACCTGGAGCTCAAAACCGAACTGTTGATAGAATGCGACGGAGCGTTCGACGTCACTCACGGGTAGGCTAATGCCTTCAAAACGCATGGTTTCTGTCATGGGTATTCTTCTTTCTAGCGTAAGGCTATCTTTCAGGCGAATGTTCAGTAAGCGAAATGAAGAGTTTGACAAGTAGCTGCTGCAGCGTTTCCTGTTCTTTGTTGTCCAGACCAGCAAAGAATGCTGCATCCACTTGCTCTCTCGCTTGTCGAATCTGCTGTAATTCCGCTTGCCCAACTGCTGTCAGTTTCACGACGTGCCGTCGTCGGTCGAGTGGATCAACCTGTCGTTCAATGTACCCTCGCTGTTCGAGAACATCGAGGAGTGCCACCATGTTGGCACGATCAATCGTCAGGATCTGCGCCAGATGTTGTTGAGATGCCTGACCAATGGCTTCAAGCAGCAGCAGAATCCCATAGTGAGAGGGATGCAGTTCCCAGGCACTGAGGACCTGTGTAAACTGACGACGAGCTTCTCGTCCCAGGCGGCCCAATAAGTAGGCTCGGTCGGTGAGAAGGCGCTCTGGTAAGGCATGCACAATGCCTGTATTCAACGCTTCTTGATCATTTGGAGACGCTGGATGGTTTCCAGGGTGTTTGTTCGCGTGAGCTGCCGATGCGTCTCCTTTTGCGCTCGTCATGATCCTGCCTTCTTTAAGCAGAGGCTCTGATCGGAGAAAAGCATGCGAAAAATCTCCTGTATATTGTTGGTAAGTACAATCATTGTACCTACCAACAATATACAGGAGTCGTTTGCGTTTGTCAAGGGCGAGAGGATACTGCCCTAGACCGCTACGAGGCTCCATTGCTGATTGGTCCCGCTATTATTCGCCCACTGGATGATCGCAGCTCCTTCAGTGGTTGAAGCCCCTGAGACATCGGCCAGCATCCCACTATTCCGGTTGACAAGCTCATAATAGCCGCCACTGATCGAGACGAGACTCCATTGCTGGTTTGTGCCCCCATTGCTCGGCCACTGGAGAATCTTCGCTCCCTCAGCGGTCGAGGCTCCCGAGACATCCAGCACCAACCCACTGTTCCGATTGACAATGGTATCGTAACCGTTGCCAAGAGAGACGAGCTGCCATTGCTGATTGGTCCCACCATCATTTGCCCACTGGATAGCTTTGGCTCCAGGAACTTTAGAAGCTCCCGAGACATCGGCCAGCATGCTGCTATTTCGATTGACAAGCTCATAATAAGCGGGAGTGTAGGTGACATTAGGAATGACAAAGGTCGTGATGGACTGAGCAGGCAGTGAAGCAGTAAACGTCTTGTTCGCAACGCTAATCCCTGACAATTGCGCAAGATTCTCCGTCGCCGAGGTCTGATAAGGCGTCGCCGTCGTCCCCACGCCGCTAAAGGCTGCAAGGTTATACGCGACCGACTCACTGCTGGTTGAGCTATTGGTGGTAACGATGGTCAGCGAGTCCGTGCTGGAGTTATAGGCCGTAAAGCTGTTGGCGTCGCTGTTGCCGATCATGGTGGCACCCTCGCGCACAAACTTGCTATAATTGCCCATCGCATAGTAGCGCGTCGGGTACGAGATAGCGTTGCTACTATCGCGATACGCCAGCCCCCAGTCATCGTCGGGCGAATCTCCCAGTTCGTTTACCGCCTGCCAGGCAACCCAGGCACTGGGATGAAGATGCTGCTCATCGTCGAGAACTTCGTTGGAAAGCGCCAGCGCCGCACCAATCTCTGAGCCCTGATTGCCCGCGCCCCATTCAGACATCCAGAGTCGCTTGCCATCTGTCTGTCCAGGGTAAGCATAGGCATTTGCACGATTTGTGTCGCTGCCACCATAGGCATGCGTATTCCACTGGGCCATGTCGGCTTTTGTGCTGCTTGAGTAGGACTCGTAATCGTTGTAGGCCTCGGCGATAGTATTGTCATCCTGGGCCGATACAGAGGTGTAGGCCGAGGCTCCATTCGAAACCAGTGCTTGTTCAACCAGAGGAATGATCGTGTTCTGGTCGGTTGCGGAGACCGCCATGCCTTCCTGGGTGCCAGTCGAGGTCCACCAGCTCGATGAAGGCTCATTGAATGGCTCAACTGTTTGCAGCGTGATGCCGAAGTTATTGTGGAAATGCTGGGCGATAGTCGCGAGATAGCTGGCGTAGGCGCTGTAGTACGCGGAATTGAGATTTTCGGCCCCACTCGCGCCGCCAGAGGTACAACTATTGTCCAGCATCCAGGCAGGCGCCGAATTGGCAAAGCCCTCGAAGGTATCAGCCCCAAGTGCCTGTGCCTCCTGCGCAAACCAGAGCTGGTTGGCATCGTTCGTCCAGACGTAATTGCCGTTCGTGGGCTCAAAAGAGGGAATGTTGCGGTCGGCAGCCGCTTGCTGACTCTCACAGACGTTCGTCGAACCATCTGCGCCAAAATTATAGCGCACAACATTGAGACCCAGACCGCTGCTGGGATTGTAGAGCGCCTCGGCTAGAGCAAGGCGCTGGCTCTGACTCCAGCCGCCGATGATGTTGGCCCACCAGGCCATGCTTGTGCCCCAGCCCTGGATGGTCTGATACTGCAATCCAGGGGTCACTGTTACCGTGTAATCAGCGTGAGCAATTGATGTGGAGGCTACCTGTGTACTAAACAGTACTCCCAACGTAAAGAATGCTGTCAAAACGGAAAGTATGCGGAATCTGCGCTGACGATGCTGATGCTGACGATGCATAAACTCATCTCCTTGCAGTTCGAGCAGGCACGCTCAATGTGCCTATGTGACTACTGTGACAACCATACTGCTCTCCGTCCATGCGGGGGAAATGGGGTAGGGGCGTGTCCTTGCGACCGCCCCAGGGCGCACGCGAGGTGACGCCCCTACCCCATTTCCCAACATTTCCCCCCGGAAGGATGGAGACCCAAACATACGTGTGACAAACATACGTTAGCCTTGAATACCGGAGCGCGCAATACCTTCCGCGATATAGCGCTGTAAGAAAAGGAAAAGTATAACCAGCGGGAGAATGGCGACAGACACGCCCATGAAGAGTTCAGGGATATTGATGGTCTGCGCGGTGAGGAAGGTCGAGAGCACGACCTGTACGGTCCACGACGAAGAGTCCTGGCCGACTACCAGAGGCCAGAGGAACGCGTTCCAACTGCCAATGAATGAGATGACGCCGAGCGCGACCAGTGTAGGGATCGAGTTTGGCAAGAGGACGCGCCAGTAGAGTCCAAAGTAGCCCAGACCATCGACGCGCCCGGCATCTTCCAGCTCACGGGGAAAGTTCAGGAAGGCCTGGCGGAAGAGGAAACAGGCAAAGGCGCTGAACAGATCTGGGACGATGATGCCTTGCAGGGTGCTGACCCAGCCTAACTCACTGACGATGATGTATTTGGGAATAAACGTTACCGCACCCGGCACCATCAGCGTCACAATAATCAGAAAGAAGATGGGCTTACTCCAGCGTGAGGGGATGCGTGCCAGGGCATAGCCAGCCATAGAGGCGAAAAACAACTGGCCGATGGCCTCCACAATCGCGATGATTGCCGAGTTCAAAAGTCCGGTGCCCATAGGAGCCGATGGATCGTTGAAGAGCGTCGCGATATTGCTCCACTGCGGCACTTTGGCCCACCAACTCCAGTTAAACGAGGTAATCTCTATCTGGGTCATCAAGGCGTCACGGGCAATAATGTAGAACGGGATCAAAAAGAGAATGGCACTCAAAACCAATGCCAGGTAGATAAAAAAGGCGCGCGCCGGGTGCCCACGCCGCAGCTTGAGCGGCTTGCGTCTCGCAGTTACGCTGGTCGGGAACGGCCTCTGTTGCTTATGTATCATATCCATTTGGAATAGTCCTCTTCTAGCGCCAGTCTAACGATCAGAGCGGCCAAAACCGAAGATACGCCCCTGGACAAGCGTAAATAGCACAATAATCGCGGTCAGAATAAACGATCCGGCATCCCCGCGTCCAAAGTCTAACTGGCTAAAGCTCACCGTGTACAGATACATCAAGGGCGTGCGTGCCAGGCCGACATTGCCCGTTGAGCCATAGCTCGTCAGGATATTGTAAAATTCGTCAAAGGCTTGAAATGCTGCGATCAAGAGGAGTAAAAGGACGGAGACCGAAGTGTTGCGCAGCATGGGAAACGTGATGTAGCGGAAGGTTTTCCAGCCTGAGTGTGCTCCGTCAACCTGTGCTGCTTCGTAGATGCTACGCGGAATATCCTGCAAGCCGGCCAGGAAGATGATCATATAGAAGCCGACCTGGAGCCAGAGGCGCACCGTCACCAGCACCAGCCAGTACCAGGGCGGATTAGGGGTGCTGATCCAGGAAATAGGCGCGATGTTAAACAGACCCAGCACCATATTCACCAGACCATAGGGCAGGCCGTTGAACAGGCTCATTTTCCAGACCACGGCGGCGGCGGTATAGGAGATAGCGGTGGGCAGAAAGAAGACCGAGCGGAAAAAGCCGCTCAGGAAATGGGCGGAACTGACCAGTAGAGCTAGCGCCAGTGAGAGCGCAAATGTCGTTGGCACAATGAACACAGCAAAGAGTATAAAGGTCACAATGGCCTTTTGAAAATCGGCGTCGGTCAGCATTGACCAGTAGTTGCTGAGTCCGACGAAAGCGCTCGGGGTGACAGTGCCCTGAGCCTGGGAAAGGCTCAGCACGAAACCCCAGGCAATCGGAATGTAGACAAAAATCAGCAAACCGAGCACCATGGGTCCGATCATCATCCAGAACGCGAGGGTTTGTCGCCAATGGGGGAAGCGCGACCGCGTGGGCGACTTTGCCGGCCCCGTCTGGAGTCCGCCGGGAGCTTCCCCAGCAGTACTTACCTGTGAACTCATCATAATCCTCTCGAATCCAGCGAGCAAGAGGCGTCTCCGGGGGCCTGAGCCTGGAGACGCTCCTCGTGGAGTAGTGTGGCCAGTTAAGGGCTAGCCGAGTATGCTTTGGAGTTCGGTCTGGCAGGCCTGAGCTGCCTTGTGAACCTCGGTAGCCGCATCGGCATTGCTCTTCACGATGTTTGTGACCGCGTCATTAAAGGCGTTGAACATCACGGTATCAAAGAGCGGCGAGACAGTACGACCATAGCTGTTGAGGATCTGGACCGCATCCACGGCTGGTCCGCTTTTCAGCTTGGTGGCGCTGGCGGCTGCGCTTTTGCGTGGGGGAACATGGAAGCCATAGTCCAGGCACCAATCCTGCTGCACGCTGATATTGTCAATCCACAGGGACTTCACCAGAGCTTTTGATTCCGCGACATGCTTCCCTTTGGCGTAGACCATTTCGGCCCAACCACCCCAGGGAGCTGTGGGCTTGCCACCACTATTGCCAAAGGCTGGCCAGGGGATAATGCCGAAGTCATCGCCGAGCGCCGTGATGGTGGCGGGCATGGCCCAGAGACCACCCCACGCGATGGCCGCGAGACCGTCAATGAAGACCGAGGGGTCGGTCCAGTCGGTTGGAGCACCGGTCAGGATCGCTTTGGATGTAGCGATCTCGCGCAGTTTCTCGAAGGATGCCGCCACCGCTGGCGTATCGAAGACAATCTCGTTATTCACGAGCAGATCGCCACCTGTCGAAAAAACCAACTGCTCCTCAAGCGCGCCGATCCCGCCATCATTGCCGACAAAGAGTCCCTTGACTTTGGATGTAGTGAGCTTGTTCGCCGCTTCCAGCAAAGCATCGGGGCTGGTCAGCGTCGCAGGATCGATGCCAGCCTTGGACAACATGCTCTTACGGTAGTACAGGAACTGCGTATCATCGAGCATCTTCACACCGTAGATCTTGCCATTGACCGTGAAAGCGTTGAGACTGATGGGATTGAAATCGCTCTTGACGTCAGCTGTATAGAGATCGTCCAGCGGCTCAAGTATGCCCTGTTTGATCCAGGTGTCGTCTGGTGAGTAAAACTCAAAGACATCTGGCGCAGACGAAGAGAGCAGGGCGGTGTTCAGCTTGGTCGCATAGTCGCCTGGTACCCAGGTTACTTTGACGTTGGTCTGCGACTGCGACTTGCTATAGTTCGCGGCGTAGCGCAATGCTGCTTGTTGCGTGCCAGTCTCACCATACTGATGATACCACTGTTGCAAAGTGGTCTTGCTGGAGGCGGAACCTCCACAGGCAGCGAGCAGGCTGCTACCTGCCGCCGCAGCTCCAGCGACTTGCAAAAAACGGCGACGACCAAAGGTGGAGGAAAAGCGTTTCATTGATGTGTCCATAATACCAGGGGGCATCCTTTCTGCATCTCTGCATAGGTGCTCGTGCTTTCACCAAACCAGGGGAAAGCGTATCGGGCAGCAAAAATAACGGTGGCGCTTCCAGACCCCATTAAAAGAAGTCTGGTCGACCTGTCGAACTCCTATCCCATACTCAGCAGGTACTTACGTTGGCACGTGATAAATAGAAGCCATACAGGAAAAGAGAGAAGCCACAGATCAGGGCCATTGTACAAACGCAATGGTTTTCTCTATCGCACAGGCTGAATAAAAAGAGACGAATGTGGCGATGGGCGCACAGGTCTCTCTGAATGTTTGTCTGGATCACCTCCCTGTTGCCAGATTAATTTATTTGGTGAATAAAATAAATATAGAGTCCAGATTTCATTTTGTCAAGAGGTTGACGTTGAGGGATCTGCGTCCTTGCGGGGAAACGTGGTAAAATTTTAGCTGACATGCCTCAGTAACATGTGGAAACGAAGGTGTTAGCCATTGCCTTGCCGCAGCCCTCTTGACAAAACGAGAACTGAGCTCTATATTTATTTTATTCACCAAATAAATTAATTTGGCAGTAAAGAAATGAGAAGATGCAGTGATGGAAACAGCTGTGACCGATCACAAAGCTATGCGTGATATCAACCAGAACCGCCTGCTGAATCTTATCCGCCTCAAGGCGCCGATTTCGCGCCCGGAACTCGCGACGGAGTTAGGCTTGAGTCCGGCGACTGTGCTGGCTCTGACCAATGATTTGATTGGTCGTCAACTGGTGATTGAGAAGGGGACGGCGAATGCTCCACGGGGACGGCGCCCAACGCTTCTGGAGATAGATCCGAACGGGGGATATGCGGTCGGATTGATGGTACGAGAATATGAGACGGTAGGCGTGATCGTGAATTTGCATGGCTTTGTCGTTTCTTCTCTCCATTGGAATCTGACCCTCACTGATCAGGAGGCGCAAATCATCGAACACATTGCGCAACTCGTGGAGGAATTGATTATCCAGACAGGCATTGCTCGTGAGCGGATCATCGGGGTGGGATGTGCTATTTCTGGTTATATCGATAGTCGCAATGGCATCTGCATCGATTCCTGGCAACTGGACTGGCATGATTTCGCACTGGCGAAGCCCCTATCTGAGCATTTGCACCTCCCTGTTCTGGTGAGTAACAATGTCAGCTGTATCTCCTGTTATGAAAACCTCTTTGGGCGTGGCCAGACCTATCAGAATTTTCTCACGGTCGCGATTGGGCGTGGGCTAGGTCTGGGGATTATGCTGAAAGGTGATCTCTATGGCGGTGCGACCGGCGGTGCTGGCGAATTTGGGCATACGGTGATTATGGTGGATGGCAGGCAGTGTGAATGTGGCAATCGTGGTTGCCTGGAAGAGTATGTCACACACCGGGGAGTGCTCGCGACTTATGCGGAATTGCGCAAAGCAGAGGGCTATGAGCAGGAAGTGTATACGCTTGAGCAACTGCTCCAGAGTTCTCCCGCAGATCAGCTTGCGCGTCAGACTTTTCACCAGGCTGGGCGATTGCTAGGCATCGGGCTGGCTAACGCCGTCAATTTATTTAACCCTGAATGTGTCATTCTGACCGGCGAGGGCATCGAGTTTGGTGATCGCTTCTTTGACCCGGTCCTACAAGCACTGCAGGAGCATCTCTTTTCCAAACTTGGCCGCTCGTTACAGGTCATTCTTGAACCGTGGGCAGGCTATGAGAGCTGGGCGCGTGGCGCTGGCGCTCTTGTGCTCAGCCAATTTCTCTTTGTGCAATGATCTGCTAGCTGATCCATGCATTATCATGCTCTGGCTTGAGTGCTCGTCCGCCGCGTTCTGGCGGATGGACACTCTGAGATAATGTTTGGTTTTAGCTCGCTATCAGCCAACGTGTGCGCGTTCCAAACACTATCTGAGAAAGGTTCTCTTTGTATGCCTATCAATGCTCTGCAAAAGGATACGTTATCTCCCCTCAATCCACGCCTGCCAGCGTTCTATTTTGGGGCTGATTACAACCCGGACCAATGGACCCCAAGGTTTGGCTATCAGGACGAGCAGGTGTGGTTTGAGGATCTGCGCCTGATGAAGCTGGCCCATGTGAATGTGGCCACCATCGGCGTTTTTAGCTGGACCTCTCTCCAGCCCGCTGAGCAGAGATTTACCTTTGACTGGCTAGATCGCATCATGGATCTGCTGCACGATCAGGGGATTTTCGCGTGCCTGGCGACGGGGACGGCGGCGCTACCGGCCTGGCTGGCCACGGCCTATCCTGATGCGTTGCCTGTTGACGCGCAGGGCGTGCGTCGGGGCTATGGTGAGCGTCAGAGTTATTGTCCCACCAGCCCGGACTTTCGCCGCCTGGCGCGTAATCTGGTGCGGCAACTCGCTGAGCGTTATCGCACGCACCCGGCGCTGCTGACCTGGCATGTGAGCAACGAGTATAATGGAGGCGCGACAGACCGCATTGTTCCTTGCCACTGTGCTCGTTGTCGGGAGCGCTTTCGTGGCTGGTTGCGCGCGCGCTACGGCTCACTGGACGCCATAAATAGCAGTTGGATGACCGCATTCTGGAACCATATCTACACTGCCTGGGAACAAATTCTGATACCCGGTCCCTCCACAGATCGGGGTGTACAGGGCCAGTTGCTGGACTTTGCGCGCTTTACCAACGAGATTTACCTGGAATGCTTTTTGAATGAACAAGAAGTTTTACGTGAAATAACGCCTGCTGTGCCCATCACGACAAACTTTCTGGGTAATAAGTCGCTGGACCTCTTTACCTGGGGTGAACATCTTGATGTCGTTTCCTGGGATTCATATCCTGCTCGTACGACCGATCCCGCCGATACCGCGTTTCAACACGATTTGATCCGTGGCAGCAAAGGAGGACAGCCGTTTCTACTGATGGAGCAAACGCCCAGTCAGGTACAATGGATGCCCCAGAACCCCCTGAAACGTCCGGGCGTCATGCGCTTAATAAGCTACCAGGCCATCGCGCATGGGGCCGAGGCCATTCAGTATTTCCAATGGCGGCAATCACGTGGGTCGGCGGAGATGTATCATGGTGCGATTATCAGCCATGCCGGTCACGAGCATACCCGCGTGTTCCAGGAAGTCGCGGCGCTGGGCGCGGAACTGCATGCGTTGAGCCAGGGCGTGGGCCAGGGTCTTCTTGGTTCGCGTGTCCAGGCACGCGTCGCGCTGATGATGAGCTGGCCGAACTGGTGGAACGTAGAGTTCTTGCCGGGTCCCAGCGATCAGTTGCGCTATCTGGACGAGGTGCTGCTCTACTATCGTGCCTTATGGAAAGCACAGATGGCCGTTGATATCATTGCACCCGATGCGGATATTTCATCCTACGACCTGGTTGTGGCTCCTCTGCTCAATATGGTCAGCGCGGAGCAGGGCGCGGCCATTGAACGCTATGTTGAGCAGGGCGGGGTCTTTGTAACCAGTTACTTCAGCGGGGTTGTCAACGAGCAAGCTCTGGCCTGGCTGGGGGGCTATCCTGGTCCCTTGCGGAAGACGCTGGGGATCTGGGTCGAAGAAATTGATCCGCTGGAGCCGGATATGTCCAATACGGTCGTTGTGGCGGCGGGTTCACGGCTAGCGGCAGGTCGCTATCGCTGCGAGCGCTGGGGTGAGGTGTTGCATCTGGAAGGCGCGCTGGCGCTGGCTACGTTCGGCGAGGATTTCTACGCTGGTTCTCCCGCGCTGACAGAGCACCGCCTGGGTACAGGTCGCGCTTTCTATGTCGCCACTAGGCCGGAGCCGGCTCTGATCGCGGAACTCATCGCGCTGTTACGCGACGACTTGCATCTGACCAGTCCCTTTGCTGTGCCGGAGCACGTCGAGGTTATTCAGCGCCGGGGAGACCAGCACACGTACACCTTCTTCCTGAACCACGCGAGTAGCGCAGCTTCCATCGCACTCCAGCAGCCCGTGTACGATGTTCTCCACGACACAGTCCACGAGAAAGTCGTGCAGCTTGAGGGGTATGGTGTGGTGATTGTAACTGCTTAGTTTTGCAGATGGACTTTGAGAAACCTTGAATTGATGGTCTGTAACTATTCAGGTACCGTGTGGAGGCTCGTGTAGGGGCCGAGCCAAGACCTTTTTGGGTGGCCTATCTGCCGCGTTGGATGAGGGAAAAAGGTCTTGGCGACCCTTGCGGCGGCCCACGGTGGACAACCGCAAGGGATTGTCCCTACGCGAGTACACACCTATCTGAATAGTTACGATGGTCTTTAAGTAACCTCTCGTTGGTGTGTACTGATTTTGCTTCAGCTATGCATGCCTTCGAGAGGTTCTTTTTGTCAACTACAACGCGTTGAGGAAGCTTTTTCCGGCTCATCAGTGTATCCTCAAACCAAGTGAACTGAGGTGCAGTGAAAAGAAAGTCGGGCCCGACCTTTACATACTGTGTTTTTGACGAGTTCACCCTTTATGTGAAGCGAAGGAGATTGTTATGTCACAGCAATGGTTTGAAGTACAACGCTACCTTGGGCAAGTATATGTTGCTCGTCAAAGTGGAGGCCAACCCCAATTGCAAAATCAGCAGGCGCTTGTGAAGATGGTGTCTGCAGGCATCTGTGGTACAGATATCAGAGTAACCAATGGTGATAAAGTGATAGCCGGGAATCCAGGTCACTATATTATTCCCGGGCATGAAGGTGTGGGACGTATTGTGGCTATCGGCAACGATGAAACAGGGCTAAAGCCGGGCGATTATGTTGTAGTGCTGCCACATGTTCATAAGCATACCCCCTGTTCAGCGCCAGAGATCAATCCAACCTGCATCGGCAGCGGTCATACGCTGCATCGAGGATGGGATCTTGATGGGTGCTTTGCAGATTTCATTGTGGTACCAACCATCAGCCTCAGACGCATAGATGCGGAGCATCTGCATCTGGCTGAAGAACGTGCTCCCGAACTGAGTGCCGCAATTTTTGCCTTTGTCGAACCGGTGCTTTGTGTGCTTTCGGCGTACGCACTGCTGGCAGAGCAAGCAAAAACCCTGCTCAGGCGTGAATTGGTACCGGGGCGTGCGCTTGTCATTGGCAGTGGTCCCATTGGTGTGCTGCATGGGCTGGCTCTACTCAAGCGTGGCTACAGCGTCGAGGTTCTGGATATGTTACCAAAGCGTGCTACACTTGCCCGCTGGTGCCTGAAAGATCAGATCTCTGTCTTCAATGCAGAGCATAGCAAGCGGGACTTTGACGTCGTGGTGGTTGCAGCATCAAGCGCCGACGCCATCAGAATGGCTGAAACTATGGTACGAGATGGAGGCATGGTTTATCTCTTTGCCGGATTGAATACTATCGACCGTGCGGCAATGGATGCGGCACAGGTCTTCTCCTACGAGAGTCTGCACCGGGCTACAAAGGGTATGATCACGGCTACTTCGCTCATGCACGGAGATAAAACCATCTTTTATCTCGGTCATAGTGGATACTATGAGCATCTTGTAACAGAAGCTATCGCAGTTGTTGCAGAGCAGGCAAGCGAATTGAGCAGAGTCATCACTGGCATCATTCCCGGCTGGTCAAGCCCTTGTATCGAATCGCGCTTGCCAGGCGGCGTTGACTGGGAGACAGAGGACGGTTCACCGGCCATCGTTTCTGTGTTGCATGGGATGGACTTGCGAAATAGACACTGCAAGTTACTCATATGTCCACGTTAACTTAACAGAAGCATATGTTGTGCTGCTGTCAAAGCTCAATTGGTAGGAATGGAGAGCAATGGGAAGAGTGGGCACACACAATAACGCCCCTCCTTCCATTCTCTGGACACAGACAGAGGCGCGAACCAAATCAACCTTATGTAGCGCAGTGCTGGAAGGCGAAACAGACAAAAACCTGTTGGGTGAAGTGCAGCTACATACGTCCTTATATTATACTAACGATGATGTTGAGTTTTAGAGGGTGGGCGAAAAGTAGAAAAAGATGAAAAGACAGCTATCTTTTGCGGAACAACTGAGGCATGAACGTGAAAGGCATGGTTGGTCCCAGGAAAATGTCGCCTCGAAAATTGGCTGTAGCACAAAGACCGTGACCCGTTGGGAAGCTGGAAAGAGCCAGCCACGTACGTACCATCGTCAAAAAATCAGTAAGCTGTTTGGCAAAGACCTCGAAGAATTTAGCTTGGTCCCAGAGCCTGTTGACGATACGATGACCGCTCTTGCTTCTCAAATAGTGAGCCAGCCAGCGCTTTTACCTGCTGTTCCTGGCTCTGAAAACATCCAGTTAGCGCCTGATCAGACGGTTGAGACTGCGACAAGAGCTTTTCCAATGACCCCTTATTCCCCGGCAGCAACATACCAGCGCATACAAGGATTCCCCCCTCCGACCCATCCCAGAGTCATTCAACAGCGTGAACATGCGGTCAAAGCTATTTATACACAACTCATGCAATCGGACATCACCGCACTTGTCTTAACTGGCATCGGAGGGGTCGGAAAATCCACGCTTGCCGCACTCGTCTATCGCTATGTCTTAGAGCGTTATCCAGCAGAATTATGTACTGCTGAGCCTATCTGGTTGACAATCAGTGAGCGCGTGACTACCGCAGATGTGATAGGGACGCTCTTTGAAATCCTTGGTAAACCTCTTCCTCATTTAGAAACTATGCCTCTATACAATCAGGTCATGATACTCTTCGACGTGCTGAATACAGCCGCAAATGCCAGGCTCATCATTCTGGATCAGTTTGAGAATGTCCTTGATTGGCAAACAGGCTATGCATTGGTAGAGCGCCCAGGAATGGGGGAAATGCTGGATGCCATGAATAGTCAGCCGTGTCTGTGTAAACTACTCCTTACCAGCCGTATCTGGCCTAAGGGTACACGTGAATATCCATCTATGTATATGCAAGAGTACCCTGTTGCGGGTTTGAATAGAACCGAAGGGAGTGAACTCCTGCGGAAACAAGGTATTGGAACGCAACAAGCGAGCAATGTGCTGCTCCGCAAAGCTGTGACGCGTTGTGCCGGTCACGCTCTAGCACTCACTCTGCTCGCCTCACTGCTCAGGCAAAATCGTAGCCTGAGCTTAGCGCTCCTTTTCAGAAATGCTCTCTACACAAAACTCTGGCAAGGAAATATTGCACAGCAATTACTGGATTTTATCTATATGAAGCAGATCAATGAGCTACAAAGGAAACTCTTGTTCGCGTTTTCGATCTATCGAGAAGCTGTATCACTGGAAGCTGCACTTGCGCTCAGCGATCTGCATACTCAGGACGAGGCACAAGTCCCGCTTTCCTTTCATACCTTGCTGATGCAACGCCTGCTCCAGGCTTCAGGAAGGGGGCTTTATCATCTCCATGCCATCGTAGCCGACTATGTACGAGGGCGCTATATCGCTATGGATGGGGCAGAAAACGGTCTGCTCGCGGCTCATGATAGAGCCGCGCAATACTACCTCCAACAGGCTGTCATGTATTGTCCTCCTCTGGAGCAGAGAAGATGCGTCAGTGATGTCCAGCCATTGATAGAGGCTACCTGGCATCTGTGCCAGGCAGAGCGGTGGCAAGCAGCATGCGACTTGATCTCTCAAGAAGAACTTTATCAGACCCTCAGGCGCTTAGGGGAAAACATCATTCTCCTGGAACTCTATCGACTGCTCCAGCCTTCGGAAAAGTGGCATCCAGAGGAGCGGATGTGGGAAGCTGAGATTTATGACCACTTGGGGCGCATGTATGCGGTAGTGGGGGAAAAAGAGCTAGCATTAGAAAACTATGAACGTGCTTTACAGGTATATGAAGTTTTAGAAATCTGCCAGGAAAAAGGGAGAACGCTCCATCATCTCGGCCTCCTTTATGAGAGTCTTGGACAGGATACACGAGCGAAAACATTTCATGAGCAAGCCTTGTTTGTGAACAGAAAAACGGGAGACAGCAAAGGGGAAGCAGATAGTCTCAACGGCCTGGGTTGGATTTATCATCGTCTGGGGCAGCAAGCAGAAGCTTTACACTTTTGCCAACAGTCGCTTATCATTCATCAGGAGAGAGGAAATCGCATAGGAGAAAGCGACACGCTTAACGCCTTAGGGCTGATCTATCACGGATCAGGAGCGATGAAACAGGCGCGGCAATGCTATACACAATCGTTATCAACGCGGCGGGAAATAGGCAATCGCGAAAAAGTAGGGAGAACGTTGAATAATCTGGGATTAGTCTACGCAGACCTGGAGCAGATCGAGAAAGCGTGGGAGTATTTCAAAGAATCCTATCTCATCCGTAAGGAGATTGGGGATCGTAAAGGGGAAGGTGGCGTTCTCTATAATTTGAGTAAAATGTATTTCAAACGTCACCATTATGATATCGCGCTGGCTGGTTTTTTGCTCGCTCGTAAAATTTTTAAGGACGTATGGAGCAGTGAGTATGAGGCAACACAAAGATGGATCGAAACCGTACAAAAAACTCTAGGAGAAGCTGCATTTACTGATTTATTGGGTGTTGTTGAACTAGAAGCATTAAAAATAGTGGAAAAAGCATTCAATGCAAACACAGAGTTCGATACAGAAGAAAAAACATAAGCGTCGCATTTCCATGCGTTTGATCATTTTCATCATTGCCAGTGTGTCTCTTGTGATTGGGACTGTGCTCTGGATAGCCGATGGTAACGCTGGCGGAGGTCGCTGGGCTACTATCGTATCTGTGCTCTTCGTGGCAGTTGGTCTATTCATCAGTCTTCTCCAATGGCTTTTTCCTGTTTCTACTGATACCGTCGCAGAAACTCGTGTTCCACCGCTTGTCGCTACTGATGTGACAGTTGCACCTACGGTAGCAACGCTGGCTGTGCGCTCTGCTGATGAGCACTATGTCATACATGAAAAAAACGCCTATCGTGGAATTCTGGGATTACCACCACCCACAGATGCCAGAACTATTCAGCAACGTACCCGTATAGTCAGGGAAATCTATGCACAATTCACTACTTCAGCAGTAACCGCGCTGGTGTTGACCGGCATTGGAGGCGTTGGAAAATCAACAATTGCAGCGCTTGTTGCTACCTATGCAGAAGAGCAAAGCCGCATCTCGCATGGACCATTTACCGCAGAGCCGCTCTGGCTCACCATCGATAAGCATGTAACCATGGTCGATCTTGTTGGAACGCTCTTTCATACCCTGGGAAAACCTCTCCTTGATGTAGAGAAGCTCAGCCCACAAAATCAAGCCAGGGCGCTTTTTCATGCGCTCAATGAGATGAGCGAAACCAGGCTGATTGTCCTTGACCAATTTGAAAACTTTCTTGATTGGCAAACGGGACAGGTGCTACTAGACCGTCCTGGCATCGGTGAATTTGTGGATGCCATGAATAGTCGGCTCTGCCATAGCAAGCTACTGCTGACTAGCCGTCTTCGACCACTGGGCACGCGGGTGTATCCCCCAACATTTATGCACACGTACCCTATCACAGGTCTCGACAGTATCGAAGGGGTAGAGCTATTGCGCAAGCAAGGGATTGAACCTGGCATCGCGACGGATGAAGAATTGCGCACGGTGGTCATGCAGTGTGGAGGACATGCATTGGCGATGACGCTCTTTGCATCACTGCTGCGCCGTAACCGTAGCACGAAGCTCCCAGAGCTCCTCGAAGCTGCTACCTATACCCGCTTCTGGCGTGGAGACGTTGCACGCAATCTGCTCGACCATATCTATACGCAACAGCTTGGCCCGCTACATCGTCAACTGCTGCAGTCCTTTGCTATCTATCGACAGGCTGTACCTCTGGAGGCAGCGCTCGCCCTGCTCGATATCGAGAACACAAGAGCCTGGCGAGACAGCATATTTGCGCTTGATGGGTTACTTGCACAACACCTCCTCCAGACTTCAGATGGTGCCTATTACCAATCCCATACCATCATCACAGACTATATAAAAGAGCAGCTCAGCGATGAAAGGAATAGTGATGAGCCTGTGCAGTTGTTCACCGCACACGCTAAGGCCGCAAGATACTATTTGCAAATGGCGTCGAGAAGCTATCCGGCCCGCAATGCACGAAAATATATGCGTGATGTCCAGCCATTTATAGAAGCCGTCTGGCATCTCTGCCAGGCTGAACGCTGGCCGGAAGCGTACCAGGTGATAGAGCAAGAAAATCTCTATGACGACCTGAGGCGCTGGGGAGGAAATACTACGTTGCTGGAGCTGTATCAGCTCCTTTTACCATTGCACAGATGGTACCCGGAACCTGCGCGAGAAGCCGCTATTTATAGCCGCCTCGGCAGGATCAGTAGTACATTGGGGCTGAAAGAACAGACTATGCATTACTATACAGATGCATTACGCCTCTATAGAGCAATGGGGGATCGTCATGGAGAAGCTGGAGCATTGAACCATCTTGGTACACTCCACGAAAATTTGGGGCTCTATACGCAAGCAATGAGCTATCACCAGCAAGCATTGCATCTCTATAGAGAAATAGGAGACCGTAAGGGCGAGAGTAATAGTCTCAACGGGCTGGCCTGGATCTACTATCATCTTGGGCGGAGAGAAGAGGCGTTAGACTATTACAAACGGGCGCTGTCTATCCGCCAGGAGATAGGGCATCGCCTTGGCGTGAGTGATAGCCTCGATGGCCTGAGCCTCGTTTATCATGTGCTAGGTAAACAAGATCTCGCACTCAAGTATACTGAACAATCCCTCCTTATACGTCGGGCGATGGGTGACCACGCTGGTGAGGGCCGCACGCTAAATCATTTGGGACTTATCTACACGAGCATAGGACAAACAGACAGAGCATACAGTTACTACAAGACATCGTTAGCTATTCGGAGAGAAGTTGGAGATCGTAACGGAGAAGGGGTGATGTTCTACAATATCGGCAAGCTGTACCTGCAAGATCAGCATTATAAAGCCTCTCTGGCTTGCTTTTTAAGTGCACAAAACATTTTCGAGGAGATACAGAGCACGCAGCAAGACGCCACAAAGCGCTGGCTAGCAATAGTACAGCAGCAGGTTGGCAAGGCACAATTTACGCTCTTATTAACAGAGGTTGAGCCACAGATATCTCACATTACTGAACAGGCATTGCTGAGCGCTCTTTAAAATTCATGCATTTCATGTAAGACCTGTCCTACAACCTGACGCCACTCTGCAAGGTGTGGCGTTCCATCCATGGTATCAGGAAGATTATCGAGCAACTCCTGAGCACTTGTCAACAAGGAAGTGGCTATGGCAAAATAGCTCTGACGTAAGATCGGATTCTGTGTCCCACGCGCAGTATCCAGCCAGAGTAACGCGTGTTCATATGCCTCGATTGCCGGTGCCAAAGCGCTCTCCTCATCTACTGTATCCATACTCTCTTTAGCAGAACCTGCGTTTTCACCACGTATATACTTGACCATCCGGTTGCGTAATACCATAAATGCGCTATCATCTGCATCAAAGAGCAGTTGGAACAGCGCTTCCCCTACCAGTGCCGCTTTCTCTAGCTCGATCCTATTGGCCAGGAAGCGCTGGATAGACTCGGCTGCCAGGGCGGCGCGCAAGCGCAGTATCTCTTCTGTGTTAAAGGAAAAAGCTTTCTGCACAGCCTCTAATTCCTGACTATTGAGTGTCGCTGAGCCTTTAAGCCTGCCCTGCACGGCCTGTCGCAAACGTGTGATGGTTCCGGGAGAGATAAGACTACTATCATAGCGATTGTATTCAACCCGAATATTGTACAACTGCCCAAGATTACTACTATGTTGCTCTAGCACATATTGAAGCTGTCTGGCAAAGATGGACATGGCGATCTCCTAATCAACACTATTTTCCTGTATTTCCACCAGGAAATTTTAACATAGAACAAAAGTATAGGTAAAGGGACATTTCCGGCAGAAACGTCCCAGGCAAATGTCCTCTCAATGTCTGATGAATGGGGTAGCTCTGCTTACTGCTATCCATTAATCTAGCGGTGAGGAGAAGAGCGACCGGGCAATCGCTGGATCTCACGCTCTTCTCTCTTCTAGCTCACTGCAGTCGTTACACAATTTGTTGGTTTGTTTACAATAAAGCTAGACATTAAGAGAATAGGTATGTATAATATAAAATATACATACATGAATGTCTATAAAGGTAAAGCTAGTTATGTAGATCGTTACTAGCTAAACTGGAAAAATTGGTAGTATGTTACAAAACAATTGGACATACTATTGGGTGATTCTCTGTGATTTTTCGTTTATAGTGTACACTTTTTGTAGTATGAGGAGGTTTTCTATGAAGCAACCCTGTGCGACGTGTGGATACCAAAATCCCACTGATTCTACCTTTTGCATACGTTGTGGAAGTAATGTAGAGGCAATGCAAGCTTCCCAACAATCTTCTGCATCGGCAGCGCTCCAATCTTTGAGTGCGCCAGGCAATACTGGCAACTTTGGTAATGCTGGATACCAGGCGTCCCCAACCCAGGGATATCAAGCGCAAGGTGCACAGGCACAAAGTATGGCTTCGTCAGCACCGGTACAGATGGGAAGCACATCCGGTACTGCGGGTGGCCAGACAGCGCCACATGCGTTTGCCGGGCGAGGTTATTTACTCAAACATTATGCGTGGTTACTGCCCGGTGAATACTTAAATGCTGCAAATCTACGTTCAGCTATTCTCGACCTGCTACGTTTGCGCAACTTTCAGCTTTTAAAGGTCGATACAGAAAAGCTACGGGAAACGGGATACTGGACCGAAGAGCGCGATTATATCACCATGCAGCGCGGAGTAACGACGGTTCTTGTCTATGTTGCACCTGCCGGGCATGATCTCTATATATCACGAGCAACAACCGTTCAGCTTTCCTTTGATCCTGTACGTATTGTTCTTCTCGCCTGTATATTGGGCGAAGTTTTTTTAGGTCCCACGATCATAGAGGGTATAGCAACAAACGCGGCGGTTTCTGCAATAGGCAATCCATCATCAGTGGTTGGACCCGCTGTCCTGGTCGGTGTCCTTGCGCTGCTCTATATTCCTGCCATAACCGCTTTGCTCATTTTTCTGGTCGCTTCAATTAAATACTGGCTCACTGAGAGAGATTTCTGGGTTTACTTGCGTAGAAACTACTTACACGACTTTGAAATCGATGATGTCAAGCTCTTAGAACAGGCTACTGACGAAACGGTACATGCAGCCGGGGAACAACTCAAAGTGGATGTGACGAAGATAACCCCACCTGCGCAAGGCGATCAGGCAAGACGTCGCGTGCGTGCTCTCTAAGCAGAAAGGCAGAATAGTCGTGGATAATGGGCCTTTCACCAGCTTTTTCACGCCGCAGAACAGGTCAGAGCCGGATGCGCTGCTTGGCTTTGAGCTGCCCTCTTTGCCAGCGGCGAGTATGACCAGTGCTGCAAAGCAATTGCGCCTGGTCAAAGATCTATGGAACAGTCAGACCACTGCGCTAGAGATACGTTTTGTCACCACGCCTGATCTCAAAACCAGCATCTATCTCTTGTGTCGGATACGTCGTCCACCGCAGATAGGCAGCAAGGTGTTTCAGGATTTCTGCATCGATGTGGCTACGCACATCGCGCGATTATATAAGAACTGTGGCTATCAACTACTGCCTATAACCAGTGAAAAGTTGCTTATGCAGGCTCTTGTCCCATTCCAGATCCAGGCGTTGGCCGAGGTGCGCCGCCGCGAAGAGATTGAGCTGCTGTATGATCCTTTTGCCGAGTATGAAGTGTATGTACCTTATTCCTGGGAGTGGGCTATCGAAGAGCGGGTAGCCTGCTTTGACGCACTCACGCAGCAACGGAGCTCTGGCCTGGTCAGTATCCATCTGGAGCCGACAATGCTCTATCAGCAGGAAAAGGAACATCTGCTACGGGCCAACTCCAGGCAGATGCAAGATCTCCTCTGTGCTGTTGGGACGCGAGGAGAGGAGATCTATCAGCAATATCGGATATACGAGCAGAGGCTGCAACAACCCTACCTGCTGCGTATCTGCCTGGCCTTTCCTGCGCTGCAACCGCTAGCACACCTGGGACAGGAGATGCTGGACCAGATCCAGCCTGTCGCTATGCCACCAGTGCTTCAGTACCCGCAGAATCAGCAGGAATGGCAGGCGGCGCTCTACAATCTACACTATCTGGAATGGCTTCCCTGGGGTAATAGACGCGCAGACACTCCAGATACGGCGCGTCTGCGCTACTTAGTTGACAGTCAAGGAGCTAGCATGGGATTTCATTTGCCTGTCGTGCCTGATCCAACGAGCGGTGGGATTAAAGTATTGCTGATATTCGCTAACCCTTATCAGCAGGATAAACCCTTGCGTCTTGGTACCAACGACCGCATCATTCAGGAAGCCATTCATCGTAGCCGCTATCGCGATAACATTGCGCTGACCATACACCATGCCGCAACGATTCATGACCTCCGCCGTGCTTTACTTGATGAACAGTTTCAGATCGTGCATATTGCCGGGCATGGTGCGCATGAGGGGTTGATTTTAGAAGACGAAGCGGGTGTTTCCCACCACGTGCCACCTCAAGCGCTGGCTGCACTCTTTCGTGCCTACAGTACAACCTTACAGTGCGTCCTGCTGAACGCCTGTTATTCGCAGGCCCAGGGGGCACTGATTGCGCCTGATATTCCCTTTACCATTGCGATGGAAGGTGATCTGGGGGATAACGAAGCGCTAGAATTTTCCAGAGGCTTTTATGATGCCCTGGGTTCCGGCAAAGGGGTCGAGCTCGCCTATCAAGAGGGCTGTCTTTGTGTTGACCTGGTGATCACTGATAAGAAATTTAGGCCAAAACTTTTTAAAAAGCTTGAGCTATTTTAATAGACAAATTTAGGTAGATAGGAAGACTGGTCAGGAGGAAGAACTATGTTCTGTGCATATTGTCGGCAGGAGCTTTTGGATGATGCCCTCTTTTGCAATCGTTGTGGCAAGCGAGTGCAACTATCTGCGTCAGACACGCGTGAGTTACTATCGAGTAGCATTCAGCAAACACCTCTAGCAGTGAGTGAGAGAACGACATCAGAGGCTCATACTGTTATTTCCGACCCGGCGGGACCATTTATTCCTCCCAATGGGACGATCCAAACATCACAAACTCCCCCATCGTTGAGTGGACTACAACGTTTCCTGATACATGCTTTTCAGCCCACGCTGGCCGGAAATGCGTTTTTTGGTATCATTGCAGGATGCATAGTCGCAGTCAGTGCAGGCACGGTGGCATCCTGGCTGATCTTAACGCTTGTTCACTTTATCACATCGCAAAGCGCGCAAACAACTTTTTTAGCGAATGGCGAAGGAACTATTGATGGCATTCTCGGTATTGCACTCTTGCATGTACCTTTGAGAGATAGCTTGCAGCTATTTCTCGTGATGCATGGTGCGAGTAGCCATTTTCTCTATGGCACAACGAGCTATACTGTCACGGCTCCATTGCATGGTTTATTGATCATACCCGCCGTGTTTTTAACCGTTGGTGGATATATTTCCGCCAGCACAGACTTACAGAATCAGATACGGAGGAGCCTTGTGCGAGGTGTGGCAATTGCTCTTCCCTATACCCTCTTACTGCTGATCCTATCCTGGCAGGTAGATGGCAAGATACCAGTACCGGCAAACACCGCAGGGTCAACGCAAGAAACGTTAATAGTAGACACCACATCGCTCTTCATTTTCGGGCTCCTATGGGGAGCGCTCTTTGGCCTGTTGGGCGCATCTTTAAAGGTAGCGCACGGTCAATGGAGACATCTCATCCGCAGATATCTCTACACAAACGCTTATCCGCAAATTGCCGGTATGATTACAGGAGCATGTTACGCCAGTGCATTAGGGCTTGGCCTCTCTTTCCTCGTGCTATGTGGCCTTCTGGCAGACACGGCCTTTTCGATCCCTTTGTTGGCGAGCAATCTCTGCATCGCCGGTAATTGGCAAGCGCTGCTGGCGTGGGGTATTGCTCAAGGGCCACTGCATGCTATCAATCTTTTCTTTTTCTCGTTTGGTGCCTCTATTACCAGACATGTATCGCAGTCTGCAGTAAAGCAATGTTTTTATACCGATTTGCCGCCAACATCGTTTGCAATCTTTGATCATAGCCTGCATCTCACGCCATGTATCTATACGCTGCTCCTTATTCCGGCTCTTAGCTTGTTTGTCGGTGGACGGATCAGTGTTGCTATCTCCAGGACACAGGGGAAAGGTCCCACTGCCATTAGTGGAGCTCTGATAGCCGTTCCTTTTGCAGCAATTATGCTCTTCCTGACGCTTATCAGTACGATAACGAATACCGCTGTCGCATCAGGAGCCTCTACACCAGATGTACAATCGGTAGGCGCAAGCGCAAGCGACGTACTCTTATGGGCATTACTAAGTGGTGTACTCTTTGGCGCACTCGGTGGGGTTTATCAAGGAAGCACGGCGAAAGGTTGGCACAAGCCATTTTTAGCGCTCCCCGCTTTCGTGATGGATCTCCTTGCGTTGCCGGTCTATCTCCTCCTTATGCTCCTGAGCAAACAGCCAACATCTTCGCTGCGCACCTCTACACGCAGTCTCCTCTACTGCACTTTTTCCTGCGTACTTTTACTGGCTATCGCAACTGCAGTGGTAGGATCGTGGTTGATCGCAGACAACCAAACAATCACGCAACAAGTAAACCAGCACATACGTGATATTGCCTCAGTCGTACTGATCACTATCCCAGGTTTGCTCTTGTTCAGTGCATGTGCTATAGCGGTGTGTCAAGATCCTGTAGAAGAAGGGCAACACAAACTCATCTGACAAAAAGGGCATACGTATCAATGATGACTAAAGGAGATAGAGCCATGCAAGAAACAGAACTTTATGCAGATAAAGCATTGAGCCGAGAGCGCAGTAGCTCACGCCAGCACTCCGTCCAGTTGATAACGGCCATACTGTCGGTGCTAATAGTGGGCATGGTGGTGGGAAGTCTTTTTGGCTTGCAATGGGCGGGACAGCGGGGCATTACCTTAGGATACCCTCTGCCACATGTCCAGATCACCGCGCCAGCGACAGGGACGCTTACCCGTAATCAGAGCTATCAGTTTTCCGCTAAAGCCAGTGGGCGAGAACTCGCTTATTTGTGGGATTTTGGTGATCAGAGTATGGGCAGTGGTGCAAGTGTCAGTCATACCTATCAAAGTAATAATACCTTTACCGTGACGGTCACAGTGACCGATGCCGCAGGTCATCGGGCTACCCAGTCGGATACACTGACTGTGGTGCCACCAGCACCACAAGCATTGTTTACTTACTCCTCTGGTTTTGACAACTATATCTACTTTGATGCATCCAGTTCCGTCGCTGATGCAAGTACCTATATAGAAGATTACAACTGGGATTTTGGCGACGGTAGTGCTACCGATACGACCTCGTACCCGCAGGATACACACTACTATAGCACTGCAGGAACCTATCAAGTCACACTCACTGTGACTGATGCCACGGGGCAAGTCAGTAGTCCTTATACTGTTATGGTGACTGTCTCACAACAGCCATAGGGTTTTTACCGCTTGCAGAGGTGCGACAGGCAGTGTCACCAGCATGTTCCTGGTCCATGGGATCGACATGCTGGTGACGCTGCCATGATGGTACGTAACTGTCGAGATGCAAAAATCAGCTCACTCTGCAACCAGCGCATCGTAGGGAAGTGAGCCTTTTGCATGAATGACGCGGTAAAATGGAACAGATGAGAGCGCTATGCGTAAGCGTTTTTCATAGGGACATATCATCGAGATTTGCGAAATACTCCAACAGGAGGCGATGGATGAAACTGTACCCACCTCCAACGCGCTGTAAGAGAATACGGGCGGTTGCATCATTGAGGAATCTCTGCGCATGCCAGGGAAAGATCCGTCTCCTGTGTAGTAACCGGCGCAAGACAAAATGCCGTAGGACCGCCCAGCCACCGCTGATAGCCCAGCCGAATAAGCTGCCACCAATGACAAAGGGCCACATGGCACTTAGTGCATAACCCAGCCCTTCACTCAGTCCAGCATTCAGCCCTGTACTCAGTCCCTCATTCAGCCAGTAGCTCAGCCAGTAGCCCAGAAACCCGAGGCCTCCGAGGGTCCCTCCACTGAGAAGGCCAATGATTGTGCTATTCAGTGCAGATCGACGCACCCCTTGATTGAGGCGCTGGCGATCCTGATCTTCAATTTGTTCCTGTGCAATACTCTGAAAGAGTCCCAACCCTAGCCAGTAACCCAGCCCGATGCCCCCTCCAACGATCAGCCCCATCATCAGCCCATTGGTGAGGCCGGTACTCAATCCATCACTTAGTGCGGTGCTCAGTCCATCACTTAGTCCGTAGCTCAGCCGGAAGCCCAGCCCGGTGGTTGGCTGGAGGCCCAGCCCGGTGGCGAGTCCGTAGCTCAGCCCCACGATCAGCAAGATACCAATTGTCAGCGATCCACTGGTAACACAATGTTTGAAAGAGCGCAAACTGTGAAAGAAATTGCTCCAGGTCCAGCGCAACCGCTCGGTCAGGCTAATATCTCTTCTGTTCTTCTCAATGATCAGACTGATGAGAAAAATAACGCATCCGTAGCTCAGCAGAATGTTGAGTCCGGCACTTGGCCCATAGCTCAGTCCGTAGCTCAGTCCGGTACTCAGCCCATAGCCGAGTCCAAGCCCGGTCGCGGCAAGGAGCGCACGCCGTAGATGAAGCGTAGAGAGCAAGTAGCGCAGGTACGTTGGTGTCTGCGGAGCACGAGAGGAACTGCGCTGAGTAGGGATACGCGGAAGCAGAACCAGGAGCAACCAGCAAGTGAGTCCGAGAATGCTACCGTAGATCAAGCCATCCCGCAACCAATTACCAAATCCGTATTCTGGCCCCAACTCAAAGCCGAAACTCAACCCCAAAACAAGTCCCATTCCAGCACTGAGCAGTCCTCTTCCTAGTGCAAAACCACTTGACATCTTCGGCATCGTTCGCGTAGCATGACTTCCATTGGGAGGCACGGGAGGTGGCATCTGACTTGCTCCATGCCATTGATCCGTATGAGGATACTGCACTAGATTGTATCTCCGCTGCCTCTTCTGTGTCGTGCGAAGAGCACCAACCTCTGGGCTGATGCTTGCCGACTGGCTAATACAGTCCGCAAGCAAGCCCCCAAGGACTGCAGCCTGAATGCCAGTTGTGAGATCAAAAACTGTTTGTGAAAACAAGCCAATGATGCAACTGGACAACATTCCGAGGAGGATGATAGGCAGGCGCATTGTCAGCCAGAAAGCACGCGGTCGCAGGCTATCTGGCAGCCAGTCAAGTTCCACACGCTCCAGGTAGAACACGGTCTGATAGTGTTTCTGCAGGTTGCGTGCCAGCCAGCTCAGCCACAGGTCGGTCTGTTGGAGTGAATAGTGCCCGGCGCCTCCTTTCTGCTCGGTCATGTGTGCCACGTAATCGATCCACATCTGCCTTTCCAGCGCAGCTATCTCGTGGGAGAGTGTTGGTACCTGGGTTCTCGAATAGGTCAGCATCAAAATACCCAACTTCAGAGGCGTGGTGGTCAGCTCCTGTAATGCCAGATTGGTCTGAAGGGTCTGTCGTAAGGCATCCAGTGGTTGACCGATCTGGTCAAGAGCAGCATAGACCTGTTCAAGGGTCAGCGGCTGGATGAGCACGGCATGTTGGAGTGCCAGCTTCTGGTGGCTGGCAGCGTCTTCATATTCTGTGCGACGGGAACAGATGACGAGCGGAACGAGCAGATGCTCACGATGATAAGCATTGATAGCGGCAATACAAGCCGAGCGGGATGTCGCATCCATCTCATCCAGACCATCGAGCATAGGGAGGATCTGTTCATTGCGCACCCAGCGTGTACTCAGTTTCTGTGATATGTCGTAGGTCAAGGCCAGTTGTTCGCCCATCCAATCCTCCAGTGCTGGCTTCTGTGCGGCCCAGGATGAGAGGCGTAATATTACTGGCAAAGGGTGTGTTTCTTCTTGTTCGGCCTGTAGCACTAACACCTGGGCAAGGTGGAGCAGCAATGTGGATTTGCCCGCCCCGGGCTCTCCCAGGATGAGTAATTCGCGCTCGGATGTCTCGTAGACCTCCAGGATCGAGGTGCCCGGAGGAAGTGTCTGAGTATCTTGCTGAGATAAACGCAGCAGCCGGTTCGTGGCATTTTGTACGGCGTTGGGCATCCCGGCAAGACCCAACTCGATCCAGACAATTTGCTGGAGCGAGTGCTCCAGCAATTCACTATAGGAGTGGCGCAGGCGTCCGAGCATCCGTGTCCGGTTTTGCTGTTGCAGGGCAGTGGTGCGCATGTGTTGATCGGACGGTACGCTTGCTGCCAGAGACAGGCCTGTCTGCTGGCCGATAGCATCGACATGCCCGTCTGGAGATTTCTCAGCTCCCTCGAACAATTCTACCGGAAGCTTCGAGATGGGAGAGGCGCCATCTGCTAGCTCTCTTTCACCAGCGTTGAGCAGATCCAATTCGCGCAGATTTTTATTGAAAAGATCGCTGAGCTTTTGGCGAAAATATGGCGAGGGATAGGCGACTCTCCGTTCCCAGCGACTCACTGTCTTCGAGTCGGTGCCAATCTTCTCCGCGACATCTTTTTGAGACCACCCGCGTTCCTCGCGGGCCTGCTTGAGCAGCATATTATATTGCACAGCCTGGATTCCTCCATCAAAGAGGTCTCTGTTGCTCCTTTCTCGACCTTATAGAACAGAAGCAAACTCACCTTTACTATAACATATTTTGAGAGATAAGTAGAGATAAGTGAAGATAGGGTCAGGAAGCTTGCAAAAATAGCCCACAGCGCACGCCCGGCGTAAACCCGCGTAGGGGCCGAGCAAAGACCTCACGCTGGACCTGAGGAATGACCAAAACATGCTCAAAGACGGCCCAAAGACGACCTAAAGACGACTCAAAGACGAGCGTTTGCGGTTCTCGAAATGACTTCCCTCCGGTATTCTTCAGGTGAGAGGCAAACACGTTCAGGAAACTCTGGTCAGTGCAAAAAAAGTGGTGAGATCTCTTCTCATTGCTGCAAGAGAGGTTCCTGAGTATACATGTTCTTCTACTGTGACAACAGACCTCGCAACGTTCTCGTGATCGGTTCTGCTCAAAAACGGGGAAGGCGAAGTGCGAGCATTCTCAATCGATCAAGTCGGGCGCAGGGAGGAGATTTTTCCCTCCCGCGTTCAACGGCTACCTGGAACATGCATACTCTTGTCTCGGTCCTGTCGTCGAGGAAGCTTGTTCTTAGGACGCTGACAGAGAGATAGCTTGATTGGATGCATGTTCTTTCAAACGAAGATAAGACAGCCGTCCTGTCAGGCGCTCGTCCAGGCAAGAGCTGAACTCGCTCCTGCCTGCAATCGAGAGATCCATCAGGATCTCATACTGAAGGAGAAAGGAATCCACCCATGTTTTACCCATCATCGCTTCTGGGCACGTTTCCCCGCAAGTATCGACTCGTTGGCCTGCTTTTCGCATTGCTTCTTGCCTGCAGCGTACTGTTCTCTCTGATCGGGACGGCCTCTGCGGCGCCCGCAGCGAAACCCTCCGCAGTCACCTTCGCCAATCATAACTGGAACTGTTTAACTGCCGCCTGTACTAAGCGCGTCAAGGCGGGACAGGCACAAAACAACTATGAGTGTGCGGAATTTGTGGCTCGTTCTCTCGCCTATGCAGGGGATATGCCTGGACTCAGTGCCACCTCGGCGCAGAGTAAATATCACCCCTATCATCGTGCAGGCTACAAACATACGTATGACCTGCTGTTGATTACTCCTATCAAGGGCTTATACACGCTCTCCGATTATCTGATAGATCAGGGGCATGCGACGAATGTTGGTCATAATCTGAGCAAGACGGTAGCTGGCGATGTGGTCGTATTCGAGGATAGCCACCACGTTGCTCAACATACGGCGTTGATCGTCGTCAAGGGGAAAACCATCTCTTCGACACTGGTCGATGCGCATAATAGCGCCCGGTATCACGTCTCCATCAGCTTCTATACATCGGAGTTTCCTTACTGGTACATTCTTCATGTAAAGTAACGGTAGGCATGACCGATCTCACATCTTGATGTGATCCTGGTGGCGAAGTCCATCTTCCCGTCGGAGACCTTGCGCATGCGGAAACGCAATGAGCAGGGTCTCCATCCTTGCAGGGGAAATGTCGGGAAACCTGATATCAGACCTTGACACCTTTTTCCTGAACTTAAAAGGGAAACACTTTCTATGAATACACGAAGAGTACCTGTGTCCGCATGGGTATCGCGCATCCTGCACTATACCCCACTCTGGCGCTGCTTGATCGGGTTGAGCATCGCACTATTTACGGCCTTGTTCTTTTTTTTCCCAGTTGTCATGACCGTCCTCACCGCGCCTATAGCTGCTGTTGGTCTTGATCCTTTAACCACCACGTTGATCTCCGCGCTATTTTTGGTTACTGGTGCTGCACTCGTCAGTGCGATGGTGAGCCGACAACGCCTGGGAACTGCAATCGGAGCTGGAATCGCGTATAGCCTTAGCTATGTTCTGCCGTTTCTTCACCAGGCATTGTTGCCACACCATGACTCTGGTGGGCATCTTGAGGCGCTCAATGCGGGCGTGTTGGCACATACGATGGTTGTTCTGATTGCCAGTGGCCCGCTGTGTGCTTATCTTGGCGCAGCCCTGGGACGTGAGCTGGGTGAAGTGTTGCTTGACCCCATCTGGCAACTGGCGCAACTGATTTGGTACGCACGTTTCCGTTCCAATCAGACGAAGCAACAGTCAACTGCCGGAGAAAAGGTGCGACAACGCGGCCCGTGGAGCCTTGTCTCTGCCTGGGTCGGTCTTTTTGCGTTGCTGGGACTCTTTCTATTAAGTAGTGGCATTGGCGATCTGTTGTTTTATTCGCCCGCTGTTGGGTTATACAATTCCCCGGCGGTTGCTGCCCATGGTACACTCATCGCTGAGAGCATGGTCAGCCCATCGCTCCACGGGCAACGTCGTTCGTTCCTGGTTTACCTCCCTCCATCTTATCAGGATGCGCCGGAGCGACGGTATCCCACCCTTTATCTGCTGCATGGGTCTCCAGGTAGCGAGTACGACTGGGTCAAGGGGGGTAAAGCGGTACAAACTGCTGATACGCTCATTGGGCTTGGCAAGATACCTGAATTGATCATGGTTTTTCCTGATGGGAATGGACGGAGTGGGGAAACCAGCGAGTGGGGAAACAGCTTTGATCAGCAGCAACTCATGGAGAACTTCGTGGCTTTGGATCTGGTGCACTATATCGATCAGAAGTATCGCACAATCCCCACTGCAGGCGACCGGGCGATTGGTGGCTTCTCCATGGGAGGGTTTGGTGCGATGAATATTGCTGTTCATCATCCCGCTATCTTTGGCTCGGTCATCTCGCTGGCAGGATACTATACAGCCGATGGGAGCATCTGGGGGCAGAATGCGGCCTATATGCGGGCCAATAGTCCAGCCCTGGTCTTGCCAACTGATCCACAAGCCTGGAAGTTGCACATTTTTCTAGGAGCGGCGACAAAAGATCAGCCTTACTATGCCGATACCCAGCAATTTATCCAGGAACTGAAGACGCTTCACCTGCACTACACCTTTGATCTGGAGCATGGATATCATGCCTGGAATGTCTGGGAAACGCAGTTGTATCATGCATTGATCTGGCTGCAATGGAAGTAAGCAGCGTCTTTGGTAATCTGCTGTTCTTCTGTTTGACATCCCGGTGGTTTCGCTCTATACTGGTGACGAAGGAGTACCCATGATGATGTCGTCTCATCCTTTCTCTATGGTGTATGAACATGTTCCTTTGCCACTGGAAGCACCTCTTGTTGATGCCGTATCTCAGTTTCTAGTACGGGAGGCAGCTGATGGTCGGCGCGGTGCTGCCTGGCAACTCCTGCATCGGCTGATGAAAGACGACCCACAGGTCATGGCGGTGGTCGCCTCGCTTGACGATGAGCGCCTGGAACAGTACGTGCTAGAATTCATCGCATTGGGGACGTGGGCGGGCAAGCCGTTTGTCGTCCCCGCGCTGCTCCGTTCCCCTTCTGCCAGAATGCATCTAGGGACGCTCTTCCTTCCAGGTAGGGGTATCGATCCGCGACAAACGGAGCGGATGCTCATCGCTGCCTTGCACGACAGTCGGCCCGCTCTACGAAAAGTGGCAGCCAGCATTTTAGGGATGCTGGAAAGTGCAACGACCGTGCCAGCTCTGCTTGGCGCTTTGCACGATCCGGTCCCCTCAGTCCAACTTCAGGTGGTCAAAGCCCTGGGGCAGAGCGGGAATCCAGCGGCGGTCTCAGCCTTGCTCAACTTGCTTCCCCATGCTGACGAGCAACTGGACAACCAGATCTTCTTATCACTGGCACAGCTTGGTCCGGTCGCAGTTCCGGCGCTCATCGAGATGAGTACGAGCAGCTCGCCGTGGAGACGCTGGCACTGCATCCGCGCGCTTGGGGCAACTCGCGATCTGCGTGCACTGCCTGTGCTGGTAGGTGCATTAGCTGATACGAGCCAGGCAGTTGCCTGGATGGCTGCCAAGAGTCTCCCCCCATTTGGCACAGCGTGTGTTGGACCGGTGCTGCATTTGCTCGTGTCTACTCCTACGACGTCGTGGTTGGTAGAAACGGCCTCTTATGTCTTGAGCAACCTCCACAGCCATCGCCTGGAAGCCTACCTGAAACCAGTGATACAGCATATGCACCAGACCGATTTTCGTTTAGGAACGAACCTCTATGCCTACAAAGCGCTATCGCAACTGATCGCCGCTGGTTTGCTAGACGCATGATTTAAGTTGTATGCTTCTTGCTTCTCTATGCGTCTTCCCTTGTGATGCTGTGTAACACAGCTCAAGTGCGACTGGTCTGGTCAGAGAATGCTGACCGTTGTCTCCACAATTTTCCGCTGTTGGTATTCGACAAGTGGGCCATCGAGCGTTACCGTCCGTTCCGCGCGGATATCTACGCAGGAGGCACCGACGCTGAATGTGAACGCGCCAGGTTCGGTGACGAAACGCATGCGTGGGTCGTAGAAGGCCAGGCGGGAGGGATGGACGGTGAAAGTGATCTGGCGACATTCGCCCAACGCGAACGGGACGCGGGCGAAACCGAGCAGCAGGCGGTCGGGTCGGGCCACCGAGGCCACTTCGTCGCGCCCATAGAGTTGCACTACCTCGTCGCCAGCGCGATCACCCGTATTCTTGATCTCAATGGAGATTTCGAGGGGCCTGGTGATATCCGTGCTGTGGATGTGCAGGTCGCCGTACGAGAAGATCGTATAGCTCAAGCCATGACCAAAAGGGAAGAGCGGCGAGGGTGGTGAGTCAACATAATCGCCGAACAGCGGCACACGGTCCGCGCCAGCACGCTGGCCCGCGAAAATCGGCACCTGGCCGACGGCACGTGGGAGCGTGACGGGTAGGCGACCACCTGAATTAACTCCGCCAGTGAGCACGTCGGCCAGACCATTGCCACCTTCTTCGCCCGGCGGAAACAACTGAAGCAGTGCATTGGCCTGTGTCGCAACGCGGGCCAGCGTGTGCACGCGTCCGCTGAGCACGACCACGACGAGGGGCGTACCCGTGCTGACCAGTGTCTCGATCAGTTCAGGCTGCACACCCGTGAGATCCAGATTGGTTGCGTCATTCCCTTCGCCGACCGTGACCGGGCGCCGCAGACCGCTTTTGCCTGCCACGACGACGACTGCGACATCAGCCTCGCGCACCACGCTCACCGCGTCCGCAAAGCCTGAGCAGTCGTCGCTTTGCACCTCGCAGCCTTTCGCATAGGTAATCTCAACCGCTGGCGAGAGCGCGGCACGCAGTCCGGCCAGAGGCGTGACATGTGGAGTGAAATAGGGTCCTGGCGTATAATCTCCACTGGCTGGTGGAGTAGCGAGGCCCGCGACATCAGGAGCCTGTGTGCCCAGGTAGATCAGTTCCTGGTGCGCAGGATAGTGATAGTCGCCCTGCAAAAGCCGCGCATCGTCCGCGCCGGGACCAACCACCGCGAGGCGCTTGATGGTCCGGGACAGAGGCAACACTCCGTCATTGGTCAAGAGAATCGTGGACGCAGCAACGGCCCGGCGGGCCAGCACGCGCTGCTCTGGAGTCTGGAAGACTAAGTCTGCCACGGTGTCATCGACATATGGACGTTCAAAGAGTCCCAACTGGAATTTCAGGCGCAGCACGCGGCGCACTGCCGTATCGACCACTTCGATGGCCAGCCGTCCCGCCTTAATCTCGGCCTTCAGCGGCTCTCCATAGCAATCCGCTGCGGGCAGTTCCATATCGAGACCGGCCTGGAGAGCCAGGCTGCCCGCATCTCCCCGCGTTGCCGCCACGCGATGATACTGCATCAACTGAATCACCGAGTCGTAGTCTGCCACGACCGTACCGACGAAACCCAGTTCCTCACGCAACAGCCTGGTCAGGATCTCCGAGCTGCCAGCGCAGGGCAATCCATCGACGGAAGCATAGGAATTCATCACTGTCGCCAGACCAACATTGCGGATGACAGCAGAGAACGGCTCAGCGTAGACTTCGCGCAACTCGCGCGGACCCAACTGCACCGGACCCCAGTTGCGCCCACCGTCCGATAGCGCATAACCCAGAAAGTGCTTGCCTGTAGCCGCCACTCCCTGGCGCAAATCGTCGCTTTGTAAGCCACGAACATAAGCGCTACCGATTGTACCGATTAACACCGGATCTTCGCCATAGCTTTCCTCCACGCGTCCCCAGCGAGGATCGCGGGCCACATCAAGTACCGGGGCCAGGGCGTGACGCGCCCCCACAGCCAGCATCTGGGCACGGATCACCTCTGCCACCTCTGCCACCAGTGCAGGATTCCAGGTCGCGGCCAGCCCCAGACCCTGAGGGAAAACCGTCGCATCGCGATGGCAGAAGCCCCCGACAGCCTCCTCGTGAACAATCACAGGGATACCCAGGCGGGTCCGTTCGAGGGCGACTTGCTGGATCACGTTCATAAAAGCAGCGCTCTCGCGTGGTCGCAGGCCGGTTGCGGCACCAATGCGCGTCACCTGCCCGATACCATGCGGCATTTGCCTGGCTACCTCTTCCGGGTCAACCGTACCCGCGTGTACGAATGAGGTGCTCCAGAGACAGCCGAGCTGCGCCAGCTTCTCCTCAAGCGTCATCAGAGAGAGTAAATGCTCAACCCGCGCCTCAAGAGAGGCATGGGGATCGCGATAAGATGGCGTAGACATAGAACTAGAGATGCTCCTTTAAAATAGAAAGACAGGTATTGTTTGCTACCCTTTCACCGCACCAGCTGTTAAACCTGCGATAAGATGGCGTTCCGCGAAAAGGTAGAATACGAGCGCGGGAACGATCATCAGCGAGACATAGGCCATGACCGCAGCCCAGTCGGTGCTATGCTCGCCCTGAAACTGCATGATTCCCAGTGGCACGGTCCACAGATTGGAGCTGTTCAGCACGATCAACGGCAGAAGAAAGTTATTCCAGCTTGCCACAGTGGTCAACATAATAATCACAGCCAGGGAAGGACGAGCCAGCGGCAGCAAGACGCGCCAGAAGAAATCGATATGCGTCCCCCCATCAATATAGGTAGCATCTTCCAACTCATCTGGGATGGCCTGGAAGAAATTGCGTAGGATCAAGATGGTTGCCGGTAGACCAAAGGCCACTTGAGGCAGGATCACAGCCCACAGCGTGTTCAGCAGTTGGAGGCTGCGCAAGGTGACATAGAGAGGCAAAATTGCCATGGCAAATGGGAGCAACAGGCCAATCAGTACAACATTGAAGGCCACTTTTTGCCCTCGGAAAGGCATACGCGCGAAGACAAAGGATGCCTGGCAGGCGACAGCCAGGAGCAAGACCACCGTCGAGATAGTGACGATCAGGCTACTCTCTATGGCTTGCCAGAAGGCGCCCTGGCTCAGAATAGCGCTAAAGTTCTCCCAGTGCCAGACCGTCGGTAGCGAAAATGGCGTGGCGTTTAGTTCTGCATTGGTCTTGAAGGCCCCCAGGAAGGCCGTCAAAATCGGAATAAGCATGAAGATGGCGACGACAATGCATACGAGATAACGCGCGGATAACCCGGCTATCTGTTGCGTTTTCACGCGCAGCCGTATGCCTGTGTTTTGTCGCTGGATAACGTACATCAATGTTCTCCCTTAGGCGGTTGGTCCGGTAAGGCCCTCTGTGCTATGTGAGAAGCCGCTCTGTCTCTCACTGGCTGAGCTTGATCATATTCTGGCTGTTGAGCAACGCACTGGAACCTATTGCAGCAGTGTGTTTCAATGGCTTTTTGGCTCAGGTGCACAACACCTCAAGCATTTGATCCAGGGAGAAGCGTTAGGGCGGCTACTGGTAGGTGTCTGTCAGACAACGTGGTTCCGTGACGCGGTCTACTATCAGGTACCGTGGCGTGGCAAGTGGTCAACCGAGGGCGGAGGGCCAACCATGGGGCATGGTATTCACGCGCTGAATCTTTTCTTGTGGCTGTTTGGAGACTGGGAAGAGGTCAGCGCGCTAACGGGTACGCTTGACCGCGAGATAGAAGTAGAAGATGTCTCTCTGGCCATCGTACGCTTCAAAAACCGTGCTCTAGGAAGTATTGTGAATAGCGTCTTGTCTCCACGCGAGGAAACCTATTTGCGTTTCGACTTTCAAAAAGCCACGGTAGAATTAACAGCACTCTATGGTTATACCAATAAAGAATGGCGCTTTTCACCATTACCGTCATTGCACGACCCATCTGTGCTGGCGCGCTGGCAGGAACTTGCACAGGATCGACCTGCCTCACATACGACGCAACTCGCTCATGTGTTAGATAGTCTGGATCACGGGGTACGGCCCTTAGCCAGCACCGCTGATGTTCGTTCCACGCTGGAATGTATTACAGGCATTTACAAGTCTGCCGCCACAGGTCGCACAGTTCAACAAGGCTCGATTGTTGCAGGGGACCCATTCTACTCGCAGGTAGCCGGTCAAGTACTACAAGGACCTCAAAGATAATGAGAACAATTCAGAATGTCGCAGTCTTTCCTCTGCGCTTGCCGGTCACACAGACTCTGCGCTTTTCGTCAGGGAATGCGGGCACGGCAGGCGCTACCGCACTGTTTGTGCTGGTCAGGCTGACCGATAGTGAGGGAGCAATCGGCTGGGGTGAGGGACGACCTATGCCGCAATGGTCATATGAGACGGCGGAGTCAGTCACGACTGCCATTCGTAACTACCTGGCTCCCGCCATTCTCGGTCAGGAGATAACCGACCGTTGGGGATTGCACAAACGCATGCACAACGCTATTGGCCGTGGTCCCAGTACAGGCTTTCCGATAGCAAAGGCGGCTGTAGATATGGCTGTGCATGATTTGTGTGCTCGCAGCGTGAAGTTGCCTCTCCGCTGCTACCTGGGCGGCGCTCATGATCGCGCGATGGTTGAACTCAGCTATACACTTACTGCGCATGAAGAAGAGGCGGTGCGGAAAGAGGTCCTTATATAGGGCGAATCGCCCAGGTCATTCGGGTTCCAGCGGTCTCCCATGTAAATAAAGGTTGTTCCCTGGTTCCCTGTGATAGGAAGGACAAAGGTCGTCTGAGAATTATAGGTATCGGTTCCCGTCGGCGCAAAGGTTGTCCATGTGGACCAGGGACCGGCGAGCGAGGTTGCGGTCGTGTATACGTTATTGTTCGTGTTCCAGCCGGTCAGATGGGATGCCAGGAGGTAATACAGCCCATTGGCCTTGAACATCGCAGGTGCTTCATAATCAGCGAGGACTGCTACTGAGCTGACAACGCTCAGGTAGTCGGCAGAGAGTTGGTCTATACGCAAACCATTGGCGCGATCTTCGCTGAGCAAATAGGCGGTGCCGTCCGTATCCTGAAACAGGCTCATATCGCGACTCTGAAAGCCCAGGGGCTGAAAGCTTCCGTGATAGGTGTAATCCCCACAGATGGTAGAACTTGTGGCAACCCCAACCTCTGCGGCGCTATAACTGGGAGTGTCTACATGCATATACATGACGTACTCCTGGGTTGTGCTGTTGTAGATAACTTTGGGACGCTCAATAATGCGGTCCGGTCCCAGGTCGCCACTCGCTTGCTGGGTCAGAACGTCGTTCACAAACGTCCAATGCAGCAGGTCCGTTGAGGAATAACACGGCACATTCTGAAAGTATGCGCTCCCGGAAGCTTCGTTGGTCTTGTCTTCTCCAAACCAGTAGTACGTAGAACCAACCTGCGTGATGCCTCCACCATGTGCCTGAATCAGCTGGCCACTGCTGGCGCTCCAGGGAACTCCGGGTACAAAGCTTGTCGTAGCCGCTGCATAAGCACGAGAAGTTGCACTGAGGCCCAATGCCGTTGCCCCTACGATGATGAGTATGAGCCTCATACTCAAACCAGGCCTCTTCAATGGATGGATTTGCATACGGTGCAGAAACATGGAATATCCTCCTTGATGTCTGAGAATGCGGGTAAAGAACAAAACATTCTCATATTCCGGTCGACACGTTGGCTAGAATACGCTGGTCGCCCTTCATTTTTCGTATCCGCCTCTTCTGGATTGCAGGTCTATTACCCTCAGATACTTCTCGCAAAGGCTTCTCGATGAAGGGCCTCATTATAAGTCTATCTGGATTAATGGTAATTGTCAATAATGTTGACAATTAAAACCTGGAGCATACATAGTGGGCAAAAGGGCTGAAATGGGTCGTTGTTGACGAATGAGGAAAATTTATTTGAAGAAGCATTGCTCTCCTCTACGCGTGATCATCCAGCGAGTCCTCATCTATTGCAAACAAGGACTCGCTAGCCAGACCGTGCTTGATCTCTATCAAGCTTTGCACTGGCTTGCAATGAAACAGGTATTATGGGAGTGCTATCACGATACGATTATCAACTTCGCTGACACCGGGCGCGGACCAGGCGGCTTCCTCGGCGGCCTTTTTCTCCGCATAGGAATGCACGGTGCCACGCAGGATGACCTTTCTGCCATCCACTTCAACCGTGATATGCTGGGCATCCGTCTCTGCGTTGCGGACAAGCTCCTTCTCGATGTTCTGTTTCAGATCTGATGGCGACACACCAGGTCTGACGACAATAAGATTGCTTATACCTCTAATACCTGCTATGTGGCGTACGGCACGCTCGGCATCCATCTTTTGGAAGCCATATTCTACCTCGCCTTTGAGTGTCACCCACCCCTGGCTGACGGTCACATCTATTTTGCCTGCTGGAATGCCCGCATCCCACCTGAGAGCATTAAGCACAGCAGCGGCAAGATCTGTATCGGTACGTTCAGCAAAACCTGGTAGGCGTACCTCGATGTCGTTGACCACCGCCTTGACACCATGTACGCGGTGAGCCGCAGCCCCCGCAGCCAGCTTTTTTATGTACGAGTCGACCCAGCCAGTTAATGTGGCGATGCCATCGGTAACTGCCACGCCGATTTCGTTTGGTCGCACGCGTGTATCCCACTTCAGCTCATCCAGGATGTCTCTCTGGATCTCTTCATCCGTACGAGCACTAACCGTCGTCATGTTGTTTATCTCCTTTCCATTCTTCGCAGTCTTCAGGCTGTTTATTACAGCCGGGCATGTATTCAGGGTTTCAGACCACTCGACGTTTCTGCATATCTGCAATGGGAATCCGAGCGTATCTCCACACTCAAAAGAAAGAGTTCGTCTCACTCTTAAGATATGCGAAGGAGACAATGGCCCAAGACCCTGGTATTGTCATCACCATAAAGAGTATAGGGCTGTCGGCGTAACGTTGTCAAGTATTTATCTCATCTGCTGTTAGTGCGAAATAAAAATAGTAGATGTGGTAATATAAATACTTGACAGCATTGTATCTACAACCCTATACTCTCTACTGAAACTGACCCGGTGATGAGAGCATGGCACCTCAAACAGCAGAGTGCATGGCTAATGTTCTTTCTGTCTCACACTGCAAGGGGATTAGACTCATGGCCGTTGACTATAAAGACTATTACAAGATTCTGGGTGTGGATAAAAACGCGAGTCAGCAAGATATTCAGAAAGCATATCGCAAGCTGGCACGCAAGTATCACCCGGACGTCAATCCGGGTGATAAGGCTGCCGAGGAGCAATTTAAGGAGATCAACGAAGCCCATGAAGTACTGTCAGACCAGGAGAAGCGTAAACAGTATGATGAACTAGACAGATATTACCAACAACATGGTCGCTGGCCCGGGTCTTCTACATCGACGGGAGCACCCGGCGCAGGTAGTAGGCGTACGACAGGGTATCGCACCATGAATGAGGAAGATCTGAACGACCTCTTTGGTGGAGCTTCTCCATTCTCTGATTTCTTCGAGACCTACTTTGGTTCAGGCGTACGGAGCGCAACAGGGGGGCAAACGCGCAGGGCAGGACCAGCCGGACGCAGTGCCTATGCTTCAACCGGTGAGGATAGTGAGGCAGAAATAGATGTTACTCTGGCCGAGGCCTATCGGGGAGGAACGCGCGTGCTCGAACTGACCGCACCTGATGGCGCAAAACGTCGCCTGGAAGTAAAGATACCAGCAGGCGTGGATGAAGGTTCTCGTATACGCATCGCCGGTCAAGGCGCGGGGCGAGGTGATCTCTATCTGCGTGTGCATATAGTGCCAGATCCACGCTTCACACGGGAAGGGACCACGCTGCGCACACACATCGACGTTCCTCTCGTCACGGCCATGCTTGGTGGCGAGACGCAGGTGCCAACACCCGATGGACGTCGACTTTTATTACGCATTCCAGAGGGGACACCCAATGGCAAAGTGTTCCGCCTGCGTGGGCAGGGGATGCCGATCCAGGGAAAACCAGAGCTGCGAGGTGATCTCTATGTTGAAGTGAGGGTGGTGTTGCCAACGCACCTGAACGCTGAGCAACGCCGTCTCTTCGCTGCCTTTGCCCGTTCAATTGGCTATACGGGCGAGGCGACAGCGGTATGAAGAAAGGAGCAATCATGGATGAACAGCAGGTGACGCATATTGTATTCCAGCAATACCGCTCTTCCTCAGCATATAGCGAGCGGGAGACGGCCATGGCAAGCCATCTGAGTATTGCTACGTTGCGTCGTCTACGCGCACAGGGCCTTGTTGAAGGGGAAGAGACCAGCGGGAAATTGCGCTATAGTGAGGAAGAGATCCTACAACTGCGACGGATTCGTCGGTTGCAGCGTGACATGGGTGTCAATCTGGCGGGCATCGAGGTGATTCTGCGTCTGCTCAAGCGCCTGGAGGTAGCACACCTGGAGCTAGAACAGGAGAGAAACACAGCCTATAAACGCGAGGAAGGACAGACCCCAAACCGGAGAGGGAAAGAGCAATGAACATTCCAAAATGCTCCTATTGTCTCCCCTCTGGAGCCGTTCTGTATATGGGGCTTGAACGATAGGATATACTGATCCTATGCCAGGGGGAAAGAATGGCCCGCCAACGCACGGGAAATCAAAGGGCCTGGCAGATCAGCATCTGGCGTTTCGCCTGACGTCGCCAGAGAAGCAGACAATGAAGAGACATTGGAGCAATGTCTATAGACCTGGACGCTAGAAGGAAAAAGCGATGTCCCTCAAACCTACCAATGCAGCCGCATCTCCTCAGGAACAGGGCATTCAACAGCAGTTGATGCTGGTGGATAATCAATGGGTTCCCAGCGCAAATAACCAGTTTCTCACGATTGAGAATCCGGCCAATCGTCAGATCCTGGCCCAGGTTCCGCGTGCGATGGCGGAAGATGTCGATAGAGCGGTGCGCGTTGCCGCGCGGGCTTTTGTTTCCTGGAAGCGTGAAGTGCCCCGCGAACGCGGAAAACGCCTTTTAAAGATTGCGGATGCTCTGGAAGCGGAAAGCGAGCATTTAGCCCGTCTCGTCGCGAGCGAAACCGGGAACGCTCTGCGCATGCAGAGTCGCCCGGAAGTGCTGACAACGATTGATATCTTTCGCTATTTTGGCGGCCTGGCAGGAGAATTAAAGGGCGAAACGCACGCGCTGGGAGAACACGTACTGAGCTATACCCGACGCGAACCGTATGGCGTTGTGGGCGCTATTGTGCCCTGGAATGTGCCACTGATGCTCTCAGCGCTCAAGATTGCGCCTGCGCTTTGCGCAGGCAATACGCTGGTCCTGAAGGCTGCTGAGGATGCGCCGCTGGCCGTTCTGGAGATGGCGCGGATCTGCGCGAAATTTTTGCCGGATGGGGTGCTCAATGTGCTGACCGGCCTGGGAGAAGAATGCGGCGCACCGTTAGCACAGCATCCTCTGGTGCAGAAGCTCTCCTTCACCGGCTCGACCGAGGTGGGCAAGTCGATTATGCATGCGGCCAGCGAACGCATTGTGCCGGTTTCTCTCGAACTGGGAGGAAAGAGTCCCTCTATCGTCTTTCCCGATGCTGATGATCCTGCCATTGTGGACGGCGTCATCGCCGCGATGCGTTTTACGCGCCAGGGCCAGGCTTGCACTGCTGGTTCACGTCTCTTCCTCCACACATCTATCTTCGATGCCTTTCTGGACAAACTGGTCACGAAACTGCGCGCGCTCAAGATCGGCGATCCGCTGGATGAAGCCACCGATATCGGAGCTTTGATTAATCAGAAGCAATTCGAGCGCGTTTGCGCGTATATCCAGGATGGTATGGAGCAGCCAGCGAGCCGACTCGTGACTGGAGGGCTGCCTGGTCGTTTTTTAACGCAGGGCTATTTCCTTGAACCAACGGTCTTTGCGCAGGCACGCAACGAGTGGCGCATTTCCCAGGAGGAGATCTTTGGACCCGTGCTGGTCGCTATTCCCTGGACAGAAGAGGGCGAGGTGGTGCGTATGGCCAATGAAAGTCACTATGGTCTGGCTGCCTATATCTGGACGCATGATGTTGCCAAAGGCTTGCGCATGGCTCATGCGGTCGAAGCTGGCTTTGTGCAGATGAATCAAGGCAAACAACAGGTCTCCAGCCAGTCCTATGGGGGATATAAACAAAGCGGCATTGGGCGCGAATTTTCGCTTGAAAGTATGCTTGAGAGTTTTACCCAACGCAAAAATGTCACCGTCAATCTGGCATGGTAAACAGCTGATTCTGCTGATCTTTACCCAAATTGAGGCAGGATCAAATACAGAACCTGTAAATTCCTGGTCAAGATAAGATAAAGCAGTTGAAACCTCTTTCTCGCGACGCAATGCGCCCAAGAAAGGATGTATATGGATGGTAGCGATTCTTCCACATACATCCCATCAGCGTGTGCTGAAATCACGCTGTTTGCGTTGAACCTTGCGCCGATTGTTTTACCTCGTCGGCTGGTTGTTTTTGGGTCACGTGTGCAGGAGATGCTTTCGGCCAACAGGTGAGCGCCATGATAATGAGCAACAAGCCTGAATTGAAATCAGTGGCCATGCCGGTGAGGATCATACCAAAGCCTTCAGCCCCCCACCAGATGATCGCGCTCACCACAATAGAGGCAATCAAGAAGGAGCGCAACTGCTCTTCTTTGACAAATGCTATCCCAGCTCCGAGCGCAAGAAACACGACGATCAGCACAATGTTCAAGGGGATTTCAGCATTGGCCGTGATCGTTGAAAGTCCATTCAGCAGAGGATCAACAAGAAAGGTATTGAGTCCTCCCTGACCGACCATACCGCCAACAGCTTGCGAGATCTGACCCGACTGCCACCAGTAGGGTTGCAGTTGCAGCAGAGCCGCAAAGACCCAGAAGCCAGCAAAGTACCAACGAAAATGAGAACGGGGCAGGAGCGTGCTCTCGGCCTCATCTGCTGAGGCTGCACTGGAGGATTTTCGAGGATAGATCAGCAGGCCCAGGAGCGGATAGAGCAGAACAGCTCCGGGTGCTCCGGTAAGCACTCCTGCCTGTCCGGTGAGCAACATACTCATGCCTTCCCCGGCGTACCAGACGATCAACGCCCACACGATGGATGCGATCACCGTCCATTTTACCCAGCGCCCAGAGAGAAAGAGCAGACCCAGGATAATCTGCACCACTGCAATGAGCAGATTTACTATGATGAGGTTATGTGTGGTCACGTCAATAATCCACTGCAGACTTGCTGCCACAAACCCCGGCTGGGAATCTACTATTGGGGCCATCACTCCATTCACCATGTTCATGGTGAACATCTGCGGCTGTAGCTGTAAAAGTCCAACGCAGAGCCACAATGCTCCAATGATCTGGCGTAACCGCTTCTGTGTGAGTAGCATAAAGGTATCGTTTCCTTTCCAAACAAACGAGCAGATGTATAGAGAGCCATATGCGTGCTCGTCGTGATAACCTGTACGTCCAAATGTATCTTCGTATGATCGCGGGGGAAAAATAGCCTTTTCCTTAGGAGGTGGAACAATTGATAAACATAAATATATTTGCTTCCTACTTGTGTTTTCTCAATCGGCGTGCCATCTCCAAATACCATGCAACTGCTCTCTTAAAAATTATAGGGTGAAGTGTATGCTCTGTCCATTGGGAGAAGTCCCTAGTTTTCCTGTAAGGTGGAAAGAGAAGTCCAGGAGAGCAAAACTGTGAAAAGCGTAAAGCCGATCAGGGCCAGTAAAAACTTTTTATACATAAGCGGTTCCCTTTGGAGTACTTCCTGATGGGGTGCTCCTTTATGAGGTAACTGCAATAGATAGATCTTGATGGGATGGCATAAAACCGTTTGCCTGGGCCGTGACGGAAATCATCCACGGTCCCATCATCGATAAATGCAGGTGTGTCATGTACATGCCCGGCCCGACTGCTCGTAACAACTGTTGGTCCACTCCCATATCCATGTTCGTCATATTGATATCCGAGATCACATGGGCCTGCTCAATGGGCAGCCCTTGAGAATCCGTCAGGCGGAGGGTAAGGGTGAGCGCTTCAGAGATCTTCGCGGTGGGCTGATCCAGCGAAAGGTGCATAAGGACAGGAACCTCTTGTCGCAACGCGAAGGCAAAAATCAACACTCCAACACAGACACACGTCAGGAGCCACCAAAAAGAGGACGCACACGCATCATGCTCTTTCCTTCTTTCCGTCTCTCTCCATCAGGGTTTAAGAGAGCCGGAGACAAAAAGACCTGTTCTCTACTCACGACGCTAACAACATCCATTCAGAAATGTGAATGAAACTGCTTAACAGAGAGCATAGGCAAAATATGCTGCATTGTCTATTGGGAGATGGCCCTATTTTTCCCTGTAAGGTATGGCGTGGGTAGCTACAGCAAGTATGCTCAGGGAAGGACCTGCTGTGCAAAGGGAAGAGAATGGGACGCAAAGGAAGTTGATGAGGAGAAAGTCCTATGCCCTTCTGCTTTTCTTGCAATGGGCGATTATACTATATCCCAAAGCCCAGTCATTTTTCGAAAAATGATGGAGCTTGACAGAGAACCCATTACTTTTGAGAAGGATCATAGAACAAATGATAGAAGAAACACGTATTACGCTCTCTCGCCTGGGTTGTAGTGGCTGCGTGAAGAATGTGACAAAAGCCCTTCAGACGTTGCCAGGTACTGAGGTCATCAGTAGCGATATTCCTGCAAAAACGGTGCACCTGCGCTACGATTCGGATCAGACCTCGTTGGAGACGATTAAAATAACGCTGGCCACTGCGAAGTATCCTGCTGTCAAAGAGGAGCCTGTAGATTGCATCTCCCCTGAATACAGCATTCAGTGAGGGAAGAGGTGGAGAACCATGATGATGTTCTCCACCCCTTCGTCTTACCCCTCTACAAATACGAGGATATTCTTGCGTCTATGAGTAGATTTCTCATCAGAAAGCAGCTCTATCGAACGAGAAAGATAAGCGACACCCCATGATAACAGAAATAGATGCATCTCATGCTGAAGAAGAAAAGCATATACTATCACCGTCAGGCGATTACCCGTCTTCTGTGCAACTTGCCGTGGAGGGTATGTCCTGTGCCTCCTGTGCTCTCCGTATTGAGAAGGGGCTCAAAAAGCTGCCGGGTGTGCAACTTGCCGCCGTCAATTTAGCAACAGAGCAGGCTGCGGTAGTCTATGATCCAACGAGCATTCGAGCCGATCAATTGTGTCAAAAAGTTGCAGCCTTAGGGTACAAGGCAACACTTCTTGTGGCACAAACACCATCATGTGCCACGCAAACGGAAGAAGCGCGAGTGTCTCTCTCCGTCCCGCTGCTTCCTGATGAGTTTCAGGAAGATACGAGCCTGGTGTCCCCTCAACCAGATCTGCTGGCTTTGCGCTTGCAGCAGGAAGAGGAGCGAAGCCAGCGCCACGATGCAGAGCAGGAGCGCAAACGTGATCTATTCTTGCTCAGCGTGAGTCTGGCATGCCCTGTTTTCATCCTCAGTATGTTCTTCATGGATCGCTTTCCGGGCGAGAACGTGCTTTTGCTGGTGCTGACGACACCCATCTGGGCGGTGATCGGCTGGGGATTCCATCGGAGCGCGCTGAAATCCTTGTGGCATGGTGGCATGACGATGGATACCCTCGTCTCGCTTGGCTCGACGGCGGCTTATCTTCTGAGTGTCGGTGTAACCCTTTTCCCCAATGCGCTGCGCTTGATGACCACCTATGATTCGACCGCGTTGATCGTGACCTTTCTCTTGCTCGGGAAATACCTGGAAGCTCGTGCAAAGGGCAAGACGAACGAGGCCATCAAAAAATTAGCCGGTCTCCAATCGCAAACGGCAACGGTCATCCGTAACGGCAACGAGTGCGAGATTCCCATTCCACAGGTCCGTGTGGGTGACGAACTCGTTGTACGTCCGGGAGAGAAGATCCCTGTGGATGGGACCGTGATAGCTGGCAATTCGTCTGTTGATGAGTCAATGATCACCGGAGAGAGCCTGCCTGTGGAAAAAGGACCTGCTGATCAGGTGATTGGAGCTACGATCAATCAACAGAGCCTGCTGCGTATGCGCGCAACCAGGGTCGGTGCAGAGACGGTTCTGGCACATATCATGCGCCTGGTTGAGCAGGCACAGGGATCAAAAGCCCCTGTGCAGCGACTCGCAGATGCGCTTGCGCGTCTCTTTGTGCCTGCTATTCTCATCATTGCCGGTCTTACTTTTGTGGGCTGGGCGATACTGGGGCATGCCGGCCCGGTACTGACGCTGATGGGATGGCATTGGTCGTCTGCTATGAGCGGGACGAGCATGAATTCCTGGCTTGTTGCGCTGGTGGCTGCGATTACGGTGCTTGTCGTTGCCTGTCCCTGTGCGCTCGGACTGGCAACCCCAACGGCTATTATGGTTGGTGTTGGCAAAGGAGCGGAGTACGGTATCCTGATCAAAGGTGGGGAGAGCCTGGAGCAACTCCAGCGTGTACGGGCTGTAGTGTTAGATAAAACGGGAACCATTACGACGGGCAAACCGGCAGTGACCGACGTGATGGCCCTGCCCGGAACATCGCGGGATGAAGTCCTCCTCCTTGCTGCCAGAGCAGAACAAGGCTCGGAACATCCGCTCGCCACAGCGCTTGTCGCCGCAGCGAACGGACGCGGTCTCCCATTGGGCCAGTGGCTAGAACAGGTAAAAGCACTCCCTGGCCGAGGGCTTGAAGCCGAGATGGAGAGAGAGAGACTGCTCATCGGGACACAGCGCCTCTTTGATGAACGCATGATTGCCTCTGATGCCTTGCGGGCGTGCAAAGAACAGTTGGAGCAACAGGGAAAAACAACCATGCTCGTTGCGCTCAATCACGAGGCGATTGGCTTGATCGCCGTGGCAGATCAGGTGAAGGGGGGATCGGTAGAGGCGATCCGCTGCCTGCAAAAACAGGGCAAGGAAGTCTTTCTGATGACGGGGGATAATCAGCGCGCTGCTCACGCTCTTGCCGCACAGGTCGGTATTGCCGCCGATCATGTCTTTGCCGAAGTCTTACCAGAAGACAAAGCCAGAGAAGTGCGACGCTTACAACAGAGAAATCTGCCGGTTGCTTTTGTGGGTGATGGTATCAATGATGCTCCGGCGCTAGCCCAGGCGCATGTTGGTATTGCCATGGGGACGGGAACCGACATTGCGATGGAAGCGGCGGATGTGACGCTCGTCAAGGGCAACGTGCAGAGTGTTGTCACGGCATTCGCGCTTTCTCGGGCCACGTTGCGCACGATTCAGCAGAATCTTTTCTGGGCATTCGCTTATAATAGCATCTTGATACCACTCGCAATTTTTTCTCCTCTTATTCCCTTTTTGAAGGAGCAGGCCCCCATTTTTGCAGCCGCCGCTATGGCGTTTTCATCCGTCTCGGTGGTCAGTAATTCGTTGAGGCTACGCTGGTTTCGGAAAGAGAGATTTTGATTGTCATGTGCGCAGATAGTGAACGTGTGGTCTCTGCTACTGCGCACGCCAGACACTACCGCGACGTGCATAGATCATGCTATCTTCTTTCTCCTTCTGCTTTTTTCTATCAAACACGCTGCTGATCAAGTCGGTGATAGGGAACAGCAAAAGCGTCTGCTTTCTCATTGCTCTCACGGTTTCTCCTCTCTTCGCAGGTTTGTCTCGTCGGTTGAGCAAGTAAAGGAAAAATGGCCCTCCCAAAACAGCGGTCATGATGCCTACTGGTATCTCTTCTGGGGCAATCAGCATGCGTCCCAGCAGATCTACCACCATCAGATACACTGCTCCTCCCAGAGCCACGAGTGGCAAGAGGCGGCGATGGTTGGCTCCAACAAACAGGCGGGCGATATGGGGGATCATTAATCCCACGAAACCAATCGCTCCGCTCACAGCGACAGCGGTTCCCACGAGCAATGAGGTCAGGACGAAGAGTTGGAGTCGAAAGTGCGCCAGATTGATGCCCAGGCTGGTTGCCCCCTCTTCTCCTATCAAGAGAGCATTAAGGGGGCGTGCCTGCAAGAGAAGGAGGGTGGTGGTTAGCAAGAGTACCAGCGCTGGCAAGCCGAGATCACCCCAGGTCGCGTTTGAAAGCGAGCCAGCGAGCCAGTAGAGCACTCCCGCAACACCGCCTCCTGGCCGACTGGAGATTAAGACGAGAAAGCTGGTTACGGCTTGTAACGTGTACCCAAGTGCAACACCCGCCAGTAACAAACGGGTAGGAACCAGGCGGCCTCCTTGCTGTGCCAGCAGATACACCAGAAGCATGGTGATCAGTGCTCCCACAAACGCTGCCGCTTGAAAGGAGAAGCCCGCGACGAAAACAGGCCCCAGGGTCAGTACCGCTACCGCGCCTACCGATGCGCCGGAAGAGACCCCGAAAATGTAGGGGTCGGCGAGCGGATTACGGATCAGGGCCTGCAATGCGGTACCACTCACCGCCAGCGCTGCGCCCACCACACCAGCCAGCAGAGCGCGCGGAAGGCGTAAATCCCAGATAATATAATCCTCTGTCGGATCGATGGCACTCCGCTGTGTCCAATATGAAGAGTAGAGTACAGAGGCTATTACCATTGAGCGAAAATGCCGCAAATGGCCCATTTTCGTACGAATCCTTGCACTACCCCAAGCCGAGTGCACCGTCTCGGGGGGGTATGCAAAAAAAACCTATGCTTGATCTCTAAGGTATCCTCATAGGTAGGGAGATGAGGTGCTATGACAGTGCGTATCCAGGGCGGTAGGGCCAAATCACCTGACGGATAAAATCCATACTTATCCCAATGGCGCGTGGCGCGAAACATGCTATAGTAAAAACGCATAAAGCTATTTTGATATGTTGTAGACATCATTTTGATCAGGGAGAAGCGCACTTATGAAAAATGCCCATCGTTCTCCATGCCTCTATTTGCTGGCAATCTGGAGTATTGTATTCCTGAGTCTTACTGCTTGTGCTCGTGTCGTCGATACCAGCGCAACGAGTAATAGCAATGAACCACCAGCGGCTCACCCCGTACTTCCCATCCAGGAAAAACGGGTCACTATTGCTGGGAGTCAACAGTTTATCCTGACGGACGCACGAGGTTTCGCGCTGTATTTTTATGTTCCCGACACGGCGCAAAAATCTGCCTGCACTGGGAACTGTGCTATTGCCTGGCCTCCTTTACTGTCCAATGGCTCCGCTGATATCACGGGTACCTCTTCATTACCAGGGAAGCTAACAACTCAGCAAGCAGGCAATGGCAATCAAGTAGAATATAATAAGCACCTGTTATACACCTATGTTGGTGATAGTACTCCCGGCCAGGTTACTGGCAATGGCTTGAACTCATGGTATGTTGCGACACCTGATCTTGCTGCACCTACCTCCTAAGGTAGCCGGTAAAGACGACCGACATTGGAGGAAAAGACAAGTCCCCTTTCCTACTGTATGTACAGGCCGGGAAGAAGCCAGGGAGAGACAACGGTCAAGAGTCCGTAGAAAATCAGCACAAATCCGAGCAAGGTACTGAGTTTGTCACCGTGCACCCACACTTTCTCCAGGAAGATCGCCAGCATCATGAGGAGCATCCAGAAAAGATTCATCAGACCAACCGGGATCAATACCAGCATCAAGATCCCGCAGCATTGCAAGCAAAAGATCCCATGCTGCAAACCCTCTCTGAGCTGTCCTCGCATGGAAACGACCGGTGTGGCGATCTGGCACACCAAGTGATAACCCATGGTGGGATTACAATGAGCAAGGGCGCGTTTTTTCTGCGGGGTAAACTGGTAGAGACCAGCACCGATGAACAACACCATGCCCAACCCTCGCGCCAGCAATGGTGTCGAGAGCACAAGCTGATCGATACCCAGACAGCAGACAAAAACGGGAACGCCAAAGGCACCCCAGGCTAACAGATATCCCAGGAGAAAGGCGCTCGTATGGGTGAGAAGTGTCACAAGGTGTGATGTCTGTCGTCGCAGAACTGCCATCTGTACTGAGATCGTTGGGGCCAGGGCGGGAAGCATCATCGCCGCCATCATGATCGTCCAGAAGCCTAAAAAAGGCGGCAGTGTCATTCCCATGGTCCCGTACATCGGCATTGAGAGCATACTCAGCGTTTGCTGCAACGTGGGTATCCAGGCAAGACCCGCCAGAAGAAGTGTGATACTCCAGGCAAGCGGGTTTCTCGCAGACTGAGGGAATAGGGAGGCTTTGCTGTCTTCAGACATAATGGACTGGATTCTCCGCCTCTCTATTGTGATGCCAGGTGAAAGTTTCCGCGTAGTGCCATAGGCCCATCATAGCTCCATGGCCGTGCTTCTTGCCGGATCGAACCTTCACGTACGAGGTTGGCTGCCTCAGGAGAGAAGGTCACACGGAGCTGTGGACCCTGTTCCGTCGTCTGGTAGTGCAGAGATGCCCTGTAGACAGCCCTGCTGACCTTTGGCTGTACCCCGATCTCAGCAGGCATACTATCAAGCTCAGACTCAAATAAGGCCAGCAACGCGTGTATCTGTTCAAGAGACGTTTCGCTTCCTACCAGGAGAACCTCCTGCCAGCCCTCCAGAGAACCTTCCCGTTCTGGTTGTGCCAGGCTCAGAAGAAGTTGTTCTGAGAGTTGCTGCTCTTGAAATGTGCCACTTTTTACGTAGTAGCCGCTGACTCTCCAACTGGGATAATTTGGCAGCAAGCCATCTCCACACGTACAGGGATTACAATCACAAGGGTCACACGAGCAAGAATCCTTACGAGCACCGAATACCAGTCCTTTAACAGCAGCGCGTTGACGGGGTTGTATCATGATCATGATGTTGCGTTTCCTTTACCCGCTGGGGCAGTATGTGACAAGGTGTGAAGAAAGGGAAATCTACAAAAGAAGATCTACACAGACGCAAAGAACCACCTGGCGATAAATAGAAAGTAGTTCTTGCCGAACAGCTTTCTCTCTTCGTGCTTTTTTTATTCTGTCCATTAAGAATAATCAATACAACGTGTTTCTGTCAAGTGTGTTTGAGCTGAAACAATGGCAAAGGGGAACGAAGGGGCAGGGTTCATGCCGCTCCAGGACATTGGGAAACGGAAAGAAAAAAAGGCTTTCTCTTTATGATACAAATGTTAGCTCTTATTTATATCTTCTCTTAACGTGAGGATGCACAGTGAGACAAAAGAGAAAGCTCTTGTACAAAAGTATAGAGCGTTTTCTTCTGCCGGTCATGAGGATTACTGCCTAATTTTGAGGCCGTATTTGCGTACGTTCTTCATGCCTTTGCATCATGAAACAGTATTGGCTATCCATAACTTACGGTTAAAAATAGGGAGAAATACTACTAGGCAAACTATCCATAGTACCGTATTGTATTTTTAGTAAATCATCCCTTCTTTCAAGGAAAATGAGAGAGGTATCTGACACACATATTTGGAGGTGGTTCTTATGACGACTCACTCTTTTCGTTTCTCTTCTCCCGTCAGGTTTTGCATGCGCTCTGGCTTGCTTGCAGTGCTCTTGAGCGTGGCGGCGCTGCTCGCGTTTCCAGCTATTGCTTCAGCGCAGGCGATGCACGCGGAATACGTGAGTTCTGATCCAGCCACGAACGCTGTGCTCACGAAAGCGCCCTCAACGATTACCATTCATTTCTCGGAAAATGTTGATCCCAACGGGAGTACCATCTACGTCTATGATGTCAATCATCAGTTGTTGAGCCAACAAGGATCGGCACAAGTTGAACGCGCCGATCTGAAAACCATGACCGTGAATTTGCACGCTGATACGTCGGAGGTGTACGTGGTCGAGTGGTATACGGTCTCGGCTGTTGAGGGACACCATGATGCTGGTGCATTCCGTTTCTTTGTCAATCCAAGCCCCATGCTTGCCAGCATGATTCATGCCAATGGTTCATCTATGTCAGGTATGTCTGGAACAAACACGACGAAAACGACTTCATCCTCTAGCGCGATCCCGGTGTGGTCAGCCGCGCTCATTGGCCTTGTGGCGCTCATTGTTGGTGGTCTTGTCGGCATCTTTGGCATTCGGCGCTTCGCAAAACAGTAGCCCCGCGCTGTGTTCTTCTTCGCAGTTGTTCATCGTCGTCCAGCAGGACGATGAACAACTGTGTCTACAGGGTGAAGGAAGGCACTCATTGGGTGCATGCTTCTCTCTATGTGGTGTGGAATCTCAGGAACTTAATGGAGATCGGTTGTATGAAAGCAAAAAGAAGAGGCTGCATGTCTTATCACTCTTGTTCGTTGCGTGCATGTCTTGCTTCTCTCTGTCGCAAGGGGTTGCCGGGAGGGGTTGGTCTGCTCTGTGTCTGTGTGTTTCTGCTCTTTGGGACAGCGACTGTTTTTGCCGCACCCGTGCAAAAGAGCCAGTTTCACACGGCACGCCATGCCTTGCTGGTTTCTTCCCAGCCCGCTGCTGATGCCATACTGCAAGCTCCACCGACCTCCGTCAGGATGTGGTTTAGCGAAACGCTTATTCCCCCAACATCAACAGCGCTCGTGGTAGATACGACTAATCACCAGGTCGATCTGAAAAATAGCCATGTGAATGAGAACAACGGTGCAGAGATGGATCTGTCTCTTCCACTGCTGCCCGCAGGGACCTACGTGGTGGTCTGGCAGACCCAGTCAGCCATTGATGGGCATGTTGCGCGTGGCTCATTCCTCTTCCGTATTGCGCGGCCTGATGGAAGCATTCCCCCTATTCCAGCTGTGTTACCAACGGGACACATCCCTGGAGCGGCTGGTGTCGGTATCCAGTCGAGCAACACCCTGGATGGGCCGACGCTCTTACAAACGATCTCTACCTGGATCGCCCTGCTGCTGCTCACCTTTTGGCTTGGCAGTGTCATCTGGGAGACCTGGATTTTTGCACCGGACGAGCAGCGTTCTTTTGCGTATCCCTCGATGATCGAGCAAGCTTCCAAACGTCGCAGAACCTACACCTGTTACGCTCTCGTTGGGATACTGATTGCCGATAGTGGCCTGATTTTTGGACAAGCGGCTGAATTAGCCGGGAATTGGTCCGGCAGCATTTCAGTGCCATTGCTCCACGCCATTTTGTTTGAGAGTCACTTTGGCATCTTCTGGTGGATACGAGAAGGCGTGGCGCTGCTTGCCCTGCTTTTCCTGTTAATGATGAGACGACGCGCTGTTCCGATGAATCAGCGACAGAGAGCAGAAAAGCAGGATGTGGAGCGGCAGATCGATGTAAGCTTTGAACAGGTGCAAGAAGGAATTTTACGTGGGGAAGCAGCATTTGTTAGTGTCTTGCGAGGCATTCCGCATCTCCCAGGATACCTGATCGACGGTTTCCGCAAGCGCTCCTGGGATGGGCGCATCGAGTGTCTCCTGGGTTTTGCGCTCATTTTTGCCTTTGAACTTTCAGGACATGCGGCAGCCGTTACCTCTTCGGCGTTATGGGCAATCATTGGCATCGATCTCTTGCATCTGCTCGCGAACGCAGCCTGGGTTGGCGGTCTGCTCTATATTGGTCTGGTCTTGCTGCCAACGCTCGATGCACAGCCAGCTCAGGATTGGGCTGATGTGCTGGCATTTGGTCTGCCACGTTTTAGCGTGGTGGCTCTGACCAGCGTGATCTTCCTCGCCGTCACAGGCTCATTGAATACGACCGTTCACCTGACCTCGCTGCAACAATTTTGGACCACCACCTATGGACGGGTCTTGCTGGTGAAGATTGGGATCTTTCTGCTTATGATGGGAATCAGCGCCTATCATGCCTTCTTTTTGCGGCCACGTCTCACAGAAGAACTGGCTGTCCCAATGCTAGAGCAAGAAACTGTCTCCGCGCCTGAGATGACGAGAGACACCCATGCAATGCCATCCCAACAGGAGCCAGCGTCCACGCATGCCATAGCGCTATCACCTCTGGCGCGTCATCTCGGCAAGCGCCTGGAGTACTGGTTACGCCTGGAAGGAACACTTGGAGCAGGCATCCTGCTTTGTGTCGCGCTGCTTAGCGCATTTGCCGGGTCGCTCACTCCTGCGACAAACGCAGCATCTACATCTGCTCAACCGACTGGTCCCGTCACAGAAACGAAAGTCGTCGATGGGTACTCCATCACATTACACATTGACCCGGCAACATTCGGCACCAATACCTTTCTCGTCGTGGTCAAAGATACACAGGGACATGCCGAGACGGGAGCTGCCGTGCTGATTGATACCACGATGCTCGACATGGATATGGGGACCGACGAGATCCAACTGCATCCTGAGTCCAAACAGCCAGGCACCTACAGCGTGCAGGGAGATCTGACGATGGCTGGACACTGGCAGATTGGTGTGCGCGTCCTTCCCGCCACGTCCAATACCTTTGTGAAGGCAACCTTCGACTTTTCGGCAGCATAAAACAGTATGCCACTGGCCTGAGATAGTGTTTGGTTTTAGCTTACTATTGACCGAAATGTGCATGCCCCAAACACTATCTGAGTGTGTTGGAGGAATGTTGCTCGCGTTTCCGATTACCCCATACCGGAGCGCGAGATGTCTCCTTTTGCGATGATCAGGCGTGACCAAGAGAGAATGATACCGAACGTCTCTACATGGTTTGGAAGGAGAACTTCAATGACAACAGCAGCACAACAGACAACCCAACTGCAAGGGGTCGTCTTTGCCGCACAGGCATGTTCTTGCGCCTGTGATCCTTGTGCCTGTGGCGATCCTTGTACCTGTAGCGGTGCAGATGCTTATATTGGCCCTCGCTGGCGCTTTGTGGGAGACTATATTCAGAGAGGGAAAGTCGAGGACGTAGATGTTGCGCACAAAATCGTGCTCCATCTGGCGCAAAACTCGCACGAGCAAGCAGATGATTGGCATGAGGTCATCTTGATTGATCAGAGCGCAACACCAGATCAGGTGGACGTCTTACTCAAGTTGTTTCAGGAACGGCAGGGCAGTGAAGTGAGTCATCCAGATCACCCCCCTGCTGCTCCACGCGCCGTCTACCTCGTCCCCATGCGGTATGTGGTCATCGAGGGACGCACCACGCTTGATGTGACCTTTTCTCAGGATCGTAGCCGCCTGTTTCGCGGAAGTGCTTCAACGCCTTTTTTCAAAGAGTGGACCTATAATGGGCATGTGGCCATTCAGCAGCCCCTGTTTTCATAAAAGAAGAAATCCGGGGAGCGAATAATCGGGATCACAGCCGTCAGTGTGTGTACACTCGCATGGTTGAGACGATCCTCAATCTGTGGATAGCTGGCCGCAACACGAGGATCAACACACTCGATAACATAGAGAAAGGTGAGCGAGCGCACCGCCAGTTGCCTTGCGTGTGTCATGATGGAAGCTTGATGCGCGCCCGTTACTTTGATGTCATCGACCACGACCAGGTCGGTTCCTGTGAGCAACGCATGATCGAACTCAAGACGATTATGTCGCATACACTGTACACGTTGCTCTGCCAATAACAAGCCGTAATCGCCGGGAAAGAGCGTTACTCTCTTAATGCCTGTCGAGCAGCCCGGCGGGATGCCCATGAGGCCGCGCCTCTGATTGAGCAGGCTATAAAAAGTCTGCGTAATGCAAAGAGAGCAGGTGGGAATAGTTTTGTAGGGTGATGAGGCAATAATAAGGTGCCGAGAGAGGGCAAGAGAAGGCAAGCGCTGCAAAAATGCTTCACATAACTCAGAGGCATACGCTTTTCCCACATTCCCAGAGCCATGCTTATATTTGCTGTATTGGCTGCTGGAAAAAGTGCCAGGGCCTTTTAAGCGCACATTGCCTTCTGTGCAATCAAGCTGATGGAGCGACATCCTTGAGATAGGGATAGGAAGTACCATATTGCTACTCCTGTTGAAATATGATCTTGCGTCCGCAAATACAAGCAGCAGACGTCCCCAGCTGCTACGCCGTAGTACTCACTGTATCTACCATGTCCGGCTGGTCAGCTACTTGCGGTCGATACTCCCGCGCCAGGCCGCTCACGGTCATGATGATAATGCCTAACGGGGCCAGGGTAAGAAAACCTACACCTGCCACAATGCCAAATGCACCAGAGATGAAGCCAACGATGCTGGGCAAGAGCACTTCAAAGGGTGCGCCCAGGCTGAGCAATGCGCGCCCGGTCCCCGTGTAACCGGGAAGCCGGTCATAGACTTGCGCCTTCGCCAGCGGAAACCAGGCTATTGAACCAGCACCGGTAAGACATAACGTGACCACTACCAGCCACAGTTCGTGTGTCATCAGCAGACCGACCATAGAGCTGAGCACAATCACCGCAGAGCCGAGCAACATCCAATGTTTCGGCACACGCAGCCAGAGCAGAATTTCGACGATCACCAGTCCCGCAAAGCCTGATCCAGTCTCAAACGCCAGGAGCACTTCGACCTGACCATCGCTCATGTGCAGCATATCCTGAAGATAGATGCCTGCAAAACTGCGAAAGACCTCATCGAGCATAATCGGAAAGATCGCCATCAGGACCCAGCAGAAGAGGAGCGGATTGCGCCAGACGATACGCAATCCGGCTATCACGCGACTCTTCTGCTCCCTCCGTTCACGATGCGTGATCTGTGGGAAACGCTGGAAGAGCATGACTGCTGCAACACAGAACCAGACGAGCGCAGCCAGGCTACATAGCGTGAACCAGCCTAATGTCAGGAAGGCAATAATAGCCACAGTCACTGGAGCAAGAAAATCTCCCATATTGCCAAAATAGGCCAGTCGCGTCAGGGTGCGGGTACTCTTATTGGGATTGTCATCGACGAGCGACGTTTGAGCAACTCCCTCCGCTATATCATTGGCAGGATAGAGTAGCGCAAAGGAGATGAGGAGGACCGCGAAACTGTGCGCGAGTCCGGCCATCAGAAATGCTGTCGCTAGCACAACCATGGCTCCGATGACCCAGTATTTCTTGCTGGAGGTCAGATCACTCAAGATATTCACCAGCGGCTCTAATAGCATGGATGAGAGTGCTCCTACGCTGAAGAGCAGGCCGATCTGCGTATAGCTCATGGGAACCTGGTTGCGGAGCAAAGGCAAACCGATAGTAGGAAACGCGGAGATCATTTCAATCAGCAGTGTCGTGCCGAAAAGCAGCAGGCGCATACGCGAAAACCTGAATGGGAGGCGCATAAATCCTTCCTTCCTTCCTTCCTTCCTTCCTTCCTTCCTTCTTTAGCATTGCTCACAGCGTATAAGGCAGACGAGAGTTTCACGCATTGGACAATATGGCTGGCTATCTAGATCGCTCGTCCGCACATACTCACTACTAGACGTCTAGTCCTACGAGTTCCTGTAGCGTCCATGCAAAGTCACTACCTCCTCCCGGCAAACAACATTACTTGCCCAGGAACATAACTGATGAGAGGCTCCTTATTAAAGATCGTCTAGCAATGTGGTTCCCTTAGTGGGAGTATACCTGAGCGTATACGCAAATACCAGACTTTTTATGGCAAAGCAGTGTTTATTTGCATGATTCCAGATGTGATGTAACACAGAACATGCAACAGGTGTTGCACACAAGCGCTTCCTTGTCGCTTCTCTCCCTGAGACGTGTAAACACAGCAGGCAGACAGTATACGTACAGAGTGAATATGAGCAGAAATTCCAGTTTTTATGTTACAATAAAGATCTCTATTTATAAAGATTAAGGTAATACGAATATGAAACAATGGTTGAATTTACGTATACAACCATTGTTACAAGGAGATTGCAACATGCCTATGCGCGAATGGCTTCTCTTTCTTCCTCAGACGCCTACGACTCCATCGAGCCTGCGTGTTTCTGTCTGGAGACGCATGCAGCAGTTAGGTGCTGTGGCGCTCCAGAATGGCGTTTGGATACTGCCGCGTGGCAATGAGCTAGAAAGCAGTTTGCACAGGCTGCTGGCCGATATAGAGACACAAGGAGGGGGAGGACTCCTCCTGACCTCCAAGGCGTCTCACAGCGAGCTGGAAGAACGCATCATCGCACGCTTTCGTGCGCAGCGTGAGCAGGACTACACGGAATTTCTTGAGCGCTGCGTACAATTCCTCGGCGAATTGGAAAAAGAAACGCATGCACAAAAATTTACTTTTTCCGAATTAGAGGAAAATGAGGAAGATTTGCATAAATTGGTGCAGTGGCTGCGTAAAATTTATCACCGTGATTTCTTTGGGGGGCCACTGCGTGACGAAGCCAGCGCGGCTCTTGCGCGCTGTCGGCGTTCTTTGGAGGATTATACTACCGAGGTTTATCAGCAGTTGGGATACAATCTGCCTGAAACGCTCTTTATCGATGGAGAAGGACCACAGGAATCCTGAAATCTATCTATTGGTTGTTGCACACGGAAAACAGAGCTTCCTGCATTGTCCTATGGGCTACAGATCTCGTATGCTATTCTCCCGGCTTCTGAAAGGCAATAATAAGGATAACATACGAGCGTACTACTTGCAGCCCTTTTGTACTTCCGGCGCTGTCCACGAGAGGTCATAGGCCAAAGACAATGACCATGAGATAAACAAGATATGCTCCTATAAGCACACAGCCAACGCTACGCATAACGTATTTGACGCGTGTCAACAGCAAGAGGCTGAGAAAGGCCAGAGACATCAGTGGCAGAGCAATCTGTAGCAGCCTGGGTTCCAGGGGGACAGGACGGATTACCGCCGCCAGCCCAAGCGTAACCAGCAGATTATAGACGAATGAGCCAATAATACCTCCAATGAGCACATCCAGGCGCTTTTTACGTGCAGCAGAGACGCTCAGCGCAATCATCTCGGCCCCCGAACCCAGCGCAAGGATTGTTGCGCCAATGACTCCCTGCCCTTGACCCAGCAACTGTGCAACCCGGAAAGCATTGTCTACCACCAGCGGACCAGCGATAATCATGGCGCTCAACCCGATAAAGGTCCTGGCGGCAGGCCGCCAGTTGCGGGGCAACCAGTTCAGCCAGCGCACGCTTCCCTCGTCATCGTCGTCATCCTCTTCCTTAGGCGTTTGCAATACCAGGCGCGGTTCCATACGAAAGAGGAACCAGAGATAACCAACGAAGAGAGCCAGCAGACAAAGACCCATCCAGCCGTTTACATTCCCCGACCACAGAAAAATAATTGGGCAGATAATAATTCCTCCTGCCAGGAGGGCCTGCTGCCAGAGTCTGCGGTTGTATTCAAGCGGTACCTGAACCAGCCCGATACCCAGCGCCAGCGTCGTAATTGTAATATTTGTGCCCAGAATGTTGCCGGCTGCAAGCGCCGGCATGCCCCGAAAAGCCGCAATCACCGCCGTTAGCATTTCCTCCGGTTCCAGGCCGAATAACACGATACTCATCAGCAGAGCACTGATACGCAACACATGCGCCAGATCGGCGACACCATCTACAAACTGATCAGTTCCCCACAGAAGGAAAACAATGCCCAAAAGCAACAATACAAAGGAAATACCTACAATCATTCTCTATGTGCCCCGATACACGTATTTTCCGTCTCTCTGGCACTACGACCTTCAGCTCTTTATCTACCATGAGTGAAAGCTTCTGCCAGGAGTAAGCATATCTCTAATAATAGATTACACATATTTTACGTTCACCGCCTCACCATGCAAATTTCTACACGAAAGTACTACTTCTGTCTTAACTCTTCAGGCAACTACGGCTGGTCGCAGTTTGTTTTATGCATTGGATCATGCATAATGTTATCGACGGGCATTAGCGGAAGTAGGGGTAGGAGTTGTTCCCGGAGATTGCACAGTGCGCTAGCGCATGGCCGCACGTTTTGTCGGACTCAGGCAGGGAAGGGGGTCAGCGACTCAGACCTCCAATGTTTCAAACTGTGCTTCATCCAGCATTTGCTCTTTGGCTTGTTGCACTTTTTCTGCCCGGAGCATCCAGCGTAGAAAGAGGATGCTGGCTACTACGATGAAGAAAATGTTGCCGACAACCCACATCAGGAGTCCACCCAGTTGCTGGTCCTCTGCTGTGACGACCATGTACATTGTTGGATTGGTCATCGTAAACGAGTATAACGGTGGAGAAAACGTCATACCTGCGCCAATAAGCATCATTGGCATATCGCTAAAGAAGAGATACGCCAGTTTCCCTCCGAGCGAGAGCACGTGTTTCTCTTCGTGCAGAGGATTGAGGAGCGGCCACCAGAAAAGGAGTCCGGTCAGCAGATACAGGAGATTGGCTATAGTATGGAATATGCTACTGCTCATCATGAATTGCATCACCAGGGGAGCATGCCAGATCCATATATTGGCGTTGAAGAGTACTGAGGCGACGATGGGTATGGTGAGCAACCTGATACCGCGTGCGAGATTTTTGTGGCGCTCAAAGAGCTGATGCCACTGCTGTGGCGTAATACTTAGTAGCAGGAGCGCTGGGGCCGCGAGTGAAAGTAGCAGGTGCTGAGCCATGTGGACGGCAAACATGTGATACATGCCAAAAACATCCATGGGTACGAGAAAAGCCACCAATGTAAGTATGACACACACAATCAGTGAAATCATTCGCTGACCAGACATGGGTTCTTCAATACCGTCTTTTTCGTTTCCATCGCTTTTCATAAAAAACTCCTACTGACTCTTTGCGCCTGAAATTTATCGGGTGACTTCCTCCACGAAGAAAAGCATATCTTTCTTACCACAATGCTACCTGAAAATGCACGCATCTGACCATACAAATACCTTAAAGAATAGCGCGATAAGGACGGGTGGTGTGCTGGATAATGTGAGCACGGATAGCATATCAATGGTCAGGGCTTTCCATTGGAAAGCCCTGTGGTTTGCATATTTTCTCCTTGCATTTTCGATGCACTTGGTGTAATATTGCATTTAGTAAAGTAAAGCCTGATGACAACAAAGGATGCCTATGAAGACAACAGAAACGGTCAAATCTGAGATGGGGCTTCGCGAGCGGAAACGTGCGACTACGCGTGCCGCCCTCGAACGTATCGCTATCGATCTGGCGCTGGAACAGGGCTATGAGCAGGCGACTGTCGAGGCAATCTGTGCGGCAGGCATGGTCTCACGTCGTACGTTCTTCAACTACTTCGGCACCAAGGAAGGTGCATTCATCGGCCCGCCGACTCCAGATCCCGATGAGCAGGCCACGGACAGCTTTGTGCATCGGGGCAGCGACAACATCGTCATCGATCTCGCCAGGACCATGACCGCCACCGCTTTGGACCACGAGGTCTATAACGATCTCATCCTCAAGCGCAGTCGGCTGATCCAGGCAACACCTGAGTTGTGGGAAGCCATCATGGCCAGGATGCGCGCCAGCGAGGATCTCTTCGTGGCGCTCGTCTTGCGCCGGTTCGCCGCCGATGGACGGTCCAAAGAGAGCAGCAACGACGAGGCCGAGGCACGCATGATCGCCATGCTGGGGATGAGCGTCGTGCAGTTCATGATGCGCGAATGGCAGGAATGGGGATTGGAGCTATCCCTGGCCGAAGTGCGCGACCACGCGATTGCGCTCGTGGAACGTGCACTCTTACCAGCGTCTCTTCGTGCTCAGGTGAACCCAGACACAACTACCACCACGAATAACAGAGGCAATCAATGATCCAAACAAACAATGCAGTGGTCGCCTCATCCAGCGGCGTTGGCAAGAAGGCCATCCTGCTGGTCTTCATTGGCCTCATGGTCACCGAACTCGTATCGTCACTCAACGAGACCATCTTCGCTACCGCTCTGCCGACTATCGTCGGCCAGTTGCACGGCGTCGACCAGATGCAGTGGGTGATGACCGCGTACCTCCTGACCTCTACGATCGCGCTGCCGGTCTACGGCAAAATGGGTGACCTGATCGGTCGCAAGGGCCTCTTCCTCGGCGCGATCGCGATCTTCATCGTTGGTTCCACTCTCGGTGGTTTCGCTGGCAATATGACGTGGTTGATCATTGGCCGCGCCGTACAAGGCATCGGCGGCGGTGGCCTGATGATCCTGTCCGACACCATCGTCGCCGACGTGGTGCCAGCTCGTAAGCGAGGTCGGTACATGGGTATCATCGGGGCTGTGTTTGTGCTGTCCTCGATCTCCGGACCGCTCGTCGGCGGCTGGCTCACCGACGGACCCGGCTGGCGCTGGGGCCTGTGGATGAACATCCCGCTTGGTATCCTGGCCATCGCCTCTGCGGCCATCTTCATGCGACTGCCGAAGATCGCGGGAAGCAAGCTGCGAATGGACTGGGCTGGCATGGGGCTGCTCGCCATCGCCTTAACCTGCCTCGTGCTCGTGACGACGTGGGGCGGCACGACCTACGGCTGGGGTTCAGTGCGGATCGTCTCGATGATCGTCGCGACCGTTGTCGCTGGCGTGCTGTTCGTGTTGGTCGAGCGCCGCGCGGCGGAGCCGGTGATGCCACTCACTCTGTTCAAGGACCGCAACTTCAACCTGACCACAATCGCCAGTCTCATCGTCGGCATCGCGATGTTCGGTGCGGACGGCTACATGCCCACGTACCTGCAGATGGTCGCCGGGGTGAGCGCCACCCAGGCAGGTCTATTAATGCTCCCGTTGCTGCTCGCGCTGATGATCGTCTCGATTGCCACCGGCGAGCTGGTCAGTAGAACCGGTCATTACAAGTGGCTGCCGATCACCGGCACCACGATAGTCGCAGTGTCACTGTTCCTACTCTCCACGATGACCCCGGATCTGCCGATCTGGGTGATGTGCAGCTACCTGGCAGTGATGGGAATCGGCCTGGGCGCCTGCATGCAGATCCTGGTGTTGATCGTGCAAAACTCGTTCCCAGCATCCATGGTCGGCACCGCAACGGCGTCGAACAACTACTTCCGCCAGATCGGTGCCTCGGTCGGTGCCTCGATTGTCGGGAGCTTATTCGCTGCCCGGCTCATCCACCTGCTCGCTGACCAGACCACCGGGGGTGTGGCAGGCGGATCGAACTCGATCACACCCGAACTCGTGAAGGGCCTGCCGCAGGTACTCCACCACATTATCGTGGAGGCGTACAACGACGCTCTCACTCCCATCTTCTTGTTCATACTCCCAATCGTTATCATCGCAGTCATTCTCCTCTGCTTTGTGGTGGAGAAGCCGCTTGCCACCACCATAGAACGGGACATCCAGCCAGAGTCCCTGGAGGGCGATGGTGGGGACGATGGGCCGCTGGCTGCCGCCAGTTGCTCTGAAGATGCCCGAACATCTCTGGACGCGCAGAGCGAAATCCAACACCATGCAAGGAGAAACACACAATGACTGACAACATCACATCCATCATACCTAACATCAATGACGACGGTTGGATTCGTACCTGGGACACCTGGCCCCAGGTATCTACCGATGCCGTGGAGGTGCTACCCGACGCACCGGCCAGGGTCATCGTCGTGATCGACGACTCCATACGCCGGGTCTTCTCTCGATGTTGAGTTTTTTTTGAACGTGATTAGTGAAGAAAACAGGAGTGCTTCGTTATGAGTATAGCTAGCCGCCTTTTAAGCTGGTACTTGCATTTTCCACCAGCCGAAACCCATACTATTGTCATGACCCGCGATATCCCCATTCCTATGCCTGATGGGACGGTCTTGTACGCCGACCACTATGCGCCGCGCCGGGGTCCCAAACGCCCGACGCTTCTGGTGCGTTCGTCCTATGGGCGCAAAGGCTTTGTTCGCGCCCTCATGGCCATGCCGTATGTTGAACGCGGTTATCAGGTCTTGGTGCAAGGCTGTCGGGGGACGAGTGGGTCTGAGGGAAAATTTGCCTATGTGTGCAATGAGCGGGAAGATGGCCTGGCGACGATAGCCTGGATCAAGCAACAGCCCTGGTTTACAGGCGAATTGGCCCTGGTTGGAGCCAGTTATCTGGGCTTGGTGCAGTGGGCGGTGGCGGCGGAGGTTGGCCCGGAACTCAAGGCCATCGTGCCGCAGATGACCACGTCAGATTTTCATCATTTTCGCTTCCAGGGGGGCTCATTGAACCTGGAAACCTCCCTGGACTGGTCTACGGTTATGACCGGGAAGTTGATAGAGAAAGGCGGTTTAGGAGGTCTGCTGGCAATGCAAAGGCAGCAGCGCAGGTTGAAGAAAGCGTACATGCATCTGCCTTTAGGGGAAGCGGATCAGGTGGTGATTGGGGAGGAATCGGAAGCCTATCAGGATCATATTCGCTATGCCGAGGATGATCCACGCTGGGCAGCGGTTAGTTTCCGCGCTAAATTGACGGAGGTCGCGGCTCCAGCCTATTTGATGAGTGGCTGGTACGATCTGTTCCTGGCACCCCAATTGGAAGATTTTGAGATTTTACAGCAAGCTGGGAAGCGACCATATCTCTTGATTGGTCCATGGGTGCATGGAGAACCGGAGAGCGGTACGGCGGCGGTGCGTGAAGGTCTGGCCTGGTTGCATGCACATATGACGGATGAGCGGTCTGGTCTGCGTGAGCAGCCAGTGCGCCTCTTTATCATGGGCACGAAGGAGTGGCGCGATTTTGCCGCCTGGCCTCCACCTGCTCAACCCACGGCCTGGTATTTGCAGGCTCAAGGTGGTCTGGCCCCAGTGCTGCCGTCCGTCTGCGAGCCGGACACGTATCGCTATGATCCAGCCGATCCCACGCCTGCTGTCGGCGGCAATTCATTAGGGGCTGGGGGAGCGAAAGATAATCGCAAATTGGAGGCGCGGGCCGATGTACTGGTCTATACCAGCGCAATTTTACAGGAAGATCTCGAAGTGATTGGTCCAGTGAAGGTCGAACTGTTTGTGCGTTCCAGCCTGGAACATACCGATTTCTTTGCCAGACTTTGTGTGGTCGAGGCTTCGGGAAAGTCGGTGAATCTCTGCGACGGCATTCTGCGTCTGACGCCCGGTAAACCAGCTCCCCAGCAGGATGGCAGCTTGCGCATCGATATCGAACTCTGGCCCACGGCTTATCATTTTCGGAAAGGTCAGCGTTTGCGCGTGCAGGTTTCCAGTGGAGCACACCCACGTTTTGCGCGAAATCTGGGCACGGGCGAGCCGCTAGCGACTGGCACTAAATTGCAGGCTGCCAACCAGACCATTTATCACGACCCTGCGCATCCTTCGCGGATTATTCTGCCTGTGACAACGAACGCATAATTTAAATTCATTAGCCGGAGGCAAGCTCACGGCTCTCCACGCGAGTCCTCTAGAACTTGCCTCTAGAGGACTCGCGTGTGAAAGATCCCAAGGCTTTCCAACTCTCGCAACCCTCTCTATACCCCTGGGTGGGGGATGCAAGCCTTTGGCTTGCGGAGAACTGGAAGAAAGCCCTGTATCAATGGTCTTCTCATCTTGCCAGGATGTATGCTGGCGATCTATAGTATAGGAAGATGTGAAATGACGAAAAGACAAGGTAAGGAGTAAAATGTGGGACAGACCTATCAGCTGACACCAAGGTTTCAGCACTCTACGCAACAGATGACAGAGCGCCTTGGCAGCTTTCTCATGACCTATATATTTATCATCATCACTGTATTGATCGGTTTGGTCTTACTGGCTGCCGTGCTCGATCCCATTTTATCCTATCTCGGGCTTGACTTCATTGCCAAGCCATTATTTTTTAGTATGCATCTTTTATGTGCGCAAACGCCATCTCACTCCTTCTATCTCTTTGGGCATCAGCTTTGTTTATGCGAACGTTGCTGCGCTATCTATAGTTCGATGTTTCTTGCTGGCATCACGTTTCAACTGAGCAAAAAGCGGTTGGGTGTACGCTGGTGGCTCTGGCTGCTCTTGATACTGCCGATGGCTGCTGATGGCTTCACTCAGATGTTTGGTTTGCGGGAAAGTAATTGGGAACTACGGCTTATCACAGGCGGACTCTTTGGCTTCTCGACCATCTTATTCTTCTTTCGTCTGATGCAGAAGACCCTCGAAGCAGACGCAGTGTCAGCCGCAAAGAAGGACCGTTATTAATAGCTTACTCCCTCGAAAAACCGTCTCAGGACTGATGTGAAGCCGAGCTGTGGCAAATTATCTGGCAAAAATGCGCTTGTTGGACGAATGATTTTAGGAACACATTGTACATACCGCACATCTCTCAGCATCACACCTTTTTTTGTCGTCGCATGGAGCATGAAGGATTAAGTAGACCCCACTTTTCACCTCTTTATTGACAAACGAAGCTTCTGTCAGTATACTGAAAAAGCTTTGTGAGACAGTATATCATTATTAGAGAGCGACGAGAAAAGATGGGTTCACTACCTTTGGACATTTGTTTCTTGAGAAGAGCTTTCATGGGCGGAAGCGGTAAGATACCCCTTGCTGTAAGCTTCATCAACTCCCTTTCTCTGTACCAACAGGAACAACCAGTTTTTCTCGGTCAGGAGCGATTATGTATCGTCTAACGCCGTCTCTTGCACCAACGGTTGAGCATTTTCTGCATACCTATGCTGACCTGGCTACGCTGCCGTGCTCTTTCGGCTCACCGCTCAATCTGCTGTTTCCATCGTGTATGACAGAGACAACAGGTGCTTTTGTGCAGACGTTGGAAAAGCATGCTGTGCAGGGAAAAGTGCACTTTGCGCACAAACCCAATAAGTCGAAAGCGTTGGTAAAACAAGCCTATGCTGATCATTGTGCGCTTGATGTCGCGTCCCATGCAGAACTCCTCGACGCCCTGGAAGCGGGCTTCACGGGTGAGATGATCGAAGCGACTGGTCCAAAGAACAAAGCCTTCTTGCTATTAGCGTTGCAGCAACGTTGTACTATCGTGGTCGATAGCCTTGATGAGCTAGAGCTGCTGCTCCAGTTTGTAAGTCTGCTTCATCTGAATACGCCTGCAGCTCTTTTGATCCGTTGGCATGGCTTGCACTCGCACAAACAACAGGTGCTCAGCAAAGAGAGCCGCTTTGGGATCTCTGTCAATCGCTTCGATGAGGTGATGACGCTCTGCCATGATCGTCGCATAGACTTGAGAGGTTTTGCCTTCCACATTGACACGACGAGCGAAAGTGAAAAGGTGGCCGCGATTGAGCATACGTTGCTCCTGCTGCTCCAGGCGCAAGAAGAGGGTTTCAACCCTACCATCATCAATATTGGTGGGGGGTTTAAGGTCAACTATCTTGCATCGCAGGAGGAGTGGGATGCCTATACCACCGCCATCAAGCGAAGTGTTGCCGGAGAGATTGCCTCACTCACCTGGAACAATACTGGCTATGGTTTTAAGTTGGTTGATGGTCAGGTGCGTGGCGCTCCCAACTATTATGAGTACTCCAATCGTATCGCGGGCCACCTGTTTTTGGATCATCTGCTGGCGGCCCCGCTCGAACGCTTTGAGCGGAGAACCGTCGCGCAAGTGCTCAATGATTTGCTGCTCGATCTCTGGATTGAGCCGGGCCGAGCACTCTTAGATCAATGTGGCTTGACGCTGGCAACGGTAACGTTTGTCAAACAATCGCTCAAGGGAGAATGGCTGGTCGGATTGGATATGAATAAGTCCAATCTCTCTTCTATCGAAGATGAGATGTTCTGCGATCCGCGCGTGTTCTCTTGTTATGAGCAACCTGTGGAAGGCTATCTCCCTGAGCAAGGCGTCTATTTTGTCGGGAATCTGTGCCAGGAGCACGATGTGATATATCGCCACAAAACCTTTTTACCACGCTTACCGCGTCGAGATGATCTGGTTGTTTTTGTTAATACGGCAGCCTATCACATGGATTTTAATGAGTCGGCCAGCATTGGGCATCCGACCGCAAAAAAACTGGTGGTGGTGGCAACTGGAGCAACAACCTTTCGCCTGTACGAAGATCACCTGTATCATCCGCTTTTGATGCTTGCAGACAAAGAGGAGTAGTAAGTATGCTCTATACCCACATTACCGAACTGATTGGCAATACGCCATTATTGCGCATAGACCCGGATGTTCATCAACTCGCCAATGTTGAATTATATGCCAAGCTGGAATACCTCAATCCCTTTGGCTCGCTGAAAGATCGCACCGCCTGGGGGCTTGTGAAAGACGCTCTCCCGCAGATGATTGAGAACCAGCAGAGCATTGTCGAGTTCTCCAGTGGCAATACCGCGAAGGCGCTGGCTATTCTGGCTGCGGTGTATGGCCTTGATTTTCAGACCATCACCAACCGTATTAAAGTCCCGGAAGTATCCGCTGTGCTCAAAGTGGTCGGTGCCGAGATTGACACTTTGCCCGGCAACACCGAGTGTCCTGATTACGCGTACCTGGAACGGCAGACGCGGGATCGCCCGGACCACTACTTTCATACCGATCAGTATCGCAATGCAAAGAATTATCTGGTACACTATGAAACAACGGGACGAGAAATCTATACCGATCTTGGGCCTGTTGATTACTTCTATGGAGGACTGGGTACATCTGGTTCCACGCGAGGCGTGACAAGCTTTCTGCGCGAAAAAAATCCAGCCTTGCAGAGCATTGGCATTGTCGCAGAACTGGGCCATTCCATTCCAGGCTTGCGCAACATTGACGAAATGGCGGAAATGGGTATTTTTGAGAAAGAACTGTACCAGGAGTTCGTGGTCGTCGATATTCCATACGCGTTGGACGGCATGCTCACGCTTATTCGGCGCTGTGGTGTGCTGGGTGGACCGAGCAGTGGTGCTGTGTATGCTGGCATTCGTCAGCACCTGCAAGAACAGAGCCAGCATTGGACCCGTCCGATGAACGTTGTCTTTATCGTTTCTGATCGCATGGAATGGTATATTTCCTATCTTCAACAGCATAGGCCAGACCTGTTTGATGCACAGAGCAGTGACACTGTGCATATTTCCTCTGCTTCATGAAAGGAACTGTTGAACCTGGTGGAAGAAGGGAAATAAGACTATATGTTATATACCCATATTACCGAACTGATTGGCAATACGCCATTACTGCGTATCGATCCGGCTGTGCACCAATTACCCAATGTAGAGATTTACGCCAAGCTGGAAACATACAATCCCTTTGGCTCATTGAAAGACCGGGTTGCCTGGGGCATGCTCAAAGACGACATTGAGCGGATCGTGGAAAAGCAGCAAACCATTATCGAGTTCTCCAGTGGCAATACCGGCAAGGCGCTTGCTGTGTTGGCCTCTCTCTATGGCGTTAATTACGAAACCATCACCAATCGTATCAAAGTACCTGAGGTGCATGATCTCCTGCGACTGATGGGAGCAAGTGTTGAGGTGCTGCCCGGCATGAGTGAATGCCCTGATCCCAACGATCCGCATGATCCACTCTCCTATCTGGAACAGAAGGTGCATGCTGACCCCTCACACTATTTTCATACTGATCAGTACCGCAATGAGAAAAATTATCAGGCACACTATGAGCACACCGGGCGCGAAATCTTTGCGGATATAGGGGCTGTCGACTATTTTTTCGGAGCACTGGGGACGGCTGGTTCCACGCGAGGCGTGAGCACCTTTCTGCAAGAGCGCTCTGCTGATCTGCAAACAATGGGGGTGGTAGCAGCAAAAGGCGACTTTATTCCAGGACTGCGCAATATTGATGAAATGTCGGAGGTTGGTATTTTTGAGAAGACGCTCTATCAGGATATTCTGGCCATCGATGCGCAGGATGCTCTAACAGGGATGCTCGCGCTGATTAGCCAATCTGGTGTACTGGGTGGACCGAGTAGTGGCGCAGTCTATGCGGCGATGGTGCAATATCTCAAGGAGCGCAGCCAGGGATGGACGGCACCGAAGAAGGTGGTGTTTATTGTCTGTGACCGCGTTGAGTGGTATCTCTCTTACATCCAGAAGCGCAGGCCGGAACTTTTTGAGCAGAAAGTGCCTGAAGACAGCTTCTGGAAGCTGAAAGCCGCTGATTTTCAGGATGCTCCGCGTATCGCGCCTGAACAGGTTGAGCGTTTTCTACGGGAAGAAGATCCGCTGATTGTGGACACGCGAGGAAGTCTCGCCTATAAAATTGGTCATCTGCCCAACTCGCTCAATATTCCCGATGATAAACTCGCGGACCTCCTCACTTTTGGCGTTCCTTTTCCGCATGAGCGCAACATCCTCTTTGTCTGTCCCAAAGGCGATATCTCGAAAAAATTCGCCTTCTTCCTCCACCGCAAGGGGTATCGTGCATACAGCCTTGAGGGTGGCATTATCCAATGGCGCAAAGATCATCGACAATTATTGAGGTCGCCAGCATGATGCATGATTACGGTGTTTTTGATTACATCTCTGAGCCTCCCCAGGAACTCAAACAGGCTGTGTTTACACAGTTGCTTCCAAAGATTACGCAGGGGCAGGTGCTTGATCTGGGCTGTGGCAAAGCCGGGCTGTACTGGAGCCTGGGATATATGCAGCGCGTCGAGCAGGTCACATTCTTTGATTACTGGGACGAGAACATCGCGTTTCTGCACACCGCGCTGAACACGCTCTCAGGAGGTCAGCTTGAAAAAGATTATGGGGCGGTGATCTCGTTTCTCAGGGAGCGGCAACTCCTCGTCAGCCCATGCTCCTACGAGGCATTGGCCGAAGAATTGGTGACGAAGATTGTCGCTATCGAGCCCTGCGATTTTCTCGCTGAATGCACGCAAGCAGACTACGATGTGGTGCTCTGCTTGCAATCAATCGAATGTGTGAGCACGCAAGATGAACTGAACCGGGCACTCACGACGATACGCAAGCTGCTCAAGCCTGGTGGAGTTTGTCTGGGTTCTGTACTTCGCTACCGACAGCGAAGTGCTTTTACTGACCAACTGATAGCGGCGAAGCTCGATGGTGCACTCAACCCCAGTGCAGAGTTGCTTGAGGATGCTCTGCGCAAGAGTGGCTTTCAGCAGATCGATCTGCAGCGCATTGTTGCTCCCGGACAGCACTATTATGAGCTGCTGCTCTTTACAGCGGAGAGTCCCAATGAGTGATAAGCGAGACATTTCATTTCCCTCCGTTACCTCTGAGTGCCAGTGGGTTTTCCTGAATAGCAGGCAGGGGACGCAGATACCAGAAAACAGTATTCAGAGCATCGTGCACGCTCTCAGCAGCGGAATGGTCTGGCAGAACGACGCCGCCGAACTGCGGCAGAAGCTGGCAGCATTTCTGCATACGGATGCTCCTGATAGCTTCTTTTTTAGCGCGAGCGAGGCTGGGATGGTGCACTGGCTCGCCTATTCCTGGGGCTTCTCTCAACTCCAGGATGGAGATGAAGTGATCTTATCCGCGCAGGATGCTCCCATCATCCAGGAGACCTTTGAGCATGTGCGGCAGCAGATGGCCCGTCTGGGCAGATCTCTCACTATCAAAGAGTTTGGTTATCAAGAGAATGGCGAATTTGACCTCAACAATCTGTGCTCTCTGCTTTCAGCAAAAACGCGCCTGATCTTCGTGCCACATATTCACCCTGTCTTTGGTGTAAAGAACGAAGAGGACATCGCGTACTTGAAGCAACAGGTCGGTGATCAGGCTCTCGTGGTGGTCGATCTCTCGCAAAGTGTTGGACGCATTCCCGTGCATCTTGAGCGTCTGCGCTGCGATTGCGCCTTCTTCTCGGGGCGCAATCTGTTCTCACCTTTTCATGATGGAATTGCCTATATCCGGCCCGGTCTGTATGCAGACCCGGACCCCTTTCTCCGGCAAGAGCTTGCCTACCCACTTGTGGCGAAAACACTTGTACAGGGCATCGATCTGCTCGAACATATTGGGATGGCGCAGGTTGCGCTGTATTTGCAAGAACTCTCGCACGCTCTGCTGACCCGCTTACAACAGATAGACACGCTTGAGTTCTTACCGGGAATTGGACGCTGTGAGGAATGGTGTAGTCCGGGCTATGGTATTCTGTCATTTCAGCTCCCCGGAGTTTCCGCCGAGGAATGTCGCCAACTGCTCGCCGAAAACGCGCTGCTGGTTGACCTGGCAGATCTTCCCCTCTATCCAGATGCCATCACTGTGAGTTTACACCTCTACAATACATCTCAACATATTGACGCGCTGGTGGATTGTTTGCAACAATTATGTATGTAAAAACTGGAAGCCCTTTTATCCACTATATTTCACGTAAGCCAGAAAATGGGCCGCCGCCAGGACGCCAAGACCTTTTTTCTTCGCTCAAGATAGCAGACGGGCTACCAAAAAGGTCTTCGCTCGGCCCCTACGCGAGCTTAATGTGATCCTTTCGCGTAGGGACAATCCCTTGCGGCCAATGCTGTTTAAAATAAGAGTAACGGCAAGCTCAATTCGCGTGATTCTAGAGAGCCGGTCGAGAAATCACGTAGCCTCCTGAAGCTCAGGAGAGAGTTGCACTCACGTGAGCGGGAAAGCAGGCAGTGCCTGGACTAAGCCACTCATTAGCACCCGTGTCACTTGGTTCGCCAACTCTTCTGGGGGCAAAACCACCGTCTGCTCGTCCCATTGGTGGAAACATTGGAAGCCGGCCCCAAAAATGGCCCAGCTCGTGACCATGGCGACGGTTTCCAGGTTGATTTGCTGGTCCACTCCAGAATCGGCAACTGATTTGAATCCTTGCCAGAGCAGTTCAAAGAGGGCTTCTTGCAGGGTGGTCACTACCAGGGGGATCAGCGACCGCTCAGCTGATCTGGTCGACTGGTGTACCTGCGTGAACCATTCAACGACGTGCTGAATGAGCAAGCGGAAGGTGCTCAGGCTCCAGGGACCTGATCTGAGCACTGGACTCGCGACGCACTGCTGAAATTGCTCACGCAGCCAGCCTTCCAGGATGGCAGACTTGTCCTCAAAATGGCTATAAAAGGTGCCTCGATTGACCTTCGCCCGGTCAGTAATATCCTGCACCGTCATCGCGTGAAAGCCCTTTTCTGAGTAGAGGTCAGAAAAGGCTTGCAGCAAAAGTTGCCGGGTACGTAGGACGCGTGGGTCTTCTCTCTCAGTAATCTTTCTCTGTTCCATATGCTCCTTAGCCTGTTTTCAACAATTTGCTCCATGTGTGGTCTAACCAACAGAACCCCCTTTTTGTCCAATGTTTGGATGGGATCATCTAGTAGTATTGTATCCAACAGGGAGCTATTCAACAACCATTCTCGGTTCCCTATGCCAGCTGACTGAAAACGAAGTGCTCTTCTTCGTCGGAGAGAGGCGACTGAAAGAAGGGTTTCGATGCGCGATGGAGACCGATAAGGGTGCTTTCGTCTCATTGAGGAGTGTTTTACACCCATAGTTACGATTGGAGAAGAAGTAATGACTCAATATAAGAACCGTCCCCCCGTAGTTCAACCAGAATTGGCCCGGGAAATTGCTCCGGGGGTCATGGTGATTCCTGACCAGTATATTAACCTAGTGCCCAATGTTGGGATCGTGATCGGCACAGATGCCGTGCTCGTTATTGAGAGCGGCATGGGGAGAGAAAATGGCCAACGGGTGCTCCACAAAGCGATGGAGGTAGCAGGATCGAAGCCACTATTGTTTACCACTACCCACTTTCATCCAGAACATGCCTTCGGCGCTCAAGTCTTCAAAGGTCACGCCACCATCCTGACCAATACCACTCAGGCAGACGAACTGCGGGAAAAAGGAGTCATCTACCTGAACATGTTTCGTGGTCTGGGTCCCGATGCCCACAAGGCACTTGAAGGGGTGGAATTGGCGATGCCAGATGAAACCTATCAAGGAGAAAAAACTCTTGACTTGGGTGACAAGCAGGTGGTGCTACGCGAACTGACTGGTGGTCATACCCGTGGTGACCAGATCATTTTTCTCCCACACGAGCAGGTGCTTTTCACAGGCGACCTCGTGGAGAACCACTCATTCCCAATTTTCGCTGATCAGGATGCGAGTACCAATCGCTGGATTGAGGAACTTACGTCTCTGATGCATCTTTCTCCGGCAACAGTGGTTCCAGGGCATGGAGAGCCAGGAAAAGTCGAACTGGTGCAGGAGGTTCAAGACCTCCTGATCTTTGTTCGCGAGGAAGTGAACCGACGTATCAAGGAGGGACAGACGCTTGATCTGATTGATCAGGAAGCTGCTCGGACCATCAAAGAGCGTTACCAAGATTGGGGGAACGATCTGTGGATTCCCTTTGAAATCCGAAACGTCTACGCTGAGCTGACAGGAACACCACTGAAATTGCCAGGGCTCTAAAGGAACGAGAGGAAAAGGAGCCATGATGAGTTCACACGATCCCCTCAATACCCAAGAAAATCGTCTGCCATCGGAGTCAAACAAGCTCAGACTGGCAGAAAACCACGACTCACGCTGCGATGACAATTCCTCTAAGTCCACAGGCGATGCGGTGGTGACCGATCGACGTTACGAACGAGGATTGGAGGTTTACGCGAGTCAGTTCCAGATTCCACGCGAAGAGGTCGCTTCGTGGTTCGCCGAACACGTTGGCGAGCGCTTCGGCGAAGAAGCGATCCTCTCGGCAGCTGGCGCGTGGGTCGATGACGAACTGAGCCTTCGGGATCGCAGCCTCGTCGTCGTCGCAGCACTAATCACTCAGGGTGGTGCCGAGCAGCAGCTACGTTCCCATACCCGCTGGGCAATCCAACATGGCTGCACGCGCTCGCAGCTTGAGGCACTAGCTGTGCTCCTGGGCGTCTATGCCAGCTACCCACGCGCCTCGAACGGGCTGATGGTCATGCGCGAGGAGCTCGCCAAGCTCGAAAGAGCAATGACGACCAACGGGCCGACGCCTCTCCTGGCTATCTCAGTCCGGTTGCTGGACGTTCGATTGAACTATGAGTCTCAAAGCTTTGAGGCTTTCACGAAAGCGGGTCAATCTCAACTTCACCTACCCGTTCGAACCCATGAATGAGTTGGAGTAGGTGTCCCTTGCGGTTGTCCACGTCGGACTATCAAGTGAAATGTATTGGCCCGTTTTTCAGCCAAGCAGACTCTGTAGCGCCTGGAGCAAGCGGTCGATTTCTTCTCTCGTATTATACAGGTGCAGACTGACTCTGAGCGCATCCTCGCTTTCAGCTCCAGGGGCGGACATACAGTGATCTCCGGTGCGCACAAAAATAGCCTGTTGTGCAAGAAAACTTCCCATCTCGCTGGAAGAGAGCCCTTCAAAGCGGAATGAGACCAGTCCATGGGCTTGCGCCGATCCCTGAAGCCGCCTGGGTGGGACAAACGTCAGGTGGTCGAGCGTTTGCAGTTGCGTCACCAGATATGTTGTCAAAGCGGACAGATAGGCATGAATCGTCTCCATCCCTATCGACTGCAGAAAGGCCGTGGCAGCTCCGAGAGAAAGAATGCCCGCAATATGCGCTGTCCCTGCTTCGAGCAGGTCTGGCATATCTGTGGAGAGAAAATCCTCCGTTTCAACATGGATAGTGCCCGAACCACTCCCTCCACCGACGAGCGATGGACGCAGTTGGCTGTGCCACATTTGATCGACCCACAGTACGCCGATACCGGTCGAGGCAAACATTTTATGTCCAGAGAAGGCCAGAAAATCCACCCCAAGCTGTTGGACATTCACGTCGATGTGCCCAATACTTTGGGAAGCATCGAGAGCCAGCAACAGAGGCCGGGGCAAGCGTGCTCGAAGAGCCGCAATATCGTTCAACGTGCCGTAGACGTTATGGATGTGGGTCAGCGCTACCAGCCGCGTTCTAGTCGTGACCTTCGAGAGGAGATCATAGTGATCGATGCGACCAGCCTCATCCACGCCATAAAAAAGATCTTCAGCGTAATGCCAAATTGTTGCAGCATCCGTTTCAGATTCAGCCAGGGAAGCGTCGACGATTTATGGTCATGGGCACACAGCAGAATTTCATCGCCATCGTGCAGATTGGTCAGACCCCAGCTAAGGCAGATCCTATTGAAGCTATCAGTTGCTCCTGCGGTAAAAACGACTTCGGAGGACGAATGTGCATGCAGAAAATGTGCCATGTTCTCTCGCACCGCCTGAACCTGTGCAGAGACTTCTTCGGCCCAGGTATAGCTGCCTCTGTCGATGTTGACGGCCCGACGATGATAGTCATTGACGGCCTGGATGACGCTGGCCGGTTTTTGTGTGGTCGCCGCCGAATCAAAATAGATTGTGGTAAGATGGTCGAGAAAGACAGGAAACGCATCTCTTGCCAGCCCAGTGAGGGTGATATGGGAAAGAGCGCTTTGAGTTTTTACCATTATGTCCTCTTCTCTCGTATAATATGCGATTGTATCATCATTCCGCTGTTTTGCCAAGGACGAAAAGGAGCCTCCATTGCCAGATGTGACCCACCTCCAGCGCATTCGTCAGGAAATGCCTGCGACGCTAAAACAGATCTACCTCAATACCGGGACGTTTGGTCCTCTGCCCACCTGTGTGATGCGAGCGATGCACGAACGTATGCAGGCGGAATGGCAAGATGGGCGTCTGGGTGCTCAAGCGTTTCATGATCTTGCGGATATCTATGCCCAGGCACGCCAGAGCACCGCACGATTGCTCAATGCGGATCTGTCCGAGATTGCTCTGACCGAGAGTACCGGCGAGGGGCTGAACATCATTAGCGCTGGTTTCAACTGGCAAGCAGGCGACGAGGTGATCACGACGAATCACGAACATATCAGTACATTGCTCCCACTCTTTCAGCTACGCGACCGTTTCGGCATCATCGTGCGCGTAGCCGATCTTGGTCCTCGCGCTGACCGTCCACTCCCCGATGCTATGCGCGCACTGATCTCCACTCGCACCCGTCTGATAGTTTTTTCCCATGTTACCTGGACCACTGGGACGCGTCTCGATGTACATGCGGCGGCACAACTGGGACAGGAATATGCTATTCCTGTCCTGATCGACGGAGCACAAGCTGCAGGAGCGATCCCTCTGGATGTCAAAGCTCTGAAGGTTGATTTCTACGCTCTTCCAATGCAGAAGTGGCTTTGCGGGCCTGATGGGACCGGTGCACTCTACATCAGACAGCAGTCTCTGGACTCTGTGGCACCAACGTTCGTTGGCTACTGGTCCGTCAAAGATGAAGAGAGCGCGCAATGGGAATTGCATGAGACCGCCCAACGTTTCGAGTCGGGTGGTCGGCAGACAGCGGCACTGGCGGGTCAAGAGGCAGTACTCACCTGGCTGGAACAGTTCGTTGGCTACCCCTGGCTCTTTGAACGTATCAAACATCTGCATGTCTATGCCTGTTCTGCGCTCCAGCAGATACCCGGCCTCACGCTGCTTACCCCCAGACCAGGAGACAGCGGCTTGCTGACATTCACCCTGGAGGGACACGATGAAGCTGAAATCCTCCGACGGCTCCAGGAGCAGTATAGCATCCAGATGCGCTCTATTCCGAGCCTGAAAGCACTACGTCTCTCAACAGGTTTTTATAACACTGAAGAGGAGATTGATACCCTGGTACAAACACTCACGGAACTATTGAGCGTGCTCTAGCACGGGTGGCAGAAGAAGCCAGAGCCGTTCAACACTTTTCTCTATCAGCAAAATTCCCTTTCCAATAATTAGTGAGACGTAATCTCATTGACAAATGAGGGAGAGATCGCCTATACTCTGATTGTCTTTTATTGATATGGCATCTCATTATGTGTGAAAAAGGAGTTTTGCAATGGCAACAGCCGCACGTCCACAGGTTCCGGTCACTATTCTCACCGGTTTTCTGGGGTCTGGAAAAACAACACTACTCAATCATATTTTGACCGCTGAACACGGCAAACGTATAGCAGTCATCGAGAATGAGTTTGGTGAGGTGGGAGTCGACCAGGAACTGGTGATTGGAGCAGAAGAAGAAATCTTCGAGATGAATAACGGCTGCATTTGTTGCACCGTGCGTGGCGACCTGATCCGCATCCTGGGCAATCTGATGAAGCGCAAGGAGCAATTTGACTATATCCTGGTCGAAACAACGGGCATGGCCGATCCTGGTCCAGTTGCCCAGACGTTCTTCGTTGATGACGAGCTGCAGAGCAAGCTCACCCTGGATGGCATTGTGACGCTCGTTGATGCGAAACACGTGTGGGAACATATTGACAGCAGCGACGAGGTAAAAGAGCAAATCGCCTTTGCAGATGTTATTTTGTTGAATAAAATTGACCTGGTGCCGGCAGACGACCTGGAGCGTTTGGAAGCCCGGATCAAGAGTATGAACGCAGCCGCGAAGGTCTATCGCACAAAGGATGCGCTGGTTGAGGTGGACAGCATTCTCAATGTAGGCGGCTTCAATCTGGATCGTGCGATGGAAGTAGACACAAAGTTCCTGGAGCCAGAATATCCCTTTGAGTGGGCCGGGGTCTACTCTCTGGTCGCTGAAACATATCAATTGGCCCTGGAGAGAGGACCAGACCCGGCGATGAATATTGCGCTCTTTCCTTTGCAAGAGGCCACACCGGAAGCCCTTGAGCGCATCACGATGGACGCAGTGCTCCGCTTTTCTGAAGAGGGAGTGAACTACCAAACCGGTCAAGAGATAGCGGCGGCTGACGCGGTGCTCCATACCCTGCAATTGAACGATCAAGCAGCCTCATTTGCCATTGAGGTACGAGAACCGGGCCTGTATGCGCTCTTCACGCAACATCATCCCAGTGAATTTCAGAGCGAGCTGCGCGTACACAATGAGTTATATCTGCCGGTCTTCACCCATGAATACAAACCCAAACACGAGCATGACAACAAAGTCTCCTCCGTTGGCATCGAAACACCAGGGGATCTGGACCCCAAAAAGCTCAATGCATGGCTTGGTAACTTGCTGCGGACCCAGGGACCTGACATCTTTCGCATGAAGGGGGTGCTGAGCTTACAAGGGGAGCCACGACGTTTCGTCTTCCAGGGTGTGCATATGCTCTTTGACGGACGACCAGATAAGCCCTGGGGGGACAGCCCACGCCGCAACGCGCTCATCTTTATTGGCCGCAACCTGGATCGGGTGCAACTCAACGAAGGATTCCGCGCATGTCTGGTGTAAAACCCCCCTCAAAACGCATCCTTGATCCAAACTCGCGTCAGCAATGGTTGGCGCATCTGGATGACCATGTCAATGCGTTGGCGTGGTCTCCCGATGGAAAGTGGCTGGCGGCTGCCTCTGTCAGTGGCCCGATTACGATCTTTACTGGAAAGACGGGGCAGGTCCAGCAGGTTTTGGATGGTCACACCTTTGGCACCTGTGAAATTGCCTGGAATGCGAGCGGAACGATCCTTGCCAGTGCTGGACAGGATGGACAGCTTCGCCTCTGGGACCCTGAACATGGGCAGGCGCGCTTCACCCTTCCTGGTGGGGCTGCCTGGGTGGAACACCTGGCCTGGAGTCCTCAGGGTGATCTGCTGGCCAGCGCAGCTGGCCGCAAGCTGCGTTTGTGGAATGGGGCAGATGGGCAGTTACTTCAGGAGTATCCTGAACATCGCAGCACCATCTCGGATGTGGAGTGGCAACCCAGAAAGCAGGTGCTTACGTCGGCCTCATACGGGGGCATCTCCTTCTGGAGTCCTGAGAGCAAAGAAGCATTACGGACCTTCGAGTGGAAAGGTTCGATTCTGGTGATTGCCTGGAGTCGTGATGGGAGCTATATCGCGACGGGCGATCAAGACTCAACAGTGCATTTCTGGATCGTGAAGGATGGACAAGACTTGCAAATGTATGGGTATCCCACCAAGGTCCGTGAGCTTTCCTGGAATGGCAGCAGTCGCTACCTGGCAACTGGTGGTGGCGAAACGGTGACTGTCTGGGATTGTTCTGGGAAGGGACCTGCTGGCAGCAAACCCATTCAATTAAAGGGACATGCCGCCCTCATCAGCGCCCTGGCCTTTCAGCATCATGGGCCACTGATTGCCAGTGCGAGTGCTGATGGCAACGTCGTTTTCTGGCATATTGAAAAACCGAAACGACCACTGGTGCAGGCGGAAGTGGGCTCGGGTGTGAGTCAACTGGTCTGGTCGCCGGATGATCACCTGGTTGCCGTTGGCACGGAAGCAGGTGTCGTGACGGTCTGTACTCCGCCTCACCTCACTTGAGGCGGAGACTGTCTCTACACTCCTATTGCTCAATACTACTTCTGATCTGTGAGGTGAGATACATGAAGCAAAAGATGGAAACATGGACTGGAGCCATCGCCATTCCAGCCGATGTACAAGAAGTCGCTACCGCGCTCCTGCATCAACAAATGTGGTGCTGGGGATATGATATCCGCCACCCAGAAGGGAATGTGCTGCTACGCTATACCTTTACCTGTCAACGCCCACCTGATCGGTCTCAGGGGAGTAGCAGGTATACGCTGTGTGATGGGCAAGGGCAGCATATCACCCTGTGGGGATTTGGCGTGTGGTATGCACAAACCGAGGTTGGTGGACTCTTTCTCCAACGCTATGGGTTTGCGCCGCGTCTGACCCGTAGCATTGAACCACCTGCTTCTGTCTGGACCCCACTTCACCTGCCAGTCTTACGCATCCCTATCACCCCTGAAGAGGGTCAGGTGACGCTTGCGCTCCTCTCGTCGCTCTTGTATTGGATTGGTGCATATGAACAATGGATACAAGAAAATCTGGGTTGCGATTACCGCAAATGTAGTCTCAAGGCGTGGCCACATCACGTTATTCCGCCAGAAAACATGGCGACTATGTGGCCACGCCTTGCCCGTGATTGTCACACCTGGCAGCGGCTCAACGCTGGGGACAAACACGGGCGCTGACCTTGCTTTATTCTGAGTGCCCTGAATGTGTTTCTGCACTTCTCGGCGCTGCGAGTGCGGTGATATCCTCCAGCGTAATCTCCGCCACAGGTTTGTGGATCTTGTACTGATGCGTTGGGTGTGCTGGTTTGAGGAGCGCAATCACGGTTTCGATGGGGGGGCAACCAACTTCGCTACAACGGAGTTCTGTAACCAGTAACGAAATATCATCTTCTATCTGTAGTGTATCCTGAACCCAATTTTTTACCTGTTGCAGGAGTTGAGGATCGACGCTACGTTTCTGGCTGAATAGATCATTGAACATGTTTGTTATCTCCTTTATAGCTATGTGCGCACGTGCTCTCATCATGATGAGAGCACCTTCCTGTTTTCCTGGAAGATGATACCACCCATTTTCATGGAACGTAGGGATGATCAGGAATACCCTGATAGACATGGTCTGCGTGATATTCAGCTTCGCGGAAGAATGCTACCAGATGACCGTCATGTAATGAATAATAGATGACATTACCCTCTCGCTTCTGCTTGACCAGGCGACGATCTCGCAGGAGACGCAGTTGGTGCGAAACTGCCGATTCGGAGACACCAACCAGGATCGCCAGATCGCGTACACAGCAGGGACGCTTGGTGAGGGCATAAAGAATTTTGAGGCGCGTGGGATCAGACAGTGCTTGAAACGTCGAAACAACCACCGTAATCAGTGCCTCAGGTGGTAATGCAGCCTGAACCTCAGCAACGCTCGTTGGATTAATCGGTGTCAGTTCACCTGATTGCGTTGTTTTTTTCTCTCTAGATAGATGCATATATTGATGATACAACGTCTCGTTAATAATGTCAAGGAGAAGGGATTTTTTTCTGGTGTTCGTAGCAGTGATAGCGTAATTTCATCTTTTTCATCTATCTGAGTGATTGCTCATATATGCGCCGCTATGGACGATTCTTACATAAATTTCTGCTTATGCTATCATCAAGTCGATTTTCTCTTGACAAGCCGTGAGCAATCCGGCTATAGTTGCCATATATTAATGATACAACATCTCACTAATAGAGAGAAGTTAATTGACCAGGAGAACGTGAATGATCCTTTTTTACCGCTCATGCCCAATGCTCACCTCGACGCGCCGACAACGGGAGATGGGAGCGAGTTGCCTCGCGTTTCTGTTGTTGTGTCTGCTCGCCCTGAACGGCTGCACTACTCCATCTGCTAGTAACAGCACAACGAGCGCCGGCAAAGTACTGAATGTGGTGGCGACCGTCAATTTCTGGGGCAGTATCGCGCAGCAACTGGGAGGCGCGCATGTCTCTGTGACCAGCGTCGTGACCTCGCCGACCGGAGATCCTCATGACTATGAGCCGACCACGAGTGATGCACGCGCCATTGCCACCGCTGACTATGTGATTGAGAATGGTGCGGGCTACGATACCTGGGCCGATAAACTGATGAGTGCCAACCCGTCTCCCAGCCGCAAAGTGCTAACCGCCGCGCAGACCGTCGGCGAGAATATCCCGGGTTACAATCCTCATATCTGGTATAACCCGGACTATGTGGAGAAAATCAGCAACGCGATCACTGCCGATTATCAGGCGCTTGATCCCACTGATGCCACCTATTTTACGCAGCAGCACGCGGCATTTGAACGCGCCGTGCAGCCGTATCGCCAGGTAATCGCCGCCATCAAAGCCAGGTACACCGGGGTATCGGTGGGTGCTTCAGAGTCCATCTGCATCTTTCTGGCGCAGGCCACGGGCCTGAATTTGATCACGCCGCTCCCTTATATGAAAGCTGAGAATGATGGCACTGATCCGCCTGCGGCTTCGGTCGCCGAGTTTAATCAGCAGATTGTGACGCACCAGATCAAAGTCTTCTTGCTCAATGTCCAGACGATTTCCAATGCCACGCGGAGTTTACAATCCAGTCTCACGCAGTCCGACATCCCGGTAGTTGAGATTTCCGAGACGGTCCGCCCGGTCAATGCCACGTTTGAACAGTGGCAACTGAGCCAGTTGCAGGCGTTACAGAAAGCGTTAGCGCAGGCTGTGCCCAACGCCTGAGCAGAAAAAGAGGAAACGGTGTATGCCACAAAGTAGACAAAATGGAGTCCAGGAGTACATTCAGGTGTCCAGAGAGGCGCAAACGGTTTCGTCAGTGAAAGATGCTATCACTGTTCGGCACGCAGCTGTGCGTCGAGGGGGATGCACGATCTGGCAGGATGCCACGTTTACGGTCAAGACGGGCGAGTTTATCACGATCATTGGGCCCAATGGTGCCGGAAAAAGTACCCTTCTGCGAGCCATCCTTGGACTGGTACCACTGGCGGAGGGGAGTATTGAGGTGCTTGGTCGGACACCACGGCGGGGCAATCCGGCACTGGGCTATGTGCCCCAGCGCCGCACGCTTGACGCGCACCTGCGGGTACGAGCGCGCGATTTTGTCAGCCTGGGCATCGATGGGCAGAAGTGGGGACTGCCGCTCCCGTTTGTCTCCAGGCGGCACCAACAGTCTCTCGTGCAGCAGGCGCTTGATGCTGTGGGTGCTCAGGCATATGCCGAGAGAGCCATCGGTAGCCTTTCTGGCGGAGAGCAACAACGGCTGTTGCTAGCGCAGGCTCTGCTGGGTCAGCCCAGCGTACTGTTGCTGGATGAACCTCTGGCTAGTCTGGACCTGCGCAGTCAGCAGGCCATTGCCCGACTCACGGCTCAGGTCGCCCGAGAACGGCAGCTTGCAGTGCTTCTTGTGACCCACGATGTGAATCCATTGTTGCCCTCGACAGATCGTCTGCTGACGATAGCCGGCGGTCAGGTGGCTATTGGTCATCCCGACGATCTGATCACAAGTGAGCGGCTGTCCCAGATGTATGATGCTCCTGTCGAAGTCCTGCGCGATAGTCAGGGGCGAGTATTGGTCTTTGGTCTTGAACAGGCCGTGTAGTGCTGTTTGCTGTGTTGTTCCACCGTTGTCGATATGTTGGAGCATGGCAACGCGCTGAGGAACGCTTTGTGCGCTGTTGCCATTCTTTTCTGTTCGGAGGAGATGATGATATTCCTTGTTACTCTCTGGCTACCTGTTGCCAGTCTTCCGGCCCTTTCCTGGAACCTGTTCGCAGACGCGCAAACGCTGCTCAGCTATCCTTTTATGCAGCATGCGTTTCTCGCGGGAAGTGTGGTGGCCATTGTCGCAGGCGTCGTGGGCTATTTTGTAGTCTTGCGGAGTCTGTCGTTTGCCACCCATGCCCTCTCGCATGTGGGCTTTGCTGGGGCGACTGGTGCCCTGGTCATCGCACTCAGTCCAGTGTATGGGATGCTTGCCCTGACGCTTGGTAGCTCGGTACTCATCGGGTTGCTGGGCAAACGACTGTATGGACGTGATGTCGTGATTGGCACTGTGCTTGCCTGGATGCTGGGGTTGGGTGTGCTCTTTCTCTCGCTCTACGTGGGCTATGCGACCGAAGCCTACTCGATCCTCTTTGGGCAAATTCTGGGGATTGACCAGCAAGATGTCCAACTCGCCCTCTGGACGGGAGCCGTGACGCTGTTCGTGATGGCCCTGATCTATCGCCCGCTGCTCTTTGCCTCGCTGGATGAGGAAATTGCTGAGGCAAAAGGAGTGCCGATCCATATGCTGAGTGTCTTGTTTATGATGATCGTCGGCTTCGCGGTGGCCGCTGCTGCTCAGGTGATGGGCGTGCTCTTGATTTTTGCGCTGCTCGTCACACCGGCTGCCGTGGCGGAACGCTTGACCACGCGTCCCTCATTGGCGATAGCTCTTTCGGTGCTGTTTTCCCTGCTCTTTACCTGGGCCGGGCTGGCGGTCGCTTTTTATACTCCCTACCCGGTCAGTTTTTTTATCACCAGTTTTGCCTTTGGCACCTATGTGATTGTGCGCACGGTTCCCGTGATCGGATTTCTGGCCTTGCGTGTGCGCAAGCGTCTGGCTCATCATACGGTGGTGAGCAACCGGCTCTCGCTCGTGGCTCTCCCTAAAGAAACACACTAAAACGAGCATATGCCGGGCTTCCCCGTATGGGAAGGACACGATAAACGGGCAAGCGAGAGGCCACCCATCCTTTTGGGCAGAACCTCTCGCTTTGCTTCCCTTGCTTGTCTCTTACTGCACTGCGACTGGTCCATGATTGTCACAGTGATCGCCGTGGGGATGATGCAGCGTTCCCTGATAGAGATAATCCTGATGATCTCCGTGAGGAACGACTGCGTGCCCACAGCCCTGGTGCCCACAGGCACAGGAGACGGGAGCGCACGCGGAGGGATTGTGGGCATTGACCTCAATCACATGCTCATCGTAGTGCCCCTCGTGTGAGGTATGCAGATGACCATTATGCACGTAATCGACGTGATCATTATGCAAGATTGCTGTATGCCCACACTGGGTTCCGTGGACATGGGTATGCTGATCGTGAGTAGTATGGCTCATCAAAAAACTCCTTCGCTCAAATGAATGACGCTGTTCTCTTTTGAGTATACCCCAATGACTATCGAAAATCAACTATATGTCTATTAAAGAGACGGTGTATCACTAAAATAATGGAAAGTATATATTGAAATACATGAAACCTGGTTTCTTTTGGCTGAGCCTATGGTTTGGGAGGCAGAGGGAAATAAGCAGAATGCATGGTTGCTCATGGGGAAGAGCGGGCAACGCACTGGTACTCCATATCAGTACGATGCCTGCTTGCTAGGTATTTTGGCAATCCGGGCAACGTCCAGTGATTTCGACCGGGTGGTTCGAGCGCACAAATCCAGACATCTGGACGATTGTATCGAGCAAGGGAGGAACAAAGCTCAGATGCAGTTCGACGACTTTATGACAGTGTTCACAGGTCAGATATTGTCGCGTCGGACTTTTTCCCACATGATAGCGAATCGCTCCATCGGGAAACGTGAGACGATCCACAACCCCAAGCTGGACCAGGAGCTCTACCACGCGGAAGGCCGTCACGCGCCCGAAGCCTGTATGCATGGCGCGGACTTCGTGCCAGAGATCTTCAATCGTGAAGTCGGCGTTTGCTTCGCCTTTCTGCGCGATGTACTGCACGATGACTTCTCGTGGGCGGGTGCGTTTCAAGCCCGCATGGGCCAGAGCGGCCAGGATCGTGTGCGCGTCTGGTCCTCTGAACTCCGGCGTGTCCATGTTTATCTCCTTATCAGTGCAACTCCCGCGTTCATGCTGAGTGCTCACCTCTTCAGCGTCGTTCTTTTGGCACCATGGCTCTGGCGACAGTCGGTTGGAGAAAGAAGAACAGGAGGATGCTATTGAGCGCGAGTACCAGCAGTGATCCAAGTTCGAAAAAGTCGAAGGAGAAGGAGATGGCGAGCCAGGAGATAACGAGGGCAATGGAACAGATCGCAAGCGTGAGTCCCAAACGAAATGCCCAGGCTCGGCAGTCCCACAAACCACCAGCCGTGATCAGACCGAGAGCCGAAAGCATGCTGACGAAGATCATGAGGGCAATTGGTCTGACCAGAGCAGCTACCTGATCTGCTTTGAAAAGGAGTCTGGGCAAAAGCACAAACCAGAGCAACACAAACAGGCTGGTGGCTCCTTCGAGAACACTTAAGGCGACCAGATGGGCTGGCCTCTGAGGTCGCTTTTGTCCATCCTCTTCCTCTCTCATGCGCTCATTCCCTCTCCCCACTCCCTCTCTGTTGGACGGGCTCCACCTTCTGGCCTTACCCTTTCTTGTAGCCACTCGCTACCCAGGGCGACCAGGTAGATCACAAAGCCTAGCATGCTGATATCAAAACTCACCGGATAGGAGAGATAGAAGGAGATCGTCAATCCCGCCCAGGTAATCAACAAGGCCAGGAGCGCCGACAGCAGCAGGCCAAGGAACGGACGCTTCACCATTTTTCGGATGCTTGCTGCTGGCGTGACCAGGAGTGCAAAGACCAACAAGGCTCCCACCGCAGGCACCGCTTCAGCGACGGTGATGCCGAGCAGGATGAGAAAGAGCGCGTCCAAGAGCCGTACTTGCAGACCTCGCGCCATCGCCACCTCCGGGTCAATCGAGGCGAAGAGCAAGGGGCGTGCCATAGCCAGCAACGCCAGACTGGTTGCCGCGCCTACCCCTGCGATTATCCATGCTGTGTGGGCATCGACGCCAAAAATCGACCCAAAGAGCACTCCCACGCCAATCGCAATGTTCGTATTGGTCACTGGACTGGAGAGGTAGAGTCCAAGAAACAGGGCTCCCAGTCCCAGGACCCAGGCCATGACGGTGCCGATGGCCACATCGCGCGAGCGGCCACTGGACTTGCCAAGTTGCCCCATACCGACGCCTACCACGATGGAGCTGCCAAAGAGTCCGAGATAGGGGTTGATGCCGGCGAACGCAGCCGCCATGGCCCCGGCAAAGCCCACATGCGAGAGGGCATCGCTGGCAAAGGTCTGATGACGGAGCAAGACATAATAGCCCACCAGTCCCGAACTGACCGCAATGAGCGAACCGGCCAGGAAGGCGTTGCGCATAAAATCGACTGCCAGCATCTGTTGGATGTCCGCGACCAGGTTCCAGGAAAAAGGTTGCATGGTTGCAAGCGCGAGGCCATGGGCCATTGTGTTCATCGCTCGCCTCCTTCCGAGACATTTGGGAGCTGATCTGCCAGGAAGAGCTGCCCTTTGAAGAGACGCGGTCCGTCCTTGACGAGGCGCACCACGAGGTAAGTAGCAAAGGCGAGCGTGGTAATGAAAAAGCCCAGCGAATAGGGAAGATAATAGGCGATGGTTAGCCCGCCCCAGGTAAAAAGCAGGGCCAGTACCACGGAGAGCAGCAGGGCGTGTGCTGGACGCACAACGAGCTGTTCCGCAATGGCTGCCGGTGTGACCAGGAGTGCGAAGATGAGCAGGACCCCGACGATCTGCACCGCTTCGGCGACGGCGAGCGCAAGAATGACCAGGAACACCATGCTGAGCAGGGAGATAGGCAGACCTTTCGCTGTGGCAACTTCTTCATCCAGCGAGGCAAATAACAATGGGCGATAGAGGATGCCGAGCGCCAGGAGGGTAACGGCTCCCACGATTAGTGCGATAAAGACCTCCTGTTCGCTGATGCCCAGAATCTCGCCAAACAGGACCGAGTAGGCATCCGTGCTATAGCCCTTGTACAGCGAAATGAAGAGCAGCCCCAGGCCAAGTGCCGTGGCCAGAATAATTCCCACCGCGATATCGCGCTCCGCAAGACGCTTGCCGAGAGCGCCGATGCCAAGAGCGCCGAGCAGGGTGAATGCCAGCAACCCGAAGACAGGATTGACGCCGATCAGGACCGCGCCGGCTGCTCCAGCGAAGCCAATGTTTGCCAGCGTGTGGCTGGCAAAAGCCATACCACGCAGTACGACAAAATAGCCCACGGCACCCGCGACCACCGCGATGATAGTGCCAGCAAGGAAGGCATGGCGCATAAAATCATACTGAAAGATATCCTGCCAATCCGCCACCAGGTCCCAGGAAAAGGTCGGTTGCCCAAGCGATCCAAGAGGGAGGCGAAACAGCAGGAGGAATGGGAGTGTTACAGACATAACAATCTCCTTCTTTTTCCTCTCTGCCAGAGACTACTGTTCATGTGGGTGTCCCTCCGCCTCTTCCAGGCCCACGACAAACACACGCCCCTGGCTATCGCGTACCACTTCGACCGGCGCTTCATAGAGACGACTCAACTGTTGCGTGGTAATAACTTGCTCGGCAGTGCCGATTACGACCTGACCGCGCGCTACATAGAGTACCCGATCAACAACCGGCAAGACTGGATTAATATCGTGCGTGACTATGAGTACCGTAATGTCCCACTCGCGGGCGAGCCGAGCGATCAGGTGCGCAATCCCAACCTGGCTGCGCATATCCAGGCTGGCCAATGGCTCATCCAGCAAGAGTAAACGTGGTCGCCCAACCAGCGCCTGGGCTAAGAACAGCCGTTGCTGCTCGCCTCCCGACAGATGCCCGATTGGGCGATCAGCATACGCGGTAGCTTCCACAGCGGATAACGCTTCCGCTACGCGGTCCTGCTGTTGCCTGCGTTTTGGACCTGGGAGTGCAAAGCCCCAGCGTAGACCATCTAGCCCGAGCATCACCAGATCACGGCCCCGTACCGGCAAGTCAGGATCAAGGAGGCGACGCTGCGGCACATAGCCGATGGAGCTATTGCCCCGCTGTGGGGCATGTCCCAGCACGCGCACGTTGCCCTCGCCTGGCTGGAGCAAGCCAAGTAGCAGGCGCAGCAGGGTCGATTTGCCCGCTCCATTGGGACCCAGAATCGCCACGAACTCCCCTGGTTCCAGCGCGAATGTCGCGTGACGCCAGATCGTGCGTCGGCCTATGCGCACGGCAACGTCTTGAAAGGCGACGATGCTGGTGCGTGTCTCGTCCTCCTGCCAGGTCACGCGGTCTGGTTGATCTTCCAGAGACGGTGTAGCCTGGGTCGCGAAGGATTGCGTGCTCACATCGGTTTCATCCATCAAAGTCCTCCCGAGAGAGGAGAACACGAGGCATTCTGTCTCGTATTCCCCCTGCCCTTACTGGCCTAAGGCACTTGCATTAAGCGCGTTTTGCAGTACCAGCAGTTGCGCGGTCTGCCAATCCTGGAAGCTGACATCGGCGGGTTGAATGGTTTCCGAGACGCCAACAACAGGGATGTTCTGCTGCGCAGCGAGCTGTTTGATCGTGTTCGTCACGTCAGTAACGGTCTGCACATTATAGACCAGCACGGTGATCTGCTTGTTTTTCACCTGTTGCTCAAAAGACACGACACTGGAGGCCGGCGGATCGTTGCCTTCGGCAATGGCGTCCATAAAGTCTGGCGGTGAGACCAGATTCAATCCCAGTGCATTGGCCATATAGACAAAGATACTTTCGGTGGCACCCACTTTTTGTCCTGCAAACTTGGTTTTGATTTCATTGATGCGCTGGTGATAGCTGCTCAACGCATTTTCAAATGCGCTCCGCTGCTGGGTAAAATACGTCGCATCCGCAGGATCAAGAGACTGGTAATCTTTCGTGATCTGGTTCGCCACTTCCTCCACATAGGTCGGATTATACCAGAGGTGAGGGTTGTCGCCCTCTTTTTTGCCGACGAGATCGCCTGCGGTAAAGACCTTGCGTCCGCTGACCGGATTCGCGTCGAGCAATTTCTGGGCCCAGGTATCGTAGCCGACCCCGTTTAATATCACATAATTGGCCTGGGCAAAGAGACGCGCATCAGCCGTATTGCTTTCGTACTCGTGGGGGTCAGCATTGGGGTCGGTGACGATGCTGGTTACATTGGCATGCGTGCCACCCAACTGAGTGGCAATGCTGCCCCAGAAGTTTTCGCCAGCCACCACTTGCAATACTTTGCTACTAGAAGTGCTGGTTGCATTTGTGGTGCCCCCACAGGCGTTCAATAAAAGAACGAACAGAAGTCCGCATGAGAATAAGAGCGATAATTTTCGCAGGCGAAACATGTACATATTCCTCCTCAGAATAGGATAATGCGTGATCAATAAAGAAACGTTGTCTCAGTAGTAACATGCAAACTATAGCATGTGCAATGCGTGCTGTCAATGATATAGTATCTCATTAACAGCGCATTTTCGGGTATGCTCAACTTGTTCGTAGCAGAATGTGGTAAGCTCATAGAAAGAAGCATCGTTCCCGTTGAGGCGGATGAGATGCGCAGTTTTTTGAAAAAAGGAGCAAGTATGGCTGATTTTAGCATACAAGAGATCGTACCGGGTGTGAACGTCGCCTTTGGTGGTGTCTGTAATCGTGGTATTATCAACCACGGTGGAAGTGTGCTCGTTGTTGATTCTGGCATTGCGGTTGCCGAAGCGACTTCCTTACGTGCTGCCGCACAGGAACGCCGGAAAGAAGGGGTACTGTCCCTCTTTAATACGCATCCCCATGGCGATCACGTGTATGGGAACCAGGTGTTTGCGGATTGCTCTATTATCGCGCACGAAGGTGTGCGGCACAACATGATCAACCATGGAGAACAGACACTTGCCAACTGGCGGCAGAATCCGCGTATGGCAGCATTCGTAAGCGACGTAATCATTACGCCTCCGACGCTGACCTTTCAGGAGAAGATCATACTGTTCGTAGGCGATATTGAGGTTCAATTGCTGTATTTCGGCATTGCGCATAGCCCGAGCGATAGCGTTGCGTGGCTGCCCCAATCGGGTACGCTGTTCGCTGGCGATCTTCTCTTCAATGCCATCGTCCCAGCGATGCCTCCTGGTGGGAACTCGGCGCATTGGGTCCATGCATTGGAACAATTAGAACAACTGGGAGTCGAGCATGCTATTCCCGGTCATGGTCCAATTCAACCCCCTACCGCGCTGGCCGATCTGCGTCACTGGTTTATCACGCTACGGACCCAGGTTGGGGAAGCTATCGTCAGCGGATGGGATCGTGAGACGACGGTCACAAACGTCGCTCTGCGGATGCAGGAACTTGTCCCTCGTGCAAGCAAAGAGCGCCTCTCGACAGGCATCGGGCAGGTCTTCGACGAATTGAGCCAAGAGGCTCTGTAGAGCGTCTTTCTTTGGAGATGGGAAAGGAAGTGCATGGCGCTACCACGGACATGGGCTGGCTTTTTCAAGTCTTTCTCTTCTCCAAAGTGTTGTAACAGTGTAATATTGGAGCCAGGAGCTTTTTAACGCCATTGAAAAGCGTTTATGCGTGCAGTGCCGCGTGCATCCAGTCGGCCTGTTGTGGACGGTACTTGTAAACGATATTGTTACAAACGTGGTTGCCATCCTCAAACATCCAGAGCGTGACCTCACCACCGGTTTCCGCTGCCATCTGTTCCGCTGCTATCGGTGGAGTCAGCCGGTCCAGACGTCCCATAATAACCAGTAATGGGCTGTGTATGTTCTGCATCACTCCGTGAAGATCAAATGCTGCTAGCTTCTGACGCGTTTCCGCCTCGTTCGCTGATTTTGTACGGTAGATGAACGCTTCTTGGGTCAATAGAGGTAACTGCGCGAAAAGTCCATCGATGCTATACCAACCAGCAATGGCAATGGTAGCCTTGACGCGTGGTTCAAAGGCAGTTGCGCGCGGAGCAAAGTAGCCTCCCAGACTGACACCTAGCAAGCCGATGCTCTTTGCATCTACATCGGTACGGGTCTCAAGGTAATCGATGGCATAGCGTACGGGCACCTCGAAATCAGGACGAAGTGCGTACTGAAACTCCATTTCACCCTGTCCAGGACCGTCAATCGCGAGTACCGCCATTCCTCGACGCAAGAAGTCGTCGCCATAATTATGCAGTTCTTCTTTCACTGAATCGAGACCTGGAATCAGGATCACCACTGGCGCTTTAGGCGTATGCCAGGGTTTTCTCAGGATACCGTACATCGTGCCACCTTGCTCGTAGGGGATGGCAACGCGTTCGCCAGGAAAGTCGAAATAAGGCAATGCTCTTTGATAGGTTTGCACGACGTGTTCGTGGGCTTCACGTAACGCTGCTGGATCTTGTACAAAGACAAACTTGCCGAAGTGGTAAGTCACCGCAGCTTGAAAGTAGAGTTGTCCGGCTGAGAGAACGTTTCCTTTTGCTTCGGCCTCTTCACCGAGGTGCTCATGTAGCTCCGCGCAGGCAGACCATTCCCGGCTCCAGTCTGCCCACCGTTCTATGCGCTTGACCAGGCGCTGATAATCACTATAGTCAACGCCATTTGCAATGAAGCGTGGTGCCCAGTTATCAATCGCGATCTGTACGCGTTCCTCGACTGCCATAAGCCAGTCCTTTCATTGCTTGTACTTCTCATGCACCACAGCAATTGTATGAACCACGTTGTTCAATGACGAGTTAAGCATGATGTGTTGTGGTATGTTTATCATACCAAGTAATCATAGTATAATCGTATCTTTTATTCTGTCAAGCATGCTTTTTCATTGGGACTTCTAATCGCCAGAGAGTTCACTTGTAAAACTTGCAAAATTCACGATTTTCCATAAATACCCCTCAAGCCACTTCATTGTCCTATGAAACAATTTCACATCTCTTTCCAATCACAAAATTGACTACATTAAATTCATATAAAAAATTTTTAGAACTATTGCCATTTACGTCTTCTATAGGAGAGAATAATTCTATCTACTACGATGCTACTTTTTTAGAAAATTGTAACTAAATAATGTGTGAGGAGATGATCATGACTGGATACCCCGAATACTATCAACGAGCCATTGAACAACAACAAAACGGCATCAAGCTTATTCTCGGCCCTACAGGTCTGGGAAAAAGCAGCAGGAATTCCAGAAGTTGTCAAAAACAATCTCACCCATAAATTTATCTACTTAGCCAACCGCAAACAATTACTCCAGGAAATGGCTACCAGACTCGAAAAAGAACATATCCCATATGTTCTTCTACAAAGAGACCTGGAAGTAGTACAAATCATGCTCCAAACACAGTATGAAGATTTTGAGAAAATCCTGGCTGACCCTCGTTTTGTCAAAGCTTTAAGGGAAGCGAAACAGAAATACCATCTCAAGACGCTGGAAAGTGTGGCCATTCGTCGAGCTTGCAAACAAGTGCTCGAAATTACTGGGAGGGGAGAAATTCTCCCTGATTGGCTGGAGAAACAGGCCAATACTCAGGCTCATATTGTCTTGCAAGCTTTTCGTTTCGTTTTACTTATCACTCGTGATAAAGAAGAGAAAAGTCCCTCATACAACTGGTTAGTTAATCACCCCGTAGTTAATACGCTTTTTCCAGCTATTGCTTTTCGCAGGAAACCCGAAATACGTATTATGCTGGTCACATTACAAAAGGCATACTACGGATTTTTCGATGGTGCTCAAACACGTAGCCTGACAGATCTTTCAGCAGAAAAGCAGCTTATCCTCTTCTGGGATGAATTTGATTTTCTTGAAAGTGATCTTGTTCAATTGATCTGCCGCGTTCCCCAAATCTCTGACCCATTTGATTTCGTGGCACATTTTTATCGGGCTATGGCTAATCACAAACTTCCACGTCAAGAATTCCCTCTTTCGGATGAACTGCGTGAGCGCATCAAAACGATTGTGCGAGTAGTTGATGAAATCAAGGACAAGCTCAATTATCCAGATATCAACCAGTTCACGCTCACACGATCTTTAGCGGCAAAAATGATGCCTTCCATCTTTCGTACCAATCATGCCATCAGCAGCAAGCCACTCTTCATCCACCAGACAGATCGTTCCTATCAACTTGAGCTGAAGAAATCTGACAAAAATTGGATCAATGCTACTTGGTACTTTAATCGAATTGGCCTAGCCACAACCCTGATCGTTGCCCTGTTTAAGGAATTGCAACGAGAAAATGAAAGAGTCTACTGGGAACTGATGCGCCAATGTTTTCGCAATACAGACTTCTTTGATCAGGTGATCAGCATTCCTCGCCTGCCTCGCCATCAAACATCACAACATACATCACAACGGGATGGCCTGCTACGTAGCGGATATGGTCTCTATGAAATTAATGACCTACAACAACGCACAGATGACGAGGAAGTTGAAGTGATCTTTTATCAGATGCTACAAACACCAGAAAATCTCTTATTTATCCTAGCGCAAAAATACCTGATTTTCGCCTTATCGGCGACTGCTGATCTCCACCGTTGTATTCATCACTTCGATCTTAACTGGCTCGAAAATCGGGGTCTTCTCTTGCCGATTACCGACGAGGACTGCCACGATATCCAGCAACTCAGCGAAGAAAAAGCACAGCGCCGTAAACATCAAATGAGCGTCACTCAGATCGATGTACTCAATCCAGCAGATCCCTATCAAGCAACGCTAGAAAATTTTCTCCACACCGTTACGCATAATGATGAATTTGATGAAGATACTGGAGGATACCGTAGCCAACGCCTCCACCGCTTCTTTGCTGCTTTCCTCTGGTTACTTCAATATGGTGGGAAACAGCCACGAGATCTCCTCTTTTTTAACTCCTTCCGACAAATTCGCTTGCTCTTCACTACTTTTGCCTCTCAGGCTCAGGAAGCAGGTATCTATGTAGTAGAACCCCTTGATAAAAATCCCTGGTTTCAAGCATTCTCGCTCTTGCTTCAGCAAAAACGCGCAACGGTCATTTTTTTCAATGCTGAACTAGCAACCCAGATCCGACAGAATCCTGATGCGGAAAAGGCCTTTGCCCAGTTATTCTGGACTGAAGATCCCGTGATTGTTGTGACGCAATATCTTTCCGCAGGCAATGGGGTAAACCTACAATATACCAATGAGGCAGGCGGCAAAGAACTGGACTTTACTCACATTGGCTTACTCGAAGATCCTTATTACTTCTTCACCAAACCAGATCCCGTCGAACAAGATTTAGAAGAAATTTTCGCAGGTTACAAGGAAAATATCTGGTATCAGGCCAAACTCTTCTTTTCCCACTTGATCTCTGAAGAACGTTTCCATAAGGTGTTAGAAACAATTCGTCGGCCCGCTGCCTGGAATCAGCAATATCGGACTGGCTCAACAGCAAAAGATAGTTTGTTCAATCGACTTGCTATTTTTATCCAGGCTCTAGGCCGTGTAGAACGTTCCTGGGATGAAACCTCTCCACAGGTTGCCTTACTTTGTCCTGATGTATTTCGGGTTTTTCAAGCATTTCTTCATAAAAACCATGAAATGGTCAGAGAACAGCGAGAACCCTTCGCATCGGCAAATCTCAAAAGTGTTTTGCGTGAAGTTGCTCAACAAACGCAGCATTTCGAAGAGGTGGCACAGCAAACCTATGATGGACTTCTTGGTGCAAAAAATCAGAAATGCAAAGCTGCTATTCACCAGCTTGTCTATCGCCTGGAACACGTCCGCCGTGCTGGGAAAGATCTCCAGGCACGCCGAGACTGGGAGCACCTCCGTCACGCGGTCTTGAGCCACGACTTCCAGGCAGAAATTGTACGACAATACGAATGTTCCACTTCCTCTCCATACTTTCATAGAGGCAAGCTCAATATCACAGAAGATCTCGATATTTATCCCTTGGAGATACTTTTACCAGAGTGCACTATTCTAAAGCTTGACACAGTTTACGCGACTATTGCAGAAAATTTCATCATCCAGGAGCATTTTTATCGTCAGGGCTTTGAGGTAAAATTTGACCACCCAGGTAATCACTTTTTTACTCCTTATTGTCTACAAGCCATTCTCGCTGGAGCAATCGGGGAAGAGGCTATTTTTGCTCTGCTGACTGAGCAAAAAATTCCAATTGAATTTCTGCCCGATGCGCTTTTTGAGATCGTCGACCAGCGTGTTACCGGAAAGCCCTGGTTTATCGATTGTAAGAATTACAGCGATTACACACTTGATCGCTTTTCAGTACCTTCTGGAGATCCTCTTTGGCATCCTTCGCTGAATGATGTATCATTTAAAAGTAACGCTCAAACAAAACTTCACAAGCTGATACAGCATTCAGGCCCAGAAAGCAAAATAATCTATATTAACCTTGTCAGTCTGGCCGAACGGCCTCTGGGCTATTATACGAGTACATTCCAGCCTGTCTCTCGCTTCGAAGATGCTCAGATCATTCTGGTGCAAGGAGCATTGGATCGGCTCACACCCAATTTTCCCCAGAAGGCATTTACCCACTTTCTCACGGATGTGAAACTAGCACTCAACATTAAAGAGGAGAACGAGTAAACATGAAGCGAACTGAAACAAAAGAACGTACTTTTTCCACCACCACCATCGTCATTGATCCGATTGCTGATTATTCTCTTCTAGAGAAGCATTTCAGGCTTATCCGTTATCTTATCCCTAGTAATCTCAAATTTGCCTACAAAAAGAATCTCTCAATCCTTTTTGGGCGTATTCATAACGCCTTCCGCGATCAGGTAGGCGCACTGTACCGCTCCTATACCTTTGATAAACTCGATGGAGACAATAATATCCAGTGGGCTTTCTACGTGATATATCCACGTCAGGATGAGATTGTCCCTGTGTCCTTGCCCTGGTATCAAAACGAACCGTTGCAACGTCGAGAAATCCGTTTTCAGGATCTGCCTCGCCATGTTCTGATCAAATTGCTTCAGATCAGATTTTGCCATGGGAATCAGACAGGCCGCTTTGTTGGCCAGGACAAATGCTATGTTTATGCTGATTCAGACTTCAAAAAAGATATCCATGTTTGCGCTGAAATTGAGATCAAGGGTGCATCCACAAACAGAGAAGGACCCTATGAGCAAGAATTTCGTGTCATTACCCACGCCAGACGTTTTATGAAAGCGACTCCGCCGTATAGCAATGCTGATGCCTTGTTTGCCAAGTATCCGATTGGCAATAAACTTTTCTTCAGCCATTTGAAGCAGTCCGCTCTGCAAAAAGAAGCCAACGTTTATAGGCGCTTCACCTCTGACAAATCACGTGCGCATCTGATGTATCATAACACCAAAAGACTCGATGCTGGGCGTGGGAAAATCGTCTATGATTTTATTCCAGCCTTCCTTGAGGACCTCGCTGCGCTAGGCATTTCAGGACACATCCGAAAACGCACATTTCGTCCTGCATCTCCTCCTGATACCGCCTTTCTCCCCACTGAAAATCTTCACACCGTTGGTGTCTTTGATAATCGGCTCGACAAAACACATCCCCTCAGCGCCTATGCCGAACTTTTTAACACTATCAATTCAACAGTTCAATTCATTCCACTCTCTGATCTCTCACTAGCACCTCGTGGCGGCGCATTCGTACTTCTTGATGCCAGAGCAGAGGATTTCAAAGAAGATGGCATCCTCTATGGTCAGTACACTGATCCTTATCCACCACTCTATAAAGCTTATCCCACCATTCCCAAACAATCCATCAATGTCAATCCCAACGACATTGATGCTCTGGCCGGAGGTAACTACCTTGATTACCCTCTCCTGGAAAGCCATGATAAAAATCTCATTCGTAATCTCGAAGTTGGCCTTAACGAGTTTTACCTCAAATGCTCCATTATTCATGGGCAAGAGACCTATCCACTTCCCCTCTTGCCAGATCAGATGGCTTTTGTTCGCCGCAGAACTTACGACGGTACCAAATACACTGTAGCTCTCTGCTTTGAAAATCATCAGCCACATTTCATCCATTTAGAAAATCCTGAAGAAAAGAGTGCCTTCTATGCTCTATTGAAACGATGGGGAATTGATTGGATTGATAAGCACAAACAACTGCTCATAGAAAGGAATAAGTTTAAAGATACTATTACTGAAACAGACAGGGAACTCCCATCTTTCGATATTATTGTTGGGCCAGATCTCTTTGTGGCAATTGAGGATTTGCAAGAGACGGTCCTCTATGAGTACGAGGAAATTCTGCGTCGGAAAAATGAGCAAACTACATCCTATCCGATTAGAGAATTCCTGCTGGCTCCTTCCTACGATCTGCTGCAAGAAAAACGCTCCTCCTCTCTCGTACCATTAGAGCCTGATTGGATCACTGGAAAAAGCTTTCCAAAGTCAAAAAAGGCTCAATACTCCCTCGGCTTTCATCAGCAACTCCTTGATTATGATACCTTCCTTAAAGAGAAGGTGGAACCCACCCATCCGGCGCTTTCTTTTAACGAGCTAACCGAAAGTGAAGAATGGGTAGAGTGTATCGCAAAAATTTTTGGAAGTAAAAAAACAGCGCCGAAAATCATTCGCGGAAAGCTCGTCGAGGGAAAATACCACTGTAGATTAATTATTGGCATTTATCAAGATCTGGACAAGTTTCTGAGTGAAAAGGCACAAGAGGTCCATCTGTATCAGGGCATCTGGTATGATGAAACTAATGCTTTTACCGTTGGTTCCCCCACAGGAATGAATATAGAAGGTCAGGATAAAGCCAATCCAATCCGCCGCTTCCAGATTCTTCAGGGAGCAGATCATTTTGACAAAGAACAGGTACTTTCAACGATGGGAGTAAAATTTGTGCGTTTTAATCAATATACTGTGTCTCCCTATTACTTCCATTTAATCGATGTCTACGTTGAAAGTATCCTGCGTCATAGAGAATAATATCAAGAAACGCATTGCTGGGGAACGCCGGAAAATGCCTTCTATCGTTTGGGGTCCGCCAACTACATTATCCCCAAAGCGATATATTGGCAAACTCTTGATGCCGGTTTTGAGGCAAAAAAGGCCGCCGTTGAAGGGATAGCGGGTCTACTGCTCGGCGCATTGAGCCGGTAGAGTCACTGTAGACGACGATGGTGATCGTCATCCTATAGGACTCTTCGTCAGCAAACTGCTTGATGCCCAGCATCATCAAAAATAGCCTGGTCGATGCCACCCTACAGAATAATACGCCAGGTCTTATTTTCAGTGTTATACTGGACGACTTTATCCTGTATAGATATAAGTTCATCTTGAATTTCAATTGTAGTCATATGCAAGTTATCTGCTATCTGCTCCGTTGTAGGCCAGTAGAGCGGCGAGCTGTTTTTCCGTTTAAGCTTGCATATTGCATCAAGGATATTTCTTTGACGCTCGGAAAGCTTTGTGATTTGAGAGATCAAGCTTTGGATACCTGTGCTGGATAGAAAGGCAACAAGATCCCAAAGTCTCAGAGCATGTAATATATAGGCATTAGCGACAAATGCGGCACCCATTGTCAGGGTATTCTTTGCTGTCGCTGAAAGGTTTAAGTGATATCTTTTCCCTGGAATGTAGAGTGGAGCAGAGGACGAAACAGTTGCTTCGGCATTGTCAAGCTGTTCGATATTATTTGGTGGTGAAATTTCTAATATGGCTCGGATAAAATCATCGGCCTTAGTATTTAGTATTTTGCAATCTTCTGTGCCGAAACCCATAGATGCAAAGACATCAGTACGGTCGAAACTCCAACTAACACTATCACTGTTCATAAGGTCTCTCCTTACTGCTGGTACCCAAACTTAAAAATTTAATCCTCTTAGATGGGTATCTAAAGGACTTAATGGGAATAGCATTATACCCTTTTCTTGGCTCATTGCAAGCTTAATCCAAACCTCTAAACATCCATTTGGAGCCTTTCTTGGCGCTTCCCACAGTGTCCAGTCCATTGATGCTGTATTGGCTTTCGTGTATAAACTTGGTATTAAGCCTATATAGCCCTGAATTTTACTTTTTTCAGTAGATTCAACGATGATAGGGTCCCATTGTTCTTTACCAGATGAGAATTCTTCCCAGAGACTTTGCAAATTTAATCTTTTTATAAATAGCCGCTGCTCACCAGATTGAATAGTTTGTCCAGGGGGCGTTCTTTGTAGTAGAGACTGTGGTACTAGTTCTAATTTCTCTTGAATCTTCCGCTCTTCTTCCTTTATCATTTCTTGATAAAAATGATTTCTACGTTGTAGAAGACACCATACAACCCTTTCAAAAAGTGTCTTATCAGGAAGATAACCCTGTGCAAGGATGCCCGATCGCTCTTGAGCGGTTGCCTCTACTAGTTGTTCCATCTGATGCCAACCAATAATTTGCTTCTCTGTCTCAAAAAAGTTTCTAATCCAGTGGAGCCTTTGAGCATCAGTGCTATAGGGTAGTTCTCCTCGATAGGTTATCTCATTTAATGCCTCGAGTGCAGCATCAATTTGATCGGGAATAATAAAGTATGAGGCAAAGGTATCAGCACTACGTTCGGTGGTTCTGTAGTAGAATTCCCACCATTGCTCAGGAAACTGGGTTGCTAATGAGAACTCAATGGAAGGGTCATCCTGAACCAGGAAAAATAATTGCGAAAAGAACACCAGATAAGGATAGTGACAAACAAAATGCCCTAATTCGTGGGCCAGGGAAAGTAGTTTTTGTTTCTCGCTAAGATCCTCCTTGATGGCTATGGCCACAGAGTAATCAGACACAAAGAAAGCGTTATTATCTTCATCTTCGCTCCAGATAGGACGCACAATGGTTCTGCCATACTCTTGCATCGGAATATCAAAAACGGGTATGCGGAGAATGTCCTGACAAATCTCACGAAGCAAGCGATGATTCTTTGAAAGACATGTGCCCAAGGCTAAATCGGAGAGCCCTCCTTGTACGAGAGGCCGATTCTTGCTCGCAGAATTGCTCATAACTGCTTTCCAGATCTCCAGACAATCAAAAAGCTTAGTATTAATGATCTCTTCTCCCATCATAGCCCACATAGAGACCCATTCACCGTTGGAGGCAGAGTGAGTACATGGCAAGTAGCGGACAGGAAAGGCGGTTTCTGCTAAGACCAGCGTACCTTCAGATCGAGGAGGCTTCATTGCATCAAACATCCAAAGTTGGTTATAGAAGATGAGTAGGTATGGTTGACATCCCGTGTCGACCCTTTGATAATCACCCACCTCATCGAATTTGTCTCCAACTGCTTTGAATAGCTCCTGATGAATGGCATATTCACAGTTTGTGGGTATGCCGAGTACATACATTTCAATACCAAACTGGTTCGTGTACTCACCTCTCCATAGTACTATTTTTTTGCGGCGGGAACGTGAGGAGGATTGGACAGTAAGCCTATTAATGAAGTTTCTAATAACTCTTTCCACGTCTTTTTTTTGATATCGAGCCTTGTCAAAAGTGTAGACGGTTAAGTACGTGTCAAAATCTATGGGATAAGGAATAGAAGGAGATCGTTTACCCATTTTTCAGCTCCACATTTCCTTTCGAGCAGTCAATGTTATGGTTCTTATTAGAATAAACGGAAAAGCTAGAGAGTTTTACAAAAGTACTCTAATTCCACCTACGTACTACACTCCACCTTCGCTGCCTTCCAGTATTGGTACAGTGTCTTCCGGCCCCAGGTCGCGGGCGATCTGCGCTTTGCTGTCACCTGCGCTGATGCGTTGGAGGGCAGTCACTACATCTTCAGGTGTCAGCTTTTTCTTCCGGCCCCCTATACACACCCTCGCGCTTGGCAATGGCAATGCCCTCCCGCTGCGCTTCGCGGATAATCATGCGTTGGAACTGGGCGAAAGCTCCGAGCACTGGGAGCAGCAAGACAGAGAGTGAGCTATCGTCGCCAGTGAAGGTGAGGCTCTCCGAGACAAAGGCGACCGAGGCTTTCTTGTCGGTGATGGCTTTGACAATATCGTGCAGGTCAACGAGGTTACGCGCTAGGCGGTCAAGAATATGCCCGAAGGTACATCTATATGCCAACGCAGAAAGCCATTGACTATCTGCGTGACGAGTTACGGTGGATATCTCCGACTGGCTACGCGTGGGGAAGGAGGATGGTAAAGGCTACTTGCATATCGAGCACGAGAAAGGGCTGAATGGCGTGGAGATTTCGGCGGCACTGCTCAAACGGGCAGCGCCCAGCTACCATCTCGAAAACCTCCATCCACCACCGCGAACTGGCGCGTACTCCGTACCCGACCCGCTCCGAGGGAATGTCATACAACTTGGTTCCTGATGCGTTCTTGGAGCTGCGCCGATTGCGACCAAACGGCAAATTCGCCCGTAATCCCATCCTTTTAGAATTTGACAGAGGTTCGCAACAGCGCAAACGATTCAGGCGCAAGATACGCGCCTATATCACCATGCAGAAAGCCCAGGCATATAAAGGCCGTTTCAAAGTCAATACAGATTCAGTGACTATTGCCTTTACGACGTTCGAGGGTAAAAAGCGCCGCGAACAATTGCGGTCATGGACAAAGGAGAAACTTCAAAGTGAAGCCGAGTCGCTTGGCAAGTTTTTCTGTTTACCGCTCAACTACAGCCACCTGATGCGCGTATGTGGCTATCTCCGTGCTGGTATCCAGTGGCAATGGAATCGAAGCCAATAGCCCTGCTCGCGGAAGAAAGACGTAACGCCATACGTTCAGCAAAAAATAGCCAGCTCTGGTGAGGGTTGACGCTCAGTTTACTGCTCTGGTTGTAAAGCCCTGTTCGGGTTGTTCGCTTGGCGTTCCCTCAATTGGTACGGTCATCGCCATTAGTCCCTAGACCGAGCACGCCACAGAGTTGTTCGCGCGTCTTTGCTTGAGGTATGGCCAGCCTCGATCACGGTTTTGCGCAGAAAATAGCCGCCGATAAGCACGAGCAATGAGATCAGAATACCGCGACCGCGTTTGCGTTTCTCTGTGGGCTTGCCGAGCAGACCAACGCTTTGCAACAGCCAGGGCAGAAGAAGACCGCCACCGAAGACGACGTTCCAGAAGGTGCGCCCTTTTTCATCTGGATTTGTACCGACTAGGGGACGCGCGGCGCGACCTGAGCCGCGTAAGAATGCCAGCAATCCCACAATTTCCACCAGCATGTTTGTCCACTCGATCAGCTCCAGTTTGTGTAGAACCTGTGTGGGAGCGCCGATGATCCTCAGCACAAATGACAGCAATGCGCCGCTGGTAGACAATGCCGATGAGACAAAGATTGCACCGAGCAGCTTACTCCTCGACCACAAAGGGACGCTAGTAGCAGCCAGCAAGACGCCGGTATAGCCACCGAGAAAGACGCCAGCTATGCTGCCCGGTACTGCCAGCAATTTTTGTGGTAGCCATGCCAGCCAGCGTGCTCCCCACCACTGGCCCAGGATGCCGTCTCGTGCTGCCTGAATGCTGGCTGTGATGCCGCTGAAGAACGAGAAGGCGAGTAGCCCATACACGCCCATTGACATGGGCGATTTAACCTTGAAGACACGTAACATGTGCAAGAAACGTTTGGGTTGTCCCAGATCCTTGATCAGCAGTGGTGGGCAGGGGAGGAGCGCGAGTAGCGATGCGTAATAGCCAGTACGTGCGATGATGCGATCTTCTGCTGAGCCGAAGAGCGCCGCCAGACTAGCAAGCACATAGCAGCCAGCCGCCAGGCCACCAAAGAAAAAATACCACACAATCTCCCAGGTCCAGACGGGCGCTTTCAGCACGGGATAGTCATAATAGGTCGGTTCCTGCAATTCCCGTTCTGGATCGGGTGTGTAGCCAGTCGTTAACGCCGCCAGGCGCTCAATAACAGTGCTATTGTGTTCAGTTGGTAGCCATTGTCGGGTCTGCTGCCATGTCTTTGTCAGCGACGCGCGCCATGGTGATTTTCTGTCTACGACACTAATTTTGGTCATACGTTGCCTCTACCTTTTTTTAAAGATGAACATCCCCAGTAATCCCATGATGGTGGCTGCCATAATGGTCCAGAATGATGCAGGCAAGACATTATTCGCGGGACGTGATGGATTTTGCGGTAAATTATAGACTTCAGGTTCATCAAGCAGCAGGAAGAAGGAGTGGAGACCACCCTCCAGGATCTGTTCATCTGCTCCATAGAGGCGAGCCTCGTGCACTCCATGCTTCTGCAATGTGCCCAGCCGTTCCCGGGCCTGGCGCTGTAGTTGTGCTACTTCACCGAAAACAATGGAGGTAGTAGGGCACGCCTTGGCACATGCGGGCTGCATATCATCCTTTAAGCGATCATAGCACAGGGTACACTTATGGGCCAGGTGATCGCCCTGGCTATCCCGGGCAATCACGCCAAATGGACAGGCCACAATACAGTAGCCACAGCCGTTACAAATATCTTGTTGGACATAAACGGTATCGAATTCTGTGCGAATGATGGCACCCGTTGGGCAGGCTTCCTGGCAGGGAGCGTTGGCGCAGTGCTTGCACACATCACTGTGCATCAACCAGCGTTCGCTATTAAAGAACGGCAGGGTGCTTCCGGGCGGAGATGCTGGAATGCTGCCGTTATGCTTTGCCTGACTGATCTGTGCGTCGAGGAGCGGCAAGTCCGGGACGGGCGTGGATTGTGCTGGTCGTTTGCGTCCGATCTGCTCGATAAACTGCACATGTCGCCAGGTTGTAGCGCCTAGCTGTCCGGTATTATCATAGCTTGTCCCGCTCCAGACAGGATCAGTGGCCGGCAATTGATTCCACTGTTTACAGGCGATCTCGCACGCCTTACAGCCGATGCAGACGCTGGTGTCGGTAAAAAATCCCAACGCAGGTTGCGCTGGCAGCGGCGTTTCCTTGCGGAGCGGTGACAGGATCTGCGTCAGTTTTGCTGTGCCAACCTGGATGGGCGATTGCTGTGATCGCTCGCTTACACCTTTCATCTGCTTGCTCCTCATAGCAGGCGTCCTGGGCGGATATTGCAGGTAAACGCCTTGGCCTCTTCAATGCTCACGTTTGGCTCCAGGACCATATGTGTCAGGTCATTGGTAATGCTACCCGTACTTTTGCCCTGGAAGCCCCAGTGGAACGGTAAGCCGATCTGGTGGATGACGCGTCTGGCGACGTGCAGCGGTTGTAGGCGACGTGTAACCATGGCACGCGCCTCGATCTCGCCACGCGGTGTACTGATGACCATCCAGTCTCCATGTTTGATCTGTCGTTCGGCTGCCAGCTCGGGGCTGATCTCGGCAAACAGAGCTGGCTGCAAGGCGTTCAGCCAGGGCATCCAACGCGTCATTGGACCGCTCACGTGGTGTTCGGTCAGGCGATAGGTTGTGATCACAATCGGATAGTTGCTGTCGCCGACTTTGGCCAGGCGGTTATCTTTGCGACCTTTAAAGTACGTGGCGGCTGGATTGCTTTGCTGACGATACAGGGCATTATGCACGGGAGATTCTATGGCTTCATAATGGGTCGGCAATGGTCCATCCTTTAAGCCCTTTGGTACAAAGAGCCAGCCCCGACCATCGGGTTTCATAATAAAAGGATTACTGCCAGAGATCGCCGCCATCCCACTTGCTCCAGGTTGTGGCTGGTAGTCGGGAGCCTTGTCTAGCGGGAAGTCGGGGATATCGTACCCGGTCCACTTTTTCTGCTGCTCATCCCACCAGACATACTTCTTGCGCTCGGACCACGGATGTCCCTGTGGGTCAGCCGAGGCCCGGTTATAGAGAATACGCCGGTTCGCAGGCCAGGCGTACCCCCATTGCAAATTCGTATAGTCGTCTGTGATACGTGAGGCGGCGCGATTATTGCCGAGTGCAGGATAGACGCCACTATAGATCCAGGAACCGCAAGCGGTACTGCCGTCAGACTTTAATGCTGCGAAGCCTGGGACATGTGGCCCATTGTGCAGGGTATGCACGTGCTTGGTCTCCGCCTCAGTGCCGGGTTGAGCGGGAGGGTGCACATAGTATCCATTCAGCTCTTTGAGCACCAGCTCGAACATCTGGCTCATCGAGAATACACGAACCCTCCTCTCCGACTGCCTGACCGTAGGTAGAAGCGCCAGCTTCGTTGGCAGTCGGAATAAGAGGACCCTCCTCTGGCTGATCTCGTTCGTAGTTCCACTGTAATGCCTGTATGGGACGATCTCGCTGCAGGGGGCTAGCGGCGTAGAGTTCCTTGAGACGCTTGCCAAGATGATAAATGAACCACAAGTCTGAGCGGGCGTCATCTGGTGGATCGACTGCTTTATCGCGCCACTGGATCAGGCGTTGCGTATTGGTGAAGCAGCCTGCTTTCTCGGTCGAGGCGGCGGCAGGCAGTAAAAAGACTTCCGTTTTGATCGTACTGGAGTCTATTGCTTCGGGGCCTTTCTTCCAGAAAACCGCTGATTTCGACCTCATAGAGATCGCGCACGACCATCCAATCCAACTGCTCTAAGGCTTTGCGCTGCATGCGGGCATTCGTGCTCCCGGCAGATGGATTCTGCCCGAGCAGGAAGTAGCCTTTGACTTTGCCATCCAGCATCGCATAGCTGGTCAGCAGATGTGAGTGGTCCCCAATGATTTTGGGTAGCCAGCGATAACCGGAGTCGCTATCTGGTTCGTGGATCGCCTCTCCATACCAGGCTTTGAGCAAGCTGACAATATACGCGGGCATATTAGACCACCAGCCACGCTTCTGTCCCGCTGTCTCGATATACTCGGCAAGTGTTTGTTGCGAGGGGGATGGTGTCTGCTGCTCTTTGCGTTCGCTCTCTGTGGTGATATCTGGCTGATCCTGTGGAGCTGGCGCGGCTGAGAGTAGCGCACTCGGCTGCGGCATGTAGCCTGCTAATAGATCATAGAGGGTAGGGACATCGGTCGAACCCTGAATGGAAGCGTGACCGCGTAATGCCAGGATGCCCCCACCTGGTCGCCCAATATTGCCCAGCAAAAGTTGGATGATGGCTGCCGCGCGAATAATCTGCACGCCCTTGGATTGTTGTGTCCAGCCGACGGCGTAGCAGAGAGCTGTTGTGCGTTCGCGCCCAGAGTTTGTCACCAGTGCCTGCACGACTTGCTGCCATTGTTCATGGGCCACACCACATACATCTTCAACCATTTCTGGCGTATAGCGTGCGAAATGCCGCCGCATAACCTGGAAGACGCAGTTAGGATCTTGCAGTGTGGGATCGGTGAGTGGTTGCCCATGGTCATCTTGCTGGTAGCCCCAACTGCTCTGATCGGTATAGGTATTGGTGCGTGGATCATAGCCGGAAAAGATGCCATCCAGCTCCTCGGTGTCCTGGAAATCCTCGCGCACGAGCATAGGTGCATTCGTATAGTGCACCACGTAGTCATGGAAGTAAGCGTTGTGCTCCAGAATATAATGAATGATAGCTCCAAGGAACACAATATCAGACCCGGCGCGTGTAGGGATATACAGGTTTGCCAGCGCCGAAGTGCGTGAGTAGTGTGGGTCCACGTGAATGACCTGTGTGCCACGTTCTTTGGCTTTGACCACATTGGCAAAGGCGACCGGATGGGCTTCCGCCATATTGCTGCCGATGATCAAGATACAATCGCTATTCACGAGATCCTGTGGAAAGGTCGTTGCTCCACCACGCCCGAATGATGTACCCAGACCGGGTACTGTCGAGCTGTGTCATATACGGGCCTGGTTCTCGATTGAGACAATACCCAGGCCACCATTGAAGAGCTTTTTGATCAAATAGTTCTCTTCAACATCCAGGGTTGCTCCACCCAGAGACGCCATACCCAATGTATGGTTAACTTCGCGACCATCTGGCAAGCGTTCCACAAAGGTCTCATCGCGTGTGTGCTTGACGCGTTGGGCGATCTGTTCCATGGCCCAATCCAGCGGCTTGACTTCCCAATGATCGCTATAGGATGCGCGGTAGAGCACGTGTGTCAGGCGGCTAGGGTTGACCGTATATTGGAAGGTTGCGGAGCCTTTCGGGCAGAGCGTGCCATGATTGATCGGGCTGGTGGGATCGCCTTCGATGTCGATCACGCAACCATCTTTCACATAGACATTTAAGCTGCAGCCGACTGCGCAATAGGGACAGACACTATGCACGACTTCCGCTGTACGGATGCGTGGCGCTTTCTCCCGGCTCTCCTTACTAAATGGCTGTACCCGAGAACCCACCTGCAGGATATCTGTGACAACGGTGTGCACGGCGGCGGGCAACTTTTTGTGTTCTTGCATGCGCTTTCTTCCTCGCTTCTTGCGCGCGGGCACGGATAATAAGTACAATTTATTATACCACACTTGGTTACGACACTCTCTGATGCAATGCGTTAGCGGGATGGAATAATGTGATGAAATTGGCGCGAGTGGTCAGGGAGCAGGGATCTCGTGACCATAGATTGAGGTGGGGAGGGAGAAAAGCCCATCATGTGGGCAAGGCATGACGGGCTTTCTTTTTTACTTGATCCCGATGCGGACTCGGTAACTAAAATACCAGGGAATGGGTGCGGACCCGATATGTTGGAGCGCGGCCTGTCTGAGGCGATCAAAACCGATCTCTTGTTCGGTGAACTGGAACTGGTGGCTGAACGCGCTGCTCTGCATCATCTCAAGAAATCGTGTTGCGTCTCCCTGCTCGATATGATGGAGCAGCACCTCGCGGGTGAAGCGGAAGTGAGCGTTCTCGCGCAGGGGGGCGAGCGATTTGTTCTGCGGCCAGATCTTGAGGCTCTGAGCCTGCCCGCGAGCCCTTACAAGCTCCACTAAGCGCAAAATTCCCTCCTGAGCGAGCTGATCAAGTTCCCAATGGATTGCTGGTGGCGAGTCATAGTCATACGCCGCAAAGAGCCCTCCGGGCCGCAGAATCCGAGCGATCTCAGCCAGGGTCGCCGTCGGTTCCATCCAGTGGAACGATTGGGCAGCAGTGACGATATCAGCGCATCCATCAGGCAGGCCCGTCTGATGAGCAAGCCCCTCTCGATACTCGATATGGGCTGCGTAGGGATGGTCCTCGACGTTGCGTGTAGCCTCTTTCCGCATGTCAGCATTGGGTTCGATCCCAATCACCCGCTCGGCTCGCTCACCCCAGATCGCGGTGGACAGTCCGGTCCCGCTGCCCACATCCACCACCAGGGCGGGATGCGGCATACCAATCAACTGCGTCAGCAGATCGCGCAAAGCTGGTGGCGGGGTCGGACGTACCCGATTGTAGCTGCTGGCTTTGCCAGTCCAAACATCACTGGTTTCTGTCATGCTGTTTTCTCCTTTCTTTTTCCTGGTCGGATAACAAGTTCATCTTGTTTAACCGCGATAGGGTTGGATCAAAGCGCCATCGATACCCTTTTTTAAGCAGATGAAGAGCTAGCCGAGAAGCTCGAAAACCTGGACGCGTACTTTTCCCAAAACCCCAAACGTATCGAGAATATCCGCGCCGACACCGCCACCTTCGCGCACAATTCCCAGCAGGATATGCTCGGTGCGAACGTAGGCGCTTCCTTGCCGCTCTGCTTCGTCCAGCGCAAGAGAGAGCACCTTGCGAGCTCGGGGCACGTAGTCGATTTCCCCCTGGACAGGTTGGTCTCCACGCCCAGTTTTCTCTTCAACGGCAGCACGGACAGGATCAAGTGCGACGCCCAATTTTTCCAGAGCCAGGGCTGCAAGGCCCTCTTGTTCGCGCAACAAACCTAATAATAGATGCTCGGTCCCGATAAACTGGTGATGGAAGGACAGAGCCTCCGCGCGGGCGAGGGAGAGGACATGCTGAGCATGCCCATTGAAGCGGCTGAGATGTTTACTGGGTATCCATGTCGGCTGATAGCTCTGTAACGCTTGAAACAGCAGCTGGTTGAGGACGCTGGTGATCGTGCGATCCTCAATCTCGGCGATCTGCGCCAGTTGCTCATAGAGATGGATTGGAACTTCGATACGCTGACGATCCTTGCTGGATGGCATACAACTGCACCGTCCCTTTTTTTCTGGTGAATATAATGGTATTTACGGTGGTAATTCCATTTCAGATAATACCACCGTAAATACCACGTTGTCAAGGGGCATGGAGTGCAAAGCACAGGTACTCGTCTGGCTACTGCACGATGATGGGCTTATCCTTGCGCAAGGCGGCTATCGTCTTTGCGTCCAGGTTCAGGTGGGCCTGCACTAACTCGGGCGGCGTCAGCGCCATCCACTGGTTGAGCGACACGTCCATGAAGTGAGCGCTACGGAACATCTCCAGAAAGAGCAGCGGCTCGTCGCCCAGGTTCTGAACGTAGTGTGCCATCGCGAACGGCACGTAGCCGACGTCGCCCGCCTGGTAGTCGAAGGTGCGCGCCCTCTCGCCCGACGCGAATACAGTCATGCGCCCGTGCCCTGAGATGTAGTACTGCCACTCATCTTTGGCGTGCCAGTGTAGCTCGCGCATCGCGCCAGGCTCAATGTTCACCAGCGCCGCCGCGATGGTGGTTGCAGCTGGGAAATTGGTGGAGTCGGTGATGCGCACCCAGCCACCCGCCGTCTTGATTGGTTCCTGGGCCAGCATGTGGTGGCTGAACGTCTGGGGCACGATGCCAGCTCCCGACTGGACGACGTCTGCGTCCATTGGGCCGGGCACCTTCCCGGAGAAGATATAGCGCTCGTGCTCGATGTCGATGGGGATGTTGGCGAAGGCGGCCTGCGGGACACCGAAGTTCTTGGCCAGCACGTCGCGCGGGGTATGCTTGAACAAGTCCGTGATCAGGAAGGTCTCATTCTCTGAGAAGTTACCGTTGTCGAACACCAGCAGGAACTCGCAGCCCTCTTCCAGGCCCTGGATCGAATGTGGGATGACCGATGGGAAATTCCACAGGTCGCCCGCGCCGACGTCGTCGATGAAGGTGCGTCCTTGCTCGTCGACGGAGGTGATGCGGGCGCGCCCGGCGAGCATGTATGCCCATTCGGCCTCCTTGTGCCAGTGCAGCTCGCGGATGCCCCCGGGTTTCAGGCGCATATTGACCCCGGCGAGTTCCGTCGCGACCGGCAACTCGCGCACCGTTACCTCGCGTGCCCAGCCGCCTGTGACGAGGCGGTTGCGTGCGGAGGCGAAGGAGAACTTGAGGTTGGGGATTGTGCCGGAGTCGGTGTAGGGGGAGGCCAGCAGGTCGGGATTTTCGCGCTCCACGGACACGTTGTGCGGTCCCATGATAGGCGCGCCCAGATCGCCTCGGATGGGCTGCGGCACCTGGTTCAACTCGTTACGACGTTGTTGCGAAGACTTTTGCATATCCGATTTCCTTTCACCTGTTGGTCATAAGTTCCCTCCTTCCATGTGTGGAACATAATGACCGGTCGAACACTGGAGTACAATGATACAATGTGAAACAAGCAGTGTCCGTCAGTGAAGATACCTTTTGTATGATTTGGTGTCAAGCAGAAGCATACTTTGCCCATCTGGGCAACGGACTCCTGCCTTTTCGGTCCACTGGTTTGCCCTTCCGAGTGATGACCATGGCTTCTCTCTTGCTTATACTTGGAGCAGTCAATGCATGGCAGAGCATTGTGGAGGCAAAACGATTGCTCGATCAAACGTTTCCTATCCCCCGTGCCCACTTTGGCGATCTGGTGGATACGATCATCCATCGCGATCCTCTCCGTACGCTGACGCATCTGGCACGAACGTATGGCGACCGCGCGCAGATCCAACTTGGGAGGCAGAACGCGTACCTGTTGAACAATGCGGATGATATCCGCGAAGTACTTGTGGAACGATCACAGCAGTTCGGCAACGTACGGCCACAAGGAGCGCATCCGTTGCGTCGCCTGTTCGGTGATGGATTGCTTACCAGCGAAGGGGAGTTTCACAAACGCCAGCACCTGTTGCCCGCATTTCACCGCCAGCGCATTGCCGCTTATACCGCTGTGATGGGCGACTATGCGCAACGCACCAGAGATCGCTGGCGAGAAGGGGCTGATGTGGATATGGCAGGAGAAATGCAGCGACTCACGCTCGCTATCGTCGGAAAAACCCTCTTTGATGCTGACGTCGATGGTGATGCTGTATTGGTGCCCTTAATCAGGCTGCTATCGCTGCCAGCCAACCACCGTTTGTTCCGAAGACGTGCCCAACTCGCTGCGCTCATCGGGCGCATCATTCAGGAGCGCCGACAGAGCGCGACGGATCATGGTGATCTGCTCTCAATGCTCTTGCTCGCGCAGGAAAACGACACCGGGATGAGCGATACCCAGGTACGCGATGAGGCGATCACGCTCTTGCTTGCCGGCCACGAGACCATGACGAATGCGCTCACCTGGACCTGGTATCTGCTCTCACAACATCCCGACGTCGAAGCGCGGCTGCATGTTGAGCTGGATACCGTGCTCGATGGCCGTGTACCAACATTCGACATCCTTCCACAACTGCGCTATACTGAGATGGTATTGCGCGAGTCTATGCGACTCTATCCGCCTGTTTGGATGATAGGGAGACGCGCTCTTGACGCTGTTGAGCTGCGGGGTCTAGCGCTCCCGGCAAATACCATCGTCATCATGAGCCAGTATGTGGTTCATCATAGTCCGCAGTACTATCCTGATCCCGAGCGCTTCGATCCTGAGCGTTGGACTCCAGAGGCGCGTGCGGCGCGGCCAATGTGCGCCTACTTTCCCTTTGGGGATGGGCCACGACGCTGCATCGGTGAGTCGTTCGCGTGGACGGAGGGTATCGTATTGCTGGCAACGCTGGCGCAGTCCTGGCAGGCACGCTTGGTGCCGGGGCACCCGGTAAAGATGTTGCCAAGAGCCACGTTGCGCCCCAAATATGGCCTGCGGATGACCGTGCGTCGACGCGTGCCGGGGTGAAATCAGCCTGAGTGAAAGGTCCGTGATAGTGAGAGAGGCTCCCTGGCAGCACGTATTCAAGCGCGACGGCGCGCTGCGTCGTTATCTACGCCAGCCTGATAACACATTCCTGCTCTGGAGCTCGCTTGAACTTGTCAGCGTGGCGATCTCCATCTGATTACTGGAATACTTCGCAGGGTGGAGCGCAGCGCGCGAGTTTGGTCAGCAGCACCCGCTCTTGCGGCTTCTGCTGGCCAATTGGAAGGAACTGCTCAACCATTTTCCCACGCCGGGCCTGGGACCCATAGCGCTCTTTGTGGGGCTGACCTGGGCGCAGCCACGTTGCTGGCCCTGGCCACGGTGGCGCCTCCCCTATCTTATAGCGGTTGCTGTCATCAGTGGACTGCTGCTCTGGTTCGCACAGCCAGCGCTACGCCTCTCGATCCTCATCAGCACCTATGGTGTCCTCGCGCATGCACGGGTCGCCCTCGGTCGAAGCGGCGGGCGCATGGTGCTGATTGCGCTCGTGATTGGCATGGTGCCCGTACTCTGGTGGACCAATGGAGCAACGCTGCTACAATGCGGCATCTGGGTCATAGGAGTCTTTCTCGTGCAAACCTTCACGGAACTGGGCATGCGTGAGCGAGCGGCACGGCAATACGCCGAGGGATTGGCAGCCGATCTACGCGCCATGCAGCAGCAATTGCGCCACTATGCCGTGCATGCCGAAGAAACCGCGACCTTGCGCGAGCGTGAGCGCGTGGCCCGCGAAATGCACGATACACTGGCTCAGGGACTTTCGGCCAGCTTGATGCACATCGAAACGGGTATCACACTCCTCCCGGTCGGTTCGACCGAGGCGCGGCAGCAGTTCAACCGTGCCCGTGAACTGGCGCATGGCACCTTGACCGAGACACGCGTAACCATCCTTGAAATGCGCTCTGAAGCACTCGAAGATCAGTCGTTGGTGCAGGCGTTACGAACACTCGCCGCGCGTTCCGCCACCGATCAAAGGCAGATCACCGTCGCGGTGCACATCGATGAGGAAGATGCACGCCTCACTGGCAGCATCGCACTGGCTAGCTATCGCATTGCGCAGGAAGCGCTCACCAACGCGATCAAGCATAGCCACGCGCACACTATCGCCATCGAGCTGAGCATCGAACATGGCTGCTTGCATCTGACTGTGACGGATGATGGTGTGGGCTTCGATCCGCAGCAACTTCGCGCACCACAGCCAGACAGTGGTTTTGGATGTATCGGCATGCGCGAGCGGGCGCGCCTCTTGCAGGGCCAGCTCGATATCATCAGTGCCCCGTACATGGGAACCCAGGTCGTCGCCTCTTTACCCGTACCATTACTCTCTGAGGAGCACAGCTATGCCACCAATTCGTCTCTTGCTGGTTGATGATCATCGTATTATCCGCGAAGGGCTACAGAGTATGTTGCGTACGCAAGCCGATATGGAAGTGGTCGGCGAAGCAGGTGACGGCGCGGCGGCAGTGTCGGCGGCGACACGTTTCCAGCCCGATGTTATCCTGCTTGACCTTGAAATGCCAGGTCTCGACGGGATCGCCGTCCTGACGCAATTGCGCGAGCATCTTCCTCAAACGCGCACTATTGTCCTCACAGCCTATGGCACGGATGATCGCATCCTCGAAGCGGTCCGTCATGGCGCAAAAGGCTACTTACTCAAAGGCGCGTCGCTCGCCGAGGTGTTGCACGCGATCCGTACCGTTGCGGCTGGAGGATCGTTGCTGGAGCCTGGCATTACCGACCGTTTGCTTGATTCCGTCGGACGTATGCTGCGCCACGATGCGCTGCCCGAGCCGCTGAGCGAGCGCGAGCTATCGATTGTGCGCTTGATGGCCCGAGGATATGCCAATAAAGCCATCGGCGAGGAACTGCATCTTGCCGAGCGCACGGTCAAGTTTTATGTGACGATCATTTTTCAGAAGCTTGGCGTTGCGAATCGCGCTGAAGCCGTGGCGACCGCGTTGCGCGAGCATCTCATCGAGCTATAAAGTTGCCCTTTCGGGCAGCAGAAATATGCCCGCTCAGCCGCCACTCTTGCCCATCCTCCCGATGGTTCCAGCCACAAAATGCCTTACACTGGAGGTGGATGAGGGATCACACCCTCGTTGTTCACCTATAGTATATAAGGAGCCACTTCCATGTTACGCATAATGAAACGTCTGTCATATGGTGGGATCATCGGCCTGAGCATGTTACTCATGATTGCCCTGAGTGGTTGTTCCCATGCTCCTGCCAATAGTGTTATCAGCGGAGCAAGTTCGAATGCGACGTCACTTCCCATCACCGCGACCGCTGGGGTTTCCAGTACTGCGTTGCCATCAAATATTCCCTTGCCAGCTCGCTCTGTCTTAGTGAAGGAATATAGCGGGACGTTGAACGCACATAGTGCGACGGTGTGGAACTATACGGTCATTGGACAGAGTGATACACCTGCCAGTGTGATTGCCTTCTATACCACCAATATGCCCGCGAATGGCTGGACGGCGATAGCGTTGCCGACCGATACGGCGCAAGGGAAATATGGCGGCACAGCACTTGCCTTTCAGCAAAGCGGCAAGACAGCCACCATCGCCGCAGGGGTTGACCAGAACTATCCCCACTCTGTGTTGCTCGTCATCACCGTTTCCCCATAAAACGAGCCATAGAAACGTCATCGTAGATGACCAGGGCATGATGCTGAACCTAAGGGGTCTTCAGCATCCTCCCTTTGATAGTACCCGGCACTACATGTACCGTTCCCTGTTTATCAATCTCTAATAGTATCACCACTTTATTAACAGGATCACCATCGGGGCCGAAGTCGATCACTCCACTGATTCCCTGGATTGCCTTGGAGCCATGCATAGCTTTCAACTCGTGGAGGAGATCCTCTCGCTGCAAATGCCTGCCCGGTCTGGCAATTTCTGCAGCTATAATAGCTTCTGACAGGGTATTGGCGGCGTCATACGAAAGCATGATCTGACCATTTAGATCTGATGAATTTGGATATTGTGAATAATCTATAAGAAAAGATGTGAATTCGTGTGGAATATTGCTGTATCCTTCCCATTGCATTGGAGAACCGATAGAGGTGTAGTATATGTTATATGGATAAGAGGTGTATTTAGTATTAGCAGAGCTGGCAAATAAATCCAATGTATCTGCTCCCATGATCTTCACGTCTCCACAAGAATTGATTGTCTGTATCAGTCTGCTCATAGCATCCGAACGTCCTGTAAAGTAAATTAAATCAGGATGGTGTTGACAGGCATCATGAATTGCGCTGGTAATCTTATCACTTACATCAGTATCGTTAGCATTATATTGTTCATCAGCAACAATCAAATGATGATCTCTCTGCTGAAATTGTGCACGGAAATCCTCGGACAGGTTCTCACTATAGTAGTCGTTTGGATCTTCAAAGATTACTGCTCGCTTACTATGCCATTGTTGCTCTGCATATGCTACTGCCACATTCACCTGTGCTTTATTGGGAGGAGCCACACGTAGGAAGTAGGGTGAAAAGTCTGTGAACTCGTCGCCTGTGGCTGTTCCTGAAATGACAGGAATATGGGCATCCGTCAGAATTCTGACGGCTTTAAACGTTGCTGCACGACTCTGCGTGGGGCCTAACACTGCTACAATGGTAGGATCATGATGGGCTGCGTCGACGACCTGGCTTGCTACCTGTTCTGCATATTGTGAATTTCCTCCAGTGTTGGCAATAAGAATGCGCAGCAACGGATTGAACCAGAGCTTATTATGTTCTATCTGTGCGATATACGCGCCTTGCAGGTCTGCACGTCCTTTTGCCGCAGATTGTACATCCTCAGGGCGTGAGGTCACGGTCGTTAATAAAACGACTGTGACATATGGGTAGCGGTGAGGATCTTGCTTCCACAGACCTAATACGCGCGCATCTTCATGGTAAATGAGCGCTTCAGCAGGATCTGGATGATCAGGATCAAAGGGAGTGGGTCCATCGCTGATGCCAATACACTCTCCATCACTCGCGTGTGTCATACCAATGCCGTGAGAGAAGATGGTGGAGTTAAGCACGCGCTGAGGTGAGAGTAGAGAAGAAGGGTTACAGCTACTACGCGCATAGTTTCCATAGTATAACGTGAGGTAGGAGATGAGCAGCGACGCCACAAGGAGAATGCTGGCTGCAATACGTATAGTATGCAATATCCTCCTCTTTTTATGGACGGGGAAAGGCTCCATATTGGGAGGAGACAAAGAAGGCAAGTTGTCGAGAAGAGGGGTCTGTTCCATTTCTGCTTCATGGGCATGCTCAAGGTAGCCTTCAGAGATCTGCAAGCAGGTCTGGCGATCTGGGGCTGGTAGACAATGATATGTCTCGCTTAACGCATACCAGAACTCGATACGTTGCTCTATACTATTTTCAGGCATAGTCAGTAGCCAGGAATAGAGCACGAGTGCGGTCACGGCCTCGCGCCTCTGTTGCTGCGGCTCCATGGCTGCGAAGCCGTTTCTCGCAGCCAGGAGCGCCTGCGCAGCCTGTTGTTCTGCTTCAGTGGGGATACAGACAGTGGGAGCCTGGATAATAGTATTGAGCATATCCTGCCATCTGGTATCTTTCTGCGTGAGCGCGTAACAGAGAAGAGCGATAGCCGGTTCTAGCTCGCCCAGTGCCAGTGCATGATAAGCTTCCTCAATAGACGCTTTGTAGATCTGTTCCTGGCTGCTACTTGCTGTGGCTAACTCACTGAAGTACTCGCGTAGCTTCCTATGAGTAATCTTGTAGTAGTCTTTATGGGCGCTAGATTGAGCAATCAGACGCCGGTTGAGCAGATTACGCACGAGAGGATGGAAGGAGATGGTGTGGCTATCATAGAAGCGTAGGAAGCATAATGTGCTGTAGCGTTTCCAGAAACCAGCCGCTTTCTTCTCATCACTTAAATCCAGCAGGAATTTGAGCGTGGCAAGATCAAGCGTCCTGGGAGCAGCAAGATCAACCAGTTGCTCCTGTTCGTCTATAGAAAGCTGGTAGAGCAATACCGAAAGGAGATAGGCTTCCACTGTTTTTTGCTCATAATCTGCTATGTGCATCGGATTAGAAGAAACCGGCTCTTCCCATATTTTATGCGGAAGCAACTCTCTCTCCTGTATCCTGGCGGCCTGCAATGCATCTGTTACAAGCTTCAGGGCTAATGGATGCCCATGAGTCATAGCATAGATATCCTGGGATAGCGTTATATAACCAAAAGATGAAAGTTGTCCCTGCCCGATTACTCTCAAAAGGTATGTTGTGGTATCTTTTAGATCAAAGTCGTGCAGCCAGAGCGGCAAGAAAAGATGTTGTGTGGCTTCAAGTTGTCTGTCCTGGCTGCGTTCCTGCCATTAATGATAAAGACGAAAAACACACTCGGTGTTCTTTTCACCACTCCACATCTCTGCTGCTGCAAATAGAGGGTTTTGCAGCGGGTCAGCAGGGTTTAACAGACGCTGGTGAGAACCAAGAATCACCTGGAGTGGGTCAGTATTTCCCTTCATACGACTCTCAAGAAGGAGCTTCAGCAGAATCTGGCCGGAGCTATGTTGTAACGCAACGTCAATGCTATCGAAAAAAAGGACCACAAAGGCTGTTCTCTCCGCCGCACGCTTCGTTCTCTGCTTATCAAAAGCCTCACGCAAATCTTCAAGGAAGGCATCAACGAGCAACTGCTCGATGATCTGATGATGCTCCATCGACTCACCGGGTCTGTACCATTGACGCATGCGCATAAATATATCTATGGTGTCAGAGGAAGAACGCAGTTGAAGATGACGATAACTTTCTTTATACCATTTGACCGCTGGCCCCCACATAAGCTCCCGCAAAGGTAAAAATCGCTTCTCAAGCCCTTTGAGCAACCACTTACAGAGAACTAATAGCAGTGTTACAGGGGGAGGCCAGTTGGATAACGCATCGAGTAAATCATCAATGTGTTCGTAGACAGGTAAGCCTTTTGATACTTTTTGTTCTATCTGCTTGCGCATCTCCCTCGGGCGAGTATCGGTTATGGGTTCAAGCATGGCGGATATTGCCAATTCGCTCCTGGGAAAGATGAGTTTTTTGAGCTGAGGATTATCAGAGCGCTGTAGCTGATCACAAATATTTTGCAGGAGTTCTGGTAGTGTTACTGCATTACTATCCTGTGCAAAATCAATATGTGTATATGTCAACGTCGAGGCAGATCGTTCAACTAGAAAATCGATAAGTGTGCTGATTCCTCCTCCCGCTGGCGCAAGGAAGAGCAGAATCGGGAGTAACGGCAATGGTTGTCTGGGATCACGCTTGTAGAGTTGCTGAAAGAGAGCAATTATCTCCTGGCGATTGGTAAATGTGTTGAGATTGTCGTTCATCATAGGGCACTTTTTCCTGTCTGCTCTTCGCTATGCAACGTAATCGCATCATCATACTTCTGCTAAAGAGACGTATAATTACGTCAATCCTCAAATATAGAGTCTATTAGAACTCTATATTTGAGGATTGATAGAGTAGAAAGGAACAGATCCCCCAACGTCAGGTTCAACTTCTCTGGCTGTCCTGGCAATAGAGTTGGCGCAATACTTTCTTGTCAAGTTTGCCAACACTCGTTTTCGCCAGCGCCTCCACAAAGCGCACGTCTGGCACCGCCCATTTTGAGATGGTCCCCATCTCTGCTGCTATCTTGACATAGTCCCGGATATCCTGCTCTGTCATACTGTTATCGCTTTCTACGATCACCAGAGCTAGCGGTCGTTCGCTCCATTTCTCATCAGGGCGCCCAATAACTGCTACCTCCATCACACCTGGATATTGAGAGATGATTGTTTCCAGTGCCAGCGAAGAAATCCATTCGCCACCGCTCTTGATGACGTCTTTGGTACGATCAACGATCTGGATATAGCCCTCAGGATCAATCGTGGCGATATCGTTGGTGTGGAGATAGCCACCATGCCAGAGCTGCTCGGAATTGGCAGGATCTTTCAGATAGCCTTGTGTGAACCATGGTGCTCTGGCTACGACTTCGCCATGCGTTTTCCCATCATGGGGAACCTCGTGCATCTCACCATCGACGATGTGCAAGTCAACCAGCAGAACCGGCAAGCCGGCTTTGGTGCGGTATTCCAGTTCCTCGGATGCTGGGAGCGGAGGAGATTTGAGCTGGGCGAGTGACATGGCTGGACCGGTCTCGGACATGCCGTAGCCAGTAAAAACATCAATTCCTCTGTCCATGGCGACCTGCGCTAACCTCCTGGGAAGGGCCGAGCCGCCCACAATGACCTTCCATCCAGCTAAATCGACCTCGTGGGCCGCCGGATGGCTGAGCAGCATTTGCAGGACGGTTGGCACACAGTGGGAGAAGGTGACGTGTTCTCGCTTGATCAAAGAAAGCAAGGTGTCTGGCAGGTAGCGGCCTGGATACACCTGTTTGACGCCCATCGCGGTCGCTATATAAGGAAGACCCCAGGCATGAACGTGGAACATAGGCGTAATGGGCATATAGACATCTTCCCGGTGAAATCGTTGCTGCGCAGCAGGACTTGCCAGGCTTCCAAGCATGGCGAGGGTGTGCAATACCAGTTGCCGATGGCTGAAGTAGACCCCTTTTGGCCTACCGGTCGTGCCCGTGGTATAGAAGGTCGTCGCGCGGGTATTTTCATCAAAATCGGGGAAATGAAACTGCTCCGTGCTTTTTGCCAGCAGTTCTTCGTATTCAGCGACCAAATCGAGCGTGGATAACGGGGGCGTTTCCCCATCAGCGATCAGGATGAAGGTTTTCGCCGTCTCCAGACGACCCTTGATCGTCTCAAGAATTGGCAAAAAGTTGCTGGCACACAGAATAACGTTGGCTTCGGCGTGATTGAGCGTGTAAAGAATCTCCTCGGGAGATAGGCGAATATTCACGGTCTGGAGCACTGCGCCCATCATCGGAACGGCGAAGTAGCATTCCAGATAGCGATGACTGTCCCACTCCATGATGGCTACCGTCGTGCCCAGGCCCACCCCCAGGCTTGCGAGGCCGCTTGCGAGGCGACCGATGCGCTCTCGGAACTCGCGATAGGTAAAGCGGCTGGTATCCTGGTAGATAATCTCCTGGTGGGGGCTTATCGCCAGAGGAGTGTGAAGCAAGTGTTTGATGAGCAATGGATAATCATAGGCAGAGGGGCTACGTTCAATAGACGAAGGTTGCATGGGAACACTCCTTATATCTTGATCTCGTGCTATAGTTCTGTTTGAGAAGCAGAGCATAGGCATAGTGTAAGCACTTCCCGAACAGAAGACCATGTTTACTGCGACAAATTGGGGCTGGCAATTTGTGCTTTTGCACAATGGATGAGTGTGCGCAATGAAGGTGTCAAGATGATCGGGAAGCCCCGATGCGATTGGCTTGCAGGATAAGATCATGCCACGCAGCTTTATGATCAGGAAGAGAGTGTACGTCGGACAAGAAGAAAGAGTGGGCATGCTCCTCAAGGGTCACTTGCTCAAAGATATGTGATTGGCGCTATATGAGCAGACGTTCTGTCGGGGAGAAAGGTGCGACGGCTCTGCGTGCTACATAGAGGACTGCGGCGACGGGTGCGTTCTTAGTGGAGGCCGTCTTATCGTATACCTTCCCCGTTGTGCAAGAGGACAAACTTCTACTTGCAATTTGTAGAGAGCAACATTGTATACTATGCTGCTCTCTATTTACAATAGGAGTTATCTGGTCCGTCCGTAAAACCCCTGTCTTTTAGACAGGGAGATACAAGGGCGTTCTTTTTGGTGGCGCGATGGGTTGGGTAATCTCATCTTTTGAGGTGGCGTAAATCATCTTTCCTATTGACTTTACGCCCATTTTGTAGTACAACATTTTTATCCGGGAATACGCAAAGGAAAGGATAAAATATGACGAAGCGAGCATTCAAATATCGGTTCTATCCGACCGACGAGCAGAAGCGTCTTCTTGCGCAAACGTTTGGATGCTGCCGCTTCACCTACAAATTTGGATTGTCTACCCGCTCGACTGCCTACAAAGAACGTGGCGAGAAGCTTTCCTATAACGATCTTTCCGCCCTGTTGCCTGATCTCAAGAAACAGTATCCCTGGCTGGCTGATGTCTCCAGCGTGCCTCTTCAGCAGGCGCTTCGCCATCTGGATCAAGCGTTGAAAAACTTCTTTGCTGGACACGCGGAGTATCCCCATTTCAAGTGCAAGCAGAATAGCCAATCGGCCACCTATGCCTCCAATGCTTTCACTCTGGAGGGACACACGCTTACCCTTGCCAAGATGGATACCGCTTTGGATATCCATTGGCATCGAGATCTGCCCAAAGAGGTCAAAGCCAGCTCAGTCACGATCAGGAAGGATTGTGCCAACCGCTATTTTGTCTCGATCCTGGTGGAAGAGGAGGTCAAAGCATTGCCAGTGATCAACAAGATAGTCGGCCTGGATCTGGGCTTGAAATCGCTGGTGATCACCAGCGATGGGGGGCGGTGCGCAATCCGAAGTTCTTTACCAGGGATGAGAAAAAGCTGGCAAAGGCCCAACGTCGGCATGCCAGGAAAAAGAAGGGCTCCAAAAACAGAGACAAGGCCCGGTTAAAAGTGGCCCGTGTGCATGCTCGGATCAATGACTGTCGTCGTGACTACCAGCACCAACTCTCGACCCGCATCGTTCACGAAAACCAAGTGATCTGCGTGGAGAGTCTGGCCGTCAAGCATATGGTCAAAAATCACTGCTTGGCGAAGTCGATCAGTGATGTGGGATGGGGCGAGTTCGTGTGCCAACTGGAGTATAAAAGCCAGTGGTACGGACGAACGCTGATCAAGATTGATCAGTGGTGTCCTTCGAGTAAAACCTGTCATGGCTGCAAGCACGTGGTAGAAGATCTGCCCCTGGACGTCCGCGAGTGGATCTGCCCTGCTTGTGGCATCTGGCACGACAGGGATATCAACGCTCGTCGAAATATTCTGGCCGAGGGGCTCTCGGTTGCGGCCTGTGGAGGAAGTGCAAGACCTGTGCGGGCGAAAGCTCGTCGGGCAACTCCCAAAGAAGCAGGAACCTCTCACCCGTGAGGATGAGAAGCCCCTGCCTTTCAGGTATGGGGAGATGTCACAGAGCAATGATGATCTTTTGGGGGCTGTAAAGGCGATAAGCCCTGTATCCCAGGAGTGATTTCTGCTCTTTGTTTGACGAGCTTCTCACCTATTTGGGCTATATTTGACGTTCAGGTCGCCATTGCTGGTGAGGAGAATAGTGCAAGGTGGTTCGGTAGGATAGAGATATGATGCAACAAAATATATCCAATTTCGCACAATTACTGACCCATTTCCGAGAGCAACGTGGGATATCCATGGGACAACTGGCCCAGGCAACACGGGTGTCGCGCACCTATATGTATCATCTGGAAATGGGACAACGTACCAATCCTTCTCCCCTGGTGACTCGGCACATCGCTCGGGCACTGGAACTGAGAGGTGCGGACAAGCAACGCTTCTACGGCGCCTATACAGCATTGACAGAGCAATATATCGAAGATGAGTCAATTGACGGCATACAGAACGGTGTTGGGGATCTGGCGAGGCTGCTGATTCAGCATAGTTTGTATCCTGCTCATACGCTGGACAGACTCTGGTTCCTGCATGCCTGGAATGAGGCTGCCATCACGCTGCTTGAACTGCAAGAAGAGACCAGACAAACTGAACCATTGCATTTGCTCTCACTGCTCTTCGATCCGCTGCGACGAAAGCACTTTTACGACTGGGAATTGCTTGCCCGTCGCGTGGTCAGCGATTTCCTGTACAGCACCCATACTCTCACATACCTCCCTGAGTACAAAGCGTTGTGGAAGAAACTGCTTGAGTTCCCACAATTTCAGCGTGTTGCTGAGGCGACCTATCCCAGTTGTGGACCTACTCCATCTTTCCGCTTTCGTCTGCGACACAGTGAGTTTGGTCCCCTTACATTACGCACGGCGACCACAATGTTTACAGGGGCCTCCAGTTACTCAATGGTCAGTTATATTCCTGACAATCAGCAATCATTAGATGTGTTCCGTATGTCGCGATGACACATCAGCATCGTGCTGTTCTCTTTCCTCAAGCCAGCACTCGAAGCGTGCGATATGGGTCTGTAAATCAGCACGAAATTGCTGGAGCGCACCAATCTTCTGGTCCGTCTCAGCAAGATGTTGGCGTAAGATGGCGAGGACTTTCTGTTTCGGTTGTATGCCACTCGGATCAATGAAATAGAGGTCGATGACGTCGCGTATTTCATCCAGGCTGAGTCCAAGCTGCTTTAACTGGTCAATTTTCCGCAGGCGGGCAAGCGTCTCCTCGGTGTAGTAGTGCTGACCGTGGCCTTCACGCTCACCTGGCGGGAGCAGTCCAATGCTCTCGTAATAGCGAACGGTGCGCGGAGTTACCTCCGCTCGTTGGGTCAAATCGCCTATGCGCATGCGGTCATTCATCGCTCACTCCGAAAATATTACGTTGACGTCATGTTGATAGCATATACCCTGAGTGAGGCATTGTCAAGCGCTTTACATTGCACGCTCAGGGTTTTTCGAATAAGATGTCACGTCAATTTATGCAAGAGGCCAATCTGCTGAAAGCGCCTCTCAAGCCAATATGGACAAGTTATATGAGAGAAACGCGCCATAAATTAGAAGAAATGACAGAAAAGCCCTGTACTCTCATGCTACCGATATTGTAAAGAGATGGGGAAAAAGAGTATAATAGTGCCGCGAATAAATCAGAGCTAAATTACAAGGAGATTTGTGTTCTCTACAACAGCACAGAGGCTGGCATACTTATGGAAAAGCAGAGACATATTCCTGAGGGGAATGTTCTCCATTCACTGCAAATTGCTGCACTCTATCCACAACAACGAAGCGAGTTGATCGGGCGTGCGTTGCAAGAACTTCTCGCTGGTATTCCAGCGCTGGGAACTGCCTTGATCTGGCCTTGCCAGAACAGAAACGTCCCCTGGAAAATTTACTATGCCGGAGCCCATCACGAGACAATACGGCCCTGGCTCAAGGCTCGTCTTCAAGATTCGTTGGATGCTACTCTCGGTGTTCTCCAACAGGATTTGCACAAGCTCTCGGATATGCCTTTCTCTCATCTTATCTGCCTGCAACCGGCTGCCAACTTTCCTGCCGGTATATGGATCATCTGGACGCCCAGCGCGTCTCTGCCAGACTTTGTCGGCAACGATCAGGCAGAGGTGCGCCTGACGTTGGAAGCCCTGATTGAAGTGGAAAGCGTCGAGGAACACTTTTTTTCCAGTGTTTCCCCTCTGTCTGATCAGGCGTTGATCGAGGCATTGGCACAAGGCGATAGCCATGCGTTGTTAGCGTTCCTCAGCCTGACGCGCCTCGTTGGAAAAGCAGAGATGACTGCCTGGGGACGAGTCTATCAAGATGTGATTGAGACCAGCGATCATGTTGGAGCGAAAAGGAGCGGGTTTGGGTTTGTGCTGGCGCAAGGACATGGCATAGCGGGCCACATCGTTACTCATAGTATCCCTCGCCTGATCATCAAGGATTACCTCAACTCTCGCTATCGCGATCCTAGTATCTCCGAGGTTGTGGATAGTGAGCTCGTCCGTTCGGTGGTTGCCCTGCCTGTTCGCTCCCGCAGGGAACACGAGCAGAGCGAGCAGGTCGTAGGAGTCCTCTATGCCGTGCGCAGAACGGTCACGCCTTTTACGTTGGCTGAACGCCTGCTTATGCAACGCTCAACCTCTTCGCTGGAGCCATTACGCCCGCTTGTTCGTCCATTCTCCATCCTCTCGCCTGGCTTACCAGCGGTTTCCGACCGGAGAGCGGCCTGGTATGCACTCATCGCGCGTACTCAACGTCTTGAGGATCTTGAGTTATGGATTAGTCAGTTCATTAAAGGGACCATGATCGTGACCGATGGCGAAGGGCGTCCCTATCTTTCTGTGCGCAGCGAACAGCTTGAACGCCTGCAAGTCGCCTTCGAGCAGTCCATGGACGGGGTGCAGGTCATTTCACTGAATGCTTCTGATATGCCTTTGCCAGCTCAGATCTATCTTCGCAGCACCATTACCCTGCCACCTCCTGGGTGGCCCGATTTCTTTATCGATCTGGTCATGGGCTGTAATCTGGTCATCGGGCAAATGGAACAGGCGCAAAATGACCTGGCTCACCAACGGGAGCAATGGCTCCAGGCGCTATTGCAGAAACAATCGCTCTCGCAGATCTGTCAAGACGGCTACCGTCTGGGCTTGCCCATAGAGAATGGTCAGCTCTGGGTGATTGCCTGGCCCTCCGAAAAGCTGCTCCCCAGGTCAGCAACACGCCAGCGCATGCTGGCAGAAACCATCGTGCTGGATCACGTGAAATGCCCGCTGCTCTTTTTGGGAGATGATATCGGTATCATTTTACTGAGTGCCTACGCGGAGGAGCAGCCATCCAGGCTCCGAGATGCCCTGCTTACCCAATTTGCGCCTCATCCGCTCTGGATAGTGTATGGGGCACGTTATCACTCGCTGCAGGACCTGAAAATGGTGCTGAGGCAGAGCATCTCCCTGGCCCAGAACGCTCGGCGCAATGTCAAGGGCCACTACCTGCTCGATATCCAGGCTCCCGGGTTGGAGAGCCTGTTAGCCAATCCCAGGCTTGATGAAGACCTGCGCGCCTTTGCGACCAGATTGCTCGCGCCCCTGTTGGAATATGATAGCAGTAAAGGCAGCGACCTCACTCTCACCTTCGTGCTGGCTCAGACGCTCGGCTCAGCACAAGCCGTTGCCGATAAACTCGATGTTCATGTGAACACCATTCGTTACCGTCTCCATAAAGCGGAGGATCTCCTGGGAGCAGCGCAAGCATCTCCTCAGGAGCGCATTGCCTGGGGATTGGCCTCCAGTATCTGGATGAGTTTTCACCCACTCGAGTAGGCGCTGCTCTCTAACCTCTTTATCGTTCATCTGTCCTCGTCTGTCTATCCTTTTTATCCCTGGGTGACTTGCGAAAAACCCTGATTGCATGTTACAGAAAATCTGGGAGCGTAACGGTTCCATCTACGCAGAAAGCAGTAGCTTCTGTAACAAATTCTCCCCTAGAATGGAATATGTAGTAGGAAGCATAGAAGAAGAGGTATTTCAATGCAGATAAAAGGATGTCTTGATGGAACTTGATAAGGATCAGCATGGGAGCCACCAGGTGCTCACCGCTGCTGTCCCCTCCACAAAACAGCTCTTAATGGTGTTTCTGACGGAGAATATGGCACCGTTCCTTGGTACTTTGCGTTCCTATGTGCAGCGCATGGGGCTGGCAAGGGGTGAGGAGGTAAAGACTGTTGCGCTTGAGGTGTTACAAGAGGTGGTCGTTGAAGCTCTGGATCATGCAGAGCGTTTCAACGCCAGTGGTCAGCCCATGGCCTGGTTGTTAGGTATTGCCACGAATGTGATTAAGCGCAAGAAGACTGAACGCGCGAAGCGTGCGTGGCGCGAAATGTCCATTGCGCATCTCTCGTCGCCAGAGGAAGAGCCGTTGAGCGAAGGGGAGTTGTTCGACCTGGTTGCAACGAACACTTTAGCGGGACCGGAACAGGCTATTGAAGCCAATGAGCAGGCATTAATGATGCTTTCGCTGGTGTCAGCGGAGGATCAGCATATATTACGTCTGGCGTTCTTATACGATTTTGATCGCGAGGTACTGGCAGAGCAACTGGGTATTACTGCGGTGGCGGCGCGTGTGCGGCTGCACCGTGCGCTGAGTCGGTTGCGTGTAGCCTGGTACAAGCAACAGGAAGGAGAGAGTAATGCGTGAGCAACTCTATATGCAGCAGCGTGTTGGGGCGTTGCAGCGTTATATGCGCGCCCTGGAAAGTGGTGATGTGGAGACGTTAGCCACGCTGTTGGAGGATGCTGAGCAGGATCATGCGCTGGAAGGGATGATTCTGGAAGTCAATGCGGCTTATCAGCATGGAGATCATACAATTGTGTCGGATGACGACGTTGCTATGGCCAGGCAACTCGTGCTCACGATGGCAGAGCAAACAACAAGGAGAGAAGAGATGCATAGTCCAGCGTTGCATAGTGAAGACGAAGCGGCTCATGCTCAGACTGAGTCAGTAAGCAGTGATGATTATGTTGCGAAGAAAAACGGGCACATTATGGTAACACCTGTATTTCCAGCGCGAATGACTCCTACACGGCAGTGGTATCGCTCGCCAAAGACCTGGATCGCGGCGGCGGTCGCGACTGTTCTGATCGCTCTCTTGCTGCTACCGGGTACCAGCGTGCTGGCAAGCCAATTCCTATCACTCTTCCGCGTCCAGCAATTCCAGCCCGTCCCGATCACGAAGCAGGACGTAGCCACATTATCGCAGTACTCAGCGCCCAGTATCGATGATTTAGGAACCGTACAATTTCAAGCGCAGAGCTTTCGTATACAAAACAATCTCACCCAATCCCAGGCGGCGCATGCAGTCAAATTTGCTCTGGCATTGCCGCGTCAACTGCCTGCGGGCATTGATAATACCCCCGCTTTTAGCGTTATTGGAGGTGGTCATGGCGTATTCACCTTCAGTTCAGCGAAGATGCATGCCTATCTGGTGAAGAATGGGCATGGCAATGTGCAGATACCGGCCAACCTCAACGGAGCAACGTTTGATGTCACGACAACGCCCGGTGTGCTGGTCAAGTACGGATATCGTACGGGCAATCCATTCCTGATCGTGGAACTGCCCAGCCCGGTTGTACGCGCTACCGGCAGTGCATCGTTACAGGAACTGCGTGATTTCATACTCTCGCTGCCCAACTTGCCGCCGCAACTCGTCGCCCAACTCAAGCAGATCAACCTCAATAACGGGACCATTCCGCTACCGGTGCCGGCTGGCATACAAACCCAGTCTGTCACCGTACACAATACATCCGGGCTGCTGTTGAGTAGTAGTAAGACGAAGTCTGTTGAGAATATCGAGCAGTTCCCGGCAGGTAACATGCTGGTCTGGCAAGAGAACGGCATCATTTATGCCCTTGGCGGTATCACCGTCAATGCCAGTCAGCTACTGGCGGCGGCCAATTCACTGGCATAACGAAAAAGCCTTGCGAGATGTGATACACAACATGTCTCGCAAGTGTTGCTTTATTAGAGGAAGGTGATCTGTGCAAATGTCTCCCTTATCTCATACGCCTCAGCTTCAGCAAGAGAACGTGGCAGGAGAGAGTTCCACCTACGGTCAGGCCGTCAGAAAGGAAGTTCCCATCGTAGAGATACAGGGTCTGCGAAAAGTCTATCAGCGATTGGTGGCAGTCGATGATGTCAGCTTCGTCATATATCGTGGCGAGGCATTCGGCTTTCTTGGGCCAAATGGGGCTGGCAAAAGTACCGTCGTGAAGATCCTGACCGGGCTGGTCGCGCCCACCGCAGGTACGATACGCGTGCTGGGGCAGCCTCTCGGTGACAGAGATGCCCGGCGGCGCATGGGCTATTTACCTGAATTCCCGACGTTTCATCGCTGGCTCAAAGCCCAGGACTTCCTGGCATTCCATGGTCGGTTGTATGGCCTACAGGGGAATGCTCTGACACAACGCTCCAGAGAGGTCATGGAAATGGTCGGACTGACCGGGCGCGAACAGCAGAAATTGGGCACCTTTTCCAAGGGCATGCTCCAACGTATTGGCCTGGCGCAGGCGCTGCTCAATCAGCCGGACCTGCTCATTCTCGATGAACTGGTCTCGGGACTCGATCCGGTTGGTCAGCGTGATATGCGAGAACTCTTGCAGCAGCTAAAGTCCGCAGGGACCAGCATCTTTCTCAACTCACACCAACTCGCTGATGTGGAAGCCATGTGTGACCGCGTGGCAATTATCAATCAGGGGCGCATTCTAAAAGTAGGTACTCCGCCCGAGCTTTTTGGCGACCAACGTGTGTTGGAATTGCGTGTTGATGCTGTGAGCGACGAGTTGCTGCGCCAACTCGCATTGATCGCGATGACTATTCAACGCGATAAGGACGATCCTCATGCTCTCTTCGCCGAGATTGAGGATGATGAGCAGGCGGCAGATATAGCCGCTGCTGTACACACCTCTGGTGCCAGGCTATACTCTATGGCACTGCGGCGTCGCTCGCTCGAACGGCTCTTTTTCTCGACTATCGAAGCTCTGAGTCAACAAAAATAACGCTGCTATTTATTTTAGCGAGAAGGAATAGGGAATGGGAACGTTGCTCATCGCACGCTTTACTCTACAGGAAGCTTTTCATCGCTGGCTCTTGTTCGCCATGCTGCTATTGAATGCGTTGCTGCTCGGTGTTTTTGCGCTCATGCTCAATTCTGCCTATACATCGATAGCGGCCAGTCCGTCTGCTCAGTCTGATCCACAGCTCCGATTGCTAGAATTTAGTGTGTCCATCAGCATTTTATCGATATGGGCGGTGTACTTGCTCAGTGGTGCGTTAACCATCATCTTGACGGTTGGTATGACCTCTGGTGAGATTGAGGCGGGCACCTTTGCCATGACCGTTACCAAGCCATTGCGCCGAGCCGACATTATTTTTGGCAAGTGGTTGGGCTATGGACTGATAGTGTGTATCTACACTGCTCTCTTGTTCTGTACTTTTCTAGGGCTGATCTACTGGCGTACGGGCTATTGGCCGCAGCAGGCGTTCCAGGCATTGGGGATGATTGAGCTAAGTTCTCTCGTGCTGCTGGCAATTACGACGCTGGGTAGTGCCTGCGTACCGACGCTGGTCAACGGAGCTATCGCTATTGTCTTGTTTATCGGGGCACCGCTGGCGAGCTTTGTCCAACTCATTTCTACCAATCCAGGTCAAACGGCCCAGAATATCGCGACAATCATCAGCTTGATCATTCCGACCGACGCCCTCTGGCATGGGGCCTCGTTCTACCTGATCCCACCCGCGCTCTTCCAACTAGAACAGGGACGGGAGGCCCTGAACACGCCCTTTACCTCCCTACAACCTATCGCACCGGGACTGCTGATCTGGGCTGTGCTTTATTGTCTCGTCCTGCCTATGATCGGTGCTTGGCGCTTCCAACGCCGGGATCTCTGAGACGAGCACGCTATGTGCTTATAAAACTCACCTGATATTTTTGCCACTTGACAGGAACCGGTTTCTGCGTTATTCTTTAATCAGAAACCGGTTCCGCTCACCGTTCTGGGGATGGGTGGTGCTGATACCGTATTTCTTCGCCCATTCGTGCAAGGAAGCAGGGATACGCTATGCAGGAAAAATTAACCATTCTGGATATCGCTCGGCTGGCAGGTGTCTCGAAGGCCACTGTCTCGCGGGTCCTGAATGGCAATCCATCCGTTGCCCCTGCCCTCAGTGAACGCGTCATGCGTGTGGTGCAAGAACACCACTTTGTGCCCAATGTCACCGCTACTGGCCTGGCCGGAGGCCGCACGCGCTTGATCGGGGTACTGGCCCCTCCACTCACCTGGCCTGCTGTGCCTGAGATAATGCATGGCGTGGCCGAATACATTGAAGACACATCCTATGAAATTGTGCTCTATAGCATTGGTTTTGAGCGCAACCATTTCGATGTGCTCGACCGTATCCTGGCCATGCGCATGGTCTCGGGCTTGTTAGCAATTGTGCCGGGAGAACTCTCGCGCCACCTCATCGAACGTTCTCAACAAGGGTTGCCGCTGGTGATGATCGACGACCAGGAAGAGCCTACCAGTATACCCTGGGTTGGTATTGATAACTTTGCCAGCGCCTATACCGCCACCAGGCATCTGCTCGAACTGGGACACAGGCGTATTGCGCACATGCTCGGACCTCAGAGCTACTATTGTGCCGTTGAACGCTACAAAGGTTACTGTCAGGCGCTACGCGATGCCGACATTGCAGTCGATCCAACGCTCCTCCTGCAAGGTCGTTTTGAACCTGCTAGTGGGCGTCAATGCGCCAGGGAATTGTTCTCACGTCACAAAGATAGCTGGCCGACAGCCATCTTTGTGGCCAATGATCAAATGGCCTATGGCGTCCTGGCTGTTGCTGAAGAGCAGGGTGTACGTGTGCCAGAAGACATTGCCGTTGTTGGCTTCGATGACAACAATTTATCCGCCCACATGCGACCCGCTTTGACCACGATCCGACAACCATTTGCCGAGATGGGGCACAAAGCTATCGAGACGCTCTTAACCATGATTGATGCCGGCTATCGGACTGAGAAAGGACAGCGGAAAGAAGACGTACACCAGGCATCAGCTTTGCAAGATAACCATGCGGATGGCCCGATCCGTATCCAGTTACCAACCCGCTTGATCGTACGGACATCCAGTGGTGTCCCTGCTTGCTCGCGGTTGGCCCAGGGCAAATTTGACGCCTGTCCTTAAAAAATACAGGCATAAACGGAGATCTTTTGTGTGGTTCATATGAAATTCTGTTGTCATGCCGTCCCGTTGTTCTATTTTGGCGATGACTTTTCCTGCGGAACCGTTCGTCGGTTTCCGCATTCATAAAGCTGCGTATTCAAGCAGGTAGGGCTATAGGTGTCCTGCCGTGAGAGCTAGTGGAAAGGAGGTGTGTAAGCACGAGGAATGAACAACCTGCCCAGGCGTAGTGCAGACGGGGTTTTGCCTTTCTCAAGCGTGCGGTACATCCTGAGCTATACGATTGTGTAGCAAAGAAGGGTGCTCAAGTTGAGAGGTGGATGACCAGCGCCAGGCACTACGGGAGGTCCGAACAATGAGTCAACGTTTGATGCGTAGTATCTCACGAGCTATCGTGAACTATATGGTATCTCAGGAACTATCGCGAACTATCAGGAAGGAGCAATCAATGCAGATGTTCCCACAAGGGGATCGGGCAAGCGGTTCCCGACAGCAACGGAAGCGCAGATCTATGCAGGTTGCAGCTTTGCTTAGCATTTGCGCGCTGCTTATTTCAGTCACGAGTTTTGAGCTATTTAGTAAGACATCTACGGCCAGAGCTGCCACCTGGACTGAGACCTGGAGTGATGAGTTCAGCGGAACCTCGGGGACGGCTCCCAGCAGCACCAATTGGCTCTATGACACCGGGACGAGTTATCCGGGTGGGGCCGCGAACTGGGGCACAGCAGAAGTCGAGTCGAATACGAGTAGCACGAGCAATGTCTATCTCGATGGCAGTGGTCATCTAGCCATTAAGCCGATAGATAGTAATGGCAGCTGGACGTCCGGTCGTATTGAGACGCATAGTACTAGCTTTGCAGCTCCAGCCGGTGGCGAACTGGCGATTCAGGCTTCAATCCAGATGCCAAATGTAACCGGTACTTCAGCATTGGGATACTGGCCCGCGTTCTGGATGCTGGGCTCAGCATTCCGTGGTGTCTATACCAACTGGCCTAGTGTTGGCGAGGTCGATATCATGGAAGGTATCAACGGCCTCAATACGGAGTACGGTACGCTGCACTGTGGCACCGATCCAGGTGGTCCATGTAACGAGACAAACGGTCTTGGGGGAAATACCTCCTGCACCGGAACAACCTGCCAGGCTGGATTTCATACATACCGTGTAGAGATCGACCGGAGCACCTCTCCAGAGGAGATCCGCTGGTATCTGGACGGCGTACAATTCTGGCAGGTCTACTCCAACAATGCAGGCATGGACGCCACCACCTGGGCCAACGCAGTAGACCATTCGTTCTTCATTATTCTCAATGTCGCAATGGGCGGAGCTTTCCCGAATGCCATCTGTGGCTGTACGTCACCGACGTCTTCCACTGCCTCCGGTGATCCCATGCTCGTTGACTATGTGCGGGCCTACACGTCGGGTGGCTCGACAGGCACGACGCCTACTGCCACCTCGACGACCTGCTCAGGCACCTATACCTCGGGTGTTGTAGACTCCAGCACCACTACAGCCTTGCCCTGGTTCGAGCCTTGTAGCTGGACAGCGGGCTACGTCATTGTGCATTACATCGTCGCTAGTAACGTTCAACAGAATGTCTACATGACCTATAACAGTAGTACAACACGTTGGGAATACACGGTGAGTATGAGTTCTGGGCAGGTACTGCAATACGCATTCACGTACCAGGAAAGTGGGCTACAGTATGACACGGGGTGGACCTCGTGGACGCATCCTTGACGCGTGATGCATCTACGATAGATATTGTGTGTTTTTTCGGTCACTCGCAGCGCTGCGAGTGACCCTGGTTCAAACGATAGGCAGGATATCAGCCGCCGATGGTGGCGACCATGATCGCCTTGATTGTATGCAGCCGATTCTCAGCCTGGTCGAAGACAATCGAAGCTTTCGCTTCAAATACGTCATCAGTGGCCTCCAGACCATCCAGACCGTATTGCTCATAGAGTCGTTTGCCCAATGTCGTTTCTTTATTATGCAGGGCGGGCAAACAGTGCATGAATCTAGTATGGGGATTATGGGTCATGTTCATGAGCGTGCTATTCACCTGATAGGGGAGCATTTGTTTGATACGCTCACCCCATAAGTCGGGGGAGTCACCCATCGAGACCCAGATGTCGGTATAGAGGACGTCACATCCTCTAACCGCTACGGCTACATCTTCCGTGAGCGTGATGCGAGCTTTGCTCTCTTGAGCGATGGCATGTAACTGGTCTACCCGTTCCTGTCTGGGCCAGCACGCAGCAGGACCCGCGAGACGTATATCCATGCCCATCTTGACTGCACCGATCATCAAGGAATTGCCCATATTGTTGCCAATATCGCCGAGAAAGCAGAAGGAAATTGCATCGAGCGGTTTATGTACATGCTCCTGCATGGTGAGCAGATCGGCCAGGATCTGTGTTGGATGGGCCTCATTGGTGAGACCATTCCATACGGGGACACCAGCATAACGGGCCAGCTCTTCAGCATCGGCTTGTCGGAAGCCGCGAAACTCGATGCCATCATACATACGACCGAGCACACGAGCTGTATCTTTCATCGTCTCAGTAGAGCCGATATGTGAACCACTGGGTCCCATATAGGTGACATGTGCTCCCTGATCTGAGGCTGCGACCTCGAAGCCACTGCGTGTGCGTGTAGAGTCCTTCTCGAAAATAAGCGCAATCTGCTTGCCTTTGAGGCGCGGGACCTCAGTCCCGGCGTATTTGGCCGCCTTCAATTCGGCGGAGAGATGTAATAGGAAACCGATCTCTTCTGCTGTAAAGTCATCTAGTTTCAGAAACGACCGGTTAGTCAGATTGAATGCCATCTGCGTATGCTCCTCCTTGCTTTGTTTCTTTATCATGGCTCTATTAACTATATCATGATAGCAATAGTGAGCGCTGGGTTTTTCGATCTGTGCAGGCAATATCTAGAGAAAGCGAGCGAGCGGCTTTGCTCCATTTGACGTCTGCTATGAGACAGGGCCAGCAAGTAAGCAATGTTCTTTGCCTGCTTGCTCTCTTCTGCTCAATCACGGTAACACGGTGCCACTGCAGGAAGGCGGATTACTGGTATAGATGTCTTGACAAATAGGCCACTGGTAACATATAGTATGTACAGGTGTTTCTCCCTAAAAGATCTCTTTCTCCCTGGAAAAAACATACACCGGAAAGGAGAAATGGCTGCGTGCCATGACCTGTTTGTCATCCATGTTATCCCCAGACCATCATCGTGCCTATTTCATGTCTCTGGGATGAAAACTGGATAACAGCGAGTGCGGAAACAGTATCGGCGAGTTTAGCATGTGAAGGAAAACGATTGACGAACATACTCCACTTAGTAGGAGAGGAGCCATTGCGATGAGTTCTATTGATACATCGTCCCCTGCCTCAGTTACAACGCCACGTAGCCCCAACGTTGGGGACCGAGTGCTCGGCGCTCTGCAAAGTATAGGACGCTCACTGATGCTTCCTATCGCCGTATTGCCCGCTGCGGCACTCCTCTTGAGGCTGGGTCAACCAGACCTGTTGAACATTACCTGGATGGCGAATGCCGGTAACGCAATTTTTTCTAACTTACCAATGATCTTTGCTATCGGCATCGCGGTCGGTCTGTCGGGAGGAGAGGGGGCTGCTGCGCTGGCAGCCATCGTGGGTTTTCTCGTATTCACCGCAGTTTTCAATACATTTATTCCACAACTGAATGGAGCCCCCGATACAGGGGACTACAATATGGGTGTGCTGTCGGGCATACTGGTAGGGTTGGTGTCAGCGGGACTGTACCGCCGTTTCTTTGATATCCGGCTACCCGACTACCTGGCTTTTTTTGGCGGTAAGCGCTTTGTCCCCATCATAACAGCTTTAGTGGCGCTGATCCTGGGCGTAATATTTGGCCTCATCTGGATACCTATTCAAAGTGCGATCAATGCACTGGGAGTGGGTATTGTCTCACTTGGACCACTTGGTACGGGCATTTATGGCTTCTTGAATCGACTGCTGATTCCGGTTGGCCTGCATCACGTGCTCAATACCTATGTATGGTTCCAGCTTGGCTCTTATAAAGGACCGCATGGCATCGTGCATGGCGATCTGACGCGCTATTTCGCTGGCGATCCTACTGCTGGAAACTTCATGGCGGGCTTTTTCCCGATCATGATGTTTGGCTTACCGGGTGCATGTCTGGCGATGATCCGTCACGCGCGTTTCCCCAAAGTCGCGGCTGGTATCTTGCTTTCAGCGGCTCTGGCCTCCTTCCTGACGGGCGTCACCGAGCCAGTCGAGTTTGCCTTTCTCTTCGTGGCACCTGGACTCTTTCTCGTGCATGCCCTATTGACAGGTTCAGCTCTGGCAGTCTGTACGCTGCTCAATATCAAGATAGGCTTTAGTTTCTCAGCCGGTCTTTTCGACTACATCCTCAACTTCAAGAGTGCGACCAATCCGTTGTTACTGCTGGTCGTCGGTGTGGTATATGGTGTTCTGTACTACTTTATCTTCAGCTTCTGCATCGTACGTTTCGATCTGGCAACGCCTGGTCGTGGGGAAGCCTCAACCGGTCTGAGCGCGGACTGGATTTTGCCTGAGAGCCAGCGCGGACCGAAGAAGGTCAAGACCTCAACAGCAGAGGGCACAAATGCGGCGGAAGATACTGTGACACAGGACCGTGACGACGTATTGGCCGAGCAAGTGCTAGAGGCGCTGGGAGGGAAGGCAAACGTGCAGAGCGTAGAAGGTTGTATCACGCGGCTACGCCTCTTTATCAACGATCCAGAGCAGATCGACGAGCCCCGTCTCAAAGGACTGGGAGCCGCAGGCGTCATCAAAAGAGGAAAAATCGTTCAGGTCGTGCTGGGTACGCAATCTGACCGTATTGCGACACGCATGCAGCGCAGCCTGAAGCGTCCCGAGACGACCGCTGTGGACGAATAAGATCGGTGAAAAGGTAAACGAATAATGGCAGAGATACACGTTCTAGCGCCGCTCGATGGTACCGTGGTCGAGCTGGAAAAGGTTCCCGATGAGGTGTTTGCGCAGAAAATGGTGGGTGATGGTGTAGCGATTGATCCCACTGGTCAGCTTGCTGTAGCACCTGTGGCTGGCGATCTGGCAAAACTGTTTCCTGGTGGTCATGCGTTTGGTATCACAACGCCTGAGGGCGTCGAGTTGATCGTACACATCGGGCTTGATACAGTCGAACTCAACGGCGAAGGCTTCGAGAACATCGCCACTGAGGGCCAACAGGTTCAGGTGGCCACGCCGATTGTACGCTTTGACCGGGCGACCATCGAACGCGCGGGCAAGGTAATACTGAGTCCGGTTGTTTCCTCGGGGAGCGGGACAATCATACATCGGGCCAGTGGGACGGTACGCGCTGGACGTGATATCCTCTTTGTTCTGAAAGTGTAATAGTAACGACTCAGGTGAGGCAACCTTTCAGGAAGCGTTGGATCTCGCGTAGGGGCCGAGCGAAGACCTTTTTTGTGGTGGATCTGCTGGCGCGTGGAACCAGGCAAAAAAGGTCTTTGCGTCCCTGCTGATCCGATTGGCTGACTGCGTAGCAGTAGAGGCGTTAGCATCGTTGCCCATCGGAACAAGAACGCGGCGGCCCGTGCCGTCTTGAACCCAAGCAGGACAACCGCAAGGGATGGTCCCTACGCGATCCCTTGCCAACCTGAAGAGTTACCGTATTTTTTCAAGAGAACGCATATTTAAGGAGCACAAACTGATGCCATCAGTACAGGAACGCACCGTCTCACTCGGCAGTAAGTCAGGATTGCACGCGCGACCGGCGGCGATTTTTGTCCAGCAGGCGAAGGCATTTCAGAGCCAGATTACGCTGGCGAAAAACGATAAGACGGTCAATGGGAAGTCCATCATCTCTATCCTGACGCTGGGAGCGCGGCAAGGTGATCAGGTTGTGCTCAAGGTTAGCGGCGATGATGCGCCTGAGGCGCTCAGCAAGCTGGCGGAATTGCTTGAGAAAGACTTGGGCTAAGCATAGACCATGCAGTTTATAAGGCACATTGCCAGACGCGCCCGGCAGTAAGTAGGATCGAGAGCGTTGTGTCAGTGGTGGCAATATCCATAATCTGTTCTACAGGAAGACCCTCATCGTCGTGTTGCCAGGTTGCTCCCTCGTCCTCTGAGCGCTGAATGCCGGTTGTTGTGAGTGCGAGCAGCACCGTTTTACCATGTTGTTGCGCGCTAATAATACGGCGTACCGCGCCTGCCTCGCTGCCAACATTGCTCCTACTCCATTGACCTCCTATGCGCTGTAAGAACAGCATATCGCCTATGGCAAAACCACCTGACATGGAATGCTGGTACGTGGCGACGATGGGCCATTTTGTTTCGGCTTCCATAGCGCGCTCCCACGTCTCACCATTATCGGTCGAACTCCAGATGCAGACACGGTACTGTCTGGGATCATAGGTGGCTGCGATAAGCCGTTCTGCTGTTGCATGGAGGGCCGCCAGTGGTAAAACTCCGAATGGTGCAGGCAATGCTTGCCAGGTAGTACCGTTGTCGTCGCTGCGTAGCAGGCGCGTTCCATCGGCGCTGCCAGCCCAGATGCGCCACGTAGCACCATCCTGGCGTACAGTGATGCGCGCAACCTGTCCCGTCTGTCCTTGCATGACCGTCTGTTGCGTTTTTCCATCATCTGCTACATGCAGCAGGCCCGTGGGACTGGATAGGAGGAGCGTGTCATCAGGCAAAATAGCCACGGCTGTCAATGGCTGTGGCAGATCCGCTATGCTACTCCAGGTCTGCTCGGACGTGTAGCACATGATGCCCGCGTATGCGCCTGTTACGAGTGGCTGTTGCTTATAAAGGAAGAGTTGACGCAGATCATGGATGGGTGGGCAGCCAAGCTCACGCCAGGTAAGACCATCGTCGTCGCTGACGCTTACACCATTGTCGGAGCCTGCATAGAGTGTGTTCTGCTCTGCGGCAAGAGAGAGTACAATGTGAGCATAAGTTGGATGCCAGCTAGCACCGCCATCGGTTGAACGCAAGAGTCCCTGCTCAATCGTGCTCATGAGCAGCGTTTGTTGTGCCGTGACAAGCAATGAGATGGCGTGGATATCCTGTCCGACGCTATTGTCAACGTACCAATGTACTCCTCCAGCGTCGGAACGCAGTAGACCGCCAGCCTCTAACGTAGCCAGGAACGCACCATCGGGCAGAAATGCGATTGCTTCTACGCTAGCCTCCTCATCTATAGAGAGACGACGCCATGCCCGTCCCGCGTTGGGCGAACGATAGAGTCCATCAATGGTGCCAGCCAGCAACGTTGATCCAGGACCCCATGCCAGCGTGTTCACCTCAAAGCTCTCCAGGCCAAAGGTCGCATTTGACCAGGTACGCCCACCATCAGCGGAACGCAGAATGCCATTAGCTAACGTTGCTGCTACGACAGTCTGATCCGTGTTAAATTGTGGCGAGGCGGCAAAGGCCGTGATCGAGGCCATCCCCTCCTCCAGTTGCGCGCTCTGCCAGTTTATGCCACCGTCCCAGGAGCAAGCGATCCCTTCGATGCCACCGGCCAGCAGCAGGCCATCTTGATAGAGTAATGCCGTAACCGATGAAAGCGGTAGCCGCGCAATTCTGGATTGCCATACGGCTGACGTGTCCGTAGCAGGATAGCTGGCGATTCCTCCTACGCCACCTGTCCATATCTCGCCCTGTCCGGCTGCTAAAGCAAATACTGGTGACGGAGAAACTATGGGTGGAAGCTGCTGCCATGCATGTTTTGTGGTCGTCTCCAAAAAAACCTCCCAGGATATTCCATTACGAGGTAAATACGATGGTATCAGTTGTCATGATCATTGCCGCCAGGCTGGTGGCTGCATTGAGTACTCCGCACGTCACGCTCAGGCTATCGAGAATGTTGCGTTCTGCCATACAGACGTAATCGCCTTGCCGTACGTCAAAACCATAGCCGGGGCCGAGACGCTGTACCTCCGCCAGCGCTAGAGGCGGATGGATCTTGCCAGAATTACGTACCAGTTGCAGAAATGGAGCCTTGAGTGCAGCTTCTACCACTGCGACGCCATAGGTTTCATTTTCATGCTGGCATCCCTCGCGTGCCTCGCGGAGCGCGGGAATGCAGGCCAGCAACGCTGTCCCGCCACCGGGAAGAACGCCTCTTGCATAGGCTGCCTCCAGTGCGCGTAGTGCTTTTTGCACCTGCTCTTTTTTTAGTGCCAGCTCTCGTTCCGTATACGCTCCCAGTTTGAGCACGCCGATGCCCCCCGCCAGCCTGGCGAGACGGACGCGTAAGCGATCCCACTCACTATCATGCGCATGCGAGACATGCTTCAGTTCAGCACGCACCTCGGCAATACGTTGTTTGATGGTCTGCTTATCACCAGCACCGTCAGCAATGACCACGCTGGCGCGCGTCAGCACAACGTGTTTTGCCCGACCTAAAGCCTCGGGCTGTAGCTGCTGCGGGAGCTTCCCGGTGATTTCAGAGAGCACCTGTCCGCCAGTCAGTACCGCGATGTCGCTCAGATCTTCGTGGATATGGGTGCGTCCGCTGGAAAGCACCAGCATGCCAACCGTCAACACGCCGCGCATGTGATTGGTAATCAACGTCGCCAGGGCCGCATCGGCAATATCGCGTGCCAGCAGCAGCAACGGAGGTTTTCCGGGCGTAGACATAGCCTGTTCAAGTGCCGGTTGTACCTGCTCTAATGTCTTGAGGTCGTCATCGAAGAGGAAGATCAGCGGATTGTGTAGTACCAATCCTGCGTCACCTTCAGGGACCAGCAGGGGCGAGGGGATATAGCCATCCCACTTGCCGCCCTTGATATACTCATGGTCGAGTTGAGGCGTCGCCATATCTTGCGTAATTACGGTTGCCTGCTCGCCCATGACATCGAACATCTGGCCTAGAATCTCGCCAAGCGCCTGGTCGCCTGTGACGCTGCTGGCTAGCGCGATCAATTTGTCCTGACCCGCAATAGGGTGCGCCTGCTTCGCCAGCGCGCGCTCGACAACCTGGACCGCACGGCTGACTCCGCGCAGCATCGGCACTGGATTTGCCCCCGCCGTGATCATCTTGTGGCCTTCATGCAACATCGCTCTTGTCATAACAGCGGCGGTTGCTGCGCCATCGCCAAAGTGATCATGTAATTCTATCGCCATCTTGCGCAACATCATCGCGCCCAGATTGTCGCTGCGTGCAGGTAAACCTATCACACGGCGCGCAATCGTGTATGCATCGGTGAGAATCTCGACCTCATGCCTGTTACGCTCGTTCACTACAATGCCTTGCGTCGGACCAAGCGTGAGCGCCAACGGCGCAGCCAATGTGTCAAATCCTCGGTAGAGCAGGGCGAGCGAGCGCGGCGCATCTACTACTGCATGCTGTGTCGTCTTCATATACCCACCTCTGTCATATCTTTCCGCGCAGACGACGACGTGCCGTGCCGGACTGCATGCCTGTGCTGTCTGCGCTGTTCTCGTTGCTGCAACTCATAGTAACGGCGCGTCTGTAATAATGCCACCACCACAGGCACAATCAGGAAGAGGCCGCCAACCGAGATCACACCAAGCAGCATGGCGAGCAACGCAACACTGCCTGTCAACGCACTCGGGCCGGGATAGCGCCAGACCAGGCGTGCAGAACGCCGTAAGAGAAACAGTGCTGAGCGTCCCGGATACTCTGCGAACAAAGCTCCACAGTATAGGGAGCAGACCAGCAAGAGCAAAAAAACGAGGCGTATCAATGTATCGAGGAACAGGATATGCAGTGTGGCGACTAACAGCGTCGTCCAGAAAAGTACTCCCAACAGGCCGAAAAGCGGCGCGAGGCTGATAAAACCTGGCAATACGAGTTCATGGAAATCCTCTTTGACTATGTCAAGCGTGAGTGGCTCATATTGACAGACATGCGCCATGAGCCTGAAGAGCATACCTGTTGCAGGGACCAGCGCGACAAAACTGTAGCTAATGAGTAGTAAGCGTATGGCCAGCGGTAGCGCAGGGAAGCCCAGCGCAACAATAGCCGGTAGCAAGTGGAGCGACCAACCGAGATTAGCCGCAATCAAGCGCTCCAGGTTATCTTTCAGCAGGGCAAAAACTCCCCAGATGGGGCGGTCTAAGACTTCATCGTCGGCCCCGATATCTTCAAAAAAAGGCATAATGCTTCTTGCTCCTCAGTTACTAGCAACGCATAACGACACATTTTAGCATATTCACTCCTGATGCTCTCTGCGAACCTGTGGTATGTCAGGACCTACTTCAAGCCGCGCAGACGAATACCGCGCAAGAGATACTCGCGACAAACAAGAAACATAATGAAGATGGGTAATTCCTGTAAGAGGCCAAGTACCATCAAGCCGTTCCAGGAAAGTCCAGACGCCAGGACCTGTTTCATCGCCTCTGACTGCCCAAATGCCTGGCTGGCGTCGGTGGTGCCTAACGCGCTAAAGCGGTACATCAGATTATAAATTGCCACCGCTGTCGGCAGTTTATCCGAGCTTTGGAAGGCCAGCGAGGGCCACAAATAGTTATCCCAGACGGCGCTAAACTGCGTCCACGCGGCCACCGCAAAGACCGGAATGCTCATCGGAAAAACGATGCGGCGGAAGATATTGAACTCCGAGCCGCCATCCACGCGTGCGGCCTGAATGATCGAGTTCGGGATGGTATCAAAAAAGCCTTTGAAGAGCAGAAAATTGAAGGCATTGAAGACGGCAGGGACGATGACGGCCCAGGGCGTATCCCAGATACGGATGGTGGGGATGGGTTGGAATGTGCCGGGAAGATTAGGGATCGACCCACTGGGCAGAGCAAAAGGGAAATTGAGCGTTAAGAACAGCGTCGGCAGCAGCGTGATCGCCGTAGGGACCATCAGGGTACCGATGAAAAACAGAAAGGACCAGCGCGCAACTGGACCACGTTGCAATTTGCTGTTTGAATAGGCTGCCAGCGCTGTGATGGGCAGTGAGAGCAGCAAAATCAGAAACACCTGGAGCAGCGAATTGAGCATATAGACGTAAAAAGGTTCATCCATTAACTCAGTAGTGGAGGTATTACCCAGCGGATCAGCCACTATTTGTAAGATCAGTTTCCAGGCCGCGAGGGTAAAACTCTGTGGCCAGAGCGTGGGAGGATCGGCCATCGTCTCGATGCCAGCCTTAAACGAGGTTGAAATCATCAGATAGAACGGCAGCAGATGCAAGAAAATGCCCAGGCACAGTAATGCGACGAGCAACCACCAGGAGATCCGTACGCTTGCTTGCTTACGCCCTACGCTTGGAAATAATGCCATGATATAAACTCCTTCCAGATATCTATTAGCTAAGGCTGATACCCATATGCATTCAGAAACGCAACGCTCGTTTCTCTGAGACCGCCAGAAACGCGGCTACCGCCGCTAGCCTTCGGCTCATGTGGCGGAGAGGAGGTAGCTTCGCTCATCTGAATGTAAGGCAATATGATCAGGCGTCGGGGTCTTCCTTAAAGAACACACGAAAGAGAATGATGATGATCATTAGCACGATAAACAAGACGATGGAAAGCGCGGTGGCGTTCGAATAACTGTCAGCTTGAATATATGCATAGAGATACATCACTATCGTGCGACTCGCGCCTAAAGGCTCACCCTGTGTCAAAAACTGCGGCCAGCTAAACTCCTGCATGGAGGCGATAATGCCAAAGGTCAGCAGGACCGAGATGACCGGACGCAGACGTGGGAAGGAGATGGTCCAGATTTTACGCCAGAAGCTGGCACCCTCGACCTCAGCCGCTTCATAGTAAGAAGTGGGGATGCCCTGTAATGTTGCCATATAGATCAGTCCGGGTGCAAAGAGCAAGAGGCCGGGAAAGACCAGCCAGAAAATCACCTGGTTTGGATCATTGAGGAACTGTTGCGTTGGCAGATGCAAGATGCTCGTGGCGATGTACTCGAAGAGACCATACTGCGTATTATAGACATATTTCCACAGGATCGTGTTGGTCAGTGTGCTGATGGGCAAGAACCACAAGACCATCATCCAGCGCATCACGCGTGGCGGCATCTCCATCAGGAAGATGGCGATGATGATCGGAATCACAAAAGTCAAAGCAATCGTCAGACCGGCGTACACAAATGTCACACGGAACGCCTGCGCGACCAATGGATCTGCCAAAACCCGCTTATAGCTGGCAAAACCCGTATAGGTGCTGGGCAATATTGGCTGCGCATCAGTAAGACTGATGTAGAAGGCCACAATAAAGGGATACCAGCCCCACACCAGTTGAAAAAGCACCGCTGGAATGATAAAGAGCCAGATCTCAATGCGGTTGCGACGACGAAGTATTGGACTGGCAGTTGTCTGATTCCCGGTCACTGCCTCACCGGTTGTTGTTCCTGTCACAAAACGTCCTTTCTGGAAGCCCCACGTTTTTAAACCGGGGAGGAAAGAAAGGCTCCCGCAGGAGTGCGTCTCGTTCCATACTCCGCTCCTTTCTGATAACTGTAACCATCGCATCGGTGGATAGGTGCACAAAAGCGATGGCTAATCCCTTGCACTCTCCCCTGTTTGGTGGTGATATCAAACGATCCGGTCGAGCGTACCAATATCCGTCCGACATAGGTTCCTCGCTTCTTGCCTGTGGTAACAATGGCACGCACCATATCACCTGACTGGAAACCCTTGACGCGCCTGGCTCCTTTGGGCTTGGAACAAGGAAAGCCGTACTTGTTGACATTGCACATCTGCCGACTACCCAGCCCTTTCGCGGTGATGAGCAGTGGCACTATCCCTTTGGCCTTCAACACGTCAGGGGTACTCTTGCCAACGCAAGCAGCGTCCAACCAATGCGCCTTCTGCAGGACTCTCACCGTTCGGTTGAACTTCGTCAACCCACCGGACCCGCACTCGATAGGCAGTCCCGTCGCTTTCAATCGTTGGAACAACGCCCAGCGTGTTGCATTCACCGCTGTTGCATCCTTGAGCGGTGCCTTCGCTTGTGCTAAGATGCGTTTCAGTCCATCAGGTTTGTCCTTCAAGAACTCCTTGATGTCTTGCGCCCCCTTACGCACATTGCAAGGCTCACAGGCGAGACACAAGTTGCTCACTCTGTTGGTCCCACCTTTTGCTCTGGGTGTGATATGCTCCACTTGCAATGGCACATCTTTGGTGCTGCAATAGGCGCATTGCCGGTTCCACTTTTCCAGCAAGTATTCCCTGACCTCGTAGCCGTTGAGCGTGCCTTGCTGATATTCGATGCCCGATATTTCCGGGTTCTCTTGCTTCTGCAAGTCGAACTTCACGAGTTCCATACTGATAACTGCAACGGGACAGTACCGTGAGAGCTTGCCTACCCATGTGATCACATTGGCTATTCTGCTCTCTAGCGAAGGTGGAAGCCAGCCCTTCCTCTTGTTCTTACGGTTGTTGAAGCGCGGTTTTCTGTAGCGTGAGTGTCTCTGCCTGCGCGAGCGACGCAGAGCACGACGATCATCAAGTGCTGACTTGATCGCTTGCCCTCGATGGGTCAACTCAGCCGCAAACACGACCTCTCCAGAGGCATCATTGACAATCGCTATCCCTGTCGTGCGAGAGCCAGGATCAAGTTTGATGCGCAATGGTTCTAGCACAGGTTCTCTCACCTCAATCTTGAGGATGAGTGTGAATGGGTAGCGCCTATACACCGCTGCCTTCCCTGATGAGAGCAACATGCGTGCTCTGCCAGGATGCACCGGGTTGAGCGCCTTTTTATTTGTGTCTACTACAAAAACGTTGGACATTGATTCGTATCCTTTCGGATCTCTGGTTTCCCAGGTAATGGGTGCCTCGACAAGGTTACTGGGCGGTTTAACGTACAACACACTGGCTTTTCCCTATGGCCTGTTTAATGCTGTACCGTAGCGGTTGAGGCTGGCATGCACCCCAACGTACCTAATTTCGCTCGTAACGTAGGCTTTCGCCTAAGTCTGGTCAGAATGGCTTACTCACGCAAGCCCCTGGGTTTCTAACCCAAGGGGTTTCTGACTTGGCTCGACATGGTTTAACTTCCTTTGCAACAATCAAAACAGAGAGTGCCAGAGTAGTGGACGCTGTGAGTGTTTTGATACTGCTCTCCAGAGAGCGCTGATGTATCGCGATAGTCAGCGGTGCTCTTTGTCCACGGACGCGCTGCTGCTAGATTATAGGCGTTATTGGTAAAGCGTGTAAAGCGCGCGCTCTATAATCCGGCTCAGGAAGGACAATCGCAAAGGAAATACTGCGTAAATAAACGAAGTCGATAACCATAAGGGACACCTACTCCAACGAATGCCTGGGTTAGAACGGGTAGGGGCGTCACCTTGCGTGCGCCCAATACCATTCAGAGTGCGAGCATGACACAGCAGGGGCCAGCGTACCAGCAGGGGAGCGGCGGACGCGGTGATGCGTTTTAACAAATGAATCTGGTATAAAAACGCTCACTGTCTACCAGATTTAAAAGTGAAAGAGCATAACCGGGTCCGTACCCCTTGTTCCGGCCATGCATGGCAGGCGGCCTCTAGGATCTTCTGGGCGCATGGTACGGCGACACGACGCTCGTGAGAAAACCGTCCATTGGCTCACCAGGCGACCGCTTGTCTGTCCTGCATCTCTCTCCGCAGTGACCAGGGCTGCGTGTTTTCTGTTTCTCCTTCTCTGAACGGTATTGGGCGACCGCCCTGGGTGAGCTGGGCTGACGTCCCTACCCGTGCGCAGTATTGATTGCAAGAGATTGTCCTCACGTACCCTGCTTCTCGTTTACCCTCCTAATGCTGGCAGAATCGTCTGTTCGTACCAGGGCTGGAAATCGCTGCTGTAGAAGGCAGGGGCGTTCTTCTGCCAGAACGTATTGAGTTCCGAGTAGTAAGCTTTTGCGGCCTTCAAGAAATCGGCTGACGAGGTGCTAGAAGACAGAGAGGCCGCTTGCTGGTTCGAGGTATTTTGGAGATTCGAGAGCAATGGCGCAACTGCTTTTTGCGAGTAACCCAGACCATCGATGGCGTCTTGAAAGGCGCTACCGGTGATATTTGTGCTTGTTTCAGGTGGAATGTACTGACCGACCAGGGGGATAAGCGGGATCGTCCCGGCTGCCTGCATGGCCTGTGTCAACTGGGTGCCCCACGCATCTTGCGCGGTTCCGGGAACGCCAGCATAACTGACCTGGCTCTTGACCATTGGTGGCACCGCACTATAGACGTATTGCAGATTCTTCGTTTGCTTGTATGCGGCGATAGCCTGATCGGTAGCTCCTTGCCCGATAAGCATGTACACGAGGAAGTCAAAAGCTTTATCCAGCTCGGGGGGATTACGCTGGAACTGAGGTGCGATACTGCCGAGTGCCATAATCGGTTGTGTCGCCCCGAAAGCGCCATTCTCACCTTTCGGGTGTGAAACCCAACCAACAACATCATCAAGTGGCTTATTCAAGGTCCTGGCAAGCTGTGTGACGTTGGTCGTGGAGTCCGGGGCGTTGGTCAGGAAACCGGTATTGTTGGCGACCAGCGCAACATTTTGACGGATGAAAGCCTGGACAACATCGGTATCGCCAGTCGTAATAGAGGATACAACACTCTTATCGTCGTAGAACATCGTGCGCCAGAGATTGGTATTGCTGGTATATGCGCTGAGGAATGCGTTCAGGTCATAGCGCCAATGCCAGGCAGTATTCGGCGAAGGAATAAGGCCAAAATATCCATATGCCTCGGGACCGGTGGCGAGCTGGCTGGCAGAAACCATCTGCGAATAGACATACGATTGCAATCCTGCGCCCTTCATTTTGCTCGTGGTCAGCGCTTTGGCGAGATTACGGAAGTCTGTCCATGTCCAGTCAGGTGTAGGCTCTTGCAGGCCCGCCTGCTGAATCAGGTCGCGGCGATAATACATGCCATCGCCAACGCCATAGCCACCCGGCATACCGTAATACTTGCCGTTGACCTTCCAGGCTTCCCAGGTTGGCATAGCATAGCTCGTGATCTGTTGCGTAATGTTGTATTGCGCCACGAGCGAGGTGACATCCGCAGCCAGTCCGCGCACAAAGGCTTCGCGAGTTGGAAGATCGATATACGACCCCAGTACGTTCCCCTGATACCAGGTAGGAGCGGTGCCGGCGGAGATCTCTGGTACTAATGTTTGGGGGTCCCAGATAGAGGACTCGGTATGTTTGATGGTGACGCCGGGATTCTGCTTCAACCATTGCTGCAACGATGCCGCATAGGCTTTCAAGGAAGGTTGAGCTTTCTCCTCAGCGGCGGTTGGCATTGAATCTTGTGGCCAGCCATTCGTGTAGAAGGTGACTTTGACCGTTGCGGAATTCGAGCCTGAGCCGCAGGCTGCCAGAGCAGCCCCACCGACCAGCACAACACTACTAGCTGCCATCGTACGCAACATTTGACGACGCGTGACGGGGAAATAAGCAGATTTCTCCTGCGTGGACGAATCCTCGGCAAGCAGAGTATGTATCTCGGACATGATGTATTCTCCTCTCAACAAGGGGTTGACAGCAAACGACATCTTCTATGAAGGACGGTTTACTGTGTGTGAAAAACCCGAATAGTGATGGAACCAGAGATTATGCCATGGGTAAGTATGCGCGCAATACTTCTTTGTGCTACGATGAACCTCCTTGCTCTTGTATCAATGCTCCTTCTGCATAACGTGTGGCACTACTTACCAGGGTATGAGGTACAGAAGGATCTCCACCCTTTGCAGGTGCTATGATGCGTTAGTATATAAATCCTTTGGAAATTGCTTGGATAAAGACGGTGCACACTTACCAGTACTTAAAGCAGTTTCCGAAAACTTGTTGCGGAAATGCGCAACGGTATCAACAGTGCTGCATGCAAAATAGTCTCTTCCTGCATCATCGTCAATGTATGGAGACGTCAGAGACGCCTTTGGCAGGAAGGGTAAGGAAAGATCGTTTATGGGATAAGCACCATAGGGAAACAGCCTATCTATGATCGTGGTGCGCCGATGGATGAGATAACGTGTTGCGGAATGCGTATCGCCATGGACATTGCTGGTGTGCTGAGCATGATCACCGACAGCAGATCGTACGCTCAGATAATCGTTGAGCCTACGAGAAATTGCTGAACGTCCTTCATCAGCAGGTTGAGCGCTATCCTGGATGGTGAGTTGTGGCATCGTCGCCCCTTTGCTCGTGAAAGAATTTGACATTCTTTTCACCTGGATATGCATTTTTTTTCACTGAGCGTTGTGTCTAATCGTATTTGGGATCGCTCTCATGAGTGTACCTGATGCAAATCAGCTTGTCAAGGGTAACTCATTAGCAGTCAAGCTGTCTTCTGCTGTCAGTTTGACTATCTGTATTCTAGCAAGAGGAAATGTCATCTAAGATAGTGTTTGGAACACGCACACTTTTTGTCAGGAGCGAGCCGAAACCAAACACTATCTAAGGAGAGAACGGGAGGACAAAAATCGTGATCTAAATATGCCGAAAAAGCTAGAAATCTCACCGCATGTGATTCATACTTGATTGCTCAAAAGCATGCTGTACTCTTAGAGTAAATATTTTCTCTAAGTTCCAGATGATCTTTTGTTTGATAACAATTACCGCTTCATGAGAATTTGACACTGTTATATTCTATTATTTCTATTTCTACTGCTTTCTATATTTATTACATTTCCCTGTCTATTTCGTCTATTGCGTCAAGACGGAGTGAAGTGTATTCTACGTCTAGTTTAAATTTTTCCTCTTCATATCGTTGAACGGCATCCGACTTCTCATAATCAGGACTATAAGGACTCTGCGCAAATGCTTTATAAGCTTGCCCATCAGGTTTTTGTTTTAGCGTGTCTAGTTTTGCATGATGTTCCCACCCAATTTTGTTAAGCGCTTCGTTCACTTTCCCTGCTTGCTCTGGATGTTCTTTCACAAATGCTTTCAATCTAGTTTCTACCTTTATATTTACTTGCTCTACTCCATCCTCCTGTATTTGGTGACGGATATCGCGTCGTGTGAATTCTTTCATTCTTGCTTTATTATCGGTTGCGTGGGTGCCTAAAAGATCCATATACGACGATACAGGTGAAGAACCTCCTGCGTTCGGCTGATACAGACTTCGACGAAGTTGCTCCTCATTCTGCGTACTGCGTTCGCCGGAATTTGAAGCGTTCGAAGACTCATTATTCGATTTGTTAACCTCTCTTGGCATTACGCACTCCTTTTTATTGATTTGTATTTGTGATATATACCACTCTCTGTTTGCTAGTTCGTTGTGAAGCTGGCGCACAAGCCAGTTTGTTTGAGCAAAATTGGCGAATACTCTGCAATCGATGCGTCTTCGCATGCGGATTTGACAAAAAATGAGCGAACCGTGAATATCAATTTTCTTCAAGCTTTCAACTCGACCTTTTTCGGACATAATAAGAATTATAGGAAAAAAAAGAAGTAATTAAAAGGGGAGAGAGGGACAGTTTCCTGATTGGTGCCATTTGGGGGAGCGCCAAGAAAGCTCCCCATTGTACTGATTGTGTCTGGTTCTATTCGTCGAATGTGTCACCTTGTGGTAGCACTACATCTTTGTAAGCTCCAAACTCTCTTTTTGAGCTCAAGAGAATGTCTCCGTACGGTCTTGCGCCCTTACATGTGCTTGTATACCATCTAAATAGCGACCCCCACCTATATGTTATATAGGCTTGATGGCCTGCTCAGTGGTAGGATCAAACAAACACAGCGTATCGGGATCGATGCTCACTTGCAATTCATCGCCAGTATTGGGGAGCGTCTCTGTCTCTGGCCAGATTGCTACGGCCATGTTATTGTCACTCAGCTTGAGCGTCACAATGATCTCACCGACCAGGGCTTCGATGTCTACAACCTCGGCGTGGATGGGACGCGGCTCGTAATCCAGGTGCGCAAATTGCCATGCTGGGGCAATCGTTGGTGGTCGTATGCCCAGGACAAGCCCTGGTTGCTCATAGCGCTCTAACACAGATGTCCATTTCCGGGGGAGCGCGAACTCGATGCCGTCAGTTTGCAGTACATAGCCTGTATCTTGCTGCGTGAGATCGCCCGTCAGTAGATTCATCGGCGGTGTGCCTACGAAGTTCGCCATAAAGAGATTCGCTGGTGCTGCTAAGAGTTCATCAGGTGTGCCGACTTGCTGGAGATGTCCCTGTGCAATCACCGCTATGCGGTCAGCGATAGCAAAAGCCTCGGTCTGATCATGGGTCACATAGACGCTTGGTTTTTGCTTGGTCCGGTGGACTTTGATGATATCGCGGCGAGCTTGATAACGCAGCTTCGGGTCCAGGTTCGAGAGTGGCTCGTCATAGAGAAAGGCATCCGCGTCCTTTGCCAGGATACGCGCCAGGGCCACGCGTTGCTGCTCGCCACCTGACAGATCTACAATAGAACGTCGTAATAGTGCTGTCAGCCCGAGCATCTCAGCCGCCTGTGGCACACGCTTCTGAATCGCGCTTTTCGGCACATAGCGCGTCTCCAGACCGTAAGCGATGTTCCCGTAGACATCCATCGTGGGATAAAGTCCGTAATCCTGAAAAACCATGCCCAGATTGCGCTGGCGCGGTGCGAGTCTGGTAATGTCCTGGCCGTTGAGAATGATCTGCCCATCATCGGGTATCTCCAGTCCACAAATCATCCACAAGGTAGTCGTCTTACCGCCTCCCGATGGACCTAACAGGACAAAGAACTCTCCATTATTTACATGGAAACTCACCTTATCGACGACCAGATTGTTGCCGAAGCGCTTGACCAGTCCTTGTACTTCGAGATCACTCATAACTTTGCATTTTCCTTCGCGTATTTGCACTGTACCCAATAGTTCCTGTTAGGCACCGAATAAGGACCGCCCGGTTTCTGTGTCGAAGAGATGAATCTTGCGCTGATTGATGGCGAGCGGAACCTCTTTGCCCAGGTAATTGGCTCCCAGGCGCGCCTTGAAGGTAGCGATGAAGTCCTTCGATGCACTCTCTAATGTGCTGAGATAGACGGTGCAACCTGTTGCGGTTGGTTCGATGACGTTGACGAGGCCATGAATAGTGTTATCCTCACTGACCGGGAACGGAGCAGTTCTGGGTGAGTGCAGATCTTCTGGCCGTATGCCAAGATTGACATGCTTGCCTACGTAGTTCTGTACCTGTGCGTGCCTCTCTGGCGGCAGTTGGATCGTGAAGGCTGAGGTGGCGAGGTGAATGCTATCCTCTATATGCTTCAGTTCAGCCTCGAACAGATTGATACTGGGTGTACCGATGAAAAATGCCACAAACTGGCTACGTGGTCGCTCATACAATTCAGTGCCGGTGCCAATTTGCTGTATCTGGCCATTCTGCATGACTGCGATACGATCTCCCAGCGCCATCGCTTCGGACTGGTCGTGGGTGACATAGACACTCGGCTTCCCTTTATCGCGATGCAGGAGCAAAATATCCTCGCGTGCCTGGTGGCGTAGCTGCGCGTCAAGATTGGCCAGCGGCTCATCGTAGAGATACAGATCGGCATCTCGTACTAAGGCGCGCGCCAGCGCGACGCGCTGCCGTTCTCCCCCGCTCAGTTGACGCGGTTTGCGTTTGAGCAAATGGTCTATGCGGAACATCTTTGCGGCGTTTGGGACGCGTTCCTTAATAATTGCGCGTGAGACATGGCGTGAACGCAGACCATAGGCGATATTTTCAAAGACCGTCATATGCGGAAAAATAGCATAGTCCTGAAACACCAGCGCGATATTGCGATCTCTGGGTCGAATCTCATTGACGACGCGTTCGCCGAACTGGATGGTGCCACTACTGATCGGCTCCAGACCGGCCAATAAGCGCAGCGTCGTCGTTTTGCCACAGCCAGATGGGCCGACGAGCACCAGCAGTTCTCCCGGCTCGATAGTTAAGGAGATGTCGTTGACCGCCACCTTCTCGTGAAAGCGCTTCACCAGGTGTTCTGCTTTAATGACGTTTGAACTATTCATTGTGTGAATGCCCCTTTGCAACCACTCCGATGGACAGAGAGGGTCAATGTTAAAAGAAATCGGGAGCACCTGGCGTGTATACGACGCCTTCGCCATCTTGCTCAAAGAAATAGACGCGTTCCCAATCAGGCGTTATTGCTAGCGCTTTGACCTCCGGTTGCTCTAGCGCTGCCACGGCCACAATGTTTGTGGCGAGCAGAGCACCATGTATGAAGGCTGCGCGCTCAGTTGGGATACGCTCGATATGCGTAATCGGTAGCGGCACGCCGTCAGACGTGGCAAGCTGCCAACCCTCTGGACGTACGCCCATGCGTAGCTTGCCGGATGGGATGGTTTCAGCCAGTATCGCGGGTAATGTCCACTGCCAATCACCCAGTATGATGTGCTGATCGACAACTTCAACGGGTAAAATATTCATCGGCGGTGCGCCAATAAAGGTCGCGACAAATAGATTAGCCGGTGTGTAGTAGAGTTCATCGAAGGTTCCTACCTGCTCGATGCTACCCTGGCGCATCACCACAATGCGGTCGCCCATAAAGACCGCTTCCTGCTGGTCGTGCGTCACGTAGATAGTGGTGATCTTGAATTTGCGCAGCAGCTTCTTGATCTCAATGCGCGTGCTCTCACGGCGTTTGGCATCCAGGTTCACAATCGGCTCGTCCATCAGAAAGACAACCGGATCGCGTACAATACAGCGCGCAATCGCCACGCGCTGTTTCTCACCGCCAGAGAGCGTGTCGGGCAAGCGTCCTAATAAAAGCTCGAAGTCGACACCCATGAGGTCAGCCGTGTGGCGAACGCGCGCCTCCATCTCTTCTTTGGAGTGTTCATGCATCTCGAAATAGTAGGCCAGGTTGCCTTTGCTCTTCATCGTCGGGTAGAGCGCGTAGTCCTGAAAGACCATACCGACACCGCGATCCTGGGGCTTGATCTGGGTCATATCGAAATCGTCGTAGAGCACGCGTCCGTGTTGGGGAAATTCCAGGCCCGCAACGACCTTCAACAGCGTACTCTTGCCACAACCCGACGGGCCAACGATGCTAATGGTCTCGCCATCTTTGATATCCAGGCTCACAGCATTTAACGCTGGAGGATACTTATATCCGGTTAGCGTCACTTGCTCGGCTGTGTCGTACTCCTTGACGACCTTTTCAAGTTGAACGTGCGTCATTACTAGCTCCACAGGATTGGCGAATGACCAGCGTCGTTGGGAAGATGCTATGCATGGGCTGACTGGCTCTGTCCTCCAATTGATCAATCAAAAGCGCTGTTGCGCGCATGCCGATCTCGATACTGGGCTGGCGGATGGTGGTGAGTGCTGGGATGATAATACTCGTTTGTGGGAGATCATCAAAACCAACTACCGCAACATCCTGCGGAATGCGTAGACCATGCTCAAAAATCGCGTGGAATGCTCCGGCTGCCATCATATCGTTAGAAGAAAAGAGCGCGCTCGGTGGCTGGTCGAGCTTTAGGAACTTTTGCATGGCCTCGTAGCCGCTGGTATGTGACCAATCTCCCTCTTCTACCAGCTCAGGATCAAGTGGTAGCCCGGCCTCGTGCAACGCTTTTTGATAGCCCTCGTAGCGTGCCGCAGAACAAACTTCCCAGCTTGGACCTTTGATCATGGCGATGCGCTGATGGCCCAGTGAGATCAGGTGTGTGACAGCTTTATACGCACCTTCGACATTATCAACGTCGACATAAGCCAGGTCGTCCCGCTCGGGATTGTATCCAATGCTCGTATAAGGAATATGCGCTTCTTTCAGCATGTGTGGTAAGGGATCGTTCGTCTCACTACTCAGGAGCACAACACCATCAAAATAGCGGCTGCGCAGCATGGTGAAGAGCGTTTTCTCTTCATGGTCTTGATCTCGCGACCCTAATGAGAGCATCGCGGTGTATCCTTGCTGGTTGCATACCTGGCCGATGCCCTGACCGATGGAGGCGAAGATTGGATTGGTCAGCAGGTAATGTGTGCTGCGTGGGAACAGCACGCCAATGACGTTGGTACGTCGATTGACAAGGTTGCGCGCTGCTGCCTGGGGCGCATAGCCACGCTCATTAATAATGCGCAAGACATGATCACGCACTGTAGCCCGTACGCTCGGGTGATTATTGAGTACACGGGAAACGGTTGAACGGGATACACCAGCCAGTTCGGCAATATCTTCGATAGTGAACTGAGACATTATGGCCCTTCCGCTCGTGAAAGAATTTAATACTCTTTTTGCTCAAACGTTTACTTTTCCGTTGAGCATCGTGTATAATAGGTTTTGGGATCGCTCTCAAAAGTGTACCCGATGGACATCGGGTTGTCAAGAGCGCTGATGTCTACCTGGAATATCTTGCTCGCAGTGCCAGGGCTGATGAACTCCATTCACAACGAAGTGGGCCATTATGATGAGAGAGGTCGAGGGAGGTCGCTGCGCTTTGTTGGAGGCAAATTACCGAAACAACTTACTAAGGAGCAAATTCTCATGGTTGATCGTGTCCCGTTACTACCGTACAATATTTATCCCACAGAGCGTGTACACCTTCCCGTACGTCAGGCCGATGACACAGGCGGTCCTGATTTTGTCATCCAGGCCGAAGTTACAGCCGAACATGAGCGGGGCATAACGCTCAAAGGCCTTACTCAGGGTGGAGCAATGCTGTCCATCTCTGTGACGATTGTGGCTGAGGGTGTAGTGCGTGTGTTGTTGGAAGATGAGCTGAGTGATACAGCTCGCGTGAGATTAGCGCGCGATCTTCCACCAGGTGAACCGATTACCTTAGAAAAATCTCCAGGAAAGATTGCGCTGAAAACGGCAGCTATCAGTGTGCAGCTTGACCTGAAGCCCTTTCATATCGCGTTCTATGGAGCGGATGGGCGTGTTCTTCTCTCACAAAACTCTACCGAGCGCACCAACATAAAAATGAAGCTGACCGTCTTACCCTTTGGTTTCAGCACGGCTCATGGGCAGCGCGTAGCGTTTCATGATAGTTTCACTGCCGAACCTGACGAGCATTTCTATGGCTTTGGTGAGAAATTTACCGACTTCGATAAGCGAGGGCAGCGGCTCGAAATATGGAATTATGACTGCGGGGGAGCATTTAGCGAACGCGCTTATAAAAATGTGCCTTTCTTTGTGAGCACGCGCAAATATGGCGTATTTGTCGATAGTACCAGGGCGGTAGATTTCGATATGGTTGCCAGCAACACGGCGGCCTTTAGCCTGATTAGCCAGGATAGCGCGCTCGATTACTATGTGCTGGCTGGCCCTGATCTCAAAAGCATCATCACCAGCTATGCAGAACTGGTCAGCTTGCCCATCCTGCCGCCGAAATGGTCGCTGGGGACGTGGATATCGTCGGGCTTTCAGCGCGATAACGCGGACGAGGTGTTGCGGCGCGCAAAGCTGATACGCGAATATAACATTCCCTGTGATATCTTGCACCTGGACTGCTACTGGCAACGCTTTGGACGCTGGTCAGAACTGCTGTGGGACGAAGAGATGTTTCCCGATCCGGCAGACATGATCGCCCAGCTCAAGCAGATGAACTTTAAGGTTTGTCTGTGGATCAATCCTTACATAGGCATCAAAAGTGAACGTTTTACCGAAGCAGCGCAGCACGGATATTTCCTCAAGAATGCACAGGGCGAGAGCTATGTGATAGATATCTGGGGCGGATTTCATCCACCGGTAGGTATCCTTGATGTGACTAATCCCGCTGCTGGGATCTGGTTTAAAGATTTATTGCGCCCGCACTTGCGTATGGGCGTCGATGTTTTCAAGACAGATTTTGGTGAGGGCATACCTATTGATTCGTTCGCGTACAACGGCATGAACGGAGAACAGTTGCATAACCTCTATGCGTTGCTTTACAACGATCTGGTCGCGCAAGTAACGGCTGAGGAAACAGGGCATAGCGGGCTGGTATGGGGCCGCTCGACCTATGCTGGGGGACAACGCCATGCCGCGCAATGGAGTGGTGATGCGAACTGCACCTTTCCTGCTCTGGCCTCAACCCTGCGTGGTGGTCTGAGTATGGGCATGTGTGGGCATGCCTTCTGGAGTCATGATATCGGTGGTTTTACAGGACATCCCTCGCAAGAGCTATATATACGTTGGGCGCAGTTTGGTTTGCTTTCACCCTTAACGCGCGCGCATGGCAATTCAGGGCGTCTACCCTGGCAGTTTGGTGAAGAGGGGCTACGGATTTTTCGTGACTATGCCAATCTGCGCTATCGTTTGCTGCCCTATATCTATACCTATACGTGTATCGCGGCAGAGACGAGTCTACCGCTACTGCGGCCTATGGTGCTCGAGTTTCCAGATGATCCCAGCACCTATACACTGGATTTGCAGTACCTGTTTGGCGCGGAATTGTTGATCGCACCCATCTACAATAGTAGTGGGGAGCGTACTATTTATCTCCCCGAGGGGCGCTGGATCGACTTCTGGACACGTGAAATCATCACAGGTCCACGCTCTATTAAGGTGCAGGCGGCGCTGGATATATTGCCGATGTATGTTCGTGCCAATGCGCTCATTCCGACCATCGAGCCTACTCAATACATCACTGACGCACCCTTTGAGCAGGTCACTTTTGATGCCTATCTGCTGGAGCAAGGCGAGTTCACGTTGTGGGATAGCGATGGGATAACGACGATCTCGGCTGCCCTCGTCGAACGTCAGGTGCGTATCGAGGTCCTGGGGGTAAAACATACCCTGGCATTACGCTTGCTGCCGTTGGCAGGTGCAATGCAGATTGAGGCTGTTGTAGTAAACGGCACCGAGGTAAGTCACGATGCGTGGCAGTATCAGCAGGACGGCAGCTTGCTAGTGAGCTGGACCTGAAAAGAGCATGAAATGTACTCATGCTCTTGGCTACAGTTTCTTGCCCCAGGCACTGATAAGTTGTCCGATTGCTGAGAAGTCCTGGTCATGCATCTCGATGAGTGCCTGCTGATAGAGGCTATCAAAAAGCTCGGAGGTGATCAGTCCCAGTTTCACGAGCAGCGGTTTGGCTTGCGCAAGCAGAACTTCATGGTCGTGATAGAAGTCGGCCCATCCCTGGGTATCCGCTGCACCTTCAATGACATGTGCGCTAATGTGTAGATCATGGTAGCCTGCGCGTTTGAGCAATGCTGGCAGGGCTGGAGCCATGGCAAAGGTACGTCCGGTTGATGAAAAGCCATAGCCAGCTTGCCAGAGCGCCTGGATACCCAGCGTATTGAGATGCTCAAGGGCCGGGCTCAGGCTCTCGCCAGAGTCGTTCCCTTCGGTCAGGCGTAGCATGCCTCCTGGTCGTAAGATCCGCGTACATTCTGTGAGAAAGGGCGACCATGCGTCTCGTTTGAGCACGCCAATCAGTAGGCGAGCATTGACGAGATCAAAAGAGGCGTCGGCAAAGTCGAGTGGTCGGGTGATATCCATAATGCCAAAGGAGGCGTTGCTGATCTGCTGCGTCTGTGCGCGGGCATTGGCATAGTTGATCATGACATGGCTAATATCTACTCCAGCCACCTCAAGCTCTGGATGTTCGAAGGCGGCGTTGAGCACCCAGCCACCCGGACCGCAGGCCAGATCGAGCACAGTGCCTCCCGCTGGCAGATCTGGTAGCCCCGCAAATGTACCGCCCTGCGCTTTCGTCACAAAACGCTCCTGCTCGATCAAACGAGCCATTTCCTGAGGGCTTTCAGGATCGAAGATATAAGTGTTTTCCCCTGAGGAACCTTGTGCCCTATGTGCATTATCCCTATGCATAAAGATATTTTCCTTCAACAGTCCTTTGTCTCATCTATAATGGTGGTATCTACACCATAAAATATGGAGAGTAAAAAATACTTTAGTTCCTATATGTGTGTAAACTTACCTCAAAGTATTGAAGAAGTCAAGTGTTTAGATACAAACTGCGTTAAGCCAAAGCTGCTATATATGTATGATGATGATGATGATGATGCATGCATATCAATTAACCCTGGCTTCCTTTCATAGCTACAGAGCCAGCCTGAGAAGGGAATTTACAGGGCTATGGGTTATTTTTACATGCCCTGGTCCCACCTCAATTATTAGAACTACTCAGGTACCTCGGAAACTCGCGTAGGGGCCGAGCCAAGACCTTTTTTGCAACGCTGCGTTGATGCTGAGAAAAAAGGTCTTGGCGACCCCTGCGGCGGCTCACGGTGGACAACCGCAAGGGATGGTCCCGACGCGATCTCCTCTGCCGGCAGACCTGAGTAGCTACAATTATTATACTATTGACCTACGTTTTTATTTTTGTTATAAATTACTACTATCAAGTGAACACAGCTTAATAGTAGTGCTATATGGTGATGGATGAATTTATAGTTGAGTGTATCTATTGAGGAGGGAAGCCCCACATTCAGAAAGGAACCGCTTCTATGTCACAAAAAAAGCGGAACAGCTCATCTGGTGCGAGTAACGTAGTGATCGCCCCTGGAAAGCAGACCATCGAGACCTGGAGAGCCCGTTTACGGGGAGACCTCATCCAGCCAGGCGACCAGGATTATGACGCCGCTCGCGCTGTGTATAATGCGATGGTTGATCGGCACCCGGCGCTTATCGTTCGGTGTGCAGGAGTTTCCGACGTCATCAGTGCCCTGGATTTCGCTCGCACCAATAATCTCCTTATCTCCGTCCGTAGCGGTGGTCACAATATTGCAGGGAGGGCCTTATGTGACGGAGGTCTGGTCGTGGATCTATCCAGGATGAAAGGCTGTCGTATCGATCCAATCCAGCGTATCGCCAGGGCGGAAGCTGGTCTTACCTGGAGAGAATTTGATCATGAGACGCAGACCTTTGGCCTGGCAACCACAGGAGGGATCATCTCTTCGACCGGCATCGCTGGATTAACCCTTGGTGGTGGACTGGGTTGGCTCATGCGCAAATACGGTCTCTCCTGCGATAACCTCACTGCCGTTGATCTCGTCACCGCCGATGGCCAGTTTCTGACAGCGAGCGCCAGCGCGTATCCCGATCTCTTTTGGGGCATGCGCGGTGCTGGAACCAACTTTGGGATTGCCACTTCGTTTGAGTACCGACTCCATCCGGTCTCTTCAGTGCTGGGCGGGATGCTGATTCACCCTTATGCAAAGGCCAGAGAAATCTTGCGGTTCTATCGCGATTTCACAGCCACAGCTCCTGATGAACTGACGACGTATGCGAACTTGTTGACCACACCTGAAGGTGAGCCTGTGCTTGCTATCATTCTCTGCTACAACGGACCCATTGAGGTTGGAGAAAAGGTTCTGCGGCCCTTGCGAGCATTTGGTCCACCTGTGGCAGACCAGGTCGCACCTATCGCCTACCAGGAGATGCAGATGTTGTTAGATGCCTCATTTCCACCAGGGCTTCAGAACTATTGGAAATCGAGCTTTCTGCGGGATCTCAGCGACGAAGCGATTGATACATTAGTGGCCCACTTCGCGACCGTTCTCTCACCGCTGACGGCGCTTGTTGTTGAGCATTTCGGAGGCGCAGTGGAGCGCATCGGCCAGGATGAGACTGCTTTCAGCCCACGAGACCATCACTATAATTTTCTCATCATCTCAAGATGGACAGACGCGGCTGAGTCAGAAAGGCACATAAGGTGGACGCGCGAGTTGTGGGATATGATGCAACCCTTTGCTGTCGAAGCCGCTTATGTGAACTACCTGGCAGAAGAGGAGAGTGAGCGCGTCCAGGGCATCTATGGGGCTACAAAGTATGAACGGTTGGTTGCATTGAAGAACAAGTACGACCCTACGAACTTCTTCCGTCTCAACCCGAACGTCAAGCCTACTGTATAAGGGCAAGGTACAAAGGAGGGATAAGCCGTCCACAATGATGACTCCTTCCCTCTGCTCTCTACATGCCTGTTGGAAGTGCGGCAGGCACCAGCACTACCAGCACCCCATATAAGATCAGCACTATTCCTGAGATCTGGCTGATCTGGCGACCGAGAGGAGCCGACTTCTCGGCAAAGATGAGTGCCATCACCACAATATTCATAATACCAAGAGGAAAGAGGATCACAAACAGGAACCAGCAGCATCCGAGGCAGTAAGCCCCGTGAACGAACCCCATGCGGAAGGCTCCGCCATATCCATCACGCCAGGAACTCAGGATGAATTGTAAAGGGGTACGACATTTCGCCAGGCAAATGTGCTTGAGTGGCGATAGTTGATAGAGACCTGCTACCACCAGCAAGGCCCCACCAATACGGGGGGCATTTCGCTGATATCCTGGAAATACCAATGGAGCGATTAGAAGCTATTGGCAAAGGCATACCACAACGACGTGTTATTACTCCAACACCGTCAGAGGCTGATGATATCTTACTCCAGGCACTTCTTGAACCGTCGCTTGCTACAGTCAAGCTCTCCTGGCTCCTCTGGTTAGCTGATGGCGTCAATATCCCGATTACCGAAAATCTGGCAAATCTTATCACAAAACTTAATGATACGCTGGCGAAACATCGCGGTCAGTTTTTAAAGCCTGCACAGAAGGTGCTCGCGTATGCCCATGAGATGCCTGTTTTGACCTATTAAAAAAGAAAGCTCATAGCGTACTCTGACATCTCGTCTCTGCCGCTGGGCAATAGGTACTACTCATTTTGCGGCGAAGCTTGCTCAACGTATAATAATTTCTATCATCATTTTTAGATGCATCACATTTCTATTATCCTAAATTGTTTATGCATTTGAGAAGGGTGGTATAGAGCTTTTCTAGGATAGGGCTGCACAGTAAGGATATAGGTCGCAAAAGTCGTATGTTTGACAATGAGTATAAATTGTGCTATCGTTTGAGCACAATATTCGTTTTTTGTTACATACAATGTATTATAATTGGTACTGCTCCTGCTCGTCATAGAGGAGTGCAATGTTGTTCAGTGTTAAAGCTGTGTCGGGGTGCTCAGGGCCTAGTGTCTGCTCATAGATGGAGAGTGCACGTTGATATAACGGCTCTGCAAGAGCGTATTTTTTTTGCATACCATACAGGGCTGCCAGATTATTAAGACTTTGGGCTGTGTCAGGATGCTCCTGTCCTAATGTCTGTTCGCAAATGTCTAATGCATGTTGCAGGAGCAGCACCGCATTTTGATAATCTCCCTGACATTGATAAAGTGTCGCCAGGTTGTTGAGACTTTGAGCGATGTCAGGATCATCCATTGGTAAGGTGTTTTGGCGAATAGAGAGTGCACGCTGATACAATGGCTCTGCAAGAGCGTATTTTCCCAGCTCCTGATAGTGAAGAGCGAGATTATTGATCATCGTGGCCGTATCAGGGTGGTCAGGCCCATAGAGAAGCTCACCGATGGCAAGTGCACGGAGGTACAGCGGTTCAGCGAGCTGGTAGCGGCCTTGCTCAGAATAAACGAGTGCCAGGGCATCCAGGCCAGGTATGATATCAAGATGCTGTGAACCTAAATTCTGCTCGTAGATGCTTAAAGCGCGTTTGAGGAATTTCTCTGCTTCTGCGTAGAGTGCACGATCATAGCAGTATCTTCCCAGTCGATACAATAGTTGTGCAGCAGCAGCGGATTTCAGATCCAGTTCTTCGATATAGTCTGCGCAGAGCTGTGCCTGCGAAAAATAATCCGAGCAGATCTGCCATGAGCTGAAATCAACTTCTGGAAAGGCGTTGCTGACCAACTGTACCACATGGGACTTCCATTGGCGTTGTTGGTCCTCGGTACATTTATCCTGGAGGACCGCTTGAACTATGCGATGGATGCTCAACGTGTTGGGGTTGCTTTGGCGGTGCACGAGCGAAAATTTGAAGAGTGCACCTATCGCTTCGTCAAATTGTATGCCATCGGTGACGACAGAACGCAATGGCTCTGGCAGGTCAGATGCGCCTTGCGTGAGCATTTCTGTGGGGATAGCATCTGGCTGCAAAAAAGCGCAGAGTGAAAGTAATACTACCGTCTCTGGCTGTTTGAGCGCCACTTTTTCCAGGGCGAGCAGGAGCGTTGTTGTCACAGGTTCTTTGTGATACGGAGGGTTGTTTCCGCCTCGTCTATTCAGCAATATTGATCTATGTTGGCGATAGAGAGCCAGATACCCTGCGAGATCTCGCCCTGTTTCCTCGATGTAAGCACCGGCCTGGTCAAGCGCCAGGGGAAAGCCACCCAGAGTATTGACCAGGCGTTTGGCTTGCTTATAGTCGTTTGCATCAGCCTCATCTCGTGTGGACGTTTCTGCAATCATGCCAGTACGACGGAGGAGAAAGAGCGCACCGTCATCTGGAGCCATCTGCTCGATGATGTAAGAATGAGTTATCGTCCTGGTTGCCTGAGGATGGGTGGTGAGTAATATATGACCATTCCATTTATCGGACACGAGTTGGTCCAGGAGCGTAAAATCATCGAGATCATCGATGATTAACAACCATCCATCGTGCTTTTGCAGCCAGTCTCTAATCGCTTTGAGACGGAGGTTTTTGTCCTCGCGCTTTTTTTTAGGAATAGCGAGGGTATCTGCAAGATCGCTGGTGTCTGTTAGAAGTGTTTCATTGCTCCCTGCAACAATATCATTATCAGAAAGAATTTTAAACGGATCACTTTGCTGTAGAGGTATTAAATGATCTCTAAGTTTTTTAAGTAAATTATTATCTCTAGTCGTACGAGATGAGAAAATGGTGACTACTTTGACCTGCTCTAGATGGGACATGGCGCGCCTGCTTATGCTCTGACTGCGATCAGAAAAAAAGATCTCGTTTGCACTACGCGATCATCGCTGCTACGCTTGTTCTTCTGTACTTACCTGCTGACTTACTGTCTGCTACAAATCCATTTGCTGCCATACTGGTAACTGTCAGCACCTTTTCTGAGCCTGCTATGCTGAGCAGAATAGGCAGGTCTACAATTTTCCACGTACTATTTTCATGCCTCAGGCATATACTCCGTCCCACATTTTCACTGGCCCTAAAAGAGGGGTGTATATGATGAAGACGCACAACCTCCCTTCTAATCAAAAAAGACACTACACAAATATATTTCATGCAAACTATGTAGCTCTATTCTAGCATCTTCTACTATATTTGTATACATATATTTAGATGAGGAGTGCTGCATTACCTGCTCTTCTGAAATAAAGCCTGCCCCACTTACTCAAACTATCAGGGAAAAGAGGGAAAGTACAAAAAATGGGGTAATGTATTACTATTTTCTTATGGTGGGACTTTGCATATCTTTAAGGGAATAAGACCTGTGTAGAAAGCTGAGCGTGCGCAGCGTCCCATCGGGGATGCTGCGCATCTGATATTACAGTTCTAAATACTGTTTAGCCGACGGATTTATCCAGGTTTTTAAAGAAGCTATTGAGCGCATTCTTCACAAAGCCCTCGCCTATTGGATTGTTGGCGATGGCAACCGGACCTTCAAGCTCGGCGTTGACATTATAGGTCAGCAATGCACCATCCGCTTCATCCGCCAGGTTGATCTGACTGGCCGCGTTGATCGACCCACCGCGCCCTTTGCGCTGCACTTGCAGCTCAAGATTGCTGGGGTCCTGGCGGCGTGCGATATCGATACCGACAATATAGGGTCCCTTCAAGCCGGGCAATGCTGTGGTGATTGACGCGGAGATATGGCTAGCATTGGTGTACTCGACTGAATCACAGCCTGGAATGCTCGCCTTCAAGACCGCTGGATTGAGCATAGCCTGAAAGACCTGTTCACTGTGCGCTTTAAATTTGTGTGTTCCGCTAAGTTTCATGTGGGGAAAAATCCTTCCTCTATGTTGGCAAAATAACACTACCCTGCCCATATGTGCACGGATTTGAATATAATAAAACCTCTGTCCTTTTTTGTCTGCGAAGCAGACAAGATGCCAGCGCATCTTTCTCACGTCTCCCGAAGGAGGAGCGAGATTCCTGACAGATAGTTGCAGGGACAGGACCTATTGTAGCGATTTCTGGCCCGACTTTCAAGTGCAGTGTGGTTTCCGTGCTAAATTTCCTAGCGTATACCCCTTATTGTATTGGAACGAAAATGTTTGATGTAAATGAGTCAAATGTGCTATTGTGCTAGTATTTTAGAATGATTATGCTATACTGCCTTTGTATGTGTCATCATGTATCATCTATCTGCTGCATTTTTAAGAGGAAGTTGTGATGGTTTCAAGTCAAGAGTGTGGGGAACAAAGTAGAGGAAAGTGGCATTCACGTGTAGCGCAAGAGCGTCTTGGTCTCTCTGTATCGGTGGAAGAAGCGCTAGTAGACCCTGTCTTGCAAGAGAGGTCCAGCGAACTGACTGGTAGTATGCAGACGACGCATGAACGTGCTCTTTTCCCTCCGCGATTGAGTTTACAATCCAGGCCGGTAGCCGCTTTACGGCCAGGTCGTATGGTTTCGTCCACAGGGGATGATGGTAGTAGGGTGTCTGCTGGTGCAAAACAGGAGCCAAAATCTAGCATGACTATGCATGATACCGACGCATTACGGCATTATACGCGCCATCTTCCCGTATCGTTGACGGTTTCTGAGTCTCTGGAGGTAGCCGATTTGCCTCCTGGACAGCTACCTTTGCCTGATAGTCAGTTTGATGTGGCCTCTATCTCTCCTGCACTGGAGAGACTGACGGACAAAGATGTGACCGCTATGGGCTACCCGGTTGCTGTGCCTGAGAGGAGCGTACAGCTTGTACCGCAGAGGCAGCGTGCGACCGGTCCGACTGCGAAAATGCCGGTGAAAATCCGCCTTGAGACGCTGCCTGCACTGACTATAGCTGAAGCTGTGGATCTGCCGACATCCACGACCGCTGCGCGGCGCGTCACGCGAGATCTCAGCATGACAAGTACCCATCTTCCCACAGTGGGTAGCGCGTGTGAAGAGGTAGATGTTACGAGTATGCCAATGCCTGTTATGCAGCTTACTCGTATTCAGGAAGGGAACACAAGTACCCATTTACCCGCTGTCGAAATCTTCAATGGCGGGAGTCATGCTGCCGCGCGTGAAGTACTGGCGGGTTCGGCTGCTATTGAGCGTGGACAATCTGATGTCACTATCGAGAATCCTGCGATTACGTCGTCGAGCGTCGTGCTGGTTATGCTCACCTCAAATCCAGGTCCAGTTGTCGTGCAATACGTATCGCTCCACGTGCATCTGGGTTTTACGCTGCACTTGACGGCACCGACGACTATGAAGACATCCTTCAACTACATCATTTTTGCCGCGTCCTAGCACTGTACTTAGAGTTCGCCGTTGACCTCTTGCTGTAGCCGCCGAAAGAAGGCATTCATATAGTCGTAACGCTCCTGCGCCAGTGCTTTGCCTGTGACTGTCGCCATACGTGTGGGTAGATTGTCAAAGAGGAGTTGAAACTCGATGCTCGGAGAATAGTCGGGGCGACGGCGTAGTGTGCGCACGACGAGGGGGTCCACCGGCTCAACGATATCTGCCGGGACAGGTGTATAGATTTTTTGATTATAGCGACCCGTGATACAGTAGAGGCGCGCGATGCCAATGGCTCCCAGGCAATCGATTTTGTCCGCATCGTAGAGGATTCGCCCTTCGCCTGTGCCTGGTAGCGTGCCACCTGTCATGCGATGTTCGCGGATTGCCTGTTGGACTGCCGGAATGGATGCCTGTGGGAACTGTGTGCCATAGAGCAGATCATGGGCCATCTCAGCACCAATCAGCGCGTGATCTCCGCCATGCAGGCGTTCGCGTTCCTGTCCGATATCATGGAAGGTAACCGCAGCCCATATGACCGGCAAGTCACCACCCTCCTGGGCCTGGATCGTCTCTGCCAGGGCTATGACGCGTAGAATGTGGTCGTAATCATGTGACGCATCCTGAGTGCCTTCTTGTTCTAATACTGCTTGTGCCAGTGCCAATAACCAGTTTTTCAGCTCTCTCATAGATATACAACGTTCTTTCTCGTGTAGTTTGTCAGTGATCCTATCCTCATCGGACATGTATGATTCAAAAGTATATCCCCTTTCAAGTTTCTTTCCCGAGCTTGCATGATCGATATGCTGCAAATGTAATTTACAAAGGCTGCGCGGAACTCTCATGTACCATGTTCAGCATAAGGCACAAACAATGGTAAAGTAAAGATAAAGCAGCTCCCTTCGCCTTCAATGCCACTGCTTTCCATACGAATGCTACCACCGTGCAGGCGCACGAATTCTGCGACCACGTACAGACCCAGGCCAACGCCCCTGGTCTGACTTCTCTGGATATTAGGGGCGCGATAGAAGCGTTCAAAAAGGTATGCCTGTGCGTCTTTGGGGACACCAATGCCTTTATCGGTAACGCGGACCTCGATGACTTTCTTGCCTGCGCTATTTGTGCATTGTGTGAGCGAGATCGTGATTGGGCCACCCAGCGGGCTATATTTGAGCGCATTTTGCAGGAGGTTGCCAAAGATCTGTAAGATGCGCGCTTTATCGCCTTCAAGTAAGTAGGGATGAGCCTGTGGCGTAATCTGGTAGCTGATCTGGTGTATCGTCGAGGTGGCTCCATGGTACGCGACGACTTCTTTGACCATCGCTTCCAGGTTTATTTCTTCCTGAATCAGCGAGACCTGTCCTCTATTGAGCCTGGTAACTTCCAGGAAGGTATTAACAATATTGGTCAATTGCCGAGTTTGCTCTTCAATGAAGCTGATGCTTTCCTGGAGACGCTCTTTGAGTTCGGGTGCAACATCGCCAGCTTTGCGTAGCAGGCGAGCCATCATCTGACTATGTGCCAGAATAACGGTCAGGGGGGTGCGGAATTCGTGGGCGGTGATCGCCAGGACCTCGTCTTTGAGTTCGTTCGATTCTCGCATGGTTGCTTCATTGGTGCGTGCAATTTCGGCTTCCTGCTGCCAGCGTGCTTGTTCGATGGCGAGTCCGGCGAATTGGGCGATGCCTTCAACGACGGCCATATCCCAGGGACTAAATTCGAGCGCCGTGAGGGGTTGTGTGCCGACTGACAACTGCTCCTGATCGCTCTTTTTGCGGTAGGAAGAAGAGCGATCAATCATCATGACGCCTAATAAACGCTTGTTATGCATAATAGGAGCGCTGAGGATCATGGTACGATAATACATATCTCTTGGCTCTAACTGGATTTCCGAACTTATCAATGTGACATGACCATGCATCAACTGGTCGTGAATGCCGTTATAGCGCTTATCTTCGGGGATAAGCCAGCGCCTTTGTTCTGCTTGCCAGGCTGCCTCCTCTTCGAGAGGTATGCCGATGGATAGCAGCGGAGTGAACGTTTGCGTGCCCTGAGCATATAATTGTACTGCTCCGCGCTCGCTATTAAGCGCTGTCAGGGTCATAGCCAGCATGCGCTCCAGAATCTCTTTGACGTCGGTGATGCCCGATACAGCTTGCGCCGCGTGCAGCATCGTATCAAGTGCGAGCCGGATGCGCCGTTCGACGCGCACGGATTCAGTGATGTCGCGAAAAGCACTGACGATACCAATTTGCCACGCTTCGTCATTGAGCAAGGGTACGATGTTGACCTCGATAGCATGCTCCTCGCCATCGTTTTGCCGGGTCATGAAGCGCTCGCCGCGTGTATACTCGCCATGCAGTGCGCGCATCAAGGGGAAATCTTCTTTGGGGATAGGTTGTCCATACATGGTATAGGCTGGATTGTTTTGTAGGTACGTTTCTAGCTGTTTTTTAGCGTTGCGCGTCAAATCTATAAAGTGTGGTGCGATATCGTTGCTGATGATGACTTTTCCTTGCATGTCGAGCACGATAATACCCTCGGTCATGGCATTGAAAACGGCATCCAGCGTATTGGCGCGTTCATTTGCCAGGGCGACGGCCTGGTGTGCCCTTTGCAGAATTTGTTCTTTCTCAATTGCCAGTGCGCACTGCGCGGCGATATCCTGTGCAAAGGCATACTGTCCCTGTTTCGGCCAGGACTGTTTCTTCGTGTAGCTCACAAAGATAAAACCCACGTTGCGGTTGAGGTGCGCGGTCGCTTTTCTGCCTGTGTTGCGCTCCTGTTTATGCTTGCCGCCGATCATCAGAGGAATGATCAGCACATTTTCCATGCTCAGTTGCCGAAACCATTGTTGCTCGTCATTGGCGAATTGTTCTTGCATTACAAAGAGTGGTGTGCCTCTTTTCGCTATGGTCTGACATTGTTGGAGCGTCGTTATGGCCACCGAAGGGTTGGCTGTATCAGTTGGTGTGGCAGGGATGGTATTTGTGAGCGTGAGCTGATCCTTATTGAGCAGTGCGACGGCTCCTCTGTGCGTATCCAGCCCCTGGACGAGATGGTGTATGGCGCTGTCCAGTATCTGTGGGAGATCCTCGCCAGAGTTAACTGCCAGGGCTACCTGATAGGTAGATTGGGCACGCTCAATAAGGCGTTCTGCGCGTCTCCGTTCTCGCTGCGCTTGCTGATAGGCGTGGGCGTTATCGATAGCCACAGCGGCCTGTTGTCCGATGGCGCGTGCCAATTGCTGTTGTTCCTCTGTGAAGAGAGAGAACTTGCCCGGGTTGTCGAGAGACATCATCCCGACCGGTCTATCCTCACGTACCAGCGCGATGAGTAAGACCGAGCGCACAAAGAACTTTTCTGCGATGGCACCCATACTTTGGGTGGCGCTCAGGTCCTCCAGGGCTAGTAGGCCATTGCTTTGCAGCAGGTGATGAAAAATAGGGTCATTGAAAGGCAAGACGCTTTGATGCCACATGCGGTCGGCTATCTGGATCATTTTGTCTTTGGCGTGTAGGGTGGAGAAATGATAGGCCGAGGGGATCAGGCGCGAGTGCGTGTCATCGAGCAACCAGACTGCGCAGCGTTCGACATCGCACACCTCGGTCGTACGGCGTACTAATACTTGTAAAATACGGGTAGGGTTGAGCGAGGAGGCCAATAGCTCTGACAGCTCTCGTAAGAGTTCGCTTTCGCGCAAAGCTTTGAGGAGCCGTGCGTTTTCATGGCTGTCCGAGGATGAAGGATACTCACTTTGCATGTACATGACCCCTTATGGGAAATTGGTTCAAGCGCGATTATTGGTAACGTCGCTTTACGCAGCCCTGCTGACCGCTCTGCTGCGATTTTTCTCTGGTTGGGTCAAAGTGTAACAGATGAGTCGAGGTTGCGTCAAGAAATGCCTGCTGCCAGATGAAATTGATGATCTTGACCCGATCCAGGTGGGGTGAGAGGAAAAATATGCTGGAGCTTTGCAGAAAAAAAACCGCGCTTTTGTGTACGCGAGTATGCCGTCGTGGGAAGGAATAGCGTATAGTATAATGAGGAAAGGCTATTTGCTGCCGCGAGAAAAAGAAGCTTATGAGTTCACGACCACCGCGATCATTTACCTCTCTCCTCTGGGATATGCTGCGTGTAGGGGTACGCACATTCTGGCAGAGTAATGCTAATCCTGCGCGTACGCGCTTGCTGCGTCAGCAGGCGCTGGCTGTGTTAGGGTTGCCAGCGAACGCGACTCCGCAACAGATTAAGCGTCGCTATCGTTCGTTAGCCAAGCGCCACCATCCTGATCTTGGGGGCGATCAGCGGCAGATGCAGCGCATCGTTGCCGCTTATGAATTCTTGATGAAAGAGCAGAAAAAGTAGCGGTCCGTACTTATCTTATCCGAGGTGCGCGCCACAATTGTTGCAGAAGCGTTTCCCCGGACGGATATTCGCGCCACATTGATCGCAGAAACGTCTATCTGCGGCTGCCGCAGGTGTTGCTGGCACTGCATTGGCTGCAGGCTGTACCGGTGGCACCGATCTCGCTACTGGAGGTTGCGCAGGTGGCACTGGCTGTGCGGCTGCAGGCTGATTGCCTGTCCCTTGAGCAGATTGTATGCCGCCTTGCAGCGTTTTGGCGGCCTTTACCGCGAATCCTCCGATGGTACTGGCGATTTTGAGTCCCTTGGCGATATCGTCCATATCCTGTTTCATGCGCCGTGCAGGTGGAAGAACCGTCGAATCGGATACCTTGTTAAAGTGATTCGGTCCGATCTGTAGTCCATCTCCATTGACCGCCAGGCTTCCCTGGTCCTGGCCTCCATCGTCAAAGGTAAAGGCTATAGAGGTGCCCTGATATGTATAGGTCCCTTCGCGGCGCATATCTGGTGCGGCTGCCGTAACCTGTTGCCCTTTGATAAATGATTGAGCCGCATTCGTCACGCGGCTCTGCTTTTGTATCGTCAGAATGAAGCGGCCATTCGGCTGGAGTGTAATGCGGTCGATACGGGATGTAAAGTAATCGAGTCCGACGCCCGAGCTATGCACGCATTCATACTGGCCTGTAATCGGTTTTCCCATCATGGCTGGGTCCCTCTTGCTGCTATCTTTGTAGGTGAGGACTTGCTGTCTATACTATAACAGTATCTTAAATTGATGACAAATATGCCTATCGGTCATCCGTTTAGACGGCCAGCCGCCTGGGGTGAACTGCTGCACCCACTACTCCTCGCCCTACTTGCAAAGGGTCGGAGCTACTTTTGCGTAAAATGTTATACGACCCGTTGATATCCGCATGGATGATGTGTCCATCGCTTGCCCGATACCAACTGCGGGCAATGCGCTTGCCTGAGAAGATGGGCTGATCTTTCCGATTGGCTGCATATGTCGGGATCGGGTCCAGGTCCAGAAAGCTTGCTTTACTGGTATAACTCTCTTCCTGGATGATGACCTTGATCCCAACCAATTTGGCTTTATAGGTCAACTGGTCAATGAAACGAGCATGCGGGATCTGCACAAACTGCTGATTGTTTTTGTGCCCCATGTTCACTTCCTGTTTCCAGAGCGGATTCTTGCCGATCACCAGCGTTCCGATCCCTTCGCTTACCAACAGATCAATGGTGCGACGGCTGGCCGTGTGTAGATAGGCATCTACACGGCGATTGCGCTTCGTCGTTCTCTGATCCAGTTGGCGCGAGGTAAAGCGCTTCTCATGAGAGAGGCGTTGCTGATGCTGGGCGCGCCGCTTGTTGTAATACTGGTTGAGACTTTTGAGCGGTTTTCCACTCACCAATCGAGGGACAAAGCCCGGCTTGTTGCTGGTGACTGCCGCTAACACATTCACTCCCAGATCTACCGCCGCCACAAGGTTGGGGTCAACCTCTGCTTGCTGTTCCTTTTGCTCATAGACGACCTCAACCATATAGCCATCCGACCGGGGGACGATTCTTACCTGCGCAACGGCCTCCCACGCAATCTTGGTGGTAATCTCTATCGGCAATCCCGATGGAACAAGCTTGCCCGTCCTCTTGAAGATTCTTTTGCCCAACGCTTGCTTGTCATAGATGAGCAGGAAGCGGCCTTTTTCTTTGTCTTTGTAGCCGGGTATGTGTGGCGGTCCAGTGAACGGAGACGGGTTTTCTTTGTATGCCTTTATCCCTTCAAAAAAGCCGATCCAATTCTTGTGAAGCTGAATCAAGATGGAGTTGCTCACCTTCCGAGGCAACGCGCAATACGCTGCATGCGTCTTCAAGCGATGAATGATTTCCGCATATGGCAGATACTTCCCCTCGTGAATATACGCCTGCCTGATCTGATAATTGGCCTGATTGTACAGGTTCTTGGACGCAAAAGCCGCCGGATCAATCACGGCAAAACGCGGATCACCCTTGCGAACGAGGTGCTTTTCCACCAGACGCATCATAGCTCCTCATCTTCCTTCGTCTATCATTGCTCCACCAGTTTCTCGTTTTTGCGTTTCGCACAATGTTGAAGGCGGTTCGATAACGAATCTCTTGTTGTTTGGCGTACTGACTCAATTTCCTACCAGAATGCTAGCAGAGACCTATCTCTTTGTCAACATTTGATATCATCTCTTATAAACGTTTACAACACCTCAGTGAGAGGAATATCTTCAGCAGAAGTTGAGGTATTGTTGCTTTCTGATACCAGGTCGGAGAGCAGTCGTGCCTGTTCTAATTCTTGCTCACCCTCCTCAGCCTTGCCTATTTTGAGCAGGTAGCGTCCAAAGCGTACGTGAGCACTGATGCGGGCAGCGATGCGGTGGGTATCCGCCAGTTCGTCGTTTGCGGCGCGAAAAGACTCTTCTGCATCTGGATCGCGGGGATCGATAGTCTCCAGAATGCGTCCACGCATCAAGTAGGCATCGGCGCGTCTGAGCTTATAGCTGCGTTTCCCGGCTTCCAGAGCTTGATCGACTGAGATCAGGGCCTGGGTACTGTTGCCCGCGTCAAGCTCAATCGCCGCCAGCGTACAGGCGGCTGCCGAAACGATGCTGGCTGTTTCCTGCTGGCGGCGTTTTTCTGTCGGCTGTGTCGCGATAGGTTCGGCAAAAATAGTGTGCCAGTGGGTGAGAATTTCTTCCAGCGAACTGCGGACTTTCTCTGCATTGCCCAATGTTTGCTCTATCTGTGCAATCTGGCAGGTCACGGCGGCGGCACGCAGTTGTTCCCCGATGGAGCGGTAGAGAAAACGTGCATTTTCAGCATGCTCTAAGGCTATGCGTAGCTGCGTATGTTTGCATATGACCTGTGTGTTGGCATTGCTCGGTAGCTTATTTGCCTGTGCATACGCAATCAAGGCAATGCCCCAATGCGCCTCCGCGACGTAGCCCAGCAAGGTATCGCTACTGGTGAGTTGCAAGGTCAATTTATAGTGTTCCAGGGCTGCATCCAGTTGTTGCAGTTCGCGGTAGGTGCCAGCAAGATGCAGGTGGAGCAGCAGCAATTCCTGCTTTTGCTCGAACGGGCATGCCAGCAAGTCCTGGTCGTTCATTGACTGCATACACGAAGTCTTGTTGCGCTTTGAGAAATTTGCGCTGCTCGAAATAGCATTGGCCGCGTAGCGCCGCCAGGCGCCAGCGCTGCATAGAGGGGACTTGAGGGAAACGCAGATCCTTTAGAAGCGTAATCGCTTGCAATATATCTTTACTTGCGAGTAACTGTGCTGCCATACTACGCAAATCATCGTATGATTTATATTGGTGTGCTTCAACTTCTGTTTCACGATAGTGCTGTACGAGGCTTTCCAGGTCCTCTAGTGATAAGTTAAGGCGCTCAGCCAAAAAGCGCAGGCTTTCTTGTGATGGTTCAATTCTATTGCGTTCGATTTGTGAAAGAAGGCTTGTGCTATAATGACCATCAGCAACATCTGCCAGCGAGAGGTGAAGATGTTCGCGGGCGGCGCGTATGCGGCCTCCCAGCGTATCCGGTGAAATATGTTTAGATGGACGTGGCATGCCGTGATGCCATCCTTCCTACTTGGGAATAATCACAAACAAAGAGAGAGTATATGACAATTAGAATAATTATAATCGATACGGGAAAAAAATACAATCCCTCTTGTGAAAATGGTGCAGATAGACCGAAAGTATAGGAAGCAAATAGATTTCCTGTGAATATCGCTATTTAAATCAAGTCTATACATGCTCCGAGTCTCAAGAGAGATCATGATTGCTGATCCTGCCTCGTTATAGTATGTGTGCACTTCAGCCATACAATGGGGCACATGACCATCACCGTTTTGGGATTATGTGCTGAGAATAGCACTCTGTCCTGGAGAAAAATAGAACTTTTGGTCGAATAGAGTCTTGACTTTCAAGAATGAAGGCTGTATGCTGAAGAAACAACGAAAGCAATCTAAAGAGAGGTATAAGGGTAGATGTCACGTTTCCCCAATGCACTCCCTCCTATGCGCGATGAGCCGGATGCGGTGCCAGAGCAGCTCTCATTTCTTGCTCCCAGGAGAGCAGGTGAGAAAGCGGAAGCAGAAAAAACAGTGAATACATTGGAAGGAAAACCCGCGGCGAGAAGCAGAAAGAGTACGGCAGAGTATTCTGCTGCCGATATCCAGGTTCTTGAGGGTATTGCCGCCATTCGCCATCGTCCAGGCATGTATATTGGTTCTACGTCTACCTCTGGCCTGGTTCATCTCATCTGGGAGGCGCTTGATAATGCTGTGGATGAGGCGGTGGCCGGCTATGGGAAGCAGATCTGGGTCACGATTGAGCGCGATGGTTGGGTGACGGTACGAGATGAGGGGCGTGGTATGCCTTTCGATCCTATGTTGTATCAAGGTGAGTATCTGCCTGCTGCCACCGTTATCCTGACGGTTCCTCATTCCGGCGGCAAGTTTGCTGAGGGTGCCTATAAGACCGCTGGTGGTTTGCATGGTGTGGGTTCAACGGTGATCAACGCGCTTTCAGAAAAATTGGAGCTGACGATCTGGAAGGATGGGCAGCAGTTCACACAGACCTTCAGTCGTGGTACTGCTATGCCGCAACAGATTACGCCTTGTGATCGCAAATTGCATGGGACACAATTGCGCTGGTTGTACGATAGCTCTGTCTTTGATCCAGATGTCTATTACCCGTTAGAGGCGCTAGAGAGCCGCCTGAAAGCATCCACGTATCTCAACCGTGGTGTGACGTTCCATCTGAATGCCTGGGATGACGCGACTAATGAAGAGGTGAGCCGGGTCTTTTATTCGCGCGATGGTCTGCCTGATTATGTGCGCGACCTTGCGCTCAGTACGAATACGCCGCTGTTTAAGCAGGTCCTGAGCATCTCCAAAGAGAAAGATGATGTGCGCGTGGAGGTGGCGTTGCAGCCAACGACGGGTTATAAGATTTCTCTGTACAGCTATGCTAATGCGGTGCGCACACGCGATGGTGGTGTGCATGAAACAGGCTTCAAGGCGGCGCTCACCAAGGTGATCAACGACTATGCGCTCAAGTGGAATATTATCAAAAATCGCGAAAAAGAAGGCTTCCGACCGGAAGTTATTCAGCAAGGCTTGAATGCCGTTATCTCTGTGAAGCTGGTCAATCCACAATTCCAGGGACAGACGAAGGATCGCTTGAACAATGCTTCGGTCGAAGGCATCGTGCGTTCGGTGGTGGATGAGGGCTTGAAAGATTGGCTGGATAACAATGTCACGGTGGGCAAAGACTGGCTCAAGAAGATCCAGGTAATGCAAAAAGCGCGCAATGATGCTCAACTGGTAGAGGAACTGGGGCGGGCGGGCACGAAGAAAAATGGTGAATTAATTGATACCACGCTCTCCAAGAAATTTTTGCGCTGCAATACCAGTGATGCCTCGCGTTCAGAGCTCTTTATCGTCGAAGGCGACTCAGCTGGTGGCAGTGCTGGTCAGGGACGTTTCTCAGATTTCCAGGCGGTCTTAAAGCTGAAGGGCAAGCCGCTCAATGTTGCCAAGGCTGATTTGAAGAGTATTGTTGAGAATGAAGAAATTCGGACGATTATCAATGTACTTGGCACCAGTACGCGGGATACCTTTGATATCAGCCGCCTCAAGTTTAACCGCGTCATTATCGCCACCGATGCCGATGTGGATGGTTTGCATATCCAGTGTTTATTGCTCACCCTTTTCCACCAGGAGTTCAGCGACCTGATTGAGCGGGGTTATGTCTATATTGCCTGTCCCCCACTCTACTCGGTCAAGTATAAGGGGAAAGTCACCTGGTTGCTGGATGACGAGGCGCGTCTGCAATTCCTTGAATCGCATCCTGATGCGCAAGGTCTGGAGTTCAAGCGTTTCAAAGGTCTGGGCGAGATGAATCCCAAAGAACTGCGTGATACGACCTTTGATCCAGCGCGCCGTGTGCTCAAGCGTGTCACGTTGGAAGATGGCGTTCTGGCGGCAAAGCTTGTGCTGGAACTGATGGAGGACAAGAATGCGGAGCGGCGGCGTTTATTCCTGGCGGAGCACGCGCGTAAGATTAAAGAACTGGATGTATAGAATATAATGGCTATGACGACAACCGATAACACAGCAGAAAATGGTATTATTCGGGAAGATTTTTCGGTCATTCTCTCCCAGGCTTTTGCCACCTATGGTCTCTCAGTGGTCACGGATCGGGCGTTGCCCGATGCGCGGGATGGCTTGAAGCCGGTGCAACGGCGTATCCTGGCGGGGATGCGCGCGGCCCGTTATTTATCCAGTCGTCCGACCGTCAAAAGCGCTGAGGTTGTTGGGCTGATCCTGGGAAACTATCATCCCCATGGGGACTCTTCGGTCTATGATGCTTCTGTGCGCATGGCGCAGCCTTTTACGATGCGCTATCCTCTGATCGAGGGCCAGGGCAATATGGGCAGTGAGGATGGTGATGCGCCCGCCGCGTATCGTTACACCGAGATGCGTCTCTCGCCGCTGGCCGAGGCGATGATGGCGGACATCGAGAGCGATACCGTGCCCTTGCACCCGTCATACAAGCAGGACCCGAAAGTATTGGAGCCTGACTACCTGCCCGGTCATATTCCGCCGATTGTGAACCCTTCGAGCGGCATTGCCGTTGGTCTCTCCACGAATATTCCGCCGCACAATCTGAGCGAAGTTATGCGCGCCTGTATTGTCTTGCTGGATCGTCCGAGCATGACGGTTGAGCAGTTAATGGCCTATATTCCGGGACCAGATTTCTCGCAGGGTGGTCGTATCATTGGCACCGAGGGCATTAAGGACTACTTTACCACTGGTAAGGGTCGCATCATTGTGCGTGCTGAGGTGCGCCTGGAAGAGACGCCGCGCAATCGTTCGTTGGTGGTGACGCAGATTCCGCCCATTGGTCGTGATAGAGTCAAGGCGTCGCTGGTCAAGGCCATTAATGCGCGCAAACTGGAGGGCTTGCAGCCCGACGTGCGCGATGAAAGCGACACAGAGAAGGGCACGCGTATCGTATTGGATCTGCGCAAGGATGCCGACGCGGCGCAAACACTGTCGCAACTATTCCATGAGACGGATTTGCAGGTCTCGTTATCGTTTCAGGTGGTCTTCCTGTTCGGTGAGTCAATGCAGGCTGCGCGCCAGCCGAAGCAGGTTGGTATGCTGGAACTGCTCAACTATTGGAACGCACATCAAGTTGACGTATTGACGCGTCGTTCGCAGTTTGAGTTGCGCAAGGCTCGTGAGCGGTTACACATCGTTGAAGGACTGATTGTTGGCTCGGCGCACGCGGACCAGATTGTCAAAATATTTCAGCAGGCGGAGGATCGAGCTGCTGCGCGCAAAGAAATTGAGGCGCGCTACACGTTGACAGCCATTCAATCCGATGTGATTGCCTCTATGACGTTAGCTCAGGTAACGCGACTGGATGCTGGCAAGTATGCCAGAGAACGCGACGAATTGCAGGCGCGTATCGCTGAACTTGAGCGTCTCCTGGCTGATCGCAAGGCCCTGATTGCGTTATTGAAGAAGGAGATGCAGCAGCTGATCAAGCAGTTTGGTGACGAGCGGCGTACGATCATTGATGCTGACGGACAGGTGCACGCGCCGATTGAGGAAGTTGCCAGTTTGCATGCGCGCGAGCCGCTCGTTGTGGCCTTTACGCGCAGTGGTGCGCTTAAAGCGCTACCTGCCGATACGTTTAAACCCAGGGGCAAGAATGGCGCTGCGACCTATACGCCCGTGCGCGGAGATGAACAGTTGCGGCAAGTGATTGCGACCACGTCGCAGGATTACCTGCTGTGCGTGTGTTCCACGGGTCGTGTGTGCCAGATTGCCACACATCGTATCCCCGTGGGAACGCGTTCAGCGAAAGGCGAGCCTTTGCACAAATTGCTCGAACTTGCGCCAGGTGAAGAGGTTGTCGCCATTGTGCCGATTGAGGCGTATGATGAGGACCGTTATCTTGTGACCTTTAGTAAGCTTGGCAAGGTCAAGAAGTCGCCGCTCAGCGAGTACAGAACGGTGGATGTCGATGGCGTGCAGGATATGAAGCTCGCCGTGGGAGATCGTGTTGTGGTGGCCTTGCTCTCGCGTGGTCGTGGTGAGTACTTTGTGACGTCGAATACTGCGCAAACGCTGCGTTTTAGCGACGAAAATCTGCGTGCGCAGGGTCGGGTCGGTCAGGGAGTTGTGGCGATGGCTCTGGGGAAAGATGCAGCGGTTGTGAGTGCCTTCTACCTTGATGGTGAGCGCAGTAGTAAGGGCATCGACCTGGCGAGTCTGCTCGTTGTGACTGAGCGTGGGCTGGCGAAGAAGGTGCCACTCGGTCAATATCCGCAGAAATCCCGCGCCACGGCTGGTGTTGTCACGGCTGAGCTCCTCACTGGAGATCCTGTGCTCCTGACCATGCTTATCGATGAGGATGATTTTCTACTCGTCACCTGGACGGCTGATAAGACTGAGCAAACGATGGCTATGAAGGCGAGTACTCTAAAAGCCTTTGCGCGTGCGCGCAAAGGTGAGCCTATCGTTGCTGGACGTGTCATCAACGTCGTAAAATTAGAAAAGCTGGCTTGATAAGCGTCTTTTGTGTGGGGAGCGAGATGTACAGAAAGAGCCAGGACAGCTCTAAGCGCTGCTGCTGGCTCTTGTACGTAGTTTTTAGCAAACCTGTTTGAGCAAACTTTTTGCCTGTGCTAGAGTTCTGTGGGGGTCTCGTCAAACGGCTCGGGTGCAACATCGTCCGCTGTCTCCTCTGTGCGGATGACTTCAATGGAGCACTGTGCGATGAGCGCACCTAGCACACCGATAGCCGCCCATACCGGTACCAGCACCACGCCTGCGACACCCAGGGCCAGTGGGATTTCCAGGATCGTACGTCCCTCTTGCTTGATAATAATGCGGCGTACGTTGCCCTCGTGCACCAGTTCCTTCACTTTCGCCAGCAACTGTTCGCCCACAACCTGCAATTCTTCGACGCCGTAGCCCTGTTTCTGATCAATCGTGGAAGTGTTTGGATCTGTCTGCGTCATAATTTTTCAGTTCCTTTCCTGTGTAGTAATTACTTAGCGTACGTACATTGACTTTCTAAACATATAATTTTACACGTTTATCCAATGGCATCCGCTGCATACGCGGTGGAGACTGTATGCTAGAAACCTGCATCGTCCTGACGATTCCGGTTCTATATTCTATACGGTGTCAGCGTGCAGCAGGTTAGAGAAATGTGTCGTGACCTGGCCCTAATCTTAATAGAGTATGGACAGTGCGTTCGGCATATTGTCTTCGTCCGCCCGGGTCTGCTATCATGAGGGCACTGAGGTAGTGTTTTTTTAGCTCAATACTGACAAAAAGTGTGTGCGCTCTAACATACTATCGACGTAGATTTTATTGATTGGTGGGTAAGGAATTGATGGCCTATTTTCTCGCGAAAACCGACCCTGAAACGTATTCTCTTGCGCAGTTCGAGCATGATACCGTCACGACCTGGGATGGCGTTCGCAATGCCCACTGTGCGTGCTATACAGGCGATGCGTCCTGATGATCAGGTGTTGATTTATCATAGTATGGGTGAAGCAGCGCTGGTTGGCCTGGCGCGTGTAATCTCTGAGCCTCGTCCAGACCAGCATGACAGTAAAAGCTGGGTTGTAGAGATGACCTTTATACGTCATTTGGCGCGATCTGTCACGCTGCGTGAAATCAAGGAAACACATCTCTTTGACGATTGGAGTCTTGTACGCCAGAGCCGTCTATCTACAATGAGCGTTCCTGCAAACTTTGTAGATTGGTTAAAGGAGCAGCATATTTTATAATTGCCATGACGTGAAGGAGCTATATTCTATGCTTGATCGGAATTTACGGCGCTGGGCCAATACCATCCTTGTGGTTGGTTTTGTGCTGGCTATAACTATTGATGGTGGGGCGGCTTTTTTATGCATCGTCTTGATCGCCAGCGCATTTTCGCTCCTTGTGCGTGCTTTTTCCGCATTTCAATTAGACAAATTCTCCAGGAAGCTGCAAACCTTCATCTGGCTGGTTGGGGTAGGGATGCTCTTTTTACCGCAAGGTGGTGGCTTGCACTGGCTTTTGATTGCCCTGGTTGTCTCAATCATTGTCAAAGCTTTCATCGTATCTTTCGCAGGCGGTGCGCGCCGCACCGTGATGTCAAATATACAACAGGCAACGCCGGTTGTCCAACAACCCTATTATTCCTATAGACAAGGCTACCAGCCGACGATGCCTGTGTTGCAGGGTCATCCTGCTGTGGAGCAGCCTGCCTTGCAATCCTATGAACAGCCGCAGGCATACTATCCACAGGAGATGCCACCTCCATAATAGCTACGGGTGGTAGTATGATCATCATAGGAAGCCGATCTGTGGACTATATACTTATGCTTCTGCTAAAATCTCTTCTTTCTAAAGGAGTCTTTTGTTGATGGACAATCTGGCCTGGTGGTATATTGACGGGAGTTGGGTGCATCCCAACGCAGCAACTCTTGCTATCAGTGACGTAGGGGTATTGCGCGGTTATAGTGCTTTCGAAGCGCTGCGTACCTATCATCGTCGTCCTTTTCATCTTGACGAGCACCTATCGCGTCTCTACCATTCTGCCGCGCTGATCGAGCTGGATATTCCCTATACGCGTGACTTTATCGCCAGCATCATCCACGAACTTATTGCCCGCAATCCGTATGAGCATGCCGCGATCCGCATCCTTGTAACAGGCGGAGAGAGCGAGGATGGTATTTTACCCTCTGGGAAGGCGGTTCTGGCGTTGCTGATCTCGCCGCTTGCTGAGCGGGATATGCAGCGTTTTGCCCAAGGTATTAAGCTGATTACCACGCAGTTGCAGCGTGTCTCGCCCGAAGCCAAGACCTCAAATTATGTCTCCGCTATTCGGGCGCTCAAAGAGGCTACGCGTCAGGATGCCAGCGATGCGCTTTTTGTCAACGCACAGGGTCATGTGCTGGAAGGCACACGGAGCAATTTTTTCATTTTCCAGGGCGATACTCTGGTGACACCTGGGGAGGGTATCTTGCTGGGTGTGACACGAAATACGGTCGTATCGCTGGCGCGTGGTCGTTTTGCTCTTGAAGAACGCCCGATCCTGTGCGACGAGTTGCCGCAGGTCGCTGAAGCCTTCATCACCTCATCCTCGCGGGAAATTACTCCGGTGGTCCAGATAGACAACTGGCAGATTGGCAATGGCAAGCCAGGTCCACGTACCTATGAACTGGAGCAACGTTTCATTGCGCTCATCGAGCGTGGAGAGTTTTAGCGCAAAAAAAGGGTCCAGAGCAAAAATGCTGGACCTTTTTTGTTATTTTGCCCAATAGCGGTCTATGCAGCTCCGCCGAGAGGTATCTTTGGCTGTCGTTTGAGCAGGTGTTGTGCGGCAGCCTTTAAGCGAGCTTCACTGCGGATGCCGAAGCCAGGTAAATGACGAATTCTTTGTTGCTGAGCGGCCCACCACAATTTCTCCGCCGAATCGATGCCCAGCTCTTCATAGAGTCGCATGGCGGTAGAGATGCCGACATGCTCGATGGTCAGCAAGACACGGACGCCCTGTGGCAGTGTTTCTCTATAAAAGCCACTCTGGAAGGTCATAGAACCAACCTCGACCAGTTCGGCGATGCGTGCGCGTAGGCGCTCTCCCAGTCCCGGGACAGGTAATGCCTCGCCGCGTGCCAGGATGGTTGCCGCCGGTTCAGCTAAATCCAGGATGCCGCGTGCCGCGTTGCGGTAAGCCTGAATACGGTATGGGTTGCCATTTTGCCCTTCGAGCAGATTCGCGATGCTTGAGAGCACTTCTGCGATCTGCCGATTCGTTACCCTGGGGACCTCGCGCTCTATTGGTTCCATCCCTGGTAACATCGGTTGTGTGACGCGTGGATGGCGTTTAAACTGTGCCGGTGGCACAATTTGTATTGTCTGGGTGAGTTGCATAATGCTCATTGGATACAACTCCTTCTCTGATACCTATCTTCTCTGTGGTGGAATGTGTAGCTATAAAAATTGGTCTGTAAGATGGCCTATTAGTGTATGGAGTACATCGAAATCATGTTCTAATTATAGCACAAAAGGGCTGGTACGTCAAACAAATGCTGCATGCTGAACAGGTGCTTGCTCAAGCAAACTTGCCCTTTTTAGCAGAACAATGCATCTACTTCTGCACCTCGGTAGAGCATTGATCTTCCAGGGTACCCTCTCTCATTGGACAGGATGACGTAATTATGTTACTATGTCACTATGATTATGAACAAAAACAGCCGCATACCATTGTATGCTCAAGTCGAGGATATCCTCATCTCGCGCATTGCCAGTGGTGCATTGCCTCTTGGTAGCAAGTTACCTACAGAAGATGATTTGATTGAGGAGTTTGAAGTTAGCCGAACAACTATTCGGAAAACCATCCAGAGTTTAATTCAGCAAAATCTTGTCGAGATTCGGCGCGGCAAAGGCACCTTTGTCGCACATCCCAAGATCACTCAAGAACTGACCGAACTTACTGGTTTTGTCGAGGACATGCAGGTGCTGGGCCGGCAGGCGACAGCCAGGGTTCTTAGTCAGCAAATTATCGCGGCAAACGATGCTGTAGCGCGTCAACTTGTATTACCAGGGGGAACACCTGTTGTGCGGATTCATCGCGTCCGTTTGGCTGACGATATGCCAATTTCGTTTGACGAAACCTACCTTCCGCGAGAATTGGGCGAGAAGATCATAGCCGAGAACCTTGCGATAGAACCCATTTTTTCTTTGCTTGAGCAAAGATATGACACCCCATTATTAGAAGCTAAATATCAACTGGAAGCGATAGCAGCCGACACAGTTGTAGCAGCCGCGCTTGGAGTTGAAGTTGGCAGCCCAATTTTTCTTATTGAGCGTACGTCTTACACAGTGGGAAATCGGCCAGTTGACTACGAAAAGCTGTACTACAGAGGCGATCAAATTCGTTTCGTGACCCAATTAGCACGTCGGGCGGTAAAAAAATTACAGGTGAACGATGTTTGAGATGACAACAGGAAGCGTGCTCTGGCTGTTTGTCGTTGCAATGGGTGCCAGTGCGCTAGGCGGCATGTTGGGCATGGCCAGTGGCATTTTTATCGTGCCAATTCTGACAACGTTTGCCCATATCGACATACATCTAGCTATTGGTGCTAGTGCTTCGTCAAGCTTCATTTGAGTAGTTGCCAAATGACCTGAGGCGGCTTTTCACCTCGTTTCATGGCTATGGACTACCTGTCAAATGAAGATTGACAGACCACTAGTCTTATTTCTGTGATTGCCTGTTCGTGTGGCAGTGCTGCGCCTTTTCTCAAAGGCTGCCTTACAAATGTGCGTCTGGCTATCGTTCTGGAAACGGGCACAACACTTGGCGCATTGACCGGGGTTTTTCTATCCGGGTGGATTCCTGTCCCCTTCCTCTTTTTCACTTTTGGCGTCGTCTTGTTAATCTCGGCCAGGCAAATGCTGTCCCGGCACCAGGAGCCTGAGATTCTGCCTGCGGAGACTGCCTCAGAACAATGGGCGCGCAGGCTTGATTCCAGTTATCCCGATCATGCACTTGGACGTGATATACCCTATCGGGTGCAACGTCTGCCAGTGGGCCTGATACTCATGTATGGGGCGGGTCTTCTATCGGCGCTCCTGGGCATTGGTAGCGGTGTGCTCAAGATTCCAGCCATGGATACTGTACTGCGTCTGCCGATCAAAGTTTCGTCGGCAACCTCGAATTTTATGATCGGCGTGACGGCAGCCGCCAGTGCGGGTGCTTACTTTGTGCGTGGTGATATTGTTGACTCGATTGCTGGTCCCGTTGCGTTAGGTTCGGTTGTCGGCGCAATCCTTGGCGCACGCATACTTATGGCGCTATCAAATGAGAAAATCCGTTTGCTCTTTGTCGTGATTCTTGTAATCCTTTCAGTAGAAATGATCTTTAACGCTTTTAGTATTCATCTGGTGTAAAAAGCATAATGATGAACAGCAAGCAGAGAAAACCTACTCGACTTGACCTTACACTGGCAGGGGTATTGAGTTACGGAACATGGATAGCTTCAGCGATGATAGCAGCATGGCTTGTGCTGCCTTTGTTGGGCCAAAGACCTGTTATGCCTATTCCATATAGCGGCGGTGGCTTGCAGTTAGTCACTGCGGGCATTGTCGTCATTATCATGCTGCCTGTCCTGCGGGTCATTATCATGTTGATCGCTTTTTTGCACAAAGGAGACTACCGCTTTGCCGCTATCGCCGTGCTGGTACTCCTGATTATACTTTTCGCCTTTGTCATGGGAGCAACCTCAGCTTAATAGCTGATAGGTAAATTAAGGAGAAGTAACTTGAACGAACGAGAAAGAAACGTGCAGCATTCACTCGAAGCCGCCTTAGAGCGCTATCCGCGGATTTCCTTGACGCGCTTGCCTACACCCCTCCAATCCTTGCCATCACTCAGTGCAAAGCTCGGTCCGCATCTCTTCATCAAACGGGATGATTTGACCGATCTAACGCTGGGTGGGGACAAACCACGCAAATTGGAATACGAAGTGGCACGAGCGCAGGCACAAGGAGCTGATACCCTTGTGACCAGTGGTAGTTCTCAAAGCAATCATGCACGATTGACGACTGCTGCTGCTCGCAAGGTCGGTATGGATTGTGTGGTGATTCTGAGCCACGACCAGCATCAGGCATTCCAGGGCAACCTCCTGACCGTCTACTTGATGGGGGCACAGGTGCATCTTGTCGATGCGTCCAGTCATTGGGACCTGGAACCCTCTGTGCATAGCGTTTGTCAATCGTTGCTTGCGCAAGGGAGGAAACCCTATGTGATTCCTGTGAGCGGTACAACCCCACAAAGCTGCCTGGGCTATGTTCGCTGCGGACTAGAGATAGCACAGCAAATAAGAGAACAAGGTCTCCATGTGAATGCGATCTATACGCCGTTTGGAACGGGTGGTATCTTCACTGCGCTACTCCTCGCTCTCCGAGAGCAGGGGATCACTTGCCCCCTGATCGGCATCAGTGTCAATCAAAAGCGGATAGCCTGTTATGAGCGGCTCGAAAACCTGGTGGATAGAACTCTGCCGTCTGCTTGATCGCAATCCACAACGCTCACGTGGTGTGTTTGAGATTGATGACGGGTTCATTGGGCGTGAATATGGGGACCCGACTGAAGAGTGCCTGGATGCCATCATGTTGATGGCGCAGACAGAGGGTATTCTCCTTGACCCGGTCTATTCAGGAAAAATGATGGCAGGCTTTCTGGCTCATCAAGCAGCAGGGCGCTGGTCGACGAGACACCACATTCTGTTACTCCACTCAGGTGGAGTTCCTGCTCTCTTTGCATATGCCAAAGAACTCCAGGCGCATCTCAATAAACGTGGAGTAGATATAGTATCTTGATATGATCAAAAATATCAGAAACGTTCTACATGAATTTTTTAATTCTGTGGCTCTTTGATGCTCGATCCTTGCTGGCTGTTCGCTTTCTGCCCGGCTCCTTGCTGACTTTGAAATAGTCCTGATAGTACGTATGTGTGCATTGACAATAGTAGGAAAAATAGCTATACTCGCAACAAGCAATTTAGTCACTGAAAACACTGGTTTATGATGCTATGTGGCTATACTATAGCTCTATTTTTGCACACATCGAGGGGAATTACGCACTACCGTGTTGTCCCCTGGTGTCTTTCCTGGTTGTTTGAGCATGCACCGCGTTGTGATGCGAACATGTTTTCTCCCGGTTTTCCTTAGCGTACGAAACGCGCACTGTACCTAACATACTAGACTATCTTGTCGTTTTCACTTGCTCATGGTATAGGATGAGCTTGTGTGTATGCTGAGATATTCTTACTACCACAATGTATTTGTCAGAGTTGCAGGAGAGCATTGTCTCTAGACACCACGATGGTGCAGAACGGAGAGGCACTGTATGACAGAGTATAGTCAACAACGGACGGATCGGTTAAATACGGTTATTGAGTCATTTCAATCTGTACAGCAAACAGGAGTGATCAAGGTCGAGCGAAGTAAGGGTGGTGTGCATGAGGTCGGAAGCGTGACGCTTCTTTGGGGACAGGTAGTCGACGCGATAGCGGGCGGCCATACAGGTGCTGAGGCGTTAGATTGGCTAGGAACCTGGGGAAGCTGCCTCTATGCTTTTGTGCCTCAAGCACCTGGTGATATTTCTGTCTCGCCTCCGCAACCTGCACCTGAGCCTGTTCGAGCCGACCTCAGCCTTTGCCTTTATTTCGCATATCGTGCCTGGTATCAGTCAGCTCATGGCCAGAAATGAGAAGGTTGCTGCCGTGCCAACGGAGTCACTTGTGCAGGGGCCTGGTGACACTCCGATCCCGCCAATTGCTCCTGCTACGCCAGCCTTCAATGCCGCCACCGCCCAGGCAGATAGATATACGCCGTTGCCTCGTATTTCTGATCCGCCAGCGCCTCAAGCTCCCTATCGTTTGTTGCAGGGAGCAGACGCGCTGATGCTCATCGAGAGATATAAATTATCGCGTCTGCATCGTCATATCTTTTTCCTGCTGGATGGGCAACGTGACGTCAATGATCTGTCTCGACTGACGGGGCATCCTTTCAATGAAATTCGGCGTTTATTATACGACCTGCAACGCTTAGGATTGGTCAAATAAGCAAGAAACACAAGGGAGATGAGCCTGGGAGCCGCGTCAATAAGATTGGTTTGAGGCGCTCGCGAGCCTCTTCCTCTGTGGAATGAAATGTTTCCCTCAAAATGTTCTGCCACCGATTGAACGCCTTGAAGACTATGATACCAGTGACCGGATATCCAGAAGAATAGTAGGCAAGGCGTGTCTGTATGTTTTGTTGCTTTCTCCATTCTCCATTCTGATACACTATGTGCATGATACTCTTATATAGAGATTGGTGCGAATAAGCTATTGGAGTTTATTGTATTACTTGTATATAGTGGCAGGGTAATGTTTGACAACATTGTATTTCAATGCTAATATATATGTACAATAGTATTTTTGCATGTGTAACCTTCGAAGCGATACGTCATTTCAGGGTATGTTAACAAATAGAACATATCTGTAAATCGGGTGTATCATTCTCAGATGAGAAAGGTGCTATTGCATAGGATGCTGATGTCCTCGTGGGAAAGTTGGCTGACAGGAAGGTCGGAATGGAGAAAATAGGATGCGCACACTACCAACAGATTCCTCGGATGCCCTGTCACTCGAACCACAGGTGTTTTCAACAGATACAGATCGCCGTTTTGCCTTATTGATTTTTACAATTCTTAGCACCAGCCTGTACATTTTTCGCTCTGAACTTTTAACGCAGTTTCTCGGTTTGATCCCTTCATTGCCCTGGACACGTTTTCTGAATGCGCAATATACGAGTTGCATTAGTAGCTCCTTATTAGGGGCTTCAGCCAGCGTAGCCAGCCCTGGCGGATTAGCCTATCAGTGTAGCTGGCAAGCTGATCTCTTGCTGCTTGTGTTGCTATTCATGGGCGAACTGGCTGTGCTTGGTCTAGCTGGCTTGATCTACTGGCTTTTCCCCACCTGGAAATGCTGGCGAGAACATCTTGAACCGTTGCCTGAAGGTGATCTTGCGGTAGTCATTCGTGAGCTAGAAAGGCTGCGCCAGCAATATATTCCCTTTGTTCGTCTGCGTTATGTATGGAATCCTTTCTCTCCTTACGGAATCCCCATGATATTTAGCGGTCTGGGTCGACATTATTTCCTGGCGTCTAACGGCATGATAAAGCTGCTCCAAAAAGATCCGTCCGCCTTTCAAGCTGTCGCTTTACACGAGATGGCCCACGTATACAATAAAGACGCCAGGAAGTTTTACTTTGCTATCGCCATTTCATGTTCTTTTCTACTTATCGCCTTACTCCCTTTTGTGGGTATTCTGCTCTGGGCGCTTGTGAGCCTGCATAGTAATCTCGTTGCTGACAATGGGTTTGCCCTGAGTGAGTTTGTGGGTGTCTTCGCTATGCTGCTGCTGGGCTATGGTATTTTTACTGCCATTGTGCGCTCTCGTGAGGTCTATGCTGATATTCAATCAGTGCGATGGGTTGGTTCGCCTGAAGCATTGGCGGATGCTCTGGACAAGCTTGCCCGAGAGGAAGGTGTCAGCACGCACCCGGGCTCGCACGTGCGACAACGGTATATCCAGGAACCGCAAAGGGCCTTTGGTTTGAAATACTGGGAGGCTTTAGCTATAGGCATTGCCTTTGGGGCTGCGCTCCCTTCTATTCATGATACCTTCAGTATGATCGGTCGTGTGTTGCTGGGTCTGGGCGTAAACATGCCTTACTCGCTTGAATATCCTGATGTCGGTACCCTGTTGCTGTGCCTGTTTGTTGCTTTTATGATTGGGCAGATGCTCTGGCGCGCTATCCTGATTGCCTCTACGCCGGAGCAGAGAGGCAACGGAGCCGGGCGGTTTGGACTCTGCCTGGCGGCGGGTCTGGTTCTGGGATTTGCCCTCTCGATTTATACTACTCCTCTGGTTGTGTTTTACAAAGTGAATAACTGGCAGGTTGTTGTTTCCTACGCCGTTTTCTGGCTGCTCCTGCTGGCTGCTGGTCTGTCGGGCTTCTGTGGATGGCTCGCGCTCGTTGGCTCTCTCTGGCTGGGAGTTGTGGATACACCCGGGTTACGGCGTTGGATCTCGTGGGTTAGTTTTGTGCTGGCGGGCATCATCCTGGCTGTTGGATTCGCACTATTCTCGCTATTTGTGCTGACAAACCTGGGTTTCCTGCTCTCGAGTCAGCCGGGTCAGAGTATCTTTGCTTCCTCCGTTCCGCTACAGCCGGTATCGAATATCGCATTTTATCTATTGATAGCTGAGATATTATTTGTCGAGTTTTTGCAGCGCTTTTATCTACTCGCTACATTCATGCTTCTCTGGGTGCTGCCTCTCGTTGCTTATTTCTGGTATAGGCGGAAGGCATCTCTTCTGCACAATCCCTTTCGGCCACGTTTGGTTATCTATGTTGTACTGGCTGTATGTCTTCTTTTTCTGGATCTTGCTCCTGCCATTCCGCCTGGGGGCATTTCCAACCTTAACAGCCAATGCCGTGATTGCCATTCTTGGACCGTTTATGTTGACTGCATTTTTCCAGGTTTGTCTTGTGATGATCATCGGCAGGCTAACGCGTCCTGCTGGAATTATCAATGGGCTTTTGGGCGCGTGCCTGAGTGGATTTCTGCTGTTCGCTGGTATGTTTGCTATCTACTGCATTCTGGCTGTGGCGTCTGGTAGACCAATCGGGCCAGACGAGTTTAGAGATATCTTGTTGTATGTTGTGAACTGGGGAGCGGTATGCACATGTGGGGTTTTGTTCTTGATGGGAGCTGTGCGATCCAGGCCACGTGGTCAGCGCAAATGGCGCTTGCTTATTTTTATCCCATGTACCTTGCTCTTTATTGGAGCCATCATGCTCCCGAATATCGCATTGAGCGCGAGCAACCAGCGTCTGGAAGTGGCAAGTACTGCAGGCATCGTAAAAAATGGTGATTTTGAGGAGCCGGTTATCAACTCTTTGAGTGGTTTTGCAGAATATACTGCCGGGCAATCATTTCAAAACTGGACGGTTGCGGCAGGAAGTGTTGATTTAATCGAAGAAATCTACTGGGTTCCTGCTCACGGTGGTCAATCGCTTGATCTTAATGGGTCTAGTGCTGGGACCATTTACCAGGATATAGCTACCAGGTCGGGGGCAAACTATTCACTATCCTTTGCTCTGGCAGGCAATCTGGCTTGTGCGCCGGTTGTGAAGCATATGCAGGTCTGGTGGGGTTCCACTTCGGTTGCTACCCTATCTTTTGATACCGCTGGTCACTCTACGTCTAGCATGGGGTGGAAGTACTACTCTTATCCAGTGCATGCAACTGGTACTGTAACGCGTCTGCGTTTTGTAAGCTTGACAGAGGGACTTTGTGGTCCGGCGCTGGATAATGTTACTGTCAAAGCGTAGCCGCTGGAAAAAATAGTGCGTAATTTTGCGTAATTTTGTGTAGAGGTACAGGTTGTAATATATCTATGTCCGATGAAAATGCTGAAGATGATGTTTCCCAATCTTTAAGGGATGCTGTACCAGATCACCCGAAAGCAGAAGCGTCTGTACTAGCCCATGGTGAGGAGCAGAGAATTACCTTGACGAAAGCTCTTGCCATGATGCCGAAGGAGATGCGGATTATTGTAGAGCAGACGGCTATCACCGTTACATTTATTCTGGCCGATATTCTTGTGGTATGGTTGGTAGGGCTTGCCTTCGCTGATGTGATCAAGGCGATACCTTTTGTGAGTTATTTTTACGATTTTGTAAAAGTGGCCTCTGTGTTCGTCATTACCGTCCGCTACGTTTTAAACTGCATTATAGAATTGAATAAAAGTGGCAAAAAGCTCATATCTGATCTAAGGTTAGCCGAACCGGGTGAGGATAGATAGCATGAGAAGTGATCTGCGCGTTTTTCTACACAATGCGCGAGCAGCCTGGATACTGTTGACCGCAGAAATTATTCTTATAGCCGCTATCTATGCCAGCGCAAGGTCGCTAGGGCTATGGGACCTGGGAAGTATCGTTATTTCCTGGGTTGTGGGATTGTTGCTAATGATTGTAGATATAACGCTCACTCATGGATCGAGTGTAGCTGTTCTCAGGAGCATTTCTTTAGATGATAAAACGCAAAAAAGCTCAGAAAACCGGGCTTCTATCCTTCCGGGGGGAAATATTGGGGAATTGGAGCGTTACCTTGCGGATGTCCCCTCTACCCTTAAGTACGTAGAGCCAGGAAACCTTTCTGTACATCCAACTATACATTCTATGGGTACTAAAAATATCAGCAGAAGTACCGCATCAGTGATCAGCGTCGCACATGACATCGTGGCGCAAGTCGAACCGGGTGAGCTTGAATTTCTTTTCCCTGCTATCAGTGGTGCCTATGCCAGGGAACCGGGTCGTCTACAGAAGCAACGAGTCGTGAGAAGTGCTCCCTTTGCCTTTGCTCCAGGTGAATTGGTAGCTGTGTTCACTCCCACTATTCTTCTCATCGTGCAACAGGCTCTTGTGCAGATGGGTGTCGATGCCACCGAAAAAAGTGCTGGCAATCTTGTTAGCCGCCTGGCAAAGAGAATCTTCAAGCGTTCTGCTTCCCGCAAGGCGAATAGTCAGCCAACACCTCCGGCATACACGCTTCTTGAAATACGAGATCAGGCCTATAAGACCGCTCGCGAATTTAAGGTTTCGGAAGCAAAATCGAAACAGATTGCCGATGTGCTCGTAGGGAGATTAGCTACCATGAAAGACGAATAAAAATCGGGATCGCTGATTGACTCTGTTCCTCTGCACATCATACAATGGGGCCAATGCTAGGCGTGCCATCTGGGCCAGAGAAGGAGTAACGCACAATGATTCCCCATGATGATTTTACCCCGCATGGTTATCTGGATAATCCGTACCATAGTTGGAAGCTGCACCCCAGTGGCGTGTTACGTTCACAAGTGCCGCTGGGTATGGGCTGGCATATGCCCAATTTTGGCAGCTATGCGCGTAACCAGTTCCAGTATACCGCTCATCTCGCGCTTGGTTTCAAGATAGGAAAAACGGTACTGATCATGCCTGAAGACTTCAATCGTCATGGTTGTACCATTGTCAGCCATCTGCACACGAAAAATCGCTATGAATATACTTGCACTGTTCCTAAACATCATCTGACGCTGAGTGCCCGTTATTTTCTCGTTGATGAAGATGTGTTGAGCTGTGTTTTGACTCTGACGACGACTGCGCAACAAGCTTTGCCCATCACCTGTTATTTCATGCACCTGCATACGCACAATCCGCATACCAGCCGCCTCTGGGAACATGGTCTTTATGCGCTCAATGGGCCTCAGGAGGGCATATGTATGCTTGGCCTTGCCAGCGAGGGGGATGTCTTCGTTCATGGTGCGCGCGCGGCTGACGGGGGAGCGCTGACCTTTGGTGAAATGGGCTATACCATCGCGCTTGAGGATGCTGCGATCTGGGCGCATGCTGTTTCTGTCGCCCGTCCCGATGTGACTGAGAGTGAGGAGAGCACTGGCTGGCAGGCGCGTACGCTTATTTTGCCGGGCGAGATCAGCCTGGGAGGAACCGGACAGTCTGAACGCGTCATCAATATTGCGTTGGCGCGCGGCGTGTCGCAAGATCAGTCGTACCAACGTTGGAGCACTGGTATGGCGGCGATTACGCGTGCGGAAGCGAACCACCGTATTGACGATGAGCGTTTCTGGCTGCGCGCACCTCAGCTGACTGGCGATTGGCCTGCGCATTGGCGGCGCGGCTTCGTGTACGACCTTGAAACACTGCGTATGGTCATACGTCCCGCGGCTGGTTGTGTACCGCAGCCCTGGGATGGTATGCAAATACAGGCACCTCGGCTGGTGTTAGCTGAAGCTGCGATGGACGTGCTTTTCCTCAGTTATGCCGACCCTGAGCTGGCCGCTGAGGTCATGCTAGGCCATTTTGCGTCAGCTCTGCGCACAAATCTGCCTTGCATGCGGGAGGATGGCAGTTATAATATGGTCGCCGACGATGGGCAGATTTGCGGTACTGCACCAGAGTGGGGTTTTCCTCTCTGGTGTTGTGACCAGCTCTTCCTGCGTACCGGCGATGTGCACTGGCTGAGTCGTCTCTATCCCGGCGCGGCTGCCTATCTGCGCTGGTGGCTGGATCACCGACGTGATGCGGCTGGTTGGTTGGTTTATGCCTGCTCCTGGGAAAGTGGACAGGATGTATCCAGTCGTTTTGGACCGCAACAGACTGGCGGTACGATTATTCAACATGTGCGTCCGGTGGATTTGCAGGCCAGTATGGCGCAAGGTGCGGCCATTCTCGCGCGTTGGGCCACCTTGCTCGCCGATCAACAACCGGCTCTTGCTCCAACTGAGGTTCCCGGTACCTTCGCAACCGAGGCCGCCGCGTGGCAAGCCATCGCCGCCGAATTTACAGCGAAGACACGTCAGATGTGGCATAATGGCTGGTTCCGTGACTATGATGCGGCAACGAATGAATGGTCAACGCAGCAGGATGTTATGCACCTTGCGCCCGTTTTCTGTGAAGTAGCTGACCGTGAACAGATGGAGCAACTGCATCCATTTCTGGCGCAACCACCTATGCATAGTTCAGGTTGGGCACCGCTCTCATGGCCGCCTGTTGTTTTGACCCTGATCGGCGCAGCCTCGACTGCCCGGTTGCCCCTGGATGCGGCGGAACTGGCCTCCCAATTTATTGATGCTGCCTATCGTAGCACTGATCGGCGTACGTTAGATGAACATGGTGGCTTGCCTGGCGTGACGCGCGAGTACCTGGCGTCAGTGACTACGGGCAAATGGGGCAAACAGGAGTATGTGAATGCTGGTATTGAGGGCTATGGCTGGGGCGCGCTCAGTGTGCATTTATTGCTCTCCCATGTGCTAGGACTCCGCGCTGTGGAGGCTGATACCATCGTCGTTGCGCCTGTATTGCCACAGGCCCTCCGTCGTGTCGGAGCCACTTATACTGTAGAACCTGTGCCATGGGGAAAATATGTGTTACATATTAGCTGTACAGTACGCGATGCACAGGGTTATACACTCTATATATGGTGTACGCTGCACCAGGGCGAAGCAGTGACAGGCGCTATTGAGAATAGAGTGCTACCTGAAATAAAGCAGGAATATACATGGGAAGGGAAATGGGGGGAAGAACAAACGCTGTTGCTCCCACGTCTCTCTTGATCGTCATCTTTGTGGGTGGAACTGGTGAAATGTGCTGTGAATCTCCTCTCTTTCTCCCGCGTTGCGCTAGTCGAACAATAGGAATAATGGTGTATAGTTCCCTTGCGTGAATAAATACGCGCGTAGGAAAAAGTGCGGTTGCTCAAAGAGCTAGCACAGCAGAGATAATCGGAAAATGTGTGCTCAGTGGATGCTATATAACCGCCGTTCGGGCATAGGTTCCTGTGCAATTCTTCTAGTATAATTGCGCCAAATTTGCGCCAAAAATCGTTTTACTGAGCTAGCAATATTGTATCGTTGTGACTATATTGACAGGCATCTAGCCTTATGCTACGATGATGCAGCGTCGGCACTTATTTTGTACTAGCCAATGAGCGCATCTCTCTATCTTTACACGATTATTTATAGCTGGGCTTCATACAAAAAACTGTATGGGATCTTCTGGTCGATCCTTTTACCCCCCCCAAAACTGGCTAAAGTCAAGCATAAACGTGTCAGAGATGAAATAATTAAAACAACGAAGTGCCAAACGAGTAGGTGTGAGATCGCTCGTCCGATGTGCATAAGGGCATTCGTTTGATCCTGTCAGCTAGCAGTTCACTGTAGTCCCCTGTCAGCCTGAATAGGTCGCAGACGCGGAAAGGGAATTATAATGCCAATGCGGGATGAACCTGTCAGTCTCATGGTCAACGCTCGTAGTCGTATGCACTTTCGCTTGCTATTGCAGGTGATAGTTGCTGACTTACCAGTTGCTCACTTTTCTTCTCCCTCGTGCTTTCCCATTGTGGGGATAACCTGTCCGTCAGACAACACGGATTTTTTGTGGATAGGTCTAGATATGTAAGACTGAGCGTTTGGCGGAGTAGTAGCGTATGAAACCACGTGGCACGGTTACAAACAAGCTTACTGATGTTATCCAGGTGCTTCAATTAGCTCGTAAGACTGGGCTCCTGACGATACAGCGTGATGCCGGAAATAACTTGCTGGAGCAGGGAACAATCACGTTCCACGAAGGGCAGGTGATCGATGCGCATGTTGGCCAGTTGAAGGGCGAAGATGCTTTCAAAAACTCGTCAGCTGGACAACCTGCTATTTTGTCTTTCAACCCTCATCTCCTCCAGGGTTTTCTTCGCCTCCATCTCTACCCTCTCCAAATAGAGCGCAGGAACAGGGATATAGACGAGAGTCATCAAATGACTACGCGGCGGTCCCTGGCGTGCCGTATCGTATCCAGCCAGTCAATAACGTCCTGGCAATCTTTGGCCGTTCGGGTTTTTCGCGCACGCATCGACAATTATTTTTGCTGGTGGATGGTAAGCGCTCTATCCATGAATTGATACGCTTGATAGGGCATCGACCCGAGGAGGTTGTTGCCATGCTTGCTGACCTGGAAAATGCAGGCTTCATTCGTCAGAATTAACATAGTAAAGGATTGGTATCCCTTATGTCGCAAGATGCTACATTTGCGCTGATAAGAAGGCGTTTTTCTCTTTCAACCTATCTCTCGCTGCTTCTGGCGTTAGCGGCTATCATTCCCCTTGTTGTGACCATTGGGAGCATTCTTATCCTTTTACGCCCTGCATTGATTGCTCAGCAAAGCTCGACCATGAAAAGGAATGCCCAGACGCGTATCCAGTTGATCGATACCTATCTCTCCGAGCGCCTGAACGACGTCAAGACATTGAGTGAGTCTGCTCCTATTGATAGCTTTCTCAGCGGTGATCAGAATAGCCAGGTGCAGGCCAATGATGCGTTGGTGACAACGATTCACCGCGATATTGCCGATTACATCAGTTTATCACTGCTGAATACGCGGGGAAACTTGATTTTGGCCTATCCTACCACTCCACAAACTCATGGTAACTATCTTATTCCCCCGGATATTCTGCAACAATTGCCAAAGGCAGAAAAAGTCCTCATTTCCGATGTTTTCTTTGACCCGGTTGCCAATACCGCATCGATTGATTTTTATGCTCCGGTTTTTAATGCTACATTTCAGTTGATCGGTGTTGTGCGTGCGTCACTGGGTTTGCATCGCGTCTGGCAACCTGTAGATAGCGAGCCACAAAACAGTGGAACTGGTAGCTATGCCTTCATCCTGGACGAGCACGGTGTGCGCATCGGCTATACCAATCCTGATCATTCTGGCTTCACGCATCCCAAATATCTGTTTAAAGCCGTGGCTTCGCTCTCTGCCGCCTTTCTGCAACAGGTAAAGTCCGAAAATATCTATGGGAACAGTACAACGCCTGTCTCGACTATTGCTGACCCAACGCTCGCCAGTATACAAAACGGCACACAGTCATCAGCTATCTTTCAATTGGATCCGACTGGTCAGAGCCAGACCTATGAGGCCGCTCGCTATACCAGTACCGTGGTGCCCTGGACGTACTACATCCTCACTCCCTTGAGCACTGTCACAGGTGCGGCGGATCAACAGTTGCTGAGTATCATTCTGATCATTACCTTGATGCTGTTCCTGGCCATCTTTGTTGGTCTGCAAGTCGGACGGCGCATCACATCGCCTATCCTGCGTTCGGTTTCCTCATTGCGCGAGAATAGTCTGGCATTGAAAACGCTCGCCGATGAAGAGCGGGTTGTGGCTACCGAGCAATCGTGGATGATTGAAGCCTCGCAGGTAGCTTTGCACTCGGTCAAATATTATACCAATGCTGCCGGTATTGCCATGCGCCGTCTCACGGCGATAGGTACAGAGTTAGCACAAAATCCGCAGCGTTACGACGAACGGGCATTGCAACAAGCCTTGCGTGAAATGCTGGAAGCGGCTACCTATATGCAGCGTGTGATTGAGCATCAGGAGGTTGTGAACGAGAAATTAACGACCTCTATTCGTGTCACAACGCAAGCCACTGAACAGCTTACCAACGGAGCCGAGTCTACCGATGCCGCTGCCAGTCAATTGGAGACGATTGTGAACCAGCTCACGACCGTGGTCGAAGGACATAGTCGTGAGTTGTCGCAGAGGAGATAGGCGCAAGCTCTGGATTTTAAGAGGTAGCGTCCATTACGTCTTTCTCAGTATTGATGTTTATTGGAGTTTGGATAAAACGTCTCCATAAGCCGGTTCAGCCGAAATTTATCTAAACTCCAATGATCAACAACCATCGCCCCTCACTAGCTATAAAACTCACCCATTTTTACAATCGCCTCATGTTCGTGCTTGTTCTCTGCCTGCAAATGTCTCTGATGGCTGCTGACCAGTTGGATGCATGATGCGTTTCTGTTGGTGAACGACTGGCGAAATGCCTGGCATTTATGTATATGTCGTTGACAATTCAAGAGCTTCACTTTATAATTAGGTTACTTAATAAATTAGATACCAATCTATTTTCTTGTGAAGGTATACAGATGGAGAGGAACATTAATCCAACAGTACAGAAGCTCATGCGGTCTTTTATGTGGTTCAAGAGGGCTGAATGGCATCAGAGATCAATTGAGGGTTGTACGATCAGCGAGATCAAGGTCTTATTCTGTCTTAAAAGGGGCCTTATGTCTGCGAATTCCGACATAAGGGTATCGGAGATCAGCAAGCTGCTCCATGTAACCTCCCCAACCATCACACAATTGCTGAAGGGTCTTGAAGCAAATGGGTTGGTTGAAAGGCGCATTGATCCGCATGATCGGCGCGCCGTGAGTATTCTGCTCACCGAGAAAGGCGAAGCGATCACGCAGAAGGCGATGGATGATATGTCTGCAATTTTTCAGGGCTTGATTGAGTATCTGGGCGAGGAGCAAAGCAACCAGCTTGTCGAACTTTTATCCGAGGCATTCCACTACTTTAACGAGCGTGCCGTCAGAGTGCATCACCCACTATGGAATAATGGAGATGAGGAAGTATGATTAAAATACTGCGGTTTTTAAAACCGTATCGTTTGCTATTGGTGCTTGTCCTGGTGCTTGCCATCGGACAGGCCACCGCTAACCTGTATTTGCCAAACCTGATGGCGGATATTGTGGATAATGGTATTGTGAAAGCCGATACTGGCTACATCTGGAGAACTGGCGGTCTGATGGTGCTGGTCGCAGTTGGAGGAACGCTGTGTGCTCTGGTGGGCATTTTCTTCTCATCCCAGATCGCGACGGGTATGGGTAAGATTATTCGCGCGCAAATTTTCTACAAGGTACAACATTTTTCGCTGCACGAATTTGATACGGTGAGCACTGCCTCATTGATCACCCGCACCACGAACGATACCACGCAGGTGCAGCAGGTGATGGTGATGGTGCTAAATATGCTAATCACCGCTCCGATCACCCTGGTTGTTGGCATCATTCTGGCCTTAAACCAGGATGTTGGACTCTCCTGGATTCTCGTGGCGATCATGCCAATGCTGGTGGTGATTATTCTTGTGCTGCTGAGCAAGGCTATTCCGTTGTTCTCAACCATGCAGGTGAAACTGGATAAACTGAACCTTATTCTGGATGAAGGCTTAACCGGTGTGCGTGTGGTGCGCGCATTTGATCGTGTGAAGCACGAGGAGCAGCGTTTTGATGTTGCCAACCGCGAGGTGACTGATATCGCCGTCAGAGTCAACCAGATGATGGCGTCACTGATGCCGGTGATGATGCTGATGATAAACCTCTCCAGCGTAGCCATTATCTGGTTTGGCAGTATCCGCGTCAACGACGGGAGTTTGCAGGTAGGTGCGCTCTTCGCGTTCTTGCAGTATGCCTTCCAGATCCTCTTCGCGCTGCTGATGGTCTCGATGATGTTTATCATGATCCCACGTGCTGCGGCCTCTGCTACCAGAATTAACGAAGTGTTGGCGATGGAGCCAGAAATCAACGATGCTGAAGAGGTGAGGGAAGCCACTGAGCTGCGAGGCTACGTCGAGTTTAAAGATGTGACGTTTAGCTATCCTGGCGCGGAAGAGCCGGCCCTCTCCAACATTTCCTTCAGCGCGCGACCCGGCGAGGTCACGGCGATCATTGGTGGTACTGGAGCCGGTAAATCGACGTTGGTCAGTCTCATCCCGCGTTTTTACGACGTGGATAGTGGCCAGGTGCTGGTTGACGGTGTGGAGACGCGCGAGATGTCACAGGAGCATTTGCGCGCGAAGATCGGTTTTGTGCCGCAGAAGGCCGTGCTGTTCACAGGAACGATCAGCGAGAATCTGCGCTACGGTAAGGAAGATGCTTCGGACGATGAGATCGAGCATGCGGCTGAGGTGGCGCAGGCGAGTGAATTCATTGCAAACATGTCGGATGGTTTTCAGTCGCTGATTGCTCAGGGCGGAACGAACGTTTCCGGTGGACAGAAGCAGCGTCTCTCAATCGCTCGTGCTCTGGTACGAATGCCGGAAATTTATGTCTTCGACGATACTTTCTCGGCGCTTGACTTTAAGACGGACGCCAAATTACGCGCTGCTCTCAAAAATGAGACGCGCGAGTCGACCGTGTTGATTGTAGCTCAGCGGGTCAGTACAGTCATAGATGCGGATCAGATAATTGTCCTGGAGGATGGGCGTGTGGCCGGCATTGGCACCCACCGGGAATTGATGAAAACCAGTGATGTCTATAGAGAAATTGTGTCTTCACAGCTTTCAGCGACGGAGATTGCGGAGGAAATCGCATGAGTCAGAATAGCAATACACCGCGCCCAAATAGTCAGGTAGGTCCTATGGGAGGAGGTCCCATGGGCCGGGGTGGCTTTGGCGCGATGGGTAGGCCAGTGGAGAAAGCCAAGGACTTCTGGGGGACGCTCAGGAGACTGCTCGGGTACTTTCTGCCACAAAAAATTCGCTTGTCAATTGTGCTGGTGGCGGCCATTTTGGGTACGGTGTTCAACATCGTCGGCCCGAAAATTCTGGGTCTGGCGACAACCAGGCTTTTCACGAACCTGATTGCGAAATTCGAAACGCAGGCGAAAAATCAGGCCATCAGCAAGGCATTAGCGAAAAACCCGACGCTTCCCTTGCATCTATCACCTGTGCCTGGCGTCGACTTTGGCTATATTGGCGATGTTTTGCTGATCTTGTTGGGGTTGTACCTGATCAGCGCGGTTTTCATGTTTATTCAACAGTATCTGATGGCCGGTGTGGCGCAGAAGACGGTCTACAAGCTGCGCAAAGAGGTGGATGAGAAGCTTTCACGCCTGCCGCTCAAGTACTTCGATGGACGCACGCATGGCGAGATCCTCAGCCGCGCCGTCAATGACATGGATAACATCAGCACGACGTTGCAGCAGAGTGTGACGCAGTTGATCACCTCGGTGGTTACACTGATCGGTGTGCTGGTGATGATGCTGACCATCAGCTGGGAATTGAGCCTGATCGTGCTGCTGACGCTGCCGCTGAGCCTGTTTGTAGTCATGGGCATTGCGAAACGTTCGCAGGACTACTTCAGGAAACAGCAGCGCTCACTTGGTGATCTCAACGGCCATGTCGAAGAGATGTATACCGGTCATAGGATCGTGAAAGCCTTTGGGCACGAAAGCAAAGCGATAGCCCAATTTGACGAGTTCAATGAGAAACTCTATGATGCTGGCTGGAAGGCACAATACGTTTCTGGTATTATTATGCCTCTCATGAGATTTGTGGGCAATCTTGGCTATGTGCTGGTGGCCGTGGTTGGTTCTATTATGGTGACACAGAATACGATCTCCATCGGGGATGTGCAGGCGTTTATTCAATATGCCCAGCAGTTTACCCAGCCGATCACCATGCTGGCCAATATCACCAACGTGATCCAGTCGGCTATGGCCTCGGCTGAGCGTGTCTTTGAACTGCTGGACGAGGAGGAGCAGGTACCTGAGGCAGTTGATGCGGTGACGATTGAAGATCCTCAGGGAGCCGTCGAGTTCCAGCATGTCCGCTTTGGGTATAGCGAAGATCATATCTTGATGGAGGATATGAATATCGACGTGAAGCCCGGACAGATGATCGCTATTGTTGGCCCGACCGGCGCCGGTAAAACGACATTGGTCAATTTGCTGATGCGCTTCTACGAGGTCAATGGCGGTCGAATCCTGGTCGATGGCATCGATATCACGCAACTCAAGCGCGGTGATCTACGTCGCACGTTCGGTATGGTGCTTCAGGATACCTGGCTCTTCCATGGAGCCATCCGGGACAATATCGCGTATGGGCGCGAAAATGCCAGCGAAGAAGAGATGGTCCAGGCGTCTAAAGCGGCCTATGCCGATCACTTTATCAGGACCCTGCCGGAGGGCTATAACACGGTTCTGAATGAGGAGGCCACAAACATCTCGCAAGGTCAGAGGCAGTTGCTGACCATCGCGCGCGCGTTCCTGGCCGATCCTGAGATCCTTATTCTGGATGAAGCCACCAGTAGCGTTGATACCAGAACCGAGTTGCTCATTCAAAAAGCCATGAGTGAGCTGATGAAGGGGCGCACCAGTTTTGTGATTGCGCATCGACTTTCGACGATCCGGGATGCAGACTTGATCCTGGTGATGAACCACGGCAGCATCGTCGAAAAGGGTACCCACGAGGAACTGCTGGCGCAAAATGGTTTCTATGCTGATCTCTATAACAGCCAGTTTGCGAGTCACATCCTCACGCAGGAAGCAGTGTAAGCGTTCTGGATTTTAAAGATAGACGCCTGTCGTTCAATGCTGAACGGCAGGCGTCTTTCATCGTGCTTCACGTATTATAAATGACCCTACTTTAACCTTGTGAAAATGCTGCATTTTCTTGTATCATTGCTACTGACGGAACATATATAGCTATAAAGGAGTATTTCAGTGGCTTCTCTTCCATTCTCCTATCAGGAGTATCGTCAACGTCGCTTGCAGCAGGGTACAGTTCCACTAGCACTTGATATCTATGACTGGTATCAGCATATGCAACTATCCCATGCTGTCTATTTTGATGCTGCCCGTACTGCCTGGCTTGTCTTTCGCTACGCTGATGTGCAGCGGGTCATATTAGATACGGCTACCTTCTCCTCTCAGCGTACAATGGATTCTGAGGGCGAAGTCGATCCCATCACCAGTGGGAGTATTCTTGGTATGGACCCACCTCGTCATCGGCAACTACGCTCCCTGATCTCCCAGGCTTTCACCCCACGAGTCGTTGCGCGCTTAGAACCTCGCATTACTTCGATAGTGCAGACGCTTTTGGACCAGGTACAAGGCAGAACTGAGATGGATATCGTCGATGATCTGGCTTTTCCGCTGCCTGTCATCGTCATCGCCGAATTGCTGGGTGTCCCACATGAAGATCGGGATCTCTTTCGGCAGTGGTCAACAGATATGGTGGGAGCGGATTTTGCTGTTCATGCTGCTGCTGCGCAAAAAGTTGCACAATACTTTCAATCGTTGATCGTGCAACGCCGCCGGAAGCCAGGTGAAGACCTGCTTTCGGATCTGCTCGCGGCAGAGGTGGACGGCGAGCGTCTACCAGATGTGGACGTTCTTGGGGCATGTTCATTGCTGTTAATTGCGGGTCATGAGACAACCACTGGCTTGATCAGCAATGCCGTGCTGTGTTTTGATGATCATCCCGCTGCCATGCAGCAGTTGATTGCGCAGCCTGAGCTGTTGCCTCTCGCGCTTGAAGAGGTGCTGCGTTATCGTGCTGTGGTGCATACGCTGGTGCGTGTTGTGATGGCTGATACGGTCATCGGGGGACAGGAGATTAAGGCCGGAGAACTGGTTTTGCCCCTTTTCGCGTCGGCGAATTTCGATGAACGCCAGTTTCCCAATGCGGGAACGTTTGATATTCGGCGCACGCCCAATCGTCATATGGGCTTTGGCCATGGGATACACTTCTGTCTAGGTGCGTCTCTGGCACGCTTAGAGGCGCGGATTGCGCTGGGCGCACTGCTTGAGCGTTTCCCTGCTATGCGATGTGTACAGAGTATCCCTCTTGAATTAAGGCCCAGCTCTTTCATCTATGGACTCAAACACGTGCCCATGGCGCTTAGCTAAATACTTATTCTGCTCATCACCAGATGAGCAGAGCCTGAATTCTTAGGCATTTGCGCTGTGGACGGCCACTCGTCGTGGCAGCAAGTCGTAGTGTTGTGGATCGAAGTGGCGTGTTCTGCGCCGGAACTCGAAGGTAAAACCGGGCCAGATGGTCGTATTGCGTCCCCTGGCGTCGAGGTACCAGCTAGCGCATCCCGAGGTCCAGACCGTTCCCTGCATGCGTTGTTGCAGCTCTGTATTGAATGCCTCCTGGACCTCTGGCTGTACCTCGGCGATGTGCACGTTTCGTCGTTTCATCGTACGCAGACAGTCCAGAATGTAGGTAATCTGCGACTCAATCATCAGGACCATCGAATTGTGGCCCAGGCCCGTGTTTGGGCCGATGAGCAAGAACAGATTGGGAAAACCTGCTATGGCTGTGCCGAGATAGGCGTTAGGACCTGCCTGCCAGCTATCAGCGAGTGATCGACCTCTGCGTCCATAGATATGCGTTGGTAGTTGTGTATCGGTCACATGGAAGCCCGTGCCGCAGATGATGGTGTCGATCTCGTGTGTTCTACCATCCTCAGTCACGATACTCTGTGCCTGTACCTCGCGAATGCGTTCGCTGATCACCTCAACGTTGGACTGTGTAATCGCCGGGTAAAAGTCGTCAGACAGCAAAATGCGTTTGCAGCCCATTGTGTAGTGAGGCGTGAGCTTTGCTCTGAGCGCGGGATCGGGTACCTGTCTGGCGATGTGCCGTCGCGCAATCTGCATGCCGCTCTCCAGCATGCTGGGCTGAGAGATGAGTCCGAGCGCAGTTAGCTCTTGCCGCCAGTAGATCCTGGTACGTACAATGCGCTGAGTGATCGGCAAGATGCTATATGCAGCACGTTGCCAGCCAGGAATGGCATGATCCAGCCGGGGTAGAATCCAGGCTGGTGTCCGCTGGAACAGGGTGAGCCGACTGACATGCGGCTGGATGTGTGGCACAAACTGGATGGCCGATGCACCCGTACCAATCACGGCCACGCGCTTCCCCATAAGATCGTAATCGTGCTGCCAGCGTGCCGAGTGGAACAGGACCCCGGCGAAGTGCTCGATGCCTGGGATCGCTGGCAGTGAGGGTTCGCTCAGTGGTCCATTCCCGAGTATGAAGATATCAGCCGTAAGCTGACCCTGTGTTGTGTGAATGTACCAGCATTGTTCATCTTCGTGCCACGCCGCGTCCAGCACTGTGCTATCCCACTGAATATGGGGCAGGATGCCGAAGCGCCTGGCGCAGTGGCGTAAATAGTGCCAGATCTCGCGCTGAGGAGAGTACATACGACTCCAATGTGGATTCAGCGCGAACGAGAAGGAATACAGGTGTGAAGGAATGTCGCAGGCGCAGCCTGGATAGGTATTATCGCGCCATGTTCCACCGATGTCGGTAGTCTGTTCGATGACCACAAAGTCGTCCAGGCCATGCTGCTTGAGCCGAATCGCCATCCCCAATCCAGAAAATCCCGTTCCCAGGATAGCTACATGTACATGACGCACACACACTTCATCGTCGGATACCCCACTTGTAGGTGCCGCGTGCTGGTGCTTGTTGGCAGGCGTCTGGCTGCCATTATTGCGTGCAAAAAAATGGACCATGCTCGCATCCTCCACAATTCTTCGTGGTTGTCGACTCCGCTGCGTCAGATAAGAGTATACCATCGAATTTGAGCTTGACGAGAAGGTAAATTTTGCAATTCTGGGCCTTATGTCCCCCTTTTGGTGCTGGATGAGTTTATCTAAAACGCCTTCATCTTCTTTTAGTACACACCATCAGAGGAACAAATCCCTTATTGAGCAGTCTACCACCAAAGGGAGACAAAAGTAAAAGGCTAGATATATGGTAGAGTGACAATGACAATCAGCTTGAGTCCAAACACTTGTCGTTTCCATTAAGATAGAAACATATGAGACATCACCTACTTTCCCAGCAGGCTCCTCGATGCTGTGAGGAGGTGACTGGTCATATCACGTAGAACGAGACGGTAAACTGATCACAGGCCAAATACCCAATCAAGTTTCAGTGTTGCCAGGGTTGTAATTGAGGCTTTACAGGCATAAAACACCCGTAACATAAAAAGAATTTAGCCGTCTGTCGCCTGAATAATGGGCAACAGGCTCTTTTTACAAAAATAATTTACTTTTTCTCTTGTCAGGTGAACAAATATTGCATTTATCTAAAAAATAATGTATACTTAAAGAGGCTCACAGATATGCTTACGAGTCATGCCCCTGCTCGGTTCATGGCATAAGTTAGTATTCAACAGGCGTTTTTATTCATTGGGAGCGCGATTTCCGGGATGATCTTGTTCGCTCTCTCATTTGTGTGCCCCATCTCTCCATCACTTGCGAGGTGGATGCCGAGCGAACAGCAATGCTAATGGAACGCAGACAAAAAAAGAGCGCAGCCTTCACATCTGCCTCCTTCACACCTGCCTTTTTTAAGAGGAGTTATAAGCCATGTCCTATTCACATAGAAATATTGTAGAAGAACGAAAAGAGGCGTGCCTGAAGGCTCAACAGCTCACGGCCATGTGCGAAAAACTCTCTATCACGCTTGACCCTATTGACTGGCAAAGTTCTGGTATGCGTGCCTGGGTATCTGTGAATGCCATCAAAATAGCTGATCTGTTAGATCTCAGTCAACAGGATAGTGTTTCTGTGCTCCGTCGTGTGCAGATAAAACTGCTCGAACATGCTGCGCTCTCCGCCATGCGTGCGCGACCGGGGCTGAAGACCTTGATGTGGAGTCCGGTTGATGTCGTGCAGCCGCAAGCTTTTTTGAGCCTCTGGGTGCTTACGATGGAGACTGATGAGCGCGTCGCGATAGCTGAATACATCAGGGATGAGCAGCGTGTCTATGAACAGTATATCCTCAATGTAAACGACGAGCAGCAACTTGCCCAGCTCTTTGGGCCAGGGCATACTGCTGAGTACCAGTTGGGGACGACCGTCACCATTGAGGAACGCGAGAGGAAAAGCACTGGCGAAATTGTCTACATTCTCTCACCGGGCAAGGTGCTCACTGGTCGTAAATATGCGTCGAGAGGGACTCAGGGCGGTATGGGCAGACCAGCCGTGAGCGATGTTTCATCAAGATATCTTGTCGATTGCCATGATGGCTTCCCCCACGTGGTCAATCAGTCGCAAGTCGTCGTTGAGACCAGTGATGTCGGCGTCTAAAAAGAAGCACACTGCGCCAGATCTTCTCATCATGAAGGAAGATCTGGCGACTTTTTTTTGTCGCCATGTTTTGCCTTGCTCTTTTCTTGCTCATAGGCTTTAATAAAGGCGTGGACGCCTGGGATGGCCCATCTATAATTACTAATGAGTATACTTTGCAGCCGTTTGTACGATTAAGATAGTGTATATTGTTTATTCGTTATGCTTTGCTACACAAAAAAGGCGCATTGACACTATAAAGTCGCTAAAATCTAAGCGTCGAACTTCGTCAGTACAACATAAATTGTCAAAAGGGCCTTTTTTTACTGAGTATTCTGCATGATCTCTATTGTTCTGTTTCGCCGGAGGTTTTCATGTTCCAGCCACCTGGTCGAAAGATGTTTCGTTCACCTTCTCAACTGGGTTCGCAGACGCCAAATCCTGATAGGTCCAATTATGAGGCGCAACAAACGCAGAAGCAACCTTCTGTCGCAGATACAGGGACCAATCAAGGCCCGCCGTCTCTTCCTATGCATCAGCAACTCAATAATCAGCCGCCTGCCGGTTCGTTCAACAGCGGTCAACCGCCGCTCTCTTCTGATCCCACGCTTGTTCAGACACTGCCCGTGCCTAGTCTGTCCCACCCTTCACAACAGCTCCCAATAGGGCAGAACAGCTATCTGCCAGGGGCATCCTTTCCGGGCATAAACAGTGGTGTGCTATCTAAAGAACAGAAAAAGAAGAATATGCTCGTACGCTTGCGTATACAGGCACGGAACAGATATCGTCAGCTCTCGACACGGACTAAAGTAATCTGCATGCTACTGGCCTTTATTATCGCGGTGCCCTTGTTAGCTGGTGTGGTGGAGGCTATGAATGGGATTACCATGTATCAGCAGGTGGAAGGGGGCATGAATCATCTGCACGCGGCTGCGAATGTATTTCAGGGTGGCACGAAGGGTGACTACTCCAAATATTTTGTTGTCGCTAAACTGCAACAGGCGCAGAGCGAAGTGAGCGCCGCTCACAGTGACTTTGCCGTATTGAGTGATGAACTGGATCACAATGGCTCGATAGCTGTTGCTGGCTCTGTAGTGCCGACGCAGATGACGGCGTTGCGTAAACTTGCGCATATCGCTGTTGATGCCACGGTAGCCGGACAAGATGCGCTAAAGACCGCTATCCAGATCGCGCCATCCGTCGAACCTGCGCTCAAGCAGGGTGCGAATACCTCTCTACCCTATCTGAGTACGAGTTCCTATAGCGCATTGACCGCTCTGCTGGCGACTATCACGCCGCTCGTGCGTGATATGACAAACCAGGCGCAGGGTCTCTCACTCAATGGCTTGCCGCTCAGTGCGAGCCAGAGTAAGATGATCTCGACCATACTTCCCTGGTTGCCTGTGGCGGATACGGTACTGTCCCAGGTTCCCACCTATAAGAGTATACTTGGCTGGCTGCTAGGAATAGGTCAGGCGCGTAGTTTCCTCGTTGAGCCGATGGATAGTGCCGAGTTGCGCGCCACGGGTGGTTTTACCGGGCAGTTCGGCGTACTGACCTTCAATGGCGGACGTATGGCTCCTTTGAGCCTGAAGAATATTGGTGCATACGAGGAGGATCACTCGGGCTTGCCGGGTGGCACACCGCCGATTGATCCAACAATCTATGCGCGGGTAGTGGGACAGACGGCTCCCAGTCCTTATAGCTCCTGGTGGCCCATCGCGAACTTTGGTGTGCGTGACGCCAATGTCTCCGCCGACTTCCCTACTTCGGCCAAGACTATCATCAATCGTTATGCGTACGAGTTTCAGCAACATGTCGATGGTGTGATTAGCTTCACGCCAACGCTGATTGAGCAGGTCTTACGTGTGACTGGACCAATCACGATTGCCAGTTATCACGAAACCATCACTGCGCAGAACCTTGAAGATAAATTGCATTACTACCAGTTGAATAACGCTGGTATCTATAAAGAGCAGACGATTGAGCATGTGCAAGATCCCGAGATTGCGCGCAAGCTCTTTACGCAGCGTGTGACGAAGCAGTTAATGAGTGCGGTTTTCCATCTACCGACCTCCAAGTTGCTGCCGATGGCTAATCAGATGTTGCAGGCAACAAAGACCAAGGACCTGCAGATCTATTTCGACAATCCGCAACTTGAAAGCTTACTTGCCAAGTATGGCTCGACGGTATCGCTGGATCGCTCGACTACGCACGACGGCCTTTACGTGGTGCAGGACAACTTGAGTGCCAATAAAGCCTCGCAATATGTCACGACCTCGCTGCAGGATACGGTGACGCTGGACGCACGGGGGGACGCAACGCATAACTTGACGATGACGTTGGATTATCAACAAAAGGGGGATGTGTACGGCCCTGACACGTACCATGACTATGTGCGTGTCTATGTGCCTGAGAATAGCACTTTTGTGAGTGGCAATGGCTTCTCGCAAGTAGGGGAGACCTACTGTACTGATAGTGTAGATCCTTGCCAGGCAGATGTCTATGGCAATGGGATGCTGGTGTGTAGTGCGCCCGTGGTCGTTGGTGCATCTACTGGCTACAGCGATTTTTATCCTGGCAATGTGTTATATCAGATCGGTGCGCCAACCAATCAGACCAGTGACGAGGCGGGGCGTGCCATGTACGGCGGTTGGGTTATGATCCCCAAAAACTGTACGATGAAGGTAACACTATCATGGACAGTACCTGCTATGAGCAAAAACGGCTACAGCCTGTTGCTCCAGGCGCAGGCCGGTATAACCACCGGTCTGAAGCTATCAGTACAGTCCGCGACCTGCTCTTCTGGCAACTTGCAAGATGCGAGTACTTTGAACGGTCAGGACACCATCTTTAGTGTGCAGAAGAAGGGGGCGAGCTGCTCTCTCCAAAAAAACACAACGGCGTAATTCGTCTGGAGACGAACCCCTGCTTGCTCTCCAATGCGGGGTGCAAAAAATTGACGCACACCCGAGGACATTTACCAGCTTGTGCTTTTGCTACCCAAGAGGTATACTTCCTCCAAAGTACAGTTTGGGTAGCATATCGACCGCCTGGGGAACACCAGGCAGGAGGAGGCATGCCTGCGATGCCGAAGGCGGCTCCGTATCGTCTCAGTTTGGACCCCTTGCAGGGCACCTATACGTTTCATGAAACGCGCAGCCAACGAGTGCTCTCGGTGGCTCCAGACAGTCACGCGTGGTTCGACTGGCTGGCTCGCATCCCGTCGTTCACCTTCAGCGGCCAACACGGACAACTCACGGTCCGCCAGGAGATCCGTTCAGGTGGGACCTATTGGTACGCCTACCGCAGAGTTGGGGGGAAGATGGCCAAGCGCTACCTCGGCCGGACCACTGAACTCACCTCTGCTCGTTTAGAAGAGGTCGCCGCCCAGCTTGCCGAAGCGGCTCTGCGCATCGGATCGGCAGCACTCACCCAAGCGGCAGCGCTGGTCGCTCCTCTCCCTGGCCCACTGGCAGCCCCGGAAGCCTCGCCTCCTCTCCCGCACGGCCTGCTCGATAGGAGACTGGCCAGCAAACTCCACCTGCCCCACCTGCGCCCACACCTCGTCCATCGCACCCACCTGATCGAGCGCCTCCAGCAGGGGATGGAGGTGCCGCTCACGCTCCTCTCCGCCCCAGCCGGATGTGGCAAAACCACACTGCTTGCCCAATGGCTCTCCCAAAGCGGGAGAGACGCCGCATGGCTGTCCTTAGAGCCCGAGGACAATGAGCCCATGCGCTTCCTGTCCTCGGTGATCGCCGCCTTGCAAACCCTCGATCCGCACCTGGGTAGCAGTGCGCTGGCCATGTTGCACTCCACCCCACCTGCGCCACTTCCACCTCCTGAGGTCGTCTTTGCCCAGCTTGCCGCCGACCTACGCGAGCGTGCCCACAGGGACCTGATCCTGGTACTCGATGACTACCACGTCATCACAACGGCAGCACTGCAAGGTGCGGTGGCCGCTCTCCTGGCGTATGCTCCACCCTATCTGCACCTGGTCATCGCGACGCGTGCCGATCCCGCTCTGCCGCTCGCACGGCTGCGTGCGCGGGGCCAACTCTACGAGGTACGCGCCGCACACTTGCAGTTCAGCGCCGAGGAAGCCCACACCTTTCTGCAGAGCGTGATGGGCCTCGACCTGTCCGCTGAGGAACGCGCCGTGCTGCAGGAACGCACTGAGGGCTGGATCGCCGGACTGCAATTGGCGGCGCTCTCCCTGCAAGGCCGTTCCGATGTGCAGCACTTCCTGGCCGATTTCACCGGTAGCCATCGCCATATCGTCGATTACCTGGTCGAGGAGGTGCTCGCCCGTCAGCCGGAGGCGGTGCAGTCCTTTCTGCTGCACACCGCGATCCTCGATCGGCTGACAGGGCCCTTATGCGACGCAGTGACCGGTGGGACTAACAGCGATATCCTGCTAGAGCAACTGGAGCGCGCCAATCTGTTCCTCGTCCCGCTCGATGAGCGGCGGCAGTGGTATCGCTACCATCACCTATTTGCCGATGTGCTGCGGGTGCGAGTGCCTCGAGAAGTGGGGAGAGCGGGACTCGCTACCCTGTATACGCGCGCGAGCGCGTGGTATGAGCAGAACGGGATGCAGGCCGAGGCAGTCGAGGCAGTGCTCTCAGCGCGCGATTTCGAGCGAGCTGCGCGCTTGATCGACGAGCCACTTGCCACGTCGATGATCATGAGCCTGCAGGTTGCCACCCTCATCCGCTGGCTGGAATGCTTCCCGCATGAGCAGTTGTTCACCAATGCCTTCCTCTGCCTGATGTACGCGATGAGTTTGTTCTTTTCAGAGACTCCTCATACCTACGAAGGCCCCTTAGCAGTGGCCGAACGGCTCTTTCAAGCGGAAGGGAACCACAAAGGCTTGGGCCAGGCATATGTGTTACGAGCAATCGCAGCAAGCGTGCGGGGTGATGGGGTGCAGGCGATCAAGTACGGCACCCAGGTGTTCCAGTTGTCGCCAGAAGATGCCCTGCTTGAACGCAGCACGGCGACTAGCGCGTTAGCAGAAGGCTACCGACTGAACGGAGAGGTGAGGGCAGCCCGACGGGTGCTCGCCGAGGCGCGCTTGCTGCGCGAGCAGGCTGGCAATATTCCCAGTATCCTGGGCGATACCATCGCGCTCGGTGACCTGCTCATCATGCAGGGGAAGCTGCGCGAGGCAACTGACGTCTATGCTCCTGTGCTCGAAGCGGCAGGTGAGTGGCAATACTTCGCTATCCAGGCCCTGATCGGCCTGGGGAATATTGCACGCGAGCGCAACGAACTCGATACAGCAGAGGAAGACCTCAGGCAAGCCATCGCCATTGCCAGCAAGACACGAGACAAGGTACTGCTGGCGCGGGCATCCCTCGTGCGCGCCAGGGTCATCCAGGCCCGGGAGGATGCCAAGCCCACGAGGGATGCGTGGGCTTCGACACTGATGTTGGCACAGGAGTGCGGATACACGGGCCTCGTGGAGCAAGCCCAGGCGTATCAGGTGCATGGCTGGCTCCAACAGGGGCGGATGGATGAGGTGATCCGCTGGCAGCAAGCGTGCCCCCTTGCTGCCGATGCTCCTGCCAGCTACCCACAAGAAGTCCTGGCCCTCACGCTGGTGCGGGTGCTGATGGCTCAGGGGGAAACCGGTGAAGCCCTACGCTTGCTAGAACGCTGGCGCCAGCATGCCAGAACGCAAGAGCGCACCGGCAGCGAGATTGAGATGTTGGTGCTCTCAGCGTTAGCATATCAGACGCAAGGCAAGGCAGCGCAGGCAGTACAACTGCTCCAGCAGGCTCTCCTGCTCGCCTCGCCTGAAGGATATGTCCGAAGTGTTCGTGGATGAGGGCCTACCACTAGCTATCTTGCTGCATATGGTCCTCTCCAGGTGGAAAGGGAAAAGCGGAGCAGATGAGGTTCACAGGCTGCTCATGGTCTTGGAAGCCGAGCCAAGAGCCGACGCGTCCCTCACTCCCGTCACCGACCATCGCGAACCGCCTCGCGAGCCGTTAACTGACCGCGAGCGCAAAGTCTTGTGCCTGCTTTCGGCAGGCCTCTCGAATGCGGAAATCGCTGCCGAACTGGTGGTCTCAATCAATACGATCAGGACCCAGGCGCGCAGCATCTACCACAAGTTGAACGTGAAGAATCGTCACGAAGCCGTGGCGCTGGCTCGCCACTGGCGACTGCTGTAGACGGCCTTTGCGTCTCTGCGAGCTTCTTCTCCCTTCTCCTTGACACACAAGGCGCGATTCATCCCTGTTTCATGCTGGTAGGATGAAGACAGTTCATCCTATCGGCGGCTATACTTGAGGCATGGAAACACATCCTGTTCCAGTTGAGAGGGGAGCCTAGCGCATGGTGAACGACCCGGCCAGCTATCATATTCGTGTCAAAGGCCAGATAGGTCCTGAATGGTCCGAGTGGTTTGATGGCATGACCATCACCTCCGATGAACATAATGAGACGCTCTTTTCCGGGCGAGTGCTTGATCAGGCTGCCCTTTATGGCATCTTGAACAAGATCCAGGCTCTGGGTCTCCCCCTGCTCTCGGTCTTGCGCGAGACACCATCCTCGTCGGAGCTGAGGACGCCTCTCACATAATGTCGAGCTGCATGCCCTCAAAGGAGGGCATGCTCGTTGAAAGGCAGATCTACACATGAACACCAATATCTCTGGTTCTGCAACACCGGTCACCACTCTTTCTGATCGCACGGCCTTGCGCGCCCAATTGGAGGAAACGAGGACGGCCTACCACGCGCTGATGGAGTCTCTGAGCGATGCGGATTGGTCCAAAAAAACACACTCGACCGCGTGGACGGTCGGGGAGATGATGACCCATCTTGCCGACACGCTTGCGGACAAGCCTGCGACGATTGCCTCTGTGCGGCGAGGGAAAAATCACCTGAATCCTCCGCCAGGCCTTTACTGGCTTGCGATGAGAATCCAATACCGGCTGGTGAAACAGAGCGCGCGCGGCCAAACACGCCAAACGATTCTCGCTCGCTACGACCAGGCCTACTCAGCACTGCTGGTAACCCTTGATGGGATCAAAGACCAGGAATGGGAGCTGGGAGCCTTTTGCTACGGTGAGGGGTACAAAACGATTTTTGATGTGTGCCAGATGGTAGTGAGTCACTTTCAGGAACATGCGGCTCAGATTGCCACACGGGAGTGAACCAGGGGTAGCGCGGGAAGGCGGCTTGCTCGTCGCGGATCACGCGAGAATGTAAATTTTGGAATTAAATGGCTCTCCCGCGCATTGGACACTGCTGGTAAACCTGCCGATACTTGATCATGAGGGGGGTACGTATTTGGGCACTCGTTGATTGCGGTAAAATCAGCCGCCTAAGTGGAGACCATTCCATTTTCGGGTGCTCTAAATACAGTTTATACCCGAAAATGAATGGTCTCGCTTTTCAGGGGTCAGCGCATTTAATATTGGGATTTACACACAAGAGAGGCGAGTATTACGAGTAAATCATAGCTATCCCACGCACTTTTCCGATGTTGCTCTAGTGTGTACAGGTGTGAAAGATGATGAAATCCCACGTGTTTTTCCGATTAGCCAAAACCTCTCGCGGGCAGTCTCTTTCAGACCAATTCAAAGTAGCGGCGGCGATCCCAATTCGTTACCGCTTTCTCATATTCCTGGACCTCCCACCTGCGGGTAGCGCTAAAATGCTCAACGAAATCCGCGCCCAGGAACTCCTTTGCTACTTCACTGCGCTCAAACAGTTGGGTTGCATCCGTCAGATTACGCGCCAGTGGCTGGATATGGCCCTCCGCGAGTGCGCTAGCGACGGCGGCGGCATCATAGGCATTCCCGACTAACTGCCTGGGCAGCTCCAATTTCTGCTCGATACCATAAAGACCACTTGCCAGCATGGCAGAGAAGACCAGGTAGAAGTTGGCATCCGCGCCCGGCACACGATTCTCGATACGCACAGCTCGACGTCCATTGTTGATGATACGTACCGCGCACGTGCGATTATCCATGCCCCATGTCGTATTGAGTGGGGCCCATGTACCCTCTCTATAGCGCTTATAAGAATTGATGACCGGCGCGTAGAGCACCATGAATTCCGGTAGCTTTTGCAGCACGCCAGCCAGAAAATGGCGCATCGTCGTGGACATATGCTTTTCGGCGGCATCGTCCCAGAACACATTCTGTGCGAGCTTGCGATCCCATAAACTCATATGGGAGTGTCCGCTGCTACCATCTTCCTGGTCGTGCCATTTCGCCATGAAGGTAGCGCTCAAGCCCATCTGATGACAGATCTCTTTGACGCCTGTCTTAAAGAGCATAGTGCTATCGGCAGCTGTGAGGGCGTCGGCATAATGGATATTCATTTCATACATGCCGGGACCGTGCTCGCGATTATAGCCCTCAACTTCCACGCCGTAGTCGCGCATCATGCGCGCGATGCGTCCCAGCAACTGATCGTCTGCGCTGGCCTGGCTGATAACATAGCAATTCATGCCTGGATTGAGCGGTGTCAAACCCGGTCCAAAATCTTTTTCGCGCAACGACACCTGATCTTCACGGAAGAAGCGAAACTCCAATTCAGAGGCGGCCATTGGCTCGTACCCCATCGAACGTGCGCGTTCTACCAGTGTGCGGAGAATGCTGCGTGGAGAGATGGTGACGGGCTCGCCATGTTCCGTCCACAGATCACAAATGCAGGACGCTACATTTTCCTCCCATGGAACTGTGGTGAACGTGCTCAGATCAGGCTTCATGACGATGTCGGCAAAGCCGCGCGCCCAGTTACTAAAGGCCAGATTGGGGAGGACATTTTCCGCGATATCCCAGCCAAAAAGCACATCGCATTGTGCAAAACCGTCAGCCAGAGAATCCAGAAAAAAGCGAGATGCCACGCGCTTGCCACGATACACGCCCTCTATATCAGGTGCGCCTACTTTGACATACTCGACTTTCCCGTCCGCAATCAGTTGTTGAATAGCAGCAATATCCACGAAATATAGATCCTTTCTCGTCAAACAGCCTCACCACCCTGCACAAGGGTGTCCTTAAAATCTTTCTTATATTTCCTTGCATTCAGACGAGCCGAAGGCTAGCAGCGAGAGCTGCGTTTCTGAATGCTTATGGGTATTAGCTCCTCCGGTCAGCGAGAATGGGTGTTCGCGTAGGGCTAGCCCTACGCGAACGTACACACCACTCGAAGCGCTACAATCTTGCTGGCCTTTTTTAGACAAGTCGTCTAAAAATAATTCGATGATATGCCTCCATCAACGACAAGCCAGGCACCGGTTGTCCACAAAGACTCATCGGAGGCCAGATATAAGGCCATGTAGATGATATCTCTTGCCTCGCCAAAGCGACCCAGCGGAATACGATTCAAGCGCATGTCGCGCGCCTCTTCACTGGTCCACAGGTATCTTAAGAGCGGCGTTTCAATGGGCCCCGGACAGATGGCGTTGCAGCGGATACCATGGCGACCATATTGTACCGCGAGCGATTTCGTTAATGCGAGCATCCCTCCTTTCGAGGCTGTATAGGCGTCCTGAGGTACCGTGCAACCCAGCAGGGCAACGAACGAAGCTGTGTTGACGATTGACCCCTTGCCCTGTTTTATCATATGCGGAATGGCATATTTGGAGCAAAGGAAGACGCTTTTGAGATTGATGTCCAGCACTTTATCCCAGAGCGCCTCTGTATTATTAACGACGCTCTGGTCTTCTGACAACATTACTCCGGCATTATTATACAGGATATCGATGTGACCAAATGTCTCCACGGCTGTTGTGACTAACGCACTGACCTCGCTTTCGTTCGTGACATCTGCTTTTACAAAGATCGCGCTGCCCCCGGCCTCGTGAATAGCCTGTGCTATCTCCACACCTGCGCGTTCATTTATATCTGTCACCACCACGCTGGCCCCTTCGCTCGCAAACAGCTCAGCCGCTGCCTGTCCCATACCGCTTGCCGAACCTGTAATAATGGCCACTTTATTGGCTAATCTCATTGTTTCGTCTCCTCCATCCTGCCATACTGATAGGGCAGGACGCGCTTATTCTCCGCCTGCCGCACCTTCTAGCGCGCTGCCGCTTGTTTCGTCACTGCTACTCTCGGCGAGTTCACTGACAGACTCCTGTATCTGGGGACCCTTAAACCAGTAGCGTACGCTAACCAGCCACCAGATGACCAGGATGAGCAGGGTACCCAACACGACGACCGGCGTATAATTGAATGTCACCGCAGTAATCGGCCTGGCAGTCGGTAGCATAAACAGTATGGAGATAAAGACAACCCATACAACGGCGATGATGCCGATGGGTTTGCTCCACCTGCCCAGGTGCCACGGACCACGCTGGAAATTCTTTACCAGCAGGCGCAACAAGATCGGCAAGACATAGGAGATATACAGGCCGATCACTGCTATCGAGGTAATCGCTACATAGGCTGCGAAGTTGACTACTGTAGGGATTGCCAGGATGAAAGCTCCCACTGCGGCAAAGATAATTGCATTGCGCGGGGTTCGACCGCTATCGAGGCGATGCCATAGATCTGAGAACGGAACAGCGCCGTCGCGCGAGAAGGCATAGATCATGCGCGAATTCGTCGTAATCGAGGACATGCCGCAGAAGAACTGAGCACCTACGGCGACTGCGAAGAAGAGTGTTCCCAGGATATAACCCAGGCGGCTTTCGAGAATGTAGAGCACGGGATTAATGTAGCCCGCCGACTGCGACAAATCTGGAGCCGCTGCGAGCAATCCCATCAGGACTGCGTATCCAGCAAAGGCCGAGACCGCCACGGACATCACAATACCCCATGGTGCTCTTGTCGCGGCGCCAACGGTTTCCTCGGTCATATGTGCGGAGGCATCATAGCCGGTATAGGTGTATTGAGCTAACAGCAAACCCAGGAGGAAGGCATACCAGGTTGGGAAGCCGGTCGCATTATATTTGGCATCGACATGAAACAGCGTCCCGGCAGCATTGAGTGGTGCGGCTGCTACATGTGTTGTGAACGTTGCGCCGCCGAATTGTTGGCCGATGAGCGCTGCGACAACCACACCGCCGCCGATCAGGATCACGCCAACGATATGCCACCAGACGCTTATATCGTTCAAGAGTGCCACCAGACGTACGCCAAAAATATTGAGGATGGCGTGTAGGATCAATACAAGCGCATAAATCCCCAGCGTCGCCCATTGGGTGGCTGGATCAATGGCTAAGACTGACCCCAATTTGGCCGGAAAAGCCGGAAACCATGCATTCAGCAGGACATCGATAGAAACGGCCAGCCCGTAGTCGATACCTGCCGTCACCGCAACCTGCCCAATCAGATTAAACCAGCCAGTAAACCAGCCCCAGCCTGGCCCTCCTAGCTTGGATGACCAGTAGTAGAGTCCGCCAGCCGTAGGGTAGGCGGAGGCCAGTTCGGCCATACCGAGGGCTACGATGAGCACGAAAACAGTCACCAGGGGCCAGCCTATCGAGCCAGCCGCGAAGCCAGCCGTCGTGATCCCGGTGTAGAAGAGCGTGAGGCAACCACTGAGGACAGAAATAATGGTGAAGGAGACGGCGAAGTTGGAGAAGCCACCCATTGTGCGGAAAAGCTCTTGTGCATAACCCATACCATGCAGGCGCTTAATATCCTGCTCGATGAGTTCCTCTCTTGCTGAACGCTGTGATGATGCCAAGGTGTACCTCCTATGTGGGGGTGATAAGACGGGACAAACAATAGCCGTGGAATGACATGTCAGGCTCAGCCTCTTTGCGGGAAACATCTCAGCCGTGAGCAACCAACCTTATCCTTTAATTATGTGGAATCTTAGCCCTCTTCGTCAATAGCTGTGTTATCATAGGTGGAGATTGAACATTTGGACTTATATAGTCGAGAAGTTTGCACAGAAACACGGAACGCTTTGATGATACCCAATACGTCACGTTTGCCTGTCTCATTGTATCTCCCGTGGATCGCTACGTTCCAACGCCTCCAATATTGCCTTGCCTCGCTTCTTCAGCCAGATGTCGAAGTCCATCAGATCAGGATGCCGCTGACGTAGTGCGGGGATATCCACGAGCAGACTGCCGTCATTGACGAAATCGTAGACGAGGGCGACCTCATTTAATGGTTTCTTGACGTCTCCCTGTCATATTCTTGATAGTTATTGGCTATTATAGAGATACAGATATATAGGGAGACGTGCCAGACAGACTCATCGCGAAATAGCGCAGAAAAAGTACCCAAATATCCCCTCTCATACGTATTTAAAATGAGATGAGTTATCTATCGTCTGAGCAGATGCACTTTAAAAAAACAATCATATGTAAAAGTGCATACCTTCCCTCTTAAGGAAAAGAGGTCAGTCCCTGGAAGTCATTTTCAATGACCCATATTACGCATCAAATCCAAGCGAGGAGAACGTACATGGCTATAGGTCCACTTGAATTGATCGTCATCGGCTGCCCGGGCAATCGCTTCTCAAGCGAGATTTTGCCAGAGCTGAACGCCATCCAGCAGCATGGCCTGCTTGAAGTCGTTGACCTGCTTTTTATCAGAAAAGCTGCCGACGGCACCATCGCAGTCCTGGAAGTGAGCGATCTGGATGAGGAGGAGCTGGCAGCTTTCGACCCCATTAAGGGCAACCTGACGGGAGCAATCACCCAGGAAGATATCGTACAACTGAGCAGCACGATTCCCGCTGATACTTCGGCAACCATCGTCCTGCTGGAGCACCTCTGGTTAGGCCGGCTGGAACAGGCCGTCGAGAGGGCCAATGGAACCGTTCACATCGGGGGCATGGTACCGCCAACCGCGCTACAACAGTTAGAACTGGAGCTAGCGGCTGCCCGTCAGCAAGGCCAACAGAACGCTTGAGCCAGAGCAAAACATAGCTTAGCTACAACGAATAGCTAGAGGAGGATTAAAATGCACGAACATCATGAGCACGGTGGCTGGGGTGGTGGTTGGGGTGGTGGCTGGGGAAATCCAAGATGGGGCTGGGGTGGTGGTTGGGGTGGTGGTCCATATATGCCAAGAAGAGTTGGTTATCCATTATTCGGAGGCTTAGGCATGGGTGGTTTAGGTATGGGTGGTGGATTAGGCATGGGTGGTGGTGGATTAATGGGGGACCTGTTGGCTGGAGGCGTGGGCTACCTGGCGGGTAAAAGCAGCGCCCAGAACCAGCAGCAGGCAGCGCCACAGTATCAACAATACCCGCCGCAATATCAGCAGCCACAGTATCAACAAGCACCACCACAGTATCAGGCACCGTACACACAAGGAGCAGCCGGTAGTGCGCAGGACGCCAGGCTGGCTCAGCTTAATCTCCTGGGTCAGTTGCGCGCGCAAGGCACCCTGACCGATGCCGAATTCCAGGCGCAAAAGCAAAAAATCCTCAACAGATATTAAGCCAGGCCGAGGGCTGTATAGCTTACTACGATGTAAATAATCCATACAGCAATCATGGTAACAATACACGCAGATGTGTTTTTAAGCATCTGCGTGTTTGTCTCTTTTGATATTCCGACGAATATCTCTTCATGCTAAAAGCTTGATCCCATCTGTGCATAAGGACATATTCATCGAGTGTGAGTTCCTCTTAGCGGTTGAGGGCGCGTTTAAGCGCATCTATATATTCGGAGACTGCTCGCTTGCTGATTGCTGCTGTCGGTGCCAGGATGTCGAAGCCGTGGAACGCGCCGGGATAGATGTGCAGTTCGGGTTGCTACTGGTAATAGCCCTCATGTCTCAAGAGCCATTGCTTGCGCTCAAGCCCGCCCGCGTAACCTGTCAGTGTAGCATTCGCGCCCACAACGCGATGGCATGGAAGTACAATGGCAACGGGATTGAGCGCATTTGTTCCTCCGACAGCACGATACGCGGTTGGTCTGCCAAGTCTTGCCGCCATTTCGCCATAGGATAGCGTCGTTCCAACTGGAATCGTGCGCAGTGTGGACCATACCTCCTGCTGAAAGGCTGTGCCTCCTGTGTTCACCGGGATCGTATCCAGACAGCGGTAATTGCCAGCGAAATATGCACGCACCCGACTGCTGAAGCCAGATGGATCTACTACCTGCGCCAGATGGATTGGCCCGTAGCGACGTTGCAGTAATGTCATCATACGCGCTTCATAGTCCGCGTAGTCAAGCGAACACAGGCGTTCGCCGTCAACCACGATCAGGATGTCTCCAATCGGAGAGTCGATACGATCAAGCTGTAATTCTTTCATCGCTTATGCCTTTCTGAATGCCTATGGGTCTGAGATTTGTGCTGTCATCATATCCAAAACTGTAAAGCTTGTCTGGCGGTTTTCGGACATGACCATTGGCAGAACCGCAATGACTATGTCCGAAAACCGCTAGCAATAGGGCGGACATTGGCATACTATGAGTATATGGAAATAACACACATTCAGGATGATTTCGATCTCTGTTACCGGGCTATTTGCAGCCGTGATTCCCGCTTCGATGGACGCTTCTTCACGGCGGTTACTACGACGGGTATCTACTGTCGGCCTATTTGCCCGGCAGCAACGCCATATGCGCAGCATGTGCGCTTCTATGCCTGTGCTGCAGCGGCGGAAGCTGCCGGTTTTCGGGCCTGTCGCCGCTGTCACCCGGAAGCGAGTCCGGGTTCTCCAGACTGGGATGTGCGGGCTGACCTGGTTGCCCGTGCGCTACGCCTCATCGCCGATGGCGTGATTGATACTGAGGGAGTTGCAGGGCTTGCCCAGCGGTTGGCTGTTGGTGTGCGGCATCTGCATCGCGAACTCGTGGCAGGGGTAGGCGTTGGTCCGCTAGCCCTGGCGCGCAGCCGTCGGGCCCAAACTGCTCGTCTGCTGATCGACCAGACGGACCTCTCGCTTGCCACAGTTGCCTTTACTGCGGGGTTCAGCAGTATCCGCCAATTCAACGAGTCGATGCAGTCAGCTTTTGGCTGCCCACCATCTGCATTTCGTCGGCATGCACTGCCACACGGTTCAGGTGATGGGAAACTGACCTTACGCTTGCTATATCGCCCACCGTTTGACGCCGCAACGTTGCTCACCTACCTTGGACGTAGAGCCATTCCCGGAGTCGAAGAAATTGCTGATGGGCGTTACCGGCGGACAATCGTACTGGCGAGGTCAAAGGGCATCATCGAACTGGAGCCGATGACTGAAGCTGGATGCGTGCTGGTGCATCTGTGCCTCAGTGACTTGCGTGATCTTAGTGTACTGGTGCAGCGCTGCCGGCAGGTATTTGATCTTGATGCTGACCCGGCTGCTATCAACGCAGTGCTGGCTGATGATCCCATGCTCGCGCCTCTGGTCGCGGCCAGACCCGGGCTACGCGTGGCGGGAGCCGTCAACGGATTTGAGCTTGCGGTGCGTGCTATCCTGGGGCAGCAAGTCTCTGTAGCCGGGGCGACAACATTGGCTGGGCGTATTGTGACCACGCTCGGAGAGCCTCTGGCCGAGCGTAATGGTGCATTGACGCATCTCTTCCCTTCGCCAGAGGTCATGGCGCAGGCCGATCTGAGCGGATTGGGCATCACACAGGGTCGCATCAGCGCGCTGCGAGCATTAGCGCAAAGCGTAGCGGCGGGTGATCTGGTGTTAGATTACAGTGCTGATCGTGCACGGACGGTGGCACAATTGCAGATGTTGCCAGGGGTGGGACCCTGGACAGCATCCTATATTGCGATGCGCGCACTCGGCGACCCGGATGCGCTGCCAGTTACTGATCTGGGGCTGCGACGAGCTCTTGAACGGTATGGGCTGGCTGCCGACCCTCGCAGTATCATTGCGCGTGCCGAGGCATGGCGTCCGTGGCGTGCATATGCGACACATCACTTGTGGAATAGCCTTGCTCCTTAACCCTCATAATCACAAGAAATCGTCCGATCTTGGCAAATAGCATTGGCCTGAAATTTTTGGTAGCTCTACCAAATCAGAGATAGACTATAAGGAGCGGTATACCTCATTGATGATGAACCTTTTTTGGGCAGGGTTGCTACTATGTGGTCAAGCATCTGCTGCCTGACATTATAAGAAATGGAATAATCATGCCATCGTTCTTCATTCAAGTTTGTGAGCCTATTAATAGCGTGTTGTTTACTTGCTTTGTCGAAAATGGATTGCATCACACGTAAGCTTTCTTCCTTATCAGAAAAGTTGCGTAGATTAAGGTGATATTCTCGTATCAATGCTGCAACATCTAATGGAAATACCCCTCTCGTGCTCTCGGAGCTGGTTACTTTCTTAGCATCGGCACGAAAAAGTACAACCTGCTCTGCGGGCGTTTTGTGAGGATCAAATTTTTGCATAAGAGTCTCTGGAACGAGTTCGTATCCTGGAGCTTTCTGCCGAAACTTCCTTGCCACTGCTAGATGTGCAATATTGTTGCTGTTATTAGTCAGGTCCGCGAAATATTCAAAAGGTACACCGCCTGGTTGTGGCATAACGGTATCGGGGGCAAAGTTTGCCTGCTTCGCTCTAATTGAAAGGATCCATGTGTCCGTCTTTTCTTCGGTTGCAAGGACACTCGTTTTTAAGCTTCTTATCGCCTACCATCAAAAATCCATCACGGAAGCGCAGTGGCTCTAAATTTGTTTGTTTTTCTGCTTTGTTATCTGCGGATTGTTTCCCTTTCGCTGTTTTCTCGTCTTTGGGTTTCACTATGTGTATTTCGTAGGTTTTGCTATCCAGGCGCAAGCTCTGTAAGCTCACGCCAAGTTCGTATAAAATATGAGCCGCCACTGCAAGATAGCTTTCCAACTTTTTCCCAACGAGATTTTGCTCGAGGAGAAATGAGGCCGAATCGCTTGCCAGATCAGTATCAACGTCTTGGTGATATTTGCTTCTGTACTTCCTGGACAAGAGGCCGGCATAATGTTTTACTTTTTTGGTCCGTAATGCTTCTGAAGCGCTACTAATATCTTTAGTCTTTGATGCTTCGCGCTTGGATTTGCTTGTGGTGCTACTCTCAGCAGCTTGACTCGTTTTTAATTTCGAAAGTCTTAATAACATTTCCATCTCTTCTCTGCGGCTGGATGTATCTAGTTGCTTGGTGAGTTTGCTCACTTCTTGCTGAAGATCACTTTGCCGCTGAAGTAACTCTTGAAGTAACTTTTGTTGTTGTTTTGTTATCTGTTGGGGCGCTGTTCCTGCGAGGTCTCGAAATTTGCTTTCGAGAGCGGCCTGTTGCTGTTCTTGATCTGTGATTTGGATGCGAGTACGTGCGGATTTATCTTTAGCGATGGCTATATCTGCCCGATTTTTAGCTATTTGGTTCTCTAAGGGCTGCCTGGCTGGAGCGTAATAATAATCGATAATGGCTTGTACCTTTCTACTGTCGCGCTGTGCATCTATCACCGAGGACATCCTCGCGTCTATATATTTTTGCGCCTTCTCATGAAAATCTTGCAATTCAGCGTCGGTACATTGGTATCCAATCATTTTGTGAAATCCACTATCATTATAGTCATCCACTCTTTCTAGTAGCCGGTCAATCACTGAATCAGAGGTTGCTCTTGCTGTGTGTAATGCCTGAATTTGGCTGTAAATATCATTTACCGACACTATTCTTCATAAGAAGGACAGTGCTCTGCGGGGGAGAGCTGAAAAAACGCAGCAAAGTGATCTCTTATGTTTTCTCCCAAAGAGGTCACTCGATTGAACGAGGCAAAACAGACGATAAGCCAGAAAATGGGTTTATGATAGGTGTTTTTCCGTGCTCGTTGAGGCAGTTCGGAGTTCGTGGGTTGTCTGCTCTAAGACCACCATCAGGCGATTCAGCGTCGGCGTGGCGAGGGGTGAGGAGCGCAGTTGCGCCATGATCTCCCGTGCCACCTGACGTATCTCTTCCATGTCGTCACCGAGATGAGCGTCGATCCCAAGCACCGAAAGACGCGTGCGCAGCAGAGATTGGAAGAAGATGACCGTAAGCCAGCGGGGGGACCAGAGAAAGAGCGCGGTCAGATAAAAGGGCGTCAGGGGCGTGCCCAGCGTTCGCAGGGCCAGCAGCCCTTCACGAATGGCCTGAACCAGCATCACTACGTTACGGCGCGACCGCGCAAGCTGCGCGCTCCCCCCTGTCATCATGACTGCGACGATGATGATACCCATATCCATGATCGCGTGGGTTTTCAACCACGTTTGCATATCAGGACTCAGCTTCACGGTAAAGCCTGCCTGTTTGAAAACAGCCGCGAGCTGGCGCAGACGCGGCGTTACCCGGCCATCAACTTCGCCCAGCATTGTCGGAACCTGGCGCAGGACCATATAGTGCACGACATCTCCTTCGCGCACGCCACCCACGGCTGGAAAACCAGGAACAACGCGCTGCGCATCAAGCTGCTCAAATTGCCGCATGCCAGCCGGATTACTGAGCAAAAACAGCAGCGTGGGAACCTGACGATTGGCGGCAAGGATCGGCAAGACGGAAGGAAGTTGGTCGAGTCGTACGGTCACGAGAACGACATCATACCTATCGGTTGGAGCCAGTTGTTCAACAACAGAAACCTGAGTTGTTCTCTTTCGTCCGGTCAATGCATCCTCAAGTTGAATACCATGTGTGCGCAACGATACCGCCCGTTCCCCTCGCGCCAGCAGCGAGATGTTGTGTCCCGCCTCCTGAAGTCTGGCCGCATAGACGCTGCCAATCACACCTGCCCCATAAACCAGAATATCCATAGTTCGTTCTCTTTCTCTTTTTCTGCTTGAGATATGTCCTCAAAAACGGCGCATAGCCAACGCGCCGTTGCAAAAAAAGCGTAACCGATGGTACAATGAGCGTCAATCAGCAATGGAACGAAACGTGTTGCCTATGCGACACAGAAGAGGAAAGTGATGCAAAAGCTCGATGGCGTTGAAGATCTGAGGGTTCGTCGCACGCGTAAACTGCTCACGCAAGCGTTGATCGAGGGGACTGTGGAGAAAGGGTTCGCGGCCCTCACCGTGCGTGATATTACCGAGCGTGCCATGGTGAATCGCTCGAACGTTTTATCGCCACTACCTTGATAAATACGATCTGCTCGAACAGCATCTCAATGAGATATACAAGGTGTTAGAGGAGGGAGGGATCATAGGGGAGGATCGTCATGAAGGAATCATCGATGAAGGAATCATCGAGCTATTCAAGCAGATTCAACAGTTTCCCGACTTTTACCGCGTGATGCTGGGTGCGCAGGCGGACGCCTTTTTGAGCCAGCGTTTTCGCCAACAGACGCAGCAGCGTGTTCTTGCGTACTTCCATCAGACGTTCCCCGAAGCCGCATCTGATCCCGATACACCGCCGCTCGACCTGAAGTTCACCACTGTTGCCTCGGCTGGATGTAGCGCGCTCGGCTGGTGGCTGGAGCAGGAGCGGCCCTCTACGCCTGAACAGTTTGCCTACTGGCTGCGACAGCTGAGTTATGATATCTCGATCTCTACGCTCAAGCCGAAAAAATGAGATCCCTTATTGACGATTCATGTTCCCTCTCATGAACACTGAAACGTATCGTTGTTTTCCGTTCGACTGCGCCCCAGAGGCCGAAACCGAATCTCCTGGATGACGCTGAACGTCGGTGAACTAGAGGCGCTTTTCTGCGGCTTCTGCGCGTAGCCGCCAGCACAGAGCATCCTCCTGAATCTGTTTGCCTATGATACTTCGATTGACGCTACAATCTGTACCGATTTTTTTTAGAGGTGCGCCACGGCCTTTACCGGCGCTGTGCAGGCGTTTTACAGTTGCCAGACCCGAACAACGTTGTCCTCAGCGGTAGCAATCCGCGTATCATCGGGGGACCAGGATAGGCCGTAGGCTGCGTCTGAGGGAAAAGCCTGGATAAGCTGACCACTCTGCGCATTCCAGATATGGGTTTTGCCGTCGTCGCCGCCTGTGGAAGCGATATACTTTCCATTGTGCGACCACGCGGTAGCGAGAACTTCAAAGTCATCCTGACTGCCATGGGTGAGGAGTGTCTGTCCGGTATCCGATGTCCAGATATATATCAGGCCATTCTGCCCACCCGAGACGATACGCGCATCGTCGGGCGACCAGGATACCTCTTGTACAGAGTCACCCTGTTTATCGTAGATTAACAATGTTTTTCCACTATTCCAGTCCCATACCCTCGCTGTAGTATCCTCGGAGCCAGAAGCGATGTACTTTCCATTGTGCGACCACGCGAGTGAGTAGACGCTATCTGTGTGGCCCGATAGCGTGCGTATTCTCTGCTGCGTTGCCACATCAAAGATCTGGATATCGTAACTAAAAAAGCCCGCGAGAGCCACAGAGCGTCCATCGGGGGAGATCGCTACCGCGTACAGAATCCCTGAAAGGATGTCGCTAGTCTGGCTATTATAGTAGCCGATTTGCTGATGGCTTGCGAGCTTCACCATCTGCGCAGTTCCGTCCTCAAAGCCGATAGCAATGCCTGTACTATCTGGCATCCAGGCTACCGAATGTGCTCCATCATCACCTTGCGCTGGTAGAATGTCACTGTGATAAGAAAGCACGCGTTCCTGCGTCGATACATTCCACACATGCGAGGTGCCATCGTCGGAGGCCGACGCGATATATTTGCCGTTGGGCGACCACGATACGGCCCAGACGATATTTGTGTGATCCTTGAACGTCATGAGCGGAACTGTGGACGTCGCAGAGGATGTACCAGTATTGCTGGAGGGTGTTCTAGTCGAACCTGGTGTCCGGGATAAGCCGGAAGGTTCTTTGCTCGCATGGGTATAAGCATAATAGGCCAGTCCGCTCCCTACAACTGCGACTGTGCTGCCAGCGAGAGCGGCGATGGCCGTGCGGCGCGATATGCGTCGTCCTTCTGGCAACGGGAGAGGCAGTCCGGTTTGAGGAGGAGCAGATATTTGAGATGTAGAATACTGCGGATAGGTCGATTGTGGTGGGAGAGATGCTCCAGTTTGAGGAGGGGGAGCCATTTGGGAAGTGGAATACTGCGGATAGGTTGATTGTGCTGAGAGAGGCAGTCCGGCTTGAGAAGGGAAAGGGGGCATTTGGGAAGTGGAATACTGCGGATAAGTTGGATAGGGCAATGGCATACTGCTCGTTGGTGGTGTTGGCTGTGCTGACCCATATTGAGCAGGGGGTTGTATCTGAGATGGCTGTGAGGACGGCAAGCGGTTGGTGGAGAATCCGCTGGGCGATGCTGGAGCGAGGCCACCAGCAAATGGTTGGGTAAGCTGGTGGCTCACTTGCTCCAGTGCTTGAGCAAAGGCCAATATACTTGGAAAACGGTTGTGTGGATCTTTTTGCAGCGCCATGAACACGACTTGTTCGACGGCAGGTGGCAGGTCGGGCGCGAAAAGGCGTAGCGGAGGCGGCATGACGGTTGCGTGTTTGACCGCGATTTCGGTCATGGTGCCTTGAAATGGACGCTGACCGCTTAGCCACTCGTAGACGACAATGCCCAGCGAATACTGGTCGCTGGCCGGACGTGGGTGTGCCTGAATCTGTTCGGGTGCCATGTAGGCAATCGTGCCTGCGATATTTTGCGTGCTCTGATAGTGCGAGCTTTGAGCAACCAGGGCGATGCCGAAATCGCTCAGTAGCACCTCGTTATTGCGCCCTATCAGCATATTCTCTGGCTTGATATCGCGGTGGATCAGGCGTTGCTCGTGAGCATACTGCAATGCCCCGGCGACCTGTTGCACGTAGCCCACGACGAGTTGCAGCGGGAGACGCGTTCCCTTTGGATGACGTTGACGCAGGGTGCCATTTGGCGCGTAATCCATGACGAGATAGGGAATACTGTTCTCAACGCCGAAATCGAGGATGCGCACGATATGGGGGTGTACGAGACTGGCGATCATACGGGCCTCGTTGCGAAAGCCTTCGATGCCGTCGTTCGCCAGTTGTGTATTCAATAACTTGACCGCAGCCCGTGTATTGAGGTGAATATGGTCAGCCAGATAGACATCAGCGAAACCGCCTCGGCCCAATAGCTGTACGAGGCGGTAATTACCCATGTGCTGTCCCGCGCGGTTTGCTTGCTCAACCATATCTGCTCTTGTACCCCATTCCGATTACAATATCCTCCCATGAGCGTCTCTAACCCTCACGCATATCTATGCACTTCAGTATAAGGGACAGGAACACGAACAAGCAAGCAAGATAGGAAATTTGGCAGAGCTTTTGTGCATGCTTTACTTGATGAAAGGAAATATGAGTCCTACACGAGGCCCAGGATCTGCTTCATGGCCAGGGTAAGTTCCGTGGTGCAGTCGTGAGCCGCCGCCGCTTCTTTCCAGTCCTCACCTCCAATGCCGGTGAGGAGGGTAAAGCGGCTCCTGTACACCTGGGAGCCTTTGCCAGAGAGATTTCACGAACTGTGCTCACCCTTCTCCTCAGCAGGGGCCATGAGGAAGTCGTAATGCATAGTATAGAAAGGCACATCCATTTGCTTACCATCTGGAGCAATGCCAGGCTCGCAGCGCTCAAAGCTCGCGATCAGCGAACTCCTCACGCCGAAAACGGCGTCCGAGTCGAGATACGGGTCATGCTCTTTGAAGACATGCGTGATGAGAGTTTTGTATCCTGGCACTTTGATCATGAAGTGAACATGCGCCGGGCGCATGGGGCTGCGATTCGCCGCGTTGAGCAGTTCTCCCACTGGTCCGTCAGTCGGTATGGGATAGGCTTCCGGCCTCACTGACCAGAAGGAATAACGTCCCTCGCTGTCAGAATAGAGGTGCCCGCGACCTTGTATCTGCGAGGAGTCTTTGTACTGCACATCGTAGAAGCCGTTGTCGTCGGCCTGCCAGATTTCGATATGTGCATCCGGGAGCGGCTGGCCTGTGAGGGACAGTACTCGCCCCTGGATAAAGCATGGCTCACCTGGTGCTCCATTGGCTATGTCGTCACCGTTTGCGAAACGGGGCGAGCCTTCAAAGTAGAAGGGGCCGAAAACGGTAGACGCTGTCGCCTCGGCAGGCTTCTTATTGTTGAGTCCGATCACCAGCATCGAAACGCCTAAGACATCTGAGAGCAGGATGAACTCCTGGCGCTTGTCGTCGGTGATGTGGCCGGTACGAGTAAGATAATCTATCCCCTTGAACCATTCCTCTTCAGTCAGCTCAACATCCTCGACGAAGGCATGCAGATGCCTGACGAGGCTTTGTATAACCTCTTGGAAGCGCTCAGAACTGGAGTTGCTGAAGGTCGCAAGCACCGCCTGCGTAAGGTCCTCGTCAGCGAGGTTGCGAGTTCCGGGTGGTATTGGCTGTTTTTTGTTCTGATCCATCTCTTCTCCTAAACACTGTTTGCTAAACTACCTTGGCACCTCAGGTTTCCCGACGTTTCGCGTCTTACTCCTGTGAGAAAAACACGCTTTTCACTTCGGTGTAGAGCTGTGCCGCGTGCATGCCCATCTCGCGGCCAAATCCGCTTTGCTTATAGCCACCAAAAGGTGCCTCGGTATGCACACTATGGCTGGAGTTGACCGAGAGGACGCCTGCGCGTATGCCCCTGGCTACGCGCAGGGCGCGGCCCAGGTTCTGCGTCCACACCGAGCCGGACAGGCCGTAAGGCGTATCATTTGCCAGCCGCAATGCATCCTCTTCACTCTCGAAGGGGATGATGCAGGCCACTGGCCCAAAAATCTCCTCCCGTGCCACGCGCATCTGGTTATCGACGTCGACCAGCACTGCGGGCTGCATGAAATAACCCTCCTCTTCACCGACACTGCCGCCGCTCACTAACTGCGCGCCCTCTGCGCGCCCCAGCGCGACATAGTCGAGCGAACGCTGTCGCTGTCCTGGAGTGATGAGTGGGCCAATCTCGCTAGCCTCGTCCAGCGGCTGCCCCACGACCAGAGCTGCCGTGCGGCGATTGAAACGTGCGATGAACTCCTCATAGATTGAGTGCTGCACCAGGATGCGGGAGCGTGCGCAGCAGTCCTGTCCACAGTTGCCGAAGGCGGAGAAGACGGAGGACTCGACGCAGCGCTCCAGGTCTGCGTCGGCGAAGACCAGATTGGCGGCCTTACCACCAAGTTCCAGTGAAATGCGCGTGATGTGGTCGGCGCACAGGCGCATGATCTGGGACCCGATCTCGGTTGAGCCGGTAAATGAAACCTTGGAGACCAGAGGATGCGTCGCCAGGGTGTTGCCGACCTGCGCGCCGGGTCCTGGTAGCACGGAGATGACGTTGGGTGGCAGGCCAGCCTCCATCAAAATATCGGCGAGTGCCAGCACGGAGAGCGGCGTGAGTTGTGCTGGCTTGACCACAATGGTGTTGCCGCAGGCCAGCGCGGGTGCAATTTTCCAGGAGGCGATCACGAGTGGGAAGTTCCAGGGCGTAATCAGGGCGCATACTCCAACCGGTTCACGGAGCGTCACCTCTAGACCGGCATCCTGCACCGGGATAGTTTCGCCGAAAATCTTGTTCGCCGCGCCACCCCAGTACTCGAACACATTAGCAACCAGCCCTATCTCGCCCCGTGCATCGCGAATGGGCTTTCCGGCATTGCGAGCCTCGATGATGGCCAGTTCTTCTATGCGCTCCCGTACCAACGTAGCGGTACGTAGCAACACGCGCCCACGTTCCGTGGCGCTGAGTCGCGGCCAGCTCCCCATCTCGAATGCGCGATGCGCCAATTGAACCGCTCGTGCGGCGTCCTCTGATCCGGCCTGGGCAACCTCGCTAAAGGGCTTCCCTGTTGCAGGCTCGATTACCGCAAAGGTTGCGCCATCTGTGGCCGCAGTGCGCTCTCCTCCCATCACTAACTGCTCGATAGACATGGCTTGCGTCCTCCTGGCTGAATGATTGTTTGTTCTCATCTTAAACCATGGAAGCGAGCGGCGCAATGTCTGAAGAGCAATGACGGCGGCTCGTTCCTCAGCCTTCCTGATGAGTATAGAGTGTCATCAGGTCAAGCAAACCTTGAGGCGCATCGGAGCGGAAGCTGATGCTGAGATTGCTGGCGGATTCAGCGGCGGCAGCTTCGCTGCGCGGGAATAACGCATCTTCATAGGATGCGAGCGCTGTTTCCAGATCGTCCGGGTGAGCAAGCAGGGCTTCTGCCAGCTCTGCCCCATCAAGCATGGCGAGATTGGCACCCTCGCCGGCAAACGGCGACATCAGGTGAGCGGCATCGCCAAGCAACGTGACGCCGGGGACGCGTTCCCAGCGATGACCAACGGGCAGCGTGTAGATGGGGCGAGGAATAAACTCTGTATCACTTTCGGCAATCAGGGCACGTAACTGGTCATTCCAGCCAGCAAAGTGGTTGAGCAGCACCGATCTGGCGGCCTCAGTATCACGAAAGTCAATCTTACCGGAAGTTGCCCAATGCTCGGGAGTTTTGAGCGCAACAAAAACATTGATGCGCCCCTCGCCGTCTCGGTGCGTGATCAGACCCTTTTCGTTGGACAGCGCAAACATCGAGCCGCGCCCAACCAGAGCTGTGCTCTCAGCATGACGCACATCGACGTCAATGAGATGTGTTTCTGCGAAGGAGATGTCTAAATAGATTGGCTGTGCGTCGGAGAGCAACGGCCTGACTTTTGACCAGGCACCATCTGCGCCAATTAACAGTTTCGTTGTGAACGTCTCTCCGCTCGCCAGTGTGACCTCATGTCTGCCACCTTCCCGTTTGACGACACTGGTGACTTTGCTGCCCCAATGAATGAAGTGAGCTGGCAGTGATTGCAACAAGATCTCGCGTAGCGCCCTGCGATCAATCTCTGGTCGAGTATCGCTTCCGTCGCCTTGCAAACGAACGGTCCCGGTCTTGTCAAGAATACGCATCTCGTCGCCACTCGGGATGACCATCTTGCGAAAAGCCTCAAAAAGTCCAGCCTTGCGTAAGGCAAGCTGACCTGACTCTTCGTGCATGTCCAGGACGCTGCCCTGTTGACGGGCAGTTGCCGATGCTTCAAGCTCGTAAAGCGCCGTGTCAATACCGTTCCGGTGTAGTATGCTGGCGAGAGTAAGACCACCCAGACCCGCGCCGATAATAGTAATAGGTTGTTCCAACATCGTGTTTCCTTTCTATTAATAACGATATATCGTTATTGTAAATGATAACGATATATCGTTATCTTGTCAAGCTTGAGTTATCCTTCCCCGGAGGTAAAAGATGTTCGAGGCAAAGACTGCAACACGGCCAGGGTGTCCATTTTTGTAAATGTTGGAATTACGCGGCTCATGGTTTACCACAACGGAACTGCGGCGTTGACCTCATCGGTATCGACAAGGTTCGGCAATTGTCCCTGAATCTCCCTCGCTCTCTTTATATAGATAAAGTACACTTTCAGTATGGCGACAACTGACTATTTTGTACGCTGTGGCTTCGTCAAGGAGGAAGGGGGTATGCTGTACCTCAGCCAATGGGTGGATAGAAACGCCAGGGGATTTTTGCCGAAAATACGTTCTTTTCTGCGCAAGCATCTGCTGCTCATTATCGTAGGTATTACCTGTGAGCTGTTCTACCTCTTTTATTTCGTAGGCCAGTTTGGCCTACTGCGCTATTATCATGGCCTGATTGACATGGCACGGATCACCGGCTATAGAATTTTAGGTTTGCAGCAATTTGTGGCCGTGTTTGGTGCACTGTTTCTCTTTTGTGGCCTGGCCTGTTGGGAGGTACGTGGTCGCAACGACCGTTCAACGCTCTGGCTCATTCTGGGATTTGGCTGTGTGTTTGGCCTGACCATGTCCTTTGTCTATCCTGCCACGGCGATTGATATCTTCGTCTATGTCGCTCAAAATCTGGCTCTTGTCCAATATCATCTGAATCCCATGGTCGTACCACCTGCAGCGGCGGCAAATGATCCCCTTATCCGGCTAGCCGGTAACTGGGCATATGTGACCGCTCCTTACGGACCACTGGGGTTGCTCATCGATGCCATACCCACGCTGATCTTCGGCAGAAGCTTGCTGGCGACGTTGCTGCTGATGAAGTTCATATTCTCAGCTATGCTGGTGGTTGAAGCGTTTCTCGTGTATAAGATTCTTTCTCACTATGCTCCTGCATTTGCGCTGGCGGGAGCTATCCTGGTGGCATGGAATCCCTATATGCTCTTTGAATACAGCGCCAACGCGCATAATGACATCGCCATGATGTTGTTTGTGCTGCTGGCCTGTCTGGCTCTGGTGAAGGATCGTCAGGCGCTGGCGTTCGTGCTGCTGGTTGTTTCTGTGCTGGTAAAGTATGCCATGCTACCCATCCTTCCGCTCTTTTTCCTCTATTCCCTGGTGCATCAGCCCACACACAAGCGACGGCTGATCTATGTCTGCCGGGTCGTATGCTGGTCGGTGATCCTCGTGCTGGCTATCTATGGGCCTTTCTGGCAAGGCACCAAAACGCTAGCTCCTTTGCTCTCTCAGGATACGCGCTATTGGTACTCTCTCAGTATGACGCTGACGACTCTTTCTTCTGGAAGCATAACCGCAGGGCAAGTGAAGCTCATCGCTGATAATTTATTTGGCCTGATCTACGTCTATGCCCTCTTTCTGGCCACGCGGAATCAGGCCCAGCTGTTCAAGGCATGTTTTATCGTGCTCTTCTCAGTCCTGGCCCTGGTGGCGACAAACGTGGAAATCTGGTATGCGATCTGGCCTGCTTTTTTCGCGCTGCTCTATCCACGCACAACGATCTACATTGTGCTCATCGTCTTTCTGTATGCTACGGAGCTCACCGTTACGGCAACGTTCTACCTCTGGGGCATGCTTGGCGAAACGCATGCCGCTATGACAGCGATCAATCTGCTGGCATACCTGATGATGTATGCCCTACCTGTCCTTCTGCTTGCTGGTTTTGCCCTTCAGAGGAGGTTTTTCCCGCTGCACATCATGCAAGACCCCGAGTCGCACGTCACCGGGGACAAAACAAGGGCATTGTTTTTCGGCGTTTTCTCTGCCCGGCAAGAGAGAAAAGAGCAGGTGTCGGGAGTGTTTGAGGAGAAAACGTGATACTTGCAAGTCACGTTGGGTAGCCCAGAAGCGCCAGCGAGGAGCTTTGTCACGCAAAATGAAGGGTTCATATCTATCTCACGTTTCCTGCGCGAATGGAGAACCACAATTGTAGCAGTAGCGGTGACTTGCAGGAGGACGAGTCCCGCAGGTGCTACAGACCTTCATGATTTTCTCTATTGAGATGGATTCTCCCACTTCATTTTCAATGTGCTCCCGGTAGAGAGCGACGCATTCATTGCAAATGTATTTATCGCCTGGTCCTGCTATAAGTTGGTGAACCTGATCTTGACTTTTGCCACAGAAAGAACACTTGGGGATAGTATTCTGCTCTTGTTCGCTGTTATTCCACATCAATCTTTCGCCTTCCTCTCCTGTTTGACTACTCTACGTGCTCCGATTTTGTTTTTCCGCTTTATATCTCATGGTAGAGTAAACCGTTTTCACTCTCAATTTGCACTTTGCCATAAGCGAAAGTATAGTCCGTGGAAACAAACTTCACAAGGCCGTGCTAATACCCATTTGCCGTCAGATGAGAACTGTACCGCCGCGCAGTTCTCATCTGACGGCTAGGCAATATAAAGTGTGGACACTCTGGAGGCTTCAGTATGCTACATTATAGTTAGACAACAGTTTGGCTAGTAATCCACTTTTGCAATTCTGTACATGTTTGGAAATCATCTCTTCTTTGTATAAGACGCATAAGAAAATTTCCAGTGATATCTCTTAATTCTTCTAAATCTGAATCATGCATAGCACTGTATCCTCCATGAGATATTCTATTTCTAAGGCTGTAAAGTTCCTTCACCTTCTTTTTTAATTGCTCATTAGATAAAATAACGGCTACTCCTGTTGCTACTGTATTCCCACTTTGTCGAGTAGCGCGTGTTGTTAAAAGCAATTCAAGGCAAGTAATAAAATTGAGAAATCGATTTTCTTTCACCTGTGGCATCTGACCTCTTGCAAACCATCGTAAACCACGAAATAGTGACTCGTAAAAACTATTCATTTCGAAACCATGCTCTAAGATATCTGCTAAATCAAAAATGCCAATTTCTTCCATTCTTTGTAGCTCTATAGTGCCAATTTGAAAATGTGTCAGGGGACCCACCACCCTATTGCTGATATAAAGATGTTGTCCGTCTTTTGAAAAAACAGGAATGCTCTGTATATATCGTGATACTTCATTTCTGAGTCCAATTGCAATTCTCAAATGGTCTTGACCCATCTTATGCATAGCAAAACGCAGCAGGTCCAAGACTCGCTCACCTTCTTCTTTTGCTCGCTCCACTGCCCTATCATCGTCAGCGATGCAGGTATATCTGGCACTAATGCCGTCTTTAAGATAACCTAAATAGCGTTCAATAATCTGTTGCTGTTGCTCTGGCAGTTGGTCAGATTTAATCACTAGCTTTACAATATGCTTGGCAAGTTCATTATAAAGTTCTTCTGTTATTTTTATCAAAGTGATTGGGCCTAATTTCAAACTATCATTTAGTAATTCAATGTTACTAAGTGGCAAGTAAATAATTTGCTCTGTATTATAATTCTCAATTTCAACAACAAGTTCTGCAAAATATTTTAAAGCTCTACTATTTCTGTCACATGAGTCTTCATTAAAAACGCGAAGAAGTATGTTTCTCAACTTTTTTTCAACATAGCTATCAGAAAATTTTCTTTCCCATTGTTCTTTGTCAAGCAATGGCTTCATTACTTCGTTATCAAAAATGTCCATATCGATGATATAGTTATTTATACGTTTAGTATTCCCTTGTGGGTAATCAAAGGGAGAAGCTATCTCGTCAACTTCTTTTAAAACACTGCGGACTAATAAATCTGCGTACTTTTGAGCTTTTTGCGCTTCCATTTCTCAATAATCACTTTCCATAAATTGACCCCAGTCTCCCTTAACAAGGAAAGTAACTCCAGCTACTTTCCTCATGCCTTTTGCAATGTGTTTGTAGTTATGTTACTACTAAACTACTCCATTGGCAAAGCCAGTTGATAGGCATCCGTATTGATCGGCTCAACAACATCCGCGAAAGCAGGCATGTGGTGATGAGCCATCTCCACATCTGGCATCAGCACCTCATCCTTATCCAAACTCAACTCGCCCTGAAAAGCCTTATGCAGAAGTGTCTGGAATAGGTGTTCTGCCTGGCGTTCTGCTTCTCTTTGTTGGGCTTGTAGCCTCTCATACCTTTGGGCTATTTGTGAAAATTTTTGCTGAAGATATAATGGTGGTTGAGGAATACGCAAATTTAAAATGTCGTCGTTACTAATGTTTGCCTGTCGTATTCCTCTACTGGGGTTTGTTAAAGTTCTTTTGACGAAAGGACACCGAAAAACATATAAAATAAATTCATTGGTAAACGAATCTGCATTGGTTGTGATTTTTGCCACCCGCTGATTTAGGAAATATTTGTGGAAATGGTTCCCTAGTATACAGACATTGGCGTAATCATCTTTGCCTACAGTACCTGTCAGTGTTATTACGAGATCTCCAGGATACAATAAAAACCTACTATTGGTCTGAGAGGAACTTTCGGGAAGGTAAACCAAATTTGCTGCATTAAAAGTTCCTGTATTTACTGTGCCAATTCTAATCACAGGTATACCGGCGTTTACAAAGTCTTCACTTTTAAATGCATATCCTCCTGTCAAACTGATGTGTTCGGACAATCTAACAGTTGGATAATTTTTTGAATTAGTTTCTGGATCGCCAAACATCTCCAAAAACACCGACTGCAAATACGTCCCGCTCAACTCCAGAGCATATCGTCGTAATCGCCGCAAACGGTCGGTCTTTGCGAGGATGGCGGCGATACGTTTTTGTTCTGAAAGGGAAGGTAGCGGCACGAGGATATTCTCTAGATCATCTCTACTGATTGCATCAAACGTCGATCCATTAGATAGTTGTGCTAGTTTCGGTTCGTGGAAACGTAAAAAGTACAGCAGATAGTGTTCATTAATCCTCTTTCCGCATCGCAATGCGGCTAGCCCGCGTCCTATGCAAGATTTTTCAGGGTTGATATTTGTGGGTCCTACAGGAGCCCTTACAGAGATTAAAATATCCCCCGCTTGTGCAATTTTTTGAGGTTTATTACAAAACACTCTTACTTTAGGATACATGTCTCCAAAGTCTGCCTTTCCCTGAAAAAAAGGTAATCCTTGGCCTTGTAAGCTGTAAAATGATGATGGGGGGCTTTGACCCATGATGATTTCTGCAATTTCAGAAAGTTTCTCAAATTTCATAAAGCAACCCTTCTAGTTCCTGTATTTCCTCAACCACCTTTTGTTCTAAAGTTAATAGCCGTATCATGCTTGTTTTGGGTGATTCATGGTAAATTTCATCTTGTTCTACTTGCCGATAACGGCTGCCGGAAAGGTCATATTTGTTTTCCTTAACTTGTTCTTTTGTTACCCAGAACTGACGCGTCAATTGATTAATTTCCCACTGTAGAGGGCTGATTTGTGCTTGTAGTTCCGCTAACTGGCTCTGAGCAACCTCTAATCGTGTATGTGCCCGCTCATCTTCTTCAGGTGCCAGCACACTTTCAAAGGTCAAGCGGTTGATCTCAGCCTGTAATTGTAGTTTTGTGGATTTTAGCGGCGTTATCTGTTCTCTCAGGCTTAGCAGTCGTTGCTCACGCTCATTTTGGAATACTGGATTATGTCGATTCCGCCAACATGCCAAAATATCCGGGATATCGTTTTCTGGCACGACCTGGCGTTTATCGTCCAGCGATAAGCCATCGTGTTCCATATCATAGAACCAGATGCGCTCAGTAGTGCCTCCGCGTGTAAAGAACAAGATTGCCGTAGAGACACCTGCATATGGCTTAAATACACCGCTCGGCATACAAACAACGCCATCTAGCCTGTTCTCTTCGATCAGCTTCTTGCGAATGTTTATGTGTGCTTTGCTAGAGCCAAAGAGCACACCATCCGGCACAATCACCGCACATCGCCCGCCCATATCCAGTACGCGTAGTATGATATGCAAAAAGAGCAACTCTGATTTGGTCGTATTACTGGTGCTGAGGGTCGGATTGACCTCATTTGGATCTACGGCACCCTTAAATGGCGGATTCATCAAAATAATATCGTAATCTTTGGCCTCGTTAAAGTCTTTGGACAGGGTATCCATATAGTAGAAGCGGGGTTGCTCGATACCATGCAGGATCAGGTTCATCGAGCCAATACGCAGCATAGTCATACCTGAATCGTTATCGTAGCCGCGAAAGGCTTCTTTTTGCAAGAACTGGCGCTCGTCATCTGTCAGTAGCTCACCGGTTAAGTGATGCGGCCAGCCATCTTCATCATAGGTCAGGTTTTCAGGTGATGTTTTCTGCTCTAAAATATGTTGGTAGGCATTTACCAGGAAGCCGCCGGTACCCGCTGCCATATCGCCAATGCGCTCATTTGGCTTCGGGTCAATCATCTGGACCATCATGCGGATAATGTGCCGTGGTGTGCGAAACTGCCCATTGCGACCGGCAGTACTCAACTTGCTCAGTAGATATTCATAGAGATCGCCTTGCACATCCTGATTCTGCGCCGAGATCTGTAACTGGTCGATCAGCTTACAAGCCTCAATCAGCAAACTGGCCCTGTTGATCTTCAACTCGGCATTCTTCATATACAGCTCAAAGCTATTCTCAGTAGGTGGTAGCGTGCCGTCCCGCTCTTGAGTTTCCGCATCCTCAGCTTCGTCATTGCTACCGAGTGCGCGAAACCAGGGGAAAACCTGTTCGCGCAGATGCTTGAGCGCGTTGGCACCTTCAAAATGTATCCAGTGCCGCCAGCGCATCGTTTCGGGAATGCGTGACGCATAGTCTTGTCCGCGTAGCCGGGCCAGCTTTTCCCGGTGACTTTCCTCGTCATCCAGGCGCTTCAGAAAGAGCAAATACGAAAGCTGCTCAATCGCATCAAGCGGATTTGATAACCCGCCAGACCACAGTTTATCCCAGAGTAAGTCAACCTGGGAACGTAATTTGGGATCAGTAAGCATCGTCTACCTGTTTCTCCTATGCCGCCAGATTATTTGTGAGATGTATAATAGCATTTATTTGTTCTGCGCTAAATATGCGTTCCACTGCATCAACCCCTAACTTGCTAAATGGCTCCTTGTAAAGATCTACCAATTCGAGGTGATGGCGTTGTAAAAAGACGTTCTGCACCATTCTCAGAAATTTTCGTTGCTCTGCATTATAGCCATGCTTTCGCATATGCTCTTCGAATTGGCGCTGTACTATATCATTGTAATCCGGGATATCATCTAACTCCAACACATTGCGCAAGAATTCAATCAAACTTCCTACTTTCAGACCATAGGCCATGCGTACATGCTCGGTTGTGAGTTCGATATCACCCTGCCCGAGTTTGCTATGTAAAGCACGTTCCAGCTCGATCCATTGCTGATCGGTCACAGTCTCCTGGCGCTCTATCGCTGTAATCGTAGGATCATTACCGATAAGTTGTATAATGTGCTCATCCACACGTTTTTTGTATTCCTCAATGGTGACTTGTTCACTACCACCTTGCAAGAGTATGTAACCATGCTGATCTACATAATCAGGTAGATCTAGTTCGATGAATGGATTTACTCTGTCGCGCTTATTACGCATCTGTCCTGCCAGGAGATCAATAACCTGGTCTAACTCCTCTGTTTTCGCTTTTACGAGCTGTTGAGGTACAAGGCACAGATCGGCTGCAGCTTTGTAGCGCGCATCTTCAAAGACAAAGTTAGGTAAGCGACTAACACTCTCAGCAATTGACTGTGCGGTTGCTAATGCCTCTTTCTCACTCAGATCTTGCTGTTTCAGGCGCTCCACTTTATGCGTAAATGTGGTTGCCTCGACGTCAATGTTGGGTACGTAGTACAGCAAAGGTGAAATCTTGAGCTTGAGAAACGTCATCTTATCGGCGGTAAGATAGCGCCAAAACCGTTCTTGCTGCACTTGCTCCAGCGCGGCCATAGATTTTTTGACTGAGAGCGAGTCGGTCGGAATCTGCGCAATTTGTGCTCGCAAGCACACAACCATACGATCTTGTTCCGTTTTGTGGGTATCACTACTGAGATAATGTTCTAGCAGCTCGATACGCGTGTGGAAGAGTGAGACCAGCACCGGTAGGCTTTGTTTGAGTTCCTCACTGGCCTGTTTATTGAAGTCATTTTCCCAAAAATCAATTATCAGGAACTGCTTCTTTTCTCTATTGGGCAGGCGGTTGAGATAGCGGCAAGCAGCCTGGCTACGTGTACCACGTCCAATCATCTGTTCCAGTTTAATGCGTGAATGGACAGGTTTCATAAAGACCAGATTGACGACCTCCGGTACATCTATGCCTGTCTCTAGCAGGTCCACTGTGATAGCGATGCGTGGCTTATCCTCTTCCTTGAACTGTTTGATTAAGGTGCCTTTATGATCAGAGTCGCCAGTAATCACCCGTGTCATCCCTGAAAATGGCGAAAACATCTGGTTAAAAACCTCTTCCAGGCGCAAGGCATGTTTCTGTGTCATCGCGAACACAATTGTCTTCCCAGGGATCTGCCCTGACTCGTCTTTGTAGCACACGTCCCAGATTTCCTGCCACTGTTTGCGCAGCGTATCCTTGTTACTGACTTTTTTCTCTAGTTCTGTGCCTTTAAAGTCTACGTCATCAGGATCTATCCCTTGTCGATACAATGCATTGCGTGCTTCCTCACTTAAATTCAGACCTTTAATGCCGCTGCGTTGAAATTTAGTCTGCGCTGTGTAGAGATTGTAATCTACCAGATAGCCATCCTTCACGGCTTGCGCATAGGGATAAAGGTAAGTTGGCTGGTTGTTTTCGCACTTGAAGGTCAAATAGGTATTACGATTAATGAAAGCGGCTGGCGTAGCTGTCAAACCAATGATGCGGGCATCGAAATATTGAAAGACCTCATTCCATTTGTTAAAGATGGAGCGGTGAACCTCATCGAAGATGATCAAATCAAAGAAACCGGGAGAAAACGACTGGAAGCACATATGCAGTGTTTGTAGTGTCGTGGCGTAGAGGCGGCTGCTTCTATCACGCTTGTAGGTGAATATACGCTCACATGGTTCATCCGGCAGAAACTTTTGAAAACCGTCTGTCATCGCTTGTTGTACGAGTGCACCTCTGTCGGCCACAAACAGAATCTGTCTCGCCTGATTGGTATTCAGGAAGAGATCGATTAAAGACATGACCGTACGTGTTTTTCCTGTTCCTGTAGCCATTACCAACAGAGCTTTGCGTTTATTTTGTTGTTCAAATGCCTCGCAAACGTAGCGAATCGCCTCTTGTTGATACGACCGATCTGTGATATTGACGTTTATTGGAGTTTGAGATAGTGGTTGCTTATTCTGTTGAATAAAGAGCTGATTTTCCAGTTCGCTGAGTGAGAAGAAACCTGCTACAGGACGCTGGCTACCGGTAGTAGGATCGAGAAAGTAAATATCTTTTCCATTGGTCATGAAGGCAAAAGGGCGGAAACTCTGGCGTTTTTCTAGCTGTTCAATATAAAATTCAGCCTGTGCCTGAGCCAGGCGAGGGTCAACGCTTGTTCTTTTCGCTTCCACGATAGCGATAATCTCTCTGCTGGGGCGATACAGTGCGTAATCGCTGATCCCTATGGGCAATTTCTCGTTATACGTACCACCGCTTTCTTTTACGCGGTTGAGCTTCGCCTTAAGTATGGCCCATACCTGAGGATCGGTATCATCGACGGGAATTTCGAGACCTACCAGGTCTGCATCATTCACATCCCATCCAGCTTTTGCTAGTGCCGGATCGATAAGCGCTTTTCTTGTTTTGGCTTCATTAGGATTGAACAACTTGATGCTCCTCTTGATTTAACGCGTCAACTCACAAAATAACGGTAAACATGTCACTTTGCCTTTTTGATCTCCTGTAGTTGGGCAACGCGCCTCTAATGATTGATAAATACGCATTTATCAATCATTGAATTCCCTTTGTCTCACACAAAAGAGGTTATATAAAATGGGGGCAGAGACGTATAGAAGTCGAAGTTACTGGGGACAATTCCGAGCGACCCCTGTCATGTTGAATGTGGCGAAGCCTACTGAAGTCCCTACATCTCCGTCAGGAGAACGTCAAATTCTATGCAGGCAGTGTAGTGCGGGTTGAGCTTTTTGTCAACCTGCGTCTACTTATAGCAAATTGTGTGTCATATAGATCTAAATGTATTGATCATTGCAACTGTCATTTGCAGGCTTCAGTGAAATGTGTTGGATGCAAGGGGTGAGTATTCTGGTATGCACTGCATCCCTCATTCTACAGATTTTCCAGAAACTCTTCGGGAGTAATTGCAGCTTGGCGTAGTATGCTGCGTAGTGTCCCTATCGCAAGCTCACGATGTAATGGCACTACGCAACCAATATCTCCTGCCGAAGTTTTTTTCTTAAGGGTGACATGACTACCTCGTTGCCTAATCTGTACAAACCCCAATCGCTCTAATGAACGAAGTGCCTCCTCAGCCGAGACTCTCGGCAACTTAGGCGGCATATGTCGCCTCAAAAGTGGTAACTAATGGCCGACTCACATCAGGCAAAGGAAAATCTTCCAGGTAAAGTTCAGTCGCTTCCTTCAGATTAGCTAGCGCTTCCTCGATTGTGGGACCCTGACTAACTGTGCCCACTTCAGGACATTCAGCAACATAGATGTCTTCCTCTTTGTGGATTACAGCCGTAAAGGTTCGGACATTCATAGCAACACCTCCTTCTGATTATGCTATAGCATACCCATTATACTATAGTGTACCCGATTGCAAATCCTTGATCTCGCTTATCGGCAAGCTCACTTTCTTTGTCATGCTTGCACTACAGCCGTTTATGCTGAAAGCGTAATGTCCATATATTCTGCCTCGCTCTGAGACTGAGGGAGAGGTAAATTTTCTTCGCGCATCATCTGCAGATGTTCTTGTAAGGCTTCTTTCATGAGTTGCTCTACTTCTGCTCTCGTATCCCCAACCGCAACGCAGCCTGGCACATCGGGAGAATACGCGCCATACGAATTTTCACCTTTTTCGATGATGACCAAGATTCTTGCCATTTCAATCCTCTTTTAAGAAGAAGTATACTGCATCCACAGAGAATGTGCTATAGAAACTTTATCAGCGGGTGCGCTTGCTCGTGAAGATCGTCCGTATGGTCTTTTTCATCAGATAAACGAAAAAGTCTTGACAAAAGACAGATGTTCTAGTATCATTAAACTATATGGTTGAACAAGATAATTACCTCGATGCAATCTTTGGCTCACTGGCGGACCCGATTCGCCGGGATATTTTGCGTCGGTTGATGAAGGGGCAGTATAGCGTGAGCCAACTTGCCCAGGACTACCAGATCTCATTTGCTGCTGTGGCTAAGCACCTCAAGGTGCTGGAAAAAGCACACTTAGTCAGCAAACAGCGCAGGGGAAAAGAACAGGTAGTGAGTCTTGCGCCACAAGCTCTCAAGGATGCCAGTCATTACCTGGCGCAGTATGAGGCGTTGTGGAATGCTCGTTTTGACGCATTAGATCAAGTTTTAAAGGAGAACACATGAAGAAAGCGACAGTAACTGCCAGACCCGGGGAACAGAACATCAGGATTGAACGAGTCTTTGACGCACCACGCGACAAAGTGTTTGCAGCCATGACACAAAAAGACAAAATCGAACAGTGGTGGATCGGCCCAGGCTATGACGTGCGGGTTGAGCATTTAGACGTGCGCGATGGCGGGTCCTGGAAGTTTGTCCAAACCAACAAAGAAGGCCACGAGTTCAGTTTCCATGGCGTCTTCCACTCAGTTTCTCCCGAGTGCATCATTCAGACCACCGAGTTTGACGGCCTGCCTGAGGCCGGGCACGTTGGACTCGAAAAGGTAGAGTTGCTGGATCTGGGCAACGGCCAAACCAAACTGGTTTCAACTGGGACTTTTATGAGTGTTGCCGACCGGGATGGGATGGTACAGAGTGGCATGGAAGAAGGCATGCAGCAAACATACGCGAAGTTAGACAAAGTCTTGCAGGAGATGGAATAACGGGATGACAGACAGAAACCCAGCACAAGAAGCTAAGCTCCGATAATTTCCACATCGGCAGCATGGGCAACGACGGCGTTTCTGTATTAGCTGGTACTGATCGTGCTCATCTTCCTCAGACCAGACCTGGACCCGACGTGACACACTATCAGTGAGTGGGTGAGAAGACCCTACGGCTGGCTTATGACACTGGCGTTCTTCCTCTGGGCCATGAGCTACGCCGGATCTCCATCCTTACTTGGGAAACGTTAGGAAATGGGGTAGGGGCCAGCCGCCGTCGTGGTCTGTCCTCGCGGTCCATCGACCAGGTCCCTACCCGCGGTAGTTCACCCGAAGGTGATGACGACCTTCTCGGCAGCACCCGGAGCGGAGGCCAGCTTCAGCGCCTCGAGCGCGTCGGTGAAGTCGAAGCGGTGGCTGATGATCGCGCCGTACTTGTCTCGGTTGGCGACGAGATCGCTGGTCACCTCGAAGATCTCAGTCGGGTAGCCCATCGACATCTTCAGGTTCGAGCTCAGTAGTGAGGATCTTCCCGAAGTCGACGAGCACTGGCTTCTTGTGCACGGCGGGAATGCACAGGGTCGCACGGTGCTTTGCGCACGCCATGACCGTGTCGATGACGGAGGGGACACCCGCAGCATCCAGGTAGAGATCGGTGCCCGGATGGGGCTGGCCCCTCCCGTCGTATGCTGTTCCGTGCAGCTCTAACAGGCGCGACTGCACATCCTCCTCGGCAGAGTTGATGACCGCGTCCGCGCCTATGGTGAGCGCCCGCTGCAGCCGAGCAGGAACGATGTCGACGACGACGACGTGTTCGACACCCAGGGACTTATAGCCAATGACGGCACCCAGACCGATCGGGCCAGCGCCGAAGACGACGGCCTTGTGGCCTGGTTGGGGGTTGCTGCGGTTGACCGCATGCCGGGCTACCGCCATTGGTTCGTTGAGCGCCGCGACGTCGAATGGCAGGTCGTCGGGTACGATCTGGACGCTGCGGCCAAGCATCGCTTCGTGGATCAGCAGCCGCTCCGACAGGGCTCCGGTAGGGCCACCGCTGCCGATGAGACCGGTCGGATCGGCCATGGGGTTGACCACCACGTGGTTGCCCACCGAGAGTCCCACCACCTCAGTGCCAACCTCCACCACCTCGCCAGCCGCCTCGTGCCCAAGGATCGTCTCGCCCTGCCGCGGTGGCACGCCACCAATGGCAATGTAGTAGGAGTCCGAACCACAGATCCCGCACGCACGCGGACGGATCACGATGTCACGCGGCCCCGGCGTCGGCTCGGGTATGTCCACGACCTCCACCTGCTTCGGCGCGGTCACCATTACAGCCTTCATAGTTAAGCTCCTTTCAAACATCCTTCTCCTAGGAAAATCTCCTGTCTCTGCTAGTTAGGCAATCTTCTTAGGAGTCAACAACACTTCGTAGCCTCATTGTTCTAACCGTCGTATAGGGATATTGCTGTAGGGCAGATGGCTGGCGGGTTATCCTTACAGATCATTTTCCATCCGTCTCCCTCCGAAGATCCTCATACTAATCTCTGATTGTTCTCGTCAACTCCGCGCTGATTGGTTGTGGTACTTTCTTGCACCCCAAATTGGCAGCGTGTATACTGTCTCTAGTTAACATATGTGTCTCTTCAGAGTATAATGTCATGTATGACAAAAGTCAATAGTAGTAAAAGGAATATAGATGACATCAATTCTTCTCAGAATCTGGTAGCGCAGACAGTTCTTATTGCCATCCTTCATTAAGAAGAAGTATACTGCATCCACAGAGAATGTGCTATAGAAGCATTATCAGCGGGCGCGCTTCAGGTGTTGTAAACTGTTGATCCTTGCAATAGCCATTTTCTGACTTCGGTGAAGTGCCTCTCTCCTGGTGCCAGATCACCAGTGTTTGTACGATCATTGGCATATTCCGAGAAACAAAGGAGCGAGAGAGAATTGTGACGCTACATGGTCCTGCCAGCAGCCTCGGCAGCTCATAGAGCGTCTTCCCAGCTTGTGTGAAGTGCATACTACTCTCTATTGAAACCTGGGTATCCATTCAGCCGTGTAAATAGCATCCCTGGCTCTATTCTACTGAGCAGGAGAACGAAGACCCTCATGGGTATGTTGTTGCGGATGTTCTTTACAGAGAGGTGTTGAAGACATGCATACAGTCAATCCCTCCTGGTATGAAACCACTTGATGTATTCAGCGTTGTTCAGATAGCATTACCCCTATCAGGGGTGTGGAAGGTGGTATCAGGTTTTTCCATCTTTAGATCCGTATGAGGTCACTGCACTAGAAAAGCACAGCGCATTCTTGCTGCTTCCCATGCTCTCCTATAAAGTACCTATTAGAGGCATCCTCTTGGCCAGGATGTGCATAAGAAGCGGAGCGCAGGCAGATGCAGTGCATCTGGTGAAATGAAATTGATGGCAGAAGGAGAAATTTATGACTACAACGCAACGCACGCTTATTGCGGTCTTTGATGGCCGCGCGCAGGCAGAGCAAGCGATCAACAACCTGAAAAGCGTAGGCTTCGGCTACGATCAGATCCGCTTTGCCGGACATGGCACCTCAACCGGTGGAGTCTTTGATAAGGTCAAGGGTCTGTTTAGTGGTCAGGAAGCCAGAACTGCTTACAATGATCTCGTCAGCATGGGCGTGCCAGCAGACGATGCCAGCTACTATCAACGCGAGTATGAGGCTGGACACTCGATTGTCGCCGTTTTGACAAATCGGCGCATGCAGGAGGTCACAGACATTCTGGCTCGCTATGGAGGATATGGTGCCAGCAGGCGCTCTGTTCAGGCTGACGGCGTAACCAATGTCGCAACCAATGTCACGGGCATAGGCGTACGACAGGACGAGAGCGCGAGCTTACGGAAGGGCGAAAGCACGGGTGTACGACAGGACGAGAGTGCAAGCTTACGGATGGGTGAAAGCACAGGTGTGCGACAGGATGAGAGTGCGAGCTTACGGAAGGGCGAAAGCATAGATGTACAGGAGGGCGAACAACACATCAAGCTGCGTGAAGAGCAGCTTCGGGTCCAGAAGCAGTCCGTCGAGACTGGAGAGGTGCGCCTGCGCAAAGACGTGGTGGAGGAGCACAAGAGCATCGATGTGCCGGTCACTCACGAGGAAGTCTATATCGAGCACCATCCCGGTTCCGGTCAGATCTCCGATCAACCCATCGGCGTGGGGGAGACCTACCGTATCCCCGTGCGGGAGGAGCAGGTGAGTGTCGAGAAGCAGACGGTGGTGCGCGAAGAGGTATTTCTGGGTAAACGCCTGGTGCAAGAGACCAAGTCGGTCTCCGATACTGTGCGCCACGAAGAGGCACACATCGAGCGCAAAGGCGATGTCAATGTTCACGACAGCACTATCCAGGATACCCTGAAGCAGACCGACCAGCGCCTTAAACAGTAGTCAAGATCTCTAACTACTTTCGCTTGACAGTTCTTGGGCTTTAGCCCACCGCAAGCTACGTGATTTTAATCCGTGGTCAGGTGCTTCCGGCTTTAGCCCTGCCTGTTGACTGAGAAGAGTGAAAAATACCCCCAAATAGGTATGTACATTTAAATGGTGTTTTGCTATCATCCTTTTAGTACCTTGAGAACTGAATAGTGTACGGGTTCGCTAGCGAAGGGCTAGCGGTAAAAACACGACCGTGTTGCCTGAGACCACGGCTACTTTCGGAGAGACCGAACTGCATCGTGTAGGCAAAACCAACAAGCGTACAAAAAGTATCTGTGCTACGGCACAGTAGTTGGGCGACATGGCACGCCCCACGGATGGTAGCAATACCATTCGCGTAGCTCGTTTGGGAAACCAGGCGAGAAATTCGACCCTGGCAACAGGGAAGAAGCCGCTGGGTTTTCGCCCATGCGGAGTGTCACCAGAGGGAGTGCTCGGAACACTCCCTGGTCAGGAAAGTCTGGATGACAGTGCTCTCAAACTTTTCTGCGCTATGACTCCCCGTCGATGCCTCGTCACAACATGACAGTTGCTCCAGATGGCAAGCCACCTTCTAAAATCTCATCTCATCTCATCCCTGGAATCGGCGCTTATGAGAAACGGATGACTGAAGTCGCCAGTACAGGGAGGTTGACAGGTTGAGGCTAAATTGGTAGGGTAAAGCTTATTACATTAGGAGGTCTCTCCATGCAAGAAGCGCAATGTTTCGTGAATGAACGATGGGATTACCCGAGGATTATAGCTGGATGCCAGGAAGGTGGGCTGGAGTATCTGGGGTGGCCGAATGCAGGACAATCGAAAACTCGAGGGTCGTTGGAATGCTACGGAGGGCTGCTATGTCACTGATTGAGGCGACCGCTACGACCGTTCCATTGTTAGCGGTCCAAAATAAGAAGCCAATCGATCTCGGGTGTGGACGTCTCTCTGCCAGCGTGAGCGCCGATGGACAAATTCTCTCGCTCAACGGCTACCATCCACAGGTTGGATTTGTCACGCTGACGCCCATTGAACAATTTCCCGGCACGCAGTTTTACCATCCTGCTTTTGTGCGTCGCTATCGCCGCAGCCTCATCGATCTTGCAGAACAGACCCGACATGGCTTTGGTTTGCGTGCACGGGGAGAGGTTCAACAGCAAACGCTGCACCTGCTAGAGAAAAGCGTCCCGTTATTGCGCTATCGCCTGGCGACGCTGGAAGTCTCTTCACTTTTTCTGGTGGGGGATAGTGAAGGTTCTAGTTACCTGATCAACCAGATTGAAATCGCTAATACGGGCGAGACAGCCGCCATTTTCCCCTATGCATTCGGTGGAACATGGAGCATGAACCGCTGTAGCTATGCTCAGCTTACCGAAGCCGGACCGATCCCTATGCCGCCACTGGAGAACGCCCTGGCGGTCCGAGAGAATCACCTCTCGATTGTAAATAGTCATCTCCCTGCCAGAGCAGATGTCTTTCTGTTTGACAACGGGAACCCGCTGCCACTGTCTCCCGCGCACGAGACCGCAGTCGAACCGGTAAGCTATACTCACCATGGAGAGATCCACCTGGCAAAGGGAGAGAGGCGTTTGCTGACCATCGTCTATATCCTTATGCCATCGGCAGAAGAGCCATTGCCCATCTCTGCCTCTCAGGCCGCAGCATGGAGCAAAGCAGCACAGGCTGCGCTCCCTCACTGGAAGCCGTGGAAGGACGAAACAGCGGCCTTTATTGTTCAGCGCAATATGGACTATATCCTCTCTTGCTGTGCAGTACCGGTGACCGATGAGCATATCTGTGTCATCACCGATCACCAACTGCTGCCACTGGCCTGGAATAGGGACGTCTATTACATGATCCACTTGTTGCAGGTCGCTGAGCAGCAGAGCGAGCAAGTCGTTGAAGCTAGCTGGCAACCAGCATGGCGCGAGAAGGTCCAACGTGTTGTCAGGGGCCATCTGCTCTGGACGTTTGAGACGGCTCAGCGTCCCCAGCGCTACTGGGGACGCGCCTATCTGACGACTGGATATAGCAAAGATGCTGCCTTTGAGCTCGAACGAGCAATGTTATCCTCTGCTGGAGCTGTGCGACTACTGCATGCGTTTCGCAGATGAAGCTCTATTCAGGCGGGTTTCTCCCCAGGTCAATGAGATCCTGGATATGCTCATGGAGTACAAGGATGCTCATGTATGGCTCTTCAAAACCGGGCAGACGCCCGCAGACGATGTCGTCAAGTATCCTTATCATTTCTCCAGTCATGTGGTGCTCTGGTGGACGCTCAAACAGCTCGCGTCCGTTCAGGAGAAGATGCCGTTTACGACGCACGATCTTGCGACCTGGGCTGAAAACGTGCGCCAGGCTTGCTTTGCTGCCTTCAGGACGGAACGTGAGGGGAAGGCCGTGTTCGCCTATGTGACGGATCTGCAGGGGCACTACCGACTGTACCATGACGCCAATGATCTGCCGACGGTCTATGCCCCCGTCTGGGAATTTTGTCACCCGCACGATGAGCTATGGAACCAGACGCTGCAATTTGCCTTCAGCACGTCCAATAAAGGCGGCTTCTATCCCGGTGTCTTCGGGGGTCTTGGGTCCGTGCATACTCCTCATCCCTGGCCGCTTGGTGATGTACAAGAGCTGCTCTATGCGCAGGTGCTTGGCGATCAAGAACGCTGGCAACGTATGTGGCAGAGGCTCAAACAGGTCGTGCAATGGGATGGTCTATTCTCTGAAGCCATCAACGAGGAGACGGGGCAGGTAGCGTCAAGGCATTGGTTTTCCTGGCCGGGTGCCTTCCTTTCCACTGTTTTGCTTGATCCGGGGAACCGCTCAATGAGGTGAGAATTTCATTTTTGAGGTGAGCTTCGGTTGCTCCAGGTATAATGATCCCCGCAAAGTGGGACCATTATACCCACGCGTGGTTCATACACGTGCGCCTTCAGCGCAAGCTAGCGTAGACCTTCCCACAACATGCGCTCGGCGGAGCGGGGGTCTTGCACAAGGTCAGAACTTGTATTGAAGCGCATTGTTGCGCGCTGTTCCAGGTCATACTGCGTCCAGCCGGGGTCGCCGTGTGTAGCAAAACTTACCCAGGCAGTATGCATCGCGTCCGCAATCTGCTGCGGAGGATTGTCTCCCAGGAGTGCATCCATCTCTCCGATATCGAGGGTATCGAAGACGAATGGAATCTCCAGGGTGTGGCACGCGCCGAGGCGACCATCGAACTTTGGCGACCGCCACGCAAACTCGTACGTGTAGGTGGTTCCATGGTTCCGCGCGTGGGCCTCGGCCAGGCGGATAGCGGGAATGCGGAAAAACCAGTCGGTGACAATGGCCTCAAATACATCACCAGCATTGGCGCCGGGCCGTGTTGCGCGATAGGTGGCCAGCGTCTCTGCCACCGGCAATCCATAGGCTGCAATGGTTCCGGCCAGAATTTCCTCGGTTATGAAGTTGATCGAGCCGTTAGGAACCATAAATAGGCGCTCCTCCTCAGTATTCGTTCCAACCATGACTTCAATTGCCGCGCCAGACCCGGCAGCGATGCGATCAATCGGGCGAGCAGGCAGTACCTCTCCGTCAATCACCGGCTCGAAAGGCATCAAAGAAAGAGAGCAGTTGGCGTGGTGCAGTTGTGAGCAATAAAAGCCATCGCGCTCATTCCAACTGTTCAGATGATGCCGTGCGTCCGTCATCTTTCGCTTCTTTTTCAATTTTTTCCTGACGCTTCTTCGTAACCTCATCTGAAAGACAAATCATAAGAAGTCGTGCAGAAAGATGATCTTGTTTTCCGACGACGACTCCGTGCTCTATCACCTTTCCTGGCTGACGAGGGAGTAAACCACGTAAATCAAATTTATGCCCACTGTGCGTGTATAAATTGCATTGAGTGTTAAAACGAGTGACGCCATAGCGTCTTTTCCCTTCTTCATCCCGCTTTCTCCACTGCTTTATGCGTGATAGGAAAAAATAGGCTAAATCGGCAACGTAGAGTGATCCTCCTGGTACTGGTATATCTTGAAACGGCCCTTTTGAGTTATGTACCTTTCCATCAGTAAATCGTGGCCCTTGCAGTTCTCCGCTCTTGATATCCCACCTCACATGCATCTTGAGAGCCGCCTTGCTTGCTCCTGTGCTTCCTCCACATCCTTCCCATACCTCCTCTAGTTCAGGAGGTAATGAGATCACTGTGCTATCTTCCAGAATAACCGCTTGAAATCTTTTTAAGACTGGAATATCTGCTGCTTCAGTTTTCATGGCATAACTTGTAACTTTTTCTCCTATCTTCCATAAAAATTCTGCTGCCTCTTTTGTAAAACGTTGACTTAATCCTGATTCTGTAATCTCTAAGTCACAATTTTGAGCCATTTGGGTGAGCTGTCCTAGCGTCGCATCCCCTTTAGAAAGCCACCCAAACACCAGTGTTTGTACAAAATTACTTCCTGTTACCCCTTCTTTACGCTCTCTTCGAACAAAACCTGTTTTCTTAGCTAGTTCATTTGCCTGTGGCCCCATTATTTCTCTCAAGGCTTCTTCAAACTGTGATACACTCATCATTGTGATGCTTCTCCTCGCCATGGGTATGTTCATTTTTTTCCATGATGTCAGATGGAGCATCACTTTGTCACCTTCTTGGCCTTAACTTAATGCGTATGGGGGGACCACTTTCCTTCCCCTCCAGAACCACCCAAAGATCTCGCCAGCTCTGATGATCTGGTACAAGCTGAGCAGGTAATAGCTTGTGCCGACCTGTATCTGTGGCTAGCGCGCACTCCTGAGTTTCGACCATTTGGTCCATGCTATGAAGAGATCCGCGGAGCTCGCTATGCTCTCGCAGTGCAAATTGATCAAGCTCTCCTCTCTCGGCTGGATACTCGCAAGAGATGCGCCTCTTGTGGGCGTGCCCTTCCCCTTCACCATCACTACCGGCTCTGTGAGAACTGCTACCTGGATCGCCGCTATGACTACTGGGATGATGATGTAACCTAGCGAAAGGTGTACAGTGGTCACGGAGCAGACTATGACCTCGCAGCATGACCTCTGGCACATCCCCTCCACTCGCAGCTCGCCTATACTCTTATCAGAAATCAAGAGCGGTGTTTTTAAAGGGATGGAGTAGTGGCCGTCTTCTTGCCCTCTGGGAGCCGACCTCAGTACTATTTTGCCAGACCGCGCAAATCATGCTAAAAAAGGCTCAACCATTCTTTAGAGCTTTTATATTGATAATGAAGAATAAAAATATTCAATCGGAAGAAAACGGCGGAGAAGCAGAAATGTCTCTTCTATTGTATGGAACAAAATTGGTAAAAGGTGTATGAAGAATATCCTTCAAAGCAGAAGTTTTTTTCTCTTGATGCTGGTGATTATTATTGTGGTGTGCACATCGCTGGTGTACCGCGTATTTAGCGTAGGGAGTGTAGCCGCCGATCGCCTCCTGCAAGCGAGCATAACGTCGGGCGCGACCCATGCTCTTACAGCCACGGCGCGACCCGGAGCTACGTTGCCTCCTGCGCTCGGCATGTGTCATCTCAAGGGACGAAATTTTCAGATGGGCATAGCCTTTCCTGAGTGGAGTCCCGCAGGCTATGGTGGTGGTGATCAGCAGTGGTTAAGCGAATTGCCTCAGATGCGCGCGCAGACCTCCGCCTGCTGGGTTGAGATGCCGGTATTATTTAGTCAGGCCTCGCTCAACGCAACGGTCGTTACCACTGGCGTTGGCACACCTTCGCTCTCTTCATTTCGCTCTGGTATTCGTTTTGCGCACGCCGAGGGTTTGCATGTATTTGTGACCTTCCTGCTTCAACCTGGCGGATCGCATCCGTGGGCGGGTGCGATCCAGCTTACGACCTACACGCAAGAACGGGCCTGGTTTACGAGCTACTGGCACGCCATCCAACCCTATCTCCAGGTTGCGCAACAGGAGGATGCGGAGCAACTGGCGCTCGGGACCGAAGAAGAGTGGTTACAGGAAAACGCCCCTGCTGATCTGTGGAATACGCTCATCACCAATGTGAGCGGCGTCTACTCCGGGACGTTGACCTATGATATCAACTGGACCTCGCTGGCCATGAAAATACCGACCTGGATGCATAACAGCGCTTTAAAAATAATTGGAGTCTCCGCTTATGTGCCTCTTGTTGACACGGCTGAGAGAGTTGATCCGCAGCGTATTTCTTCACTCTGGGCGGCGACGGTCAAGCAAAAACTTGATACATTTGCCCTTGAACTCGGCGAATCTGTGTTTATCTCCGAAATCGGTTATCGCAACAGTTCAGATGCCCTCTATCAACCGTGGCTGACGCAGACTTCGGCACCGACTGATCCAGCAGAGCAGGCCGCTGCCTGCGGCGCGGTGCTCACGAATGTCTTTCATGATAAGTATATCCTGGGTAGCTTTTTCTGGGGATGGGATAACGTGGAGGCTTTTAGTCTCAAGGGCTCTCAGGCTGCAAGCGCTATTCAAACACAGTATCAATCTTTACAGGCATAGCAGAGGAACCGCACCACATGGCCGAAACTTCGCAATCACCGTTTGAAATTTCCCGGCCTGAACCTGGATCTGACCAGGCCCAGGCTGTGCCCGAGACCCGACGTCCTCGCTCGCCCTTGGAGCGGCGTCCCCAGAGAGTTTCGTTCGTTGCCCAGACACCAGCAGGAGAGCCGGAACAGGCTCGGGAAACAAAGGGCAGCGCGTCCGCGCGCTCGCAAAATGGCGACAAGGACCTCTCCGCCGTGCCGATCACCGACCAGAGCGAGCCAGGGCTTATCCCTGGCTCTTCATTTGGGACGGAGCAGAGGCAAAGCCCGGCCTCTGCTGACTCCCAACGGTTGGTGGTACCCTCGCTCGCTGACGTGCCGACCAGACAGGAGCCAGCAATCTCGCTCGCTGACGTGCCGACCAGGCGCGTGCAAGCTGTTTCTCTGGCTAGTAGCTTGCCGGTCATGCCCATCTCGGTAAACCTGTCGCCTGAGACTCCCCTTCCGGCTCCGGTAGCACCCCTCGACGAACGCTTGCGCGAGCCGGTCGAACACTATATGCAATGGCTCCAACGCAATAATAGCTTGCAGACTCCCCTCGAAAAATCCCTGTTATATCGAGAGTCGTCGATGCAAATGCAAAAAGTGGGCAGGAGAGAAGTGCGAACCTTCGCGCCTTTCCAGGCCGATTGGTCCGCGCTGCGGGTCATCACGCCTCCTCAGGTGCTTCTGCTCGCGCTTCTGCTGCTCTGCTGGGGAGTGGGTTTCTTTTTCCTGCGTTTGACCATGATCACTGTAAGCCTGGGGCTGGTAACAGTGCTCTATATTCTCGGCTTTATTACAAGCAGTTTGCTGGCCACCAGCTCCTTCGGTAAAGATTCGGGAGAGAAGATTGACGAAGAGATTATTTTGGCCCTGGATAAGCAGGGAGCGACGTGGCCGATGTACACGATCCTCTGTCCGCTCTTCAAAGAGACGGCGGTTGTGCCCCAGTTCGTTGCGGCCATCAAAGCCTTAAATTATCCTTCTGACAGATTACAGGTGCTTTTCCTGACTGAAGAGATTGACAAAGAGACGCGCGCTGCACTCTATACCATGCAATTGCCGCCCAACTTTGAGATTTTGACCGTGCCTGCGGGCACGCCGCAGACCAAACCACGCGCTTGCAACTTCGGTCTGCTACAAGCAAAGGGGCAATTTATTGTTATTTTCGATGCCGAGGATCAGCCGGAGCCACATCAACTCAAGAAGGCCGTTCTGACCTTTGCCAATCATGGGCCTGAGGTGGCCTGCGTACAGGCAAAGCTCAACTATTATAACTCCAGACAGAATCTGCTCACCCGCTGGTTCACCGCTGAATATAGCACCTGGTTTGATATTATGTTGCCAGGTCTGCAGCGCAGCGGCCTGTCGCTTCCGCTCGGCGGTACCTCGAACCATTTCCGCACAGAGGTCTTATGCGCGCTGGGAGGATGGGATGCCTTCAATGTGACCGAAGACTGCGATCTGGGCCTGCGCATCTCGCAGTACGGTTTAAAAACCTCGGTCCTGGATAGCACAACCTATGAAGAGGCGACCTCGCGCTTTAAAACCTGGCTGTTTCAGCGTTCGCGCTGGATTAAAGGTTACATGCAGACTTACCTGGTGCATATGCGGCATCCATTGCGCATGTTGCTGCGCGGGCATACGCGCAAATTTCTCTCTTTGCAGCTTATTGTAGGCGTCTGGACCTTTGTACTGCTTGTCAATCCAGTCATGTGGGCCTTGACACTCTGTTATATCGTCTTGCGCCCTGAGCAGTTGTATCTCGTACTATTCCCTGGCCCGGTACTCTACATGGGCACCTTCTGCCTCGTCTTTGGCAACTTCTTCTATATTTATATTCACTTTCTTGGCTGTCTGCGCCGCAAAGAGTATACATTGATCAAGTGGATTCTGCTGCTCCCACTCTACTGGGTGATGATGAGCATCTCGGCGTATATCGCTTTCTATCAGCTTATCGTCAAACCGCATTACTGGGAAAAAACGCAGCATGGCAATCACCTGGCCATGAGCGCCAGAACCCAGCAGGAGGGTTTGCCGGGCCTGGTATTGGCTCAGGAGAGACGCTCTGTAGTAGCCTCGATGCCCACTGCGCAAGTGCAGGCGCTTCGCCTGCTGCGCAGTGGCGGAGTGGCGGCTACTCTAAAATCAACAACCCAGCGTGTCGTGGCGCTGCGCAGCAGCTTAACCCGCCAGTTGGGGCACCGCGAGCAAGTGCGCAGGTTGCCTCTCGTGCTAGTTCAGGATCGCTGGTTGGTCGCCGTGGTGATTACAGCGCTCGTGGCCAGCATTACAGCGACGGTCTATTTGTTTCAACACCATGCCATTCTTCTCTATTCGGACGCCTATTTTCACCTGCGTATCGCCAGGCGTATTTTTGATAGCGCAACGCCGGGCATTGGTCAGCTTGGAACCACCTGGGTGCCTTTGCCTCATCTGCTCATGCTGCCATTTGTCTGGAACGACTACCTCTGGCGCAGCGGCCTGGCGGGCAGTATTCCGGCTATGGTTTGCTACGTCGTCTCGGCAATCTACCTCTATCTCTCTGGCAAGCGCCTGACCAGGAGCGGAGTAGCCAGTTTCATCGGCACACTCGTCTTTGTGCTCAACCCGAATATTTTATACCTGCAAGGGACGCCACTCAGCGAACTGGTGTGTATCGTGACGTTTACTATGGGAGGGTATTATTTCCTGGCCTGGGTGCAGGAGAACCGTTTGCGTTCCCTGGTGCTGATGGCTGCGAGCACCTGTCTGGCGACCATGGCCCGCTATGATGGCTGGTCGCTTTTCGGGGTGCTCTGTCTCCTTGTGCCCGCCGTTGTTCTGCTCAAAAAGCAGCGTTTACGCCAGGCCGAGGGGAGCCTGCTGGTCTTTCTCTCGCTTGGGGCGCTGGGCATTGTGCTCTGGCTGTTTTACAATCTGATGCTCAGCGGGAACGCGCTCTATTTTCTGAATGGACCATTCTCTTCAAAGGTCCAGACGCTGGTCATTCACGGCACGCCAACCGCTCTCTACACCTATCACAATCTCTGGCAGGCGGTGCGCTTTTACTCGCTGAATGTGATTGAGACGGTCGGGCCGCTCTTTTTGGACTGGGCCTGCTGGGACTGGTGGTTTTCCTGCTGCGTAGACGTTCATTGCTGGATACCCTGGTAATGCTCGTTTTCTGGGTCCCCTTTGGCTTCTATGTCCTCTCGCTCTACGAAGGGCAGGCCGCGTTGTTTGTGCCTGGCGCGGTTCCCTCGACGGCTTCGTTGCACAATCAGTTCTTCAATGCACGTTTCGGCTCCGAGGCGGTCGTACCGATCGCGTTGTGTGTCACAACCCTGTTGGCTGGCTGGAAACTTCCGCGCTGGCAGCATCTCGGGCGCACGCTGGGAGCCAGCGCGGCCCTGATGATGGTCATCGCGCAGGCACTGGTCATCGCCACAGGCGGGATTATCACCCTGGAGGATGGCCTGTATGGTGTATCCTGTGACGCAACCCATACAATGAATATCTACCTGGCTCAACACTACAACGGAGGAAAAATTCTGGAAGAGGTCTTCAGCTCTCCCGTAGATGGGTCCGAGGCCAATTTCGATTTCAAAAACATCGTCTGGGAGGGATCGTATAAGCTGTGGCCGCAAGCGCTGGCAGATCCAGCTTCGTACGTGGACTGGATTATTGTCAACCCAACTGATCCCAGCGATCTTATCGCGCAACAGGTTCATTTGCAGAGTCCGCAGTTCCAGGCACAGTTTACCCTCGTACTCCAGGAGCCATCGGGCTGGCGCCTCTATCATAAGATTGGCCTTCCGCCCCTACCGACACGCCCGATTCCCGCGTATCTCCTGACTCAATATCGAGCATGTGATGCCGTTCTCTCCTGATACACTGTCACACCTTGGATTGCTCGTACTCCTCGCCGAGAGGGGACACCCCATCTTTCAGTCCCGACTCGGCTTTGTGCTGATTCCGGCGATGACGAGATCGAGCATGCGGTTGGCCCCATCAGGATCGGACGCATGTTCATTCACCAGGGCGATTCCGTAGACGAGTCGTATCACGTCGAGAATATGGACATCCGTTCGGATTTGTTCTGCGGCCTGGGCGCGGAGCAAGAGGACTTCTCCTGCCTCGTGCATCGCTTTGTTCGCAGCAGAGATCCTCGTTCCCGGAACGTGCTTGGCAGCCATGATGGCTGCTCCCATGCTCCGCCCTCGCGCCGCGAAGTCCATCTGGAGACGAAGCCAGCTCATCAAGGCGTCGAAAGGAACCGGAGCGCTTGCGAGTTCTTCAGCGTGCGCCCTCAATTCATTGGTCTCATCCAGGAACACGGCTTCAAGGAGATCCTGACGCGTGGGGAAGTGACGGTACAGCGTTCCGATGGCGACCCCAGCCGACCTGGCAATGTCCTCCAGGACAATGTCAGCGCCGCGCTCGGAGACCGCGACTCGCGCCGTCTTCAGCAGGCTGGCGTAGTTGCGCTGGGCATCAGCTCGCATGGGGCGGTTGGCTGGTGTTGGCTCGTTCATTTCATGCTCCTCCTTTCTCCTAGAGATATTGGTCCTTGACAAAGTGAGGGTTCCTCCGTTAATATATGAGAGGTAAACATGAGGGTTCCTCCGTTAATAGAGGGAGGTAGCCTCATTTTATCACATTCACGTTTCATTTTACCAGGAGAAGGAGAACTTTCTTATGCGTGTTTTCGTCACAGGAGCAACAGGCTACATCGGTTCCGCCGTCGTCCGCGAACTCATTGGTGCCGGTCATACGGTCGTCGGCCTTACCCGCTCAGATAAGGGTGCTGAGGCACTGAAGGAAGCTGGGGCTGAGGTGCGTCGCGGTACCCTTGACGACCTCGACAGCCTGCGCGCCGCAGCGGCGGCAGTGGATGGCGTCATTCACCTGGCGTTTCAGCACGACCTCTCGGACTTCGCAGCCGCGCTCACCACCGATCTGCGCGCCGTCGAGACGATGGGGGCGGCGCTCGAAGGCACAGGCAAGCCGTTCATGACCACCGCTCATCTAAACGGGGAGGCATCGGATAACGCGGTGCTCGCACTGGCTGGAGTGCGCTCAGCGGTCGTCTCTCTCTCTGTGTCTGTGCACGACGAGGACGACAAGCACGGCTTCATGCCGAGACTGATCACCATCGCGCGCGCGAAGGGCGTCTCTGCCTATATCGGCGACGGGTCCAACCGCTGGCCTGCCGTCCATCGCCTCGATGCGGCGCGCCTGTACCGCCTGGCACTGGAAAGCGCCCCGGCGGGGTCACGGCTTGACGGGGTCGGCGACGAGGGGGTGCCATTCCGCGACATTGCCAGCGTCATCGGTCGCCACCTGAACCTGCCGGTGGTCAGCATTTCCCGTGAAGAGGCAGACGCCCACTTCGGCCCTTTTCTCGGCGTCGTGGCGGCGCGCGACCTCCCGAGGTCGAGTGCACAGACCCAGGAACTCTTGGGATGGCGGCCTGTGCACCCGCGACTTCTCCCGGACCTCGAACAGCACTACTTCAACAACTGATGTGAGGCTCAGGGTCACTCCTCACGACAACGGATCTTGAGTATGAACGGACTGGAAGACAACGCGAAGCGCTTCGCGTTGTCTGAGCCAGACCCATGTAATTCCGTGATTTACAGGTTGAATTATAGCGGAATCTATGGTATTTTTAGAAAAATGACTTAGCTATTATTCTTTGAGAAAGGACGCACACGATGGTTTTACATGGTCAAATCAAGTGGGGTGTCAACGCCTGCGTAAATTTGGGTCTGGCTCACTTTTGGTGATTTAAACTCATCAGTAGATGGCCTTGACCATCTTCACCCGCCTGAGAAGCAATTTTCTGAGACCTCTTCATAGCGCAGCAGCACCCGAATCACCAAAAGCGCGCCAGACCTGCCGCAATTCCTGCGCCCGCAGACGCATCCAGTCTCCTTCTTCGGCAAAGATCTTGATCGCACCGGTGCGGCCAGCCTGTTCATGGTTGCGTAGCGCTTGCTGCAAATCGGCCTCAAAGTCATTGACAATGGCAATGGGATCGTCCCAGCCATAGGCCGCACACATCAGACGAATACGTCGAGCTTGGACGCCCGCGGTCTGGTTGGCCCAATGGCTGACATCCACTCCAAAAATGGGTTGACGCGAGGTCATTCATTCTCCCGCGCCGAGAAGCGGCAACGCGTTTGTTCACTGTCGCCGCTTTCGGCAGCGGACTTGTGTGGCCACATTTGGGCGACCATTTGTCCAAGAACAGTCGCTTCCTCAACCGAGAGAAGCACCGCGTTGGGGTGCCGCGCCATCCAGGACGAGGCAGCCTCCTCCGACTGGAAAAACAGCGATTGCTCACAGAAGGTGCCACGCACACAGTCACATCGCTCGGTGGGGAGGATCAGTGATAAAACGCTTGTGGCTGGAAGAAGATCCGCAATCCCTTCTGGAGTAGCGACAAACGTAAGAGGCTGGCCTGTTTCGGCCATGACTTGCATGATGTGCCGGCAGGCAACGTCCTGCGTACAATCGAGGTGGGCAGCCAGACGCGTGGCGAGGGGAGCAAGAGAAAACTGCTTCATGGCTTCCATTCCTTTCCTCATCCGTTGATAGGAGAGGCTTCTTTCCCTAAATGATCGGAAGAACACTGCGTGTCGCATCGTCCCTCTTCTTGCATGGAAGGGCACGGCTTCTCTGCATAGGAGCAGAACACGCAGCAGTCGCCGCTTTTGTGAACATGCGTCAGGGAACATGCCTCACAGGTGTAGGTGAGCAGGCAAAAGGTCGTCGGCATCAGAACCTGTTGCTGATGCTGACAGGTCGGATTGGGGCAAGTAAGGGTTGCCAAGAGGGCGCTGTTGTTCATGTTTCCCCCGTTTCTGAATCGTGCTCAAGCGCGTCAAGCATGGGGCAGCGGCAGCTTGGGCCTTCTTCCGCACAAAGAGACGCAACGTGGAGCAGAGCCTGTCGCATGCGTTGGAGTTCGACCATTTTCTGCTCGACTTCTGCACGTTTCGCGGCAGCGCGCTCTTTCACCTGCTCACAGGAGGTTTGCCCATCCACGCGCAGCGTGAGCAACTCCAGAATCTCTTTGAGAGAGAAGCCAAGTTGCTGTGCCCGTTTGATGAAGCGAATCTGGATCACAGCATCCTGAGAGTATTGCCGATAGCCAGAGGCACGGCGCTCAGGCACCTCCAGCAAGCCCTCACGCTCATAGAAGCGAATGGTCTCCACACCGACACCAGCACGTCGGGTAACTTGTCCAATTGAGAAGATCTCCATAGTGTCGCTCCTTTTGGAAAAGTATACACCCCGTACCATACTACAGAGTCAAGAGAAAAGCGATGCCTGTGGCAAACGACGAAGATGGTGGCGAAATTGGCTCCTGGTTTTTTGCTCCACGCTTCTTCGTAACAGAAACGGTTTGTGCAGGAATGAAGCCTTGATAGCTTTCTCGTGTCTATCGAAGGCAGGCTAGAACGCCGGTCACGTAATGTGCTTTGCCAAGTAATCCGACTTTTCCAAAAAACTTGCTGGTGCGTGGAGAGCATGTATCTAATCCGTTCAACCGTCGCGGAAAGCGGGCCATTGACAACGCTTCACGATCTTCATATACTTAACGGCATGGTTAATGATTCATCAGAGCAACTTACAACCATCTTTTTGGCGCTCGCTGACCCTACACGCCGAGCTATCTTAGAACACTTGGCGCGCGGGGAAGCTTCAGGAACGGAACTGGCACGGCCTTTCTCGATCTCCGTACCAGCGATCTCCAAGCATTTGCGTGTGCTGGAACATGCTGAGTTGATCCTGCACCGCAAAGACGGGCGAACGCATTGGTTTCGCCTCGCTGCGAGTTCCATGAGAGAGGCCGCTGCTTGGCTTGAACAGTATCGGCACTTTTGGGAAGCACAATTCGACTCCCTGGATACCTATCTGCTGACAATATCGGAAAAGGAGCAAGACGCGGATGATACCTCCGGTCCCTCATAACAACACCACTCTGGTGCTGCGACGGTCGTTCACAGCCTCGCGCCAGCGGGTATTCCGCGCCTGGGTCGAGCCCGAGGCGTTGGAGTCCTGGTTGAGACCCAGAGGAATGGCGATGACTGTACGGGTGCTCGATGCGCGTGTAGGTGGGTCCTTTCGTTTCGAGTTAGAAAATGGCAGTTCCATCGTCGGCACCTACCTGCGCATCGTCCCTTACGAAAAACTGGTCTTTACCTGGTCGGGTGAAGTCATACAGGGCAGAGAAACGATCGTCACTCTGGACTTTCTCGATCAGGGTTCGGTGACAGAAGTCGTGCTGACCCATGAAGGGCTGAGCACTTCAGATCTGCGTATGCTTTTTGAAGGTGGGTGGTCACCCCTGCTCAATGCGCTGGCTTCGGTTCTTTTTGCCAATCGTCATGATAACGCACTGGTCAGTTGAGGCTCCAAAGCGCGAGATCCAGGCAGAACAGAAAAGTTTGGAGGCGAAACGATCTCTTGACATCGTTCTCTTTCTCCTCTATACTTAACTTAAAGGTTAAGTATATCGCAGCGGCATTTGAGAGAAAGGAACAACGATGCCATCGATTATCAAGGAACTCACTATTGCGGCAGACCCGCACAACATTTTCAGGGCCCTGACGAAGCCTGAGGAAATAGCTCGCTGGTGGACCACCGATCTGAACGCCAAACCAGAGGTCGGCACGCTTGCTGAATTTCGCTTTCGGCAAGGGGCGTTTGTCATCCAACTCGAGGTTGCTGAACTGGATCAGGACGAGAAAGTGTACTGGATTCTCCGGCAAGGTGCTCCACACTGGGCAGGGACCAGTGTCACGTGGCAACTCGAGCCTGTCCACAACAGGACAAAGGTAATTTTCTCCCATGATGGGTTCGCCCAAGCTGATGAGCCATATGAAGCAACCCGCAGAACTTGGGAATACTTCCTGCAGAGTCTGAAATCCTATCTGGAGACGGGGAAAGGCGCTCCTGGCCTTCCGACATCGGTTTAACGGAAAGAGAAACTCCAAAGCAATGCGGCACCTGGAACAACCTTACTTTGCGGCTGGTGTCACGAACTTTCACTCTACCCACACTATTTAAGGATGTGGTGGAGTCACATCCCGTTAAGGGCAAACGTCTAACGTTTAGACAGAAGATTGATAGCGTTTTTTCGTTAAGGGGGATCGCAATGAAGGTTTTGATGGTCCTTTTCTGCTAGAGGATAAGCTCAAGGAGAGAGGCGGCATCTATAGCAAAGCCAGACCTTTTGTGCCTTTTAAAGAGCAAATTATCGCGCAGCACGCCCGCGTTATTGACGAGGATATCCAGCCGGCCAAAGCGGTCCACGCCCTGCTGAACAGCAGCCTCAACGGCGTCACGATCAGCGACGTTGCAGGAGACCGCCAGCGCCAGCGAACCCACCTTCTCGATCTCAGCGGCTACCTGTTGACAGCCCTCAGGATCAATATCGGCAAGAATGACCTTTGCGCCATCTTCGGCCAGGCGCAGAGCAGTAGCCGCGCCGATACCTCGTCCAGCTCCGGTGACAAAAGCCACGCGGCCATCCAGTTTTCCCATACCTGTTTTCCTCCTTTGGAGAGAGCAACAATGCTCTCGATAGACACGATAATGCCGCCAGGGGATGAGCGCAGCCATGCTTGTTCAGGCACTCGCGCCCTGACGCATTCACAACACTATTCCTGCCAGTTGACCAGCACATCGAGTGCTTCGATGCGCGAACCTTTGACCAGCAGGGGATTGATTTCTAAAGCATCCAGGTGTGGACCGAGCGCCAGGGCCAGCGCGCCGACGCGATAGATGACCTCGCTCACGGCCTGGAGGTCCACCCCTTCCTGCCCACGCGCGCCACGCAACAGAGCCGCGCCGCGCAATTCGCCGAGCATCTTTTCAATCTCGGCGCGTCCCACAGGCAGAACACGCACCGCCGTATCCTTGAGGGCTTCGGTCCAGACACCACCGAGGCCCACCGTAAGCGCCGGTCCCCACACATCGTCGCGCACGATCCCGACCAGCAATTCCGTGCCAGCCGGGTGCATGGGACTGACCAGGATGCCCTCGATGTCAGCATTCGGCTGCTTGCTTTGCACCCGCGCTAGCATAGCGGTGAACTCCTCGTGCACGGCCTCTTCACTGGTCAAATTGAGCGCAACACCTCCCACGTCGCTCTTGTGGGGCAGGTCTGGCGATTGAATCTTGAGGACCACGGGCAGGCCGAGCGCTCGCGCGGCCCGTGCCGCCTCATCAGGAGACGTGACCAGCCGCGCGGGAACTGTTGGTATCCCTGCCTGCTCCAGCAGCATACGTGCGCGCGCTTCAGACCAGTTCCCTTCGAACGAAGGATGATGGGGGAGAGGCGGGAGTGGTTCTTCCTGCGTTGCTCCAGATGGCGTCTTGAGCCACTCAGACCACCAGAGAAACGCGCCCAACGCGCGTAATCCATGCTCCATACCCGCCAGACAATAGAATCCCGTCTGCTCCATGCCAGCCCGCGCTGCCTGGGGAAGATCCAGGCAGGTATTCGAGGTGAGAACGACAGGATGAGGAACAGAACGGATAATCCGAGCGAGATTGTCATACTGGAGCAAGGTCGCAGCCAGTCCTTCCGGTGTAGGTTCGCGCCCGCTTTCGGTCTGCACAAGATTCAGCACAAAGTCGATATTGGGATCGGTGCCAACGACTTCGAGTGCGCGCTGCTGAAGCGTCGCATCAACGACGACGTAGCCGGTCACATCCAGCGGGTTGTGGCAGGTTGAGAAAGGCGGTAAGATTTCTTGCAGCCGTGCCACCGTTTCTGGCGCGAATGCAGGAAGCGAGAGCCCGGCTTCTTCCGACAGGTCGGCAAGGATGTCGCATGCCCCTCCTGAGGGAGTGACGACCCCCATGTGGCGTCCTGGCAGCGGCTCGCTATATCCAGCCAGACCGGCAGTGGTCAACAGGTCTTCGAGCGAAGGAACGCACAGCAGGCCAAGCTGACGCAACGCTGCGCCATTCACTCTCCCGTTGCCGACGAGCGCGCCCGTGTGCGCGAGGGCGGCGCGTGCGCTGGCCTCACTCCGTCCGACTTTGAGCGCGACGATGGGCTTGCGACGCTCTTTCGCTCTCTGGGCCACCCTGCGGAGTTCATCAGGCTGGCGAATACTCTCCAGGAACAGCGCGATCGAACGGGTCGCTTCATCTTCCAGCAGATAGTCCACGACATCGGTCACGGAGATCATACTTTCATTGCCCATGGCGACCAACAGGCTCAACCCAATCCCATGCGCTTGCGCAAAAGAGAGGACGGCGCTGGTCAGCGCCCCGCTTTGCAGCACCACACTCACGGGGCCAGCCTTGAGCTGTGGCCCGAGGGGCAGGCCATAGGGAGGAATGCGAGAAGAGACATTGATAAAGCCGTTCCCATTCGGCCCAAGCAGCGTCAGCCCATGTTCCTGGGCAAAAGCGAGCAGTTCACGCTCAAGCTCGGCTCCTTCCGTGCCTGCCTCACGAAAGCCAGCAGTCAGCACGACAAAGTGGCTCGTTCCCACACTGGCCGCCTCTTTGACAATGGAAAGCACACGTGGTGTCGAGACCATCACAAAAGCGAGATCGACCACCTCAGGCAGATCGCTCAACGCTTTGTATGCCCGCTCGCCATGCACGACTTTATGATTCGGATTGATCAGATAGACTGGGCCGGGGAAACCAGCGTTTTTCAGGTTCTCGAAGGTGAAGAGAGACCAGCGAGAGTTATCGGTCGCACCGACGAGAGCAATACTTCGCGGGTGAAAAAGCTGGTGGAGTTGCTCTCTTGAGACATGCTGGGAAACAATCATCTTTGAATACCTCGCGTATCAGACTCAAACGACTTCGGAAGAGATCAGAGCGCTGGGTGCTGCCGTAGGTGATGAGTGCGACCTCGAACAGGCCCGCCTCGATGCCCGCCACGGCATGACCGAGATGTGCCTCAAAGGACGAGCCTCCGATATTCGTCGAGTCGGTATAGGCAGGCTGGATGCCCAGGTATTCGGCCAACATCATCGTCGGTGCCCAGCCCCAGCCACCAGCCGTAAACAGCACGCCCACCTCGCCAAAACAGAGGCCCGCATCCACGAGCGCGTCCCGGGCCGCCTGAGCCTGGAGTTGGAGCACCGTTTTATCTGGAGTATGGCCGAGATCAGACTCGGCCACACCCACAATCGCAACGCGGGGATGAGTCATTAGAACGCCTCCCCAACCCTGACATGACTTTTCAGTAAGTTGCGTGAGATGATATAGCGCTGAATTTCATCAGTGCCCTCGAAGATACGATAGAGACGCACCAGGCGATACCAGCGCTCAATCGGGAGCTCTTTGGTATAGCCCATGCCGCCGTGGATCTGCAACACGCGGTCGATCACCTGATTGGCCATCGTCGCGCCGTGCAACTTGGCCACCGACGAAGCGTGGCGCGTATCCTTGCCATTTTCCGCCAGCCAGGCCGCGTAGAGCACCAGCCAGCGTGTGGCCTCAATCTCCACATATGAGTCAGCGATCATCCACTGAATGGCCTCGTATTCAGCGATGGGGTGGCCCATCGAAACACGCTGCTTCGCGTAATCGATCGCCATTTGCAGCGCACGTTCCGCCGTTCCCACCGCGCTGGCAGGGATGCGCCAGCGGCCAGCGCCAATCCACTGCATTCCCAGGTCGAAGCCTTTGCCGATCTCGCCGAGAATATTCGCCGCGGGCACGCGCACGTTTTCGAAATAGAGGGATGCTGGCTCCCAGTCTCCCATGGTAGGGATCGGGCTGGACGTCCAACCCATCGCGCGGTCCACCAGGAAGCAGGTCACGCCTCCATGGCCGCCCTTCTCCGGGTCAGTCACCGCAAAGACCATCGCGAAATCGGCCTCGTTGCCGCCAGTAATAAAGATCTTTTCCCCGTTCAGGATATACTCATCGCCATCCTTGACTGCGCGCATCTTGATATTGGCCGCGTCAGAACCGGCGCCTGGCTCCGTCAGCGCAAAGCATGAGCGGCGCTCCCCATTGATCGTCGGGATCAAATAGCGCTGTTTCTGCTCCTCATTGCACTGGTAGAGAATATTATCAGCATTGCCGCCAAAGGTGAACGGCACAAACGTGTGAGACAGCTCCATGGCGGTAATCGCGCCCATGATCGGACCGAGATTAGCCCCGCCGTATTCTTCGGGGGTAGTAATGCCCCAGAAGCCCATCGCTTTGGCCTTCTGTTGCAATGCGCGCATTTTCTCCCACTCTAATGCGGGGCGCCCTTCGCGCTCATTCAGCAAAACCTGACCTTCCAGGGGAAGCAGTTCGCGGGTAACAAACTCGCGTACCGTCTGTTGCACCATTTTCTGTTCGTCGTTGAGGCTAAAATCCATGATCTTGCTCCTTTGCACCGCTGGTTCGTGCCACGATGTAGGTTGAGGGAGGTTGCTCCGTCCCCTCGTCCTGTTAGACCAACTACTGACAAGATTACCAAACGTCCGCGGAAGTGAATATGCGCAGAGAACGTTTCTCCAGCCCAGTCATCCCCATAACGCGCGAAGAGCTTCGTTCAGACCGTTTCGGGTTCGGTCGCCTCTTCGCTGCTTTCCTGATAGATCTGTTCCAGACTCTGTTCGCGAGCACGTGCGATGCGCGCCAGCCGTTTCTCAAACTGCTGTTTGGCATACTCGCGGGTGACTTCAGGAGCCCCATTGCGTTCCTGCGAACTGGCAATGTCGTCAAAGTAGTGGTGCATCCGCTCTTCCACCAGCGGCCAGAGGGACTTGTCCTGGGCGACTAAGCGAGAAATCAGAAAAACGCCATAGGCAATATGCCGGGACTCGTCGCGTTTCAGCAACTGAAGCCCGTGCCGTAATCCTGGCATGATATTGCTTGTGCTGAGATTTCGTGAGAAGCTGTAATATCCCGTCTCCGCCAGGACGCCTTCCACAATCATATTGTAGAGAACTGACGCCCGGATCTGATTCTCCGGGGAAGGATCGGTGAGCAAGCGATTCATGACGGTAGGCAGTTCCTCCGAAAAGAGATTCTGATCAGCCGCTACTCGCGACTGGTGCAAATCCCCGTGTTCCTGTAACACCTCGTCGAGCAAGCGCCGGAAAAACTCCGTATGCTTCGCTTCTTCCCAGAGAAAGGTCGTCAGGAACATCTCCTCTTCCAGGCGACCTTCGCGCGCTATCGTCATGACCAGAGGAAGCAGGTCGAGCGTCACGGCTTCTTCTCCCACCTGAAAGCTCAAAATCAGACTACGCAGGCGTTCTTTCTCGTCATCGGGAAGACGCTGCCAGTCCTGGAGATCCTGGCTCAGATCAATGGCTCGAGGGTCCCAGGTGCCCAGCTTTTTGGCTTTGTGGTACAGCCGCATGGGCCAGATGTCATGACGCAGACCCCGATTGGTCAGCGTCGTATAGGTCCGCAGAGGTGTCGTTGTCATAGGAAGGGTTCCTACCTTTCGTTGTGCTGTTCCGTCTCGGCGTGTTTTGCTGTCTCACTCGACGTGTTGCGCACCGCTGCCGCGAACATATCGAGAAAAGGATGCGCCTGTTCGACGAAGGGGACGGTGGTGCCATGGGTCATTCTCTGGATCAGCAAGCCATTGATCTGGTACCGAAGCAGCAAACAGAAGCTGGCATCAGGCAACCCAAGATACGCCTGGACGGCCTGGTCATAGCGCTCTGCGCCAGCCCGGAGGATCGCGCACGCATTGCTGCCATAGAGATCGCGATGTTGATAATAATCCAACGTGAGCAGCAATTGTTTCTGGAGAGCCTCCTCATGTTCGGCCAGAAAGTGAAAGAGGTCCATCAGGCGTCCCTCAAAGGAGGCGTGACCGGGTGCCTGAGACAGAGCCTCAAGGACCGTTTGCTGGGTGATCTCTTCAACCAGTTGCTGGAACAGGGCCTCTTTGGTGGGGAAGTAATGGTATAACGTTCCGGTGGAAACGTTGAGTGCTTCGGCCACCTGGCGCATCGTCAGCGCGCTATAGCCTCGCTCTGCAAACAAGTCAAAGCATTGTGCAAGCAGATGCTTGCGATAACTCACATGATCAACCAGTTTCGGCATCAATTTTCCTTGAAGGTATTTTATATCGAACAATCGGTATAAATAAAGTATAGTCACTCAAGAGAGAAAAGTCAAGGGTGATTGCTCCGGGTCCCCCCTCACTATTTCCGCCAGCTAGTGGGACGCCTGCGAAACAGCTTACGCTGCCAGAAGAGCGGCCCCTGATCCTCCCAGACGACGAAGATGTGCCCGTTTGCGTCGTTGATAGCGCTTTCCCTTCCAGACAAAGGGCGTAGGATGAGCATTCCAGCCAGTGACAGTTTGTTCTAACCACTCAATGACTTGCTCAGCGGTCTTGGGATGCTGACCGGAGAGCGCATGATGCACAATGATGCGTTGCACCGATTCGGTCATATTGAGCCAGGAACCCGAGATGGGGGTGTAAAGCGGCATCACGCCATGATGGAAAAGCCAGATCACCAGATCGGGTGTCAGATGTCCAGCGAGATTGTCCCAGACAAGCAAGATGCGTAAAGGCGGGAGTTCCTCAGCGCTCTCATGAGGCTGAAGCCAGGTTCTCCATTGAGCAGCAAGCGGTCGCTCTGTTTCAGGAGGTAACTGCTCGTCTGGCTGCTTTTTCTCGATCTTGGCCAATACCTCCGAGAGTTGTTCTTTGAGCCAGGGGTGCAGTACAGCATTGGGAGCAGAGAGCACTCCTTTGGCTCGAACCTCTCCTGTGGCCGGGCGAAAGAGGGTCAGCAGTTTTGCCGTGCCACCTCGGACATACTCATGTGGCTGAAGAGCAGCTTTGCCTTCAGGTTGCCAGCTTGCTCCGGGCTGAGGGATCGCCTGATACGGTCCGGCTTCATCCTGGCAGAGAACCATCACCCCGGCGCATTCCCCAGTTTGGTAGGCTTGCTCAATCAGTGCTTTTTTTTCTTGGGTCTGTGGATCGTGGACGATCACGACGCCTTCTTTGCGCACTCGCTCGGCGGCTCCTGTCGGGCACCAGGTGCGGCTCTGTTGATACGTATAGCCAGCTTCTAACAGCACCCGATGGATAGTATGAGCACACAACTTCGGCAAGCCCAGTTCGCGGCGCAGGGTCCGTTCCAGGGTTTTCAAAGACCAGGTGGCTGTTCCGTCTCCTTGCCGATCAGGACAACGTTGCACGGTGCGCAGGATGTGACCTCGCACCTCTTGATGATAGGTGGGTTTGCGCCCTCGTCCTGGCGCAATGGTAAGCACCGCTGCTATCCCGCGCTGATGGAAGCGCTCAACCAATTGGGCCACGGCTTGACGACTGATCCCTGCCTGTTTCCCTGCTGCTGTGAATGTAAGACCTTGTGCGAGGGCTAGCAATGCTTTGGCTCGTCGAACCACATCGATTCGTTCACTGCTCGCTTTGGCGATCTGCTCTAGCTGCTATTGCTCTTCTGCTGTTAATCATGAAAATCAGGCATCAGCGTCAGGGGATTGCGATAGATGCATTGGCCACTTCCTCAAAACAGAGGTCCAGATTTGTATTCTGGATCTCTGCTTTTTGCTCTAGCTGAAGTCGTCAGCGAGCTTCTCATGGGATGATCTCGCTTGCGTTTTGACGACTTCGTTGACGACTTCAGCTATCAATTTCGGTCAAGTCTGGTAGAGCACTGTAGAAAGCTCTGCTGTGTGGAATGGCTTAAAAAGCGGCCCCATAGACTTCAGTAGAGGTCTATGGGGCAAATGGTAGCGCATACGGGACCCGATATGGCTTGTTGTTCTTCGGTTGTTGGTGTCTCTCAATGAGCCTGAGAAGCCATTTCCGTTTCCACAACGGTTGTGTTTATACCGGATGGTTTGTCGAGGTTATTGTACTCGTTGCTGCACTGCTGGAGAACAGATCTAGCATGACATAGGAGAGTGAACGCACAAGGTGAAGTTCATTCTCCTCTTTCGAGACTGAGTGAAAAACGGGATATTGATGTATGATGAATGATGAAATGATTATCCATCATCTTTCGTGCAGGATGAGTTTATCAGAAATCTTCTCTTTTTCACTGCCCGCTTTGAAAGCGGGGCAAGATCACTACCGGTTTGCTTCCCTTTCTGAGAAGATCCTGAGCAGAAAAATTTTGACGCAATGCGTATCCCACTCCGTCATGTCAACTGCCCACAAACATATATACCAACTGCTGTTCAGCACAGAAATGTATCCAAAGTGTTACTAAAGTGTTACTTAAATGTGCTTCCGTACCAACCCGGTCGTTCGGTATACTCCCCCTGGCACCAAACAGGAGTGAGCAGAGCAGACGAACTTGTCACTTCGGAGCGGCCAAATCCAAGGAGACCATGCACAACGCATTGGTCACCGTGATCTCCCAACCGTTTTTTCAGGAAAGGAAAAACAAGGATGAGAAGAAAGGAATCAGGCAAATGAAACGCAAATTGACTCTGGTTTTCTCCCTCGTGCTTCTCTTAGTTGACTCTTTACTTTGAGCGTAAATGGAGGTGTGGCATCTGCAGCCAGCAGCACACAACACCCTCTGAATGCTCAAGTGAAGTTTATAGGCCACACGGAAGCGAGCGTTTCCAGCGTGGAGACATCCCTTGTAACGGCGGCGGCTGTCAGCCCTGACAACGTCACGCGTGAGACCTGTAACTCAACAAGTGACTACTTCATGATATGGAGCAATTATGGTGCTGATATCGACTGCTTTGTCCATCGTGTAGATATTATTCATATCAACTAAATGTCGCAAGCTCTCCTTGTAAATTTGGGAATTCCATGAGTCTGGCTCACATTTGGTGCTTCGATTATTGCAGGCTATGCAAGTGTCTCAGGGAATTGCATCTGAAGCGGACAAAGATTTTTCAAGCCATCTGCTGATGAGCTTGAATCACCAAGAGTGAGCCAGAACCACTCTTCAGGGCATTTACTACTATCACATGGTGACACAGAACAAATGGTTCCGTCGGTTCAAGGAAGGAGATCACAGGTATGACGATGACGAATGGCGACAATTCTTCCTTCGGAAGAGTGCTCAAGACGTTTCGCACGCGTCGGGACCTCACTCAGCAAGCGTTGGCCGACGCGCTTGGAATCCGCCGCCGGACGCTGGTTCGCTGGGAGCAAGGAGACTACCTTCCCGAGAGCAAAACGATGGTCCTGGAACTAGCTCGATGCCTGAAGTTGGACGAACAGGAAGCCCGTCAGTTGCTGGAAGCCAGCCTCACGGCACTCTCTCCCTACTGGTCGGTTCCTTTGCCGCGCAATTCCTATTTCACCGGACGTGAGGAGATCCTGGAAGAGCTGCACGTCCAGCTTGGCGTTGGGCAAGCCATTGCTCTGATCCAGTCCGCTGTGCTCCATGGGCTGGGTGGGGTGGGCAAGACGCAGATTGCTCTGGAATATGCCTACCAGCACTTCCTGGAATATAGCGCGGTCTTCTGGATTGAGGCAGAAACTGAGGAGAGCATCATCGCCAACCTGCTGCACATCGCCGAGGTCCTTCAGTTACCAGAACGAGAGGTAAAGGACCAGCAGCACATCGTTGCCGCTGTGCAGCACTGGCTCTCGACTCATAACCAGTGGCTGTTGCTCTGGGATAACGTCGAACATCTGGAGGTAGTGCAGCACTTCCTGCTCACTGTTCGGCAAGGAGCGCTACTCATTACCACACGTGCTCAGGCGCTGGGCACCCTGGCCCGGGGCATCGAGGTGCGTCCCATGCAGCAGGAGGAAGGACTGCTGTTTTTGTTGCGGCGGGCCAAAGAGTTGGAGCCAGAAGCCAGCAACCAGCAGCTACAGCAGTTTGCTCGGCAGAAACCTCAGGAGTATGAAGCAGCACGTGAACTGGTGAGGGAAATGGGAGGGTTGCCACTGGCCCTCGATCAGGCAGGAGCCTACCGGGAAGAAACACAGTGTGGTCTCTCTGCGTATTTGGATCTGCTCCACACCCAACAAGGGGCGCTGCTCTTCAGACGAGGCGAGCAGACCTGCGAGCATCCTGAACCTGTTGCGACGACGTTTCAGTTGGCCATGACGGCAGCTCTGCAACGCCATCCTGCAGTCGGAGACCTCTTGCGGGTCGGTGCCTTCTTGCAGCCCGATGCTATTCCTGAAGAACTCTTTCGTCAGGGGGGGATGCATCTGGGGGAAGCGCTTTCAACGGTCACAGGCGAGGATCTGAGTTGGAATCACCTGATGGCGGCAGCCTGTGACTATTCGTTGCTGTCACGACAAGGACACCAACAGACCTTTTCGCTGCATCGTCTGGTGCAGGCGGTCGTGCTCAACGCGATGGAGGAGCGCGAACGTGACACCTTTCGGCTTCGCGTGCTTCACGCACTTGAGAGATCCTTTCCTAACGTGGGACTGGAGGATGCGACATCTGTCTGGAAACAGTGTGAGCGATTGTTCCCTCATGCTTTGGGATACATCCAAGCGGTCGATGGAGCGGAAGACCCTCTGGTTGGTGCGTCGCTCATCTATAAAGTGGCTCGTTATCTGCGTCTGCGGGGACAGTATGGGGAGGCGGAGGCGCTCTTTCAACGAGCGGTGTCGCTGCGAGAGCAGGCATTGGGGGAAACTCACCCCGACTTCGCCGTCGCGCTCCATGAGTTAGCAGAGACCTCTCGCGAGCAAGGGAACTACCACCAGGCGGAGGTGCTCTTTCAGCGAGCGTTGTGCATCCTGGAACAGGCATTGGGGGCTGACCACCCGGAGATCGTTTCTCCGCTTGGGAATCTGGCGATCCTTTTGGCGAAGCAAGGCAAGTGTGTGCAGGCAACCTCTCTCCTTCAGCGTGTGTTACACATCAGTGAGCAGACCTGGGGTCCTGATCACCCGCTCATGGCCACGGCCCTCCTCAATCTGGCGACCGTCAGTTACAAACAGACCGATGATGCGCAGGCTGTCGTCCTCTTTCAGCGAGCGTTGCGCATCCTGGAGCAGGCTCTTGGGGCCGATCACCCACAAGTCGCCTTTCCGCTGAATAACCTGGCAGAAATCTCCATCAAGCAAGGGAAGTATGACCAGGCACTGCTGCTGTTGCAACGAGCGGTGCGGATCAGCGAGCAGGCGTTGGGAGTCGATCACCCTCAACTCGCGTACTCGCTTGCCCATCTTGCGGAGATCTCAGCCCACCAGTGCAACAACGAGCAAGCTGCACAGTTGTACCAGCGGGTGCTCACCATCAGAGAGCAGTGGCTCGCCCCTGACCATCCCGATACCGGGTCGGCGCTCCATGACCTGGCCCTCTTTCGGCAGCGCCAGGGAAGGAGTGAGGACGCCATCACGTTCGCCAGTCGTGCTCTGACAATTCGCGTCCAAGTACTGGGGGAGAGCCACCCTCATACCGTGGCCACACGCACCCTCTACACACGACTCCTCCAACAGAGTACGCACCGGGAACGAGGACAACCAGATCAACGTTCTCTGCTGTGTCGTTCAGTGCAAGAAAGAAGCGATCAACAGTGGCCAGCAGAGGGCGTCTCTGTTGAGACTGCTGTTTCTTTCTCTTCCTCTGAAGATGCATCTTTGCAGGCGTTTTTTGATGCGTGTTGTGAGTTGCATCCCCGTGCCTGGTGTCGTTCTGCAGACCTCTGGTGGGCCTATCAACAATGGGTAGAACAGCGCCAGGAACGCTATCCCCTCTCGCGAAGAGCCTTTATTGTACAGTTGCAAACACATGGCTGCTGTGCTGACAGGACAAAGCGGGCGCGCATCTGGCGTGGAATTGCCCTCGTTGGCCAGCATGGTGACGGAGGATGACGCGGGGTGACATGCTGCGAGCCGCGAAACAGTCCAGAGGAGGACGCACACAGAAACAGACGCCGCTTAATCCCAAAATTGACACTTACTACCACCACGATCACGAATGAACAGAACATTTCTTGAGCGGCTCCTGCTGTACCACAATGGGACAGTGATTGTCCCATCGGATCTTCTACACTTGGAATACTGTAAGAAATGAAGAAGGGGTGTCGTCGGCCAGCAGAGACGATAGATGTGGTTTCATCACTGCGGCCAATCTTTTGGCAGAAAGCAGCCAAACATGTACAAATGGCAGGCCGAAAACCATATTCTTGCCGAGGCAGCCATTTTATGCTTTCTGTCACATCTTGCCACTGAGAGATTCATAGACTCGAAGGAAGGATTTTTTGAGATGACTACTCGCAGAAATTTTCTAGATCCTGACCAGCAACAACCTGCTCCCCCTGGAACCGTCTCTCAGACTACTCTGTTGCCTTATAGTTTGTTCCCAGACTTGTTTGAAGCACAGGTGCAACAAACACCAGACGCTGTTGCAGTGGTTTTTGATGATTACTGCTTGACATATCATGCTCTTCTTCAACAAGTGTATCAGTTGATAGCGCAGCTCCAGAGCCTTTCGCTTAAAAGAGAAGCCCTCATTGGTATCTATATGAATCGCTCTCTTGAAATGGTTATTGCGCTCTTAGCGACATTACTCTCAGGCAATGCCTATGTGCCGCTTGATCCTTCCTACCCCCAGGAACGGTTAGCCTCCATTCTTGCAGAGGCTCAGATGCAGTTGCTGCTTACTCAGTCGCATTTCACAGAAGCTCTCTGCAATTACTCCATCCCTCTGCTTGTCGTCAGCAATGGAGAGAAGATGGCTGAATGGGAAGGCAAGCTTTCTTCTCAAAAAAACCTTCATCCGCAACAGCTTGCCTATGTCATCTTTACTTCTGGCTCTACAGGCAAGCCAAAGGGTGTAGCAATCTCGCATGCAGCTTTGGCTAATTTCCTGCTCTCTCTACGTCAGAAGTCTGGCTTGAAGGCACAAGATGTTCTGCTGGCTGTAACAACTCTCTCTTTTGATATTGCTGCCTTAGAGATCTTTTTGCCGCTCCTGGTAGGTGCCAGGGTGGTTCTGGTCAGCCGTGAGGTCACAATGAATGGGACGAGATTAGGCCAGGCTCTGGATATAACGCAGGCGACGGTCATGCAAGCAACGCCTGCAAGCTGGCGTTTGCTTTTAGAGGCAGGTTGGCAGGGAAGCCCATATCTAATGGCGCTCTGTGGTGGAGAGGCGTTGCATCGCTCTCTTGCTGTTCGTTTGCTTAAGCATGTCGGCTCTTTGTGGAACATGTATGGCCCAACGGAGACAACGATCTGGTCTCTGCTCTACCAGGTGCAGGAGACGATTGTCAATGAGATCGTCTCGATTGGCCAACCGATAGAGAATACCGAGGTCTACATCCTGGATGCCTATTGGCAGCTCGTGCCGCCAGGGGCGCCAGGGGAGCTCTATCTGGGCGGGCAGGGACTGGCACGGGGGTATTTGAAACAGGCTGCTTTGACCGCTGAGTGCTTTATCCCACACCCCTTCTCTAGTCAGCCAGGGGAGCGGCTCTATCACACGGGAGATCGGGCCCGCTATCGCGCCGATGGCACCCTGGAATTTCTGGGTCGGGCCGATTACCAGATCAAGCTCCGAGGCTATCGCATTGAACTCGGAGAGATAGAAGCGGCATTGAGGGCTCACCCTGATGTGCGGGATGCAGTTGTTGTGTTGCGTACTGAAGTACCCGAAAATCCCTATCTATGTGCCTATCTTATCTCAGAATTGCCTCTTTCTAGCTCGTCTCTGCAAGCGTTTCTCCAACAACGCTTGCCCGACTATATGCTGCCCTCAGCCTATGTCTTGCTTGATGCTTTCCCTTTAACACCAAATAGAAAAGTTGATCGTAAAGCTCTTCAAGCGCTAGATCGTCCACCTCAAGAGATAGCAGATGATCTGGTGCTGCCACGTACCCCGCTTGAAACGGCGCTGGCTGCAATCTGGGGCGAGATCTTAGGGCTTAATGTTGTTGGCATCCATCAGGATTTTTTTGCTCTAGGAGGCCATTCACTACTGGTTAATCAATACCTCTGGTTCCTCCAGGAAGTCTTTCAGGTCGATGTAGCTCCGGCGGCGTTTCTAGAGCATCCTACAATAGCAGATCAGGCACTCTATATAGAGCAAATAGGAAGTGATAGAGGTGTAGACCTAAATATAGTATCAGAATTATATAATTATATTAAAGGTCTTTCTGATATAGATACGAAAAATCTACTTCAGAGTATTTAAAATTATATAAAGTTTTTAAATTTAGTTAGAAAGTATTCTACGATGGAAATAAGAAATCAAGCAGAACACTCTTTCTCTCGAGAAAAACAGAAACTCATGGCAATGTTGCTCAAAAAGGCGCTGGTCCAGACAGATCAAAAGACCTCTCTTCCCCCAAGGCCAGTTTTGAGCCCAACACCGCTTTCTTTCGCACAAGAGAGGCTCTGGTTCTTAGATCAATTGATGCCGGAAAATGCCTTCTATCATATCCCTCTGCCAGTCACACTGACTGGAAGGTTGAAGGTTGCCGCTCTTGAAAAAAGCTTGCAAGAGCTTGTGCGACGCCATGAAGTGCTTCGCACCACCTTTGCAATGATCGATGGTCAGCCGATGCAAATAATTGTTGATCAGCAGCAGCTTTCGCTCTCTCTACTTGATCTCAGCCAAATTCATCAGGAGGTGCAAGAGAAGGAGGCACAGAAGATAGAGCAGGGCTTTATTCAAGCTCCTTTTGATTTGAGGTCTGGTCCTTTGATAAGGGCCATGTTAGTGAAGCTTGCTCAGCAGAAATATCGGCTGCTCCTTGTAATGCATCATATTGTTTCTGATGGCTGGTCTTTGGAGATTTTTCGAAAAGAGCTTTCTACTCTCTATACTGCCTTTGCTACTGAACAGTTGCCCCAACTACCAGTCCTCCCTACGCACTATGCAGATTTTGCGCTCTGGCAGAAACACTACCTCCTGGGTGATCTGCTGGAAGAACATCTGGCCTATTGGCGTCAACAATTGGCTGGAGCCCCCGATCTCCATAGCTTGCATACTGATAAGCCAAGATTAGCGGAGCCAACATTTCGTGGAGGGTCAGAAGTTTTTCTGCTTCCTGGCTCACTTGCTGCTCAATTACATGAATTGAGTCAGAGACACCGTGCAACGTTGTTTATGACGCTGCTGACGGCCTTCAAGATCCTTCTCTATCGCTATAGTGGTCAGGCGGATATTGTTGTCGGCACTCCGGTCGCCAATCGTCGTCACTATGATACCAGCAATATGATCGGCTTTTTTGTCAATACGGTCGTGATGCGGACGATCTTTTCACCTACTCTTTCCTTTCGTCAGGCTCTAGAACGCGTGCGACAAGTCGTGTTTGGTGCTTTTGCCCATCAAGACATGCCCTTTGAGCAGCTTGTCGAAGCCCTCCAGCCAGAGCGCCGCCTCTCGACAATGCCTCTCTTCCAGATTCTCTTTGCTCCCCAAATGAGTTTGGAAGAGCCTGTCTATGCTGCCGATCTTGAGATGAGATTCCAAGAGGGGGAGAACGGAAAAGCCGAGTTTGATCTAGAGATTGATTACACTGAAACAGCCAGTGGGATTCTCTTCCACTTTAAATACAGTTATGATCTGTTTGAGTCAGCGACTATCACCCGGATGGGTCAACATTTGTGCGTCCTACTGGAAGGTATCATTGCCAACCCGGAACGCTCCATTGCCTCTCTTCCTCTGATTGCACCTTCTGAGCGGCAGCGCCTGGTGACAGAATGGAACTCGACTCAGGTTCTCTATGATCAGAATAGCTACTTGCATCGCTACTTCGAGCAGCAGGCAGAAAGAAGCCCTGATACCGTCGCTCTAATTTTTGGTGAGTATACCCTGACATATCGAAAGCTTGATCAGTGCGCAAATCAGCTGGCCCGACTGCTCTCTGCGAAGTATGAAGTTGGACCAGAGGCGCTGGTCTGCCTCTATCTGCCACGTTCTCTTGAAATGTACATCAGTCTCCTGGGTATTCTCAAAGCTGGCGCGGCCTATGTCCCTCTTGATCCAACCTACCCACAGGAGCGGCTGCGCACTATCTTGTCCGACTGTCAGCCTACTCTCGTTCTGACCCTACAAGCGCTCAGGGAACAGTTGCCCCTACAAGATAGGCATGTTTTCTATCTTGATACGGAGCGCGAGACCATCACGGTTCAGTCGACGGAAGGGCTGCATTGTCCTGCTCATGCTGACAATCTTTTATATATCCTCTATACGTCAGGCTCTACGGGTCGACCAAAGGGCGTTGCTATGCCTCATCGATCGCTTGTCAACCTGATCTCATGGCAGCTTCAGCAATCTGCCTGTGGGGCAGGAAGCAGAACTTTGCAGTTCGCCTCGCTTAACTTTGATGTCTCCTGCCAGGAATTATTCGCTACCTGGAGTACCGGAGGAGTAATCGTCTCGCTCACAGAAGAGCAGCGCCGCGATCCAGAGGAGTTATGGGGGCTTTTAGAACGCGAGGCTGTCGAGCGGCTATTTCTCCCTTTTGTGGCACTCCAGATGCTAGCAGAAGCAGGGTCTAGCAGGCATAGAGCCTCCCTCTCTCTCAAAGAGATCATGACAGCAGGAGAGCAACTGCGCCTGACTCCAGCGCTTACTAATTTTTTACAGCAGACTCGCTGTAGCCTCTCCAATCAATATGGGCCATCAGAGAGCCATGTGGTGACGGCTTATACGCTCCCAGTACAAGCCTCTACTCTGCTTCCTCCGATTGGTTGCCCTATTGCCAATACGCAGATCTATCTCGCAGACCAGAATATGGAACTGGTCCCTATTGGAATACCTGGTGAGCTCTATATTGGCGGTGAGAATCTGGCCCGTGGATATAGACAACGGCCAGAACTTACTGCCGAACGCTTTGTTCCTGACCCCTTTGGTTCCAAACCGGGCGCGCGGCTCTACAAAACAGGAGATCTGGCCCGCTATACTGCTGATGGCATGATTGAGTTCCTGGGTCGGATTGATCAGCAGGTCAAGATCCGGGGCTTTCGTATCGAACTGGGAGAGATCGAAGCGGTGCTCAGTCAACATCCTGGTATAGAGCAAAGTGCGGTAATTGTGAGAGAGGATCTGCCTGGAGGCCGGCAGCTGGTAGGCTATGTTGTGAGCAACGCGGCTCGCACTATCACTTCAGAGGAGCTGCGCAAGCATCTTCAGGAGCAGCTACCAGAGTATATGGTGCCGACATATATTGAAATCCTGGCAGATCTGCCGCTAAGCCCAAGTGGCAAAATTGACCGTAATCGCCTCCAGAAGCCAAGTCAGGTCCAGCAAAAACAAGCATACGAAAAGCCGCAAACGCCTGTAGAGATATGCCTGGCCCGCATCTGGTCTGAAGCCCTGGGAATAGAACAAATTAGCAGAACCGCCCATTTCTTCACCCTGGGGGGACATTCTCTCATGGCGATTGAAATAATTGCTGGGGTTCGCAAGCACCTTGGAGTAACTCTACCCCTGCGGAGCATCTTTCTGGCCCCAACACTGGCAACATTGGGGCTGGTTATTGAGCAGCTACTCCAGGACCAGCGTGCTGAGTCTCAGCAGACGTTCCTCCTGCACACTTTGTTTGAAACCCAGGTATTACAGACACCAGATGCCTGTGCAGTTATGTATGGTCAGAGACAACTGACCTACCGTGAACTGAACAGACAGGCTGATGACCTTGCCTATACACTGCGCCGATGTGGAGTAAAACCCAACATGTTAGTGGGAATATACATGCGGCGCTCGCCAGAAATGGTTATAAGTCTATTAGGCTCCCTTAAAGCTGGAACGACGGCTGTCTTATTTGACCCAACAGTTCCACTAACGCAACAGAAAGAAGTCAATCTCGCTTTCTTACTAACTCAACGGTGTCATCGAGATAGCATAGTTGGTTTCTCTGGACAGATGTTATGTCTGGATGAAGGGGAGAGCCATTTAGAACTCTCTGATATGAGAGTAAAGGAGCGAGCGCAATGAGTGTCCAATTAAAACAGAGAGACAGCGGGTTACTCTCGTTTTCAATTGCAATGATAGCCTGTGGTATCTCTGTGACCGGTACATTAATGACTGTACTGGGTGTAACGATCTGGGCCTGGCAGACTACCGGTTCCACATTAGTTAGTGGACTCCTTACCTCAATCAACTATGCTGTGGCAGTCACTCTGGGGGTGTTAGCTGGCTCTATCGTTGATCGTTGGAGTAGAAAATTTTCCATTATCCTGACGGATATCATGGGAGCATTGGCCTCGGCAGCAGTGCTATTTCTCTTCTTAACCCACCAGCTACAAATATGGCATCTAATCGTATTCGGGTTTATCCTTGGTGCTCAGGATGCATTTCAGTATCCAGCTTATTTTGCCTGTATTACTATGGTCGTTTCTGAGGAACAGCGAACGAGAGCCAATGCCATGTACCAGCTGGCGTCCTGGAATATACCGAATGTGGCCTCAGCTGTGCTAGCGGGTATTCTGTATGCCTTTGTGGGGTTACAGGGTATCCTGATAATCGATATCGTTACCTTTATAATAATTATTGTGGTCATATCTCTTCTTCAAATCCCACAGCCAGAGACAACGGATGGAAAATCGCCCTCTTTACTGCACGATACCATCGGTGGATTTCAGTATCTCCTGAGAAGACCCAAGTTGATCTGGACTGTTCTCATCCTCACTTCTATCAACGTAGCTTATGGAGCATATTTAGGGGTTTTTAAGCCCATGGTATTATCTCTGACTGCAAACAATTCCGTGATATTGGGTATTGTGCTTTCTACAGTAGGGGTGGGAAATATTGTCAGTGGGGTGATGATGGGCATCTGGTCAGGGCCAAAGAAAAAGGTGCCATGGATGCTTATAGGATGGAGTCTCTGGTCAGCCTGTACCTTTGTGCTCGCCGGATTTGGTCGATCTCTCTACGTTTGGGCCTTTGCAGCTTTCTTCCAGGGATTTTTCGCCAATATTGGTATGCCGCTTACCTATGCAATCTGGCAATCTCATATTGATCCCGCTATTCAAGGGCGAGTTATGGGCATTGTTCGACTAGTGTACCAGGGCTCTATTCCCATCTCTATGTTTGTGATGACCGTTCTTGCGGACCGTGTGATCGTACCAGCGATGCAGCCAGGCCAGACTCTGGCGTCTCTTTTCGGTCCGTTTCTTGGTACAGGCCCAGGAGCAGCTTTTGCGCTCACTATGATTGTGCCTGGTCTGATCTTTGGTGTCTCTTTTCCTCTCATCGGCTTTCTTATTCCTGCTGTACGGAATGCTGATGATGGAACGCCAGCTATAAAATCTACTGACATGACAGCAGCAAAAATAGATGCTTAGCATAAGAGATGTTTTTCTACAGCGAGAGGATTGACGTTTATGTATCCCTTTATGCCTGAAAATAGAGAATATAGCATGAATTCTTCCCAAGAAGATAGATGCTTTGTCAATACAACGGCTCTGCTAGTAGCTGCAGAGAAAACGAGCCTTTCTCACCAGGCAATTATTGAGTCAATTGACTGGCGACAACAAGATTTTCCATTGAATAACGGAGATCGCGTACTTCAGTGTAGTCCTTTGTACTCTAAGGAAGTCGCCTGGGATATTTTTGCTCCTTTATTGAAAGGTGCCACTATAGTTCTGGATCCAACAGAAGAAGCTCTGGATGCCGACATACCCGGAGAGGCGATAATGACCCGAGAGGCCACTGTTCTACAGGCAACCTCCTCCTTCTTACGATTGTTGTCGGAACAAGGACAAGGCTATCGGTCGTTGCGGCTTATCTTTTATCTTGGGGAAGAGGTCCTTCCGGAGGCCACTGTACAGCTTTTTGCTCAAACATCTACAAAACTTGTTCAGCTCTCCGCTTCTAAAAGCGAACCTGACAAGCTTCAAGCTACAATGCTCTCCGCATCCGAGCAGCCCCAGGGAGCAACATTACCAGAGCTGGTAAGCACGACGATTGACAGCGAGCAGGCTCAGGCCCTTCTTGCTAATTTTGCCAGCCTATCCGATGAAGAGGTTAATATGCTTCTCCTTGAACTCCCTCAGGAGGATTGATTAAGAGATGCAGTATAAAGAGAGCCTTTCTAGTGAAGAAAAAAGAGCTTTATTGTTGAGGAGATTACAAAAGCTAGCTCATACTACAGATGTGTACTACCCTATTTCTTCCTTCCAGGAAGGAATACTCTTCGCGACGTATATGTATGAGGAGCAGCGTTATTCCTACAATTTACAGCGTTTTCTGCATCTGCAAGGCATACTTGATCAGGAAGCCCTGGAAAAGAGTATCAATGAGATTGTAAAACGTCATATGCCCCTGCGTACTCTTTTCCCTCTTACAAAAGAGGGAACCTTTCAGCAATTAGTAAAACCCTTTCAGTACCAAAAAATGGCGTTGACTGACCTCAGATCATGCTCGATTGAGCAACGAGAGGAACAAGCGTTGCAACTCGTCCAGCAGGAAGGAAGATATGTATTCAACCTGCAGGATGAGTTTCCTTTCCGCACGCACTTGATCCAACTAGGTGATGACGAGTACCTGTTTCTCTGCGTTATCTATCACCTCGTTTTTGATCTCTCCTCCCATGACATTTTCTTTGCAGAGCTTGCTCATTGTTATCAGGCTTTTGTAGCCGGAAGAGATCCTCAACTTCCACCATTAGCTGCTTCTTATATGCAGTTTGTTGAATGGCAAGAGCAGCACCTGCGGCAGAATGCCTGGTCAGCTCAAGCTGCCTACTGGCAACAGCAACTAAGCGGAACTTTGCCTGTGCTTGCACTGCCCGTCGATCATCCTCATCCAAGTGTGTTCTCTGGCCGGGGAGCTTTTTTTACTCGTCTCTTAGCGGGAGTCGAGCGTGATGCGATTAAGTCTTTTGCTCAGCAGAATGGATGTACACTTTTTCACTTTTTGCTGACAGCTTTTGTGATCCTTCTTGTCAGGTATACAGGCCAGGAAGATCTTCTAATAGGAACACCAATGACCAGGCGTGATCGGGTAGAGTGGAAAAAGCTCATTGGCTTGTTTGTGAACACAGTCGTTCTGAGGGTCAATGCAGCGGGCAACCCTACCTTCCGTCAATTGTTGGAGCAAATGAGAGAGATTGTACTTGATGCCTACATGCATTCCGATCTCCCTTTTGCAAAGGTAGTGGAGCATATTCAGCCTGAACGAAGCACCATGCATAGCGCCTTCTATCAAGCAATGTTTACTGTAGAGAACGAGGTTCCGCCATTAGAGTTGCCAAGGCTGACCATTGATCCATTTGATATGGATCAGAAGACCACATTTTGTGATCTTTACCTTATCATACAGGAGACGAGTCAGGGAATTCAAGCAAGACTTGAGTATAATACGGATGTTTTTGAGCTCAAAACTATACAAAGAATAAGTAGGCATTTTGAGCGTCTATTAAGCTGTGTGATGCAGAATCCAGATAGCCCTCTTTCCCAGCTTTCCTTTTTAACAGAAGATGAGGCGTTACTTCAGTTTATAGGGGCGGAATCTCTTCCAATAACCGGCAATGGCAAACTAGATCGTAAAGCGTTACCAGATCCGGATAATATAGCAAGTATGAGAGCGCACGGCTCTGAGAATCCTCATTTAGACCTCGAAAAGAGTATCGCCGCTATCTGGCAGGACTTGCTTGGGAACCAAATGGTGGGCCTGCATGATAACTTCTTTGAACTTGGTGGTCATTCAGTATTACTGACGAGAATGCGCCAACAGTTATATCAGCAAGTCCATGAAGATCTTTCGTTAGTTGATTTGCTTAGGTATACAACAGTCTATACTCTTGCACAACACATAGAAAAGCGAAAAGAGATGAAAGTCATGAATAAAGAGGAAAAATCAGAACCAGCTGTGGTTTTACCTTTATCAAGAAGCCAGCAGACAGGGCTGGATATTGCCGTGATTGGAATGGATGTGAGGCTGCCAGGTGCTCAGACAATTGAGGCCTTCTGGCAGAATCTCCAGGATGGCGTCGAGAGTATCCGTTGGTTTAGTCGCGCTGAACTCAAAGAGGCCGGTGTATCTGTTGAGGAGTTAAATGATCCCTATTACGTTCCAGCCAAGGGGTTTCTTGATGGAGCAGATCTGTTTGATGCAGCCTTCTTTGGGATTACCCCCAGAGAAGCTGAACTCTTAGATCCCCAGCAGAGGCTATTGCTGGAGTGCGTCTGGCAAGCACTGGAATATGCAGGATATAACCCGGAGAATTATGCGAAACGGATAGGACTATATGCTGGTGCAAGCTTTAATACCTATCTTTTTCATAATATTACTCTTAATCAAGATTATGTCCGCAAAGTGGGGCTTTTTCAGATCCTTACCACCAATGATAAGGATTTTCTCGCCACACGTGTTGCCTATAAGCTCCATCTCACCGGACCTGCGGTCACCGTTCAAACAGCCTGCTCTACAGGACTGGTGGCAGTACACCAGGCTTGTCAAAGTTTGCTCAATCGCGAATGTGAAATAGCTCTGGCCGGAGGGTCGTCTGTCCACTCTCCGCTAAAGGATGGCTATGTCTATCGCGAGGGAGAGATTAGTTCTCCCGATGGCCGATGTCGAGCCTTTGATGCCGGGGCAAAGGGGACTGTAGCCGGTGATGGAGTTGGCGTTGTTGTTCTGAAGCGCCTGTCGGATGCTTTACAAGATGGTGATACTATCTATGCAGTTATCAAGGGATCTGCCATTAATAATGATGGCGCTTTAAAGGCAGGATATACGGCTCCGAGCGTCGATGGCCAGGCTCAAGTTATCAGAAATGCTCTCTCAGTGGCCGGAGTACATCCAGATACGATCTCTTACATTGAAGCTCATGGAACTGGTACACCTCTGGGTGATCCTATTGAGGTAGAAGGGCTGATTGAGGCATTCCGGGCCAGCGGTTCGCAGCAGGAGGGTTTCTGCGCTCTTGGCTCGGTCAAGACAAACTTTGGGCATCTGGATGCCGCAGCGGGTATTGTTGGCCTTATCAAAGTAGTTCTCTCGGTAAAACACCGGCAGCTATTTCCTAGCCTTCACTTTGAGCAAGCCAATCCTATTATCAATTTTGCCCACAGCCCATTTTTTGTGAATACAACCCTGACCCCATGGCATAGTCAGACCGGCCCTCGACGCGCTGGCGTCAGCTCTTTCGGTATTGGTGGTACCAATGCACATGCTATTGTAGAAGAAGCTCCCGTTCAGTCACCCTCTGGCCCATCCAAACAATGGCAACTTCTGCTCTTGTCCGCCCGTAGTTCATCCGCTCTGGCTACTCTCACCGACGATCTCCAGGGGTATCTTCAACAGCACTCCGACGTTAACCTCGCAGACGTTGCATATACTCTGCAGGTCGGCCGCAAAGCATTTCCTTATCGGAGAATGCTCGTTTGCCAGAGCATTGAGGAGGCTTTGCAGGGGCTAGCAGGGATAGAGCAGCCAGCGCCGTCTGGTGGAAAAGCCCTGGAGCAACGGTCGATAGTCTTCCTCTTCCCTGGTCAGGGCTCGCAATATGTTGGGATGGCCTCCGATCTCTATACTGATGAACCGATCTTCCGTGAGCAGGCTGATGCGTGTCTTCGTATCCTCAAAGAGCGTGAAGGACTTGATTTACGGCCAATCCTATTTCCACCCAATGGAAGCGAAGTACATGCGACAAAACAACTAAACGAGACTGCGATCACACAGCCCGCTCTGTTTGTAATTGAATACGCGCTGGCGCAATTATGGCTATCCTGGGGGGTTCAGCCTCAGGCAATGCTCGGTCATAGCATCGGCGAGTATGTAGCGGCTTGTCTGGCCGGCGTTTTCTCTTTGGAAGATGCTTTGAGCATTGTAGCTAAGCGTGGGCGTTTGATCCAGAGTTGTGCTAGAGGGTCAATGCTATCTATCTCACTCTCAGAATCAAGGGCGCTTTCTCTTCTGCATGCGCATGAACATCTCTCTCTAGCAGCTATCAATGGACCAACCTCCGTAGTTGTTGCAGGTCCAGATGAGGAGATTCAAGTGCTCAAGGCCAGTCTTGATGCTCAAGAAGTGAACAATCGTCTCCTCCACACGTCGCATGCATTCCACTCAGTAATGATGGAGGGCATTCTTGCTGCATTCGAAGCAAAGGTGCGTACTCTCTCTCTGAAAAGGCCCAGGCTTCCATTTATCTCAAACGTTACGGGTACCTGGATCACAGCGGAAGAAGCAACCGATCCATACTACTGGGTTAAGCATGTGCGATCCACTGTGCGCTTTGCCGATGGGTTACAACAGCTGTTGCTAGAGGATAAAAATCTTTTCCTTGAGGTCGGCCCCGGCCAGACATTGAGCACATTGGTCAAACAACACCCAGCGAAAGGGGTACACACAATCGCCCTTTCTTCACTGAGTCATCCACAGACCAGACAGCACGATAGGCGCACACTACTACAGGCCGCAGGTTCTCTATGGCTTGCTGGGGTTTCCCTTGATTGGCAGCGTTTCTCCGTGGATGAAAAACGACGGCGTATAGCATTGCCTACCTATCCTTTTGAAAGGCAACGCTATTGGATCGAAATTCCGCAGACCCAGAGAGAGATGTCAGAACAACGCTCTTCTTTGAAGCTCGACACTATTTTGCCAGAGCAACCGGAAAGCGATGAAAGCGCCTCTACAATTGTGGAAGCTGCTAACGAGCTTGAAGTATTGGTAGCTAGCATCTGGCAAGAAATATTAGGAGTACACCCTTTAAGCGTAACGACAGATTTCTTTGAACTTGGCGGAGACTCTTTAATAGCCTCTCGTGTTATTAATGAACTCCGCAAAAATCTGGATCTACCTCTCACTCTTGGTAGCTTCTTTGATGCTCCAACGGTACGAGATTTCGCTAGATATCTGGAAATGTTGATGACAGAACAGCTCGCCTCACTTGAGTAAAGGGTTTTTATTAAGCAGATGAATGATAAAGATGCAATATTAAAGAGAAAAGAGATGTTAGCTTCAGAGCGTAGCATATCAGAGCAGAGCAACCAGAGCAGCCTGCTGCAGAAGTGGCGAGCCAAACAGGCGACCGCCTCTGCCATCCAGCAGATCACCCACCACGGGGAGGAGGGCCTCTTCCCCCTCTCCTTTGGTCAGGAGAGCCTCTGGTTTCTGCAACAGGTCCAACCCGAGTCAGCCAGCTATCATATTCCTGTGGCATGTCGGCTGTATGGACGGTTGGAGCTCTCCCATCTGCAACGGAGCCTGACCGAACTGCTGCGCCGCCATTGGATCTTGCGCACGACCTTTGAGGAAGTCGATGGGCAGCCCATGCAACGCATCCAACCGGCCACCGAATTTGCGCTCAAGCTGACCGATGGACGGCAGCTGGCGCCGCAGGAGAGGGAGGACTGGCTGGTGGAACAGGCGACCCGGTCCTACCAGCAGCCGTTTAACCTGCGCACCGGACCACTATTTCGAGGGGAGCTCTTTCTGCTGGGAGAGCAGGACTGTGTGCTCGTGTTGACGTTGCACCACCTGATTACCGACGGCTGGTCCAACGGGTTATTGCTGGAGGAGTTGGGGCAGTTGTATCGAGAATATGTGACGGGGGAGGCGGTGTCGTTGGTTGAGCCGAAGTATCAATATGTGGACCTGGTCGCCTGGCAGAGGCAGCGTTTCCAGGAGGGAGCCCTGGCCAACGATTTGACGTATTGGCGAGAAGCATTGGAAGGGGCCCCCGCCCAGTTGGACTTGCCTGTTGATCATCCTCGCCCAAGAGTGCAAACTTCACAAGGAGCTACCTATACCTTCTCGATACCCAGGCACCTCGCAGTAGATTTGCAGCAGGTAGTACAACAAGAGGGCGTTACGCCAGCCATGTTTCTATTTTCTATCTTCAATGTACTACTCTTTCGTTATACCAATCAAGCGGATATCTCGGTAGGTATGCCCATTTTTAACCGACTTCGTGCGGAAACAGACCGGGTAGTGGGCCAGTTTGTGAACACAGTTGTGTTGCGGACATCCATGGCTGGAAATCCTGGATTTCGTACCCTGTTACAGCAGATACGACAGACGATGATAGCGGCCTCAGATCATCAGGAATATCCGTTTGAGAAAGTCGTAGAAGCGTTGCGTCCAGAACGCAGTACGGATAGCTCTCCTCTCTTCCAGGTTATGTTTGCTGTTAGAGCGGGTGTTGAGACAGAGGAAATATGGCCTGACCTGACATTACGCCCATATGCGGTCAATCAATCTTCGGTCGATTTTGACTTAACGCTAGAGGTTACCGAGAGTATAGAAGGGACGCGGCTCAGCCTGCTCTATCGAACTGACCTGTTTGAAGCTTCCAGCATTGAACGCATGGGGACGCACTTCTCTCAACTGCTGGAAGCGGCGCTGGCGCAACCGGATGCGCCGGTAGGCTCTCTGTCTCTGCTCTCCCTGGCCGAACAAGCCCAGGTGCTGCAGGACTGGAATGCTACCCAGGTGGCCTATCCGGGTCCCCATACCCTCGTGGCCCTCTTTGAAGCCCAGGTGCAACGCAGTCCGGAGGCTGTCTCCCTCAGTTTTCAGCGCGAGCACCTCAGCTACAGCGAGCTCAACGCACGGGCCAACCAGCTGGCGCACTATCTACTGCGTCAACACCTGCCGCTGGAAACACTGGTGGGACTGGCCCTGGAGCGCTCCCTCGACCTGGTCATTGCCCTGCTGGCCGTGGTGAAGGCAGGAGGTGCCTACCTGCCGCTGGACCCACACTATCCAGCGGCCCGGCTGCAAGCGATGTGGGAGGATGCGCAGATGCCCTGGATCGTGAGCCGGACGGAGCTGAGCGACCGCTTTGCCGGTTGCTCCGCCTCGCTGCTCAGGCTGGACGAGGCAGCCGCCCAGATCCAGCAGGAGCCGCGCACGAACCCGCAGCGGCCGATCCAGCCAGAGCAACTGGCCTATGTGATCTATACCTCCGGCTCGACCGGCCAGCCCAAGGGAGCTATGAATGAACACCAAGGGATCTGCAACCGTCTTCTCTGGGGGCAGCAGGAGTACGGTTTAACGAGTCAGGATGTGGTGTTACAGAAAACCCCAACCAGCTTTGATGTTTCTGTCTGGGAGTTCTTCTGGCCCCTCATCACGGGAGCCCGGCTGGTGCTAGCCAAACCAGAAGGGCACAAAGACGCTCGCTACCTTGGCCAGCTCATTAAGAGCGAGGGGATCACCACCTTGCACTTTGTGCCCTCGATGTTACATATCTTTCTTGAAGAAGTCGAGAGAGAGTCTTGCCGTTCAGTCCAGCGAGTGATGTGCAGTGGGGAAGCCCTCTCGCTCGAGTTGCAGAACCGATTTTTCGAGTATAGCGCAGCAGCATTACATAATCTCTATGGACCGACGGAAGCAGCAGTAGAGGTGACCCATTGGACCTGTGAGCGTGACTCAGGGCGTCACTGCGTCCCGATAGGTCGTCCGGTGGCCAATACACAGATCTATCTGCTCAACCGCTGGAAGCAACCTGTTCCAGTAGGAGTGGCGGGAGAGCTCTACATAGGGGGAGTGCAGGTAGGAAGAGGGTATCTCAGACGGGAAGCGTTGACCCCGGAGAAGTTTGTGCCTGATCCCTTCAGCCGACAAGGAGGAGCTCGTCTCTACAAGACGGGGGACCTGGCCCGCTACCTCGCAGATGGCACCCTGGAGTACCTGGGGCGCATCGATCAACAGGTCAAGCTGCGCGGCTTTCGCATTGAGCTCGGGGAGATCGAAGCGGTGCTGGCACAGCTTGAGCAGGTGCGAGAGTGCGCGGTGCTGCTCCACCGCTTTGCCGCCGATGATCAGCGCCTGGTGGCCTATGTGGTGGCGACCACAGGAGCAGAAGCCGAAGAGGCGGTCGTGAGGCACTGGTTGGCGAGCCGCTTGCCTGAGTACATGCTGCCCAGCCTGTTTGTCTGGCTGCCCGCCTTGCCCCTGACGACCAGTGGCAAACTGGATCGCAAGTCCTTGCCCGATCCCCTCTCCAGCCGAGAGGTCCATTTCCCCCGGCACATGCCCAGCTCTGACCTGGAGCGCAGCATCGCGGCGATCTGGCAAGAGGTGCTGCATCTGCCCAGTTGTGGGGTTCATGACAACTTCTTTGAACTGGGAGGGCACTCTCTGCTGATGGTGCAGGTACGCAACAAAATTCAGGAGAGATTGAGTGTGGACCTCTCTATTCTTGACCTGTTTCAGTTCACAACCATTCATTCTCTGGCGGATTCTCTTCGCAGCAGCAGAACTGTTATTCAGCCGTCACTTGAAACGGCATCCAGTCGTGCGCAATTACAGCTCCAGGCACGTAAAAGTAGACGAATTGAGAGGAAATGACTATTTTCTTTCAAAAGATATTTATGGGTAAGAGAGATTATTCATAAAGAGAAATCATTAACTGCGATGACTAGAAATAAAATATGCAAAGTCTTAGCGAACTATAAAGCAAAAGCAGATTTAGGAGAAAAGAGATGTCAGATTCAGAGCGCCGCATATCAGAGCAGAGCAACCAGAGCAGCCTGCTGCAGAAATGGCGAGCCAAACAGGCGACCGCCTCTGCCATCCAGCAGATCACCCACCACGGGGAGGAGGGCCTCTTCCCCCTCTCCTTTGGTCAGGAGAGCCTCTGGTTTCTGCAACAGGTCCAGCCCGAGTCAGCCAGCTACCATATTCCTGTGGCGCGTCGGCTGTATGGACGGTTGGAGCTCTCCCATCTGCAACGGAGCCTGACCGAACTGCTGCGCCGCCATTGGATCTTGCGCACGACCTTTGAGGAAGTCGATGGGCAGCCCATGCAACGCATCCAACCGGCCACCGAATTTGCGCTCAAGCTGACCGATGGACGGCAGCTGGCGCCGCAGGAGAGGGAGGACTGGCTGGTGGAACAGGCGACCCGGTCCTACCAGCAGCCGTTTAACCTGCGCACCGGACCACTATTTCGAGGGGAGCTCTTTCTGCTGGGAGAGCAGGACTGTGTGCTCGTGTTGACGTTGCACCACCTGATTACCGACGGCTGGTCCAACGGGTTATTGCTGGAGGAGTTGGGGCAGTTGTATCGAGAATATGTGACGGGGGAGGCGGTGTCGTTGGTTGAGCCGAAGTATCAATATGTGGACTTGGTCGCCTGGCAGAGGCAGCGTTTCCAGGAGGGAGCCCTGGCCAACGATTTGACGTATTGGCGAGAAGCATTGGAAGGGGCCCCCGCCCAGTTGGACTTGCCTGTTGATCACAGACGTCCGGCAGTAGCGAGTGCAGCAGGAGCTCAGTACAGTTTCAGCTTCTCCAAGCACACGGAACTTGGTATGCAGGAGTTTGCCTATCAAGAAGGAGCGACCTCAACGATGCTCTTGCTCGCGGGTTTGAGCATGCTGCTGTCGCGTTATACCAATCAGAAAGATATTTTGATCGGGATGCCAGTCTTTAATCGACCTCGAACGGAGATGGATCAAGCATTAGGATCATTTGTCAATACGGTCATAGTGCGTATCTCGCTAGAGGAGCAGCCGAGCTTTCGTGTACTTTTACAACGGGTACGACGAGCGTTATTGAGAGCAACTGAACACCAGGAATACCCGTTTGAGAAAGTCGTGGAAGCGCTGCGTCCAGAACGCAGTACTGACAGCTCTCCCCTCTTCCAGGTGATGCTGAGCGTTGGGGCCTTTACTGACATCCAAACAGAATGGGCCGGGATAACGACTACTCCCTATGAGTATGAGATCCGTCGGTCTTCAGTGGACTTTGATGTAACGCTAGAGGTGGTCAGGCAGACAGAAGGGACGCGGCTCAGCCTGCTCTATCGAACTGACCTATTTGAAGCTTCCAGCATTGAACGCATGGGGACGCACTTCTCTCAACTGCTGGAAGCGGCGCTGGCGCAACCGGATGCGCCGGTAGGCTCTCTGTCTCTGCTCTCCCTGGCCGAACAAGCCCAGGTGCTGCAGGACTGGAATGCTACCCAGGTGGCCTATCCGGGTCCCCATACCCTCGTGGCCCTCTTTGAAGCCCAGGTGCAACGCAGTCCGGAGGCTGTCTCCCTCAGTTTTCAGAGCGAGCACCTCAGCTACAGCGAGCTCAACGCACGGGCCAACCAGCTGGCGCACTATCTACTGCGTCAACACCTGCCGCTGGAAACACTGGTGGGACTGGCCCTGGAGCGCTCCCTCGACCTGGTCATTGCCCTGCTGGCCGTGGTGAAGGCAGGAGGTGCCTACCTGCCGCTGGACCCACACTATCCAGCGGCCCGGCTGCAAGCGATGTGGGAGGATGCGCAGATGCCCTGGATCGTGAGCCGGACGGAGCTGAGCGACCGCTTTGCCGGTTGCTCCGCCTCGCTGCTCAGGCTGGACGAGGCAGCCGCCCAGATCCAGCAGGAGCCGCGCACGAACTCGCAGCGGCCGATCCAGCCTGAGCAACTGGCCTATGTGATCTATACCTCCGGCTCGACCGGCCAGCCCAAGGGAGTGCTAGTAACCCATGCCAACGTCAGCCGCCTCTTCCATGCCAGCCAGCCAACCTACCAGTTCCAGCCCAATGATGCTTGGAGCTTTTTTCACTCGCCGAACTTCGACTTCTCCGTTTGGGAGATCTGGGGCGCACTCCTATACGGCGGCCGTTTGGTGGTCGTGCCCCCCGAGACGAGCCGGGCTCCCGATGCCTTCTATGACCTGCTGGAGCGCGAAAGTGTGACGGTGCTCAACCAGACGCCCTCGGCTTTCTACCAACTCATGCACGTCGAGGCTAATAGGACTCTGACCCTTGACCTGGCCTTGCGCCTGGTGATCTTCGGGGGAGAAGCGCTCGATTTTCCTCGGCTCAAGCCCTGGTTTGAGCGCCATCCCCAGGAAGCTCCGCGCCTGGTCAATATGTATGGAATCACCGAAAACACGGTTCATGTTACCTATTATCCGCTGAGGCGGGACGATAGCGAAGAAGGATCGGGCAGCCTGATTGGGCGACCGTTGCCGGATTTGTGCGTACTACTGCTGGACCAACAGGGTCAGCTTGTGCCAGTAGGAGTGCCAGGGGAGATCCATGTGGGAGGAGCAGGAGTGGCACGAGGCTATCTCAACCGTCAGGAGTTGACAGCACAGCGCTTCATCTGGTATCGCCCGCAGGGGCACGAGCAGATGCGTCTCTACAAGACGGGGGACCTGGCCCGCTACCTCGCAGATGGCACCCTGGAGTACCTGGGGCGCATCGATCAACAGGTCAAGCTGCGCGGCTTTCGCATTGAGCTCGGGGAGATCGAAGCTGTGCTGGCACAGCTTGAGCAGGTGCGAGAGTGCGCGGTGCTGCTCCACCGCTTTGCCGCCGATGATCAGCGCCTGGTGGCCTATGTGGTGGCGGCCACAGGAGCAGAAGCCGAAGAGGCGGTCGTGAGGCACTGGTTGGCGAGCCGCTTGCCTGAGTACATGCTGCCCAGCCTGTTTGTCTGGCTGCCCGCCTTGCCCCTGACGACCAGTGGCAAACTGGATCGCAAGTCCTTGCCCGATCCCCTCTCCAGCCGAGAGGCCCGCTCCCTCGGCAACGTGCCCAGCTCTGACCTGGAGCGCAGCATCGCGGCGATCTGGCAAGAGGTGCTGCATCTGCCCAGTTGTGGGGTTCATGACAACTTCTTTGAACTGGGAGGGCACTCTCTGCTGATGATGCAGGTACGCAACAAAATTCAGGAGAGATTGAGTGTGGACCTCTCTATTCTTGACCTGTTTCGCTTCAGCACGATCCATGCTCTCAGTAATTATATCAGTCATACTAAACTGTCCGTCCGCATTTAACAGCAGTCAATTGTGAACTCCTGGCAGTGACATTTCGGAGAGGAAATAACAGTTCTATGGAAAATCAAAACCCGGAAGCAGATTTGGGTAGTATTGCCATTATTGCTATGGCTGGACGTTTCCCCCAATCTCAAACACTTGGCGAGTTCTGGCAAAAGCTCTGTGATGGGGAAGAGTCTGTTACCTTCTTATCACCTGACGAAGACCGCGCGCTGGCTTCCGACCCGACACTGCGTAATAACCCTCATTATGTACCAGCAGGGGCTTTTCTAGAAAATATTGATCTTTTTGATGCCTCCTTCTTTGGTTATACCATGCGTGAGGCTCAGATTATCGATCCGCAACATCGCCTTTTACTTGAGTGTGCCTGGGAGGTGCTAGAGCAGGCTGGCTATGATACACATCAGTATCCGGGCCGTATTGGAGTCTATGCTGGAGCCAGTGCAAGCATCTACCAGTTATATCATATTTATCCAAATCGCGAATTGGAAAAGTCAATGGGCGGCTTCCAGATGATGCTAGGAAATGACAGAGACTTCCTCGCCACGCGGCTGGCCTATAAACTTGGCTTGAAAGGGCCAGCTATCACCGTCCAGACTGGCTGTTCCACCTCATTAACAGCGGTAGCTCTGGCTACGCAGAGTTTGCTTGGTTATCAATGCGATATGGCTCTGGCAGGAGGAGTTTCAGTGACTGCATTGAAAGCCGCGGGATACATATATGAGGCCGGGGGAGTGAGTTCCCCCGATGGGCATTGCCGCGCCTTCGATGCTAATGCGCAGGGCACGTTTTTCGGCAACGGATTTGGCCTGGTGCTCTTAAAACGCCTGGAAGATGCCCTGGCTGACAACGATCAGATTTATGCTGTTATTAAAGGTATTGCCATTAACAACGACGGAGATCTCAAAGCTGGCTACACTGCTCCAAGTATCGAAGGTCAAGCCGAAGTCATTGCTGAGGCTTTAGAATTGGCCGGTGTGCATCCAGAAACTATTGGCTACGTGGAGACACACGGTACAGGTACACGTTTAGGTGATCCTATCGAGATAGCAGCTTTAACGCGTGCTTTTCAAGAAAAAACTCAAAAAAGGACTTTCTGTGCGATTGGTTCTGTCAAGACAAACGTTGGTCACCTGGATGCTGCTGCCGGAGTGGTTGGGATCATCAAAGCTGGTCTGGTCTTGAAATACAAAGTAATTCCTCCTAGCCTGAACTTTACCCGGCCAAACCCAGAGATAGACTTTGCCAACAGTCCCTTCTATGTCAACACACAGCTCACCCCCTGGATAGAGGGAGAAATGCCACGTCGGGCTGGAGTTAGTTCTTTTGGTATTGGCGGTACTAATGTCCATGCTATTCTAGAGGAGGCTCCACTCATCGAGGCTAGCCAGGAGGAGCGCGCCCCTGTTTTGCTAGTGCTCTCAGCCAAAACTGCCTCAGCCCTCGAAGCCAGTACCAATAATCTTGTCGCTTATCTGCAAGAACATCCTGAACTGGTCGGGGCCGATGTTGCCTGGACTCTACAGCTAGGAAGACGTGCCTTTGCTTATAGGCGTATTGTAGTTGGAGAAACATTGCAAGAAGCACTCCACTATCTTCAGACGCGCGATCCTCAGAAGGTATTCTCAGACGTCCAAAAAGCTGGAGATATCTCGCTCGCTTTTCTCTTTCCCGGTCAAGGAGTAGAGCACCTCCATATGGGGCGGCAGTTCTATACCGAAATACCAATATATCGACAGTGGATAGATCGTTGTGCGGAATTGCTCTTCCCTTTGCTAAATTTGGATATCCGCCATGTCCTTTTTGCCTCAGAGGAGGACGCTGCCAAGGCTGAGCAACTATTGGCTCAACCACAAATGGTACAAGTAACACTATTTGTTACTGCATATGCCCTTGCCAAACTCTTGCAAGATCTGGGTCTACAACCAGCAGCAATGCTTGGTCATAGCCTGGGTGAGTACGTCGCTGCCTGTCTGGCCGATGTCATCTCGTTAGAAGATGCTCTCTTTCTCGTTGTAGAACGGGGTCGTCTGGTTCAAGATATTATGTTGCCAGGAGCCATGTTAAGTGTTAGTTTGTCTGAAGATGAGACCAGCAAACACCTGAATGCTGACCTTTCTCTGGCAGCGATTAATGGGCCCAGACTCTGTACAATAGCAGGATCAGAGGCAGCTATTATTGAACTAGCGCAACAGCTTACGGAGGAGGGGATTGAACATCGCCGTCTCCACGTTATGCGTGCCTTCCATTCAACTATGATCGAGCCAATACAAGACCATTTCCGGCAAGTTTTGCTCAAGATTCGATTACAGGCCCCACGATTGCCCTACATTTCCTGCGCGACTGGTACCTGGATCAGTGCGGATGAAGCGACCGATCCCGAATACTGGGTCAGACATCTACGCCAGCCTGTTCGTTTCTCCCAGGCCCTTCAGACCCTCTTACAGCAGCCCGGTTGCATTGCTGTTGAGGTTGGACCTCGTCAAACTATGTTGGCTCTACTCAAACTCCATATACAGGCGGGTCAAAGGCAATCCTTCCTGTCTGTTCCTACGCTGGGCCATCGGTCCGATCAGCAGTCTTCGGATCAAATCATGCTCTGGCAATCACTGGGCAAGCTCTGGCTAGCTGGAGTCAACATCCACTTTGCCAAGCTGTACACCAGAGCTAGACAGCGCACCTTATTGCCCACCTACCCTTTTGAGAGGCAGCGTTTCTGGATCCCGGAATATACATTCCATTCTCCAGATATGAACCCGGACCTCGTCTCAACTATTGCCGAGGAAAATGTTCTGAACGAAAATGGGGATGCCGTCTCAATGCGTGCCTACTTGTCGAATGTCTATGCAGCTCCGAATACTGCCACCGAGCAGAAAGTTGCTGAGATCTGGCAAGAATATCTCGGAATCAGTGACATTGGTATTTACGACAATTTTTTTGAGCTGGGAGGACATTCGTTATTAGCTACTCGACTGATTGCCAAGCTTCGTAATGTCTTCCAGATAGAGCTGACGGAGCGAAGTCTTTATCAACACCAAACTATTGCCGCTCTCAGTGAAACGATAGACCAAGATCAGCGGAGGCTGCAACCGCTGTTCCCAGTTTCTCGTGACCAATTGGTCACGAGAAACTGGGAACAATTGTTCCCAGTTTCATGGAACCAACAATGGCGTTGGGTATGCGATCAACAACATCCTGAGCAGGCTTCTATCAACACTATCGTCTTCGCCTGGGAACTCGTCGGACCACTCGATAGGGCACTTTTTGAGAAAAGCGTACAAGAATTAGCTCGAACGGCATGAAACGCTGCGGACAACCTTCGTACTTATGGAGGGAACGTTATACCAGAAAATAGTTCCAGAACTCCATGTTTCGGTGCCTATGATCGACTTGACCTCTTTGCGGGAAGATAGAAGAGATGAGGAAATGCTCAGACTAGCCCGTGAACAGAGTCAGATAGCATTTGATATGCTCTCGTCATCTCCACTTTGGAAGATGACGTTATATAAGCTGGCTGAGGATCGATACGCTTGGACAACTCTGGCACACCAGAGTATTTGGGATGGTCCTTCGCTGTTTAGCGTCGCTGCTGACATGAAACTCTTCCTGGATGCACGAAATCAAGGCCTTCCCTGGAAATCTTCTCAGCTTCCCGTTCAGTTTGTTGACTGGGTCCATTGGGAACGGAGTCATTTTCAGGGAGAGGTGCTAGAAGCAAGTGCCCAATATTGGCGAGAGAAACTCGCGGGAGATCTCACTCCATTACTTCTTCCCACTGACCGCCCACGTACCCAGGAATTTGCTTTCACTAATGTACAAGAATTCAAATTTTCTAACCCGCTCAATAGCCAGCTCAAAGTGTTGGCCAAAGAACAGAGTGCAACGCTCTATACAGTGCTCTTAGCACTATTTAAAACGTTCTGTAACATTTATGCAAATGCAGAAGATGTAATCGTATGTACCATGGTTGCCAACCGATTACAATCTGAGTTAGAGCCTATGGTCGCTCCTTTGGCGAATACGGTACCTTTGCGTACTAACTTGCACGGAAATCCTACCTTTCTAGAAATTGTAGCCCGTGTAAAGGAAACAGTCCTTGGGGCGACCATGCATAAAGATTTGCCTCTTGCTAAAGTTCTTGAGGAAAGTCGTCCTGATCTCTATGTGACACATGATCCCTTTAACTGGTCACTGATAGTGCAGTACGAAGGCACTCCATATCCTGAGTTAGGCAATTTGACCTATGGACGCCGTTTCTGGACTCGGAGAGCATTGGCCGAGACGTACATTGCCATTGTGGACTGTGGGGAATACATTTCTCTTGCCTGGGAGTATGATCTGCACCTCTTCAATGATGAGACAGTGGCGAAAATGATTCTGGCCTATCGTACATTAGCAGAGCAAGTTATAGCCGATCCAAAAAAGACATTGGCAGAACTCTCTGCCACACTGTCGATAGCTTGAGCTAGAAACAGTAAGGAGGGGGAATACTAGAAAATGTTCTAGAAAATCGCCCCTCACACCAAGCTAAACCTTGATTCATACTCATTCAGCATCACCAAAAGTGAACCACTAAATCTTCGGATTTACAATTATAAGGCACGGCAAGGGAGTAAAGTCTATGAAACGTAGAGAATTTTTGCTCGGTGCAGGCGTATTGGGCGCTTGCGCAATCTCTGGTGAGCTAGCTTTTAGCGACATACGATCAGCGCATGCAGATGTCTCAGCTTCCGCGTTTCTCAGATAATTTGCCACGCTGCCAAGCGCGTGCAGCGAGTTGCCTTTCTCTCATAAGTTGGCGTGGCATCCTCACAAAGGAGATCCCGGCTTGGTTCGTTCTTTAGCTCATCTAATTGTGATACCTGCGCCATTTTATGTGGTACAAAATTATGGCTCTTCTGGAGCGGCTTCCGAGAAGATTGGTATATTACATTAACTCTGCCTTGTTTTACGTATTCCCGCGCAATTTCTACATTATGTTGATGTTTAGCATAGTAACGAAAGTGCCTGTTTGGAGAATCGCGGAAGATGCGTTTGAGTGCAGATGTTGGATACACACATTCATCGGGTTTCCCAGGATTATGGTCTAAACGGCGTATTTGGCGAGAATTTGTTGAAATAAGGTTACACAATATATTATGATCGCTTAATAACCATCCATCTAATTCATAGCAAATACATACTAATGTTAGTAAATCCTCACTACTAGTACTTTGAGGAGCACTTTCTTCTGCAAACGGGAATTTATATTGCTGAGCGAGTTTATGAGATTGATCAAGTAAATGTTCAGGTAAGTATTCAGATTTGCAAAGTAAATTGAGAAGCTCTCCACACTGTTCGCGGCGATTAGCTTTAGCTGATTGTTGACTTTTCACGCCCAACTGTCCTCCTAGAGGAAGCAAGTCCCAAAGAATTAAAACTCTCTCGACGCTTAATTTGGCAAACATACCAGCTAGCTCTAAATCTGCGGCTCTAAAGATAACAGCTTTATCAACCCCTTTTATGAAAAAGTCGACACCCGGAAACCAATCCCTAAGCAATACCTCGAGAGTTGGTTGATCTGAGAACTCTCCTTCACACAAAATCCCTATTCTCATATTTCTTCCCTAATACTCCTATGAAGATATTGGTTAGTATATAGATCGCCTATGGCCATTCGGTCTAAAACAACATCGAGTCCTTCCAACTTACTTCCTTCCGAAAAAGTGACATTTTGCTCCTTCCTATCACAAAGAATGATATTTTCTAGTAACTAGTCAGGTCTGCAAGAAGGAGGGAAGGAAAGGATGGCCCCGCAACGTTGCCTCCAAGGCCGAAAAGACGTGCTGACCTTGCTTGCGCAAAGTGGACACATAGCCACGAATGCGGGCAAAGGCGATGGCCCCGTCATCGCTACGGAACGTCCCGGAGACCTTTTGCTGAACTTTGACCATCCGCACATCTTGCTCAGCGAGATTGTTGGATGAGGACCGCTCTCAACTGCGCATGGGTCATGCTCCTCATCTGCTCGCTCTGCTCAATAACACGGCGATTGGTTTGCTGGCCCGACAAGGGCTGGACAATCGCCCCGTGCTCAGCGGACGTTTGACTACCAGTTCGACAAAGCTTTAGCTCATCTGGTCGCTTGAGAAAGGGTGGGGGACTTTGCAACAGCCCTGCGGCCCTGACCCTTGCTGCTTGCTTCATCTCATTAATAATGATATGATAGCGAAACTGTTCTATATTATGTTTCACTCTGTGGCAATGATGCCCTTTATGTGAGGATATTAAGTTATTGTTCCGAGGAAGCTCAAAGGAGTGTTTATGAAAATTGGCATCGGCTTACCAGCTCACGTACCGGGAGTGCAAGGGTCACTCGTACTCGAATGGGCAAAACAAGCAGAAGCAGCCGCATTCTCGAGTCTTGGCGTCATTGACCGCATCGTATACAAGAACTACGAACCACTGATCACGCTGGCAGCCGCAGCAGCGGTAACGCAGCGTGTGCATCTGATGACCACAGTGCTGCTCGCGCCCTTGCGCAGTGCAGGCTTGCTGGCGAAGCAGAGCGCCACTGTTGACGTACTTTCCAACGGCAGGCTAACGCTGGGTCTGGGAGTCGGTGCGCGTGAGGACGACTACCTCGCCGTCTCGTCGGTGATGCGCAATCGTGGTGAGCGCCTGGAGGAGCAGCTTGAGATTATGACGCGTATCTGGTCTGGTCAGGCTATGAATAATGAAGTCGGGCTGATTGGTCCGCGCCCGATGCAAACGGGCGGTCCCAAAGTGCTGTTGGGGGGATATTCCGCTCCGGCGGTGCAACGTGTCGGACGCTGGGGAAACGGCTGGATGGCCGGTGGTAGCAATCTGCAAGAGATAGATCAGCTTTTCCGTGAAGCCGAGCGCGTCTGGCAGCAGGCCGGTCGAGCAGGTAAGCCGTATCTGGTCGGTGGTAGTTATTTCGGGCTCGGCCCCGACGTGGTTGAACGTGGTGGAGCCTATATTTTTGACTACCACTCATTTTTAGGTGAGGCGGCGCATGAGGAGGCACAGCAGCGAATACGAGCCACCCCATTTACACCAGAAGCAATACGCCAGCTTGCCAAAGCCTATGAAGATATCGGAACGGACGAATTGATGCTCTGGCCTACCCTGGCTGATCTCGATCAGATACAGCGCCTTGCTGAAGTAGTCGCAGGGCTGTGATAGTACGTCAGAGCGACCACAAAGGGTCGCCCTGACCTAGGGCAATCGCATCTAATTAACCCCATCGAGAACACGGAGGAGATACGTATGATCCCAACCAGCCTTGAGCCGCTTGGCATGGATGCCGACCCGCGATGTTTTCTCCTATCGCAAGAGATTCAACGTGATGTGGCGTAACACGGCCAGATTCTCATCAGCATGGCCAATGCGCACGCATGAGTCATCTTCGCGAAAAGCGACGTCCAGCACCCAATGGAGGCTGTTTTCAATCCCCCATCTGACTCATTGTTCATCTCGCTGCTCACTCATCGACCAGCCAACCACGCGTCGTGAGCACACATCGAGGATGGCAGCAAGATACAGCCAGCCTTCCTGTGTCCAAATCGCGATGATATCGGTCAGCCATTTCTGGTTTGGTTCGGCTGCCTCAAACTGTTGCTTGAGCAGGTTGGGAGCCACGGGATCACGGTGCCGACTATCCGTGGTTACAACCCGACGGCGTTTGCTTTTGACACAGAGTCCTTGCTCGCGCATGAGACGGGCCACGTGCTTGCGGGAGCTGAGTCGCCCACGGTCACGCAGTTCCACCTGAATGCGCGGACTTCCATACGTTTGCCAGGTGTCCTTATAGATCTCTTGAATCTGCTCCACAAGGGCTTCATCCTGTAGTTGGTGGTGGGAAGGCAAGCGTAATCGCCAACACCTTCGCTTGCGCATTTTGTTGGGCAATTTTGTCTGATTTTTAGAGCGGTTTCACCCGGAAGGATGGAGAGCCCATAGGAGAGTGGGATTGACAGCTCTCTTCATCTCTGCTTTACTGTTCTGGCATAAACGCATGCTAACTATCGAAAGTGAGGACACTATGGCAACTCAGCAATCGACCCCTATCCGCCTTTATCTCTTGCAATTAGGGCTGGTGGAAGACGGAACCCCAATACCAGGCTATCTGATACAAACCAGCGATGGCAAAAACATTCTGGTCGATACGGGGGTTCCCTTGGATGGTTCTTTCACGCCGAATGGAGGTCACAAGCTCCAGATCTTCTCCGTGGAAGATGAACTTGCAGCTCTGGGATTGACCCCACAAGATATTCATTTGCTGGTCTGTACTCATTTTGACCCCGACCACTCTGGAAGTCACGATGTATTCCTCTGGTCCGAGCTGATTGTGCAACGAACACATTATGAATTCGCCCGCGCTTCCAAGGATGCTCGTTTCACCCTCACTCGTCCCCACTGGGATCATCCCGGCCTCCGGTATCGACTCATTGATGGGAATGTCGAGCTAGCACCAGGGGTAGAACTCATCGAAACAGACGGCCATGTTCCCGGTCACCAGGTCGTGCTTGTTCGCTTGCCGCACACCGGCCCTGTTCTGCTCGCTATTGATGCCGCAGCCACGCAAGAGGAACTTTATCCGGACACTCGCCTGGAGAACAATGGCGTGGATATAGACCCGGCAGAAGCTCGGGAGTGCGCACAGAAGCTTTTAGAACTCGTCAGGCGCGAAGGGGTGACACTTGCCGTCTTCGGACACGACGAAAATCTGTGGCCGACGCTCAAGAAAGCTCCCGAATTCTATGACTAGTTAAAATTATTGCGCAGCCTGGCGAGGTGCATAGGTCAATGTGTTATAGAGTTGCTCGACCTGGAACGCGATATCGCGCCAGCTATATTGAATCACGGATGGACGACACTGCTCACTCATTGTGGCATGCAGTGAGGTGTCGCGCAAGAGATTGTCGATGTATCTGGCAAAAAAGCCTGGGTAACGCGGCACCAGAAAGCCTGTTTGCTCATGCCGCACTACCGTCATAAGCCCTCCGGCACGCATAGCAACGACGGGAGTGCCACATGCCTGTGATTCCACAGCCGCCAGGCCAAAGGTCTCATGATATGATGGCACGGCGGTCACATCGGCGGCGCTGTAGTAAAGTGGTAGCTCCTTCTGCAGTGTCTGATAGGCACGTGCAAGCTTTTCCTCCTGAGAGATAGTGGTCCGTCGGCTTCCTCTCGCATCGGACTGGCGCTAATGGGAGAGAAGAACTGGTTCCTGGTTGGCACTGGTTTCGAGAACTGGTGTTGGGCATTCGATGTTCGTCTTTCCTTCCTCAATGATGGTCCTGTGGGCGGATTGGAAGAAGGGAGCAAGCTCTCTCGCCAACTGCTGATAATCGAGAGGCTCCAATGCAGATGGATCTGTCCTCATCTGCTGATTCTGTCCTGGCTCCAACGGTGGTTCATGCGTAAGTCCCTGTCGAAGCTGCTGGAACGAGACCTGTTTGAGTCGAGAAGCCAGTAAGAAGCCGATCACCGCAACAGAGCGCAGGGCCGTCATGATCCATAAGGGAACGATGCTAGCAACGCTGCTCACCGGCAATCCTGCGGCAAGGGCCAGAGCATCAAAATGAGTGATGAGTCCAGCAACAGTTGCCAACAAAGCCGTGAGGGTGAAAAAGATCACGGCTTTGACGGTCTCGCGTTCTCGCACGGACTGAAAGGCGTTGAGAAAGACGGTGCCTAAGCTGGAATCGATGGCAATGGCCTGCGCCCAGGCCCAGGCAAAAGAGATCTGGCTGTGTCCATGCAGAATGGTTCCATCGGTTAAGAAGTTGGCGGTACTCACAACAATGCCAGCCGCGAGCAGCAGTTCGCTGGTTTTGGTGATGAAACTGAAGAGGAACTTGATGGCAGCATCGTACCATGCTAACGATGCAAAGGCTTGAAGCCACAAGTTCTTTTGAGTGAAATTCATATACTCGTTAATTTCTTCTTCTTTGGCCGGGGTTCTCACGGCTCTCCTCATCTAAGATAATGACGTTCCTCTTCAGCGGTCATACGCAGACGTTTGACCTGGTAACCCCGCTCCATCTGAGCCAGTAGCTCCGGTCTTTGTTGACCTACCAGCGGGAGTTTGGTAATTGCGTCAAAGTCCTCTCTATAGCCCAGTTCGTAACACAACCGCTCCTCAAAAACCCGCCAGATATCAATATCCTGGTCGAAGAGAGGTTCAGTCTGTAGCCAGAGCACCAGAGACTCGCGCAGGGATGCCCCTACCTGAGGGTTCGCCCAGCGACGCAGCAAACGAGGAGCGTATAAACGCCAACTCTCATACCAGTAATCGTTCGCAGCCTGCGCAGTCACCGGTAACTCGTCAGTGAGCATACTCAGCAGAACAGGTAATGCTGCCTCGTCCTCCCATAATCCGGCAAAACGAGCACTGATCCAACGTTCCTCTTTGTGTGAACTGTTCAATAAAGAGTGCAGAGATGCAGGGGCCTCAGGCAGATTGAGGCGACCAACCATGCAAAGTGCGGCGAAACGCTGGACTGGCGAAACGTCCGCTTGCGCAAGCAGATTCTGCCAGAACTGCAAAGAAAAAGGCTCCTCTTCCTTACCTACCGCTTCTCGAATACCCTCTATAATGGTAGCGCGCACTGTGCCTAACCCATCGATCTCCAGAAGAGCCTCTTCCGCATTCGTGTAATACCAGAATTCACGTTTCCTGTCTATCTCATAATGCTCTTCGGCTGAGAGAGTATACCAGTGTACAGTGGAAGAGCACTGACCCTCTGCAAGAAAGGTTTCCAGAATAGCGGATACTTCTGAAAAGGAAACGAAAGCAGGTAGTGAAAAAGGTTCCTGAGGAGTTGCAATCAGAAAATCTGTCTGATTTGCGGAGGCGTATTCAACATAATAGGCGGCCTCCTGCCTGTTATACTGCACCGTCATCATACCAGTATCTTGCTGGTAGAGAGTGCAGGTCTCTGCGGTTACCCCATCCAGCAAGTGTATATATTGCAGAATTGTCGCCAATGCTGGATTGATGTCAGAGGAAAGAGAACGATCCTCCGCAAAAAAGCCAAGTGTCAGGTACCAATCGGCAGGACGATTGAGTACCGCATGCAGTTTTTCTCTCGCCTCAACAGGGAAAATTGCCACCAGCTTCCTCTGTTTTAAGGGATCGGTCTCGCGGCTATTTCGTGCCTGGAGCACGGCGATACTTTCGCTTAATGCCCCGATGTATCCCTCTAAATCAATATACCAGAGTCTCTCTGATGATTGCTCAAAAGGCACATTTGTATGCACGAGAGCCACGCTCTGAGGTGTGGTTTGCCAATTGTCCCAGTAGCTCAATGCATCGCGTAAAGCATACCAGTTTCTTTCTCCGTGAACAGGCAAACCCAGATGGGTTGTCAGAATATTGATCAATTCCTCTGGTGAAGAGACGTTGGCGGGGATACGCACAACGATCTCGTCAGCTTGAGTCTGATAGGCCAGAGGATCGTCTAAAAATGTCAAATGAATAAGATCGTCTTCCATTTTACCTCGCTTCGCTTATTTCCCCAGGAGTTGCATAAGATAACTGGGCGGAATCGGTATCCTGGTCGCTGGGTCATAGTGACTTGGATAATAATAGGCTTTGCCTGAACTGTCAACCAGAATTCTCTGGGAACCTGATTGACCATCAACATAATATTCTCTCAGCGTACCATTTATAGGCGGTGGGAAAGGCTGCACAGATCTACCTGCTTTACTATCCCATTGAGGTCTATTTGCAAACACGCCACCGTCATTATCTCCAATGTTAGTACCATTTTTCCAGCGCAAAAGAGCCTGATTAACGTCAGACTTGGGAAGTCTGATCCAGTTACTGCTCCCTTGTTTAGGATCAAGATAATTTCCCAGATTGTTCGTAATATAATCGGCTGAGGTACCTTTCCCAAGGAGAACGTCCGCATATTTGAGATTCAAGCCTTTCTGAACCCACTGATTGACATCACCGGTAGTAGCTCCTTTGCTGAGCACGCTTGAGACATCCGCCGAGGTTGCCTGAAGATCTGCGCCATTATTGATCAGTGTGCTGATTGAGGCGCCATCCAGCCCCTGACCGGTCAGGGTTGTGATATCCGACAAGTTTGCCGCTGTGACTTTCCCGCTCTCAATCCAATTCGTCAGCTCTTCCGGGTTCACTCCATCATCGACGAGCTTTTGGACATCGCTCAGACTCAAGCCCTCGCTATCGGTCCAGAGAGCAAGATTTTCTGCCACATCAGGTGCAACGCCCTTGTTTTTGAGGTCATTTTCAAAATCATTCAGGTTAGCACCACCTCCACCGCCGGTACCTCCGCTGCTTGTACTGGCAAAGACATGGCTCGGAAAGGTTGGAGGGGGCATGCCAGGGGTAAAACCTGTGGCACAACTGGCAGTAAAACCACCATTCAGATTACGAAGCGCCAGAATCATCGTTTCCAGGACCAGATTGACATTCCCCAGAGAAGCAGTCAGGGCATTTACTTCCTGAATCCACTCTTCCACCTGCGCTGCAGTGGGTGGCTGCAAGGGACAGGAACGCTGCAGCATCTGGATGTTTTCCATGGCAATCAGCCCGTTCTGAATACTCGCTTTATGCTCATCCAGCACAGCCCAGAGTGGATTGGGTGAGCCCCCCATACAACTGCTGGCAGTAATCGCCAGTAAAGGATCATGGGCCCGGTTGAAATCAGTCTGGGTACTTGTCCAGGTATCGGAAAGAGTGGTAGCGGCCTGTCCCTGAGAGGTCGAGGTAACATTGGTAACCGCGCCGTTGGTCTCCTGAGATACGCCTGCCAGCCTGGTCGCATGAGTAGTAAACTTCCCGTTTGCTGTATCAATAGCATCGGCCAGATTGCTGAGCAGTTGATAGGTGTTTGATGGCACATCCGGCAGAGCAACATGACTGACATCTGGTGTCGGAGTAGGTGCCGGTTGCGGAGTTGGCGATGGTTGTGGTCCTGACATGCTCATGAACTCCTTTTCTCACGTACAGGAGAGGCATTTGTCCTCTCTACCATTTACATGGTCACAGATGTATGATCAGTTTCTGGTACACCTCCCCATCCCATCCTCTCCACGCAAAACAGGCCACAGGGCCATACTTTCTGAGACTGGATCGGGAGAGAACCAGGAATTTTCCTGTTTGATTTAGCTGACAGTACTACCAGCTAAAAGCTGCGCTCGCCCACGAAAAAAGCGCGGCTCCTGCTGCCACTACCGCAGAACCAGCCGCAACTATGGCATCAACAGGAAGGGTGACAACGACGAGGGCAGCTAAAGCAACCACCCCGACCACAATGCCCGCACCTATGACGACATGGCCGGCGGTGCTGTCCCAAAAACTGCCACTGCTTGAACTGCTGCTGATCGATAATGAGTTCAGTGCTGCATTCTGTGCCGCAGTGGGGGAAGCAAGTGTCACACTACTGGCCGTGTTGGTATAATAGCCAACCTGTGTCTCCAGATCCGCAAACGTTTTGGCGAGGGCCGTATCGGTAGCTGCAAATGCAGACGCCGCTGCACCAAGCCCACTCGCCACAACCTGGAGATCTACACTGACACAGGCCAGGGCAGCGTTCAAACCATAGCCAAAATCTTCCAGAGCGGTGATAAAGTTCTGTGTATTCTGCATAAAGCTGACCGTATTAATCGCTCCCATCAGCGAGTTAATGGTGGTCATGACATCATTTACCAGATCATCGGTGTTGGTACTTCCTGTTTGGGTGGGGTGTGCTGCTGTGCTCCAGGTATTAGTGTTTACCGAAAGTGATTCTCCCATGATATTCATGCTCTCCTTTTAAGTGTGATCGGATCATTTTTTTGCTTCGGGCACAATAGAGACAGAGGGAAGCTGTGTGAGTTTCTTTCGTACCTCTACCGTGCGTGGATCACTCTTTCCTAGACTGTGCTCTCTGATTGCATACACGCGCTCCAGATACATTCTGGCCTGTGGAAAATGCTGACGCTCTTGCTCAATCTCAGCCAGAGTATTGAGCACAGGGTCCAGCCTCAGATCCTCCGGCTTTTGCGCGTTCTGATACAGGAAAAGGGCCAGTAGCAGAAGCGCTTCTGCCTGCTGAGGCTGTTTCTGAGCAACATAAAGCGTGGCGAGTGTAGAGAGATTTTCGACAAGGTCCAGATGTTGCGCGCCAAGCACCTGTCTGCGTAGTTCAAGAGCACGTTGTGAGAAAGCAATGGCCTGCTCGTACTGACAGCGTTCCTGCTCTACAGAAGCCTGAGTATCCAGCACTGCTGCCAGAGACAGTTTATCAGGCTCTGATTGATGCTCATAGATGTCTCTGGAACGCTCCAGCAATGCCTGTGCCTCAGAGATCTGCTCCTGCGCCAGTGCGACTCTCGCCAGGTTGTTCAGGCAATGAGCCACATCAGGATGACGACTTCCTTGCGTTCTTTCTCTAGTTTTTACTACTTGTTCCAGCGTGCTGCGAGCTTCGACCGGATTGTTCCGACGCAGATATATCAGAGCCGCCCGTTCCAGGTGTCCCAGAGTTACCGGATGTTCTCGACCTAACAATTGTTCACAAACTGGTAATGCTAGACGATAGGACTTTTCGGCCCGTTCCCACTGTTGCAAACGCTCAGAAACCTCGGCCAGGGTGAAGCGCGCCGCCATGGTCGACGGATGAGATAAACCTGGATTTTGCTCCCAGATCAGGCAAACTTTGCGCAATAGTGGCTCGGCCTGCTCAAATTGCTCCTGCTCGATAAGGAGGAGAGCCAGGGCATAGCGGGCCGTAGCATAGGCGGGATGAGAGCGCAAATCAACTCGATCTCCAATGGAGAAAGCTTTTTCATAACAGAGCCTGGCTTCCTGGTGCTTGCTCTGCGCTGCATAAATCTGACCGAGATGGGTAAGCGCAAGCAGAACGTCGGGATGATTTATTCCCAGGGCCGCACTTTTACTGGCAATTGCCTGATGGGCCAATGCCTCGGCTTCCACGTAATTTCCTAACAGGCTGTTCATCGTGGCCAGATTGTCCAGTGCAGTAGCAACTCCCGGATGAGCCTGACCATGTATCTGTTCCCAAATGATCTGCGCTCTTCTTAATAAAGGCTCGGCAGTACCAATCAGTCCTTGCTCCCACAAGAGTGAAGCCGCCCAGTTGAAGACATCCGCTGCTGGTATTGAAAAAGATGTCCATTGTTTACCGATCGGAGCCAGATGGCGAATATGTCCTACCACGCGCAGACGTTTGGCCAATGGTTCCGTAGAAAGCGACGGCAAAAGCTCTTGCAATAAAAGGCACGCTTGCTCAAGCTGTGGTTCAAATCTACTCGGAGCAAAAAACTGTCGCACCAGATCCTGGATCAGAGGATGCATACTCAGCGTCGCCGTCTCACGATCGAGGCAGAACAGCCCAGAGGTCATCCAGGACAGCGTAAATGTCCATGATAAACTGCGCTTGTTTTCTTCGGCAGACAGATTTTGCCTGGACTCTCGCACAAAAAACGCTCCGGGAAGTGCCTCTGGCAAAAACAGCGCGCTTATCTGCACAAGAGCTAGATCGGGGGATTGAACCTGTTTCAGGTAATTTAAGCTCAATTCAGCGGCTACTGCCAGTTCCGTTGCATGTTCCAATGCTAGATCGGCGGAGAATTGCAAGCGGGCGGGAAAGTCGCGAAAGGTGAAAAGGTAATCCTGCACGCTCAAACCTGTCTCGCGCATGTAGCTCCCTGCCAGACATAAACCAGGAGGGGACCCACGAAATTCACGCGCCAGCTCTAGCGCAGCCTGACGTTGCTGCTCCTGTGCCTGGTCCAATGTCTCTTGATCTGCAAGCAAACCAGCTCGTTGCAGGACCAGCAATGCGCCTTCTTGCGCTTGCAAGCCAGTAATTTCCAGGCGGGGACTCTGCGAAGAAGGAGAGAGAGCAGGAGTAATGACCAGCAAATGCCCATTCATTGGCTGCGTTTCAGATGTATCCTGCCCCTTGAATACAGGTGGAGGATTGTCCAGGACCAGCAAAAAGTGCTCTTTGCCAGCTAAATAATCCTGCAAACGCTGAAATAGACCAGCAACTCCCTGGGTTAGCTCTGTCGGCAAGGCAAACGCTTCCAGAGCAGAAAACAGATCGGCCAGTAACATCTCATCGTTCGCCATGTTCAGCCAGCAAACTAGCGAATACTCCTGAGCATAGCGCCTCACATATTCGCGAGCTAATGTCGTCTTACCCATACCACTTTTCCCGGTCAACGCCACTTTTCGCTGCTGAAAAAGCATGGTGTGTAATGCTTGTAATAGCTCTTCGCGTCCCACAATGGGGGAAAATTCGGGAAAATCAACGCCATTTATAATAGATTTGTTCATTTCTACCTCATAATATTCATTTTCCCTGGAATGATAGAGCTACACTATCCGGTGAAAAACTCAAAGAAACCAGCGAAATTGATCTCAAACAAGTGAACTTTTACTATTTAATGTGGTGCTACCCCTGGAAAAAGAAAAAGGATTTTTCGCTTGATATTTTTATATGCCCGAGCAGGAAAAAACTTTACATATTATAATCTTATGAGGGCATCATTTGTCAAGGCAGTTTTTGAGCAGAAAGCTTACCGCCCTGGCAAGGTGTATTTAGTGAAGCGGAAGGACTTCAATAAGTTTATGGAGGACGCCCAAACCGATAGGACGAAAGAGGATTAACCGCTACATAGGCGGTCAATTTGACCTTATGATAACTCTACGCACAAATCTCGATGATACCCTTAATAAGAAAGGAACGGTCTATGGCTGAGAAGAAGGCCACCACGAAAGCAAAACAGAAAGCCGATGATGAGGCAGCCGTGCTTGCGGCCATCGCTGCGATGCCGGAGCCGGATCGCGCCATCGGCGAGCGGCTCCATGCACTCATCAAAGCCAACGCGCCAGACCTCTCGCCGAGGACTTGGTATAGCATGCCCGCGTATGCCAACAAAGATGGTAAGATCATCTGCTTCTTCCAAACGACGCAGCGGTTCAAGACCAGATATGCGACGCTCGGATTCATGCACGATGCGCATCTGGACGAAGGCCATATGTGGCCGGTCGCCTACGCGCTGACGGAACTGACCGATGCGGAAGAGGCGAAGATTGTCGCGCTCGTGAAGAAGGCAGTGAGCCAATAAGGATACTTTTGGGTGCGATGCCTGAAAATGGCTAAAGTCGATCTGGATGCGAATGTGACGTATCTGTGAAAAAGAGGTCGTCTATTGTGACCGCATTGCGAGGATCTATTGCTATGCTTCTTTACGAGGGCGGAAGTAAGAGACAAGATAGGTCCCTAGCAGGATGAAACATCCAGGATTTGCTTCCGCACAGAATATCTGTTTGAGAGCTGAAAAGAGGAATCTTTCCGCTCTTTGCTGTTTCGGATTGCAGTGGTATGGACGAGTAGCAGTACGAATGACCGCAGGACTATCGTTTGATAGATGAGCATGTCCACCGAACGAGCGGAAGAACCAAAATCAGACAGAGTAAATCCATAGTAGAACGGAGAGGAACAAGCATGGCTACAGTCATGAAACCACAGAGGTATGTCAAACCAGGGAACCCTGACAGTATCGTGACGGTGAAACCGCGCTACGAAAACTTTATCGGCGGGCATTGGGTGCCACCGGTCCGTGGTGAGTATTCATCGAACCTGAGCCCAGCGACGGGACTGGCTTTCACGCAGGTGCCTCGCTCCACAGCGGAAGATGTTGAGGTCGCACTTGATGCAGCCCATGCAGCGAAGGATGCGTGGGGAGAAACAGCACCGGCAGAGCGGGCACGTATCTTGAACAAGGTGGCGGATGCGATGGAGGCCAATCTCGAAATGTTAGCCGTCGCCGAGAGTTGGGAAAACGGCAAGCCAGTACGCGAGACGCTCAATGCCGATCTGCCGCTCGCCATTGACCATTTCCGCTACTTCGCGAGCGCCATCCGTGCAGAGGAAGGACGTATCTCCGAGATCGATAAGAATACGGTCGCCTACCACTTTCAGGAGCCGCTTGGCGTGGTTGGACAGATCATCCCCTTCAATTTCCCCCTCCTGATGGCCGCATGGAAGATTGCTCCAGCGCTGGCGGCTGGGAACTGCACTGTCATCAAGCCTGCCAGCCCGACCCCCTGGTCGATCCTGAAGCTAGCCGAAGTGATCGGCGACATCCTCCCGCCAGGAGTACTCAACATTGTCAATGGGCCAGGGGCCGAGATTGGCAAGGCTCTGGCAACCAACAAACGCATCGCGAAGATCGCGTTTACCGGTGAGACGACGACCGGGCGCATGATTATGCAATATGCCGCCCAGAATATCATTCCATCGAGCACCGAACTTGGGGGCAAGTCGCCCAATATCTTCTTTGCCGATATTATGAATGCCGATGATGACTTCCTCGACAAGGCAATCGAAGGGCTTGTGCTCTACGCTTTCAATAAAGGTGAGGTCTGCACCTGCCCATCGCGAGCATTGATTCAGGAGTCGATCTACGACGCCTTCATGGAACGCGTCCTGCCTCGGATCGCGAAGATCCAACAAGGGGACCCACTCAGTCTTGATACACAGATTGGCCCACAGGTCTCGCGCGCTCAGATTGAGAAGATCGAGAGTTATGTCAACATTGGTCTCAATGAGGGGGCGCAACTGCTGATTGGTGGTGAGCGCAACCATCTGGCTGGGAACTCTGCAGGAGGCTACTACTTTAAGCCCACGGTTCTGAAAGGACAGAACAATATGCGCGTGTTCCAGGAGGAGATCTTTGGACCAGTTCTCGCATTGACCACCTTTAAGGATGAACAGGAGGCACTCGCTCTTGCCAATGACACGTTGTACGGATTGGGTGCTGGTGTGTGGACACGCGATATGGCCAGAGCCTATCGCATGGGCAGAGGCATCAAAGCTGGCCGTGTGTGGACCAATTGTTATCACCTCTATCCCGCCCATGCAGCCTTTGGCGGCTACAAGGTCTCTGGTGTTGGTCGAGAGAATCACCTCATGATGCTTGAGCACTACTCGCAAACGAAGTGCCTGCTCGTCAGTTACGATCCAAAACCCTTAGGCTTTTTCTAGGAGGAGGGTGATGAGTGAAACTGTCATCGCAACAAATGCCGCACGTGATCTGATCGTGCGGCTGAAAGCCCGCTATGGCCCGCTCATCTTCATGCAATCAGGGGGCTGCTGTGATGGCAGTTCCCCGATCTGCTTGAGCGAGGGCGACCTGCTCCTTGGCCCCAATGACTTGCTGATTGGAGAAATCGCTGGTTGCCCTTTTTATATTGACAAAGAGCAATATGAACGCTGGCGCAGGCCACAGTTTCTGATTGACGTCACACCAGGGGAGGGCGATACTTTTTCGCTGGAAGGTCCTGAGGGGATGCACTTCGTGGCCCGCACGGAGGACAACCGGACACCGTAGTATCAGGGTAAACTCACTGTTCTAAAGAAGGAGCATAATCATGGCACAAACGATGAAAGCGGCAGTGGTGCACGATTTCACATCGCCACTGCGTATTGAGGAAGTCGCAAAACCAGAACCAGGTCTGGAACAGATCGTTGTCAAGATTGAGACATCGGGCTTGTGTCACACGGATATCCACGCCGCCCATGGCGATTGGCCCGTCAAGCCGAAACTCCCGCTTATTCCTGGTCATGAAGGAGTCGGGATTGTCGAAAAGGTCGGTCTGGGAGTCAAAGAGGTCAAAGAGGGAGATCGCGTAGCCATTCCATGGCTGGGCTATGCCTGCGGAACCTGTCGTTATTGTGTCTCCGGTTGGGAGACGCTCTGCGAGCAGCAAGTCAACACTGGCTACTTCATGGACGGTACCTACGCCGAATATACCAGGGCTTTTGCCAGGTACGTCTGTAAAGTCCCTGCAAGCATCAATTCCTTCGAAGCTGCTCCGCTGACGTGCGCTGGTGTCACGACCTATAAGGCCGTCAAAGTCAGTGGTGCTCGGCCTGCGAGCCTGGTTGCCATCTTTGGGATCGGTGGCCTGGGGCATCTGGCGCTGCAATATGCCAGGATTGCTGGCGCTGAAGTGGTGGCCGTTGACGTGGTTGACGAGAAACTTGAACTCGCTAGGCAACTCGGTGCCGCCTATACCGTGAACAGCAGGCAGCAGGACCCGATTGAGGCCATCAAGAAGCTAGGAGGAGCCGATGCGGCCATCAGTGTGGCCGTCTCGCCGAAAGCCTTCGAACATGCCTATGGTTCATTGCGGCGCGGGGGGACGCTCGTCTTCGTTGCGCTCCCAGCGGATAACCATATCCAACTGCCCATCTTCGAGACCGTCCTCAATGGCACGAAGGTCGTTGGCTCGATTGTCGGCACGCGCCTCGATCTGGCCGAAGTCTTTGAGCTGCACGCCGCAGGCAAGACCCACGTGACCTATGAGACGCGACACCTTGAGCAGGTCAATGCGTGCTTTGAGGACATTGAGAAGGCTCGTATCCCGGCACGGCTGGTTTTCGACATGACCAAATAGGCGGTCATCCTCTGGCACGTTGCTCACAAAGATGATGAGCGATGCCATGGGTCGCTCGCTGAGCAATGTCTTGTTTGGAGCTTTTGGCCAGGTGCAAATCAGCACGAGCATGGGTACGGACAATGGCGCCGTACGTTCGGGTTCCGCTGACGACATTGGGATGATGCTAGCCTACGCGCATAGCGTCATTATTGTGCCTGGCTATGGCCTGGCTGTGGCTCAGGCACAGCACGTCGTACGAGAACTAACGGATCTGTTTGAGAAGCGGGGAGTAGAGGTGAAATACGCAATCCATCCTGTAGCAGGCAGGACGCCCGGACAAATGGACGTACTGCTGGTGGAGGCCAATGTACCGTACGAGGAACTCAAAGAGATGGATGAGATCAACGAGGAGTTCAAGCGGGCGGACGTGGCACTGGTGGTCGGAGCCAACGATGTGGTCAATCCGGCAGCCCGCAAAGACCCGGCAAGCCCGATCTACGGTATGCCGATTCTCAATGCCGATCAGGCTCGTAGCATTCGCCTTTTGTGATCGTGATGGAATGCGAAGAAGATAAACCTCTTGTAGAGGAGAATCTGAATAGTGGTGGGTGAAAAAACCTCTTATCTGGAGAAAAACGGAAGAACAAGCTCCTGGTCATTGCCGCAAAAAGCAGGCCACAGAAAGCCAGTGCAATGATGCAAACAACGCCAGTGACGTGCCTGTTTCTCAGGATCTCCAGATTCCTTCCAATCTTATGCCTGAGTTAATAAGTGCAAAGAGCGTATGAAAGTCAGAAAAGCAAAAACCACGAGGAGCGTTAGCTATGTATAAACACACCCGGACACGTCTGCATGCGTTCTTCCTTGCAGCATCGTTACTCACCCTAGGTACCTTCATTCTGGCTAGCTGTGGCAGCAGCCAGCGTGGGACCAACCCACAAAGCTCTGCATCGGCCACTCCAACTATCAGCAGTTTCGCATCGGCTACAGCGACCGTCAGCAGCTCGACACCTGCTTCAACTCCGACACTCGCACTTCCATCGCCAACATCCACGAGACCAGCGAAGCCAGTTGTCCCATTCACGCTGATGCGTCTGTTCGATCAGCAACACGGCTGGGCTCTGACCGCCTCCTCAATTCTGAAAACAGCTGATGGTGGTCGGACCTGGCAAGATGTCACCCCTGCCAATGTCCGTGCGTTGATCAATCCTGGTGCCGCGTTTTACAATCCTTTGACGGCCTGGGTCAATATCACGCCTTTCGGAGGAGACCGCACGACCTTTCAACTGATTCACACGACCGATGGCGGTCTAACCTGGACCACGCAAACCGCTCAGATTAACACGCCGGTCATCCAGATTATCGACCTCAAATTCATCAACGCGCGCGAGGGCTGGGTCGAGATCGATGAAGGGAGTGGTATGGGACAGCAGGAAGCAGGCATCGTTCATACTACTGATGGAGGAGCGACCTGGAAACTGGTCAGTACCAGCATCGGCACACCGCATGGCGTTGGGGTCTTCCCTTACAGAGGTCGGAAAACCGGGCTGGCCTTCGCCAATTCAAGCACTGGCTGGGCTGGTGTGACGACGTATGGTACGAACCAGAATTTCGTCTATGTTACCCACAACGGAGGCATCTCCTGGACGCTACAGACCCTGCCTCCTAACACCACGATGGGAGTAATGGGCGGCACGACCCCACCAGTCATCTTTGGTCAGGACATTGTCATGCCAGTGCTGGAGAATAACGGATTTGCCTTTTACCTCAGCCACAATGGTGGTACAACCTGGCAATCTAACCCGGTGGTGTTCCCTGGCAGCCAGGGTCAGGTAGGCCAGAACAACCTGTATGTTGTCGATCCCACACACGCCTGGGCGATTGATAGCCAGGGAGGTTTGTACATCACGACCAATGGTGGTCAAAGCTGGAGCCTCTCTTCAACCCTGCACGATGTGAGCCAGTTCAGCTTTATCTCACGTACCACTGGCTGGGCCTATCGTGGGCAAGTGCCGACTTTGCTGAAAACCACTGACGGTGGCCGGAGTTGGAACAAGATCAGCTACAGCATTTCCTAACTGCTAGAAGCCGCTCCCAGCAAGGCGGTGATCTGCGTGGGCTTAGCAAGCGCTCTAAGCCCGTGCGGATTCTTTTGTGCATTATGTTTCTCATCCTCCTCCTGAGTGGCCTCGTTCTGGGAGTGCAGATACAACAAACCACTTTGCTCAGACACAAACGTAAAGACCGTGTGGTCAATATGATACCCGTTTTGTTTAAGTCTGTCTGCTTGCTTTCCCGTTTTCTCTGTCTGCTCGTTCTTGACGCAACTACCTACTACTCTGCCAAAGGCGATAAACAATTTTCCTACCTTCTTTACTCCCACTGTTAATTTCATCGCTCTCACCCGTTTGTACTATAAGATGTGCCTATTATAAGGTATGCCTATAATTGAGTACGCCCCTCTTTTTGGTATCTTGTCCCATGAGCCTTAACGCATGGGGGCAGTAAATATGGGCAAGGATTGATCAGGCTCTAAAAGCTGACTGCTCAAAAGAGAGAAGGCTTTGGTACGCTCATCTTTCATACAAAGCGCAGAAGAGTCTGAAAAACGGGTCCACTTTATTGGATGAGATGAGTAATATATTTGGAGCGTGTCTATGGCCTTATTTGCGAACGATCCAAAAAAAAATAACGCTATTGCGCCGCTATCTTCCCAGGAAATCTCTCAGGCTGTGCTCCCAATCACACCGCTGCCTATCAGCGTCGTGGCGCCAGAAAGATCCTCGCTGATACCATCGGTGTCCCAGCGTGCACTCCGTGGTGAATGGTATGCGTGGTATCGTGCGTTGCAATGTATCTGGCCCTACTATCTGGCAACGCATATCGCCTATGTTCTCCTCACGTATCTCGCTAGCCTCTTTACGATCAGGAATTTTACTCCCCAGACGTTAGGTCTTCGTTCCATGCTCAATGCCTGGAACCGTTGGGATAGCGGTCAATTTACGACCATAGCCACGCATGGATACCAGGGAGCATGGCAAACAGCGTTCTTCCCGCTCTATCCCGTCTTGGAGCGCGCTCTGACTTTTCTGGTGCGCTCTCCACTTGCGGCGGGACTTATTATCTCCAACCTGGCAACGCTTGTGCTCTTCATGGTGCTCTATCGTCTTATCAGGGAGGATTTTGATCAGGAACGTGCCGCGCGTGCCCTGCTCTATTGCGCCGCTTTCCCTACCGCCTTCTTCCTAAGCGCAGCATATAACGAATCGTTTTTCCTCTGCTTTGTCGTGCTGAGTTTTTATCAGATGCGCCGTGGTCACTGGTGGCTGGCTGGACTTTTCGGCTTTCTGGCTGTTCTGACTCGCTCATCGGGTCTGGTTCTGCTGATTCCTTATTGCTACGAATACTTGCGTCAGCGCGACTTTCACCTCAAAGCAATTCGCCTCAACGTTGCCAGTTGCCTGTTGATTCCGCTGGCAGTGATCCTCTTTGCCCTGTTCTGCTACGTGCGCTTTCAAAACCTGTTCGCTTTCTCCTCTGCCCAACTTGTCTGGGGCCGCGTACTACGCGTGCCAGGCTTTGGGCTTGCGGTTGCGGCCAAGATTATCTCGCGGCAAAACCCTCTGAGCTTCTCTGCGATTCATAATATGATCGATCTAGCCGCCGGGCTGGCAATGCTCGGCCTGATCGTGCTCTGCTTTGTTGGACCCTGGAGACTCAGCCGGGATCTGCTGACATACGCGCTCTACGCTGCCGCCATGTACTTGTTCCTGACCCTCTTCCCATCGGTTGATGGCTACCCTTTGCAGTCACTTTCGCGGCAGGTCATTGAGCTTTTCCCAGTCTTTATCATCCTGGCCTCGCTGGGTAAAAAGCCTCAGTTCAATCTGTACTATCTGACCATCACCGGCGCTCTCGCGGGCTTTCTGCTACTCCAGTTTCTGACAGGAGGCTGGATCGTCTAATGGCTGGAAACCAAAGCAAGGAAAACTGGACTGTAGTTATTTCCTTTGCGGCTACTGAGCTGCTTTACAAGATGTCGATGGAGGAAGCCAGGTTGGGAACTGCCAATTCCCAGTCTTCCCGCCGATAACCCACTTTTCAGCTCATCAGAATCTCACCATATTTGACTCACTTTCCCACCTTGTTGAGACGTTGGATTTGCTCCCCGGGAGTGGTTTCATAAGCTTGGATCGTAGCTTTTCTCCCAGGCGTATGCCAGGTTTTTCAATCCAGAGATATGAAGCAAGAGAAATTGGAAGAATAGCCACTAGCACCCATATCCAGAGGAGCACGATAAGTGGAAGCGTTAAATCGACTGACTGGTGGAGAGGGACCAGTACTATCGCTGTGAAGCATTCAATGAGAGGATCATGCCACATATAAAGACTGAACGAAATCAAGCCGATCCAGCGCAAGGGCGTCCACTCGAACGGTCGCTTCAACCAGGATGGACCAGTGAGAAGCGCAAAGAGGCAGAGACCGAAACCAAGGGCATAGAAAATACCCTGCCACTCGTTCCATGAATGTATCAACAGATTGCGGTAAGGATCAAAAAAGTGGAGTGTGTAGTTGTAATACCAGGTGTAAAAATGCCAGAGGGTCATAAAGCTAAGGATGGCCAGTCCAATGAGAAAAAGAGGGACACTGGAATTACGTAGCCTCTCATCCCAATGTCTTACTTCAGGAGCATGCTGTAAAAAGATATAGAGTATGCATAGGAACATTCCAACCGCAAACACCTCGAGTGATTTACCACTTCCCCCATAAATATACGGCATCACCGCATTTACTATGGAACCGGGAAGAAAAGGAATGTGTGTTTTCCCTTCTCCCCAATAGAGGGTAAACAGCCCCCAGGCGATCATAACAAGCAGACAGAACGTCAATTTAATCAGACGCCAGCCTGCTTTTCCCCGACGTACCACTAGCCCCATCACCCAGGCAATCAAAGGCAGCAACAGATAAAATTGAAACTCGACAGCCAGGGTCCAGAATGGGCCATTAATTGTTTGATAGGTAGCTGGAAAGTCCTGGCGAAAGGTTAGGAAAAGCCAGAGATCATACCAGTAGCGTATCTGGAAATATTCCCGATTGAACAGAAGGACCATGAAGAAGAGCGCCACATAGTAGGCAGGTACAATACGAAAAATGCGCCGAAGGTAGAATTGGGGCAGAGAGGGCCACGCGCTGTCAAACAGGAGAGCCTTTGCATACGGTAGGAAAAGCAGGAAACCGGAAAGAACAAAAAAAAGCACAACACCACATTGCCCGTAAATAGCTATTGCGTTTACGAATGTCTGTACTCCGCTGACAGCTGGAAGCCAGATATAGTTGGTACTAAGAGAAAAATTAACATGGAACATAAGGACAGAGAGGCAGGCTATTGCTCGAACTCCATCCAGTACCTTGATCGAGTTTTTCTGCTTCCCATCGTCGAGCAAATGCGAAATGAATTGAACCCAGGATCGTGATATCTTGTTCTCCGCAACACCCTCTGCTCCTCCTGCTATTAACTCGTCTTCCATTTTGATTCCTTTTCTCCTGCTGAATAGAATATGATCTATAAATGTGGGCATATGAATATATTGACGAAATTCTCTTATGAAGATGCACATTTTTCTGTAAAATAGATAGAAAAGTACTAGTGTTGTTGGCCGCCTTTGTAGAAGAGTAAATGAGAGGTTCGCTCAGAAATGGTTGATACTGTTGTTCAAACTGAACAAAGCCGAGATAGCCCAGAGACGAACGCCTAAAAGCCTTTGGCAACGTGATCAAATACCTGCTGATGCCTGGGGATACCGATGCCACTATCTTGTACGCTGATCTGAACCACCTGGGTGGGAGGCTCTTCCTTGATCGTCACAACGATAGCGCCGCCTTGAGGACTGTACTTATCTGTTCTAACTGTGTATCGAGGTCAGAACGACTGAGAGGCAAGTGCGTTTTGAGGAAGGTATCAGCGATACGGCCCAGTGCCTCCCGCTCGGTCCAACCATAGAGTTGCTCCGCCTCCTCATTCCAGGAGAACACGCGGCGAAACCCAAGCCAGTGCAAACGCTTGATCCAGGCGAGGAAGTCTTGATCTGGGCACAACGGGCACATTGGCGTCTTTCGTGGGAGCAAGTCCAACACGAGGATGCTTCCAGTAGCCGATTTTCCGACGAAGGCGAGTGTCCAGCGGACGGCTTCCTCTGAGAGATATTGTGTCACGCCCTCCCACACAAGCATCGAAGGTCTTGACGGGTCGAAGATAGTCCCGGTGAAGACAGCTTCCAGGCTCTCTTTATCGAAGTCGATGGGGACAAACGTGACGTTATCTGGACGGTGAGCGTTATGTGAGATTACCGATGGGTATTGTGACGCTGGTGTGAAAGAAGCCAGCGATACTTGCTTTGTGCTTCTGTGGAAGCATCCACATGCGAACAGGTCGCAAGTCTTCCCCTGGAGGAAGAGCAAAGGGAATGGCTATGACTGAGGATTCTTTCACGAGTAGCACATCACGGCGCACGTCACCTCTCCCGTTTTTCTTGCTGGTTTTCGCGCTTTCTCTTCCGTTCTGGTTGGCCGGGACGTTGACATCCTTTCAACTGCTTCCAGCACTCCCAGTCAGTGCGCTCATGTTCGTGTGTCCAGCGACAGCGGCTGCCATATTTGCCTTCCGAGAGCACCAGTCCGGGGGCGTGAAGGAACTGCTGGCGAGAGCGTTCGACTTCAGACGCGTCAAAGCGACGATCTGGTATGTGCCTGGCATCCTTCTGATGCCAGGCATCATGATCCTCTCCTGGGAGGTGATCCGCCTGGCGGGGGTGCTGTTGCCAGCCCCAGCGTTTTCGGTTGGAACGACGCTCGCCTTGTTTGTGGCGTTCTTCATCGGTGCTGTGGGGGAAGAACTGGGGTGGTCAGGATACGCGATCGATCCGTTGCAGGAGCGCTTCGGCGCTCTTTGGGGCGCTCTTCTCCTCGGGGTGGTGTGGGCCGTTTGGCATTACGTGCCGCTACTAGAGGCGCACCGATCGTTGGGGTTCATCGCCTGGTGGTCCCTCGGCACAGTAGCAGCTCGGGTTATCATCGTCTGGCTCTACAACAATACGGGCAGAAGCGTCTTCGTTGCCGCCCTCTTCCACACGATGGTCAATCTCACCTGGCAAGTGTTTCCGATCAACGGCTCGTACTACGATCCACGTGTGACGGGCCTGATCACCGCCATCGTGGCAGTGGTCGTGGTCATCGTGTGGGGGCCACGCACATTGGCTGGGTATGGAAATGGCTCAAAGAAGAGACACCTCTGATCACTTCTTACTCGTATGAACTGAGCGTTTTGTGATCGCCATGTGATCTTCCTCTCCTGTTTGTGAGAAGAGAGAGAGCACAGAAGGCTATGCTTTATTTAAAGAGCAGGAGGGAATGGATAGGGATGAGAAGCATGTTGGGATCAACAAAAAACAGACGCCCGACGTGCCAGTGATACACACCGCATTCCTCCTTTGCCTTTATAAAGAGGGAGCTTTCCTGTCACACCTGCACCGCTTTTGTTACGCGATAAGACAATCAGTCAACGGGGACTCTTCCGATTGCCAGTCAGGGTGGACTCTACATACCTTTCAGGTTTAAGGAGGACATTTGCCATCATGAGTAGCTCTATCTGGATACCAATCATCGTAGGCATGCTCGCCGTGCTTTTCGCAGGGTATCTCGCACGCTCCGTTTTGCAAAAAGACACGGGAACGCCTGCCATGCAAAAGGTCGCCGACGCGATTCTCAAAGGCGCGATGGCCTTCCTCAATCGCCAGTATCGTACTATTGCGGTCCTGGCGATTTTTGCAGCTCTTACCGTCGCTGGAGTGCTTTTCTTTATTAGCCAGGGCAGCGAAGCCGTGCGTTTTGATCTGGCCTGGCATACCGCCTTTGCTTTTCTGATTGGCGCGCTCTGTTCGGGCGTTTCCGGTTACATTGGGATGTATGTCGCGGTAAAATCGAATATCCGCACCGCCAGTGCGGCTACCCGCAGTCTTGGCGAGGCACTGATGGTCTCACTGCGCGGTGGAGCTGTTTCCGGCTTTCTTGTTGTCGCGCTCTCTCTGCTCGGTGTCTCCTTGATCTTCTTGACCTACAGTTTCGGTCATGCCATCGAGACCGTTCCCTCGCTCATCGTTGGTTTCGGTTTCGGGGCCAGTTTTGTCGCGCTGTTTGCGCAGCTTGGCGGTGGCATCTACACCAAAGCCGCCGATGTGGGGGCGGATCTGGTGGGGAAAATCGAAGCGAACATCCCGGAAGACGATCCGCGCAATCCGGCGGTGATTGCTGATCTAGTTGGTGATAATGTCGGTGATTGCGCCGGTCGTGGGGCAGACCTCTTCGAGTCCACGGCAGCCGAGAATATCGGCGCGATGATCCTGGGCGTGGCGCTCTATCTGGCCACCAACAATGTTGGCTGGATTCTTTTCCCACTGGTGGTTCGTGCCATTGGTCTGATCGCCTCTGCTCTGGGTCTCCTCTACGTACGCCCCTCTGTGGTCGTTGAACCCGATAAGGCGGCAGGACGTGATCCGGGCAAAATTGCCATGAAGCAGCTGACGATCGGCTACCTCATCACCTGTGGACTCTCGGTGATCGGCATTTTTCTGGTGAGCAGATTCATGCTGGGAGGAAGCCACGTTTCGTCCAACCTGTGGCCATCCTGGATCTGGTTTGGACTGGCTGGGACCGTGGGCATTCTCCTGAGCATTGCCTTCGTCTTCATCACCCAGTATTACACCGGGGCTGCCTGGCGGCCCGTGCGCGAGATCGTAGCTGCAACACTGACGGGGCCTGCCACCACGATCATTAGCGGCATCTCCGTGGCGTTTGAATGTACGGCCCTGCCGGTCTTAGCCATCTGTGGGGCACTGGGCCTCTCGTTCTTCCTGGGCAGCCAGGTCCACATTCCGCTCAGCGCGACCATTAATCCAGGCGTGATCAACGTTGGTGGCATCTTCGGTACTGCTGTCGCGACTATGGGCATGCTGATGAGTTGTGCCTACATCCTCGCTATGGATACCTTTGGGCCGATTACCGACAATGCCGGTGGCATTACAGAAATGAGCGGACAGGCCGAAGCCGTCCGCGATATTACCGATGCGCTTGATGGCGTTGGCAATACCACCAAGGCACTGACCAAGGGCTATGCCATTGGCTCGGCAGCACTGGCTGCGTTCTTGCTCTTTAGCGCCTACCTGGACGTGCTGTTCTCTTATCAGAAAAATGCGGCTGTGTATCATGTGGACCTGGCGAATATCGCGGTCTTCATCGCCGCCCTGATTGGTCTGACGCTGATCTTCTTCTTCAGTGCGCTGACGATCCGTGCGGTCGGCACGGCAGCCGGGCAGATGATCGAAGAAGTTCGTGACCAGTTTCGGCGTCATCCCAAGATTATGGCTGAGAACCCGGCTGATCGGGTCGATCCCGATTACGCCCGGTGTGTTGACATCAGCACGCGCGGTGCTTTGCGTGCGATGGTTCTACCGGGTCTCGTCGCGGTGCTTACCCCGGTTGCCGTTGGCGTCATCCTTGGTCCCCAGGCAGAGGCTGGCCTGCTGATGGTTGGCACGATGGGGGGGATTGTGCTCGCGCTGTTCCTCAACAACGGTGGTGGCGCATGGGATAACGCCAAGAAATATATCGAGGAGGGGTATCTGCGCGTGAATAAAGCGGGCGAGATAGTTGATCGCCTGGCGACTGGCCCGGATATCGTTGTGCTGGGGAAAAAGAGCGAAGCTCATAAAGCCAGTGTGGTGGGCGATACGGTCGGCGATCCCTTCAAGGATACGGCTGGCCCCTCGCTCCACGTGGTGATCAAACTGTTGAGTACCATCACCCTGGTCCTTGCTCCACTGTTTGTGTACTTACACTGACTCGTTTGACTTATGCTGCAGAAGAAAGGAATTACCATGATGTTTCAACGCATACTCGTTCCGCTTGATGGATCAAAACACGCTGAATTGGCTATTGCTGCGGCTGCACGCCTTGCTCGCGCCTCGGGAGGATCTCTGATCCTTGCTCATCTGCTTCCTGCTCGTACCGGGATTGAGAGCGATCAAGCTTTGCAAGGGGCGGTGACGCAGGGGACGACAGCCAGCCAGGCTGTCAATGGATCTGCCGCTGCTCTGTTGCGCGATGGGCAGTCTGAAAAGAGCAAAAGTGTCGCTCGTGCTGATAGCTATCTGCATATGGTGATGCAACAGTACGCAGACGAGCTGAAAAATACGCAGGTAGAGACAGACACAGTAGAAGTTGGTTCTGTCTCTACCGGTATCGTATCAGCGACGAGGTTGGAGCAGGTCGATCTCGTTGTCCTGTGTTTGCAAGGGGAGACCTTTTTCAATCACTGGCTGTTCAAACATCTCCCGCGACAGGCTATTCGGCGGAGCGCTGTCCCTGTGCTGGTTCTGAATGAGCAAGGCAAGTTGCTCGACGAGCCAGATGGTGCGCATCCCTTCCATGTACTCGTGCCGCTGGATGGCTCGGCGCTGGCCGAAGCGGTCCTGGAACCAGTTGCTCAATTGCTCAAAGCGCTTATCCTGCCTGAGCAACGGGTCGTTGTCCAGTTGCTGGATGTTCTTGATGCCCCACATATGAGAGATCACGGACATGACGAACACGCAAACTATGAACGGACGAGAGACGAAGCTGTGACCTATCTGAACACGGTGGCTGAGCGCATTCAGCGTGAGTGGCAGATCAAACCAGGCGTCATCTCGTCTGTACTACTTAGCTCTGAGGTGCCCGAAACGATTTTGCATCAGGCGGAACGCGTGGCTGACGCTCATGCTCCTGCTGGGTGTGATCTGATTGCGATGGGGACACATAGCAGAGATGGTATCCAACGCCTGATACATGGCAGCGTGACAGAACACGTGCTTGGTTCCACCAGGTTCCCGCTCTTTGTGGTAACACCGGGCTGGCCGCAAAAGCAGATGCTTCCAACCACATAGAGATCTCGTTGCTCGGCGTTATGCGTGGACGCGCTTTTCTGGATGGAAAAGCGCGTCCACGGCCTGCGGCAAGGTAGGCCAAAGGAGTAATCATGCAAGCCAAGAAAATATAGAATGTACGTAACCGTCGAAGAGCGGATGCTGGCAGAAAAGTTCGGTACGGCATGGGAACAGTATAAACGGACGACAAGACGCTGGCTATAAATTGTTTGATTCAGTTCATGCCCGGTAAGAAGGGAGAGAGAAGGTCAGCAAAACTTACGGGCAAGACAGGATGGATCAACCAGCTCTTGACATACGGCGCTTAGAGTTTGCACGCTACCTGATCGTAACCGGGAAGCTGACTGATGACCAGGCTGTTTAACCTCCTCCCGACAGATTTTTGCCTGGCCTGTACCGACGTGCTCGCCTATGCCAGAGCCAGTTGAAGCTGTGTAGCCAACTCACTTGCCCAGGCGCGGATAACTGTCCAGTCTCGTACGTCGCATGCAGGCATATGGTTGAAGGGGAAATGCAACCTGGCTGGATCGATCTTGCCGCCAAAAATTTCAATTGCTCGTGGGGTCAGCCAGTGAAACTTCGCCAGCTCTTTATCGAGTTGCTCACGTGAACCCTGGAACTCCTTCTCATCGGAGTGCAGCGGGCCGAGCGCGAAAATGGCAATTGGCCGCGCGGCGAGGGCGGCACGATGCCGCGCCAGAAAATGGCGTGCGTCCCTGTGCCAGTGGAACATAAAAAGCGGCGCTCCCAATACGACTGCGTCGTACCCTTCGAGGTTGCGCACCTTCCGCGCAGGCTGAAGATTGACCTCAAGCCCGCGTTCACGCAACGTCCCTGCAATCTCATCGGCTACTTCCTGCGTTGAGCCGTAACGCGTTGCATAGGCTACCAGAATTGAAGTTAGCATCGTAAAATCCTTTCAATGCACTATTCGCTCATATTATGACTATTTCCCTTCTCTGGTACCACAGTCTCATGGGTTCAGCCGGAACGGCGGATACTGGTCAGTAACCAGGACGAACGCGTAGGCGATGACCCGATTCTGCCAGCGGATGACGCCTTCCACAAAATCGAACATCCCTCTGGGGTAGTGTCTGGTGAACAGGATGGCAAACCAGGCGATGATTACCACCACGACTGCCGCGATATCCAGGAACACCAGCACGATGTAGTGAGGAATGGCCAGGAACCACTTCACCAGAGGAAGCCATCGGTTGAGTTCACTCGCCACGTTGGGGTAAGCATAGTCCAGGTACACAGACTGGTGATCGGTGGTGGATGGGTAGCGGTCATCCATCAAGGCCAGGTAGACACCTACCCGATTGGTAAATCGCTGCAACTCCAGGTTCCAGTCGAACCACCAGCGGGGGTACTTCTGGCGGAATACGATCATCAATAGGGGACCGAGGAACAGCAAGCCGCCAGCCGCAGTTGTCGTAGCTCTGCCATCCGACGCCCACTGCCAGGTCCCTCCTGCTACAGTTCCCAGCACAATGGCGATAGGAATGGCCACGAAGACGCGGAAGAACGTGGTCAGCCGATCAAGCGGTCGATCTGGGTAGTCAACCGAGAACCGGACGGGATATGTCGTCTGTTGCATAATGAAACCTCCTTTGAAAGACCGGGATGCGTGTTGGCAGTGAGTAAGCGACAAACCATCCAGATGATGCTTATTTCGTCGATCCCGTGATATGTACGACCAACAACGTTCCCCAATGCTCCATGCTCTATCGTACCGTAATAACCTCTCGCGCCCATCACTAAAGCACAGGTTCCTCTCTCGATTGGCTCACAGTATCATACCGCCTGAAGCGAGGAGAAAAACTGGTAGTGTGAACTTGTTGAGAGCCGTGAAGTGTCGTGTTGAGTTATAAAATCGATGGCTCTCGATGATGGTGATGGGCGATACGATGGTCAAAGTTGTGGCCTGGTAGGACAATGCGTGCGGCTATGCTTGTCGGATTGCAGATCTGGCGGCATTCCTTGCCCATAAAGGGATTCTGATAGCGCTGTGGATTCAGTGTATAGCATGCACCTGTTGCAAGATTGTGAGATTATCTCGTCTGGTTGTGATACGTTTGTGAGATGCATATACGATACTCTGAATGTCCGATGAAGAAGGGACAGAGACAAGAGATGCGCAGTTTCTCGGTGGTGAAGTCGACCACGAGAAGATTTCCGCAAAGGAAGGAAGACGGCAATGTTTAGCCAACAAAATGTTCTTTTAAGGTGGAGCGAGCTTCTCATTTTTGCTCTTGCTAGTGTATGGACTATTGTGCATATTATTCTGGGTTTTGCAGGCGTCACAGCGAATGACTATTGGGGGACAGCTTTGCTCATTCTGTTTCTCCTGGCACTCATTTTAGCTTTCTTTGGCTATGCGCAGGAGCGAACAGCGTTACAGGCGAGTGCTGCAACTGAGCCATTCCCTGAACCTGCGATTTCGAAGTTCTTCCTGGGTTCAGAGGGAGCCTCTGCGCTGTGGTTTGTTGTGCGTATGTACGTTGGGAGCGAGTGGCTGCTAGCTGGATGGGAAAAGATTAAATCTCCGGTCTGGGGAACAAGCGGGAAAGCCATTTCTGGATTTGTCGCCGGTGCTTTAGCAAAAAGCTCTGGCGCCAATCCAGCAGTGCAAGGATGGTACGCGTGGTTCTTACAGCATATCGTTCTTGCCAATGGAGGATTGTTCTCTTTCCTTGTCACCTGGGGAGAATTTGCGGTTGGATTAGGCGTCCTTCTGGGCGTACTGACCGGGATAGCAGCAGGTTTTGGGGTGTTGATGAACCTGAATTATCTCCTCGCGGGGACCGTTAGCATTAACCCTGTGCTAGGTGTATTAGGATTATTCCTGTGCTTCTCGTGGAGAGTCTGCGGATGGATCGGGTTTGATCGCTGGCTCTTGCCTGCCTTAGGGTTGCCCTGGAAACCGGGAGCCTGGTTCCGTTCGCAAAAACTGACTCCAGCTGTTCCGCCGTCATAATCTGAGGTGGATCAGCGTCACGCCACGGAGGACGGTCTATCATCATCCTGAAGCAGTGAAACTGTTTAGCAAGAAGCGGAGCGATTGTTGGTAAAACACTATCGCTCCGCTTCTTGCGTACTTACTCCATCCTCTCAGCCAGGATGGGGTTTTGAGTTCTGACAGCACCGTCTGTCTGTACGATTTGCTCGGTTGTGCGCGCCTTGAGAGGGCGCGCATGGTTATTGTGACGCGCCTGTGAGCTGAACCAGGCATACTCTCTGGGAAGGAGGGCTGACAAACAAGCTCTCTGTTCTTCGTTCGGAAACAATGCGTTTTGCTGTTGGTGTCGCTTGTTTGTCGCCAACAAGAACTCGCTAGATGTGCTACCGAGAAAACATGTGCCTGGAGGAGGCTTTATGGATGCTCTAACGCTGGCGCGCTGGCAATTTGCTATTACATCGATCTACCACTTCTTTTTTGTCCCACTGACGCTAGGACTTTCCTTGCTAATTGCTATCATGGAGACAGCCTATGTATCCAGTGGCAATGAGGTATTCAAACGTATGGCCCGTTTCTGGGGACGACTCTTCTTGATTAACTTTGCCATGGGAGTCGCCACTGGCATAGTCATGGAATTTCAATTTGGCATGAACTGGTCGAATTATGCTCGCTTTGTCGGAGACGTTTTTGGCGCACCTCTGGCGATTGAAGCATTGCTGGCTTTTTTCCTGGAATCGACCTTTCTGGGTATCTGGCTATTTGGCTGGGATCGGCTCTCCAAGCGCGTGCATCTCGCGACGGCCTGGCTGGTCACCATTGGCTCAAACCTTTCCGCCTTCTGGATTCTGATCGCCAATTCGTTTATGCAAAATCCTGTTGGGTATACAATTGAACATGGCCGAGCCGAAATGAACAATTTTCTCGCTCTGCTGACCAATCCGAATCTCTGGGTCGAGTTTCCCCATGTTTTTTTTGCAGGACTGGCCACAGGTGCCTTTTTCGTCCTTGGCATCAGTGCCTACCATCTCCTGAAAAAACGCGGGGACCAGGATCTTTTCGGTCGTTCTGCCTCTCTCGGAATCATCATTGCACTCATGGCCAGTTTATTGGTAGCCATCGATGGACATGTCCAGGCGCAATACATGGTGCAGACCCAGCCGATGAAAATGGCGGCAGCTGAGGCTCTCTGGAATAGCGAAGACCCGGCCTCAATGTCTCTTTTCACCATCGGCAATGAGCAAACCCGTAGTGATGTATTTGCCATTCGCATCCCTGATCTGCTCAGTATTCTGGCCTATAACGAGGCTGGCGGTGAGGTACCTGGGATCAACCAGCTTCAACAGATGTATGTGCAGAAGTACGGACCTGGCGATTATGTGCCTCCTGTCTGGATCACGTACTGGAGCTTCCGCTTGATGGTTGGTGCTGGGATACTGATGATCCTTCTCTCCCTTTACGCTCTGTTCCTGATGCTGCGCAAACGCCTGGAGCGTGCTCGTCGATTTCTCTGGTTGTTGCCCTTCGCGATTGCCTTGCCCTACCTGGCGAATGCCGCAGGGTGGATTATGACTGAGATTGGCCGCCAGCCCTGGATCGTGTTTGGCCTGTTGAAAACGGCTCAAGCAGTTTCGCCGACAGTGGGCGTCGGTTCGGTCCTCATCTCGCTGATCACCTTTACCTTGCTCTACGCTGTCCTGGCGGTCGCTGATGTCTATCTGCTGGCAAAATACGCCAGAGAAGATGCCACAGCGCAATCTGAGGGTGAGCATGAAGACTTTTCTCTGCTGGTCGAGGCTTATTAGGGCACACGTGAAGGAGGAATATCATGGGTCTCAATACGCTCTGGTTCTTGTTGATTGTCGTCCTTTTTACTGGCTTCTTCTTCCTGGAAGGATTTGATTATGGCGTAGGCATGCTCTTGCCTTTCCTGGGACAAAACGATCCTGAACGCCGCCTGATCATTCGCTCCATTGGACCGTTCTGGGATGCCAATGAGGTCTGGCTGTTGACCGCGGGGGGTGCGATCTTCGCAGCTTTCCCGAACTGGTACGCGACGCTGTTCAGTGGCTTTTATCTGGCACTGCTGTTGATGCTGGTTGCGCTGATCCTGCGCGCGGTGGCTTTCGAGTTTCGGAACAAAGATGAGCGTCCGCTCTGGCGCAGTTTCTGGGATTGGATGATCTTTCTGGGTAGCGCTTTGCCTGGCTTTCTCTGGGGCGTGGCTATCACCAATATTATCGAAGGGGTGCCGATTGATGCTGAGATGAACTATGTGGGTGGTTTCTGGAATTTGCTCAACCCGTATGCCTTACTGGGTGGTCTGACGTTTGTGGCGCTGTTCGCTTTGCACGGGGCCATTTTCCTGAATCTGCGCACCATGGGCACGATGCAGGAACGGGCGCACCGCGCCGCGAATCGGCTTTGGCTGCCAGCGGTGGTACTGGTCTTCTTGTTTGTCATCGTGGGATACTTTACCACTGATGTGTTTGTGCGGTTAGGCGTCGATCCGGGCGTGGCTCCGTTGGGTGCAGGCGCGACGCTGCTGACTGCTGGCTGGTGTATCAAAGCCAGGCGAACTGGCTGGGCTTTTCTGATGACCGCATTGACCATCGTGCTGTCTACCATCACCGTGTTTCTGGGACTCTTCCCCCGTGTGATGATTTCCAGCTTGAATCCTGCCTGGGATCTGACTATCTATAATGCCTCATCCAGCCCGTATACGCTGGGCGTGATGAGTTGGGTGGCGTTGATCTTTGTACCAGTGTTGCTGGGCTATCAGGTTTGGAATTACTGGATTTTCCGCCGCCGCCTGGGTGGGGAAAAGCAGCCGTCAGTTGAACAGGCATAGATCACCTGGTGGAGTGATGCATCTTCCGCATCGCTCCATGCTTCGCTCGTTCCAGAAAAGAAGAGAGAGATGAAAACGGCATGAAATTGGACAAAAGACTCTTGCGCCTGGTCCAGGGATTGCATGTGTACCTGGCTATAACCATCGGACTTGGCGTACTGGCAGGTCTGCTCGCAGTGATCCAGGCACTCTCCTTGAGTGTGATCATCAATGCGGTATTTCTGGCGGGCCAATCCTTGAGCCAGGTGGTCATTCCATTGGGCTGCTTGCTCGGGGCGCTTGTGCTGCGAGCAGGGCTACTCTGGGGAACCGAGGTAACGGCCAACCATGTCGCAGGTCAGGTAAAGACGCACTTACGCGAGCACGTGCTGGTTCGCTTGTTCGCGCTTGGTCCGAACTATCTGCGCAAAGAACGGAGCGGGGAACTCACCGGGACAGTTGTCAGCGGTGTTGAGGCCTTGCATGAGTACTTTAGCCTGTATCTTCCTCAACTCTTTTTGACACTGCTGGTTCCCCTGATCGTACTTATTGCTGTCTCGGTGGTCGATCCACTTTCTGGTTTGATCTTGCTGCTGAGCCTGCCCATTTTGCCTCTTTTTATGCTGCTCATTGGCTGGATGGCCGAGGACGCAACCAAAAAACAATGGAGCATACTCAGCCTGATGAACGCGCACTTCCTCGATGTCTTGCAGGGCTTGACGACGCTCAAACTTTTTGGACGGAGCGAGGCGCAACGGGAGACCATTCGTCGCATCAGTGATACCTATCGGCAGACGACGATGAAAGTCTTGCGGATCGCTTTTCTCTCATCACTGGTCCTCGAAATGGGGGCAACGCTCAGTGTGGCTATTGTCGCGGTTGAGATCGGTATCCGTGTGGTCTATGGTCATATGCCCTTTCAACCAGCACTCTTTGTGCTGCTGCTCGCGCCTGAATTTTATCTGCCGTTGCGCACATTGGGGACACGCTTCCACGTGGCCATGAAGAGTGCGGCTTCGGCTGACCGCCTGTTTGAAATTCTCGACACGCCCATCCACGACGAAGCTGTCCTTCAGCCCTGCCCCCAAATTCATATGCTGCGTTTTGAGGATGTATCCTACGCCTATGAGGAGCAGCGTCCGGCGCTCCAACACGTTTCGTTTGTGATGGAAGCCGGACAAAAGATCGCGCTGGTGGGAGCAAGCGGTGCGGGAAAAAGTACGCTGGCCTCGTTGCTCTTGCGGTTTATCGAGCCAGATCAGGGTATCATCACGGTGAATGGTTTGCCACTCCCAGAGATAGCGATCCAGGAGTGGCGTAAACAGATCTCGTGGGTGCCTCAATTGCCGTATTTGTTTCAGGCAACCATTGCCGAGAATATTCGTCTGGGCAAGCCAGATGCCACCGTGGAGGAGGTGGCTGAGGCGGCGTCTCAGGCGCAACTCGCTGAGTGGATCGCCACGCTGCCTCAGGGCTACGAGACACTCATCGGCGAGCAGGGTGCGTGTGTGAGTGGTGGTCAGAGACAGCGCATCGCATTGGCGCGAGCTTTTTTGAAAAATGCCCCGCTCCTCATTCTCGATGAACCCGCTTCCCATCTTGATGCAGATCATGAGGAACGCATGCTGGCAGCAGTTGATCGCTTGATGCAAGGACGCACTGTCGTGCTGATTACTCATCACGTGCAGACGCTTCAGCATGTTGATCGTGTCCTGACGCTGGAGCATGGTCGCCTTGTTGAGCAGGCGCAGACTTCACTGCCTCTTTCCTCTCGTCAAACAACGCAGAGCCTGACACTGGCGGGTAGGAGTAGCATGCGATGAAAAACACCAATCTCTGGCGACTATTAGCGGTAGTCAGTCCACTCAAAGGATGGATCATGCTGGTGATCCTTCTGGGATGCCTGACCGTAGGCAGTAGCATTGGTCTGATGGCTACATCCGCCTATTTAATCTCTGAGGCGGCGCTCCATCCCTCCATTGCCGCTCTGGGCATTGCTATCGTCGGTGTGCGCTTTTTCGGCATCGCGCGTGGTCTGTTCCGCTATCTGGAGCGCTACGTTTCCCATACGACAACCTTTCGTCTGCTGGCCCAACTCCGCGTCTGGTTCTATAGCGCGCTTGAACCACTGGCTCCGGCGCGTTTGCTGGAGTTGGCCAAAACACAGACAAGCGGATATTCCAGTGCCGATCTCGTTGCTCGTCTGGTGCCAGATATTGAAACCTTGCAGGATTTCTATACGCGGGTGCTCGCTCCTCCGGTGGTTGCTGCTCTCGTTGGACTGGGTATGTGGTTTTTCCTTGGAGCGTATGCGCTGCGTTTTGCATGTACCTTTCTGACCTTTTATCTCCTCGCGGGGGTGGGCGTGCCGCTCGTCTCTTACCTTTTGAGCCACCATCTGGGCCAGCGCGTCATCACCATTCGCGCAGCGTTGCAGGCACAATACCAGGATGGTCTACAAGGTATGGCCGATCTCCTGGCCTTTGGGCAGGAACAACGACATATGACGCGTGTCGCGGATCTCAATCGGCAATGGATGCGTATGCAAGCACGCCTGGCGCAGGTCAGTGGATGGCAAAATGCACTGGGCACGCTGCTCATGAATCTCGCACTCTGGACCATGTTGCTGCAGGCGATTCCCCTGGTGAGAGAAGGCAAGCTGGATGGAGTATATCTGGCGGTCCTGGCATTAGCAACGCTGGCCAGTTTCGAGGCGGTGTTACCCCTGGCCTCAGCGTTTCAGCAACTGGGCGAGAGCCTCCAGGCTGCCCGACGGCTCTTTGAAGTGGTAGATGTCAGACCTGTCGTGATCGATCCTGAAGCCGCATCCCCAGCGTTTCAACGAGCCGACCTGACCGTCCATGATGTGTGCTTTCGCTATGCGTCCGACCAGCCACTGGTGCTGGACAAGATCAGTTTTCACGTAGCGCAAGGAACGTGCCTGGCACTTGTTGGACCAAGTGGTGCCGGAAAGTCAACGCTCGCCAATCTGCTCTTGCGCTTTTGGGATACGACCGAGGGCCACATCCTGCTAAGTGGCAATGATCTGCGCCTGTATCACCAGCGCGATCTACACCAGCTTATCAGCGTCGTTGATCAGGAAACGCATCTCTTCAATACAAGTATTCGTGAGAATTTGCTCCTGGCGCGTCCCGCCGCCAGCGAAGAAGAACTGCTCCAGGCTGCGGAATTGGCGCAGCTTCATCGCTTTGTACAGACGCTTCCTCAGGGATACGATACGCTGATTGGAGAACAGGGTCTTTGCCTGAGTGGTGGTGAGCGCCAACGTCTGGCAATTGCGCGTGCCTTCCTAAAAAACGCCCCTATCCTCCTGTTGGATGAACCAACCGCACACCTGGATCAAGAGGCAGAACAAGCAGTCTTCGAGGCGCTGCGCGCGTTGAAGCGGGGAAGAACCACGCTATTGATTACGCACCGCCCAGGAGGGCTGGATCTGGCAGATACTGTCTGTGTGTTACAGGCAGGACACCTGCATAACAGAGAGAAATAGGAGAGAACGGGGAGCTATGTTCTCCACAAGCCATTGCGATAGGCCGCAGGTGATATACCTGTGCGACTTTTCCCTCATTCCCAGGTTTCATCAAGATGAAGTGCATAGTACGAAATACCTCGTTTGAAGTACTGAAGCTTTTCGTCTGAGGTGGTCTCCATCAAATTGGTCAAAACAAGTTCCATCGCCTCCTTGTAGTCCTGCAAATTGTACAGAGTCATCGCAAGAAAGACCTGGATGGCCCGGTTGTGAGGAAATTCTCTCATCCCTCGACGTAATGTTTCCTTCGCTTGCTGATACTCCCCTAATCCACGGTACGTGCTTCCCAGACCCATTAAGGCTCTTTCAAGATCGGGCCCTGCGAGTCCCTGGTCGAGGGCCTTTAGATAGAAAGGGATGGACTCTCGTTCAAGTCCTAGATTGTCATGCACGGCTGCGGTCTGAAAGGTGATTTCGGCATCATCTGGGTAGGTAGCAGCTCATCAAGGAAGGAGAGCCGATGCCCTCCGCCTTGCGCTGGAAAGTGAGGCCGCTTTTGCGGCTATTGGGCATTATAAGGGCACAACCGTGAGAGAATGGAGGCAATCTTTCGTGGAGCAAGAAGAACGCTGATCTGGGTGTTGGTCCACGCGGTGAATAAACGCCTGACTGATACGATGACATGTTCATCGAAACGCAGAGAGAATTCGCTCCCAAAGGACTTGCAATTTTCGTTTCGCTATGGTATATTGTTTGCATGAGCAAGCAACATCCCATAGCTGAACCGTCAGAGGAACAGCAACAGACGAGAGCACGTATCATCGCTGCCGCCTCCAAGGTGCTGGCAGAGAAGGGCTATGACGCGACCACGCTGCGGGAAATCTCCCGCGAAGCCCAGGCGGCTCCCGGGCTGGTGCATTATTACTTTGGTGGCAAAGATCAGTTGCTCGTTGAGGCGTTGCAAGCTGCCGGTCAGCAGTTCCATCAACGCATGGAGCACCTGATCGAGCAGGTCCCTGCCGATCAGTCTCTCGAAGCGTTTTTGACGCACCTTTATGAACGGGTTGGGCAGGAGTCTGAGGTGTATCGCCTGCGCTACGAGTCGTTCGCACTTGGCTTACACAACCCCGTCATTGCCCCTGGCGTGCGAGAACGGCTGGCCCAGCGACGGGAGGAAATTGGCTCAGTCATGGCAAAGGTCCTGGAGAACATGGAGAGAACAGCAGGGACAGCGGGTCTATCGGTCGATCCAACGATCCTGGCGGCTCTTCTGCTGGCTCTTTTCGACGGATTGGCCTTGCAAAAGATCATGGACCCGGATTTTGATCTGGAAGCAGCGTATCACTTGCTGGCGCAGGCGTTGCATCGGTTGCTCGGAAGCGTCGGGCAGGCGCGCCCTTCTTGAGGAAGAAGGCGCAGGCTTCTTTTGCTGCTTTGTCTATAAAATTGCTTGCATGAGCAAGCAATGAAAGGAAGGATCTATTCATGAGTGTTATGGTAGTGGAAGCGAGAAAAGGACGGATGATTCCTCTTGGTCCCATTCGTATGTATGTCCAGGAGGACGGGACACAGACACGGGGCACCCTGGGCGTCGCGGAATTTGAAGTGCCTCCCCATGCTCCCACGCCGCCACCGCATATCCATCATGCGCATGAAGAGGGCTTTTACGTCCTCGAAGGCGAATTGGAGTTTCAGGCTGGGACCGAAACTGTGCGGGCCAGTGCAGGCACGTTCGTGATGGTGCCCATTGGGGCCCGGCATACCTTTAGCAACCCGACGGACAGGCTCGCTCGTTTTCTCAACACGTTTACGCCTCCGCGCTATATTGGCTACTTTGAAGAAATGAGCAAGCTTCTTCATGCAGGTGTTGCTCTCAGTTCGCCGCAGTTTGCGGTATTGATGGCTCACTACGACACCGAGGTGGTTTCGTAACGATTTTTGTATCCGTTATTGCTTGCTTGAACAATACAATAACGGGCCTATTGTTCGCTCGCAACTGTGAACGGACGATGGTGCTCTTCCTAAAAAGAAAGAAAGAAGAAATTTCATGAGTAATTTGAGCACTCGAAGAGAGTCTTTCGCCGATGGCCTGACGATCCGTGTCGAGGAGGGAGGCGATGGCCGCCCCGTTCTCATCTTGCATGGTGGTGGCGGCCTGCAGACCGTGGCTAGCATCGCTGCCAGTCTGGACAAGGCGCACGTCCTGATGCCGACCCACCCTGGCTTTGCCGGCGAGCCGCGCCCGGAATGGTTCGACAGTATTGATGATCTGGCCTTTGCCTATCTGGACCTGCTCGAACGGCTTGACCTGCAGAATGTGCTGGTCATTGGCTCCTCGATGGGTGGCTGGGTCGCCTCGGCCATGGCCTTGCACGATACCTCGCGGCTGCTGCGCGGGCTCGTGCTGATCAATGCCGCCGGCATTCAGGTGGAGGGGCATCCCGTTGTGGATGTCTCCACCCTGACGCCAGTTGAGCTCTCCGCCCTCAGCTTCCACAACCCGGCAGCCTTCCGTTTTGACCCGGCGACCGTGACCCCGGAACAGGTCGAGGCCCGCAAGGCCAACGCTCGGGCGCTCGCTGTCTATGATCAAGGGCTGGGCAGTTCTGATCCCAAGCTGAAGCGGCGGCTCAGGCGCGTGAGTATCCCGGTCCTGGTAGCGTGGGGAGAGAGTGATCGTGTGATCGACGTGGAGTATGGCCGTGCCTATGCCGAGGCGTTCCCGAACGCGCGCTTCGAACTCATCCCAGAAGCTGGTCACCTTCCGCAGATCGAGCAGCCGGAACGCCTGCTCCCCCTCGTGCGGCAGTTCGCGATCAGCACTCGATAGGTCGTCCAATCGGCTCCTTCCTGGGAGGGAAGGAGTCGATCCCTTCCCACAACCCAGGCGTCTGTTGAGTCCGGGCGCAAGAACCAGATCCCGGGGAGAGAGGAACTGGTGAGTCAAGCTGAGAAAGGCAAGAACCGCGATGCAATCACCAAAGGGACTGTCTCAAGAGAAGACGTTGTCACAGGGAGCACCCACACAGAGCTGCGAGCCGTCCACTGCTCTCGCGCTTCCGCTGCCCACGACGAGTACGAGCGGATCAGGGGAAGAGACTGCCGGGAAATGGGCCATATTCTTTCTCGTCGCCATTGGCATCTTTATGGCCACTCTTGACTCTTCCATTGTCAATATCAGCCTTCCCACCATGGCACGGGGCTTCGGTGTGCCCCTGAGTGGAGCCATCGAATGGGTGGTCATCGCCTATCTGGTCGCGACCACCTCCGTCCTCTTAACCGCTGGACGCCTGGCCGATCTGCTTGGACGCAAGGTCGTCTGGATCGCAGGGCTGATGCTTTTTACCGCTTCATCCGCCCTCTGCGGACTGGCCCCGTCCCTCAGTATGCTCATCGCTGCGCGTGCGGTTCAGGGCGTGGGCGGAGCATTATTGATGGCTGTGGGTCCGGCCATGCTTACCAGCGCCTTTCCGGCACAGGAACGAGGCCGCGCACTGGGCATCAACGCCACGAACGTGGCCCTGGGGACCAGTCTTGGCCCGATTCTGGGTGGCGTGCTCACGGCTTCCCTCTCGTGGCGCTGGATCTTTTATGTCAATGTCCCTATCGGTCTCATTGGTCTGATGGCGACCCTGCTCATCCTCAAAGAGCGTATCCACCTCAAGGCGGCGCGCTTCGATCCGCTCGGGGCGCTGCTGATTGCCGTTGGCATGGCTGGGCTAACCGCTGGCCTCTCCTTTGGACAAGAACTGGGGTGGACTTCACCACTGATCCTGAGCGTGCTTCTCATGGGCATCCTGGCGCTCATCGCCTTACCCTTCGTGGAACAGCGCGTCCCCAACCCGGTCATTGTGCTGGCTCTGTTGCGCAATCGCGTCTTTGACTCGTCCATTGTGAGCTTGCTCTTCAGCTTTCTGGCGCTGTTTGCCGTCAGCTTTCTGATGCCGTTCTATCTGGAGCAACTGCGCAGCTTTTCAACGCTGCAGGCTGGCCTCCTTCTCACTCCGGTCCCCGTCACGCTGGCGCTCATCGCGCCCTTCAGCGGTTCCCTGGCGGATCGTATTGGTTCACGCTGGCTGACGGCAGGTGGCCTGACCATCGCCTGTCTCGGCCTGGTGCTGATGAGCCAGCTCAACGAACACAGTTCCCTCTTCGATATGGTCTGGCGGATGGTCTTGACCAGCATCGGCCAGGGCCTTTTCCAGGCCCCCAACAATAGCGCCTTGCTCGGCTCGGCTCCACGCCATCTGCAAGGAAGTGCCTCTGGCTTCCTGGCCACGGCTCGCACGATAGGGCAGAGCTTGAGTGTGGCACTCGCTGGCGCCATCTTTGCTGGTCTGGGTGGTGCCACTGCGGGGAATGTTCTGGTCACTCATCCCACCAGCGTTCACCTCACGCTGTATCAGCAGACCTTCGATACGGCTTTCCAGGCCACCTTTCTCGCCTGCGCGGCCATTGCGGCCATTGGGATCTTTGCTTCCCTTGTCCGAGGCAAAGAAGCACGTCAGAAGTGAGTTGCCGCGTCTGAGCAGATAACCGCAGCGTGGTATCACGCGTTCGCCATCGGAGGCAGTATTTTTGCCGAGTGCTTCGTCGTCTGTCCGCTATCCCCGAGAGGGAATGGAGATGCCAGATTCGTTTTTGTGCGCCCCTCCGATTTGGCCAAATCGGAGAGAGCGCTCGTAGTTGCTTAGCTCTGAATCTGCCAGAGATGATCAGCCGTCCCGTTATCTGACCATTGCAAGGCTAATGCTCCAGGGGAGGTTGATGCGTTCGTGATGCCCAGCAGCAAGCCACTGTTCTTATTCACAATCTTGACATACCCCCCGCCAGCATCAACAATCTGCCAGAGATGATCGGGCGTGCCGTTATCGTACCACTGCAAGGCAATCGCTCCTGCCGAGGTCGATTCATGCGTGATGCCCAGCAACAGGTCGCTATTCTTGTTCACGATCTTGACGTAGCCTCCACCTGCATCAATAATCTGCCAGAGATGATCAGCCGTCCCGTTATCTGACCACTGCAACGCCTGTGCTCCAGTAGAGGTTGAGGCACTTTTTATACCCAACAACAGACCACTATTCTTATTCACAATCTTGTCATAGGTGGTAACAGAACCTGATGGGGCAATCAGCAAGTGATAGCCACCTGCACTATCCATGTTCGGGATCGGAACGGTGATCGATCCATTGCTAATGGTATAGTTCGCCTGAGAGAGAACCATTGTTGATGGGACGGCAGTGGTGCGTCCGTAGGAAGGAACATACTCCAGCGTCACATTTGTATTGGAGCCAAATGCGGAAAGCGCATCCAGGCCATTAATCGTGACGGCGTTAGAACCACTGCCTCCACCAAAGATGACACTGACCTGGTTCCCGGCGCTATTGACCGAAGCTGCCCCATCCAGCCCGGTTTGTGCAGGTGGTGTCGTGACCAACATATTGCCAGTCATATCTCCATACCATTTGTACAGCCACCAGGCACCATTGGGTTGATCATTATTGATCACCATATCGTCAAAGGTGCCATACTGATTCCAGAAGGCCAGTTCGGCGTTATCCACCCCTCCTCGCTCAAATTTTGCAATATAGCCGACCAGCGAGCCTGGGATACCAACTTCGCTGGTTTCGCCGTATTCCTCAATGGCAATCGAGAGTGGACCAATGCCAAGGCTGGCTTCAAGCGCGCGATAAGAACTGATATCGGCAGCAATATTTCCCTGACCGTTCAATTCGTGCCAACTGATGATGTTTGGCAAGGCATTATTGGCTTTGGCATAGCTCAGAAATGAACTCATGTAACTTTCGCTATACGTGGAAGTGCTCGGTCCCTGAATGGGGGTCGTTGCATCTTTCGAGCGTACTTCCTGGTATGTGCGTACCCAGCCAGCGTTGAATGAACCGGCATCGGTCGTATCCCAGGTCCAGTTAGGCTCATTCCACAGTTCCCAGGCGTTGATATTTGTCACACTCGGATCAGCCTGGCGCGCGGCGATTTCCCCATCGACCACACTGAGCCAGTTCGACCAGCTCACCCATTTATACGGGAAGTTGGGGTAATAATCAGGCATACGGATGGTGACGGTTGCCCCTGCTCGGGCAGCCTTGGGTGCGACCACCAGGGCATCGCCGCCGGGGGTAGTTTCTCCATTGGGTAATTGCTGACCATTGGGAGCCATCTGCACAAAATCTCTGGGGTGCAGAGGTGTCACCATACTATCAGCGGGCGTCGAGTCACTGCCAAGTCCATACAGTCCACCTGAGGCTACATGTGTCACCGGGCGAAGTACCTGGTCGGCATTGACCACCAGGGTGGGAGTGGAAGCAGCGACAGCGCTACGTGCTGCCATAGCAGGTAGAACGGGGAAAAAAGGCAAACTTGTTGCCGTAAGAAAAATGAGCAGACAGATCCCTGTCCGCAGTCGCCCAAAGAAATGTTTCATTGCATTTCCTCTTTCTGCAATCATTGCATGGTTGTGTGTTGCGGTTCATTGCACTAAACAAATAGTTTGACTCTTCATGAGGCATCTACTTCATGAGTTTCGACAATTTTCTCTTCTGCTTTTCTTTCTCCTTTCCCAATTTATGACCACTATATAGCAACAGAGATGTTATGCGGATGACAGGTCCTTAGCAGATCTGTATCCACATACATTGCATAAACAAGCTGTTATTATGCAGCATTTATGCATATTACTCTGAGAAAAACTAGATGAACATGTTTCGCTTTTATTCATTATTTTACTTGTCATCACTCCTCCTTAGCCAGACACGCATTTCTCCAGGTGTGCGCTGATCCCATGCATAATACGGGATGGCAGTCAGCGTGTAAGGTTGAGAGACAGGAGGCTTGTTACGATAGAGCACCTCGTTCCAGTCCTCCGTTTCCTGCATGCGCACGGTACTCCTCAACACGGCAATACCGCTCAAAAGGGTGGGGAGAAAGTGCTTCTCGAAGGTCGCACTAGTGGGAACAACAATCTGGTGTAATGGAATGGCATTGTCGGCGCTTTCCAGACAATAGATCAACGGTCCCGAGCGCAGCGCCACCATTCCGGCATTCTCCCGGATGGCAGGATGAGGATAGATGCGCTCTCCCGGCATTTCCAGGGTGAGCGTCAGGCTCTCACCAGGCTGCCAGGTTCGCACCACGCGCGCATACCCCTTGCGCGTTTCGTAGGGAAGCTCTTCGTCTGCCAATGTCAGGCGTGCCTGCTGACACCAGCCTGGAATACGCAAATACAGGCCGAGTTCGAGCGGTTCATCACTCTCGATCTGCAGACGCACCGTACCATCCCAGGGATAATTTGTGTGCTGATGTAAAGTGATCTGATGTCCGCCAACAGCAAACGTCGTGGTACATTGGGCATAGAGATGGACAAGAATATCCGTTTCGGTGACGGTATAGAGGTAGCTTCCCAGTGAGAGCAGCAAGCGCGCGATATTGGGAGGGCAACAGGCACACTTAAACCAGGGCTGACGATGATGCGTGCCATCACTCTCCAGGGGATTAACATAAAAGAAAGAGGTGCCATCCAGGGAGAGGCCGCTTAGTATCCCATTGTAGAGCGCCTGCTCCAGTACATCAGCATAGCGATGATCGGCGTCCAGTTGGAGCAGGCGCTGGCTCCACATGACCAGACCGATCGCTGCGCATGTTTCCGCGTAGGCGGCAGAGTTGGGCAAATCATAATCCGCGGTAAATCCTTCATTGCCCTCGGAGGAACCCAGACCACCAGTGATATACAAGCGTTTTGCGCACAGATGCTTCCAGATGTGCTCGCAGATCTCCTGATAGTCTTCATCTTGCAGTTCATGGGCCAGATCAGCAACAGCACTGAACAGGTACATCGCGCGTACCGCATGCCCAACAATCTCCTGCTGCTCTCGTACTGGCACATGCGACTGGTTATACTCATAGGTAGCCATCTCATAGTCAGCGGGCGTCTCTCCGCGAGCTTGGGCCTCAAGATCAAAGTACGCAGGCTGCCGCCCCCGCTCTTCGATAAAATAGTGGCTCAAATGCAGATAGCGCTCTTCCCCTGTCGCATGGGAGAGCTTAATTAACGCCAGTTCGATCTCTTCGTGACCGCAATAGCCGCGACGCTTGCCCTCCTCCGGTCCAAATGTTGCATCGATGGCATCGGCATAGCGGCACGCGGCATCCAGCAGAATGCGCTTGCCGGTGGCCTGAAAATGGGCGACTGCGGCCTCGATCAGATGTCCCGCGCAATAGAGTTCATGATAGTCGCGCAGATTTGTCCAGCGTCGTTCCGGCTCTACCTGGGTAAACCAGAGATTGAGATAGCCATCCGGCTGTTGCAAGGTTAGCAAGAAGGCAATTGCCTCGTCAACCAGCATCTCCAGGTCAGGGTCTGGATGAGTTGCCAGACTATAACTCGCTGCCTCGATCCACTTGGCAATATCAGATTCCCAGAACACATACGGGATGGGGCGCATCCCGGCGTGCCAGCTCTCGCGAAACGCCGTAAAATGTCCATCCTGGCGCATCTGCTGGTAGATTGCTGGTAAGGTTCGCTCACGTAACGTGCGCAAGCGAGGTGCCCAGAATGTATCCTGGAAAATCGTTGCGGTGTGTGGAACAGATGATGAACGCAATGAGCCAGCAGGATTCCCTTGCATCTGGGACGATGATAAAAAGAGGGTCATGCGTAATCCTTTCCTGGGAAACAGCCGCCCGATGGGCTAGTTTCCCTATTGACAGTTCTTGAGCACACTTGAAAACCTGACCTGCGCCGGATAACCGCTGCTCCTGGCTCTCCAGGGCCTCTCCTCACCCTTTTATGGCTCCAGCAGTCAGCCCGGCAGTGATATAGCGTTGGAAGAGCACCAGCAGAATGGCAGCCGGAATGGAGGCTAGGGTAGCGACAGCCATCGCGCTATTCCAGTGATCACTGAACTGACCAAGATAGGTAAAAATGCTCAGTGAGACTGGTTCAATGCTATTGTTGGTTGAGAGCGTTAATGCGTAGATAAAGTCGCCCCAGGCGAAGAGAAACGCAAACAACCCCGCAGTGATGATCCCTGGGACCGCGATAGGTATGATGATCCACAAGAATGCGCCCCATTCGCCCGTTCCGTCGACAAACGCTGCCTGAGCAAGTTCTTGGGGAATCATCAGAAAGAAGGAGCGCAGAATTAAAACCGCAAATGGGACTGCATAGGTGCTGTCAGCCAGGATCAACCCCAGATAGCTATTGAGCAGACCAAACTGATTAAAGATCAAAAACATCGGTATTGTCAGTGTAACAGTGGGAATCATCTGGGTGAGCAAGAGAATGAACACAATCCCCAACGTCACACGTAGATGGAAATAGGCCAGAGCATAGGCGGCAGGTGTCGCAATGAGGATCGAAAACAGCGCGGTTCCTATCGCGATCAGTAAGCTGGTTCCCAGGTGCGGGATCTGCGTTTGCCAGACATCGACATAGGCAGCCAGCGTGATTTGGCTGGGGATCAGGGAGACCGGGATACGAAAAATCTCCTGAGTCGTTTCAAACGAGTTGATCACCATCCAATAGAGCGGAAAAAGCATCAGGGCAGTGAATAGCAGACCGACAAGCGTGGAGCCCCATTGCCAGAACCATGAACGTGACTGATGCATGCAGCGATTTCCTTTCAAGCGAGAGATTATATTGCCTTACATTCAGATGAGAAATATGCGGTAGCATATTTCTAGCAACGAGAGTTGCGTTTCTGAATGCCTATGGGTATTAGATCCATGCTGTGCTGCGTCGAGACCACCAGAGATAGACCACAGCTAGCAGCAGCGAGATCACAAGAATGAGATTCGCCTGTGCTGCTCCCTGACCAAACGCCTGTTGCCCAAAGGAAAGCGTGTAAGACCAGGTGGCAAACGTCTGGGTATCATTGGCAGGCCCACCCTGCGTGATCACATAAATGAGATCGAATACTTTCAGTGTGTAAATAAAACCTAGCAAGAGGACAATACCAATCACGGATTCGAGCATAGGCAAAGTAATATAGCGAAAACGTTGCCAGCCGTTGCAGCCGTCAATGGTCGCGGCCTCGTAAAATTCCTGGGGAATGCCCTGAAGACCACTATAGAGAATGACCATATTAAAAGGAATGCCCAGCCAGATATTGGCGATGATCAGAGAGGCCAGCGCCCAACCAGGTGTGGTTAACCAGCCAAAATGAGCTGGCAGGAGGTGCAGACCAGCTAGCACCTGATCAATTAGCCCGTTGGTTTCATTGAACAGCCACTTCCAGATTGTTCCCGATACAATGAGAGGCAGCAGCCAGGGTAACAAAAAAAGAGCACGCAAGAACCTGCTCAAGGGGAAATGACGATAAAAGAAGAGCGCCAGGCACATACCGAGCAGAAACTGTGGAACAAGAGAGAGCACGGTGAAGAGCAGTGTATGAAGAGCTGCGCTGAGAAACGTAGAACTGCTCATGACCGCAACATAATTGGCCAGGCCAATAAAAGGGGCCTTTCCGGTGATCTCCGCTTGCAAGTCAAACTGCTCCAGGCTAATCTGGAGGCTATAGATCAGAGGATAGCCATAAAAGATCGCCACATACAGGAACAAGGGCAGCAGGAACGTCCAATGTATCCACTGCTTCTGCCAGCGTCGATCCAGTCGGGTAATGGTATCCGTTGCCTTCTTCAATCTCCGTTCACTGGGAGATACCCACGTTTTAACAGACACAAGACTACTACCTTTCTCGCTGAAGGCAACCGGGACGTTCGATGGAGTGTGAAGAAGATCAAGAGACACCTGATGCTCTTCACATCATCCATCAAACGTTTTACCTTCAGATTGGCTTAACTATTGAAGGATGCTCGTGATCTGCTGTTGCGCCTGCGTGAGCGCAGCTTGCGGCGATTGGCTCCCGGTGAGCGCAGATTGCTCAGCCGTCCAGATGGTCTGTGACACCTTGGGATAGTTTGCTCCCAGTTGTGCGGTACGTGCGCGCGCCGTATCCAGTTCACTGGCAAAGACCTGCAGGTCCGGTTGACTTTGCAGTAAGGGTGCTGCCGCGCTTTTAATGGCTGGAATATAGCCGAATGCCTGGTCTAATTGCTGCAACTGTGCTGGCTGTTGCAGCCAGTTGAGGAGATTCCAGGAAGCTTGCACTGCCGCGCTGTTGCTGCTCACCGGAATGGTCCATTCTTCGCCACCCAGCGGGCTGACGGGTGCGATGCCTGTCTGCGGAACGGGCAAGGGCACCACACCAAAGTCCGTGCCGAACTTCATGTTGTACTGCTGTTCTAGCACCGGCAATTCCCACGGGCCATTTTCCATGATCGCCGCATGCCCTTCCCCAAATTGCGTGGCCACATCAGGCTGGCCCCAATTGAGTGCTCCCTTGGAAGCAGAGCCATTTTGTACCATTGTGGTTAAAACCTGCAATGCTGCAACCCCTTGCGCGGAGTCGACGTGAGCAAGATCCCCTTGATTGGCCCAGAGGTAGGGTTCAAACTGGAACGTGGCCTGTTCGTCTGCCGGAGCAGAAAAAGCAAATCCATAGGTGTTCCCATGGGTCAGCGCCTTCGCGTCCGCAATTAACTCACTCCACGTGGTGGGGGGTGTAATACCAGCGGCTTTGAGCGTGTGCATGTTGTAGAACAGAGCAAGATCATTACTGCCAACAGGGAAGGAATAGGTCTTGTTCTGGTAAGTCATCGTTGAGGCCGGTCCCGCGTAAAACTCTGAAGGACTATAGTTCCCCTTCATAAAAGAATCGAGCTGGGTCAGGGCCCCCGTCGCAGCAAATGCCGCGACATCGGGATTATCCAGGACGAGGATATTGGGCAGCGTGTGAGATGCAGCTTCCTGGTCCGCTTTTGGCAAGAGACTGGCGAAGGGAACAGCAGTGCGCTGAATCGTGATGTTGGGATGAAGTTGATGGTACTTTGCAAATAACGTCTGAAGAATTGTGCTTTGCGACGCGATGCTCCAATAGTCCATTTCGCTAATGGTGATGGGGCTGTTGGAAGAAGACGCTGCCGTTGTCGAACTTCCACACGCCGAAACAATACCGAGGACGATCAACAGGATGCATCCAAATGAACCAAGTTGAAAAATAGGCCAGAAAGGGCGACGGTTTCCCTCACGGCGTGCAAGGAGATAGCGAGGTTGTTGCTGCATTGCTGCACCTCTTTCTGTTCTTTCCAAAGAACACTTCAATTTGTTCAATTCCTCATAAAGAGTCTCTATGGAGATGGGTATTCTCCATGGCAATGCCTGTGCAGTATTTTCGACAAGAAGATGTCCGTACTGCATAAGGAGATACACATTGCGCTCAGTATTTGTCACCAGAAAATACTTTCTTTGCTCCTCCCTGGTAAAAAAATTCAGGCTGGACGGCAAAAAATACAGAAGTCTTTCGCTGTAGCCTGTTATGTATCAGATGGCCCACTCGCTGCGGAAGCACCGCTCGATTCTCGGATAATGAGCTGACATGGCAGGCGCTTCATGCCCGAAAGCAGTTTCCCGGCGAGGAGATCAAGTAAGGCTTGTCCCACATAAGAACCAACCGCCTGGAGATTCATATCAACAGTCGTCAGTGTCGGACGCGTAGCACTGGCAATGGGATTCCAATTATCGAAGCCGACGACCGCCACGTCGTCAGGGATACGGATATGCTGTTCATGAAGCGCCTCGATAGCTCCACGTGCAAGCTGATCGCTCCCACAAAAAAGGGCGTCGATGGGAAAATCTTGTTGTAACAGGTACTGGGCAGCGGTATAGCCCCAACTTTCTTGCCAGGGACCCGACAACACGCGTTGTTCTGAAAAAGGGATGGCGTGCTCAGCCAGAACCTGGCGCATAGCTCCTTCGCGTAAACGCACAGCATCAAAATAACCTGGCCCTGTAATATGGGCAAAATGACGCCGTCCAAGGCTGATCAGATGCTCAATGGCCAGGCGCGCTCCCTGAGCATCATCTGGCAAGACACAGAGCGCTCCTGGATCTGTCACCTGCGTATGGGCATAAATGACGGGTAGCGTTGTTGGCCCCAGATCAATGGGCGGGCGCGGGTCCTCGCGGCGAGCCGATACGACAATGCCATCTACATTGCGCTCAAGCAACATACGGATATGGGCTTGCTCCTGCGCTTGATCGCATGCAATACAAAGAACCGCAGAGATAGCACGCCCTGCAAAAGCCTCTTCCATGCCTGCCAGCAAGGGCAGGCTAAAACGTCCATACATATCAGAGGTCAGCACACCGATCATTGCACGTCGCTCAGAAGGTACATCCTGCTCCAGGTTGCGAAAACGAAATCCCAGGCGGCGTGCTTCATCGCGCACGCGTTCGCGTGTCTCCTGGCTGATCTTGCCACGCCCATTGATCGCTTTGGAAGCGGTACTTAAGGTGACGCCAGCCGCCTGGGCAACGTCCTGAAGCGTCACGCCCTTGACCGACAATGAAACCGGGGCGTGCTGTTCTTCTTCAGGAAGGCCAGCGTGCTGTTCTTGTCCTCTATCCATCGTTTATCCATTATCCTAAGGAAAAATTTCCTTCGAAAAGGAAAAGTTTTGTTGGAAGTAGTGTAACATGATCTTCTGAAGAAAGTCAAGAGATTTTTTGCCTCTGCAAAGAAAGAGAAAAGGCTTTTTTTAATCTCTATAAGCGATTGTAAGGAAAATTTTCCTTGTCAAAACAGGTGGTCGGGGAAAATTGTACTTCATATCGGAGTTTCAGTACCCTCCAACGGGTCAATGGCATCGCAACCAAATACGTACTGGATTATCACCACGGCAACCACAACTGTTTCAGTACCCTCCAACGGGTCAATGGCATCGCAACCTTCCTCTGCTTCGTGGATTGCCTTGACGAACGTACGAGTTTCAGTACCCTCCAACGGGTCAATGGCATCGCAACTTTGGGATGACGCCACGGGAGCGCAAAGAGACGCTTTGTTTCAGTACCCTCCAACGGGTCAATGGCATCGCAACGTGTGCCGATGCTGACGTACTCACCGTAGACAAAGGTGTTTCAGTACCCTCCAACGGGTCAATGGCATCGCAACAACGCTTCAGCGAATTGAGCCACTGCTCAAAGGCTGTTTCAGTACCCTCCAACGGGTCAATGGCATCGCAACCGCCGCAGGTGTGAAAAAGTAGCAGTACTCCAAGAGCATTTTCTCGGAGACAAGCCCTTTCTTGAGCCTCTCAATACGTCAGTTTTTCTGTGATGTCGATAGTGAGTATACCGGATTTCCTCTTTTTTCGCAAATCGTTTTTTGTCCAAAAGGGGGGGGATTTGCGAAGAGATTTAGCATACTTCATACGCAAATACCGCTTTTTCGGGCCGATATGCGACCAAATTCAGCGCGATCAGGTGGCTTCGGCGGCGATTTGCGAAAGATCGCTCCAGAAGCCCAACTCGGCGAGGAGTTGCGAATCTCTGTTACCAGTTTCGGCAAATAACGACTTTTAAACATCCTGCTCCGACACTTTCCGGTCGGTGTCGTTTGACTCATAACTCCGCCGAAACGTTACCTTCAGAAAACAACGGTTGGCCCAGCTTCATATGCGGGCCAATCGTTGTTTCTACCAGAAAGAACGGAGGATTACTGCAATACCAACCGTAAATCTTGCGCCCGATGACGCATCCAGTTCACCTCTTCAGCGAAGATCTTGATCGCACCTGCGCGGCCAGCCTGTTCATGGTTGCGTAGCGCTTGCTGCAAATCGGCCTCAAAGTCATTGACAATGGCAATGGGATCGTCCCACCCATACGCCGCGCACATCAAGCGAATACGTCGAGCTTGCTCGTCGGCAGCCTGATTGGCCCAATGACTCACATCCACATAATTGTAGACGGCGTTGGCCAGGTCACGCAACCGTGTGCCAGGCGCTGCATCATCCCAATCGATGAAGCCAATCAGGTGCCCACTCCTGGAAAATGGTGTTGTGTGGTCCCAGTTCGTGATGGGCAACAATCTCATGGCCCTGTGACAGCCTTGAGCCAGCCGTGGCATCATGATAGCGCCGGATGGCTCTGGCTACTTGCTCCAGCAGACTCATCGGATAACCCGGAGCCACTGTCGGGCCAGGTCTCGCCTTCGAGGTAATTGAGGATGTCACGGCCTTGCTCGTCCACTGCCCAAAAAGCGCGGAGCGAAAGGGAAGCCCTGGTCTTCCAAGAAGAGCAGCAGATCATGAACAAACGCCGCATTGCCTTTTGCTGGCCTGCGCACGGTGTTTCCCACGCGCACGATACCGGGAGTCAGTCGCCCACCTGACAGGGAAATTTCTGTCGGCGGTTCTCTCTGTGGCTCTGTTTCCATTGTTCGCGTGCTCACGCTCCTTGTTCCGTGTTGCTCTCCTCTTCAGGAATGCTTTCCTCAAAAATCAGGATATTGCGAAAGGGATCGCAGAGCCAAAATCCTTTCGTCCCCCAGGATGTCACCTGGATAGGAGACCGAAGCGCGCCAGTTGGCACATACTGCTGATACAACGCCTCGATATTGGTGACGCCAATATAACACACCCTGCAACCCTCCTTTGGTGGTTCTTGTGTTGGATCGGAGACATTGAATTGCAAAGCGATGCCATCCCGTTCGATAATGGCAAACCCCTCGTCGTGGTAGGGGGTCGCAAAGCCGAGTTGTCCATAAAAGGCCAGCGCTTGCTCCATATCTCCGACCAGAAAACGAGGAGCAACCGAATTGAGGGTGGGTTGACGCTCTTGAGATGCTGACATGGGTTCATTTTCCTTTCTGCTGCAAATATGAGGTGTTTATGGGGAGTCATTCTTCCGAACGCCCCGAGAAGCGGCAACACCCGTTCCCTCAGTCGCCACTTCCGCATCGGGAAAATCGTGCAACACCCGTCTCTCTGTTTTCAGGACGATGCCATCACGGATGGTCCTTCGCTTCAACGAACGACTCACTTGTGCTGCGGGACATCCTCCCAGGGAAACGCCATTCCAGGGTCATCCGCGCCAGGAGCGCATCGCGTATCTGGCGATAAGCGAGCAATTGTTCGTCGTGTGGTAATGCCAGATCTGGAGCATCTTCGATGGACCAGAGACGATGCCGACCGGCACCAGGAATGATTGGTCAGGTATTGGTGAGTCCACTACAAAGGATGACCCCCTCATCCCACCGCAGACCAAACGCTGGCTGGATGAGGCGATCTGGAGCCAGGAGAGCAATTGCTTGCTCTTGTAAGACAGCCTCAACGAGCGCGTGGTCCTGAGCATCCTGCGTTGGAGTACTCCATATTTCAAAGCCGTTCCACGCTCTCGATTTGAGAAGGCTGGCTGCGAGTAGGGCGCGGCCAGATCCACGCGCACAGAGAAAAAGCAGGCGTGAAGCCATCTCATCTCCTTTCTGTCTCTCTCTTCCCTTCGGGGGGAACCGTCTCTTTCGACAATACCAGCGCAATGGGAGGAATGCAAGGTTTTTTCACTGCGTCTCTTGTTGCGTGAGCCGCTCCAGAGCAGAAACAAGGGCGGTTCGCAATTCCGCGTTAGTGAGTGGGCTCGCAGCAGCCAGCTTGCCATACAGCAGATCAATTTCACGCTGCTTGCCGCGCAGTTCCAGATCTTTGGAGGCGTTCTGCTGCTTCATCTTATCCAGCCGACGGCGTAACGCTGCGATCACCTGATCTTTCGCTTTGTCGGCTGCACCTACTGAAGAAGCAAGCTGGTGCTGCTGCTCTGCCTCCTCAAGAGCCTGAAGCTGATCTAGGTGGCTACGGAGAAATACCACAGACACACCAGCTCCTCCTGGCCACAGCCGGACACCTCTGCTCAGAGCATACCCAATTTTGAGATCAAGAACAAGGTGTTAACGCATTTTCTGGTTAACCAATCTATGGCCTTTCCGACAGTCGTTTATAAATACTCTGTCTTTTTCGTCTACCTGAGTACCACGCATAGGGTGTAGCTCCAAGTCGCTTAGATGCTACATATATGGATGTACTGGACAATCCTCCCACACCCAAAACCTTTGGCGGGACCCTGCTGCATGTGTTGACCCATACCACTGTGCACCGCTGGGAAATCCAACATATGTTGAAGCGGCTAGGACAAGACGATCTTATTGAAGGGGACGCTCTTGGCTGGGAGTGGCGTGTACAGCATCACACCGAAGCCAACTAGTCCAAGAAGCGAAAATGAGGCCGGTGTGACAATGGTTTTGTCATCCTGGCCTCACGCGTCCGTCTATGCGTTGTCTAACGTGCATCTTCCTGGAGCTGAGCGTAGGCGGGACGTGTGACGAATAATCCGGCCAGGCGTTTGATACCTTCGACAATGCGCTCGGGTTCATCATGCGAGTAGTTTAGTCGCAGCGTATTGTGGATGTCGCCGTGCGGATAAAACGACTCACCCGGCACAAAGACCACCTGACGCTCTATGGCTGCTGGCAGAAGCGCAGTCGCATCGCTTCCTTCGGGCAGCGTCACCCACAGGAACATGCCGCCCTCTGGATGGGTCCAACTCACGTGCGTGGGAAAGTACTCTGCCATTGCTGCCAGCATAGCGTCGCGGCGTTCTCGATAGACACGCTGGATGACCTGTACATGCTCGTCCAGAAAGCCATCTTTCGCCAGTTCATAGGCGACTGTTTGCGTAAACGATGCCGTATGTAAATCGGCACCTTGCTTCGCTTGCACGAGCTTGCTAATCACCGCTGTTGGAGCGATGACCCAGCCGAGCCGCAATCCTGGGGCGATAGTTTTGGAAAAGGTGCCCAGGTAGATGACATTTCCCTGATATATGCCCGTCTGTTGCTCGGCCTCAAGGGCCAGCAAGGTTGGCAAGCGTTCCCCCTCAAAGCGCAGCTCAGCGTATGGATCATCTTCCACTATGGGTACACTGTACTGCCGTGCCTTACTCAGCAACTCTGGGCGTCGCTCTGCCGCCAGTGTGACTCCTGTCGGATTCTGGAAATTCGGCAAGGCATAGATATACTTCGGGGTTTGCTGAAGTGCTCCATCCAGTTCATTGGTCCTCATACCATGTTCATCGGTGGGTACCGTCACATAGGTAGCCCCGTAAGGACTCCACGCCTGCAATGCGCCCATGTATGTTGGCGCTTCGACGACAAGGCGATCACCTGGATCGATCAGAATTTTGCCGAGCAGATCCAGCGCTTGCTGTGAACCGGACGTAATCAAAACGTTCTCAACGCTGAGCTGTAAAGCTCCGTGCGACATGCGCCGGGCAATCCATGCGCGCAGCGGCCGATAGCCCTCTGTCGCGCCATATTGTAATGCCTGCGCTCCCTGTTCTTCCAGCACCTTACAAGTTGCAGCCTTCACTTGCTCGACCGGAAATAGCTCTGGAGCTGGCAGCCCACCGGCAAACGATATCATTTCTGGCTGCTCTGTAATCTTGAGCAGTTCCCGTATCGTTGAACTTTTCATCTGCTGTACCCGCTGGGCGAAGCGGTGTTCCCATACGATAGTCATCTTTTGCTCGTCTCCTTCTCATCTCTTGATTGTGTCGCTACCTTTACTGTAAAAGCTTCTCTGCTCATTGTCTATGGACAATTTGCGTTCATCACAGGGGACAATGTGCCTGGTACCTTGCTCCATGTGGTTATCATTGATTGTCTCTGTCTACAATGCAAGATTGGCTCTGGACAATCAGCAATAAATCTTCTACAGTGAGTGAGAAAGATGTACAGCAATTCTGCTTGCATATAAGGGAATAAAAATGAAGCTTTCAGTTCAGCGCGAGAGCGATTTGCCTCTTTATCGTCAAATTGTCAACCAGATTCGCACCTATATTCGTACTGGTGCCCTCCCGGTTGGTAGTCGTTTACCAACGGTACGTGAGCTGGCTCATCAATATAGTCTGACGCGTTTGACGGTGCACAGCGCCTATGCGGAGTTACAGGCCGAAGGGCTGGTGGAGGCGGTTGTTGGACGTGGCACTTTTGTGGCTGCCCATGCGCCTTTTCCCATTGCTCTTGATGGAGCGCTGGATGCGCCAGGGCTAGCGCCGCCATCCTGGTTAAGTCAGGGAATTTTTGCCGATATGATGCGTATGACCGCGCATCCCGGCTTGCTTTCCTTTGCTCAGGCCATTCCTGAACCCTCGACGTATCCTACACAGGAATTGAGTCGCTCGTTACGTTGTGCGCTGGACGATCCCGTCGCTCTTAGCTATAGTTCAACGCAGGGCGAGCTTGCATTGCGCGAACAGGTTGTACAGATATTGCTGGATCGTGGCATCGCCACTGCTCCCGATCTTGTGCTGATTACCTCAGGTGCACAGCAGGCTATCGACCTGGCGTTGCGCGCCTTTACCTTACCCGAAAGTGTCCTGCTTGTGGAAGAACCCACCTATGTGGGTACACTTGAACTGGCCGCGCAGCGCGGACAGCGTATCGTCGGTATTCCTGGCGATGCCTATGGTGTCCGACTGGACGCCCTGGAGGCTGCCTGCAAACGCTATCATCCGCGCCTGCTCTATCTCATCCCGACTGTTCACAATCCTACAGGACTTTGCCTGCCACCCGAGCGCAGGCAGGCTTTACTACGTCTTGCTCACGTCTATGACTTCTTGATCTTTGAAGATGATGTCGCGGGTATGCTGGCTTATGATGCGCCTGCTATTCCAGCGCTCAAGGCGGCGGATAATGAGGGGCGCGTTATTTACGCCAGCAGTTTCTCTAAGATGTTGCTGCCTGGTGTCCGCCTGGGGATGATTGTTTGCCCGGAGGAGCATCTCTCGGCCTTGCTAGCTGTCAAGCGTGCTAGCGATCTCTTTTGTTCTCCCTTGCTTCAGTATGCGCTGGCTGATTACCTTTACCGCCATCCGCTCAGTGCTCACTTGCAGCGTATCTGGCCGCTGTATCGTGCGCGGAGGGATGCCATGCTCGAACGCGCCCCAGTGCCACTTGCCCACGTGCACATGGACCCTCCCTATCGGTGGCTTTAATATCTGGGTCACGCTACCGCCGCAGATCAACGAACGTGATTTCTATCTTCAGGCCATCGAACACGGTGTGGGCATTGCTCCGGGTGCGGCCTTCTTTGCTCAGCCACAGTTGCGTAGCTATATGCGCCTGAGCTTTGGTGCTCACGCGCCAGCCAGCATTGAGCAGGGAATTGCCATCCTTGGAGATCTTTTGTGCACGCAGCAGCAGCAAATACGCCGTCTCGCCGCGCGTAGTGACATTACATCCCTGCTCTAACCAATGTCGACCTTAACTTTTGCTCGCCCACAACATGCCGCGTTGCATAATTTCTAGCACCTCAGGGACGTCAAAGTCACTCCTGACGTGTCCTAACGAGGAATAGAATACGCGACCCTGGCCCCAACGCTTTTTCCAGATAACCGGCATCACCGCGCCGGCAATCCAGGGGGCATATGCGCCGCTAAACGTTGTAGCTGCCAGCACTTCATTCAACGGATCAACGTGCATGTAGTATTGCTCAGAATGCATATGGAAATCGGCGATGCCTTCAGTGATGGGGTCATCGTGTTTGACGATATTGACGATATAGTCGATGATATTGCCGGGATGAGCGACCCACTGGCCGCCAACCATGAATTGATACTCGGTATTGTTGCGAAACGAGTCAGCCATACAGCCATGCCAGCCAGCGATGCCTACGCCGTTGCTCACGGCAGTGAGCAGACCTTTCTCTTGCTCGGCGCTCAGCGTGCTCATCGTCCAGATGGGCACAATTAAATCGAGGGCCTGCATTCTGGCCTCATCCAGGTAAGCGTCCAGGGTTGTGGCGATCTCTACTGCGTAGCCCTGCGCCTGTAAAAAAGGCGCGAAGAGTGCGGCACCTTTCTCTGGCTCGTGACCTGCCCAGCCGCCCCAGACAATCAAAGCTGATTTCATGTATGCATCCTTTCTCTGCCATAGTTTTTCATATAATCAAGCTATCACGTGGGCTGTTCAGACGCAAGGGCTGTCTATGTGACAAGGGAAGGCTCACTAGATTGAGAACGTGTATCGCGCTTTTTTCCTCGGCATATACTTTGTAAGTGATTGTCTGGCCTTGAAGTAAAGAAGTTGCCCGTGGCTGGAATGGAAAGTTGGAATAGGACATACCTATAATCCAAAGCAGCCATGGGCAACTCTTTACTGGTGACTTATGGTATTGTCTGTATCACTAACGCCCCAATGCTAACCCCAATTCATTATAAAGTATCCAACTGAACCTCCATTGCTCGAAAAGAAGTAACTCCTTTCTCGTTTTTTGGCAATGAGAAATGCCCCCTGGCTCTTTTCTTTAGAGGTGTCTTGAACGCATACCAGTATGTATACTTGTGTCATGGCTTTCTGTCCTTTCTTGCAGTTTAGCGTGAAAATGAAATGGGAGAATTTGTGAGGTGCTATGAAACCCCCTTATTTCTCCTGCCGCGCAGACGAATCCCTCGCAGGACAATGTGCTGGCCGATAACCTGATCTTCGACCAGATGCAGGTCCTGGCAGATGGTGGGGCCATCTATAGTAACGGTCTGACCGGCAGCTCTCTGGCAAACGGTGAGCAGATCATCAGAATACCAACAACGGATGGTGGCAGCCCGATTATTGCCTACACCATCAGCGTCGTAGGTGGTGCTACCATTACCGTCACGGGGCAGGCCATCCTTACATTGTCCGGGACCCATACCTATTATGGCGTGCTGGAAGGTCTGACAAGTAGAGATAGCTATACATTGCAGGTTGCGGCAGTCAACGTCGCTGGTCAGAGTAGCCCGGTCGTCGTGACGGTGAAGCCGACGTAGCAACATTCCAGACATATCCGTTAAATCATAAGTATAACGGCTCGGGACCAGCGTTAGGTTCTTCGCTTAGGCTGTAGCGGGAACCGATATTCAACTTGCACAGAGGTCGAGCCAGGAAAATGGCTCTGGCTCGCCCCTACGTTTCTTCGCTCTCGCTGCCCTCTCCTCTTTACTTGCCAGCCTGGCTCCATCCCTCGGCTTGAGCCTTTCCCTGACAGTTGGTTGGCTGAGGCAACGGAGAATCCAGAAGCACGCTATACGCGATTGGAAAGCATCTCGCTGGCCTTCCTCACCGCTCTCCAGTTGCTCCCGCCCCGCCAACGGGCGATTTTGATCCTCTCCGATGTACTGGACTGGCGCGCGAGCGAGGTTGCACACCTGCTTGAGATCGCGGTCTCAGCGGTGAATAGTGCCTTGCACCGCGCCCGTGTCACGCTTGAGAAGCACTATGATCCGAATGAGCGTGAGAAGGTGCAGGTGAGTCGTACTGATGTGGAAACGAACAAGTTGCTCTCTCGCTATGTGCGGGCCTGGGAAACCGATGATGTCGCGGGACTCGTAGCACTGCTAAAAGAAGAGGCAACGTTCTCTATGCCACCTTTCCCCTCATGGTATTGCGGACGCGATGCCATCCGCGCTATTCTCACCGCTTACCCATTTCGATTTGGGGCGCATGGTCTGTGGCGTCTGTATCCAACTATTGCCAATGGACAGCCAGCATTTGCTTTCTATCGAGCTAACGAATCAAAGGACTCTTACCTGGCCTTCGGCATTCAAGTCGTCACCCTCGACAGTTCCACACCAGCCAGACAGGTTGCTGGTGTGACCATGTTTCATGGCCCATCGCTTGTTGCCTTCTTTTCAATTCGTTATCAACGTTGTAACATGAAAGCGGATGTACTGTCAATCTTGATTTAATGAATCAAGATTGTTGAGCCCGCCACCTCGACGAAGGGGCCGCTATCCGGGAAGTTGCTCACCTTGCTCCAGGTGACGCCATAGTCAGTACTTCTCCATAAGCCGTTTCCGCTGCGCGCGCCAAAGTAGAGAATGGCGTTGTCGTTGGGATCAACCGCTAACCGCTCGCTCATGCCGCGTCCCGGCATATTGCCGCCCATTTTGAAGGGCATGGCGGTCTGTTGAAACGTACAGCCCTGGTCGGTTGAGCGCAGGATGACGCCGTTCATCGTTGACCACGAGTTCGTGTATGTCCCGGCGGCGATGTACAGGCGGTTGGGGTCGACCGGATCGGTAGCCAGGCTCTCAACGCCGGTCATATTCCATTGTGCCGGACTGACCCAGTTGAGCAGTTGTGTCCAGGTACTGTTTTTGGGGTTCCAGCGATAGGCACCGCCAATATCGGTCTGCGCGTAGATCAGATCCTTTTGCTTCTGATTGAAGATGATGTTGACGATAAAGCCACCGCCGCCGCCCGTGATGACACTTTGCCAGTTGTACGCCTGGGCAGCGGTTGACGCGCTAGAGGCGGCCAGGGCTGTTTTCTCGGCAAAAAGTGTTGCGCTGAAGGGTAGGGCAAGCGACAGATTGCGTGTCTGTCTGAGCAATGTGCGACGAGATAGGCGAGGGATCATGGTGTGATTCCTTTCATCGACTCTGATGTACAAAACAAGCTGAACGTGTTATGTGCGAATTCCATCCTGGAGGTAGCAGCGGGCCATTTTCCCTGGTGCGAGAAAGCGTCGACTCGTCCGGCGTTCTCTATGACACCACTTGCATATAGTATATATATGGAACCGCTCCCAAAAGTCAACAAAAATCGGTTATCAGTCCAAAACTGGGAGTAAAATCTGTGTTAATACTCTTCTTGGCGAGATTAAGACGCTTATGTTATCCTGGCGGCCCGTAAAACCTCTGGCCTTCAGCCCTGATTCTGACCCACATTTTACAAATCGATGTTGTGAAATGGCCTCGGAAGCTTGATGCCATCGTTGACCGTTTCAAGAACTCATCTACGGAGATCGGCGTATCAAGCCTCTCCAAAAAGATGTAGGTCAGAATCAGGTCTTCAGCCATGGGGATACAAGGGCGTTCCTTTTAGTGGCGCGATAGGATGGGATGGGTAATCTCATCTTTTGAGGTGGTGTAAACCAGCTTCCCTCTTGACTTTCCGTCCATTTTGTAGTACATTCTTTCTATCCAGGAATACACACAGGAGAAGAGATGACGAAGCGGGCCTACAAGTACAGGTTCTCTCCAACGAACGAGCAGAAGCGTCTTCTTGCGCAAACGTTCGGATGTTGCCGCTTTGTGTACAATTGGGGTCTTGCGACCCGCTCGAACTGCCTACCAAGAACGTGGCGAGAAGCTTTCCTATGATGACCTCTCTGCCATGCTGCCCAATCTCAAGAAAGCATGTCCCTGGCTGGCAGAGGTCTCCAGCGTGCCCATTCAGCAAGCACTTCGCCATCTGGACCAAGCCTTCAAGAACTTCTTTGCTGGACACGCGAAGTATCCCCGTTTCAAGTGCAAACAGAACCGCCAATCGGCCACCTATGCCGCGAATGCTTTCACCTTGGAGGGACACACGCTCACCCTTGCCAAGATGGATGCCGCTCTGGATATCCAGTGGCACCGAGGTCTGCCCAAAGAGGTCAACGCCAGCTCGATCACCATCAGCAAGGATTGCGCCAACCGCTACTTTGTCTCCATCCTGATTGAAGAGAATATCGAGCCATTGCCCGTGATCAACAAGGGGAGATGTCACAGTAATAGCAAGCTCCGGCTACATACTTTTCATTGCAACCAGGTGTGCCATTCTCAACGCGATAGGGGATTTGAAGCCTGTGGAGAGGGGAGCGCTGGCTTGCTGGAAACAGCAAGTGAAACTCCCCTCGCCGAAGCAGGAACCAGACAGCGGATATGGCTTGTCCATAGTTGTCTAAGTTCTGGATAACGGAGTCTTTGGAAATGCCCGTGGCAAAGCTTAGCGCGAACAACGTATTACCTGTGAATGGACCATAAAGAAGACACAATACGAGAGATGGATGTTTTTATGCGTAATCCCCTTCTTAGTATAAAGGGCCTGTTGCTTATCTTTGCCTGTTTGCTGATCGGAGCTTGCGCTTCCTCATCACCTCCTACATCCCACCCCGTGGTACACACTCCTACTCCCACGCCGACCAGCCAGCCCACGCCAACCGCGTCTCCAGTCAAAGTAGCTAGCGCGCCCCAGAAATATACAGCCCATATCTTGTTGCAAGGTGCAGACCGACCCGATGACCTGGCTTTTGATCGACAGGGTAACATACTATTCAGCAATCCTCATAATGGGACCGTGAATCGTCTGAATGCAAATGGTACTGTGACGGTGCTATTACATGGCCTGGCGGCGCCAGAAGGTCTGGTGGAATTGCAAGATGGCACCTTGATTATTGCTGAGCAGGATACACAGCGTATTCTCGCGCTTAAACCAGGTGCGACATCTCCCATTGTACTACGTACCTTGCCGGGTACGCCGAGCAGTGCCACATGTAAGGATGGCGTAGATGGTATTGGTTTTGACCAGGTGACAAATACCTTGATTATTCCTGATAGTCCCACCGGAGCAGTATATAGTATGAGCACGGATGGCAAGACGTTCACACTCTTAGCAAAGGGTATCTCACGCCCGGTAGGGGCGACCAGCGATGCTCAGGGCAACATTTATGTTGCAGACGAGTGTGGAGGGGCTGTCTGGCGCATTACGCCTGCTGGTGCAACGCAGCGCATCGGCGGCTTTGGCATGCCTGACGATGTCGTGATTGACGCGTACGGCAACATGTTAGTCATCGATCTTGCCCCGGCCATCCATGCCTTAATTCGTATGCATCTCGCGAGTGGGAAGCGCGAAACTCTGGCGAGCAAGGGCTATATCGAACCGCAGGGTTTGCTCATCGACGCACAGGGACGTATTTTTGTCGCAGATGACTATGCGGATATTATTGTGGAGTACATCCCCGCGTGAACCAGGAAAATAGATAGGTACAAATCCCCTCGGCAAATGCTGCTCAATCTCCTGTGACACAGCAAGAGTGCGATCCCCGATAAAAATAGGTGTGTACTTGCTTGTCAGAGAGTCGGGATGCACTCTTGCTTTATGTATCAATGAAGATGATAGACGCGAACGCCTAATAGCCAGCCGTCTGCTCGAAAGCATTGGCTATGACCTGGTAGCCGGTATCAGTAGCGTGGATTCCCAGGAGATAGGGATAGTCCGAGCACATCCAGGTGTAGGTGCAGATGTTCGGATTGGGTACCGTGGTGCCACCGAAGGCGTCAAAAACATCAACCAGGGTCGCATAGCCGCTGGCATCGGCGGCCAGATGCTCGTTGAGCGTCTCGCCGAATGAGAGCGTATTGGGGCAGTGGTTGATAAACGGATTGTAGTAGTTCATCATGAGCACATCACCGGTCATGTGACCGTCAACAGTCATAGCTGCGGTCAGTTGCGGTAAAATGATATGCGTCAGGTTGTAGTCCATCGTTGCCAGGTCACTGGTGAACGTGGAACTGATCGCGCAGGTCGAGTAATTGATATCCAGGTCGATATCATTGGCACCGATATCCAGCGTGACCGGGCTGACCTCACCAGGATGTGCACGCAAATAGGCAACCGCAGCTAATAACTGCGAGCCGATGTAAGGATACTTGCGCAGAATCGCCAATGGACACAGACCATCGATCATCGATGTGGTGGTTTCGCCGGAGCAAGCCATATTGATGTAGGTTTGGGTCCCATGACTTTTAAGGTTGCTGTAAAAGTCGTCTGTGTAGCCATGGTCAAAATCCAGATTTGGCTGGTACCCGTAGGCGAGCGAATCGCCGAGCGCCAGGTAAATGGACTTTGGCCCTATCAGCGTCGATTGGGCGGAAGCAACTGTGGGAGGGACGAATAGTAAGAACAGGGAGAATGCGAGTCCGACAAGCGCGACCATGCGTAGCAAATACGATACTTTTCCTTGTACCATAGGTGTTCCTCCAGGTGCGAATTTCTTAACTTTGATCCGTTAAGAAAGAACAGCAGCGTTGTAAAAAACGCGGTGAAGAGGATAAAGTACACACCTCATACAAAACGGGTATACCAAGATCATCCTTGACCGTTTGTACTATAGGGGTACTATAACGTAGAAGTACCTGGAAAACAATGTAGCTAGCTAACGCGCCAGGCGCGTTTTTGCATGAAGCAACGCATGCCGCTGATGAGCGCCGAGACGTATGGCTCTCGGTTTTGCTGATCGCCACCACCGGGGAAGGTGTGATCAACCAGGTGGATGGTTAGAGAGGTTTGCGTAAGACAAAGCCCATCTGCTTGATACGTACGAAGCCAAAGTGCTCATAAAGATGATGCGCGTGGTAATTATCTTCCTGGGTGTTCAGCATGATGCAGGTGACATGAGCCTGTTGAAAAAAGCGGATCGCTTCCGCCATCAGGCGAGCGCCTATAGCGCGTCCGGCCACTGAGGGATGCACGGCGATACGTACGAGGTAGCCAAATTCGTCGTCCAGGGCATTGAACTGGTAGCCTACTACTTGCCCGTCCAACTCTGCGACGACAAAATAGGGATGGGTCAGTGCGATATCGGCGAAGGCCCTGCTATCGTAGCGCCAGAGATCTTCGAAGCAGGCTTCTTCGATAGCCAGGAGTGCTGCCATATCGCTCGCTTCGTTCTGCTTCTCACTAAGAGAGACCGGGCGTAATACAACTTGTTGGTTGCCTTGTGTGGGGATGCTGTTATCGAATTTATCGTAGGAGTAGAGATGCCGATAAGGAATAAAGCCACGGGTCAGCAGGATTGTGCGCAGCCAATCTCGTTCGGTGTCATTGCCTGAATAGTGCAGATAGTGTACTCCACGCGAGACCAATTGAGCTGTTAATTGATCGAGCAGCTCAAAGAGAATGCTGCTATATGCTTTACTTTCTGTCCAACTCACCCCAAATCCGCCGATCCAGGCCGAGGGAGGATTGACGGTCTGCGAGAGCAGAAAGCCATACAGCGAAGTCTCGTGGAATGCGCCAACAGCCGGGTAGCGTTTAAGCAGGAGTGGCAGTTCTGCCAGCGTAAAGCGCTGGTAGATGTATTCGGAGCTGTGGAGTAGGCGTTCTATGTTATGCACATCATCGCTAGTGAGTACGCGTACCTGTTTTGGGTTGTGTGACATAGATCCTCAACATGTTAGTACCAGCATTAGGCTTGCTATATTATCCATATACCTAATTTCGCTCGGAACGGAGCTAGCAAGCTAGCTGAGTCTGGTCAGGGATGGGCCTGTCTCTGCAAGCCCGTCGCCTTTCAGGCGATTGGGTTCCTGACACTACAAATGTATAGAACAGCGAAGAACGAGCGCCATGTACCTGCCTGAGAGTGTGCTTAAAGTCAGCCTGGAATAAGAGAAAAGCCCGTTCTTCCAAGATGCTCTTCTTTACATATACATCTATGAAGCACCTGCTGTCAATTGTTAGACTGATTCAGACTAATAGAGCATGCATGCTATTTGCAGAACGAGCCTCTTTATTTTAGTGTATCGTTCTATGCAACTCTGCGTCAATAGTACTCATCGCCGTTGTGCCAGAAGTACCTGGCAGCGCTTTTTTTATCAGCGGTGGAGAATATGCGCTTTTTTCGTTCACCAAAGAGGTGAAAATGGTACGATAGACATAGCAATCGTCTTTTGTTGAAGAAGGGATATGTTTGTTTGAGAACGTCTTTACCGCTAACGCAGGATTGGCACGTGAAATTGTACGCAGCTGCCTTGAGCCTTGAGGAGAATGCTCACCTGGATGAAGGCTGGCTTGCTGCCACTGTACCCGGTACGGTGCAGCAAGACCTGCTGGCTGCGGGGCGCATGCCAGATCCATTTGTTGGTTTGCGTGAGCAGGATGTGCAATGGGTTGGCGAGTCTGATTGGCTCTATCGTTGTATCTTTGATGCTCCTGCGACATATGCTAGCGCGTCGGCCATTGATCTCTGCTGTGAAGGGCTGGATACATTTGTGACTGGCTGGTTGAATGGTGTGCAGATCTTCGCGAATGACAACATGTTTATCCCGCTGCGTGTGGATGTGAAAGCGTCCCTCAGAGCTGGGCAGAACACGCTCTTGTTGCTCTTCGAGTCACCGTTGCGCAAAGGTCGAGAGCGAGAGACACAATACGGCGTGTGTCCGGTCTGGAATGGCGATACGAGTCGTGTCTATGTACGCAAGGCGCAGTATCATTATGGCTGGGATTGGGGTCCGACGCTGCTTACGAGTGGTCCCTGGCGTGAGATACGCCTGGAAAGCTATACGTTACGTATTGAGGAATTGCATTGTGCGGAAACAGTGGCCGCCGACCTGCAGCATGCAACGCTACCGGTTCATCTGGTCCTGGCAGGCGCTCAAGATGTGCTGCCAGCCGATCTTACGGCTTCTATTGCTCTCTACGCGCCCACTGGGGAATGTCTTGAGGATGTGACGCTACCGGTGACAGCCATGCATGTCCAGCACGAGTTTGCGCTTATCGCGCCACAGCTCTGGTGGCCGCGTGGCTACGGGGATCAGTCGCGTTACCAGGTTGTCGTTGTGCTCAGACGTGGGCAAGAGGAATGGGATAGACGCGTCTTACAACTCGGACTCCGTCGTCTGCGCTTGATTCAGGAGCCACTTACTGACGAACCTGGGACAAGCTTTCTTTTCGAAGTCAATAATACGCCGATCTTTTGTGGCGGAGCCAACTGGATTCCTGCCGATTCTTTTCTCCCGTCTATCACGCCAGAACGCTATCGCGCGTGGCTGCAACTGGCAGCGGATGCGCACATGCTCATGCTGCGCGTATGGGGTGGGGGTATTTATGAGTATGATGTGTTCTATGATCTGTGTGATGAGCTTGGCATTCTGGTCTGGCAAGACTTTCTGTTTGCCTGTGGTCTTTATGCTACCCCTGACTGGTTCCTGGACAGTGTTCGTGTAGAGGCTGAGGCAACCCTACGCCGCCTGCGTCATCATCCCTGCCTGGTGTTATGGTGTGGCAATAATGAGGATTATCTCGTCGCGGCTTCTCGTGGTTTGTATCCCGCCGCACTGACGGAAGAGACTGCGCAGTCAGCATTTCCGGCTCAGATGATCTACGAACAGCTCTTACCAGAGATTTGTGCGCGCCTTGATCCGACACGACCCTATTGGCCGGGGAGTCCTTATGCTGGAAGGAATGCACAGGACCGGACACAGGGAGATATCCATTGCTGGGAGGTCTGGCATGGAGCAATGCTACCCTATCAGGAATATCCGCGTCTCGCGGGGCGTTTTGTCAGCGAGTTTGGTATGCAATCTCTGCCTGATATGAAAACGATTGCATCATTTACTACAAGTGAAGAGCGCTACCCACAAAGTCGGACATTGGACCACCACAATAAAGCCGAGTATGGAGCCAGGCGTATCGTTTCTTATCTGGTAGAAAACGTGCGTATCCCGACAGAACTGGATGCATATGTCTACGCGACACAGTTTTTGCAATCGGAGGCGCTCGCCACGGCTATACGTGGTTGGCGTCGTCTCTGGCGAGGACCTGGACGCTATGCGACAGCCGGAGCGCTTGTCTGGCAGCTCAATGATTGCTGGCCAGTCACCAGTTGGGCGGTTGTTGATTACGCGCTGCGACCAAAACCTGCTTACTATACATTGCGGCGGGAACTCAGTCCCGTCGTCGTAGGACTGGCGCGACGTCCTCCGGGTGATACTGCTGATTACTGGGCTGTGAATGGGACAACTGTACCGGTAGAGGTGGCGCTGGAGTTGCAGACCTGGACGCAGGCGGGAGAACTGGTAGCGGAGAAACGCCTGGAAATCGTCCTTACAGCTCTACAAGCCACTGAACTCGGAGCAATGAGCTTGCAGCCGGATAAGCAGCATGTGTTGAGCGCGACGCTCTGGCAAGGTGATGTAGTCGTGTCACGTGCGACACTCTGGCCCGAACCATTCAAGTATCTGAGCTTGCCTGAACCAGAAGTACAAGTAACCAGTGGGGGAGATAATCTTTTATATGTGAGCGCAAAGCGTCCAGCAAAAGGTGTCTGGCTCACAGCCGATGGGCAGGTACACTGGAGCGATAATATGCTCGATCTTGTGCCAGGTGATGTCCAGATTATCACGGCCAGTGGATTAGACAAACAGCAGGTGCATACTCAATGGCTGCGAGGCTGAGACAGCAAGTAAGCGATGAATCAGGAAGTCTTTCAGAAACACGCCGGTAAGCCCGGAGACGAGACAATGTCTATTGACACTTATAAATCTTGCGTGCTAGCATGTGGTTATGAGAAGTCAACAATCCTGGATGATCCATCGCAACCGCAATAGAAAAACAAGCTACATTGCCGCGTGAGCCTGGCACATTTGCTTACGCGGCAGACAGTGGTGCCATCCGATGCGCTGAAATGTGCTGGCTGATCATGCCAGTGCAGGATTTTCTATGCTGCGCATCTGTTGGAACTCTCTCTCCCTCTACTCGTATCAAACAACAATCCTCATTTGTGGCCGGGCTATCGTCGTTTCCATGCTGACAGTCTGGCTCTTTTTATTTTCCTCAGGGAATCCATTGTGTACAGCATGCGAGACGTCCACCTTTCCTTTTATCCATATTTGTACGCATAAAATGCTTTCTCAGGGAGGAAAGAACACATGTCAACCTCGCAGGGCAACTCAAGGGATAAACAGCAACTTATCTCATCTGGTAGGTCGCAAGCGTTGTGGCACAATCGCGATTATATGCTTTTATGGAGTGGGCAGGCGCTTTCTGACATCGGAGGTGCGGTGTCAGAACTCGCCTTTCCACTGCTGGTGCTGGCCGTTACTCATTCTCCGGCGCAAGCGGGCTTTGTCGCGGCCCTGCGTGCGCTGCCTGCGACGCTTTTTAGCCTGTTTGCAGGTGTGCTGGTGGATCGTTGGGACCGCAAATGGGTCATGCTGGTGTGCGATGTTGGGCGCGCGCTGAGCCTTGCCAGCATTCCTGTCGCTTATACGCTTGGACACCTGACCATCTGGCAGCTATACATTACCGCATTCCTTGAAGGCACATTGATGATTGTATTCGCACTGGCAAAGACAGCGACCGTACCGCAGGTAGTTACACAGGCGCAACTCACGACTGCTGTCGCGCAAGAGGAGTTTGTTGAAGGCACCACCACGTTGTTTGGACCATCTCTATCAGGAGTTCTGTACACACTGGGCACGATGTTCCCATTTATCACAGACGCCATTTCCTATCTCATTTCTATTGTGACCCTCGTGCTGATACGCACGCCATTGCAGCGAGAACGTGCGTCAACTCGTCGTAATGTGTGGGCCGAGATCGCTGAAGGCGTGTTCTGGGTGTGGCATCAACCCTTTATTCTCAGCATGACCTTGCTGATGGGAGCAGGAGCGTTTGTCTTTGCGGGCAACCCATTAATTGTGATTATCCTGGCGCAACAACAACATGCTTCTACGGTAGTTATTGGCCTGATCTTCGCCGTTGGCGGTATTGGTTCGATTCTGGGGTCGCTGCTGGCTCCGCGCCTGGAACGTCGCCTGACGGTCGGGCAATCCATCCTGCTGACACGCTGGTATTTTGTGCTGAGCTGGCCCTTGTACGCGCTTGTGCCCTTTCCCCTTATGCTCGGCGCGCTTGAATTTGGTCTTGGTTTTGTTGATCCGCTTGAGGATGTGCCCTATTTCAGCCATCGCCTGAAGCTGATTCCTGACGCACTCAAGGGCAGAGTGATAAGTGCCTGTCGCCTTGTGCCGGGCACGATGCGCCCGCTGGGGCTGGCATTGACTGGCATCCTGATTCAACGTATCGGTGTTTTTCCTACCATCTGGCTGGCATGGATCTGGCTGCTCGTGGTCACGGTTATTATAACGGTGATCCCGCAGGTGCGCCGCGAACGTTCTGTAGATGGTATTCTAGTTCCTCCATCGTAGGAACGGTGGCTGTCCCACCGGGGGCCGTTGTTGAAAGACCTCCGCAGATAGTGCCACAACGTAAGGTATTGTCCAGGGAATAACCATTCAGGTAGCCATAGATAAAGCCACCGTTGAACGCATCGCCAGCTCCGGTAGTATCTATGACATTTTCAATAGGATAGGCCGGGCAGTAGGTGATTTCGCCTGCTTGACAGGCTATTGCGCCTTGCGCGCCAATTTTGACAACCGCGATCTCGGTCCATGTAGCTAGCTGACGAACAGCTTCGTCTGCTGTTGCCATCTTCGTTATGTATTGTGCCTCTCTCAAATTGAGGGCTATTACTTTAGCCTGTTTAATCACATCCAGGAGTTTTTCATCTTCCAGGTTTGGGATTTCACCGCCGGGATCAAGAAAGAAAGGGACGTCATATCCGGCTAGCGCATCGAGGAGTGGAGCGCTTCTGGCCTGAGCGGACATAAACACCGCGCCGAAGTCATATTTACTGAGCAATTGTTGGAGCGGAGGTGGCAAATTGTCTGCCGATGTTTTCTGCGCACTTTTGAGAGAGCGATGCGTAGACAAGACGTCTAATAGATATGACAACGTGGCATCAGGAATATCTTCATAATAAACAATACCACGCTCCCCCTCATGAGCCAGACAAATGCTGACCGCTCGTGTTGGCGTATCATCGATGATCACGAGATCGCGAGCAATGCCAAAGCGGTCAAACTCCTCAAGGATGAAGCGGCCTAAAAAGTCATTATTTAGCTTTGTGAGGAGGCCAACACGCAGGCCAAGACGACTTAAAGTAGCAGCGGTATTAAAGATGGAGCCGCAACTGATGGCGAAATTGTTGCCACCTATTTCGGCACCCGGTAGAGGCCAATGAGAGATGCCACCAAGAACAATATCAACGCTGACCGTGCCAATGACTAATACATCTAAATGTTCGCGTTCCCTCACGAATATGTGCCTTCCTTTAGTATCTAGCAATAGTTTTTCCCTGGGCAACGAGCATCCGCGAGAAAGAAGCGAGCGAAGAAGGATCAGGCTCGTTGGACCTGGTAAGCAGATCGAGGAAGATCGGCTAGAAGCTTTCCTCAAGAAAAGTATGGACGGAAGGCGCAAAAAAAACAATCAGAAGCGAGGGACAATTTGCTGTGTTTGAGACGGTCAGCAAGTTGTCCAATATGTTTCTCTACCATGGTGTGCAATCAGGCGTCTGGACCTTTCATCTCACGGCGCAGGCGCTCAACATCAGGTTTGGGCGCGTTGCGCATGCGGTAGCCTGTCAGATTGTGGATGCGGCGCAGTTCCGGGATCAACGCGTAGGTGTTGACTACGTAGGTGCGGTCGGGAGCGGGACCGTAACCATCATCAATGGCGGCATCGTCGCCCAGCAACAGGTTCACGCAGGTGGTAGCAGCAGCAGCGGTGGCTGGTATATCGTAGCCGCCCTCCTGCACAAATACCAGACGTCCCTCGCACAGATAGCCTGCCAGATCGATGATGATCTGATTCAGTTTGGCGAAGCCTGCTGCCGAGAGTCTCATGGCCGGAGGCTCAAGGCCAGTACTGGCATCTGCCTCCTTCCAGTGCGCGTCGAAACCTGCTGAGACCAGGATGAGTTGTGGATCAAAACGCTCGGCAGCCGGGGCCATAATCTGGCGGAAGACAGGTTCGTATGTTTCAAAACCTGCTCCTGCCGGCAATGGTACGTTGATAGTGGTGCCTAAGCCGTCTCCCTCGCCCATCTCATCTGACAATCCTGTCCCTGGATAGAAAGGGGCCTGGTGTATTGAGAAATAGAGTACGCGGGGATCGCTGTAAAACATTTCTTGCGTCCCATTGCCGTGGTGTACATCATAGTCAATGATCATCACGCGCTCCAGTCCATAGTGATCGATGGCATAGCGCGCGGCAACCGCGACGTTGTTGAAGATACAGAAGCCCATAGCGGCTTCGGCAACGGCGTGATGTCCCGGTGGACGTACCAGGCAGTAGGCGTTATTGATCTCGCCCTGCATGATGGCATCAATAGCTGTCAGGGGAGCGCCAGCAGCCTGGCACGCCACGGTATATGATTGTGGTGAGACGAAGGTGTCGGTGCCGAGCGCCAGGATGCTGCTATTACCTGCTGCTTCTAACGCTGTAGCCTGTTGACTGAGAGCCGCAACCTCCTGAATATATTCACGCTCATGAACGGCGGCCAGTTCGTCTACTGTCGCGGTGCGGGGTGTAAGGTGTAGCAGACCATCGCGCTCCAGCCAATGGAGTCCCTTCACGTATTCCCAGGCCATCTCAACGCGCCGTGGACGCTCAGGGTGGTCTGGTGGAGTCAGATGTTTTAAGAATATTGGATCATAGATAAGAGCCGTTGTCATATTGTTGCATTGTTCCCCTGAGCAGGGAACTCCTTCTATGCAGGTAGGGCACCCTGGATAAGGGTGCCTTACACTTTTTTAGAGTACTTTTTTCACAAGATCAGGCACATCAAAAATGGTATCGGCAACCGGAACGTGGGCGGCCTGCAGCGCTGCCACTTTGCCCTGCGCGGTCCCTGTATTCCCGGAGATGATCGCGCCTGCATGGCCCATACGCTTGCCAGCAGGTGCGGTACGTCCAGAGATAAAGGAGACGACCGGCTTGCTCATGGTTTTGATATATGCGGCGGCATCTTCTTCGTCGCTGCCGCCGATCTCGCCGCACATTACCACGGCTTTCGTTTGCGGATCAGCTTCGAAGAGCTTGAGATAGTCGCTGAACGTCGAGCCGATGATGGGATCTCCACCGATGCCGATGCAGGTGGATTGTCCGATACCGGCTGCGGTAAGTAGTGAGACGACTTCGTAGGTGAGCGTGCCAGAGCGCGAGATGAAACCGACCGGACCAGGCGTGAACATCTGATAAGGGATGATGCCGATCTTGCCATGTCCCGGTGTGCATAGTCCTGGACAATTTGGACCGATGAGACGTGCTCCATGCTCGCGTACCACCAGGACCGCGCGTGTCATGTCAATCACCGGAATCCATTCGCTGATGCAGACAATCAACTCAATACCGGCGGTGGCCGCTTCGGTAATGGCATCGGCAGCGAGTGGACCGGGCACAAAAATACAGGTCGCATTGGCATCGGTGGCGATTTTCGCCTGCTCAACGGTGTCAAAAACGGGTACGCCTTCTACGGTCTGACCGCCTTTGCCCGGCGTGACACCTCCGACAATCTTCGTGCCTGCTGCTTGCATATTGCGGGCATGGTATTGTCCCTCGCGCCCGGTGATACCCTGTACAATAACCCGTGTTGTATTATCTAATAGAATACTCATCTTTAGCGTCCTTTGTCCCTGCGAGCGATGGCGGCAACGATCTTCTCGGCTGCGTCACGCATATCTTTGCCCCAATCGAGTCCAGCGTCTTTCAGGATAGCGCGCCCTTCTTCTGCGCCTGTACCGGAGAGGCGTACGACAATGGGCATACCCTTGGGCAGTTCTGCCTGGGCCATAATCACACCTTTTGCCACTTCTTCGCCGCGTGTAATGCCGCCAAAGATGTTGACCAGAATGCCTTTGACCTGTGGATCACGGGCGACAAACATCAGCGACTTGTACATCACCTCGGCTTTCGCTCCGCCACCGATGTCCAGGAAGTTTGCTGGCCTCCCGCCAGATCTTGCGACCATGTCCAGCGTCGTCATGACCAGCCCGGCTCCATTCCCGATGATGCCGACGTCGCCATCGAGTTTGACGTAGGTCAGACCAGCCTGTTTCGCTTCATATTCGAGCGGATTGGCCTCTTCTGGCTCTGCCCAACTGGCGTACTCTTTCTGACGGAATAAGCCGTTATCGTCAATCACGATTTTACCGTCGGCGGCTATGACCTGTCCGTCTGTCGTGAGGGCGAGGGGATTAATTTCTGCCAGGCTGGCATCGCTCTCGATAAAGGCTTTGGCCAGAGCGGTAAGGATTGTGCTGGCCTTATTGATGATCGAGCGTGGGAAGCCCGCATTGGCAACGATATCGCGAGCTTCAAAAGGTCGTAATCCCCAGTGCATATCGATAGGCTGCTGGATGATCTTTTCGGGGGTGGTTGCAGCGACCTCTTCGATATCAATGCCACCGGCTGTTGAAACCATTACCACGGGGGCCTGTGTCTTGCGATCAATGGTGATGCCCAGGTAGTACTCTTCCTTGATGTCAATCTTGGAGGTGACGAGAACTTTTTCGACGGTCAGCCCTTTAATATTCATGCCGAGTACTTTGGCAGCCGAGGCGCGCGCGAGTTCAGGGGTATCTCCAAACTGTATGCCGCCAGCCTTGCCGCGTCCGCCGACATAGACCTGCGCTTTAATCACAACTGGCTCGCCAATCTCGCGGGCAATAGTTTCAGCCTCTTCTGGGGTCGATGCCACGCGTCCGGGTTGCACCGGAATGCCATAGCGTCCCAGAATATCCTTGGCTTGATACTCATGGATTTTCAAAATAGTTGCTCCTTGTGCTACGTGTCGTGTTGTACAGCCTTGTACGCTCTCACTATTGTAAAGAATTTGCACCCAGCACGCAAGTTGCTATGCTAGGCCAACGGCCCTTTTCTTCAATGCGGGCAAATTTTACCGGCGCTGCACTCCTGCGGCGTTGCCGCGTGCGAGCGCGGTAAAGATGCCGATAGCCGCAAAGGCCGCGCAGGCCAGAAAGGCGGCGTGGAAGCCGCCGATAAATGTCTGCTGTAAGCTGCTCACTTGCGAGGTGGAAAGATGTTGGGTATGTGCAGAGAGAATATTACCCGCGATAGCGCCGCCAAAGGCGGCAAAGATGGTTCCAGCCAGCGCGATGCTCAGACTTTGACCAATCACGCGTCCGGTGGCTAACAGTCCCGAAGCCTCACCTTGCTTGTTGCGCGGCGCGGCTCCCATGATCGTACGCGTATTCGGTGACTGGAATATACCTTGACCAATCCCGGTGACGGCCAGACGCCAGATGATATCCCACAATGTGCTGTGTGCATTGACCTGACTGAGCAGGAACAGTCCAAAACAAGCAATGGCCAGTCCAATAGGGGAGAGCCAGCGCGAGCCTGAACGATCTGCGATTGAACCACTTAAGGGTGCCATCACAGCGAACGTTAATGGCAATGGCGTCAGTAATAGACCTGTTTGCATGGTCGAGAAACCACGCAGTTGCTCGAAGTAGAATGGCAGAAGAAAACCAGGCGCGAACAAGGCCATCATACACAGCATGAAGCTGATGTTGGCGAAGACAAAGACCCGCTTATGCAGTAAATGCAGGTCCAGGATGGGATACTCAACGTGCTTCTCAACGAAGACAGCAGCCGCTATCATCACTGCACCGATGCCTAACGAGCTAAGCGTGCCAGCCGAAAACCAGCCCCACTCTTGACCAAAAGAGAGTCCGAGCGTGAGCGCGGCCAGGCCAATGGCCAGCAATATTGCGCCGGCTGGATCGAAATGTCCATGTTGGCCTCGTTGTGGACGTCGCTCATGATAAAAGTAGCATGCTGCTAACAGGAGGACGATGCCAATGGGCACGTTCACGTAGAAGATCCAACGCCAGGTCAAGTATTGAATGATAATACCTCCAATAGTTGGCCCCGCGCTAACGCCTAAAGATACCACAACGGCGTTCAGACCAAGAGCTAAGCCGCGCTCATTGTTGGGGAACGTGCTGGTGATCATCGCGATATTCACAGAGTAAATCAGAGCCCCACCTAATCCTTGAAAGAGACGAGCCAGGATCAGCAATAAGAGCGATGGTGCCATACCGGATAGCGCTGATCCTATCACGAAAACGATTACGCCTGCCAGGAAGATCGGTTTGCGTCCAAGCATATCAGCAAGACGTCCGAATGTAAGCAGGACAGCGGCAATAATTACCAGATAGCCAATAATGATCCACTCGACTTCTCCGCTCAGACCAACATGAAATGTACGCGAAATAGCCGGAAGACCAATATTGACAATCGAGGCATCAAGCGTGGTAATGAAGCTACTCAGGGCAGCCAGGGTAAGTATTGCCCATTTATTGACGGCTGCGGTAGTGCTGGCAGGAGTAGCGCTTGTGCCGATGGTAGGAGAGATATCCGTGCCATGTGGGCTGCTATTTACGGGTGAAACGTCTGTCATATGCTCAGTTCTGTCTACAAAAAGGGGTCGTGTTCCGTGCGTTGCCATGGTCTCGAAGTTTGCTCGGAGGGCCTTATTCCGCTCCTCGTACATGCCTTCAGCTCCTTGTGAATAGATAACCTTTTCTTACAAGAACATGGCTATACAATTGTATAGCACCCCTCCTCCCTTGCGGGTGTGCATAAATTGCCGAGAGGGAATGTCTTTATTATACAACATTGATCCACTCTAAGCGCTAGCATAGAAAACGTATACTTTTTTGAGTCGTGTTGTGTGGAGATAAATTGATGCACTGTGTGGCATATTCCCGCTGCCGGGAGCATGTAGCACCAGGGCTTTTTGATGTTCCTGTCTTACCGTGAGAGCTTGCCAAGCAGCAAATGTAGCGCTTCTTGAGGCTGTGCACAAAAATGTCTCATTTGCTTTGCAACATTGCTTACACCCAGCCAGTCCATTAAAGCTAGTATCCCTCCATTTAATGCCGCTAATGTCTGTGGAGCATTCTTGATACGAACTTGACAAGCATCTTCACCAAGGGTCACGTCACGCCGGTAATGCAAGCGATTCTCGATACTCCAATGCTTTTGATTCAAGCCCAGGATACGTTTGGCATTGGCTTTCTTTCTGGGTAAATTCGTAAAACCATAGACAATCTCCTCACGTTCTTTCTCTCCTTCCTTTACGTATCTTCTCATTTTAAATATTTGTGCAATGCCTGCCCATTCTTTCTCGAACCATTCGTTCATCTGGGTACTTGTCCATATTTCTCGCACTTTCAGCCGCCCATGCCCTTTTTGAACTTTCTTGTAATATTCCCATTCACCCTGGTCAAGATCTTTGTCTTCAAAAAAATCGCATAGATCTTGACGAACTCCGGTTTGGTTATCTTTCGCAATCACCAGATAATATCCATGGTAACCATCTACTCCTGCACACCATTTCTTTTGCGTATGAAGTGCATCTGTACTGATTATTCGTCCCTTTATCAGGAGTGGGTGCAATAACGCTGCTGACGCTGTTATCTCATTTTCCTTCCTCTTGACCGCCTCTTGTGTGAGCACTATTCCACTTTCACATTCATAAAGTGACAAAAGATGCACTGGAGGCTGCTCTTCTTTGGCATGACCGAGCGTCCCACGTAATGTTTTCCCATCCATTGCTGTATGAATCAACTGCTCGTCGCCCCGATTTTCTGCCAACAATCGACTTGGTTCCGTATCACACCGCTCTACTGCTCTCGCTTTTACTATCACCTGCGCTATCACTTTTGCCAGCTCTTGCCCATCACAATGAGCTAACGCATCGCTGTACGTCGAGTTGACTGGAAATCCTTTTGGCCAATTGAGTTGTTTTTTGAGCAAATATTTCCTTTCTTCCACCCAATCAACTATTCCATTGATCGTTTTTTCTCCTGCCATTTTTCCGAGCAGAACGAGGGTCAGAATGAGTGCGAGAGGATAACGCTTTCCTTTTCTTTTACGCCCGTCTTTCACCTGCTCAAATGCTCTGTACAATGATGCTTCATCTATCGCCAAAGATTCCTGGCTGAATTGATCTTCTTCGCCAAATATGGTAAGGTACACCTACGCTATTCCCTGCTTTCATAGGTATTTTATGATTTTCCTATTCTAGCAAGGGATGGCCTCTTTTTTTACTTTTCGGGACTATCGGGTACACTGAAAAGCCCTGATGTAGCACAGTGCATGGTTGCGTCTCGCGTTCTATGAGGGCAAAATGATTACCAGGCGGGATCGCTTCACGGGGGCTTGGTTTCTAGTGTGCCGTGATCAGTGTGTTAGGTTTTCACTGCAACGCTCGTACTTTTTACACCTGCATCTTGGGTACTAGGTGGGAGAGGTATAAACCCTCACATAATTCACCAGCATCGACGCTCCTGAGGCTGTAGAAGCGGTTGGGCTACCTGGGAAATCTCCGCCTATCGCCACGTTGAGCAGGATGAAGAAGCCATGATCGACGGCGTTGGCCCATGTGGTCGCGTCCATTCCCGAGGTGTTGGCATCCACGTGCCAGTATTCTGTTCCATCCAGATACCAGCGGATCTCTTCGGGCGAGGTGCTACGGTCCATAATCACCGTGTATGTGTGGAATCCACCCTGGCAAGTCGGAATGCCACAACTGGTGCTCCCAGACAGACCCGTTGTTTCGTTACAGGGTCCTCCCGCAATGACACCACAGTGCAGAGTGCCGAAGACGCTGTTGTTCCCATTCACATTTTCCATTATGTCGATCTCACCGACGCTGGGCCAGTTGTTGTAGTTACCGCGAAAAGCTGTACCCAACAGCCAGAATGCAGGCCAGTACCCCTGCGCAGCAGTACCTGTGACATTGGGCAATTGAATTGAAGCGGTCACTTGCAGTTCACCGCCCTGTGGTGCCGCGAAGTTATTTTGTACTGACTCAATTCGCCCAGAAGTCCAGGTGTTGTTGGACTTGACTGGCGTGATCGCGAGATGACCATTACCATCTGTAGATACGTTAGCCGTGCTATTGGTGTACGATTCCACTTCATGGGTACCCCAATTCGCCGCCGCTCCAGGATAATTGGTACCGGTGTCATACTGCCAGGCACTATCTGCACCAGTATTGGCCGCTCCGTTGAATTCGTCTTGCCAGATTTCTGTCCAGGAGGCCGCTGCGTGCGTTTTCACAAGGCTTCCTTCATGCAATGCAGAGACGAGCAGCATGCCTAACAGACTCAAGATCAAGGGAAGAACGACAAACCATGCTCTCCACTGCGAGAAAGGCTGTCTCCGTTGAGAAGTTGGGTTCATATCGAAATTCCTTTCTAATGTCCTAGAAACTATATCCAAATAACAGGTCGACAGATTGGCCGTATGCCAGTAAGAGAAGAAAACTATCTCTGCAACTCCCTGTCATCGAGCAAAAGCCGCAGCCTCTTTGGCCCACCTCTCTATTTCTGTGGCGTATATCAGGAAGAGAGTGCATCTTGAGTCCAGGCCAGTTGTATGTTGAACTCGCAGAAGCCTGGCTGATTCTGTGCCTGTGAGATGATCGCTGTGGTTTTGCATTTGCGAAATCAGTTTCACATTAAGACTATACATAACTTCTCCTGGTCTCACAACACCATAAAGTGGACATCATGGACCCATTTTCTGACATAGTCTAGCTGCCCTGCCGACTTGACAAATGTAACTTGCAGCTTTCAAGGTGGGTTCCATTCCAAATCATGGGGAGTACAGGTGATATAATGGGGGATAGTAACGACAGGAAGTCTGTAGAAATGTCTGCCGCGACAGAAAAAGTAGGAAGGGAGGTTCAGCCGTGAGCAAAGTTCTGCATTTCTTGCGTGACTGGCTCGAAAGCTGGCAACTTTCCCTCTTCGAAAAAGTCATTCTCGTCAATAGCGTCATGCTGGTAGGGGAAGCTCTGGCAGGACTCTGGGTGACGAGCCATAACCTGGAGACCCATCACTACCTGATCGACACCGGTTTTATCGTCGTGGCCACACTGCTGACACTGCTGTTTAACTTGCTCTTGATGCGCGCCAGCTTCCGTCCCCTGTTTCATCTGCTTGCAACCATCCGCGAAGTGAGTTCAGGAAAAACTCAGGCGCGTGTAGTGGTGACAGCATCGTCAGCGGAGATTGGTGAATTAGGGCGGGCTTTCAATAGCATGCTGGACCGTCTGGAGACGGCGCGTCGTGAGCAGACCATGCTGATATTTCAGGCTCAAGAGGAAGAGCGGCGACGTATTGCCCTGGAGTTGCACGATGAAGCGGGACAAAACCTGACAGCCCTGTTAATCCACGCCGAATTGCTCAGCCAAAGCTTTCAGCGCTTGCCAGCGACAGCCGTTGCCGAAGATGCATCCAGGCAACTGACGGCTGAACTGCAACAATTGACAAAGCTAACCCAGTTGACATTGGACAATATTCGTATTCTGGCACAACAACTGCGTCCAAGCGTGCTTGACGACCTGGGGTTGTTGGCCGCCTTCCGCTGGCTTAAAGAAGATAGTGAGCAGCGTTTACACCTGCGGGTGATGCTGCACACGGAGGGTATGTTGCAGGGTCTCCCTGCCATCTACGAAACGGCTTTGTTTCGCATTGCACAGGAGAGTTTGACTAACGTCGCGCGTCATGCCCATGCCCAGCAGGTGCATATTCAACTGCGACAGGAGCCGCATACTCTTTGTTTACAGATTCAAGATGATGGTTGTGGCTATCATGCTGGGCACGCCGGGTCAGGCATCTTGGGCATGCGTGAACGGGCCACGCAACTGGGTGGTACATTGACGATCCACTCACAAGATCGTGGGACGATTGTTCAGGCAGTGTTGCCACTGCCTGCTACAATAGCAGGAGAGAAGACATTCAAAGCACTCAGTTCGCGGAGAGGCTAGTCGGCATGGTAGTTGAAACGGCGACAGAGACACATACACCTATCCATGTATTGCTGGCCGACGACCACGAGATCTTGCGCCAGGGTCTTAAATTGTTATTTGAGACGCAGCAGGATATGCAGGTCGTCGGGGAAGCACGTACAGGAGTAGAAGCAATAGAGCAGGCAAAAAAGCTGCTGCCGGATGTTGTGGTGATGGATATTACGATGGCGGATATGGATGGGCTGGCGGCCTGCCAGTACATACGCAGCGTCCAACCAGTAACCCAGGTGCTTATGTTGACGATGCATGAAAGTGAAGAATATTTTCTGCAGGCTTTGCGCATGGGAGCTGCTGGCTATCTCGTCAAGAAGGCTGCACCCGCCGAACTCAGCGCCGCAGTACGCACTATTGCGCACGGTGGTGCCTACCTCTATCCTGGCTTGGCGAAGGCGCTCATCCACGCGTATCTTGCCATCGACACGCGGACAAACACATCCTTCGTGGCGCAGAAACCACAGAGCGCCGTGCGCGAAGCCTCACTGGCGCAGGTCCTCACTATTTTGACGCCGCGTGAAATGGAAGTGCTGAAGTTAGTCGCGGAAGGGCGTACCAACCAGGAGATCGCCGATCAATTAGTACTGAGCATCAAAACGGTCCAGGCGCATCGGGCCAACGTCATGGAGAAGTTGGGTCTACACGATATCACCCATCTTGTGCGTTTTGCTATCCACTACGGCTTAATTGCTGCGGAACCCTGAACCGTCTGACGACGACCTCGTATTTCTTATAGTACTAGATATGGAATAGACCTAAAAGTAGGTCTATCATAGATGTTGGCTTGGTTTCTGGTCTATCTTTACAATAATTAGCCCAATAATCCCGCCTATTATTGTAAAGAAAAGGAAGAACGTCAAAACCTCATTTGTGTTATTTGAGAACATAGGTAGAAGGACGAAGAAGCAGATAAGGAGAATAACGATGCCTATTGCGACTAAGACATATCCCATTTGACCTCTCCTCATTTGGTAGAGGATAGACTTCCGAAGTCTATCCCCCCTTTTGCAACACACAAGACAGTTATTTCTGCGTGAGAGTACTCTAAACGTTTTGGGTCATAGCTTATTGCCTCATTAAGCGCAACTATGGTATCATCTTGCCAGCTATTGTCCGTAAAGGGGGATCATTGACTTATGCAATTTATCAAATCCAAAAAGCAAGTTATTACCTGTCCACAATGCGATAATGTGGTGCGTATTGATGCTGATTTCTGTAACATCTGCGGGCAGCCACTCAGAGGCGCTACGACTAAATCTCAGGTATTAAAGCCTGCAGTGGCTGTTGCGCAACCTCAGCCTGCCGCTACTGAACAAATCGAGGAAGACGAAGAAGAAGAGTATGAGTATGAGGACGAGGAAGAAGAGTATGAGTATGAAGATGAGGAGGACGTTGAGCAATTGTCAAATGCAGCCAGCTCAGCTCCGACCATCATCCCTTCAGCTCCCGGCGAAATCCTCAATCTTCTGCAACATTTGCAGGATCATAGCGCACAGATAGACCGCTATTTCCCAGCAGACTTGCCGGGAAAAGCCCTAAAACTGTCACTATGGAAAAAACAACTACAGCGGGCATACGCCTGTGCGGAACTCCTTGAGCGTCCGCAACTGCAACAGGTTGAGTCACAGCAGGCGCTCAAGTTGCGCTACCATCTTGCAGAGGCTGCGCGTGCGCTTGACTTCACCCGCGAGTATACCGTGAAGGTGATTGGGCATGCCGGTGCGGGCAAAAGCACCTTGTTGGCGGCCATGGTCGGACAGGATATTTTCCCGCGCCTGGCCGGTGGTGCCGTGACGGGCGTGCGGACCAGAATACGGCTGGCCAGTGAGCAAGAAGCAGAAGAACTGCGTGTCCATTTTATGACGCGTACAGCTTTTGATGACGTACTCAAACAGACGCAGCAGAGTATCCAGCAAGCATCGAATCCGCGCACGCGCGAAGCTCTTTCTGAGGAGCTAGCTATCTTGCTGAAGGCTGTCGAGACTTTTGGTGAGCTGTATCTGAAAGATGACCAGCCGCACATCGAGGTTATTCCACGCGAGCATTGGAAGGAAGAGAGTAGCCGCTACATCGAGGAACCTCCACGCGATAGTGACCAGCCGCGTCTTATTCGTTTGGTTGACTATGTGGAATATACGCTCCACTCCAATGCGCAGGCGCTACTCCCGTCGGGAAGCGTGCTGGTGGATCTCCCTGGCGGATCGGCTGGACAACTGCGCCACGATGCTATTTTGCGCGAAGAATTGAATGAAGTCGATGCCGTTATTCTGGTCATCGGGAACAATCGTTTTGGCGACGATGATCGTACGCAGCGCATCTTTGAACTGGTCAAACGCAAAATCACACAGGGCAGAGCCTCAGACGTTGCAGCGCGCATGGTTTTTCTGGCTGTGACCCACTGGGATGAGATCAACTCGGCTGCCAGCCTGGAAAAGGCGTTGGGCAGTTTACGACCCTTGCAGCGTGATCTTCCGGCGAATTACAGCAGCTATCATCATCATGGACCCGACAATGACTATTTCTTCTATCCCTTGCGGGGTGTTGATGCGCTGCTGGCAACGCTGGGTACGGCAAAGCAGCAACTGGATAGCGACCGTGAACAGGAAGGACGTGACTATACCGGGCGCATCCTCAGTGTCTATCCAGAATTGTTAAAACTTGACTCGACCTTGCCGGCGACTGCGAACGCGCAGGATTTCCAGAAGGTGACGCTCAAACAGCATGAAGCCATGTTGCGCTTGAGTGGACTGCCCGAACTGCGGCGCGATCTGCAGGGCTTCTTGACGAGTAATCGTTATGAAGTACAACTGCGGCAGGCCGAAACGCAGTTAGCTTTGGCACTACAATTGCTGGAAGATCTGTGTTGGGAGCACCTGAACGATCTCGGTATCCACAGCCAGGATCTACAGGAACTGTTGTTAGAAATACAGCATCGCAAGAGTAAGCGTGGTGCAAAGCGCTTCGAGCAGTTGCAGAAGCGCACGAACCAGATGTATACAGGCTGGCATGAGGCACTTGGTCTGTTTGATGAAATCATGAGTGGCGAGGACAATCTATTCCATCGCGCTCTGGTGACTGCACATGACCGTGCGCTACGGCGTATTAAGCTGCGTATCATGCAAGGGCATTTCGATCACTTTATCAGGATGAGTAATCGCACTTACACGACGTCGCCAGCCATGGAAATAGGCAATCGTTGGGTGGATATTGATGGTTGGGGCCTGATCAATGAATTGCGCGTCAGCTTTAGCGCTGCTTTGGAGCGTGAAGTAAACGAACCTGCTCGCGCCTTAGCGGAGGCATTTCTTATTCCCATCTCGCATAACGAAGAAATTGCCGGCACATTAGATATTGAGCGCGTCGCACTTGGCGAGTTTGGTGGTGATTTGGACGAGATCCAGAAATCTTACAACAAGCTCAAGCGCAGTATTCGTGAGCGCTCACGCAATATCTGTCTCTATGTGACGATGGGTGAATTGCTCAATGAAGAGAAGTATGCACCTGCCAAAGAAGATCCCGCTGTAAACGCGTTATACCGACTCTCTACCATGCAGAACAGGGAAGAAGAACTTATCCAGCAAGCCCGACAATTAATGGGTCCGATCCTGGATGTGATCTGTGCACGCCTTGCGCAGAGTACCGAACGCCGCATCACCCATCTTTTCCGCTATGAGCTAGATAAGTTAGAGGTCCGCCAGGTCTACGACAATGATCGCCTGGATGCCAAGCCAGCCAACGTGCCGGGTGTTTTTGCCGACCTGGTCAATCGTCTCTACAGTCTGCTGACCGAGCGTATTATTACATCCGAGGCGCTACGCCAGCAGCTAGACGCGCTCCAGGCGGAGAGCGAGGTTGTGGTTGATCACTGGGTTGATCTCCTGCGCGACACCGAGACGTTGAGAACTATCCATCGGCAAATCTAGCCCCTCTGGCAAGACAATTTTTATGTAAACGGTTCTGACCAATTGTTATCGTGAATAAGCCATCTAAGCATAAAAATGCTAGATGGCTTTTGTTGATTATGCCCACTGCCGTGGTTTTTGGAGCACTGCTTGTAGCCGCACTTCCTCACTGCCAGGCTCAGGATGGTAATCATATTCCCAACCGGCCAGTAGTGGCAACGACAGGAGAATGCTCTCTGTGCGCCCTGCTGTCTTGAGACCAAAGGCCGTACCACGGTCGCAAATGAGATTGAACTCGACGTAACGTCCGTGTCGCAAACGTTGCCAGCGTTGCTGCTGCTCGCCGAAAGGAAGATCTTTGCGCCGCTCTACGATTGGTAAGTATGCTGGTATGAAAGCTTGTGCGCAACTGCTCGTCAGGGCAAAGAGCGTCTCGCGCTCATGTTTATTGAGGTTGCCTAAGAAGATGCCACCCACGCCACGATGTTCTGCGCGATGCGGAAGATAGAAGTATTCGTCGCATGCCTGCTTGAAACGTGGGTAAAAGGCGGGATCATAGCGATCACAGGCATCCTTGTGGACCTGGTGAAAGTGTACGACATCCTCTTCAAAGAGATAATTTGGCGTCAGATCGGCGCTCCCACTAAAATACCAGGAATTGGTGGCGCTCCCATCTCCCAGTTCAAAGTAGCGATAATGGGCATGTGCAGTAGGTGCAAATGGATTCTGTGGGTGGATAATCAGGCTGATGCTCGTGACAAAGAAAGGAGCTTGCTCACCCGTGATATCGACTCGCGCCGCTCGCGCTGCATCCCGTGATAGTAAGCCAGTCACGGTTGACATATTGACACCGGCCTTTTCGAAAACGCTGCCACGCTGCATGACGCGACTGATACCAAAGCCGCCTTCCGGGCGCGTCCAGCTATCCTCGTGGAAACGTGTAGCGTCCATTTCCTCCAGTGCCTGACAGGTGGCATCCTGGATGTCACGGACCATCTGCTCCATCCGCACGCGCATTGTTGCTGGTTTTTGCATAGTGCTTACAATTTCTCTATGGTTGCCTGCGCATACTCATTACTTGTGCTATAGGTATGCACGAAATCGACCAGGCGGCGTATATTGTCTACCGGCGTACCGGGTAGAATACCGTGTCCCAGGTTGAAAATGTGACCGGGGCGTCCTGCAACCTCATCGAGCAGTTGCCTGACGCGTCTTTGCAAGTGTGGCCAGGGAGCAAAAAGCGTCACCGGGTCCAGATTCCCCTGTACTGCTTTACCATAGCCCAACTGCTGCCAGGCTGTAGCCAGGTTGATGTGCCAATCAATGCCGATAACGTCGCCGCCAGCTTCCTGGATCAGATCGAGCATGCCGCTGGTATTCGTGCCGAAATGGATAATCGGCACATTGCCCTGACGCGCGATCTCAATGGCGCGACGGCTGTAGGGCAAGACATATTCACGATAATCAGTCGGACTGAGCGCGCCGACCCAGCTATCGAAGAGCTGTAATGCCTGTGCACCTGCCTGTGCCTGTGCCAGTAAGTAATGACCCACGACCTCGCTCAACTTCTCCATCAAGCGCTGCCAGGTAGCAGGTTCACTCATCATCAGTCCCTTGGTGTACAGGTAGTTGCGGCTTCCACCGCCTTCAATGGCATAGGAGGCCAGCGTAAAAGGCGCGCCACTAAAACCGATGAGAGGGATGCCGCGCGGCTCCAATTCCTGACGCACAAGTTTAATGGCTTCCAGCGTAAAACCCAGGCTTTCCTGTGGTGGTAATACCTGCAGTGCCGCGACATCTGCACTATTGCGGACAGGATTGTGGATGATTGGCCCCTCACCTTTGCCGAACGACAACTGTAGTCCCATGCCTTCCAGTGGCGGCAAGATATCAGCAAAAATAATCGCCGCGTCCAGATCGAACGCGTGGATGGGCTGCATGGTCACGGAGCAGGCCAGCTCAGGTGTCTTGATAATCTCTAAAATGCCATACTGCTCGCGTAACGCGCGATACTCGGGCATATAACGGCCAGCCTGGCGCATTAACCAGACCGGTGTGGCATCAGCTAACTGGCACTGACAGGCACGTAAGAAGCGTGCAACGCTTGTACCCGCTAATACAGGCGATGTAGATTGTGGCATGCGTATTCCTTATAGATAGATGGTATGCTGTTGTTGATCATTGTTGTGCAAGATAGATCCAGATCATTGTAGCCTTGTGCATAGGTCCAGATATATAATAGCGTGTTACCAGCTCTGTGGCAAGCTCAAAACCTACAAAAATATACCAAATGTGCTATTGGCTATGGAGAATTTGTGTGATTTCGTCGGCTTTGGCGGCAGTTCTCCCTGGAATGTGCCACAAAAGTTGACGTCCATTAGGCGTTGGCACCTGCCCCTCGCTACCAGGCATGGTCGTGACGGGGAGAATCTCTCTGTGCGTGTGCAATGTGGTCTCTTCCCGCATGAAGCGCGGATCTGGCAACATATAGACAACGCAGATAGAGATCACCCCGCTCTGACCTGCTCTGACCTGAGATGGGTATACGAGAACCCGCATTATGAGACAACCTGCACAGATGCCTAAACCTCGCGGTACTCTCCCTCAACGGTTCCAGCTTCACTCTCAGATGGTGTGCCGGATGCGCCATTACCCGTAGCGGTTCCAGGTTGACTGTAGGTCTCTTGACCAATGCGCTGCATGCTGCTTTCCAGGACATCGGCTGCACTGCGCACACGTGTGAGATCATTCCCCGCCAGCGCATCGCGGACGGCCTTGATGTGATCTGCTACTTCACTGCGCAGGCTCGCCGAGACTCTATCTCCGAGGTCTCGTAGCGTCCGTTCCGCCTGGTAGGCCAGACTATCAGCGCGGTTGCGTGCCTCAATCTCCTCGCGGCGTTGGCGGTCCTCCTGCGCGTGCAGCTCGGCTTCACGCACCATGTGTGCGATGTCGTCTTTGGAGAGACCGCTGGAGGCCGTGATGGTGATCTTTTGCTCGCGACCCGTGGCCTTATCGCGAGCGGTGACATTGAGAATGCCGTTGGCATCAATATCGAAGGTCACTTCAATTTGCGGTATCCCACGTGGCGCTGGCGCAATGCCTTCGAGGCGGAAGCGACCCAGGCTCTTGTTATCACGCGCTAGCTCGCGCTCACCCTGTAGTACATGGATCTCCACCGCAGGCTGGTTATCTTCGGCGGTGCTGAAAGTCTCGCTCTTACGCGCCGGAATGGTCGTGTTGCGCTCGATCAATTTGGTCATGATGCCACCCTGCGTCTCAACCCCGAGCGAGAGTGGCGTGACATCGAGCAAGAGCACGTCCTTGACTTCACCCTTGAGTACGCCTGCCTGGATCGCTGCGCCGATAGCCACCACTTCATCAGGATTGACGCCCTGGTGCGGCTCCTTGCCGAAAATCTTGCGCACCAACTCAATGACAGCGGGCATGCGGGTCTGTCCACCTACCAGGACGACCTCATTGATGGCGTTTGCCTGGACGTCAGCGTCTTCCAGAGCCTTCATGACCGGACCACGCGTGCGCTCGATGAGATCTCCGACCAGTTGCTCTAGTTTGGCGCGCGTCAGGGTCATCACCAGGTGCCTGGGTCCGCTGGCATCTGCGGTGATGAAGGGGAGATTGATCTCGGTCTGCAACGAGGAAGAGAGTTCGACCTTGGCTCTCTCGGCGGCTTCCTTCAGGCGTTGGAGCGCCATGCGATCATTGCGGAGATCAATGCCCTGCTCTTTGCGGAACTCGTCAGCCAGCCAGTCAATAATGCGCTGGTCGAAATCATCACCGCCCAGATGGGTATCGCCGTTGGTAGCTTTGACCTCAAAGACCCCTTCTCCTAACTGGAGGATAGAGATATCGAAGGTTCCACCACCGAGGTCGTAGACGGCGATAACCTGATCATGTTTTTTGTCTAACCCATAGGCCAGTGAGGCGGCTGTTGGTTCGTTGATGATGCGCAGGACCTCTAACCCGGCAATCGTGCCGGCATCTTTGGTCGCCTGGCGCTGCGCGTCGTTGAAGTAGGCAGGCACAGTAATCACGGCCTGTGTCACGCGCTCACCTAGTTTCGCTTCCGCATCGACGCGCAGCTTTTGCAGAATCATCGCCGAAATTTCTGGTGGACTGTATTCGCGTCCGCCTAGCACGACGCGCACATCACCGTTGGAGGCGCGCGTAATCTTGTAGGGCACGTTCTTGATGGTACGTTGGACCTCGGGATCGTCGTACTTGCGGCCCATGAGACGCTTAATGGAAAAAACGGTATTTTCAGGGTTCGTCACCGCCTGGCGTTTCGCCACCTGACCAACTAAGCGCTCACCGCTCTTGGTGATCGCTACGACCGAGGGCGTGAGCCGAGACCCCTCGCTGTTTTCCAGCACCGTTGGTTCACCAGCCTCCATGACCGCCACCACCGAATTGGTGGTGCCCAGGTCAATGCCAATCACTTTTACCATTGCTTCTCGCTTCCTTTCTTACAAAGTCTAGAGAAGACTTCATTGCATGCGCATCAAGAATCTGCTTGTTGCGCAGGTGCATCATCTGTGGAAGATGGAGGAACAGCGACACTGACTTGTGCGGGGCGCATGACCCGTTCTCCCAGTGCATACCCTGGGAGAGCCACGTGCAAGATCGTCCCTTCAGGCACATCTGTGCGCTCCTCTGTAGTGATTGCGTCATGATAATGCGGATCGAAGTGCTCTCCAGGAGTCCCTATCTGTCGCACACCGAACTGGTCGAGCTGCGTTGTGAGTCTGCGGGCAACCAGGAACAGACCTTGTACCCAGGGCTGCTTGACCAGTTTGGGTGGTGTGGCTCCCAGCGCCCGTCCAAGATCGTCGAGTATTGGCAACAACTGCGAGAGCAGTTCGCTCTGCGCTGCGCTGCGTACTTGAGCCTGCTCCAGGCCGATGCGATGCCGGTAATTGATGAAATCTGCCTGTGTGCGCCGCAGCCGGTCCAGGCACTCATCCGTCTTTTGCTGTTCTGCGCTGAGCTGCTGCTCTAGCTGAGCCTGGATGGTTGTGGATGTCTGCTCGGTTTCCTGTTCCTGCTGCTCGACTGTCTGTTGTAGATGACTGCTCTCCTGCTGCTGCTGTCCGTTTGGCTGCATAACACCTTCCTTCTCTTTGCTGCTCTTGCTTTACGAATTCCTGCTGCCGGCGGCCTGTTACGCGGAAGAGATGCTTGCTGGTGCAAGAGGTGTTATAAACCACACCAGACTTAAAAGCTTTAAACCGGATCGTATAGTCGGATGTATGTCAAGCAAAACGGGAGAGGATGCCAGCCAATGCCAGCGTCCACTCCTGCGCAACAGGTGGCCATCCCGCGAGAGCAGAGATACCCCTTGTTCCCATGGGCTATGATCGTCCAGCACCCGTGGTTGCGGGTTGTTGTTGACCTTGTCCAGCTATGCTAATCCGCTTAGGGCGGCTCGCCTCGCTCACCGGGACTTGAATCGTCAGTATCCCATTCTGGAAAGTCGTTTGAATGTTGTTGGGGTCGATGGGCTTGGGAAAGGTGATCGTCCGTTCAAACGAGCCGGAGACGATTTCTCGGGATAGCCAGGTGTGTCCCTTCTGATGGCGGTCCGTGCGGCTTTGCTGACTTTGCTGAGACTGTTGGGGTTGTTGTCCCCCGTTATGCTGCCCTGGTTGTGGTGGGTTTTGCTGTTGCGTCGCACTTTGTGTCTTGGCTCTGGGGTTGCTCCTCGTGCTCTTTCTGATAGCCATATTGGCCGCGCACCGTCAGGGTGTTCTGGTCAACCATCAGTTCAATATCTTCGGATCGCACCCCAGGGAGCGCAACATCCACTTCATAGCCGTGTGCCGTCTCGCATACATCCATCGGCACCAGCAGAGATGGCGAGCCAGGCATCAAACTGGGATGGACAAAGCTCCGTTCGAAGAGTTGATCCATGGCTCGACGAAGACTGAGTGCATCGTTGAAAGGATCGTAACGCGTAATCATAGACCTGTACCTCCTTTTCTTAGATAGTGTTTGGTGCGTGCGTGCTTTTTATCAATATGCGTTGAAACCAAACGCTATCTCAGGCTGTTTGTGGCAGCCGAGCCTTCTTGATCATCACCATAGAGAGTATAGGTTGTAGATGTCTTGCTGTCAAGTATTTATATTATCTCATCTACTATTTATACGACATAAACTCACCTATGTGACGTAGTAACTGTTCAGGTATGGTGCAAACTCGCGTAGGGGCCGAGCGCAGCGACCCACGGTGGACAACCGCAAGGGATGGTCCCTACGCGAGTTCCCAGTAGACCTGAATAGTAACCGGTGAATTGTGAAAAAGCCACCACTATTGATAATGCCACCAGGTTTCCAGAAGCGCTTTAGAAGTTGGGAACGACAACCGCAAGGGCTTGTCGCTACGCGGAACCTGGACTCACGCGTAGCGGCGGGGCTTGCCCTCGCCGACGTCCAGCCGACCTGAGGAATTACGGGAATTATGATGGATATGGAGTATGCCACTTACTCTATTGATCATACTATATGGGAAATGAGTAGCAAAAGATGAACGGGCTGTTTGTTCAAACTATGAAGTACTAGCCCGTTCTATCTGCTAGCAAGTGCACAGGTACATTTACTGCGACTACTGAGATGAGACTTCCCCAAGCATCTTATCCAAGGTCTCGCGTTTGATGCGGTACGCCTGTCTGGTATTGACATGGGGTAAGACAACTGCCTCAAGAACTCCTTGCTTCACCCAACGACGTACAGTTGTACCATCCACGCGTAGAATACGGGCAACTTCCGCTACTGTTAGTAAATCACTCATACCTCTTCCTTCCTTTGGGAATCGGGCGTCTTCAATTATTCGTCAATGGGTAGACGAGAAAAAAGCGCGTAAGACCTCCATAAGAGAATAATACGTAGCATATTGTAATACAATGGGAGGTATTTGTAAAGACATCGAAATGGGAAGAAGAAACAGGAGAATTCACTGCTCTGTTGGATTATCCTTGCGGGGGAAATGGGGTAGGGGCGTGTCTTGGTGACCGCTCCAGGGCGCACGCGAGGTGACGCCCCTACCCCATTTCCCAACATTTTCCCAGCAAGATGGAGACCCCAAACGATCCGTCTAAGGGCAGACGGATCGCTGGATGCAGTGTTTGTTTTAGGCAGGTTGAAGAATGCTGTGATGTTTTCTCTTACATGGGGTTCGGTGGTAAGTGCTCGTTCTCATCCCAGACCTTCGCGTCTCCTCTATTATAGGTACCACTTGGCAGTGAGCCTCCTGGAAAGAGGCGCTCAAGGAACGCATTAGAGCTGGTCCAGTTTCTGAGCCCTGGTCGCCTGTCACGCCGGCGTTTGTGGCGGCGTGGACGTAGTAGGAGAGAGAGATAGACGAAAAACCAGAGTAAGGCAACGATGGACAGGAACCAGAGTAATTGGCCCGTCGTTTCAAATCGCAGCAGCCAGAAAAACACGCCTAAAATTCCCAATATCAATGCGCCCATGAGTGGAACTAGCCAGCTCTTCATGATCGTATACCTTTTCTCGCGTCCCCTGGCTCCAATTGGAGTGGCTATATGCTTGCTTCCCTGATACAAATTCGCTTAAATTTCTCAGCATTCCGTGGAAAGATCCCTGGCAGGATATATCGCTCTCTTTTTCGATTGAGGATATTGCACTAAACATAACATATCTACATAAAATGACGTAGCGCGTTGGCGAAAACAAAAATGTGAGGATGGGGCTCTCTTTCTGAGATCGCACTTGAACACTACCAGGAGAAAAAGCTCCTCAGCGGATCTTTCTGCGACGGAGCAAGACGAGTATTGCCAGGAGACTGATGCCAGCACCAAGCATGAGCCGTTGTTTTTGCGTTGTCGCTGGATGGGCTTGTGGTAGGCTATACAGCCCTCCTGCACGATAAGCGGCGTCGAGTAATTGTACTGGATGCATTACTTCTAGTGGCAAGCCGCGTTGTCGTGCGCCCATGGCAATCTGCAGCATGCAGCCTGGATTGCCTGTGGCAATGACGCTCGCACCGCAAGCCGAAATATGTGTCATCTTGCGTTCTAGCAGTTGCTGGGCCATCTCTTGCTGTGTGAGGTTGTAAATGCCCGCGCTCCCACAGCACCAGTCCGCTTCTGGCAAATCAACCAGGGTCACTCCGGGAATCGCTTTGAGTAATGCACGCGGTTGCTGCTTGATCTTCTGTCCATGCAATAAGTGACAGGCGTCATGATACGCGACAACCTGCTTCACCTCACCCATGTGTTGGTTGATGCTGATGCTGCTCAGGAACTCGCTGATATCCTTGACTTGCGCGCTAAAAGCCTGTGCGCGGCTGGCGTACGCGGGATCATCGCGCAGCAGGTGAGCGTATTCTTTGAGGGTAGAGCCACAACCGGCTGAATTTATAATGATTGCATCGCAATGATACGCCTCGAACTGCGCAATATTGAGCCGGGCCAGTTCTCGCCCCTGCTCGGCCTCCCCGCTGTGGATGTGTAATGCACCGCAACAATGTTGTTGTGGTGGCGTGATAACTTCACAGCCATTGGCTGCGAGTACACGCAATGTTGCTTCATTGATATCATGGAAGACTTGATCCATAATACAGCCACTCACAAAGCCAACGCGATAGCGGCGTGTGCCATGTGCCGGAGTGATTTCTGGCAGGCGTCGTGGTACAATGTCACCCCTGGCAGCGTCCATGAGCGCTTCTGGGAGCGTGAGTTTGCCTTTAAATGCTGTTGGCAGATTGTTTATGGCCGCGAAGAGACCACTACCGTGCACAAGCTTTTGCAAACCACTGCGCTGGTAGAGTTTCAGGCCGCCAAAAACGAGGGTAAGGATGCCGCGTGAGGGTAGCATACGCTCGAAGAAGAAATGGCGCAGGAGCGTTGTCGCGAGCGATCCGTGTTGTGTTGCTGCTGTTGGTATGAGCTGCTCTTCGGACGCGGCACTTGTGGGTAGCGCGGAACTTTCCTGCGCAGCTACAGACGTTGCTGCAAGTTGTATGTGTTCGCGTGCAGCCTCGATCAGCTTGCCAAACTGTACTCCTGAAGGGCAGGCGGTTTCGCAGGCGCGGCAGCCCACGCAGCAATCCATATGCTCAATGAAATCGTGGGAGAGTGTGAGCTTGCCCTCGGCGACTGCGCGCATCTGGTAGATACGTCCACGCGGAGAGTCCATCTCAACGCCCAGTACTGCATAAGTTGGGCAGACGGGGAGACAAAAACCACAGTGAATGCACTGACGCATTAAATCATAGGTATGCGTATGACGGCGTAGTGGTCCCATTGTGGGCGGGACAACAACGTGCCGGGTGACTGTGTGTGGTTGTGGGGACTCCGTGCTCATGCGCATACCTCCATCGGTCAGGTGCCTGGTTGCAACGGCTGTGCCGCAACGACCGTGACTTCTTGTCGATTATGAAACAACTGGCGCGCTTGTACGAGCGCATAGCGTGCACTGAGGAGGCGCATGGCCTCTTTGAACGTTGTCAGCGGGTTAATCTCTGCCGTGGCGTGCGGTAATTTGAACACGCTCAGCACAAAGCCATCTTTGCGTAGACAGAGAGACGCTCTCGCCAGCAAACGCGCTGCTTCACGTGCGTCCATGCGCATATCGTTGACGATTACATCAAAACGCTTATGCCGCTGCAAGGCTTGCTCCAGAAACTCTTCCGCGTAGCCGTGATAGTGTGTCAGTCCCGGACGTTGCGCCAGGCGTGGGTCCAGGTTTGCCGGATCGACGGCTACAACGGACATGCCGGCTTCTAAGAGTAAGCGTGTCCAGCCACCAGGTGCTGCACCCAGATCGAGTGCTTGTCCTTCTGATGGTAGTATAACACCAAAGACATCCTGAGCTTCAAGCAGCTTAAACTCGGCCCGACTAATCTGCTCATTGGTTTGGGCAAAGTGGCGATTGCCGCCGGGCCAACTGCTGAGATTCTCCTCGGCGCTGGAGATACCGATATAACATCTCTGCATGCTGCAAAGTAATGAAATTACCATGGCGGGCTTTTTGATAGACTCTACTGCGCCGGTTTCTTCGGCCAGAGCTTCTGCCAGCTCGCGGTTGAGTTGTCCGCTGCTATATGGTCGTTCACCGAGGCTTTTATCTGTCTGGACCAGCCGTGACTGTACGGCGAAGCGTGTGCCGCGTTCGAGTAGGCGTATGTCCGGTAGCTGGATGGTGGCTATAGCGATAGCACCCAGGTCCTGCGCACTATTTGCTAACTCCACTATTGTTTGTACGGGTGCCAGGTGACGCACAAAGATCGGGTGTGTCGCAGCAGCTCTTCTCATGAGCTGGAGAGGCTCGTCTGTGCTACACAGCAGTATGCCTGGGGTCAGCTCCTCCACAAAGGTGAACCTGTTATCCAGTTGTTTTAGCTCTGTCCGTGCCGCCTGTACAAACTCAGGATGGGCGGTTACGATGATGAAATTTTCTTTATTCACACTTTTCCTGTAGATTTCTTCTATTCCCTATGTAAATGCTCTCCGTCTGATGCGTATGGTCGCCGTTGGAGCTAGCGTGGCGATGATATCTGAATATCAAGCTGAACGTGTTGCGCAATCTATAAGAGGGTCAGTAGACGATGTGCCAGTGCACAGATCCGGTTGTCTCCTGCTGGTAGATATCATGCGTTCTTGTCGTCTAGTATCGTCGAAGCGTGGGGCCTTGTCAACCCACGAACCGGCGATTTTGTCGCGCGCGCTTTCCATCAGGTATCCCTTCCTCTTTTTTTCTAGGTAAACCTGATCATAGAGCGATCTGCTGATAGCTTGCCCGAAATATCATCTGTATACCTCTCATATCTGATATTTCAACTTCCGCTGCTCCGTGATAGCGGGAAAGTTAAGAAATATTCATCATTGCATAGTACTTTGCTACCAAAAAAGACACCTATGCGGTGGCGAAGGAGAGCGGTTAAGGTATTATCTCTATACTACATGTCTATGGAGAAGTATTATTACTCTATGAATTAGTAGAGTAATAAAGTACTTATACACGAGTATTTAAAATGTGTGAATGTATGTATGTTCGCAAAATTGCATCTATTCACACCTGTTAGCATTCATGTCCCACGTAATCATACATATATAGTGCTCACTGGTGATATGAAGCTAGCAGTACGATTTCGGGCTACTTACTCCATGCCATAGGTGCTTGCATTTATAAAGGATAGCCCGTCGTCATATCGTATGTTCATGCCGATGGCTCCCTTTTCTCATTGTATAGAATGGACAGTACAACAGCAAGGTGTATTGAGGAGTGTTGTCATGGGAGAGAAACTATTGTATGCTTCCGTTTCTCAGGAAGCACGCGAGTCAATTATTGGCACGGCGCCACAGGTTGATCTGTGGGTGCTTTTGGAATACACAGGGCAGTGGGAATCGAAGGCGATAGCGAAGAGCATGTTGCCTGTGCAGGTGAAAGCGTGGACAGAGCGCGCGAAGATGCTTTATCCACAGGTACGTGCACGTATCCAGTTCATCAAACGCCATACCCGATCAGGGGAGATGATCAGCTGTTTCGTTGGTGTCTCACAGGAAGCCAGGCAAGCACTTTACAAGTTCCAACTCCAGTGTTATGAGGATGTTCTCAGCCTGGATATCCCAGCCATCGTGGCTGGTCAGGCCCTCTACGACACCTTTCTGTATCATGAACCATTGTTCCTGGTGTGTACGCATGGCAAGCATAACCAATGCTGTGCTCAATTTGGTCTGCCTATCTACACAGAACTCGTCAATGTTGTGGGAGAGCATGTCTGGCAGACCTCTCATCTGGGAGGAGACCGCCTGGCTCCCAATGTGGTTTGTCTCCCGCAGGGTGTCTACTATGGTCGTGTGACGACTCCAGCGGTTGGGGTCATTGTGCATGCCTCCAAACACCAGCAGATCTACATCGAAAAGTACCGGGGACGGACCTGCTACTCCCCGGCTGTGCAGGTGGCTGACGCTTTTGCGCGCAAACTGCTTGCCAAACGTGACCTCCATGCTTTCCATCTCGTGTCCGCCCAGGAGACCGCCAGGGATCATTGGCTGGTCAGCTTTGAGTCACTGGAGGACCACACTGTGCACCGACTTCTTATAGCCGGAGAGAAGGCTGCTGTTGCTCGCTCTGCGCTGTGCCATGAGATGGAGACCTGTATCATCGGGTCCTATCGCCTGAGTGCCTACGAAGTGCAAGAGCCTGATGGCATGAAATCACTGTAAGTGCTGCTGCTATCTCTAGTGGAGAGGAAGATCTCTTCATCCTCTCCACAGGAGTGTGCGTATCTTCCGCAAAAGTGTTGCCGCTATGGTTGCAGCTCTCCACTGTGTACTCTGGCAAGGAGTTTCGTCCACGCCAGGATTTGTGGCATATTGGCTGGGAGCGTGAACATATAGGGGCTATCATGATCTCCCTCACCATGCAGTTCTAGCTCCAACCTTTTTAGCTCTGCCAAACTCCTGCGTCCCTCTTGCAAAAATTGCTCTGCGGTAACAGAATTTGAGACCAATCCATCATTTGCACGCGTGAGCATCTCATCCATGTACGCTGGATAGGAAGAGAAAAAGATGCGAATAGCAGTTTTTGGGACGTAGGTGTATGTTTGAAGTACGTCAAACACGGAAGGTACTGAAGTCAGGGTGCTGGATCGCCACTGCCAGGAAGATGATTGTGCCGATTGTAGGGCTACACGATAATAAATCATGGGGGATATTGCACCTTTCATATGCCTATGCACATCTTGATTGCTCTTTTTGGTTGTCCCAATTGATCATCTGGCCCAAAGGTCCCCGATCAATCCTCTGTAAGCTCGTCTGGCGATCCCGCCACCGCAGAGTTATCTCTCTACTCTTATATATCATCCTTGCCGCTTATGGCAATGGCCCTTTTCTGTCGTAGGGCTGGGTACGCTTGCAGAGCGTGTTTAGGCCTATGACAGAAAGTACTACTTGCAGTACATCCTTACGCGACTGCTTAAGGTTTCGTGTGCTACGTTCTGCCGGGAGAGGTGGCAAGAATCCATGGTTTTTTACGAATTGCTTGAAAGGATTGAAACGGGGGGGATTGAAACAAAGAAGCAGTGAGAGGTCAGATTTACGTTGATGGATAGGCGCTTTGGAGTGGCGACCTGAGCTGATGAAGGGGAGGTACTGAAGCGTAGTTACACACGTTTCACTATGTTTTAGGAAGCAGCAAGCCCAGAATCTGGTTGCACAATTTTTGCGGGACTGCCAGCGAGTTCTGGATCGGGCCTCAAGCCCGCTAGCGATGATATGCCGGCGGGCTTTGGCACGCTCCTGGTGGGGCTCGATGACGACACAGCGATTGCAGAGGAGTTACGAAGCACATGGCTCTGCGCAGCGCGTTGCGAGTGGTGAGGAGGTTGAGCGTTTCCATCTGTACTCACTGGTGAGTACAAACGATGTTCAGGCCATCGGTACGTTGTTAGTCGGTATTGTTCATACCTTGCACGATCTCAAAGAGATACCATGTGCGGCGTTCGGTTTGCTCAATAAGGACCTCGAGGATTGACGCTGTGGCCACATCGCGGCTGCGATGGCACACCTCGCACGCTGCACGCTGCATCTGTGCCATGCGTTTGTTATCCTCCATCAGCCGCCGTGCCATCTCACCTGCTTGCACGTAGTTCTCATTGTCGTCCTCGACACTCTGTAATTGGTTGACATGGCTGATGCTACGAATGGTTGTCCCGCCGATACAGCGCACCCGCTCGGCCAATGTATCAATAGATTCCAGAATAGTCTCGGCTTGCTTATCGAATAACTTGTGGTAGTCACGGAAGTGTGAACCAGCCACATGCCAGTGATAGTTTTTGGTCTTGGTATAGAGTGCGAATGCGTCTGCGATGAGCGGATTGATGGCTGCGGTAACTGCCTGTACCTCTTCTGACTTCAGGTCTGTCAGTGTTGCCAGTGCTGAGGGGGCCGGGTATGATGTGACCTGAGCCTGCGGTTGGCCTTTTGGTGAAGTTGTCATGAATTTTTTCCTCCTATGTTAGGAATGCCTCTTCCTGATATTCATCTTTACGAATCGTATAGCTATCTCACGCTAAAGTCTCTGCCTGGGTGACACTTAGATACTACTGGGCTGCCTCTTTACTCAAGTGATTTCCTCAATTTGGGGCTGATCGCGTACGTATCGCCTGAGTTTTTTGACTAGAACAACTGCCTACAGATATATGGTGAATCTAAGTGTTGCCTGGGTGACAGCTTTCATAGTATAAAGTCTTTAATGTTAAGAGGCATCATCAAAAAATAGTATTTCTCCCTCCCATATATTAGTATTTTTGCAGGCAATCTGAGAGTATTCTGGAAAATACTTCTCGATAACCCATGTTCTACAAATAGAAAAAACACTTTTTATATGTAAAAAGTGGTATCATCACTTTGAAGAAGCGACTATAGCAACGCATGCATAGATCTTTTGTCCGGTTTGGCCCGCGCCGGGTGGGAAGCGTATGGAGATTTCAGTATGCATAATTAGAGAGATTGGAGGGATGAACAGTACTCTATGACAAATTGGTAGAAGGCTTGTGTTGCCTGAGAGAGATAATGCTTCTGATGCCATGCGATACCAAAGGGTCGCTGGCAGGTTGGATTTGTGAGATGAAGTGGTGTTAAGGTGTGCTCGCGGGCCCGTTGCTCCATCAATGCGGTTGTGAACCCCACACCCAACTGAGCTTTGACGAATGCAAAGAGTGCCGCAGGTTCATCTATTTCGTAGGAAGGGTGAAGGGTGAAGCCTGCCTGTTGGCAAAATGTATCCATCAGGTTGCGGAGGCCGCTGCCGACCTTCTCAATCACCATGGATTCGTGGGCAACTTCACTCAGAGGGACAATCTCCTGTCCAGCAAGTCGGTGCATGGCCGGGACGACCAGCAGAATTTCTTCGGTTCGCAACGCTTCCCAGCGGATGCCGGGCTGTATGAGCGGCGTGGACAGGAAGCAGAAATCACATGTTCCGGCTTCGAGCCGTTGTGGCATTTCAGCCAGTGAGCATTGAGATAAGTGAAAGTGAATCGCAGGATGGAGAATCTGGAAGCTGTGCAGCATGTCTGGAAGCCAGTAGATGGAAGCTGCACCTAGCGAAACCTCTCCTTGTTCGAGCCCGGCCATATCGCGTACTTCGCGTTGCCCCTCTTCTAATTCATAAAATATTGTATTGATGTGTTCAAGGAATGCCTTGCCGAACTGATTGAGCTGAAGAGATCTGCCTTGCCGATCAAAAAGGGGCACACCAATCTCTTTCTCCAGGCGGCGAATCGTTTTACTGAGCGATGGCTGAGCAATAGAGAGCTCCTCAGCAGCCTTCGTTATATGCTCTCTGCGTGCAACCACGCGAAAATAGCGTAATTGAAGGAGGTCCATCTGCTCTTTCCTTTCACAATGATAGCCCTGCGTCTATGGATCTATGCATAATTATGTCTTGTTTCTCTCTCTCTCGTCAAGATATGATGAGGGAGGTCGTTTTAGCAACTGCCAATCTCGTCTCGGATGACGATACGTCATAACTGAAACAACTTTTTAAAGCTGAAAATATACCGTTGGCAAACTTTCTGCCGGGGAAGGACTGTATGTCGTACACTCAGAATTGTATTCTTGTCTTTGGAGCCACCGGTCAGCAGGGAGGCGCTGTGGTGCGTCATTTACGCGCTCGTGGCTGGAAGGTCCGAGCGCTTGTGCGCGATCTCAGCAAAGCTTCTGCACAGGAACTCAAACGTCAGGGGGTTGAGATAGTTCAGGGGGACCTCAACCATCCTGCATCCCTTCGTACCGCAATGGAGGGCGTCTACGGCGTTTTTAGCGTCCAGACCTTCGCAGATGCTGGAGTTGAGGCCGAGGAACGTCAGGGGAAAGCCGTCGTGGAGGCTGCTCAAGAGGCTGGTGTCTCCCACTTTGTGTATAGCTCTGTAGGAGGGGCAGAACGCGAGAGTGGTGTGGCCCACTTCGAGAGCAAATGGCGGGTTGAAAATGCTATTCGTGAACGAGGTTTGCCAGCAACCATTCTCCGCCCTGCTTTTTTCATGGATAACTTTCGCTCCAGCGTTTCTGAGCAGGCCGACAACACATTGAGCGTTCGTATGGCTCTCAGGCCGGAGACGGTATTACAAATGGTTGCTGTGGATGACATTGGTGCCTTTGCCGCCCTGGCCTTCGAGCAGAAAGCGACGTTTCTCGGCAGAGAGATCGAAATTGCAGGCGATGAACTGACCCCTGCCCAGATCACCGAGGTATTCCAGCACGTCCTGGGCAAACCCCTGCACTTTATCGAAGTGCCCGTAGAACAGTTGCGCCGCGTTGATCCTGAACTAGGGAATATGTTTGCCTGGTTCAACCAGTCTGGGTATCAGGCCGATATCGCCGCTCTGCGCCAACTGTATCCACCACTGAAAACGCTGGAGGCGTGGCTGAAACAATCCAACGCGTTTCCCCTCACGGCATAAGTCTCCCATCACGTTTTTTGACAAGTGCAGGCTCCTTTGTATGGAGCGAAAGGAGACTATCATGTCTGGGGACACCACCCAGCACCAAAATAGTCATTGAGAGAGGAGAAACCAGATGACGGCGATTGTTGTGCCGATTATCCGAGAAGAAGAGCAGGGAGAGAGGACATTTCTTTCTGAGACCTGGTACCAGGTGTGGAAAACGACGGGAGAGACAACCAATGGAGTTGTGGATACCTGGTTTGAAGTGGTCCCACCGCAGATGGGACCACCAGAACATCGACATGCTCAATTTGATGAGTGTTTCTGGATTGTGAAAGGAACCTTCCTGATCAAAGTCGCTGGGCGCACTCTGAAAGCCTCTGAGGGTGCATGGATCTTCGTTCCTCGCGGTACGGCTCATGCCTTCCGCAATGTGGGGACGGGAAGCGGCCAGCTCCTCATCGAAGCATTGCCGGCAGGAGGCATGCGTCAGTACTTTGAGGAAGTCGGTGCGGTGTTAAGGTCTGAGCCGGTAGACCAACAGGCGCTCCGGCGCGTGGACGAAAAATACAAAATCATCGCGGTGGGACCACCTTTGGAAGCAGAAGGTCAGTGATGGAGCAGTCAGGAGAAATGTATGTCATCTCATGAAGGCCCGCAAAGCCCTCAGTTGCAACCTATACCCGGCATTGTTTTTGAGCAAAACGTTTCAGTGCAAATGTGCGATGGAATGTATCTCATGCTCAATGTGTTTCGTCCTGAGCGTGCAGGACGTTTTCCGGTCATTCTGTCGATGTCACCCTACGGCAAAGACAACCTGCCTGCACAGTATGGATGGGGAAATGTGGATACCGGCATGGTATCCACCTCTGATTATGCGGCATTTGAGGCTCCAGATCCGGCCTTCTGGGTTCCCAATGGCTATGTCGTCATACATGGAAATGTGCGTGGCATGTGGAACTCGGAAGGGACCAGCCAATGGCTCTCTCTTCAGGATGCTCAGGACTACTACGAACTGATCGAATGGGCTGCTCAGCAAGCATGGAGTGACGGGCAGGTGGGTCTCTGCGGCGTGTCCTATCTTGCCATGTCTCAGTGGCGGGTCGCTGCACTCAATCCGCCCCATCTCAAAGCTATCATCCCCTGGGAAGGCGCAAGCGATATGTATCGGGAGTTCGTCCTTCAAGGAGGTATCCGCGAGACAAAGTTTTTCCCGGGCTTCTATCAGGGACGCGTCCGGGCCAATCAGAATCCGCACTATCCCCTTGGAGAAGATGTCGTCGCCATGTCGCGCCAGCATCCTCTGGATGATGACTACTGGGCAACCATGCGACCCGACCTGGCCGCGATCACCGTTCCGGCCCTGATTTACACCAGCTGGTCAGATCATGGGATGCATACGCGCGGCTCGCTGGAAGGCTTCAAACAGATCAGCTCCACACACAAATGGCTCTATACACATGGGCGTAAAAAGTGGGAAGTGTTTTATAGTCAGGAAGCAAAAAATCTGCAAAAGCAGTTTTTCGATTACTTTTTAAAGGGCATTGAAAATGGGATGCTAGAGGTTCCACGTGTTCGCCTGGAGGTCAGAAAAACATACGATCAGTACAGCGTACGGCAGGAGCAGGTCTGGCCTGTCGCGAGGACACGGTACATCAAATGGTATCTCGATGCACAACAGCATATCCTCGTTGAGCAACCTGGAGCGCAAGAAGGGAATGTCACCTATGCTGCGGAGAAGGTTGAAACCTCCCAGGCAGGCAGAGCAACCTTTGAACTGCGTTTCTCACAAGACACCGAATTAACGGGGAACATGAAACTGAAACTGTGGATGTCTTCAGCGGACGCTGACGATATGGACGTGTTTGTCGGAATTCGGAAGCTTGATACGGCAGGTCATGAGGTAGGTTTTTCAGGATATCAGGGTGAGCACAATGACCTGGTCACAAAGGGCTGGCTACGCGTTTCTCATCGCGAGCTGGATAAGGAAAAATCAACGCAGATACAACCCTGGATGACCCATCGTCGCATCCAGAAGGTGCCGCCCGGGGAGATCGTACCGGTCGAGATCGAACTTCTGCCATCAAGTACGTTTTTCGAGGCTGGATCGACCTTACGACTGATCATCCAGGGACAAGAACTACTGAATTATCGCGGGTTTGGGCATGATGAGTTGGTAAATCGTGGGATGCATCGCATCTCTACTGGCGGTCCATATGACTCCTATCTCCTGGTTTCAAGTGTTGGGGCATGACAGGGCTTTGTGCTGACAACGATGACTCAACACACTCCCAACGCGGGCTTAACAGGCGCGCGTTGGGATCATAAATACGTCCGCTATCCGTGGTGCTGGTGATTATGTTCATGCTGTTCATGGTCCGTTTGATTGCACTGATGATTATGCTTTGGTTCGTCAGGTGGTATGTCAAGCGCCGCGCTACGATTGAAGAAGCCGGTTGGCTTGAGCATAAAGTTGATGCAGTGTACGGGCATCACTGGCCAATCCTCGGGGCAGGGGATATGATGCATCGTCATATTGTACCAGACAACCACGTCGGTGTTTTCGAGTGAGCGATTGGCCTGTGTCCAGGCTGGCAGACCTGCACCACCGGGATGCTGGTTGGGATAATCCCCGGCGGGATATTTTTCGTCCGGCGCATAGGGTGTGACCCAGATGTTCTTCGCTGCGAAACCGGCGCGCTTCATCACGCTGGATTCAGGGTGCGCGAATGGGAGTGTGTTGCCACCTGGCAGCAACTTATAGGCCACCGGTTCCCCCAGGCCATTGAGCACATTGGGATTGACAATCTTCCAGTAGCGGCAGGCCAACGGATCGATTACCTGCTGCGCCTCGGACTCGGTCGAGAGGAGCGTCGAACGCGCAAAGAACGCGTTGCCGTAGGGATTCTCGGGTCCCAGCGGCTCGGCTTCGGTATGCACCTCGTACACCGAGTTCTGTCTGCCATCGATCATCATATCCAGGCGCACGTTGAACACATGCTGATGGTTGGGCGCGCTCAACTGTGGTGCGACCAGCGCTGCGTATTTCGGTGAAACTCCCGCCGGGACCGCACTTGTGCTCATGATGCCTGTGAGCTTGACCTCAAACTCGATGCTACCATCCTGATAGAAGTACCAATAGAAGCCGTACTCGTAATTATCGATTGTTGCAATGAACGAGACAACCAGGCGGCGTGAGCGACGAACCTCAGCGCGTTGCGCGCGCCAATCGTAGTGCTTCCACAGGATGCCGTAATCTTCCTCGTGCAGACAGATCGCATGAGGCAGGCGCAACAGTTCACCGCGACCATTGGTCATCAGCGCGTCGAAATAGTGGATATGGCCCAGGCAATCGCAGCCGGGTTCCAGCGTATTGGCCAATGTTCCCAGACCGTACTCGCCAACATCAAAGGCGTTCTTGCGGTAATTGCTGCTGCTCGGATCGCCATAGGGGACGACCATCTCCGCCAGCGAAGCGCGATAGAGCAGCGGACGCTCGCGCCCCTGGTCCTCGTAGCTGATGGTATGCAAGACCAGCCCTTCACGCGTGTTAAAGGTGATGCGGAAGCGCCATTTCTGCCAGCGAATCTCGTGTCCGTCGACCACGAAACTTGGTCCCTCTGGCTGCACGATCTCAAGCGGTTTGAGATCCGTGCGCAGTGGCCCAACGGCATCTGGTGTGTACTTGCCGGACATGGGCGGAACAGGTAGCGCAGCATAATCGTCGATGCGCACGACCTGCGCCGCGTTGAGATCGACCAGGATCACAATACCCTCGATGGGATGGGCGTAGCCATTGTCCTCGTTGTCGTAGCGCACATAGGGAAACGAGCGTAGCAGGCGACGTTGCTGTAACTCAGCGCTCTCGTAGCAGCCAGGAGACCAGGTATCAATCATCACTGTATCCAGGTCGGTGATGCCGCGCCGCCGTAGCGCCGCCTGAAAAGCGGGATTGGCTTTAACCAGTGCCTCCGTCTCTGCCAGTTCTTCAGGAATAATCGCGGGCTGGACATACTGCAATTCACGCCAGAGCGTCACGTGTCCGGCGCTGAGCGAGACAATCGCCTCATATGTGCGTTGGGCAGCAGAGTCAAGCAGCACCATGAACGCCTCACGCTGTATCGGTGTGCCTGGCTGGAAGTTCAGTACAACCTCTTTTGCGGGTTCATGGAGATTTACTGCTATGAAGCGTGCGCTCTCACCCAAATGTTGCTCGCTGCGCACCAGAGCGACGGCAGTAGTAATCTCCTCGGCAGTCAATGGTTCCAATGGATGCTTAACTGGGCTGTTGGAGGGGTTCTGCTGGTCCGCATTGTGAACGCTGACGCTTTCGTGCTCTTCAGACATACGCCACCCTTTCTCGCTAGATGGGAACTATTTGGCATTCCTGAAACACTATTCCGCTATTAGTGTACAATAATTGAAAAATAGAACGTTTGTTTGTATGATCAACAATGTAGAGGAAAAGGAGTATCCCTATGCCGGAATACCTCAATATGTGCTGATTGCTGCTGAACTGAGTAGTACCTTTACGCAGGAGGGTGGAGTCTATGAGTGATGTAAGATGGCTGGAGGCCGTTTCTTGGCCAGCCTTGCCTCGACCCTCTACTGGGTTTCGAATCCCTTGTTCAGGCTGCTCTGCCAGATTTTAGGAACGGCTGTAGCGGCGCTCTTACCTTTTTCATGTAACATCAGATAGCGAATACTGACTGGTACATTTGCACCTGATATATTCAACTGTGGCCCAGTCATAATCCACTGAAAATTTTGTTCGGCAAGATACTCAATAAAAAGTTTCATATTCTTGAAACTTGCTCTATCAAAGGCTTCGTCAAGCGCTAGCAGGCGAGGTGCACCATCCGCTGCACTGTTATAGAGTGCGGAAAGAGCTGCTAACAATGGAATTAGCAAGTCGAAGAGACGCTCAGCTCCACTATGGCTTCCTACCAACTTGTTGTCGAGTGGTTGTTTTTGTCCTCCTTTTGGCGTGACATATACTTTAAATTGGAACCATTGCCGATAATCGAAGATTGCTTGCAAGCGTTGCTCAAAGTTCATTCCATTTGTATCTCCCTGGCTGAGCCATATAGTGTTAATCTCTTGGCTGAAAGCTTCTTTAAGTAGGCTTCTCTCCTGCTCCAAGAGCTTCATCGCCGGTTTACTGAATAGCTTATAATGCTTTGCTAGATGTTTACCCAATGTGTTTGCATCGAGGTGTGTCCTTATATGCCATTCTAGCTCGTATCGGTCTCCTACTGTGGAGACTGTGCTCAGAGGTTTGTTAATGTCATCAACCCATTCTTTTGCCTTCTGAATATACTTGTAGAGCATCTCCGTCATTCTATTCAGCAGAAAGCTCTCGAATAGTCTACCCTCTTCATCTCTTAGAAGATCTTGCTGCTTCTTGCTGTTTGTCTCAAGGATGCTCAATAGAGCATATGGTGTGGTACCGTTTGCTTGCGAGAAAGTAATGAAATGTCTTTTTTGATCTAATTCTGGTCCATAATCATGCAGCATAGAAACATGTTTGTTGTATGTTGCCATGAGTATGTCCTGTGTATCTCTCAGCTCTTGTTCCAGATGCTCTTGTGTCTGTGCTTCGACTTTTAGCACTCGCGTAGCTCCTATGTAGTCACCATTGTCGATTTGCATACGTGCATCTTGTAGTTCGATAGTAGGATAAGTGTTCAGAAGATCGACAAAAAGCGTTTGTTTGCTTCGCATTTTTGTTTGTGCTGGCTGTAACTCTGTTTCTCGTTCGGTTAACTTTTCTGCTAGATTCTTTAATCTTCCATCGATTTCGGCTCTGACTTGTGTGGCTGTTATCACGTCTGCTTCTATCTCTTTGGAGCGTGTACGTAACTGCCCTAATTGCAGGCTAAGATTTTTTACCTCTGGAGATGCTGCAATCCTTTGCCGTTCGGCTAATATTGACTCATCGCGTATCAATTGCTCTTGCATATCGCTATAGATAGCTTGATTTTCGGCCTCGTCAAATTTTGCATCTTCCCAGTCACTTTGCGTTTTTAGCATTTCTTCGTGAAGAGTGAGTACATTCGCTAGCTTGTATTGTAGCTGACTTACTTGTGTATTAAGCTCATAAATAGCCTGGATAGCTCCTTGAACCTTCTCATGCTCGTGAGCAAAAAGGGTGATGTGACCGCTTTGTTGTCCTAGTTGGATCGTCAGTCTGTTGCGCTCTTGCCGAATTCGCTTTGTTTGTTCCTGTGCCTCTTCATGACTTTTTCTGGCTGAGCCTAGAGAAGCATAAGTGTTTTCTAGTTTTTGATAGCTGACTGTAAGATTTTTGTTTATCAATACCGTACGTATCTCTTCTTGCTCTGTTACTAACTTGTTGTACAGTGCCTCTTGCTGGACAAGATAGTCGGTATGTTTATCAAGCTTTCGTCGTAGCTCCTCTAATTGCTGTGCGAGCTCAGCCTGTTCTTGCTGCTGCATGCGCTGGCGTGCCGTTCTACCTATAAACTGGGCTTTTCCCCCGCTACTCTGACCTATAAGCAAACCGTGTTGCCATCTACCTGCTATATCGCTGGTATTATAGGCAAACAACACCTGCTCACTAGGTGCTGTAATCATTCCTTCGAGTAGAGGAATGATCTTCTTAACGCTTACTTCCCATATATCATACGTGGTTAGTTGCATATCTTGAATGGCTTCGTCGAATTGAAGTAAGTGGCTAACTGGGACCCTGTCAGTTTCGGAGATGTATTGATCTACTGTCTTTTTTAACACTTCTATGTTCAGATGGCAATCGCTCAGACCTTCTTCTCGTAACAATGTATCAGCAGCAGGCACATCAGTCTCAAGGAGTACTAATGCATCCAGAAGCCCGGCGTCCTCTAGCATATGCTCAATGCGCCCTGCCTCCTCACCATCGATATCAGGTGCGAAGTCTATTAGTGCATAGAGAGGAAATGCAGAAATATTATGCATGGTTAGTTTTTCCCTCGCCTTGCTACGATGCGTAGGTTGTATTGGAAGGAACTCTGGCTGAGCTTTTTTTCGTTCGTATATCTTCTCTTGCTCGTGAATCATATGTTGTTGTAGCGTCTGTTGCTGACGCAAAGTTTTTATCTCCCGCTCAACTCGCTGGAGCATATCATTGTAAAAGGGCATAATAGCATCGATGTACTGACTATGCTGTTGTAGACGTTCCCTACATTGTTGTAGATAGCTATCAACTTCATCTAGATTGCTGAGCTGAGGAGTTTCTTCCAGTACTGTATCTAAGGCATCAGCCTGACTCTCGAAGTTGTAAGCTATATCAGGCCCATTGGCAGTAATGCTGTCTGTACGTGTGGCAATCCGCTCTAATACTAACTCAACCTGGTGATCTGCCTGATAAAAGGTAGTAAGTTCTCCTCTGAATTGCCCAAATACCCGGTTTACTTCGCGTTGCCATCGATTTTCGTCAGCCTGAGTACGTTCAATAGTTTGGTCAAGATTTTGCCTTTGCAGATGAATTGAATCGAGTTCACGCAGCCAGCTAAGGCGCTCTGCTGTTTCCACTGTAGTAAGCAGAGCTATTTTCTGTATATGCTCTACTATATTAGTATAATCAGATTCGATGCCGACAATGTGTTCTAAACCTTGCTGGAACTGGAATGCCAGGTCATGCCATAAGGCTTTTTCTGCAATAAGCGTGTGGAGTTTTCGTATATCACTCTGGCTTTGTTTTAATTGATCTTTAATGCTCCTACTTTGTACTGTCAACCTGTTTTCAAAAGTGCGTGTCTTTTCCTGTGATCTATCTAGGCTTCTATGTTGTTTCTCAATTTGTTCACGTGCATGGTTAACTCGGTCTTGTGCCTCTGTAATCTGTTGTGGCAATTTTATACTTTCGCTGGTTTCCAGTGCCGCTATTTTTCCTGCTATCTGTTGTTTTTCTGCATTCAATTCGTCATAGGTAATACTTGCCTGCTGCTTTTGAGCTTCTAGCTTAGAGATTTGAAGAAGCAGGTTCCTAATCAAATTTTCCAAATGTTCTACCTGTTGCTGGCTACTCATGTAGGTACTACCGGCAATTCTTGCCACACTGAGTGCCAGCATTTGCTGCGCAGCGTGTAAATCGCTGATGGCTTGGTGTTCTTGCTCTAAATGCATGATCTGTTGTTGTAATGCGTTAATTTCTATGATGGTTTCGGCTGCATCTTTCGTGGTGCTCATAGGAATACTGGGCAGAGAATCGGTTAAATGTTGTTGCACTGAGGCCAACGTTAACTCGTCGCTTGGATTAGGTCGGCGCAGTACTAGTAAGAGTTCTATGAGCTTATGAAACTTACTGGGTTCATCAAAGCCGAAGAGATGGCGCGATACTGCTTCAGCGTATTTTTCTTGCGTGTCGCATATCATCCCATGGCCCTTCAGCTTCTCTTTAAATACATGCTGGCTAAATGTGTGTAACTTATCATTCTCTGTGTAGGTCAATTCAATAGTATGGGGAAGTGGTGAGCCACCCACACGATGTATGAGGCGCGAACCATCGGTGATTAAGAAGTACATAGGTTGAATGCGTGTGGCAGCCGCTTCATTGCCGTACAGGCTCAGGCCAATAGTAAGATAGCGTGCTTTGCTTGGCTGACCGTTTTGTTGGAGTAAAGGCTTCTCTGTAGCAGGAGCTTTGGACTCTGCAATATCAGGTGTACACCACTCAAATTCCAGAGCAATATAAGAAGTTCGCTTATCGTGCTTCAAATAGGCTGAAGATGTTTCATCTCCAAGTACGTAGTACTCTGCATGTTTGTGCCGTCCACCAAATGTGTCGAGTCAATTCGACCTCAGGTTTCCTTCGAGCGCCAGAGGGATTGCAGTTGTCAGTACTGTCGATTTGCCAGAGGCATTATCGCCAGCCAGGAAAAGACGTCCATGAGGTATCTCGAACTCTTGTATCCCGTACAACCAGAAATGTGCAAGGATAATACGACGCAAGCGATAACCCCGGAGACCACCTGGAATCATTTGTAATTTATCAACCTCTTGTGCAAGTGTTGCCGCCTGCCCATTTATATCGAATGCAAATTGCATAAAATTGTTCCTTTCTAAAATCTACTAATTGTCTTCTGTTTCCTCTATATCTGTCCATAAATCTATTTGTTGCATCGCTGATTCTTCGCTATTTTTATGCGTTTCAATGTTTGGAGCCGTTATCCCTTGCAAACTTTCTGCATATTTTGGACCATATCGCGCAGCGGTTGGGAGAATAAAAACTTTCCCTTTACTATCGGGACCACGAGACAGGCCAATATGGCGCATCGTCCTAAGTGCTTCATGGAGTAGTCCCTTCGTAGGCTTTTCACTCATCCCTTTTCCCCAGTAATCTCCAAAACGTTCACGCATTGTGTCGAGAAGGTCTGCTAAATCAAGTGTTGTGGTTTCGATGCATCCATCACTGTACGGCTTCAGTACACCTGTTGCTACCTGTGTACGAACTGCGTCACAGAGTAGTAGCACAATCTGGTCACCTGCATTTTTTGGATTGATAGACACTGTACCAGGAACTGTGCTCCCAGTGATTCGTACAATACAGGCGTAATCGTGATTTATCTCTAATGACCAGCCGAAGGTATTCACAAGTTCCTTCTGTACTTCTACTGCATTTTTTCTAAGCACCTCGAATGCTTCTTGATCGTCAAACCTTAAAAGAGATGGACCGATTAAAAGGCTACGCCAAGCTCGCGTTAAGGCACTCTGACTATCTTTCATATCTGTAAAAATGGTAGAAGATGTAAGCGTGGTGACTTTCTGCTTATATTCGCTCACGGCTTTGAGCGCCTCAAGATCAAGTGACATAATGAGCAAGTGGATAGTATTCGTGAACTGATAAAGTACTGGTCTATCACTCTCTACCCAGTTGGCGATCTGCCCATCTAATTCTTCCAGACAGCCGAGTTCCTGGAGATACCTGAGTGCTCGTGCCATACTATGGCGATTAGTAATCACCTGCGGTTTGCTGCGAAGATCAGCGCTCATGTCCAGTGTAAGCGCCTCTGCGTGATCTGTAAGACTCCACTGGGCTGAGAGATTATCAATCATCTGTGCAAGAAGAAATAGCTGGTCGTTGCCTCTTCTTGCGACCTGGTCGTTGGCGGCGTACCAGAGAATCCAGATCAGATAAACAAAATCATATTGAGCTGACAGTTTATTCTTGCTATGGCTGTAACCTGATGTAAGAGCACTGGGCCGTCGCATCAAACGAAACACGTCTTTACGTCGCTCGACAGACCACTCGGTATGCTGTTGATGCCATTTTCTCAAAAGCGGGTAGTAGCGTGTTATTCGCAAGAATGCTTCATCGTTTGATGAAACAAATTCTTTGTCAAGTAGTGCTATGTGAGCTTGTATCAGGTTTGGCTGGTCTTCCTGAAATGTTCCTTTTATGCCTGTCTGCTCAGCAGGTGATGCCCCTCGTTGTTCTCCATCCTCGAAAGTACCAAGTAATCTGTTATCATATTCTCCTAAAATAAAGTTGTCATCCATTGTATAAACCTCCATTTTCAGGCTATGTTTTTTCCATCTTATGACTTCTATTGCCGCTCTAAGCGGTAACATGGTATAGAGAGGATGCCATCATGTGAGCAAAGGCGAATGTATGCTTGCTCATCTGGATTAAGGAGTACGACAATAGCACCCGTTTGATCTTGATGTTGATGCAATACTAAATCATTCAGGCAAGTATCAATTATCTCTTCGAGAATGCCTCGATCTTGTGGCTCTATTGACCTAAGTGTACCGAGGTTAAGCAACTTTTGTGCGAATAATCGTGTGAAGCGTCGCTGCCGATCTCTTTCTTGCTGTATCTGCTCCGCTTGAAGCTCCTGAATTTTTTGCTGGTCCTCTTCAATAGGGTCTTCTGTCCTGCGCTCTCCAGGCCTACCTCGCTTGATGGGTAGAAGCCAAGGACGTACAGTTGGAGGTTCATCCCAAACAGAGTGGGTTTCTGATGGCTCAATAATCCTGGCATTTCCTGTGAATTTCTCTGGCAAGTGTACTGGTAGAGCGTTGGAAAATGTGGCATCAAACACTTGTTGTGCTGTATCAATGTCTGATATATACATAAACTGTAAGGCCAGTTTGCGCAAAATGGTGGCATTATTTACGTGTGATCGTTGATAGAGAGCAAGCAGGGCGGCTTGGTTCACTACACGCTGAATCTCTGTAACCGCCCGGTCATGAAAACTGTGAGCGCTTTCTCGAAACCAGGTTTCCAGCTCTGTAATCTGTTTGCTAATCTGATCAGTAACGCTACTTAAAGGTTCTTTGTTGCTTATTGCAGGACTGTTTTCATATTTGTGCTGAGATATATAGCTGATTAGTAATGTTTTTTTCCTTTGTGACCAATTGGAGAACAATTCATTGATGCTGTGAGCTACGTCAAGTAACACTCTTGCAAAACGTTGAACATAGCTCACTACGATACGCTTATATTCCATGTACTTTTCAAGATTGTATTGCTCGTTTTGTGCATTTATCTCTAAATTGCTTAGGTAGCTGAGGGATAGTGCGAGCCACTTTTGCCACATTCTGAACGCTTCGTCCCAATTCTCTGCTAGCGCCTCCATATCTTCCTGATCAGGACCTGATTTTGCTAAAATAGCATCAATTATTTCTAAATATCGCTTTATTTCATAAAGACTATTTTTACTTAAAGTACCGCTATTAACCTGTATTTGGCTTTCAATAAAAGTCTCAATGGAGATAGCATCTGCGGTGGCTTGATAATATTTACTATGTGTAAGTGCCTCAAAAGCGGCAATAGAAGTAGCTGTTTTACTTCTATCATCGCTGGAGACAAGACTGCCATGTTGTATTAAAAACGCTAAATCTCTTTTGCATTCTTGGGGGCTATACTCAATACCTACTCTTCTTCGCACTTCCTCACAAATTTCTTGCTCTGGCGTTGGACCGTGAAGCGCTTTGTAATTTTGGTGGAGTATTTGCATAATGGTTCGCAAACAGAAGATGTGTGCTATATCTGAATCGCTGTCTTTGATTGGTAGGGTCAGGTAATTGAAAAGAGAAATACTACTTGTCGAGTTGAAAAGTGTGATAGGTGCGATTGCGTCGTCCTCTTCAATTAAATCACTCTCCTCCCTCGCAAGCTTTTTCGCCTCCAGAAGACTGATAATAGTTTGTTTCAAACCTTGGGAGATATCGTAAAATGCACCATCAGCAGAATGCCACTGAGATATAGCTAAACGATTGCTTGGTAATATCTGTAGATCTTCGAGAGAAGTGCCTTCCCACAAACTGGGGCGTAGAAGGACAGGAATTACTCTTGCCTTATTCTCACGATGTTGCTTGAGTGCTTTCTCCATTTCTTCTGCGTGGTCTGCGAGAAAGCCTGCGCTTATAAGCAGGAGGATAATATCGGCATTATTAAAGTAACGAGCAAATTCTCTTTGTCGTTCCTGCCCGGCCTGAATATAGCGATCATGCCAAATGTTAATATGAATGTTTAAGCTTTCTTTTAATGAATTTGTGTGGGTAACAATTTGATTAAAAAATCGCTCTTCTACAGGATCGTAAAGAAATAAAATACTAATGGATTTTGCTAACCTATTCATTACTGCTCTGACCTTCTATGCTTACTAAAACCGATTTTGCTTTAACCATCTTACAGTATCTAGATGCATTTTTACTTTTTTAAACTTTATTTATTAAAAATATATATGTAAAAAAGCTGGTCATCAATACTGGCACCTATACGTACTATGAAGTATGGCACATGTATATTTCTTATCAATATGTACCCAAGCTTGCAATAGCAACAATCTTTTGAGTAGCCCTGTGCAGGTTATTCGATTTTGGAAAGCAACATTGAATAACGCACCAGGAAGTGAAGCTATGTGTTTCGCTATCAAAAGCATAACCCTAGGCAAAGTTATATGTAAGGGCGTAAAGAGGGCAAATAGGGGGCGAATCATGAGCAATTATAATGCATCCGGTGTGAATCGTTTTTGCATCTGGTAATAATCACACAAAACAATATGAAAATGATATACTAAAAGCACATTGCATCCTTATATTGCTATTTGCTACGAAATGAGGAAAACGGATGACAGAAGATTGGACATTTGCTGATGCTAAACAGAGTGAAAAACTATGGGGACCACATGGCTATCATCGTTATCCAGCAAAATTCATCCCGCCTCTTGTTCATCGCCTTATCAACATGTATTCTCCGCCTGGAGCATCTGTTGGAGATCCTTTTCTCGGCTCTGCTACAACGGGGGTAGAGGCTTTGCGGCTGGAACGGTCTTTTTACGGTTCTGATGTAAGTCAAGTGGCGCTTCTCATGAGTCGCGTGAAATGTACCCCTTTGTGTCCCTCCGAATTAAATGCTATATGGCTCTGGCTCAATGCTTCCTTGCAGAGGACACCTTGCGTAGGAAGGCGAACCTTAACTCAGAACGAACTGGATGTGATCAATGCTGTTGATATTGCCCACGCGAGTCGAGAAGAACGATTGTTGTACTGGTTTCCTACCGAATATAGAGAAAGTCTTACATGTATACTCCAACAGATCCTTGCTCAGGAAAACGAGGCATCCCGCCTTTTCTTTCTGTGTGGTTTTTCAAATATCCTACGCAGTTGCTCAACATGGCTGAGTGGAAGTATCAAAGCACAGAAGGATCTTAAAAAAGTGTTGAGAGATCCGCTGGAAGAGTTTAGAAAGCAAATATATGATATGCTCAAACGCAATTTGTTGTACTGGGAAACATTAAGTGAAAAGGGAGAAAATCCTCTGAGAGTCGTGGAGCGCTGCCATTTAGGGTTAGAAGATGTACGTTCTCTCCCGTTGGCAGACGCCACCCTTGATTTGATCGTCACAAGCCCTCCCTATGCAATCTGCTACGAGTATAGCGAGTTGCATCAGTTAACTCAACTATGGTTAGAAAGCCATGATGTTTTCGAATCAGAACGAGTAAAGGCTAAATGGATCGGGTCAAGTCAACTTGCACATCGTATTGATCCAGACGTATCCACTCGTTCAGCGGTGGCTAATTCGGCATTAGATCAGTTGGCAAAACAAATAACAGAAAAAAATAAAAAACGCATTATTCGTGAAATACGAGCGTTGCGCTACTATTTCCAAGATATGGCTCTTGCGCTACAAGAATGTGCAAGAGTGACCAGGCCAGGAGGGTATGCCATTTTCATTGTTGGAAACTCCTACAAACGAGGGATCACTATCCCAACCTCCGATGCATTATGCGAAATAGCTCAACAGTATACTTTTTCTTTGCAGCGTAAGATCATACGCAAAATACCTTCACGTATGCTTGTTAGTACGCGTGACAAGAAAACGGGACGTTTCTCATCAGTCGCGGAAAGCGATACTTTGGCTTACCCTGAAGAAGATGTGCTTATTTTTAGGCGATGAACATGGCAATGATGTCTTCTCACCAATTTTTGGATACGATCTAAATTTGCCCAAAAAGCCCTCGCACTTTGGTAACTTGACGGGGATAGAGTATAGGAAGATGTAAGAGAGTTCTTGAAGGGCAATCGAATGAAGGCAACACCAGAGGAACTTCAATTTCACCAGCGGCTTCTGGCGAGAAATGATCCTATTGTATGGGATCAACTTGCCGTCTGGCTATATCCCATACTGGTACAAGACTTAAGGAAACGGGTACACCAGGAAACGGACCCTGTCCTGGTCGAAGAAGCCGTAGGAGAAGCGTTTCTAAACTATTGTAGGAATCCTGAGAAATACAACCCTCAGCTCATTTCACTCAGAAGCTTTCTCCTTATGGAATCCGAGCATGATTTGAAAAATGCACTGGCGCGCGAAAGGAGGCAAACGCAATATCAAGTGCCACTCGTTTCTCCATATGATACCAATGAAGAGCAAGATATCATCGACGAGAGCCAGAATCTCGAAGCAGATATCCAAGGTAGAGAATTAAGAGAACATATCCTTAGTACCTTTACAAATCCTGTTGATCAGAGCATTGCCGAACTCATCCTGGATCGCGTTCGCTCACTGGAACCATATATCAATTTACTGGAGCTAGATGGATTGCCACGAAGCGAGCAGACGAAACAGGTGAAGCGTCACAAGGACCGGATCAAATGGCACTTACGGCGCAGAGGAGAACACTTCGATGAATGAATACACACCCTCACTAGCACGGCTGGCGAAGCTCGCTCGCACACGACGAGAATTCCTTGCAAGCCTACTTGCTGTGTACCAGGAGCAAAAAAAGCTGGATGACCAGCAACTCGCGGAGTTCTTGGGCTGTGATATTGAAGCTCTGACTCACCTTGCTTTGTGTCAGCGTCCCAGACCATTTCCTGATTTTCGGCATGATATTGAACGTATTGCGTCGCATATTCCAACAAATCCATTACAACTAGCGAAACTCATACGTACAGCGGAGTCGCTTGAAGATATGCGTCAGGAACATAGCCAGGAAATTTTACTTGCCGCGCGCGATCACGATATGGTTCCAGATAATGATGGCAGTGACGAGGAAGAAACTTTCCATGAATAGCCTGTCCATTGAGAACACAGCCTTAGAGTTCTGGGAATGGGTGGAAGCCTTTCCCCCTTTCCCAAGAAACATGGAAGACTGGTTTGTCTACATCTTTCCATTGGATATTGAAAGAATTCCTGATCTGACGATTGGGCAGATCAACATCTGGGCTCAGTCAAGCGGCTCATCTTATCGTTTTCGTGGAGATAGTCGTCGGCGTCTGCGAGGATGCATCTTTCCGAGGAGAAACTTAGGAACGATCTTTGTTGATGCCAACGATTCTCTCGAAGAGCAACGTCTCACGGTTGCGCACGAGGGAGCACATTTTCTTTACGATTATTACTCGCCACGAAAACGCGCCATAGAGGTTCTAGGTGAAGATATCCGTGAGGTCCTTGAAGGAAAACGTGTTCCTACGTTAGAAGAGCGGTTGCATGGGGTATTAGCTAATGTATCTGTAGGCGTAAGGGGTCATCTTATGGAACGCCCAGATGAGGGTGTTCCCACTAATATCGTGCTTGATGCAGAAGATCGAGCCGATAGGTTGGCTTTAGAGTTACTTGCCCCCGCAGCATCACTTCGCGAGAGAATGCAGCAAGCTGATGTACCAACTGGTTATCGTGCAAGACTTGCCTTTTTGAGAACAACGCTTTACACTGAGTATGGATTACCTCGATCAATTGACTCGTTTTACGCAGAAATGCTGCTTCATCAATGGGGCGAGCCAACATTTCGCGATTGGCTTTTTGAAAGATAACTTCTATTCGGTAGCATGATAGATACGATATCTCCATGCCAAGCATAATGTCTGGAGATAGATGACATGCCAAATGGACAACCCTCATATAGAGACAATGAGAGGTATGATCCTCTTGACTCAGACAATACCCTGGAGATGGATAGTGATGCATTCCAGGATACCTTTGGAGAGTCTATTGATAACATTTTTGACCTGAACAAGTGGTATGAAGGAGAAGTTCTGGCCGATACCTATGAACGCCTCGATGTTGAATTAAAAGAGGCGTTCAAACAGGAAAATCGGACACGTGAGCAGATCCGCAATAATCTATTCTCTAAAGTTTTCAAACGAAAAGACGCGCCACAAGGAGCGGGATGTTATCGAGCAACTATTGATCAGCTTGCACATATGCATAGTGGATTACTTTTCAATGGCGCTGTAGAAGCCTGTGATGGTATCACGGTTGCTCATGATTTACTCTCTATGACGATAGCCCAGATAGGTGTATCTCTTATCTCCTATTATGGCAATCAAGGGACATGGATACAGAGACTCTATCGTCGCGATCTGCGCATGCAAGATTCTGCTTCTATCGATGACATTTTTGAGTTACTTGAGCGGAGAAGGCAGCGTACTGAAGATGAACCACAAGATCGCAGAGATAAACTGAGCAATCTTAGCAGACGCGGTATCCTCTACTTTGGCGAACGTGCTACTCTGCTAGAAAGATCAAAAACGCTCTGGCGTATGGGTCATGGTGTACCAGTTCCCTATGAATTATTGACTGGCGCAGGCCTGGTTATTGGTGAAACAAAGAACGGCATAAAGAAAAACGATATGCCGCTCTTACGCCATAGTATGCGTATATTACGTTCACTGCTTGGGGATTATCAACGCTGGGTATTCGTCTCAAAAGTGCTCTCTGATCGAGTATTACTCACATTTGGTGATGCACTACGCCCCCTTGAATATGCCATCGTGGACTCACCCTATGAGACCATGCGCAGGATTGCCAGTGGGAACTTACCTCGTCGTACAGGGCTTCAAGGGGATGCACTAGAGTTTGTCGAAGATATTGGGAAAAACATTGTAACAGGTGTCTATCGAGCATCTCGTACTACTCCTGCTTGCGTGTTCTATGCCCATAAGGATTTCGCTCATCAGGCAGCATTACTTGCCATGGCAGATAGCGTTTTACAGGAGCATCGTGGGTTCCCAATGCTGCTTGATCTGGCACAAATGGTATGCAAGACAACGTTTGGAGCTGAGGTGTTCAATGCCACTATTCAGCAGGCGTATATTGATGCAGGTCTTCCCTATCGCTCTCTCAATGAGTGGGATAAATGATCTATAAAACGGAGGGGCAAGCAATGACACAAAACAATGACCATCACTCTATGCGCCAAGATGATGAGATGGCGTCACCCCAGGTTTCTGGAACAAACCTCAAACAGCAAACAGATGATCTTGTCATCGACACCCTATTTGAATCCCCTCAATCAGTTCCTGACGATGTTTTCGAGCAGATCAATAAGGATGTAGAGCAGGCTGGAGGCCCATGGCATTTGCCACCTGAATACGTTGGTGCGGTTGGACGCACGATGTTTGATCTTCCTAATAGCGAGGATAACACTGTGACGGTTCTTTTGCCGCGCGATGAGATTGGCAAGGCTCCTTCACAATCACTCATCCGTATCAAGAGCGTTCCTGATAACCGGGTTTACTTAGGTATTGTCGTGAAAGGTCCTTTTGCAGAGCCTGATGGTTTACGTGGTGACGCTCCTATCATGATTACAACGGCGGTGAGGGGTGGCATTTTTATGCCACGTTATCATGGGCGTGTACAGATAGAACTCCTTGGAGAAGAGCTACATACTGGTGTATTGATTCCCCCTCGCTTGCGTCCATTACCGAATAGCCCCATTTTTATGCTTGAGCCAGAGGAAACAGCAAGCACGCTTCGCCTCGAAGGGGATATTACCATTGGTGTGCCAGTCGGATATGAAGATATTATTGCTGCCATTCCTTCGGACAAAAAATCTGTTCTTCCCCGGCATCTTGGCATTTTAGGTACCACGGGTGGTGGAAAATCGACGACAGTGTCAAGCCTGACATGCAACTTTCAGCAGTCAGGTATGGCGACCATTATCATCGATACTGAAGGTGAGTATACCCAAATTTATGAGCCAACGGATGATCCTGTCATGCTCAGTGCCCTGGAGAAGCGCAAGAAACAACCAATAGGTGTTGAGAATGTACAGGTATATCACCTTGTTGAACGGGAGACAACTTGTCCAGATAGAGGACGAGTCACGCCATTTTCTCTCCAGTTCTCACAACTATCGCCTTATCTTGTGATGGAAATACTAGAGTTAAATGAACCTCAACAGCAGCGTTACCAAAAAGCGTACGACATTGCCAAACGTATTTTACAACTGCTCAAAATTTTCCCGGTAACAGATGAAGATAAACAACTGTTATTTGAATTAGATGAGATGGAGCGCGGTTATTATAACATGACTGTTGAACACATGTATGACGTGGTGCGTGCATGTGCAGATCTTGTCGCCGGTGAAAAGTTAGAAGGAAATGCATCGGACACGAAGGAAAACTCTACGTTTCGCTTCCGCAGCCCGGCGTTTCGTCAGTCAGCCAGTATCGTAACATCGATCTTGAAAGCTGAAAAAAAAGACTTACCTACCAATGTGGGGAGCTGGCGTGTCGTACTCGGTCGTCTCGGCCAACTTATTCGTATGAAGATTTTTGACAACAAAGATGCTGGTCCTTTGACCTATGCAGATCTCACGCTGCAAGGTCAGGTGAGTATTATCGATCTCAGCGACACTGATTTACCACAGATTAATAATCTTATTATCGCTGAGATACTGCGTGGGTTGCAGGATGCGCAGAATGAGAACTATCGCGTTGCGGAGCAAGGAGGTTTACAACGTCGTACGATGGTGATTATCGAAGAGGCTCATGAGTTCTTATCAGACACACGTATTAAACAGATGCCTATTCTCTTCCAGCAGGTCGCTCGTATTGCGCGACGTGGACGTAAGCGTTGGTTAGGATTAACGTTTGTAACACAGCTTCCACAGCATCTTCCTGATGAGGTATTAGGACTTATCAATAACTATATTCTGCACAAAATTAGTGATGCCAACGTTGTGAGTCGTCTCAAGCGCTCGCTAGGTGTCATTGATGAATTTCTCTGGAGGCGTCTCCCGAATCTCGCACCAGGACAAGCACTTGTTGCAATGAGTAGCTTTACACGGCCACTTCTGATTAACATTGACCCAACGCCGTGCAAACTACGGATGATCGAATAACCTAACTGTGCATTTATCCTGATGCTCAACGTCCTTATTCAGCTAGCGGAGGTTATTAAATGCTATCATCTCCACAGAGCCGCACAACTGTCTTTATCTGCTATAGTCATAAAGACAAGAAATACTTAGATGCACTTCAGTTGCAACTAGGATTTTATGAGCGACAAGGTATGATAGAATTTTGGGATGATACAAGAACTACGCCGGGTGTGCAATGGTACTCTAAGATAGAACAGGTAATTAAGTCGGCGAAAGTAGCCGTACTACTCATCAGTGCAGATTTTTTGAACTCAAAGTTCATTGCTGAGAATGAACTTCCTCCTCTTCTCGCCTCTGCTCTCTCAGAGGGAGTTAAGATTTTGCCTGTATTACTCCGACCATCCTTATTCCTTGACTCACCTCTTTCAGAATTTCAGGCCATCGATATGGTACCCTATACGGAGAAAAAAGGAGCTGAGCGCGAAAAATATATGGTGAAAGTGGCAGAAGAAATTAAAAAAGCCATAGGATCTCAATGCCCCCTTCTAGCTACTCCAAGAGGCTAGCGGCATAGTAACCCTAAGGATGTGAATATGGGGGAGGATGCAGAAATCAAGATATACTTAACGCTTGTCCACACATTTTTGGAAGCGAAACCTACGCGTAAGGTACGAACCAAGGGAAGTAAGTAACAACCCACCCAGATTTATAAAAAAGGGGTGACCGATGGGGCTCGAACCCACAACCACTGGAGCCACAATCCAGAGCTCTGCCTATTGAGCTACGGTCACCATATGGTGTTTCTCAACACACGGGCAGTATAGCGGAAGCGTTGTGAATTGTCAATAGGTGAATATCTATCTATTCTGTCTATGCTCCATCGCTAGACAACACTGCGTCGTCGCACTATACTACGCATTATTATTATGCGGCCACATTAATGAATCTTGGAGGGAGCGATGCACATCCCGAGCTATGTTACTAATAGCAAACTCTGTACCTGGATCGAAGAGATGATTACACTCTGCAAGCCTGACCGCGTGCATTGGTGTGACGGGTCACAGGAGGAGTACGACCAACTCTGTGAGCAGATGGTCGCGTCTGACACGTTTCTCCGTCTCAATTCTGCCAAACGTCCTGCCAGTTTTCTGGCCCGCTCCGATCCTGATGACGTTGCCAGGGTGGAAGACCGCACCTTTATTTGTAGCGTGAGCAAGGCCGACGCGGGACCGACCAACAACTGGGTCCATCCCAGAGCAATGAAGGAGACGTTGCGCCAGTTATTTGCAGGTTGCATGCGCGGGCGGACCATGTATATCGTGCCTTTCAGCATGGGACCACTTGGTTCACCGCTTGCGCATATTGGTGTGGAGTTAACCGACTCGCCCTATGTTGTGGTCAATATGCGCATCATGACGCGCATGGGCAGAGCCGTGTACGACGTCCTGGGTCATGATGGTGCGTACATCCCGTGCCTGCACTCGGTGGGCATGCCGCTGCTGGAGGACCAGCAGGACGTGCCATGGCCATGCAATAAAGAGCACAAGTACATCGTCCATTTCCCTGAGGAGCGCGCAATCTGGTCCTATGGCAGTGGATATGGTGGGAACGCCTTATTGGGCAAAAAGTGTTTTGCGTTGCGCATCGCCTCGGTGATGGCACGTGACGAAGGCTGGCTCGCCGAGCATATGTTAATCCTTGGCGTTGAGTCACCGGAAGGCGAAAAAACCTATGTCGCTGCCGCCTTCCCGAGTGCCTGTGGCAAGACCAACTTTGCCATGCTCATTCCACCACAGGAGTTTGCTGGCTGGAAAGTCACCACCGTTGGTGATGATATCGCGTGGATTAAGCCTGGTCACGATGGCAAACTCTATGCAATTAACCCCGAGGCGGGCTATTTCGGTGTTGCACCGGGCACATCCTCTGCTACCAATCCCAATGCGATGGACACGATGCGCGCCAACACTATCTTTACCAACGTGGCGCTCACCGATGACGGTGATGTGTGGTGGGAGGGCATGACGAAAGAACCACCCGCACATCTGATTGACTGGACTGGTCGTGACTGGACTCCTGATTCAGGTCGCCCTGCTGCGCATCCCAATGCGCGCTTTACCTGTCCGGCGGACCAGAATCCAGTTATCGATCCTGATTGGGAGAACCCGGATGGTGTGCCGATCAAGGCTTTTATTTTTGGTGGGCGGCGTTCTACCACTGTGCCGTTGGTGTATCAGGCGTTCAACTGGATCTACGGCGTCTATCTGGCGGCGACGATGGGGTCAGAAACAACGGCGGCGGCGGCAGGCGCCACCGGCAAGGTGCGACGTGACCCGTTCGCGATGTTGCCTTTCTGTGGTTATCACATGGCTGACTATTTTACGCACTGGCTGCAGTTTGGTCGCACTATTCCTAATCCACCGCGTATCTTTGGTGTCAACTGGTTCCGCAAAGATGAGAACGGGAATTTCATCTGGCCGGGCTATGGCGAAAATATGCGTGTCCTGAAGTGGATTGTTGAGCGCGCTAATGGTCGCGCCTTCAGTCTTGAGAGTCCTCTGGGGTGGATGCCGCGCTATGCCGATCTCGACTGGCAGGGCCTTGAGGAGTTCGGCCCTGAGCAGTTCACGCAGCTCATGTCGGTTGACCGTAATCAGTGGAATGCTGAAATGTTGTCGCAGGAGGATCTCTTTCTCAAATTGTATGATCGCTTGCCAAAGGAACTACTCTCTGTCCGGGACTTGATTCTGTCGAGTCTGTGGCGCTCACCGGAGCACTGGGAGTTTCTGCGCTATGACGATGAGGGTCGCTACTTCTAAGCTAGTGTTTGGAACGCGCACACTTTTCCTCCTTTCCGTCAGATGAGCCGAAGGCTAGAAGCGTCAGCTTCGTTTCTGACGGTCTAAGAGGGAGGTCGATAGTGAACTGAAACCAAACACTATCTAAGGTCTTTGTAGGTCAACAGTGGAGCAAGCAGAAGTGCTCGAGTGCCTGCTCACACTGTTAGAAGCGACCGAGGTGAAATCGGGAGAGCATCAGAAAAGTGGGTGGTTCAAGATGCAGCTTCAGTACTATGATAGGAACGAAGTTGCATCTTGTCCCTTTATCTGTTGCCGCCTAGAATCCCACCTAGAAACCTGAATATGCCCAATCCGTTGAGAAGCCCGCGTAAGAGTATCAATGGGCTTAATAGGAGCACAAGGAGACCCATCCCACCGCACATTAATGGTATGAACCAGGTACTCATGAAAGAATCAATCCGACCATCGTATGGAGTCTTTGGATGATATCTTACCTGCACAACCTGTCCTTGATAAAAAGAACTGGAACTGACGGATGAACCGATGGTAATGGACTGACCAGATTTCGTCTTAAACTGTACCGTAGGGCTACAGGTGCTCAAACTCTGATTCAAATTATCACTCGAATCATCATTACTATATGTGCAGTGGGTAATCGTACCTTGCGCAGTGGCCGTGCCTGGCAGAAAATTCAACGTATCTTTGAGCATATAGATGCCAATTACCAGGAAAATGAGGCCAACGATGGGTACTATGCAGCCGGAGCAGCCAAAACAGCCTGTGCGGCCATTAGCTTGCGGGTTCATTCCGTTTCTACGACCAGCGAGATTATACATTCTAAGGAGAATCCTTCCTTACTCTTTCTTCAAGGCTAGCCAGGCACCAATGAATGTGTGATTGCTAGCGTGGAATTTACACCATCCTTTTTGTATGCCTTTGCTAGTAACAGTATTGCAGAAAAGTGTGGGTGATAGCAATGACAACTTGTGACAACTTTCTCTGGATAGTGCCTGGTTTCAGCTCACTATCGGCAGAAAGTGTGCATGTTCCAAACAACTATCTAGCCAGCCTGGCGATTGCGTTTTTCTCTGCTGCGTAGCAATGTAGCTCTTGACAAGCAGATGCACCTGTCCTACACTCCAGAGAGAAGAGAAAAAAGGCTTCAAGCTAGCAATAAAAGGATGCGACCAGGAATGTCAGAGGGACCACACAGCATTTCAGATGAGATGGTAAGTGCAAGCAGCGATGAGCAATTGTCGAGTGCTGAACCTGATCTTGCGGCCTTGCCCGAGTTGCCGCCCGGTGTCTTTATTCCAGCACCTGGTAGGACGCCGCGCCGCCGGACGCGTTGGCCGGACGCCATCGACGTTATTTTTGAGAAAGACCCTGCTTGCTGCAACATTTTTGAGGCCCTGCTCTACCAGGGACTCTGGGCGATCCTCTATCATCGTGTCGCCCACGCGCTGTATAATGCGCATGTTCCTTTTCTCCCACGCCTGATCTCGCAATTTGCTCGTTTTATGACAAGCGGTATTGAGATTCATCCCGGAGCGCAGATTGGGAAGCGCTTTTTTATTGATCATGGCGCGGGTGTCATGATTGGTGAGACCGCCGTGATTGGGGACAATGTGATGTTATATCACCAGGTGACGCTAGGTGCGACTGGTTGGTGGCGTCCCAGTCCTGGTCGAAAGCAGAAGCGTCATCCTACGATTGAAGATGATGTCTCCATTGGCGTCGGGGCATCTATCTTAGGGCCAATTACTATTGGACGAGGTAGCAGGATAGGTGGTATGTCCCTGGTCCTGGAATCGGTTCCCCCTAACTCGGTAGTCGCCTCTAAACCGGCTGAGCTGTTAGTGAAAGGTGGTGAGGCGCTGGAGCAGCACCAGGAACTGACACAGGGCTGGAATCGTGGCGATCCCTGGGAAATGGATTATCAAATTTAGCCTTGTCTCAATCATAGCTGAGTAAGATGTTGATAAGCATATCCCAGAAGCGGGTCACGTCCAGGTCATAACCAACCTGTGCGTTGGGTTCTTTTCCCAACTTGTGATAGACATCACAAACGGTGCTACCGGCGGTCCACTTGCCGCGTGTCTCGATAGCCACATGCATAGTGCTGGCGCTGATGATGTGTGGATCAACGACGGCTGCGACGGCGCAGGGATCATGCAGCGGCGCAGCTGGAAAACCGAATGCCTTGCGATACGCGTCCGCGTAGAAGATCAGCAGGTCAGCAGCGAAACTGGCAACAGTGCGTTGTGCCTCACATAAACGTTGTATGATATCGTCGGTTGCCAGCGCCAGGTGCGTTACTTCCAGCGGCACCATCGTGATGGGTCGCCCGCAAGCAAAGACGATCTCAGCGGCCTCGGGATCAGCCCAGATGTTAAACTCTGCACTCGGACTGATATTGCCTACCCCTATCGCGCCTCCCATCAGTGAAATAGCCTTGATTTTGGGGATAATGGCAGGCTCACGTCGCATGGCCGTGGCGATGTTTGTCAGTGGGCCGGTGGCGACGAGCGTGATATCATCAGCGGAGTGGAGGAGCAGTTCAATGAGCAAGTCAACCGCGTGCTGTGGAGCGAGCGTGAGCGATGGTTCTGGTAAATGAGGACCATCCAGCCCCGATTTACCATGGATATCGGCTGCGTGGTGCGCAGGTCTCAGCAGTGGTCGATCCATCCCCTGTGCGATTGGTACATGCCGGATATGCGCCAGGGAACAGACGGTGAGGGCATTGCGTGCGGTCTTCGTGACCGACTGGTTGCCTGCAACGGTAGTAATCGCTAGCAGATCAAGAGCGGGATGACGAGCTGCGAGCAGAATAGCGATGGCATCATCGTGACCAGGATCACAATCCAGGATAATTTTGTGTTTTATCAACCTTGACCTCGTGTGACAACGTGCAGAGTCGTCTCCGTAGTAGTACCTATGACAAACGATGTCATGTATGCGTGTTTTTGGGCCTTTTCCAGCCTCTTTTGATGAGGCTGTTAGGCTCGTTTTCGGTAGAATTCTTGTTCGTCTTTGGTCGTCTTTGGCCGTGCTCATTCGATGCCTATACTCTCAAATTGAGAGGGCTTGATAGCGCTCTGGATGGCCTACAAGCCAGGGTTTTTCAGGTATCAGCTCTATTATAGCTTATAATAGCTCCCTTGGCTACGAGTTTTACTGCTCGACAGGTAGCCTATGCCAGGATTGGCCCAATTTGGGCCTTTTCCAGCCTCTTTGCAATGAGTCTGTTAATCTCGTTTCGTAGAATCCTTGTTCGTTTTTAATCGTAAGAAATCGGTGTCTACGCTGTCAATCAGGGCTTGATGGCGCTCTGGATGGTCCCAATACGGTTTAACCCTACTTTATGAGGACTTCTGATATCCCTTGTTTGCCTGAACGATGAAGCTTGCGAAGCGGTATCTTTGTCCATTCTCGGCCAAAGCTGGAGAGTCGTATGCATCGCCTACGGTGTCACATGTAGGTTCACCGTCAAATTTCCTACAGTCCCAGATGTTGTGATGGCATCTGTCGGCAGCAGCTTGTTCTGTTTGTAACCACGATACCGCTAGTGGCACATCTGGGCGTCTCAGAGTGAGTGTAGAGCGCGATGAGCCATGCGTCATTCTGCGAAGCCCCGGGGATCGAACGGTCCAAATGCTCCCTTAAACCCTCCAAGTGCCTGAAATTGATTCTCCCTATATGCATCGTCATCAATCTCTGCATCGTCCATGAACTCGGAAGGAGCACTCGTCCCAGCGGGAATGCCTGTTTCTTCGTGCATGGTAGCAGGGCCAGCTTTCCCCTGCTCTGCAGTGATGCTTGCACGCTGTCCCTGGGCCAACGGTATCACCTGTTCGGGGGTAAGCTGCTGAAGTGCTTGATCGCGAGGTTTCATCCTCTGTGCCTCAGCCAGAATGTCGGAGACTGTGTCTAACTTTACTTTCCTCGACGGCGGCACTTTGACCTGATGCATCTTGTCCAGATACTTTCTCACTTTCTTCGCATCACGCTCTGCTGCGTGTGGTATCACCTGTTCGAGGGTAAGCTGCTGAAGTGCTTGATCGTTAGGTTTCATGCTCTTTGCCGCAGTCAGAATGGCCGAAGCTGTCCAGAGCCGTTCTGTCGGCACCTTCCTCTCTGTCGGCACTTCAACCTCCTGTGCCTCAAGAAAGTTTCTCACATTTTCCGCATCATGAAAATCATCTGCGGTAGAGTCCCGAAGTGCTTTATTGTGAGGGTTTATTCTCTGTGCCTCAGCCAGAATGTCGGCATGTGTGTGTAACATTCCTGTCTCCCACCTCGTTAAGGGCACTTTGATCCCACACCCCTCCAGAAATGTGTACACATCTTTCGCATCATAAAGGCTATCTAGGGTAAGCTTCTGGAGTTCTTGATCGTGAGGGTTCGTCCTCTGTGCCTCAGCCAGAACTGCGGGGGTTGTGGTGAAATCTGCTATCCGCTTTCCTTCCTTCCACCTCGATGGCGGCACTTTGATCCCATACTCCTCCAGAAAGGTTCTGAATTTATTCGTATCCTCGTATCGTTTCCGTTCTTGTCCCCGTTGGTCTTTGTTTTGCTTATTATACGCATATGCATCACGAAGGGCCTGTGCGTTCTCACTCACATTCTTGAAGCCTCCAGGATTGGCCCCTCGTGTCTCTGCATCAAACAAGTTAGTTGTTGTTAGCTTCAGGTCAACCGTCTTCTTCTTCCCCTTCTTACTGACAATCTCCGTTGTCATCTGTTTCCCGAGCTTTTGCCTCATCGCCTCAGTCTCTTTTCCCCACTGAGTGCGGTCATAAGAATAATCAACCGGTTTCGTATAGCGGTCACCACCAGGGCTCTGCAGAACCAGTGGATACCTGCGGGGTTCTTCTTGTTCCGGTGGGGTTTGATACCCTCTATCACCAGGACTCGACTGATTCACTGGATACTCGTGGTGTTCTTGGGTCGGACCTGTCATCAACAACTCAGCCTCACCAGGCCCTGAACTCATCATTTGCGGATCTGTCATCAGCGGTATGCTAGACTCAGGCTCACCATATGGGGGGTACATTGGTTGCCCAGCAGGTGGGATATAGTCACCGTGATATCGCGAGATATCGTCCTTCCTCCTCTTAGGATTTTGTGGAGAGCTTGTGGAATCGTCTGTCAGGTCTCTTTTGCGGTGCATGGATTGCGCGGAATGCTCACGTTCCTCAGTAAATGGCTCTTGCATAGCCCTCAAGTGCTGCTTGGCCTGCTGCATCAGCTCTGTACCCCGCCGCGCCTGCTCTGCGGCCAACTGACGCAGTTCCTTCACAGAGGGCGTATGCGGGTCTTGTGGACCGTCAAAGTGCTCCATCGGGCCTCTGTTGCTACTCATGGATTGCTTGGAAAGCCCACCTTCCTCAGTAAATGGCTCTTGCATAGCCCTCAAGTGCTGCTTGGCCTGCTGCGTCAGCTCTGTGCCCCGCCGCGCCTGCTCTGCGGCCAACTGATGCAGTTCCTTCCCAGAGAGCGTACGTGGGTTTGGTTGACCGCCAAACTGCTCTGCCTGGTCTTTTTCGTATGCGCCTTCTTTCATCGAGGAGGTCCTTTCCATGAAGAATAAGCAGTCCAAGCGCAAGTCTCTGGAGGAAGCTGCTGAGATAGCTCATGGTCTTCCTCTCAACATCAGGCTCGGCACAATCAACGCCGTTTTTCTGGTGTATACTTCTATGATAGCATGCCGATCCTCCCTATGCTAGGGAAACTGAGGGAAAGATTGGGAGGCAGCGCGTCACGTAGAGGTGCGATCTGTCCTCCTCAAACTAGCCTGAGGAGAAGCTGGTGAATGCAGGCGCTCCAGCCCGCGATCTGCTCACTGTTTGTCAGTGTGTCAACGAGATTCAGCCACGGCTCCCTGACGGTAGACTTCTCATTTTCCATGCGCCCTCTTCACCCTTTGGCTGAAACCCTGATAAACTGTCTAATGAACTGGCAAAGAGAGGCTCTAGCACTATCCAACGGTGCTAGAGCCTTTCTACAAGAGCCTTCAGGGGTAGGCAGGTTTCGATCCCTATATGACAAACAATGTCGCGTTTATAGTAGCATGCAAGCGACTATATTTCAAGCAAAATTGTGATCCCGAACCACTCGACGCTTTCACGCGGCCTTGTTATAATGATCCCAGAGAAGGCGATACTATCGCCACTAAAATTGGGAGCTATTCCATTGTCATCAACACTATCCGGTAATCTGCTGATTGGACAATCCGGCGGAGCGACCACGGTCATTAATGCGAGTCTGGCTGGTGCCGTCATGGCCGCTCTGGCAGATTCCCGCGTCGCCGGTATTTATGGCATGCATCATGGCATTGAAGGCTTGCTGAAAGAAGACCTGGTGGACTTGCGCCAACTGCCAGTTGCTTTCTGGTCGGACATCTTGCACACTCCGTCGGCTGCGTTGGGTTCCTGCCGTTATAAACTGCAAGCGCAGGACCCCGCACGCGCGATAGATATATTGCGACGCTATAATGTGCGCGCCCTGCTCTACATCGGTGGCAATGACTCTGCGGATACCGCGCATCGTCTGGCGCAGGCCGCGCGCCAGCTAGATTATGCTCTCTCTATCATCAGCGTCCCGAAAACGATTGATAATGACTTGCCCTTCACTGATCACTGTCCTGGTTATGGCAGTGCTGCGCGTTTTCTGGCGCAGGCAACGCAAGATTCAACCTTGAATACCCTCTCCATTCCCTGGCACTATCCCGTGAAAATCATCGAAACCATGGGCCGTGATGCTGGCTGGTTGACTGCTGCTGCGGCGTTGGGTAAGCGCGATGAGATTGATCCACCACATATTCTGCTCATTCCTGAACAGCCCTTTGTCGAAGACCGTTTTCTGGCGCAGGTCGAAGCCGTCTATCGGCGGCTCGGCTACGTTATCGTCGTGGCGGCGGAAACCATCCGCGATGAAAAAGGGCAGGCACTGGGCGCTGCCGGACAGGTTGGCATGGATGCTTTCCAGCACCCGTTATTGAGTGGTACAGCGCAATACCTCGTCGAATTGGTCAAACGGCACTTGAAGCTGCGCGCGCGCTTCGATAAACCGGGCGATTTGCAGCGTATGTCCGTAACACATATCTCGTCGGCTGACCGCGATGAAGCATACCTGGTTGGAAAAATGGGCGTGCAGGCATTGTTAGCTGGCGAAAGTGATAAGATGGTAACGTTGGCCCGGCAGAATGAACCGGAATATCATTGTACAACTGGTCTGGTAGACCTGGCGCTGGTGGCTAATGTGTTGCGTCTACTCCCGCCGCAGTATCTGGACGAGAGTAAGACGATGGTGACGCAGGCCTTTCATGAGTATGCATTTCCGTTACTGGGTGGGGAACTGGTTCATTATCCTCACCTGGAAATGGCGAGGGTACGCCGATGACAAAGCTCACGCGGGCAATCCTGATTGTGCTGGATGGTGTCGGTGCGGGTGCCAATCCCGACGCCCAATCCTACGGTGATGAGGGAGCCAGCTCGCTCGAACATTGTGCGCAAGCCGTGGGAGGGCTGGCATTGCCCAATCTGGGAAAATTGGGTTTGGGCAACATCACGCCTATTCTGGGGACGCCTGCGCGTGAGGATGTGGTAGGGGCCTATGGTCGCATGGCAGAGGCGGCGGCTGGCAAAGATAGTACAACCGGACATTGGGAAATGACTGGCGTTGTGCTCCAGAAGCCTTTGCCGACCTATGCTCATGGTTTTCCTGCCGATCTTGTGGCTGCGTTCGAGCAGGCCATTGGACGTGCAGTTATTGGCAACAAAGCTGCGTCCGGTACGGAAATTATCCAGGAACTGGGGGCAGAGCATCTGCGTACTGGCGCACTCATTCTCTATACGTCCGCCGATAGTGTTTTTCAACTTGCCGCTCATGAAGATGTGCTTCCGCTCAGTGAGTTGTATCGTGTCTGTACGCTTGCACGTAACATGCTTACAGGCGATCATGCAGTCGGACGGGTGATCGCTCGACCGTTTAATGGAACGCCTGGGGCATTTAAACGCACAGAGCATCGCCGTGACTTCTCACTGGCACCAACAGGCACAACGCTCCTCGATCTGCTGAAGAGCGCAGGGAAAGACGTCATCGGTATTGGCAAGATCGAAGATCTGTTTGCCGGGCGTGGTCTCACACAACGGGATCATACAGAAAATAATCGTGCTGGTATGGCCGCAACCCTCCAATGGCTCTCCCAGGACTTTACGGGTCTGCTCTTGGTCAATCTGGTAGAATTTGATATGTTATGGGGACATCGCCGTGATAGCGATGGCTATGCACAGGCGTTGCGTGACGTTGATAGCTGGGTGCCTCAACTCCAACAACGCATGCGACCGGGTGATGCACTTTTCTTTACGGCTGACCATGGTGTTGATCCGACCTATCGTGGCACCGATCATACGCGTGAATGCGTACCGCTGCTCGTCTACGGATCAGACATACGATCTTCCGTAAACCTTGGTGTGCGTGCAACCTTTGCTGATTTAGGTCAAACGATAGCTGAAGCTTTTGGTGTAGGAGTGCTGGCGGCTGGCACCAGTTTTGCAGATACAGTGGGATTGTTATGACTGATATACAACGTGATAATAAAGCAGGACAGACGCAGGGACTGGCATTACTGCTGCATGGCGAACGGGTCTATCTGCGTCGCCCGGTCCTACAGGATGCGAGTAATGTCTTTCATTGGGAGCGCGATGATGAGGTCTGGCGCTATGATCCGCATCGTCCGTATTCACACAGCATGGCTGAATTTCTCCCCATCTTTGAGCGCAACTATGTGCATGGGAATGGACGGCAATTCTGGTTTATCATCGAGGATGAAAAGCGTACTCCCATCGGTACGATTACGTATTTCAATCTGGATGGCCGTCTGGGTCAGGTCGAAGTCGGACTTGGTCTGGGCGACAAGACGCGTTGGGGGCACGGCTATGGTCCAGAGGCGATTCGCACGCTGGTACAGTACCTCTTTACCTTCCCTGAACTGGTGCGCATCTATGCTGAGACGGCTCTGGCAAATTACCCTTCGCGCCGGGCTTTTGCCAAGGTGGGCTTCGTCGAGGTTGGTCAAATTTACGATCCACGCAGCTCAGGTGATCCCTGGGTGCTGCTAGAAATATGGAAATTAAAACAACAGGTAGTTTAGGTATGCAGAAAGGAGATGAGCATCTTCAGCTTACTTCCAATCTATTTGTAGCGAAGATGACTCTTATAAGTAAAAATGAATACATCAAATGTGAGCGTGAATCCGGCTATCTTTAGTGCGTACGATGTGCGTGGTATCTATGGGGAGACTTTGAGCGAAGAGACCGCCTATCGTATCGGGCGTGCGGCTGCACAATACCTCAATGTGCCGGAGATCGCTGTTGGCCGTGATATGCGCCTCTCATCACCACAAATTGCAGCGGCGCTCATGCGGGGCATTACCGATCAAGGGGTAAATGCGGTTGATCTTGGTTTGACGACGACCGATGGTCTCTATTTCGCGGTGGGCAAGTTCAATTATCCTGCGGGCGTCATGGTCACGGCTTCGCATAATCCAGGCAAATATAACGGCCTCAAATTCTGTCGCGCGCAGGCATTCCCCATTAGCCTGGACACCGGACTGGCCGACATCCGCGATCTGGCGGTCAGTGGTAACTTCGCCCAACCTGCGGCCAAAGGCCAGGTGACTCAGCGCGATATCACCGCAGTGTATGTCAAACATGCCCTCTCATTCATCGATGTGAGCAAGATCAAGCCGCTCAAAGTCGTCGTAGACGCCGGCAATGGCATGGCGGGCAAGATCATGCCTCTTGTGTTCGAGCAACTGCCCTGCGAACTCGTGCCCCTCTATTTTGAACTGGATGGCAGTTTTCCCCATCATCCAGCCAGTCCCATTGAACCTGAGAATATGCGCGATGTGCAGCAGAAGGTACGTGAGACTGGTGCAGATCTGGGTGCAGCCTTTGATGGCGATGCTGATCGCATGTTCCCGGTTGATGAGCATGGCGATATCGTCGATGGCTCGATGGTGACTGCGATGGTTGCGAACAGCTTGTTGCATAAGTATCCCGGCTCAACCATCCTCTACAATCTGATTGTCTCAAAAAGTGTGCCTGAACTGATCACGCGACTGGGTGGTAAAGCGGTACGCACGCGTGTTGGTCATTCATTCATCAAGGCTGAGATGCGTAAAGTCAACGGCATCTTTGGCGGTGAGCACTCTGGGCACTTCTACTTCCGCGATAACTGGTATGCTGACTCAGGTCTGATTGCCTTGCTCATCATGCTCGAACTGGTCTCGGTGGAGGACAAGCCGCTTTCGCAGATCATTAAGCCGCTCGACCAGCGTGTCCGTAGCGGTGAAATCAATAGTACGGTGAAAGATGCAAAGCAGAAGTTGCGGGGTTTAGAGCAGCACTTTGGCAAAGGCGCGCAGTCTATTGATAACCTGGATGGCCTGACCGTCGATTATGGCGATTGGTGGTTCAATGTGCGTCCCTCCAACACGGAGCCGCTGCTGCGTCTCAATATCGAGGCCGACAATAAAGCGTTGCTGGAGCAGAAGCGTGACGCCTTGCTGGCGTTTATGCGCAGCTAACTTCGCTCTGTAAGAGATCGCCGATCTGAAAAAGTAAGCGGCGTGAAACGGGAAAAGGAGAGATAATTTCTCTCTACTTTTCTCAGATAGTGTTTGGTTTCGACTCGCTCCTGACCACAAGGGTGCGCGTTCCAAACACTATCTCATGGGAGCAGCAAGTGCAAGTCGCCAAACTCGTGCCAGAGGTAGCCTTCTTTGAGTGCTGCATGGTAGGTGATTTCCAGGTGTGCCCGTCCGGCCAGCGCCTCAAGCATGGCCAGATGCGTCGAGAGCGGCTCGTGAAGACCAGTTAATAGGCCATTGACCGCCCGTATCATGCGTTGTGGTGTGATGACTATATCCGTCCAACCGTCGCCAGGATGTGTTACTCCGCTACTATCTGTGACTGTCTCCAATGTTCGTACGACTGTGGTGCCTACGGCTATGACGCGTTTATGGGCTGCATGGGCTGTATTGACGAGATGTGCTGTTGACTCAGGGACACGATAATACTCTGCATAAATTGGCTCCTGGCGTTCCACGCTGGCAACTCCAGTATGGAGGATCAACGGAGCAATCTGAACACCACTGGCTACGAGACAGGTGATTAATTCCGGCGTAAAAGCACGACCGGCAGAGGGCATCTCAGCGCTCCCCTTCTCTGTCACGTACACGTTCTGGTAGTAGCTCAACGGCCATTCCTGTTTGACATAACTGTAGCGGATGGGGAAGCCGTACTGCTCAAGGTAAGACTGAAGTGGGCCAGGTAGCTCTAGACTGGCGATCCAGAGACGATTGGTAATTTGGCCGCGACTATAGGGCGTATGCAGAGTAACGCGCGCACCGGCTGGAAGCTGGAAAGACTCGCCTGGTTGGATATCATAGCATGGTCTTGTTATTTTCCGCTGGCTATCCTGATAGGCGCGTGTCTCTACGACCCACAGATTGGCGGGCAGGTGGGTCGAGAGGTGCAGTTCGAGTGCCGTCCCATCGCTACGGCGTGCCGGTAATGCGGCATTAAGCGTCCCACTGGTATTGATCACCAGCACATCGCCCGGCTCTAAAAAGTCTCCTATCTGACGAAAGCGCGTATGTACAACCTGGTCGGTTGCAATGTGTGAGACCATCAGGCGCACCGCATCGCGCTCCAGGCCACGCGCTTCTGGAGGCTCAGCGGCCTCAAGCTCTGACGGCAAAACGAAATGCATCAAATTCATCAGCGAAAGCTCAGGGGAGCTTGCATTGCTTGCCCCTGGTAAAAGTTTTGGAATATTACTCATCAACTGCGCTTCCTTGTATTTTCAATCTATACATGTTGTGCTGATATTCACTATACCTTGAATTGCGCTGAGACGCACTGGGCAAGTGGACAGTTTAGGAGCTGTACGAAAGACCAGCGAAAATGGGCTAGCGTTCTCGCATGTGCCATCTCAAGAGATCTATACAGTTCTCTTGTTAGTCTGCTTGAGTAGTGACATGAATTTTTGCGTTATAAATAGATGCCGCGTGAAAAAGACTTGACAGGATTCATTGTCTTGTGTATTATTACTGCTATGGAGGTTGCTACTCTTCGCCTCCCATCATAAGTTCCTGGCTCGCCAAATCCCAGATTCCTTTGATTCAACTCTTTGCTACATAAAAAGGGCAAAAATTCTCCCAATAGAGGGAGAGTTTTTGTGTCATGAAATGTAGCAATTGCAACGGCAATGGATGTGCCGGACTATCCTGAAGCTTACGTATTACTACGACTTTCTGCTCAAAGGAAAAAGCAGAAAATGTCAGGAGATGTATAGAAAGATGAATCAATTTAAATCGTGTAAAAATACTGTTGGGGTGATTATCGCTGTGGCGCTGATCATTAGTTTTGCAGGTATTGTGGCTATACCTGGTAGTGTATCTGCCCATGCAGCGAGTGCCAATGCCGCTTACAACATTGATATCCATAACATTTTGCCCATAAGACCATATTCTCAGAATAAGCAAAAATTGAGTATCACAGCTTTGGGAAGCTTTGTTCCTCCTTGCGTGACAAGCGCTGTTGTTCCTCGCTGTTATAGCCCACAGCAGATACGCACAGCCTACAATATTCAGCCGTTACTCAATGCTGGTATTCGTGGTGCGGGCCAAACGGTCGTCTTAATTGACTTTGCTACCAGCCCAACACTACTAAACGATGTGCATCTCTATGATCAGATCTTTGGCTTGAACGATCCAAAGATTAATGTCATCTCACCGTTTAGTACTCCTTCGGTTGATCCAGGATACTATGGACTCGTCAATAAATAACATTTGCAAAGCAAGGAAGAATGTGATACCCTGTGAGGCATGAAAGCAGAAAGAGAAGCAGCGATCAAGCAACGATATGAGCGAGTGGCTCTGGCCCTCAATGAACGGACGCGACGGCTGGTCGCGGCGAGCGAGGCCATGACGATAGGAAGGGGAGGGATCTCGGCGGTGTCACGGGCGACGGGGCTGTCGCGACAGGTCATCAGCCAAGGGATCAAGGAACTGCAAGAGGAGGAACCCACCAGCGAGGGGCGCATTCGCAAGAAAGGGGGAGGACGCAAGAAACTGGTGGAGAAAGACCCACAACTCGGCGTCGAACTGGAACGCTTGGTGGAGCCAGTGACGCGGGGAGACCCGGAGTCGCCGTTGCGCTGGACCAGCAAGAGCGTGCGCAAGTTGGCCAAGGAACTCAGCCAGCAGGGTCACCAGATTTCCCATGAGCTTGTCAGCCAACTCCTGTACGAGCTGGGCTATAGCTTGCAAGCGAACCGCAAGACCCTGGAGGGGGGAACGCACCCGGATCGCAATGCCCAGTTTGAGCACATCAATGCACAGGCCAAGGCGTCTCTGGCAGCAGGGGAGCCTGTTCTTTCCGTGGACGCGAAGAAAAAAGAATTGGTCGGCGATTTTAAGAATGGCGGGCGTGAATGGCGTCCCGAAGGCGAGCCGGAGCAAGTGCGCGTGTATGACTTTCCTCTCAAGGAGTTGGGTCGGGTGACGCCCTACGGTATCTACGACCAGGGACAGAACAGCGGCTGGGTCAATGTGGGCATCGATCATGATACAGCAGCCTTCGCGGTGGAAAGCATTCGACGCTGGTGGAACACTGTGGGAAAGCAGCAGTATCCTCGTGCCAAACGCTTGCTCATCACGGCGGATGGTGGGGGAAGTAACGGGTCGCGCGTGCGCTTGTGGAAATGGGAACTCCAGCAATTGGCCGATGAGATTGGTCTCTGCATCAGCGTCTGCCATTTTCCTCCGGGAACCAGCAAATGGAACAAAATTGAGCATCGCCTGTTTGCCTGGATCAGCGAGAATTGGCGGGGCAAGCCGCTGGTCAGCTATGCCGTGATCCTCAAGTTGATCGCTGCAACTACGACCGAAGCAGGACTCACCGTGCAGTGCCAACTCGATACCAACACGTATCCGACAGGTCTTAAGGTGTCCGACGAAGAGATGGCTGCTCTGTCCCTTCAACCAGATCTGTTTCATGGAGAATGGAACTATACCATCCTCCCTCGTACCGCCTCTATTTGTTAACATTATTTATTGACAATGCCTATGAGGAGACGGCATTAGATATCGAGATGGTGCATTCGATTGCTCCAGATGCTACGATTGATCTCGTCCTGGCAAATCTGGATAACGTGAGCGATTTTACGCAGGTGCTCCCTCTTGCGTTACAGGCGACACAGTATGCTGTTCAGCACAATCTAGGTTCGGTCATTTCACAGAGCTTTGGCGTAGGTGAAAGCTGTGCTACTCCTGCCTATATTCAGGCAGAGCAGCAGGTCTTCGCTCAGGCACGCGCGAAGGGGATTACGGTGCTTGCCTCATCTGGTGACTATGGAGCAGATGTGATTACCTGTGTTGGCGGCTCTGGCACAGACATCACGCTTGAGCAGGGCGTCAATCTCCCGGCTGCCGATCCCCTGGTAACTGGGGTGGGAGGCACGACGCTGGATGCCACGCTGCAACAAGGTCAATATGTCAGCGAGACAGCATGGAGTGGAAATGGTGAACTTGCACTCCTTGGTGCTACAGGCGGTGGTGTCAGCAGCCTCTTCCCGGTGCCTGATTACCAGAAGGGTATTGCGGGCCTGACCAATCGTGGTGTCCCCGATGTCGCATTTGATGCTGACCCCAACACAGGTGTGCCAATTGTCGTTAGCGTCAACGGAGGAATCTACATTGTGCCTGTTGGTGGTACCAGCGTTGGTTCGCCTGCATTGGCTGCTATTGTGGCACTTGCGAACCAGGCTGTGCGTCATCGCGTCGGTTTTCTCAACAATGCCCTCTACGCGATTAGCACCAGCAAAGGCTACGCGAATGCCTTCCATGATATCCTGACAGGCAATAATCTTGTATGGGGTTTCGACGATAGTGGCTTGCTTCCGGTGTCTGGCTATAGTGCCGGTGCGGGCTGGGACGCTGTCACGGGTGTCGGTACACCAAAGGTGAGTGGATTGGTCTCATTGCTCGCTCGCTATGACTAGTGGACTGAGGCCCAGCTAGGCCGACGATGTATGCGATGAGTGTCTTCGCCTGGCACATCCGTTTGAAGAGTGGGGTCATCGTGCGCATGTAATTGCCTGGGCGCTGCTTTGTCGGTCGCCAGTCGATGCGTCGCTGGCAAATCAGCATACTGAGCCAGATTGCAATGTGGTTGAGCCAGGAACGGCACCCGGACCACATGTTGCATATGGAGGAGTCAAAAGACCTGCTAAATCACCCAGCAGGTCTTTTGGAGATTGGAAGATGCGCAGCAAGAGAGCGTCAATCCTGAGAATACAGAAAACTCATCAGGGATAGAGCGCATGCTGAGGCGTCTGTCTCTCTTGGACCTGGTGTGCTATCTCTCTTTACGCTTTTACTGTGAGTGCGCGTGCTGCATAGCGTCCGCTTGGATAGGTCCCTTCCAAAAGTGTAAGCAGTCCGGGTACGCTCTCCTCTGGCAATGGTCGATCACTGATATCTTCACCGGGAAAGGCTTCCTGGTGCATCTGCGTGCGCATATCGCCTGGATCAACCCAGTAGACCCGCAGGGCTGTGTTCTCGGCGGCGAGGATGTGTGAGAGTTGTTCCAATGCCGCCTTACTAGATCCGTAGCCGCCCCAGCCCTGGTATGCCTCAACGCCTGCATCACTCGTGATATTGATGATGCAGGCGCCCGGTTTCAACTGATGTTGTAATGCCTGCACGAGTGCCAGAGGGGCGAGCACATTTGTATGATAGACCTGCTCCAGCACATCAAGCGGGTATGCGAGCAACTGAGGTTGCGGGCTGGGACCAAGGATACTGGCATTGTTGACTAATGCGTCCAACATGCCTGCTGTCTGTACAGCACGAACGAGAGCCTGACGGTGTGCAGCATCGGTCACGTCACCAGCGATGGCAATCACGTGAGTCGATTGCGCTAGTTCCGTACGCGCTGCTTCCAGTGCTGCTGCGCCACGTGCGTCGATGATGAGGTGCCAGTGTTGTTGGGCGAGTTGACGCGCTAGCGCGAGGCCCAGACCACGTGATGCACCTGTAATCAGCGCAGTGCGCGTGGCTTGTGAATCACTATGTGTCATGTTATCGCTACCTTTCGGATAGGGTCTTCTACAGTGATGGTCCTCCTACTATACCAGGAAGGAGCACTGAGCACATCGCACAAGTGGACAGTATCGTGGCTGTACCAACGTACAGTTCGACAAATAGCTGAATCACATACGAAGATGGCGCTGCGCTCATTCATACGAGCATGCCTGACCCCTCGTTCCATTCTTCCTGGATCTGGCCATCGCTGATACGGAATATCTGGATCATCGTTCGTTTCACCTGCTTGCCTGTTGGCTCGATACCCTCATATGGCCCTTGATGCGTACCACACCAGGTTGTGCGTACCACGACTTTATCCTCTGCAGCGACCACGTCGTCAATGGTCACGTGGATGTCTGGGAAACCTCGACGCAGTTGCGCGAAATAATCTTGCACGCCCTCGGTACCTGGTACCTGCTCAAGCGTGGAGTGGTCAATAAACTGAGATGCGAACACCTCATCCACGATGGCCAGATTTCCCTTATTTAAGGCTTCTATAAAGACAAGGTGCATGATGGCCTTATTTTCTTCTATTGACATGTTTCCTCTCACCATTTCGCTCATGAATATAAAAACTCTATATATACATCAATAATTGTCTGGAAGAAGCCATAGATGGCCGGAAAAAGGCTATTTTTTTCTCTTGATGCTCATCTTCTCTGCCAGTGTATGCTCTCACTGAGGAAGAAGCAAGAGGACTGTCGGTAATCGGTTCGTCGCGAGAGAAAAATGGAGCTCTCCTGATGGCACACTCTCAGTGAATAAATTCTTGTGATGCTGAAAAGGCAAAGCAAACTATTGCATTTATTAAAGAAATCGGTTATAATAGCCGCGTAAGTATTCTATCTTCCAATTGTGCCAGTTGGAGGTAGGCATTCTCTTTTTACTTATGCAAGTGCTCTATTTTTGGGTGTTATTTTGCGCCTTATGTCTATTTTTTGTGCTAAGGCATGAGCGGCGTAACGTAGCATCGGCCTCAGAAAAATGCCTGTATCACTCAGCGCGCAATTGCATAGGAAAAATGGAGACATGGTTCCTCTTGGTTTTTGTATTCACTTCTGTCTCTATTAAGCGTAAAAGGAGTGATTTCTTGAGGCCATACGTTACCGCTGATAATTTGTCTGCTCTGTCCGTCATCCTGGCATCTATGCTTGTCGTCATAGGAATTTTTATGACCGCAGTTAGCAAGCTATCACGGCCTATTCCCTTTTGTATAAGACAGACGTATGTACGGACTACTCAAGAACATGACTTTCCTTCTCGTATTGACATCTCCTGTTTTGTATCTCTTTGCATGCAGATAAATGCTGTGCTACTGCGCAGCATGCGTAATGAACATGACATTGCTGCATGTAGATGGATCGTACCTCATATTTCTCAGTACATCGACGTACTCTATGCCAACGACGCACTGCGACTTATGGAGTTGTAAAGGCGAATATTCCTATTTATCGCCTGTTCATGCGTATTGCGTTCTCGTAGCCCGTACTCCGTAGGGTATCAGGAAGGCTTGGCCTTGCTGGATGTTGCTCTCTATTTTTGTCAATGCATTTTCTCAAGGAGGGATCTTTTGAAGAAGTACATGACGACTACGGCCTGTTCACTCTTGATGTTGACTGCTCTACTCTTCTTTTCTGGGAGCACTGTTCTAGCTGCCCCATCTACCACTGCAGCGTCTAAGACAGTTGCCGCCTCAACATCTCCGCACACCTGGCAAAAGGTGTGCGGATCTGCTGCGTTAGGCTATGCCAGTTGTTTATCTTTTATTGGTGCCCAGCAAAGTACGTTGAAACCGCAAGCCGTGGTACCATTAGCTACTGCTCCTGGTGGCAGTGCTCCCTATGACCCGGCAGAACTGCATACGGCATACAATCTGCCAACCACAGCTTCTGGTACGCCAACCGTGGCTATCGTCGATGCGTACAACGATCCTAATGCGGCAAGCAACCTTGCAACCTATCGCTCAGAATGGGGCCTATCCGCGTGTACGACGGCGAGCGGCTGTCTCAAGATCGTCAACCAGACTGGCGGTACGCGTTTACCAGTTGGCAATGCAAGCTGGGGTGAAGAGATCTCGCTGGACCTGGATATGGTGAGTGCGATTTGTCAGAATTGCGATATTCTGTTGGTCGAGGCTACTTCAGCCAGTTTCGCAGATCTTGGCACTGCTGTCAAAGAGGCGCATACATTGGGTGCTATCGCTATCAGCAACAGCTATGGTGCTACTGAGTCAAGCGTAGGCAGCTCTGCGGAAAGTTCGTACTGCAGCAGTTATTATCAGTATACCTATACTGCAGTAGTTGCCAGTACAGGTGATGGTGGTCCAATCGTGGAAGTCCCTTCGTCGTGTCCTTATACGACTGGTGCTGGCGGTACGTCGCTCAGTTCCACCGGTACGGAAACGGCCTGGAACACGAGCTCTTCCGAAGGCGCAGGTGGTGGCTGTAGCGCGTACACTGCCATTCCATCCTGGCAGTCGAGCAGTGTAACTGGTTGTAGCAGGCGCGCGACTGGCGATGTATCTGCTGATGCTGATCCAGCTACCGGTGTCTATGTCTATGATTCCTATGGTGTGCGTGCTGGCTGGTACGAGTTTGGCGGCACCAGTGTAGCCTCGCCAATCATTGCCTCAGTCTTTGCGCTCGCTGGCAATGTATCGACCACGCAGTATCCTGCCAGCCTGCCCTGGGCAAACTACACCTCTGGTTGTGTCTTCAAAGTAGCCAGTAAGACCTATGCTTACCAGACTGGTCTTGGTTCCCCTGACGGCACAAGCTGCTTCTAAGTTCTGCTCATCGTATGAACCCGGAGTGATCCTGGGCGTGTAACTCTTAACGGGTGCACCTCAAGGTCACTCTTTTTTATGTATAGGGTAATTACTTGAGCGCCTGATACAAGATAGTATCGTGCATGCTATCATTTGAAATGATAGGACAGGTGTAGTAAACGTTTCTAAGAAATGATGTTAAATGTTGACAAATGGATATATTTTATGCTATTCTTCTCGTATGAAATTAAGTCAGTATGCCAAACACCAAGGGATTAGCTATCGGACGGCTTTCCGCTGGTTTCGAGAGGGAACGATCCAGGGCTATCAGGAGTTACAGGCAATGGAGGAAGCCTGATGCAACTGGTCGAAAGGCATCTTCTTCGCAGAAACGATCCACGTTTTGCCGTGATTGATCGGGCGGCGTTTGCCTCGAAAAACCTGTACAATCAGGCCAATTACCACATTCGGCAATCTTTCATCCGCGAGGGGAAGTATCTGCCGTATGCGGACATCTTTCATCGTTTAAAGCAGCACGAGTGCTATCAGGCTTTGCCACGTAAGGTCAGCAATTCTATCTTGATCCAACTTCACAAAAACTGGGTTGGCTTTTTTGAAGCCCTCAAAGCCTATCAGGAAGATCCGTCTCCGTTCACCGGACGCCCAAAGCTCCCTGGATACAAAGACAAGGAAAAGGGGCGCAACATCCTCATCTATGACAAACAAGCTCTCGGCAAGCGGGTCTTTCACAAAACGGGCAGGCTCGTACCATCAGGACTCCCCATCGAGATTGCCACCAAGATCACGGAGTGGGAGAAGATTGCTCAAGTGAGAATGGTCCTCCGTCTGGATGGATACATGGTGGAAGTCGTCTATGAGCAGGAGGAAAAACCAGCAGTGGTTGACCGCACGTTGGTGGCTGCGGTTGACCTGGGAGTCAATGTGCTCGCCGCTCTCACCAGCAACAAGCCGGGGTTTGTTCCCCGATTGGTAAGCGGCAAACCCATCAAAAGCGTCAATCAGTATTACAACAAGCGACGCGCTCAGCATCAAAGCCGCCTGAGCCATGAGAACCGTTTCACCTCGCGGCATCTGGATCGCATGACGACGAAGCGCAATCGCCGTGTAGACAGCTATCTGCACACGGCCAACCGTCGCATCATTGATCTATTAGTGAGCGAGGGGATCGGAACGCTGGTGATCGGGAAAAATCCGCTCTGGAAACAGGAAGCGAATATGGGTCGGAGAAACAATCAGCAGTTTGTGCAAATCCCGCACGGTCGTTTTATTGACCAGTTGACCTACAAAGCCAAGCTGGTCGGGATCACCGTCATCATTCAGGAAGAAAGTTATACGAGCAAAGCGAGCTTCCTAGACGCAGACCCGATCCCAACGTATCAGGATAATCATCCTGAAAAACAGGTGTTTTCAGGCAAGCGCATTGCTCGCAGTTGGTATCGCGCAAGTGATGGAACTATCATTCACGCCGATATTAACGGCAGCTTTAACATTCTACGGAAAAGTACCTCCGACCTTTTGCAATTGGGGCGAGGAGTAGCGGGCGCGGCAGTTCGCCCAAGACGGCTGGCCGTCTAAACGGATGACTCATAGGCAGATTTGTCATCATTTTAAGATACTGTTCATTTTTCTGTGCTGAAACAAGGATAATGCTATGCTCGTCGCGTATGGGCCTGATGGTCGGCCCGTGGTTGCGGAAGAGGTGCCTGTAGAGCAGCTGCAGAACTGGTCGCATGACCGACTGCTGCACTGTCCCAATTGTCGTGGCATTGTGCATGTGCGTGGGGGACCCGAGAAGCGCACGCAGTTGCATTTCGCGCACCAGAAAGGGGAGTGCGCCTGGAGTACTGAATCCGAGTCGGTACGGCATGCGCGTGGCAAATTGGTGCTTGCGCAATGGTTACGGGCGCAATTCCCGCAGGCACAGGTGACGCTTGAAGAACGTCTCCCGGAGCCGAACCGTATCGCTGACGTTTTCGTCAGCCATGCCGATGGACAGCGCTGGGCTATCGAGTTTCAATGTGCTCCCTTAGATATTGCCGAGTGGAAGCATCGTCATGAGGCGTATCGTCAAGCTGGCGTGATCGATACCTGGATTATCGGGAATAACCGACGTGAGAAGCAGGAAGCATTTCTCGAAGCTATCCTGGCGATGGCGCGTGAAGTGCTCTTCCTGGACCCATTGGTAGAACCGCCGCGCGTATGGTTTCGCTGGTCCATCACGCGTGCACAGGCGCTCACGTGGCAAGACGAAAATATCCATAGCCAGCCCGTTGAACACAAGCCTGCATTAGATGGCCAGGTTGGACCAGTGGGATATGGGATGACCCTCGTCGGCACGCTCTACGAACTTCATTTTGATGAGCAAGCAAACTTGATCCATCCTGCGCGTGTGGCGATGGAAGAGCAAACGCTCCTGCTCCAGAGGATGAACGCGACCCAGGCACCGGATGCCAATCTCCTGGCTGCCTATCTTCGTCCGCGCGTGGGAGATGAAGCATTGCGCGTTGTGCTGCTGCCTCTACTGCGAGCTTACCTGCGCGATCCTGCGTTACTCCTGCGCTACAACTATGGTCGTGGGCAGGAGGGTCAAGCGGTGAGTGTGTCTGACCAGGCGCGAGTGCAGAAAGCATGTGCATGGCTCAATGGGCTAGAGCAGCATGGATTTACCAGGACACGTTTACCGCTTGTCCTGAAAGCATTGCCTCGTGCCGGTTCTTATGCGGCCCTGGCGAACTTTGCCGAGACGCTGCTGGCCCTGGCTGGCATATCGGCATAGTGTAGATTAGGAAGGAAAAACTACTGTTGCGCTGCTCGCGTCGAAGCCCGCACCATCAGTTCGGGCTGATACATAATCTGGCGCTGCTGGCGATCAGCGGTCTGATTGATCTCGTGCAAGAGTAATTCAGCGGCGGTACGCCCAAGCTGATACTTTGGTTGACGAATCGAGGTCAGCGCGGGGGAGAGCATACTGGCGAACTCTACATCGTCGTATCCGACCAGGGCCATCTCTTCTGGAATGCGCACACCGCGCTGCCTCAGACCACGCATGATGCCTAGTGCGAGGAGATCGTTCGCGCAGAACGTTGCGGTCGGTTTGTGGGTATGCGTCAGCAGCGTTTCGACACAGGCTTCACCTGCACTGGTATTTTGTGCAGTTACGAGTATCTCGACCATCACCTGATTTGGATCAAGGCCGGCCTCCCTGATGGCACGGCGCATCCCACTCCGCCGGTCGGCACATTGGCGTATGCTGAGTGGGCCACTGACAAATGCGATGCTGCGATGCCCCAGTTCCAATAAATGGCGCGCGGCCATTTCACCTCCCAACGCGTCATCAATGGCGACGGAGCACAGATCACGTGTTTGACTGGGCCGATCCAGCAGCACCACGGCGATCTCCTGCTGGCGCAGACGCTGAAGATAACTGACATCGTTCTGTACAGGTGTAATCAGTACGCCCGCAGTGCGCTGCTCCTGGAGCATATGGAGGTAGCGACTCTCTTTCGCCTGAGAGACATCAGAGTTGCAGAGAATAACCACATACCCTGCCGCGTTGGCCGCATCCTCTACTCCACGAGCTACTTCGGTAAAAAACGGATTGGTCACGTCGAGCACAATCAGGCCGAGGTGATGGCTATGTCCGACCCGTAACTGATGGGCGGAGCCATTACGCACAAATCCCAACTGTTCAATGGCCGCCTGCACACGTTCACGTGTCGCTTGCGCCACTATGTCGGGACGATTCAGGACATTCGAAACCGTCCCCAGCGAAACACCAGCCTGCTCGGCCACTTCGCGAATACTTGCCATATTCAACTCCTGATACTCCTTACTTTACCATGTCGCTTAGGCAACTGGCAAGAAGCGGTATGGTAGGTAAGCAAGACCTGCCGGACCATAGGCTTGCCACTTGATGAGTTGGTGATGAGTAGCACTCAACGACGTTCAGGAGGAGATTTTCTTGCTGGATCAGATTGTTTCTACACTGGCTTAAAGGATTTGCAATCGGCGGCACAAGAACTGCTGGAGGAAGACAAGTTTCCGGGCAGGCTTCCAGAGAAGGCTTTTGTGTTTTTTATGCATCAAGGATACCAATTTACCTTCTTTTATCTCGATGATGAAGCTGATCCCCCTGTGCATTGGTATCTAGAGGAGATTCCGGTAAAGACATCATTTTCTCAACTCTATCCTCATTTTAGCGATTTTGTTCTGAAAGAGATGGAGGGGCACATAAAAATCAAGGCATCGCTCTTGAAAAAGGGGTCCTTCGAGGAAGCGGCCCCTGAGTAAGAACCCGAAGAACAACGCTGCGTGGTGCATCCACCAGATCATGATAAAATAGGAACAGCTTAGCCTTTGACTTTTGGGGCCACCATAGTCAAAGGCTGAATGAATAATCGCCACAACTCTTGACTTCCTGAGCAGGTATATTTTATACTTCTCTTATTGAAACGTTTCAAATTGAACATTTTAGTAAGAGAAATGGCGTCGAAGATTTTTTGCGCTCTCTGGGATACATAGTTGTCAGTCCCGCTAGCCTGCGCCGTGAGGTACAGGTAAGCGTTATTTTGACCTATGAGATCGACGCTGCTAGCCGTTCCTCTTTGTGCTTAGAGAAGTTTTTTGTCTTGATGAAACCCTATGCTGGGAGGTGAGTACGTCAAGAACCCCTGGCTGATCTCAGTCTTGCCGAAAAAGGAGCGTTCTTCATCGACCGAGAATGTTTTACCCGTACACGGTATTCTTGTACGGAACCCAGCCATTCAGTTGTCACTGTCCATGAGGCGAACTGTCTCTCTCTGGCAACCATCTTAAACAGTCAGAAACGCTCCTGGCGTAGCTAGCCTTCGGCTCATCTGACTGAGAGGAGTGAACCAGAGTGCCTAAGCCTCATATGTACAGAGTATAGCAAAATGCGCGCATGGATGCAAAAGAAAGAGAAAGAGGTCCTATTGACAATAACGGAAGATACTGCCTGCGGGCAGTCTTTCTTTCCTCCCCGGTCTGAAGACACGGGGCTTCCAGAAAGGAACGTCTGTGAATGAACACGAAGGCCGCTTGCAAGAGCGAGGTCTTAACAGCGATAACCTGATTGGAGCTATTCAGCGCTTCAAGATAGAGACTCCCTCGTGGGGGTATGGCAACTCCGGGACGCGTTTCAAAGTCTTTCCCTGGCCTGGCGCAGCGCGCAATCTGCACGAAAAGTTGGCAGACGCAGCTATGGTGCAGAAAGTCACCGGCAGTTGTCCAAACGTTGCCATTCACATTCCCTGGGATCGTGTGGATGACTGGCTGGAAGTGAAAGAGTACGCCGCGCAGCTCGGTCTGCGCCTGGGTGCTGTTAATCCCAATCTGTTCCAGGACAACGAGTATCGTTTTGGCAGTCTCTGCCATTTCGACCAGGCCGTGCGGCAGCGAGCAATCGCGCATGTGCTCGAATGCATCCAGATTGCGCAAACCATCGATGCGCATCTCATCAGTCTATGGTTGGCTGACGGCACCAATTATCCCGGTCAGGATGATCTGCGTCGTCGCCGCCAGCGCCTGTTGGAATCTTTACAGATCATCTATGCTGCCTTGCCTGCTCACATGCGCCTCCTGATCGAGTACAAATTTTTCGAACCGTCCTTTTACTCCACCGATTTGCCGGACTGGGGAACCTCGCTGCTGATGGCCCAAAAGCTGGGTCCCCAGGCCGAGGTGTTGGTAGATACCGGCCATCATGCTCAGGGGACCAATATCGCGCAGATTGTTGCACAGTTGCTTGATGAAGACCGGCTCGGCGGTTTCCACTTCAACGACCGTAAATATGCCGACGATGATCTGATTGTTGGCTCGCTCAATCCCTTTGAACTCTTCTGCATCTTCAACGAGATCATCGGAGCGGGCGATGAAGGCAACGCCAACGTTGCGCGCGTTGCGTACATGATCGATCAATCGCACAATATCGAGCCGAAGATCGAGGCGATGCTTCAGAGCGTCATCAACGTCCAGACGGCCTACGCGAAAGCGCTGCTGGTGGATCGCGTTGTATTACGTGAGGCTCAGGAGCGTGGCGATGTGCTGAGGGCGTATCGCGTACTCCAGGCTGCCTATGAGACCGATGTACGTCCGTTGCTCGTCGAGGCCCGTGTCCGACAGGGACTTGATCCCGATCCTATCGCAGCGTTCCGTGCCAGTGGCTATGCCGAGCGCGTCGCACGTGAGCGGACCGCCAACGCAACATCCAGCGGCGGCTATCCCGGCGCATAGCCGGGGCTTTCCGCTGTCGTTTCCGGTAGAGAAGACCACATTCATGCTTTCTGCAATAAAGGATGCACTGTTATGACCTATATCTCCTCGGTAACAACACTGACGTCGCTCGTTGCGCGTTCGCGCAAGCTGGGGGCCAACCGCTCGATCTGCAACTGGGGTGGAGGCAACACCTCCGCCAAGGCCGACGAGCTGGATTTCCGTGGTCGTTCTGTACGTGTACTGTGGGTCAAAGGCTCCGGCTCGGATCTGGCCAGTTGTACGGAAACCTCGTTTACCGGGCTGTTGCTCGATCATCTGCTACCTCTGCTCGAACGCGAGCGGATGAGCGATAGCGAGATGGTTGACTATCTCGCGCATTGTTTCCTTGAACCGGGGCGTCCGCGTCCCTCCATCGAGACGCTCTTGCACGGGTTTCTGCCGTTTGCTCATATTGACCATACTCATGCTGATGCGGCGAACTACTTTGCCTGTGCCGCTGATGGCGAACAATTAGCGCGTGACTGCTTCGGCAATGATCTGATCTGGATTCCTTACCGCCGTCCCGGTTTCGGGCTGGCGCGCGAGGTCGCGTTGGCGGTACGCGCCAAACCGCAGGCGAAGCTCGTTATTTTGGCTAAACACGGACTCATTACCTGGGGTGAAACCGACGAAGACTGCTATGCTGCGACGCTTGCGACCATTGCTCGTGCTCGTGACTTTGTGGAGGCGCGTATCGCGCAGTCTGACAGGACAGTTTTTGGTGGTCCTCTTATTGCCTCCCTCTCGTCTGAAGAACGGCGTCAGGTTGCCGCCCAGGTGGCACCTCTGTTGCGTGGGCTGCTGTCGGCTGAAAAGCACCAGGTTCTGCGTTTTGCAGACGACGAGGATGTGTTGACCTTCGCAAGCAGCCAGGATGCGTCGCGCCTAACGCAGGTTGGCGCGGCCTGTCCCGATCATCTCGTTCATACCAAGCCCTGGCCCTTGCTGGTCGCGTGGACGCCAGACCAGGGTATGGAGGCTCTGGCAGAAGCCTTACGCACAGGTGTGGCGTCCTCTGTAGCGCACTATCGTCACTATCTGGAAGCAAACACACAGCAGGATCTCGATCCTGATGCCACCGCCCCGGTCTATCGCGCAGTGGACGCAGCGAGTGATCCCCACCCGCGTGTGATACTGGTGCCTGGGGTGGGGATGTTCACAAGCGGGAAGGATGCGGTGATGGCCGATGTCTCGGCTCAACTCTTTCATCGTGCTATTGCGGTCATGCGTGGAGCAGAGGCCTGTGGTGGGTTTCTCTCGCTCTCAGCAGCGGAGAGCTACGCGGTCGAATACTGGCCTCTGGAGCAATATAAGCTCAAGCTGGCCCCGCCCGAGCGCGAATTTGCCCGGCATGTGGTTCTGGTCACGGGTGCGGCTGGCGGTATTGGCTCGGCTATCTGCCGCCGCGTGGCGCAAGATGGCGCGCATATTATTGCTACTGATATCGACCTCGCCGGGGCGGAACAAGTGGCCGTGTATCTCAACCAACAATATGGGGATGGACGTGCTGTCGCAGTAAAAATGGATGTCACCGACGAGGAGAGCGTACGTGCGGCTTTTGCGCAGGCAACGCTCGCTTTTGGCGGCGTGGACATCCTTGTCAATAATGCGGGATTGGCCTCCAGCGCACCAATTACACAGACGAGTATGGCCGAGTGGAATAAGAACTGGCATGTGTTGGCCACTGGCTATTTCCTGGTTGCACGGGAAGGTTTCCGGCTCTTGCAGCAGCAAGGGCGCGGAGGGAATCTCGTCTTTGTGGCTAGCAAGAACGCGTTGGTTGCGGGCAAGAACGTTGCGGCGTACTCAACGGCCAAGGCCGCCGAAGCGCATCTAGCGCGCTGCCTGGCAGAAGAGGGTGGGCAGTTTGGCATTCGAGTCAATACCGTCAATCCTGACGCCGTACTGAGCGGGTCACGTATCTGGGATAGTGCCTGGCGGCAAGAGCGCGCTGCCACCTATGGGGTGGCACCCGATCAATTGGAAGAAGTGTATCGCAAACGCACGACGCTGGGAGTCAACATCTTGCCAGAGGATATCGCTGAGGCGGTGGCCTTCTTCGCCTCGCCGCTTCGCTCTACCAAGAGCACTGGCAACATCCTCAACGTGGATGGAGGCGTCGCGGCGGCGTATCCGCGCTAAACAAGATGCAGAGCAGAGAGGGAACTGAGATGGCAACACGCAATGTCGCAGCCGTCGACCTGGGGGCCGAGAGTGGACGGGTGATGCTGGCCCGCTTCGATGGGCGACAATTGAGCCTGCAAGAGGTGTATCGTTTTCCCAATCGGATGGTCATGCTACGGGGACACCGCTTCTGGAATATCCTGGCGCTGTGGGACGAAACGCTGACCGGTCTGCGTAAAGCGCATCAGTTGGCGGGCACCCTGGATAGCATCGGTGTTGATAGCTGGGCGGTCGATTATGGTCTGGTGGACGTGCATGGCTTCCTGCAAGGCAATACTTTCCAGTATCGTGATCATCGCACCGATGGTGTGATGGAGCAGGTACTGACGCGTGTGCCGCGCGCTATGCTGTACGAGCGCACGGGCATTCAGTTTCTGCCCTTTAATACGCTTTTCCAGCTCTACGCGCACGAACAACAGCAGCCAGGAGTACTCGCTCATGCCCATCGGCTGCAACTGATTCCTGATCTCTTGCACAACTGGCTATGTGGAGAGTTCACCTCTGAGCGTACCAACGCGACGACGACGCAGTGCTGGGACCCTATAGCGGGAGCGTGGGCGTATGATCTGCTCACCCAACTGGCTATCCCCACGGCAATGTTCCCCCCGGTCGTTGAGGCGGGCACAGTGCTGGGCAAGATCTTACCGGAATGGCGCGGTGATCTTGGAACTGCGCGCATTGTTGCACCTGCAACTCATGATACAGGCTCAGCGATAGCAGCTACGCCCGTATCGCTATCGGGCGGCTGGGGCTATATCAGTTCTGGGACCTGGTCGCTGGTGGGTGTTGAATGTCTACAGCCTATTATGACAGCGGAGGCGCTGGCTGCAAATTTCACGAATGAGGGTGGGATCTTTGGTACGACCCGCTTCTTGAAAAATGTGATGGGACTCTGGTTGTTGCAGGAATGCCAGCGTTGTTGGGCCAATGATGAGCGGAGCATAGACTATAGCACCTTATTAGCAGATGTGGATGAGGTCCCGTCTTTCGTTGCCTTGCTTGACCCAGATGATGCGCGCTTCCTGGCACCGCAAGATATGCCAGCCGCGATAAACAGCTATCTGGAGGAACATGGGCAAATGCCCCTCCAGGCACCTGCGGCCTTTGCGCGAGGTATCATGGAGAGCCTGGTCCTGCGCTACTGCGAGGTGTTCCGTCAGGCAAGCAGACTGACCGGTACTGCTGTCGAGAGTGTTTATGTCCTGGGAGGAGGTGCACGCAATACTCGCCTCAACCAGTGGCTGGCCGATGCTCTTGATGTGCCGGTGCTGGCGGGACCGTTCGAGGCAACGGCACGGGGAAACGCACTCATGCAATTAGTCGGTCTGGGAGAACTGCATACGCAGGCAGAAGTCCGTGCCATCGCACAGAACACACCAACGCAGGTCTACACGCCGCGTAGCGCACAGCGCGAGGTCTGGGCGGAGGCCGCGCAACGTTTCAGTGCCCTGGTCTCAACGCGTGTGCGTTGAAAAGATCAGCCGGTGCACTTTGCACTTTTTATCGCATGTGTCAGCTTTGTGACTTTTCTCGTTGGCAGGGTGCACTGCTGTTTTTTTGTAATGGCTACGCTATTGCGTAGCGCCTTGATTCGTATGCGCTTCTTCCTCATCATTGATATTTCTTGCTAATTGCACTCTTGAAAACAAGAGTCATGATTTCTCCACAAGAATGAGTATTTACATCCAATGTAATTTCTTGTATTTTATTGACGTGTTTTATGGCTGCAAGTACGCTACATCTGTCTATAAAGCATAAGAAACAGGCCAGGTGAGGGCGTGCCTGTTTTCCATATTTTTATAAAGGGCGCTACTATTTCCTTCGTTCGTACGCGCATGTTTTCTGTCATGCCTGTTGTACGAAGTGTTGTGTTCATTAAGGTAGATATTCGTGGAATATAAAGAGTGGAACATAAATAATCGTTACGATGTCGGCGTGGTTGAACGTCAACGCTATCCAGACGTCAGTGTCGTGATACCCGCTCGCAACGAGGCCGCAAATCTCTCTCACGTCTTACCATACATCCCAGCGCTTGTCAGCGAGGTGGTGTTAGTTGATGGTCACTCAAGCGATGACACCATTGCTGTGGCGCAACAACTCTGCCCGTCAATTCGCGTGGTCAAGCAGACCGGGTGTGGCAAAGGCGACGCCTTGCGCTGTGGTTTTGCGGCTTGCACTGGTGATATTATCGTGATGCTGGACGCTGATGGCTCTGCTGACCCCCATGAGATCCCGCGTTTTGTGGAAGCACTGATGAAAGGCTATGACTTCGCGAAGGGTTCTCGTTTTATCAATGGGGGTGGCAGTCAGGATATCACGTTCCTGCGTCGTCTTGGCAACCGCGTCCTGAGTCGCTTTGTCAATCTCCTGTTCTGGACGCAGTACAGCGATCTCTGCTATGGTTACAATGCCTTCTGGCGACGTTGTCTTGAGCATATAGCCGTTGATTGTGACGGATTTGAGGTAGAGACACTGATCAATCTGCGCATGCATAAAGCCCATCTCCAGGTGATTGAAATTCCCAGTTTTGAACATCCGCGTATTTATGGTGAGAGCAATCTGCATACTTTTCGTGATGGCTGGCGTGTCTTACAAACCATCTTGAAGGAGCGCAGGAGCGGCCTATTTGCTTCCCCACCATCCTATCGCTTCCATACCTCTATCATCCCGCCAGACTAGCACGTATGCCCTCAAGGGAGCGTAGCTGCGCTGCTAGTCAATCAACAACAATCAAGTGTCTCTTTTGCAAGAGGGGTGGTAAGAAGTGGTAAGTGATATTTCCGTCATTATTTGTACGCACACTGAGGAGCGCTGGCATCTGCTTGTAGAAGCTGTTGCCTCGGTCAAACAACAAACACAGGCGCCCAGAGAAATTATTGTGGTTATTGATCATAACGAGTCGTTGTGGCAACGTGCACAGGCATGTCTTCCAGGTGTCACTGTCGTCGAGAACACGGATGTGCATGGACTATCGGGGGCGCGTAACAGTGGCATCGCTGTGGCTCAAGGCCAGATCCTGGCCTTTCTCGACGATGATGCGGTGGCGACACCAGATTGGTTAGCGCTCTTGAGCCAGTGTTATGTTGAGCCGCGTGTGCTTGGCTCTGGTGGTGCTATTATCCCGCACTGGGAGCAAGAAAAGCCGTCCTGGTTCCCAGAAGAATTCTGCTGGGTGGTTGGCTGCACCTATCGAGGCATGCCGTGCACCGATGCCGTCTTGCGTAATCTGATCGGGGCGAATATGTCCCTGCGGCGCGCAGTCTTTGACGCTGTGGGAGGCTTCCGTAGTGATATTGGGCGCATTGGTTCTCGTCCGGTTGGTTGTGAGGAAACTGAACTGTGCATTCGTGCGCGTCAGCACTGGCAGCAGGGTTGCTTCTGCTATCAACCTGCTGCCGTAGTTTTTCATCATGTCTCGCTAGTACGTGTTTCCTGGCGCTATTTTTGCGCGCGTTGCTATGCAGAGGGATTATCAAAAGCCCTGGTAACGTCTAGTGTTGGCTTGCGGGATGGCCTTGCTTCAGAACACTTCTATGTCTTGCATGTGCTACCCGTGGCTATTTTACGTGGCCTTGGCGATACCTTATGGCGTCATGATTTCTCGGGATTGGCGCGGGCGGGTGCTATTCTCGTGGGATTGGCGCTAACCAGTATGGGCTACCTTGTTAGTCGTTTCTCCTGGAAGAGCAGGCAATTACACCGAGGTCGCACTGTGGGAGATATTGCTCATAGACAGGCTGCATTATCGTCGCCTATCCATGCTCACACTTGAAGGTATTACTTCAAGTGTGAGCAATGATCATTTTATTTAATTTAAAGGAACGTGATGCATATGCTTACCGGCTCAATGATCCGTCAGTATCTCAGGTCAACCATGCAGTGGGCCGTGGCAAAAAGGACTCTTTTATGACATCTATCATACAACCGCAAGCACCTATGGCAATGTGCAACGGAGATTTTGTCCCTATGCGTATTGTTGAAGTCGAGTTAGGGCAGGCAGTTTTGCCTGCTCTTTGTGCGACGGATGCGCAAACAGGAAAATGCTATCGCCGTGCTCTTTGTCTGGTGCGACTGCATACACAGCCTTTAGGCACTGTTGAACTCTGTTTTGAGCAGGAAGAACTGGATGCGAGTGCCTATCTGCCTGTTATCTGGCAAGCTCTTAGCGAACAGATTAACCTGCATCTGCAGCGTGACGGTTTGTCTCCTATTACCGCGTTGGATGCGGGGATACTTTCTCAGGAGGGCATGCCACGCTGTATTGAGGAGCGTGAGCACTTTTTAGTGCATGCTCCCTTTGTCAGCGTGATCGTGCCTACACATGATCGGCCAGAGCGGTTAGCGCTCTGTTTACGTTCATTGTTGGCATTACACTATCCGCGCTATGAGATCATTGTCGTCGATAATGCTCCGGCTACGTGCGCGACTATTGAGCAGTTCCAGCAGATCTATTCTGACATCTCCCTGTTACGCTATGTGCGCGAAGATCGCCAGGGACCTTCCTGGGCGCGTAATTGCGGCATGGATGTGGCTCAGGGCGAAATCCTGGTTTTTGCCGATGATGATGTGGTGGTTGATCCGCACTGGTTGACGGGACTTGTGCGTCCCTTCTTTCTCGCTGAAGACGTGGCCTGTGTTTCTGGCCTGGTGATGCCGTTGCAGTTGGACACGGCAGCGCAATTCTGGTTTGAGGAGTATGGAGGGTTTCAAAAGGGCTTCTCGCGTCGTATCTTTGATCTGGTGCAGCATCGGGTCGATATCCCGCTTTACCCTTACAATGCAGGTTTTCTGGGCGTGGGTGCAAGTATGGCCTTTACCACCCAATTTTTGCGTCATATTGGTGGTTTTGATCCAGCGCTGGGCGGTTGTGGTCCTGCACGCGGTGGTGAGGATCTCGCGGCTTTCTTTCAGGTTATTATCCGTGGTTACAAGATGGTCTATGAACCTGCCGCGCTTTTGTATCACCTGCATCGTCAGGACTATGCCAGTCTGCGCCAGCAAATATATAACTATGGTGTTGGGCAGACGGCGTATCTCACGAGGAATATTGTCATGCATCCTCAACTCTTGTTTGATTTTCTGGCCAGAGTGCCCTATGGTCTCTTTTTCCTCTTCAACGTGCGCTCATCTAAGAATCTCAAGAAGACCACCCTCTATCCTCGTGAACTGACTATGGCAGAGTTAATAGGCATGCTCTATGGCCCTCTTGCCTATTTACAGAGCTGTCGTCTGGTACGGAACGAACGTCGATTACATGCGCAACAGGCTTCCAGTCACCATATGAGTGCCAACGGCACACGTGCAGTTGACTAAGACCTATCACAATGCTTTCTCTCTTTGAGTGTCTATCCCCTCCCCCCCTCTTAAATTTATTGTGCGTGCATGTATCTAAAAAGTGGACATGTGGAAGAAGTGTATGGGAATGGTAATAAAGCAAAAAGCAGCCAATTTTGGCATACAAGCAAGGAACTTCGTTCCTACGCGTGTCATGGAGATTGAACTTGGGCAGCCGCTCTTGCCGTTGATCTCCGCTGTTGACGAACAACAGGCGCAACTGTATCAACGGGCTCTTTGTCTGGTACGCTTACATGCGCAACCATTGGGTACCGTTACCGTGGCATTGCCTCCCGCTGGTCTCCCTGTACAGGCGTATCTGCCTGTGCTCTGGGATGCTCTGCGCGAGGAAATTAATGCGCATCTTTTGCAAGATGGTTTGCCAGCGGTTAGGGAACTGACCGCGCATGGTCTCACGAACAGTGAAGTACCGCGTTGTCAGGCGGAACGCGCACAATTCCTGGCCAATGCGCCTTGCGTGAGCGTCATTGTTTCAACGCATGATCGGCCCGCCTGTTTTGCCACCTGCTTGCGTTCTCTGTTAGCGCTGCGTTATCCGCGTTATGAAATAATAGTCGTGGATAATGCGCCGAGTAGTAGCGCGACTGCCGACCTGGTACAGCAGTGTGATGCGCATGAGCCTGCTGTACGCTACATCTGTGAGCCGCGCCAGGGGCTAGCTCTGGCGCGTAATTGTGGTATCCAGGCTGCCAGGGGAGCGATCCTGGTATTTACTGACGATGATGTGGTGGTTGATCCTTACTGGTTAGTTGAACTTGTGCGTCCATTCAGTCTCTCTGAGCGGGTGGCGTGTGTCTCAGGTCTTATTGTGCCTTTACGGCTTGACACGGAGGCACAGTTCTGGTTTGAGGCCTATGGCGGTTTCAGTAGAGGTTTCTCCCGGCGTTGCTATGATATGGCGGAGCATCGCCAGTCTTCACCGGTGTATCCGTATTGTGCTGGCTCTTTTGGCACTGGCGCGAGTATGGCTTTTAGCGCCAGCTTTTTGCAGCGTATGGGGGGATTTGATCCAGCTCTGGGTGCGGGTCGTCCAACGCAGGGCGGTGAAGACATTGCGATGTTTTTTCAGGTCATCAAGCAAGGCTATACACTCGTCTACGAACCTCGTGCACTGCTGTATCATCTGCATCGTCAGGAGTACGCGGCGCTGCTCAAGCAGTTGCGCGGCAACGGTGTTGGACTGACTGCGTATCTGACAAAAAATATCGTGGATCATCCGCAACTGCTCTGCGAGTTTCTGGCAAAGGTTCCTGTGGGCCTCTTTCTGCTATTACGTAATCGTTATGCGGGAACCACGGCGACCACACAGGCCATGGCCAGTTATCCGCGTGCATTGGCGCTGGCTGAACTGAGTGCTATGCTCTCTGGACCCTTTGCTTACCTGCGGAGTTGTTGGCAGATGCGTGGTGAACGTCATGCTATCCCACATCAGGAAATAGTCCGTGATCTTGCTGTCACGTCAGGAGATGTTGTCCAGTGAAGATATGGCAGTGGATCAGAACAAACCAGGTGATCTTGACGAACGCAAGTTCACTGGTCGGTACAACTGCGGTTACATCCGTGTTAGGCTTTGTTTACTGGTGGCTGGCGGCTCGTCGTTTTCTGCCTGCTGATGTTGGTATCGCCTCTGCGGCTGTTTCTGCGATGATGCTGTTGGGCAGTTTTTGTGCTTTAGGCCTGGGCACGCTCTTGATTACAGAATTGCCGCGCCAGCCGGAGCGTACTCTATCGTTGATGAGTACGGCAGTACTGGTAGTAGCCAGTGTGGGGGCTGTCGTGGGCCTGCTTTTCGCGCTACTGGCTCCATTTGTCGCGGCAAGTTTTCTCCCGTTGCGTGCGACGGTCCTTGATATGGGTATGTTTGCCCTTGGTGTGAGCCTCACCTCTGTGACGCTGGTGCTGGATCAGGCATGTATTGGCCTGTTGCGTGGAGGCTTACAGCTCTGGCGCAATGCGCTCTTCGCGTTTGCCAAACTGCTTGTGCTTTTTCTGGTCAGCCTGTACATAGCGCAAGAGGCAGGTATGACTATTTATGCCGCCTGGGCCTGTGGCAACGCCCTATCGTTAGGTGTATTGGTGCTACCCCTGCTGAGAAGAAAAAAGCGCCTCTGCAAAAATGATCTGCCGCAGTGGAGCTTTCTGCGCAAGTTGGGAGGCGCGGCTATGCAGCATCACTTGCTGAATTTGACCTTGCAGGCCCCAACCTTTCTGTTACCGGTGCTCGTGACCGGGCTGCTCTCGGCCAGCATGAATGCCTGGTTTTATATGTCCTGGATGCTGGCCAATTTTATTTTTATGCTATCACTGGCGCTCACCACTGTATTACATGCGACCAACTCTGCCCAGCCTGCGGCCTTAGCGCATAAAGCGCGTGTGACTATTGCTCTCTCACTGCTGGTGAGTGTGATCGCTGCTGCGCTTTTGTTCGGGGATACGCGGCAGATATTGAGCATCTTTGGCCGCAGCTATGCGCAGCACGCGACCTGGTGTTTACGTATCTTGATCCTGGCGGCCTTTCCGCTCATCGTCAAAAACCATTACATCTCAATCTGTCGTATCCGGGATCGTGTGGCGCATGCCATGCTGGGTATGCTGCCGGGGGGGATACTGGAATTAGTGGGAGCGATGGGTGGCGCTCGTGTGGCAGGCTTAACCGGTGTGAGCATCGGGTGGGTTAGCGCTATTTTCGTCGAGGCCATCTTTATGTTGCCCTGTGTCTATACTACTGTGTACGCCAGAGCGGCTACGTCAGAGCAGTCTGTAGGGGCAACCTCGCCATTGCGTTTGAAGTTCTTTTCACGTTAAGCCGCTCTTTTTTTCAATGAGGATCTCTTTTCTGCTGGTCAGTCAGGTGGGTGCAAATGCGCGGGTTGCTTACAGTGCAACGATGACGCTGGCGAGAAGAGATTGCGGAGATCTACCCTGTGAGTCAACCACTCTATTTGAAAGTCTTAACGCGCTTGAGGCGCGACTGCGCATCTATTCAGGATCTGTTTGCGCGTGTATCACTGTTTAACGCTGTACAAAGTATCAGTTTGAGCGATCTGCCAGCTATAACGTTGCCGTTTTTCGCCTTTTTCCTCTGGTCACTCTCCTTGCAACACGAAAGCGTACGGAGCATGAACGATCTAGGCATGGTCTCTACCTTTCCTCCTTTGCTCATCGTGGCGCTGGTGTTGATGGTGAGCAGTTTTTGTCTGGCGTTGCGGCGACCTCACCTGCTGGAGGTCGTGCTCTTGCTGCATATTGTTTTGCTCATATGTATGCTCTATGGTATCGAAAATATTGTTGAGGAAGCTCCCCGCTTTAGCGTGGTCTATCGTCATGCTGGTTATACCGAATATATTATGCGCACCGGTAGCGTCAATCCAGACCTGGACACCTATTTTAGCTGGCCTGGTTTCTTTATTCTCAGTGCGCTCTTGACGCAGCTTGCAGGCTACCATGACATTCTGGCCTACGCGGGCTGGGCACCTGTGTTCTTTAACCTGATTGCGCTTGGTCCGCTCTACCTGATTTTCACGGCATTGACGACCAATAGACGCCTGATCTGGCTGAGTTTAGGCTTTTTTTTTCTTACCAACTGGATTGGGCAAGATTATTTTTCGCCGCAGGGATTGAATTTTTTCATCTACCTGGTGCTCATTGCGATCTTGCTCACCTGGTTTCAGGTGCAGAAGCCGGGTGCATGGGGCCAGTACCTGGCGCGTCTGTGCGCCTTTGCGCCCGCGACAGGTCACGTGTGTAGCTGGCTTGTTGCGCCTGCGACATGCTACACACCATTGCAAAAGTGGCAACGCGGCGCTCTGCTGGTGCTGCTCCTCACGATTTTTGCTTTCTCTGTGTATAGCCATCCCTTAACGCCCTTTTTTGTGCTGGCCAGTGTGATCGTGCTGGTGCTGTTTCAGCGTTGTCGTCCACGTTGGCTGCCGTTTGTGCTGGCTCTCATGGTTGCAGTGTGGATTGTGTTGATGGCGAGACCTTTTTTAGTGGGACATACATCCATGGTTGTGGGCAATGTGGGCCAGTTGAGCGGCGCAGTCACGACCAATGTAACCGGGCGTGTCCACGGAGATCCTGCTCACACATTTATCACCACTTTGCGTGTGGTGATGGCGGGGCTGCTATGGCTGTGCGCGCTGGCAGGGGGGATACGTCGTTTGCGTCAGGGCCATAGCGATAGTGTCTGTATCTTACTGGCTCTGGCACCTTTTCCGTTACTGGTTGCGCAGCAGTATGGCGGTGAGATGTTCTTGCGTATCTACCTCTTCTCACTACCCTTTATGGTCTTTTTGGCGGCTGCGTGCTTTATCGATGCCGGTCATCTGCCGATGCGTGAAGCGTCCTCTCGGTTTTTGCTTGTCACCACCCTGGCATCTTTGCTCTTGCTTGGTGGTTTCCTTTTTACGCGCTACGGAAACGAACGTATGGACTATGTGACCTATCAGGAGGCTACGGGTGTGCGCTATCTCTATCACGTGGCGCGGCCTGGTGCGCTTTTTCTGGGAGGCTGGAACGATACGCCCTGGCTTTTTAAGGATTACGAGCGTTATAGCTGTGACTCGCTGGCTGATGTGTTACCAACTGCCGTCGCGCAGCATAACGTTGCCGCCATCGTCCAATTTATCAAGCGTCAGCATCGTCCGCAGTCCTTCGTGATTTTGACGCGGGCGCAAGAGGCACAGGCGGAAGCATTTGCCGATTTACCACCGGGTGTGCTTGATCGTTTAGGGGTAGCACTGGAGCAGTCTGGGCAATTTACGCTGATCTATCATACAGCGGATGTGCAGGTGTTTCTTTCAATCCCTCAAATGGGTCACGAAAAATAGAGACTCCTGCAACCCCTTTAGGAAGAAAGTATACACACAAAAGCTAAAGAGGTCAAACGAAGATGCTATAGGATGCTAGTGATAGGTGGACGCTCTTTATCCTAATGGGGTAATATTTTTATTGTGCTTTGCTATAGGTTGCGGGCTGGTGTATGCTGAATCCAAAAGCCCAACAGGTGTAGATGTTCTATCGAGTAGAGAACGAAGCAAGGCATCTGCGCAGCTCCTTTTGTTGTCGAAATATCGAAATGCGCTTTTTGCCGATGATCTACAGAGAAATTGAAGATGGAGGTTCTATGCTTTCCACATATAAGGATCGTCGATTATATACGGGATTGTTCAGCTTCGTCCTTTTCGCGCTCGTGTTTGTGCCATCAGCGAAGCCTGCGTATAAAAACTATCATATACCGACAACAACGATTTCTGTGGCGCTGTCCTCTCCTGTCGGCGTAAGTAATCTGGAAACCGGAGCCACGCATACAGAAAATGATGTTGATCCTTACGCTAATTCCCGCGCTATGGTCTCTGCCAGGCGGCTCTTGCAATCATCGCTCTTCTACCAGAATCAGGCCATTATGGGCTGGGGAGCAGACGATCCTGAACCTGCCCCTGGTGTCTATAATTGGAGTAGCCTGGATGCTCGTGTGCAGTTAATGCGCGAGACGCATGCCAGGATGGTGTTGACGCTTTGCTGTGCGCCTGGTTGGATGCGACCGCCGGGCTACCAGGACGATTGGAGCAATCTGGAGGTTGCACCTGCCCCCGATCATGTGCAGGACTTTGCCAATCTGGCGCAGGCTGTGGCACTGCGTTATCCCGATGTGGCATATTTCCAGGTCTGGAACGAGTTCAAAGGCATGTGGAGTACATCTCCGGGGGCGACGCCTGGTATTGAGGACAGCAATCGCTGGGATTATGAGCGCTATACGACGCTCTATAATGCTGTCTATACGGCGATTAAGCAGGTACGTCCGCGAGACTTGGTTGGTGGACCCTATATAACTATGGCCAGTGTGGGCAACCGCGTGGGTGCGGCGCTAGCAGGTCCCAGTTATGTGTGGGGTACCTTTGACGAACGCTCACTCGACGCCATTAAATATTGGCTGATGCATAAGGATGGGGCCGATTTTATTACCGTCGATGGCAGTTCTGCGAATGGTGATGGTGTCTGGTTGACGAATCCTTTTGTGGCCGTGCAGAAATTTATTGCCGTGACGCGTTGGATTCGTACGCAGCCAGATGGCGGGGCAACTCTGCCTATCTGGTGGGCGGAGTGGTATACTGGTCATCCATCGATTGCCGGCAGTCTGAATTACTACAATGCGCTGATGGCCGCGGCGGAGATCGCGACCGTCCAAAGTGGAGCGGCGGCGGCCCTTATCTGGTCGCCACAGGGAAATGCGCGTGGCTTTTCTTATCCCGAAGGGATCTGGACCAACCCTTTTCGTGCAGGAGGTGGTCAGGCAACTCCCTATTATGCCACATCGTATGCCTTTATGCATTACTTTGGACCTGGCACATGGCTCTACAAAACAACGACCTCCACCATAAACGTGTCGGTGATTGCGTCTGCGACAAAGACGCTGGTAGTGAATCGTCTCTCCTGGGTACAGGAAATTATTGTGAATGGCATCGCCTATTACCTCAATCCCTACCAGGTGATCGTTATCAGGACGCCATAAGCGTAATCGCATGCTTTTGTCAGAGGTCATCAATGGGTTTCACAATCGAAAGGTGAAACCCATTGATGACCTCTGGTTCGCGTTATTTTAAGCCCTGTCGAACTGGCTGATGGTCAGGCATCTGTGCTATGTGCGAGACTTTCGAAAGGTTTCGCACATAGTTTGAGCAACTGTTGACAAAATTGTGAAAGATTGTGTAAACTGGTATAATGCAGAAATGCTAGTAGCGGGGAGGCATTTTGTGAAAAGAGCGGCGTATGGTTTTGACCGGGCTGAAAAGCGTAAAATAGGAGCATAGCGAACAGGTATGTATGTTGAAAAATGAGAAGGGTGACGGAGACCTTCCCGCAGAGATGCGCAGAGATCAGATCCTCGCGTACATCAAGTCCAGGGACTTTGCCCGTGTTGTCGATCTGAGTGCGATGTTTCGTGTGTCCGAAGTCACTGTGCGCGGAGACCTGGATGTCCTGGCAGATCGGGGGCAGATCCGGCGTATCCGTGGTGGGGCTATGCCGCGCTCGATGCCCAACTCGGAACGTCCGTTTGAGGAAATGAAGAGTTCGCGTGTTGCCGAGAAAGCCAATATTGGGCGGCTCGCCGCCAGTCTTGTCGATCATGGCGAAACTATTTTGCTGGATGTGGGAACCACCACCACTGCGGTGGCGCGCGCGCTCCTGGAACGTGAAGAATTACGGGATATCGTGCTCTTTACCAATGCGGTCAATATCGCGCTGGAGCTAGAAGTCGCCATTCCGCGTTTTACCGTTGTGCTTACGGGCGGGACGTTGCGGCCAATGCAGCATTCGCTGGTTGATCCTTTGGGTAGCGTGATTCTTGAGCAGATCAATGCGCATACGGTTTTTCTCGGCTGTAATGGTATCGATGCGACTCATGGTGTGACAAACGTTAATCTGCCTGAAGCAGCGATGAAGCGGCGCATGTTGCAGGCTGCGCGTAGGCGTGTGATCGTTGCTGATGGCTCAAAGGTTGGCGAAGTTGCTCTGGCCTATCTGTGTGGTGTTGATGAGATCGACCTGCTGATTACCGACAACTCTGCCGATGCGGCGGTGTTGGCCTCTCTCCGCGAACGGGATCTTGAAGTGCTGGTGACGCCGTAGGCGCGGGCTAACCCGTAGCTCACCATGCATCGCATGCCACGTTTCATCTATTGTGTCCTCTTGTCTGCAAATCACTGGAAGATCTATAAGCATATGGATCTCGTTATGCTCTATCTGCCGGTGCATGAATTTTGAACTCATGCATTGAATGCTATAAATGAGCAGTGATTTTTCGCGTGCGAAAAATATGCGTAGGTGGTATAATGAGAATGATGACGTCAGATGTTGTTGTATCGTTCTGTGAGAAGATGTCTCCTCCGACAGCAATAAATTGAGTGACGTCGGAATGGGAGCATATCAACGTGAAGTTGTATGTAGGGAAACTACCATATCAGACGACCGACCAGGATCTTGCCGATATCTTTGGGCAACTGGGCCAGGTCATTTCAGCAACAGTGATCATGGATCGTGAAACGGGACGTAGTAAAGGCTTCGGCTTTGTTGAGATGAGTAATGACCAGGAGGCTCAGGCTGCTATCCAGCAGTTAAATAATTCAACCCTGGAGGGTCGTACCATCGTTGTGAATGAGGCGAACGAGCGACGAGATCCACGCAGTGGCGGCGGCGGTGGTTTCCAACGGCGTCCTGGTGGTGGCAGCGGTTTTCGCGACCGACGCTACTAAGTCATCCTCTGCCTGAAGGGAGAGATACGTGGCCCATTTCAGGCGAAAAAAAGTAATGTTTAGGGCGTAGAAAAAGGGAACATCAATAGGTTTGTTGATGTTCCCTTTTTGATGTATGCCTGACTACAAGCAGCATGGCTTGACGATTGGCCGTGTGAAAGTCTGATCAGACATTTCTTTCCCTTTCTGTCTCTAGCGTGCTTTCTTGCTTATGAGTTATACTAATCAGTGGACACTGCCTGGAAGAGATAACCTCCTGGCTATGTGCAGATCTGCTGTGGCAAGAATATCTTCAGATGATGACTGTGAAAGGGATTTTGCTGTGGAAAATATAGGGAAACAGGATGTAGTAACTCACCCAGGTGGAGATGCAAGTAGACATGAAGATGATATGCTAAAAGCAGCAGCAGCAGATAGGAAAGAACAGGTTTTTGAGAAGAGGATAAAAGAATATATTCAGAAAATGGAGAGGTGGCTTAATGCGTGGCAAGGAGAGCTTGGAACAGAGAGAAAAAAACTTCTTGAGAGAGAATCCAATATTACGAATGAGATAAAACACTATAGAGTAAATCTGCAAGAGTTTAAGGAGCATCTACAAGACCGTAAAGATGGGTTACAAGAGGACAAGGAGCTGGTACTAGAAGATATCGAGAGGCTATCAGGACATGAAGATCAGCTACGAAGGTCCAATGAGGAACTACAGGATATCGAGAAGGAACTACAGGGTATTGAGAAGAAGCTACAAGGATTTGAGCAGTGGGATAAGAAGCTTGCAGAGTGGGAAGGTGTTCTGAAGATGGTACGGGACGGTGTGCCGTCGGAAGAAACCTTTAAAGAAACTCACCTCGATCTCTCTAGCAAGTGAACAGTCTTCAAAGGAGAAGCAAGCGAGATTAGGGATGAAGGAGATGGAGTTTGAGAGTCTCCAAGGGGAATTTAAGATACGGGATAGGACGCTTCAGACTGTAGAACAGGACTTTAATCAGGTCAAGCTGAGTTTCAGGAGTGAGACGGGGGATATTTGGGAGAAAATGAGACAAGATCTTGAAAGACGGAAAGGGCAACTTGATACGGAGGAAGGAGATCTTGAGACGAAGGCGCAAAACCTCGCATTGACAAGAGATAGGGTAAATGACTTTAACCTTAACTTTAACGCAAATTCATCAGCTTTTAAGGGAGAGGTAGATGACTTTACATTAAAAGTAGATGAATTTGACTCAAAGGCGACTGGATTTGGCTTAGAGATAACAGAAATTAGCTCAAAAGTAGATGGCCCCTCTGAGGAGTGGAGCGAGATATTGAAGGTGTGGGACAATAAGATAGGAGGATGGCAAAAGAAAGTTAATGATTGGAAAGAGATAGTTGGAACGTGGAGCAAGAAATTCGAGCGGTGGCAGAAGAAGGCTAATATATGGGACGATAAGAATGAGGAGTGGATCGAGGAATTTGAGGAATGGAACGCGCAGTTTAAGGAATATAAGCAATGGAGCGCAGGCTCTACGGATGTGAACAGGACTCTTTCAGTGGGAGAACTCCGGCAGCAGCTAGCTGGATTGGGGCATCAGGAAAGGCAACTCGATGAATTTGAGGAAGGTCTTCAGAGGCTGGATAGGCGTCTTCAAAGGGGGGATGCAGGAGTTTCTTCGGAGGACCTGGATAACGATATATCGGAATTTCAGAAGGCAAAAGAGAAAATTCATAATATGGAGCAGGACCTGGATAACGATATATCGGAATTTCAGAAGGCAAAAGAGAAAATTTCTCCAGAGGAAATCCGGCAAAGAGGTAACGATATTCAAAAGAGCATAGAACGTAATCTTGAGGAACAGGAGTGGATACTTGATACGTGGCAGGGAAATCTTAAGGTGGAGGGAGAAAATCTTACTCGGAGAAGACCGAGTGTTTCAGATAGGATAGCAAGCTTTAAATCAAACTTGCGAGAAGAGATGAATGAGCTGCAATATGATATAGACCACCCAGATAATAGCAAGCTGCAATCGATGTTTAAGAGGGATCTACAAGTCCTTGAGCAGTGGGGTGGGAAGGTTGCGAAATGGGAAGAGGGTGTTCAGGAGATGGAAGAGCGCAATATACAGTGGGAAGAAGACTTTGAAAAGCTAGCCCCAAGCTCTACAGCGCAAGGTCTGCCCCTAAGTGAGCGGCAAGCAAAATTAAGGGAGAAGGAAGAGGAACTTGAGAGGCTCCAGAGGGACCTTCAGGAGCAGAATAGAGACTTTCAGGCGCTGGAACGGGATTTTATTCAAGGTCAGCGGGACTATTAGGAGAGAGGAAGAATCATGCCTGGACGTGATGGTTTAAAATAGAAGCAATGTCACTTGCAAAAAGGCAACTGTGACTGCAATATTTACCAATCTGGTGTCACAAAGGACGAGGCATGAACATTCTAACTGCACCGGGGAAGAGGCTTCTGTTATCGGGTGATGAGGCGGTTGCGCGCGCAGCATTGGATAAGCGCATTGCCGTAGCGACCGGTTATCCTGGCAGCCCTGGCACAAAGACGTTGGCGGCTCTGCTGCCCATCGCTGGAGAATATGGCATTACGGTGGAGTGGAGCATCAATGAAAAGGTTGCTCTTGAGGTGGCTTCAGGTGCAGCCTGGGCTGGTAAACGTAGCCTGGTGTCGATGAAAATGTCTGGTATCAATGTGATGGCCGATTCGCTGCTCTCGATAGCACATAGTGGCGTGACTGGCGCGCTGGTCATTTATGCCGTTGATGATGTCGGGGTCTACTATGGTATGGTTGAGCAGGACTCGCGTTATTATGCGCAACTGGCCTCCCTGCCTCTACTGATGCCCGCGACTCCGCAAGAAGCGTACACGATGACGCTGAGAGCCTTTGAGGTTTCAGAACAGGTTGGCGCGCCTGTGCTCGTCCTCTCCACCACTGCGGTTGCTCAGACGACCGCTGCGATCCGCGTTGGTCAGATCGCACAACAGCCGCCAGGCGCAGCCAGCTTTCGACGCGATCCCGCGAAGTTTACCAAAGCGACATCCCAGTGGTCACGTGAGCAGCATAAGCAGGCGCTTGCTCGTCTTGCGCTGGCCGGTGAACTTTTTCGCCAATTGCCAGAACTCAACCATGTCTCCTGGCCAGCGCAGCCACGCGTTGACGTGCCAAAAGTGGGTATTATTGTGGCGGGGGTGAGCTATACCTATGTGCAAGAGATATTGCAGCGCTCACCTGCCTTTGCCGCACACGTGGCGCTGTGCAAATTGGGTGCGCTCAATCCGCTGCCATCTGCCGAACTGGCAGCTTTTTTATGTCAGGTGGATGTTGCATGTGTGTTAGAAGAGTTGGAGCCGATCATCGAAACGCAGGTGCTGGCTCTGGTGGCTGAGGCTGGTCTGCATGTCAGGGTCATCGGCAAGCGCAGTGGACATTTACCGCGTGTCGGTGATTACACATTCGCCATCGTCGCGGACGCCCTCAACACGCTTGTTGAACAGGACAATCCGCAGCTTGAACTATGCGCAGTCCAACAGGGCGTAGACACGACGAGTGCAGCATTACCGCGTGCGTTAGAATTCTGTCCTGGTTGCCCCCATCGTCTGACCTATTACGCGCTCAATCGTGCTATCGAGCAACTGGGCTTTACGCATGACGAGGTGATTGTGACCGGCGATATTGGCTGTACTATTCTGGGTATCCATGAGCCATTAAATGTGTGTTGGACGGAGGTCTCGATGGGGGCCAGCATCGGCATTGCGCAGGGCTTCAAGTACGCGGGCATCGCCAGGCCGGTCATTGCGGCCATGGGCGATGGTACCTTCTATCATAACGGTATTGCCGGGCTGCTGAACGCTGTGCAGTCCGGGGTCAATCTCACGCTGATCATTCTGGACAATAGCACGAGCGCGATGACCGGGCTACAGCCCGATGCGGGTTCAGGCAGGCGCGCGACTGGCGAGCCAAGCGTACAAGCAAATATCCCCATGATTGTGCGTGGCTGTGGCGTGACGCAGGTGCGGGAGCTTGATCCGTATCAGCTCGCAGAGACCATCCAGGCATTGCAAGAGGCCATCGACTATCCGGGCGTGGCCGTCGTGATCGCCAAAGCACCTTGTACTACGCAGGGTCTCCTGATCCATGAGCAAGCCGTCCAGGTAGACCAGGAGCGCTGCCGTGCTGGCGCTGAGTGCCAGGATACGCCTTGCTACAGCAAAGTTGGTTGCCCGTCTGTGCTCTTGCTACAAGAGGCTCTGCAACTGCGTGTCGCTATCGATACGACAACGTGTGTCTCATGTGGCTTATGCGTGGCTGCCTGTCCCTTTGAAGCAATTTTGCCTGTCGAGGAATAACCCTATGGTTGCGCAGAAAAACACAAATATTATCATCGCTGGCGTTGGTGGACAGGGCAATCGCACGCTTATGCAACTGCTTGCGCGTGCCGCGTTAACCGTGCATGAGGACGTGCAGATGCAAGCTGGTACTACGTTAGGACGCTTTGGTAGTGCTATTACGTGCCACGTACGCATCGGCTCGGTTGCCAGTGCTACCATCCCAGCGGGGGAAGCGGATATCCTGCTGGCGCTAGAAATGAACGAAGCGGTCCGCGCATTGCCCATGCTGCGTCGTGAGGCTCTCGCCTTGATCTATCGCCATTGCCGTCTGCCGGTAGCGGCGGGTATGCGCAGGATGCACTATCCCTCCGTTGATGAGATTACAGCAAGCGCTCAGGCAAGAGAGATCACCAGCATTTTTGTGCCTAAAACCTTATTGTTGCCCGAGTGTACTTCTGCTGAACAAGGTCAATCTACGCCATATAGCAATAGTCTGATGCTAGGTATCCTGTGCGCATACACAGAACTGCTACCACGTCCTCTTGTAGAGCAAACGCTCTGTCAATACCTCACCTATCGTGTAGAGCAAAATCTCGCGGCCTTTGCCTCTGGTTGGCAGTACGGGGCGCAGCTGCGAGGATAGGCATGCTGATATCTGCTGTGATGGGCATGTGAAGAGGAGGTTAATGGATCTCTTTGGCACAGCAAGTTGGTTGAAAACAGGCTATAATAGTAGCACACCATCATCTGTCACGGCAGAGACTACCAGCAAGACGCGGGTAGTTGTCGGGTGAAAGGAGATCGCGGTATCGTTCCTGACGCGCACAATGAGCAGAGAAAAGTCATGGATATTTCTCATAATCCAGAAAATGCCAGTGCAATGCAGCCAGTGCAAGTAGGGCAGCTTGAATATGTTTTCGCGAAAGTGCCGTTTGGCGTGGCTATACTTGATGCGACCAACCGGCTCATTCAGTATGTCAATCCATTCCTGCACTTATTGCTTGATGAGCCGTGGTGCAATCAGGATGTGAGGGGCTATTGTGCAGATGAGGTGCTCCCGCATGATCTCTCCACTCTCGTGCTGCCCTTGCTCCAGCAGGTCGCGCGCACGGGACAGGCTATACAGCATGCCGAGGTCCCTTACGAAGGATTTCTGGAAACCCGTGGACGTACCTACTGGCGTGTTGCCGTCGAACGTACTGTGGCCGGTGCAGACCAATCCGCTGAGGACCATGCCTGCTATTCGTTGCTCGTGACGCTGGAAGATGTCACCGAAGTTGTGCGTTCGCGTCTGCATTTAAACGCTATCCACTATATCTCGTCAGCTATTGCCGGTCCAGCGTCATTGCACCTTGTGCTCGACCGTATTCTTCAGATCCTGCAAGAGATGTTTGGCTCTAAACGTTGTGCCGTTTTCTTAATCGATCATGCTGTGCCCACCATCGAGGCTCACCTGGCGCGCTATGAAGATCCACAGCATCCACCATCCGCTCCGCTGCGTACTGCCACAATAGCCGCGCAGCAAGGTGTCCATCCGCGCTCGCAGGACTGGCATCCTGTGATTAATAAGGACGTTCTGCTCAATCGTGTGCTCCAGGAGCGCCGCACGCTGATTATCACGGATACGAGTACGACGCCGACTATCGCTTTCCCTTTGCTGGACGATGGGGGGAAACCATGTCGCCCAGGTTCTGTCCTCTGCGTGCCTATCTTTGCTCCGCTCGCGCAAGATGGCAGCCTGCTGACGCATTATGATCCTCTCGCGCGTGCCCTGGAGGTCATTGATGATATTCATACTGATGCAGTATTGGGTACTATCGAGGTCTACCATCGTCACGCGCGCAGCTTTCCAGCTGAAGAGGTAAAACTATTAGAACGCTTCGCGCAGCAGGCAGGATTGGCTATCCAGAATGCCCGCCTCTTCCGTAGCATTGATCGCTGGGCACGCGCCGCCAGTCGCCAGGCTCGTCAGAAAGAAAATATCATGCAGGCCATACCTGACGGGGTGGTCATCTACGATCCCCGCTGGCGGGTAGCGGATGCCAATCACGCGGCGCGCCAGCTCCTGGACTGGTCGGACGATATTCTCGGACTGCCTATCTTACAGGCGATGCAGCGGAGTCGCGTCGCTGTGCAGGAACTCGCGTATCCTGACCTGGCCGCTGAGTTCGAGCGGCGTGCGTTGACCGGCCAGATTGACGAGTTCAAGGTACTCGGAGCAGATGAGCAAACGTATACAATGCGCTGCACGTATACTCCCATTCGAGATACGCTGGGAGATATCTTTGCCTTCATCGTCATTTATCACGATGTAACCGAAGAAGTGGCTGCACGTGAACGCATCGAGGCTGAAGTGGTCGCGCGCACAGCCGAACTCAAGCAGCGCAATATGGCTTTGCAGCAAGCGAAAGCGGCGCAGGAGATGACCAATGCGCGTATGTCGCTCTTACTGAAACGTCTCCCTTCTGGCGTGATCCTGGTCTCGGCGGAGAATACCACGATTACCGTTATTAATCGCCATGCGCTGCGGCTCTTACGCAGCATCGGCATCATGATAGAGTCTGAGGCGGCCAATGTGCCTGTCATCGGTCTATCCTGTGAGCAGCTTTTGCGTAGCGTATCTCTCTACAATACATCCGGCGCGTGTGTTCCCTATGAGGATCAGCCATTATCCACGGCACTCGTACAGGGGCAGGCGTGCGAGGCCGAGCTGCATATTATAAGACAGGATGGGCAGATCATTCACCTGCTTGTCAATGCGGCACCGTTGCTGGCTGCTGATAAAACAGTCACAAGCGCTATCCTCGTGTTGCAAGAGATCACCAGGATCAAGAATCTGGAGCGTGCGCGGGAGGATTTTTTCACGACCATGGCTCATGAACTCAAGACGCCGCTCGCCAATATTCGAGCCCATCTGAGCGCTTTGCTGGCGCGGGACCTCGAATGGTCCAGCGAGGAGCAATATGACTTTTTACAGACGGCTGACGAGCAGGTAGATCGGCTGGTAGGGATGATCAACCATTTCCTGGATGCCTCGCGCGTTGAGGCTGGAGCGTTGCGTCTTGAGTTGGAGCCTCTGCTCATTCCTGAATTGCTGGAAGACCTGTCAGATCGCCTGGAGGCATTGATTACCTCATCTCACCGCTATTTACAGATCGTTGCTCCACCAGACTTGCCGGCAGTGGTTGGCGACTATGAACTGATTGTCAGTGTGCTCTCAAATCTGCTCAGCAATGCGTTCCGTTATGCTCCACAGGAGGATGCCGTGCTGTTACGCGTTGAACCACTCTATCCCGCGCAAGGGCAGCCTGCGGTGAAGTTCAGCGTGATCGATCATGGACCCGGTATCAGCCCGGAGCAGCAAGCCGCGCTCTTCACGCGCTTTAGCACCTTTGCGGCCATGAGCCGTCCATCGGTAGACCGTCCGGGGCAGCCAACGGTTCGAGCGCCAGCGTGGCAGTATGCGCTGGAGTCCGGCTACTGGATTGGGCCTGTATATCAGTCGTGGTATTATCGAAGCCCACAATAGCAAACTGCTGGTCACGAGTAGTCCGGGACAGGGCGCAACGTTTACCTTCACGCTCCCCATCTTTCGTGGCAAGCAGGAGCCATATGAAGAGAGCGTCATTGGCGCAGACGAGCGTCACTTGTTAGAAGGGCAGTAAATAGCATGGCTGCGAGCGACAAAAAAGTTCGTATTCTTTGCGTTGAGGATGATCCACAGATGCGCACCTTTCTGCTCGCGCAGTTCAAGGCTCGTGGCTTTCAAGCGCAGGCTGTGCGGGATGGTGCGCAGGCCATCGATCTGGCGGCAATTTTTCAGCCCGAACTGGTCTTACTGGACCTGGCACTTCCCACCCTGGATGGTCTCACCTTCTTACGTCGTCTGCGCGAGTGGAGCAGTGCTCCGGTGATTATTCTGTCCGCGCACGATGAGGAGCCTGTGAAGATCAAAGCGCTCGATCTCGGGGCAGATGATTATTTGACCAAGCCATTCAGCCTCAACGAATTGCTGGCTCGTGTGCGCGTGGCGCTGCGTCGCGCCGATGAAACCGCGCGTTTACGCACCAGCGCTGGTTCTGATGTCCAGCGTCCGCAGTATCGTTGTGGAGGAGAGAACGGCTTACTGGTCGATTTTGCGCATCGCAGCGTGCGTACTGGTGGACGCGAGGTGCACCTTACGCCAACCGAGTACGACTTGTTATGTGAACTCACGCGCAACGCGGGCAAAGTCCTCACGCATCGCGAGCTATTGCAACGCGTCTGGGGACCAGACTATAGTGGCGAGAATACCTATCTGCGCACGTTTATCCGTCACCTGCGCCGCAAGCTTGAACCCGATCCGGCGCAGCCGCGTTTCTTGCGCAATGAACTGGGCGTCGGCTACTATGCTCCGCTCCCCGACACCGAGATAACGCTCTGAGGAAGGACGAGATGGATCAAAGTAATGCTCATCCAGAGCGCTCGGAAACTCCAGAGCCATCAGGTACATCGTTGGGACAAGATATTTCAAGATGGATATATGTATCTACACAAAAACAAAAAGCCCCAGCAAGACAGGAGGATGCCCTCAGACGGCAGTTGCCGGACCCTGAAGGTTTTGCAGCCCGCCACGATTACGAGCAAAGTCAACGTGCCAGACCCCGGTTGGAGAAGACTGGAGGCACAAGCACTTCTACTCAATGGGAACAACTGACAGCAAAGATTAATCAATATCAAAAGGAGTTCGAAGCATGGCAGAAGACGCTGCATGATTTGCCATCTACCCGTCCAGCAGAGCTGCAAGGTGAGGATGGGGAGATTATGCGCAGGATAAAAACGAATTCTAAGCGAATTGGAGAGATAAATAATAATGAGTGGCAAGAGGCAGAGCGCCGGTTTGCAACGTTAAAGCAAGAAGTGCCAGCGTTACAAGCTAGCTTTGATACAGCACACGAGCAAATTCGCACAGCAGAAGCCTATCAAAAATCGCTTGAGGAGCAGAAGAAAATTTCTGCAGCTGATAGGCCAGTCCAGCAATCGTTAGAGCAACAATTACGCATGGTTGATAATAGCATAAAATATTTAGAGGCAGACATTGCGGCTAAAGAACGAAAAAAAGATTTGAATATAAAAAAGCAAGCGGAGATGGATGAGCAGAAAGAAGTGATAAGTGAAAGAAGTGTGGGATATCCTAAGTTTCGTGCGGACATGGACTCTGTTGAAGCTGAGAGGATAAAGATCCAGGCAGAAATATCTACTGATCGTACGCTGCTAGATGAAGTAAGAAAGTATCAAGCCGAGCTTGAGCGAGAAAAGCCTGATAATGGTGAGGGTGATAGGCTGGTTCCAGAATTGAAGAAGCAGTTGGATGCAGTAAAAAAAGAGCAAGAGCAGCATCAAGAGGAGCTTAAAAGATTTGTAGAACCTCTGGAAAAGATGCAGCAGTATAAAATTGTATTAGTGAAGCAACAACAGAGCGATTTGAAGTATGAGCGAACATCGAAACGCTTGGAGGAACAGCTAACAATGGCAGATTTGCATGTGATGTGTGTGAAAAATGAAAAAAGAGTAATTGAACGAAATATCGAAAAAGATATGGAATATAAAAGTAAAGAGGCAAATATATTAATAAATGATCGGTACAAAATGAATGAAGAAATCTATGCGCGAAAATTAGAAGAGCTTTCTGGAGAAGCAGATAAACTAATCGAAACTTGAGTAAACAGTGGTAAGAAGTTGCAGGAGGTCACGACATATAGAGACAATTTACAAACAATGTTGCGTACCAATAACGAAAATACTATGGTTGCACGAGATCTAAATAAACAGCTAGAAATGGTCAATGATAATATCCACTATCTACAAACACTATGTGAGCCTGTTAAAAAGCGACTTGAGGACGTAAAGACGAGAGCAAGTAATCTTGAAGCCCAGGTGAAGACGCATTCTTATGCTCACATCGAAGTTTCACAACCACTGACAAAGCAATTGGCAATGGCTCGTCGTAGTACCGAGTACCTGAGATCTGTATATGACCAGGCCGATGAAAAACTCCAGGCAGCTAAGAGGGAGAGCGAACAACTAAAGAAGCAGGCGAAGTTCTATGTTCGTTTCGTTGATATTGCTAATACTTCACTAGAATCTCAATGGCGTATAACAGCATCGGATTTACAGGATTGTAAAAAGGAGTATAATGATGCGCAGGAAGCAATAACAGAGCAAGAAGAATACGGAGAAAATTTAGGGGGTAAACAGAAGAGGATAGAGCTACTTAAAAATAAAATACAAATTTTAGAATCTCTGGAGAAGGATCTCCATAAAATGAAAGATGTATACCAAGAAAAAATAGAAGGAGTACGTGATAAGGAAAAGGAATATGCTGATAAGATGGATGAACAGAGAAGGGAACTTAGAAAACAGAAAGGAAATTTAGAGCAAGGAAGAGGGAAACTGGAAACATTAATGGAAAAAGGAAGTAAAGAAAATGTAAATTGGCTTATAAAAGGGGGAAAAGAGTATAAAAAACTAAAATATTCTATAGAAGATATTTTGGAGGAAATGTCTTTTGAGGAAGCCGTAATCTCTAAGAAGATTAAAAAAGCGAATGAGAATATTAAAAAATTTGATAGTAAGATAGGGGCAATGAAACATCCATACTTTCTTAATGAGCATATCATTAATGAGAGCGAAATTCCAGAGGAAGATCTGGCTCCCGAATCAGGCCATATCACTTTTTCTGCGACAGATGAATCTGCATGTCTTCCCACTGCCATAAGGATGATACGTGGTGACGAGGATAGTAATGCCAAAGATAAAGTGCTCGAAACTGCGCAGGCGCTTGAAAATTACTCGGCAGCAGGCGTAGCGTATCTTTCAGATGTTCCTGGAGCCTTGCAGAAACTTGGTCACTCTGTCCCTTATGAAGCCATAGAAATCGGATCAATATATGACATGCTCGATAAAGTGACTTTTGATAGATATGGCAAATGCGTACCTTTCATTATTGATATCCACAGATTTGATCCTCTGAAGACGCCTGGTCATGTCGTCGTTTGTAATCGCATTGTAGACATAAAAGGGGAAAAATGCGCAGTATTGCGAGACTCATACAATGGCAAGCGTTTTGCGGTCCGGCTGGACCATATTGACGAAGTTTTACATCGTTCGCTTTATGCTATGCCGAAAGATCGGTTTGAGAGCTGGTTAAAGAGCTTGCCGAAAAAAAGCTATCACGACTACTTAGAACGCTTGCCGAAATCTCTGGCTGCTGCGCTTGAAGATGGCACGTATAGCAAGTATTTCTGGCCGAACGTTGTCGTTCCAGCGACAACGCCAAATTAGCGTCATGCCCCATATCTGGAGAACTCTGCCATGTACGATGTCTGTCTCTCCTGGGAATGCTCTCAGTTCCCCAACCTGGCTGGCCTGGCATAACGTATTCCACACGTGACCGCATCGGCCTTTCAGCAATTGCTACTACAATCTGAATCTGATTATTGTCCCTCCATCCCCCTCGACAACGAGCTGCATAGTGGCTACGTTTGTAAAGGAAGCTGGGAACATAGGCCATTTTCGCGAGTAGTATGTATGGAAGGTGCTTGACCTTCTTAGACTGCGAGCTCCTCTGGCATGGATTACCTTCTATTTCTTGATCTATGTACATGCAAATGGTACGTATCTCTCTGTACCATTGCATTGGTTGTATGGTAATGAGATTGCAATATGGAGCTAGAAGTTCGCCGCGATCATTCTTCTGAGCTATCAGATAAGCGATCATCAGAAACAGATTTTTTAAGAAAGAACCATGAAGATCGCGATCAAGATCGACGCAGTATCAGCAGTCGCCTATGGTTTGGCAGAAGAAAAGAGTCTACGCGAGCGACCACTGAATTGAGGAAGATCAAGCAGGATGTTCGTCAACATAAAGCACAAATAAAGCAGCGCCGAAATAAGTTGTCTCGATTGCGTTTTAATCGTCCCAAAGGATTAAGGGGTAGGGATAGAGAAACTATGCAATTAGTACAAATAGATTCCGCTCGGCTTGCGATAATAAATAGGCAAGAGCTGGAAAAAGTAGAGAACAGTTTTGTAAATATAAGGAAAACAATACTATCGTTACAAGCTCGCGTTGAGGATGCAAACCAGCAATTTGGTGCAGCTGAAGCCTATCAAAACTCGCTTGCGGAACTAAAGAAAGACTCTGGTGTGGATAGGACCGTCCAGCATCCATTAGAACAACAATTCCGCCTGGTTGATAACAGCATAAAATATTGGGAGCAAACAATCGCAGCAACAGAGAAGAAACGAGATCTGGCAGAGAGATTACAAAAATCGGTGCTAGACACAAAAGGACATGTTGGTTACGAAGCAAGAGTGATAGCTGTTGCTGCCGATAAGAAAGCGATTGAAGCAAAGTTATCCCATGAGCGCGAGCGGCTAGTCGAAGCAAGAGCGTATAAAGCTAGTCTTGAGCGGGAAAAGCAATCTGGGATCGCAAAGACAAGCGAAACTCATCCTGAAGCTCAGGGGAAGACGCCTATCTCTGCCAATGGCGAAGTTTCACAAGCGCTGGAGACACAGTTGGAAATGGCTCAGCATAGCACAGAGTATCTGAGAACGAGGTATGATCAGGCTAAGCAAGACTTACAATCATCTGAGAAGAAGAGAGATGAAACAAGAGAAAAGGCGCAAAATATATATAAGCGTGTCTGGATTGCCCTCGCTGGTGAGCTAGAAATGCAAACCTCTGCAGCACATGAAGATGCAATTAATGTAAAAAAAGAAATTCATGAGAATAATCAAGATAAAGGATTAGACGCGGTGGATACGCTTAAAAAGAAGAACGATATTTTAGAAGATTTGGTTCCTAATTTAGATAAAATAAAACCTACATATCTCAGCAACGCACGGGAAATGCGCCGTCAACAGAGAGACTATGCTGATGCGCTGGACGAACAGCGCGAGCACGTCAGACAGCAGAAAGCCGCTTTAGAAAAATTGAGCCAGAAACTTGGAGGAAGTACGCAAGAAGGCAGCAAAAGAAACAGCAGGCGGCGGCTTATAAGAAGGAGGTTGAAGGAGGGAGATGCGGAGAAACATGTTGAAAGAAGATCGACGAAGGGAGATGCGAAAGAACGTGTTGATGACCTGCTACGGGTAGCGCGAAGGCAAGAAGACATTCTTACGAGAGAAATTCGGGATGTGCACGAACGGACAAAGGACATTGATGGTAAACTAGGAGTAATGAAGCATCCCTACTTTCTTAGTGAGCATATGATCGATGAGAGCGAGATTCCAGAGGAGGTCCGGGCCTCCGAAGCTGACCGTGTCATATTTGCTTCAACGCCCGAATCTGTATGCGTTCCCACAGCTATTAGGATGATACATAGTGGCGAAGATAGTAGTGTCAAAGATAAAGCGCTCGAAGTTGCACAGATGCTTGAAAGTTATTCAGCAGCAGGCACTGCACCTTTGAAAGATATTCCCGGTGTCTTGAAGAAACTCGGCCACTCTGTCCCTTATGAAGCAGTAGAAATCAGATCAATGTATGACTTGCTTAAAAAAGTGGAAATTGATAAACAGGAAAAGGTTGCACCTTGTATGATTGGTATTTGTAGACGAGATCTGGTGACCGCGCCTGGTCATGTTCTTGTTTGTGATCGTATTGTAGACATAAAAGGGAAAAAATGCGCAGTACTGCGAGACTCTATCGTGGATAAACGTTATGCAGTTCGTCTGGATCATATGGATGAAGTTTTAATGCGTTCGGCTTATGGTATGCCGAAAGATCAGTTTGATGACTGGTTAAAGAACCTGCCGGAAAAAAGCTATAATGAATACTTAAAACGTTTGTCGAAGCCTCTGGTTGATGCGCTTAATGATGGTAATTATGACAAATATTTCTGGCCGAATGTCGTTATTCCTGTAAAGACAAAAAAATAGTGTCATGCCTCATATCTGGAGAATTCTGCTATGTATGATGTCTGTCTCTCCTGGGAATGCGCTCAGCTCCCCAACCTGACTGACCTGGCACAACACATTCCGCAAGTTACCGAACCAGCTTTTCAGCAACTGCTGACACAACCTGTACCGGCTCGTCCGGTCTTTGTGGGGTTGGATCTGAGCCGGTCGTTGGCATTTGTACTCTTGCAGCGCTTGCGGACAACCGGCGCAGTCGGTGTCGTTGTGCATGCAACCTATCGCCACCCTACCATTGAGATCTCACAGGCCGCCACACTGGCCGCGCAGTCTATTCAGCAGCGCAGAGAGCAGCATTTTCCTGAGTATCATTTTCAGTTTGTCTCATTTCAGCGCGAGAAGGCGACGACCTGGACCTTTTTTGCCGCATCGGAGCAACTGCTGTGGGAAGGGCACATCCCTGGTGGGTTGTTTGCGGATGTGGACAAACTGGATGGACATATCTGGCTGCCTGAAGAGTTTGAGCAACTGGCGCGGGAATAGCAGCGGGCCTACAGCAATACTTTCCATAACAGTGAGATTTTCACACAATCTTCACATGGCGGTCGGGATATTCACGAGATTATCACGACCTATTAGGTAATCTCTTTATAGAATAGAGGAGATGGTAGCTTTCCTCTCCGTCGCCCGGCGACGAACCGCACGCAGCACGAATGGTCATGCATAGCGCAGGTGAGGTGTCAGCCATGAACGACGATAACGCTGCACACACGACGCCGGTCAGCGTCAACAGCAGGCAACCGCCAACGCAACGACTGTTGGTGGTCGAAGACGATCCAACCCTTGCTGCTCTGGAAGCTGAAATGTTAACAGCGCACGGCTATAGCGTCGTGACTGTAGCGAGTGGAGAACGTGCCATTGCGACATTGCGTCGCTCCATTCCTGATCTTGTAGTGCTTGATCTTGAACTGACTGGTACGATCAGTGGTTGGGACGTCTTGCAGGCTCTGCGCAGTCTTGCCAGTATCCCGGTCTTGATTACCTCCAGTTCTATCACTGCCGTCCGTGCCTACATGCACCATTGTGGAGAGACCCGCTTAACACTTGACCATTTACCAAAACCATACCCGTTACAGATGCTTCTCAAGCGCGTGAAACGCATGCTGGCTAGTACGCCCCAATAACTGTTCTTAGTCCAAAAGGAGGCTCATATGGACCGTAAAGAAGATCGTGAAATGTTACGTAAGGGTGGATTTGCTGAACATGAAGTGCTTCAACTGAGCAAGCTGCGTATCCATTACAATGAGCAAGCGAAACGTCAGACGCTGGCGGATCATCGCCGCCTGGAATTTATTCGTTGGTTGGTATCGACAGGCAAATTAAGTGAACAGATCGCCTGAGGTATAGAGGATACTACTGATAGCTGCCTTTTGAAGTCGCTAGCGAGTGAGTGTGCAAACGGATAGGAGTGTTACTCATAGGCGCAAACGTAAGACCTGCTGCGTATCGTCGACAACCCGGTAGGGGGCGTGTCCTGGCGACCGCCCCGGTGGGGTCTTCAGTGATCAGAGGATGGTTCTTGTGAGGCCCAGGGCGCACGCGAGGTGATGCCCCTACCCGCTTGCCCTCGTGGGTGCGGAGCCAGGACACGCCTGCTTCTTCGAAGCCATGCATGGAGTATGCTTGTGGGCATCTGCGGGAGAAATACGCTGGCAGCAGGACCCGTTAGCTGGACAGATGGATGGTCAGGAAGGCTGCTGATCACACTTATTGACCACCAGGCCATCAAGTGTCTGCTGTGGTGTCGTCGGGCCTGACTGTGGAAGAGGGAGTTGTGACACTGCGCCCATAATCCGCGCCACCATATCCGCAGGCGGCTCAAACTGTTCCAGTCTACTGAAGAGTTCATCAATTTCGTCAACTGCCTTGTCGTCCTGTGCTGAAGAAGTCCGCGCTGTATCCTTCATATCTGTCCCTTTTTCTGTTATTCGTGGTACGCTTTGTTACTACTACGAGCAACAGTTGAGTGGGTTTCACATTCTCCAGGCTTTCTCATCTCCATGCTGGTTTCAGATGAGAAACCTAAGAAACGGATAGCGTCTGTTCGGGCTTCCAGTGCGTTGTCAGAGCTGTACGCAGCAGTGGTCGTGCGCGTTGGAAGTAGGTTTTTGCCGTAGCTTCTGGCATATGTAACGTTCTACCGATCTCTGAAAAGCTCAATTGGCCGGTATAGCGTAAGAGCACGACCGCGCGAAACTTCGGTGGGAGCGCATCGATGGCTTGTCGCAGTGCCTGTTGCAGGTCATGACGTTCTGCCATTTCATCAGGCTGAGGATGAGTATCCGGCATGGTATCCAGGAGAGACAAATCATCTTCATTCTGCGTGGCCTCAAGTTCAGAGAAGTGGATCGTGTGCTTTTTGCGTAGTTCATCCAGACAGCGGTTGCGTGCTACCTGGAAGAGCCAGGCTTTGAGTGGTTCTTCGGTGCGCAGCGTTGGCATAGAGATATACAGTTGCAGAAAGACCTGCTGTAAAATATCGCAGGCGGTATCATAGTCGCCCAGGCAATGGCAGATAAAATTGAATAGAGCGCTGTGGTAGCGTTCTACCAGTATTTCAAATGCGCGCTGGTCTCCGACTAACGTTTGTTGGACCAGTCTGCCGTCAGTAATTTCGGGATGCGTTTTTGTGCGTTCTCGTACTTGCATCTGTTCTGCCCTCACTTTCTGTCTTTCTTTTATCCAGCATAGCCCTTTGCTTTCAGGAATGCAAGCTTTTCCATGCTGAAAAGCTCTACTATAAGAGTACTCTAAGGCATTGTCAATAAATAATGTTAACAAATAGAGGCGGTACGAGGGAGGATGGTATAGTTCCATTCTCCATGAAACAGATCTGGTTGAAGGGACAGAGCAGCCATCTCTTCGTCGGACACCTTAAGACCTGTCGGATACGTGTTGGTATCGAGTTGGCACTGCACGGTGAGTCCTGCTTCGGTCGTAGTTGCAGCGATCAACTTGAGGATCACGGCATAGCTGACCAGCGGCTTGCCCCGCCAATTCTCGCTGATCCAGGCAAACAGGCGATGCTCAATTTTGTTCCATTTGCTGGTTCCCGGAGGAAAATGGCAGACGCTGATGCAGAGACCAATCTCATCGGCCAATTGCTGGAGTTCCCATTTCCACAAGCGCACGCGCGACCCGTTACTTCCCCCACCATCCGCCGTGATGAGCAAGCGTTTGGCACGAGGATACTGCTGCTTTCCCACAGTGTTCCACCAGCGTCGAATGCTTTCCACCGCGAAGGCTGCTGTATCATGATCGATGCCCACATTGACCCAGCCGCTGTTCTGTCCCTGGTCGTAGATACCGTAGGGCGTCACCCGACCCAACTCCTTGAGAGGAAAGTCATACACGCGCACTTGCTCCGGCTCGCCTTCGGGACGCCATTCACGCCCGCCATTCTTAAAATCGCCGACCAATTCTTTTTTCTTCGCGTCCACGGAAAGAACAGGCTCCCCTGCTGCCAGAGACGCCTTGGCCTGTGCATTGATGTGCTCAAACTGGGCATTGCGATCCGGGTGCGTTCCCCCCTCCAGGGTCTTGCGGTTCGCTTGCAAGCTATAGCCCAGCTCGTACAGGAGTTGGCTGACAAGCTCATGGGAAATCTGGTGACCCTGCTGGCTGAGTTCCTTGGCCAACTTGCGCACGCTCTTGCTGGTCCAGCGCAACGGCGACTCCGGGTCTCCCCGCGTCACTGGCTCCACCAAGCGTTCCAGTTCGACGCCGAGTTGTGGGTCTTTCTCCACCAGTTTCTTGCGTCCTCCCCCTTTCTTGCGAATGCGCCCCTCGCTGGTGGGTTCCTCCTCTTGCAGTTCCTTGATCCCTTGGCTGATGACCTGTCGCGACAGCCCCGTCGCCCGTGACACCGCCGAGATCCCTCCCCTTCCTATCGTCATGGCCTCGCTCGCCGCGACCAGCCGTCGCGTCCGTTCATTGAGGGCCAGAGCCACTCGCTCATATCGTTGCTTGATCGCTGCTTCTCTTTCTGCTTTCATGCCTCACAGGGTATCACATTCTTCCTTGCTTTGCAAATGTTATTTATTGACGAGTCCTAAGCAGAAATTTAGCAGATTAGTGCTACCTTGGACGGACTGCGAGCAGGCGCGAGGAAACACGCTGTCCTCGTTCTATTTAGTGTGGGAAGGCGACATTCCCTGTTTCGTCCTGCTGCACTGCGGCAACTGGTAGCCAATTCTGTCGGAAGGGCCAGGAAACTTGCGCGAAGTTCGTAAAATGAGTACAATTTACCCATAGTGTTGGGGATAGCTATTCATTGGCTAATGCAGATATTGCATACTAGCGTTCCATAAATGGTGCGATATTGAGTACACTTCTACCCAGACAGAACACGCCGATCTCTTCGCAGCCCTCGCGTGATGCGACGCCGCGTCGGCTGATCGTGACTGCTGGCGTGGTTGCTTTTGCCATACGGGACTGGTCGCTCTGGGTGCTGCTGCGTTCAGGTCCGTGGGGACCGCCGATGCGGCTGGTACTGGGCCGTGAGTCTGTTACCGATTCGGTAGAGCGTACGCTTGAGGCTGTGTTACTGTGGTCTACGGCGGCTACGTTGCTCCAACTGAAAGCGGGCTGGCAGGAGCAGCAGGTGCAGGTATGGGGAAGCGAGGAACAGGGGATGTCTGTTTCTCTGATGCATAGTATCCTGTTGCGGGCCAATCGGGATGAATTGCGGCCCAACCTGCATCGACAGCCCATACCCAGCTTGCATGTCTCGTGGGTTCCGGTGGCGGAGATTGAGTCTGGGCAGCGCGCCGTTGATCAGAATGTGCTGCCGGGCATACTCTCGGCGTTGCATACATTGCGTGGGCATGTGCAGCGTGAGCCAGAGGTTATTCTGCGCTATCTGGCGGATATGGGCAATATGAGCCGCGTGGAGTCCGAGGCGAATTGGTGGCAAAAGGAAAATGATCGTGCCCAGCCGTCACAGATGAGCAAGGATACGTTGCCACTCAGCGTGGTGAAAGAGCCGGTCACCGGCGATGGCGTGTTGACGCTAGCCGAGGCGGCGTTACTCTATCGCGCATTTTTCCCGTCCGATGAACAGGTAGATCTCTCGAACTTGCGGCGGCGCTTCCTCTCCACAAATCGGCTGGAGGCTATCGACGAGGATCGTCCTGTGCGTGGTCGCGAAGTGGAGTGGCGACGGGTGAGCCGCGCCTATCGCTATCTCGCGCAGTGAAGTAACCCTTACGGTGTCGCAACCTGGACAGCCGTAAGGGATCAATACTTTCAATATGCAAAGATCAACACAGATTATATGCGCAAGAGATTACTGTGCAAAAAAAGAACCCTCTGACGCACTTTCCCATCCCTTTGGACCTTTAAAGGATACTATTTTGATGCAGAGACTTTCTTCATCGCAGTCGCATGTGATATGATAGAACAGTATACTTATGCCCACTATAATTGGGAGGGGAAGGCATGGCGAAGGTTACTACTGGCACGGGCGATACTGGTTATACCGGCTTACTGGGTGAGCAGCGTGTCCCCAAGTATGATCCACGTCCTGATACTTTTGGGACGGTGGATGAGGCTACCTCTGCGCTGGGATTGGCGCGTGCGGTTGCGCAGGACCACAAAGTAAAGGCTATTCTGTTGCATATGCAGCAGGAGCTGTATTTGCTGATGGGCGAACTGGCGACGCCAGCCGAGCACTATGCACAGATGGGACTGCGCATAACCGCAGAACATGTACAATGGTTAGAGCAGGTAGAAGAAGAATTAAAACAAGAGGTTGAGATTCCCAATAAGTTTGTTATTCCCGGCGATACGCTGGATGGCGCGGCACTGGATCTGGCGCGCACAATTATTCGCCGTGCAGAACGCATGGCCGCCAGATTACTGCATGAGCAAGTCATTCAGAACGTCGAGGTCGTACGCTATCTTAATCGCCTCTCCGATGTTGTCTTCATCCTCGCTCGTTCTATCGAAGTAAAATCCTCGCTGGCACAACGGCCCGAGTAACAGAAATGCTCCAGAGGAAAAGTCATTGATTGTCCTGCATGCTATTTGGGATGATGCGCTCTCTCATACACTACACATCTGGGCGGAAGCATCAGATGCTGCCGCGAGTGCAACTGGACGCAGTAAAAAGGCGACTGGCGCAGAAAAAGCACGACCGCATCCCTACGCGCTCCCTCCTGCTACGCTACAAGAGGCAGTTGGTGATCTCGTGGGGAGTTTGCTGGTCAAGAGCGCTCAGAGCGAGACGTTGTCCCTGCGTTTGCCTTCAACCACGAAGGGACCTCTCTCTTCGCCCGAACTGCTGTCTGAAGCAAGTAGTGATGGGCAGGGTGCGGAGTTGAAATGGTGGGAGGTTCCGACGCTGGGGCTCGCGGCAAGCCAGGCTCTGGACTTTTTGCTGGCTCTGCCCCTGGAAGCGCCCCATGCTGTAGCGTTTGGCAGTTCGCTGCGCTTCTGGAGTACCGTCGCGCAGTTTGCGTTTGAATTGATTATGCGGCAATGCTTTATGCCGACGTTGCACGAGAGCCAGCGTGGGAGCATGACCACGGCCACTGCCAGTTGGGAAGTAGTGCTGTCGCCAGAAGATAACGGGCGTGTGCAACGGCTGGTGCAAGTGATGCCGCCGGTCTGTTGGTCCTACATCTCAGCTGGTGCGAAGCCATTTTCGCTCTTGCAGGACATGCTGTGTCATTTTCTCAATCAGGTCACGGATGCCTTTGTGCGTGAAAGTTTTGCTTCAGGGTCACTCTTGCCCACGACGCGGCGGACCAGTCAGACAGCCGTGCCGAGTATGCCTGAGCAATGGTTACGCACACTGACTGCTGCTGACGCGACGTTGTCTGTCTCCCATGATCAACTCGCCAATTTTTCGCCCAAACTGCACAACTGGCTGGATCAGCTTCAGCCCAGCGCGACGGAATCCCCTTTTCGCACCTGCTTCAAGCTAGAGCCGCCGGACCAGGAACAAGAGGATACGACGACCTGGCATATCAGCTTTTATTTGCAGGCCAACGACGATCTCAGCCTGCTTATTCCTGCTGAGAGGGTATGGCAGGAGCGCTCAGGCACATTGACCTTCCTCAAGCGCAAATTTGAGAATCCGCAGGAGCGTCTGCTGGCCGATCTAGGCAAGGCCACGCGTTTGTACCCACTCATCGACGAAAGCTTGAAGAGCGCGCATCCACAGTCATTGGCTGTGGATACTGAGCAAGCGTACCTCTTTCTACGCGAGACGGCCCCATTGTTAGAGGCAAGCGGCTTTGGCGTACTTGTGCCACCGTGGTGGCAAAAAAGCAGCGCCCGTATCGGCGTCAAACTAAGGGTGCAGCCAAAGGCAGCGGAGACGAGCCTGGGCCTGATGGGCCTGAACAGTATCGTAGATTACAACTGGAATATCGCTATCGGCGATTCGTCGCTCAGCTTAAGAGAATTCGAGCAACTTGTGCACCTGAAGCAGCCGCTTGTCAATGTGCGGGGTCAGTGGGTCGAATTGCGCTCGGACGAGATCGAAAAGGCCATTGCTTTTTTCCAGAAGAAGCAAGCGAAGAGAGATATGACGTTGGGTGAGGCATTGCGCGTAGGGCTGGGCCAGGAACAGTCGGATCTTGGCTTACCGGTGGTTGGCATGGAGGCCGAGGGATGGATTCAGGACGCACTTGATAGGTTAAGTCAGCGTGTGCAGTTGTCTCCGATAGAAGCCCCGCTCGCCTTCCAGGGCAAACTGCGTCCCTATCAATTGAAGGGCGTCTCGTGGATGGTGTTTTTGAAGCAATTCGGCTTTGGGAGCTGTTTAGCAGACGATATGGGTTTAGGTAAAACGGCAGAGCTCATCGCACTTTTGCTGCATGACCGTCATAATCAACAGGATACACCATCTGTCAACCCGACGCTTGTCATCTGTCCTATGTCCATTGTCGGCAACTGGCAACGAGAAGTCCAGCGCTTTGCGCCGTCGCTGGCGGTGATGGTTCATCATGGTATGGAGCGACTCTCAGGGCCAGCCTTTGTAGAAGAGGCGCTGAAGCATGACGTAATCATCACCACCTATGCCCTGGCGCTGCGCGATAAAGAACACCTCGCGTCGGTCGAGTGGGGCAATGTCGTGATTGACGAGGCGCAAAATATCAAAAACGAGAGCGCCAAGCAGACGCAGGCCATTAAAAGTCTCAGTGCTGCTCATCGGATTGCGCTCACGGGCACGCCGGTTGAGAATCGGCTCTCCGAGCTGTGGTCGATCATGGAATTTCTCAATCCTGGCTATCTAGGATCGGCCACTGATTTCCGCAAGAGCTTTGCCCTGCCCATTGAGCGCTATCGCAATGCGGATCGCGCGGCCACGCTCAAAAATCTCATCCAGCCCTTTGTCTTGCGCCGGTTGAAGACGGATAAAGAGATCATCCAGGACCTACCGGACAAGATGGAGATGAAGGTCTTCTGTAACCTCACGCAGGAGCAGGCGTCCTTGTACGAGGCCGTGGTGAAGGAGATGCTGGAAAAGATTGAGCAGGCCGAGCCAATGCAGCGCCGTGGACTGATCCTGGCGACGTTGATGAAGCTCAAGCAGATCTGTAACCATCCCGCGCAATTTATGAGCGATGGGAGTAGCTTGCCACGCCGTTCAGGCAAGCTGGCGCGTCTGGAAGAGATGCTCGAAGAAGTGCTGGCCGAGGGCGATAAAGCTCTGATCTTTACGCAATTTGCGGAAATGGGTGGCATGTTGCGACACTATTTGCAGGAGACATTAGGCTTTGAAACGCTTTTCCTGCATGGCGGCACGGTGAAAAAGCAGCGTGATATACTGGTACAGCGCTTCCAGGAAGAGAAACGTGGGGCGCAACTGTTTATCCTCTCGCTCAAAGCGGGCGGCGTTGGTCTTAACCTGACCGCAGCCAACCACGTGTTTCACTTTGACCGCTGGTGGAATCCGGCGGTTGAGAATCAGGCCACAGACAGAGCGTTCCGTATCGGCCAGCAGAAGAATGTCCAGGTGCACAAGTTTGTCTGTGTTGGCACGTTAGAAGAGCGTATCGATTACATGATCGAGCAGAAAAAAGAGCTGGCCGAGAACATCGTCGGCAGTGGCGAGAGCTGGCTGACCGAGATGTCTACCTCCCAGCTCAAAGAACTGTTCGCATTGAGTCGCGAGGCGATAGGAGAATAGCCATGGGTTACTGGCGTGGCAGCGATGACTGGGATTACTATTCTGAGAGTAGGCCAAGACGCGTCGAAGGTGGCCTGAAGACGAAAAAGGAGCGCGGCGCGATAGGTGAAACCTGGTGGTCGAAGCGCTGGCTGCACGTGCTGGAGTCATTTGGCATGGGCACACGGCTGGCGCGAGGTCGATCTTATGCGCGCGAGGGGCAGGTACTCTCGATTGATGTCCAGCCGGGTGTGGTCAAAGCGAAAGTGCAGGGATCGCGCAGTCAGCCCTATAAAATTGAGATCCATTTGCAGCCGCTCTCACCAGCCGAGTGGGATCAGGTGACGGAGGCTATGGCCTCGCAGGCCATCTTCGCGGCAAAGTTGCTGGCCGGCGAGATGCCCACAAACATCGAGGATGCCTTTGGCGCGGTCAACCTCTCGCTCTTCCCCACACTGGAGAAAGATCTCCAAACAACGTGCAACTGTCCCGATTGGGCCAATCCTTGCAAGCATATCGCCGCCGTGTATTATATCCTGGCGGAAAGCTTCGACGAAGATCCCTTCTTGCTCTTCAAGCTCCGTGGTCGCAGCAAAGAGCAGATCATCGCAGTGCTACGACAGAAGCGCGCGGCTACGTTGCCCTCCGAACACTCGTCCTCGTCGGCTGAGGATGGCGCGAGTGCGGCTGAGCAGCGACTTATACGCCTTGAGGACCAGTTGAGCACGTTCTGGCAGGCGGGTGAGGCATTGGATGCCTTCGCGGTGAACCCGCATAATCCAGAAGTTGACAAGGCCGTCCTCAAGAGACTGGGCGAAGCGCCTTTTGCGGTCGGACGACAGAATATCGGCCAACTGCTCTCGACGGCCTATGACGTCGTGCACGAGGCCGCGCAACGCAAAACCGCAGCATTGCAGGTTGCAGGCGATCAGCAGCGTCCAGAGTAAATGCATGTGCATCGATGACACAGGTGTATTGCTCGCTCTCCCTGAAACTTTAGCCCTGTGCCCCTCCCTGATCAGCTCATGCAGCTACGGCCTGGGCGGCGAATGCATGCAGGACGGACTGTGCGCCGGCAGCAATAATATCAGCTTTGAAGATCAGGATATAGCGGGCGCGCTGCTGCATCCCGGTATTGAGGTCTTCGGCCAGCGTGTCGCCTGACTGTGCTGTGCTATCGCGTTGCTCACTGACGACGAAAGGTACCTGCAGCCAGCGTGATTTGAGTACCTGTCCTTTAACCATGCCGTTGTTTTGCAGGCCAATGCCCGCCTGCACTGCGTAGTTGAGGATCACCATCTGGTTATAGCCAGGTGTTCCACCGATAAACGTGGCATCAGGCATGACTGTCATCGGTGTGCGTTGGAAGGCTTGATCATAAGAGTTCATCATATGTAGTACAGTGGTGTGCCAGATCGGGTCAGTATAGCCAATTGACTGCCATAGGTGAAGCTTATGGGGATTATCGTTGCGCGTGTCCACCTTTGGTTCCCCGCCATCGCCGATGGCCATCTGCACGAGGGCTACTGCCGGATTGCCGTCATAGTGCTGTGCAAAGGCTTTGACCAGGTTATCGTAATGTGCCAGGAAGATGGGATTCCAATATTGGGGCAGCACTGCGCCATCTAGCTCTGTTACCGACTTTACTCCCAGGTCGTAGACCCACTGCGGCGTGCCGTGCTGACTCCAGGGCTTATCCCAGGATCTCCAGCCTGCCGTCACCAGGCGTAGCATGACCTTCTTACCTCGCGCCTGCCATGGCTGTATAGCCTGGTCGATGATATGCCACTGATACTGTCCTGGTTGCGGCTCAATTTGTGACCAGTAGTAGACCAGGTTGATCCCTGCCAGGTCCGGGTTATCGGCGAGGTCTGCACTATTGCCACCATCAAACAAAAAGATGCCACGGAAATTGGGGTTTCTGGTTATGTTCATCGTGTATCTTGCTCCTGATATCTTCTGTGTGGGACGAAAACGGGCCAATCCATGCCTTGAGAATGGTGATTCAACTGAGGAGAGAACTTCATCACAAACATCCTTCGATGTTTCTTTTCTTTTTGCGGAGCAACAATACGGTACTGAAGAATTTTTCGTCGTCTAAATAGGCAATCTCAGGCTGCCAGCGTTATCCAGGCAGCCTGAGACAGGGATTTGAATGTCTGCTTTTTTATTCAGTTTGGAATGCGCAGGCGAGCCACCAGCACGGGTGGGATTTCGTGATAGTTGATCCAGCTCAGCAAACGACTGGAGCGCGAACCATCTTGAGGATGATTGAAGGCTGGCTCTTCCAATCCATCCAGCACGAGACCGGCGCGGAAGCAAGCGTTGAAGAGGATGTGCAGGGGACGGTCGAAGTAGTAGTGTGGGGCGGGCTGACCGATGATGCCGATACCCTTCTGTGGACTATTGTGCAGATAGCGCGTAATTTTGACGGAGTACGTGGTGACGAGATCGCCATCGAGCGGGGCTTCCTCTACGTTGAGTGCCATACCTGTGTGGTTAAAGCAAGGGTGGGTGAGCGAGAAGACAAAGCGCCCACCGGTTTTGACAACCAGGCGTATGCCGCGCATCAAGGGGTCGATCTCCGCCATATCCATAATTGCCATATTGCAGACTGCGGCATCGAAGTACTGCCGACCGAGGGCAACGATCTGCTCCTCGTGTGTGGCATCGACGAGGCGGTATTCGATGCGGTCAGCGTATTCGCTGGAGCGGGCGCGAGCCCGTTCGAGGAATTGTGTGCTAAAGTCGGTCGCCATCACACGGGCACCAAGCTGGGCCATGCGACGGGAGAAGACGCCATTGCCACAGGCGATCTCTAGTACACGTTCGCCAGCGTGCAGGTTGAGCAACCGCTCAGTGGCGGGACCGGTGAGCAGACGCTGAAAGTCGTTGCCATCACCCATTTTGCCGTCCCAGAATGCGGCGTTCTGGTTCCAGATAGTGCGCGTCTCGGCATTCAGGTCAGCCGGTCGAGAGCTGTTTTTGCCAGTCATTGTGTGTTCCTTTCCACTATATGCAACTGGTTCGGTAAAAAGCATAGCGCAGGCAGTACAAAAAAACATCGTGCTTTTGGACGATGTAGCGCTATTGACAATTATGATACAATTAAAATGAGAAATAGAGCCTCATCTATGGAGAAATGTAGCTGCCATTCTACTATTTATAAAGTGTCTATTTCACAATGCTGCAACTTTTCATAGTCCTCAAGGGGTAACGCATAGGTACCTCTATGCCACGATAACGGAGGAGTGCAATCATGAAAGCTGTACGCTTGCACCATTACGGAGAGCATCCGGTCGTCGAAGAGGTTGCGGAGCCACGCATCAGTGGTCCATTTGATGTGATTGTGCGTGTGGGTGGTGCGGGCCTCTGTCGGACTGATCTGCACATTATAGAAGGGCAATTCAGCGGGACATCTGGCATCACGTTGCCCTACACGCTGGGTCATGAGAATGCAGGTTGGGTGCACGAGATCGGCTCTGCTGTCAGCAATGTGGCCGTGGGGGATACCGTAATCGCCTATCCACAAATCACCTGTGGGCTCTGTCGCGCATGTCGGGCTGGTGATGACATGCACTGCTCTAACGCGGCTTTTCCAGGTATGTCCACGGACGGTGGCATGGCGGATTTCCTCAAAACTACTGCCCGAGCGGTCATAAAGCTAGATAGTGGTCTGGCACCTGCCGCCATTGCCGCCCTGGCGGACGCTGGTCTGACGGCGTATCACGCCATCAAAAAAGCCGCTGCATTGCTCTATCCCGGCACAAAGGTCGTTGTAATCGGTGCGGGTGGTCTGGGGCATATCGGTATTCAATGTCTGAAAGCGCTAACCCCGGCAGAAATTATCGTCGTAGATCGTTCGCGGGAGGCACTGGCATTGACGCGTGGCTGGGGAGCAGATTATACCGTGCTGGCTGATGGTAACCAGATTGCGCAGGTCAAAGCAATCACCGCTGGACAGGGAGCCGAGGTGATCATTGATTTTGTAGGTGAGGATGGCGCTATAGAAGATGGTATCGCCATGCTCCGTCGCGCGGGTAGCTATTATGTCATTGGCTATGGTGGCCAGCTACAAGTGCCTACCAGAGATGTTACCGGGACGGAGATCAATTTTATCGGCAACCTTGTTGGGACCTATAATGATCTGACCGAACTGATGACGCTAACGATCCAGGGCAAGGTGATGTTGCACACCGTGACGTATCCTCTCGCGGCAGCCAACGAAGCCATCCACGCGCTAGAGACCGGCCACATACGTGGTCGTGGCATTCTGATTCCGTGAAGTGCTTCCACCCCCGAGACGATCCTCAGGTTGAAATTAGGAGGTTTTCCGATGTCAGGTCAATTTGCTCGTGGTTTTGCCACCCAGACTCAGGAGATTACGTGTGATCATCTGCCCATACAAGGGGAAGTACCAACCTGGCTGGTAGGTACACTTCTGCGCAATGGTCCGGCGCAATTTGAGGTGGGAGAGCAACATTTCAACCACTGGTTTGATGGGCTGGCCATGCTGCACAGCTTTACGTTTAACGCAGGGAATGTTGCTTATGTAAACAGATTCTTGCAGAGTCCCGCCTATCTCAAGGCTCAGAAGACAGGCAAAATCAGCTATCAGGAATTCGCTACTGATCCCTGTCGCTCAATTTTTAAGCGCGTCACCTCCGTCTTCAATCCACTTGAGCCGGGCGGCAATAGCAATGTCAATATTAGCAAGATTGGCAACTCATTTGTCGCGCTGACCGAGCTTCCTTTGCCGGTCGAGTTTGATCCCAGTACGCTGAAAACGCTGGGTGTCATCCAGCATGAGGATCATGTCGCGGGCCAGCATTGCACGCCTCACCCGCATTATGATTCCCAGCGCACAATGGGCATCAACTCGATTACGCATTTCTCAGCCAAAAGCTGCTATAACATCTACGGTATTAAAGATGGCCTGACAAAACGCACGTTGATCGGCTCCATCCCTGTGCAGGAGCCAGGCTATATTCATAGCTTTGGCATCACTAAGCACTATATTGTACTGGTTGAATTCCCTCTGGTGGTCAATCCACTGAGTATCCTGCTAAGCGGAAAACCATTCATCGAGAATTTCCAATGGAAACCGGAACGCGGAGCGCGTTTCTTTGTGATGCGTAAAGAAGATGGCCAGGTCGTCAACACGTTCGAGAGTGAGGCTTTCTTCGCCTTCCACCATATCAACGCTTTTGAGCGCGAGGATAGTGTGATCGTGGATATTGCGGCGATGCGCGATGCCTCAGTTATCGATGCCTTCTACCTCAAGAATATGCAGGGAGAAGAAGCTAACGGTTCCCTGGCCTGCGTTTACGCGCTATACGCTGCCGCTCCATAGCCAGGCGCAAACCTGTAAGGTGCTCTCAGAAGAAGCGATTGAACTGCCCAGCATCAACTATGGGCGCAACAATGGCAGAGACTATCAGTTTGCTTATGGGGTAAGCATCGACCGGGAAACGCCTGACGATTTTACCAATCAACTGGTCAAAGTGGATACCCACCAGGAAAGCGCGCAAATCTGGCGTGTCGCTGACTGCTATCCAGGTGAACCAGTCTTCGTTGCAGCTCCGCACGCTAGCAGTGAGGACGAAGGCGTGATTCTCTCAGTGGTCTTCGATGGAACGCAGGGCAATTCGTTCTTGCTCGTCCTGGACGCCGCGACCTTCAGCGAACTGGCCAGGGCGCAAGTGCCACAGCATGTACCCTTTGGCTTCCATGGTATGTTCAGCCGCGATAAGGCCCTGATGTAATGAAGAGAGATGCATCCCCAGGGTTCAGGCAACTTTGCCAGGTTGCCTGAACCCTGGGGATGCAGTCAACGTGTCGGTAATCATGAAGCACCCCGCTTCTGCGCTGTACAACATCTTTATACAGTTTGTTGTGTAAGAGACATCTCTCCTGCTGCCAACACGTGTGGCGATGGGGAAGGTGTCACAGGCCCCAAAATTATTCAAAGATGAGGCCAAATGCCAATGCACTTCCTCTGGATTTCTGCGTGGATATCAGACGGTAACATTGACGTAAACGTTAAACTTGTTGTATACTATAGGTACATCCACTGAGAGACGCTTGATGGGAATCCAGTTTCCACTGAAAAGAGTTCTACCATGCTCAATTCACCAGACACACAGAAAAAACTCAAGCGTCATACCTATACCTTTTATTAAAATTACAACATAGATGGGACATTACGGAAAATGAAAGTAACAGAGGAGAATGAAGCAATGGGAGTCTCTGCAGTCATTGCAGGGCAGTCAAAAAAGAAGCATGCATTTATCGCGCTACAGCAGCGGAATTTTCGTTTATTCTGGACTGGTCAGCTTATTTCCCTGATTGGTACCTGGATGGACTCTACGGGACAGGCGTGGCTCGTACTCCACCTGACCGGCAGCGCTTTAGACCTGGGAATTGTAGGCGCATTACAGTTTCTGCCTGTCTTATGCCTTACACTGTTGGGTGGTGTGCTGGCGGATCGCTTCCCAAAGCGCAGAGTGCTGGTCTTCACGCAAACCTTTCTGGCACTGCAAGCTGCTACGCTGTGTCTATTAGTGTTTACCGGACGTATAGAGGTCTGGCATATCTATATATTAGCGCTATTCTATGGTCTGACCAACGCACTTGACATGCCAACACGTCAGGCATTTGTGGGCGAAATGGCCGGTCGTGAGTCTTTACCGAACGCCGTTGCGCTCAACTCATCAGCGTTTAATATGTCGCGTATGGTTGGCCCGGGTATCGCGGGTCTGATTATCGCGCAATTTGGTGAGGGACCACTTTTTTTCGTCAATGCACTCAGCTTTATTCCTGTGATCATTGGATTGCTCATGATCAATACAAAAGAGCTCTACATCAGGCATCGCGCGGCTGAGGCTACGGCAACTGGCACTATGCGCAGTCTGCGTGACGGACTCGTCTATGTCAGGCGGACACCGGCTGTCTTCCTGATCATCGTCGTTGTGGGTCTGGTTTCATTGTTTGGCATCAATTTCAATGTCGTCTTACCGCTGGTTGCCACACAGGCTCTGCATATGGGATCAGAAGGTTTTGGTTTCATCTCATCGGCCTTTGGCTTTGGTGCGCTGGTTGCCGCGCTCTATCTGGCCTGGGGCAATAGACGACCAAATCTGAGCAGAATGTTAATCTTTGCGATGCTTTTCTCTATCGCGTTAGGCTTGTTTGGACTATCGCACTGGTATCCACTGTCGCTGCTACTGGCTGCGCTGACCGGCTTTATGCTTATATCCTTTGTCGCGCTAGCCAATACGACGCTGCAAACGGTGGCTCCTGATGCCTTGCGTGGCAGAGTTATGGGAGTCTACATGTTAGTGTTTAATGGCAGCACGCCCATCGGGAACCTCTTTATTGGTGGACTAGCTAACAGTGTTGGCATTTCTATCGCCCTGGCGAGTGGTGCTATCTTGAGTCTGGTTGCCGCCATTGTGGCCTGGTTCCATCGTGCATCCGCTGTTGAAGACATGGAGCACACCACCTTTATTGATAGCAAACGGGTTAGCCATGAATTCGCGAAAAGTTAATCATCCCACTCTTTCTGCAAAAGCGCGTGGAGACATCTCTTGCAGTGAACTTGTGTTGTAGAAGGAAAAGCGTATAGGGCCGTCCTTTGTGGCGGCCTTTTTGTTGGGCAAAAGAGCAATGGTCTACTGATGGTGAACCTGGCAGGTTGTAACCGCCGCTGTTATTTTGGCGTTGGTGGTACGAGATTGGACGTGCGCGGTTTTTTGCGTGGTGTCGCCTTACCTTGAGCGTTGACAGAGAAGATGTGATGTCCTGTCAGGCAGTAGTAGAGCCTGTTGCCTCTGGCATCTGTACGTGGCCGTGTTTCAGATTCAACATCGACCAGTATGATCCCTTCTCCATGATCTAGCGAGCATACATGACGTCTAATAGATTGAAGGTCCATCTATTTTATCCTTTTTCTCTGGCCCACTCACCTGTTATGACTGTGTCATCTCTCTACAAGCTTTATTTATAACTATTCAGGTAGGTATGTACTCGCGTAGGGACAATCCCTTGCGGTTGTCCACGGTGGGTCGCCGCGAGGGACGCCAGGACCTTTTTCCCTCGTCCAACGTGGCGGATGGGCCACCAAAAAGGTCCTGGCTCGGCCCCTACGCGAGCCTCCACGGTACCTGAATAGTTACCTTTATTTATCATAGCATGGAAGGTCGGATGCGGTATTTCTATCATGGGTTATTGGATAGCATGCTCCTGTTCAGGCGCTCCCGATCTCTTAATTATTAGACGCTTCAAATGAGCAAATGTGAAATTCGCAGCAGCGTGAGAGTAACGAGTTCAAGTGCCAATAGTTCCAAAAAGTATAGCGATCTCTAGCGTTTTATAGCGTTTTATAGCAAGCCAGGATTTCCCTTTTTGGCTTTGTGAGGGGATCAACGACAATCCTCACTGGATGGACTACCGGCTTGTGGCCTTTCCCATCCTCTACTCCCTCCGACCCGAAGGCATCAGGAGCTACTTTTCTGATAATGTTGCTCGACCCGTTGCAGTCAGCATTGATCAGCGTGCCATCTGTTGCACGGTACAGCCCACGCTCAATGCGCTTGCCGCTAAACTTCGGCTTCTCTTTCCGGTTGGGATCATAGACTGGTATTGCATCACGATCTAAGAAACTGGCTTGACTGGTGTAGGACTCTTCGGTGATGATCACGGTGATGCCTACTAACTCTGCTTTGTAGGTCAGCATGGAAATGAACCGGGCATGAGGGATAGCAACAAAATTTTGATTGGTGCGCTTCCCCATGTTCGCTTCTTGCTTCCAAGTATCATTTTTCCCAATCACGAGTGTCCCTATCCCATGAGCCACCAGATCATCGACAATCCATCTGGATGCCGTGTGCATGTAGTGGTCAATGCGGCGCGTGCGCTTCTTCGTCATGCGCTCCATGCGCTTTGTGGTGCCTGTATGACCAAGCTTGCTCTGTAACTCTGCTTTGCGCTTGTTGTTGAACTGGTTCACAGATTTCATCGGACGCCCGTTAACCAGGACTGGCACGTAGCCAGATTGGTTTGAAGTTAGCGCCGCGAGATTATCCATGCCGATATCTATGCCCGCGTACAAAGCAGGGTCTACCGCGCTCTTTGGCTGTTCGTACTCATAGACCACCTCTAGCACATAAAAGCCTTTGCGAGGGACAATGCGGACTTGATTGATCTGCTGCTGTCGGGTCTTGACGGTGATCGGGAGTCCCGATGGTTTGACAATGCCTGCTATCCCTTTTTTGCTCTGCCCTCCTTCTAAAGCTTGCAGGGTGTACACGAGCAGATTGCGCCCTTTCGCTTTGTCCTTGTAGTTCGGGATTTTGGGACGTGCTCGAAACTTGGCATGGTCTTGCTTGTAGGCTTTGATGGCTTTAAAGAAGGCATCCCAATCATGATCCACTTGCTTCAAGACCTGCTGTGCCACCTTTGCCGGGAGCGCTTTGTAGGCTTCATGGGCCTGCATGAGCCTGTCCATCTTGCTGTAGCTCAGGTACTTGCCCTCAAAAATATAAGCTTGCCGTATCTCATAGTTAGCCGCATTGTACAGGTTCTTGGACTTGAAGGCAGCGGCATCAATCACGGCAAAACGAGGATCGTTGCGCTTGATCACATGTTGTTCGACCAGTTGCATGATGCCGCTCTCCTTTCGTCACACGACGGGTTCCTGACTATGGTCTACAAAGCTCTTCCTGTTGCGTGAACTTCTTCCGGTAAGATCACCACGTGTTTCATGCGTTCCTCATGCTCCTGTGGGCTTTCCGTCAGAAGTGGGCTGCTCATGTATCCCAGGAAGAAACCGAACATGTCAAATGGATCATTGAAGGCCATACGATCAAAGCGGTAACCACCCTTACCGTCTTCATCCAGCACGCTGCCCACTGCATCGAGCGTGTTCATGTGGGAAGCAACATGAGGGATGTCGTACTCGCTATCATCGAAATACATGCTGCGTCCCTGGGTAAAGGCTTTTTGAAAGGTCTCGTTTAGTCTAGCAGTAATTGTCTGCTTCGTCCAGAGAAGGGTTCTAGAATATCCCCAAAATCCTGCAATAGATCGCTATAAAACGCTATAAAACGCTATATTTTCAAACACTAGTTTTGTATACTGCCAGGTGCCTCTCTCAAGAGCGCTTGTGTGCCGCATAGACGACATAGCCCTCGAACACATATCTTTGATACCATTTCTGCAAGAGCTGGCTACGCTGGACGAGTGCGTGTAATTGAGGCGCGTTGGGTAGAAACACATAGGCGGGATAAGCTGTAGATCGTACGAGATTGTAGTAGGGCCTATAACGATCTAGCCCGGGCTGGAGATTGGTATCGAGATTGCTACAGATAATATGCTCGTCGCTGCGAAAGATAAGGACGCCACATGTCCAGTAGTCCGCGTAGATGCGTGTGGCCCCAATGTGTTGCAGATCCTGAACCAGACTGCCCTGTTGCTGATAGGCATTTTGAGCCGCCGGGATCTCATGCCATAGGTCGATAGTGCTCTGTACAAGCACGAATGTGATGAGGAGTAATAAGCCAGCTCTCACAACGAACGTCCCTTGTGACCATCTTATGCTGTGCTGCAACATCGTATTGCTATGGATCGTCAGGCCGTGCCACAGCGGCCACAACACGGCTGGTGTGGCAAAGAGCACGCATGTGAGATAGCGTGAGGCGCCGCGTGGAGTTATACCGGCGCGAGCACTGGCTGCGAAGAGGCAACATGCCAGCGCTGCGCTGGCGAGGATCATCAGTTTGGCGGTCGAGCAAATGATGTACTGTCTCTCCTCAAATGACCAATGTTTACGTGCATGACGACTTTTCCAGATGGGATAGATGGCAAGCGAAACGGCTATGCTCCACAATAGGACGCAGCCAGCAGCCCAACTGCCATTGATGAGCAGGCAGGGCCAGAGGTGTCCGGCTGGAAAGAAGCCCGCTATGTTGTGGATGCTTGACACAGGTTCGGCTATGGCGCAACTGGAGGGGGCGCTGGTTATCGTAGGGATGCTGATCAGGAGAACCTCGCTGATGCGTTGCAGCGGTGAAATCTCCAGGATACGTGTATAGCTGGCTGTATAGAGTACTGCATGCCAGGAACTATTGCCGGGTGTTGCTGACAGATTATAGAGAATGATGGGGAGTATGCCAGTCGAGAAACCTGCCACCAGGCCGATCCCGGTCCAACCTCGCAGCACATCTCGCCAACAAAAAAGCCCGATCAGCAATCCGGCTGCCACAATGCAGGGGATAATCAGAAAGTCCGACCACAGCGCCAGACCCATTGCCAGACCGAGCAGTCCGTAGACCAGTGTTCGTTGTATATATAACTTGTTGGATTGCTCTGTGGCGGAATGTGTGGTGAGTGCAAGGCGGGATGCCAGCCAGAAAATCAATGCCCCAAAGAACAGCGTCTCTGGGTAGCCGCCGATAGCGGTTAATTGGATCGCAAGCACGGTACCTGAACCCAGACTGAGCAATGCTACAGTAAAAAGGGCAAACTTTTTGCTGTAGAGCAGGCTTGTCAACGCGTACATGCTCGTGAGGTAGAGGGCGATCAGCAATAATAGGCCGAGTCGTACCGAGAAGATAGATACGCCCATCAGTTGGAAGAAGCATGCGCCCAGGTAAGCCTGGAGGGCTCCCATATAGCCCTGCCCGTAGAAAAAAATAGGGCGCTCGCCGCGCGTCAGGATATGTAATGCCATCAAGTCGATGACGCTTTCGTCGCTATTCGTGGAGGGCCAATGCAGTCGGAGCAAGATAAGCCGCAGCAGTATAGCTGCCGTCACCAGGAAGAGCAGGCAGATCTCGGAGGAGTAGAGACGTAATCTTTTCCACACAAATTTATACGCTTTCAGCACAAAAGAAATAACAGGACTATCGATATATGAATTCGCTGCTATTAGTGTATCACGATTGTATCCCACTATAATCTCTCAAAACAAAGACCTGGTCAACCACTATTGTGTCGACCAGGTCCTTATGCTTAAAGCGTCTTCTTTTCTGCTACGAATGCTATTCGCCGAACCAGGGGGCAGTCACCGTCTGTTCTTTTTCTTCGGGAACATAGGCCACAACGGCGCTGGCTGTTTCGTTCAATTTGACGACCCAGATATTATCTGCCAGGGCGTCAAGTTTTTCTACGTGGACTGTGGGCGCGCACTCTGGAGCGATACCATAAAAATTACATGCAGCTTGAATAACCGCTGCTGGTGCTGCTAACTCTTGACGTTTCCAAAAGCCGAACAGGTTCATGATCATTCCTTCTTGTAAGCAAAAGGAATACCAAGGAACCGCCTTGCTCGAACGAGCCACAGTGATCAATAGCCTGGTATACCCAACGTTTTCAGGTACATTGATGCTTCCCCACTTCTCCACCGGTTCGTTCCGGGTCGTCTTGCCATGGATGCTGATAAGGGCAGAGCCTCAAAAAACTGCGAGGTGATTGATAAGCAAAACCACTTCACCTATTTCAACGCATGCGCTCCCGCGTCGGTCACAAAATGGCAGAAGCTGCACGCGTCCTTTTACCGGCATAGGTGTTTCTCTCAGACTTTTCCCTGTGTGTTTGGTCTCGCTTGTCATCAGTGGAAGCCTTCAACCTCTGTTTCAGCGTCTTCCTCGGACACTAAGACGTCATCTTGCATATCCAGGTGGGACGTTTGTGCTTGTTGTAACCAGGCTTCTGCCAGCTTGCGTTGCTGTACTGGTCGCGACTTTGTGCGCACGGCTATCCACATGCCCAGCATGTCGCCGAGGAAGACCGCTAGCAATCCTCCCAGCATGCTAATGAGCAGATAAGCGAGAGCTGCCAGCCAGTGTGCTGACTGTGCCAGTTCTATATCACCGAGCATCAACGTGCTGAAGGTCGTATAGGCTCCCAGGAAGCCCACATTGATAAACAGGCGACGTGTTGGTCCAATAAATAATTTGGCATCGGCCAGCGTCGTGATGCATGCCAGCAGCAAGGCACCGCTCAGATTAATACACAGAATATCGTACGGCCATGCTTTCCCGAGATGTGCCCGGATAAACGTGCTGAGTAACGCGCGCGCAATTGCGCCGAGGAAGCCGCCACAGATTACGGCACTCAAGCGACGGCGCGCGGAAAGCGTCTGTGTCAATTAAAGAACCCTCCCCAGTGCAAAACCCAGCGTAACCGCTGCGAGTCCCAGCAGAACACTACCGCCCAGGTACAGCACGCTCAGGCGATAACTTCTGCCGCGTAGAAGCTGAGTTCCCTCCCAGCTCATTGTACTGAAAGTCGTATAGCCTCCCAGGAAGCCAGTTGCCAGTATGCCCTGCTCTGCCGTCGAAAGCACGTGGCGTGTGGTAGCAGTGAAGACCAGCCCGATCAAAAAGGCCCCAGAAATATTAATCAGAAACGTACCCCATGGGAGTTGTGAGTTTGTGCGTTCGGCCACGAAACGGCCAAGCAGGTAGCGAGCAGTGGCACCAATGGCACCAGCAATACCAATACACCCGGTTAATGCTAATGTCGGTAATGTCATGCGACTTTTTCATACCTTTCTACGCTGGAAATGAGCAGATAAACAAAACAATTGCTCTGTGTCGAGGACAAAAGACAACAAAAAACCCCTGATTTCGCCCTCAAGCGTCATCAGGAGCCATTAGCGGCAATGCGGTTTCATCAAAGTTAGCACTTTGACGTGGTGAGCTCCATCACCAATTTCTGTATTCTCAACTCTGTCTTTACTATATCATATCCATGAGTATTCTCAAAGCGGGCAATGCGCGGCACTGTCTCGATTTGCAGACCTGCGCAGAGACATGTTTAGAGCGTCTTCACGAGAAGTAAGAGACTTACCAGGATGAGCCGCACATTCGTGGCCAAACAGGTCATACATATATTGCTGTATGGGAAAAGCCAGGTGCTACCTGTGCGCTTTGCGGTACTCCCTCAAAGAGATCATGTTCTTCTTTGCGTCCACTGTTTACTAGGCTCAAAGCGCGATAATACTCCTGTGGTCCCCATATCTCTTGATGATCCTGCTCTGCCAGTGCTTGCCAGCAGGCTTTATCTGGTAACTGAGTTTGATGGCAGAGTACGGCCTGCCATGCGCGTTGCCAGTACGCGCTCGTATCTATACGGGTAGTAACGATCCAGTTGACCCAGGGATGGGCGCGTCTCTCTCGACCGTCAATCAGCATGACCATCTCGCCAAGAATGGGCAGACAGCGCGTAAACCAATCAGCCGTAGATATTCTATAGTACAATTTTGAGACGCTATGAGGAGCAAGGTCGTGGCTCTGGACATAATGCTGATCGGCGGCGCAGAGCAGAGCCGAGGTAGTGAACTGCGAAATAGCTATATGATCCGGGTGCCCGTAGAGACCATCGGGACCAAAAGTGACGACGACCTGTGGCCGCACCTCGCGCAGCAGGCGCACAAGTCTGGCAATGATCTCCGCTTCGTTGATCTGATCTACGTCCCCATCCATGTAATCTAAGAAATCCAGGCGTGAAATTCCCAGTACCTCACAGGCATTGCGCACCTCCTGCTCACGTAGCGCGCCCAATGCTTGTGCGCCTGGATACAACTCCCAGTCGCTAAACCAGCCGCGCTCGCCGCGTGTGGCGATGACCAGTGAGATCTCTACACCTTCGGCGGCATATTTGGCGAGCGTGCCGCCAAGAGCGATTGACTCATCGTCGGGGTGAGCCAGGATACACATCAGTTTTCGTGGAACTTGCATACATCCCTCACATAAAATTTTAGACGCTAGCCACTTATAGTAGACTAATTTGATCAACAATATTAAGTATAGGGAATTACATCACGCTTGTCAAGCATGATCTGGCAGCTTTTTGGGGGCGAGAGCGAGAATGATGCGAGCGCACACGTACAATCTGGTGGTCGGATTTCATAGCCAAGAAGTACTAGCAGAGATCCTTTGCCATGTGCACATTGGTGGTTCTATACCCCAGCTTTTCGTAGAGAGATCTGGCTCTCTGATTGTGTCCAAAGGCATGTAATGTGATTTTTTCCAGGGTACTCTGTTTCATCCATCGGTCTAAGATACAGCATGTGTCTCTTCCTTTCTGACAACGTGATATTGCACAAAGCATCAAGTTGTAATCACAAAAAATGTACTTTATCTCTATAAAAAGTTCAAGGGGAATTGAGGGAAAATTGCTGAATCTCAAACGGGAGACTTTCACGTCGACGTTTTGTCCTGGTCTAGATGGGCAACGCTGGTTTTGGGACGGAAACTGTGACAGATCATCGCACATCGTTGCTCTATGAGCGCTTGCGATGTCAGGTGGATCAGGAGATTATGGGAGCAGGAGATGTGCTAACTAAATAGAGCGCATGCCGCGCAACGAGTTGGCATCTCTGTTAGCGCCATACCAGGTTTGATGGTGCAATCGCCACCCTTTTCCCGTATCAATAGCCAACTCGCTCTGTTTGCGCAACTCGCGTCTGAGAAACTGCTCGCTATGCTTGCCCTGGAGGAACGTTTCCCAAAGCATGGCACACCCTCCTAAGAAGGAGGGTTGGCGACAAGCAGCTTATCAATAGTCTGTTTCTTTATGCGATACCCCTGTCGTTTCCCACGGTGGGGCAGTGGAATAGCTTCTAGCAATCCCTGTGAGATCCAACGGCGAACCGTTGTGGTATCGACACGTAAGCGCCTGGCTACTTCACGTACGGTGAGCAGGTTATCGGTATTGGCTGCTTCATCTTCTGCGGCGGATGTGGCTGTAGTATTGCGATGGCGTGGCATAATTTCTCCTCCCTTATGACTTAGTACATCACACATCGTATCTATTTGTTCGCTGGTTCAAAAAATCCAGCGAAATCTAGCGAAGACGCTAACACTAAGTGAAACACGTAAGAGTGAGAGGAAAAGATACACAGTGGTTTATCTCCTATAACTATTGTGTTGGACGCGATGCCTCTCTGTGTTATCTGTGTGCCAGACGTCCAAAAAAATGGCGATACCTATCGTCTCTCCTGCGGTCATTGCGTCCCAAACAGAGATGCCTTTGTTGTCGCTACGTGTCAAGGCGCACCCACAATTTGTATAAGAATCGGCCTTGCAGGCCAGCATATTTATGTATACTTCCGGTAGGGTATGCGGGATAGAATTTGACCGGTGCATTGTTTACCTGACAGCTCGCTCATGGATGTGAGACCGCTTTCTCGTAAAACCCACAAAAGCAGTGTATCGTTTTCTACCGCATACGCTATTTATGCAAGCGTGTGCTCTGCGCTTCCTGAGGGAACCCATTTAGCGCTTTGGCATGCACAATGGTGCCAGGTGTTGCGAGGTATTTGTAGCTTATGAAGAAAATCAAGAGCATTGCCTATCTGGCGTTTCTGCTCAATACGTTGCTCTATGGCTCGTATTATTCGATAGCCAAGGGATCTCTGCGGCACATCGATCCCATCGTGTTCACTTTTTTTACGATGATGACGCTGGTGCCACCGGCTCTGTGTATTCTCGCGTTATCCTGGCGCTCTATGACACGCGCTGCTATCAAGAGTGGCTTTTTGCTAGGCAGTTGTCTTTGTCTGGGACTTGTAACGCTTTCTGTGGCACTCAAATACAATAGTGCTACCGGTACTGCATTTTTCCCATCTCTCAATGGTTTCCTGGCCGCACTTTTTGCCTATCTCTTCCTGCGCTATCCTATCACAAAGGCGACCTGGTTTGCCGGCCTAGTCTCGTTTTGTGGAGCGGTCTTGCTGATGCTGAATGCATCGATGGGTGGTCTGCGCGGCATCCTGATTGCTTTTATTGGCGGTCTGTTATGCACATTTTATATATTTCTGGCTGACCGTGAGCAGAAAGACCCGACGATCTACTGGCCGCTTTTAGCTGTCGAACTGCTGACGATGGCGCTGTGGGCGAACCTGATCGCGCTACTCTTTGGCAACTGGCAGATGGTGCAGTTCTCGTTTCCTACGGATACCTGGGCGATCCTCTATATTGGTCTTGGTACAACCTTCCTGCCTATCTTAAACACCGTGCTGCTGCAAAAATATGTCTCGCCGGTCACTGTTTCGTTCATCTCCATTTTGGAGCCCATCATGGGCGCATTTGTTGCGTTCGTGTATCTGCATGAAGTGATGCCGCTGGACGGCTATCTTGGGGGTGGACTGATCGTTGCAGGTACGCTCATTCACACCTGGAGTTCTGTGGAGCGACCTGCCAGGAAACGCAGCTTGCAACAGCAGCTTGCTATCGCCGGGCAGCGCATCCAGTCCACGCTGGCAGGTACATTGTTCTATCCGGTTCTCTGCTGTGGCGCGGGTATCTTTCTGGCCTATAAACTGGGTGGTTTCCCGCCGCCCGCCTGGCGCGCGATGTATATGATAGCACCGCAGGTTCCCGCGTTGATGCAGCAGGGACAGGCTGTGGGGGTATGCTTGCTCATTGCACAGGCCGCCTCCTGGCTCATTGCGTGGGTTTCGCTCATCGTCATGGGCTGTCTGGCGACCTATCGGGCTTTTCGCCGTTTCTTCGCGGCGACTGATCGCGATCCCGTGCTGCTACCAGCTCTGCCAGAGGCGATGAACGTTGATATGCGCGCATTACGCCAGATGGGCTATACGCCGTACGCGCATGCGACCAGCAGACGCAAGGCCAACAACGCGTCGCCCAGGCGACGCTATCCGCGTCAGCGTGAGCGCCCTGCGCGGATGACGATGTCCTTGGGCCAGATAGATATCGCACAGTTGCGCGTGGATATGCCTTTTATGCTGCCTGTCGTTGCTGAGCAGACAGAGCCAGTTGTGCGCAAAGGATTGCACGCAGCATTTAAAACTCGGCTGATTGCATTCTCAGACGCTGAGCAGACGTCGTCTTCGGCCTCTGATGTATTCGCCGCGCCGCCGGGGGATGACGCACGTGGTGAGCAGTATCAGGATACCTTTGGGAATCATTGGCTGTATTGGGACGATCTCGGAACTACGGAAGTGAGTGAACGATGAAAAGAAACGATTCAGGTGATTTCAGTGTGCTTTATATCGAAGCGGGCGACGAACGGGCGACGCTTTTCCCGTTGCTTGCTGCGCAAAAGAAGCCTGTGGTCATTATGCTGGCTGAGCAGTCGCATGTCTTTCAGCGGCCAGATGATTTTACGACGCTCAAGCATATCAGGCGTCAGCTGGATTTGCCCATTGTTTTTGTGATTCCGTACAGTGGGCATCTCGCGCAGCAGGCCGCTCGCAACGGTTTCCCCGTCTATCTCTCTATGGATGCACTGGCTGATGCGCTGAGTAGCGGACAATTGCAGCGCCAGCGCACCCAGGGCAGGACGACAGCTCCCCTGGCCCACAACATACTGGCTGATGATGCCGTGCGTGTGGCAACTCATAGGGAGCAAGGAATGCCTGAGGATGGCATGCCGCATCTAGCGGTAAACCGCGATCAGATGACACCCCTGCCCGATACGTGGCGTGTTGATGAAGCTGTGCGTGTTGCTACCGATATCAGGCAGGGCACGCCCAGGGATGGTGTCTCGCGCGTAGCTAATCGCAGTCAGACGACGCCGCTATCCGATACACGACGTATTTCGAGCGATCTGAGCCAGGTCACGCCGCGCAATGGCATGTACCGTGTCCCGACCGATACGCCGAGGCCAGCGCCCGAAAAAAACGATACCTCTGTCCTTGCCAGAAGAGCCGCTGCCCCCTCAAAAGAGCGTGCCGCTTGCAGCGCCTCCACCATTGTCGCCATATCGACCCCCAATATTCGGATCGCAGCGTCGTTTCCCGTTTTTGCTCGTTATGATAACAGTTGCCGTCATCGCCGCCAGTCTGGGCTTCTTCCTGGTACAGAGCCATACATTGACGAATAAAGTGGCTGCACTTCCCACTGTGGTAGGGCATATCGCCTTTGCGAGCAGTGAGCAGGTGAACGAAACGAGTAGCCAGGGCATTGAGGATGAAGTGGTTATCGATCTGGCCAACGTTCCCAATCCCGCGCCGGGTACCCAGTATTATGCCTGGTTACTGGGCGATGCAAGTCAGAGCGATCCTCTGTCAATAGCGTTGGGCGTACTGCCCGTCACGAACGGTCATGCCTACCTCTTTTATAAGGGAGATGCACAGCACACCAATCTGTTACAGATCACGAGCCGTTTTCTGGTGACGGAAGAAGATAGCAGTGTACCGCCGATAGCCCCATCGCCTGATCTATCGAACTGGCGCTACTACGGAGCGTATTCGACGACGCCCATCAATAGTTCTGATAACCCGAAGCATTTTAGCTACCTGGACCATCTGCGTCACCTGCTGGCGGCGGACCCTACTTTGAACGAACTGGCGTTGCCTGGTGGCTTGAATAACTGGTTCTACATCAATACGAGCAAACTCCTTGAGTGGGTGAGCAGCCAGCGCGATACATGGGAGCAAACGAAAGACACCGCCTTTGTGCGTCGGCAGACCACGCGCGTGCTTGAATACCTGGACGGAACCTCTTTTACCTATATGGACTTACCGCTTAACTCTCCGCTGCTGGTTAGTGAGCGCTTAGCCAGAGTTGGTCTATTGCAGGTTGATGGACCAGACCAGGAGCCGCCTGATTATGTCGATCATATCGCCGTCCATCTCAATGGCCTCTTGCAATCCAGTAGTGCGACGCCTGCGGTGCGCAATAATATCGCTGCTATCACCGCTGCCATGAGTAATGTGCAGTACTGGCTCACGCAATTGCGCCATGACGCGCAGCAGATCGTGAAGATGAATGATGCGCAGCTCAAACAAGCATCGACACTGACCTTGCTCAACGACATGATTACCAACGCCAATTACGCGTATGCTGGTGAATTTGATCCAAGCACCAACACGATGCGCGAGGGTGTGACCTGGATTCACGGTCAGATGCAAACACTGACAACGTTGAGCATCTCGCGCTACAGTGCGAACTCCAACGGGTCATCCAAGCAAGAGATTTCCGGTGCCGGTCAGCCTAGAGCATTTGTACCTTATGGAGTAAAAAGATGACGTATGGCCATAAAATCATATACACTCGCTCAATTGAGGCCGCTATTCGCGCGAGGAGGATTCCTCGCGCTCGCTATCGTTCACCGGTAATGATATTTTTATATAGTCACAACTTTGTCACGTTTTATTGAAAAATATTGTTTCCGTATATATATGTGTATAGTGCTGCATAGAGGAGAAAATGGTACGTATGAGTAAACGTTTCGTGACATACACCGCTCTGAGCATACTTATCCTCGGCGGACTATTTGCTGGCCTCTTTACGGGTGCAATCCAGAAGTCGCTGACCCTGCCTATGGTGGAAGCTATGATGCAGATGGGCACTACTAGAAATCAAGCGCGTACGATGGCGAAAATTGTACCAACTGCTACGGCAACGACACAAACGCAGGTGGCAGCCAATCTCCTGGCGCAGGACACCTTTCAGCGTGCGAATCAAGCCTTGTGGGGTACCGCTTCGGATGGACGACAGTGGGGTGGCGACGCCAATACGCAGCAGGCCTTCTCTATTGTCGGTGCGGCGGGACAGATCGCGCAGAGCCAAGGCACCTTGAATGCGGTGCTTGGTCCGATCAACACCAACACGGATGTGCTCATGAGTGGCATGGTCAATCAATTTGGCGATGGCGTCAACTTTGGCTGTGTATTGCGTTGGACCAATGGCAACAACTTCTATAAGGCGCTGCTCAACGGGAGCAATCTGACGATCATTAAGCAAGTCAAGGGGCAGGGAGCGCAAGTAGCTACCGTGCCATTCAAAGCGCAAGGTGGTGTGGTCTATAGCATAGATTTTCGTGCTATTGGGGCGATGTTGTTTGCCAGCGCCTGGCGCAGCGGTACAACCAGACCGGCAAACTGGATGATCGTCACTACCGATAACTCCTTGCTGTCTGGCCAGGCTGGTATCCGTGTGGTGGTCCAGACTGCTACGGTGGTGAATATTACGGCATTTACCGCCTCGCTCGCCACGATGGGGGATATGTCATAGGGCATTTGTATGCAATTGTGGAGGGATGAGATGATCGAACAGTTGAACACAGCATATATACAGTATCGCCGGGTCAAAGCGCTAGTATTGCTTGGGCTGCTGACGGCAGGAATTCTGCTGTATAGTCTCTCGGGAGGATTTCCGCCCTGGGCCTGGCGTTTTCTGTTCCAGGTACTGCCGCAGCTCTCCCGTCTCTGGTCCGTGCAGGGAGCGGCATTGCTGCTGCCACTGTTTGGTTTAATGCTCCTTTCCGTGGCGTTGCTCGTACTGTGGATTATCATCATCACCCTGATCTGCAAAGTCATCATACACTGGCAGCGTGATGCCGCCGACCAGCAACGCTTTGAGGGAGACTTACGCGAAGCCGAACGCCTGGCAGATGAAGGTCTTGCCACAGAAGCGGTCTATGCTCAATACAATCAGCGTACCGAGCAGGTGCCAGTAGCTGCCCCGCCAGCGCAGGCGCGGCAAAGAGCCAATACCCGGCCCACGCGTGAGCCCGGATCATCCATAACGCCTGTGCCCTCCACCTATCCGCCACCAGTGACGCGACCGCAGACTGCGCGTCGGGTAAGCGTCCCTCCTGCTGCCATGCGGGCGCAAGGCATGCGTGGGCAAGCGGAAGTCTATGCACAGGGACCATACGCCGCGCCTGCCCATACGGCGTTCGTGGGTCATCAACTGCGCATCGTCCAATCACCACTTGTCGACGATCCTGTTGACGAGGTGGATAGTTACGGGGATGATGCACCCAGCCCTGTCTCGTGGCAAGATGTGACCAGGCGGCGGCGGCGTGCTGAGTGGGATGAAGAAGATACGTTGGATGTTGCTCAACATGATACAATGCCTGTTCCCGCAGCCGTGTTTGAGGAGGACAGCGCTGTGTTTGAGGAGGATGAAGATAGTCTTGCGGATTTTGCTACGCAGCCGGGACGAGACACTGAAGAGCCTGTCGTACCTGAGGTGCCCTTGCAACTCGTCGTTGGCATTGGGCTGGACCCTGGTATCACGCGCAAAGATGCTCCGAACGAGGACAGTCTCTTTGCTATTCAGGGTATGCGTGTCACCGATGCTGGTCCGACGCCGGCTGGCCTGTTTGTCGTGGCCGATGGTATGGGTGGACATGCCAACGGACGCGAGGCTAGTCGACTGGCTATTCGCTCGCTAACTGAGATCATTGTGCCAGAACTGTTGCGGGATGTCAGCGGAGAAGGCGTGCTGGGTGAAGACATTTTCCTGGCGATGTTGAAGGAGGGTGTGCACCGTGCCAATCTTGCCATTTATAAGCGCAATCGAGAACGCCCGCAGATGATGGGTACCACAGTGACCGCTGTCCTTATCGCCAATGCCACGGCCTATGTGATGAATGTCGGTGATAGCCGCACCTACCTCTATCGTACCGACGAGGGACTGAAGCAGTTGACGCGTGATCATTCGCTGGTCGCGCGGCTGGTAGAAGATGGTACAATCACGCGTGATGAGGTCTACACGCATCCACGGCGTAACCAGATCTATCGTTGTTTGGGAGAGCGTGCGTCGGTGGAGATGGATACACTAATCAAGCCATTGCAGGCTGGCGATAGCCTGATCCTCTGCTCGGACGGACTGTGGGAGATGGTGCGTGATGGTTCGATTGAAAACATCGTCGCCTCATCTGCCCACCCGACGCTGGCCAGCAGCGCGCTTGTACAGGAAGCGCTCAAGCATGGCGGCGCTGACAACATCAGCGTTATCGTCGTTGGCATCGCAGAGACGGAAGAGTAGACAAACAGAGCAATCTATGATGATTTGATGGTCTGAATATGTTTCAATACATTGCACGCAGTTTCTTTTCCACGTCTCAGGCAACTCCGCGAGATTGTTTGCTCTCCACTTTTCGCGGACTTTTTTATGCAATTGTCCCTCTTTCCCGCTAGAGAATTGCCGCTGTATCCCTTATCTTCTCAACAGGGTGCATGGCAAGTGAGCTGTGGTGGAACCAGACGGTTTGCTTATCGCCAAACAGCTAGTCGAACGCATGTATGCATACTAGTGGTTGTTCTCCTGCACCCCATCTTGTTATCCTCGTGGCAGTAAAACGAACGGCTTAGCAATTCTCACAATTAGATTCGCTTTTGGATCAGATAACGGAACGAGATCAATGCCAGTATGATCATGAAATCTGGTATTGGAATGGTGTGATTCAAGTCTGAACAGTTTCGACCTTTTTTATACGGGTTCTCTACTGGCCAGCTGGTGACGCATTGTATCCAGGAGGCGCAGAGCCATTATGCTCATCGAAGGTAGGAGGCCCATCGGCAGCGCTAGTGTTATAGTCAGGTATAATCGGTACGTAACGGCCTCGTTCCTCTGCTAGGTCTCCAATTAATGTATTCCACTCTTGCTGTTGAGTGTTATCTCTTGCCGCATGTGTGTGTGCAGTCAATTCCCAAGCTTCGAGTACCTGAGCGAAATCAGTGTGTGCTTTTCTTCCGGAAGGATCTTGATATCGTTTATATTTAGTATCAATCGGTGTTATTTGGTTGTTGAGACTGCTCAGATACATTTCGGAAGTCGTATGATGTTGGTTATATAGTCCATCAATCCTCTCTCTTTGCGTATTTAGCATATCTCTTGCAGCATTTGCCTCATTGTCTGCCATGTGGGGAAGCCAGTAAGCTTCCCAGTTATTTACTTCTGTATGTTCTTCTGTGTATCTGTAATATGCCCTGTGACTTGGCGCTTGAATTTTCTCTACGATTGCATTATATTTGTCGGTTAGATATTTTTGTCTTGTCTCAATGCTTAAATCCTTGATTGCGTCAAAATCATTACCTTTTTTGTTATCCCTATTATCTCTTCTTCGATCACCTCTGTCACCTTGTCTATGGCTACTTTGTTGTACTTCCATAAACTGTATCTCACTTTCTCTGTTTTCGCCTTATTACTTGCTTCTATCCCATTATATATTTCCATGTATACCATCTGGAAGCGATATTGTCAATTCGGTAGCGTGGTTGAACTGTGTGCTAGAATAACCTCATGAAAACGAACACCAATTCTCCCAAGTAAGGTCCCCAACATTTTTCCCCAGCAAAATTGGCTCTAACGCGATGAACCAAACAACGTACCAGCGCAACGTGGGGGCGAGTCTCCAATCTGCTGGTGGGTAGCTTTGGTGGGTACGAAAGATAAAACGACAAAAACACGGTTTCAATTGAGAAATGAGACATCACTCAAAAAACATAAGCGAGATCTGGCATATTCCTGGTGCAAACTATAGATTCTCTTTTACAAGGGCGTTACAATAGGGAGACACGCAGTTTCTCTTATTATCTGACTGGTATCATCGCAGCAAAAAATACTCTATTGTTGAAGGGAGTGGCCGCACATGACTACAGGTGAACCCAGGATGCAGTTTCCTGTGCCACCGGCTATCGAACATCCCGAACTCCTGACCTATCGAGACGAGTTTCCGCTGTTACAGCGCAAAACGTATTTGAATAGTTGCTCGTTAGGTGCGCTATCGCAGCGTTCTATGCGTGGGGTGTCACAATTTATGGAGACGTGGAATGAGTGGGGAGCGCACTCCTGGTATGAAATCTGGCTGGGAGAAATCGCGCAGGCGCGGCAAAAATTTGCCACGCTGATCGGTGCCCAGCTCCACGAAGTAGCTATTGCTCCCAGCGTTTCTGTGGCCTTGAGTTCCATTGCCTCTGCGCTGGATTACACGACGCGCAACAAAGTCGTGCTCACGGATATGGACTTTCCCACGCTGTCCTACCAGTGGCTGGCCAAAGCGCGTCTGGGGGTAGAGTGTCGCTTTATCGCCAGCCCTGACCATATCTATGTCGCGCCCGATTTGTTTGACGCTGAAGTTGATGATCATACCGCATTAGTTGCCACCTCGCGGGTTTTCTATACCAGTGGCTATATCCAGGACATCCGGGCGGTCGCGGATATTGCGCACACGCATGGAGCCTATATCCTGGTTGATGATTACCAGGGCACGGGACAGCTTCCTATCAACGTGAATGCGCTGGATATCGACTTTTTAGTCACAGGTACGTTAAAATGGCTCATGGGTGGTCCTGGCCTGGCATTTGTCTACATTCGAGAAGGGCTGTTGTCCTCTTTCGAACCGACGATAGCGGGCTGGTTTGGTCATCGCGACCAGTTTCAGTTTGATAGCCAGTCCCTGGTTTTTAGAGCAGGCGCGGCACGTGTAGAACTGGGCACGCCTGCCATGGCCGCGATCTACGCGGCCAACGGCGGACTTGATATTGTGCAAGAGGCCAGCGTCGAAAGTATCTGTGAGCGTGCGCGCTATCTGACCAATGACCTGATTGCGCGTGCTCGTGAGCATGGTTGGACGGTCTGTGCGCCGCAAGAGCCGGAGTTGCGCAGTTCAATTGTCACCCTGGCCTTTGAGGAGCCGCTGGAAATTGTACAGGAGCTGCTGGCGCGCAATATTATCACTGATGCGCGTCCTGGCTTGCTGCGTATCGCGCCCTATTTTTATAATACCATTGAAGAAAATGCCATTGTAGTAGACGCGCTAGCCGAGATCCTTGAGCGCAAAAAGAACAAGAGCTAATGCAAGTTTTATATATATGGAGGAAGACCCATGCGTTGTCCTGATTGTCATACTGAATATCGAGCAGAAGATCTGTATTGCCGCCAGTGTGGTACTGATTTGACCACGTCCACGTCCACAAGCATCGTCGCGACGCGCCCAAATCTGCCCGCCATCCTCTATAATCCACAGGTACCACGGAGCGTAGCCGCCGGAGTTGGAGCGCTCGCGTTAGGGGTGGGCATCGAACTCTTGCGGCGTAACCTGCTGGCACGTTTGAGTCCTGCGCGTGTGATGAGGCAACCATTGCCCGTTTTACAGACGGTCAAGGATGCCTTGTTCCCAGCACAAAAGAAGATCATGAAGGTGCCCAGAGGATATGAGATTCACGAAACAGTCGTCTACATGCAGCGTGTCATTCGCCGCGAGGACTAGTGCTCTCCATGCCGACAACACAGCGGAGATCTGAAGGTCTATGGCTCTTTGTCATCTCGCTTGTTCTGCTGCTTGTCCTTGCGGCTTGCAGTAGTGGGAGCGTTTTGGGCAGCGGGAGTTGGCAGGCGAGCGGACTACAGGGGCGGCATATTCATACTCTCGCCGTAGATCCAAAGCATCCGCAAAAGATCTACGCGGGAGATGCGCAGGGAACGCTACTGGTGAGTACTGATGCCGGAACACATTGGCGTGTGCAAGGTACCGTGTTCCGACCGCTCTCTGCTCTGGCCTTTAATGCTAGCGGCAAAAAGCTCTATGCGGCTACCGAGCAGGGACTTTTTGTCAGCGCCGATGCCGGTCAGCACTGGAGTGCCGTGGCAGCTCCTGGCTTGCCAGTTACGAGCGATACTGCCCTGGCTTTTGACCCACATGCGCCGCAAGTGATCTACGCTGGGACGGCTCAGCAAGGCGTTTTTACCAGCACGAATGGTGGCAGTAGCTGGACCGCCCTACGTAGTGGTCTCCCGCAGAATGTCAGCATCAATGGTTTAACCTACGATGCCGATCAGCATCAACTATGGGCCGCGACCTCTGCCGGTATCTATCGTTCAGACGCAAGAGCGTCCTGGCGCGCCTTCAACACTGGTCTGCCAGCGCACCTGGCGATCAATGTGGTACAAGTTGCCGACGCGATTGGTGGACCGCGTGGATTGGTCTACGCAGGAGCTACGCGTGGTTTCTTCCGTTCGCAAGATGTTGGTGCGCACTGGAGCGTTGGTCAGGACTCGCTCTCGCAGGTCAGCGTTTACGCATTACTCCCAGATTTTCGTACAACTGCGACGAACTCGCTCTACGCTGGAGTCAGCATCGGAGTACTGCAGAGCGATGATGGGGGATCGACCTGGAACGTCGTGGCAACTGGTTTCCCCAAAGATCAGGCTGCCTACGCGCTTGCCATGGGAGCGACCAACGATACACAGTTATATGTGGCGGCAAATAATGTCTATCTTTATCCTGGCAGTGGTACGGGGAGTAGTAGTGTGGATCTGGCACATCTGATACCCATTCTCTTACTGCTAGGCTTCTTGTATGGGCTAGCCAACATTGGTCGGCGAGGACGCAAGCAGCGCTTGCCAAAGCCCGCTCCAGAGCCAGCGACAGAGGCTACATCTCCGCCTGTAGAGCCACCTCCGCCTGATCCTGCTTCATCATGACCCATTGTAGCACCGCAGCTACATTTTGTTCATGTACCGAACGGTAAAAGGCTGGATCTTCTACCTGCTCAGGTCGTGCTACCGCTTCTGTGGAAGGATAACCAATCAGCGTTGCTGCGTGTGCCAGGTCGGTGCTTGTTGCCTGATGGGTAGCCAGCCACAAATGGCAGCGACGCTCTATTGCGCGCACATACACCAGGTTTTCTGCAATGATGACTGGACTGTTTATCTTGCCATGCGAACAGAGTACTGTGCGCGGTTGGAGGGCCAGAAAGCGCTCCAGTGTTGTCAGCATAGGTCGTACACCCTGTGCATTTTCTATCTGTGGGAGTGGATATTCCACAGCGTCAAACGCCAGCAGCAAGCGCAACTCGGGTATCCATACTGCCAGGTGGTCCGCACAGTGGCCGGGAGCTGATAGTAGTTCAAGTGTCAGGTCGTCGTCATGAATAGTGTAGCGCTGTGTAAACGTCTGATCTGGCGGCGTGAGCGCGACCTGCTGGAACGTGGCAAAGCGAGCCTGGTAGTCCGCCAGTTCTGCCTGTGCTTCTGCGGACTGCAAGCGCTCCCGGCAACGTTCGTGAGCTATAATCGGCGCTTTCCGTGTGCCGGTGAAATAACAGTTGCCCCAGCAGTGATCCCAATCGGCGTGGCTATTGATGACGATGAGTTGCCGTCCTGACAGCTCACTGTGAACCGTGTGTAGCATGCTTGCTACATCCTCGGGACAGAGTAGCGTGTCGCAGACGACGACGTAATGCCTGCTAATAATAATGTAAGCATCTACTTGCATACTGTCGAACTCGCCCGGCGCGCTAAAATAGCGTCGGAATACCCGTATGTGCTTATCCTCTACGAGATCATGCACAGGTATGACGCTATCTGGCATTTTCATAACACCACCATTTCTTATAGTAATATTAATGGTGAATTGAACCGATATAAGCTACCAGCAAGTAGAGTCCATAGAGGAGCACACAGAGTAAGATAAACGAGCCATAGCATGTAATGGTCCAGGCTCGGCGTGTATTCAGTGCCTGGCGTAGCTGTTCGCCCATATCAGGGGGATCCAGCTGGATAGCCGGTGCGAGTTCCTGCAAGTGAGGGAGCATAGCGCGAAAGGCGCGGGCATTTGTCATCCCTTCCACCAGAATAACCGTCGTTTCATCCTCCAGGTCGGCCATCAATATCAGCTTTGATGGATTAGGATCGCCGGGGGTCAAAATAAGCCGTTGTATAGCGTGTAGCTGGACGCGTATGTCTTGATCTTCCTCGGGTCCGCTGATGACCAGTTCGTTTGTGTAGAGTTGTATCTCTTTCCCTATGCCAAACCGTACGACGCTAACGGGGTCATTGCTCGCCATGTTGTTGTCACCCATCATCATTTTTTGATCGCGCTCGATTTCCTCTCTCCTCATCCAGGGTTTCCTCTGTGATTGTACCACAGTCCAGGCGGTCTGTGAGGTATGATAAGCTGGATGGTAGAGAATGCCGCAACTGCGACGGCTTTGTAGCCGCTATGGGGGATTGCGCGCAGAGTTCTTGACAGAAAGCATATCCAAACATTACAATTTGGGAGGAGTATGCATAGTAATCAAGGAATTCCGTGACTTTATGGCTCAAGTAGGTCTGCTTGAAGATAACATTCGCATTGCGAAGCTGTGTGCTACGATGTTGCAATACGCCGGTCATCAAGTTGTTATCTATGAGCACCCGCAGGAGTGTTTACGTGCGCTTTTGCCATCTTTAGGGGGGCATCAGAAGCTAGCTTCTGTCCCTGTTGATATCCTGATTTTGGACTTACATCTACCAGACATTGCTGGTATTGATGTGTTACGCAGTCTCCGTTCTCATCCCAATACACAATCTTTGCCACTTATTTTTTGTACCGCCGCCACGGCTAATGAGATTGCGCTTGCTTTGCATATTGCTCCGCATGCCAGTTTCGTTGAGAAGCCATTCAACTATCAGGACCTTGTTTCCGCTATTCAGCACGCTCTGGACGCCTTGAAACCCGCATAGCGGATGTGATCTTTTGCCGCTCAGAAGCTTAATCCAACGTGGGTACGACTCTTTGTGATCATCGTTGGTTTGACTATGGCTGTGTACTTTTTCCTCTTCTAGAAAAATGCTCCGTTATATACATAGCTGCTCTCATCTCTGGTTGACAGAGGGTAGATGGGTCTGTAGAATGCAATTATGCGGATTTGACGATTTTATGTGACAGGGAAGTGCGGGAAGGAGTCTCTCATGGCAATTGATCCACAGCGGCAACCTCAGCAGGGCGGGCCAATGTCCGTTCAGGAATATCATCAACTTGAGAAGCATATGCCGGATGCCAGATATGAATATGTGGATGGTGTGGCCCGGCTGATGTCGGGTGGGTCGGGTGAACACGACCTGATCGCCTATAATGTGCGTGCTGCTCTCAATCAACACTTTCTATCGGGACCATGTTTTGTACGCGGATCAGATATGCAGGTTCTTATTGGCCTGAAAGCTAACGGAAAAGAAAACAATGTCTATCCCGATGCTACTATTTCCTGTGATATTGCAGATCGTCGCCGTGGCAACACTCTCATTCGATCTCCCCGCATCGTGGTCGAAGTGCTTTCCCCCTCGACTGAGAAGCTAGATCGTGGGAAGAAGTTAGAGGCATACAAGCTCTCACCCTCCATTCAGGAAATCGTGTTGATCAACCAATTTGTGCAAGCGGTTGAGGTCTATCGACGTAATGAGCAAGACAATACAGCCTGGTACTCTGTATTTTATGGTCCTGGCTCAGATATTGAACTAAAAAGTATCGATGTGCGTCTTGCAATGCAAGAGATATATCAAGGCATCAACTTTGATGAGCCTCTTGTAGGGGAGTAGATCCTTCCTCTATCCTGTTTGTCAAACGATGGGTTCATGCGCTCTACTATTGTGATACAATAGATATCAAGCTTATTGAGTTGTAGCCTCGCACTTACCTACGCTGAATGGGTTCCACAAGAAAGTACGATACTGGCTATGAATACCTATGAGAGAGATACACATGCGTTGGACGCCTACTCCACGGCTGTTACCACTGCGGCGGAACGGGTTGGTCCTGCTGTTGTACGTATTGATGTAGAGCATGATGGGGGACGCTACGGGCGTTATGCGCCACATGAAGGTGGAGGTGGCATTGGTTCTGGTTTCATCTTTGCCTCGGATGGACAAATTCTCACCAATGCCCATGTAGTTGAGCGTGCGCGGCGTATTCGGGTTACGCTGGCCGATGGGAGAACCTTTGATGCTGGCCTGATCGGCAGTGATCCGGCTGTAGATGTTGCTATCCTGCGCATTGGAGCGGACCATCTGCCCGTTGCCGAGCTAGGCCGAGTACCTTTACGTGTTGGGCAACTCGTGATCGCGGTCGGTAATCCGTACGGGTTAAACTGGACCGTGACTGCCGGCGTGGTCAGCGCATTGAACCGTACACTAGATGTTCCTGGTACACGGAAGATGACAGATCTGATCCAGACGGACACCTCAATCAACCCTGGTAACTCCGGTGGTCCGCTGGTTGATAGTGCTGGACGCGTTGTTGGTATTACGACAGCCATGTTGCCGATGGCTCAGGGACTGGGTTTCTCCGTGCCTCTGGATACCATCAAAGCGACGATTGCGCGCATCGCTCAGCAACGCAGTGCAAGCACGCCAGGCATTTCCTTAGGCGTTGGTGGCATGCGGGTACAACTGGATGCCGCTCTACAACGCACGCTAAACCAGCCGTTTGGCATGCAAGTACTAGAAATTCGGTCGCAAGGTCCGGCTGCGCGCGCGGAACTCAAGCGTTTAGACATTATCGTCTCGGCTGATGATCAACCGGTGACGGAACCTCGCGACCTGCAACAGATTGTGCGTCGCCATCAGCCGCACGATAAAATCAGTATTGGTTTCTTGCGCGGAGGTAAACTGCGCAAGGTAACGGCTGTACTCTAAGCTATCAGTGCATAGAACTTTATGCGTAAGAGAGTTTTTTGTAACCATTGCAGGTCGAGCGTGAGTCCTGCGCGAGGTTTTACTGGACCTGAATGGTGAGAGTTTTTCTGTTCCAGGATGGCACTACTTATCATCGTATGATGAGTAGTGCCGTCCTATTATTTTTTGTAGCGGGGGGGCGTTTTGGGGCGAGCGAAGCGTCTGATCTCCAGATTATGGCCTTGTCATGGCTCCCTTTTTTTATTGGCCGTATGCTCTTGCGTCCTATACGTAGAAGAACGACGCAGTTTATCCTCGCTAGAGACGGCGTAAATTTGATAGGATTGTCTCTTTCTGCATCCACGTAGCGACTTCTTTAAAGCCAGAACCAATACCAAATGCGTTGGGAGTCCTGTGCCATTCTTGAATTCAGGGAAGGGACGTGCGTCATGTTTTCCTTTTTCTCCTTGATGGGTCTCTTTGTGATGTTTATTGTTGGAGCAACGTTGGTCAGCACTGCTATCTCCGGGCACAGAGCAAAGAGGCGGCAGGAAGCTGCTGCCTCTGACACGTTCTCCACGCGTAGCGCTGTGAGCAATTATGACCTGGGCCAATGTGCTCGTCGTGTTGTGAGTATCGTCGTCGTTTTTAGCATCCTCTTGTTGCTTTGCTTTGTGCTACTCACTAGCGCTCCGCAGTGAGTAGCCTTCTCTCTTTCGCTTCCGCGCTCGCTGATCCTTCACGGGCATCCACAGAAAACCTACGATACGCTTGCCAGGAACTGGCCTACTTCTGTAAGAGCAGCCATGGCGCGGCAGGTGATTTCTACCAATTCATAGTAAGGAATATGCTCTTCTTGCAGGACGTGTAGCGCTGGAATAGCGAGCCGTGCATACACTGTCTGGACCAGCACTGGTTTCTGATATTGGCGTACCAGACGACCAAGCTCACGGGCAGCGGTCTCTTCGCGTACACCAAACTCCTCCGACAACAGCATGCGGTAGCCGCCGAAGAGTCCGGTTACAATGACACCATCGACCTCTGGATCTTTGAGACATACTTCTGTGATCGTCGCAAACGACAATGGATCTTCGTCGGTCGCTCCGGCTACATCGATGGGATTGGTAGGGGTAGCGCGAGCGGGCATCAGTGTGCGCAAGCTTTGTTGTGTTTCTGCGCACAGAGGGAGCACCGTCAGACCAGCGCGAATGGCCGCGTCGCCGGTTGCCACAGAACTACCTCCGCCATCGCCGACGATCGCGATACGACGTCCTCCCTGTGGCGTTGGAGGCTGCATTGCCAGCGCCTGCGCGACGGGAAAGAGTTCATCTGAGCGTAGCACGCGTATGACGCCGCTCCCCAGCAGGCTTGTATCATGATCGGGACGTACAGAGGCTTGCGCGCCTGTATGGGCCAATGCGGCGCGTACACCCACCTCTGTGGCGCCGCTCAACAAAATAACGGTTGGTTTGTAACACTGGCGCTCATACATCGCGTGTGTCGCCTGGCGCAGCGTCTCTTCTTCAATCGCTTCGACATAGCCCGCGATGACCGTCGTTTGTGGATCATCTGCCAGGTACTGCATGCACTCTGGAAAGGTCACGTCGACGGCGTTGCCAATGCTCAAGAAGGTCGTGAAGCCCAGGCCATCCAGGTTTGCCTGCGCGTACCAATACATCCCCAGATTCCCGCTTTGCGAAACCAGTCCGATGGGTCCTACCGGAAGGGGGAAGACCATGCCCAGCGCATTCAGCTTTGACCGCTCGAACATACAGGCCCATACAGTTGCTACCGATGATACGGATACCGTGTTCGTGGCAGCGAGCGACCAATTGTTGCTCTAATACTCGTCCATCCGCGCCCGTTTCGCTAAAGCCGGCGGTGATAATGACGATGCCTTTGACGCCATGCGCAATGCAGTCATCGACTGCCTGCTGGACATGGGGAAATGCCGTGGCAATTACTGCTAGATCGATTGGTCCAGGTACTTCTCGTACGCTGGGGTAGGTTGCTCTACCTAGTATCTCGGATACTGATGGGTTAATAAGATAAATATCGCCCGCGAAACCGCCTGCGATGAGTTGTTTTGCGGCCACGTGGCCCCATTTCTGGGGTGCACGAGACGCGCCCAGTATCGCTACTGAGCGCGGTTGGAGTACCTCTTCCAGCGTATAGGGGGGAATACTCATTCATTCTCCTCTTCATCATCATCAATTTGTGTCGCCTGCCCGTTGCCATTCTCGCGCTGTTTTCTCAACAATTCTTCGACGTCACGGATCAAGCTATCCGCGCTTGGGAGCGGCCCTGTCCCTATGATACGATCTGGATTCAAGCTCTCCTCATCCTCGTCGCTCTCGTCGTCGTCATCATCATCGGCCTGTTCCTCTAACTTGCGTACATAGGCGCTGGCCTCTGGATCGCGTGCCACCAATGCAGACACCTGCTCGTCGAAACGCACGGCATCGGCTTGAATCTCGCTCAAATCCAATCCAAATGAGAGGAACTGATTCAGAGACGTGAGGAGAGCCGCCGTGACCTTAATGTTTGGTGTTGCTGCCAGATAGTGAGGGGCTGCTGCCCAGAACGTCGCAGAAGGAATATGCGCGCGTCGGCACACATCATGCAGGACACCGAGCATACCGGTTGGCCCTTCATAACGTGAGCTATGTACATCCATCTCGCGCAAGCGTTCCTGTACATCGTTGTTGGACGACGTTCCAGTGATGGGAACAGCGATAGAGTGTGGCACATCGGCCAGCAGTGCGCCTAGAAACACCACTTCTGAGGCATTGAAATGCTTACATACTTCCAGGAAAGTGTTGCTGAACGTTTTCCATTTGAGTTGTGGCTCTACGCCAATGAAGAGGATCACGTCGCGTGTCGCGTCCGGTTCAATGTGCGCCATGAATTGGTTATTGGGCCAGGTGATCGAGCGCTGTATGCCATCGACATATTTGATGGTTGGTCTGGCTTCTGTGAAGACAAAAAAGTCTTCCGAATCGATCTCCGCAATTTTGAGCGGCGTCCAACGGTCGATCAAAAATTTGACTGCGGTGGTCGCTGAAATCAGCCGCGTCATTCCAGCCGCCAAAGGCCACTATGACGATAGGATCTCGTAACTCTGGCTGCTTGTGATATTTTATGAGTGACATATCAATACCTCTTTATCTGCCTGTTCGTGTATCTCCAAGCAAATATATGGTTCTATTCTATCATAGACGAGCAATACGAGACCATATAAAGCGTCTTCACAGGCAGCTTCACCCCACCTTGCTTTCGCCCTCAATACCCATTTGACAGCAATGTTGACAGCAATCTGTTGGAAACCTCCGATTTACCCTCCGATCGTTCGTTTGAACACGTGATTGAGTGTTTTGTTGGCCTCATATTGCATCGATTCGGTCACATGTCCATAGCGCCCTAACGTGATGGTGATGTTGGCGTGTCCCAATCGCTCCTGAATCACTTTCGCATTCACTCCCATGGATAAAAGGATCGTTGCGGCGGAATGCCGTAAGTAGGGTAGGGGGCCAGCGAGGTAACGTTGCTTCTCAGAATTGCTTGAATTCCTTCAAGTAGTTTCATAAGACGCTCCTTATCTGACCTCCCCCCTCCGAACCGGACTTGCACCTTTCAATGCATCCGGCTCTCCAGTATTGCGTCATTGAGCTTCTTTCGTCGCTCTTTGATCTCGTCAAGGCTAATGAGTTGCCACGTGATTGGAAATCCGTGTTCAACGGCGACGTGGCATCTCTTACAGAGAACCAACGTTTTTCGCCTCAAGGCTATCATCCTTTTTACCCAGTCAGGTTTTGCTCTTCCTGGGTATTCATGAAGTTTGCGCATGGCATTGACGTGATGAACTTCTACGTCTTTGTCGCTTCCGCACAGTTCGCAGAAATCTGCGAGAAGCCTTTGCACAAGTTCTGTTCGATGGTTGATAGGGACTCTTGGCGGTTGGTCATCAAGGGTTGCTTCACTATTCCACTTCAAGGGTATTCCGCCCCAGGTTGCTCGTAGCGGCTTTTTACTCTCATCGGGTTTTGGTTGGGTCACTTGGAGTCCTTTATACTCTTTGTCTCCAACCAAAAGCATTGCCCCATATTTCTCATAGACTCTGGATACTGATATCTTGTGCTTTGCTGCCAGCGTCTTTGTCAGTGAGGTTTCCATGACCCACTTGAGCTGTGCTAAGGTCCGCATGTTGTAGGCAAGCTGAGAGTAATTCGCAAGACCTCGAAATTCGAGCTGATAGGTCAGAACGATTGTGTAGTCGTTTGCTTTTATCAGTTCTGTTCGCTGTGTTGCTTGGCCGTTTTTCTTGTAGCGATCCATCTTCGCTTGTAACACGTCTTCAGGCACTCGTAACCCGATGACACGATTGATACTCCTGCACATTCTTCCGGTGTCCCTTCGTTTTGTGCGCTTCGTATCATCTTGCAGCACCGTTATTTCATACCCGAGAAACCTTGCTGCATCGCTTACCGCGTGGGTGAGAAGCGTCTTTTCTTCAGAGAGTTCCAATTTGAGTTCCTCTCGCAGGAACGTTCTGAGTTGCTGCTTGATTTCTTCTGCTTCCGATCTTGGGCCGACAAATCCCAACACAAAATCGTCGGCATATCTGACATATTTTAGGCGTCGATAGTCTGGGTCGTTCGTCATTACCGAGGGCAGAGTCTGAGATTGCTTTCTCAATTCCTCGGCCTTCTCAGTATTTCCTTTTCTCCTTTGGTTTCGTGAGTCAATCCTAAGTTTGTCATACGTGGGATTGATCTTTCTCCTACTTCCTCTGGTGTAGTGTGGGATAAGAACGTTTTCTACGAATTTGTCCAGTTTATCAAGCAGAATATTTGAAAGGAGTGGGCTCACAATTCCGCCTTGTGGAACTCCACTCAGCGTTTGGTTGTAGGTCCAGTCTTCCATGTATCCTGCATCAAGAAGGTCTTGCAGAAGTTTGAGAAAGCGCCCATCGTGAATATGCTCTTTGAGCACGTCAATGAGTAATTCATGACTCAGCGTATCAAAACAGTGTGCAATATCTCCTTCGATGAACCAGGTTACTCCTCGCCAATGGTGGTAGATTTCTCGCAGTGCCGTGTGGCAACCACGGTTGGGGCGAAATCCATGCGAGTGGTCGGAGAACTGCGGCTCAAAGTACGCCTCCAGCAGGGAGCGTATTACTTCTTGCACCAGCTTGTCAGACCAGACTGGCATATTCACAGTCCACTACCCCCTTTACCAAGGGATCTGAGGAATGGGTGAGAGTGACCCATCCCCATCATCCGCTGCATGGCCAGCGCGTCCAACTCATCCGGGTGCGCCGAGGGCCAGATCCTGACCTCATCATTCGCATGCCTGACGGCTACCACGGGGCTATCGCCGCCAGCTTGACCGACTACGCCGGAGCACCAGATCCTGGTCTCTGCGTGACCGAACCGCCATTGCTCTCGATTGAAGGATTGTGGCAGATCGCGCAATGGGCCAGGCAACAGTGCGAGGACCAAGAACCGAGAGGAGAGCATGAGGTATGATAGAGTTCTCAGCAGGTCTGGTTTGGGCACATCAAGGAGGTTGCTGCATGGTCCCACTCTCCTCTTGCGATCAGGAGCAGGGCACGTTGACCCACATTTGGGTCCACCTCTCTTCTGATCTACAAATCCGCGTCGTTGGCCTCTTAGCGCAACTCGCATTGAATATGGTCGTAGCGCATCCCCAGAACCAATCTGAACGAGAGGAGGCTTGCCATGCCGATCCAGCAACATACCCTCAAAATCCGTCCTGATCATCTCAGCAGACAAGCCGTGATCTATGTGCGTCAATCGACGCTGCTGCAAGTGCGTGAGAATATCGGCAGCACCACTCGACAGTATGATCTGACCAAGCGAGCGCACGAATTGGGGTGGGAACAGGCAGGGATTGAAGTCATTGACCAGGATCAAGGCCAGTCCGGCTCCTCGACCATCGGACGCGACGGTTTTCAAACGCTGGTTGCCGAAGTGGGGCTGGGCCATGTGGGAGCCGTCCTGAGTCTGGAAGTCTCTCCGTCTGGCTCGCTCGTGCAGTGATTGGTATCGCCTGCTGGAAATCTGTGCCCTCACGGAGACGCTGGTTATTGACGAGGAGGGCGTCTACGACCCAGGATCGTACAATGACCGTCTGCTGTTGGGCTTCAAGGGGACCATGAGCGAAGCGGAACTTCATTGGCTCCATCAGCGCCTGCAGGGCGGCAAACTGACGAAAGCCGAACAAGGGAAACTGCGCTTCCGCCTGCCGAGCGGGTTGGTCTATGATCCTGTCGGCAAGATTGTGCTGGATCCTGATGAAGCCGTTGCCGAAGCCCTTCGTCTGGTGTTCACGCTCTTTGAGCACTCCACCTCGGGGCTGGCCGTCGTGAGTCACTTCGCCAAGCATCATCTGCTCTTCCCCACACGGCATTGGGGCGGAGCACGAGCAGGAGAACTGGAGTGGGTTCGGCTGACGCATGGTCGGCTTCTGGATGTCCTGCACTGTCCCCTGTATGCCGGAGCCTACGTCTACGGGCGGACCAAGACGCGTCGCCATGCGCTGCCCGGCGAGGAGCCACGTCTCAAAGGACGCACGCGTCGGGTGGCTCTGGAAGACTGGCCAATCGTCTTGCGAGACACCCATCCCGGCTACATCACCTGGGAGCAATTTTTGCGCAACCAACACCAACTGCTCGATAACCAACAAACCCCAGTTGATGCTCATCGAGGAGCGGTACGTGAAGGCTCCTCGCTGTTGCAAGGCATCGTGCTCTGTGGCTCCTGTGGCCGGCGCATGAGCGTTCGCTATCAACGGGACGGATCTTTGCTGATCTATGAATGTAATCAAGCACATGCGCAACTGGCCGTCAAAACCTGCCAGACGATGCGAGGGGATCGCATTGACCAGACGGTGGCTCAGGTGTTTCTGGAGGCCATTGAACCCGCACAACTGGAAGTGGCGCTCTCGGCCCTCACCCATCTGGAAGCACGTGCCAAACAGATCGATCAGCAAGCGCTGCGACAAATTGAACGGGTCCAGTACGAGGCAGACCTGGCTCGCCGCCGCTACCGGGCTGTGGACCCAGACAACCGCCTGGTCGCTCGTAGCCTGGAGCGGGAGTGGAATGAGAAACTGCAGGAGGTTGATCGAATGGAACGGGAATACCAGTCCTTGCCCAAACCAGCCGCACTGATGCTGTCTGCGGAACAACGGGAACATATCCGCCAGCTTGCGCAGAACCTGCCAGCCCTCTGGGATGCTCCAACGACCACCTGGGCTCAGCGCAAACAGCTTCTGCGCTGGCTGATCAAAGATGTGACGCTCTGCAAGCGTGGCAATGATATTGCCATCGACATTCGTTGGCAAACTGAAGCCCGCACGAGTCTGTCCATTCCTCGCCTCAAAAAGTCGTGGGAAGTTCGCCAAACCAGCCAACAGGTCGTTACTCGCATCCGCGAATTGGCCCCAACCCATACCGAGACGCAGATTGCGGCGTTGCTCAATGCAGAAGGGGAGCAAGCTGGCATGGGAGGAACATTGACCGCGAGCAAGGTCGCCTGGATTCGCCATGCCTATCAGATCCCTCTGGATTGTCCAGAACGCCCCTACGTGGCTGCAACAGGACAGCGTGGCGATGGCCGTTACTCGGCCTTGGCCGCCGCAGAAGTGTTGAACGTGAATGTCTCGACCATCGCAGATTGGTGCAATGCGGGACGACTGGAGTGTGTCCGAGCCTGCCCTCGTGGTCCACGCTGGATTACCCTCACTCCAGAAATCATCACGGAGCTTCGCAAGCCGCTTCAACGACATTGGAAACGTTGCATCACTCGTCAACAGAAGCAAAATATGGTACAGTAGAACTATGCGGGTGGATTGGAGATTCTGGTCCACCCAGTTGGCGACCATCGGCATCCCGAACATCGCCTGCAAAGAGAGGCAGTATGAAAGACATATCGGCATGCCGAGTGGGCGTTTCTTCCCGTTTTTCTTCGGGATAGAGATTCGTCGTGCTGGGAGCCATTGATAGCGCTCATCTCGCAATGCTTCTATGATGGCATCAATCTTTTCCAGTGACATTCCATCGGGTGTTTCGTCCGTGACTCCGTGTGTCATCGCCCCTTTGTTCCGATAGATCTTTCCATAGGCTTGCAGGTACAAATCCCTACTAAACAGGAGCTTGTAGATTCGTTCAAGAGGCAACCCTTTTTCGCCTCGTTTTCCGATGAGTTCGAGGATAGTTTTGGCTGTACGCATCACACGCACCTCTCTATCTTGTGATACTCAACAATACCTGTTCCCCTTCGTCATGTCCCAGGCATTACCCTGGGCATTTGGCTACTATGGGAACTCCGTCGCCATGAGCCTCGCGGCTTGTAGGCGATCCCGTCTTTACGACTGTGAAACGGTAGTGCGTTTAGGTCTCCCGTTCGTTTCCTTCATCTCTCTCCTTGAGAGCCGTTCACGGGGAAGGGCTTTGCGTATGCATGACCTCCATACGGTATTCCCGTGTCATCGTTTCAGGTATGCTACGATGGGTGCGCTTTTCACCACTGGAAACTAGGATTTAATCAGTGTAGATTTGACCTCTATCCCTTTCGGGACTTCTTGCGCACAGGACTTGCGGTGCCTCGCACTACATACCTTCGTGCTTAACCGCTTTCCTTGCATGCTACTTTCCCCTTTGAGTTTCCTCTCCAGGTAGGCAAGGTGTCCTAGAAGGTAATTGCCCTAACCTTCTGCCCCTTCGGGGCTATTTTACAGTCGCCGAAACGGCGCACATCATGAAAGTGCATATGCGGAAGGCCAGTCGGTTCTAATATTGTTTTAAACATCCTAGCACATGGATAGGATTGAGATAACCGCCCGTCAGGTCAGGAAACACTAAACCACGATCTTCCCAGGACTTTCCCACCTTGATACGCGCCGTTGCTCTTGTTTCACTCTATGAAGCTTAAGCATATCAATAAAAAACTCTGGCATATCAATAGTACGCACAAGCACTCAGTGAAATGTGACAACTTCTTTGAAGCCATGCAGGTACTCTACCACTTGGTCAAGAGACAATAGATCTTGCTTTCCCTGGTTCCACTCCGCCCTATCCAGCGTCCCTATCCCTTGATAGTCGTTGCCAATGGCCTCCGGGTTGATGGTCATAAATTCGGTGACAAGCTGCCGTTCTAGCTGATCCTGGTGAACAATCAGCAGATCACAAGCGTCGCAGAAACGGCATAGCTTGTCCAATATAGTGATATGGCCAGGGTTCACATGAATGACCAGGGAGAACTTGCGGGATCGAGTCTTGCTCTTACACTGTGGACAGGTTGTAAAACGTGTATCCTGGTACGCGTTCAGGAAGAAGTCGTACCGTGGGTGTTGTTTGCCAAGTTGTCTCCAGGTGCTTGTCACGGCATGCCCAACCTTCTCAATGATGGTGCGGGTGGTAACTTCACCCTTATCGTCCTTCTCATAAAGGGCAAGAGATTGTTTGACATCTTCCTCCCGAGACAGATTTATCAGTTTATGCCCGAGAGGTTTCTTTGAGCGTCGAACTTCCGGCAACTTCTTCAAGTCATCGCGTGCAACAGAATAGTCAGAATCAATGGCAAGTGCTTGCTTGAGTGCTTCTTCCGCTTCATCATAACGGAATTGCATCATCAGGCAGACCCCCAGGTTTCCCCAATACGACGGTACGCGGCTTTCCGTCTCGGTGAGTTGTCGGAACAGCAGTTCAGCCTCTTGCCATTTTTCTTGCCTCACCAGACTCAGTGCCTGTGTGAAGCGCGCCTCTCTCTCCATGTATTGCTCGAATGTGATGTCCGTCTCATGCGCCTGCATGGCCTCTTGAAGTTCCAGGCGACTCTCCTCCAACGCCAGAGCAAACTTGCGGGCCATTTCACCCGTATCGTTCTTTGAGAGTTCAACAGCACGCTCAAAATCCCGCACAGCTTCTGCTGGGCGTGCCATATAGTGACAGGCCAAGCCACGGTTGTACCATAACTCGGCCAACGTGGGATCGATACCGATCGCTTCGCTAAAAACAGCATAACTTTGCGGGTAATGTTTCAGCATGCCATGTGCCAATCCCAACAAAGAGAGTACCTCCAGACGCCGTGCTGAACGCCTGGACAGGGAGTTGAGTAGTGATTCGCAGGTGTTAACGCAGCCTGCAAAGTCACCCATGAGCATCTGCTGTTGGGCATACTGGGCACGATTAACCAACTGTTCGTGTATCTGAGATGGTATCGATGCTCTTTGTTGGAATTGTTTCATTGGCCTTGATTGTTGAGCCTGTCTCGATTGCTTGGCTCGCTTTGATTTTTTCGACATACTTCTTCCCACTCGGCTTGAATTTCCTGTCGAGACAGGATGAGCTAATTTGCCATGTAACACTCCTACTGTATCCGTTCTGGCCTTTTTTGGCAAGCCTTTTTGGACTTCTGAATAGGTATTCAGTAGGAATGAATAAATCATATGCTACATGCGATAAAAATGAATTAGTAGAATATTATACAATTCACGGTTTATCCTGTCGTACGATGCCTTGCCATCGGAATAGTGGATGGAAGAATACACGCTTCCATTGAAAAGTTGGGCAAATATGGATAGCAAGAAGAAGCACAGATCGCAGTTTTCTGACAGCAATTTTGACAGCAACGCCGACAAATTTGCACGGGGAAAGAGCGAATCACGATGAACAATGAACCATGTAAATCGGCCTCTGGAGGGCATCGACGAATACAGGCGAACAGTATTCACCGAGTCCCGTCTCCGGTGTTTTTCCGTTTGTGAGCAAAAAGCTTCGTGCAGGGAAGAGCGACCCCTCTTCCGCCATCCCAACCGCCGCCGCCGCAAATGCCCCCTCTTTCATCACGAAAGATCTTCCCCTTTCCCCGTTGGAAAAGCAACCTGGTGTTATTCCTCTTGAGAGAAACGAAACCAGGTGGGGTCGTCCTTCAGGCCCCCTTGCCTTCTGAAGGGAAGTTGTGCTTTCATCTTACCGCTGGGTAAGATTTTTCGTGATGCAATGCGGGTATTTTGAGAAGCCATCACCAAAAGTTGTGTAATGGAGAACTCGCAAAAGAGGTTCCACTAAAGAGACAATAAAGGTAAGTCTGAATAGTTACTTTTTAACCCCAAGGTGTAACCTTTGAGCGTAGATGCATGTGTGAAAAGTTATATACTGTAACGTTTTTCATATTGCACATAGTTTACCAGATACAAACAATAGAGCATCCGGCCATTTGATGTCGCATGCTACAATGATGGAAACGCGGAGACCGATGGGTAATGTGCTCTGAAATGGTCGGTTAGGTCCCTGTTCGGCTTGATAGACCTGAATGGACGTCTTGTCTGTGTAGATCAAGTCAACTTTCTTGTTTGGGACCTCTCATGGTCTTTCCTTCCAAACCCAGTCTCCCCTACATTCTTGTTCCTGTCAATTCATGAATACATTTATTGTTGTATTTGACGATAAGAGGTTACAATATTTGAAAGGAGTCAAATGTTATCATGAGTAAATTGAAATCAAATAATGGTTTTCATAATCATGATAGTGTAGTTATCTTTGAAAAGGTCTTTCCGTGCCTACTCCCCCATGGCTATCAATTGGAGTTACATGAGAGCACGCGTGTCATTAGTATATTGGATACCGTTAATCCACATATTATGGCTCAACAACAGTTGACGAAAAATGAGTGGGCTGTATTTATAACACTTTTTTCCTCTCATCCTCACTATGCTCCATATGAAGCGTTGCTTGCCAGTATCACCTCTTTATCGCTCGACGATTGCCGTATACGCCTCCTTAATGCCCAGCAGCAGGGTGCCGAGGCCCTCAAGAGTGAACTGAAACCGGTCCATCGTGCATTGTCTGGCATTCGTACAAAACTCAATGCTCTGTCTCCCCACCTGAAGGTATCCATTGTACGCAACCTGGGATACTCACTAATTACCGCTATGGAATAGTCCACCGACCGCGTCGAGGATATTTCTAACTAGGCGCTCGCTTGCTACTAAAGCACGCGTGCGGAGCTGGTGCCGCCTTCTCGTGCTCCCTGTTGCCGTTATTCTACACCGTTAGTGCCTGTGTAAAATAGCACAGGCACCGCGTAAAATCGATACCAGAGACCTCTTCAAGTCGAGCCTAATTTAGCTCTTCATTTTCCTCTTTCATGTATACTTTTTAGAGACAGGATGCTATCTCTAATTTATTGAGTCATAAGAAAGATATGCGTCAAATGAGCGAAATCAGACTGAAGAGCGGTGTTCATGTCTTCTTTGAAGAGCAAGTTGAGAAGACACCCGATGCTATCGCGCTTCTCCACGCCGAAAAATTCCTTACCTACGACGAACTAAATCGACAAGCGAACCAACTAGCACACTATTTGCTTCGGCTAGGCATCAAGCCAGAATGCGCTATTGGTATTTACCTGGAGCGATCTCTTGAGCAGATCATAGCCATTCTTGGAGTGCTCAAAGCTGGCGGTGCTTATGTACCACTCGACCCGGCATATCCCCAGGAACGTGTTACAAACATACTCATGCATGCACATGTAGACGTCTTACTGACATGGGAACATCTGGCCGCATCCTTGCCCACTACTTTGCCTATATCGATGCTCTGCCTGGATACTGAATGGCAGAATATCGAGCAAGAAAGCATGCGCAATCCCCTTTGCCTCACTGATGGATATAACCTCGCCTACATTATTTATACATCCGGTTCCACAGGTCTTCCCAAAGGCGTTATGATCCAACATACCTCCTTATTACATTACACACGCTATGCAATTGCGCGCTATGCTCTCCAACCGGCTGATCACGTACTCCAGTTTGCATCATTCTGTTTCGATGCCAGTATTGAGGAGATTTTTCCCTCCCTGCTGAGTGGAGCCACATTATTCCTGCGCACAGATACCATGCTTCACTCTTTAAGCGCTTTTTGGCAGCAGTGTAGAGAATGGGCAGTGACAGTGATAAGTCTGCCTACCGCCTATTGGCATGAGATCGTCTATGCCCTGCAAGGCGAGAGAGAGCTGATCCCGCCAATGTTGCGTTTGTTGATCATTGGTGGCGAAAAAGCACAATCAGTCAGCGTTGCAACATGGTTGCGACTGCTCGGCCAAAACATTCAGGTCATTAATACCTATGGACCAACGGAGACCACTGTAGTTGCCTCCACCTATGATCTTGCTGAATATCGGTATCTCGACATTCCTCTGGATGAAGTGCCAATTGGCACCACTATCGATACTGTTGAATTGTATATCCTTGACCAGAATATCCATCCCGTGAAGGCAGGCGCAGTGGGCGAACTCTTTATTGGTGGACCAGGTCTGGCACGCGGCTACCTGAAACAGCCAGCAATGACGGCTGAAAAATTTCTCCCTCATCCGTTTAGCATCACGCCCGGGCAACGGTTGTATAAAACTGGCGACCTGGTCAAACAGCGCACTGACGGCACCCTGGAGTTTTGCGGACGGGTGGACCAACAGATCAAACTGCGCGGATATCGTATCGAATTAGGCGAGATCGAGGCTACGCTCCGTCAGCATCCCGCTATAAAAGAAGTTGTTGTGCTTACCCACGCACAACAACTTGTCGCTTACCTTGTTGCTACCCAGCAAGATGCTATCGATAGTGCCCAATTGCAAAGCTATTTACAGGATCGGCTCCCGTCTTATATGATCCCAGCCACGTTTCTCTTCCTGGAGAAATTCCCATTAACCGTGCAAGGAAAAGTGGAAAGACACACGCTTCCACTCCCGGAGCGCACCGTTATAGAACGACAGCAAACTTTTGTGGCTCCTCGTACTGCAACAGAACAATCTCTTGCCGACATATGGTCCGAGGTTCTGGGCAACGGACCTTTCAGTGTTGATGATAACTTTTTTGCGCTAGGAGGCCATTCCCTGGCGGCAATGCGCATTCTGGCCTGTATTCGCGGCAAACTGCATGTTGACCTATCTCTTCTCGACCTATTTCGCGCTGCAACAATTGAAGCCCTGGCACACCTGATTGATACCGGGCCTCTCTCCCCGCAAGGGACACCAGCCGCCGCTATCCAGCGCATAGCACGTAATCAAGAAACTCCCACTCTCTTTCTCCCAGGAGCGCATCTGGTTCCTGCAACGATTGTTTCCCGACATGCTTTCATACAATACACAGAACCTTCACTGGCTGACAGGGGAACTCGATGTAACTGCTATGGAAAGAAGTATCAACGAAATTACGCGCCGCCATGAAGTATTGCGCACGACATTCCCCGAAAGCCAGGGATACCCTGTGCAAGTTATTCACCCCTATCAGTGGACTCCTCTACAAGTCATTGATGTGCAAGATCTGCCTGAGAATGAACGCGTGGGCAAGCTTCGCCTGCTCACTCAGGAGCACCTGGCACTTCCATTTGACCTGACACAATTACCCCTGTTGCGCTGGATATTGTTCCGTTTACGTCCCCAAGAACATGTATTGTTGCTCATGGAACATCATCTGATCCACGATGGCTGGTCTGCTAATATCCTGCTCAGTGAACTATTGACCCTCTATGAAGCATTCTCTGCCGGGCAGCCATCACCACTGCCAGATTTGCCCATTCAATTCGCCGATTTCGCTGCCTGGCAGCGACAATGGGTACAGGGAGAGCAGGCGTCTGCACAACTAGCCTACTGGAAGACACGTTTGTTAGACTGCCCTCCACTGCTGGAATTACCAACAGATCATCCGCGCGCAAAGCTGCAACGCTTCCGGGGAGCCGCACCACGCATTGAACTTTCACCTGAGCAGGGAGAGGCATTGAGATCTCTTGCGAGGCGGGAGGGCGTTACCCTTTTTATGACCATGCTCTCTGTTCTCGCGCTTCTATTTTATCGCTATAGTGGACAAGAAGATCTCTGTATCGGTACGGGTATCGCCAATCGACGTTGGCGAGAGACAGAGGGATTGCTTGGGATGATCATCAATAATGTTGTCTTGCGCATAGACCTCGCTGGGAACCCGACCTTTCAAACTCTGCTGCAGCGAGTACGTGAGGTAACTCTGGAGGCCTATGACCATCAAGATATTCCCTTTGATCACGTTGTAAGAGCGCTGCGACCTCCTCGCGATCTCAGCCATAATCCACTGTTCCAGGCGATGTTTAGCTTCCATGACGCTCCCATGCCTGATCTGACCCTCTCGCATCTCTCTGTCCACATGGAAGAGGCACTCAGCAATGGCTCGTCAAAATTTGATATGAACATCACTGTTATCCCCCGCGCAGAGCAATACATCAGGCGCACTCCAAAAAGTGGCAAGGATGCCCTAACCGTCATCTGGGAGTACAATAGTGATCTATTTGATGCCGCAACAGTTGAGCGCATGTTGGGCCACTATCAGCAATTACTTGGCTACTGCTCCCAACATCCGCAACAGCCTATTGCTCAAGTACCATTGTTACGTGAACACGAGCGCCAACACATGATGCTCTGGAATACAACCCAGAAAGTCTACCCCGACCCTTGCTGTCTGCATCAGATGTTTGAAGCGCAGGTGGAACGTACCCCTGGAGCACAGGCGCTTATTTTTGAAAGGTCTAGCCTGACCTATCACGAGCTCGATGAGCGCGCCAACCAGGTTGCCCGGTATTTACGGTCCCAGGGCGTTCGTGCTGAGACCCCGGTTGGCATTTGTATGCTACGCTCTCTGGAAATGGTCATCGCCTTACTGGGTGTGCTGAAAGCAGGGGGTGCCTATGTTCCTCTAGACCCTACCTATCCCCAGGAACGCCTGCGTTTTATCTGCGCAGAAACACGGATAACCATCGTTCTGACCCAGCATCAGGTCTCTCCCAAAGACTTCGAGCCGATTGATGTTGTAAACCTGGATACACAGTGGCAACTTTTTGCGCAACAGCGTGCTGACAAACTGGAGAATGTCGTTGTTGCTGATAATCTGGCCTACATAATCTATACATCTGGTTCTACTGGAACACCTAAAGGCGCTATGAATACCCATCGAGGCATTTGTAATCGCCTTCTTTGGATGCAAGAACACTATCAACTCAGCGCAGATGACCGCGTTCTACAGAAAACACCTTTTAGCTTCGATGTCTCCGTCTGGGAGTTTTTCTGGCCACTCATCACGGGAAGTTGTCTGGTTATAGCCCGACCAGAAGGACATAGAGATAGCGCTTATCTGGCCGCATTGATCGCGCAACAGCATGTCACCACGCTACACTTTGTGCCCTCGATGTTACGAACTTTTTTAGATGAACCCGGTATAACAGCGTGTGATTGCATAAAGCAGGTTATTTGTAGTGGAGAGGCGCTCTCAGTAGATCTACAAGAACAGTTTTTCAAGTGTTTTAATGCTAAACTGCATAATATGTATGGTCCAACAGAAGCATCTATAGATGTTTCTTATTGGGATTGCATTGAAAAATCACAAATTAATACAATACCGATTGGTTATCCCATTGCCAACATACAACTGTATATCCTAGATGCATATCTGCAACAGGTTCCCGTCGGCGTTCCGGGCGAACTATATATCGGGGGCGTTGGCCTGGCAAGGGGCTATATGGCACAACCAGGTCTGACTGCTGCACGGTTCATTCCCGATCCGTCTGGCACACTACCTGGAGCACGACTGTATAAAACCGGAGATCGTGTCCGCTACCTGCCAGATGGCGCGCTTGAGTTTCTGGGACGGCTGGACTATCAAGTCAAAATACGCGGCTTCCGTATCGAGTTAGGCGAGATTGAAACTATGCTGAACCAGCATCCGAGCATTCAACAGTCTGTAGTCACTATCTACGAAGAGCCATCAGGGGATAAGGTCCCGGTTGCTTATATTGTCCCGTTGCCTGAACAGTCCTGGACGATTAGCGCGTTGCGCCATTCTCTACAGCGCTTCTTGCCGGAGTATATGCTGCCTGCAATGTTTATTCCCTTGCCATCTCTTCCGCTCACTACCAGCGGCAAAGTCAATCGTCGGCTACTTCCGGCTCCAGATACACAACGTTCTTCCATGCTAGGAGAGGCTTTTGTTGCACCTACAACTCCTGTTGAGTTCGTGCTAGCAAATATCTTTTGTCAGATGTTATCTATCAAGAGCGTAGGCATCTACGATAACTTTTTTGAACTTGGTGGACACTCGCTCCAAGCCATGCGCGTTGTTTCGTCTATTCGGAAAATGCTGCTGGTCGATATACCCATACGCCATATTTTTGACACACCGACTATCGCTCAACTGGCAGAGGTGCTGGTACATTACGAGTCGCAACCAGGATTATTAGCAGCCACCGCACGACTCAGGCAAAAGATACAAGCAATGTCTGCAGCAGAGATACAGGTGCAGCTTGCAAAAAAAGATGCTAGTGGTAACGCATAAGGAGTATCTATGCAGAAGAGAAACCAGAGCCATCAAGACCCTCTTATTACAGAGCAAGAGGAGCTGCTGGCACTATTGCTTGCTGAAGAGGGATTTTCACCACCAGCCACGCAGTCGATTGTACCGCAAAGGCTTGACCAGGATGCTGGCATTCCCCTTTCCTCCGCACAGCAGCGCTTATGGTTTCTTGAACAATGGGAACTACATTGCTCTTTATATACAATCTTGTTGGCGTTTCGTCTCTCAGGACCGCTCAATGCTGCAATGCTTGAGCAGAGTATCAATGCTGTCGTGCAACGGCATACAGTATTGCGTACAACCTTCCACTTAAGAAACGGGCAACCTGTCCAGGTGATTGCACCGCAACTGACTATCACCCTTGCAAGCGATGACTTGACCGGGCAAGTTGTGACGGAACAGGAAGCGCATGTACAACGCTTGCTTCTCCAGGAAGAACAACGCTCCTTTGACCCGCTGCATGGTCCCCTGGTCCGTGCTCGGTTACTCCACTTGCAAGAGCACGAGCATGTATTGCTCCTGGCTATCCATCACCTCGTCTTTGATGGCTGGTCGCAAGATATATTGCTCCATGAACTTTCTCACTACTATAACGCTGCGTTGAATAGACAACCGGCATCATTACCTGCATTGCCACTCCAATATGCTGATTTTGCCATCTGGCAGCGCGAGTGGCTGCAGGGCGCTGGGCCAGAGACACAACTTCTGTACTGGCGCGAGCAATTGCGTGACGCACCAGCATTGCTGGAATTACCAACCGACTATCCACGACCAGCAATACAAAGCTCTACTGGTACCGAGCACTTGTTTACGCTATCGCCTACCCTGACAGAGCAACTCAAGAGCATCAGTGAGCGTGAAGGCGTAACGCTTTTTATAACCCTGATTGCAGCCTTCGCGGTGTTGCTCGCGCGCTACAGTGGGCAGAACGATCTTGTCATTGGAACGCCGATTGCCAACCGGACGCACAGCGAGATTGAAGGTTTGATTGGGCTTTTCATTAATACACTGGTACTGCGTATCGATCTACAAGGTAAACCAGGCTTTCGCACATTGCTAGCACGCGTACGCAACGTCGCATATGAGGCTTACGCAAACCAGGATCTCCCTTTTGAAAAACTGGTTGAAGAGATGATGCCAGAGCGCAGTCTCGACCATGATCCTATCTTTCAGGTAATGTTCGCCCTGAATAATACATCCACAGCGGAACTGAACCTTGCTCATATTGCTGCCCAGCCATTACGATGGAAGAGTGAGACGGCCAAGTTCGATCTCTCGCTTTCACTGACTGAAACCCTGCACGGACTCCAAGGTTCCATAGAATATAGGACTGCTTTGTTCACCGCCTCTACCATCGAGCGCATGGCAGGCCACTGGCAGAAGTTACTGGAGAGTATCTGCGTTTCCCCTGATCGACCAATTACCGAACTGGCGCTGTTATCAGCAGCAGAGCAGCACTTTTTGCAACAGCTCTATCCACTGCAACCTGCGGACCCGGTAGATCAAGGGATTCATCAGCTATTTGAAGCCCAGGTAACGCATACCCCTACGATTATCGCCGTCACATACGGAGGCCAGAAAATCACCTACGCAGAATTAAATGGACGCGCAAACAAACTTGCTCGCTATCTACAGACACAGGGTGCCAACTGCGAGAAAAAAATTGGCATCTGTATGGAAACCTCGCTAGAACAGATCATCAGTGTACTAGCTGTGTTGAAAGCAGGCGCAACCTATGTTCCCTTAGATCATCAGTTGCCTGAAGAACGCCTGAAATTCCTCCTCGCCAACGCCGATATCACACTTGTTCTGACACAAGAACAGATTCACTTACCATTAATTGTACAACCTATTATCTGCTCACAACAATTCTGGAACTCTATTGAGCACTATGCCCCTGAAAACCTAGGAGTAACTGTCTGGCCGCAACAATTAGCCTATGTTATCTATACTTCAGGCTCAACCGGCAATTCCAAGGGCGTCATGGTATCACACCAGACGCTAGTTCACATGGCGAGAGCCTGGGAACAAACCTACAAGCTCCGCCAAGAGCCTCCCATACATCACTTGCAGGTAGCGCATTTCACTTTTGACGTATTCACAGGCAATCTGGTTCGCGCTTTGACCACTGGTGGACAGTTAATCCTCTGTTCTCAGGAGACATTACTGGATGCACAACAGCTTTATACGCTCATGCAACAGGAGCAGATCGGCTTTATAGATTGCGTACCAACTATTCTGCAAAGATTGCTTGACTATCTGGAACAAACTGGTCTGCATATGCCTCCGCTCAACTGGCTGGTCGTCGGCGCAGAAAGCTGGTCAAGACGCGATCACTATCGTGCACGCATCCTGTCAGATCCACAGACCAGAGTGATCAATTCTTATGGCCTCACGGAAATGACGATTGACAGCACCTGGTTTGAGCAGGTAGAGAACAATGATAGCGCTTCGCCTCTCCCCATGCCCATCGGCAAGCCTTATCCCGGTATTACCTGTTACGTACTGGATGATGCGCTACAGATGGTCCCGCCTGGCGTGAGCGGTGAATTGTATCTAGGAGGACACACGAGTAGCCGTGGCTACCTGGGACGACCAGATATCACTGCCGAACGCTTTCTTCCCGATCCATACAGCTCTATAGAAGGTGCCAGGATGTATAAAAGTGGAGATCTGGTACGCTTACATGATGACGGCGTATTGTCATATATTGGGCGCATAGACCGGCAGATTAAGCTGCGTGGTTATCGTATTGAATTGAATGAGATCGAACTTGTACTACAAAGTTATCCCTCAATTGAGGCTGCGGCAGTGTCAGTATGGGAGCGTTTGCCGGGTGAGAAATTACTGGTCGCTTATATGGTACCGTGCCAGGATCAAACCATCCAGCAGGATGCGCTTATACAGTTCCTGCGAGAGCGTCTCCCCGCTTATATGCTCCCTGCACGCTTTTCGCTCATAGAGCAGATCCCGTTGACAGCCAGCGGTAAGCTTAATCGCAACGCTTTACCTTCTCTCAATACAGTAGATGTAGTAGAGCCAGTAAAGATGTATGTTCCGCCCCGCACCCCTATCGAGGAAGCGCTTTGTACAATCTGGTCAGAGATACTTGGTATTGAACGGATGAGTATTCATGACAACTTTTTTGCCCTGGGCGGCCATTCTCTGCTCGTTACTAGAACAGTCGCACTCATCTATAACATTTTCCAGGTTGAGATTCCACTGCGCACCTTTTTTGAGGCACCAACCGTTGCCGAGTTGGCCGCCATTATTACCCGCTCCACACGAGAGGAACAGCGTGTGCCTGTTACCGCCCGTTCCTTGTCATCGATACAGCACGCTACGCACCTTCCGCTCTCTTTTGCCCAGCAGCGGCTATGGTTTCTGGATCAGTGGGAGCCTGATAGTTCCCTGTACAATGTCCCTCTCGCGTGGCATCTGACAGGCCCATTGGAGATACAGGTGCTCGAACGAAGCCTGAACGAAATTATACAACGCCAGGAGGTATTGCGTACAACGTTTGATGAGCGCGATGGTCAACCGATGCAGATAATTTTACCGCACGTATGGCAACCCCTGGCCTGCGAAGATCTCCGTCACCTTCCCAGGGCATTGCGCCTAGAGGAAGCCCAACACCTGATCACCGTTGAGGAACAGCGTCCCTTTAACTTGAAGCATGATCCTTTGATACGCATTGGCCTGCTATGCCTGGCTGAACAAGAACATATCTTGCTCGTAACACTACACCACATTATTTTCGATGGCTGGTCAACCGAAATTTTCTATCGAGAGCTTACAGAGATCTACAATGCCTTTGTACAAGGATGGCCTCATACTCTTCCCGCACTGCCCGTTCAATATGCTGATTTCGTGCTCTGGCAGCGCAACTGGTTACAGGGTGAGGTATTAGAAAAACAACTTGCCTACTGGAAAGAGCAATTACACACTGCCCCAGAACTAATCAATCTGCCAACCGACTACCCACGACCCCAGGTGCAAACGTTCAATGGTGCCGAACTCCCATTTGAATTTCCCCGTGAGCTATTGCTGGATCTTCAATCCTTAGCCCGCAAAGAAGGCGTTACCCTCTTTATGGTGCTTTTCACCGCTTTCGTTGTCCTGCTGGCACGCTACAGCAATCAGGATGATCTGGTCGTTGGCACACCTATTGCCAACCGCACACGTGTTGAAATTGAAGACCTCATAGGCTTTTTCGTGAATACATTGGCATTACGCGTGGATCTTACAGGCAATCCCACATTTCAGCAACTACTAAAACGTGTGCACAAGATGACGCTCGATGCTTATACCTACCAGGATCTGCCATTTGAGAAGCTGGTTGAGGAACTGGCCCCGGCACGCACTCTTAGCCACACGCCACTTTTCCAGGTCATGTTTATTCTGCAAAATGTCCCCAGGTCGCCCCTACAACTGGCTAACCTATCATTTAAGCCGATGCCTGGCGAGAGCATTACGACGAAATTTGATCTCACCCTGACGATGGTCGAAGGTGAACAGGGATTGTACGGCCTGCTGGAGTATAAAACAGACCTGTTCGCGGAGGCCACGATGCGCAGGTTGCTTGCTCACCTGCAAATATTGCTACAGGATATCGTCGCACACCCCGCACGCCCATATGCTGAACTCTCCCTGCTGAGTGAAGAGGAGCAGCATCTCCTGCTCACTACATGGAACAACATTGATGTCGCTCATCTACCTCGCCAGTCTATTTACGCATTGTTTGAACAGCAAGTAGCCAAAGCTCCTAATGCTATCGCAATTTCCTACTCAGGGATGACAGTCACTTACGCGGAACTGCATGCGCAGAGCAACAAGCTTGCATACAGATTACAAACATCTGGCCGCGCTGGACAGCAGCGGGTAGTAGCACTCCTGCTGAGTACCGGGCCACTACAGGTTAGCGCGTTGCTTGCCGTTTTGCAGTCGGGAGGTGTATTTATCTGCCTTGATCCTTCCCATCCTGACATACGTATACAGCATATCCTTGCTGAAACCAGGCCAACTTATCTGCTCGTTGAGGCCCGCCACGCGGATAGAGGCCAGTTCCTTCTGCGGGATCTAGACGATTTTGCGCAGACGCTTATCGTCCTCGATGAGCCAGTTGACGCGGCAGAGCCGAGCAACAGCGTGGACAGTGCCAGTATGCTGATCAGCAATGTGCAGGAGACCGATCCCGTTTACATTGCCTACACCTCCGGTTCTACAGGATTGCCAAAGGGTATTGTGCAATCACAACGCAGTTTTTGCCAATTTCTTACCTGGTTTGCCGCGCAATTCACTATAGAACCTGAGCAACGCATTGCTCAATGGGCTACCATCACCTTTGATGCTGCTTATGTAGAGATTTTTGCAACGCTCTGCCATGGTGCCACACTCTGTATGCTACCCAGAGCGACAGCAGAAGATCCCATTCAAATGCTTTCCTGGTTGCAGCAAGAGCGTGTCACCCTCTTCCAGACAGTGCCTAGTTTCCTGCGTTACATGCTGCAAGAGCAGAAAGAACACTCAGGTCATACAACTGGTAATACGCTCTCAAACTTGAAATATTTGCTTGTTGCCGGTGAGGTGTTGCCGCCTGGTCTTGTCAGGCAGGTGTTACAACAGATCGACCCGCAGGTGGCTTTCTACAATTTGTACGGGCCGACAGAGGCCATTCTTGCTACCTACCACTGTGTGCAAGCTCTTCCTGCGCACCAGCGACCTGTTCCCATTGGGCGAGCCATCAGCGGACGCCATATCCTGATTCTTGATCGTGCACAGCAGATGTGTCCTGTTGGGATCGTTGGCGAAATATATATACGCAGCCCATACCTCACGCTAGGCTATCTCAATCAACCGCAAGAGATGCAACAACGCTTTCTACAAAATCCGCTTCAACACAGAGTGCCAGATCCGGTGTACCGTACGGGCGATCTCGGGCGCTGGCTCTCTGATGGCACAATTGAGCTCTATGGCAGGCGTGATCAGCAGATAAAGGTGAATGGCATGCGCGTTGAGCTGGAAGAAATTGAGATGGTATTACTGCAACATCCGGCTATACGTGCCTGCGCCGTAGTAGCACATCCCGACCAGTTCGCAGAGACCTCTCTCGTCGCTTACATCGTGCCTAAAATACCACCTGGCGAAAACAGTGCGATGGTGGATATTCCCACGTCTGATACCGTTTTCTATCAAGAGATAAGAGATCTCTTACACGCCTGCTTACCCGCATATATGCAACCTGCACAATTTATTTCTTTGCCGGCTTTACCTTTGACCGCAAGCGGCAAAATTGATCGGCACAAACTCCCTGCACCCGATTGGAAGAACAGAGAATCCCGGGATAGCGTGGTTCTACCACGTACACCTACTGAAGAAACTATTGCCGGCATCTGGCGCGAGGTCTTACACCTTTCGCAAGTGAGTATCAACGACAACTTTTTTGCTGTTGGGGGACATTCATTGCTGGCTACGCAGGTCGTTGCACGTATCCGCACGAGCTTCCAACGTGAGATATCGCTACGCGCCCTGTTTGAAGCCCCTACGATTGCTGGCCTCGCACTGATTGTGGAGCGGCAGCAATCTACCGCGCAGACAGCAGAGTTAGCCATGCCAACTACACAAAATCAGCAACCCTGGACGATAGCACCATCACCGATCAATATTGATCAGCTCTCTGATGAGCAGGTAGAGGCATGGCTTGGCTCCCTATTAACCGAAAAGGTGGAGGATGAATGAGTAACATGGCTAAATCGACGGCCCATCTTTCTCTGGCGAAAAAACGTGCGCTGCTTGCGCAACTGCTCCAGCAAAAAGGCAAATCAGAGCCATATGCTCTCTCGTTTGCCCAGCGCAGGTTATGGTTTCTCGAACAGTGGGAACCGCATAGTCCGCTTTATAATCTTACCAGCGTCTTACATATCAAAGGCCCATTGCAACAGAGCGCCTTAAAATACAGCCTTAACGAAATCATACGCCGTCATGGCAGTTTGCGCACCATTTTCGGCACCAAAGATGACCAACCAGTACAGTTTATACTCTCGTCGCTCATCATATCCCTGCCACGCATCGATCTCAGCAGCCTCAGTACTACTGAGCGAGAAGCTGCGCTACACGACCTCTTACTGCAAGAAGAAACTGCCCCTTTTGAGCTGACGGAGGGCCCACTTGTACGAGCCACGCTTCTCCACCTGCAGGAGGCCGAACATATCCTCCTCCTGAGTATGCATCATATTATTTCTGATGGCTGGTCTATGGGCATAGTATTCCGCGAGTTGGCCTGCTTGTATAACGCATCTATACAAGGACAACCCTCTCCGCTTCCTGACCTGCCTGTACAATATGTTAACTTTACCCTCTGGCAACACGAATGGCTGCAAGGTTCTGTACTGGCGCAACAACAGGCTTACTGGCGAACACAACTGGCCGGGGTACCGGCTCTCCTCACGCTGCCAACCGATCATCCGCGCCCAGCGTCGCAAACATTTGATGGCTCGGATTTCCCTTTAACCCTCTCTCCGGCGCTCTCTGAGCAACTCAGAGCCTTGAGCCGCCAGGAAGGCGTAACGATCTTCATGCTATTATTGTCGGCATTTGCCGTCCTGCTAGCACGCTATAGCGGTCAGGATGATCTGGTTATTGGAACTCCTATCGCCAATCGTACACGTACTGAGATCGAGGGATTGATTGGTTTCTTTGTCAACACCTTGCCATTGCGCATCGATCTTTCAGGCAATCCTGATTTTCACCAGTTGCTCACACGCGTGCGTGAGATGACCCTCGACGCTTATATTGCTCAGGATATGCCCTTTGAAAAACTCATCGAAGAAGTGGCACCTGCGCGTAGTCTCGGCCACTCACCACTCTTCCAGGCAATGTTCATTCTGCAAAATACCCCCCAGGCCACCGAACAGATGCGCGATCTCACGGTACTACGTATGGAGGGAGTGGGCACAACGGCAATGTTTGATCTCACCCTGGCATTGATCGATTCCGAACAGGGTTTTCATGGCGGTTTTAATTACAAAACAACCCTGTTTGAGCAGGCTACTATCGCACGCATGGCCGCACACTTCCAGACGCTACTGGAGGATATCGTAGCCCATCCCAGATGCCAGATTGCGGAACTGGCCCTATTAAGCCAGAGCGAATGCTCACTGCTCCTGAAACAGTGGGATTACGTTCCAGAAGGCTCTGCAATTGATTGTTGCGTCCATACCCTCTTTGAGGAACAGGCGGCAAGTATTCCAGAAGCAACGGCTATTGTCTTTGAGGGAGCAACACATACCTATCAGGAACTGAATCAGCGCAGCAATCAACTGGCACGACTCCTTATTGCCCAGGGTGTAAAGCCTGGGCAACCGCAAGCAATCATGCTCGGACGTGGTCCTGCGCAGATTATTGCCCTCTTCGCCGTCTTGAAAGCTGGTTGCCCATTTGTCTGCTTCGATGATCAGACGCCTGCCTTGCGCTTGCAACAGATACTTGTAGAGACAGCTCCGCCCTGTATTCTGACTGAGGCGTCCTGTTTCTACACACGTCCTGAACTTGCGGCTATCATTGGTGAACAGGCCACAATCGTCCTTCTCGATGCTCATACCCAACCGACTATCGCGTTTCCTGTGATCACTTGCGATCAGAGCGCAGCGTATCCAGATACGAATCTTAACGTATCTGTATCAACGTTGGCACCTGCCTATATCGCCTACACGTCGGGTTCTACCGGACAACCAAAGGGTATTATCCAGTCACATCGTAATTTTGCCCGTTTCATATGCTGGTTCAGCACATACTTTCATATACAGCCAGATAGCCGTATTGCTCAATGGCCGTCCATTACATTTGATCCTGCATTGGCGGAAATCTTCAGCACACTCTGTTCTGGCGCGACCCTCTTTCTGCTGAACAAGACGCTCTCCACCGATCCTGAAGCGATGGTTTCCTGGTTGCAACAGCAACGCATTCATTTTTTACAGACCGTACCTGCTTTCTTTCACTATATGCTACAGCATCTGCTGCAAGCGCCCCCTGAACAGCGGTCTTTCCCATATCTAGAAACATTGATCCTCACCGGAGAAGTTCTTCCCGTAGACCTTGCTGCCAACATCTTGCAGCATCTGGGGAATGACCTCACCCTCTATAATCTCTATGGCCCAACAGAAGTAATTCTGGCAACGAGTTGTGCTGTAAAGGAAGTGCAGGTAGGACAATCCTCGATCCCGGTTGGACGCCCTATCGCTGGCAGCCAGGTTTTTATCCTCGACCAGACTCAACAATTGTGTCCACTGGGTGTGATCGGCGAGATCTATGTGCGTGGCAACTATATCTCGGATGGCTATTTTAAGCATTCACAGGATGGTCAGCAGGCATTTTTACAAAACCCACTGCATAACGCCTTCCCTGAGCGCGTCTACCGCACCGGAGATTTGGGACGCTGGCTCCCTGACGGAACCATTGAGTTCTTTGGCAGACGTGACCAGCAGGTAAAAATTCGTGGCATGCGTGTTGAGCTAGAAGAAATTGAGGCCGTTTTACAGCAATACGAGGGAGTACGCAGTTGCGCGGTCATTGCTCATCCAGACGAGCAAGGAGAGCAGAGACTTGTCGCTTACATTACGCCTGCTCAATCAACACTGCACACGCCTGCCTCCGCAATCCAGATCTACCTGCGCCAGCATCTACCAGACTACATGTGCCCGGCACTGATCATCACCCTTGAGGAACTTCCTCTTACGGCCAGTGGCAAGGTTAACCGACACGCGCTCCCAACTCCCGACTGGAAGTACCTGGACACGGAAACGTATTACGTCGCACCACGTACCCCGCATGAAAGTATCATCGCGGATATCTGGTCCGAACTGCTCCATCTGCCTCAGATAGGAGTGTATGATAACTTTTTTGCGCTGGGAGGCCATTCGCTGCTAGCGACACAGGTCGTAGCGCGTATACGCAATCTTTTCAAGCAAGAACTACCCCTACGCAACCTGTTTGAAACACCAACAGTAGCAGGACTCGCCTGTTCGGTGGAACAACAGCGTGCTAGCGATCAAGACGTACAGGCTTCCCCAATCGTGCACAGGCAACAGGTAGAGTACCTGCCGCCCTCTTTTGCACAACAACGCCTCTGGTTTTTAGATCAATTGCTGCCGGGAACCACGCTCTACATGCTTCCTCTGTTTCTACGTATCAATGGCGCACTTGATCTTGTCGCGCTTGAAAAGAGTTTCCATGATATTGTACGCAGGCATGAGATATTACGGACATCCTTTGTGCTTGTCGATGGGCAACCCACGCAACAAATCGTGGAGCAGAGTTCTCTGGCGCTCTCCATAACGGACATTAGCCACCTCACGGCAACAGAACGCGAACAGGAAATACAGAGCCAGATGAGAGAAGAAGAGACACAACCTTTCGATCTGGCACGAGAACCCCTCTGGCGTGCCAGAATAGTACGTTGCCATACCAATGAGCACATTTTACTTATAAGTATGCATCATATTATTTCTGACGCATGGTCCACGAGCATCTTCTTCCAGGAACTGGCTCACTTCTATGCTCATCATGTACATGATAAACCCGTAAACTTGCAGTCTCTCCCTATCCAATATGCAGATTTTACCCTCTGGCAACGCCAGTGGCTGCAAGGTGAGGCGCTAGAACGGCAGTTGTCCTATTGGAGACACCAATTAACTGATGCGCCTTCGCTCCTGGAACTGCCTATTGATCACACGCGACCGCATCTTCAGACTCATCGCGGGGCCGAAACTTCCTTCCGGTTGTCGCAGGAGTTGACGCAGCGTCTCAAAGTGCTGAGTCGCAAAGAAGGCACAACTCTCTTTATGCTGCTGTTAGCCGCATTTGCTTTGTTGTTGGCACACTACAGTGGACAGGATGATCTTGTCATCGGTACGCCGATTGCTAACCGCAGACATACCGAAGTTGAGGGATTGATTGGCTTTTTCGTCAATACGCTGGCGCTCCGTGTGAGGCTGGCGGGTAATCCTAGTTTTCGCCAATTATTGGCGTTGGTACGCGAAGTCACACTGGGAGCATATACCCACCAGGATGTGCCTTTTGAGAAACTGGTCGAGGAACTGGCTCCCGGTCGGCACCTGGATCGTTCGCCACTCTTCCAGGTCATGTTTGTCCTACAAAATGCGGTGAGCATCGATCCACACCTGGCTGATCTTACCCTCACACCACTAGATAGTCAGCATATTACCGCCAGGTTCGATCTCACGTTGATGATGGCCGACACCAATGACGGTCTTCAGGCAACCTTTGAATATAATACTGATATATTTGACAATACAACGATAAGACGCATGCAGGCACATTTTCAGACGCTCCTAGAGCAGGCAGTCGCGCAGCCAGAGCGACAACTCAACCAGTTCTCGTTGCTCAGTGCCCAGGAGTACCAGCAGATCATCCACGGCTGGAACCAGCCCTCGCATAGCTTAGCGTCCACTCTCGATCTGCTCGCGTGGCTAGAGCAACCGGCACACCACACGCCGGAGGCTCCAGCTCTTCTCTGCGGTCAGCAGACCCTCTCCTTTTGCCAGTTGCATTCTCGCGCCAATGTCCTGGCCCATTTTCTGCGTTCCCGCTTGCTCTCGCCTCATGCCATTATTGGCGTCTGCCTGCCGCGCTCGCTGGATCTGCCTATCGCCCTGCTTGCCTGTCTCAAGGCTGGTGCTGCTTACCTACCACTCGATCCCGCTTTCCCGGCTCAGCGTCTGAACTTCATGCTTGCCGATGCGGGTGTCTCGCTACTACTAACCCATTCGTCCCTACTCCCCTTTATCCAGCCCACGCTCGCGGCCCAGGCTATTCCCATTGTCTGCCTGGACCAGGAAGCAGACTCGCTGCATGCTTTTCCCAAAACGCCACCTCCTCACTTGCATGAGCCAGATCCGCTGGCGTATGTCATCTACACCTCCGGCTCTACCGGTCAGCCCAAAGGGGTAGAGATCTCCTTGAACGCGCTGACAACCTTCCTGCATGCCATGCAATCCTGCTTGCAGATTAGTAGCCAGGATCGCTGGTTGGCTGTCACTACGCTCTCCTTCGATATCGCTGCGCTCGAACTCTTGCTGCCCCTGTGCTGTGGGGCGGAACTCGTATTGGCTTCCCAGGAGATATTAGCTGATGGTCCTGGCCTGGCACGTCTGCTCCATGAATGTCAGATCACCGTCATGCAGGCCACCCCCATCACCTGGCGGCTCTTGTTGGATGCGGGCTGGAGTGGGCAACCCACGTCGTTGCAGATAGTGTGCGGAGGTGAAGCCTTTCCCTCCGACCTGCTCCAACCACTGCAAGAGCGTGGACGGCGGCTCTGGAACGTGTATGGTCCCACCGAGGCAACGATCTGGGCCACCGCTCATGATCTCTCCAAACAGGAACGTACAGGCCACATTCCGTTGGGGCATCCCTTAGCCAATACCCGTTGCTATGTGCTCAATGCAGCATGGCAACCCGTGCCAGTAGGGGTAATCGGGGAGATCTACCTGGGAGGTGAGGGCGTAGCACGAGGATATGTACGACGCCCGGCGTTGACAGCAGAGCACTTCATCCCCGATCCATTCAGCACACATCCAGGAGCACGACTCTATCGCAGTGGAGATCTGGGGCACTGGCGTACGAATGGGGTTTTAGAGTATATGGGGAGAGTAGATGGACAGGTGAAGCTGCATGGGCACCGGATCGAACTGGGAGAGATTGAAGCGGTACTTTGCGCTCAAGCGGGGGTGAGGGCCGCAGTGGTACAGGTGCAGGAGGTAGGCCCAGGTGTGGGACTCCTGGTGGCATATGTAGTGGCGGAGAAAGCAAAGGAGGAAGGACAGGTACAGCAATGGCGGAAGGCATTACAAGAACGCTTGCCAGACTACATGGTGCCAGCGGTGTTTGCGCCGCTATCGCACCTGCCTCTGACCGCCAATGGCAAGATAGATCGGCGCAAATTGCCTGAGCCGACAGAAAACCTGCGAACACAGGCGACGGAGTACATAGCGCCACAAAATGACCTTGAGCGGACCATAGCCTCTATCTGGCACGAGGTATTGCATAAAGAGAACGTAAGCAGCCACGACAATTTCTTTGACCTGGGAGGCCATTCACTCCTCCTGGCAAAGGTATACAGCCGCCTGTTATCCCTCCTACCAGATAGTAACCTCTCAATGATTGATCTCTTTCGCTATCCAACTATTCACCTGTTAGCTGATTACATCGCGCAACATGAACAAGCAGGCATCGATTTGCGGCAGAGTACTGAACGCACTGAGATCTACAAAAAGCGCCGCCATCAGAGACTTGCCAGGCAACAGGAGCGCCACATGCGCACCGCAGGAGAAGAGAGATGAACACAAACGAGCTAGCAGCTGATGCCGTGGCAATTATTGGCATGGCAGGGCGTTTCCCAGGAGCCAGAAATATCGACGAGTTCTGGCAAAATCTCTGCAACGGCAGCGAATTCTGTCTCCTTCTTTACGGACCAGGAACTCATTGCCGCTGGCGTTGACAAAGAACTGCTCACTTCACCTGCATATGTCAGAGCCAGGGCAGTGCTAGAAGACGCTGATTTGTTCGATGCTGCCTTCTTTGGCATAACGCCACGCGAGGCTGAAATCTTAGATCCCCAGCAGCGAGTGTTTCTCGAATGCGCCTGGGAGGCACTTGAACACGCCAGTTACTGCACAGATACTTACCCTGGACGTATCGGCGTGTACGCAGGTGCTAGCCTGGGCAGTTATTTATTGAACAACATTCTCGCTAATCGCGCCATTCAACAGACCGTCAATTCCTTTCAGATCGTCATCAGCAACGATAAAGATTTTCTGACGACCCGTACTTCCTACAAACTCAACCTGCGTGGTCCTAGTATCGCAGTGCAAACTGCCTGTTCGACCTCACTGGTTGCTGTGCACATGGCCTGTCAGAGCCTTCTCAATGGGGATTGCGATACCGCGCTGGCTGGTGGCGTTGCTATCAACATCCCGCAAAAGATTGGCTACCTGTACCAGGAGGGGAGTATTGTAGCGCCAGATGGTCACTGTCGAGCCTTCGATGCTGCCGCACAGGGCACTATTAGTGGAGATGGAGTAGGGATCGTGGTTTTGAAACGCCTGGAAGATGCGATAAACGACCGCGACACCATCCACGCCGTGATTAGAGGCTCAGCAATCAATAACGATGGATCAGTGAAAATCGGCTATACTGCACCCAGTGTCGACGGTCAGGCGGAAGTCATTGTAGAGGCACTGGCGATGGCCGGATTTGCGCCGGAAACGGTGACGTATGTGGAGGCACACGGCACCGGCACGCCCCTAGGTGATCCTATCGAAATCGCCGCTCTTACGCAAGCATTTCGTTTAGAAACTCAAAAAAATGCTTTCTGCGCTCTCGGTTCCGTGAAGACAAATATCGGTCATCTCGATACAGCAGCAGGTATAGCAGGTCTGATCAAGACTATCCTGGCACTCAAAAACCAGCTTATCCCCCCGAGCCTGCATTTTGAGCAAGCTAATCCAAAGATAGATTTCGAGAACAGCCCATTTTACGTGAACACGACGCTTTCTCATTGGGAAACTGCTGGTCAACCGCGTCGTGCAGGCGTGAGTTCCTTTGGTCTGGGCGGCACAAATGCTCATGTTCTGCTTGAAGAAGCTCCGCCGGCTGAACCTTCTGATGCATCACGCTCCTGGCATCTATTGACACTTTCAACCAGGAGTAAAGCTACGTTACCACAGGCTGTAGCCAAACTCGCACAGCATCTGCGGCAACACCCTGATCTTCATCTTGCCGATGTGGCCTATACCCTACAACTTGGCAGGAAGAGCTTCGACCACCGTCAGTTTTTCACCTGCCAGCAACTCGATGCTGCCATCACAAAGCTAGAAACATGGGACGCGAGACATATCTCCACGGTTGTACAGACAAATCATACCCCCTCTGTGGTCTTTCTCTTTCCAGGACAGGGCAGTCAGTATCATAATATGGCGCGTGATCTCTATTTACATGAGCCTGTATTTCGTGACCAAGTTGACCTTAGCGCCAAAATCCTCAAGTCTCAGCTTGGCTTTGATATACGCAGCATTCTCTATGCCACAGAAGAAAACGGCGCAGAAGCAACGCGCCAATTGATGCAGACCAGCATTACACAGCCTGTCCTTTTTGTCATCGAGTATGCTCTTGCCAGATTGCTTCTGTACTGGGGAGTACGACCACAAGCGATGATTGGACATAGTATTGGTGAATATGTGGCCGCCTGTCTGGCAGGCGTCTTCTCTTTCGAAGACGCTCTAGCCCTGGTAGCTATCAGAGGCCAATTAATGCAGCAACAACCCACCGGGTTAATGCTCGCGGTCCATCTCTCCGCTACAGAATTAGCTCCCTGGCTAGGGAATGAATTGTCTCTGGCAGCGCTCAATAGCCCTTCTTCCAGTGTGATCTCTGGCTCCGCTGAGGACGCAAGCACGTTAGAAGCTCAGCTTGTTCAACAAGGGATAACCTGTCACCGTCTGTATGCCTCCCATGCATTTCATTCTCATATGATGGATACGATTATCGCTCCATTTGTAGAAAAAGTGCGCGGCATTCCGCTAAAAGCTCCCAAAATTCCTTATATATCTAATCTTTCTGGCACCTGGATTGGAGCGCACGAAGCAACTGATCCCGCCTATTGGGGCAGACACCTGCGCCAGACTGTGCGCTTTGCAGAGGGCATAGAAGAGCTGCTAAAAAATACAGAGTCCCTGTTTGTGGAGGTAGGACCTGGACATACATTGAGTCACTTCTTGCAAGAATATTCCTCTGCAAAACAAAAGGTGGATCGTTCGATAGTGCCTACGCTGAAGGGCATCTATGAAACACAATCTGACCAGAGCCTTTTACTCACCACGCTAGGAAGGCTCTGGCAAGCAGGAGTAGTCGTTGCCTGGGAACAACTCTACAGCCATGAACGCAGAAGACGCATCCCACTTCCCACCTATCCATTTGAGCATCAAAGATACTGGATTGAACCGGACGCAGACGCAAATGATAGGCATACAACAGAAATAGTATCCCATGAAAGATTAGACATGACAGATTGGTGTTTGCTTCCCTCGTGGAGACGCTCACCGCTGTCTGTATCAAGAGCAAGAGAAGAGAGGCAAGCAACATGGAGTCTTCTTTTTGCAGGTGAGCACGATTTAGGAACCCAGATAGCCCGGTACCTGGAAGCACAACAACAGGCAGTTCTCACCATCCTGGCAGGGAAGCAGTTCGCGAGGATAGATGACAGAACCTATACTATTAATCCCCAAAGCAGTGATGACTATGATGCGCTCCTTCAAGATATCAATGCTCGTCATATTATTCCTACAAGAATATTGCATTTCTGGCTGCTTACGCACGACAAAGAGGCCGCATTAGATGCAGAAAGGCTTCAACAACTCCAGGACCTAGGTTTCTACAGTTTGCTCTTTCTCGCACAAGCTATAGGAAAACGCCCTGTTACCAGACCGATTTATCTTGATGTCATCTCAAATGGTATGCAAGATGTGACCGGGGAAGAGTCCCTTTGTCCGGCGAAAGCAACTGTCCTGGGACCATGTAGGACCATTCCGCAAGAGTATGCTAATATTTTCTGCCGCAGCATCGATATCTCTCTTCCTGTCGCTGGAACAAAACAGAAGCAACGACTCATCTCTCAACTGGTGCAGGAAATTATTGCACCACCGCTAGAGACAATCATTGCTTATAGGGGCATACATCGCCTGACACAAACGTTCGAACCTCTTGCTCTAGATGCCGTGCAGGAAAAACACGCATCAGTGCAGGAAGACGGAGTCTACTTGATAACAGGTGGCCTGGGAGGAATCGGCCTTGAACTGGCCACCTGTCTGGCGCAAAAAGCCAGAGTAAAATTGATCTTCCTTGGCAGATCTTTTTTTCCGCAACGCGCTGAGTGGGAGCAGTGGCTGGCAACTCACGAGGATGATATTGCTGACAAAATTCGTCAGTTGCTGGCACTGGAGCAATTGCATGCAGAATTGCTGGTGGTGAGAGCTGATGTCACCAATCAGCAACAGATGCAGGTGGTAATAGCTCAGGCTCAGGAATATATGGGCAAGATCAATGGGGTCATTCACGCAGCGGGGATCGCAGGTGGAGGAATCATACAATTGCGTACACCTGCCGAGGCTGCAAAGGTTCTCTCTCCCAAGGTAAGAGGTACTCAGGTACTGGCTTCTGTTTTGCACGAGAATGAGTTGGACTTCTTTATACTCTGTTCTTCTATCAGTTCATTGTTGGGCGAGCCTGGCATGGTGGACTATTGTGCTGCAAATGCCTTCCTCGATGCTTTTGCTCACTACAACACCTCTAGCAACGGCAGCGCTACCATGGCTATCAATTGGGATCGCTGGCAACAAACAGGCATGGCGCGTACAACAATGCCACAAAAAGCACTGTTAGCGCAAGAAGACCAGGGTGGTATTACCCCAGAGGAGGGTAGGGACATATTTAGCCATATTCTGGAAAGCAAACAGGCTCAGATTATTGTCTCCGCACGACATTTCCTTCTCCCACAGAACGATGCCAAGTGGATGCATCCTGCCAACCATGCAGAAGTTGTGGAAGAGGCTCAAGTCACCACAAATGTTTTTGCACGCTCTCAACTCACCACTACGTATATAGCTCCACATACCGCTATAGAACAGCGTGTTGCCGATATATGGCAAGGCGCATTGGGTATAGAGCCAATCGGTATGCAGGATAACTTTTTTGAGCTGGGGGGACATTCAGTCATTGCCCTGCAAGTCATCACACGTCTGCAAAAAGCTTTCACCATAGATTTGGGTCTCACCGCTCTCTTCGAGCATCCCACAATTGCGAGGCTGGCCGCAATGATTACGACAACTCTGAGTACAGGAGAGAAAAGCACAGACCAGAGCATAAAACCCGTCTCCAGGGACAAGCATCGTGTGATGCTCTCTACTCAAGAAGATCTGCACCTTGATGGCGTTATTGGAAAAGAAAACCAGAGTAGAGAACGGTAAGGAGCATGCAATGCAAAACGAAGTCTATATCTTTCCTACATCTTTTGCTCAGCAACAGTTATGGTTTCTTGATCAATGGTCAGCGGGCAGCCCGTTCTACAATATTCCGCTCGGCATAAGGATATATGGTCAGCTCAACGTCAAAGCGTTGGCAATGAGTATCACTCAGATGGTACGTCGCCATGAGATACTCCGTACCACTTTTTCAACGGTTGCGGGAGAACCGGTTCAAGTGATCTCTCCAGCGCATACAAGCATGCAATGGATACTGCCTATCGTAGATATTAGTGACCTGCCAGAAGACGAACGTGAAATACAGGTTCGTCACCTTGCTGATCAGGACATCCAAAAAGTGTTTCATTTATCTACGGGTCCTCTTTTACGCACGGCGCTCTTGCGGCTGAGTTCGGATACCTATGTTTTTTTAGCGACCACACACCATATCATATTCGATGCCTGGTCATCGACTCTCTTCCTCAATGAACTCCTGATTAACTACGAAGAATACTGTGCAGGAAAACCTTTTTCTCTGCCAGCATTACCGCTTCAGTATGCCGATTTCACACTCTGGCAAAAGGAGCAACTACAAGGAGAGACATTGGAGAACTTGCTCACCTATTGGAAACGACAGCTTGAAGGAATACCAGGTCTGCTGGAGTTGCCCACTGACCAACTAAGGCCAACAGCGCAAACATTCCAGGGTGCATCTCATACATTTACACTTTCTCAAGCCCTTCTAGAGAGCCTTCATAGGATAAGTCGGCAAGAACAGGTGACGCTCTTTATGACGCTGTTAGCGGCCTTCAAGGTGCTACTGTATCGCTACACCATGCAAGAAGATATTGTCATTGGATCACCGACAGCCAATCGCCCTCAATATGAGCTAGAACAGCTTATGGGACTCTTCGTCAATATGCTCGTACTGCGTACCGATTTATCCGGGAATCCAGGCTTCCGTGCATTATTGAGCCGCGTAAAGAAGGTTGTGCTGGAGGCTCATGCTCACCAGGATCTCCCATTCGGACTACTTGTGAATACCTTACAGCTAAAACGTGATCCAGATCGTAATCCATTATTTCAGGTCATGTTTACATTGCATAATGCACCGGGAGAGACTGTCAAGTCTACCCAACTGCGTATAACTCCCTTAGAGGTAAAAAACGCTATATCGCGTTTAGATCTGACACTTGAGCTGGTTGAAACTGCAGATGGGCTGAGCGGCTTCTTTGAGTACAAGACAGAGCTGTTCACAGAGGCGACCATCCAGCGGCTCTGTGCTCATTTCCAGGTTCTACTGGAAGGGATCATCGCTACTCCTGATCTGCCTATTTCTCAACTTCCATTGCTCACGCCTGCTGAATGGCAGACAGTGTTTGAGGATACGCACACGGCTGTATCCTCTGCGCCCTATCAGTGTTTCCATCAGCAGTTTTCTTATCAGGCACAACAGACACCACATGCTATTGCAGTCTCCTTTCGGGAGCAACAACTCTCCTATCTTGCCCTGGAACAACGGTCGAACCAGTTGGCGTACGTCCTGCAAGAGCATGGCATCGGCCCCGAGCAACGCGTTGCCCTCCTGTTAGATCGCTCTCTGGACCTGCTGGTCGTCTTGCTAGCAGTGCTCAAAGCTGGTGGCGCCTATGTTCCGCTGGATGTGCTCTATCCTGCCGAACGGCTCTCCTTTATGCTCAATGATGCTCAGGTTAGCCTGATTCTCACGAACCAGGCATTGCGAGAGCGTTTACCAAGAAGTAATGTACCAGTGCTTTATCTGGAGACGCTCTTCCCCCAGTTGGCTACTGCTCCAGATACTATGCCCAACAGTCGGATCTGTGGGGAGGAGCTGGCCTATGTGCTCTACACCTCCGGTTCCACAGGGCAGCCCAAGGGAGTACAGATCAGTCACGGGGCGCTATACTCTTTCTTGCAGGCGATGCAAGCCCAGCTCCAACTTTCCTCGGAGGAGCGCTGGTTGGCGGTGACCACTCTCTCTTTTGATATCGCTGCCCTCGAACTCTTTCTTCCTCTGACAATTGGTGCCAGCATCATCCTGGCTCCCGAGGAGGTACTAGCCGATGGTTCACGCTTACTTGCCCTTTTAGAATACAGTCAGGCCAGCATTATGCAAGCTACCCCTATCGCATGGCGTCTCCTGCTAGAAGCGAGCTGGAGCAATGAAGCTTCCTCCTTGCAGGTGCTGTGTGGAGGGGAAACCTTTCCTCTCGATCTGCGCGAGCCGCTGCAACAGCGTGCCCATTGCCTATGGAACCTGTATGGTCCAACCGAAGCCACCATCTGGGCTACTGCCCATGCGCTTGTACCCACCGATCCGGCAGGCTCTATCCCGCTGGGGCGCCCGCTTGCCAATACCTACTGCTACGTGCTTGCAACCAGCTTGCAGCCAGTTCCGGTCGGGGTGATTGGAGAGATCTTTTTAGGGGGAAAGGGGGTGGCACGGGGGTATCTCCATCAGCCCCGGCTTACGGCTGAGCGCTTTATACCCGATCCTTTTAGTAAGCAAGCTGGTTCGCGCCTCTACTGCACGGGAGACCTGGGGTACTGGCGAGCCGATGGGCAGTTAATGTATGTGGGGAGGAGGGATGGACAGGTGAAGTTGCACGGGCATCGCATTGAGTTAGGGGAAATCGAGGCACAATTGAGCCGATTGCCAGGCGTGGCTACAGCGATAGTACAAGTGCAGCAGGAAAGGTTGCTAGCATATGTGGTGGGAGTGGAAAGGTTGGAGGAGAAGCAAGTGAGGTTGTGGCGGCAAGCCTTGGGGAAGAGCTTACCCTCCTATATGGTGCCGACAGGGTTTGTGCCTTTACCACAGCTACCTCTCACCCTGAATGGCAAAATCGACCACAAAGTGCTCCTGGCAATGAAACCAGTTCAACCTGAACAACAACGCCCAATAACTGCTGCACGTAATCGGCGCGAGCAGCTATTAGTTGCCATTTGGGCACAGACACTCAATCTTCCACAGGTTGGTGTGGAAGATAACTTCTTTGAATTAGGAGGTGATTCTATCCTATGTACACACATTGTTACTACCGCAGCGAGTGCGGGACTCCTCTTTACAGTCCAACATATGTTCCAGTATCAGACTATCGAGACATTAGCCGAGGTAGTTGTTGAGGAACAGCCGCAGCCATCTGGCCCAGCAGAGAGCAAGCACATACCGCAGGCTGGAAACCATCCAGCACAAGATATCGTAACGCCTCCTCTTAGTGGAGTGAGCGAGCAGACCTTGCAGAAACTTTCAGCCTTCCTGGAAAAGAACAGGAAACGCTGACGGCATTCCGATCAGGCGGAGGAACTTACGTTGTTAATTGATTATTGTAATGCTTACAGGGGCGAGCAAAAAGGATAGCAACTATGAAAATCACTGGTGATCATCTTTCTGTATATGATGTCTACAGTGTAGCAATTATGAAAGAACAGGTTGAACTCTCTGCTGAACAGATCGAAAAAGTGCAGCAGACATGTTATCGCGTACAGCAATGGGGAGAGGCCCAGTATCCTATTTACGGGGTCAATACCGGTTTCGGTGAATTAACGCACGTTATTATTCCGGCTCAGTACAAGAGTGAATTGCAGACCAACCTGTTGCGCAGCCATGCTGCAGGTGGTGGTGCTCCCTTCCCTGATGATATCGTGCGTGCAATTATGACGGTCAGGTTGAATTACTTTATGAAGGGTTATTCTGGTATCAGCACACATGCCCTTACTATTCTACAACACTTCTTGAATTATCAGATACATCCAGTGATTTATCAACAAGGCTCACTTGGAGCGAGTGGTGATCTTGCCCCCTTGTCACATATGGCGCTTCCTTTAATTGGTGATGGCTATGTCCGTCAGAATGGTGAGGTACGCCCCTCAGCCGCAGTACTGAAAGAAGAAGGTCTGGAACCGGTGCAGCTTGGCTACAAGGAGGCTCTTACGCTGGTAAACGGCACATCCGCCATGACTGGAACGGCCAGTATTGCGCTTGTCAGAGCCTACAACCTGCTCCGCTTTGCTATTGTGGGAACTGCTGATCTTATCCAATGCCTGGAAGGTTCTACTCGTCCCTTCGATGAGCGCGGCCATGCCCTCAAAAATCACCTGGGTCAAGTTGAAATTGCCCGTTACTTGCGTCAATTGCTCGCAGGTAGCAAACTAACGCGTGAGCATAGCGATATCATGCAAGCCATCACAGAGGAAACAATGAGCTCGGAGCAAGTTGTCGATGCCAAGATCTATCTCCAGGATGCCTACTCTCTACGCTGTACGCCGCAAATTCTTGGCCCAGTCTATGATACACTGCATACCTGCCAGAAAGTCTTCGAGGAGGAAATCAACTCATGTAATGACAATCCACTCATCTTTGAAACACCGGAAGAGCTGTTCCACGGCGGTAACTTCCACGGCCAGTATGTCGCTATGTACTCTGATTTCCTCAATATTGCCCTCACAGAGATTGGTGTCCTGGCTGAACGGCAGTTGAATCGTCTGGTAGATCCTCACTTGAACAATAATCTGCCTGCTTTCCTTGCTCACGCACAGGCCGGACTCTACTCTGGTTTCGAGGGAGGCCAGTACCTGGCCACAAGCATCGCTTCTGAGAACCTGGACCTGGCCGCTCCCTCTTCTGTGAAGTCGATCCCTTCCAACGGGGCAAACCAGGATGTTGTCAGTATGGGCTTGAATGCTGCTCGCAAGTCACTGCAACTAAGCGAGAATGTTACGCTCATTCTCTCTGTACTGCTTGCTGCTTGCAATCAGGCTTCACACTTTGTTGGGCAGGAGAAGTTCAGCGAACCCATCCAGCAGCTCCACCAGGAGTTATCTGCTATTGTGCCGTTGTACAAGGATAACGTCCCTCTAGCGCAGCAGATTGCGGGTGTGCGGGATTTTATCACAGGCGAAGACGGTAAGCGCTATCTTGAAAAGCACGTTCAATTCTCGTAACTCGAACATGATGGGGTAACACTAGAAAGTGCGATGATAGCTGCACGGTAAGGAGCCGTCTATGGAACTAGAGAATGTTGAAGATGTCTATCCGCTCTCTCCCATGCAACAGGGGATGCTTTTCCAGGCGCTGTATGCCCCTGAATCAGCGCTCTACTTTGAACAATATACCTGTGTTCTGCATGGTCATCTCTCCCTGACTGCCTTTAAGCAAGCATGGCAGGATGTAATCATGCAACATCCTATCTTGCGTGTCTTCTTTGTATGGGAAGAATTGGAGGAGCCGATACAGGTTGTCTGTCAACAGGTAGCGCTTCAATGGTCCGAGCTGGATTGGAGGGATCTTTCTGAGACGGTGCAGCAAAAACGCTTTCAACGCTTTCAGCAAGATGATTGCGCACACGGTTTTGATCTGACCAGAGCGCCTCTGATACGTATGTGCCTGATACGCCTGGACGAGGTACGCTATCACTTTATCTGGAGTTACCATCATCTCCTCTTAGATGGATGGAGTGTCGGGCTCGTTTTACAGGCTGTTTTTAGTCGTTACAGAGCCTATCAGCGGGGAGAGCCATTCTCCCCATCGCTTTCTCTCTCCTACAAAGAGTATCTGCTCTGGCTACAGCAACAGAATATGGAGAGTGCAGAGGCGTTCTGGCGCAAAGAATTGGCAGGTTTCAGTGCTCCTACACCTTTACCTTACGATCATCCTCTCGCGCAATCCCAGACCAGGGATGCTCGCTATGAAGAACAGGAAATCTGGCTAACATGGGAGGCTGTGAATAAACTAGAGGCCACGGCCCGTACCAGCCATCTCACTCTTAATACGCTGGCACAAGGTGCATGGGCTATGCTACTCAGCCGCTACAGCGGTGAAGTAGATATTGTGTTTGGCACAGTTGTTTCTGGACGCACTGCAACAGTAGCGCATACAGAAGAAATGGTTGGACTTTTCATCAATACCCTACCAGCGCGCATACACATTGCTCCTGATATGCCTATCGTGAGCTGGTTACAAGAGCTACAGGTACATCAAATCGAGGGAAGACAATATGAGTATAGCCCATTGGTTCAAGTACAGAGATGGAGCAAGGTGCCACGTCCTCTCCCACTCTTCGAGAGCTTGCTGGTCTTTGAGAACTATGCAATGGGCAACGCTGCGTATGAAAGTGAAGACAGTGATCTCCGCGTTGAACATATGCGCATTAGTGAACGGGCGGGCTCTCCACTTACGCTTATCATTGTTCCAGGAGATACCTGGTGGGTGCGTATTAGCTATGATCAAGCACGCTTTAACGGTGGAGATATCAAACGTCTTCTCTCCCACTATCAAGCGCTTCTAGAGGGAATGGCCGTGAATATGGCGCAATCAGTCAAAGCACTGCCCATGTTTGCATCTGGGGAACGGACACAAGTACTGAACGCATGGAATCGCACGCAGGGTGATGTTCCAGATCCATCCTGTTTCCATCAGCTCTTCTCAGCGCAGGCCGCTCTCACTCCCCATGCGCCTGCCGTGCAGCAGGACCGGCACATGCTGACCTATCAGCAACTGGATACGCGCTCCAACCAGCTCGCGCATCTCTTGCGCCAACAAGGCGTGGGTCCCGACACGATCATCGCTCTCTGCCTGCCCCGTGGCCTGGAACTGCCCCTGGCGCTCCTGGCCATCTGGAAAGCCGGTGCAGCCTATCTGCCTCTGGATAGTGCTTTGCCACCTCAGCGTCTAAGCTTTCTGCTCCAGGATGCGGCGGCCTCACTCCTGCTCACCCACTCCTCGTTACTCTCGTCGCTGCCCGCATCCCTTCCTACTGTCCTCTGCCTCGACCAGCTGGCCTTCGATGAACAGCCCTCCTGGCCGCCAGTCAGCACGGTGCAGCCTCTACACCTGGCCTATCTCATCTATACCTCCGGATCTACCGGCCTGCCTAAGGGAACCATGATTACGCATCAGGGACTGCGCAATCTGGTCGAGGCACAACGCCACTTCTTCTCCCTGGGGTCTGAGGAGCGCATTCTGCAATTTGCCTCCTTGAGCTTTGATGCCTCCGTCTGGGAGTTGGCCCTTGCCTGGGGAGCCGGAGCCTGCCTGGTCTTCCCATCTGCCTCGGCCCTGCTGGCTGGTCCTGCGCTCGGTACCTTGCTGGTTCAGCAGCGCATCAGTGTGGTCACGCTGCCTCCTTCGATCCTGGCATCTCTCGCCGGGATGCCTCTGCCGCTCTTGCGCCTGGTGATCACGGCAGGCGAAGCCTGTGCATGGGAACTGGTCGCCCGCTGGAGTGAGGGACGCCGCTTCTGCAATGCGTATGGTCCCACCGAGACCACCGTCTGTGCCTCTGCTGCCTGGTGCCTGACTCCTGTGGATCGGAGAACCGAAGGAAGTTCTCCCCCCATTGGCTATCCTTTGCGCAACTTACGCTGCTATGTGCTTGATAGCAACATGGAGCCAGCGCCATTGGGAGTCTGTGGGGAATTGTATGTAGGGGGACCAGCACTGGCACGGGGCTATTGGGGCCAGCCGAGGTTAACCGCTGAGTGTTTTGTCCCCGACCCGTTTAGTCAGCAGGCAGGAGCGCGCCTCTATCGCACCGGAGATCTGGTGTGCCGGCGAGAGGATGGGCAACTGGCGTTTGTGGGACGCCGGGATCAGCAGATCAAGCTGCATGGCTTACGCATCGAACTGGGAGAGATCGCTGCCGTGCTGCGGAGCCATCCTGGCATTCAGGATGTGGTCGTACGGGTAGAGGGAGCGGCGAGCGGTGGACTACAAGTCGTTTCCTACGTGATCGCAGGTGCGCAGCAGGACTTGAACGGATCGCAGGTGCGCCGCTTTGTGCAACAGCGCTTACCTGCCTATATGGTCCCAGCGCGGGTCATGATGCTGGAGGCTTTTCCCCTCACTCCCAACGGCAAAATCGATTATCGAGCGCTTTCTTTGCCTCAAGAAGTCGAGGGTAGCGATAATAACTATATTGCTCCTCGTACAACCATAGAAGAAACGCTGGCTCATATCTGGTCTGGAGTGCTCAATCTTGCACGCGTAGGAATCCACGACAACTTTTTTGAGATGGGAGGAGATTCTATCCTTTGTTTTCAAGTGATTGCACGAGCGAGCGATGCTGGCCTCACTCTCTCTCATCGCCAGCTTTTTGACTTACCAACCATTGCTCAACTGGCGGAGGTTATAAATACAACCTCGCAGGTGCGCGCGGAACAGGGAAATGTCAGTGGAACCCTTCCTCTTACGCCGATTCAGCGCTGGTTCTTCGCGCACAATTTTGCTGAGCCACAGCATTGGAATCAGTCTCTGTTTCTTGAAGTTCATCCAGCGCTCACAGCGATCATGATCAAAACGGCTTTACAGGCTCTGCTTCAACATCATGATGCATTGCGCGTGTTCTTTCCCCACAACCATACTGGTTGGCAACAGGTCATAGCCGGGCCGGAAATCGAAGTTCCATTCCACCTTGAAGACCACTTTTATTTAAGTGAAGCGGACCAGAGTGTCGTATTGGATGAAATGATGATGCACTGGCAACACAGCCTCGATTTAGATCGCGCCCCTTTGTTACGTGCTGTACTTTTTGAAACAGGCGACTTGCAAAAGAGGCTGCTGCTCATTTTTCACCACCTGATCATTGATGGGGTATCGTCACGCATCCTCATGGAGGATCTCCAGACCGTCTGCTCGCAGGTGTTGGAGGGTTCTCCGATACAGTTTCCCTCGAAAACAACTTCATACAAACATTGGGCCGAGCGGCTGCACGCGTATGCACAATCAGGCGAATTGCTCCAGGAACACTTGTATTGGCAGCAGGTCATACAGGGAGCAAAGGCCATTGAGGCTGGAGAGATCACTTTCCCAGCAGGGAAAAATACTGAGCAGATAACACATACTATTTCAGGTACGTTGTCAGTTCAGGAGACAGAGGCGTTGCTGCGGCAACTTCCACAGGTCTATCATGCCCGAACGCACGAGATCCTGCTCTGCGCATTAACACAGGTGTGGTGTGACTGGACCGGCAGAAATGAGGTATTCATTGCGTTGGAAAATCATGGACGCGAACCACTTTTTCACGATGTGGACCTGTCACGCACAATAGGCTGGTTCACCGCTCTCTTCCCTGTCCTTTTACGTTTATCCCCCCAGCAAGGACCAGTCGAGGATGTGCGCAGAGTGAAAGAGCAGTTGCGTCAGATACCAAACCGAGGCATCGGCTATGGGCTCCTACGCTATCTGGTTGCCGATCAGACCATCGCAGATGCCTATGAGACAGCACCAGAGCCAATGCTTAATTTTAACTATCTAGGCCGATTTGAAACATATACACAGGAAATTGCATTATTGCACGAGATACCAGATAGCATCAGATACGAACGTAGCGCAAAAAACAAACGCACACACACAATAGAGATCAACTGTTTGATTGCAGAAGCACAATTGCATGTCCATTGGACGTACAGTAAAGCCATCCATGCTAAAGCCACTATCGCACAACTGGTAAGTAAGTATTTGCAGGCGTTGCGCATATTGATTGACCATTGTCAGGCAGAAGCTGTCATCAGTTATAGCTCTTCCGATTTTCCAGAGGCCGATCTTAGCCAGGAAGAGCTTGATACGTTTATTGCCGGACTTGATACAGTCGGGGAGTGATTTGGCGATGAGTAATAAAAATATTGAGGCTATTTACCCTCTTTCTCCGATGCAACAGGGCATGCTCTTTCACACACTCTATGCGCCGGAGCAAGGCTTCTATGTTGAGCAATTCAGTTGTGATCTAAAAGCAGACCTCAATAGAACTCTTTTTAAGCAAGCCTGGGAGCATATTCTTACACGACATGCGGTTCTGCGCACCTCGGTTCATACCACGAATGCAGATAAACCACTACAGGTGGTTCATGAACAACTTGCCTTGCCGTGGCTAGAGCTTGATTACTGTGACTATCTGCCTGCCGAGCAACAGACATTATTGGAGAGCTTTCTGCAGCATGACAGAAAACAGGGTTTTATTCTCTCACAGCCTCCGCTGATGAGACTCGCGCTTATTCACCTGTCTGAGCATGCTTATCGCCTGGTCTGGAGTTTTCATCATATTCTGCTGGATGGCTGGTCGGGGGCAATTCTGCTCGAACGAACTCTTTGCCTGCTACGAGGCTCTTTGCGTCGGGCACCATCCCAACCTGCCAGTACCGTACCCATATCGCGACTATATCCACTGGTTGCAACAACAGGATAGAAAACAATCAGAAGCCTTCTGGCGCGCAGAGCTGGCCGATTTTGATACACCAACGTCTTTACCTCTACTACCATTTACCTCACAGACGTATATACCAGGCGAGCAAACTTTTCATCTTTCTTCCGCGACCTCCACGGCATTACAAGAATTCGCACAGCGCCACCATCTGACGTTGAGCACCATTGTTCAAGGAGCCTGGGCAGTGGTACTCAGTCGCTACAGTCGGGAAACGGATATTCTCTTTGGCATAACTACCTCTGGACGCCCTCCTACCTTGAAGGGTGCCGAAAGTATGATTGGTCTCTTCATCAATACACTCCCACTGCGTGTACAGGTTGCTGGAAATACTCCCTTGTTGCACTGGCTCACTGAATTACAAAAGCGCGTTGTAAACATACGACAGTATGAATATACGCACCTGGCGAAAATTCAGGAATGGAGTTCTGTGCCAGGTGGTCAGCCTCTCTTCGAAAGTCTCGTGGTATTTGAAAATTACCCGGTTGCACGTTCTATGCAAGAACGATGGCATAAGCTGGAAATCAGTGATGTACGTTTCGCAGAGCAGGGCAATTATCCACTCAATCTTCTGGTCGCTCCTGGCTTGCACCTGACGCTTCACTTACTCTATGATCACGCTCGCATTGCTGATGAGACAGTTACGCATCTGCTGGCTCATCTACATAATGTGTTACTGCATATACTCGGCGCGCCAGAACAGTTACTCTCAGCAATCTCACTGCTGGATGAGGTAGAGCGCGTGCAAGTGTTGGATACCTGGAATCGCACGCAGGGTGATGTTCCAGATCCATCCTGTTTCCATCAGCTCTTCTCAGCGCAGGCCGCTCTCACTCCCCATGCGCCTGCCGTGCAGCAGGACCGGCACATGCTGACCTATCAGCAACTGGATACGCGCTCCAACCAGCTCGCGCATCTCTTGCGCCAACAAGGCGTGGGTCCCGACACGATCATCGCTCTCTGCCTGCCCCGTGGCCTGGAACTGCCTCTGGCGCTCCTGGCCATCTGGAAAGCCGGTGCAGCCTATCTACCTCTGGATAGTGCTTTGCCACCTCAGCGTCTGAGCTTTCTGCTCCAGGATGCGGCGGCCTCACTCCTGCTCACCCACTCCTCGTTACTCTCGTCGCTGCCCGCATCCCTTCCTACTGTCCTCTGCCTCGACCAACTGGCCTTCGATGAACAGCCCTCCTGGCCGCCAGTCAGCACGGTGCAGCCTCTACACCTGGCCTATCTCATCTATACCTCCGGATCTACCGGCCTGCCTAAGGGGACCATGATTACGCATCAGGGACTGCGCAATCTGGTCGAGGCACAACGCCACTTCTTCTCCCTGGGGTCTGAGGAGCGCATTCTGCAATTTGCCTCCTTGAGCTTTGATGCCTCCGTCTGGGAGTTGGCCCTTGCCTGGGGAGCCGGAGCCTGCCTGGTCTTCCCATCTGCCTCGGCCCTGCTGGCTGGTCCTGCGCTCGGTACCTTGCTGGTTCAGCAGCGCATCAGTGTGGTCACGCTGCCTCCTTCGATCCTGGCATCTCTCGCCGGGATGCCTCTGCCGCTCTTGCGCCTGGTGATCACGGCAGGCGAAGCCTGTGCATGGGAACTGGTCGCCCGCTGGAGTGAGGGACGCCGCTTCTGCAATGCGTATGGTCCCACCGAGACCACCGTCTGTGCCTCTGCTGCCTGGTGCCTGACTCCTGTGGATCGGAGAACCGAAGGAAGTTCTCCCCCCATTGGCTATCCTTTGCGCAACTTACGCTGCTATGTGCTTGATAGCAACATGGAGCCAGCGCCATTGGGAGTCTGTGGGGAATTGTATGTAGGGGGACCAGCACTGGCACGGGGCTATTGGGGCCAGCCGAGGTTAACCGCTGAGTGTTTTGTCCCCGACCCGTTTAGTCAGCAGGCAGGAGCGCGCCTCTATCGCACCGGAGATCTGGTGTGCCGGCGAGAGGATGGGCAACTGGCGTTTGTGGGACGCCGGGATCAGCAGATCAAGCTGCATGGCTTACGCATCGAACTGGGAGAGATCGCTGCCGTGCTGCGGAGCCATCCTGGCATTCAGGATGTGGTCGTACGGGTAGAGGGAGCGGCGAGCGGTGGACTACAAGTCGTTTCCTACGTGATCGCAGGTGCGCAGCAGGACTTGAACGGATCGCAGGTGCGCCGCTTTGTGCAACAGCGCTTACCTGCCTATATGGTCCCGACGCGGGTCATGATGCTGGAGGCTTTTCCCCTCACTCCCAACGGCAAAATCGACAGTAAACAATTATCCCTATTGATGCAGGATACACAGGAATATGTTCGGGTTGCCCCACGCAATCAAAGCGAAGAGCTACTCGTCAACATCTGGAGAGCACTCCTCAAGAAGGAAACGGTTGGAGTTCACGACAACTTCTTTGAACTGGGAGGTGATTCTATTCAATGCATTTTTATGGTAGATAAGGCAAGAAAAGCGGGCATACATATCACACCACAGCAGATCTTTTCATATCCTACCATTGCACAACTTGCCAGGGTAGTTGAGCAATCTGCGCGTGTAGACACTGCTCAGGAGCCACTGACCGGAGATGTACCTCTCACGCCTATCCAGCACTGGTTTTTTGAACGCAAACTGGCACAGCCCCAGCACTGGAATCAATCGATGCTACTGGAAGGTCCGACGACCTTTTCGCCTGCGCATCTGCAACAGATCATCGAGCAACTTATGCTGCATCATGATGCACTCCGCATGCGCTTCCGCCAAGAGAATGGGCATTGGCAGCAGTTTTACTCTCTCCCAAATACGGACGTTCCCTACATGTCAATCGATATTTCCATGCTGTCAGAGAGCGAGCGTCAAAACTATATGAAGCACACGTTTCTCCAGCAACAGGCAAGCCTGCATCTGGAGAAAGGCCCATTGGTACGTTTCGTCCATTTCTATCAAGGTAAAAGCCAACCATGCAGACTATTTATCGTCATTCATCATCTCGTGATCGACACTGTTTCATGGAGCATCCTGCTTGATGAGATAGAGACAGCCTGTGCGCAACTTTTACGAGGAGAACGTATCGTTTTTGACCCCAAAACGACCTCTTTTAAGCACTGGGCCGAACTCTTGCAAGAATATGCTCGCTCTCAGCATTTTATTATGGAGGCTGCCTACTGGCTGGAAGAGGCCCGAATGCGGGTAGAACGGTTGCCCCGTGATCTCTCAACTAGTGGGCAGACGACTGGTAGTGAGGCGTCGTCACGAACCATTGTTGCGGTATTGACGCCAGAAGAAACGCAGCGCTTACAAGAAGCCGCGCAAGCCTACCGGGCGGCAAGTAACGAGTTAGTGCTGACGGCCCTGGCCCTGGCCCTGGCCAGATGGACAGGAACATCGCAGCTACTCATCGCTCTTGAAGGGCATGGACGCGAAGAGCTAAGTGATCAGTTGGGTTTCTCACGCTCCCTTGGATGGTATACGACCCTTTTCCCGTTATTGCTCCAGATAGAGAAGGCAGACGAGCCAGGAACATGCCTGCAGATGATAAAAGAACAACGGCGGGCGGTGCCAGGGCGTGGCATTAGCTATGGTCTGTTGCGTTACCTGCATGACGATCCGGTACTGACTGAGCGACTGCGTACACTTCCGACTCCTGAGATACTGTTCAACTATCTGGGGCGCATCGACCACGCCTCCTCGACAGAAAGTATGTTCAGCCCGGTGGGGGAAGAGAGCGAGTGCGACCACCATCCCGAGAATACACGTAGTCACCTCTTCGAAATCAATGCCTACATCATCGCAGACCGCTTAGAGATACATTGGACCTATAGTAATCAGGCTCATCATGAGAGAACGGTTAGAAAATTGCTTGAGGATACCCTGGAGCATCTGCGTGCTCTCATGGCGCAGAGGTGGACGGAGGAAGCCGTTACGCCGTCTGATTTCCCACTGGCAAAGCTCAATCGACAAAAACTACAGACACTATCCAGGCTCATTGAACAGATCGAGGATGAACATGAGAAACGTTGAGGATATCTATCCGCTGACACCAATGCAGAAGGCAATGCTGTTTCATGATATCAGTGCTCCGCATTCACGTGTCAATTTCGTGCAATCGAGCTATAGGTTGCGTGGGAATATACACATCCAGACGCTTAAACAGGCATGGACGAGCATCATTGAACGCCATGCTCCCCTCCGTACCTTCTTTCTGTGGAAAGATCTCGACGAGCCATTACAGGTTGTGCTCAAAGAAATGTCGCTACCGTGGATAGAGCACGATTGGCAAAGTACACCACTTCAACAGGAGCAGTGGTTAGATACATTGCTTGTGGAAGATCGCCAGCAAGGCTTTGATCTTTCTCATGCTCCATTGATACGTTTGCATTTAATTATACTAGATGATAATACATATTATCTCCTGTGGAATATGCACCATATCATTCTAGATGGTTGGAGTGCGGCCCTGCTTCTCGATGAAGTTTTAACGCTCTATGAGGCATCCTGTCGAGGGAGCAACCTTTCACTTGCTCCAGTACGGCCCTATCGTGACTATATTGCCTGGCTTCAGCAACAAGATCTGACGCAGGCCGAGCAATACTGGCGGAAAGCCTTGCAAGGCAAGACGGCGCCAACGCTCCTCAGGCGGATGCATATCTTCGCTGAGCCGAGCTATGAGGAGTATCACCTACTGCTTTCTTCCGCTACCACCGCAGCTCTGCGGGCGCTTGCTCGCCAGTGCCAGGTGACGGTTAATGTGCTTATGCAGGGGATAATGGCGCTGCTCTTGAGCCATTACAGTGCCGAGCAGGATGTTTTGTTCGGTGCCACAGTTGCGGGACGACCGACAGATCTCATCGGCGTCGAAGCTATGTGTGGCCTGTTTATTACGATACTACCGGTAAGGATCGTCATCGCCGCCGAAACTCCATTATCTATCTGGCTCACACAGCTACAGGTCCAACACACAGAACGTCATCGGTACGAATATTGCCCACCGGCGCAAATACAGGGATGGAGCGAGATTTCCTGGACTTCACCGCTGTTTCACTGCCTGCTGGTATTTGAAAACTACCCAACAAGCAACTCTCAAGCGGCCACGACCGACCGTGCATTTGAAGTGCAGAACATGCTGGCAACAGCACGCTCAAATTATCCCTTTACCCTGGTCGTCGATGCAGAGGACTCATTCGATCTCTATATGATCTTTGATCGTCAGTATTTTGCGGACGACAGCGCATCCCACGTGAAGTATGATCTGGCGACACTCATTGACAATCTGACGACAATAACAGATGGCAATGTGCCCCTCGCAGCGCTTTTTCTTTCTACTCACAACGAACAACATCCCAATACGACCTGGATAGTAGACAGAGAAACAGCAATGATACCTATACAGGCAACACAGGCAGAAGTGGAGAAAACTGCTCTTGTGTCCCCACGCGATACGCTGGAACTCCAACTGGTACAACTCTGGGAAGAGATATTGCATATCCATCCAATAGGGGTCACTGACAACTTTTTTGCTCTAGGCGGGCAGTCTCTTCTGGCGTTGTATCTTTTTACACAACTGCAACAACGCTTTGAGCAGAAGCTTTCCCCCTCCCTTTTATTGCAAGTGGGAACTATTGAGCAGTTGGCTCGTCTGTTACGACAACAGAACGGGGTTGAAACAGAGAGAGTGCTTGTGCCCATTCAACCTCATGGTACAAAGTCTCCATTTTTCTGCGTGCATCCTGCTATGGGAGGTGTGCTGGCATATTATCATCTTGCACACCATCTTAGCACGGATCAACCTTTCTATGGTTTACAAGATCCTCATCACGAGCAGGAAATAGCCCCTTTTGTTTCAATTGAAACGATGGCAGCGCACTATATTGCAACTCTACGTACCCAGCAACCGACAGGCCCGTATTACCTGGGAGGTTGGTCACTCGGAGGTGTCGTCGCCTTTGAAATGGCGCTGCAACTCCAGTGCCAGGGAAACAATGTTGCGCTGCTTGCTATCATCGATAGTGGTGCGCCAGAGCTAGCCTCTAAATTTGTCGACGATGCCACATTTCTCGCCACGATGGCGATTGAACTGTTGCGAGGTACTAGCAGGATCACGCTACAGGATCTCTACCTGCGTCTGCGCGATCTGTCCCTTGAACAGCAATTCGCCATGGTCCAGGAGCTTCTGGAATTTGCGCATATAGCGCTCCCTGAACAGGGCACGAACTGGTTGCGCCGTGACTGGCATATCTTCAAAACACGAGTTGAGGCCGTGCGCCAGTATCAGGCACAACCACACCAACCATATCGCAGCCCCATCGTGCTCTTTCGCTCAAGTGAGTGGGATAGTCTTGCTCATGCCGCCAGTGGCCTTGAACGCCTGCCGGATCTGGGCTGGCAACGCTACGCCACCCTCCCAATCGAGATCCAGGTTATCCCTGGCTACCATGACACAATTATCCTTGAACCTCATGTTCAGGTGCTGGCTCAACATCTCCAGATCTATCTGGATAAAGTATCTATCATCAACAATAAGTAGAACAGAAAGGTTTTTTTCATGCATCAGAGCGATCAAGAAGACACCACCATCTACAAAGTTGTGGTAAATCATGAAGAACAATACTCGATATGGCCGGCAGAGCGTGAAAATCCTCCAGGCTGGAAAGACGCAGGTAAGCAAGGCATGAAGGTCGAGTGTCTTGCTCATATTGAGGAGGTCTGGACCGATATGAGACCATTGAGTCTTCGCCAACGCCAGCAGGAACATGACACACATGCTGATTGAGGAACATGTATTGCAGCTATAGCAACATATGAAATGCGAGGATTTCCGTAAAATGATGTTTAAAGCGCTACTCCGTCGAAATTTTGCCTTGCTCTGGGGAGGACAGTTTATCTCCGGCATTGGTGACTGGGCCTTGATGATTGCTCTTCCCTTCTATGTCTACCAGTTGACCGGCTCTGCCTTGCAGACTGGCGCTATGTTTATCGTAGAAACGCTGCCACGCATTCTTTTCGGCTCTCTGGTTGGTGTCTTTGTTGATCGTTGGGATCGTCGGCGCACCATGATAATCTCGGATTTTCTGCGTGCAGGAGTTCTCTTGCTCCTTTTGTTGGTCCACTCCAACAGTCTACTCTGGCTAGTATACATCGTTGCAGGCACACAAGCCTCCATAGCCTTGTTCTTCAACCCTGCCTATGGTGCTATTACCCCCTTGCTGGTCGAAAAACAACAATTGACGGCGGCTAATTCGCTTGAGGCATTTAGCGATGCCACAACCCGCTTTATCGGTCCTCCCCTTGGTGGCATTCTGCTTGGCCTGCTAGGATTGCAAAGTGTTGTCATTGTAGACAGCGTGTCGTTCCTGGTATCAAGTCTCATGATTTTCCTGATCAGCATGCCTGAGTCCCAGGGAAGCAGAGAGGACGTGAAGGCTGAAACCTCTCCCGGAGTGGTCTTGCTCTGGAAAAAGATATGGCGAGAATGGATGGAAGGACTTGATCTGGTACGCAGAGATAGGGCTGTGTCGGCTGTTTTTCTCATTATGAGTGTACTGATGGTTGCTCAGGGCATCATTAACATTGTCCTGCTCATCTTTGTCCACAACGTACTGCATGGAAACGCCTCCATTTATGGTCTTTTGATTACCACTCAGGGCATCGGAACGCTGATCGGCTCTCTGCTGGTTGAACCGGCCAACAAGTTACTACGTCCAGCCTATCTCTCGGTTCTGACCTTGGGAATAGCAGGGATAGCTTTTTTATTGTTCATTAACTTTCCTTCATTGCTGTCGGGCATACTGCTAATACCGATCATGGGCTTCTTTGCGATTATCTTCTTTGTGACGGCACAGACATTGCTACAAAAGAGCGTGTCTGATACTCATCGAGGGCGTATATTCGGTTCCTTTGGTACGACAATCTCGCTCTCAATGGTAGTAGGTATGGGATTGGTCAGTATCGCAGGAGATCTTCTGGGACCGACATGGCTTCTCAATGGCGCAGGGTTTCTGATTATCTCTGGAGGAGTGATAGCGTTATTCACCCTGACGAAGAGTAGTACGCGGATAGCACAACCGCTTGCAGCTAAGGAGCACAGCAACAGTGATTGAAAATCTATGCAAATGTGATCGAGTCTGCGTCCTGCGGGGAGAAGTGCGTAGGGGCGTCGCCTTCCTCCTTTCCGACACATGAGCCGAAAGCTAGCGGCGCATCCTCTGAAACGGTCAGAAACGAAGCTAGCGCTTCTAGCCCTTGGCTCATCTGACCGAGAGGAGCCAGCTGCGTTTGTGTCGGTCTAAGAGGCCGCATGCACCCTCGTTCCCACCGTTTGCCCCAAAGGATGGTTTATGAGCAAAAAAAATATATCAGATCACCTATATCCCTTACATCCACTGGCTGAAGATGGATCAATTGCCGCAATATTCTCTGAGCAGGGTCAGTCTCTCAGAAGAGATGAAGCTGGTTCCTCCAACGCTACTCAGTGGGCATTATGGCGCTGGATTGCAGTGCGTGGGGCTGGTTTTCCGGTAGAACTGGTCCTTCCCCTCGCTGTATCGGAATGCATCGCGTTGGCAGAGCAGTTACTACAAGCCGAAGATGAGGTGAAGGTAGCACGTAAGGCCGTCTGGAGCTTTCTGCAGCGCTCACGTCATGTTCTGGACAAAAAACAGTATGCCGCATTGAGTACGATGATGCGCACAATCAAAGATACGCAACTCTATCAGGCACAGGCGCATATTGTTGAAGACAGTGAGGAACTTGCACGTCTCTATGCTGCTTCCCAGCGACTTGCTGTGCTCCATGCGGAATTTCAACACGCCTATATAGAAGCCACGCGACGTGTCTCCCTCTATATGCAAACTATCGCCTGCTCAGAGCGTTTCCGCGAAGCGATCACATGGCAAAATCGGCAGGCACTCCATGGCAGTATCGCCGCGTTGCTCCAGATCCCACCTGACACAACCAGCCATATTGCTAAGCAGCGCAAACATGAGTTGCTGGTCGCCAGTTACTTGCAACGCTATTGTACAAAGAATGACACGATTGGTTTTTTTGGTCCGGTGGGATGGGCGCAGGTGATGGAAACAGAGGATGCCATTTCTGTGCTTCCAGGACAAAACTTGCTTGCTACGCGCAACGTCTATTTTGAAGGATGGGGCATAGATGCTCTTATGAAGGTTCTTGCCAGAGATCCGGCACTGCGCCCCTGGCTTATTCCGCGTCGCCTGCCACATATGCACGTCGTACAAAACATGCTCTTTATCCCTTTCACCAGGCCGATCAAGCTAGCAGATGCGCAGGCTGCAATTCTCCTGGCTTGTGATGGTCAGCGAACGGCGCAGGAACTTGCTCATAGCATCCTGCAATCTTCCTATGCAGGGCTACGGAGTGCTGAGGATATCTATGCAATTCTGGAGCAGCTTAGCGTCACCAGGCGTATTGTCTGGACCTGGGAAATCTCTCTTGATGACGTTTATCCCGAGCGAAGTTGCAAACGCCTGCTGGAACGTATAGACAACGCAGCTCTACGCCAGGCGTGTCTGGAAAAGCTGGCGCGCTTAGAGCAAGGGCGCGCATCTCTCGCCAGCGCGGCAGGTCATGCTGAGCAATTAGACCGGGCCTTTGCTAATCTGGAGGCAACCTTTACCGATTTAACATCTCACGCTCCCAATAGATCGGCAGGGCAGATATATGCAGCAAGAACGCTGGTCTATGAAGACTGCCGCCGTGACCTCCAGATGATCGTTGGACCCAGGATCATTCAAGACCTGGAAAAGCCGCTACAATTGCTCTTACAAAGTGCTCGTTGGCTCACCTATTATATGGCTGCACTCTATCGTAAAGCATTTATGGAAACTTATACCAGGTTGGTCCAGAAGACCAATAACAGAACAATCCCTTTTCCTGAATTCTGGTTGTGGAGCCAGTCATTGCTTGTCGGAGGGGAAGAAGAGGTTGTCAAACCGCTCATCCAGGCATTTCAACGCCGCTGGAGCTCCATTCTGCATCTGTCTCAGGAGCAGCGTCACCTGGAGTATAGCCATAGTGAGCTAAGTGCCAGCGTGATGAGGAATTTTCAGGCACCACGACCAGGCTGGAACTCTGCTTGCTACCACAGCCCGGACATACTTCTGGCAGCTCGCAATGTAGAAGCCATATGCGCTGGTGAGTATGAGTTTGTCTTGGGGGAGATGCATGTTGCCTTGAATACATTACAAGCTTCTGTATTCCGTGAACAACATCCAGAGCCGGGTGCATTCCTGCCCTTTACGCAATGTGACCTACCAGCACCGCGTGTGTTTCCAGTTCCCTCTCATGATTTTCTGCCAATCACGCGTACTCGGCCATCTCTTACCCTTCCTAAAGACTACGCCTTGCTGTTTGCAGCAGATGCTTGTGCTCCTATGGGTGGTCAGATGCTACCGATTTCGTCCCTGGTTGTGGAGCAGATAGATAACCACTTGCTTGTACGTACGCATGATCAACACCTTCAATTCGATATCATCGAAGTTTTTGCTGAATTCCTCTCAGAGATTGCCAGCCATCTCTTTACTATTGTCCCAGCAGACAAGCATATTCCGCGTGTCTCTATTGATCGTCTTGTACTTCTGCGTGAAACATGGACGTTTGATCCGGCCTCTCTACAATTTGCAAGGACACTCGATCCACAAGAGCGCTTTCTCACGGTCAGACGCTGGATACGAGAGCATCAAATTCCACGTTTTTGTTTTGTAAAAACTCCTATCGAACAAAAACCGTGTTTCGTTGATTTCGAAAGCGCAGTTTACATCGATCTTCTAGCGAGACTAGTACGCCGCACACGAGAGACGGGTAGCTCGGATGCACGTATCACGATAACGGAGATGCTACCCTCTCCTGAACGGTCCTGGCTACCTGATCATGAAGGGGCTTGCTATACAAGCGAATTACGTATTGTGGCGATCGATTGTAAAGGATGAGGCCAAGAACGGATCAGCCATAAATCTCGCTGAGTCGCTCTTCTCTTTCCTGAACTGTCTCCCCTTCAATGGGCAATGTTTGCAGTCCTTTTGTATGATAAAAGACGTCCATTGAGGTCGGCTCTAAAAGAGTCGCTGGCACAGGGTCATGCACTTTTTGGGTGAAAGATGAGCTTATCTTGCTGACTTCTCACATTTTTTACGCTCAGATGTCATTTACATCATTTTTGATGTGCTGAGCCTATACAAACATCGTTTTTCGCACCAGAGCGAAAAGTTACGGCTCATGCCCACTTTTGGTGCTGGATGAGCTTATCAAGGGCAAAGCCTTTTTCTCAATCCGCTTGGTGTAGATTCTAATGCAAGCGCGAACACCGAAAATTTTAACCATTGTCCGTAAGTAGGTCTCTGTACCAGTCTCAGGGCTGTAGTAATCTACAAAATGGTAGTTCATAGATCATCAGCGCGTCTTTGCTTTTCGTTTTTTTTCTTGCTGGAGTTGGACTTCGGCAGCTTCAGCCCGAAGCCTCCACTGCAAGAGTTCGTCTTGCTGAAGAAGCCAGCGCTCTTGCTGCTCCGCATACTCCTGTTCAACAGCAAGAAGCCGATCCGCCAGCGCTGGCTTTCCCATGCGCAAATAGCGCTGACGTACCTTGGCTTGGTCACGATCAGGCTTCACAGAACCTGAGTGAGCGGGAAGGGCTGTCTGTGCTGCCCTTTTTTGCCTCATGCCCTTCCAACTTCGGTGCCGCTCATAGTAGTTTCGCGCCTGCTCATTGTTAAGGATGGCGCTCTCCGAGACTCCACGCTGCTCTGAATCTACCTCTTTGGAAGTAGCTACAATGGAGGCCAGGGAAATACGCTCCTTCTGTTCCAAGAGCACATCGACACTCTGCCTGACCAATTCAAACGTTCGCTCCCGTTTCGGCTCATAGACCTGCTCAACAAGCCAGGAATGCACTGAACTAGCGTCGTTTCCTTGGCTCGATCTGGATGATCGCGGCATGGCTCTCGTCTCTCCTGTATGCTTCTATCTGATCGATCTCACGCAGCTCCGTATCACAATCGCGAACCACCTGTCTCATGCGCTCAGCTTCTGGAAACAATCCCTCTTGCGTTGCATACTCAACCTGTTGCATTGCCCAGGCCCGGTGTCGCTCTAATTGACCTCGTTTCGCCGGGTCTGGGACTTTTCCGGCGCACCCCACACAGGCAAATTTGGCAGCACAGAAGCCGTGACAGATACACTGACCACCAATGACATCAGCGAGCGTGCCCGCCTTGCCTTCAGCCTCTTTGTAGAGCTTTTGCAACTCTTCTGGCGAGCGTTGTAAAGCTTCCCCGACATTGAGAAGAAGTGCAGAACGGGCCAAGTAAAGGTCGTGAGCCTCGGCCACCATACTCTCTGTCGGCTGGCTGTAGTAATCCGTCACGTCAAGATTCTTCTGCTTAAGAAGTGCCCCTACAATATCAAGGGGGATCTTTTCAACCTGAACGACAAATGTGGCAAAGGCATGCCTGATACCGATCCGCCACCTAAATGACAACCCTCAAATGAGGGAAAAAGGTCATAGAAGTAATGCGATCAGGATCATCTTCTAGAGTATTTAAAGCTTGGCACAATTTTTCTGTGAGAGAGTCAAGTGAGTCAAAAACACGGTTGTGAAAATGTTTTTCTCGAATATCATCCCAGATATGTTCAACAGGGTTGACTTCAGGTGAATAGGGAGGCTGTTTGATGAGACGTATGTTTTCGGGAATTACCAACTCCTTTGCCTGATGCCAACCAGCTTGATCTACCTGCATGACCAGAAAATAGCCAGAAAACGTTTGACTGACATGTTGTAAAAAGATATTCATGGATTCAGTATTAGCAGTCGGGAGAAGAAGAGAGCAGATTTTTCCAATAGCAGGAGCTACAGCAGTAAAAGCGTAGATTGCTTCACGAACTACCTGTGCCGGAGCTTCCGGCCTCATACCTGGAGGAGCCCAACAGGATCTTGGACGGGAAATTCTTCCAAAGCGACCTTCATCCTGTGCAAGGATTAACAGCGGTCGAATGTCTTCTACAGGCTTGGTGGCTATTGCCTGTTCGACAAGCGTTGAGAAGTTTTTTTAAACGCTTCTTGCTTTTCTTTCTCGGCTTTTGGATGCTTGGGGCGTGGAATTACCTTTCTCCATCCGTGTCGGGCAAGAAGCCGATAAATGGTGCTTTCATCGACAGAACCGTCAATACAAGCTTCATAGGCAACATGGATCTCGGCGCAGGTCGCAATTTCTCCCTTTGCTGCTCGTTCAAAGAATGGTTGCAGAAATTGCTTCTCCTGTTCAATAGTGAGATAGAACCTTTTTCTTCCACCTTTTCCAGGAGTTTCTATCGCGGCAAGACCAAAGCGGTTATAGTGTGAAATGAGCTTGTGGACCGTATCCTTTGCTACTCCACAGTGGAGCGCGATCGTTTCTGCTGGTTCTGGGTCTACCAACACGTGATAAATGATACGCCAGCGCTTTCGGTAGAGAGGACGTGTCGCTTCATCCATCATTTTCTTCACTTCTTCAACTGAAAAATGATGTGCTGCCTTTGTTACATTCATCTGCATCCATCCTTGATAAGGTTTTTCTCATTGTATCACGGATTGCGGGTTGGTATCAGTCATGCCACAACGAATGAAAGCCGAGGAGAGACGAGAGCAGCTCCTGGCGCTCATGGCTGACATCCATCGACAGGCTGAGACGCAGGGAGATTTTACGGCAGAAGCAGTGGCCAAAGCAGCAGGGATCTCGACGGTTCTCCTTTATCGCTATGTCGGCTCAGAGTTCCAGGCGTTACGAGCACAGCTTCCTGGCGTCCATCGGGTTCGAGATGAAGTAATGAGTGAACTGCGCCAGGAAAACGCCGAACTGCGCCAGCAGTTACAGGAAGCACGGGAGAAATTGCGTGTGACCGCCCTCAGCGAACTGGACGAAGCAATTCGCATGATCGAATTACTTGAGGAAGAAAATCTACATCTGCGTGGGGAGGTAAAGCGGCTGCGCAAGCAGCTCGAAGAACGCACACGTGTTGTGGTTCATGTTCCAGCAACGCACTCTCAAACTCCCCAATTGGCTCTTGTCAAGCAAGATGAGACCAGGGCAACTGAGGATGAGTAGCAAACGCGATGCTTTCCCTTTCCATTTGTGTTATGCTTGAATTGTTCACTATCAATGGATGACATTCAAGTGAGGTTCAAGTATGGCTGAAGGATCAACACCAGTCGAGATCTTTTGCTCCTACGCCCACGAAGACAAGAAATGGCTCCAGGAGCTAGAGAAGCACTTGAGTTTGCTTCAGCGACAGGGGCTCATTTCTCTTTGGCACGATCGACTCATTACTCCCGGCACTGATTGGGCAAAAACCATTGATACACACCTGGAAACAGCCTCCGTTATTCTGCTACTCGTGAGTGCAGATTTCTTCGCCTCAGACTACCGCTATGGCATTGAGATGCAACAAGCTTTAGAGCGAGAGGCCGCAGGAGAAGTGCGTGTTATCCCTCTTCTGGTACGCCCAGTAGACTGGAAAGACGCCCCCTTTGCCCATTTGCAAGCCCTCCCCACAGATGCAAAACCAATCGCTTTGTGGCAGAACAAAGACACCGCGCTCGCCGATGTCGCTGCAGGCATTCGCCGCGTCATTGTCGAAGAATTGCCACAACTTACCGCCTCTGCTCCTCGTGCAGCATTGCCGAAAATCTGGAATATCCCCTACCCACGCAATCCTTTTTTTCTGGGACGTGAAAGCGAACTGCTTCGCATCCGCCAGAACCTGCAAACGAGTCAGACAATGGCCCTCTCCCAACCACAGGCCATCAGCGGGTTGGGCGGCATCGGCAAAACCCAACTCGCTCTGGAGTATGCCTATCGCTACCACCAGGAGTACATGGCGGTTTTGTGGGCACGTGCCGAGAGCACCGATACAATGATCTCTTCCTATGTAACGCTCGCAACCCTTCTCCGCCTGCCAGAGAGGGAAGCCAAAGAGCAGAGCGTTATTGTTCAAGCAGTCAAAATCTGGTTGCAGGCCCATCGCGACTGGTTGTTGATCCTAGATAACGCCGACAACCTAGCTCTGCTCGCGGATTTTCTCCCGCCTGCTCTCGCAGGACACCTGCTGCTAACCACACGAGCAGCGGCGACTGGGCGGCTGGCACACCGGGTGGAAATCGAGGTCTTGCTGCCTGAGCAAGGTGCCTTGTTTCTGCTCCGACGAGCTGCTCTTCTTGCTCCCGACGCGGACATCTCACAGGCTTCTCACCAGGACCAGGAACTGGCGAAGCAAATCTCTGATGAGTTAGGGGGACTGCCGCTGGCGCTAGACCAGGCTGGTGCCTATCTCGAAGAGACGGGGTGCAGTCTCTCTGACTATTGGCATCTGTATCAGCAGCATCGGGGCGCATTGTTACTGAAACGTGGGCTAGCCGTAGATCACCCAGAGCCTATCGCCACGACCTGGTCCCTCTCGTTTGAGCAAGCTCGGGAAAAGAATCCGGCTGCCGCCGATCTGCTCTGCGTGTGTGCGTATCTGGCTCCTGATATCATCCCAGAAGAGATTCTTACGGCAGGCGCGTCCTCTCTTGGCCTCATACTTGCTCCTGTCGCAGACGATCCTTTTCGGCTCAATCAGGCGCTGGAAGCGTTACGGGCCTATTCGCTGCTCCGACGCAATCCCACGGAGAAGACGCTCTCAATCCATCGATTAGTGCAGGCGGTGCTCCAGGGTACCCTAGAGGAAGAAGAAAGGTGTATCTGGCGAGAACGAGCAATGCTGGCAGTCAATGCCGCGTTTCCTCATGGGAAACATGAGACCTGGTCCCAGTGTGAGCGGATGCTCTCGCAAGCACTGTTTGTTATACAGTCGATAGGGCAAGATCAACTGAGGAGGGAGGAGGCAGGGCGTTTGCTCTACGAGACGGCATCCTACCTCCAGGATCGTGCCCGCTATGAGGAAGCGGAACCACTCTATCGGCAGGCTTTGAGCATCTTTGAGCAACAGTTGGGACCTGCGCATCCCGATGTGGCCTCCTCGCTCGATGGATTGGCGCTTCTCTACAAGGACCAGGGCAAGTATGCTGAAGCGGAGCCGCTTCACCAGCGAGCTTTGCGCATCCGAGAACAGCAGTTAGGTTCTGAGCATCTCGATGTGGCCTACTCGCTTAACAATCTAGCGGATCTCTACACCGAGCAAAAAAAGAATGTCGAAGCAGAGCCGCTCTACCGGCGAGCTTTGAGCATTTTGGAGCAGCAGTTGGGGTCTGAGCATCCCGATGTGGCTGCCCCGCTTAACAACCTGGCGAACCTCTACAAACAGCAGGAGAAGTATGCTGAAGCGGAGGTGCTTTACCAGAGATCTTTGCGCATCCGAGAACAGCAGTTAGGTTCTGAGCATTCCGATGTGTTCTTCTCACTCAATGGATTGGCGAATCTCTACTCTGCGCAGGGCAAGTATGCGCAGGCCGAGCCGCTCTACCGGCGAGCTTTGAGCATTTTGGAGCAGCAGTTGGGGTCTGAGCATCCCGATGTGGCCTTCCCACTCAATGGATTGGCGGATCTCTACTATCGACAAAGTAATTATGTCGAAGCAGAGTTACTCTTCCAGCGAGCTTTGCGCATCCGAGAACAGCAGTTAGGTTCTGAGCATCCCCAGGTAGCCCCCCTTCTTACTGGACTATCGGACCTCTATTACCAGTTAGGCAAGTATGCCGAAGCAGAGTTGCTCTGCCAGCGTGCCTTGCACGTCCAGGAGCAGAGCCTGGGACCAAAGCATCCCGATGTAGTCCACTCACTCATGAGACTGACAATCCTGTACCATCGGCAGGGTAAATATGCTGACGTCGAGTTGCTTCGCCAGCGGGCTTTGCGCATGTTGGAGCAGGACTCTAAGTCCTAAGCACCCTGATATGGTCTCCTCACTTAATGGACTGGCACTTCTTTACAATGGGCAGGCAAGTATGCCGGAGCAGAGCTGCAATATCCTCGTCAATGATAGCAGCAAGTTTGTTAACATGGGCCGATTGCGCAGAATACGGGGTCCGTTCTGCCATGCCATGCCGAACGGCGCAGCGGCTCTGCCCGGACGCCATTTTTCTCCCTCCGCGCTTTGATGTCTACAAAGCCATCTCTCAGCAAATCATGGCCATTTTCCGGTCCCATACGCATCTCGTCGAGCCAGTCAGTCTCGACGAGGCATATCTGGATGTGAGCGCCGTCGTCCATGACCTTGAGGAGGCGACCCAACTTGCGCAAACTATTAAGCACCAGATCCGCGAAGCGACTGCCCTGACTGCCTCGGCAGGGGTCTCCTTTTGCAAATCGTTGGCAAAAGCTGCCTCTGATGCCCACAAGCCGGATGGTCTCACCGTGATCTCGTTGCAACAGGCTCCGGCGTTTCTTGACGCGATGCCGATAGAGCACTTCCTTGGGGTGGGCAAGGTCACCGCTGCCAAACTCCGGCAAGCGGGGATCGAACGAGGAGCTGATCTCAAGCGCCTGGGCGAGGAACGCTTACATGCGCTTCTGGGAAACCAGGGGAATGCCCTCTATCAACTCGCCTGCGCCAAGGATGATCGACCCGTCGAACCCTCTCGGGAACGGAAGTCCGTCGGCAAAGAAACGACGTTCGAGCGTGACCTGACCGATCGTGCTCGTATGGAAGAGATCTTAGCACACTTAGCCATGCAGGTGGAGCAACGTCTTGTCGAGCTCGCTCTCCAAGGGAAAACGCTGACGCTCAAAGTCAGATGGAGCAATTTTCAGGTGGTCACCCGCAGCGTCAGTAGGGCACAGGGTTTCCAGGATGCCCAAACGATGACACCCGTCCTCTACACGCTTCTTCACCAGCTCGATGGAAAGAGCAGGCCGGTGCGCTTGTTGGGTGTGGCTGTGTCCAAATTCCTTACGCAAGAAGAGATGAGGAGAAACGAACAGATTGTGGCCTTGCGTTTGTGGGATGCCGAATAAATGGCTCCTGGAATCTGCATCGGCCTCTGCTGTGGGTGTCACTCCTGAGAATGCCAGCTCTCGTTCCAAATGAGTGCGCTTGGTGCCATTACGAGCGTCAACACTGTCCTGCCTGCCATGCTCGCGAGAGGCAGCGGCGCATTGCATCATGAAGGATCGGTTCTCCGCTGTTTTTGGGGACCAAGGTTCCGATAGAGGATAATAGCTCTTCCTTTTGTGCTCAAGATCTTCTGCTCCTCTCTTTGATAATCTCATCAGTCACCAAATCTGGTGGTGAACCGGATAATGTTACCGGCTGGTAACATTATCCGTGAGGTAATGCGATCTCTTTGGCCTGCCGAGGCTGGGAAGGCTGTCAACGCTTTTTTCGACCGACTCACCAAAAACCAGTACGAGTCACGAAGTTGCAAAGTCATACACGCATCCCGTGGGTCACACCAGACTTTTGGGCTTCTCACCTCGAATTAGTCTGCCAATTTGTCAGTATAACTTCCCAAGATGCGCGTATTTTTCAGGCATGTAGCAAGATAGGCGCGCGTTATCAGCAGCTTTTTGATCCTCAATCTGTGCCTGATGAACGACTTCAGGCGAATGTACAGAAGCTAGCGTATATACTTACCAGTTTGCCCGAAGCAGACAGACCACAGGTTCTGGAACACCTCGCTCCTGAAGATCGAGGTGCTGTGCATTTGCTCATCAAACTGAAACCTTTTACCATTACGGGGTTAAAGGATCTCGCGCAGCAACTTGCCATGAGGCTCAAGCCAGAACTCCGTACTGATGATCTCTTCACGGACTTTTATCTGGTGTTGGATAGCTATGGAGTTTCGCCTGAAGCTGCAAACTGGCTTTATGCTCAGATCCTGGTGTCAGAACAAAAGTATACAGATGCGCAACCACTCTTGACCAGACTGGCGGAACAAAGGCCAACACCAGATATTTTATGGTTACGTATAGAGGTTCTTACGAAAACGCAGACAGAACCAGCAGAACTGATCCAGGCATTGCTGCAATTTATCGTATTTATCCCCAATAAACACGACAAGCGTATAGGTAGAGCTAGAGAACGCATCGGCCAGCTTTATGAACAACAACATAATTACCAGTCTATAATTGCTGCATTTCAAGCATATGAGGAAGCCGAAAAATTTTACCAAGAGGTTGAGCCAGATAGGCCGACCGCGCCATTGTTGCTCGACTATCGCGCTGGTCGCTGGGAGAAAATTTCTGACCTGCATGCACACACCGACTTCGCTTTTCCTCCTGTGGTCGTGATTGACCTAGAAAGTGAGTATCAGCCAGATGCTCCACTTGGCTCGACGGTATTTGAGGTCGGGGCAGTCTGTTTCAAAGGCGGGACTGAACTTCATAGCTACCGGGCGATTATCCAGCGCCAGCGTGACTTTATTGCTTCGAAAGTAGAGCAGGAGCAAGATCAAGCCAAACCACTGGCGCAGGTGATCGAAGAGTTGCAGGCATTTATTGAGCAATCGCGGCAAAGCTTTCAAGACGCCATTATTGTTGGGCATAATTTGCAGGCGTTTGATGCTCCTCACTTGCGCGCCATGGGTCTATCCATTAACAATGACCAGATCATCGATACTTTTACCTTTGCACGCTTGCTCCACCCAGATAGCATTCATCATAATCTCCCGCTGCTTTGTAAGCACTACGAGATTCCTTTGACGGAAGCACACCACGCCCTGCCCGATGCGCGAGCTTGCGCGTATCTTTTATATAAGCTTGGAAACGAGTTAGTGGAGCATAGAGCTAACCTGCTCGCTGGTTTTCGCGCCTTTGTGCCGGTTGGAAGCGCGTTTGATCGCGCTGTATTAAAGCCGAGGAAACAGGAGGCGTTTCCTGGCTACGCCTGGGAACTGAACCCTACACCAACTCGTATTGATGCTCTTCCCCAACTCAAGGATGCTAACAAGGCCAGCACTGGGATTGTGTCAGCAATTGAAAGCGGGCAAGATATTTTGCTTGAGCGGTTTGACCCGCAGGGAACATATGCAAGTAAATTGCCGACGGATCGTAGGGTGGTTGTGACCGTGGCCACTCGTAATCGACTAGAACGGCTACTTGCTGCCGCACGAGAACGCAATGATCTTTTTGTTCTGCCTGATCCACGTACGTTGCTTTGCCCACAGCGTCTCCGAGAGTTTATCGGGTATGAGGATGATCCACAGATCAAGCTAGCGTTGTTTTGTCTCTATCAGGCCGGACATAATCATGATGCCAGGACGCTCTATCCCTTGCGTTTGCCGCCAACTCCTCCCAAATTGCCTGGGTCTGATGAGGCAATGTCAAAGATAAACCAGGAGAATGAGCGTATCCAGAGGCTCAAGCAAATTTTGCTGGCATCATGCTGTGCGAATGACCCCGAACATGTTGAGAGCTGCGTAGCACATCAGGCGGCATACACGGCAAGCGACAAAAGCCAACTTTTGTTGGCCACTCATGAAAGTTTCTTGCACCAATCGAGCCAGGTTGACGGAGATCTGCTGATTGTTGATGACCTTGATGATTTGCAGATGCATTTTGCCGAATATCTGGCGAAGCGCGTCACTGCCCAGGAATTGTTTCATCAATCACCAGCCGTTCACCAACTCCTGAACGCATACCTCTCTTCGTATGCAAAAGAGCATCAACATGGCTCTTTGTCCCATGAAAGGCTTCCTCTGTCCAGAATCGAACGTGATCTTACTCGACCGCAAGGCGAAGATGAGAAGAGTTTGTTGGCACGCTTGAAAGAACAGAACCAGGTAGGCTACAGTGTTGCGGCAACGTTGGCAGATTTTCTCCAGGCTAATTCCCGGCAAGTCGAGCAAGGCTCTGGTTATGTTCACGCTTATTGGTTTGAGCTTGGCTTTACTCCTCTCGCAAATGATACAGGTAGAGAACTTGAGCAATGGGGCTTCTATGGGATTCATGAATATATCCCCCAGGCATTTCGGCAACGGTTCTGGCAGCCTTTTCGGCAGCATATTCTCTGTGGTACCGCTGTTTCACTAGGGCAAGAGCAAGCGAAATTTCTCAGATGCTTCTTTGGCACCTCAAAGAATGTGCGATTTCTGGCGGATGAGCGAACACCTGCTACCATTGTTATCCCAGATCAAAAGATCATACGTCCAGCTAGCTTCCTAGCCCGCAGGTTGTGGGCTGAAGATGCCGGAGCTTTTCTCTATAAGTTAGCCTGCTCTTCTCAAGAGCAGACGATCGCTGTCACGCTGTCTCCATCTATGATCTTAGAGGCACTGGCCGCCGCTTTTGACGGGAGCAAGTCATCTATCAAGCGTCAGGTTCTCTCGCGGCATCTAGGTTGGGGTACGACAAAAATTGGGAGTTATCTCAATGATAAGGATAAATCATCCCTTGCCTTCATTCCCCCTCGTTTGCGCAGAGTGAGTTTGGATGAGCCAGTTGACATTGAGGTCAGCGGGCCGTTGCGCTTTCTCAATCAACAGGATCCTCTGGTTGCGGCTCAGATGCGCGCCTTTACTCCACAAGGTGCAGGCGCTTTTACTTCGTATCTCTTACCCCAGGCGTTGCTCGAACTGAAAGCGCGTACGGCATCCCAGGCCGGTCTCCATATCATTTTAGATAGCGCGTTGCACCATAAAATGTATCGTGATGAAGTATCCAGCCTGTTTGGGCATGAGATAGCGAAAACTTTGCCCGTATTCTTTCAGGAGCAAGCTGTTCCAGAGGGGTTTCGCGCCACTCTGAATAATAATCTGGCGAGGCGAGGATTCTCGGCACAGGTGCAGGTCAGTGATGAAGAGCTTACTGCAGCGCTCCACACGTATTGGGGAGAAGGGATCAGCTTGAGAAAGTCTCCGCTCAATCAAAAGGAGGTCATAAAGAACGTTCTTGCTGGCAAAGATCAGCTTGTGACAGCCGCGACTGGTGGTGGAAAATCACTCTGTTTCCAGTTGCCAGCTATTCTATACGCACAAGATGCGATTCCCAGAGTAACGATTGTTATCTCGCCATTGATTGCTCTAAGGCAAGATCAGGTTAAAGCCCTCAATGAGAAAGGTGTCTTTTCTGCCATATTTTTAAATTCGACGCTCAGCTCAGTTGACAGAGGCCATTACTTGCAAGGAGTGAGGCGCGGCGATTACTCGATCGTCTATGTTGCGCCCGAACAGGTTTACTCAGCGGCCTTGCGCAAAGCATTGGGCGAGCGCGAAATAGGTCTGGTTGCTATTGACGAAGCGCACTGTGTTAGCCAATGGGGCCATAATTTTCGTACAGCTTACTTCAAGCTCAAAGATTGGATTGCGTTACTGAGTACGGACAAGCAGCGAGCTTTCCCGCTTCTGGCACTCACTGCCACGGCGAGGTCAGGTCATCGAGAGAGCAATGAGCAAAGCACGGTACGGGATATTATCGAGAAATTGGGCCTGAAGCAAAAAGAGGAAGAGGTCAAGCAGGCTTCGCCGGAGCGTCCAGAACTAAAATTGCGCATCGAGCGCATCGATGTACCCTGTCCAGCTTGCAGCTTCCTCTCTTATGGGTACCAAAGAGTGCGGTGCGGAAATGAGCGTTGTCGTCACGTGTTTGAAGTGACAAAAGAGCAGATCGGGGAGCAGAAGATGACCAGATTGATTCGCCTGCTCTCATCCGACGCGGAGGGCGGTTTGCGCAAATGCTGGGACCAACAGCCCGCAGACAAACGCCAGCGGGGCATTATTTATTGCAGAGAAACGAAAGAGACAGAAAAGGTATGCGATAAGCTTCGGCGTGCTATCTCTGGCCTAGAAATTGAGAGTTACCACGGCAAACAGTCGTCGGAACATCGTCAGGATATCCAGCGTCGTTTCGCCAACGATGATGCCGATAGATTAGATATCGTAGTAGCTACCAGTGCTTTTGGGATGGGGATTGACGCTCGGCGTTTAGGTTTTGTCATTCACTTTGATGTGCCAGGTAGCCTTGAAGCGTATTATCAGGAGGCGGGCCGCGCTGGCCGTGACGCGGCATTTACCCCTGGGAATCCAGCGCAATGTATTTTGCTCTTCCACGAGAACGATCTGGATGGTCAACGTGGACTCAATGATATGAGTAAGATAGAAGAGCTAGAGATAGAGCTAGTCTATCAGGCTCTCAGCAAGATCAGGGGTTCTCGACGTCAAGAAATTTTGGTGCAGCCGGGTGTGATCGCATATCTGACCGGCCTCGACAAGGACAAGAATAAGATTGAGGCTGCTCTCTATTACCTGGAACAGCATACGCAGGCCAATGGGAATCGCCCGCTGGAGCGTCGAGAAAACGCAACCAGATTCTGGCATATTAAATTTGAGCAAGGGTATCTGGAGCGAATCAACGATCCTAATCTGAGCCCACGCTCAAAGCAACTCGTGGATGTTTTTTGTCATACACAACCATTTCAACTCAACGAAGAGTGTCCCGTGATTGTGGATAGCGATGAACTGATGCTCTATCTCAACTGGGGCCGAGAAGAAATAGACGATGAGAAAGAGAACCTGAAAAATCGAGGGATTATTTGCGAATCTGAAAATATACTTATCAATTGGAACAAAAGCAAGGACCAATGCTACGCATTTATAGGCATACTCATACAGAATATAAGAGTTTCTCTGAGCCATATAGATAATTTGCATCAACATGCCTTGCGAAAAGGGGAAATGGTTGAGTTTTCTATACAGAACTTAACTGATAGTGAGAGATTAAACACCACAGATATGTCAATAGACACTTTTATCGCTTTTTTGAATAAATTAAGCCAAAATGCTGCTAGCGATCTACAGTTGTTCACAAAGTTCACGAAAAAATCGTCTGAAAGCTACCAGGTGCAGCTAAAAATGCCCGCTAATGATTCTTTATCTGCACATATCAATGCCGTTCTAAGCAAAGTCAAGGAACAACTTTGCCAGCCAATTGATGCATTCGGTGTTGATAAGATCGCTACGGAGAAACAACACCTCGTCGAGAATAAATGCTCTACGGATCTGGTTACAGAAGTGCCCGATCGCGTAGCTCGGCAGCAACTTCACCAGGCATTACACTGGTTGGAGTTGCTTAGTTTACTGGATCTTCCGAAAGTGGATGATCGTGGGGCCACGATGCGGATAGCATTTCTCCAAGATAATATCTCATGGTTCGCTCATTTTCCAGACGGAAATTAAGAATCATCCGCCAATTGAGAATAGATGACAGGCGTAAAGCCTAATAATGTTAAAATTTCTTGCTGAAGCGAAGAAAGCGGCGTGATATGGCGTTGTATGAAACCAGGAGCACGAACGATGGTAAGCGTCACTTCATGGAAGGCTTCCAATAAGCGTTCCGCAGTCGGTTGATTCGTGCGACGTTTGGGATTTCCTGCGTAGAGTCCAGCAAGCTCTCCTTTCAGCTCTTGTAAACGTTGACGAACGACCCCTTCCAACAGCGTTAAAACACGCAAAGCAATCGTCAACAAGCGCACTAATCCTACTCGATGATCATCACGTTGCACATAGAGAGGAGCCAATGAGAAAGGATGTCCTTTGAGGCGCCCGAAGCACCGCTCGACAAGATATTCATCATAATATGCCTCTACAGCTTGTTCTAAAGAAAGATATTCTTTTTCCTGATTCGTCACATACACACGCCAGCTCAGATGGCTTATCGTATACTCGAGGGATTTTTCCACTCGTGTACTCTTAATCGTAAAAAGGCTCTCTTGACGTGCTGAGGAGATTTTTCCTCTATAAGCACGAACCGGTATTTCCCGCTTTTCTTCATAAATAGCAATCTCTAATAAATCTTCCACGCGAAATATCTTTAACACCTCTTGTATGGCTCTCTCTACTTCCACACGTGTTTTTAGGCGCTGCTTTCCTTGCTTTCTCACCAATAGCTCCTGTATAGCTTGCTCTGCTTTTTCTAAGCGTTCTAGTAAAGAACGCTTCGCTCCTTCTGCTCCACCCATTGATTGAATCAGCAATCGACGTTCTGTCCATGCAGATATCTGCCCATCTCTCTCGCTATCCAGCTCTTGGATCATTTCATACCCCTGAGCAATACAAATATGCTCATTTTTCTCATTCACGCGTTCAACCTTTATAAGTGGCTCTCCGTTCTTTCTCAGGCTATCCACTTCTTGCTGGATTTGCTGTGATGAGATGTGTATGGCTGAAAGAGGGCATAAATAAAAATCTTTCGAGGATTGAATGGTAGCACGTGTTTGAAATGCTGCCATCTTGCAATCCCCTATATACAACAACCCTTCTCTTTTCAGTCCTTCACGCACCCGCTTTATGATCGGCAGGTATACCGGGTCATCTGCCTTTTCACCCGAAATCACTTCGGTCGCCAATGGCATTCCCAAAGGATCCAAACTGGCGAGCACCAGTTTGAGTTGTGGCAGGTCAGGTCGATGGTCTTTGCTGTGCCCGAATTGCAGTAATCCCTGCTCATTCACTTCAGCATAACTCATGACGCTCGTTGTATCAACACGTATGCGTGCTTTTTGCATATCATACACTCGCACCAGGCTTCCCATCAAATCCTGTTCAAAGGCCGTCCAATTGATATCACTGCTTAGAGCATGTAAAACATCTGCAAGACGATCATCTGTCATATCTCGTGGTTCAAGCGTCTTCAATCCGCAGCCACGTAGTATTTCTTTTCGTCGCATTGCCCACTCTTGTACATGGTGCATTTTATGATCCGCTTCTGAAAGGATATGGGAGAGCCAGACCATCGTCACGTTTCCTACGCTTAATCCCTTCCGATTGCCATGAACTGGGATATGCTTATCTAGCAGCTCAGATATATTCATGCGCTGCATGTGTGCTAGTAATAGCGCAATATCATCTACACGTTCAGTTTCAATGTTCAATGTCTCTTTCATGCTTGTAGTGTATTACAATTTTGAAATCTCGTCAAAATTTGAGCGAACCATGAGTCGTGTCATGCCACTTGTCGCCTTTGCCCCTGCTGTCGTGTCGTCTGTCGTGCTCGTGCCAGAACGTGTCGTGTCGCCTTCCTTCTGTGGAAGGTGTCGTGTCGTGTCGCTCGTTCTGGCAGTACCAGAGGATGTCCTGTCGCTTGCCGCTTTTTCCTCTGCTGTCGTGTTCCAGGGCGAGCATGTTGTATTATCTGCCCTGATTGTGCCAGGGGAGGTTGTGTCACGTTTCTCGTGGGGTGCCCCATAGCTTTTTGCATTCCAGCCAAGCATGAGTTTATCGGGGAGAGACCAGTGCACAAGGAACGTGGTACGATAGATCCATCAAGAAGAGGGGAGCAGAAAGCCGATGGATGACCAGGACTTACGGCAAATGAGTACCGAGATCCTGACGGAGATCAAAGCATGGCGCAGAGCCAATCCCAGAGCGACGTATGTGCAGATCGAAGACGAGGTCCACACGCGCATGATGCAATTGGAAGCCAGACTCATAGAAAATGCCATGGAGGAGAGTCCGAGCCGGGAGTGGGGAAGAGGGTCGAAGCACGAAGCGGTGGTGTGTCCCACCTGTGCCACGCCCTTGCAGGCGCGAGGCAAACACAAGCGAACCTTACAGGGAAATGGAGGAGAAGAGGTGATGCTCTCCCGAACCTACGGGACCTGCTCCACATGTGGGGAAGGTCTTTTTCCCCCTCGATGAGGAATTGGGGTTACTGCCAGGGAAGCTCGCGCCACGCCAATACGAACATCTGGTACACTTAGCCTGTTTCATGCCCTTTGAAAAAGTTGTGCAGATGATGGAAGAACTGGTTTCAGTGCAGATGCACGAAGAAACAGTCCGTCGACTCACCGAGCAGGCCGGGAGCTGGATGGAAGCCGTGCAGACAGCGGAAGCCCAGGCGGATGATGAGCCAGAGTCACAAGAGGAGCTCCCGCTGCAACGATGCGTCTTCAGTGCCGATGGGGCGATGATTTCGCTGGTCCACAAACAATGGGTAGAAACGCGCACGGTCGCCATTGGTGAGCCACAAGAGAAACGCAATGCCCAGGGAGAACGAGAGATCCATGTCGGTTCTCTCTCCTATTTTTCCAGGCTCACGGATGCGTCGACGTTTACCGATCTGGCAGCCGTGGAGATGCGGCGGCGCAAGGTGGCACAGGCAAAGGAGGTCTGCGCGGTGATGGATGGAGCCGACTGGCTGCAAGCCTTTACGGAGAGACATCGGCCTGACGCAGTGCGTATCCTGGATTTTCCTCATGCCGGTGAACACATTACCAAACTGCTGGAAGCCCTGGAGCAAGCCGAGATGCATTTTCCTCCTCAGATGCTTCATCGATGTTTGCATCTCCTCAAGCATCGAGGTCCCCGTGCTCTGCTGCGCATGGCTGATCGTCTGGGAAGTGAGCAGGCCCAACACAAAGGGGTCCCTGAGCATCTGGACTACCTGCAGAAACGAGAGGCATTGATGCACTACCCCCAGTTCCGACGCAACGGCTGGCCGATTGGTTCTGGCATGGTGGAGAGCGCCAACAAGAATGTCGTCGAGGCTCGTCTCAAGGGAACTGGGATGCATTGGCAACGTACGCAGGTCAATCCCATGCTGGCCTTGCGCACGGCGGTCTGTAATGACCGGTGGCGCGAAATGTGGCAAAAGGCGCTCGGGCACCAGCGACAGCTTCAAGCCTTTCAACGGTCGGCGCGCGTGAGGCTCCGGGCACAGGCTTCCCTTGGGGTTGGCGGCAATCCATCCCGCCTGTCCTCCTCTCTTCCCCAATCTGCTGCTCTCTCTCAGGAAATCCCTCCTGCTGCCGCTTCCCACTCTGCATCGAAGACAGATGCGGCTTCTCTGCCGACCGCAACACCGTCCGGTTCCTGCCGCCGTTCCAGTCGGCGCAAACAGCAGACTGCCCGCAATCGGGTGAAATATTTCCCGCAAGGATCCTCTGAAGTCAACGCAGACGTGTGCCCGTGTGGAACGCCCTTGGTGCGTTTCAAGGGACACCGACCCAAAGCGTACTGCTCTGATCGCTGTCGCCAACGTGCGCGCCGCCTGCGACAGCAGTCCGATCTTGAAAAAGGGTAAGTTTCTTCCCTTTGCCAAAGGGAGAGAGCACCCAGGGTTGTAGGCCTCTATCCATGCTTGGAACAAAAAATCGGAAGAGTAAAGCAACGCCCAGGTATTCCGTGTGGAGTATCTGGGCATGTCTCCGTCATTCTCCATTCCTCATTCCATCACGTTTTGTCTCCTATAAAGATATGGATATTACAATCACCATAGTCATCATTCCTGTGATTCCCTGCTAATCGTCTTCCATCAAGCCGAAGTCGGCAAGCCATGTCGGCAATTGCTGTACGTCCTTCGTAAACTTCAAGTTCCATCTCTCGAAATTCACCACGTATCCCCTCAAGGCCATCTTCCAAATCATCGCTCATCCATTCACGTCTCTGTAAATCTACCAGATTGCTCCCAAGCACTTTCATCTTTCGATATTTATCTGTCCATTCCTTCACATTGTCTTTCAACTGCGTATACTTCTTTTCCCACCTAGTAACTCGCTCATTCCACCCTTTCAGGTCAAATCCTGATAGATTCTCTTGAATTTGCTTTCGTCTACGAATTTCTTCTTCATCTCTTCTCACTTGTTCCGAATAAAGGCGTTCTAAACATGTTTTCAAATTTGCTATATCATTTACAAAATTTTTCGTATCTTTTGCTAAAATATTTCTGTCTTTGGACAAGTTCTTTCCCCGCATCTTAAGATCTTCTATGCGTTGGTAAAAAGCTGCACTGGGCTTTTCTCGACGTCTGACAACGTACATCTGTCGGCCACTACGCTCATCATAAAGATTCCGTATGTCCATATCATTCTTTTTATGATGGCTAGCACAAATCGATACAGCGGTGTGACCAGAAGAAATGCCAAATGCTCCCAACTCGGCGTACATGCAATTGAACAGTACAGGATCCTTCACATCACGAGTGACTGTTCTATTGAGCAATCCACCAGAATTAATGACAATGTCTACTCCCTCTTGTGGTAAGCCGAGGTCACGTTTCATTTGCTCGGCATCAAAATCATAGGCATACATATCCCTCTCGATAGCGGAAGCCTTTACCTGCTCAGAATCTAACCTGCGAAAACGCTCATTCGCGAGATCGACATCCCCCCGGCTAAAATCAACCAGCTTGTATGTGATTTTTAGCTCTGGGAAGTCCTTCTGAATATCCTTGATGATACGCTCAGCGAGATCACCATTACCACCAGCGATATCCAGGATCGTCACCTCTTTTTTGCCTCGCAGGGCAAGATGTTTAATGACACTCAGGGTATAATGAGCGATAGCAGGATGGATCAGCTCATAATAGGCCTTGTAATTGTCTTCGGAAAAACGCCAGTCATCGTCTTTGTTTTTCCAGTAGCTTTCTGCTAGCATCTTTCCCTCCAGTGCAGTGGTATCTTTCTCAAACTGTGTTCCTGATAAAAAAGGCGACACCAGTTCGATAGTTCTAAAGCCAATACTCTGCTGTTTCTCGTCTGCCTCTGATGTGTAATAGGATGATTTGTCCGTTGTAAGTTTTGAAGTGACATATCCAATATCTTCTGTAGTGATAGATTGAGCTTCTTTTATCTCATAACCCATTAATTCATGTATTTTATCCATCGTTTCTGAAGCGATAGGCTTGGTTTCTCCTGAAGTGATAGATTGAGCTTCTTCTGAAGCAGTAGGCTTGGCTTCTCCTGAAGTGATAGATTGAGCTTCTTCTGAAACGATAGATTGATCATCTTCTGAAGCAATAGGCTTGGCTTCTCTTCTTGCGTACTGTATTACTTCAAAAGATTTTAAACGCTGTCCTCGATAGAACAGTGGAAGTGAAGAGAGATCGAGGATATATCGTACCTGAGGAAAGTTCTCTGGCGGTGCCCCCCACACCTCGGGAGGATTTTTTTCCTGCCAGTTTGCAGTACGCAATGCCTCCTGGATCTCTGCACGCTTTTCACCAGTCCATTCTTGCCGTGGAGAGGCATGACCAGCATTAATCGTTATCTTTTCCCTGGAATCATCTCTGTCCTTTGTCCCTGAAAAGATAATGCTATCGGGATCTTGTAAAAGCCTCACCAGGCGCTCGTCCCGCCGAATGTGCCGAAACATATCGATCCGTAAGCGGGCAATTCTTCGATGAATCTTGCGGCGGTCGATATAGGGAGAAGGATCGTCTAATTCCAAAAGATGGTCCATATAATCCCGAGCAAACTGAACGGCGCGGGCAGTTTGTACTCGCGTGCGGTAAAGATCATTATCGGGAAAAGAAGGATGGGATTCAGGAATATCATGTTCCAGCATGTCCATATATTCGTTTTCGAGGTCAGGATCTGTCTGGAGCCGATCTATCACATCCAAAGTAAGCTTTAGTTTAGGTAAATCTGGAACATATCTACTAAGGAAAATCTCTGATATTCTCTGTTTGAGCGGGCTTAATGCACTATCACCGTATTCGCATCTCAATGAACCTTCTGGAGAGTCAAATTCTGAATGTTCTCCGGGATATTGGAACATTATATCACGGCGGATGACGCCATACGGAGGGATTTGTTCTCCATGAGAAAATCGATTTTTTTCAGCGTCAATTTCTGCTATTAAGCGTTTCATTGAATTCTACTGAATCTATAGAACGCAAGGATGAATTATCATCATATTCGCTACTCAATGAACCTTCTTCAGAAGAAGGAGTGAACTTTTTTTCAGGACTCTGTCGAAGCGTCCTGAGATCGCTCACGTCAGCCCGTTTTCTAAGAGCCTGTGCTGGTCGACTCACGTGAAGCGTCCTTGGATCGCTCATGTCAGCCTGTGCTGGCCGACTCATGTGAAGCGTCCTTGGATCGCTCACGTCAGCCTGTGCTGGCTGACTAGCGCGAAACGTCCTGAGATTGCTCCTGGAAGGCTGTTTTCTCAGCCGCCTTTCACCAGACTTAGAAGATTGGGGGGGCGGCCATGAAGATTCAACCGCCGATCCTTCTCCCTTCCCGGCATATGCATCTCTATATTTGAGGACATTATTCCCCCCCTCACCCTGCGAGGAGAGAGGACGGCTATCTTTAGTCTCCCGAGGCCGAGACCATTCTCGGAGGAAATTGTGCCCATCTGCCGAAGTGGGTGTCACATCCGTGTGTCCTTGTTTCTCAGGGGGCAATTCTTCGCTTCTCTCTTTTGGCATCTTGTCCTCGTTGCACTGATACTCCTCTTTTGTTAGTATAGCAGACGTTTTTTTCATGGACAGTACCAACGTCGTCCGAGGTGCGGAAACTGACCCTCGATAGCCCTTTTCCCCAATGTGGCTCTCCCTATTCTTCACGCTCCAGCACATTGCAAAAAGCTATGGGGGACCCTTTCTCGTGTGGAACAAGAGGGTGTTGTGTTGTGTCGCTTGTCGCTTTTGCCCCTGCTGTCGTGTCGCCTTCCTTCTGTGGAAGATGTCGTGTCGTGTCGCTCGTTCTGGCAGTACCAGAGGATGTCCTGTCGCTTTCCTCTGGTGGAGCAACACGCTGTTGTGTCGTGTCATCTGTCTTCCCTGAGACTGGTGCTGTCGTGTCGCTTGTCGCTTTTTCCTCTGCTGTCGTCGTGTCGTCTGTCGTGCTGATGCCAGGGGATGTCGTGTCGCTCCTCTTCTGCGTGAAAGCCAGCCGTCGTGTCGTGCTGTCTTCCTGCTCCTCGGTAATGAGAACGGGTCGTGTCGCTTGCTGAGAGGAGGCACGCAATTCGGCCAGAATATCGGTGAGGAGATGCCTGGCCCCTTCTTCAATGGCCCGCTCGGCCTCTGGCTTTTCCAGGTAAGCCAGCACGTGTTGATGCACCGCCAGCGCCGACGTGAGCTTCGTTTCCTCGCGGATTGCCGTCTCCGTCAAGGCTCCCCCTCCAAAGCCTTCTCGAATTGCGTCTTCCTGCGCGTCCTTGTGAATTTCCGATGAGACGAAGGTTCCGGTGACGACCAGCGGAAAGAGAAGCGCCAGGACCAGGCTTTCCACTGGCCCAAGCCCGGCCAGGATCGTATGATAAAAGAGTCCGCCCGCAATCGCACTACACATCGCCCCCATGGAAGCCAGCGGCAAGGAAAACCGGCGCTGCCTGCGTTGCAGACGAGTCGCCAGCTGGCGCTTGTGTCGGTACTCCTGTTGGAGGAGGCGGCGCATCTGGCGATAGTGCCCGATGGCCTGTTTTCCATTCGGTTGTGCCAGATCTGGCACAGCGAGGGCCGCCAGGGCCTCACGCAGATCATCTTCAAGCTGCTCTTCGATCTGACGAATGGCGCGATTGGCCAGACGGATGCGGATCAGTGACCCCAGTGTCAGCCCTTCAATCAGCAACGCTAGACCCAGGCCAATTATGCCTGCGGACAGCAAGAGCGGCCAGTTAAAGGGATAGCGCTCGGCGACCAGGGAGACCGTTCCTGCCACCACGGAGGCGGCTGACACCATGAGCGCCAACAGATTCGCCCCGGAAAGCTGGATACCCACCAACTGGGTTGCCATCCGGTGCGTTTTCGCAATCCCCATATTCAAATGATCCAGACGGGCTTTTTTCGTTCGCCGTGCTAACTTTAGTGGCAGTGTGGGCGGTATGTGCCTACCCATAGCAAACGGACTCCTTTCACCATGGTGTCCAGCAATCGGTCGTTTCTTTGATAAACCAGGGAGAGAAGCATGATCTTGCCCGGTTCATCTGATCACACACACACGCGTGTCAGCAGCAAAAGCGGAAGAAGCGGCAAATGGACTGGTGAACGGTTCACCAGCAGCTCTCTCACCAGCAATCCGCCTGCCAGGCCGCTCCTCGCGCTTTTTTCCCCTGTGGAGTACTGGAGAGCATACACGTATCGAGAGCATGGTGTGACGGTTTCCGTGGAGGAAACGTGCGCCAGAGAGAGAGACGCGTCAGATGCCTTCTTCCGGTCGTGGTTTCCGGTGTTGAAAACGCTCACGCAGCAAGCGGATATCGACCTCCGGTTTCAGCTCGTAATAGTCCCCCTCGAAGGTCACGAGAAAACAACGGCTGGGAACTGTTTTCACGATGCTAGAACGCGCAACCACGTACCCTTCGGTGCGGTTCTCGTCTCGCATCACCGAGCGTCCATACGCTGGGCGTGGCAGATGGGGAAGATAGGTTCCCCAGAACCACTGCTTGAGGGGCGCAAACGGGAAGAGGAACAGCAGCAGGCCAACATCTTTGATCTCAAAGGCGTAGAGCAGGACATCGGCCTGACACGTCTTCATCCACCCATCACTCTCGTGACCAGGATTGGTGCAGGAGCGGGTTTCGAGAAAAAAGGCGTCATGGGGTTGGTCACTTTCTGGCCAGGTGACCACCTTTTCTTCCACGCCATAACTGAGAAAGCCCCCTCGCTGAATAACGGTATCGGTCTTGAGTTGCCGTTGGAGAATGTCCGAGAAGTGGCTTCTCGTGCTCTCTCCAATCGAGACAAACCGTCCATCATAACAATAATGCCGATAGAAGATATCCAACAGATGCCGATATTTTTTGACGCCAAAGGCATAGTTGTCTGGAAAAGCATGGGGACTCATTCGGCGAGCCTCCGTTGCATCGCTTCAAAATAGGTCGGATCTGCTTCGATGCCGATGAATTTGCGCCCCCCGGTCTTTGGCGACCTTGCCGGTGGTTCCCACTCCGGCGAACCCATCAAAGACCGTATCCCCACGATTACTACTGATCTCCAGAAAATGGCGCATGACCTTCTCTGGCTTTTGGGTCGGATGCAGGGTGTTTCCTTTCCCATCCACCAGACGCTCGTTTCCGCTACAAATGGCGGTTTCAATGTGGTTATGCATCTCTTCTTCTCCCTGCCAGTTAAAGGTATGACCTCCTTCTCCTTTAACAAAGAAGAGCACGTATTCCACGCTACTTTTGAAATTCGTGTGTACCATTTGGGTTCCAGGATTGGTTTTATGCCAGACAATCGTCGCTTTCACATGCAATCCGCCTCCTTCCAGGGCACTTCTCAGGTGGGAAAGAAAGCGATCCGAGGTGAACACATAGCCACTGCCTTGTGGGCGCAGGAGACGCGCCCATTCGTGTGCCCAGATAGGAAAACACTGGAGAAACTCCTGGTCGCTGTATTTGTCCCAGTCGCCGAAGTCCTGGGAAATGGCCCCACGCCCTTCCAACACAAAGGTGTTGTCACGCGCAATGTTATACGGTGGATCAGTCAAGATGAGATCAACGCAACCGTCTCCCAATCGTTGCGCTTCAGTAGAAAAATCGCCGTGGATCAGGTGGATACGATGTTTGCGCTCCCACTCATCACGGAGCGCATCCAAAAGCTTGTGCAGTTTGGGATGGTCGGGCAGTTTCCAATCGGCATCGTAGGCTCCACTTGCAATCTCTTCCTCCAGACGCGTGGTGAACGCTTCTCCTAATGCTCCGAGGTGCTGACAGGCAGCCGCAGACATCTCGTTGCGGATTCGGTACGCTTTGGCAAGGTCGGTAAAACGTGCCTTTCGTATCGTCCTGGAAGCGAGCAGCTGCACCAACTCACCTTGTTGCTCCGGTTTCAGAGGGATGAGGTCTCGTAAGAGATACTCGGTAAACGTGACACCCGTCACATCTGATGTGACGGCAGATTCTTCGGCAGTGGTGACGCTGTTTTCAAACGTCGTCACAATCACCTTCCAGGCAGGTTCGCAGATCTCCCTGAGGGCCACATATTTCGTCACTTTGTCCCGGCTCCACCCCAACATATCGGCAATAGCTTGCTGCTTGTAGTGCTCCTCTAAGCGATTCCAGATAAATTCGGCAGAGGTCACCAGCGTCGAAGGAACCACCGTTTCGGTGGCACTATTGGACCGCAGCGCCAGGGTATAGCATTCCTGTTCGGTCAGGTTGGCCTTGATCAGACAGGGAACGCAGGTCAAACCGGCGGCAAGCGCTGCCTCCAGACGATGATTGCCATCAATGAGGAGGATCGCTCCATCAGCGAGGATCGTCACGATCAGCGGGAACTGTTCCAGAAAACCGGAACGCTCGATACTGGCTTTCAGACGCAAGACGCCGCTCGCCTGAATGCGACGCACAGCCAAGCGTCTGGTAATCTGCGGCAACGGAAGCAGCGCGTGTTGGAGCGCTGCAGGGGCGAGATCGATATCCATACCAACCTTTCCTTGTGTCAAGTGTGATGGGTGTCAGGATAGGCGTGGTGCCAGCACATAGCCCTGACCACGGAGTGAAAGCGCCTGGAGTCCACATCCCCGCAGGGTGGGCAAGAGCGATTTGAGTGCCCGACGGATCAGTGGAATGGCCAGATCTCGTTCCTGCTCCCACACACGCTCGTCCAGGTTCCGACCGTGCGGATAGAGCACGTGAAACAGTTCGCGATGGGTACAATGGTGAGGATAGCGCTGGAGCAACGCGAGCAAGATGGGTGTTGCAGTTGGGGGAAGCCGGAACGTGTGAAAGGATGGGACTTCTCCCTCTTCTTCCAGGGAAAGCAGCACAACCGTCCGCTTTTCTGGGTCAAGCAAGAGCCGTCTGCCCGCAGGCAACAGGCTCGCGTGCGCAAACACGATCGGTGTCGATACAGCCAGACCCTCGGGTCGTGGTGGGCATCTCTGGTGCTTCTCCATAGCGGTCTTCTTCTCCTGACACTCATGCGGTTCTTGTGGGACAACGCACCTCGTTGTGCTTGTCGATGGCATACTTCCCTCGACAAGCACGATAAACCCATTCGTTCCGTCGTCGCAGTATTGGCTGAGATAGCGTGTATCGATGTCTCACCGCAAAGCAAGCCGTGTGAAGAAACATGGGAAGGAGAGCATGCATGATTGAGAATGTGATCTCCCTTCAACCAGAAGAAGGGGTGTCAGAGCACGTGGGAGAGGATGACCAGAAATATCGCTATCCCGAATTTGCAGGCTGGAGTGGCGAACGCTATCTCAAAAAGCTCTTGCGACAAATCTTGCCGTTGTCCCTGTATCGAACGTGGGAGATTTTCGTGGACCATCAAGCGCAGGGCAATGCCTGTTATCTAGGCGTGATCCGTCTGGCAGAGATGGCTGGACGCCACACCCGCACCGTGGAAAAAAATCTGGCGTCGCTGTGTGCGAAAGACCTGCTCGTTGAGCGGGCGGAACGCAAGTTGTTTCGTGGAGCAGATGGACGACTGTACAGCCGGGTCGTCGTGATCAAAGACTTTCGCGGCCTCTATGTCCTCGCACACGACTACCACGAGTGGCTTTCTGACCCCAGCTATATTGCGCCGGACCGTGAGATGATGACCCTCGTGGCACAAGAACCGCAGCTGGTGGCACGGGTCAGACGCTTCGAGAATTATCGTCGCCTCCTCTACCATCGGCAGCCAGGACCAGTGACGAGACAACGCGAGGCAGACCGCTGGTTTACCGCCTATCAGCCGGAACCATCATTCGCTCCGTTTCAAGCAGATCATGCAGAAGGAGCATTCGTCTTGAAAAACGACTCGCTTCCGTCAACGTTGTCGGCAAACGATCTGACAACATATCTGGCAACGGGTTCCCCAAAACGAAGAAACGAAAGAATGAGCATGGACGGAGGAAGAAGAGATTCGGTCGATTCGATTGATCCATCTCTCACTGATTCTGTTGAAGAACCGGAACCGGGCAGCGTTGTCTGTAACCAGGAGGAGCATTCCGAGGCCGAGAGCACCACCCCTCCCTCTTCTGCTCAGGAAGCAGCGCAAGAGGTGACCGCTCCTCCTGATCCTGAGGCGACCCTTTCTGGTCCTGAACTGGCCGCTTCCTTTCTGCGCAGCATTGGTGGTCCTTTTGGAGACCGGAGCCCCAAAGGCAGCCTGACGCGTCTGCGCGTTCTCTTGAGCGAAGCGCATTGTTCTGAGTCTGCCGAGGTGCTGCCATGTCTTGTGCGGGCCTATCTCGTGGCGCGCGAAACCCGCACAATCCGCGCCGTTCATTGTTCCCCAACCGGTCAAGCCAATCGGATGCCGCTGTTCTTCGCGATGCTGCAACGGTTTCTCGGTGAAGCGGCACCAGTATGGGATGAGAACTGGTCTCCGATGGAAGAAGCGCTGGTCTCCGATCCCTGTCTGGCAGGGTGGTGGAGCGAGCACCAACGCCAGATTCACCGGCCTTCCCGCACCCTCCCAGATGGCGGAGAAAGGGAAACGCTTCAGGAGGCAGAAGAACAGGACGAGCAGGCATATCCTCCTCAGGAAGCAGCGGAGAAGGAGCTGCGCTCGCATCGTCCGAGGCGTTTGAGCCGGAGCGATGCGGAGCGTGAGGAGCGTGCAGTTCTCGCACGCCGGGTTTTGCGGCGTCTCGGCGGGATAGGGGTGGTCCTTCAGGAAGCCACCGTCCTCTGGGAGCATGTTGCCTGTGGCTGCCCGCTGTACCATCGACCACAGGGCCGCGAGGTCTGTGCACTCTGTTTTCCTGATCCCACCTGGCCGGAAGAAGCGCTGGTGCTCCTTCGGTCGATAGTCCAGCTTGAAGAAGAGCAGGAACGGGAAAACGCGGGAGCACATGCAGCTCTGGAGGAAGCGGACACATGGGACGAGCAGGCACCAGAAGGCTGGGCGAACCGAGATGCGGCCTCCCGTGAAGCCCTCCAGCTGCTCAATGCTCTGACCAGTCTCGGCTATGACGTGGAGGTGTTGCTGGAACGCGTCGGAGCATGGTATCAGATCGGAGCATGGTATCAGATCGGAGTATGCGACGACCAAAGCGAATGGATCTGCACGTGTCCCGAACACATCGACGCGCTCATTGCGCAGGCATCTCAAAACATCCCAGACGCTCACAGACCGTGAGAGGCGGTAGTGTACTCGACCGTATGATCGTTCATGCGCTCTTTTGACAGGAGCGACCATACTACTTGCCTTTTCATCTTTTCCCGCAGCATTCGGAGGAGTTCTATGGAAAGATCAGACCCTATTCAAGAACAGTTTCGTCGTTTCGATACCGACCATCCCGAAATGTATCAGGAGTTTTGCCATATTGCCCTCACGCTCCTTTGCCACGGACGGTCACATGATGGATCGAAAGCAATTTTAGAGGTGATTCAGTATCATCGCGCGCTTTGATGTTTTTTTTTTTGACATCCTGGGGCAGTATACGAGTATCTCACACAAGGATCACGACAGAGGAAGAATACTGCGAAAAGCACCATTTCTATAAGGAAACACATATGAGGAAATATCAACAACAACGCAACACTCATAGAAGCAATTCCATCTCTTCAGATACAAATCAACCCATAGGAACATCAAGGAGTGGTCCGCCCCCTGTTTTTACTCCTCCAGAAGGACTCCTTGATATCAATGGCGTATGTCAGTTTTTGAAACTGGGCAAAACAAAAATATCCTGGCTCATTCACCGAGAAGGACTCCCAGTTCACAAATTTGGAAAAGCCTACCGGTTTGACCGCACAGAAGTATGGCAATGGTTGCAAGATCGACGGGACCTGATGTAATGTAGAGTGATGCAACAGGTAGGTCGATCCTCGTCGGTAGAATTGAGGAATACGATGGCAGAAAGAGCAAAGACCACCAAATCACCCCCAAAAAGCCGGAACTATGGTGAGGGTTCAATCTACTTGCGGAATGACGGACGTTTTGTCGGGAGTCTTATGTTACCCAATAACAAACGAAAAGACTACTACGGCAAAACAAAACAGGAGGTCAAAGAGAAGCTCAAAAAAGCAAAGGCACAATTAGAGCAAGGAACGCTTATTACAGCAAAGCCACAATCAGTAGCGAGTTATCTTGAATATTGGTTATCCATTAAGCGGGCAAATGTTCGCGCATCGACGGTGGTAAGCTATCGGGGGATTATTCACAACCATATTGTGCCTCATATTGGTTCTATAAAACTTCAAAAACTGGCTGGCGACCATATTCAAGCATTCTACTCAACGTTACTTGAAAACGGATTAAGTCCTACAACAGTTGGGATGGTGCATACGCTCTTATCATCATCCTGCAAAGATGCGGTGAAATGGAAAAAGATTGCCGTCAATCCCTGTGCAAGCGTCACATCTCCCAGACAAAAACAAAAGGAGATGAAGTTTTTGACCGTAGAGCAAGCGCAGCAACTGTTAGATGCCGCACGAGGACACAGGTTAGAGGCAATGATTGTCTTAGCTGTGCTTACCGGGATGCGTCGAGGCGAGTTATTTGCGCTCCATTGGGAGGATATTAACTTCTCGAAAGGCACCGTTCATATCCATCGATCGCTCTCATATAAAAATGCTGATGGCAATGGCTGTCTGTACAGGGAAGAACTACCAAAGACCGCTGCTGGAATGCGAACCATTCCACTGCCTGACGTTGCACTAGAGGTATTGAAAGCTCATCGAGCCAGACAACAAGAACAAAGGTTGCAAGCAGGGGATGCCTGGAAAAACCTCGGCATCGTTTTTTGTACCGGGATTGGCTCTTACTATAATCAATCGACTCACCACAAGGTGTTTCACAAGATTTTAGAAACAGCCGATCTCCCAGTGATCCGCTTCCATGATGTGCGCCGTTTCGGCGACTGTAAAATAGCCCCGAAGGGGCAGAAGGTTAGGGCAATTACCTTCTAGGACACCTTGCCTACCTGGAGAGGAAACTCAAAGGGGAAAGTAGCATGCAAGGAAAGCGGTTAAGCACGAAGGTATGTAGTGCGAGGCACCGCAAGTCCTGTGCGCAAGAAGTCCCGAAAGGGATAGAGGTCAAATCTACACTGATTAAATCCTAGTTTCCAGTGGTGAAAAGCGCACCCATCGTAGCATACCTGAAACGATGACACGGGAATACCGTATGGAGGTCATGCATACGCAAAGCCCTTCCCCGTGAACGGCTCTCAAGGAGAGAGATGAAGGAAACGAACGGGAGACCTAAACGCACTACCGTTTCACAGTCGTAAAGACGGGATCGCCTACAAGCCGCGAGGCTCATGGCGACGGAGTTCCCATAGTAGCCAAATGCCCAGGGTAATGCCTGGGACATGACGAAGGGGAACAGGTATTGTTGAGTATCACAAGATAGAGAGGTGCGTGTGATGCGTACAGCCAAAACTATCCTCGAACTCATCGGAAAACGAGGCGAAAAAGGGTTGCCTCTTGAACAAATTTACAAGCTCCTGTTTAGTAGGGATTTGTACCTGCAAGCCTATGGAAAGATCTATCGGAACAAAGGGGCGATGACACACGGAGTCACGGACGAAACACCCGATGGAATGTCACTGGAAAAGATTGATGCCATCATAGAAGCATTGCGAGATGAGCGCTATCAATGGCTCCCAGCACGACGAATCTCTATCCCGAAGAAAAACGGGAAGAAACGCCCACTCGGCATGCCGATATGTCTTTCATACTGCCTCTCTTTGCAGGCGATGTTCGGGATGCCGATGGTCGCCAACTGGGTGGACCAGAATCTCCAATCCACCCGCATAGTTCTACTGTACCATATTTTGCTTCTGTTGACGAGTGATGCAACGTTTCCAATGTCGTTGAAGCGGCTTGCGAAGCTCCGTGATGATTTCTGGAGTGAGGGTAATCCAGCGTGGACCACGAGGGCAGGCTCGGACACACTCCAGTCGTCCCGCATTGCACCAATCTGCGATGGTCGAGACATTCACGTTCAACACTTCTGCGGCGGCCAAGGCCGAGTAACGGCCATCGCCACGCTGTCCTGTTGCAGCCACGTAGGGGCGTTCTGGACAATCCAGAGGGATCTGATAGGCATGGCGAATCCAGGCGACCTTGCTCGCGGTCAATGTTCCTCCCATGCCAGCTTGCTCCCCTTCTGCATTGAGCAACGCCGCAATCTGCGTCTCGGTATGGGTTGGGGCCAATTCGCGGATGCGAGTAACGACCTGTTGGCTGGTTTGGCGAACTTCCCACGACTTTTTGAGGCGAGGAATGGACAGACTCGTGCGGGCTTCAGTTTGCCAACGAATGTCGATGGCAATATCATTGCCACGCTTGCAGAGCGTCACATCTTTGATCAGCCAGCGCAGAAGCTGTTTGCGCTGAGCCCAGGTGGTCGTTGGAGCATCCCAGAGGGCTGGCAGGTTCTGCGCAAGCTGGCGGATATGTTCCCGTTGTTCCGCAGACAGCATCAGTGCGGCTGGTTTGGGCAAGGACTGGTATTCCCGTTCCATTCGATCAACCTCCTGCAGTTTCTCATTCCACTCCCGCTCCAGGCTACGAGCGACCAGGCGGTTGTCTGGGTCCACAGCCCGGTAGCGGCGGCGAGCCAGGTCTGCCTCGTACTGGACCCGTTCAATTTGTCGCAGCGCTTGCTGATCGATCTGTTTGGCACGTGCTTCCAGATGGGTGAGGGCCGAGAGCGCCACTTCCAGTTGTGCGGGTTCAATGGCCTCCAGAAACACCTGAGCCACCGTCTGGTCAATGCGATCCCCTCGCATCGTCTGGCAGGTTTTGACGGCCAGTTGCGCATGTGCTTGATTACATTCATAGATCAGCAAAGATCCGTCCCGTTGATAGCGAACGCTCATGCGCCGGCCACAGGAGCCACAGAGCACGATGCCTTGCAACAGCGAGGAGCCTTCACGTACCGCTCCTCGATGAGCATCAACTGGGGTTTGTTGGTTATCGAGCAGTTGGTGTTGGTTGCGCAAAAATTGCTCCCAGGTGATGTAGCCGGGATGGGTGTCTCGCAAGACGATTGGCCAGTCTTCCAGAGCCACCCGACGCGTGCGTCCTTTGAGACGTGGCTCCTCGCCGGGCAGCGCATGGCGACGCGTCTTGGTCCGCCCGTAGACGTAGGCTCCGGCATACAGGGGACAGTGCAGGACATCCAGAAGCCGACCATGCGTCAGCCGAACCCACTCCAGTTCTCCTGCTCGTGCTCCGCCCCAATGCCGTGTGGGGAAGAGCAGATGATGCTTGGCGAAGTGACTCACGACGGCCAGCCCCGAGGTGGAGTGCTCAAAGAGCGTGAACACCAGACGAAGGGCTTCGGCAACGGCTTCATCAGGATCCAGCACAATCTTGCCGACAGGATCATAGACCAACCCGCTCGGCAGGCGGAAGCGCAGTTTCCCTTGTTCGGCTTTCGTCAGTTTGCCGCCCTGCAGGCGCTGATGGAGCCAATGAAGTTCCGCTTCGCTCATGGTCCCCTTGAAGCCCAACAGCAGACGGTCATTGTACGATCCTGGGTCGTAGACGCCCTCCTCGTCAATAACCAGCGTCTCCGTGAGGGCACAGATTTCCAGCAGGCGATACCAATCACTGCACGAGCGAGCCAGACGAGAGACTTCCAGACTCAGGACGGCTCCCACATGGCCCAGCCCCACTTCGGCAACCAGCGTTTGAAAACCGTCGCGTCCGATGGTCGAGGAGCCGGACTGGCCTTGATCCTGGTCAATGACTTCAATCCCTGCCTGTTCCCACCCCAATTCGTGCGCTCGCTTGGTCAGATCATACTGTCGAGTGGTGCTGCCGATATTCTCACGCACTTGCAGCAGCGTCGATTGACGCACATAGATCACGGCTTGTCTGCTGAGATGATCAGGACGGATTTTGAGGGTATGTTGCTGGATCGGCATGGCAAGCCTCCTCTCGTTCAGATTGGTTCTGGGGATGCGCTACGACCATATTCAATGCGAGTTGCGCTAAGAGGCCAACGACGCGGATTTGTAGATCAGAAGAGAGGTGGACCCAAATGTGGGTCAACGTGCCCTGCTCCTGATCGCAAGAGGAGAGTGGGACCATGCAGCAACCTCCTTGATGTGCCCAAACCAGACCTGCTGAGAACTCTATCATACCTCATGCTCTCCTCTCGGTTCTTGGTCCTCGCACTGTTGCCTGGCCCATTGCGCGATCTGCCACAATCCTTCAATCGAGAGCAATGGCGGTTCGGTCACGCAGAGACCAGGATCTGGTGCTCCGGCGTAGTCGGTCAAGCTGGCGGCGATAGCCCCGTGGTAGCCGTCAGGCATGCGAATGATGAGGTCAGGATCTGGCCCTCGGCGCACCCGGATGAGTTGGACGCGCTGGCCATGCAGCGGATGATGGGGATGGGTCACTCTCACCCATTCCTCAGATCCCTTGGTAAAGGGGGTAGTGGACTGTGAATATGCCAGTCTGGTCTGACAAGCTGGTGCAAGAAGTAATACGCTCCCTGCTGGAGGCGTACTTTGAGCCGCAGTTCTCCGACCACTTCGCATGGATTTCGCCCCAACCGTGGTTGCCACACGGCACTGCGAGAAATCTACCACCATTGGCGAGGAGTAACCTGGTTCATCGAAGGAGATATTGCACACTGTTTTGATACGCTGAGTCATGAATTACTCATTGACGTGCTCAAAGAGCATATTCACGATGGGCGCTTTCTCAAACTTCTGCAAGACCTTCTTGATGCAGGATACATGGAAGACTGGACCTACAACCAAACGCTGAGTGGAGTTCCACAAGGCGGAATTGTGAGCCCACTCCTTTCAAATATTCTGCTTGATAAACTGGACAAATTCGTAGAAAACGTTCTTATCCCACACTACACCAGAGGAAGTAGGAGAAAGATCAATCCCACGTATGACAAACTTAGGATTGACTCACGAAACCAAAGGAGAAAAGGAAATACTGAGAAGGCCGAGGAATTGAGAAAGCAATCTCAGACTCTGCCCTCGGTAATGACGAACGACCCAGACTATCGACGCCTAAAATATGTCAGATATGCCGACGATTTTGTGTTGGGATTTGTCGGCCCAAGATCGGAAGCAGAAGAAATCAAGCAGCAACTCAGAACGTTCCTGCGAGAGGAACTCAAATTGGAACTCTCTGAAGAAAAGACGCTTCTCACCCACGCGGTAAGCGATGCAGCAAGGTTTCTCGGGTATGAAATAACGGTGCTGCAAGATGATACGAAGCGCACAAAACGAAGGGACACCGGAAGAATGTGCAGGAGTATCAATCGTGTCATCGGGTTACGAGTGCCTGAAGACGTGTTACAAGCGAAGATGGATCGCTACAAGAAAAACGGCCAAGCAACACAGCGAACAGAACTGATAAAAGCAAACGACTACACAATCGTTCTGACCTATCAGCTCGAATTTCGAGGTCTTGCGAATTACTCTCAGCTTGCCTACAACATGCGGACCTTAGCACAGCTCAAGTGGGTCATGGAAACCTCACTGACAAAGACGCTGGCAGCAAAGCACAAGATATCAGTATCCAGAGTCTATGAGAAATATGGGGCAATGCTTTTGGTTGGAGACAAAGAGTATAAAGGACTCCAAGTGACCCAACCAAAACCCGATGAGAGTAAAAAGCCGCTACGAGCAACCTGGGGCGGAATACCCTTGAAGTGGAATAGTGAAGCAACCCTTGATGACCAACCGCCAAGAGTCCCTATCAACCATCGAACAGAACTTGTGCAAAGGCTTCTCGCAGATTTCTGCGAACTGTGCGGAAGCGACAAAGACGTAGAAGTTCATCACGTCAATGCCATGCGCAAACTTCATGAATACCCAGGAAGAGCAAAACCTGACTGGGTAAAAAGGATGATAGCCTTGAGGCGAAAAACGTTGGTTCTCTGTAAGAGATGCCACGTCGCCGTTGAACACGGATTTCCAATCACGTGGCAACTCATTAGCCTTGACGAGATCAAAGAGCGACGAAAGAAGCTCAATGACGCAATACTGGAGAGCCGGATGCATTGAAAGGTGCAAGTCCGGTTCGGAGGGGGGAGGTCAGATAAGGAGCGTCTTATGAAACTACTTGAAGGAATTCAAGCAATTCTGAGAAGCAACGTTACCTCGCTGGCCCCCTACCCTACTTGCGTCATAGTGCGGCAACAATCTTGATAAGTATGACGACCAAACTCAACAAACTGGGCTACACGCTCAAAAAGGTGGCGAAGACGCAACCCCAAAAAACTCCCGGAAACCGATGCCATCTTCGATCATCTAAAAGAGATCAATGCGGAGGCCAATGCAGAAGACTCCACCTTACGCCTCTCGATGGATGCGAAGGCGATGGTCAAAGTTGGTCCTTTCGCGCGCGGAGGAAAAACCCGCGTGCTGACGAAAGCGGCTGATCATGATTTTGAGGCACAAGCCACTGTGACGCCAGTGGGTATTTTCCTTCCCGCTTTGGATGAGTTGTTTCTGTACGGAGTATGTCCAAGGTCACCAGCGACTGCCTCGTTGATCGGTTGATTCAATGGTGGGAAAGCATGAAAGAGCGGTTTGGTCAGATCAAGACACTCGTCATCAATTTGGATAATGGGCCGGAAAATCACAGTCATCGCACCCAGCGGGTAGAGCCACACTAGACGGTGGAAGGAGGGCTTGAAGAAAAACGCATCCATAGTAATCTGTGGATATGCAAACAAACACAGAACCTGTACTGTTTTCCGCCTTTAGCAGGGGGCAGAGTACTTGACATCAGAAACGAACGAGCAAAGAAGCGTTTGTCTGCTTGTTTGTTTTTCCCTGCCGATGGAGCAAGGAAGCGCCTGTCTTCTTGCTTGTTTTGTCTCTGACAATCAAGCGAAGAAACGTTTATCTTCTTGTTTGTTTTTATCTGCCAATAGAGCGAGTAATCACTTGTTCTCTTGTTTGTTTTTCCCTCCCAATAAAACGAGCTATCGCTTGCTTCCTCGTTTCTTGCCAGAGCCTCTTTTCCTATGGTACCCTTTTCCTGTGGTTCTGTTCGTTTTCGTCTTTCCTCAGGAGGTCGTCATGGAAAGCCAGTGGGTCTGCCAGCGCGCCCATCTCCGCGCACTGCTCCAACTGCATCCCGACTGGTCTCAGCAACAGTTGGCTGATGCCGTGGGATGTTCGAAAAGTATGGTCAACACCTGGAAGAAACGTTTTGCTGAAGCCGATCCTGAGAATGTCGTTGTCCTGTTTTCCCGTTCCCGTGCTCCTCATCACCATCCTGCTCGTATCAGTCAAGAGGTCGTCGAGTGCATCATCGACCTGCGTCTTTCTCCCCCGGAACACCTGCAGCGCACACCAGGCCCAAAAGCGCTGTTGTACTCTCTTCCCCGCGATGAAACCTTGCGTCAGCGCGGTTTGCGCCTGCCACGCTCCACCCGCACCATCTGGCGCATCCTGGACACGGCTGGCCTCATTGAGCGTGCCGAGCCCAGAAAACGCTCTCCCTTACCCGTGGTGGAGCCCTTGCAAGAAGTTCAGGTCGATTTCAAGGAGGTGAGCAGTGCCGTGCCTGATCCCACCTCACCATCGGAGAAACGACACCATCTCATTGAAGTGTGCAATTTTCTCGATGCAGGCTCTTCTCGCCTGCTCTCAGCTCAGCCTCATGAAGATTTTCACGCGGAAACGGCCTTTGAGGCCGTCGTCACCTTCTTGCGTGCCTATGGCTTACCTGGCATGCTCACGATGGATCGCGATGTGCGGTGGGTTGGCAGCGCCACCCAGCGCGATTTTCCCTCGGCCTTGCTTCAATTCTTGTATTGCATTGACGTCCAGCCCAATGTCCTTCCGCCACAGCACCCAGAACTCAATTGCTCCGTCGAACGATACAACAAAACCTATAAAAAGGAGTGTTTAGAGATATTCCGACCTATTACCATAGAAGAGGTGAAATTGGTCACAGAGCAATTTGAGCAGCATTACAACAACGAAAGGCCCCATCAAGGCCGCAGTTGCCGCAACCAGCCTCCTGCAGTCGCTCATCCAGTCTTGCCCACCCGCCCGAGCTTGCCAGCGATCGTCAACCCTGATCGCTGGCTCAACGCGCTTCACGGGCGTTGGTACCCACGCGTGGTGAAAAAGGATGGCCGCATTCAGGTCGATGGAACCTCCTACTACGTCAAAGCTGACCTGGCGGGGCATCACATCCTGTTGCGCCTCAACGCGGCGACTCGCTGTTTTGACGTGTTTCGTTCCGAACAGTTCATCAAATCGGTGCCCATCAAAGGCTTGCGAGGTGAGCTGATGCCATTGGAAGACTACATTGACCTCATGCTAGAACGGGCGCGTTCTGAGGAGCGCCAACGCTTGCTCCGACAACGACGAGCACGTTGGCAAGGGGGACAGAGCTCCTAAGACCTCGTGCGATCCGCTGTTCTGGCTTTCTTGGCCCAGCTGGCCCGAAGCCTGGGACCCACTCGCCTCGTTTCCTGTCTGAACGTTTGTTTTGCTCGCTTCCTTGTTTGCTTTCCCCTTGTCCTCGCCGTCTTCTTTCAGCGCCCGACGCTCCTCATCACGCTTTGATGCTTGCTTTTCTCGCTTTCTCTGTGTGCTTGTTTCCGATCTCAAGTACTCGTCCCCCTGCTAAAGGCGGAAAACAGTACAGGTTCTGTGTTTGTTTGCATATCCACAGATTACTATGGATGCGTTTTTCTTCAAGCCCTCCTTCCACCGTCTAGTGTGGCTCTACCGGGTGAACGGTTCACCAGCCACAATTGAACCATGCAAGCCTTCTCTCAGGCTACTCCAGAGGCTTTTTTCACGCAGGGAGTACTGGAGAAGATTCCCTGCTTTTCTACCGGCACGAAGGCTCCAGCTCCTGATTCGTGCGATTTCCTGACGGGGCATCTCGGCGGAGTGCTCATAGGCATTTCGTTAAGAATTGTTGCGCTTACGGCAATGAAACGAGAGGCACTCATGGCACGATGGTTGTTCCAAATTGGACGGCACTCGTTTCCGGCGAGGTCAATTCTTGCAGGTACTGCTCGTTTACACACTCCCTAAGAAAGAGAAGCAATTTCTCTTCGGATATTTTCTCTCGCTTGCTCTTCCAGGGTTGCGTAGAGAGGCGCCATCCAGTACATCCTGGCTCGCAGCAAAAACGTTTGCAGGACCTGGACTCTTCCAGCTCTGTAGGAAGCTTCTGGGACCCAGTCATATTCCTGCCTAATAGCCTGGGCGTAGGTATCATAGCGCTCAACTGGAGCACCAAGAATCGCCAGGTCTGCATCAAGAAGGATCTGGCAATCTCTCTGGCTCTCTTCTGTCCAGTGGGTTTTGGTGCGTAAGATCATCTGAGAAGCCGCTTGAATCGTTTCGGAAGGGATAGCGAAACTGGACAAGAAGCTTTGTGCATACAGAGCACTTCGCTCTTCATTGTCAGGAGCGTGAGGGTCATAGATGCTATCGTGAAACCAGGCAGCCAATTGGATCGCTGGAAGATCGGTCGCGTAGGGACGCAACCTGTCGATCCATTCAAGCATCTCTTGAATATGATCAAGCGTATGATAGATTTCGACCTGGACTGCTATAGGCATCAGCGAGAGGAGTGAAGGCGGCTTGAGCCTTTACTTGTTCAATACCAAACGTCTGAAGTAACGGTTCCCACGAGCGCTGAAGTTGAAGCATGGTTTCTTTTGTCCCCTTGATCTCTATTTTCTGTGCCTTCCTGTTTTCTCACCTGAGAAGAGAGCATCAAAACTGAATGCTGTCTTCATTCTATCTCAGTTTGTATCCGAGAATGTCTATTGAGAGGATCTGAGAGAACAGAACAAGATGCTCTCGGTAGATCACCAGTCCTACGATCATACACACTTTTGGTGAAAGATGGGGTTGCCGGAGTCTGAAGAAAGGGAATAAAATCGTCAAAACAAGTGTTCTAAAAAACAAAAAATATCGGAGTGAGGATGGTGGAAGCGTTGATGAAAGTAGAAGCATTATTGGGTTTGCCAGAGGGATTGGAAATAGTGAGCGGTGATATAGCAGAGAAAGAGATCACCCTTACAGGTATTTCAACACAGAAGAATCCCCGTTGTCCGCTTTGCGGAACAGGTGCTACACGTGTCCACAGCCAGTACAGCCGTCAGCTTACGGATATGTCATGTGCAGGGCGGCGCGTTCGCTTGATCCTGCATGTGCGCAAATGCTTTTGTGACGAGACGACCTGCGTTCGCAGAATCTTTGGAGAGCGTCTTGCTCCCTTCATAGAACCCTGGGCACGTGTAACAACCCGTTTTTTCCTAGCGATGGAGAATATAGGTCTTGCGACTTCCGGCAAGCTGGGGGCGCGTTTAGGAGATCGGCTAGGAATGCAGGCTTCATGGATGACCATTGTGCGTCGGATCATGGCACGTTCTACAGCACCAGTTGAACGGGTGGTTCAGCTTGGAATAGATGACTTTTCATTCCGACGTGGACAAACGTTCGGAACCATCCTGGTGAACATGCAAAGCCGCAAGGTGATAGACCTCTTTGCTGTTAAGAGGGATTAAATTAATGCCTCTTAACGGGCATTATGAGCGGTTATCCACTCTATTCCTTGCAATCTTCAAGAGATTCGAGCGGATATCCCTCATAATGCCCGACCGCAAGGCCGAGACCGCCTCTGCTTGGATGAGCGCACACCCAGAAATCGATTTCGTTAGCCGAGACCGCTCAGGAGAATATGCCTCTGCTGTTACTATTGGCGCTCCGCAGGCCGCCCAGTGTGCCGATAAATTCCATCTACTGAAAAATCTGAGAGAGTCTTTGGAGGGCTGTCTTGCTCGTCACTTGGCAGTCAAGCGTCAGAAGAACACTCAGCAACTCCTCGATGAGCCTTCTCCAGCTTGGCGTGAGACTCGCTCACCCAAGCTCTCCCCCAAAGTTGAGCAGCTTCAGAGAAGCCGACGAGAAGGAGCGCTTCGCCCGCTATGAGCAGGTGGTGGCTTTACGGAAGCTTGGCATGAGCCAATCCGCTATCGCACACCGCGTCGGGATGGGAGCGAGTACGGTTCAGGCTTGGTTGGCGGCTGAAAAGTTCCCTGAGCGCAAACCGCGTGAACAGGGGAGTCACATTGATCAGTATCTTCCCTACCTGAGAAGGCGATGGGAAGATGGCTCTCAGAATATGGCCAGTCTCTTTCGAGAACTCGCTTCGCTTGGCTACCAAGGCTCGTATGCCGGTGTGCGCGAGGGGATTGTCCGTCTGCTGCCACAGGGACGAAAAAAGCCGATAGACTCTCTGCCCAAGACCGCCACTCTGCCTACTTTACGAGAGGCATCCTTCCTGTTTCTTCATCGATCTGAAAAACTGGAAGTCGATGCACAAGAAACGCTCGCACGGCTGCGGCAGCTTCATCCAGAGGCTGATGTCGCCTATAAGCTCGTCCAACAGTTTGCACAGATGTTGCACACACGTACCGGAGAGAAGCTCAATGACTGGCTTGCTCAGGTCCGTAAGAGCCAGATCCCAGAACTTCAAAGCTTTGTCCTGGGCGTTGAACCGGATAAGGCAGCAGTTGTCGCAGGGCTTACCTTCCCACTCAATAACGGTTTAGTAGAAGGAAAAGTGAATAAACTGAAACTCATCAAGCGCATGGGGTACGGCAGAGCTGCATTCCCTTTGCTGCGTCAGCGCGTGCTACATGCCCTGTAGCACCATCGGTTTCAGCCAGAGCGTGTTGCTACCAAAGAGACGCCGCAGTTTCTCACAAGAGCATTCGCGGCAACCTTGTCTGTTCACCGTCTCGGATGATAAGCTTGATCGCACCTCTTGTTCCTGTTCTTGTAGGCGTGCCTTTCCAGAAGTCTGATCGTTTGCCATCGTGACTCCACAACAGATCGCTGAGCTACTACTGATTTTTGTCTGTTTCCTAGCAGCTTGCTTTCCCAAATAACCTCATCTTTCACCAAAAGTGTGTATGATCGATTTAATTTTTGAAATGACAAAGCGGCTTCGTCATGACGAAGCCGCTCCGACAACTCCTCGCTTATGCGATGTTACGCAACACCAACGAGTTGCCACTGCTGATTGGTGCCGCCGTTAGCCGGCCATTGATCGACGGCGGCACCACCGGAAGTTGACTGGCCTTCTACCTCCATAAGCAGGCTGCTATGGGTATTGGCGAAGGTGTAGTAGCTGCCAGTGACGAGGGTCATGCTCCATTGCTGATTCGTCCCACCGTTGTCGGCAAACTGATCAAGCTGTACGCCTTTCGTCGTTGAGTTTCCCGGTACTTCAACTACGTAGCCACTGCCTTCGTTGATGAGTTTGTAGTGACCGTAGACGTTGAAGACGAGACGCCACAGTTGGGTCGTAGAACCTGTGTAGGTATTTTGACCAAGCCCGCACCTTGCGTTCCTGACGAGGTGTCCAGCACCATACCACTGTGGCTATTCACCAGTTTGTAGTAGGTGGTAGTGTCACTGGCCAGGGCCGGAATGGCGATGAGATCAATATTTGGCGCGGCAGCACTGGCATTGGAGAAAAGGATGGTGTTGCTGCCAGTCTGAAGCGTGATGGTCGTTATGGCCAGGTAATCCGCTTGCGTTCCGCCACTAGGCGGGAAGCTGACGGTGACTGGCGTTCCCCCATTGACGCTGAGCGAGGCAGAACGCTGGGTCAAATCCCCATTCGTGTACCAGATCTTCAGCGTGTGCTGACCAGATGAAGAGGGGGTCACTCCGTTAAACTGGAGGGTTCCTCCCTGGCCAAGGGAGGTCACATCCTGACCACCAGAACAGCCAGTACAGGAGCTCACGACAGCCCCACCGACCAGGGTATTGCTCAATGCTTCCGCTTCGTAGCTTTTATTCGAGATCTCGGCTTTGCCATGTCCCGGGTGCTGATATTGAGAGACCAGCTATCGTACCATGGCATCGAAATCGTTGGTGCCACTGACAGTGAGGGGTAGCCATATATAGGGCGAGTCAGCAGAGATCATTAGCATTCCACGATTTCCCATAAACATGAAGGTTGTGCCGCTACTGCCTGTGTATCGGCAACACAAAGGTGGTCTGAGAGTTATAGGTGTTTGAATAGGGCGCTGCAAAGCTCGACCAGGGATCAGGGACCTGCCAGGGATGTGGCAGTGGTATATTGATTATCGTTGGCGCTCCAAC
>CAVTLG010000015.1:0-304902 GCA_963735495.1 uncultured Chloroflexia bacterium
CAAGCGTCCCGGCGCCGGCGGCGCGGCAGGCGGCCGCGAGGCGGTCTTCATGCCGACGGGAACACAACCGCATCGATGCCACCGCTCGCGAGGAGGCCGGAGCAGTCGGAATCGGAGTCCGACGGAGCACGATCTGGTCGAGCAGATCTACACTCATGAAGAATGCTATCCCGGCGCGCGGGACGAGTGCAGGTATAACGGGATCTTTTATCGAAGTGAGCGTAATGCCGCGTGGGGCCGGGACTCCAGTATGATGTACCACGTGCTACCGAAATACGTCCGTCTGGCCAGGTGCCTCGTGCCGGTGGCCATCCTGCAGCCTTCGTGCCCTTTGGCCAAACCGTTCGCCGACGACTATTTCCGCCCCGACGCCAAGGGTGGAGGGCGTACCCTGACCGATCCCGCGAAGATCGCGAAAACGGCGGGCGTCGACAAACAGAAGCTCGACGAGGCGTTTGACTATGTGCAGAACACCAGCCAGCACGGCGGTCTGCTGGTGGTGCGCCACGGCTACCTGGTCTACGAACGTTATTTCGGCCGTGGCAACCGGGAGGCGCTACCCGAAGTTGGCGTCGTGTGGCAAAGCCTTCACCAGCGTAGCGGTCGGGATCATGCTACGCGAAAAGGCGTCACTGCTTCCAAACGGGCTGGATGAAAAGGTCTTCAGCCCCAAGTATCTGCCGGCGGAAGTATTTTCCTTTGGATGACCCGCGGAAAGCCGAAATCTCCCTCGGGCAGGTGCTCCTCGATGTCGGCGGGAATCCGCGGCACCAATCCGATGTACGTGAACGGCGTTCCGGAAGACATTGGAGAATCCGGCCCAGGATGGCCCCATCGCTACCACCGACGATGTTGCTATGCGTCAATCGCTGGCATGCGACCCCGGCGGGTGTTACTCCTATGCGACATCGTCGCCGCACATTGCGGCGATGGTGCTCCGCAAGGTAACTGAGATGGAGATGGAAGATTATATGCGACTGCGCCTCACGGCACCGCTGGGATTCGGGACCTGGGGATATGCCATGTACCGCCCGCGTCTCGGCGAGCGGAATCGACGCCAACGGCCGCATGGTCCATACACCGGGCGGGGGCAGCATCGCCGTGCGATCCACGGACGTCCTACGGTCGCGTACCTGATGCTGCACGAAGGCCGGTGGGGCAAGCAGCAGATCGTGCCCGCCGAATTCGTACGCATGTGCGGACGGGTGAGATACAATCCGCACTACAACGACAGCTTCAACTTCAACGTGAACGAGCAGGGGCATATGCCGACGTCCCGCGTGACGCATTCTGGAAGGGCGGGTTCGGGCCGGATTTGTATCTACGTGGGGTGCCGTCGCTGGACATGGTGATCTCAAGATGGGCGGTACTGAGGGGGAGTACGCCCGGCACTCACGCGGGTCGCCGGTGAAGTAGACGTACGATGGATCGGGGCCGACTGGCATGCGCCGCAGGGGGAGTCGGCGGATTCACCGGCAGGACCTTGCAGATGGTGGTGGTGGCGGTTGCAGATAGTTCAGCGGACCCGCAATCAGGTTCCCTGCAGACATGGTAGTCGAAGAGCCAGACGGGTTATGGGGCCTCGTCGCCTCACTCCTTAGGGAGCGCTCGGCAAAACTACAGGAGTTCGGTCCGCGACAATTCTCAAGGCCTCGTCGAAACGCGCCTGCCGCATGTTGTAGAGAGAGTTGTTCCCAATGAACCCTGCCGTAACGGTTCTCCCTGGTTGCCCGTCAGACTGACTCCACGCGCCCAGCCGCCCGCTGAAAGTCACTGTATGCGGGCACTTGCCTCACTCGGATCGATCGGCTTACCGACGATCCGAGACGTTAAGAAAGCTATGGGCGTAGAACATGTGTGCGAGCTGTCTTACTAAATAGAATTGGAACTCGCTGGTACTCATCCGGCGGTTGGCCGAAATACGCCTGGAGATAGATCCTTTCTTCTAATTCATTGGTGACGTCATGTTGGCAGCCACCGCCAGGTCGGGGCATATCGATCGTTGGGGAATGCAGCCCCCAATCCACCAGCCACAGGTGCTTGCCGATCGAAGAGCATATGTCCCGGCTGAACAGATCGTTGTGAGCCGGTGCCGATCCGTATCGAGACGCGAGTAAACCGCAGCCACTGCTGGTAACGAGCGAGAAGCTCCCCGGTCTCGTTTGCAGGCAATGCTCGACGCCCGGAACGTCTGGAGGTATTCGTCCAGGGCAGGTCCGTCTATTCGCAGGAACGTGCATGTGGTATTGGAGGGGAATCGGGAAACGGCGCCAGCGCGTGCAGGGTCCGGAGCGTGGCGGGAATCGAACCGACGCGTCGGCGCTGATAAAGGTACAGCCTCCACAAAATCGGTGATGGAGATGCGATCTCGGTGTTGGTAATACCTGACACGCGGCGCCAAGCCCGCATCGGCCGCCGCCTGCATGCAGGTGAAGAGCGATGAGCATATCGCCTGCGCGCGGTTGATCGCAGCAGGTATGCAGATCCCCGCACGACGATGCGAAAGGCGCGGTTCGAACGGGCCGCTCGGTGAGGTCGCGGATGTCGTCGAATTCGGAGACACCGAAAGTCTGGTTCAGGCCGAGAGTGACGGCTGCGCTCTGTTGTTGCGGGATCATAAGCCTCTACTGGTATTGGATTGTGGGACGAGTTCCTTAGCTTGATTACTGAGGTTTCGGGCCGCATACCACTTAAAGTTTGGCTTAATTAAATCTCTATCTCGCTTGCTCCCTATGGGGCTTAGACTTACTGTTGGAGAGCCTGCTTATCCTATAGGTGGAGGGCATTTGTGAGGAGGGGACACGCCTGCTGCGCCACTGACAGAAGGAGTGATCGACCCCAACCCGCAAGTGAGGTGGCGAGCGGTGGGCCCTACGATTCAGGCTCTTGTGCAGGTGCTTCTTGTGATGCGTCTTCTTCGACGCCGAAGTCTTCGTGGTGTGCCCCTGGAGCTCTTCGCGAGGGCGGCAGTTTGCGAAAGGGCAAGCGCGGACGCCACTGCCAGGGCGATTGTTAGGACACGTTTTTTCACTTCTTTTCTCCTTTGCGGGCTTTTTGCGTCGCCCATATCCATGCTGCTCTGGATGCCGGAAAGACGATCTCGCGTTCGGATGACCGGTTACGCGCCGGATTCGGACGTGCCGCGACGAACACTTCTACGAATCTTGCGAAGAGTAACTATACCTTTCGATGCGACCGGGGTGCCGCATTGCGCCGGCGGAAGGCGCAAAATTAAGATAGAATTGCTGCGCCATCAGCAAATCGCTTCGGGCTAGCAGTAGATCGGGCTCGGCACACTGCTTCGACCCCCCCTAATTCTCTGTCGAGTGGAGTCCCCCGGCGCCGGCGCTGAAGACGATGTTGCCGTGGGCGGGATCGTCATCGAGCTGTCGCCGCAATTCCAGATGCAGGCGCCGCAGTGGATGCACTTTTCGCGGTCGAAGACCGGAATTCCGGCGTCGCCCGCGGTGATGGCCTGCCCGGAACACATCTCGATGCACATCTTGCCGACGCAGCTCTCGCAGAAGTCCGGATAGATGAACCGTACGTGGTCGGCGAAGCCGGGGGCCGCCTGCACTTTGCCGCCCATGAGCAGGGCGTCCTGGTGCGAGACCAGCAACTTGCCATCGTACGGGATGGCCGGCCAACCGACGCGGTCCATCAGGGCGTTGTGGCAGCCCACGCCGCGAGCGCGGCAATCTTCCATGATCTGCGCGAGTTCGGCGGCGGGAATCTTCTCGCGGTAATACTCTTCGGGGGTGGGCATCAACTTCGGCTCGCCGCTGACGGAGTGCTTGCCGTCGGTGAAGCCGGCGATGGCCATGCCGAGGAGGCCGGGGATCATGCCGCGATGGAAGCCGTCGCGCGCTTTCTCGGCGACTTTGCCTTCTTCTTCGACCCAACTGGCGCGGCGTCGGACTACGTAAGTGGCTTCGAGGTTTTCCCTGGAGAGAGGCTTGCCCGCCTTGAGCAATTCGAGGACGGCTTCGGCGAGTTGCGACGCCGGTGGTCCAGGCTTCGTCGACTCCACTTCCGGTGAGCACGTTGGTGCTGCCGGAGCATTCGCCGATGCGCGCGTAGCCCTCTCCGGCGAGGAACGGCTCGCCGCGAAGGCCGGATTCCTGGAGCGATTTGGCGCCCCAACTGCGCAGTTTGGCACCCTTGCAGGTACCGCCAGAGATAGGGGTGGAGCATGTAGTGCTGCAGGTAGCGGTAGGAGGTGCGCGTCGGGACTGTTGAACCAGGAGGGGACGAAGATGCCGACGGTGGCGACGCGGTCGGGATGCACGTAGAAGAATCCGAAGATCTCCGGCTCGGGATAGCCAAAGGTGTGAAAGACCATGCCGGGTTCGAGGGGGGTGTCCTCGGGCAGGTCCACCACCATCTTCATGCCGACTGCCCACTCGCGCTGGTGGTGTCCTTCGGGCAGGCCGAAGACTTCGTCGAGCTGGCGACCGACCGCGCCCACCGGCCCATCGCCGACCACGGTCAGGGCGGCGCGGACGTCCATGCCGGGCAGGAAAGTGTCTTCGGGGTTGCCGTTCTTATCGACGCCCTGGTCGGTCAGGCGGATTCCGGCCACACGGCCGCGTTCGATGAGCGCTTCCTGTACGGGCATTCCCGGCCACACTTGCACGGTGCCGGTGGACATCAGCTCCATGCCGACGTGCTGCAGGAATTGGCCGAGCGACATCACGAGGCCGCCTTCCTTGTGCAGGAAGGGCGGAATGTAGGGCAGCTCGACGGCATGGTCTTTGGCCATGCCGAGGGAGCGAATCAAGCCGTCGCCGAAGTGCATGGCGGCGGAGCGGCGGCTGGCATCGGCGGGGTCGAGCAGGTACGCCACCTTCTCCTGTTTGACGGTGACCGCCATGGGGATCCGGCCGGGATCGAGATCGGGCATGCTGGCGCGGATACCGCGGGCGCGCGTGACCACGCCGGAGACGCCGAAGCTGACATCGTCGGCACGCTCGTAGCACATCACCTGCAAGGGGAGGCCCGGATTGCTGGGGCTCTCGATGAGGGGCGTGCCGTCGGGGTTCACCAACTGGCGGGAGAGCGTGGTGAGGAAACCGGCCGTGGCGGGGCCGAAGCCGACGCAGACGATGTCGACGTCCATGGTCTGGCGGTCAAGGCGGGCTGGTTCATCTCCGGGCCGCTCATGCGGGGTAGTCCAGGGCTTCGGGGATCATGACCTTGGTGAGGGCGTCGGCGGCGCGATCTTTGGCCAGTTGCGAGCCGGTGAGGCAGCCGTCCATGCGGAGGCGCAGGGTGGCGAACTGCTCCAGGCCGTGGAAGCGCACGCAGGGTCCGGCCTTACTTTCGTGGGCGCCGGACTGCTCGATGACGTCGGTGTAGCCGCGCGCCAGGCTGGCGATTCCGGGGATCAAGGCTTCCATGCATTCCAGGTCGTCGGCCTGGTAGCAGGCGGCGCAACCTTCGGTGTCCCAGGAGGGGTGGCGGTTGTAGCCGTGGACCAGTTCGGCGCAGACGCGGCCCACTTCGCCGGCGGCGTGCGCGGACTGCACGTGGCAGAGGTCGGTGAGGAAGGCGGTCAAGCCGGCCAGACCTTCGGCCACGGTGGGATCTGCGGGGCCGTTCTTTTCCAGCTCCAGCAGATCGAGGATCTGGCAGCGCGAGGCGAGCAGCCAGCAGAGGGCGTCGGCCAGCGGGAAGGTGACGCCCTGGCGCGGCGCCCTGGTAGAGCTTGGCGCCATCGGCGTCGGTGACCTTCTGCAGGTGGTTGAGCTCCACAGCCAGAGCTGCATGGCGGTGGCGAGCGCGCAGGCGCCGGTCTCCGGCCGGTCGTTGGCGATGCAGGCGCATTTCGCGAGTCCACTGGCGGAACTGGGTGAGGAACAGCTCGTCGGTCATGGTGACGCTGAGCTGGCGGCGCTGCACGGCTTCGGGACCTTCGTAGGTGGCTTCGAGCTGGGCATCCATCCACTTGTGGCCGAGGAAGCCGGGGCAGTCTTCGGTGATGCCGTAACCGCCCATGAGGCTGACGGCTTCGCGCATCATTTGCGCGCCGTGGCCGGTGTTCCACAGCTTGCAGGCGGGGCAGAGCACGTTGGCCACGCTATCGAGGATGGCGTATTGCACCAGGGGATCTTCCTGGAGCTCGGAACGGCTGGCCGTGCAGGAACTCGATGGCATCCTTCTGCACCTGGCGCATGGCTTTCATCAGGGAGGTGCCTGCCGGTGAGGCCGCGCGCCGCCATGATTTCGGCCTTCTGCTTCTCCAGCGGGTCGAGCTCGTCGAAGACGCGCGGCGGCTTCGAAGCCCGAGAGCGGCACTGGCCTCGCCGGTGGCCCAGACATCCACCAGGCGGTGGACGACGTCCTGCTTTGCTGCAGGCCGAGTTCGTAGCGCGGCGAGCCCGGGGGTGGCGATGGATCCGCCGCGGAAGCGTTGCGGTGGTAGCGGATGACGGGCTCGACGGCGCTGAGAGCAGTTTGGCCGAGGTCATGATGGCGACGGTGACGCGCGTGCGGCGGAAGACGGCCTCGATGACTTCACCGTGGCTGTACTTGGGGACGATGACGCCATCCTTCACGGTGTAGCCGCCGATGATGCGGCCGGCCGGGACGGTGAGAGCAGCAGGCGTCGTAAACGATAGCGAAGAACGCTCGCTGCGCTTCGCGGGACGGACGAATGCGTCCGTCCGCACACAGGCACGTACTACAGCGTAACTTTTGCGCCTCGCGGGCGGTTGTACATGTTATGTGAGGATTCGTGTGACATTTGTCATCCCACTCTGATGACGATCTCCACTTGTGAGCGGAGCCGGCTCGCGGAAGTATAGAGAAGGAGTTGGGGTGGGCCCTTGAACGCAACGCAAATCGAACCCGGTACGGTTGCCGATCGCGAGTTGCATCGTCTATTCTGGGTGGGCTGGGACGTGCCCACCTCTTTACCCGGTACCCGGTTCCTTCTGGAGTGCATCCATGACGTTGACCCGGTTCGTCACTAAGAACGCGTTTCGCAACAAGCGGCGCAGCATCCTGACGGTGCTGAGCATCGCGTTCTCACTGCTCCTGCTCACCCTGATGATGACGATCTGGCACGCCTTTTATCTCGACCAGGGCAGCGCCGAATCGAACGAGCGACTGGTCGTGCGCCATCGCGTTTCTTTGACATTTTCTCTGCCTGGCTTCTACCGGGAAAAAATTCGAGCGATTCCCGGAGTCGTGTCGGTGGTGCCGGTTTCATGGTTTGGCGGAATCTATAAGGATCAGAAGCCGGAAAATTTTTTCGCGCAGTTCGGCACCGATCCGGATGAATTCTTCAAGACTTTCCGCGATGTGCAGATGCCCGACGACCAGATCAAGGCGTGGCAGCGCGACCGGCAGGGCGTGATTGTCGACGATTCCTTGGCCGCCAAATATGGATGGAAGCTGGGCGACCGGATCGTTCTGCAAGGAACAATTTATCCCGTCAATCTCGAGTTGAATATCCGCGGCATCTTCCACACCAATCCCGACAACAAGTCGGTCTACTTCAATGCGAAGTATGTGGAAGAGGCAGTGCCGTTCTTCAAAGGACAGGCGGGAACGTTCAGCATTCTGGCGGCATCTCCCGCCGATGTCAGCAAAGTTGCCAGCGCGGTGGATGAGATGTTCCGCAACTCGCCGCAGCCCACCAAGTCGGAAAGCGAGAAGGCGTTCGGGCTTGAGTTCGTGGCCATGATGGGCAACGTGAAGGCATTCATCCTGAGCATCTGCGGAGCCGTGGTGTTTGCCACATTGCTGGTTTCGGCGAACACCATGGCGATGTCGATTCGCGAACGCACGCGCGAGGTGGCTGTTCTAAAAACCCTGGGCTTCACGCGACGCGGCGTGCTGGGATTGTTCGTGAGCGAGGCAGTGGCGCTGTCGCTGGGCGGAGGTCTGCTTGGGGCGGGCCTGGGATGGCTTGGCGTCTTCATGTTGACCCACTCCAAGCAATTCATTAGTTTCTTCCCCATGCGGGTGACGCCCGACATTTTGGTGGTTGCGATTCTGACCTCGGGACTGGTGGGACTGCTAAGCGCAGCCGTGCCTTCTTATCACGCATCGCAGATAAACATCGTGGACGGATTACGCCACATCGGATGAGGATCGGTAGGGACAGCCGCAATCGGCTGTCCGGTCGAACATAGCTCGACAGTTCTAGGAAGTAAGGCTGGGATTATGACGCTGGGAAGTTTTGTTGTGCGCAACGCGTTTCGCAACAAGCGGCGCAGCCTGCTGACCGTGTTCAGCATCAGCTTCTCGTTGCTGTTGCTGACGCTGATGATTTGCATCTGGCGCTCGTTTTATGTCGACCAGGTGGCGCCCGAGGCGTCACGGCGACTGATCACGCGCGACCGCGTTTCGCTGGCGTTCTTCCTGCCTGCGTTCTATCGCGACAAGATTCGCAGCGTGCCGGGGATTACCGCGGTAGTGCCGCTGACATGGTTCGGAGGCCGCTACATCGACGACCGGCCGGAGCACTTCTTCGCGCAGATGGCGACCGATCCTGATGAATATTTGAAGGTCGCGTCGGACAAGATCGTTCCGCCGGATCAGCTGAAGGCATGGCAGCAGGATCGTGCGGGTGCGCTGGTAGATATCACCCTGGCGAAAAAATATGGATGGAAGATTGGCGATCGCATCACGCTGCAGGGAAATATTTTTCCCACCGACGTCAATCTAACCATTCGCGCCATCTATCATCGCGATCCGCCGCAGAACGCGCTCTACTTCAACGCCAAGTATCTGGAAGAGGCGGTGCCGTGGTTCAAGGGACAGGCGGGCTGGTACGCGGCGCAGGTCGACTCGGCGGATCACGTCGGCGAGGCGTCGCGGCAGATCGACGACATGTTCCGCAACTCGCCGCTGCAGACGAAAACGGAGAGCGAGAAGGCGTTTCAACTTGGCTTTGTCGCGTCGCTGGGAAATATCAAAGCGTTCATCCTGGGCATTTGCGGGGCGGTGGTCTTCACCATCATGCTGGTTTCTGCGAACACCATGGCGATGTCGGTGCGCAGTCGGACGCGCGAAGTGGCCGTGCTGAAGACGCTTGGCTTCACGCGCCAGAGCGTGCTTTCGATCTTCGTGAGCGAATCGGTGGCTATAGCGGTCCTCGGAGGCGTACTGGGGATCCTGTTCGCGATTCCGGTGATCTGGTTCTTGACGCGCGGCTTCATCGCGCTGGGAGTTCCGCTCGCCATGAAAGTAAATCCGCCGGCCGCAGGTCTGTCTTTGCTGGTGGCCCTGATCCTGGGATTAGTGAGCGGCTACTTGCCGGCGTATAACGCGTCGCGGGTAAACATTGTGGATGGCCTGCGCCACATTGGATGAGCAGTGCAGCGTCGTGCGGGAAAATGCCCCGCGACAGCCGGCAAGGATTTCCGGCGCTACGGAGAATCGAGCTTAATTTATGGCCATACCGATCAGCTATAACATCCGCAACCTGATTCTGCGCAAGGGGCTCACGCTCATGACCGCGCTGGGCATCGCGCTCACGGTCACGACTGCGATCTTTCTGATGGCGCTAGTCGCGGGATTGAATCGCGCGTTTGTCAGCAGCGGGAATCCGCTGAACGTGCTGGTGCTGCGCAAGGGGTCGGAGGCGGAGTTGTCGGGCGGGTTCGATGCTTCGCTGTTTCCGACGTTGAAGACTCTTCCAGGCATCGCGAAAGACAGCCACGGCGAGCCGATGGTTTCGGGCGAGTGGGTCGTGGTGATCGTTCTGCCGCGTAAAGACGGCACCGGTGAGGTGAACGTGACCGTACGCGGCATGATGCCCGACGGGCTGGAAATGCGGCAACTGGCCGGCCCCAAGGGGCATCCGGGCGTGAAACTGGTCGCAGGACGATGGTTCGAAACAGGTCAGCGCGAGGTGGTGGTCAGTCAGTCGATTCGCGATCGCTTTGCGCACGCCAACATCGGCGACACGATGCAATTCGGCAAAGGATCGTGGAAGGTCGTAGGAGTGTTTGACGCAGGAGGCTCGGCGTACGAATCGGAAGTGTGGGGCGACGTCAATCAGATGGCGTCGGACTTCGACCGGCAGGGCGGATTCTCATCGGCGTACCTGCATGCGACCGACCCAATCGCTGCCGAGGCATTGAAGAATCGGGTGAGCGACGATCAGCGGCTCAAACTCGAAGGAGTGATCGAGACGGACTACTACGCGAAGCAGACAAGTTCCGGTGCGCCGATTAAAGTTATCGGCTTCGTCGTGGGCTTCATCATGGCGATTGGATCGATTTTTGCCGCCATGAACACGATGTACGCGGCGGTGGCGTACCGAGGAAGAGAAATCGCTACGCTTCGGGTGATCGGATTCTCGCGGCCTGCGATTCTGACGTCGTTCGTATTGGAATCGTTGCTGCTGGCCTTGCTGGGTGCGATTGCGGGCATCTTGCTCATGCTTCCTTTTAATGGAATGGAGACGGGCACGTCGAATGCGGTGACGTTCAGCGAAGTAGTGTTCGCGTTGCGCATCACGCCACAGGTTGCGGGATACGCGATTCTGTTCGCACTGATTATGGGACTGGTCGGCGGGCTTGCGCCTGCCTGGCACGCGGCGCGGCAGAATATCTTGAACGCGCTGCGCGGGTAGAAGGCGATAGTTGCGACGAAACTTATGGAGGCTTTGAGCCGTATTCATTCTTATGTCGATTGATACCAAACACGACGATCTGCAGAGCCTGCGCATCGACCGCACTGAACGACCAGGCGACTCCGGCGGAGAGCCGCCCGCATGGGCGAAGCGCTACATCATTGTTGGCGTAGCGGTGGTGGTTGTGCTCGGGCTCATCGCCTTGGCGTATCGCGCATTCTCGTCCGATGTGCCGGAGGTCGAGGTGGTCCGCGCGGCCGCGGAGACCAGCCCCAATTCCGCAGGTGACACGGTGCTGTCGGCCACGGGCTATATCGTCGCGCATCACACGATCAACGTGAACTCGAAGGTCACCGGGCGCCTGGAGTGGATCGGCGTCGAGAAGGGCGACAAGGTGAAAGAAGGCCAGGTGCTGGTGCGCCTGGAGAATCAGGAGTTCCGCGCGTCGTACGAGCAGGCAAGGGGCGCGCTGGAAAATGCGCGCGCCTATCTCGACGAACTGCAGCATGGATCGCGTCCGGAAGAGGTCCAACAGGCGCAGCACAATCTGGATGAGGCCCGGGCCACGCTAGTGAACGACAAGTTGACGCTCGACCGCACGAAGGAACTGGCGGCCGGAGGCGTAGTCTCGCGGCAGGCGCTCGACGACGCCACGGCGAAGTTTGATTCCGACCAGCAACGGGTGAACTCTCTCGACAAGGCATTTCAGTTGATGAAGATCGGTCCGCGGCAGGAGGAGATTGAGCGCGCGCAGGGCGCGGTTATGCAGGCGCAGGGCCAACTCGATTACGCCAAGTCGCAGCTGGATGCCACCGTGATCCGCGCGCCGGTGACCGGAACGATTCTCGATCGCACTGCCGAAAAAGGCGAGCTGATCACCGCGCAGTTTGCCAGTGCAGCCGCTGGCGGACCGCAGGGCTCGGTCGTGTCTCTTGCCGATCTGAACGATTTGCAAGTGGAGCTCGACATCGCGCAGGCGGACTTCGCGCGTCTGAGCCCGGACCAAAAGGCGAGGGTAACGACGGACGCGTATCCCGACAAAGAGTACGACGGCGAGATCGCGCAAATTTCTCCCGAAGCCAACCGGCAGAAGGCTACGGTTCAGGTCAAAGTGCAGGTGCTGCATCCCGACAAGTATCCGGGAATCCAACTGCGGCCGGAGATGAACGCGACGGTGAAGTTCCTGGCCAACGAGCCTCCGAAGAGCGCGGGAGCGAAGACACCGGCGGGCGTGTTCGTTCCGTCTACCGGGGTTCGCGATCGCGACGGAAAGAAAATTGTGCTGATCGCATTTGACGGCAAGGCCGTGGCGCGCGAGGTTCACGTGCTGAGCCAGCGCGCGGATGGAGTGATGGTCGAAGGCCTGGTCGGAGGCGAGAACATTATTACGACCGCTCCCCAGACTTTGAAAGACGGGGACAAAATCAAAATCAAGGGGCAATCATGAGCACAGTCGCACAAACGAATATCGCCACGGGAACAAAGATTGTTCAGGCCCGCGGAGTCAGCAAGATTTTCAAGCGCGACGCCTTTGAGGTGCGGGCGCTCGACGACGTCTCGATCGATATTGGGAAGGGCGAGTTTCTCGCGCTGATGGGGCCGTCGGGCTCAGGGAAGACGACGCTGCTGAATATGATCGCCGCCATCGATCGGCCGACCGCGGGCGAATTGCTCGTCGAGGGAAAGAATATTTTCACGCTGAATGATGCGCAGGTGGCGCGCTGGCGTAACAGCCACATCGGCTATGTCTTTCAGACCTTCAACCTGATTCCGGTGCTGACTGCGTTTGAAAACGTGGAGCTGCCGCTGCTGCTGACCCACCTGAACGCGCAGCAGCGCCGCGATCACGTGCTGACCGCGCTGAAACTCGTGGGGCTGGAAGATCGAGTTAGCCACCTGCCCAAGCAGCTGTCTGGCGGACAAGAACAGCGCGTGGCCATTGCGCGCGCCATCGTCAGCGATCCAACGCTGTTACTTGCCGACGAGCCAACCGGCGACTTGGACAGCCATTCGGCGACCGAAGTGTTGGAGATTTTGAAGCGGCTGAATGAGGACTTTCACAAGACGATCGTGATGGTCACGCACGATCCGCACGCGGCATCGTACGCGCACGTGACTCGGCATCTGGAGAAGGGGATGCTGCTGCCGCCGGGATAGGGCGTCCGGGGCCGAAGCCCAAATCATTGTCGAGTTGTGGACGCGGCCCTGAAGGGCCGCTCTTCCACCGCCGCTCGACCTGAAGGCCTCTCTTCCACTGAAGACTCTTCCACGTTGTCTTTCGCGACCTGGACGGTCCGCGTTTCCACGCGTTCAGCAGCGAAGCTCGCCGACACTGGCGGCGGCCGGTTCTGGCGCCGCGGTTTCCGTCACCCAGCGCCACGCGCGTCTTCCATTCGACACAACCGCTTGTGCTTCGCCATATTCCACAAGGCGATTCAGCACAGTCGTGACCGACGCCATGGGATCTTTGTGGCGGGCCAGCATCGAAGGCATATTCTGCTGGAAGTAGTCGCAGATGTCCCGCGCGCTCATGGGACGGCCGGCTTCCATCAGCATCATGCGACAAGCCTTGGTGAAGCCGGGCTGGCGGCCGTTGGTCTTGCGATCAACGAGTTCCAGCAATTCCTCGCTCAGCACGGCATCGCCGAACAGATTCGCCAACCCGGCGATTGTCTGCTTGACAGTGCCGATGCGCTTCATCACCTCGCCGCGTTGTTGCATCAGTTGACGCAACTCATCGTGCGCCTGCCGTATCACTTCCTGTACGTGACCGACGTCGTATCTGTCGGATGGTTTGATCGACCCAGTTGCCTTCTGCCCATTCTCCATAACAATTGTCCCCCAGTGTTAGAACGCGTTCGTTATCGCGTTTAGCTTCGGCCTCACGCCATCCACCGGCTGGCGCGTCGCGCAACCGCATGTACGCAGGGGCAGTTGCCGCTTCACCCACGCAGGCTCCCCAGTAAGGACCATGCAACGAGGGGCAGAACCTCGCTTAAGGACCTATACGCAGGACACCGCACCCGGGTTCCCTCGATTTTGTTCGGCGGAAAAGTTCTTGCCGAGGTCACGCCCGGATCTTGTCGCATTAGACGAAGCAACTTCTATTTCGTTAACAAAGCAATGAGTAACAATCGAAGAAACGCGCCGTTGCAGGGGGAATGATCAGTTGGATGCACAAAACAGTCAGGGCAGAACAATCACGAGGAGCCTTCCGTCGGAGTGGTAACCATCGCCTGTGGCGTTCTTGGCGTCTTGCACGGGGTTTGGAGGCAGGTAATAACTTAACGTCTTGATCATGTTAGTTTTCTGCAAGCTGCTGCCGATGTTGTCGCGCTCACCGTCGACTGCGGGATCAATCTTGTGGGTGACGCTGTTATTGCGCTTATCTTTTGCGAAGCCAATGTCGTGCGTTCCAGCGCCCACCCACACTTCGCGCCCCTGCCAGGTGAATGGCGCTTTCCAGATGCGAAAGTGATGCCGGCTCGCAACCATCGCGATCGGCTCGGCCATCTCGTAGCCGAAATCCTGATGCCGCCCGAACAGGTAAAGAGTGCTCATGGGCATCGCAAGATAGTCCTTGCTGTCGTAGGTCTGCATCACCGCGTTGAGCATGGCCTTCTTGTTATCGGTATCGGCGACGTGCCAGGTGGCGGCGGCGAGCGCGGCTTGCACGTCTTTCTCAGAGCCCACGATTACGAAGTTGACCATATCGCCGAGATTCTGGAATTGATCGTTGACGCGGCGGGGCAGGCTATCGATGCCGCGGCGAAGATCGGCGTCGAGCGGAGCCTCCGAAAGTTTCAACGAAGGCAACGCGGGCGCACTGCTGGAACTGGCGTCTGGAGAGGTCGCGTTTGTGGCGGGTGTGCTCGAATTCGAACTTGACGATGATCCCAGGCCGAACTGCCCTTGCATGAAAACTTGAGCGGCCGTTGACAGCTGAGACTTGAGCTGGACGCCGCGAGTCTGTTGTGTTTGCTCCGAGGCTGACGTAGAGGCCGAGGTGGCCGGGATTCGGTGCACCTTGACCGTGAGTGCTCCCTGGCACAGACCAGTACCGGCGAAATTCATTCCGAGAAAAAGATGGGAAGGCGACGCGATGTGCAGTTGCGTGCCTGAGGCCACCAGAACTGGAGACGCACCATGGGCGTGCAGCCGAGCGATCAGCGCACCCGCGGGCGCACTGGGAAGGGGCAGGCTTCCGCCTTGAGCGCCATTCCCAGCTAGGCCCTTAGGCTCACAAGTTGGTGTTCCAGCAGACGAGTCGGCGGCGCTTGCCGCGATCTGCAGCGTATCTCCGGCTTGCAGGTCGAGAGCAGTGTCGGTCCAGGGTTGAGTCGAGGAAACCTCAAAGGTAAAGTCCTGCGGCGACGAATTCGTCTGGGCGATCGCACAAGGGAAAAAAAAGAGGATCGCCGAGAGAGTTCCTGATTTGAAGATGTCGCATTTCATGACGCAAGACGCTCGCACTTGTTCTCTGACACGCGAGAAAGACCATCCTTATTATCTTCTAATTTTGCGCCTGGTTGGCAGGAGAAACAGCGCTTAATACGGTCGCCCAAAACGCGTGCTAACGTCACTGCCGCTACATTCCGATAGTAACAGTGGACGGAGTTCCGGCAATGTCTACGGCCGCACAACTCGCGAAAGATTCGGCGCCGCTGCGCGTTTTGCTGGTCGGCAAGCAGGAAGAGGACTTCTTTCTGATCCGCGAGATTTTGGAGCGAACCCGCAGCACATTCATGGCGGACCTTGACCATGCGCAGTCTCTCGATGAAGCCAAGGTGATGCTGCAGCAGAAGCCTTACGGCCTGGTTCTGTTCGAGCATGAGACAGGCGATGCTGAGGCGATCCACCTACTCGCTGAATTTCTTCATGCGGGCGTCTCGTTGCCGTTCATCCTCTTGACGGAAGATGCGGACGAAGAAACGGTCGCCGAAATGATCGACGCCGGAAACTGGAATTGCGTGGCGAAGTCGCGGCTGGATGGAGCGACGCTGGTTCGGACTATCCGGAGCACGCTGGCGCTGCACTCGCTGCAACAGGAGCAACAGACCGCAGAAGAGTCGCTGCGGAAATTGTCGCGTGCGGTCGAGCAGTCGGCCGACACGATCATGATGGCAGATTGCAGCGGGATCATCGAATATGTGAATCCGGCGTTCGAGACGCTGACGGGATACACGCACAACGAAGTTTGTGGAAAGACGCCGCGCATTCTGAAGTCGGGTGAGCAGGGACCGGAAGTCTACCAAGAGATGTGGAGGACGATTCTCGCCGGCAATGTGTATCGCGGCATTCTGGTGAACCGGAAAAAGAATGGGGATTTGTATTACGTGGAAGAGAGCATTTCGCCGGTGCGGGACGCCGAAGGACGCATCACTCATTTCATCTCAAACGGGCGCGACCTGACAGACCGGCTGCACCTGGAAGCGGAACTTCGGCAGGCGCAGAAGATGGATGCGATCGGGCATCTCGCGGGCGGCGTTGCGCACGACTTCAATAATCTGCTGACGATTATTACCAGCTACTCCGAACTCGCCCTCGACGCGGTGCGGAAGGACAGCCCGCTCGAGGCCAAGATTCAGGAGATTCTGCTGGCGGCACGCCGAGCTGCCGAATTGACGCGGCAACTGCTGGCGTTCAGCCGCAAGCAACCACAGGCGCTTCGTGTAGTGGAATTGAATCAAGTCATCGCGAACATTGCGAAAACATTGCCCCGCTTGATCGGCGAAGACATCGAGTTCAGTTTCTCACCGGGCAGGAGATTGGATCGAGTGCGCGTCGATCCAGTACAGATCGAGCAGATTCTAATGAACCTGGCGGCGAACGCTCGTGATGCCATGCCCCAAGGCGGCCACCTGCGCGTCGAGACCAGTAATGTGACGCTCGATGAGAGCTACATGCAACAGAAACTTGCCGTCATTCCGGTAGGACGCTATGTGATCATCACGGTCAGCGACGACGGTGCTGGAATTCCGCCCGAGCACCTACCCCACATCTTCGAACCCTTCTACACCACGAAACCGTCAGGAGAAGGCACCGGGCTGGGCTTGGCCACGGTCTATGGAGTCGTGAAACAGAATCAAGGATTCATCTGGGCCTACAGCGAACCCGACATGGGCACGGTGTTCAAGATCTATTTGCCGTGCGCCGACGCGCAGAGGTTTGCTGCTGAAAGCAAACAGGTGAAAATCGAGCGCGCGCCCCGTGGGTCAGAGACGATTCTTCTGGTGGAAGACGAAGCGGCGGTCCGGCACGCAACCGGGGAATTTCTGCGACTTCAAGGCTATACCGTGCTCGAGGCGAAGGACGGCCTCGATGCGCTCGCGACGGCGACGACTTACGAGAACAACATCCATCTCGCAGTGACTGACGTCGTCATGCCCAACATGAGCGGAGGACAACTCGCGAAGGAACTGGCCACTCTACGGCCTGCGACCAAGGTACTATTCGTCTCCGGCTATGCCGGAAAGACCGTGCTCAACCACGAAGTATTCGATCTTGAAACCAATTTCCTGCAAAAGCCCTACTCGCTGAGACAACTCTCCAGCAAGATTCGTGGAGCGTTGGATGGCCAACGCTCTAACGCCAGGGCGGCGGCCGCAGACTAGCCTCGTTTGATCCGCGTGTAGCCAGCCCCTATAATCAGCCTGCGCGCACCCTGCATGAATCCTCCAGCAGCCTCCCAAAATCGCGGAGACGATGGGCAAACCGGACCACCGACATCCGCAATCAGCCCGAGTCAAACGAACCCGCAGCCCGCCACTCAGCGAACGACTCTAATCTCGGTTCTGATTCTTACCGCGCTCTGGCTCGCGATTTACGCCGCCGGCATGTTCACGCCGCCGTTGCTCGATGACGTCGACACAGTGCACGCCGAGGCCGCCCGCGAAATACTGCTACGCCACGATTGGGTGACGATGTACACCGACGGCCTTCGCTATTTGGAGAAGGCGCCGCTGATGTACTGGAGCTTGGCCACGAGCTATGAGATTTTCGGAATCAGCGACTGGAGCACGCGTCTACCGCTCATGCTAGGGATTCTGGGACTGGTGCTCGCGACGTATTGGCTGGGCAGTTACGCGTTCGGCGAGCGCGGCGGATTCTATTCCGGGCTGGCGCTGGTGACGTCCATCGGCACCTATATCTTTACGCGCTTTTTGATCCCCGACGTGCTGGTCGGATTCTGGCTGGTGATTTCGTATTTATTCTTTCTGCGATCTTTGGAGGAAGATCCGCCTTCGCGCCTGACGTGCTGGGGATTCGCCGTTGCGTGCGCGCTGAATGTGCTGACCAAGGGCCTGATCGGATTAGTGTTTCCAATCGGCACGATCGGGCTCTATCTGCTGCTGACGGGAAATCTGCGCCACCTGGCGAAGCTGAGAGTGTTATCGAGCACGCTGCTTTTTTTTGCGGTGGCCGCGCCTTGGCACGTGCTGGCGGCGATTCGTAATCCAGCGCAGGGACAGGCGCGCGGCTTTTTATGGTTCTACTTCGTCAATGAACACATCATGCGGTTTCTGAACAAGCGTGTCCCGCCCGGATACGACACGGTGCCGCTGGTGCTGTTCTGGGTGCTACTGCTGTTGTGGCTGGTGCCGTGGGCGGTATTTTTGCCGCAGGCGTTGTTCGACGTTCCGCTTCGCTGGTCGCGCCTGCACTCGCCGATGAACCGGCGGGAGCGAGCGAATCTACTTTTCTTTCTGTGGGCGCTGGTGATCCTGCTGTTTTTCAGTTTCTCGACCCGTCAGGAGTACTACACGATTCCGGCATTGCCTGGGATCGCGCTGCTGGCAGGAGGCTGGCTGGCGCGAGAATCGTCGGCGAGCGCGTCTGAACGCGAAAGGCGCGCTGGGCGCGTGTCCTCGCTTGGTGCTGATGTGTGTAGGGATCGTCGCGGCGGCGATTGGATTAGCGCTGCTCGCGGGCACGCATCGTCCGACGCCTGGCGTGGATCTGGCGGAACTGCTTAAGAAAAATCCGCAGGACTACGATTTCTCGCTGGGCCACGTGCTTGACTTCACGCCGCAGGCATTGGGGATGTTCCGCGGGCCGCTGCTGGGCGCTTCTCTCGCTCTACTGTTTGGGACGGTGGTGAACTGGTGGATGCGTCGCCGCAGCCGGCCCGTCTGGGGAAACGCGGCCCTCGTACTGATGATGGTCGGGTTGCTGACGTGCGTGCATACTTCGTTCGCGACGTTTTCGCCGATCCTTTCGTCGCACGATCTCGCAGTGGCCATTCAGAAGGAGTACCAACCGGGCGACCTGATCGTTGTTGACGGCCAGTATCATCAAGCTTCTACGCTTCAGTTCTATACGCACCACCCGCTACTCGTGCTGCACGCGCCAAGCGGCAATCTATGGTTTGGCGCGAAGTTTCCGGACGCGCCGCATGTGTTTGAGACTCAGCAGTCGCTTGCCGCCCTCTGGTCCGGGGGCGCCCGCATTTTTCTATGGACCGACCAGGATGACCCGAAGGAGTTGCAGGGTCTGCCGCACTTCTTGCTGGCTCGCAGCGGAGGAAAGGCGATCTTCACGAACCGCGTCCCGTAAATCACCCGAGTGCGAATTTTTGCGCCTTCTCGGAAAAGCATTTACTGCAAAGATCGCGAAGAAAATTCGCGAAGTTCGCTAAGTGACCTGCCGGACTTCGGAACGCTTACTACTGAACTGCTCGCGGCATTCAGGTTTGCGCGCAATCGGCGGGTATAATGGCTGCCTTGGATCCGGTTTCGGCTGATCAGGTCTCGGTTCACCCATGATCTCAGGCGCATCGTGCGCGCTGTTTCTCGTCCTCTTCGACCTACGTCCCGGCAAGATTCTGGCGGCGGGCTTGCTCCTTGTTCTATGTGGAGCGTTGGTCTATTCGTTGCTGTCGATCATTGCGGCAATGCGATATCTCGCGGTGCGTCCTGACGCGCTGCAAGCGGTGGAGGCGATCAGCATTCTCAAGCCGCTCGCCGGGCTGGATCTCGACCTCGAATCGAATCTGCGGACATTTTTCGAGCAGGACTATCCCGCATTTGAAATTCTTTTTGCCGTGAAGGCTGCCGACGACCCGGCGGCGGACGTTATGGCGCAGTTGCAGCGGGAGTATCCGAAGATCCCGTCGCGACTTCTGATTACCGGCGAGCCGCCTTACCCAAACGCAAAGGTCTACAGCCTCGAGCGCATGCTAGAGACGGCGACGAATGATCTGGTGGTGATGAGCGACAGCGATATCCGCGTGACGCCTGACATGCTGCGCACGATCGCCGCGGAGTTTCAGGATTCGAAGTTGGGAGTCGCGACCTGCCCGTATCGCGCTATCCCCGGCGCAAGTTTCTGGTCGCGGCTGGAAGCGACCGGAATGAACACCGATTTCTGGGGAAGCGCCCTGGTCGCGAGAATGCTGGAGGGCATGCGCTTTGCCGTGGGTCCTACGATTGCCGCGCGGCGGCGAGTGCTGCATTCGATCGGTGGGTTCGAGCGGGTGAAGGATTATCTGGCTGAGGATTTCGTCATTGGCAAGTTCGCCGCAGAAGCCGGGCACGGCGTGATTCTTTCCTCGTACGTGATTGAGCATCACATCGGCAGCGCGACCCTGCAGCAGAATGTCGCGCATCGATTGCGCTGGGGACGCAGCACGCGGCGTTCGCGTCCGGCGGGGTACGTGGGACAGTTGTTCACTATGCCGCTGCCGCTCGCTTTGCTGGTCTGCGCGGCTTCGCCTGCGTGGTGGCCCGTATTGCCACTTGCAGTTGGCGTACGCGCATTGGCCGCGTACACAGTTTCGGCACTCGTGCTGCGAGCGAAGATCAATTGGCTATTGCTGCCAATCGAAGATCTGATGGGATTTTGTTTTTGGATTGCGGGATTTTTCGGCAACACGATTTCGTGGCGAGGACGGCGTTACAGGCTCTTCTCAGACGGGCGCTTCGAACTGATTCCGCCGACGAATCCGTGAACTCGCTACGGAACGATTCGAATCAGCCGGCCATTCTTCAGCTGAAAGCGATCGCCGCGCCAGGTTACGGTGTGGCCGAAAAAGCTGGCCGTCCACAGGCCGACGGCGACGAGGTCTCGCACTGGAAGCAACCACAGATACTTCACCGCCCGCGAATCGCGTAGCACGGATCTCCCGACCACCAGCGCGACCGCCAACCGCAAAAGCACAATCGCACCCAGTACGGCCCATGACCATGGCGCCCCGCGAGCGGCGATCAGGTTCAGCAGCGACCACAAGACGCCGAATGTTGTGACCAAGCCGATATATCCGCCGAGGCGCGAATCGCGTACCCCGCGATTCCAGCGCAGTTGGTGGGCCAGAAATTCGTGCAGGTTGTAGGCGGGAAGATGCGTCTCGACGACAACGTCGGAAAGCTGCACCTTCAGGCCGAGGTCTGCTACGCGGCGACCAAGTTCATAGTCGTCGGCGAGAAGGTCGACAATCGATTTGAATCCACCCATGCGTTCGAGATCGGAGCGGCGGAAGGCGAGCGTCGATCCCAGGCCGAAGTGGAGTCCTCCTTCCAGTTGCCGCGCCGCCAGAACTCCAGCGCAGAAATCAGTGCTGATGCCGAGCGACTCCATCCGCGAACCGATTGTGGGCGCGGCGATTCCGCGGTAGAGGCAGGTGACCATCCCTACGCGCGCGTCCGTCAACGGGGCGATTACTCGGCGCAAGTAATCCGGCTCGACGCGGATGTCACTGTCGTTGACGATCAGATGCTCATAGCGCGCTATCCGCACCATCTGTTCAAGATTACTGACCTTCACATTGGCGCCGAGCTTATTCGGGCAAACAACAAGCTGGATCGCTCGTCCAGGGAATTCGCGCTGCAATTGCTGCACGCTCACCACCGCGGGATCACCGGGATCGCTCACGCCGAAGATGATTTCGTACTCGGGATAGTCCTGCAGGCAATGGCTGCGGAAGCTCTCGTAGATCTCGGGATCAGTTCCCTTCAACGGCTTGAGAATCGAAACCGGCAGCAAGTCGTGCGTGGAGCGGACGCTCTCGCCCGCTTTGCGCGCGCGCAGAAACGAGGCGGCGCTCCACAAACAGAGAAGGTAATAAGCGGAACTGGTGAGACAACCGAGGAGCGAAATGTACTGGAAGACTCTGGCAGTGAGATGAATCATGCGCAGGCGAGACTACTCGTATCGCAGCGATTCGATCGGATCAAGGTTCGCCGCCTTCCACGCCGGATAAATTCCAAAGACGAGTCCGACTCCGGCCGCAGAGCTGAAAGCCACAACGATCCAAAAAGTTGACAGGCGTGCCGGCAAAGAAGTCCAGATCATCGGGAGCAGCCAGACAATGAAGGTACCCACCAGCACGCCGATGAGTCCGCCGATGGCAGTCAGGATCACGGCCTCGATCGTAAACTGGAGAAGAACATCTGACCGGCGGGCGCCAATTGCTTTGCGCACTCCGATCTCGCGTGTCCGTTCCGTCACCGAGACGAGCATGATGTTCATTACACCTACGCCACCCACCATCAAGGCCACACTGGAGACGGCAAACATGAAGATGAAGAGCATGCCGGTCAGCTGGTTCCAAAGATCGGACATCGCGTCCTGGGTGAAGACGGCGAAATTGTCCTGATCTTGCGGACGCACCTTGCGGCGGCGCCGCATCACTTCGCGGATTTCATCTTGCGCCTTGGCCATGTCTTCATGGGACGTTGCTTTGACGCTGATCCAGTAGCCGGTGCGCTCGAGTTCCGGATGCAACTTGGTAAAAGTGCTCAAGGGGAAAAAGACCAGGTTGTCTTCGGGATTCTTTCCGCCGCCAAACGCGCTCTTGCGCTTTTCGGAAACGCCGATCACCCTGAACAACTGGCCATCGATGTTGATTTCTTTGTCCAGGCTGTTGCCGTTGGGAAACAGTTCCTCGGCGACATCGGCCCCGAGCACGATCACCGGGGAGCGATGTTCTTCATCAACCTGGCTGAACCATCGTCCTTGGGTGGGCTGCAGATCAAAAACATCTTTCCAGGTATAAACGTCGCCTTCGAGGATTGTGTTCTTGGTTTTATGGCCCTCGTATTTCACCGAGTAGGTTCCGGTGCCAAATTCCGGACGCTGATAACGCAGGCCGCAGGTCGCCGCTTTCACATGAGGTAACTGGCTGATGGCCTCGTAATCGGCGAAGGTCAGCACCTTGCGAGTGCGCATTTCCTCGGTCGGCCGGCCGAAATTAAAGGGCTGAATATGATAGACGAAGATCAGGTCAGAACCCAGGCTGCCAATCGACTCCATGACGCTGGAGTTCAGGCCGCTGACGAAGGAAGAGATCCCGATGACGACGACAACGCCGATCACAACGCCCAGGATCGTGAGCGAGGATCGCAGCTTGTTGTCGCGCAAAGTCGCAACCGCCATGCGCAGTGTCTCGCGATGGTCATGTCGTGGCATAGAAAGATTCCTTCAGCAAAGCAGCTTCAGCAAGCCATTCTTACAGTTCGAACCTGAGGGCGACAATCGGATCGAGACGAGCCGCCCTCTTTGCGGGATACACACCGAAAAAGAGACCTACGCTGCTGGATACGAGGAGGGCCGCCAAAACCGCCCACAACGGCACAGACGAGGGCATGCCGATGAGCAGGGTCACACTCTTCGCTAGAACGATCCCGCCAATCACTCCGAGAAAGCCGCCTATCAGGGCCATCGTGCTCGATTCGATCAGGAACTGCAGCAAGACGTCTTGGCGGCGAGCGCCCATTGCCTTGCGAATCCCGATTTCGCGCGTTCGTTCCGTCACTGACACCAGCATTATGTTCATTATGACGATGCCACCCACAATCAGAGCTGTGGCGGCGATGGCAATCATGGCGATGAAGAACGTCTGCGTCAGGTTTTGCCAGAGAGAGAGAAAATTCTCATTAGTCTCGATAGCGAAACTGTCGGGTGCGCCTGGGGCGTCGTGGCGGCGAGTGCGCAGGATAACGCGGGCCTCGTCCATGGCCGCATCCAATTGGCTGCCCACTCCGTTGGCTTTGCCGCAGATGACAATGCTGTTGTGCGTGCCATATTGCTTGAGATAGGCCGTGATTGGGATCATCACATAATTATCGCGGCTCTGGCCTAGAGTCGTGCCCTGCTTCTTTCCGACGCCGATCACCCGATAGGGCTCGTCACCAACACGGATTTCCTTGTTGACGGGATCTTCTCCAGGAAAAAGATTCTCCACCAGGTCGGTGCCAATCACCGCCACGGCGGAGTGATTATTGACGTCGGTGTCGTTGATCGGGCGGCCGCTATCCAGATCAACATTCAGGATGGCCGGCATCGCCGGCGTTAGTCCGCGGACGATGGTGTTGGTGATGGATTGCTGGTTGTACTTCACTTTTCCGGTAATGTTCGTGACCATCGCGCCAAGGTCGGCACACCGATTGCAGCCTTCGGTGACAGCGTAGTAGTCCTCGAGCGTGATGTCTTTGCGCTTCTCGCCTTCGAGCAGTTGGTCAATGTTCGTGATGACCGAGGAGTGTTTGTTGATGATGAAAACATCTGCCCCGAGGTTGAAAACTTTCTCGGCGATGTAGCGGTTAATGCCACTCACGAACGTGAGCACAGCAATGACGGCGCCGACTCCAATCACGATCCCCAGCAGCGTGAGCACGGACCGCAGCTTATTGGCCCACAGGGACCGCAGCGCGATTCGGATAGCTTCAGCGATGTTCATGGAATGGGAGAACAGACCTCGGACGTCTGACCTCGGACCTCGGGCGTCGACCGTCGGACTTCAGACCTCGGGCGTCGGACCCTAGTCGGTATAAGTCTACCAGCGAATTTCATTGGCCAAACATAGTTTGCGGAGCCATCAGCGCGCTTTGCTCTGGAACTGCCTTGAGGCTTCTCCGCTCTGTGTATATACGGGGTTTCAGCGGTGCCGGTTCGCGCTAAGTAAAGGGGCTTGAGGGCCGAGGGCTGACGTCCGGCGCCTGACGCCCGCTTCACCCCATCGCATATAATGAACCGGTAGGCAGCCGGACCGGACGGTCGCTTTTTGCGCTTTCGGGCGCGGGGAGAGGAAAGTCCGAACTCCGCAGAGCAGTGTGCCGGATAACGTCCGGGACGTCAGGTTCAAACCTGATGGACGGAAAGTGCCACAGAAAACATACCGCCTCAGCGTCGTAGGACGCCAGGGTAAGGGTGAAAAGGTGCGGTAAGAGCGCACCGCCGCGACAGTAATGCCGCGGGCAGGGCAAACCCCACACGGAGCAAGACCAAATAGGGAGGAAGTTCGCGGTTTCGGCTGCGGACACGTGCCGGCTCGGTGCGTCAAACCTTCGGGTAGGTCGCTAGAGCCGCGCAGTGATGCGCGGCCCAGAGGAATGGCCGTCCAGCGGGAGCAATCCCGCGGAGCTCATCGTGGTCGGATCCGGCGTCACCGGCGCGGAGTTCGCCGGCGCGTACCAGGCGCTCGGCTCCAAGGTCACCCTCGTCTCGTCCCGCGACCGGGTGCTGCCGGGCGAGGACCCGGACGCGGCCGCAGTGCTTGAGGACGTGTTCCGCCGCCGCGGCATGAACGTCATGGCCCGCTCGCGCGCCGAGTCCGCCAAGCGCGTCGGCGACCGCGTCGAGGTCACGCTCTCCGACGGCCGCGTCATCAGCGGCTCCCACTGCCTGATGGCCGTCGGCGCGATCCCCAACACCGCGAACATGGGCCTGGAGGAGTCCGGCGTACGCCTCAAGGAGTCCGGTCACATCTGGACCGACAAGGTCTCGCGCACCTCCGCCCCGGCGTGTACGCGGCCGGCGACGTGACCGGCATCTTCGCGCTGGCCTCGGTCGCCGCCATGCAGGGCCGGATCGCGATGTACCACTTCCTGGGCGACGCGGTGGCCCCGCTGAACCTGAAGACGGTCTCCTCCAACGTCTTCACCGACCCGGAGATCGCCACCGTCGGCTACACGCAGGCCGACGTGGACGCGGGCAAGATCGAGGCCCGCGTCGTCAAGCTGCCGCTCCTGCGCAACCCGCGCGCCAAGATGCAGGGCATCCGGGACGGCTTCGTCAAGATCTTCTGCCGGCCGGGCACCGGCATCATCGTGGGCGGCTGTGTCGTGGCCCCGCGCGCGAGTGAACTGATCCATCCGATCTCGATCGCGGTCGACAACAATCTGACGGTGGAGCAGATCGCGAATGCGTTCACCGTGTACCCGTCACTGTCGGGCTCGATCGCCGAAGTGGCCCGTCAGCTGCACACCCGGAAGAAGGCCGGAGAGGCGTAACTTCCCTGGTGGGACAGGGGGTTGTCGAGTGGGACGCGAGGCCTGGGAGACCCGGGCCGGGCGTATACCACTCGGTGACCCCCTTTGAGTGCACCTTCTGTTATTCGGCGCAAACTGCTGAGAATATTCGGCCGCTCAGGTTACTGTCAGTTTCGTGTTCGCTGCAGAACGTCGCCAATTGATCCTCGAAATGGTGCGGGCCAACGGGGCGGTATCGCTCCGTGAGCTCGCCCGTGTCGTCCAGACCTCCGAAGTGACCGTACGGCGGGACGTGCGGGCGCTGGAGGCAGAAGGACTCCTCGACCGCCGGCACGGCGGTGCGGTGCTGCCGGGCGGGTTCACCCGCGAATCCGGCTTCCCGCAGAAATCCCATCTAGCGACCGCGGAGAAGACGGCCATCGCCGACCTCGCCGCCGGTCTCGTCGAAGAGGGCGAGGCCATTGTGGTCGGCGCGGGGACCACCACGCAGGAGCTGGCCCGCCGGCTCGCGCGGGTTCCCGGTCTGACCGTCGTCACCAACTCCCTCTTGGTGGCACAGGCGTTGGCGCACGCCAACCGGGTCGAGGTCGTCATGACCGGGGGAACCCTGCGCGGCTCCAACTACGCCCTGGTGGGCAGTGGCGCCGAGCAGTCCCTCCAGGGCCTCCGGGTCTCCCGCGCCTTCCTGTCGGGAAGCGGCCTGACGGCCGAACGCGGCCTGTCCACCTCGAACATGCTCTCCGCGAGCGTGGACCGCGCGCTGGTGCAGGCCGCCGCCGAGGTCGTGGTCCTCGCCGACCACACCAAGCTCGGCACCGACACCATGTTCCAGACGGTGCCGACCGACGTCATCACCCGCCTGGTCACCGACGAGCCGCCGGGCCACGACGACCGCGCCGCCACCGAGTTGCAGGCGCTGGCCGACCAGGGCGTACAGATCGCCGTGGCGGGCCCCACGGGCGCGGGCGGCGAGTCCGCGCCCGGCCGCCCCCCGCGCCGCGACATGCCGCTCCCCGGCCAACGCCGCACCCACGGCCCCGGTACGGGCCCGCAGTTGCGCAGCGCGGCATCGATGGGCGAGCCGCAGGGGCCGGGCGAACGGGCGCGGGTCGCGGATCTGCGACGGCGCTGAGGCGGACACCCCCTAGTCCTTGAGGCCCCGGTAGGTCAGGGCGAGCAGGCGGTCGGCCAACTCCGGGTCATCCGGGGACTGTTCGGCCGCCAGCGCGATGGCGTTGGTCAGCTGCATGAGGTCGGCGATGGTGACGTCGGCTCGTACGGAACCGGCTTCCCGGGCCCGTACGAGCAAAGCGTCGCCCGCCTCCCGCATCGGCTCGCTGCACCTGGCCAGGGCCGAACTCGCGTCTCCCGAGGCCGACATGAGGGCGCGGGCCAGGCCCCGGTACACCCCCGCGTGCGTGATGATGGCGCGCAGCCACTCGATGAGCGCGGTGCAGGGCTGCTCGGAGCCCAGCAACTCCCTTGAGCGGTCCAGGAGTACGTCCACCTCGCTCTGGAACACCGCGCTCAACAGGGCGTGGCGGGTGGGGAAGTGCCGGTACAGGGTGCCGATGCCCACGCCGGCCCTGCGGGCCACGTCCTCCAGGGAGGTGTCCGTGCCGTGCTCCGCGAAGGCGGTGCGGGCTACGGCGAGCAGGCGGTCGTGATTGCGCCGCGCGTCCGCCCTGAGGGGCCGGACCCCCGCCCCCGTTTTCCCATCCATGGCCCCAGCATGCCACCCGGACCCACCGCGGGTGGCGGGCCGGCCGCGCCCGGGCTCCGCCCCAGACCCCGTGGGCCCCACCCCGCCCCTTCCCGAGACCCTCCGGGGGTGTCTTCGGGTGCGGCCCGGTGGTCGTTCCTGGGGCTCCGCCCCAGACCCCGTTCGCGCCTGAAGGGCGCTCGTCCTCAAACTCCCCCAAGGCCTTAAGGGCCAGGGGGGACCCCCATGACGGGCTGAAGATGCCGGTGCGGGCCAGCACCGACCCTGCCAGGGGCGCGGGGAACTGCGCGACCAGCCACCCACGGTCCGCAGCCGAAGAGCGCGCATCCAGCCCCTCCGGCGTTTGAGGAGCGGGGGTCCGGGGGCAGCGCCCCCGGGAACGGACCTCAGCCGACCCACACCCCCGGAGGGTCTCGGGAAGGGGCGGGGTGGGGCGCAACCAGCTAGTTGGGAAAGCAGCCGGTCAGGTGACACCAGTGATTGATCGTTTCTACTTCCACTCGGTCTACTTCCATGAGCCGGGCGGCGTCCTCTTCGAAATTGCGACCGATGGCCCTGGCTTCACCACGGACGAAGATCCAGCCCATCTCGGCGAAAAACTGGCTCTACCACCATTCTTAGAGTCGCACAGACACGAGATTGAGGAAAACTTGCGCCCAATTATTCCGTTCAAAATCGCTACCCTCCAATAAGCAGCGATACCATACAACAGGCCAGGTCGTACACGCTACGGCCTGGTACCCCACACGCTCATCAGCGGCCAGATGCCACAAAAATCTGGCGACAGCATCTCTATCAACGACTGTTGATGTAACTGCGCCGCCTCTTCAGCGGTGGCCAGACCCAATTTACTCAAGAGAAGCTGGACGGTCTGCCCTGCGAGTTCGTGATTGCGATAGATATCTTTCCATGCTGCGGCCTCCGCCGAGAAATTGAGCGCACACGAGGCTGTCTGTAGTTCCTGAAAACCTGCATTACGCAGTAATCGCTCCAACATATACGTCATGCCAAGAGTGCGACCATCTGGTGAAAAGCCATAACCCAGCTTCTGCATGGCACGTAACCCCAGGGTATAGAACTGCTCAAATGCAGGCGAGTTCGTAAATTCACCATCAGTTTCCGTCAAGCGCAAAATACCGCCAGGTCGCAGAATGCGCATACATTCCTGCAATAACGCAGGCCAGGCGGACCTGGATAAGACGCCAAAAAGAAACCGCGCATTGACCAGATCAAATGTATGGTCTGAAAACTCGAGTGGCTTCAGGATATTCATCACACCAAAAGAGGCATTACTTACATTTTGCGTACGCATTCTAGCGTTTGCATACTCGATCATAATCTGGCTAATATCAATACCGGCCACCTCGCTAGTAGGATGGGCGAAGGCAACATCGAGCACCCAATCACCCGGTCCACAGGCGATATCCAGGATAGACTGAAAATTCGCAGGGTCGGGCAGGCCCGTCAAAGGACCGCCCATACACTGTGTGAAGAGCCGACCTTGCTCAATCAAGCGGACCATCTCAGTCGGGCTTTCCGGGTCCATGACATAGGTATTGTCGTTGGAGGGGGGTTGAGGCGTCGTTGACACGATGCCGTCTCCTTTCCTAAGGCGATCAATAAAGATCGTCAGGCACATTTTATGCATAAAAGCGATTATTTGTTTGCATTATACAAACTTCCCCCACTCTATACAAGCAACCGTGCCAGAAATCCACGGCAGGTGATATACTTTTCTTATATCTGGCTTGTAGTGCAGGAAACTTCCCTGTGTTCTTCATTTCACGCTACTGTTACGCCTGGTTGCAAAGCCAGGTGCCGTTGAAAGAGAAACCCTTCTTTGGAGCAGCTCTGATTTTACTCTAAATACCTATTTACCTGTATACTTCTTTACATTATAATAGATTGCATACAGTATACATAGCATCATTGACAATAGATGATGGCACTATAATATTTTCTAAAAAATGAGTGACTGGAACTGGCAGTCACACAAGTTAAATTGAGGCATGTTAGGGATAGGATTATGTGGAAAGATACCATACATAGCGCACGAGACTCTTTTAGGGAAAGGTCGGGATGTCGAGTATCCGCTGTACTGCTGGTGATATTCAGCATTGTAGTGATCAGCTCTCTCCTCTTACACTCCGGGGTTATAGCACTCCCACACCATATGAGTTCGTATACAACAGATACGCTACCTTTGCCTACAGATACAATACCTTCATCCGCCGCTGTAACACCTTCACCGGCATCCGCCACATCCCCACCACTTCTACCTGGTGAAACACTCTGGCACGGAGTGCCTTCAATGCTGTGGGGATCAAACGATGGACAGGATTGGGATGCGCAGCACAACCTGATTACGGAACCGCTTATTCAGCAGGAAGCGCGAGCCGATCATCTCGCCCTGCTGCGTGTCTGGCTATTCCAGAGAGACTTAGCTTCTAACCAGCTTGAACTAGATACGTATCAGCAAAGCAAAGTAGCAGCCGCGATGGCCACAGGCGCGAAGCTTTTGTGCGAATTACCAACCGAGAATAGTATGAGCTATGATCAACATATGGTTACTCTTTTCAAGGGAGACTGCAATTACTACGAATTTATGAATGAACCCGACGATGAAGGCATTTCTGTAGCCACGTATGTTGCAGACTGGACAACGGAAATTCCTCTGCTCCGTGCTATTGACCCCAATGCTAAATTCGGCGGCCCTGCTTCAGCATCACCGCAGTATACCGACTGCACCTACAGCACTGGCCCTCAGGTCTGCTATATGCAGAAGGTACTGCAAGGCATGGCACAGCAGAAGGTACTGCCTGATTTTGTGACATTCCATCAATATGCATGCTACGAAGAAGCAGAAAAGCAGTGTCTGGCAAGTACCGGTATCTACGCGTCCGATGTCACGATGGTCAAGGGATGGTTGACGCAGTACTTTGGAGCCGCTGGTACCCACATGCCAATTGGGATCACAGAATGGAACGCTGATCCATCAGCACCTATGCCAGACTACACCAGTAACCCATGCTGGATGGAGCAGTTTACCACCGCGTCCCTGGCAAGTATGGTGCGGGCAGGAGTCTCATTCGCCACGCAATATGACCTGGCTAACGCATCGGGATATGATACTGACGACATGATCGATATAGAAAATCCGGGAGAAGCGAAGCCACAGTATTATGCCATGCTGCAAGCGCTTGACCGGATCAGCCCGTATGGAACCCTGCCCATGCCACCGCTGGATTATACACAACCCACCAATTGCTCAACGGCAACGGCAGGTTAATAGCTATCGAGGTGGGCCAGCGCAGCTCGCACGGCTTGCTGCTCGGCCTCCTCCAATGGGAGCCTGGGTGGTCGCGTTGTGCCAACCGCTTGCCCGCGCAATTCTAGCGCGTACTTGATAGCCTGGACAAAACGCGGCGTCGAGTCATAGCGGAAGAGCGGTAGCAGACGACGATACAAGGACCACGCGTCTCCCAACTGGCCCTCACGTGCAAAGTCGTACAGCGCAACACTTTCTTCCGCGACGACATTCGTGAAGCCAGCAATCCAACCGGTCGCACCAGCAAGCAAACTCTCAAGAGCAAGATCATCGGCACCGGCCAGCACTTCCAGGGATGTTTTCTCCAGGATTTCAGGAATGCGGCGCACGTCTCCCGAGTACTCTTTGACCGCCACGAACGACTCGATATGCGCCAGTTCGGCTAAGAGATCAGGCGTCAGGTCAACAGCAGTATCAAACGGATTGTTGTAGGCGATGATGGGCAGACCAACCTGGGCCAGCGCCGCGTAGTGAGCAATCACCTCTCTGCGTGTTGGTTGGTAATTAATGGGAGGAAGTGCCATAGCGCCTTGCGCACCGGCATCTCTGGCGTGACGCGTCCACTCAACGGCTTTCTGCGTGGCGGGAGCTGCGATACCGACAACGGTGGGCACCCGCCCTGCTGCCGCATGGATTATCGTCTCTACCACGTGAGCGCGCTCCTGGTCAGAGAGTGCAGCATATTCGCCGCAGGACCCGGTCGCTACCAACCCATGCACGCCTTTGTCGATGAGCCACTCGATGTGCTCGCGTAGGCGTTTGTCATCCACAGTGCCAGTAGCGGTAAAAGGGGTAATCACCGCGACGTAGATGCCGGGAAACAGTACCATAACCGTTATCTCCTTTGTTGGATACCCATATGCATGCAGAAACGCGGCTACCGCCGCTAGCCTTCGGCTCATCTGCATGCAAGGAAATATAACTATGCAAGCACAAATCCCGTCGTAAATGGATCTTCGGGGTCCAGCACCAGTTGATTAAAACCGGTAATCCAGGCACGTCCCTCGATAGTCGGAATAACGGCTGTCACTTCTGGCGTCAACTGGATCTGCTCGATCAATCTGCCCGTAAATAGACTACCAGTAATACTTTCATGCACGAAATCCTGCTGGAGCGAGAGCTGACCACGAGCATAAAGCTGAGCCAGACGTGCACTTGTCCCAGTGCCACAGGGCGACCTGTCCAGCACACCTGGCGCAATGACCACAGCATTTTTTGCATCGGCTCCCACGACGTCAGCAGGACCAGTGAACAGGGTATGCTTGAGCGTCTCTTCTTCTCCTGTGAGAGGATGCCGAAAAACCACTTGCTCACGCGTAGCACGCATAATCTTCATGCCAACATCAATCACCTCCTGCGCATGCTGCTGGTCAAGCGTCAGACCTACGCGGTCAGCGGACAAAATCCCGTAGAAATTTCCGCCATAAGCCACGTCAAGCAGCAACGGCCCCAGATCAGGAACCTGTACTTCGATAGCCTGACGATACAAAAACGCGGGCACATTCTGGAACTTGACGCTCTTCACTTTGCCCTGCTGCACGTACGCCTCAGCAACCACTCTGCCTGCTGGCGTATCGAGCGTCAGATGTGTCAGTGGCTCAATGGCAGGCACGAGGCCAGTTTCAATCGCCACAGTACACACGCCAATCGTACCGTGTCCACACATGCCAAGATAGCCATCGACATCAATAAATACGACCCCAAGATCAGCCTGTGGATCGCACGGCGGCAGCAGTACAGCACCATTCATAGCCTGGTGTCCACGTGGTTCACACATGAGCAAAGTGCGCAGATGATCCGCGTGTTGCGCTAAGAACCGTTGTTTCTCACGCATAGTCAAGCCTGGCGCCAACCCAAATCCGCTCGTTACCACCCGCGTCGGCATACCCTCTGTATGCGAATCGACCACAGTCATCAATTTATCAAAGCGCATTGTCGTTGCCTCCAAAGACTACTGCTGAGATACGTGGGATGCACCATGAAAACGTGCCGGGCTGAAAGCAGTCATGTCCATAGCACACGACTGCCGCAGGATGAACTGGCTCAGTACCTTTCCACTGATCGGCCCCAGACAAAAGCCCGCACCCTCGTGTCCAGTATTGACATAAAATCCAGGTACTGCTGAAACCTCGCCCAGGATCGGCAGATGATCAGGGGAACACGGTCGAAAGCCCATACGCGCATGAAAGTTCTGGAGAGATGCCAATAGGGGGAAATAGCGTTGAGCACGCTGCAAAATCGCCTGCACGACACCTTCTTCGATAGTCGCATCAAAGCCGACAAACTGACGACTACTGCCCAGCAGCATGCGACCACCCTTTACGCCTTCAACCACAGAGGCTACTTGCAATCCCTCACGATGTTCTGTAACTGCCGCCAGGTATTTTGCCTCGACCACCAGATGCCGCGCCAGTGGAGGTAGCGGCTCGGTGACGATCAGATGACCTTTGCGCGGCGTAACCGGCAACGCGACATCGACCAGTTCCGCAATCTGTGGACTCCAGGGACCAGCAGCATTGACCACACAAGGGGTGATAATCGTTCCCTGGCTCGTCTGCACACCCTTAATAGCATTATGGCTGTCACGCTCAAGCGCAGTAACTTCTGTATGATCGAGCAGGAGCAATCCACGCTGCTGGGCATGCTTCACCAGCACGTTACACACCAGAGGTGGATTGGCCTGCGCATCCTGTGGGAAATAGGCAGCCCCAGCTACATCATGAGCCAGATGAGGTTCCATCTCACGCAGTTCTTCCCGCGTTAACAAGCTAGCCATCACGCCACCTGCGCGCAGGAACTGCGTATGCTTTACCAGTACTTGCCAATCCTCCGCGCTCTCCGCGACAAGGATACCACCTTTTGCATCGAATTCGATATCGTCTGATAGTGTCTCTGCCAGTTCTTGCCATAGCTGTCGTCCGAGCAGAGCCAACGCCAGTTCTGGACCAGGCTGCTTATCCGAAACGGGAATATTGCCCTCGCCAGCCCCACTTGTTCCGCTAGCGATATGCGCACGCTCAACAAGAGCAACTTTGAGACCCTCTTGTGTGAGAAAGTAGGCGCAAGAGGCACCAACAATGCCCCCACCAATCACGACAACGTCAGCTAGCATAAAAGTCTTACCTCTTTCCTGCCATCTTTTCCATCGTCTGTTCATGCCCTTCTTGTTGCAAATAGACAGCAAGCATTGTCCCGACAGTTGAAATCTGCTGTTCTAAGGCAGTAGCAGCACTCCCGTTAAAATCGCCTCGCGCAAGACGTCGGCGACCAGCGTTGGCGTCGTGCGATAGTGTTTCACAGCATCAGATGCTAATTCATCAATGTTCATACTATGGACTCATGGTTCGCTCATTTCCCCAACGGAAATTAGGAATCATCAGCCAATTGAGAATAGATGACGGGCATCAAACCCAATAACAATAAAATATCTTGCTGAAGCGAAGAAAGCGGCGTTATATGACGTTGTGCGTAATCAGCGGCACGAATAACGGTAAATGTGATGTTATCGAACGCTTCCAACAATCGTTCTGTTGTTGGTTGATTCGTGCGGCGCTTAGGATTTCCTGCGTACAATCCTCCAATCTCTTTTTGTTCCTCAGAGAGTTTTTTTCGTACAATTCCCTCTAGCAGCGTCAAAACGCGCAACGCAATGGTCAGCAAACGCACTAAACCGATCCGATGATCATCACGTTGGACATACAAAGGAGTGATTGAGAAAGGATGCCCTTTGAGCCGCTCGAAATTCCGCTCGAACACGATATTCATCACGATACGCTTCTACTGCTTGCTCCAACGTACTCTGTCCTTTTTCCTGATTGGTAGCATACATACGCCACTTTAGATGACTGATCGCGTATTCAATCGCTTCTTCTCTTCGCTCTGTACTTAGTGTAAAAAATACCTCTTGACGCGGTTCTGCCATTTCCCCTTTATAGACCCGTACTCTCTTTTCCTTATATTCTTCATGAATAGTCACCTCTAAAAGCTCTTTTGCCTGAAATTTATTTAAAACTTCTTGAATCGCTTTCTCTACCTCTTCACGCGTTTTTAAGCGCATCTTTCCCTGCTTCCTCACCGAAATCTCTTGAATTGCTTGCTCTGCTTTCTGAAGACGTTCTCGCAACCCCTGCGTTGCAGCTTCCAATCCGCTTGTTGATTGGATCAAAAACCGACGTTCTGTCCAGATCTGCATTTCTCCGTTCACTTCGGTCGTCAGTTCTTGAGAAATTTCATACCCTTGAGCAATACAAACCTTCTTCTTCTTCTCATTGAGACATTCAACGCTTTGAAGCACTGTTTCTTTTTTTCGTAGTTCATCTACTTTTCGCCGAATTTCTTCTGATGACACTTGGATTGATGAAAGAGGACATACATAAAAATCCTGCTGAAATTGGATCATTGCACGTGTTTGAAGTGCTGCCATCTTACAATCCCCTATATACAGCAATCCCTTCTCATTCAGTCCCTCACGCACTCGCTCGATAATGGGCAGATAGACCGGATCATCTGCATGTTCGCCTGAAATCACTTCGGTCGCGATTGGCATCCCCAAAGGATCCAAGCTAGCAAGCACCAATTTGAGTTGTGCCAGGTCGGGTCGATGGTCTTTACTGTGCCCGTATTGCAGTAATCCCTGCTCATTCACTTCTGCATAACTCTTGACACTCGTCGTATCGATGCGGATGCACTCTTTTTGCAGGTCATACACCCGTACCAAATTTCCCATCAGCTCCTGTTCAAATGCTGCCCAATGGATATCATTGCTCAGTGCATGCAAAATATCAGCAAGTCGGTCATCGGTCATATCTTCGGCTTCAAATGTTTCCAATCCACAACTACGGATGATCTCTTTTCTTCGCTTTGACCATTCTTGTACGTGATTCATCCGATGATCCGCTTCTGAAAGGATATGGGACAACCATACCAGTATGACCGTTCCTACGCTCAATCCCTTTCGATTGCCATGAGCCGGAATATGCTTGTCTAAAAGTTCCGCAAGATTCATGTGCTGCATATGTGCTAGCAACAGTGGAATATCATCTGCACGTTCTGTTTCAATATTCAATGTCTCTTTCATGCTTCTAGTGTATTACAATTTTAAAATCTCGTCAAAAAATGAGCGAACCGTGAGTGATGCATTCCATGTTCATTTTCCATAGTGTACAGAGCTCCTTTTTGAACAACAGAGATGATGTTCGATGCTCTCAATCATCTCTACGGTCGTGGCTGAAGTTACAGGCTGGTACAAGAAGGTGGCAGCTACGAGCTACAATGCGTTCGACAACATTAAGAACTGTCACATAAGGAGGGTTCAATGATCCGGGAGTTCTGCTTTACCGTTCCGCATCATACACCCGCTGTCAATACCGGAGATGAAACGACGATGTTCGTTATTTGGTACGTTTCAAGATACCTACTCAGGTACCCTTTTTAAGTCGCCTGCAAAGTCAGGCAAGTCAAAGTATTAAAGACGATGATTATGCATGGTTACGTTGCTCCTGGCGATGGGTGTTGATGCTCGCTCTATACAAAATCTTGCCGGTCATGAGGATATTACAACGGCGCCAGGGATATATGACCTATGCAGCAAGGGATCGCTGACAAGTTCGATGATTTGTTTGGTTAGCACCGTTGTAGATATCAAATCGCTGTTGGATGTCAAAATGGATGTCAAAAAGCTCTCCTAGTGGATTTGTCGAATCATAGCCAGCCTCATAAAACAAGGCTAGAAGAGGGTTTACACCCTTGCTTCTAGCCTTTGTTAGTGGTGGAGATGAGGGAAAGTCGAACTCACTAATAGCACTTTATTGGCTTGTTGCGGTTGCTTTTCAGTGCTCTCCGGTGTTGTGTTTCCGCTCACTTTACCCATCTGTTGCTCTTGGTTGCTTGCTGAATATTTTCGGTGTCGCTACACCGTTGCTACAAAGAAGGGATCTCCCTTTGTTCTCCCAACACACGCGATCAACAGTTCAGCATAAGAAATGAGCCGACCCAACTGTCACGATTTGGGTGAATCGTCATCAAGTACAAATGGATGTGGTGTCCGAGAAGGCTCATCTGAAAATGGCAAAAACCAGTCATCAAACGCTAATGAGGAAATACCCATGGATCGAGCTAATTGCGTTTCATCGATACCATCATCAGAATTATCATAGAGGTACTTAAAATCAGTATCTTCAAAGTACACATCTTCAAAGGCTCCAAAAGCGTCTTCTACTTCCTTATCTGTATCATCTTCAAGGTGTCTCCTTGCTTCCTTGATAAGAACCCACGCAGCTAATTCTTCTGCCAAAGAGGAAAGCATCTGGTGTTCTGATTGAGCTAACTTCCAGACCACAGTGATCAGGCAGACTGCAAATTTTCGTAAAAAACGGGGAGTATATTTGTAGAGATAGTGCTCAGGTAAATATATACATATCATCGTATCAGCAGCATCTTTCGTTTTCTCTACGTGCCGAAGATCTTCAAAGATGCTATCTATCAAGATATCACTGCTAAATTGAAGTGCTTGTTGCTCATCTGGAGTGAGGATATCAGAGTACGCTTGTCCTAGTAACATCGGTGTCTCCTATTCATTGTGACGTTCTTATCGCCCTTTTGTATAAGTGCTACGCTACACTTCACGCCTCGTTCCTGCAGCACGATCATGTACAGGAGATAGAAGGAGAATTGGATGGGAGATCTCGTACTTGTTTCTAAATACCCGGTCGCCACAGTAGATATTTCTGCGAGAGAATGCTTCCGGTGTGGTGGTCAGCAGTCGCTGCCGTGCCTTCTCTCGTTCGTGAAAAAGCCACGGTTCAGAGAGCGTGTACCTGGATGCAGTGGACCATTCAGGGCAAGGCAGATCATACCTGGCACAAAACCACTCAACCGCAGCTGCACAGAAGACCGCCCAGCGATGCATTGCAGGTGGGTAGGTCTCTGGCAACGGATCGGCAACCAGATCTGAACGACGGTCTCTGTGATAAGCATACCAATCGTTCATAAAATTGCCCAACGGTACCCACGGATCTTGTCCCTGGCAGATCTCTTCAAAGGTGAGTCGCATGGTTTGGAAGTGATCGAGATACATAGGTGATGCCCTCCCTCTTGCTATTGTAGACGAACCTGTTAGGATTTGCCAGCCCCTTCAATCATCAAAAAACAGGTCGAGCGTTATCTGAATATCCTGCGCATAGTCCCTCCGTGTTTTTCGAGCAAGATACGTTGTCAGGATCTTCTTCGCCTGCTTTCTGGTGGTGATCCTAAGGTGCCTCAGAAGAGCTTCGATATCATTGACATCCTTTTCTCGTCCTGCGAGAAGTTTGGTGGCAAGAATATAACCCGCATCGGGAATATAGACCTCCAGCCCTCCTTGTGAGAGCCAGAGCGTGCCATCAGGTACATTTCCGGTCGATTGTAAGAATTGCGCGATATTGTCGCTGAGCCAGGCTGGATTTATCCCCTGGTCACGTGCCACGAACTGAATAGCCTGCTTTAGGAGACGATAGTCGTCGGAGGTCTCCTCTGGTTGTAACACAATGACATCGACATCACGGGTCACGGCACGATTGTGAAGCTGCGTAAGCATGTAGGCTCCGCCTATGAGCAACATTTGGACTGGTTGTCGAATACCCATCGCTCGTAGTTCGTCACCAACGAGCATGAGCGACGTTCTAATCTCTTGCTCCTGCATATAATCTTCACCTTAAACACACAAATACAATAGAAAGCCTTGATGGAGACCCAGGAAACTGGAACCATTATACCCGAATATACGAACGAGCCAGATGCATCTGTAGCAGTTAAATGGTAAAATTATGCAGAAGGAGTTCTTTGGTACCTTCATTATCCAGTACATAGAGGAGTTAGGAAGGAAATACAACATTGGAACAATCAGAGAAAATCCAGTTGAAGCTTACCCACAACCGTAACAAAAATATGCCTCGTACCTTCTTTGTGCATATGTACCATGTCCCATTAGACGCAGTAGTAAATATCACTCAAGCTGAAAGAGAATTGCCGATTACACGGAGCGACAATTACGTAGAAACCCGCTCTTGGATTGCTCCAGATATTGATGTTTTTATAAAAGTTTCTCGTGAAGAGTCTATTATTGCTTCCGCTGTATATATCCTGCACAATGAACAGATTTTCGCCCCCGTCTTTGGCAATAGTGATGTTGATTTGATTCAAGTAGTCTATATGTAACTTAACAGTGCTAACCTACCAACGTTTTTCGTCAATTACATCGACTTGGTTACGTCAAGCCTGCTAAGAAGCCGACTCACCTAACGTTTGAACATCTTTAACGTGGCCTATAGAGTAAATTGAACGTCATTTAGATTAATTCCCGTTAGCATCCTGAATGTATTAAATATCGTATATGTTATTGTCACTGCCAAAATCGCGTCGAGATAAGGTCAGAAAAACGCTGATACGCCATTTTGAAATAATCCCCAGGAAATATCGGACAACACACCGCAACTTGAGCTACTGGATGAAGCGGCATGGGACAGCAGCCGTGCTGGGAGGCTAAAAGAGGATGAAGGTAATTTACAAAATCACGTACCCAAACGGGAAGATCTATATTGGTCAAGATGTCACTGACGACATCAACTACATTGGTAGTGCTAACAGTAAGCTCATTGAACAGGATTTTACCAGAGAGCAAAGACGGGATTTCACGATTCGTAAGGAAATTCTTCGGGAGTTTCCTGACACTATGGATAATCGCGAAATCACTCGCCAGGAAATTGCACTCATCGGAGAATATGACTCAAACGATCCATCGAAGGGCTATAATCGAGCCCCAAAGTTCAGAGGATAAAGTCGTTCTTCTTCCAATTCGTTATAATTCTCCTACTGAACGTTGATGAATGCAAGTAAACACAGTATAATGGCGATATCTCAAGCAGTCTCTCATTTCCGGGAGTATATCATTGCTCTCACAGAGATGAGGGACTGTTCTCATTTTACCAGTGCCCCTTCGCTTTCCTCATTCTCTAATAACAGACTCTTTTTCAGTAGAAAAGACGCGGTGCAGGTTTCTATTCATTGCCTCGTATCTTCCACTCCCTTGGCACTGCGAGATGGTCTATTACTTAATCGAACCTTGAGCCCAAATTCGATGGTTGAGGCTGATCCCATCGAACTTTCAGCCCAGTTGCCAGAAACGATGTGGTATCTCTGTTCTTTCACTCAAGTTCGAGCATAGCTTGCTCTGCTTCACGCTTCTGCTGCTGCACGCGCTGAGCAGTCTTAAGGATCCCATACTGTGGCGGCATTTTTACTTCAGCTCCACGTAACAGCAATGAGAGAGGCGCTTCCGCTGTCTCCACTCGTGCCTACAGGACGGTCTGATACTCCAGACGATAACGATAGGCATATTCGATAACGAGCTGCGTCTTGCTGATTCCGCCCAGGCCACCGATTGACGATACAGAACGCAGTCCCTTAAGGTGCTGTTCTTGCCCATCTAGCGACAAATCTTTCAAGATCAGTTCCTTCTCTTTCGATGCGTTGAAGCCAATATGTGCGTTCATCTTTACTAAATGTTGATGCACCAGCGATAAGCGCCCTTCTCAACCAAGGATCAGCGGAAGGCAAAGCCTCTTTTTTTTGACGTAGCCAATACCCTGCTTTATGCGCTGTTGCAATTCGAACAATCTCCCTTTGGATCATCGAAGAGCTTCTTCTGTATTTCTGGAGAATATTCTCAACATGATTAAGTTCAGGAAGACTAGCAAACAGATTAAGAAGTACGACAGTCAAATACTCGCTGTGCTGTATTATAGGAAGTTCAAGAGCACTCACGACTTGATCACCTAAATCTCGCCAAGCACCGGTATAGTTATCTTTTGCAGATAAGAGGTAACTTGCCAGATCGGCTATAGCAGGACTAAATTTTTCCAGTTTTGTTACAGCTAGAGAAACTGCCCCAGGAACCCCCACTTGTGCAAGCCTTCTGAAGAACCAACGTACACGAACAAAATTAGGTTCAGGCTGATCAAGATAGCTATTTAAAAGTTTTGTTAAGTTCTCCTGGCTGAGGATACTTAAATCATCAGCAGATAGAACAGCAAAATCGATATTCCGATATCTGTCACCTTTAGAATAGCGATCTATAACTTCAATGATGTCCTTTTCCAATGGATTGTGGGGAGCCTCTACTACGACGTTATTTGCGTACTCAATAAATTCAGCTGCAGAAAGTATTTTTGATTTGTGACTCTGTAAACTGAGCTTCTGCTGTTTGTCAAGAATTTCCGCAAGATCATAAAATGCTATTTGAGCTTGCTCCCACGTTTTACAAAAAATATGCATATCATCCACAAACCGACAAAAGGTATAACCTTCCGCAAGGAGGCTTCTATCTATTGGATCAAAGGCACACTCTGCCAACAAGTGAGTAGCATGTGGCCCCACAGGAATTCCTCGTGATACCCCCTGCGTTACCTTCGAACAAAGACGAATTATTGACTTTGCAGCTTCTGAAGAGACGCCTGCAACTTGTAGTTGATTCTCTAGGGTATGATGATAAATCTGGTTATAGTAACTACTGACATCAGCAATGGCAACATAACCGCCGATACTTGCCGCTCTTTCTCTGGACTTGCTCCAAAAACCAGGCCAATCAGCATCTATATTGTACATCTCGCCCTCACTTTTCATGGGCCAGAAACGATAGCTTAATACTATTTCATCTTTCCGAGGAATACGCATTTTTTCAATAGTGTTACCGATTTCATAGATTAAAGCGGTGAGAATTAATGAATCCCAAGGATCAAGTTGGGTAGCAGGCCGAAAAGACAATATTCCTTTAGGGACAATCGTGCTCCTTCCCCCATACCAAGAATACGATCCAAGGTCTGTCATCTGGAGAGTTCTCTTTACATCATCAGGAAAGCTTGCGATTGCCTCCAATTCAAAAGGCTGAGGAAACAAATCAGTATCTCTTTTCTTTAGAAGATGTGTAATTGCCCATTCGTATGATTCGCTTCGTAGCTTTAGCATTTATCACCTCATCGACAACATGACTGTTTATCCTGTGAAAAATAAAGCACTACCGAAATTCTCCCGTAAATATATAATAGTAAATTACTCTACTTTAAACATGCGATAAACTCTAGTACTTGAAATCTCTCTATTACTATGTGAAGGCGACTTGGTCGAACAACACATATAAAACCATAAATTATATTCACCGAGAAAGAAACAATCGACCTACCTGTTGCAGAGGCGGCGGAACCCAAAGTAGTATAAAATCTATGTGGAAATCTTCAGCCCGAAGTTCCTTATGCTCTGATGCTATGTTGGCCGCATTTGAGCCAGCGTTGGGACCAAGGGTAGAGCCACTAGTGAAATGCAGAATAATGGCTTCGCTTCGGTGAATACTCTCAATTGATTGACGAGAGCCAAACTCAACATGTTCAACGGTTTTGCCTTCAACGGTTAGTAGTTGTGTAATCAAATAAGAGACCATTCCCAAACTGGGGCTAACTGCTGTGTTAAATAATTGTCGAGATTATCTTACTCTGGAATGGTCTCCAACAAGGCGAGCCATGCTTACTCTATTGTTTCCAGGAGGGATCGCAGATGCGGGACGCCCTTCATATACTTATCAATCACATTTTTCAATGCATAACGCTGAATTTCGCTGGATGCAACCTGCTTGCGCAAAAAATGAAACTCCAAGGCATAGACATCGGTTTCTGTATGTAAAGTAATATCGGGAACAGGATCTCTCTGACCTGGCACGAACACTTGCTCAGTCTCTACACCAAGGAACCCAGGAAATTGATGAGATTCTAACAAATCTTTAAGTGCGCATCCGATATAGTAGTGGATATCCGATTCGGAGGCGTGGTCGCGCAAATGGAGATATTGGGCAAGCATATTGACAGATTCTAAATTCCCTCCTTTCTGCTCTTCAGCAGGCATTTCGCGCAGAAGCAAGAAGAGATTGGTGCGAGCAAGAGAATCTCTGGCATTTTGCGGCTGGAGCTTGCGTGCAGCTAAAGGCAGTTTCCAGTCTTTCTTGTCAATCCCCATCTGCATTTCCGCAGGAATCGCCTCTCGATAATTCTCCAGACGCGCATTTTTAAAGGATTGAAGCAACTGCTCGTCTCCATACACTAATGCCGCCGTTACTGTTGAGATAATAGGAAAGTTCATAAGCCGCACATCCAAGAAGTTGATAGTCGCCACCAACCTTGCCCATTGTGGAGATTGCTGCCATGCTTTAAAGAACGAGGTATCCGCGTTCGATGGAACCAACTTTGTTGGCGAGAGACGCATTTTATTATCGTGAACCAATCCGTCAATGACAAGATAGGTATGATCGTAGTGACGCAAATCTGGGGCACAGTATATAACCCATACATGCTCGCGACGGATCTTGGGCATCAGACGACTGGCGGCTCGGCGTCTGGCTGCGATTTTGTTCGCCAGCACTTCAATGAACCTGCCGATGGTAGAGGACGTATCTACCCAAGTATTCATTTCATCAGGACTGACTCCAAATTGCACAACGTCATAGGAGGGGTTGAGCGCTCGCACTGTTTTTGAAGCGATTTCGATATACTGCCCTTTCGGTACACCGGGGAAATTGTACCAACGCGATCCCTCATAGAGTTGCTGCTCAGGAATAAGATCCCCGATTTTTGAGGCATGATCGCACCAGTTTCTCGCGACTTGTTCATCGACCGTAGGAATGACAACGAGCAGAGGAACACGCTTGTTGCGCGCAAAACGGTTGATGTTGGCCAGTGCCACCTGAATGTAGCGATCCGAAATATCTTTAGGAGCCTCTCGTCCCTCAAGAATAATGAGATTGATTTTCTCCTGCGAGATCTGGGTTCCACGTAGTGTCGGTCCAAACTCATCCTCGCTCAGTTCCTGAATGTCGATGGTCTGGATGGCAAGATCAACGTCATGCATATAGTGTGGAAGCGTGTTTAAAAAGGTCGTTTTGCCGCTGCCAGTGTCGGCACGAATCACAAAAACCTGGCAACCTCCAGTAGCCTGCAGTAGCTCTATAATACTGCGGATGACTTCTATCGCTTGATCTATCGGATGAATAATGGTAGTGAGAGGAACATTACTATATTCGATTTTGGGTTGTAGGTATTCCCAGCGAGTGGGGAGAATAGGTTGCGGTAATACTTCGACGTCGCGTTTTTGCGCATGGGCAGGCGAAACACCTATTTTGCTCAGCTTGATCGGATCGATTCGCAGTTTTTTGGGCACAGCCTTGACGGGGATAGGTGCAAAGTCAGGCAATAAATATTGGGATACATCTGTAGATATTTCCTGTTTTTCATCATCCATCCGATAGATATCCTTTCCACATAACTTCTCTGGTAAAACAATGTTGCTGTTCTGGGCAGTGCTCAGGTAACTCCCTGTATTATACGCTTTTCTCTCTTTTTCTGCCAGTACATTCAACCATTTTACTTGGAAAAGCTAATGGCAGCACTTTTGAAGTTCCTCTAACTAGGAAGGCTTCCTGGTTGGCAGGGTTGGTGGCATCATCTTTGACGATAATGTGCCAGATGTATGTATGTTAATATCTGTTAAGACACACACAATTTGGACTGTGTTATACTGTGTATCACCACTACAAGCTGTATAGGTCTTGTGGGCAAAAAGAGGTTAAGAGGAGACAGCTCAAAATATGAGTCAGACCATCGCCTACTTGAGAGCTTCGACGGATAAACAGGACCTCAATAACCAAAAACTGGAAATCCTGGAGTGGGCCAGAAAAAAAGACCTGAAGATTGACGAGTTTGTCGAAATCACCATCTCTTCACGCAAGACCAGGAAGCAGAGGCGCATCGAAGAAGTCCTTCAGATTCTGGCCGACTCTGATACGCTCATTGTCACTGAACTTTCTCGCCAGGGCCGCAGTATAGCTGAAGTTATCGCTCTGGTCAATGAGTTGATCGCGCGCAATATTCGGGTGATCATTCTCAAGCAGAACCTGGATATTTCCCAACATGATATGAGCTCGAAAATCGTCATCACCCTCTTCTCGCTCTTTGCGGAACTGGAGCGCGATTTGATCAGCCTGCGAACGAAAGAAGCGCTGGCTGCAAAAAAGCAACAAGGCAAAACGCTCGGGAAACCAAAGGGCACCATTCAGAAAAGCCAATTCGACGCCGATCGGGAGCGCATCAAGGATCTCCTCAAGTTAGGCCTCTCGGTGCGCAAAATAGCCACACGTCTTGGCTACAACAATCATCTCGCGCTCAACACTTACATCAACAGACGCCAGTTCCGCGAGCAAGGCTCATCGTAGGAGACTTTCTCAGAGCAAGAATAAACTCAGCATCACAAAGAAGCTCAGCAGTTAGCGCCGAAATCGAATGGTCTCCACACCCCTTTCAAGCATCATACGGCGAGGCCCGTTGAGGAGATAGAAGGAGAATTGGATGAGAGATCTCGTACTTGTTTTTAAATCCCCGGTCACCACAGTAGATATTTCTGCGAGAGAATGCTTCCGGTGTGGTGGTGAGCAGCCGCTGCCATGCCCTCTCTTGTTGGTGAAAAAACCACGGTTCAGAGAGTGTGTACCTGGATGCCATAGGCCATTCAGGGCAAGGCAGATCGTACCTGGCACAAAACCACTCAACCGCAGATGCACAGAAGGTAGCCCAACGGTGCATTGCAGGTGGATAGGTCTCTGGCAGTGGATCGGCGACCAGATCTGAACGACGGTCTCTGTGATAAGCATACCAATCGTTCATAAAATTGCCCAACGGTACCCACATGTCAACGCACTCAGCCGTGGGTGATCCATCGACAAGCCTGCAAACATGTCTCTGCGAGAGATCCGCGAAAGCGTTTCTTCCCATCTGCCCAGATGCATGCCTCCGTCGCCTGTTGCTCTGGTGCTATCTCCTGACCTAGCAGAAGCCTCAAGAATGTGAGGTTTAAGTGGTGGAGTCCGCTGTGGTTAGTTTCAGCCTTGCAGTAAGCCGCTTTGCGGGCTTGACATCTCCGTTTGCTCAGGCTTTCTCGTCTGATCAGCAAATCTATGGGTGAGCCGACAAAAACATGCATGGACGTACGTTGAAAGACAGTTGACACACATCATAGATATTGACGCACGTCAATATACTTGCTATACTCATCTTCAGGATGTGCTATTCTCCTCATTTAGAGGACCGATAACACTTCTCGCTCATAGGATGAGGTATACAGGTATCGCATATTCTTGTATAAAAATCATTTAGCAAGAGATACCAGTACGTCATAAGGCGTGTGCTACAGTGGAAGAGAGGACCTCCTGATATGAAATTTACGCTGATCCATCATCTTGAGAAGCGGAGTAATGTGACATGCCATGGCTGCGCTTATCACCTGTTCAAGTCTGGACCGTTGCACCTCTGGGAGACATACCTTATTACCTCAGAGGATACATATTACAGTCCGAAGACATGCATCCGTTCAAATTAAGAAGGCCCAGTTTGCGCACATTTTAGGGGCAAGTGCTCCCCTCACAGCGCTTTTAATCCTTGCTCCTGTCCCTTTTAGCTTTCATCCATAGGTCCAGGAAGCGCTTTACTCACCTTTGCTATAGGTAAGGTTGGATTCTTTCGGCAAGGAGAACGAATGCGCATCAGCACACATCGATTAATGTGGTTCTGTAATCTTACGCTGCTATCAATCACTTTTCGTATTCATACAGTTATATCTTATTCAAATTGTAGCAGGCAGAATTCATACCTGATAAGTCGCTAAATATAGACAATATTCATAGAAATCTGTTAATATTCATATAATCGCATCTAACATGTTGTTAAATTTTAGACCTTCTAGCTAGGAATAAGGATGTCATTGAAACATTCTGCGTCGACAGAGGAGTGTGGCTTCTTTCAAGAGTTTGCAAGTGTACATAGTAGCCGCACCATGATGCTGGCAGAACTTCGCCTCCTGCTTTCTGCATGCAAAAAATCTACCAGTTTGGATGAGTACCAAGCCGCAATTATTGAGGAAAATGTTCTCTTAAAGAGAACAGTAGCTACCCGCATGGTCTCCTTCTTACGGCTACGAGACCTGTATGCCCTAGATACAAAAATCTTGCTTTTCCGTTCTCTCCGCGACCTTTGGGATGATGATATAACAGCACAGTCTTACCTGGCCTTACTGAGTGCAATTGCCAGAGATGCTATTTTGAGAGGAACATCCGAAGCAATTCTTGCTACCCCTATCGGTGATACAGTTACACCAGGTATGCTTACGGAGGCTGCGAACGCCTGTTTCCCTCATCGCTATAACGTTACCACGCTCGCGAGCATCGGACGAAATACCATCTCTTCATGGCAGCAGGCAGGCTTATTAAACGGCAAGCTTAGTAAAGTACGAGTCAAGGCACAATGTTATCCAGCCTCTGTAGCTTATGCTCTCTTGCTAGGCCATCTGTCTGGTATACGTGGAGAAGCTCTATTCCAGACCCTCTGGTGCCGATTATTAGATGCTCCTGCCCATGTGTTACACGAACACGCTATCGTTGCTTCACAACGTGGCTGGATCGACTATCGGCATATGGGCAACGTGACTGAGGTTGGTTTCCGCTATCTGTTGAGAAAATAGCTCAAAGAAAGGAATGCAGTTCGTGAATGAGATCGAGGGATTGATCAAGGCATACGAACGGTTTGTGCAGCTTCCCTGGGATCGAACATTAGCAGGGCCAGAGAAGGTCTGGTTCGCTATTTATGAGCCAGCACAGGAACGTCGTTTACGCCTTCACATGCCAGAATTTGAGGCTGCAACGAAGAGTGCGGGTCACTCATGGACACACCTTGATTTGACGAACCTCTTTGCGCATTGGATGGCACAACATGAATATCGTGATGCGTACTTTGAAGAACCAGAAGATATGGAGTTAGCTTTGCCGGATTTTGCGGCCTTCGTCTCTGAACAGATTATTGCAATGCTTAGCAAGTCTGATGGAGATAGAGATACGGTTGTGGCTATTTCTGGCCTGGCCTCTCTCTTCGGCCTCACATCTGCCTCCGCTATTTTTGAAACCGTGACCCCAGCAATACGTGGGAGAATGCTGGTCTTTTTTCCCGGCCAACATAACGGCTCCAATTATCGTCTTCTGGATGCTCGCGATGGCTGGAACTATCTGGCGGTACCTATCACTGCTGTAGAGGGGAAGTAAACTGATGTTAAAGAACCGCGATATTTTTCTGGAAGATCCTACAACCTATACCATACCCAACAATGGGGTTGCACAAGTAATTAACCCATCCACTCCTGAGGAATGGGATGTTTTGCGCTACGAACTCTCGCATTTTGTGTGTGAAGGTGAATATCAACGTGGCTTACAGCGTATTCTCACAGCCTATCTGACAAATATTCATGAGACGAAGCAACCAGCGATCTGGGTAAGTGGCTTCTATGGTAGTGGCAAATCGCATTTTGTGCGTGTGCTCGAATATCTCTGGCGTGACACTGTCTTCCCTGATGGGGTTCGAGCGCGTGGTCTGGCAAAATTGCCCAATGATATTGCTGACCACTTGGTAGAACTGACTACTATTGGTCGGCGTGAAGGCGGCTTATGGTCAGCTGCGGGTACATTGGGCGCTGGTACAAGCAAAAGTGTACGCCTGGCATTGCTCAGCATTCTGTTTCGTAGTGCAGGCCTTCCCGAGCAATATGCTCCCGCACGTTTTGTGATCTGGCTGATGCAGAATGGCTATTACAAAGATGTGAAGGCAGAGGTTGCACGCCTGGGATCGGACTTTGCCAAACAACTAAATAATATGTATGTTTCTACGGTATTGTTCCAGGCACTGCTCAATATCATTTCCGACTTTGCCCAGACGACCGCAGAAGCTCGTGGTCTGATCAAAGAGCAATTTCCCAATAAAGAGGATATCTCTGACGATGAACTTCTGGGAACCATGCGTGATGTACTTGAGCTGCAATCGACGACGCCTGGTAAATTACCGTGCACATTACTGATTTTTGATGAATTGCAGCAATTCATTGGCGACGATTCTGATCGGACATTGCACGTACAGAATATTGTAGAGGCTTGTTCTGCGCGCTTTGGCAACCGTTTGCTGTTCGTGGCGACCGGGCAGGCTGCCATCCAGGCAACACCTCAACTCCAAAAGCTGCAAGGTCGCTTTACCGTGCGCGTGCCACTCACTGATACTGACGTTGAGCGCGTTGTACGCGAGGTTGTTTTGCGCAAACAACCGGCACAAATACCAGCCCTGAAAACAGCGCTGGACGCTGCCAGTGGTGAGATTAATCGTCAACTTGTGGGCACGAACATTGGACCTCGATCTGCTGATGTTGACCGCCTGATCCCAGACTATCCGCTGCTACCAGCCAGAAGCCGCTTTTGGGAAAGTGTTTTGCGCGCCGTTGATAGTATGGGTTTGGCAGGCCAGCTACGCACACAGTTGCGCATTGTCCATGACGCGATTAAAGAGATTGCTGATGCCCCTCTTGGCACCGTAGTCACGGGTGATGTCATTTATAATCAACTCAAAACGGATATGCTTCAGAGCAGCGTCTTGCTGCGCGATGTCGCTACTGCGATTGAGCGGATGGATGATGGCACCGATGACGGTAAATTGCGTTCGCGTCTCTGTGCCACCATCTTTTTGTTGAGCAAACTTTCGACCACAGGCGCGGAGCCAACCGGCTTGTGTGCAGACGTGGCGACACTTGCCGATCTTCTGGTTGAGGATGTAACGGATGTGAACGCCAATGCGAAACTGCGTCAGTGTATTCCACCTCTGCTCGAAAATCTGGTCAGAGATGGCAGGTTGATGCAAGTCGGCGACGAATATCGCCTGCAGACGCGCGAGGGAACGGAATGGGAGCAAGGCTATCAGCAGCGGCGCGCCCGCATTTTGGCAACTGATACACGAATTGCCGATGATCGCGCCACAGAATTCAGAAACACCATTTCCAAAGCTCTCAAAAGCATCAAACTCACCCAAGGCGTAAGTAAGACTCCCCGCCAGCTAGAACTCTACTTTACGCTTGATGCCCCTCCTACCAATAAAGAGGCCGTCCCGGTGTGGATTCGCGATGAGTGGTCTGTAACTGCCAAAACAGTACGCGAGGATGCCCAGGCTGCTGGAACGGAGAGTCCTCTTGTCTTTGTCTTCCTACCCAGGCAAAAGGCTGATGCGCTCAAGGATGCACTTGCCAGCTATGCTGCTGCCAACGAAACTATAACTTCGCGTCCAGCTCCAACCACGCACGAAGGGCAGGACGCCAAACATTCGATGGAAACCAAACGTGAGGTTTACCAACGCGACCGCGATGCGCTGATTACAGGCATTGTAAATAATGCTCGCATCTATCAGGGTGGTGGTAACGAGGTTATTTTGGGGAACTTGCAAGATTCGGTGAAAAAGGCTGTTGAAGATGCTCTGGTGCGGCTCTTCCCCAAATTCACATTAGCCGATCATGCTAGCTGGGATACAGTAGTGAAACGCAGCCTCCAGGGCAATACAGACCCTTTGGAGGTTGTTGGGTATCGTGGTGAGATTGATAAACACCCTGTCTGCCAGGAAGTATGCACGTTTATTGGCGGCGCCAGCAAAAAAGGCAGTGAGCTTCAGAAGCATTTCGAGGGAGTGGGCTATGGTTGGTCTCGCGATGCAGTGAATGGAGCGTTACTCTGCCTCGTCGCCGGTGGCTTTGTGCGCCCAGTGAAAAATGGCCAGGCCTTATCGCTAAAACAGGTTATCGTGCAGCAAATTGGCCTGACAGATTTCTATAGCGAAGGGATTACGATCACCACTGCTCAACGTATTGCTGTGCGCTCACTAGTGGCAAATCTTGGTTTCCCAATCAAGCCGAATGAAGAAGCGGAAGCTATTCCACGAGTTTTGCAGCACTTGGTAGAGCTTGCTACAAGGGCAGGCGGAGATGCCCCTCTACCTGCATGTCCTGCGGCAGATACGATCAAAGAATTGCAGATATTGAGTGGCAATGCACAGTTTGTGGGGGTATACGAACACCGCGCTGATTTGCTAGACAGTTTTAAGGCATGGACACAGGCCTGCACAGAAATTGAACGGCGCAGGCCACAGTGGCGGATGCTCCAAAGCTTGTTCACTCATGCCAGCGGTCTCCCCATCGCAGCAGAAATTGAGCCACAAATACACGCGATTATAAGTGGCCGGACCTTATTGCACAATCCTGATCCGGTCTCCCCCTTGCTGCAGAAAGTTAGCGCTGCTTTGCGCGCCGCTTTGCAAGAGGCACGCCAGCACCTAATTGAGGCTCAGGGCCGGGAACTACAGGGACTTGTTGCTTCGCCGGAGTGGAAGAATTCGACAGAGGCTGAGCAGCAGCGTTTGTTGCAGCAGCACTCTCTTGGTCCCGTGCCCCAGCTCACCATTGGCACTGACGAGGAACTCCTGACCACACTAAATGTCACCTCGCTGACTGGCTGGGGAGATAAGATTCTTGCTCCCAGTGGGCGTGTGCAGAAGGTGCGTGAAGCGCTGGCAAAATTGCGGGTACCGGAAGCACAATTCGTCACGGTGATTCCTCAGCACGCTACTATCAAATCAGTTACTGAAGCGGATGCCTATCTCGCAAAGCTCCGTGCTGAAATCATGACCCACATCGAAGCTGGCAACCCGGTAATCATCTAATGTGGAGAGGATAACGAGACTATGACCCCTTTGACGACTGACCTGCGCACAATTTTAGCGAACGCAATTGTGAAGGCGCGTGATGTGGCTGAGAATGCTGCTTCAGCCGCTCTGGCAACGCTCGCAGTGATGGATAACGACGCATTTGCATCGCTGAGCCCAGACCAGCGACGCCTGCGCATTGCTCTCCGCACCAGAGCACGTCAGCTTGGTGATAGCGACCTTACGAAGGGAGAGCGACCACTGATAGAAGAAGTCGCGTATGAGCAATGGCATCGTCGGCTTTTTGCCCGCTTTCTCGCGGATAATGGTTTGCTGATGCATCCAAGCGGCTCACCTGTGACACTGGAAGAATGTAGCGAACTGGCGGCAGAAGAGGCCGAGGCAGATGGCTGGCAGCTCGCGGCCCGCTATGCCGGTGCCATGCTCCCTGGTATCTTTCGTGTTGATGATCCTGCAGTTCAGGTCCAGTTCTCACCTGAGGGACGACATAAACTTGAAGAAATCGTGGCTGATCTCCCACCAATGCTTTTCCTCGCTGATGATGCTCTGGGTTGGGTCTATCAGTTCTGGCAGACGAAAAAGAAAAAAGCCGTGAACAACAGCGAACGCAAACGCGGTGGTAGCGATCTCTCGCCGGTTACTCAGCTTTTTACCGAACACTACATGGTCCAGTTCCTATTAGAAAACTCACTCGGTGCCTGGTGGGCAGCGCGCCATCCAACCAGCCCGCTGCTCAAACAGTACCACTATTTGCGTTTCCAGAATGATGGTACGCCTGCTGCAGGCACTTTCCCCAGTTGGCCTGAGCACGCGGCTAAGATTACTGTCATGGACCCATGTTGTGGCTCTGGGCACTTCCTAGTCGCGGCTTTCGAGATGCTCTGCTACATGCGTATAGAGGAGGAAGGCCTCTGTGCCGCCAAGGCTGCTGAAGTGGTGCTGCGTGACAACCTCTTCGGCCTGGAATTGGATGCTCGCTGCACCCAGATCGCGGCCTTCGCTCTGGCCCTGGCCGCCTGGAAAATGGACGGCTATCGTGACCTATCGCTACCCAATGTCGCTTGCTCCGGAATCGCTGTCGAAGGACAACTGGAAACCTGGACGCAGCTTGCTGGTGACGACGAAAATCTGCGCTATACACTTGAACGTCAATACAAGCTCTTCCGCAACGCACCCCACCTGGGTAGCCTGATCGAACCCAACAACGTGCCACTCAACGAGCGCATGTTTGCCTCAGACTACGCCTTGGTTGAGCCGCATATCAAGCGCGCTCTGGCTAAAGAGCGCGCCAAAGATGACCCGGCTTCCGCTGTCTTTGGCGCAGCGGCTGAAGGTATGGGCAAAGCCGCACGTTTGTTGGCGAAGACCTACACACTTGTGGCGACGAATGTGCCATATCTCAACAGTGGTAAGCAAGATGAGATCTTAAAGCAGTTTTGTGAAGAGCATCACCCCAACGCAAAAGCCGATCTGGCCACTGCTTTCATTGAACGATGCCGCGCATTTACTAATTCAGGAGGTTCATATGCATTGGTAACGCCTCAAAATTGGCTGTTTCTGGGTTCATACAAGGCTTTACGTAAGCAACTGTTATTAGAGCAAAGCTATGAGATAGTTATCTGGTTAGGCGAGGGTGGATTCGATAGCGATGCTGCTGCAGGAGCTTTTACTGCCCTAATCGTTTTAACGAATAATGTGCCTCCTGCTGACCAGTTTTTGGCAGGTATTAATGCATCTGTCCCCAAAAACATTTATGAAAAAGCTACTCTACTTTATGCCATGCCCCTGCAAATTGTTGGACAAGCTTCACAGCTTAAAAATCCTGACGCAAGAATATCGTTAGAAGAGTCCAAACAAACAATCCTTCTTTCGTCTTATGCATCCTGTTATCAAGGCATGAAAACGGGCGATGATCCTAAATTGCGTAGATTCTTCTGGGAACTTACAAAATTTATAGATGCATGGCGATTTTATGAAAGCACTGTTGAGGAAACAGTAGCCTATGGCGGAAGAGAATTTATCTTAAGTTGGAAACACCGTGGCCATGATATGGCCCGTTTTCAGGGAACTCCAGCATGGGGGAATCTCGGTGTTGCTGTAAGTCAAATGAGAGATCTCCCAGTTACGCTTTATTGTGGTGATGCTTTTGATAGTAATGCTGGTGTAATTATACCTAAAAACGCTTCTTATCTCCCCGCTATCTGGGCATTCTGCCAAGCACCAGAGTTTCATAACGCAGTACGACGCATTGATCAAAAATTGAGTGTAGCCAACGCTACTCTAGTCAAAGTTCCCTTTGACTTGGAATACTGGCAACAAGTCGCCGAAGCAGCAGATCCCTTGCCCGAACCATACTCAAACAACCCAACACAGTGGCTCTTCAAGGGGAATCTAGTAGACTCTACAGCTCCCTTACAGGTTGCAGTTGCACGTTTGCTGGGCTATAGCTGGCCACAGCAGGAGGCAGATGATCTCGATACTAATGCTAGCAATCAGGGTATCATTTGTTTGCCATCTGTCGCAGGAGCAGAGCCAGCGGTTGAGAAGCTGCGTGCATTGCTGGCTACAGCCTATGGCAAGGTGTGGTCGTCCGCTTTGCAGGAGCGCTTGCTAGCAGATGTTGAGTATAGTGGCAAAAATCTTGAAATATGGCTACGCGATGGCTTCTTCGAGCAGCACTGCCGCCTGTTTCACAATCGTCCTTTTATCTGGCAAGTGTGGGATGGGCGTAAAGATGGTTTTTCGGCTCTCATCAACTATCACCTCTTAGACGCGGCTGGCCTGGATCGGCTGATCTACACCTATCTGGGACACTGGATTGCTACGCAGCGCGCAGACAAAGACGCGGGTGTGGCAGGGGCAGAGGCGCGACTGGTAGCAGCTCTCAAGCTGCAAGAGAAGCTGATAGACATCAGCAAGGGTGAAGATCCGTACGATATTTATGTACGCTGGAAGCTACTTCACGAACAGCCTATTGGTTGGAATCCCGATCTTAATGATGGAGTGCGCCTGAATATTCGTCCTTTCGTGGAGGCAGGTGTACTGCGTAGCCGCTTTACTATCAACTGGAATAAAGATCGCGGCACCAATCCCGATGGGAGTGAACGCCACAATGATCTTCACAAAACCCTGGCAGAGAAGCACGCTGCTCGCTCAGAGATGTCATAAACCGATAGATGGAGCGATAGTGTGAGGAGAGATTTATGAGTGAGCAAAAAACCTTTCTCGCGGCCCTAGTTGAATCTATCAAACGAGCCGGAAGCTATAACAAGAATGATCAGGTGCCTCCTGTTGTGGTATTGTGGACCGACAAAGATCGCCAGTGGGAGCTGCTGTTGCCCTTATTACGTACACATCTTCCGCTTTTGGCATTTGGCCCGTATGATCCCGCACTCTGGACAGGGCCAGCCTACTGGCTACGCTGCGTCATTGAGCGCACGTTACCTGCTGAATACCTGCTCCCAGCGGATAGTACACCTATTCTCTACCTGCCTGGCGTGAGCAGGCAAGAGCTACGGGCCAGTGAAGAGACGCCAAAGTTACTGAAGCCGCTGGCCGAACTACAGTATCGCGGCATCTCGTGGACACATCCGAAGAGCGGACGTGACTGGACCATCTCTACATTTCTCTCCTCGCTTGGTGTTGACAACGCCGGGGATACTGCGACCAGGACCGCTTTACTCCGTACACTGCTGAAGCTGGCAAATGAACCAGTGGCCCGTTTGCAGAAAGATGCACCTCTGCGGGCTGAGTTCTTCGACAACTTGCTGAACCCTGACGAGGTACGCAATCTGTTGCTCTGGTTGAACGATCCTGTTGGCTATCCGCAACGTTGCAGTAAGGCTGAATGGGCCTCATTCTGCGATCTCTGCGTGCGCAAATATGGCTTTCATCCTGTGAAAGATGGAGCAGTCAGCGCCGCTAGCCTCTTTGGGCAGCGCCAGGATGCGTGGGACATCGTGTGGAGGCGCTTTGAGGAAGCCCCTCATGCCTATCCTTATCTACCAGATTTGCTCCGCCGCGCTCGTCCCGAGCAACTATCACTCTTTAGCAGCGTTGAGTCATGGCCACAGGATAATGAAGCAGCCGAAAAGGCTCTGCGTGAGAGTCTGCTCACCCAGAGTGAACGGCTACCACAGGACGTCCGTCTGACAATGCACAAACTTGAAAAAGAGCATGCCCCACGCCGCGCATGGGTCTGGGCTGCTTTAGGCTACGCTCCTTTAGTGAGTGCGTTGCATTCTCTTATGGTTCTCGTGCAGGAGACCGAGCGTATCTTTGGTGGTGCTACCACAGCAGACATTTGTACCGCTTACACCGAGTGGGGCTGGCGGGTTGATGCAGCAGTTCTTGACGCCCTGGCCGCCGTCGAACGCACTGAAGATGTGACAGCGGTCAAAGCCGTAATTACCGCTCTCTATCGGCCCTGGTTGGAAAATGCGGCTAATGCCCTCCAAAAGGCCGTGTACGCTGGTTCGCTGGCGCAAACATATCCTATAGTATCTCTACCTGAGCCAGAGGTAGGCACCTGTGTGTTGTTTAGCGATGGCCTGCGCTACGATGTCGGCCAGCGGCTAGTTGAGGCACTCAAAGCGCAATCTCTGGTCTGTGCCGTTGCCTCTCACCTTGCCCCTCTACCTGGTATCACACCTACAGCCAAACCGGCCATCTCACCTGTTGCACATCTGCTAACCGGCAATGCTGACGCAGGATTGGCACCGATCGTTGCAAGCAGTGGCGCCAAAGTAACTGTCGATGTCTTGCGCCGCTTGTTAGAGCAGACTGGCTATCAGGTGTTGAGAGGTGAAGGCGATTTGGGCGATCCTGCGGGACGGGCCTGGACTGAAATGGGCAACATCGATAGCCATGGTCATCAAAATGAGTGGAGGCTCGCTCATCATCTTAAAGGAGAAGTAACAGCCCTGGAAAGGCGAATTGCAGCCTTGCTCGATTGGGGTTGGCAACGAGTCGTGGTTGTTACTGATCACGGATGGTTACTGCTGCCGGGTGCACTGCCCAAAGCCGAACTGCCTGAGCACCTTACGTATTTGCGCAAAGGACGCTGTGCTCAACTCAAGGAGAGCGCTCAAAGCGAGCAGCAGACGGTACCCTGGTACTGGAACTGTGACGTGCGTATTGCCCTGGCCCCAACTATCCACTGTTACGAGACAGGCAGAGAATATGAACATGGGGGTCTGAGTCCTCAAGAATGTTTTGTTCCAGTGATTACTGTATCTCAGCAACCAGGTACCAAATTTCAGGCTATCTCTATTGAAAATGTGAGTTGGAGAGGTCTACGTTGTAAAATGCATATAGCTGGTATTATGCCTGGGATGAAAGTCGATATGCGTACAAAAGCTGGCGATGCAGCCACCTCGCTGATCGGCTCGCCCACCATCCCAAGTGCTGATGGCAGCGTTTCGTTGCTCGTAGAAGACGATGATCGCATGGGCGAAGCTGTTCTGATCATTGTACTCAACAGTGATGGCACAGTAAGTAAGCAAATTTCAACCATAGTAGGAGACTAAGCAGTGGAACTCGACGCACTTGATCAGCTCGCCGCAAAAGCGTTTGATGGTTATATAGTACGGAAAGATCTAGCACAGCGTTTTAAAGGGCAATACCCCGTGCCCACCTATGTGGGGGAGTTCCTGCTAGGAAGATATTGTGCCAGTATAGACGATACTGAAATTGCTGAAGGGCTGGCTGTTGTTGAGCGGCAGATGCGAGAACGAACGGTACGCCCAGGAGAAGAAGAACTCTTCAAATCCCGAGCGAGAGAACAGGGATCCGTCAAACTGATTGACCTGGTCACTGCGCGCTTGGACGCCGCAACCGACTCATATCTGATCACATTGCCCAGCTTGCGTCTCAACGATGTACGCGTTGAACCAGAGATGGTCGCCTCAAATGAGCGTATGCTCACTGGAGGCTTCTACGCCGAAATTCAGCTTGAATACGATGCCATCATTGCACAGGAAAAAGCCGGACGCCCATTTGGTATCACTTCACTACGCCCCATTCAGCTTTCTAAGCGTGATGTGCTTGCTCTGCTGGCGCAAGGGAGCGAATACTTCACGATCGATAATTGGAAACGCTTCCTCTTACGTAGCGTTGGCTTTGAGCCAGATCGTTTGCCAGCACGTGCTCAGGATATCTTGCTGTTGCGCATGGTGCCTTTTGTTGAGCGCAACTACAACATGGTCGAACTAGGGCCACGTGGTACTGGCAAATCGCATCTTTTTCAGCAAGTCTCTCCTTACTCGCATCTGGTCTCAGGCGGGAAAGCGACCGTTGCCCGCATGTTTGTCAACAATAGCAATGGTCAGCGTGGCCTGGTCTGTCAGTATGATGTTGTGTGCTTTGATGAAGTATCCGGCGTCTCCTTCGATCAGAAAGACGGCATTAACATCATGAAGGGCTACATGGAATCTGGCGAGTTTAGCCGTGGGCGAGAAAGTATTCGGGCCAGCGGCAGTATTATGATGGTTGGGAACTTTGAAGTGGATGTTGAACATCAGCAACGCATCGGTCACCTACTTGGCCCAATGCCGCCCGAAATGCGCAATGATACCGCCTTTATGGATCGCCTCCATGCGTATGTCCCAGGTTGGGATGTTCCCAAACTGGATGCCTCTCTCTTTACCTGCCATTTCGGCCTTGTCAGCGACTTTCTCTCTGAAGCCTGGGCGCAAATCCGAGGCGATAATCGTCTCTCTGCTATTCAAGGTCGCGTTAATTACGGAGGTGCTTTGAGCGGTCGTGACACAACAGCTGTCAATCGGACCGTAAATGGCCTGCTGAAGTTACTCTATCCGAACCGAGAACAGGCAATTAGTGACGAGGATCTGGAGTGGGCTGTTCACTTAGCGATGGAATGTCGGCGGCGTGTGAAAGAGCAACAAAAACGCATTGGTAGCGCTGAGTTTAGGAATACCCACTTTAGCTATCAAATAGGCAACGATGGTGTCGAACGTTTCGTTGTCACTCCGGAATTGCAGAGTGACAACTCGATAGGCACAGACCCCTTGCCACCTGGCCAGGTCTGGGCCATTAGCCCTGGTGGGCAGGATGAAGGCGCTGGTCTTTACCGTATCGATGTCAACGAAGGGCCAGGCTCTGGCGTAAAGATCATTAACGTACCCGTTCCTGGGCCTTTCAGAGAGAGCATCAAATACGGTGAACAAAACCTGCTCACCCGAGCGAAGGATCTCGTGGGAGATCGAGACCCTCGCCACCATGAATTTATCGTACAATTGCGTGCGTTCGATGCCGCGAAGAGTGGTGCACAATTGGGCTTACCAGCACTGCTGGCATTCTGTAGTGTTCTCCTGAACAAAAGCCTGAAGGGCGGCCTGATCGCGATTGGTGGTCTCAATCTTGGTGGCGGCCTCGATCCTGTCTACAACGCAGTCAGTGTTGCTGAGCTAGCCATCGAGAAAGGCGCTACCACGCTTTTGATCCCAATCTCAGCTAGAAGACAACTGAACGACTTATCAGACGAGATGGCTATGAAGATCAGCATTCTCTTCTATGCGGATGCCAGGGAGGCGCTCTTGAAGGCGTTAAATGATTAGCACCATAACATTGGTAGTGGTTCACTGACTCTTCAATGCACAACCATTGACGATGCTTGAAAAAAGCCTGGCGGAGGTAGTGACGCAGAAGCACATCCAGACGATTGCGCCCCAGCGCCTGCGTAACCAACCGCGCAGCTGCCGGATCACAATCGTCAGCACGGAGCCTGCCCGTTGCAGGTACGCTGTAGGTATCTCGCGCCCAACTCACAAACCGCAGTACCTGCTCCTGGTACACAGATCTGGTCTTGAATGAATGGATCTTGCCATCACTGACCGACCAAGCCGGACCCAGCTGCTCCCGGATCTGCTGCTTGGCTTCCCGCCGACTCTGCCCAATCGCCATCTTGCTTTCCAGGCGGTCCATTGACGCTTTAATGATGCTCTTGCGGTGTGATGCCATGGAACTGTTTCCTGCTCAAGAGAGACGTACTACGAGACCATTCAGGTTAATCTTGTACGTTATGCAATGCTGGTATCGTACCTAGCGCGGCGCATACGGGACCACATGAGCCTCCTCTTTTTCTCATGCTACTGTTTAGAACTCTGCTAGCACGCATTGCTCTGACCGTAGAAGAGAAGGGAACCATTTCCAGGGACGCATTCCATTCCTGCCAGTCGGAGTCTCACCGCTGGCAGGCCGCAATAGAGGGCCAACCGTACGTCGTTCGTAATCCTCGCGAGGAAGGCGAGGAGAGTGCTATACGTGTAGCGCCTTCTTCCTGACGAACATCCAGGGATCGTTGTCGAGCCACAACGGCGAAAAGACGCGCTGCATGTGTTCCAGCGCTGGACAATGCCTTTCCTGGAGCAACTCACAGGCTCAGCGGCATGATTCTGGTCTTCAATTCAGTGAAGCTCCTACATAAGAGGACTCTATTATAGCAGAATATACGGTTTTCTGTCATCATCACGCAAGCGAGAAAACGAGTGAAATCGAAGAACGTAGCGTACGTGAGCAGGTGCCACCATCGCTATGGTGAAATTGACCCATTAACTGATACAAGACATTTGATGCTTCCACTTTCACTTAGATGGAGTCTACTTCCACAAACAAGCCTGGATCGCTCTTTATTGTCTCATTTTGAGTCAAATCGCGTTACATCCTAAAATCTCGGTTATTTGGAATTTGGCATTTTAAGTGTTTATATTCATTCTTGTGTTATTTCTATTACTAGAATGTTTATTTCTGTGACCATCTCCATATTCTCTCGTTTCACTATATATACATTTAATTTTGAAAAGAGGAACAAATGGACAATTATCCTAAAGCGCATGAACTTTCAATTCTCTCAAATTGGGCTATTGCTCTGAAACTTGGATATCTGCTTCTAATTGGATTATTCACGCTTTGCGCTTGTAGTACTAACTCGACACAGCAGCCAATGGCAGCTACATCAACACCAACTATTGCTCCTACGCCGTCTCCTACTCCTCAGCCAGTTCACTATCCACCAACGACTGTGACTGACCTCCATGGCCTTGCTGCAAAAGGGAATACCAGCGCAGTACACGAGTTTCATAGCGAGAGCGTGGGACTTACTGGAGCCTGTCCGCAGCCAGAGCGCGAGGTAACAGTTGATCCGAGCGTGACTGGACGGCAACTTGCGGAGGACTTGCTTGCCTATTTCTATGCCCAGCAGCTTGACGACCCTTGTGGGTCCGTAGTCTTTGCTTACCACAATCAGACAGAAGCGGGTGGAGGATACACAGCAGGAAGGATCGAGGTTGATGTTACCAACTCAAGTGGTGCAGAAAACCTTGATCCGAACGCAAGCAACCTAAAATATACACTTACTCTTGATATTGGTGATATTGATACCGGTCAGGAGTATATCGTCTCTTGGAGATAAAAAACTGTAACGCAGAGCCGAGAGGACAAGGTGGAATGAGAAGAACGCACAAACCTCTAGGTATTTGTGATGGGAGGTGAGGTAGAAAAATGCTCACAGTATATATTCTTGTTACAAACCTGCCCTGATCTACAGCAAAAATGTGTGGTGTAAGCATAGTTTTGTAAGCTTGCAACCGAGAGCTAACACTCAGAAGGTATACGAAGTCCTACAATATCAGCTATCTGAGTGTTGGCTCTCTCAGTTGGCCCCTCTCCAACGCTGAAGACTGATTGTAGCACTCCAATCTCTGCTTTTGCTCCTTTTGTTGAGAGAAGTAAGAAGGCTTCAAAAAATGGCGAGCGCCCAATCCCTGGCGTTTGATACTTCCACCTTCACTCAGATGAAGGTTTCTTCCATGGTGTGAACAAATCTTCATCCGAATCCAGGTTTGTTCATCCTAGTCCCGAAAGTTTCCGTGGAATCCCGAAATTTTTGGTCTTTTCCCTGTAACATTGATATAGAACAAAAAACCGTGAAAGGATGAATGATTGCCTACAGGACATCTCATCTCTCAGACCACGATCCCAACGGAGGCGATGCATAGGCTTCGTCTCGGAGCAGGAGTGATCCTCGAACAATGGACATTGTGAGCACCAGGGGAAATCAGCATCACTCAATGCACGGCGCACGTTTCCAAATGTTCATCGGTGGCTGAGATGAACCATAACCCTGCCATGACTGTTGTACAGCGGCTGCACGAAGGGTGACACAACTGATCTGGCTCATCGGCTAACTCAAGCGGGCCGAGAGGCTTCTTGAGGACAGGACAGAACGGATAGAGACGTTTAGACTCTGCAACCAGTACAGGATAGGGAGCAATGCGTCGGATGTTGACAAGCACCGATAAGCGCCTGCGGTCGTGTCGGCGAGCAAGCGCAGGTACACCACAAGAAAGGGGGATATCAGTTGTGGTGTACGCTGTCTCCTGCTGAATGTGATAAGCTAGAGGCAAGAAACGAAGGTGTGCCGAAAACTTCTTCCTTGAGAAAGAGGTGGTGAGGATGATGACGAGAAGTTAGTGCAAGCCGCCGACAGCCTCAGCTTCCTCGAAGTCAACATCGACAGCTTCCTGGACAAACTCGGTGAGGACAAGGCTCGCGAGAACGCAGAGGTCGTGCGCGCCAAAGTGACGTGGATGTATGAGCGTATCCAGATCCCGCAGGCTCGTGATCTGGCAAAACCGCTCTATGAGGAAGCCATGCTCAAAGTCGAAAGTCGCATCTCATAGAAACGCCGTCTTCTCACAGCAAGAAACGCTCGATATTCCTGACATTTCTCAGAATACGTGAATGTGTCTCTGGTCTCAGGACCAGATGTATAGACTTTAAATCTACGGATAAATTCAGAAAAAACTCCTGAACTGTTAATGTATCTCAGTAGCTTTTCCTACTCAAACTTACTTGCGACAACGTAAATAATTCGTTCTATTTTTTTAAGTTGTTGGAAGGTTGCTATGGTCATTGGCTGGATACGGGGTTTTGGCTCAATATGCTGTGTTTTCCCTCGCATATTCGTGTATCGCTCGTGGCGATAGGTGCGATCATGTTCTCTTGGGTAGATTTGCACATAGATGATCGCGTGAGGGTTTACTTCATATTCACTCTCAGCATAAGGGCGTCCTGTCATCCAAGATCCACGTTTCGTTTGTACCACTTTCTCTTTATGCGTACAAGCGTCCAGGTAACGAATAACTTTATACCGATGAAGTACCGTGATGTTCTTTGTTTGTCCATTCCCGGCGTTGACTGTCCTGCTTACTATTTCTTGGATGGTTTCTGGTTCCTGAAGCTCTATCTGTTCTTGGAAGTCACCGTTAACCATGCGTAAGGCAATGGTTATCCACGAGATATAATGGGTGATTTGTTCCTGGCAGGACTCACAAAGCTTATAAGCTCTGATCCCCTCAATTTCTTCTAATTGGCATTGATGCTCAGCACACTGGTATCCCTGTGCAAGTGTCCATATTCCTTGCAGTGGGCTGTGTGCCCACTCATAAAAGAGTGAGAAGTTAATATGCCCATCTGTATCTATAGTGGATAGTTGCCATTGTTGCTCTTTTCTGGGCAAAAAAGAGAATGCTGCTAGTTGCTGACCATGCAGTTGATGTAGCTGCTCCAATTCAATATAGATAGGTTGCGTAGGCATATGGAATGGTTCGTCATCTTTATTCTGGCGCAACACCTCGACCATCAGCCAGGCGCTATTCATCCAGAGGTATTTGTGAGCGCGTTCCAAGGCTATCGAACGCTGCTGTGCATGTAGTTGTAATGAAGTTGATTGGTGCCCCTTGATAGTTGTAGCTCGTTGATTGGCAATATAACGCTCAATAATTAATGAGTACTTATGATCAGTTATATGCGTTTGGAATGTTTGAGAGATGTTACTATCGTTTTGCTGAGGGCCATTCTGGATAGGCTTTTTTGATTTTTGTGCATTAAATTCTGCAATAGAGGAAACTATTATTATTTTATTTGTATCATGTCGAAACTGTTTATCTTGGAGTGGACTCTGTTCGAGATGAACTGTCTCGAAGTGTAGTTGTTCAAGAGGTCGTAAATGAATATGGTTATAGACAGCACCAAACCATTTTGTCCAATATCTGAATGCGTTCTGACAAGTACTGCAAGGATGAAACTGCCGGTATTTGTTTTTTTTCTTGCCTACTGTCCTTATCTCACATTGATCAGTGGGGCATTGGTGAGCGGTCACATACGCCCATTCATTGTAAGAATATGCTACTTCAAGCTGCGCATGCCCATCATTGTTGAACAGGACCAATGTCCATCTACCAGTTTCCCATCCAGAGGTGTTGTTAGTGCGATAAGTGCGAACATAGGTTGATTGTTGCCATACTTGATACATACGTTTTGGTGGGAAAAATAGCAAAGCTGAGATGTGACCACAGGGAGAGGGAATAGCTTGCTCAACCTCAATCCATACCGGATTAGGAGTAGTATATTCAATAGACAACATCAATCCCTGTTTTTTCTGTAAGTCATTGAGACAAGAGATTGCCTCTCTATTCAGGGAATATTTCGTCGCAAGTAAACATGATGTCCCAACGAAGCTCAACCCACCTCCTTTTATTGAATTGGCTCTATCATGAGCAACATAGCGTTCTATGAGCAAAGGTCTTTGCAGTGAAGGCATTTCATTCTCCCTTCAAAAATCCGGAGAAGAATTTATGTCTTACAAACTGTTTTGAGGAATGTCAAAGTCAATGATGCTCTGACTAATGCTCTCCAATTCTGTAGCAACTACTCTGTGACTGGGATGAGGCACATAAGCCTTTAATGCTTCTGTATCGGTGAATTGCATCACAAAACCATATGTGTACCTTTTATTTCTGATAACATCCGTATTGAGATTTTTACCTGATTGCACTGAGAGAATACCATGGATCTTCTCTTGAAGGCTGTGGATATGAGCCAACACGGTTAGAATTTGTTCTTCGGAGATATCAGCTTTAGGTTGAAACAAAACAGCATGTATTATCATTTGGTTCCTCACGCTTTCCTAAATGTGTTCGACAGCGGCACAACTGACTATTATTTTATCTAATGCCTGGAGTAAGACTTGCCAGGGCGCTTTATTCATAAGGCGGGAATTTCTCTGGATCGTAAAGAGCATGAACACCCCATTCCTGTTCCTTCTATTTCTAGGTCTTGGGCTTCCTTTTAATCCTTTCTGGGCATCTCATCCTGAGTGACTTTGTTTTGAATCTCTTCGAAGATATCCATGTCTACTTCCTGTTCCCACTGGGGCATTTCCTCCCACGCAGATACATACGCAGGTTTCGGATCTGAAATATGTTTATACACCTGCCCTATCCATCCAATACGTATTACATGACCTCCTTGCTCTCTATTTAATTGTGTAAATTTTTCTTGCTCTATACCAGCATGCACAAGTGCACTTACTTGCTGGTAAAGTTCTGTGACAATATCCTTTTCCCAATCGGGCATATTCTCCCAAGGAGCTACATAACCCGGTTTGGGTGTGCCGGGAAAATATTTGTGGACACCCATAATCCAAGCATTTCTGAAAAAACGTCCGCCTTCTTCTCGATTCAAAATAAATCCCTCCATCTTTATCTTCATGCTGCTATGCAAGCAAATTTATACGTTGGTCCAATTGCTTCACTGCATTGGTTTGAGCAAATGGTTCTAGCTGAGTCCGAAGTCCATAGATGCCCTTTATAAGTACGCCAGATGGCCTATTAAGAGCGATCTGCGAAACTTCATTGGCGTAGAAGCATGCCTGATCGACCTTTCCTTGTTGCAGTGAAGCAAGGGCCAAATCTGTGAATATTATTCCTCGCCGTCGGTGGCTTAAGGACGAAGATGTAAGTGCTTCGAGTAATACTGGCATGGCAAGTGCAGGCTCTTTTAGTTTGACGAAACATGCACCTCTCTGCTCTGACATCCGTGACCCTTCAAAGCGTAACCAACCTTTATCTACGCTTCCATCTAAACTATTCACGCCTTCTGCCAGGTCAAGAAATTTTTGACAGGCAGGGAGATTGCCAGCGCCAGCGTATGCCTCAGCCGAAACTGCTGCAACCCAATAGCGGGTTGCTAATGAAGTGTCGCCTTGCTGTGCTACTTTTTCTGCACCTTGCAAGAGTGGCAAGGCATCGTGGTATTGTCTACTGTATATAAGAATAAATGCATGACGAACAAGGGCACACGCCCAAAGGTCATGATTTTTTGCCTCCTTCGCTGCTGATGCAGCGAAAGTATAACAAGACTGCGCCGAATCGTACTCATTCATGTCAAAGAAAATTTCTCCAGCCAGCTGCGATAAGTTGCTAGCCAGTGTGCACAACCGCCTATGAGTAGAGGCTGGATGTGAGCTTTTAATGAGCCCAATAAACGTCTTTAGTTGCCCAAGTACCCCATCAAGCACGTCTTTTTTAGAAAAAGCTACTTTAAAGATACTCCAATAGTATGTGCAAATAGCTTCGAGATCACGCAATCCGGCCTCGTCTAATTGAGATGGTCTGGTAAAGGTCTGCTCTATCTTTTCCCAATCCAACTCCGGGAAAGGCAGAAAGAGTGCCGCTCCTGCAACATTCAGAAGATGCAATAACTCCCGGCGTTTCTTATCCATATCGTAATCTCCTGATAATAAGAGGGAAGTGCTTACCGTCTCTTTTTGTATGTCTGAGAGCATATCTCGCTTAAACCCAAGCTCCTCGGGTGACATTCCAAAAGCTTTGCAAAGGAGATCCAGATTGTAATCTCGTGGTTGCTGGGTCCCCTGTTCCCAACGCATGTAAGTACGTTCGCTGATCTCTGCTTTTTCTGCTACAACCGCCTGCGACCAAAGCCTTTGTTTACGTGCTCTACGAAGCTCATGGTTCATCTTAGTCCCTCTTACCAAAATTCTAAGACTCTATTTTCTCCTGGTCAAGCAAAAGTGAGTCTTTCGGAAGGCTTACGACACAAATGACAGGTAAACGACAGGTAGAAACGTCAGAAAAACATCCGTAGAACGACATTATTATTCGTTTGATTTCAGGGTATTGTTTTGACATGGATACAGCAGTAGCATACATCAACTTGTGGAAGGTTTCAATGCAGTAAGTCCTTGTGTCCCAGTTGTGATATGCAAGAACCAATTTTCCTGAGCCTTAGACAGAGCACCTAGAAAGACTTGACAATCTATAGATAGTTGGGTATTCTTGGGTCATAAGGTTTAGATAAAGGGGTTTTAGCCATGACAGTAAAAGACCATCGTCTTGCACTTGGTTGGTCTATCTCTGAATTGGCTAGGCGTGCTGGGATGACAAATAAAACTCTAAGGCGTATTGAGAATGGCGATCCAGTCTATGACTACTCAGTAGGCGCTGTGGCAAAAGCGTTGAGTGAAGGATTAGGTAAAACCATTACCATAAATGATTTAGAGGGTGTGAACATCGTTAACAAATAAGGAAATAAGAAACACTGCTAGCTGGTAACTGGTAACTGTTTCAAAAGAAATTGGTTGTTATGCGCTGGTCAACTTGGCAGACGAGCAGCGCATAACCAGGAACCCACACTATCCGTTTGTCTGATTGGTGGTCAGTGCTACATACAGCTTGGTGAGCTGTTCTGTGGCTAGGACGTGCTAAGTCTGCGTTTAGTATGCCATTGCAGATCTGGCTTGTCAGAATTCGTTATCAAGCGAAGTTCTGTTTTTAGTGGTTGCATACTAGAAGGAGCAGCGAGATGGCACACTCTCTACCTCGAACACTCTATCACTGGACACGTGTTGCACTGGCAACGATCCTTAGTGATGAGCAGTTGCTTGACGATGAGGGAAATCCAACCTTGCCCAGTCTACGCGAGGAAGCCAGTCATAATGGCCTTTTTTACCTTCGCATCATTCGCCATTTGCCGCACGCCAACCTCTACGAAGCTCATGCCGAAGCTCTGCCGGGCTTGCTCGATGCGCCTGACCCGTTCATTGTCTTTCTCAGCGAGGATCAACTACGTTTCACGCTTCCCTGGGATGTTCGTATGCAGCACCGGACACCAGAACAACGCTTAACCCTGCTGTCTGCACATGCGGCAATCCTTCAGCCGCTGGTGCGCATTGATCCTGGACATGTGCATACGCAGCCGGTCTCGCTTGCATCGCCCCTCACAGAAGAGGTTCTGTATGTTGAGGTTGATGAGCAAGATGCTCCCACAGTGTTTACCTCCATTCCTGAAATGGACTCCATGCCGCAGGATAGCAAGGCATTCAAACTGCAGCAGGCGCTTCTTGGCGAAGTGAGCAAACGGACCGGGACCATGGCGATGCAGCAAGCGTTCCTTCGTGCAGCGATTGATACGTTAATGGACGTCCTCTATCAAGGACAAGCGTACACGCAGGCTACCTTCCTCCAAGGATGCTGTGCCTTACTGGATCGCGTACGGCGGTGGCAGTTGCGCACACACCAACGTTTGGTCCAGGTACTCCCATCATTTGATGAGCATCGTTGCCGTATAACCTGGCAGCTCACCATTGGCATCCCAGCCGATCTCGCTGTTGCGTAGTGTTTTTATCGTGCGTCTCTCGACGTTCACCATTTCACGAAAGGAGGGTGCAATTGAGTACGATGATCACCGTGAACTTCTGGTTTGTCATTTCGTTATGCTTAGTTTTTCTTGTAGTTGGGCTCATCATTGGCGGACGAAATAACCGTTATCGCTATTAGCCACAAAGAAACAAGTGGCTATACTCTATGGCTCGACCAGAGCCTCTCCATCTCTATCCACGCAGTTTTCCAAATAGTTAGAAACAGGAGCTTGTCGTATGGCAAATACAGGCTTAGTCCTCTTTGGTGGCAGGACGGAGTATCCAGCCGTGACGCAAACGCAGACATCACAACTCATTGACGTGCCAGACCTGGCAAACGTCGTCTATATCACCATCCAGCCGCAAGCGCACGCCGCGATTATTGCGCTGTTTGAACGCTGGTTTGAAGGGCGCAACGAGGTAGAATTGGTGGATCATGGCACCTCGGATAAGCTGGGAGAAAGTTTCCTCGTGATCGAATGGTTTGAGTGTGAGATTGATCAGCTCTTCCTGGACATCCTCAACACGGAAGACATGATCATCGACTATACCACGTACAGCAGGGAGGTGGACTAATGGGAGGCGAAAGACGACAGCGACGTGGCGCAGGTGCCGCAACCGTTGAGGGGTCTCTCAGTGCGGGCAGCAATGGCACTGAGCATACCTCGCCTATCTGGCTCCTCACAACGGCAGCCATTGCAGGACTCTTCTGGTTCATCTTTTTTGTGATCCAGATTACTGGCACGGAGCAAGCGGTGTATGCCTTCTTGCAGACCACGATCACCATCACCCCACAAGAAACGGCGTCCCAGCTCCTGGCGATGCAACAGGGGTCACAAGATTCCACCACCTTGATCGCTGATGCTATCGGCTGGTCCGTGCAACTGATGCTCCTGGTCGCCTCATTTCCATCAGAGCACTATATCGCGTATCATATTGGCCGCGCTCGTCGGTTTGCTATGATCATCCTCATCGGTGCCGACTGGCTGACCGATGCATTGTACGTGCTCCATGGCAGAACGGTGTTTGCGGGGTTCTTGCAGCTTTCTCCCGGTGGAATTGGCATACTGATCATTGCCATTATCTACCCCATTGCGATTACCGCCGTCACCGTGTTTGCCGGGGTCGAGTTCGCGCATCGGATCGACAAACTGGTCCATCGCATACGCAACATTTAGCGCTGGCAGGCAGGAAGGAGTATCACCCATGACAAACGAGATACAAGAAACTGGCAGGCAGGAACACTCTTCCCTGCCTGCCCTTCATCCAGTGGAAGCAACCTTGAGACTTCGGTACTTTGCCTATGGCGCGGTGCCGAGCACGATTTTACTTGATTACATGAGTCAAGGACAATTTGGCGCGAGCATCGCTCTTGGAGCGGTCCTGGGTGGAGCTGCGGCCTACTTCGCGCCGGAGATCCACAAAACGTTCCAGCCAGCACTGCACACGGTTGGGCAAGTCTGGGCCTATCTCAACAGAAATAATTCTGGACGTGCCAGGCATCGACTCGCAGACATGCATTGGTGGCTCACTGGTGAACAGACACTCCAGTATGCAGAGGAGGAGGAAGAGTCATTTTTAGATGCAGATGCCGCATTGGAAGAGGAGGAGTTGGCAGATGGAAAGCTGATTGACCTGGCTGCCGACTTGAAGATTCCGGCAACAGACATTGCCGGGAAAGCCATTTTCATTGCGGGTATTCGCAGGTCAGGAAAAACAACCCTGGGTGTGAGGATCGCCGAGCAGATGAGCCAATATGATCTACCGCTCTTTGTGCCTGACTTAGAGGGAGACTGGCTCTCAGCAGCTGCGACGACGTTCAAATGTGGGCGTATCCTGGCGCATCCTTCAGCGGCCAAGCTCTATGCAGATGTGGAAGATTTTGTCGCAGTGACGGTGGAGAGCGCGGAGCTTACAGGATTTAACATTCTGGATGAGGGTGCGCAGGCCGTGTTGGATATGGCATCCTATCCGAGCATTGATGAAGCCTGTCAAGTGGCAGTGAAGATCATTCGAGGATTGTTTGTGTGGACGGAGCACTATGCGGATGAACGGGTTCCCTGCCAGGTGTACTTAGATGAGGCACAACGCTTCCTGCCGCAAAGCCTGGACAATTCGATCATTGAAGATAAGCTGGTACGACAGGCATTGCTGAAAGCCTATATGGATATTATCGCTATTGGTGGGAAGCGCGGTCTTTCTCCAGTGATCCTCACTCAGCGCTTTAGCCAGGTCAATAAAAAGATCATGGCTCAGTCAGAAGTCTTCTTCCTACTGAGACAGACAAATGATAATGATCTCAAGCGCTGCATGGAATATGTAAACAACATTACCGCTACACCTGAAGAGATCAGTCAGTTTGCGCAAGGCGAGGGAGTCTACATTGCGGCCACAGGTGAGCAACGCGTCACCCAATTCTCTCCTCGCAAGTCGAATGGGCAACGTGGTGCTACTCCAACGGTTGACGCGGCAGAGCGATATGCGCGACGTCGGGCGATGAAAACCGTGCCAGTGGCGCAAGATGACGATGAGTTACAAGGAAAACCTTTGTCGCGGCTACGGTCTTTAAAATCTCCAGACGAGATACTGCTGGAAAGAGGCGTCCAGGCGTACAGAGATGGCGCAACGTCTTTAGATAAATTGATGGCGATCCTTGGGATTACGCAGCATAAGGCCCGGCAATTAAGACCTCGTATTGAAGAGATTGTTCGTCAAGAGCAAGAACGAGAGGATGAGGACGATCTATAAAATTTGTGTGTGTGTGTGTGTGCGAGCTGTGTGTGCAACTTCTCAAGCTCAAATCCAGGCATTCTGGTCCGCACACACACACACAAAAGACACAGGGAGGTATCAGCTATGCAGCAAGAAGGCTCGAACTGGCGCGAGATCCTGAAGGAGTCGAGCTGGGTCACAATTGCCTGGGAATGGTTTCAAACGCTTTTGGGGCGGGCGGTTGACCTGGTGCTATGGATAACGATGGTTTTCTCTTGCTATCAACTTATTCCAGGTGCTCCGCAAGTGTCTCCTGGTATCAGTACATTCATGTTTATCATGCAATTTATCGCGCTGGATGTTGGCGGTTTGGCAATGAATCAGCTTGCGCAGAGGCAGGGTTTGCCTCGTTGGGCGTACGCGCGGATAATCGCCTATATTCTCATCGGGATTACGCTGATTACGATTAGTTACGCTGGTGTCCAGCATGCAGTGAAGATTTCTCCGGATGTGACGAACTGGATAGAGGTGGTCCTGGTGGTTGGGCGCTCGATAATGACTGTTCTCTACGGTCAGGCAATGCGTTCGCTCAAAGAGGTGGATGTGACTATGCGTGATCACTTGGCAGAGTTAGAAATCGAAGCACCAGTGCTTCGTGAACAGGTGTCCAGTGTCCAGTACCAACTATCAAGTGTCCAGTCTCAGGTGTCCACTCTGCGCCAACAACTGGACGGGGCAAAGCAAGAGGTGTCCACTCTGCGCCAACAACTGGACACGGAGAAGCGGCATGCTGCGGAGATACAGAACGAACTGCAAACTGGACACGGCAACACGGCTGCGTTGCGGCGGGAGTTGAATACTGCATTGGTCCAGGTGGAAACGTTGCAGGCGCAGTTGGAGGGCAAGAAGCAAGAGCTGGCGGGCCTGCGCGAAACATTGGAGAGTGGGCAAGAGTGGCAAGAGTCTCGGGTCCGGGGTGTATTGGAAACGGAGCAGCAGCGGGTTTCTAACTTGCAAGAGCAGTTCAGTGGAGAGCAAGCTGCATCGATGCAGCTACGCAAACAGTTGAATGCTATGGAGGTTGATGTTGATGGCTTGCGGACGCAACTGAACGCGAGGGAGCGAGAGGTAGAGCGGTTTCAGCAGGCACTAGAAGCTGAACAGCAAATAGCGTCCAGCTTGAAGCAGGCACTAGAAACTGAACAGCAACAAGTGTCCACTCTGCGTCAAAAACTGGACAATGAGCAAGCTTTACGAGCGTCCACTGGACAGGTCTTACAGGCGTCCAGTGGACAGGGGAAAGTAGTGAGATTGGACACTTCTCGATCTCGCAAAAGTGGACCGGATGAGACTGGAATTGCTGAACAGATCCGGACGCTGATGGCCGGAGAACCTGGTATCTCTGGCCGTCAGATTGCGGTACGTCTCGGATGCTCTCCGACGACTGCAGCAAAGTGGAAGCAGTTCTTTGAAGAAAACGGTGGACAGAGAGCAACGGAGTGCGCGAACGAGTAAGAGCCAGATCCGTCAAAGCGGGTGCCGTGGTGCTGATCCCCGGCCTGGCCTTCACGATAGACCCCGTAGTGCGTTTCAGTAGAGTTTGAAATAGGAGGGCGCATCGCGAAGTGATAAGGAGGAGGAACCACGGTGACACCCTTATAGACAGAAGTAGACAGGAAAGTCTCCCTGTACACGAAAAGATGTGCAGCGAAGAGGAATTGTAGACAAAAGTATATGCGGATATCCGCTCTTTTTATGGAAAGCTGTAGACATATGCAAACTGATGGTAGCCATTGATGCCGATATTCTGGGTGAATGGAGAACCATCACCTTCACACGCGATTTGACGATGACCACATAGTGGTCTGGGAAGGTGCAGCTATGACATCAAAACATCCTCGCAAACGACCCACTTCGTTTGCAGACCTACCTCCAGATGACTTGCTCTGCTGGCTCCAGGAGCGTCGTGATCAGCTTGCGCAAAAACAACAACGAGAACGCGCCTACCTGGACCGGCGGGCAAAGCGAGGCATTTCCACGCCGACGGACGAGGCGTACGAGCGTGATCAACAGCTTGAGACCGATCTCCTCTTGGTGCTCGATACCATCATCAGCGATGGCAGGAAGGAGGCGCACTAATGGCAGATAGCCCTTTGAGTGAAAGCCTACTCGTCGCGCAGTATGAAGCGCTGCGCACCGAGATCGGGCAACGGATTGACCTGCGACAACAGGTCTTGACCTTTACCATGATTGTTGCCGCATCCTTTTTCGGGCTGGGACTCCAGTCCTGGGCGGTGAGTCTCACCATACTGTGTTACCCTTTGTTAGCCCTGTTCTTGGCTTGCGCCTGGGTGCAACATAATACCCGGATCGGTCAGATCACCGGGTATCTACAACGTCTGGAAACCATGCACCTGGGCAGCTATGGCCCTGGGTGGGAAACCTATCGACACGAGCGCTATGCCCGCGAAAAGCGGCACCATGTAGCTGTCTCGCTGGTGTTTCCCGCACGGGGCATCTTTCTCTGTTCCCAACTTCTCGCTATGGTGGTGGGCATTGCTCGCTTTATGCAGGAACCAACGGGGATGCTGGCCCTCTTCCTGTTGCTGGTTGTCGTGGATGGTGGTGTCATCCTGTGGACGTATGGCCTCCTACGACACCGCCGAGAGCGTCCTGCGGGAGTAGCGGGCCAGACGGAGGAGGCAAAGCCATGAGTACCACCACTATTGAATGGACCTGGCGACACCTGCCAGATGGAACGATGGTCCCCGGCTACACCTTTAACATCGTCTGGGGCTGCATCAAAGTCAGTGAAGCCTGCCGGGACTGCTACGCTGATGCCTTTGCCCATCGGCTCGGCCTTGACTTGTGGGGACCGGGCAAGCCTCGCAAAACTATGAGTACAGACTACTGGCAAGCTCCGCTCAAGTGGAACCGGGACGCCGAGCGTACCGGACACCGACGCAACATCTTCTGTTCATCGATGGGTGACACCTTTGAGGATCACCCAACGGTGACAGCAGAGCGCACGAAGCTCTGGCCACTCATTGAGCGAACGCCCTGGTTGAATTGGTTGCTTCTGACGAAGCGACCTCAGCACATCCTGACTATGGCCCCCTGGGGATCTACCAGTTGGCCCGATAACATATGGATCGGTACCAGTGTTGAAACGCAAGCGCGGGCGGTTGAGCGTATTCCCGCGCTATTAGCGGTTCCGGTCCGGGTGCATTTTCTCAGCTGTGAGCCACTGTTAGAGGCGCTGGACCTGACGCCCTGGCTACCCGCGTTGCAATGGATCATCACTGGAGGGGAAAGTGGAAGACGCGCCCGTCCGATGGACCCGGACTGGCCCCGTGATCTGCGGGAGCAGTGCCAGCGTGCCCAGATCCCTTACTACTTCAAACAATGGGGCGGACGCTACCACAACAGTGGTGGGCGTCTGCTGGATGGAGTCATCCATGACGCGATGCCTCCTGAAGAGGAGAGGGTGCCATAATGAAACGCCACTGGCACGCCCTGCTGCTGATCCTTTCCGGAGGGTGGGAGCAGTGCTCCTATCACCTCGTGACGAAGCGCCGTTGGAATGCGCTCATGCGCCAATTGGAACAGGAACGCCAACACGCGGCTCCGGTGTCCCGGCCCTGCGTTGGGTGCTGGCAACACGACCACCCGGGCGTCCCTTTCCCGGCGCTCTCGTCCTCGTCCCTCTGTCCGTCTTGTCGTGCGTCCACCCTGGCACAACGGGCGGTGGCACATGTGGCGTGCTCATAGCTACCCGCCCAACTGGAAACAGTTGTCCCGTGACTGCAAAGAGCAGGCGGGCTGGCGCTGTCAGTCCTGCCATATCCGCCACGGGGCCAAACGGAAAAGTAAGCGCACGGGCAAGAAGTACCCGGTGTGGCTGCACGCGGCGCACGTCCGCTTGAACGATACGCACAACCCGCATCCGCTCTTGTGGGCGCTCTGCCCACGGTGCCATGGTCGCTATGACTACTGGCTGCGACTACGCGAGGGTGTGATCACCCTTGAGCAATTAAAGCACCGGATCTTGCTGCACCGGAAAAGGATGGCGGGTAGCCTGCTAAGCCTGTTTGTACCAGAGCGGCGGAGACTTCTTTGAAAGGATGAAAGATGGGAGAAATCCGCAATGACCAGTGCAGCACCAGAGCATCCATCGGGTGCTCTCAAGATGCCGGGAACCCCCGATTTTCCAGAGCTTCACATCTGGTTTTCTGATTGCCGGGGTTGCCGTCGTGGCACCGTTTTTAAAGAGTACCATTGGAATGCACCTGGCGGCCAATGGCAGCAATGTGCTCACTGTTACTCTCGCTACTTCCAGTGGCTCAAAGCGTATCACCTGATCCGCTATGTCGTTTTTCGTTCAAATTACCCGATAAAGCTTTGCATTGACCACTCAAAAGATCTTGTCAAGAGCGGTGGACGCATTTTCTATCATGAAAGAGACTACACAGCCGAAGATAAAGGGGTACGAGTTGAAGCCTATGCTCTTGACGCTGACGGGAAAAGGCAGGAGCAACTGCGCATTGAGGGCGCTCTTTGCAAAGTATTCCCGACGTTGGCCGCTGCTCAAATGTGGATTTGCCAACAAATGGGAGGATCGCTCCGTACATTCTGGTTTTCTTGATAAGGAGGAACACTGATGCACGATGTTCCTATGCAACCCTGGCAGGTCGAGGCCCTGGAAGCGTTGCTGGCAACCGAAACCACCGAAGTCGAGGCAAACAGCCGCGTCTATACGTCCTCAAAAACCTATGGAGACAGCCGCTTTCACCTGATCAGTAAACGCTACGATGGTATCCAGATTGAGCAAACCAACATCGATGATAAATGGGGGTCACGCGTGCAGTTGCAAAGCGACGAGATCCCGGCGACGCTGAAAACCTTGCTCACCTGGTACCTGGAAACGAAAAACCCCGCGCAGCACCCAGAGGACCTGGGGGATCTGGACGATCACCCCTTTTAGCGCGGGCCGTTCCTTTGTATTGTTCTGACAGAGAGCTCCTTCTTGTTGAGAGAGGGGGCTCTCTTTTTGAAAGAGAGGTACACCGATGACTTCTATATCCCTTCCTGATGGCTACATCGTTGCCTGCATTGACAGGCGGTGGTATCCCATCAAAGTGGAACGACTCCATACCATTGATAACCCGGACGGGTTTCTTACATTAAGCCCGCTCTTTACCTTTGACGGGGGCGATACCACCTTTGCCGATTGTGCAGAGGCAGTACAGGAGTGTTGGACGCAGGTGCACGCACAGGAAGCGTATGAGCAAGAACAATGGGAATGCCTTGCAGCGAAAAGCAATGTCTACCCCGACCGGTGCACGCACTATAGGGATATCATCGAAGAGTATACCAGGCACCGACCTAAAATCATACGGGGGTGGTCAAGCGCGACGGTCATTATGCATTCCTATCAGTGCCTGCGGTGTGACGTCTGGCATGATCAAGACATAATAGAGGCGCTCACGATTGAGGATGCGCTCGCGCAGGCAGCAGAGGCATGCTACACGCGATACCTGGAATGCATGCAGCAGGACCCGGTGCACCATGAGCAGCACGCATGGCAGACCGTCGAGGTGAGCGTATGACGCTTGATATCACCATCACGGATATGTTTTGTGGAGCAGGCGGAAGTACCACTGGCGCAACCCTCGCCGGGGCAACGGTGAAACTTGCCATTAATCACTGGAAACGCGCCATTGAAACCCACAATACGAATTATCCTGAAACTATCCATGCGTTGACAGACCTCCATAAAGCATCGCCCAGGCGCTTCCCTGCTACGACGATCTTGGTTGCCAGTCCTGAATGTACCTCCCATACCCTCGCGAAAGGCAAGAAGCGGAAACAGCAAGGGCAGTTGCCGCTCTGGGAAGCTGACGGACCCGACCTTGTCGCTGAAGCCGAGGAACGATCACGCTGCACGATGTGGACGCCGCTGGATTGGGCAGAGTGCCATGACTACCAGGCTATCATCCTGGAGAATGTGGTGGACGCGCATTTGTGGCGTCCCTTCCAGGCATGGCTGCAAGCCTGGAAGTCGTTAGGCTATGACTATGAACTGGTCTACCTCAATTCCATGTATGCCCATCCGACGCCACAAAGTCGGGACCGCATGTACTTTGTGGCCTGGAAGCAGGGGAACAGACGTCCGAACCTCACAATTACGCCTGCGGCCTATTGTATCCAGTGCGACAAAGAAGTGGCATCGGTTCAAAGCTGGAAGAAACCGACCCGTCGCCACGGCAAATATAAGCAGCAATATGTCTATCGTTGCCCTCGCTGCGCGCAAGAGGTGACGCCCTACTACTATGCTGCTGCCAACGCGATTGACTGGTCCGTGCCAGCGCCGCGTATTGGAGATCGGAAAAAGCCGCTGAAAGAGAAGACGCTGAACCGCATCAGCTATGGCCTGGAAAAGTTTGCTGGCCATCCATTGAGCATTCCGATGACCAGAGTACAGGATCGGCTCCGAGATAGGACACAGGAGCCATTTCCGATGCAGACGGCAACGGAAACACAGGCGATGGTGATGCCACCCTTCTTGCTTCAGACATCTCATAGTATCTGTGGGCATGCAAGTTCTGTCACATCAGCCTATGATGCCCCGTTCTCGACGCAAACAACCCGGCAAGACCTGGCATTGGCCGTCCCAGCGCCTTTCATTCTGGACCACCTGGGAGAATACCGACCGCGAAGTATCGTCCGACCATGCTCGACCATATGCGCAGATGGCAATCATCAGAGTGTCATCATTCCGAGAGAGACGCAGGCGTACTTGATGAGCTACTACAAACATGGGCAACTCTTGCCAGTGCAAGAGGCGGTACGAACGGTCACCACGCTTGCCCGCCATGCCCTCGTGACGGTTGAACCCGGAGTACCTGCGCTGGAAGCGTGCGGGTTTCGTATGCTCATCCCAAAGGAGATTCAGACAGCAATGGCCTTCCCTGCAAGTTACATCGTGACGGGGACCCAGCGCGAGCAGGTGAAGCAGCTGGGCAACGCAGTCACTCCGCCGGTCATGAAGTTGTTAATGGAGCGTGTCCTTGCCTCACTGACAGAGGGCGAGGTGCCGGTATGAACTACTCAGGCACCCCGAAGGTTGTGCATCTCACCTCAGAAACGACCGTTGCCATAGGCCGGACACTGACAGCAGCGCACGCGGTTTCCCTTTCGGGCGGCGTACCGAGCGCGGTGATGGCAGAGGAAGTCATCCAGCGGTATGGACGGGAGCATACCCTCTTATGGTTTGCGGATGTGCGGGTCGAGGACGCAGATCTGTATCGGTTTCTACACGATTGCATGCAGCGCTGGAAAGGCGTGCTCTACTGGTACACCGACGGACGCACACCGCTGGAACTGGCAGCGCAAAAGAAGCTCATTCCCTGCAATCAGCACTGCCCGTGCTCTTATGAGCTCAAAGTCAAACCGTTTCGGCAACTGATCAAAGCCATGCCGGTACTCCCCACCGTGAACATTGGGCTGGAAGTGCATGAGCGCAAACGTCTGGTAAGCGTAAAAAAATCTTATGCCGAGGCCATCCCTGGCGTTGAGGTGGTCTATCCCCTCCTCTGGCGGGAATGGTATCACGCGGACCTCTTCGCAACCGTGCGCAGCTGGGATATTGCCATTCCACGTCTGTATGAGCGTGGCTTTCAGCACAATAACTGTGGTGGGGCCTGTGTCCGTCAAGGGGTTGGTGAGTGGCGACGACTCCAACAATGGGACCCGGAACGCTATGCCAGCTATGAGCAATGGGAGCAAGAGCAGCGCAACCAGGGTGGGCCACGAGCAGAACGGAGCTTTGCTTCCAGACAGCAGCACGGCGTCAAGCAGCCCATCACGCTGGCACAGATCCGCCGGGAGTCGCAGGGGACGTTGTTCGATGACCTTGTGGAGAGCGAGAGACAGGCATGAACACGACAGCCGTCAAGCCGATCCTCAAGTACACCGGGGCCAAGTGGAAAATAGCCGATTGGATCGTCTCCTATCTACCTGACCACGTGCACTATGTCGAACCCTATTGCGGAAGTGCGGCGGTCTTCTTCAGCAAAAAGCCCTCAACCCATGAGGTGTTGAACGATCTCAACGGCTCTATTGTCAATCTCTTCACGGTCATTCGTACCAGGTCGGAGGAGTTGGCGCAAGCTCTTGAGATGACGCCCTGGGCAGAGGCAGAGTACAAGGCCGTTGAGCGGGACTACACAGACCCTGACCCGGTGGAGCATGCACGCAAGTTTCTCATCCGGTGCTGGCAGGCACACGGCGGTACCCTGTACCAGGTGTCTAAGTGGAAGCATAACGGACTGCATGGAAATGCGTATCCGGTCAGGACGTGGCAGCAACTGCCAACGCGCATTCTTGCGGCGGCCTCTCGTCTCAAGGACGCGGAGATCCGCAACAAGCCTGCCCTGGACATGATCGACTACTACAACGCCCCAGATGTCCTGCTGTATGTCGATCCACCTTATATCCACGCGACCCGTGCACGCAAATACTATCCCGACGAGATGACCGACGACGACCATAGCACGTTGATTGATCATCTCATCACCCATCGCGGCGCGGTGGTGCTCTCTGGCTATGCCCACCCGCTCTATGACGCCCGGCTTGCTGACTGGTACCGGGTCACGCTTCCCACCGCCGGGGAGCATGGCAAGCAGCACCTGGAAGTGCTCTGGCTCAACGAGCGGGCCGTGCGTACCCGTCAACTCACCATGAATACGATGTTTGGCCCTCTCTCCCCTGGGAGGTGAGGGCGTTCTTTCCTTCATTCGTGCCAACTCAACGGGAGTTGGTAGGATTGAGCGCAAGGAGACCTATGATCCTCTTCTATTGCGGACTGAGTGAGCAGCAATGGAACCATCACCCTGTGGCACCTGGTGCACTTGCCTGTGTCTCGCCGGTTTATGGCAGGACCTTACACAGCAAGCAATGCAATCGCGTGACTGTCCCAGCAGAGACCACCGTTATCCAGGATAGCGGCGCGTTCTGCGATGGCATCCACGAGCGCTTGAGCGTCGAGGCAGCGCTTGAGCGACAAGTAGCGCATGCAGAACGCTATCACTACGCGGATCGGGTGACACACCGGGCCAGTTATGACCTCTTGATTGATGAAAAGTGGGAGGGCGGTGCACGATACAAAGCTCGGTGGACAGAACAGGATGCCGCGTATGCTGTAACACAAACAGTGCAGGCAGCGGCGTACCTGTCCCGCCATCGTACCGGGTGTCAGCTGGTGCTCTCTGCCCAGGGTGTAAGCGCTGCGCAATATCTGACGTGCGCGCAGCAGATCGTGCCCTTGCTGGAACCGGGGGACCTCTTCGGACTCGGTGGGTTTTGTATCACGGGCAAGCTTCCCCGGCAAATGATGCCCGTGTTTCGGGAAACCATGCGCCTGGTCATTCCGTTCTTGGGCCGTGAGGGTGTCAAGCGCGTGCACGTCTGGGGTGTCTGCTATGCGCCAGCGCTCGGAGAGTTGCTCTACTTGTGCGATGAACAGGGGATCACCCTCTCAACGGATAGCGCCGGGCCATCCATTCACCCGGCCCTGGGACAATGGGGTTATGCAGAGTGGCGCGATCTGTCCTATGTACGTCCCCCAACGGAAACACGGGGCTTAGAGCGGGCGCGCCATGTGCAGGCCACACGGGCATGGTTAACAGACTTTCGCAGTACCCGTCATTATCACCCCTTGCGTCCTCGTCAACTCACCTTCACAGACAGAGAGGTGCCACAATGACCACCGCTCTTGTGTCCCCGGTACGCTGGATGGGCGGCAAACACTACGGGGCCGCGTTCATCCTGGACGCTTTCCCGCCCAGAGAGTCCTACGATTGCTACTGTGAACCTTTCATGGGCGGATGCCACGTCATCGCACGGAAACCGCCCTGGAAACATCGGGAAGTGGTCAACGACCTCAACGGGGATCTCGTCAACTTCTGGCTGCAGCTCCGCGACCATGCAGCAGAGCTAGCGGCGCGATTGGAGAGCCTCCCCTACAGTCGAGAAGTGCACTACACCTATCACCAGACCCTCTTTGATGGAACCCCGCTTGATCCGCTGGAGCGGGCGGCGCAGTGGTACTACGTGCTCAAAAGTAGCTTTAGCGCGATGCTCCGACCTACCTCCCCAGTTGGATGGAGAAACGACCTACATGATGTCAACGCGTATCGTTCATCGCTTACGCTCTTTGCGGCCCTCTCTGAGCGGTTTCACCGGGTCGTGATCGATAACCGGGACTTTGCCCAGGTGATCACCCAGGAGCAGGGACCGCGCACGCTCTTTTATGTCGATCCTCCTTACATCGGCGCAGAGGACTACTATCGAACGGCGGGCGACTTTACCCTGGCAGATCATGAGCGACTAGCGGCGGTGCTGCGTACGACCCCGGCGATGGTCGTGCTCTCCTACTATGAGCATCCGTTGCTTGCCCAGTGGTACCCGCCTGACGTGTGGCAGCGCGTGCACTGGCAGACGGTGAAGCACTCCCAGCGTACCGAAGCCACGCATGAGCAGGTGCACGAGGTGCTTCTTTACAACTTTTCCCCAACACTGACCACGCTCCCGCTCTGGGGGCAAGCAGATCAATAGGAGGTTCATCTATGACGCAAACCTTGACCCAACTGCAGGCGCTTGAAGCGTTCTGCTCGGTGCAACCGACCGTGGAGGAGGTGACGGCCCTGCTTGCACAGCACGGTTTTGAAATGGTGCTCGCGATGGGACCGACCACGTTTGCCGCGAGCAAGCAGTATCCAGCCCCACCACAACTGCCAGCGCACTATCACTACCGGGATCGCTACGGAACGGAGGTCATTTACCTGGCCGGGCGGGACTTTCCCGAACACCAGCATGAATACTTCCCACCGCATGCCTCACGCTGGTGGATCTACCCTGGTGCCAGTCAGTTGGCGTACAACGGCATTCACCAAGTACTGACGAATCGCTGGTTGCCAACATGGCAGCCGACAGACACATAGGAGGGAGATCATGCTTACTCTTCAGTTTGCCGATAAAGTAGGACTGGTATGGGTACAGGCACAAGTGAAGGCCCACCACTACCTGCACACATCAGTCGATGTGCGCTGTAGCCCACTGGCCTATCTGGCGCTTTATCTCCTACGCACATTCTCTGATTGGTCAGCCTATCGACTACTACAAGTGCTTCATCAGCTACGCCAGATACAATGAGGCTTTTGCCAATCGGCTCTACGTTGATTTACAAAGTAAGGAAATGCGCCGCTAGTCCGCTCCAGAAGACCTCAAGATTGGCGATCACTATCATCAGCGTATCGATGAATTGATTCGCCTCTACGACAAGCTTGTTCTCATTCTCTCCAGTTATGCCATTCAAAGCTCCTGGGTTGAACGAGAAGTAGTGGCAGCTCGAGAGAGAGAAGACCGTGAGCAACGAGCAGTGCTTTTCCCGATTCGCCTAGATGATACAGTAATGACAACCACCAAAGCCTGGGTGGCTGATGTACGCCGCCGCAGGCATATCGGCGATTTTACCCAGTGGAAAGATCACGATACGTACCAGGTGTCCTTCGAGCGCCTCTTACGTGATCTCAAGGCCGAGCAAACACCAAAAGACTAATCTCTTGTATTTCCATCGATCTGCATCGTTTACTTTAATGAACCCATACATTCACCCTTGCTGCCCTGTGAGAGGAGGAAAGGCCAGATGCCCACACGACCATCGCCACGATTGTCGGTAACCATTTTGCTGACGATTCTTGCTGGGATATTCGCTACTCTAGCGGGTATCCTTGGCAATATCGCCACTAGCACCATCCCACCGGTCATTACCCCCTATTTGCGCTTCGCTTGGCCCACTCTTGGCATCGTGGTGCTCCTCGGCATTGGAGTCTCGGTGTGGCAAGTCCGTCGAGATGCGTTGGCTTCCTCTCTAACGCCTCCTGCTCGACAAACGATCACTCCACCATTGCCATCTCCTGTATCCACTCAGCAACAGAATGCTCCTTCTGACTATCATAGCTGTGTCTTGAGTTACGCCACCGAGGACCAAGCATTCGCCGAGAAATTGCATGCGGATCTGCAAAGGAAAGGCATTTCCTGCTGGTTTGCCCCACATGATCTGAAAACGGGCGACAAGATGCGTACCCAGATCTACGAAGCTATCCAGAAACAGGACAAACTGCTGCTGATCCTCTCCGAGCACGCCGTCACAAGCGATTGGGTTGAGCGGGAAGTGGAACTGGCTTTTGAACGGGAACGCCAGCCACCAGAAACGCTGGTGCTCTTTCCTATTCGGCTCGATGACGCCGTGATGCAGACCAATGCTGCCTGGGTAGGGGATATTCGCCGGATACGCTTTATCGGCGACTTTCGTCAGTGGTGGGATGATGTGGCCTATCAACGGGCTTTGCATCGGCTGTTGCGTGATTTACATCCATAAGGATGAAGGAGCCTGTATGGAGAATCAGAAATATATTACCCTCCGTTCGTTAGTTCATTGCGAAGCCAACGCACAAGCCAGTTTGTTCGAGCAAAATTGGCGAATACTCAGCAATTGTATGTGGCTTCGCAAGCGGATTTGGCAAAAAGATGAGCGAACAGTGGGTATTAAACTACTAAAAAAGATATCAGAGTGTGGAATAAATGGAGAAAGTCTCATGCAATTTCACCTATATAGTGACAAAAAGGGCTGTTCGGGCCTTCCGCTTATTAAGTGTGCCTGCTTGCTAATAAGAGCCCTTCTCAACAAAAAGAGAGGCGAGCTACCCTCTCCAAAATCCTTGCATTCAACATGTTTTTCCAGTAGGATAGCAACAACATACTCGTGGAACGTTAAGAGTAGGGCAGGGAGCAGAGCACATGGCAAACCAGGAGCACGTTGAACTACTTAAGCAAGGAAGAGAGGCGTGGAATAAATGGAGACGGCGTCTCCCAGGAGAAACACTTGAGGTTGATCTCAGTAATGCAGACCTTAGAGGATTTGACCTTGAAGGCTTTGATCTTATCGGCGCTGACCCCAGATCAAGTGAAGACGGAGGTATTGTAGATATTTCGGAAGCTGATCTTAGTGGGGCCAATCTTAGGGGAGCAGCACTTCACGGAGCCCAACTTTATAGATCCAACCTTAGTAGGGCCAATCTTAGGGACGCGACCATAGATAGAACCAACTTCTACCGGAGCATATTCTACGAAGCTGATCTTAGCTTTTCTAGATTCTACCGGAGCATATTCTACGAAGCTGATCTTAGTAAAGCTTCTCTCCGACAATCCGACCTCCGAAGAACTGATCTCAGGAGAGCCAGCTTTACAAACGCCGATCTTGCCAGAGCTAAGTTTGGTGAAGCAGATCTTAGCGACGCTGATTTTTCTGGTGCAGATCTCTCGGAAGCCAATTTCAGTAAAGCCAACTTTGCCAAAGTTAATCTTACCGAAGTAAGACTTCAGCAAACCGTTTTTGCCGCAAATGATCTAAGTACAGTCAAGGGACTTCTTGAGATTCGCCACATAGGTCCGTCTCATGTCGAAATATACTCAGTGAAACTTCCTCAGGATGGAAGCGCACTACATTTCTTGCGCGGCGTAGGTGTTCCCGATGCATACATCGAGGTGTGGCGTGCTACAACAATGCTTCCTGTTCAATACCACTCGCTTTTTATCTCGTATTCAAGCAAAGACGAAACGTTGGCCCGTCGCCTGCACGCCGACCTCCAGTCTAACAGAGTCCGGTGCTGGTTCGCCCCAGAAGACCTGAAAATTGGCAACAAGTTTCGCCAGCGCATTGATGAGGCCATTCACTTGCAAGACAAACTCCTCCTGCTGCTTTCAGAACACAGCATTGCCAGCACCTGGGTCGAGAATGAAGTCGAAGCAGCGATTGAGAAAGAGAATCAGCAGCAGCGGGAGGTACTCTTTCCGATCCGCCTGGATGACACCGTGATGCAGACCTCACTGGCATGGGCGGCCGCACTGCGCCGCACGCGCCATATTGGCAATTTCACGAACTGGACAGATCCCCAGGCATATCAGCAAGCATTTGAACGATTGCTACGTGACCTTAAGACAAAATCTTAATATTCTGGAGACCCGCCACAATCTTCCAGAATATTGATTTTTGATGATACATAATACGCGAAGTCCTCTCCTACTGCGACACAACCCATCACCATGGCACCCTTTACCGCGCCGCAGGGTTCCACCTGGTACGCACCAACGCTCGTGGTATCGAGACGTATGCCCGCTCTGTGCGCAGTCTCACGACAGAGGAGGATGCAGCGGTGATCGGACGGTCACAGGGCGATCCACGCTGCCGACGTTTGCGAGCCATGCGTCACGCCACACACTCTATCCAATTGTCGTGGGACGCTTTGCTGACAGGGACATGACAGATTCTCACGGATCAAGCGACGGACAAGGTGTCGTAACGACAGCGAGTCCGTCATAGGATCTTGTCACGTATCTTTTGGGCTGACCTGCTCATTCACGATGGACCTGTTCTATCTTTCTCCTACACCAGCGACGGAGTGTGCAGAACGGTACTTCCCACACAGCAAGCGCAACGGGGTTCTCTCACCACGCAAGAACTGCCATGGAACACGGCGGACTTCCTCCAGTATATTGGGGGAATAGACGCTTCCAGTTTCCCCAGGAAGGCTGATATGCTTTGCATGCACGATCAATGATAACCATAAGAAGCACTGAAAATGGAACCTATCATCTACCTATCAGGCAAACTGATAGGTGATCTGATCGGTCTGATAGGTAAACTGATAGGGAAAAAAGGTGTTCTTGTGTCCACAAAGCTGGCATACTAGAAGTATTGCAAGAAATCAATGGTTGTATGCAACCACTGGTGTTGCATGAATCAAGAGTATGATCGCAAGACGACGCAACTAGCAAGCTAGGCGCTAGAACAGGGTCGGATCGACGTTGTCCTATACCACTACTCGCGCTCGTCACTGGAGGAGAAAGATGACGATTTTATTCCCGGACATCCATTCCCGACAAGATTACCGTTGGTCTGGATGACCTGCAAAAAGGCTGGCTCTTGTGTACCACCACAAAAACCAGCGTCGCAACTCATCAGTGTCTATACCTATGCTCTCACGGTTTTGCCCTTTGACCAGCTAAGACCGTAAGAGGACAACAGGAGCTACAAAGAGATGATACCATACGCTCGGTCTCTTCAGCATGGGCAAATACCATCAGATGACCATGGTTCACTATTGAAATACCAGCGATTGTTGCGCGGATGGTCACAGCAAGATGTCGCTGATGCCCTCCGTGAATACTGTGTCGCCAGTGGTCACCCTGGTGTTGGCATTAACGCCAACCAGGTCAGTAGCTGGGAACGCGGGCGGCATATCCCCAGCCCGCTGTACCGCAAACATCTGTGTACGCTTTTTGGCCTGACAGCCGCGCAGCTTGGCTTCATCACACCCTTGTCAGGTGAGGGAGGGCAGAGATGAACCTTCCACCTGCACAGGAGCAGAACCGCGTCACCAGTGGACTGACGCTTAATCTGCTCATTGCCTATGCTCATCAGATCACCACGCAATTCATCGGGGTGCAACTTTCAATCGCCAATCTGCTCGCCATTGCGGTCTCCGCGCTCTCAATCGTGGCTGGCAGTGTCACGGTCACCGCACAGAGATATCCAACCATCTGGCCGTTGTGGATTGTCGCTGGGGTCATTGGCGTCGGGTTATCCATCTTAATCGAGGGCATGACGCTCGGAGCGCTGATCCGCATTCGGTTAGCAAATGCGATCATCAAGCAGATTGAGGAGAGCCTGGAGCGCGAACGGGGCGACATCTCCTTCTGGGCGTTTGGTCGGCGGATCGACTTTTACCACAAAAAGCAGCGGGCGACCCGAACCCATCGCCAATCCCGCTTTTATTCCTTCCCGTTGATGCTGGTTGGCAGCGTCTCCAGTGCCATCGCTGGAGGTTTGTTCTACCATGCTATCTTTACGGGATTGGGAAACTGGCAAAGCCTGGCGATCTCCGCCCTCTTTCCTTTCATCATCACCTGCACCTTTATTAGCAGTGAGCTTTTCAAGGAGGCACAGGAAGCAGCCATCAAGGAGGGCTTTACCGGTGGCGGTCTCCGCGACGCCGCATTCCGAGAGGAGACACGACGCTTGCTCTTTCAGGCGACACAAGATGCGCTCCTGGCGGATCTTCAGGATGCAACGGTCCAAGAGGAACTGCGCAAAAAGCGACAGGCAGTGCTCTTGCACATCGTGGATGCACTGCTTACCGGGTCACACGTCGCCAAGGAAGACGACACGCAACACGTCCTCATTGAACCGGCAGAACAGCAGGACACGACACCGTCAGCGGAACGTCATCCCGATACGACAGGAGCGTCTCGTGAGAATGGGAAAGACGACACAACGACAGCACTCAATGGGCACGCGACATTCCTTTCAAAGTGGGAGACAGAGCATCAACAGATTCTGCAACGGACACAGGCGCACCTGGTCGTGCACCCACATGCCACGCAGGCAGAGATTGCCGCAGCGCTCGGCATTGCCGTACGGACGCTGCAGCGCCACTTGAAACAGCCTGACGCAGGGAAAAAGAAGGGCGCGCTCCCACACACGTTGCCAACACCCGTCCAGCAAGAAAAGAGGGAGGAGACCCCCTGATGATCTTCAACGCTCGTTCGCCACCAGAGAAGATCCACGAACAGCGCTGGCTCTTGTGTGGGGACACAAAGAGCCAGCGGTGATACCATCCGACTCTCAAAACCACCTTGCAGGTCCACTGCCTTTCCGGAGCTAGGACCTGGAGGCAAAAAGAAGGAGATACCATGTCTATCATAACACGCACTGCGGTTGCGTCCTACGAGCGACCGACGATTGTCTGCTTGTGTGGCTCGAACCCGTTTCAGTGAGGCATTTCAGCAAGCAAATTTCACCGAGACGCTGGCCGGGCGCATCGTGCTCTCGATTGGCTGTGACTTCAAAAGTGATGCAGCCCTGGGACTCACCCAGGAAGATAAAGCACGGATGGACGAACTGCATAAACGCAAGATTGACCTGGCCGACGAGATCCTGGTCCTCAATGTCGATGGCTACGTTGGCTTGTCCACCAGCAGCGAGATCACCTATGCGCGACAGCACCATAAACGTGTTCGGTGGTTGAACCCGCCCGTTACCCACAAGGAGAGACTCGTAAGACAGCAGGAACCACCCCCGACTCCCACGAGCGACAGGTTTCCTCCAACAATCACCTCCCAGATCAGTGACCTGGAGCGATTGGTTCAAGAGTTGAGGCGACGCGTCCAGATGATAACGCCAGCGACATCACTGGGACAACACGCGAATTTGTATGTGATGCTCTGGTGCACAGAAGCCATGCTCACTCTCGCGCCGCCCCTGCGACAGATTCTGCTGCACATGCTGCAATCTCGTCTGTTGACGATGAAGGAGCAACATTGATAACGTTCTTGATCATCCCTCCATCATGTATAACCCTGCCGGAGGGACTCCGGCACACCTTCTCTGTTGAAAGATTGGAGGTGCCACATGGCACGCAGTCGTAGTCTCCCTTCAACCCTGTTTGACGATCCTGATTTCTTTGAGCTTTCCAGTGACGCACAGGTGATCCTGATCGGACTCGTCCTCATCGCTGATGATCACGGACGCGGGTTAGCACATACCGGCCTGCTGGCCCGCAAGTTCAATAAACCCGTGGAGTTAATCGAGGAGACACTGGCCCTTCTTGAACAGCAACAGCTCGTGACCTGCTACCAGGATGAGCAGCAGCGCTACTATGCTTTGTGCCGATGGACGGAGTGGGAGACGCTGAGCAAACCCGCCCGGTCAAAGTATCCCGCACCTCCATCAGCACGGTCAGCAGACAACACCCCACAATGCCCAGGAAGCTCTCACAATGCCCAGGAAAAGTTAGGGGATTGTGGGGAATCGATTCGGGAAGAGGAAGGTGAAGAGGAAAAGGAAGAAGAAAGAGAAGGTGAAGAGGAAGGTCCCCCAAATATCACGTTCCTCGCCCCCACCAGCGGCGGCACCATCACCGCTGTTTCACAGCAGCAGGTGACGGAGGCCACGCAACGGGTCGCCCGCATTCTCAAGCTTGCCACAAGCGAAGCCCTTGCTCGTGTGGTGGCAGAATACTTGCCAGACCCGGCGCTCTCGGTGTTAGGCGAGGCGGACGCAGCCCGTGAGTGGATCGATGATCCCCGACGCAATCGCAAGCGCAAACGCATGACGCCCTCGTTTTTCCGCCGCTGGCTCCAGCGTGAGCAGGTGGACAACCGAGAGCGCCGGATACAGGCAACGGGGACAGGGGACAAAGAGGCAGGTGGCAACACACTGACCGCATCCTCACCTACGCACCCAACGGGTCGGAGCCTGATGGATCTGGAAGCACAATACCAGGCGGAACAAACACGCGGAAGGAGACAACACGATGCACCATGAGGTCCGATTGCCGCAGAGTGTGGAGGCAGAGCAAGGCGTCCTTGGCAGCCTGATCATTGATCCTGACGCGATTGCCCAGATTGCGGATACCCTGACCCCAGAGGATTTTTACCGGGATGCCTACCGCAGTATCTACGAGGTGATCCTCTCCCTGTTTGAACGACAGACCCCTGCCGATTTCATCACCCTCTGCGATGAGTTGGAGCGACGGGGCAAGCTGGCCGATGTTGGCGGCCCCGCTGCCATCACCACGCTCGTCAACGCCGTCCCAACGAGCGGCAACGTGGAGTACTACAGCCACATCGTGACGCAAAAAGCCCTCTACCGTCGACTCATCCACGCAGCTGGGCAGATTGCAGCCGCAGCCTATGCGGAGGAGACCAATGCCCTGGAGAGTGCAGAGCAATTGGTCTTTGCCCTTGCGCAGCGTGGACACGCAGCCGAGGCGACCCATATATCAGCAATCATGCAGCACTGCATGGCGGATCTGAGCATCGTGCAGGGACACACCGGGACCATTGTCGGCGTGCCAACGGGCTTTCACCCACTGGATGTGGCACTTGGTGGGCTCCAAAGGGCAGACCTGATCATCCTGGCTGCGCGTCCTGGAACGGGTAAAACCGCCTTTGCGCTCAACATTGCCGCTAATGCGGCCTATGCCCATCAGCGCAACGTGGCGATCTTCTCGCTAGAGATGAGTAAAAAGCAGCTGGGGGTCCGCATGGTGGCGATGCATGGGCAGATCAATCAGCAGCGGCTGCGCACGGGATGGGTCCATGATGACGAATGGGAGCACCTGGTTGCGACGATGGGGACCCTCTCAGAAGGGCCGATCTGGATTGATGACACGGGCGGCCTTTCCCTCTCCGCGCTCCGCAGCAAGGCGCGACGGTTGCAGGCGCAACACGGCATCGATCTGGTGATTGTGGACTACCTCCAGCTGATGCACGCAACGCTGGAAGGCAAGCGCTATCCCAACCGCGAGCAGGAGATTGCCGAAATTAGCCGAGGTCTCAAATCCATCGCCAAAGAGCTTGATGTCCCGGTCCTGGCCCTGGCGCAACTCTCGCGTGCGGTGGAGAGTCGGCAGTCCAAAGTCCCTCAACTTTCTGATCTGCGCGAAAGTGGCGCAATCGAGAACGACGCAGACGTGGTGCTCTTCATCTACCGAGAGTCGATGTATGACACCGAGAACCTGGAAGCCAAAAACACCGCCGATATCATCATTGCCAAACACCGCAATGGCCCGGTGGGGGAGATCCGCCTGGGCTTTGAGGCCAGCCAAACGCGCTTCTACGAGGTGGAGTATAGCCCACCAGCGGAAAGCGAGGAGGAATAATGTCGGCAAGCAAGGAAGTACAGGCAAGTTCTTCCGGTTATGACGAACGCATCACGATCACATTGCTGTCTTTCAGTGACAGCCAGTGCATCCGCAACAGAGAGCAAGGAGAGAGCCATGCAACAAGTTCAGGAGACGTCGACAACACAACCCATGTTATTGACCATCGCACAAGTGATGGAGTTGCTCCAACTCAAGCGCACCAAGGTCAATGATTTGATTAAGCGTGAAGGGCTACCAGTACAGCACTTTGGACGAGCAGTGCGCATTCCCCGTGAGGAATTGCAAACCTGGCTGAAGGCTCGCGAACAGTAGCAAATCGCAGGCTCGTTATAGCAGAACCAAGAAGAAACCACCTGCCTGATGGGAACCCCATACCGGGCGGTTTCTTCTGACCTATAAAAGGAAGAACATTCATGGGAAAGCGCGGAAATGGCGAAGGATCTATCTATCAGCGCAAAAAAGATGGCAAATGGGTTGCAAGTATCACGCTTGACAACGGCAAACGCAAGGTCTTCTATGGAAAGACCAAAAAGAGGTGACTGACAAGCTTATCGAAGCCCGTCATGAACAACAACAAGGGACATTGGTCACAACCTCGACCCAGACCATGAAAGAGTATTTGGAGCATTGGCTGGAAGAAGTAAAAAAACCAACGATTCGCGTGAGTAGTTACGTCAAATATCGGAAACTCTTGAACAGCTACCTTTTGCCAACCATAGGGAAGATCCAACTACAGAAACTCACACCGCAACATGTCCAGTCCCTCTATGCACGCAAACTAAAAGAAGGGCTTTCACCAAAGACGATTCAATCCATCCACGGTGTACTGCATGGAGCATTGGACAACGCCGTCAAATGGAACCTTATCGCGAAGAACGTGTGTGATGTGGTTTCGTCCCCTCGGGTTCCGACGACTGAAAAACAAGTGCTCACGATGCAGGAAGCCCATACACTCCTGGAGCAGGTGAGAAGGCACCGGTTAGAGACAATATTGGCACTCGCACTGACAACCGGAATGCGTCGTGGGGAAATCCTGGCGCTACGATGGTCAGATGTAAATCTTGAGGAAGGGAGTATCCAGGTAAAGCATACCGTCGATTATATTAATCACTATGGATACGTAGAGTCGGAGCCGAAAACGGCAAAGGGGCGGCGCAAAATCATGCTCTCGTCATTTGTGGTAGAGATGCTCAATGCCCACCGTTCGGCACAAATGGAAGCGCGATATAAAGCAGGCGAGAAGTGGATTGACAAAAACCTGGTATTCACTGGTCTGCTAGGCGACTTCTTCAATCCAAATTATGTCCTGAGAGTCTTCAAAAGGGTGTTGGTGGCAGCTGGTCTGCCAGATATGACCTTTCATATGCTTCGACATAGCGCGGCAACCATTCTACTTTCAATGGGGGTCCACCCAAAGATCGTTCAAGAGATATTAGGCCATAGCACGATTAATATAACGCTCGATACCTATTCTCATATATTACCGTCCATGCAGAAAGACATCCCAGATCGCTGGGATGTTGAATTTGGGAGTGACGGCAAGATGACCGACAAGAGCCAATCTCTTGTTTTATCTGGAAAGAGCGGGCTTGCACAGACAGGGCAACACACCCATATCAAAATACGCCCACTGTTCTCTGGTGATGCACGTGAAAAAATCGAGGCACTGGATCAAGAACTACACCCGTTGACAGCAGTTATTGTTCATACAATAGAGAGTGAACGTCGCTTCTATCGAGCTGATGAACACGGGCTGTACAGTGTCAGTGTTCCTGAGTCTGATGACCTGAGAATAGCACTCGTACAGCTTGCCATTTTTCGATCAAGGTTTGACGTGGTTGCCGTGGAAACCGAAAAGGATTAAGAAAGTACTGGAAGGTATTTGGCTCTTTTTCACGCTAACCGATCCTCAGCACATCTGAAATGAGGCTAAGTCGGTTCTGAATAGAGGTGTAAAACCCTGACAATCTAGGGCAAACGGCCTCCTTGTTATGAAAGTACCATCTTGCTTTCCTTCAGTAGCCTGGTCGGCCAGAAAGTCGGCGGCATTGGCACGGATCGACTGATCGCGTTTGTGCATATGGGTGTGCCGTTTTGCTATCGATTTTGTCGGTTTTGCAATGTCGCCTAATGGTGCTGTGGACATTGAGTCCCACAGCCTATCAAAACCCTTGCTGTTGTCAACCTGGGTACTTCACACGAATATTCTGTCTGCCCTGGTTGTGACTTTTGGTTTGCCCTGCGTCACTATTTCTGGCCCATCCTCAAAATGGTATTGGTGGCGAATTAAAAAATCGAGCTTGGAACTGTGCCATTGAAGATTATCATCGTGCTTAGTTTTGCAATTCGCCGCCAATACCAAAATAAGTGAGTTTGCTTGCTTATGACGCAAAAGAGCAGGAGCGTTACGCTCATTGTAAGGAGAAATTCCCCCCGTCCCAGTGAGAAAAAACGGCTTTAAGCAAACAGGCCCACTTAAAATTGGTGCAGGGTCCAAAATTCACAAATAGAGCAGACAAGATTTATGGTAAAAACAGTGATACTAGAACTCTCCACAAGAAGAGCTTTTTCTGGTATATTCAGTTCAAGATAATTGAGAAGATGTTATTTTCTCTCTACTCATCAAGAAGTTTTCTTGCAGCGAGTTGTGATGTTTGTTTTTTTCTATAAAGTGAGTCCCTCGTCTGTTCCTTCTAACGGCAACACTAGCTGCGTTACAGCTAGCTGATGTTGTTCTGGAGAAAGGGGTATCGGCATCGCGTCTGATCGTTCTTCTATTACAGCTTCTTCGGACTCGATGGAAGAAGTAGCCATACGCGTTATGTCACTGCCGAGCTTCAATTGCTCATACGCTGCTGGCACGATTCTAGGATCGAGATTCGGACTCCTGATTACACCAATAGGCTTTTCTACTAAGAAAAATTGTGTAAGAATAGGAGGCTCTATGACTTGTAATCCATCAAGGTATTGGCTTTTCAGTTGTTCCCGTAATTCTGTAAGTAACTGTCCAAGAACGTTTATTCCGATAAGTGTTGCTGTCTCGGTCGGTTTTGCTCCCCAAAACGAATCACGGCGAGACTCTTCGACGATAGGTCGATCTCCTGTAGAGAGAAGAAGCTCCCCAAATTTTTCCCAGTGTTGCACTAATTTAACGCGTAAACACCAGTGCATAATCTGCACTCGAACCGCATCCCAGTCTGGACGTGAGTTTTTTCGATGAGGCTTACTCACCATTTTTGCTGTCATCGGACTTGCTTGTCCAATAATTAATTTCTGAATATCTGGCTTATGAGGGAAGCGACATGCTTGGTAGAGAGCTTCAGAGGTTGGGATACGAATTCTATTGACAACTAGTGGGTATCCACCAGCCATATTTGATAATCCACCAAACTGCTCATTAGTTTTCAGGAATACAGCGCTCTCATCCCTATGATATGTTTTGTTCACTTGTAAGTCTACCATCTTATGCCTCTTCAGAACGGATGTTCATCGAATATTTGTTCGCTTTTTATTATACTACGTTGTTCGTTCGTTCGACGAGGAAGGAGAGGGTACCATATTCCAAGTGGGTGGGTTGCTGGAAAATCAGGATCTCCCCACCATAAAACCAGAGGGCAATTATTTGCAATATTTCTGTATGTGACAAAAAAGGTACCAAATCCTAAAGAGACAAGTTTCATAAAGCCCAAAGGACGTATAGATGAGGCCGAGCTTTTACCAACTTTAATAATTTGAATACCTTTTTTCAGAAATGCTTTTTCGACAACTCTCCTAGCCTCGAGAGATGAGAAGAGTTTCTCCTGTAATATAATTCCAGTGTGGCGAAAAAGGTTGTTAGTTGTATCATTTTTGCCTAAAGACACCTGTAAGTTAGATATATAAGCATCGATGTAAGAATCACCATGTGAGTTTTCAGGCCAAAGTACCTCAATATCGCTATTAGAGCTACGAACATCATTGATCAATAAGGTGGTTTCTCTTTTGACTTTAATTTGTTTTTCTTCGGCTGTGTCCTGTATATATCTTCTTGCGTAGGATATTCCCGTACGGTGGCCCGCAATAGTGTAAACCCATAGAGTGCATTGGGATGATGGACAATTAGACAGCCAACCAGTAGTACCTACCCCGCTGGTTAAATCGTAACGAAGAGTGTTACCTGTATAAATACCATCATCTATATATATATAGGTCTGTACCTCTCCAGTTCCGGTGAGGGCAAGGGAAAAACCATATTCTTGGAGAAGAACTTCGTCTACAATATCTAACATTGCTCCTTGACTATTGCCAGGTGCCTGAATGTTGAGAAAAGATACGTGAGGTAGCAATTTTATTGGATCATGGGCACCTATGATAGTGTCTCTGAGAAAAGTGCGAACACACTCCTTCACACGGAGTCGCGAGAAATAAAACCGTTTCATAATAGAGTCTAACTCGGCGAGAATTATAGGCTGATCAGCGAAATCAAATTGTTTCAACCATCTTTCTACGTGAATAGGCGTAATAGAGGGAATATCACGTTGGCGATAATCAGAGATCGTGTTAGCTAGCGATTCAAGTAATATACTACGGTTAGTATTCACGCTTCCTCCTTATGACATTTGTAGTTCAACGGCTCGAGTTCTATATCCCGTGATGATCGTTGAAAGGATAATGTAAGCATACAATAGTTAAAGAGTCATTCCTAATACATGGGAACGGAAATCCTTCGGTAGTTTCTATGGGCTTCGTCTGGTTCTCCAGACTCGTTCTTAATCACGGCCAGATTTGAACGTTTGCGTCCTTGTGCAGATGAAAACGGCCCTTCACCAATTTGATATTGTTGGCGAGTAGGTTCTCCAAGCTCAAAGTGAAATGATTCTCATGCTTAAGATGAGCAAAGATTTGGGATTCGCCACCAATATCAATTTAAGTGAGCCTGTTTGCTTAAAGCCGTTTTTTCTCACTGGGACGAGGGGGATTTCTTCTTACAATGAGCGCAACGTTCCTGCTTTTTTGCGTCATAAACAAGCAAGCTCACTTATTTTGAGGGTGAGCCCAAATAACTTTTAACAAGCCTTTCCCTCCTCAACCAGCTATTTTCCCCTCTGCATTTGCAAAACATCGAAATTAGCGTAGCACAACAATTAGCTTCCTTTTTAGAAGTGCAGACTTCCTTTACCGCAATCAATGCGGTTTTGTATAGCGCAATGTTCCTTCTTTGGCATTATTCAGATAAAGACATTCCTGCACGAGAAAGAGGGTTGTATGCAGCTGGGTGCCGTGCTAAAACGAGGTTGGTAATCTCTTCTGGCCGAGCAGGGAAGTTTGACGCTCCCCGACGTACATAGTAACGTGGGTCTCCAGCATTCACACCACATGCATGTGTCGTCGTTTGCCCCACAACGATGATAACGACAGGTTGTCCATGAATTTGTACTCGTGAGATATCCACGGGAGGCATAGGGATTATGTTATCATGAATTGTCCGTGTGATTGTATCCATTAACCTTCCTATGTCTTCTGGAAGGCCATGGGGATTTCCACCATCATCTATACCAAGGAGGATAGTTCCTCCATCCGTGTTAGCAAACGCTGAAACGGTATTGAGAAATCGCGGTCTGTCTGCTGAAAGCTCTCGCTTAAATTCGATTTGTGGACCCTCACCTTGCGCAATGAGTCCCTCAATTGCAAGTTCGCGGCTGATAGGAGGAGTTTCAATACGAACGTTATCTTGATCTTTTTTGTATATTAACCACCTTGCATCTCGATGGTAGTAATCAAGCCAGCTATTTCCTCGGGTAAGCAGGATATGAATCTGAGTAGGAATGCCCTCGGGCAAGGGACATTCAACGGTCTCAGGTCTGGACAGCTGCTGCTCAACGTAGAGTTGCTCTGAATCGCTAAAAACAAGGTGTACACCATCTACTCGCTCTCCGTCTACAACAACCTGTATCGCCGTTGGAGTGATTGCTATGTGCCGTAGCCAAGCTTCTCTATTGGCTAATTTGACCATCACAAGAGGTGAGGGTGAAGCGTTAGGATCAACTTGATCGCCCTGATATATGAGCTTCAGCAGTGCCGTTCGATAATCTGGAAAAAAAGGAGAAACATCGCTGAGTAAAAATCCAGGAGGCAGTGAAGTCACAGAAGAACCAGAACCAGTTGCCTCGTAGCGAGTGACTGGCCAGAGAAGAGACCGAAAATCGAGAGAGGCATGGTTCGGAAAGCGCTGCTTGATCGCCTTACCGACAAAAGGAAGCAAAGTGAACTTCCTCACCGAATCAGCATTTCCAGGAAGCTGGATTTCGCCTTCTCGCTGCGATAGCCATTGTCCTACTGTTGCATAATCTACACTACCGGCTAAGAAGCATGCGGTTTCATAGTCGTAGTAAAGTGATTCCTGTTTTTCATTATTATCAGCGATGTTATCAATGATAAGCGTATGTGCTTTCCAGTTTGTATTTTCACGAAGCAACGCCAATCTATAGCGCAGTGAGGGCGTATGTTCCAGTTGCAAAAGTAGCTCGGAAAGCTCTACATATTCAGTATCCATTGTCGAATCCTTATAACTGATATGGGAACAATCTAGAGAGCTACATGATTATCGTCAGAGACTAACAGACGATACGAATAGCTCATGGGAAACAATACGCTTGTTCTAAGCGGAAGTCAAGAAATGCGCTAACTATTACAGCAATAACAAAACGGCTTCTTAACAGTGATAAATCGGGAGAAACCAAGCATCATTCGCACAGAAGTCGAGTATGCGGCGCATATTTATAATCGTTTCCTCATCAAAATCATTTTCACTGAAATCGGCAATACGTTTGTTGAATTCGTAAGCCACAACACGCTTTGGGGCCACGTTTTTCTTTCTCATATACTGGCTGTTGGCCAGCGTCTCAAAGTCCGGTTCTGGCATATGTGCTGTATTAGCAAGGAGTTTGGCAAAGTCGTTCTTAGAGAGGACATCTTCAATCCCCGATCCTGTTATCTGGGAAAATCTGGAAGGCACTTCCACCTCACATATTGCGGTATCAGGCATGCCATATCCCTCTTGGAGCCTCACTTTGATACTCTTACCATGTAAGGTCGTATCTACCACTACTTTAAAGCTTAATCCTTGTGAAATGAGAAGGAGCCACTACAGGTAAAATGGTCTCATCTCCAGTCGCAGGCGCAATATGCAACTCGCACTCATAGCCGAGTAATTGGCGAAACGCTTGCAAATACATAAGTTCAGTAACACCCTCTGTCACAATGACTTTATCACGAATAGTCAAGCGATTCATGCCATATCGTAGACCAATAGCATCAAGTATTGGGCGAAGTGCCAGAAAATCACCAGGACCATTTGTCTTTGCATTCCACTTATTACGAACACTTAAATACCCTTGGTCATCTGCCGTCATTAGTCGTACACCAGTGAGATGATCAGGATCTATCAGATGCTCTGAATGCGTTGAGACAATGACGAGATTTCCTTTCGCGCTCAACCCACGTAAAAATCTGAGAAGCTGTTCCTGTGATGTCGCATGAAACCCATTGTTCGGTTCATCAAACAGAAAAATGTTACCTCTGAGGTTCCTGATATGAGTGTAGAGATGATACGCGAAAAGAAGTTTGGTATTATCGCTCAAGTGTCGATAGAAGGACGGTTTGCCGTTAGCCATCATGGTCACTTGCAATCCATCACTCTGGTGGAGGTCAATTGTTAGTAATTCTGTGCCCGGTTCGCGGCTTTCGTTCACCTCCTTCATGAGAATATCGACTTTTTCCTGTAACTCTTCTTTGATCTGACGTAGTTCTTGTGGGCGCTGTCCCTTGAGCAAGCGATCCAACTTTGCTTCACCCAGGTATTCGATCAATGCGGTAGTCAATCGGTTCAGACTGCGAGTAAGATGTTCCACCTTGATAACGTCCGGTAGCACATCAAGGAGAGCGTACGCTTCTTTGAACCAAGTAATCACTGGTAGCTGTTTTGCAAGCAGATTCTCGATTTGATCAGCCGATATCTGGGTAAATTGCTGCCAATTCCCATTGATGTTTAAGTGTCCATTGACGTTTATCGATATACCAAGTTGCTGGGGTAAAGCAGACACAAACCGAGAAAGCTGCTTGTTACGCTCATCAGCGCCTTTAAAATCTGGTTCTGCCGAAAAATAGTAGTTTCCCGCCGTATTACGCTTAACCCAAATTTCACCCTTAACTATTGAGTCTTCAAAGAGACTTGTATAGAGCGCATGTAACTTTTTCGTTAGTTCACTTTTGTATCGCTGATACTCCTTGCTGGTAAACGTTACATGATTTCCTCGATTAGTCGTATCTATTTCAGCGTGAAATGCTTTGATAAATGTATCTAACGAAAAACCGCTTGCTTCTATGCTATATTCTGCAAGTAAAGATGGTTCCTCTGAAGACGGATCGAAATTTGCAAAGTTAGCATATGACTCAGGTTTTAGGTTAAGTGCAAAATAGGCTAACGCAGTAAGAAACGAGGTCTTACCGGAACTATTGCGGCCCAAGACATAGATGAGATTTGTTGGGTCCTGGAGATCAATCCGATCAGAATCCCGAAACCCGAAACATTCCTTGATTTGAAATGAGACTAACTTCATTCCTTACACACTCCCCACAAAAATTGTACTCTAAGAATGTACTAAGTACCTTATCTTACCTATAACAAGAGTACAAATACATTAGTACTATTTGGAACAACTGTTTTCTCAACAATTTTCGTAAGGGAATGAATAGCCGACTAGGCTCATGGTACCTCCAGATCCGTCTCGTCCCAGCACAAAACCACCTGCTTGTATCAGGCTGGGGGATGCCCGTACTCATCACGCACGTTAAGTAGCGAATGTCCCAGATCAAGCAGAACATAGATCCACTGATATTCTGCCTCTGTGGCCCATTCCACCGGCACCTGTTCGAGCAACACGATGTCTGACTGCATCTGTAGGCCGTAATCCAGTGACACAGGCCCAGATTGCTGGCACATACTGGACGGAGATGCCTCGCACGATCTCCACCAGTTCATAGATCTAGGCATATGGACACGAGTTCGCTCCCGCCTGGTCGGCTCTTCGTGCTCATCCTGCTGTCCCGGATCGGTTACCTTATCCTCCTCACCGGATGGTTTCGGCAGCGGTTTGCGCGTGAGTGCGGCCACCTTCAGCCCCTAGATGCTGGTCAAGCTAATGTGTCTTTTGCCATCCGGTGTCGGCCTGCACAGGTCGAGTGCTGTCACAATTTTGTTGACATCTGTAGAGCGTAAATATTGTCGTTCTGTGGTAAATAAACTTGGTCTGCGGTAAGTAAAGTTGTTCTCAACCTCGTCAAGAGCACGAGGAGGTATTGTCCTGTTTCCTTCTCAGCCTCAAATACGCACTTGTCTGATAGGTTCGCAAATAGTATACTACTTCTTGCGTTTATCTCGATACTAGAGGATTCGACAAACTGAGCAGGAGCCAAGGTGATGACCGTAAGGAGAGCATTCGCAGGACATTGCGCTCTTTCCATCTTTTCTGTACATGCTCTGCAGGACGCTTCACTTCAACACCATCTTGAGCAACACCTGAGTCCTTTGCAACGCCTGGGGATGATCTGGGTCCAGTCCATGGGCGATATCCCTGCAGGGGCTGATCGTGCTCTTGCGGTTAAAGAACACTTGAATCAAGCACAGATTATTCTGCTCCTCATCAGCGCTGACTTTGTCGCCTCTGATGATCTCTACGGTTGCATGACCTATGCCCTACAAAAGAAAGAAGAGGGTCATGCACACGTTGTTCCCATTCTGCTCCGCCCTCTTGATTGGACAATGCTCCCAGTGAGTCAGTTGTTAGCCTTCCCCTCGAATGGACGCCCCGTGACCAACTGGCCTGACCATGATGAGGCATTTGCTCACATCGCGCAAGACATTCGCAAACTGGTGTATGCGCTCAATGCTACGACCGGTGAGAGGATTCTCACACAAACCCATCTTGATTACTTGCACTGGCTCATCAAGCGTACTTCTTTGCTCGATATACGAGGGATCGCTTCAGTACAACGCCGCCCATTGCCAGTACAACTGGAAAAGGTCTACATCACACTCAATGCCATCTTTAAAGATTTTCAGGCGGAGCAATCTTCTCCACGCATCTTGACAACAGAACCGTCAAACCAAGTCCCCCCTCAATCAATCTCTGACATTGTGTCTCGTCACGACCATTTGATCATTCTGGGTGAGCCTGGAAGTGGGAAGACGACCCTTCTGCGCTTCCTTGCACTCAACCATGCGCAGGCATTGCGTGACCAGAGAGAGACAGACCTGAGAAGTGCTCGTTTTCCCATCCTCCTTCGGATTGCCGACTATGTGCAATACGGTATGCGTCAAGGCAAATCATTGAGCGATTACCTCGCCGATGACTGTACAAGACATGAATGCGCTCTCCCTCAACTGCCTGCTATCCTGCAAGCGGATTTGCAAGCAGGAAGATGCCTGATTCTGCTCGACGGTTTAGACGAGGTGGTACATGGTGATGATCGACGAATGGCCGTAGAGCGCCTCGAAGATTTTGTGCGCTGCTATGACGAGATCCCCAATCGCTTCATTGTCACAAGTCGGAGCGCAGGATATCATGAAGCCCCACTCAGCGATGTCTTTGCCCACTATACCCTCCGAGGGTTAGAGGAAACGGACATGCGGTGCCTCCTTGAATCCTGGTACGGAGCTGAAGAAGCTTCTGATGAAGAGGCTGTAGCGATGAGAGCGCAACAAGCAAAGCGCGAGACCAACGACCTCATGGACGCGATCCAAACCGTTCCTAGCGTTCGTCGATTTGCATCCAACCCGCTGCTTCTGCATATCCTGGCCCAACTGCACCATGCAGGCGCGCCGCTCCCACAACAGCGTGTTGCTCTCTATGATCAGGTGACAGAGACGCTGATTCAGACCTGGCGTGTAGCCCAAGGTGTGCCCGCATCCGCATTGTCAGAGGTCTCATCGCTGTTCGACCATACCTCTATCAACCGCTTGTTAAGCAGGCTCGCTTATTGGCTGCACGACAAGCCGTCTGATGGGCTTACGCATGAACGAGAAGCCTGCGAAGAACTGGGCCGAGAGTGGACTCGTCTCACCAACAGACGCTGGCACGAAGAAAACCCAGATGTTGAGAAGGAGATAAAACAGTTCCTGCGTGCCGTGCGCGATCATACAGGCATTCTGGTAGAAGACCCCCCCCATCACTACCGGTTTGCGCATCTCACTTTTGAGGAATACTATGCCGCTCGACATCTTGTTGCCAAAAGATCAGCGCGTGCAAAACGCATACGTGCTCACCTCCACGATCCACGCTGGCGGGAACCGATCCTGTTAGCGCAGGGCCTTCTTGGAAGAGAAGCACCAGAGCAGGCATGTTTGCTGGTTGAGACAGCCATCCTGGCCCAGGGAGAACAGGCAAGAACAATGGGACTTGTTCCTTCTCCCTATGAGCCCCTGCTTGGCCGAGACTATCTTATGGCCCTGCACTGTCTGGGTGATGGCATTCCTGTCCGTTCGGTACTCGTTGAGCAACTGATAGAACGCCTCCTGCGCGAACTCACCTACCAGATAGCTTCAGGCAGATTTCAGAAGTACCAGGAGGCGCTTGTGGAGTGCCTCAAACACATAGAAGCAAGTACCTATGCATCCACCTTGCTTCCTCACCTCATCAAAAACCTGCAAGGGACTGACCACAGTCTTCGTCTCTGGTCTCTCTACAGTCTAGGACGCGTCTATCGAGCTTCTTTATCAACAGAGGTACGCCAGCCATTACTTGAGATGCTCGATGATGATAATCCCTGGATACGCTCTGCGGCCCTCCAGGGCTTGAGCTATATGCAGGAGACTGAACTTACCGGTCTCCTTCTCAATATACTGAGCAATGAGAGCGATCCTTCTGTACAAAGAGACGCCGTGAAGTATCTTGGGGAAAGAGGCCAACCGTCTCCCCAAGTGACGAGGACATTGCTCAATGTCCTCCACGAGGCTGCTGTACCAGGCGGTATCCTCTTACGCGAAGCTGTCGTAAAAAGCCTGGGCCAATTGGGAGATACATCTCCAGAAGTGATCTCTGCCCTGATTGCGCTCCTGCACCGCGACATACTCATGCTCTCTGATGAAAGTACGTTACAGAGTTTGCGGCAACTGAGCCAGCAGTCTTCCGAGGTTGTTCCCATGATAGCGAATGCTCTCCACGATGCAGAACCGCATGTACGTGTTGCTGTAGCCTCTGCCCTGGAGACGTTCGACTCTGCCCCATCTGAGATTATTGCAGCATTACGCCATGTCCCATCAGAGCCGTCCCCAAGTGGAACATTGCAGGCACCCATCTGTGCCACACAATGGTGTTGGCTCCCAGGCCAAGTTGAGGCGTTGCTCCTTCAACGACTCTACAATTCTCGTTCCTGGGTACGTTGGGAAGCAGTGAAGACACTGGGACAATTTGAGGAACTATCCGAGCGTGCAGTGAAGGCACTTCTCCATGTACTTCATGATGAGAAGGACGCTTCAGTGCGGATACAAGCAATAGAGACACTCCATACATTTGAACTGTCGCCTTCGATGTTTTCTGCATTCATCCATATGCTCTCCAATGACACAGATGCCTCCGTACGCGCTCAAATTGTAAAGTGCTTAGGTGACATGGATCTGCCATCAAAGGATGTGCTTCCTGCACTTTTGAGTGCTTTACAGGATACCGAAGATTATGTACGGTGTTGTGCAGTGGAGGGACTGGGGCACATGCTCCCTCTTTTCCCTGAAATCCTGACAGCTCTTCTCTTTGTTCTACGCAACGACCCCTTCTTTGGCACACGTTGGGCAGTGATAAAAAGCCTAAAAGGTCGAGAAAAACTCTCTAAAAGTGCAATTCTTGCAACGGTCCAAACACTCCTTGAGGACACACATCAGGTTATCCGTCAGGATTGCGCTCACCTCCTGGGGCAAGGTGGTTCTCGTGATAAACGAACCATACAAGCACTTTTGAGGGGGTTATCCGACGAAGACGAGCAAGTGCGTAATGCCTGTTCTCAAGCTCTCGTGCGCCTGGGACAACGTTTTCCTGAGAGGAGAGACATGATAACACTGCAATTAGAGCGAATTGTTCAAGAGCGCCAAGACGATAGCGTATCTTGGTTTGGACTGAGTACTCCTTGTGATATGGCTTATGATGCACTCTGGTTCCTCATGAAGGGCGATCCACTTGAGTGCAAATAGCAACGTGGAGTGAGTCCTGATCGACTACCAGGGAACAACTTTATTTTCCCCGTCATGCCCGATTAAAGGACCGGGAGTGGGCTCAGGGAACAACTTGAATTTAACTTCACCTCATGTATTTGAGCATATTGAAAAGCCATTTTAGGGAATGACATTATTTACAGTCTACAACATCGCGCCTAGCGATGACTTTGCCAGCCAGCGCTCACGCAACCGTCTGGATAGAGATCTCGCCTCGTGTGCGAGATCGACTTGACTCCACGTATACATATTCAAATAATCTGCCAGCCTCATCTGTCCCTCCTTGGGAGGGTCCTCGCTTTGCCGCTACACGACAGCAGGAGGCCCTCTCCTTTCCTCTCACGAAACCATCCACGATCCTGCTTCCATTGTATCAGCATCCTCCCGCGCTGGCGAGAGCCAGTAGCGCGCATTCCCAAATGGATAAAATTTTCACCATTTGCCTCCTCCTGTTTGTTGTACTCAAAGACCCATTTACGGTAATTCATCACGCAGCGAACGCAATGTGGAGCATACCCTGCTGTGGCTCTGGAAGCCAGTCCAATCAACGATAACCAATCACAAGAGAGACGAAAGACATTTCGTAGGTCTTGTGATGAACCTGACGCACCCTGGCCGAGGAGCATTTGCCATGAGGAACCATAGACGATTGGGAGAAAGAGAGTCGGACAGAACTACGGTACCAAAAGGAGCACGTCCAACACTGCCGGGACAAGATGATCAAGAGAGCTCTCACTCCTCTCTATCTCCATAATAGTATACAGAGAGAATAAGGTAATAGTCAGCATCTCGGCCTACCTCCCATGCCGCTTCGTCTCCACGCTGGTGAATGACACATCCTGCCACTCCATGGTTCTTCCACGCTGCTACATGACACTACACGACGCTTCATGCCATTGCATGAGCAAGCGAACCTCACGAAACAGGCCGTATTCAGAATAAGAACAGAAATTCCAACTTTTTTAGAGCTGATACGAAGAAGAGAGTAAGGAAGCATCCAATTATTGAAACACATGGATAATTCCAGCATGTATTGTCATGCAACGCCATAGTAGACAACGAAAGGTGAGACTTTACGCATGGCCAGCATTCGCCAATCACCAGAGGAAAAACGGCGCTCCGACTATGGGAGCTATGACTATACCTTACGCGATAACCGGCTCCAGCTGATCGTGGCACAACAACGCTTTGTTTGCCTTGATCATCTGGGAGACTTCGCTGATCCAGCGCTCCAACCCGCCATTGATGAACCAGCCGACGAATTGAGCAGCCAAAAAAAGCGGGGAGGGAAACGCAAGGATACAGCATGGCCGCGCGATAGAAAGAAACGGCTCCATGCCATCGCCGAACTGGTACGCAAGTGGGAAAAGAAACAGGGCTTTGTCGAAACCTGGAAGCCCTGGGACCACGAGCCGGCCTGGGTGCGCATCAATGAAGCCGGGTTGCGCAATCTCGGCATTGATTGGAATGAGATTCCTTTCCCAGAGCAACGCAAACGGCTACTCCCCAGTGGACATGCCTATCAGGTCAATAAGCGGCGCTTAGCTCTGGCCCGTGGCAGCGCCGATGCGCCAGCCCATAATTGGATCTGTGAACGTGCCATTCTCTATGAGCAACTCAAGCAAGATCCCAACCTGATTCGAGCTCATCGCCCCGATGGGGTGCTGCTCGTCAATGCCGACGGATCGTTTCCCTTCAAGCGAGGCGACGTTGTGCTTGAAGACATCCCACTCAAAGCCAGGCAACGCATTGCCATCGAAGTTGAGCTGAGCCGGAAAAAGGTTGCGCGACTCGGCGAGGGTATTTTGCCCTCGCTGCTGCGAAACTACGATTTCACCTGGTACTTCTGTGGCAATCAGGACGTCTACAATACCATTGTCGCTGCACGGAGAGACTACCTGCAGACGAATGAGGAGCGCAAACGCATCCGTATTCTGCTGCTGGAAGAGACAATCGAAGAGGAGGATGACGACGAATGAGCACCGCAAATGCTCCCAACCCGTTACAACAGCCAACGCTGCCAACCGAGCCTGAACCGTCTCAGCGGTGGTATCAGCCGATAATCCCCTCTGCGAAGTGGGCAAGTATCCTTTTTCTTTTCTACCTGATCGGGCCAGTGATCGTCTACGCCAAGGGCACACAAGCATATGCCGCCGGTCCCATGTGGGAGGCAGAGAAACGCTGGGCACGCATCAATGGATCAGCCTTCCTATCACTGCTCTGGTATGTCCCTCTGGCAATCTTTCACACGCCGCTGGCATCATTCTGGTCCTCAACCTTCATCACCTTTGCAGAGTGGTTCCATCTCCCGTTTCTCGCCTGGTTCGGCGGCACCTCGCTCATTACGCCATTGCCTTCAAGCACGCTCCTCCGCTGGCTGCTTTCGTTCCCTCTGGCCGGACTCTTGACGATTTTCATGGAAATGGTGCAACCACAGACCACCTGGGAAACGAAGCGAGTGCTCACATCGGACGAACAACGAGAAGTCGCAGCAGCAGTGGCAGCCCAGGAAAAGAAAAAGATCAGGGCTGCACAGAAGTTGAGCACGACCTCAACCAGCACTGCGGCTCCTCCTGCCAAGAAAAGGAAACCACGCACACCAGCAACCTCAAAGGATGAGAAAGCACCACGTATTCCGAAAGCCGATTCGCTCTGGGGCAGTATCGACTGGAAGACGGTCCCTGAGACACATCCACTCAAACAGGCTGCGCGACAGGAGGCTCAAGACCTGGAGGCGAAGCGACGAGAGAAGGAACGGAGCCGCTGGCTTGCCCAACAACAGGCATCCTTTCCGTCACCCATGGTTGATTCAACGCTTGCATCACCCACCAAGCCTGCCTCTCCTCCATCGGCTTCACCTGCAACCCCACGAGGAAAGGATGAGTACAACTGGGATGAGGGCGAAGGATCGATCCAGGCGTAGACAAAGGAGGACCGTATGAAAGGCACCACACTCAACAGGCAACACTTGCGTCCTATCGCAGTGCGCACATTAACCACGGCAAGTTGTATTGGGGGACTCCTGACGCTCATCTTTGGCGCATGGATTGTTCCCTGGATAGCCGACGTAGGGCAGTGGCTCATCCACCAGATCCCCTGGTGGCACCAGGTGGGAACATTCCCCAACGTGCTACGCTTCCTTGCTGTGCCTGATCTCCGGCTGAGTTTGATCTGGCTCGCGTACTACCTGATCACCTATCTCTGGGCAGTAGCAACCCTTTCACCGCGTCAGCAACTGGCACTCAGGACTAAAATTGCCCAGGAGTATCGCGAAAAAGATGATGAGTGGGACTTGAATAGCTCTGGTTTCGACACCTACCACCAGGCACCTCAGCCAAAAGAAGCTATTCCTCTCTCGCAAGCCTGGCCGGGCGAACTCAAGCACCAGCTCGTCGAACACTGCTATGAGCAATATCGTAAGGCCCTCAAGCGCTTTGATCCACCACCTCTTGATTTGAAAACGCCTCTGACCTTTTCTTACCGCAAAGCAGGCCAAATAGAATGGAGAGACTCAACCCTGGTTCTCCCCGAACAGGTATTGACCCCGGAGCGTATTCATGAACTCCTTCCCTTCCTGGCTCATTTCCTCTACGACTATAATGCAGAACACATCACGACAGAGGAAACTCACGGCTTTCCTGATCACGTACCGCTCGCGGCGCTCCTGTTCATCACCGGGAACTTCTTGTGGCTGCCTGTTCTCTCTAAGCACAACACGGAAGAGGAAGTCGTCAGAGATTCTCACGCCCAACAAAGAGAGCTGGTCTTAGAGCGTGACACGTTCGCCGTCCTCCTGGGCCAAGGTCCGGCGCTCGAACATCAGCTTCGGCGGGTCGAAGAAGAGCTAAAAAAACGGAGTGAGACAGATAAAAGTGTCCCAACGCTCATCGAACGGATTGGACACCTCGAAGTCCTCAACGAGCAAGAACGCCAGGAAATGCGCCAACTAGGACTCAATCCAAAGAGACCACCACTGGTGGGAGATCCGCCCTTCGGGCAGATTGGGAAGGGCAAGAACCGAAAACCATAACACAGCTCTTTCTGCGTACTGAAGCGGTGAACGCTCCGACGCTCTCCATGTGCCGCAGATTGAGCACCTGAGAACCCAGATGAAACACCATAGCCTACCGAAATTGACCGATGAGAGAGCGTATTAGAGCGGTAAAATCTGGCGTTGCTACACCGTTGCTACACAGACGCAAAAGAGGCACAGTGTGGAGAAAAACCGAAGTGGCATAAACGAAGGCGAGAGGCGCGTCTAGTGCGTTGCCTCCCGCCGTGTTGGTGGTGGAGATGAGGGAGAGTCGAACTCCCTGTCCAGGCGAACTTACCGAAGAATGTACTACAAGTTTAGTCGATGTTTTTCTTTTCGCTACAGTCTCCCACCGACAGGATACTTTAGCGCTGGCCCTCTGGTCTTAGATGACGCCTAGAAGGCGGTTAGCGTCACCGCAGTTCGCGTGTATGACACCCGAATCCCAACCCCACGAACTAAGGCCGGGTGGGCGTCGCGTCACTGGTTATTAGGCAGCGATAGCGAGAGCGGGCATTGCTACCCTATTGTTGTCTTGTTTGGCAACTATTGTTTTGTCGGTTGTTTAACGAGAGTGCATACCGACACCTCGACCTGCAATTCTTCAATCCGACCACCTGTCGAAACCCGACATCCCCAGACGAAGATGTATTGAAGACGACGTCGGAAATCATCCTCTAACATACTGAATACCGCTACATTGTAGCACACACCTTGCCAAATAGCAACTTCAAATACAGGCTTTAACCCTCTACTGAGCGCAAAAAACGCTCGAGCTTCACAATGAAGCGCTCATGCTGACCCATACCGATTTTCTGTCGCTCATCATATGCCTCAACCTGGAACACCAGGCGGCGTCCATCGATCTCGCGTAGCTCAGCAACAGCATGCACATGCTGTCCAGGCGGCGTAGCGGCCAGGTGACGGACATTCACCAGCGTACCAACAGTCACCTGTCCCTCCGCCAGCTCGTCAGCTACAGCTTGCCAGGCTGCATTCTCCATCAATGAGATCATCATCGGCGTTGCAAAGACAGCGACGCCGCCAGCACCAACAGCAGCAGCCGTGTTTTCCTGGCTAACAATCGTTGTAGCTTCGCCTTTCAAGCCCACAGTCAGCGTCATACAGGTATCCTTTCACATAAAATAGCCTTTACGATAGAGAACAACACAGAGCCGTCATCAATTCCTGGTACGTTGGTACGCCAGACTCTGCGTTAGTTGCAATGCCAGCAACGCATTTGTATAATAGTGGCGTTATACGTCGTCTCGCTACTGGATAGGTAGAAGCATGGCCCATACCGTTCAACGCGTTGCTCACCGCGGAGGTTCCCATCTCGCACCAGAAAACACACTTGCAGCCTTTCGCAACGCACTCACTATGCCCATAGATGCCATTGAACTCGATGTGCAGATGAGTCATGACGGTGAGATTATTGTGTTTCATGATAATGTGGTCGATAGGATAACAGATGGCACAGGCAATCTACTTGACCTGGACTTCGCTTATCTGCGTTCGCTAAATGCGGCAACCCATTTTCCAGGTGGCTGGCCTCAGCCTGAACAGATTCCCACGTTGCGCGAGGTACTTGATCTTGCAAGGGGACGCGTGCGTGTGTATATCGAAGTAAAGTTGAGCCAACGAGATGGCGTCTATGGCAGATACCCTAAAATCGCCGATAGAGTCGTCACAGAAGTACGCGCAGCCAGAATGCTCGATCAAGTATTTTTTATCTCTTTTGACTGGCCTATACTCACAAAGATCAAGTCACTTGACCCCTCATTGCAGGTTGGGGCACTGGTTTCACACGAGGCATGGTCCTCACAGGCCGAACATGCACTCGAGGATTTATGCAAAAAGGTCTCATCGCTTGGTTGCAACTGGATTCATATGGATCGCAAACTCTTTACTCCTGCAATGCCAGCAGTCATCCATCAACGAGGACTCAAACTGGGCATCTGGACGGTGAACACAGGAGACGACCTACATTACCTGGCAGACGCTACCGTCGACTCGTTAACGACTGACCGACCTGATCTCTTCTCTGACCGATGAGCATCGTAGGACACAAGATTCTATGCTGGCACTATTGGGGAATACTAGAGAGAAATGTGTCTCTCAGGGAAGACTATTCGTTCTATTAACAAGAAAAGCAATGGTACTACCTTTTTCTAGCTTAGCGCCGGCAGTATGATATACTGGGTGTCTAAGGTAAGGACTAAAGAGGTAATACCTGGTCGTGAGTGGAGATCATGAGCATGCAACACACAGAAATATCACTAGAAGTGAAAGAGACCGCAACGGCCATAGAAGAAGCTGAGGCACAGCAAGTCGCGGTTTCGATTGTTGTGCCGGTTATGAATGAACAGCAGAATATACCGATACTTTTTGAAAGATTAACGCAACAGCTCGTACAATTGGGCAAAACCTATGAAATCATTTTTATCGACGATGGCAGCACAGATGCCACCTTTAATGAATTGAAGAAGTTACATGAAAAGGCTCCAGGTGTCGTACGTGTTGTACGCTTTCGCAGAAATTTCGGCAAAACTCCTGCCCTGGTCGCAGGTTTTAGCCGTTGCCGTGGCGAGATCGTCTTCACCATGGACGGCGATCTACAGGATGATCCCCAGGAGATTCCCAGATACCTCGAAAAGCTTGACGAAGGTTATGATCTCGTCTCAGGTTGGAAATTTCCTCGTCTGGACCCAATAACGAAGACGCTCCCGTCGCGTGTATTTAACCCGCTAGTCAGTAAACTGACTGGTGTCCACTTGCATGATATCAACAATGGCTTTAAAGCGTATCGTCGTGAAGTCATCGAGGATCCCTATCTGAAATTGTATGGAGATTTCCATCGTTTCATTCCAGTCTTCGCCGTAGCGCGGGGATTTCGCGTGACAGAAATTAAAGTACGTCATCATCCACGCCAATTTGGGGTCTCCAAATTCGGCGCGCGTCGTTTTGCCCAGGGCTTGATAGACCTACTCAATATCCTGTTCCTGACAACCTATTTACGCAAACCCTTGCGCCTGTTTGGTCCCATCGGCTTCTGGACCTGCCTGGCAGGCTTCCTGGTAGATGTCTGGGTAGTCGTGAGTAGTTATCTCACCCATACACAGATCCATAATCGACCGCTGCTCTTCGTCGGCATTCTCTTGATGATCATTGGCGCTCAGTTTGTGATGACGGGCCTGCAAAGTGAAATGATTCGTCACTATGCATTCCAACAAGGGGAGGAATATAGTATCAGGCAGGAACTGAATTAATGCACAGGGCAACAGGGCAAAAAATTGGCCTCCTATCAAGAGGCAAACAGATACACGCATTTCAACAAGAGGAGGTTGCTTCGTGCCATCAACCTGCAATCCAGGAGCTAGCAGCTTCCAGTCAACATAGTTCTCAGGGGTAGTGAATATGGAAAGTGGGGAGGAAGTGAGTACTATTATCTGGCGTGCGCGTCTTGCCATACTGACAAAGCGCTACTGCCTGTATCCAGCACCTAAACCAATGCCACACACGCGTTGGTTCTGGGTAGCAACTGGGATCGTCACGGCAGTAGTGTTTCTGTTTTGTGGCTACTTCATTATCTACTTAACCACGCGGCAAAATGCCTTTCTGACCAACGCAGAAGACCTGGGCACGATGGATCAGGCTATCTGGAACACAGTGCACGGCCAACTGCTCCATCAAACAGTGTGCAACGTTATCTCCGATACAAACTGTTACTCGTTGCGTGGATATAACCGTTTTGCCATCCACTTTGAGCCAATTCTCTTGCCAATCTCGCTCCTCTATCTGATCTGGGCCGACCCGAAGACGTTAGTCGTGCTACAGACACTCGTGGTGGCAAGCGGTGCATTTCCAGCTTTCTGGCTCGCGCGCTTGCGCTTACACAGCGAACTGGCAGGCGTGATGATCGCCCTGCTCTATCTGCTCCTGCCAGCTCAACAGCAAGCAACAACCTATGATTTTCACGCGGTAACATTTACGGCTGCCCTCTTGCTCTTCGTGCTCTATTTTATGTATACACGACGCGCGGTCTGGCTTTTCACCTTCGCTATCCTGGCAATGGCCTGCAAAGAGGAAATTCCGCTGGTCGTCGCAGCATTTGGACTCTGGTCAGTGCTCTTTCAACAGCGTTGGCGCAGTGGCCTCCTGCTCTTCTTACTAGGCATACTCTGGTTCTGGCTGAGCTTTGCTGTCATTATGCCCCACTTTAGCCCAACCGGCCATCCTTTGCTGATCTCGCGCTATGCACAACTCGGAAAACCATCACACTTCGTCATCAATGTTATACTTCATCCAGGGGCTTTCTTGCAACAGTACCTACTGGAACCAGGGCACGCAGCCTATCTCAAGGCACTCTTTGCCCCTACCAGATTTCTACCACTCCACGGCCACTTCCCCATCCTCTACGTGCCATTTTTCGCACCATGGATACTGGTGATGGCCGTGCCAACGCTAGCAATCAACCTGCTCAGTTCTGATCCACAGATGTACAGCGGACTTTTTCAGTACAACGCTGAGATTGTACCTGTGCTTATTTTCGCCTGTATCGAGGGCTGTGTGGTTCTCCTGTGGCTACTACGCATAATCGGAAGCTGGTTACTCGTCTGTATTCAACAGATACAAACACTCAGACACATACCTACTTTCCGCTGGCTCTACGCTCCAGCAGGACGTGTATGTCTACTTACCTTGCTGCTGACCAGTGTACTCTTCAGTACCATACACTCAGATTATTATTTTCACGGTCAGATGCCATTCTCAATCGGCTTCTCATGGCCCAGTACGTCAGCCCATACAGAGCTGGCGCAAAACCTGCTGACCATGATCCCGGCAGATGCATCTGTTTCAGCACAAACAAGGTTCGTACCGCATCTCAGCCACCGAAAATATATCTATCTCTTTCCCTATGCTGACAATAGCGCGGAGTATATTTTCTTAGATACTACCAGCGACATCTATCCTTTTCCCAACTTTACGAGCTATACCAATGAAGTGAAGCGAGTTCTGTTAGATGGACATTACGGTGTTATTGCAGCAAACAATGGATATCTGTTATTGAAGCAAGGATTGACTCCTCCCAGGATAGCTCCAATTGTTACAAGCACGCAGGCGGAGAACGCCAGTCAGAAAGAAGCACTGCAGCGTAGCTTCTCTGTTTCCCTTACAAACAAGCCAGGTTCCAAATGGGCTAGCAAATATGTCCATAGCCCTTTTACCTCTGGCATAAACATCGGGTACAATAATGGATGTACAGGCTCGGATTCCTTTGCGAGTTATTCATGCGCCAGGTACAGTTATACCGAGTCAGAGTACTAATGTCCTGCACTTGATGCCGTTGACAGCCGTCGATTAAAATGCATAGAGAAGTATCGTTGGCTTCCCACGACATATAGCAGTAGAACGAAAGAGGATGTAGGATGGGCATCTATTTAGGTCAACTACCACCAGCTGAAATTGCGCGTCTCAAGGCAGAATTAGCAGAGACATTGACTGCCAATTTTTGCTATCCGCGCTTTTTTGATCATCGCACCGAGTCATTACACACACGTCCAGTTGACCGAGCTAAGCGTCAGGAGGTTTGGTTATACCTCAGTTCGGTCGATTTTACCGCCTGGAATCGCGTCGATCTGATGTCTCCTGAGCTACAAAATCAGATAGAACGCCTCTTCATCCAATTTATGCAGCGCAATCGCAGCTTCTTTGGTGAGCAGGGACGACGCAGAATGTCTGATGTACGCATGCTAATTGGCACATGTGCCGCCTCTGTCTCCCAGAGACTACGCAATCACCTGAGCGGTCAGAAACAGACCAATCCACCCTTTGGGAGTCCACGGCCTGTTGTCTCATGGACGACAACCACGATCAGCGGACGCGCAGAACCCGGTTGGGAACAAATAGCAGCCACCACCATGGTGCTTCAACAGCAGATACAAGAAGCACGCGGAGAGGTCAAAGCCTCCTCGGCGGCCAGCGATGGCCGCTTAGCCGTGCCTGGCGCAAGCGTAGCTGCGACTCCAGTAGCCACGAATGGAGTAGGACGCCGTAGCCTACGTTCCCAACCCACAACCACAGGTGCCAACAATGGCGGTAGAGTTAACGAGACTGGAACTCAGCAACCTACAGCGCCTCAGCCCCACATCGGTTCGCGTCCGCTACCAGCAGTCGCTAAAGGCACACCTGTAACATCTGCACCAGCCGCATCTGTAGCGCCACCAGTCAGTTCACGCCTATCAGGTCCATTAGCAGAAACACCTATCGTCGCACGCAAACCCGAACCACTTTCGCGTTCAGAGCCACGCGTTGCCGCCGTTTCACCCGTGCAGGTACCAACCAGACCTGCAGGGAATGGGCGTACGTCACCGCAGTCTGGACCCTTGCCAGGGACATCTTCGTCGCTGTCCCGCAACCTGGCACAGGCAACGCAGTCGAGCCAGACCGCCCAAAGTGTTGCTCCCACCACTGGCCCACGTGAGATGATGTCAGTGGGAGAAGACGATGTCGCTATCTTTGAGCAGATGCGCCACCAGTTGGTGCTCTGGCTACGCCTGGAAGCGATAAAAGCGGATATAGAAATCAGCGGTCAAGGGCCTGCTCAGCTCCTCGACCTGCTACGTCAGCAAGCGCATATAGATGAGACGCGCCTACAGGTTATTTCGACATTGCTCAATCTCTCAAATCAGGTCATCAAAACGGGATTAGTGACGGTCCTGGATTATAAACAGGCATTGATGTTCCACCTGATGCACACACGCAACTAATCATCCATGAAAAAGCAGGGGGTCCAACCGGGTAGGGGCGTGTCAAGGCCACAAACGCCCCTACCATCCCTTTTTCTCCCTGGTCTTCACTCAGCGCCAGCAGACCTGAAGAGTTACCCCACTTGAGGGGATTGAAACTAGGCTGTAGATGAAGCTGAAGCCGTGATGCTGGGCAACAGTTCACGCAATTGGGTGAGCCAGTTCTGTCCCAACAATCGCCGGGGAATGCGAATGACGCCTTGCTGCACCCGCGCTTCATTGCGGAAACGTCGGTACAGCACAATACGATTGGGCACAACGCTGCGTCTGGCTGTCAGCACAAATTCATTGTCCTTCAAAACGATGGACTCATAGCCCAGTTGCGCCGCCTCAACCTTTAAGCGGATCAGGGTCAGGAGATTCTGCGCAGGCAACGGCAAAGCTCCAAAACGATCTGTCATTTCAGCCGCCATCGCCTCCACTTGCTCTGGCTCGCGCAGATTAGCCAGGCGCTGGTAAAAGTTGACTTTGAGCGTACGATCTCCAATATATTCATCAGGTAGGTAGGCATCAAGCGGCAGGTCTACAGCCGCCGCGACCGGCAACGCTTCAGCTTGCTTGCCCTGGAGTTCTTGCACGGCTTCCGCCAACAGCTTACAATAGAGATCAAAACCGACCGTGTTCATAAAGCCAGATTGCTCCGCGCCGAGCAGATTACCCGCGCCACGGATCTCCAGGTCCTTCATAGCGATACGGAAACCTGCACCCAGTTCGGTAGCCTCAAAGATAGCCCGCAGGCGCTTCTCCTGAATAGCCGTCAGCTTGGCATCTTTGTTATAGAAAAAGTAGGCATAGGCTTGCTGCGTAGCCCGGCCCACACGTCCACGTAACTGGTAAAGCTGCGATAGACCAAAGTAAGCTGCATTATTGACAATAATCGTATTTGCATTGGGGATATCCAGGCCATTCTCAATGATCGTTGTTGAGATAAGCACATCATAATCGCCATTGGAGAAACCAACCATCACGCGCTCCAACTGCTCCTCATGCATCTGCCCATGCCCGACAATAATACGCGCCTCGGGGATGAGCTGCTGCAACTTCTGAGCAATTATCTGAATACCCTGCACACGATTATGTACAAAGAAGACCTGCCCACCACGGTCAATCTCGCGTAAAATGGCCTCACGCACCAGGTTTTCGTCGTATTCGCGAATGGTGGTACGGATAGGTAAACGCTCCTGCGGCGGCGTCTCGATGATGCTCATATCACGCAGGTTGACGAGCGACATATGCAATGTGCGTGGGATCGGCGTTGCCGTCATGGTCAGCACATCAACCTCGCTACGCATCTGTTTCAGGCGTTCTTTATGGATAACGCCAAAGCGCTGCTCTTCGTCTACAATCAATAAGCCAAGATTGAAGAAGACCACATCCTTCTGGAGCAAACGATGGGTGCCAATGATCACATCCACTTTGCCAAAGGCCAGATCCTCCAGTACCTGCTTCTGCTCCTTATCTGAGCGGAAGCGGCTCAGCAACTCGACACGCACCGGAAAGGCCTTGAGGCGATCTCTGAAGGTGTTAAAATGCTGCAAGGCCAGCACCGTCGTAGGCACAAGGATAGCAACCTGGCGCTGATCCAGCACCGCTTTAAAGGCCGCACGTAAGGCAACTTCAGTCTTCCCATAGCCCACGTCACCACAAACTAAGCGATCCATCGGTCGTGGTTGCTCCATGTCGGATTTGACCTCTTCGATAGCGCGTTGCTGATCAGGCGTTTCCTCAAAAGGGAAGGCATCTTCCAGCTCTTGTAACCAGGGCTGCTCAGAATCGGGCGGGAAGGCATGACCCACCTCAGCCTCACGCTGACTGTACAGGCGCAAGAGATCACGAGCCACATCCTGTACATTCTCTTTGACCTTGGATTTGGCACGCGTCCATTCGCTCGTACCCAGCTTACTGAGTGCAGGGATAGCATCTCCCATGCCAACGAAACGCGTTACACGATCCAACTGGTCCGTGGGGATGTACAGTTTATCGGTGCCAGCGTAGTGGATCAGCAGATATTCACGCTCAACGCCGGTCAGATTGAGTTTGACCAGACCCTCGAAGCGTCCAATACCATGCTCCTGATGCACAACGTAGTCTCCCGGATTGACTTCTGCCAGAAATGAGGCCGGCGTGACCGGTTTACGACGCTGCACACCGCGACGTTTCGACCAGCCGAAAATTTCTGTGTCGGTATAGACGTAAAGGGCCAGCGCACGAGACTGCCAACCTTCCGTCAATTGTCCCTGAATCAGGGTAAGTGTGCCTGCTTCCGGCATCTGATTAATGTTCGTGCCCGGACTGACATGAATGGTACCATCCTGCAAAACGCTTTCATCACTCAGCATTTCAGCCATACGACGCGCTTGCATCGTCACAATTACCACACGATCCCGATTATTGAGAGCCTTGCGGCAATCCAGAATGAAGGCTCGCACCCTCCCACCGTACGAATTCGCACTGCTGCAGGGTGGCATAAGATTTTCCGTGCCATTCTGCTGACGTAGCTCAAAATCACTCTCGGCGGTCGAGAGCAGGTCGGCGAAACGTACCTGGCGGCGCTGCTGAATCTGCGGCTCCAACACGTTCCACGTCATATGCGCGTCGCGTAGATGTGCCGGATTAGCACGTTCACGCTCCTGGCGCTCCTTTAAGTCCTGCACCTGTAGATCGAGATCCAGGATGTAGTGCTGCACATTTGCTGGATTGTCGATGATCAGCAGACCGTTGCGCGGCAGATAATCCAGCACCGTGGCCTGGCTATGGAGATACGGCAGGTAGAAGGCAATATCCTCAAAAGAACGGCGCTTACGCAACAATTCCAGATCATGTTGCCAACGCTCCTCAGCATCATGATGCAAGATCTTGCTATCCAGCAGCTCCAGGTCTTTGACGGCCTCAGGACCCCGAGCAGGCAGAGCCTCGCGCGCAGGTCCAATGATACAGGTATCAATGGGATTGAGCGAGCGCTGGGTCTCCTGGTCAAAGGTACGAATAGATTCAATTTCGTCCCCAAAGAACTCGATACGCACCGGGCGCGGCAAGGTAGGCGGAAAAAGGTCGATGATGCCACCACGATGACTGAATTGACCGGGGTCCTCAACTTCCGCAACGGGTTCATAACCCAGATTATAGAGATGCTCAAGCATCAAGGTCAGATCGACTTCTTGCCTGGTCTCAATGCGGAAGAGGGTCGCAGATAGCTCTTGTGGAGGAATAACAGGCTGTGTTAAGACGCGCGCGGAACAGACGACAATAGTCGTACGCTCACGCTCCACCATGGCAATCAAGGCTTGCATACGCTGCTGCGTCGTGAGGGCATCGCCGATGAGACGCTCATAGGGCAGTGCATCCCGGTCAGGCAAGTAGAAGACATCGCTGGGACTGGACGTGAAGGCTTTGAGGATCTCGGCTACCTGGCTGGCTTCTACCTCATCTTTGACCACCAGCAGCAACGGCTGTTTCAAGGTGGATGAAAGGGCTGCAACCACAAATGGACGCGCCGCTTCCGTGATCCCTGTCAGGGCTGGCAGCCCCTCCGACTTTTGCAATTTTTCTATCAAACGACGATATTCTGGTCTCTGAGTTAAGAGTGTAAGTAATCCCTGTAATGTCACAGCTTCCTCCGACAGACACAATGGATCGCACCCTGACGACTTTACGCGTGAGGGTGTAGCACATTGCCCTTTTTCCTACGCTGCTATCATACCCTACCTGGCAGGTCTACGCAATGCCCGCGCTTTACAACCAGCAGCCTGTCACCTTTTCTACAGCGTATTCGTGCCTGCACTACACTGCTAAGGGGTTTCTTGCAACGGCAAGGATCGCAACATTTCACCCTTCAGCAGTGCCAGTTTGTCTTTAGCGCCTGAGTACCGCCAATGATACAAGCATGCTATCGGCGAGGAGGTTGCGGCTGCTGGGGATATTGCGGCTGAGCAGTTGGCGGCTGTTGCGATGCTTCCCAGGGTTGTACCGGCGGCTGACTCGATTGCGCAACGGCATGGGCGGCTCGCGCTTTACGATCATTGCGTACGTGCCGCCAGACATACAGTACGACCAGCACCACTAGCAGCACCAGAATAACCGCATCCAGGCTATGGAAGATCGGACTTAACGTGTCCAGATTTTGACCCACGATAGTGCCAACATAGGCCAGCAGAATACACCAGGGCAGTGAACCTAGAAATGAATACAAAGTGAATTTGCCAAAGGACATTTTGGTCATGCCGGCTGGCAAAGAGATATATGTTCTCACCACCGGGAGCATACGCGAGAAGAAGGCTGTAGCTCCCCCCCAACGTTGAAAGAAACGATCAGCCAGGTCTGCATCATGCTGAGAAATCAAGACATAGCGCCCATACTTTAACATAAGTGGACGACCACCCAGATAGCCTATTCCATAGGCCACGGCTGAGCCAAGAATAGAACCAACAGAGCCAGCTAGCGCCACAAGCAGTATCCCAAGCACAGGACCTGTACCAGGCAACAGCTTGTTATCGGCCAGCAAAATGCCCGCAATTGGCATAACAATTTCACTAGGTAATGGAATACAGCAACTTTCAACAGCCATTGCCACTACAATGCCCAACAATCCAGTCTGAACATAGAAATTAGTTATCAGTGTTATTAATGTATCGGTCAAGTGTGATAACACGAATGAGCCTCCTTCGCAAACCAGTGCTTTTGCATCATACTAGCATACTTTCTGCAAAGAGGCTAGAACCAGGAGCACAAAAATGCGTTTAGTCCCATCTATTCGTCATCATACGGCCTATTCAGATAGCGCGAAGAACGACGAGTCACGGGAGCATCCATGTGTTGAGCCAGTTCCTGACGCAACTCATCGTTATCATACATATAAGGAGCGCGCCGCTGCAACGGCCTGCGGAGATCTTCCGTCGCCACATCCAGATCCAGGTAATCGGTTTGTGGATCAGCCGCTTGCTCATAGCGCTCAGTAGTACTTTCGTCATCTAACGGCGCAGAAGAACGACGTCGACTATTCTGTGGCGGCTGCATATCCAGATTACGACGCGGACGACGCGGATAGCGAGCCCGTGTCGACTCAGGCGACTGGTGGGAAGCGAGTGCGTCCTCATCGATGAATGGCTGACTGGCACGGGTTGGCGGGAGACGCCTGGCAGTCGTGGCTGGCGGCTGCTCTTCAAAGTACTCATCAGCATAGTGCCGACTGGGACGCATTGACGCTTGACGTCTGGAAACCGTTGTTGGCGGCTCTGCATATTCATCGTTGTTATCGTACTGCTGAGCAGCTTCACGACGCGCGGCACGCAGCGCCTGAGATTGATATTGACTGCGCGAACCTACCTGAGAGCCTGGAACACCAGGGGCCTGTCCCCGTGGAGCAGGCTGAGGGGCCGCTCGTCGTCTTGAAACATCCTTATTACGTGCCGCCCGCTGCGCGGACTGGGACGCAGGTGACGGTGCATAGGCACTGCGCGAAGATGGGGGTGATTGAGGGGCAGGCAATCTGCGCGCCAATGACTCGCGATCAGCCGCTGGTAAACGTGAAGCGGGCGGCTCGGGTAGATAACGCTGCTCCAGATGCCGACGGTAGCGCTCTTCCTCTTCATCCCACTCTTCTTCATCAGAGTACGCGTACTCCTCCTCATAGACCTCCTGCACATAACGCTCTGGGAAAGCAGGAGCGGCATGAAAGCGGGCCAGAGCAAGCTCATCTTGATCTTGCAGCTCGGCATGGAAGCGTTCATCATGACGCCGTGAGAGGAAGGAGAAAAGAGTCAGAGATATCGGAATGCTGAGAAGTAAAGCCGCTAATCCGCCTATTAACCCACCAAGCACCCAGGAATTCAGTGTGTTACCATACCAAAGAACAATTGCGGCACCCGCAATAACGACCAACGCTGCAGCAACAGCCTTCATCAAAGCCGTGCTTCCTTTCTGAGTCTGAATTTGCGCAACAGGGCAAAACTCAACAATGACAAAAATGTGCCATGGATTTCTATCACAAGTATAGCAAACTTCTGGAAAGAGTACAAGAGGAGGAAGTAGCAAAGACAGGCAGACAAGCCAATACCAGCAGACACAAAACGTCCCAGGGGGCAACAAGCAAGCAGACGCACATAGCATAAAGGTATGCAGCAAGCACCTGCAAGAGCAACGCTCTATCGCCTGACTGCCCATCAACAGAGATCGTCGATCTAGCACTCGACAACACAGAAGAAAGGCTCAGTAGATCAGGCAGCTGTACCACACTGGCGGAAAATGGCCACAACCTTGCCTTGCACACGCCATTCGCGATCCCAGACGCTTTTGGGAATCAGAATTGGGTCCAGTTCAGAGTTAGAGGGCTGCAAACGCACACGATCATGCTCTTTCTCCTGGAAGAAGCGCTTCAATGTCGCGCTGCCACTGACCCCTTCCTGCATGTGCACGGCAACCACAATATCGCCATTCTGACAGGTCGATTGCGGTTTGACCACCACATAATCGCCATCACAGATATGATCCTCGATCATTGAGCGACCACGGACAACCAGTGCATAAGAGCTATCAGCGTCAGCAAGATTATGGCTGACCTCAATCGACTCGGTCGCATCAGAGAAAATGTCCAGTGGCTCACCGGCTGCGATATAGCCCATGACGGGCACACCCTGTGTTTGCTTCGTGAGCTTGATACCACGACTCTTCTTCGGTTGACGAGAAATTAAACCCTTCTTTTCTAACATCGTGAGATGATAGTCCACATGGCCCGTGCTGGCTATATTCATCTCGCGGCCAATCTCTCGATTGGTTGGCGGCATGCCTTCTAATTTCATATACGCGACAATGAAATCATACATGCGGCGCTGTATTTCGCTGGCTTGTTCCAGTGACATAATACGGTCTCCTGCCTTTCTAAACACACGTGCGTGACATCCCCACTGCCACCAAAACTAGAACGACCATTCCAGAGAATAATACCACAACAGCACGGGCAATACAAGTCTTTTCTGGAACGTATTTTCCGAAAAAATTTTCCTATGCCAGACAAGAAAAGGACTTGGCAGTGAAGACACGGTTTGTTATACTCCCTAGAGAGGATGAAAGAAAAAGTCATCTAAAAATAGGGCAGCCCAAAACTACGTAGGTCGTGCGCATAGTGAACCCTGTAGGTTGCTGGAACGCCATTGCAGAAAGAGCGTGTCTGCAAACAAGATCGCTATAATTTGCGCCCAACGCTTTGATAGGTGTACAATAGAGGCATCAGTATTCGACGGAGCCGCGCGAAAGAGAGAGAGTCAGAAGAACTATGGTAGAGATGACAGTTGAGAGCGTGCGCATAAACCTGGCTACGCAGCACAGAGTGGTCATCTTGAAAGCTACGAAGCAAGAGCGCTATCTCTTTATCTGGATAGCGAATGCAGAGGCATATGCCATTGCCGTCGAACTTCAAGGAACGACTTCACCAAGACCACTTACCCATGATCTGCTCAAGAATGTGATTACAGAGCTGGGTGCCAAAATAGAGAGTATCGTCATCTCGGATCTGATCGACGATATCTATTATGCACGCATCGTCCTCGATGTGGCGGGAAGACATGTTGAAATCGACTCACGCCCCAGTGACGCGATAGCGCTTGCAGTACGCTCCAAGACACCAATCTACGTTGAAGAAAGTGTGTTGGAACGCGCTGGTGTTGCCCTGGAACAAAACGATGAAACATCCCACCCAACCGCAAAAGCTGCGCTTGAACACGAAGGCGAGGGCGAAGAGGGTGAAGATAACCTGGATGCATACCGCGACTTCATTAATAGCCTGGATGTATTAGACGAGTTTCGGCAAAGACTAACCCACTAACGTCCACTTCTGGGTTATGTGGCTGAAGCCACCGTTAGCGTGTATGCAAACAGAGTCTTAAGCTGCGCACGAGCAAACGCGAAAGTAAACCGTAAGCAAGGACTGCCAACAATGTATAGACCTCTACGTTGGCTGGAAATGTCAGAGAAAATTGTTGCAACAGAGCCTGGAAAGGCATGACAAACACCGTGGTCAACGCGTACAGCACACTTACCCACGGAAGAGCCGCTGAGAGGTTTACCAGCCGTACAGCAATGCGTGTCAGCAAGAGCAGTTGCAACAGGACAAATCCCATGCCAACCAGCGCTGGAATAGGGCTATACCGCTGTTTGCGTTGCACTTTTTCAGATGATGCAGGTTGAGCAGGGTAAGCAGGATTTTGCGGCAGATACGGGTAATTTCCAGCCTGCGGCGGATATGCTCCCGGTTGCACAGATGCTACAGGTGCGAAACCTGGCATATATTGTCCCTGATATGGAGCCGGCACAAATCCGGGCGCATACTGCCCCCCAGGTTGAGCATACGACTGAGAAACAGGTATCGTCTGCTCGGGAGTGTAATAGCCATTCACGCCTGCCAGTGGATATGATGGTATGACAAAACGAGGCATTGGCTCCGTAGGTTGATCGTGATCATCGATCTCTTCAGCCCGGCGATTTTGGAGGACCTTACCCATATTTGCACTCCCTGAAAAAGTATAGAAGTGTCTATAGACGACATATGAAACAGGCTTCCAACTTATATACTACGTCTTCACGCGATATATCGTATGACGCCTCGTTCTTTCCTTCTGCCATTATCACGAGATAGTCTAGTGCTATTTTCAAAGCGTACTATCTCACCGTGGTACTTATAGAGAATATATTACTCCACTATATCCGCTATATATGTACGTTACACCCATGGCGGTGTTGTAATTATAGACGGAAAAGCCTGGTTATTACAAAAACAGCGGTAAGAAATAGCCGAAAAAAATGCAATCTAGCGCTTAGCGTTATGAACTATCCAGGAGAAGGATGCTATGTTACAATATATCGGTAATGTAGGAAAGAAGCTGAAGGAGAAATTTTTGATCGATGACACAGATCGATAATCATTCATTAGAGCAGGCCACGCTAGCAGGGCAACAAGCTCCCCGGCTGCGTTACGCGCCGAGTCCAACTGGTTTTCAGCACATCGGCGGCTTCCGTACCGCTCTGTTTAGCTGGCTCTTCGCACGGCATAGCGGAGGACAGTTTATCCTGCGCATAGAAGATACCGATACCGAGCGTACGGTCGAAGGCGCAGTTGATGATTTCATGCAGGGACTCCAGTGGTTGGGCATGGATTTTGATGAAGGCCCCGTCATCGGTGGCCCTTATGGCCCTTATTATCAAACACAACGCATGGCCCTCTATCAGCACTACGCGAACCAGTTAATAGCATCTGGACACGCGTACCACTGTTACTGTACAAAAGAGCGTCTTGAGGAGATGCGTAAGGCACAGGAGGCACAAAAGCTGCCCCCGCGCTATGACCGTCACTGCCGCTACTTGAGTCCCGCTGAGCGTGAGACACTGGAGGCAGAGGGCAAGTCCTGGACGGTGCGCTTCGCCATGCCTCTGGACGGTGAGACCACGGTCCACGACCAGCTGCATGGCGCTATGGTCTTCAAAAACAGTGACCTGGACGACTTTATTATCCTCAAAGCAAACGGACTGGCACCATATCACCTCGCACACCTGGTCGATGACCATCTGATGGGTATCACCCATGTATTGCGCGGCGAAGAATGGATCTCTAGCGCGCCACGGCATATCCAGATCTACCAGGCACTGGGCTGGGAAGCGCCATTGTTCTACCACGTACCATCCGTGTTGGGCAAAGATAAAAAGAAATTGAGCAAACGGAAAAATGCTCCCTCCTGGTCCGACTTCCAGAAACAGGGCTTTTTGCCCGAAGCAGTCTTTAACTTCCTGTCCTTGCTCGGCTGGTCCTATGACGATAAGACCGAAATCTTCAGCAAAGAGGAGTTGATCCGCGCATTTACGCTGGAGCGTGTTAGCGTCTCGGGCGGCATCTACGATCCAGATAAACTGCTGTGGATGAATGGCTTTTACATTCGCCAGCTCCCATTAGAGGAACTCGTACAGCGCTCCCTTCCTTACATGGAACGCCCAGAGACGGAGGGCGGCCTACCCGATAGCGTGCAACGTCCACTCGATATTATGTATACAACGCGTGTACTCAGCCTTGAGCATGAGCGCCTGAAAACCTTAGGTGAAGCTGCACATGTGGTCTCTTTCTTCTTTGAAAAGGATGTCACATACGAGCTGGCAATACTGATCCAAAAAGGCATGGACGCTCCACGCACGCGTGATGCCTTGCAAGCTGCCTACGAGCTGTTGGCAGGACTGGAGCAATGGGAACATACGCCCATGGAGCTTTCTATGCGCGCATTAGCCACGAAGCTCGACCTGAAAGTAGGGCAATTGTTCGGCTCAGTACGCACGGCTGTCAGCGGACGAACCGCGACACCACCGCTCCCAGAGATGATGGAAGTGCTTGGCCGCGAAGTCTGCCTGCGACGTATTGCAGAGGCTATCACGCGCCTGGACTAAAACCAAAACATCAACGATGCCAGGCACTCTACGGAAGAGTGCCTGGCATCACAAAAGATCGGAAGAGGGCACGCATGATTAATAAAGACTACCTTTTGCGCCTGGCTGAGCAATTTGGCAGAGAGCTAGCCGTGTTACTCCACCTGAGACAGTCCAGTAAATATGATGAGGCCCTCATCTATATTGATGATCTCCTGCTTAAAACGGTAGGGCTGACGTCCCGCTTTATTAACTCCCTCGCAGAGGATGTACTCGTCAAGATGCTCTCACCGCTGGGTCCTCTGAACGTTGACGCGAGCCTATGGATCGCTACGATGCTGAAAGCTGAAGGAGAGATCTACGAAGAGCAGGGTAATACGAAAGAAAGCTATTATCGCTACCTCAAGTCCTTGTATCTGTTCCTTGCCGTCCTGCACCAGGAACCGGCGGACAGCGACTCACATTTTTATATTGAAGCGCAGGAATTACTCAAAAAGCTCACAGACTATGAGCTGCCTAATTATGTAAAACAGCAGTTGCTTCCGTATTATGAGCATGTTGGACAGTATGCCAGGACCGAGGATACGCTCTTTGAATTGCTTGAGGCATCTCCCCACGATAGCAAGTTGCTTGCACAGGGACGCGCTTTTTATACACGCTTGCTCGCCAAAAGTGCCGCCGATCTGCAGGCAGGGAATTTTTCACATGAGGAGGCGGAAGAGGGATTGAAACAATTACAATAGAAACCGTTTGATAGGACGAATGCCTAAAGACAACTACTGGACAAACGGACGCTTATTGGTTACACTTCATACTTAACACCCTCTTAACATTACAAGTGGAAAGTATGAGTAATCGATGGCGTTAACGCAGACAAAAGATGTTTTTTTACCGAGAAGAGGTAAGCTCGTGGCATCCGTTAAATCTCCTGAACTCGTGCGCTCAACCGTAGCTGATACCTGGCGCTGGATGTGGCGCGACACTTTAATGCGGATTATTCCCATGGGACTTGTGCCATTTCTGTATATTGCCGTCTTTCACCTCCCCTTATCATTTCTAGGATTGACGCTGCCTCACGTACCACAGCAGGTCTTGCTGGGCGTGGGCGTGGGAATTGCCATGACCGCCTTCGCCGCAGCCTACCGCATGTATATCGTCGGACCCTGGTTCCGCCGCCCCACACCGACTGATCAACTCGTGCAAAGTCTGTTTTATCTGTTCATCAATGCGCCCGTTGAAGAGTTATTTTTTCGTGGCTTGCTGTTAGCTGCCGTCACACAGTGGACCGGCTGGCTCGGCTGGGGCTGGCTGGTCAGCACTATAGCCTATACGCTCTATCACCGCCTTGGGAAATGGAATTGGCGTAGCGTAGGTGGAGTTGGACTGGCTGGAGTCGTCTTTAGTCTGGTCTATCTCCTGCAACCTGGTCCACGGTCACTGCTAGCCGTCATTATCGTCCATGGCCTCACCACCAGCGGCTTCCTTAGCTGGGGGGACGAACTACTCTATCAGCGCTGGAAGCGTCGACAGGCAAAAATAGCAGCAGAGCGCATATAAAGATATCACCTTTGTGACCAATGCATGCTTTCAGGCGTAATCTTGTTAGACGCTGAAGCATTGTCAGCAAGCAGTTGTTCCACAAAAGAGGAAAAGTGGAGAGGCACTCGCCACAGCGTTTACAATAACAAGAGAGAGGAACGGTCTGGGGCCGCTATCCCTAACCGTGCTATATCGTTACCGACAAGCACCCAATTCGTCTACCCTTTCAGGTACGACAAAGAATACTATCGATTCAGATATCCTTTATTCCTGGAGGTCCATGTTTTGAAAATAGTTGTTACCGGAGGAGCAGGTTTTATTGGCTCCAATTTGTGCGCACGTTTACTCGCAGAAGGACATAGCGTCCTGTGCATTGACAATTTTGTAACCGGCTCAAAAGAAAATATTGCACCACTTCTCAATCATCCAGGCTTCAGCTTTTTAGAACAGGATGTCACACAGCCATTTACTTTCGAGGCCGAAGCTATCTTTCATCTTGCCAGTCCGGCCAGCCCTGTGGGCTATATGGAACACCCTATCGAGACGATTCTGGTGAATAGCCTGGGCACCTACCGGATGCTGGAAGCAGCCCGTCAGCAGAACGCGCGCTTTCTGGTCTCTTCTACCTCAGAAATCTATGGCGATCCGTTGATCCATCCGCAAAAAGAAGATTATTGGGGCAATGTTAATCCCATTGGTCCACGTGCCTGCTACGATGAGAGTAAACGGCTCGGCGAGACACTCACAATGGAATACTATCGACAATATCAGCAAAATATACGTATCGTTCGTATTTTTAATACCTATGGACCCAATAGCCAGCTCGACGACGGACGTATGATCCCTAATTTTATTACGCAAGCGCTGAAAAATGAACCCCTGACGATCTACGGCGATGGTCAAAAGACCCGTAGCATCACTTACGTCAGTGACCTGGTGGAAGGTTTAGTGCTGGCCATGTTTCAGCCACATACCACCGGTGAGGTATTTAACCTGGGAAGCTCCGAAGAACATACGGTATTAGAATACGCACACATGATTATTCAACTCTGTAATTCTTCATCACAGATCGTCTTCGAGAGCAGCCGCGTGGATGATCCAGAACGCCGACGAGCAAATGCGAACAAGGCACAACAAGTACTGGGATGGCAGCGCAAAGTGAGCATGGAAGACGGATTACGCAAAACGATTGAGTGGTTTGGTAAACGTATCGCTCAGCTCTCTACCGTCTAGCAGATAAGTCAGGAACCCTGTCCCGTAGAAAGGGACGGGCTTGCGGAGATGGTGGGAGCGTTCGTGGCCTTTGCAATCGCTCGGGTAGGGGCGTCACCTTGCGTGCGCCCCGAGGTGGTCGCAAAGTGACGCCCCTACCCCGTTTCCCAACATTTCCCCCGGGAGGATGGAGACCCCGTAAAAAAACGCCATTGACAAAATCACAAACATATTTTTATTATCTGAGCTGTGAAAGGCCCAGGCCAGGGGCAAGCGATGAGACATGTATAATGCACATATTGACGATATTGACGTTGTTACTCACACAACACTATTCAAACGCATAGAGCAAAGCATACGAGATCAGGCGACTGGCGCAAATATAGTTGGCCTAGTTGGAGCACTGCTGGCGCTTTTTTGTCTGCTCGCCATCAGCGATACACAGTATCTGAACATACGCTTGCCGCTGTATATGCTTGTCGTCATCCTGGTTCTCCTGCGTCCACGTATGGCGCTCTACTTGCTACCCATCGCTATACCCTGGGGATCACTGGATACCAACAGCGGACTCAGCCCGAAAGGATACGACGCCGATATACTGGTTGGCTTGCTGGCAGTAAGCTGGCTCCTGAGTTTCACGCTCCGCCAACGCGCAGGCACGAGAAACGGCGGTCCCCTTGATCGAGAGTCAGCCAATGTTCCACGCTATCTCGCTTGCGCTACCGCCTTGCTCTTGCTCAGTATGCTCATTTCGACGTTAGCAGCATTTAGCATCGTGGCCAGTGTGGAACAGATCGTCAAATGGTCTGAGCTGCTCGTGCTCATTTTGCTGGCAGCACAGTATATACGCACACGACGCCAGGTCTGGACATTGGTGGTGGTGATCTGCCTCGCGGCAGTGTCACAGGCGTTTCTGGGATACGCTCAGGAGTTCCTGGATATCGGACCAGCCTCGTTCATACGTGATGCCAGTTTGCGCGTCTATGGGACGATGGATCAGCCAAATCCATTCGCCGGATACATCAATATGGCACTGCTGATCACCCTCGCCGTGACGTTATTGGGACGAAACTGGGGTCCCCGTCTGCTTGCTGGCATGGCGACGGTATTGCTGGCAGGCGTAGAGTTTTTCACCCAATCAAAAGGCGGTTGGCTAGCCTTTGGTGCCGCGACTTTATTTCTCCTCGCCGTAGGATTTCCACGCTTGCGCCCATGGATAGGCGTTTGTCTGATCGCACTCTTAGTCATCATTACTGTTGCTCTCACCGGACAGCTTCCAGCCAGCTTGATGCAACCACTGCTGACAAAAGCTGGTCTGGTAGGTATTTCCTTCACGCATCCGCTCCCATCTAGCGGCGCAAACGCTGAACGTCTAGCACATTGGATCGCCGGCATTGGGGAGTTTCTGAGCCATCCACTCATTGGCGTGGGCATCGGCAACTACGCATATGCCTATGCGCAGTATGCTCCCCCGGGAGTCTATACCAATCCTTTAGGACACGCGCATAATTACTACATCAATATTGCCGCAGAAGCTGGTATATTTGGCTTAGTAGCCTTCTTACTATTCCTGACAGCCATTTTTGTCGCAGGTAGTCAAACATACCGCAACATTCACCAGCGCTACCGACAGGCCATCTTACAGCTCGCGAAACCTCAGCTCGCTCGTACAACACTGGAAACAAGCAGGAATTTGCAACGTTTGAGTATGCTGATCAATGATAGAGCACTGGCACTAGGTCTGTTAGCCTCACTACTCTCCGTGTGCGTACATAATCTGGTGGACAATTTGTATGTCCACAGCATGACCAGCCTCTTCGCGTTACTTATTGTGTTACTCATACGCCTGGATAGAGTAGCAGAACAGAAAAGCGGCATACACGCGGGTGAAGGATCTCTTGATCGAGCATAAAGCAGCTATCTTGCTCGCCTGCTTTATGCCTTTTGAGCAGTGGTTTCAGCGCCTTGCTGCTCGCTTTTAGCTGAAAAAACGGGAAACAAAGATCATGACATAGCATCTTGACACGATGGGAGTACTACACTATAATTTTTCCGCAGGTCCACGAAGTAGGGAGGATGCATAACCATGTCCGTCTTACCTGCCTCGAAACTAGGCCACGAGAGGGGGGATTCTGGTGTCGAAAGTCATGATAAGCGACAACGAATCGTTTGAAATAGCCTTAAAACGCTTCAATCGTAAGATTCAGCAGGATGGCATCCTCGCCGAGGCACGTCGCCGTGAGCATTACGAGAAACCTAGCGTCAAAAGGAAGCGGAAAGAAGCAGCAAGACGGCGTAAGACAGCACGCAGAAGTTAAGATAAGGTAGCCGGATATCTGGGGACGCTTTTACCTCACACAGGGCCATAACTGCTCACGAAGCGTTGTGGGATACAAGTGTTCCCTGGTTGTTCCCGAGCGTGGGCCTGGGAAGAGCAGAGAGCGAACGCTTTCTGAGACGCTATTTGATACAATGACCTCGATAAATGAGGAATAAATGCAAGACAATTTCATTTTATTTTTTCATGATTGTACCTTCATCGAGAGAAATATAGTGGACTGCTGAGGGGTATTTTTATGCACGAGCATACTTTAATAGAACTATACGTAAACCTGAGCGATAATCAGCTCAATACCCAGATCGAACAACAACTCTCCTCCGTTGATCTGGATGGCACTGTGGTGCGCACATTGGAGGCAGTAAATATCCATCAGCCGACCATGCTGACATTGCTGATTACCGATGACGACGGTATCCGTGATATGAATAAACAGTACCGAGAGCAGAATAAAGCCACTGATGTGCTCTCATTTCCTTTACTTGAGCAGCCACTGGCGCAAGCTCCAGCCGATCAGCTGTGGGCGCCACAGCCGGCAACAGACGCAGAGCAACAAGCCATACCGCCCTTCGTCAACCCACCAGACGCAACCACAAACCTGGGCGATATTGTTATGTCCTGGCCAACTCTCGTGCAACAGGCAACCGAAGCTGGACATGATACGCCCACAGAGCTACTTTATTTGCTCTCGCATGGCGTCTTACATCTCGTCGGCTATGATGATCAGACCGAAGCAGGCTACGAGGCCATGGTACGTATTCAACACTCCGTATTACAAGCAGGCGGACATAAAGTGTGAGCACGATGAACCATCCCTCTCTTCAACCAGTACAGCCATTACCAAAGCATTCACAGAAAAGCGCGTGGAAGAGGTTTGTGGCAGGCTTCGGCTATGCCTTCAGCGGTCTATGGTACGCGCTACGCACCCAACGCAATGTGCGCGTTCATCTAGTGGCAGCTCTGCTAGCCATCCTGTTGGGCATCTGGTTGCATATCTCGGCCCTTGAATTTGCACTGCTGTTCGTGGCAATTACGGGCGTTTTTAGCGCAGAGATGTTTAATACGGTGCTTGAACTGTGTGTCGATCTGGCATCACCCACGTATCATCCTCTGGCTAAAATAGCCAAAGATGTGGCGGCAGGTGCTGTCTTACTCAATGCTCTATTGGCGATTATCATCGGTTCATTTGTCTTTATTCCGCATTTGCTGGCATTGCACTGGCCATAGACCCCTGACAAAATGGGGAATTTCTTGCACCAACACTACTGACATGGTAGGATGGACGCAATAGGCTATACCCGAAATCGTGAGTATAGAGGAGCGCAATAACGTTATGAATCTTTTGCTAAAGCTAAATTCTCTGGGAAAGCGACTATTAAATATACGCGTTATCCGCTATGGATTGGTCGGCGGCATTGGCATTCCAGTCAATGAACTGGCACTCTTCGTTTTCACCTATCTCTTGAGCAGTCTCGCTCTCACCTTCAATCTGCCTTTTGTAGGGCAGACTGATCTGCACTATGCGCTGGATTCGGCCTGCGCCTTTGAGGTCAGTACCACGGTCAATTTCGTGCTCAATCAGCTCTTTACCTACCACGAGCAGAAAATCCAGGGCTGGCGGCACTGGATACAACGAGCCGCGAAGGCACAATTGACCAGCCTTTCAGCCCTACTGCTCTCATTTATCGTCGGCCTGGTGCTCGTCTATGGATTTCGTGTCAACCAATATATTGCCAACCCAACCGGCATCATTGTCGCCTTTGGCTATAATTTCTTTATCTCAAAGAAACTGGTCTTCCGGCCCACAACCTCTTCTCCAGAGCCATTGGCCATGGAGATCAAGGCTCAAAACGAATTAGAGGTACCGTCGGCAATACAGAAATAGAGCTACGCCCGTTCGCTTACAAAGATGCTGGCCGGCTGACCAAGTACCACAAAGACAACTTTTTTCAACACCCGCCAGCCATGATCGCGCAAAATCATGTCCCAGAGCCGATCCTCGCTAGTCAGCGTGACCATAAGTCCATCAGCAGTCAGCACACGGCCAAACTCTTGCAGGAGCGCGCTGTAAAGATCCGCATTCTCTTCACGTGTACCGATCTGTTTGCCAAAAGGCAGATTGGTGATGATACGCGTGACGCTCGCGTCATCTAGAGGTAACGCGCGAGCATCCCAAACATGCCAGGTTGCCATCACATCAGCAGCACGAGCATTGCGCCGTGCCATATTCACGGCCTCCTCGTGTCTATCTCCAGCGATAGCTCTATCCAGTGGAGCTAATAGGGCGCGCTCGATGACCAGTGTGCCCACACCACAGAGCGGATCTAACACAATATCCTGTGCAGTCGGTCGCGCCAGCCAGTTCATAGCCGCGGCCACCGTCGGACGGAGCGAGGCCGGCAGATGTTCCCGTTTATAACTACGATGACGCATGCTGGCATCGCTCAGTCGCACGCCGATGAATACATCATTGCCGCCGAGCCAGAGCCAGACTTCAAGATCCGCATCGTCTTCAACCTGGCGTAGACGCGGCGGCAAGATACGGCGTAACGCACTAGCAATGGTCTGACCGGCATCATTGCGCCGAAAATCATAGGAGCCTGACATCTGACTTACCACACGCCACGTCCTGGGCGGCTTGCCATAGTGGGTACGCTGCCAGACGCTTAAGGCGCTTTTTATATCCGCTTGCAAGGTAACGCTATGCAAGACACGCAAAGCATCAGGTCCCCGCCTGAGACTCGGCAAATGAGCCAGCGTGAAAAAGACATCCTCAACAGTACGCAGATCGAGTAGCTCAGTAGGTGCGGTCGACGTACGGAAATGCGCAATACCTCGCGCAAATTTGACTAATTCCGCATCCGGTAACACGGAGCGTATCTCGCTGAAAGCCAGCGTCTCCAGACCTGGCATGGTCATAGCATAAAAAAGCTGCGACATACATTCATATATTTCTGTTTACAATCTATCGTTTCCACCGCACACTATCACAATTTCCCAATAGCAGGACAGAGCGCGTTGCTGTCTTCACAACCAGCACCAACAATACCTGCTACGACACTCTCCAAGCACACTACCAACCAGTTCGTAGCACAGTAAGTCTGTAGTTTACCACGTTCCGGGGTCTATAGCGAGAGCATAACGTCTTTTGCTTTCTGGTTATGCATGAAAAATCAGATGCTGGGCAAGAGCTTGGAGACAGCGGCAGTTTGTCCAAATCCCGCCAGGCGCTTCTTTTTCAAATTCTCGCGCAAGATCCACGTAATATCAGCATCATTCCAGGCTGCACATTCGCGCATCAAGGCGAAGCCTTGCTCAGGAGCCGCAGCGGTAATCACGCTAAGTGTGTAGCCCAGCGCGCGCTTCAGCACACGGAAATGTTCATTCTTCCGTTCTTCTCGCGGCACAGCGTGCAAATGCTCTAAAACAATACGCTGTATCTCCAGTGCATCAGCTACCAGTGGGGAATTGTAAAGAAATTGCGGCTCAGATAAGACGGTGATAGCGGCGCGCTGTTGTAAATAGTCCTTCCCTTTAGCCAAACCCATCAAATGAGAAACCGTCACCTGAGGATCGGCTGTAAGCAAGTGCTGATAAGCCGCCGTCACACTCTCACGCACACGCCAGTACGGACTCGTAGCATAATGGCAGAGTAAATCAAAGGTCTCCTCACGCCATTCTGGTTGCACAGCAGCACAGGCACCAGATGCAATCACCCCACACAGCATCACAAACTCTGCGGGAGTGTTGCTCGTAACCGACTTACGATTACCGTTGGCAAAATAATTGATCAGCGAATGCACGCTATCAGGATACCTGGCAATAGCGGCAGCGAGAAGAGCACCTACGTCGTTTGCCAAATCAAGATTTGCACGTGACCCCGGTAGGCGACTGTGCTCACGGAGGTAGAACTCTAACGGGCGTGGATTACCCACTAAAGCCCTCTCTACCAGAGAAGATAGAGTATCATGCATATTAACAAGTCCTTGCATCAAAAAAATCAATGATGATCTGGTTACGATAAGTACTATTTTCGAGGGTCTTTCTTGCACACGTTTATTATTCTACCACAATTGCTCCTGGTTTAAGCGTGCGTGTCCCTTTTCCTCACAACATTGACGTTCGCGTTAACCTTATGCTATAGTGTGGAGAGATATGACGCTATGGCGTCTACTCACACAAACACGAAACGGAAATAAGGGCTATAGCCAGAGCAACCCGTGCATATACATAGAAAGACAGAGCACGTGGGCTAATTTTGTGAGGGGGCAACCCACAATGACTGCAACGAATGAGCTACCAGAGAATGTTAGCACGCTAGATACACAATCTTATTATACAATAGAGCAGGTCGCAATGCAGGTAGGTATGACCAAGCGCACATTACGTTATTATGAAGAGGTGGGCTTGCTTTCACCGGCTGAGCGTACAGAAGGCAACTACCGGCGCTACACAGACGACGATATCCAACATCTCAAACGCATCAAAGAGCTGCGAGATCTTCTAGGGTTTTCCTTAAATGATATCCGTAAATTTCTCAGCGCCGACGAAGAACGCGGTCAGATTAAGCTGGCCTATCAGCAGGAGACCGAGGCACGCGCCAAAATCGTCCAGTTAGATCGCACTGATGCATTGTTACAGGAACAAATTCAGCTTGTTGAGCAAAAAATAACTGCACTACAGACAATGAGAACCACACTTCTTGCACGCATCGAAAAGCACAAGCGTTTAAGAGATACATTGCAAGCAGAAAACCATGGATGACTGGTGCATGTATCCGCTGACCATCGCTGATCAGCGGCAGCATATTGAACAGAGCGCAGCCCTGCTGAGTAACGTCCAGCCCGGCGACCCGCCCATCCTCTACTGGTCCATAGCAGAACCAACGGGACTTGTACTGGGTTTCTCGCAAAAACCCAGTGTACTAAACCCGGCAGCACCAACGTTCCCCATTTATCATAGGCGAGCAGGTGGAACAGCCGTACTGGTGGGACCATCCCTGTTGAGTCTGGACGTTGTATTACCCTCAGACCATCCACTGGTCTTGCCTGACATCGTAGAAGCATATCGCTGGTTCGGTGAGGCATGGGTAAAAGCGCTGCGACAATTGGGCGTACAAACGCGTACAGTGTCACCGGCTGAAGCCTATGCACAACGCACGTTACGCAAACAGCCAGCCACCAGCGAGTACGAGTTGCTGATGAACCGTGCCTGCTATGGTTCGCTTTCGGCCTACGAGGTCGTAGCCGGACAACGGAAAGTGGTGGGACTTGACATGATCCGCCGACGCGCCGGTAGCCTTTTACAGGCTGGTGTCTTGCTACACTGGGAAACAACCATCCTGGCCCAACTACTCGGGCATACTCCACAGGAGCAGGCACTGTTGCAGCAAGGGCTCCAGGAACGTGCCGTGGGATTAGATAGCCTGCTTTCTCGGCATCCTCAGAGTGAGGAGGTGATCGCGGCCTTTGAGCATGTGATTACCTCAGAAACACCGTCACGCTTGACATCTCTATAGCACCTATCTTACTATTGAAACAACTTCTGCAATGGAGAAGATTCAGAACGCAACAGGGTGAGGCTTGTTTCCTCCACGTATCTGAATGGTGAGATAATCAGCAATAGTACACGAGAGGTCTTTTTTTCAATGGGAGACAGAACGGCTTCAGGCGTCGTCGAGATGGTGACGACGCCTGATTTTGAAGCAATGGTCATTGGCGCACATCCCGATGATAACGATTTCGCAGCAGGCGCGACCAGCGCACTGTGGGCCAAACAAGGCAAGAAAATCGTTTGGGTCATTATGACCAACGGGGCCGAAGGCAGCGAGATACCTGACCAAAGTGATAAAGAGTTGATGCTTTTACGCGAACAAGAGCAGCGTATGGCCTGCGAGGTCTATGGCGTGCAAGCTGTCGAATTTCTACGCTTTCCCGATGGGCACCTGACAAATAACGAAGAGACGCGCAGAGCTGTTGTCAGGCTCATTCGCCAGTACCGCCCACGCGTCATCATCACCCAGGACCCATCTCAGCACATCTACGCGCCAGATGACCCGGATGAAAATCCACGCGCGACTGCCTATCTCAACCATCCCGACCATCGTGCCACCGGGAACATTGTGCTGGATGCGATCTTTCCATTCTCGGGGAATCCACGCTCGTTTCGTGAACTCCTGGCCGAGAACTTACAGCCCTATAGAGTGCACGAGGTCTATCTCACCAATTTCAGACAAGCCAATACCTATGTTGATGTCACAGAAACTATTGACATAAAAGGACGAGGCTTGCAATGTCATGCCTCACAATTTAACCCGGATGATCGAGAGAAGATCGGCGAGCGCCTGCGTGAACGAGCAGCGGACGTGGCAAAAGAGGCCCGCGAAAAGAAAGGGCTGGACATACACTATGCCGAGGCTTTCCGGCGCATCAAAATCTATGTGCCACCGGAGCCAAAAACTGAGACAGAGGAAGTCTAGGTCAAGGCAACTCCTCAGATCCACAAAGATGGGGAGTTGCGTCTCTTATGCAACTAGCTAGATCTCACTACAACAAGAGGATAGCTATCAGAATTTGTCTGGAAGCGGCACCACCGCAAAGCCTTCCCAATAATAGGTAAATGTGGAACGCGGCATCACTGTCATGTTGAGCTTCGACGAATCGGCCAGGTCAACGCTGTTACTATTGCCTCCACGCAGTACCAGGATATGTCCGCCGGTCCAATGGTCTGGCGGGAAGCTTACAATAACCGGCCAGCCACGATTGGCAATAGCAATCAAGTTATTGAGAGAATCGTTGGTGAGCGTAATCGTTTTAAAACCAAATTTGGCGACCGTGTGAGCAATGCCGGTCGGCTCTAAGAGACCTTCGGATGGTGTAATTTCACCTATGCGAGACTCGACGGCTAAAATATCGGTAAGACGATAGTGATGGCCATAGGCATTGATCACTTCAGTCATTGATGCGGCAGAGCAGGTGGAATAAGCCCATGTGTTATATTCGCTTGTCGACGCATACTGATCCTGGTTCAACTGGCCAATGCGCACAAGCGCATTGGCAGCACCTGATGGCGTGGCCAATAACTCGGCGGCAGAATTGATCGCAGGTGCCGCTGCTGCCACTGGCACCTGCGAAGTTTGCGACGTCCCTAGCCAGGACACATAAGCAACCACACCAGCATTGGGGAACAGCGTTCGCAGCGAGATACAACAGATAACGAAAAGCGTCACCAGGATGAAGAGAATGCCGAGCCAGGGAGTTTGTTTTTTAGCTCCAGCGGCAAAAAGCACCCGCACATTCAACAAGGCAACGATACTGGCCCAACCCGTGACACGAGGCTCTTCATAGACTGCCATAGGACGTTGTAAGCGGACATTTCTGGCTCCATACACCCGGCGCCCCCCGGTACTACGCGTGGCATAGGATACATCGCGTGGCGGCGGCGACTGCATGGTCCTGGAAGAAAGCAGCAATCCTACAAAGGTGATAACCAGGGCAATAACGAAGAGTACGACGAGGAGAGCGATCATCAAAAACTCCTATTGATTCCTAGTTTTGTCCATGATACATTGCCAGCAGTCCCCTGACTGCAACATTAGCAGACACAGCTACTGAGTTAAAATATAGTTGCAAAAAATATGGACAACCATTTCATGCCCACATGCTCTGCTTTAACCTACGTCCGTTGAAGCCTGTGAGCTTGCCCACAAACCCAACTGGACGGGAGCTTGGACTACGACCAAGCTGATATGCTGCTTCCATTGCTCATGTCGTTTGAGGAGCAAGGCTTTGATTTCCTGGCGGTTCTGACATGTGCGTAATTCGTCATCATGCAGGCGGGCTGCAAGGTTCTGAGAGGCGTTCATGTCGGCGTGGATGGTGTGGTGACAAACCTGACAGTGGAACGTCCTCTGGTTCAGCCTGTTTTTTCGATCCACAGAGTGGCACATGTAGCACTCCTGAGAAGAATAGGCACTCATGACCTTTGTTGCAGTAACTCCTCGTTTTGTCGCATTCCAGGCAATCTGGTCTGGAATATGGCCGAGGTTTGAAGCCCGCATATACGCGTTCATGGCACGTGCCTTGTGGCGCATGGAGGCCACCGAAAGCTGCTCATACGCAAACTGACAGCCTTCGTGCTCCTCAAAGCAATGGTTGACTGCTTGGTTGATTGATTGTCTGATATGACGGGTGAGCCGTTGCCCCATCGCACTGGACGTGGAAGGCAGCTTGTCTTTCGGCGTGCCTTTCTTTGCCAAGCACGTCCTGAGCTTGGCTTTCCTGCGCCGTTTTTCGCGGTCCCGCTTCTGGCGCTCCCTCAGATGCCCATGGAATGATCCATACGTTTTGCCATCGGAGGTGGTGACGAAATTGGCTATCCCCACGTCGATGCCGATCACAGGCGCATCTCGTTTGGTCTGAACGGCTACCGTCTCATCGTAAGAAAGGGTCAACCACCAGACCTCCTCTCGTTTGTTGAGCGTCACGCTGCTGTTGATCTTGCGGCGTTTGCTGGTTTCGGGGTCCGTGAGCTGCTCTTTGTGGTAGTCGGCGAGCTTTATTGGGATCAGGAGTGGAGTGCCTTTGTCCAGCGTCGAGAGCTTGAGCCAGTAGTCAAAGGTGCTGTCTTTGGTTTCCTCTAGCTTGACCACATTGCCGTTCGCTTGAATGCAGAGTTGGCGCAACGTCGGAACGTTCCACTCACGCCACTCAGGTTCTTTTGCCCCTGCTTCGAGGGTTCCGTCTGTCTGTTGTTCCTGATACAGGGCCTCCGCGTTGAGGTAGTCTTGATAGGCGTTGGCCCGATTCGACCGCCACGATTTGGCGATGCCCGCGCCCTGCTGAATCGCCACGCGATGCCACCGCTCCGAGAGGGGAGTAGACCTACAAGGAGCACGAAAGCCATTGGGCACCTCATCGGTACAAAACAGCGTGACGTACTGCTGCGTCAGCGAAAGGTACACATCGGCAAGCGCATCCAGGGCGGTCAACTTCCCTGGATTGGTCGCTTCCAGACGAATATGCGTGACCGCCTTCGTGATGGTCTGCGGCTCGCCCTTTTTTGTGCGCTTCTTTCGCTTTTTCATGGCCTTCCCGAGAATTATGGGAGTATCAATTGGTTGCATGATTTTCACATATGTATCTACATACTATCATAGAAGAACGGGGGCGACAAGCCTTATGGGACTCGATGACTCAATTCTGTTTGGGGAAGGTTGACGCCAACGACTATATGCAAGTGCTTTTTCGCTCTCAAAAAGATAGTAGCAATGTGCCAGTTACTGGTCACAGAGGAGGAAAACATGGTAGTATATTTTTCGCACCCCCAATGTACGTTTTGGAGGGACGAACGGTAGCACATAGCAAGCTCTTAGACGTTCTCTAAGATAGAAGACGATAGGAAAACGCGATGCCTATACTGGCAGGATGGCTTACGGGCGAACAGGTTCCGCAAGAGACTATCGAGCAAACCATCATGGCGATGAGCGAGGTGCTGGGTCGACATGGTGGGGAGGCGGCTCGTATCGTACAATCGGGCTCTGGCCTGGTCGCTTTTTCAGATACAGCGTATGCAATGCAACAAAATGACGATCCTGCGGCGCTCGATTGGATACCGGATCGGCGTACGCTCGTGTATCGGCGTCCTCTCTCAGGACAACACGCGCTCTACTACATCGAGGACTGGCCTGCCCAGGGCAATTTGCTCTTCGCCAGCGAAATAAAGGCCCTCTTCGCCGTTGGCGTTCCTCGCCGTTTGCATCTAGCTGCCCTCGATGCACTCTGGCGTTACGGCTTCATTCCTGCTCCCTGGACCGCGTTCAAAGATATTCAGATCGTACCCGCTGGCTCAATTCTGCGCTGGCAACATGCCAAAACAGTCGTAAACCACGCCACCGATTATCAATTTACTGCTGCGTCACCGGAGACCTATACGCAGGAACAGCTTTCTACATTGCTCGATCAGACCAGCGCGGGACTACTCCCACCGCACGAGAACCTGGTAGCGCTGACCAGTGGGAGTCCATCCTCGGCGTTGTCAACGTTGCAGATGGCTCGACATACGACGGCACCATTCTCAGTGGCGGCGCTCAGTTCGACGCGCTCCACACGCTCAAAACAATGGCATACGGTACAGCAGATCGCCGACGCCTGTGAACGTCCGTTGCTGGCGATTACAGGCGTCGATCAACCGGAATTTTGGACGGCCACATTGGCGGGACTGGAAGCTCCCTGCGTTGATAGTCGCCCTCTCGCGCTGCATCAACTCCTGCACACGCTAGCTTCAGAGACCGGAGCGCGCGTAGCCGTCAGCGGCTTAGGAGCACGCGTTTTGCTCGACCAGGTACAACCATCACAGACCCCAGAGATGGCTGGAGAAGACATATTAGACCGCTATCGACATACATTGATGCGTCAACACGCACAGAGTATCTGGTCGCCCGCTGTTGCAAAGCAGCTACAAGAGGAAAAACCCTGGGAGAAAACGCTCCACGCGCTCAAGCTAGCAAGACAGGCGGAAAAGCTCTCCGCACCACAACAGGCATGGCACTACCTCGATTTGCATTTACGCCTGCCAGATCTCCTGGTCCAGCCGATCCAACAGCTAGCGACACAAGAACGTATGGCTGTGCGTTCCCCCTATCTCAGTACATCGACGATGAAGATCCTGGCGCATCTGCCCGCAGTATTGGACGATGGCACAACAAAAGATACCTTGCTGCCGGCGTTAGTACAGCGCTCCCTGCCTGATACCTATGAACCATCGGGAGCCTTGCCCTTAGCCATACCGACTGCATCTCTCTTACACATCACAGACTCTGATTTACTGCAACAGGTACTCTCGGCAGACGCGTTGAAAACAACCGGCCTCTTCGATCCGCAGGCAGTAGCAAACCTGATCAAGCAAGCAGGTGAAAAAACGCTATCCCCGGAATTACTGCTGGTCTTTACAACGCAGTTGCTCTATCAGTTATTTGAAGTCGAGGGCTGGTAATCTATTTATGATATGTCTCAAATCCCGTCCCCTCGTCTGCATCGTACGTAGTCTGTCCAGCAAGACGATATTCAATCTTTCCTCCCATTGAGAGACTACGCACAACGTCTCAGACGGGCCAACAGACATCTGGGGTATTATCCGTTACCAGATCATAGAACTACTGGTTGCACTCGACGCTCAATGGCTGCGTTGCGCTCAATATATTGCCGAAACGGAGCCAGAGTGGACACGCCAATCAGTTGAATTTGGCGGCGGGCTAAGGCGGGAATCAGCAAGTTCATCATATTGATTGCATAAGGCACTGGCTCTCCTCCAACGAGCCGATGGAAATCATTGAGTAGAAGCACCTGCTTCTCTGCCTGACGTGCAGCGGAAAAAAACGCCTCGAACCTGGGAAGAACGACCTCGGTAAAAAAGAGTATCTTATGCGAGAAGTGCATCTCCCTGCTTTCCCTGCTTGAGAAAGAGACCTGGGAGACTTATGATATATAAAATATGCTATGATTATATTTGTAGTCGATCACATGAATCGATAAGCAGCTTTCTTCTTATTAATAGAAACATCCTGTTTCTCTCTTTGTACTCAGAGATGAGAAATATGGCGAGCATTCAGTATCAGGAGGATTCAGAGATGCCCGAGGACGAAAACAATCATCTTGGGATGACTATTGGTGGAGCTATACTTGCTTTCATAGGCTTGTTTCTTCCTCTGCTCATTGTCACTTATACACCGCTTGGTGGTTCTGCCATCGTCTATGGCCAGAGGATATCTGCTTTTACCGATGTCATTAGTGGATGGCAATTCGCAAGTGCGGCACCCTACTTTAAATTGCTTCCTAGTATCATTATTCTTTTTACTGCAGACGGAATAAGTATAATTCCTACTACGGCGAGTAGCTTCGTTGCCTTCCTAAACAGGTAGCCAAGACCGCACGGGCCTTTGTACATCTCCTGATCACGGTTGGATGGGTGTTACTCCTGTTCTTTTCGTCCATTGTTGGGACCGTTGACATGCCAAGGAATGGAGAGGCTGGTATTCTGCCTTCCTTTCAAGCCCCTCCTTTTTCAGCAGCCCAGCAGGCTGAACTGCCAACTGTGGCGGTTCCTCATTTATCCGCCTCACTTGGTTGGGGCTTCTACTTGCTTACAATTGGTCTAATCATTGGTAGCCTGGCTATTTTCAAGAGATTCATGCTCGTTGCTGTTATAACAGGCGTGATCTTACTGCTTCTGTTCTTCGTTGATCGGCCCTGGTATCTGGATGTACTCAACTTTCTGTTGAGATGAACACTGGTGTGCCTCTCACAAATGTTGATTGGCACCGCCACCAGGATGGATTGTTATTGCATCCCATCATAACCACAAGATTGAGGCCCAAACACCGCAGAGAGTTGAGCAAGTATTAGAGAAACTGGAGTTACCTCCCTTTTATTGGCATTGAATTTCCAGTTCTCATGTGTGGGGGACGGCTTTTTAAGCCAATCTCCCACTGGTACATAAGCCGAAGGTTCGTTCATTTTTTAGCCCAAGGGTGAGCCATTTTGTGAAGGTTCGGCTTATGTACCAGAGAGAAACCGCTTCCTCCCTCGCTTCATTCATTCCTATTTGGTGAATTGAGGCCGCATGGCCGGCCCGACCGACGACTGAGCCGAGGACCAGGAATTCTCTCAAGAAATGCATCGCGGGGGTCGGTGGCTGGATTTGTTGGCCGATGCCGTGCCCGCAAAGGGATCTCTTTGCGGGCACGGCTTGATTGTATCTGCCTTCTCAGGACTGTCTGGAGGTGGATCAGGGCTGCCCATATGATGCGCGCTCCTCCTTGAGGGTGCCGTTGAAGAGGTCAACGAGTCCGTTCGGTGCGCCGGCACCGAAGATTAGTTCTACGGTTTCGTGTGCGGCAATGGCCTCAGTCTCGCTACGGGGGAACATCACCGCTTCATAGGCCGCGAAAGCAGCCTCGACATCGTCCGAATGCGCAGCGATCGCTTGACCCAGTTCGGCACCGTCGAGCATAGCAATGTTCGCACCCTCCCCGCCAGGTAGCGTTACATGCGCAGCATCCCCGATGAGTGTTACTCCTGGAACCCGGTTCCACCTGTGTCGGTCCGGAAGCTGATAGATGCTACGAAGGATCGGCGGAGTGTCACATTTGGTTAGGAGTGATGTGAGTACAGGTGCCCATCCGTCAAATGCTGCGGCGATGTGTTCTTTCGCGGCGCTGGCGTTGTCGAAATCTATGTCGTCGAACCATTCAACCGGACGGAACAGCACAACATAGGTGTGGATGATGTTGTTCGCTTCGCGGTGAGCAAGGAAACCCTTCCCGGGGACCAGGGCATACATGGCACCTGTGCCGACTGCCTCGGCCGCAGCTGCGTGTCGCTCGTCGACGTCGTGAGCGTAGACGTCGACATAGCTCATGCCCGCATACTCAGGCTTCTTATCAGATACGAGCGTACGGACTTTCGACCACGTGCCCTCGGCACCCACCAGAACTTCGGTAGTGATAGTTGAGCCATCTCCAAAGTGAAGTTCATGCTGGCTCTCACCGAGCGAGGTAGCCGAGACTAGCTTTTTGCCCCACTGGACGGTATCGGCCGGAAGCGAGTCCAGGAGGATGCGTCGGATGGCTCCGCGGAGTGCCTCGGGTTTTTCCATGGAGCCGTCATCGGGTACCTCTGCCAGCACAACCCCTTGCGTATCGAGTACCCGTGAAGTTGCGCCGCCCTCGTGAACGATTGCACGGAACTCTTCAGTGAGTCCGGCGATCTTGAGCGCGAGCTGGCCGTTGTGTTCGTGGAGGTCGAGCTGCCCGCCCTGGGTGCGGGCTTCCGCCGAGGGCTCCGCCTCATAGACCGTTGCGGGGATACCGTGGACGTGGAGGACGCGTGCGAGGGTGAGGCCGCCGAGGCCCGCACCGATAATCGTAATGGGTTGTTTCAACATCATGTTTCCTCTCCTGACAAGTTAACGATATATCTTTATTGTTATTTTAACGATATATCGTTAACTTGTCAAGCCTGAGCTTGCCTCTTTTCTGCACGAATGGAGCCTCAATTTACCAAATGGGAATGAATGAAGCGAGGGAGGAAGCGGTTTCTCTCTGGTACATAAGCCGAACCTTCACAAAATGGCTCACCCTTGGGCTAAAAAATGAACGAACCTTCGGCTTATGTACCACTCCCACATGCGCTCCCTCGATTCCCATATTTCGCGCTGATTTCCCAGGTTTCACCTTAAAAATTGTTGAACATTCACCTTATTTACTAGTAACCTATAGATGCATCTGGTAAATTGGATGAATCTTCGGACAAATTAGGCCCAATCTTCGGATTTTAAGCCCAATCTTCGGACAGACGAGCAACGATCTGCTCCCGATGCGGACTGAGCTTCACTGCGTATGGAAATCTGTATTACAGCTTTCTCTCGAAAAATGGCCTGCTCTCTGGCAAAACGTCAAGCCATGGAAATCTGTCCGAACCTTCATCCACAAAAAATTTGGGTGAATCTTCGGACACCGAGGCTCTCCACGCTCATTTTTGTCCGAAGATTGAGCCAATTTACCAGCATCCTTGCGCCAATCCGATGACAGCGGCAAATGTTCTATTATTTATGCGTGTGACTAATGATCTATACCGGCAATCTCCGCCGCGACCGTGGTACTGCCATGTGCCGCCGCCCAGCGTAAAACCTCGCCAGACAGGTAGAGCGAACCGGTAGCACAGATCAAGTCATCAGGGTCCGCGAGGTCCAGGGCCAACTGCATGGCCTGGTTGCTATCAGCCGCTTGATAAACTTTTACGGCAGGAGCGTACTGCGCAAAAAGAGCCGCCAGATCTGCGCTACTCGCAGCGCGAAGATTGTGCATGCGCGTCAATATAACACTATCGATAGCAGCCAGCTCCTTGATGCTACGCGCCAGATCTTTATCTTTATGCATACTCAGCACGACGATCAAACGCCGCATAGAGTACACAGAGCGCAACGTTTGCAGCAATTTTTGCAACGAATCTGCGTTGTGCGCACCGTCAACGATGACCGTGGGATTATGACCAACAACCTCGATACGCGCAGGCCAATGCACAGAGCTAAAGCCTGTGCGTAAAGCAGTCTCGTCCCAGATCAGACCCTGTTCGCGCAGTTGATCCAGGGCGGCCAGCGCAACCGTGGCATTTTCGAGCTGGTGCAATCCCAGCAAAGGCGTCTCAAGGTCAGCACAGACGTGATCGGGCGTCCAGATAGTAAAGCGCTGCCGCTCTGGCATCTGTACATCAGAGCGATAACGATAGCTCAACGCGGGAAGTTGTCCGGTATCGACAAGCGCTTGCGCTGGATCTTCTAAGGCCGAACCGATGCGCAGCATACGCGCCTGGCGCTGCCGGGCAATGCGAGCAATAGCCAGCAAGGCTTCGGGAGATTGGGCGGAAGTAACGACGATGCCGTTTTGCTTGATAATACCCGCCTTCTCAGTCGCGATTTGCGCCAACGTATCCCCCAATATACTCATGTGATCATAGCTAATCGAGGTGATAACGGAGACCAGAGGATGGGTTACGTTGGTCGCATCCAGCCGTCCGCCCAGTCCAACTTCCAGGACCGCGTGCTGAACCCGCTGACGGTAAAAATAGAGCAATGCCAGAGCTGTGCTTATATGGTAGGTAATAAAGGGGGTAGCGCTCTCCTGAGCCAGTATAGAGTCCACAGCCGAGCGAATATCTGGCACGAGTGCGGCTAGCTCTTCCTCGCTAATGGGACGGCCATTGACCTGCGCACGTTCACGAAAGGTATGCAAATCCGGCTGCGTGTACAGACCCGTACGGATGCCAGCCTCACGCAACACGCGCTCGACGTAAGCCGCTGTTGAGCCTTTGCCTTTGGTGCCTGCAATCAGCGTACTCGTGTAGTGCTGGTGCGGATTACCTAGCCGCTCAAAGAGCAGAGCTTCCAGTGACAGATCCTCTTTAAGCGCTCGCATGTACGTTCCACCACGCTCATAATCGGCAAAGCTATAGATGTAAGCCAGTGCCTGCTGGTAGTTCACAATGACTCCTTCTCTACCATGACTGCGACAGTTCAAATGTGCCACGCACAAGCGCGTCGCTCATCTTGACCACGCGCATCATCTCATGCACATCATGGACGCGTACGATGTCCGCCCCCTGCGCAATGCCCAGTGCAACGGAAGCCGCCGTACCTTCCAGACGCTGCGCAGCAGGCAATCCGCCAAGCACACGTCCAATATGGGATTTACGCGACGTTCCCAGCAAGATCGGGCGTCCCAGCACACGTAACTCTCCCAGGCGTCGTTGCAGCGTCAAATCCTCCTCGGGCGTCATACCAAAACCGATGCCAGGATCGATGATGATGTGCTCCCAGGGGATACCAGCGGCCAATGCCTGGTCAATGCTCTGCGAGAGATAGCGCACGACATCGCTGACAATCTCGCGCTTATGAAAGCCACGCATGTTCGCCATTAACACGACCGGCACGCCTCGCTCACGAGCAACGCCAGCCATTGTGGGATCGTGACGCAGCGCCCAGATATCGTTGATCATGCAAGCGCCGGCATCCAACGCCTGTGCCGCAACCTCTGCCTTGTACGTATCAATCGAAATCATTACTTCAGAAGACAGTTGCTGATGCAGTGCGCGGATGACCGGGATAACCCGTGCCAACTCTTGCTCCACAGAAACCGTATCAGCACGGGGTCGCGTCGATTCGCCCCCCACATCCAGAAACGTAGCACCCTCCGCGACAAAGCTCCTGGCTCGCGCCAGCGCCCGCTCAACTAAGGCCTCTTCGCTAGAGACCTCTTGCTGCAAGCCATCACCCGAAAATGAGTCTGGCGTCACATTGACAATACCCATCACGTAGGTGCGCTGTCCCCACACAACATGATGGTTAGCCCAGACAGTCGCTGGCAATGAAAATGACCTACTCATCAATCAAAATATCACCTTTTGTTATCATAAATCTCAATACTAATACCCATAGGCATTCAGAAACGCCACTCTCGTCCCTCTGAGACCGTCAGAAACGCCACTGCCGTGGCTAGCTTCGCTCATCTGACGGAGAGGAGGTTGCTAGAAATATGCGGCAGCATATTTCTCATCTGAATGCAAGGCAATATAAACCTTATTCTAGCACCTTGCGCCAACGGAGAAATAGTCATACGCCGCAGACCTTCCACCGCCCAGAACATTACCCTTTCGGGCAACCTCTTCTTACCCTTCCAGCAGATGTCTGCCTACGTAAAAAGCGTTAGACTGAACACATAGCGATAGCTCAATAGGTGAAAGAGTGTTTTCACGCGATCACAATGTACATAAATATGTCTTTTATACAGGAAAGAAAGGGATATTACCTTGATCCAACATTTTATGCCTCGCAATATGCTACCAGCAATAGTCCTCGCGCTTGTTACTATGCTGTTTGCCCTGACAGGGTGTGTTCAGCAAAATCTAGGAGCATCCACCACCTACCCCCAAAGCAGTGGAACGACAACATCTCAAGCTCCGTCAACACCCACAGTTGTTGCTCAGACGACCTCTGTGCCCGCAACTTCCCAGCCCGCATCAACACCCACAACCGCCCAGGCAACATCAGCGTCCGCGACTCCTCGGCCTACACCAACGGTTAACGTAACAGCAGGATTATCAACTGCGGCACTCCCCGGCACCATTCCGCTCCCCGCTCATACGGTCCTCGTGGAAGAATATGCCACAACGCTCAATGCACATGCAGCGACAGCCTGGATCTATGATGTCGCTGGATCGTCTGCGACACCAGCCAACGTGCTTAGTTTCTATAAAACGAACATGCCAGCCAATGGATGGGCAGTAGCAGCAATGCCATCCCAGACGGCGAAATATGGAGGGGGCGCGCTGGCCTATACACAGAATAGCCAGATCTGCACCATCACGGCAGGCGTCAGCCAGCGTAATGCACGCCTGGTCGCCCTGGCTATTGTTGTCAATAACTAGTCTTCTGAGATTACAGGATAGAGACACATTGCGCTGTGCCTCTATCCTATGCTATGCTGTAGCGAAATATACTGATGTTGCGGAAGCCGATGAACAAGAAAGAGGGTCCGGTCGTAAAGCACAAGACGAACCGCCGCGCGGAACTCCTCAGCGCAGCCAGAAAAGTTTTTGCCGAAAAAGGCTATGAGGCTACTACTATCTCAGAGATTGTGACGCAGGCTAGCGTAGCACAGGGAACATTTTACCTCTATTTTCCTTCAAAGGTTGCCCTGGTCATCGCGTTAGAAGAGGAGGTGCAGCAGAACATCGATACGGCCATCAGAGAGGCTTATCTCCAGGCAACTGACCCCGGCCAGATGATTGAAGTCAGCGTACGAGCAGCATTCGGCATTCTTGGTGAATATCGAGATATTCTCAGGGTGCTTCACTCAGGTTACTGCTGGACAGAGGCACCACAGGAGCGCATACGCGTTTTCGCTCCCTACTATGCGCTTATCGCCGACCTGATTCGCTATGAGCAAGGCCGCAACCTGGTAGCAGCAACGCTCCAGCCGGATATCACAGCCGTTTTAATTGTGGGAACCATCTACTATGCAGCCGACGAGTGCTATTTGTATCACCCCGACAGCGACCCGGAACTCTACATCAATGCAGCAGTTGATTTTGTACGCCGCGCGCTCAAAGCCCCCTGACGTATGCTCGCATCACATGCAAAGGGATACGTCTCCATTGGCAATCTCCGCCAGGATACCCGAAACGATCATCGAGTGAGGTTTTACCTACGAGTAGGTAGTTGCTCCTAATAAGCTTGACAAAACCTACATGCATTCTTACAATTATATGTAGTACATAAAATGACTGACAGTCAGTCACTATGATGGGGAGGCTTCCTCATCTCGCATATTTCTTTTCTAAAGGTTGTCTACTACACTTTTTTGTCTGGCTGCTTCCTCAAGTTTCGGCTCTCAAAGGAGAGAGGAAGGAAAGATCAAACCATGACATATTTGCGGCATGTAAACCTGAAGAAGTTCAGTGATGAACAGTCGGAGAACCCGGTTACACCTCCAATCACCAGCACGCAACCTCAGAAGAACGGACCAGGGAGGTCCGCCCCGCGTGTTTTGCGAGCGACCCGCGAACGTTTTCAGGTCTACCGAGCGGCCTTCCGCGTCTGGCGACTCCAACGGCCATTCTGGGGAGCGCTCTTGATGCTGCTTGCCAGCATCTTGATACTGCTGGGGCCAGTTTCGCTGCTCCGTTTTGCGTTACTCCCCGGCAGCACTATCTGGGCAGGATTGCTGATAGGCTCACTCCTCCTTGTCATGAGTCTGATTCAGCTCTTTGTGCCTGCATTGGCGGTTATTACCGGGGCAGTGGGGATCGTCTTATCTATTATCTCCATTGTTGTCGCGCTGGGTGGCTTGGGTCTTGGTTTGCTGCTCGGCATCATTGGAGGTGCGCTTGGCGTTGCCTGGCGCGCAAATGCACGGACGCTCAAATCTCTTGCGGCCCAGAAAGCACGGCCACGTCGATTTCTGCGTTTCCGCACCAACCGCTAGTTATTATTATCACTGCTATGCCTCTCATTGAAAGGAGAATTTTTGTGAGCATTGACGCAACACTTTCTGGCTTCCCGCAACCGCAGGATGATCGTCAACAGGACACCATACTTGTCGGCAAGACTGATCGTCGTATTTTCTGGCTGCTCATCCTGGGCTCTTGCCTGGTCGTCGCTTTTATTCTGCATATGATTTCCAGCGGCGCGATAGCCCTGGCAGCAGCAGCACCTGTGCCTTTTACGATCCAGGCTGACACGATCAATGGCAGCGACTTTAAGCTCTATCCTGGCCTCTCGCAAGCTGATAACTCGACTCCGATAGCTGCTAACCAGATGAATTGCACCATCAATAACCTCGTCATTAGCAAGACATTACAGATACCAGTGGTAGGCAATATCACAGTCAAGTTCTCTGCTGGCAGCAAAACTGCTGCCACACTGAATGGTCTGACGACTGATGTGAGTGCTTTGAATGCCAGTTCAGCTTCATTCCAGAACATGTCATTAACATCTGGCGGAAATGGTTTCGACCAGCAAGCTTCATCCGCAACGTTGAATGCAGTAACCATTAACTCACCGTACCTGATGGTCAACAGTATTACCCTACCAGGACTGGCGATCTCGATCTCGCAGTAATCTGGCCTTCAGGCATCAGGACGTGATCGCTCAGGTAAAAGCTCTTGCGGTGTGAGCTGAGCCGGTCACGTCCTATCTATTCCCGCTCCCGTGAGCGTTCTTATGAAACCCGCCTGTCACAACGAGGTGGCAGAGTAATAGTTATGCTTGAATGATTAATACAAGTGAGATAAAGCCATGAGTGCTATGAAGCATAAGATACCAAAACGCTATAGAACGCTTGAGTGGCAAACCCGCCTCTCCATCCTTGCCGGCCTGCTGTTACTGGCTTGCCTGCTCTACCCACTGAGTTTTTTGACGCCGTCGCACACGAACGTGTCACAGTCCACAGCTACTCACGCCCAACGCACGCTCAACAATGCATTATTTATCGACGGCCCATATACGCTCACGGCAACTGAAATCGACGGTACAAATGCCCACTTAGAAATTCTGCCCGATCCACTCAGTCCCGTGCTCAGTTTCACCAGCACCACCATCTATGGACTACGCCTGACGCATGCCTTGACAGCCACCAGTACGCTGACTATCTCATCAGGTGGCGCGGCCACCGCTGATGGCGTATCCATCGAAACCTCGATATTAAACGACCTGAAAGTGGCGCTGGGCAATATCAGCGCGGCTGACCTGGCAACCCTGCTGGTAGGTGGCACCGTCAAACAACTGACATTGCAGAACGTCAATATGGAGATCGACAATTATATGGATGCACAAAGCCTGAATCTCCCCAATGCCAGCATCAGTGTAGAATAAACGTGCTATTTCCATCATCTACGCACAGACACGCCAGACACTGGATGAAATGGGAAAATGTTGGACAATTTCTTTTTTTGGGGGTAGCAGGAAGGCACAAATATTTTACCGCCATGCCGGACAGTGCTATACTATAATCAATATCCTGCCAGGCTATACTATCTATAGACATTTGCTCAGGCGTCATTTTTATAAGTTGCGGTCGAGATCAGGCAACACAAAAGCGATCTCATATACAATACTAAGGAAATAAGTATGGAGAAGATCACTGATACCAGGAGTTATCCACGTGTGAACCCGACACGTCAGTGTCACGAGTGCAGTGAAGAGGCGCTGGGGCGTTGCCCAGACTGCCGACAGGCATTTTGTCAGGAGCATTTCCCCAAACACCAGCACTCTCCGTGCGCTGAAAAGCAGATGAAATTAGCGCAATCGCAGGTATGTTATGTCTGTGGCACCCAGGTCTATCCCGACCAGTGGTCCACCTCAAGAACCACCCACTACGTCGATCAATCTACCTGCAAGGGCTGCGGTCGCTACATCTGTGATAATTTGCATACGCAACGCAAAGATGAAGATGTGGTTATCCTACGCGAGGGCCTACGCGGCCACCGCTATCAATACGTCAATCGTTATTGTGATCTCTGCTCACCAATCTACCGCATAGGGGGCCTGCGCGGGCTATCCTACACGCTCGTTGTGCTTGGCACGGTGGCAGCAGGGGTGTTCTTTGTGATGCACCCGTAAAACAAAACCCGACAAGAGAAAGGGGAGCGAGCCGGATAGCAAGCACATCAGCCCTATCCGCTCCTGAGAGCGCCAGATTCATGGTTTTATCATCAACGTTCCAATCTACCTTACTACGTCATCAGCGTGCCATTGATAGCGCCCTGCGTAGCAAATTGGGCACAATGCTAGCCGATACCGCAATCCCTACAGCGTTGCAAACATACTATGGACAGATGCAGTACCATCTAGGCTGGGTGGATAGCAACCTGACCCCCACCCAGAGCAATCCGGGGAAATTGCTCAGACCAACACTGCTGCTGCTGGCCTACGAAGCAGCCGGTGCATGGGGACTCACAGACGCACCTGATTATTTGCAGCGCGCATTACCGGCAGCGGTCGCAGTCGAGTTCACCCACAATTTTACGCTGATCCACGATGATATCGAAGACGGAGACACAGAGCGTCGCCATCGTCCCACCGTATGGAACGTGTGGGGCATACCTCAGGCGATTAATACCGGCGATGGCCTCTTCGCGCTCTCCCGCGCGACCCTCTGGGATGTACTGGAGCAAGGCGTTGCAGCGACTATCGCTGTTCGCCTGGGTACAGTATTGGACCGTACCGTTCTCGTTGTGGCGGAGGGACAACACCTGGATATCAGCTTTGAGACACGCCAGGATATCTCCGTGGCCATGTATGTGGATATGATCAGCCGTAAAACAGCGGCCTTGATGAGTTGCGCCGCCGAAATGGGCGCTCTGCTGGGCACACGCGATCAGACAACCATTGACAGCCTCCAGCGTTTTGGCAAGGCGATAGGCATCGCGTTTCAAGTCCGTGATGATATCCTGGGCGTATGGGCCACCTCGGCAGAATTAGGAAAGACCTCCGCAGGCGATGTCTACCGCCGCAAAAAGAGCTTGCCCATCATTCATGCACTTGAACATGCACATGAGCAAGATCAGCAGTTGTTACACGCCATCTATCAACACGAGGCACCCATCACAGCCGAGCAAGTGACAAGAGTTATGGATGTCTTTGAGCAGACACAGACGAGAGCATACTGCCGCGCATTCCTGGCACAGCATTGCCAGCTAGCCTACGCAGCACTGGCTAGCGTACCACACTCTGCGAATGGTATATCCACACGCGCACTGCATGATATGCACACAATGATCCAATTTATTGAGGAAGCAGCCTATTAGCACCAGCGTGATTAATCACATTAGCGTCCAGATGGTGACGGTTGTGCCCGAGGCCGCCGCCATTTGCTTGCTGTCAGGCGACCAGGTAATACTTTGTACCGCCGCGTTCTGTTGCAGCGTGAAGAGCAGTTTCTGATTCTGAGCGGGCATCCAGACAGAGATTTTTCCATCATCTGCACCAACCGCTAAGAAACGACCATCAGGCGACCAGGCTAGCGTATGCAGCGCTTTTTGCGATGCCCGCAGGCGCTGCGGCACATCGGTGCATTGCGCATTGGCTGTATTGACACAGGTCAGGCCATTCCACAAACGCACAAGGCCATCATCACCACCAACCGCCAGTTGCATGCCGGTCGGGGCAAAAGCCACAGCCTCCATCGGCAATGCAGCATCCTCAAAATGGTCATGCAAGTCTTGCCCATTGGCAGCCTCCCACACACGTACAAAACCACCTTGTGACGATGATGCAATGGTCTGGCTATCCGCCGCCCAGGAGACGCCCAACACGGCTACATCATGCTTCGTATAGATCGTCACCGCCTTATAATGAACGGTGTCCCATACGATGGCACGCTTGTCCAGGCTGCCTGACACAATTTGCATCGGCTGCTTCGCGGCCCAGGACAGACTGGTGATAGCTTGCGTATGTGTGTGTGTAGACTTCGCCAGCCGTGTCCCGGTCTGGGCATTGTAAAAGGCTATCTGCGTACTCGCTCCGGTCGCCAGGCGCTTACTATCAGGGGACCAGGCTACCGCTCGCGCGGCTGCAATCATTTGTAGATTATGCTTGACGGCCCCATCCACACCCCAAATAAAGACATGTTCGTCATCGGCACCGCTCGCCAGTAATGTCCCATCGGGCGACCAGGATACCGCACGAACGGTTTGCCGATGCTGCGTGAAGGTTAACGTTGCCTTTGCAGTCGTCGGTAGCGCTGGCGTGGTGGCCTTCGGCTGTGTGGTAGCTGACTTCTGCGGTTGCGTATTTGTTACCAGCGTGCCCGAAACCGTCGACCTAAATACATTCACTAGCGAATGCCCCATGTATGACTGATAGGCAGCATAGCCAACGCCAACGCCTCCCAGACCAAGCACAGCTCCAGAGAGTACTAAAAAGGCGCGCCGCGATCTTGAGCGACCTTTCTTTACAGGAGGAACAGCCGCTGGTGCCTGCACCCCCTGCCAACCAGCGGCCTGCCAGTCAGCTTCGTTTGAGAGAGTAATAGCAGAGTGTAACACGCTGTTAGCTGCAACTGGTGCTGGCGCTTGTCTTATATCGCCTGGGGCAGCAGAGTATAACGCGCTATTAGCCACAACTGGTGCGGGTGTTTGTTTTATATCATCTGGAGCATAAGAATCCAACGCCATCCTTGTTCCCGGTCGAATACCAGAAGCCTTCAAAGTCGTATGGTCAGGAATGACGTACCCGGCAGAAGCATCGCGCAACGTATAGACCAACTCTTTGCCAAAGAGATCCGTGCGCGGAAGGTTTAGCTCCGCCACAAGAGCAGGCACAAGAGCAGCTACTGGTGCGTCAGCGACAACTTCTACAAAGCGGACAGAACCAAATGCATTTTCTTCAAGTAATATTTCGAGTTTTGCATGGGTACCCCCTGTTCCCTTTCTCACTGGCTATAGTGTATCATGATAACTCTTTTTTGCTCCCATCTATGAGTAAAAAAGGCTATTAGGCGGCTGACAAACAGCGATTTTCCACATTTGGGGACAAAAGATACACACAGGTATGGCAATAGGATATACATTCTATGGTATGATAGTAATAGGATCGCTATACATTGACGAGAGCGTGTGACAGAGGTCAGCGATCACCACACGCATAGCATACAATTTGTACCGATTCACGTTTCTTGCGTTTATTAAAATAGCGCCAGTTTCTACGCGAATATGACGAAAAGAGTAACTATTCAGCAAGCAACGCTCCTATTCCATAGGAGGAATTTCTCTTCTACTAGAAGAAAAATCACCATTTGCACAGACGTACACTTGATATCGAGCTATTATTACACGTCAGGAATCGGAGACCAAAAATATGGCACGACCTATTTATGTACTTGGACATAAAAATTCTGATATGGATTCTATCGCCTCTGCTTATGCCTATGCGCGATTATTGCAACTCCAGGGCGAAGATCAGGCCATTGCTGCACGCCACGGAGAGCTGAAACCTGAAGTCAGCTTTGTGCTCAAACGGCAGCATGTGGAAGCTCCTGAAGCGCTGGAAGATGTCTACCTCCAGGTACGCGACGTCATGCGGCGCGGCATTATCTCTGCATCTATTGATCAACCATTGCTAGAAGCGGGACAGTTGCTGCAAGAGCATGATCGCGGGTCAATGCCTGTGGTGGACGCAGAGAATCGGGTGCACGGCATGATCTCACATGACGACTTTGCTAAATTATTCTTTCATGACCTGGACCCACAGGCGGTCAATCGCATTCCACTGCGACGCGATAATCTGGTACGTACCCTCAAAGGTCGTGTCCTGGTGGAAGGACGACGCACGCTCGGCAATCGCGTGATCATTGGTGCCATGCAAGCTGAAACGATGGCCGATTACATTGAGCCGGGCTGCCTGGTTATCCTTGGGGACCGCGAAGATGCCCAGCTAACGGCCATCGCTCGCGGGGCTGCCGCTCTTGTCATCACAGGCGATCTCCTGGTAACTGAACGTACGTTGAACGCGGCGCGGCAGCATGGTGTGATGGTAATCAGCACAGGTCATCACACATTCACCGTGGTACGTTTGATTAATTTGAGCATTCAAACACAAGAAATCATGAACCGCGAATTTAGTTTCTGCCATCCAGAAGATCATATGAGCGATATCCAACCCACACTGGCACGTCTCCCTTCCATGTCAGTTGTCGACAACGATGGACGGCTCGTCGGCTATATCTCACGTACAGATCTGATTAAAGCTCGCCCCAAACGCGTCATTCTGGTTGATCACAACGAACAATCGCAGGCTGTAGATGGTATTGAAGAAGCGGAGCTGCTGGGTATCATCGACCACCACCGCATCGCCGATGTGCATACAAGTAAGCCAATTATGTTCCGCGCCGATCCAGTAGGTTGCACTGGTACAATCATTACAGGACTCTACCACGAGGCGGGCATTGCAATTCCGCGCGAGGTAGCCGGGCTACTGCTGGCAGGTCTGCTCTACGATACATTGATTCTGCGCTCTCCGACCTGTACGCCACGCGACGAGCGCGTGGCCGCCGAGCTGGCTGCTATCGCTGAAGAAGATATTGAAGAGTATGGGCAGGCCATTTTCAGAGCTGCCGCGAGCGATCTGCATAAGAAAACCGCTGAAGCCTTGATCACTTCAGATTTCAAAGAATTCACTGTGCACGAGACCAGGTTTGCCGTAGGCACGGTTGAAACGGCCAGCCCTGCCAGCGTGGAAGGACGTATCCCAGAACTGCTCACCACCATGCATAACATCGTCCAGGAACGAAACTATACCGCGTTCCTCTTTATGATCGTCGATATCATCAATTTGCGTTGCCATCTCTTGATCGAAGGCGCAGAACAGGCTGCCGCTGAAGCATTTGGTGTCCCACTGGAAGCCAACGGCCATTCAATCATCGTAGAGGACCTGGTCTCGCGCAAAAAGCAGGTGGTGCCATTGCTGCCACGCATACAAGCAACACTCGCCGAAAAGACTGGCTCACGCTAAAAATAGTGACCCAACACGCACTATCTCTCTACTATATTTGCGGCCCTGGCCCTTTTTATGATTACGAGAGATCATTAGATAGTGGGATACCACGCTCCTGGTTCTCCCTAGAAGCAGGAGTCTTTTTGTGCAACGCGTTCTTTCGTAGAGCTATATGACCTGCTCTTCCGTTATCATAAGTAGGGACCTGTGTATACAAAAACATCTTTGTGTCCAGCAACGAGACCTATCTTTTACAAACGTTGGAGCTTTTTAGCTCCATAATGATGTGACGAGTAAATTGGGAGGGAACATGTATTCTTTATCACCTGCTATGCGCAAGAAGATTATTACATCTTTCATCACGTTATTATTATTTTGTACTCTTCTCACGGCGTGCGACGTCTCTATCAACACCTCATCCCTGAATATGGGCGCTAGTAGTGGCACGACGACAACCAGCGGTGCGGGTATAGGCAGCGGCTCGCAGGGCTTGCAGATCTTTGTAGAACCTGCCGCAGGTGATCAAGTAATCACCAATGCGATTAGCAGCGCCAAAAAATCTGTCTGGCTGGAGATGTATCTTTTGACCGACCGTAAGATCATCAACGCGCTAGAAGAGGATGCGCATAACGGTATTGATGTACGTGTTATGCTTGAACCCCATCCCTATGGCGGTGGCAGCGTTTCACCACGGGAGACGCTAGATAAGCTGAAAGCCGCTGGTGTGAAGGCGCAGGGCACAAGTCCTGCTTTTGCGTTAACCCATGAAAAAGGTATGATTATAGATGGCAATACCGCCTATATCATGACCAGCAATTTTACGCTCGCCGCATTAGGTGGTAATGGGAGCACAAAGAACCGCGAATATGGCATTATTGACACCAACCAGCAGGAGGTCCAGGCCGTAACCAATATCTTTAATGCGGATTGGAACCAGACCAACGCGCAATTCAATGACCCGAACCTGGTCGTTAGCCCGGTGGATTCGCGCACAGATTTTGTTTCACTGATCAATAGCGCACAGAAATCGCTCTCCATTGAAGCCGAAGAGATGCAAGACAGCAGTATTGAACAGGCCATAGTCAATGCAGCGCGGCGCGGAGTGCAAGTCCAGGTTATTCTCCCATCAGCAAGCAGTTCATCCAGCGATAGTACAGGCGACAGCAATGGTGCAGGCATCAAAAGCATCAAACGAGGAGGAGTACAGGTCAAGGAAGACCACAAGTACTACATGCATGCAAAGATCATCATAGTTGATGGACACAAAGCCTTTGTGGGTTCAGAAAACATCTCCACCAGTTCCCTGGATAAGAACCGTGAACTCGGTATCGTTGTGGCAGATCAAAACGTCTTAAGTACGTTACAACAAACATTTCAGCAAGATTGGAGCATCTCAAAGAGCGTCTGATAGTAACTATTCAGGTCGGCGTGAATAAGCCACGTAGGGACCATCCCTTGCGGTTGTCCAGGGTAAGCCGAAGCCAGGAGATGGGCCGCCGCAAGGTACCTGGATAGTTACGAATACAGTTTGAAACTAGAGGAGGTTGCCTTTTATGGTGACAGAAGTAGTTATACTCATAGCGATAGCGGAGAAAGAAAACGCATTAGGCCAGGGTATCATACAGGGGCTGGAAACGATACGGCAGCATCCAGAATGTATCTCGGCGCATGCAACACACTGCATTGAACGCCCTGGACGCTACATGGTCACGATAGGCTGGACCTCACTTGAGGCTCATCTCAATGATTTTCGCAATAGCCCGCTTTTCACACAGTGGCGTAGCCATATTAACGGTCTGTTTGAGGGTACAGCAGAAGTATTCCACTACCAGGCATACTAATCAGAATAGAGTATAGGCACACTTCTCAAAAAAGACTATTTCTGACAGGAGAATCGCATAATGTCTGACGTACAAGGCACATCCAATATCTATCACGAGGCGACAAATAACGACGATAGTACGCTAGCAGAAGCCAGAGGTAACGATGAAGAACAGCTCGAAGTACATGTAGCAGCTCTTCGTCATCAGATTGAAGAGGCCAACTATCACTATTACGTACGAGATAACCCGGTTTTGACCGATGCCGAGTACGACCAGCTCATGCGAGAGCTCCAGGGCATCGAACATGAACACCCGGAACTACAAACGCCAGATTCGCCGACACAACGCGTAGGAGCAGGGCCAGTACAGGATGTGCCGCAGCATCAACATCCTCTCCCCATGCTGAGCCTGGCCAATGCGCGCAATGAGCAGGAACTACGCGATTGGTATAAACGCGCCAAAAATATCCTGCCCAATGCCACCTTTACCTACGTCTGCGAATTAAAAATCGATGGACTGGCCATGGCGCTGACCTACGAGCAGGGTCGGCTCATGATAGCCGCAACACGCGGTGATGGTATGGTCGGCGAAGATTGGACACCAAATATCCGCACCATTCGTACGATCCCGCAACGGCTACGCGGCACACATATCCCCGATAAAGTAGAGGTACGCGGCGAGATTTACATGCCCATCAAGAGCTTTGAGCAGCTCAACGCAGAGATGACGGATGGGAAGCTGTTCGCCAATCCACGCAACGCCGCCGCCGGATCACTACGCCAGAAAGACGCGCGCATCACCGCAACACGACAGCTCAGCTTCTTTGGCTACCAGATTGGCTATATCCAGGGCCTGACAGTAGAGAGCCAATGGGAAGCATTACAACTCATTCGCGAGTGGGGCTTTCCGGTCAATCCGCATATCCAGCATGCGCAGGATCTGGATGCGGTAATGGACTACTGCAACACATGGGAGAAAGAACGCTTTAATCTCCCCTACGAAATCGATGGCGTTGTGATCAAGATCAGTGATCGCGCGCAACAGGAAGAATTGGGCACCGTCGCGCGCGACCCACGCTGGGCTATCGCCTTTAAATATCCACCCATACAGGTAGCAACGAAGTTGTTGGACATTCGTGTCAACATCGGACGCACAGGCTCAGTAAATCCCTGGGCGGTGCTGGAGCCGATCAACATTCGCGGCGTCACGGTCTCACGCGCCTCACTGCACAACGAGGGAGATATCCAGCGCAAAGACCTGCGCATCGGAGACTGGGTGCTCGTCCAACGCGCAGGTGAAGTTATTCCACAGGTAGTCAAACCGGTCATCGAACGCCGCACAGGCAACGAAGAGGTCTATCACCTGCCAGATGTTTGTCCATTCTGTGGCACACCTATCGAGCGTATTCCCGATCAGGCCATGGCCTACTGCCCCAACAAACAATGTCCAGAACGCATCCTGCAAAGCGTCATTCACTTTGTTTCAAAGGGAGCAATGGACATTGATACCATTGGCGAGAAAATGTGCGAGCAGCTCGTCAACGCGGGCCAGATTCGCAGTGTCAGCGATTTCTATCAATTGACGCGTGAGCAGTTCCTTGCATTGGAAGGCGTCAAACAGAAAAGCGCCGATAATATGCTCGCAGCTATCGAAGCCAGTAAACACAGATCGTTCTGGCGCCTGCTCTTCGCGCTCAACATCCGCTACATGGGCGAGAAATCAGCCCAGTTAATCGCAGGCGCATTCGGGAATATAGATCAACTCATGACAGCTCCGGCAGAAGAGATCATCAAGGTTGCTGGTATCGGGCCAGAGATAGGACAGAGCCTCTACAACTGGCTGCAAGATGCTGATAATCGCGCGCTCATCGAGCGTCTACGCGCCGCCGGAGTCAACATGCAGGATGAGCCACACGTGATTACAGGTCCGCTAGCCGGACAGACCTTTCTGCTCACGGGACGCCTCACCACCATGACACGGTCCTCAGCCGAAGAAGAGCTAAAACGCTTTGGCGGCACAATTGCCTCAGGAGTGAGCAAGTCGCTCTCCCACTTGATTGTGGGCGAAGATCCCGGCTCGAAGCTGGCCAAAGCACAAAAAGCGGGCGTCCCCATTCACGATGAGCAATGGCTCAGCGACCTCCTGCAACAATGTGCAGCCGATGACAACAGTTCTTCCGATGAGAGTTCGCTAGAGGCGTGAGAAAGGTCCGGTAAGAGATTGCAGCACAACTGGGAACGGCAACACGCCTTTGTAGCAGTGGAGCATGCCACGCTTGCCTCCATGCTACAACCTGCGTTTCCGGGCAGATCTGTGACATCAGTAGAGTTATTGACAGCGGGCAAGTGCAATACGAACTATAAGATCCAGGTTGCTGGACTCGACGATGCGTTTGTATTGCGTATCTACACGCGAGATCGCGCCGCTTGCCAGAAGGATGTCGATATCCTCGCGCTCGTACAAGAACGTGTGCCTGTCCCGGAGATGCTCTATAGCCACACGGGCGATAACGCAGAAGATACAACCTATGCGGTAACAACGTGGGCCGATGGGGTACTCTTGAGCGATGTAATGGTAGCGAGCGATGTCACAGCACTGGCCGCGTGCGCCTATGAGGCAGGTAAGACGCTCGCGGCTATCGGCAGCTACACGTTCCCGCATGCGGGCTTCTTCGGTCCAGGACTCACCATAGCCGAAGCATTTGAGGATAGCCAGCAAACAGCCCTTGCATACATAGAACAATCCCTCTTTAACGCTAGAGCTGGACAACGACTCGGCAAGAATCTCACCCAACGCTTATGGCACTTTGTGACTGCTAACGCGGGGTATTTCGCACTCATGGACGAGGTCGCGACACTCGTGCACTCGGACTTCAAAGGCTTTAATATCCTGGTACACGAGGTACAGAAGCAGTGGCGTATTTCAGCTGTACTGGATTGGGAGTTTGCTTTTGCCGGATCACCTCTGGTCGATATTGGCAATATGCTGCGCTATGATCGTCTACTGCCGCCAGCATTTACTGCACAATTCATACATGGCTACCAGGAACAGGGAGGCCATCTACCAGCCGCATGGAGAAAGGGCGCGAAATTAAGCGATCTCGTGAGCCTATGTGAGTTTTTAGATGCACCAACCACTAACGACGCCAAGCTTCAAGAGGTCACAGGCTTAATCATAGACACACTGACCTATTGGCACGACTGACATACAACCTGACGATCAATATAAACTTTTCCATAAATGCATTGAGTGATAATCAAACTTGTTGCGTTACTAAGAAACATGTTAGAATAGACTGAAAGGTTCGTAAGAAACCTTAAAAAACCTAAGTTTCCAGCAGATGATAGATGAGGAATCATGTCTAACAACCAGGAAGAAACACAAACAATCCTTATCGTCGAAGATGATGAAGCTACTGGCGATTTTTTTGAACTGGCGATAGCAGAAGAAACCCCTTACCACGCTCACGTAGTGATCAATGGTGAGCACGCTATCCGCGCAGTGCTAGCACAAAGGCCGTGCTTAATTATCCTGGATTACCACCTCCCTGATATGACCGGCATCGAATTGTACGATCAGTTCCGCACGATACAAGAACTAGATGACGTACCAATGATCCTTATGAGCGCCAGCCAGCAGGTAGATAAGATTGCCCCGCGCGATCTTGCTATCCTCAATAAGCCTTTTGACCTCGACGACTTTATTGCAACCATCGAACGATTTATTGCGCCAGTGGATAGTTGTCCGCCAGGAAAATAATGCACTCTGTAGGAACAATCGCTGCGGCGAGCAACTATTCCTACAGACAGATCAGTGTCCACAAGCTGAAAAAAGCTAGACGTACTTCATCCGGGTATAACGCGCGCGCAGAGCGTGCACCTGGTCCTTGACGTCTTTGCTCCGAATACCATCGTGCAGCAACTGAGCGAGTTCACCCATCGCCTGCTCGTCCATGCCGAAGCGCGTCATCTCAGGTACACCGATGCGCAGACCAGACGGGTTGCGCGGATCTTCGTCACCCGGCAGCATGTTATAGTTAAGAATAATGTCGTTCTCTTCGAGTCGCCGGGCAACTTCAACACCACCTCCCCATTGCGCTACGTTGACGGCAATCATGTGACTCCGCGTGTAGCCAAAATCGCGGGCCTCCACTGGTGTTCCCAACTGGTCAAGACTACGCCCAAGCGCCTGAGCATTGCGCACAATTTGTGCGGCGTACTCGTGCCCATAGACTTTCATCTCACGAATAGCGACCAGGAGCGCGGGCAATGAATGCAGATGATGATTGCTGGACGAACCCGGGAAGACGCCACGATCAGCCGCGCTCCAGTATTTCTTGAGCGCCTCTGGATCTTCGATGTTTCCGAGAATAACTCCACGTTGCGGACCCGGGAAAGTTTTATGCGTGCTGCCGGTCATCCACGTGGCTCCCTCCTGCAACGGTGCCTGAAATTGACCCCCTGCAATAAGGCCCAGCACATGTGCTGCGTCATAAAGCAGAGGAATGTTCCTGGTACGACAAAAGGCTGCAACCTCGGAGACTGGCTCAGGGAAGAGGAACAGGCTCTTGCCCATGATCACCAGTTGCGGCGCTAACTGATCAATGAGCTCGATGGTTTTCTGCGCATCAACGTGATAACGATCCGCCGTCAAAGGCAAATAATGCAGGTTGATGGCATGTGCCGAGCCAACCTTGAGCGATTGCCCACGATTCTGAATACGACGCCCAAAAACGCCGACAGCTCCATGGCTGATATGCCCACCGGCATCGGTCGAATTGGCAATCACCGTGTCACCGCCGCGCAAAATACTCAAAGCAATGGCGGTATTGGCCGCATTGCCGCTAATTGGCCGCACATCAGCTTGCTTCGCGTCAAAGAGTTCCTTCAGTTCATGCTCGGCCATGCGCTCGATCTGGTCGATATACTGCGTGCCCTGATAGTAGCGGTTTACGTGTTGGCCCTCGTTGGGATGCCCTTCCGCATAGCGTCCCATGAAGTCAGAGTTCTGCACACGGCGTACGGCCTCACTCGGCGTATTCTCACTGGCAATCAGATTGATGGTCTGTGTCTGCCGCCATGTATCCTGTTGCTGTAAAATATGTTCGATATCCTTTATATCTATCGTCATGCATGCGCTCCCTTGCTATGGCAAAAATCAGAATAATATTGGTACCCAGTATAGCACACTCCTGACAGTTCTACAGAGGTAATCAGCACAAAAAACAGCGAAGTCCACACAGAGGTTTTTCAAGCAGCTCATCCAGACACAAGCTCCCAGCCAGTGAGCAGATTCCGGATCGCACGAAAAGTCAGACCGTATCCTAGACGATACCAAGAAGGTCACTGCATGCGAAAGCTATACGTGTCGAAGTAAGTAGCTAAGAGAGGGGGCTTGAGAACAAGAATGAACCGGCCCTGCGCGCAACATTGAACATGCTGCGCAATGCTGCTATACTACACTTATCACAACGGAATAGCGTATTGCACAGTTTCTCTCTGCATCGAGCCAATCATTCGTGTAGTCGCGTTAGGGAGCGGGCCTATGACAGACCCCTCTACAGAATTTGGACAGACACGTAACACCTCAGGAGGTAATGGGCTTATGAAAGTTTATAGGGCGGAACATATTCGCAATGTAGCACTGATTTCTCACGTTGGTGCCGGTAAGACTTCTTTGATTGACGCTGCACTCTTTGATAGTGGAGCGGTGACACGGCAAGGGAAGGTGGATGAGGGTACATCAGTCGTTGACTACGATCCCGATGAACTTAAACGGCGCATGTCGCTCAATGTGAAAGTACTCCCCGTCGAATGGAAAGATCAGAAGATTAATTTCATTGATACCCCCGGCTATCCAGACTTCGTTGGTGAAGTACAGGCCGGTCTGCGCGTGGCTGACGCTGCACTGGTAGTGGTAAGCGCCGAAAAAAGCGTAGAGGTGGGCACCGAATTAACCTGGCGTTACGCCGATGAACGTCAACTTCCCCGTATCGTGCTGGTAAATAAACTCGACCGCGAAAATACCTCATTTGACCAGGCACTTGAGTCCTTGCGCGCTCAGTTCGGCCAGAAAGTGGTTCCTCTGCAAATTCCTATCGGCGAACAGGCGGGCTTCAAAGGCGTAGTGGACCTGGTGTCACAGAAAGGCTATACGTTTGAAGGTGGCAATAAAGTACAAGCAGTGACTATTCCAGATGAATTAAAAGCGCATATTAGCTCCTATCGCGATCAACTCATCGAGTCTGCGATTGAAAGCGATGACGCGATTATGGAAAAATATCTGGAAGGCGAAGATTTAAGCGACGCAGAGATTCTAGCAGTCGTGCAAAAAGGCACCTGTACAGGCGCGTTGATACCCGTGATGTGCGGATCAGCCACGAAAAACATCGGAGTGCAAACACTGCTCGATGCTATCGTAGACTACTTGCCCAGCGCTGCCACGGCTGTCCCGGCTGATGCACAGAAATTTGGCAATCATCTCTCGCTGTTTGTTTTTAAGACGGCTGCGGCACAGGTAGGTACAATCTCGACGTTCCGCGTGTATAGCGGCACGTTAAAAGCGGATAGTCACCTGTCAAATATGCAAACAAAGGCCGATGAACGTATCGGACAGCTGGTTATACAACATGGCAAGACGCAAGAGACGGCCACGGAGATTGCCGCTGGTGATTTTGGTGCCACACCCAAATTAGCCAATACCCATACCGGGGATACGCTGACGAATAGTAAAGATACGACGACTCCGCTGGAGCCAGTCGCTTTTCCGGCACCATGCTATACAGTGGCGATTGTGCCGAAAAGTCAGTCCGATCTGGATAAGATGAGCAATGCACTGGCCCGCATCGTGGAGGAGGACCGCACGGTCCGCGTCGGACGCGATCCCGAGAGCGCAGAGGTGCTCCTATCAGGCATAGGCGAGACCCATATCCAGATCCTGGTTGAAAGCATTAAACGCAAGTATGGGGCTGACCTGGAAGCTCACGACCCACGCATCTCTTATCGTGAGACCATTCGCAAAAAGGCGCGCGCCAATGGTCGTCATAAACGACAGAGCGGCGGTCACGGTCAGTTCGGCGATGTCTGGCTGGAGATCGAACCCCTCCCACGCGATAGCGAACAGAACTTTATCTTCGAGGATAAGATTGTGGGCGGCGTGGTACCCGGTCAGTTTATTCCAGGCGTCGAGAAAGGCGTACGCGAGTCGCTCAGGCGCGGTTTTGTGTCTGGCAATCCCATGGTCTACGTCAAGGTCGCGCTGGTCGATGGCAAATATCACCCGGTAGACTCGTCCGCACAGTCATTTGAGGTGGCCGCCTCACTGGGCATGCACGAAGCGGTCCCACTGGCTAATCCGGTGATTCTGGAGCCGATCATGAACGTCACGATCAGCATACCGGAGCATAACATGGGCGATGTGATAAGCGATATCAACACCAAACGCGGCCATGTGCTGGGTATGGAGTCCCTGGAGCATGGTATGCAACGCATCACTGCTCTCATCCCACAGGCTGAAATACTGCACTATGCTACGGATTTACGCTCTATTACTCAGGGACGCGGCTCTTTCACTATGGAGTTTGATAAGTACGAGGAGGTGCCAGCAAATATACAACAGGAGCTGGTCGCCCAGCACGCTGGTACTCATTGAACAGGCTGAGAGAGGGGTATCACGAACCAGGTACATGTTGCAGATCTAGCACACCATTCAACGGTGTCAAAGCTGTCAAAAGGACAGAGAGATCAGATTCTATTTCTGATCTCTCTCAAGTATTCCTAACTTCGACTAGCGCATAGCACGACGTAGACGTCCGCTATTGATGACATAGAAGCCAATCGCAATGACTAATAAGAGACAACCCACAGCACAAACACCATGCCAACCAGCGATACCCCAGGCATACGCACCCAGGACCGTGCCAAGCGATCCGCCACAGAAGTATAAGACCATATAAATTGTATTGAGGCGATTACGGGCAGCAGGCAACAGGCTATAGATTCTGGATTGGCTCGCAACCTGGTTGCCCTGCGTGCCCAGGTCTAGCAGGATCACACCAACAATTAAGGTCCACATCCATTGTCCCGCCAGCCACATCAAGATCATTGAGAGCAGAGTGATCACAAGGGCCAGGCCATTGGTGTAACGAGCATCAAAGCGGTCTGCCAGCCTGCCTACAAAGGATGCAGCGAGTGCGCCCGCGACCCCCACCAGACCAAACAAACCGGCAATTTCACTGGCCTCAGCACCAAAATGGTAGATTGGCGATCCGAGGTAGAAGGAGAGCGTGACCCAGAAAGCACTGAATGCGCCAAAGGCCATGGCTCCAAAGACACTGGTCTCGCGCAAAACTGGCTGGGTACGCAGCAGGTGCCACAAAGAACGTAACAATTGTGCATAACTCAGTGAACCCTTAGGCGCACGATCATCAGGCAACAACAGACGCAGCACGACAGCCAGCATAACCATCAGTCCAGCCGCAATCCAGTACATCGCCCGCCAACCAAGATGCGTGCTGACCATACCACTGAACGTCCGGGCTAGCAGTATACCTATCAACAAACCACTCATGACTGTACCAACAACACGACCACGCGCATGCTCGGGAGCAAGATTGGCCGCAAAGGGTACAATAATTTGTGGCACAACGGTTGTTAAGCCAAGCACGTAACTGGCAATAGCTAACAGGCTAATAGTCGGGGCTAAGGCCATAAAGCACAACGCCATAGTAACAACTACCAGCATGCTCACAATCAGTGTGCGCTGGTTGTAGGAGTCACCCAGAGGAACGATTAAGAGCAGCCCGCTAGCATAGCCAAGCTGGCTCAAGGTAGCGATGAAGCCAATTTGTCCCGCTGAAACGGCGAAACTCCGCCCCATGTCGGCCAGCATAGGTTGAATATAATAGAGGTTAGCCACAGATATACCACAGGCTATCGCCATGATCAAGACAAGACGGGTGTCTATCGTCGTCGTTTCAACAGCAGCAATTTCTGTAACTGTTGCAGTTCTTGTTTGTTCCATAAAAATTTCCTGGATTCCTTCCTAAAGGTAAAGACTGCACGGCAACATATGCTACTCTCGATAACAATGAGAAGAGCGTAAGATATTCTTTTTCGACAAGGTATCTGCTGCGCAGCAAAGAAAGATGAAAGATGCCTTTAGCTGAGCAACTATGCAGGAGCAAGACCATGAAGATGGGCAAAAGTAAGCCTGCCAACCAACAATGGTAGCAGTACATTCCATTTTATCACTAGACCGATGTTAGTAACAAGGTTATTTGTTACTAACATCGGTCACTCAGTCTTCCAGATTGAGCCAGCGCACTTCTGTCGGTGTTAGCTCTATAGTGAGAGCCGGCAGCGACGTACGCGTCTCCGAGAGCTGGCGCGGGCCAATCAGAGGGAAGGTAGGAAATGGTTGACTGAGCACATAGGCTAACGCGATGCTAATTGGCAAGACGTTGCGCCGCTGCGCCAGCTCATTGACACGCTCAAGGCGACGGAAATTGTCCTCGCTATACCAGCAACGCACGAGTTCCGCGTCCGAAAAGTCATCCGGTCTGGCACGTCCCGTAAAGAAACCGCGCGCCTGGCTGGACCACGGCATAATCGGCATCTGCGTCTGCTCCAGCCAGCTTCGCGATTGTGCATCTGACGCCGCAACACAACCTGTCCAGACAGGTTCAACCATACGCGCCAGGCTAAAGTTATTACTAATGGCACTAAAACCGGCAAGTCCATGGGCAGCAGCCCAGTCGTTCGCCTGCTGGATACGCTCAATAGACCAGTTTGAGGCTCCAAACACACGCAGACGCCCGGCGCGTTTGTGCTCGTTGAGCGCCGAGATGAACTCTCCAACCGGAATGGCCGGGTTGTCACGATGCAACATGTAGATATCAACATAGTCGGTTTGCAAACGCTCCAGACTCTCCCGCAGTTGTCGGTCAATGGCCTCAGGATTACAATGCGGCGTGTGCGCACCTTTATCCAGAAGCACTATGTGCTCACGGATAGCACGATTCTTGATCCAGGAGCCGAGCAGCTTCTCACATTGACCCTCAGCATAGATATAGGCAGAATCAAAACAGTTACCACCCTGCTCAAAGAAGTCGTCAAACATCACAGAAGCATGCGGCCACGCAGTCTGGTTATCTACACCCAGAACGAGGCGCGAGATGGGCTTATCAATGCCGGCGATATGTCCATACTTCATAAGGCCATGAGGACGCACAGCCAACGCTCGCTTGTGAACAGGCAGAGTCCGACCGGGACCATCAGGACGCTCACTATCGTAAGTGAGACCAATAGCAGCGCGCCAGCGATCCAGCGTCTGCATGTTACCCAGTGTATCTTCCCAGCTCATAGTGGGCGACTGGCGCGCGTCGAGGTAGGCTGCAACCGTGTCTGCCTCCGTAGCGTATAAACCTGCTTTATGCTCAATGATGATCTCGCGGGCCGACGGCTCGTCATTCCTCTGCACGATGATACGCGTGTTCTCGCCAGCAGGCGGTACCCAGGGATCAGGCAGGAGCAGAGAGCCCTCAGAACCAAAGAGACGCACAACATTCTCGCCATTCACCTGCACACCGCTAAAGAGCTGCGCGAGAATACCTCCTGGGAATGCGAGCGACGCGACGGTATATTCATCGACGCGGCTGCGCTCACCAACCTGGGCAGTTGCGACAACCTGCGTAGGTTCGGCAAAGGCTTTGCCAACTGCGGCACCGGCCAGCAGACGAGTAGCAGAAACACAATAGCCACCAACATCCAGAATACCTCCGCCCCCCAGCGCATTGTCCAACAGGCGACTCTCAAGGTTAAAGCCCGTGTGAAAAGCGAAGGTGGCCTGGATGACACGCACCTGACCAATCACGCCTTCACGGATCAACTCGATCAGCCTGGCAATCTGCGGATGGCCACGATACATGTATGCTTCCATCAGAAAAACGTCGTTGCGCTGAGCTGCCTCAATTATCGCCATAGCCTCGGCATGGTTGAGTCCGATGGGCTTTTCACATAAGATATGTTTGCCAGCCTCAGCGGCCTTGATGGCCCATTCGGCATGCCAGGGATGTGGTGTGGCGATATAAACCGCCTGTACATCTTTGTCAGCAAGCACCTGTTCATAGCTCGCGTAGCTCCGAGGCACATGCCAGGTCTGGCTAAAGCGCTCAGCAGACGCTTGTGTACGACTACCGACCGCGATGAGCGTACCGGTTTGAGACTGCGCAAGACCGTCTGCAAAGATGCCTGCAATTCTACCAGTACCAATAATGCCCCAGGCGAGCTGCTTCATGACTCTGTTCCTCCAAACTGACATGTAGATCCAATAGTTATCCGCGCATAGAGCAAGTAATATTACCTGCTACCTTTGAACATAGTTATCCAGCAAAAGCAAGCAACAAACTCTATGCTTGATGCATTGAGATATCTTGATTGTACCACGTCTGCACATGGCGAGGCAGCATTATTTCGCTCCAGGAAACGCCTCACGTTAAAGGGAGCCATGCCATACAGGCTAGTTTAATAAGACGCGGTCGTCTGGAAGCTTGTTGGAGAGGATCTGACGCAGGAATGGGATCTCTCGACGCAGAATAGCAATCTCTTCATGTAAACGTTGCTGTGTGGAGGTGAGTTCAAGACAGCGCTGCTTATGCACATCCTCAATTTCCAGAAAATGCGCAATGAAATGCGAAAGATCCTCGGGCAATAGCGGTAAATTTGCCTCTAGCTCTTGTTCATTCACAGCTTCAAGCACCATGTTTAGATACGTTTCAAAGAGATGCCGCACTCTCTGCATAGGCTCAACCAGCTCTTCTTCTGGTTCAAACACATCATCGTAGAGTTCGACGCGAGCCGAAAGATAGGATTTCTCACGATGCTGGCTGAGAATACGAAAACGGCGGATACCGACAGCCATGAGATTGTAACAGCCATCCTCTAGCTGATTCAAATTGTGTATCTCGGCCATGGTGCCAATAGCATAAGGCTCCTCATGCTTATATTCACTACCAGGCTTCGCTAATACAACACCAAAAGGCTTGTCTTCTAACCGACAATCCTCGATCATCTGACGATCACCAGGCTCAATGACATGCAAGGGCATAACCGTCCCCGGAAAAAGCACCAGGTTCAACGGATATAAAGGAAGTTCAATCGCAGCGGTTGACATAATCAGGAAGCCTCCTCAATGCCTTCTACTAGCAACAGGTAATCTCATCTATCGGAAGCTGCGCAGACCAGGCTAACAGCGCGTCCGCGTACGGCTACACAACACGAGAAGCAGAGCGGACAATGATTGCGTACAAACGGCGCTCTCTCAGATAGGCCACCATTTGCGCATCCATGTCACCACACCCCTCCCAGAGAGTACGAACGTTACGCTAGAATAGTTGCAAAACTTGCCAGTTAATTTACTGTACGAGGAGACAGCGAGCATAACCAGGATGTAAAATAAAGTGACCTGATATATTTCAGGAGGTAAATACAATACAGTGTAGGAGATCTTCGTATGCCTCTGGTGAAGAAACATCCCGTCCAGAAAAACCCGGCGACGAGACAGGCCTGGCGAAATAGGGCAGTGCTCTCTGTCTCCTTTGCGGTAGGAGCTTCCTACATTGGTATAGGCATGGTGATACCTGTGCGCGTGCTGTACGCCCAATCACGAGGAGCCTCGCTGGAGATTATCGGAGCCATGGCCTCGGCTTATCTGCTCTCGAACGTCCTTTTCCAATATCCGGCGGGTTGGTTAGCAGATCACTGGGGACGACAACGCACACTGATCGTGAGCCTGGCTGTACAGGGACTACTTTCACTGCTCTACCTTTTCATCGCGAACCCCCTCTTATTCGTGGCCTTGCGTTTTGTGGAAGGTATGGCCGCCGCCGGTCTACTGCCAGCCGCGCAATCACTGCTGATGGATGCCGTTCCCAGCGAACAGCGCGGAGAAGCATTTGGCATCTTCAATGCCTTCTTCAACTCTGGTTTTCTGCTGGGTCCGGCCATCGGTGGCTTCCTGGCAGTCGGAGGATATTCCGGGGCTTTTATAGGAGCCGTTATTTTTCGCATTGTAGCCCTGCTGATTGTCAGTTTCACCATCGTACAAACAAAGACAAGCAGTACACAGCAGCCACGACAACGAGAGACATTCCAGGCACTTTTTCGCTGGCCCCTGGTCGGAGCGTACATACTATCCCTGGGAGATTATTTCTACCTGGGCTTTGATCAGACGCTTTTCCCCATCTGGATGAAGAATAACCTGGGAGGAAGCGTTGCATTAATCGGACTGGCCTATGCGCTCTGGGCCATCCCTACCACCTTGCTCTCACCATTCGCCGGGGGATTAGCAGATCGACGCCGACGTTCAAGCCTTATCTTGATCTTTGGACTGGCGCAGATCCCTATCTACATCGCCTATGGTCTGGCGAATTCAGCCTGGATCGTAGCCATTCTCTTTGGCATCCACGGCATAGTCTATTCTTTTGTACAACCAGCCGTCGACGCCCACGTCGCCTCAGCAGTAGATTCGAGCATGCGTGCACAAGCCCAGAGCATGTACACGACGGTCGGACTGATTGGTGCATTTATCGGCGCCAATGGTCTACCAGCGCTCTACAGCATCAATTTCCGCTTGCCATTATTTGTGATGGCCGGCAGTTTTGCCTGCTGCGTACTAGTTGGTGTCCTGATAATCAGGCGCACAGAATCACAAAATAGTAAGCCCTCTCCATTGCCAAAACAATAGCCTGCCCCTGCAACCGTCATCATCGGTTATAAAAATCGCCAGAGGACCAGCGGGCGTTTATTAGCAAGCAGACATTATGGGGATAGACGGCTTTATACTTGGAATTGCGCTATTTTTTTTGTCATAATATTATTGCAGCCTATCCCTCTAGCTAATTTGGGGGAGGACAGGCATGATCACTCATTCAGGTGGCACAATAAAGATACTGATAAACCCAATGGTGACTAGAAATACCGTTTCTATAGAAGATATCTTCTATCCACTTATCCACTGAGGGCCTGGGAGATAGCCCACTTTTTTCTAGAATAGGTACAAAGACATGGTTTTAAATGACGACTATATTGGCAAAGATTTTGGAGAGTACCGGCCCACTTCATTGCTAGCGAAACAGGGGCAGAAACGGGTCTACCTGGCTCAATCGACAACGCTCAGACCATCGCGGCTCTCCGTGATCAAGGTCTTCATGGTGAAACGCCTGGGACTTCACCCGAGCAACGAGCGCAAGAACTTTCTCCAGGCAACACAATCGCTCAAGCAACTCCGCCATCCCCATCTGCTCCCGATAATCGACGTGGGCATTAAGGATGGATGGCCCTATGTGATTATGGACTATGCAGAGAACGGCTCACTACGACAACATATGGATCAACAAGCTCCAACTCTGCTGCCTATCAAGGAAATATTGGCGTTAGTAGAGCAGATAGGCAGCGCCCTCGACTATCTCAAGCGGCAGAACATTGTCCATGGGGCAGTCAAGCCAGAAAATATTTTGTTCACCAAAGATCAACAGGCGCAGCTCGCAGATATCAGCCCCCTGATACCAAGCCAGATAAATACTCCCAGGATTTCTGCTGCCACGAAGCTAGATCCTTATCAGGCGCCCGAACAGCGCATGGGTCAAAAAAGTGCACACAGCGATCAGTTCGCATTGAGCTGCATTGCCTATGAACTATTGACCGGCCAGCAGCAGTTTGCGAACCAGGAGGCTTCATCACAACAGATCTTCACAGACACAGTGCCACCAACACAGTACAAGCGAAAGCTCCCACCCGAGGCCGAGCAAGTGCTGCACAAAGGCAGTGCCAGACTGGCAGAAGAGCGCTACATAAGCATAAAAGCCTTCTGTTATGCATTGCGCGCAGCATTTGAGCCAACGATAGCCAATACGACGAATAACCAGCCCATACAGCAAGCCAATACGAACGTTGCGCTGGCCAATACCGCTGCTGATCAAGCCATTGCCTGGATCGCACAAGCAAACCAGAGCAGTCAACAAACTCCCGTCACAGGCGTACATGCAGCTTATAGTATGGCTGAGACTCAGGATGCGCAAGGATGGAGAGTGGGAAGAACACTGGTGATCTTGCTCATTATCACCATACTGGGCATCCTGATGGGAGTGGTGAGCGGGATGCTCCTGTCTAAACTGCAAAACAATAACCAGACACAAACAACACTGTCCTCACAGATAGCGCAACGCGCAACCCCATCTGCAACAAACATAACACAGCTTGTCGTCCGGGCAACATCCTTTCCTTCACCAACAAGCACAAAAACCGTATACATACTATCCCTATCAGCGCGGGAAAGCCTACCATCACCTTTTTAGGATTTGATAATAAGATTTTACAAGGTCATTTCTTTGACGATGCTCTGCACACGAGCCCCATTCGCCTGCCCTTTTGTCTCTTTGACTGCTAACGGCATCACACGCCTGAACTCTTTGCCCTGCTCCGCAACCAGACGAGAGACAATCGCGCGAATGTCATCATCACTGAGCTGCGAGGCCTGCAGGTAGGTTTGTAAAATGTCCATTTCGCGCTGCTCTTTGTCAGCCAGATCATTACGCTTGCCTTGCCTGTAGAGCGGGATCGCTTGATTGCGCTTTTTCACTTCTTGTTCTAATACGCGCACACAATCAGCCTCGGTTAGCGGCTGCCCATACTCGGCATTTTTGCGATCAGTACGCGCGATCTCAAGGTTATGAATGGCACCCAAAGCCATACGCAACGTGTCCAACCGGGATTGATCGCGCTGGCGCTGGGCGTCCTGAATATCTTTTCGTAGCTGCTGCTCGATGGGAAATTCCTGTCGTGCTGCTGCCATAAAAAAATCCTTTCTGGGAACCCTCAGCCTGAAGGCGTGAGGGAGGGAAAATGGAGGTGACAAATAATTACTGACGTGTTCGCTTTGCAGCTGCGAGATGGGAGTCCTCAAGTCTCATAAGTCACCTCAATGGAAATATTCATGGGGCCTAGTCTACCATATCCGCCCTCCTAAGACAATCTTTGATTATGACCTCACTATGCATTTCTCTTGTATACATGCCCCGCTATTGTGTATACTTACCTCTGAGGTTGTTCACTGCAAGAGGATTATCACCGTAGTATGAGTATGGAGAAGCCACGCCGCAGGGACTCAGACACATCACAGATTACCAAGCGTGATATTATCGCACTCACCTGGATTGCAGAACAGTACAGCTTGAGTTCCGACCAGCTCTGCCGTTTACTTGCCCTCTACACGACTGCACCTACAAAAGACGTCGAACAAGTCTCCTACTCTACCACTTTAAATGCGATTCAACGCTGTTTATCTCTGGAAATCATTGATATACCACGCAAAATTGTTACGCAATAATTTTTTTGAGAGGAGATTTTTATGCCAGGCGATTCTCCAAAACCTAGAGAAATTAATAGGAACACAGGATATGTTGGCGCTTCCAACTTCGATCCGCAACGCGATGCACTAAATAAGCAGCGTAGCCAGGAGCAGCCTGGGCTACGAAGCACTAAGGCACAAATTGGATCTGAAGCAAGCAGCAAAGAGACAAGAGAAGTGTCTCCTGGCAATATTGAGACGAGGGAAATGGGCTACATAGCATCACCGAACAGGACAACGTAACGCTTAACATTGGGAAGCTCAGAAGGTGCCAGCTTGTGGTGAGCATTGATCGCATGGGCCGTATGTTTCATCGTGACTTAAGAATGTCTCATGTAACGTCAAACCAGGCTATTATGTAGCATAGCATACAGAATGGGGGAATTATGCTATGATAGCAGCAATAGATCATTGTTCATATAGAAGGAGATGCCGTAAGGATGAGGTTATTATATAGTGATCGCATCGGAAAGTCGGGACAGTTAAGCATCGGCACGTCAGCAGTTATTTTTGATACACAACGGCAGAAGATCTTACTGACACAGCGCCAGGATAATGGGCGCTGGTGCCTGCCAGGTGGAAGGATGGAACCCGGTGAGAACGTGGTAGAAGCCTGCGTACGTGAGGTACGAGAAGAAACCGGGTTAGAGGTACAGGTACAGCGCTTGATTGGTGTCTATAGCAGTCCACACCTGGCTATCGAGTACGCAGATGGGAAGCGCTATCAATTGGTTGCCTTTAGCTTTGAAGCGCAGACAATGGGTGGCGCACTGAGACTGAGCGATGAGACAACTGACTACGGTTATTTCATGCCGGCAGAAATTGCGATCATGGATGTAATGGAACATCATATCTTGCGCATTCAGGATGCACTGATAGAACAAGCTTCAATCGTACTACAGTAAAGTAGACGCACAGCTATTTTTAGAACCAGGCAGATTGATGGTCTCTCTATAGATCGACCCGAGGAGTTCTCTCCTGGAAAATCCGCTTGAGCAGAAAACTGGCCAAGGTGCCAGTCCATAGCCACACTTACCACTTACTCCCTCCATGAGATACAATGGAACTAACACGCTACATAATCTTGTATCTTATACACGCTGTAGTGTTTTCATAAAACTATTCAGCAAGGTCGACAACCGCAAGGGCTTGTCGCTACGCGGGATCAACGTCTTGAAACGCTGCTTCGCGTAGCGGCGGGGCTCGCACCCGCTGACTATAAGGTCGACAACCGCAAGGGCTTGTCGCTACGCGGGATCAACGTCCAGGAGCACGAAGTATGGCAATAGCAATTGAAAGCGTCGTGTCGCGCGCACAAAAACCGTTTAAAAATGCTGCTCTCAGCGATTTTTCACAGGCAGATCAGCAATTGGCCCAGCAAGCTGCAATAGATCAGGTCAAGAGCGAGTTGGGGCGCAGCTATCCACTCATTATCGGCGACAGGAAGATCAGCAGCGACCAGACGTTTGCTTCGATTAATCCTGCCCAACCTGAACAGGTGATTGGACATTTTGTCAAAGCCACAGTCTCACAGGCCAATGAGGCCATAGCCAGTGCAGTTACCGCCTTCGAGTTGTGGCGGCATGTTCCAGCCGAAGAACGCGCAGGATATCTTTTCGCTGCCGCTGACCTACTGCGCCAACGCCGCTTTTATATGAACGCCTGGATGATTTATGAGGCGGGCAAAAGTTGGGTGGAAGCCGATGCCGATACAGCCGAAGCTATCGATTTTCTGGAGTTCTACGCCCGTGAAATGGTACGTCTGGCGCAAGGTCAACCGGTGGTCCAGGTCGAGGGTGAGGATAATGCATTGGTCTATATCCCCCTTGGCGTCGCGGCTGTGATTCCGCCCTGGAACTTTCCGTGCGCGATTATGGTCGGCATGACCAGCGCAGCCGTTGTCACCGGCAACACAGTCGTGCTCAAACCCGCCAGCACAGCCCCCGCTATCGCTTACCAGTTTGTTCGCATCCTGGAAGAGATTGGATTGCCCACTGGCGTAGTGAACTTTCTGACCGGCTCAGGCGCCGTCGTTGGCGATACGTTGGTGGACCATCCACAAACACGCTTCATAGCTTTCACGGGATCACGCGATGTCGGCTTGCACATCTACGAACACGCCTCCAGGCTACAGAAAGGTCAGCGTTGGCTGAAACGCTCGATCCTGGAAATGGGCGGCAAAGATGCCGTGGTGGTAGATGAAACCGCTGACCTGGACGCTGCCGCGCAGGGTATTGTTACTTCGGCCTTTGGCTTCCAGGGACAAAAATGCTCCGCAGGCTCGCGCGCGATTATCGTGGCGGAGGTCTATGACCAGGTGATACAAAAGGTTGTGGAGAAGACCAAACAATTAACCATGGGCGATGTGACCCGGCCAGACATCTTTATGGGTCCGGTCATCGATGAACATGCACAGAAGAAAATCCTGGAGTATATTGAGATCGGCAAAACTGAAGGTCGTCTGCTCGTTGGTGGCGCAGCGCATGGTCCTGGCTACTTCATTGAACCCACGATCATTGCCGACGTCGACCCACAGGCGCGCATCGCGCAAGAGGAAATCTTTGGTCCAGTGCTCGCGGTGATTAAAGCGCAAGACTTTGCCGAGGCCCTGGATATCGCCAATAATACCAAGTATGGCCTGACTGGCGCACTCTACTCGCACGATCCACAACGCATCGCATTGGCGAAAGCAGAGTACCACGTAGGCAATCTGTACTTCAATCGGAAATGTACCGGTGCACTGGTAGGCGTCCAACCGTTTGGCGGCTTCAATATGTCGGGCACAGACTCTAAGGCCGGTGGCGGGGACTACTTGCTCCTGTTCACGCAGGCAAAGGCGATCTCTGTCAAAAAGTAGAAAGAAGGAGCGTCCCTTGGCAACGATAAAATCTCTCAGCCCTGGACTCTGGCAACTTGCATTGCCGTTCCAGGGAGAAACAGGCTTGATTGGTCCATACCTGCTGGCCGGAAAAAATGAACTCGCACTGATTGATCCCGGCCCGGAAACAACAGTCGATGCGTTGAAACTATCGCTCGGTGAGGCTGGCTTTGCATTGCAGGATGTCACGCATGTGCTGGCTACCCATATTCACCTGGATCACACTGGCGCGGTGGGCTCTCTGTTGCCCGCCATGCCCAAAGCTCATGTGTATGTGCATAGTAAGGGCGCTCCACATTTGATCGATCCGACAAAGTTTGTGGCCAGTGCTGGCCGCATCTATGGCCAACGCATGCAGGAACTATGGGGCAAGGTCGAGGCGGTCCCGCAAGAGCGTGTCCATGTGATTGATGGGGGTGACGTCCTCAATGTCACTGGTCGTCGCCTGGAAGTGCACTATACTCCGGGTCACGCAATCCATCACGTGGTCTTTTTTGATGTTCACTCCGGCGAACTGTTCGCAGGCGATGTAGCTGGCGTACGCTTGCAGGATGTCGATTATGTACGACCACCCACTCCACCACCTGATCTGGACCTGGAAGCATGGTCCGAGAGCTTGAGCTTGCTCAAACGCTTACACCCCGACGTGCTGTATCTCAGCCACTTCGGTCCCATCAATGCGCCAACGCACGTGATAGATCGCTTGCGCGAAAAGCTTGTCTCGTGGGGCGACTTTGTGCTGGGAGCGATGCGCGATGGGAAGAGCGAGGATGAAATTATTCACGAGCTGCGCGCACACACGGAGCCGGAGTTGCTGCGCTGCGCGGGCGACGATACTACTGCGCTGAAACAGTATGACCTGGCAACGAATTATCCAATGACGGTGCAGGGTTATATGCGCTACTGGCAGAAACATCACCCGGAGCGTTTATAGCGTTTGCTCGCAGGATATTATAAACGCATTTCATGAGTTTTACGTCAGATTGCCTCTCCATCTCGCTCTAGCTCGCGTAGAAGAGAGGCAAGTTCTCTCGTACTAGCGTGTACGGACGATCATGACTAACAGAAGCATTCCCCGCCTTTCAAGCGGGGAAATCTCAAAGACTGCCGCTGGACAAGAGGTGTGTGTCTATACGAAAGACGCCCAGGCTGACAAGTGCCGGTCCCAGATCTTGCAACGCCCCGATGATGAGTTGATGCGCGTCTTTCTCTCCAATGATGGGGGCACAAAAATGCTGACAGATGGCGATGAGGGCGGTGAAACCTTCAAGCAGGTCCTCGCGCGACATACGATCCAGATGCGTACGGTCAGTAATCTGTAGATAGCCTGTGGACACGATCTTTAGACTGGCAAAAGCAGGAAAGGTAGAGGAGCAGTCGGCCAGGATGTCTTGCAAGACGGTAAAGGCTTCCCGTGGACCAACCAGGTGCGCCACAGCGATAGAGACACGACGCGTGCCTTCGATCAGCACACGCCACTCCCAGGGTGCGATTAGTTGCTGTGCGTCAGAGGAAGAGATCACGTCACCGTCTATAATACGTGGAGTGGGGAGCTGCGGTAACGCCAGAATACCGCGCCGCGATAACTGGATCAGGGTCTGCTCTAACAGTCGCTCATGTGTGTCATTCAGCGTCGCCTCAATGGTCACAGCTCCGCGATCAAAACGGACGTTCGCGCGCTTCCATTCCTGCAACTCCAGCAGAATCTTCTGTGCATCACCGTGATAGCCAACCACATGCACCAGTTTTCCTGCACGAAAGTAAAGATGAACAATCGCCAGATGATCAAGATTGCGCAGAGAAAGACGACCAAACGCACGTGTGCGTTTGATATGATCAACAACCGCAGCTAGATCGGTCAGCGAACCTTGCCACGACGCTCCAAAAAGACTAGCCTGGGCCACTATAACCTACTGCTTTCTATGCGAAAATCCCCAATTACAAATGCCCAAATGAGAGAACAATGATCATGACCACATAATACATACAAGCACCTCCACATGTCAAGAAAACTAGGAGCAGCAGGCGCATCAATTTATGTCTACGGCGACCTTTGTGGCTATAAAACTGCGCATCCCAACACGAAGCAGCGATGCGCAGGTGCTTAGCTACGAAGAAATAAGCACGACCAGCAAACAAGAGCAGAATTTTTCTACTGGCCGCACCAGCAAAACAGAGCAATGGGCATAAAAACATGAAATGACGATCTGAGCAAGAGATGTTAGAGAGAAACCATACGCAATGCGCGCTCGGATACCTCATCGTCCTGGGACTCCTCAGCAGGACGATGAACCAGCGTATAGCCTACACCTGGCACCGTCAGGATGAACTGAGGATTGCTCGGATCAACTTCGACTTTTTGACGGAGATGACGAATATGCGATTTGATGAGATAGGCATCACCATCGCCAGCATAGCCCCATACATGCGTGACGATCTGGTTAGCAGTACAGACATCATTGACATTAATAGCCAGTAAATGCAAAAGCTTACTCTCGGTCGGCGTCAAACGAGCTGTTTGACCGTTGACCGTTACCTCGTTGCGCAGTGAGTCAATGTTGATCGCACCAACAGAGATAAGAGCAGAAGACCGCCGTTCTCCATTAGTGCGCGCGCGCCGACTCACCGCGCGGATATGCGCGACGAGTTGAGAAGGGTAGAAAGGCTTGCGTAAGTAGTCATCAGCACCGGATTCCAAAGAACGGATCTCGTCCTTGACATCACGGCCATCGGTCACCACAAGAGTAAGAGCGTCATGCACCATACGCAACTCTCGACAGAGAGAAAGCATATCCACCTCTTTGAGCATGGTATCCAGGATCACGAGGTCTGGTTGATACTCAAGCCACTCGCTCCTGGCACGCTCGGCAGTATATGCACGATGAACCTCATAGCCCAGTGTCTTGAGCCAACTCGTGAGCATATCGACCAAATCACGGTCACTATCAATGACCAGTAACTTCATCATTTCACCTCTCTGCTTCACAGACAGCATAAAAAGCACTTTATAGCAACAACACACTATTTCTTCTAGCACTATTGCATACGAAATGTTTATCCTAGAGGTTATGTAAGTCAGACGAAAGATGCTTTGAGGAACTGATTGCCGACTGCTAGCATAACTCTTCCCCCTAAAAACAAAACAGTCAGCAAGGAAATGTAACTGCAACATACGCAGCAATAGACTACACGTAACCACGGAATAAACCCCTACTGTGATAGCATTATCGACTATCGTCTGATGAATACTATACCCTACGCATTCCCAGATTGCAACATAGAAATTGGTAATTGCTCACACCTTATCGTGTCTCTGAAGATACAATTTTTTACCCTTAAGTCACTTTAGCCTCTATAGAAGCTATTACATATATAGGAGCAAAAATTCCTTTTTCTCACACATAAAATCAAGGAAAGGTGGGGAGATTCCGTATAATATGTGAAATTTAACATCTTTACACAATTGATCATAAATCAATACCTGCGCCATATTCACATTTATAATGCAACTGTGCGAGCACATGAGACCAAAAAAAGACCTTCGCACAACGAAGGTCGCAGAATATAGAACATCGAGAATGTAAAACGTGGACAACAGCTCAAATCAGGAGGTGACAAGCAATGCGATGCCAATGCCCAGCAATCCACCAACGAATACTTGTATTGGCGTATGTCCGATCAATTCACGCAAACGCTTTTCGGCCATGGGACTGCCTTGAAAAGATTCCTCGATCATCTGGTTCAGTATGCGTGCCTGAATACTCACAGCGCGGCGCACACCAGCGGCATCATACATCACAATACTAGCCAGCACAACAGCAATGGCAAAGGCAGCGGAACTCACACCCATCACGCGCCCGGTCGCCGTTGCCAGACCCGTCACCAGCGCTGAATGCGAACTGGGCATACCTCCCGATGAAACCAGGCGACTTATAACAAGCTTCCGTTCACGAATCAGCTCGTACAGGGTCTTACAGATCTGGGCTATCGCCCACGACAGAAAAGCGGCTAGCAAAACGTGATTATCAAATAGTGAATTATTCATTGTACCCTTAGCATATCTCCCCTTTTATATATCCAGGGGAAGTAAGGAAATCGCACCAGCACTATCAACACCCAATTGTTGCACAGACAATTCCGCCTGCTGCAACAACTCATTGCAATGCTGAGCCAATTTCATCCCCTCTTGATAATACTGCAAAGATTGATCAAGGGGCAACTTGCCATCCTGTAAGGCGGCGATAGCAGCTTCTAACTGCTCAAAAGCCTCCTCAAAAGACTTTGTTTCCATCTATTTCTCCTAATCATGATCGCAAGAGACAAGTCTATTTCAAACCAGACATAGGCGCGTCGAGAGAGAGATTAAGCATGGACATCTACGATGATAGAACCATCCTGTACCTGAATAGCCAATTGTTCTGTGGGGCGCACCTGCTGCACGCTGGTTACAACTTGCTGGTCTGCAACACGTCGTACAATAGCGTAGCCACGCGCGATGGTCAATAACGGACTCAATGAATGCAATTGTAAGGCGAGACCTCGTAAACGCTCGGCGCGCAACGAGATAGTATGCTGCATATGTGTCTGCAGGCGCTCGAACGGCATCGTCAAGTTGCTGGCGGCGATCACTGATTAAGCTTTGTGGACTGGCTCGCTGTAAATCACGCTGCGCTCGCGCCAATACGGCTCTCAGATCATATAATTGCTCTTGCAGGAGAGCGATCAATAGTTGCTGCTTCTCCTGTACATCGCTCTGCCAGGTGGCGATATCAGGCACAACAGCCGTGGCGGCGGCAGTCGGCGTCGAAGCACGCTGGTCTGCCACGAAGTCAGCGATAGTGAAATCGGTTTCGTGCCCAACACCGCTGACCACGGGAATACGCGAACGGGCTATCGCACGCGCGACAACCTCTTCATTGAAGGCCCACAGTTCTTCGATTGAACCCCCACCACGGCCCACAATCACAACCTCCGCCTCACCATGCTCATTCAGCAAGTCCAGCGCGGCGGCAATAGAAGCAGGAGCTTCAGCGCCTTGCACCTGCGCGGGCGAAAGAATGACGCGCGCCAGCGGATAGCGCGTCCGCAGTACCCGCAACATATCGCGCAACGCAGCCGCCTGCGGCGACGTGACAATGCCAATCACCGTTGGTTGAGCAGGTAAAGGGCGTTTGCGCTCCACGTCGAAGAGTCCCTCAGCGGCCAACCGGGTCTTCAGTTGCTCAAAACGTTGAAAGAGCGCTCCCTCACCCAGCAGTTTGACGGCATCGACGTAGAATTGCAGCTTGCCATCCCGCTCGTAAAATGAGACGCGACCGTTGACGGCCAGCGCCATGCCATCGCGCAACGCTGGTGCAGCAGTGCGCTGGCGCGCGGACTTGAAGAAGACGCAGAGCAACTGCGCGTCGCCTTCCTTCAACGTGAAATAGCAGTGTCCAGAAGGATACGTTTTGCAATTAGAGACTTCACCATGCACCCAGACATTCTGGAGGATATCATTGGTCTCTAAAAGCTCTTTGAGGTACAATGACAGGGCGGAAACACTGATCACCGAGGGCGCATCCAGGGCATCGAACAGCTGCATGGCGCTTACGCTCCCTCTGCGCTGTCAATGACCATCAGTTGCTGCCCATACTCGACCGCCTGACCGTCCTGCACCAGCACTTCAACAACACGCCCGGCCACAGAAGACTCAACCTCGTTCAGGACGTTCAGCGATTGAATCGTCCCTAATGGTTGACCAACCTTCACACGATCCCCAAGCGCAATCAGATCTTTTCCCTTCGGCCTGCCCCAGGTATGAAAAATGCCCACCAGTTGTGCGATCACCGTATACTTCGTCTCAACAGGTGCCACCATTTCAGCAGAAGCTGACGCTACAACCCGGTACTCGCCAGGGTCATGGCTCGCCGGAACCTTGGCCTTGCGCAACACCAGGTGCATACCCTCTATAGCACGCTTCACTTCGATCTCAGAAACATCACTCTCGTCCAGCAAGCTCACAAGACGCTGAAGCTGCGCCGTGCTGATATGATTGCCAGTATCCCGCAGCTCATGGGAGGGTGCCTCCGCATGATAGGGATACTCTTTGCTGCCATCCATGCTCTCCATCAATACCTTTCCCAGATTGCTTCAGGTGCGATACACCTCAGGCGTACCTGTTAGACACGCTCAACATAGGCTCCCGATGTCGTGTTCACACGAATCAACTCGCCTGTCGAGAGGAAAAGCGGCACCTGTACGACCAGTCCCGTTTCGGTAGTAGCAGGCTTGGTACCGCCTGTCGCAGTATCACCCTTATAACCTGGCTCGGTATAGGTGATGCGCAGAACAACCTTTTCAGGCAGTTCAACCGACAACGGCTCCTCACCGTAACGCACAATGATTAATTCCAGGTTGTCAACCAGGTAGTTTTTAGCATCACCCAACTGCGCGGATGTTAATACGATGTCTTCATACGTACTCGTTTCCATGAAATGATACTGATCATCATCCTGGTACTGATAGGTCACATTGGACTGATCCAGGTAGATACGTTTAAATTTATCGCCTGCATCACACGTACGCTCGAAGATCGCACCAGAACGCAGATTGCGCACTTTCATACGCACAATTGCGCCCCCACGACCAATTTTCACATGCTGCCAATCTATAATGCTACAGAGTTGACCCTCAAATTCAATGGTAAACCCCTTCCTGAGGTCGCCTGTCGATATCATAAACAAGATCTCCTTTAACGCTGAATCACCAGTTCTGTCGGTGATTGCGTCAGTACTTCAACACCATCTTCTGTCACCAGGACACAATCTTCGACCCGTGTGCCGGTCCAACCAGGAATATAGACGCCAGGCTCGACTGTCACCACACTACCCGCTGGCAGGATCACCGTCTCAGGGGTGCGCTGCGCGAGATTAGGCCCTTCATGGATCTGTAAACCAACACCATGGCCGGTACTGTGAATGTAATATTGTGCCAATCCGGCAGCATCCAGGACATTGCGGGCTATCGCGTCACCCTCACGACCAGGGATGCCAGCATGCAATCCCTGCTCACAGGTCTTCATCGCGCTTAAAACAGTCTCGTAGACCTCACGCATGCGCGGCTCCGCAGGCTCACCAAGGCAGATCGTGCGCGTCATGTCCGCGCAGTAGCCCTGGTAACGCGCGCCCATATCAATGGTGATTAACTCACCAGGCTGGATACGACGTGTGCCGGGAACCGCGTGCGGCATTGAACCGTTGGGACCAGATGCCACGATTGTGTCAAATGACGTCCCGTCTGCTCCCAGTTCAACCATTGTACGCGAAATTTCCCAGGCCACCTCCTTTTCAGTCATACCAGGCTGAATCCACTGACAAATGTGGGCAAATGTTTCATCCGTAATAGCAATGGCACGCTTCAATAAAGCCAGCTCTTGAGGCTGCTTAATCCAACGCTGCGTGTTGAGCACAACCTGTGCGAAAGGCTGCAAGGTAAAAATGCCATTACCTGCCTGACTGTACTTCTCATAGATCGCATAGCTGACTTCCGCTGACTCAAAGCCGATCTTCTTCCAAGCATGCTCATCCGCCAGAGAGGCAATGGTCTGGGCATATTCACGATCCGGCGGGACAACAACTTGCCAGCCAGGTGCCTCGCGCTTAGCAATTTCCTGGTAGAGCGTATTCGTGAGCAGAATTTGTTGCTGCGCTCCCACCAGGAGAAAATTAGTTCCAGGCTCATCATTCAGCCACCCACTGAGATAGCTGCTGTTCTGCGGCTGCGTGACGAGAAAAGCATCGACGCCTTGCTCCGCCATCCATGTACGAAATTGCTGTATGCGCTCTTGACTCATGCCTATCCCTCTTTATTTGCACTATTTCCCAGCAAGAAAAGTCTTATTCACGAACCAGCTCAACCAGCACTTCCAGCGCATAGAGATAGCTACGCCAGCCCAGACCAGCAATCTGCCCACGACATACAGCCGCAATGACTGAATGCTGCCGGAACTCCTCACGAGCATAGATGTTGCTTAAATGCACCTCTAGCGTGGGCAGCTTAGCAGAACTAATCGCATCCCGCAATGCCAGCGAATAATGTGTAAATGCTCCCGGATTGATAATCAAACCTGCTACCGTTGTTGTATGCTGCTGAATGGCATCAATTAATGCTCCCTCGTAGTTCGATTGGAAACATTCAACAGTGACGCCAAGCGCGGCAGCACGCTCTTGCAAACGCTCATGAATCTGCTCCAGAGTGACTGTACCATAAATGCCCGGCTCACGTGTTCCCAGTGTGTTCAGATTAGGTCCGCTCAATACAAGAAAGTTGAGCATCGCTTACAGTTCCTCTCCGGCAAAAAAAGCTTGCATAACACGTATAACCAGTTCGTCAGGCAAAGGTGTCACGACAACCTCACCGATACGCATCGGCATAATCCAGCGTACACGCTTGCCAACGACCTTCTTATCCAACTGCATGGCCGCCAGGATATCCCGTGCTTGCACCGATCCGCGATAGACCACGGGCAAACCCAGAGCCACAAGCAAGCGCCTCTGACGGGCCACATCAGATGCTGCAAACATGGCTGATTGCTGAGCCAGAGCAGCCGCAACGACCATCCCCAGCGAAACAGCTTCACCATGCAACCACTCACCGTAACCAGAGACATTTTCTAATGCATGCGCCACCGTATGGCCATAGTTCAAGATGGCGCGACGTCCCTGCTCACGCTCATCACCCTCGATCACAGATGCTTTCAAAGCGATGCAGCGTGCCACAATCTGGCAGAGTAACGCGATGGGAGGCTGAGAAAAATCCCGCAATGCGGAAGCATGCATCTCCAATAAGGTGAATAACTCAGTATCCAGTATGATACCATACTTTACAACTTCTGCCCATCCCTCGATACGCGAGCGCTCAGGCAGCGTCAATAGCGTAGCCGGGTCGGCCAGGACCAGGCGCGGATGATAAAAAGCGCCGATCAGGTTTTTCCCTCGCGCATGATTGATGCCCGTTTTTCCGCCAATGGCTGCATCGACCTGCGCGAGTAGCGAGGTGGGAACTTGAATCAGCGGCACCCCACGGAGATAGGTGGCAGCCACAAAGCCTACCAGGTCCCCAACCACACCACCTCCCAGCGCAATCAGCGCTTCACGACGCTCGGCATGCTGCTCCAATAGCCAATCGTAGATCGCATTGAGCTGCTGCATCGATTTACTGCCCTCGCCAGCGGGAATTGTATAGATATGTGGCTCAAAACCGGCTGCCGTGAGGTTTTGCGCGATCCGTGTGGCATAAAGATCACGCATGTGACTATCGGTGAAGAGAAAAATACGCGGTGGTAATTGCAATGGCGTAAGATACTCGGCTAGCCGATCAACGCCCCCCCAATCAACGATGGCGTCATAACCATCGGCTATCGCTATGTGGCGCACAAGGGGCGCGATCTGATCAGCATTATCAGTGTCGGCAAGCATCGTTATAATCTCCTGGGCCACCTGTTCAGCGCTTTTTTCCACGGTCGAACAGGTGATATCAGCCTCTTGATACCAGGCTGAACGCATAGTAGCTAGTTGTTGTAATGAGGCCAGTGGGTCAGAACCGGCAAGCAGTGGACGCAATTCAGGGGTCAGGCCACGCGCAACTTCTACGGCGTGCTGCTCACGCATACGCTGTAAAGCTATCTGCGGCTCAACGTGCATGAAGATGCGCAGACCACGCTCGGCCATCATGCGGCGATTTTCGGGACGCACAACGATCCCCCCGCCAGTCACGATGATAGCTGCCGTAGTATTTTGAGCCACGTTTGCCAGGATGCGGCTCTCACAAGAGCGGAAGTAGTCCTCGCCATGACGCGCAAAGATGGTCGGGATACGCTCCCCACACTCTTCTTCGATGAGCGCGTCGATATCAAGTAAAGGTCGGCCCAAACGCTGCGCGAGCATACGACCAACCGTGCTTTTGCCACTGCCCGAAAGCCCTATTAAAAATACGTGTCGCATGACAGCAGTATAGCACACGCGAGCAGAAGCCGTGCCAGTGAGCAACTCCATGCTTATGGATATAGCACATATGTTCATCTATGGCAAGAGTCGTAAAGTTTTGTCAAATACCCTTGAGGTAAAACGAAGACATAAAAGCACCTGGTAGCGTACCCTTTACGTGTTACCAGGTGTCTTTTTTCTGGTTCTGTATTGAGTCGAAGTGAACGCCATATTCAGGCGGCAGTGTCTGTAAATTTTCGTGGTGGTGGAATGAAAGCATTGTCGGCCATTGCTGTCATAATCCAACCTTCAATTGCCTCTTTCCCCTGACTGATAGCTTCTTCATATGTATGCCCATGCGTTCTACATCCGGGAAGTTCTGGGACAGTTACGACGAAGATTTTATCATCATCATCCCATTCTATGATCATTGAATAGTGGAGGTCCTTCATTTCCGTAGTCTCCTCAATGCTTTTTCAACGTCTAAAATCTGGTACTTGTGAGCATCGTCTCCATCTTTGCCTGCTATGGTAACGCGCAGATCGGGTAGGCTCGGATGTGTCCAATAGGTATGACTTCCCTTTGCCGGTCGCTCACTAAATCCTGCTTTTGACAGGGACGCTTTAAGCTGCCTGATTTTCGGTGGCATATACACATCTCCACAATTTCCTGCGGAATATGTTACCACAATTTGTGAATGAGGACTAGATCTAGTACATGAGAATATGCCCAATCAGGCTGATTACGATCAGCTTGACGAGGCTGTCCCATACGACAAAGTCACGCTACCTACCTGGGGCATCCACATGATAGGATCGTTCGCCAGATTGATACGGATATACTGCGTCCCAGTCAGTCAGGCAAATAGAGGCGCATTAGTTTTGGCTCTCCATCCATTAGGGTGAAACAGGGTAGGGGCGTGTCCTTGCGACCGGCCCCCAGGGCGCACGCAAGGTGACGCCCCTACCCTGTTTCACAACGTTTTCACCCGGAAGGATGGAGAGCCTTAGTTTTTTCAAACCTTCCCTCATTTCACCTGTTAATAGTAACATGACCATTTTATACTAAGACACGGTTCTTACGCTTTCTGGAGTCCAAAAGTATCGTCAACCAAAATCAACAAACGGAGGCATTCTTGTATGGAAACGAGATTCCTGGCGAAAAAACAGCGCTTGATCATGTTGGGCATGGGGATTATTTGCATCATCTCACTGTTGGCAGTCGTCGTTTATTCTGCATTTGTCAAAAGTTCACCACATTCTTACGCCAACACAACAAATAGCTGGGTGGACAATTTTGATGGTACCAGTTTAAATACAAACTTCTGGTCTGTCTCCGATTACGCTTATAATATGGCAACCATCAACAATGTCCATCAGGGTTATTTTCAACCTGACCGCGTCAGTGTCAGTGGAGGATATCTTACGCTTGAACTGACACAAGAAAATGGTACGGTCGGGACGAATCCGCATGGCATCATCTCACGTGGAGGCGAGATTGCGACCAATGCGACCTATGGCTATGGCACCTATCAGTGGAGAATGCGTACCAGCTCGACCGCTTCTTCTCCCACTGATACGACCGGCAAAGTGGTAAGTGGGCAGATTTCAGCTGGCTTCACCTATGTCAATAATTCTGAGTCGGAATTAGACCTGGAGATAGAGGGACAATATCCCAACCAGTTGGAAATGACAACCTGGCATAATACTGACACTTCACAAGACCCAACTGATGCCATGAGCACTTATACTTCGACCAACGTATCGAACATGGCAAATACGTTCAAGACCTATAAAATTGTGTGGAGTGCTGGAGAGGTGCAATACTACGTGGATAACCAGATGGTCGCAGATCATACCACGCATGTACCTTCCGCTCCAGCGGATGTTATGATCAATCATTGGGGAACTGATAGTAGTGATTTTGGCGGTTTAGCGACCGTTGGTACAAACAGGTATTTACTAGTAGATTGGGCCAGCTATACAGCTCCCGGTGATACTGTACCCGATCCAGATGCAACTCCGACTTCAACTCAAACTTCGACTCCATCACCCCCCATACCTACGCCCACGCCAACTGCTACCGTCGCCGCAGCGAATCTGCTTAAGAATGCTTCTTTTGAAAATACGACACTTTCGCCCTGGTCATTAATTGTCACAGGTTGAGCATCGGGTAACGCTGCATTGGACCGTACAACGAGCAAGGATAGCAACGCTTCGGCAAAAATAACAGTAACGAAGAGTGATCGTAATAACGCCTGGTATGTTCAACTTGAGCAAACGGATGTAACATTTACACAGGGACGTACCTATACCATCACATTCTGGGCCAAAGCATCCAAAGATCGTACTGGACAATTGTGTATTCAGCTAGATGCCGCTCCGTGGACACAGTACTTGATGCAGAATTTTTCTCTCACCACGGCATGGACAAAATACGCGTATACCTTTACCCCAACGACAAGTATCGCCGATGCTGAATTTAACGTTAATCTCGCTCAGAGCACAGGTTCGGTCTGGATCGATAGTGCATCTGTCGTATAAATCTATCCAGTTTATTCACGACATCCATTGAAATGCAGCGGCGAAAACTGTGTGACTCCGTTTCCTGATCGTATAGAAGAGGCATCTGCTTATATGTAAAGTGTAAGCAGATGCCTCTTCTATTTGTGGTTCTACTACCATGCAATACAGTCGAACTTAATACAACTCTTCATCCCTAATACTGGTACTCTGAGAGTTCACCAGACTGAACGTCGTGGTATCAACTGAGCTGACATATTGTTGATCAGATAAACCCTCACGCTCAAAGGCTTGTGCACGGTTATCGTAAACCTGGAACTTGCGCCCGAAGATAAAGACATATTGCTTAAGCTGACCGGTCTGGCGATTCAGCAACAAGATGTCATCGCTGGTGGCACAATCACCAGCAGATTGGCAACGCGCATGGTCAACGAAATCCCCGGTCAGGATCTGCCAGCTCTGATCCCAGGACGGCACCAGGTACTCGTGCGCAATGGTAAAGGATTTATCAAACATCACAAAGGTACTCTGCGCATTTTGTGGATCATAGAGCATCACGCTCAAAGTGGCTGTACCAAAATGACCGACGTAGAGGACCTCGTTTGTGCCAAAATTCGCGAGAGATGCCTGGCTCACAAGCGCAAGATGCTTCGCAAAACTCATCATTTCTACGCTCCCGCTACTGGGATCGTAGAGCAACAACTGGGCGCGACCAGTCCCTATAAAATCACCACTATACACCGTCCAGTTGCCCGTGAGGTTATGCACCGCCTGGTAGTCTACAATATCCAGGTTGGCAGAAAAGTCCATCAGGCGTCCCTCACCAGACTGCCGGTCGTATAGAAAGATACCATCCTGCTTAGCACTGACAAAACTCCCAACGTACACCTCCCAATTCGCGTACCAGGATGTGTATTGCTGGCTATGACGAATGCTGAAATTCTGGTTAAAGTCGAGCACGCGAACATCTGCGGTCTGATCTTGCAACGTACTTGCACTCAGATCACCAACCGCTGGCGTCGCTGTCCCAATGGTCAATGCATAATCTACCACGCTTAAATCGGTAGCACTACCTACCGCCGAAGTAGTTGTGGGCGTCGGCTCTGGCGTCGCTGTCGCCGCTGATGATGTCGTTACGGTCGCCGTCGCTGTCGGTTCTGGTGTCGCTGTCGCCGTCGGTTCTGGCGTCGCCGTTGCCGTTGGTTTCGCTGTCGCCGTCGGCTCTGGCGTCGCTGTCGCTGTTGGTTTCGCTGTCGCCGTCGGTTCTGGCGTCACTGTTGCCGTTGGTTTCGCTGTCGCCGTCGGTTCTGGCGTCGCCGTTGCTGTTGGTTTCGGCGTCGCTGTTGCCGTAGGCTGGCTGGTTGAAGTAGAAGGATTATAGGGCTGAGTTTGTATAGGTTCAGGCGTCGCCGTTGCCGCAGCGGCAGGAGCTGATACGGCGTAACGTTTGTACATAAATAATGCACTACGTTGTCCATCCAGACGCCCAACATACATCTCCCAATCCGTTCCGATGTTTCGTAATACTACATGCTGTTTGATCGTCAGATTGAGATTCAGACTTAAGAGCTGGATTGTGCCTGCGATAGGATTATAGAGTAAGATGTCAGACTGACTGGTACCGGCGAAATTACCCACATAGATCTCAAGCAGCGAACCCCACTTGCCTACGGGAGTGATCGCATCACCTAAATTGACCTGCTGCGGCTGTGTAATCATGGTTGTATGCACCACGCCAGACTCAGAAGATATTCTTCGCCTCGACAGGCTTCTTACGGTCCATGCTAAAGACAGAGAGATCCCCCCGGGCACGGTTATAGAGTAAAAGATCACTATCTCCCCGACCCGTAAAATCAGCGTTAAACTGCTGATCGGTCGATGTCGGCGTTAACCCTAGCGCAACACGATCACTCGTAAAGTTCGTGCTTGTCGTCGATGCAGCTCCATATGCGCTTGAGTTGGTCTGTGCAGTCGTGGTATTAGATGCATTTGAAGCAGCAAGTGCTGCATTTGTTTGAGCTACTGCAGATGTCAGGGTGCTCTGCACTGCGCTATCCATGCCAGGAAGTTTTGCCAGCAGCGTCACGCTCAGATCGCGAGGGAAATAAATAAAACGTAATCCGCCGTCCTGATAATTTGGTTGGTTGATAACAGGTACGCTATACCCGGTACCGGTATACATATATGTAGGGTCCCCATAGTCCTCATAGGTCACGTTAAAGCTCATACTATCACTACTTACAGCAGTGACAAAGGCCACATGACCAGCAGTCCCAAAGGCCCATACGCCATCAGCACGCGGGAAGACTGCTAGAGATCCCAGGCGCGGAGTTGTACCAATTGGTAAGCCCGCGCGTTCCGCGTCGACAATCCAGTCGGCGGCATTCCCCCAGTTATCCGGCAAGTTATATCCTAACAGGTGCCACTGTTCCCAGGCCCACCAGACACAATTGCCTCCCCCGCCAGTAACCGAGTTTCCGGGACAGAGCGGAAACGGATTACCATCACTGGAGTAGGAAATCTGCGAGCAGGAAGCGTCAACAGTCCCCACCGTATGTGCCTGCTGAGCAGCAGCCTGGAATGAACTAAAAGGAGCAAACTCTAGCACGATAAGCGTTGCTAAAAGACATAATCCCAGAACTTTTGCCAGTTTATGACTATCTTTGCCTTTATCTACGAAGCGTTTTATCGCCAGCAGCGTGTGCTGAGCCGAAAAAAACATACAGGCCACACCTTTCTAGCCAATAGAGCAATTATGGCACAATCCATAACGGCATCCCGATGGGTCGATACAGGCAGATTCTTCGACACTTTTCCGAGTATACCATTGAGCATTTCCTGATGCAATATGGGGAAGTTTCACTTTTTCGCGTTTTCGGGAAATATCACGCCCAATGGAATTCTTGACATACAGCACAAAAGCGTTCAAGTTTTGCTCTTTTTTACACAATCCATAGCATGTCCTCCCTCGTAAAAGGACATAATCGCGCCAGTTTTTACGCCCGGGAAAAGCGGACAATCTCTCTATTCTCGTTCAGGAGCAGGATTAGATTTGTCTGCATTAGCATAAGAAACACCAACCGGACGTTGTCATAGAAGCTATCAACAGTAATTTCACTACATGCATCTTTTATGATAGCAAGTAGATGAACTAATGTCCAGAGGATATCAGGGACAATTCCACCTCAGTTTCCTGAAAGCGTTAGCATTGGTTTGCGGTTCTTTGAGCAGGTCATCCTCTTGTACGCCTTGTGTGATTTGTGCGATAGAGCAACTATATGCGGTAGATGCCGCATATGGGAGAGCCAATGTTTTCAGCGGGTCCATATCCTGCCAACTGAGCAGGTGAAAGAGCTAATGGAGGTAAGGGAACGCGGAAAATTGGACAAGAAAGTGCTTGACAACGCAGAGGAACAATGCTACTATAATGCGTGTTCGAGGGCTGTTAGCTCAGCTGGTTAGAGCGCTACCTTGACATGGTAGAGGTCACAGATTCGAATTCTGTACAGCCCACTTTTTATGCAGGTGCTCGTTGAGAAGAGTGACCTGCTTTTTTGCTCCCTTCGGAAGTTATATTTCTTCTTTGCCAGCCTAAGCAATTGCATTTTAATAGTACCTATGTCTATTGGTGAAATCGCCTCAACCTCTTCTAAAATTGTGCCGATTAAAATGCATTACACCTTCCTTGTTTAGAGACCTGCCTTGTTTAGAGACCTGACACCAGATCATAAATGCTACTATTTTATCCTTTCCTACATGGTAACGCTATGGTAAAATATCATGAAATGCTGCCCAACCGCCTGAGATTATTCAAGATACCCATTAGACAATAGATTAATATTATCTCAAGCAAAAATCGTGGAGCTAGTATCAAAGGTAACTGACTAGAAACCTCCCTTACTAATCACTCGGTTGGGAATAGAACCCTTATAGCTTGTGTGGGGAGACTGGACAATGACATTAGGATCGACAGGGACTATTACAGTCTTTTTTTCCTATGCTCATAGAGACGAAAAATTAAGAAATGAGCTAGAGAAAGGACTGACTTCTTTAAAGCGCCAGGGTTTTATTACTACCTGGCATGATCGCAAGATTAGCGCTGGCAAAGAATGGAATGATGAAATTAATATTCATCTAAACCAGGCTGATATAATTTTGCTTCTTATAAGCCCAGATTTCATGGCGTCAGATTATTGCGATAGCGTTGAAGTAACTCAAGCACTGAAAAGGCACGATGCAGGAGTATGCCGTGTAATTCCAATCATTCTACGCCCCACTTTGTGGAAACATGGACACTTCAGTAAGTTACAATCGCTACCAACTGATGGAAAAGCAGTTAGCACCTGGTCAAATAGAGATAAAGCGTTTTTGGATATTGCAGAGGGTATTTTAAAAGTAATAACAGAAATATCAGTACATAGTGAAAAAGCAGCATGCAGGTCTTCTAATGGAGAGGATCAGAAAAAGGATTTATCCGATCCTCTCCCAGATTGGGATTCTATATCATTTTCAGACGGTGAAGACGAGCTAGTACCATTACCTCTAGTAACAGATCAGGATTTATCCGATCCTCTCCCAGACTGGGATTCTGTATCATATTCAGACGGTGAAGACGAGCTAGTACCATTACCTCTAGTAACAGATCAGGACTTATCTGGCGCTCTCCCAGATTGGGATTCTGTATCATATTCAGACAGTGAAGAATCGTCGTCATTATCCATTCATCAAGGTGTAACAACCAGAGAAACAGATCAGGTAATATCAACAGCGCTGACCACAAATTGTCCTCCGCTTATAAATATCGACAAACTTACTGAAAAATGGGAAAAGGTAAAAAGGCGCGTTAAGACAAAAAAAGATGGTCCCAAAATCGCTGCTATTTTAAATGGTTTCACATTTACTTATTTAGATACTATACAGGAGCTACCTGTCCTAACTATTAAGGCTACAACTCAATTTCATTACGAATTTTTGAGTAAAAACGATTATCAGGATATCATAAAGTGGGCATTAAAGGTTGAAATGGACCAAGAATGCAAAATAATGCTTCTCCCACCTTCATAAATATTCAAATTAGTAAATTTTACCTGTCTACTTGAAGCTTGTTATTAGGTTGAATAGCAAACTTAGCTTGTTACGAGCGTGGAATGGGATCAAACTTCCGTTCTCGTTGAGCATGAGTCAAGTAAGGATTGCCCATTCAGCGTTATTAGGGCACAATGGGTAAGTTGAGCAAGACAGCGCACGCTCGCGCACGCTCGCTGTCTTCAAAGGGCGTAATACCGCAAGCACGGCCATCTGCGGAAATAACGAAATCAGCCACGAAGTGAAAACCCGCGTTGATGATACTATGCTCAGCAGCCGTATTGCCAGGGACAGTGCCAATCCAAAAGCGATCAAAAAAGTGCGTTTCCTGACGGATGATGGCTTGCAACAGACGCGGGTAAATGCCACGACCACGCCATGCCGGAAGCGTCAGGAAATCCCAGAGATAGCAGTTGCGTGCTGGAAGTTTGAACGATACCTGAACTTCACGCATATTTCCTCGCTCCGTGGCAACCCAGCCATAGGCCACCGGTATCTCATCTACGAAAGCGAGATAAAGACGGCTACCGTTCTGAAAACGCGAGTCCACTTTCTGTAAGGAAAGATCAGCCAGGCGCGCTATCAGTTGCGCGTCCGTCGAGAGGTGAACAGAGAAGGATGGCAAAGGCGCCAGATCGGGCAACCGATCATCGCGCCACCAGGTTCCTAGAGCCATAACAAAGAGTACCTCCTGCCAATCTGACTATTTCTGTAAGATCGGTAGGTTCGTGCCTTCATCGCGTGTACGGTGAGTACCAGCAATCTCTTTGATGCCACCTTCAGGATAGACAATCCTCGCTTCACGCTCCGGGAGCAGACTAGCAACCTCTTTAAGCACAGCGTCCAGAAACTGGTCTTCAGGCACAGTTTTGACAACTTCGCCTTTACGGAAGATAACGCCTTTGCCTTTCCCGCCGGCCAGGCCAACATCAGCATCACGCGATTCACCAGGACCGTTGACGACACACCCCATGACGGCAACTTGAATAGGCGTCTGCACCTTTGTCAAACGTTTCTCTACCTCATTGGCGACACTGATCACATCAATCTCCACACGGCCACAAGAAGGACAGGAGACAAAGGTTACTCCACGATTGCGCAGCTCTAAAGAGCGGAGAATCTCGTAGGCAACGGGAATTTCTTCCTCTGGCTCGGCACTCAAGCTGACACGCAACGTGTCACCAATACCCTCGGCCAGCAGTATACCCATGCCAAGAGCAGATTTTACAGAGCCTGCGACCAGCGTGCCGGCTTCGGTAATACCCAGGTGGATAGGGTAATCAGAACGTTGCGAGAAACGACGATATGCCTCAACAGCCGTGAGCACCGACGACGACTTCAAGGAGACATCTATATTGTGGTAATCCAGTTCCTCACACCAGCTGATGTACTCCAGCGCCTTACTGACCATGCGTTCGGCCAGGTGCTCACGCTCTTTGCGGCGCGCTTCGGTGGGATCGGAACGCTCCAACGTCCCGTCTTCGCGCAGGCGTACCTGGATACGCTGCATCTGCGCGCTCTTATCCAAAGCATCAATCGAGCCAGAATTAACACCTATGCGTATAGCAATATCGCGTTCTTTGGCTGCCACCACAATCTGCTCCAAAGATTTGCGCCCCTGGATTAAGTTGCCAGGATTGATGCGTACTTTATCAACACCCTGCCGGATAGCTTCTAGCGCGAGCGCCGGATTATAGTGAATATCGGCCACCAATGGCGTATGAATACGCCGCTTAATCTCGCCCAGCACCAACGCATCTTCCATCTCAGGGACAGCCACGCGCGCAATTTCGCAGCCGACTTCCTCTAAGCGCAGGATCTGCGCTACGGTACTTTCGACGTCGCGTGTATACGTGGTCGTCATAGATTGCACTGCGATAGGCGCATCTCCACCAATAGCTACATTCCCAACATGAATTTGCCGCGTTTTTCTTCGCATAATTAGCTGACGCTCCTCTTTCACTCTCTGTTACTGACCAGGCAGGGTCGGTTTAGTGAGGATTTCGTTACCCTGCATAATTAATTCCCCCAGTGGACGACGTCACTGATCGTAACTGCCACCAGCAAGAGCAGCAAGGCCGCAAAACCAATAAAATTAATCAGACCTTCACGCTCCGGCTTCAGACGTTTACCACCGCGCAAAACTTCTAACAGCACCAGTATGATGCGTCCACCATCCAGGGCCGGGAAGGGCAAAATGTTGACGACCGCAAGGTTTATGCTTAATAATCCGGTTAAGCTCAATATAGGGAACCAGCCAAAAGTCGGCACCGTCTGCGCCACACTTCCGGTAATACGCGCGATGCCAACGGGTCCCGAGATCTGTGGCCGAATAGCGCCCGTCACCATCTGATACAACGCCACAATGATCGCGCTCGTGTTCTGATAGGTATAGACGATACCTTTAAAAGGTGCCTGCCAGACTGGAGACCTCGTCATAACGATCTTGGCAGTGACACCCAGAGCACCCTGATCAGCAGTGGCATGCGCACGAGCATTCACAACCAGCGTTTCTCGCGTAGATTGCCCTTGATGGATGACCACCAGTGTTACTGGCACGGTTGCATGCTTGCCCTTGTCGTCGGCAATAGCCTGATCGACCAGCGTCCTCATGTCATCAAATTGCGAGACTGCTTTGCCATCGACGGAAACCACCGTATCACCCGCATGCACACCTGCCGCCTGAGCAGGCGAATTCGCCTGCACCGCGCCAATGATGGCGGGGAGCGTCGGTTCTCCCAGACTATAAGCAATAGTGAAGAGCACAATGGCCAGCAGGACATTCATCACGACACCCGCACAGAGCACAATAATACGCTTGCCCGCCGGCTTGGCAGCAAAGCTGTGTGCATCATAATTACCATTGTCATCTAGCGCATCGCCATTCTCGCCGGGCATGCGTACGAACCCACCGATGGGCAAAAGGTTGAGCGAGTAGATCGTATGACCAGAGACAGCATCAGCGCGACTCACGCCACCACTCGTTCCAGTAAAGGGATTCTGGGTACTGGAAGTATCAATATCACGACTGCGACCAAACCACATGACCTCCCAACCACCCTGATCACGCTTACGCATACTGACGACATTCGGAGGAAAGCCCAGACCAAATTCTTCGACGCGAATCCCTGCCCACTTGGCAGCAATGAAATGACCAAATTCGTGCACAAGGACCAGCAGTGCAAAGACTGGAATAACAGCAAGTATGTACCAATTCATCCCCTGTTTTCCTTTACTGTTCATCTATACAAAAGTGATACCACATTGTTCTCACGAAAATTTCACACGTCTTATGGACGCTTCTTCCACAATTCACGCACCGTTCTCCGCGCCCAGGCACATGCCTCCAGGGTTGTCGCCACATCTGGTTGCTCGACCACCTCGTGACGCTCTAAAGCCGCTTCAATCAGGTGCGCAATTTCGAGAAAGCCGATCTGACCGGCCAGGAAGAGTTCTACCGCCTCCTCGTCAGCTCCGACCAGCACACTGGGATACGTTCCACCGCGCTTACCGGCCTCCAGGGCCAGGCGAAAGCAAGGGAAACGGGCAATATCTAAGGCTTCAAAATGCAGCGACGCCACCTCAGGCCAGCGCAGCTCACGAATGAAATCCGTAGCCGTACTATTCAGGCGCGTCGGATAAGCCAGAGCATTCATAATTGGGATATGCATGCTAGGCAAACTAGCTTGCATCTTGATAGAGCCATCGATGAATTCCACCATCGAGTGAATAATACTCTCTGGATGCACAACAACATCGATACGCTCATAAGGCACATCAAAGAGCCAGCGCGACTCTATAACCTCCAGGCCCTTATTCATTAAGGTCGCGCTATCGATGGTAATCTTCGGTCCCATGTGCCAGGTTGGATGAGCCAATGCTTGCTTGACCTTGACTGATTGCAACTGTTCAAGCGTTGCCGAACGGAACGGACCGCCAGAAGCTGTCAGAAGCAACCGATGAACTTCCTGTGGCACTTCACCACGCAGACATTGCCAGATAGCACTATGCTCACTATCGATAGGAGAAATAGAGACACCAGCCCGTTGTGCGGCCTGCATCACGAGGTGTCCAGCCATCACCAGTGTCTCTTTGTTTGCCAGGGCCACAGCTTTACGCGCGCCAATGGCTGCCAGCGTCGGTTTGAGACCAACCAGACCAGAAGTGGCGGCAACCACAATATCAACATCGCTATGCGTTGCCACAGCCAGCAGCCCCTGCTCCCCCAGCAACGCCGTCGGCAAGAGATCTCGCGCCAGCGCCTCCACTTCCGGGAGATCAGCAAAACACGTCACGAGATCCGGCTTGAACTCCTGCACTTGCTGAGCAAGCAACGCAACATTACTACGCGCGGCTAAAGCCACAACCTTAAACTGATCCGGGAAACGCCGGACAACATCCAGCGTCTGCCGACCGATTGATCCAGTACTGCCAAGTAAAGCAATACGCCTGGGAATAGTGGTCATAACGTTCAACCTATGGACAGTTTGTGTGTAATTCTCCATTATTGTCAGGGTAACAAACTCTTTTTACCCCGTCCTTCAGATTATAGCATGTATACACCAAAGACTAGAGAACACACGTGCCCCTTCTCTCACAAACAAAAACAGACACTTTTCTATTTCGGTACTAGCTGAGCAAACACATAGGTCACAATAATCGCAAAAAGCACACTATCGATGCGGTCAAGCATGCCACCATGACCGGGCATGATCTGACCACTATCTTTGACATTGGTCTGCCGCTTAATCAATGACTCAGCCAGATCACCGACTACCGCGGCAGCGCCAATCAGCAAACCCAGCACAATCGCCAGATACCAGGGGACGCCCAGCGGTATCACGGTAACTATCAGGCTCGTGATGATAGAGCAGACAAAACCGCCAATGACACCTTCCCAGGTCTTGCCAGGACTAATCAATGGTGCCAACTTATGACGCCCAAAGTAGCGGCCAGCAAAAAAAGCTGCGCCATCAAAAGCCCATACCCCTAGCAACGAGACCAATACCCACCAGGCTCCAGGCGGTAAATAGAGCCACTGCCCGCTGGCGGTATGCAACACACCAGAACCATTGCCACGCAGCAGTAGAAAGAAACTCATCGGCCATCCCAGGTAAATTGAGATAGCCAGGGTCAGCGACCAATCAACCAGCGCACCGTCTAGCTGCTGCCGGAAGAAGAGCCAGGGAAAAGAAACTAACAAGGCAACTCCCAGGCTGGTCTCAAGAATGAGCAGGCGCTGCGCTGGCAACATCGCAGCAATCAGGAAGAGGACGCTCAGGACAAAGCTGATCCAGATCAACGGGTGATATCCGGCATGCAGCAGCATCGAATGCAACTCAAACGTTCCTAAAACCACAATCAATAAAATGGCAGCAAAAGACGCCCAGCCGCCAAACCAGACAAAAAGAAGGACGACCGGTATCACGATAGCAGCTGTCAACCAGCGCTGACCGACCGATGATCCCCGTCTCTGCTGTGGGCTGGATTCTAGTGAACCCTGCTCTCTATTCTGCTTACTTGCGCCTTGCAAACAATCCACTTCCTCTATTCAGGGACTGAAGACACACACACTTGAAGTACGTCAAATGCACAGGATACGCCGCATAAACACGCCATCTCGCGTATCCTGATGCAACATCGCTACGTCGTAGAAACAGCGATCCGACCAAACCGCCTTTGCCGCTGCTGATAGCTGGCGATAGCCTTGAGCAAATCTTCGCGGCCAAAATCGGGCCAGAGGGTCGGAGTCGCATAATATTCGCTATAGGCCGACTGCCAGAGCAAGAAATTGCTCACCCGCATTTCGCCAGCGGTGCGAATCACAAGATCTGGATCAGGTAAATCACGGGTATATAAATAGGAACTAATGAGCTCTTCACTAATAGTATCGGGATCACGGCCATCCGCAATAATTTGGCGCACAGCATCAACCAGCTCCGCGCGTCCCCCATAATTGAAACAGACATTCAGGCCAACGCCCGTATTATACTGAGTTTTCGCCACAGAGTCATGGATGGCCTGCTGGACATCAGAAGAAAGATCAGATAGACGACCAAGATGGCGCAATCGCACCCCGTCACGGTGGAGTTTATCCAGGTCAGAGCGAATCGTCTCCCAGAAGAGACGCATCAAGCCGTCAACTTCGGTACGAGGTCGCCCCCAGTTCTCGGTAGAAAAAGCATACACGCTGAGCATTTCAATATGTTCATCATGGGCACACTCGACAACACGGCGCAAAGCACCCACCCCGGCTTTATGGCCAGCCAGGCGTGGGAGGCGACGTTGGGTCGCCCAGCGCCCATTGCCATCCATAATGATGGCAATGTGGCGCACAGAGTGCTCCTGAGACGACGTTTGCTCAACAGGGACGGGTTGCGTCAATTTTTCCTCTTTCCGCCTGGCGTTACCAGAGGAAAAAAGGTTTTGCATCTTGGTCACACTAGACCTCCAGGATCTCCAGTTCTTTGGCCTTGCCGACCTTATCCATCTCCTCGATGAAGCGGTCGGTGAGCTTCTGTAGCCGCTCCGTGCTACGTTTCAGCTCATCCTCAGAAACTTCTTTTTTCTTCTCACGGTCGCGCAATTTATCCTGAGTATCACGACGAATATTGCGTACCGCGACCTTATGCTCATCCAGCTTCTTGTGCAGAGACTTCACAAGGTCGCGGCGGCGCTCCTCGCTCATCGGAGGAATTACCAGGCGAATCACCTGGCCGTCGTTATTGGGATTGATACCCAGATCCGACTTTTGAATAGCCTTCTCAATATCAGTTAACAGCTTGCGGTCCCAGGGCTGGATCACCAGAAGACGAGCTTCAGGGACCGCGACCGAGGCCACCTGGTTAATCGGTGTAGGAGAACCATAGTACTCAATGGTAATGCGCTCAATCAGAGAAGCGCTGGCACGACCAGCACGAATGGCAGCGAGATCCTGCTTCAAGGCTTCGATAGCCTTTTGCATACGTCGTTCCGCATCTCCAAATAAATCTGCAGTCATAGCATACTTCCTTTTTCTTCAGGCACTCAGTACCACTTGAAAATGGGACGTGACGATAGAAGGGTGCAAAGTGTACACAACTACACGGGCTCTTTCACGTCTGCCCTTACGAGTGTACCACATGCTTCGCCACGCATGATCGCCTCCAATGCACCATTTTGATGCAAATTGAACACGATAATAGGCATGTTGTTGTCCTTGCAGAGAGAAAGTGCGGTACTATCCATGACCTTCAAACCCATATTTAAAGCCTGCATATAACTCAGATCGGCAAAACGCCGAGCATGCGGGTTCTGCATGGGATCATCATCATAGATACCATCCACCTTGGTCGCTTTGAGCAACACTTGCGCATTCAATTCCACTGCACGTAACGCTGCCGCTGTATCAGTCGTGAAAAACGGATTGCCACTGCCCGCCGCTAGAATGACGATACGTCCCTTCTCCAGGTGGCGCACCGCGCGACGGCGAATAAACGGCTCGGCCACGGGCGGCATCTCTATCGCCGTCTGCACGCGTGTGGCTATGCCGAGCTTCTCCATGGCATCTTGCATGACCAGAGAGTTCATCACCGTCGCCAGCATACCAACATAGTCGGCAGTGCCACGATCAATGCCCGTGGCAGCGGCATCGGCTCCACGCCACATGTTGCCGCCGCCGACGACCATAGCAATCTCAACGCCTAAATCGTGAATGCGTTTGACCTCACCCGCAATACGCCTGACCGTTTCAGCATCAATACCGTAGCCTTGAGAACCAAGAGCTTCACCACTCAGCTTGAGCAGGATACGTCGATACTTCAGTTCGACTGACATCTGCAAATTCTCCCCTGTGCGCAAACAGGATGGATAACCCTACGCACTTCTGTTCGACAACGTCCACACAATGACATCCCCACCGGGATATCCGACATCAGAGAGAGCTGATGGGGATACAGCGCAAGGCTATTCGCCCAAAGCAAAACGGCTGAAACGTCGCACCACAATGTTTTCGCCGGTCTCGGCAATCACTTTGCGTACGAGTTCACCCACGGTCACAGACTCATCCTTGACCCAGGGCTGCAGAAACAACACCTGCTCGCTCAAAGCCTTCTTCAGTTTGTTGTTGAGGACCTCTTCTTTGCGAGCAGCGGGTACGCGCTCCATCGAAGGGTCTTCAGCAATTTTCTGACGATGTGACTCGATAACGTCGGCGGGCACATCCTCATACGTCACGTACACAGGCGACGCACCAACGATCTGCAGAGTAAGCTCACTGGCGAGCTGACGAAAACTCTCGCTGCGTGCAACGAAGTCAGTGCTACAGTTTAGTTCCAGCAGAACACCAACTCGGTTATTGTGATGGACGTATGAAAACACGCCACCCTCTTTTGTTTCACGACCGGCAGCCATCATCTTTTCAGCTTTGGAATGGCTCCTGGCCTCAAGAAACTTGACTGCCTCACCCCAGTTCTGGGACTCGGTCAAAGCCTTTTTGCAATCAGCAAAAGTCGCGCCAGTCTCCTCACGTAACTTTTTCACATCCGTAGCAGCGAAATTCATTCTCTGGTTTCTCCTCAATCTGTTATCTATGATACTCAGAGCGCTAAGACAACACAACAACCACAGTCCTTCTTTTTTGGGTTCTGAGTGCTTGACACATGTGCATGGACCTGCTTTGAGCAGGAAGGAACATCTCAATAAGGGAACGCATAGACACACAAAAAAGCGGGAGACAGGAGGCGATGCGCCCCCTTAGCTCCCACCCGATAAAACGTTTTTTTGCTATGAGAGAGCTTCTCTCGCCACTAGCTCTGGTTCAGCCGGTGCGGCAGGGGCAACAGGCACGACTTCCTCAGGAACAGGTTCGGCTGCGAGAGCGACCTCCGGGGCTACTTCTGGTGCGGCAGGCAACTCAGGAGCAGGCGCTAATTCGGGCAAAGTCGCCAGCTCAACGGGAGCTTCACTCTCTCCAGGCTCGGCGTCTTTCTGCTGCGCCTCCAGCTCCCGACGTCCCTCGACAGCTGCATCAGCGATCTTGGCGCACAGTAAACGCACCGCGCGAATCGCATCATCGTTGGCAGGAATGGGGTAATCCATCTCATCAGGATCGCAGTTGGTATCAGCCAGCGCGATAATCGGAATTTCCAGGCGGCGCGCTTCCATCACAGCCGTACGCTCTTTGCGCGTATCGATAATAAAGATGGCGCTCGGCAAACGGCGCATATCCTTGATACCACCAAGAATACGCTCCAGGCGCGTGATATCGTCCTGCAAGTGCTGCACTTCTTTTTTGGGCAAGCGCTCAAAATCGCCACGGTCGCGGCGTGCCTCTAAATCACGCAGATACGTAATACGCGATTGAATCGTCTTAAAATTCGTCAACATACCACCGAGCCAGCGGTGGTTAACATAATACATACCACAACGCCTGGCCTCTTCCGCCACGGCTTCCTGGGCCTGCTTCTTCGTGCCAACAAAGAGCAACGTTCCACCATCAGCCACGGTCTGCTCGACAAACTTATAAGCCTCATTGAGGCGTGTAACCGTCTGCTGAAGATCAATAATATGGATGCCATTGCGATCCACAAAAATGAACTGCTGCATCTTCGGGTTCCAGCGGCGGGTCTGATGTCCAAAATGCACACCAGCTTCCAGCAACTGCTTCATCGAAATGATATTAGCCAAAAACGGACCTCCCTTGATCCTCCGCTCTCACAGAATGGCGTCAGGGTCCCCGAAGGCATACACTGAACGAACTTCAACAACGTTGATGGACCCCAGGGTTGGCGCTGATTAGAGAGCGTGTGTACTTAAGTTGTATACTTTCTACTGAGTTAAGAGCAGCGCTAGACCACCCCTACTCTGAGAGAGAAGTATAGCACAGAGCGGCCCAGGACGCAAGAAAAAACACGGATGATCTAGCCCTCTGCTCATGAACCATCAAGGCCATCTCAAGCCTGACATTCTCTGCTGGATAAGAGGAACTACGCTATACATAACACAAAAAGATGACATTGTCACGGACGAGGAAAGCATACAGAGCACGCAGAAAAAGGTGGATATGTGGCGAAAAATCACCGTTCGCTTCTTGAAGATCAGCGTATAGTATAAAGTGTACACATTTATAGCTAATTAGCTTTAGCTCATACCATTTTCAGGGGTTGCAGAAGTAGAAAGGGATTGAACACATGGTAAACATACTAGTTGTCGATGACCATTCGTTGATGCGTCGGGCGGTACGTGAGGTCGTGGAGAAAGAACAGGACCTATCAGTGGTGGCAGAAGCCTGCAATGGCTATGAGGCAGAGATGCAGGCAGCAGAGACGCAGCCTGACGTTGTGCTGATGGACGTAGATATGCCGGATTGCAATGGTTTCGAAGCCACCGAACGCGTGCTGGCCTGTTCGCCCAGGTCACGAGTCGTTATTTTTACCGCTTTCCACCAGGAACAACTGGTGTTCCAGGCCATCCAAAAGGAGCCATGGGCTATATTACGAAAGATATTGAACCCGATGCCCTGATCCACGCCATTCGCTGTGCCGCGCGCAACGATCTGTGTATACCAGGAGCATTCGCGACGCAGATACTCAGTCATTTACGCGCAGCCTGGAAATCACAGGTCATCTATGCGGGCTTACTAGGAGCCACCAACTCGGTTTCTTACCGGACCCCCCGCCGGAACAGCGCCCACAAAGCAACGCCAGAACAAACAGGAGAAGGACAACAAAACACAGAAGCTGCTAACACGCCACGTCCGCTTACCGACCGCGAACAACAGATCCTCGATCTCATGCGCAAAGGCCGCAAGAACCGCGAGATAGCCGGAGAGCTGTGCATAGCAGAGTCCACCGTACACAAACATGTGCAGAATATTTTTGAAAAATTGCACGCGCGCAATCGCACCGAAGCAATTTATCTGACTAGCTTAGAAGTTTAGGGGGGATACTCACAATTCTTATGATACAATATCTTGTGTTGGTAGCTGATCCAACTATGCAGGATAATAAACGTGCGCGAAAAACGATTAGCAGGCCAGAAAACGCCTGTGTTCTCAGATACAAATGAAGAAAAAATAGCCTTTCTGGCCCATAGTGACCTTTTTTGTCATCTGCATCCAGACGAAATCAGCGAGCTGGAGCGTATGACGACGACTATCACCTGTCTACCTGGGCGAGTTCTTTATCGCCCAGGCGAGACCAGCACAGCCCTCTTTCTGGTAAAAACGGGCTGTGTCCAGCTCTACCATCTCTCAACCGATGGTCGAAAGCTCATTAGTGCTACAGTAGAAGCAGGACACTGCTTCGGGGAGATAGCGCTGATTGGGCAACGTGTCCATACCAGCTTTGCCGAGGCCGCAACTGACGCCGTCGTCTATGCCATCAACAAATATGATATCGAACAATGCTTTATCCACAAGCCAACGTTCGCCTCCGCACTGCTCCAACTGCTAGCAGAACGCTACAGCCAGTTGGAGACACAGCTCATCGACACGGCATTTAAAAGTACGTCGGCACGTCTGGCGGTACTCCTGCTACAACTGGCACACATGGGCGATAGTAGCGAAAAGCAACTGGTGGTCAATGGATTGAGTCACGAGGAGCTGGCCGACCGGCTGGGTGTCTATCGTGAAACCGTGAGTAGCGCACTGCGTGAACTCAAAGATGCCGGAGCCATTGAGTTAGGGCGGAAACATATCACGATCAGCGCACCGCAGCGCCTCAAGGACCTGGCATCGTCTATCAAACGTTCATATACTATATAAGGCTTGCACAAATAGCGTCAGTGACCCAATCCCGTAAACGGGATTGGCTTGCATTTGGGGGGAATTTCTTTAAAGCGTGCGCCGCCGTGGCGGCCTTTCTTTCCTCCCATTGCCCAAAGGCATATGGGTATCCAGAAAGAATTTTTGATGATCATAGAGGCACAGAAGGTCAAAAAAATGTATCGTAGCGGGCAGCTACGTGTAGAAGCACTGAAAAGTATTGATTTAGGCATCGAGCAAGGCGAGATGGTCGCGATTATGGGACCAAGCGGCTGTGGGAAAACCACCTTACTCAATTGCCTCTCCGGCCTGGATACGATTGATGAAGGCGCTATTTTCATTCGCGGCGAGAATCTGCGCGATCTGAGCGATAGCGAACGGACGACGTACCGCGCACGACATATGGGCTTCATCTTTCAGGACTTCAATCTGCTCCCCGTCTTAACAGCGTTGGAGAATGTGGAACTGCCCATGCTCGTCTCCAAAGTACCCAGCCGCAAAGCGCACAAGCGAGCACTGGAGATGCTCGATCTGGTCGGACTCAGCGACCGCGCCAGCCATCGTCCAGCAGAACTGTCGGGAGGCCAACGGCAACGCGTGACTATCGCACGCGCGCTGACCAATGAGCCCGCTATCGTCTGGGCCGATGAGCCAACCGGCAATCTTGATAGCGAGACAGCATTGGAGATTATGGATATTATCACGGGCCTGAATCAGGCGCACAGACAGACATTTGTCATCGTGACGCACGCACCTGAAGTGGGCAAGGTAGCGCATCGCCTGATCAAGATGCGCGATGGACGTATCGTGCAAGATGAGTCGAACGTTCCTTCTACCCAGCATATGCTATAATCGAGCAAAATCGATGTAGTGCGTAGGACCGAGAGCGGGTTCGACACTACTGGAGTACTCCTTCGCGTAGCGGCAGGGCTTGCCCCTGCTGACGTCCGGCAATGTCTGCTTATGTTGACGGTATTGGCCCTTGCGGCGGTTCGCCCTACATGGGTTCTGAGGGTTACAAAGAGAGGATAATTATTTATATGAAGATTGAGATATGGTCAGATGTAGCCTGCCCCTGGTGCTATATCGGCAAACGTCGCTTTGAGTCGGCGCTGGCCCAATTTCGGCAACGCGACCAGGTCGAGATCGTATGGCGCAGCTATCAGTTGGCACCCGACGCTCCCCGCACAAGTAATGAAAGCATGGACGAAATGCTCTCCAAAAAGTACGGCATGAGTGTGCAGCAAGCAGCCAAAATGAATGCCCATGTCAGCGAGCTGGCCGCCAAAGAAGGTCTGGAGTACCATCTTGAGACGGCGCAGTACAATAACACATTTGACGCTCATCGGCTCATCCATCTCGCGGCCACCCACGGTTTACAGGATACGATGAAGGAACGTCTGCTGAAAGCATACTTTGTCGATGGGCTGGCGGTAGCAGATAGCGATACGCTTGTGAAGCTAGCCGCCGAGGTTGGTATTGCCGCCGATGAAGCACGCGATATGCTCAGTGGTGATGCCTATACCGACAAGGTGCGCGCGGATATACGACAGGCCAGGGCATATGGCATCAATGGTGTACCGTTTTTCGCCGTCGACGAGAAGTACGGTATCTCAGGGGCGCAGCCAGTCGAGGTGTTCTCGGAGGTGCTCGAAAAAGGCGTGGAGCGAGTCCCACCCACTCATCATGGTCAGTACAGATGAGCAGGACGCTGGTACCTGCAACGACGAGAGTTGCGCAATCTAACGAGGCTCGAAGAACTTGATCGAGGAGTCCTATTCTCGGTCAAGCGTTCTTCCACGAGCTGCATAGGACCTCAACATCCGTTTCTGCATAGTCTCCAAACTACAAATAGACCCCCTTTTTCTCTATTTTTCTCACCATAAAATCTATATACTATGATAGTTGAATACGGTTATTTGGCTTACAACACCTTTCTCTCATGCTTTTTGTTTTTCTCGGCATCTGGCGACAGCAGCACCAAGTCCCTGGAGCGATGATCAAGTATGATGCGGTATCATAAGCAAGGTTTCTGAAGCAATGGAACACAGCGATGTTTCGACAACAGAAGCAATACAGATGACCACCGAACAGCAAGAAAACGGTATGCAACAGAGCCTGCCGCGCTGGTACATGCTGGCTATGGGTACAGTACTCCTGCTCTCTCTCTTCCTGAATTTTTTTCTCCTGGGACAGAATGGCTATGGGAATCTCTACTATGCTGCCAGTATCAAAAGCATGCTGATGAGCTGGCATAATTTCTTTTTTGTCTCCTTTGATCCGGGCGGCTTTATAAGCATTGATAAGCCTCCACTGTCTCTCTGGCTGCAAGTAGGTAGCGCCAGGCTGTTTGGTTTGAGTCCCTGGAGCGCGATGCTCCCGCAGGCACTGGCAGGTGTTTGTTCCGTCCTTCTACTGGCACATCTGGTGCGGCGTTCATTTGGTCCTGTAGCCAGCTTACTGGCAGCCACCACGCTGACACTAACGCCGATCAGCGTGGTGACGAATCGTAACATGACGATGGATAGCTTATTGGTGTTTGTGTTGTTACTGGCGGCCTGGGCCATGAGCCTGGCTGCCGAGACGGGACGCCTGCGCTTTCTCTTCGTGAGTGCCTTGCTGATCGGCATCGGCTTTAATATTAAGATGCTGGAAGCCTATCTCGTGCTGCCTGCCTTTGGACTCCTCTACTGGTTCTCTGCGCCTTATGCTCCCAAGAAGCGTTTCTGGCAGTTGGCGCTGGCGACAGCAGTCTTACTGGTGGTCTCTTTCTGCTGGGTCATCGCGGTCGATCTTGTACCCGCTGCGCAACGTCCGTTTGTTGGTTCCAGCGAAGGCGACTCCGAATTGCAGTTAGCGCTGTTCTATAATGGGATCTCGCGTTACCTGGGCAAATTCCAGGTGCTACTCCAGCAGCCATCCAAGCAATTGTTGGAGTTACAGAAACATTTACCCTCCTTTGCCCTGAGCAATACGCTGATTGGTAATCCCGGTTTGCTGCGCCTGGTCACGACGCCTCTGGGTGAGCAGATTGGCTGGTTGCTCTCACTGGCAATACTGGGGCTGGTAGGGGTAAAGTGGGACAAGTCAGCACTCTGGCCGCTCAATCGACAGCAACAAGGGCTGACGCTGTGGGGAGTGTGGTTTCTGACGAGCTTTGTTTTCTTCAGTAATGCCTCCTTCATAACCCAATACTATATGACACAGACAGCCCCGGCACTCGCCGCGCTGCTGGCCATGGGCATCGTGACAACCTGGCAAGATACAGAGCATATCTGGCGGCGCTGGTTTCTGCCCGTGGCTATCCTTGTCACCGTCGTGATCCAGGTCGTTTTGTTGAGTGCCTACTTCGCTACCTGGGGCTGGTGGCTCATACCACTGCTCCTGCTGGCGGCGGTCGCCGGGCTTGCCTTGCTCAGGCGAACGCACCGCGCCCAGCGTCGTCTTTTCGTCACCAGCACATTATGCATCTTATTCATTGCACCCACGCTCTGGACAGCCATCTCGGTCTTCACTGATAGCAATAGTATATCCCCTTACGCCGGTCCCACTGCTACAGAGAAGCCATTAGCAGCCCTCCTATCACAAGCTGACCAGGAGACGGAACCAGATGCCACGCTGATCCATTATCTAGTAGTCCACCAGGGACAGACGCGCTTTCTGGCGGCAACACCGGACTCTACTATAGCGGCACCGCTGATCTTAGCGACGGGGAAGGCGGTGATAACGCTGGGAGGGTACGACGGACAAGACCAGATCCTGGACCTGGCGCAATTGCAACAGCTCATCGCTACGAATAGCGTGCACTATTTCGTGATGCCACAAACACCGCAAGAAGCGCAGTCGCACTTGAATCCACAGGTGCTGACCTACGAAAAGAACTATCAAGCCTGGCTAGCTGCGCTGATGGCAGAGACAAGTACAACAAACAATGTATATCTATTAATGAACTGGGTACGTTTGCACTGTACAGCAGTACCAGAGCGTGCATGGCATACACCCGGCGCAGAAACGACGCTGCTTGATGTATATCATTGTGCGTAGCACTGTTCAAGTTTTCCATGTTCGAAGCAATGGCAATCTGGCGAGAAAACATACTCACTGTACAAAAATTCGCGCTTACAGACTTGCAGCCAGGCTTTCAGCTGCACGCAGTACTTGAAGACGAAAGCTCTCACTATCGAGATGATCATCAACAATAGTCACAATAACTGATTCAGGGGGAACAGCATATTCGATTTGTCGAGGATATTCAACGAGGTAAAGCGTCAGAGCAGGTAAACGCGCCTGATAAGGCTGAAGATCCTGCCACATTTGCTGTCCTACTGGTCTCAATTGTTTTGCTAATGGCCGCTCCCACACTCTACGCTTCCCAGAAAGGGACAAACATTCCTTACTCATCTTTCTGGTCTTGAGCAAGCGCAGTACGAATAGAGCGCATCGCATACGTGCTGAAAGGCTCCTGCGTTGTCGTGTCGAACATTTCAACTGCATGTACCAGGCCAATATTCCCTTTTAGGACCAAGTCAACCTGATCACGGCCTTGCTGCATGTATTCTTTTGCGATAGGTACCACAAGATGCAAATGTGCTTGAACCACTCGCTGGAGAGCTGTGGCTCTAGATTGTATGAGTTGTCTTGTTTCCTCCTTAGTAAGTGAGGGAACTTGTTCGAGATCTCGCAGATAGCTTTCAATCTGTTGTTTATCTTCATTCATGATGAGCCTCTCAACTTTCGTGTTTATACCTTACTCACTAAGTACAATATCCAACTCCTTTGAGAAGAGCATACCTTTTATCTGATAGTTAATAGTTTTGTTCTCGCTACATAATGATTGACTCGTAGAATGTATAAAACCTAAAAAGACAAAAAAACAGGGAGCGAACATAAATAATCGGTTCACTCCTTATTGCTATCATGGGGTTATTATACCTGACAAGATTCTTTCTGCATGGTTACAGCGCCCGCTTTCTGATCTATAGTATTGATCCAGGCATGCGTCGCAATATGTTCCGCTTCATCGGCGATATTAAATATATCCCCGCTTGCGCGCAGACTACGCGCATTTGAGACCTCCTGCTTGATCATGAAGACCAACACACCTGCAATAAACAGCAACAGTATAGACAGGTACGGGATAAGAATAGGAAGCATCGTCTGCATCAACTGGTCATTCCATGGACAATCCATAGTAGTAGCAACCTTTCCTGAAATTGTGTTTAATCATCCTCGTTTACAGAGAGTTAAGAAACGAGCGTAGTCAACATGTGACAATCTACTAAAAACACGGTGAGTGCCCCACGACAAAACGGCACGTTCGTGTTTTTTCCAACTCGCTGAACAGCCCTCTGCTGGCATTAATACCATGCCGTAATCAGAATCACGGTAGCAAGTGTGATAGCTATTGCAGCTCCATATAGATAAGGTCGTTGGTCTTCCTTCGACTCTGGCAATCTTCTTAATGCACTAAACCAGAGCGAGATAGTTCCTAACACAAAGATACCAGTTGTTAATATCCTGGCAAGCCACATAGCTTTCTCCTAGCAATGCTGTGCTAAGACTAATACCATGCTATAACCAGAAGCACTGTAGTGATCGTGGAGGCTATTGCCCCTATATACATATAAGGTCGTTGGTCTTTCTTCGACTCTGGTACTCTTTTCCACGCACTAAACCAAAGTGTAAGAGTTCCTAACACCAAAATACCAGTTGTTAATATTCTGGCAAGCCACATATCTTTCTCCTGACAATTCTGTGTTAAGACCAATACCATGTCATAGCCAGGATTACCGTAAAGATTGTAAGGGCGATTGCTGATCCATAGATGTAAGGCCGTTGGTCTTTTTTCAATTCAGGTACTCTTTTCCATGCGCTAAACCACATCACAAGAGTTCCTAACGCAAAAATACCAATTGTCAATATCCTGGCAAGCCACATATCTTTCTCCTTTCGCAGTTATGCAAATGCATGTAACACAAAGGCTACTAAAACAGATGTAGACCCCCTCATACTTCACATGGTGCCAGAAGCATCTGACAACAGTATTTTTTCAATTCTATTGACTACTATAACATATCTTGTGACAATATGTAATCTATAGCCAAATTTCTTCTGTTTTGTTGATAGTAAGTATCTACTGTCAACAAAACATTCTACTATTTATTCCACAAGTTAGTTACACTGCAGCGAGATCTGCAGCCATTTTCAAGTTAGGTACTGATCAGCAGATTGCATTGACCCAGGGTGGGACGGAGACAATCGTCTCAAAATTGAGATTGGCACCTTCATCTCCACACTGATCATTTGCACCATTTAATGCTGCCACTGTAGCACCTATGTAGATAGCAAGAACCGTCTCGACAGCGGCGCAGACACCGGCACTGATAGCTCCACAGAATGCTGCAATTGCAAGAGCTGCGCTTGCATCAATGTATACAGCCCACCACATAAATTTGACAGCACAATTATTCAAAGTGAATGCATCTCCCCACCAATAAACGTACGGACCATAGATCTGTACATCAGCTTCAGGGCACGGAGCACTTGCTGCAATAAGTGCTGTATTTGTGTGAAGTTGATCCTTCGTCACCGACGTAGACGCTACCCCTGTGTGAGGCGCTGGCTTCGCTGCTTTAGTGCTATATGGAAGAGCATTGTACGCTCGTACCGCCAGTGTGACTAAAGCAACTTCGCCTTTAGACAGCACTTTATTGATAGCCGGGTCGATAGTCGCATGGTAGTTTGAAATATGAACGTACGGGTCTGCCCTGGTAATCAGTACAGGTTGACCTGTTAAGGAAGCGCTGGCAAGGGATATCCGTCCTTGTCTATTCATAGCTGCAGCGTGAGCTTGCGTTGCATTATCTGCCAGCAGCCCTCCCAGGACAAAGATTGCGGTGAGTAATACAGTAACAACAACTCGAAGTCCCTTTCTTTTCAATCTGATTTCCCCCTATCTCGTGATTTCTAGCTCTTTTTAAAGAGCCAGACTTACTTATCATCATAAAGCAATAATAAAGGATCAATCAGAGAAAATGTGGTGGAAACACCTACATCTTTTTGGAGAGAATTCCCCCCCAAAAAAGGGGGGGGAATCCAGGTAAAGAATGCATCTTTATGCAGAATCGGCAAGCAGAATGTAGCCATATTGCGTGACGCGATAGATAGTAAGTCCCGATGGCTGCAGCCTGGACCGCATTTTGCTTATATGCCTGTCGAGATTATAGCCATCAGCAGCAATATCTCCACTACCAAGAAGTGCCTCTCGCAGTAAATCCTCATCGGATACAACATTTCCACTCAGCAAAGGCATAAGCAGACGGTATTGAGTGGGCGTAAACTTCACCAGAAAGCTATCAATGACGAGAATACGACTTGCATCACTGCGTTGCAAACAGTGTGATCCTATGGGTGGACAAGCAATCAGTGTCGACGACATGCATTATGAATCCTTCCCATTAATGTGCGTCATGGCATGCAAAGAGCAATAGAGCTAAAATGATAGTCAAAAATTACGCATAAACGTTTTTCTAGCTCTCACAAGGAACCGGCACCAAATTATAGAGGACACCTCTCTCTAAAGAGGCGAGCTTTCCTATCGCTTTAAGACAAATACGGTAGAAATCTAGCGCTTTTGGCCACCAGGACAATAGCTCATCTTTTCGCGAAAGACCTGCTCCAAAGCAAAAAATTCCTCTTACGTACGTATACGATCTTGATTAGCAAATTTGGAGGATGTCTTCTTGCTACTATTTGTACCCGTCATGCTATTTTTGATGAGTATCACACAGAGAGATCAAGGGAGCTACCGAAAGACTATAACATATCTGGGGATTAACGTTCATTCCAGAGGAGCAAAGAAGAGGCATGATAACATACGTACAAGTGAGCAAAGTCTTGCAAAAACGCGGACTTTGCTCACCGACGAAACTATTTCGCTAAGGTATGTCTCTGGGAGCCGAGCTGATCATGCACTACTTCTTTGATGTGCGCAGATGAAAGTCCGTGCAACTCCTTCAGAATCGTAGGGGCACCGTGCTCGACGAATTTATCCGGGACACCAATCAGACGTACATCGATATCTCTGAGCCCTTGCTGCTCCAGCAGTTCCAGCACGGCGCTACCGAAGCCACCGGCAATCACATGATCTTCAACGGTAATCAAGCGACGTGTACCCTTCGCCAACTGCACAATCATCTCCTCGTCCAACGGCTTGGCCCAGCGCGCATTCACCACAGCCACCTGTATACCCTCCTCAGCCAGTTCGCGCGCCGCCAGTTCGGCCTGAACGACCATTGAGCCGTAGGCCAGGATGGCTACATCTGTGTCCATCGCCTGTTCCAGTGTAGCCGGACTGAGCAGTTCAGCTTTACCTACCTCCAACGCGTGCAGTTCATTGCTCAAGGGCACCCCAAGCGCCTTGCCACGTGGATAACGCAGGGCCACCGGCCCATCCAGAGAGATCGCGGTATACAACATATGCCGCAATTCTTCCTCGTCCTTCGGTGCCATCACCTTCATATTGGGGATCATGCGCATAAAGGCGATATCGAAGACGCCATGCTGTGTAGGACCATCCTCGCCCACAATTCCCGCGCGATCCATGGCAAAGACCACGTGCAGATTCTGCACACAGATATCGTGAACGACCTGGTCAAAGGCGCGCTGCATGAAGGTCGAGTAGACCGCAACGACCGGACATAAGCCACCAACAGCAATGCCACCGGCAAACGTCACCGCGTGTTGCTCAGCAATACCCACGTCAAAGTAGCGTTCGGGGAAGCGCTGTTGTAGTTTCTTGAGACCAGTGCCTTCGGACATAGCGGCGGTAATACCAACTACAGCCGGATTTTGCTCGGCGATGGAGACAAGGGTGTTGGCGAAAATTTCGGTGTACGAGGGCGGATCAGCAACGTTCTTCTTGATCACACCCGTCGTATAATCATAGGCTCCCGGCCCATGCCACTTGGTAGCATCATCCTCCGCAACATCCCAGCCCTTGCCCTTCTTTGTCACCACCTGCACCATCACCGGTCCCTCAATCTGCTTGACGTTCTCGAACACATCCAGCAAAGCTGGCAGATCGTGACCATCAAAAGGGCCAAAGAATTTCAGACCCAGTTCTTCAAAGATGGCGCCACTCTTACTATGCAGCATAAATTGCTTAAAACTCGTCTCGGCACGACCAGCAGCCTCACGCGCTTTATCTCCAACCACAGGCAGTCGCTCGATGGAACCTTTCGCCATCTCGCGTAAACGCCGATAGCTGGGCGTGGTTTGCATACGCCGTACTTGACCAAGATATTGTGATAATGCCCCCACATTGTCAGAGATAGATTTATCATTATCATTTAATACAATAATCAGGTTTTTCTTTAAACTTCCCGCATTATTGATCGCTTCCAGCGCCATGCCGCCGGTTAAAGCTCCATCACCAATCACAGCGACGACTTTGAAATCTTGCTGCTGCAAATCACGCGCGACCGCCATACCCAAAGCTGCCGAGATAGAGGTGCTGGCATGACTGGCACCGAAGACATCGTAAGGGCTTTCTTCGCGGCGCAAATAACCTGAGAGGCCGCCAAATTGACGGATCGTATGAAAGCGCTCGCGACGCCCGGTGAGCAATTTATGCACATACGCCTGGTGCCCGATATCCCAGACCAGCAGATCATCTGGCGTGGCAAAAACGCGATGCAAGGCCATGGTTAATTCAACCACACCCAGATTCGGGGCCAGATGTCCGCCTCTTACCGATACCTTTTCGATGATTTCGCGCCGAATCTCCTTCGCTAATTGTTCCATTTGCGGCACCGTCAGGGCACGTAACTGCTCCGGGCTATCCAAACTATCAAGAATCCTCGTCAATGGTTTCCTCCGAACTACTATTACAGTATCCTCATACGGATCTAAGGGCTGGAAAAACCTGATGCCCACCTCCTACGCTAATGCTATCCGCATAAGGTCGCATACGCCAGGTGGCTTTGCACCAGGTCCCCGCTATTATTAGCTCACCCATACACAAACAACCCCATCATAACGATGCAAAATAGCCAGATAACGGGTGTATCGATAGGCACCTTTCTGACTATTATAGAGTCGCAACGACAACCTGACAAACGCCCTGACCCAGAAAATTCATGCACTTGAGGGCTTGACAACCCCTAAAATGGCCTGCCAGGACCGTTTAAGCCCTCTCTAGAGTCCCTTGACAGTCCGGCACATTCTTCTTATTATGAGCAGAGATAGTGCCGCTGGCAGTTCAGAGCACTCAATGCTAGCAGAGACTCTGAATTTCATGTCTGACAACACGATGGCAATAACGGAAGAGACGCTGATCAAGTGTGATCAACGCAGCAGAAGCAGATCAAAGCGTGCTGATGCAAAACAGCGCATGCTTTGCAGCACAAAGGAAGGTAGGAGCGGAACATCTCTGTAGCAACGGAGGCAAGCCGCACATCTTATGACAAGAAAAGACAGCGAAAAAGATTCGGAACGACCCCATTACTACTCACAGTTCTGGCTCGAACGTGGCTGCCGGACGCCGTATCATTGGCGCTCCCAAACCGGAAGAGGGCGAAGCAGGCGAAGGCGAGGGCGAAGCATTAGAAGTAGTCCCTCAGCATAGAGCAGCACGGGCCAGCGAACCGGAACTGTATAACGGTGGACATGCGGCCAGCGATGGGCATGCAGAACGGGTGATCCACCCCTCCGCCGAGCCACTTGCTACGCCGGAAGAGTTCATCGAGCCGCAAGAAGATGATCTGGACCTGGTAGCCGATGCGGCAGATGAAACAGATTACCAGGATGTTGCTGTAGACGACACGGATATTCCCGATATGGATCTCAGCCCCGAGGAAGAAGCGGAAGAGGAAGAATTCTTCGAAGACGAGGAGGGAGAAGAAGAAGAAGACGATGATGTGAATTGGGGCCGTGGTCGCAAGAAAGCCAAGCCCACACGCCCGGTTAAGCCTCCAGTGAAGAAGCCGGGCAAACGCGATACACGTCGCAGCTACTAACTCCTGGCTTGTGAAGCGAGGATAACGGGTAGGGGCGTGTCCTGGCGACCGCCCCAGGGCGCACGCGAGGTGACGCCCCTACCCGTTCGCTGACGAAACTCAGCAACACTTACATTCGCACCTACGGATAGATGCCCCGCGCTTTTGTTGCCTCCGCGACACGTGAGATGGCGAGCATATTCGCTCCCAGACGCATATCGCAGTGATACTGGTCCGATTGTCCGGCAACAGCATCAAAGGCGCGGTTCATGATCATCTCTAACTTGAGCGTAATTTCTTCGGTGTCCCAGAAGAAACTTTGCAGATCCTGCACCCACTCAAAGTAGCTCACCGTAACGCCTCCCGCATTCGCCAGGATGTCAGGCACAACAAGACAGCCTTTTTTGAAGAGGATACGATCAGCTTCAGGCGTCGTCGGACCATTGGCTGCTTCAGTCACAATCTGCGCTTGAATACGCTCCGCGTTGTGACTATTGATCATACCTTCAGTCGCCGCCGGGATCAGAATATCGCAAGGAATCTCCAGCACATCTGAGGCTCCTATGACCTGCGCACGTGGGAAACCTACCACCGTACCATGCTCTCCCTTGTAACGTAATACTGCCGTCGGATCAAGGCCAGACTCGTCGTAAATGCCACCGCGTGTATCACTTAAGGCCACAATTTTGCAACCCTCACGGTAAAAGAGTTGTGCAGCAATACTTCCCGCATTCCCAAAGCCTTGAATACTGACACGAGCACCCTTAAGAGGCATACCAACACGCTGTGCAGCACGCCTGGTCACAAAAAGTACACCCGTTGCCGTCGCCTCATGACGACCTTCGCTACCACCTATAGACAACGGCTTGCCGGTGACTATCGCGGGTATGGAAAAGCCTTCGTGCATGGAGTAGGTATCCATCATCCAGGCCATAACTTGAGGATTGGTGTTGACATCAGGGGCCGGAATGTCACTGTGCGGACCAATGATAATGGCGATCTCTGTGGTGTAGCGACGCGTCATACGCTCCAGTTCGCTCTGCGACATATTCTTGGGGTCGCAGATCACGCCACCTTTTGCCCCACCGAACGGAATACCGACAACAGCACACTTCCACGTCATCCACATGGCCAGCGCCTTCACTTCATCCAGGCTCACCTGCGGACTATAACGGATGCCACCTTTGGCTGGACCACGGTTGACATTGTGCTGAATACGGTATCCCGTAAATGTTTTGATATGTCCATCATCCATACGTACCGGAAAATGGACCGTGAATTCACGCTTCGGCTGACGCAAGATCTCACGTATATCTTCCGAGAGATCCAGTTTCTCAGCAGCTAAATCGAACTGCTGTACCGCCATGTGATACGGGTTAAATGAACTCATTTCGTTGTTCATAACATTCACCTCATTATGGAAATTTAAGCACAACATTGTGCAAGGACACCAGTAAGATAGTATTTGGTTTCGACTCCACGCTGACAAAAAGTGTGCGTGTGCCAGACACTATCTAAGTAAGCAGAATGAAAAGCAGCGCTATGCTTGCGTTTCATCCAACAATTTGCGCAACAGCGCTTGCACCGCATCAGCTCGCGCCTGACCACGGGTCTGCTTCATAACCTGACCGACCAGAAATTGCAAGGCGTTGGTCTTGCCGTTGCGATAATCATTGGCCGACTTCGGATTGTTCGCGATGACCTCTGCGCTAATGCGCTCAAGAGTCCCCTGGTCGCTGATCGGTGGCTTGATGCCCTTGCGCTCAACGATCTGCTCCGGCAACTCTGCCGTAACAAACGCTTCATCCAGGATCTCTTTCGCTTGCTTGCCCGTAATACGCTCCTTATCAAGCAGGTCTAGCAAGTTTGCGACCGCCTGCGGCGTGAGCGGATTATCTTGTACTGCAATGGAGTTCGCCTTCAGCAGGCGCACTACTTCGCTCAGTATCCAGTTACTAGCCGCTTTCGCCCTGGCATTACGATCCTTCACTTGTGAAACGAATAACACCTGCTCAAAGTAATCGCCAAGTAATTTATCTTCCGTAAGCACATTAGCATCCAGAGCAGACAGGCCATAGTCAGCTTGATAACGTGCCCGACGCGCATCTGGTAACTCCGGCAAGCTGGCACGAATTTCCGCAACGCGTTCACGGCTGATTAATAGCGGTGGCAGATCTGGTTCTGGGAAGTAGCGATAATCATCTGCATATTCTTTCACACGCTGTAAGACTGTGATGCCCTTCGCCTCTACCCAGCCACGCGTTTCCTGCCGTACTCTCCCACCATCGCGGATCAACGCAATCTGGCGCTTCGCTTCAAACTCCAGCGCGCGCTCAACCGCGCGGAAACTATTCATGTTCTTAATTTCGGTCTTCACGCCCAGCTCCTGCTGTCCACGCGGACGCACCGAGACGTTGGCATCGCAGCGCAAGCTGCCCTCTTCCATGCGACCAGACGATACACCCAGATAAACCAGGATTTCACGCAGCTTCTGCATATAATAGCGCGCCTCTTCTGGACTGCGCATATCCGGCTCGCTCACGATCTCCATCAAGGGCGTGCCAGCACGATTCACGTCGATCAAGCTGTAGTTGCCGTGATGATGTGAGCGAGCCGTATCTTCTTCCAGATGCACGCGCGTCACGCCTATGCGTTTGGACTTTCCATGCAGGTCGATCATCAGATAGCCATCACTACTGAGCGGAATATCATATTGCGAGATTTGATAGCCCTTCATCAGATCAGGATAATGGTAGCTTTTACGATCAAACTTCGAAAATTCAGGAATAGCACAGTTGAGTGCGAGAGCCGTCATAATCGTATAGGTAACAGCTTCTGCATTGATTACTGGCAAAACGCCCGGCATGCCCATACAAATCGGACACACATGAGTATTTGGTGCGGCATTCGCATAGTTCGTGCTGCACGAACAAAACATCTTACTCTTTGTGAGCAATTGCGAATGCACCTCAAGGCCAATTACGACCTCAAAATCTGTATCAATTGGAGTATATGTTGTTGTTGTCATCTTCCTTACTCTTATAACCCTGTTTTTAGTGCGGCCTACGTGCACGGCGGAGCATGCCTATCTTGAGCTAAGTCTAGTCCTTTCGCCCGCTTTCGTCAATGGGGGCTAGCCAGCTAGCCAGAATGCCTCAACATAGCCAATATTGGCTATATCTTCCCTCTTTATGTCGCAGTAATTTAGCCTATTCGGATGAGTAATACTCACCAATGGTGCGACAGACAACAGCAGCATGCTATAATCTAACCGGGGATAATCATATGAACCAGGAGCCGCAACAGTCCAGATATGCCGAAATGGCAGCATGCTGAAGCTCGGTTCCATTCACCTCTGAGTCTTGCAAAAGCATTCATAAGGGAAACAAAGTGTTCACAAGAGAGGCAGCATATATGACCCATAAAAAACACAGTACGTTGCCTCTCTTGTATGTCGCGCATTTCTCTATGCAGAAATACTTGCTATATCCAGTACCATGCGCTAAATCGTAGTTGCGACACGTTCTAGAATAATGTACTCTCTGTCCCTCTTGCTCTAGGATTGGTGCGGGTTTGTGGGGTTTTCACCTTCTAGTGTTATAGTATCTTTACTTTTGTTTGGTTATCATGGTATGTCTTCCTTTTGCCTCTGTCCTTGTTTGGTAGCTCACTGATGGTTGTTGTGTGGGCGTTAGAACCATCTCAATTTTTCATACTTTTCATACTTTTACGGTTATTCATACTTCCCTTACTTTCCCTGTCAATTGTGTTGATGCTAGGCTTGTTTTGTTGTTCCTCCCATTGCTGGATGGCTTCTTTATATTCGATGAGCAATTTTGTTTTCGATGTGTTTACCTCTAACTCGAATACATATCTTCCTCCACCTAGATCGTTAATGACTTGAAAGCCTGCATGTTTAAGTATTCGTATACCTGCTTGTGTGTTGCTTGCAGCATATACTTTTGATATTATGACTCCTTTTTGTCCCCATTCGTTTAATTTTGTGCTAAGTCCGCTTAGTAAAATTTGTGCGTATGTAGACCTACGTGCAGGCGGTACTGTAGAGGTGGTAGCCATATCAATGATAATGCATTCTAACGGTTTGCCTGGCTCGAATTGTTGCATATGTTCTGCACCTAAAAACCATCCTCTTTGCCCTTCTTTGAACTTAGCAATAGCTTCTTGATCGAACGGGAACAAGTTTATATATGCTGCTAAGTAGTCACCATCATAGAGGTGATAAGTCGTGTCTGGGTTCTTTTCCATGAATGATCTGCGTAGCTCTACCATTTCAGGATTGCTAGCTCTTGCGCCAAAAACGAGATTAGCTAACCCTATCTCTTGGTCCAAGTCGTTAGTTGTTGCCTTTCTGTATTCAAGACCTCCCATCTTTTCTACAAGTAGAGTAGACTCCATTTTACTTGCAATGCTGTTTATTTCCTTTTTTGAGTAAACAGCCTGTTTTCTCCCTGGTAAATGTATTCTCTTAATACGTTCTGTTCTACCCCAATACTGGAAAGCCTCTTCATCTATTCCTAGTACGCTTCTCGCTTCTGCTGCCGTGTAGTAGAACTTTGCTAATTCTGGATTGAGTTTCATTTTTGCCTCCTCTGTTAACCCTATGGTTTCATTATATCTAAATTTCTAAGGTTTGTACAGAGTCTTTTGTTTGTTCGGTTTTTCAGATTGTCTCAATATTCTAGTACTTTTTCAGATTTGTCAGATTTCTATTGACTTTCCCCTTTTTATAGTTTACTATACTAACAGTTACGGTTTTTCAGATTTGTCAGATTTATTATCAGAATAAGCGGTACTGTTGCCAGTGGTCCAGCTGGCGGGTGCCTGGTACCTGGAGGGCTATTTCGTGGATGTGCTTTACACCTGGTGTCACTACTGCCATAAGCGGGCGCATTGTAAGGTGGTGACGTTTCGGGACAGTTCCGGCAATTTGACGGTTGTGTTGTTGTGTAGCGCGTGTAGGGGTCGCTAGCCTGGGTTGCCGACTCAGGCCAGCGGGTGAGATTAGCGCTTTCTTTGCAAAAATTGGCTAGGCTCTCTGTAAGTATGCAGCATAGGGTCTAGCCTGTCAACTCAAGGAGGTAGGTTCTATGTCTGAAGTGCTCAATGATCGCTATGAGGATGACCGTTCTATTTCGCTGCTGGCTGAAGATCAGTACTGGCGCGAGGTTCATTGGTCTGATTGTCTGTCCCTGGAAGAAGAGTTGAAATTGCTTGGGCGTCTTGCGCGTGCGAGGCGTGAGCCTGGGAACGCATGGCTTGCTCAATTGGCAAAGCATGCGCGTGACCGATTGGTCGAAGGATATCAGCCGTTGGTGCTCTCGATTGCACAGCGTTATGCGCGTTGGCTTCACATCTTAGAATTTCTTGATCTTGTTCAAGAGGCAAATATTGGGTTGTTGCGGGCAATAGATGAAAGTGAAAAGGTGCTTGGTGGGTCTCTAAAGGGGTTTGCTATTGTGCATATCAAGGGTGCGATTGCGAATGCCTGCTTTGAAAGTGATGCAGCGTTTCGTATTCCTTCAGGGATACGTGTTCAGCTTATAAAAATGCAGAAGGTGATGCGGGAACTCTCCAGGGAAAGTGATGGTGAGCCGTCTGTGTCTGAGATTGCAAAACGAATGGGGGTGAGTGAGTGGGATGCGCATGAGCTTCGGACGTTTCGTACCCGTCAACATGCGGAAAGCATTCAGGGAATGTTGCGGGAGGATGAGAATGAGGATCGTCATAATTTTGTTTCGTTGTTTCAGACGTCTGTTGCCTCGGAGAATGAGCGGCAGAGAATAGTGCAGGATCGTGTTCAGACGGCGCTTGATGGGTTGACGCCTTATCAACGGGAAGCGGTGCGCTTGCGCTATGGGTTTGATGGTGGTCTTCCTCTTCGTACAACGCATTTGTATGAAGATGGTATCCGTCTTTGCTCGTCGTGTTCGATAGCTAATGAGTTGGGTATATCCTATGATGCGGCGAAGTCGAGGGTGACGGAAGGCAATAAGCGGTTGCGGCGATTGTTGGCGTCTCTCTATGAGGAAGACACGGTGAGTGCATGAGGATGTACCGCTTGCCTGTAGGTTCTTCCGTTCTGCGCCACGCTCCAGGCGTCCAGTACTCAATGAAGAGTGCCGGGCGTTTTCTGCGTTCTGCTGTTGGGCAACACGCCAGCTCGCCAGGTCAAGCGCGTGATGTGCCTGGTCACTGCTTTGCCTGTACTCCCTCTCTACCGCCTAGTTATATAACTGGCAATATAGCTATTGCGCCTTCCCTGTCGCTCTGGATGCCACACGTCACACGCCACAACTCGCGCTCTCTGACGCCATGCTCTCATCTGGTACGCCTGGTCTCCTTCGCTGATCGCCTAAATGAAGTACGTACCTCGTACCTCCGTAGTGTTTTCATTGCAGGTATAGTAGAAGCTCGTTTCTCTTTTCGCGCCACGCGCCACGCGCCCAGCAACACGCCTATGGGCCGTACCCTGTATCTTTCGTACCTCGTACCCTTTAGAATGGCTCTACAGGCTCGTGCATACCCTATCGCTGAGAGAGGCAAGAGAGTTCGTTGCTGCACAATTCCGTATGGTAGTACTCAGACCTCAAAACAGGCTCTAAATCGCACTAGGATGCAAATCTGGACGTTTTGTCCTGTTGATGTCCTCTCTACCTGCTCAAACAGTCCCGTTTGCTCGTTTCCTAGTGCTAGCGGTACACTATTGCTGTACTCTCTCTCTACTCCTCAACAAAAAAAATGTCCTACAAAAAAAGCGTTGCGGTGCTCTCCATGCCTGCACTTGGCTGACCAGGTCCAGCGTCAACAACAAAAAAAATATCCTACAAAAAAAGCGTGGTTGTTCTCTCAACTTCAGCTAAGTAGGTGTCTCTTTCTCGCATTTCTCGAACGGTGGCAAGGGGTCTTGAGCGGTGCAGTAAGTAAAGCGCACCGCTCAAAATACATAAGCTCTTCCATTCTCTTTTTTCAGTTATATTCCATGTACACACCTGGAGGTCAACTATGAAGCACAAAAAACCGGTTCATCCAGCTTCTCATCTGGTTCCATTGGACCATGTATCCCTTGATATCCGTACGGTATTGCCGTCCTTTTCACCTGAAAATATAGCTAGCCTGAAAGCATCGGTTGCTGCAATGGAGGAAAGCAATCCGGTATACCTGGCACTTCCTCCGCTCATTGCCTCTTTGGCAACTGATCCGTTGTACCTGGCGGCTCTGCCTCACGGTCGCGTCTTCTATCGAGAGTCTATGCATGATAGCGATACCTCTAGTGGCCTGGAGCGTGTCCCATTGTCCTACACACGTGCAGAGGTGCTAGAGATAGTCAACGCTGATATCTGCCCGTCTGACCGTCTGCTAGCGGTGTTGTTGCCGTTGTCCTGGCGGGTGGGCTTCTCGGTCGGCTGGCTCTCTGGCCTGTCGATCTCACAACCAGACGACGCACAAGCGGCCCTTGTTGTCCTGGCTGCTCTGGTTGCTCCTCTTGCGTCTGCCTCTGTTGGGCAACATGCCAGCTCGTCCAGGGCGAAGCGTTCATCACATCGCACACGGCGTTAGAAGGGGGTGTTCTATGAAATTTGAAGGGAAAGACGGGGTACTCACGCACTACCTGATAGACGTTGATAACCGTCTTGGTGACTTAACGCTAGTGTCCTATACCCACCGTCTAGGGGTCCTCGTCCAGTTGCTTCATGATAAGTGTGGTGTGACTGATCTGGAGCAGGTAACAGTGCAACATCTACGGCAATGTGTGCAGCACTTGTCTACTGCCCCTATAGATGCGGGAGGGCGTCGTACTCAGAATGATGAGGGTGTTTTATCCACTACGACAGTTAAGGGCTATATTCGTGTCTGGAAGGCGTTTTTTAATTGGTGCTATCAAGAAGAGTTGATCACTTCTAATCCTGCTGATCGTCTGAAGTCTCCTAAGGCTCCAAAGAAGATAACACCCGCCTTTACTGAAGAGCATATAGGGAAGATGCTAGCGGCATGCGATACAAGCACTCCTCTAGGTTTTCGTGACTATGTGATTTTGCTCTTGCTGCTTGATACAGGAATGCGTGTTGCTGAGGTTGCGTCTTTGCGTATTGAAAATGTCCATGAGACATATATCAAGGTTGAGGGCAAGGGTCGCAAGGAACGAGAGATAGGCATTCATCCTGAGATGTCTAAGCTGCTTTGGAAGTATGTTAGTAAGTACCGTCAACCTTCTAATCCTGATGAGCCTATGCTTTTGTTAGGTCGAGGTAAGCCTTTGCATATCTCCGGCATTCAGCACGTTGTTAAGCGTATTCAGCGTGCTACTGGTTTATCAGATATTAAGTTCACTGCTCATGTTTTCCGTCATACACACTCTAAGATGTACCTGGATAATGGTGGGGAGTTGTTCAAGCTATCGCGTGAATTGGGCCATTCTAGTATCCAGGTGACAAAGATTTACCTGGAAGATTTTGGAAGCAGTGAGGCACGTAAAGACCATGACTCTTTCTCGCCGCTCTCGGTTATTCCCTTGAGAAAGAAGGTAAAGAAAGCTCGCAAAGTTGAGGGGGAGTAAGTATACTATTGATTTGGGTACCCATTTTACCTAATAGTACATATCAAAAAGTACCCTAAAATACGGCTGCTGTAGGTTAGTTTCTATGGCAGTCGTTTTTCATTTGAGCGGGCTTGTGAGGTGGTGCTAGGACTATTGGGGGGTGTAGCCGGCTTTTGATCGGCTTCTTTACGAACTAAATAGAATAATGTATACTGTGCCACAAAGGCATAGGATCGTTCAGTAACAGCTCGTCACAAGCAGCCGGTACTTCATCAATAACATTAGAAGCGTGTAGGGCAACACGCCTAAGCGGGCAGGAGAGCAGTAACATATGTCGCTGATAAATATGGCAAAGCGTGAGATCAATTGCAAAATTGTCTACTACGGTATCGGTTTATGTGGAAAAACAACGAATTTACACTACATCCACCAGGCTGTCAGTCCACAAGACGTTGGCGACATGGTTTCGATAGATACAGAGACCGAACGTACCCTGTACTTTGACTTACTCCCACTCGAGCTGGGCAAAGTCCATGGCTTCCAGATTCGCTTTCAACTCTACACTGTCCCCGGCCAGATTCTCTATCAACAGACACGTATCTCTGTCCTGAAAGGGGCTGACTGCGTGATCTTTGTCGCTGACTCACAGGCCAGCAAACTACAAGAGAACATTGAATGCTGGAATGAGCTGCAAGAGCAACTCAAACGTATGAATAAGGATGCGTCTAGTTTTCCCCTGGTCATGCAGTGGAATAAACGCGACTTGCAGGACGTCTTACCGACATCTGTATTGGAAAAATACCTGAATCCCTATCGCGTACCAAGCTTTGATACAGTAGCAGTCACCGGCAAAGGCGTCATCGAGAGCTTACGCGTCGGCATCAATTCCACCTTGCGGAAACTAGAACGCTTCTAACATGCCTTGTTTTATCAGCGCAGAGAGCATTGCATATCGAAATACATGCACAGAACAATGTCTTACCACAAAAGACAGACTTCTCGTGCATGTTCTGGTTTTTCAATGCCTTTCTCTACTCGCTCTTAGCCTGTGTTTTCTTATCGCCCAAAAGTACTATACCCATGAATTTGCGATAGCCATAGATAGTCATAAACAAGCGTAGGAGGAAGTGCAATCTACCCATCCATAGCCACTTATGCGGAGGTGAACAGGCTATACTCATTTGTACCAGTGTTCATACGCTCAGGTCTCATGATGGATGGTAGAACAAGCAAGAGAGCAGTACAATAAAGAGCAGAGGCAACTGAAGATAGCCACAAGGCTATGCAAGATGTGCATGAACCTATCAACTATCGGCAGTAGCCCTGGAACGACGCTATATTTTTCGACATGAAGCACCTGGACATTACTGTAAGCACAGAGCACCGTCCGAGTGCTTTTCCCTTTGTGGGTCAGGCCGGATTGCGCTGCAATCCACAGAGGTGGGCACTTACGGGAAGACCTGAAAGCGCCTCTGACCTTGTAGACTCCTGAGGTATTAGTGTGTATAATGGTGCAACAATTACAAGGCCTACAAGTGCCCACCTAGCAATGCCAGGGAAGCTATTTTCTTGGGTGTTCAGTTTATACAAACGAAGAGTGTCGGATGGCGCTTTCACAAGCCTGGAACGCTGCCCGCACTATCTATGAAGGGTTAACATGGAAACGATACGTGTCATCATTATTGATGAACAGCCCCTTTTTCGCGAGGGTATCCGCGCCACCCTGGAAGGAATGGGAGACTGCACAATTGTTGGTGAGTCGACTGACGCTGCTGATGTACTGGAAATAGCCCGTACATGCAACCCCGATGTAGCCCTCATCGACGCAGGACTCACCTCTTCTGATCCACTCGAGATAGCCCGGCAGGCACGCCATCTCGCGCCACGCATGGCCATCATTATTCTCACTCCTTCAGAGGATGAAGAGCGCCTATTTCAATCGATTAAAGTCGGTGCAGCCGCTTACTATACACGCAACATCTCTTCCGCTGAGCTGGTGGAGGCGGTGCGCAAAGTCAGCCACGGCGAGTATTTGATCCGCGATGACGTACTCGCCAAGCCGCAGCTCGCCAGCCGCGTGCTGAAATCATTCCGTGAATTGACGGTAGAAGAGGAAGAAGACGAAGTTAAGGACCCCTATTCACCGCTCTCTAGTCGCGAAGTAGAAATCCTGGACTACATCGCTCGTGGCAATAGCAATAAGGAGATCGCCAAGTCACTGAAGATTAGCGATCAGACGGTGAAGAACCATATTACGTCCATCTTGAAAAAACTGTCGGTCAATGACCGTACGGCGGCTGTTGTGCACGCTCTACGTCATGGCTGGATCAAGATGCATGAGGAATAGTTCTTCTACTTGAGTCTGCCTTGGAGAAGATTGGAGGCTACCAATGCACCGTCAGGCATCCAGCACGTGTTGTGCACAATGCATTGATAGAGCTACATTGGTAGACCTCACAGCATCACAGACAGAGCCTCCAGTATCAAGGCCGGGCTTCTGCTACCAGGCAGTTGACTCGTGTGCGCGTCAGGTCCGCACGGAGAGCAGTTCGTTCCCTGTGTTTGCATTCAGAAACACATAGAGATCGTAGTGTGACTGCGTAGTAGCCTGTTGTGGAATTTGCCGGTACCAGACGACCCAGACCGCTACATTCTTGAAAGCGGGATGTGCAGTTGATCCGCTCGTCGCGGGACAATTCAAGAGCATGTAGCTGGCAACAACACTTTTGGCATGCGTAGCCGCATCCGGCTCATTCTGACTGGCCAGTACAAGCGCCTGCTGCTGGCTCAAAGCTGCCTTTTGCTCTGTATGGCTGAGAGTGATACCCACCGCCTGTAACGGCGGCCCCTGGACTGTAGCTGTGGGAGCCAGCGCCTGAGCGGAGAATGTCAACACGGCTTGAACTCCTGAGTCGCTATGCTGAAAAAAGAGCAACCAGCCTAACCAGACAATACCGATAGCCAGGAGCATTCCCCCCAGGATACCAGTAATAGTTTTGGACTGCGCAGGAAGCAGTTTCCTATACATGAGAAGCAATTTCCTATACATGAGGAGCAACTTCCTATACATGAGAAGCAGTTTCCTGTACATGAGGCCCTCTTCTTCTTCCTAACGCGGCACCAACACCTGCGTAGTGCACCCCAAACGCATTGTGTGCCAGGTGCACTTCTATTCCATTATAGAGTCCAGGTTTCTATAAGGCAAGAGCAATGAAACTATGGCTCTCCATCCTTGCGGGGGAAATGGGGTAGGGGCGTGTCCTTGCGACCGCCCTGGGCGCACGCGAGGTGACGCCCCTACCCCATTTCCCAACATTTCCCCCAGAATGCACAACGGCTCACAGGCCACGCCCCTTGTCTGTTAGTAGTGAGACAATGGTATACTGATAGTGTGCGATGAAGACAGTATACAACGACGAATGCGTAGTAATATATTATGCTTCTGATATCCATGGACATCAGAAATATCGCTCCCGCCTGTATGCAAGGAAATGCGCAGGTAGAACGCTTACCAGCTTTGAAGAGAAGAAAGGAAGCCTAGTTTAGTGAAAGTTTATGGTCGTATAACGGTTTTTCCGATTATGCCAGCCCGCATAAACCGCCTGTACGAATTAGCATACAACCTCTGGTGGAGCTGGCATCCCGAAGCCCGTACTCTCTATAGTTCACTCGATCCAGATCTTTGGGAAGAGGTCAAGCATAATCCGGTGCGCTTCCTCAGTGAAGTACAACCGCAGAAGCTGGAAAAAGCGGCAGAACAAACCACATATTTGCAAGAGTATGATAGCGTTATCAGCGATTTTGACCACTATATCCATCCACAGGCAGAAGAAACCTGGTTCTCGCGTACCTATCCCGAGCTGACAGACAAGACCATCGCCTATTTCTCGGCGGAATTTGGTCTGCATGAGTCTCTCCCTATCTACTCAGGAGGTCTGGGCATCCTCTCCGGCGACCACTGCAAGGAAGCCAGTGACCTTGGGCTACCTTTTGTTGGTGTTGGTTTTCTGTATCCCCAGGGCTACTTCAATCAGCGCGTCAACCGCTCAGGTACGCAAGAAGCTTTGTATGAGAAATTGCACTTTTCCGAAGTGCCAGCCGTACCGGCCATTGGACCCGACGGGCAAGAGGTGGTCATCAGCGTCGATCTACCCGGACGCCGCATCTTTGCGAAGGTGTGGAAGCTGGTTGTAGGACGCGTGCCGCTCTACCTGATGGATACCGATATCCCACCCAACGCTCCAACTGACCGCGAACTTTCAGCCCGTCTGTATGGAGGCGACCGCGACATCCGTATCTCCCAGGAAATTGTGCTGGGTATTGGTGGCGTGCGAGCGCTACGGGCGCTGGGTATCTCCCCATCCGCCTGGCACCTTAACGAAGGACACGCGGCTTTCCTGAGTCTGGAACGCTGTCGCGAACTGGTCGAACAGGGACTGAGCTTCAATGAGGCGCGCGAAGCTGTCACCACCAATGCACTCTTTACCACTCATACGCCCGTGCCAGCAGGCAATGATACCTTCAGCTATGAGTTGATTGACCGTTATTTCGGCTCCTACTGGGGACAGCTAGGACTGAATAGAGACCAGTTTATCGAGGTTGCTCGCGAGGATCAAGGCTGGGGTTCGACGTATGGTATGACCGACCTGGCGCTCCAGCTCACGGGACAGCACAATGGCGTGAGCAAGCTGCATGGAGCCGTCTCGCGCAAGATGTGGCAGTTTCTCTGGCCCGGCCTGGATGTTGAAGAGGTACCCATTGGCTATATTACCAATGGCGTCCATACCTTCTCCTGGCTTGCCCCGGAAATCAATGCGCTTTTCAAACGCTACCTCGATAAGGATTGGGGCAAATATGTCGATGAGCCGGCATTCTGGGATGAGCGCATCGACAATATTCCCGCTGAGGAATTATGGCATGCCCACGCAAAAAGGAAAGAGTTACTGCTAGATTACGCGCGACAACGTCTGAAGCAACAACATCTACGCCTGGGTGAAGGCACGCATCAGATTGAGGAATTTGAGCACATGCTCGATCCCCAGGCACTGATCATCGGCTTTGCACGGCGCTTCGCTACCTACAAACGCGCAAGCCTGATCTTTCGCAATGTTGAGCGCCTGAAACGTCTTCTGAACAATCCAGACCGTCCCGTCCTGATCATCTTCGCGGGCAAAGCCCATCCCGCCGACGATCCAGGCAAAGCACTGATTGAACAGATTTATCGCGCTTCACGCAGCGAGGAGTTTCGCGGCAAGGTTATCTTCCTGGAAAATTATGACATAGACATGGCTCGCTACCTGGTTTCTGGCACAGACCTCTGGCTCAATAATCCCATTCGTCCCTACGAGGCTAGCGGCACCAGCGGGCAGAAAGCGGCCTTAAATGGACAACCGAATTGCAGTATCCTGGATGGCTGGTGGGCAGAAGGCTACAATGGCAAGAACGGTTGGGCCATAGGCGAGGAACGCGAGTATCATGATGCAGAGGTGCAGGCCGAAGCCGATAGTATCTCTTTATATACGCTACTGGAAGAAGAGATTATTCCCGCCTTCTTCGATCAGGATGCCAATGGCGTTCCTCTGCGCTGGTTGGACTATATGAAGGAGGCCATACGCACTTGCACACCGCAGTTTAGTATGCGTCGCATGGTGAAGGAGTATACGACGCGCTACTATGTGCCCGAAATACGGCAGGGGATACAGGTTGGACAGAATCATTATGAGCGCGAACGCACGCTTGCAGCCTGGAAAGAACGTATCCGGCAAGGCTGGCCGAGCCTCGAATTATATGTCGATGGGCGTCGGGATGGACAACTTAGCCTGGGTGAGAGTATTCATATCCACGTCTGGCTGCGCACGAACCAGCTCAACCCGGATGATCTCTGCGTTGAACTGGTCTACGGCGAAACGCAAGATGAACTGGCGCAGGCCCAGTATACCTTGCCCATGCACTTCGTCAAACGCGAACAGGATGGCTCGTATCGCTATGATAGCGAGTTAAAGCCCACGGTGAGCGGCAGTATCGCTTACAACGTCCGCGTCGTGCCCTATCATCCTACACTCACACAAAAATATGCCCTCGGCTTGCTGCGCTGGGCCTGAGTCTCCTACAAAAACAGGCGACTATGAAGCATCATAGTCGCCCGCTAAATTTATTTCTCCACTCAAAACACTCATTTTGTCCATTAGACAGTTTTTATAGGATTTTGCGCCAATTTCTTGTGACGATAGGTAAAGACGTTGTGAACGGTAAAATTGTAAAACAGCACGATCATGATAGCAATACCATTACTGATAATAGGCGTGATACCGAAAAGAGTGGTAAATACGACCTCCTCAAGCAGCAGCGTAAGTACACTTCCGCTGATTGAAGTGATATGATAGCGCAGACAACGTACTCCCCAGGAACGATCACCGTGACTGGCGAGATGGCTAAAAGTGAAGTAATCGTTCGGAATAAAATTTGCAAACAATGAAATTTCAGTTGCTACGGCCCAGGCAATAACATTATGAATCGGGGGAATGACAGGCAGTGCAATGCGATAGTATACGATATAAAATACAATCATATTGACGATAGCGGCCAGACCACCAAAAAAGGCAAAAGAAAAAAAGCTCTGTACCCATTTGGCACGGCCACCTGAGACATTATCTACTATATCTAACGTACGATTGACAATCGCCCAACGCGTTGGATGATAACTAGGACGACGAGGCTCAGACGCTGCTGGCTGCGTTATGACACTAGCGGGATCAAGCGTGTCATCTACATCAGGTTGCAATAGGCTCATAAAGAATCACAATGCTCCATTTCCTGTATAAAATTTCAATCGTAGTTGCCTTACATCTTGCCAGACGAACAGTTCATATTGATTGTAACAGAAATTCGTCCTCAAAGAAAGAAGAGTACCATTTTGGCTCCTGGTCAGGCATCTATGATGAGCTTGTTTTATTATGAGAATACTGCAATAGGCTTAAGCAGCCGTTCCCACGCTCTGCTTCTCGAAGAGCGAACGCACCTCTGGCGATGCTTCTAAGAGCGAAAACGCGTTGCCATCCGGGTCTACGAAAATGGCCTCCAGTCCATAAAGTTGCTCGGTAGGTGCACACACGAACTGGACGCCGCGCGCCTGCAACAACTCATACTCCTTACGACAATTGTCAGTCGCAAACACGGAAGACACTTTACGACCCACCCGCTCCATGACCGCCTTCACACGCTTTTCACTATGCCATAAAATGTCAGGCCTGGCCAGGGCAATCTCGGGCTTGTATTGATCTGGCGCTGCCACTGTGAGAAAGCGCAAACCTGGACCAAAGGTAACATCGCTGCGCTTCTCCAGGCCAAGATGCTCGGTGTAGAAACACAGCGCTTCCGCTTGATCTTTGACTAAAATAGCGATAACCGTGTGCGGTGATATGAGCTTCATGATGATACCCTTACTCTGTTTATGCTCTCTTGAGCTACGCATGAACTACTGACGATGTCTACAACAAAACTCTTTCTGGCACACGCTTATTATATAAAACATTTGTTCTAATTGCAAGTGCATACGTGACTATTCAAGATCAATTTGGCAGAGGTGATCGCGTCAGGGCCGAGCGCAGATTTTCCAATTGAAAACAAGGCCATCAGGTATGATATGGTATGATGATAGCAATCATGAGTTTTACAGCTCATTTGAGCACACGCATGCACGCAACGGAGTCGCAATGGATATCAAAGGGATGTTATTTGATCTCGATGGCACGCTGGCAAACACGTTACCTCTTTGCATCAAAGTCTATAAAACAGCTTTCGAGCGCTATACGGGGCGCTCTTTTAGTGATCATGAAGTGACCGCTCACTTTGGACTCAGCGAAGCCGGTATCTTCCAGCGCGTCGTACCAGAGCATTGGGAAGAGGGTCTACAATACTACCACGAACTCTACGAGAAGTGGCATGATCAATGTCAAGCACCGTTTACCGGTATCACTGACGCGCTGCATCTCCTAAAAGAACGCGGCGTACGCATGGGTGTCGTGACCGGTAAAGGCATGCATACCGCGAGATACAGCCTCAACTATCTGGGCATCGCGCCATACTTCTCTGTTATCGAGGCTGGACAGGAAAACACCATTGCCAAGGCGATAGCCATGCGCAAGATACTGGCAAGCTGGCAGATGCAGCCTGAATATAGCGCCTACATCGGCGATGCGGACACTGATATCCAGGAAGCCAGCGCAGCGGGCGTCCTGCCATTAGCGGCAAACTGGGCTGAGACGGCCACCATTGACCGTCTCACAACGCTACAACCATTTGCCACCTTTCCCACAGTCACCAGCTTCACTGACTGGATCGCTCACAATGTCGCGGTCAACAACGCCTGATCCCGGCTGACAGTACACATCGACAAGATTGCAATTGGATACGCGTATGCATACAATAAAAGAAAGCGACGTACATCTACCACTATACAAGCACAGCAAGGAGTGAAAAAACGCATGAAGGCAGTACAATTTGCTCATCCTGGTGAGCCTGACGTTCTGCAAGTACAAGAGGTAGCCGATCCCACTCCTGGGACAAACGATGTCCTTATAGAGGTAAAAGCCACCACCGTTAACCGCCTTGACCTCTTCCAGCGCAACGGCAGTCGACCAATCGATAAACTGCCCTTTACCCCAGGTCTGGAGGCGGCAGGCAGCGTGCTACAGAGTGCACACGGCTTCCAGGCGGGAGAACATGTATTGATAACCCACGCCATCGCGGCCAAAGGTGGCGGCGGTTATGCCAGCAAGCTTGCCGTTCCGGCTGCTGACCTGGCGCGTATTCCGGCGGGCGTCTCATTTGAGCAGGCCGCAGCGGCTGGTCTCGCCGCGTCCACCGCCTGGGGCAGCCTGTTTGATCTTGGACACTTACAGGCAGGAGAACGCGTACTGATCTGGGCTGGATCAAGCGGCGTCGGTTCAATTAGCATCCAATTTGCGAAGCTGGCCGGAGCATGGGTCGCCACAACCGCGAGTTCGGAGGAACGCGCAGAAGAACTGCGCAAGCTGGGTGCTGATCTGGTACTCAACCATCGTCAGCAGGATGTGGGTAAGCAGCTACAGGAAGTGGGCGGCGTTGATCTGGTCATTGAACTGGTCGGTACGAGCTTGCAGGCCAGCCTTGAGGCTAGCAAAACAGATGGCCGTATTATTCTTGTTGGCAACCTGGGAGGTCAACAGGCCACGGTTGATACACAGACATGGCGGCTGAAACGCGTGCAGGTCTTTGGCGGCGGACAGGTGCATACCTCGCCAGCCAACGAGGAGCAATTCCTACGCCTGATCGCTGAAAAGAAAGTAACGCCACTGATAGCAAAAACACTCCCGGTTGAGCGAGCAGCAGAGGCACATCGTATACTGGCAACCGGTGAACTACAGGGCAAAATCGTGCTCACCCACACCAAAGCATAAAGCAAAACAAGATAAAGGAGAAATCGTGATGACCCAGAGTCAGGTCAGCAGTGAACCAATTCTTTTTACGCGCGGCGTCCCCGCAGCAGAAGCCCTACCAACCACGCTCATCAGTGAGTGTATGCAGGCTGTGCTGGAGGGTCCCGATGGAAAAACCATCCTCCAGTACGGCCATAATGGTGGCTACTTACCACTACGCCAACTGTTGAGTGAGCAGTACGATGTACCAGCCGAGCAGATACTGGTGGGGAATGGCTCGCTGCACTTGCAGGACCTTCTGGCCGCTCTGCTTGTGAAGCCGGGCGATGTTGTGTTCGTTGAACAACCAAGCTATGATCGAGCTATTAAAACGTTCCGCAGACGAGGCGCGAAGGTGATCGGCATCCCTTCGCAACAGGATGGCGTTGACCTGGCAGCACTGGAAAAAGCACTGGCACAGCAGGTGCCAACATTCATGTATGTGATTCCAGACTTCCAAAATCCCGCCGGCATTACTACCTCCGGTGACAAGAGACAGGCACTGGTCGATCTCGCCACACGCTATGGCTTCTGGCTCGTCGAGGATGTCCCCTACCGTACGCTGCGCTATGCCGGAGAATCATTACCACTGCTACGAGACCTGAATACAGAGCGTGTGATTACCCTTAGCTCGTATAGCAAATTGATTAGTCCAGCGCTGCGCGTCGGCTACCTGATCGGACCCCTTGATCTGGTCAAGCAACTGACGAGGCTGGCTGAGGAGACTATCCTCGCACCGGTATTACCAACTGAGGCAGCCGTGGTCGAATTTCACAAACGCGGTTACTTTGCCTCCAATCTGGAGCATCTGAAGCTACTGTACGCTCCACGCCTGGCAGCTATCGTCGCAGCGCTCAAACAGTATTTGCCGCAGGTACCGTTCGCTGAGCCACAGGGAGGCTTCTTCGTGAGCATTACCCTGCCTGAACAGGCCAACGCGACGAACTTGCTGGCACGCGCTAAAGAGCTTGGACTCACCTTGACCGATGGACGAGATTTCTTTGCCGACCCGCTGGACGAGCCAGCAGAACAGCGCCAGGGCGAACGCTTTGTACGCCTTCCGTTCTGCGCGCTGACTCCCGCCCAGATTCAGGAGGGCGTCAAGCGCCTGGCCGAACTCATCGCTGAATAATAGCAATATCCCTTGCGGCTATCTTACCCAGACAGCCGCAAGAGGCCAGCACACCTGTACTCAACAACAAGAACAGCAGAAAGTAGTTGTGCAGAAAACACTATTGTTCACGCCATGAACTCACTGGCGAAGCGGCGGATGGAATCCAACTGAACAACATCGGGGAACATAAGCATCAGTTCTTGTACGCCTGCCTCCTCATAGGCCGCTAGACGCTTGCGGATCGTATCAGGGGTGCCAACGAGACTTTCATTTATAGCATTCCCACTCCGGGCTTTCCACATCGCTGGGATCAAAGCCTGCGCCTGCTCGTCGGTATCGCCAATGACGCAGATCGTCCCTGCGGTACGATGAATATGCTCATAGTTTCGTCCAACGGCCTCGCAATGCTGTTTGAGGATAGCAAACTTGCGCTCAAGTGTAGCAATATCGCCCATCACGTTACAAGCATCTCCGTATTGAGCCACCAACTTCAAAGAGAAACAGCCTTTTTATCCCAGTTGTCCCATAATGCGCGTCACGCTACCAGCGGCCAGTGCGACACGCACATGCTCACCCTGTACATGTAACGTCATTGGCGCAGAAAGTTTCAGTATGTCAGGATGCTCAAAGGTATTATGAGCGTGGATATCGTCGGCGGCGAGCGTGACTACCTCCACCGTACTGAGCCTTCCCCGGTGCAGTTCCAGATCGAGATCCACTGGCTGCGTTGGATGCGTATTGACCACGGTGACACATAGCATATTGTCACGAATGGATGCTGATCCGTGCACCGCCTGTAGCGCAAACGGTTGCTTATCGATAAAGCAAGCGCGGCATTCTTCTGCTGCCACCTCACCATCGCTCACCGTCTCAGCCTCCGTCAGGAAGCGTACCGCCTGTGCGCCCCTATGAGCCTGGTACAGTTCAAAAACGTGGTAGGTAGGCGTCTGAATGCAGCGATCTTCCTCTACCAGCAGGAGCGCCTGCAACACGTTAATCAGTTGCGCGATATTCGCCATATACACCTTATCGGCGTGATTGTGGAAAACATCGAGTGTCAGCGCAGCAACACAGGCATCACGTAGCGTATTCTGCTGGTAGAGTCCCCCCTGTGGTTTGCCCTGCTCAACCGGATGCCACGTCCCCCACTCATCTACAATCAGCTTGCTCTTGCGTTCGGGATCATACTCGTCCATCAGCCTGCGGTGTCCAGTCACAATCCCTTCCATCGCATATGCCTTCGCCAGCAGTTCCAGCCATTGTGACTCGCTATATGCCGTCGCGGTGCCCGCCGTCTCGCAGTAGTAATGGGCCGCAAATCCCTGGACCTGTTTCAGCCGACAACTGGTATGATGATGTTGCATATGCTCAAAGAAGCGCCGCGTCCACTGCCAGTTATTGCCGTTCGGACCACAAGCAATTGCTTCCACCTGCGTACCAGGATAGTCATAGACATAGCTACGATAGCGCGCAAAAGCGCTCGCGTACTCTTCAGGGCTCATGTTACCACCGCAGCCCCAGTTTTCGTTGCCGATGCCCCAGAGACGCACGTTAAATGGTTGTTTAGCACCGTTAGCGCTACGTTCGGCGGCCAGCGTCGATTTCCCGGCGAAGTTACAGTATTCGACCCAATCTCGCAGTTCAGCTGGACCGCCAGACCCAAGATTACCAGCAAAATATGGCTCAGCACCAATAGCACGGCAGAACGTCATAAATTCATGACTCCCAAAGGTATTTGCCTCCTCAGCCATGCCCCAATGCACGTTGACACGCGTCGGTCGCTGGTCGCGCGGTCCGATACCATCCCGCCAATGATATCCATCAGCGAAGCAGCCTCCAGGCCAGCGTAGCACGGGCACATGCAGTGGCCGTAGCGCCTCGATCACATCGTTGCGTAGTCCATCCGTATTTGGAATACGGCTCTCTGGCCCCACATAGATACCGGGATACACGAGTTCGCCCAGATGTTCCGCGAAATGTCCATGCAGATAAGGCTGGATGAGGCCGATAGGTTCCTGAAGCAACACGACCGCCCGTTGTACTGAGTCCATATGTTCTCCTTTTCTATTGAACCAATTTTGGACCACTTGCCCTATTGGTTATATCTCATATATATATGCTATAATTCGTAACATGTCAACACATAACACCGAGCGGTACGCAGAACTTCGCCAGATCGTCGAGCAACAGAGCGGACAACGCCTCCCCGGAGAGCGCGCGTTGGCCGGACAATTGGGGATTTCGCGGCCTGCGCTCCGCTCTCTCCTGGCAAAATTAGAGGCGGAAGGACTGGTCCGACGCCACCAGGGCAGTGGAACCTACGCCGCAAAACCAGCGCGCGAACAGCTCACAACGGTAGCGCTCCTGATCGACGAGGAACTGAAACTGGGCAATGATCCTTTCTTCTCACTGCTGGTAGAGCGTCTCCAGGCTCATTTACAGGCAGAGAGTATCAGTTGCATCATTGAACGCATCCAGAGCCAGAAACAACCGCAGAACTTGAGAGATGGTGCGATTATACTCGGCCAGGCTGGTCGGACCGTGGTCGCCAGGCTATCTCCAGATGATCCACCGGTGGTCGGATTGTTGCTGGATGTAAAGATCCCCACGCATACGCGAGTGAGCCTTTTACAACTGGCAGATCGCGAGGCAGGCAGAGAAGCCGCTCAGCGCCTGATCTCTTTACAACTCCAGCAACTGGTTTTCGTAGGAAAACACGATATCGTTTCTTCACAGGAGCGCCTGACAGGTGCCGAAGAGGTTGCCGCGCAAGCAGGCATTCCTCTGCAATTTGTCGGCAGCCATCTCAACTACACAGCCGGCCTACGCCTGGGTCGCGAGCTAAATTTCGCTACGATCAAGAGACCCATAGGTATCATTGCTACCAATGATTGGTTAGCAGTCGGCCTGCGAGCGGGACTCTCAAACAATCCATCAGCCCATGATGCTCTGCCTATTGTTAGCTTCGACGGCCTCCCTATCGCCGCCGACCCCTTATTTGCTATCGAGTCCCTCGCCGTGCCTATTGACAGCATTGCCATCGATACCATCAGCGAACTACGCCGCCTGCGCCAATCCGTCCCTCTGGCAGGTCGCATTCTATGCTACCCCCTTCAATGGAAATAGGAACCTCTGCACAGCAGAGCCAGAAGTGGTTGCAAATTGGTCACAAGATGGTCGCGCTTTCCTCTTGACATTAGATAGCGAATTAGTTATAGTTACTTATAGGTTTTCCGCTAAACCTAACTCTAGTAAATGCATAACATCACACGCAAAGTACGCCAGATGTAACGGAGGGACCCTATGATAGTGTTCTTACTTGCCATACTCGTCAACCCACGCGACCAGGCAACAACTTATGCTGCGACTAAGCCATTGCCTGCCTGTACTATCGGTTTGTCCCACAACCTTATTTGTTCCGACTGAACGTACTTTTGTGCCTATGGAACTGCCATCCTGACGTCAGGTAAACTGGTTATCAGCATGCACACATGCCATCACTTGCTTTGTGAACCTACGGCGAAATGATGGAAAAATGGGGTAGGGGCGTGTCCTGGCGACCGCCCTGGGCGCACGCGAGGTGACGCCCCTACCCCATTTCCCCTCATGGATGGAGAGCCTGTTTCACTGCGGTGATCATACCCGCGTAGGAAGAAGCACTCCTTGGAGAGGATTTTACGGACCATGCGAGAAACGCATCAGACACATGAACAGCGTGGAGACCATTTCCCTGGCATACTCTACGGGGGCGATTATAATCCAGAACAATGGCTAGCACCGGAGGATGGCAACATCAATCCGGTATGGCAGGAAGATCTCCGTCTGATGCAGAAAGCCGGGGTCAATCTTGTGACGCTGGGAGTCTTTAGCTGGGCATCGCTGCAACCAGCAGAGGATAGCTTTACCTTTGATTGGCTTGATCAGATCATGGACCTGCTGGCTGAGCAGCAGATTTCCGTGTGCCTGGGAACAGGAACAGCGGCCCAACCAGCATGGCTCTCGGCAGCCTACCCTGACGTCTTGCCAGTCAACGCGTGGGGACTCCGCCACCAGCACGGGACGCGCCTCAACTATTGTCCCACAAACGTCCATTTTCGTCGCCTGTCTCAACAACTGGTGCTAACGCTGGCTGAGCGCTATCGCCATCATCCAGCTTTGTTGCTCTGGCATGTCAGCAACGAGTACGGTCCGTCCTGTTACTGTGATCACTGTGCGCTGCGTTTCCGCACATGGCTCCAGCAACGCTACGGCACGCTGGAGGAACTCAATCGTCGCTGGGTCACGGCTTTCTGGAGTCATACCTATACTTCCTGGGAGCAAATTCAGCCTCCAAGTCAACTGGGCGAGCGCAGTATCCAGAGTCTACAACTCGATTATCTACGCTTCCTGTCCGCTGTCAACCTGGAATGTTACCGCGAACTGGCAACCATCTTGCATGGACTCACACCGCAAATACCGGTAATGACGAATTTTCATGGCTTACAGAGCCAGCTCGATTATTTTTCCTGGGCTCCCTACCAGGATATTATTGCCTGGGATTCCTATCCTGCCCATAATGACCATCCCAGTAGTAGCGCATTTTACTTCGACCTGATGCGCGGTCTCAAAGGTGGTCAGCCCTGGCTCCTGCTAGAACAGACGCCCAGTCAGATACAATGGAAGCAAGAGAATCCGCTCAAACGACCAGGGATGATGCGCTTGCAAAGTTACCAGGCCATTGCCCACGGGTCTAACTCTGTGATGTTTTTCCAGTGGCGTCAATCGCGTGGAGGCGAGGAGATGTACCACGGTGCTATCGTCAGCCACGCCGGTCATGAGCATACCCGCACCTTTCAGGAGGTGGCGGCCCTGGGTGCAGAGCTACGCTTAGTAGCAGCGGACCTGTGCACAGCGCGCCTGCATGCTCGCGTGGCACTCCTGATGAGCTGGCCGAACTGGTGGACGGTAGAAAATCCGCATGTGCCAAGCCAGAACCTGCACTACCTGGAAGAATTACAATACTTTCACCAGGCATTATGGAAGCGTAATATTACAGTTGATGTCATCTCACCCGATGATACGCTGGATGGCTACGACCTGGTGCTGGCTCCTCTTTTCAACCAGGTCAGCGAGGCACAGGGCCTGGCCATTGAAAGCTATGTCGAGCAGGGCGGCACATTTCTGACAGGCTACTTTAGTGGCATAGTTGATGAGGACCACCTCGCCTGGGTCGGTGGCTCTCCTGGTCCCCTGCGGAACGCCTTAGGCATCTGGGTCGAGGAGTTCGATCCGCTCCCAGAAGGAGCCACCAATACGCTCGTCAGCACGCCGGAAGCGCTGGACTGGCAAGGTACCTATCAGTGCGAACGCTGGTGTGAGGTGGTCCATCTGGAGGGGGCACGCGTCCTGAGCGTCTTTGGGACTGATTTCTACGCTGGCAGTCCAGCTATCACCGAGCACGCCTTTGGCGCTGGACATGCCCTGTATATTGCCACACGCCCGGATGCAGCTTGCCTTGACGCCCTGATCGATAGGCTCCAGAAGCAGTTGGGGATTATGCCTGCATTATACGCACCTGAAGGAGTGGAGGTGACACAGCGTCAGGGAGCACAGGAAACCTACACGTTTTTGTTGAATCACCTGCCCACGGCACAACATGTTGCGCTCGACCAACCCATGCGCGATGTCCTGACCCAACAGACCTATGGGCAAGAAGTGCGACTCCCAGCGTGGGGCGTCGTTCTGCTTATCCCCGTACATTGATGTCATTCTATGATGAGGAGAATCCAGATGTTATGGAACTAAAGAACAGCTCGCCCGTTGTTGCGGAGGTCGCGCTAGCCGTGCCTGAGAAACCCGTTCCCCAACGATCTCCCCGGCATGCATCACACAGGCACATCAACGTCGGTCTGATCACGATGGCTATTCCTGGCATCATTGTGCTGCTGGTCATGGCCTATCTGCCGATGGCTGGCGTGTTGATTGCCTTCAAGAACTATCTGCCATACGAAGGTTTTTTTGGCAGTGCCTGGGTTGGTTTACAGAATTTCCGTTTCCTTTTGGGACAGGTGAAGCCTGGCGCATCACGTACAATACCCTCTTTATGAATACGCTGTTCATCATCTTCGGCACATTGGCAGCTCTGGGTATTGCCCTCTTGCTCAATGAGATTCGTGATACGACCAGGTGGAAGTTTCTGCCCACAATCTACCAGTCGGTGATCTTCTTTCCCTATCTGATCTCTTACGTGTTGGTCAGTTACTTCATCTATGCCCTGCTCAACGGTAACACGGGCATGGTCAATCACCTGCTCGCCGCCTTGCACCTGCCGACGGTAGACTGGTTTGGCTCTCCACAATATTGGCCTGCGATTCTTACGTTGGTATACCTCTGGAAAAACGTTGGTTTCACCACCATCATTTTTCTGGCCGGCATGGTTTCCATCAGCCCCGAATACTACGAGGCTGCGCGCCTGGACGGTGCCAATGGCTGGCAGCAGGTGCGCTATATCACGCTTCCCTTGCTCAAACCTCTGATTATACTGGTCGTTCTGCTGGCCATCGGGCGCATTTTCTTCGCCGACTTCGGTCTCTTCTTCCAGGTCCCGAATAACCAGCCCGCGCTCTATCCTACAACCGACGTAATCGACACCTATGTCTATCGAGCTTTGATCACACTCGACGATGTTGGTATGTCCTCGGCAGCCGGTCTCTACCAATCCACGGTGGGTTTCATACTCATCTTCACGGCGAACTGGTTTGTCCGACGTATCGATCCTGATCAGGCAGCCTTTTAATCACCCGACAGGAGCATTGCTTGCTCCACATAGGGCCGAGCGCAGCCTCTGCCCTCAGATTGTAGAGACCAGGCACCGCAGAAGAAGGAGTTTTCTGTATGCGTTCGATACCACACCGCTTTCTGGCTGATGATAGCAATCAATCACGCACAACCAGGCGCACAGCGCGCAGATCGGTCAGCCCCAATGAGACGCGCAGACACAGGTTGGCGGTCCATGCGCTCATTCACGCTATTCTGATCACGCTTACCGTGATCTTTGCCTTACCATTACTGCTCGTCATTGCCGGATCGCTGTCAACGGAGCAGGACATCGCCTTGCATGGCTATGCGTTAATCCCGCGCCATTTCACGGTGGCGGCTTACCAGTACCTGTTCAACAATGGGGATCTGATTATCAGCGGGTATGAAGTCACAATTGTTGTCACGCTGGTCGGCAGCGCCGCTTCCTTGCTCATTATGTCATTGCTAGGGTATGTTATCTCGCGCCGGGATTTCCGTTTCCGCCGCGCGCTCTCTCTCTTTACGCTCTTCACCATGCTCTTCAACGGAGGATTGGTACCTACCTATATTATGATGACGGAGCTGCTGCATGTGCAAGATACGCTGCTAGCCTATATCTTGCCGTATCTGGTGGTGCCTCTGTACGTATTGCTCCTGCGCACCTACTTTGCCGGACTGCCCACCGAGTTGCTCGAAGCGGCCAAACTCGATGGCGCTGGCGAATGGCGCATCTTCTTTCAGATTGTCGTCCCAATGTCAACACCCGCGCTGGCAACGGTTGGGCTGTTGATCATGCTGGTCTACTGGAACGACTGGTTCCAGGGACTGCTCTATATTAGCAACCCCCATCTGATGTCTTTGCAGTATCTGCTCTATCAGATCTCGCAGAACATTATGATGTTGAACACAGCAGCCAGTCAATCAGATGTAAGCACGACGGCGATCCCGACACAGTCCGTCTTGATGGCGATGGCCGTGCTTGCCATAGGACCCATAGTGTTCGCATTTCTCTTTACGCAACGCTATTTTGTACGCGGCATTACTCTGGGTGGGCTCAAAGGCGATTAACCCTCCCTTTTTTAGCGCTAATTATTGTCCATTTTTCTCTGGCGACTACCACACAAAGGAGTATCAACATGTCTCATCACGAACAGGAAACCAACGTATCCGTTTCTGAGCAACAAGGAGTGTCTCGCCGTCGCTTTCTTTCCGGGAGCAGTAAGGCAGTAGCAGCAAGTGCGTTTGTTGGCAGTGGAGCACTTGGCTCGCTGCTAGCAGCCTGTGGTGGCTCAAGCAGCACGAGTGGCCCGGTAACAGTCACCTATACCTTCGACGCGTTTACGCAATTACCGGACGCTGCACTTGTCGCGCAGGCCATGAGCAACACCGCACAGTTTAAGGACCTGAATATTAAGGTCGCGCTGAATCCGATCCAATCGGCATCCTATGACCAGAAGCTGCAACTGGGCTACGCTGCAGGTCAGGAGTACGATGTGGTCTTTACCGCACCCTGGGTCAATATCTACACGCAGAACGCGCAAAAGGGCAATTTCCTACCCATGGACGATCTTCTGCCCAAGTACGCTCCCGGACTGTATCAGAGTATGCCTACGGCTTTCTGGGATGCGGTTAAGGTCGGCGGGAAGATCTACGGAGTGCCAAACCAGAATTATTTCGCCTATGTGAACGGTGTCTTTATCAACAAGAGCCTGGCACAGAAGTACGTGGCCTACCTGCCCTCCGGCGATACGCTCGGCAGCTATAGCGACCTGGAGCCGTTCCTGGATCAGATCAAAGCGCATGAGCCAGCAGTCACCCCTCTCTTTATGGCCCAGAATGGCATTGCGGCTGGCTCGATCTTTTCGGGGTTAGATTTCGGTTTTGACGTCTTTGCTGGCGCAGCCAGCCTGGCCGGCATTCGCTATCAAGATAGCAACCTCAAAGTCCTCAATGTCTATGATACCCCTGAATTCCAGCAAGCAGTCGCGTTACGCTGGGCGTGGGGACAAAAGGGCTATTTCAAGAAAACGCCAGTGCCCGCCGATCAGGGTGCCGTCGCCGTCCAAAACGGCCAGTATGCTGTGCTCTTTGGACAACAGGCCAAGCCCAATGATATTCCAGGCATTGAAGAACATTTTGGCATTCCACTGACGGTCAAAAAGGTGGGGCCGACATTCCTGAGTACCCAGGGCATCCTGCAAAATATGAATTCTATCCCACGTACCTGCCCTCACCCTGAACAGGCCATGCAATTCCTCAACCTGGTCAACACCGATGCCACGATCTTCAATCTGCTGTGTCATGGCGTTGAGGGCAAGCACTATGTCTTCGTGAATAAAGCAGAAAAGTTGATCACCTACCCGACAGGCGTCACAGCCACCAGTAGCAAGTATAATCCAGGAACGGACTGGATGTTTGGCAATGAACAAAACGGGTATTACACAGATCCGTCTAGCCTCGGCATTTACGCCAACATTCAGCAGGCCAATAACACCGCAACACGCTCAACTGCCTTTGGCTTCTCGTTTGATCCCACCAATGTCACAACGCAAATCGCACAGTTGACGACCATTACTGGCGGCGTGCAGACGGGATCGCTCTCGACAGCATTGCAGTACGGGCAGTTGAATCCGAATGAACTGCCAAACTATCTCAACCAGATCAAGCAAGCTGGTGGTGATGCGGTCCTGGCTGAAGCTCAGAAACAACTGGATGCCTGGAAACAGAAGCAGGGCTAAGTTTTCACTCCGACTCGCTTTTTGTACACCAGCATAGGAGCATGGAAGCGATGCTTAGATGCATGGAAGCATCTGTCAGGAATAAGGACCCGCCTGTGCACGGATTGCGATAAGCTGAACGTCAGAGATCGCCGCTAACCGACTGGCACTTTTGACACGTTACAGCACATAGTGCGTTCCATTCCAACAAGAACGTACGACGATTTCTTGCACGAAGTAGATTGTTCATCAACACTCTCCATAGCCGGAGAGAAAGGAAACCCATCGCCATGGATGACGAAATCAATTTGAAGCGCAGTAGCATCAACAGGAGAACCTTACTCAAAGTAGCGGGCGCGGGCGCTGGAGCGCTCATGCTGGGAGGCGCACTTGCCGCAGCTCCCAAATCCGCAGAGGCCGCAACCTTCTATAAGGGAGCGGATGTCAGTTGGGTGCCACAGATGGAGGCCAATGGCTACTACTGGCTCAATTCGAGTGGGGTCGAGGAGGATATACTGACCATTCTGAAGGGCTACGGCATCAATGCCATCAGGCTACGCACCTGGGTGAATCCGTCGAGCGACCCGGTGAATGGCCACTGTAGTATTACAGAAACGGCGGCTATGGCTGTACGCTGCAAAAATGCCGGGCTACCTGTCGATATCGACTTCCATTTCGGAGATACCTGGAACTCTGTCGGCACCCAGAATCCTCCTGCGGCCTGGGCGAGCATGACCTACAGCGAGATGCTCACCGCCATGTACAACTATGTGTACCACTCGATGAATGTCTTGAAGGCCAATGGTGTGACGCCTGGCTGGGTGCAGATCGGCAACGAGATCAACTCTGGCATCTGCCATCCCGTAGGGAGTCTGGCGCACTATCCCGCCCAGATGACCGGGTTGCTGAACGCCGCCTATGCCATGGTCAAGGAGGTCTTTCCCTCAACACCGGTCCTGATACACCTAGCACAACCGCAGAACCTGACATCAGTTGAGAGCTTTTTCGATACCCACCAGGCCAATGGCGGCAACTGGGATATCTCGGCATTCTCATCCTATGGCAGCGGAAGCTCGACGATCTCAGGCATCGTCGGCAATATCAACACTGTTCAGTCGAGGTATGGCAAGCCGGTGATGCAGGTCGAATTCGGTGGGGCGGAAGATAGAGCGTCCAGAACCGAAACCGACCTGGAATCCTATATCACGGATATGAAGAGTATTGGCGGCCTCGGCGTGTTCTATTGGGAACCCGAGGTTTACTCACCATTCACCGATTACGCGTCGGGTGCCTGGGACCCCACGACGAAGGAGCCGACGATAGCCATGAACGGCTTCCTGAATGCCTAGAAACAACAACAACGATTTTCTTCATGAAACAGATTGTTCATCATTTCCACCAAAGGAGCGAAAGGAAACACGTCGCCATGGATGACGAAACCAATTTGAGGCAAAGCAGCGTCAACAGAAGAACCCTACTCAAAGCTGCGGGCGCGGGGGCTGGAGCACTCGTTCTGGGCAGCGCTCTTGCCGCCTTTCCCCAATCCGCAGAGGCCGCAACCTTTATCAAAGGAGCGGATGTCAGCTGGCTGCCGCAGATGGAGGCCAACGGCTACACGTTCTATAACGCCAGCGGTGTCCAACAGGACGTTCTGACTATTCTCAAAGGCTATGGCATTAATGCCATCAGGCTTCGTACCTGGGTGGTTCCTTCGAGTGACCCGGTAAATGGTCATTGTAGTCAGGCCGAGACTGTGGCTATGGCCGTGCGCTGCAAGAACGCTGGACTTCCAGTCGATATCGACTTCCATTTTTCGGACTCATGGGCTGACGAAGGACACCAGAATCCTCCTGCCTCATGGGCAAGCATGACCTACAGCGAGATGCTCAACGCCATGTACAGTTATACATGGAATGTTATGAACGACTTGAACTCCAATGGCGTTACGCCAAGCTGGGTACAGATTGGCAATGAGACCAACATGGGGATCTGCCTCCCTACAGGTAGTCTGACAAGTCATCCTGACCAAATGACCGGATTGCTGAACGCCGCCTATAAGATGGTGAAGCAGATCTTTCCGTCGACCCCGGTCCTGATACATCTTGCATCGCCGCAACATTCCTCTGTCCAGCAATTTCTTGACACGTACAAGGCCTATGGTGGCAACTGGGACATCACAGCATTCTCATCTTATGGCTCTGGAAGCGCTATACCAGGGCTTATCTCTGATATGTCTACGTACCAGTCACGGTACGGCAAGCCCGTAATGCAGGTCGAGTTCGGTGGCCCAGAGAGTAACCCATCCCAGACCGAAGCCGATCTGGAGGCATACATCAAGGGGGTCAAGAGTTTTGGCGGCCTCGGCGTGTTTTACTGGGAGCCCGAAGGTTACTCGCCTTTTACCAGTTACTCAATGGGGGCCTGGAACCCAACTACCCGGAGACCTACGATAGCGCTCAACGGTTTCCTTAATGCTTAAACGGATATATTCGTAGCAAAGATGCGAAATATACTGCTCATAGCAGGACTGGCGTTGTTGAGGTAACGCCGGTCCTTGTCACACACATATACACGTAACTACTCAGGTACCTCAGGAACTCGCGTAGGGGCCGAGCCAAGACCTTTTTTGCGGCGCGGCGTTGAAGCAGGGAAAAAGGTCTTGGCGACCCTGGCGGCGGCCCACCCAGGACAACCGCAAGGGATGGTCCCTACGCGATCACCTCTGCCTACAGACCTGAGTAGTTACATATATACTAAAATCACCGCAAAAAATGCTCGGCATCAAGGCTTCATACCCATATCACGGCGGATCAGGAGTCCCATGTCGGTGGACCCGGTTGTAGCCCCAATCGCTTTGCGCTGCCACCACCACTGCCAGACGTTATTTATAGCTCTACCGAGATTAAATGTGGCACCAGGTGGTGGACTATCACCATAACTCAGCCAGAGCCAGAGGCCGACTCCGCCAGAGGTCGACTGCCCAGCGCACGTGTTCGTTTGGCTCGGGACGCAAGGTACTGGCTTGTATCCCTCATCCCACCACGTACGCAGGTGATACTCGTGGAACAGATATGCTCCCGGCTTGCCAGTAGCTGTACTGGCATATTGCTCCTGAGATGTGTAGAGACTATCCACGGCAGAGATAATCACCACCGGGTTCATGCCCGCACAGCCAGTTGGATACTCATAGCAAACATTGGTATAATCACGCAAGTACCAATAAAATGGCCATTCGGCTCCAGACATGACCCCAATCGGTATCTGGTGCTTGCCACCAAACTTTTGCTGGTCGAGTGTATTGATCTTGTTCATCACGATATCCACATCCGGCGTCGTCTGCACATAGATCATCATTTCATGCGGCCCATCAGCGGCATGCACATACGTGACCTGATACATATTCTGCAAGGTCAACACCAGCAGCAATACAGCCATCATCCCGCCAAAGAGAGCTCCCGCATCCGCTAACCAGCCTGCACGCGGCGGCCATGGGCGACTCCCATTAGCCGCCGTCAGTTGTGCCACAGAAGTACGCGCGCGCCAGGCCCTTACGAATGAGACCAACCTGACAATCACAGGCTCCAGACCGATGGCCGCCAGTATCAGCATGGGCATGGTGATATGGATCATCAGCCAGGGCATCTTCTCGCCAGCCCACGAATAAATGAACAGGTTGCCAATGAACCAGTAGACCAGAAACAGGCGCAAAGGTGAAGGTCTCAGCAGACAACGCACGATACCAGCGATGCCAAAGATCACTCCGATTTGCTCATATAACGGTATGAGCATGAGATAGTAATACCAGGGCTGGCCACCACGCGCGATCTGTTGCTGCTGCAACCAGTAATACAAACCCTGCCAGATGCCGGTTCCAATACCCTGCGAGATATCAGTGAAAAGTGCGGTAAATAAAATGAGAAATACCACGACAGCGGTTAGCAGGGCAAAGAACCAGTGGGTCCAGGGCATAGTGATAAGCGTATCGAGCAAAGGCTGCTTTTCAGGGTCAACATGCTGCGCCAGACCATGACGTCCCGGCGCTGGTGGTTTCCCAAACAGTTCGCGTAGCAGAATCAGCATCACGATGACGCCCAGGAGAATACCAAGCCAGGGAACAACCTTGACCGTCCCACTCTCCAGGTTTTGCACGAAAAGATTCGATGGATTGGGATGATTGTTTACATAGGTAGACAGGTTTTCCATCCAGCCCAGGAAGATTTTGGCAAAGACCGCCACAACGACGATGAAGAGACCTAAAAAGATGGGTGCAGCAGTTCTCGGTAGACGAGCCGCCAGAGCTCCCTGTGCCTTTGCACGCGAGCGTACGGGCAATCTCACACCCAGCTCCCATGCCAATAGGAGCGCGAGGAAGCTACCAAAGACCGCGATGGTCAAAAAAGTAGCCTCATTTGTCGCATAGGAAAGTCCAAAACCGAGTGCAGCAACAATCAGCCAGCATGCCCGGCGCGTACGCACATAACAACCAATAGCCACTACCATGAGCAGTGTGAAGCATGCCATATAAATATCTTCGCGCGCAAAACGCGAGAAGTAGACCATGCTGGGCGAGACGGCCAGTAACAGACAGGCTAACCATGACCCAAGCTTCCCTATATAAGCACGCAAGAAATAAGGTAAGGCCACAAGCAGCGTGCCCAGCGTTGCCGCACCAATACGTACTGTCGTCGTATTCACGCCATGATCAGGTGCCCCCAGCCACTGACTAACCAGGTACACAAACGCAATCATGTGAAACTGAAATGGCCCATGCAGCAATGGATTATAACTATAACAGGCATAGCCGGGCAGACCTTTAGCGCAGGACAACCAGTTCTCGATGGTGTTATGCAACAACTGCAATGAGAAATAGGCATGCAGACTTTCGTCATGATGCAATGGCCGATCACCAAGTCCCCAGAAACGCAAGATAGCCGCCAGCAAGACAACCGCGATGAACGGTGCCCAGTCGAAGAGTTGCGCGCGCGTGGGCCATGTCAATCTACGTCGTACATCTATTTGTTCATCTATTTGTTCATCTATTTGTTCATCCGGTTCAGCAACAGCATCCACAACAGGAGCAACCGTCTCGTTTGTGCGCACGACCACTTCCGTCGCAGTCATACGCATGTTGTCTTGTTTGTCGCTTCCATCACCTCCATTTACCGCACCATCATGCCCATTGCCATGCGCCAGATCCTGACTGCCATCCTCCTGGTCCACAGCCGCACGAGCACGCTCTTCTACGGTTTCAGAAGTATCTACATCAATTTTTCCATGAGGTTCTTTTTTCGCATTACTCAATGGCTTCTCCCTCCTTGACCAGATCACCCCGAGCTGGACGATGCATTTTATTTGGGGTCCCCATCCCCCACAAGGGCGGAGAGCCTTTACTTGACCTTATAAATTGTGGTACCATCAGCATTATACACTACCTGCATAAATGAACTAAACCGATGTAAGTTCGCCTTCGGATAGGTCTTATACTCTAACGTCCCAACGTAAAGATATTGCGCATTATAGCGGGCCATTGCTGATAACACCACAGAAGGATCGGAACTCGTGTAAATGAGCTGGATATCTGTCTCACGACGATTAAAACTGGCTGAGTTCACTGGATTATTCAGCCAATTGAGACGCCACTGCACCTCGTGTCCGGCCCAGCCCATGATTGTCGGCAAGCCGGTAAAAGCAGAAATGCGCCCAGAGCTAGAGTAATCAGTTCCAAAAGCTTCCACAATGACTGGATCGCCCTTGACATTCGCGTTGAGCCAACGAATGGCATAATAATCACCCTCACTACCAGGAGTGGTACGCAGATAGTCCAGACCGTCCAGGCTAAAGTCGTGCACCAGGCCATAGGTACCCGTCTGCGGGTTGATCTGCGCATAACGCTGATACGGCGCGATGATTGGGTAGATCGAGCTCGCTGCCATCAGAGCCAGCAAGCAAAGACTCCAGACGACCAACGCTCCACGCTGTGACCAACGTACCGTGAAAGATGCGTCGGAAACCGGACGAAAACTTTCCAGGATAAAGAAGAGCGCTACTCCCGAGGCAATGGAGAGCAATGCCCAGGCCTGGAAATAGAATTTAAAGACGGTGTTCATACGCTCATCAATAGAACCAACAAAAGCATCGCGCAAGAAAAATATCTCGCAACCAGCCACCAGCGCAAAAGCTGTTCCTCCCAATAGCAAAGCAAAGGCATGGGAACGATCCTTGAAGTTGTAGAACAGCATAATGACCGCCAGCACCGCCAGACAGGTACACACCACAAACGTTATGCTGTTCGGCATAAATTTCAAGGCTAGCAGCGATAACAACAGATAGAGGACGACAAGCAGCAGACGCAATGTCCAGGATAGCTTGCTCGCTACAGTATCCTCAGCGTCGGCAACTTGCTCATCAGACGCTTCCTCTTGCGCTTGCTCAGTAGTCAGAGTCGCCTCACTGGACTCCTGCTCTTGTTTAGCCAGGGCTCGCGCGAGACTCTCCTCGTGGAAGGGAAGTTTCAAAACACTCGCCAGTAAGAAGGAGACAAAAACAAAGGCAAATAGTCCATAAATCAACAATTCATCCGGCAACTGGGAGCGCAGGTTTGCCGGCAATAAGCCGATGCCACCAGAGGGCGATTGGAAGGTGAGGTAAAACGGCACGAAAAAGAGCAAAGACAACGCAACCAGACTGGCAGCAGCCGAAAAAATATCTAGCAGCAAGCTCACCTGCACACGCCGCCCGTAAGCCTCCCATTGCTGTAACCCGATACAAACAATGGCCAGTCCAACATAGGTGGGATAGTCCCAGCCATTCATCGTGAAGAGACTACCAAGCACAAGAGCCGTGACTCCCAGGGTGATCGGCAAACGCCAGCCACGCCCAAAGACAAACAATCCCCGACCCTCGCGCTCCAACAGCAGGTTGAAGGCCAGGCCGATGCCCATAATCGTAAAGGCCAGGGTCAACACATGCGCATGGAAGCATGAAAGCAGAAAGCTAAACGCGGGGAACTCGTTAATCGTGTCGGGAATGACGCGCGAAGCATTAAACCAGTTAAACATTGAGGCGTTGCCCATCTCCTGCCACCATTGTTGCGTCGCAGCCAGGTTCCCAAAGATCAGGCCCATGATCATGGTGAGCAAGCCATAGGGCATAGCTGCCACCAGCGACGGCAGGACAACATCAGGCCGTTCTAGCTCGGCAGCAGGATCAGCCCGCTTGATCCGCCGTTGGTAACGCGCCCAGGCGACAATGTTGCAGGTCACGCCAAACAGGTTCACCGCCGTTAAACCATAAAAGATACAAATACCTGTATTGAAGGCGATTGAAGGTGTTTGACCGAGCAGTTTTGCCAGTACAGCTATTGTAAAGTGCGCATAATAATAGTAGTTAATGCTATAGCCTGCAAACCAGAAGTCGTTGGGGGGCAGATGCGGGCTACGCATAATTCCGGCAATAAAACCTTCATCCATGAACATTTCATAGGACTGAATATTTGGCTCATACGAGCGCAACCAGCCCAGTAGAAAAACCATGCCCAGAAATACAACTTCAGCCACTACAATGTAAGGAAGATTATGCCGGATCACTTTGAGCAGATCTTGACGTACACGCAACAAACTCAGCACACCACAGGCGAGCAAAATCAGCGCAACACCAGCAATAAAGAGCCGACTGAAGGGCAGGGCATGCACACACATCAGCGGGAACCAGACACAAAACGCAAAGATCACCATGCCCAGCGCTTTGCTAAAGGCCCAGCCACGATCCGGGAGATTATGAAAAACCGTCATGGTGAGCGGCAGACATAAAATGCCTAGCACCTCAACCGTGGCCCATATCTGGAATAAATCTAGCATACAATCTCTCTGAAATATACATTACTAGGTGAACAAATAATAAAGACGACGCCAGGGTGGTACTCTTTTTATGACGTTTGTGTAACGCGATGGGTTCCAGCCTGCACACGTAACAAGTACCATAGTATATACAGCACAAACAGCACCGCTTGAGAGGAGAAAAAGCCGCGAGCCACCCACCTGCATGCAGCCACTTCCCGCCGATCATATAGAACTTTTCTGGCCCTCAATGCGTGAGCATAACAAACAAAAAGATGTTTGTCAAACGCTCCACTTTACTGTCTGCTGAGGCTACAGCTTTCAATAGGCGCGGAATAGCAGAGGAAAATACCATATAATACTCTTTTTACGCCTTCTCCCTATGCCCTAATTTGGTCGTATCTCGGTCCTGGATGCTCACCACCTCGTCAGATCTTTTTGCGTTACAGAAACAGGCAAGTATCCGTGACGCTTGCCGGGAAAATCTGTCCCTCCGTTTCCTCTGGCATGGTTATGAGTGATGATATATCATAAAAGAGCATGTCAGAAAAATAGTGTTGGGTTTATCCAGTTGGATTTCATTGATACGAGGAGAACGGTGAGTTGAGCGATCATGGAGACTCTTTGAAGCCATCCCAAGGCAGTAGAGAAGACCCACTGAGGAGGGCCGATGCAGATGCTACAGAACAGCTCACAGATGCTCAACGAGCCCATAAGCCTCAAATAAAGGATATCATCCAATTTCACAAGCAGTTTGAGCGTCCTGTGAGACCTGAGACCCCGCAAGCACACCCAGAACATATTGCTCTCCCTGATGGACAGATGGATACTGAACTTTCCCCACAGTCTCAAGGGGTTGGTGACAAGCCTCCGTGGGACAGCCGCGATGGCTTTGTCATCGTACCTGAGAAACCTGATGGCACTGGCTTCCTACCCGAACTTGAGCGACCTGACGGACCGATGGGTACTAAACTTTTCCCACAGTCTCAAGAGGTTGGTGACAAGCCCCCGTGGGACCGTCGCGGTGGCTTTGTCGTCGCATCTGGGGAACCTGATGACTCTGGCTTTCTAAAACTTCCGCAAGAGCTTGAGATACCTGGCTACCTACAGGCATCCCTGCAAAAGTTTGATGAACAACGGATGATAGATCCGACCGGGCAATCAAAGAGAGGTAAGACTACCACGCACAAAGAAGCAGGCCACCCCTCTGATACGGATGCTCCCGATGCTCCCGATGATCCCTATAGGTATAATCCCGACGAATGACTTGCACTCAGAGCACCGCACACTCCAAGACGCCTTTAGTCATCCAGCCCATCATATATCACACAAATGCTACTGTTATCACCATCAGTGAACTTTTCAGTATCCAGCGGCTAATTCACGGATTGTACCAAACAGCCTGCTAATGCCCATCACTCAAGCACTTGCGGCAGGTAAATGCACGCCTGCCAGGAGCTTTTGCAGCACCTGAGCCGACGTATAAGGATACGGGGTTTCGCGCACAAAAATACGCGCCGTCGGATGATCAAACACAGAATAGCTCTCGTCCGCGCCGCTATCATTCAGCGTGATCCCCAGCAGGTGCGGGCGATCCTCGAACTGCGCCGCCAGGTGGAAACCGAGTTGTCCGCTGAAAAGAAGCTGATAATAGTGGATGGTAAGCGGATAACGCGCAGGAAGACGCGGAATAGACTTATCCAGACGATCAGTGGGCATGGTAATGGCGTTGATCGTCGGTAGCAGTTTGGCGAGCAGTTGCGCCTTAGCGAGCGTATCGTCATCATAGAGGGGCAGACCAGTCGTCGTCTGACCGCCGCTCAGATAGCTAGCCTGCGTGTAGACCGCTGGACTATGGTTGCCAACAGCCACCGGCAAAGCGTCGTCCCACTGCTCATAGGTCAGTACGCTGCCCGCCGGCAAATGAGCATATATCCATAAAGATGCCTGCACACGTGTATTCGGCACACTGTAGACATTCAAGAGTGCCAGACCCTGAAACAGCGTACCCGCCAGCACAAACACTACCGCTCCAACTTGCAGTATAGGCACGATGACGCGCAACTTCTTGAGTGCGTCGCGCTGCGGCTGCCACTCACGATAGACAAACGCGACCACGACAGCGGCTGCCATCAACGTCAACACGGGGTAAATGGGCAACATATAGCGCATATATTTGACATAGAAGCTGCCTGTGATCAGAGTAAAGACAATCACCCAGGCCAATAGGACGATCCAGGCATCGATGTACTCCCGCCAGACACGCCAGCAGCACCAGAGAAAGCCAAGCGCGGCACAAATGCCTAGCGTCAGTCCCAGACCCCACAGCAGCATATTCTGGAACTCATAGAGATAAATAGGCGTGCCCGCGAATTGCCGCACATAGGGATAATCCAACAGCCCTCTGGCTAAATCTCCCTGTGTCGTTACCTGCTGGATATAATCTGTACTGTCCAGTAGCGCGTACGGCTGTGTGACGAAAAAGAGCAAGATGGTCATACCAGCGGCAATTAGCAACGCCAGCACAGCTTCCAGAAAATCACGTTGCCGATACCAGCGCAGCAGTAATGCCACCACTACTGGTACAGCCAGCGGAGCGGCACTAAATTTTGTGGCCATCGCCAGACCATAGCCAAGTCCCATTATGCACGCCCAGATCAGCGGCCTCTGGCTATCGACAAACGCCACACAGGCCAGTATCGTCAGCATCACAAAGAAGAGCAGGACCACATCAACGGCGTAGAAATGCGCCAGTTGGATCTGGAACGGCGTGAATGCCACCAGCGCAGCCGCCAGCAACGCGACACTCCAGGCACGCGGTCGTCCAGGGAGCTCATCCGGTGTGAGACGCAGACCCAGCAATGCCGTTAGCAGGATCGTGCCGCTATCAAAGAGCACTGAGAGCACCCGACCAGCCAGCGTGAACTTGACAAAATAGTCAGGCGTCGCTGTGGTGTATCCAAGCACATGCCCGACGAAGGCCAGCAGGTAGAGAGGAAAGGAGCCATAGGCAAAAAATTGTGGGTTGAGCGGCGAGGTTTTGGGATCGAGGAACTGTGCCCAGCTAGTAGGCCACGCCAATGCAGTGACATGAAAGAGGATTTGCCGCTCATCAGGCTGAAAGCTATTGCCCTGGTCCCAATTGAGGCCATGGAGCCGTAAGAGCAAACCCAGGAGTACCAGCCCCCCTAAGGCGAGAGGTCGCCAACGCACAACAAGTTTCACGGCTAGAAATCCCTTCCTCTAATATATGGTCGAGAGCGTACTATTGCGAAATAGCGCGATCCTCTCATGCAAAACCACTTGACCTCTGCGGCATCATTCCACTCACGTGGCTCGTACCAGAAGGCGTGGAAGGCGCTGCCAGGTGGTTCCTTTGGCTTTGATCCATAGGAGGATACTGCACATATGAGGATACCGCACCTAGTATAAAGATAACGCCAGACCACGTCAAGTGATGCCTGTTGGTCCATTTCTCCTCTTTCTCCCATGTAACTTTGTAACTTTGTAACTTTTAGGGCCTTAAACGCGCTTGAGAAGCCAATTCCCAAAAGTTACATGAAAGTTACAAAGTTACAATCTCCCCATTCTATCAGTATCTCATTATAGTATACTATATTTTTATAATTAAATATAATATAAATATAATAGTAAAGAAGATGGATACAAAAGTTACAAAGTTACAAAGTTACACGATAGGTAAGCGTGTAACTTTGTAACTTTGTAACTTTTGGGGAGGATGTCGAATAGCAGAAACGGTTTGATACTCTTTATGAAGAAGTACGTGCTGTATAGTAGCCCCGTACTGATTGCTCAACTTGTCCATCTTCAGTGAGACGTTTGAGCGTTCCACGAATGGTACTGATGGGCACTTCGGAGAGTTCTTCTGACAGGTCCATAGGGGAGAGAGCCTCTGGATAGTGCTCTTTGAGGATGCGCAGCATATCCTGGCGTGTGCTGGCTGGCTTGCGTGGGGATGCAGGGGCGAGCAAGTTATTGCTGCTCAAGCTACTTTCCGCACCCCACACGACATACGGGCGTTCGTCACCTTGCTCTTCATCGCTGCTGATGCTGTAGTTGAGGGATGGCGCGTATTTGCCGAGATTGGACTTGATATGTGCGAACACGCATTGCGTCTCATCGAAGGGATCTTTGACCACCGCCAGACCGGTACGCGCCAGCCCGATAAAGGCAATGGAACCACCTCCCCGGTAGAGCATATTGTCTCCCCCATTCTTGGTCAGGTGTCGCACCATGATGCAGGTCGCACGGTGGCGCTCCATGAGCATCTGGATCGGCACCAGCAACGAACGCACCTCGCTATCCTTGTAGGTGTCTTTACTGCCCAGGATGGCCATAATCGGGTCCATGATCACCAGGCGAGCATCCACACGTTGCATGGCCTTCTCCAGGTAATCCAGATCGTCTGGCAGCAGAAAAGGCCGCTGATAGGCATGACCAGTCACGTGATCGACCAATTCAATGGGGCACACCGAGACGATCTTGGAGAGGGCTGCACCGGCACGCGCCAGGCGAGGCTGGATGGTATCGCTGAGTCCGTCTTCCGGCGTGATCAGCACGACTCCACCCCTGACACCAGGCGAGCCATCGGGCATGGGCTGTCCACTGGAGACGCGCGCGGCAATATCCAGCGTGATGCTCGACTTGCCCAGACCCGGATCGCCATCCAGGGTCGTGATCTTGCCCAACGCCAACCGCTGCGGCCACAGCCACTCCACCGGCTCAGCTTCAATCTCGGAAAGCAAGGTGCCATACGTCTCGATCACAGGCATGGAGGTGCCGGGCGTAGGTGGTTGCCTATCGATCAGTGGTCGCCAATCGAACAAGCGTGGATCGAGGCGACAGAGCGTCTCGTAGCCGGTCCAGAAGACGCCCATGCCATGCTGCTGTGTGAGGTCGAGCAGCTCGTAGGCGTACTCGTGCCACTTCCCCTTGAGATCGCTGGGAAGCTGCGTCTGCGTGGTAATTTTCCCGGCCTGAATGTCGTGGAGCGTGTAGATGAACTGCATTTCGTGTTTGTTGGGAACGTGTTTCTTGCCGCTAGACTGGCGGACGGTCGGGGCGAACAGGTCCATGTAACTCTCAGACGGATTGGAGGACGACGACGATTGGAAATTCATAGCGGAACCTTTCTGTTTTTCGCTGCATTCAGGGGACGATGCTCTGCGTGTGACGTGCTGCGCTGAATGACTGGAGAAAACGCCTGTTGAGGGAGATGACATGAGAAGAAAGGGAATATAAGTGTTAAAAGGGTGTGTACGAAGAGTTTCCGGCTTCTCGGATCATCTCATAGATGGAGTAGAATAAACGCTGATGAACAATACTCATCATAACCAACAATACCATGATCGGGCTGCGTTTGTCAAGGTATCGCGGGCACGCGAGAGGCTGGAATTTTAGAGGGTAAATGGTATATGAGAACCCAGGCCAACAATGCCATTGGTGGGAAAAGCATTGTGCATTAGCCAGAGCCATGATAGCATATGCTCAGAGACAGACCAACGGTTTATAGAGGAGGAAAATGATGGCGACGGAGCAGGTGCGAAATGATATTATCTATGAGTTACCACTACACAAACTCCATGCAGCAGCACCGGACATATCCTGGCAGAAGCCTCCAGTTATCACTGCCAATCTTTCGCCAACAGAAGTATGTCAGGTCATTGGGAATTGGTATGTAAGCTGTAGCAGTGAGACACGCCGCTATAGCCAGGGACAGTTCTTTACCCATCGGACGTTGGCTCGCTATATGGCAAGTAATGCCGGTGTTCTGGCCAACAATTTATCTCTACTTGATCCAGGGGCCGGAGTTGGCATGCTAGCAAGCGCTGTTTGCGAAGTAGCTCTCCAACAAAATGTATCACATATCTTTATTACTGCCTATGAATCAGATCCGATTTTGCATATACTGTGCACATTTACGCTTAACTACGCCTGTGACATGCTACAAATGTACGGCATAGATGTGTCCATCGAAGTACATCCTGACGATTTTGTTGAAGCAATGGCAGAACAGTTCACGCAAGCGTCATTATGGACGAGAGATATCCAATCTCAACGTCCACCCGACCTCATCATCCTCAATCCACCCTACTTTAAAGTAAATCAGCAAGATCCAAGAGCAAAACTTGTAAAAGACATAGCTCAGGGACGTACAAATATGTACACTATGTTTATGTCTTTAGCTGCGTCTGTACTACGGGTAGGTGGGCAATTCGTATCTATTACACCACGATCTTTTGCGTCTGGTGCCTATTTTCAACAGTTTCGCCAACAATTTTTCAGCACCATCACACCGGATCTCATTCATATATTTGATTCACGCCGCTCTGCATTTGAGGATAACGACATACTCCAGGAGAATATTGTTCTCTGCGGAACAAAAAAAGCTACCGGCTCTGTAGATACCCCCTATGTTACGATCTCCCGAAGTCATGGCCTGCATGATCTTGCTCATTCACTGATCCAACAGGTAAAACGCCAACTCATCATAGACGACAAAGAGCAAGATCCCATGCTCTATCTGCCAATGAGTGACATAGACGTACACTTGCTCCAGGCATTTGCCCGCTGGAAAAATTATCTAGCTACCTACAGACTGGAAATATCCACAGGACCAGTCGTACCATTTCGCCACACCGATACACTTACTACGCTGGAAAATGTCTCTCTGGATAAGGCTGTTCCTCTACTCTGGCTACAACATGTACGACGTATGAAGATTACGTGGCCTCTCAGCACATTTGATAAACAACAAGCAGTGCTCTGTCAAGCAGGTCGCAAATTATTAGTGCACAATGGCACACAAATCGTTTTGCGGCGCTTCAGTGCTAAGGAAGAGCCGCATCGTATAACAGCAGCGGTTTTACGCGAAGGAACATTTGGGACAGCATCAATTGCCTTGGAGAACCATCTTAATTATATCTATCGTCCTCAGGGAGCACTTTCTTATGCGGAAGCTGTAGGATTAGCAGCATTTCTCAATAGTTCCCTCGTCGACCGTTATTTTCGCATCGCGAGCGGCAATACGCAGGTCAGCGCAACTGAATTGCGCAAGTTCCCATTGCCTCCCCAAGAAAAGATCGTGGGCATAGGCGAACAAATAATCGATAAGCAAGTTGAAGAAGATGCCGAAGCATCTGAGCAGATTATTATGGATATACTCAAACAAGATCTGATTGTCGGCAACGAAGATAAAGATATCCAGATACCAATACTCAAAGATTCGAGCATTTTGATGGGGAAAATTCAGGCTCTCCGTCCATGAGGGTGAGACAGGGTAGGGGCGTGTCCTGGCGACCGGCCCCCAGGGCGCACGCAAGGTGACGCCCCTACCCTGTTTCCCAACGTTTTCACCTGGAAGGATGGAGAGCCAAAATTCAGCGAGCCGACGCTACTGATCAATAATTCGATACCGGTGGTAGAACCCTTCTCTACCACCGATATACAGCTCATTCGCTTCAGTTACGCGGCCACATGTCCGGCTGGTCCCGCTAATTGCGCAGATACCAGGCTAGCTGTTTGTATCGTAGCATTGAGCTGGCCCTCCACAATATCCACGAGCACAACGTCACCGGCTGCACAGGTGCCTTGCAGTAGCGCTTCCGCTAGCATGTCCTCCAGCAAACTCTGCACCGTACGCCGCAATGGACGCGCACCATACTCCGCATCATAGCCACGCGCGACGAATAGCGCACGCGCCGCATCTGAAACCTGTAACTCGATGTGCTGCGCGGCTAAGCGCTTCTGCGTCTGCGCGACCAGCAGATCGACGATCTCGCGCAGATGTACCAACTCTAGCGGATGGAACACAATCGTCTCATCAATGCGATTGAGCAGTTCGGGTCTGAAAACGGCTTTGAGCGCTAAAGGCATCAACGCCCGCATACGCTCATACGTATGTAATTGTCGCTCCTGCTCGCTACGCTGCGTGGTGAAGAGCATACCTCCCCGCGACCACTCGATAGTTCCCACGTTCGATGTGAGAATGATAATCGTGTGCTTGAAATCAACCGCCTGTCCCTGCGCATCTGTCAGACGACCATCTTCAAGGATCTGTAACAACAGGTCAAAAACTTTGGGGTGCGCCTTCTCCACTTCATCAAACAGCACGATACTGTACGGACGACGACGGATAGCCTCGGTCAACTGACCTGCCTGGTCGTACCCAACATATCCCGGAGGGGCACCGGTCAGGCGTGCCGCATGATGACTCTCCATGAATTCTGACATATCCAGTTTGAAGAGCGCATTTTCATCGCCAAAGAGCGTCTCTGCCAACGCACGCGCCAGTTCGGTTTTACCGACGCCCGTGGGACCAACAAAGATAAACGAGCCGATAGGACGACGGGCATCTCTCACGTCGGTACGCGAACGGCGGACGGCTCTGGCCACAGCATGGACCGCTTCACGTTGCCCGATCACACGCCGCTGCAAAGCTTGCTCCAGATTGAGTAGACGCAGCGCTTCTTCTCCGGCAATTTCTACGACGGGGATACCGGTCCACATGGCGACAACTTTGGCGATGTCCTGCACCCCAACGGGAGAACACTGCTGAATATGCTGCGCACGCCACTCCAGCTCTGCCAACCACAGGCTATGTCGGATCTGCCGCTCGCTATGCAGTAGACGCGCCGCACGCGGAAAATCGTGTTGGACAATGGCATAATCCTTCTCACGCTGCACCGTTACCAGTTCATCGCGGCACTGCTGCACAGAGGTAGACATCAGCGAACGTTGCACACACACGCGCGCCGCCGCTTCATCCAGCAAATCCAGCGCTTTGTCGGGCTGGAAACGCTCTGGAATATAACGCGACGACATCTTAACCGCCGCCTGCAAGACCTCATCGCTGATCGTTACCTGGTGAAAAACTTCATAGCGCGAACGTAATCCCTGGAGGATCTGGAACGTCTCCTCGGCATTGGTCTCGGCTACCGACACTGGCTGAAAACGACGCTCCAGCGCTGGATCAGCCTCGATAAACTTGCGGTATTCATCTAAAGTGGTTGAGCCAATACACTGAAATTCTCCGCGCGCCAGTAGCGGCTTGAAGAGATTCGCCACGTCAACCGATCCCTCCGCAACGCCTGTTTGCGCCAGTGTATGCAATTCATCGATGACGACAATGATCCCCGCTACACTGGTGACTTCGTGTAAAATGCGCTTGAGCCGCTCCTCAAGGTCTCCACGAAAGCGCGTGCCAACCGAGAGCAGACCAACATCCAGCGCCACCACACGAGATTGCCGCAGATTGTCGGGCACGTTGCCTTGAACGATACGCAGCGCCAGACCTTCAGCTATCGCGGTCTTGCCGACACCAGCCGGACCAATAAGTACCGGGTTGTTTTTCGTGCGACGCGCTAGAATCTGCATCGTGCGCTCCAGTTCAGCCTCTCGACCAATCAAGGGATCGATGGTGTCATCCAGCGCGGCCAGCGTCAGGTCGCGACTGACCTGGTTGAGCGTAGGCGTCGCTTCATAACGCGCATAGTATTGCGCAGATAGATTTAAGCGCTCATAACCACCGCTGAGCAACACTGCCAGTTGATCACGCGCCAGCGTTAAGTGAATACCAAAGCTCTCTAGCACACCCAGAGCTACGCAGTCAGGCTCCTCAAGGATCGCCAGGAACAGGTGCTCAATCTTGATGCATTCGGCTTTTTGCGCCATCGCAGCTTCTTCGGCACGTGCCAGGATTGCCCGCGAAGTTATACTCATCACCGGTTCGCTCAAAATCGCTTTACTGCCATGTCCCACCACAAAATCCAATGCCTGCCCAATGCTCTGCGTACTCACGTGCAACGAGGCAAACAGTCCCTCAATCAGTGGTATGTGTACATTGAACATACCGAGAAGCAAATGTTCTGGAGCAATCAGTCGGTGTCTCAAACGTTGCGCTTCGTCGCGTGCATAAGCCAGTGTCTGGCGCACATCCTGGCTATATTTATAGAGTTTCCCCATCACACCTCTCCTTTATCTATCTCGCGCTAACATACATTGTCGCTACATGTAGATATCGGGCGCGTACACATTTCAAGTAGTGGCCAGGACCTGTTACCAGGCAAGGTGAGGAGAAAAGTCTCTTTCCTGGGTGGTATCGTGATATTTGGATCTCCATCCTTGCGGGGAAACATTGAGAAACCGGATAGGGGCGTCACCTTGCGTGCGCCCCGAGGGCTGATATTTTACGAAGTTGCGAGTTTTCAAGCATCGATGATACAATGGAACAGAGTCCGGGAGAGAGATAGTAGCAATTCAATGCGTATGTCAAGCCAGCAAGCATATTATCCTAAAGGCTCGGATGAAATAGGTGAAAGGGCAGGGAGTGAGGCTATGATCATCGATTCACATGTATGAACACCCCGCACGCGGAGGCGCAATGACGTTTGCAGAATACCTGGAGTTGGAGCGTAGCAACCCGGATGCCAGGTATGAATATCTGAATGGCAACGCACGCCTGATGGCTGGCACATCCGTGGCTCATGACAGGATTAGCTTTAATGTGCGTGCCGCGATTGATTTGCATTTTCAGGCTGGTTCTTGCACCGTTTTGGGGTCGACGTGAAAGTCCTGTTATTGCAGTATCCTCATACGGATCAAAAGAAAAGGAACAGCCTGACATCACCCCCCACACCTCCCGGTACGAGTTATTCTAATGGAATGATGCCGAAGATGTCAAGCAATTTTACACCAAATGCTAAAGCCGATGGAAGCGAACATCGCGTCTATCCCGATGCAACCGTGTCGTGTGACGTGGCAGATCGACGACTCGGCAACAATTTGATCCGCTCCCCGCGCATCGTGGTAGAGGTGCTCTCTCCGAGCACAGAAGCGATAGACAGGGACGAGAAACTTCAGGCATATAAAGCCTGCTCAACGATCCAGGAATACGTACTTATCAGCCAGTTCGCACAGCATGTCGAGATCTATCGACGCGACACGGCAGATGGAACGACCTGGAGCAAGACCGAATACGGCCCAGGTCAAACAGTGACCTTAAGCAGCGTAGATGTTTCCATAAGTATGGATGAAATCTATAGGAAAATCGATTTTGCCGAGTTTTTAGCTGAGAATTAGCAGAAGCGTCTGCATCAACCACACTCCATCCACTACCGACATAGCATACCATCATAGTCACACCATGTCTTAGGGCATGAACTACTTGTTTTCCTGCAAATAGACTGCTCAATAACTACTATTATTAATGCACAGACCATACAATAGATGCAAATATTTTCTTTAGCATGAAACAAGTTTAGTAAATATATTCATCAATATGGCTAGAGCAAATGGGTCTCCGGCTTGCATTTCTCAACAAACACCCTTTATACTACATGGTAATGCCAGACTGATGTCGATGGCTTCCCGCGAGGGATCGTGCAAAAAAAGGAGATGGCGCTTCCTCCCCAACTGAGACAGGAGGATACCTGCGCCACTGGAATCATGGATAACAGTAAAAACGTATGAGGAACGACGAACAACAACCCACGCAGTGGTCGTACGAGGAAGAGCCATCGCAATCTCCTCCTGGTCGCCCAGTACCGCATCCTTTACCCAAAAGTATCTATCGACCACCGGTTAACTACCCACCTGATCCAGGGAATGCAGGGCCCTCTCAACCACTCCCACCTGGCTACTCTGCGGACTTGACGATGGATATGGGCAGTTCACTTGGCTACGGGCAGAGTATGGAGTATCATTCCATCAGTATGCCACAGCCTACGCAGTCCCTGCCTCCTGTCCAGACATATCAGGATCGTCTCAGGCAGCTGCGCGAAGAACGCATGCGCCGTCGGCAACAGCCTCGTACACCAACGAGTTCCCAGCCTCGTACACTGCGCGATAGATTGCACTTGCCTGCAAACAAGGCCGAGTTTCTTGCCGAGATCAAACAAAGTCCCCTTTTGGGCAAACCAGCTATACCAGCCGTGCCACCTGTGCCGCCAGCAGGATTAGGGGTTCAGAGGCAGTCGTCTCCGCCGCCGGCCCAGTTTTCACCCGCTCAATTTTCGCCTGCCATAGCCACACCCGCTAATGAAGGCATGGCACCGGCTGCCGACGCGGCGATGAATACGGGTATGATTCAGCGGGTGAAGATTCAGCGCGCCGCCTTCCTGATTACTGGAGCGTTTGTCGGCAGCAGCATCCTGGGTCTCGTGCGCACGTTTCTTTTTACGTACGTCTTTGGCGCCAGCAACTTTTCTGATTCTTTTAACAATGCCTATCTTATCCCGAACTTGCTCTTCACCATTGTGGCAGGAGGTGCGCTTAGTTCCGCATTTATTCCAGTTTTCATAAAACATGCGGAAGGGCTGAACGATGAGAAAACCGCCTGGCATATCGCCAGCAGCGCCTTGAACATCTCAGTGGTCTTGATCATCTGTCTTTCTGTGCTCGCCATGATCTTCACTCCGCTGCTGGTGCCACTCTACACGCTGCGTGCTGAGGTGCCTTTAACCATCACGCTAACCCGTATCATGCTGTTTCAGGCTATTGTGCTTGGCTCAGGCGTCATTGTCAGCGCCGTACTCAACGCCAAACAGGACTTTACGCGGACGGCCATCGGTACGATACTCTACAATGTCGGCCAGATTCTGGGCCTGATTCCCGGTTTCATCATCGCATCCCATTCCAGGAACGCCACGCCCAGCGACCTGGCGATTTACTCCGCGACCTGGGGCGTTGTACTGGCGGCCATCCTCCAGGTTGGAGTGCAGATCCCGGGTCTGCGCAAAGTCAAGATGCAGTATACCTTCTCGTTCGACTGGCGGAACGCGGGCGTCATCCAGATCGGTCGCCAGATGCTCCCACGTGTCGTCAACGCGGCCATGCTCACCTTTAGTACCGCAGTGGACCGCTTCTTGCTTTCCTATCTGAGCGCGATAGCCAGCGCGCAGATAATCAGTGGACTCACTTCAGAGTACATCTATGCATTTTCTATCCTGGTGCTCCCTGTCTCAATCTTTGGCTCATCAGTCTCCACTGCCGCATTCCCGGCCCTGGCAAACTATGTGGCACGTGACCGCCTTGATCGTGTGCGCAGCATTATCATGGAGACCCTGCGCGAAATCCTCTTTCTCTCGATTCCTTCCTGCGTCGGGCTGCTTATTCTGACCTTACCAGTGATCCAGGTCCTGCTGGAACATGGCCACTTTATGTTGCAACAGGCCCAACTCACCGTCTATCCACTGTTTTTCTTCTCGGTGGGCTTGCCCGGGCTGGCCGCCGTTGAGATTCTTACGCGCGCCTTTTACGCGCTCAACGACAGTAAAACTCCTGTTATTATCAGTGTCGCTCAGTTTATCTTTAAGATCGCGCTGAGTATCATCCTGATCAATCTGGCGGTCTTTGGAGTGCAGTGGGGATTGGGCATGCTAGCCTTCTCAACCTCTATTGCCAGTATACTCGAAGCAATCACACTTTTTATCCTGCTGTATCAGCGCATTGGTGGTTTCGACATCCGTGGCCTCACAAACTTTATCGGACGCTGTTTAGGCGCTGCCGCTGTGATGGGCGTGGCGTTGTTCATTGTGCGCACCATACTCGACTTGATTATCCATACCACAAGCACAAATAGACTCTCTGTCGGTGGGGTCTTTCTGGCTTTGTTCAAATTACTCATCGAGCTGGGTGTAGGTTCGGTGGTGTTCCTGCGGCTCGCGCAGTACCTCAATATCGAAGAGAGAAACTCGGGGATGGTACGCCGCATACTCAATCGCTTACACATCACCTGGCTCTAGCAGAAACGGGTAGAGGCGTGTCTTATAAGCGCGAACTTAAGAATGGATGAGTTCGTAGAGCAATGCACCAGATGCAAAAAAGGAAATACAGGGAAGGGTGCCACCTTTCCCGGTTTCACGCCCACGAGGACAACCGGGTAGGGACGTGTCCTGGCGACCGCCCTGGGAGCCACGATACGAGCCACCGGGCGCACGCGAGGTGACGCCCCTACCCGCTTGCCAACGACACTCAGCCGTTTTCACCTTCACACACGTTGATCCGCAAGTGTCTGCCCCGTCTAGCAGACCAGTCAAGAGCCTGCTGATCTGCCGTTGCTTCTCTATGCCACTATGCCTCATCTATCGGCTAATGATATAATTTCCAAAAAGCTACTGTGGTGATCCATGCGGAACAAACACAGGCATGGATCACCATATGTATGGATGAAGACACTAATAGTAATAGGAGAGATACAGAGACGTATGCAAAAAGGACAGATTACAAAATATCAACCGTTCCCCCCCATCGATTTGCCGGATCGCCAATGGCCCTCGCGTAGCATTAAGACTGCGCCCATCTGGTGCAGCGTCGATTTACGCGACGGAAATCAGGCGCTCCCTATTCCAATGAGCGTCGCCGAAAAGTTGGAGATGTTCCAATTGCTGGTGCGCTGCGGTTTCAAAGAGATCGAGGTGGGCTTTCCCGCGGCCTCGCAGACCGAGTTTGACTTTATGCGCCGTCTCATAGAGGAAGAATACATTCCCGACGACGTCACCATACAGGTGCTTGTACAGGCGCGCGATGAGCTGATTACACGCACATTTGAGTCACTACGCGGCGCGAAAAAAGCCATCGTCCATCTGTATAACTCGACCTCACCATTGCAACGTCGTGTCGTCTTTGGCCTGGACAAAGCTGGCATTGTCGCTATCGCTACCAATGGCACCCAATTGATCAAAGAACTGCTGCCAACACTCCCAGGCACACAGGTCATATTTCAGTATTCGCCCGAAAGTTTCTCGTCAACCGAAGTGGACTTCGCGCTTGAGATCTGTGAAGCCGTCATTGATGTATGGCAGCCAACACCCGAGCAGAAGATTATTCTCAATCTCCCTGCCACCGTCGAGGTCGCCACACCAAACATCCACGCTGACCAGATCGAGTGGTTTTGCCGCCATCTGCGCAACCGCGAGACAGCACTTGTCAGTATGCATACGCATAACGACCGTGGCACTGGCGTCGCGGCGACTGAACTGGGTCTCCTGGCGGGTGCTGATCGCGTGGAAGGCACACTCTTCGGCAACGGCGAACGTACCGGCAATGTCGATATCGTCACGCTGGCCCTCAACATGTATACGCAGGGCGTTGATCCGGGCCTGGACTTCAGCAATATCAACGCGGTCAGGGCCGTCTATGAGCGCTGTACACGACTTGAGGTACCGATCCGACAACCCTATGCAGGGGAACTGGTCTTTACGGCATTCTCCGGCTCCCATCAGGACGCCATTAATAAAGGCATGACGGCGCAAGATAGTACAACTGGCGCGCTCTGGCAGGTGCCATATTTGCCCATCGATCCCAAGGATGTCGGTCGCACCTATGAGGCGATCATTCGCATCAACTCACAGTCAGGCAAGGGCGGCGTAGCTTACGTCATGGAGAGCGAGTTTGGGTTCCAATTGCCCAAGGAGATGCGTGTCGAGTTTGGCAAGATCATCAACATATTGGCCGACAAGTGCGGCGAGGAAATTCTCGCGACACAAATTTTACAAGCCTTCAAGCAGGAATATCTCCAGCGTCATAGCCCGTTTACGCTTGAAGCATTCCACAGTGCGCCTGAGCAACGGCCCGACGATCCTGGTATGTACAGCGCAGACATCGCTATCGATAGCGTAAAACGTACGATACACGCTCAGGGCAATGGTCCCATTGACGCTTTTGTCAGAGCACTTAACCAGGAGAACATCGCACACTTCCAGGTGATCTCCTACGCCGAACACTCACTTAGTCAGGGTGCAGAGGCACAGGCGGTGGCCTATATCCAGATCCAGACCGCTGAGGGCGCAACGTTTTTCGGTGCTGCGATTGAGACAAATATCGAACTCGCGTCGGTGAAGGCTGTAATGAGCGCGCTTAACCGCGCACAACACCACCAACCCAACACGAGAGTCGAGGCACAGGCCGTAGCGAATAGCGCAATTTAATACCTCGGTGCCCGCAGCTACCACGAGGACAAACGGGTAGGGGCGTGTCCTGCGACCGCCCCGGTGGGTATTGAGAGATCAGGATATGACCCCTCGTGAGGCCCAGGGCGCACGCAAGGTGACGCCCCTACCCCGTTTTACGCTAGGAGGAGGATGGAACATTGAATACAACAGTGCCATTACTAATCGTGCTTGGCGCTGTGTACGCGTCTTCTTCGACTGTGACACCAACAAGCTGACTGCTCTGCTTCTTAGCCTTAGGACAGCTTGTCACGAGATTAATAGCCACGTTACGCCAGGTCGCAGAAGTTACTATATTCAATGCGGTCTTCGCGCCGGTCAGCGGAAAACACCCTGCAAGCACGTTCGCGCTTGAAACCCCATAATAAAAGTCAGCGTCTTTGGCACCGTAGAACGTACCGTTGACGGCAATGGTAATCTTATCACCATTGGGAAAACCTGTCGCAGGCTGCGACGCAGCCAGGTATTTGAACGCGCCGAAGCCTAAGACGACTACAAGCAAGAGCGCTACAAACAACAAGATGTACTTACTCTTCACAATACACCTTCATCTATCTATTGAACAGCCTGTAGAGTAGGGCTGTCCATCACAATAAATAACTGTAACTCTGAGCAGATCGCGTAGGGACAATCCCTTGCGGTTGTCCACGTTGAGCTTCCACCAGGAACGGACTCTAGGGGATGGCATAGACATACCCCTCTATAGTATAATCCCATGTAATCGACAGAACCCGCTTATCCCATCAAAAACAGGACTTTTGAGCGTCAATGCCAGCACCCGGGTACAGCCACATTAACCAGTGGAAGTTGGTGGATTCGTGCTCAAATCTGGCTTTCATTTTGAGCTTGTCCACCACTTAGCGTGGTTCTATCCTTTTGCGCCTCCCATTCCTCACGAAACGTCTTCTCTATCTCACCAGGCAGATCAAAATCATCTGTAATTTTCTGTACTCTTTTTTCTTCGCTTCCAACATTATTATTATGTTCCTCTACTTTTCCATTAAAATTTTTTATAACATCTCTCATATTAGCTACTCTACTGTGAAGAAATTTTAATGCCTCGTTGAATTTTACGCGTATTAAATTATATTCTATTATACCATCATGTGTTTCTGAATATCCTATTTCTTTCATTTCTCGTACCAAATCTTCTTTTACTTCCTTCGCTTCATTAAACATATCTGTTCTTTCATTGACATCATCACGCAATGAATCCACCCGCTTTTGTGTTTCCTTACGCTCTCTTTCCAATTTTACCTTATCACCATTCTCTCTCATTTCTTTATCTCTTTGGCTCTTTTGTTCTTTTAATACATCATGGGATTCGCTTTCAGAACTACTACCTGTATCACTAACTTCCCTCATATGTACATCAGACATAACGTTCATACCTCCATAATCTTCTCATGACAAAACTACCTGGCCCTTGTTGGCTCTTTTTAATAAGAGAGAATTCTACCCGATCTGTGGGATAAGTAAAAGATGGAAAGAGGGTCAATATACCCTACGCGATCACGCCTACAGGTAGCTCTCGGTAGAACCCCACTAGACGGTAGCACCCGGTGCATCTTTAGACGCTATTTATCCACCTAGAGCCGACCAGATGACGCCTGGTAGCTTCCAGAACGCTGGCTCAGCCTCTATAGCCGCAAGTTTTGCGAAGACATTGCGTTCAGCCGTGCCACGCGTGACAAACCAGGGCGGCGTGGGTATGCTACGAAACGCCCCGCGCACAACGCTTTTTTGTGCCTGCGCAAACAGCAGACTGTTGTGCACCACGCCTGTACCCGACTGAATGTCGGAGATCTCGTGTCCTGGAAAAGCTCCCCATGTCGTCGCCCCCAGGCTGAAGCTGCTCCCGGCCCAGTAGTTGACACCGATGGTGCCATAGCGCAGATTGTCCAGCGCACGCTCCACAGCCGCCGCCACCGCCGGGTCCTTGAGCGATTGTGGATGGACCAGGATCGTGGCGCTCAAGGTACCCCACAGTTGTTCGTTGGCAAGGGAGACTGCCCTCTCGATATAGTCCACAACGCCCTCTGCTGACAGCGCCGTTTCAGCGAAGAGTCCACAAAAAGCCTCGGTCGTAAAACAAATATCCTCGCTATTGGCTGCATCGACATGCGTCACAAAGGTCCAGGGCATGTGTTTGCCACTTGCCGCGCCAAACTGCTCTGCGTCTGGATGCGCAGCGATGAAGCTCTGCTGGCGCTGCTGTGCGCCCGGATAATAGGCATCACGCGATGGCACATTGGCCAGTACGCGGCTGATCTGCTGCACGAGTTGCTCGCGCTGTGGCCATTCTGCGTGCTGGATGATGATACGGGTCGCGTTACAGTTAAAGCCTGCGTTGTTGGTCAACATGGAAGCGATATGTGCCGCCTGATAGGCAATATCTCCCGCACTCCACGGACCCGGTACGACAATCACCGGACTAACGTTGCCCAGTTCACCAGTGATAGGCTTTTTTAATAGCGGCTGATGAGCTGCTTTACGCGCTGCACCTTCTGCTCCCGTACCAAACACGATGGCGTCAAAGGTCTTATCTGACCCGGTGATATGGATCTCGTCAATGTCAGGATGGTGGCAAAGATAGGAGCCTTCCGTAGCACCTCCATAGACAATACGCAGATATCCAGGCTCAACCAGCGCGCGAAAGCTCTCTTCAAGCAAGGGACCGAGATAGGCATTGACCGGATTCGCCTTGAACAAGACCACCTGGTCATCAACGAACATTTTATAGAGGATATCCAGTGGCCCGATGCTAGAGACATTGCCAGCACCCAGGACCAGCGCAACTTTGCCGGCGTGTTGCTTGTCCCGATAAGCCAGGGCCTGCGTTTGGGCTAATTGTTCGATGCTAACAGCCGGGTCCATCCACACCTCGGCCCTTAAGCCAAAAATGCTATCAGAGAAGTTTTGCGGGAAGACCTGTGCGACTACCTGGCCGCTCGGTCGCGTGGTTACTGGACCGGGAATCCTGGGCTGTCCGTACGCTTCAATATCGAGGAGCGACTGCCGGAATTGACGTAAATATTTGAGCAATGGCCATGCACCTGCGGCCCACTCATCACCTGCGGCAGGAGATGCTTCGTCGACGCCTTTTGCAGCACAACTTGCGGCAATCCAGCGCGGCATAACGGTGGCGAAATCCTTGATCAGTTGCTCTACCATCGCAAGACGTTGGCGTAGCGAAACACTGACCCAGGCATCCTTCTGCGTCTGTAACGTGCGCACAGCCTCACGCATGGTCTCGGGCGTTGAAGCTGTAATATCTCCCGCGACTGTAGGAAACTGGGGAGAACCGTGCTGAGCATCAATAGTCATAGCATCCGTACCTCCATTGGAAACGGGGCCCGGCCATCAGGCAGAGAAAAGGCCACAATTTCTTTCCATTCTATGACAGTCCTTAGCTAATCTCAAGGTTAAGGAGCACAGCAGAGACAAAACAGCTATAAGGCCAATGATATTTGGGTCTCCATCCTTCTGGGGGAAAACGTTGGGAAATGGGGTAGGGGCGTGTCCTGGCGACCGCCCTGGAGGCCACGATGCGACCGCCCAGGGGCGTGCGCAAGGTGACGCCCCTACCCCATTTCCCTCGCATGGACGGAGAGCCTGTCCGTTGCCTGAAGGCCAAAGAAACAGAGGCTAACGGTCAGCTTCGCAAATTTTTAGCTTAGCAGCAGATAGACGTTCTGTAACTGGCGCTTGACTTCTTGTAGGAAGCGGGCAACCATAGCTCCGTAGAGAATGCGATGGTCAGCAGACATCGTCACGCTCATCACGTCGCGCACAACTGGCTGGTCATTGATCGGGACAAACACCTTGCGCGCCGATGCGACGGCCAGAATCGCCGATTGCGGTGGATTGATCACCGCCACAAATTCTGTGACGTCCAGCATACCGAGATTCGAGATCGAAAAAGTGCCAGCATCGAGGTCGGCAGGCGTTAGCTTACCAGCCTGAGCTTTGGCCGCCAGCGCCTTCGCCTCACGCGCAATCGTACGCAGTCCTTTGGTATTGGCATCCCGAATCACCGGTACCAGTAGTCCTGCCGGCACATCAACCGCGATACCAATATTGATATGCTTATGCAAGAGAAACTGTCCGTCTTTATAAGAGCCGTTGACCTCCGGGAACTTCTCTAGCGCCAGCGCACAGGCTTTGATCACCAGATCATTCACGCTGATCTTGATGCCTTCCTGACTCAGGCTAGCATTGAGCTTCTGACGGATCTCCAGAGCATCGGTGACATCAATCTCGCTGCGCACATAGAAATGCGGCACCGTCTGTTTCGACTCGGTCAGGCGGCGCGCAATGGTCTTCTGCATCGTCGAGAGCGTCACGACTTCCGTATCTGCGGCCACGCTGAGCGCTTGCGCTACAGGCGCAGCTTCCACAGGCACAGCCTGGGAGATCACAGGTGGTGCCACCACCGATGTCGTAGTGCGCTGCTCAATAAAGTCCTCAATATCGTCGCGTACAATACGCCCACCGGGACCAGTACCTTTCACCTGCAGCAAATTAATGCCATGCTCTTCAGCAATGCGCCGCGCCAATGGTGACACTTTCACAAAGCCATTCTGACGTTCTGCAGTCTGGGCCTGTTCACGCACAGAGCCAGCATATGCAGCACTGCCGGCCAACGTCCCACGCTCCCCGGCTGCGACCTCAGCGGACGGCTGAGCCACCTGCGCTCCATTAACAGCAGATGATGGCTGGCTCGTCTGCACGCCCGCGCCACTGCCAATACGCGCAATGGGTTGACCAATGGGAGCCACTTCACCTTCCTGCACCAGGATCTGCTCCAACACACCAGAACTGTAAGACTCAATTTCCATGCTCGCCTTATCGGTCTCTACTTCAGCTACCACCTCCCCCTTCTCGACTTTATCACCGGGCTTTTTCAGCCAACGCGTGATCGTACCTTCCTGCATCGTGTCGCTAAGTCTGGGCATATTTACATCAGGCATGGACCACTCTCCTCCGGCGCGGAGCCAGCTCGTCAATCGCATCTAGCAGATGTTTCGCGCTATTTACAGCCGCCAGTTCAAGCGGCTTGGCATACGGAAGTGGCACTTCAATGTTGGCAACGCGCTTAATGGGTGCATCCAGATAATCAAAAGCCTCTTCCTGCAGCGTAGCAGCGATCTCCGCTCCAATACCGTAAGAGCGCCAATCTTCCTCAAATACAATCGCCCGACCGGTCTTCTTCACCGACGCGACAATGGTCTCTGTATCCAACGGGCGCAACGAGCGTAGATCGACCACCTCCACGCTGATCCTCTTTTCCTGCTCCAGACGGCGCGCCGTCTCCAGGGCCACAGAGGCCATACGTGAATAACTAATTACCGTCAGGTCAGTGCCTTCCTTAGCAATCTGGGCCTTGCCAAAGGGCACGGTATAGTCTTCGTCGGGCACCTCGCCTTTTGTATTGTACAGAGCCAGATGTTCCAGAAAAATAACCGGATTATTATTGCGAATCGCCGTCTTCAACAGGCCCTTGGCATCCGCAGGATTGGACGGCGCGACGACCTGCAAGCCTGGAATGTGTGCGAACCAGGCCTCAAGGTTCTGCGAGTGGGTGGCCGATAGTTGTTGACCACCACCGCCTGGCGTACGGATGACCAGCGGCACAGGCGTCTGCCCGCCAAACATATAATAGATCTTGGCCGCGTGGTTCAAGATTTCGTCCATAGCCAGAGCGATGAAGTTAAAGGTCATGATCTCGACCACTGGCCGCAAGCCCAGCATCGCCGCGCCAACCGCCATACCCACAAAACCATTCTCGGCGATTGGCGTGTCCACAACACGCCTAGCCCCAAATTCCTTTAAGAGACCGGCGGTAATCTTATATGATCCCTCGAATACACCGATCTCTTCTCCCATCAGGAAGACATTTTCGTCACGCACCAGTTCGTCGCGCAACGTCTCGTTGAGCGCCTGTCGAAAGCTTATCTCTGCCATGATTACCTGCTCTCCTGTTCGATGGTGTCAGGTGCATACACATGATCTAAGAGGCTTTCCACCGCAGGGAAAGGACTTTCTTCGGCAAACCTGACAGCTTGATTGACTTCTTGCTCCACCTGCTCTTCGATATCGTGCAGGCCCCGCTCGTTGATGAAACGGGCAGACAGCAAACGCTGCGCAAACGCGGGGATAGGATCGAGCGCGCGACCGCGTTTCACTTCTTCCTCGTCACGATAACGGTCGGGGTCGATCACCGAATGTCCACGGAAGCGATAGCTCACGGCCTCAATGAGCACAGGCTCATGCTGCTCACGGGCAACCCTGGCCGCTGTGCGTACGGCATTGCGCACCGCGAGCACATCATTGCCATCAACGCGCTCACCGCGTATATCAAAAGCACAGCCTTTGCGATACAGCTCGGCAACGGCTGATCCTTTGTCGGCAGGCATGCCCATGCCATAGCCATTATTGACGATAAAAAAGATCACGGGCAGTTTGTAAATTTTCGCCAGATTGAGAGATTCGAAGAACGGCCCGCCGTTTGTTGTGCCATCGCCCATCTGCACAGCGACCACTTCATCAGAACCACGATATGCGATAGCAAAACCCGCACCAGTTGCCAGTGGTAGTTGTCCGCCCACGATGCCATAGCCACCTAGCAAACGATGCTCGACACTAAACATATGCATTGATCCACCACGTCCATGCGAACAACCCGTTTCTTTGCCGAATAACTCAGCCATGACCGCTTGTGAGGAAATACCGCGACAGATAGCATATCCATGCTCACGGTAGTTTGTATACAGGTAATCTTTTGCTTCTAAGCCTGCACAGAATCCGACGACTGTGGCTTCTTCACCCAGGTTCAGATGGCAATATCCCCCGATACGTGCCATCTTGTACATTTCATCCGCTTTCTCTTCAAAACGGCGGACCAGTAACATCTGGTGATAGTAGTGCACCAGGGTAGCTCGATCTTCGTCTTCAGGCAGCGTGACGACACGAGGCTTATTTGTAAAGGTGGCATCGCGTCCATCCGGTCGCTTTTGCTGCTCAGTACTCATGATGTCTCCTGATTTTTTTTACTATTGGGAGATTGTTTGTCTAGGACAACGTTTGCGCTTCTGGGGTCCCGTACCCGATATCGCAGAATGTGTTTGCGAAAAGCACCTATTTCTTTCGCTTCGAGCTGGCTTCAAACACTTTCTCTTGTGTCTTAGCAGGTATCCTAATTAATTGTAACACGTATTGAAAAGTTTATCCGCCCTGGATATCCGTACCACCAGCCCACAATTCGTAGCAGTATCGCGCGCAGGAAAATATGTCCCGCTGCATTTTCCCACACTGCATTCTACCGCCAAGCATGGTGGCATTGTCAATACACACAAATAAACCGATGTTAAGCCATTGATCGCAGCAACACAACACGACATAACCCCTCAGGACAAGCGCTAGCGTATCACCTTGCCAACCAGGTGCGAGCATCTTTTAGCAGCGAGGGCATTTCCGTATCTACACGATCTCCTTGTTATAGGTATTGCAAATGATCTCGATAGCTTCGCTCTCTCCCACAATGTTTTTGAGTTGCTCATGATACGTATCCAGCGCACGGTATTTGCGATTGATAATGCGATGTTGCGCAACTACTGAGTATCCGGTAAGGGCCTGATTCATCGACTGACACACACTTTCGATCTGTTGTCGCAGCAGGGCGACTTCGCTGAGGTTTCCACCCATAACTATCTGTCTCCTTTTTATGCTATGCAGACTACGGTACCCGGGCACCCGACGCGAACAGCAGAGGGCGCTCGACCGTTAAACATCAGAGAGATGCATACCCATTATTATTTAACATAAAGCATTTTTCCCGCATCTTATTACTTTACTCATGTACTGTATCTTAGCGTGGCGCGAGACGATGTTACCTTAAGTAACAATGTCATGAAAAGTAACGTATAAAAATTTGCAATGCGAAATACATGTTAGTATAATAAAAGAAAACGAGTGTTTGTCATGTTTACACAATCAAGGGAGGACGTTATGGATGGTATCTGGGCATTTTTGGGGTACACAGGCAAATGCGGAGAAGATAGTTTTCCTATTCCAGGAGAACTAATAAAACAATATAGGACGCAAAGGAACATGTCTCAAGAGCAATTAGCTCTGGAATTAGGCTGTTCCAGAGCGATGGTGGCACGAATGGAAAAAGAAAATCTCGGACTCAGTAGTATAGCAACGCGCAGAAATCTGGCCAAGATTCTTGGCATTGCGCCTATCATGCTGGGATTGGTGTCTCAGGATGAGATCACCAGTACAAAACCGACCGTTTTATACGATACAAAGCTGCTGAAGCGCAGCCTGGTACTCCACCGCGAGGTCTACTTCTCTGGAGGAAATATCGGTGGTGTAGCGGAATTAGAGGCGACAGTCCAACAGGTATTCGCCATATCAAAGTCCTTAAACCATAAGAATAAGGAAATACTGGCGCTCCTCTGCCATTATGGACAACTCGGTATCGATATTGGCAGAGAAGAACAAAATTATAAGGCAGCAGAACGCTATGGGAGCTGGGCATCTTCGCTTGCTCATAAACTCAATGACCAGAACCTGATTGCCTCGACCCTGCTGCGCTATTGTGCAGCCATGTACGAAAAAGGGGATCTGAAAAGCGCGAAACAATACGCAGACGAGGCTCTTGCGCAATCCTGCGTCCCCGAGTCACTGCATGGTGGCGTTATTTTAGAAGCCAGCAAGGTCTATGCGAAACTGGGAGACCCGATGACGTTAAAGCTACTGGACAAAGCCAGCAGTATAGCACGACGCAACGCGCTAGAAGAAGATCCTGGCTTTGTGAAACTTACTCCTGGCTTCTGTCATCTCAGAACAGCACGAGCCCTCTTTGCAGGGAAAGACTACACACCCGCGCTTGACGCCCTGGATATGGCAGAAGAACAGACCAGTCCAAATATGGCGCGTCGACGCTGCGCCATTCAGGTCCTTCAGGCACAAATCCTGATAGAACAAAGTCATTTTGATGACGCAGCCATGTGTGCGCATACAGCCCTGACACTGGCACGCACCATCAACTCTACACCTAGCCTCGCCTATATCGCTACTATTTACCAGAAGCTAAAAAACAGCCCATTCGGTACATCACGCGAGACGATAAAGCTCGGGAAAGACCTCTCACAAGCAGTGGGTACAAAAAAGCTACGCTTACTTGTATAGATATCGTACTTTCTGCTCAATGGAAATACTCCCTCCTTCTTCCCAACCGCAGGTCCATACCAGGGACCTGGCATGGACCTGCGGCCAATAGCGCGTGAGCAAACAATCTGGCAGAACTACAGCGGAAAGCAGCATGTCAGGAGAGCTAAGACATCCTCGCATCATTCCTCGTTTCAATTTCCTCAAGCAACCCGTGAAAGCATATGGATTCTGGTTATCCCTCCAGGAAGAAAGTAGAACACACAAGCCTAAGAAATCAAAGTGATGATTGATCCCACTAAAGGCTGCAGTAGTACTATTTTATGCGTCTGTTGAAAAGACAGTAAAGCAACGTGTAAATCATCGTAACCTCAATAAGAGAGTCTTTAGATTTGTGATGCAGCGAGGTATTTCACCACGCCACATGCAAATGGGAAGAGTGAGTACCAGTTGTGTCAACTCTTTCTTGTTTATAACGTAATATCGTCTGCGCTATTTTGTACACAGACACCAATAAGGCAGCAGAAAAGGTCAAGAGACAAAGTAGCTGCCAGGAATGGAAAGGGATTTTAGGAAAAGCTATGCTTACAAAACCACGAGATCCTGCACAGTCACAAGGAACTTCAATGTATTCGCGCAACCGGCGGCGACGTTCGCCCTGGCTGATTGTTGGTCTGTGTGTACCAGTTGTGCTCGCCCTCATCGCAGGCGGGTCACTGCTCTTACCATACCTCTTTTCGCATGCAGCCACAGCCACGCCGAATCCCAACTGCACATTGATAGTACCGGCCAACCCATTGTCTGCTACAGGACTGGCAACACCCTATCAGTTGTTTGCCCCCGATGCCGCCGCCAATGGTCCGTGTAACGAGGCCAACGCCAATCAGAGCGCTTTTGTCCAGGGTGTGATCTTTAATCCCGCCGCAGACACCTTTAGCGTATACAATCCACTGGTCATCGACCAAGGAACACAGGCTGCTGTTACACCAACTGCACCCACGTTACCGGCAGGAGCCATCGTCGGCTTATGGTTCGGCTTTAATGGCACCAATTTGACGCTGCAAGGAGCTAACGGAAAAACGCTCCAACAAGCGAAATGTGTGAATGGGCAGAATGGCTCTGTTTTCGGTCAGTTCGCCTACTGTAATGCCGTAAAATTCTTCAAAGCTGCCAATGCAGCCATCGCTGCTGGCAAAGTCACCGTACCGGCCTTAGGCACCGCCAAGGATGGTCAGACCTGTCTTTCAACGCGCGACTTCGGTCTTATCGACCAGGACCAGAGCGACAATGTGCAAACACAATACATCTCCAACGGCAATGGTCAGACGGCTCAGTTCTCGGCTGCCAACCAGGCGGCTATCGCTAACGGCACCGTCATCGCTAACCCGAGCGATAATGCGTTGCTCACCAATTTCGTTGATCCAGCTTTAGGTTGTACCGGTTGGACCGCCCCGAATCTGGCTGACAATAATACACCCGTTCCAGCACTTCCCTTAGATGAGTTGATGGCTGCTGCCGATCAGCAGGCGCCAGTTGCATTGGTACCGCTTACTGATCCAATGACCCTCAACAATAACAACCAGAGCCTGACCAAGACCAATCTGTATCGCGTCGGTGTTGATCAGACACCTGCAGCAAATGCAGCCGGTGCCAGTGGTACAACCTACTGTCAGAATTTCCTACAAACAGGTATTCCACGTCTCACGCTGGATCAACCTTTGACGATTGTCGCGACATCGCCAGCTCCCGCTGAAGCCAACTCGCTCTTCACCTTCCTGGCCATGCGTGATATGCAGTCCTACACGAACCTGAATTGTCAAAATCTGCTCAATGTTGCGAATCCTGTGGCTACCACGGTGGATGGCAACGGTGTGGTCATTGGAGCTACCATCACGATAAACGGCGTAACCACGACTGGGGGAACGGTCACAACGACGACGACACCAACAACGACGACGACCACAACCACTGGTGGGGTCCAGCAAATTGCTACAGGCAACACCACGATCAATCTGGACACCAATGCTGGCAACGCGCAGATGGCATTGAATCTCACCTATGCCAATCATCCAAATCAGCAAATCGACGTCAATCTCACCACAACCAGTTGCAGTTCGACGCCTTTCTTCACACAACTGGAAGATACCGATGGCAACGGACAAAATGCTGCCAATACGGTGGTCAACGGGCTGCAAGGCTTACAGGCGATACCTGCCACCTGGTTCTTTACCGTCTCTGATCCCACTCAGATGGTCAATGGGCAACCAACCGTCGTTGGCTGTGGCTCGGTGGTAGCTAATGGCACAACTGGCACAGCTACACTCGGAACGGTCGCGGCTACGACGACAACAACAACCACGACGGCCTGCGCCGCTACGACTACCACCGCTGCTACTACGGCGACTCCTGCCGCAGGTACAACCTGTGCCACGACCACAACTGCCCCGACAACCACAGCAGCCAATACGGGTCAGGTTACAGCAAAGAACAAACCCTATAACGTAAAGGAGAAACACAATAAATGGTAGCAGCGCCGACGGTATAGGCAGATAAGTCAGTACCGCTTGCGTCTAGTCCAAAAGAGCTGTTTCGAGGCCATAACACACAGTCCGGGTTATGGCCTCTCTCTTACAAATTCTCGTTGCATTTCGCTTCCCATTGCGCAAAGAACTCAGTTCTTCGCATAACTGTTTTGTCAAAAGCATACAGGTCAGATCTTCCCATCTAACTTCTCATAACATTGCCAACGGCCAGGAGATCGTATAAAATGCAAGCACTTACCAGTAACTCTACCAGAAGCAGCCATAATAGAGACCTCATATCCCACTCCGCAGCCACTCACGAACAACCTCACCCTTTTTTACAAAAACTGCACTCGATAGGAGTTATTGATCATAAGTAGAAAATAGTGGTTAATATTCTAAACTACGCGGTAGTACTATTTCATCAATAAATTGAAAAACTGCAATGGTAGACTACAAGTTGTGGTAATATCAATATCGTAGTATTTACATTCATGGCACAGCAAGGTGTTTTACCGTGTCGCATACCGATACGAGGGAGAGTCACCAGTTGTGTCTGGTTCTTTCTTATCCCTAGCGTAATATTGTCTGCACTATTTCACAAGCAGACATCGATAAGGCAGCAGAAGAGTATCATTAACAAGATTGGCTGCCAATAATTGAAAGGGGTTTTAGGAAAAGCTATGCTTACAAAACCACGAGATCCTGCACAGTCGCAGGGAACTTCCATGTACTCACGCAACCGGCGACGTCGTTCGCCCTGGCTGATTGTTGGTCTGTGTGTACCAGTTGTGCTCGCCCTCATCGCAGGCGGGTCACTGCTCTTACCCTATCTCTTCTCACATGCAGCCACAGCCACGCCGAATCCCAACTGTACCATCATCGTACCTGCTAATCCATTGTCTGCCAAAGGACTGGCAACACCCTATCAGTTGTTTGCCCCCGATGCCGCCGCCAATGGTCCATGTAACGAGGCCAACGCCAATCAGAGCGCGTTTGTCCAGGGCGTTATCTTCAATGTTAATACAGGCGCATTTAGCGTGTACAATCCATTGGTCATCGATAAGGGCACACAGGCTGCCGTTACACCAACCGCACCGAAGATACCTGCTGGTTCTATCGTCGGATTGTGGTTCGGCTTTAATGGCACCAACCTGACGCTGCAAGGAGCAAACGGCAGAGCTTTAAGGCAAGCAAATTGTGTGAATGGGCAGAACGGCTCTGTTTTCGGTCAGTTCGCCTACTGTAATGCCGTAAATTTCTTCAGAGCAGCCAACCAGGCCATCGCCGCCGGCAAAGTCACCGTACCGGCCTTAGGCACCGCCAAGGATGGTCAGACCTGCCTTTCAACACGCGACTTCGGTCTTATCGACCAGGACCAGAGCGACAATGTGCAAACACAATACATCTCCAACGGCAATGGTCAGACGGCTCAGTTCTCGGCTGCCAACCAGGCGGCTATCGCTAACGGCACCGTCATCGCTAACCCGAGCGATAACGCCTTGCTCACCAATTTCGTTGATCCGGCTTTAGGCTGCACAGGCTGGACCGCCCCAAATCTGGCTGATAATAATACACCCGTTCCAGCACTCCCCTTAGATGAGTTGATGGCTGCTGCCGATCAGCAGGCACCGGTCGCACTGGTACCGCTTACTGATCCAATGACCCTCAACAATAACAATCCGAGCCTGACCAAAACCAACTTGTATCGCGTTGGTGCTGATCAGAAGCCGGCCAGGAATCAAGCTGGTGCCAGTGGTACAACCTACTGTCAGAACTTCCTGCAAACTGGTATTCCGCGTCTTACTCTGGATCAACCTTTGACGATTGCCGCGACCTCACCAGCTCCCGCTGAAGCTAACTCGCTCTTCACCTTCCTGGCGATGCGTGATATGCAGTCCTACACGAACCTGAATTGTCAAAATCTGCTCAATGTCGCGAATCCTGTTACTACCACGGTGGATGGCAATGGCGTGGTCATTGGAGCTACCGTCACGATAAATGGTGTCACTACGACTGGGGGAACGGTCACAACGGCTGCTACACCGACCACCACGACAACTGGTGTTCAGCAAATCGCCACAGGCGGTGCTACGATTAATCTGGACACCAATGCTGGCAACGCTGATGTCGCATTGAACATCACCTATCCAAATCATCCAAATCAGCATATCAATGTCAATGTCGCGACGAACAGTTGTACAGCAACACCTTTCTTCACACAAGCAGAAGATACGGACGGCAATGGACAAAACGATGCGGATACGGTGATCAACGGGCTGCAAGGCTTGCAGGCGATACCCGCCACCTGGTTCTTTACCGTCACTGATCCCACACAGATGGTCAATGGGCAACCAACCATTGTCGGCTGTGGCTCGGTGGTGGCTAATGGCACAACTGGCACGGCTACACTGGGCACAGTAGCAGCTACAGGTACGACAGCCTGCGCTGCTGCTACCCCTGCGGCTACGACCACGACTGCTGCCGCTACAACAACAGCAGCGGGCACAACTTGTACCACTGGCACCACTGGCACGACACAAACAACGACAGCAGCCAATACGGGTAAGGTTACGGCAAAGAACAAACCTTATAACGTAAAGGAGAAACATAATAAGTGGTAGCAACACCGACGATAGAGGCATAGAAGCCAATACCGTCTGAAGCTAGATGCTTACAGGCCACAGCTCAAATGATTTGAGTCGTGGCCTGTTTTGCACATCCCTGTTGTGTCGCTCTTCCTCAGGGAGCAAAGATCTTAGCTTTGCATCCGCCTATTCTGCTGAAAGAGTTCGCAGCAGTCCTTCTCTTCCAGTTCCACATCGAACTTCTTGGCTGTTTGCTTCATACGCCGCCATACCTCATCCCACTCCAGGTTCGACCGTGAACCATGCTCCCCGAGTATACAATTGAGTGTCAGCAGTGATACAGTAATGTCGGGTCTATGCTTTGATCTTCAGCAGGCACAGATGCATAGCTGGCCTTCTCTCACGATTTTTAAGCTGCCAGATATGACCGTAGTATACAATGAGGTGTATCATGAATGACAAACAGCATATTTCAAGACCTTATGGACTGGCTCGGCAGATGCAGATCTATATGGCTGGTCTCCAGGGACACCAGCCTACGTTGCCAGTTTCACCCGAACAGCTGGAACAACAGGCACAAACACAGATGAGTCGAGAAGCCTGGGGCTACCTCGCCGGCATGGACGATACCATGCGCGCGAACCGAGCGGCCTTTCAACGTTGGCGCATTGTCCCCCGTATGTTGCGCGATGTATCCCAGCGTGACCTGAGCATCGAACTGTTTGGCGCGCGGCTACCTGTACCGATCTTGCTGGCACCCATCGGCGTACAGTCCATCATCCATCCAGACGCAGAGGTCGCCGTAGCCCGCGCGGCGTCCACAACAGGTGTGCCACTCATTCTCAGTACGGCATCCTCTAAAAGCATTGAAGAAGTTTCTTCAACGATAGGCAGTACGCTCCACTGGTTTCAGTTGTATTGGAGTAAGGACCCTGCGTTTAACGCGAGCGTGGTCAAGCGCGCTGAACAAACAGGCTATAGTGCGATTGTGGTGACACTGGACACAACGCTGCTGAGCTGGCGCGTGCAGGATATACAGAATGCCTATCTACCCTTCCTGCTAGGTGAGGGTCTTGCCAACTATTTTAGCGATCCAGCATTTCGCCAGGCACTCGCACAGCCACCGGAGGAAAATCCCACTGCCGCCATTCAACACTTTGTGGATATTTTTACGAATCCCGCGCTGACCTGGCAGGATCTCAACGTTTTGCGCCAACAGACGACGTTGCCTATTCTCCTCAAAGGTATCATGCATCCAGATGACGCGCGCAAAGCCATCGAGTATGGTATGGATGGTATCATCGTTTCTAATCACGGCGGACGCCAGGTGGCAGGTGCCAGGGCCGCACTGGACGCTCTGCCAGACATTGTGAGCGCAGTCGCCGGACAACGCCCCATTCTGTTTGATAGTGGCATTCGACGCGGTGCTGATGTCTTGAAGGCGATTGCCTTAGGCGCACAAGCGGTCCTGTTAGGACGACCCTACCTATGGGGGCTGGCACTTCGCTGGCGAACAGGGCGTACGAGACGTCCTGTTGAATCTGCTGGCAGACCTTGATCTGACCCTGGCCTTGAGTGGCTACGCATCCCTTAAAGCAGTGGACTCCTCTGCACTCACCAGAGAATCACTGTAAAGATCATACTTTCAGGGTCACGGATGCACTCTGACAGTATGTCGGACCATTGCCTGTGCCATGAGCTGTTAGTGTGATCGTCCAGGAGCTTGTTGAGCCGGTCGAGAAACTTTCTTCGAGGGACTGATAACCCGACAGAACGCCACTCAGGTAGTAGCTTTCTCCGTTTGATAGCGTCACCTGTGGATACGCTCCTGATACAGACACATCGAAGACATACGTCGTATTCGTTTGGAGCGTGAGCGTCTGACTACAACTTCCCGGACCCGTATCGCTCATCGTCAGTACGCCGTTGGCTGCACTGACGCCCGTACAGGACCATCCAGTGAGACCCTGAAATGTTGGGTTGGTGAGGAGATTAGGATTCGGTACAGGTATAGGAGTCGGCGTGGGTTTTGGGGTTGGCGTGGGTCGCGGCGTTGCCACCTGTGCCGGATGGATCGGTGTATTGGTTGGGAGAAGTTGCGGGATGGCTGTCGGGGTGGGCCGTGGCGTCGCTGTAGGGGCGGGCCGATGATGGGTTGGTCGAGAGGTTGGCATGATAGAGATGACAGCTAGCGGCGTCGCTGGTTTGCCTTGCACACTTGCAGGTGTCACTGCTGGAGCATGCAATATTACGCTCGCGATAGCCGACTGAAAAATAGTAGCAAACACGACTATGATTGCTATGCATGTACATGCCAGCATAGTGATCAGCAATTTCCTCCCATCCACTGGCAACGCTGGTATAAATGACATCTGCACCGTCGCATGAGGATCTGGCAATGCCGGGCGCACATTTTCATCTTTGTCAGCGGCGAAAAAATGGGTTGTTTGATTGAGATAAGCTTCCTGCAAGAGAGCAAGCCGTGCAGTGTAACTAGAGACCTCTTCAGTAGGGTCCATAGCACGCGTTTCATAGCTGTCCCGTACCGGTAAGGGTTCATTTATGAGTGGAAACGTGATCCGCGGGAAGGGCACTTGTGGTACATCTAACATTGATGCTTCCATCTGCGCTTCCTCCGCAACCATTTCGGGGTCCATTGTCAGGTATTGCTTATCAAGAGATGCAACTTCCAGTTCCCCTGCATACAGCTCAAGTGCACCTGTGTCAAACAGTGAAGACTGTTTGACCGCATACGACCCTGTGTTGGGCGCGGCCTCCTCATACCCAGATCGCGACACTGTCTGCGCTACAAAATCACTTTCGAGGAGGGTATTATCAAACATAACGTTTGTCTGTAGAGACTGAGCGTAAGAAGACTCGGCTGGAGAAAACTGGAACGCATTGGCAGAAAGAGCAAGCCCCTGGTCCGGCGTCACAGGTAAAGAACCAAATGGCGCTAACACCGTCTCATCATACGCATCAGATAAGTTTTGATCAGAGATCGGCTGAATATATGCAACAGGGAGCTTCGGGGGTTTCGGTCGCGCTACCTTTCTGAGCGCGTTCAGAAAGGCTGCCATATCGGGATAGCGCTGCTCAGGTTTTTTGGAGAGGGCTTTAAGGATCACCACTTCCAGCGATTTTGGTAGGTTTGGTACCCTCACGGATGGCGCAATAGGCAACACATCTCGCGTGGCATGCTGCCGGAGAGCGCGGAGATCCTCGACAGAAAAGGGCAACGCGCCCGTGATTAGCTCATATAAAAGGCAACCCAGAGCATACTGATCACTGAGTGGAGAAGACCAGCCGACCAGTTGCTCCGGTGCCATATAACTGATGCTACGATCATCTAATGTGCTCTCAAGGGCTGTCTCATTGATGATCTCACCTACGCTAAATTCAGCCAGCAGCGCCTCTCCTTGCGTATTCAGAAAAATATGCTCGGGTTTGATTTTCTCATGCAGGATACCCTGGCTATGCGCATAACGAACAGCGTCGCCAATATGTATGGCAATGTGCAATGCTTCATTGCAGCGCAGGTAGCCTGGAGCGCACTGATCCAGGCGCTGACGTAAAGAGCCACCCGGCAAATAATCGCTTACCACATATGGTCTTTCGTTCTCTACCTCAATATCGAGAACGGGAACGATATGCGCATGCGAGAGCCGTTTAAAAGTGCTTGCTACACGCTGAAAATCCTTCGGGCGTACTGCGGCACGAAGGCATTCAGCACCAAATACTTTGAGCACGACGTTATGCGCCGGCTCACTCACGAGATAGGAGAGATAAACATCTCGCGCAGCTTTGTGGCTGATCTGCATGGTAAGACAATAATTTTTGAAGGTGTAAGACATACAACAATCCTAGCCAAAAGAGCGTGTACTCTGCGATTGCTTCTTCACAATGAAACGCACGATAAGAGTTTAACACATTTTCCCATGGACCGGTAAAAAGAAAAACTTCCTCCCATGCAGTCTACAGAGAAGGTGGGCTTATAGCGCAAAATTTTCTTGTGTTTTTTGCGTCAAAAGCCAGAGACCGCTTCTTCCCTTGACAAACGCTGTGCCGTCAGGCACACTATGCTCATCTTACAAAATTTATGACCTTGAGAGATTTTGTCTATGCAGCAGCCCATGTTCCCGCGGCGTGCTGGTCGGCCTTTACGTGCGCGAAGAAAAAGTACTGCCGCTGGAGGATGCGATCCGCAAAATGACGTCGGCGGCCACGCGCCGTTTGGGCATTCGCGACCGGGGTCTTGTGCAGGAGGGACTCTTCGCGGATATCGCGGTGTTCAATCCCGATACGATCATCGACCACGCCACGTTCGAGGATCCGAATCAGCTATCCACGGGCGTCGAGTACGTCTTCGTCAATGGCGTGGCGGTGGTGAAGGCCGGCAAGGTCACGGGAGAGAAACCGGGGGTCGCGCTGCGCGGCCCGGGATATCGCCGGGAGGCGCGAGTCAATTGCGGTAGAATGCTGGCACTGTAACCGAAACGGGGAGGTAGCCGGCATGTCGACTCGAAAGGCTGGCGCGGCCGCACAGACGATTTGCGAGCGAGCAGGCCGCGAGCTTTGTAAAGTCCGGCATGTGGCTCGATTACGGCGTGGGGCTGTGCCAGCCCGACGTCTTCGACCAGGCGCTCGCCGCCCGCAGGGACACCCTGCAGAATGTGAAATTCCGTTCCTGCCTCACGATGAAGCCGCGTGCAGTGGTGGAGTGCGATCCGGAGGGCAAACACTTCTTCTGGTTTAGTTGGCACTTCTCGGGATACGACCGCAAGAAACACGATGCGGGGTGCTGCAACTACGTGCCGCTCAACCTGGGCGAGGTGCCGGATTACTACCGCCGCTTCATCGATCCGGTGGACATCGTCATTCTGAAGACCTGCCCGATGGACGAGAACGGCGCACTTCAACTTCGGCCTCACCAACATCTGGCACCGGGCGGTGATCGAACGGGCCAGGATGGTGATCGTGGAGGTGACGCGCGCGCTGCCTTACGTGCACGGGAATCAGAACGGCGTTCATGTCAGCGAGGTGGACTACATCATCGAAGGCGACCATCAACCTTTGGCGGAACTGCCGAATCCGCCGCCGACCGAAATCGACCGCGCCGTGGCGCGGCGGATCGCGGCGGAGGTGGAGGATGGCGCTTGCCTGCAGGTGGGCATTGGCGGCATGCCCAACGCGGTCTGCAGTCTGCTGCTGGAAAGCGGCGCCCGCGATCTCGGGGTGCATACCGAAATGCTGACCGATGGCATCGGAGAGTTGTATAAGGCGGGCCGCATTTCGGGCTCGCGAAAGGTGCTCGACCCGGGCAAGATCGTCTTCACTTTCGCACTCGGTTCGAACAGTCTCTATCAGGCGCCCGACCGCAATCCGGATTTCCTCTGCTGCCCGGTGGACTATACCAACTCGCCCCACATCATCATGCAGAACAGGCGGATGGTCTCCATCAACAACACCACCCAAATCGACCTGCAGGGGCAGGCTGCGTCTAGAGTCCGACGGTCATCGCCATATCAGCGGCACGGGCGGACAACTGCAATTCGTACGCGGCGCCTATGCTTCGAGTGGGGGCAAATCGTTTATCTGTTTGTCTTCCACGTATGAAAAACGCGGGCGAGCGCCGCAGCCGGATCGTCCTGAATCTGACACCCGGCAATGTGGTGACCACCCCGCGTTCCGACGTGATGTACGTCGTCACGGAATATGGAATGGTGAACCTCAAGGGCAAGTCTGTCGCGGAGCGGGCCAAGGCGCTGATCTCCATCGCTCATCCGGATTTCCGCGAGGAACTCGAGCGCCAGGCTTACGAGCACCGCCTGATCCCGCACGGCGCCGGCCTCTGGCAGGTCGTGAAAAAGGTAGGCCCAGATGCACACGGATGGGCAGAGATCTTGACATTCTTCAAGGCAATCTGCTGCAGCTTTCCAGCCCGAAGCGCGCACGCATTTCACGCCTTCCAAGGCTCGTGACGGTGAGCTCCCGGCTGTCGAGTTCCCGCATCAGCCACTTTTTACGAATCGCCAGTTTTAAGAGCGCCGCGCCCAGTGCGCCGCCGAGATGCGAACGGCGCTCACTCCAATCGAGGCAGTCGAAAGCGAACCTGCGATGCTGCGACCGCGCCTCTTCGATATCGACGCCCAGCGACTCGAAGGCTTTAACGCCCTGCGGCGTGAGATCGTACGATGGCGTGAGCCAACCGGCAGACTCCAGGCGGTCGTGAAGCTGCACGCCGAGCGCGCCGGCGATGTGGTCGTAGCACGTACGTGCGGCACGCAGGCGATTCGGCGTATGAGGGACGAACTTGCGGCTCGGTCCGCCGGCCAGCACGCTGAGACTTTCGAGTACGCGCGCCACTTCGGGCCCGTGCAGGCTGAAGTAGCGATGCTTGCCCTGCGCGGCCACCTTCACCAGCCCCTGCGTCTTCAGGCGGCTCAGATGAACGCTCGCTGTCGACGGACTCACCTCGCCCACCACCGCGAGTTCGGTAGCGGTGCGGGCGTGGTTGTCCATGAGGCGAAAGAGCATGCGCGCACGCGCCGGTTCGCCGATCGCCGCCGCGATATTCGCCGCCGCTCCGTCGATGTAGTGCGCATCCATGGTTTGATCGTAGACGAAGTATGCATGATAGGGCAAGCGGTATATCTCGAACATGACTATCGCTTGTGTGATCCGCTATCAGATCGACCCTTTCCAGCGGGATGCCTTCCGGCGGTACGCGGAGAATTGGGGCCGCATCATCCCGCGCTGCGGAGGCCGCCTGGTGGGATATTTTCTGCCACACGAAGGCACGAACGACATCGCCTGGGGGGTCGTCGCATTCGACTGTCTGGCGTCATATGAGGCATATCGCGCGCGGCTGCGTTCCGACCAGGAAGCACGCGAGAATTTTCAATTCGCCCAGGCGCAGCGGCTCATTCTGCGGGAAGAGCGAACGTTCGTGGAAGGGGTGGAGTCTACGCTGGGGTCCTTTGTGCCGTCCGACGTGGCGTAGCGCGGCACGCCGACGCGCGGCCAGGTGAAGTGAAGTTTTTGGTGCAAGAAACCGCTGCTTGCGCGCGCGGCTCAGTATGGCGCCGCGTCCTTACGGAGCCGTGACCGCAAGGGAGCGGGCTACATCGGCCGTACACAAAAACGGGGCAGGCGATGATCCGCCTGCCCCGAGGTAGGAGGAGTTCCGGGTAAGAACTTAGAAGTTAAACTTCGCCATGAACTCCACTCACGCGCGGCCCACCGTGAACAACGGTGTACCGGTAGTGAGGGCGTTCTGGTTGGTTTGCGCCAGCGTGCCGTTCGGATTAGCGAAATTCAGGCTGATGTCGGAATTGCCGCTGATTCCGAACTGCGGATTCGGGTGATTCAGGAAGTTGAAGGCCGAGAATCGGAATTCCAGCCTCTTGTTTTCCTTGATCGCGAAGCGCTTGTAGATCGAAAGGTCGCTGTTGAAGTAATGCGGCCCATGGATGTACGGCCAGATGACGTCTCCCTGGCTGCCCGGGAATCGGCGGCGCGAAGCAGCTCGGATTGAAGTACTGTCCGGACTTGAGACCGTTGCGCGGATCGCAGGTGATTCGCGGCACCAGGCTTAGCCGCCGTTGGTGCCGAGTTGCTGTCTGCGCGCTGTAGCCCGCACAGGTGGTGGTTCCGTCGGCGTTGAGGTGGTTGACGCAGCCGTAGCTCGACGTTCAGCGTGCCGCCCGTGTTGCCCTGGATCGGCGCGCCGCTCTGTATCTGCGTGATGCCCGAAGCTACCCAGCCGTTCAGCAGGCCACCGAGCACCTTCATGCCGGCATCCTTGCCCTTGATGGCGCTGGGGAGATTGATCACGTACGCCAGGTTGAAGATCTGCGTGTGGTCGAAATTCAACACGCCGTAGTTCGGACGCAAGCTATACGGCCACAGGGTGTTGCCGTTGCCGATTGGCCGTTGTCGCTTTCGTTGTCGCGGATGCCGAGCACCTTGCTGAACGTGTAGTTCGTCATGAAGGTCATGCGGCCGGCCTGCTTTTGCCAGGTGGCGATCAACGCGTTGTAGTTGGAGTAGCTGCCGTGGCCGACGAGAGTCATACCCGTATAGAAGTTGTACGGATAGTAGTCGTTGGTCGGGAAGTTGCTGGAATACGGATCGTTGACAACGCCGGTCTTGGGATCGGCCTTGAAGAAGGCGCCGAACGGAATCAGGTCGACGTTGCGAGAGCGGTCCATGGAGCATCAGCGTCGCGGCTGCGGTTGCCGGAGTACTGAATTTCGGCCACCGAATGCCAGGGCGCGCGCTGCGAGAGGGTGAAGTTGTAGGTCCAGGTGTAAGGCGTCTTGTCGTCGCCCTTCGCCAGGATGCCGCCCGGGCCAGCGCCCGAACCGGCGACGCCTGACGACGGGCGAGAAGTCGCTGAAGTTGTTCCAGCCGACGCAGCAGCCCCAGGTGGTGGTGATTGATCGGGAACATTCAGCGGATCTGCGAAAGCAGTCGCCGCTGACGCTGTTGTATGCCAGCTGATAGCGATATTCGCCGACACCGCCGCGGAGCACGGTCTTGCCGTTTCCGAAGACGTCATAGGCGGCGCCGAAGCGGGGTTCGGCGAAGAATGAGCGAGACGGGAAGCCCGACATCGGGATGCTCGAGTTGATCTTGTTCCACTGCAGGCCGTTCCAGGCCGACTTGCCGTTATACTTGGAGGGATCCCACACCGCCAGGCCGGGACCGCTAGCCGGAACCCAGTTGCCCATGTGGTCGGCGCGAACGCCCACGGTCAGGGTCAGCCGGCGGCTGGCCTTGATCTGGTCGCTCACGTAGAACGAGTATTGGTAATACTTGAAGTTGGCGATCACGCCGCCGTCCTGTTGGGTGAACTGCGTGGCGTGAGCGATCAGGAAGTCGGCCATCGGGTTGCCAGTCGTGGTGGCGCCCCAATTTTCGAATTCCGCGGTGCCGTTCGGAGCCGCCGTCTTGGCCGCCGCCCGCAACCTGGTTGTTCTGGGCGAAGTCCCAGTAGAAACCGGCCTTCAGGGTGTGCTTGCCCTTAATCCAGGTGAGGTTGTCCGAAACGTTCGGCGTGTTGGACAGCTTGCCGAAGGAATTGGCGCCGCCCGGTGCGAAGCCTTGTCCGTACTGATAAGCGAAGTAGCCGGTGATGCCGTTGTTCCAGCCGAACACGTTGGGAAGCTGCGGAGTGAACGGATCGTTGAACAGGCCGGTCATCTTGAAGCCCAGCTTGCTGGGGTTCACGGCATCCGGATTCGCGAGGATGATCGGGTTGGTGAACTTGGCGTCGGCGAACACGATTTCGTTGGTCAGCGTGGGGCTGAATACGTGAACCAGGTTCGCGCTGTAGACCTGCGAGATCTGAATCGGCCGCTCTGGGCGAGTCGGATAGGGCAGCGAGACCGCCGACCCACCACCAGACGCTGATGGGGCTCAGATCGTGTTTCGTGCTGGTGATTCCAGCTCACGAACAGCTTGGTCTTGTCGCTGATGTTATAGTCGAGGCGCATGCGAGATTCCCAGCGATTCTGCGGAGGTCCCAGGAAGTACTGGAAGTCCGAGCCGGTGGTATTGGCTGCCGGATTCGCGTTCGTCTTGGGGTAGGTGCTGGCATAGATCAGCGAGTTGGGATCCAGCATGGTCTGCGGGATCATGCCGCCGGGGAAGCTCAGGTTGCTGCAACCGTTCTGGTCGTTGCCGCAGGGCACCACGGCCGCCTGGCTGTGAGCAGACGCGAAGCCCGAACCCAGGCTGGCCAGATAGGTCGGGCTGAAGTTGCCCTTTAGCATCTCAGCGGTCGGGATGAAGTAGTTCTGCAAGCGAACCGGCCGGCTGCTGCTTCATATACTCGAAAGCGCCATAGAAGAACAACTTGTCGTGGTTCTTGTTGAAGCGCGTTCCCGGAATGATCACCGGGCCGCCGATGTCGCCGCCGGGATAGTAGAAGCTATCGGTGAGCGGGCGTGCCGCCCTGGTTCTTGGTGTAGGAATCCACCGAGTTGAAGGCGCCGTTGCGGGCGTACAGGTAGGCTTGCCCGTGGAACTGGGCGCTGCCGCTCTTGCCGTACGCCTGGAAGGTGACCGGGCCCTTGGCGAATTCCGCGCCGTACGCCGACGTCAACAACGATACTTCCGCCACCTGGTTTTGATTGATGTTGGCGGTCTGGGTTCCCTGGTTGCCCGGATCGAGCAGGTTGGCGCCGTCCGACGTCATGGTCAGCGCGCCATTCGGCTGGGTGCCGTTGGCGCTGAAGGCTGGCCGATGGGACCCGTGTTGCTAGCGGTTGTATAGCTATTCCACATGCTGTTGCCCAAGCCGGTGTCCATGCCCATGCCAGGCATGATTTTCATCAGTTCCGCGGCGTCGCGGCCGACGATCGCGAGATCTTCGACCATCTTCTGATTCAGCGTCTGACTGGTTTGCGGCGAATCCGTCGGGTACCAGGACGTCACCCGCGCCGACCACTTCCACCTGCTGTTCGGTGGCTGCGATTTGCATAGTGATAGTCGGAAGACCGACCGTCGCGCCCTGCGTGAGGACGATTCCGGTGCGCGTATAGTTCGCCATGCCGGTCGACGACACCGTGACGCTGTAGGTTCCCGGCTGAAGTGCCGGTACGTCGAAGTTTCCGGATCCGTTGGTGCTGGTATCGCGGAGGCCGTTGGTGGCTTCGATTTTTCAAGACCACTTTGGCATTGGGCACGACTGCGCCGGTTTTATCAACTACGGTTCCCGAGATCGAGCCGCTTCCCGTTTGGGCGAATGACGGCTTGGGCTAACAGGAATAGCCCAACGAGCAACCAGGAGTCCCCATCGGAAGATGCTCACCGCACCTTTCGACCTAGGACTAACCGTTACTGTCATAAAAAGACCCCTTTCTCTTTTTGTAGCTTACGCGTCCACGCACACCACGTGGTGCGCGTACATTCCGGTAGCAAGGGTAAGTCCTGTCCTAGACCATGTCAAGGCGTAATATCTTTCCACTATGGGAGTAGCGGTTAACGGTTCATTGGTCCTCTGTAGGTGCTTATATGCGAAGGGATTAGCCTTTGGAGAGCGCTGAGTGTGGAAGGCTGCGTTAACGCTCATGTTTGAGTATTTCGGGTCCGTTTAACGATAAATTCACATGGTTTTTGCAATGAAAAAAGGGATGGGATGCTTCCCATTTTTCATAGGCGGAGCGCACCCGGTCAGCGCTGTTGGTAGCGGTCGAGTTCGGCTCGCAGGCGGGCGGTCAACTGCGGATCGTGCTCGGCCGCGGAGAATTCCACTGCCTGGCACGGCCTCATGGGAGGAGCGGCCGGGTCAGCGCTGCTGGTCGCGGTCAAATTGCGGTCGTGATCGGTTGTGGGGATTTCCCACTGCCTGTCATGGGAGGCCTCATTGGAAGGAGCGGCCGGGTTAGCGCTGCTGGTAGCGGTCGAGTTTGGCCCGCAGGCGGCCGGTCAATTGCGGATCGTGCTCGGCCGCCGAGAGTTCCACTGCTTCATGGGCAGCCTTCAGAGCATCCGCCGGACGGGAGAGCTTGCGGTAGAGGTCGGCCAGCATGTCGTGGCACCGCCAGTCGCGCGCCCCGTTGGCCGATACGGCCGCCTCAAGCTGCGCCACCGCTTCCGAGAGCCGTCCGGTCAGACTCAGACCATAGGCCAGGTTAAAACGGTACTCCACAGACTCGGGCGCGAGTTTGACGGCCTGCTGCAACTCGGCGATCGCCTCGGCAGGTTTGCCTGTCCTCGCCAGGGCGGCGGCCAGCTTGTTGTGCGTCTCGGCGACGTCCGGCTTCGACCCCGCGGCCTGCCTCAGAAGCTCGAATCCCGCCGCGCTCTGCCCATTTTCCAGCAGCAGGGTGCCGAGGTCCGCCTGGATCATCGGATTGGCCGGGTCGAGGGCCATTGCCTGTCGATAATTGGCGACCGCGCCGGCCATATCGCCGGCTTGGGCGAGGGCGAGCGCCAGGTTGGCGAAGACCACCGGCTGGCCGGCGTCCAGTTCGACGGAACGGCGGTATTCTGCGACCGCCGAGTTCACGTCGCCGTCTCGGAGAGCGCGTACCCGAGGTTGTAGTGCGCGCGGGCGTCGTCGGAATCGAGCGCCAGTGCCTGACGCCACGTCGCGACGGCATCCGGGAAGCGGTTTTGCTTCATCTGGTCGATGGCAGTGTTGTAGAGCCGGTAGAAGTCGGTGGCGGGAGTTTCGATGCGCTCCAGCCCGCCCTTGGGAATGTTGAGAAATTCCGGGATATTGGCGGCGCGATTGCTCGCGGTGGTGTTGTCGATCAGGATGGCGGGGCTGTCGTTGCCGTTTTCGTCGATGTGGGTGAGGTAGAGCTGTGTATAGAAGGAGCGGCCCTTCGAGGAGAACACCAGCCAGCGGCCGTTCGGCGAGAAGCTGTGCCAGGAGTTCATCACCTTCTGGTTGGCATTGAGACGCCGCGCGACGCCACCCTGCGCCGGCACGATATATAGCTCGCTATCCGGCCGCATGAGGAGGCCGTTCTTGTTCTGGACGAATACGATCCACTTGCCGTCGGGCGAGACCTTGGGGAAGTTATTGCTCTTACCGTTCTGCGAAGCGCCCAGGATTGGCTCCGGCTTGCCGCCCTGTCCGTCGCGAAACGGGATGCGGTAGAGGTCGTATTGAATCTGCGGCTCGTTGGGGTCGTTGGCGTAGCGGGCGGCGGGTTGGCCGGGGGGATAGGGATCGCGCGCTTCCGCTCGCGAGTAGACCAGATAGCTGCCGTCGGGACTCCAGAAGGCGCAGGCTTGCACGTAGCGCGGATCGTCGGCCCCGGGTAGCGGTTGCAGCTTGCCGCTTTCGCGGCTGTACCAGGCCAGGACGCCGCGAGTGGGATAGAAGACCTGGACGAAGCTGTACTCCGGGAAGTTGGCTTGAAAGAGGCGGTCGCCGAGATCGCTGGCTGCGAGCGCCCGGCACTTCCACGGAGGTCACCACGTACTTGCCGTCGGGCGAGACCTGCGACATGAACCCGAATCGCTGCGCCGAGCCTTCAGTGAAACGGCTCCATTGCACGATGGACTCCTTATTCATGGAGCTCACCGGTTTCAGCGGCATCAGGCTGTAGAGCGCCTTGTTATTGCTCGGCCCGTCGACATCCAACCCCAGCACCTTGCCGTCGCGCGAGGCGGAGTGGCAATTGGCGCAGGTGGGAAGATCGGACATCACGATCTTGCTCCCGATCTCGTCCAGGTACCGCAGGCGCCACTTCACGTAGGGCAGCAGGGAATCGGGAAGCGGCTTGATGATGCCGTGCTCGCCCTGCGGCATGGCGGGCAGCAGCGGCACGTCGCGATAGAGGATCGGCGCGCCGACCGGATCGGTGGAGTTTGGATGACTACCTGACCGCGTGAAACGGGAGCGTCGTCGCTGGAGATGCCGGTGAATTCGAACAGTCGCCGTCCGAGAGCGTCGACCGCGACTTAATGGTTGACCAGAGCGCACGTCGGGCGTCCAGGTGTGCGAAGCCGCCTGCTCGGAGGTGAGGGTACGGCTTGACGTAGCCGCCGTAACTGTCATCCTCTTCCGCCACGCGCATCAACGGACCGGTGGAGTGAGCTGAATCGGCGGGCCGTCGGCGAAACACGATGCGAATGCGCCACGTCTTGGCGTCCGGCGGAACTGTCGCGCCAGAGGAAGGTGGGCGGCGTGAGATCGGGCGGAAAGAGCGAATGGTCGCTCGGATAGTCGACTGAATTCGATGGCGCCTGCGCTGTCAACGGCGAAGGCGGGAGCAGCAGGCAGGCCAGGATCGCCGCGGCAGAGAAGTAGCGCATCTTTACTTCAACTCGCCCTTGGAGGCGAAGGCGTACTTGCCGCCCACGGGTTGGCCGGAAGCGAGAGCGTCGCGGATGCGGAGACGGTTCGGGGCCGGCGCGTTCGGCAGCGCCTGTCAGGCAACGCAGTGCATCTTCCACCGGCGTACTCGGGTCGACGCGAAAGATCCACGGAATGTTCGTGGAAGTCAGTGCCTGGTCCGATGAGATCGCCACCACCGGGATGAAAGTCTTGACCGCGATCTGCTCCGCCAGATGGGACGGTTCGCGGCCCACCGCCACGATTCCGATCACGCCGGGATCGTAGACGAGCTTGACCAGTTCCGTGGAGGCCTGCCCCCAGGGAACGTCCGAATTGATGCCCACCACGCGGTATCCGTCGACGTGAATGCGGGAGGCCAGCGTGTCCGCCCCCGGTCCAAAGATGCCGATACGCAGATCGGGGCCAACGGCGTCCGCGATCTCCGGCACCCGCGTAGTGCACTCCGTTTTCACCGACCGTGGCGTACGCTTTCTCCATGGTGTAGCGGCGGAAGGCGACCTTGCCATCCTTCACTTTCCCGAGATACATGGGCGCGACGTTCTTGGCATTCGGGTCGAATGTCATCTCGCCGGTGACACCGCGATAGCTTTCCATCGAGTACAGCGCATCGCGAATCTTGCCGCGATTCAAGCCGGCGCGACAGATGGAATCGAGCAGGATATTCATCGTGTCGAAGCCCAGCGCGGAGAAGGCGTCGGCTTGGCGCTGTAACGCTTTCTCGAAGCGCTTTTGGAAATCGACCCACTTGGGATCGTCACGCGTGGGATCGAAAGGATAGACGATCTCCAGACCCTTCGGCGCTCGCGCCGGCGTTGCGGAACAGATCGTCGCCCAGCACGCGGAAGCTGCCGAACACCGGCTGCTTCATGCCCATCTGGCGCATCTCTTTGAGGATGGTGCCGGCTGCCGCCGCATCGCCCCAGATCACGATGCCATCCACCCGCGAATCGTTGATCACCTGCAGTTGGCGCGTGAAAGTCGTGTCGAGCGGCAGCGTATTTCTGCTCGATCACTACCGGATGGCCGAGACGCCGCGACGCGTCGCGAAACTTGACGACTCCGAAGCGGCCGTACCGTTCGTTGACGCGCAGCAGCGCGATCCGCTTCAACCCGAGATCGCTGTAGATGCGGCGGGCGAGGGTGTAGCACTGCACGCGGTCGTCCTGAATCGAGGTGAGAATCCAGGGAATGATGGTCTCGGGAATGGTGGGGTCGGTGGCAGCGCTGTTGACGATGGGCAGTTCGGCCCGCAAAGAGACGCGCAGTGCGATATGGGTGGAATCGCCGCTGATCGACCCGAGCATCGCCCAGACCTTGTCGTCGTAAACCATCTTCACGATCTCGTTGCTCGACGCGCCCCAGGTGGCTGCGTCGTTGTGGAGTTTCAGCATGAACGGTTTGCCGCCATACCCGCCGCGCGCGTTGGCCTCGTCGATCGCCAGTTCGGCGCCGCGGTGCATCGCCACGCCCAGCGCCAGATCTTTGTGATTTTCGATGGGGCCCAGGAAGCCGATGGCGACCTCGCTCACCTCCGACGCCGGCACGATGGTCGACGTCCGACGCGGCCCCGTTGTACTCCGTCGTCTTGGTGTAGAGTTCGTAGTACGGCTGGGTGAATTTGGAGAACGGCCGTAGGTCCTCGGGCTCGTTGGCGTAGGGCGCGTTCGTGCGGGAACGTGGCGGCGAGGGCGGATTGGCCCCGCACGAACAGGTCTGCGCCATGGCGCCGGCGGCGGTCAGCACCACCGCCGTCAGAGATACGGAACGCGTGCGGCATTACTCCTCCTTCGAGGGGATGAACATGGCAATGGCTTCCATTTCGACCAACAGGTCGGGCCGGCAGAGGATCGCCTGAATGCCTGTCGACGCCGGCAGCGGATCGAGACCCTGCTCGCCGAAGAACGCCGTCCGCTCTTCGTTGAACGCGGCGTAGTCGCGCTCGATATCGCGGAGGTAGCAGGTGGTGCGCACGATGTCCTTCCACGTGGCGCCTTCGGCTGCCAGCAGCGCGGTGATGTTCTCGTAGGTCCGGCGGCACTGCGCGCGGAAATCGCCCACGTGAACGCGTGCGGCCCTTGTCGTCGATGCTGGCCGTGCCGGAGATGAGCAGGATGCTCACACCATTCAGGTCGATGCGCAAGCCGCGCGAAAACGAACTGCCGTAGATCAGGCGCTTCGTTGAGGGCGCGCGGCGCGCAGATCGCCTTCTTCGCAACCTGCTGCACGCTGCCGAGCTGTTCCAAAACATCCGTGATAGTCATTCCGATTGTCCTTTCGTCTTCATGCGAATCCCATGGCTCACGCCTTTGGCCGTGGCCACCCAGATGTCGTCGCCCTGAAAATCAACTCCAAACATGTAGTGGTGAGCCGGCGCGGTATCCACCGCGACCTTGGAAACCTACACCCTGCGCATCGCGCACCAACATCTCGGGCGTGTGCGTGTCGAGCGCCGGACGCTAGACGGCCCAGCGCTCGCCGTCGAAATAAGCCAGCCCTTTGTCGGTCGAGAACCAGGTGCGCGTGCCATCGACGCTTTTCACCTGATTGAGAAAATTGCTCGGCAGGCCGCTGTCCTTATCGAGGAAATTGCGCCAGTTCCGGCCGTCGTAGCGGCTGCTCCGAAGTACGTTCCAGCCCACAGAATTCCGTTCGACGTAGCTCACCGAGGTGGTGATCTCGTGGATCAGGCCCTGGTCTTTGTACAGCACGATTTCGGTTTCGCCGTCGGGATCGTTGTAGTCTTTCCAGTGGTCCGTCTTCACGTCGTACTCGAGGATGCCGCCGCCCCACACGGCGTAGTAGACCTTGTCGGGCGCGGCGGAGACGGCGTACGTCCAGATCTCGTACATCGGGGTATTGCGCTCGTTGTACAGGTTCCACTCGCCGGTGCGCAGTATTGAGGCGCCCGGCGCCCGCCGCGGTGGCGACCCACACGTAGTCGCCCTGTACGGCGGTGCCGTACACCACGTCGTTGGGCAAGCCGCTATTGAGCTGCGTCAGAGTGTCGATGCGGCCGGCGGAGTAGCGGCTCAGACCTCCCATGGTGGAGGCCCACAGCGTGTGGGTCTGCTTGTCGAGCGTCAGCGAAAGCACCGCGCGATGCGCCAGGCCATCGGCGGTGGTGAACACTTTCCACTTGCCGTTTTCGTAGAGCGCCAGCCCGTTGTCGGTGCCCGCCCAGACCTTGTCGCCGTCCACGCAGACGCTGTACACGTGATTGTTGGGCAGCCCGTCGGCGGTGGTGAAGTTCTCCCAGCGAAAGCGCGGCAGATCTTCCGCCAGCAGTCCGGAGGCGGCGCACGAGCAGAACGCAGAGAGTCGTCGTTTTCATAGCGTTTTCAAGTACTCGATCAGGTCGTTCAGCTCATCTTTGGTCAGATCGTTGGTCACACCGTGTTTGTCGTTGGGATTGAACACGGTCCAGATTTCTTCCAGGCTGCGCGCCGACCCGTCATGCAGGTACGGCGCGCTATACGCGATGTTCGTGAGATGCGGAACGTCGAGCAGCGGCGAGCGGTCGGTCGGCTTGCCGGTGCCCACGTCCGACATCGCGCCGCTGGTATAGTGCCGGCCGGAGTGGCACACGAAGCACTGATCGCCGGCCGGTATCGGACTTCCGTCCTTGCGCGTCGTGCGTTCGAAAATTGCCTTGCCGCGTTCCTGCGCCGGCGTCAGTTGGCCATCCGGCAGGCGGTAGCGATTGGGGCGCAGGGGAATCGCTTCGACGAAGCTACCAGGTCCTCGATATCCGCGCCGCGAAATCCCTCCGACCGGAAGAAGAAGGTCTCCGTGCGGACGCCGCATTCCGTTTCGAGATTGGGATTGCCGCCGTTCCATTTGAAGGGCGCGGTCTCGGAGATGTCTTCGAGCGAGCGGTTGTCGACGATGTCCACGCCGAAGCCGTCCGGCTCGAGATCCCACGAGAGGCCGTCGATGGTGGCGTCGAGATGGCAATTGGCGCAGCCGAACTGATTGCCGAAGGCGAAGCGGGAGGAGTAGAACAGGCGCTCGCCGCGCCGCTGGGGCGTCAACTCCGCCGCGTCCGCCGAGCGAAATCGTACCGGTCACGATGCCGCGCGCGGTGTCGATCACGGAGATGGAGTCGTCGAGCCGATTGGCCACGTAGAGCGTCCCGCCGTCGGGAGAGAGCACGATGCTGCGCGGGTTGCGGCCCACCGGAATGCGCGCCATCACGTAGCGCGCGGCGGCCGACAGGTCGTTGGCCAGTCGAGCGGCGTCCGGCGATTTGGCGGCGGCGACCAGTTTGTGCAGATCGAGGATGGCGACTTCGTTCGAGCCCGATGTCGACACGTACGCCTTCGATTGGTCGGGCGCGATCGCCACAGCGAACGGCAGCGAGAAGTAAGTCCTCGATGGCGTCGAGCGGAAGCTGCACCGCGCCGCCGATCGCCTCGCCGAAGACCGAGAGCGAATTGCCGAAGACCCAGCCGTGTTCCACGTGCGCCAGCGGAATCAGATTCTTGGGACGCATTTGCGCGGCGATTCCCAACCGCCCATCCCGGGAGAGTGCGACGTGGAACTCTCCGGCCACGTTGTGCAGGGGCAGGCGGGTCGAACACGTTGCGCGAAACGGTATCGATGGCGGTGATTTCCGATTCCGGCTGCGTGCGGAATTTCCCGGCGTTGGGGTAGATGTGGGTGACGTAGACGCGATCGCCCGCCGCGGCCATCCAACTGGCGCCGCGGCCTGCCACCAGCCGGCGAACGTCGCTGGCAGTCGCGGAGATCGATCACCGAGACGTCGCCGCCGAGGCGGTTAGCGGCGTACAAAAACTCGCCGCGGCGGTCGACGGCCACACCGGTCGGCTCGAACCCGGCGGGCAGGGTGCGCACCACGCGCAGAGCGGCGGAGTCGATCTCGCTGATGTTGTCCGACCAGGAATTCGCAACGTAGAGGCGCGATCCATCGGGGCTGATCGCGATGCCGCGCGGCAGGCGGCCTACCGGCACGCGGGCGATCACCACTTTGCGCGCGCGATCGACCACCGCCAGTTCGTCCGTTCCCCCGCAGACTACATAGAGGCGCGAGCCATCGGCGGAAATGGCGAGATCGTCGGGGTCGGGATAGCGAGGCGATTTGCCGGCGGTGCCGTCGGCAAAGGCGAGCGCCGCGAAGAGCAGGCGCGACGATCGCGAGACCGCCTCATTGCTTCTCCTGAATCGTCACCACCTGATCGGCGGCCACGTTCTCCACGATTTGCCGGATGCCGCTCGGCCAGGTGACGGCGATGCGTTCGGCGCGCGCGCTGCGCCGAGGCCGAAGTGCAGCCGCCAATCGTCCTGACTCAGGTACCCCGAAGCCGCGACCCGTTCGGCCCGCTGCTTGCTGCCGCCGGCGGTCACCTCGACGATCGGCGCCGATGCCGTCGCGATTGCTCTTCACGCCGACCAGACGGACCTTGATCCAGTGATTCGAGCCCTTGCTGGTGTTGTGCAGCAACTGCCCGGCGGCGCCCAGATTCACCAGGAAGGCGTCCACCCTGCCGTCGGTGTCGTAATCGGCGAAGCAGGCGCCGCGGCCCACGCTCTTCGTCTCGAAAGAACGGGCCGGCGGCAGCCGAGACGTCCTCGAATTTCCCGTTCGCCAGATTGCGGAAGAGCGAATGCTCCTGCGGCACCAGGTGAATCAGGCCACCGTGGAAGATGAAGAGATCGCGCCAGCCGTCGTTGTCGAAATCGTACGCGCCGCTGCCCCAACTCGCATACTGCGCGGTCAGTTGCGCGATGCCCGCCTGCTGGGTGATATCGGAGAATTGCTGCGAGCCCGCGTTTCGGAGCAGCCGGTTGTACTTCGAATCGGTCACCCAGAGGTCCGCGGCGCCGCGATTCTCGAGGTCCACGAAGATCGGCCCCATGGCGGACGTCGATTCGCCATTCTGCCCGAACGCGGCGTTGGCGTCGGTGGCGATTTCCTCGAAGGTGCCGTCGCGCTTGTTGTGGAACAGGAAATTCTCGGTCTTGTCGTTGGCCACGTAGATATCGGGATAGCCGTCGCCGTCGAAATCGGCGGCGGTCACGCCCATGGCGCGGCCCGTAAATGCCGCGATGCCGGACTTCTCGCTGACATCGACGAACGATCCGTTACAGGTGTTGTGATACAGGAGGTTCGTGTCGCCCGCGTAATCGAGCGGCCCGGGGTAGTTGTCGGCGGCGTAGTAGGAGCGGTACTGCGGGTCGAACTTGACGTAGCGGCCGATAAAGAGGTCGACGCAGCCGTCGCGGTCGTAGTCCAGCCACGTGGCGTTGAGTGCCCAGCCTTTCACGTCCAGCCCGGCCTTAGCGTGACGTCTTCGAACGTGCCGTCATTAGAGTAGACC